>NZ_OCSR01000003.1 GCF_900230185.1 Burkholderia sp. OK233
TGGTTTTGTTATCAGTCGCGGCAAGCTGACGCGTCTCGTGCCTGTCGAGAATGCCGCGATGGCGGACCGCTCTGTCATCGAGTGGGACAAGGATGACCTTGAGGCGCTTGGTCTGCTGAAAATCGACGTCCTTGCGCTCGGTATGCTCTCGGCCATCCGGCGCGCGCTTGATATTGTGTCGGAGCAGCGCGGCGAGCGTTTCGAAATGCAGGACATCCCTGCGGAGGACCCGCAGACCTACGAGATGATTTCGGCGGCAGACACAGTCGGTGTGTTCCAGATCGAATCGCGTGCCCAGATGAGCATGCTGCCGCGGATGCAGCCCCGGACCTTCTACGACCTCGTGATTGAGGTGGCGATCGTCCGCCCAGGTCCGATTCAGGGCGGCGCCGTGCATCCCTACCTGCAGCGGCGCCAGGGTTTCGAGCCGGTCTCCTACCCGAGCGACGCGCTGAAAACCGCACTTGGACGAACCCTCGGCGTTCCGATCTTTCAGGAGCAGGTCATGCAGGTCGCGATTCTGGCGGCCGGCTTTACCGCCGGAGAAGCCGACCAGCTGCGTCGCGCGATGGCCGCATGGAAACGTAAAGGCGGACTGGAAAAATATTACGACCGCATCGTCAACGGCATGCAGGAGCGCGGCTATACCCTCGCCTTCGCCGAATCCATCTTAGAACAGATCAAGGGTTTTGGTGAATACGGCTTTCCGGAGAGTCATGCTGCCAGTTTTGCGTTGCTGGTGTACGCAAGCAGCTGGCTGAAGTGCCACGAGCCGGAGGCGTTTCTGGCGGCCATGCTGAATTCACAGCCGATGGGTTTCTATTCGCCGTCGCAGCTCGTGCAGGATGCACAACGCCACGGTGTCAAAGTCCTGCCCGTCGACGTGACAATCAGTGGCTGGGACTCTGCACTGGTGGATCTGCCTGGCGCCGGAAGAGCTGCCGTCCGACTTGGTATGTCGCTACTACGAGGCATGAAAGACGGCGCTGCGGAACGCATCGAGAATGCGCGCGCGGTTCGGCCATTTGAAAGCGTCAACGACTTGGCCCGCCGCGCGCAACTGGATCGCAAGGATCTGTATGTGCTGGCGGATGCCAATGCGCTCGCCTCCCTCGCCGGCAATCGCCGTGAAGCGCTGTGGCAATCCGTTGCAGCGGTACCAGACAGGGACATGCTCGCGACAGCAGCCGTTCAGGACGAGACGCCCGCTCTCGGTGCACCAACCGAGGCAAACGACATCGTTGCTGATTACCGCTCAGTGGGTTTGACGCTTGGCCGGCACCCACTTGAGCTACTCAGGCCACAACTACTCGCCAACAGGCTGATGCCGGCGTCGACGCTACGCACCTATCGCGATGGGCGGCTTGCTCGGGGTTGCGGGCTCGTCACCGTGCGTCAGCGTCCGGGCACCGCCAAGGGTGTGATGTTCGTGACGCTGGAGGACGAGACCGGCAACGTGAACGTGATCGTGTGGCCGGGTCTGCTTGAAAAACAGCGGCAGGAAGCGCTGGGGGCGTCACTGCTCGCCGTCTATGGTACGTGGCAATGCCAGGGGGAAGTACGACACCTGGTTGCACAGCGGCTGGTCGACATGTCACACCTACTCGGCACGCTCGTCACGTTGACGCGAAACTTCCATTAGGAACCGGCGTACCATATTGGCGCAACTTTCTTCAAGGAGAGCAACCATGTGCTATTCAGCCCAGATCCAGGCAGACTACCGCAAGTACGTCAGGATGTTTGGCGCGCACATGAGCATCCGGGAGTTCGCGCAGCTTTACTGGGAGCGCGCCGAGGGCAGCAACGTCAGGATTCCGAAGGCGATGGATGCCGCTTTCTTGGTTCCCCAGACCGACGAGGAACGGCAGATCAAGGAAGCGATCGACAAGTTCAACGGCGAGCAGGCAACCAGGCTTGAGCAGGAATTGTTTAAACAGCGCGCGCGACTCGCCGACGCGGAACGCACCCTTCAAGGCAAAACGACGAAGGCGGCCACCGAAAGCAAACGGATCGCAACCAGCAAGATCGAGTCGACGCTGCGTGGGCTCGACGATCTCCGGCGCACTGAACTGAAAGACCGCGATTCGCGAATTTTCCCAGGTAACTATGCTCCGGTGATGGTCATGGAAGACGGCAAGCGTGTCATCAGGCCGATGCGATACCACTGCCGCCCGGCCGGCAAGCCTGCGTTCTACGACAGGAAATATCCTGGCCTATACAATGCCAGGCTTGACAACCTCGAAGGCTTCTGGAGGGGACTTTTTGGGTATTCGCACGGTCTTATCGTCGCGAATGCCTTCTATGAAAACGTGAAGCGACATCGCCTTGAAGGGCGCGAGCTCGCTGAAGGCGAACAGGAGGAAAACGTGGTCCTGGAGTTCAAGCCGCAGCCTGCTCAGGACTTGCTCATCGCCTGCCTGTGGTCACACTGGCAGGCCCCTGGCGTGCCGGACCTTCTGTCGTTCGCGGCCATCACCGATGAGCCGCCGCCGGAGATTGCGGCCGCGGGTCATGATCGCTGCATCATCCCGATCAAGCCGGAGAATATCGATGCGTGGCTCTGCCCCGAGCGAGGTAACCTCTCGGCACAATATGCAATTCTCGACGACCGCTATCGCCCTTACTACGAACATCGATTGGCAGCTTGAGCTCGCCGGGATCTAACGGTCTGCGATTTTGCCCACCCACTTCACACGCGATCATCATCGCGCGAATCCGTCAGGAAAGAGCCCCGCCCTTTCATACGCCTCCAAAGGACGCATTTTTCCGGGGAATGCGGGCTTCATATGGCGCGCGAAGCGATTTTCGGCCAAATGTTTGCAAACCTGCCCGGAATTGAGGCCGAAACAGTGGGTGTTCCGAGTTCAAGGACCGTGACCGAGGTTTCGCACTTGCCTTAGTCCCAAAATGGGACTAATATACATCGATGCGAATTATTGCGAAAAAAATCCTCCTGGCGTTCTGCGACAGGCATCCGATCGCGCGGCAGTCGCTGCTGGCATGGCATGAAGAAGCGGTAAAGGCGGTCTGGATGACGCCGCAGGACATAAAGGCCAGATATGCGACCGCGAGCTTTGTTGGCCGAAATCGTGTGGTATTCAACATCAAGGGAAACGACTACAGGCTGATTGTTGCGGTCGCGTATCGCATCGGGGTCGTCTACATCAAGTTCGTCGGAACGCATGGTGAGTACGACAGGATTGATGCTGAAACCGTAGAACTGGAGTGACCAAGATGGAAATCCGTCCAATTCACAACGAACACGATTACAAAGAAGCCTTGCAGACAGTATCTGGTCTGGTCGACGCCGACCCGGCTCCCGGCACTCCGGAAGGAGACTGTTTGGAGGTGTTGGCCACCCTGGTGGAGCGTTATGAAGCTGAGCACTTTCCGCTCGATCTTCCCGATCCCATTGAGGCCATCAAGTTCCGCATGGAGCAGGCCGGACTGTCTGCCAGCGACATGCAGCCGTATCTTGGCAACCTGAACAGAGTCTACGAAGTGCTCAACCGGAAACGTGGGCTAAGCCTTGCCATGATTCGCCGTCTGAATCGCGAGTTGCAGATTCCAGCTGAAGTACTCATCGCCTAGGAAAAGCCTTTGGCGATCATCAGTTAAGTTTCGTCACCCAGTAGCAGGACTTGGGTATCGCGAAAGAGGACAAGCATGGCATTCAAGATCAAGGCCGCCGATCAGAAGCGCATCGATGCAGCGTTCGGAGAACCCCAGCGATCTCTGCGCGTGCGTCTCATAGCCGCAGTAATGGCGGCAGCTTCTTTTGGGACGCCAGATGCGAAGAGCCCAGCGCGGAGCTGGGCTAATCAGTGGTGGACCTGGGAGAGGCGACCTCGTCTTCTTGCTGCCCTCACGTTGAGAGAGGCAGGGCACAACCACCTGACCACTCCACTTTTCCGTGGTGAACGGACGCACCTGCGAGCGCCGTGTACGGTGTCTAATCGGCCGGTCACGCCGGCCACTTGGTGCGCCACGTTCACAAACAGCGCGCGCAGGCACGAACTGCTGCGAGGCGACTGCACCGCGGATCCAATCGCGCCCGCCAGAGAAAATCGGTAGATACGCTAGAATGCGTACGGACACGTAACCCGAAACTCAGAAACGCAATGCCAAGCCCCGTTCGCCTCTCCGAATACTGCACCCGCGAAGCGACCTCCCGGGAAGATCGGATACCCTTGGAGATCAGTGAACGGTTTCTGCGGGATTTCATCAAGGTGCAACTACCCCGACTCGTTCGCAGCCGTACGCAAGCTTTGCTGGTAGAGGAAATGGAGGTGTGTCTCGGTCGAGCCCGCGTCGATCTTGCAGTCATAGCGGACCGGCTTATCGGGATCGAAATTAAGGGCCCCAAAGACGACGTCACCCGACTGCCAGGTCAGGTTCAGGCCTATTCCAAATGCTTTGACCGGGTTGTTCTTGTCGTGCACGAATCGTTGGTTGAAAAGGCCCGCCCGTTGATTCCAGCATGGTGGGGCGTGGTCGTGAGCTCACAGCGAGACGGTGAGTTTGCCTACTGGTTTGAGCGACGCCCACGACCCAATCCGAGCCCGGATATGGACGCGGTTCTCTCGCTGTTGTGGCGAGACGAAATCGACGGCATGCTGGCTGATCTTCTCGGAACAATACCGAAACCCCGCGCGACAAAGAAGACGATCAGGTCCGAACTGCTGGAAGGCGTGGACCTTGCGACGCTACACGCTGCCAGCCTAAACAGGCTACGCAACCGCAATGACTGGCGCGGAGTGCCAGTCCATTGTGCCTAACGGGCAGTAGAATGGGCCCGCGCCGTCATCACCATGTGATGATTCACGCAGGCAGTGATCCACGACCCCGGACTGCCAGGTTTGCCCACGCGAAGAGCGCGTCCCGCGATGTAGTCGTCTCCCACGCTATAGCCTTCGCCCGAATACTCGTCCAGCGCGACGATTTCCCCGGCGATGCCGTAGTACTGCGCATAGCCATCGGGGTGGCTGGAAAAAGCAGATCCGCGGACAATCAACCATGAGTCGCCCAGCGTATAGAGCGCTTTTGGCGTCATCACCCGGCTGATCAGCCGCCAGTCCAGTTCAACCACCGATGGCGGCAAAATGGTGTAGTCCGCAAACCAAACGGACGTTTGGACCGCCCCTGCGTTGACCCGATTGAACACGTCCTGCTCGATGCGTGGCAAATAGGCCTGCTCGTTTGTCTGGACTGCTACAGAAAGTTGATCCGGAATACTGTAACCACCAATCATGATACCAGCCCACACTGTGCCGCCTAACAAGGCAAGCAATCGGTTGACCGGTACGACGACGGCGACGGGATCCTGGTCATACAGTCCTTGCAGATCAAAGAGCAAATACGTCTGCGCGGTCTCTATGGCGTTACTCTGCAGAAAATCGCGAATATTCGCTAAGGAGAGCCGGGCAGTGCTGACATCAGTGACATCGAGCCGTATGCAGATGCGCTGACGAATCATCGATCGCATCACGCTGCGCACCGCCTCATGATGCGAATCATCGCGATGTAACCCGGTAACCGGAATGGGCGTGGATCCGGCCCCAGCGATCGCAGCAGATGCTGCAACGAGTGGGTGCAAATTTCCGGGCAATCGAAACGATGGATCCAGTTCACTCGAGTCAACGAAGACTGCCCCGAACCCGCCCATCTGCTTCCCGATACGGACAATATTGTTCGTGACGTACTTTTCCGCTTTCGCCTGATCAGCACTCTTGGTTGGCGCAGCCACATCGAGCAGCGGCGCCATATGCGCACGCAGTTCAGCCGGCATCCCCTTGAAAGCGAGGACTTCACTTTGACGATTTCTAAGGATGGGAGTGTACATACATTATCGTTCGTCAAATATGATTTCGCGGACTTGACCTCGGCCTATTAGGTCATTAAATATCCTGAAGTCCCTTCTTTCGTGGCGAATCCTTCCCGCGACGATAGCGGGATGAATCCCAATCTGTCTGGCAAGCGCTACTACGCTGACCTCGTTCCCAAACCGACGGGCATCGCTTCTAAGCCATGTATCTCTCGGGATAAGACTGTCTTTGGCAAACGCATCGGCTTCCGCCTCGGCCTCGGTTTCATCTGAGTCACTATCCTCTTCCGAGTCCACAAAAATTTCATCAGTTGGTTCTGCCAAATGCAAACAGATATGACCAATCTCATGAAAGAGAGTGAACCAAAAATTATCCAGACGATCGTGACGCACAGTCAATGCAAGTACAGGACCCACTTCCGCGGTATGGAAAGAAGCTCCATCTATTGACATGCCAGGAAGGCCGCTCTCTAAAACGACACAAATTCCGACGTCTTTGAGCACGTCCAGGGCTTTCCGTGGCCCATCTGCCCGCGAACTAAGAAGTGCGAGCGATTTGAGAAAATCCTTGCTTATGGTTGACGGCTTAAAGGTTCGCTGAACGATGCATTCACCTGCAACATCTGTGACGTGCGCGACCCACGCTCGCACCGCGAGATCATCAAGAAATCCTCTCTTTTCGACGGAACGACGGCCTCTAAACATCGCATATGCAGGCATAGTGGGCCTTTTGATGTTTAGAAAATCAATAAGCGCGGAGCCTCTTTCGGCAACTCTAGTCTTTGCTGAAGACTGCAATGGTTTTAGCCATTTCCTGCGAGACATTTCGCGCACGGTCTCCGAGCGTGATATCTCGCCAAGAAAGGCGCTTACTTTTTCTTGGTCGGGAAGTGGACTCAGATTTAGGCCCATCACGGGGACATCCGGCTCGTCCCCCCTGGTAACTCTTGATACCCACTCTTGTCCTAACGAAAATGTTGTCATCGCATCCCCCTATCCCGTAAATACACGCGAGGCCTGTTCATCAAATTCGTAGTACCTCAAATTATGGTAACTGGGGTCTACATCTAATTCCGTCATCCCGATCCGTCGGTAAAAGCCTTCGGCCGACGGCAGCGAGTGAAGTCCACATCGACCGTCACAGTTAAGCATCCGACTGATCGCCACTACGGTACCCATCATCATCGTACCCAGACCTTGAAACCTTTCAGGAGACTGGATGACTCCCCGGTTCCACGGCGCGGCCGAGACATAGTCGACGTAGACCAATGGCGCGCCGGCTGTACCGAGTCGTGCTTTGCGTCCGAACTCCAACATCATGACCGCTTCGACCTGGTCACCACATAAGATGGCATACGGCTTCCTATTCGTCGCTGGCGCAAAGGAACATTTTTTTCGCCAGTCCCAGTGCTCATCGGGAATGCCGAGGGTCGCCAGGATGTTACGGAAGGCATCTGCGTTTTGAGACGCTTCAGGAAGAAGGAAATATTGCAGCAAGGCGGCCTTGTATTGCCGATCTATAAGTGGGCGCCACTGCTGTTCGATGCAGTCAAGATGAATGCTGTCAAGTCCATCCACGATGTCGATCTTGAATGACTTGCCATGCGCAGGACTGTGTACCTCGAATGAACCTAGAATGCTGACCACAGAAATGGAATCTCCGCTCCGAGGTGAAACTGCCCGCACCAGCACTCTGAACTGTACAAACCCGGTCTGACCATAGCCTGGACAGGCCGCGATTGAGCGAGGCATCCTTACTACAAACAGCCATACAAGCACGTTCGCCTGGCAGCCGTCGGCCGCACTGCGAATCGTTGGCGTGGATTGCTCAAGACAACCACGTATTGCTACTGCAAGCCGAGCCGCGCGCCATAAGGACCGGCAGACGCAGCCTGAACTCACCATCGACTCCGACCTGCGCGCGTCGCATCGACGGGAACATCGAGTTGAATACGCCATGGCGCTCCGGGGCGCGGCGCCACCGACAGCCAACTCACGGGGGCGCGACTGATCCACCGTGTCACAACAGCCGAGGTTCGCCGACTGGCGCCCATTCGATCAGACGCGGAAAGGCACGAATCTGACCACGCACTGGTCTACAACGCACCTCATTGGAGCCTAGGAAGGGCGACCACACCTGCCGGCGCACGATCAGCAAAAGCCGCCGGAGCCAGTATGGACCGCCCCCCGCAACGCAGCTATTTCTTCTTTGAACGCAGAAACTCGAGGTACTCAAGCAGTTGAGCTTCCTCTTCCGCAGTCAGGTTGTCGATGGAATACGTCCCTGCATGCGCAGGTTTCGCGCTCTCCTGCTTCGGAGATGACCCTGGGAGAATATAGCCTGCCCGCTGCATTAGTGCCTCGTAGTCGGCATTCAGAACGTTCGACAGAGAATACAGGATGTGCGGCGACGGCTTGCTGATCTTGCCGCTCTCCAACTGGCTCAAATAGCCGTTGGAGATTTCCTTGTTCGTTGCTTCCTCGACATCCCGAAGCGTCATCCCCACATCTCGACGCGTCTTCCGGATATAGGCGCCCAGCGAACTCACGTGTGCCTGGTCTGCCGGCGGCTGCGCTCCCCTCTTTTCAATCATTTCTCACCACCTTGCTCACGACAGTTGCCAACTGCCCACAACCGCAAGTCTAGCGCCAAAATCTAAATTTATCAAGCAAGCTAAGTTTATGCTTGACATATTTAGCATGTGCCATAGAATGAGCAAATCCGGCATGTGGCCGGTTGGAGATCGTCAAATGAACACAGCCGTAAACGACGGCGCCGAACGCGCCCACAACACGATTCAGGTCTCGGACCATTCCCTTGTTTTTCGCGAAATAGCCCTCCCGCACGAGAAGCCAACTGGGATCCAGCTGGCCGCCGCCGCGGGATTCGGGCTGGAACAGGGTGTTTCGCTCCTGGAAGTCGGTGTCAATGGGGAACTGGTGGACCTGCGAGCGGACCAGGTGGTCGATTTGCAGGACTCCACCTGCAGGTTCGTGATCGTGATAAGCGATCGGCTCTACCGGCTCTCGATCGCAGGGGTCCCGTATGAATGGCCGGCTCGCATCATTTCCGGGGGGCAACTGCGCAAGCTGGGACATGTGCCGCCGGAAATGGTCATTCTCCAGGAGTTGCCCGACGCAGTGGAGCGCCTGATCGGCGACCACGACCTGGTGGATCTAGGCGCCCCAGGTGTAGAGAGGTTCTCGACACGGCCGCGCCAGTGGGAGCTCAATGTGCAGGGGGTCCTGCTCGTGGTCCACCATCCGACGATTGTCGTTCGACAGGCAATCAAGGACGCAGGCTTCGACCCGGCCAAGCCCTGGATCATCGTCCTGCGGGTGAGTCATCAGCCGAAACGCGAAGTGAGCCTGGATGACGTCATCGATCTGCGCACGCCGGGAATCGAAAAGCTTCGACTCACCCCTAGGGAGGTCAACAACGGAGAAGGGCCGACGGCGCCGCGTCGCGTGTTTCGTCTCCTCGACGTAGACGAACGCTTCCTAGACAGCCTCGGCTTGCGATGGGAAACCCTCATCGAGCCATGCCCGCCTAACCAGAAGCGCCGCTGGCTTCTGATTCACCACTACCCAGTTCCCGCCGGTTATTCCGTCCAGCACACGGTGCTCGCCCTCGAAATTCCGCTGACCTACCCCGGGGCGCAGATCGACATGTTCTATACCAACCCGCCGTTGAGTTTGTTGGCAGGACGAGCGATCCCGAACACCGAGGCGAACGAGACGATCGACAGCGTCTCGTTTAACCGCTGGTCCCGGCACCGCGGCCAGCAGTCCCCCTGGGATCCTGTCAGCGATAACGTTGCCACTCACCTGGCGTTGGTCGAGTCGGCCATGCTCAAGGAGGTCGGAGAATGAACCCTCCCACCGTCTTGGCATTCGCCGGCGTTCAGCATGAACGCGTGCGGGCGCACCTGTTCCCAGGTGATGGGCTCGAAGCGGCAGCGATACTGCTATGCGGCCGCTCAGCCGGGCCGCGCGTGCGCTTCGTGGTGCGCGATCTGATACTAGTTAGCTACAGCGCATGCCGACGCCGTGAGGTTGACTTCATTACGTGGCCGGGTGCCTGTCTGGAGCAGGCGCTCGACCGCGCCGAAGCGGAAGACCTAACCATCGTGTTGATCCATTCGCACCCGGGTGGGATGTTTGCATTTTCGCTCCAGGACGACCACAGCGACCTGGAGGTGATGCCCAGCCTGCTGGCCAATCACGGCCGTTTTCACTGCAGTGCCATCATGACCCCCGATGGTGCAGTCCGAGCGCGCTCGTACGATGCGGCGCTTCAGTCAACCCCTATCGACCTCGTGACCGTGACGGGGCACGACATCGAATACTGGTGGGAAGACGATGCCGCCGCTGGCGCTGCAACGCAGAGGCCGATGGCATTCGGTCACGCCATGAGCGCTGAGATGGGGCGTCTAACCGCGATGGTCATCGGCGTCTCCGGCACCGGTTCAGTTTGCGCCGAACAGGTGAACCGGCTTGGTTTTGGATGTGTCAAGCACGTTGACTTCGACGTCGTTGAACTCAGGAACCTCAACCGAATCCTGAACGCCAGGATATGCGACGCTGAAGCACACCGCCTCAAGGTGGAGATGTTCGTAGAGGCCGCTACAGGCTATCGTCGCGGCGGGGCCGCGGAAGCGCTACCCATGTCGATCCTCGAACGCGAAGCGGTCATCGCGGCCGGCCAATGCGATGTCCTGTTCTGCTGTGTGGATTCGCTTGAGGCCCGGCAGATTGCGGATCTCATCGCTACAGCGTATCTGCTGCCGCTGCTCGATGTGGGTGTCGTTATTCCCACCCGCGACGCCAGCGGCACGCCGGCGATCGGCGACGTTTGCGGCCGAATCGATTATGTCCAGCCGGGGCGGTCTACGCTGAGGGACCGGGGCGTCTATACGCCCGAGTCCCTGCGCGCCGAATACCTGCGCAACAATGCTCCGGACGTCCACCGCAACGAACTCGAGGCCGGCTACATCAAGGGTGTTGTCGAGGAGGCGCCGTCGGTCATCAGTCTGAACATGCGTGCGGCGGCAGCCTGTGTAAACGAATTCATTGCCCGAGCGTACCCATTCCGCCACGAGCCAAATGAGCGCTATGCACGAACGCTGTTCAGTCTGGCAGCGTGCGAGGAGGAGTACCTGCCTGAAAGGACATATCAGGCCTCGGCATATCTGTCCCTGCTTGGGCGCGGATCCATCGAGCCCCTGCTGGGCATGCCCTTCCTGGCTCCACTGCACGAGGAAGTGTCATGAAAAGGCCGCTGTGGTGGCGAAAGCTGAAAGCAGCCGTCCTTCCGCGACGGCGCATCCGTATCGTGGCTGGCGACTCACTGCCCGAAAAGCTGCCGCGATTCGGCCTCGTATTGGCTAGGGACGAAGACGAGGACTGGTGCATCGGCATGCGTTGCCCGTGCGGCTGCGGCCAGACCATTGAGCTTATGCTTCTGCGCGAGGTCAAGCCGCGATGGGACCTGGTTGTCGACGTCGGCGGCTACCCGACCTTGCACCCGTCGGTATGGCGGCAACGAGGGTGCCGCTCGCATTTCTGGCTAAAAGATGGTCGCGTCTACTGGTGCGACTAAACGACGGGATAATCGCGTGCCCACCTATCGCCGACCGACGATGCCAGATAGCGCCTTCGCCGCGTTCACTGGCTAGCCCGTGCGGAACTTCGCGTAGTATCCCTCGGGTAGGCGAATAGAGGTGCCGTCAAGATTCGGAAGTTATGTACGCCAAGCCGCTGCACATCGTTGCTGGAAGCCGCCATGCGTCGATTCGATGCTCGCTCGATGTCATACTGGTGTGTACTTCAACCGGAACTTAGCCAGGTTCTCAACAGACGTCCGCCTAAGCTGAGTTTCAGCTTACTGACGTACTTTTTTGGGTACTTAAGGCTCTAGCTTAACGGGCTCGCCGCTAAGCGTACGAAAACTTCCAATGGGATTGGTCGCCCCCTCGCACGGAAGGGCGACCATCCCATTGGATGGAAACGTACGATAACCGCACCACACAATCATGTAAATCAACGACTTCGCGCGCTTGTCTTGCAGCAGTCCATACGACAACTCCGCGAGAAGCAGGAAGCCGTACCCCTCAACGCGTCGCGCAACACTAGCTGCGCAATAAATCCGAATCTTGAGCGCGCCCCTAGTCTCACACGGTTGCGTGTCGAATCCACGGCACGCGTTGCTTGATGAACTGGTATTGAATAGCCGTCACATCGACGATGACGATCGACTCAGCGCAGAGACATAGCGCGGGGATGCGATCATCTGGTCGGACCCGCAGCACGTCGTCATCAAACATGATCGGATGTTCTGCAGGCTGCTCGACGATGGCCGGCTGACTCGACTCGATGATTTCGAATGTCTCCTGATACCAGTCTGGCCTGCGCAGCTCGAGACGTTTGTCGGGCGATAGCTGTTCGACCACGCTGGCGTGATGGAACAGGACCGCATTGCTCCCCTGCCCGCCCGACTGAATCGACGGGTAGATCACGCCGTCGAAACGTGGCAGGTTCCGGGAGCCGAGAAATTCCGCGACCATTTGCGACGGAAGATAGCCGCTGGTTTCCTCACCCGGCAGCACCGGGACCTGAAGTGCGCTGCTCAAGCGTTGCAGAAATGCGACGCGCTCGTGCTTACGCTGGTATTCAGGATCGAAGTGGCTAATGTTGCGCGCCTCCACGCGGGCAAGGGCCGCGATGTCAAGCAACTTCAGCTCGCGCGTGATTTCGAATGCCGCGGCCACGCCATGTGCACCGACCGGCGCGCGGACTTCGCCCAGACAGGTTTCGACATCTGCGGCGCCGTAGAAGACAGAAATCCCGACTGGATTCATGCGTCCCGCGCTTGCTAGGTGTGACGGCGGAGGGCCAAGTTTTTGCGCCGGATTCCTCAGCATGTCGCAAACTTCCCGCCAGCCTCTCGCAATGCGCATCCGCCAGAGCCGCGTGAGGTCCGTTCCAGGGCCGGCGCGCCTGATCACTTTATCGCCGTTCTGAGCGACGAGCTCGTCGACCCCGGCGAACATCTCCCGCAGCCGCTCCTCGATCTGCGGGTTGAAGTACCGAGACCGGGTTCGCAACTCTTCTTCGATCTCGGTCCACAAAACCGAACTCGCCGACGCTCGCGGATTGGGGCTGAAGCAAAGTTCGTCGTCGAGCGGATCGTCCTCGCCATCCTGCGGCCACCAGAACCAGACCTCGCGCAACGACTTCAGGATCAGCTCGGCCGCGCGATCGTCGCCGCACCCGGTCATCTGCTGAATGACTTCGAGCGCGCTATGCCCTTCCGGGGACAGCCATTCACCCATGGTGTACTCGGGCCGGGCAGAAATGAAACGGTTCTGGAAGAATGGCTGAATGCATTCCGCGTACTGGCGTGCTCCCCAGCAAAGCGCGGTTGTGCCGCAAACGACGCACTGATCGCTTCGACCGGTATTCGAAACCTCGTCGCGCAGAAACAGATCACCGATGCACTCGAGGCAAATCGGCTGGTCATCGGGCTCGTGTCGATCGTCGTCGGTCATTTTGTTCTTGTAGCCCCCGTTATCCAATGAATCTACCGCGACTGGCCGATCGTCAGCCGGCGGGGATCGCAGACAACTGGGCCTTTATCCGAAACGAGATGATCGCATCCCGGAACGCCGGGGTGTCGGGATTCAGCGCACAGGATACGGGCGAAATGCGGGTATCGCAAACCGAGAGGGGTCCTGTGATCAACACATCACGCAGCCACACCAGTGCGCTTGCCGCGCAGGCACTCACGACCGCAGCGTTCAATGGGGAACCGGTCGGCAGGACAATTGAAAACCGATTCTTTTCCGGCTGATATAAAATCGCCACATCTGATAACTGGAGTTATCACGAATGGTGATTTTCCTTGGCAGATTTTGGATGCTCCGCCATACTTCGCTGGAAGGCCCGCCCGGCAAGGCTTTGCCGGAACCTGTTTTTCTGGATAGCGACTTAACCCGGAGACCGCCGTGTGATGAAGCAAAAGTAGCAGCGTTGCAGAAGTAAAAGTAGCGGCAGCACATTGGCCGCACATCTGGGGTACAACGATTGCTCCAGGCTTCAGATACTGCTTGCCCCTTTCGGAGGGGCATCGCCAAACGGTACGCAATAGCAGCGTTAGTCCTCGTCGCGCAATTCGGCCTCGATCTCTTCGATCGACGGCAACTCAGTCGCCAGTGGCTGGGGAATCTCGCGCAAAAGCTGGTATTCAGCCACGCCCATCGGCTTGGCGATACCACGAAGCGCGTATTCGGCGACCAGCCTGTTCTGTTCCTTGCACAGCAGCAGCCCGATGGTCGGTTGATCGTTGGGCGCCTTCAGTTGCGCATCGATCGCCGACAGGTAGAAGTTCAGCTGCCCCGCGTATTCCGGCCTGAACGGCGTTGCCTTCAGTTCGACGACCACGTAGCAGCGCAGCTTCAGATGGTAGAACAGAAGATCGACAAAGAACTCGTCGCCGCCAACTTCGAGCCGGTACTGCCGGCCGACGAACGCAAACCCGGCACCGAGTTCAAGCAGGAATCTCGTGATGTGTCGGGTCAGGGCGTGTTCCAGATCCCGTTCCTGCGCATCCTCGCCAAGGCCGAGGAAATCGAAGATATACGGATCCTTCAGGCTGTCCCGCGCAAGATCGGACTGCGGCGACGGCAGGCGTTCGGGGAAATTCGTCACCGCGTTGCCCTGGCGCTCGCGCACCCGGGTTTCGATCTGCATGACGAGCACGTTGCGCGACCAGCCGTGCTCGACCGCCTTCGCTGCGTACCATTCACGCTCTTCTCGGGTGGTCAGTTTGTCGAGCAGCGTGCACAGATGGAACCACGGCAATTGTGCAGCAGCCTGCTGCACAAATTCCCCGTCCGGCCACGCCTGCGCGAATGCGCGCATGTATTTGAGATTGCGCGGGGAAAAGCCGCGCATGTCGGGAAATGCTGAGCGCAAATCGCGAGCAAGGCGATCGATCACCTTTGCGCCCCACCCCTGAGCCTGCTGTCGCTGCGCGATATCCCGGCCAATCTGCCAGTAAAGCAACACCAGTTCCCGACTGACAGCCAGCGCCGCACGTTGCCGTGCGCTCGCCACCCGCGCCTTCAGGTCGTTCAGCCAGGCAGCGTAGTCCGCCCCAGCAGGCTCTGTGTTCGTCATGCCACTCATGTCCCCAGTCACCCGGCGTTCACCGCTTCCTTGAATGCCTTGCCCGCCGCGAATTTGACCGTCTTTGCCGCCGCGATCTGCATTTCAGCTCCGGTGGCGGGATTACGGCCAACCCGGGCCGCGCGCGCACCGGTGGCAAACGTACCGAACCCGATCAGTTGCACCGCTTCGCCGTTCGCGACCGCGCCCGTCACTGCGCCGATGATCGCATCGACGGTGGCCGCCACGGCCACCTTGCTGTTGCCGGTTGCTGTCGCGACCGTATCAACGAGTTCCTGTTTGTTCGTGATTTTCCTTTCTGTCGAAGAGCGCACGTCAATCGCCTCACCGGAGTGGGTCAGCCTGACACCTTACAGGACGCCACACATCCCGGCAAACCAGTCGCCGTAAGGCCGCACAGGATCTGGCCAGCGAAACTCTCCGCGTCGCGGAGACAATTACCCGACTCGTGCCGACGCCTGGCGTGTCATGTTTCAGAACAGCTGCCCGGTCAGGGCCAGCAGGTTCGTCCATTTCACGTTACTGCGAAAAATCCGCCCGTCGTCGCCGACCGACTCGATGATGGCGCGCTGGCCGCCCGCCTCGGCGACGACCCGCACGGTCCGGTCGCCATATTGCATCAACGCTCCGATCGGCGGGCAGACCGCTGGCCTGCGCCCTCCGGGCGCCTTCTTCATGTCGCCGAACCCTTCGACGCACGTCGCTTGCGAGCGGGTGACCCGACCTTCCGGACTGTGCCTTCTGACTGTGGCGAGCGCCGGTGCGCCCCGGTTGCCGGGCGTGATGCCGGCGCAGTGAGCGGCTGGCGCCGCAGGATCTCGAGTTCCTGCGCGTACGCGCTGTTGGCCGCCCGGATTGCATCGAGGTGTCCCTGCAGCACGCCCGCCTGATGGCGCGCGTCGCCCAGTTGCGCCTGCATGGTTTCAGCCGCGCGGCGATGATCGGCGTCCTTCTGCTCCGCACGGCGCGCGGCTTCGTCCAGCTCTTTCTGCAGTTTCGTTGCGGCACTTCGCTCGCGATCGATCTCCAGCAGGGCACGCTTCTCGGAGGCGTGGAACCGTTCCTCCGCGCGTTCCGTTGCGTCCCGCTGCTTCCCAAGATCACGTGAGAATCCTTCACGCACCTCCACGAGCTCGCGATCGCGCGCGGCCAGCGCCTCCCTCATTCGTTCAAGCTCTGCCTGCAGCGCCTGTCGCTGTGCGCGGCCTTCGGCCTGCGCCTTGTCCAGCTCCCGTACCTCGACCTGCGCGGCAAACAGTGCCGCAGTGCGCTGCTCGAGCGCACTCTCGACGCGACCCAGTTCGTCCCGGGCCGCGTCGACAGCCTGTCGCGCCTCCGCCCGCTGCGCCTCGATTTCAGTGCGCAGCGCGTCGAGTGCGGCCTGCGCCGCAGTGCTGGAGCGGGTCCACAGCGTCGCAACCAGTTCGCCTGCGGCCGCCTGCAGATCAGCCGGCAGGTCCGGGTGATCGATGCGCACCCGGCTCTTCTCGCGCAGGTCCGTCCAGAACTCGCCGAGCACGGCGGTCGGGGTGCCCATGCTGCCGCGCCTGACGAGCTGATAGAGCCGGTTCGCGGTTGGCGTGATGCCGTGCCGGAAAAACATCAGCGCGCAGACCTCGCGATACAGCTCGCGGGTCTTCGGGAATGCCACTTTCAGGCGCTCGATCTCGGCGGCCAGCGCCGCGTCGGGGGACAGGACGTCAGTCATGAGGATCTTCACTGGTGAATTTTCATTAATATTACTACGTAAACCGATTGTTTTCTAATGCCCTCTTCCGCAAATTTTGACATTAATCCTATAATGTTGAAATTATTGAGATCCGATGCAACAATCAGTGCGTGACACCCCGAATCCCGCTCCGAGCCCGTACATCGCCCATGAAAACCGCCCTGATCGCCCCGCGCCCCCTCGACGCGCTCGACCTGCCCGCCGATCTCGACGGCCGTGACGGCACCAACCGGGCGCACGGACCGTCGCAGATCGCCGCCCGTGACGACCTGGGTGCGGTGAGCGCCTGGCTCGCGCGCGTTGCCGACAAAAAGACGACGTTCGAGAACTACCGCAAGGAAGCCGAGCGGCTGCTGCTGTGGGCGATCGTCCAGCTCGGCAAGCCGCTGTCCTCGCTCACGCACGAGGACCTGCAACTGTTCCGTGAATTCCTGCAGGACCCGCAGCCGCGCCCGCGCTGGGTGGCTGAAGGCGGCCGCAAGTACCCGCGCCACGACCCGCGCTGGCGTCCGTTCTATGGTGAGCTGGCCGCGAGCAGCCAGCGTCAGGCGATGGTGATCATCAATGCACTGTTTGCATGGCTCGTTGAAGCCGGCTACCTGGCCGGCAACCCGTTGTCACTGTCGCGTCAGCGCACCCGCCGCGCGAAGCCGCGCGTCACGCGCTATCTCGACCGCGAGCTGTGGCAGGAAGTGAAGCGCCATATCGACAGCCTGCCCAAAGACACCCCGCGCGAGCGGGAGCGCTACCTGCGCGCACGGTGGCTGTTCACCCTCTTCTACCTTGGCGGTCTGCGCATCTCGGAGGTCGGCGGCAACACGATGGGCTGCTTCTTCTGCCGGCGCGATGCCGACGGCCACGAACGCTGGTGGCTCGAGGTGCTGGGCAAGGGCGACAAGGAAGGGCTCGTGCCAGCCTCCGCGGAAATGATGGTCGAACTCGGGCGCTACCGCCGCGAGCGCGGACTGTCTACCCTGCCCTCCCGGCATGAGGACACACCGCTCGTGCTGCCGCTGGGCAAATCCATGAAGCCGCTCACGCGTGCGGCGCTGCACACGATCGTCAAGGGTATCTTCGCCGGTGCGGCAGCGCGGCTCCGGCTGCGCGGCGACGGATTCGCGGGACAGGCGGATCTCCTTGAACAGGCCTCCGCACACTGGCTGCGTCACACGGCAGGCTCGCACATGGCCGACGGCAGCGTCGATCTGCGTACCGTGCGCGACAACCTGCGTCACGCCTCACTGACAAGCACCAACCCGTACCTGCACACGCCCGACGAACAGCGCCACCGGGAGACCGAGGAAAAACACCGCATCGACTGGTAGGTCCTCGCCTGAACCACCAGTGACGGGTCGCTGCGACCGGAAATACCCGTTCCAGCATGAACTGGACAAGGCCGTCCGCGAATAGCAACGTGAGTGGCAAGGCTGCGACGATCAACCCCGGCCGCCAGGCCGCAGGCCCCGTCCGGAACGTTCTGCCTGTGCGTCGCGCAACCATTCACCCCAGATCGCCGCTCCCGGTATTGCGGGGTTCTTCGCACCCCCCTTTCCGCGCGATCTTTTTTAGAGCGATCAATTAGATCTGGATAACTTATGAACATCTGTCACGCCTCGACGTGGATTCGCGAGTCAGAAAAGACCGACAAACTGCACGCAGCTGACACGGTATCTTCTGGTGCTAAATGCATAGGACCAGTGCCGGATTGAATTATCCGCTTCAGTCGTTGGTAAATGGCAAAAACTGACCTAGAGTAACCATCAGACTTAAACGAAAATCAAAACAAAGTTTTTGGGCAGCAAACAACCACATCATCGGGGTGTACATGCTTACATTTCTCGATCGGGAGATCGCACACATTACGCGCGTGATGCCGCCCTCGTTGCAAGGGGACCTCGGCGGTCCAATCCTGCCTTCGGGATACTGGCGTTTGCGGCTCTGTCAGTTGTTCGAATCAGATCACCTGACGACAGACCAGTTGTGCTCAGTCGACGACCTGCTGTTACAACTGGACCAGTTCGATGCCGAGCAGCACGCGTAGCAGGACCGCCCGTGGCGACGGCGATGAATATCAGGCCATGACCGGAAGAGCATCCGTTCCGGCCACTGCCAGCGAAACGGCTTCGTTGCTTTCAGTACCAGCGAATGAAAATTTCCTTCCATACCGCCCGTGTCAGGGCACATTTTTGGAGCGAACAATGAATCTGTGGAGTCCGGAACAAGTCGCCGCGGCGCAACGAGCCAACATGGACGCATCGTTCGCTTTGGCGAACAAGGCGTTCGAGAGCTTTCAGAAACTGGTCGAACTAAACCTGTCATCCATCAGGTCGGGTATCGCAGAAACCGGAGAGGTGGCGCTTAACGCATTCGTGGGAAAGAGTCCGTATGAATGGGGCACGCTGCAGGGTAGCGTGACAGAACGGGTTGCTCCCCGGCTTCAGTCGTACTACAGCCAGCTGTATACCATCGTATCGAATTCCCAACTGGAACTTGGCAACGTTGCCGGTGAGCAGTTCGTGGAGCAGCAGCGCAAATTGCAAAGTCTCATCGACGATGCGGCACAACGTGCACCGGCTGCCGCAGAGGGCGCCATCACCGCCCTGAAGTCCGCGATTACCGCCACGGACACCTGGTATGAGACCGCGCGCAAAGCGGCGCAGCAGGCGATCCACGTCGCCGACAGCAATGCAGAGGCGGTGAGCACTGCAGTGTCGAAAACGACAAAGCGGGCGATCGAGCAAGCGACGCGCGCCACATCGAAGTAGTCGCCGCGGCGATACATTGCCATTGCGCTGCGTTCGCACCGCTCCGGTTTCACGATGCGGGCACACCGGAAAGGCCCCTTGGCGGTCCCTACGCCGCGGCGCCATTCAGTTCCTTGATCGGGTAAAGACATGACGAAGCAGATTGCACTTGTCACGGGCGGCACGGGTGGAATCGGTGAAGCCATTAGCGTCAAGCTGCACGACGCCGGCTATACGGTCATCGTCACCTACTCGCCGCATAACACCGGCATCGACACGTGGGTTGCACACATGGAGGCCGACGGACGCAGATTCCGCGCCTGTGGCGTCGATGTGGCCGATTATGAATCGTGTGCAACGTGCGTCGCGAGAATCCTGGCCGATGTCGGTCCCGTAGACATTCTGGTCAACAATGCCGGCATTACCAGGGACGCAAGCTTCAAGAAGCTGGACAAGGTCAACTGGGATACGGTGATCCGGACCAACCTCGATTCGGTGTTCAACATGACGAAGCCCGTATGCGATGGGATGGTCGAGCGTGGCTGGGGCCGCATTATCAATATCTCGTCGATCATCGGCTCCAAGGGCGGCTTTGGGCAAACCAATTACGCAGCGGCCAAGGCGGGCATGCACGGCTTCACGAAATCGCTGGCGCTCGAGGTGGCCAGGAAAGGGGTGACCGTCAACACGATTTCGCCCGGCTTCATCGCCACCCGGATGGTAATGGCGGTCCCGCAGGATGTCCTCGACACAAAAATTATCCCCCAGATACCCGTCGGACGCCTGGGACAACCCGCGGAGGTTGCTGCGCTCGTGCTGTACCTGTGTTCGCGCGAGGCGGGCTTTCTGACTGGCGCGAATATTGCCATCAACGGCGGTCAGCACCTCCAGTGAGTCGATCGACCGACACACGGAAACGCCTGCTGTTTTCTCCGGGACCGCATCCCGCGCAAGCCATCATCCCGATAGAAACGCATTCCCGCTATTCGCTGTATTAGCCTGCGTCGTCCGATGTAGTTCTTCGGCTTCAGTCACCGCGAATGTTCAACCCGCCCTTGCGACAGTTTTTCTGACTGACCACACATCAGGTTCGCGGGTATTGCGACGTCCATCATCCTGGGATGCGGAAGATTCCGCGAATTCATGATCTGGACGTATTCGACCTCGGACTTACCTGCCAGCCGAGGATTGAAACGTTTTTCTTCGCCAACGCTCGACGCGGTCCAACCCTTGTAGTCATGAGCGGGATACACAGTCGTATCGTCGGGTAGCATGAAAAGCCGGTTGACGATCGAATCCCACGACCGGTGCGTGTCGCCGCCCTGAAAATCGGTGCGGCCGCTGCCCCGGATCAACAGCGCGTCACCGGTAAGGGGTGATCGTCCGAATCGTGCGGAATCCAGCGGTTTGACTCTGACAATCCATCTGATTCAACAACTTGCAGAGTCGGCGATTGCGAGAAAGCCGCAGGACCGCCGAGCCTTACCGCGCGCGGCTCTTGACGCCACTACCGCCAGATTCCGCACGATTACCCCGACATCGCGGGCCTGTGAAAGCAGAAAAGGCGATAGATTAACGCACTCCGTGAATGCCAACTGGGATAGCCGCTCCCGCACCGCCTGCACCAATACTCTGACTTGCGTCAATGCGCCATCCATGAGACGCCGCGTTCGCTACTTCCGGGTTGATAGGTACTTGACCAACGCCAATGTTCCAAACGCCAGGACGATGATAGCAAGGATCGATATCAATCCGATGCCGATCATTCTCCAGCCGCCAATCATGGTGTCCATATTGATGCGCCTTATCGCCTTGCTGCGCTGAGTTTAACCGCGTAAGCAACTCCGGCCTTGGGCCTTGGCGATCAAGGGGGGAGCAAGCTGAGCGCGAATTTCTATCATAAGCGCCAAAGTTTCATAGATTTGCCGAATTATTCGGGGAACATGCAGTCGGCGCCGACTCCGGATACCGGAACGACGACCGGCAAAAACGTTATCCGGCGCCGTCATTAGCACCTTTATACGACTGAATACCTTCCGCGAACTGCGCACGGCATTTATGAAGACGATGGGCTTTATGACTGCGAGGCTTATGATAGAAATTCACGCTCAGCTTGCTCCACCCCCGTACGCGTCGATAATTTAAGAAACGTGCTTGACGAGGCGCTCCGGATCCTCGCTCCTGCCCTGTTTGTACTTCAGCGGATTCCTCGGGGCAAATCCAGGAACTCCATAGGTAATCAGCTCTTGATCTATTCGAACTGGTGATTGGAATGACAAGGAACACGTCTGTCGTACTTTACGTCGTGGTGTTGATTGCCGCTGTCGTTAGCGTAGATTTATTGTTCTTCAAGAATCGATTCTGGGAACGGCTGATAGTGAATATCGGCATTGTCCTGGTGTTTGCAGCCTTCTATTTGAGATTCTTAAAGAGCCCGTAAGTTAAGTGCCGCAGCACCAACGGGTTGCCGGATAACCGCATCGAGTCCGACGATATCGGCGGCCTGCCGAGACGCACATGCTTGTCATCGTGACGCGTTCCTTGCCGGTCGCACCTTGCCGCCGCCGGAACCACTCATCGCGAAAATTGTCTATACATGATGTCGCCCTTTTTGTGGGGGATGTCAAATGGCTGCCACGCACTCGGGGGCGCTGCCCCTCTCCGATGAGGACTCCCGGCGCCAGTTGCGCCGTGCCGTCATCGCCAGCACGGTTGGTACCACGATCGAGTGGTATGACTTCTTCCTCTACAGTATTGTCACCGGCCTGGTTTTCGCGAAGCTGTATTTCCCAGGTTCGGACCCACTCGTCGGCACACTGCAGGCTTTTCTGATCTATGCCGTCGGCTTCATAGCGAGGCCGTTTGGTGCCGCCATTTTTGGCCATTACGGTGATCGCATCGGCCGCAAGGCCACGCTGATCGTGACGCTATTGCTGATGGGATTTGCCACGTTTGCCGTAGCCTTTGTTCCGACCTATGCGACGATCGGCGTCTGGGGCGCCGTCGCGCTTACGGTGCTGCGCTTCATCCAGGGGGTGGGTGTCGGCGGCGAATGGGGTGGCTCGGTCCTGATGTCGATGGAATGGGCG
The DNA here is from genome assembly GCF_900230185.1 of Burkholderia sp. OK233. Classification (GTDB taxonomy): domain Bacteria; phylum Pseudomonadota; class Gammaproteobacteria; order Burkholderiales; family Burkholderiaceae; genus Paraburkholderia. Next base: position 22,576 of record NZ_OCSR01000003.1, read on the forward strand.
CGTACCAACGCGCATCGCGGCTTCGTCGCCTCCTGGCCGCAGTTCGGGGTGCCGGCGGGACTGTTCCTGGCCAACCTCGCCGTGCTGGCCATGAGTCAGATCTCCGGCAGCGGTTTCCTCACGTGGGGCTGGCGCGTACCGTTCTTCCTCAGCATCATACTGGTCGCGATTGGCCTCTACATCCGCCTGAATATTCTCGAGACGCCGATCTTCGCGCGGCTCCTGGCTGAGCACAAAATCGAGAAGACGCCGATGCTCGAGGTGTGGCGCCGCCAGCCGAAAGATATCCTTCTCTCGGCCTTTTCACGCATGGCCGAACAGGCACCTTTCTATATTTTCACGGCGTTCGTCTTCACCTATGGCGTCACGACCCTGGGCGTGTCACGCAACCTGTTGCTGATGGCGGTGCTGGCGGCTTCCGTGCTGGAATTCTTCACCATCCCGTTCTTTGGCCACGTGTCCGATCTGATCGGGCGGCGGCGGATGTATATGATCGGCGCGGCCGTCGTGGGCGTATTCGGCTTCCTCTATTTTGCAATGGTCGACACCAAGGATCCGATGTGGATCTTCGCCGCTATCGTGCTCTCGCTGGTACCGCATTCGATGTTGTACGGTCCCCAAGCCGCGTTAATCGCGGAATCCTTCACGGGACGGCTGCGTTACAGCGGTGCGTCAATGGGCTACCAGTTGGCTTCGGTCATTGCCGGCGGCCCTGCACCGCTGATTGCGACCGCGCTCTTCGCTTACTACCATTCGGGCTATGCAATCGCGGTCTATATTCTGGCGTGTGCGGCACTCAGCCTTATCGCCGCATCGATGCTTGGTGATTACACGAACAAGGACATCTCGCGCGAATACGACGATGCTCGGGCCATCGGCGATAGGGAAACCGCGAGGCCGGCCGCATGATCGACCCGTTTGCCTCGGCGCACCTCTATACGCCGAGGTAAGTGGGTGAGGCAGGGTTCAACACGCTCGCGTGGTGGCGTTGACGCGGCGGCCCTCAACCATGGCCTTGTTGTGCACGCTGCCGAAGAGATCGGCCTTCGTCACAATGTTGTGCAGTCGGATCGTTCTCCGCAAACGCTGGGGCGTCCGCGCGCGACTCAGTTCACAGAACCATCGTACTTACTGTCCTCGTTTCCATCACGCTAGGGTCTGTTTACATTTGAAAAAATGTGTTTACATCCTGTCTTTTGCGCTACGAGACAGGATGGTACGAACGTTACTGAGCGACGAAGTATGGAACAAAGTCCAAGTTATCCTGCCGGGCAAGGAAGGCGAGCGTGGCCGAACGGCATCCAACAATCGTTGGTTCCTCGAAGCAGTGCTATTGATTGCCCGAACCGGCAGTCCGTGGCGCGATCTTCCCGCGGAATTCGGCCGATGGCATACGGTATATATCCGCTTCTCGCGCTGGCGAAGCAAGGGTGTGTGGGCGCGGGTGGCGAATGCTTTGGCAGGCGAGACGGAAATCGAGCACATCCTGATCGATTCGACGATCGTGCGAGCGCACCAGCATTCGGCCGGGGCCTTAAAAAAAGCGGGCCGCAAGCGCTCGGACGTTCTCGAGGCGGACTGAGCACCAAACTGCATCTGGCGGCGGATTCGAAAGGTCGCCAGTTGCGACTGATCGTCACTGAAGGACAGGTCGCCGACATCTCGTGCGCCGCGCAACTGGTCGAGCATCTGCGCACCGGAGCGGTGATCGCAGACAAGGGCTACGATGCTGACCACTTCGTGCAACGGATTCGGGCTACCCGTGCGAAGGTCGTGATTCCCCCGCGTTCGAATCGCAAGACAAAGCGACACTACAACCGTGCGCTGTACCGTACACGCAACCTGGTCGAACGGTTTTTCAATCGCATCAAGCATTTTCGCCGCGTCTCCACTCGATATGACAAGCTTGCCGAGAGCTATCTCGCCTTTGCATCGCTTGCCTGCGCGTTTGGGCCAGTCGTAAATGTGAACACTGCCTAGTACTACAGCCGTAGATTTTTTTACTACAATTAATATAGTTAGTATTCCTACATGATGAAACTATGCATTCGACTACAAAAGCGTGGGAGCGTGAACTGGAGGCACTGCACGAGCGGCTCGGAGAGCTGTTCAGGCGGCCCGAGCCCCGACAGCGGTCGCTCGCGTACCTGAGGGGCTTGCTGGGCACAGTGGAGCGTAAGAACGGCTGGCAACTCGCCGAATGGATCGGCGAAGCGACACCAGACGGCGTGCAGCACCTGCTGGAACGGGCTCAGTGGGATGCTGATGCCGCACGCGATGTGCTGCGCAGCTATGTAGTCGAACAACTGGGCGAGCGTGACGCGGTGCTCATCGTGGATGAGACCGGTTTCGTCAAGAAGGGGCAGCACTCGGCCGGTGTGCAACGCCAGTACGGTGGCACGGCGGGCCGTATCGAGAACAGCCAGATCGGCGTGTTTCTTTGCTATGCCGGTCGGGGCGGTAGCGCGTTTATTGACCGCGAGCTGTATGTGCCCAAGGCGTGGGCCGACGACCGGGTGCGATGCGAGGCAGCTGGCATCCCCGGGTCGGTGGAGTTTGCAACGAAGCCGCAACGCGCGCGCAGCATGCTCGAGCGGGCACTGGACGCAGGTGTGCCGTGCGGCTGGGTCACGGGTGACGAAGTCTACAGCGACCGTCAACTGCGGCTATGGCTCGAGTCGCGTGGCCAGTCTTTCGTGCTGGCCATCGCGAAGAACGAACCCCTGTGGTGGCATGGCCCAGATTACGTACGGGCAGACCGGATCGCAGAAGCCCTGCCGGCGCGTGCATGGCGACGCCTGTCGGCGGGTGCCGGAGCCAAAGGCGAGCGCCTGTATGACTGGGCACTGACCCCGCTGTGGCGCTTGCAGATCACTACCGAAGAGCGCCGCTTCGGGCATTACCTGCTGGTGCGACGCAGCCTGGATGAGAAACGCGAGCATGCGTATTACGTCGTGTACGCGCCGCGTAGCAAAACCACACGGCAAACCCTGGTCAACGTCGCGGGCCGCAGGTGGGAAATCGAAACCGGCTTCGAGGCTACCAAAGGCGAATGCGGGCTTGATCAATACGAGGTAGGTCGATGGCAGGGCTGGTACCGCCACATCACGCTGGCCTTGCTGGCCCATGCCGTGCTCGTCACCCTGCGGGCGCGGCAAAAAAAACACCTGAAGGTTCGGTGCCGCTCAGTGTGCAGGAGATTCGCCAACTGCTATGACGCCTCCTATGGCGCGGCGCTTACTCTGTCGAGTACGTGTTGTCATGGTCGCTATGGCGTCGCCGGCACCAATACCGCGCTCAGCAGTGCCACTACCGGCGACGCGGCTGCGTACCGCCAGCTTCCTTACATCTACGGCTGTAGTACTAGTACAAACTATCCCTGGTCGGAATAAGGTCACCCATCCCACGCCCTTATGAACAGACTGGTGGTGCAAGCGTGCCCTCGAATTAGCGGCAACGGATGGCCGGCGCAAGTACCGGAGATATCCCGAATTGAAAAAAAGCCACACACACTGCTGCGGCCCGAAACACACACGTCGCGCGAGGGGCGCTGACGTTGGTTCCAACGTACGCATGCGCGTTGCGCAGACAAAAAAAAGCCCATCCCCACTAGAGGACAGGCTAGGAAGTCGGACCTGAACAATCTTCAAAGCCTTACGGGGTGAGGCTTTGAGTCCGAAATGCGGTTGTGGGAATTGCAGGGACCTGGCATATTAATGCGTGAAACCTGCAATTCCTGGTGAGGTGCAGATGGGTCCGAAGACGCCTGTGTCGGAACAAGATTTCTTCCGGCATCCGCTGCGCGAACAGATCAACCTGAAACATCCATTGGTGCGACTGGCCGAGCTGATCGACTGGGAACGGCTGGGCATGCTGATGAGCGAGAGTTTCGTGTCCAGCAAAGGTCGACCCGCGAGCTCGCCGCGCCTGATTGCCGGGCTGCTGTATTTGCAGCACGCGTTCGATCTGTCCGACGAAGAGGTGGTCTGGCAATGGGTGGAGAACCCGTACTGGCAAGTTTTCACGGGCGAAACGTACCTGCAGACTGAGTCGCCGATCGACCCGTCGAGCCTGACGCGCTGGCGCAAGCGGCTGGGCGAAGCCGGCGTTGAAGAGTTGCTGGCCGAGACGATCGAAGCAGCCAAACGTGCCGGCGTGATCAAGGCCTCGAGCGTGAAGCGCGTAATTGTCGACACGACGGTCATGGAGAAGGCGATTGCCCATCCAACCGATTCGCGATTGCTGGAGCGGTGTCGCGAACATCTGGTGAAGGCGGCCGCGCGGCATGGCCTGAAGCTGCGGCAGAACTACAACCGCGAGGCGCCGCATCTGGGGCTTGAGATTGGCCGCTACGCGCACGCGAAGCAGCACAAGCGTATGAGAAAGGCACTGCGCACGCTGCGTTCGCGCGTTGGACGGGTGATGCGTGATGTGGAGCGACAGGTCGCCCACGTGGCTGACTCAGGTCGTGCTGCCCTGCTGGAGCTGATTGGCCGCACAAAGCGCATCCTGGCGCAGAAGCCGAAAGACAAGAACAAGCTCTATGCGTTGCATGCGCCGGAAGTCGAGTGTCTGGCCAAAGGCAAGGCGCGCACGCCGTACGAGTTCGGCGTGAAAGTGTCGATCACGACGACCCACAAGGAAGGCCTGGTCGTTGGCATGCGTTCGATGCCTGGCAATCCGTACGACGGTCACACGCTGGCTGAAGCGCTGGAGCAGGCGGCAATCCTGTGCGACGCCACGCCAGAAGTCGCCATCGTCGACCGTGGATACAAGGGTGTCGCGGTCGACGGCGTGAAGATCTACCACCCGGGTTTGCGGCGCGGCATTACACGCGGACTACGCGCGATGATCAGGCGACGAAGTGCAATCGAACCAGCCATCGGTCACATGAAAGCAGACGGGAAACTCGATCGAAATTGGCTCAAAGGCGCGCTCGGTGACGCGATGCACGCGGTGCTGTGCGGCGCGGGCCACAATCTGCGGATGATCCTCCGGAAGCTGAGGCTTCTTTGTGTCTTCGTTCTCGCTGCGTTGTTCAACTGCAGTATTGCCGCCGACGTGATGGCGTGACGCCAGCGGGACGAGAAACGAATTGTTCAGGACGGACTACATAAACAGCTGTGCACAAGATTTCGCTGAATCGTCCAATGTCAGGTACGTGCCGTTTGCGCCAAGCAACGCATGCGATGGAACGTCGCTTTGTTGACGATCTAGGGGGCAGCATCGAACATCTCAAACTGGCCGATCCCTATCTTATGCAAACGGTATGGACTGCCCGAATTTCATGCGGGTGCGATCGGCAGCACGCGGCCCGCAACGGCCACTGATCTTGGCTGCAAGCAGACGCTAAAACGAAGCACTATTGCACGAATTGGCGACAAATTGCGGTCGCCTGTTCAGTTCAAATTGCACCACAGCTTTTAGATACGATGGAAGGGCCATACGAGGCGCATCCATTTGCATGTTCCTTTCGAGAAGCGAGTCTGCGGATCCTCGTTTCATTCCAAGGGGCCTACTTCCACAGCCCTTCCAGTATCTAGCGAAAGTGCCTTATGGCCGCCCGGTTTGGAGGCGGCCTGCTAAGTCGAATCGCCGTTTGCGTCTTGCCCCCCCCCGTTCCAAGCCCTGTTGCAATGTTGTCAATTAGCAACATCAAGTGCGCTACACAACGTGAAAATGAAGCCTTGATGCGCGCACTTTGCTATCTTCTCGGTCAACTTCTCGCGAAGTTGGACAAGCAAGGCCTCAACGCTAGACAAATATTCGCCTTGTACAAAAGATTCGTATTCTTTGGAGATCATTCGATGAAAAAGTCGCTTCTCGCTCTCGCAGCACTGGGCGCATTCGCAGGCGTCGCACATGCTCAGAGCAGCGTGACCCTCTACGGCATTATTGATGAAGGCTTCAACATCAACACCAACGCCAACGGCAAGCACCTGTACAACCTGTCCAGCGGCGTTCTGCAAGGCTCGCGTTTCGGCCTGCGCGGCACGGAAGATCTGGGCGGCGGTCTGAAGGCAATCTTCGTGTTGGAAAACGGCTTTGACGTGAACAATGGCAAGCTGGGTCAAGGCGGCCTGATGTTTGGCCGTCAAGCTTACGTCGGCCTGTCGAGCCAGTTCGGCACGGTCACGCTGGGTCGTCAATACGACTCCGTGGTTGACTATGTCGGTCCGCTGGAAGCGGGCGATCAATGGGGTGGCTCCATCGCAGCTCACCCGAGCGACCTGGACAACTTCAACAACTCGTTCCGCACTAACAACACGGTCAAGTACACGAGCGCAAACTACGGCGGCCTGACGTTCGGCGGCACGTACAGCTTCGGCGGTCAAGCCGGCAATTTCTCGCAGAACCAGATCTGGTCGTTGGGCGCTGGCTACAACAACGGTCCGCTCGTTCTCGGCGTTGGTTACTTGAACGCGCGCACCCCGGCAAATGCGGGCGGCCTGTTCAACACGCCTGCCACGCCGTCAGCGGCAAACGCAGCAGTGACGTCGGGCGTGTACTCGGGCTTCGCGTCGGCTAACACGTACCAAGTCATTGGTGCAGGCGGTGCTTACACGTTCGGCGCAGCGACCATCGGTGCAACGTACTCGAATATCCGCTTCTCGAACTTGGGTGCTACGTACCATTCGCCGTTCCCGGGCCAATCGGCTACGTTCAACAATGCGGAAATCAACTTCAAGTATCAGTTGACCCCGGCGTTGCTGGTCGGTGCTGCATATGACTACACCCGCGGCGCGGAAATTGAAGGTCAATCGCGCGCTCAGTACCACCAAGGTGCAGTTGGCGTGGATTACTTCCTGTCCAAGCGTACCGACGTGTACGTGACGGGTGTGTACCAGCACGCTCTGGGTGAGACGCTGAACGCTTCGGGTGGTCTGACTCCTGCAACCGCAGCCATTGCCAGCATCACCCCGTCGGCCAGCCAGAACCAGTTCACGGCTCGCATCGGCATTCGCCACAAGTTCTAATACGTAGTTAAATTTGATGTGAATCAAATTCAAAGAGGCGCGAATGCGCCTCTTTTTTTATATGAAAATTGCCCTATGTCCAGAGCAAGGCACGTTGACACGAAAAGCGGCGGAGTATCTGCCTAGCGGCGTCGAGCATTATCAATTTTTTATGACGCCAGCATCGTTGTTTCGCGCGCTCAAAGAGTTCCATTGGGATCTTGTTATTGTCGGTTGGAATTTTCGTGATTTACAGGGATTAGATCTGATGCGATGGTTTCGCGCCACATTCCCTGAATTGCCAAAAATAATTTTTGTCACCAAAAATCAAGAGGCAGAATCAATAATTGGCGCGCTTGATGGTGGCGCGATAGATTATATTTTTGCGCCAATTCCAAGCCCGGTACTTCGGGCAAGACTTGACGCGATTTCAAGACGTTTCCAGCTCCAAACGCCCCAGCAGCTCGAGCCTCCGGCGTCAGAGAGTCCCCAGTCGACGCTCCAATTCGGCCTGTACGTATTCCATCGGCGCCATCATTTCGTCGATATACGGGATAAAAGAATTGTTCTTCGTCCAAAAGAATATGCGCTAGCGCTGTTGCTGTTCCAAAACCTTGGGCGGGCAATCAGCCGCGAGGTTTTGCATGAGGCACTTTGGGGAAATCTGGATAACTTTCCAACCAGAACACTGGATACTCACCTGTCACGGTTGCGAGCCAAGTTGAATATTGTCAAAGACAATGGTTTTGAAATTAAGCAGATTCGGGGAGTCGGATACCGGATGGATGCTTGTTGACTGAGCAAGGTCGCTGTAATAGTCGTTGATTCCGTAAAGGTCGACGATTTACGCTTGCCAGATGCGCGGCCGGTAGCGGCCGCGTTCTGCCTCATGCAAATGGCATACGCAATGTGAGCCCCGTAAGTCTGTGATCGGCTGCACGCGACCCGCTACGGCCATTGGAGAGTACCAAGATCGGACATTCAGGACGCCCCGCACTTGCCTAATGTTGGCAACGAACGGCGACTAGCTGACGCCATATTGAGGTCTGGCCGGGATTCGTTAATATCTGAAGCTTCGGGTATTAATGAATCCCGGCTGGGCCGGGGGTCGCGTGCTGCCAACCGCCGTCAGGCAGTGACTGGCCGTTCATCACCGGTCGACACCCTCGCATAGATCATCGACAATCTGCCAGAGCCATGATGTTCCAGAAAAACCGGGCCGCCCACAGCGTGGCGACGCGGCCTAATCCCTCAGCTATGGGATTCGCGATATCCGAAAGAATGTCGGCGATCGCGTGCAGCCACATTTCCGATGCACGCTGGGCATCCCATCAACCACGATCCTCGATTTGCGGGACACGTTCGCGCCGAAGTGGCACGCCTCGAACGCAAGTTATTGCGATGGGTGTCTCATGTCGCCGCCGAACCGGCCAGTCACCTACGCGACGTGACTGGCCGAAACTGCCCGGTTGCACTCGCTGAGCGATGCCGTCGCAAAGCTGTCGTTGCCGCAGGGAGAATGCTTGCGTACGGCGCGAGGATTGAAAGACAGCTACTCGTATCGTACTGATGGACTCAGTTAGTTCGCCGCCGTTGCGTTATCAAGGCCCGGGCAGGAACTCGACGTCTCCATACCAGGCACGCGTCGTAGTAGCGGTATTGTCGGTATCGGTCAACAGCCCGTAGCCGTTGATTCGTCCTGGCGGTTCGTGAAAGACCCGTCCGTAGTCTTGCACGATATTGCGGCGCAGGCTTTGCCACTGACCCGCGTCGCCGGGCAGACCGGAGACCACGATCATCTGCACGCGATCAGTGTGAGGATTGGCTATGACGGTGCCTGGCGCGGCGGTGGTCGACCAGATATACATCAGCGTGGCATAGGGCAGCTCTTCGCCACCCAGGCGCCTTGCCAGATCCATCTTGGCCCGGTCAAAAAACGATAGCTTGCTTTTGTCGCCGTCAAATAAGAACACCAGTCGCATTGGCGCGTCTTCCTTTGATCCGACGCGGTTGTCGGCCCCCTCGATCGGTCTTTCTGCTTTCCAGCGCCATGCCACTATAGGTGTGCGGGCGAGGTCGATGTTGCCCTTGTGCATCAGCGCAGACGCAGAGCGGTTCGCGTCCGCCTGCAGGACGGCGGTCTGACCTTCGTGAACGAGCGTGTATTGCGTCATGCGCTTGCCGTGCACGACCGGCACGTTCTTCCAGCCTGATGGCAGTGGTGCGCCGGGCTCGATCGCGGAAAAGGCGATATCCGGCTTTTCGTCCTGAGCGCGGAGGGATGGCGGCAACAGAAGGAGCGTGATGCACACGGCGCTCCAGACTGGCCGGGTTGCTCGTTTCCGCGCGCGATGGATCGAGGGACGATGCATGGCTGGTCGTATTGGTCGTTTAGCTAGCAACCATTGTAGTCGGCTCAGCTGACGGCATTTGGGGGAAGCTCTTACGCTGACGCTTACATCCTGTGAATCGGAACCCCGGGCCCTCAATCTCGAGCATAGGACCGACTCCCGCCTACCCGCGAGCAATGGCGCAACTACTGGGGCAATCGTTAGGTTGGTGCGAGATCTGGGGATAGTCCGATGCAGAGCCGCTTGCAACAAGGCTCGGCGGCTGTGCGGCTTGTACGCAGTCGGAGGTTGCGCAAGCTATTGATCAATATGGAACTTTCGAAGCCAACCGCCAGAATTCGCACGGAAAGTACGACAACCCCGGTGCTCAGTTGACAAGCTCGCACCTCACGACGGGCGCAGTGTAGGCGGACGGGTATTCCGATCTGGGGCCGCTCAACACGCGCAGGCGCTGCGTGGCTAGCACCTCGGCCTTGCGCTGATCGCTCAGGTCAAGCGTAGTGCTTGAGACGCGCCCGGCATCCGCAGGCTCATTCACAGCACACTGCGCCGTCTTACCGTCGGGCAGACGTACTGTTGTCTCGTATGTGTAATCGGGCTGCGAGGCCATGCAGGCAGTGCTGCAAACAGTCACTGCAATCAGCACGATATGCTTTGCAGGATCTTTCACTTTCCCCTCCACGAAAAACTACATGCTCGTTTGACCCATTCTCACTTGAGTCGTTCGGGGAAAGGCCGTTCTACAAGGCATGGTTCAACCCCAACTACAAGGTGCTCTGAATCCCAGGGGGCATATTGACGTTCAAGCATGCTCTTCCATGTCGGCGGTTTGTGGCCTGGGATGTCGACGCTTTAGCGCCTCGCCCGTCAGACGGTGCATGGCTGTATCAGAACAAATCAGCTCAATCTCCAGGAACCGCACGCCGGCATCGAGATGGTCTCCAGTCCAGAATTGACGTCGCAAGCCTGCCGCAGGCTGTCCGGCGGCAGGATGCCCGTCAACCGAAGGCCTGCCCCGATTTTATCCCTCGGCGAAGGTGACCTGGCCACCGGCAATCGCTGACGATGGCTAGAGCCCGCTAACGCCGGCTAGAACGGCGAAACCCTGTTCCGGCCGGTAGCCTTGGCGTTGTACAGCGCCTGGTCGGCAGCCTTGATCACAGCGCTCACATCGCTATCCTGTTCTGGTGCCCAGCAGGCTGTGCCGATGCTAGCGGTGACCCGCCCGTATTCGCTGCCCGCGTGCTCGATGGCCAGTTCGCTGATCGCCGCACGGATCTGCTCGGCAACCAGCGCGGCGCCCGCCGGCGGGGTGTCGGGCAGCACCACGACGAATTCTTCCCCGCCATAGCGCGCCGCGCTGTCTGCGGGTCGCCGGATGTTCTCGCCGATGCATCGCGCCACGGCGGCCAGCGCGTCGTCGCCCGCCTGATGGCCATACGTGTCGTTGTAGGCCTTGAACCGGTCGATGTCGACGAACAGCAGCGAGAACATGCTGCGCGTGCGGCGTGCCCGGCGCCATTCCTGGTCGAGAATCTCGCCCAGCGTGCGGCGGTTGTTCAGCCCCGTCAGGCCGTCTGTCCGCGCGAGCAACTCCAGCTCCGATTCGGCACGCATCCGGCGCCGTAGCTGGGCACTCAGCAGGAATGACAGCGCGACGAACCCTAGGCCGAAAGCGACCATCAGCGAGCCGATCGTCATCGCGCGCTGCCGCCAGGCGGCATAGATGTCCTGCTCGGCCTCAGCGACCATGATGATCAGCGGCAGATCCGGAAAATTCCTGAAGAGGTAGAGCCGGCGCACGCCGTCGATCGACGCGGTATCACTGAAGCTGCCTTCCGGTGCCGACCTGAAATGCCGGAACGTGCTGGCCTTGCTGATATCGCGTCCAATGATGCGCACGTCGTATGGCTGGCGCATGACCATGATGCCGTCCTGGCCGATCAGGGCTACGGATCCGTGCGGTCCGAGTGACAGTCCGGCGAACAGCGTGTGGAAATACTCGAGATTGATGGCGATCAGCACGATCCCGGCGAATGAGCCGTCTGGATGGGAAAGACGCCGGCTCAGCGCAATGCTGGGCGAACCGCCTCGCAGTCGCGAGTGAAAGGGATCGCTGATGTAGAGACCTGCATCCGGGTGGTCGCGCTGGATCGTGAAATACTTGCGGTCGGCAAAGTTGCCTTTGCGCGGTGTGTCACCGCCCGAATCAATGACGATGTTGCCCGATGCGTCCAATACCAGCAGCGAGCCAAGGTATTTCGCGGTTGCGGCACGGTCGAACAGCACCTGTCGGCGCAGGTGGGGCGGCAGTGCGAGCACCTCAGGATCGCGCATGCCGTCGACGACCGCCTGCAGGGACAGGGCGTACAATTCGAAATTGCGCTCGATGTCCCGCTCGGCGATCAGCGCAAGATTGCGCGAGGTGTCGCGCGCGCGGTCCATTGCGTCGAGACGCCCCTGGTACAGCACCGTCGCGCATAGGGCGACCATGACCAACGCGATGAAAATCCCGCCCCAGATAATCGCCTGGGGCGCAAGGCGACCGCCCCACAGGCGACCGGCAAAGGACGGGAGAAGCCCCGCATTCTTTTTTTGTACAGTTTCCACCCTGCCCCCAGATCGTTCCGGAAAATCCGGCCGCAAGTGCGCGGAGCCGGCCGGTGGCGAAGTCGCTTTCTGGGATCAGGGATTCCTGATCCGCCGCTGAATGTGCTGAAGATTTTACCGCGTCACCAATGCATTATGGGCAATTTGGCCGATTTCTTGATCCGTATCCATGCAGGAGGCTTTTCAAAATCGCACCATATTGCGCGACCATCCCGCCAACATGACAGTGCCTCGAATTCCGCGGAAGGGAGCACATCTCCCTGCCGCTGACAGACTGGTGACCAGGTGTTCAGCGCCGCACAGACTTCCTCCGGTAGAACAATGAGAGTCAATCGACGCGCCGTCAGCCTGTCGCGGAACAAGGAAAACCACCACAGAGGTGACAACGATGACCGAACGCCTGTTTCGACCCGGCAGGGTCGCGGATGAACCACGCGAAGCGGCAACGGCGCGGAAGGTGGCCGCCATCGTTGCGACACTGGCGGCCCGCACGATCGCGTGTTCCGGGCTCGATGACAGCCCGTTACCCTGGGGCGTGGTGACGCGGCTGCTTGGCTACTTCCATGGTTTTTCCGAAGTCATCTGTACGGACTGGGCCGTCGCCGAGGCGGGGGTGTCAACTGACGCGACCCGGTATGCCGCCACATCGATTTTTCCGCAGATGCGTGAATGCTTCATGGCACCCGTCACCGATGAGGTTGCGGCGTCTAGCGCCTTCAGCCGCGGGCGCACCGCTGGCCGGACCGATGGGGAACGATATGTCACCAGCGGGTCCAGTGGGGCCGCGTTGCGTGAAATGCTGGAAACCGCCATCCCGGTTGCACGCAACATCCGGCTTAGTGTTGCGGATTCCGAAGAAATGACAACGGATCTGGCGCGCGTGCCGCGGCAATCCTGATCAATGCCGCTAAGCAACCCGTTTCCGGCCCGGAACCGCCCGGTCTTAATCCCGGTTTTCCGCTAAAAAAGGGTGTTGGGCTTTGGTTGGGGCAACGCCTCGCGCGCATTTTTCATGTCACCGCGTGGATTCCGCCGTTGAAGGTCTCATTACAAAAAACGGCGCAGCCGAATGACCGCGCCGGTGGAATGTTCCGGCCACGTTTCGAGGGCGATGCGCCTTGAACCCGAGCGGCTTTCAGGATATTCGAGGGTTGACAGGACTACTGGTAGTAACCGGCGAGTTCGCACCGCACGCGCGTCTTCTCCGCCTACACATAGATCCCGTTGTCTGCAGCGACGCATGGCCCCACATCCGCTGCACGACGTCGGGGGCACGTCGGCGGCCATTGCCTGCGCGCCGAATGTATGGCGCGGTGCGTGCGGTGTTGTATCACAGAGCCGCCGGCGCTCGACTTCTGTGATACCCAATTGCGCCCGGATTTGTCGCACGGCCCAGTTGACTAGTCAGCGGATCCCGGTTTCCGAATAGTCGGCCCCAGCCTTGCTGATCCTGCGCACCGGCATCCCGGCGCTGCGTCGTCGTCCTCGACCGAATCACGAGCGGCGCGACCAGCGGGGTGCCGTGAGATAGGATCCAGCTCGCGGCCCCGTCAGTGCGCGTCCAATGCCTCAACGCACACGCCGCTGACCGGGATCAGAAACGGCGGCATTGCAGCGGTTTTCCAGCTCGCCCTTGGGCGTACTATCGGAACGCTTGTGTCATGGCGTCGGGGCCGCCACCTTGTTAACGCGGGCTCCTCCGAGGCAGCCTGCCCGTGGCGCGCAACGAAATTCGATTGGCAAATCGTTGTCGTGGGCGAACCTCGCGACGAAATCAAACGCTTCAGGACAAACGTTTCGGAGTTCACCGGACACGATCAGGCATTTCGCGCCACTGTCGACGACAGGCATGGCGAGGCGCGTCGAGGCAATATGAATGCCGGGCCGACGCTCCCCGACGAACAGGATGATGACGTCCATCAGACGCTCGGCCCAGTCGCCCGGCCGGAAGACTGTCCGGTGATGCGTGAGGCCACTGATCAGATAATGTTCGCTTCTGTCGGCGACCATCATGCGCCTACGGTCGATGGCCCGGACGCCAGCCAGTTCTGCCTGCCGGGTTCCACGGCGGAGGGCAAGTCTGTTTCAGCCAGCCGGAACACGGCCACCGCATGGTCGAGCGCGCGAGCCTGTTCCTCAAGCGACGCCGCCGCCGCCGCGGCCTGCTCGACCAGTGCGGCGTTCTGCTGGGTCGCGTTATCCATCTGCGTCACGGCGCGATTGATCTGATCGATGCCGCGCGACTGTTCTTCCGAGGCCACACTGATTTCGCTGACGATGCCGGTAACGTTGCGGGCCGCTGTGACGATTTCGGTCATTGTGTCGCCAGCGCGAGCCGCCAGTTCCGCCCCGCTCTTCACCTTCGCCACCGAATCGCCGATCAGCTCCCTGATTTCCTTCGCTGCGGCGGCCGACCGTTGCGCGAGCGCGCGGACTTCGCCAGCGACCACCGCGAATCCGCGCCCTTCCTCGCCGGCACGCGCAGCTTCGACGGCTGCATTCAGCGCGAGGATATTGGTCTGGAACGCGATACCCTCGATCGCGCCAATGATGTCGACAATCCGGTTTGAACTCGATGACATGTCCGCGATCACATCGACAACCTGACCAACGACCTCGCCTCCGCGTGCCGCGACTTCCGACGCGTTTTCAGCGAGCGCGCTGGCCTGCCGCGCGTTGTCGGCGTTTTGCCGGACGGTCGCCGTCAACTCTTCCATGCTTGATGCGGTCTCCTCCAAAGTCGCCGCCTGCTGCTCCGTACGCGTCGACAGATCGCCATTGCCACTCGCGATTTCGCGCGCGCCGTGTGTGATCGCCGCCGTCCCGCGTCGCACCTGACCCACGGCGGCAGCAAGCCCCGCCTGCATTCGCGCAAGCGCAGCCATCAACCGGCCCATCTCGTTGGCGCGCAGCGTATCGATCGCACTTGTCAGATCACCCGCCGCAATCCGCTCGAAATGATGAATTGCCCGATCAATGGGTCGCACGATCGACGCAGTCAACGCGAAGCGTGCGAACAGACCCAGCACGATCGCAGCGGATCCGATCGCGCCGAAGAGCCAGAGCAGCATATGAAAATGCTGTTGCGCTACCGCAAAACGCGCCTTTTGCTGCTCTGCCTGAAAATCCTCCAGCGCGAGCGCGGCGCTCCGGTAGTCACTGAAAAGAGTGTCAGGCGCCTGCCGCTGCGTCGTGCGAAACGACATGAAATCGTTCTGATCAAGCGCCGTAATTTCAGGCGCAAGTGCCTGCTTCACCAATTGATCGCGCTTCGCCCGCAGCGCGTCGGCCAGCTTCCTCTCGACCTCATTCGAAGGCGGTTGTGCCGCATAATCAGCCAGTTCCCGATCGCTGCCCGTCTGGCCCGCATGCACCCTGGCGAGCACCGCATCAGTCGGTTTTCCCTGTGCGACGAGTGTTTCGTACGCGCCGAGATCGACCCGCACCTGCAGAAGCGCGTCGCTGCTGGCGGTCAGGTGTCGCAGCGACGCCGTTTCCTCTCGATACATCCTGTCGAGCGCCGTGTTGGCCGCTTTGAGTCCCGCGATCGACGTTACGATCACGAGCATTAGCGCTGCTGTATAACCGGCGATGGTGATGGTCAGCGCGACCCGGATAGTGGTATTTCTGAACATGGCTGCCTTCCTCGACCCGCTGAGCAGAAAAAAAGCGGCAGGCGGATAGATCCGCCGCCGCAAATTGGAGGAAATCGATCAAAAAGATCTACTGCGAGGAGCTGATGCCAGAATCAAAACCGGGTGCGGATACCCGTGGCCACTTCGAGCTGGTTGTTGTGCCCATACGTGGTCGACACCGTATAGCCGCCATGCAGTTTCATGTAGTCGGCGGCCAGGTACACCTCTGTGCGCTTCGAGAGGTGGTAGAAAGCTGACGCGTAGACCGTCTCCTTGTAGCCGTTGTGAACCGTCGTGGCCGTCGTGTCGAACGCGCCGGAATTGGCGTTCGGGATGAAGCCGTCGCTGTTGTAGGCGGCGTTCTTCACGTGCATCTGCTGATAGCCGAGTTCATAGTCGAACGGACCCTTTGGCGCGAGCTTGAAAGACACCGTCCACGCATTGTCCTCCCGATCCGGCAGCGCCCCCTGCTTGCCCGTGTAATGGAAGTAGCCGGCGTTGACACGGCCGATACCGAAACGATAGTCGCCCCCCACCGAGTACGTCTGATCGGTGAAGCCGCCGTTGTTCGTGTGGCTGTAGAAGCCGCCGATGGAGGCCGGGCCAACATTCCAGCCGAGGACGGCCTGATAGCCCGAGCCGTTGGCGAACTGCGTCGAGTTGCTGAACTGATAGCCAGCAGCCGCATAGATGCCGTTGCTGAAGAGCTTGCGCCACTGGATGCCGTTCTCGGAACGCGTGCCAGTCGGGCCAGCCGCGTAGAAGACCATTTGCTTGAAGTTGTTGGAGTTGGTGTAGGCGCCTTCGTTCGGCGAGAACTTCGCGCTGACGTACGGGTCGGCGTAAAGTCCCGAGAAATCCTTCGCAACGGTGTCCTGGAAGCCGGCCGTCACCTGGCCGATCGTAGCGTTCTCGACGCCGACCCAGGAGTCACGGTCGAAGAGCTGACCGGGATCTTCCATGTTGCCGTTAGCGGCGACGAATTCGCTCTCCAACTTGAAAATGATCTTATTGCCGCCACCGATGTCTTCCGCGCCCTTCAGGCCCCAGCGGCTGCCGCTGAACCACGGCTCGCCGGCGTGGCCCATGCCGATCACGTGCTTGCCGGCGGCGTCTGCATTCGTCGTGTAGGCAAGCGCGCTCAAATCGATGAGGCCATAGAGTTGCACGCTTGACTGGGCGTGCGCGCCGCTCGACGCCAGGGCGCCTGCCGCGACGGCCAGGGTCAGGTACTTTTGCTTCAAGGTCATCTCCTCTGATTACTGCGTTGAAATTTTTTTCTGGTTGCCCGCTGCAACTGCGATCCGGACATCCGGATGACAGTCCCCTTCGGTCAATGAGCGCTATCCTAGTGAGCTCAATCCTTCAGGCAGCTTTCCCGTATCATTCGTACAACTAAGTGCATTTAGTGATATACGCTGCTGATTTGGCACCCGCTACACCGCATCCCTGCTGCGCAAAATGTAGCCAAGCCCCCGCAGTGTCACGATCTGCGCGCTCGACAGGGCCAGGTGCCTGCGCAAACGGTGAATATAGATGTCAATAGCATCCGCGCTCGGCTCGTCGTCGAGACCGAACACGCTGTCCATCAGGGTTGTCTTCGAGACTGTTTTCCCCTGTCTCAGCATCAGGGCTTCGAGGATGGTGTGCTCACGAGCTCGCAACGCCAGCGGCAGGTTGTTATGACGAAAGTCACGCGTGTCGGGTACGTACTCCAGATCGCCACAAACAAGACAGCCCGACATGGCGCCTGCCCGCCTGCGGATCAGCGCCTTGATCCGCGCCACCAATTCCCGTGCGTCGAATGGCTTGACGACATAGTCGTCGGCGCCCGCGCTAAAACAGTCGACCTTGTCGTCTGTCGAGCCATACGCTGTCAGGATCACTACCGGCACCTTGTCGCCGCGACGGCGCAGTCGTGCCAGCACTTCCTTGCCGTCCATCCGTGGCAGCTGGATGTCCAGTAGCACCACGTCGTAGCATTGGGCCGCCAGCAGCCTATCCGCGCTCTCGCCGTCGCCAACGCAATCGATCGCGAAGTTTTCACGACGCAGCAGGTTGACAACCCAATGCGCGAGTTCCGCGTTGTCTTCCACGAGCAGCAGCTTCATCGCTTTTCCTCAATCGCGCGACGCGCGCAAGCTAACCGCGGCGAGGGCAAATACGCTCATCTTCCCTGTGCCGGCCCGTCGCCCCAGCGTCAGGCAAGGCAAATCCGTGGACATTTGATGATCCAGGCTAGACGTGCCCGTCATCGGTCGTACCTCGAATGATCGAACCCATGCGTGTCTCCGCAGGAATACCCGGACCGATCACTCACCTCACGACCAGGTCGCCCGATGACGACCCGAATGTCTTCAGCACCATAGCGACCTCGTCAGGGACAGCAGGTCCTCGTGTGCGTTGGTATCGTCATCCGACGTTCACGCCGACAACAGCTAAGCGACGTGCTTCACCAGACCGGCCGTCTGCGGCATCGTGCCGGCCCACGCCCCTTCGCTTTAGCAACGATCCCCCCTCCTCCTGAAGCTCAGAATGCCGCAGGCCGCCACTTCAGCAGACGCTTCTCCAGCGCGGTCAGCAGATAGTCGGCCGTGAGCGCGACCACCGCGAGCACGATCATCGCCGCGAACACGCCGCTCGCATTGAATGCGCCTTGCGCTGTCGAAATCAGCAGGCCGATACCCTGCTTCGAACCGAGGAACTCGCCGACTACCGCACCGACCAGCGCGAAACCGAAGCTCACGTGCAGACTCGCCAGAATCCACGACAGCGCTGATGGAATCACCACTGACGTGGTCAACTGACGCTTCGAGGCACCGAGGATCTGAGCATTCGCAATCATGTAGCGGTCGGCTTCACGCACACCCTGGAATGCATTGCCGAACACGACGAAGAACACCATCACGACGGCCAACGCAACTTTCGAGGCCATGCCCAAACCAAGCGCGATCACGAACACCGACCCCAACACCACGCGCGGGATCGAGTTGGCGATCTGGATGTAAATGCTGAACACGTCGGAGAGCAGTTTGTTGCGACCAAGCACGACGCCACAGACAATGCCACCGACCGCACCGATGAGAAAGCCGATGCCGGTTTCTTCAAGCGTGACCCAGACCTGCTGCAGCAGTGGGCCCTGCGAGGTGCCGTTGACAAACCAGTCCACGATCTGCGCGAAGATCGCCGAGGGCATCGAAAAAAAGAACGGATCGATCCACTTATGCCGTCCGCCCATTTCCCATCCACCCAGCACGACGACCAGCACCAGTACCCGCAGGGCGATGATCAGAGCATGCCGCTGGCGCAGCCTGCGCTGTGCGATTTTTTCAACAGTTGCCAGCGACGCGCTATCGAAGCCCGCCCGCAGTGCGTATTCAGGAGTTGCCATGAATGTTGTTCCGGAGTCAGGTTGTATCAGGCGATCAAGGTCAGGCGATCTGCACTTCTTCGCGCAGGTCATGCCAGATATCGCGCGAAATTTCGATGAAGCGCGGCTCGTAGCGAACTTCCGACGTGATCCGCGGGCGCGGCAGATCTATCTCATAGACCTTCTTCAACGTCGCGGGGCGCGCGCTCAGCACGAACACGCGATCAGCCAGCGCGATCGCTTCTTCCAGATCGTGCGTGACGAACACTACCGACCCCGAATTAGCCGACCACAGCTGCAGCAGTTCGTCCTGCATCAGCGTGCGGGTTTGCATGTCGAGCGCCGAGAACGGCTCGTCCATCAGCAGGATTTCCGGCTTGTTGATAAAGGTTTGCGCGAGCGCCACACGCTTGCGCATGCCGCCTGACAGCTGATGCGGATAATGCTTGCCGAACTTCTCGAGCCCGACGCGGCGCAGCCATTCGTTCGCCTCGTCGTGCGCGGCTGATTTCGAGCGGCCGCGATACAGCGGCCCCGCCGCGACGTTATCGAGCACGGATCGCCACGGGAAGACCGCATCGGCCTGGAACACGAAGCCGATGCGAGGATCAATGCCGTCTACCGGCGCGCCCATCACGCGTACTTCACCGGTCGTCGGCTTCAGGAGCCCGGTAATCATGCTGAGCGTGGTCGACTTGCCGCAACCGGTCGGTCCGACGATGGCGACGAACTCGCCCTTTGCGACCGCCATGCTGAAGTCGCGCAACGCGATCGTCGCCTTGCCGTCCGGAGAAATGAAACGGCATGAGACCGAGCGAAACTCGATCACCGGGGCGTCCCCGGAAACAACTTGGTTCATCTGTAAATCCGTGGAAGTGGCCGGTATCGCGAACGCGGCACCGGGGGCGTGACGAAACCAGTTGCATCACACACGCAGACGCAACCGGCAGGCGCTGACTTATTTCGCGCCAACGAACTCGTTGGTGTAGGTTTTCCCCAGCTCAATATGCTTGCCCTTGACCGACGGGTTGAACGCCGACAGCACCTTCAGCACGGTCGCCGGTCCGTCGGCGGGCATCTTGCCATCCGTCGTGTACATCGGCAGCGAAGCCTTCAGGGCGCTCACGTAAAGCGGTTTGTCCTTCTGATAGTCGTCGGGCATCTTGGCTGCAATTTCTTCCGCGCTATGCGTGTGGATGAACTGCATCGTGCGAACGAACGCGTGCGCGAGCTTCGTTGCTTCAGCCTTGTGCGAATCGGCCCATGCCGCCTGCACATAGAGGCTCGACGCCGGATAGGTGCCGCCCAACGCCGCCTTCGTGCCTTCGACTGAGCGCATGTCGACAAGCACCTTCGCATCGCCGGACTTCTGCAATGCCGACACGGTGGGTTCGGTCGTCATGCCGGCATCGATACGACCTTGCTTGATTGCAGCGATGAAGCTGGCGTCAGCGCCCACCGGCAGCATCGTGTATTCCGTAGACTGGATGCCGTGCTGTCCGGCAAGGTATTGCGTCAGGAAGCTGGTCGAAGAACCGAGTCCAGTCACACCAAGCGTCTTGCCCTTCACGTCGGCCATCGATTTGACCGTGTCAGCCGCCTTGGTCGACACCATTTCGACCTCGCCCGGCACCTGCCCGAACACGACGATCGCCTTGACGTCCTTGCCTTTGGTTTGCAAATCAATCGTATGGTCGTAGAACCCGACGACAGCCTGAACGGCTCCCGCGAGCAGTTCGTTTTCAGCGTCGACGCCGGCCGGCTGCGACAGCAGTTCGACGTCAAGCCCTTCGTCCTTGAAATAACCGAGCTGTTCGGTCAGGCGCGCTGGCAGGTAGATCAGCTTCGTGATGCCACCGACCATGATCGTGATCTTCCCGCTGTCGGCGGCTGTCGCCTGCTGCGACGCAATACCGAACAGCAGGGTGGAAGCGACGGCGATATGGCGCAGCGTGCGAAAGCTAGGGGTCATCGATAGTCTCCATTATTGTCCGGCGCGGCGGAATGCCGCCCGTCTGCATCGATGGAGGAGATTCTAGGGGAGTGAATCCTTCTGCCGACTTACACGGGGATGGGTTTTTCATGAGGGATTTCCATGAGCGGAGTTGTCAAGAGTCGGCAATCGATGCTTCGTCAATACTCAGCGACCGGCAGACAGTGCGTACAAAATTGTCTCGTCGCCCGGTTTCCTGCTGGACGAGCCATGCCTGGATTTGCTCTCGACTTCGAGGCGGCGACGCGCGAGGACACGCGGCGCAGCCACGGGTCGGCGATCCGGCATTTCGCGGGTGAACGGGCTGGCTTCCCTGGTCCGACCAGAATCACGCAAGTTCAGCAAGCGCCAATGGCATCGCGCGCGACGCGCGAACCTGCAGCACATATATCGGTAACAAGCCGCTGTTGCTGTCACGCTTCTGACAGAGCTTTCGCTCTGACGGACTCAGCGGACTTCGGCTCGTGGCATAAGGTCGATCGTTAAGTTCGTGACGAGTCCATCTTTACGTCAATCGACTGCAGCCCCTTCCAAGTCAAGCCCCACTCTTGCCGCACTCTCACATAGTCGAGAAAGCCCCGAGTTTAGTAGCCACGTTGTAGGAACTTCAGTTTGCTTAACTCCGAAGGAGTAGGCGCGCGGCGTTGACCGGATCAATCGCGTGGCGTCGCAAGTGGATAACGTGACTCGGCAGAACGCCGCGCTGGTCGAAGAGATCTAGTCGCTCGACGGCACCGCGGCGGTGTGCCTGCTGTGCAAGGCGCGCGCCAGCGGTCACCGAGAACATGAACAAACACGCGGCGATGCCGGCGTGATCTGCGGCCTGCCATGAACCTGGTGTTGACGCGCCTCGCAATGTCGGTCGTGGAGGCCAGCGTCAAACGTCTGACTGTCGCGGGCGAGATGCGGTGCGCTTGCCCTGATGCGTTCGATTTCGTTGTCCGTTTCGCACGCGATAACGACCTGCCGGTCGAGGCGCGCATCCAGCCGGTCGTCGAAGCCGGTCAGCCCGAACAGGCCAGTCCATCCGATTGGCTTTGCGCGAAGGAAGCTTACGACGGACAAGCTATCGATCGTCGGCTGTCTTCGCAGGTCATTGTGCCTCGGCGTTCTGAACAGCGCGGGATGCGACGCGTTTAGCGGGCCGTCAACCCCGATTGGTCCGGCTCGCGCCGTATCCATTTCCGGGCGATGTCCCGCATCGCACCTGGCAGGCGCCTCGGGCACCGGACGGCGCGAAGCGGCCAGCCCTAGCCTGCGCTCGAGCAAATGATGGTCGGCGCGGTGTAGGGCGATGGATAGCCGGAATCGGGGCCGCTGAGGACGCGCAGGCGCTGGGTCGCGAGAACGTCCGCTTGCGTTTGCTCGCGGCGGGTGAGAGCAGCGGGCGCGGCGCCGTTCGGCAGAGGTTCGTTGACGCCGCATTTCAGCGTCTTTCCGTCGGCAAGCTGTACCGTCGTTTGGTAGGCGTAATCGGGTTGCGCAGCCATGCCGTCGGTCGACCAGAAAGTGACGGCGCCGAGCAGTGCGCAGGTGAAGTGTCGAATCATCATGATGTGTTCCCCAATACTCGTCCTCGTCATTTGACAGCGGCCGACGCTATTGAGATACGGCATATCCTGAAACTCTCTTTTCCAGGATATGCGTTTGTCGTAGGGCGACGCTGATCCGGCGGTGTTCGCCCCTTTCGTGATGCAACACGTGCCGCCGTTAGCCGCGCGTCAAGCGGCACGTAGTAGACGGTAAAGCTCGCTTCTGTTTCGTCACGCTCTGCGTTCGTGCGAACGGTCACGAGGCAGCGACCTGCTGTGCGACCACGAGTTGCCTATCCAGCCATGCGCAACCGGTTCGGAGGCTGTGAAGTTCTGAAGACAACGTGGCGCCTCTTGACTCACGGTTCACCCCAGCGACGGGAAGGGAACAAGGTGCGCATCTGTCCGATCTGTCCGGAGACTGCCAGATTGGGGCAGCGACTCGTTGAAGAGCGCCCGTTAGGATTCCATTTCGATGCAAACCCGTGTGATTGCGATAACTCTTGGACAATTGCCTCAATCCTACCTATTCTGAACAGGCCGGCTGCAACAGCACAAATTCTATCTTTCAGTAGCCAGTCCTAACGCATACGGTCACTTACGCCTCTCCCTGCTCGTCCTGCCCAATCAAAACGCTTACAGGCGACACAAACATATAGCGTGGCACATCCAGGTTTTGCGGTGCGGGCTTGTTCCTGAACACACGACCAGCGAGGTCGTATGTGGAACCATGACAAGGGCACAGGAACCCACCTGGCCAGTTGTCTGGCAGATTGGCTTGTGGACCTTCCTGAAATCGCGGCCTGGGTGTGCAGCCAAGATGCGTGCAGACGCCGACGACAACGAGAAGGTTCCGGTGATTCTCGCGTGACCGATATTCGTTCCTGCAGTAGTTTGGCAGCGGCATGGAGAACGGATGACGAGTGGACGGGTCCGCGACCATGAGGTTAGCCTTGACTACATCTGCCAGCATTCCCTCTGTCCGGTTGACAACAAATACCGGCATACCGCGCCAGGCAACCGTCATCATCTCGCCCTGCCCCAGCGTGCTGATGTCCACAGTAACCGGCGCACCCGCGGCTCGAGCTTTCTCCGATGGCGCGAACGAATCCACGAACGGCACGAGCGTGGCCACACCGGCAATGCCCCCCGCAACCGATGTTGCAATCAACCACTTGCGACGGCTACCGTCCATGCTTTCTTTCGCATCTGCTTTCACCTCGCCCTCCATGCATTCGAGGCTCATGCCTATTTGATTTTTGTTTTGCCGCGGCGTTCTACACTGCGACCGAAAACTTTCCGACAATTCGTCCACTGTCATGCCATTGCTTGTTGAAGGGCATTTTGTCAGAGGCGTCGACAATGGACGGCCTCTGTGAGGATATCGCGGGGGTCCAACGACGCGCCGCGCTTGAGCTGTAGCAAGGCAATGGTGGGGCTGCACTGCGAGTCGCAGCCCCAATGCAGTTCGCGAAACTGCAGTCGCCGTAATCGTGTAGGAATCGCGAAGCGGTCCGACGTACCGTGCATCACGGATTACTTACTGTTGGTATGCCAAATCCGCACGACGATTTTGTGCCCACGACGCTTCATCGTGTCCCGTTGCGACCGGCTTTTCCTTTCCGAAACTGACCGCTTCGAGCTGCGAATCGGGAACGCCAAACAGAACCAGCTCGCGGCGAACCGCCTCGGAACGCTTCTGACCCAGTGCCAGGTTGTATTCGCTCGTGCCACGTTCATCAGTGTTGCCCTGGATGCGCACGCGGCGTTGTGGATGGCTCTTGAGATACTGTGCGTGCAGCTTCAGAAGCGGTTCATATTCAGGCTTGACGGTATAGTCGTCGAAGTCGAAGTAGACGCTGCGCTTGGCGAGTGGACTGTTTGGGTCGTTCAGCGGGTCGACATTGACCTGTGCGACGGCGTTCGGGTTCGTTTGTGCGCCGACACCGCCACTGGTACCCGTCGCATTGGCGCCCTCGTTGAGCTTGACGCCCGAGTGACATGCGGTCAGTGCTCCGACCAGCAGAACCGCGAGCAGCTTAGTAATTTTCGACGTCATTTGGTCTCTCCTTACGTGGTTTAAACATTGCCAGTAACAACGAACCACCATGGCGACAGCCTCCCCGGATAGTCACCAGCCCCGGCAGTCACTTGTCATCGTCACGCTCATGAAGGAAGAATCGACCACCGCGCAAATACTCAAACCACCCGCTGCCGCGCGACTCACCGCCTCGCCACGCTGGGAAGTACGCTGGTCCATGGACGACGGGAGGCGGTCGATATGCCACCAGCGGAAAGTCATTCTCGACGACTGACATATCGCCCGCAGCGGATGTCGTCTTGACTTCGACCGGATTGAGCATTCCGATGTCGAAGCCATCTTCCGGATGAGCACTCGCTGGCGGAATCACGCATACAGTCGACGAGGCAATGAGCAAAGCGAATGGACCGTATTTCATGGCTTTTTTCTCTCCAATCCGCCGACTTGTGAGCGATGTCGACAGAAACACCATTAAGTTCTTTCACCAATCCGAGGGCAAATGCACATGTAGTCGTCCCCCTGGAGGTAGGTCTTCGGCATTCAATGCGGAAATAATCTCGCCATAACGCCGAGAACGCTAATGGCTACAGCCAGTGCGGCAATCACGACGGGGAGCACGAGAACGATAAGCCACAGGCTCTTAAACACTCCTGACTGCCAACTCGTCGGACGAACAAGCCCGGACGAACCGCGCATCGTCGTTGGGGCGACTCCCGCACCTCGCCACGCGGAGGCTGATTGTGCATGAACGTCGCTATTTCGACGTTCTTCCCCTGTCTTGGCTTGATGTCTCATCGGTGCCTCGCACCTCATTGTCGAATCCGCTCGACTGCGCTGTTTCGAGCGCCGTCAACCAGAGAGCACTCGTTTGTCCCTTCGTGCCTGCTGCGCGAGAAACGAAACGTCGGGGTCGCCGCGTACACCCAGACGTCAGGGTGGTCCTCCAATGTCGCAGACTCACCTGGGCACAGCTTGATTGGGTCGATGTCGGCATGGCAATCACCTGGGTTTGTGTCGTCGCCAGATGGGTAGGTAGAGTTCACTCGTCACTCATGGTCGATTCCGTTGTCTACATGGGCCATATGAACAGTTCATGTGCGTGTGCACCCGTTGTGACGCTCACCACGCGACGTACCTTGTTTCCGTTATAGGTGGCGGTCACCGTGTACCGACCATTCGGCAGAGAAATCAGCATAAGCGGACCGCGCGTGCTTGTATCCAGCACGACGGTACCGTGTGCGTCGGAAATCTGGACAGGTATGTCCGCGAGATAGTCATTCCCAGCATTCGTCTTGCCTGCGAACTCGAGAACAAGCGGATAGTTACCCATCTCGCTTTTGATTGCTGTCGACTCGTCACTACCCACGCCACCGGACAAATAGCTTATGCCACCCGTGTGCTGCACTGGTGGGAGGCCCTCCGGCATCGCCAGTGCAAGTTGTGCGCTTCCAGCGAGCATGAGAGCTGCGGCACTCAACCGTAATATTGAACGTTGCTTCATCTCGACCTCCGTCGAACGCATTGAAATACAGGAGCATCCGGCGCGGGTACACCTATCCTAAGTCGATTGCCACGAAAATCGGACGACCATCACGCCGAACCAGCAGCGCGACACTGTTGCCAGCATTCTTTAGCTCATCACGTAGCTGAGCCGCATTTGACACCGGTGTATTGTCGACCCGCGAGACAATGTCTCCCCGTTGAATGCCAGCCAGCGCGGCAGGACCTGAACTCTGCTCGACACGGACACCGTCAGTCACCCCGGCCTTGCGCTTCTCTTCGGATGTCAGACTGCGCACCGTCAAGCCAATCTGACCAACTGCGGTCCGGGCAGGCGTATCGGAGGCTAGCAGGTAGCCCTCCACGGCACCCAGCACAACCAGTGCCTCAAGGGTTTCGTGGTCTCGCCAGAATTGAACACGCACCATGGAACCGGGACGCAGGTCGGCCACGGCCATCGGCAATTGTGTCGAGTCGCGGATTGTTACGCCATTCAGTTTCAGGATGACATCTCCGGCACGCAGGCCTGATTTAGCTGATGGACCGTTCCTGTCGACTGAACTGATGAGCGCGCCGACCGGTTCTGGCATCCCGAAAGACCGCGCGAGCGGCGCGGTGACTTCCTGAACGCTCAAGCCCAGGCGGCCGTGTTCGACTTTCCCGTGAACCTGCAATTGCTGTTCGATTCTCATCGCGACATCAATCGGAATCGCGAACGAAAGTCCCTGGAACGTTGAGTGAACGGGTGCCTCAATGCCGATGACGTCGCCGTTCAAATCGAACAGCGGCCCGCCGGAATCGCCGGCATTCAGAGTTAGGTCGGTCTGAATCAGGGGGACATACGTTTCGTCCGGAATCAATCGTCCCTTGCTGCTGATGATGCCGGCAGTGGCCGTATTCTCAAACCCGTACGGTGAGCCGATGGAGACGACCCATTGGCCGACTCTCGCCTCGGACGGTTTCCCGATTTTCACAGTCGGGAGGTCACGCGCATCGATTTTCAGCAGCGCAACGTCACTCGGCGGGTCTATACCAACAACGGAGGCCTTGAATTCGCGACGGTCGGATAGCTCGACTCTAATCTGGGTTGCACCTGCGACTACTTTTGCGTCGGTGAGAATGTATCCATACGGGCTGATGATGAAACCAGAGCCAAGGCTTCCCGACGGCAATATGCCCGCACTGGACCGGCCGGGTGAGAATTGTCTGAAGAACTGGACGAACGGGTCATGTTCGTTCGATGCGGGCGGCCAAAGCGGCGTCACACTCGCGATATGGCTCCCGCGAGCGGCGCTGATATTGACCACAGCAGGCCCGTTCCGCCGCACGATATCTGCAAAATCCGTCGTAATTCCTGTCGAGAGGACGCGCGGCGTCGTCGGTATGGCGCTGGGGACCATCGAACCCTGCACTGCCGACGAATAGGTCGGCCCGGACGTGCATCCGACAGACAAAACCGCCACCAGACACGCCGCGACCTGCGTACGCATCAGATTTCCGGTTCGCATAGCATCGCTCCTGGCGACGTGGAAATGACCCGCGTGACGCAGCGTTTACGCAAGCGCCACGTATCCATTCCCTACCACGACGATTCCAGCGTAGACCGACAAACTTAAAGAATTCTTAAAATTCCAGCGGAGATGAGAGCAGGATTGATAATGCAGAATTGGCGGGGCAGCACGACCCGGACACGCGACCACCGTGCTCGGCGGCCCATGCGAGGCGGCCGGACTGCGCGAGTGGCCACGAACTCGCCGACGCCACTTGATGAGCCGTCCGATTGTCGCAGGTAGAGCACGCCGCGAAAGCTATACGACCTGCCGTGGAAATGTCGTGCCTGACGACGCGGTTGAGATGTCGGCGGGTCGACGCACAATGACAGTCGTCAACTACGTACTGTATCCGAACCCAAGCTGCGGGCTGCTGTCTATCGACATACGGATTCCAACAACGCGCGCACCGAGTGAAAGAATGGCAAACGGAAAACCACGTTCAGACGAGGCAATAGCGCTTGAACGTGTCGTTGACGCCGCACGCGAAGTACACGCAGCGTCAATAGCACTCGAAGCAAGCTTCACTGAAAAAGGAAGTGAGAAACCATCGACCTTGCAACTCGCGCGGTTCGCGGCCGCCATGCAGGAGTTGCGAGACGCACGTGAGGCATTCGACAAGCTGGTTTCTAGCGGCGGACGGTCGGCAAGCTGACCGCCCCGCTCCCGACACACGTCGTACGAAGCCTGTCACTCATGAGCCGTTCTCTCGCGAAACCAGTCTGACTGCCTGGTTAAGGCAAATTGTCTTTCGATTTCCGGGCACGCGTCGGCAAAGCACAGTGCGGTCCCGGTAGTTGTTCAATTGGCGCAGTCCTCGGATGACTGAGCACTTACAGCGCTGCCCTGCTGCGTCGCTGCTGGATAACAGGCGACTCGATTCCTGCCGCTGTTCTTCGCTTCATACATCGCCGCATCGGCCGCATTTACCAGTGACCTCAAAGTCGGAAACCGTTCGTCCACGGCGCAGGCAACCCCGATGCTCACACTCAGAAGCTGGTGCGTGCTGGCGACATGCCGGAGTTCCAGCGCTCTTATCGATGCAACAATCTTTTCCGCCATATGCGCTGCACCGCCGCTATCCGTATTGGGGAGAAGCACAGTAAATTCCTCGCCACCGTAGCGCCCCGCGATGTCTCCCGGGCGTCTTATGCTTTGACTGATGCAATGTGCGACCGCAATCAGCGCGTCATCACCCGCGGAGTGTCCGTACAAATCGTTGAAACCCTTGAAGTGGTCAACGTCGATTAGAAGCATCGACAGTGGGTGCCCGGTTCGCTGGGCACGACGCCACTCGGTCTGCGCCATTTCCTCGAAGGTACGACGGTTATGTAGTCCCGTAAGACCATCGGTCCGCGCGAGCACCCGAAGCTCCTCTTCGAATGCAAGACGACGTTTCCACTGCTGCGAGAACGATAAGGCGAAACCGACAATCATCAAGTCGAGTGCGGCCATCAGTGAACCTATGGTCCAGGCGCGACTGCGCCACTCGGCATAGATGTCTTCGGTCGCAAGCGCAACATCCAGAATTATGGGGAATCCGTTGATGTGCCGATATGTGTACCAGCGCTTTACTCCGTCGAGAGCTGCCGTACCAAAAAACGCGCCACTCGACGTTTGCGCAAAACGGGTGTAGTTCGCGGTTCCCATCAAACTCCGGCCGATGACCTTTTGGTCGTATGGCCGCCTCATCAGCATCGTGCCGTCCTCAAGCATCAGCGCCATCGAACCGCCAGAGCCAAGATTCATGCCGTCGAACAATCGACGGAAGTAATCGAGCTGAAGTGTGCCGACCACAATACCGGCAAAGCTTCCATCAGGATGAGATAGTCTGCGGCTGAGCGCGATGGAGTCGCCTCCTTCGCCGAGGCGTGGGATGAAAGGGTGGCTGACGTATAGCCCAACGTCAGGTGCCTTACGATGGACTTTGAAGTAGTCACGGTCCGCGATGTTGACGCGACGAGCTGGAACGGACCTTGAGTCAATGACAACGTTGCCGGATTCGTCCACAACCAGGAGAGCGCCCAAATCCTTGGCGGACGCAGCGCGGTCGAAGAGCACTTTCTGCCTCATGAGCGGCGGAAGTTTGTTGACCCCAGGCTCCTGGAGTCCATCAATGACCGCCTGGAGAGACAGGTCATAGATTTCCAGGTTTCGAGATGTGTCCCGCTCAACGATAAGCGACAGGTTGGTAGCAGCCTCCTGAGCTCGGCGAAGCGCATCCTGACGCATTTCCACCAGAACCAGGGCTGAAATCAGGAATATGGCGACCGAAACAAACAGGCTAACGCCAATCAGGAGGTTCGGTCGCCGTGGCGCCATTTTTTCTCTCTTCTACAGGTTCTGGGTGTTCCAGGCTCGTCACTGCGTTCCCTGTGCGTTTGCCGCAACTGTCCAACGCAGGTCAATAACGGAGATTTTACGGGCGTGCCCGTGGTGCCCCAATAATCACCGAAGCATAACTGCTGCGGACACGAGACCATCTGTTGAGAAGGAGCAGGTTCAAGCGCTTCTTCGCGGGTTTAACCGGAGACACGGATTATTTGATGCCACGAAACGCTACAGGAAGCCCTTGCGCCGAACGCCGCCGATTAACACCGGAATTCGAGACGTTATGACAGACGCGGCTCCCATTTCAACTGGTGCACACCGGCTTTCGGGAGCTTTAACGGGCGTGGCCACTGGACAGACAGTACCCGCAACCCTTTACGCTCCACATCCACAAAAATGACCCACGACACCGTTGAAGCAACACGCACACACGGCAGGATGCTATGGAACCGAGGAGTGCTCGCGAGTCAAATCTTATCGCCTGTGACGCAAAGCGTCCCAGCACTCGCTATGGTCCATCCGACGGAGAAGCCGCTTGCGGACGTGTTCGCGTCGGTAGTGTCCTGCGACCAACAACGCAGCAATTGCCAACACTGCTATGCCCATGAAGGTTCCTGTGAGTTCCGTCATTAGACCACCTCGCTAACCTGTGTCGTTTTCATGCTCATGCGACGTACAGCCTTGACGTCGCCAGCAAGCTGAAGCATGGCCGACTGAACGGCACGTTAGTCCATGGCAGAGCACGCCTCAAGCGCTCTGTTCTCCACCGAGCATCGCGATTCCCTCCAGTACATCCTGCCCACTGGCCGCCGACGTCTTGAAGTGCTCACTAATCTGCGCTGTGCTGACCTGCTTCCCCTGAACCAGGATGCTTTCAACGCTTACTAGCGCCCCGGTAACAGGTTCCCGGGGCGGGACATGCGTTATCACCACTCCCCCGCCTTTTGTCGGCGAAAGAATCCACAAGTCACCATCACCAAAGCTGCCGATATAAACGGACCCAATCCTCGTCTTTCCATGACCGCTGGGAATTTTTATCTTTTCGGGAACGGGTTTTCTCGTAACCATCACACGCCTCTTGCACGTTGTTACCGCAATGAAAGACGGAAGAACTCGAAGGCTCGCAGTATCGCCTCGCGTACCGCCCGGCAATCTGCAGCAACACAAAGGCATTCTTCAGGATAGTTCGAATCTCGCACTACGCCTAGCAGTTACCCATATGAACAGACAAGCCGTCGACATTTCGGTAACCCAAACCATAGCGCAGTGAAGAATTTCACATGCCTTCGATACAGGCCTGGCAGCCGTCTCACCAGAGCATCGTGACTCCACGCTTCAAGCACGGGCACCCCGTCATATCTTTGACATCAGCAAGGTCTAACTTGGGCGACCTTTTCCAACAATCACACGCTGGAGCACATATGAGACTCATGCAAACCGCGATTGCCGGCCTGACCGGCGCGCTCTTCGTCGTCGCGGCTCACGCCACCGACATCACGGGTGCAGGCAGCACGTTCGCCGCACCTATCTACGCCAAGTGGGCAGACGCCTTTCAGAAGGCCAACGGCGGCAAAGTCAACTATCAGGGTATCGGCTCCTCGGGTGGTATCAAGCAAATCATTGCCAAAACAGTCGACTTTGCCGGGTCCGACGCACCGCTGAAGGACGACGAACTGGCGAAGGATGGTCTGTTCCAGTTTCCGACGGTTGTCGGTGGCGTAGTGCCGGTGGTAAATCTGCCGGGCATCAAGCCGGGCGAGTTGACTCTATCTGGCGAAGTGCTCGGCGACATGTATCTGGGAAAAATCAAGAAGTGGAATGACCCGGCCATCGCCGCTTTGAACCCCAAAGTTAAGCTCCCCGACACTGATATCGCTATTGTCCGTCGTGCTGACGGCTCGGGCACGAGCTTCATCTGGACGCACTATTTGTCGCAAGTCAATCCGGAGTGGAAGAGCAAGGTTGGCGAAGGCACGACCGTCAGCTGGCCGACGGGTACGGGCGGTAAGGGTAACGACGGTGTGGCCGCTTTTGTCCAGCGCCTCCCCGGCGCCCTTGGCTATGTCGAGTGGGCATACGTGAAGCAGAACCATATGGTCTACACCGCAATGAAAAACGCATCCGGTGCTGTGGTTCAGCCAGAGACGGAAACGTTCAAGGCCGCCGCTGCCGGTGCCAACTGGTCGAAGTCGTTCTACCAAATCCTGACGAATGAACCGGGCAAGGATGCGTGGCCTGTCGTCGGCGCAACCTTTGTATTGCTGCACACCGCGCAGGACAAACCGGACGAAGGGAAGGAAACGTTGAAATTCTTCGACTGGGCATTCAAGAACGGAGACCAGGCTGCTCAGGACCTGGATTACATTTCCCTGCCGAAATCCGTTGTTACCGAAATTCGCTCGCAGTGGACCGCAAAGGTGAAAGACACTGCCGGCAAGCCCATCGCTGAATAAGTTTTCGACGCGTCAAGCGCGCTCCCTCGCGGAGCGCGCGATACTGCCCTCCCCGCGGCGCATTTTGGCAGCCAAACCGCACGTCATTCGTCACGGTGTTCGTCGCGCTTTTCCCCGTCAGCATCCCCCGCTCGAAGTGCCGTTAGCCCGAGACTGAGCGCCATCACAGCAAGTAGCGTCAGGAAGTACCAACCCCAAGAGAACCTCAAATCCACTGGAACCTCCGCTATCACCCTGCACTGCCTCACTGCGCAAACCCACTATCTCATTGTAGAAGCCGTGCGGCGTAACAGTTAGTCCACAAACTGGTGCGTCGCAGCAGGAGTCAGGCCGCAGGTTCTGGGTCGCACGGTGGCACTGACCTGTAGCCACCGAGGGATTTCAGCAGCTATTCGCGCTACCGCCGCTTTAGTATTCTACGCGGCGCCCGCATGACGTCGCGCTCCGTGCACGCCCGCTTAACGAGCGGGATTCCATGCTGAGCGCGAACACAGGCGGCAGAGCGTAGCGACGCGGAAAGCGTCCACGTTTCCAACAACATAGATGAATGGCATAACTTCCGCTGCTTCGGCGGAGTGGCTGTGCCGCTGGAGGAGCGAAACAATGCGTTCAACAACTGAGTTTCCCGTGAGAGCCCTCGCATGTCTTGCCAGCCTGGGCATCCTGACGTACGGCACGCTTGAACTTGCATCGCATCAGCATTTGCATATTGCCTATCTGGCGCTCACGGCGCTCGGAGTAGTTATGGGAGCTTTTTTCACGTCCACGTGGACTCCAAAGGCATAGACGGCCAGGTTCACCGACAAACGTGACTAGACCAGCAACAACCGATGTTTAGGTGCGCGTCGAATTTTCGACGTCATAGCACTTGGACATGGGCCCTTGTATTGCCCCCGCCTAACACCGCGGCGCGGCGCAGTTCGACTTCGGAGGAGTGATGCTGCAGGCGGATTCGCTCTGATGGGGGCTCGGCCCGCTCTATGTCGGTAGAAATCCCTCTTGACAGCCTCCCGCTTCCGCTCCGTTTATGCCCTGCACAGCCCCACGCGACCGTTTCAACGGGAGACTTTGTCAGGTTGCGGACTCTCCTCCGCGTCGCATAGCCGACCACTCGACGTTGCACCGAATTTAAGTCTGGCTTAAGCGCCATCGAGTACATTGCGCCAACCTTGCCGACGACCGCGTCGCCATAGGTCTTAATACTTCGCATGAACGCTCAATCGACGTCCACACAGTCGCGGCTACATTCCTGCTAAAAGCAAAAGAGTCCAGCGCAGTCACAGGCAGTTGCAACCAACGGATGTCCAGAACGGCTCGTCGACCCTCCACCATTACTCAGGGTCGACTTTGGGACCCGGAGCTCCGCCGGGTCCGTTTTTTCCCCACTACCAGGCGCTGTGTGCGACAGCGATAATCCGCTCATCCAGTCAATCATGATGGAAAACCAACTATCTACTGCCGCCGACAGTTCGTTGCCAGTCGGTGTCGTTATCAAATCGTTGTCACGCGGCCTCGCTATATTCCGTCATAGCGTACAAGGGGCATAAACACCTTCCTCGTTCGTCAAATCGCGTGTTGACCGAACTCCATGTGCGCAACAGTTATTGAGGCACATCATGAAGAAGCTCCTTAGCCACCATGAGATTGCGATGTTGTTTGTGTTGTTCAGTGCGCCGGGACAGGTGGCGCTCGCAGACCCCGATGCAGTGACCCTTCAACAAGAACAATTGGTCGAAGTCGTTTCTACAACATCCGAGAACGCCGAATTCCGATTGACTTCGGAGGGTACCGAGCTATTACGGCGCCTGGGGCTGACGAGGACGTGACAGACCGGTCGCCGAGACCGGGACGAGCAGGCACATAGGCGCTGCTCGTCCGACCTGTCACACGCACGTCGAATCAGGGTATCGTCTCTGACTGACTGCGAACGCGGAAGAATTTCTCCACCGGCATGACTGCAACAACCCCGTTTCCAGCTGCGCCGAAGTGGGCAATATCCATGATTGTCCTGATTAGCCCATCGACGCTTTCCTCCTGCACGAAAATTTCGATTTTGATGTGCTCCCTTGTCCAGTCATCGGCGAAGAGATTCGGGTGCGCGCCGAATCCCCTGACTCGCGTAACGGTCACACCATGGATGTCGATAGCACCAAGTTTCCTTTCCAGTACTTCCACTACACCAGGCCTGACAATGGCCACAACGCATTTGAGTTCCATGTCTTCCTCCAGCAACGTCGATTGTTAGCGAAGCTGTCTCCTACCCCGTCGGCACCCATTTTTCTTCCGCTGCAGCCTGAGTCTTGCCGGCACCTTTAACTCTGCCCTGTCTCATTTGCCAGAGCATCTCTGTAATACCCTGGCAACCGTGCATGTCACCGCCATCCGGTCTTCGAAGCTGAAGAATGGAACGGCGCACGACGCGATTCTGGCCTCCTACTCTCTGGTGTACAGGCGCGTTCGCGACGAACAATGGCGGCACCGGTCCTGCTGCTGCAAACCGTCGCGAAGCGAACACGGGAAACTCTCTTCAACGGCGAAGCCACATGGTCACCCACGCCGCGACCAGCGGTCGCGGTGCCCCCCGAATAACAGACTCTCACAAAGACCAATGGCTAACATGTCCAAGGAAGTTCACTTCGAGTGAAAGAGTTAAAAGACATTGTAGCGACGTCACTTAGCCTCGCCGCGTCCCTAAATTTTAAGCGGCGACCCATCGCACCCGCATCACGTCGAAAGCTTGAAGACCGCAGTGCGCTGACGATTGGAGCTGGCCGCCAAATAGGCAGTATTCGTCAGACAGAGCTGGCAGCCAGGTCAATCCGGCATGGTGCGATTGATTGCGTCGAGAGTCAGGACGACTGACTCGCTAGCTGCCGGCCCCCTTCAGTCGGGACGCGACGTCAGCAGCATCACTGGAACCCCATGACAATCCTTTTCCGCCAACATGGCCACCCCGCGAAGCGCGGGCAACTGGTCATGAACGGCCAGAGGCGCTGTCGGCGGGTCGACGGCACGTAGCATATTGATTGGCCAGGACGCACGATACAGCCGCTCATGCACAAGCGAACCCAACCAAACGGGCGTAGCTGACGCGGCGCCCTGCTCTTCAATCGCATAGTCCGTGGGCCAGAAACGCAGCACGTCGCGTTCGTCGCGCGTGCTGCCGGGATGCGTGAAGACCAGCAACGACGGCATACCATTATTCAACTCGGGCAACACCGGCAGTGCCATCGCCGAAACCTTGGGCGATGCGAGGGAGAGCAGGCTGCGCGCAGAAAGCTCCGCTCCGTCGACCCAACCTTGAGCTCGAAGGCGACTTCCTATCTCCTCAAGGTTCGCGGACCACTGGATTGCCAGAGGCTCCTTCCGGTCACCCTCCATGTCTGAGCGATGACAAGGCAAACTCCGCCACAGAGAATTGGTCCATTGCGACGTTGTTGCGATGACTGGTGCGTTACCCGGCGCGCTGTCAGCTTTCGGTGCGGGCGGCCCGACGTGGAGTTGCGCCAACACGCTGACGCACACAACCGTCAGCATGAGAACTGGCATGAACCCACGCGATGGTTGCACTACCGGCCTCCGCCACACGGCGGTAAAGGCGACAACAGAGACCCAGACCGACGCAAGCGCCGCGCCTCCAATGGCGTCGGAAAACCAGAACCGACCGAAGTAAAGCCCAGACAGGCTAACGCTGACCACGACAACGGTACTTGCTGTCACGACGAACACGCCAGCCAAAGTACCAACCCTTCGCGTGAGCAGAAATGCAAGAAAGCCATACACAACGACCACGGCGGCGACGTGATTGCTCGGGAACACATATGCGCCGGACGCGAGCGAATCCGGCGGAGCACGATGGATTGCAAACTGGAGGGTAAATATCAGTAACTGCGAAAAGACAACGGCAGCGAGCCAGTAACCAAGCGTGCGCCAACGACGTTCCCACACCATCCACAGCGCCGCTGTGGCGACCAGCGCTGCCAGCGTGGCGACACTGCCGGGCGTGGCAAGGCCCGACAGGACGGTGTCGCCCCATGGGCTGCG
Source organism: Burkholderia sp. OK233 (assembly GCF_900230185.1). Taxonomy (GTDB): domain Bacteria; phylum Pseudomonadota; class Gammaproteobacteria; order Burkholderiales; family Burkholderiaceae; genus Paraburkholderia. The sequence goes on from NZ_OCSR01000003.1 coordinate 58,942, forward strand.
CACAGATTGAAGGAAGCGATAAACGGACACGTCAACCCGTACGAGTGGGTCACCACTGATGACGTCCTGCAAGACGCCAAAGAACAGCCAGCAGGAAAGAAGCACAATGACCGACGCCGCCCCTATTGCGCCGGAAGCGGGTCGGTCCGGATTCAGTAGCTGCAAGGCAAGACGACCTGCCCGCCCTTCGTGGTGACTGGCCCAGGTCGTCAGGGTGCGGCCCGCGGCACTCGCCCAGGCACCGGCGTGTGAAAGAACGAGGCGGGCGCTCCGAAAGCTCAACCATACGATTCCGACCAGTAGCGCGATGATGATGACGAGGCGAAACGAAACAGCGCCGGCCACCTGGACGGATGCCCCGAAAATAACACCCGGCAGGATATGAGCGGGCGCCCAGAGCAGCGCCGAAACGATGTTCATCGTAAAGAACCGCACCGGCGTCATACCCGACATTCCTGCAACCACGGGCACAATCGCCCGCAACGGCCCGATGAACCGCGCGAACACGACGCTTTTCGGACCATGCTTTGCGAAAAATTTGTGAGCAGCCTCGAGAACTTGCGGGTGCGTCCGAAACGGCCACAACTGGCCAATCTGGGACTTATAGCGGCTGCCGAGCCAGTAGCTCATGCCATCCCCGGCTACCGCGCCAGCAATCGCGCATGCGAACAGCGCCCCCAGGTTTAACGACCCGGTTCCAGCAAGCGCACCGGCCAGGAACATCGCGGTGCTACCTGGGATGAATGTTCCAATAACCGCGACGGCTTCGAGAAACGCAGCCAGGAAGGCGACCACGAGAGTCCATGCCGGGTGTCCGGCGAGCAGATGCAACAAGTGGTCGTATGCGTGTTCCATCGACATCTCCATGGTCCGCGCGCCAGCCGCCGCTTGGCGCCATTCAGATTGTCGCAGGCCGTGTGTTGCGTGGTGCAGATACCGGCCGGCTGGACAGCAACCGGACACCAAGGTCACGCAGATACCGAAGTCAACGGTTCGGACATAACGGTTGAAAATACCGCGCGCGAAATCCGCCTTCGATGTTCTCGAGTACCAACCGGCCGCCTGTCCGACGTGCAATCTCCGAGACGATGGAAAGACCCAGTCCACTTCCCGACGCAATGGAATGGTCCAGCCGGTAGAACGGCTCCAGCACACGGTCGAGTTCGCCGTCCGGAATACCGGGACCCGAGTCGGCAACCTCAAACATCACCCCGTCTACCGCGTGAACGACTGACACATCCACCCTGCCGCCGGTTGGCGTATATCGCACCGCGTTGTCAACCAGATTTCGCAGCACCACCATGACTGACGACGCGTCCACAACGGCATCGACCTCATCAAAGTGCTCGAACCCAAGGTCGATATCCTTCTCGCGGGCGACGCCAATAGTGGCGTTTATGACCTCCGTTGCCATAGCTCGTAGCGATACAGTCGTCGGCTGCTCCAGCGTTCCCTGTTCAGACCTTGCCAGCGCTAGCAGTTGCTCCACCAGTCTGTGGGTACGGCGCAACCCTGCCTGAAGGGCCAATAGCCGCTCCCGGGCATCCGGCGACGTAATCGCGGCTCCCAGATTTCCGGCTTGCAAGGACAGGGCTGCCAACGGCGAACGCAACTCATGCGCTGCGCTGGCTACAAATCTCCGCTGCTGACCGATAGCGTCCCTCAGTCGCGTAATCAGGCTGTTTATCGACCGGACAAAGGGCAGTACTTCCGCGGCGATACCCTCCTCCGATAACGGCTGGACCGTTGCATCGGTCTGGCGGTCGACGACGGCCGAAAGCCGTGTCAGTGGTGCCAGCTTCGTCCTGACAATCACCACCACGACGATAGACAATCCCGGCAAAAGGAGGAGCATGGGCACGAGTGTTCTCATCGCACCGTCCCGCGCTATTTCGTCGCGTAACGCAGAGGGCTCTGCCACGGCGATGCGCCCCCCGCTGTGGAGCGTCCGTATATTGACGCGCCAGCTTTGTTCACTACCGGTCAAATCATGAAAGCCGTCGGCCAGTTCCCGCGGAATCACCAGTCCAGCGGCCCGTGCGACGCCTGACGGTGCCTCCCTTAACCGGTCAATGACCACCTTGACGTCCGGGTCCTGCGAGCTCTCAATTGATGGACGGGACCCCGTGAACGCCAACGCTCCGCTATCAATGAGCGCAGCGATTTGCTTCAGTTGCCCGTCCTGAAGCTCTCTCGCCTCCTGGTACGCGAACAGGAATGAAAACCCGCAGGCAAGCACGCCCACGGCCACAATCACGCTGCCAATCCAGGCCGACAGCTGCAGCGTCAGAGAGCGTGATTGTTTTCCTTGTCTACCAACCATCCCACACCTCGCACATTGCGGATAACCGACGCGCCGAGCTTTTTGCGGATGCTGTGAATCAGAACCTCCACGGCATTGCTCTCGACCTGTTCCTGCCAGGCGTATAGTTTTCGTTCCAGGTCGCTTCGCGACAGGACCGTGCCGGGCTTCATCAACAGCGCGCTCAAAAGCGCAAACTCGCGACTCGTCAGCCGGCACTCATTATTCTCATACACGGCCATGTGTGTGGCAGCGTCGAGTGTAAGACTCCCGCTTGTCATCCTGGTATCGCCGTGGTCGCCGAGCCGGCGGGTCACCGCCCGAAGTCGTGCGAGTAATTCGCTGATTTCGAATGGCTTGACAAGATAGTCATCGGCGCCAGCATCCAGCCCGACTATCCTGTCCTCGACACTGTCGCGCGCCGTAAGAATAATCACCGGAGTCTTGCTTCCCCCAGCTCTGAGCGACCGGAGCACGTCAATGCCGTCGCGCTTTGGCAGATTCAGGTCCAGCAGCATGACATCGTGCTCACGTCCCAGCAACGCCCCGGTTGCCGACTCCGCGTCGCGCACCCAATCGGCAGCATACGCCGCATCCTTCAATGCCTGGACGATTGCATCGCCAATCATTTCGTCGTCTTCTACGAGGAGAATTCTCATGCGTCCCACCGAATCGAAAGCAGCGTGCTAAGTCAAATCTAAGTCTCGCGGATTAGTATCCGAAGCGTTTTTTGCGTCGGATATCCATCGTGACCCATGATGCTTACGATAGTAGGTTGCAAAGCGGACTTCCCGCAACCGGTGGAGGAAGTGCTGGCGCCCCTGCACTCGCGCGAGTCGCACTTGTCATGCTGGCTGTGGTGTTGACCGGATGTGCGACATATGCATCAAAGCCGCTCCCGGAAACGCCCCAATGGCCTGATGACATCGCGTCAACGGGCGCCCCATTGACCGTGGACCAGGTGGTTGGACGCGCGCTTGAATATAGTCCGGATATCCGCCGTGCTGAACGCGAGCTCGATATCGCTGCAGCCCGGCAATATGCGGACGGGCTTCTGCCAGACCCAACGCTCAGCTTCAGTACCGACCGCCCCGGCGCGGAGGGTTTTGTTCCTGCATTCATGGTCGGGCTCAGCTACGAAGTTTCCGCACTTATCGAGCGCCCGGCAAAGAAGCGGGCCGCAGGTGCAGGCTTTGAGAAACAGCAGCTCGCGCTGCTGTGGACGAAGTGGCAGGTCTCGAACCACGCGTATGCGCTCTACGTCAGCAATGTGAGTCTCGGCCGTCTTGAGAAACAAGTCGAGCAGTCAGTGGCCTATCAGAAAGGCGCCACCGAACGAATGCAAGGGGCACTCGCTCGCGCCGACGTAACCAGAGATGTCGCCGTGCAGGCACAAACCACGTACCGCGACAGTGTGCAACAGTTGGGCACGCTGCGACAGGAACACCTCAAAGCAAGACAGGAACTCAACACGCTGCTCGAGCTACACCCGGGGACACACCTGAAACTTGCCGCTCCGCCTGAGCCATACGAGGTGCCGCAGGACGCGGTCGACCGTGCGCTCCTTGACCTCAGGCAACGTCGCCCCGATTTGCTGGCACTGCGCGCGGGATACACCGAACAGGACGAGCGATATCGCGGAGCGCTCCTCGCACAGTTTCCGCGACTGGAGATTGGCGTCACGCGAGGCCGAGACACGTCGGCCATCTACACCTCGGGGCTTACCGTTTCGGTGACGCTTCCTCTATTTAACGGCAACCGGGGGAATATCGCGGTCGAAAAGGCCACGCGGGAGAGCCTCTATCAGGAATACACCCAACGGCTTGACGATGCGTACACCGCTGTAGACGCTATCAGCTCGGAGCTGAGCCTGCTGGGTGACCAGCTTCGTAACGCGCGGTCAATGGAGACTGCACTCGATGCGACGGTGAAACAGGCGCGTGTCGCCTATGGCGCTGGCGACATGACGCTGCCGGTATTGGCCGACCTTGAATCCCGGTTACAGACCCAACGCATCGCGACGGCGAAGCTCGCGAATTCCGTACTTCAACAACAAGTTGAGCTCTGCACCCTGATTGGCGTGAGCGCCATTGACCACCAACCGCTTCACTAGGTCCGCCATGAATTCAACCCGCCTGTTCATCCTCGCCGTCGTCATCATCGCATCCTCCGTCACCGGTCATCGTGCGTTCGCCGAGGACGTCGTGACAATGCCTGCGGTACAGAAGCGCGTTGTGGCCACGGTCTCCGCGCCCGCGCACGTGCAGGCAGCGTCCAATACCGTGCTGAGCGCGCCTACGGCGGGCATCGTCTCCGGCCTGCGCGTCCTGCCTGGCGAAACGGTGCGGCCCGGGCAGACGGTTGCGCATCTGACTGGGCCCACGGTATCAGCTGACAGCGCGCGCCTTGCGGCCGACCTGAAATCGGCGCAGATACGGGTGTCCGCAGCAACGCAGGCTGCCGCCATTGAACAACAAAAGCTTGATGAGCAACTCAGCACGCGCGACGCCGTCGTTCGCGTGCGCGCCGAACTCGAAACCGCGCGCCAGCAACTCGCAGCTGCGCAGTCGGCGGCCCGAAGCTACACAAGCTTTATCGCGATTGGCGTACCCGAGCCCGGCGTTGTGACGGCGGTCAATGCGGCCGATGGTCAATATGTCAGCGCCGGGCAGGCGCTGATAACCGTGGCCCCATCGCGCGGCCTTCATGTGGTCGCAAATCTTTACGGCAACGACGCATCATTGGTCACGAACGGAATGAAGGGGGTTTTTCTGGCCGAAGGCGCGGACGCGCCCATCGACCTGGTTGTTCAACGCGTGTCGTGGAGTGGTACCGCGCCCGGACAACTGGAAGTCTGGCTGAATGCCGCACCGGGGCACGCTTTGGTGACGGGAAGGGTCGGCACAGTTTCTTTAACAACATCTGACGACAAACGGCTGGCCATTCCATCCACAGCGCTCGTGCTCGATGGCGGTCAATGGTGGGTATTGGTGCGTGACAAGAGCGGAAACCACCGGCGACGTGTCGTGCCAGGACTATCCGAGGGAGGCTGGACGTCAATAATGCAGGGGCTCTCGCAGGATGAGCGGGTTGTAGTGCAGGACGCGTACCTGCTCTTCCACCAGGACTTCGCCACACGCTACCAGCAAGCCGACTGATGGTCCCTGCCGACAGGACCATGCTCAACGACATCGTCAAACGCCCTCTCCTCTGGGTCATGCTGTATGGCGCGCTGATTGCCTACGGCATCTACGCGCTCCTCAACATCCATGCTGACGTCCTGCCGCAGTTCAACATGCCGCAGGTGAGCATCGTCGCACAGTTGCCGGGCGCGACGACATTGGACCTGGAGGGACTGATTGCGCGGCCTATCGAAGCAGAACTGACATCGCTCCAGTCACTTAGCGACGTGCGGACGGTAGTGGGCCAGGGTTCCGTCAAGATTGAAGCGCGATTCGCGGAAGGGACTACAGCAGCAAGCGCGCTGCAAGACGTCAACGGCGTCATCGGCCGCATCAACGGTTCGCTGCCAAATGGCGCGACCTTGACCACGGAAATCTCGGGTAACGCGATAAACGAGGTTGCCGACTACGCCGTCCAGATTCCTGATGGCGTAGACGCGTCAACGGTGCAACGTGTCGTCGAGTCGAATCTTGCGCCTCGCATCCGGGCGGTTCCAGGCGTGCAACGCGTGTCGGTAGCGGGGCCAGGCCAGGATGCCATCTGGGTCCGCCCTGACCTCCTGAAAATGCAACGCTTTGACGTCTCTGCGTCGACGCTCGCTGCGTCGCTCGGGGCTGCCACGGGCATGGTGCCCAGCGGATATGTCGACCTGGGCCATCAGGACATTTTTGTTGAAGGAAGAAGCCTGCCGACGCGACCGTCCGACTACGCGGGCGTATCTCTGCCGACACCCGGCGGCGCCGTCCCTCTAGGCGCGATTGCCGACATAGTCCGTTCCGCGCCTCCGTCTCACCACTCCGTCAAACTTGACAACAGGCCTACCATCGCGCTGGTTGTGTTCAAGCAGCCGGACGCTTCAACACTCCCGGTTGTCAACGAGGTCGACAAGACACTTCATGAACTGGAGCCCCAGTTACCCGGCGGCGCTCGTTTCGTGCGCATTTACAGCCAGGGACACATCGTCGGCGTGGTCGCCGCTGATTTGAGCCGCAATCTCGCTATCGGCGCTGTACTCGCCGTTGCGGTCCTGTTCTGGATGCTGGGCGCGAGCCGCGGAATATGGGCGGTGGCCCTGAGTATTCCCCTCTCGCTTCTGCTCGGTATCGCCGGGCTGTACCTGGCCGGACAAACGCTGAATTTACTGACGTTCGGCGCCTTGTCGGTGGCCGTGGGGCTGCTTGCCGACGATGCCATCATTGTGCTGGAAAGCATCTACCACCGGTGGGAGGCCGGCGACGGTCGGTGGGAAGGCGTTGCGCGTGGCTTACGCGACATTGCCGGGCCTGACATTTCCGGGACGATGACGACTGTCGCGGTATTTCTGCCGCTTGCGTTCGTGGGCGGGCTGGCGGGACTGTTCTTTGTTCCGTTTTCGCTGGCGATGACGGTGAGCCTGATTGCGTCACTCATCATTTCATTGAGCGTGATTCCGCTGGTGCTGGGATTCATCGGGCCTCACGCCGAGAAGCGCACATCATCAGGTGCGCATGCAGTCGCGTGGCTCAAGAACCATAACCTCCGTCTGTTCGAATTCACCCTGCGTCGCCCCAAGCGCTCGCTCTGGGCATGCGTGGCCATTTTCGTGGTCTCTATCGCTGGACTGGCGCTGGTTCCGGTGGATTTTTTGCCGTTGCCGAACGAAGCAGTCCTGCTCGAAAGTTTTACTCTGCCGCCTGGAACGTCATTGCATGATGCTCAGGATGCAGCAGACCGCATTACCCAGCGATTGCTCGGGATCGAACCGGTCGCTCATGTGTTTTCACGCGTGGGCTCGGCGTCAGGGACCTCCTACACGGAACCCGCTTACGCTGGCGAGATTCAGATTGCTCTGAAGCCGAATGTGAATGCGAGCAGTCTCGACAAAATCGGTCAACAGGTTCTCGACGCGTCGAAGCTCCCTGCCGTGCAGACCGTAATCGGCACGCCGACGTTGGAGCGGGTGGGCGAAACGCTTTCGGGCTTGCCGCAACCGTTCGTTGTCGACGTGTATGGCGATTCTATTGGGACCTTGCAGTCACTCTCGTCGGAAGTCACGCGTCGACTCGCGGGCGTGCCCAACCTGTCTGGCGTGTTCAACAACGACGGCTATCCCATCACCGAATTGCAAATCACGCCCAGGCCGAACGGCCTGGCGCTCCATGGCATCACGCCTGCACAGCTCTTCTCACAGTTGCATATCCTGCTGGCCGGGCAAACAGTTGCCACGGTCCCCGAAGGCAACGGCCACGTCGATGTGTTTGTCAGACTGGCCGACCCCACGCATCTGTCCATCGAGCAGCTAAGGCAGCTTCCGGTGATGGCTAACGGGTGGATTGCCCTGAGCGATGTGGCCGATGTCCGAATGGCGACCGGACCCAATGTCATCAGGCATCTGAACGGACTCCGCGCGATTGAGATACTGGCGACGCCGACTGCCCCGCTCGGACAAGTCATTTCCGCTTCCAGACAGGCGCTTGCGACGCTTTCCTTGCCGGCTGGTTATGAAGTGAAATTCGGCGGCCTGTATCCGCAACTCGAACGGGCGGCAATTAACGTAGGTATCGCGGCGGTGGTCGCGCTCGCGCTGATGCTCGGTATCCTGACACTGCAGTTTGACGGCTTGCTCGTGCCGGGTCTGCTGTTGCTGCAAATGCCGCTGGCGTTCTCCGGAGGCGCAATCGCGCTGGTGGTGAGCGGGGTTGGCCTGAATGCAATCGGCCTGATTGCCTTTCTCACCCTGATTGGGGTGAGCCTGAACCACGGCATCGTGCTACTGCAACTGGTGAAACGAAACGAAGCACAGGGAATGTCTGTGGTCGACGCCGTGCGCGACGCGGTTGAGGTGCGCTTCCGGCCGATTCTCCTGACAGTCCTGACAGCCTCACTGGGCTTGTTGCCGACCGCACTCGGCTTCGGCAAGGGCGCCGCTCCGGAACAGGGGTTGGCCATCGTGACGCTGGGCGGGTTGGTCTGGAGTGGCCTGCTCAGCACAAACCTGCTGCCTGCTCTTTATGTGTACAGGCGCGAGAAGCAACGTCAGAAGACAATGTAGGGACACGGGACCATCGCTGCGTCATTGGCATCGCTTCATAATGGCGGCATAGGGATACCCGACCGCACCGCTGTTAAATCTGACACTTGCTACATCGAGAAACGATGCAAACCAAACCCGCGCCGCGCAGCAGCACACCAGGCCGAATCCCCCGTGGCATCTGGATGCTGGGTTTCGTCAGCATGTTCATGGATATATCGTCGGAAATCGTTCACAGCCTTCTGCCGATGTTCCTGGTAACGAGTCTCGGTGCAAGCGCCACGATGGTCGGCCTGATTGAAGGCATCGCGGAAGCCACTACACCCATCGTGAAGATGTTCTCTGGTGCACTAAGCGACTATCTCGGCAACCGGAAATGGCTTGCGGTCATCGGATACAGCATGGGGGCGTTGAGCAAGCCGCTGTTCGCTCTCGCACCGACGGCCGGCATCGTCCTGACGGTGCGCGTTGCAGACAGAATCGGAAAAGGCGTGAGAGGTGCGCCACGCGATGCGCTCGTGGCTGACATCACACCTCCACATCTGCGTGGTGCCGCGTACGGTCTACGCCAATCACTCGACACGGTCGGAGCCTTTCTCGGGCCGTTACTGGCGGTCGGATTGATGCTGCTGTGGGCAGACAACTTCCGGCGGGTGTTCTGGGTGGCGGTCTTTCCCGGACTTGTCGCCGTGGCATTACTGATATTCGGTATCCGCGAACCTGCGCGCCAGGCTGGCGTAAAACGCGTCAACCCGATGACGCTTGAAAACCTGAGGAAGCTGAGTCGCCCGTACTGGGGGGTCGTGTTCATCGGCGCAGTGTTCGCGCTCGCGAGGTTCAGTGAGGCATTCCTTGTTCTGCGCGCCATGCAGGGCGGGATACCGGTGGCACTGGTGCCTCTCGTGATGGTCGCGATGAACGTCGTGTATTCGATATCGGCCTACCCGTCTGGAAAGCTTGCCGACTCGATGAGCCACACGAAGCTGCTGGCTATCGGCCTCATGGTGCTCTTTGCATCGGATATCGTGCTTGCACACGGAAGCCAGTGGCCGGTCGTGCTGCTGGGCGTCGCGCTTTGGGGCTTGCACATGGGGCTGACACAGGGTCTGCTGGCGACGATGGTCGCACATGCAGCACCTTCGGACATTAAAGGCACTGCATTTGGGTTGTTCAACCTGATGACCGGTCTCGTGACCCTGGTCGCCAGTTTAGTCGCAGGCGAACTGTGGGACCGGTTTGGGGCGAGCGCGACGTTTTACGCGGGAGCAGGGTTTGGTTTGCTGACCCTGTGTACTCTGGCTATCGGCGGGGGATTGCGCCGAAAGAACGCTTTCTAGCGGAATATAGAGGCGAACGTTGCGCCGGACCAGGTGGGGTCGATGTCATTACGAGTCTGCGCGCGACCTGAGATTTTGAATCGCGCAACGTTGTACAGCTATATTCGAAATACTTCGCCACTCACAAAGTGAGGCACGTCGCCCCTCCTTGTCAGGCCTCAGTTGCCAGAGGCGTCGCGTCCAAGCTGGTCTCGGGGTACATGGCGAACATCGGTGCCGCTAACCACATAGACAACCGACTCGGCGATATTGGTCGCGTGGTCACCAATACGCTCGATGGCCTTCGCGATAAACAGGTAGTCCAGTCCAATCGAGATTGTCCGAGGGTCTTCCATCATGTACGTCACGAGCTTGCGCACGAAGGCTCGAAACTCATTGTCGATGGCTTCGTCATCCTTGATAATCTGCGCTGCTGCAACGGTATCCATCCGCGCAAATGCATCCAGCGCTCTGCGAAGAATGTGTAAGGCCATTTCGCCGGAAACCTTGATTTCAGAAATGTTGATGCTCCGTGCATTGGTTTCCATAGCAATGCGGCGGGTCCGCTTCGCAATCTTCCGGGCCTCGTCACCTGCGCGCTCAAGGTTGGTGATGCACTTCGACGCAGCCATCAGGAGTCGCAGGTCACGTGCGGCAGGCTGTCGACGAGCGATGATGTTGCAAACTTCTTCGTCGGCTTCTATTTCCATCGCGTTGAGCCGACGCTCGTCCTCGATGACCTGCTCAACAAGTGGCAAATCGAACGTGTTCATTGCCTCCATAGCGAGCGCAATCTGTGACTCCACAAGACCGCCCATTTCGAGCAACCGGCTTGAGAGCAGGTTGAGGTCGACATCAAATTTTCTCGAAATACGCTTGTCCGACATGTTCATTCCTCGGCCGAGGCGGCCAGTGACATAGTCCGCAGTTACATGCAGTATCGAATCGGGTTCGGAAAGTCGGCCCGGTCGAGCCAGACTCCACGAACGCGCCGATGCTCTCGGAGACGTGGCCACCGAACTCGACGCGTACGATAGCGCTCGCAACCGTATATATCGTATTCGCCCATGTCTGCGTTTCGACAAAGGTAACAACGCCTACGCGCCGGGTATGATCGGGATAGGGGCAGGCCTCGCGGCCCGACCCCTCCCACACCACCGTGCGTACGGGTCCGTACACGGCGATTCGGATCAGTTACCCGGCTATGATGAACCGACCGATGGAAGTCCAAGCGAGCGGAAGTAGCGACTGGGCAACGCAATGCTCAGCGCCGGACTGCAACTTAGACGCCATGCACTGTGCGGCGAACCCGCCGTCTGGGCGGCAAGGTCCCGGCTCACACCCCGCGCGATCAGCTTCTTGAAGCGGGTCCGGCCGCGCTTCCACTGCTTCCAGAGGAAGCAGCGAAGGCGGCGGCGAATCCATTGATCAAGACGCTGAAGTACACGAGGCGTTTCACAGAAACCGAAATAGCCGCGCCAGCCCGTCAGGTATCGCTTCAGCGAGCCGATCAACTGGTCAACGCTGACCCCTCGCGTGCGTTGGGTCAGTTCCCGGATTCGTGCCTTGAAGCGGGCGAGTGCCTTGGGCGCAATGCGCCGTTTGACCTGTTCCCGCATCAAGAAGGTGAACCCGAGGAACTTGCGCGTGTGTGGCCGCGCGACTGCGCTCTTAGATTCGTTGACCTTCAGCTTCAGCCTGCCGGTAAGGAAGGCTTTCAGCCCCGCCATCACCCGCTGGCCCGCGCGTTCGCTGCGTACGTAGACATTACAGTCGTCTGCATACCTCACGAATCGCAGTCCGCGCCGCTCAAGCTCCCGGTCAAGGTCGTCGAGCATCAGATTGGATAACAACGGTGACAGCGGACCGCCCTGGGGCGTCCCTTCGTCCGTTGCTCCAACCAGTCCGTTCTCCAGCACGCCCGCCGTCAGGAAGGAGCGGATCAGCTTCAGGACACGCCTGTCGCTGACACGCTTTGCCACCCGGCTCATCAGGATATCGTGGCTCACGCGATCGAAGAACTTTTCGAGGTCCAAATCTACAACCCAGCGATACCCCGACTGGATGTAGTTTTGCGCCTGTGCCACGGCCTGATGGGCCGAGCGCCCCGGACGGAAGCCGTAACTAGAATCCGAGAACGTTGGGTCCCACTGCTTTTGCAGCACTTGCAACACTGCCTGCTGGACGAACCTGTCGAGCGCAGAGGGGATGCCGAGTTTGCGCACGCCACCTCCATCCGGCTTGGGTATCTCGACCCGTCTCACAGGTTGCGGCCTGTATGTGCCGTTCAGCAGCGTGGCCCGTATCGACGGCCAGTGCTCACGCAGGTACGCCGGTAATGCCTGAACCGTCATACCGTCCACACCCGGTGCACCCTTGTTCGCTTTCACACGTTTCAACGCCCGCTTCAGGTTCTCCCGTTCACATATTTCTTCCATCAGTCGGTCACAAGCCGACGGGCTTTCAGTTTCGGGGTTCGCCGCCATAGGTTCAGCCCCTCGATCAACGGCCTCCGGGGCTTCACCCCTTCCTCCGCTGTCAAGGACGCGTTGCGTTTTCTGCTGCTCTCCCATGTCGAGTTCTCCGGCTTACTCGCCGCTCTTCTCCGTTTGGGCCTTCAGACGTCACCGCCCTACTATGCCCGCTGCTGACTCCTGCACGGCGATCAACAACCCTTGCGAGTTGTTCAGTCCTGAGTCCAGGACACCGCACAGGCCTCCCGAGGTAATCGCAACCGCCTTCACCACACACCTGCCAGATCTACCACCCCGAGCCTTGATGGTTGTGGACTTCGCGATCATTTGCTCGCTCGTCCGCCCGGGTAGGCCTCATATCTGGTTTCTGTTCGTCAGGTCGTGGCTTTGCTACACGCTTCCTTCAGACCCCGCCTCGCGACGACGCCCTTGCGTTCGCTAGTCCTTCGCCCCATCAGGCTGGACAGGGGACTTCCACCCCCAAGCTGTTGCGCATGCTCGGCGCACAAAAAGAAGGCCCGGAATCGCTTCCGGGCCCGAGAAAGGTGGCCATGGCATAGCTCCCTCGGCTCGACACGTGACTGAGCCGAACTTCGCCAGCGGTGATAACCACCTGCGTGGTCGAACCAACGAAACAACCCGACATGCGGGCGTCTCGAACGTCAGAAACGGGATTCCGCTACCGCCCTGTCTGCACGAAAATTAGCAGCCTCTCCTTAAGGGCAGCTTATGCGGTAATGAAACGCTCCGAAAGGTCGCCCCTTTCGGCATTGGTCAGAAAAAGGCGCGTCGCCTGTAGCCCGCGGTATTGAGCTTTGGCTACCGGCAACGTGACATTGTCCGGAACTGCGAAACCCAAGTGCATCGCATCGGTCAGGCGTGCGCGCGCCGGCCCGGTTCGAGGCGAGCACTTGACGGCTGCGTTGCAACCGCGGGACTGTCTGCGGGAGCACGGTGCAATCCGCTTACAGAGACCTTCAGCACCTGCCCATCCGTTCGATTGAGCACGGAAAACCCGGCGCGATGCTTCACCGCGACCTTTGCTGCAACGGCTAGCCTGAGCCCGCTATCCCGACCAGCAGCATTCCCCGCACGATAGAACCCGTCCAACACGCGTTTACGGTCGGCTTCAGGTATGCCAGGTCCAAGTCCGTTGTCGACTACCTCCAGAAACCCCCGATCAAGCAGGATTCCAACCTCTGAACTAGCCTCATGTCGACGTTTGAGTTCGGAAGGGGTTGTCAAGGATCGGAGTAAACGTACCGGGGATGATCGCGATAATGCGCCTGTCGGAAGTGGTGTCAAACGCGGGTTCGAACGGCATCAAGAATTCGGTTTTTTCTGGATTTTACAACGGCGTTTTCGTCGTTTTCAGGCATCCGTTTGGGCTTGCGGAAGCTCTCGCCCTGAATGAAGGGTGGGACGGGTTGACGGGTGGGCACCATGGGGTAGCCGATCAAGCGTCGTGACGCCGACTCATATTGGTCGCCACGTGGTCGTCGAAATCTTCGTGGTGTGATGCGCGCAGGGGTTTTAGCGCGAAGTCCCTCCACCCAGTGGTACCTCGGGAAGACATTTTGATTGTCAATGACAAGCCCGAGCGACGCGGCATGGTTGCCAAGCGCGTAATTCCGAACAATTGCCTGTGTAACCAAGTTCGACCGTTGAGGCTTGACGCGCGCATCGGCACGCTAACCGCAATCCCTAAAAGGAAAGCCGTATGCGCCCCTCTTCACTGCGATCATATAGTCAGGCATGAGACCGTTGTCCAGGTCATCCCTCTCGTTTGCCATGGTCCACAACGCTCCGCTATCAGGTTGCCGAGGCATGCCATTTCGTGCTCGTGTTGGCAATTTTCACCAAACCGTTCCATGTGTCAGTATTTAGCAACGCTTAAGTGCTCCTTAATGTTCACGAATTTTCATCTGGCTATGCTCGTAGCGGCAACATCGTAATTACCTCATCTACGTGGCTTACCCGACTCGGAGAACATGTTATGAAACGAATGGTCGTCGCAGCACTTTCGGTCAGCGCTCTCGGCCTCAGCATGCAGGCGCAAGCGCAGAATTCGGTGACCCTCTATGGTCTTATTGATGAGGGCTTCGACTTCACCACCAACGCGAGCGGCCATCATGGATACCAGATGGTCAGCGGCGATACCGTCGGGAGCCGCTGGGGCTTGAAAGGCACTGAGGACCTGGGGGGAGGCCTGAAGGCGATCTTCCAACTGGAAAATGGTTTCAATACCAACAATGGCGCGCTCGGACAAGGTAGCCTGCTTTTCGGTCGCCAAGCCTACGTCGGCCTGTCATCCGATCACTACGGTACCTTAACGATGGGCCGTCAATACGATCCAACCATTGACATGTGGAGCGGATTCACTGCTGCAGGTAATTGGGAGGGCGATCTGGGATCACACCCCTACGACAACGACAATGCCGACTGGGATTATCGCATCCAGAACTCGGTAAAGTACGTGTCGCCGACGTTCGCCGGGTTTAGTGGCGAGGCGATGTACGGGTTCAGCAATCAGGCCGGCGGTTTTGCACAAAACCGCGTTTACGGCGCGGCTGCCCAGTACCAGATGGGCCCACTGGCCGCCGCTGTCGCTTACATGAAAACCAACAACGGAGGTCTGACCGCAGGGGGCGCGGCACCCGCTGCGACCGTGGTGTTCGCAGGTAAGTCGCAACAGAATATCGACGCAGGCGTGTCCTACAAGTTCGGAGATAAGGCAACCGTCGCATTTGCCTATTCGCACATCGACGTCTACGATCCAACCAGCAACGCATACTTTACCAATCAGCCGACCGCTGGTTCTCAGAAGTCTTGGAAATTCGACAACTTCGAAGTCAACGGGCAGTATTTCTTCCAGCATGATTTCTGGTTGGGGGCGGCCTACGCTTATACGCGCGCTCACGTGGCGACTGTGACTGGGAATTCTGAGCCGAACTGGAACCAGGTCTCACTGATGCTTGACTATGACCTGAGCGCGCGTACGTCGGTGTATGTGCAAGGCGCGTATCAGCATGCCGACGGCAAGACTGGTCAGGACTTCGACGTCGCGAACATTGTGGGTTCGCCGAGCCAGTCATCCAGCAGCAACCAGATGGTATATCGCGTAGCGATGACCCATCGGTTCTAGGGGCGGCACGGCGCCATTCACTCTGAAGGCAAAGCGGCCCTCTGACCGTCAAAGCCCCGCGCCTCCGCTCGGCAACCGGAGCCCAACCGCATGCGAATGCCTGAAGTGCGATTCGCTAAGGTTAACTTAAGTATTGGATTCCCATACTATCAATGTGTGGCGACCTTGTATCACTCCTCGGCCACACTTCCCCTCGAGCCGCCAATCCATCGGTGGCTTCTTTTTTGCATCATCCGTTACCGGCCAGAGCGATTAAAGGTTGTTGCTGATAAAAAAATCCGCTCTTCGGTTCTGCGCCTACAATTCCTCGTCATGCCCTTTCGCCACCAGTTCTTCCTTCCCGACGCTCACTGCCTCCATCCGGGAAAGCGGCATGCCCAGAAGCGCGAGGTTCTGCGGAACAGCTTCTGAACGCTTCTGTCCCAGTGCAAGATTGTATTCACTTGAACTGCGCTCATCTGTATTTCCCTGGATGAACACCTGCCGCTGCGGATGATTTTTCAGATAATGCGCGTGCTGTGTCAGAAGGGGCTGGTAATCGGGTTGGACCGTGTACTGATCGAAACCGAAATAGACGCTGCGTGTGGCAAAGGCGGGCATTTGGATTGCTCAACGGATCGACTGCTGCCTGGGCGCCCGTCTCTGGGTTTGTCATGGAGCCGGTTGCGGCACAATTACCCGCTTCCGGATTGAGCTTCACCCCAGAATGGCAACCGTTTGAGACTCCAGCCTTAAGGCGATCGGATCAGTGTATCTGGCAGTTGGAGGCGAGCCGACACACGCTGCTAACGACTGCTCGAGCGTTACGATCTGCATGACCACCGGCTCCCAAGGGCCGCCCGCGGCCCTTGGGAGCCGGACGCATATGGATCACGGTTGAGCGATCGTTAAGCTGTCTGATGAGGTCGTCATCCACGCCTTTCCCAAACTCTCGGAGTTTGTCTTTGAGTGTGTCTCGTGCGGTCAGCATCAGGATCTGCATATCGCAAAGTGCCTTCTCACGACGTTTTCGGCAGATCGTCAGTCCGTCCACAGCCGGTACGACAGATCGAGCAAAATTGCGTCCCACTGCTATGTTAAGGAAAGCTGAAGTCCCAGCGCTCCTTCTCGGAGCGAGGTCGGGATGATAGCCTACCTTCTCCAGAAACTTGTACAGATTGGCGACAATCGCTGCATCGTCTTCAATGATCAGGATTTTCATCCTGGAGTTCTCTGGGATCACATGGAGCGATCGAATGGCAAAACCACAACAAATTTCGCCTCTTCAGTTCGCTCCACTTTTTCATTGCCGCCCGCCCCGGGCACGCGACACTCTCAACATGCTTACGTTGTCTTCCACCATAACCGGCTCGGGCGAATCTGGAAGCGCAGAGCGTGCAAGCGTGACGAATCGGCGAGCAAGCGGGACATCCCC
This sequence comes from Burkholderia sp. OK233, assembly GCF_900230185.1. GTDB lineage: Bacteria > Pseudomonadota > Gammaproteobacteria > Burkholderiales > Burkholderiaceae > Paraburkholderia. The sequence continues at coordinate 75,786 of NZ_OCSR01000003.1, forward strand.
GACCGGCGGAGCCTTCCTGCGCTTTCGCACTGCACGGTTGATCTGAATGTGTGCGTTTAATGCATCAGGTGCAACCCCGCTGAACCCGGGACGGCTCAATGTGAAAACTGACGCAAAGACGCTCCCGTTCTAGAAATATCGAGAAGCGCACCGATTCCGAATTCGGGTTCGTCCGGCGATACCATATATCTCTCCCCGCTACTGGAGGCCGACGCGGAAATCCACGCGACTACCTAGGAGCAGTCAACGTGAGGAGCCGTCGAGGACGACGGGTATTCATTCTTGTTGCCAGGATGGCGACGCAATCTCGCCGTCGCATCAACTTGCGCTTCGTTAAGCTCTGCTGTCGTCAGGGCTTGACTGCGGTCGCCCGCTTGCATTGTCCGGGACTCATTGACCGCACAAACGACCTGCTTTCCATCGTGCAGGTGAACAGTGGTTACATACGATATGCTGGATGCACCAAGGGCGCTTCCAACGGCGGCCGCGGCTAGCGCACCGGCAAACGCGATTCTGAGAAATATACGCATGATGACTTCTCCCACGAAGTGCGGCAATCCGCGTTAAAACTCATTCTCTACCCTGAATCCTTAACACACACTGAAATGCACCGTTCAATTGCTGAATGAGCCACGACCCACCTAAAGAACAGGCCTTGCCGATTCATTCGTTCTGAATCTTTGGGGCATGCATCTTTCCGATGCAATTCGTGAGTACTGCGATCAGAGAAATCGAGCGCCTGGAACTCCATGGTGCATCGGCTCATATCCGCGGCCAGCTGTGCATGGGTTCATTTCACTGAGCTGGACGATCAACGTTGACTCTATGAGGGATAGACATGACGCAAACCGGGATGCGCTGGCGAATTGCGGACTACAACCTTCTCCTTTTCGACGTGAAATCGTGCCTGAAAATCGGGCCACGCTGGGAGTGCCGTTCCGGCAGGAGAGTATCGTACGGCGCCGCGGCCAAACGTGAGCCGGCGCGTGAAATGTGAATGATCCGATCACCGGGAGGGAGCCCGCAGGATAAAGTCTGGGTGTTCCCTCTACCTCCAGCGAGGCTGGTCAGGCGATGCATGTGCGTCGCCTTCCCATCGCGCTTTAGAACTTATGACGAATCGCCGCGCGCACGACAAGTTGCTTCGAATTTGACGACAGGTCCGCGGCGCCCGGCACATAAGCCTGATCGAGCGACGAACCCGTCTGGTTTCCTGCCACTTTCTGGTACGCGCCTTGAACGTAAAAATCCGTGCGTTTTGAAATGTTGTAGTCTGCCATCAGGCCGACGCTATGAATCTTCGGTTTTACGCTGCCCGTTGTCGCGTCGTAGTTTTCGAGCGTGTACACATACTGCGCACCGACGAAGAATGCCGGCGTGATCTGATACTTGCCGTTGACTTCGAAGTTCTGATACTTGAGTGTGCTGAGCTTTCCGCCCGCCAACGAACCCGTGATAGGCTCGATCGTCTCGGTGCTGGACAGATATCCTGCGTTCGCGGTCGGGTTCTTGATATTAGTGTTCGTGTAGACGAAGCCTACGGTCGCGGGACCAAACGTGTAGTTAATGCCGCCACCGAAAATACGCAGACGTTCAGCCACGAAATTCGCATCGGTGGACGTAATAGCGCCCCCCGACGACTGGCCCGGGTTGTCAGCATTCAGGTAGGCCGCCGCGACAAGCAGACCGCCGTTCGCGTATTGCGCACCTAGACTAAACTGGCGATTGTTCGCGAAGCCGGTCGCGTTGCTGAAGCTGTATGTGCCGCCAAATTGCAATCCGGCGAAATCAGGACTTGCGTATTTGACCGTGTTGTTCACCCGGAAAGAGTTATCCGTATTGTCGTTGTCAAACGGGTGCGAAAACAGATAGCCGGCCCAGTTCCCGTTGGCCGTCGTCTGAGCAAGATAGTCGACGACAGAGTCGTATTGACGGCCTAGGGTGACCGTACCGAACGTGGCATTCGACACGCCCACATATGCCTGACGCCCGAACAGCAGACCACCCTGACCCAGCCGACCGTTGTTCAGGTTAAAACCATTTTCAAGCTGAAATATCGCCTTTGTGCCGCCACCGAGATCTTCGGCTCCTTTGAGTCCCCAGCGGCTCCCCTGAGCATAGCCACTCTGCAACTCATAGTCGTGCTTCCCGCCGACGTTGTTGGTGTAGTTGAAACCTTCATCGATCACCCCATACAGCGTGACGCTGCTCTGGGCAAACACCGGCACTGCAAACGTGGCCAAGGCAGCCAGCGCGATCAGATGTTTCTTCATAAAAGATCTCCAGAAATGTTGTTCGAGTAGACAACTTCTTTTCAGACAGCTTGTGCTTCCTGCAGCGTTAACACGAGCGACTGAATTGTCATCAATACAGCGGGTGTGATGCTTACACGCCGATACTGTGACGTCCATGTTCGCGCCAGACTCTCTCCACGGGCGTTGCGAAATGATCACGACCGCACGCTGCGCAAATGCTCGAACCAGTGCGGGTCTCCCGAGGACCGCCGGCGCTGCCCAGGACTGAGAACCCAGGCCGGACGTGACGAAGCGGCATGCGACATGAGATCTGGAGATTGGGAAGGCAGCCTGAACGATGAATGGTTGCGCCAACAGCAAGCGTTAAAACGACACTTAGTTAAGGATCGCTTAAGGTCGCGCAGCGAAAATTCTGATACAAGGACGAAGAAGGTCAATCATGAATCATTTCATGGCGGCTTTAGTGTTAGCCACCCTGGTCGCCATCCTGCCGGGCTGTAGCACGACGGCACCAGACGGCGTCACGCATGAAAACGTGCAACCTCCTCATCCGGGACGCCCGTCATGGTTGTAGTTTGGAAAGCCCGCGAGAGCTGGCGGGACAGCCACGTTTTCCATAGACATTTTTCAGGCAAATGGCAGGTGGAATTCCAAGCCTCAGCAACGACGCGAGCGTGACACCACAAACTCGGTGAACGTCTTCAAGGTTGCGGGTATATGGCCGTGCGCCGGGTAAAGCATCCATACTGCCCGTTCATTTCCCTTCAGTGGAAACTGATCTAGCAACTGAACAAGAGTCCGGTCGTCCAGTTCTTTCTGAACCAGCGAATCTGCCAGGCGCGCGATTCCGAGCCCAGCAACCGCGGCACGCTTAACGGCCAGAACACTTCCAGCCCGAAGGATGGGTTTAAATGGTGTACGGATGACGCCGCGGGCATCATCAAATTCCCAGAAGCGCGCCGGTATCTCGCCTTCGACCAGGACGCTGTGTTGTGTCAGGTCGTCGGGACGATCGGGCATACCACATCGTTCCACATAGCGCGGTGATGCGACAATGACGTCCCTTGTCACCGCGAGGCTGCGGCACATCATCGCCGAATCGCGCAGTCGATTTTCGACGCTGAAGCAGACATCAAAATCCGCGAGGGTAACGCGTTGCATCGATTCAAAGACGCTCAGATCGAATCGGACCTGCGGCTCGACGAGGCGAAACGCAGTCAGCAGGTCCGCCAGGTCGCCGTCGGCGAACGACGCTGCACACGCGATTTTCAAGGCACCGGCGGATTCATCGGCAGCGGACAGGATGCCCTTCTCCATCGACTCCAGTTGGTTGAGCCACTCGACGCATCCTCGCAGATAAGCCTGACCGGCAGCGGTGAGCGACACGCTGCGGGTCGTCCTGTTCAGCAACTTTGCGTTAAGGTGCGATTCGAGCATGGCCACCTGTCGAGTGACCACTGCGTTCGAAACGTCGAGGTGCCTTGCCGCCGCCGCAAAGTTAAGGCACTCGGCCACCTTCATGAAGGTGCGCATTGAAGTCAGATGGTCCATGACCTCGTCCGTAAAACTCGAATTATTGCCAAGGCCTGCGTGATGTCGTGAATCGACCGCATGTATCACGCAGTTCGCGAAGGGTCACTACTCTGGTTGGGCAAGACGATGCCGCAAACCTTGGTTGGGCGACTATTATCTAGACGGCAGCTTAACGATTGCTTAACCGTGATGTAGATGAGTCCCTGCTCGCGCGCCGGCCAAGGCCGCAACGCAACTCGTTGCGTGCCATGTACGAGCGCACACCGGCATCCAACGACGGGATCACCGCAGAGAATGACGGCATGGAGCGCACGCACGGGTCTCACAGAACCGTGACCGTGACGCACAGTCCAGACCACGAGGCTTCGTCGGAGTAAAACAGTTCAACGTGCCAGCCCAGTCGATCGGCGATTGTTTTGACAATGCAAAGCCCAAGCCCCGAACCCTCCTGATTGCTGCCCAAGACCCGATAGAAAGGATCGAAGACCCGTACGCGTTCCGCTGGCGGGATGCCGGGTCCCGAATCCGTTACGGCAAGTCGCACATGCTTACTCTGAATTGCCACGGAAAGATCAACCCTGCCGCCTTCCGGGGTGTACCGGATCGCGTTGTCGACGAGATTTTTCACAAGCGTCTGGAGTTCAATCTCATCCGCGCAAACTCGTGCGTCGTCGCTATTCTCTATTCCTACATCGATCCGCTTCGCCTCCGCCAGCGGCATCAGGTCTTCCAGTACGCGACGATAGACGTGGAGGACCGAAACCGGCGACGCGGTAGACGAAGGGGCGGATTGAATTCGCGCCAACGTTAGCAGCTGATCGAGTTGCGAGCGCCCACGCTCTATGCCACGGCGCAGATCGGCCAGGCGCTCCGACGCCTGGGGCGACATGGGTGTCCGTGCGAGACGATCCGCCTGGAGGGAAAAAGCGGTCAGCGGTGAGCGCAGCTCATGTGCCGCGTCCGCAATAAAGCGTTTCTGGGTTTCCATCGACAGTCCGACGCGAGCGAGCAACTTATTGATAGCGCCGACAAATGGGCGAACCTCGACTGGGATGTTCTGCTGACTGAGTGGATATAGATCCAGCTCTTTTCGTGAGTCAACTTCAGTAGCCAATGTCGCAATCGGTGAGAACATGCGTTTGACCAGCTGGCCGACGATGACAAGGAGTATCGGCACCAGAATCAGGAATGGCGCAACGCTGCGCAATGCGCTAGCTGTTGCTATCTCATCGCGCTGTCCGGTTTCCTGTGCTACTGCAACGCGAGGACCTCCGGCCACGGTACGCAGCAGCACGCGAAACGACTCGCCGCCGAAATTCATCGTGTAGATGCCGTCAGGGGTCTCCGGCGGTATGCCCAGCGGACGGCTACCATCATCTCCCGCTGCGCCGGGACGGTTGCTGGCAAAATACTGGACGATAACGCGCGACTCTTCGCCGCTACCGGTCGAATGGAAGGCGCCAGCTGTGTCACTGAGGAAGACATGTGTCTGGGCGAGAAGCGTTGCGACTTGCCGCAAGACATCATCCTGAAGCTCATGAGTTTCGTCGAACGCTGAAATGAAGGCCGAGACGCCCGCAATGGTCGCGACCGCAAAAATCGCCACGCACAACCAGAGCGAGATGCGAAACCGGACGGAATGCTTCAGTCTGAATGCGAGACCATCCATCCGGCCCCCCTGATATTGCGGATCAGATCGTTGCCCAATTTTCGCCGCAAGGCATGGATGAGGTATTCGACCGCATTGCTCTCGACTTCTTCACCCCAGCCATAGATGCGCTCCTCCAGCTCCACCCGTGAAAGGATTGCGCCAGGACGGATCAGTAGGGCACGGAGCAACGCAAATTCGCGATTCGACAATTGTAGTGCTTCACCCTCCCGGACGGTCGCCTCTCTGGTCGCCAGATTAAGCGTCACTTTCCCGTTACTCAGGGACGGGAACGCGCTGCCATTCTGGCGACGCAACACTGCGCGCATCCGTGCAAGGAGCTCGGCGATCTCAAATGGCTTGAGAACGTAATCGTCAGCTCCTTCGTCCAGACCGTGAAGCCGGTCTTCAAGTCCGTCCCGGGCAGTGATAATGAGCAAGGGAACTGCATCGGCGTCTCCGCGGATCGCCCTGAGAACCTGCATGCCGTCTGCTCCGGGAAGTCCGAGGTCGAGTAGCACCAGATCATAGTGATGAGTTTGAAGCGCCGTCAGACCGTCGGTGCCGCTCCTGACCCAGTCTGCAGCATACGATTCGTCCTTCAACGCTCCGTGGATGGATTCGCCGATCATCGGATCGTCTTCCAGCAGCAGTACCCTCATCTTTACCCCGCGGACAGCATATCAATGGACTCGGGACGCAGCGCGTTGTCTGAACAGGAACATGCTGCCGACGATAAACGCAAGTAGCGCCGCAGACGCGGAATAGCGGCTCAACGCGAGACCGCCGGCGTTCACCGGTTTGTCGAGAAAATCTCCGACAACAGCCCCCAGCGGCCGCGTCAGGACAAACGCGATCCAGAAAAGCATCGTGCGCGACACCCGGGTCCCGAAATACGCAGCGACGACGCCGGCGAGCAAGCCGACAAAAACGAGGGCACCACCCGTGTAGCCAAGCCCTGCTGTATCGGCCGTCCAGTCTCCCAGCGCGGTGCCGAGCGTTTGCGAAAACATAATGGTTACCCAATAAAATAACTCAGCTTTGGGTGAGCCGATCGACGAAACGGAGATGGAGCCCATCGCGCGATACCAGACAATCAGCGATGCGCACAGTAGCCCCAGAAGAAGAGAGGCCCCTCCTGCATAGCCGATGCCGAGGGACCGATCAGCGAAGTCAGCCAGGGTGGTGCCCACCGTGGTACTTGCGATAATCGTGACCCAGTACAGGGGCGGCCGGAACGGTCCGGTCCGGATTTGCGCAGTCACAGCCGCCAGAAAGACGACAGCAAAGATTAGTGTCCCAACGAGATAGCCGAGATTCATCGACATCGACACGGCGTCGCCGCCGGTTTCGCCGAGGGTGGTTGCCGCAATCTTCAATATCCAGAACAGCAAGGTCACTTCTGGAACCTTGACGAGAGCGTCGTCCATGCGGTGATTTAGCGGGCGATGTATCGGCGAATCAGACACGTCTTTCTCCGGAAGGATATCTGTAAATGGATAGGCAGGTGATCAGGCCTACGATGGTCTGGAGCAAGATGTTACTTGTCATCGCCGCTCCGAGATCCAGCCAGCCGCCGGTTACCCACTGTGCCACCAACTCATCGCGGGCCGCACCGAACGGCCGCGTCAAAATATATGCCTGCCAGAAGCAAAGCACGGTGCTGGCCTCCAACGTACAGCGTGCCAGACCGTCCCCGACAATCACGGGACCAAAGATCAGAGCGTTATTCACATGGCCCATCCACACACCTTCAGCGACCCAGTCGGCGGCAACTGTGCCGAGCGCAAATCAGCCATTTGGCCGACGGGTGCGAATGGGGATTCATGCGCGATTCAAATTGCAAGAATACGAGCGGCGCCGCGACTACCTTTCCCGCGCTTAGGGCACTTGCGAATGAATGGCGCGCACGCACAAGCAATAGAACTGACCCGGGCCTGTTGAGAGCCGAAAAGCGCACCTACGATTGCTGCCCGTGTGATTTTCGGCTCGGTTCACGCCTTGCACCAAACGCCCTCAGTGGTGAGCATAAAGATTCGACTGGGCAGAGCCGGCATGGCTACGCGTGCCGGACTGGGACGTGTTGGCCGGCTCCGTACCCATACCCGTCTCGGACATCGAAACCGCAACCTTGTTGGCGGCGACGCGGGCTTCGGCCGCCTGAATGTCAGCAGGATAGGTTGCATCATCGCGCCTTGCAGGGTCGTAGCCAGCCCGTTCCAGCCGCACCAGATCGGCGCGCACCTGTGCGCGGGTAACCGGAGCGGTTGACTGTTGAGCGAAGGCGATCATCGGAGCCGTCAGCGCGACAACTGTGATAATTGAACGGATTAACGATTTCATGGTTGCTCCTTTGCGGAAACCTGGCTTTCTGGGGCGGCTCTCGCCGCAACTGTGAATTCATTCTAGGGGCGCTAACTTAGGTGGAACTTAGCAGCCTGCTATCTCTGCTGAAGTTGACGTCTTTGCGATTCCAAACCGCATCAGGTTCTCTTAACATGGCACATGTCATTCTTAAGTCACCTCAACGAACACTGGAGTTCAACATGAAAAGAGGTTATTACTTTGGTCTGGCCGCGACAGGTCTGCTTATCACAAGTATGGCGGCGTTTGGCTTTACTGGTCAGGAGTACTCGAAAGATGCGATGGTCAGCCTGGAAGAGGCGCGCGCAACTGCCCTTGAGGCCCATCCCGGGAAGATCATCGACCAGGAACTTGAAAAGGAGACGGGAGGAAGTGGACTGCGCTACTCATTCGACATTGCGACGAACCGGGGCACGCAGGAAGTGGGGGTGGACGCACAAACGGGGAGCGTCCTCGAAAACAGCGCAGAGGGGCCGAACCCGGACTGAATTGAGTGCATCATGACATTGCGGCGACGAAACATAGGTAAGCGACTCACGGCGGCCGTTTCCGCTTCCTCAAGAGGGTTGGGCATGATGTGAGCAGACCGTGGATATCCGGATGGATCGCGTCCACGATTCTCGATCATGGACGGGAACTATCTGCATGCCGAACGACACGGGTAACAAGATTCACCACCGCCACCGTACCTACACACTGGCGTTCAAGCAAGAAGTCATCAGAGAAACGTTGGAACCGGACACTTCGGTTTCTATGGTCGCCCGCCGACACGACATCAACGCCAACATTGTGTTCGCCTGGCGCAGCCAGTACCGCTCAGGCAAACTCGCTCTGCCCGAATCTGGGGTCGTCGAAGCGCCTCGGCCGGCGAACACTGAATTGCTGCCGGTCGTTGTAGTCGAGGCGGCTGACGGCTCCGCCGTGACGCACACCACGCCATCCGCTCAAGGAAGTTCGTCAGGGGCTCACGAGACGGTTGCGGCGATGCCTGCCTCAACACCGCAGTGCTGTGAAGTCGAGATCGAAGTCGGTAAGCGGCGGGTGCGCATCCGAGGTCTGCCGCTCGAGCGCGCCGAACAGTTTCTGCACGACTGCCTGCGATGATTGGCCTGCCCGTAGGTACACGCATCTGGATTGCGGCGGGCGCGACTGACATGCGCTGTGGCTTCCAGGGCTTGGCAGCAAAGGTGCAGACGACGCTCCAAGAGAACCCCTTGGGCGGCAATGTCTTTGTTTTTCGCGGACGCCGCGGCGACCTCGTCAAGATTTTGTGGGCGACTGACGACGGGCTGTGGTTGCTCGCAAGGCGGCTCGAACGTGGCCGCTTTGTCTGGCCGCAGGCCGACAGCGGCAAGATCTTCCTGAGCACCGCCCAGCTGTCGATGTTGCTTGAGGGCATTGATTGGCGCCAGCCCCGCCGTACCGCCGCATTGTCGATGTTGTAAACCGCGCCGAAGGCTCGTAAACTGCGTCGCATGACGACCGGCGCCGATCTTCCCGATGATGTTGCAACGCTCAAGGCCATGTTGGTCGAGGCTCGCGCGTCGCTCGCCGAGCGCGATCTCGAGATCGAACGGCTCAAGGTGCTGATCGACAAGCTCAAGCGCATGCAGTTCGGACGAAAATCCGAGCAGTTGGATCGGCAGATCGAGCGACTCGAGAAGGAGCTCGAGGATCTAACGGCCGCACGCGGGGTCGCTGACATACGACGGGCACAAGCATCGACATCGAGCGTACCAGCCGCAGAGAACGCGCCAAAGGAAGCGCTTGCCCCGCATTTGCCACGTGAGGATCACACGCTCGATCCCGAATCGAGTTGCCCCGACTGCGGCGTGCCAATGCGCACGCTTGGCGAGGATGTGTCCGAGCAGCTCGCTCGCGTCACGGCGGCGTTCAAGGTGATCCGCACGATCCGGCGCAAGATGATCTGCCCCTGTTGTAGCCACATCGCGCAGCCGCCGATGCCCGGCCTGCCGATTGAACGAAGCATCGCCCATCCGAGTTTGCTGGCCGACATCCTTGTCTCCAAATATGCGGATCATTTGCCCCTGTACCGGCAAGAGGAGATCGCTGCGCGCGACGGCGTCACGCTCGATCGAGGCAGTATGGGGCGCTGGGTCGGGCAATGCGAGGCACTGTGCGCGCCCCTGACCGAAGCATTGCGCCGCTATACGATGGCAGCCACCAAGGTCCACGCGGACGACACGCCAATCCCAGTGCTCGCGCCCGGCAACAAGAAGACCAAGACGGGGCGCCTGTGGGTCTACGTTCGCGACGACCGCCGCTCGGGCTCGACTGAACCCGCCGCTGTGTGGTTCGCGTATTCGCCGAACCGCCAAGGTATCCATCCGCAGGCCCACCTCGCCGATTTCGAAGGCATCCTGCAGGCGGATGCGTATAGCGGTTTTAACGAGCTATTTACCGACGGCACGATCCGCGAAGCTGCATGCTGGGACCACGCGAGACGAAAGCTGTTCGAGGTTCACGCCAGCACTCCATCGGATGCGACGCAGAAAGCGCTCGACATGATCGGCGAGCTCTACAGCGTCGAGGCAGACATCCGCGGCAAATATCCGTGCGAACGACTGCGGGTCAGGCAAGAGAAGAGCAAGCCGTTGCTCGCGAGCATCGAGACGTGGATGAAGGACAAGCTCGCAACGCTGTCGGCGAAATCCGAGACGGCCAAGGCGATCCGCTACTCGCTCAATCAGTGGGACGCGCTCATGTTGTACTGCGACGATGGCCGTGCGGAGATCAGTAACGTGCTTGCCGAGAATGCCTTGCGATGTGTCTCGCTCGGCAGAAAAAACTACATGTTCGCTGGCTCCGACAGCGGCGGCGACCGGGCCGCCGCGATGTACTCGCTGATTGGTTCGTGCAAATTGAATGGCATCAATCCGCGCGCCTACCTGGACTACGTGCTGACACACATCGCTGACCACAAGATCAATCGCATCGACGAACTCCTACCCTGGCGCGTTCTCGACCAGCTGCGCAAACAGACCAGCCCGCCGAGCCTTGACGCCTGAAGCTTCAATCCAGATAGATCCTGTCCATGATCATCCGATCGTGGACAGGATCTCACTCGATCTATCCCGAACTATCTGGATCATCATGCCTGAGCGCACGCGCGATAGACGATGGCCGTCACGAGCCGCTTACAAACATAGCCGTCTCAAACAAAGTGCTCTGGTTCGCCAACTACGAAAGCGGCCGTCAACGCAATCAACTGGATCGACATCGCTGCCGCACACGCACCTATCAACTATGCAAGAAAAGCATGTACGGTCTCTGGCGCTCTCAAGTTAGGCAACCACATTGCCAAATTTACCTTCGCCATCGTTTTCATTTCGGTTCGATCCCCTGTATAACTCAATCAAACCAATTGGCGTAAGTCATCCAACACAGACCTTGGCGGTAACACGTCAAGTTCAACTCTTCATTGTCTCTTAAGCTTCAGGCGACAAACTTACTACATCGCAGCAATCGGATTCGATCGCGTTACCTTTTGGGAGTGTAATATGCATCGTCATTTTTTACTCCGTGGCCTAGCCACTCTCGGACTGGGATTCGCCACCTCACTGGTGGTCGCGGGAGAGCCACCCTCTGTAACAGTGAGATTGTCGGACGCGAACGACGGCAATATGTTGCTCAGTCTCTCTCCGCCAAGCGTAGGCGCTGGTCCGGTCGAGTTCACCATAAGGAATGACTCATCGATCATGAAGCATGAGTTCATGATCGCTCCGTGGACAGGTGCTAAGAATGCGTTGCCATACGATTCAAAAACGCAGCAGGTTGATGAAAACAAGCTGAAGACGATGCAGGGAGTCGAAGACTTACTGCCAGGCCAAACTGTGACGGTCAGATTGTCCCTCAAGGAGGGGCGCTACGTCGCATTCTGCAACGAGCCGGGCCACTATCGGGACGCGATGAGCGGCGTGCTTGTAGTCATCAGTACGAGGTAATGCGGCGCCGATAATCTCGTGTTTGGCCCGATCCCATTTTTCGCTTGTTACCGAGATTCGCTTTTTGAAACTCTAACAAAATGAGCCGAACGTGCTGTTAACCCGGATCGCGCTCTGTTAACCGCTTCGTTGTTTTGTTGGCGAAGAAGATATGACCAAACAGATCCTCGATGACGTATTGTGCGCATTGGTCCCGCCGTTGCCGCCGCCCAAACCGCGGCGGTCCTAGTATCCCGGGTGCAGACCGTTAGACGATCGCGCTGTGCCAACCGGCATCCTGTTCCTACTTCTGTACGGAATCCCGCGTGGGAGATGCTCCCGCAGGAAATCGGCTACTGGCACCGGCTGCGCGAATGGCCGGAGGCCGGAACCCGGAGCCTGTTACTCGAAGTGCCGCTAGCCAGTCCGCGTGCTGCGGATCACATTGACTGGTCACGCGTCATCGTCAACTTCTCGTCCATTCGCTCGCTGAGATCATGTCAAAACAGGATCTAATCCCGCCGATTGTGCTTGACCCGGGTCAAAACATCCCTCGTCGCTGAAGCGTATGGCGTACCAATCGCGCTGATCCTGACGGTGCCAACGAACATGACGTCACGCAACTGCTGCCGCTGATCGACGCCATCCCGTCGGTTCGTGGCAAGCGTTGCCGACCGCTTTTGAACCCGGCGATCGTGCAGGGTGATCGTGGCAACGGTCACGACAAATACCGCCGGCCGTTACACGCTGTTCGCATCCCGGCCCGGATCGCCCGTCGGGGTGAGCATCATGGCGGTGGCCTTGGCTAAACCCGATGGGTCGTCGAGTGACCATCCGACGGAGCACGGCGCAATCCACTTACAGCGACCTTCAGCCCTTGCCTATCCGTTCGATTGAGCACAGAAAACCTGGCGCGATGCTTCGCCGCTACCTTTGCGGCAATGGCTAACCCGAGCCCACTGCCCTGACCAGTAGTGTTTCCCGCGCGATAGAACCGGTCCAACACGCGTTCGAGTTCGGTTTCCGGTATGCCAGGTCCGTTGTCGACGACCTCCAGCGTTACTTCGCCATCGCTCGCGCAAAGTCGAACGTCGACCTGCCCACCGGGTGCGGTGTACCGAATGGCATTGTCGACGAGATTCGTGACCATCGTTGCCAGTGAGGTCTCGTCCCCATTCACTACGATTGGACTTTCCATCGCCGCAGGACCGGTACATTCCAGACCCAGGTCAATTCCCTTGTGTTCTGCCAGCACGGAGAGTTCGCCGACTACCTGGGCAGCCACACGACGAAGGTCGGCATTTCCTGCGCGCACGCTGTCCTCGGCATCCTCCCGCGCAAGGGTCAGCAACTGCTGGACGAGATGGATTGTGCGATTCACCCTATCCTCCAGTTTGCGCAGCAGGTCCTCATCGTTCAGTTTCGCGTGGTCCCGCCGTGCAACCTGAATCTGGAGCTTCAGCGCCGTCAACGGAGTTCGAAGTTCATGTGCCGCGTCCGCGACGAAAACGCGCTGCGCATGCAATGCCCTGTCGAGACGTACCAGCAGGTCATTCAATGCCTCAACCAGCGGTTCGATTTCCGTCGGTATGGCATTGGCCATGTCGATGGGTGCCAACGTTTCAATCGAACGAGCCGCCAAAGACCTGGAGATAATAGTGACAGGCCGCAACGCCCGCTTTACAACCAGTAAGACCAGAGCGATTTCGAGCGGCAGAATCGCCAGCAAAGGCCAAAGCGTCCTAGACGCCTGTGTCAGTGCCGACTCGTCACGGACGGACATGGGTTGTCCAACCTGAACAAAACGCGAAGCCTGCTGGAGACCGAAAACTCGATAGTGACGCTCACCCACTTCGATGGACTGAAATCCCGCGTGCTGGCGTGGTAGCTTTGCGCCTGGAAGAGATTGGTAGGTCAGAACATTCGACTCATCCCAAATCTGGATGACGACGCGGTCGTCCTGGAGTCCTTCATAGTCTCCGGATTCCGTGTTGGCCAATCGCGTGTCCGCCACCGACTGCGGCAGCGAGATGGCGACGGAATGCAGTTCGTAGTCAAAGAGCTCGTTCGCTTCTTCGAGCGCGCTTCGGAAGATGCCGTATCCCGCAAGAGCGCTCATGGCGCCGAGCCCCAGAATCAGGCCAACAAGGAGTTGTGTGCGCACTGACCTCATGCTGTCTGAATCGCCAATCGATATCCGATGCCTCGAATGGTTACAATCTGTTCAGCGCCCAGCTTTTTTCTGAGATTGTGGACGTGTACCTCGATGGTATTGCTCCCTACCTCCTCGTTCCAACCATAGAGCTTCTCCTCCAACTCTGCTTTGCTATATACCTTGCCCGGCTCTTCGATAAGCGCGCGCAATAAACTGAATTCGCGGGAGACCAGTGGGATGGCTGCGCCACGAAGCGTGACCTCGTGTGCGACCTCATCCAGTGTGAGCGCACCGTGAACGTACACAGGTCGGGACTGCCCAACGCGTCGCCGAAGTAGCGCGCGCACCCGAGCAGCCAGCTCATTCAAATCGAATGGCTTGATGAGATAGTCATCTGCACCGGCGTCCAGTCCCGAGATTCGGTCGGTCACAGCATCCTGCGCCGTCATGATGATGACCGCGGCGCTTCCGCCGCTGGCGCGATAGCCTGTCAGAACGGTCAGGCCGTCCTGCTTCGGCAGACCCAGGTCCAGCAGGACGAGGTCATACACGTCGTTTGCGAGTGCCAGTTCCCCTGCTCGCCCATCTTCTGCCCAATCGACTGCATGACCGAGACCCCTCAATGCGTCAAGAACGCTCTCGGCAATCATGGCGTCGTCTTCGACTATTAGTAAGCGCATGCGTGGTCTCCTCGACTGAAGAGTGTGCATCACGCGAGCTTAAGGATTTCTTATGCGGACATCGGAGAGGACACATGTATTGTCTGCCACAACACTCCTGAACGCAGAAATTGTCAGGGATTCGACGACCAGCCTGGCATAGGACGCCCAGGCAAAGAAACGCGCATCGCTCCGTCAGATACAACGGCGAGTACCCTCGCTACGTTGGGCGGACGAAGTTTTCTTTGAAGGCTTCGAGAGTCGCGGGTTAACGCGCATTAGTCTGTTCGCAAGGAGCGTCGAATCTCCGACCGGCGACGCTCAGCAACTGCTGCCAACGATGATGCGTTAGTCAGGATTGGGCCCTTCCAGTTTGTTTTCCAGAACTGCTCCATCCTGGGCGTCGACACCGACCTCCTGGGTCGCCTGTCCGGCGCGAATATCGAAGGAATATCGAAGTCCGCTGCCCCCAACCTCTTTTTCCAGTTCCTCATCCACGATTTTTCCCGGATGTGCCTTGAGCGCGATAGAACGCGCCTCTGCGATTCCGACCTTGGCATTCTTTGCAAGCTGCTGGCCGCTGAACGCCTGCGCACCAACACTTGCAACGAGTAACCCACACGCCAAACCAATTTCGAAACAGTTTCGCATCTCAACCTCCGTGGTGACTTCGGTTTCAATACGATGCTGAACGCTCGACCTTAACGCTTGCTTACGGCCCGTCTTCCCGGTTGCGGAAGTGCGCGAAAGACCGAAGTTTCGTCAGATTTCGAGGCAATTTCCCGCGGCACCTACAGCATGCGTCGAAGCAGGCGGTCCTTGAATCCGACTTGATGTACAAGTACAGCGAAAACGTGCAATCCAATCAGGATTAGAAGAATCGTGGCGCTTGCGCTATGCCACTCGCCGATGGACGCTCCAGGCGAATCTGGCGTAGCAAGCTGTGGCATTTCCCATACCCCGGCCAACCTGACAACCCAGCCCCGGCCGCTTGCGTTCAGCCATCCGAGCAGGGGAACGAGCAGCAGAAGCGCGTACATCGAAACGTGAACCGCCGCCGCGAGAAACCGGAGCACGCCATGCTGGTCGACCGGACCTGGCGAGCGGCGCATTGCAACCCATACAAGCCTTGCGGTGAATACGGCCAGTAGCGACGTCCCAATGCCGACGTGCCAGGCGACCAGACCAGCCGGGGCCTTCACTGAATCAGCGTCCGGCATCAGCCATCCAAGACTGAACTGCGCCACCAGTAGCAGCAGGCTGAGCCAATGAAGTACCCGCGAAACCGCGTCATATCGGGCCGGCGTGTCGCGGAAGCTTACTGTGGTTTGAGTATTCATTTTTGACTGAATCAGAACCGGAAAAAGAAGGCGCCGCGTCCACGTTCGAACAGCGAATTCCTCTCGCACGAACACACGACACAATGGCCATGGCGCATGAATGGAAAATGCGCCTCGCCAAAGCGCCTGGAAACTTAGCCGCCAGAGCTTGTGATAATCAACTCGCCAATTGTTCTCACAGCATCGAGCACACACGACGCCACCTAGCCTTTCCGCTCGCGTGACGTTACGCCCGCCGAATGCTGCACGCATTTGGCTTAAGGGATACTTAACGGGTCCCGGAAAAACCTGCTGTCACACGATGAACGATGTGTTCAGCGGAAAGCCCCTTGCTCTCTGCGATGCGCCGATGTCATCTGGCGCTCAGAGATAGCGCTGACCTTGTTGGTGTTCGATGCGAAGAAGGCGTCTTGCGTTGTGGGCTCTCTTGTCGCCATAACCTGTCAACGCAAAGGCAGAGATGCTGGCGCCGGCAAGCAGGCAGATGGCTCATGAGGCGACATCACATGCGCTATCCATTCGACATCGCTCGATACGTTAGCGTCCCTCCAACGCCCAAGTCGCGTTAAGGATGAGTTAAGGATATCTGCCTATTCTGAATGCGAGCACTAGACGAAACGTCAGCGCCCACGACAAACAGGCATCAGGTTGAAAATAATGCCCTCGCTGCTGTCAAGACTGACGGACAGACAAACATTTCAAGAGCCGATGGTTCCGTCACAGGGACCATAACGGAACATTGTGCACTGGTCCGTATGAAAACTGGCCACTCGCAGGTTTTGAGAGAAGTTCTCGCACCAAGTTTGCCGTTCAGGCAACGACGTGCGCTCGGGCCTGCCGGCTGACCAAATCTTTTTGGAGAACATCAATGAAAACGCTCGTGTCTACCATCATCATTGCGTCCGCTCTCGCCATTCCGGCAATGTCATTCGCTCAGCAAACGAATGGCCCCTTGACGCGTGCAGAAGTACGCGCCCAGCTCGTCACCGCCGAGCAGGAAGGCCTGTTGCATCAATCAAATTCGCAATACCCAAAAACGGCTCCTGCGTCGTCAAGAACCGCAACAGCATTCGACATCTCGGGGTACGGCTCAACTGCCAGCGGTTCGTCGCAAACAGTCATTCCGGCGATGGGTGTGAAACCCCCGCTGTATTCTCATCACTAACCGGCAGGTGGCTGCACGCTCGACATTCGCCACAAAGACGTACCCATTGCAGCAAGAGAGTGTGCGGATTGCCTAGTCGCACGCGGCACGGCGCGCTCAATCGATTTGTGGCAGGCCTTGACCACCATCGCGTGGCATGACGTCATTCGTCCAGGCCACATTGAGGCCCTCACAACCCGAAGACAATATAGAAATCCGAAGGCCTGAAAAACCCACTCAACGCTGGGCCTGTTTTAAGTCTGGCTTAATTCTGGCCTGCGAATATCGGCCCTGTTACCCCCCTGTTGAGCCGCCAGAGAACCGGCGGCGTTTTTTTACGCAGGCCGCGGGCACTACCGACCCAGCAGATGCTACGCCTGCCTGCAGTAGAGCGCAGCAATCTCAAGCTTTCGGCCCCAGCGCTGCTGTGGACTGTTCGCACTTTTAAGACCACACAGGTGTCGACGGGCATGTCCGCAACGCTTGTCGCCAAGTTCGGGATAACCGACGTCCAGCTGCCATTTGCCCGTTTTGACGACATGCCTATCGTCCAGGAGCAGGCAATTCGTAGCGGCAAAGCTTGGCGTTTTCTCACATGACAGGCATTTCGAAAATGGTGCGCAGATACGGGCGCCAGAAGGAGGACCACCGCGACTGCGCACATTCCGGGGACTTCGATGAAAGCTCCTGCCATCAGGGTGTCAGCGCAACGCCGGACTTCAACGCTAACTGATACACGTCACAATCGACAGGTCTCCACTGGTCGATTGGTATGCCTCGCAGCAATCATCGGGACATCGCAGGTTTGCAGTTCATTGAAGGTGCTTCACGCGGATGCGAGGCGACACAGGCAATCGCGTGACAGGATTTGATGAGGACATGCGATGCACAACCCGAATCAGGACCTCGGCGACCCGTTCGCCTCATTGCGAGCACTAGCCAGTCGATACGATGGCGTACAGGAGCGCCCAATGTTTTGGTGTCCAGGTTTCTTTATGGGCACAACGATGGTCGCCGGCGTCTACGACAACCAGATACTGCTCAGGCTACCGGAAAAGCGAGTGACCGCGCTACTGGATACCCCTGGCTGCTCCCAATTCAAACCATATGGCCGAGGGCCCATGCGGCAATGGCTGGTATTTGGCGTGAGCAGCCCGGCGTACCCTATGCTCGCGGAGCTCTTCGAGGAGGCGGTGTCATTCGGACAGGGGACATCCCAGAACAGCAAGCGGCGCCCCAATATGCCAAAGAGAAAATAGTCTCGCCAGCAATCCTGACGTCGATTCACACCGTTGCGCGACCGACGCAATGACCGCCACAGCGTCCCGGATGTTATCCACAGGGGGCCGGTGACAACGTCAGCTGTATCGGCAACATATCCCACTGCCGACACGACTCATGCAAAGCCGGGCTGTGCAACGCGCGACACAGTCAACAGGGTGCCCCGAGTCTTGGTGGCTATCGCAACGCGGACGGCGCAACCATGGTGGTTCTCGAACGTCTAACATTGAGGTAGCGCTTATCGCTGGGTAGACAGCGATACTGACCACCGCGCGCATGAAGAAGTGCGCTGGGCCGGGGATTCGGACTCGTGCCCGACGAGTGGCATGGGCGACGGATGCTCCCGTTACCCGCAGCGACAGGTCAACCGTCACCTTGATTTGCGGCCGCCTGGCCAGGAAGGCCGTTGGTTTATGGCTGGATATGCGATGAGTTCCAAAGATTCAGATGTCGTCAGCGTGATTCCTTGCTTGCCTAGCATCGTCGTCCTGGTGTATGGCACATACGAACTCGCGTCGCATCAGCATCTACATATCATGTACCTGATGCTCGCAGCGCTCGGCATAATCGCCTGCACGCTGTTTGAAGACAGATTGCCGCCTGAAGCATAGCCAATCGACTCGTGGGCGAATTGACCGGCGCGGCAACATTTCGTATTGCTTGCACGCCACTCGCGAGTGTATTCGCAGGGCTGGCTGTCGAAAGAAGACATCCAGATACCGCGCGCAACCCGTTCCTGCCTGACCCGAGCCTATTCCGACAGTAGACACGACTTGCTTGAGCACCAGCATGCTGTTGCACTTTCTCCAGCGCAGAGCGCGCCCTCCCCACGTTTACACCGACTCCCAATTTAAGTCTGTCTTAAGCCACGTTTCATAAATTGCACCTCAACCCGACGAAAATCGCGAGGTCCCGCAGTACAACGTAGCGCGGTAATGCTACGGGGTTGGACTTGGTTACATTACGCGGACGACCTGTCGGATACACGCGTGATTGAGGCGCGTGCATTCACACTGAAAGTGCGCGCAGTCAGGCGTGGCCGGCGGGCCGTTCAAACGGGAGATTAAGTCCGAAGTTGGGGGAGTCGAACCTTGCCGACCGACAAGGTGCTGACAGTTGGGACCCGGTTCCCGCCGGGTCCGTTTTTACTTTCGGCGGCACGTGCAGCAAGGAGGGTGAGTATCCGGTCTACCGAGACAATTGGAGGCGCGCGATGGTGTCTTATGAGCGGCAATTCAACTTCATCCGGCACTAACGTCGTTGTCAATCGGCGCCGCTACGGTCCTTCACGGCTCGCAAACGGCCGGGAACCTCTCCATCGCTTATTCGTAATCATCGAAATTCACGCGTCAGTTGGTGGAAACCAGGTTGTCAGCGCGGCACGCGCAAACAACGATGCACGTACGTCATACAGGAAAGCAGTTGCTACTGAGAGAACGCCATGAAAGCCCCCCATACAAAAGATGCTGCGAGCGTGAGTCCTTACACGCTCCAGAACGTCGACGCCGCAATCGCCGATATTGAACAGGTCTTATGCGCAGAAGGCGCCGACTCTCTATTTGTTCAGGCCTATTGGCGCGGCCGTGCTCTTCAGGCATATGCGACGCCGGGCCTCGCTCCCACGCAACGTGAGCGGCTACAGCGCTTGCTTGCCCACCTCCCGACCGGTTCAAAGGTATCAAGCGCCGGTAGCGCGTCGCCCGAAAAGCATCCACCCAAACCGCCCGGAGTGTAATGGGCGAAGCCGTTCGACGTCAGGAGACCATAGCAATTTGTTTCAACAGCCTATGCGGGTATGCAGCCACCCCGGCAGCGCCTCAGGTCGACGAGAATGCAGAAAAACTCAATCATGCAGGATTCCAACTTTTGGGCTCGCCTCATGGCGACGTTTGAGTTCAGCTGGAGTCCGGTAGGACGAAATCGCGTCGGCCATTCTCTCAACAGAGAACACTGCGGGCGATGGCCAAGCCCGCTCTTCGGAGTACGTAGGGTCAAGCGATAGCTCGACGCCGAACATTGAAGCTTGCCGCTGGCCTGCGGTGCCCCAGAATTCCACCTGGCCACGGGGGCTCACGACAATAGCTTCGCGGGCGCCGCCTTCGAGGCAGCTTTTGACCCTCCGGTCTATCTCCTGCGTCCGGTCACTATCGAGAAGTACCTCAGCACACAAGTCTGGCACGAACGGAACCAGGTCGTCATTCTCGAAGCTCTCCAGCCGGTCGCCCGGTACCCAGACAACATCCGGAACCCTGATGCCAAAGGAAGGAGTGGTGACCGGCACCGACATGGCAGCCAGATGATGACCCATCTGCTCCGTCAAGTGGCAGTGGACATCCGTGAGCACTATCTGGCGCCGCGCCGACAGGCGAGAATTCATGAGCAACTCACCCCGCCCGTCCAACTCGTATGGTTCCCGCTGACCAAATTCCGTCGTCGCAGTCAGGTGACGCCATATCGCAAGCAATCTGTTGCGGTCCAGGAGAGTAGAGGCGTCCATGAGCTTCTCGCAGGGAAGGTACTTAAGCGCATACCCTCTCGCTGCGATTTAACAATTCTGTATGTGTGCGCCGCACCATTCAGGCGGCTTCCAGGGGCATCGCTGGCGCAAATCTCTTCCGTCGATGTGCGGCTGCGACGAGCCGACTGTCATTAGCCCCGCGTCGCCCGTTGAAGGTGGTATTGCGCGAAAAGGCACGCCAGGCGAGTGAAAAAATAGGGGCCGGCTGACCGAGAATTCCTCAGCGGAATGAGCTTAGCGAGTAAAGTGAATATCTACGCCCCTCAAGAAAATGGCTGCCTTTCCCGTAAACACAGGGAGCAGCCGTCGCGCGAAGCAACCCGGCGGAAAACTTGAGGTCCAGCCATACCATGTCCGGCAACACGTTCATGCTCGAGTCGATTCTTGTCACGCCGGCGTCGGGTAGTAACCACGTCACGGTGTCCATCCGCTCGTCACTGCTTTCGACGCTGTTTGAGAACATACGGCCGCTGTTCATGTCGGGCGTTGCGAGCTCATTCGTTGCGTTCGTCGCCGTCGTCCGTCTGCATCAGATGTGGGCTGCATTATGGCTCGTGACGGATATAGGTCTCCTTGGAGCACGGCTTGGCATCGCTCACGCTTATGTCGTGCGTAGCCGTGCGGGTGAGGTTCATCCTGGCCCCTGGGCAGCCCGATATGCGCCGGTTTCCCTACTGGCCTGCCTGCTGTTCGGCCTCGGCACGATGGCGTGTGTCATGTCGCCGGACGCCGAACTGGCCTCTCTCGCCGTCATGGTAACGGCCGGGATTCTAGGCGGGATAGCTTCGAGGAATGCGGCCTTACCCCGTCTGGCCATCGCACAGATTTGCCTTGGCGCGCTTCCTATCGGACTGGGCGCACTGCTCGCGCCGCGCAGCGGCTCGTGGATTCTCGTGCCGCCGCTCTTCCTGTACCTTGTAGCAATGGCTTCGGTTGTCCGGCGCCACTACAAAGTGCTCGTCGCCTTAATGACGGCAGAACAAAGGCATGCGGAGCTTGCGGCGCGGTTCGATGCAGCATTGGCCCATATGCCTCACGGCCTATGCACCATTGACGGGTCCGGAAAGGTAATTATCGCCAACCGCCGAACCGCAGAGCTGTTCGGCGCCACCGTCGAGATGCTGAAGCTCAATGTGCCGCTCCCGGAATTCATTGGCCACGTAGGATTGGCGCAGTTTGGTGAAACACTCAGAACGCAGCTTGTCGAGCGTTGTACCGCGTGGCTGTCGGAGGAACGCTGCCCTCTGGACCTGGAACTCAACGATGGTCGCCAGCTCGAGATGACTCGCAACCCGGTGCCAGACGGAAGCGCTGTCATCATCATCGAAGACGTGACAGAACGCCGGGAGTCCGAAGCGAAAATCCTCCACCTGGCCCGTCACGACCCGCTCACGGGTCTTCCAAACCGCCGCTACCTATGTGACAGGTTGGAGCGGATACTGTCTCGACGAGACACCCACAGCCCCGCATTGGCGGTAATGTACCTCGACCTGGACGGCTTCAAAAAGGTCAATGACGGTCTCGGCCACCACACTGGGGACCAGGTATTGAAAATCGTCGCGGACCGCCTGAGGGGGGCATTGCGTCACGAGGAGTTGGTCGCACGGCTCGGCGGCGACGAATTCGCCATTGTCGTCGAGAACGCAAGTTCTGCTACCTGCTCGGCACTTGCTCAACACATTATCCAGAAGTTATCCGAGCCGTATCCTCTGTCGACAGGCGCAACGACCAGGATTGGTGCGAGCGCCGGCATTGCGTTCGCGACGGACCAGGAGACCTTTGAACTGTTGATGAAACGGGCCGACGCAGCCCTGTACGATGCGAAGGAAGCGGGCAAAGGTACATTTTGTCTCTCGACAATGGACGCAGCCGGGAAATAGTCCATCGTTACTGATGGCGAGCGGGTCCCCACTGCACTTATGGGAATAATCCGGAATCACGTGAGGAGCTACGGAACGCGTGGCCGGCAGTGCTCCTATCCGTCACTTATCCCGGTGGCTCCCTGGAAACCAGATAGCCGAAGCCCTCGTGGCCCGACCTTCAGATATGCAAGGTCGCGTACGCACGGAGGGGCTATATTCCGCTTCCTGTATCGCCGACAGAAAATCGCCCGCCTCGTGCGACGACTCCATGCGCACAACCTTGGTTTCCAGGTCGACGCTCACCTGTGCTGCCGTATCGACTTCCTCGACCCCTTTCGTCACGACGCCCGCGCAATGTCCGCAGGTCATGCCTTGAGTTCCGTTACATTTTCACAACCCCGTGTGGTTGCATCACCTCTGTTTCGACGTCCCCACGTTAGGAAAATCAAGGTGTCGTCAATGCGCCTCGCCAGCCAGCTTCTCCAGAATCGGACAGTCAGGACGTGAATCCCCTTTACAGTGGGCTGCCAGGTGCCCGAGCGTATCGCGCATTTCCGCCAGTTCCTTAATCCGCAGGTTCAAGTCGGCAATATGCTCATTTGCGAGTCGTTTGACCTCGCTGCTGGAGCGACTACGGTCCTCCCAAAGAGCCAGCAGTACCCCAATCTGCTTCGTGGAAAAACCAAGATGGCGAGCCTGCTGGATGAAGCGCAGCAACTGCACATCTTTAGGCGTGTAGACCCGATAGTTCGACCCTGTCCGCGAGGCAGCCCGAATCAGGCCTGTTTCCTCGTAATGACGAATCATCTTGGCGGACATGCCCGACGACTTCGCGACCTCGCCAATGTTCATCGCCTTCTCCTCTCGACACGGCCATTCAACCGGTACAGATTATTTTTGACCTTCCCGTCGTGGGAAGGTCAAGGAGTTTCAATCGGCGACCGCTTTCGCGGTGATAGACTCGCCGGACGACCAGAAACCACCACAACACGGACACGCTTGGCACGCTAATCGAACACTGGAAAACAGACCCGCCGGCACTTTCCAGACATGGATTTTATGGCCCTTGCGGCCTACGAGCTTCCGGTCCATCCGCCAAGGCATCCGGCAGGCCGCCAAGGAAATCGAATCAGGGGTGTTCGACAACGCGTCTCGCGGCTCATCGCTCGAAATGGTAGTCGCGTCCATCGCGGAGCAACGCCAGATTTTCAAAGGAACAGACCACGCGCTCCTCTGGAAGCCCAAACTGCGCATCCCCAACATTTACGAGCATCCAGCGAACCAACGTGCCTTCGGCAAATTGCTCGACTCATGCGACCCATTGAAGCGATTGCCAAATCGCTTTATGTCATCGGGATACGGCGGACGTCCTGTCCGCCGTCAATTGGTTTACGGAGCCGCTTCTGACGCCGTGCGCACCCGGAAAAAGCGCTCCACCGGGAGGACGGCGACGATTCCGTCCTCTCCCGAGACACCCTTTGCGATGTCCATAATTTCCTGGACCAGTACGTCAACGCTTTCGCTCTGAGTGAAGACTTCAATCTTGATGTGCTCGGTCGTCCAGTCGTCCGAGAAGAGATTCGGATGCGCTCCGAATCCCTTGACCCGGGTGACGGTCAGACCATGAACGTGAACGGCTCCCAATCGCCGCTCCAGTTCCTCCAGGACTTGGGGCCGAACAATTGCAACAACGCATTTGAGTTCCATGTTCTCCTCCTTGACCAATTGGGGCGCTGCTGTAGTCGTCTATCCTTTCGGTGCCCACTTAGCATCAACCGCTGCCTGAATCTTGCCAGCGTCTTGAACTCCAGCCTGCGTCATCTGATACGCAATCTCCGCGGTTCCCTGACAGACAGCACACGTCACTGCCATCTGGTCTTCGAAGCACTGGAGGTTGGAACGATGCACACCGCGATTTTCGCAACCGCACCAGCAATAGAGCTTATTGAGAGTCGCAGGAATCTGCGTTGCGACCCAGTACGCGTGCCTGACATCCTTGTCGGCGAACTGATTCGGATTCAACACGTGAGAGGCATCTGACCTGCCACTCGGGATGATGCGCAACCCATCCGAACGCAGCATTCCGACGCGCCAGGCGGATGCCTGCTGAGCTTTACCGGATAGTCCCGCCGCATTCACTGCCGGCGCGGTCTCATACCGCACAAGAGACGGTCCCCAGACCATGACCAAGGGTATCGCGACAATCAAGCCAAGCAGGAACAGCAGGTGCAAAAAAATTTTACTGGACGGCCTGACGCGCTCAGCGGACCTGACAGCTTTCTTTTCGGGTGTATGACGATTCATTCTGTGTCTCCTAATTCCCCAACGAGTGTCACGGCTGGAGATGCATCGCCTGGCTGCACGAATGCAATCCGTGCATCATGCTGACATGCATCGCCGTCATGCCGACCGCACCAAGTACGACGATGAGGCCGATGACCGCAAAGAGGCCGATGATGACGTTCAATATCGGCTTTCCGCTGAACATAGTTCGCTCCTACGCTGTGCGGGAGCACGGTACAACGACCATCCATGTCACACCGGCCCCACGCGACGCCATCAGAAAGATGGCTGAATTACGACTTGCTCTTGTCCACCACGTGACCTGGCTTCTCCTGGGCATCGGTGTGCGACTGCATCGCGCGCATCATGAACAGCATCGAAAGCGGGCAAATCAGCGCGCTGGCTATCACGATAAATGTGCCGAGTGCTCCTCTTAACTGAGGAAGCGCCCAGTACCCGAGTGCCAGAACCAGTGCGAGAGCAAGCGCAGTCGTCACCATTGTCTTCGTGTTGCACTTCATGGTTGAATTCCTTTGGAAATTGGGATGAAGGTTCGTCGTTGAGACACGAGCTCATTACTTCGATGGCGCCGTTCCAGCCTGGTCGGAGTACTTGAGCATGATGTCGCCCATCGCCTTCATCATTTCGCCATGCATGCGCATCGCAGTCTTCGGGTCCATGCCCATATTGCCGCCCATCATTGGACAGCTGCTCATCATTCCGCCCATGCCCATCATGCCGCCCATCATCGAGCCATGTTCCCGGCTCTGTGCGGATGCGCCAGGGTAGTTGCTGGTGCCGCCTCCCGCTGCAGCCACGCTGACAGCGCTGGTTGCCAATAACAGTGTGGACAAGGCTGCCGCACGTAGAAATTTCGTGTTCATGTAACTCTCCGGATTCGGTTTAATTGTGTCATTGCAAAAACAGCTGAGAACGTACAGCTCGACGGCCATCACGTTTGCAGCAGGCGTGCGCGAGCCACGGTGAGGAACCGGTCGAACCTGTTCGATTCAGGAGTTACAGCAAGCGCGGCGGCGGGGCCGGCAGTTCAGGAATGAACTGTTCGGTAAGGGAGCGGACGACAGCCCGATAGACAGATGAGGAAGGTACCGTGATAAATGCATACGTCACGGGTATGGCAGGCGCACCGCAGACAACGCCACCCATGTGGCCATGGCATACGGGCTGAGCAGTCACAGTGTGGTGGTTCGCACCTTGCTCGCACGCGACCATGTCTGACACGTGCGAGGCATGCGTCTGCTGATGCTTGGCTGCCGACGACATTGCCGGGCAAAGTGCAGCCTGCGCCGGGTAGCCAAGCAGCGGCAACCACGCAATCAGAAAGCACGCGACAAGTTTGGCCCAGACTTTCATAAAATCCAGTATAGGCGGTGTCGCAGGACGCTGCTACGGGTTGCCGCAAGACTTATGCGTCGCATCACGTTACCGTCCCCATTGTTTCAGGTGTGCGAGGAACGCGTCGGCGCCAACGAATCCCGCGAGCTGGGCTTCGGGCTGCTGCCTGCCGTTCCTGTCATAGAAAATCAGGGCCGGCGGTCCAAAAAGCCCAAAGCGCCTCAGCATGGCGGTGTCCTTTGCCGCGTTCTTGGTCACATCGACGCGCAGCAGCTTCCAGTGAGCAAATTCGCTGACTACGCGCGGGTCGGTGAACGTAAAGTGCTCAAGCTCCTTGCAGCTGATGCACCAGTCCGCGTAGAAGTCGACCATCACAGGCCGCCCGTGCGCTGCCTGGAGCGCCTGGTCCAGTTCGGCATTTGACCGTATCGTCTCAAACTGTGCGGTCGACTTCCCGTCCGCATTGCCGCTTGCCGATGAAGCTCGCGTCACGCCACCGAGTGGTGTCAGAACGTCGAAGTTGCCTGATGCAACGCCGATGAATTCAGCGACTCCGGCGACCAACAGCAATGCGCCAAGCGCCTTTCCCACACGGAGAATTCCGGGCACATTTGGCGGTAGCGGGTCAATGGCCCGCAGCATCATGGCGCAACCTGTCAGCAGCAGTGCGACCAGTACCATCAGCAGCCAGCCTGGTAGCAGGGAATAGACGAACCACAATGCCGCGGCGAGCAGCATGACGCCGAGCGCATTCTGAATCGCAACCATCCAGTGGCCTGACTTGGGCAGTATGCGCGCACCGAAGGTGCCGACAAGCAGCAACGGAATGCCTATTCCAAGGCCCATCACATACAGGGCTAGCGCTCCGCCGACGACATCGTGGCTGTTGGCGATGTAGAGGAGCGCACCCGCGAGGGCCGGCGTCGAACACGGACCGACAATCAGCGCGGAGAGCATACCCATCACGAACACCGGAAAGATGCGTCCGCCGGGCAGACGATTACTCCACGTCGTGATTCTCGTTTGCCAGTTGGTAGGCAACTGCAACCGGAACACGCCGAACATACCCAGTGCAAAGACGACCATGAGCAGGCCAAAAGCGGCTAGTACCCACGGCTTTTGCGTTACGACGACTAACGGAATGCCGATGAGGGCTGCAATGGTGCCGGCGACCGCGTAGGTAATTGCCAGCCCCTGGACGTAGGTGAACGACAGCAAGAAGCCACGCCATAAGGGCGCCCGCTCCCTCGTTCCGCCGATTACGGCGGTCACTATCGGGATAAGCGGATACATGCACACCGTGCCTGCCATCAACAGGCCGGCGAACAGAAAACCCAGCAGCTCAGGTAGTGAAATGCCATTCACTGGATGCAGAATGATTCCCAATGGCGTCGCCGCGGGCGACTGGCTTTCACCCACGCTCGGGAATTCGGTAACGGTAGCTGCAGCGTTGCCGGCTGTCGCCACGGGCACAACAGAGCCGTCGGCCGCCACACGATAGCTTCTCGTTTGCGGCGGATAGCAGACGCCCAAGTCTGCGCATCCCTGCGAAGTGACGGACAGTACGACGCTGGCCGCTATCGGACGAGGCAAAGGAATGGGGATTTGCACTGGTCGGTGGTAGACCGTGACCATCCCGAATGTCGGGTCGTTTTTCACTTCCCCGGGCGGCATCTGGTCCGGCTTTATCTGTACACCGTCAGCAGCAAAGCTGAACCTGTCCCGATACAGGTAGTAGCCTTGGTGTATATCGAAATCGAGCACGACCTGTTGTGGTGCACTGAGCGTAACCTTCAGCGGAAACGCCTGGTCAGGCGGCAGCAAATCCGACTCGTCCACCGCGTGGGCGACCAGTGACGTCAATACGAATAGCAAGCCGAGTGCAACGCGCAACGCGCGATTGAGCGTATCTCCCAGGCGGTAAATGCCCCGCTGGGCGGTGAGTCGTATCGTTCGCATCGCTGGCCTCTATCCTTGCAAGCCGACTTGCAGGCCCGCCGTACACGGCAAGCCGACAAGTTCGGTATCAATAATGCATCAGGACTGCTTTTCGAGCTTCACAATCGTCAGCGTCCCGTTGACGTTTTCGACACGGACCTTGACCTTGTCGCCCTCGTGAACCTGCTTGACCATCGCGGTATCCTTCGCCTT
This sequence comes from Burkholderia sp. OK233, assembly GCF_900230185.1. Taxonomy (GTDB): domain Bacteria; phylum Pseudomonadota; class Gammaproteobacteria; order Burkholderiales; family Burkholderiaceae; genus Paraburkholderia. The sequence goes on from NZ_OCSR01000003.1 coordinate 104,279, forward strand.
GAATGCCATGGTCATTGGCGGCATTCCTACGTTTTCCAGGGCACCGTGTTTGAGCGTGACCATACCGGTCGCGACATCCACCTTTTTGACTTCCGCGTCAGTCAGCGCTGCGTTGGACGCTGACGTCTTCATCGACATATTCATGCCGGCCATGTCATCACCAGCGAACGCGGGCGCAGCAACGATGGCTGCAAGAGCAACAGACGCAACAATCAACTTCTTCATTGAGTTTCTCCAGTTTTAGTAGATGGCACTTTCATGCCGGAAGGTACTGCATGGGGGAGCCGCGCATGGCCCATCCTTCGCGCACGGCGGCGTTGCAGCAGAAACCATGCTGCAGGGATAACGAACATCGAAAGGATGGGTGCCGTGACCATGCCGCCGACCATCGGTGCTGCGATGCGCTGCATGACTTCGGAGCCAGCGCCATGGCCGACCATGATGGGGATGAGACCAGCCAGCACGACAGCAACCGTCATCGCTTTCGGTCGCACGCGCAACACGGCGCCTTCGCGAATCGCATCGAATAGAAGCGCCTCGGTTAGCGGTTCGCCATCCTCCAGCCGGCGATTGAGTGCACCCTTCAGGTAGAGCAGCATCACGACACCGAACTCTGCCGCGACACCCGCGAGCGCGATAAATCCGACTGCGGTTGCGACAGATACCGCATGCCCCAGAATCCAGATGAGCCAGAAGCCGCCGACCAGAGCGAATGGCACCGTCGACATCAGCAGCAGTGCATCGGCTGCGGAGTTGAAGGTCAGGAAAAGCAGCACAAAGATGACGACGAGCGTCACGGGAATGACCGTGCGCAGCTTCGCCGCTGCGCGTTCGAGATATTCGAACTGGCCGGACCAGGCAATCGAATAGCCCGGCGGAAGCGTCACCTTCTCTGCAACAGCGCGCTGCATTGCCTCGACCGCTGACTGCAGGTCCGTGTTGCGGATATCGACATAGACATAGCCGGAGAGCCGGGCATTTTCGCTGCGAATCATCGGTGGACCATCGGCAATCGTGATGTGCGCGACATCGCCGAGCTGGATTTGCGCGCCACGATCCGTGACGACCGGCAACTGTCGCAGCTTCTCGAGCGAATCACGGATTTCGCGTGGATAGCGGATATTGATGGGAAACCGTTCGCGGCCAGCAATCACTTCGCCCACGTTTTCCCCGCCGACGGCCGAAGAAATGACAGACTGGATATCGCCGACGGAAAGCCCGTAACGTGCAGCCGCCTGGCGGTCGATGTCGATGTCTATGTACCGGCCGCCGTTCAGGCGCTCGGCCAGTGCAGATGTGACGCCCGGCACATTCTTGACGGCTGTTTCGACCTGCGCCGCAATTCTGTCGATTTGCGAGAGGTCGCTGCCCGAAATCTTGACGCCGACCGGTGTCTTGATGCCGGTAGACAGCATGTCCAGACGATTACGGATGGGCGGTACCCACACGTTCGACAGCCCCGGCACCTTGACGGTCCGGTCAAGTTCGTCGACCAGCTTCTCTGGCGTCATGCCGGGTCGCCACTGACTACGCGGCTTGAACTGAATCGTGGTCTCAAACATCTCGAGCGGTGCCGGGTCGGTGGCGGTGTCGGCCCGCCCGGATTTGCCGAAGACGGTCTGCACCTCCGGAACCGTCTTGATGAGCCGGTCCGTCTGCTGTAGCAGTTCACTTGCTTTCTCGGCCGAAATTCCCGGAAGCGCTGTCGGCATATACAGCAGGTCACCTTCGTCGAGCGGTGGCATGAATTCACCGCCGAGCTGGGACAGCGGAATCACCGACGCGGCCAGCGCGACCACCGCCAAACCAATGGCAACCCACGGTCGCCGCAGCGTGGCTTCCAGCAATGGTCGGTACAGTCGAATCAGCACGCGATTGATTGGGTTCGAGTTCTCGTGAGGAATACGGCCTCGAATCAGATAACCCATCAGCACGGGCACCAGTGTCACCGACAATCCGGCAGCAGCGGCAATGGTGTAGGTCTTGGTGAAAGCCAACGGAGAGAACAGCTTTCCCTCCTGCCCCTCGAGCGAGAACACCGGGATAAACGACAACGTGATGATGAGCAGCGAGAAGAATAATGCCGGCCCGACCTCCGCTGCAGATGTCGCGATGAGTTCCCAGCGTTGTGCCGTCGTGATTGGTTCGCCCGGATGCTCGTGGTCATACGCTTCGAGATGCTTGTGAGCGTTCTCAATCATCACGATGGCCGCGTCAATCATCGCGCCGATGGCAATTGCGATGCCTCCCAGCGACATCAGATTCGCGTTCACCCCCTGATAGCGCATGACGATGAAGGCGGCCAGTACCCCTAGCGGCAGCGACAGAATCGCCACGAGCGCGCTGCGCAAATGGAACAGGAACACTGCGCAGACCAACCCAACGATGATGAATTCCTCGATGAGCTTGTCCTTGAGATTGTCCACTGCGCGCTCGATAAGCTGGGAGCGGTCGTAGGTCGTCACGACCTCGACACCCGCCGGCAACGACCGCTTCAGGTCGGCCAGCTTCGCCTTCACCGCATCGATGGTCGTCAGCGCGTTCTTGCCGGAGCGCATGACGATGACGCCGCCTGCTACCTCTCCCTGGCCGTTCAATTCAGCGATGCCTCGCCGCATCTCGGGTCCGATTTGAATCCGGGCTACGTCGCCGAGCAGAACCGGCGTACCTGCATCGTTCGTACGCAGTACGACGTTGCGGAAGTCGTCGAGCGTATGCAGGTAGCCGGACGAACGGACCATGTACTCCGATTCGGCCATTTCGACGACAGACCCGCCTGATTCCTGGTTCGCCTTGCTGAGTGCGTCGGCCACCGCCCCCTGCGTGATGCCGTAGGCGCGGAGTTTGTCCGGGTCGAGGACAACCTGATACTGGCGCACCATGCCGCCGATACTCGCAACTTCAGACACGTCCGGCACTGACTTGAGTTCGAACTTCAGGAACCAGTCGTTCAGTGCGCGAAGTTGCCCAAGGTCGTGTCGCCCGGTTTTGTCGACGAGTGCATATTCGTACACCCAGCCCACACCAGTTGCATCCGGTCCAAGCGATACAGTCGCGCCCTGCGGCAGGCGGCTCTGCACCTGATTCAGATACTCGAGCACGCGTGAACGCGCCCAGTACTGATCGGTCTTATCGTCGAACAACACGTAGACGAACGCATCGCCGAACGAGGAATACGCGCGAATGGTTTTCGCACCCGGTACGCCAAGCAGCGTCGTGGTGAGCGGATACGTCACCTGGTCCTCGATGACCTGCGGGGCCTTGCCCGGATACGATGCCTTGATGATGACCTGCGTATCGGACAGGTCGGGCAGCGCATCGAGCGGCGTTTGCGTGACCGAATAGATACCCCATGCCGTAACGAGCACGGTCGCGAGCAGCACCAGGAAGCGGTTGTGGATAGACCACCTTATAAGACGCGCAATCATTTGACGCCTCCGACTGGTTCGACCTTAGTCAACTGGTATCCTTCATCCGACTGCCTGAAGACAAAATGAACAGTCTGGCCAGGCTTCACGTCCGGAAATGCCGTCGGCGACGGTTTGCCGAATGTCATCGTCATCGCGCCCCAGCCCAGGGCTGGAACTGGCTGATGTGAGAACGTGATGTCTCCGGCCGTCACCTGTTCGACCTTGCCCGTGGTGTCGTAGGTCTGCGGTGCTGCTGCAGCAGGTGTTGCAGCCGGTGCGCTCGCACCGGTCGGTGCGGTTGTTTCGAGCTTCGGCAGAACGGATTTCAGACTCGCTTCCGAGTCAATGAGGAACTGGCCGGATGCGACGACCTGCTGGCCTTCAGTCAGGCCGCTGCTCACCTCGGTATCGTCGCCGGCATCGTTGCCAACGGTGACCGAGACAGGTTGTAACCTGCCATCTGAATTCCTGACGATGACCACCGACCGCTTACCGGTCGTGATGACGGCTTCCGAGGGAACCAGCAACCGCGATACCTTTTTTGCGGCGCCGATGCGCGCTCGCATCAACATCCCCGGCGTCAACCTGAAGTCCGCGTTATCGATTGCGAGGCGTGCCTGCAGCGTGCGACTGCTCGTGGTGATGCCCGGCAGGATTTCGCGGATGTGTCCCGTGAAATGTTGCGCCGGGTCGCCAGCAAACACAGCATCCACGCTCATGCCGGGTTGAACCTGGAGGGCCAACGCTTCGGGCACCTCGACCACGAGCCACAGCCTGTTGAGCCCGGAGACTTTCGCGAGCGTCTGCCCGGGCGACACCATCGCACCATCGCGAACGTTCAGTTCGGTCAGCACACCGGTTTCCGGTGCGGATAGCGTGATGTGCGTCTGCGCCTTACCGGTGCGGTCGAGACTTGCAATCACGCCGTCCGGAATGGACATCGCACGCATGCGCGCACGTGACGCCGCAAGCATGCCGTCATCCATGCCGCCACGCTTCAGCGCCAGATACTCTTCCTGCGGCGCAAGCCAATCTGGAACGAACAGGGACGCAATCGGAGCGCCTTTCGTTACGCGCTGCATTGGGGCACTGGCGTAAAGATGGTCAATGTAGCCGGTCACCCGCGACTGGACGACATCAGCTTTCGACTCATCGAACTGCGTAGTGCCTACCGCGTCGAAGCCTTCCGTTGTTTCCCGCCGGCGCACGGTTGCGTAGCGAATGCCCAGATTCTGCTGAAGACCCGGGTCAATCTTGATACCGCTAGAGCCTCCTTCGTCGGCATAGACCGGCTCTAACTGCATGTTCATGAAAGGAGACTTGCCCGGCTTGTCGAAATGCTGGTTCGGCACCATCGGGTCGTGCCAGTACAGTACCTTCCGCGTAGTCTTCGGGTCGATTTTGTCGCTGGAGGGTGCAGCCGCAAGAGCGCTCTCGCCGCCTATCGCCGAACGATGCGTGCCGACGACATAGCCGACGCCCAGCAGCGCTGCTGCGGCAAACACCATAAGGACCGCACGCGCCAGTTGTTTCTTTTGCATGTTGTTCTCCTTCACTGACTCACGGACATCGAGGCGGGCACGACCTGGTATTCCAGTTGAGCCCAGGTCTGGGATACGTCTCGCTGCAGGTCAAGCACCTGAAGCTGGGCGTCGAGTTCCGCGCGCCTGGCCGCAAAGGTGTCCGCAAGCGAGCCGGTGCCTGCCTTGTACGCTGCAGTCGCCAGTTGGGCGCGCTGGTCCGCGGCGGGCAGCAGGGCGTTGCTGAGATTCGCGATGCGATCGCGGCCGCTGGCGAGCGTTGCCGCCTGCGTGCGGATATCCGCGTCCACCTGCCGCTGCGCGTCTTCGTACATCAGCCGCGCCTTGGTGCCGAGTTCCGCTTTTTCGGCGGCGTCCCGGTTCTGGCGGTTCTTGCGGTTGATGGGCAACGGAATGCTCACTCCGACCGAAACCATGTTCGAGTACTGCCCGCCGCGCTGCTGGTATGAGACCTCCCACGTCCAGTTGGGACTGCGGTCGCTGTTAGCAACCGCAGTATCGGCATCGGCTACGGCGATGTCCCGTGAGGCTGCGATGAGCACCGGCTGCACCTCACGAAGCTCCTCGGGCGGCAGGGACGAAACGTATGACTGTGGCGCCGGAGGGTCACCGGTCACATCGGAAACCGGAGTTGCCGTCCATCGGGACAGGCCGATGAGCGCGGTCCGAAACGTCTGCTGGGCCTTAAGCAACTGGTCCTGGGTCTGCGCCAGCATCGCCTGGGCCTGCGTCACATCGGCCGCAGTTGCTTTCGCCCCGCGATAAGAGGCTTTCGTCGCTTCCAGCTCATGAGTCATGTGGCCAACGAGTTCCTGCTGCAGTGAGACAGCTTTCTTCGCATAGACCGCGTTCAGCCACGCCGTGGCCGTTTGCTGGCGCGTGTTCGCGAGCTGGGCGAGGTAGCCGGCCCGCTCGCGGTCCACGACCTCATTCGCCAATGCGGACCGCAGCCGCCGCTTGTCCCCCGATACCCATTCCTGTTCGATGCCGATACGGCGCATGGTCATGAAGTCCTGACCGATGGTGAACCGTTGCGGTCCGTTCACCGGCAGGTTGTCCACGCCAGCCTTCAGCATTGGGTCGGGCAACTGACCAGCTTTTACGGCCACCTCTGAACTGGCGCGCACTGATGCCTGCGCAGCCCCCATGGCGGCGGAGCGGTCGGTAGCGGACTGCAGCGCCGCATCAAGCGTGACGGGTGTTTCCTGGGCGTGTGCGGCGACGCTCGCGAGAATCAGCGCGGCAAAAAGCGAACGCGCGCGCAGTGGTGCACGCCGGCATGACGGCGTGCCAATAGTTAAAGGCATGTTCTAACCCCAACGGCGGACTCCCAACGGGAATCCACGTCCTGGACGCAGGACGACCTCGCCGCAAACGCGGCGAACCTGTCAGAAAGGGATTAGATGGCGCGAGGAGGTCGCCAGAAACCGCCCGGTTCACGGACGGACAGGGACTGCGCGTAATGGAAAACAACTGGGCTGGACAGCCCGGCGGGACGAGAAACCTCGGTGCGGGACACCGGGTGATACAGGCTACCGAGCTGGCATTGCGCGGTTACCTTGCAGAACAGGCCTTTGGCTTTCCCTGGTTGCGATGATTTCATTGTCTCACAGCCAGTCATTTCCGAAGACATCGCACTGCCATCTTCGGAGCCCATGCTCATCTGCATTGGACATTCTCCAGTCAAGCCGCTGGCCGCCAGCCCACTGATGGGAAGCGCGGCGCAGAGCAACAGGAGGAGCAATGTCCGAAGAAATTTCATGGCTGGGATTATAGCCGAGTCATTTTATCCATGTCCTAGGGAATTTGTTGTCTGCGTCGGTGACCGCACGCAGCAGCGGTCACCCGAATAGAGCGGATTTCGGAGACGAAGCGATTGACGATGCAGTCAGGCGCGGAAAATCTGGGGCGCCAACCTTCTACGCCTGCGAAAATGGCCGCGCTGTGGGCACAGCAAGTCTGGCGCGCGACAATGTCTGGTGCGTTTCCGATGACAGACGGGACAGGCATTATTGTCCCGGCTGTAATGGCGGATGCGTCGGACAGGGTATTGGCTGCATGGAGTGGCTGAAACGGATGCCTGGCAAGGAGAACTTGTGAGAAAAATTGGATTGGCTGTACTGATGATGACGCTCGCGCCAGCCGTGTACGCGGCTGGCGGCTATGCCGAGGTTTGGAATCCACCAGAGGCCCGTGCGACCGCCCCACACAGAGTCAGTGCTGCGCACAAGCTCGCAATTCATCGACATGTCGTCCCTCACACAGTGAAAGTGCACGCGCGACACGCCCCGACACCTGCACCCAGGCTCATGGAGAGGCAAAGCCGTATGCAGAAAGCTGTGCCTGCAGATGAGCCAGATATGTCAGAGATTCCGCGGCAGCTAGCACCTGAAGGGAATGTGCTTCGAGTGACGGCTCGCGGAGCTTCTGCCGAGGTGGCTCGCTGATGGAATCGCAGAGCTATAACGGTTACAGCGTGTGGGGGCAAGCTATATTGCAGCAGGAAGACATCCTGCAGTCGGAGCGCTACGCGGCGAGCAGGACCATCACTATGGGTGGCAAGTTAATAGAAGCATCGGGTGTCCTCGGCCATTTCAGTAGTGAAGAAGAAGCTCAACTACAGGGTTGGACTAGGCCCGCGCCTGGGTCGATGCACACGGGTGAGATAACTACCTCGTCAGCCACTGCGATGCGAACCGACTTCAACCCTGTCATCTACTTTCTTTTGCAAATCATCAGGCTCCGTCGCGAAGCATCTGAACGGTTTTTCGCTTCACTAAAAAGAGTTCCATCCAACTATGGCTTTATGTCGAAGGGACTCTTCGATGGTACGAATGAGTAAAGACATATCTAGCGACTGATGTTTTAATTTTTCTAGCGGCCATTTGAGACGGATAACGATTACGCAACGATTCATTGTTCGTCATCGTCCCCGTGATGCTTGTACCAGCCCTTGTGTTTGCCGTTGTCATGCCTACGACGTTCATCACCGTATTCGCCCTGATATCCGTAGCCGTAGACAGGCGCCGGCGCATCGACCACTGGAGGCGGTTGGTAGATTACGGGGGGCGGCGCTATGTATACCGGCCCGGGCATGCCGAGAAAGACGTTGACGTCTGCCTGAGCCGACGCTAGCCCCGATGAGCAGGCACCGCAAATTCCCATGGCGGATAAAATCATCGCGCGTTTCATGATGCTCTTCCGTTCAAGTTAGGCAGTCCGCCTAAGCGGCTCGATATATCCCCAAATTCGATGGTAGATGAGGGAGCGGCCGGCAGGTGAAACGGCGAGGCGTCTCCTGTAACCTTTTGTAAGCTGAACGGAGGGTTGCACGCCAATCCGAAGCGCACGTTCATTGAAGGCGGTTCTGTCAGGCCGAGCGGCCGTCCTTCAATGTGCCGTCAACTCCGAGGACTCGCGCTGCAACTTCGCCTGGCGCCGCGCCCGGTCGTTAATCACCTGATGGCGCCGGTGGTCGGTCATCTTCTTCCACGCCCGAATTTCATCGAGCGTGCGAAAACACCCGACACACAATCTGGTCTGGCCATCGAAGGCACAGACATCGATGCACGGCGACTTGACTGCCATGGGTTAGGCCGCCGCGTGTGAAGGTTGCACTTCAACGGTGACATGCGACAGGCCCTTGAAGCGCTCGAGCACCGCATGATAGAACCGCGAGTCTCGCTGGGGTTCACCCGTTGCCACCGACACCACGGCACTCATGTGACCTGGGCCTACCCGCCATACGTGCAGGTCAACAACCTTGTCGCCCCGGTCCTCGATGGCGTGACGCACATTTTCCGCCATCCGCCGGTCGGGATTCATGTCGAGCAAAATCCCGCCAGTGTCGCGCATCAATCCGTAGGACCAGTTCGCAATCACAAGTGCTCCGATAACACCTGCAAGCGGGTCCATCCAGAGCCAGCCAAATGTGCGTGCCAATACAAGGCCGATGATGGCCAGCACGGATATCGCTGCATCGGCCATCACGTGGATATAGGCCGAGCGGATGTTGTGGTCCCGAGTAGCTGCGTCATGCGCGTCGTGGCCGTGCTCGTGTTCTTCGAACTCTACCTTGTACTCGCCGTCCGACATCCGCACGATGGCTTTGAAAGCGTGTGGCTCAGGAATGTCTTCCCTCGATTCCAGATAGCCGTCGCGGTCTGCAAAGGCAAAGACCTGCCGCGCGCCGTCAGGTCGCACTGTCGTCACCGACACAGTCGACGCGTCCAGTCGGGAACCGTCTGTTGCAGGCGTAACGCGGAAAACGGGGGGCACGCCATCCTCGAAGATAGAAACGGCAAACACGCCGGACGGAGCAAAAATCTTCTGCACCTCTTCTTCGTGAGTGTGGTCATCATGACCATGGCTATGACCGTGACTATGGCCATGGCTGTGTCCGTGATGGCCCCCGCTCAGCAGCCATACGCTTGCCAGATTAACGAGCAGACCGACTACTGCGATGGGAATCGCTTCGCCGAAGTGAATAGGCACCGGTGACAGGAAGCGCGAGATAGCCTCGTAACCAATCAGCAGCGCAATCATCGCCAGCACGATGGCGCTCGTGAATCCTGCGAGGTCGCCCAGTTTGCCAGTACCGAACACAAAGCGGGAATCGGTGGCGTGTTTACGCGCGTAGGTATAGGCGAGCGCGGCAATCAGCATGGCACCCGCATGGGTCGACATGTGCAGACCATCGGCGACGAGCGCAAGCGACCCGAACATGCTCCCGCCGACGATTTCAATTAGCATCATGGCGCTGCACAGCGCAATTACGGCCCACGTCTTTCGCTCGTTCCGCTCGTGGCCAGCACCCAGAAAGATGTGGTCATGCCCTGCGCCGAACGCGGCGTTTTTGAAATCACTCATTTCCGTCTCTGCTCACTTGAAATAGCTGTGAACAACTTCGATAAGCTGTTCGGTCGCACTATCACCCGGCTCCTCGCCGCTTTCCGCGTCGATAAGATGGTTCCTGATGTGGTCCTCGAGCACGACGGCGAGCAGGCCATTCATCGCCCCTCGACAACTCGTGATTCGCTGCAAGATGTCTGAACAGCCGTGCTCTTCCTCCAGCGCCCGTTCAATGGCTTCGACTTGCCCCTTGATACGGCGAACCCTGTTGAGAAGCTTCTGTTTTTCCTGAATGGTATGACTCATCGCATTCCCCTATATACCCCTAGGGAGTATATACTTTCTCATAGCTTTTCATAGGGGGGCGGGGTATTTCCGCCAATCCGGGCGTCCGCTACCTTTGCAAAGCGCCTGAAACACTTTATGAACCAAGCTACTCCTCGAAAACCGTCAATTCATGCACGCACGTCACAACGCCGCCTTGACCGCACTCCTTGCCGCCGCGCTATTCGGTGCGACCACGCCGCTTGCCAAGACTCTGCTCGGCTCCCTGTCACCATTTATGGTCGCGGGTCTTTTCTACCTGGGCAGCGGAGCCGGGCTTGCCGTCGGAATTCTTTTTCAGCGCCTTCGCCGCACGGCGGGTGAACGGCAGAACGAAAGTCGCATTCAGGTCTCGGAGTTGCCCTGGCTGCTTGGCGCCATCGCGGCGGGCGGTGTCGCCGGACCTGCGCTGTTGATGCTCGGCCTTAGCACGACCCCGGCGGCAACCAGTTCCCTACTGCTGAATCTCGAAGGTGTATTTACCGCAGTGATTGCCTGGGTCGTGTTTCGCGAGAACGTCGACCTGCAGATATTTCTCGGCATGGTTGCGATAGTGGCTGGCGGCGTAGCGCTGTCCTGGCAACCCGGCGCAACTGGCGTACCAGCGGGTGCTTTGCTGGTTGTGGGAGCTTGTGTTGCATGGGCTATCGACAACAACCTGACACGGAAGGTATCGACGAACGACGCGATGGTCATCGCCTGCCTGAAAGGGCTGGTTGCCGGTACCGTCAATCTGGGCATTGCGTTGCTGCTGGGTGCGCATCTGCCAAGCCTCGGCAAGATGGTGGCGGCCATGTTGACCGGCTTCGCTGGCTACGGTGTCAGTCTGGTTCTCTTTGTCGTTGCACTGCGCAACCTCGGTACCGCCCGAACCGGAGCGTATTTTTCAGTAGCGCCGATATTCGGGGTCGCGCTATCGCTCATTCTGTGGCCAGAACCGCCGTCGCTGCTGTTCTGGGTGGCGGCTGCACTCATGGCTCTGGGAATCTGGCTTCATATCCGTGAGCGGCATGAACATCCCCATACTCATGAAGTTCTGGACCACAACCATCGACACAGGCACGACGAGCACCATCAACACGTTCACGACTTTGAGTGGGATAGTGATGAGCCACACACGCATCCGCACCAGCACGTGCCCATTACTCACACGCACGCGCACTTCCCCGACATTCATCACCGGCATACGCATTGACGCTGCAGCGACAATATTGCGTTCAGACTGCGCCAATGGTCGTGCTGGGCTTCATCAGGTCCCTTATCATGGAACTGCATACAGTACGGAACCGGGGAAGCAAAATGGACAGCAAAGAGCATTGGGAAGGAATCTATCGCTTCAAGGCATCTGACGCGGTTAGCTGGTATCGCCCGCATCTTGAGACTTCGCTGCAGCTGATTTGTGAAGTCGCGCCGGACCAGAGCGCAGCCATTATTGATGTGGGCGGCGGTGAATCGACGCTCGCAGATGATGTACTCGCGCGCGGATATCGAAACCTGACGGTGCTCGATATGTCCGCCGTTGCTCTCGATGCGACAAAACGTCGGTTGGGTACTCTCGCCGACCAGATAACGTGGGTCGAATCCGATATCGCGGTGGTTGACCTGCCTGAACATCGATACGACCTGTGGCATGACCGTGCCGTCTTTCACTTCCTGACCGAATCATCAAAACGAGATGCATACGTTCGCTTGCTGAAGAAAACACTCAAGCCTGGTGGCCACATCGTGATTGGAACATTCGGGCCAACCGGTCCAAGCAAGTGCAGCGGGCTGGAAGTGAGGCGATACGATGTTCAACGCCTGTCTGATGAAATCGGCGCCGGGTTCGAATTGCTAACGAGCAAGCTTGAAGACCACCGCACGCCTGCTGGCTCCAACCAGCAGTTTCTTTACTGCTGCTTCCGGAAGCTGTGATTGCCGCGTTAGTCCGCCTCCGTGTCGCTCGCCTGCTGGTCAGGTGCGGCAGGGAGCCCTACTGCTGCATCGGCGGACACTTGTTGGTGCCATACGAGCAGTACACGCAGCACTCGCCGGATTTCGGCCTGAGCACGGTCTTGCAATGCTCGCATTCGTAAAACCAAACGCAGGCGTCAGTGGGCATGGTTTCACACTTCACGTGTCCGCAAACGGGACATGTGATGGTCGATTCCAGGACAATCGTATTCATCGCGTTACACCAGTTGATGCCGGGCGGCTACGAAAGCGTCTGTATAACAGGTAGTCCAATGACCATTTGCCGGCGCCTCGGCACAGCAGGACCAGCAGCATCGCGGCCCACTGAATGTGCGTAGGCCATGCCTGCGGATACACGAACACCTCAATGACAGTTGTCATGCCGAGCAGGACCAACGCGACGGGTCGCGTCGCCAGGCCGAGCACAAGCAGAACCGGTGTCGTTAGTTCGATTGACACCGCCAGGTGGGCCGCGAACTCGGGAGCAAGCAACGGCAGTCGATAGTCTTCCCTGAACAACTGAAGCGCCGCATTCCAGTCAGCCAGCTTGGTCATCGCCGAGTTCCAGAAGACCGTTGCAACTGCAAGCCTCAGTGGAAGCGCGAGAACCGTATGCGGCACTCGCTCCAACCACCCAACGGCGCGTAGTACGCGTTCAATCAGTATCGACCTGCGATGAGCGAATTGAGATTCCGGCATCATGCGACTTGCCTCTCAATAGTTCGACTGGATGCCTGATTTGACAGGCAGACGTCGACAAAGCATTCCGATGCGAAAAGGGATGCGAGCCAGACAGGTGCCTGCGCATCTGGCGCGTCGGCGAGTGCATCATGCAAGGGCCGCCCCGCTAGCAAGGCAGCCATGAACCTGCATTGCCCTTCTGCCATCCGGTCCACGTCGACGCCCGAAGCCCCTCGGTGGACATACACCCGGACGGGGTCTGCGGTCAGATTGATGTCCGCCATGGCGCTGTCGTCCCGCGTCAACACCGCGTGCCAAATGGCATCGACGGGAAAGCACGACTCAAGCACCCGCGCTGCGGGGTTCGGAACGAACCTTACGGTTTGCATGCCGGCCTCATCGAGTTGCTCAAGACGCAGTAAGTCAAGCGGCTTTGCGTCTGGCGCGTGCAGCACCTCATTCACGGCCCATTCAAGTCGTGCAGTGTCTGGCAGATAGGCGAGAGACGCCGCTTGCGGCATCTGCGCCAGGAAATCCGCAAACTTGCCACCGTAGCTGTCTAGCAGCGCGCTCGACGGTGGGCATTGCTCGATGAACAGTCGAGCCGCGCCTTCGAAGAATTCCGACCCGACCAGAGCCTGCACGGCCGGATAGGTCAACTGCAGTGCCTTCAGCAGCGTGCTGTTCGCCGTATTTCGATAGATAGCGAGCCGCGCCGGCGAAGCCAGCCCGTCCGGCGCGACGTACTCGCATGAGTCGCCCTCGGGCAGCCCGAGCAGGTCCCGGCGGACCGCGCGTTGCAGCTCAAGCAGCGTGGGTGCACAGGTTGTCATTTCGCTGCCTCTCTATAGCGGCCTCTGCAATCGCCGCTTCTTCCATCAGAACCTCAAGCGCCGGCACATCAGTGTCCCATTCAATCAGCGTGGGAACGGGTCCAAAGCGCTTGAGGGCTTGCTCAAACAGGTCCCACACTGGAGGCGTGACGCGTGAACCGTGGTCGTCGATGCGAATTATCTGGCCCTGGTCAAGCTGTCGGACGCTGTGCCCTGCCAGGTGAACCTCGGTAACCGACTCAGGCGGCAGCGCATCGAGATAGGTCAGCGCATTCCAACCGTGATTGCTGGCACTGACATAGATGTTGTTGACGTCGCACAGAATGCCGCACCCCGTGCGCCACGCGACCTCGGCGAGAAATTCCCATTCGGGGATGGTCGAGTGGCGGAACTGCAGGTAGGTCGATGGGTTTTCTAACGAAATCCGCCGCTGCAGGTAGCCTTGCGTCTGGTCGACGTGCACGCAGACAATACTCAACGCTTCTTCCGTCATCGGCAGCGGCAAGAGGTCGGCGACATAGATGCCGCCGTTGATGCTCCAGGACAGGTGTTCAGAAACCAGCCCGGGCTCAACACGCTCGATGACAGTGCGCACACGCTCAAGATGCCGGGCATCCATCCCTTCGGCGCTGCCCAACGAAAGGCCCACTCCGTGGAGCGAGATTGGGTAGTCCCGGCGGATGGCATCCAGATAACCTGGCGCGCTACCCCCGCCCATGTAGTTCTCGGTATGCACCTCGAACCATGCGACGGGTAGATGCCCTTCGACAACCTCGTGATGGTGTCGAAAACGCAGCCCAACCCCAGCGCATGCCGGAATCAGACCATGCGCACATTGCAACGCAGCAGAAGTGGCATCCATTGGTTTTCCCGTTCGTTCAAGCCGGTTTCAGCTTGCCGCCCTGAATCTTGCTGCAGTCTCCAGCGGGAAGTAGCACGAATGACTTCGCATCGCGTGCCTGGGTGGCTTGCCCGGCGCAGGAATGGGCTCCCTCTGCGCAGTCATTTTTTGATACGGCATTGATGCCGTAGCACTTCTCCAGTTTGTTCGCTTGCATCCTTGCCATGTTGTCTTTCACAACTTGCGGCATTTCCTTCATGGTCTGGGCCTGGGCCGGTACCAACTGCATAGCGAGTGCCAGGCCGATTGCCGAAGACAAGGTCGAGGCGGTCATCATATGTTTGTTCATCACGCTTCCTCCTGAAGGTTGCGGCCGGGCATTCCGGCCGTGTAGGAAAGTTCGGCCGGCCGCGGCAAAAGGTTACGCCCCGCGCAAACTTTTTCTGCGTGACAATCTGTCGTCCGCGCCACAAAATTTCCGCATGCCCCGGCATCCACATCCACCCAGTCCCGCTTCAGGTTCCGAGAGAGAGGACCTGGAGTCGTTCACGCCGGTCAGTCAGGCAGCGCCGGTTGCCAGCCGTGCTGACGGCAAACTGGACTGGTCCATCGCCATGGCCAGCGCGCAAACCGGCGACCGGGAGGCCTATCGTCGGCTGCTCCAGGACATAACCCCCTATCTTCGTGCGCTCGCGACGCAGCACATCCGGAATGCCGACGACATTGAGGACACGGTTCAGGATGTGCTGCTAACGGTGCACTCAGTCCGCGACACATACGACCCTTCTCGCCCATTCGGGCCGTGGCTGGTCGCCATCGCAAACAGACGCATCGTCGACGGTCTGCGCCGGCGCGGACGCGTTTGCTCACATGAATCGTCAGGGGGAAATGAACTGGAAACCTTTTCTGCCGATGAAGCGAACCTACAGGAAGAGGCAGCGGATGCCTGCGTAGTACGGGCAGCTATCGAGCAATTACCTGTCGGGCAGCGCGACGCGATGCGCATGCTCAAGCTGGAAGAAATGTCCCTACAGGAGGCTGCTGCCGCCAGCGGAAACTCAGTTGCTGCGCTGAAAGTGGCCACTCACCGGGCAATGAAACGATTACGGGAAATGTTCCAGCAGAAAGGTAGCGAATCATGACCCGAACCTCCGACCTGATTGACGTCCTAGTCGCGGACGCAGCACCCGTCAGGCGTCTGCGTGCTCCTGCGGCAAGAGCCGCATGCTGGTTGTTGTTTGCAGGAGCAGTGATGCTCTTTGTCGGTATCGCGCACGGGGTACGTGCCGACATGGCAGTCAAACTGCATCAACCTCTTTATGTCGTCGGCGTAGCTGCAGCCATGACAACAGGTGTTCTGGCCGCCGCCGGTGCTTTTCTTGCCAGCGTGCCAGGCATGTCGCGCCGCTGGCTTCTTTTACCTGTCCCCTCCGCGCTTGTTTGGGTCGCTACGATTGGCTACGGTTGCCTGACCAATTGGGTCACAATTGGCCCGGAAGGTATGTCTATCGGCGAGACGACCAAATGCTTTGCTACGCTTGTATTAGTCGGTATGCCGCTATCGCTCGTAATGCTGATTATGCTGCGCCACGTCGCCCGACTATCGCCGGGCCCAGTCGTGATGACAGGAAGTCTCGCGGTTGCCGCAATGACAGCGGTAGCATTATCGATTCTCCATCCGCTCGATGCCTCGGCGATGATATTGCTGTGGAACCTCGGTGTTGCCGCGATTTATCTGTCGTCGAGCGGCCGGTATGGTCAGCGACTTCTTGGTTGGGTGGCGCTACGCTAATATCGAAGCGATGTGAGACCGAAAGCACATACCAATGCCGATACAACCGAGACCAAGCTGGTCTGTGCGACGCGCGTCACATTCAGCAGGGCAACCTGGGCATTGCTGGCTACAGCAACGCGACAGGTGCAATCTTTTCGTTTCCTGAACGTCTAACAATAAGACTGCGCTTATCACTGGGTAGACCGCCATGCTGAAGGTTGTTCGCAAATATCTGCTCGCTTCGGGCCTGTTACTGGCTGTCGGTACCGCTTTCGCCGGCGAACAGGCATTCAACCAGGCCCAGTTTGACAGGCTGAACGCCAACGGGAAGCCAAACATCGTCTACTTCCACGCAACCTGGTGTCCCACCTGCAAGGTCCAACAACCCATTGTGGACCGTCTGGCAGCGCGCCCGGACATGAAAGACGTGACCATTTTCGTGGCCGACTACGACAAGGAAGGTGCCTTGAAGCGAGCGTTGAAAGTGACCCAACAGTCGACTTTCGTCGTTTTCAAGAGCGGCCATGAAATCGCTCGGTCGACCGGACAAACACGCGAGCAAGACATCAAGGACACGTTCGCCAAGGCCCTGTGATGGACTTCTCCCTGGGTACGTACATGCTCGGCTTTCTGGCTGGCGTTCTGACCATCTTGTCGCCGTGCGTACTCGCCCTCATTCCAGTACTCGTTGCGTCGGCAGGGGCGGCACATTGGCTGGGTGTTGTTGCACTCGCCGCTGGATTGGGCGTGTCGTTCTCGGTCATCGGAATTTTCGTGGCCAGCGTCGGCGTGTCATTAGGTGCAGATGGTGAAGTCTTTCGGCGCGTGGCCGCTGTGCTGATGATTCTTTTTGGACTCGCGATGTTTTCTCAACGGCTACAGGCTATTCTCAATCGCGCGGCCGCGGGAATAAGCGGTCCCAGCCAGAACTGGCTGAACCGGATAAAGGGCGACACACTGTCGGGCCAGTTCGCGGTCGGACTGCTTCTGGGAGCCGTTTGGAGTCCCTGCGTCGGCCCGACATTGGGCGCGGCAACCACGCTCGCCTCTCAAGGCAGGAATCTCGGCAATATCGCGCTGTTGATGGGTGTATTTGGCCTTGGAGCCGGCCTTCCGCTGGCGATTCTCGGTTCACTTTCCCGCACCTCCGCACTGAAACTGCGAGGTCGACTGGGCTCGGCGGGAACGGTGGGGAAAATCGTTCTCGGAGCGGTATTCGTCATCTTCGGCGGTCTCGCGCTCACGGGGCTGGACAAGACGCTAGAGACGGCGCTTCTATCTGCCAGTCCCGCTTGGCTGACAGCCTTCACAACATCGCTTTGAGTATTCCCACGCGAATTTCGACGCCCCTGGACGAAGCACGTCCGCGTTTTGAGTTGCCAACCGCTGCGCAAATATCTGAGACCAATTCAACTCGAAACGTCCGATTTCAGAACTCACAAAATCCATGGCGTGGGCGCCAACATGATATTGGCCTGCGCGCCGACCTGGTTCAGCGTGGTACACGACGCCCGCCGCCAACTCATCCGGGCGCGGTCAACCAGCAACGCAACTGCGGGCTACCTGAAACCACAACGTCGAACGCTGCGCGCGCGTCTCTCAGCTCCTGCATTGCCGCGGCGAATCTGGCGAGCGCCAATGCGGACAATTGCCGCCCTCCGTCTTGTCCGAAGTGTGCCTCCAGCGCCACGATGGCGTCGCCAACCCCAGTCAGCGCCAGAATCAGTCCGACGACACCGCAGAGGACCATACTGCCTGCAATCAGGCTGTCCACTTATCTGCCTTAAAAAACTGCCGCATTTGCGCCGACGGCCCTCCAATGAGTGCGGAGCGACTCAGGCCTGCTGCCGGCTCAGCTTCGCGCGCTCAAGGAACTCGAACACAATCATGCCGGCGAGCATCGCGGCCACAAAACCCCACGCCTTCGGAAAGCCAGCACCCAGTGCGACCAGCGCGGGTCCCGGGCAAAATCCTGCAAGCCCCCAGCCAACGCCGAACACCGCGCTTCCCAGCACAAGTCTCAACGTCACGTCGGTGCTGGCCGGAATCTGCATGGGCAGACCGAGTAGGGATTTTTTGCGGCGTTTTGCAAAGAGGAACGCGACGGAGCCGACAGCTATCGCACCGGCCATGACGAATGCAAGAGACGGGTCCCATCGTCCCGTGAGGTCGAGAAATCCCAGCACCTTCGCCGGATTGGCCATGCCGGATACCATCAGGCCGACGCCAAACAGAAGCCCGGAAAGTAAAGCAGCGAGCAAACCCATTTCAACCTCCCAGCAGATGCCTGGTAACGAACACGGTCAGAAAACCGCTTGCCATGAATGTTGCCGTCGCGACAAGCGAACGGAGGGAACCGCGCGAAATGCCACAGACGCCGTGGCCGCTCGTGCAACCGCTCGCGTAACGCGTTCCGATGCCAACCAGAAAGCCCGCGACGAGTATTTCGCCCCACCCAGCCTGGATATCAGGCGCTATCGGGTTACCCAGCAAGCCTGCCAGCACAGGTGCCCCAATTAGCCCAGCGAGAAACGCGACACGCCATCCCGCATCTTTCTGTGGCGTGCCCAGCACGCCACCGAGAATGCCGCTGATGCCAGCGATACGTCCGTTGAAGAAAACAAGCACAGCAGCGGCGGCGCCAATCATCAGCCCGCCAGTTAGTGACAGGCCTGGCGTGAAACTCGCGATATCAATCGACATGGCCCCTCCTCATCTTCATTGGGCGCAAAACTGGTCGTACAGCACGGTCATGACAGCAATCGCTTCCTTGCTCGCGACGGAATAAAAGATGCTTTTCCCTTCCCGTCGTGTCTCGACGAGCTCGTTATCGCGAAGTACGCCAAGTTGCTGGGAGAGTGTGGGCTGACGTATGCCCAACTGCTCTTCCAGGTCGCTCACACACAACTCGCCCCGGGACAACTGGCACATCAGCAGCAACCGGTCAGGATTTGCCAGCACCTTAAGTAGCGCACAGGCTTTCTCTGCCGAGACCTGCATCACCGAAAGGTCGATTGGGGCGGACTTCTTCCTCATCTCACCATCCTATAATTTACGTATATATATTATATTGATTATGAAAGTGATTGTGAATAGAATGCGTAGCATCTGAGGAGGTAAGGATGCAGTCCATCGTTCAACCGTTCTTCGACCCGGTCACCGGCACGGTCACGTACGTGGTTTTCCAGTCCGAGTATCAGGAATGCGCAGTCATTGACCCGGTCCTTGACTACGACCCCAAGGCAGGACGTACTTCAACGACGAATGCCGACAAGGTCATCGAGTTCGTTCGCCTGCGCGGCTTGCAGGTGCAGTGGATTCTGGAAACCCACGCGCACGCAGACCACCTGTCGGCGGCGCATTACTTACGAAGTGAGCTCGGCGGCAAGATTGCGATTGGAGAGCACATTTGCACCGTTCAGGGCGTCTTCAAGAAGCTCTTTAATCTTGAGCCCGGATTCCATGGAGACGGCTCCCAGTTCGACCATCTTTTCCGCGAAGGTGAGGAGTTTTCCATCGGCGGCCTGACAGCAAAGGCGTTGTATGTGCCGGGCCATACCCCTGCGGACACGGCTTACCAGATTGGAGATGCGGTGTTCGTAGGAGACACGCTGTTCATGCCGGATGTCGGTACCGCACGCTGTGACTTCCCCGGCGGCGATGCGCACAGGCTATACATGTCGATTCGAAAGCTGCTGGAACTGCCGGGCAACACCCGGCTCTTCATGTGTCACGACTATCCACCCGAGGGCCGAAAACCCGAGTGGGAAACCACCGTGCTCGCGCAGCGTGCGCATAACATCCATGTGCACGACGGCGTAACGGAAGAACAGTTCGTCAGCATGCGCGAGGCACGCGACGCAACGCTAGCGATGCCCGTTCTGATTCTGCCATCTGTACAGGTGAATATACGGGCCGGCGATTTTCCACCTGCCGAGGAAAATGGCACCTGCTACCTGAAGATTCCCTTAAACGCACTCTGATTTGAATGCTATGCAGCACCGCCCCTTCAGCGGCCCGAGTGCTCAGTTTGAACTGCGCAAACCACTCCAGGGCGAGGGGTTACCGCCCTGCTGAAGCGGAATCAACACTACTGGTTCCCAGACTACGCTGGACAAGGTAGCGAATACAAACTCGCCGAAGCGGGTTACATGAAACAACGATGGAGGAGACATGGAATCCATTCGCCCGGAACTGTGCAAGCGATTGCGCCAGCGCCCTGCCCGCGTAATCGTCGTATGTGCGCTGGCTGTATCTTGCATCGTGCAGGCGCAGGAGTCGCCGCTGGGTGCCACGATTGCAACCCAAGGTACCGCCAAAGGTATCCCCGCGTGCATAAGCTGTCATGGCGCGAAAGGCGAAGGAAACGCTGCAGCGGGATTTCCAAGGCTCGCCGGAACAAGCGCCCCCTATCTCAAGGCTCAACTGGACGCGTTCGCAAATGGCCAACGGCAAAGTACGGTCATGCAGCCGTTCGCGAAAATCTTGGCATCTGAGGGCCGCGTGGCTGTCGCGGAATACTTTAGCCGGCTTCCCCCGCTGCCAGCTGTTCATCCGGCAAACCGCGATTCCGCCGCACCTTCGGATACAGGGGCATGGCTGGCAACGCGTGGACGCTGGGAACAAGGGCTGCCTGCCTGTGCGCAGTGCCATGGGCCTGGTGGCTCAGGAGTAGGAGCGGCATTCCCGCCACTGGCGGGCCAGCCTGCGTCGTACATTTCCGCCGAGTTGCATGCATGGCAGAAGGGGCTGCGTCCGCCCGGCCCTCTGGCGCTCATGCCAGTCATTGCGAGCAAACTCTCGGAAGCGGACATCACAGCCGTATCGGATTACTACGCCGGTGAACCCCTTGCCGGCAACGTGAAGAGCGTCGGGGAGACTAAACAATGAGCGTCCGTGAACATAAACATCTCCTCAGGAGCGTTGGTATCCTTGCGTCCGGCATTGTTGGCGCGCTCGTGATTTCCCTGGCTACGGCCGCTGAACCCGGGGCAAACAAGGAAGCCGCACCTGACGCTTCGAAAGCCTTCTCCCCGCCGAACGAATCGTCCATGCCAACGGATGATTTCGGTAAAGCAGTCAGGATGGGCGAGCAAATCTTCAATCACACCAAGGAAAATGCAGGCAAATACGTTGGCAATTCGCTTAACTGCGCGAGTTGTCATCTTGACGCCGGGCGACGGCCGAACTCAAGTCCGCTCTGGGCCGCGTATGTGTCGTATCCTGCCTATAGAAGCAAGAATGGACACGTCAACACGCTCGCCGGACGTCTGCAGGGCTGTTTCCGATACAGCATGAACGGCAAAGCGCCGCCGCTCGGCGACCCGGTTCTGGTGTCGCTGGAGGCCTACGCTTACTGGCTCGCGAGGGGTGCGCCGGTCGGCGAGCCGATTCCCGGCCGGGGCTACCCAAAGCTCCCTTCGCCGGCGTTGAAAGCTGATTACACCAGGGGCAGCCAGGTCTATGCACAACATTGCGCCTTATGCCACGGCGCCGATGGTCAAGGTCAGTCGTCGAATGGGACAACTGTTTTCCCACCGCTTTGGGGTACGCAATCGTTCAATTGGGGCGCGGGGATGCATGAGTTACAAAACGCAGCGGGGTTTATCAAGGCAAACATGCCCCTCGGCCTGGGCGGCACGTTGAATAACCAGGAAGCATGGGATGTTGCGCTCTTCATGGATAGCCATGAACGACCGCAGGACCCACGCTACAGCGGCTCAGTCGAAGCCACGCGGGCCAAATATCACGATTCTCCCTACTCGATGTACGGACAAACGGTGAACGGCCATGTCCTGGGAAGCCCATAAGTCATTCCGGGTCAGCGAGGCGTGTGACAGTCGGACGCGCCCTGCACTCGGGATATCCGGCCATTGCTGCCGCCTGGTGCGTGGGACGGTAGTTTTTTCTCTGACGCGAAGCGGGCAGACCGGGACCGCCGCAGCGCCGGTAAAAGCACGAAATTCCGCGGCTTGGTGAGAGTGGCGCAGCCACAGGCTCCCTGCAATCGCATCATCTCGGCTTAAGCATCCGTACCTTACCCTGTAGTCACCGTTTGCAAGCAAGGCTATTCGCGACGGGAAAAACTGTGGAGGTACGAATCATGAAATCACTTCAAGCCGTCGTTATAGCCGCCGTGCTGGCGACACCGTTCGCTTCTTTTGCGCAGCAGTCGAATGCACCGGTCACCCGAGCGGAGGTGCGCGCCGAACTCGTGCAGTTGGAGAGAGCCGGATACAATCCGGCGAAACGTGACAACGCGACCTATCCGGCCGACATCCAGGCCGCCGAAGCCCGCCTCGCGGCACAGAACTCTGCGACTGAAGGCGTGGGCGGGGTGACGAGCGGTGCAGCACAGTCGGGTCACCGCACTTCCGCCACTACGAGCTCCAGCCCGCTGTTCCGGCACCACTGATGATGCGGAACGGCTCGTCTGATTGATGTTCCAGGAGCCGCACAGGACGAATCCCGTCAGACGGATAATGCCCCAACGTTCGTTGCCACTCATCTTCAGAGCCGGTCAATCAGCGGGTCGCCGGCTCACCAGGAAAAGTGTGCGGCAATGATTTCGCCCGGTCGCGTTGCCTGACGAAATAATATTACCCGACGGATTGTTGTCGATTCGCTTGCTTTCTTTCGTGGTTTGCCGGGCGCGAAGCGCCCGGCCTCCGCCAGCTGTCAACTTTTCAGTAACTCACACTTCAACTGCCGTATTGGCGGATTTGCGCAGCTTGCCCGGGACCATTTCATTCACACGCTCGGGGCGCCATGCTTTGACAGACCGGGCGCGGCAGGTCCACAGTCGTGTCTGATTTGCATACACTTCCGGAAACATCGCCGCGAACCCCCGGCGGTCGGTCAAATTCCTCCGGGTATGGTCACTTCAAACTCCCCCACCTGACGACCGTCGGCTGAGCCACTAAAGCTGCCGGGAGAGGTGTTGCAGGACGTCTATCTTCGTCTCCTTCGAACAAGAAGGAGTTCAGGGAGTGAACGTCTTGAAGCCGCACCTGCAAAACACCGTATTCACATTACTCGAGCGCAACAAGAGCCAGCGCCAGATCCAGCGGCTCACGGGCATCGACCGCAAGACGATTCGTCGCTATCAGGCGATGTTCGAGTCGGAGAAGTCCGCTTCGGCAAACTCCCCCATGGTGACCACCGGCTCTGAAACGGCCGTCACGCAAACTCCCCCACCGCCGCGACCATCGGCTACCGACGGTTCCAGCAAGACCACAACGTTCAATTTCGCCCGCTCCGCAAGCGAACCGCATCGCGAGTGGATCGAACAGCAGGTCCGCCTGAGGCGCAACGCGCAGGCGATCTATCAGGATCTGGTCGATCAGTTCGCATTCACCGCGAGCTACGAGAGCGTCAAGCGTTTCGTGCGCGCCTTGCGCCACATTGATCCCGAGCAGTTCGACCGTCTCGCGTTCGCCCCCGGCGAAGAAGCTCAAGTTGATTATGGCGAAGGTGCACTGACCCGCGATCCGAAGACCGGCCGCTACCGACGCCCGCGGTTGTTCGTGATGACCCTGCGGTACTCGCGGCGCAGTTTCCGGCGCGTGGTCTGGAAGTCCAGCAAGCAGGTCTGGGCCCAGCTTCACGAAGAAGCCTTTCGTTACTTTGGGGGAGCGGTCAGCTACGTTGTGCTCGACAACCTCCGGGAGGGCGTCATCACGCCCGACCTGTACGAACCCGAGATCAACCGGCTCTACGAGGCGATGCTCGGGCATTACGGTGTCGTCGCCGATCCGGCACGTGTGCGGGACCCGAATCGAAAGGGGACCGTCGAGAACGCGATTCAACATACGCAGGGCACCGCGCTTGCCGGCCGCCGTTTCGAGTCGCTCGAAGCCCAGAACGAATTCCTGATGCACTGGGAGGCAAACTGGGCGGCCAAACGCATCCATGGCAGCACCCGGCGACAGGTCGAGGCCATGTTCCAGGAGGAGAGGCCGCATCTGCGGCCGTTGCCGACCACCGGCTTTCGCTACTTCACGGAGGTCGTGCGTACCGTCTGGGACGACACCACTGTCAACATCGATCGCAGCAACTATGCGGCACGACCTGCACCGATCGGCAGTCTCGTTTTAGTGCGCATATACGATTCCACCATCGAGATTCGCGATCGCCGTACGCAGGCATTGTTGCGCACCCATCCTCGCGCCCTGCAGGCCGGTTCGCTTGAATTGCCCGAAGACGAACGCCCGTTCAATCCGTCCCGCCAGAGCGCCTTCCTGCTCGCGAGCGCCGGCGACATCGGGCCACAAACAAAGGCGCTGTGCCAGCACATGTTCGATAGCGAAGGTCGCGTCGGCCATCGCGCCATGTGGGGCATCGTTGGTCTGGCGAAGAAGTATCCCGCCCGGCTCGTCGAGCAGGCCTGCGATCACGCGTTGCGTCATCACGTCTACCGCTACAAACAGGTGCGCGCGATCGTCGAACGGCTGTTCGAACAGGCACTCGAGCGTCTCGATCAGGCGCCGCAGCTAGAGCTACCTCTTACGCAGGATCACCCGCTGATCCGTCCTGCCGCCGAGTACGGCGAACTCTTTACCCTCGGTGCGCAGCACGGCGCCGAACCTCAACCTCCAACTGGAGAAACACAGGCATGACCATGACGTTACCGGAAATCGAACGGGCTCTCGGACAGCTCCGCCTGTCTGGCGTGCGCGACACACTCGAAACGCGCGTGTTGCAGGCCCAGGGCTCCCAGCAGCCGTTCCTTGAAACCTTCGCACTGATCCTGCAGGACGAACTGGATCGCCGCCAGTCCCGGCTCATCGAACGCCGCTACAAGCTCTCCGGCCTCGAAGAGAAACTCACGCTCGCCGAGTTCGACTGGGCCTTCAATCCCAAAGTGCCTCGCCAGGCCTGCTTCCAGCTGCACACGCTGAAGTTCATCGCCGCCGGCGACAACGCGCTGATCATCGGTAAACCAGGCACCGGCAAATCGCACGTTGCGAAGGCCGTCGCCTACCAGGCCGTCCTGCAAGGCCACAAGGTGCAGTATCTTGAGACCGACGACTTCTTTAACCGTTACGCGCTGAGCCCGACTGCCCAGCGCGAAGCCCGGCTGCGAGCCATCCTCGAGAGCGATCTGCTCGTGCTGGATGACCTGTTCCTGTCGCGTACGATCCCCGACGCCGCTGGCGCACTGCTGCAAACGCTGATCCATCAACGCTACAAACTGCATCGAAGCGTTGTCGTCACGTCCAACCGCGTTGTGCAGGATTGGGGCGCATACCTGGGCGACAACACGATGAGCCCCACGATCCTCGACCGGCTCATGCATCACTGCCACCTGCTTGAATTCGACGGCCGCAGCTACCGCCTCAAGGAAGCCGCTGAAACGCTTGCACAGAAATCGAAAACCAGCTAAATAACCCTTAGCAGGCCGGTGAAATACCTCATGTAGCGGTCATCCGGAACGCAGGCGTAAACGTTGAACGTATGTCGTCAATGAGAGCGAGATGGAACGGATGCGTGGGCCAGATGGTTTTACCGAATCAATGTTCACAGTGTTGAAGCTGGACGATTTTGTGCCGAAGGACCATCCGTTGCGTCCGATTCGTACCTGGCTCAATGACGCGCTTAAACGCATGGACGATGTTTTCGCGCGGATGTACGAGGCTGACGCGAAAGGAGGTCGGCCGAGCATCGCGCCGGAGAAGCTGGTGCGAGCTCTTTTGCTGCAGGTGCTGTACTCAATTCGTAGCGAGCGCATGCTGGTGGAACAGATTTCCTACAACATGCTGTTCCGCTGGTTCGTCGGCCTGCCGATGGACGGGACCGTGTGGGACCACTCGACGTTCAGCAAGAACCGCGACCGGTTGCTCGAACACGATGTGCTGGTGTTGCTGTTCAACGAGACAGTCGAGACCGCGCGCGAGCGCGGATATCTTTCTGGGGAGCACTTTAGCGTCGACGGCACGTTGATTCAGGCATGGGCCGGGCATAAGAGCTTCGTGCCGAAGGCAAGTCCAGACGAAGACGACACGCCTCCTGACGAACCGCCAGCGCCGAATGACAACTGGCACGGACAGAAACGCAGTAACGAGACGCACCAATCCACGACGGACGAGCAGGCGCGCCTGTTTCGCAAGAGCAAAGGAACCGGAGCGATGCTCTGTTATATGGGCCACGTGCTGACAGACAACCGGCACGGCCTTGTGGTCAACGCACAGGTGACGCTGGCGACGGGCACCGCCGAGCGCGACGCGGCCGGGCAGATGCTTGCTGATGCCGCGAGTGTTGCGTCGCGTGCCATCACGGTCGGTGCGGACAAGAACTACGACACCGCCGGCTTCGTCGGCAGTTGTCGCGCGAATCGTGTCACGCCGCATGTGGCACAAAACGATGGGCGTCCAGGCGGTTCGGCAATTGACGAGCGAACTACGCGTTGGCCGGGTTACGCGGTCAGCCAGCAAAAACGTAAGCGCATTGAGCAGGTGTTCGGATGGGGCAAGACAGTCGGACGGATTCGCCAGGTCATGTATCGGGGACTTGAACGCGTAGACCAGCTCTTCGTGCTGACGCAGGTCGGCTACAACCTGACGCGTATGCGCACACTTGCCGGTTGAGGGGCAGGAAGCGATGGATAACACCGATATGGTGAACCCGCGAGCAACGTCCAATGCCCGCAAACGTGTTCCGCGTTTCAAAAGTGCGAACCCAGCATCCGTCGTAATGCATCTGGGCGCATCAACGACGGATATTTCAACGGCCTGTTAGTCCTGCTTCACAGGGTGGGGGAATTTGCGCGACCATAAGTGGGGGAGTTTCAACTGACCGTCCGGGCGCCGGTCCATCAATAAGTTGGCCGGCACAGAGGGCTTTGCAATAAGGCATCCTTCGGTTAGCGGCCACGCGTCGGCAAACGGGCCCGCCGGACAACTGCAGCATGGCTTTGCCTTAGGTTGCTTTCAGTGCGTCGGATATGCTTCACCTTCCCCCATGCCGAGGCGAAACTCGCGAGGAAGACTGTAACGTCTGCTTCGCCCGCTGGCGCGGCTTCAGCACGCACGCCGTCGGCGGTAAACTCGCTCAATGTCTGTTTGGCCGTTCGCATCTCACGCAGCCTCCACACCTGCGCAGGCGGAAAATCGGCTTGTACGGTCAGACGCAGGTTATTGAAGGCTAAAGCCCAAGTCGGCTCACCGACCGATGTGGGCGATCGACCTGCGGAGCGTCGTGCATCGGCCCCAGATAGAGCTTGACCGTCCCACCGAGGCTTGATCTTGAGCAACTTCTGATCGGCTCAGCATTCTATTCTGGTTGTATGGATTTGCTGGCATGCAAATCCGGATACGCCACAACTCAAGTTGGCGATAGGCGAATACGATACCAGTGGGGCCGGCCGTCGGTAACAGTGACTCAGGGAACGAAATGTTCACACGCGTTATGGTGGGTATTGACGGCAGTCGGGCGGCAGTTGCGGCACTCGCCGAGGCGATCCGGCTTGCTGCCGCTGAAAAGGCCGCCATTCGCGCTGTCAGCGTCGTCGAGCGCGTGCCCAACATCGTCGGCCCGGGCCCCGGCTTCGGCGACACGGCGGCGCTCGCACAATCTCTTCGCGACGTTGCGCAGGCGGCGCTCGCGCGGGCGCACGATCTTTTCATACTGACCGGCCTCACGGGCGAGACCGCACTGGTCAACGCAGGCGAAAGCGATGTCGCCTCAGTGCTGCTTCGCGAGTCGCATGCGTGGGGCGCCGACCTTATGGTTCTGGGCACGCACGCTCGCCACGGAATCGAACGCGTCTTGCTCGGCAGTACCGCCGGACCGTTCCTGCGCATGTCGACTATTCCTGTATTGCTGATTCCGCATCAAGCGCACAACGAAGAGCGGGGGCCATGAACCGGTCAGACGACAAGCGAGCGGACCGCGTTCGATATCCCGTTCCCCTACCCCTTCTGGCATGCGCAGCACTGGTCTCGATAGCGCACCTTAGGGACCGGTGTGCCTTATCCTTCCAGCGCGGCGCGACCGCGATGCTTTTCGATCTCGACCGGACCACGCACGCCTTCGACGACGCCCAGGATAGCCGCATCAAGGCTGTGACAGCGAATGATCCCCGTGATTCGCGGCAGCCCCGGCTGATGCGCAAACATCTCACGGCGCGGTCCAGTTCCAGGAAGGTAATCTCGGGGCTCTCCCGTCAACCTCCATGGTGAAGACATGCCGCGCGTCGCTACACTGAAGGGCACCGCAATGACCCTGAGCGTTTCGTACGAAGCAGTCCCTGCTGGAGCGAGCTTGCGATTTTGCAGCGCGGCGCGCGAAACGCTCGAAGCAATCCATCCGCGGTTTACCGCCCAGCGTTTGGACCACGCGGCCCACGGTCACCATATGCCGGACGGCAGCTGAGTGGGGACACACGTACCCAAGAGGAACCAGCATGACACGAACCGTCAGCAATCGCCGGTCGGTGGTCAAAGCGATCACGTACCGTGTGCTGATTATGTGTCTGGACTTCGTGACGATTTATCTGTTCACAGGCACAACTCACGTGGCGATTGCTTTCATGATCGTCAGTAATGTCTATACGTCGATCGGCTATCTGGCGCACGAGCGGATATGGGCTCGTGTCGGGTGGGGTATCGGCGAGACATAGAGGTGCCTTCGCGTTCCTGTTTCGCATTGCTTCGACCACGTTTTGATTCGGCAGCACCCGTTCAGGTAGGGCCACCGTCGCACGCGTTGACGCAAGCGATACGAGGGCGCGCAACATAACCGTCACTTCGCAAGCCGCTTGCGGATCGCCTGCAATTCCTGCCGCCGCTTTGCGGTCGTTTCTGGATAATTCATTTCCAGTGCCTCGAGCGTATCGAGCACAATTGTGGAGACGATCAGCCGCGCGTTCTCCTTGTCATCCGCAGGAACGACATACCAGGGCGCGTTCCGGGTGCTAGTTGCACTAATCTTACTGTGTCATAAAAGTTATTTGCAGCGAAGCGATACCTGGTAGTATTGAATAATACAGACTTCGGACGATCGCGATGAGAGAGGATGTCGACGAATTTGACGCGTATTTGAATCATCTGGCGCAGGCGTTAGGGCACGCCGATCGCCATGCCGGTCTCAAGGGTTACTGTTCGGGCCTGGTAATGCCGTTGTCACGCAAGAGCGTCGAGCCGATGGCCGCGCATATTGACCCACTTCACGCGAGTGCGAAACACCAGTCTCTCCACCATTTTGTGGCCAATGCAGAATGGTCTGACCGGGCGGTCCTGCAGCGGGTACGCGAATGGGTGATGCCCGCGTTAGACGCGCACGCTGCCGAAGAAAGCGGCTACTACTGGATTATCGACGACACCGGTTTTCCAAAGAAGGGGCGTCATTCGGTCGGGGTGGCACGTCAGTACTGTGGGCAGCTCGGCAAACAGGACAACTGTCAGGTCGCCGTGAGCCTGTCGATCGCGACAGAACGCGGCAGCCTGCCGATTGCCTGGCAGTTATATGTCCCCAAGGAATGGATTGACGACCGGGAACGTGCCTGTCGCGCTGGCATTCCCGACGATCTGGCCTTCGAGACCAAGCCACAGATTGCGCTGGCCCAGCTTCGCGAGGCTATAGCATCCGGCGTTGCACCGGGCATCGTGCTGGCCGACGCCGGGTACGGCGACGAAACCGCTTTCCGCGATGGCGTAACTGAACTGGGTTTGTTGTACGCGGTAGGGATCCGGCCGGGCACCTCTGTGTGGGCGCCAGGTACGGCGCCGCTTCCACCCAGGCCCTGGAGCGGGCGCGGCAAGCCGCCGACATTGTTGCGCCGTGCGCCCGGCCATGAACCGCTCGCGGTGAAGGAACTGGCCATGCAATTACCCGTGAACGCCTGGCAAGCCGTAACCTGGCGGGAAGGCAGCAACGCAGCACTTTCATCACGCTTTGCCGCTGTACGGGTTCGTCCCGCACATCGCGACTATTGGCGAAGCACCGTTCGCGACGAAGAATGGCTGCTTATTGAATGGCCTGATGGCGATACGGAGCCGCTCAAATACTTTCTCACCACCGCCCCCGAGGAGGCGACACTTGAGCAGCTTGTGTTCGTGACCAAGATGCGCTGGCGCATCGAGCGCGACTATCAGGACCTGAAACAGGAGTTCGGGCTCGGTCATTACGAAGGGCGAGGCTGGCGTGGCTTTCACCACCACGCCACACTGAGTATCGCTGCGTATGGATTTCTGATGGCTCAGCGACTCCAAATGCAATCAGATGGACGTGATAAAAAAAACTTCCTTGAACGCACGCTGCCTGCCATTCCCCCGGATTACATCCCCCGGGGTAGTCCAGCGCGCTCAACGCCACGTTCCTGATTCCATTACTACGTTGCGCATCCTGCTTGGGCTAAGGCTTATGCAACGATGGCTCTCTTCCTGTACGGCAATAGAGCGCGCAACCAATTATGTGACACAGTAGTACTAACAGGCCGTTGAAATATCCGTCGTTGATGCGCTCAGATGCATTACGACGGATGCTGGGTTTGCACTTTTGAAACGCTGAACACGTTTGCGGGCATTCGGCGTTGCTCGCGGGTTCACCATATCGGTGTTATCCATCGCTTCCTGCCCCTCAACCGGCAAGTGTGCGCATACGCGTCAGGTTGTAGCCGACCTGCGTCAGCACGAAGAGCTGGTCTACGCGTTCAAGTCCCCGATACATCGCTTGTCGAATCCGTCCGACTGTCTTGCCCCATCCGAACACCTGCTCAATGCGCTTACGTTTTTGCTGGCTGACCGCGTAACCCGGCCATCGCGTAGTTCGCTCGTCAATTGCTGAACCTCCTGGACGCCCATCGTTTTGCGCCACATGCGGCGTCACACGGTTCGCTCGACAACTGGCCACGAAACCGGCGGTGTCGTAGTTCTTGTCCGCGCCGACCCTGATGCCGAGCGGCGCAACACTTGCGGCATCGGCAAGCATCAGCTCGGCCGCGTCGCGCTCGGCGGTGCCCGTCGCCAGCGTCACCTGTGCGTTGACCACCAGGCCATGCCGGTTGTCGGTCAGCACGTGGCCCATATAACAGAGCATCGCTCCGGTTCCTTTGCTCTTGCGAAACAGGCGCGCCTGCTCGTCCGTCGTGGATTGGTGCGTCTCGTTACTGCGCTTCTGTCCGTGCCAGTTGTCATTCGGCGCGGGCGGTTCGTCAGGAGGCGTGTCGTCTTTGTCCGGACTTGCCTTGGGCACAAAGCTCTTGTGCCCGGCCCACGCCTGAATCAACGTGCCGTCGACGCTAAAGTGCTCCCCGGAAAGATATCCGCGCTCGCGCGCGGTCTCGACTGTCTCGTTGAAGAGCAACACCAGCACATCGTGTTCGAGCAACCGGTCGCGGTTCTTGCTGAACGTCGAGTGGTCCCACACGGTCCCGTCCATCGGCAGGCCGACGAACCAGCGGAACAGCATGTTGTAGGAAATCTGTTCCACCAGCATGCGCTCGCTACGAATTGAGTACAGCACCTGCAGCAAAAGAGCTCGCACCAGCTTCTCCGGCGCGATGCTCGGCCGACCTCCTTTCGCGTCAGCCTCGTACATCCGCGCGAACACATCGTCCATGCGTTTAAGCGCGTCATTGAGCCAGGTGCGAATCGGACGCAACGGATGGTCCTTCGGCACAAAATCGTCCAGCTTCAGCACCGTGAACATTGACTCGGTAAAATCATCTTGCCCACGCATCCTTTCCATCTCGCTCTCATTGATGACATCAGTTCAACGTTTACGCCTGCGTCCCGGATGACCGCTACATGAGGTATTTCACCGGCCTGCTAAGGCACTCCTCATACGTCGTCATGTACTGTTTCCAGAATTTCCGCTCCTCAATGTCCGCAAGGCTGAATTTCCAGTTCTTTTCCGGATTGTCGATACGTTCGAGAAAGCGCTTTCGCTGCTCCTCCTTGGAGAGGTGAAGGTAGAACTTTACGATGCGGGTCCCATTGACGTGCAGGTGCTTTTCCAGATCGGCGATCGAGCGATAACGCTCGCGCCAGACTGTCTTCTCATCGCGCCGTGCATCGAACAGCCCTTCGCCGCGGAGGATCTCCGGGTGGACCCGGACGATCAGCACTTCCTCGTAGTAAGACCGGTTGAAGATGCCGATCCGCCCACGTTCCGGTAGATCACGGGTGGTACGCCAGAGAAAATCGTGTTCCAGCTCGGCGGCGCTGGGATGTTTGAAGCTGAATACCTGGCAGCCTTGGGGGTTGACCCCAGACATCACGTGCCGGATAGCACCATCTTTTCCCGCCGCATCCATTGCCTGGAAGATCAGCAGGATCGCAAAGCGGTTGGATGCGTAGAGAAGCTGTTGAAGCGCGCTAAGCCGCGCGACGTGCTCCCCGAGCAGCCTCTGATAGTGCTCCTTTGACGTATAGAAGGGCTTTATCCCCGTTGGCCACTTCCGGAAATTGACCTCATCCCCTTCCGGCACGCGAAATTCGCTTGAGCTGATTTGCATTCGTATCCTCCCGTCTGCGCGGATCACGGAGGTCGCGTTCATCGCTTTGAGTACGCAAGGCCGAACTCTCCTGGCTGCAACGTCCCCATCCACTGATTTCTCGTGACCCGCGCTACCACATGCGACATTGAGCCGTCAGGGAGGCTGGAATAACGCCCTATGCGACCCTGAGACGAGCGAACACGGGAACCTTCACCAGCCCCATGACCAAAGCGAAGAGGGCCGCTGCGGCAAGTACGCCAGCCACCATCGAGACCGGCAGAGGCGTCATTGCGACCCCGCCGATCGCCAATGTCGACGCGATCACGAGATCCGCAACAGACGATACGACGAGCCAGAGGCTTGGCCGGGCACCCCATATGTGCTGGCGCTCACGAATCGCGTAGAGCATCGCCTGGCTACCGAAGACCAGAGCAATAAAGGCAACGGTTCGCAGTGCATCAGTTGCGAGGGCCACCTCAAATTTTCCGATGGCCAGCACTCCCATGCAGAAGGCTAACAGGCAAACGCCCATTGCAACACCCACGATCGTCAGGTTGCCAATACGCCAGGCATTTGGCCACGGCGAAGGCTGCACATGGTCCGTAGTCAACGACATGGCGAGAAAGTCGCCCGTGATCATCACAATGACCATCAACAGCGGGTTCAGGATCGCATGCCCGGTCATGATCAAGCCGAGTACAAGGAAAAGTACCGCCACGACCTTCTTGATAATCGAGTTCAACGTGTAGGTCAGGATGCGCTGGAACGTAACACGACCTTCCTTTACCGCTGCAACGATGCCCGCAAGCCCAGGTTCGGTCAGTACCATCCCGGCAGCCGATTTGGCAACGTCAGTTGCTGTCGACACCGCGATTCCGATTTGCGCCTGGCGTAGCGCCGGCGCGTCGTTGGCCCCATCGCCGCACATGCCTACGGTGTGACCGCTCGCCTGGAACTCCTTGACGAGTTTAAACTTGTCCTCTGGCAACACGCCAGCGTAAACCGCAAACGCTTCCGGTTGCAAATTTTCGGGGATTGGACCGGGTGGACACGTGGCACCATCGAGTCCCACCGCGTGCGCCACTATGGCTGCGGTCGCCGGCGCGTCGCCCGTCACCATCACCACTCGCACACCCAACCCACCCAATTCCGTAACGAGCGCTGCTGAGTCTGAACGCGGCGGATCGCTGAGCGCGATCAGTCCTGCCAGCTTCATTGCCGCTTGCGGTCCCGCCGCGACGGCGAGAACCCGATAACCCTGCTGCTCGAGTTCGCTCGCCACCGCGTTTGCTGTCGGCGAAGATGCTGCAAGACCGGCGACCGTCGAAAAGGCACCCTTTATAACCCGCTGCGTACCCCCGGCTGAATCTTTTGCTGTCGCCTCGGACATCTTCTTCGTCGGATCGAAGGGTGTGAACTTGATCAAGCTCGGCGCGTCGCGACCAGCTTCCTTCGAGGCCGCGACCCGAATGGCCTCGTCGACCGGATCCTGCCCACCGTCCGCGCTAGCCAGCGCCGCCAGCGCCAGGACGTGTTGCTGATCAAAGTCGGGCATTGCCCGAACGGTGCTGACCGTGATCGCATTGAGCGTCAGTGTGCCCGTCTTGTCGGCGCACAGCACATCCATGGTCGCGGCTTCATCCACCGCAGAGAGGCGTGTCGGCAACACGCCGTGCTTTGCTAGCGCCCGAGCGCCAAACGCGGCCGCAAGAGTGAAGGTTGCCGGCAGCGCAACCGGAATCGATGCCAGCACCGCCGTAAGGACGAGGGGGACGATCTCGACAAACGGCACTTTGAGGAAGTAGGCACAGACCACCAGCATCGCAATGACGAAACCATTGAATACCCCAAGATTGCGCACCACCTGGAGCACCGCCTTTTGCTGTGAGCTCACGACGCGGGCGGTACGGACAAGTTCGGCGGCACGGCCGAACTTGGTGTGCACGCCGGTCGCGGTGACCTCCGCTACCGCCTCGCCGCGCCTTACAAGCGCGCCAGCAAAAGTCTGGGCGCCTGCGCCCGCTTCAGTGGGCACTGATTCGCCAGTGAGCATTGACTGGTCGATCAAGACGCCCCCAGCGAGGAGGCGCATGTCAGCGGCGACCACGGCACCGAGTGACAGCTTGACCACGTCGCCTGGCACCAGGTCAGCGGCGGGTACAGTCAGCCAGGTACCGTCGCGCAGGACCGACGCGGTCAGCGCCAACCGTGATTTCAATGCAGTCAGTGTCGCCTGGGCGCGGCTTTCCTGGAATAAACCGAGTGCCGCGTTAAACACAAGCAGACCGGCAATGACTCCAGCCTCAACGAATTTACCCAGCGCACACTGGAACACGATTGCAGCCTCAAGCATCCACGGAACGGGCGCCCAGAATTTGTCCAGTGCCATGCGCAAAGGGTGCCCAGAAGTATCGGGGATCGAGTTAGGACCCGACGTTGCCAGCCGGCGACGAGCTTCATCGCCAGTGAGGCCATCGGCCAAACTCGCTGTCGCGGTGTCGGACTCTCCAGTTGTCGACACGTTCGTTGCGGTAGGCGGACAAGGCATGTTTGGTGTACTCGTTGTCGCAGTGGTCCGTAATCCCGTTCAGCAACATGGTGCTGGCTTACATTGCTACCATGATCGGAGATTTCATGGAGGATTTCGAGGGATTGTCGATGGGCGACTCAATGCCCTCTTGCGTTGCCGGGCATGCCGCACGCAGTGACGCGTGCACGTCGACTGGTTGAACCCGGCCCACCCGCACGGCTCCTCCAAGCATCCACAACTGCCTTGCGGGGCTCGCACGGCAAGGCAGACTATCCTGGAAAATAAAGAAGGTGCTGCGAGCTTGAGTCCTCACGCACAGCAATACGTCGACGCTGGATTCCCCCTTGATCAGCTCTTAGGCACTGCAACCAGCCCAGCACCGCCTCGGATCGACGAGAATGCAGAAAGAACCCAACCCGGCGGGATTCCGACGTTTCGTGTCACCGCGACCAACTGCCCGGCATTGGACCTACGGTTTTCCGTCTATCACCGTTAGATACCGTGCGATCGGTTCAATTTGATCAGCATCGAACGGCGCGCCGTAGACCGCGCGCATCTTGGTCACCTCTGCCTTCCACTCCTGAAACGACAGTGGTGGTTGCCGGGTGACCATCCCCACAGAATGACAGATCATGCAATGCGCGTTAGCAAGATCTGCCCCCGTGCCAAGGGGGAAAGCCTCCCTACCATTCGGCAATGCAACGTCGACGGTGCGGATCACAGCTGTGGTACCGGGCTTGTCCGGCCCGGCAACCGCCCATGGGCAGGCATAACTCGCGGATACCATCACAAACACAGCAAACGCTTTCATGATCCGTTCCTCACGCGGCGACGACGGTCGCTGATTCGACGACATTGCGCATGTAACCGCCGCTGTTCCAATTGGGCGTTTCCGGCTGTTCGATACCGTCGCTGTTCACGGCCTTCACCTTAAGCGCATACTGCCCCGATCGCCCAGGCGTAAAGGGGGCGTCCCAACGGCGAAAACTGTATTTCCCAAAGTCCCTTTCGAGGCGCGCCGGCACCCAGGATGCTCCGTCATCAGACGAAAAGAGAACCTTACGCACACCAGTGTCGCCACCGAATGCGATGCCCCTGATCATCTTCTGCTGCGCCACATGCAACACCGAACCGTTATCGACGTTGGTGAAGAATGACCGTGGCACCATCCGGTTGATGGGTATTGTCTTGACTCCGGGCTGCCCCGGCCGGACGTTTGCATGAGGCGTATCCGGAATCTGGTAAGCCGTAGCCATCCAGAAGTTCTCGTCTGGGCGCGCGATAACCTCTATGTCATTGAGCATCTTCATCCAGTACGTCGAATACCAGCCCGGCACAACGAGTCTTAGCGGGAAGCCATTGAGCAGCGGCAACGCCTGGCCGTTCATTCCGTAGGCGATGATCACTTCGCCGTCGCGGGCATGATCGACACTCAGTGTTTTGACGAAGTCCGGCGTCGCGGAGATCACCCCGGATTCAAGACCGTTGAACCGGACCTGAACCGCACCCGCCTTAACCCCCGCCCGATCCAGTATGTCCTTGAGTCGAACACCGGTCCACAGTGCATTGCCCATCGCGCCGTTGCCCCACTCTCCGCCTGCCACACGTGGATTGAAGAAGCCGCGCGAATTTCCCGCGCACTGGTTCACTGCAGCG
Source organism: Burkholderia sp. OK233 (assembly GCF_900230185.1). Lineage (GTDB taxonomy): Bacteria > Pseudomonadota > Gammaproteobacteria > Burkholderiales > Burkholderiaceae > Paraburkholderia. Next base: position 141,111 of record NZ_OCSR01000003.1, read on the forward strand.
ACCTCTACGTGTGGAAAGTCGCTCATGATCTCACTGAGGCTCAGAGAGAGTTCGCGCTCGACTACCCCACGGACCATCAGACGGAAGCTCGCGCCATCGACGTGGGTCGGGATACTGGACAGATGCCAGCGCACGAAGAAGCGATCGTTCGGCGTGAACACACCATCGTCGAACACGGTGAACGGTGTCTCGAGCAAGGGGGGTCGGCTACGCACGAGAAGCATCTCACCTTTCTGGGGAAATGCACCGGTCAACTCCCGCACACCGTTTTCGAATGGCTGCGTGACCACGTTGGTTGCCCATGACCGCCGGGCCCAGCTTCCACCGAAGCCTACCAGCCCTCCGGCCGCCAGTATACGCAGCAACTCGCGGCGCCCTGCACCGTATTTGTCGTTCATTGTGGTCTCCTTCATTATCCGCCGAAGTGTGCTTCGCCAGCTGCGCATCCAGATCAGGTACTCCGACGCGCTCCAATCGTCCCAAGCCCGGTTGGGTCAGATCGAAGCTGCCACAATCGACTATGGAAACGCGGGAATCGTTGGATCGGTACCCTCTACATCTGCTTCGGGATGGTGGCTCTTGACCAGTTGCCCGATTTCTTCGGCACGATCTTTCTTCACGTCGACCATCATCAGCAATTCGCCGTTGTCGATCGCGTCTTCAAACTGCCCGAGCCGGGTATTGGGAACGTCGACGCCGATCATCGTCGAGGTCCAGGCCCGGAATCCGGCACTCGCCAGCGTCATCAGCACAACGACACCGCCGGAGATCGTTAGGCCAGTTGGCGAAGGCCATAGCGACAAGGCCGGCCAGCACGCCGGTAACGGCACTCGCCGCACCCCCGCGCGCAAGCGCCGGGATCAGGTCGCTGCGCTGCGCCAGCGTCGCCTCCGGCAAATCCTCGAGCGGTACGCCTGCCCGGGCGAGCACGTGAACGTGGCGCCACTCGATCCGCTTGAGCAGTAGTTCGTCAATGATTTCCCTTGCACTCTGTACATCCGGTATCAGGAAATATATGCGCATCATTTCGCCTCTCCTATCGGGATTACCCGAAACTCCGCGTAGACGACCCAACTGGTGGCTGGTGAGCGCAACCTCCTGTAAATATAGTCCGAATCCGTAATGACTTAACCGGGAAACGACCACTGGCACGTGCCACATTCCCGGCTCAGGTTACTGAGCGACAGTTATTCGCTTTCTTCGTCCGGAAGGCGCCGATTCCCATGCTTCTGACTGCGTTCATGGAAACCACGGACAGCACCGGATGATCGTCTCACTCTGCATCGGAAGCCGCCAACACCGCCAGGACCATAGCAGTAACACCGACGCGGCGCCGATCCTTCGTCAGTGGCAACTTATCAGGTTGCACGGAAATGTCCGGTCGCGCGTCGCGTTTCGCGACAGGCGCCGGCCAGTTTTCCGGTACTCGAGCTTTATGAAGGTTTGCGACGTGATGTCTGTAGTGCTCCGCTCCCGCCGGTAGTTCCTCTAAGGATACGAGCGGTCGTGGTCGCGCGGGAGCGATCACCATTCTGTACTGCTTCCGGTCAGGCTCTGCGTCCAGCACAACCCACTCCCGCTCCGGATAATCGATCGCGGGAAACGGCATCCATAGAGGTCCCGATCGCGCGCCTCCGCTGGCCGCTTCAAGGTAGCAGGAAAAACTGTCGAGACAAGCCAGTGCAAAAACTCGCAGGATTGCCCAGCGCTCGACCGACGAGATCCATCCGGGCAAGCCAACTGGCGCGAAGAGCGAAAGCCAGACAAGGACACCAAGCAACCCATGCTCGCTTCGGCCGAAAAGATGCGCCGGTACGCCGACACCTTCCCATTTTGTCCGCCATCGCAGTACCGCTTGAGCAACCGGACAAAATGGTGTCGTTGTGCGTGCGTCGAGCCGCCATGTGAAATAGCGGCCAGCGGTATAGACACACCTGCGATGCCTTTGCACGACATGGCGCATGAGATATCGTCGAATCGACTTATAACAAGCGATGGCGTCAGGCAGCACGTCATCGGAAGCGCGTATCGCCAGCGAACGGGGCAAATCTCCGATGCACTTGCGGCGACGGTCAACATCTGTTTCTAACGAATCGCGAGCAAATGCCACCGGATGGATCAGGAGGGTCGAAACTCCTTCAGTCTGCCCCTGCACGACTCGCGCGCAGAAGTCGCCGAGCCGATCCGCGCCGCTTACCCTTGGCGGTGCCGAAGCCAGCCATGCCTCGCAAACGTCCGGCTGGCCTAAGTTCACCAGCAGTCGCCGAAGATTTGATGAACGGCGGCCGAACCAATCCCGCGCAAGACTTTGCGCGACCTTGCACCGGTACGCAAGCGATAATCGGGTCGCGGGATCTTCGGCCGCGCCGGGCGAGCGCACCCAGTTGTGCCCGCACGTCGGACAACATAGGGGCAGACGGAAATTGCATGCCTGCAGCCGGTAGGTCATCAAGGCCTCGCCACATTGGGTGCAACGGTCAAGGAGTGGACTTCCGTGGACCGGGCATGTCTTGCACCCGTCAGACTGAAAGACGGTGAGATGAATGCCGCGCATCGCACACTGCATGCACCACATCAATTGTTGCGATCCGGCACTCCGCGACACGTCGCTAACCGGCAAAAACGCAGCCGCGACGTCGCAAAGCGGAATGCACATCAGATCGGACATCCGGAGAAGATCGAACTGACGCATGTCGCGCAGATCGATGCCGTGCTTCAAAGGCCAGCGACCCGGCTTTCGTAAGAAAAGTTCCGCCAATGCTGTACATGACAACGCATTCAATTGCTGGAACCTGGCGAACAGCATAAACGCGGACTGCCCTGGCAGATTCCAGTCGTCGCGCCAGCACCAGTCACCGGCTTGCCAGGTGTCGGCGCCGGGGAGCAGAATTTCGAAGCGACTTTTCATGGTCCAGCAGCTACGTCGTCAACGAATATGATGCGCAAATCTTCCAGTGCCGCAACGTAGTTCGATTCGTCTACCGCTTGCGCCCACAATGCCGGGCTGAGCGCAAAATCCATGACATCGTGTTTCATGTTCTCAACGAGTGCGATCTCGATAGTGCGCGCGACATACTCCATCGGCACCTCCATCGTGAAATCAAATCTCGCGCGCCGATGGGCAGAATCGAAAGCATCCCACAACGCGAGGTGCTGCTTCTCAAGGCGGAAGCCGGTGTCGAATGCGCGTTGCAGAAAATAGCGCGTGTAAGGCCAGTCACTGCCGTCTGGAAAAGTTGACGTGTCGTAAGCGGCGAGCGACATTTTCAGATCTTCGGCGGCACGAAAGCCGTCGAAGCGCAACTCATCGACCATGAAACGGGACACGATCTGCGACGTGTCGACGCTCTGTCGAAACGAACTCTTGCGGTTCAGGATGCCAGGTTGACCGACCAGGAATGTGAACATCCACACGCCCCGGCGCTCGAGTTCGTCCTGCACGTCGCGCAGCCATTCGTAGTGTTCGAGCTCAAGCCGCTGCGCCTCGTCGACAAATACGATCAGTTTGTTGCCGGCGGCACGTTCGACCAGTTCAGCCAGTTTATGGTAGAGGCGTAGCCGACGCTGCAACGCCGTGCCGCTATCCGGGCGCCCATGTCGTGCCGCCTCGAGCAGCATGCCGAAAAACAGTGTTTCCGAGCGCGACGGATTGCGCGGCATGCCGATTGTCAGGACCGCCACGCGAGGCAGCTCCAGATGCAGCAGCCGGACACAGTATCGAATCGCATAGGTCTTGCCCCAGCGCGTGTGTCCATAGATCACGGCGCCAGCGACGCCGCGCCGGATACACTGGCGCACGCGAGAGTACATCGCGGCGATTGCCGGGGTGGGCACCATGTACGCCTGGTTCACGAGCGGATGCGCCGATGGATCAACGGGGCGTTTCAGCGAATCAGGCATCGTTCACCCAAACGTAAAGATCTGCGTGAGCCACGGTGCGTCCGGCGTCTTTCGGACAGGTGTTTCTGCCGCCGGCGCTTCGCTTTTCACGGCTGGCGCCGCATGAGCGACATCGGGCGGCGGCAGTGCCTGATGTGACTTCGCCCGGTCTGTCAGCATGCGCGCCAGGTCATTGGCGTCACGTGTATGGCTTCGCGCCTGTTCTTTCTTGTAGGCAAACCACGCGCCAACCGGATCGCTGCCTTCGCGCACCGACAGCTTTCGCTGATGGATCAGTGAGAAGATTTCCTGTCGCACGCGAAGCGAATGGGGCGTAAAGCACCAGGGACGCGCGGCAGTCAACACACCCAGTTCTGACCCGTCCATATGGAACGCGTGCAGATGGCGGATGTCCTTGACGTTGAAATAGATACGAAGCTGCTTGCCGATCAGTCCTGCGATGCCCGACAGCACCCGGCTGTCGTAACGCACGTGTTCGAAATTGATATGCGGGCGGTCGCCGCGGCTCACGTTGCCGCGGATCGTGACAACGCGAGCCTCCTGAAGCAGGCACAAGGCGCTGCGTCTGGCCACCGGTAGCGTACGCAGCAGGCCGTCCTGTTTTTCGAGCAGAAAATGCATTGCCTCCAGCGGCGTACGCCCGCCCAGTCCCCCATGCGGCTCGCCATTGTAGTTGCCGAGAACCACGTCGATCACATCTTCGAGCTCGTCGAGCGTCATCATCAATGAAGCTTTCTCGCCGACATCATTGAGCACACGTTCGACTGCGCGCGGATCGCTGCCCGTGGTGGCCGGCAATCTGTGCGCGAAATGCGACGCGAGCTGATCGAAGAAGCGCTCAATCAGCGCGCGTTCGTTCTTCTGGCCCAGTGGCCCGTTGTCGGCTGTGCAGCCGATGACCTGGGTCAGGCGCTCAAGTGTCGCCTTCGCGAAATGTGCCTTCGCTGCGTCAAAGCGGAACGTGCCCCAGCACGCCCACGCGATACCGGGAATCGTCTCGGACGGGAAGCCTCCACCGGGTCTGACCGCCAGCGCAGGAATCTTCCAAGCGCGGGCTGTGTGTGGCATCAGGCTCGCCTGCAAGGCCGCGGCAATGTCGTCCTTGTTGTACTCGCGACCGAGCGCGAGCGCATAGCCAATCACTGCACGGGTTGCCACATCGAGCACCACCAAGATCCAGATCCTGTGCAGCACGAGCAATGTTTCGAAACCGAACGGGTCGTCGATGCGCAGCGTCAAGCGCACGTCGATCTTGTGACCGTCAAATTCGACCGCCTCAAATGGACGGGTTGCGGGTTTGCGAACGGCATCAGGATCGTCGTTCCAGCGATGACTGATCTGCTGGGCGCCTGCTGCCCGAGCCGCCGCGTCGAAATTCCGGTTCGACAGTGCCCGAACGTGACTGGCAAGCGATCGCTCACCAAGATATTTCTGGTTGAAAGGATATTCGTGTGCCTGAATGCCCGCCTGCCGGCATTGCGCAAGAAAGCCTCCGTGGAGTCGCCACAGGTGCCGATGCACTTCGGTGAGCGCTGCATGCTTCCTGCTGCGTTCGGCGACCTTGCGTTCGATCCAGCGTGCGATGTCTGGGTAACGCTGCAGCAACTGGCTGAAGGCACCGCTTGCGTTGCTTGCGATGCCCTCGCGGGATGGTTTGACCAGCGATCGGCGATCGTACGACCGCGTGTGCTGATAAGGGATCAATGCGCGGCAGCCGAAGATTCGACCATCGTCGTGCTGCGTGATGCATCGCTCGAAGACGCGATAAAGGTCGTTGAAACCAACTCCCGTTTCACGGGTGATTTCGCGAAGGGGTGTATGTCCATCCACAAACAAGGTCATCGCCCGGATGCGGCGCGTCAGCAGATCGCGCCCCTCATCAGACAGGGCGCTATCGTCCGCCGCCGGCCATTGCCCGATATCTGTCAGATCCTGGGGAATGGAGCGGCGGTCGAACCGCAACGTCCCAAAAGCGATCTTCTTCATGGCCGCTCCAGACGGGTACGCGGCCCGAGTGGTTCCAGTGCAAGCGTTGGACATCGAACCTGTCCATCAAGCACCAGTCTGAACACCGCAGAACGGACCAGCATCGGATCGGCCGCCGCGAATTGCCGTTCCAGTTCTGCCGGCGTGGTGCCATTGCTGCACGCAATGAGCACGCCGGCCATCAATCCGTCAACCGGAAGGGCGTGGCCGCTCACCAGGTAACGGAGCATCATGATCCGGTTCTCGCGCAGCACATGTGGGTCGGCGAGTTCCTGCGGATGAATCATCTGCAACTGCATCGAGGACGCCCGGCTCCACGACTGAAAAGCCGGAAACAGGGAATGTCCTTGCGCCACAGAAGTCCATTCCGCCGTTCGCAGCACGACACACAATCTCTCGTCGTGACGCGTGCGGATCCAGAAGTCGACAACGCGGGACGGCTTGGCGTCCGGGATGCAAAGGGGCCGCTCGCAGTAAGTGACCACTTGCGGGTCTGATTCGAGGCGAACCCAGAGATCGAGGGCGAGCCGCCCGAACAGGGTTAGCCGGCGCCCGATCTTCGGACCGAAGAGGTCATATCGATGCGCGCCGTGCGGACGTGCGTTGTTGACTGCCCGCAAGAAACGTGGTTGTATCATCGACAGCACTCCGGTTTGCCCGACCATCATGTTTTAGTACAAAACGACCCGGACTTCCGCCCGTTTGACAGCGACGTGATTGCGGTTTCGCGCGCCGATTCATTCACTACAAAATACGTACCGTTCGATACGCTTTTGCGCACCGGTAAATGTGTATATGCACATTTACCGCGTTTTGGCGGCCTGACCGCTCGTCCACCGCGTCCAGCCGTGAAACAATCCAACGGAAAGCCGGCAAAATTGGCCGCAAAGCCTTACCGCCATTGCTTCTTCGGTTGCTGAAGTCGACCACTCCTCTGTTTCACGGACATGCCGGCCGGGCAGTGCCAGGGCATGTGACATTTCAGACATTATCTTCCTTCGTCTGGCATTTCCGACTTTCGCTTCTTGACGCGCGGAAGCAAAAGTTCTGACGGCGCAGACGGCAACCCACCCCTCACCCATTACAGACCGCCCAGAGGTGCTGCAACTTTCGCTTCAACCGACGACCGCCCGATGACGCCGCCCGAAATCGACCTGACGCAGCCCGACGCCGTCAGGCGCGAACTGCTCGACGACGACCGCGCCGTCAAAGACGAATTCGCGCGGCACCTCGACGGCGAGCTGAACGAGCTTGCCGAGGTCCTGCCCGCCTGCTTTCGCCTGCACTTCGACGAGGCAAAGCTCGAGGCCTATCGCGCCGAGCTCGAAGGGCGAATCAATCTTTGTCACGTGCTGCCACCGTTCATGGGGCACATGATTGCAACCATGACGCCGCCGGCCCCGCACGGGGAACCAGCATGAAGCCGACCGCGCGTCGCCTGACCCGACAGCACTTCGCTCTTTATCGCGGCTGGCTGGAAGGGGCCGTGATCGAGGGACTGCATGCCGCATATGGCGAACCCGGCACCGACGTTCGGGTGACACGACGCTTGCTCACGACGCTGCGCGACACGCTGGCCGTCGCGGCGCGGCGGGCACGTGACCTCGAGGCGGCTCACCTGCTGCGCCTGAAACCCGGCAGCATCCCGCTCGCCGAGCTGCACGGCCGCGACGATATCCCGACGCTTGAGGCGTACCGCGCGCAGGTGGATCCGGACGGCGTCTACGGCGAAGCGGAGCTCATCGCGCTGTACAGGGGCGATTTCCCACCACCGCCCTCGCCCACCCTTGACCGGAAAATCGCCCGCAATGCGCGACTGCGCGCCCGCCAGGCCGCGGCGCTCGAGCGCATGGAACGCGCGCTGGTTCAGGACCCTGCGCCAGAGCACCCGCTCGACGGCTGGTTCGAGCCGGCGGTCGCGGCGCGCCTCGCCGCTGCGGGGCTGGCCACCCTCGCCGACCTGCTCGCGCTGATCCAGCGCCGCCGGCAGCGCTGGTACACCGCCGTGCCCAGGCTCGGTCCGAAGGGCGCGCAGCGCATCACCGACTGGCTGGATCTGCACGCGCGCTCGCTGCACTGCATCCTCTCGCCGCTTGCGACCACGCCGCGCCGGCAGCTCGCCGTGGGCCATCCGGTGCTCACCCGGCCGGCCGTCAGCGCCGACGTTGCGCCACTGGAGTCGCTGCGCGTGCCGCCCGAACTGGATGGATCGCAGGGCCTGAACCGGGCGCCCGTGCCCGCCCACCAGGCGGAACTCGCCACCGACCTGGACGCCGTTAACGCGTGGATCACGATCCGCGGCGAGCGCAGCGCGCACACCGCCCGCGCCTACCGGCGCGAAGCCGAGCGGCTGTTGCTGTGGGCGATCATCGTGCGGCGCAAACCGCTGTCGTCGCTCAATACGCTGGACTGCCGCGATTACATCAACGGCTTTCTGGCCGACCCGCAGCCGGCCGAGCGATGGATTGGCAACGGCAAGGCCGAGCGCTTCGACCCGGCCTGGCGGCCGTTCGCCAAGAAGCTGCCGCCCGCGAGCCGGGAGACCGCCCGAAAGATCCTGTCGGCCATGTGCAGCTGGCTGGTGGAGGAGCACTATCTGCTGGTCAACCCGTTTCACGGGCTGCAGAAGGTGGACAGTGCGAAGCCGCTGGTCGACGTGACCGGGCGCACGCTTACGCACGCCCAATGGCGTTTTGTGCTGCAAACCGTCAGCCGGCCGCTGAACCTGCCCGGCGGCTCGGCCGCCGACCAGCGGGACTGTTTCGCGCTGCTGCTGGCGTATGCGACCGGGCTGCGCCGCACCGAGCTGGCCACGGCGACCACGGGCGCGCTGTCGCGCAAGGCACTGGATGCCGCCCTCGAGGACGCCTGGACCCTGCGGGTCATGGGCAAGGGCAGGCGGGAGCGGCAGGTGCCGATGCCGCACCGGCTGATGGAGGCGCTCGCGGCGTCGCTGCAGCTGCGTCGGACGCCCTGCACGCTCGAGACCGCGCCCGGCGACACGCCGCTGATCGCCCACCTGAAAACCGGCAAGCCCCTGTCGCCCGATGCGCTCGCCCGGCTATACAAAGCCATCTTCAGGCGGGCCGCGGACGCGCTCGCGCCCACCTACCCCGGCGCCGCGGCGGATCTGAAACGGGCCAGCACACACTGGCTGCGCCACACGCATGCGAATCACGCGCTCGACGCCGGCGGCGACCTGCGGGACGTGCAGACGGGTTTGGGGCACGCCAGTCTCGGCACGACGACCCTTTACACCAAGGGCGACGCGGCCCGCCAGTACCGCGCGGTGGAACGGTTTTTTGAGGCGGCGCTGGATGAGGCCGTGACTGGTTGACAGCCTGCTAATAACCATCAGCAGGCAAGGATCTCGGCGGCAAACCGGTACATCGGCGCCGGAAACGCTCAGACAACTGACGTTGTGGCCAGGTTTCAACCAGTGTGATGCTCATCCGCCGTCGACCGCGTGTGCGGCACCTTCGACGTCGGTTTCCGGCGCAATGGCGGTGACCGGATCATCCAGGTCCCCCGGGCTAATCACGGATCGGCGGCCACCGCTGCGCGGTGTGAACCAGCGACAAGAAAGAGCAGGCGTTTCATTGAGTGCCTCCGCGACGCAGTTTGGTATGCGACTCGAATATTTCCGCCCAGTCTCCGTTATAGGCCAAGGGATCGTGATGGCGCTCGCCGTTGTTCGCCTTAAATCCTTTCGCTTGGGCCCTACTCACACCGCACGTGCCAGCGCCGGGGAGAACTGCCGTAACGCTCCTTTTAAACGGGCCAGATGGTTCGTAACAGTCTCGGTGGCGATACGCGGAGCGTCGGCAGCTGGGAGAGTCCACGAGGTCGCCTGACGGCGCGCCTGGGCAAATGCTTCGAGATCATCCGTCTGTGCTGGTCGGATCTGACCGTTCCGGAGTGCCTTCGCGAATCTCAGTTGCCATTGACCCGCCTCGCGGCGTGCGACGCCCTCCTCCGCGTTATAGACCGAGAGCGACAGTCCGTCAGCATCGACGACGAGCTTACGCTCACCGCTAGCGTCGACGAAGGACTGACCGGCGACCTCGCGAACCAGCGACTCAGCGGCCTCTTGGTCCTCGACCGCAGCACGCGCCGCGTTTTGCTCTGCATGCCGGGTGCGGATCTGGAATGAGAAATCGGCGGTGCTGGTTAGCAGGGCGCGCAGATAGCAGATGGGCCGCTTGGCTTTCTTGAGATGCTCCCACGTTGCTTCGACAACATCGGACAGACGCTTGCCCTGCTCACGTGCTTCACGCATCAGTTTGAAAATCAGGAAATCCCGAAAACCTAGGGACCGCAGACGCTGAAGGTCTACAGGCACCTGCCCCGGTTGTCTCTTTTGCAAAGAGGTGGGGGAAAGATTCTTATATATACCACCGTCTGCCACGTTGGCAGACCGATAGAAAAATGCTTCAGCCGCGGCGGTACCGGCTTGCAGAGCTCCGGCATTGGTGCTGGATGATTCCACCGAATCAGCCTTGGCCTCGACTGGTTGATCAGTCGTGATTGGCTCCGCTACCAGCCCGAGAATGACGGCAGCACGTTCGGTCAGATGAAGATAGGCGCGACCAAAGAGCCCCGCCTGCACGTAGCGGCGTTGCGGTGGCCGGTCGATCAGACCTGCGGTTTCAAGGTCATCGAGGCTTCGGTAGAACGTCCGTTCCGACTGCATCGACCGTTCCGTCAGCAGCTCACGTCGGGCGTAGATATGATCGTACGGGTTAGAGGCGTCAACGGTGCGTGCAAGTGCAGCCAACACGGAGCGCGCCCGAGCAGGGATCCCATCAAGGCGCGAAGCACGATGGACGGCCCGCAGGATGACCCACGGCAGGTTGACGGAATCGGAAGTCAGAGCGATCACGTCGCTGTCCTCGGTTGCCTGAGGAGCAGGGGAAATATCGACGTTTTTGGTTTCGGGGAAGTGCGGGCGTAACCCTACCTCGCCAGCAACGAAGTGTTGCGCGATAGACATATCCAGCGTCCATTTCTTGAAAACGGATGGAGTACGCTTGACTGTCTGATTCGATCGGCTACACTTCGAGGTGTCAACGCTCAACCCGATTTGCCGTCGGGAAGTGCAGCCGGGCGAGTGAACAGCAAGCCCGTATTCAAAAGCCTCCAGCACCAACTGGAGGCTTTTGTCTTTTATGCCCAGTGATCAATTCATCTTGTTATCCCTTTTCGCGTCGAGTTGAAGCCCTTCGCGAAAGATTCAAAGTTCAAAGCCATTGATTTCAAACAACTATTTTTCGGCGATCTCAGTCTGCTCCGTCTGAGCTACCGCCGCGCGCTGCTCCAGAACTTCCTTCAGCGCCGACTGGACCGCTTGAGCTTCAGCTTCCGACTGGAACTCCAGCCGTACGACATTCTTGGCCTGACGAACATCACAGTACGTGCCCCGCCCTGCCTTGACCTTGAAAGACGTCGCCGCAGGCGTCGCCTTCTGCTTCGCGGGGTCCGCGCTTGCGAACTTCACCGCCTGTGTTTCATCCAGCTCTTTGTTCGCCAGCCGCTGGGCTGCGAGCACAACCCGATCTGCCTTTCCGGTTCTGACCAAGCGCGCCAACGCATAGCCAGAAGTCGCGCCCATGAGGGCAGGCTTTTCGTTCAGAAGGGCCAAGACTTCAGCCGGGAGGTCGTCAAACGCCATCAGTGCGGAAACCACCGATTCGTTCACCCCGGCCTGCTCTGCCATCTTGGCCTGGGTCATGTCCGGGAAGCGTTGGCGGATATCCTTGAAGCCGAGGTACTTCTCAAAGTCGGTCAGGTCTGACTGCAACAGATTCGCGTAGAACGCAGCGAGCGCCGCTTCGTTCTCGCTCGAATCGTCGTCCAGTACGCAGTCGATTTCTAGCCGACCCAGTTCCCGATAGGAATCCGTGCGCCAGTGTCCCGAGACGATTTCAAAGCCGCCTTCGACACGAGGCCGGATGCCAACAGGCGTGGCCAACTTGTTGTGTCGGAGGTTCTCGCGCAGTTCGGCGAACGCCTCCGGCGACTTGTAGCGCCGCCGACCCGGGACTTCGTGCAGATCGGTCAAGGGCACTTTCATCGAGCCCTTGCCGCTGCGCTTAGCCTCTTCCAGTTCCGTTTGCAGTTGCTGGATCCGTTCTTGATACTCACGTGCTTCGAGGCGGAAGGCGCCCAATTGCGCCGGCATGGTCGCCGCGCGTGGCGCTGCATCGGGAGGGCGCGCCGCAGCCGCAGACTCTGCTCTGTCGGCAACCCCAGCCGTGCGCGCCATCAGGCGTTCTTTCAACTTACTCGACATTCGCTTTCTCCTTCTCCTTCAGCAACTGCGCGGCCCACGCACCTTGAATATGCCCTTCGATCTCGTCGACCATGGCATCGAACGAATCAATGGCGCGGCTGTACTGACCCAAGGCCTGAACGTCGTAGATGGTCTTGAACTCGGCTGCTGCGTTCTTGACCACGTCGGAATCCTGAATCTCTGCCCGACCCAGCAACTCCGGGTAGGTTTGCTGAATCCATGACCGAACGACGTCGGTGGCGTCAACCCGCGGCTTCACCTTCGACAGGAAGATGCTGATAAACGCAAATTCCTTCTGCACGTCGCGGTCGTCGGCCAAGGCTTTGAACAGGTCTGCGAACTGCCGGAAAAACGACGCGCTCGAGGCGTAGTCGAGGGTCTCGGGCGGCAGCGGAACAATGAGGCCGTCGCTCGACATGAAACAGCTGGTCGCGAGGTACGCAAGGCTCGGCGGTGTATCGATCACGATCACGTCGTACTTCTCGCGGATCGGACCCATCGCCCGTTCCAGAACCTGCCAGAACTGGTAGTTCGGATCCTTCGACTGCCGGTTCGGCAGGTAGAAATCCGCGCCAAACAGAGCAGGGCAAGCCGGGATGAAATCCAGGTTATCCCAGTAGCTCGGAAGGATGGCGTAGTTCAGGTCAGGCTGTTCCTCGTAGACGAGCGGCATCACCGTCATTTCTTCGGTGACTTCCGGCGTCGGAACGTAGCCCATGAGCGTTGTCGAGGAAGCCTGCGGATCGAGGTCGATCAGCAGAACTTTGTGACCATGAAGAGTCAGGCCCTGAGCGATTGCCACAGCGCTGGTCGTTTTGCCAACGCCGCCCTTGAAATTCCCGATGGCCATCGCGAGGCCGAGCGCCCCTTCCGGACGGCGCTTGTACGGCGCCGCGAGACGAATGAACTGCTGTGCTTCCGCGAGCGTGAACTCACGATTGCGTCCATTGCCGGTAAGGGTGCCCGTGGGATACTCTCCCTTCTTGTTACCCCGTGTACACAGGTACTGGATCTGGGTGCGCTCGATCTTGCAAAGCTTGGCCACGCGCGACGCCGTGAGCATGGGCGCCATCTTTCTGGGCCAAGGCTCAAGGAGGTCGTCGCGCAGCTGCGCGAGCGTCGCCTCTGCCCGGTCAGCAATGGCGATCAATTGGTCGATACCAATTGCCTTGCGAGGCGGCGGTAGTTCCTTAGTAACCATGAGGTACCTGCGAATTGGTGTTGTCATCGAAAACTGCGAAAATCACCAAAGTTCGATGACGTGGGATTTCGGCGAATAATAGCCGGTAAACTCGTAAACTTGAAGGTTTACTTTAGGTCTTTGTTGCGAGACCAATCACACAGGGATTCCGAGTCCCCGCGCGGGGTAATTGGGCAAGGGTTGGAAACTGCCGAATCGGAGTAATTAAAATGTAATAAAAGCGAGCACAAGACTGGAACGTGCGTTCGACCGATCGAATTCAAAGTTCAAAGTCGTTGATTTATTTGGGACTATTTTTTCGGAAGCGCCTGTCTTCACACCGCGTTCGGTGTGTTTTCGTTGGCTCCCGCGCGAGTGGTTTTTATGGCTGCGTCCTTCACTCTGCACTGGTCGTTCAGCTTCCCGTAGACATCCAGCGTGTTGTCGATCGCGAGACTCCCGCAGAGAACCGCGAGCTGATGGACGATCAGCCGCACTGCCGGGTCCTCGCGCGCCCGCACGGTTTCCTGATGGCAGGCATTGATCGCTCGCGCCAACGTCCGCGTCACACCGCTCGGGTTACCGGCGCCCGCCTGAATAAATGACGTCCCGGAACTCGAAGTGCCGTTCCTCGCGAAGCGGCTGCAGAATGCCGGGGCAGGGCGGACGCCATGGCATCCGCAGCCAGTCCACGAAACGCCACGTGTCCTGAACCAGGAGGCAGACGAACGGCTGGCCCAGTTGAAGAGCTGCTGCGCGTGACCGTTGCCGGCCGATTGCATCTTGCGACTCCGTGAGGCGCCGTCGTGGGCCTCCGCAGCCTACCTGTGGCGTATCGCCCGCCTCAGCGTTCCTTCGCTCCCATACGCCAGGGTCTCCGGATTCCCGGCGGACGAACGCACCTCCTCGTCGGAGCGGTGCCCGGGTAGTGTCGTCGATCTCCCTCCAAGGGTGTTTGGCGCGATCTTTCGCTGAAAGGAGCCAGCAGTCCGTCCCGGACCGATGCCTTGGCAGCAACTACTGTCTCTGCCATTTTGGTATAAAATAGATGCCAAATGGCAGGAGGTGAAACCGATGAACGTCATCGAGAAGGTATCAGCCGATTCATTGCTCGGAGGGCGGTCGGTATTTCCGCGTTCTCCCCGATCCGGCCTTGAATGGGTGGAGGTCGTCCGCCACGGCATTTCGTCGCGGGCGCTGGACGCGATGCTCAAATCCATCGGACTTTCGCAAGCAGAACTGGCGCAGGCGCTCGATATCCCGGAGCGTACCTTGGCGCGTCGCAAGCGGGAAGGGGTGTTGAGCCGTGAGGAGTCAGCCAAGCTGCTGCGACTCGCACGTGTCGCCGCGCGCGCTGCTGAGGTGTTTGACGATCTCGACCTGGCACTCGCCTGGCTTAAGATGCCGGTTGCTGCCCTGGAAGACGCCACGCCACTGAGTCTTGTCGATACCGACATCGGCACCGATAGCGTGATGGATACGCTGGGACGCATCGAGCATGGCGTGTTTGCGTGATGTTCACGGCATGGCGAGTGGTGACTGAACGATATGCGGATACCGCTTTTTCTGGAGAAGGAGCGCGATTGTACGGTGGCCGGTGGAACCCCAAAGGCGTCGCGATGGTGTACACGGCGCAGACGCAATCGCTCGCGTTGCTCGAGATGTTGGTCCAGGATTCACCGCTGCGTGCCCGCTATGTGATGATCCCGGCCCGTTTCCCCGAGAAAATCGTCGAACGTATCGATCCCGCCAGTTTGCCTCGCGACTGGCGGGATCTCTCAGCGCGGGCCGAGTTACAGCAGATTGGATCGGCGTGGGAGCGGAAGCGAACCAGCGCAGTGCTGGCTGTTCCCAGTGCGGTCGTTCCTGCGGAATCCAATTATTTGCTCAATCCCAATCATCCGGACTTCACGCTCGTCCTGGTTGGAACGCGTGATGAGTGGTTGACCGACCCTCGGTTATTGCGGCGCGCGGCTGCAAAGGGATCGTGACGAGCATCTCGTGTGGCGGTGGCAAGCGGACGATGGCGGGTGATCAACCAACCCGCCGGCCATGCTTCGATGGGTGCCTCCATTCAAGGTGCCTGTGTGTTGTCAAAACCGATTACATCATGCGTTTAGGGGCGTCGCCAGTCACGGACCACCACTGGCGGAACCGGTCCCGCAGGATCTTGATCTGGCTCGTGCCGATCCAGTCAGTGGGGGATTATTTTTCGTTACGGTCACGGTCGATGTAACCGCTAAATGCGGCTTCGTCGTCGTAAAGTGACCTCGAAAACGTATCGTCGGCCCAGTCGATCAGGCGCTCGATCACCGCGCGTCGGGACAGGCCGAAGTGCGCGACCAGCCGCTCCAGCGCGAAAAATTGGGTGCCAGTCATCGTCAGGTGCAGACGCCGCTCATCAGAATCGGCGTCTTGCTGACGCGGAAGCCGTCTGAGGACCGTCGCCACGTCAGAAGGAACTCGGGCAGACGGCTTCCCCCGTGACACAGTCTTAAGCTCTCGCCGCGCCTGTACCAGTTCAGCACGCAGCTGCTCGCACTCCCGCACCAGGGCGTCATGGGCGTCGGCAGGCGGAGGGGTGTTTTTCGTTACAGTAACGGATTTTGTGCGCGCGCCATGTCGGGCTCGCCACGCTGCCTGACGTTCGGCGTTCGACATCGCATCCGGTTTCCGTGGCCGGCCACGGCCACGCTTTTCCGTGGTGCCGGTTACCTTGTCGTTTGCCGGTGAAGGCATGATCCATCCTGGTGCGGTTGACCACATCTATTTTACGTTATTCATAACGATAAATATGGTATTTCGTTACGCGTAACATAAATGTGCACAAGCTGCCTTGCACGGCATGTATTCATCCGGGCAGATGGTTGCAGGTGTCGGGTCCCAGCCCGGGTGTCGTTCCCCGGAGAGGATCGCTCAGGGCGCGAAGCCGGTTGCAACCCGACATGGTATCGCTCTATCTTTTTTTGTTTTGTTACGTGACACACTCGGGGAGGCCGTCAGGGAAGAGGGCATCTGAAGATTCGGAAATACTGGGATGGCCCCAGCCTCGCGTACGCAAACGTCCGACTCTTGAAGGGGCACCCCGATCAGTCGCGCCCCCGGCGTGATACAGGAACCGCAGGATTGCGAATCATCAGCGTTTCGAGGCTACTCTTCTGTTTCCCAGATGTGGCCAAATCCGGCGGCATGGCAGAGTAACGCCCATGCGGAATAGGGGATTTCATTTTCGCCGCTGATCCAACGACGTATCTGCCGCCCGCTCTTGTCAGCGAGGTCCAGAAATTCCGCTGCACTACGTCCGGTAAAACCGGCCCGCCGGACTACCTCCTGGATTTCCGCCCCGGTCGGTTTGGCCCAATAGATCGCGGGCTGCAAGCATTCGCGTCGGATTGTCGTGGTTGTATCAACTGCCATATGCTTTTCCCCTGGTACTCTTACGTTCGTCTCAACTACTGGCGCATAAGGCATGCGCCCGGAATCTAAAGCCACTGCGGCCGCAGCTCGCCTTCCTACATGTCGAGTGGCCCTTCGTGCCACTCACGCGGCCGCCACGCCCCGCGATGCAGGTCGATAAGATCGTGGCTATACGCTCCGAGTCGCCAGCTGAAAAGTGTAGTTCGATCGGCAGCTGGCGTGCAGGGTCCCCGTCAATCGCCACCACGAGCGTCATATCGCGATAACCTGGTGCTTCCTGATTCGTCACATAGCGGGCCTGATAGCGTTCGCCATGAACCGGCGCCGGCTCCGGCGCGGGGCGTTTGTCCAGATTCCAGCGCGTGATTATCTGCTGCCAGCGCTGCTCACCGCCAGGAAAATAGCCGTGCACTTCAACAGTCGGGCGGTGGTCGAGTCGCAGCACGGCGAGACAGTGCTCGAACAGATCGTCGTCCAACGCCCGCAGCGCCGTGAGGTCGAAACGGTAATCGGTGCCGTTGTACGGGCCCGCGAGAAATTCGGCGACGGTCTCCGCCTGTTCGGCGTCGCCTCCGGCCACGTCAACGAGCTGCAGGAACGAATCGAGGCCGCGGTCACGATCGCCAACGCGGATCTCCGCTGCGCGCTGCGCTGGCGGCTGGCCGCCGTGCGCGTTCGCAAAAGACTCCGTGATGGTGTGCCGGAACGCCTCGAGGAGGTGCTCGGGCACGTCGCTGGTAATCCGGTGCATATTCGGGCGGGGCGGAATGTTCATGGTGTTACCTTGATGGTCCGAAGTAGGAGGCTTCGGCCTCGTACCCGCGTTCGGTAATAAAAGCGGCGATGCTGAACGACACTGTTGCATCGAGGGCATCGGCCAATGCAAGCCCGGAAACCATCCCGCGGAAATATTCGCTACTGTACCCAACGCCAGTTCCTTGCTGCCGTTCGCGCCAGGTCACAACGATGTGTGCCTTGAGACGTTTCAGTTCGTCGGCGCGAGCGTAGATCGTTCTGCCTTCCATGTCAGGTCCTGTTGATTCAATCCGTATAAGGGGTCGTACGACAGCGCTGGCCTCAGCGGTCCGCAAGCCGATCCAGGATCCAGCCCCCACGGCTTCGCCGCGGAGGAAACACGCAGCCTCCGGCTGCTTGACGACCCCGGCCGCGGTTCGCTTGCGCTGTACCGGATCGTCCCGGCGCTAATGCGCCGCGCCGGCGCTCTCCCCACGCCTACTGGCGCGGGTCCCCTATAAGGACCTCCCGTTAAAACCAAGTTCTAGCTTTTAATTCCATTCCATAGTCATCTTTCAATCATCGCGACGCGGTACGAAGCGGCTGGCAGACTGCACACCTACAATCGGCCTCTCGATGTCAGCGTTGCTGACCGTGGCCCGGATAATAACCGCGCAGCGGGACTCCATTCGTGCGTCGGCACATGCGAGATCGCATTGCCTGGGGACCCGTCGAGTTCTCCTGCTGCCGGTCTGACCTGTCGCTTATCCTTACCGGGTGTCTGCGATGAAGTACAACATGACCTGCTTCAACTTACGATGCTATTGGTGCTTCATTGCGCTGAAATCCCGCGGGGCGCCCGTCGTGTGCGGGATCAAATCGCTGACCTTTCGCCAGGATTGCCCAGAGCACACGTGCGTGCTTGTTGGCGATCGCAATCAGCGCCTTGCCGTAGCCGACGCGTTCAACTAGCTGGGTAACCCATCGCGCCAGTCGGTCCTGTCTGCGTAGGGCTGCCGTCAGCGTGACCCGCGCGCACTGGAACAGCAGCGTGCGCAGATACGCATCGCCCTGCTTGGTGATGCGACCGAGCCGCTCCTTGCCGCCACTACTGTTCTGCTTTGGAACAAGCCCGAGCCATGAAGCGAATTGTCGGCCGTTGCGGAACTGGCGGCCATCCCCTACCGTGGCACTCGCGGCGGAAGCAGTGATCAATCCGACACCGAACATTTCCGTGACGCGTCTCGCGTTGGGATCATTCTTTGCATGCTGGGCGACCTGTTTGTCGAACCAGTCGATCTCTGCGTCAAGCTCGACAATTCGCGTCCACCCTCGCAACAATGCCACCCGCGTGAGTCCGGGCAATTCGTTCCCCCCGTCCTCCACTGATTCGGCGAACCTCTCCCTGAATCGGTGAATGCCCTGCGGAAGAAATATCCCGAATTCAGCAACCAGGCCGCGAAGCCGGTTGACCAGTGCAGTACGCTCCTCAATCAAACCCTGGCGCATCCGATGCAACACGGGCGCGCCTTGCTGGGCTGGCGTCTTGATCGGAACGTAACGCATATGCGGCCGGCTTGCTGCTTCGCAGATCGCCTCAGCGTCAAGTGCATCATTTTTGACAGAGCTGCCGCCCTTGCGATAGGGCGCCGCAAACTGCGGCGGAATGAGCCTTACATCATGTCCGTATTCACGAAGCCGGCGCGCCCAGAAATGCGAAGCTGTACAGGCCTCCATCGCGACCAGGCAAGGCTCCAGATTCGCGACCCACTCAAGAAACTTCTCCCGCGTGACTGCCTTCCTGATCACCACGCGCTCCGCTACATCGACACCATGAAGCTGCATGACGTTCTTCGCCAGATCAACGCCTATACGGACAATCCTGTTCACGACGTTCTCCTTGCTCGATTGATCGGACCTGCGCCACCATCGTGGCATATCCCAGCGCTCGCGTCAGGGAGGTCCTTATCAATTCGTGCGCCTCGATCCGGGCGCGCCGGCGCGCGCGTGACGCCTGCGGTTATCCGGGCTCAAGGTTTGGCAGGAAGGGGGTGCCCTTTCCGGACGGCTGGGACGCCCATGCCGCTGAGGCAATTTTCGGCCAGGCATCAACTGGAAGGAACCACCGCAGCCCAAGGTTTCAACGTCATCTCCTGTGCTGGTCAACAGCCCCGGCATGAACCGGGGCCGACATGCATCATTCCTGACGCCGCGCGAGTTGCGCCCGCTTGAGTTCGCCAGGCGCGCCGAAGTCGAAGTTATCGACCGTGAAGTTATATCCGTAACGCTCGATGCCTTCACCGTCCGTGAAATCGTTGTTCGACAGCTTCGCCTCAACGATCAGTTGATCGCCCTTCAGAACGTTTCTGGCGATGGCCTCACCACGCGAACCAAAGGCGGTGAACTGGATTCTCACCTGACGCTCCTTCGCTTCACCGCTGCCTTCGTCGCGACCGGCGTACTCGTTGGAAATCAGGGTGAATTTCGTCACCTTCGAATCACCGTGATTCGCAAGCACAGGGGCGGCGGCAACACGGCCAGTAAAGAAAAGCTTGTTCATGATTGGTACTCCTTAAAGTTTGCATGAAACAGAGGACAACTTTCGTTCAAAATCCTGACTCGGGTAGGGCAGGCTGCGGGGCACGGGGTGGCACACGATGAAACTCGGAGAGAGCGTTGCGGGCTATCGCGCGCAACTCTTCCCGGTGCATGTCGATTGGGTGCCCGTCGCGGTCCAGCATGTTGGCAATCCGGTCGAGTGCTTCGGCGGAGCGCGCTGCGGCATCGGCGGACAAGGCCATGCGGAACAGTTCCGCGCGGACCAGAGAACGGTCGCCGTATTGATAGACGGCCAGCAGCGGAAGGAGGGCGGTCAGCCACGTTGGGCGGATGTGAGCGGTATCCATGTCGGTTTCCATAGTTGAGGTCATGCCCGGCCCGAAGGCCGGGCGCACCTGTCAGCCGCGCAGGCGGCACAGTTCGTCGGCGAGCACCCAGAGGGCGCGGTTGAGCCTGATGTTCTGGTCAATGCCGGTCACGGCGCGGGTTGTGGTTGCCCGCCCATTCGCATTACGACCGCGCAGGCCGCCGTTGATCATGTTTTCCTGCACGCGATTGAATGTCGTCCACAGGTCCGGTCCGCGATCCTCCATGCGATGCGGTGTTAAAAGTTGCTGCTCAGTGATGGGCGCGGGCTTCTCGTCGTCGTACCGCAGCGCAAGCGCGGCCCGCGCGAAAGCGGTCTGTTCGCCGTTGGTCAATGCCAGACCGGCCATCCCCTCGCGCTGATGGGTCGCTGCCTCAAAGCTGTCGAGCACCTTGAACGCTCCCTCGATCACCTGGCCGACCACATCGCCCTTATGAGGCACGCGGATATCACCAATGGTGTCCCCGCAGACCATACCGTTCTGGCACACAAACCGGAACATCCCGGCGAGCATCTGGTAGCTGCTGCTGCCATCGTGGCTGTTCAGAAGGATGATTTCGTTGGCTTCACGGCCCGTAATCTGGTCGGCATGGCGCAGGCGGACCAGATGTTTCGTGTGTGCGCGCTTGTCGTCGGCGCGTACGCGGGTCTGACAGGCCATGAAGGGCTGAAAACCTTCCTTGCGCAGGCCGTCCAGTACGTCGCTGGTCGGAATGTAGGTGTACCGTTCCGAGCGGCTTTCGTGCGCGGACAGCGCGAAGATCGACGGGGCAACCTCAGCAATCTCGTCATTCGTCAGCGGGCGATCCGAACGCGTGCCAACTGCGGTGCGTCCGAAGCGGCTTGTCAGGTAAGTGGTGTCCATGCTGTTCCCCAATATCAGGATCAGCCCCAGCCCACAGGCCGGAGCCGTGAGTGGTCAATGCGTCAGTCGATGGCGCGCAGAATGTTGGCGGCCTCTACGTGCTGCGCCGCGTAGGCCCGCAGCGCGTGGTAGCGATCAACGATCCTGTCATCGCCGCACTTTTCCGCCAGATGACACAGGGCAAACAGCGTGACGACGATGCCGAACGCGTCAGCGCCCATCGTGTCGCTGTAGCCGTTCATGTGCCACCGCACATGCACCCGTCCGCAGTTCGCTGGAGCCATATAGAAGCCGCCGTTCGACAACTGGAAGAAGTCCCACGAACCGCCCTTGTAGGCACTCGAAAGGCGCGTAGCCCAGTCGAACACCAATGCCTCGCCCCGAAGGTATTGCGCGCCCATGTAGTGAGGAAGGAAATTCAGACGCAACTCATCGACAACAACTGCCGACGAGATTCTGGTTTCATTGTCAATCACGGTTATCTCCGGAAATGGGCCGCAGCGGAATGCCGGGCCACGCTTTTATATTAGGTCGTATTGACCGTTATATCAAGATTTTACCGATCCCGTTTTTCAATCATAAACATAAATCTATTTAAAATATAAATCGAATAATTGTGTGTGTTATAAGGGCAATTAGACCTATCATATCCATGTGGCCCGGCATTCCGCTGCGGCCCATTTCCGGAGGCATCCATAATGGAAGTCGTTGAAATCCGCGTAACTGAATCCGTTCTCAAAGCTAACCGCGCACCGCACTGCTGCGGTACAGATCGAGCTTGCGCAGCAGCCGACCGTTGCGCTGGCCGTGCTGATGTACCGGATGATCCCCACCGTGTTCGGTAACGCGTACGGACAGCCATACATGGATCATGCGGTGCGGATCGACTTGCATACGTCGCGCGATGCGCTGGTGTCGAACGCCGACGACTTGGCCGACAGCGCTGCATGGAAGGCGCTTGAAGTTGAGCGGGCGAAGTGGAGCCGGATGCTGCCGAAGCGCACCGATGAGCTGCTTGCGTGGCTGCTGCAACAGGACGTGGACGTGATGTCGAACCTGTTTGCATTCTGCGTGGCCGCGAGGGTAGACAGCATCAGTCCCGTTGACCGGGCGCACCCGGCCAACGAAGTGGCGAACACGCTGGAACTGGACCTCACGCACTACTGGAAGCCAACGCGTGCAGGGTATTTCGAGCACGTCCCGAAAGATCGTATCGTGACCATTGTCGGCGAGACGGTTTCTTCTCAGGCCGCAGGCGAACTGCGTGGGATGAAAAAAGGGGACGCCGCCGCTGCCGCCGAGCTTCGCATGAATGGCTCGGGCTGGTTGCCGGAAGTGCTGGGCAACCGTGAGGTGCCGGAACACGTCACGTACGCCCACTGGGAGGATGACGAGGAGAGCGATGCCGACAGCACGCAGAATGAGTGCAACGACGGGGATGCGGAGGAAGCCGAAGCCGCCTGAGCCGTGATGCACTTCGCATAAGTACAGGTTGTCACATGCCGCCGTCCGGGTGAAAGCCCGGGCGGCTTTTAGCGCCCCGCATGCGGTGTGGGCAAAAAAAGGAGCCGAGGCCGGTAACGGCCTGGCTCCGCAAACACACGCCGTGCGGATCGGACGACCAGCCGGCTAGCCTCATTAACGGCGCGGCAGCAAAACCCTGAATACCGCCCCCTATCTGCAAGGCCTTTGCTGCGCCTCGCGACCGTCAGGCGGATTGGCGCGCGCCTGCACGCCCGTATCGAGGGCCACGGGGACCCATGCAGAATGCATGGGGGGCGGCCCGACCCGGCGCAGCGCGGCGGGGCGATGCGGTTCAGGGTTTCGTGTGCTGAGGATATTTTTTCTTGAGCGCGTCAATATCGGCATTGCTCACGCGAGGTTCGCCGTACTGTTCGGCGTAGAGGCGGTTCAACTGCATGCTTGAGAGGTGGGGATTCTCAGACTGCAATTGCTCGAAGGTTTTGATGCGTGTCTGGGCCGGTGCCGGTGCCGGTGCATCGGTCGTGGGAGGCGCAGGCTTGTGCGCTTCGAGAGGGGCTGTTGCTCGGGAGGCTGTCACGGGGGCCGGGGCGCTGGGGCGGGCTGCCGCAGCGCCGGATTTGCGTCCGGAACCGGGCGGAGAGGCGGTCTTTCGAAGCCTGTACAGGGTTCCGTGAAACGTCCGAAGGGAGATATCGAGTCCCTGTTCGCGCAAGGTATTCAGGATATCAACGGCGGGAACACGAGCGGCGAGCGCCGCCTCGATGTCCGGAAGGAGGGTCTTGAGATGCGAAGCCTTGCTGCGTTTCGGGCTTGTGCTGGCAAGGCGGCGCAGCGCGGAAGCAAGCTGTTCGTGATCCATTGGGGAAATGGCGAATAAATGTAGTATGAGCGTAGTATGAATGACGACAGCATGTAGGGGCAAGGTTGTATTGTGTAGTATTCCGATGCAATGCGCGATGTACTGGCGTAGTAGAGTCTTAGAATATGCGTAGGAAATATTGTTTGGAGAAAGTGGGGCGAGGCACGTCGAATATGTTTACGCAACGCTACGCGTTCCGTAAAATATTTCGTGCCAAAGGGGCGGGCCCCTTTGAAACCCCGACGCGGTCTATTGCCGCGTCAGCGTGTCGGCAGCTCCGTTACCGACACTAAGCACTGCCTGGTATGCGTAATGAATATGTAGCGAATACGGACGTCCAGCGATGATTCCGAGTAGCGAATGGGTGATCCAGCTTGTAGTGGGGCCGCGTGCCGACGAGCGCGGCAGCGAGCCGCGTTATCTGCCGTGGGCAGGCTATACGTGGCCAATGACGGGTGACCAGGCGATGCGCGCGCTGCGCGAGTGCGAGTTGCGGTGGCCGGAATACGAGTTTCGCGCGCATCCCATCGATGACGACGGCAGGTCCTTCGCGATGGTCGGCGCCGAGATCGACCGTAGTCGTTCGACGGGGCTCTGGTAATGCCACGGCAGAAGAGCAATGACGGGGCAGGGCTGGGCAAGCCGATCGCGTTCC
Source organism: Burkholderia sp. OK233 (assembly GCF_900230185.1). GTDB lineage: Bacteria > Pseudomonadota > Gammaproteobacteria > Burkholderiales > Burkholderiaceae > Paraburkholderia. The sequence goes on from NZ_OCSR01000003.1 coordinate 165,411, forward strand.
GTTTGTCGGATGCGGATCGCGCAGCGTACCTCGCCAAGGTGGCGCAAAGCGGGATGACGCAATCTGAGTTTTTCCGGCAGGCGGTGCTGACCAACCGTACGCAGGTGATTGCGCGCCCGGTGGCGAGCGGAGACCGCAAGCGGTTGCTGTACATCTTCAACAAGACCAGCAACAACCTGAACCAGATTGCCCACCGCGCGAACTCGGAGCACGTTCGCGGGAAGCTTTCGGAGGCGACCTACGAGCAACTGCTCACGCAATTGCAGCTCATCGGGCAGTACCTCAAGGCAACCCTGAACAAGGTCGACTGAGTGTGTCACGAACACGGGCGTGAGTCCGTGATGCTGTACCGAAGATGGGATCTGGCCTCCCGAAGTCGGCTTGCAGGAGTCGGCTTCAAACCGCCCAGTGCTGCTGCGCTCAAAAGGCGTGGTGGTGAGCGACTGTGGAAAAGGCGTCAACTAAAGACGTCAGGTACGTGTTGAGAAGATGAGCGAAAGCAAACCGTCCGATGACGCATCGTTACCTTGTAAAAGCGCTGTCAGAACCGAGGCCGTCAGTCAGCTTCGGGATAAGTCGGGACGACACCTGTTTACGGACCCGTCGGCAGCCGGTGTAAAGGCGGCATGATCTCAACGCAGGCTTTGGTATGGAACGTGAGAACCTTGTTCCGGATGTGAAGGGAAATGACAAATGGCAGACACCATGAGAAAGAATACCGATGCCGGAACGAGGGGCGGAGCGGCCCGTAGTAGTGTTGAAGCCTTTGTAATGAAGGTGGAGCGAAGGGGCGGCGTTATCCGGTTGACGAACGTTGCCAACCTGCGTTGCGGGGATGAGTGACATGACATCAACAAAACCGTATGGCATTGCGAAGCGCATGGTGTGGAAGGCTTACCAGTTGGTGAAGGCCAACCGCGGTGCTGCTGGCGTGGACGATGAAACCATTGCCATGTTCGAGCAGAACCTTTCGGGAAATCTGTACAAGTTGTGGAATCGGATGTCGTCGGGGTCGTACTTCCCGCCGCCGGTGAAGCAGGTTGAGATTCCGAAGGCCAAGGGCGGCACGAGAAAACTGGGGGTGCCCACGGTGTCGGATCGGATTGCTCAAACTGTGGTCAAGCTCATGATCGAGCCGACACTTGAGCCGGTGTTTCACCCGGATTCCTATGGGTATCGACCGGGCAAATCGGCGAAACAGGCAATTGCCGTGACGCGTACGCGTTGCTGGAAATACGACTGGGTTGTTGAGTTTGACATCAAGGCGGCGTTCGACCAGATCGATCATGTGTTGTTGTTAAAGGCGGTGCGACGCCACATCAAGGAGGACTGGATCCTGCTGTACATCGAGCGGTGGCTGACTGCACCGTTCGAAACTGCGGAGGGGACAAGTTTGTCCCGAACGCGGGGTACACCGCAGGGGGGAGTGGTCAGCCCGAACTTGATGAATCTGTTTATGCACTATGCGTTCGATAGCTGGATGCAGCGGACTTGGCCTCAGTCTCCCTTTGCGCGTTACGCCGACGATGCGGTGGTTCATTGCCGCAGCCTGGCGCAGGCGCAGGCCGTGATGCGAGCGATTGCAACACGGCTGGAAGAATGTGGCCTGACGATGCATCCGGAGAAGTCGAAGATCGTGTATTGCAAGGACAGTAATCGCACTGGCACTTATCCGAATGTGCAGTTCACATTCCTCGGTTTTACGTTCAGACCGAGGGAGGCAGTGGACAAATACCGCAGGCAATTTACCAGTTTTCTACCGGCGGTGAGCAGCGATGCGCTCAAGCGGATGAGGAAGACAGTGCGGAGCTGGCGAATACATCGACGAACATCGGCGACGCTTGATGAACTTGCGCAGCAATGCAACACGACGATACAAGGGTGGTGGAACTACTATGGGGCGTTCTATCGGACGGCGATGCACGGCCTTTTCGGCTACGTTGACCAACGGCTTGAGCAGTGGGCTCGACGAAAGTTCAAGAGGTTGCGGCAGCACAATCGGCGTAGTCATGAATGGCTACACAAGATGGCGGCCATCCACCCCAGATTGTTTGTCCACTGGCGTGTCGTTGGGACGAAGGTTGGATAACGGGAGCCGTATGAAGCGCGAGCTTCACGTACGGTTCTGCGAGAGGCTCGGGGCGAAACTCCCCGGGTCTACTTACCTCGCGATGGGAATGGATCAAAAGCAGGCGGCCATCATGGCGGTGATCGAGCTGGAGACGAAGCTGCACTTCGATCGCGACCATGCCGGTGCGCATACGCTGACGCAGACGGACTGCGACAGCGCCCGGACGTCGGTTTCCGCTGCCGGCCATCTGTTGCCGTCGATCGTGCACAGCACGCTGCTGTTCCGAATCGAAGGGGCGCAGCGCTGGCTTGCCGAGCGCAAGGCGCAGGGGTAGGGCGATGCTCATACGCGTACGCGGCTATCACGACGGGATCAAGGACTATCTGGAGAAGGGCCAGAAGCAGGGTCGCGAGATGGAGCGCGACGAGATGGATGAGCGCGTGATCCTTGCGGGCGATCTCGATCTGACGAACGACATCATCCAGTCGATCGACACGGACGCCGAGCGCTACCTGAATGTCACGCTGTCATTCAAGGAAGACGAGGTTGACCGCGAGCTGTTAGGTGAGATTGTTCGGGAGTTCGAGGCGTTTGCGTTTGCCGCGTACCGTCGGGACGAATACAACTTCTACGCTGAAGCGCATGTGCCGCGGATCAAGAGCTATGCGGACCGCAAGACGGGGGAGCCTGTCGAGCGCAAGGTGCACGTGCATATCGTGATTCCGGAAATGAATCTTGTGACAGGCCGACGGCTCGATCCGTTCGGGAAGGTTGACCATAACGAGCGCTACCTCGAGGCCTTTCAGGAGCACATTAACGCGAAGTACGGGCTCGCGAGCCCAAAGGACAACCGGCGTGTGCAGTTCACGGACGCGTCCGAAATGATCAGCCGCTATAAGGGCGATGTGTTCGAAGGTGCGAACCGCGAGCCGAAGGCTTCGATTCTTGAGGCAGTGATGACGCGCGATGTGACCCGGTATGACGACTTCAGGGCAATGCTCACGGAGTACGGCGAGACGCGCACACGCAATGCCGGCAGGGAGTCGGAGTACGAGAACGTCAAACCGGCCGGCGCCGCGAAGGGTGTGAACCTGAAGGAGTTTGTGTTTTCGCGCGAGTTTATCGAGCTCGATGCTACGGCCAAGCGTGAGGCGCTCGATTCGAATGTGCATGCGCAGTACGTCGAGCCCGGTGTACCGCGCGATAGGCCGCAGATCTATCTCGATTCGCTCGAGACGTGGCACGACGCTCGCGCGCGCGAGATCAAGTATCTGAACAGCGGAAGCAGTTTTTACAAGACGTATCAGGCAGCGTCGCCGGCCGAGCAGCGGCGCATTCTCGATCACCGCGAACAGCGGTTCTACGATGCAACAGGAGGGCTTAATGAGCGTACAGGACAACCCCACGATCGATCCGGCCACTGGCGAGATTGGCGGCGGATGGGAGCCGTCGGAGCAGGAGGGCGTGCGCGAGAGCGCGGCGCCGGGCGGGAGCCGGAAGGGGCAGGGCAGTCGCAGCAATGGTGGAACGAGCTCGAACGCGCGCACTGCGAAATCACGGGGCGATGGCGAGCCGGAGCGGATCACGACTTTGACGCTCGCTTCGATCGATCCGGCGCGCCGTCCCAACCCGCTCACCGTGTGCATGGCATGCCCGGCCGCGGTGTGGATGGCGACGCCGCGCGACGTCAAATGCTTCTGCCGGCTGATGCATTACTGGAGCTGGGAAACCAGCAAGCCGAACGAGTTGACGCATTGCGATGGTCTGGCGATCGCGAGCGAGCGGGAAGAGAACAGCTAGACACCTTGGTGCCGCAGTCGCGATGGCGCGAAGGTGCCGACCGCGACTTCGAACCCGGCGGAAGTTACGGCGAGAGGGAGGATCGCTGGCAATGGTCCGGCGAGCGCGATGCCGTTGAGTGGTCCGCCGGCGAGCCTGAATGGAAAGCGATGGTCGATCGCATGTTTGTCGCGTGGGACCAGGCAGACGAGGCAGGGCGGACGCGTCTTGCGCGAACCGGTGCCGAGAAATTCATGCGGGCTGGAGGCCCGTTCGGCGCACGCGAGCCTTTTGGTCTGAGCGGCGGCCGCCTGCCTGCAGGGTTCGGACCACGTGAGGAAATCCGCAGCCTCGCGGATGTGCAATCGTTCGATGCGATCGAATCGCTGCCGTTCGAGATCCGGCCAACTGATTCGCCGCCGACGACGGACGCTGCGTCGGTCGATTTCAATGCGAGTGCGCGCGCGTCGACGGGCCGGGCAGCCGATACCGTTCGCGACCAGTTCGCACGTGACCTGTCCGAGGCTCGCACGGCGCGACGTGCCCGGGAGCGGGATGAATTCACCGAGATCCGTGCGACGCTAGACGCGGGCCGGCTGCTGGCCGCGCTTGCGCACTCGCACGGACTGATCGTCGAAAAGTATGCGATCGGTAAAGGCGCGGATGGCGGTGACAGAATCCGCGCCGGTTCGCGCAATCTGAATGTGTCTGATTTCCTCACCAAAGAGATGAACCTGTCATGGGAGGAGGCTGCGCAGCTGCTGCGCGAGACCTATCGTGCACAGACAGGACGTGATCCGGAGCATGCACCGAGGCGTACGCCTGAACGGGACCTATGGGGCGAGTTCCAGCAATGGCGATCGGCATACCGCAACGAGCTACGTCGCGCGTGGGATGCGCAGGCCGATCATGAGGGTGGGCGGCGAAAGGCGGTCAGATCGGAGTTCTACAGTGCCCGCAGCGCGCTTGTCGACCGCATGGACCTGTCAGGCGCGCAGCGCCGCGAGCAGCTGTCCGCAGCACGTGTTGCGCGCCTTGAGGCAGAGGCCGCGCTGCGTGTGCAGATCGCGAAAGAGCGGGATGCGCTGAAGGGCGCCGCAAGCCGGCCGTTGACCGAGCAGTATCGTGACTTCCTGCAGGAGCGCGCTCAGAAAGGCGTCGAACCGGCGCTGCGTGAGTTGCGCCGGATGCAGCAGATCCGCCTGCGGACGAAACGTGCAGACGACGAACGCGCGGTCATTTTCAGTGCGCCGTCTCAGGCGGTGAAGCGACCGGCAGCCCACGATCGCAACGAGATCATCTACGCGGGCCCGGCGATCACGTACGAGGTGCGGGCCAGCGGCGAGGTCGACTACCGGAAGGACGGTGTGGCGTTCCTCGTCGACGAGGGCCGCACGTTGCGCCTGTGGGATAGCGAGCGCGAGGCGATCGAGATTGCGCTGCGTTTCGCGCAGCAGAAGTTCGGCGGCACGCTGTCGCTGTCCGGACCTGATGACTTCCAGGCGGCCGCGGCGCGTGTGGCGGCCGACACGCGTATGCGCATCGTGTTCGAGCAACCGGAGCTGGAGAGCATCCGGCAGGTCCGGCTTGCGGAGCTCGATTCCGAAGCGCTGGAACGTCGGGCGGCGCAGCGTGAGCGCGAGGCATGGGAGCGTGACGAGCTGCGCGATGCTGTGCGCAATCCGCCGCCACCCACCCCGGAAGATCCGTCCAATACCGACTTGGATGTAGCACCGCCCGCTGATCCGGATGCACCGGACAGCGGGCCGGATATTGACCGATGAACCATCAACCTGAGCGAAGAAAATGAACGAGCTTGCACACATCGATCGCGACGGCCCGATTGCGGTCGCGCCCGGCGTGATCTTCAGTGGCATGCCGTCGCAAATCGTGAATCTGCCGACCTACATTAAGGGCGGCGTCGGCGTAATCGTTGTTTTTGCCGCCTACCTGTGTGCGCAGACGCGCTGGCCAGTGCCCTGGTTTGCACCGGTCGTTGCGCTGCTGGCGATCGTGGCGGGCGTCCTCGTCGTGTACCTGCGTACGGCGAACACCGAAATCGTCATCGACGCGGCCCGCATCACCCGCAAACAGGGCATTCTCGGCCGGCGGATGCGCAGCCTCGAACCCTTCCGCATCCAGGACGTGACGTCGTTGCACCACTGGTGGCAACGACCTTTCGGTATTGGCACGGTGCTCGTGCTGACCAGCGACTCAAACAATCCACAGTGGCGTCTTCCCGGGATGCGAGGTGCCGAGCAGCTGAGAGGCGAACTGAACCTGGCCGCGATCACGTTGCGCGACGCGCAGGGCATTCGCGAGGTCAACATGGGCCGAGTATAAGCGCTCGTCACCTGACGCCGGCAGCCCGCGCTGGCGATACCGATAAAAGAGGGTATGAGTCGTGCGTATTCGCACGATCATTAGCGGAGGATCGCGCAAACTGTTGTCCTCTTTCGGGTTCGGCGTGGCCCTCCGAATAGCCGAATCTGCGCCAGCCAGCGACCAGCGAAGGTCGCTGCTTTTTTATTCGTAAACGCAACTAACGGACCGCGCCTACGTCGGCCGACATCAAACCTGTAAAAGCCGCTACGAACGTAGTCGGTCGCATGAGAAAAATGAAGGGGTCGATAATTTGGCTATCAACCCTTTATTTGCGGACACCGGCCCCAGTCGCTCACACAACTTTAGTTGTGTGAGCGGTTCACTCTCGTCTACGCCGGGCGTGAAAAAGCGCGCGAAGTAGAAGCCACGATCACGCGATCCAGCCGGATCTCCACGCAATCCGAGGCCGACGAGCGAGCGATTGCGCAGAGCGACGGTCGGAAGTTACTCGATCCAACCGGCTGGAGACAGCATATCGTCAAGCAATTCAACCCAGTGCCGAACCGGAGTCTTCGACGCAGCGGCAAGATGGGAAATACATCCGATGTTGGCCGAAACGATCAGTTCCGGTTCCGTCGCCTCAAGGGCCGCCACCTTCTTATTTCGCAATTGCGAAGCCAGAGCGGGTTGAGAGATGGAGTACGTCCCTGCGGAACCGCAGCAGAAATGCGCATCGGAAGGAACGCGCACGTCGATGTCAAGCGAGCGCAGTAGGCCTTCGACAGCTCCATTTATTTGCTGTCCGTGCTGCAACGTGCAGGGCGGATGAAACGCAACGTGGCGCCGTTCGCGCAAAGCAATCAAGGGCCGTAGCTTGTCCGCATAACTTGGAAGTATTTCAGCAAGATCCTTGGTGAGCGCGACGATCCGATTGGCTTTTTCAGCATAGTCCGGATGGTCACGCAACAGATGGCCGTATTCCTTCACTGTGGCACCGCAGCCGGACGCATTCATGACGATGGCTTCAATGCCGTGTTCGACGTAGGGCCACCATGCATCGATGTTTCTTCGTACGTCATCAAGCCCGGATTTCAAATCGGAGAGGTGCAGGCGTATGGCGCCGCAACAACCTGCGCTCGCTGGCGCGAGCAATTCTATGCCGAGCGCGTCGAGCACTCGACGCGTCGCAACATTGATGTTCGGCGACATCGCCGGTTGTACACAGCCCTCAAGAAAAAGCATTTTTCTCGCATGGTGTCCGACAGGTGACGGTCGCGGAACCTGACCCACAGGAATCTTTTCTCGAAGCTTCGCACTCAGGAACGGTCGGGCAATCCGGCCAAGTTCCATGGCCGCAGAAAACAAACGACGCTCAGGTACGAATCGAGCAAGCGAGTAGCGCAGCAGGCGCTCCTTCATTGATCGCTCGACCTTGGTCTCGACGATACGCCGTCCGATGTCGAGCAGGCGGCCGTACTGCACCCCTGATGGGCACGTCGTTTCGCAGTTGCGGCATGTCAGACATCGGTCGAGATGCAATTGGGTTTTCTTCGTAACGGGTTGCCCTTCAACCATCTGCTTGATCAGGTAGATCCGCCCTCTGGGCCCATCGAGCTCGTCTCCGAGTAATTGGTATGTGGGGCATGTGGCCGTACAGAAGCCGCAATGCACGCATTTCCCAATGATGGCCTGCGCATCGTCCCCGTCCTGTGTTCCAACCATGAAATCAGCCAACTCGGTTTGCATACGATCACATCCCTACGAACATGCGTCCGTGATTAAAGACGCCCGCCGGATCAAAAGCGGTCTTAAGACGTTTGTGAATGCCTGCCACGGGTGCGGAAAGCGCGGTGAAAACATCGATACCGGTCCTCGCGTATCGAAACTGCGTCGCATGACCTCCTGCAGCCACCGCGCCTCGACGCAAGGAGTCGTCATCCTCCGCCGCAAAGAGCCAGCGCTGGCTTCCGCCCCATTCGATGAGTTGGGAGTCGACATCGCGTAGTAACGCGGGCTCGGTCGTGGAAGGCACACAAAGGCGCCACAACGCGGCGCCGACCGGAGCCTTTTGGAAGAAGGCGATGTTCTGCTCGCGTAGTAAATGCCAATACATCGCGGCCGCCGGATCGTCCATCGTGTCGCCACCCATTGTTGCGCAAGCCGCGCGCAGCGCGGCCGTGGCCCCCTCCAACCGAAACGTAAGCACGCCTGCGTGCCACGAACTCGCTGTGATGGGTAAAGGCCGACCTGCCCACTCGTTTAACTTGCGCACGGCGTCGCATGCGTCCATCTCTTGTCTCAGGGTCGCGGATGCAGGAGGTTTCGGCAGCACCTTGACCGAGATGTCCATGAGCAGGCCCAGTGTGCCCAACGATCCAGCCATCAGCCGAGCCACATCGTAGCCCGCGACATTTTTCATGACCTGGCCGCCGAACCGGAGTAATTCCCCCCGACCAGTGAGAATGGAGGCGCCCAACAGGAAGTCACGCACCGCACCGGCACTCATGCGTCGTGGTCCGGCCAGACCTGTTGCGATACAACCGCCGAAGGTGGCACCTGGTCCGAAATGGGGCGGTTCGAAGGCGAGCATCTGCTGATGCGACGAGAGTAATTGTTCGATTTCTGCGAGCGGTGTTCCGCTTCTTGCGGTAATGACAAGCTCCGCAGGGTCATACGCGACGACCCCTCGATACGCACGGGTATCGAGCACTTCTCCGGTGCGGGCAGCGCCATACCAGTCTTTTGAGCCTCCGCCTCGGATGCATAGACGATGGCCGTGGGCATAAGCTTCTTCGATTTTCACCCTGAAGTGATCCTGAACGCTTGAAACGGGGGAGTCAAGCGTTTCCGCCTTTGCGAGGTTCGAATCTGCAGTCACATTGGTCATCAAAACCTCGGGATGTCGGGGTGAGGCAACAAACCACCGCGCACGTGCAGCCGGCCGTATTCGGCGCATCGGGCGCGGGTGGGGATGCCCTTATCCGGGTTAAGCAGCCGTTGCGGGTCGAAAGCGTGTTTAACGGCGAAAAACATATCGCGCTCGCCGTCGGAAAATTGGACACACATTGAGTTGATTTTCTCTACGCCAATGCCATGCTCACCCGTGACGGTGCCACCGAATTCAACGCAGGTCTCCAGAATGTCCGCGCCGAATTCCTCGGCGCGAAGCCATTCAGCGCGGTCATTGCCGTTGAACAGGATCAATGGGTGCATGTTCCCGTCGCCAGCGTGAAAAACGTTGATGCAACGCAGTTGGTAGCGCTTTTCCATCTCGCGAATGCGCAGCAAGAGCGGACCGATCGCGCGGCGTGGGACCGTTCCGTCCATGCAGTAGTAATCGGGCGAAAGCCGCCCCGCTGCAGGAAATGCATTCTTGCGCCCGGACCAGAAGCGAAGCCTTTCAGCTTCCGAGGTCGACACTTCGATACGCGTAGCGCCTCGCTCTTCAAGCAGCATGGTGAGCCGTTCGATCTCCTCGGCGACTTCTTCTGGCGTCCCATCCGACTCGCAAAGGAGGACAGCGGCCGCGTCCGTGTCATAGCCGGCATGCACGAACTCCTCCACGGCTTGCGCTGCGGCGCGGTCGAGCATTTCAAGTCCTGCCGGGATGATCCCGCTTGCAATGATCGCCGCCACGGCCGCACCCCCGACTTCGACATCATCGAAACTCGCCATCACCACTTGGGCAGCTTGAGGTTTCGGGATCAAACGGACGGTCACCTCGGTCACGATCGCGAACATGCCTTCGCTGCCGATCAGCACTGCCAGCAAGTCGAGCCCAGGAGCATCGGGCGCATGAGAGCCGAATTCACAGATTTCGCCGTCCATCGTGACGGCGCGCACACACACGACGTTGTTGACGGTGAGGCCGTACTTCAAGCAATGCACGCCACCGGAGTTCTCCGCGATGTTGCCGCCGATGGTGCACGCGATCTGCGATGACGGATCAGGAGCGTAATACAGCCCGTACGGTGCCGCTGCTTCGGAAATCGCGAGATTGCGCACGCCGGGCTGCAGCGTGGCCGTTCGTGCGTACGGATCGACCTTAATGATCTTGCGCATGCGCGCAAGCGAGAGCACCACGCCTTCGCGAAGCGGCATGGCCCCGCCCGACAAGCCAGTACCCGCGCCACGCGGCACCACCGGAATGCCATGGTGCGCGCAAATCCGGAGGGCCCCTTGAACCTGTGCTTCCGTCTCGGCCAGCACAACTCCCAGCGGTAACTGCCTGTACGCGGCGAGGCCATCGCACTCATAGGGAGCGACATCCTCCTTGTCGGTCAGCAAAGTACAGCCAGGTATCTCGCGCCGCAATTCCTGCGCAAGGGCATCGATGCGTCGAGCCCGTCGGGCAAGTGCCATTGATTCGCCGCAGTCCTGCGAAATACTTTCGTCAGACACATAACTTGGATCCGCTATCAATGGGGCCGCCTCGCGAGAAAGAGCGCTAGTCAGATAAATGTTGCTTGACGCACATCGTTGATGCCAGTCTAATATGTTAGGAGGATATAAGCAATATACGGAGTGGATATGGACGTCGCGACGGTAGGAGCAGGTGAGGCGCTGGTTGTGGCGGTGCACGGCATTCAGGGAACGCGTTCCGTTTGGATGCCGGTCGCCCGGGAATTACAGAACAAGGCGATGTTTATCTTGCCCAATCTGAGGGGCAGGGGCCGGGCTGCACGCGGCTCATCGGCCGAAGACTATGGTCTGGACGCATTTGCCGATGATCTTTCGGACGCGGTCGATTTCGAAGTTGGAGAACGACCCTATTGGTTAGCGGGATGGAGCATGGGTGTTTCGGTCGCGATTGAATACCTATCGCGCTCAGAAACACCGCCGCCGGAGGGCGTCATCCTCGTATCGGGTACACCTGCGATACGCGAGGTCCGCTGGCTCACGGCCGAGGATGATGAGGCGCTGCGGCGAGAGATCGCGGCGCGCGAAAAGCGCCTTGAGCTACAGGAAGCTGCGGACCACCTCGCGGTGGCGTGGACGTGGCAGGCCATTCGCTCGACCGACCAACGAGCAATCCTCGATCGCCTTGACCTGCCGACGCTGATTCTGCACGGCTCCCAGGACACCGATTGTCCGAGTTCATGCGCGGATTCGCTCGCTGAAAAAATCCATGGTGCTGAACGGCATATTTTCATCGACGCCGGGCACACCTTGCCCGTCACACACGCTGATGTGGTCGCGAAAGCCATACGCCGATTCCTTGGCCATTAATTTTTCACGGAGTTCATATGAGAACAGAAGACCTCATTCATTTTTGCCCGCCCGGAAGGTTGATTATCGGTGCGGGCTCGCGCGCCCAGCTTTCAGGCTTGGTCGCCCACCTCGGATACCGCAAAGGCGTGCTCGTTACCGACCGGTTCTTTGTGGAGTCCACCCCGTGGGTGGACGAGTATGTGAAATCCGCTTCCCTGCTCGGAATCGAAACATTCGTATTTGACGCGGGCGAGCCAGACCCCACCACCACACTCTGCGATCGCGCCACACAGTCGGTGCGTGCAGCCTTGGAGGGCGAAGCGCCTGATCACGTCATCGCATTGGGTGGCGGGAGCAACATCGACCTCGCAAAGGCGCTTTGTATCACCCTGCCATCTGGAAGACCGGTGCGGGAATTTGTCGGCGGCCTGACGTCGGAGGACAAGCCGCTTCCATTGATTGCGCTGCCCACGACCGCCGGTACGGGTTCGGAAGCGACTCCCGGTGCGATTTTGCTCGACCCGGACAACGCCACCAAAGTGGCCGTGATGGACAACTCGCTGCGTCCGCAGATCGCACTCATCGACCCCGAGTTCACGTATACCTGTCCGCCGCGCGTGACCGCCGATGCGGGGATCGATGCCTTGACGCACGCGATCGAGTCATATCTGACGCTGGACTCCGCGCAATACGATCGGAACGGTCACGCTGATCCGGGATACAGCGGCCGCTCGTCTCTGACCATGCTGTTCGCACGCGAAGCCATCTCGCTGTGCGCCCGATTTTTAAAACGTTCCTACGACCACGGCGATGACGTAGAAGCACGCACCGGCATGTGTTACGCGAGCATTTACGCTGCCTTGTCCTATGGCAGTGCCGGCCTGAATGCCGTGCACGGCATTGCTTATGCAGTCGCCGGCATAACGCACCGCTCACACGGCACCACGAATGCGGTGGTACTCCCGTACGCGATCGAAGCGCTTAGTCCGCATCGCCCAGTGGAAATGGTTGAGATCGCGCAGATCTTCGGCATCTGCGGCGAAAACCTCGAGGACACCTCGCGCGAGTTATGCGAGTTTTTGCGTGACCTCGTTGCCGACCTGGGCATACCGACCAATCTCAGAGACCTCGGAATCGAGGAGGCGTCACTCGATTCGCTGACCCGCGATGGGCTCGCCGTGACGCGTCTTGCGAAGTCATTTCCGGTGCCAGATGTCGCGCAGGCGTACAGCCGGATTGTGCGGAACGCCTTTCACGGCGAGCTAGGGAAACTCCCTACAGAGGCACATCATAAACAACTTGATCACATCTAATATTCGACTAATATATCAGTAACGGTTAACGCAACAGGAGAGACATCATGATGACCGAGCGGCAACGGAAATTCCGTGAGAACTACAAGGCAAATATCAGTCCGCTGTACAACGGGCTGTTGCACATTTCGGTGATGTATCTGACCGGAGCTGCGGCGATCTACTACTGCCTGTCGCATCTGAACGCAGCGCGGTGGGAGTGGCTTCTCGTTATTCCGATTTTTTTCGCGGGCAATTTTGTCGAATGGGGCATGCATCGCTTCGTGATGCACCGCCGTATTGACGTTTTTGCTCTGCGGGCGATCTACGAACGGCACACTCGTGAGCATCACCAATACTTCACGGATGTCGAACCGACCATCGATACCACCCGCGAGTTTCGCATTGTCTTTTTCCCGTGGCGCGTGCTGATCACGCTGGGAGTTGGCGGAACGATCCTTGGTTTCGCGGCTTCCCGCCTGATTGACTTGAACGCCGGGTACATCGTCTTTCTGACGATGGTCGCGCAGTACTTGGCGTATGAGACGTTTCACTACTGCTGCCACGTTCACGATAACTGGTTCGTTCGGAACATGCCGTTTATCAATACGATCCGCCGCCACCACACAGCGCACCACAATATGGGGATCATGATGAAGTACAACATGAATCTCACCTTTCCGATTGCTGATTGGGTGCTGGGCTCAAGCGATCTGCGTCGTGGTTTCATTGGGACTATTTTCAATGGATACAGCGACAAGCATGTCAAGGAAGAGCTGCGGCCGGTGATTGCCAAATTCAGGCACGACCACTCACGGGTGACGCTCGACGGTCCGGAACTCTCCGAAAACGAACGTCATGTAATGACAGCGATTTAAGTACGCGGCCCCGTTTCGGGGCTATGGCTATTTGTACTACTTGTAACAACTGCTGAATGCCGCTCGCTCGATAAAGCAAGCCTGGAGACATTATCTGCCGACAGTCCATGGCAAATTATAAGTATAACGAATTTATAGAGTCCTAAAAACCTGTGTGACAGGCTGGAGAGAGACAATGGAAATGCATAACCTAGGCGTGGTCAACGCGAGAGACGGCGTAGCAGCGCGGCTTGAAAGGCTACCCCTTACGCGGTATCAAAAGTTGATTTTTGCCGTTATTGCGACTGCGTGGCTGTTTGATTCGATGGACCTCGGCATCATGACGTTCGTGCTGGGCTCGATCAAAGCGGAGTTCGGCCTGAGTGCGACACAGGCCGGGCTGCTCGCCAGTTCCAGCTTCCTCGGCATGTTGATCGGAGCGGCGATCGCGGGCATGTTGGCGGACCGGTACGGGCGCAAGCCCGTGTTCCAGGTCAGCATGGTGTTTTGGGGTGTAGGAAGTCTGCTGTGTGGCTTTGCACCAAGCATCGGTTGGTTGATGGTGTTTCGGGTACTGCTTGGATTCGGAATGGGAATGGAGTTTCCGATCGGTCTATCGATTGTCTCGGAAATGGTTCCAGCCAAGAACCGGGGGAGGTATCTCGCTATCCTCGAGGGGTTCTGGCCGATTGGGTTTATCACCGCAGGCGTTGCCACTTATTTTCTGTTGCCGATGATCGGCTGGCGGGGCATCTTCATCGCGCTTGCCGCACCGGCGGTCTTCGTCTTCGTTGTCCGGCGTTATGTGCCGGAGTCGCCGCGCTGGCTGGAAAGCGCCGGTCGGGTGCTGGAGGCTGATTCGGTTGTTGAGAGCATTGAGGCGAGCGTGAGGAAATGCTTGCGCGGAAGGGATCTGCCGCCTGTTGCGCCAGTGTCGTCTGCAACGATCGCCCCAGCACCCCGTGCTGCACGATTCGTACAATTGTGGACGGATGGCTATGCACGCCGCACCATAATGACGTGGTCCCTGTGGTTTTTTGCACTCCTCGGATACTACGGCCTGACAACATGGCTCGGTGCGCTGCTGCAGAGCGCTGGTTATGAAGTGACCAAATCTGTCTTCTATACGATTATTATCTCGCTCGCCGGCATTCCTGGATTTATGTTTTCTGCGTGGCTACTGGAGGCGTGGGGCCGCAAACCGACGTGTGCGCTCACGCTATTAGGTAGCGCGGCGTTCGCGTATTTGTACGGGCAGGCGGCGGCCACGCATGCGCCTCTGATTCAGTTGATCGGCGCCGGCCTATGCATGCAGTTCTTCTTCTTCGGAATGTGGTCGGTGCTCTACGCCTATACGCCGGAACTGTATCCAACGCGCATTCGGGCGACCGGATCAGGCTTTGCATCTTCGATTGGGCGTCTTGGCTCGTTGCTGGGGCCGTCCATTGTTGGCATGGTCTTGCCTTATACGGGTCAATCAGGCGTTTTCACCCTCGGTGCAATATCTTTCGTGATAGCGGCCGCCGTCGTGGCGATCCTGGGCGTCGAGACCAAGGGGCGCCCTCTCGAGGCTCTTTCACAATAGCCGTATGCTCGCGGGCACTGGTACAGCGCGCCTTCACGATATTTTGATTGAAGAGCGTGACCGTCAATGAACTCATTTATCGCGTTCCAGCACGCAAGTTCTAACCAAGCAGGACACCGCCACCGTGGATTAACGTCCACGCAGGTTGGAAACGGCGCCGCCTTCAGGCGGTCCTCTCAGAGGCTTGGGACCTGACAGCGGGAGGTCCCACTGTATGGACTAACACTTGCTGGGTTCAGTTGGCCCAGTTAGATTGCATCGCACGACGGCGACCCGGCGGAAGCGATCCTTGCTTCGACTACTTAAGCAGGTCACCACGGGAGCCTGCGACGCAACTGCTATACAATGTGGATATCCGATGAACGCATCTGCAGGTGTACCCATGGCTGAACATATCGTCGCCCGCAAATCCGCCGCGCAACCGAAGACGACCCGAGCGCGCCCGTCGACGCCCGCGCGCGCTCCGAAAGCGGGCAAGAAGCGGCCCGGCCCCAAGGAGAGCCTGACTGAACAGGCCTATGCACAGATCGAGGAGGCCATAGTGACGCTGCAGATTGCACCGGGCTCTACGGTCTCCGAGCTCTCGCTCAGTGAAATGACTGGCATCGGTCGCACGCCGATTCGCGAGGCGATTCAGCGCTTAGCGCGGGAGCACCTGATTGTGATCATGCCCCAGCGCGGCCTGCTGGTTCCCGAGATAGACGTAAAAAAGCAGCTTAAGCTGCTCAGAACGCGCAGGGAAGTCGAGCGCTTGATTTGCCGAAGTGCCGCCAAGAGCGCCACGCCCCAGGAGCGTGACGTGTTCGCGCAACTGGCGGAGGAGTTCGAGGAAGCGTCGAAGTCGAATGATGACGTCAGCTTCGTGCGGCTCGATCGCGAGTTCAATGAACTATGCCTGATCGCAGCGCGAAATGAATTCGCCGAGGCTGCAATGCGCCTGATGCACGGCTTGGCTCGACGGTTCTGGTATGTCCATTACAAGGAGGCGGCCGATCTTCCCGAGATGGCACGTCTTCATGGTGCGGTTGCCAGGGCGATTGCCGAGGGCAACGTCGATATGGCCGGGCGCACACTCGATGCACTGCTCGACAATATCGAAGCGTTCACCCGCGCAACACTCGTGGAATTTTAAGCGTTGGGTTGTCCTCCCCAGCCTCATCATGCCTAGGCGCCGGCTTTCGCATATGCGCAATTCGTCAGTTGCCGGCCATGTGCCGGCGCGCTCCGATGCGTCGCACTCCCAGAGTGCGTACGAGCTGCTCGAGGAAGCCATCGTCACGCAACGGGTTTCACCCGGTTCGATCGTCTCCGAGGCGCAGTTAAGCGAATTGATTGGCATGAGTCGCATGCCGACTCGGGAAGCAGTACGCCGCCTTGCACGCGAAAACCTTCTCGAAGTGCGGCCCAAATGCGGCATCACCGTCCGGCTCATCGATCCAAACGTGCAGTAGCGACTTCTCGAGACCCGTCGTGAGGTTGAACGCCTTATGGTGCGGCTCATCGCGCGTGAACGTGATGTAGTTGCAAAGGCCGCGCTGCGTGCGCTTTCCGCCGACTTTCAGACGGCTGCGGAGCGCCCGGACCTCTTGCTCTTCGTTCACGCCGACAAATCGTTCAACGAACTCTGTCTGTCTATCTGTGGGAATGAGTTCGTGGTGGGCGCGATGCGGCTGATGCAGGGGCCGTCGCGTCGTTTCTGGTTTCGATGGACGAGTGATGCATGAAGCGGCGAATCAGTGGCTTCTCGATTCCATCGCACTTCAGGCGCTGTCCATAGGCGTGTCGGTGTCCGTGAGGCGTCGTGCCGAGGGCCTTTCCGACGTTGAGGCCTATGCGTCTGCAAGCGGCTGCGTGAGCCTTGTTGTACTGGGTGAGCGTGTACATCGCGCCGAGCGGCTCGCGATTAGTGTTCACGAAAGCAAACGGATGAGCCCTGTCAAAGCGCGCGACCTGTTTGAGGTAGCAGTGCCATAACTCAAGAAACCACTCGCCGTATTCCGGTGCGAACCAGTACGCCTGTTTGTAGTAGGGGCCATCGTGCATGCCACCTTTCCAGCCCGCATGCCGGCGATCCATTAGATCAGTGCGGGGCACCAGGCCGAAGCGTTGGGCGAGATATTCAGCCCGATTCGATTTCCTCGGTCGTCCCCGCTCGTCCCACCAGGCGGACGGTGCGGCTCCGTAGGGTGGATGGTGAATGAGGACCTTGGCCTGTCGAAGGTTTGCGGGATCAGGAAATACGTCCTGGACATAAATGTGGAAGGGCTCCGACCCTCGAAACCCCGCACCATGCAGCAACAAAGTAATCAGAATGCCGCGGTAGTCGTAGTGATCACCGGTACGAAAGCCCTTGAATAGCAAGTCTTCAAAGCGGCCCTCAGGAAATGCTGGTGGCTCGCCTTGAGCAACCTTTGGCAGTCTTCGATAGCAAAGCCGATAGCCTGTCGACCGCGGAGTCGCGTTCGATGCCCATGTGTGCCCGAGAAACGCCTTGCTTCTGCGATACTGGTAAGCGGCTTCGTCTGTCTGTCGATCGAAGGCCCCCCCGGCATATCGCGGATTGACCTTCGCTGCCTCGGGACGCATCTCCCCCAGCCAGTTGAAGAAGTCGGTCAAGTGGGTAACGATGCGCGCCGCGTCGTGAGGCAAACGGGGCAACCAACAAAGCCCCGTGATGTCAATTCCGGTCTCGCGATTGAAGGTGCCCGTGTACAGGCGCTGTGCGAAATTCTGAAACAGACGATGCGGATCGCGCTCGGTCGGATTGACCCGGAGGTATTCGAGAAAGAGACGAATGGACCGCGTTACCTTCCGCATCCATTCCAGACTCCGATCGTGGCTACGGTGCAGGAAGTAGTCAAGGTTCTGTCGCGGTAAGGCAAGCGGATCAAGCAAAGATGATATGCGAAGGATGGCTTACGAAACCAACGAGTAAAATTGCTGGGCGGCAGACAGCGAAGTTCTGCCCGAACATTTCACCTGTCCTTTCTTGATCATGTGCATCCATTTGATGCCACTCAGAATGACGCGCGCGCAGTTGAAATCCTTGAACCCGAGCATCGGTCGGGTTCGGCGTTTGATGGCTCGATGGTCCTGGTCGGGTAGCAGCAGCGCATTGCTGCGCTGCTGCCCCCTAAGAACCGTACGTGCGCCTTTAGGAGCATACGGCTCAAGCCTCTACAAAGGTATCTATCGACACCCGGTAGCACGACTTCATTTTCCGGCGTACTGCGGATTTCTACGGCAATTGAGATGGTTAACCTGGAGGTTGCTGGCTGCATCTGTCCCGCCATCGGCTTGCTTCACAATATGCGTAACATCCCAGCGGGTGTTCATTGTGATGGGCTGCTGACAGTTAGAACACAGGCCATCTTGCCTTAGCCAGACACGGTACACCTTGCCGCGACCTCGCACCGAGTTCAGCATCTTCTGGCCCCATCGGGATTCGAAGTACGGCGCCCATTGCGGATCGTGCGGATTGGCGCCCGCGTTGATCTTGACATGCCGTTGTATTGGCGTGTCCGACTCTTGCAGCAGGGTGAGCTCCCGCTTCGTTCCATCCTCTTGTTTTTCTGTGACGGTGAATACCCAGTTCCGGGTGCCTCGGGTCTTGAAGTACTTCTCTTTGACCCATCTGGCTCCTTTGTTGGGGTGCCGTCTTACCGCCCATCGCCATAGCATTGACCAGACCTCGTGATCAATCCGATCGAAGGTTTTCTTCGCGACTACATGGCTGTGATAATTCGCCCATCCTCGTAAAACAGGATTGAGCAGCCTTATGAGGTTCGCCTGTTTAGCCGTTTTGTTGGCCTTGATGATTTCACGAATTTTGTCAAGATGAGCCTTGACGTTCGCTTTCGACGGTTTCATCAGTAGCTTGCCGTTGTACTTGCGAATGTTCCATCCGAGGAAATCAAACCCATCCTTGATGTGCGTTATCCTGGTCTTTTCTGGTGACAAGACCAGCCCGCGTTCCGCCAGAAATTCGGCCACTGCCGGCCTGACTTCATGTTCCAGCCACTCTTTCGAGTGGCCGGTAATAATGAAATCGTCCGCGTAACGCACCATGTTCATTTTCAGTCCTCGCTGCCTAGCTCGCGGGAATTTTTCCGCGAGCCTCGCTTCGAGGCCATCGAGCGTCATGTTGGCTGCCACCGGTGAGATGATTCCCCCTTGCGGGGTGCCGGCGACAGTGGGGAAGAGTTCGTTTTGATACACATATCCCGCTTTGAGCCACTTCTTTAGGATCACCTTGTCCGTGGGGATATTGGCGAGCATCCAGTCGTGGGAAATTTTGTCGAAACAGCCTTGAATGTCAGCCTCCAGCACCCATTCCGCGCTCGCCTTTTTCGCCAGAGAAATGAAGCATTGTCCTCCGGCGTCAGCAGTTGAGCGTTCCGGCCTGAACCCGTAAGAGTTCAGATCGGCGGTGGTTTCCGCAACGGGTTCCAGCGCCAGCAGATGTAACGCCTGCATGGCGCGGCATTTCATCACGGGGATGCCGAGCGGCCTCGTCTTGCCATTTTTCTTCAGAATAAAAACTCTCCGAAGCGGAAGGGGCGAATAACCCCGCCTCTTCAACGACGCAATCGCGTTGGCCTTTGCCGCCGGTGTTTTCCACGTTACCTTGTCCACACCGGGGGTGTTCCTGCCTTTGTTTTCAGTCACCCGCTTGACGGCTAATGCACGGCCGCTGAACGAGTGGGTCAGCAGCCATTGCAGGGCTTTCACCCTGTTATGGCGGCCGGCCTGTACCGCCTTCACCATACGCGACTGCAGCCTTCTTACCTGACGCTGAACATCGGCCCAATTGATGCCGTCCCACGTCACGCCAGAAGGTGCACGCGCCCGTGTTGCTGCACTCATTTGCTTTCCTTCCGTATAGATGGTTCTGCAAACTCTCCGGTGAGGAGAGACCACGAGGAAGTCTGCCCGCTTTCGCGTCGGGTGATATTGCAACCCGTATCCCGGCCATTACAGCCGGGCATTCGCTTTTTCCCCGATCCTGTGCCCGCACCGCCATGGGCAGACCTCGCGGCCTGCTGTCCCCGAGGGGAGCGATACGGGGTTTCCACGTTCCGCTTATGGAAGTACGTCGGGTTAGGTGCCTGCTCTGGGCCGGGAGGTGTATGGGTCACGAACGCGTAGTAGAGAAACGCTGTTCCCACCTCCGGTACCGTTTTGGTTCGAGCGCAATAGCCATTTCCGCTCGTTCAACATAACGACCCTATTGCCGATTCAAATGTTTTCACCATACCGACTATCTTGCACTCATCCGGCATATGGCTGCCAGAAGGGTACGCCTCTCGCGATTGATACCCCGCGCCTTGCGGCGCTTCGTTACGTTGTCAGAGCCGCTCTTGATTCAGGCTCCTGGATTCACCGGGTGACACCGGTGGTTCTCTCCTTCTATGCGGCGAGAAGTGAGAACAACTTCTATAAGCGACCTCGTGTCGCACCTCCACGATGTTGTTCAAATACCTGTTCTGACGAACCTTGATGGGCGTCTCTCGCTCGGTGTTCACCGCGTTAAGCGCGGCCAAACTGGCGCCGCTTTTGTCGATCGTTACGGTCTCGGGCGAGCCGTTCTGACCAATTGCCTTTTCGAAGAAGCGCCGCGCAGCAGCCTTGTCCCGCTTGGCTCTGAACAGAAAATCGATGGTGTGGCCTGCCTTGTCCACTGCCCGGTAAAGATACTTCCACGAGCCCTTGACCTTGATATAGGTTTCGTCAACACGCCAGCTCTTGCCGACCGGACGCTTGTGCTTGCGAAATGTCTTTTCGAACAGTGGCACCTCATGATGACCCAGCGATGCACCGTCGAATGATCGACACAAATGTCGCGCTCGGCCATCATTTCCTCGAGATTGCGAAGACTCAGCGAGTAGGCAACGTACCATCGCACGCACAGCAGAATCACTTCAAGCGGATAGTGCAGCCGCTTCAGAACCTTGGCGATGTCCGGAGCAGGCGTCGATCGTGGCGTCATTGTGTTCTTCATCGTGTGGCCAGAGCGTTTTCGTCCACCTGGAATTTTACCTCGCCCGCGTTAATGCGACACCCATTAGCAGGCCAAAGTCAAGGCACGAATTTAGCCATCGCTTGGATTGCAGTGGCGATAGCGATTTTCATCGCCACTGCAATCCAGCGAAATTCTTTCTGTTGCCTGGCCATGCTGTCTGCAGATCGTAATCGCATCCGTTTTCTCCGAACTGGTTGCGAACCGGATCGCACCAGACACCCATCGGGATCAAGCATGCCGTGATGTAACTCACGTCTGCCCTGGCGGCTATTGCCGCCCCAGAGAAACGTTGGTGCCAGACGAGGTCCAATGGGTTTCGCAGAACCGTGGCTGTTGCTTGCGCAACGCCAGTCAATGGTGGCTCATCGCCCGGGCGACCCGGTCATCCGCAAACAGGCGGTGGGGCAAAGGGAGGGCCCAATCAGAGCCGTGGTTTTTCGCCAGTCGCATTACTGGGCTCGCTCCCCTTGCACCACCGTTCACCCAAAGCAGCGCGCTATCTCAAATGGCTTGTGCTCCCGAAGCATGTGATAGCAGGCGCGTGCCAGTTTGTGCGCCAGCGCCTTGATCGCGACAATCCTGTTCCTTGCGCGCTTCTTGCGCTCGTAAAAGCGCCGGGCTTCCGGGCACGTGCGAATGGCAAAGTTCGCTGCCTCGACAAATGCCCACGCCAGATACTTGTTACCGTTCTTCGTGTTGCCTTCTCCTTTCTTCCTGCTGTTGCTTTCGCGCCGGCTGTCCACGCAGCGGCAGTACGAACTGAAATTGCCAACCTCGGCAAAACGCGAAACGGTTCCGGTTTCCAGCATGATCGTGGTCGCGAGAACCGGACCAATGCCGGGCACCGAGTTCAGTAACGCATAGTCCGGGTGCAGTTTGACCCGCTCCATGAGTCGCTTCTCGATGATCCCGATCTCTTCCTGCAACGTCTGCATGACCGCCAGATTGGCCTGCATCGCGAGCGTCACATCCGGCGCAAAACCGAATCCGCTGACCTGCGCCTCGTCCAGACGCTTGACCCGTTCACCCTGCATCTGTCCACCTGTGTGGCGTGAGAATAGGTTCTCGATCGCGAGGATCTGGGCCGTCCGGCACTGCACGAGTTGCATCCGCTTGCGCGAGAGGTCCCGCACCTGCCGCTCCTGTGCCGGGTAAATGTAGCCTTCCGGCAAGAGTCCCAGACGCAGCAGTTGCGCAAGATGCGCGGCATCGGTGAAGTCGCCACTGTATTTCAGTCCCTCGTACTGCCTGATTGCTTCCGGGTTGGCCAGATGGACATGGTATCCATCCGCAAGCAGTGCATCGACCAACCAGTACCAGTTGTACGTCGCTTCGATGACCACCCCCACCAAGTCCTCGCGATGCGGCGCCAGTGCCGCCCGGATCTGTACCGGATCGTTCGGTAACCGCCGTTGGTAGACGATCCGGTCAGCTTCATCGCTGACCACTACCACACTGTTGTTCGAGTGCAGGTCGATTCCACTAAACTTGTTCATGCCGGCCTCGCGTGCGTCAAGTCGGTGGGTTTGCACCCTGACTCTACGCCAGCCGTTCTAATGGAACGGCGGCAGGCCGGCTATATGATTATCAGAGCCATCTGCGATCCATATAAACGCGGCAAATCGGCCGAAAGCGTATCCATCGACAAGCGCCGCTGATGCGACGTCCAACCCACGTACTCATGCACGGGTTAACGCGCACTGCCCATGCACCAAATTCATATCGCGCATTTTTGGCTCGAATTTGACCGGGGTCGGTGTGGCTTATATCGTTCGGCCATGTCGTGTCGATGTGATTCGCCCCGCTACTCCAGGGTCGTCGTGAAGCGGGAACCCAAACTTTGCGCTCCCCAATTCCATGAATCCTGACGCCGCGAATTCCGATCTGAGCGTGCCGCTCGTATTACAACGATCCGTTCCTTCCACGAGCAACGTACGCCGCTCGGTCACCACTGCCGTGCTCGGGCAGATACTCGAGTGGTATGACTTCTTTCTCTATGGAACGGCCGCTGCACTCGTATTCGGCAAGCTGTTTTTTCCCGTCGGGAGCGATCCGCTGACCGGAACCATCGCCGCATTCGCCGGATTCACGGTAGGTTTCATCGCGCGGCCAATTGGCGGTGTTCTGTGCGGGCATATCGGCGATCGCTACGGCCGCAAGGTCGTGATGATGCTCACGCTTCTCACGATGGGCACGGCCACCGCGCTGATGGGCATGCTGCCCACGTATCGGCAGATAGGCATCGCGGCACCCATCCTGCTGGTGTTGCTGCGCATCCTTCAAGGGCTTGCCGCGGGCGGCGAATGGAGCGGCAGCATCCTGCTCATTCATGAAAATGCGCCCCGATCGAAACGCGGCGCGCTCACCGCGTGGAGTCCATGCGGCGCAGCGCTCGGCTTCGTGCTGTCGACAGCCGCGTTTCTGCTAGTTCAGAATCTCTCGTCCGCCGACTTCATGAGCTGGGGCTGGCGCGTTCCGTTCCTCGGCAGCGTCGCACTGGTCGCACTCGGATTGTGGATGCGCCGTTCGGTGGGAGAAAGCACCGCATTCGCCGAAGTCAAGGCGACGCGGCGTGAGAGCCGCATGCCTGTCATCGAAGTGTTGCGGCAATGTCCCCGCGAAGTGCTGACCATCTTCGGCCTGCGTTTCGGCGAAGGCGGTGCATCGTATCTCTTCTTCGCGTTCTCGATCGCATACGGCCAGTTTCTCGGCATCAAATCGAGCTGGATACTTAGTGGGCTCACCGTCTCGATGCTGCTGATGATCCCAGTGTCATTGTTTTTCGGTCACGTCACGGACAAGGTGGGACGCAAGCCCGTCTACCTGGCCGGCGCGATCGCGATGATGCTCGTCGCATGGCCCTACTTCGCGTTGATCGGCTCTGGCGAATACTGGAAGATCATTGTCGCGCTCGTGCTCGCCAATAGCATCACGCTCGGGATTCTCGAAGGCGCGCAGCCTTCCTTCATCAGCGAGATGCTGCCGGTCCATCTGCGCTTTTCGGGACTCGGCATCGGGCGGGAGATTTCATCGGTGCTCGGCGGTGGCCTTTCGCCGATGATCGCCACCGCATTGCTCGCGCACTATCGCAGTGCCGTGCCGGTCGCGTTGTATCTGGGCGTGCTCGGCCTCATAACCGTCATCGCGACGCTGCTCGCCCGGGAGACGTATCCGAAATCGATGCGTATTGAGGATCGCCAGGCTTCCGAATGACATCGCCCACTCCCATTCACCAACAAGAGGTAACGCGCATGCACGCCATTCATACCGCAAGCGCCAGCGCTTGCACAGCAAACGCACGAACCACCGATATGCAGGACGACTATCCCGAGTATGCGGGTCCGCTCTCTCTGGACGAACTCGTCGTCGAAATCGAGCGGCGTCGCGATGAGTTCGATCAGCTCTCCCACGTCCCTCGTGACATGGTCTCGAAGATGAAACGCGCGGGGATTTTTCGCGCGAGCACGCCAAAGCGTTTCGGCGGCGATGCACTGCCGCCACCGCGCTTTCTGGAAATGCTCGAACGTATCGCCATCGCTGATGGTTCGGCCGCATGGGTCGCCGCATTCGGTTCCGCGAACACGTATCTCGCCTCGCTGCCGGTCGAAACACAGGCGCGCATCTATGCGTCCGGGCCGGATCAGGTATTCTCGGGCGGTCTGTATCCGCTGCAAAAAGCGGAGTGCGCGCCCGGCGGATTCCTGGTCTCCGGGCAATGGCGCTTTGCCAGCGGCTGCAAAGGCGCTGACTGGATCGGCGTGGGCATCGGCGGAGCGCCGGGCAACGCCGGCGATTCAAATGCGGGTAAGCCATTTACCGCTGTCTTTCCCGCGAGCGAAGTGGAGATCGTCGACAACTGGAACGTGGTCGGCATGCAGGGCACGGGCAGCCACGATCTGCGCCTCGCAAACAAGTTCGTCGACGAGCAATGGACGTTCGTCCGGGGCGGTGCGCCGTTGATCGATGAGCCGCTTTATCGCTATCCAGCCATTGCCTACCAGGCGCAGGTGCATGCTGCGGTCAACATCGGCCTCGCGCGTGCGGCGCTCGACCTTCTTGCCGGCATGTCCGGTGTTACAAAAACCACAACGGGCGCGCCGCGTCTCGCCGACCGGGCGTACTACCGCGCCGGCCTCGCCCAAGCCGAAGCGAATCTGCGCAGCGCGCGGGCTTTCTTCTTCGAATCCGCGGAAACGTCGTGGCGCACGGTGCTGAATGGAGATCCCGTCACGCCCGACGAAGCCAATCTCCTTCGTCTCTCCGCCACGCATGCCGCGCACACATGCGCCGAGGTCGTCATGCAGGCGTACAAGATGGCGGGCATCGGCGCCATCTATCGCGAGAGCCGCATGCAACGGCTCGTGAGGGATTCGATCGTCGTCACGCAGCATGCGTTTCTCGGCGAAGGCACGTATGACGCTTCGGGCGCAATATTTGTCGGCGTTGCGCCGGTAACGCCCTATCCCTGATCGACCAGGAGCAACTGTCATGAACCGCGACGACACACGCACGCAGTTTCGAAACGCAATGGCATCTCTCGGGGCGGCTGTCAACGTGATCACGACGGACGGTTCGCGCGGCCGCTGCGGCATCACGGCGAGTGCGGTCTGCTCCGTGACCGATACGCCGCCGACCATGCTCGTGTGCATCAATCAATCGAGCTATGTCCACGATGTAATGCACGGCAACCGGCATGTCTGCATCAACGTGCTCGGTGCACGCTCTCAGGAACTGGCGCGCGTGTTTGCTGGAATGACAGGCTGCTCGATGGAAGAGCGGTTCGAGGGATGCGCGTGGCAAAGCGGCCTGCTCGGTGCTCCCGTCCTCGACGACGCAATAACAAGTCTCGAAGGCAGCATCGTCGACAGCAAGACCGTCGGATCTCACTCGGTAATTTTCGTGCAGATTGAAAGCATCGCCACGCGCGATGACGGCGACGGACTCGTCTACTTCGGCAGACAGTTTCATCAACTCGCACGCGAGGACGCCTGATCATGCAAGCTTGTCTCTTTCTCTTCGGCGAGCGCGATGCCGCGGCCTTGTTCGACATGTCCGCATTGCAGGAGGACGCGGCTCGAATCGACGGCCTGCGTCGGCTGATCGTGCATGAGCCGATCGCCGGCGAGGTCGATCCAAGTATCGCGCAGAAACAAGATGCGCCATCGTATGTGCTGCAATGGTACTTTGATGAACTCGCGCCGCTTGAAGCTGCACTCGTAGCCGATGGTGCGATACACCGCGCGTTGCATTCTGCGGCGCACGAGGCACTGAGCGCATCATCCGTCACGCAACAGATCATGGCCGTGCGCACGCTGGCGCCGGCGCACGCCGTCCCGAATCGCGAGCACATCAAACGCTGCACATACCTCGTCGCTTACGAAGGACCTGCCGATGACTTCAATGCGTGGCTCGCGCATTATCTGCGGCATCATCCGCCGCTCATGCTGCAATTGCCCGCGTTGCGCGAACTGGAAATCTACACGCGCATCGACAGCACGAGCGGCTTGCCGTTCGGGCAAGCACTAGCCATGCAGCGCAACAAAGTCGTTTTCGACGACTTCAGCGCGCTTGCCGACGCACTCGCTTCCCCCGTACGGGACGCGATGCGACGCGACTTCCATGCGCTGCCGCCCCACGGTGGTGCGACTCCGCATTTTGCAATGCGCAGCACATACGTTAATCTCGCGACATACTGACCGGCCGTCACGCGTGACGCGATATGCCTTCGGTCGCGAGAGAAGCGCATGAACAAGCCGAATCTCGGCATCGCCGATCTGAACCTGCTGCGTGTGTTCCTTGCCATCTGGGACCTGCGCAGCCTCACCGCCGCCGGGGATCGTCTGAGTCTCACGCAGCCCGCGGTGAGCCATGCGCTTCGCCGCTTGCGCAATCTCTTCGAAGACCCGTTATTCGTGCGCACGCCAAACGGCATGGTGCCGACCGATGCCGCGTTTCGTCTCTATCCTCCACTCGCGCAAGCCTTTGCGATCATCAACAATGCGATGCAGCAACTCGCGAAGTTCGATCCGGCGACCGCGCAGCGCGTGTTTCGTGTGTCGATGTCGGACATGTCGGAGTTCTACTTCCTGCCGCCGCTCATCGCGCTGCTCGATCGCGAGGCGCGCGGCATTCGCATCGACATAGCAAATATTCCCGTCGAATCGGTGAGCGCGGCCATGCGCGCCGGTGAGATCGATCTCGCGCTCGGCTATGTCCCCGGTCTCGACGCCGGCTGCGTGAGCCAGACGCTCCTCCTCGATGAGCACGTGTGCGTGGTGCGCGCCGGTCATCCGCTGCGCAGGGCAAAACCGAGCCGCGAGGACCTCTCGGCGCTGCGCTATGTGTACGCGAGCACCAATGCAACCGGTCATCGCATGGTTGAACAGTGGCTCGACGAGCTCAACCTCAAGCGCGATGTCGTGCTCAGGCTGCCACATTTCGTGGTCGCGCCGGAAATCGTGATGAACACCGATCTGGCCGTTATTTTCCCTAAGAGCATCGCGCGGCGCTTCAATCGCGGCAAGGCGTTTCGCATTCTGTCGCTGCCGTTCGCGCTGCCGCCAATCGAAATTCAAGTGCACTCGCATACACAATTCGCGGCGGACGCGGGCATTGCGTGGCTGCGCGAAACCATCCACGCGATGTTTCATCAGCTCGCCTAGCCCGAACTTTGACTAGGCCGCTAGCATAGTCTGTTTATTTCGCGCTGTTATACGCGCGTGGGCGGGGCGGTTACCGGGTACTGGCGGGCGTGATGGCGTTGTCAGGTTGTTTGTGTCGTTCGCATAAGATGATGTGATGAAGAAATCGAAATCGCTCTATTGCGGTCACTGTTTTCCAGCCGGGGTCATTAGCTGCACAGTGCGCTGGTACTTCCGCTTCCAGTTGAGCTTGCGCGACATCGAGGAACTACTCCCGGAGCGTGGTGTTATCGTGGCCTACGAGACGATCCGATGCTGGTGCGCCAAGTGCGGTACGAGCGTCGCTCACCGGGAGAAAGCGGTGCGATGCAAGCCCGGCAGTACGTGGTATCCCGACGAGATGTTCGTCACACTGCGAGGCGAACCATACTTGCTGTGGCGTGCGGTCGATGAGCACGGTGCCGAACTCGATATTCTGCTTCGGACGCATCGTTACCGCTGCCGTACCGGGCCCGTCCGGCAAGTTGGCAATGCCCTTTCCGGCATTCATCATCGCCAGGTGCGTTTCCCGGCCTGTCTGCGGTCGTCTCATTCACTCCACGCGTGGTGCGGCCTGTCGATCTGGCCGCGCTTTTCGCTTTATTGACGCGGCAGACTGCATTACCTTTGCACCATGTTCCATGAGGTGTTCCGACACCCGAGGACGATACCTCTCGTCGGCACGCAAGGAACCTGCACCCGTTCGCATACGCACCAGGCGAGAAGGGCTGCGGCGGGTATCAATGGAAGTAAGCCCGTTCACTTTTGGTTGCGAACTGGATGTGGAGACACCCCCCTCATGAAGATCCATCAACTACGCACGCTCGTCGCGATTTCCGATACGGGGAGCGTTCGCAACGCAGCGAAGGCGCTTGAACTTTCACCGGCAGCGGTCACCAAGGCGATGCGCGAACTCGAAGCCCAGGTTGGCGTGGCATTGATCGTCCGGGAAGCCTCCGGGATCAGTCTGACTGAAGCTGGGCGCGCTTTGCTGGCGCACGCGCGTCTGATGATTCAGCAGTTGCGGCGCGCGCAAGACGAGATGGACCGGTTCTCAGGAGCAGGCAGGGAGCGGTTGACGGTTGCGCTGCCGACGTGGGTCGCCAGCGCGCTGCTTGGTGGCATCATGAAGCGCTTCGAACAGGAAATGCCCGATACGCGGCTCGTCTTCTACGAGAGCCTGCTGAGCGTCGCGGTACCGAAATTGCGTGACGGCACGCTTGATCTCTCGGTGAATCGCGCCTGTCCGCCTTCATGCCGGGACGAATTCCAGCAAGTACGGCTCTTCCTCGTGAGTTACGCGGTAGTGGGACGCGCGGGGCATCCGCTCGCGAAATGCCGCACGTTGCCACAACTGAAGGGCGCGAGCTGGGTGTTGAACCGAGACTTCACGGAAAACGACGCCGAAGGCGACGGGCCATTCGGTGAGTATTTTCGCCGCTACAAGCCGCGCGTGCACGTCGCGCATTCCTCGTCGATGATGATCGGCCTGATCTGTAACACCGACGTCCTCTCGATCATGCCCTGGCCACTCGCGGAACTGCTCGTCGCGAAAGAGGGGCTGTGCGTGCTGCCCGTGACGGAGACCATCCCCGAAGTGGAAGTGAACCTGATGTATCGGCGCGCAACCCCGCTAAGCGCGGCGGCGAAGGTCTTCATTCAAAGCCTGAAGGACACCATTCTTGACGAGGCCAATGCGGACGACCCAATGAGCAGACGTGTCTTTCATGCGGTCGAATGCGTGCTGAGTCAACCCTAGCAATGCACCGGCTGCAGCGCGAAGCAAAACCCGGGCCACAGCAGTTTGACGCGCATTCCATGCGCGTCTTTTTTTTCGCGGTTTGACCCATCAACGAATAAACATAACCATTTGTCACGCCGATGACAGCGCACTGGCGTTTGTTCTGAAGAGATGGTGTGCCGGGACTTCTTCCTCGCCCAGGCGAGGTGTCCGTCGCGCAGCACCAACATACCGCGCAAGTCACTGATCTGCGATCTTGCAGAGCAATCTCGCGCTGCACTGAAACACCTTTCAATCAGTCACATTATGTTGAAGCTCAACGAAGCAGAACGGGACGTGGTCGCTCGCATCGAGCATCATCGCGCGCTGTGTACGCAGGTGAGCGACAGGCTCTGGGACCTTGCGGAGACCGCGTACTCGGAACACGCGTCTGCCGACCTTCAGATAAGAGAGCTGACGCGTGAGGGCTTTCGGGTGACGCAAGGCCTGGCGGGCATTCCGACCGCGTTCGTTGCGGAATGGGGCGACGGGGGACCAGTGATCGGTCTGCTGGGCGAGTACGATGCATTGCCCCAGTTGAGTCAGGTCGCGGGCTCCACGACGCGCGCGCCAGTCGTGAATGCCGGCAACGGTCATGGTTGCGGCCACAATCTGTTGGGCGGCGCCGCGTTGCTCGCCGCGCTGGCGGTTCGCGATCATTTGCGCGACACAGGTGTCGCGGGTCGCATCCGCTATTACGGTTGCCCCGCGGAGGAAGGTGGCGCGGGCAAGACGTTCATGACGCGTGCCGGTGTGTTCGACGACGTCGATGCCGCACTGACGTGGCATCCGTCCAGCATCTATGCGATCGACGCAATGTCGACGCTCGCCACACTGCACGCGCGCTTCGCGTTTTCCGGCAGGGCGGCGCATGCGGCGGCCGCGCCGCATCTCGGACGAAGCGCGCTCGACGCGGTCGCATTAATGAACGTGGCGGCCAATTACTTGCGCGAACACATTCCGTCTGACGCGCGTCTGCACTATGCGATTCACGACACGGGCGGCCGCGCGCCGAACGTCGTGCAGGCTCACGCCGAGGTCGTCTACCAGATACGTGCGCCCGAACTTGAAGTCGTGCAGTCGATCCATGCGCGTCTGCTACGGATCGCCGAGGGCGCCGCGATGATGTCCGAGACTGCGATGCATGTGCGCGTCGAGAAGGCGATGTCGAATATGCGCCCGAATCCCGCGATCTCGGAGCTGATGCATGTGCGCATGCAGGCATTGGGCCCCGTCCCGTTTGACGACGACGACCGGGCTTTCGCGCACCGGATGCAGCAAGCCATTTCAAAGGAAGAGGCGCGCGCAAGCCTTGCCATATTCGGCGCTGCGCATCTGAAGGGCGAGCTCCACGACGCCATCTTGCCGGAGGGGCGGATGCCGCCCGTGCTGCCCGCGTCGACCGATGTGGGCGACGTCAGTTGGGTGGTGCCGACGGCCCGCTGCCTCGTCCCATGCTTCGCGCTCGGCACGCCGTTCCATTCATGGCAGCTGGTCGCGCAGGGCAAGTCGTCGCTTGCCCACAAGGGGATGACGCATACCGCCAAGGTGCTGGCCGTCACGGCGGCAGCGCTGTATCACGATCCGGCCACGCTCGCCGCCGCCAAGCGGGCGCTACAGGAGCAGTCGGCCGACGCGGCCTACCAGTGTCCCATTCCGTCTGATGTCAAACCGCCCGTCGCCGTAGCAGCCGGTGATGCGCGTCGGCGTGGCACGTTGCGCGGCGCGTTTCCGTCGCAATACGCAGGAGTGCAATCGTGAGTCAATTGTGGAATGAGCGCGTGGCCGAAATTGCTGCTCTCGTTGATGCGAAGAAAAATGGCCTGATCCGGCTCTCTGACGAGATATGGGGGCTCGCCGAAACTCGCTGGCAGGAGTTTCAGTCCGTTAAGGAGCAGATCGCCGTGCTTGAGCGCGAAGGATTCCACGTAACGCGCAATGTCGGCGGCATTCCGACGGCGTTCAGCGCGCAGTGTGGAGAGGGTGGTCCCATCATCGGCTTTCTCGGTGAGTACGATGCGCTTTCGGATATGAGCCAGGTCGCAGGAGCGGTCGAGCCGATGCCGGCTTGCGAGGGCGCAAATGGTCACGGGTGCGGCCACCACCTGCTCGGCGCCGGCGCGATGCTGGCGGCGATTGCGACGCGCGATTATCTCGCGCGCCACCGGCTTCCCTGCATCGTGCGTTATTACGGTTGTCCCGCTGAAGAGGGGGGCGCGGGCAAGACCTACATGGCGCGTGCAAATGCATTCGACGACCTCGACGCGGCACTGGCCTGGCATCCGGGTCCCTATTCGGGCGTATTCAAGTACAAATCCCTCGCCATCATTCAGATGGCGTTCCGTTTTGCGGGGATCGCGTCTCATGCGGCCGCGTCGCCGCATCTCGGCCGAAGCGCACTGGACGCCGTCGAACTCATGAACGTCGGCGTGAACTTCATGCGCGAGCATATGCCATCCGATGCGCGGGTGCATTACGCGATCACCGATGCTGGCGGATACGCGCCGAACGTGGTGCAGGCCAATGCCGAAGTGTTGTACGTCGTGAGGTCTCCCAATCTCGACGACGCCCGTCAACTGGCGGACCGCGTCGAGCAGATTGGCCGCGCCGCGGCGCTGATGACCGATACGCAGGTTGGCATCGAATTCGATCGCGCATGCTCGAATGTGCTGCGCAATGGCGTGATCGAGCGATTGATGATGGACATGCTCGCGACGCTCGGCGCACCGCCTTTTGACGAAGTCGACCAGGCATTCGCGAGCGAACTGACGCAGCGGCTCACCGACGCCGATCTGCGCGAGTGCATCGAGTCGTATCGTGGTGATCCGAACGAGCGTGGCCTGAGCGTGCGCGTACTTGTGTTGCATGAGGAGCCTGGCACGCTGACGGGCTCGAGCGACGTCGGCGATGTGAGCTGGATTGTGCCCACGGCACAGTATCTCGGCGCGTGCTACGCGATCGGCACGAATATGCACACGTGGCAGCTTGTAGCGCAAGGCAAGCTGCCGGCTGCGCACAAGGGCATGGTGCACGCCGCGAAGGTCATGGCAGGCACGGCGGTCCAGTTGTGTCTCGATCCCGCGCTTCTCGGGGCCGCGAAAGCTGAGCTCGTACTTCATACGAACGGGCGTCCCTACGTCAGCCCGATTCCTCCCGACGTACAGGCGCCGCCCGTGCGAGAGGCGAAGCATCCCGAAACCGAACAAGCGAACGTCTGACGTAACCATGATTTCCTACTTCCTAACTGCCCGGGAACACACGTCGCCGGCGGAGGCCGACGCTTTTGCCGAGTTCCGCGCAGAGCTCGCGCGGATTCCGCATTTGCGCTGTGCCGAATTGCACAGGCCGGCGGCTGTCGAAACATATCATCGCGACGGCGCCGCGCCGCGTGCTGCGATGAGACTCGCATTCGATTCGATCGAGGCGCTAGAGTCGCAGTTGATGCCCGGAGGCGGACTGTTCGAATTCGCGGGCTCCGCGTTATGGCGGCATGTTGCGGGCGAGCAAATGACGCAGCAGGCAATGCTAACGCGGACTTTCCGGGCGCTCGGCCGCTTGCCACCATGCACCGATAGCGAGGAAACATGCAGCTACCTCGTGTACTACCCCGGGCAGGCGGAGGACTTTAACGCATGGCTGCGCTATTACGTCGGCCACCATCCGCAAATCATGCTCGATTATCCCGACGTGATGCAGGTGCAGGTCTTCACCCGTCTTGACTGGTGCGACGCGATGCCTTTCGAGCGTGTCTCGTACATGCAGCGCAATCAGTTGACGTTTCCTTCGATCGGCGCGCTGATGCGCGCGCTCGAGTCGCCCGTGCGCGCGCGGATGCGGGCGGATAACCAGAACTTTCCCGCCTTCTTCGGTGGCGCGATGCACTTTGCGATGCGCACGTCTTTCGTGAACGGGATTTGATCGGGCGCGAGGAAGTTGGACTCAAATAACTATTAATCTTTCAATTGGTTTGGAGTACATAAAATGAGAAAATTCAAGAAAACCCTCATCGCGTTAGTCGTTGCGGACCTGCTTTGCGCGTCCCATGCATGGGCGGGTGAGTCATTTCAGATTCTGGTGCCGGATGCGTTCGTAGGGACGAGTGGGACGATCCTGTATGGCGTCGCCGATGCCGGTCTGCAATACAGCCATGCGGGCAGCAAGGAAGTTCTGGGCATGGAAAGCGGCGCGGGGGCGACGTCACGATTCGGTTTTCTCGGCGTCGAGCAGCTGGGCGGCGGCTTCTATGTGCGCTTTAACCTGGAGTCGGCCCTCAAGCTGACGAACGGCACGGCGGGTGGCACCACGGCGCAGAACGAGAGCACGTTCTTCAGTCGGGAGGCGAATATCTCACTCATTTCGAACGACTGGGGGCGCATCAAAATGGGCCGCCAGTATCCAACCGAGCTCTCACTTTCGCTCGATCCGTTCTACGGCGTCGGGGCGTTTTCTCCGTATGCCTCGCTGGCGTCGCTCAGCCTGGATCTCGGCGCGGCGGCGACGATCGGTGATTCCCGCATCAGCAATGCGGTCGCATATATGACGCCGGTGTTTGGCGGCTTCCAGTTCGAAGTAATGGCCGCGCCGCGCGGCGTCACGACCCCGGGCTATCCGGAAAGCTCCTTTCAGGGCGCCCAACTGGAATACCTGAACGGGCCGCTGTATCTCGGTGCGTTCTACGATGTCATCCACACGGACCCGACGGCAGCATTGCCTTCGGTGAAGAACAAGTGGCTCGGTGCCGGCGCAATGTACGACCTTGGTGCCGTCAGGCTGTCGTATCAGTTCAATATGACAGTCCCGGATTACGCGCACTATTACGTGGCAACGACGCACATGATCGGCGTGAATGCGCGGCAGGGGACCAACGACATCAAGTTCTCTGCCGTCTATCGCAATGTCTCTGGCAGGTCCGCATCGAATTCATTGGCACTTGGGCTTGGTTACGACTACAACCTGTCGAAAGTGACGGCCCTCTATGTGCGCCTCGGCTATGTCGTCAACCAGAAGAATGCAATCGCCACGCTGGCGAACGGCTCGTTGAGCCAACCGGGCGATGATCAAAGCGTGGTTGCGATCGGTATCCGCAAGCGCTTCTAATCGAGCCACGAGCGTTCTTAACATAGCTCGTCCCACGCGTTTGCGTGAGGCGAGCTATCCTATTGAGTAATCGACTGTGAAGTGATCTCAGGCTGTCACGTCTTGCGACGCACGTACGGGTGTGCCCGCCGCGCGTGCCGGCGGCGGAGTGACATCGCCGGGTATCGGACATTGATACGGCTTCAAGCCGCGTTTGCGATGCAGTTCTTCACGGGCAACTCGCAAGGTCTCGGGTTGTCCCACGAGGTCGATGCCGGTGGCGGCAAGCGTCTTGGCGGCGAGCAGCATGCCCTTGTGAGCCAACGAAAGCTTTCCCTGCGAAACCATCTGCCATGAATGAAAGCCCGTACCCCATGCATAGCAGGCTGTCAGGCATTGCGTCGTCGGCGCCGCCCAGCTCACGTCGCCGACGTCCGTCGAGCCCGTAACGGGCCGTTCCGCATCCGGGCGATACGGCAGGATCTCGGGAATGATGGGGCGAGGATCGCGCAGCGCCGCCGCGAAATGCCGGGACGCATTCGCAAGATCGTCCGGATTGATGGTCTTCTGGATCTCCGTGGCAAAAGCGACTTCGTTCGCCGTCACGTTCATGCCGCCGATGGCGTGCATGTTCCGATCCAGCACCGTGTCGAGCGTGTCGTTGTGGAGCACGTTGGAGCAGGCCTTATCGAACACCATCTCGACGCGCGTGCCGGTCATCAGTGCGGCTCCCTCGGCGATCTGCTTCACGCGCTCGAACAGGTCGATCGCTTCGGGGCTCGTTCGCGCGCGGATCGTATAAAGCGTCTCGGCAAGAGCCGGCACGACATTCGTCGATATGCCGCCGGAGTTGATGTAGGCAAAATGGATACGAGCCTGGTCGGGCATGTGCTCACGCAGATAATTGACGCCGATATTCATCAGCTCGGCTGCATCGAGCGCACTGCGGCCCAGGTGCGGCGCGAGCGCGGCATGCGATGCCTTGCCGTGAAAGCGGAAATACGCCTGGACATTGGCCAGCGTTGCGTTCATGAAGACGGAGTTGGCTACCGACGGATGCCAGCATAACGCGACATCCAGATCGTCGAAGAGACCGGCGCGGGCCATGAAGGTCTTGCCCGCCGCGGCTTCTTCCGCGGGGCAGCCGTAGAAACGAACGGTGGCCTCGATGCCATGTGCCGCGAAGTAGTCGCGCGCCACGACGGCCGCCAGATGCGATGCGGTGCCAAGCAGATGGTGGCCGCAGCCGTGGCCGTTGCCGTTTGCTGCGTCCGCGGCGGGCCGGCATGCCGTGGCGCCGCTCTCCTGGTTCAGGCCCGCGAGCGCGTCGTATTCGCCGAGAAAGCCGATCACGGGGCCGCTGCTGCCGGCTTGCGCCATGAATGCCGTCGGCATGCCGGCGACGCCACGCGTGACGGTAAAACCGGCCGCCTCGATCGCCGACGCGTGCCGTTCCGCCGATTCGAATTCGGCATAACGCATTTCGGCAAGTGACCATATGTCGTTGGCCAGCGCGATGTAGTCGTCCTTCTTCGACTCGACGAGTTCCACCACTTTTGCAATATGTTTCACTACGGCTCCTGGTGTTGTTGCACCCACCCACAGCACATGCAATGAGGGAAAAGGACGGGTTGTCGACGCCGTCTTTCTTCTAGCGTATTGCGTGATGATGACAAGAGGAAGGACTGTTCCGGTGGCGCTGTTCACTTTTGGTTGTGCGTGGAACAATCGGCTCGTGGCGTAATTGGCGTGACGTAACAACAGAGTGCAGTGGAGCGCTACTCGCGATGTGATGCAGCGGGTGCGAGACGGCGCATGCAGTGAACGTCAACTTGCGTCACGCGATGGCGGAGAGTACCGCTGAATCGAACGTGATTGGCCACAATCACATGAAGAAAGGCGTTCGCTTGCAACCGGCGCTGTGCGGCACAGGCCGGTCGCATGGATCGCGGGGCGCTCTGCCAGTTCCCACTGACAAACACTTTCGCCTCGCTACGCAAGAGTTGCGCCATCGTTTCCTTTTCATGAGGAATTTTGGCGTCGCGTTGACAGTATTCGCGCCGAATATCACTATTTTTTCACGCGGACGGCAGGGGTCGTCGGCACTTCGAGTAAACAGGAGACAGTTTGTGCCGCAACTTTCCGCTGGTACCCAGGCAGCGCCCGTGGGGCGATCCGAGGTTCGCGCTTCGCCATCCATGCGTGATGTCGTGGCAGTTGTCGCCGGCAACGCGCTAGAGTTCTACGATTTCACCGTCTACGCATTCTTCTCCGTATTCATCGGCCGTGCGTTTTTTCCTTCGTTCTCGCCAGCGACACAAGTCATTGCGTCCGTGGCCGTGTTCGGCGTCGGCTTCGTCGCACGTCCGCTTGGTGGGGTGGTTATCGGCGCGTATGCCGACCGGCGGGGGCGCAAAGCGGCGCTGACGTTGACGTTTGGCCTGATGGCTTTGGGCACCGCGATCATCGCGTTCACGCCGACCTATGCGCACATCGGCATCTTCGCGCCGTTGCTCGTTGTCGTTGGGCGTCTGCTGCAGGGACTTTCCGCCGGAGGCGAAGCCGGCCCCGCCACGTCCTATCTGCTCGAAACCGCGGCGGCGGGCCGCCGCGGCCTCTATACGAGCTGGCAACTCGCTACGCAGGGCATCGCCGCGCTGATCGGCGGACTGGTGGGCTATACGGTGTCATCGGTGTTGTCTGCCGACGCACTGAGTGCATGGGGTTGGCGCGTTCCGTTCATGCTCGGACTGCTGATCGCGCCGCTCGGAATCTACATTCGCAGCCGGCTGCATGAGACGCTCAACGCCGAACACGCGGTGAAGAGCAATCGCGAACTGCTGCGCGGCATCGTCGATGCGCACCTGTCGGACCTGGTGCTCGCCTGTTGCGTGCTGATCGGCCCGACCATCACCGTGTATGTGGTCGGCCACTACATGACCACGTATGGTATGCGCGTGCTGCATTTGCCGACTTCGACGTCGATGCTCGTGGGCTTTGTCACGGGCGGCGTTGGCATTGTTGCGTCGCTGGGCGCGGGGATCTATTTCGACCGCTTTCCACGCAGTCGCCTGCTCGTCGTTCCACAGTTCCTGTCGATTCTCGCAGTGCTGCCCATGTTCGCATGGGTGTTGCACGCGGGCACAGGCAGCGTCTTTCTCGGCATGGTCGCATTTCTGACCTTGCTGCGCGTGCTGATGTCGCCGTTTCATCTGTGCGTCATTCCCGAAATTTTTCCGCAGGCCGTGCGCAGCACGTGCGTGTCGATTTGCTACAGCGTGCCGACGACGATTTTCGGCGGCACGGCGCAACTGGTGGTGGCCTGGCTGGCGACGGTCACGCCCAACCCGATGGCGCCTGCGTGGTACTTGCTGGGGGCCAACGTGATCTCGTTCGCCGCAGTGTTCGTACTCAATCGGCGTCGCCGCGCGCGGCTCGCTGACGGCGTTTCGCAGTAGTCGCGCGTTGGATGTGAGCGTGGGCGCAACCTGACGCACTTTTGCCATAGACCGGTCGGGTAGCGGCGACGCGTTGCTGCGCCGCCGCCAGAACTGTATGTGAGAGTTTCTCCGCACTGTATGTGCTCATCCGCATGCTGCGGAATGTGGGGCTTGCCCATGTGTGGGGTAGCATCACAATCTCAGTGTTCGCGGCATTCAGGGTGGACCGCGGCGTGCTGCCAGGACTTGCTGTCGAAGCCCAGGTTAGATGGTCGAGCCACCTGTGGTGGCCAGAGGAGAGGGAGTACGCACGCGATGGTGTTGACGCTTGGATAAAAAACAGCGAAGCAGCAAGGAACCTCTGTACGCCGGCCAGCCGTGTCTCCGGGTGGTAGAGTTGGTTCCTCCATTCACTGCTGGTCAATGGCCTGGTCCTGTTCGTTTCCAGAACGAGTTTGAACGTGCCCTCGAGTTGCATCAGGTTCTGCCGATTCTCCAGCAGATCGGTTGCCGAGAGGTGGCGGCAATCTGCCTAGGGCCTGTTGACAATCATCGCCGAGGGGGCTGTTAACTTGTAAGGAAAGCTGTTTACATCCTGTCTTTTGCGGAAAAACAGGATGCCAAGACTGATGCTCAGCGATGACCAATACGAGCGGATCGCCCCCTTGCTGCCGGGCAAGTCCACCGACCCGGGTCGGACCGCAGCAGACAATCGGCTGTTTGTTGAGGCCGTGCTATGGATCGCGCGCACTGGCAGCCCATGGCGCGATTTGCCGCCTGATTTTGGAACGTGGAATAGCGTGTACCAACGCTTTGCCAGATGGTCGCGGGCGCAAATATGGCATACGGTACTCGCCGAGCTTGCGGGCGACGCGGACCTTGAGGAAGTCTTCATTGACAGTACGATTATGCGTGCCCACCAGCATGCCGCCGGCGCGGCGAAAAAAAAGGCGAACAGGCAATCGGGCGCTCGCGTGGCGGATTGAGCACCAAGATTCACGCTCTGGTCGACGGCTTGGGGATGCTCGCTCGCTTTCATCTGACGGGCGGACAGGCTGGAGACAGTCCGGAGGCCCTGCCTTTGCTGGGCGAGTTGAAACCCGTCAGTCTGGCTGCCGACAAAGCCTACGATTCGAACGCGATCCTGCAGCATCTGGAATCGGCGGACATTCAAGCTGTCATCCCCAGTCGCGCCAATCGTGTTGAGCAACGTCCTCTGGATGAACATCTGTATGCCTCTCGAAATCTGGTCGAACGGTTCTTCTGTCGCATCAAACAATTCCGTCGCGTGGCTACCCGCTACGACAAGCTCTCCGAACGATTCTCATCATTCGTTGCGCTCTCCGCTGCTTTCATCTGGACCTGCTGATTGTCAACAGGCCCTAGCATTCGAGGCGTTTGGGGCAGCGGTCAACCGTGAACGAATTCAGGCAGTGTCCGTACGGCGTGGCATGGAAGCGGTCCGCTTCGGCGCGCAGGTAATCGTACACGGCAGCGTCGCCCTCAGTTGCCTGAATGCGCCGGAACGCATCAGCGATCGGGCCGCTAGCCTTGCCGTCCTTGATGAGCCGGGCAACCGAGCTGGCTTTCTCGTCGAGCATGACCTTGATGTCCTGCGGGATTCGATCTGGTCGAGGTCTTCTGCAAGACTGCGACGGTCGTCCTCGTAGCTCTGTGCGACGCTACGCCGGTTGAGGCGCTTCGAGATGATCGTATCGGCCATGCCGAGACGGAACAGTTCGGTGTTTTGCAGTTGGCGCAGCATGCGTGGCTCCAACTTCAACGCCCTGTCTTGCAGACCATGTTTTTCATGATGAATGCAGCGCGCTTCGTTGTTGGTCAAGACGGTACTGCTATCGGCGAACGCGCTTATCAGCAGGCAGTAATTTGCGCGTGTGAGCGAGTGCAGGGGAAGTCAGTAGACCGGGGCGGCGTCGGTACCAACCATTTGGCATCCGGTCGTGCGACGAATGCTGCTGTTGATGCGCAGCCAAACGGAAGCAATGCGCGCGCTTGGCGCGTTGAAACCCCATGTGACGTCAAAAGCCGGGGAGTATGAGTGCAGTGGGACAAGGACAGACGGAGCCTGTTGACGGACTCTCCGGCGTCCGGGATGAAGGTGACGTGGCGCCGGCGCAGGCTTCAATGAAGAACGCAGGAACCTGTCGTCGAGATGCGAAGGGAGACGCTCAAGCAGGCAGCCCCTGCAAGAGCCTGAGTACCGATGCGCTGCACAGGGGCGGAGTCGTCCGTAGTGTGCGCCGAGCAGCGCGTTGTTCAGGAAGGTTGAAGTCCCTCTGGCGCTCGGATGAGGGGCGCTATATCCGAAAGCGGGGGTAATGCCTCGCTGGCCGGAGAGAGGTGGGAAGGTACTGGCACGCGTTCTGTCGACATACTCTACGTCGGCACGGATGGAGAGATCTGGGGCCGGTAGCCACGGCGAATTTTTCAGAAGTAACTATTTATTGGCGAAAATAACTCATGCAGGCGATACAGTATTCTCGTTATGGAGGTCCCGATGTTCTCGAGCGCGTGACGCATCCAGATCCAGTTGTCGGACCAGGCGATGTCCGGGTCAGGATGCGGGCGGCAGGGGTCGCGCCTCTCGATACCAAGCTCAGGGCCGGATTGCTCCAGCAACATTTCACGCTCGCGCTCCCGATGATTCCCGGACGGGATGGTATCGGAGTCGTCGATCAGGTGGGCGAAGGGGTGCGTGAGCTGATGGTCGGCGATGTCGTCTGTGTACTGGCCGATCTGACTCGCGGCGGTACTTGCGCGGAGATGATCGTTTGCTCCGCGGAACGCGCCGTGCTGAGACCCGCCAATTTGTCGGATCATCAGGCGGCGGTGCTGTTACAGCCCGGCATTAGCGCATGGAGTGCGGTGGTGCGAGCGGCGCATGTCACACGCGATGCGCATGTGTTGATTCACGGCGGGGCGGGCGCAGTCGGAAGCTTGATGGTGCAGCTCGCGCGACATCTGGGGGCTCACGTGAGCGCCACGTGCCGGGCCGACAACGTCGACTACGTGCTGGGTCTTGGTGCGCATCGGGCGATTGCCTATGATCGCGACGATTTCAGCGCGCTGCGCGACCATGATATGGTATTCGACCTGATCGGCGGCACCGTGCATGCGCGTTCCTATCCTGTCTTGCGCCGTGGCGGACACCTTGTGTATTTGACCGCGGATTCCATAGTGGACCGGGGTGTGGAATTCGGCGTGACGGTCACACGCGCGACAGTAGACGATCAGCGCGAGGCTCTGCTCGCAGTCGCGCAACTTGCGGAGCAGGGAATATTTCGGCCCGCGATTGCCGGTGTGTTCCCCATTGCCGATGCGGCAGCGGCGCACCGCGCACTCGAAACCAAGCAGGTCACGCGCGGCCGACTCGTGCTGGAAGTGGACTTCGATTCCTGACCGCGGGTCGGCCGCGCGTACCGCCTACAGCAGGCACTTGACCGAGTTGAAGAGCCGGCGCTTGAAAGGATCGTCGGAGGTCATGGAGGTGCGGATCACACTGGTCAGGCACTCCACAAAGCATTTCGCCGCGTTGCTGAGCGGTGCGGCGCGCCGGTAGAAGAGGCTAATTTTCGCTTCAGGAGTGGAGTCGACGAGCGGGAGAACGGATAACCGCTCCCTGCTCACGAGCAGTTCCGCGAGCAGGGTCAGAATTCGGTGGAAATCAACATTCGTACGTAAGAGAGCAGGGGGAGTGAGTCTGCCGGAACTGCTGGACCGGCTTGAACTGACCCTGACGGGAACGCCCGCTCGTATGTCCGTCTGTCGGGCGCTGTGGGATCTTAAGCGGCGGCAAGGTTTGACCAGCGAGAAAACTGCTGCACTGCCCAGTCGATCCACGTCTCCGCGACGTCGGCGCCAAACCGCCGTCGAATCTTTGCCGCTGTTTTCGTGAGCGCCGCTCGGACGCGTGACTGGCACGTCCCACTGAACCGGCCAGGAACATCGAGCGATTTTCGAAAACTCTTCGTGGTTTGTCTGCATCGAGCGGAGTTCGACCACTAGGCGACTGTCGTAGCGTCGAGCTGAACGACCGCAGCTCGACTCTTACGGGCCAGTCCGGAAGGCTTCGGCAGTTTAACCAGGCTGAACCACTTGATCAGACATGCCCGTACTTCG
The DNA here is from genome assembly GCF_900230185.1 of Burkholderia sp. OK233. Taxonomy (GTDB): domain Bacteria; phylum Pseudomonadota; class Gammaproteobacteria; order Burkholderiales; family Burkholderiaceae; genus Paraburkholderia. The sequence continues at coordinate 207,669 of NZ_OCSR01000003.1, forward strand.
CCAGCGCCTCAGCCAGACTAAGGCCTTGTTGCAATTCCGTACGGATAAGGCGTTCCTTCTCCGTTAGACGTTCTGCTTCAATCAGCACGGTATCGACCACGTCGTTTGGAATGACCAGCACACCATCTTCGTCGCCGAGCACAAAGTCGCCGGGGCGCACCGTTACCCACTGTGAAGTAGCCCCTCGGACGCTTACCGGCACTTGCCAGCCATTGACCTTCCAACGCGCAATGGACTGCACCGGCGTGCGATAGCGTGCAAACACCGGAAAATCCTGCTCGGCAATCCAGCGAATGTCGCGAATGCCGCCGTCGACTAACGACCCTACGCAGCCTCGCTCTTTCATTCCGATGGCGATGAGCTCGCCAAAATAGCAGACGCCTTCCCCGTCGCCGCTCCAGACCGTGACATCGCCTGTCGACACCCCTGAGCAGGCCTTCATCTTGTCCGGGTCGCCGCCGAGTTCATACGGTGACATCTGGCCGCGAATCGTGTATGCCCAGCCTGCCAGCTTGCCGCTGGAGGTGGGATACGGGGTAAGGACCGACGAGAGCCCCTGGTTGAACAAACCGAGCGTGTCGAGCACGTCTGCGACGTTAGACGTATCAACCAACAGAAAGCGTTGGCGAATAGCCTCGCGATCCGCGACGCTTCGCACTACAAGAGTTGTTTCCATCATCTGTTCCTTAAAAATGTTGATTAAATACTGGGGATCATGCCTCCGTCGACGCGTACAACGGAACCCGTAATGAAAGCTGCGCGTTCGCTAGCAAGGAATGCCACCGCGTCAGCATATTCTTCGGGTTTGCCATAGCGCCGTGCCGGTATCGACGCTGTACTCGCGGCCACGACTTCTTCGTAGGTCTTGCCTTCACGACTTGCACGCGCCTCGTCCAGTGAGCGGATGCGGTCCGTAGCGATTCGTCCTGGCAGGACGACATTGACGCAGATGCCATCGGCGGCGACTTCATTGGCCAGCGTCTTCGACCAGCCAACCAGGGCCAGACGTAGCGCGTTGGACATGCCCAGGTTGGGTATCGGCGCAACGACGCCTGAAGATGTACTGGTGATGATGCGGCCCCATCCTTTCTGTTTCATCGCCGGTAACAGCAGGTCCGTGAGGTGCATCAATGACACAACCATCGAGTCAAACTGGTTTCGCCATTGCTGCGGCGCCACGCCTGCGGCCAGCGAGGGGGGCGGTCCGCCGGAATTGTTGATCAGGATTTCAGGGTCGCCGATCGTGTTCCTGACATCTGCGACCATGGCCGACATGCTCTCGAGGTCGGCAAGGTCAGCCTGGAAACCGTGGGCGATTCCTCCGGCCGCATGAATGCGCGATACGGTGTCTTCCAGCGCCTTGCTGTTCTGGTCCGACACTGCAACCGTTGCACCCTCGTGAGCGAGTGCCAGCGCAATGGCTGAGCCCAGTCCACCGCCAGCGGACATGACAAGTGCAACGCGATTCTTGATACCCAGGTCCATGGGAAGCTCACTAGTGTTCAATAGATACGGAGGTGCCTGACAATCAGGCAAGGATGCTTGTGCAGATTTCAGCTATATGCAGATGAAAACCCATCTGAGTTTCATCTCAGCAGTTCGCAAGCCTGACTGATTCGATCGCACCCCAACGCCAAACGCTCGTCCGACGTAGCGAACGAAATCCGGAAATGACCACCCGTGCCAAACGCGATTCCAGGCACCACTGCAACGCGTGCGTAGTCGAACAGGTAGTCACAAAGGTCAACGTCGTTTTGCAGGATCTTTCCTTCTGGCGTTGCCCTGCCGATCAGGCCTTCACAGGACGGAAAGAGATAGAACGCACCCTCTGGGCGCCTGCAGCGAATGCCGTCGATCGCGTTCAATTTTTCTAACGCGATATCACGCCTGCGTTGGAAAGCGTCATTGCGTTCCTTGATGAAATCCATCGGGCTGTCCAATGCGGCTTGCGCGGCAGCTTGAGAGACGGAGCAGGGATTGCTGGTGCTTTGCGATTGGACCGTTGCCATCGCCTCGATTAGCGACTTTGGGCCACCGGCGAATCCGATGCGCCATCCGGTCATCGAATAAGCCTTTGACATGCCATTGACGGTCAGAATTCGCTCCCGCAACTCTGGCGCATCGGAGGCAATAGTCGAGAACTGCCATCCGTCATAACGAATGTGCTCGTAAATGTCGTCCGTCATCACCATAACGTGCGGATGCCTGAGGAGCTCAGCTGCCAGGGCGCTCAGTTCAGTGCGCGAATAACCCGCCCCAGTGGGGTTGCCTGGGGAGTTGAGGATCAGCCACTTGGTGCGAGGCGTAATGGCTTCGCGAAGCTGCTCTGCAGTGATCTTGAATCCCTGTGCTTCGCCGCACTGGACTTCGACAGGCACAGCGCCGATCAGCCGGACCATGTCGGGGTACGAGACGTAATAGGGTGCCGGGAGAATGACCTCGTCGCCAGGATTGAGTGAAGCGAATAGCGCGTTGAAAATAACCTGCTTGCCACCGGTGCCAACGCTGATTTCGCTGACGTCGTACGAAAGGCTGTTGTCACGCCAGAACTTTCGAACGATAGCTTCCTTCAACTCGGGCGTGCCATCAACGTCGGTATAGCGCGTGACACCAGAGTCGATTGCGCGTTTCGCTGCATCACAGATATGTTCGGGCGTAGGGAAGTCTGACTCTCCCTGAGAAAGGCTGACAACGTCGATACCTCTTCGACGCATGTCGGCTGCACGTTTGGTAATGGAGAGTGTCGGTGAAGGTTTCACCGCACCAAGAAGTTGGGAAAGCATGGGCGATAACATTCGTTTTCCTAAATTAATCTACAGCGTGATCATCATGGTAGTGGCAAGTCGCTCAGAGGAAAATCAATATATATCCTTGCCAATCACCAAAAATTTTGATGGATTGAATGATCGGAAAAAAATTCAACCGTCACCAGATCACCGCTGCAGCGTGCAACCTTCGTCGAAAACAGGTTAGTGGTGAAGAATTCTCGAAAGAAACTGTTTCGCACGATCGGTTCGCTGCTCAACGTTGCCGAAGAATTCTTCCTTCGGGGTGTCTTCCAGTATCTTTCCCTGGTCCATGAAGATCACGCGGTGTGCAACTTTCTTCGCGAACCCCATCTCGTGCGTCACGCACATCATCGTCATCCCTTCGCGCGCAAGCTCAACCATCACATCGAGCACCTCGTTGATCATCTCCGGATCCAGCGCCGACGTCGGCTCGTCGAACAGCATGGCGATCGGGTCCATTGAGAGCGCGCGGGCAATTGCCACGCGTTGCTGCTGGCCACCCGATAGCTGGCCGGGGTACTTGTCCGCCTGCGTCTTGAGGCCCACGCGGTCGAGCAGCTTCAGGCCCTTTTCGGTCGCCTCGTCCTTGCCGCGGCCCAGCACCTTGATCTGCCCGAGCGTCAGGTTCTCGGTGATGGTCAGGTGTGGGAACAGCTCGAAGTGCTGAAACACCATGCCAACCTTTGAACGAAGCCTGGAAAGATTCGTCTTCGGGCTGCATACGGGCGTTCCGTTCACCAGGATGTCGCCTTTCTGAATTGGCTCCAGGCCATTGATGGTCTTGATTAGCGTGGATTTGCCTGATCCGGACGGGCCGCATACCACGACCACTTCACCCTTGGCGACTTGGGTGGTGCAATCGGTTAGCACCTGGAAAGCCCCGTAATGCTTGGATACGTTGTTTATCTCGATCATATGGAAGCCCTTTTCTGGAGACGCCTTACCAACTGGGAAGCGAAGAAACAGATCACGAAATAGACGACGCCGGCGAACAGCAGCATGTCGACTGTGCGTCCGTCGCGCTCACCGATGTCGTAGGCGCGGCCGAAGAAGTCTGCTAGCGCACTGACGTAGACGAGAGATGAGTCCTGGAAGAGGATGATCCCTTGCATCAGAAGCAGGGGCACCATATTGCGAAAGGCCTGCGGAAGGATGACCAATAGCATGACCTGTCCATAATGCATCCCCAGCGCCTGTGCCGCGAATAGCTGGCCACGTGGAACGCCCTGAATACCCGCGCGGATGATCTCTGAGCAGTACGCGGCCTCGAACAGCGAGAAAGCGATCAGCGAGGACGTCATTCGCAGATCCGAGGCGGCCGACAGGCCTAATACCTTCTGTAGCAACTGCGGGACGATCAAAAAGAACCACAGCAATACCATCACCAGTGGAATGGAGCGGCAGACGGTCACATACCCCTCCGCAAACCAGGTCAACGGCCGAATCGAGGATAGACGCATCATCGCGAGAATGGCGCCCCAGACAATGCCGACGATTGCGCCCGTCAATGTAATCTCGAGGGATACCACCATGCCTTCGCCAAGCACTTTGAGGTTGGCGGGATTGATCAGGCTGAAATCGAATGCGTAGGCCATATTGATCTCTTATTTGGAGCTGATATAACCGGGGACTCGAGCGCGTCGTTCGATCCAGCGCATCAGCATCATGACAGCCACGTTCAGGAGGCAGTACAACAGCGTTACCGCGATAAACGACTCATAAGGACGGGCCGTGTAATCGACTAATTGGCGTCCCTGACCGGCCAGATCCAGAAGGCCGATGGTTGAGGCCACCGCGGAATTCTGAAAGATGTTGACGAACTCCGTTGTGAGTGGCGGCACAATGATACGGAACGCCATCGGTAGCACGACGTACCGATATGTCTGTAGCGATGTCAGACCCAGAGCGAGGCTTGCGTTTCCCTGGCCACGCGAAAGGCTGCCAATTCCGGCGCGCACCTGCTCGCAAATCCGGGCGGCCGTGAATGTTCCCAAACAGATGACGCCGGCCAGGAATTGCTGCGTGACAGGGTTCATCTGTTTGATCGCTGTTCCCCATGGCAGTAATTCTGGAACGACGAAATACCAGATAAACAACTGCACCAGCAGCGGAACGTTTCTAAAGAGTTCAACGTACGCGCTGGCGAACCCGGATGCCCATTTGTTTGGTAGTGTGCGCATCACGCCGAGAACGGAGCCAATGCAAAGGGCGATGATCCAGGAAGTTGACCCGACTGCGATGGTTACCTTCAGCCCGGATACTATCCAATCAAGGTACGTCTCGCTGGCCGAGGCTCTTTCAAGAAATACGCCCCAATGGAAGAGGTAAGGCATGGTATTCGTATGACCGCGTCCCGACCGCACAGCTCTTCAGGGTAGTTTGCGATCTTTCGGCGTTCGCCAAATGTGAAGCGTGGATCTTGCGCTTCGTGTGGTCACTGGATATGACCACACGCCTGCGCGCCGATTGTGTAACGAGTTTGTGCGTACCGGTCCTTGCCATACCGGAAGGCGACTGCCTTCCGGTATTCAATATTCGATAGAGGCACACAGCCTACTCGTCAAGCGCCTTATCGTTCGGGTTGGCGATAAGCGTTTTCATATCGGCAGACATCGGGAAGTCAACGTTGAATCCTCGTGGCGGTATCGGCTGCGTAAACCATTTTGTATAGAGCTTATTGATCGAACCATCCGTCATCATTCTGGAAATGACGTTGTCCACCAACTTCTTGAACGGCGCGTCATCCTTTCGGAGCATGCAGCCATAAGCTTCCCGGGTGAAAGGCCTGGCGACGATCATCCAGTCCTGGGGTGATCTCGCCTTTGCGCGCTCAGCGTACAAGATTGCATCATCGTCCATGTATCCGGCCGCGCGGCCAGATTCCAACATCAAGAATGCCTCCCCGACGTCTTTGGCACCGATGATGTTCATTCCCAGCTTTTTCTTGTCATTCATATCTCGCAGCAGACGCTCCCCGGTCGATCCCGCTGCAGCAACCACGTTGTGGTCCTTCAAGTCCGACCAATCCTTGATTCCACTGTCTTTCTTTACAAGAAGGCGAGTCCCAATGATGAAGATGGTGGTTGAAAATCCCACCTGCTTCTCGCGCTCCAGGTTGTTGGTTGTCGTACCGCACTCGAGATCAATTGTGCCGTTCATTAGCAGCGGGATCCGGTTCTGGGACGTGACGCTCAGTTCCTTCACCTGCAACGTCGGCATATTGAGTTGCTTCTTGACGGCTTCGACGATCTTCGTGCTGATATCGTATGAATATCCGGCCTGTTGATTGCCACCAAGGTTGTAGTTGAACGGGGGCGAGTCGTACCTCACGCCAAGCGAAATGATTCCGGTGTCTTTGATCTTCTGCAGCGTGGGACCCAGATCGTCGGCCATGGCATTGCAAGCGATTGCCAGCAAGGCGATTCCTGAGAACATCTTAAGGCTCTTAAGCATGGTTAATACTCCTCTTTACATTGGTCTCGACTTGAAAATCTTTTTTGAAATGCGCGGGCAGATGGACGCACAAGCCACACTGCCGTTCGTGGCTCACATAGGGTTCACACCTAGAAGGTCGCGGGGTGCAGTTCTTCACTTCTCAAGATGGATCGTTAGGGGTAGTCTATGGCGAAAAATAAAGCACCGAAAACGATATGTTTTTGCCCTTGTGAACATTTTTTTTGATGAGTCGCGATGCTTCGGGAACTTCAGACCTTCTTGGCCGTGGTGCGCTACGGGTCGTTCGCTAGCGCTGGTGCCAATATCGGGCTTACACAATCGGCCGTTAGCGCGCAAATCCATAGGCTTGAGGAGGAACTTGGCCTCTCGTTGTTTGATCGGAGCGGCCGGCACGCCGTGCTCAATTCGGCCGGCTACGAGGCTCTTGCCGTAGCGGACGAAATCATGGCGGCCTATTCAAAGCTTGGCCGTAGCGCCGCAAGCTCCCGTGCCGGCCTGATTCGGGTCGGCGCGATCTCCTCGGCGCAGGCGTCTTTCCTTGCGGACGCACTTGCAATCTTCCGATCTGAGAATCCCGAATGCCGCGTAAGGCTGGTTCCGGGGGTTTCCCTGAATTTGCTGGGACAGGTGGATTCTGGGGAAGTGGACATGGCGGTGATAATCAAACCCCGGTTCACTCTTCCCGCAGATCTACAGTGGAGAGTGCTGTTATCTGAGCCCTTCTTCCTGTTGGCACCGGAGACGCATCAACACTTCACGTGGCGAGAGTTGCTGGAAGCAGAGCCGTTCATCCGATACGATCGAAACGCTTTCGATGGCAGGTTGGTCGATCAGTTTCTGCGCCGCTCAAAAATCTCTGTGAAGGAGGCAGTCGAGCTTGATGAACTTCAAGGGATTGTTCAACTTGTTCGGCGTGGCGTGGGCGTCGCGCTACTTCCATCTACATCTGCGTTGTCGATTCCGGAGGGGGTGGTTGCCTTGAGTCTTGGGGAAGCTACCTTCTTCAGGGAAGTTGGACTGGTCGAGCGGCCTGCCCATAGCCGCCAGCCAGCCGCGAATTTGTTAGCGTTGCGGATACTCGAAGCTGCGCAAGCTCAAGGCCGCGGAGACTAACGGCCGAAAAGCAACTTATAGCTGACCTCTGGTGAGCCAGCGCCAGAATGTCGGCAGGGGCCGACCACCCGTCGGCCGACTCAGTTAGGCGAGTGGTGCGCTCAGCCGTCGAGCAGCGCCTGCGCGAGCCGCCCCAGCCGGCGGACGCCGTCTTCAATGCGATGGTCCCAGGCATGCCCGGCGCTTAGCCTGAGGCAATTGCGAAAGCGCCGGCTTGCGGAGAAGACGTCACCGGGCGCGAAGCAAATGCCTTGTTCGAGTGCTTCGTCGAAGAGCGCGCGCGAGTCGAAGCGCCTCGGCAGTTCCAGCCAGAGCATGAAACCGCCTGCTGGCCGGCTTACTTTCGTGTCGGTCGGGAAGTTTGCCTCGATCGCACGCGTCATGCGCCCGAGGTTCTCTTCGAAGATGCGCCGGACGCCGCGCAAGTGTGCATCGTATGCCCCGCTCTCCAGAAAGTCGGCGAGCGCGACCTGAGGCAAGACAGGACAGCAGAGGCTGAACGCCAGCTTGCGCTCCATCACCTGCTGCGCATAGGCGCCCGCCACAATCCAGCCGACTCGATACCCGGGCGCCAGGCTTTTCGAAAACGAACTGCAGTAGATCGTATTGGCGCCGCCGTCGAGCGCAATGAATGGCTTGGGCCGCTCGCGACCGAAGTGGATGTCGCCGTAGACGTCGTCCTCGATCAGCGGCACGGCATGCTGTGCGAGCAGCGCAAGGAGCGAGCGCTTGTCGGCTTCGGCCATCGCACAGCCTAGCGGGTTGTTGAAATTCGACGACAGTACGCAGGCGGCCACCGGTTCCGTATCGAGCAGACGGGCGAGCGCGTCGACGTCGATGCCGCGCGTTGGGTCGGTGGGCAGCTCGAAGGCCTTCAGGCCTAGCACTTCGAGAGTATGGAGGAGGCCAAAGTAAGTGGGTGATTCGATCGCAATCGAATCACCGCGCTTCGCGACAGCGGTCAGCGCGAGTGTTAGTGCCTCGGTGCAGCCGTTCGTGATGAGCAGGTCGTCGGGCGACAGCGCATGTCCGAAGTGCATCGCCCGTTTCGCGATTTCGCGGCGCAGGCGCGGGTCGCCTTGCGGCGCGCAATAGATGTTGTAGCGCGTGCCGTGTTGACGTGCGGCACGCGCGAGCGCGAGGTCGAGCCGCTTCGATTGCAGCAGCGCCGCGTCGGGTACTGCGCAGCCGAGCGGCACCAGCGTGGGGTTCGATACGTGTTCGAGCAGTCCCGCGACGGCTCCGCTGATCGACACGGTCGACGCTTTCGCGCGCGGCCGCGAGATCGATGGCAACGCGAGCGCGCCGCGGCGCGAGCCCGCGACGTAAAAGCCTGACTGCGGCCGCGCGACCAGGATGCCGCGATCTTCGAGCAGGCGATACGCCTGTAACACCGTGGAGATACTGATGCTGTGCTGTTCGCTGACGGCGCGCACGGATGGCAGACGCGTGCCAGCCGCGAGCGCGCCATTGTCGATCATGCCGACGATGAGCTCAGCCAGGCGCTCGTAGCGGTACGGAGTGGGCGTGTCCATGTCCATGTCCATGGAAGGGCTCATAACAGTGTAATCGGTGCAATCCACGATTATCGACCCGGCGCCGCGGCTCGCCAAGAGGAATTGTGATGGTCCATTTCGCAGAAAATTGTGACTGTTATGGTCGGCGGGTGAACGCTACGATGCATGTGTTGCGATCGCGTCTGAAGGAGCCGGGGTGCCGCGCACAGCGAAAACTGCTGTCGGGGCCAGGCTGAAACGGCTGTTTGGCTGCTTGCAGCGGATCGTCTGACGAACAATTCACAGCAAACGCAAGGCAAAAGCATGCAGCGTATTCAACGGAACGTCGACGAACGACAGCAGGCCGACCTCAGCGAATCGGATCTCCAGGCGTGGCGCGGGCGATTTCCTCGCAACGAGATCATTTCACTTCTCAATGTGAACCGGCCGTTCAACCTGGCGGAGAGCACGTCGCAGGACTTGACGCTCGGCGAACTGCTGTCTCTGCCGGGTCTCGAGGATATCCGCAATCTGAAGCTCGGCTATGGCACATCAGCCGGTTCGGTCGCGCTTCGCGAGGCAATTGCCGAGGGCTGCAAGGTTCCAGCCGAGCAGATCATCACGACACAAGGTACCGCGCTCGGTCTGTTTCTTCTCGCTTTCGAAGTTTGCCGGTCCGGCGACGAAGCTGTCCTCGCGACACCCTGCTTTCCGCCGAGCCGTGATTGCCTGCTCGGCGCCGGCGTTAGCGTTCGCGAGGTCAAGCTGTCATTCGAGCATTGCTACCGGCTGGATCTGGAGCAGATCGAGGCAAGTCTGTCGCCGAAAACGAAGCTGGTCAGCATCGCTTCGCCACAAAATCCGGCGGGTATCCAGACGTCTCGTGCCGACGTCGAGAAGCTCCTCGTCCTGATGGAAAGGTGCTCTCCGGACGCGATACTTTTCATCGACGAGACCTATCGGGAGGCCACCTATGGCGACAATGCGGCGCTCGAGAGTTTCGCCAGACTCAATCCACGTATCGTCACTGGCGCGTCGGTGTCGAAGGCGCTCGGCGCGCCGGGCTTGCGCACGGGTTGGCTCACGGTGGCGAACGCGGATCTGCGGGAGCGTCTGGCCGTCGCCAAAATGAACACCGTGATTTCGGGATCGGTTCTTGACGAGACGCTCGCCGCAGCGCTTCTGCGCAACAGGGAAGGCGTGCTTGCACCGCGACGCCGCTTGCTCGCCGCTGCGCTCCAGGAACTGGCGCTTTGGTGCGAGGGCGAGCACGAGCGCATCGAGTGGGTGCGTCCTGACGCCGGCGCGTTATGCTGCCTGCGCCTGCGTGCCGACGCATTCGACGACATTGCTGTCGCGCGTTTCTGGGATCTGCTGCCGGGTCATGATTTGCAGCTGGCATCCGGCGCATGGTTTGGCGAAAGCAGCCGTGTATTCCGGCTGGGCTTTGGCTACCTGCCGCCCGCGCGTCTCGGACCCGCACTGTCCGCACTTTCAACGGTCATGGACGCCGCTACCGTATGACGTGTCCGCATAGGCTGGAAACATCACGATGAAACTTGTTCAATTTGGTCCGCCTGGTGAGGAGCGGCCAGGTATTCTCGACGCCTCCGGAACGGTGCGCGACGCCAGCAGCCTGGTCCGCGATTGGTCAGGGAGCGCGTTGGAGGCAAACGTTCTGAGCGAAATATCGCGGACTGATCTTTCGCGGCTACCGGAAGCGCCTCCAGCCTCCCGGCTTGGTAGTCCAATCGCAGCGCCCGGCAAAATCGTATGCGTGGGACTGAACTACGCGGATCACGCTGAGGAAACCGGCTTCGAACTGCCGCAGGAGCCGCTCGTGTTCTTCAAGTCTCCGACTGCGCTGAGCGGACCATTTGACCCAATCGACATTCCAGCGACTGCCAAAGCGGTCGACTGGGAAGTCGAACTTGCGGTGGTCATGGGCGGCGTGGCGCGCAACGTTCGCCCCGAGGAGGCCGCGTCGTTCATTGCTGGCTTGGCAGTCGCCAACGACCTCACCGACCGGCATTGGCAGTTTGAGCGCGGAGGGCAGTGGAGCAAGGCGAAAAGCGCGGACACCTTCGCTCCGCTCGGGCCCTGGCTGGTCACGCTGGATGAGCTTCCCGCGTCGCTTGATCTCAGGATCTGGTTGCAAAAAAACGATGTGTCCCGGCAGGAAAGCCGTACTAGCAGAATGGTGTTTTCCATCAGCCAGATCATTGCCCATCTAAGTGAATTCATGACCTTGTTACCCGGCGATCTCATCCTGACGGGGACACCTCAAGGCGTTGCGTACAACAAAGCAGAGCCAGACTATCTGAAGGAAGGCGACACCATCGCTTGCGGAATCGAGGGGCTCGGTTCACAGCGCTGCGCGGTTCAGGCAGCCGTGTCATCGATGCACGAATGAATTGCCACGCCCGACGGCGGGTGACCGGAATCTTAATTACTGGACATGTGGAGCACAGCTATGAAAGTAAGAATCGCATATCTCGAGGAACCGCCGTTCTACTGGACGGGTGAAGATCATTCGGCGACGGGCGCCGACATCGAGCTGGCCGAGGTGGTGCTTCGGGCGATCGGTGTGACCTCCATCGAACATCAGTTGACCTCGTTCGAAGAACTTCTGCCTGGCGTGCAGGAAGGCCGCTGGGACATGAACGTACCCATTTTCGTGACCGCCGAGCGCGCAGAGCGGGTTGCATTCAGCGTGCCGGTCTGGGCGCTGGGCGACGGCTTCCTGCTTCGCCAGGGCAATCCGAAAGCGCTGACGAGCTATGCGGCCGTTGCGGCGCGCACTGACGCGCGGCTTGGAATCGTCGCCGGGACGGTTCAGCTCGGCTCTGCAAAGTCGGCCGGCGTGATTGATAGCCAGATTGTGGCGTTCAAGGGCCAAACCGAAGCGATCGACGCGCTGCTCGCGGGAAAGATCGACGCCTACGCGAGCACGGCGGTTGGCAGCCGTGTCCTTGCTAGCGCCAATCAGGAACTGGAAGTGGTGGCGCACGAAACGAACAAGGACGGCAGAGCACCTGTGGGTGCGTTCTCGTTCAGCAAGGGCAATCCTGACCTTCTGCAGGCGGTGAATGAGCAACTTCGCAAGTACCTCGGTTCGGCTGATCACCGTGCCCGCATGGCGAAGTACGGGCTCACGCAGACGGAGCTCGACAGCGTCAGCGCAACCTGAGCGGAATGATCCAGCCCCAGTCACTCAGATACTTCGCCGAAGTCGCGCGCACGGGTTCGTTAAGACATGCTTCGGAGACGTTCTTTGTCGCACCCAGCGCGATCAGCAAACAGATCAGCAACCTGGAAAAGGAACTCGGCGCGGCGTTGTTCGACCGTTCACCGCGCGGTGCGACGCTAACCGCAGCCGGCCAGCTATTGCTCGATTACGTGAACGCCAACTCGCGCCACGTCGAGCAGTTGCACGCTGCAATGGACGACCTGAGCTCATTGCGCCATGGTGTGGTCCGGATCGCGCTGGTCGAAGCTGCCGTCCATAGCTTCATGCCCGACCTGATCACGGAGTTCTCGCGTGACCACCCGGGTATTGCTGTCGATCTCGAGGTCTGCGGAACCGCACAGATTGTCGATGCGCTCGTCGATCATCGCGCCGAGATTGGCATGGCATTCAATGTCCTCAATCGCGACGACATCAATCTTCATGGCCGCTCAATCCAGCCGCTGCAGATGATATGCCGACCGGAGCATCCACTCGCCGGCCGGAAAACAGTGTCAATGTCCGAACTGGGTAACGTGAGGGTTGCGTTGCCGGCGCGGACCTTCGGCATTCGCTATCTGATCGAAAAAGCTGCCGAGCGGGCGAACATCGCGCTTCAGGTTGCGATTGAAGCGAACTCACTGCAGGTCATCAAGAACCTCGTCAGGCAGTCGGATCTTGTCAGCTTCATGCCGCCGCTCACCCTCGAGCAGGAGACGGCTCACGGATGGCTACGGGCAGTGCCGCTGGACGAGCGCGATTCCGGGGCGGCGACCATCGACGTGATCAGCTTTCGCGGGCGACAACTGTCGGTCGCGGCACAGCGTTTCCTCGACCTTCTGATCCGGCGTCTCAGAACAAGCCGCCAGTCTCCCTGACCCACCACCCGCAGTGTTCTGTTTTTGTGACGATAGACGTCACTTCGAGCACCTTCCCCGGGAAATTTGTATCCCATCTAATGCATTCATCACGTGGGGCCGAGCCCGGGCGCCACGAACCGAGTGAGGGACATGATGAATGTTGGATTGATAGGATGCGGCGCCATCGGCAGCCTGCTGTACGACTTGCTGAGCCGGCACGTACCTGCCGTTCGTGTCGTGGCTGTCTATGAACGGGACACACATCGCGAGGGCGTGCGTAAGGCGCTCGACGCCGGCGCCCGGGTCGTCGATAACGTTGACGATTTCCTCGATAGCGATCTCGACCTCGTCGTCGAATGCGCGGGCCACGAAGCGTTGCACAACCTGGGGCCGTCCGTGCTGGCGGCAGGACACGACCTGCTCGTCGCCTCGGTGGGTGCGTTGGCGGATGCTGCGCTCGAGACGCTATTGATCGATAGCGCGACCGCCACAGGCGCGCGTCTGCGCATTCCCTCTGGTGCATTGGGCGGGCTCGACGCGCTTGGCGCGGCAAAGTTCGCTGGCCTGCGCGAGGTGCGCTATGAATCACACAAGGCGCCGGGCGCCTGGCGGGGCACGCCCGCCGAAGCGCTGGTTGTGCTCGACGACGTCGAGCGGCCAACCGCCTTCTATGAAGGCACGGCGCGAGATGCGGCGCGCCTCTTTCCGCAGAACGCCAACGTGGCGGCCGCGGTCGCGCTGGCCGGCGTCGGCTTCGATCGGACCAGGGTGGTGCTGTATGTCGATCCGCTTGCAACCGGCAACACGCACCGGATCAAGGCGGAAGGCGATTTTGGCCACATCGACATTGCGGTCACGGGCAAGACCCTGCCGAGCAATCCCAAAACCTCGATGCTGGCGCCGTGCAGTCTCGTACGTGCGATCGCAGACCTCAACCAGACCCTGGTCGTCGCATAGCCGACGAGAGCGCTTCTCGTCGGATCCCCACGCGGATTCGCAGTGAGCGGCCAAAAATAAAAACACCGATCATAGATAAGGATGCCAAATGAAATATGACATTGAGACGCAAACCCAACCCACCGACGCCGTGCGCAGCCCCTATGACGGCGCTGTGGTCGGTTATATGCCGATTGCCGATGCGGACGCTGTCGAACGATCGATCGAACGCGCACAAGCCGCGTTCGAGATCATGCGCCAACTGCCTCGATTCACCCGCGCGGATATTCTGCAACGCGCGGCGGACCTGATCGAATCACGGCGCGACGAGTTCGTGCGCACGATCGCGGCGGAGTCGGGCAAGCCCTTGTACGATGCGCGAGGAGAGGTTTCGCGTGGCATCTTCAACTTGCGTAACGCGGCTGCCGAAGCACGGCGCAGTCATGGTGAAGAAGTACCGCTCGATGTCGACGCGGGCGTTTTCGAATACCAGACCACCGATGTCAGCGGCAGCGCTACGGAATTGTCCCGTCTCGATCTCGACAAACTGGCGGACATGCGCCGTCGTGTGGGTATTGCAAGGCGTTTTCCGATTGGTCTCATCCTGGCGATCTCGCCGTTCAATTTTCCGCTCAATCTTGTCCTGCACAAAGTCGCGCCGGCGATTGCGGTAGGCAATGCCGTCGTGCTGAAGCCCGCACCGCAAACACCCCTTACCAGCCTTCTGCTGCAGGAGGTCATGCGCGACGCGGGTCTGCCCGAGGGGGCGCTGGAGGTGTGTCACTGCAGTATTCCCCTTGCGGAGTCGATGGTCCGTGACGACCGCTTCGCCATGGTGACCTTCACCGGCAGTGCCAAGGTCGGCTGGCATATCAAATCGATCGCAGGCCACAAGAAAGTCGCGCTTGAGCTTGGTGGCAATGGCACGGTGATCGTAGCGGAAGACGCAGACCTTGATCTCGCAGCGGCGCGGTGTGTTCGTGGCGGCGTGGTGTTCGGCGGGCAGTATTGCATTGGCGTACAGCGCATTCTCGTACACGAGAATGTACGCGCCCAGTTCGAGGCCAGGCTGCTCGACAAGGTGCGTGCGTGCAAGGTCGGCGATCCGATGGAAGAGGGCATCGACGTGGGTCCGGTGATCGACGAGAAGTCGGCTATCCGCATTCAGGGCTGGATAGACGCAGCGCTGACCGGCGGCGCGCGTCTGCTGGCCGGTGGCCCGCGTGTCGGCGCAGTCGTGCAGCCGACCGTGCTGGCGGATACCCAACGCGGAATGCTGGTCGAGGACGAGGAAATCTTCGGACCCGTACTCACGCTCAATAGCTATCGCACATTCGATGAAGCTGTAGAGCGTGCCAACGATTCACGCTATGGCTTGCAGGGCGGCCTGTTCACACGGGACCTGCCGCGCGCGTTCCGGGCGCTGGAGAAATGGGATGTGGGCGGCCTGATGATCAATGACGTGCCGATCTATCGCATCGACAACATGCCTTTCGGCGGCTGGAAGGAATCCGGCACCGGCCGCGAGGGCACACGGTACGCGATGGACGAGATGTCGGAAATCAAGCTGCTCGTGATCAACTATTCGTGAAGCCAGGTCGCGCGTTTCGCTGAACGCTGCGAAACGCGTCTTCCAGGTCCTCTTCCAGGATCCAACATGTCGACGTCTCCCCTGAACATCCCCTCCTGTGACCTCGAAGATGACGCCCCGACCGGGCGCAGTCTCTATCGCAAGCTCACATGGCGGCTCGCCCCATTCCTGGGTCTATGCTTCTTTGCCGCGTTTCTGGACCGCGTGAATGTAGGCATTGCCAAGCTGCAGATGCTCGATTCACTCGGATTTAGCGAAACGGTGTACGGGCTTGGCGCCGGACTGTTTTTCGTCGGCTATATCCTGTTTGAAGTGCCCAGCAACTTGATACTCGAGAAAGTCGGCGCCCGCTTCTGGATCGCGCGCATCATGGTCACATGGGGCGTGCTTTCCGGGCTGACGATGTTCGTGAAGACGCCGGGGCAGTTCTATGTCGTGCGTTTCCTGTTAGGTGTGGCGGAAGCCGGGTTCCTGCCCGGCGCACTGCTTTACCTCACCTACTGGTTTCCCGACGCGCGGCGCGGCAGGATTGTCGCACTCTTCATGGTGGGCTTGCCGCTGTCGAGTCTGGTCGGCGCGCCGCTCTCAGGCTGGATACTGTCGGTCTTTGACGGCGTGCATGGCTTGCGAGGCTGGCAGTGGCTGTTCGCGCTGGAAGCAATGCCTTCCGTGCTGCTTGGTGTGCTCGTTTATATCTTCCTGCCGAAAACGCACCAGGGTGCGCGTTTTCTCAGCGCTGCCGAACTCGCGAGGCTAAAGCGGGACATCGGAATCGATCGGGAGGAGAAGAAGGAGCATCGGCTGGCTCAGGCGTTTGCCAATCCGAAAGTATGGGTGGTGGGTTATCTCGACCTCTGCGTACTACTCTGCTTCTATTCGATCAGTTTCTGGATGCCCACGATGCTGCGCGATGCCGGCGCGAGAAGTGCGATCGAGATTGGCGCGCTGATGGCAATTCCCAATGGCCTGGCGGTTGTCATGGTTCTGCTAACCGGGATCAGTTCCGACCGGTTCCGGGAACGTCGCTGGCATGTTGCCGTGCCCTTGCTGTGCTCGGCGTTTGGCCTGATCGCAAGCGCCTTTTTCCCGGGCAGCGTTCCCGCCATCGTCATCCTTCTCTCGGTGGCTAACGCTGGGGCCGCGGCGGCGATGCCGGTGATCTGGGCGCTTCCGTCAACGTTTCTTCGCGGCACGGCAGCAGCAGCCGGTATTGCATTCGCGTGCTCGATTGCCAATCTTGGAGGCTTCGCGAGTACCTATTTCCTTGGCTGGCTGAAAGACCGGACACATAGCGTGGGCGCGGGTGTCATCACGTTCGGTATCTGCCTGCTGCTGGGTTGCGTGCTGGCGCTGGCAATGCCGAAGCGGGTCGTCAACCGTTGAGCGCTTGCCATTCCAGCCGGACGAAACTGTAATGGTCTAACGAGCGAAAAACTGTGACTGTTATGGTTGGGCTGCACGCGCTACGATGTATGTGTTGCACTTGCATCCAAAGAGTACCCAGATGTCCACGCGAGTCAGACGAGGCGAACATGAAACGATCTTATAAAGTGGTTGACGTCTTCACCGCGAAGCCGCTTCTCGGCAATCCGGTGGCCGTGGTACTGGACGCGGAGGGCCTGACTACTGACGCGATGCAAGCGGTCGCGCGCTGGACCAACCTGTCAGAAACGACCTTTGTCCTTCCGCCCACAACTGCCGGGGCCGACTATCTCTTGAGGGTCTTCACGCCGCGTAGCGAGCTTCCCTTCGCGGGACATCCAACTCTGGGTAGTGCTCACGCCATCGTGGAAGCGGGGCGTGTCACACCGCGCGAAAGCGGTCGATTGATTCAACAATGCGGCATCGGTCTAGTTGAATTGACGCTCGAGGAGCGAGGCGCAGACCGCCTGCTCACGTTCAACCTGCCACCTGCGAAGCTGGACCCGCTGCATGCAGCAGATGTGGCGGAGTTGGAGCTGATCCTCGGGTGCAAAGTGGACCTCAAAACTGCGCCAGGTGTCGTGAATGTCGGCGCCATCTGGATCGTGGCGCATCTGAACGATGCCGCTGCCGTACTTAATCTTCAGCCGGATTTTGCCAGGTTAGCGGAGCTCGAGCGCCGCTTAGGCGTTACGGGCCTGACCGTATTCGGCCCGCGCGAGCATGGAGACGATGCGGAAATCGAAGTGCGTACCTTCGCGCCGTCCTGCGGGGTGGAGGAGGATCCCGTCTGCGGGAGCGGCAACGGCAGCGTGGCGGCCTTCCAGTGGCAACGCGGCCTGTTACCGCGAGGCGGAACAGATTACGTGGCTGCTCAGGGACGGTGTGTCGGTCGAGACGGGCGAATCAAGGTAAGCGTGGATGCGAACGGGAATGTGCGCGTGGGCGGTTCCTGCGTCACATCTGTGGAGGGCTCGCTTACGCTCTAGACAGGGACCGGACGCGAGACGCGCTGAAACGGCTTGCGCGTTGGTTTTCGACATTTTCCGCATTCGCAAGAAAGGACGCAGGCGCTTCGAAATGAATTCCGCATACCCCATTGACTCATTGCCCGGCTTCATCTCGGTCACCAATCCCTTCGATGGCGTCGAAGTCGGCACGGTCGTGAACCTTCCGCCGGAAGGCGCGCAAGTGCTGATCCAGACCGCGAAGGAGGGCGCGCGCGTTTGCCGTAGCCTGTCCCGTCACGAACGCTCTCGCGTGCTCGAAACCTGCGCATCGCTCGTCGAACGTGATAGCGACGCCTTTGCGAATCTCATCGTCGCGGAAGCGGGTAAAACGATCAAGCAGGCCCGGAAAGAAGTGCTACGTTGCGTGAACACGCTCAAGCTATCCGCCGATGAGGCACGTCGAAACGCAGGTGAGGTCGTGCCGTTCGACGCGTACGGCGGATCGGAAAACCGCCAGGGGTGGTTCACCCGTGAGCCGCTAGGCATTATCGTTGCCATCACGCCGTACAACGATCCACTCAACCTGGTTGCGCATAAGCTCGGCCCGGCGATTGCCGGCGGCAATGCCGTCGTTCTCAAGCCCTCCGAACTCACGCCGCTGTCGGCGATCAAGCTCGTTGGATATCTGGTGGCGGCCGGCATGCCGCAGAACGTCGTGTCGGTCGCGACGGGTGGTGCAGCGCTCGGCGAAGCACTCGTCTCATCCCGGGACGTCAGAATGGTTTCGTTTACCGGTGGATTCGCAACCGGGGAGAGAATAGCCAGTTCCGCAGGCCTCAAAAAGCTTGCGATGGATCTGGGCGGTAATGCGCCCGTCATCGTTCTGAACGACTGCGACCTCGAGGACGCTGCTACGTCGTGCGTGTCTGGAGCGTTCTGGGCCGCCGGCCAGAACTGTATTGGCACACAACGCATTCTGGTTCAGTCGTCCATCTATGACGCGTTCAGGACGCGTTTCGTTGCCGGCACCAAAGTACTCAAGACGGGCAATCCCGCGTTGACTGACACGGACGTCGGGCCAATGATCACGGCTCAGTCAGCGGCTCGCACGAGACGCGTGGTGGATGCCGCGATCAGTCAGGGAGCCACACTGCTGTGCGGCAATACTCAGGACGGTTCGCTTTACGCGCCGACGGTACTTGAGGACGTCAGCTTCGAATGCGACCTGTGGAAGCAGGAAATATTCAGCCCGGTTGTCGTTCTTCAGCGGATTGAGACGCTGGATGAGGCACTCTCGCTCGCCAACAGTTCTGAATACAGTCTGCACGCCGGCATCTTCACAAATGATCTGCATGCCGCACTCAAGGCGGCCGACAGGCTGGAGGCTGGCGGGGTCATGATCAACGACTCGTCGGACTACAGATTCGATGCCATGCCGTTCGGGGGATTCAAGTACGGAAGCCTCGGCCGCGAAGGTGTCAGATTTGCGTACGAGGAAATGACTCAACCGAAGGTCGTGTGCATCAGGAAGGCGGTATATGGCAACCATGAACATTCAGCAACGGCCTGATAAGGACAAACCGGCAAGCCTCTCTTTCGCCAGTCAGGTCGTGCATGCCGGGAACGTCACTGACGCCGCGACGGGCGCGATCCGTACGCCGATCGTGATGGCGAATTCGTACCAGTTGCCCGATGACCCGTCTTCACTCGACTGGTCGGATTCTCAAACGCTGTTCTATACCCGCAATTCTGGCCACAATCAGCTTTGCCTTGAGCGCAAGCTTGCCGCGATGGAGCGCGGTGAGGATGCAGCCGTTTTCAGCACGGGCGTTGCTGCGTTGCATTCGATATTCTTCACCTTCCTGAAAAGTGGCGATCATGTCGTGGTCAGCGACGTAACGTATGAGGCTGTCTGGCGTCTTTTCAGTGATCTGCTCCCGCAACGGTACGGTATTGAAACCACGTTCGTGGACATCAGCGATCTCGCTGCGGTACGCGACGCCATACGCCCGAACACGAAGCTGATCCATGCCGAGACGATTGCCAATCCGACCACAAAGGTGGCGGATGTCCGGGCGCTTGCAAAGATCGCACACGATGCCGGCGCCATGCTGTCGATCGATGCAACGTTTACGCCCCCGCCGATGTTTCGCGGCGTTGAGCATGACGCGGATTTCGTGGTTCATGCACTGACGAAGTACATCAATGGGCATGGCGATGCGATGGGCGGTGCCGTGATCGGGCGCGGGGAACTGATTCGCCGCCTGAAGGCCGATGCGCTTGTCGATGTGGGCGGTTCAATCTCGCCTTTCAATGCGTGGCTGATCATGCGGGGCTCAGTGACCTTGCCACTGCGTTTGGCTCAGCACGTGTCTACCGCGCAGAAGGTCGCCGAACTCCTCGACAAGGATCCGCGTGTTGCCTTCGTGGCGTTTCCGGGACTGTCTTCCCATCCGCAACATGCGCTTGCATCGCGCCAGTTTGGCGGTATGGGGTATGGCGCTGTTATGGCTTTTGCCGTCAAAGGTGGACCGGAGATACAGAATCGCTTCGTGGCTAATCTGCATCTCATTACCTCGGCGGTATCGCTTGGCCACGACGAGTCGCTGATTGTGCACGTCGGCAAGGCGGGACGCGGCGGATCGGAGTGTTATCCGGACGTATTCCGGGAATATGGTCATCTGCGTCTGTCGATCGGTCTCGAAGAGCCCGCCGATCTGATCGCAGATATCACGGCGGCGCTCGACGAGACGTTCGTCTGATTGGCAACGCGCTGAGTAAGCAGCACAACGTCCGTCCCCGGCGGTCGTCCCTGCGTTTGGCCCACGGCGGTTGCAGCACGCGTTGCATGCTTTCCGGTCGGAGGTGCGGCCGAAGTTAAGATGGCTTCCGCAAGATCTGCCAGGATCGCGTTGGAAAGTGCTTGACGGTAACGATGACTGTATCTCCGCAGAAATCGGCCCCAGATGCCTCGTGCTCTTGAGCTTTCAAGGAAAGCGCAGGTTGATTCACCGATACCGGTTGTCCAAAACTGTTGTTGCCGACACGCCTCCAACGTTGGTCCGGGGAACAACTTTCTGAAAAACCTCTTGAAGCGAACTTGTTCCCGAAGTCTCCGCCTGCCGCAATTCGACTGACCACTCGCTTGGATAAAATTGCGCGCATCAACGGTTTCCGCCCGGTCAGGCAACGACGATACCGTCAGCGATACCGAAAAATCCAGTCGGCAGTTAGAAAGTGAAACGCCGAATTGAATACCAATGAAGGCGCTCGCTGAGGTTGCCAGTGCAATGCGGGAAAAGCCGGACTTTTGGTATCACGCGGCGCCTAGTTCAGGTCTAGAGGCTAGGAACAAAATTCGGCAAAAAACGGGAACAGTTCTATGCAAACCAACGGGAACCGCAATCCGTTGGCGAGAAATTATCCATTTGACATAATTAAAGTGATCATTTCTCGTGAACCTTTTAGTTCAAATCGTGCGCTGTCGGTTGCAGCCCACTTGTCTAGTGTCGGTTTCAACCGCCCACACCCGAGAACAAAAACCCGCTTGGCAACTAAGGCTCGGGGCGATGAAGATACAGGTAAATGCGTTATGGTGATAAGCGACCACGGGCGGCAGCCGCGCGCCAGATCGTTACGTCGTTGGTGATTGATGTGCTTGTGACTTCTGGTAAATTAATCGCTGCGCGGCGCAGTACAAATACAAAGACCGCGGATGATATCGTCGAGGTGTGTCATGGAAGTTCTTGATCGCGCGCCCGCCGTCTCGCCGGACGGACGCGCCGTGGTGTTCATGCTGCCGATCCGCGGCCGCGACGTCGAAGCCGCGGTTGCACGTGACGCACTCGAAGAACACTTCTGGCTGCTACCTGACGCCGACGCGGCACGCACACTCAAGACATTCGAAAGCGGTCGCAACCGCATCGTCGCGGTCGCACAAAGAAAGTTACTCGCGCGGCCCGACGAACCGCTGCGGCTGACCGTGAACGACTTCGTGACCCGGTAACCGACCGTTGGCTGACGATGACTGTCGCGTCGCGATGCGTCTCCGATCCACAAAAAAGCACGACCGTTCAAATGTTGCTAATTCCTTTTATGTAAAATGTAGGAATCCGAAATTTATCGGCAGACGAAATCAATAATACAACGACCTCTTCGGCAAGTGCTCCGCCTGAATCGCAATCTGCCAAGGCTTGCCGATACGTCGATTACGGGATCGGGGAATGGTCCGTTCCCGTCAGAAAAACCCTCAACTGCCGCTCCGCTTCGAATACTTCGTGAAGAGGAGCCCTTGCGAGTTGGGCGTCATACAGCGCCAGCAGCGCTTCAAAGTCGCTGATTAGCTCAGACGCGAGCCGCCACTCTCCCGTCTCATGAGCATGCGCCAGGGTGTTCTCAACGGCATATTCGGCGATCTTGAACTGCTCCACCAGTTGGTTGCCATAACCAGCACGCTGCAGATACCAGCTCAGGTACACCGCGCGCATAAGTTCATTGACCGGATGGGCCAATGCGTCAATCGCCAGATCAACCGGAGTGCCATTACGGAGACAAGCGTCGCGCCCACGCCAAGATGCCAGGCGATCAGATTAACGGGCTGCGTGTCCTTGTGAACATCCGGCATCGTCCAGCCGATCACAAACTGCATAGCGACCAACAGGACGGTTAGCCAGTGCAGCGTGCGCGCGACTGCATCATATGCCGGACGCTTCATTTCGTAAGCCTTAGCCATTCTTGATCCTCAAGTTGTCGCGAATTGATGCGTTGATGAGGCGCGCAACCTGCGAATTTTGAACCGATAGCTCGAAAAAAGGACCGCACAAATACGACTGATGCTAGCGACCTTACCTTAAGGAAACCTGACGCCTGGCAGGGGCGATCCGGATGCTCGGCTCCGCTGCTGTTTCCGCATAGCCGCCAACGTAGCGTCAGCAAGACCGGGACGCCGGGAGGCCGAGGTCTTCTGCTTGAATCACGGAGCAGTTTGCGCCTTAGCAGGCAACGTCACGGGCCGGATTCTTGCTATTCCTCCCATGCATCATCAATCAACGCTCATCGTTGGGAACCCACATGCGCCTGCTAAATCGTCTGGCTGTTTCAATGGTTTTGCCGCTGGCCTCCTGCGCGATCGGACCATCAAGTTCAAGCGATACGGGCTTCGGCGCGTCGCCCGCCATGCCGGCTCCGGAATCGTCGTTGGTTCCGATGGTCAACATCGCACCTGTTCAGGCGCGCCCCGACGGTTTCATGCCCACCGCTCCCGCCGGCTTTTCCGTCACCGAGTTTGCCGGTGGCCTCGCGCACCCGCGCTGGCTTTGCACGCTACCCAATGGTGACGTACTGGTAGCGGAAAGCGACGCGCCAAAAGAACATGACGAAGGCAGCGGCCTGTTCGGCTGGGTCAGAAAGCAGGTCATGAAGAGCGCAGGAGCCGGTGTGCCGAGCCCCGATCGCATTGTGCTGTTGCGCGACGTGGACGGCAGCGGCGTCGCGACAACACAGACCGTGTTTCTACGCCGCCTGCACTCTCCGTTCGGAATGGCGCTGATTGGCAATCAACTCTATGTTGCCGATACGGACGCTCTGCTGCGTTTCGACTATGTGACGGGCGCCACCCAGCTTACAGGCCCCGGCGTAAAGGTTGCCGACTTGCCGGCCGGGCCGATCAACCATCACTGGACCAAAAATATCCTGGCCGACCGCTCCGGCAAGCATCTGTACATCACGGTGGGTTCGAACAGCAACGCAGGGGAAAATGGAGTCGACGCCGAAGAAGGCCGAGCGCGAATCCTTGAGTTCGACGTGGACAATGGGCGCTTGCGACCCTACGCGACAGGGCTGCGTAACCCGAATGGGCTCTCGTGGCAACCGGACAGCGGCGCATTGTGGGCAGCAGTCAACGAGCGGGACGATCTCGGTAACAACCTTGTGCCGGACTACATGACAGCAGTAAAAGAAGGGGCATTCTACGGTTTTCCATACAGCTATTACGGCCAGCACATCGACACCCGCGTCAAACCGCAACGCCCCGATATGGTTGCAAAGGCCATCTCGCCTGACTATGCGCTCGGCAATCATACGGCTTCACTCGGCTTGGTCTTTTACGACCGGACGCTGTTCCCGCCTCATTATCGTGGAGGCGCATTTGTCGGCCAGCACGGATCATGGAACCGTAAACCGCGTACAGGCTACAAGGTGGTGTTCGTGCCATTTGTCGATGGAAAACCTGCTGGCGTACCTGAGGATTTCCTGAGCGGCTTTCTGACGGCAGACGGCTACGCCGTGGGTCGACCCGTTGGCGTCGCACTGGACGCGCACGGGGCCTTGCTCGTGGCTGACGACGTCGGTAACGCTGTGTGGCGAGTAGCGCCGCGTAACAACGTCGAGTCGGCTGACATCGTGCCGGCGGGCAATGACACAGCTCTAGCCGCTCTGCTCCGAAGCCGGGCGGACGCAAGATTATCGTGCCGACTAGAACCGCTTCATCGGTCAAAGCAGCACGACTGTGGCGTCGCCTCAAAAGACGGGACCCGCAACTCGATCACGTTGACGATTCGCACGCAGTAGAGCCAGCATTGTTGGGATGCGGCAGTTTGCGGAACTTGATCGGAACTTCCGCGCCGGTCGACAGTTCCTTCGCCGAATTATCGAGTGGCCGTTAACTCAGCGATTATCGGCCGTTCGCGAAAACCCATTGACCGTCTCTTCATGGCCCAGACTGTGTCAAAACGCATTTTGGCGCGTTAAAATTTACCATCCGATAGCAAGGGATGAGCAACATGAAACGGTTCGTTCGAGGCGACAATCGTACACAAAGCTCTCTGCTCCCTGAAGCGCTCGATGACTACGTGACGGACACAAATCCCGTGCGCGTAGTTGATGTCTTTGTCGATGAGCTTGATCTTCATAAGCTTGGGTTTGAAGGAGTCCAACCAGCGTTGACTGGTCGGCCGTCGTATCACCCCGAGGTGATGCTCAAGATCTATATCTACGGTTACCTGAACCGTATTCAGTCGAGCCGCCGCCTTGAACGCGAGGCCCAGCGCAACGTCGAACTGATGTGGCTCACGGGCCGCCTGGCACCGGACTTCAAGACCATTGCGCGGTTCCGTAAAGACAACGGCAAAGCGATCCGTAGCGTCTGCCGTCAGTTCGTCGTGCTGTGCCAGCGTCTGGACCTCTTCGCCGAAGCGATTGTTGCGATTGACGGCAGCAAGTTCAAGGCGGTGAACCACCGCGACCGTAACTTCACGAGCGCGAAGCTTGAACGACGCATGCGCGACATCGAGTCAAGTATCGCTCGCTATCTCGAGGCAATGGACACAGCGGATCGTCAGGAGCCGGCAATCGCGAAGGTCAGGACGGAGCGACTGCAAGACAAGATTGCGGCCTTGAAGGAGCAGATGCGAAGCCTCAAAGAGATCGAGGTGCGACTGAACGCGACACCTGACAAACAGGTTTCGCTTACCGACCCGGACGCGCGTTCGATGAAGACGCGTGGGACCGGCGTTGTCGGCTACAACGTCCAGACGGCAGTGGATACGAAACACCATTTGATCGTCGCGCACGAGGTGACTAACAACGGCATTGACCGTGATCAACTGACGTCGATGGCGAAGCTTGCCCGAACGGAAATGGGTGTAGGCAAACTCACTGCGATCGCGGATCGAGGCTACTACAAGAGCGAAGAGATACTTGCATGCCATGAAGCTGGCATCACCGTATTCGTGGCAAAGACGGTGACATCAACCGCCACGGCGCATGGCCGTTTCAGCAGGGATGATTTTATTTACAACCCGGAAACGAACGAATATCGGTGTCCGGCCGGTGAGCGGCTCATCTGGCGATGCTGGACAGTAGAGCGTGCTCTGAAGCTCGGCAAGTATTGGAGTTCGAATTGCCAGCAGTGCTCGTTAAAAGAGAAATGCACGCCGGGCACTGAGCGGCGTATGACCCGCTGGGAGCACGAGACCCTTGTTGAGGAAATGCAGGCGCGACTTGATCATGCTCCTGAGATAATGCGGACCCGGCGGCAGACAGTCGAGCATCCCTTCGGCACGATCAAAGCATGGATGGGGGCCACTCATTTCCTCACGCGGACCATCGAACGAGTGAGCACTGAAATGAGCTTGCACGTGCTGGCGTACAACATGAAGCGAGTGATCCGGTTACTCGGTTCGGAAACGCTTATAACGGCAATGCGGGCGTGATGCCCGCATGGGGTTGTTGAACCTTTGCAACGGTTCGCCGGGTTTCGTTCGGCTTGTCGCAATCGAAAAGCTGCAACGTCCGATGAGGCCGGTTTCGTTATTTCTTGTGGCCACCCGTTTTGACACAGTCTGGGCCGAACCCGGAAGCCTGCTACCGCGTGCTGTCGACTGCGGGCCGTAGCCCGCACCGTAAAAAGTCCTGACTTCCGAGGGCAAAATATTGGCAGGACCTGAGAGAGCGGCTGCGCGTCACGGACCAGATTGAACGTTTCCGTACCGGTCGTTCACACCCTTCTTCGTATCCGGTCCAACGCTCTTGCACTGGTTCGTGAAATCGCTACGGGCATTCGAAGTGCCTGTCTCATCGAAGTGACCGTGGTGGAATTTCACGATGGAAAAGTAACCTGTCATATAGTTTTTGCAGTCCCCGCCGGCACTCCCACCGGCGATCAGACCGGCGAGACACAAGACGGCCCCGCAGGCCGACGGGTTGTCGTCGTCGGCCAGCGCCGCCGTCTGGGTGGCGACCGCGGCGCAGATTAATATTGCGATCAGTCGTTTCATGAGATCTCCTGTCAGGTGGTCAGAAGGCGCAGTGCCGCAAGGGCTCCGACTGTGAGCGTCGCGGAGCCAAGCGTGGCGCATACGGTCCATGCGGCCAGTTCGATTCGGCCGATACCACGACCGCAGCCGCGCTCTTCGCGCAAGATCTCGCGCAGCAGATCGCGGCTCCGTCCGTTGGCTTCGTCGTACTGCCTGAGCGAGATCTCGCCAAGCAGTTGATCGCGGGCCTCTGAAAACCGCCCCGCTTCGGCCAGCAAATCGGTGCTCGATGCTGCAAACTGGTTGAGGAACTGCTCGTAGCGGGACGTGAAGCGCAGCAGCGTAAGTTCACCGTCGTCCTTGAATTGCTTGCCCGTGGTATCGAGCAACTGGGACAGACCCTTCACGTCCCGTCGTAGCAGCGATAGCTCACCCAGTACTGCGCCGATCAGCTCCTCGCGGATCGAATCGTCCGATGCGCCCATCAATGCACCACGAGTTTGAAGACTGCGTCCAGTTCGGTTGTTACCCGTGTGGCCAGACGTTTGATTGCAACCAGTTGGCGAATCTGTGCAAGATGTTCCTCGGGCTCCCCGCACTCCATTGCTTCGGCGTTCATCGCGACATAGTCGGTCGGATCGTTGCGAATATCGATGATGGAGCGATCGAACGCCTTGATCTTTTCGTAGATAGGGTTCTCATACATCACCGCATCACGATTCAAGACGAAATTGCGGCTTTCCGCGTAGTAGTCGAAAATTTTCGAGAAAACCTTTGACACGTCGTCTTTCGGGGTGACCGTGTTAAACACGACGCGTATGCGGTTTGCCGGCACACCGATTTCTCCGGTGAGTGCGCGCAATGTCGAAATTGTGTCGACCTGTTGTTTAAGCGCAGGAACGGTTGGTACGACGAAGGCATCGAAGTCCTCGTGAGAACCGTGATAGTCACGCATCAGCGAGACAAAGTCTTCGACATTCGATGCCCCAATATCGACCACGGCATGCCGCAAGGTCATCAGTTTGTCCTGCAGTTCGCCAAACTCCTTTCCGCGCATCGCCGATCCTTTTTCGCTGTCGTCCGAGTTGATCGACTCGACAGGAATCACCTGGGCACCGTCCAGCCGTGGCGCGAGAAGGTGATGTGCAACGGTACTCTTGCCAACATTGCCGGAGAAGTTGATTACGGCGATCTTCATGATGGTTTGCTCCTGTTGTTCGATTTGACGATGACGGTCGCGAGGCGATCGCGGCCGCCCGGCGTTGTCCGCCGCCTTATGGTTCCATTTCGAGCGTCGGCCCATCGTGTTCGGCGGTCTGCGACTGCGGGTCCTGTCCGCGCTCCGGCGTCGCCTGATGGGTGGTCTGCTGTGCAGCGTGAGTTTGGCCCCGTTGCTCCCGCTCGACCTGCTTGCGTACGGCCTCGATCGTTGCTTCGCTTACCTGGGGCATGGGCACGTCCAGTGGCCGGTTAGCTGCGCGCGCCTCGGCCACGGCGCTTTCGAACTCCCCCATCAGCTTCTCCTGCTGCTGCTGCGGCAGGCCTTTGATCTCGTCGCGCAGCACCTCGCGCGCGGCCTGCGCCTTGATGCGCTCGCGTGCCTCATTGAGCGTCTTCTGCTGTTCCTTCGAGTATTTCCAGTCTCCGCTCAGGAACCGCTCACGTGCCTCATTGATCTGTCGGCGCTCATCGGCGTCGCGGCGCGCGCTGGCCAGCGCTTCGCGCTGCTCGCGCGTGGGCAGGCCCGGCACATCGGACGAGAACACCAGCCATTCGTTACGCCGGCTCTCGACTGACTTTGGCGCGAGTTCGGTACCCTTCTCGTCGAACTGGCGCTGCAGCGCTGTTACCGTCTTGCTGCCGCCCTTTTCCAGCTCGATCCGCTGACCGGGCTGCACACCGCTTTCGCCGATCGCGCGCTCGATGTCCAGTCCCCAGACGGTGCGCTCGCCATCCTCCGTGCGCACGGTCGCGTAGTAGCTGTCGTTCTGCTTGTCGTCGTGGTTGAACGGGGCGGGCCCGTGTGCCACCAGTACGCCCGCCGTGACACCGGCCGGCGTTGGTGTGCCCCGAGCGGGGCTTGCCGGCGCGGCCGCAGATGGTTGCGCGGCGGCCGTCCGGGCGCCTCCGGGCGCGGCGGTATCACGCCCAGTTGTGACCGTCTTCGCCGCCTCCGGCGCGGCGGGCTGCTTTTGCCCTGCGGCGTCTGCCGCCTCCATCTCATTCGTGCGCGCCTTGTCAGCATCACTGGATTTGTCACCAGCGCCGATACGCATCGCCTCGCGTGCAGCGGTCAGTACTGCCCGATCCTGCGCACCCGGCTTGAAGCCACGCGTCGGCACACCGGCGAGTTCGGCCGCGATCCACGCCTGCCGCCGAAACTCTTCGCTACCCTTAAGCTGCAGCTCATCCCAGTTCTTTGCCTTCGCGACTTCGACCATATGCGCGATCACGTCGCGATCCTCGCTGGCCGTCGACAGCGAGCGGCCCTTGTCCTCAAAGTGCACCGTTTCGCTTTTGCGATCGAGAAACTTGCCCTCATGCGCCACATACCGGTTAGTGACCGACTTCGGCACGTCATAGCCGGTCTTCTCGAAAACCGGTTTCGGGCGGATGGTGTTCTCCGGCTCGTTACCGGTCTTCCCGAGCGGCTTGCCGGTGCCGGCGGCCGGCTTCACCGACTCGTCAGTGGCGGTGTCGGGCAATGGGTCGCGCTTGAGAAGCTTCTCGACCTTCTCCCGGTCGGCCGCGCGGATCTTCTTCAGGCGCTCTTCGGTTACCTCATCGACCGGCGTTTCCGGACTGCCGGGCACGGCGCCCGCGTCCGGCTCGTTCGCCGGCGGCGTGACGCGCGCACGGATGGTCGACGCATCGTCGGCATTGGCCGCGTCGCGTTCGCGGTAGTCGATCCGGTCGGCGGGAAATTCGATCTCGTTCATACGGTCACTCCTTGCGGTTCAGGGTGTGATTGAGGTACTGCGGTTTGCGCCGACACGGCGGCTGCCGCGTCCGGCAGGACTTCTCGCAGATAAGGCATCAACTGGAACAGCGATGCGCGGATGCTATTGCGGTTGGCGAGATGAACCGGCGCGAGTACGCCGATCTCGTGCTCCCGGACGTCACGCGCCAGACCGGCCGACTGCCTGGCTGCGTCTGCGGCCGCCGCGGCCTGCTGCGCGCGGCGAGCCGCGTTCTGCGTCTGCCACCACTGCTCGACGTCGATCTTTGGAACAGGCGCGCACAGCTCGCGCGCGACGAACGCGGCGTGTTTCATCTGTACTTCATTGGGAAACTTCGGACCGAAACCGAACCAGGCGCGCCGGCGATTGGTTTTCTCCAGCTTCGCCATCACACCCTGCAGGTAAGGGCTCTGCCGCACGAGCCGGTCGACGAGTTCGGCGTCTTCATAGAAAAACGCCTTCTCGCACAGGATCGGCTCGCACCCCTCCATCGTGATGATCTGTTTGTTGTGCTTCAGCGCGCGCAACTCCTGCGGCATCATCAACGCCCTGCCGTGGTCCGTTTCGCTCGTGCTCGTCGACGAACTCCGGCCGCGACTACGGTTACGCGAGCGCGCCATGTACGTGAAGGTCCCCAGCATCTTCGAGTACTCTTCCGATTCCTTGACCGTACGCGGCGCATACAGGCTGCGCATCTTGCAGTTGATGGCGAGCGTTTCGGCGCCGTGCTTGCCGTACAGCTTCGGATCCTCGATCTGGGACATGCCCTGAAAGATCAGCATCAGCCGGAGGTTGTAGCCAGCAATGAACGGGTTGGCCGTATCGATGATGTCGATCTTGCCGGGCGCTGCAAACTCGTCCAGGATCAGCGCGCACTGGTATTTGAGCTCAGGATTCTCGGCAGGCAGCTCGCGCGTGTTCAGGTCGATCAGCTGCGAGAAAAAGAGATTGACCAGCAGCGCACCGGCCTTCAGGTCGCCCGGCTTGATGCCCACATAGATCGACATACGCTTTTTGCGCACATCGGCCAGATCGAAGTCCGAGCGGCTGGTTGCCGCGTCGACCACGGGATTGCTAAAGACGTTCAGCGGCGCGGTCATCGTCGATACGATGTTCGCGAAGGCTTCCTTCGATTGCGACAGGAAACGGTTCAGCGCATCGAGACATTCGAAGGTGAGCGCCGGTAGCCCGTCAGTCGCATGAGCTGCATCGGCGCGCGTGCTGACGATCGACGAGATGTGTTCACGGATCGCCCTGCCCTTGCCCGAAGCCTGCCGCAGCACCTCGCCGAACGTGCACGGCAGCGAGGGCGTTTCCAGCAGGTACAGGACGATCCCGATGAACAGGTTGCGGGCGTTGTCGTTCCAGTACTTCAGGCGCGCGTCGACGTTGGACGGATACAGGTGTTCGCCGATCGTCATCACGTCGCCCACGCGCGCATATGCGGGTCGGCCGGCGATATATTCGAGCGGGTTGTACGCGTGCGAGCGTCCGTCTTCCGAGAACGGCGCCCACAGATAGGTTTCGTGACCGCATGCCCGCCGATAGCCGGACGTATAGTGGTAGTTCTCTTCCTTGATGTCCTCGACCACGACGGAATCGGGATAGGTGAGAAGATTCGGGATCACGATCGACGTGCCCTTGCCGGAGCGGGTGCCGGCGGCCGTCATCAGGAAATCCTGGCCGTAATACTTCAGGTATTCACCCTTGTACTTACCGACAATGAAGGGCGGATACAGATGTTGTGAGGTCGTCATGGTTACTTCTTCTCCAGCAGGCCCGCTTTCACAATGTCGTTACGGGTTGCGAACCGGGCCTCGCCAAACTGCGCGAGGCGTTTGCGGCCCGACACGAGCGCCATCGTGATCACGGCCACGGGCAGGCCGGTGATCACCACCGACAGCAGCGTGCACACCTTGAGCGCGCGCACCACCGCAGGCACGTCACCGTAGGCATGCCAGTAGTCGTACAGCGTGAACACGCCCGCGCTGCCCTCCGGCAGCTTCTGCATCTTCGCGAAAAGCTGACCGCCGGCGAACTGGCCGAGGAACGCGAAGCCGCACAGGATCAGCAGGAAGACCACGACGGGGATCAGAATTCGAAGCGGTTTTGGCATGGTCGGTCCTCAGTGCGCGGACGCGTCGATAGCGGCCTGAAATTTCAGATGCGTTGTCATGCGGCCATCTCCTGTTGGTGCAGATGCGCGCTCAGGTTGCGGTGCAGGCGCATCGCGTCGCGCACGTTACCGAAGGGTCCGTGGAACTGGTTGCTGTTGCCCGCCGTACAGCGATCGATCGGCTCCCACAGCAGGTAGCGCCACTCGTCATAGACTGAGTACCGCGCGATCGTCCAGCCCGACGGGTGGACCAGCGCAAAGTCGCCGGACGGTCGCCATTTGCACTGGCTGTCATCGTCCGCGTCCGCGGCATCGGCAATCGCGGGAACCGGAAGATCTGCCTTCATTGCGGGAACTCTCCGGGTGGATCGGCGAACAGGATCCGCAGGGCGTCGCGCTGCGCGTTGTCCAGCCCGGCGTCGGGGACACCCTCGCAGCCGCGCACGATCACAGCGCCGTAGAGCCGCGCCAGCGCGCGGACCTCTGTGCTGGCAGCAAATGCTTCGTCCGACGGCGAACGCATGCGCCACCCCTCGATCGCCGCCTCGATATCGCTGATCGCGAAGTTCATACACGGTCCTCCCTGCGAACGAGCCAGTGCGCCGTGAAACCGCGCGCCCACGACACCGCATAAACAAAGCACAGCGCGAGCACGCCGTACTGATGCGCTCGCCACGCCATGTCGAACCAGAACGGCTGCGCGGCCAGCCCGAAGATGCAGGCCCAGCGCCGCCAGTGCGCACGCCGGTCCTGCGACAGAAACACGGCGAGCGCACCGCACAGGCTGATCGCGATCTGTTCGATCATCTGCGCCGCGGCATCGGCGCTCATGAGACACAACCCAGCAGCTGCGCCTTGCCGATCGGGTCGTACCAGATCTCAGCGAGCCGCTTGTCGCGGTTCATGAACAGGACGAGGTCCACCGTTACGCGCACCTGGTCCATGATGAATTGCCAGTCGAGCGTCTGGCCAACGACGCTCTGCTTGACCAGCGTCGCGATGCGCGAATGAGCTGAACGCGCGTCGTTGCAATGCACCGTCGTAATGCCGCCTGGCGTGCCCGTGTTGAGCAGAGTCACGTAGTCCCACGTTTCGTCGCCACGACACTCGGCAAGAAACACACGGTCGAACTTCATGCGCAGTGTGGAACGCACCAGTTCCTTCGCCGGCAGCGTGTCGCTGAAAAACATGTGCACGCGATTCGGATGGTTCGGCAGCGACAGTTCCGGCGTGTCCTCGATCGTGCCGATCCGTTCATCGGACGGCACGAGGTCTGAGAGCGCCTTGTTCAGCGTCGTCTTGCCGGAGCCGGTGCCGCCGGCGAGCGCAATATTCAACCGGTTGGCGACGGCAAGCTCCAGCATGCGCGTGACGTTGCGTTGCGACTTCGCCTCGAGCATCTCCATCTCGAACGACTGCAGATCAAGCGCGGCTGGCATCTCGCGGCGAGGCGAAACGTCGCGGTATCCCTCGAACCAGCCGTTGGTGTCGTATTCGTCAACGGTAAAGCGCACATTCGACGGAATACGGATCGTGATGGAGATGGTGTCCTGCTCGCAGGCCGGCTGCATCAGAACGTGCCCGCGCTGGCCCTCCGGCAGCACGACTGGATGAATCGGTTCTTTCGTCCAGAACTTGCCACCCTTCATGACCGTCAGGGCATTCGCGAGCTTGGAGCAGGCGTCGAACGTGCAGGCCGCGGCTTCGTGCCGTTTCCAGCCGTGCGAGCCCTGGGTCCAGATCTCGCCCGGACGATTGATCGCAACTTCGGTGAGACTCCCGTCGAAGAAGTTCGAGATGCCCATCTGTTTGAGGAAACTACGGGCGATCGTGCCCTTCTCAATCACATCGATTATGTCTGCGCTCATCTGCACTCCTTTCTGGTTCAGGCTCACATCCGTCTTTCAAGGTGATGCACTGGTTCATCGGGGCGTGGTGCCCGAATCCTGCGGCTCGATCTGCACTGACACGCGATATGGGCCGCGATCGTCCGGCACGCTGCTGGCAAGCTCGCGAAGGGTTTGCGCCGGCGACGTAGAAATCACGGTTGCGCTCAGAGGCGCGGCCGGCCGGGTCCATTTCCAGGCCACACCGCCGATCGCCACTGCGCAGAGCCCCGATGCAAGCAGGACACGCGATATTCGCGGAGCCTGGCGATTTTGAATTTCCAGAACCCCGGCCGGTTGACGGTTAGTTGCGCTCGCTTCCGTTGCGAGACTGGCCGAATGATTGACCGGCTCATCGAGCAACGGCAAAGCGCTATCGCCCCATTCCGAGAGTGTCAGCCCGATACGTGCCCCGACATGACGCAGCAGGTTGCGCCGCAGCGACGCTGACATATCGTCGATGCGGCACCCATCGAGCGCCATGCAATCCTCAAACGTGTGCTCGTCGGCGATCTGACGCAGTGGCAAGACATCGGGAACCACAAGCGCACGGCGCACATCGACCCGTTCGGCCAGCTGCCGAACCGTCGTGCCGTGGAAACAGAAACGCAGTGCGTCGCGCAGTTTGGTCTCGAACATGTCGCGATCGAGGCCGTGCAGCGGGAAATCGTCCGGATAGGTGATCTTCAGGTTCATGAGTCCGTTCCTCATTGCTGCCCGGTCGGGCCGACCAGGTTGCCCTGCGCGTCGACGTTCTCGTACACGCCGCTCAGGTCAATGTCACGCGCGACAAAGATATTGATTACCGAGCCCTGGTTCGAATACGCCGTCGGCGGGATGTTGATCGTGCTGCGCAAGGTCTCAGCGGCCACGTCCTGCGTCGCGTTCGAACTGTTCGAGAATGTGATCTGGCTACCGCTGCCGCTCGCCTTGTTGGCCAGTGCCTGGCCGAAGTCGCCAATCAGGCTGACCATCAGCGCGCCCTTGAACCGCAGCCAGAAATGCTCGTCGACGTAGGCCGGAATACCCGCCGCGCCGAGCGGGTCGGTTGCCGGCGAGTTCAGCGGAATATGCACATCGCCGTCGTCGATCTCATCCCAGATCGCGCCGATCACGCCCTGCCCCTGCAGGACCGCATCGCGCTGCTCGCCCTTCGCAATGGCTCCCTTGCGAACGAGCAGCGTCGTGCCATCGTCGGACCACACATCCTGCGCGATCGGGCAACCTATCAGGCCAGGCCGGTCGGTACGGATCGCCGTCGACTGACCACAGCGGATCATCGTATTGCGGCTGAGCAGGTAGTGACGGTTCGGCCTGAAAGAGGCTTGCATCGGCTGCAGCTTCGATGGCTGCAACGACTGGTCGATCGGCGAGCCCTTGCTGTCGCCTGCGTCCGCCGTGCGGGTTGAGGTGGACCCACCGCCACCGTGCAGCGCTGCCATGCCCATCGACTTCGCCAAACCGGCCAGACCATCGGCATCGTGACCACGCGCTCCAGCGTTGCCGCCGGCCGTGTTGCCACTGCTGTCGTCTGCGCTTTCATTCGATGCCACGGGACCATCTTTGCTCTGGCCGGAATCGTTATTGCCCTCATTGTTCCCACCCGCGACGAGCACGCTGCCCTGCAGGCGGCGCTCGGCCGGTGTGAGCGGCCGCGGCTGGTTGCTCACGGCCACCGCCTGTCCCGTCTGAGATGCCGCGCCGGCCGGCGTCGCAAGCCGGGAATTCGCCGCAGCTGCGGCCGCAGCCTCCGACGCTGCACGGGCCTGCTCGTCTTCCGCGTGTTTAATACGATCCTTCTGCGTCTCCAGATCCGCACCGGCGTCACTCGCGCTGCTGTCCTTTGGTTTGTTCAGCACCGCCTGCTTCGCATCCTGATGCTGCTGGAAGAGCCGCTGCAGATAGATCGTGACGCCAGATGCACCCAGCGCAATAACAGCGAGCGCGACCAGCACCAGACGCAGCTTGCCCACGCGCGTCTTCCGGCGGCCCGGCAGGTCGAGCGAAGGCTGCGGGCCGACGTCGGTCGACGCCGCATGTTCCATTTCGTTTCGTTCAGTCATGCCCGGTTCACTCCCTGATCAGTTCGTCGATGCATCGGCGTGATCGCGCTGGATGCGCGCGCTGCCCGGCACCGACGAGCCGGCACGGTTGTAATGGCCATCTGGCGCATAGCCGTTGTTGCGAATACCCAGCACCGACTGGCCGTAGCGGATGACAAACGACTTCGACACTTCGTGCACGACGACCGTGTCGCCCTCCATATGGAAGTTCGCTGTCGCTTCGCCGTCGTCGGGCAGCTTCGTGAAAATCGTTGGCAGGTCACGCGCGGTTGCGTACTTGAAATACGTAAAACGGCCGTCGTCCCACAGTGCGGTCGGCGCGAGTGCGCGATCGCCGCGCATCATGTACTGGATATTGGCCGCGGAAATCGATGCGAGAGGAGCGGCTTTCGCACCACCCACGCTATTCGCAATCGATGCCGGAATCGCTGGCCCATTAGCCTGCTGACCGCCCAGCGCTGCGTTGACAGCGTCCTGACGGCGCTGCTGCGCGGTTGCCGCTTTGGCACGCGTGTCCGGATAGTCGAAACGCAGTATCCATGTCGCCGGCTGAGCGGCCGATACGTCGACAAGTGACAGCGGATACGTGCGCCGGTTGGTGACCAGCAGAAGATTGGTTTCCGGCTGCGCCGCACCCGGTTTGAGCAACGCGCCACTGTCATTGATGGCTATGTGCCACGCCTTCCCGTCTCCAATGCCCTCGCCGCTGTTGATGATGTGTTCACCTGGCTCGAACTGGATCATCACCGCGCGCCCCGGCATGGTTGCCACGCGATAGGCCTGGTCCGGATCGTAGGTCGCGCACTGGATGTGCGGGTCGGAACCGCAACTGCGCGGCGTTTCGAGGGCTCGCGCGCGGATCGGCGCCAACGCGAAACTCAGTGCGACCGCGGCCGTGCCCGCTGACATCCGGATCGTTCGTCCTTTCATGCTCCACCTCCGGCTGCCGCAGAGCCCGACGCCGGCGCAGCATCGGCGGGCGCCCGGGTCCAGTCGCGTGTGACCTCGTAGCTCGTGCAGCGAAAACCGTCCGCGTTGAGATCCTGCTGATCCTGTTTTTCGGGAACGTTCACACGCTCGAATGCGACCGTCGCAATCCAGTACGTCGGATCCGGACGCTTTACGGCCGCGTTGAGCCAAACCAGTTGCCGCGAGCAGAACACCTGTGCCGTCGTTCCCACGAAAGTGATCGAGCCGACGTGTGCAATGACCCGCGCCTGATCCTTCAGCAGCTTGAGTGGGCCCGTCGGGCCGCGCACGAACCCGTCATAGGCTTCCTTCTCGTGGTCGCCGCTCATGAACATCACTGCGGCGTGCGTGTCCGAAATCGTCTCCCAGTCGTAGCTCTCGCGCAGTTCGACGTAACGGTGCAGATCCGCGCGGTCGGTCTTCTGGGAAAACGTGACGTGTCCGTTCGCTGTTGTCGGCAACACATCCACCTTCCCTGTCGTGTCGTTCACGCGCAGCACGGCGGGCGGGTTCGGTCGCTTTAGGAGTCCTAAAGCCCCCATGCCAGAAACAGCGGCGAGGGCGACAACACCCATGAGCACCGAACGCCGGTCGGCGATACGGGCCTTCTCTTCCGCGGCTTCGACCTTCGACTTTTCGAAGGCCTGCGCCTGTTGCAGGTACCAGCTGACCGCATCGTGCTCACCTGATTCAACACCGCTCACCGGCGCGTCTGCGCGCGTGGTCGACCCGGTCGGGCTTCCATTACGTTTGCGCGCGTTCGCTCCCGACGCAAACCATTGCCTGATAGTCGATACCATCCTGTTCCTCACTTCGGTTCCGTATGGCCCGACTGCTGGGCTAACGGTTGATTGACGGGTACCCACTGACCAGTCGGCTCGGGTGGCTTTGGCGCCGAGCTGCACGCCTGCAGCGCGAAGGCCATCAGTAAAATAGCGACAGGAGATTTCATGGTCTCCGTTTCTCCTTTGGATTGAGCAAAACAGGCGTATTGCGTGGCATCTAGTAAAACAGCTTGATCGATACCATCGCGCCGATCGTTGCCACCACCGCCGCGATAACCCACCAACGTGCGATTGTCGTGAATAACCGGATCATTTTTTACGCCTCACTCAAGCAACCGCCGGTCTTCGGCGATCCGCCGCCGCCCATTTTTCCAAGCGAGCCAGCAAGTCTCGCGACGCTACCCAGCTTGCCCACCATCGTCGAGATACCGACACCGCCCGCGAGAGACGAAGCCAAACCCGGCAGGTTAAGCGATATAACCCAGAAGGCCAGCCCCATGATGTCCAGGTCAATGACCTGCGCGATAGAGGGAGATCCGTTCAGCGGTACCACGCCCATTGCGAAATTGACTTCGAGTGCACAGGCGGCCGCGAAGAGCGCAACCAGCAGGGTGTAGTTCATGCATTGACCGACCCAGTTCCAGAAGAACTGTCGCGATGGCGGGAAGAGCGCCGCTGAGATGAACAGTGGGCCAAGAGCGAGCAGAAGCCCAAGCGCAAACTTCGCCAGAATGATGTACGCAACCGCTATCGCCATGAACGGGCCACCGAAAATGATCATCAGCGCGATCGTCCAGACGGCCGCTATAACCTTCAGGCCGGACGCCTGTGCATAGATCGCCTGGGCTGCATGGATGTATGCATTGAGCAGGTTGTCGAGGCCGGATACGGGGTTGCTACCGTTGGTCAACGCGCCGGCCAGCTGCTCGCCGAAACCATTAAAAAAAGGAACGACGTACTCACTGTAGAACTGAATGTTCATCCCGCAGGTCAGGATGAGCGCCCACGTTGCCATGCGCATCAGGAAATCGTTGATCGGCTCGTCGTTGCGCCCCTGCCAGTACGTCCAGAGAATCAACAGGACATAGATGCTGAAGCAGGTGGCCATCAATGGCGAGATCAGCGCAATGATGTTGTTCGAGCCGGTCGAGATCGTGTTCAAAACGTTCTTGTCGAACGAATTGGTCATTGAGGTAAAGAGCTGGACGTCTGCCACGGATATCTCCTGCTTCGGTCAGTGATTGATGAACGAGTCGGATTACTTCAGCCCGGCCGCGCGGGCTTCGGCATCGTCGCTTGCAGCGTTGATACCCTTCGCCTTACGCTCAGCGGCAAGCTTCTCGGGCGTCGTGCCGAGAAACGCCGCATCGAACTTCAGATCCTGCTGCTGCTGTTGCTCTTCCTGCAGGTTGTGCTGGTGACGATCCCACGCGAGGTATCCAAGGTAGCCAGCGATCGCGACCAGCAAAGCGATGATTGAGCCTAGAAGTGTCTTATTGACCATTGGTTTTCCCCAGGAATGCGTTGTCGAATTCACGGTCGCGCTGCTGTTCGGCAAGCTGCAGCTCTGTTTTCTGCAACTGCGCGGTGAGCTGCAGGCGCGTCTGGTCATTTGTGACCATCGCCTCTTCCGCGGCCATCCGGTTCTGCAGATCAGCCTTTTGCGCCGGATCCTGCGTCATGTTGGACTGCTGCATCAGCGCCTGGATGTTGTTCAGGCGCGCCATCGTCGCGCTATACGCCTGCTCGTTCATCGCCTTGTTGGCCGCGAGCGTGTCGTAATAGCGCTGCTGACCGGGCGTGCTGGCGCCGGTCATGCTTTCCTGCTGCTCGATCGACCGCATCGACGAACTGATACCCGAGAGACCGCCGTTCTTCGCCTGGTCGTAAATGTTTTGCCACTGTTCCGGAAGGTAGTTACGCAGCGACGCATCGTTCATGATGTTGCCGAAACTGCTGTTGCCAGTCAGCGCACGGTACTGGTCTTCCTGATTCTGGACCTGCTGCATCAGCTGCTCGACCTGCACCATCTGTTGCGCGAGCTCCGCCGGTGAGATGGTCGGCACGCCCTGCGCGTGGGCCTGCGAAAACGCACAGGCGCACAGCAGCGCGACCAGACTGCGGCTCGGCCAAAGCGTAATTCCCGGCAGATAGGCAAAGACGTCCATGCCAGCGCGCGTTGATCGCGCCCGCAACGCCTCGCGAAGGTTCCGGATCGCTGGGTCAACCTGCCGGCGCACGGCCGGATAGACATCGGTGCTGTTCATCGTTTCCTCCTTGAGTTGCAGCACATCAGGCAAAAACTTCGTCGTCAACCGGCTGATTAACCGGTCGATAGATCTGCGCAAGCTCGGCACGCTTGCGCTCGAGGCCGCGCTGCAGTTCCGCGGACCACAGACGCTCATCGGCGCCGTGCTTCGCCGCGAGCCGCGTGCGCAGCTTGCGTTCAAATACACGGTACAGATGGACGGGCAACCAAACGTCCGGATCGTCGCCAAACTCGGCGCGCACCCCGTCGCAGATCAGCGCGTTCTCGCGATCGCCGGAGAACACCGCAATCGCGTCGTCCAGGCCGCTCAGGTCAAAGCTGGCGAAGGCCGACTGGTTGCCCTGCTTGATAAGGAATCGGCGCGACTGTGGCGTGAGTTTTTTGAATTCCTTGAACTCCTTTCGGGTCATGCCGTCGCGCAGATAGGCCTCTTCTTCGGCCGCCGGATCGGCCAGCCAGATCTTCGTGGCGACCAGACTGCGCAGCGCGGGAAACAGGTCTGCCGCACGCTGTGCCTGTTCCGGCTGCTGTGTGATGAGTCCCATGAACTCCCCTTCCTTACGCCCGCTCGCCAGCGTTTCCTCGATCTGCTCGCGGATCGTGCGAAAGCGCAGCGGCAGCCAGTACTCTTCGATCACCGTCAGCATCAGGGTGCCTTCCCGACGCATCAGTTTTTTGAGATGGAACAGATAGGCAAACGCGGCCTCCGACGGCTCATAGTTCTCGACAAGAAACGCCTCAACATCGAACCCGATCCAGCGTTGCTCGCTCATGTTCAATGAGAGATTGGGC
Organism: Burkholderia sp. OK233; assembly: GCF_900230185.1. Taxonomy (GTDB): domain Bacteria; phylum Pseudomonadota; class Gammaproteobacteria; order Burkholderiales; family Burkholderiaceae; genus Paraburkholderia. Next base: position 248,101 of record NZ_OCSR01000003.1, read on the forward strand.
GGGTTATCGAACACCCACCCGAAGCGGCCGTTCTCCGACCTGCACCAGATCGACAGCCGCGCACGCAGGCAGTTGTCGCCTTCGTCCGGAATGCTGTCCAGTAGCAGGCTGAAGCGGCGCAGCCGCACGTCATCGACTCCCATTACCGCATCGGCGGCATTGCGGCACTGAATCTTTTCCGTAGCGGTCAGGTCGATCTTGATTGGCTTACCCTGATGGTCGACACCGTTCTTGCGGCCGCACAGTTCGACGAGCCCGTAGAGGAATTCGCGATTGTCTGGCGTGTCGGCGAGCTCGAACGGCGCCCATCCGGTCGGCTTGCCTTTCTCGAGATAGACATAGGCGCCACCCATCGCGCGGATAAACACTTCCCAGCCCCGCCCCTTGTCCAGCACGTACAGCATTGGATCGAAGCGGGACAGCATGCCAGTCGCCGCTACGATGACCGTAGACTTCCCGCTGCCCGTCGTGCCTTTCGCTTCAAAATGGCCGGCCACCTTCTCCGAGACATTGATATCGCCCAGCCGGCTCGCGTGAGAACTGTAGTTGTACACGCCCGAATCCGAGCGAAACGGGATGACGGCTGACCCGTCACCGATCGGGTTACCTTCCGCCTTGCCTGACGAGTAGTCATGGCAGGTGTGCATCGCCGCAAAATTGCGCGAGGACTGCACTTTCGGTCGCGGTTTGACTCGCGCGCCCGGGACTTGTGAGAAGTACGTGAACGGAGCAGATCCCGTCGCGGGCGACCATTCAACTCCACACTCGTTACGCGAACGGGACGCAAACCTGTCGGCGTTCTCCAGTGCCTCTTTCGCTGTTTCGCCGTAGATAACCGCCGCGCCGTGATACTCGCCGAACGACAGTTCACCCGTGTTCACGTAACCCTGTGCGTCGCGCAGTTCCTTGACCTGATGCTTCGCCTTGTCACCGGCCGACTCCAGCTTGTTGATGACCGAATCGATGGTCCGGTTTGACTCGAAGCCCGTCATGCAGTTGAACGTATGCGTAATCGTGAATTCCATGTTCAACGTGATCAACGGGTCGAGCTGGCCCCAGCCCGGCTTCTCCGGGCAACTGCGAAGGTCAAGGCAGGTTGCAACGCGTCGGTACGCCGGGACGTCGCTTCCCGCGATCTCAAGCGTGTTGTAACCAAAATGCAGATGGCTCGACGGGATGACATCGGTGCCGGGTTCCGCTGCGACCGGCAGATCGCCGGTCTTCCCATTGATGAGATAACTGACGAGCCCATACAAGGGCGAGAACAGCATCTTCGTGCCGTTCATGTGCTTGCGCTCGTACACTTCAAGCAACTCGGCTTCATACTCGCCGAACTGCAGCAGCGCCTGTTTCGCAAGGGAGCCGATTTCCTTCAGCCCGTCATCGAAGTCCTCGTATTTCAGGATCAGCGACAGGTAGTAGCGGTTCTCGAAGAACTTTTCGTCGCCGAAACGTCGTCCGATGTACTCGCGTACGAACCACTGCAGGAAGCGTTGTTTGAACCGGTACACACGATCAAAACTCACGCGCTGTCGTATGAACGTTGCGTGATAGCCAAGGCGACCACCCAGATCGCGACCCAGCTTGCTGTACGCTTCTGTATCACGATCGAACATGCGCTCCATCACGACATTCTCGTGCACTTCAAACGGCACGCCGCGCATGGCCAGCGTCACCATGAACCGGTTGCCCTCAAGGTGCTGTACGTGTTTCGTGACAGGATGCCTGTACTGCGGAATCCAGTCTTCCACGGCGCCGATCGCGCCGAGGATTTCGCTGGAGACGGCGGGTCTGCTCTGCATCAGGCCTCCGGATCGAGCTCGCGCAGCCGGCGCTCACCCTTGGATAACGGTTTGAGAAAATCACGGTAGACGCGACGTTGCCGTCCGTACCGCAACGGCGCGAGCGTGGCGGTGTTGCCGAAGCGCGGCGTAGACCGTCCAGCGTTCACGCGCGCACGGACCCGCAGCCGCCAGAAGTAGAAGCGGCAACAGAATTCCAGCCACATGATCCGAAGGCCCTGGTCATCGGTTTCGCATACGTTCTTGAAATACAGCAGCACCGGAAAGCCAAGAAAAACGAACAGCAGCCCGCCGGGCCCGACGAAGAATGAAACCAGCACTCCGATAAACATCGACGCGACGACGACAACCAGCATCGCCATGTAGGGAACGCCCCAGATGGCCGCCGTACGGCCAAGGCCGTTGAATCCGGGGTAGCGGGTTTTTTCGTCCGACATGGCGGGCTCAGCTGAACATGTTCCACAGATACGGTGCGAGCACGCCGACCACCGAGCCCACCGCCGCCACCTTGCCGCACATCGTCACAAACTCGCTCCAGTGCGCGCGATCAGCCCAGCACTCCGCCCCTTTCCACATCAGCACGCAGGCCGCGACGACGCCAAGGAACGAATAAAGCCAGATCTTGAAGGTGGTCGCGCCCTGCGTCGCCGAATCGAGCCCACCTCCCGCGAACGCAAGTTCCGGACCGATTGCGATGCCAAAGGCCATCGTCTGGCGCATATGGGTTGCGATTCGCCGCCTTGATATGCGATGCGAATAACCTTTCAGTGGTACTAATTTAATGGTAGCGAGCTTCGTATTGCGATTCATGTCTTCTCCTTTCACGTGGTTGAGATCAGGCCGCGTCGTCGCGGCTCAAGTCAGTTGCAGTCGTTGTCACAAGCGGAATCGCCGAATGCATCCCATGACGGGTGCGGTGCGTCCTGCCGTTGTTTTGGGCCACTGCGGCGCGCGGAAGATGTTTTGGTATCGGGCGCTGCTGCGCGTGCTGGTCTGTCGGACTGACTGTCCATCACAACAGGAATCGCAGGAACGACGTTGGTTGAACCTACCGCCGTCTGGGCGTTGGCAACAACTCGCTGTACATAACTGCTGCCGCCGGCGTCGGCTGTCTCGCCGCGCGTGAAATTGCCGCTGTAGTAGCAGCTGATCGCAGCACGCAATGCCGGTGTGCCCTGCCCCATTGCTGCGACCGCTCGCTGATAGCAGTCGTGCAGGATGGCGCTGCCCGCGCGCAGGTTTTCGCACGGGTCGAAGGCTGTTTCGTAGGTCAGTCCGTATCGGGCGAGGTTGGTCTTGTTGACCTGTCCAAGCCCCATGCTGAAGTTGATGCCTTGCGCTTCGAGGTCTTTCGCCGTCGCCACAGCTTCAGCACGATCATGCGGCTGCCGAACAAGGTGGCCGCCAACAACGCCAATCGCATACGGATTGAAGCCGGACTCAGTCTTCACGACCGCCTGCAGCGTCGTGGGGTGGACGTTCGGCGCGCATTGCTGGGCCAGGGAGTTGAAATCAAGCATGACTTCCCCCTTCATCAACGCTCGATCGTTGGCTGCGCCCGAACGATATAATGGCTTTAGCCATTGTCGACCTCTCAGGTTTCAACAACTGGTCAGGTCGGCGCCAATGCTCGCAACATCGACGCTGACCGCTTCTACTACCCGTACCTCCACGCCTGCCCTTCCCTGTCTGGCGTTCCCTCGCCAAGATCCGGCTCGCGCGATGCGAACCAATTTAGTCTCCTTCTGACACCTCCTCCTGTCGCGACGTTGGCGACGCGGGGGGCGCATCCGACGCGCACTCCTTGCAGACCGCCACATCCTCCAGTTCGGCCCGACGAGTACGAAGCTCAACAACCAGCTGCGCATTTTTTGACCGTGCCTCCTGCTTTGCCCGATCGATGAGCCACTCATTTAGCTCTCGGGGGAGTCGACACTGCGCGCGAACGATGTCATCCATTCCCTCTCCTCTGGTGCTTTATAGTCACTACTATATAGTGACACATTGTCACTATATTCCAGCGCCAACGTAGTGTCAAATGTCACTATGAAAGACAGCTACCGCTCACAATTCCGGCTACCGTGGTCCCTCTACCACCAGTTGAACGAATCCGCCACGAAGAATCAGCGCTCACTCAACGCTGAGCTGGTCGCGCGTTTGGAGTCGACCTATCCCCAGCTCAGTGTCCGCGACGATACCGATGTCGACGAATTACGCGAAACCGTCACTACGATGTCTCTCGCCGAGCTCATGACCCCGGACGAGATAACGATGTTCGCCGAACGCATGCTCGCTCTTGTCGCACGCAAGCGCACTACCAAGACAACACCGTAGTGACACTTTCCAACAGATGATGTGACGAATTCAAGAGGCCCACTTAGCCTTGCGGCCGCCAGTGTTCTATGCTAGTCGCTTGTCTTTGGTAGCCTATGGTTCATGACCGAGAACCAGAGCGGTGGAATTAACGCTAGGCCAAACATGTGCAGATAGCCGCCAGGGAGCGCGCTCCCGAAGTGAACGAGGCCATCATAGGCCTGCGTTTGCTCAAGATGATGGTGGGTGTGAAGCCCGTTATTTGCGAATAGGCGATTGGACAACCAGAAATTAACGTCCCACGCAATCTGATTGCCCAGGTCGTCAGGACTACCACACAGGCCATAGTGCTGCAGGTAGCCAACCGCCTCTACGACGAAGACAGAGACTATGCCCTGCCCCGCGTAGAAGACCGCCCCACGCCACCCACCAAACCACGCGAAGAGACCCACGACCGCTACGCTGACCGGGACGATCTGCAGGAGCCGGCTTCCCCTCCAACTGCGGGCCTGGCTTCTCTCGTAAGCAATAGCGGATCTCAGCGCCGAGAAGAAGGAGCGGCCGACGTGACGCCAAACCGACAGGCCAACATGGGCCGTTGAACCAAATCGCGGATCGCCGACATGCCCGTGGTGGAGTTGATGTACGACTCGGTAGTGAGGGTATCCAGCGACTGCTAGCGCTACGTCGGAGATCAACCTGGATACACGCCCGCCCCGGTGCATTACCTCGTGAATGTGCGCCATCGCGAAAGCACTCACCACTCCCGGGGCAATAATGAGCCCGGCAAACTCCAGCGGCCTCGCGGTCATCGCTCTTTCGAGGGCAACAAGCACCGCAGCGCCCCACAAGCAAATGTAAGTGACCGGGACTACAGGACCGCTCGGCGCTTGGCCCGCCCTCTGGTTTGTGACCTCCACGTCCTGCCCGATAAGCGCGTCAGCGGCGGGAACCACCGCAACCAAGGATAGCAAAAACAGCCAGGGATGCCGGTAAAAGAAGAATGCCGTCGCGGTCGCTGGTAATAGCGTCGACAGCCAGAACCCGCCCTTATTGCTGCGCAAAGATGTCATTTTCTTCCGCAAACCGCACCGCCGCGGTAATGTGCGAAACGCCAATCTTTTCGTTGATCCGTTGGAACTGCCTGTAGACAGTCGTCGAAGACACCTTCAGCTCATCGGCGATCGCACCTGCATTGAAGCCAGATCTTACGAGCCCAATCAACTGCACGTCCTGTTGTGAAAGGCCACACTTTCTGATCGCATCTTCGCGCACTCCCCGCGATGACCAATCGAGGAGCTCCAACGCCAGGGCCCGGAAAAATGCCCGCCCCTCTCTGAGTTTCGGCTCACCTTCCTCGGGCTTCACGCTCGAGCCAAGGTAGAGAGCTCCAATCCGGCCTTTCTCGCTAGCGTGCGCAGGAATGAGGAACGTGCTGAGAAACCCGTGTTCCGCGGCAACCTCAAGCATCCGCTTTTGCCCAGCAGTCCGGACTGGCAACTCCGAGCCCAACACTGGCGCAGTGTTCGATCGTGCGTAATCGAGACAAGGGTCCGTCAGATACCATCGGTTCGCGTTGTACAGTTGGCACCATTCAGGGCGACAACCGATCAAGAATCGATGGGTGGAGCGACTGGCTGAATGATCGGTAGGATGCAACGAAACGAACACAAACCATTCCGCTCCCTTCGATCGAATTGCGTCGCTAACAAGCGGTATCAACTCCAGTTCATCCGCTGCATTTATAACGGCATCAAAGCTCAGTTCCATTACGGTCGATCCATCCAGATCACTTCACCAACCCCATCCGGCCAGACAATGTTTCGCACTTCCATATAAATTGCCCGCATCACCGAATGATGTGGGTCCGAAAGCGCGAACTTTTCAAACTCGCCTTTTGATGAAATCGGCATAATCTGAACCAGCATAAGTTCATCACCCTGAATCAGATACCTTTCCGCAATGAAACCGCCTGGCACCTGATAGAGACGAATGCCCACCTGCTCCACATCGGCACTAACGGCTCGTTCATAGACAAGGTTCTTCATAATCCTCGCCTTCGATCTCGGGGCGATGCCCGCACGCACGACACGTCCGATTCTTGACTTCGTGCTCAGACAGAGACGAAATCACATTGTCTGCCACGCATCTTTCGCACTCGAAGATCGATACGAAAAATTCCGCACGGCAGACTTCGCACTTCATTTGATGGACTTCGTTTTCCTGCAAGATTTCCCATCCATCATCACCGTGATCGGCCCCACAAGAAGGGCACACAATGCTGATACATTCGCTCATAGTTTCCAATCCAACAAATCATCTTCACTCCGGCGAATCGCCGGGGCGCCTCACGCGCCCGAGTGCTACGCCAGACTTCTGCCCATCGGCGCTGGATACTTATCGCGCGGTCGACTCGAACGCTGACTTTGCAAGTAATTAACGAACTATTCTATCTCGGAGTCGGCCATCCCGAGCCATGCGAATCGTATGGTTCCGGGCTCCAACGGGAAAATTAACTCGCGGTCGATGCCGTGATGCTCGAGATACTGAAAGAACACGAACAGGTCATCGTCCTGCAACTGCTCCAACCATGTTCGCAGGCGCTTCAACTCCTCGTCAGTCAGATCCGCCGGCGATGTGTTTAGAACGCTCAATGCAAAGCGCGTTGGACAGCGCGCTCGCGGGACGTAGTAAAGATCGCAGTGGGCCTGGTGCGATGTGCGGGGATCGACGCCCAGTAAAGGAAACGAAAGGCCCTGCTCCTTTGCTTCCTTCGCACGCTGCACCCACGCCCGATCGTTAGGGGACGTTGGCCAGATGCGTTTCGGGTCATCAGCCCGGTACTTCTCGCGGGATTCCCAGATCTCATGCAGCTCGCTGTACTCCCTTGATTGAGAAATCCGGTAAGCCGCATCGACAAGCGGGCTGTCGTGCCAGTGAGCGAGCGGTCTGGTGCGTTCCGCTGCATACATGCGCTGATGGTCATCTTGCAGATTGACGCCCGACTCCTCGAACAAGCGACGAAATAGAACCAGTGATTTGCGGAAATACTGGGATGCGCCATCTGACTGCGCATACAGCCGCTCCGGAAATGTTTGCGCGTTATCCGGTGCAACATGGCCATTGGCCCCGTCTGTAATGCCCGTGACAAGCCAGAAAGCATAGTGCGGGAAAAGACGTGCCAGCGCCTCGATCATGTCTGGCGTGGGTCGTTGCCGACGATGAAACACCTTACGCCAGCGCTGAATGGAAATACGGGTGTATTCCGTCAGCCGCTCCAAGTAACCCCGGCCAGGCTCGGGCCTCGGGAGCAGAGTACCGAATGCCCTGCGCAGCCTCTCCGGCCGTTCGTCTTCACTTGGCGCGAGGCGTGCCTGCTCGTTCAGGAGCAAGATCATGCGGTCTTCGATCGTCGTGGTCATATCCCGAAAAAGTCCCAATCAGTCAATCTGTCCCGATTAGATCAATTCATAAGATATGACCATACGCGCCCTTCCTTTGCCTCCGCCAATTCAGTTACAAACGGAAACACGAAGAAAGGTGCCTACTGCTACAAGGCGGAAATTTCTCTGCACACCTATGTTTTTTGCATAAATTATGCGGCAAATATGCCCTATGCCACCGGTATCGCGGGGGTAATTGGCGATGAAACGGTTTCAGCGAACTTTAGACAGGGGCCGTTTAGCCGAAGCGCTGAATGAGCGCAAGCGCCACGGCCCGGAGACTGTCAGGCGACAGTTCCTGCAAGTTAATGACTGGTGCATCTGCAAGTGCGGAATAACTGCGCCGTGTCGAACGCGCATAGGTGGGATCGTAGTGCGAGACCATGATCCTCTCGAACAACTCGGGTATTTGCCGTGATCTGGCCATTTCCTGCCACATCGCAAACTCTTTGCCTCCGACATGGCTCCGTAGAGAGGCGAGCTTCGCTACAAAGGCGTCCGGATCTTGCTCGAAATGATGATAGTCTTCTCGCCACAATATGATTCGCTGGGCCATCGGCGTGTTCACGCAGACAAGGTTGCCCTTCATATGCATTGTTTCAAGCAGCGCCTGGGGTAACTGTACATTGCCAATCTTCTTGCTCTCTGCTTCCACCCACACCGGGCGATCGGGCGAGAAGGTACTAAGTTTCTGTTGCAGCAGGCTATCAAAGTATTTCTGCGTCGGCTGCAGTGTACCAGGTATCGCACCAATGACCGAACCCCGGTGAGACGCGAGTGCCTCCAGATTCAACACCTGCGCGCCGACGGCTTCGAGTTGATCGAGCAATCGGGTCTTTCCACAACCAGTCGAGCCTGACAGGACCACATACGAGAACTCTCGCGGCAGCGTTGCCAGTTGGTCGTTGACCCAACGCCTATAGCCCTTCCAGCCACCAGGCAGGCGGTCCACCTTATAGCCGATCGTATCGAGAGCATCAAACCAAAGGCGGCTGCGCTTTCCGCCGCGAAAGCAATACACAAGCACCCTGCCATGACGTGGGCGGCCCGCAATTATGGTGTCAAGGTGACGCGAAATGTTTTTCAGCGAATAGGATACGCCGATCAGATATGCCCGCATTTTGTCGGTCCGATGCAAGGTGCCGACCTCGGCGTATTCGTCAGTGCTCACCACGGGGAGGTTGATTGCCCCAGGGATGTGATCCACGGCGTATTCGCGTTCGCTGCGTGCGTCGATGATGAGGTCGTAATCTTCGAATCGGTACATGCCCACCCGCCTTGTAATTTTTGGCGTACAACGAATTTTCTCTACGCCATCCGGACAACCGGTCGAGTGCAGGCATGGTACGAACCCCTTACCGCTCTGGCAAGCCCTACCACCCGGCACGTCTGTCACCGCTGCTGGCTCACGCGGAAGACTTGGCGAGCGCGTCCGGCATATCAGAGTTGTGATTGCTTACAACGACAGCTACGGACTTTTTCCCGCGGGCCGGAAATGTAGCGGTGAATCGGGGCCGCGCGTCCTCTGGACTGCAGGCGAGTATGCAGTTTGCGCAACTCCGTCCAGCGAGTGCCGTTTGCATGATGAAGATGTTGTAAAGTCTGTTGGCCACGCAGTTTGCGAGACGTCTGGCCCCGAAAGAAACTCTCCGCAGAGCAAGGCGCACAAGCGCTGACCTACGGTTTGACATCGAATGTAGACGGGGGCAACAGCGACCGCTCATCGACCTGCTAGCCGTGGAGCAGAAGCAGCTGCGCGTGGAGCACTGTGTTTTTGAGAACTAGCTTCACGCACGTCGCCGATGTTGGAGCAGTGCCATTCGCACCTGCATAGATTGCCACGGATCGACGCCAGCGAGGTACTAGCCGTGGTTATCGACCCACGCACGTGCCCAGCCTAGTCCGGCGAACTGAGCTTCTTCTTCCGTATCAAAAACACCGAGTATCCCGGAGGCTTCAACCATCTTTGTGTCGCGGGTAATAGTTCCGCTGCCTCCGTATCGCTCAGGTGAAAGGATATCCACTTGCTGAAGTATGGCGTGACCGAAGATGCGGTATCCCTTGTAGTTTCCCGATTCCATCAGCGCACGACCTCAACATACGAGTCGTGAGCATCAACGCGCAGCACATTTCCCTCGGGCGTTATCAGACGGGGGATTTCCGAAACGTCAGGAGTGGTACGTCGCGTACCTGCACCGGTAGTTCCCTGCTTCACGGCGAGCTTGGTGGCGGTGGTCGGCGTGCGATGCGCCCGTGTTTTTAACAAATGGGGTACACGCCGCTTGTGCGTAAGCGACTTCGGTGCGCCCGCTCCCTGAAGCAATCCACCTCGAGCTTCGGGCGGATTCCAGATTTCTATGTAGCGCTCACCTGCAAACGCGGGCGAAGTACACGCCAGTAAGAGCAACCCGCAGCCAACCAGTTTCACTATCATTTCTCCTTGGCGATGCGATTCAACCTGTCGCTGCAGGATACATCCCCTCCGACGCATGACCCGTCGCAATCGTCACAGTAGCGGCGGTCACGCACGGCGCCATCAACACGACAGACATCCGTTTTCACCGGACTTGCGGTACCCAACGAGCGGCCATTTTCGCACGCAAAGAACGTCAGCTCCCCGGCTCGCCCACGACGAATGGCTTCATCGATTTCCTGCTCGCCAAACGCAGATTTCATCTCGGCGACAAACGCCGCAATTTCCGGCGTCGGATGGCTGACCGACTTGCGAACGTGTATGTCCATCTCGCCTCTCCCGAAAAAGTGTCCGTTCGCAGCTACGAAAATCCGTGTAGGATACTGTACATCCATACAGGTATTTTCGCAATTCAATGACTGTCCCGCCCCCCATTCCGGAAGCAATACACCCGTCGCTGTGGCGGGCGTCGCAGCTTGCGCGCGGCCGCGGCAGGACGGTCGATACCGGTTACGCGGCGCTTTCAGCAGAGCTGCCCGGCGGTGGATGGCCGATCGGCGTGCTCATCGACCTGCTGGTCCAGCAGGCCGGCGTGGGGGAGATGCGGTTGCTTCGCCCTGCGCTCAGCGCACTGGGCAAACGGCCCGTTGCGATGGTTCAGCCGCCACACGTTCCGAACGGCCTCGGTCTGGAGTACATCGGTCTTTCCCCGGAACAGCTGCTGCAGATTCGCGCCGCAAAGACGGCCGACGCATTGTGGTCAGCCGAGCAGATCCTGCGTGCCGGAAGCTGCGGTGCGCTCCTGTTCTGGACGCAGTACGTCCAGACGTCTTCGCTGCGGCGGCTGCATCTGGCCGCGCAGTCTTCGGAGACGCTTTTTTTCATGGTTCGCCCGCTGGCGGCCGCGCAGGATGCGTCCCCTGCCGTTTTACGACTGGCGCTAAGACCAGAACGCGACGGTCTGACCGTCGATATTGCGAAGCGACGAGGTCCAACACGCGCGGAACCTCTGTCGATCCCACTTCAACCAACCCCTGTTCTGTTTTCGCACCATGCGCGTATTTCTCGCCGTCCACTTGCCCCGGTTGCAGCTCGAGGTCTTCCGGCCACGATGGTTGCCTGAACCTGCGCACGGCTGCGTGGTCCTGGACAGCGGCAAGGTGCTCATCGCAGACGGGGTTGCCAGGTCAGCGGGCGTGCGGGTTGGAATGAAACGCGGCGGTGTGCTGACGCTCGCGCCGGAAGTGGAGATGTACGAACGAGATCCGGGCCGTGAATATGGCGCGCAGCGGGAAGTGGCGATCGCGCTCATGAGGTTCTCGCCAGATGTCGCCATGCTCGACGAGGCGGTCGTGGTGGTCGACATCGGTGCGAGCCTGCGTCTGTTCGGTGGTCTGCTTGCGGTGTGCCGTCAGGCCAAGGCGATACTTGATGCTATAGGACTGACCGCGCGGATAAGTGCCGCCCCCACAGGTCAAGGCGCTTGGCTGCTTGCGAAACACCGGAACCGGCGTGTACTCAAGATGGAATCGCTTGAGCGGCAACTATCCGTATTGCCATTGCTGTCGGTGCCGGAGATTCGACCGTTCGCTGACTGGTTCGTGGGACTGGGCTGCGAAACGATCGCCGATGTACGACGGTTGCCGCGCGCTGGACTGCAGCGCCGTTGCGGCGAACACCTCCTTGATTCGCTGGACCGGGCCTTCGGCACGGCGCCCGAACTCTTTGATTGGCTGGAACTGCCCCCGACGTTCTCCGCCCGCATTGAAATGCCCGACCGCATCGAGCATGCGGAAGCGGCGCTCTTTGGCGCGCATCGTCTCGTTGTCCAGCTATGTGGCTGGCTATGTGCAAAACAACTGGCCCTGACAGGCGCGACCCTCCTGCTGGAGCACGAGCGCGGAAGGCAGGCAATTGAGCCGACCCCGATCAGGATTGCGCTCGGCGAGCCAACGTGGCGTGAGGACCATCTTGTTCGGCTCATCAGGGAGCGCCTTGGGCGGATCGAGCTGACTGCACTGGTCATTGCACTGCGGCTCGATGCGTCCAGCGTGCAGCCTGCAGTGCCTGCATCGGATACGCTGTTTCCGGAGCCTGGCGGCTCGACCGAGGACCACGCCCGTCTTGTCGAATTGCTGGTTGCACGACTCGGTGAAGAAAACGTACTCCGGCCTGCGCCAACCGCGGATTACCGACCTGAAATTGCCAATCGATGGGTGCCTGTCGCAAGTGCGTCGAAAAGCACCGTCTTGCCCGAAGGATTTCCGCGACCCACATGGCTTCTGGAAAAGCCAGTGCGCCTGCTCATGCGCAAACACCGGCCGTTTTACGGCTCGCCGCTGCGCATGGTGTCGCCGGGCGAGCGCATCGAGGCCGGGTGGTTTGACGGCGAACTGGTGACGCGCGACTACTTCGTCGCCCAAGGCGAAGACCAGAGCTGCTTCTGGATATACCGCGAGCGCGTCAGCAGTCGGGACGCGGAAGAAGACCAGCGGTGGTTCCTGCATGGCCTGTTCGGATGACATGCCATGGACGCCACATTTTCCACCCTGCCGGCGTATGCCGAGCTGTTCTGCTTTTCCAACTTCACTTTTCTGCACGGCGCCTCCCATGCGGAAGAACTGGCTGAGCGCGCGGAGCAGCTGGGCTATTCAGCGCTGGCCGTCACCGACGAGTGCTCGCTGGCAGGTGTCGTGCGCGCACACGTTGCAGCGAAGCAGGCAAAGCTGCCGTTTATCGTTGGGTCCTACTTCCGTCTGGTGAACGCTGACGGATCACCCGCGTTCGGGCTGATTCTCCTCGCCAGAAACCGCGAGGGATACGGCAATCTGTCCGAGCTGATCACGCTGGCCCGCACACGCGCTCCGAAGGGTGAATACCGCCTGACGCCGCAGGACCTGTCGCGGCCCGACAGGGAGAACCGGCACCTGCGCGGTCTGCCCGACTGCCTGGCCATTCTCGTACCGGACTTTCCGGCGAAAGAAGACGTGCTGGCGGCACAGGTCGAATGGCTCGATGACACGTTCACGGGCCGCGCCTGGGTGGGACTTGTCCTGCACCAGCGCGCGATGGACGACATCCATCGGGGCTCGGTTGAATTTGTCGCACGGAATCAGGACGTCCCCGTTGTCGCGCTCGGCAACGTCGTCATGCATGTGCGCTCGCGAAAGCCGCTGCAGGACACCATGACCGCTATCCGCGTTCGCCGGCCGGTGCATGAATGCGGCTATGACCTGACACAGAATGCCGAGCAGCACCTGCGTTCCAGACTGCGGCTCGCTAACCTGTACCCCGACGACGCACTTGCCGCAACCGTTGATATTGCAGGCCGCTGCACTTTTTCGCTGGACGAGCTGCGCTATGAGTATCCGGATGAACTCGTTCCAACCGGCTTCGCCCCCGCCGCCTATCTGCGGCAGGAAACGTACATTGGCGCGCAACGACGTTTTCCGTCGGGTATTCCGCACAAGGTGCAGGAACAGATTGAGCATGAGCTTGAGCTGATAGCGGAGCTGCAATACGAGCCTTACTTTCTCACGGTGTACGACATCGTGCGCTTTGCACGTAGCCAGCACATTCTCTGTCAGGGGCGCGGTTCCGCGGCTAACTCTGCCGTCTGCTATTGCCTCGGCGTCACCGAGGTGGACCCGGCTCGCGGCAACATGCTTTTTGAGCGCTTCATCTCGAAGGAGCGTGGCGAGCCGCCGGATATCGATGTCGACTTTGAGCACCAGCGGCGCGAAGAAGTCATCCAGTACATCTATCAAAAATACGGCCGAGACCGCGCAGCAATAGCGGCGGCGGTCTCAACCTATCGACCGCGTGGTGCGCTGCGTGAAACCGGCAAGGCGCTTGGCGTTGATCCCCAGATCGTTGACGTCGTTGCAAAGTCACATCACTGGTTTGATACGAGTCAGGATCTGCTCGCGCGATTCAGCGAATCCGGCCTTGACCCGGAAAAGCCGCTGATTCAGGCGTGGGCGAAGCTCGCATCGCAATTGCTCGGGTTCCCGCGGCACCTCTCCCAGCACTCGGG
>NZ_OCSR01000002.1 GCF_900230185.1 Burkholderia sp. OK233
GGCGACAACGATGCCGGCGCCTTCGGCACCTACACACAGGCGGGGCAGAATTACGGAACCACCCTGCTGTGGACCATGTTGCTGCTCGTGCCCGTTCTCTTCGTCAATCAGGAGATGGTGCTGCGTCTCGGCGCCGTGACCGGCGTCGGCCATGCCCGGTTGATCTTCGAGCGCTTCGGCAAGTTCTGGGGGGCATTCAGCGTCGTCGACCTGTTCATCCTGAACGCGCTCACCATCGTGACCGAGTTCATCGGCATCACGTTCGTGCTGGATTTCTTCGGCATTTCGAAAGTGACCGGGGTCTGCATCGCCGCGGCCGTAACGATGGCCGCGGTCAGTACAGGCAACTTCAGGCGCTTCGAACGCTTTGCGGTCGTGCTCTGTCTGTTGAGCCTGTTGCTGGTGCCGGTACTGGTGTCGATTCATCCTCCGGTTGCGCAAATGACGCACGATTTCTTTATTCCGAACTGGCCCGTCAATTCGAAACTGAGCGATGTGATGCTGCTCGTGATCGGCATCGTCGGCACCACCGTCGCGCCATGGCAGCTGTTTTTCCAGCAGAGCTATATCGTGGACAAACGCATCACGCCGCGCTTCATGAAGTACGAGAAAGCCGACCTGTGGATCGGCATCGTCTTCGTGATGATCGGTGCGGTGGCCATGATCTCGTTCTGCGCGGCACTGTATGCAGGCAAACCAGAGTTCGGCAATTTCACGGATGCGGGCGGCGTGATCGCCGGTCTCGAAAAATATGCCGGCCGCACACCCGCGGTTATCTTCGCGGTTGCGCTGCTCGACGCCTGCATCATCGGCGCGGCGGCGGTCTCACTGTCCACCGCTTATGCAATCGGCGATGTGTTCAAGATCCGCCATTCGCTGCATCGCGGCGTGACCGATGCGAAGGGTTTCTACCTCGTCTACTTCGGCATCGTCGCGGCCGCGGCTGCGCTGGTATTGATTCCCGGCAGCCCGCTCGGTCTTCTGACTGAAGCCGTGCAGACGCTCGCGGGCGTGCTGCTTCCGAGTGCAACAGTGTTCCTGCTGCTGTTGTGCAACGACCGCGCCGTTCTCGGTCCGTGGGTGAACTCGAAGAAGCTGAACTTCTTTACAGGCGCAGTTGTCTGGGTGCTCGTCATGCTCTCCATCATCCTCACTGCATCGGTGATGTATCCGGACATTACCGGCGAGGCGATTATCGAAATACTGGCCGGCGGCACGCTACTGGCCGTAGTCGGCTACGCCGCAACCGTGACGGTTCGCAGGCTGCGGCTCGCACCGGCGGACGCGGCGGCTTCCGTGGCTTCCGCGGTTTCCAATAACGACCAGCAGTTTTCGAAAGAAGCACGCAATACGTGGCGCATGCCGCCCCTGGAAGAACTTCCGGCACCGCAACTGACCCTGTCCAAACGCGTGTGGATGGGTGTGCTGCGCGGCTATCTGATCGTGGCAGTCGCACTCGTCGTCGTGAAGGTCGTGCAGATGACGTTGCTGCATTAAATCGATGCTGCCCGACCGCTCCCGGTTGTTTCGGTGAGCGGCGGGCAAACAGCCGACCTTCGCGTTACACGCCCCAACGTAATCCCGGCGTATGCACCGCGCTGTCCCAATGGCGCTTCATCTCATCGTCGAGCACGCACAGTGTGATCGATGCACCGGCCATCTCTAGCGAAGTTGTCAGTGCGCCTACCTGCACCCGGCTGATATTCAGCCCGCGCTTCTCGAGCCACATGCGCGTGGAATTGAAGAGCAGATACAGTTCTCCAAGCGGTGTACCACCGAGCCCATTGACGAGCACAAGTAATTCAGCATCTGCCGCCGGCTTCAGGTCCTCAGCAATCGCCGTCAGCAACTCTCCCGCAATAACGTCAGCTGGTGCGAACTTCGCACGCCGACGGCCAGGCTCGCCATGAATGCCGACGCCCACTTCGATCTCGTCGTCACCGATTTTGAACGTTAGCGTGCGGGCCGCCGGCACCGTGCAACTCGTGAATGCGACACCCATCGACGCGGTGCGCTTGTTGATACGGTCGCCGAAAGCCTTGCATTGCTCGAGATCCGCGCCGCTCTCCGCCATACTGCCAACCAGTTTCTCGACGATTACCGCGCCGGCCACGCCGCGCCGGCCGGTCGTGTAACTCGAATTCTCCACGGCCACGTCGTCGTTGATCAGCACCATTGCATTCGGCACCTCGGACATCTCCGACGCCATTTCAAAGTTCATCAGGTCGCCGGAATAATTCTTCACGATGAACAGCACGCCTGCGCCGGTATCGACAGCCTTTGCCGCGGCCATCATCTGGTCGGGTGTCGGCGACGTGAAAATCTGCCCCGGACAGGCCGCATCGAGCATCCCATAGCCGACGAAGCCTGAGTGCAGAGGCTCATGACCAGAGCCGCCACCCGAAATCAGCGCAACCTTGCCGGGCTTCAACGCCTTACGGCGCACAAACACCGGCTCATTGTTCAGCACGACCAGGTCGCTGTGCGCCGCGGCGAATCCCGCCAGACTCTCGGCGAGAAAATCGTCCACATGATTGATGAATTTTTTCACGATCTCTCGCTCCTTTACTCGTTATGTTGCGCGAGGCGCGCGCATACCGATGCAATCATGATCTGACTCGAACGCGCGCCCGGATCGATATGCCCACGCGAACGCTCGCCGAGAAACGACGCCCGCCCCTTGGTCGCCAGCATGTCGCGGGTAGCGAGCATGTTTTCCTCCGCGACTCGCGGCAATACCTCGCGCACCTCGCGAGCGGTCGCGCCCCGTGCGGTCAGTGTGTCGAAGCGCTCCGCGACCGGGATCAGGACGTCCATCATCGTTTTGCTGCCGACACCGGTCTTGCCGCGTTGACCGACCGCTTCGACCCCCGCGGCAAAAACGTGCGCAAAGCCCGCTGTATCCAGCGCATGTCGTTCGGAAGCTTTAGACATGCCGCTCAGCAGCGAAAAGAACAATGGCCCGGACGATCCGCCCACCGTCGAGAGCACCTTGGACGCCGCAATTTCCAACGCGGGACCGAATGCTTCGGCTTCGATATCCGCCCTCACAGCCAACAGGGCTTCCATGCCTCGCAGCAGATTGAATATGTGGTCGCCATCGCCGATCTGCTGGTCGAGCAAAGCGATCTCGTCGGTATGTTCCTTCAGCGATGCATATGCGGCGTCGATGCACGCCATGACCGTTTTGCCGTTCATGTCGCTATCCTCCTGCCGTCGGCACGGAAATATAAAAGGCTGTGCGCCGGCAGCGAAACGCCGACCGATTGCCCGGGCGTGAAATTGCGCTCCGCCACTGTCGTTGCCACTACGGCGGTTCCCGCGCGATCGAGGATCAGCAGGTGCCGCAGCGGCGAATATTCGAGCACCTTCAGATTCAATGCGTCCTGCGCGCCTGAAACATCACGTTGATCCCGCGTGTCACCGTCATGCAGCACCACGTCCTCGGGACGGATTGCCACTGTGGCCGTACCCGCCGGCATGTGCACCGGATCGAACAGCGCCGGCGGCAGCAGGTTGATCGGCGGAGAGCCCAGCCGCTGCGCCGCACCAAGCGAAACCGGATTGCCGTAGACCTCGCGGGGCGTGCCGAGTTGTACCAGACGCCCATGTTCGAGAATGCCGATACGATCCGCGAGCGTCGTCGCTTCGACCTGATCGTGCGTAACGTAAACAATCGTTGCGCCGATCGTGCGATGCAGGCGTTTGAGTTCGATACGCAACTCTTCGCGCAGCTTTGCATCGAGCGACGACAGCGGTTCGTCCATCAAAAATGCCTTGGGTTGCCGCACGAGCGCGCGCCCTATCGCCACGCGCTGCATTTCGCCGCCTGACAGGTGTGTCGCCATATTGTCGAGCTTCGATTCCATATGCAGCATCTCGGCCACCGCGTGGACTCGCGCGCGCACCTCGGCCTCGCTGCTGCGCCTTCTTGGCGAGCGCAGCGGGAAAGCCAGATTGCCGAACACAGTCAGATGCGGATAGAGCGAGTATTGCTGGAAGATAAACGCGACGTCGCGATCCGATGGATGCACGCCTGTAGCAATGGCGCCATCGATCAGTACATCGCCGGAATCCGGTCGTTCCAGCCCGGCAATCAGACGCAGCGTCGTCGTCTTGCCCGCACCGCTCGGCCCTAGCAACACGATGAACTCGCCATCATCGACGTCGATCGAAAGATCGTCCACAGCGAGAATGTCGCCAAACCGTTTCGATACATTGCGCAACTGGATTTCAGCCATGAACCTCTCCGTATGCGGGAATCGTTTGAGCAGCGCGTGGCAGCAGGCGGCCCGTTTGTGCGTCGTACAGCAGTGTGCGCTCCTTGCGAAACGACAAACCGACCGGCGAACCGGCAGGCAAACCATCGTCCTTGCCCGCCCGCACGCGCACGATGCCCAGCGCGGTCTCAATCACCAGCACCTGATGCGAGCCGAGATATTCATCGGCGATGACCTTGCCGCGCAGCGGGCCGCGCTCGTCGATCACTACATGCTCCGGGCGAATACCAAGCAGAACACGCTCGGCCGCCGCTTCGCAACGTGGCACCGGCACTGGGGCGCCGTGAAGTTGTACCGCTTCGCCACCCGCATCGACACCACGATCGACCGGCAGGAAATTCATCGGCGGACTACCGATAAAGTTGCCGACAAACACGGTGGCCGGAAAATGATAAATCTCATGGGGCGGCCCGGCTTGCAGCACTTCGCCCTTGTTCATCACGACAATGTCGTCGGCCATCGCCATTGCTTCGCTCTGGTCGTGCGTCACATAAACCGTCGTTGCCGCGAGCGCGTTATGCAGCTTGCGTAGTTCAAGACACATCAGCTCGCGGAAGTCCGCATCGAGCGTCCCAAGAGGCTCGTCCATCAGAAAAGCCTTCGGCTGCCGCACGATCGCGCGGCCAAGAGCGACGCGCTGCCGGTCACCGCCCGACAGGCCGCCCGTTTTGCGATCGAGAATGTCTTCGATGCGCAGCATGTGTGCGGCCGCATCGACCCGCGTGGCGATTTCCTTGCGCGACACATGCTCGTTCTTCAACGGAAACGCAATGTTGTTGCGCACCGTCATATGCGGATACAGCGCGAACATCTGAAACACGAACGCGATATCGCGCTGACGTGCACGCAGCGCCGTCACGTCTTCGCCGTCGATCAGAATCTGTCCTGAAGTCGGCAACTCGAGTCCGGCAATCATCCGCAGCGTGGTGGTCTTGCCGCAGCCCGACGGACCGAGCAGTACGACAAAGCGCCCCGCATCGATCGTCAGACTGGTGTCGCGCACCGCGACGAAATCGTCGAAGCGTTTATGGAGGTTGGCGAGCACGATGGTCGACATGGCGCTATTCCGGGAAATGGCTCGTAACGAGGAACGCGAGTGCGCCCACCAGAATGACCGGAAACGACCACGTGAACAGCGCCAGCGAAAACGGCTGAACCAGCATCGCCATGCCGGCACCGATCAGCACGGTGGAGACAGTTTCGCTATAGCTGCGACGCAGCCAGCGTCCCTGCGTGAGAACAAAATCACGTTTCATTTGCGCACCGCTCCAAATGTGATACCGCGCAAAAGATGTTTGCGCAGCACGACCGTGAAGAAGAGAATCGGCAGCACGAACAGCGTGGTCGCTGCCGCCACAGCGGGCCAATCCTGGCCGCCTTCGCCGATGATGAACGGAATGAACGGCGGCATGGTCTGTGCATCGCCGCTCGTCAGCAAAGACGCGAACGCATACTCGTTCCACGCGAAGATCAGACAGAAAATCGCGGTTGCCGCGATGCCGGTGATTGCCTGCGGCAGTACGACTTTGACGAAGGCCTGCAGACGCGTATAGCCGTCCACCAGCGCCGCCTCTTCGTATTCGCGCGGAATCTCGTCCATGAAGCCCTTCAGCAGCCACACCGCCAACGAGACATTCACTGCCGTATAAAGCACGATCATGCCGACATAGCTGTCGCTCAGGCCCAACGCGCGATACATCAGGTAGATCGGAATCGCGACGGCTATCGGCGGCATCATGCGAGTCGACAGGATGAAAAACAGCAGATCGTCGGCGAGGGGTACTTTGAAACGCGAAAAGGCATACGCCGCGAGCGTGCCGAGAAACACCGCGAGGAAAGTCGAACCGAATCCGATCACGAGCGAATTGACGAAGCGCGGTAAAACCTTCGACGGTCCCGCGATCACCATGCTGCGCTTGCGCACGTCGCGCTCATACCAGGTTTGCGCAGGCGGCAAACTGGCGATGAACTCCGGCGTCTGCCGCGAACGGATCGTGAACAGGTTCACATAGCCTTCCATGGACGGATGGAACAGCACGACCGGCGGATAGGCGATCGCGTCTTCCTGGGTCTTGAAGCTCGTCAGGAAGATCCAGACCATCGGCAAGGTCGCGAGCAATGCATACGTGATGACGGCCGCGGCGGCGAAGCGCTTGCTGCGCGGCGACGACGCCACCACCGAGTATTGACTGGCAGTCGGTCTCATCGTTGTTTCACCCGGTTGAGTGCCTTCACATAGATGTTCGCCGCACCGAACACCGTCACGAAGAGAATGATGGCCAGCGCCGACGAATAGCCGGTCTGCCACTTCTCGAATGCGGCGCGCTTTAGCGTAATCGACACGGTTTCGGTTACCGAACCCGGTCCGCCGGAAGTCAGCAGGTTCACCATGTCGAACATCTTGAAGTTCTCGATGCCGCGAAACAGCACCGCCAGCATCAGGAACGGCAAGGTCATCGGCAGCGTGATCGACCAGAACTGCCGCCACGGCGTAGCGCGATCCACTTCCGCCGCTTCGTAGATGTAGTCGGGAATCGAACGTAGACCCGCGAGGCAGATGAGCATCACGTAAGGCGTCCACATCCACGTGTCGACCATCACAATAGTCCAGGGCGCAAGCGACACGTCGCCGATCATCTGGAATGAACCGGGCGCAATGCCGGTAAAGAAGCCGACGATATCGTTGAAAAGACCCGTTTGCGGTTGCAGCAGAAAGGTCCAGAAATTGCCCACGACAGCGGGCGAAAGCATCATTGGCAGCAGGATCAACGTAGTCCAGAAACTATGCCCGCGGAACTGCCGGTTGATCAGCAACGCGAGGCCGAAGCCGAGCAGCACCTCGAGTCCGACCGACCAGAACACGAAACGCGCCGTGACTTGCATGGCGTACCAGATGTCTTCGTCGGTGAGAATGTCGACGTAGTTGTCGATGCCGACAAAGTGCGCCGGCACGCTCGGCATATTCGACTTGAAGTTCGTGAACGAGAGACGCAATGCCCAGATCAACGGGAAGATGTTGATTGCGAGCAGCAGCAGGATTGTCGGAAGAATGAACAGCCACGCGATGGTTCTGTCCGATAGCCCGGCAAGGCGCGTGCTCACGCGCGCCCGTGCCCCTGACTCGAGCCCAGCCGACGGAAAAGGCTTGTTTGCCAACATGCCTGACTCCTTTAAGCGGACCGGCGACATTCCGTGCAGGCGGCGCCGGTCCAGTCGGGAAACGCGCTAGTTCTTGCCTTCGGCCTTGAAGACCTTGTTCCAGTCTTTGACCAGGAGATCGAGCGCTTCCTTGGCCGTGCCCTTGTCGGCCACCACGTAATCATGCACGCGCTTTTGCATGTCGAGCAGCAGTTCGGCGTAAGCGGGCTCCGCCCAGAAGTCCTTCACGATCGCCATCGACTTCAGGAAGGCCGGTGCAAACGGGGCGCTCTTTGGGAAGTCGGGGGCATCGACCACCGACTTCGCCGCCGAATAGCCGCCCAGCTGCCACCATTTCTTCTGGACATCCGGCTGCGCGAACCATTTGATGTACTCGAGCGCGTCGTCTTTATGATCCGAGTACGAAACGACCGAGATGCCCTGCCCGCCCAGCTGCGTGAACTGCTTCAACTCGCGTGGATTGACGAAGAAGCCGATCTTGTCGCCGCCGACGTTCGGGTCTTTATAGAGTCCCGGGAAAAACGCAAACCAGTTCATCTGCATCGCCACCTGGCCTGACTTGAACGCGTCGAGTCCTTCCTGCATGTACGCGTTGGTCATGCCCGGTGCCGTGCAACACTTGTAGAGTGCCTTATAGAACTCCAGCCCCTTGACCGCGCCCGGTGAATTGACGAAGCCGTCCAGGTGATAGGGCTTCTTCGGGTCTTCGTATTCGAAGCCGAAGTTATAGAGCGCGTTGGTCACGCCCATCGTGATGCCTTCGGAACCGCGCTCGGTGAAGATATACGCACCGTACACGGTCTTGCCGTCGATCTTGCGGCCCTGGAAGAACTCGGCGGTTTGCTTGAGCTCATCCAGCGTGGTGGGTGGTTCGAGTTCGCGTTTATATTTTTGCTTGAACTCCGCGCGCAACTCCGGGCGCGCGAACCAGTCCTTGCGATAGGTCCAGCCGACCGCGTCGGCCATTGCCGGCAATGCCCAGTAGTTCGGCGTATTCTTCGGCCACTCCGAATAACCGACCACAGTCGCCGGCACGAAGTCGTCCATCGATATTTTGTTCTTCGTAAAGAAATCGTTGAGCTTGACGTAGTGCCCATTGACCGCCGCGCCGCCAATCCACTGGCTGTCGCCGATGATCAGGTCGCATAGTTTGCCATGCGAGTTAAGTTCGTTGATGAAACGGTCCGCGTAACTGGTCCATGGCACGAACTCGAACTTCATCTTGATGCCGGTCTTGCTCGTGAAATCTTTCGACAGTTCGACGAGTGCGTTGGCCGGGTCCCATGCCGCCCAACATAATGTCAACTGCTTGCCCTGTGCTTGCGCGTCCGTCGCCATGCCCAATCCCAACGATACGATGGCCGCCGCCATTACCCTTGCCGACGTAAGACGTAACATGTGTCTTCTCCTTGTCTTTCTTGGGTCTCCAACCTGATATGGAACAGCGCCCATGCGCCGGGCGCCGTGTTTCGGCTCCAGCGGATTCAGACGGCAATCCGCGTGTCGCGAGCTTCAGGCATGCGCATTCTCACGAAGATAAATTCGGGTTTCCGGCGTTGGGATGGCGAGCGCGCCACGCACGTCGTTAAGAAAATTAATCGCTGCAAGGCCGGCCCAGTGCACGATGCCTCGCACGTCCTGATCGAGAATCACGTCGATCGCGCGTTCGGATAACTGGCTGCGGGTCTCCGCGGTGCATTCATGGCCGATCACAACCAGACGGGTCTTGTCGCCGGATTCCTGCAATGCCGCGGCAATCCCGGAGATGCCGCCGCCCGTTGCATAGATGCCGACCAGGTCCGGATGGCGTGCCAGCAAACCCTGCGCGGCGAGACCCGCACCGTCGTCGTCTTCGGCGAAATCGGGCTCGGCGATCCAGCGCAGATTGCGAAAGTCCTCTTCCAGAACCTGCGAAAAGCCGGTGCGCCGTTCGAGTTGATCGTGCAGGCGTGACGAGGCGGAAAGCACCGCCACCGTGCCAATGCGGGAACCGAGAAATCTGCCCATCAACAAACCGGCCGTACGACCGGCGATCCGGTTATCGACACCGACGTACGCGGCGCGGCGGCTTGACGGCAGATCGGAGAACACCGTGACGACGGGCACGTTCGCCGCGTTCAGGTCTTCGATCAGACGCTCTACCCACGGATAGTCGAGCGGCACGAGTACGAGCGCGTCGTAGCTGGCCACCTGTTCGGCGAATGCGGCGGTTTCGCGTTGACTGGAGAAATCGCAGCGATAGAACGAAGGGATGATGCGGTGTTCGCGAAAGAAGCTGGCGGACAACGCAATGCCGCGCTCGACGTGATCGAGAAAGCGCGAGTTGATCTGCGGAAGTACGAAAGCGACACGAAACGAACCGGCCTTCGCCGGGCGGCCGCGACTTGCGCGTTCATCGCGCAGCGTAGCCAGCGCCAGATGAACGCGCTCAGCGGTTTCCGGACGCACGGCCTGATCGTCGCGCAACACACGATCGACCGTGGCCACGCTAACACCCGCACGACGCGCAATCATCATACGTGTAGCCGGCATGTGTCTCCTCCGGTGCCGAGCCAGAAGTCATTTTGTTTTATGAAGGTAGCTTTTTCTGCACAAAATGCAAGTTTTTTTACTTCGATAAATCCATCATTTTTGATGACATTGTGCAGTGCACACCGAGATGTGAACCAATTGGCAACCCCGTGCCGAACGCTCGCTATGCCGAATCACTTGCGCCGCACAACCGTCAGTTCCCATCCGTCCCGATGACCGGCTCGCACAGAATTGGAAAGTTAACCGAGTTGGCGATATAGCACTTCTCATGGGCCACGTGATGCAAACGCCCGGCCAGTTCGAGATCGCCGCCGGCCCGAATGACGACATGCGGGCGTAGAACGATCTGCGAAAAACGGCCCTGCTCCGGACTATCGAGCATCTTGCCTTCGGCGTCGTCGCGATAGCTCAGAACAACGATGCCGGCGTCCGAGCAAAGATGCAGATACCAGAGCTTGTGGCAGGCGGACGCCGAGGCGACCAGCAGATCTTCCGGATTCCAGCGGTTCGCGTCGCCGAGAAACGCTGCGTCAGATGATCCGGGAATGTCAGGTTTGTTTCCCGCAGCAATGATGTGATCCCGACCGTATTCACGGTATCCCGAGGTGCCGCTGCCGCGGTTGCCTGTCCATTGCACCGATACCGCGTATTTGTGCTCGCCGTACGCCATGCCAATCTCCTTCGCTGTTGACCCGGATCTGATTTCACAACACATGTATTCTAAATGCGCACATCCATTTTGGTATACCATTATTCCAAACCGTAAAGACCCGACGCATATGGACCACAAACTGGATTCGACGGCCGATGCCATCGCCGTCTCACTACGCGAACTGATCGCGACCGGCGAACTGGAGGATGGCGCACGGCTGGTCGAGCGCGAACTCGCCGATCGCTTTGGCGTGAGCCGGGTGCCGATGAGAGAGGCCATACAAAAGCTCGAGGGCGAAGGACTGGTCGAACTCATGCGCAATCGCGGAGCGGTTGTCCGCACCTTGACGGAGTCGGACCTGGACGAGATCTACGGTCTGCGCATGTTGCTCGAAGGCGATGCCATTTTCCACGCGGTCAAACGCATGGACAGAGAGACGTTATCGCGCGCCGAACTCGTTCATCGGCTTCTGGAAGACGCCGATACCGCGCAAAGACAGGGTGAACTGAATCGCGAGTTTCATGAACTGCTATACCGGCCGTGTGCAAACGGCCGGCAATTGAAAGCGATCCGCGAGCTGCGCGCTCAGGTCGAGCGCTACGAGCGATTGCAAAGCACGCTGCTCGCCGACACACCGGCGTTCCAGGACGAGCATCTCCAGATTCTCGAAGCATGCGAGGCTGGCAACGCGCGCCGCGCGCGATCGATGACGGTGGAACATCTCGCGTCGGCGAAGCGCATTGTTCTGCAACTGGTTCGGGCTGAGTGACGACTACTGCCCGAACGCTTTTCCCGTCACGTTCGGTGCGCGAGGATCCGGGCTCATATTCAGGCTGGTGCCGTTCGCTCGCATGTTGTTGAGCGCCGGCCCTGATCCAATGCCGCCGGTTCCTCCGACCACTGGGGCGTGGCCCACGGTGCCCCCGCCTGGTGTGGGGCTCAGCCCGGCCGCGCCCGCCCCCAAACCCGTTCCCTGCCCCGCGCCATTCATCCCACCTGCCTGCAAACCGACCATACCATTGGCGCTAAGGTTTGCCGATTGAGCGCAAGCCACGCCTGTCAGACCCATCATCAGCGCCGCGGCCAACACGGTCTTTGTCACGATTTTCATAGCCCACTCCGTCATGCCGTCGAACTGCCCGACCCATGCTTCCCGCCCATCGTAACGATGTCGAGCCAACGACGCTCGCAAAGGAACCCGGTCAAACAGTAAGACTGCCCGCCAGCCACTTTTGTTCATCGCTGAAATTCAGGGATTGATCGACGATCGGCGATAATCTGCGGCTCTTTTTCTCGCCCGACACCATGACCAAACCCGCCTTCGCCCCATTTCAGGACCTGGCCGCAATCTTGTTGCCTCACGCATACGACGACAACGGCGACGGCTCCCACGACACCTCACACCTGCAGCGTGTCTGGAAGAACGCGGCAGCCATCCAGGCGGAAGAAGGCGGCGATGCACAGGTGCTGTTCGCCTCGACGCTGCTGCATGACTGCGTCGCGGTAGAGAAGAATTCCCCGCTGCGCGCGCAGGCCTCACGTCTGTCAGCGGAGAAAGCCGCGCGCGTGCTGGCGTCGCTCGGCTGGCCGGACGCGAAAATTCAGGCGGCGGCGCACGCGGTGGAGGCGCATAGCTTTTCGGCCGCCGTCGCGCCGACCACGCTCGAAGCAAAAACGCTGCAGGATGCCGACCGGCTCGATGCGATCGGAATGCTGGGCGTCGCGCGTTGCTTCTACGTGGCCGGCCGGATGGGCCGCGCCTTGTACGACCCGGCCGACCCGCACGCGGCGGAGCGTCCTCTGGACGACACCGCGTACACGCTTGACCATTTCCATACGAAGCTTCTGAAACTGGCGTCCGGTTTCCAGACAGCAACCGGCTCGCGGCTGGCGAAAATTCGCCACGACCGTCTGCAGCGCTTCCTCGACGAATTTACCGACGAAATCTGAGCGGGCTCATCTTCGTCGGCAAATTGTACAAATGCTTACAAAGCAGCGTGCGTCCGGCGTCCACCGGCCGCGCTGCTGCGGCGTTATTGCAGGCATCTACCCGCGGAGCCCGCAATGAACACGAACCTCACTTCCAGCAATTCGCAGCGCAGCCGCATTCACCCCCTGGTCGCCGGCGCGGCGGTCGCCGTCATCCTCGCGAGCGCCACCGGCATCGCGGCGATGACTGGCCTTCTGCCTACCTCGCACGCCGTTACGGAGACCGCACAGCCGGCCACCCCGGTCGCGGCGCAGGTTGCCAGCGCGCCGATCGCCGCGCCCCAGGCGGCCCCGGTTCAGCAAACGGTCCAGCAAGCCGCACCGGCACGGCCGCCAGTGCATCACACGCACAGCACGCCCGCCGCGCAGGCACCGAGGTATGCAAACAATCAGGGCTACCAGGCACCCTATGAATCCGCGCCGGCAAGGCCGGTCGCCGACCCTTATGCGGGCGAAGTCGTCGCCATCAACACGGTGCAGGCGCCTGAGCCGACCACCGGGCTCGGCGCGCTGGGTGGCGCGGTCGCCGGCGGCCTCGTGGGCAATCAGATCGGCGGCGGACGGGGCAAGATTCTCACCACCATCGCGGGCGCTGTCGGCGGGGGTCTTGCCGGCAACGGGATCGAGCACGCAGTGCGCAAGCAGACCACCTATCAGGTCCAGGTGCGCATGCAGGACGGCAGCTATCGCAACTTCAGCTACCCGACGCAGCCGGACGTCCAGATCGGCGAGCGGGTCCACGTATCCGGCGATTCGTTGACGGCTTCATAACGGGCGAACGCATCTGGCGATTTGCTGACGGCTTCGTGAGATTGTGCGCCGGCATGTCGCCCGATGCCGGTTGGCAAAAATGTGCGGCAGCGCAGTGCGCGTTATGATCAACCGTTACGCCAGAACGGCTGATCGCGCACGATGGAGCATGCCTACATCCACCTTTTGCACCTGCTTGCCGGCCATCCGGCGTGGATGCTCACGGTCGTTTTTCTTGCGGCCTTCCTGGAGGCCATCGCCGTCATTGGCACCTTCATCCCGGGCAGCACTGCGATGTTCCTCGCCGGCGCACTGGCCGGCACGGGTTCACTGAGCCTCGGCTGGGTGTTCCTGTGGGCGATCGCCGGCGCCATCGCCGGGGACGGCATGAGCTTCTGGATCGGCGGCCGCTACAAGGACAGGATCGTCCAGTTCTGGCCGTTCCGCACGCACCCGCAGATACTCGACGCCGGCCACCGCTTCTTTCAGAAACACGGCGCCAAAGGTGTCGTGTTCGCCCGCTTCGTCGGACCATTACGAGCGATCGTGCCGGTGGTGGCGGGCATGCTGGGCATGACGCCGCTGCGCTTCTACGGCATGAACGTCCTGTCGGCGCTGCTATGGGCCCCCGCGCATATCCTGCCGGGCGTGGTCTTCGGCGCCTCGGTGCTGCTGGCCGGCGCAGTGTCGTTCCGTCTCGTTGTCATCATCGCGTTGCTGGTGGGCATCGTCTGGCTGAGCTTTCGCGCAATGGAGTTCCTGGTCTCGCATGCCAGTGCATGGTCGAGCGCGGCGGGACGCTATCTGGGAAGCTGGGCGTGCCGCCACCCAGGCCCGTTCGGCCGATTCGCGCGGCGGTTGCTCGACCCCGAGCAGCCGGATGCCAGCAGCATCGTGTTGACGTCGCTGGTTGTGCTCGCTGCGGGTGCGCTCTTCTTCGGCGTGCTCGAAGACGTCGTCAGCGGCGATCCGCTGGTGAGCGTCGATCTATCTGTCTATCACTTCCTGCAATCGGTGCGCACGCCATGGAGCGACACGGTCCTTGCAGGCGTGGCGACACTCGGCAGCGTCTTCACGCTGACGGCGTTGGTCGTGACAGTGGTGGTGTGGATGCTGCTCGAGCGGCGTTGGCGCGCCATCGGCTACTGGCTCGCCGCGGTCGTGTTCTCCCAATTGCTGATCTTCGCCCTGCAGTTCGCCATGCACCGCGCGCCGCCCAATCAACTCCTGTCCGACGCATACGTGTTTCCGAGCAATCACGTCGCCGCAACGGTGATCGTCTACGGTTTCCTCGCGTTCCTGCTCGTGCGACGGGTCGGCATGCTGGAAGGTTTGCTCGTGGCGACCGCGAGTATGGTTGTCGTGATCGTGGTCGCGCTCGCAGGACTTTACTTCGGCAGGTACTGGGTCTCCGACGCGATCGGCGGCGCCGCGCTCGCGTACATCTGGGTAGCCATCGTCTCGCTGACGGCGATATTGCGGTATCCGGAAGTGCCGCCCTCACGCGGCTTCATGCCGATCGTGGTTCTGGTGGTCATGCTTGCGAGCGTGAGCGTGCAACTGAGCATCAATCCCCCGGCAGCAGCGTCGGACAACATGCCGCGCCCGCAGCCCGTGCTGGTCACAGAAGCGCAGTGGACAGTGTCGCTGTGGAAGAGACTGCCATGCTATCGCTCGGATATGGGCGGCGACCACAAGGAACCGCTCACGCTGCAATGGGTGTCGAACCTGGATTCGATCAGGGGGCAACTGCGCGCCCAGGGATGGATCGAGGGCACGGACCTGTCCGCGCGCAGCCTGCTCTCGCTTGCCTCGCCCAACGTCGCGGCGACATCGCTGCCGGTATTGCCGAAGCTGAACAACGGCGTGCCTTCGTCGCTGGTCTTCATGCGCCCCGGCGACACGCGCGACGAACGCGACGTCCTGCGTTTCTGGCCGAGCGGCTATGCCGTGGAGAACGGTGCATCCGCCACTCCGCTGTGGGTCGGGTCCTTTGCGCACGAACGGCTCGCCCGGGCGTCGTGGCCGATTAACATTCTGCGCGTCGACAAGGAGGAGTCGTCGTTCGATGCGCACACAAAAGCAGGCGCCGACCTCGGCGCGGCGCTCGTGGCCAGGGTGAGTTGTCACGGCGTGCCGGTGTCGCTGCTGGCCTCGCCGGTGGAATGAGCGGCGCGTTGCCAGTGGTCTGCCTGGGTCTGCCTGGATGTGCGGGTTCGCCGTACCGATCAGGAAATCGCTCTGCGCTCAATCACTTGGCGGCTTTGGCCAGGACTTGTCCACAAGGATATGAACATTTTCTGTGGATAACCTACGCGATGCGATCCGGCGAGACGCTGGAAGGTTATCGCGGTCCGCTTTGAAAGGCGGCAACGTCAATGCAAAGAACCGCGGACATAACCGTGACCAGACGTCTCAAATGGTTAAAGATAGGTTGACGATCGTGCCGGTGGTTTTATCCGTCACCGTGGCCATTGCGCAATATCCCGCTCTCGACATGGTGGCAGGGCGATCCTGCCTTATTGCCTGATACCCTCAGCCTGGATGTGCAGCACCGTTTGCATCTTGAAGCCGTAAGTCTTGCCCATGTCCACGCCGAAGTCCGACCGATCGAAACTCGCGGTCGATTCCGTGCCGCACACCTCGCGTTTGAGCAGCGGGTTCTGGAAGCACTTGAACGCCTCGATCTTCAGATTCAGCGGCTTCGTCACACCGTGCAGGGTTAACTCCCCGATCACTTCGACCGGCACGTCACCCTTGAACGTCATCGACGTGCCCTTATAGACAGCGGTCGGGAATTGAGTGGCATCGAAGAATTTCGAGCTCTTCAATGCCGTATCCAGCGTATCGTTGCCGATATCCACCGACGTCATGTCAATAGTCGCTTCCAGCGTGCCGGTTCTGGCTTCGCGATCGATCGTCACCGTGCCGCTGCTCCTGTTGAACTTGCCGCGCCAGATCGAGACGCCACCGAAGTGATCGGCTTCAAAGCTGGGATACGTGTGCGTGGGGTCCAATTGATATGTGATCTCCCCTGCCTTTGCGCCGAACGATGTGCCTGTTGCCAGAGCGGCGATCGCTACCGTCAAAAGTTGCTTCTTCATTGTGATTCTCCTGAGTATTTTGAGCGGTCTTACTGCTTATTTTTTTGCTTCAACAATGTGAAATCTGATCAACACTTCGTCGGCGACGATCGATGTGTCTTTCCATTCGCCTGAGCCGATGTCGAACTGGCTACGCTTGATCGGCAAGGTGCCGCCGAAGGTTTGCGTTGCACCCTGCTGCGTGACGGTGACCGGCACCGTCACATTCTCCGACTTGCCCTTGATGGTCAGCTTGCCGCTAACCTTGAACTGATTGCCGCCAGCCGGTGCAATGGTGCTTGAGACGAATGTGGCGTTGGGAAACTGCATCGTGTCGAACCAGCCTTTGCCGCGCACCTGCTGGTTGTAGCTTTGGTCGCCGAGGTCGTAGCTGGCGGTGTCGATGGTCAGTTGCGCGCTGCCCGCTGCCGGCTTGGCCGGATCGAAGACGAGCTGCGCAGTGAACTTCCTGAATGTCCCGTCGACAGGCACGTTCATCTGCTTCGAGGTGGCGGTCACCGTGCTTTTCGACGTATCGACCTGCGCATGCGCAACACCCAGAAAGGGCGACATGGCAGCCGTAGCGGCTAATATCAGTTGACGGAATTGGGGTTTCATATCTGCGTTGAGCCTCTTGCTACCTTAGAAAATGGATCATGCGGGCGAGCAAGTCACGATCGACCAACTGTTCGGATAAACAATGGCGAGTAGCGCGTACAAAGAGAACATATTGTTATCCTCACTATGTAATCGAATGGCCACGGGACATTTAGAACAGGTGCCGAATACCCACCATCGCACCGGTTTGACTCACGCCTGGCAATGGCGTCGAAGCGGGCGGGACCACGCCACCGTCAATCGAGAACGCTGCGTTACGCTGGTTAAACACATGCCCTGCCGTGACGTACACCGCAGTGCCCTTGGACAGGAAGTACATCGCGCGCGCTGCGATCACGGAGCCCCCCGAAGCATTGCTGTTCACGGTGATATGGCCGAACTGTGCGTCAAGCGCAATATATGGAACGGGCAAATAGGATCCGCCAACCCACCAATAGTTGCTGGTCGCGTCGAAGACTTTCGGCGTCTGCGCTCCGTGATTGATGCGGTGTTGGAATCCCGCGCCGAAAGTCGAGTTACCAAACTTCACGTAGCCATCGATGAGGGCGCGTGTATCGGTTTGCGAGCTAAGTGGCAAGGGCGAACCAGTACCGCCCCCACCGTAGTTGCGATCGAAGGCCGCCGCCGCGCCCCATTTCCCGGCATCATATTTCACCATCGCAGACATTGACTTGCAGGCCCGCCAGTCAGTCGGCGACTGGCCGGCGCACCCTCCGGCCGGCGCACTATCCGCCACGTCACGTCCCAGTGAATACGTCGCCCCCACGGTCAGTCCCGATGACGTGAAGGTATAGGCGATCGAATTGTCAACGCGCGGCTGGGTCAAGTAGGGGTCCAGATCGGCGGCGGCAAAGATATTCGGAGCGAGCGTGTCGCCCGTTAATGCCGCCCAGAAGATTTGCGAATATTGCCGCCCCAGGGTCAACGTCCCCCACCGCCCCGCAAGCCCGACATAGGCCTGTCTGCCAAACAGACGCCCCCCTTGATTCAGCGTGCCCTGTGCTGGAGCAAAGCCCGACTCCAATACAAAAACCGCACTCAGACCACCACCCAGATCCTCTTTGCCACGGAGGCCCCACAGCGATGGTAGCGAGGCTGTGAGAGACGGCATGTGCACTGAGCTGGATTTTTTAGCACCAACGTTCGTCACATATTCGACGCCGGTATCGATGATCCCATATAGGGTGACAGCGCTTTGCGCATGCGATACGCCCGACGCACATGCCGCAAGCGACGGAAGCGCCCACCAAAACAGCCGGCGCCATGAATGGCCACCTCTGGCCCGATTCAACCGTGCTCTCATTTTCTCGTCTCCAATGTTGTTGAAATCTCAAGACGACGACACCCCTTCGCCGTCGCGCGTCGAGCCTGATACGTAGTGCTTAACGATACTGATTTGTTCGATTCAGCCGGCTCGGTCAGCGGCTGCTGATCGAACGCAATGCGCGGTTTATGTCGCTATGTCCTGTCACCTTCGCGGCGAGATCATCGACGGCCTGCGGAAGCCGGTCGCCGCGCCACGCGACATGCAGGTCGGGCCGCACGAGGATCAGGTCGCGCTCATAGACGGTGCGAAGCCGCGAATCCGCGAGCACGAGCACGTCGAGCGGTGCGCCGAGCACTTCGAACGCGGCGAGAAGCGGGCTCGCATCATGCCCACCCGCGACGTCGATCAACGTGTAGCACTCCGACCGTAGCCGGTCCTGGATAGCGCTTCCGTCGGTGAGCCACATATGGGGAAGCCGCGCGCCCGGCCATGTAGTGGGAAGATAGGCACGCAGATCGTGCTGCGGCCCTCCCGGTACATTGTCGATAATGGGCGAATCCACATAGCGATAGCCCAGTTCTGCGCCGATCATCTCGTTCGACTTGCGCTGCTCAACGTTCGCCACAACGGCCAGGTGGGCACGAGCAGTCGACCCTGCGGGCGTATCGTCTCCGATCTCCGGGCGCACCTCGGCCAACCAGGCGCGATATCCAAGCGACGCGTAGCGCGATGCGCCGACGACCCGCTCGCCAATCTGGCGCCGTTCAGCTTCGTAGGAGGCCAGCAATCCCGGGCCGCCCCACCCTTGCAGCGTGGCGGCCAACTTCCAGGCAAGATCCGCGGCGTCACCAACGCCGGTGTTCATGCCGAGACCGCCTGTGGGAATCACGAGGTGCACCGCATCGCCTGCGAGAAGCACCCGTCCCGTTCCATAGCGTTCGGCGAGCAGCAGATTCTGTCGCCATTCCGCGCAATACAGCATCTCGTAAGGCAATGCAACGCCGATGATCCGCTCGAACATCCGCCGCATCTCGTCATCGCTCTCGACGGCTGAATGGACCGTCCAATGTCGTGTGGAGTCCTGCATGATCATGAAAGTGGGAGGTCCGCCCGCCACCAGATAGTGCCGCCCCCGGCTCGGCCCGTTGCCTATCGGAAGCCGCTCGTAGAGTTGCTCGCAGTAGAACAGGCCCTGTCTCAGTCGCGCAATGTCGCCCTCGCCCTCCAGACGGATACCCAGTTGCTTACGTACACGGCTCGCGCCACCGTCGCAGCCCACGAGGTAAGCCGCCTTCAATGTTCTTCTCACGCCGTCGGCGGCATTGACCGCCACCAGAACGCCATCGCCCTGCTCGGTGAATTCGAGAAACGTCGTACCCCGCATCACCGTGACCGCCGGCAATTGCTCGGCCACCTCGAGAAGAAGCGGCTCCAGTGTGTACTGCGAGATAAGCTGATAGGGTTCGAGCGGAAGGCTGCCGTCGTGGTTCTCGTGCGTGAGCGCGCGAGCCTCCGCCACCGACGGATAGGGCAAGCGCAGAATCGAAGGCTCCATCATGGAGCGGATGATCTGGATGTCCATGGGGACGTCCTCGGGCATGCCGGCGGCCCGGATGCAGTCCGCGAGATCAAGCCGCCGAAAGATCTCCATGGTCCGCGCGTTGCAACGCTCCATTTTCGGCAAAAACTGGGGCTCCGCCTTTTGCTCGACGAGCACACACGCTATGCCGCGCTTGCCAAGATCGATCGCAAGTGTCAGCCCGACCGGCCCAGCCCCGACAATGATGACTTGAGTTTCCAAATCCGATCTCCGTTCGTATAGATCGTCACTGCAATTGTTATTTTTATTAGCAATGCCAATGAAGTGATTGAAAGACCAACGCTGAATCTTTCCTATCCAGGAGGCTCGATCGATCCGACGCCTCCCTCACGTCTGCCCTGGTTCAGCGTATGACGCGTTGCTCACTCAGAAAGAGGCGGCCTATCCGAATTCGCCCGGAAAACATTTATTTGATTTTTCAACTAGATTTGAAGTGGAGTATAGTTGATTTTTCAAATATACGTACCCATGTAAACCCGCAACCCACCGATGACCATGAAGACACCGAAGCGACCACAAGAACTCGAACAGGCGATTCCGTTCCTGCTGACACGGGCCGGAGGCCGAATGGGAAACGCATTCGCGAAGGCACTGAAACCGTTCGGCCTGAACCTCAGCGAATGGCGAGTCTGTGCCTCGTTGCTGTACGTTCCGCACCAGACCTTGTCTGAGTTGTCGGTGCATGCAACGTCTGATATTTCCGCCCTGTCCAGGATCATTGATCGTCTTGAGAGCCAGGAGCTGGTCAAGCGCGAGAAGAGCACGACGGATGGGCGATCAATCAGGATTGCCCTGACAAGCAAGGGAGACGAACTCGCGCTGCGCATCGTCCCGGTCGCGAAGCAACATGAGTCGGTGATACTGACCGGTTTTACTGCAAACGACGTTCAGGTGCTTCGCGCCATGCTGCTCAAGGTGTACGAAAACGCCGGCGCGCTTGATGACCTTGTTTGACCCGACTCGTTCGCGGCTGAAGTGTCATTCTTCGGCCCGCCTTCTGATCGGCACTCATCCCAATAAAGCAGTTATAATTGAGCGGGTAATCACTCTACTTTCTTCAGACGCGCGATGGCACGCCCTTTGAGTCCGGAAAAACGCGGCGCCCTGCTGCTGTCCGCAACGCAGACCGTTGCCGAACAGGGCGTGCTGGCCACCACGGCGGGCATCGCCCGGCGCGCCGGTGTGGCCGAGGGCACCTTGTTCACCTACTTCGAGAGCAAGGACGCGTTGTTCCAGGAACTGTACCTGCACCTGAAGCAGGATCTGGCGAGATCCGTGATGCCGGACTATCCACACGAGGCGGGCTACCGCCAGCGCATGCAGCACGTCTTCGAGCGTTATGTGAATTGGGGACTGGCCAATGCGGCTGGGCGGTTCGCCCTCTCACGGCTTTCGGCTTCCGGCCACATACTCGACGACACACGGGCACAGGGAATGGGGCCGTTTCTGGCGGTGTCCCAGATGATGGAGGACGCCGTGCGAGATGGCGTGCTGGTGGACGCCTCAATCGCGTTTCTTTCGTCCATCATTGAGCACATCGCCGACACGACGATCGAGTACGTCGACAAGCACCCCGAGAGCGCCGAACGTCACCGTCAACTCGGCTTTCATGTCGCCTGGCGGGCAATCACGGTATAAAAATTTTTCTATTATTATTGAGCGCGTGCTCGCTCATTATTTGTAAGGAGAACGGTATCATGTCAAATCAGAAGTGGTTCATTACCGGCGCGTCCGGTGGTCTCGGGCTCGCCCTCACGGAAAAAGCACTGGCCCAGGGGCATCCTGTGGTGGCAGCCGTGCGCCGTGTCGAAGCAATGCAGGCGCTGAAGCAGGCCTATCCGGATCTGCTCCAGGTGGAGTCGGTCGACCTGGCCGATCACGAACAGGTTCGGGCCGCCGCAGCGCGCCATCCCGATGTCGACGTGGTCGTCAACAACGCGGGCGGCGCCGTGATCGGCGCGATGGAAGAAATGACCGAGGCCGATATCGAGCAGCAGATTGCGCTGAATCTGCTGGCGCCAATCCATGTCACGCGCGCCTTCCTCGGGGCGTTGCGCGCAAAGAAACGCGGCACGTTCATCCATGTCAGCAGCGTCGGCGGACGTGCGGCCTTCCCGGGAGGCGCGCTGTACCACGCCGCGAAGTTCGGCCTGGAAGGGTTCGCCGAAGCGGTGAGTCAGGAAATCGCCGAGTTCGGTATCAAGACCATCATCATCGAACCGGGCTCCATCAAGACCGGCTTCGTGGCCAATATCCGCTGGACCACAGAACTCGATGAATACAAGGACAGCGCGGTTGGCAAGCTGCGCCGCTGGATCGCGGAGAACGGCGACGCATACGCTTCGGGCGACCCCGTGAAAATGGCCGACGCCATCTATACGGTCAGCCAGATGCCGGAGCCGCCGCTGCGCACCGTCCTGGGCGGAGATGCCTATTCCGTGCTGGAAGCCGGCTACTCCGGGAGTCTGGCCGCGCTGCAGGCGCAAAAGGACATCGCAGAGTCCGTGATGTTCGAGGGCAAGACTGGCTTCGTGCCCGAGTGAGCGGTGCCGCTACCCCTTTGACGAGGGGTACGGCGTCTCGTCGAAGCTATGGCATTGCTGCAGTCTTTCATCAATTGATAGGCGTCAGTAGTGCGTAACTTGCGTCAAGCGCGGCGGTAGAGCTGCGCCCTGGACCCCAGCCGAGTGCTTCGCGATAGCTGCCGAGGCGTACACCGTGCGGAAGACGTGCTTCATCCACCGCGACGGCGGCATCGGCCTGCGGCGCAACGAACAGGGCATCCGCCGGACAATACAGCTCGCACATAAAGCAGGTCTGACAGTCGTCTTGCCTCGCTATCCGCGGAATGCCACCCTCCACCGCCTCGAACACATTCGTGGGACACGCGCGGACGCAGATGTTGCATCCCGTGCAGCGCGATTCGCTCAAAATTTCGATCATGCATGGGCTCCTTGATGTTCAGCTGGCACCAATCCCGTGTCTACCTCCTTCCTGCGGACCCATACGTCGTCGAGACCTCCGCTGATCAACCGGTGACGCTGCCCGGCATCGATCGACTTATATTCCGCCCGTCGATGCATGCCGCGCGTCTCGGTACGTACCTGTGCGCTGCGATACATCCAGCGCGCGGTCGCGACCATCGCCGCCGCCTCTCGCGCACGCACGGCCTCGTGCGCATCGCGTGCCGGCGCGCTGACGCGCAAGCTCGCCCACAGCGCGTCGAGGCGGCTCAGCGAATCGTCCAGCAGGTCCCCGCTGCGCGTCCAGTTACGCTCATACGGGAACACCTCGCCTTGCACGGCCCTCACGACACCCGCGCTGTCAAAAGGCATGTTGTGCGACGTGTCGCGCAAGCCGACATCGCCCGCGCAATAGAGTCTGCCGATCCCGGCGTGACGCTTCGCGAGCGCGTGGTCAGCCGCACCGGCGCCCGCCCAGAAACCCGACGACATCGCCCATGCCGCGTTATGGCTGCCGCCTCCGGTGAACCCGCCGCAAATCATCTCGCGTGTCGCGGCGTCGCCTGACGCATAGAGCCCTTCCACCGACGTCGAACAATCGCGGCCCGTGACATGCAGGCCACCGGTTCCGCGAACTGTCCCCTCCAACCTGAGCGTTACCGGGAAGTGCTGGGTGAAGGGATCGACGCCCAGCCGGTCGAAAGGCACGAAGAAGTTCGGTTGCGCCGTGCGCATCCACACGCGAACCTGTTTGTCGGCGCGGTCGAGGCATGCGAATACGCGGCGCGTCTGCAGCTCGCGCGCGATGATGCTGCGCCCGAATGCCGAGCCCGCTCCCTCGAGCTTCACGCCCTGTTCGTCGTAGAACGTCGCCCATTTGTAGAAGAGAGATTTGGTAACCGAAGCGAATGCCGGACCAAGACCATAGGCATTCGAGAACTCCATGCCGGACATCTCCGCGCCAACTTCCGCGGCCATCAATTGGCCGTCGCCCGTCAGCACATTGCAGCCGAGCGCACGGCTCTGGAACGCGCAACCGCCCGTTGCAATGACCACGGCCTTCGCGCGCACGACCCACGTTTCCCCGCTCTGGCGCTGCACGCCGCGCGCGCCGGCAACCGCGCCGCCCCCATCCACGAGTAGTTCGAGGGCCGGGCTGTGATCGAAGATGCTTGCACCGCTCTCCTTCACGCGCTTGCGCATCAGCCGCATATAATCCGGCCCCTGCAGCGATGTGCGCTGCGCTTCGCCGTTTTCGTCGACCGGAAACGGATAGCCCCATTCTGCGAGTTGGTGGACGTTCACCCAGGTTTGCTCGAGAACACGATCCATCCAGTCGTGTTCCGCAAGCTGGCCTCCCAGATCAAAACGGCTCCGTTTCGCCCGTTCTCGCGTATCGCTCTGCGGCGAGACATACCAGATCGCGGTGCCTGACGGCGCCGTCGCGCCCGATGTCCCGCAGTAGCCCTTGTCCGCGAGCACGACCTTCGCCCCCCTCGCTGCAGCGCTAATTGCGGCCCAGGTGCCGGCCGGACCGCCACCGATGACCAGCACATCGACATCATGACGCGTAGCTGCGGTTGCATCGTCCAGCGCGCCGCCGCTCACAATCGGTTGACTCATATAAATCTTCTCCCATTAGGGCGAGGTCCAGATGGCTCGCGTTCCAACGTCCCGCCGGCTGACGTCCGGCGGCTCACAAGAAAAACGTCCTTGAAGCGGCCCTTCACCCATGCCGCGATACGCGTTTATCGTTTATCGTTTATCGTTAGTCGCCCGAGACATTCCATTCGCACAGCTCGCGTTTATCGATACTCGACTCAAACACCCTGAACCGGACTGCCGCATGCAAGCGCCCCCCCGAAACCTTTCCCCTGTCGACCGAGCCGGAGATATCTCCGTCAAAGCAGCGGCAAATCTGCCATTGCAGTCGAGCGGCCGCGATCTGTCACGCAAGCAGCGAGAGATCATATGGACTGCGTTCCGTAACCATGAGGCCCTGCGCGCGTGGCCGGAAGCCGTCCTCGATGCTCTCGTCGAAGCTGGCTATCTGCGCACGTATGCAGATGGCGAGCTGATTTATCTCGCCAACGATCCCTGCACCGATATCCACATCATTCTTTCCGGCATGCTCGAATGGGGGTGGCCAAGCACCCAGGGCATTCGGGCCGTCGAGACGTTCATCCCGCCAGGCGAGCTGGCCAATCTCACCGCCGTGATGACCGATCAGCGTTCCATTCACAACCAGCGGGCGCGCGGACTCACCCGGCTTTTCCACATCCCCGCAGAGGCGTTGAACGCCGCACTCGAACGCGATCCGACCCTCACCGCAAGCCTGCTCCGGCTACTCGCCACACGTGCACGGCACCTTCACGACTGCCTCGGCAATCTTGGTTTGATGTCGTTTCGCGCGCGCCTCGCCGGCCATTTACTCGCACTCGGCAAACGCTACGGCCACACCGATAACGATGGCGTTACGCTCGGCATCCGTCTGTCGCAGGAAGATCTGGCTGCACTGCTCATGGCCTCACGCCAGCACGTCAACAAGGAACTGCGCTGGTTCATAGACCGGCAACTCGTGCGCATCCGATACGGCCGAATCACCTTGGTAGATACCGCCGAACTCGAATCCATTGTCAGGCAGCCACCCGCCCATTCGATTGAACCGTTCGAGCCGCACCGCCCCGTTTGAGCATCCGCACCAGATCGTTACCGGTACGATCTTTCGCCGTCGTATTCGAGCAACGATGGGGTCATTATCCGGGTTGGCTGATTGGGCAATCTGTCGTGGACACGACAGTGCTTTGCTGTTTTTCTTTTATCTAAATGACGCCATGGATTAAGCGGATTCAAAACGAAGTCATCGCTGCGACCATGCAAGTTCTCGCCGTCACATAGACAATTTATTTTAGTTTTACTAACTTAGTGATCGAAGCGATCTATCTGAAACTGTCGCAACCCACTAACACTCAACGCAATCGATCCGCTTTCTCGCCGAAGCACGACTAAGGAAAACTAGCATCAGACACGATGCCAATGCGGGCACCGCCGCCGCGACAAACAACGCGGTATTCGACCATTGCAGCCTGATCAGTTGTCCGGCCACCACAGGGCCGATAATTGAGCCCGCCCGGCCGATTCCCAGACTCCAGCCGACCCCGGTGGCCCGCAGCGAGGTTGGATAGAGTGTCGCGGTCAACGCGTTGACCGCAGGCTGCCCACCGACGATGCAGATTCCGCTGATCAGCACGACGGCATAGCGCAACCCCGTTGATAGATCGGGGAGACCGACAGATGCCACCGAAAATGTCGCCACCAGAAAACTGAGCGCCAGGACACGATAGAAGCCGAAACGGTCCATCAACGGGCCCAGCAGCAGCGCACCCGCAGTACCGCCGATCTGCAATGAAGTGCCGATGAGTACAGCCGTCGACACCCCATGGCCAACGCGCAAGGAAAGCATCGGAAGCCAGTTCGACAGGAAAAAGAGGTCGAGCAGGTTCGCGAAGTTGATACCCCAAAGCAACAGCGTAGTCGTGCTGCGGCCGTGGCGAAAGAGCTCGCCAACGGAGGCCTTCGCTTGCGGCTGCCCGCGAACGGCAAAGCGCGTCCCAGGCGCAAGCTGGACGTTCGGCGCGATTCGCCCAAGCCACTGAGCAACCTTTTCCGGGCTGCGCTGTTTGACCACCAGCAGTTGGAGCGATTCCGGCAGATACCTGGCCATCGGGACGGCAATGACCAGTGGCAATACGCCCCCAACGAAGAACACCGACCTCCAGCCCATCGATGGAAGCAAGGCTGCGCAGAGAAGTCCTCCAGCAATGGCCCCACCCGTGAAGCCACACGAGACCCACGTCATCAGCGATGCCCGATACTTCTGCGGACTGTATTCGCTGACCAGCGCGATAGCGTTACCCATCACGCCGCCGATACCGAAACCGGTCAGAAAACGAAGGACAAGAAATTCCGGCACACTCTGAACCAGACTGGTACCGAGCATGCATAGCCCATAGAAAACGGTCGCGCCAATGAGCACCGGCCGACGCCCCGCGCGATCGGCCATGGCGCCGAGAACGATGGAGCCCGCGAGCATCCCGAGCAAGCCGGCACCGAAAATGGGGCCGAGCTCGGCCGGGCTGATGCCCCACGCACGGACAATCGCAGGGGCGACAAAACCCATTGCCTGCACGTCGAACCCATCCATCACCACCGAGCAACCGATCATCACCATGATCCATTTCTGGAAGGTGCTCAGTGGCTGGCTATCGATCAACGCACCAATGTCGACGATCGAAGCAGGCGTCTCTTCGACTCGCTGCGCAGTATCGGGGGTCACTATTCACCTCGCTCCGTTTGCGCATGAAATGCGTGCGCCAATGGGTCATTTCTGTCTTCTCGACGTTGCCGGGCGACGCGGATCCGTGCCCGTGTGCGGCGAGCCCGGCACAACACCTTTCTAGAATGAATAAGCCGGAAGTTCGTCGCGGCTCGTCACCCACTGCCATTCCGTGAACTGGTCGATGTTGGTCAGGGTGCTGTAGTTATGTCCGTTGCCGGACAAACCCAGACCGCCCATCGGACCAAACACCTCGTGCATGATCGTCTGGTCATTGATGTGGACGATGCCGGCATGCAGTCTGTCGGCAATCCGCTGGGCCCGGCGCAAATCGGAAGAAGCCACTGCCGCAACCAGGCCATACCGGTTCTGATTGGCGAGCGTTACCGCTTCGTCATCGTTCCTGAACACCGTCACCGCGGCCACGGGACCGAAAATCTCTTCCTCGAACACAGGCATCCCCGGCGCGACATCCACCATGACGGTCGGATTGAAAAACAGACCGTCGCGAGTACCGCCGGTGAGAACCTTCGCGCCCTTGCTCACAGACTCCGCGACGATGCGATCGACGTTCGCGGCCTGCCGTTCATTGATGATGGGGCCGAGATGAAAATTGCCCTTGAAAGGGTCGCCAACCGTGAGCGCCCTGGTTCGCCTGACGAGGCTTTCAATATAGGCGTCAGCAATGCGTTCATGAACGAGATGCCGGCCCGCTGACATGCAGACTTGCCCCTGATGCAAAAAAGATCCCCACGCTCCAGCGCTCGCCGCGGC
This sequence comes from Burkholderia sp. OK233, assembly GCF_900230185.1. Taxonomy (GTDB): domain Bacteria; phylum Pseudomonadota; class Gammaproteobacteria; order Burkholderiales; family Burkholderiaceae; genus Paraburkholderia. The sequence continues at coordinate 28,004 of NZ_OCSR01000002.1, forward strand.
TTCGACATCGACGTCGTCAAGCACGATGTAGGGATTCTTGCCGCCGAGTTCGAGGCTCGCTCGCTTGAGCAAGCCGCCCGCTACGGCGCCGATCGCTTGCCCAACCCGCGTGGATCCCGTGAAGCTGATCATGTTGACAAGAGGATCCCGGACCAGCGCGTCACCGGTTTCCGCCGCACCGGGAAGGACATGGAACAGTCCCTCGGGCAGCCCCGCCGCCTCGAATAGCCGCGCATACAGGACGCCGCCGCTGACCGGCGATTGAGGGTCGGGCTTGAGCAGCACTGCATTACCGGTGGCCAGCGCCGGAGCGATGGCCCGCGCCGCCAGAATGAACGGGGAATTCCACGGAGTAATAACGCCGACCACGCCCATTGGAATTCTGCGCGCTACGCTATGCCGCTCCTTCACGTCGCTTGTCGTGATCATCCCGGTTGGCTGGCTGCCCAACGCCGCAGCTTCGAAAATCTCGCGTATCGCCAACTTCACCTCCAGTAGCCCCTTAGGCCGTATCGACCCAGTCTCGCGGACAATCTGAACGGCGATCTCCTCCTTGTGAAGCTCCAGCAAACGAGCGACCTCGCGCAACACATCCCCTCGCTGAGGCCCGGGTGTCGCGGCCCAGGCGCGTTGCGCATCGGTCGCAATCGCGGCGGCGGCGGACACGTCAGCAGCCGATGCGCAACCAATCGATCCCATTTCCGCGCCGGTCGCCTTCTCGGTCACCGGGATCGTACCCGCGCCCCCGGTCTTCCATCCGCCGCTATAGATTTTGTTACGCCACACATCTGCTGGTGCCAATTCAGTTACGGACATTCGATTTCTCCTATCCCTCGCATCATTCAAGACCGAACAAACGCCGTGCGTTTTCCCGTCCAATCTTCACGCGATCGGTTTCGCTGATCGAGCATGTGTCGAACCACTGGGACGCCTCGTCATGCGTTTCGAACGGATAGTCGACCGAATACATGATCCGGTCGCTGCCCATTTCCAGCATCGTGGACAGCAGCGTCTGCGTTCTGAAATTTCCGCTTGTCGTCACGTAGACGTTCTCCCTGAGGTATTCGCCCACGCTGCGCTTGCAGGGCAATCCTCGCGGTGCCTTCTGGAGAATGTGGTCGACACGCCAGACGTTAAACGGAATCCCCTCGCCGAGATGGCCGAGAATCATCTGCAACCCAGGATTGCGGTCGAAAAGGCCGGACGTCATCAGCCTCAGTGCGTGAGTACTCGTCTCAACAGCGAACGCCCAGGTCGCGGCGGTCAGCCACGGAAAACCATCGTAGATCGGTTCACGGGACGGCAACGGATCGCGAGGATGCATATAGAAAGGCTTGCCGAGCGCCGCCGCGCTCGCCCAGAAATCGGTGTACTGCGGGGCGTCGTAGTACACGACATTTTCCGCATCGCCCACCTGGGAAAAGCCATTCACCATGAAGCCATGGAATCCGAGATCCTTCACGCTTCGCTCGAGTTCGCGAGCCGCAGCTTCGGGGTCCTGCATAGGCAACGCGGCAAATCCACCCAAACGGGATGGATGGCGGCCAACATGTTCTGCAAGGACATCATTGGCCCGTCGCGCGACATCAATCGCCTGCTTGATGTCCGGGATACCCTGAATGCCGGGCGAGTTGAGCGACAAGATTGAATACTCGGTTCCGCCCTGCTCCATCCGCTCGAGCCTCTGCTGCTCGATGTCCATCAGATTGGACTTCAGCATTTCCCAAACGGCGGCAGGCGCATAAATTTTCGACTGCTCGATAGTGAGGTCTATCGCAAAGTGTTCTTCAAGCGCAATCTTGTTTCTCATTGATCTGCTCCAATTCAAGGCATCGCAACCTCATCTGCAAAGGGAAGATGAGGTGCATCACACGGGTTTGTCCCAGAAGCTAATTTATTTGATTTTTCAAATATGTTGGGACTGAGTGTAGTTGATTTTTCAAGTACATGCACACCGCGTAAACCCTGAATCGACTGGCGCCCGCGAGCAATCCAACGGTCGAGCCGCAGACCGACGTGGGCCGCTACGAAGCCTAAGGGAGGGGAAGACGATCATGCAGGCTGAGGTAATGACGCAAATGCTCGAGTCACTCAAGCTGCACGGTATGGCACAGGCGCCCCAAAAAAACGGTGCGACTCCGATATAACCGGAGTCGCACCGCGACATGCAGAGTTACCTTCGCAAGGTGAGGCAAAGTCCCGTCAGGGTTGCAACCCTGACGGAACCCCCACACCCGCTCAGGCGAGGTCGAAGCGGTCGAGGTTCATCACCTTGACCCACGCTGCGACAAAGTCGCGAACGAATTTCTCCTGCCCGTCCTCGCTTGCATAGACTTCGGACAGCGCTCGCAACTGAGCATGCGAACCGAACACCAGATCGACGCGGCTACCGGTCCACTTCAATTCGCCGGTTTTGCGGTCGCGCCCCTCAAACACGTCTCGGGAGACCGGTTTCCATTCCGTACCCATGTCGAGCAGGTTGACGAAAAAGTCGTTGGTCAGCGTTTCCGGCCGCTTGGTGAAGACGCCATGCGAATCCTGCCCGCTCTGGACCTTCAGGGCGCGCAAGCCGCCGATGAGCGCCGTCATCTCGGGTGCGGTCAGGGTCAGCAATTGCGCCTTGTCGATCAGCAATGCCTCGGCCGGGACACTGTACTTGCCCTTCAGAAAGTTGCGGAAACCATCGGCGACGGGTTCAAGCGCTCCGACGGATTCCACATCGGTCTGATCCTGCGAGGCGTCCGCGCGTCCCGGCGCAAACGGCACGGTCACCTGATGGCCTGCGCTTTTTGCGGCCTGCTCGATGCCGGCGCTACCGGCCAGCACGATCAGGTCGGCCAGCGATACCTTCTTGCCGCCGGACGGTGCGCCGTTGAACTCGCTCTGGATCCCTTCGAGGACCTTCAGTACCTTCGCCAGTTGCTCGGGCTGGTTGACCGCCCAGTCTTTCTGCGGAGCAAGGCGAATGCGTGCGCCGTTGGCACCGCCGCGCTTGTCCGAGCCGCGGAAGGTGGATGCCGACGCCCAGGCCGTCGACACCAGCTGCGAAACGGGCAACCCTGACGCCAGAATCTTCTGCTTGAGCGAGGCGATGTCCTGCTCGTTGACCAGTGCGTGGTTGACCGCCGGAATGGGGTCCTGCCAGATCAGTTCTTCAGCGGGCACTTCCGGTCCAAGATAACGGGCGCGCGGTCCCATGTCGCGGTGAGTGAGCTTGAACCATGCACGGGCGAAGGCATCGGCGAGTTGGTCGGGATTCGCCAGGAAGCGCCGCGAAATTTTCTCGTAGACGGGGTCGAAGCGCAGCGAGAGGTCGGTGGTGAGCATCGTCGGCCGCTGCTTCTTCGCGGCATCGTACGCGTGCGGAATCGTTTCGCCGGCATCCTTGGCGACCCACTGGTTGGCTCCGGCGGGGCTCTTGGTCAGTTCCCATTCGTACTTGAACAGGTTCTCGAAGAAGCCGTTGCCCCACTTCGTCGGCGTGGTGGTCCAGGTGACTTCCAGTCCGCTGGAGATCGCGTCGGCGCCCTTGCCGGTGCCGAAGCTGCTCTTCCAGCCCAGCCCCTGATTCTCGAGGTCGGTGGCCTCGGGTACCGGACCCACATTGTCGGCAGGACCGGCGCCGTGCGTCTTGCCAAAGCTGTGCCCACCGGCGATCAGCGCGACCGTTTCCTCGTCGTTCATGGCCATCCGCGCGAACGTTTCGCGGATGTCATGGGCCGCGGCGAGCGGGTCAGGATTGCCGTCGGGACCTTCCGGGTTAACATAGATCAGGCCCATCTGCACGGCGCCCAGCGGGTTTTCCAGGTTGCGTCCGTTGTCGTCGCGGCTGACTTCGCTGCCGTGCAGTGCCGGATCGGCCACGATCACGCCTTCGGCGTCACTGCCGGCAGCACCCTTGCCATAACGAACGTCCCCGCCCAGCCAGGTCTTTTCGTTGCCCCAGTAGACGTCCAGGTCCGGCTCCCAGGTGTCGGCGCGACCGCCACCGAAACCGAAGGTCTTGAAGCCCATGGTCTCGAGCGCGACGTTGCCGGTAAGGATCAGCAGATCAGCCCAGGAAATTTTCTGGCCGTACTTCTGCTTGATCGGCCACAGCAGGCGGCGGGCTTTATCGAGGCTGACGTTGTCCGGCCAGCTGTTGAGCGGCGCGAAACGCTGCTGGCCACGCCCGGCGCCGCCGCGGCCGTCGCCGATGCGGTACGTGCCGGCACTGTGCCAGGCCATGCGGATGAAGAACGGACCATAGTGGCCGAAGTCTGCCGGCCACCAATCCTGCGAGTCGGTCATCAACGCCGCAAGATCCTTCTTCACCTCTGCCAGATCGAGGCTCCTGAATGCCTCGGCGTAGTTGAAGCCGTTGTCCAGCGGGTCCGACTTGCTGGAGTGTTGGCTAAGCAGATCCAGCCGCAACTGCTTTGGCCACCAGTCACGGTTCGTCGTGCCACCTCCGGCGGCATGATTGAACGGGCACTTTGCATCGTTTGACATGCACTATCTCCTTGGGGAATGTACCCACTACCAGTTCTTCCACGGCGCCTGGCTTCTACGGTGCATCGCCGAACCAGCGCCAACGGGCGGTCGGGAAATCACATGATGGGCTCTTTTTGATGTACTGGCACTGTCACCCGGCGCGCATAGCCTTCGTCCGATGACGGAGGTCGTGGCGTGTATTGGACCAGGATTGATCCGCGTCGGCAGGCCTACTGCACATAAAAATATATGTGAGAGCGGCCATCAACAGAATGCGATTTTTGCAATGCTATTGATAGATCGTAACTATAACGTGACAGATGCCTTTCATATTTACCGTCAGTCGCCCCTTTCCGCGCCGTGACATCGACCCAGCTATTTCAAGGAGCACCTGGGTGGCGTCCTTCGTAGGGGACGCTACGTTAGTGCCCTTAAGGCTTCTATCGACCCCATAGCCAGTAATGGCTTCAAGCATATCGTCAAATTCCGATATATGATTCGCCTTGTAGCGATGCAGATGCATGGCCGCTAACGTGCGCCATGGGCTGCCTGTTGTTGATGACCTGAAGTTGACGCCCTGAAAACCGACCCACATGACGCTCGATATCGACGCGATTCACAAAGCGCTTGCCAACCCCGTACGGCGGGAGATTCTCGGTTGGCTGCGCGAGCCGTATGCGCATTTTTCCGACCAGGAGCTCCCGCTCGTTCACGGCGTGTGCGCCGGCAAGATCGACGCGCACTGCGGCCTGTCGCAGTCCACCGTGTCGGCGCACCTCGCCGCCTTGCAGCGCGCCGGTCTCGTTACGTCGAAGCGGGTCGGTCAATGGGTGTTTTTCAAACGCAACGAGGCAGTCATTCAAGCCTTTCTCGAGCACATGAACACCGAGCTCTGAGCGCTTCATTCGCATCGCCGCGTTTTTTCGCTTATTTCATCACGCAGTTTTTTAAGGCCGGGGCCACGCGCCCGCCACCTAAGGTGAACTCATATGCCGACTCTTTTTGACCCGCTCCAGATTGGCGACATTACGTTGTCGAACCGTATCATCATGGCGCCGCTTACGCGCCAACGCGCCGAAGAAATCCGCGTGCCGAACGCGCTGATGGCGAAGTACTACGCCGAACGCGCCACGGCAGGCCTGATCATCAGCGAAGCGACGTCCGTCACACCGCAAGGTGTCGGTTACGCCGAAACCCCGGGTATCTGGTCGCAGGAGCAGGTGGAAGGCTGGAAGATCGTCACGAACGCCGTGCACGCAGCCGGCGGCAAGATTTTCCTGCAACTGTGGCACGTCGGCCGTATTTCGGACCCGCTGTTCCTCAATGGCGAACTGCCGGTTGCGCCTAGCGCCATCCCGGCGCAAGGCCACGTGAGCCTGGTGCGTCCGGAGCGTCCGTACGTGACGCCGCGCGCACTCGAACTCGACGAAATCGCGGGTGCGGTTGAAGCGTTCCGCAAGGGCGCCGAAAACGCGAAGGCAGCAGGTTTCGACGGTGTGGAAGTGCACGGCGCAAACGGTTATCTGGTCGACCAGTTCCTGCAGGACAGCACCAACAAGCGTACCGACGCTTATGGCGGTCCGATCGAAAACCGCGCCCGCCTGTTGCTCGAAATCACCGATGCCTGTATCGGCGTCTGGGGCGCAAACCGTGTCGGCGTGCACCTCGCACCGCGCCGCGACGTGCACACCATGGGCGATTCGGATCCGGCGGCCACCTTCGGTTACGTGGCACGCGAACTCGGCAAGCGCAAGATTGCGTTCATCGCCGCCCGCGAAGCGCTCGGCGACGACCGCCTCGGCCCGCAACTGAAGAAGGCATTCGGCGGCCCGTACATCGCGAACGAAAAGTTCACCCAGGAAACCGCGCAGCACGTGCTCGACGCGGGTGAAGCGGACGCGGTGGCGTGGGGTCAACTGTTCATCGCGAATCCGGATCTGGTGCGCCGCTTCGCGACGAATGCACCGCTGAACAAGCCGAATCCGGCGACGTACTATGCACGCGGTGAAACCGGCTACGTGGATTATCCGACGCTGGAAACAGTGGAATAAGACGTTCGGTTCATGCGGCGTCACGCAAGGTCACGCCGCATGAACACGCGTTTCGATTCGTCGAGTCCGCGCGCGATATGCGCATCGCGCCGCGCGATCAGTGCCGCATCGAGATCGGTTTCCTCGATATCGCGAAAGCCGAGCCGCCGATAGTACGGTGCGTTCCACGGCACCTCGCGAAACGTCGACAATATGAGTTGCGTTATCTGTTGCGCGCGCGCGAGCTGCGCGACCTGCTCGATCAACGCCGCGCCGATACGTTGCCCGGCATGCGAACTCAACACGTCAAGCTCCTGAACATAGAAGCGCGCGGGTTGCGGCTCGAACATCACAAACCCCACACACGTCTCATCTGCATCCACGGCGACGACGATCTGCTGCGCGTCGATCTTGCGGTGGACAAGTTCCAGCTCCATCGGCGGTGCATCGGCGATACCGGTCATGCCAACGCTGACAAAACGCTGACCGGCCTCGAATTCGATCGTACGGATAGCGTCCGCATCGAGCGGCACGGCAAGGCGGAACGTGAAGTTGGAAGCGTGTTGCATAGGGGTTTCGTAGGGTTCTTTTAAGTGCGATTCTGAAAGACATGCCCCGATATTGACATCACGCCCCTGAAATAAACAAGTGCCCGAGCCGCCGCGGGACTAAAATCCCGAACACCCAAATCCCTTCCGACCCAAGATGGATCTCATGCATGTGCTGCAGGTCGCCCTGCACTTCGACCAGCACCTGAGCGGTTTGATCGTGCAATACGGCACGGCCGTCTACGCGATGCTCTTTCTCGTCGTGTTTGTCGAAATCGGTTTCCTGCCGCTATTCTTTTTGCCTGGCGATCCGCTGATTTTCATCTGTGGCGGTCTCGCCGCCACCGGTGCGCTGAACGTCTGGCTCGTCATCCCCGTGCTGTTCGCCGCTACCGTGGCCGGCAGCATCGTCGACTATGCGATCGGCCGTGCCATCGGCGAAAAAGTCTATACCGCCGACTACCGCTGGCTCGACAAGAACGCACTGCGCAAAGCGCACGCGTTTTACGAAGCACGCGGCGGCCTGACCTTCCTGCTGTCCCCGTTCATTGCCGTCGTACGCACGTTCGCGCCGTTCGTCGCCGGTGTTTCGCGCATGACGTTTGCACGTTTCGTGTCGTTCGTCACCGCCGGCGCGGCGCTGTGGATCGTATCGCTGGTGGCGGCCGGCTATCTGTTCGGCAACGTGCCGCTGGTGCGCGATCATATGAGTTCGATCGTGCTGCTGGGCGTCGCGCTCGGTGTCGGATCGCTGCTGGTGAGCGCCGTGTGGCGCTTCGTCAACCGGAGGTTGCACGCTCATTAAACCGGAGATTGCGCGCTCACTAAGCCGATGGTTGCGCGCACACTGAATTTCGTGGAGAAACGTTATGTCGCTATCTGCTTTGCTCGTGTTCGCGCTGGCGCTGATCATCGCCGCGGGCACACCCGGCCCCAGCATCGCCGCGCTGGTCGCGCGCGTGCTAACCAACGGCTTTCGCGACGTATTGCCGTTTCTCGCCGCGATGTGGTTGGGCGAAGCATTGTGGCTCACCTGCGCGGTGGCCGGCCTGGCTGTGATCGCGCGCAGCTTCGGCATGGTGTTCATCGCGCTGAAATTTGTCGGCGTCGCCTATCTGCTGTTCCTTGCCTGGAAGATGTGGCGCGCACCGGCCGACGTGCAAGGCAGCGACCTGCCAAGCGGCCAGTCGCCGTGGCGCATGTTCATCGCCGGCCTGCTGGTGACGCTCGGCAATCCGAAGATCATGATGTTCTACCTCGCGTTGCTGCCGACCATCATCGATCTGTCGCGCATCGGCACCGTCGCGTGGTTCGAACTCACGCTTACCATGCTGATCGTACTGATGGCCGTCGACTTCGGTTGGGCGCTGCTCGCCACACGTGCGCGCAAGTTGCTGAGCACGCGCCGCGCGGTAAAGTTCACCAACCGCGCCAGCGCCACGGTTATGGCCGGTGTTGCCGCCGCGATCGCCACACGATGACAAGACGATACGACGCACGCGCCGGCTTTCAGCCCGGCGGCGCAGCCGATTGCACTTCATTCCGTAGCGACGCCAGCAAAACCTGCCACCATTCGCCGTGCCGCAACAGAAATACGCGCTCGGGGAAATGGTGGCGCGCGACATGCTCCTGCGGCACCGTATCCCAGCCGCGATGCTCCACCGTCACGCGTGTTTCGTCGCCCACCGCTTCGAAACGCACTTCGACCTGCGTGTGCTGCGCGTCGGTGAAACTGGCCTGACGCCAGCCGAATGCCAAACGCTCGCCCGGCTCCCAGACCGTCACGCGGCCGATCTCGAACATGCTGCCGTCCGGCTGTGTTTCGATCAGGCGGCCGTACTCTCCGGGCATGTGAGGCGCCGCAGCCTGCTCGAACGACAGCACGCCCGCGCCTTGCGGCGTGAACAGAAACAGGCCATTCGGCCGCCACCATCTGCCGATCTCGCTCGTGAACACATCGAATGCGCGCAGCGGCGTTGCCGCGACGCGTAGCGACACCTGCACGCGCGAACTCATTCCTGCTGCTCCAGATGCGCCTTGAACGACAGCAATTGCTCGGACCATAAGGCTTCGGTCTGTTCGAGCCATGCCTTCAACTCGCTCATCGGCGCCGACCTCAGCACGTAGAGACGCACGCGCGCGTCGACGCCGTCGTGCGATTCTTCGATCAATTCGCTCGAGCGCAGCACACGCAAATGCCGGCTCATCGCCTGCGGCGAAAGACCGGTGGCTTGCGCGAGTTCGCCGGCGCGCATCGGTTGCTGGCTGAGCAGATCGACCACCTGACGCCGGTTCGGATCGGCAAGTGCGGCCAGAGTGCGGTCGAGCGAGACGCTGGCAGGCAGTCCCATCGGTTATACCCACCCTTCGATTTTCAGGCCGCTCACACGCTCCGCTTCCTCGCGCGACACCTCGCGAACCGTCTGGCCAAAACTCCAGACGTGCCCTTCCGGATCGCGTGCCGCGTAGACGCGGTCACCATAGAACTGATCCGCCGGTTCGCGCGTGATGACAGCACCCGCGGCGCGCGCGCGGGCGCAATGTTCGTCGATGCCCTCGCGTAGTTGCACGTGCACTGATTGCGTATTCTTGCCGCCAATCGAAGCCGGGCTCGCCGCGTCTTCCGACCATTCGCGGCAGATCATCACGTAGCTGTCGCCGAAACGCATTTCCGAGTGGCCCAACTGACCGTCGCTATCCGTGACCACCAGTTGACGTTCGAAGCCGAACGCGTTCTCGAGCCAGTCGAGCGCGGCAAACGGGTCCTTGTAGTACACCGACGCACCCAGCGAAGGGCGATGAAACGGTTCGTTCATGATTGCCTCCTTTTATAAACATTTCGGTTGATATTTAACATAATAGTTAAACAAATCGAAAAGGCAAGGACGGTGTGTTCGTATGGGTGATTCTTGCCAAATGGAATCTGGATCGCGGTGCGGCACGCAGCCGCTATCTCTTCGGCGTCGTGTCGTGAATCCTGGCGGCGCGCAAGAAATCGAAATCGACGCCCTTATCGGCCTGCAGCACCGTATCGAGGAACAGTTTCCGATACCCGCGCTCGGCCGTCGGCACGTCTACGGGTGCAGCGGCCGCGCGGCGCGCCAGTTCGGAGTCCGACACGAGCAGCGTGATTTCGCGCGCTGCTACGCTGAGCCGGATACGATCGCCGTTTTGAACATAGGCGAGCGGACCACCAACGGCCGCCTCAGGCGTCACATGCAACACGATGGTGCCGAAGGCGGTGCCACTCATGCGCCCGTCGGAAATGCGCACCATGTCTTTGACGCCGGCACGCGCCAACTTTTTCGGAATCGGAATATAGCCGGCCTCAGGCATTCCCGGCGCGCCTTTCGGACCGATGTTTTTCAGCACCAGAATATCGTCGGCCGTGACGTCAAGGTCGTCCGAGTCGATGCGCTCGGCCATATCCTGACCGTTCTCGAACACCACAGCGCGGCCCTCGTGCTGCATGAGTCCGGTATCGGCGGCGGATTGCTTGATGATCGCGCCGCCAGGTGCGAGGTTGCCGTGCAAGACGGCAATGCCGCCTTGCGGATAGATCGGATCGGCGATTGTGCGCACCACGTCCTGTTCGAAGCCGGGACCGGCCAATTCGATCTCTTCGCCCAATGTGCGCCCGGTGACAGTCATCGCGTCGAGCTTGAGCAGCGGCTTGAGTTCGCGCAGCAACGTCGCCATGCCGCCGGCGTGGTGGAAGTCTTCCATATAATGCTGGCCGGACGGTTTCAGGTCCAGCAACACCGGCGTTTCGCGACCCATGCGATCGAGTGCCTTCAGATCGACATCCAGTCCCATGCGCCCCGCAATCGCGGTCAGGTGCACGATGCCGTTGGTCGAGCCACCGATCGCAAGCAACACGCGGATGGCGTTCTCGAATGCATCCGCAGTCAGGATCTTGTCGATCGTCAGGCCGCTGCGTGCCATTCGCACTGCCTGGGCGCCGGTCTCCTCCGCGATACGGATACGATCGGCCGTCACGGCCGGCGGCGATGCGCCGCCCGGCACTGTCATCCCCAGTGCTTCGGCCACGCAAGCCATAGTGCTGGCAGTGCCCATCACCGAACAGGTGCCGACGCTGGCCACCAGCTGGTTGTTCACGGCGGCAATTTCCGCGCTATCGATCTCGTCGGCGCGGAATTTGCCCCAATAGCGGCGGCAATCGGTGCACGCTCCGACGCGCTCGCCGCGGTGCGAGCCGGTCAGCATGGAGCCTGTGATCAGCTGGATGGCGGGAATATTCGCCGATGCCGCGCCCATCAACTGCGCCGGCACAGTCTTGTCGCAGCCCCCGATCAGCACGACCGCATCCATCGGCTGGGCGCGGATCATCTCCTCGGTATCCATCGACATCAGGTTGCGCAGATACATGCTGGTCGGCTGCGAAAAACTCTCATGGATGGAAATGGTCGGGAAATCCATCGGTAAGCCGCCGGCCAGCATCACGCCGCGCTTGACCGCCTCGATCAATTGCGGCGCGTTGCCGTGGCACGGGTTGTAGGCGCTGCCCGTGTTGGAGATGCCGACTACCGGTCGATCCAGTGCTTCGTCGGTGTAGCCCGCACCCTTGATGAAAGCTTTGCGCAAGAACAGGGAGAAGCCGCTGTCACCATAGTTGGTGAGACCTTTACGGATCCCGGTGGCCGGCGCGTCGGGCGAATCGTCTGGTTTGGTCTTGGACATGGAGAAACCCGGCATAAGGTCAATGAAAGAGGAGCATGGCAAGTGCGGGAAGCCGTGCCGGGACGCTTAAGCAGAAGCGCCCTTTGCGTTTTCCCTCGCCTCGGTGCGCGCTTCGATCGCGTGCACGACGGCCGCCATATCGGCTTGACCGTGACCCAATTCAACGGTCTCCGTGTACAGGTCGAAGCAGACATCCAGCAACGGCGACGCAAGATTTGCATTGCGCGCCGCCTCGGCCGCGAGCCGGTTATTCTTCAGCACGTCGACAATCGAGGCCTGCACCGTGAAATCCTCGTTCACGAGCTTGTCGACCTTCACGCGCGAAACGTTGCTCGCCATCGGGCCCGCGTCGAGCACGGCCTGAAACTGCTTCATGTCGAGTCCGTAGCGCCGCGCAAGATGCGACGCCTCGGCAAGCGCGGTCACCATCGGAATCAGGAACGTGTTGACCGACAGCTTCATCAGAAGCCCGGTGGGCACCGCCCCGCAGATCACCGTTTCGTGGCACATCGGTTTGAGAAGTGGACGCACTTCTTCGATGGCCGCGGGCTCCCCTGCCAACATCGCCACCAGTTGACCCGCTTCGGCCGGCTTGCGTGAGCCCGAGACAGGCGCCTCGACGTACTGCCCTCCTGCCGCGCGGATGTCGGCTTCGAGGCCACGCGAATAGTCGGCCGACGTCGTCCCCATGTGCATGATCGTGTGCTGTGCGACATTCGTTGCGAAATCCGCGGTGTGGCGGCCGAGCACCGCGTCGAGCGCCGTATCCGTCGCCATCATCAGGATCACAATCCGGGCCTGCTGGAAGACATCGGCCGCGCTGTCGGCAACCTGCGCGCCCGCGTCGCGCAACGCGGCGCAACGTTCCGGCGTGCGGTTCCACACGACCAGTGGGGTGCCGGCGCGCGCGAGGTTAAGCGCCATCGGCTGCCCCATCACGCCGAGGCCGATGAATCCTGCTTTCATGGGTGTCTCCATTTCTTATCCGTTGCTTGTGGCCACGGTTCGGTGGATCGGGTGCAGGTATGCACGCACGACAATGAGGCGGCCGCTTGGCCACCGCGACGCTCTCCCGAAACAGAATCGGTCGAACCGGGTGACGCTGCTCAGTCTATCTAAATTGCCACAATCACGCCTGCACACCGAGGGGGCCGATTTTCATAAGAAATGCAGCAATGCCGCAAATATTTTCATTTTACTGTTCGCGGCGCGGCGCCCAGCGAGGCCGGCGCAGCCTGTCTGCGCGCCAGCCGCGGCATGCCGGGGGGCGGAGCCGCCTGCGGTCCGCTTACTCGCCTGAGCACACCTTATCTCCACCAGCGCAGCGGACGGCGCAGATGATGCCGCTCCAGCCGCACCGCGGCGCTCGCCCGGAGAAACGCAGGCATGCCGTCCAGCGGGCTGCCTTCGAGCCGTTCGCGCTCCTCGTCGGCCTCGACCGTCCTCGCCGGATCGATGAACAGCGCCGCCACGATCCCCACCCCGAGCAAGCATGCGGAGATCGTAAACGGCACGTTATAACTGCCCGTCGTCTCGATCAGATAGCCGAACACCACGGGCGAGATCATGCCGGCGACGCCGAAGCCCGTGTTCATCATGCCGCCCGCCGTGCCCGCGTAGCGACCGCCGATATCGAGCGGCAAGGTCCACAACACAGGATTCGTGATCTCGAGAAAGAAGAACGACGCCGACAGGTACAGCACCGCCATCAGTGGATTGGTCGCGGACACCATCGGCAGCAGGAACACGAGCGAGCCGCCCATACCCACCACCAGCACGGCACAGCGCGCAAAGCGCAGCCGGCCGGTGCGCTTGTAGAGCCGGTCCGAGACGACGCCGCCCAGGGTATCGCCGATCACGCCCGCGAGCAGCGGCAGCGCCGTGAACAGCGCCAGTTGCTTGAGATCGAAGCCGCGGGCTTCCTTCAGGTACGAAGGCAACCAGGTCAGATAGACCCACAGCAGCCAGCCGTAACAGAAGTCGACGAACGTAACGAGCCACATACGACGGATCAGTTTTCGCCACGGCGTGGCCGCACGTTTGGCGCGTTCGCAGTCGCCCGCGCGATAGCCGATCTCGGCCGTTTCCTCAGGCGTCACACGCCGGTTCTGCTCCGGCGAGTTCGTAAAGACGCAGAGGTACAGAACCGTCCATGCGAGACTCGCCACGCCGAGCAGGATGAACGCGTCGCGCCAGCCGCCCGCCACCACCACCGCGAGCACGAGCGGCGGCGTGACCGCGCCGCCAAGGCGCGCGAAGCTATGGGTGATGCCTTGAGCGAAACCCCGCTCCGCCACCGGCATCCAGTAGGTAAAGGCACGCGTCGCCGTCGGGAACGCACCGCCCTCGCCGATGCCCAGTGCAAACCGCAGCGCGACGAGCATTGCCACACTGCCGGCGAATCCGGTGGCGAGCGTCGCCGCCCCCCAGATCAGCGACAGCACCGTCAGCACCAGCTTCGGCCCGTACTTGTCCGACAGCCAGCCGCCGATGACCTGCATGAACGCGTACGGATAAGCAAAAGCCGAGAACACGAGGCCGAGCTGAACCGTCGTCAGACCCATTTCGTGCCGGATGATAGGACCGGCCACGGCAATATTCACACGGTCGATGTACGAGATGAAATACATCAGGCACATGACGGCCAGGATGATGTGGCGTGTCTTCACACGCCGCTTGTGCGTTTGCATGCTGTCTCCTGTGTCTCTTATGTGACGCCGGGGGCGTCTGTGATCGTTCGATCCGTACGTCGTACTGCGTCGCGTCGCGTGCGCTTCGACCCGCGCCCTCCTCCTGTGCCTGCTAACGCGGTCCGGGCGCGCCGCCGCGCATGCCGATACACGCGCCGTCAGGTGGGCACGAGCTTCAGGCGCTGCACCTTGCCCGACGGGCCACGGGGCAGTTCCGCGACGAAGCGAAACTCCTTCGGTGTCTTGTAGCGGCCCAATTCGCGCAGACAGTGCGCATGCAGATCCGCGATGTCGAGCGCGCCTGGCCCCTCTGAAATGCGAGGCACGATGAAGGCGACGATCTCCTGGCCGTAAGCGGCATCCGGCACGCCCACCACCGCTGCGTCCAGCACGCCGGGGTGTTTGAGCAACGCTTCATCGATCTCGCGCGGGGCGATGTTTTCTCCGCCCTTGATGATCAATTCCTTCGCTCGGCCGTTGATGTAGAAGTAACCGTCGCTGTCGCGATAGCCTAGGTCGCCGGTACGCAGCCAGCCGTCGGCGGTAAAGGCCGCACGCGTTTCACCCGCGCGCTTGTAATAGCCGCGCATGACCTGTTCGCCACGCAACACCAGTTCGCCGCACTCGTTGGGCGCGCATTCGCGGCCGTCACGGTCGATCACTTTCGCTTCACCGCCTGACGGCAGGCCGATACTGCCGATTCTTCGACTCGCCGGATCGTATGGATTGCTGAACATAGGTGCGGCAGTTTCAGTCATGCCCATCGTTTCGATAATGCCGACCCCGAAGCGCGCCTCGAACGCCCGGTGATGATCGACGGGCAGCGCCGCTGACGCACTGCGGCAAAATCTCAGCGCGGACAGATCGACCGTGCACGGTTCGTCGTTATTGAGCAGATAGGCGACGATCGTCGGCACCACGTTGATCCATGTGCAACCGTGGCGCGCGACATCGCGCCAGTAGGTTCGCGCGGAAAACCGCGGTGTCATGACCACCGATCCGCCGTGAAAAAGCGGCGCAAGCAGCGTCACGACGAGACCATTGATGTGATAAAGCGGCAATGCCGCGAAGACCCGATCGCCGGTGCCGAGCCGGTGTTCGTGCGAGATGTTGCGCGCATTGGCCAGCAGGTTTCGCTGGTCCAGCAAGACGCCCTTTGGCGCGCCCGTGGTGCCGGACGTGTACATCAGAAGCGCTACGTCGCTCGCATCCTGTTCGCCGCTTGAGAGCGTTCCGGTATCCCAGGTTCCTGTATGGTTCGCGTGTTCCTCGTATGTCACACGTGACACGCGTTGGGCCGGTTTTGTGTGCACATCCACAGATACCGCCGTTTCCGCCAGCATGGGTTCGACGGCGATCGGCACCGGTGCAATAGCGGCATCGGGCGCTGTCTGCAACAACGCGATGTCGCGGGTCAATCCCTGTTCGCGCAACTCCGCGATCGCGCCCGACATTGCCGCGTGCGTATCGCCGGAAACGAAGATCATGCGCGTGTCCGAATGCTCCACGATGTAGCGCAACTGCGACGGCTGGCACAACAGATTGAGCGGATTGGCGACGAGCCCGCTGTACATCGCCGCGAGCAGCAACCTTGCCGTATGGATGCCGTTGCCCATGAAGACCGACACGACATCGCCGGGCTGCAAGCCTGCTTCGTGAAAAACCGTCTCGAGCGCGCGGCAGTCGTCGCGCAGTTCCGCGAAGGTCAGCACCTCGGGACGCAGCACGACGCCGCCGTCTTCAGCACATTCGGGAGCCGCCAGCAGGAACGGCTTGTCGGAATACTGCGCGGCACGCGCGTCGATCAGCGCACGGATCGTATGAGGCGTCGTCATTTGCCATACCTCACGAAGAAATCCCCGAGTACGTCGTCCAGTTCGGGGACGCGCTCCTCGATCGGGTAGGCCACGCGCGTGATGTTCAGGTAATGATGAAAGTTGAGGTTGCTCGAGAAATTGTTGCGGCCCCACGTTCCGCATCCCATCGACAGCGAGAATGGCAAGCCGTTATCGAAGTTGCCGCCAGTCGCAAGGCAATGCGCCTGATTCACGATCACGCGCGCGACCGGCAGCGTTGAACCGAGCTGCTCAGCCTGCCCGGGGTCGGTGGAATGCAGGCCGACCGAGTGCCCGGCTCCCATGTAGGCGTAGATACCGCGCACGATGTCAGCGGCAGCGTCGAACGTCTCCGCGCGATAAACGGCCAGCACCGGCGCGAGCTTCTCGCCCGAGAAGGGGTAATCAACGCCGAAGCCGGTTTCCTCCACCATCAGGAAAGCTGGTTCATGTGCGGCAATGTCGTCGAGGCCCGCCGCCCGCGCAATCGCCGTGGCCGAGCGCGCGGTGCAGTGTGCCGATAGCTTGCCGTTCGACCACAGGGCGGCCTGCAATTGCGCCTTTTGCGCGGCGTCGAGCATGACGCCGCCGCAGGCAGTCAGTTCGGCCAGCATGTCTGCGTACACCGCGTCTTCGATCACGACGCTGTTTTCGGATGAACAGCTCGTGGCGTTGTCGAACGTTTTCGAGCGCGCGATCTTGTGCGCTGCATCGTGCAAATCGGCAGACGCCGTGACGATCGAAGCAACGTTCCCCGCGCCCACGCCGAACGCGGGCGTCCCGCTGGCGTAGGCCATCCGCACATTCGCCTGCGACCCGGTCGCCACGACCAGATCGCACTGCCGCATCAGTTCAGCGGTGGCCGCCTTGCTGATCGGCGCCGGCAACATCTGGACGAGGTCAGCCGCGAGCCCGACTTTGGCGAATTGCGCGTGAATGAATTCGATCAGCAGCGCGCACGACGAATAGCCCTTCGGAGAAGGCGCCACGATGACGGCATTGCCGCATTTGAGCGCGTTGACGATCTTGTTGATCGGCGTGGCTGCCGGATTGGTGGACGGCGTGATCGCCGCCACCACGCCGACCGCCCGCGCGATCTCGACGATGCCGGTGGCGTCATGACGCGCGATCACACCCGTGGTCTTCTGCCCGCGCAGATCGCGCAACAGCCCGAGCGTCTTGCGATAGTTCTTGCGGAACTTGTCGTCCGCGTTGCCGAGACCGGTGTCGCGCACCGCCAGTTCGGCAAGCTGGCGGTTGCGGGCGGGCTCCATGATCGCCCATGCGGCGGCGTCGGCGGCGGCATCGAGCACGCCCTGCCCCGCGACCTCGAATCCGCGCTGTGCGGCACGCGCACGCGCAACCAGAGACGCGACGACGCGTTCGACTTCGCTCTGTGCGCCCGCGTGTGTAGCTTCCGCTTCTGTGGCCCTGACGTTCATACGGTTCACTCCGGACTGAGAAAATTGGTGTTGGTACCAATCTAGTGAGCCGTACGTGCTTCGGAGTCCCGTTTTTTGAACTATCCCTTGCGCTGAGCGGGCCAGAATCGAAAAGTGCGATATTCGGGACTTTCCATAGTCCCGAAAACTAAACAGACCGATGCACAATCCAACTTATAACCAGGACATCGAGGAGACAGCGTGGCGACTTCGAATCAATCGAATGCGGCAGCCGTACGCGCATTTCGCGTACTCGAAACCTTGGCTGAGGCAAGTGGCCCGCTTTCCATGACGGATCTCGTCCATGCCCTCGAACTGCCCAAGCAGACCGTGCATCGCATTCTGGTGCAGTTGATGGATGCGTGGCTGGTCACACGCAGCGCCGGCGACCGGCTGTATGAGTGTTCGCCGCGCGTGCGTATGCTGGCGGTCAATGTGCTGATGCATGCCGGCCCGGCCGCTGCCCGCCATGTCCTGCTTGAGCAACTGGTGGCTAAAATCGGCGAGACCTGCAATCTGACGATGCTGGCCGGCAACGACGTGGTCTATGTAGACCGGGTGGAAACGGAGTGGCCGCTGCGCATGCACCTTCAACCGGGCTCGCATGTTCCGCTGCACTGTTCGGCAAGCGGCAAGCTGTTGCTCAGCTTTCTTCCCAAGGACAGGCGTGAACGGGTCATCGAAACCTTGCCGCTGCGCGCCTATTCCGAGCGCACGATTACGGATCGCGGCGAGTTACGGAAGGAGTTGACCATCACGCGGCGGCGTCAGCTCGCGATCAACAATCAGGAGCATTTGCAAGGGCTCATCGCGATCGCGGTGCCGGTCATGCTCGATCGAAATCGCGCCTGTGCGGCCATCGCCGTCCAGGCGCCGGTCGGGCGGGTCGTACTCGACGATCTGCTGGCCTTCCTGCCCGATCTGCGGTTGGCCGCAGAGGAAACCGCCAAGACATTCCGGCAGTAGCGTTGGAATGTCGCACCGCATCGCATTCCGAAAAACGGGACGATCTGCGCTTAAATTGCGCGATAAATCCGCCTCAGCCCTGCGAAAACCATGGCCGACAAAGGCACACGGTACAATGACGCCGATCCATTTTCCGGAACGGCACCATGACTAAAGCGGATACTCCTACCCTGCGCGCGTTCGCCCTGCTTGAACATCTCGTACGCGCCGAGGGTCCGGTGTCGCTCGCCGACATTGTCCAGGACGTCGACCTGCCGAAGGCTTCGCTGCATCGCATGCTGGCTTCGCTCGAGGCCGGTGGCCTTGTGATTCGCGAACCGGGTCAGAAGAACGCCTATGTGATCGGGCCGCGTCTCGCGCAACTCGGTCTTGGCGTCATGATGCATTCGGGTGCCCGCCGGCTGCGGCATGCGATCCTGTCGAATCTGGTTGCCGATCTCGGCGAGACCTGCAACCTCACAATGCTGCACGAAACCGAAGTGCTGTATCTCGACCGGCTCGAAGCGCCCTGGCCGTTGCGGCTCGATCTCAAGCCCGGCTCGCACGTGCCGGCGCATTGCAGCGCGAGCGGCAAGCTGCTGCTGGCCATGCTGCCGCGCGAACAACGCAGCGCGCTCGTCCGCACGCTGAAGCTCGAACGCTTTACGCCCAATACCATCACCGACCCCGAACTGCTCGAAGCGGAACTCGACCGCACCGCGCACAAGCGCATCGCCATCGACAATGAGGAATTTGTTGCCGGTATCGCGTGTGTGGCCGCGCCGGTGATGGATGAGAACAACACCTGCATCGCGGCGATCGCCGTTCATGCGCCGGTCTCCCGGGCGCCACTGTCGCGTGCCCTCGAGTTCGTGCCGCGCCTGCAGGAAGCCGCTCAGCAGCTCGCTAAAACGTTCTAGCGCGTCGCCTATTCCTCGGGCTGCTGCGCGCGCACAAGCTCCGCGAGCAGGCGCACGCCCTCATCGATCTTTTCGAGCTTGATAGCCGAAAAGCCCATCCGGAAGCAGTGGTTCTGCTCCAGTCCCGTCATGAAGAAAACCCGGCCCAGCTCGATCAGGATGCCGTGTGCCTGCGCGTCCGCGGCAAGCTGTGTCGCATCGAGCCACGGCGGCCCTTCGACCCAGCACGAGGCGCCACCGCCGACCGGCAGGTAGCGCGCTTCGGGAAGGTGCGTGTCGAGCGCCGTCATCAGCGCCTGCGCGCGTTCCCGATAGGCGTGAGCGAGCCGCCGCAGCAGCGCATCGTGGTGCCCCAGCGCCAGAAAGGTGGCAAAGGCACGTTGAATATAGGCTGCCGGGTGCCGCACCATCAGGCGCCGCAGCGCACGGAGTTCACGGACCAGTTCACGCGGCCCGACGATATAACCCAGCCGCAGCCCGGGTGCAAAAGTCTTCGACAGACTGCCGATATAGATCACCCGGTCTGCCGTATCCAGGCTCTTCAATGCCGGGTGCGGTGTGCCTGAGAAGTTGTTTTCACTCTCGTAGTCGTCCTCGATCAATACGAAGTCATGGGCCTGCGCCTGCTCCAGCAGTGCATGACGGCGCTCGATAGGCATGGTGGCCGTGGTCGGGCACTGGTGGCTTGGCGTCACGTAGACGTAATCGCATTGCGCGAGCAGATCGGCGTCCTCGACCGGGCGCACCCCGCCGCTATCGACAGGCAGCGGCTGCAGCCGCGCATTGCGGTTCTCGAAGATATTTCGGGCATCCGGATAGCCGGGGTTTTCGAAGCCGATCGTGGTCCGTTCGCTCGCGAGCAGATCCGCAATCAGATAGAGCGCCTGCTGGCAGCCGATCGTCACGACGATTTCGTCGGGCATCGCAAACACGCCGCGCCGCGGCAACACGCGCGTGCGGATCTGCTGGATCAGCGTATCGTCGTCGCGCTCGATCAAATCCGGCGCCCAGTTGCGGATCTCCATCACCGACAGCGCTTTCATGCAGCATTCGCGCCAGTCGTTGGTCGGAAACAGCGACTGGTCGAACTGTCCGTAGATAAAGGGGTATTCGTAGCTCAGCCAGTTGCCCGGCTTGACGATGTTGCGCTGCGAGGACGGCCGTCTTCTGACGCGCTGGTCCCAGTCCGGCCTTGCAAGCGCCTCATTGGCCGCCTGCTCGGGGACCGTCTGCAGCGGTGCAAATTCGTGCCGCCCCTCGAGGATGGCCGGGTTGACGAAATGCCCGCTGCGCTCGCGCGAGAGCAGATAGCCCTCCTCCACCAGTTGCTGGTAAGCAAGCACGACCGTGTTGCGGGCAACGCTTAACTGGTCGGCCAGCTCCCGGCTGGACGGCAACGCGTGATTCGGCAGCAGTTGACCGTCCAGAATCGCGGCCACCAGCATCTGGCGAATCTGACCCTGGAGGCTCATGTTCGACTCGGGTGAACGCTGGAACCGTTGGCTCCATAAGGCCACCGAGGTGCGACTTGCCATGCTTTCTCCTGATTTTTGTAGGCGGAGCCCGCCCGCACGAAGGCGGACACCGGCATTGTGGACGCGCAAAAAAGCGGGAGCCAGCCACCCGGGGCGGCTGCCGGCGAGACCGGTGCAACGGCCCACGCTGGTGCACGGGTGTGGACTCAACGATCAGCCACGTCTGGCCCTAACCCGCAACATTTTTTACTGACGATACTCGCATCACCCCATTGCCGGCGATTGGGACAAGCCCCCGTCGGCGAAGGTTGGATTCACGTGTACTCGCGTGCCTGCACGGCCATTCTGGAGACCTACGATGAAAAGCGATAACCCCCAAAAGCTGTCCCGCCGGTTCGGCCATCTGACGCGCCGCATGACGGTAGCGGCATTCGCTGCGCTCGCCTGCGTGGTGGCGCCAGCAAGCCATGCGCAGGACAAGGAGGTCACGATAGCCTATCAACAGATCGTCGACCCATGGGTCGTCGCGATCGCGAGCGGCTCCATCGAGAAAGACACGGGCTACAAGATCAACTGGCGCCAGTTCGAATCCGGCGCGAAGGTCGCGACCGCCATGGCGTCGGGCGACGTGAAGGTCGGCGTGATCGGCTCGAGCCCGCTCGCGGCAGCGGTCAGCCAGGGCCTCGACCTGCAGCTCTTCTGGATTCTGGACAACATCAACCAGGCCGAAGCGATGGTCGTACGCAATGGCTCCGGCATCACCAAACCGTCCGATCTGAAGGGCAAGACGATCGGCGTGCCGTTCGTATCGACGACGCACTATCACACCATGTTCGCGCTGCAGCATTGGGGCATCAATCCATCTGACGTGAAGATCCTCAACATGCAGCCGAACCAGCTGGTCGCGGCGTGGGAGCGCGGCGATATCGACGCCGCCTACGTGTGGGACCCAGCGTTGGCGCAATTGAAGAAGAACGGCAAGGTCCTGATTACGTCCGGCGATCTGTCGAAGCTCGGCAAACCGACCTTCGACGGCATTGCTGTCGACCGCCAATGGGGTGAAGCGCATAAGGACTTCATGGCAAAACTCGTGAAAGCCATTGCCGATGCCGACGACCAGTACCGCAAGAATACGGCGCAATGGAACGCCACCTCGCCGCAGGCTGCCGCCATCGCGAAGATGATCGGCGGCTCGCCGGCCGACGTGCCTGAATCGCTCTCGCTCTATGCCTTCCCGACGATTCAGGAACAGGCCTCCTCACAGTGGCTGGGCGGTGGCAGTGCCGGCCGCGCGACCTTCGCGCTGAAGGACACGGCCAACTTCCTGAAGGATCAGAAACAGATCAGCGCCGTGTTGCCGGATTACTCGAAGTTCGTGACTCCGGCTTATGCCGAAGCGGCAATGAAACTCAAATGACGTAGGCCGGTTCCGTCGAATCAGGAGGCAACATGGAAAGCATGAGAGTCAAGAATGTGAGCGTGGTCTTTCCGGGGCGCAAGGCCGGCCAGACGGTGCATGCGCTCGACAACATCAATCTGACGATCAACTCGGGCGACTTCGTCGTCGCGCTCGGTGCATCGGGTTGCGGCAAGACCACCTTGCTCTCGCTAATGGCGGGCTTCATCGCGCCGACGAGCGGCGAGTTGCTGCTCGGCGGTTCGCCTATCGCCGGACCGGGCGCCGACCGTGGCGTCGTGTTCCAGAAGCACGCCCTGTTGCCCTGGCTCAACGTGATCGACAACGCCGAGTTCGGCCTGAAGCTTCAGGGCGTGCCGAAAGCGCAGCGGCGCGACATCGCCGCGCGCAATCTGGCGCTGGTCGGCTTGCAGGACTTTCACAAGCACATGATCTATCAGCTGTCCGGCGGGATGCAGCAGCGTGTGGGCATTGCCCGCGCGCTGACCTGCGACCCCGCCATGCTGCTGATGGACGAGCCGATGGCCGCGCTCGATGCGCTGACCCGCGAAACCATTCAGGAACTGCTGCTCGACGTCTGGACGAAAACCAGCAAGATGTTCTTCTTCATCACGCACAGCGTCGAGGAAGCGCTCTTTCTGGCCAGCCACCTGATCGTGATGTCGCCGCGTCCTGGGCGCATCACGCACACCTATGAGCTGGATTTCAATCGACGCTTTCTGGAAACACGCGACGCGCGTGCCATCAAGTCGAGCCCGGATTTCATCGAAATGCGCGAGCGTGTGCTCAGCATCATTTACGGCGACGAGAAAATGCACGCCGCCGAAGCCGAGGTGACACATGTTTAGTTCAAAACGGGCTCATGTCCTTGCGCACGGCCATCACGCCCCGCTGGGATCCGACACGCAGATCGAGCCACCGCGCACACCCGGTCGACGTCCACGGCTTCTCGCCAAGAAACCCGCGAGGCCTGGCGACACCTTCGGCGTGCCCGGGCAAGGCAGCAGCGTCGTTGCGAGCCTCGTGACGGTCGCCCTGTTCATCGGGCTGTGGTTTGTCGCAACAAACCTTCACTGGATCAAGCCGCTCTTTCTGCCATCGCCGCAAGCGGTGTACGCAAAGTTCATCTACGTCGCCACGGAAGGATTCGCCAACTCCACGCTCGCGCAACATACAGGGATCAGCTTGCTGCGCGTGTTCGGCGCATTCGCGCTCGCCTGCGTGACCGCGATTCCAATCGGCGTGATGATGGGCGTCTCGCGCTTTGCGCGCGGCATCTTCGATCCGCCTATCGAGTTCTATCGGCCGCTGCCGCCGCTCGCCTATTTGCCGCTCATCATCATCTGGTTCGGCATCGGCGAATTCTCCAAAGTTTTTCTCATCTATCTGGCCATCTTCGCGCCGCTCGCGATTGCCGCGCGATCCGGCGTGCGGTCCGTGTCGATCGAGCAGATTCATGCGGCCTATTCGATGGGCGCCTCGCGCACGCAGGTGGTGTTGTATGTGATTCTGAAATCCGCGTTGCCGGAAATTTTCACGGGTATGCGGATCGGCATCGGGGTCGGCTGGACGACGCTCGTCGCCGCGGAAATGGTGGCGTCAACCAGCGGCCTCGGCTTCATGGTGCTCAACGCCGCGGAGTTTCTCGCCAGCGACGTGGTGATCATGGGCATCATCGTCATTGGCTTCTTTGCTCTGTGCTTTGATTTGTTGATGCGCCACCTGGAGCGCGTGCTGGTGCCGTGGAAAGGCCGGGTGTGATTGGCTAGCACGATCAATGGAGCGCGGCCAGACAGCGGCCGCGTTCTCTCCATGGCGCCATGCCGCGCCCCATGCCGGCGTGGACTCAGCGATTGGCGGCGGCTGGTACTACGCCGATGACGGTGCCCTCCGCAATACTTCAACTGTCTGTTATCGCTGGAGGGCAGCATGAATTCGATCGCGAAAGTCTGGCCGTCGCCGCAGGTTCGTCATGAAGCGCTGCGCATCGGCGGAGAACAAATCCGGCGCGCGGAGATCATCGAAGTTTTCAATCCCTACAACGGTGAACTGGTCGGCACGGTGCCCAAGGCGACGCTCGCCGACGTACGACACGCCTTTGCCTGGGCACACCAGTATCGTGCACGGCTGACGCGCTACGAGCGCTCACAGATCCTGCTGCGTGCGGCTGACATGGTCCGTCGGCGTACCGAAGAAATTGCCGCTCTGATCACCGCCGAGTCCGGCCTGTGCAAGAAAGACTCGCTCTACGAAGCAGGCCGAGTGGCCGACGTCATGACGTTCGGCGCCAACGAAGCACTGAAGGACGACGGCCAGGTGTTTTCCTGCGATCTCACGCCGCACGGCAAGAAGCGCCGCGTGTACACCCAGCGCGATCCCTTGCTCGGCGTCATCTCCGCGATCACCCCGTTCAACCATCCGATGAATCAGGTTGCGCACAAAGTCGTGCCCTCCATCGCGACCAACAACCGCATCGTCGTCAAACCCTCCGAGAAGGTGCCGCTTTCCACGTACCTGCTTGCGGACATCCTTTACGCGGCCGGCCTGCCGCAAGAAATGCTACAGGTCATCACCGGCGACCCGAAAGACATTGCCGACGAACTGATCACGAACGGGCACGTCGATCTGGTCACCTTCACGGGCGGTGTGCGGATCGGCAAATATATCGCCAGCAAGATGGGCTATCGACGCGCGGTGCTCGAACTCGGCGGCAACGATCCGATCATCGTGATGGAAGACGCCGACCTCGAAGAAGCCAGCACGCTCGCCGTCTCCGGCTCCTACAAGAACTCCGGCCAGCGTTGCACTGCGGTCAAGCGCATTCTGGTGCACGAGGCGGTGGCCGACCGCTTCGTCGAACTGCTCGTGGAGAAGACCCGGGCCATACGTTATGGAGACCCCGCCGATCCGGAGACCGACATGGGCACCGTTATCGACGAAGCCGCCGCGACATTCTTCGAAGCTCAGGTGAACGATGCGATCAGCCGTGGCGCGAAGCTTCTGGCCGGCAATCGCCGCGAAGGCGCGCTGTATTCACCGACCGTGGTCGATCACGTCACCCCGGACATGCCGCTCGTCAAATACGAAACCTTCGGGCCGGTGTCGCCGGTGATCCGCTTTCGCGATATCGACGACGCGATCCGGATTTCCAATTCGACTGATTACGGACTCTCGTCTTCGGTTTGCACGAATCGCCTCGATTACATCACGCGCTTCATCGCCGAACTGCAGGTTGGCAGCGTGAACGTGCGCGAGGTGCCCGGTTACCGGCTCGAGTTGACGCCCTTCGGCGGCATCAAGGATTCGGGTCTTGGCTACAAGGAAGGTGTCCAGGAGGCGATGAAAAGCTTCACCAACGTGAAGACGTATTCGCTGCCGTGGGATTGAGCCGTCCCCCCCGCATTTCACCTTGCATCGCATTCATCAATTTTCGAGACAAGTTGTACCGTTTATTTCCAATCACCTATTGACCATCTCAGGTACATGCTCTACATTTTAGATAACAACTTTTCGGAACAAATTGTTCCAGTTTCATTAAACATCGGAGACAGCCTCATGAGCGATCACACCCCCGTCAGCGGCCCGCAGGCCATGACACCGTCAGAAGCTTTCGTCGAAACCCTGGCCGCGAACGGCGTGACCGACATGTTCGGCATCATGGGCTCGGCCTTCATGGACGCCATGGACATCTTCGCGCCCGCCGGCATCCGTCTCATTCCCGTGGTGCACGAGCAGGGCGCCGGCCACATGGCCGACGGCTATGCCCGCGTGTCGGGCCGCCATGGCGTGGTGATCGGCCAGAACGGGCCCGGCATCAGCAATTGCGTGACCGCCATCGCCGCGGCCTACTGGGCGCACAGCCCCGTGGTCATGATCACGCCCGAGGCGGGCACCATGGGCATCGGTTTGGGCGGCTTCCAGGAAGCGAAGCAACTCCCCATGTTCCAGGAGTTCACCAAGTATCAGGGCCACGTCACCCATCCCGCGCGCATGGCTGAATTCACCGGCCGCTGCTTCGATCGCGCGCTGGCCGAGATGGGCCCGACCCAGCTCAACATTCCGCGCGATTATTTCTACGGCCAGATCAAGGCCGAGATTCCACAACCGCAGCGCCTCGACCGCGGGCCTGGCGGCGATCAACGCCTGAACGAAGCGGCCGAACTGCTCGCCCAGGCCAAGTTCCCCGTCATCATCTCCGGCGGCGGCGTGGTCATGGCCGATGCGATCGAGGAATGCAAGGCGCTGGCCGAGCGTCTGGGCGCGCCGGTCGTCAACAGCTACTTGCACAACGACTCCTTCCCCGCCGACCACCCGTTGTGGTGCGGCCCGCTCGGCTATCAGGGCTCCAAGGCCGCGATGAAGCTGATCCAGCGCGCCGACGTCGTGATCGCGCTCGGTTCGCGTCTGGGACCGTTCGGCACGCTGCCCCAACACGGCATGGACTATTGGCCGCAGAACGCCAAAATCATCCAGATCGACGCCGACCACAAGATGCTCGGCCTGGTGAAGAAGATCTCGGTGGGCATCTGCGGCGATGCCAAGGCCGCTGCGGTTGCACTGACGCAGCGCCTCGACGGACGCACCCTCGTCTGCGACGCCTCGCGTGAAGAGCGCGCCGGCCAGATCGCCGCGGAGAAGGCGGCATGGGAGAAGGAGCTCGACGGCTGGACCCACGAGCGCGACCCTTACAGCATGGACATGATCGAGGAGCAGAAAGACGAGCGCACGCCCGGCGGCGGCAACTATCTGCACCCGCGCCAGGTTCTGCGCGAGCTCGAAAAGGCCATGCCGGAAGACGTGATGGTCTCCACCGACATCGGCAACATCAACTCCGTGGCCAACAGCTACCTGCGCTTCAAAAAGCCGCGCAGCTTCTTCGCCGCGATGAGCTGGGGCAACTGCGGCTACGCGTTCCCCACCATCATCGGCGCCAAGGTTGCGGCACCTCATCGCCCCGCGGTCTCCTACGCCGGCGACGGTGCGTGGGGCATGAGCTTGATGGAAACCATGACCTGCGTGCGCCACAACATTCCGGTCACTGCGGTGGTCTTCCACAACCGGCAATGGGGCGCCGAGAAGAAAAACCAGGTCGACTTCTACAACCGCCGCTTCGTCGCCGGTGAACTCGACAACCAGAGCTTCGCGGGCATCGCACGCGCGATGGGCGCCGAGGGTGTGACGGTGGACCGGCTCGAGGACGTCGGCCCGGCGTTGAAGCGTGCGATCGATGCACAGATGAACCACGGCAAGACCACCATCATCGAGATCATGTGCACGCGCGAACTCGGCGATCCGTTCCGCCGCGATGCGCTGGCCAAGCCGGTGCGTCTGCTCGACAAGTACAAGGACTATGTCTGACCCAACCGTTGTCTGATGGTCCGGGCGTCGGGGGCATCTCGCCTCGCGCCCGGCGGGCCGGAAACGGGATGTCCCCTGCCGTTTCCGGCTTCTTTGTTTCGGGGCTTCTTTGTTTCGGGCCTGGTTTCTGGCCGCTTTGTTTTCGGCCGCATTCGTAGGCTGCCTGTTTCGTCTCCGGCCGCTTTCGTTTGCTGCTCCCCTTTTTCAACCGTGACTGCCGCCCAGTGCCATGAAAGCCATCAACCGCATCATCGAACGCGCCCGCTCCTCGCCGAGACGCATCGTGCTCTGCGAAGCGGAAGATCCCCGCATGCTGGAGGCCGCGCAACGCGCCACGCGTGAAGGGATCGCCCGCATCGTGCTGGTGGGCGCGACTGCGCGCATCCACGCGGCCGCTGCCGGGCAAAACATCGAACTGTCTGGCATGGAGCTGGTGGATCCCGCGACCTCGCCGCTCGCGCCCTCGTTTGCCGAAGCGCTCTTCACACTGCGCAGCAAGAAAGGCATGACGCTGGACGAAGCAAAGCAGGAAATCCTCAAGCCCCTCAACTTCGCCAACCTGATGGTGCGGCTCGGTCACGCCGACGGTTCGGTGGCCGGCGCCGTCCACACAACCGCCGACGTGGTTCGCACGGCGATCCAGATCATCGGCATTCATCCGTCCTTCAAGCTCGTGTCGAGTTTCTTTCTGATGATGCTGTGCGAGCCCTTCCACACGCTCAAAGGCGGCCTGATCTTCTCCGACTGCGGACTGGTGGTGGACCCGGACGCCGGCGAACTGGCCCAGATTGCAATGGCGGCGGCGGACAGCGCGCAAAGCCTGTTGATGGAGGCGCCGCGCGTGGCCATGCTGTCATTCTCGACTAGCGGCAGCGCCCGGCACGCGGCAGTCGACAAGGTCGTGGAGGCTACGCGCCAGGTAAGGGAACAGCGCCCGCATCTGGCGATCGACGGTGACGTGCAACTGGACGCGGCACTCGTCTCCGAGATCGCCATGCGCAAGATCGAGCATTCGCAGGTTCAAGGACACGCCAACGTGCTGATTTTCCCGAGCCTCGAGGCCGGCAATATCGGCTACAAGCTGGCTGAGCGAATCGGCGATGCGAAGGCGATCGGCCCCTTGCTGCAAGGCCTGAAAAAGCCGGCCAACGATCTTTCGCGCGGCTGCAGCGCCGACGATATCTACTATGTGATCGCCGTGACCGCCGTGCAGGCGCAAACCGCAGAAGCACTGCAGGACGCACACACCACGCCGCTCGCGTCATGACCAACTGACGTTCACCGCGACCACGCGGCGCGCCGCGTTTGGCATGCCAGTTGTGATCGGTGCCATGTTTAACCGGCGTCCCCCCGCGCCAGCTATTCCTTTAAGGCCGCCAGACCGGCTACCTCCTGCCGCCCTGCCCGCGTGCACCGATCCAACCGGCAATCTCCGCAAACAGCTTCATGTCCGGCGGCACAGAAAGGTCCACCGCGAAACAGCGACGGTAATACGGACTGAGATCCAGCCCGACACCTAAGCCCAGCACCTCCACATCGCGCGAGGCCTCATGGCACGCCACGACGGCCTTTAGATGGTTGTCGAGATAGAAGGCGTCGTTGGCCTGGCCCGTCGCGCTGTCCATGGGGCTGCCATCCGAGATCACGATCAGAATCCGTCGCGCCTCAGGACGGGCGACGAGACGCGCGCACGCCCAGTCGACCGCTTCGCCATCCACGCCCTCGCGAAACAGGTCCGCCTTGAAGAGTGCGGCAATGTCCGCGCGAGCGCGTCGCCAACTCTGGTCGGCATCCTTGAACACCAGATGAGACAGTTCATTGAGCCGGCCCGGATGCGACGGCCGGCCCTGCGCCAGCCAGTCGAGCCGGGGCCGGCCGCCGTTCCAGGCACCGGTGGTGAAGCCCAGCACCTCGGTGGTTACAC
Organism: Burkholderia sp. OK233; assembly: GCF_900230185.1. GTDB lineage: Bacteria > Pseudomonadota > Gammaproteobacteria > Burkholderiales > Burkholderiaceae > Paraburkholderia. The sequence goes on from NZ_OCSR01000002.1 coordinate 57,762, forward strand.
CGGCCTGGTCGAGCGCGCGCGTGAGGATGTCCACCATGATCGCCACCGGCTCGATATGCGCTTTCATCGAGCCCGAGCAATCGATCAGGAAACCGACTACGCAGTCGGCCATGAGCGTGTTTCGTTCCAGCCGGAACAGACGCCGTTCAGCGGGAGAGCTAACCAGTTGGGCGAGACGCCGTCCGTCGATACGCCCATGCTCCTCACCGAACGACCAGCCATCGCGTTGCGGAATCGCCAGCGCCGCCTTCAGCGCATGCGCAAGCCGCGCCACGTTGATGCCCTGGGCAGCAACGCGTTCGTCGAGCCGCTCGCGAAACTCGCCAAGCAAGGCCTTGCGGACCAGCGCGCCTGGCGCGATCTCGCGGTCATAGCGCGTGGTATAGGCTCGATAACCCTGCTCCGAGGCCTCGAGCACGCGGCTTCTGCCGGTGAGCGCAACGGCCATGTCCTTGTACTCGTCGTCCTCGATGTCGAACCAGAGCGAGAACGCGGTGCGCGGGGCTTTGTCGTCGCTCTCCTGCGGGTCATCCTGCGCATCGTCCAGCGCCTCGGCGCGGGCAGCCCGGATCATGTCACCCACCAGCCTCGCCAGTTCGAGCGCATGGACAGCGAACGCGCCCTGCTCCTGTCGATGCCGGCGCAAACCCGCCAGCGAGACGCCCAGTACCGGCGCGATCGCCGCGCGCGTGGCTTCGATCAGGCCCTCGGTCTGTTCGAGCACAGGCCAGCCCGTCAGGCGGGACCACGCAATCTGTGCCACGGTGTACAGGAGGATGCCGAGGTGGTCTTCGGCGAGTCCGGAACGGTAGAAAGCCAGCGACCAGGCCTCGAAACGATCGCGCAGATTCTGCACCAGACCCGGCATGCCGGGTGGTGTCTGCGTTTCGCACCGTAGTTGCTCGAGCAGTTCGAATATCAGTCGCTCAACGCGGTCCGTCGGGCATAGCCGGCTGTGCAGCGCCGCATCGGAGTGCATGAGTCGCAAAGCCGCGCCGTCGGCGGCGCCGCGCAGGGACGCGAAATCGTCCTGCTGCGCATCGGTGCGCAGATGCGGCGCGTGCAAGGGCAAAGGCCGCAGGTCACGGCACAAACGGCCTTCGCGGTAATGCAACGCGGCGTCGCCTGTGAGAGCACGCACAGTCGCGGCGCACAGGGCCTCGCGCTGCTCCGCGCGGAGAGCCGCTTGCCTGTCCGACGTCATCAGCGAATGCCCGCTGCGTGGTCTTCAACCTTGGGCGCGCCCTCAAGCTCAGTACCAAAGCAGCGCTGAAAATACTCAGCCACGATCGAGCGCTCGGCTTCATCGCACTTGTTCAGGAAGGTCAGGCGAAACGCCATCGCGGGATCGCGGAAAATCTGGCAATTCTCCGCCCAGTTGATCACCGTGCGCGGCGACATCAGCGTCGACAGGTCGCCGCTGGCGAAGCCCTTGCGGGTGAGTTCCGCCACGCTCACCATCGACTCGATCAGCGCACGTCCCGCCTCGTGAGCAAGTTCCGGTACGCGTGCAAGCACGATGCCGGCCTCTTCCGCGCGCGGCAGATAGTTGAGCGTGGCCACCACGTTCCAGCGATCCATCTGCGCGTGATTCAGCACCTGCGTGCCGTGATACAAACCGTTCAGATTGCCCAGCCCCACTGTGTTGGTGGTGGCGAACATGCGGAAATACGGATGCGGATGAATCACGCGATTCTGGTCGAGCAACGTGAACTTGCCGTCGCGCTCGAGAATGCGCTGAATCACGAACATCACGTCCGGGCGCCCCGCATCGTATTCGTCGAAGATCAGGGCAACCGGGCGCTGCAGTGCCCATGGCACGATCCCCTCCTGAAACTCGGTGACCTGCAGGTCGTCGCGCACCACGATCGCGTCTTTACCGACCAGGTCGAGGCGGCTGATATGGCCATCGAGATTGACACGCACGCACGGCCAGTTGAGACGGGCCGCAACCTGTTCGATGTGCGTCGACTTCCCGGTGCCGTGCAGGCCCTGCACCATCACCCGGCGATCACGGCTGAAGCCGGCCAGAATCGCCAGCGTCACTTCCGGGTTGAAGCGGTAGACCTCGTCGATCTCCGGCACGTGGTCGTCGCGCTCGCTGAAAGCGGGCACCATCAGGCTGGAATCGATGCCGAAAACGGTTCTTACCGCGACCATTCTGTCGGGTTTGCCAGTCACCATATCAGTCACTTCATTCTCCTCCCCGCTGCTGGGATGTTCGTTCGGCGCCGCCGGGCGATTCTATTTTTCGGTACATTTTGTTCCACTTTATTATAAACAGAATCCCATGCCTTGGGCGGCGCTTCGTCCACATTCACCCGGCGGCCCGCGCCATCAACGCACGGTCGCCATCTCGTCGAAGGGTTTCGTTCGCCGTTCCATCGCTCGCGCCGCCCATGCCGACAGCAGCGCGGACAGAATCACGTAGCCGCACACGTACCAAGGCTTGCCACCGTCGAGACGCAGCAGCGCCGTCGCGATGATCGGCGTGAGACCGCTCGCGAAGATGCCCGAGAACTGATACACGAACGAGATGCCGGTATAACGCACCTCCGGATCGAACAGCTCGGCAAAGAGTGCGGCTTCCGGACCGTAGACCATCGCGTAGAAGATGCCAAACGGGATCACCACGCCGAGCCAGACGCCCAGCGTATTGCCGGACTGCGTTTCCATCAGCCAGAACGCCGGCAGCACCGAGGCGCCGCAGATCAGCGAGCCCCATCGATACACACGCGCACGGCCCATCAGGTCCGACATCCTGCCGAAGAAAGGGATGAAGAAACACATCACCATCGCCGCGATCATCACGCCGGTGAGTGCTTCCGTACGGCTCATCGAGAGACGCTGCGTGAGGTAGCCGATCATGAACACCGCGAAGATGTTGAAGAACACCCCGTCGATCCAGCGCGCGCCCATACCGAGCAGCACCGAACTGCGATAGCGCGTAATCATGTCGACGAACGGGATTTTCACATCGCGGCGGTTGCGCTTGAGCGCGAGGAACTCGGGCGTCTCCATCACCTTGAGCCGGATGTAGAGGCCGAGCACCACCAGCAGCAACGAAGCGCCAAACGCGACCCGCCAGCCCCATGAAAGAAACGCCGCTTCCGGCAGCAGCCGCGAAATGCCCGCGACGATACCCGACGCGAGGCATAAGCCAATCGACAAACCGATCTGCGGCAAGCTCGCGTACAAACCGCGCCGGTTCGGCGGCGCATATTCATAGGCCATCAGCACCGCGCCGCCCCATTCACCGCCGAGCCCGATGCCCTGCAACACGCGCAGGAAGAGCAGCAGAATGGGCGCCCAGATGCCGATCTGATTGAAGGTCGGCACGAAGGCGACGCCCGCCGTCGACACCCCCATGATGATGAGCGTGCAGATCAATGCGGACTTGCGTCCGACCTTGTCGCCGAAGTGACCGAAGATCACGCCGCCGAGCGGCCGCGTGATGAAGCCGACGGCGAATGTGCCGTAGGCCAGCATCGTCGAGACGAGCGGATCGTGAGCGGGAAAGTAAAGCTTGTTGAACACAATGCCTGCGACGACGCCATACAGAAAAAAGTCATACCATTCGACCGTCGCGCCAATCACGCTCGCGAATGCAACGCGGCGGATAACCCGCTTATCGATTGCCATAGCGCCTCCTCCAATGGATGGCCGCGTGCCGTCCCGGCAACGCAGCACATTTGAGCCCCTGTCTGTCTCCTCCTGGGGGCACGAATTCCGCGGCCTGCACGCTGCTTTTATCGACTTCGGATGCAGCGAGTCAGGTAGCGATCGTTTTACTTCTTGCGGCCACTTCGGTTCGTTGCTTCTGCTTCTGCCTCAATACTGCGCTTCCATGCTCCGTGATTGCACTTGCCCGGCCGGCAGGTCGCCGGCGCGGGCATCCTCGAGAATCATGCTGGACGCCTTCTCGGCGACCATCACGATCGGTACATTGGTATTGCCGGAGACCAGCGTCGGCATGATCGAGCAATCGACCACCCGCAATCCTTGCGTGCCATACACGCGTAACCGTTCGTCGACCACCGCGCCCGGATCGCTCGCAACGCCCATCTTCGCGGTGCCGGACGGATGAAAAATCGTCTGGCCATATTCACGGCAAAAATGCAGCAATTCCTCGTCGCTTTGTGCGTCCCGGCCAGGACGCACTTCGCGTTTCATCAGCGATGCCATGGGCTCCGTGGCAGCGACGCGGCGCGCGAAACGCACACCCGCGACCGTCGTGCGGTGATCGAGATCGGTTGCCAGATAATTCGGCTGGATCGACGGGGCGTCGCGCATGTCGCTCGTGCGGATCCGCACGCTTCCGCGCGACTCCGGCCGCAACTGGCAGATCGAATAGGTACAGCCGGGAAATGCGTGGACGTCGCCGCCCGCGGTGTCGGCTGAGAGCGTGGAGAAGTGGAACTGAATGTCGGGCGTTTTCGCCTCATCCGGCAAGGCGCGGCAGAACATGCCGCCCTGATTGATGCCGACGGACAGCGGCCCTTCGCGAAACAGCGCCCATTGCAGCCCCATCTTCGCGCGGCCCGTCCAGGAATGCAGCAGGTCGTTTGTGGTGATCGGCCGCGTCACTTCATAGGTCAGGCGAACTTGCAGATGGTCCTGCAGGTTCTCGCCGACACCGGCTCGATTGGCGACCACCGGAATACCCAACTCATTGAGCAATTTTGCCGGCCCAACGCCCGACACCTGCAACAATTGCGGCGACTGCAGCGCGCCTGCAGTCAACACCACCTCGCGGTGCGCACGCACTTCGTGAACCTTGCCGTGCTGCACATAGCGAACAGCCGTAGCACGGGTGCCTTCGAAGAGGATCTTCGACGCCAGCGCGTCGGTCTCGATCTGCAGATTCGGACGGCTGCGTGCGGGTTTGAGGTACGCGACGGCCGTCGAACAACGCCAGCCACGCCGCGTGGTCAACTGGTAGTAGCCGACCCCTTCCTGATCGCCCTGATTGAAGTCGTCGACCGTTGGGACGCCCAGGCGATTCGACGCTGCGATGAATGCATCCACGAGTTCGTGGCGCTGCTTGATCGTGGAGGCCCACAGCGGACCGTCCACGCCACGTGTCGGTGACTCGCCCAGTTCGTTGTGTTCGAGCCGCCGGAAGTAAGGCAAGCATTCCTTCCAGCTCCAGCCGCGATTGCCGAGCGCGGCCCAGTGGTCGTAATCCTCTTTCTGACCGCGAATGTAGATCAACCCGTTGATGGAACTGGAGCCGCCGAGCGTGCGCCCGCGCGGCCAGTAGAGTTTGCGGTCGTGCATGTTCGGATCCGGGTCGGTGTAAAAGCCCCAGTTGTAGACCGGATGAAACATGGTCTTGCCGTAACCGATCGGGATATGGATCCACAGAAAGCGGTCGGGCGGCCCGGCTTCGAGCAGGCATACCGAGTAGCGGCCATTCTCGGAGAGGCGGTTGGCCAGTACACAGCCGGCCGATCCCGCGCCGACGACCACGTAGTCGAAACTCCGTATCATTGATGTCTCCGTGCTGCTGCCTTTGTTTTAAAACCGGATCATTTCGTCCCAATTTATTGGATGGAGGTTTAGAATTCAAGCAAATCCGGTTACGATTGAATAATCCGGTACAAAAACCGACTTTTTCGTTTCACTATTCAATCTGTCCGCACGCGTTCATCCGGGTTGTCACTGATCCGTTCGGGCCGCATTCACCTTCATCCGCCTCGGGAAGGACAATGAGAGACACCACGCATCTCCCCTCACCCGCTCACGAGCCCGCCGACGACACCCGCGTCCTGCGCGCACTCAGCGTGCTGGAACAACTTGCATCCGCCGGACAGCCGTCGTCACTTTCCCAGTTGTCCTCACGTCTGCAGATTCCGAAGGCAACCTTGATGCGTCTGATCGAGTCACTCGAGGCACGCGGTTATGTCACGCACATGCCGGACTCGCGCGGCGCCGATCGCGCCATCGCGCTCGGACCACGCGCCGCGCAGCTCGCCCTGACCACGCTCGCGAACAGCACGTTTACGCGTGCGTGCCGTTCGTTGCTGCGCACGCTCGTGGAGTCGCTCGGCGAGACCTGCAATCTCACCGTACTCGACGGCGATACCGTGCTGTACGTCGAGCGTGTCGAGACGAGTGAACCCTTGCGTCTGCATATGCAACCGGGCACGCGCGTCCCGCTGCATTGCACCGCCAGCGGCAAGCTATTCCTTTCGCAAATGACGTCAGCCGAGCGCGGACTTGTCATCCGGCGCTTGCCGCTCAAATCGATGACGTATCGCACTCTGACGGATATCGATCTGCTGGAAGCGGAACTCGATCGCCTCGCCATGCGCGGCATCGGGGTCGACAACGAGGAGTTCGTGCGCGGCATGGTGGCGGTCGCGGTGCCGGTGCGCAATATCGAGGATGGCCGCGTGCTCGCGGCGCTGGCCGTTCATTCACCCACGGCGCGTTCCAGCCTGGAGGATCTGTTGAAAGCGGTGCCGAAGCTCAAGGAGATCGCCGTGCGCATCGGACCGCTGCTTCAGCCTGCGACGGCGGTGACGGCTGCCGTGTCGAAGTAGCAATGCCGCTCCGCCAATCTCCCATTAGCGGAGCGCGGCGGTGATCGCGAACGACCCACCGCCGCACATCAAACAGCACCCTCCTGGACAGGCCTCAATGAGTACGAGGCCGATAGTCCACGAATTCCGGTTCAGCGGAAACCACCCCGCCTTTCCGGGCCCGCCACGCATACGCCACGAGCAGCACGCCGAGGCTCACCACCCCGAGCCACAGCGGCGTGCGCTGGTCCGGAATGAACGCCATGGCCACCAGAATGCCGATCATGCCGACGATCGCGAAACAGGTCAGATACGGATAGCACCACATCCTCACGCGCAGCATCTCCGGCGCCTCGCGCTCGAGCCGGGCGCGCAGCTTCAGTTGCGACACGGCGATCAGCACGTAGACGAAAATGGCCACCGTGCCGTATGAATTGACAAGGAATGCGAACACCGTGTCGGGCGATACGTAAGACATGACGACCGACACATAGCCGAACAAGGTGCCGATCAGAATCGCGCGAACGGGAACGCCGCGGCGATTGACCTTGGCGAGCGCAGCCGGCGCATCGCCGTGGCGGGTCAGCGCGAACATCATCCGGGATGCGGCGTAAAGGCCGGAATTGAGCGCGGACAGCACGGCTGTCAACACGATCGCATTCATGACATTGGCGGCGGCCGGAATACCCATCGCATCGAGCGCGCTCACGTACGGTGTCGCCATTTTCGGCGAGTCCCACGGCACCAGCGTCACGACGAGCAGAATCGAGCCGACATAGAAAATCAGCACGCGGGTGATCACCGAATTGGTGGCTTTGGCGACGGCCTTGACCGGCTCATGCGCTTCCGCGGCGGCAATCGTGACGATCTCGGCGCCAAAGTAAAAACCGGTCGCCGCGACGGCGCCGCTCAACACCGGCCCGATCCCCTTCGGCATCAACCCGCCGTGCGACAGCAGCGTCGGCATCACCGAGGTGGTGTGCATCGACGCGGGCCACAGACCCAGCACGTAGAGCGCGCCGAGGAACAGGAACACGATGATCGCCGCCACCTTGATGGACGCGAACCAGAACTCGAACTCCCCGTAGCTGCCCACCGAGATCAGGTTGGTCGCGGTCAACACGACCAGCAACACAAGACTGATCGCCCACGCCGGCGTATCCGGCAGCCAGAATTGAACCAGTTTCGCGCCGGCCACCGCCTCGACGGCCACGACGATGACCCAGAAATACCAGTACATCCACCCGGTCAGAAAGCCGGCCAGTTTGCCCGGCCCGCGTTTGCCAGCAAAGGCGAGGCGCGCGTATTCGTAAAACGAGCCCACCGCCGGCATGGCGCACGCCATTTCTCCGAGCATGCGCATGACGAGCACAATCAGGCCGCCGGTAATCAGAAACGACAGAACCGCCGCCGGACCGGCCTGCCGGACCACGACGCCGCTGCCGACAAACAGGCCCGCGCCGATCACGCCGCCTAGCGCGATCATGGTCATGTGGCGCTCCTTGAGGCCGGTCTTCAGTTCACTCTTGTTCGATACCTGCATGTCACCTCCACATCCTGTTGATGGCGGCGCCGGTCGTGCGGGGTTGCGTTTAAAGCTGCGCACATTCCCGGAACCCGAGCGCCGTCAATTCGGATCGAGCGAGGACGCTCGCGCGTCTCGCTGCATCGTGTCTTTTCTTATGATTTAACGCGCAGACCCGTCTGGCTGCGCAACGCCGTGCAAGTGGCGCACGACGACTGGTGAATAACGTGCCGCGGATGGCGCGGCACGCAGGCCACGTTCAAGGTTTCTCGTCGCGCCGGAAATACAACTGGTAGAGCATCCGTTGTCCAATGCGACGGAACGGCGCGAACGGATGGCCGGGCAACGGGGACGTGAAGATCGGCAACGTCTGCTTCGACCCTTTACCCGCAATCCGTTCGGCGAGGCGTCGCCCCGCCTGCTGGGAATATGACACACCGTTGCCGCCGTAGCCCAGTGCGTAAAACACCGACTGCTTCGGATCCGGCTGGCACACGCGCGGCATCATGTCGTGGCTCACATCCACCCAGCCCCACCAAGAATAGTCGATCTGGACGCCGCGCAACGCTGGGAACTTGCGGCCCATTCCTTCGACGAGCAACTCGTAGTGGCGCGGATTCGGCGCATCCGCACCGGTGATCGCGCTACGGCTGCCGATCTGCAGCCGGTTGTCCGGCAGGAAGCGGTAGTAAAAACGCAGCGTGCGCGTATCGGTGAGCACCTGCGTCGTTCGAAAATTGCAGGCGGCGATTTCCTGCTGCGTAAGCGGACGCGTCACCATCGAATTCGACAGAATTGGCATCACCCGGCTCGTCAGCGAAGGATGAAGGTCCGGCGCCGTATACGCGCCGGTCGCAATACCCACGGACCGGGCCCGCACGATGCCGCCAGGCGTGCGCAGATGATGAATGCCGTTGATGGTTTCCCAGCCGATGACCGGGCTCGCCGGATGAACACGTGCGCCTGCTTCGCGTGCGAGCCGCAAATAGCCATACGCGAGTTTCAACGCGTGGATGCCGATGCCTTCGGGTTCATGGAGCGCGCCGGCCGCCTCGCAATCGTTGACGTACTCGCGGCGAAACGTGGCCTGGTCAATGAGCTCGGACGGGTAACCGAAAACGTCTTTCCAGACCTTGGCTTCGGCAGCGAGTTTGTCCATCATGCGCGGCCGGTGCGCAATCAGAAAGTGGCCACCCGGCTGCGGATCGCAATCGATCTCGGCCACCAGCGACTTGAAGTTGTCGAAGCCTTCCTGGATCTCGTCGTGCATTCTCAACGCGACGTCTTTACCCCAACGCTCGATCCATTGGGAACGCGACAGACGTCCCGATGCATTCTGCCCTTGTCCGCCATTGCGGCTGCTGCAGCCCCAACTGGTTTTGTTCGCCTCGAGCACCACAGCCTTGATGCCGTGCTCGCGCGCGAGACACAGCGCCGTCGCGAGCCCCGTATACCCTGCGCCGATGATCGCCACGTCCACGTCGATATCTTTCGTGATCGGACCATCGTCTGGCGGCGGCGTGCCGGCGGTCGCAGCCCAGTAGGTGGGCGCGTATTGCTTGCCGTGCCCCGGTCCTGGCGAGACCAGCGGGTCGTATCTCGGGTCATACTGTGTTGCGCTATCCCGTCCTGCGGACAGACCTTCGCCGACCCGTGTGATGACACTTTGCTCCATGAGAAGCTCCTCGTCGGCGTCAAACGTTCTGCTTCGGACGTTCCTTGCGGAACGCGCGCTTGACTGCGATCAGACCATCGCGGAACTCGAAGAGGTCGCACCCTTCTGCTTCGATGCGCCAGCCTTCCGCATGCGTCCCCGTGAATACCCATTCGGACACACCGCGTTCCCCGATAACGTAGTGACGGCCCTTCCCCCAATGCGCATCCGGGAAAGTCTTGAAGACCGCTTCGAACGCGGCGCGCACCGCGTCGCGGCCGATGAAGCGCGCGCCATAGACTTCACTTCCGCCGGCGGCGTCGAACACGCAGTCTTCGGTCATGAAGTCCATCAGCGCATTCGCATCGTGACGATTGAACGCGGCGGAAAATGCGGCGAGCGTGTCCACGGTGACCTTCGATGCGGACGTTTCTGTTGTGGTCATGCATGTCTCCTGCTTGGTGAATTGGGTGAGACTCGTGAGCTTGCCTAAGCGGCGATCTCTTATGGAAAAGTGTAAGTTTCGTGTCCGGTCGACGGTAGGGCCAGTGCGCTGGTTTCGCCTGGTGCAGCGTGTGTCGGGGACACGCGGGTTGACTGGCCTGGAACCGGGGTTTCCGATTCAGGCCGTTGGTGTGCCTTGTGGGTTTAGTGCGATTGACGTGCTTGACGCGATGACCGTGGCACGCCGGCGCGAGGCTGGCGCTAGTTCAGCGCCTGTGTGCTTTCGAGGCAGCGCTTCACAGTACGCTCGTCTTCGTCGCTGAAGCGACCTATCAGAACGATCGTCGATTCGCCCGCTGCGTGACCTGCAAAAGGCGTGATCAAAATACGGCCACCGACCACATGGAGCTCCTGCGGAGAAGCATTCTGGTCCAGCCATACGATGCCCTTCGCCCTCAATAGGGGAACCGACAGGCTGTGAAACACTTCCCTGAGTTTCTTCCTGTCGAGGCGAAAGTCCGAGCGAAAGGAAAAACTGCAGATATCCTGATGACTATTGACATGCTCGCGCGCCGCGAAAGCGGGCCCACTGGTGCGACGACGAGGCACAACACTCGCGTCGAAGATCAACTCCAGCGGGATGGATCCGTTGGCGGATTCAAGCAGGATGGAAATGGTCGCGCACGACGACACCGCCTCTGTCGCCGCGACTTTTTCCTGCTCCGTCACGAGGTCGGTCTTGGTGAGCACAAGGGCCGTCGCGCCCGCGATCTGCCGGCGCACAATATCGCCCACATACGGGTCGAGCACGGTCGCACCGATCCGCTCTGCGTCCACGGCAACGATGATCCCGACCAACCTGAATGCCCGGTCGAGCAGACCGATCTGCGCGATCTTCACGGGATCGGATACACCGCTGGCTTCGATGATCAACAACTCGGGACGCTCGGGACGCGCGCCGATCTTCACGAGCGCATCGACGAGGCGGCCCCCGATCGAGCAGCAGACGCAGCCGTTCTCCAGATTGATGACGTCGTCCGTGCGTTCGCGGATCAGTGCGGCGTCGATATTGATATCGCCGAAATCGTTGACCAGCACAGCCACCCTGCGCTGTCCCGCATTCGACAGCACATGATTGAGCAGCGTCGTCTTTCCCGCACCCAGATAGCCGCCGAGCACGACCAGCGGAATGGGCGGCCGGACGCTCGACTGCGCCACGTCGTTCATTTTGCCGGCGACTGAAACACGCGGCCGCCCAGCACCGTGCCCCACACTTCGACGTCTTTCAGCTGGTCGGCCGCGACCTCGGTCGGGTCGTCCGCCAGCACGGCGAAGTCCGCGAATTTGCCCACCTCGATACTGCCGATCAGATGCTCCATCTTGAGCGTATACGCCGCCCCCAGCGTAATCGCGCGCAATGCGTCCGCCACGGGGATGCATTCGCTCGCACCTAGCACGCGACCGCTGGCCGTCTTGCGCTGCACCGCGCACCAGGCTGTGAACAGCGGGCTTAACTGCGTGATCGGCGCATCCGAATGAAAGGCAAAAGGAATGCCCAGACGCCGCGCCGTTCCCGCCGCGTTCATCCGGTTCGCCCGGTCGGGGCCCATGGTCTGCGCGTAGTGCGCGTCGCCCCAGTAGTAGATATGGTTGGAGAAAAAGTTGATGCACATACCGAGTTTGGCCGCACGGGCCAACTGGCTCGCGTCGGCCATCTGGCAGTGCTGCAGCGTGTGGCGGTGATCGCTGCGCGGACAGGCGTCGAGCATCTTCTCGAGGGCGTTCAATGCAACCTCGGTGGCTTCATCGCCGTTCGTATGAATATGAAGTTGCAGCCCCGCGCGGTGAAACGGCGTGAACACTTCTTCCAACTGGCTCGGCGGAATCAGCCACAAGCCGTTCGGCTGGCCGCCGACATAACCCGGCCATTTGAGCCGCGCCGTAAAGCCCTGAATCGATCCATCGACGATAAATTTGACCGGGCCAAACCTCAATTTCTCCGTGCTGTCGTGAATGGCCGACAGTACTTTTTCGACGCCGTTATCGGGGCTTCGCTGCGGCGCAAACGCGGGCACGATTCTGACCGGATACTGAGGATCGGCGGTGACTTCGTGCAGGTTGCGATTGCCCAGCGTCGACAGATCGTTGACCAGGTCCGTCGCGGTAGTCACGCCGGCGAGTTGCGCGACCTTGCCAAAATTCCAGATGGCCTCGGTCTTTTCACTCGCCGCAATGGAAAGCTGGCTGCCGATCACCTGATACACGGGGAACATGGCGGCGAATTCCTGCAGTTCGCCGGTTGGCCGGCCTTCGCCATCCTTGTCGATCCCGTCGATGTCGGTGTCCTCATCGATACCGGCGAGCGCCAGCATCGCACTGTTGACGTTCATCAGGTGCACACTCGCGTGCAGCACAACGATAGGCCGGCTCGCAGAAACGGTATCGAGTTCTCTAACCGACAGACGGCTCGCGCCGAAGAAAATCGGATCGAAGCCCCACGCGAGCAGCGGCGCCTCAGCATCCGTCATGACGCGTTGCGCTTCGGCGAGCCGTTCGATCACCTCGCCCAGCGTTCTCAGTCCTCGCCACAGTTTGCCGTCGGGACCGCGCCGGTCGTAATAGCCGAGATACACGGCATCCCACATGGCGCCTTCCATCAAATGGCAATGCCCTTCGACGAGACCCGGCATCAACACCTTGTCCTGGAACGTGTCGACGATCTCAGCCTCGCCCCAGCGGCTCACGTCATCCAGATTACCGACGGACAGAATTCTACCGTCTCGCACGGCAACATGCGTGGCGTGCGGCTGGGCCGGATTCATCGTCAGAATTTTTCTGGCGACAAAGACGGTGATGGGACCTCGTTCAATCGAATTCATAGCTAGGTGTTCTCTGATTCAGGAGGCAAGCCGCACGGTCAGGACAGAGCATGCACCGGCTTACGCTTCCAACCATGGTTCAGCAAGGCGGTCACCGCGATATTGATCACGAGGCACAACAGGCCCAGGTTGAATCCTCCGAAATCGACATGAAGGATGTAAAGGATGATCGCGAGGATCTGGCCGGTCAGAATACCCGTTGCAACGGCGGCCGGTTTGACTCGAAGCGAAAACAGAATGACCATCACGCCCGGGAAAAACTGGGTCACGCCGTAGTACGCGGTATTGATCAGCGTGAGCATCAGATTCGGCGTCAGCAAGGTCATCACGATCGAGACCAGCAGGTAGACCACGATCACCGTTTTCGCAGTGGCTTTCTGCCTGCTCTCGGGCATCTTCGGCAACAGATTGCGCGTCACGAGCGGGCCGATGGCGAGACAGATACCCGTCAGCACCAGGAGACCCGATAGCGCGGCGCCGGCCGCGACCAAACCCAGCAACCAGCCCGGCAGCAGCCGGATCGCCGCCGCAAAGAACGCTTCATTCGGCGACGCGAGGTGCAGGTTCTGACTGATCGCATAGTACGAAGCGATGACCAGAAACGGATACATCAGCATGTACAGCGGCATGGCCACCTGGGTGCGCCGGATCGTGTTCTGGCTGGTGGCCGTGAAGAAAACCTGCACGGCGAACGGCATCACATAGAACCCCAACGACTGGAACAGCATGGTGCTCATCGAAAACGTCAGTTGACTGGCGTTCATGCTGTTGCTGACGTGCAGGCTCGCGGCATGAAAAACTTCCGTGACGCTGGATTCCCACGAAACCGCGAGTCCGGTGATCACGATCGCCACGACCATCAGCACGTCTTTCAGGATCGCAATGTACGCCGACGCCCGCACGCCGGAAATGGCGATGTAGGTGAATGCCAGCATAGCTGAAATCAGAATCAGATAGAGCGGCTGGAAATTCCAGCCGAGGCCCTTGAACGCGGCTACGAGCCCCGTGAATTGCAACTCGCCCCAGGGCAGCAGGAACAGAATCGCAGATCCGGCGACGATCACCTCCAGCGCACGGTTGCCGAAATAACCTTTGAACAGGTCGGGCAGCGTAATGGCGTTATAGCGTTTGCCGGCCTCCCAGATCTTCGGCCCGATGAAATAGCCGACGGGATACGCCAGCAGGATGTATCCCAGGAACCAGACCCCATAGGTGGGCCCCTTGGCATAAATGCCGCCTGGAAAGCCGACCATCGTGCCAATACTGTAGATTTCGCCCGCAGCGAGGAAAAACACCAAATACGCGCCAAACTGCCGGGACGCGACAAAGAAGTCATGAACGCTTTGCGCGCCATGCCCTTTTTTGGACCGTATCGCCAGATACAGCGAAAAGAGAATCAAACCGAGAAAGACAACGGTGGACATCCTGGCTCTCCTGCTGCTTCAGTGGGTTTGCGGATCGGCTTCGTCCGCGCGACGATCGAACAGACGCCAGCACACCTGCAGGCAGATGGACGTCAGGACAAACCACGCGAAAATCCAGGCATAGATGAACGGCACGCCCAGGACGAATCGATCGACCGAAGCGACCCAGGGCAGCAGGCCTATCACGCCGATATAGGGGATGCCGATCCCAATCAGGAACTTGAGCATGAAGTCTCCGTCTGCTTTTCGTAAGCGATGAAATCACCTCTGCTGAATCCGCCTGCCATTGCAGGACCGGCCCGGTAGTGGAGCTCCGCGGCGAGCGGATGTGGCACGGCGGCCATAGCAGACGATTTCAGTATCGGTGGCCGAAAATGCACCTGACTAGTACCAGCGATAATAAATCGCCTGGTCCACATGGGGGGTCATGAGCAGGCAGATTGGCGCGCGGCGTTGCACCCTGGCCGATGCCGGCTCGAGGGTGCCAACCGGAAGTGGCGCCCCGGACCCGCCGTTATCGAAGCGGAGGACTTATTTGCGGTCTACCCCGTCTACCAGGCATCGCTGCCCGCATAACGCGTCGCCACGGCCAACGCGACACCCCAAACCAGCGTGGCCAGCAGCGACAGGCCAATCGCCAGATAGACCGCCACGCGAATCCCCGCGTCGAGTGGCTGGATCGCACTCATCAGCGCGCCGAAGATCGCTACGCCAAAAGCGGAACCTGTCTGCCGGCTCGCGTTGAGCACACCCGCCCCGACGCCTGCGCGCGCCTTGTCCACCGCCGTCATCAACGCGGCGGTCGCCGCCGGCGAAATCACCCCCGCCCCGAAACCGACTGCAGGAAAGCAAAGCACGATACGCCAATACGGCGCATCGTCCGCGAGCGCGACGAGCCCGGCGAAACCCAGTGCATACAGCAGGAAGCCGGCACAAACGAGCCGGTGTGCGCCATACGTCCGGTTCAACGCGCCGGATACGAAGCTGCCGATGGTCACCATCACGGTCAACGGCAGGAACGCGAGGCCGGTCCGCAACGGCGACCATCCGCGAGCAGACTGGAAATACAAACTCAGCAGGAAAAACAAGCCATAGAAAATCAGGCCGGAAATCAGCGAAACGAATGCCGAGGCAGAAAATACTGGACTACGAAAGAAGCCCAACGGCAGCATCGGTTGTTTGCGCCTGGCCTCGACCAGCACGAACGCAACCCAGGCGGCAAGCGCAATCGCCGCACCCACACGTATCGCACTCGCCTGCCACCCGAGCTTCGCCCCCTCGATCAGCACCGCTACCGACGCGCCAAGCGCAACGATGGCGAGCAGTTGCCCGGCGACATCCATCGGCCAGTCCGAGCTGGCCGGCCGGACCGAATCGACACGCGTAGTCAGCCACGCGCCGATCAACGCGATCGGCACGTTCACCAGAAAAATGCTGCGCCAGCCGAGCAGGTGAATCAGCAGACCACCGGCGAGGGGCCCCGCCGCCATCGCGATACCGCCGCATCCGGCCCACACTCCAATCGCGCTGGCGCGCTGCCGGGCAACCGGAAAAGCATGGTTGATAAGAGTCAGCGAACACGGCACCAATAGTGCCGCGCCGACACCTTGCAATACCCGCGCGACCACCAGAATCTGCAAATCCGGCGCCAATCCGCATAGCGCCGATGCAGAAGCGAAGACCAGCAAGCCGGCGAGATAGACTGTTTTCGCGCCGATCCGGTCGCCTAGCGCGCCGCCGCTCAGCAGCAAGCTGGCAAACGTCAGCGTGTAAGCGTTGACCACCCATTGCAGGCCGGTGATATCCGAGCCCAGACTGGCCGCAACCGGCTCCAGCGCAACGTTTACGATCGAGGTATCCAGTATGACAATGACGTAGCTGAGGCTCGTCGCGATCAATACCCGCTTCTGATATTCACGTTCATCGTTCAAGAGTTCCAGCCCCTTTTTTCTGCTTCGCCGTTGACTATAAGGCGGCCCACACAGAGAATGCTTCGGGCTGTATCGAAGTGTGCGTGCGGACAACTGTTCACTTGCCAGCAGGCGTCGCACACGCATCAATGACGGACATTGCACATAAATGGGCCAGCACAATATTTCGAGCGTTGCACACCTGATCGCCGAACCGGTTCGTTCGGTGATGCTGATCACGCTCGCGGACGGTAGCGCCATGTCGGCCGGCGCGCTTGCAGCAGCGGCGGGAGTGACTGCCCAGACCGCCAGCTCGCACCTCGCCAAGCTGCTCGACGGCGGCTTGCTCAGCGTGGAAAGCAAGGGCCGGCATCGCTATTACCGCCTCGCCGGCGCGCACGTTTCGCACGTGCTTGAAAGCCTCGCGTCGGTTGGGCCGGTCACCCCGGCCTGGCGCAATACGCCGAATCGCTCGGCGCAGGCGCTGCGTTTCGCGCGCTGCTGCTATGACCATCTGGCGGGCCAGATCAGCATCGCCGTGACGCAAAGCATGCTCACGCGAGGCTTCATCGTCGAAGCGAGCGAGCGCCGCTATGCGCTCACCACGTCCGGCCGCGCGTGGCTGCAGCAACTCGGCATCGATATCGGCGATCTGCCGGTCGGCCAAACGGAACAGGCCCGCCAATGTCTCGATTGGACCGAGCGGCAGTTTCACGTCGCGGGGCCGTTAGGCGCCCGGCTGATGGATGCCTTTCTTGCATGGGGCTGGGTGCGCAAGTCCTCCACCACGCGGTCGGTGGCCGTCACGGCGCTCGGCTGGGATGGACTCAGGACGCACTTCGGCATCGTGCGCGAGACATACGAACCTGATTAAAAGCGTCAGGTCGCCCAGGCCGCCCGATTGTTAAATCCTCACCTCGCAGCTTCGTTTTGTTGAAGCCGGCTCACCGAGGGGAGGCAACGTGCACGCACAGAAACATCATCGCGGAGCTCATCGCCCCCCGCATCTGAAAGCGGTCAAGCCAACCGATCCGCCGCATCCGGGACAAAGGCCCGAGCCGGAACAGAAATCCGAGCAGAAACCAGGGCCGACGTCCAGGAAAACGAGCACCCCGCACGAAGACCGTCTTGCGAAGCTCGCAACCTTCACGTCCAACCTGCGCATGGTTTCGCTGAACCTGCTGCTTCTGATCGGCGCATGCCTTGCCGGCACCGTACTGTGGAAGCTGGTATCCGCGCGCGAGACCGTCATCGAAAATATCTATGTTCCCGAAGCGTTCGCCAAAATCGGCTACTCCAGCGACGTGTTCCAGTCATTGGTCGCGGGCCAACTGATCGCCCTCGAAGACAGCGCGGCAAACGTGATACCCGCCTCCGCCAAAGAAGAAATCAGGCTCGGTTCCGACATGCCGGATTTCTCCGTGCCCGGCACATCCATTTCCGCAAAGACAATCCTGCAGTACGTGCGCGAGGCGTTGCCGCTTCCGGTTTCGACCATCTCGGGCAGCGTAACCGGCACCCCGGACCACTACGCTCTGCATCTGGTCCTGGTGGAGCGCGGCCATGTTTATCGTTTCGACACGCCCTACGGCGCAATCGCCGATCTGGATAAAAATCTCTCCAATGTCGCCATCGATGTGTTGAAGAAGCACAGTCCTTATATCTACGCCTCGTACGAGTCGGCCGAAGCCCAGACGCGCTGCTACGCAGGCAAGGGAGCCTGTGATTTTTCCGAGCCTGAACGGATCTTTTCGAGCATCGTCGACGCCGGAGACGAACAGCCGAACTACAAATGGGCCCTGCTTGGACTCTCGAAGATCGACGAGGCGTACCACGATTACAAAGGCGAAATCAACGCGGTCAGCCGCCTATCCGCCGAATACCCATCGTCCTGGAGCTTTTATAACTGGGGTATCGCACTCAGCGAGCTCGGTTGCCACAAGCTGGCGATTGGCGCGTTCGAACGATCCATTGCCTTGCATTCGTCACGGGAGGCTGCATTCAATGCAATTGGCCGCGCCTGGCTGGCACTGGCCAGGCAAGCGCCTGACCGTCGTTCCACTGAAGCGAAGTCCGACCTGCAAAATGCGCGCGACGATTTCCGTATCGCCGTTTATCTGAAACCGGACTATCAGGAAGCGCACGTCAATCTGGCGGAGTCGCTCAAGCTGCTCGACGACGACAAGGGCGCACGCCGCGAATACATGAGCGCCATCAAGATGGACCCGACACACGCGGGACTCGCCTATGCCAGGTACGCCGAACTGGTCGGGGATCAGAAAGAGCGGAGTGAACTCCTCAGCTACGCGAACTGGGCCGACAACTTGCACGACGAATGCCGCGCGAGTAACTCGACCTCGCTGCTCGAGTCGCAAGGTTGCAGCGTCACCACGCAAGCCGGAACAACCCGTATCGCCAACACAGGAAGTCATGCTGGAATCGAGACCGTTGCAGCGACGGCGCCTCCGGCACCCGACTGCCAAGGTCTCGCGGTCGACGACAGACTCTCGCCTGAAGATGGCTTGCCCGATTTCCCGGGGATTGCGCCGTGAAATCGGGCTCAACATCTCCGCGCATACAAGCACTGTATCAATGGCTGACTGTTCCGCGATCCGAGCGGCGCTCGACAAAACGCCTCACGTAGTCGTCCGCGGGGCGCGTCAGGATCTCGTTGGGCGTACCTTCCTGCACGAGTTGGCCGTCGCGCAGAATCGCGATGCGGTTGCCGATCCGCAGCGCTTCGTCGAGATCGTGGGTGATGAATACGATGGTCTTCTTCAGCGTTGCCTGCAGTTGCAGCAACTGGTCCTGCATTTCCGTGCGAATCAGCGGGTCGAGCGCGGAGAATGCTTCGTCCATCAGCAGCACGTCCGTATCCGCGGCAAGCGCGCGGGCCAACCCGACCCGCTGACGCATGCCGCCGGATAACTCGTCCGGATAGTGTTCGTCGTAACCGTTCAACCCCACCTTGCCGAGCCAGACACGGGCTTTCTCGTTGGCCTCTGACTTGCGTTCGCCGCGCACACGCAATGCATATGCCGTATTGTCGAGCACGGTCTGATGCGGCAACAGTCCGAAGTTCTGGAACACCATGCTGACCTTGTAGCGGCGCAGGTCACGCAGGCCTTGCGCGCCGAGCTTGATGACATCCGAGCCGTCGATCACGATCTCGCCGGAGGTCGGCTCGATCAGCCGGTTGAAATGGCGCACAAGGGTCGACTTCCCGGAACCGGACAGTCCCATGATCACGAAGATTTCGCCCGCGCCGATAGTCAGGCTGACGTCGTTCAAGCCGACATTGCAACCGGTCTGGGCCAGCACATCGGCTTTGCCCTTGCCGCTTCGCAACAGGTCGAGCACGCGCGCATGACTGGCCGGCGGCCCGAAAAGCTTGTACACGTGGTTGACTTCAATCGCTGCCATGTCGCTCTCCTCGCTCTTTCCTGTTTTTCCTGCTTTTTCCTGTCATTTGGCCGTGCGGGTTTCGAGCCCACCTTCAGCCGCCGATGTTTCATCCGTATTCGTGCTGCTCACGCGATAAGGAATGCGCGAAGCCGCCCGGGCCTTTCTGCGCTGCGCCAACACCCGTCGCGTACGGCGGTCCTGCCCATAGCCCTGGCTGATACGGTCGATCACGATCGCGAGGATCACGATGGCAATACCTGCCTGCGTCCCCTTGCCTACGTCGAGCGTCTGAATGCCGGCGAGTACATCTTCGCCGAGGCCGCGCGAACCGATCATCGAGGCGATCACCACCATGGAAAGCGCCATCATCGTCGTCTGGTTGATGCCGGCCATGATGCTGGGCCGCGCCAGCGGCATCTGCACGTTCACCAGCAACTGCCAGCGCGTCGTGCCGAAGGCGCGCGCCGCCTCGACCACCTCGGCATCCACATGGCGGATACCGAGATCGGTCAAGCGAATCAGCGGCGGCAGCGCATAGATGATGGTGGCGAGGATCGCGGGTACCTTGCCGAGGCCGAACAGCATCAGCACCGGAATCAGATAGACGAAGCTGGGCAGCGTTTGCATGACGTCGAGCGTGGGCAACAGCACACGCCGCAGCCACGCGCTGCGCGAGGTGAGAATGCCGAGCGGCACGCCGAGCGAGACCGACAGCACCGTCGCCACCAGCATCAAAGCGAGGGTCTGCATCAGCTTTTCCCACAGACCGAAGCAACCGATCGCATAGAGCAGCAGCATGAAGAAACCGGCAATGCTCAGGCGCCGCGTCGCATTCCATGTCACCGCGCCGACCGCCAGCAGGATGAGCCACGGTGGTAACGCGCGCAATGCGCCTTCGAGCGGTACGAGCACATAGCGTAAGAGCGCAATGCTGAACTGGTGAAAGCTGTCGCCGTAGCGGGTAACGAACGATTGCACGGCGTCGTTCACCCAGTCGGCAATCGAAAGATGCAGAAAAAACGAATGCATGACCCATCCTCCACTACACGTAGACCACAGGCCGTACAACACCTGCAGTCCGGCACGAAGCCGCAAGACACCGTGCCGTCGAAATCTGCCTGACGTTACTGCCTGTCAGGCGCCAGCGAGTCCGGCCTGCACTTTCGACGCGACGTCGGCAGGCACCCATTGCTTCCACATTTCCGGATGCTCGCGCAGGAATTGCGTGGCCATGGCTGATCCGTCGAGTTTCTTCGTGCTCATTTCGAGGATCGTGCTGTTGAGGAAGTCCATTGGAAACTTGACCTTGCCGAGCATCGACACGAGTTGCGGGTCAGCGTCGTAGAACGGCGTGGATACGCCTACCGTGACATGCGAGACCATGTACGAGGAAGCGCATTGCGAGGTACTGCTTTCGTCGCGCAAGGTCTTCCAGCATGCGTCGTTATAGGCAGGCATCTTCAGTTCGACGAACCGGTACTTCGCCATCAACGCGGCCGGGCCCCAGTAATAGAACACAATCGGCGCGCCACGCTGGTACGCGGAAGCGATAGCGGCATCGAGCGCGGCTCCCGTGCCTGGGTGGAAGTTGGTGTAGCTCGCATCGAGATTCAGCACCTTCAGCAAGCGTGTGTTGACCCGTTCGCAATCCCAACCCGTCGGACAGTTGAGAAAGCGGCCCTTGTCCGGCTCCTCGTCGTCCGCGAATACGCTCTTGTACTTAGGCAGGTCGGTCACTGAAACGAGACCCGCAGCGACCGGCTTGATACCGCGTTTTGAATCGCCCTTCACCACGTATTCCGGCACGAACCAGCCTTCCTTCGTGCCACCCGGCAAGGTGTCGCCCACCAGCTTGACGCTGCCCGAGGCCACCGCCTTCGCGGTGATCTCGCTGCGTCCGGTCCACTGTTCGGCCCACACCTGCACGTCGTTGTGCGCGAGCGCGGTTTCGGTGGCCGCCGTGCTGCCGGGCACGACATCGGTCTTGCAACCGTAGCCCTTCTCCAGAATCTGCCGCAGCACTTCAGTCGCGAAGGAGCCGCTTTCCCACGTAATGCCGGCGAAATGCACCGTCTTGCCTTGCGCGCACCAGCTATCCGCCGCGTGCGCGGTGACGCCGGTCAAAGCCATGGCGGCGGCGCACAACACCGCCCGAAGTTGTCTGAATTGCATTGTCGATCACCCTTGGAGCGTTGAATTGCATTGAACCGGCATGCGCGAGAGGCCGAACCTCTGCCTCACATGCCGGTGAGGACACGCCATGCGCTCAGGCGAGCAGGCGCTTCTCGAACGGATAGTCGGACAGCAGTTCCACGCGGCCGTCGTCGCGCACATACACCTGCTCTTCCAGCTTGACGCCTTCGCCGCCATCTTCATGGCCGATGTAGCTTTCGATGCACAGCGTCATGCCGGGCTCGATCACGCCGTCATAGCCCTTGGCGTCGTTGTCCTCGCGATGGACGATGTACGGATACTCGCCGGTCATGCCGACGCCATGCGCGAGCGCGAAGTAGCGGCGCGCCTGGTAAGGGCCGGGAATCTTCCAGGCCTTCGCGATGAACTCCTGGAAGGTCGTGCCGGCGCGCACGTTCTCCATGTTCGAATGCACCTGTTCATAGGCGAGCGTGTAGAGCGTCTTCTGTGCCGCCGTGGCGGGACCGTCGCCGCACAGGAAGGTGCGCGAGAAGTCCGCGTAATAGCCGAAGCGCCCCACGACGTCCGTATCGAGACCGACGAGTTCGCCTGTCTGGATCTTGCGTGGGCTGCTTTCCTGGAACCACGGATTGGTGCGCGGACCCGAGCTGATCAAGCGTGTTTCCACGTAGTCGCCGTCTGTTTCGATGATGTGTTTGTGCAGATGCGACCAGAGTTCGTTTTCGCTGACGCCCGGCACAAGTGCGGCTTCCAGCTTACGGACGCCCTCTTCCGCGGCACGCAGCGATGAACGGATCATCTTGATCTCGTTGGGCACTTTGATCGAGCGGGCTCGTTCGAGCGGTTCCTGCGCGTCGCTGATCTGATAGCCGCGCGCTTGCAACGCAAAGGCCGCCGCCGACGTCGCGCTTTCGATGGCGATGCGTTTGCCGCCGCCGCTCTGCCTGACCAGCTCGTCGATTTCGTCGGCCCAGCGTTCGGTGACGCGGCCCAGCATGTCGTCGCAGAAGTAATAGGAAATCGCAGTAGCCGGCCGCACTTCGTCGACGGTATCGAGTCCGTCGGCAAGAAAATCACAGCCGGCGTATTCGAACAGCACGACCTTGCCTTCGGCCGGTACGAACAGATAGCGCGCGGGATTGCGCATCGAATAGACCTGCATGTTGCGCGAGCCAGTCGCATAGCGCATATGCGTGGGGTCGAACAGGATCGCGGCGGTCAAATCGCGCTTTTTCAGTTCGCGGCGCACGGCGGCAAGCCGGTCGCGCTGGATCTGCGCGATTTCCTCCACGGTCGGTTCGCAGTCTTCGGGGCGGTGAGTCGGGCGAATAATCGTCATATTTTCGAAGGGGACGTGGGATGGTTTTAAGAAAACAGCTTCAATCGACGAGGTTGTCGGCACGCACGAGCCGCTGCTCGGCTTCCAGATGCATTTCCGACACGCGTCCATACAGTTGGCGCGTGCGTTCGAGCCTGCCGATCACACCCGGCTTCTGCGAGTACGCGAAGATCGCCGTATGCCGGTCGATTCCGCCTTGCACCTTCGTGACGCGGTGCAGCGAAAAACGCCCTTTGAACAGTTGCAGATCGCCGGGTTGCAACGTGATCACGTTGATCGGCGCACGGGTCTCGCCGCGCACCACGCTGCCCACGTCGCCATAGTTTTCGCCTTGGGGCGAACGGATATTCGGGCAATACTCGAAATCGCCGCCCGCTTCCGGCTGTTGCGTCATCATCGAGACGATGAATTCGTTGGTGTCGTAGTGCCACGGCTGTTCGGTGCCCGGCGGCATGACGTTCTGAACCAGTCCGGCATAAGGGTCCGCGTATTCCCAGACACGCGCTTCACCGAGGCAGGCAGCAACGAAGCGCTTCATCGCCAGAGCCACATAGATGCGATGCACGATCGCGTCGGCGGGGATCACATCGCGGGTGACGAAGCCGCTGGTGCGGTCCATGAAGACGCGGCGCGGGTCGTCGGCGGGCAGCGACGGATCGTCCGCTGTGAAGTAGGCGTTGACCTTACGGGTCGAAAAGTAGGTCTTGGCCGCCAGCGCCACGCCCTCGGCCCGCGCCTGGACGAGCGCCTCGGGCCGCAGGAAACCGTGCAGCACAGCGCTGCCGTTGCCCGCCAGGTGGGCGCGACAGCTTGCAATCAGTTCGCGCATACGGGGGTGGTCCGGATCGTGCAGCGGATAGCGCCCGGTATCGACGATGTCGCTCAAATCGTTGCATTCGGCATCGGCAAGAGGAAGACTGACTGACACGGCGGGACTCCAGATTAGGGGTTCAGACTGATTTGTGACGCGAATTGTTTTCGACAACAATCACCTCACTGACGCCCCCATGTTTTGATCGCCAAATTTCTTTGGAAAGCGAGTAATTCCGATGGCTTCCATCAGCGGACCCGATTGGTCGAAACTGAGTTCTCTGGACCCCGAACTGGTGCGGGCGTTCGTTGCCGTGGTCGATAGCGGCGGGTTTACCGCAGCGGCCAGATTGCTGCACCGCACACAGTCGACCATCAGTCTGCGGATCCGCACGCTGGAGGACCGGTTGGAAACGCACATGTTTCTGCGTAACAGCCGGCGGTTGGCTTTGTCGCGCGATGGCGAGAATTTTTTGATTCACGCCCGGCGCATTATTCAGGTTCAGAACGAGGCGATTGCTGCGCTGAATCGGAGCAATAGCGATGGTGTGATCCGGTTTGGGCTGCCCGAGGACTATGCAGAGTTATGGCTGCCTGAGTTGCTCAAGAAGTTTTACGCGCTGAGGCCGGGCGCGCGGCCGCATATTCATTGCCGGATGTCGTTGGAGTTGCTCGAGCGGTTGCAGGCTGGGGAGTTGGATCTGGCGCTAGTGGTACGGCATGGGTCGCAGACCAGTGGGCGGCATCTCGGGCGTGAGGAAGTGGTGTGGGCCGCGCATCGGGATTTTGTTCTTGAGGCTGGGGCGCCTGTGCCTCTTGCCCTGTTTCCTGAAACTTGCTGCTATCGGCAGCGGGGGCTTGAAGCGCTTGCCGCGCTTGAGCGGCAGTATCAGGTTGTGTATACCAGTCAGAGTCCTACTGGGATTAAGGTTGCTGTTAATCACGGGGCGGCTGTCACTATTATTGATCGGTGTACTTTGCCGGATAACTGGCGGGTGCTGGGGGTTCATGAGGGGCTGCCCGCCTTGCCCGCGGCTGATCTGGAGTTGCATCGGGCTTCTGTTAATCGGGATCCTGCTGTGGATGTGCTCGCTGGTTTGATCGAGGAGATGGTGGAGGAACGGCGCAATGTTGTTGTTGGGGTTGCTGCTTAGTTTTTTTCTGGTTTTTTGCCTCGCGCGGCGCTTTCTGTCTGTGCTCTTACGACTTTGGCCTTTCCTTGTTTTGTTAGTGGTCTATTAGCGTTGCCCCTGTGCGGGGCGGCACCTACTTTTCTTTGCCGGCTGCAAAGAAAAGTAGGCAAAAGAAAGCAGCTCAAACCGCTACTGCTAAGCGGGTCCCGTGGTCTGCCACGGGTAGTGGTGCATCTGGAATCTGGGTTCGTGCACCGGCATGCGCTTGTGACAAGGGAGTCATTCTTCCGGCGGCGCTGCGTGCGCCGAAGCGTACTTCTTAACACCGTTTGGGTCGTCCTCGTTCTCACTTCGTCTTGTTTCGTCTTGTTTCGTCTGGTTGCTCCGCGCCTCATCTCATCCCGCTTGACTCGCGTATTGTTCGTACGCTCTTCAATCGATTAGTTCGGATCGCATACGGTTCGCGGTCCTGTTTTCGCCTCCCCCGCGCTCGCTCCATCGGTGTTTCCGATTGATGCCATCAGAATTCCTCGCTTTGCAAAAAGTATTGTCCGGAAAATCATGCGTCGGCCACTCGCCAATACATTCCGGAGATCTTATGAAAAAGAAAGTCCTCGCTGTCGCCCTGGTCGGCGTCGTCGCCTCCCCCGCTTTCGCGCAAAGCAGCGTGACGCTGTATGGAGTCATCGATGAAGGAATCGACTACACGAATAATGTCGGGCACGGTAGCGTCGTGGAACTCGCCAGCGGTTACGCTCAAGGCAGTCGCTGGGGCTTGAAAGGCTCGGAAGATCTCGGTGGTGGTCTCAAAGCAATCTTCCAACTCGAAAATGGCTTCGATCTGAATTCCGGCCGGCTCAATCAGGGCGGGCGCATGTTCGGGCGGCAAGCCTATGTGGGGCTGAGCAGCGATCGCTTCGGCTCCGTTACGCTAGGCCGTCAATACGATTCGGTCGTCGACTATCTCGCGCAAACCACCGCCAACGGCAATTGGGCAGGCTATCTGTTCGCCCACCCCTACGACAACGACAACACCGATAACTCGTTTCGTGTCGATAACACCATCAAGTACGCCAGCCCGGATATCTCAGGGTTCCAGTTCGGTGGCACCTATAGCTTCAGCAACGATACGAATTTCGCCAACAATCGTCAGTACAGCTTCGGCGCACAATACGCAAACGGCGGCCTGCTGGTCGCCGCGGCCTATTTGCAGGCGAATAATCCCGGCGTGGGTTCGAACGGCGCAATTACCGCCAACGACGCAAGCTTCATCGCCGGCCGCATGCGCGTGTTCGGCGGCGGGATCAACTACACGTTCGGCTCAGCAACCGTCGGCTTCGCGTATACCAACTCGAACTACAAGGACCCCACCGGTAACGGCTATATCGGCATCCCGCTCGCCGCGACCGGCGTCCTGCTGAATACGCTCAAATACCAGAACTTCGAAGTGAACGGCAAATACCAGATCACACCCGCGTTCTTCGTCGGCGCACAGTACGTCTACACGATGGAGACATACGACGCCTCTACAGGCAGCGTAAAACCCAAAATCCACTCCGTCGGACTGATGGCGGACTACAACCTCTCCAAACGCACGGACGTCTACGTTCAAGGCGAATATCAGAAGGTCGCAGGCAGTTCGACCAACTCGATTCTCGACGACGCATTCATCCCAGGCACGCAGTCCCCCTCGTCGACACAGAATCAGATCGTGGCGCGCGTGGCGCTTCGCCATAAGTTCTAAAGAGCGCGCCGCCGCGCGTCCACTCGATCTCTCAACCCAAACACGGAATGCATGTCCCGCCTTGCATTCCGCTGTCAATTCAGTCAACTTGACTCCCGGCAGATGTGAAGGTAACCTACGAAGGTAACCTTCACATCTGCCGGTATGTCCAGTAACGACACTCAGCCCACACGGCCCCTCTCCGATCCCGACGCGTTGCACGCAACGGCGGAAGACCTGCGCGTACTTGTCGGCAAGTTACGCCGCCGGTTGCGCGAAGAAGCCCATGTGGGCGATTTCACGCCGTCGCAGGTGCAGGTTCTCAGTCTGCTGGAACGCGAAGGTCCGGCAACGGTTACCACGCTCGCTCGCATCCTGGGTATGCGCCCGCAATCCATGGGCGAGACGCTTTCAGTTCTGAAAGCGGCCGGGCTCGTGAGCGGCGCACCAGACCCGAACGACGGGCGGCAAACCGTTCTCTCCCTCACGCCCGCCTTCCGCAAGAAAATCAAGGCAAGCCGCGCAGCACGCGAAGACTGGCTATTCCGTACGATCCAGACCCGCTTCTCCGCCGCCGAACAGAAACAGCTCGCGATTGGCGTCGACTTGCTCAAACGCCTCATCGACTCGTAACTTCCAGGAAAACATCATGGCTCTCACCACGCTCGACGCAAAGACCGCATTGGTCGTCATCGATTTGCAGCAAGGCATCGTCGCGCTGCCCACCGCCCACCCCACCGGCGAGGTCGTCAAGCGCTCCGTTGGTCTGGCCGATGCATTTCGCCGCCACGGCCTGCCGGTGGTACTCGTCAACGTGGCGGGCGGCGCGCCCGGCCGCGCGGAACAGTCGCGTCCCGCCGGTGACTTCCCCGCTGGCTTTGCGGACCTCGTTCCCGAACTGAATCAGCAGCCGTCGGATCATCTGGTGACCAAGCGCACCTGGGGCGCGTTCACGAACACGGACCTCGAAGCGTATCTGCGCAAACAGGGCGTCACGCAGGTGGTACTCGTCGGCGTGGCCACCAGCATCGGCGTCGAGTCCACCGCCCGTTTCGCACAGGAACTCGGCTTCAACGTCACGTTCGCGGTGGACGCGATGACGGACATGAACCTGGACGCTCACACCAACAGCATCACGCGAATCTTTCCGCGCCTCGGCGAAACCGGCACGACGCAGGACGTCCTCGATCTGCTCGAGACATCCCGCGCATGACCACGCGTTTGAACCACTGCACGGCACGAATCGTCCGCACGGGGATGTCCCGGTGAGTGGCACATTCCGTTCGCTGCGTACGTTCAACTACCGGGTCTGGGCCAGCGGCGCGATCGTCTCCAACGTCGGCACATGGATGCAGCGCACGGCGCAGGACTGGCTCGTGCTCACGGAACTCACGCATCACAATGCAACCTCCGTGGGCATTGTGATGTCGCTGCAGTTCGGGCCGCAAATGCTCCTGCTGCCCCTAACCGGCTATGCGGCCGATCATTTCGATCGCCGCAAGCTGCTGGTCTTCACTCAGGCGGCAATGGGCACCTTGGCGTTATGCCTCGGGATTCTCACCGTGACCGGTCTCGTGCAGTTATGGCAGGTCTATGTGTTTGCGGGCTTGCTCGGCTGTGTCACCGCGTTCGATTCACCGGCGCGTCAGACCTTTGTCTCCGATCTGGTGAGAGAAGCCGATCTGTCGAACGCGGTCGCGCTGAACTCCACCTCGTTCAACGCGGCGCGCATGATCGGGCCTGCCGTCGCGGGGCTGTTGATCGCCTCAGTGGGCACGGGCTGGGTGTTTCTGATCAACGGGCTCTCCTTCGTCGCCGTGCTCGGTTCGCTGCGCATGCTGCGCATCAGCGAACTGAATGTGAAACCACGTGCGACACGCGCGCGCGGCAGCTTCGTGGAAGGCTTCAAGTATGTGTGGACCCGTCCCGATCTGAAAGCCGCGCTGTTGATGATGTTTCTGATCGGTACGTTCGGGCTGAACTTCCCGATCTTCATCTCGACCATGTCGGTCACCGCCTTTCATGCGGGCGCGAGCCAATACGGCGTGTTGAGCTCGACCATGGCGATCGGCTCGGTAACCGGCGCGCTGCTCGCCGCACGCAGAGCAAAACCCCGCATGGCTCTTCTGCTCGGCGCAGCGGCGGTTTTTGGCGTGGGCTGCACGGTCGCCGCGCTAATGCCGAACTACGTCTTGTTCGGCCTGGCACTCGTCGTGGTTGGCGTGGCGACACAGACGTTCAACACGTCGACAAACAGCCTCGTGCAAATCTCCACCGAGCCGGCCATGCGTGGCCGGGTCATCGCCATCCTGCTCGCCATCGCGCTAGGCGGCACGCCGCTCGGCGCGCCGGTGGTGGGTTGGGTCGCGGATCGCTTCGGCCCGCGTTGGGCGCTCGGCGTGGGCGCTGCATCGGGCTTCGCCGCGGCGGTCGTCGGTTTGCTCTATCTGGTGAAGTATCGTCAGTTGCGCGTGTATGTCGAGGCGGGACGTTTGCGCTACAGCATTGACGATCCGCGCCAGGCGCCGCCTTATGTCAGTCCCGTCACGGCAGTACAGAATGCTGTGTTGAGTGAAGCGGAAGAAGATACGTCCGCTGGGGTTTAAGGGCCGCTGCGCAAAGCGCAGCGAACGCAACGAAGGCAACGAAGCGCCCCGTCATTTCGTCGAGCAACGCGACCGGTCCGCAGCTATACTCGTGTGCATCATGAAGCCCCCCGCATGCTCATTCAGCCGCAGTTGCCACGCCGATCCGGCGTGCGCACACGCGCGCCTCGCCACGGCTCGCGTCAATCCCCTGCTGAACGTGATTCTCGCTTTCTGGGCGATCTGGCATTGCCGTCACGCACGCCCCCCGCTGTTCTCTCTGCATCCCCTCGCCTGAGCTGAATCCGACGCCGCCATCCGCGCGGCTCTTCCGATTTTTTCGTCGCTCCGCGCGCCTGATGCGGAGGACGACGCACGCGCCAACTCGCAGAGAGAACCAACATGCAATTCGCCCACGAACAGGAAGCGCTGAGTTTCCTCGAACAGAATCCCGATATCGATCTGATCGAACTCTTTATCGTCGACGCCGCCGGCGTGCCGCGCGGCAAGCTGCTTCATCGTGAAGAACTACTCGCCGTGTATCGCAGCGGACGGCCGCTGCCGAGCGCGATCATGAATCTGACCATCAACGGGGACGACACCGAAGACAGCGGCCTCGTCTGGGACGTGGGCGATATCGACTGCCGCGCCTATCCGCTGCCGGGCAGCCTCGTGCGCCTGCCGTGGCGCAAGATGCCGACCGCCGCCGTGCAGGTTCAGATGCATCCCGAAGAAGGCCTGCCCGCCGGTGTCGCCGATCCACGGCAACTGCTTGCGCGCATCGTCGACGATCTGCAAGCGGAGGGTTTCTTTCCGGTGATGGCGTGCGAACTCGAGTTCTATCTGCTGGATGCAAAACTCGATGCACAGGGCCGTCCGCAACCCGCGCTCGATACAGACGGCCGCCGTCCGCGAACAACCCAGGTGTATGGTCTGCGCGAACTCGAACAGATCGAACCGTTCCTGAAGGATCTCTACGATGCCTGCCGCGAGCAGAACATTCCGGTACGCACCGCGATTTCCGAATACGCACCGGGCCAGGTGGAGATCACACTCGAACACGGCCCCGCGCTCGAAGCAATGGATCACGCCGTGCGCTACAAGCGCATCGTCAAGGGGGTCGCGAACGCACACGGCATGAACGCATGTTTCATGGCCAAGCCGTTCGCCGACATCGCAGGTTCGGGCATGCACATGCACGTGAGCCTCGCCAATGAAGCCGGCGACAACCTGTTCGCCTCCGAAGACAAAGCCGGCACGCCACTGCTGCGCCAGGCAGTGGGCGGCATGTTGCACGGTCTGCTCGATTCGATGCTGATGTTCTGCCCGAACGCGAACTCGTATCGCCGCTTCCAGGCAAACAGCTACGCGCCGTGCACGCCGACATGGGGCGTCGATAACCGCACAGTCAGCCTGCGCGTGCCGGGCGGTCCGGCGCCGAGCCGGCACGTCGAGCATCGCGTGTGCGGCGCCGATGCGAATCCGTATCTCGCTGCCGCGGCCATTCTCGCGGCCTCGCACCACGGCATTCGCGAACGCCTCGACCCGGGCGCACCGATCGAAGGTAACGGTTATGCGCAAGCCACCACATTGCTGCCGACCGACTGGTTGAGCGCCTTGAACGCGCTCGAACAGTCGGACTGGGCGAAGGACGTATTCGGTGCAAAATTCCTTAAGGTGTTCCTCGCGATCAAGCGCGCCGAGTACCGGCAATTCATGGGCGAAGTCGGTGAACAGGACTGGCGCTGGTATCTGAACCAGGCCTGATTGCTGGTCACTGCGTGCCGCGTGCACGCTGCTGATTCATTGCAAAAAAGCCGCGCCTGAAAAATCAGGCACGGCT
Source organism: Burkholderia sp. OK233 (assembly GCF_900230185.1). Taxonomy (GTDB): domain Bacteria; phylum Pseudomonadota; class Gammaproteobacteria; order Burkholderiales; family Burkholderiaceae; genus Paraburkholderia. The sequence continues at coordinate 89,117 of NZ_OCSR01000002.1, forward strand.
TTTTAACTACGGCAATACGGTTCTATTGCTTACTTCGCCACCGGCATCGTGAACTCCGCACCCTTCGCGATGCTATCCGGCCAGCGCTGCATGATGCTCTTGTAGCGCGTATAGAAACGCACGCCCTCTTCGCCATACGCGTGGTGATCGCCGAACAGCGAACGCTTCCAGCCGCCGAACGAGTGCCATGCCATCGGCACCGGAATCGGCACATTGATGCCGACCATGCCCACCTGAATCTGCCGGCCGAACGCGCGCGCCACACCACCATCCGACGTGAAGAGCGACACGCCGTTGCCGAACTCGTGCGCATTGATCAGCTCGACCGCGCTCGCGAAATCGGGCACGCGCACTACCGCCAGCACCGGGCCGAAGATTTCTTCCTTATAGATCTTCATCCCGGTACCGACCTCGTCGAACAGCGTACCGCCGATAAAGAAGCCGTCTGCGTTCGTGACCGGATGCGCGCGGCCATCGACGATCAGCTTCGCGCCTTCCGCCACGCCCGAGTCGATATAGCCGGCCACCTTGGCCTTATGTTCGGCCGTAACCAACGGACCCATTTCGGCGTCGAGGTTCTCGCCGTTCTTGATCACCAGCGACTTCACGCGCGGCACCAGGCGCTCGATCAGTTCATCGGCGACATTGCCCACCGCCACCGCGACCGAGATCGCCATGCAGCGCTCGCCTGCCGAGCCGTAGGCGGCGCCGATCAAGGCGTCCACAGCCTGGTCCAGATCGGCGTCCGGCATCACCACCAGATGATTCTTGGCGCCGCCGAGCGCCTGCACGCGCTTGCCGCGCTTCGATGCTTCCGTATAGATATATTCGGCGATCGGCGTGGACCCGACAAACGACAGCGCCGCGACATCCGGATGTTCGATCAGCGCATCCACGGCCACCTTGTCGCCGTTCACGACGTTGAACACGCCATCAGGCAAACCAGCTTCCTTCAGCAGTTCGGCAATGCGCAACGACGCCGACGGGTCACGCTCCGACGGCTTCAACACGAACGTGTTACCGCAGGCAAGCGCAACCGGGAACATCCACATCGGCACCATTACCGGGAAATTGAACGGCGTGATCCCCGCCACTACGCCCAGCGCCTGACGCAGATTCCAGTTGTCGATGCCGCCGCCGATCTGGTCGGTGAAATCGGTCTTCAGCAGGTTCGGAATGCCGCAGGCGAACTCGACCACTTCGATGCCGCGCACCACCTCGCCTTGCGCGTCCGTGAACACCTTGCCGTGTTCGCGGGTGATCAGCATGGCCAGTTCGTCGTGGTGCCTGTTCAGCAGTTCCTTGAACTTGAACAGAATGCGGGCGCGCTTGAGCGGCGCGGTTTCGCTCCAGGCGGGAAAGGCAGCCTTGGCGGCCTGGACCGCCGCGTCCACTTCCTCAACCGATGCCAAAGCGACCGAGCCGGTCACCTGGCCCGTGGCGGGATTGAACACGTCCTTGAAACGGCCGCTGGTCGACGCAGCCGGTGCACCGCTGATGTAATGCCCCAACTGCTGCACCGACAACTTCGCTTGTTCGTTCACTGCATTCATTTCGTTCCTCGTGTTCGGGATGGGCCGCAAGGGTTGATCTGCCAACTGTATCGACGGCGCCGGTCATATTCCCGATACAGCACAATAAAACCGCGCCTCACTGTATTGTTTTTCGCGTGGCAACTGTATTGGCCGGTGAGGCCGGCGTAACTTCAGGAAAAAACGCCCAACTCAGCGCCATTGCTCGGTCAATTCATTCGCCAACACCATCTTCTCGCGGATGAGCTCGGTAAAACCTGCGTCCGCTCCGTTCTGCGTCTTGAGGAATTTCAGCGCCGCGGAATGAACGGCTCGCATCGACCGGCCGTCGATCCCAGCCATGCGCGCTGCGCTGCGACGCGTTTCCTCGACCAGATCGCGCGCGCTGCTGAAGTCAGGTGACAAGCCGGTCTGCGCCTGGAACCCGGCGCGCAAGCCGGCCGCATAGTCACGTGACTGTCCCAGCCGGTCAACGTCGATCATCAGATCGACGCCGTCGGCCATACGCAACGCACAGAGAATCCATAGCGCGACGAACGCCCGATACGCGTTGTTGCCTTCCGCCGTGCGCGCGTATTGCTCGCACGCCATGGCGTAGGCGTCATCCGAAGTGGGCACGGCAGGCGGCAAGCTCACGCCGCAGATTTCGATGGCCTGCCGCACCAGGGGCTCCGTCTGGTTCAGACCCAGCACGCGAAACGGTGCGGCCACGAAAAACGGATTGCTCCATTGCTGATTGAGCAGCCACCCCGAGGCGAACTGCGACGCGGGATTTCGCAACACGGCTGCATGCATGACCTGCGGGAAGGCTTGCTTGAGCCACGGCAGCCGGCCCGACGAACGGCAAAACTTGAAGACGGGTACGCTGCCTTGCTCGGCTGTGCGTTCGCACAGGTTGGCCAGATAGGCCTGCAAGGCGGGGAATTCCGCGTCGGGTGCAGGTGCAAAGCGATCGGTGCCGAAGCGCTTGCTGTATCCGGCTACGCCGTGCGCACCCTCCTCAAGAAACGGCCGGTATTCTTCGAAATACGGCGCGGCGAGCGGCGGGTGTCCAGAGGTCAATGTAGGACGGGAGGCGGAAACGTCGGCGAGACTCAGATCGGCGAGCACGTTGCTGAACGGCTCATAGAATCCGGTGACGGAATCGAGTGCGCGCAGACGCGACCAGACCCACGTTCCTGCGCTGCGCCAGCCCGTGTGCAGGAATACCCCCTGTTTCAGGGTACTTTGCTGCGCGGCGGCGCCCGGACTCGTTCCTTGTGACAACGGCATGGGACTTCTCTTCAAATGGAAGCAACAACGATTCGACGGACGGCAGGTGCTGCCCGCCCCACCTGGTTCAAGTGCACACTCAAGTGCACACTTTAGCCGGTCAGGCTGTCGGCTTCGTTACGGACGTATCAGTTTACCTTGCAAGAAGGTCTTGTGATGCACTGGAACAGCGCATCCAAACGCTTTAAGCTGCCAGACTCCCGAACTCAAAAGTTGCCGTCATGAACGACTCGGCCGATATCCGGTTTCTGCTGGCCATCCGCGAAAGTGGCAGTCTGATCGCCGCGGCGCGAAAACTGGGGCTGTCGCCCTCGGCGGTGACCCAGCGCCTGCAGCAACTCGAAAAGAAACTGGACACGCAGCTGGTAAACCGCACGGCGCGCCGTTTGCAGTTCACAGAAGAAGGCATGCTCCTGTGCGAACGCGGCGCCGAACTGGTCCAGCAGTTCGATTCACTGTTCGAAGACCTGCAGACACGCCGGGGCGGCCTGGTCGGTACGCTGAAAATCAATGCGCCGCTGGGATTCGGCCGGCGCCACCTGGCGCCCGCCATCGCCGACTTCCAGCAGCAAAACCCGGATATCGACGTGGCGCTCACACTGTCCGACCAGCCGTTGACCGAAACGATAGACCGCTTCGACATCGTGGTGCATATCGGCGACTTGCCGGTATCGAATCTGGTCGGCTATGCGATAGCGCCGAATGCGCGCTTCGTGTGCGCCGCGCCTGCGCTGCTCAAACGTATTGGTCAACCGGAGTCACCGGAAGCGTTGAGCAAGCTGCCCTGCATCGTGCTGCGCGAGAACAACGAGGACGTCTCGCTGTGGCAGTTCAGCAAGGGCCGCACGCGCCGCAGCGTGCGCGTGTCTTCGCATTTGAGTTGCAACGACGGCGATGTGATCCGCCAGTGGGCATGCGAAGGCCGCGGCGTGATCCTCCGCTCCGAATGGGACGTGGCGGACGACATCGCGAAGGGAAGACTCGTACGCTTGCTGCAAGGCTGGAAGGCACCAGACGCCGACGTGATCGCGCTCACGCATCAGCGAGCGGGAATGCCCGCTCGCACGCGGCATTTCATGCAGTACCTACAGGGTAAATTCAGGCCGTTGCCGCCGTGGAGAAGATAACGCGCGGAACGTGGCGAATCACGTCGCGGATGGCAGATTCACTCAAACTGAATCTTGGAGTTACCCTGACTGAACGCCGCGTGACCGACGAAACTCTATAATCGGCTCACCGTCCCTCGCCGGTTCAATCATGACCTCCATATCGACTCCGACCGCCTACCCCAAGGCCATCCTCTTCGACCTCCTGACCGCCCTGCTCGATTCGTGGACGTCATGGAATCGCGCCGCAGGCTCCGAACAGCTGGGCCGTGCGTGGCGCGCCGCCTATTTGCGCCTCACCTACGGCTGCCGCCGCTACATTGCGTACGAACATCTGGTGCGCGAGGCGGCGGCCGAAGTTGGATTGCCTGAATCCGCCGCGCTCGCACTCGATGCCGACTGGCTGAAACTTGCCCCCTGGAGCGGCGCTCTCGACGCCTTGCAGGCGCTCAGCCCGCATTGCAAGCTGGCGATCGTCACCAACTGCTCCCTCCGGCTCGGCACACAGGCTGCCGGGCTTTTCCCGATCCATTGGGACGCTATCGTCACCGCTGAAGAAGCCGGCATGTACAAGCCGGACCCGTTGCCTTATCGGCTCGCGCTCGGCAAACTTGGTGTAAGCGCCCATGAAGCCGCGTTCGTGGCCGGTTCCAGCTACGACATGTTCGGCACGGCCGCGGTCGGGTTGAGGACATACTGGCACAACCGCGTGGGTCTGCCGCTGGTGGCGGGAGCACAGCCGCCCGAAATCGAGGCGCCCACGCTCGACTCGCTGGTCCCATGGCTCAGCCGGTTCGGCCAGACCGAAAGCCACTCCATTCCCCGGTGAAACCATGAAACTCGAGCACATCGACACCCCTGCCGCGCTGGTCGACATCCCCCGGATGCAGAAGAACATCGCGAGAATGCAGGGACATATGAACACACTGGGCGTCGCATTCCGTCCGCACGTCAAGACCACCAAATGCATCGACGTGGTCCGTGCGCAGATCGCCGCCGGGGCGCGCGGCATCACGGTCTCTACCCTCAAAGAGGCGGAGGCCTTCTTCGCGGCCGGCGTCAGCGATATCCTTTACGCGGTCAGCATCGCCCCTTCAAAGCTGCCGCGAGCGCTGGCGCTGCGCCGCCAGGGTTGCGATCTGAAACTGGTGGTCGACAATCCGACCGCCGCCGCAGCCATCGCCGCATTTGCGGACCAGCACGGCGAATCCTTCGACGTATGGATCGAGGTGGACACGGATGGCCACCGCTCGGGAATTACGCCGGAACAGGACACGCTGCTCGAAGTCGGCCGGATTTTGCATGAGAACGGCGTCAAGGTGGGCGGCGTGATGACTCACGCGGGTTCCAGCTACGAGCTTCATACGCCGGAGGCGCTCGCCGCGCTGGCGGAGCAGGAACGCGCCGGCTGCGTGCGCGCGGCGCAACGGCTGCGCGACGCAGGCATTCCGTGCCCCGCCGTCAGCGTCGGGTCGACGCCCACGGCGCTGGCCGCCGAGCAACTGGATGGCGTGACCGAAGTGCGAGCAGGTGTCTACGTTTTCTTCGATCTGGTCATGCACAACGTCGGCGTGTGCGCGCTTGAAGATATCGCGCTCAGTGTGCTCGCGACCGTGATCGGGCATCAGGCGGATAAAGGCTGGGCGATTCTCGACGCAGGCTGGATGGCGATGAGCCGTGATCGCGGCACCTCGAAGCAGTCGCACGATTTCGGCTATGGCCAGCCCTGTCTGCTGAATGGAACGCCGCTTGGCGGCTTTCTGGTGAGCGGCGCCAATCAGGAGCACGGGATTCTGTCGTCGTCGGACGAAGGCGCGTCTGTGGACGACATCGCGCAGCGCTTTCCGATCGGGATGAAGCTGCGCATTCTGCCCAATCACGCGTGCGCGACCGGAGCGCAGTTCCCCGAGTATCACGCAGTGTCGGCGAACGGCGACAGCATCGAGTGGAGGCGTTTTCAAGGCTGGTAAGAGAGTGGTCATGGCCTGCGCGAGCGCAGTTCATCGCCTGAAATCAACAAACAACGCGTTACTTCACTCGTCCTCTTCTTCGAGGCCGGCAAGCAGATCGTCGACCGCGCGATACACGCGCTCGACGATCTCCGGCCCGACCTTGCGCTCCAGCTCGCGATAGTGAGCCTCGAGATCCTTCGAGATCACGCGCACCAGGTCCACGCTCGTCTCGGTGAGCGATACCAGCACGCGGCGCTGGTCTTCCGCGAAACGCTCCTTGGTCACCAGTTCCATACTCTCCATGCGCGCGAGCACGCCGGCCATGCTCGGGCTCGAAATCGTGCAGATATCGGAGATGTGGCGCGGCTCCATCGGCCCGTGCTCATTGAGCGCGCGAATCACGCGCCATTGCTGTTCGGTCAGTCCGTGCGCGGTAATCAATGGCCGGAAACGCTCCATCATTTTTTCTCTGGCGCGCAGCAACAACATCGGCAGGTTGCGGTGCAAAACTCGGGTAGAAGCGGAAGCGGACATGGCGAATAAGTTAAAAACAGCTGTCGAAGCTTAAGGGAAAACCCGCGATCAGCCGACAGGCTATTGACCGTGGATGATATCAAGCGCAATACTACTAACATGTTAGTGTTTTTGCCGAGAGACAGCTAATTTATGTTTGCACTTGCCGATCACCTGCTGCATCCCGAAGGCGACGCGCTGCCTCGCGACGTGGATGCGCACACCGTTGCCGCGCTGCTCGCACGCGGCATTGCCTGCCGCGCGCCGGTTTCCGGCGCAGTTTATGGAACCTTGCTCAACGACCGGACCGCTTTGGAGGCGTTGGGCGAGGCGGTGCATGCCGCTCCCTATAAAGCCCCGCCCAAGGCGCCGATTCTCTATCTGAAGCCGCGCAATACGTTCGCCGGTCATCGCGCGCGTGTCGTTGTGCCTGACAACGCATTGGGCGTGGAAGTCGGCGCTTCGCTGGGTATCGTGATCGGCCGCACTGCAACACGCGTTAGCGCGGATCAAGCGTTCGACTACATCGCCGGTTACACACTGGTCGCCGATCTGAGCGTGCCGCATGCGAGCGTGTACCGGCCTTCGGTACGGTTCCGGGCACGTGACGGCTTTTGCGTCATCGGACCGGCGGTGGTTGCGGCGCGTCATATTGCTGCGCCGGACAATCTGGCGATCAAGGTTTCGCTCCCAGGACGCGCGGTCTTCACTGCGAGTACTGCGTCGTCGGTACGCAATGTGGCGCAATTGCTTGCGGACGTAACGGATTTCATGACACTGAGTGCTGGTGACGTCATTACGCTCGGCGTGCCGCATGGTTCGCCAGTTGCCCATATCGGCGACACCGCCACGCTCTCGATTGGCGGATTGCCGCCGCTCGAGGTGTCGTTTGTCGGTGCAGCAGAACAAGATGGAGAACAGCAATGATGCGCGGCCGTGTTGCGTATGCAGGGGCGATTCACGAAGCCTATCCGGACGCCAACGGCGTGCGCCTCGCCGATGGCCGCGTGCGTCGTGAGGATGAAGTGGTGTGGCTCGCACCGATCGAGGTCGGCACGATCTTCGCGCTCGGTTTGAACTACGCCGAACACGCGAAGGAATTGCAGTTCAACATGCAGGAAGAGCCTTTGGTCTTTCTCAAAGGCCCGGGCGCGGTCATCGGTCACCGCGGCTTCACGCGCCGCCCCACCGACGTCACCTTCATGCACTACGAGTGCGAACTGGCTGTCGTGATCGGTCAAACCGCGCAGAATGTCAAGCGCGACGCCGCCATGCAGCATGTGGCCGGCTACATGATCGCCAACGACTACGCGATCCGCGACTACCTGGAAAACTATTACCGCCCTAACCTGCGCGTGAAGAATCGCGACGGCGGCACGGTGCTCGGCCCCTGGTTCGTCGATGCCGCCGAAGTCGAAGACGTCACGCAACTCGAATTGCGCACCTTCGTGAACGGCACGCGGCAGCAACACGGCAATACACGCGATCTCGTCACCGATATCCCGGCGTTGATCGAATACCTGAGCAGCTTCATGACCCTCGCACCCGGCGACGTGATCCTGACCGGCACGCCGGAAGGCATCATCAACGTCAACGCGGGCGATGAAGTGGTCTGCGAAATCGACGGCCTTGGCCGTCTCGTCAATACGATTGCATCCGACGCGGATTTTGGCCGCGCCTGATCGACAGCTTTGCATGGGATCGGAGTAACGCGCTAAAGCGCGAACTCCGATCGACAGTGAAAGACAGCAAAAAAGAAAGGACAAGGCAATGCGAATCGAACATCTGATCGACGGCAAATCGAGCGCCGCAAAAGACTACTTCGAGACCGTCAATCCGGCGACGCAAGAGGTGCTCGCTGAAGTCGCCCGCGGCGGTGCGGAAGACGTCGACGCCGCCGTGCGCGCGGCTAAAGAAGCGTTTCCGGCATGGACCGGCAAGCCCGCGGCGGAACGCGCAAAAATCATTCGCAAGCTCGGCGAGTTGATCGCGAAGAATGTGCCGGACATCTCGGAGACCGAGACGAAAGACACTGGCCAGACGATCTCGCAAACGCGCAAGCAACTCGTGCCGCGCGCCGCCGACAACTTCAGCTATTTCGCGGAGATGTGCACGCGCGTCGACGGTCATACCTATCCCACCGATACGCATCTGAACTACACGCTGTTCCATCCGGTCGGCGTCTGCGCACTGATTTCGCCGTGGAACGTACCATTCATGACGGCAACGTGGAAAGTCGCACCCTGTCTCGCGTTCGGCAATACCGCCGTGTTGAAGATGAGCGAACTGTCACCGCTAACCGCCTCGATGCTCGGCAATCTCGCGCTCGAAGCCGGCATTCCGGCCGGCGTGCTGAACGTCGTGCACGGCTTCGGCAAGGACACCGGCGAACCGCTGGTGGCGCACCCGGATGTGCATGCGGTGTCGTTCACCGGATCGACGGCAACCGGCAATCGCATCGTGCAAACCGCGGGCCTGAAAAAGTTTTCGATGGAACTGGGCGGCAAGTCGCCGTTCGTGATTTTCGACGACGCCGATTTCGAACGCGCGCTCGATGCCGCCGTGTTCATGATCTTCTCCAACAATGGCGAACGCTGCACGGCGGGTTCGCGCATTCTGGTGCAGCGCTCGATTTATGCGCGCTTTGCCGAGCGTTTCATCGAACGCGCAAAACGTTTAACGGTGGGCGATCCGCTGGCCGACAGCACGATCGTCGGCCCGATGATCAGCCAGGGCCACCTGGCCAAAGTGCGCAGCTACATCGAACTGGGTCCGAAGGAAGGCGCCACGCTCGCGTGCGGCGGACTCGACGCACCCGACTTGCCCGAAGCCATGCGCAAAGGCAACTTCGTCCAGCCCACCGTGTTCGTCGACGTCGACAATCGCATGCGAATCGCGCAGGAAGAGATCTTCGGCCCGGTCGCCTGCCTGATTCCGTTCGACGACGAAGCCGACGCGATCAAACTCGCCAACGATATTTCCTACGGCCTGTCGAGCTACATCTGGACCGAGAGCACCGGCCGCGCGCTTCGCGTCGCCGCTGCCGTTCAGGCCGGCATGTGTTTCGTCAACAGCCAGAACGTGCGCGATCTACGCCAGCCGTTCGGCGGCACCAAAGCATCGGGCGTGGGCCGTGAAGGCGGTACGTGGAGCTACGAAGTATTCCTCGAACCAAAAAACGTATGCGTATCGCTCGGCTCCCATCAGATTCCGCGCTGGGGCGTCTGAAGCGCCGGTCATTTGCGCGCGAGGGCATCACGCCTCGCGCCACACAGAACAGGAGACCGCGATGGGCAAACTCGCGTTGTCAGCAAAAGTCACTCACGTCCCGTCGTTATATCTATCCGAACTCGACGGCCCGCATAAGGGCTGCCGTCAACCGGCAATCGACGGCCACCATGAAATCGGCCGCCGCTGCCGCGAATTGGGTGTGGATACGATCGTCGTCTTCGACGTGCATTGGCTGGTGAACAGCGAATACCACATCAATTGCGCGCCGAAGTTCGAAGGTGTCTATACGAGCAACGAACTGCCGCATTTCATCAAGAACATGCCGTACGCGTATCCCGGCAACGTCGGGCTCGGCGATCTGATCGCGGACGTTGCGAATGAGATGGGCGTGAAGAGCCGCGCGCACAGCGAGACCACGCTCGAGCTCGAGTACGGCACGCTGGTGCCGATGCGCTATATGAATGGCGACCAGCACTTCAAGACCGTCTCGGTAGCCGGCTGGTGCATGTGGCACGACCTCGAAACCAGCGCGCGCTTCGGCCTCGCGGTACGCAAGGCCATCGAGGAACGTTACGACGGCACCGTGGCGATTCTGGCGAGCGGGTCGTTGAGCCACCACTTCGCCAACAACGGCACTGCCGAGCAGTTCATGCACAAGGTGTGGAGCCCGTTTCTCGAGCAGATGGATCGCCGTGTGGTCGAGTTATGGGAAGCCGGCGACTGGAAGACCTTCTGCGAGATGCTGCCGCTCTATAACGAGAAGTGCTGGGGTGAAGGCGGCATGCACGACACCGCGATGCTGCTCGGCGCGCTCGGCTGGGATCGTTACAACGGCAAGGTTGAAGTCGTCACACCGTATTTCGGCAGTTCGGGCACTGGCCAGATCAATGCGATCTTCCCCGTGACGCCCCTGCCCGTTTGAGGCCTGAGAAAGGAGCTTACCGTGCCACATTTGACACTCGAATACAGCGCCAATCTTGCTGATGAAGCAGGCATCGGGCAGCTTTGCACTTCGCTCGCGGCTTGCCTCGACGCGCAGCGCGAGAATGACCAACGCGTTTATCCGCTCGGCGGCATCCGCGTGCGCGCCTTGCGTTGCGAGCAGTACTGCATTGCCGACGGCCGTCCCGACGCCGCCTTCCTGCATGCGAACCTGAAGATTGCCGCGGGCCGCTCGGACGTCGTAAAAAGGGCAACCGGCGACGCGCTGTTTGAAGCGATCAAACAGCACTTCGCCGCAGCGTTTGAAAAACACGGCCTGGCGTTATCGCTGGAGATCAATGAGTTCAGCGAAGCCGGCACGTGGAAACACAACAATTTGCACGCACGGCTTAAGGCCTGAAACCTGGGATACCTGGGCTTGGGGTTCGGGCCTGAAACCTGGGCCTGATGCTCCGGCCTGATATTCCGACCCTGTAGCTGGGCCTGGCAGCCGCTCATAGAGAATCCATCATGCTAGACGAACAGACAATCCGCGACCTTGCGGCGCAACTCGACAACGCTGAGAAGACGCGCACCCAGCTGCGCCACTTCTCGGCGAAGTATCCCGAGATGACGGTACAGGACGGTTACGCGATCCAGCGCGAGTGGGTGAAGCTGAAGCTGGCCGAGGGCCATGTGATCAAGGGCCGCAAGATCGGCCTGACTTCGCGCGCGATGCAGCGTTCGTCGCAGATCGACGAACCCGACTATGCGCCGTTGCTCGACAGCATGTTCATTGAAGGCGGCCAGGACATCCGCGCCGACCGCTTCATTGCGCCGCGCGTGGAAGTCGAACTGGCCTTCGTATTGAGCAGGCCATTGAAGGGCCCTGGCGTCACGCTATTCGATGTTCTGGACGCCACGGCCTACGTGACCCCGGCGGTGGAGATTATCGACGCCCGCATCGAACAATTCGACCGCGAAACCAGGGCGCCGCGCAAGGTCTACGACACCATCTCCGACTTCGCGGCCAATGCCGGCATTGTGCTGGGCGGACGACCGGTACGTCCGCTGGACGTCGACCTTCGCTGGGTTGGCGCATTGCTTTACAAGAACGGCGCTGTGGAAGAAAGCGGGCTTGCTGCGGCCGTGCTGAATCACCCCGCGACTGGCGTTGCATGGCTTGCGAACAAGATCGCACCGTACGATGAAGTACTGAACGCGAACGACGTAATTCTGAGCGGCTCCTTCACGAGTCCGATTCCGGCGCGAGCGGGCGACACTTTCCATGTCGACTACGGTCCGCTGGGTGGCATTGGTTTGAATTTCATTTGAGCTCATTCGAGTCGACACGACATGTCTCTACCGCAAAACACCTTCAAGCGAGCGCTAGCAGAGGGCAAGCCGCAATTCGGCCTATGGGCGGCGCTTGCTGATGCGTACGTGACCGAGTTGCTGGCCACGGCCGGATTCGACTGGTTGTTGATCGACAACGAGCACGCACCGAACGACATACGCAGCACGCTATCGCAATTGCAGGCCGTGGCTGCCTATGCATCGCATCCGGTGGTGCGTCCCGTACGAAGCGACAGCGCGTTAATCAAGCAATTGCTCGACATAGGCGCACAAACCTTGTTGCTCCCGATGATCGACACGGCGGACGAGGCCGCGGAAGCTGTCGCGGCGACGCGCTACCCACCGCAGGGCATTCGCGGCGTGGGAAGTGCGTTGGCGCGCGCATCGCGCTGGAACCGGATACCAGACTACCTGACCACGGCGGCACAGGAGTTGTGCGTACTGGTCCAGGTAGAAACCGTGCAGGGGATGGAAAACCTACCCGCAATCGCAAACGTTCAGGGCATTGACGGCGTATTTTTCGGACCCGCGGACCTAAGCGCATCGATGGGCTTGCTGGGCAAGCCGGGCGACGCGAGCGTACGCGAGGCGATTTGCGATGGCATCAGAAAGGTACGGGACGCCGGCAAAGCGGCCGGCGTGCTGGCACCGGACGCGGGGATAGCCGCCGAATATCTGGCGACGGGTGCAACGTTTGTGGCGGTGGGAACAGACACGGGCCTATTAAGCAAGGCAGCGGCGGATCTGGCAGCCTCGTACAAAAAGACTGCGCCAACGGCCACACCGACGAAGGGCGGATACTAACAAAACCGCAGCAACCGGTTTTAGAAATACTCTTCGGCGCGCGCAGCGCCGCCGGAAGAATGACACCCTTGTCACAAGCGTATGCAGGTGCACGAACCCAGATTCCAGATGCACCACTACCCGCAGCAAACCACGGTGCCCACTTAGTACTAGCGGTTTGAGCCGCTTTCTTTTGCCTACTTTTCTTTGCGGCATGCAAAGAAAAGTAGGTGCCGCCCCGCACAGCAACGCTAATAGACCACTAACAAATCAAGGAAAGGCACCAAGGCCAGATCAAGGAAAGCCCAAAGCCCCAAGAACACAGACAATGCCGCCGCCAAAGACAAAAAAATCATTCTCCTGCCGGCCAAGGCAACCCCACCACCGACCAATCCAACTCCACCCCAATAACAGACCTTTCAGCAGCAACCTGCACAGCCAAAGTAACGGCAACACAAGGCCGCCCACTAGCCAAAGAAAGATAAGGATTACTAGCCACAGCCACCCCGGGCAACAAAACCGCATTACGAAAATAAGGCCGATGATCCCACCTCGCATCCCGCGGATTAGCCACAGGCTGCAACGAAGCTCCATCGCCGCTCCACGCAGGCCCCCTCACCTCATGCCCAACCTGCCGCCCCGAATCATCAAGAATAAAACAACTGATACACCGCTCAAACGTAGCCAGAAAAGCAAACGCCTCCCCCATCGACCCACCGGCAATCAAAGCATCGGCAGCACGCCTCAAAGCAGCCCGATAAGGTTCAACCTCCGACTCAAACAACGCATACTGATGCGCCCTCCCCTGGGCAATCACATCGAACGCATCATCGATCCGCCGATGCACCGAGTCAGGCGGCGCAATCTCGGCCGCCGGCCGCCCGAGCAGGAAGCCCTGCGCAAAATCCACATTCGACTCCACAGCAAGAATCAATTCCTCCGTGGTTTCCACGCCCTCAACAACAACCAGCATCCCCGCCAGATGCAGCAGCGAAACGAGCTTCGGCAAGATCGGCTGCTCGGTGCCATGACCGGTCGCGCGAATCAGTTCGCCGTCGAGCTTCACGAGATCCGGCCGGATCCGGAGCAACCGGTCGAGGTTCGATTGACCCGCACCGAAATCGTCGACGGCGATCAGGAAGCCATGTTCGCGGTACAAAGCCGCCGCCCGCGACATGTCGTCGACGCTGCCGCCATGCGACTCGAGAATCTCGAGAATCACCCGTTCAGGTTCGAGCCCGACCGCCCGCACGATCATGGCGAGCTGATCCGCATAGCCCTCGGCGATAAACGTGGCGGGCAGAATGTTCAGGAACAGCCAGGCGTCGCCGGGCAGCGACTTGCGCGCATTGGCCAGATGCACGGCATGGCTCGCGCGATCGAGCGCGCCTTCGTCGCTGGACGGCTTCGGCGCGAACAGCACCACGGGCGGCACCAGCGTGCCGTCGTCCTGCTCGCCTCGCAGCAAGGCCTCGAATCCCACCTGCTTCTGATGCGACAAACTGTAGAGTGGCTGGAAGTGCGAGGTCAGAAAATAGTCGTCCCACCGATGCCGCGGCACCAGCGCCCCGTCCTCCGCGAACACATCGCCGGCAAGCATGTGCAGCGGCTCGATCGGCAACGCGCGTTCGGCGCACACGCGGTTTCTGCCCGAATGCTTGGCGCGCAGCAAGGCTTCGTCGGCGCGATCGAGCAATACCATGATGTTTTCGCCGCTCCGGTGTTCAGCCACGCCGAAGCTCGCGGTCAGATGGCCGTCAGGGCGCTCGATCGCGGCAATCGCGCCGCGCAGGCGCTCGGCCAGCGCCAGTGCGCCAGCCAGGCCGTCGCGCAGCAGCACGGCGAACTCCTCGCCGCCGATCCGGCTCACGCTGTCGTCCGCGGAGGTCTCTTCCATCAACACCTGGGCGACCTCGTACAACGCATGGTCGCCGAGTGCGTGGCCAAAGCGGTCGTTCAGCGATTTGAAACTGTCGATGTCGAGAAAAATCGCGCTGACCCGCGCCTCGGGCGTCATGGTTTCGAGGCGGCGCTCGGCCTGCTTCACGAACGCGCGGCGGTTTTGCAGGCCGGTCAGCGGATCGGTCGCGGCGAGCTGCGCCAGTTGGCTCTCGAGCAGAAAGTGGTTACGCCGGAACCGGTAGAAGCCGAAGTGAAACACAACGGAAGTCGGCACGCCGATCGCCATGATCCACATCCACACGACGATGTCGACGTCATGCGTGCGCGGTCCGCCGAACAGCAAGGCAAACGCCGCCCCATAGAAGAGCGCGCTGCCGACGAAGAAATGCAGCGGCGTGAGCCACAGCGGCGCAGCGCAGACCGGGATCACCACCATGGCCGGCAGAACCCACAGCAACGGTTGCTCGACGCCGGAGACGTTCAGCGCGAGACCAACCACCAGCACGAGAGAGTAAGCGACGCCGATTGCACCGAAGGTCCAGGTCGAGCCGGTGCGTGGAATCGCCATCACCAGCAGGGCGAGCACCAGCGCACAGGCGAGCCGGTAGCCAAGCGGCGTCGCCGGGCCGTTGACCATGTTGCGCGCCCCCACGAGACACAGGAACGCGACAACCGTAAACGCCATCGTCACCGTCGAAAGTGGACGCTGATGTTCCAGCGATCGTCGATGAAAGCGATCGCGCAAACCGGAATCGGACGGTGGCTTCGTTGAGGTGGTGGAAAGCATATTGATAGATATCAGGCTGGCTCCGGTTACTCCACCGATGTATAACGGCAACCGTCTGACAAATATTTATGCCCTGCCCGCAAATAGAATTGTGCCCCGCTCCGTAAGGGTTACGCCGCCATCACACGATCGCGGCCCGAGGCCTTGGCGGCGTACAGCGCACCGTCGGCACGCGCCATCAACTGGGCGAGCGATTCATCGCGCCGATGCTGGTCCACGCCGACGCTGAAGGTGTACTTCAGTTCACGCGGCAACTCGGCCGGCGCGGCCGCCGCGAGCCGGACCCGCAGACGATCCATCAGGCGCACCGCTTCGGCCGTGGTCGTCGCCGGGCACAACACGCCGAACTCCTCGCCGCCCAGTCGCCCGAACACGTCGCCGACCCGCAGATTGCGGGTGACAAAGGCCGCGAAGTGGCTCAGCACCTGGTCGCCGGCGGCGTGGCCGTAGCCGTCGTTGACCACCTTGAACGAATCGATATCGATGATCGCCATCGCCACCGGCGAGGCGGTGCGCAACGACGCCTTCAACAGCGCGTCGCCGATCGAAAGAAACGCCCGGCGCGACAACGCGCCCGTCAGATCGTCGACATTGGCCAGCCGCTCGAGCCGCTCCGCGAGGCGATCGTGCGCCAGCATCACCACGCCGATCGAAAGGCAAGGCGGTGCGAGGATACCGAGCGCGAGAAAGGCGACATTGCCCGGCGTCACTTGCATCAAACCGGACTGCAACAGCGTACCGAAACCGTACATGACGCCACGCGAGGCATGCCCCGCGCATAACAGCACAGCCGCTCCCGCGAGAAAGTAATAGCTGTAGCGTGGCCGGTTCGAGGGGCGATCGCGCAGCATTGTCAAGGCGAGCATAGCGTAGAGGCCCGCGTGAAACGCCGATGTCACCGTCACCCGCGCGTTGAAGTCCGGCGTGACAAAGGTCCAGTAGATAATGCCGATCAGCACAAGAAGCGCGCCGACATAGGCTGCCCAGGGTCGCGTGCGACGCCCCAGAAAGCGGTAGCAGCCTTCGACCACCAGCAGCAGCGAAATGGCCAGGAGTTCGTTGGCCGCCACGAAAGTCAGCCAGCGCGACGCGTGTCCTTGTGACGCAAAGCCAAGGAGCGCCACGATCGCGACGACATTGGCCGAGATCCAGTAGCCGACGCCGGGTATCGCCGCCCGCCAGAGCGAGCCGAGCACGGCGATCCCCATGGCGCCCGACAAAACCGTGACAGCCAGAATAGTGAGTGGATTGAGCATTGTTGTTTTGAGTCGAACGGCATCGTCATAGCGCGCCACGCCCCTGCGTGTGCCTGCGCGCTTGTCTTCTGCACCGTTTGCGCCGGTGCGCGCAAAGCCAGGCGGCGCCAGTCCGTAAGCTTACTGGTCCGGGCAAAAGTTGGGGGCGCGGCGAACCTGAAAGATTCAACAAGCGCTTCCGGCGGCGGCAAATACCTGACGCATCCCGCGCAACCCGACTCAAACCGTTGCATTTAGCATGAAACCAGAAAGCTAAAACATCGGTGCAATTTACCGTTAATCAATCTATCGAAGACACATTCGCGGCGGGCATCCACGGTTGAGAAGCGAGCAAGTCA
The DNA here is from genome assembly GCF_900230185.1 of Burkholderia sp. OK233. Lineage (GTDB taxonomy): Bacteria > Pseudomonadota > Gammaproteobacteria > Burkholderiales > Burkholderiaceae > Paraburkholderia. The sequence continues at coordinate 106,066 of NZ_OCSR01000002.1, forward strand.
ATTCACGCAGGAAATATTACGTAGCGAATGTCCATCCGCCGCAACCGATTGCGCGTATAACGCAGACGAATGTAAAGTGGCTAAAAGTTAATGTCTTAAGTAGACTCCACCGAAGTGTGGCGGATAGAGCAGACCAACTCGGTAAAAGTAACCTAGGACGCGTGCAATGCGCGCCTTCCCGTAACACTTTCAATTGTTCAGCCGTCGGCGCCCGTTTTTGTACACGGTTGAGGCAGCGGCTATTTCCCGGAAAACATGGTCCCAATTCTCGATTACCTGCTGGAACGCCAAATCTCGCCACAATGGCGCGGCATGCTGACTGCACTCGCGACAGAGTTCGAAGCGCAGATCGGTCCGGACGAACTGCGTCAACTGATGTACCGCGTCGGCTGCCGGTTTGCCGCGGCGCATCAATTGCCTGCGTGCGGGTCGACGGCCGAGCTCGCCCAGGTGGTGAATCTGTACTGGCATGACATGGATTGGGGCTACGTCGAACTGTCCGACGAGCCGGAGTCTCTGCGCATCGTTCATTACTGTGCGCCGCTGCAGGCATTCGGCAACGCGGCGCTCGCATGGACCCCGGCGTTTCTCGAAGGCGTCTATCAGACGTGGTTGAGCGCGTTGGGTGCGCAGGGCCTGTCGGTGGCGCAAACGAGCGCGTACGGCACAGACACCGCGATCGAGTTTCGGCTGGGGCGGCACCCTGTTTGAGCGGGTCGCGCAAGCGGACCGACCGGGGCAACGCAAGTCATTAAAGAAGACGGCGGCACTATGAGTTCATCGAGCGACATCGAAAAACTATTCGATCATTTTGGCGGCGACGCCAGCGCGTACCAGGAAATCGGCCGCGAAAACGAAGCGCGTTCGGCACGCACACGTTGGCCGCTACTGGTGACGCTGGATCTGAAACAGCCGGCGATTCCCGCGATCGGGCAACGTCGCGAGGTTGCTAGCGAGGCATCGGCGCAAGACGTGGCGCCCGCTGTCGATCGTCAGGACACGACGCCCAAAGATGCCGCCTCGGTGACGCGGGCGAAGGCACCGCTGTTCACGCGCTCGCATCGGCGGGACATTCCGCCAGTCGTCTTTGCCGCCGCTCAGCCTGCCTCGCCGCGCGGCGCTTCGCGTTTCGGCGCGCTCGCAGCGAGCGATGACGCCACGGCGCGCGCCGCACAAACCGCGCCGGCCGCGGCGCGGATCGATGCGGTGACGCCGATGGTCACACAGGCTGCGGCTGCCGTCGCCCCGGCACAGGCGATGCCGGTTGCCACTGCACCGGTTCCCCCCGTCATGCCGGCTGCAAGTATTCCGCCGGCGGCCCAGTTCCGCACACCGGCCATGCCCGTATCGCAACTTGCGGTGAGCATGCCGTCAGCCGCGGCGGCGCCTGTCCCGGCATGGACGCAAGCACCCGCCCAAACGCGCGCCCCAACATGGGCGCAGGCCCCCGCACCCGCCCACACCTACTCGACGGCGCCTGCGGCGCCGAAGCCGCCTGCTTCGATCCTCGGCAAACTGTTCGCCCCGGAACCCGAGCTCGCGCCGCCGGTTGCGCCCACAGGCGAATCCGCCCCGCTGCAATCGGTCTTCGACCGTCTGCGCGGCACACCCGCACAAACGGTCGCCGCGCCGGCCCGCGCTGTTAGCGCCGCCACGCCCGCCGCCGCCAACTCGTGGCTGGTCAACGGCCCTCGTCGCTCATGAAAGTCATCGCGGTCGTGTCCGCCAAAGGTGGAGTGGGTAAAACCACCCTCGCCGCCAATCTCGCTTCCGTACTGGCCGCCAGCGGCCGGCGCGTGATTGCCCTCGACCTCGATCCGCAAAACGCATTGCGTCTGCATTTCGGCGTGCCGCTCGACAGCATCGACGGTTTGTCGCGCGCGACGTTGACGGGCGATCCGTGGCAATCGGTCATGTTCGACGGCGTAGACGGCGTGACCGCGCTGCCCTATGGCGCCGTGCTCGAAGACGATCGCCGCCGCTTCGAAGCGTACATCGACCAGGAGCCGAGGTGGCTCGCGCAGTCGCTGCAAACGCTGCGGCTCGACGCGTCCGACATCGTCATCATCGATACGCCGCCGGGTTCGTCCGTGTATGTACGCACTGCGTTGTGCGCGGCCACCTTCACGCTGAACGTGGTGCTCGCCGACGCTGCTTCGTACGCGGCCATTCCGTTAATGGAACGGCTGATTGAAACCTACGCGGCGCCGCGCCCCGAGTTCGGGGGCGAAGGTTATGTGGTCAACCAGATCGACCAGTCACGCCAGTTGACCAAAGACGTCCTCAAGGTCTTGCGCCAGATGCTCGGCGACAAGCTCTTCCCGGGCGTGATCCATCTTGATGAAGGGGTGAGCGAAGCGCTCGCCTGCGACACCACGCTGATTCACTACGATCCACTCAGCCAGGCGGCCGCCGATTTTCGCTCGTGCGGCAACTGGTTGATGGCGGCGGTCGATGCGATCGCCGTCTCGCCGAGGAGCGTCGCATGAGTACGCCCCAGTCGCAGGACATCGAGGCCGGCGAACCGTCGCGGCTCGAACGCATCGTCGACGCGCGCTTCTGGAACAGCCGGATCGTGACCGGTCTGGTCACGCTGTTCGCGCTGATGATGCTGTACTTCGTCTTCACGGTGCCGCTCGCGTTCTACGAGCAACTGACGTTCGCGACCTGCTGCTTCGTCACCGCGCTGCTGTTCCGCCGCCTGCAAGGCCGTTACGCGACGATGGTGATGATCATGCTCTCGGTGGTCACGTCGGGCCGCTATATGTACTGGCGGCTCACTTCGACGACTTACTGGGAACATCCGCTCGACGCCGCGTGGGGCCTGCTGCTGGTGTCGGCCGAGGTCTATTCGACCATCGTGTTGCTGCTCGGCTACTTCCAGACCGCCTGGCCACTCAAGCGCACGCCGATGCCGCTGCCCACCTCGCGCGACCTGTGGCCGACTGTCGACGTGTTCATCCCGACCTACAACGAGCCGCTCTCGGTGGTGAAGCCGACCATCTACGCCGCGCTCGCGCTCGACTATCCGGCCGACAAGATCGAGATTCACCTGCTCGACGACGGCCGCCGTCCCGAGTTCAAGGCGTTCTGCGAGGAAGTCGGCGTCAACTGGACGATCCGCACGCACAACCGCCACGCGAAGGCCGGCAACATCAATGAAGCCCTGAAGATCACCCAGGGCGAGTACCTCGCGATCTTCGACTGCGATCACATTCCGACCCGCTCGTTCCTGCAGATCGGCCTCGGCTGGTTTCTGCGCGACAAGCTGCTGTCGATGCTGCAAACGCCGCACCACTTCTTCTCCGCCGATCCGTTCGAACGCAATCTCGGCACCTTCCGCAAGGTGCCGAACGAAGGTGAACTGTTTTACGGCCTCGTGCAGGACGGCAACGATCTGTGGAATGCGACCTTCTTCTGCGGCTCGTGCGCGTTGCTGCGCCGGACCATGGTCGAAGAGATCGGCGGCATCGCGGTCGAAACGGTCACCGAAGACGCGCACACCGCGTTGAAGCTGCACCGCCTCGGCTACACCACCGCCTATCTGGCGATCCCGCAGGCGGCGGGTCTCGCCACCGAAAGCCTCTCCGGGCACATCGGCCAGCGAATTCGCTGGGCGCGCGGCATGACGCAGATTTTCCGGATCGACAATCCGCTGACCGGCAAGGGTCTGAAAATCGGCCAGCGGCTGTGTTATCTGAACGCGATGATGCACTTCTTTTACGGCATCCCGCGTCTGGTGTTCCTGACCGCACCGCTGTCGTATCTGTTCTTCGGCGCGCACGTGATCGAAGCCGCCGCCAGCACGATCGCGATCTACGCACTGCCGCACATGATGCATGCGAGCATCACCAACTCGCGCATGCAGCGCTCGTTCCGTCATTCGTTCTGGGCCGAAGTGTACGAATCGGTGCTGGCGTCGTACATTACCGCGCCGACGTTGCTCGCGCTGATCAACCCGAAGCTCGGCAAGTTCAACGTGACGGCCAAGGGCGGTCAGATCGAGAAGAACTACTTCGACTGGGCGATCTCGCGGCCGTATCTGTTCCTGCTGTTGTTGAACCTGATCGGCTTCGTGGTCGGCATCGTGCATATCTATCTGAACTGGCACATTCGCAGCGTGGTGCAGACGACCATCCTGAACCTCGGCTGGACCACCTACAACATGCTGATTCTCGGCGCGAGCGTGGCCGCGGCCAGCGAGCGCCGGCAGATTCGCGCGGTGCACCGCGTCGCGATGACGATGCCGGTGATGCTGAAGTTCTCGACCGGCCGCACGCTCGCCTGCGAGACCATCGACTATTCGGAAGGCGGCGTCGGCGTGGCGCTGCCCGCGAAGATCGAAGTGCCGATGCACGAACGCGTGACCGTGTCGCTGTTTCGCGGCGACGAGGAATACGCCTTCCCCGCCACCGTCGGTTTCACGGAGCCAGGCCGCGTGGGCCTGCGCTTCTCGGCGATGACGCGCGAACAGGAATACGAGTTCGTCAAGACCACCTTCGCGCGCGCCGACGCGTGGACCGGCTGGGCCGAGGGGCGTCAGCAGGACACGCCGTTGCGCGGTCTGTCGCATGTGCTGACGGTCGGCGCGCGCGGCATCGTGGGGCTCTTCGAGCATCTTTATGCCGACCTTCGAAGTTCGATGAAAAGCCGTCCGGTGGACGTCAAAAAGCTAAAAACCAAAGACTGATCTATGGGCAACAGGATGGCGAAGGGACACGTCGAACGCTCGAATCACGGGCGCAATGGAATGGAGGCACGTCTGTCTGGACGCCCCCGCTCGCAACGACTGATGCGCGGGCTTGCCTGCTGGCTCGCGTTGCAGACCGCGTTGGCGGCGCCGCTGGCTTCGGCGGCTGAAGTGGCTGCAGTGGCCATGAGCGGCGCAAGTGCGTCGCAAGCGTCGCCCGCGGCAGGCGCCCCTGGCGCGCCGGCTGCGCGCGGCGCCACCGGCGTGGGCAGCGTGCCCGCGCCGAGCGCGGCCGTCCTCTACGATCCGAACACGATCGCGCAAGCGCAACTGGCCACGCCCACGCCGGCGCTCGCCGCGTCGTCGGTGAAAGCCTTGGGTATCAGAACGCCGACCACCGCCGAACCGGGCACGCTGGTGCCGGGCGGCCGGCGTCAAACGCTCACGTTCGCCGACCTCGGCGCGCGCGATCCGCTGCAACTGCGTGGCACCGACGGCCAGAACGGCGTCGCGTTCTCCGTGCGCGGCGACGAAGTCGTGACCGGCGCGATCCTGCATCTGGTCTACAGCTACTCGCCCGCGCTGCTCGCGAATATTTCCCAGCTGAAAGTGCTGGTGAACGGCGAAGTCGCCGCGACGCTGCCGGTGCCGCACGAACAGGCCGGCATGCTGGTGGCGCGCGACGTCTCGATCGATCCGCGTTTCATCACCGAATTCAACCACCTGAACGTGCAGTTGATCGGTCATTACACAACCAGTTGCGAGGACCCGGCGAATTCGTCGCTATGGGCCACCGTCAGCAATGCGAGTTCGCTCGATCTGACCTACGCGTCGCTCGCCAGCAAGCCGGACCTGGCCGTCCTGCCGCAGCCGTTCTTCGACCGCCGCGACGTGCGCCGCCTTGAACTGCCGTTCGTGTTCCCACAAAAACCTGGCGCCGCGACGCTCGAAGCGGGCGGCATCGTCGCATCCTGGTTCGGCGCGCTCGCCGGCTATCGCGGCGCGGTGTTTCCGGCGCAACTGGATAACGCGCCGCTGTCGGGCAACGCCGTGGTGTTCGCGACCGACGACCAGCGCCCCGCCGGCGTGATAATTCCGGCGATCTCCGGCCCGACGATCGCGGTGGTGGATCGCGAGGCGCCGGCGCGCGGCAAGCTGCTGCTCGTGCTCGGCCGCACCGAGGCCGAACTGAAAACCGCCGCGAAATCACTCGGCATCGGCCAGAACACGCTCACCGGCCCGAGCGCGACGATCACGCAGCTGAACGAACTCATGCCGCGTGCGCCGTACGACGCACCAAACTGGCTGCCGACTAACCGTCCGGTGCGCTTCGGCGAACTCGCCGACCCGCGCGACCTGACGGTGTCCGGCTATGACGCCGACGCCGTGCGCGTCAATCTCCGCGTGCCGCCCGATCTGTTCATGTGGCACACCTTGGGCGCGCCGATCGATCTGCGCTACCGCTATACGGTGCGTCCGCTGCGGGACCGTTCGTCGCTGAACGTCAGCGTCAATGACGGCTTCGTGCAGGCCCTGCCGATTCCGGCCGAGTCGGCCTCGGTGTTCGAGTTGGGCCATTACTTCGAGCGCGTGTTGCCGGACAAGACCGCCGAAGCGCGTCGCACCGTGCATATTCCGCCGCTGCTGCTGACGCCGCGCGCGCAGGTGCGTCTGCATTTCTTCTACGACATTCCGAACACCGGCGAATGCCACGGCCGTCTGCTGGAAAACGTGGTCGGCGCCATCGATCCGAACTCGACCATCGACCTGTCGTCGTTCCCGCATTACATGGCGCTGCCCGACCTGGCGGCATTCGCCAACAGCGGCTTCCCGTTCACGCGGATGGCCGACCTCTCCGAGACCGCGGTGGTTCTGCCGAACGAGGCCGATTCGAGCGACTACAGCCTGTTTCTGTTGACCATGGGCCGCATGGGCGCATCGACGGGTTATCCGGTAAATGGCGTCACCGTCGGCACGGCCGACGACGTCGACAAGTACGCCGACAAGGACCTGCTGATTTTCGGCGCGCCGGGCAAGCAACCGCTGCTGCAACGCTGGGCCAAGTCGATGCCGTTCTCCAGCGACGGCGATTCGCGCACCTTCGCGCTCTCGGACGTGGTCTTCAGGCTCGAGGACTGGTGGCATGGCGAGCGCGGAGTCGAACGCTCACCGGCACGCGCCGACCTGACGCTCGTGAGTTCGAACGGCGATGCGCTCCTGACCGGTTTCGAATCGCCGCTGCAGAAGAACCGCAGCGCCGTCGCGCTGGTGAGCGCGGCCGGCCAGTCGGACGCCGATCTGTCCGCCGCCCTGCTCGACGCCGACGTGCTGCAGGAAATTCAAGGCGCGATGGCCGTAGTCCATGGCCGCACCGTCACCATCACGTCGAACGGCGAAGCGTACTATGTCGGCCATTTGTCGCCGCAGGAGTATCTACGCTGGGCGCTGTCGTCGCATCCGCTGTTGCTGATGCTGGGTGGCGTGCTCGCCGCGCTGATCATCGCGGGTCTCTTCTACCGGACGCTGCGCTCGATCGCCGCGCGCCGCCTAAAGGACTGATAGGACTGGTATGCGGGTTCGAAACAATAAGACACAGGTGGCGCTGACGCTCGGGCTTGGCTTCGGCCTTGTCCTTGCGGCGGCCACGTGTTTTGCCAATATCACCAAGGTGGCGCAGACCACTTCGACCGCGGCCCAAGCGGGTCCGTGCAACAACGACTGGCCGGCGTACCGCATTTTCGTCGAACACTTCGTGCAGGCCGATGGCCGCGTGATCGACTACTCCTCGCCACAGCTGAAAACCACCTCCGAAGGCCAGTCATACGGCCTGTTCTTCGCGCTGGTCGCGAACGACCGCGCAACCTTCGACCGGCTCCTGAACTGGACCCGCACCAATCTCGCGGGCAATCAGTTCGATCCGCAAAACGTGCGGCTGCCGTCGTGGCTCTGGGGCAAAAAACCGGACGGCTCGTTCGGCGTGCTCGATCAGAATTCCGCATCCGACTCCGACCTGTGGATCGCCTACGATCTGCTGCAAGCCGGCCGCCTGTGGCATGAGGCGAGTTATACGCAACTCGGCCAGGCACTCGCCGCACAAATCGTGCGCCAGGAGATGACCACGCTGCCGGGTGTCGGCCCGATGCTGCTGCCCGGTCCGCAGGGCTTCAGGAATGGCGGCGTGACGCGCCTGAATCCGAGCTACCTGCCGTTGCCGGTGCTGCGCGCGCTTGCCAAAGACATGCCGAACGGCCCGTGGGCCAAGCTCGCCGAGAGCGCTTACAAGCTGATCAAGACCACGGCGCCGCAAGGCTTTGCGCCCGACTGGGCGGCGTGGCAGAACGGCCAGTTCGTGGTCGATCCGAAAGAAGGCGACACCGGCAGCTATGACGCGATCCGTGTCTATCTGTGGGCCGGACTCACCTCATCCGCCGATCCACTCGCCAAACCTTGGCTCGCGGCCCTCGGCGGCATGCGCGCGAAGGTCGCGCAAACCGGCATTCCGCCCGAGAAGGTTTCGTCGACCACGGGTACGGCGAGCGGCGAAGGACCGTTGAGCTACTGGGGGGCGCTCGCACCGTACTTCAAGGTGCTCGACGACGAGCGCGGCCTCGGTCTCGCGCGTACGCATCTCGCCGTGCTCGACACCAATGTACCGGGCCGCGAACCTGTTTATTACGATCGTGTGCTGGGCTTGTTCGGCACCGGATTCATCGACGGCCGCTATCGTTTCGACGAAGCCGGCCGTCTCGTGCCGAGTTGGAGAAATGCATGCGATTGAGCGCCCTCGCGTTTTCATTGCGGTTCGCGCTGAGCCTCACGGCCGTCTGCTGCGTGGCGACGGCTTCGCCTGACGCGTTGGCGCAGGCGTCGAAAGATCCCTTGAACGTGCTGATCGATCAGGGCAAGTACTGGCAATCGCATCACCGCGGCGACCTCGCCGAGCAGGCGTGGCAGAAAGTGTTGCGCATCGACCCGAAGCAACCCGATGCGCTCTACGGCATGGGCATGGTGCTCGCCGACCGCAAGGACGGCGCCGGCGCGCAGCAATATCTGGCACGTCTGAAAGCGGTCGCGCCGAACTATCCGAACCTGGACGAACTGGGTCGGCGCCTCGGCGAATCGAGTCTGCGTGACCAGACTGTCAACGATGCGCGGCGGCTCGCGCAAAGCGGTCAAAGCGCGAGCGCGGTCGAGGAGTATCAGCGCGCATTGAACGGCAAGCCGGCCACACCCGCACTGCAACTCGAGTATTACCAGGCGCTGTCGGCCACGCCGCAAGGCTGGGACCAGGCGCGCCGCGGCCTCGAACAGCTCGCACGCGATAACCCCGACGACCCGCGCTACGCCCTCGCCTACGCACAGCATCTGACGTATCGCGATACGACGCGCCGCGACGGTATCGCGCGGCTGCAGAAGCTTGCCGGCGACAGCACCGTCGGCGCGTCGGCGAAAAAGAGCTGGCGGCAGGCGTTGCTGTGGCTCGACGCACGGCCGTCGGACGCCGCGCTGTACGAAGCGTATCTGCAAGGTGCAACCGACGACGCCGCGGTCAGGGCGCGCTTCGAGTCGATGGTTCAGCAGGACAAGGCGGCTCGCGATCGCTCCCAGGAAAATGCCGCCGTCGACGCCCGCGGCCGCACCATCGCCGACGGTTTCGCCGCGCTCGATCGGAGCGACCTCGGCACGGCGCGCGCGAAGTTTTCGTCAGTACTGGCAAATAGTCCGAACGATACCGACGCGCTCGGCGGCATGGGTATCGCTGCGTTGAAGCAGGAACATTTCGCCGAAGCCCGCAACTATCTGGAGCGTGCGTCGCGTAGCGGCAATCCGGCGCGCTGGAAAACCGCGCTCGATAGCGCGACCTACTGGACCTATACCAGCGACGCCATCGGCGCGCGCAGCAACGGCGAGTTCGCCAAGGCGAAGTCGCTGTTCGAACGCGCGATCGCGCTAAATCCGTCCGACGTCACCGCGCAGGTGCTGCTCGGCGAAATGCTGCTTTCGAACGGCGACCCGGTCGGCGCGGAACAGGCCTACCGGATGGCACTGCGCCGCCAGGCCGACAATCCCGATGCGATTCGCGGCCTCGTCGGCGCGCTCGCCGCACAGGGCCGTGGCGACGAAGCGCTGCAATTCGCCAATCAGCTGAACAGCGAACAACAATCGAAGGCCGGCGGCATCAACCGTCTGCGTGGCGAAGCGCAGGCCGCGCAGGCGCGCGCGGCCGAAGCGCGCGGCGATCTCGGCAGCGCGCGCAGCCTGTTCGAAGACGCGCTACTGAACGATCCCGACGATCCCTGGCTGCGTCTGGACCTCGCGCGCATTTACGTGCGCCAAGGCGCGGTTGCGAATGCCCGCAGCATGATGGACGGCCTCCTCGCCGCGCATCCCGACATGACCGACGCGCTGTATGCGAGTGCGCTGCTGTCGGCGGAAACGCAGGACTGGACGGCCGGTCTCGCGCAACTCGAACGGATTCCGGCCGCGCAACGCACTGACGCGATGACAACCTTGCAGCATCGTTTGTGGGTGCATCAGCAGGCCGACCTCGCGACGCGCATGGCGCGCAACGGCCAGTCGCAACAGGCGCTGGCGACGTTGCACGCCGCCGAACCGGTTGCCGGCAATAACCCCGAACTGATCGGCGTGATTGCTGCCGCGTATCAGCAGGCGGGCGACCCGAATCGCGCATTGGGCCTCGTGCGTAGCGCGATGAACGCGGCGCCTGGCAACACCGATTTGCTGCTGCAATACGCGGGCATTCTGTCCGCAACGCAGCAGGAAGCCGAACTCGGCATGGTGATGCGGCGGCTCGCGTCGATGCAATTGACGCCGCAGCAGCGCACGGATTTTGGCAATCTGAATCTGGGGATCGTCATCAAGCAATGCGACGCGGTGCGTCAGCGCGGCGATCTTGCCAGCGCCTACGACGTGATCGCGCCGTGGCTCGCGGCGATGCCCGACAATCCCGATCTGCAAGCCGCCCTCGGCCGCCTCTATTCGAGCGCCGGCGACGACCGCAATGCACTCGCCAGTTACCGCGTCGCGTTGCAGCGCAAGCCTGACGATCTGAACCTGCTGCAAGCGACGATCTCCGCAGCATCTGGCGCGAAACAGTTCAGCTATGCCGAGTCGCTCGCCAAGCAGGCACTTGCCGCCGCGCCGAGCGACCCAGGCGTGCTGGCGACGGTCGGCCGCATGTATCGCGCCGAAGGCAAGCTGTCGCTCGCGTCGACTTATCTGCAACGCTCGCTGGTCGCGGCCAATACGCCGCTGATGGCCAACGCGCAGCGCGCCAATGGGTCAAGTAACGTGCCGCGTGGCTGGGAAGTCGCGATGCGCCGGATCGGCGCGACGCCGCTGCCGGGCACCAATCCCTTCGAAGGTAAAACCGCAACGATCTCGCCGACCGACGCCGACAACGCCGCGCTCGCAGGTGGCGGCTTCAATGCCGCGCGTGCATCGCTCCCGTACTCGCAGTCCTCCTTGCCGTCCCAGACCGTGCCGAACTATCCGCCGCCCTCGCAGCCCGCGCCGTACGTTGCGCCCTATACGGCGCCTGCTCAGCCGTATGTGCCCAATGCAGCGCCCACCGCCGTTCCCTATAACGCGCCACGTCCCGGCACCAACGCGGATGGCTACGGCCAGGAGACCAACGGATCGAGCCAGTCGGGCGCACCGTTGCAGCCTTATCCGGGTCAAGGCCAGGCGCAGATGCAGCAGGCGCCGCAACAGCAGTACAACCCGGCGTATCCGCAGCAAGCCGGCTATCCGCAACAAGGTGGATATCCTCAACAGGCGCAATATCAGCAGCAGGCGCCCTATCCGCAACAGCCGGACGGTTATGCAACAACGCCGTGGCCGATGTCGCCTGCGGCACGCGAAGCGCAGGCCAATGCCGGTTCGATGCAACAGCCGCGCTACACGGGCTCGGCCACGAGCACGAAACGCTCGACCAGCAAGAAGCAAAGCACGTCGAAGAGCAACCGCAACGCGCAAGCCTATGCGCAGGCGCCGTATGGGCAGCAACAGGCTTATCCGCAGCAGCAGCAACAGCCCTATTACGGCCCGCAGCCTTATCCGCAGCAACAGGGATATGCGCAGCAGGGATACGCGCAACAGCCTTACCAACCGGTGCCGCCGCAACAGGCCTACGGTCAGCAGCCTTATCAGCCGTATCCGAATCAGGGCTCGGGTTATTACGCGCAGCAACAGCAGCCGTATATTCCGCAACCGCCGACCGGTTACGCGCAGCCGTATTACCCGCAACAACCTGGCGCGAACGGTAACGGCGGCAACTACCCGCAACCGAACGTCGCCAACACGCAGACGCTCGGCGTGGCCGAAGAACTGGCGCAGGTCAATCGCGAGCAGTCGAGCACCGTGTCGGGCGGGATCGTGTTCCGCGACCGCACGGGCGAGGACGGTCTGTCGACGCTGACGGATATTGAAGCGCCGATTCAGGGGCGCATCAAGGCAGGCAATGGCCACATCGTCGTGACGGCGACTCCGGTGACGCTGGATGCCGGCACTGCCGCCGGCAATGTGTCGACGCTCGCGCGATTTGGCGCGGGGTTATCCAATAGTACGTCCGCGGCGGCGGCGGTTGCTGGCAACAACATCTATGGGAGCCAGACCGCCAGTGGCGTGGGGTTGTCGCTCGGCTACGAAGGCCGCAGCATCAGCGGCGATATTGGCGTGACACCGCTCGGTTTCCCCGAGAAGAACATCGTGGGCGGCGTGCAATACAACGGTGGCATTACCGACAAGGTGTCGTATTCGTTGGCCGTCGCGCGCCGCGCGGTGACTGACAGTTTGCTGTCGTATGCCGGCGCGCGCGATTCGGGCTCCGGCCTCGAGTGGGGCGGCGTCACCTCCTTCGGCGGCCTCGCCAGTCTTGCATGGGATGACGGCACCAGCGGCCTGTATGTGAACGCCGCGTACCAGAACTACCATGGCTATCACGTCGCAAGCAATGACGCAGTCAAAGGCGGCGGCGGTATCTACACGCGCGTTTTCAAGGATGCCGATCAGACGCTGACTATCGGTGTGAACACGACGCTGATGACCTATAACAAGAACCTCTCGTACTTCACCTATGGTCAGGGCGGGTACTTCAGTCCGCAGCAGTACATGATCCTGAATTTGCCGGTGGAGTGGACTGGGCGCAATGGCCAGTTTACTTATGACGTGAAGGGGTCGATCGGCGTGCAGCATTATCGGCAGGATGCGTCGAATTACTTCCCGCTCGACGGTCAGCTCCAGGCCAATGCGGCGGCGGAAGCCAAGACCCTCGGTTCAAATCTGGATAGTGGTGCGCAGTATCCGGGGCAGAGTAAGACTGGGGTTTCCTATTCGCTTAGCGCTGTGGGGGAGTATCAACTGGCTCCACAGTTGGCGTTTGGGGCGACTGCGTCGCTCGGCAATGCTTATGAGTATCGCGAGTGGCTCGCGGCTGTTTATGTGCGGTATAGCTTTAGTAAACAGACTGGGTTGCAGCCGTTTCCGCCTACGCCGCTCAGTTCGCCTTATTTGTCGTTGTCGAACTAAAGATTTTTTTCTTGCGTGGCGCTTGTTTGTCAGTGTTCTTAGGGCTTTGGCCTTTTCTTGTTCTGGCTTTGGTGCCTTTCCTTGTTCTGGCTTTGGTGCCTTTCCTTGAATTGTTAGTGGTCTATTAGCGTTGCCCCTGTGCGGGGCGCCAGGCAAAAGAAAGCAGCTTAAACCGCCAATGCTAAGCGGGCACCGTGGTCTGCTGCGGGTAGTGGTGCATCTGGAATCCGTGTTCTCGCACATTCCGCGCTAGTGACAAAGGACTCATCAGCTCCCACTCCGCACTACGTGCGTCGCGGACGGGTCTGCATGGGAAACCACGGGCTTCGGTTGAGGTTTGTGGGGGCCGTTGGCTTCGCCTCGGCGACGCGCCTCTGCATTCTCCGGCGAACCCCCGCCTCAAACGATATGTCGGTGTGCTGACTCACCGCCCCTCCCGCTCCCCTCTGCCCCAATCCCAGTCACGTTCGCATCTTCCGTTGCCGTTGCCGTTGCCGTTGGCGTCAAAACGTAGCGGGTGGTTTTAAGAGGTGCTCTTCGGCGCGCGCAGCGCCGCCGGAAGAATGACGCCCTTGTCACTGGCGCATGCCGGTGCACGAACCCAGATTCCAGATGCACCACTACCCGTAGCAGACCACGGTGCCCACTTAGCATGAGCGGTTTGAGCTGCTTTCTCTTGCCTACTTGTATATTCCCTCCTGTGGCGCCGCCCCGATCAGGTACCGCCACATGGACAGTCAGCTCGTCTGCCTACAGGGCTTCGAGCCCGCAGAGAAGCCTGAGCGACTGTCCTTTTCATCCTCTTAACCCGAACAGTTGACTGAGCCTCGAGCTCGTATTTTCCTGCAAGTATGGGTACCGTGATGAACCAGATTTCCTCTTCCGTTTATATCGGCATCGACGTTAGCGGTAGCACCCTCGACGTTGCCATCCACGACACCACCGAGCATTTCAGTGTCGACAATGAAACCGCTGCCATCGACCAGCTGGTCCAGCGTCTGATCGCGCTGGGCCCCACCCTGATTGTCATGGAGGCCACCGGCAAGCTCGAGCTCGCCGTGCTCAGGGCACTCTGTGAGGCCGGCCTGCCCGCTGTCGCGGTTAATCCCCGGCAGGTGCGCGACTTTGCCAAAGCCACCGGCAAACGGGCGAAGACAGACCGCATCGACGCGTTCGTCATTGCCCATTTCGCCGCCGTCATCAAACCCGTCGTGCGTCCGCTCAACGATGTGCAGACCGAGCAGCTGCAAGCGCTGCTGCTGCGCCGTGCCCAGCTCATCGACATGCTCGTGGCCGAGAAGGCCCGCCTGGAGCGCGCACACGCCGCGGCGAAGGAAAGCCTGAATGACCACATCAAATGGCTCAAACAGCAGCTCACCGTCGCGGACAAGGACATCGATTCGTTCATGCGCTCTTCGTCCGCCTGGCGCCAGAAGGAGAATCTGCTGCGCTCGGTGCCCGGTATCGGCCCCGGTGCCGCGGCTACGCTGATCGCCTTCATGCCCCAGCTCGGCTCGCTGAACCGCCGCGAGATCGCCGCACTTACCGGCGTCGCGCCGTTCAATTGCGACAGCGGCAAGCACACCGGCAAGCGTCGCATTCACGGCGGTCGTGCCATCGTGCGGCGCGCGCTTTACATGGCCTGCATACCTGCGCTGCGCTTTAATCCGGTAATCAGGGCCTTTTACGACCGTCTGCGCAAGGCTGGCAAACCGTTCAAGGTGGCCATGACCGCGTGCATTCGCAAGCTCATCGTGACGCTTAACGCCATGGTCCATAACTCAACACCCTGGAACGCATCGACGAATTAACCGGCGGTATAGCTTTGCCTGGATGCTGTGCATGAACGCGATCATTCGCGTGGCCTGCGCTCGCCTGTACCCAACGGGAAAGCCGCGCTGAGATCCAGCGCTCCGGGAAAGCTTCCCGCTTCTCTTTGCGGCGGTGGCAAAGAGAAGTAAGTGCCGCCCCGCACAGGGGCAACGCTAATAGACCACTAACAATTCAAGGAAAGGCCAAAGCCCCAAGAACACGGACAACAAGCGCCGCGCAGGCAAACATCTCAAGAACAGCCCCCCCATAAAAAAACACAAACCAAAAGACAGACAAAAGACCGCCCTTCTTTCCGCTATTCACCCCCCACCTGAACAAGCCAGGTAAAACTTTCCAACCCCTCCGCATGCATCGGTTCGGCTAAACCCGTAAAGCCCCTTCTATCAAGTCCCCACCCAACCGTTGTGGCCTACAATTATTCCTGCCGCGTGGCCGCTTCGCGCCCGCTGTGCACGGCAGAAGATTCATCCCGCCTCCTGCTGAACATTCACGCGCGCCATGCGCGCCGGCAGAGTGGGGACACACTCATTGACGTGACCTCTGTGGAGCGCAGCAATGCCATTCCCGGCACAAGACCATGGTTGCCCCGGCTGGAACGGGGAGATGGCGCGACGCATCAGCAAATTCGACTGGGCGGCTACCGACCTCGGCGCGATCGAAAACTGGCAGCGCAGTCTGACCGCCACCGTTCAAATGCTGCTCGCCTCGCCCGTGCCCCTCGTGCTTCTATGGGGCAAACCAGGTTACATGATCTACAACGACGCCTACGCGATATTCGCGGGCGGACGGCATCCGTATCTGCTCGGCTGTCCGGTCGAACACGGCTGGCCGGAAGTCGCCGATTTCAACCGTCACGTGATGACCACCTGTCTTGCCGGCGGCACCCTGTCGTATCGCGACAAGGAACTGGTGCTGCTGCGCGACGGCAAGCCCGAAGACGTCTGGATGGACCTCTACTACAGCCCGGTCGCAGACGACAGCGGCGCACCCGCGGGCGTCCTCGCGATGGTCGTCGAAACCACCACGCGCGTGCTGACCGAACGCTGGCGGCAACATGCCGAGGCGGAACTGCGCGAGACCAACGAACGGCTGCAACTCGCGCTCAATACCGGCGCCGTGCTCGGCACATGGGTGCTCGACGCGCGCACCGGCACCGTCACCGGTGACGAGCGTTTCGCACGCACCTTTTCGTTTCCGCAGGAAGATACCGCGAAAGGGCTCAAGCGCAATGCCGCGACGCAGGTGATCCATCCTGACGACCAGCCACTCAACGACCGCCTGACGGTCGAAGCGATGCGCACCGGCCAGCCGTTTCGCGCCGAATACCGGATTCGCCGCCCCGATGGCGACTACATGTGGGTGCAGGCAAACGGCCAATGCGAGTTCGACGAACAGGGGGAACCGACGCGCTTTCCCGGCGTGCTGATCGACATCCACGAACGCAAGATCGCCGAACAATCGCTGCGCCAGTTGACCGAAACGCTCGAACAACGCGTCGCCGATGAGGTCGCGGCACGGGCGCTCGCCGAAGAGCAGTTGCGCCAGGCCCAGAAGATGGAGGCGATTGGCAGCCTCACAGGCGGGGTCGCGCACGACTTCAACAATGTGCTGCAGGTGATCAACGGCAATCTGCAGATGCTCGCCGCCGATGCCGGTGAGAGTCCGACCACGCTGCGGCGTTTTTCCGCCGCGACGGATGCCGTCAAACGCGGCGCGAAACTGGCCGCGCATCTGCTCGCCTTCGCGCGCCGCCAGCCGCTCTCGCCTACCGTGCTGAATCCGCGCCGCCTGCTCGCCGGCATGAGCGAGATGCTCCACCGCGCGCTCGGCGAGACCGTCAAGATCGAAACGGTGTTGAGCGACGACCTGTGGAATGTGCAGGCCGATCGCAATCAACTCGAAAACGCCCTGCTCAATCTTGCAATCAATGCGCGCGACGCGATGCAGGCCGACGGCACGCTCACCGTTCGCGCGACGAACCGCGTGCTGGACCATGCGTTTTGCCGCGGCAAGCCGGAACTCTCGCCAGGCGAGTACGTGGTGTTCTCGGTACACGACACTGGCACCGGCATGAAACCCGAAATCCTGGAGCGCGTGTTCGAACCGTTCTTCACGACCAAACCGGACGGCCATGGCACCGGTTTGGGCTTAAGCATGGTGTTCGGCTTCGTCAGGCAAAGCGGCGGCCATACGGTGATCGATAGCGAAGTGGGCCGCGGCACGACCGTCTCGCTGTTTTTCCCACGCTGCTGCGAGCCGGAAACAGTCGAAACCGTCGATCAGACCTCGGCGCCGGTGGGTGGCGGCGAAACGATTCTGGTGGTCGAAGACGATGCGGATGTGCGCCTGACCGCTGTCGAAATGCTCGCGCAACTGGGCTATAAAGTCCTGACTGCATCGAGTGGCGACGCGGCGCTCGAATTCATCGACAGCGACGTGCCGATCGATCTGCTGTTTACCGATGTCGTGATGCCCGGCCAGGTGAAAAGCGTCGAACTGGCACAGCGTGCCGCGGCGCGCTCGCCCACGGTGCCGACGCTCTTCACCTCGGGCTATACGCGCGACGAAATCGTCCATCACGGCAAGCTCGACACCGGCATCACGCTGCTGTCCAAGCCTTACCGGCGCGACGATCTGGCGCGCAAGGTGCGCAGCGTACTGCGCGGCGCCGGCGTCGCCGGCGTGAGCGACGGGCAGATTTCCAGCTGCGTGCCGCGCACGGTCTACGATCCGGCCAGTGCAGCCGAAGCGTCAGAAGCATCCGAGGCCAGCGTAACGTCCGATCCGCGCAGAAGCCTGCACGAGCCAATCGCTTTGGAAAAAAGTTCGCTCACCAACTCTCCGGCAGGTTTGCTGGCGGATTCCGTGGCGAGCCTGCCGTCGCACCAGCCCGGCACGCCGGCTCGCGTGCTGCTGGTCGAAGACGACGCCGATTCGCGCGACGCACTCTGCGACCTGCTCGGCGCGCTGGGGCTCGACTGCACCGCGGTCGCGAGCGCCGAAGAAGCACTGCCGCTCGTGCCCGCGCAACGCTTCGATGTCCTGTTCACGGACCTGACCTTGCCCGGCATGTCCGGCGACAATCTGGCGCGCGCGGTGCTAGGTCAGCAGCCGGACATCCGCGTGTTGCTGGTGTCGGGTTATGGCGAAAACGCCGAGATCGGCGACACCATTCCCGGCGCACGGTTGCTCGGCAAGCCGCTCGATATCTCGCAGCTGCGGCGCGAACTCGCGGAGTGGCTCGATCACACGGAGGCAGCCTCCTAGGCTTGCCTATGCGCGGCAACAACCACCTTGACTCCGATGGACATCCGCTGCGGCACTGCAGGCTGGACCGACAAAACGCTGATCGCCTGCAAGCGGTTTTACCCGCCCGGCAGCAGCAGCGCTGAAGCCCGGCTGCGCTTTTACGCATCGCAGTTTCCATTGGTCGAAGTCGATTCGGCCTACTACGCGATGCCGTCGGCAAGCAACGCGCAGTTGTGGACCGAACGCACGCCGGAAGGCTTCACGTTCAACTTCAAGGCGTTTCGGCTTTTTACCGGGCATCAGACTTCGCCGGACGTCCTGCCCAAAGACATTGCGATGGCGTTGCCGGAAGGCATCACGGGTCCGCGCAAGAAAAACGTCTACTACCGCGACATGCCCGCCGAGATCCTCGACGAACTGTGGCGGCGCTATCTGGAAGCACTGGAACCGCTGCGCGTGACCGGACGGCTTGGCGCGGTGCTGTTCCAGTTCGCGCCGTGGATCACCCGCGCGCCGGACGGTCTCGCACTCGTGGAAGAATGCCGGGCGCGCATGGCGGGCTACATGATGGCCGCCGAGTTTCGCAATCAGTCCTGGTTCGACGATCAGCACGCGCCATGGACGCTCGACTTTCTGCGCGAGCGCAGCCTCGTCCACGTGATCGTCGATGCTCCGCCGGATGTGACGAACCGCGTGCACACCGTCTGGGAAGCAACCCATCCTCAACTCGCGATGGTGCGTCTGCACGGCCGCAATACGCAGACATGGAGCGCAACGGGCGCGGCGAGCGCGGCCGATCGCTTCGACTACGACTACAGCGACGACGAGCTGACCGGACTGGCCCCCTCGATCCGCGCAATCGCGACGCGGGCCGGCCGTACCCATGTCATCTTCAATAACTGCTTCGAGGACCAGGGGCAGCGCAACGCGAGGACTCTAATGAACATCCTGGGGACGAGCCCGAACCCGCCATGATCCGTTTCGATGGCCGGCTGGCAAAGGCAAACCGGCCAGCTGGGCGTGCTGCTCGCTGTCGCGATCCGTAAGCGGGCAGACGTTTTGCCTCATGCTGCGCCAGCCACTTGTCGGTTCGACTGGGCGTTGGGCAGCGCCACGCTTCGCAGCTTACCGGGCAAGTCTCAGTCCGCTTTTACCGTATCGAGAAACGCTCGCAGTTCGCGCTGCATAGTCCGTGCGTCCAGAATGATACTTCCGCCATGTCCGGCGAACACGCCACTGAAGCTTTCGTGAACGAGTCGCTCAAGGGAGCGAAGTTGGGTGGACCAGTCGTACCAGCAGGCGTCTCGAAAGGCATGCAGAGCGTGCCTGCGGAAATCCCAACACAGTGAGTCTCCAGAGAAAAGGGCGTGGCTGATGAGGAACATGACGCTTCCCCGTGTATGTCCCGCCATCGGAATGACCCGAACGCCCGGCAACATCTCATGCGCCAGATCACCCGTGATTACATCAGTGACGAATGGAGCGCCATCGGCGTCGTTTGCATGGATCCAGACGCGGGCGCCAAAGCGCTTCGCATAGATGCCGGCGTCCGCGACATCGTCGCGGTGGGTCAGCAAGATATGATCCAATCCTCCGGCTTCCGCGATCCAGCGCTCGAGGTGGCCGGACCAGCGCGGCCCGTCGATCATCAGACGCAGGCCGCCTGCAAGCGTGATGTAGCTGTGAGCACCGTACGAAGAGCGGGCGTTATACCCGAGCCGCCACACGCCGGGAGCCAAGGCTTGCGGGAAGAGGCCTGTCGGCATCTTCAAACCTTTTGGCGGCCGAACGGCAGCCGCCGGACAGATGAGGACGCCTCGCCACGCATCGTCTGTTTCCTGTTCACTGGCAGGCTGGTGAGCAAACGCCGAAGCGCCGTTTCGCTCGATAAACAGATTGGGAGCGGCCGTTCGAACCGCGCTGCAGTTGAAGCACGCTGCGCTTACGTGCCAATGATCGTCGACATCATCTTTGTCCTCCGCCATAGCGCGCTCCCGGCTGATATTGGGTAGACGGTTCAAAGATAGCATCTTTGCGCGATTGAGAATTGCGGTGCGTTTAGTTTGCCCTCGCGACGACACCCGTTCTGGATTCGCTCCACCAGCGCCGATCCGGCGCGGCCTCAATGCCCCGTCGGCAGTGCGCAATCAGAACGATAAGGCATCCTTTTTGCTCCCCGGGAAGTACTGTCGAGAGAACGATATGCAGGCTGGCGATAAGTCCGCCACATGGGGGCAACCGCCCGTTCGATCTGTGGGGAGGCGCTATGCAAGGAAACAATGACAAGGTACGTACTGTAATTCTTGCCACGGTGATGTCGCTGTTGACAGCATGCGGCGGGGGCGGGGGTGGGGGCTCGAGCAACGGCAGTGGCGCAGCCACGCCGCCGGGCGGCGTCAATCTGCAAGTTGTCTCATTCGGTGACAGCCTGTCGGACGTCGGGACCTATGCGCCGCTCGCGGGCGCGGTGGGTGGAGGGCGTTTCACGACCAATCCGGGCCAGGTGTGGACTCAGAATGTCGCGCAATACTACGGCGGCTCGCTAAGCGCCGCGTTTACGATCGACATCACTCATAAGTTGAGTGCGCAAAGCGGTCTCGGCTATGCCGAGGGTGGCGCCACGGTGGCGACGCCGGCAAACCAGAACGACTTTCTTACCAACGTGATCGGCAATGTCGAAATGCCGGTCAATCAGCAGGTTTCGAGCTATCTGGCCACGCACGGGAGTTTCAATTCCAGTCAACTGGTCCTGGTTTGGGTCGGCGCGAACGACGTGCTTCGCGCCGGTTCGCTGCCGGCCGCGGCGCCGACCGTGCAAACGGCGGCAACCACCCTCGCTCAGGTTGTCGGGCAGATCGTTCAGAACGGCGCCACTCATGTGGTGGTAGTCAATGTTCCGAATGTCGGTCTGTCGCCTAAAGGCCTCGCCTCGGCCGACGGTGGGGCCAATCTGACCCAGGTATCGCAACTCTTCAACCAGGACCTGAACACTGCCTTGCAGGCCGATGGCCTGCAAGGAAAGGTCATCCAGATCGATTCCTATACATGGATAAACCAGATCATCGCGAACTTTCAGGCTAATGGCTTCGTCGTGGCAAACACCGGCCAGGCCTGCGACCCCAAGAAAACGCCGGATGACACGGCATTGCTGTGCTCGCCGGCAACCTATGTGACGGCCAATGCCGATCAGACGGACATGTTCGCCGACGACCTTCATCCGACGACGCATCTGCATACGCTGTTCGCCCAATTCGTCGAGCAACAGATCGCCGCCAGCGGTCTTGGCCACTGAGCCTTCAGAACGATGACGACTCGCCGACAGAATCGTCAGGTTCGCTGAAACGAGGCGTGCGCGGGTAGAGTTTGCCGCGCACGCCTCGGCGTTGCCGCCGGCGTTCGACGCCCCACTTCCGTGGTTCGGCCGGCGACGCGACACGCGTGAGAGCGACGACGCGCTGATGTCAGGCTTTCCCGATATATTTCAGCGACTTGCGCTTCGTCTGGCGTGTGATACGTTAGTGTTAGGGATGTTCGTGAATCAACACGCCTGCTGGTTGAGCACGATTGCCGCCTTTGTCCTTGTGCTGGGAATCGTCGCCGCGGGATGAACCGGCCCAATGTGTGCGGCACGAACGACCCCTGGTATGATGCCAATCGCACGCCGGTCGGCGTTCGATTCGGCACCACGTTTTGTCGCAGCGTTTGTAATTGCATTTCCAGCCGCGTTTTGCGCGGCACGTCTTCCAGCCACGAGAATCATCATGCCCGCCCAACACGACGAAGTCCCCACTACCAGCACCACGCCGGGCAAGGCTAAGCGCAAGGATCTGTCCATCGTGGCGCGCAATCTTCTGATGGTTGCGATCGGCGTCATCGTCTTCGCGATCGTTGCGACCGTCGTGCTCTACGGTCCGATCACCTACGGCGACGAAATTCCCAACTTCGGCATCATCCTCATGCTGACCGTGCCGGTCATCGCGGGCGTCGCCTTCCGGGTGGGACTGGATGCGTGGCTGGACCGGGAATGAGCGGCAACACCACCCACACTTCCAGCCCCCCGCCCTCGCGCGCATGAAACTGCAGGCTGCCGCCGTGCAGCCGCGCAATCCGCTCGACAATCGCCAGTCCCAGCCCGGTGCCGCCGCTATGCGCGCGAGCATTGCGACCACGCTGAAACGGCGCTTTCAGTTGCTCCAACTCCTCTGCCGAAAGACCTTGGCCGCGATCGCCAACCGCGACATACACGGCTTCACCTGTGGCCCAACTACGCACGGCGAGCCCGGTGCCGCCATACACGATCGCGTTCTGCATCAGGTTCATCAGGAGCCGCATCATGCTGATCGGCCGGTAGAGAATCGCGGGCAGAACCGCGAGCGACAGCTCGAACTCATGGCCCAGCCCGGCGAAATCGCCGGCAAGCCGCTCGATCAACGCGTTGAGATCGCCGGGCTCCGCCGCTTCACGCTCGCCACTGCCGGCGTAATCCATAAACTGCTGCAAAATCGTCTCGATCTGGTCCAGATATCCCTCAGCGGCGACCACGAAGCTGCTGTCGCTGCCGTCGGGCATCGCCATGGCCATCGCGAGCCGCAGTTTCGTGAGCGGCGTGCGGATGTCGTGCGAGATGCCCGCCAGCATTAGCGCGCGCGTCGCCTCGGCCTGTTGCAACGCATGCGTCATCTGATTGAAAGCGCTGCTCACCGTAGCGATCTCGATAGGACCGTCGGTCGACAACGGCGCGGGCGTTTCGCCGGCACTCACGCGGCGCGCCGCCCGCGTCAACGCCTGGAGCGGCTGGTTGAGGTGGCGCTGGATCACGTAGCCGGTCAGCGCCGCCAGTGCGCCCAAACCGAGCGATAGCAGGATCGCCGCATCGAGTCCGTTGCCTTGCGCGTCCTCGGGAATCGGCAGCGCGATCCAGTACGGCGTGTGCGGCGCATCGGCCGGCGCATGCATGCGAATCCACAACCGTTGACCGCCTTCGGACTGCCAGAGCGCGGGCATGTCGGCGGGCAGATGTTCGCGCAAGCTGTCGAGAAACACGTTGCGCTGATACGTGCGGTAAGCGCGCATCAGACTGGGCGGCGGTTCAGCGGCGGCATCGGCGGGTAGTTGCGTGCGAGCGTCGAGACGTGCCGTCAATTCGGCGCGCGCACTCGGCAGCGTGGCTTGAAGCAGGCTATCGAGCGTCGTCACGTAAGTGGCGAACACCGTGGCCGCCCGTTCAACGCGGGGCCGCTGCACATAGTGCAGCAACACCCCAAGCGCGCAGAGCTGGCTCAGCATCACCAGCACGATCAGCAAGAGGATATTGCGCGCCAACAGCGTTTTCGGCAGCGCCCGCTGCAGCCAAGTGCGCGTCATGAGTCGACGTCCGCGACCAGCATGTAGCCGACGCCCCACACGGTCTTGATGAAGCGCGGCTTCGACGGGTCGTCCTCGATAATCTGCCTGAGCCGCAGCACCTGCACGTCGATGCTGCGATCGAGCGCATCGTGATCACGCCCACGAGCGCGCGCCAGCAGATTGTCACGGCTCACGGGCCGGTTCGGCGACGAAGCCAACGCGACCAGCAGCAGCATCTGCGCCGAATGAAGCTCCAGCAGTTCGCCGGTACGCGACAGTTGCTGCTTGCCGACATCGAGACTGAAATCGCCGAAACGCACGCTCTGCGAGGTCACGGTGACATCGCCGGAGGCTATCTTCTGGCGGCGCAGCAGCGCATTGATCCGCGCCACCAGTTCACGCGGCAGGAAGGGTTTGGCGAGGTAGTCGTCGGCGCCGGTTTCGAGGCCGAGCACCTTGTCGAGCGGATCGCCCTTCGCGGTCAGCATCAGAATCGGCAGCGTCTGCCCTTGCGCGCGCAACCGGGCGCAGATGGCAAGCCCATCCTCTTCGCCGATCATCAGATCGAGCACCAGCAGATCGAACGGTTCGCGCTCCAGATAACGGTCGAGCCGCTTGCCGTCCTCCGCGATCCGAACGTCGAAGCCGTGGCCACGGAGAAAACGCTGCAGCATGTTGCGCAGTTCGGCTTCGTCGTCGAGCACGATGATTTTGGCGGGGCGATCCATACGAAAGCTCCTCGGTTTAGGCGTCGGGCGGCGCATGCCGCGCCGCGTGCCGTTCGGCCTGGCGCTGCAACAGCACGTAGAACGACGGAATGAACAACACGGCAATGCACGTTGAAGCGAGCATCCCCGAAAATACCGCAATCCCAAGCGAACGGCGCGCGCTCGCACTCGCGCCGGTGGCGATCACGAGCGGCACCACGCCGAGAATGAACGCGAACGAGGTCATCATGATCGGCCGGAACCGCAAGCGCGCCGCTTCCACTGCGGCCTCGGCAACGCCCACGCCCTGCGCGCGCAGATGCCGTGCGAACTCGACGATCAGAATCGCGTTCTTCGCCGACAGCGCGATCAGCAGCACGAGGCCGATCTGCGTGTAGAGGTTGTTGGCAGCCCCGAGCATGGCAAGCGTACCCGCTGTACCGAGCAACGCCAGCGGCACGGCGAGCACCACCGCCACCGGGAGCAACCAGCTTTCGTATTGCGCGGCCAGCACGCAGAACACCAGCAACACGCCCACGGCAAACACCCAATAGGCCGAATTGCCGACCAGTTTCTCCTGATACGACATCGCAGTCCATTCGTAACCGATCCCCGCGGGCAGCACGCGCGCGGCTTCCTGCTCGAACGCGGCGATCGCCTGGCCGGTGCTATAGCCGTTCGCCGGATTGCCGTTGATGGCCGCGGCCGGCGCGAGGTTATACAGCGTCGCCACGGCGGGGCCGACGCTCGTATGCGCATCGATGAAGGTGCCCAGTTCGACCATATGGCCGCTATTGCTGCGAATCTGCAAACGGCGGATGTCGTCGGTTTCACGGCGAAACGCGCCGTCGGCCTGCACGAACACCGGGAACGTATGATTGAACGTCGTGAACTGGTTCACATAGCTCGAGCCGACGTAATCCTGCAGCAGGTCGAACACATTGCCGACCGGCACCTGCAGTGACTCAGCCTTGGCTCGATCGAGCCTGAGTTCGACGGTCGGCACCGACGCGCGAAACGGGCTGAACACGCGCTGCAGTTCGGGCCGCTTCGAGACGCTGGCGATCAGCGCATCGGTCGCATCCTGTAAGCGCTGATAATTTTGCGAGCCGTCCGTGAGCATCACCTGCATCTGCACGCCGCCGCTATTGCCTAGGCCCTGGATCGGCGGCGGCACGATCACCACCGAGCGCACGTCGGGTAGTTTCGCGAGTTCGCTATTCATGCGCAAATACAGCGAGCGCAGGTCCTCGCCTTTGCCGCGCTTGCTCCAGTCGTCGAGCGTGACGTAGATCAGCGCGGAATTCGGCAGCGACGCGTTGTTATCGAGCGGCGAGATGCCGCCGATCGACACCACGTGGCTCACGCCCGGAATCGCGCCGATGCGCTTTTCTATCTGCGTGCTCGCCTCGCGCGTGCGTCCGAGCGAAGCGGCATCCGCCAGTTGCGCGGCGATCAGGATATAGCCCTGATCTTCGAGCGGAATGAAGCTGGTGGGCACACGCGTCAGCAGAAACGCAGACGCCGCGCCGAGCACCAGCGCGATGCCGAGCGCCAGCCCGCAGCGCTGCACGAACCAAGAAACGATGCGCACATAGCCCTTTTCGACACGGGCGTACCCCTTGTCGAACACGCGATACACGATGTTCGGCTTGCCGGGCCGCGCGTGCCGCAACCAGCGCACGCTTTGCACAGGCTTGAGCGTCACCGCGTTGATCGCGCTGATGATGGTCGTTGCGACGACAACCAGCGCGAACTGCCGGTACATCTGGCCTGTGACGCCGCCGAGAAACGCCGATGGCAGGAACACCGAGATCAGCACCAGCGTGATGCCGACGATCGGCCCGAGCAACTCGTGCATCGCGTCGATGGCGGCCTGCTTCTGCGTCTTGCCCTGCTCGATATGCTGCGTAATCCCTTCCACCACCACGATCGCGTCGTCCACCACGATGCCGATTGCCAGCACGATCGCGAACAGGGTCAGCAGGTTGATCGAGAAGCCGAGCATGTAGATCGCACCGAACGTGCCGATGATCGTCACCGGAATCGTCGTGGCGGGCACGAGCATCGCGCGCCAGTTCTGCAGGAACAGCAGGATCACCGCGAGCACCAGCAGCGCGGCCTCGAACAGCGTCTTGTACACGTCGATCACCGACTGCCGCACGAAGGTCGTCGTATCGAACGGCAATTGATAACTGACGCCCTTCGGCATGTCCCTGGCAAGCCGCGCCATGGTCGCCTTTACGGCATTGCCGACTTCCAGCGCGTTGGCTTCGGGCAGTTGATAGATGGCGATGCCCGCAGCGGGTTTGCCGTCGAGATTGAAGAATTGTCCGTAACTCGACGAACCAAGTTCGGTGTGACCCACATCGCGAATGCGCACGAAGTGACCACCGTCGTTCGGATCGGCCTTGACGATGATGTCGTCGAACTCGTGCGGATCGGACAGCGCGCCCTGCATCGTCACTGTGAGCTGGAACGCCTGGCCGCCGGCGTTCGGCTCCGAACCGAGCTGGCCAGCGCTCACGTCCTTGCTCTGGCTCTGAATCGCCTGCATCACGTCGGCGGCGGTCAGATTGCGCTCGCTCAGTTTTTGCGGATCGAGCCACACGCGCATGCTGTACTGGCCGGTGCCGAACACGGTGACGTCGCCGACACCCGGCAAACGCGCCAGCGTGTCCCGCAGATAGATCACCGCGTAATTGCTCAGAAACAGCGTGTCGTATTTCGGATCTGGCGATTGCAGCGTGTACAACTGCAGGATCGCCGTGGAGCGCTTACGCACCGTCACGCCCTGCTGCTGCACCGCTTGCGGTAATTGCGCGGTGGCGGCCGACACGCGGTTTTGCACCAGCACCTGAGCTTTATCGACGTCCGTGCCGACGGCGAAGGTGACCGTGAGCGTGTAGGTGCCATCGTTAGTGCTGGTCGATTGCATGTACAGCGCGTTTTCCACGCCATTGACCTGCGTTTCGATCGGCAGCGCCACGCGGTCGATCACGGTCGCGGCACTCGCGCCCGGAAAACGTGCGACAACCTGCACGGTCGGCGGCGTGATCGGCGGATATTGCGCGATCGGCAAGTTGATTAGCGCGACGGCGCCGAGCAGCATCACGATCAGCGCGATCACATTGGCAAGGACCGGGCGCTCGACGAAGAAGCGGATCATGACTGACCCTTCGCCGCAGCGGCGACCACCCGTACCTTGGCGCCGGGCGCGACAGCCAGCGCACCGCCGGTCACGACCTGGTCGTTTGCCGTGAGACCCGAGGTGACCGCCCGCTGCGAACCGCACAAGCCGCCAGTGACTACCGCGCGTTTTTCGATTACGCCCGCGCTGTTCACGATCAGCAATGACGCACCCGCCTGGTCGCGCAGCAACGCGGTGTCCGGCACCAGCAGCACGTTTTGCGGCGCACCAGCGGGAATATGCACTTCGACCGACATACCGGGAATCAGATGGGCATCCCGATTGGCGATATCGGCGCGCAGCTTGACCGCCCCGCTAGCCGGATCGACGCGTGTGTCGACGAATTCGAGCGCGGCGTCCTCACCTTGCCCCTGGCCCGCAGCCGCGCCGAGCACATTGACGCGCACCGTGCGCGGCGGCTGCGTGAAAAGTCCAATGCGGTTAGCGTCGCGCTCGTTGAGCGTGAAATTCACGTACACCGGTTGGATGCGGTCCAACGTGGCGAGCTTCGTGGAGTCGGAAGCACCTACCAGATTGCCGACGTCGAATGCGCGTGCGCCGATGCGGCCCGCAAACGGCGCACGTATTTCCGTGTAAGCGAGATTGATACGCGACATGTCGCGTTTGGCGAGCGCCTGGTCGCGTGTGGTCTGCGCCTTTTGCAGCGTCGATTCGGAGGTGGCGTTATCGGATGTGAGTTGCTTTTGCCGGAGCAACTCCTGGTTGGCATTGTCGAGCGCGGCCTGGTCGTAGGTCAGTTGCGCGCGATACGTATCCGGCTCGATGCGAAACAGCACCTGCCCTTGCTTGACGTAAGCACCATCGGTAAAACCGATTTCCTTCAGCACGCCCTGCACGCGCGCCGTCAGCGTGACAGTCGCCGAGGGCGCGACGGTGCCGCTCAGATCGAGTTGCTCGCGCACTTCGCGCGGCACCGGTCGCGTCACGCTGACTTGCGGCAGGGAGACGGCCTGTGCCGATTGTGCCGATTGTGCGGCGGGCGCGCTACCGTCGCGGCACGCAGCCAGCGCCATTGCCGCTGCCAGCACCATGCAAAACCTCGCTCCCAGGTGCGCGTTTGTCACGCTACGCTGCGCCCCGCTCCTGTTTGTCATGTTCTTATTTCCCATTCTCCAGCTGGCCTCCACTGGCGCGCGCCAGTGCGGAATTCGCCGGCGGGTTCAGCAAGCGGCCCCAGTCCGTGCGCTGCGCCATCTGTTCGGCGATCTGCTCGCTCACCACCTGCTGCCCCTCTGCCACTTCCCAGCCACCGCCCAACGCGCGATACAACGACACCGCCGCAAGCGCGGCAATCCCCTGGTTCTGCGCGAGCGAATCGCCGTCGCGCAGCACCGAACGCGACGCGTCGAGCACCGTGTCGTAGGTGACCGATCCCGCGCGATACTGGATATTGGCGAGCTTCAAAGCACGCTGCGACGCATCGGACGCACGCGACGACGCCGCAAGCGCATCGAGCGAGGTACGCAGTGCGGCAATCGCGTCCTCCACTTCTTTCTGCGCTTGCAGCACCGTGTTCTGATAGTCGAGCACGGCCTCCTGGAAGGCGGCGTCCTGAATCCGCACGGCGTTCTTCAACTGGCCGCGATCGAGGATCGGCAGCGTGATGCCCGCGGAGAAGAGGCCGATCGTCTTGCTGCCCCACTGCGATAGTCCGATGCCATGCTGTTGGCCCGACGAAAGCCCGAACAGTCCTGTCAACGATAGCGACGGATACAGCTTCGCCTTGGCCGCGCCGATCAGCGCCGATTGCGCCGCCGCGTTGAGCGCGGCCTGGCGCACGTCGGGACGGCGGCGCAGCAGATCGGCAGGAATACCGACGTCGATCTGCGTCGGCGGCACGGGAATCGCGGTACTGCCTTTGAGTTGCGCATCGACCGCGTCTGGGGGATCGGCAAGCAGCACGGCGAGCGTATCGCGGTCTTGCGCGCGTGCCTTGATGAGAGGCGGAATCTGCGCCTCGGTTTCAGCCACCAGCGTGGCGGCCTGCTCGACGTCGAGCTGGCTCGACGCGCCGCGTTTGTAGCGCGCCTGGGTGAGCGTGAGACTCTGCTGCACCGCTTTCAGGTTTTGCTGCGCGACCGCGATACGCTGCTCGAGTGCGCGCAGATCGATGTACGCATTGGCGACATCGGCGAACAGCGACACGAGCGCGTTGTCATACGCGGCTTCGGACACGTGCAATTGCGCGCGATCCGATTCGATCTGCCGGCGATACTTGCCCCAGAAGTCGATTTCCCAGCCCACGTTCACACGCAGATGCTCGGCCCACAGATGCGTTGGCGGAATTGGACCGACGCCGCTTGTGTTGATATGGTCCGCGCCCACAGACACGCTGCCCGATTGCGGCAGCAGATTCTCCGCGCTGATCGCGAGTTGCGCGCGCGCCATGAAGATGTGCAAACCCGCCACTTGCAGCGAGAGGTTGCGCTCGTACGCGCGCTGTTCCAGCGCGCTCAGCACCGGATCGTTGAACGCGGTCCACCAGGCCGCCTGAGCGGCGGGCGCAGCTTGCGCCTCAGGCGGCAAGCTCTCGAGCCACTGGTTTTCGAGCGTCACGTCCGGCTGTTTGAAGTCCGGGCCGACCGTCACGCAACCCGTCAATGCCACGCTCATCGATACGATCAGCGCGCAGGCGATAGACAGGCGGCAGGACGTGGCTGGTTTCATCACGCATTGAGGCGTCAAATATCCTACGATCCCGCCGATGCCGGCGCGGCTCAGTGCGCTGCCCCGCGTTCCTGCATGAATGCCGCGATCTGCGGCAACGTGATGTAGCCCGCTTTCTGCGTGTCGATTTCATCGAAATGCTTGGCGACCATCGGCATGCCCGCGGCGGCCTGCTCCCGGGTGAGCTTGCCGTCGTGTGTGGTGTTGGCATTCGCAAAGCGCGTTTGCAACTGCTGCGCCATGCGCTCCATGCGCTGAGGGTTGCCGCCCTGCGGTGCGGCCGTTTGGGCGAACGTGACGGTGGATGCGCAGCACAGCAACACAACGGCGAGAAACTTTTTCATGACTGACTCCTTCGATTGAGCCATCGTGCGTCGCCTGCAAACCGCCGCGATCCGTTCGATGACAGGCCGAATTCTTGAGGAAGCGCCGCCGGAAGGCAATTTGAGAATCATGTCGCCCTATGTCATGGCTTTTCGTGGCGCCGGCGTAGCAGACGTTCTCGCTGTCGTCGCAACACAGCATGCGCTTCATACACGTGCACGCTTAGCTCATGCCCACTTTCGCGCGACATTGAATGAAATAAGTTCGTGCTGCCGTTTCCAGGGCGGTTTGCGTATCTTTCGTCTGCCGGCGCTACCAGTGCCGCAAGCGCCTCAACGGTTCGGAAGGATTCTCAAGCAATCCGAACCAGTCGCACGGCTTCTTCACCGGAAGACGCACCGCACCGCTCAACGTCTCAGGAGTATCAAGTGAGTATTCGTCTCGTCTGCGCCTCTACCTTCACCGCCATCGGTCTCGCCTGTTCGTCGACGGCGTTCGCCCGGGTGGTGGTCTATATGCCCGCTGCCGTGGTCTACGCGCCGCCGCCGCGCCCTGTCTATTACTACGCGCCGGTCAAGCCGGTCTATGTGGTGGCGCCGCCACCGGCTCCGGTTCCCGTTGCTGTGGCGGCCGGCACGCCCGTGCCGCTGCCTGCGAACCCCATGGCCCTGTACACGACGGTCGTGGTGCCTGCGCCGACCAACTATGCGATCGTGCCCGCCCCTGCCATCACCTATGCGCAGCCCGTGATGGTGGTGCCGCGCTAAAGCAGTCGAAGCGGTTCATCGGACTTCGCGGCCAGTTGCCGGCGGCAGCGAGCCAGGCATAGGCGGAGCGAGGAAGCAAGGACTGGGTGACGGTGCCGTCGGCGGTTACGAACAGACTGGGAGCCGCCGCGCCGACGGCAATTTCGTTGTTCAACACGCTACCCACGGCCAGCCCGGACGCAAAGCGCGCTGTCAGCGTGTTCGTATCCGATGTGTTGATTACAACAATGGCCGTTGAACCAGCATAGGTTATGCGATAGGCAAGAATGCCTGGTGAATTCCCGTTGTCCTGAGGAATTGCCGGTATGCCGCGAGAGCACTTGTTCTGCCTGCGCAGCGCTGAATCGCGCGATGAACGGGTATATCGGCACGCCGCGACACATCAGACAAATGAAATATTGACGAAAGCTCAACGTTAACTCTCCATCCGCGGCGGTGCGGAACGGCATTTGCTGAGTTCTGTCATAGCGCCCGGCGTCTCCATTGGTTGGACATATCTGCCTGACTGCCGCCGGACCGCTTACTCAGTTTTATTGTCCATCCACCTTTTCTTCCGGAACGTTAGATGAGCTACCAAGATATCGACAAAGAGATCGCCCATCTCGAACTCGTATTCGGGCTGATATCCACCAACGATCGCATTCCGCTGTCATATTGGCGCAACCGCCTGGGCATGTTTCCCAAAGCGTCGCTGATGCCGACTCATCGGGCACGGCTCGCGCGGCTCGAAGCCGCGCTGCGCTCGCTCGAACAATCCGCGCGAACGGTGGCGGACGAGCCACCGATGCGCGCGACGGGCACAGGCTCATAACGCGGGCGGTGACGGCAAGGCGGCCGCCGCCGCGCGTTGCGCTCAACCCATCAGGAAATCAGGATGCGCGCGGCGAGCGCCAGTGCGAGGGCCGGCAGCATTACCACCGTCCCTACTTTAAAAAACTTCATGAAGCTCACGTCTTCGCCTTCGCGGCGAATTGCGTTGAGCCAGAGGATCGTTGCGAGCGAGCCGGTGATCGACAGGTTCGGACCCAGGTCGACGCCGATCAGGAGCGCGTCAATGACGCGCTCAGGACTATGCGCCTGCATTACGGTCGAACTGGCGACCAGGCCCGCCGGCAGGTTGTTCATCAGATTGCTGCCGATCGCGATGACGCTGCCCGCCCAGCCGGCCGTCGTGGCTTCACTGTGTTGCGTCGCATCTTGCAGCAGGTGAACGAATGTCCTGATGACCCCGGTGTGATCGAGCATTTCGACCAGTACGAACAACGCGGCGACCAGCGGGAGCACGCTCCACGATATTTCCTGGATCATCGGCAGCGGCGATTTGCGCTCCTGGATCAGCACGACCGCGGCGGTCAGCGCACCGAGTATCGCGGTGGGCAGGCCGAGCGGGACATCGAAGGCGGACACCGTCAACAACACGACGGCCGTCACGGCGATGCCCGCAAGCGCAACGCGCCCGCTCGACGACAACTCGAGCGGCTCGAGATCGGCTTCGCAGGTGCCGGCGAGCGTGTCGCGCTGGGTCCAGCGCAACAGCACATAGGTCGCTACGATCGACAGCAGCGAAGGCAGCGTGAAGCGCATCAGCCAGGCCCCGAGCGCGGGCGTGTGATTGCCGTACAGCACGATGTTGGCCGGATTCGAGATCGGCAGCACGAAGCTCGCGGCATTCGCAATGAACGCGCAGACGAAGAGCAGGGGCAGCGGAGGCGTCTTCGCTTTTTTGGCAGCGGCGAATACCGCTGGCGTGAGCACAACCGCGGTGGCGTCATTGGAAAGGAAGGCGGTGATGACCACGCCGACCAGATAGACCAGCAGAAAGAGCTTTCCCGGCGATCCTTTGGCGTGGTTGACCGCGAATACGGCAACCCAGTCGAACAGACCTTCGCGGCGCCCGACTTCCGATAGCAGCATCATGCCGAACAGGAAGAGGTAGACGTCCGTGCCTTTGCCGACTGCCTCGACGGCCAGATCGACGGGAAGCAGGCCCAGCGATACGAGTAATAGCGCGCCGGCGACGGCCCACACGGCTTCGGGCCATTTGAACGGGCGGGTGATGACGCCGGCCGTGGCGGCTATGGCAATACCCCAAGACAGGAAGACGGAATTCACCAAGTAGGTCCTGGATTCTGATCGTGCGCGAGCGCGGAATTGGAGCGCAGCATAACCCATGACCGGAACGCTGCAGGCGGTCGGGGCGCAAATTGTGTGCCACGCAATACCGCCTTCCCCGCCTTGCTATCCCACCCGGTTCACGGCGGCAATGCAATCCCGCCCGTTATCCTTGGCGTGGTACAACTGCGCCTCCACCTCGCCGCGTCCGTCGCGCACTACATGCACGACGTCACGCAGCCACACGTATTCGCCACCGCTTGTCAACGCACGATAGTCGGCTTCGTGATCGGTGCCTGGGTAGACCGCGGCGTCATGTTCCAGATAACCTTCGACACCGCCCCCGGCAGGCGCCGTGTCATGCCGCAGGAAATCCGCGCCAAGTGCGGCGCTGTTCTTCTCAGTGCTATTCATGGGTCGAACCTTTTATAGCGGTTGAGCCGGCAAATTAACACAGCGCCGCGTCTTTTTCGTCAAATCAGGCCGCCGCCCGGCTTTATTCCCCCCCATTAGCGTCACGGCTAGAACAATCTGTTCTCTTCTCCTGGTCTATTCAATTTTCATTGGCATCCCTACTATCCGCATTCACACGCGGCATACCGCACGCGACACGCACCACGAATTGTGAGCATGAACCGATGAATTCCCGTCCATCAGACGTCAAGCATTACAGCGGCACCGCCGTCGCCCTGCACTGGCTAATCGCATTGCTGATTGTCTGCGGGTTCTGTATCGGCTGGGTCATGACCGATATCCCTGGCTTTACGCCCACCAAGCTGAAGTACTTCTCATGGCACAAATGGATTGGCGTGACGGTCTTCGTGCTGGCCGTGGCGCGCGTGCTGTGGCGCGCCACTCACCGCGCGCCGGCGCTCGATAGCGGTACGCCCGCATGGCAGAAGGCTGCGGCCCATCTCGTGCACGGCCTGCTCTACGCTCTGATGCTGGCCATTCCGGTGTCCGGCTACTTCTATAGCTCGGCGGCGGGCATTCAGGTGGTGTACCTCGGCATCGTGCCGCTGCCCACCCTCATCGGTCCGGACCAGGCGCTCAAGGCAATCCTGCGCACGGTTCATGTGCTGCTCAATTACACGTTGCTGGCGCTCGTTGCGATGCACGTACTCGCGGCGCTCAAGCATCAATTTGTCGACCGCGACGGATTACTTGCGCGGATGATCCCGTTCCTCAAATGACACACGCGTAACAGGCGATTGGCTACAGCCAGTTGGCAATCTAATTCCCAACGGTGCGCAATCAGCGCGCGTGGGTTCGATAGGATGCGTACCACCATGAAATCAAACTTTTACCACTCCATTCTGGCCGGCGTTGCCGCCTTCTCATTCCTCGGCGCAGGCCTCGCGCACGCCGATGTCGACACGAGCAAAAGCACTGTCGTCGCCACCACGAAGCAGATGAACGTGCCGGTGGACGGCAAATTCAAAAAATTCTCGGCGCAGCTGAATTTCGATCCGGCCAAGCCGACCGCCGGCAGCGCCAACGTGTCGATCGACACCGGCAGCTACGACCTCGGCGCGGACGACTACAACAAGCAGGCCCAGGGCAAGGAATGGTTCGATAGCACGACCTATCCGGCCGCGACGTTCGTCTCGAGCGCGATCGCGCCGGCCGGCGGCAATCAGTACAAGATTACCGGCAAGCTCACCATCAAGGGCAAATCGCAGACTGTCGTGGTGCCGGTCACCATCGCCAGCCAGGGCAATACGCAGACCTTCGACGGCGCCTTGCCGATCAAACGTTCGCAGTTCGATGTCGGGACGGGCGAATGGAAAGACACGTCGGTGGTCGCCGACGAAGTCGTCATCAAATTTCACATCGTTGCCTCGAAGAAGTAACGGAATACACCTAAGCGTCACCGCACTTTCAGAAACCTGGAGAATCACTTGAAGAAACAACTTTTGCTCGCCGCAGGCGCGCTGGCCGCAGCCATGTCGTTCAATGCCATGGCCGCCGATACGTATCAACTCGACCCGATGCACACCTACCCGAGTTTCGAGACCGACCACTTCGGCGGCCTGTCGATCTGGCGCGGCAAGTTCAAGAAGAGCAGCGGCACCGTCGTGCTGGATCGCGCGGCGAAGACCGGCACGGTGGACGTGACGATCGATATGAGCTCGCCGGATATCGGTAACGACAAGCTCGACGCAGAACTGGTCACCGACAAGTTCTTCGACGCCGCCAAGTACCCGACCGCGACCTACAAGGGCACGCAGATCCGCTTCGACGGCGACAAGCCGGTGGAAGTGATCGGCACGCTGACCATGCATGGCGTGACCAAGCCGGTCAACCTGAAGATCGAATCGTTCAAGTGCTTCATCAACCCGATGCTCAAGCGCGAAGTGTGCGGCACCGAATCGACCGCGACGTTCAATCGCGACGATTTCGGCGTCGACTTCGGCAAGACCTATGGCTTCAAGATGCAGACCACGCTGCATATTCAAGCTGAAGGCATCAAGCAGTAATAGCTACTCCCCTGTAGCTTGCGGCAGGCGGTGGAGCAACTCCCCGCCTGCCCATTCGACGTCACGACGCCACTGTCATGCTGACTGTCGATTCATCCGAACAATTCCCCCATCCCACCGAATAGCCCTTTAAAACAGGACTCGTCTGATCAATAGACCGAGTTTAATCACCTGTTTGGCAGGAGTTACAGGTCATCGTTTCCGGTTTCTCCGCGCGCAAAAACTTGAGCGCGAAGAGTCGCCATAACTGCCCGCTTTTCGCCAATTTGAACCGCAAGGTTAAACCTTAAAGTCGCCAGCACGGAAATGACTCTTTACTGGAGACGGCGCGGTGAATCAGGTGAAAAACGCGGCTCTGGTCGCGGCGGTGGCGATGGTAGTCGCAGGATCGGTACAGGCACAGGAAATTTATGTGCACGGCGGCACACTCGGCGCAGGTGTCGGCGCGGCGCTGCCGTTGACCTCGTGGGCCGGCGTGCATGCGGAATTCGAAGGACTCGGCTTCTCGCATTCGTTTAACGTCAGTGGCAACGATTACGACGGCCATCTCAAACTGCTGCAAGGCGGCCTGTATCTCGATCTGTTTCCGTTTGCGTCCAGTGGTTTTCGCGTGACGGCCGGCGCCCTGATCAACGGCGACGAACTGACCGGCCAGGCGGTGCCGAACGCGCAAGGTAACTACAAGATCGGCGATGAGTTCGTGCCGGCCGTGGGCCCCGCGCCGTCAACCACCATCACACTGCCACGCGTGATGCCCTATCTCGGCATCGGGTACGGTCACAAGCCCGTCTCGAAGGGTTTCGGCCTGACCTTCGATCTCGGCGTGGCCTATGGCCGCCCGCGCACGACGTACAACGTGCCGGCGATCTACTCGCAACTCACCACGCAAGCGAACATCGACCAGGAAGAACAGAACATCAGCAACAAGGTCGAGCGCTACAAGGTGTATCCGGTGGTGCAGATCGGCGTGAGCTACCGGTTCTGACAGGGCACTTTTCCTGATTCATCTGTAACGAGCCTTGAGCCGTTTGGGCGAAAGGCTTTTTCTCATTGATGAAGCGAGGCGGACCTCGCATTCGAGGTTCAAACAGGCTCGCCGCGCCGGCGACCTCTTGTTATAATTCTCTCATCAACGCGAACAAAACATAACGCGCCCCCACACTGCGCTCCACACTGCGCGACAGGACCTCCATGCTGAAACCCGACCGCCTCCGCGCCCTCGCCGATGCGCTGGCCAAGCAGAACGTGATGCGCCTGCGCGACGCCGCCAGCCTGCTGGACGTATCGGAGATGACTGTCCGGCGCGATATCGCAGGCAGTCCAGAACGATTCACGTATCTCGGCGGCTACATCGTCAGCGCGACCGACGTACCCAACAACGCCGGCTATTCACTCGAAGAAGAGAAAGATCATTTCGCGCAAGCCAAGGCGGAGGCATCCGCGATTGCAGCGAAACTCGTCATCGACCACGAAACGATCTTCATCGATTGCGGTACGACGCTCACCACGCTTGCGCGCCTGATTCCGCTCGAACGTCACGTCACCGTAGTCTGTTATTCGCTGAATGTGGCGGAGATTCTGCGGCGCAAGCCGAACGTGCGAATGATTCTGCTGGGCGGCGTCTATGTGCCCTCGTCAGATTCGTTTGCGGGCGAAGAGAGTCTGGAGATGCTGCGTCGCATGGGCATCAACAAGGCGTTCATTTCCGCGGGCGGTGTGGACAACGCACGCGGCGTCACGTGCTGGAACTTTCACGAAGTCGCGCTCAAGCAGGCGGCCATGGCAAGTGCCGTCGAACGGCATCTGGTCGTGGACCAGAGCAAGTTCGGCGTTGTCAAGGCGGTGCGTTTCTCGCAAATCGACGACTTCGATTCCATCATCACCGAGAAAGGCCAGGAGCACCGCAAGCGCAAATGAATGCGCCAGCCACGCACGGGCGCGCCGCGACGGCGTGACACCGTCTGGTCGCCGGCGTGGCTCGCGTTCAGTCTTCAGCTTTTGCGTTGCAATGCGAAGAGCGTCCCGGCGATCAGAATGAACGCGCCGATGATCGCCTTCTGCCAGGTGCTCGGTACGCCGATCAGAATCAGCACGCTATTGATCAGCGTGACCAGCACCACGCCGAGCAACGTGCCGGCCACCGTACCCGTCCCCCCCGTGATGCGCGCGCCGCCCAGGATCACCGCGGCGATCACATCGAGTTCCGAGCCCACCAGATCGAACGGATTCGCGAGCCGGTTGTTCGATACATGCAGAATGCCCGCTATGCCGGCGAGCATGCCGGTATAGCCAAACACGAACAGATGGATCGCGCGCAGGTTATAGCCGAGCCGCTCGGCAATCGCGAGGCTGCCGCCCATTGCATAGACTCCGCGTCCCATCATGGTCCGGTTCAACAGCCACCACGTAACAACGGCGGCCGCCACCAGCGCCAGCACCGAAATCGGCAACACCGCGCGCAGGCCTTCGTTGGTGTGATAGAAAAACAGCGGAATCCGGCCGAAGTGATCCATGCTGTGTGGAATGTTCATAAAGAACGTCGTGCCGATGAACGTCAGCAACAGGCCGCGATACAGATACTGCGTGCCGATCGTGACGATCAGCGAAGGCGCTTTCAACCGATGCACCAGCACGCCGTTGATGAGACCGAGCAGCACGCCACCCAGCGCGCCGGTGATCAGGATCAGCGCGAACGGCGCGTCCGGCCACCAGGCAAACACCGCCTTCGTGATGCCGTACATCGTCAGCGCGGCGATCGCCGTGAACGAGACGTCGATGCCGCCGGACGCCAGCACGACAAGCGTGCCCAGCGCGAAAAGCGACATCGTGGTGGCCGAATGCAGCAGATCGAATAGCGTCGCGAGCTGAAAGAAGCGCGGATTGATCGCGCCGACAATCAGGCACGTCGCCGCGATCAACGCGACGGTGAACCATTCGGGGTTGCGCGAGAGCCTGGCCCGCAGGGTGGGCGGCTTGACCTCGGGTGCGACTTCGACAACGGTCGGGGTGGTCATGGTCTGGTTCATGCGCGAATGGATCCGCGAGTTCATGGGTATCGACGTCCTTTATGCGGCTTCCGAAAGCAGCGCGTGATACAAGTCGGCTTCGCTCAACGCGCCGGCCTGATATTCGCTGGCCACACGCCCCTTCTTCATCATCAGGATGCGATCGCAGTTCTGCAGCAGCTCCGGCAGGTCGTCGCTGATCAGAATGATGCCGATGCCGCGTTGCGACAGGCGCTGCATGATGCGATAGATGATGTCCTTCGATCCGACGTCGACGCCCACCGTCGGTCCATGCAGAATCAGCACGCGCGGATCGATGGCGAGCCAGCGGCCGATCAGCACACGCTGCTGGTTGCCGCCCGAGAGCGACTGCACGGGTTTGTCGACGCCGGGCGTCGCGATCTGCAAATCTTTCACCGTCTGTTCGGCGAGCG
This sequence comes from Burkholderia sp. OK233, assembly GCF_900230185.1. Lineage (GTDB taxonomy): Bacteria > Pseudomonadota > Gammaproteobacteria > Burkholderiales > Burkholderiaceae > Paraburkholderia. Next base: position 145,441 of record NZ_OCSR01000002.1, read on the forward strand.
CTTGCGCGCGCGTGCGGTCGATCTGGCCGAAGCGGTCCCGCAGGCTGGAGATCATCGCCGTAATCACGTTGTCGCGGATCGACTTGTCGAGAAACAGCCCTTCGTTCAGACGGTCTTCGGGCACATAGCCAATGCGATGATGTTTCGCGTCCGAGGGCGTGCGCAATGAAATCGCCTTGCCATCGAGCAACACCTGCCCCGATTGCGCCGCCGCAACGCCCGCGAGTGCGCGCGCGAGTTCGTTGCGCCCCGAATCGAGCAAGCCGGTGACGCCAAGAATTTCACCTCGGTGCAGCTTGAACGACACGTCGCTGAACTGACCTGCACGCGTGAAGCCGCTTACGTCGAGCACGACATCCTGGCCCAACGTGCCTTCACGATAGCGCTCGTTCGTCAGATGGCGTCCCGTCATCAGTTCGCTGATCTGCGCTTTGGTGAATTGCGCGATCGGCCCTTGCGCCATCTTCTGGCCGTCGCGCAGCACGATGACTTCGCCGCCGATCGCGTAACACTCGTCGAGCTTGTGGCTCACGAACAGCACCGTTACGCCCTGCGCGCGCAGGTTGGCAAGGACGGCGATCAGATTGTCGACTTCCTTCTGCGTGAGCGACGTGGTGGGCTCGTCCATGATGACGAACTTTGCCTCGCTGGCAATCGCGCGAGCAATGGCAACGAGCTGACGCGCGGCGAGCGGCAATTGCTCGATCAAGGTCGCCTGAAACTCGGCGTCGCCGGGCAGGCCGACCGATTCCAGCGCGCGCGCAGCCGTGCGCGCGAGTGCGCGCCGGTCGAACGTACGCGCGAGCCGGCCTTCGTGTGTGGCCAACTCGGCGGTAAGCGCGACGTTTTCCGCGACGTTCATGTTGGGCAGCAGCGAGAGATCCTGATAGACGGTTTCGATTCCTGCCGCCAGCGATTCCAATGCGGACAGCCGTGCATGCCGAACGCCTTCGATCACGAGTTCGCCTTCGTCGGGCGGCTGCGCGCCGGAGATGATCTTGATCAGCGTGCTCTTGCCGCAGCCATTCTCGCCGAGCAGGTGATAGATCTGACCACGCTCGAACGACAGGCTCACCCCGCGTAATGCATGTACGCCGGTGAAGCGCTTATGCACGCCGACCACCTGCAGAAACGGCTGCGAGGTGTCGGACTGCGGCGGCGGAGACGATACGTCTTGATTCATGATGGCGAGTCGCAAGTTAAGGCGTGCTCATACGGGCACGCCTTGAGGAAAGTCCCCCGAGGGGGACGCCGTGAAACATGAAACAAAAAAGCCCGATCAGAACGGATACTGCTTGTAGTTCGACTTGTCGACGTTCACCCAGCCCTGGCCGCGCACGATGATTCCTTTGCCCGGCCCCTTCGCGACGGTGACTTTGGTGTAGCCCGGAATGCCAAGATCGGCGCCGTTCTCGACCGTCTTGCCGTCGATCAGAATCTGCGCAACCTTATTCATCGCGATGCCCGCGAGCTTCGGATCCCAGAACGCAATGCCGTTGATCGCGCCGCTCTCGAGGAACTTGCCGGCTTCCGTCGGCAGGCCCGTGCCGTAGACGCAGATCTTGCCCTGCATGCCAGCTTCTTCGACGGCACGGCCGATGCCGATCACGTCGAGCGAGGACGAGCCCTGGAAGCCCTTCAGATCCGGATGCTTGCGCAGCACTTCCTTCGCAACTTCATAGGCGCGCTCGCCGTCGTTATTGGTCTCGAGTTTCGGTTCGACCAGATCCATCTTCGGATATTTCGCCTTGGCGTTGCCGATCCCGCCGTCGGCCCATTGCACCTGCGAGCGGCTGCCCAGCGAACCGACCAGCGCCACCCACTTGCCGTCGTCGTGCATGCACGAGGCGAGACGCTCGTTCAGGCCGGCGCCGTAGGCCGTGTTGTCGAATGCTTCGATGTCGACCATCGTGTTCTTCGCGTTGTCGGCCTCATGGGTCACCACCTTGATGCCGCGATCCATCGCCTTCTTCAGCGCCGGTTCGAGCGTCGGCGGATCGTAGGGCACCACGGCAATGGCGGTGACCTTCTTCGCGATCAGGTCTTCGATGATCTTCAGTTGCTGTGCCGCATCCGCGCGGCCCGGGCCGGTCTGATACGCGTTCACGCCCGGGTTGTCCTTTGCGAATTGCTTGACACCGTCGTCCATGCGGTTGAACCAGTTGATACCGGTCACTTTGACGACCGTGACGATCGTCTCGTTGGTTGCAGCCTGCGCAGCGGCGATCACGCCTACGGTAAGAGCGCCTGCTGCGAGCGCGGCACCCAGTCGAGTCAATTTCATGCGATGTCTCCTTTGTCGTTCGATGTAGTTCAATGTCGCCCCACTTCACCATCACGGACAGTCAGGGCTCGTTGTCCGTCGCGTACTGAAACCTGGGTTGCGCTTCGCGTCTCTTCGGCGCGCTAACGTTTCGGCGCCGTGCCGGAACTCGCTGCACTCCCGCCACCACCGCCGCCGCTAAAACCGAAGATCGCGCGCACCCGCTCGCCGCCCGCAAACGCGAGCGACAGCAGCAACAGAAAACCCCATGCGCAATCGCCGAAAAACTGCGACACGCCCAGCAGATTGAACAGGCTCGAGAGGAATTGCAGCACGGTTGCGGCAAAGAACACGCAGATGATGCGGCCGTGACCGCCGGCGGGATTCACCCCGCCCATCACCGCGATCAGAATGGCGATCAGCAGATAGGAGTTGCCGTAGTCCCATTTCGCACTGGACGTATGCGTCGCGCTGATCAGACCCGCGAGCGACGCAAGCACGCCGCACATCGCATAGGTTGTGATCAGCATCCGCGCGCGCGGAATGCCCGCATAGAACGCCGCTTTGGGGTTGGTGCCCATCAGATAGAGACGCAAGCCGAACGGGCTGCGTCTGAGCAACCAGCCCAGCACGACCACGGCCGCGATAAAAATGCAGAACGCGATCGGCACCTGAAACACGGTACCGTTACCGATATTCGACAACGGGTCGACATAGTCGACATGCACCGAGGCGCCGTTGCTGAGCACCACCGCGAAGCCCGTGAACAGCAACTGCGTGCCGAGTGTGCAGAGAATCGGCGTGAGCCGGAGGCGCGCGATCACCACGCCGTTCAGAAGACCGCCGAGCAGCCCCATCGCCACCACGATCACGCAGAAGAGCGAGGTGTAGAGCGCGGGCGAATCGTCGCCGTTGACGAAGCGCGGCACGACGAGCGCCGCAACCATCCCGGACAGGTTCGCGAGCCCGACGCCCGACAGGTCGATCCCGCCGTTGCCCGACACCATCGACAACATGATGCCGAGCGCCAGCAAGCCGAGCTCGGGCAACTGGCCACCCATGGACTGCAGGTTGTCGATATCGACGAATTGCCCATGCGAGAGCCACGTCGCGACCAGCACGACGAGTACGTTGACGATCAGCAGAAAATTCAGTTGCCGGTCGCCGAACATTTTTCCAGCGGTGAACGAGGACTTCATGGTGAGCACGATCTCCTTCAGTCTTCGCGAACGGTCAGGACAATGGCGAGGATGCCTCGGCCGGCTGGCTCAACACGCGGTTCACTTCGTCGAGCGTCGGCATGGAAGGCGCCGTGCCCGGACGCGTGACGGAAATGCCCGCGAGCGCGCAGCCGAAACGGAGCGCCGAGACGGCATCGTCGCCGCGTGCGAGGGCCGCCGCGAAACCGCCCGTGAAGCCGTCGCCGGCACCGGCGGTCTCCACCACGCGGCCGCAGTGATAGGCCGGCACGAGCACCGATTGGCTTGCCGAGTGCAGCAGCGCGCCGCCTTCCCCCAGCGTGACGATGACCGCGCCGACACCTTTGGCGAGCAGCACGTCGGCGGCGCGGCGCGCGTCGTCGGCATTCGCGATCGGCACGCCGGTGAGCGCGGTGGCTTCAGTTTCGTTCGGGGTGATGTAGTCGCACAACGGAAAGATGTCGTCGTCGAGCGGCAAGGCAGGCGCCGGGTTGAACACGGTAATGACGCCGTGCCGGCGCGCCACTTCGAGCCCGTGGCGTGCAGCCGCGAGCGGCTGTTCGAGCTGCGTGACAAATACGCGCGCGGCGGCGATATCTGCTTCGATCGCGTCGACGTCAGCTGCCTCCATCGTACCGGCCGCGCCGGAGGCGACGATGATCGCGTTCATGCCGGTGTTGTCGTCGACGAAGATATGCGCGGCCCCCGTGGACACGCCCTCGACCACTGAGGCGCGTGCCGTGATGCCTTCAGCGGCCCACGTTGCGCGCGCAATCTCGCCGAATGCATCATGGCCGATTCGGGTGCAGAACACCACTTCGGCGCCGGCGCGCGCTGCCGCCACCGCCTGATTCGAGCCCTTGCCGCCCGGCCCCATCGCGAACGCCGTGCCGGCAATCGTCTCGCCGATCAGCGGCATACGCCCGGCGCGAAACGTCAGGTCGGTGACGTAGATGCCGAGAATGACGACACGCCCGTTTCGTTGCAAAGACGCGTTCATTCGCGTTCCCCTTGAAGCGCGTTGATCGTGAGGCATGCGTGCGGGGCATGTATTGCGCGCAGCACCGCGGTGTTCAATTGCAGATCCAGATGCTTCAGCACGTTGTCTCCTCCATTTTCTGGTTGGCGTGCATGGTGTTCAGGCGTGAGTGCCGACGCCTGGTCAATCTCCGTACGGTATCCAGATGTTCTTCACCTGCACAGCCTGACGCAGAAACGGCCGGCCTTCGCTCGATCGGTCGAACCAGTCGAACTGGCGGCCGTGATCGACAAAGGTACGCTTCAGATTACCGATCGACTCGCGTTCGACCAGCGTCGAATCCGCCGCGTTACCGAAACACCAGACGGCATCGACGTCGTCGTGTTTGGCGAGCGCGGGCAGCAGCGCGCCGCGTTCACCCGTGACGATGTTCAGCACACCGGCCGGCACATCCGACGTTTCGGCGACCTGATAAAAGTCAGTCACCATCAGCGGACACACCGCGCTCGGCAACACCACCACGCGATTGCCCATCGCCAGCGCGGGGGCCACCAGCGACACGAAGCCGAGCAACGGCGCTTCGTCCGGACAGGCGATGCCGATCACGCCAAGCGGCTCGTGCATGGCCAGCGCGACGCCGCGCAGCGGCGGCGTATGCACGGCGCCGTCGAACTTGTCGGCCCACGCCGCGTAGGTGAAGAGACGCGCTACCGCCGCCTCCACTTCCGCATGCGCCGACGCTTCCGTCGCGCCGTTTCTCGTCACGAGTTGCCGCGCGAACTCGTCCGCACGAATGGCCAGGTTTTCCGCAAGATAGAACAGCACCTGAGCACGGTTATGCGTACTCGCCTGCGACCATTTCTGCGCCGCGCGCGCCGCTTCGACAGCGTTGCGAATGTCCTTGCGGTTCCCCTCGCCCACTTCACCGACCAGCGTCCCATCCGGCGCGTGAACCGGCAACGAATAGCCGCTGTCCGGACGCACCTGCTTGCCGCCGATAAAGAGCTTCGCGGTGCGATCGATCAGCGTGACATTCGACAACGGATCGCGCTCGCCTGTGCCTGCTCTCCGTTCGGCGCGCACGGCCTGACGGACAGCAAGATTGAGCCACGCTCGCGGTTTCAGATATTCGTAGATGCCCTCACGCCCCCCTTCGCGACCATAGCCCGACTCACGGTAACCGCCGAAGCCGACCGCCGCATCAAACAGATTGGTCGCGTTGATCCATACGACGCCGCACGCCAGGCGCGGCGCGATATCGAGCGCGCGGCCGATGGTTTCGCTCCACACGCTCGCGGCGAGTCCGTAGCGCGAATTGTTGGCGAGCGCAATCGCTTCATCCGGCGTGCGAAAGCTCATCGTGACCAGCACCGGTCCGAAGATTTCTTCCTGCGCCAGAGTGGAAGCCGGCGCCACACCGGTGACGAGCGTGGGCGGGTAGAAACAGCCGCCGGCGGGCATCGTCGTATCGGGCGACTGCCACACCGCACAGCCTTCGCGCCGCCCGGTCTCCACCAGCGACTGGATGCGTTCGAGCTGCACTGGATCGACGATCGCGCCGATGTCGATACTTTTATCGAGCGACGTGCCGACGCGCAGCGTTTCCATGCGGCGCTTCAGCTTCGCGATGAAGCGCGCTTCGACCCCCTCCTGCACGAGCAGTCGCGAGCCCGCACAGCAGACCTGCCCCTGGTTGAACCAGATCGCGTCGACGACACCCTCGACGGCGCCGTCGAGATCCGCATCGTCGAACACGATGAAGGGCGACTTGCCGCCGAGTTCGAGCGTCAGCGATTTGCCCGTGCCGGCCGTCGCCGCGCGAATCAGGCGCCCGACTTCCGTCGAACCCGTGAAAGCGATCTTGTCCACCCGCGGATGTTCGACGAGCGCCGCGCCGGTACGGCCGTCACCTGTGACGACGTTCAGCACGCCCGCCGGCAAACCCGCTCGATGAGCGAGTTCGGCGAACAGCAACGCCGTGAGCGGCGTGTATTCGGCCGGCTTCAACACGACGCAGTTGCCCGTTGCGATCGCCGGGGCGATCTTCCACGCGAGCATCAGCAGCGGAAAATTCCACGGCACGATCTGCCCGACGACGCCGAGTGGCGCGTAATCGGCGAATTCGCTCTCCTGCAACTGCGCCCACCCCGCGTGATGCAGGAAGTGCCGTGCGACCAGCGGCACGTCGATATCGCGTGTCTCGCGGATCGGCTTGCCGTTGTCGAGCGCTTCCAGCACGGCAAAGAGGCGGCTATGACGCTGGACCATGCGCGCGAGCGCATACAGATGGCGCGCCCGTCCGGCGCCGCCGAGCGCGAGCCAACCTGGTTGCGCGGAGCGCGCGGCGGCCACCGCCGCGTCGATGTCGGCCGCATCGCCCTGGGCGATCCCGGCGAGCCGCCCGCCCGTGGCGGGTGCATGCGAGACGAAGTGCTCACCGGCGGCCGGCGCATGCCACGCCCCGCCGATGAAATGCCCGAAGCTCGACTCATGCTGCGCGAGCCAGGCGCGCGCGGGCTGATCGTCCTCGGGTGCGGGACCGTACTCCATCGATGAAAAATACTCGGCTACGCTCATGGGATCGGTCTTCTGTTCAGGCTACGGGGTGACGGTTGAAAGCGGAGTAACGACCGCTCACGTGATGTTCGAGCTGGCGTTCGATATCGGCCAGCAGGCTCGACGCGCCGATACGGAACAGGTCCGGTTCGAGCCACGGGCGGCCGAGCTCCTCCTTCATGAGGATCTGATAGGACAGCACCGACTTCGCGCTCGACACGCCGCCCGCCGGTTTGAAGCCGATCGGCACGCCGGTGCGCTCCTGGTATTCGCGGATCATGCGCACCATCACCAGCGAGACATCCAGCGTGGCGTTGACGCCTTCCTTGCCGGTCGACGTCTTGATGAAGTCAGCGCCGGCCATCATGCAGGCCATCGAGGCGCGCGCCACATTGGAGAGCGTGCGGATATCGCCGGTCGCCAGAATCGTCTTCAGGTGTGCCAGGCCGCAGGCTGCGCGGAAGTCGCGCACTTCGTCGTAGAGCGCCTGCCAGTTGCCGGTCAGCACGTATTCACGCGTGACAACGATGTCGATTTCCTGCGCCCCATCCGCGACCGAGGCCTCGATCTCTTTCAGCTTCAGTGGATGCGGAATCAGCCCGGCGGGAAATCCTGTCGATACCGCCGCGACCGGAATGCCGCTGCCCCGCAGCGCATCCACCGCCGCCGCGACGAAACGGTGATAGACGCAGACCGCGCCCGTCGTGATGCCTTGCGGCGCGATACCGAGCGCTTCGAGCAGATCGGCCCGCACGGGTTGGCGCGCTTTCGCGCAGAGGCGGCGCACGCGGCCTTCGGTGTCGTCGCCGTTGAGCGTGGTGAGGTCCATGCAGGTGACGGCCTTCAGCAGCCAGGCCGCCTGGGCATCTTTCTTGACGGTACGGCGCGTGGCAAGCGTCGCCGTGCGCCGTTCGACCGCCGACTGGTTGACGCGCAAACCGTCCAGCCAGGACGCGTCGAACGGCATGCCCGGATTGCGCACCGGGTGAATGAGCGGACCGCCGCGCAGCGCGACGACCGAAGAAGAAAGCACAGGGGCTTCAGGCATAAGACATCCGAAAATTTGATGCGACGCACAACGGCCGCCGACAATTTGTTCCCACTTATGCTACAACGATTGATAGAATCATAACAAGCTTTCCGATTCAATCATCACATAAGCAGGCATCTAAGCCCTGCCAGCACCGCCAATGTTATTGACGCACCATATTCATGATGCGAAGATCACAACACGGCTTTGGCCGATAGCACCATACAAAGAAAAGAATGTCGTCGTATCGACGAAGGAGACATGCCAGATGAGTGAGCCGGTTACGGTCGCGGCCGCGTCATCGCCTCAGGTTCCATTGATCCGTGTCGCGGGCGTCACCAAGCGATTTGGCGGCGTGCAGGCGCTGCGCGGCGTCAGTCTTGACGTGTTGCCCGGCGAAGTGCACGCCTTGCTCGGCGAAAACGGCGCGGGCAAATCCACGCTGATCAAGATTCTTAGCGGCGTTCACACCTACGACGACGGCGTCATCGAGATCGATGGCCAGACAGTGGCGTTCGAGTCGCCGGCGCGCTCGCGTGAGGCGGGTGTCGCCGTGGTCTACCAGGATCTGAGCCTCGTCGAATCGTTATCGGTCGGCGCCAATCTGATGCTGGGGCGCGAGCCCCGCACGCGTCTCGGCTTCGTGAAGAACCGCCAGCTCATGGCAACGGTCAGCGAATTTCTCCGCTCGCACGGCATCCCGCTCGACCCGCGCACCGCCGTTGGCGCGTTGCCGTTCGCGTACCGGCAAATGACTGAGATCTGCAAGGCACTGATGGGCGACGTGCGGGTGCTGATCCTCGACGAACCCACGTCGGCGCTGACGGGCGGCGAAGAGCAGATTCTGTTCGATGCGATTCGCGCGGTTACGAACCGTGGCGTGGGCGTGATCTACGTGACGCATCGGTTGAATGAGGTGTTTCGTATTTCGCAGCGCGTCACCGTGTTCCGCGATGGCGCCAATGCCGGCACGTTCTCGACGGCGCAAACCGATATGAAACAGTTGGTCGCGGCGATCGTCGGTCCCGGCCATGCCGCGTTGCAGGCGCGGGAGAGGACGGCTGTCGGCGCTACCGGTGATGAATCCGCTGTCGGGCCGCAAACATCGGCCACGTCCAATCCCGCCGCAGTACCCATTCTCAAGTTGTCGAATGTGAGCAATGACAGGCTTCGCGACGTCGACCTCACAGTGCGTCCGGGCGAGATCCATGGGCTCGCGGGATTGATCGGTAGCGGGCGCACGGAAATTCTGCAAACCATCTTCGGCATTCGCAGAATCGAGGCGGGCGCCATCGAGATCGGCGGTCAATCGCGCGCACGTATCACCCCCGCCGAAGCCATCCAGCTCGGGGTAGCACTGGTGCCGGAGGATCGTCATCTTGAAGGGCTCGTCCTCGATCATTCGATCGAACGCAACCTGACCTTGCCGCGGCTGCCGCAATTTTCTCGCTGGGGATGGCTGCGCAGCCAGGCGGCCGTCAACCAGGCGAAGCGCTCGATGAAAGAGCTGGCCGTCAAGGCACCCGGCTCTTCGACCGCGGTCAAGTTTTTATCCGGCGGAAACCAGCAGAAAGTGGTCTTTGCGAAGTGGAACCACCCGCGCCCCACGCTTCTTTTACTCGACGAACCGACAGTCGGCGTCGACGTCGGTGCACGCGAGGAGATCTATGGCGTGGTCCATGACGCCGCGCGAGCGGGCACCGCCGTGCTCGTCGTGTCCTCGGACCTCGATGAACTGTTGCGCCTGTGCGGCCGGATTTCGATCGTCGCGGACGGCTCGATCGTCAAGACCGTCGAGCGCGCCGAACTCGCCAACGCGGAAGCGCTTCATCACCTGATCCAGCTGTCCCGTTCTTCCATCGAGCCCCCCGAGGGGACTTCCTTCGAGCACGCAATATGAACGACTCTGTCTCGCCGCTGACGGCTAAACGGCAGGCATCGCCACCGCAGAAGAGCCGTATGCGGCGCCTCGCGCAACTCCTCCTGCAAGGCGACCGGCCCTATGCGCTCTACGGCGCGTTCGCGATCCTGCTGGTGGTATTCAGCTTCGCCTCGCCGTGGTTTCTATCCATCGACAATTTCCTGAATATCGGCCGGCAGACCGCACTGGTGTCGATCGTTGCGATCGGCATGACCTTCGTGATCATTGCGCGGCAGATCGATCTGTCGGTAGGCTCGACATTGGCGCTGTCGGGCATGTCCGCGGCGCTCGCCATGGCGCATGTCGGCGACAACTGGATCATCGGCGCGATTGCCGGCATCGGCACCGGTGCAATCGTCGGCGCGATCAACGGGGTCGTGACCACGCGGCTGAACATTCCCTCGTTCCTCGTGACGCTCGGCACCTTGAGCGCGGCACGCGGACTCGCGCTGATGGTGACGACCACGCGGCCCGAGATCATCACCAACGACTCGTTCATCTCGATCTTCGGCGAGGGCGATATTGCCGGTGTGCCGGTGCCGATCATCTGGACAGTGCTGACCGTGATCGCCGGCATCCTGCTGCTGCATTACAGCGTGTTCGGCCGGCAGATCTATGCGGCCGGCGGCAATCCAACGGCGGCGCTCTACTCCGGCATCAACACGCGACGCGTGACCACCCTCGCCTTCATTCTCACCGGCGCGCTGGCCGGGCTCGCGGCGCTCGTGCTCGCCGCGCGCTCGCATGCGGCGCGGCCCGATGTCGTGCAAGGGCTCGAGCTCGACGTGATTGCTTCCGTGACGCTCGGTGGCTGCAGCCTGTTCGGTGGCCGCGGTTTCGTACTTGGAACGCTGCTCGGCAGTCTCATCATCGGCACGCTCAATAACGGGCTGGTCCTGCTCGGCGTTAGTTCGTCGCTGCAGCTGGTGATCAAGGGCGCCATCATCGTCGCGGCTGTGGCCTTTACCAGGAAGTGACCGAGGAAATAACGAAAGCACGTCGATCACGCGTGATGTCACGTGCCCGCGTTGTTCGTGAATGGCAGGAGACGTAACACAAACATGAAGACCAACGGAGAAGAATCATGAAACATCGTCGTGGCTCAGGAAGTGTTCTACCCACTCTCATGGCGGCGGCCGCCGTCGTGGCGCTGGCGTCGTCGGGCGCCTACGCGCAATGCGTGACCAGCCTGCCGGCCGGCTCGATCGGACCGAAGACGATTGTCGGGCAAGGGCCGAACGGCGAAAAAGCGGCCTCGGTGGATGCCGTGAAGCTGAGCGACGCCGACATCGCCAAAATCAAAGCCGGCAAATTCAAGGTCGGCATTTCGATGCAGACCATGAACCTCGACTGGTCGCAACTGCAGGTGCAAGGCATCACGGACACGCTCAAAAAATACGGCGTGGAAGTGATCGGCACGGCTTCGGCGGAATACCAGGTCGACAAGCAGATCGCGGACATCGAGAACACCATCCAGCGTCACCCGAACGGCATCATCTCCATTCCGGTCGACGGAACGGCCACGGCCGCCACTTACAAGAAAGTGTCCGAGGCCGGGATCAAACTCGTGTTCATGGACAACGTGCCGACTGGCCTCAAGCATCCTGAACAATACGCGTCGATGATTTCCGCCGACAGCGAAGGCAACGGCCAGATCGCCGCGAAAGTGCTCGCCTCGTGCGTCCCGCAGGGCGCCACGATCGGGCTCGTGAATTTCGGCGTGGATTACTTCAGCACGACGGAACGCACCAAGGCCGTCAACGACTGGATCAAGAAAAATCGTCCGGACATCAAGGTCAAACAGGTCGCGTTTACGGACCCGTCGAAAGTGGGCCAGATCGCGGGCGATTTCCTCACTGGGAATCCGGATGTGAAGGGGCTGTTCGCCGTCTGGGATCAACCGGCGCTCGACACGCTGACGTCGATGCGCGCACAAGGCGTGAACATTCCCGTCACGACGGTCGACCTGGGCCTTCAGTCCGCGATCGAGATCGCCAAGGGCGGACCGCTCAAGGCAACCGGCTCGCAACGCCCGTATGATCAAGGCGTGGCCGAAGCCATGGCGATGATGAAGTCGCTGATCGGCCAGACGCCGCCGGCGTGGATCGGCGTGCAGTCTCTGCCGGTGGTTCAGGCGAACGTGCTCGAGTCTTATAAGACGGTGTTCAAGAAAGACCCGCCGCCCCAGCTTGCGGACGCATGCAAGAAAGCCAAGCCGGCTTGCGGCTGATGCTTGTGGGTGGCACCAGGCATGGATGATCCGGGCGCCAGTCCAGCGCCCGGATGAGCGTGGCTGCTTGTGGCAGCTTGTGAGGCCCTCAGACGCGGCACCTTGCCCAGCGGAGCAAGGTACTATTACGGTTTGACGTCCGCCGTGCCGCGCGCCGATTGCGCGAATGCGGACGCCCGGCGCAGCGAACCGCCATCCGACAGGGCAGCACGGCAAACGCATCGACTGTTATGCTCGCTGCCCGCACCGTTACCCGTTTCCGCCATCCATGAGTTCTGCAAGCCGCCACATCGCGCACCTGGACATGGACGCGTTCTACGCGTCCGTTGAACTCCTGCGCTATCCGCAACTGCGCGGTAAGGCAGTGGTGATCGGCGGCGGCCGCAATGCCGTGCCGCAAACGCTAGAAGACGGCAGCCTTCGCTTTGCAAAGCTGCGCGATTACGCGGGCCGCGGCGTGGTGACCACCTCCACCTACGAAGCCCGCGCGCTCGGTGTGTTCTCCGCGATGGGCATGATGAAAGCCGCCGTGCTCGCGCCCGAGGCGATTCTGCTGCCCACCGATTTCGAGTCGTATCGGCACTACTCGCGCCTGTTCAAACAGGCGGTCGCCACCTTCACGGACCGGATCGAAGACCGCGGCATCGACGAAATCTATATCGACCTAACCGAGTTGCCGGGCGAGCCGCGCGAGATCGCCGCGCGCATCAAGCAGGCCGTCAATCAGGCGACCGGCCTCACCTGCTCCATTTGCGTGGCGCCGAACAAGCTGCTGGCGAAGATCGGTTCCGAACTCGATAAACCTGATGGCCTCACGATCCTCACGCCGGCGGATGTGCCGTTGCGCGTCTGGCCGTTACCGGTGCGCAAGGTCAATGGGATCGGGCCGAAGGCCGCGGAAAAATTGACCGCGCTCGGCCTCGCCACCGTCGGCGATCTGGCGGCAGCGGACGCGGGTCTGTTGCAGGACCACTTCGGACGCAGCTATTCCGCGTGGCTCATGCAGGTCGCGCAAGGCTACGACGAGCGGCCGGTCGTGGTCGAATCGGAACCCAAGTCGATGAGCCGCGAGACGACCTTCGAACGCGATCTGCATCCGCGTCACGACCGCCCGGCTCTGTCCAGTTCGTTTACCAGCTTGTGCGTGCGGGTCGCGGAAGATCTGGTGAGGAAGGGTTATGTGGGCCGCACCGTGGGCATCAAGCTGCGCTACGACGACTTCCGCACGGTCACGCGCGACCTGACGCTCGACGAGCCGACCGCCGACGCCACCGAGATCCGGCGCGCCGCAACCGAGTGTCTGAGACGGGTGGAATTGAACCGCAAGCTGCGGCTGCTGGGCGTGCGCGTGAGCGCATTGACGCCGGCCAACGCGCAACCGGCGAAGCGGCGCGTACCGGTTCAAGCCGACTTGCCTTTTACCAGCGACGATTAACCTGCTGCTTCCGCCGGGACACCGGCATTCGTGCGCGCCGCCGGCAAACTGGCTTCCACACTCGACGCCGCGATCGAAAACGCAAACGTGTTGACGCCGTTCACGCTTTCCACCGACACCGTGCCGCAATGCATCTCGGCAATTGCCTTCACGATCGCGAGACCCAGTCCGTGGTTTTCGCGGCTATTGGTGCGGGACACTTCCGCGCGATAGAACCGGTCGAACAGGTGTTCGAGCACGGACGGCTCGATCGGCTCGCCCGGGTTGGCCACCGCTACGCGCAACTGATCCGCTACTTCCGAGATCGTCACCGTAATCGCCGCACCAGGCGCGCAGTGCTGGATCGCGTTCATCAGCAGATTCGTGCAGGCGCGGCCGAACAGTGAGCGGTTCACACGCGCCACCGCATCGCCGCGCAACTGCGCATGCACGCGCGCTTCTTCCAGCGGAATCTCCAGAAATTCCAGCGTATGCGCAACTTCCGCGGCCAGCGACACCTCGACGAGGCCCGTCGCGCGTTCGCCCTGGTCGGCGCGAGCGAGGAAAAGCATATCGTTGATAATCGTGCGCATCCGTTCGAACTCTTCGAGATTCGATTGCAGCGTATGGCGCAAATCGTCGACCGAACGGTTGCGTGTCAACGCCACTTCGGTCTGGCCAATCAGAATCGTTACCGGCGTACGCAATTCATGGGCGACGTCAGCGTTGAACGATTCGAGGCGCCCGTATGCGCCGTCCAGACGTTCGAGCGCGCCGTTGAACGAGTTGGCCAGATCGTTCAGTTCGAGCGGCAGCGAAGCCGTATTCAATCGCTGTGAGCGGTTATTCGGACTCACGGCGGACGCATCTCTCGTCAGGCGCGTCAACGGAGCAAGCCCGAGCCGCGTCACCGAGTAACTCAGCAGCAGCACGGCGAGACTACCCAACGCGGACAGCGCCGCGAGCGCCGCCCCGAACACGCGCATTGTGCGGGTATTCGGCGAACAACTGGCGGCGACCTGCAATTGCACAGATGGGCGCGCCGCGTAAGCCGGTATCGTCACCGTGATGGTCAGCATGTCCGCGCCGCCGCCGACCGGCGAAACCCTCGCGTAACCGCCGGGCCAGCTCGACACCACGGGCCCCTCGATAGGCTTGCCATAGTGAAAATACGGATCGGTGCTCGACACCGCATACACGGTGCTGCCGTCGTGCGGCATCATGTCGGTGAGCTTTTCGCGGGCCATGCGCCACTTCTCCGGCGTCACCGCGTGATAGACGATGATGCGCGCGATCTCAGTGCGATCGTCGAGCGATTCGCGCAAATGGTGTTCGAGTTGCGTACGCAATATCAGAAACAGCCCGGTGCCGACCAGCGTGAACACCAATAGCGCCACGAGTGCGAACATCAACGCAAGGCGGCGCGCGATTGAACGGTTCATGATTGCTCCGCCTCTTCACGCACTTCGAGCACGTAGCCCATCCCGCGCACGGTGTGCAGCAGCTTCGAGGGAAACGGGCCGTCGAGCTTGGCGCGCAGCCGTTTGATCGCGGTTTCGACCACGTTCGTATGGCTGTCGAAGTTGACGTCCCATACGAGTTCGGTGATGGCGGTCTTCGAGAGGATGTCGCCTTGCCGGCGCGCCAGTACGCTCAGCAACTGGAATTCCTTGGCGGTCAGATCGAGGCGCACACCGTCGCGGGTGGCGCGCCGGCCGATCAGATCGACGAACAGATCGCCGACGGAAATCAGCGTCGACTCCTGCGAACGCGTGCGACGCGCCAGCGCATGCAGCCGCTCGACCAGTTCGAGGAAGGAAAAGGGTTTGGTGAGGTAGTCGTCGGCGCCTTCGCGCAAGCCCCGCACGCGGTCGTTTACGTGATCGCGTGCGGTCAGCATGATGACCGGCGTCGACTTGCGCATGCGCAGCGCCTTCAGCACGCTGAAGCCGTCGCGTTTGGGCAGCATGACATCGAGGACGATCACGTCGTAATCGAATTCGGTGGCCAGATGCATGCCTTCCTCGCCGTCGAGCGCGACGTCGACGACCCAGCCCTGCTCTGTCAAACCGGAGCGCAGGTAGTCCACCACCTTATGCTCGTCTTCAACGATCAGCAATTTCATGCGCGTCCCCTTGTATCTGCATTATACGAAACGCCTCGTTTTTCTCTTTCCTGTCTGGCCGTGTCATTGTCGGGCGGCTCACTTCGCGGGAGCCATCGCCTCCTTCGTGTCCGCTGGGTTCGCCGTGTTCGGTGTATTGCCGGGCGGCTGCGCGCCCGATAGATCCGTGCCGGCATCCCAGCCGCCGCCCAGCGCCTTCACCAAGGAAACCGAGATGGTCATCTGCTGGCCGTGGATCTGCACGTCCTGACGCTCGCTGGTGAGCAACGACTGCTGTGCGGTGATGACGTCGAGGTAGGCAACCAGGCCGCCCGAATAACGGTCGTTGGCGAGCGCCAGAAGATGCTGCGCATCGGTCACCGCCTCACGCGACTGCTTCGACGCGCCATCCAGAACGGAGAGACCTGTAATGCCGTCCTGCACCTGCTGGAATGCGTTGAGCACGGTTTGCCGGTAGTTCGCCTCGGTGGCCTTGTAGCCTTCGCTCGCAAATTGCACGTTCGCCGCACGGCGGCCGCCGTCGAACAGCACCTGCCCCACTGTCGCGCCGAGCGTCCACATCAGCGTCGGCGCGCTAAACAGGCTCGCGAACTGCGTGCTTTCCCAGCCGATGCTCGGCGTCAGCGTCAGGCTCGGAAAGAACGCCGCCTTGGCGACGCCAATCTGCGCGTTCGCCGCGGCCATCGCGCGCTCCGCCGAGGCGATATCCGGGCGGCGTTGCAAGACGTCGCTCGGCAAGCCGAGCGGAATCGCCGGCACCTGCGTGTCGAGCACTTTGGGCTCGATTGCGAACTGCGGCGCGGGCACGCCGACCAATGCGGCAATCGCATGTTCAAACTGCGCGCGCTGGTTCAGCAGGAGTTGCGCCTGCACCCGTGTCGAATCGAGCAGCGACTTCTGCTGCAACACGTCGAGCCCCGACACCGAACCAAGATCGTGCTCGGTCGTGACGTAATCGAGCGCCTTTTGCTGCAGTTTCACCGATTGATTCAGCACGTCGATCTCGGCGTCGAGTTCACGTAGCGAGAAATAGTCGGTGGCGAGATCGGTGGTGAGGACGAGCCGTGCGTTGGCAAGATCGTCGGCTGACTGTTGCGCGGAGGCCGCGGCGCCTTCCACTTCACGACGTATCCGGCCGAATAGATCGGTGTCGTAGTTGATCGTCGGGCCGAGTTGCAGATTGTTCTGTACCGTCGACGTCGTGGGCGTACCGTAATTGGTCAGCGGGCGATCATGTGAAATTCTGAAGCGCGACCCGGACGCGCCAAGATCGACTTCAGGAATCCGCTGCGCGCTGGTATTGGCGAGCGTCGCCTTGGCCTGCGCGTAGTGTGCGCTCGCCGCGGCCAGTGTCTGATTCTGCGCGAGCGCCTGCGTTTCCAGCGTACCGAGCGTCTGATCGCCGAAGGCGCTCCACCAGTCCAGCGAAATCGGTGCATGCGAAGGCGCCGCGACGCGCCAGTACGAATCGGTTTGCCAGGTCGGCGGCACCTCGGCTTGCGGCCGCTGATAATCCGGGCCGACTGTGCACGCGGCCAGCAACGCCGCGCTCGCGGTAGCCGCCAGCGCCATGAGTGACGTTCGTGTCGTCCGTGCCCGATAAGCGCTCGCCTGCTTCGCGATCACGACGCCCCCTTGCCGCTTTTCTGCGGCTGCGTGATCAGCACGTGGTCACCGTCAGCGATCGAATCGCTCGGGTTGATGATGATCTTGTCGTTCGCCTCGATCCCGCTCTCGATTTCGAGCGACTGCCCCAGGTCCTGCGCAATCACGATCTTGCGCAGCGCCACATTGCCGTTCGCGTCGACCACTGCGACCCGCGGGCCTTCGGCGCGGAACAGCAACGCGTTGCCCGGCACCATCAGTTGCGCATGGGCCGCCGCCGGCACGGCCACCTGGACGTACGCACCGGGCCGCAGCTTGTCGTCAGGATTCGGCAAGGTCACTTCGACTTGCAACGAGCGGGTCGGCACGTCGATCGCGCCGGAGATGTGCGTGATCGTGCCGTGGAACTGCTGCCCCGGCAATTCGGCCTGCGTAACCACCACCTTCTGCCCGACCGACACGTTTTGTGCGTACGCCTGCGGCAGTTGCACATAGACCCGCAACGGATCCGATTGCGCCAGCGCGAACAGCGCGCGGCTCGTGCCGCTGCCCGCGTCGATCAGATCGCCGACATCGACATTGCGCTGCGTGACTACGCCCGAAAACGGCGCGACGATGCGCTTGAACGACTCGAGTTGCTGCAGGCGTTTTACGTTGGCATCGGCGGCGGCGAGGTTGGCCACGTCCTGCGTGTAGGTACTCTGCCGCTCGTCGAGCTCCTGCTGCGAAACTGCATCGCGTTGCCGCAGTTGCTGCCAGCGTTCCATCGAGCTTTTGGCCAGGCCGAGACTCGAACTGGTTTGCTCGCGCTGCGCCAACGCCTGTGCGAGTTCCTGATCGATCTCAGGCGTATCCAGATCGGCGAGCAGTTGCCCCTGCTTCACGCGCGTGCCGATATCGGCGTACCAGTGCAGCAGATAACCGGTGGAGCGCGCATAGATAGGCGATTCGACAAAACCGCGCAACGTGCCCGGCAACAAGGTGTTGCCACCCCCCTCCGTTTGCGTCGGGCTCACCACGGTCACATACTGGGTGGCGTTCTGCTTCGTCGTCTCGGCGACCGAGCGGTTTTGCAGAACGTTCGCGATCACAGTGCGCAACGCGCCCACTGCGAGCAGCGCCAGCACGATCCAGATGGCAATTTTGGCGCGCTTCCATTCGCGATTACGCGGCGGCAAGGCGTGGCCGCCTTCGGTCTCTCGCGCGGGAATCGCCAGCGATGCATGGGTTTTTTCGGTCATCTCAGTCAGCCATCTCAGTCAGCCGTCATTTACATTGAACGTTATGCGGGCTTGCCTGCGCCGCCGTGCTCCGGCGCGGGGCCGTCGTTGCCGTGGCCACCCGTGGCATCCGTGTCGTCATCGTCGCGCTGACGCCGCGCGAGGCGGGTATGAATGCCTGCGAACACCAGTGGCACGAAAAACAGCGTGGACACAGTGGCGAACAGCAAACCACCGATCACCGCGCGGCCCAGTGGCGCGTTCTGCTCGGCGCCTTCACCGAGCCCCAGCGCCATCGGAATCATGCCGATGATCATCGCGAACGCCGTCATCAGCACCGGTCTGATCCGGCTTGCGCCGGCTTCGAGCGCGGCGGTGAGCGGCGGCGCACCGGAGGAGAGCCGCTGGCGTGCGAACGACACCATCAAAATACTGTTGGCGGTGGCGACGCCCATCGTCATGATCGCGCCCGTCAATGCCGGTACGCTCAAGTGCGTGCCGGTCAGGAACAGCATCCATACGATGCCCGCCAGTGCCGCGGGCAACGCGCTGATGATGATCAGCGGATCGACCCACGACTGGAAATTCACCACGATCAGCAGGTACACCAGCACGATGGCCATCGCCACGCCGATCCCGAGACCGAAGAAGGAACTGCGCATGGTCTGCACCTGCCCGCGCAAGGTGATCTGGCTACCGCGCGGCAACGAAGCCCGCACGTTGTTCACCAGTTTGTCGACCTGAGTGGCCACGCTGCCCAGATCGCGCTTTTCGACGCTCACGTACAGGTCGATCACCGGCCTGATGTTGTAGTGCGTAACTTCCGCGAACTGATTCTGCGGCGAGACCCGCACGAGGTTGCCGAGCAGTTGCGTCGGACCGTTGGCCGAGCCCGAGACGGGCGTGCGCAACAACTCATCGATCGACGAGATCTGATACTGCGGCGTCTGCACCGCGACGCTGTATTCGACACCGTTCTTGTTGTTGAACCAGAAACCCGGCGAAGTCTGCGAACTGCCCGACAAGGAAATCAGTACATTTTGCGCCACATTGCTCGCGCTCAGATTGAGTTGTTGCAGGCGCGTGCGATCCATCTGAAGATTGATCGCCGGTTCGTCCAGTTTCTGCTGGATGTGGGTGTCGACGGTGCCGGGAATCATCCGCACCTGCTTCAGCAGCTTGCGCGCAACGTCGAAGTTGCCCTGCTGATCCGCGCCGGAAATCTGCACATCCACAGCAGCGGGCAGGCCGAAGTTGAGAATCTGCGTGACGATGTCGGCCGGTTGAAAGAAGAACTCGACGCCCGGAAAACGCTGCGGCAGGATCGCGCGCAGTTTGTCCATGTAGATTTGCGTCGGGTGGTGGCCCTCGTTCAGGGCCACCTGAATCTCGCCGTCAAGCGTGCCGATCGTGCCCGCGTTGCTATACGAAAGATTGATACCGCTATACGGCAAACCGAGGTTATCGAGGATCGTGCCGAGTTCGCCGGCCGGCACGACTTCGCGGATCACCTTCTCGACTTCGTCCGCCAGCCGCGCGGTTTCCTCGATGCGCGTACCGGTCGGCGCACGCATGTGGAGACGAATGTCGCCGGCGTCGACGCTCGGAAAGAAGTCCTCACCGAGCACGAAAACCAGACCCATCGACACCACGCAGAAACCGAGGAACAGGCTGCCGAACATGCCGCGCCGCACCAGCACGCTGCTGAGAATCACGATGTAGGTGGACCGCATGCGCTCGAAGCCGTGATCGAAACGCAGGTAGATGCGCCGGAACAGACTCGGCCTGGCATCGGCCCTGGGCTTGTGCGCATGGCCCATCAGCAGCATTGCCAGCGTCGGCACCAGCGTACGCGACAGAACGTACGAGGCGAGCATCGCGAACACCACCGCTTCGGCAAGCGGCACGAACAGATAACGCGCGACGCCGGTCAGGAAGAACATCGGCACGAACACGATACAGATACACAGCGTCGAGACGAGCGCCGGTATCGCGATTTCGCCGGCGCCGTCGAGAATCGCATCGTGGAGATTCGTGCCCATATGCAGGTGCCGTTCGATGTTCTCGATCGTCACCGTCGCATCGTCGACCAGAATCCCGACCGCCAGCGCAAGGCCGCCCAGCGTCATGATGTTGATGGTTTGCCCGAGCGCGTGCAGGGCGATCAGCGAGGACAGGATCGACAGCGGAATCGAAATCGCGATGATGCAGGTGCTGCGCCAATTGCCGAGGAACAGCAGGATCATCGCGGCGGTCAATGCGGCAGCGACCAGCGCCTCACGCACCAAGCCCTGCACCGCCGCTTTCACGAACACGGACTGATCGAACAAGGCCGTTATGTTCAGGTCCGGCGGTAACGCGGCGCGCGCGGCCGGCAGAATGCCTTGCAGCGTATTGACGATCGAAAGCGTCGACGCGCTGCCGTTCTTCAGCACCGACATCAGCACGCCGCGGTGTCCGTCCTGCCGCACGATATTGGTCTGCGGCGAGAAGCCGTCGCGCACGTGAGCGACTTCACGCAGGTACGTCGTCGCGCCATTGAGCGTGCGGACCGGAATGTCGTTGAGCCCTTCCACCGTGGCGGGCGAGCCGTTCATATTGATCGTGTATTCCTTCGGCCCGATCTTGGCCGTACCGGTCGGCAGAATCAGGTTTTGCGCGTTGAACGCGCTGACCACATCCGAAGGCGTCAGCCCTTTTGCGAGCAATGCGCGCGTGTCGAGGTCGACCGAAATCAGACGCGATTTGCCGCCGTACGGGTACGGTACGGCCGCGCCCGGAATCGTTACCAGTTGCGGGCGCAGGAAGTTAAGTGCTGTATCGTTGAGTGCCTGCTCGGAGAGCTTCGGGCTCGACAAGCCGAGCTGGATCACCGGAATGCTGGAGGCCGAGTAGCTGATTACCAGAGGCGGCGTCGCGCCTGGCGGCATCTGCTTGAGCTGCGCCTGTTCGACCGCCACGGTTTGCGCGATCGCGGTCTGGATGTTCGCGCTCGGCTGCAGGAACACCTTGAGAATCGTGATGCCCGCCAGCGACTGCGATTCAATGTGCTCGATGTCGTTGACCGTAGTGGTCAGACTGCGCTCGTTGACGGACGTGATGCGGTTGGCCATGTCTTCGGCCGACAACCCCGTGTAATTCCAGATGATACTGACCACCGGAATATTGATTTCCGGCAGCACGTCGACCGGCGTGGTCAACAGCACGAATGGCGTCGCCAGCAAGATCAGAATGGCCATCACGATGAACGTGTATGGCCGCTTAAGCGCAACGTTGACGATCCACATGAAACGCGCCCGAGAGAATGCAGGTAAGGGATGGGTGAATCCGTACCTATGCTAGATCGATAGCACCAACGCCTGCATGGCGCCAAAATGGCGAAATTGTCAGGAAGGCTGATGTAAGGATAGGCAGCGCTTCAAACGCACGCGGGTTCATGCGGCGCAAACGTTTGATGAGAGGCAGATAAGCTCTTTTAAGGGTATTGCTAAAGGCATGTCTCGCCGAACTGCCGCGAGACATGCCTTCAGAATAAATTACGCTAAGCAAATAGCTTACGCTCAGGCGGAGATTCTGGAGTTCATTCCGGCGCGGCTGGTGAATCGCCGAGCTTTAGCGCCAGGCAAAAAAAGCCGGTCAACATAGTTGTTGACCGGCCTTTTCGTTTCGAAGTGCCGGCGCGTGCCACCGGCGCCCTCGCACCGACATCACTTCGCAAACAACGACGACATATCGGCAAACGCCTTGAACTCCAACGCGTTGCCCGACGGATCGAGGAAGAACATCGTCGCCTGTTCGCCGACCTCGCCCTTGAAGCGCACGTGCGGTTCGATGATGAAGTCGATGCCGGCCTTTTGCAGCTTGTCCGCGGCGGCCTGCCATTGCGCCATCGATAGCACCGCGCCGAAGTGGCGCACCGGTACCGCGTCGCCATCGACCTTGCTGGTCTGACGGTGGCCGATTTCCTCTGGCGCGAGGTGCGCGACGATCTGATGGCCATAGAAGTTGAAGTCGACCCAATCCGGGGAGCTGCGCCCTTCCGGACAGCCGAGCAGCTCACTATAGAATTCGCGGGCGGCGGCGAGGCTATGCACGGGAAACGCCAGATGGAACGGCGGCAAAAGGGTGTCGGCAACGCTCATGGTGGGGAAACTCGCAGAAAGTAAAGTGGGCTCGTGTATCGGTCAATGAAGCGGCCCCGGAAAGGCGCACGCGTGAGGCAAATTTTAACCATGACTAAAAATGGTGAAAAACGATATATATTTGACCTGACCAACACCAAAATCGATCAATCGACGATGCTCAGCGAACTCAGAACCTTTATCGCCGTCAGCCAGTACGGCACGTTTTCCGGTGCCGGCGCGCGCATCGGCCTGACGCAATCCGCCGTGAGCGCGCAAATGCAGCGGCTCGAAGATGAACTCGGTTTCGCGCTGTTCGACCGCACGGGCCGTTCCGCCACGCTCAACGACGCCGGCCGCGAAACGCTCGCGCTCGCCGAAGAAATGATGACGCTCTATGCACGGCTCTCGGAGCGCGGTGCGGGCGCCGCCGAAAGCGGGATGCTGCGGGTGGGTGCGATCGCGTCCGCGCAGGTGTCGTTTCTCGCCGACGCGCTGGCCCGCTTTCGCGACGACCGTCCCGGCTGGCGGATTCGCGTGGTGCCCGGCGTGTCGCTGGGACTGCTCGGGCAGGTGGACTCGGGCGAGCTCGATCTCGCCGTCATCATCAAACCGCCCTTCGCGTTGCCGTCTGAACTCGAATGGCGCACGCTCGTCACCGAACCGTTCGTGCTGCTGGTGCCCAAGGCGCTCGCGCGTGGCACGCCGTCCTGGCGCGAACTGCTCAGGAGCGAACCGTTCATCCGCTACGACCGCGGGTCGTTCGGCGGCAGGCTGGTCGACCGCTTTTTACGGCGCGCGCGGCTGAACGTGCACGACGTGGTCGAGTTGGACGAGTTGCAGGGTATCGCGCAACTGGTCGCGCGCGGCATCGGCGTGGCGCTGATTCCGAATACGGCGGGATTGGGCAAGTGGCCCGCCAATGTCACCGCGCTCGAACTCGGCGACGCGACGTTTCACCGTGAAATCGGGCTCGTGCAGCGTCCACGGCATAGCCGGCAGGCGGTGGCAGGGACGCTGGCGGATTGCATCGGAACAGCGGCGGGGTCCTGAGTTGGCTGAGTTGGCTGAGTTGGCTGAGTTGGCTGAGTTGGCTGAACCGGCTGAACCGGCTGAGCGCCCGGCCGGAGTCGCCCCGCGTTACTCCACAAACGCCCGATTGTGCCGCCGCGCAGGCGATCAACTGTATCTGTGAGATTCGCGCGCGGGCGAGCAGAATCGTTGTTCGCGCATCGATCCATGCGACTCCCTCGTGCCGCAACGAGCGGCGCAGTTTGCCCCCCCGCCGAGGTTCACACGCCCATGACCGCCAGCTCCTTCCTCACCGCCGATGTCCTGATCGCCTACAGCGCCTACTTCGTCGGCACGGCGAGTCCGGGGCCGAGCAATCTCGCGATCATGTCGCTGGCGATGAGCGCCGGCAGAAAATCCGCGCTCACTTTCGCGCTCGGCGTGGTGTCCGGCTCGTTTTTCTGGGCGTTGCTGGCGTCGCTGGGTTTGTCGGCGGTCCTCGCCACTTACTCGGAATGCCTGGTGGCGATCAAGATTGCCGGCGGACTTTATCTACTGTGGCTCGGCTTCAAATCCGCGCGCTCGGCATTCAGCGTGGAGCAACTGCCCACGAATACCGCACGCGAAGGCGAGCCGCTCAAACGGCTCTATCTGCGCGGCCTGCTGCTGCATCTCACCAATCCGAAAGCGATTCTGGTGTGGCTCTCGATCGTTTCGCTGGCTATGTCGCCGGCAGGAGGCACGTCGCATACCGCACCGGTGGTGCTCGGCTGCATGGTGATTGGCGTATCCGTGTTCAGCAGCTACGCGGTGCTGTTTTCAACCGCGTCCGCGCGGCGCATTTACGTCGCGATCCGGCGCTGGCTGGACGGGTCGCTCGCGATCATGTTCGGCATTGCAGGCATCAAGCTGCTGACTTCGAAAAGCTAGCCGCGCCTGAGGAACGCACCCGCTCTGCGATACTGTCGCCTTGATGACTCGAGCGGGCAAGCGAACACGATGAGCGGTGGCAATGACCTGAATCCGGCAGCAAAGCGCTCGCCGTTGCAAAAACGGCTCTATATGGCGGGCGTCGTCGTGCTGCTCGCCGGTCTGATCGCCGCGGCGATCATCTATGCGATGGCGCCGGCGCCAGACAGCGCCGTCTCCATGTACAGCATCGCAGACCCGCGCTATCAGATCGAATTGCAGCGCATCGGCGGCAACGCGGCGGTAGTGATGGCGCAGCTTCATCAGTGGTTCGACGGTCTTTGGCACGGTACGGCGCTCGCCTACTCAGTGGCCGTGCTTGGCGCCCTGCTCGCGGGCGCATGCTTTTTTATCGGCTACTTCTTCGCCTACGAAGAGCCGCAGTCCTGAATCGACTCGCCGCGTCCGCTCAAACCGCCCTACGTCGCTTCTTTCACGTGTTTGCCAGGCTGCTCCACGCCTGCGGTGCGTAGCGCTTCATGCAGCGTGCTGAAGATACATCGTGTTTCGACGATCGGCGTGATCCCGTGCCGGTCCATATCAGAGCGCAAATACTGGTTCACGCGCGCGAAGAACACTTCGATGCCGCTGCGCTTTAGCGACTCGCACAACTCACCGACCGATCGCGCCGCCGAATAATCGAGGTCGGTGATCGCGCTCGCGTCGATCACAAACCAGCGCACCGCGCTCGGCGCATGGTCGATCAGGCGGCGGATGTCTTCGACGAAAAAGTGGTCGTTCGCGTAGAACAGATCGGCGCCGAAGCGATAGACGATCAGCCCCGACGAGGTCTGAAGTCCGGGCGCGGCCGGTACCGGCACCCAGATGCTGTCTTCGCCGGGCGCGAGAATCATGGTGTGCGGCCGGTAACTATGCCGCACATGCCGCAGCAGCGATAACGCCACCGCCACCAGAATGCCGTGCTCGACACCGATCAGCACCACCGCCGCGGCGGTAAACACGGCCAGCGTGAATTCACCGGGACTTTCGCGGCGGATCGGAAACAGCGTCTGCAGATTGATCAGGCCGATGGCGATCGTAAACACAATGCTGGCCAGAATGCAGTGCGGCAGGTACTGCAGATAGCGGCTGAAAAACAGCAGCACCACAATCACCGCCACCGCAAACACAACCTGCGCGAACTGGCTGCGCGTACCGGCGCGATCGGCCATGGCAGTTTGCGTCGGACTGCCGTTCACGACGAAGGCGCCGGAAAACGCCGCTGCGGCGTTGGCGGCAGCAATCCCCAGCAGATCGGCGTTGGTGTCGACGGTTTCGTGATAACGCTCAGCGAATACGCGGCTCGCGGCGGCACTTTGCGCGACGATCATCACGAAGCACGAGGCGGCGACCGGCAGCAGATCGAGCATCTGGTGCCATGTGACCCAAGGCATACGCAGCGGCGGCAGTCCCCCCGCCACCGGCCCCAATATTGAAATGCCGTGGGCCGCGAAACCGTACATATCGCTTGCGGCAATACCCGCCACCACCGCAATCAACGGCACCGGCACGCGTGGCAAAAAACGCTTGCAAACCAGAATGGAGACCACCACCAGCGCGGAAATGGCGAGCGTCGGCAGATTGATCTGCGCCGACTCGCGCACCACGAGCGCGAGTTGATCGACGCTGCTCGCGGCATGCCCGGGGACACCAAACATGTCGCCCAGCATGGCAATCCCGACCTGCACGCCGACGCCGGCGAGGAAACCGACCAGCACCGTGCGCGAGAGAAAGTCAGCGAGAAAACCGAGCTTGAAGATCCGCGCGATGAGCAGCAGCGCGGCAGTGACCAAAGCGACCATCCCGGCGAGCGCCGCATATTCCGCGCTCGACGCCGGCGCCATGGTCGAGAGACGGCTAGCGAAAATGGTGGCGGTGGCGGAGTCGGCAGCCACGACGAGGTGCCGCGAGGCGCCGAAGAACGCAAACGCGATAAGCGGCAGAAAGACCGTGTAAAGACCGGTAACGGCCGGCATGCCGGCAATGCGTGCATAGCCGAGCACTTGCGGAATATCCATCGACGCAAGCTGCACGCCGGCCAGCGCATCGCGCGCCGCCGCGGCACGGCTCAAAGGAAGCACGCCTTTCAATACGCCAAAGCGTGTAGTGATGTTTGCCAGAAAATCCCGCATACGCGATAGCGCCCCAAACTTAGGTTATCGCGCATCGTGCCGTGACTCGGCACGTCAAGGCAAGGGTTGAGGCTTTGATCGGCTAAAGAAAGTGGCTAAAACCAGTAATGGCTTGAACACTCCTGCCGAAACCGCCCCATTTTGAGTCTAACGCCTGAACTGCCCTGTCAGCGGATCCACGTGCCGCGCGAAACCGAACAGCGCGGCGATGCAGATCGGACAGGCGATGATGAACACGGCCAACATCTCGCACCCCGTAACAAATTGTTACTGTCAAGTTTAAGCGATTGCCGTGCGAAATGAATGAGGGAAAACGCAATACAGTGTTGCGGACTATTACAACGCCGTTACTGCCGTGCGGCAGGTGGCGCGCGAAAATACCCCAGAAAACACGGCAAATAATGCGAAAAAATGCGCACTCGACACCGTGCGCTATGATGCGCAAACGTTCGCCCACCTACAAACCGGTTACGCCATGTACACGTCAACTTTCATCTTCGCGACGCGACAATTAGACGAACGGTTCTACCGGCTCGACGAGACCATCGCCACCGCCGCCAAGGCCATTCCCGGCTATCTCGGCGAAGAGACGTGGGAAAACGCGTCGACAGGACTGACGTCGAATGTGTACTACTGGACATCGCTCGAGGCATTGCAGGCGTTGATGCAGCATCCCGCGCATCTGGAAGCGAAGGCGGCGCAGGCAAACTGGCTCGATGGTTATCAGGTGATCATCTCTGAGGTGCTGCGCACTTACGGCGATGCAGGGTTTGCACATCCTGCAGCGGCCCATCAGGTACAAGATGCATCGCCTGCCCAGGCCGCATCGTCCCAACTTCCGGTTTGAACGCTTCGAGAATCAGCACAAAACCCGCTGGACTCCAAAGCGTCATCAAGCCGATCAGCACGAACACGACCAGCACCACCGTGTAGATCGACGGCCAGGTTTTGATCACGTAAAACGCCGGCAACAACACTACCAGCGACGTCACCGACACCGCGTGCAGCAAAGTCTTGTGACGCGGCGTGCGGTCGGCAAGGTCTCGCCTGAGCAGGCATGGAGCGATGGCGCCGGTCATTGACCGCCCTGTTTTGTACGATACTTTATGCAAAATTACCATAATTGCCTGAAGTATCGTACAAATCTTGCCAGTCTTGGACCAGATCAATACACCCAAAATCCCTTGATTCAGCAAACATGTCCGATATTTTTGACATATTTCGCATATTTGCATAATATATCGGACATGCCCCGTACCTTTCAACGCCCCTTTCCGTCGGTCGAGAAGCAGATGCGTGCGCTCGGCGAACGGCTGAAACTCGCCCGCCTGCGGCGTGAACTCCCAACCGTTCTGTTCGCCGAAAGGCTGGGCATTTCGCGCGACACGCTGAACCGCCTTGAGAAAGGCGATCCGAATATTGCCCTCGGCACCTATATGCGGGCGCTTCGCGTGTTGGGCCTGGACAAGGACATGGACGCCATCGCCCGCGACGACGAACTCGGCCGCAAGCTGCAGGATCTCAAGTTGCCGGGTCAGCGAAAACCGCGTACCAACACGCCCGGTGCCGCTCCTGTCAAAATCGGGCAGCCGACAAAAAAACACCCGAAAAAATCTGATGGTCAGCAATAAACCGCGAGATGCGTTCAAGGTATTTCTCGACGCAACCGAACTGAGCAGCCTGCAACAGGTCGGCACCTTGTATCGCCAGACTGCTCGCACCGACTTGCCGGCATCGTTTGCCTATGCAAAGAGCTGGGTAGATGGGCGCAATGCATTCATGCTCGACCCGCGCCTCGAGTTATGGACCGACGAGCAATATCCGCCTGCGAAGTCCGCCGCATTCGGCGTCTTCATGGACTCGGCGCCGGATCGCTGGGGCCGCGTGCTGATGGAGCGCCGCGAGGCCGCGGCGGCAGATCGCGAAGACCGGCCCATGCGCAATTTGCAGGAGATCGATTTCCTGCAGGGCGTGCACGACCTGACACGAGTCGGCGCGCTGCGGTTTCAGGACGTGAACGGACATTTTCTCGACAACAGCGCCGATGCCGCGCCGCCGGTCACCGACCTCGCGACCTTGGCGTATATCAGCCTGCGCATTGAAGAGGCAGATATCGAAAAACTGCCCGAGTACGAGCAGTGGCTTGCGATGCTGATCGCTCCTGGAACCTCACTCGGTGGCGCTCGCCCGAAAGCCAACTTCACCAGCCTGGGCAATGATCTCTGGATCGCCAAATTCCCCGCGAAAGACGACCGTTATGACATCGGCGCGTGGGAATACATCGCTCACCGGTTGGCCAGGAAAGCCGGCATCTGGGTGCCGCAGTCCGAACTCAAGTATGTCGGCACACGTTATGGCACGTTCTGCGTCGAACGATTCGATCGCCGTGAAGGCAGCCGGCGCATGTACACCTCGGCCATGACCTTGCTCGAACGTCAGGATGGCGAATCGGGAACAGGCTACCTGGACATTGCCGAGTACCTCGCCGACAACGGCGCACAAGGTCAGATCGACGAAGATCTCGCTCAACTCTTCAGAAGAGTCGTCTTCAACGTACTCGTGGGAAACCGGGACGATCACCTACGCAATCACGGCTTCATTCGCGAGGCTTCGGGCTGGCGGCTCTCGCCAGCGTTCGATATGAATCCAAACCCGAGCAAGCGGGAACACGCGCTCACGCTGGATGGCATGAGCGCCCTGCCGGATCTTGAAACCGCGATCGACACCGCTGAGTTTTATCGACTCGACGACGCAGAAGCGCGCCGTATTGTTGTGGAAGTTCAAGACGCCGTCAACACGTGGCGGGAAGAAGCCACCGCCCTGAATCTGTCCCGCCCCGAAATACAGCGAATGGAGTCTGTATTTCAAGCGTGATGCCTTCGCATAGCGGCCACACGTTCGAGCCGTGCCAGTCGCATCCGTCACCTTGACGCTCCTGTTCCGGCACACGTCTCCATACCCTTTATAATCCGGCATGATCCGAATCCCGCACCACCTCCCTTCGCAATCGGCCGCACACGGCCGATCAGCCCCCCACCGCGCTCCGGTGGCCGCATGAAAACGCCTAAACGTCTGCTCCCGCTGGTCGAAGAGGGCCTGATCGACGAAGTCATCTCGCAGTTGATGAGCGGCAAGGAAGCCACCGTCTACGTGGTCCGCAGCGGCGAGTCCACGCGCTGCGCGAAGGTCTATAAGGACGCCAAACAGCGCAGTTTCCGCCAGGCCGCGTCCTATCAGCAGGGTCGCAAGGTCAAGAACAGCCGCCAGCAGCGCGCCATGGAAAAAGGCAGCCGCTATGGCCGCGAAGTGCAGGAGCAGGCATGGCAGAACGCGGAGGTCGATGCGCTGTTCCAGCTCGCCAACGCCGGCGTGCGCGTGCCGCAGCCCTTCATCTGCACCGACGGCGTGTTGCTGATGGAATTGGTGACCGATGCGGACGGCAACGCCGCGCCGCGTTTGAACGATGTCGAGATGACCGAAGCACGCGCGCTCGAACTGCACGCGCTACTGCTTAACCAGGTGGTGCGCATGCTGTGCGCCGGCATGATTCACGGCGACCTGTCCGAATACAACATCCTGCTCGCGGCAGACGGCCCGGTGATCATCGACCTGCCACAAGCCGTGGATGCCGCCGGCAATCTGGAAGCGCCGGCCATGCTGGAGCGCGACGTGAACAACCTCGCCACGTATTTCGGCCGTTTCGCGCCTGCGTTGCTCGACACCAGCTACGGCAAGGAAATCTGGTCGCTGTACGAAGCAGGCGCATTGCATGTGGATGCCAGATTGACCGGCCGTGTCGAACTCGACACCACGCCGATCGATCTCGAAGCCGTGCTACAGGAACTCGAAGACACGCGCCTCGACGAAGAAGCGCGCCTGCGCTACGAAGAGTCGCTGCGCAGCGGCACGTAAGCGGGGCCAAAGCAAGCCCCTACGCAACCCGTAAAACGGCAAATGAGCGGGACCCAGTGTGCCTGCGTGCCGCTTCGCGAAGACGCTACGACGCGATGCGGCAGTTGGCCGCCTTGATCCTGGTCGACGAAGCCCCCGGTGCCGGCCCCACCGATTCCCGCATCGTCACGCTCACCGGAAACTCGCGGATAATCTCCCACGAGGTCCGGTAGCACTGATTCACCAGCCAGCGCACGGCGTTCTGCGTCAACTCCGCCGTCGGGATATGCACCGAGGTGAGTCCAGGCGCGGCATACGCGGCCGAATAATCATCGTCGTAGCCGATCACCGAGACTTCGTCCGGTACGGCAATGCCCGCCTGGTGGAAACGCGCCAGCGCGCTCACCGCCATCGTGTCGTTCGCGCAAAAGAGGCCGGTGAAGCGCCGCTTCGAATCGAGCAGCTTCTGCGCGGCAACGTAACCGCCTTCCGGCGAGAAGTCCGATTCGATCAGCGTGACGTCCTCGCGTGCAATGCCCTCGCGAGACAATTCGGCAAAGAAGCCTTCGAGCCGGGTGTGATTGTCCGAGGCGCTGAACGGCCCGGAAATCACCGCGATATCCCGATGCCCATGATCGAGCAGCGTGCGTGCCGCCAATTCGCCGCCGCGCCGGTGATCCGCGCAAAACGACGCTTCCGGCAACTGATCGAATGCGCGATTCAGAAACACCATCTTCGGATGCATGCGATGCAGCATGTCCAGATCTTCGTCGTGCAGATCGTGGCTGATTACCACCACGCCATCGCAATCGCGGCCGATCAGAAAACGCACTGCCTCGATGGCCTGCTCGCGCGGCGACACTTCCCCGCAACCCGTCGCCACCACCACGTGACGGCGCACCGCGCGCAGTTCGGTGTCGGTCTGCTTGAGAATCGTGCCGTAGTAGGAGCCGAAGAAAGTCGGCACGAAAATGCCGATCATGCCAAGCGATTGCGTCGCCATTGCCCGGCCGATGGACGACGGCCGGAAATTCAGCGCTTCGATGGCGACCTTCACACGCGCGGCGGCATCGGCTGAAATAGGTCCCTTACCGGAAATGGCTCGTGAGGCAGTCGACATGCCCACGCCGGCCAATGCCGCGACATCCTTGAGTGTTGCCACGCGGTTCTCCGTCAGGCCTGTTGTATTCAACGACGCTGCGTCCCGTCACTACAGACGCGCGCCGCCTTCTTCCTCGAATAGCGAAATATGTGCGCCACCGAACGAGAACGCCACGGCATCCCCTATCGCCACCGGTGTCTTCGTCTGGTCGATCGACGCGATTTGCACTCCATGATAGTCGAGCCAGATGACACCGTGGTTGCCCATCGGCTCGATCAGTGAAATGTTCGCGCGCTCGCTCATTTTTGTGCTTGAACCGCTTGAACCCTCCCCCACGTGCACGTCTTCGGCCCGTACGCCGAGTACGCAAGACAGACGATCCGTTGGCAGGTTTTTGAAAGGATAGTGCGACACATCGAGCTGCAAATGAGCTGTACAAAAGTGTAGCGCGCCGTCGCGCGACTCAAGTGTGCCCTTGAGCACATTCATTGCGGGCGAGCCCAGAAACGTCGCGACAAACAGATTGTTCGGCCGCGCATAGACTTCGGCGGGCGTGCCGAACTGCTGGATCACGCCGCCGCGCATGACCGCCATGCGCGTGGCGAGCGTCATCGCTTCGACCTGATCGTGCGTCACGTAGATCATCGTCGCGCCCAGACGCTGGTGCAGTTGCTTGAGTTCGCGACGCAATTCGGTGCGCAATTTGGCGTCGAGATTCGAAAGCGGCTCGTCGAACAGGAACACATCGGCCTCGCGCACAATCGCACGGCCGATCGCCACGCGCTGCCGCTGCCCGCCGGAGAGTTGCGCGGGCTTGCGCTTGAGCAACGGGCCGAGTTGCAGCATCTCGGACGCCCGCGTGACGCGCCGTTCGATTTCCGCCTTCGGTGTGCCGTTGATGCGTAACGCAAACGACAGATTGCGCTCGACGCTCATGGTCGGATACAACGCGTACGACTGAAATACCAGCGCGATACGGCGATCTTTCGGATCGGCCCAGGTCATGTCTTCGCCGGCAATTTCGATGCTTCCGTCGGTCACATCGATCAGGCCCGCGATACTGTGCAGCAAGGTGGATTTGCCGCAGCCCGATGGGCCGAGCAACACGACGAATTCACCCGCTCGCACATCGAGATCGAGATTCTCGATCACCGTATTCGCGCCGAGCTGGATCTTCAGATTGCGCACCGATACGTTGGCCGGATTCGACAGACCCGCGGTGTCCGCCACGTGGCCGACATTCGCTGCATCTGCCGCATCTGCCGGGTTAGCCATATCGGCCGCATTTGCCATCGCATTTGCCACATTAGCCAGGTTTGTCATGCCATATCGCCCTATTCCCTATCCCTTGACAGCGCCGGACGCAATGCCGCGCACAAACCAGCGGCCCGAAATGAAGTAGACCGCAAGCGGCACCATCGAGGTCAGAATGGTCGCCGCCATATTGACGTTATAGAGCCTCTCGCCAGTCGTCGTATTGATGATGTTGTTCAACTGCACCGTCATCGGCAGGTTTTTCGTGCCGGCGAACACGAGGCCAAGAATGAAGTCGTTCCAGATACCCGTCACCTGCATGATGACCGCGACGACGATGATCGGCGTGGACATCGGCAGCATCAGTTGCAAAAAGATGCGCCAGAAACCGCCGCCGTCGATGCGCGCCGCCTTGAACAGCTCCTGCGGAATCGAGGCGTAATAGTTGCGAAACAGCAGCGTCATTACCGGCATGCCGAAGATGGTGTGGATCACCACGATACCCGGCAGCGAACTAAACAGGTGCACGCTCGCCAGCACGCGCACGAGCGGATAGACCATCACCTGCACGGGAATGAAGGCGCCCATCAGCAGCACGCCGAACAGCAGCCCGGCCCCGCGCGGCCGCCAGAACGACAGCGCATAGCCGTTCACCGCGCCGATCATGATCGACAACACCGTGCTGGGCACGACGATACGCACCGAATTCCAGAAGCCGACCTGGATGCCGTTGCAATCGAGCCCCGTACAGGCGGATTGCCACGCGGCGCTCCATGCGTCGAGCGTGAAATGCGCGGGGAATGCGAGCAGATTGCCGAGGCGAATCTCGCTCATCGGCTTCACCGATGTGACGAGCATCACGTACAACGGCAACAGGAAGAACAACGCGGCCGTGAGCAGAAACGCGTAGACGCCCAGGCGTGCAGGTGTAAACGCACGGCGGCGCCGGCGTGTACGGCTCGGCGTGCCGCCCTTCAGTGGCGGACTGAGCGTGTTCATCACACCTCCTTGCGCAACGCAGCGCGGCTGCGGGCATAGAAGAACGGCGCGAGAATCGCCAGCACCGTGGCCAGCAGCACGATCGACGCAGCCGACGCGAGGCCGATATTGGCCCGGCCGAACAGGTAGTCCATGATGAACTTCGCCGGCACTTCGCTCGCGGTGCCGGGGCCGCCTTGCGTCATGGCGACCACGGCGTCGTAAAGCTTCACGACCATCACGAAGAGCAGCACGAAGGCGGTGGACATGGAAGGCCCGAGCATCGGCACGACGATGCTCGCATACACGCGCCAACGCGGAATCCCGTCGATACGCGCGGCTTTCCACAGCTCGTCGTCGATACCGCGCAAACCGGCCAGCAAGAGCGCCATCACGAGGCCGGACGCCTGCCACACCGTCGCGATGACGATGGTGTAGATCACCCAGTCCTGATCGACGATCCAGTCGAAGCGCGCATGCACGAAGCCGAGCTTGTGCAGCACGGCCTGCGCACCCAACTCGGGATTCAGAATCCACTGCCAGACCAAACCGGTTGCGACAAACGACATCGCATACGGATAGAGAAACACCGTGCGCAACGCGCCTTCAGCCACCACGCGCTGATCGATGAAAATCGCCAGCAGCAGGCCGATCACCATGCACGCGACAATGAAGCACGCACCGTAGATCACGATGTTTTGCAGCGACAGCAACCAGCGATCGTTATTGAAGAGCCGCGTGT
Organism: Burkholderia sp. OK233; assembly: GCF_900230185.1. Classification (GTDB taxonomy): domain Bacteria; phylum Pseudomonadota; class Gammaproteobacteria; order Burkholderiales; family Burkholderiaceae; genus Paraburkholderia. Next base: position 180,183 of record NZ_OCSR01000002.1, read on the forward strand.
ACTGCGCGAGACCCGCGAAGTCGCCGGAAGGAAACGTGCGCGAGTTGCTGAGGGACACGCGCGCGGTCCAGACCATCGTGCCGAGATATGCGAACACGACGGTCAGGACCATCGGCAGCAAGGCCAGCCATGCCGCTATCGGCCAACGCTTTTTTAGCGGCTTTTTCAACGGCCTCTTGCGAGGGTTGGAGCCGGCGGCTTGCAGCTTGAGCGCGTGCATGGCGAGCGCCTAGCTCTTCAACGCACTGGCAAACGCCTTCTGCGCGTCGTCGACCGACTGGTTCTTGTTCCAGAAGTTCGTGATGACGTCGATCAACGCGCCCTGCGTGTCAGGCGAGAGCAGCATTTCCGGATTCGGCAACTGACGCGATTTGTCCTTCATGATCGCCATGCCCTCCTTCGCGCAGATGTCGAGACTGCTCGCATCCACATCGGGGCGAATCGGAATCGAGCCTTTCTTCGCGCTGAATGCGACTTGCGCGGCCGGCGAGGTCATCACCGTGGCAAGCAGATTTTGCGCCTTGATCGCGTTGGCGTTGTCGGTTTTCGGAAACACGAACACGTCGCCCGCGACCAGATACGGCGAGTGCGGACCGAACCCCGGGAAGCAGCCGAAGTCCTTGCCGGCGGTCTGGTTGGCGGCCGAGAATTCGCCCTTGGCCCAGTCGCCCATGATCTGCACACCGGCCTTGCCGGAAATCACCAGCGCGGTGGCATCGTTCCAGTTGCGCCCAGGCGAGCCCGCATCGACGAAATCATGCAAGCGCTTGAACGACGCGAGCACCTTCTTGAACGCCTCCGATTTGACCGCGTTCTGGTCGCGATCGCGGTACACCTTCAGATAGAGATCGGGACCGCCGACGTCGGCAAATACCGCGTCGAACGTAATTTTTTCCTGCCACGGCTGGCCACCGAGCGCGAGCGGAATCACGCCTGCCGCCTTCAGCTTGCCGAGATCTGCGAGGAATTCGTCATAGCTCTTCGGCTCGGCGGCAATGCCGGCCTTCTGGAACACCGGCTTCGAGTAGAAGAACCAGGCCGGCATGTGAATATCGACCGGCGCGGCGTAGTAGTGACCCTTCACCCTGATGCTGTCGATGATCGATTGCGGGAACACGCCGTTCCAGTTTTCTTTCGCGGCGACGTCATCGACGTTGTTCAGCAGGCCTTGGTCGATCAGGTCGTGAAACTGTTTGGAGGTATTGAATTGCGCGGCGGTGGGTGGATCGCCGCCGACGATCCGGTTGATCGCGGTGGAGCGCGCCTGATCGGCGCCGGCCACTGCGTTGTCGACCCACTGGCCACCGGCCTTGTTGTACGCATCGGCGAACTGGCGGATCGCGGCGGATTCACCGCCTGAGGTCCACCAGTGGATCACGTTGGCTTTCAGCGGTTCAGCCGCATGCGCGACGACTCCGTACAACGCCAGAGCCGCAACCACGCCTCGCAAGACAATTTTTTTGCTGTTCATTCCGTCTCCTGTCGACCAGAGTTGGCGCTTTAGCGCTTACTCTGGTCCCATGCACGATAGTGCGCCAGGCTTTGCGCCCGTGTTTCAAGTCGACATACAAATCAGCTTCACCTGCCGTTAAGCCCTTGCCTTACGCTCCTTCAAGAATTTCGCTACCCATTCCGCACTACGTTTGACCGTGCGTTTCTGCGTACTGTAGTCGACGTGTACGACACCAAAGCGACGCTCATACCCAAACGCCCACTCGAAGTTATCCATCAGCGACCATAGAAAATAGCCGCGAATATCCACTCCGGCCTTGATCGCCTGATCGACCGCCGCGAGATGGCGCTTGAGGAACGAGATGCGCTGCGTATCCTCCACATGACCGTCGGTCACCTGATCGTCCGAAGCCATGCCGTTTTCGGTGATGTAGATCGGCGGCAGGTTGTGATACGTCCTCTTGAAACCGGTCAGCAGATCGCGCAAGCCATCGGGATACACCTCCCAGCCCATCTGCGTGCGCTCCACGCCTTCGAGCGGCACGTCGCGGAATCCATGCGCGCCGTCGCTCGCGACGTTGGTGCGGAAATAATAGTTGATACCGAGGAAATCGAGCGGCGCGGAAATGGTCTGCATGTCGCCGTCGAGCACGAGCGGCTCGGTGCCCGGCCACAGCTCGAACAGGTCTTTCGGATACGCACCCTTGAGCAGCGGATCGAGAATCCACGCGTTGTGCTGGACTTCGAACAGATGCGCCGCTCGCTGATCCGCCGCGCTGTTGCTATTGGGCGTACCGCGGCCGATGTTGGCGACGATACCTTTCTGCGAAGCCGGATCGTTGGCGCGCAATACCGGCACCGCAAGGCCGTGTGCGAGCAATAGGTGATGCATCGCCTGCGTCGCAAAGCGGTCGTCGGCGAGACCCGGCGCGTGGTGGCCGTTGCCGTAGCCGAGATACGCCGAACACCACGGCTCGTTGAGCGTCGCCCATGCGTCGACCGTGCCGGCCAGTTCGCGGCTCATCAGGTCGGCGTAGTCGGCGAAACGGTAAGCGGTGTCGCGATTGAGCCAGCCGCCGCGATCTTCCAGATGCTGCGGAAGGTCCCAGTGATAGAGCGTCACGAAGGTCGTGATGCCCTTCTCTTTCAGGCGATTCAGGAGGCGCTTGTAGAAGTCGAGCCCTTTGCGATTGGGCACACCTGCCGCATCCATCACGCGTGGCCACGCAATCGAGAGTCGATAGCCTTCGAGGCCGAGTGAGGCCAGCATCTCGATGTCCGCTTCCCAGCGATGATAGTGATCGCAGGCAACGGCGCCGGTGTCGCCAGCCAGCACCTTGCCGGGCGTCGCCGAGAAGGTGTCCCAGATCGACGGCAGGCGGCCGTCTTCATTCACCGCGCCTTCGATCTGATACGAAGCCGTGGCGGCGCCAAGCAGGAAGTTCTTGCGCCATAGCGTAGAGTCCGCGGGCGGGGTGAAGGGATCGGCGAGCGAGCCCTTGGAAACTACAGGGGGTATTGCGTCGGATACAGCGGATGCGTCGTTTGCCACGGATTCTCTCCTGCGCTGAGATCATTGAACCGGGTACGGCGAAACTCGATGTGGATGCTGCCTCGCAGCTGCAGTGGAAGCGCTTCCACAAGGACCGGCCAACGATAGCAGTGGCGGATTCATCGCAGCAATCAGGGTTTGTCTGGAGAGGGAGCTGGCATGCGCGGCGCCGGGATGCGCCGCGCATGCGAGTATTGCCTGAACCCAAGTCAACAGGCTGCTGGCGCTGTCCAGCGATTTAAAGTGAATTGCGCTGCGACAGTCAGGTGTTACGCTGACTGGTCACATGATGGGCCAAGTTACGAACCCGATCCGCCATATATATGGCGCAAGTCTGCCCCACCGACCCTCTTGTTTCGCTCGACGATCATTAACCCGTCGCTTGGCTCAGGATAGCTAACATTCAACGTTGATCGTCTCGATGGACTGCGCGAAGCATTCGCTCTGGCGATCTCAGACGGAGCGCCGCTCGCGCCGCTGGACGGTGTTCATAAGAAGGACAGTTCGCGCTTTTCCCGTCGGCCTCATCGGGCCTGTCCCTGCCCTTGGGTACCATGACCAAACGTCGGTCGGCCATAGTACTCAACCCTCTGGCCAATTACTCTTCGGACGGCCTGTCGATTGGGTGTGGTGTAAAGGTCATATATTGTTTGATGTCCGGCTGACCCAATGCGATCAGATTGAGCACGCCTCCCCCAAACCGACGCACGAATTCGTCGTCAAGCTTGAAATCGAATTCGTCCAACAGGATCGGTGCTTTTAGCGTTCGAGCCAAGAGCGGCGCCAGCTTTGCTGGGTCAACTAACTGCAAAATCAATTGTTGACTATCTTCGTCGTAGGTTACGACCACGGAACGTGGGGGATAATTAGCCATCAACGACCTCTACACTCTTGGTAATCTTGGAATGCCTGCTGTTTGCACAGCGCACGGCCTCGTTTTTTGCCCACTATGGTGCCAAGCGAATTGCAAATTTGCATATCGTACTGATACTTCGCAAAGCAGTCCCCTTCACGCCACTCTTTATCACCGCCGCTCCCACATTTAACCATACCCCCGTCACCACTCGCGGCTCCAAAGAGGGCACCGTAAAGCATTGACCGCTTAGCAGAACTGGTCAGATCCGGTACGAGGGCAGGATAAGGAACCTGCGACTGATCACTCAGCATCAACTCCGTTGTTTCGCCCCAATTCGGCAGTGTGTCGCTCAGCTCGCTACCAAAAAGCTTCCCTGTGAACTTCGCTTTCCACGCCACATAACATTCAACGCACATGTCTGGAACGAAGGCCCCGGCATCAGACTCGACTCCTGTGAGCATAGGGGGTGGCGCAACCGGGTCATTGCCCAACTCCCAGTTGGTCAGCCACACGCCTAGCTCAGCATCGCTGATCGGTTGCCACCACGCGCCGTTAGTCGAGACCTTCGCTGAATGCGACGACACCGTGCCATTCGCCGCATACAGATAGCCGACGGCCAGGACGCGGGAGAGTCCGCCATTTACAGAGCTTGCCGGTTCGTTGTACTGGAAAGACTTTACGCGACCACGCTCATCGTAAGCGATGCTTGCCTGACCACTGTTACCTGCTATTTGTGTTGCACGGTTCGCGGCGTTACGCTCAAGCGTGCGCATCGCCCACCCCGACACGGTGTCCTTTGTCGTCGCTATGTTGCCCTTTGCGTCGTAGGTATAAGTCCAGTCCTCAAGCTTCAGGCCGTCCTGGATGACAGTGGCTGACAGAAGGCGGCCCGTATCGTCGTAGCCTGCACCGACTGTCATCTGATTGCCCGTCCCGACCGCTTGCAGTCCCTGTTCGCCCGTCAGGTCAGTAGTTGCGCGCTCCGCATAGCCCGTGACGTTGCCTCGCGAGTCATAGACGAATGCACGGACTTTGCCCGGTGTAGCGACCAGATGCGGACGCAGTGAGCTGTCATCGTTGTACTCAATCGTCGTTACTGTCTTCTTCCCCGCAACTGTCGCAACCGCCTTCGTTGGCCGGTTGGCGCTGTCCCACGTATACTGGGTATTCCCATCAGGGGTCTCTCTCTGTTTCAGATTCCCCGCTGCATCCCACGTGCGCGATACCGTGCCGCCGGGAGTCGCAATTGAACGACGGCGCCGCGTATCCAGAACATCAAAGGTGTACGTGCTCCTGCCAGTCATGTCGCTGAGCGTCGTAAAGCCGGGACCGTAGCTGAACGACACGTTACGCGTCGTGTCCGGATGAGTGACCGAGATTGCACGTCCGCTGGAATCGTAGGTCCACGTTGCAACCCGCGAACCGGATTCGTCCTTTACACCTGTCAATGCATTTGGAAAGCGGGCGTCCTCGTACAGATACTGACGAACGTGGCCATATGGTGCAGTTACCGAAGCAAGATTGCCCTTTCCGTCGTAAGCATAGTCCGTGGACATTCCCAAAGGATTTACCAGGGTAACGATACGGTCGTTACTGTCGTATTCCACACGGATTGACGTCGCGGTTCCCGCTATTACGTTATCGGCTGGCCACTGGGTGATCACCGACAACCGCTGCCTGCCGTCATACATGACCTTGCGGATCACACCCGTACGGGTCGTTTCGGAATAGAACTTGCCGGTGGTATCCGAGTAGGCGTCCGTCGTACCAAGCAGTTCGTCCTTCAGGTAGAAGTATCCGTCGCCAGCCTTCGTCAGCTTGAGCCAGCGATTTCCTGGCACGACCCACGCTCCGCCAATCCATTTGAACATCAGAGCTTGCTGGTCACCCCGATAAGCAACAACGTGCGGCACGCTCGCGTTGGCCCCAAGCAGATCAAGCCTACGCTGCCAGTTGCTGACCCAGGTGCGGCCCATTGCTGCCTGCGTGGTGTCATAGGGTGTCGAGAGATACGTGCGTTTAAAGACGAGTGGAAGCGTGTCGCCACTTGCAAAGTCGGACTCGGAAAGCATGACAATGCCCTTTGCCGGCAACACCGGGTCCGCTACCGGGCAGGAGTCGTCGGACTGAGGCGGAACCTGTACGCCACCGCAATAGTCCGCTATCCAATCCGAGGCATTCGGACAGTTGTAGTAATTCATTGCGTTATATGGATCGTCCGGGCCCGTCGACATAGGCGAAGTTCCCGCGACCTGGATAGCGCAGGTCGGGGTGCCGGGAATTCCAAGGGATTTCTGATACGTCTGCATGCATTGCATGTAATCAGCCGCGTTTGCGCCAAGCGCGACCATAAGCAGCATGCATGCGGCAAGCAGGCGTGCCGCCATACGTGCTGGATTCTCGTTCAGTCTTTTGTTTTTCATAGTCATCCTTATTGGTTTTACTTGTTTGAAGCCCAAGCACCCTATAAGGAGCATTCCATCCCCTCTATCCGACAATTCCTAAAATTGCGACTTCCTTGCCCTCCTCACAACAGAGGCGTTCGATACCAGTCAGAACAATTCGTGAGACAACACGAAAGACCATGTAGGCCATCGACACGCAATGATGACGGCAACAAGAAAAACAGGCGCAGAAAGGCCCTCGCGACCAGTCCGGTCACGAGACATTCCTGCGCAAAAGTAGATGGATGCTGAGAGGCCGGATTGGGCCAACAAGGAAGCAAGGGACGGGGTGTCCCATGAAAACCGAGCTATGCGTTAGCTGCTAGCGTTCGAGCGAACGCCGCAAAGTTATCCCCAGTTTTCGTTCATAAGGCTGTGGATAACACCGCCACAACCACCCCAAACCATTGATCTAAACGTATTCTGCCAAGCCGATGCAGCAGTGGTCTGCCTGACAAACAGCAATGGCCTCTTTCTAACTGGTGTGGGCCAACAGGCTAGGAAACGGCGCCGTCAGTCCAGGAAAACTGGGCGCCGTCCAGCGATTTACCCAACGTGACACACCATTAATACTTCTTCGCCGGCAGATCGAACGCACCACCATCATAAGCCTCGCAATACGCCTTCCAATCAGCCCCCACCTGCGCCTCGCACTGCGTCGCGAGTTCAATCAACGGCAATTGCCAATCCTTGCGATTGCCGAACGCGATCAGCTCGTCCGCAATCGACGACTTCTGCCGGCCGCCGCTGCGCAGTTGCGCCCACGCGCTCAATTGGGCCATGCTGTTGACCACTTCTTCGAGCCGCGGCAGCTTGCCGTCCCAGTCGCTCAGCGCCACGCGGTCTTCCGAAGGCTGCAAGCTGCGCAGCACATACGAGCACTGATTGAAGTCGACCGCATGCAGGAACGCCTGCGAAACCGCCTGATTACGCCGCTGAACTTCAACCACACGCTGTGCCTCGCTCTGCCACTTCGGCTGCGGCGTGCGCACATGCGGCGTCACCGAAGAAGGCAGCGCCTCTTTCAGATCGAGCAGATAGTTGCCGTCCGGCGAGCCCTTGCCTTCGACGAGAATCGCGTAGCGGTCCACGCCCAGGCTGCCGGTCCCGGCAATCCGCCGCGCCACGTCGACGATGCGATAGAAGTCCGGATTGGGCTGCCCGGCTGCGAACTTGTGCATGAATTCGGTGACTGTGGCGCGCGCCTTGTCGCTAACCGGCAGCGCTTTCTTGCCATCCACTTTGAGCACGCGGGTCTTGCCCTTGAGCGTGGTGCGCCGGTCCAGATACGCGGCGCGCGTGCGGTTCGCCAATGCGTCGAACAGATCACGCACCATACCGGTCGATGTCTCGGCTTCGATCCAGCGCGATTTGCCGAAGGCGAGCGCCGCGCTATAAGCATCGACCGAGGTGTGGCAGAGCGCGAGTGCCTGCGCGCGGCTCAGCTTGAGGTCGCTCGCGCCGACCAGCACGCTTGAGAGGAGCCGCACCAGTTCGTAAAGACTCGGTGCGAGGCAAGCTTCGTCGAAATCGTTGTTGTCGAAATAGACGAGGCGGTTGTCGCCCTTGTAGCTGCCGAAATTTTCCACATGCATATCGCCGCAAATCCACACCGGCGGCGCTTCGTCGAGCACCTTGTCGCGCGGCAGACGCGCGTAAAACAGATGGCAGGTGCCGCGCAGAAACACGAATGGCGAGCCGCGCATAAGCTTGTATTTCATCGCGAGCCGTTCAGGATCGCGGCCGGTATTGAAGCTGGCGATGGTGTGTGCGATATCGGACATGTGTTTCTCCTTGATACGGCTCAATGCGGGTTCAGTACGGGTTCAATGCGAGCGGATCGAATCCACGAGCGCATGCAGATTGAGTGGCTTGACGCGAATCACACCGCCACGCGGGCTGTCGATATCGGCGACCAGCATGAACGACAGCGACACGATCAGCGGAACGATCAGCAACAACCCGGCTCCCGCTTTCAAACCGCGCGCGCCGTAGCCGACCAGCACATTGGCGCACACTGCGATCAGCCCCATCAACACCCACGCCGCGAAAGGAATGCGATTCCACCACGCGGCCTGCGTGTAACCCTGCGTATTGAGCACGTCGTTCATTCCGGCGACAGCGAGCGCGGCCACCGGCGTGGGCTGCGCGGCAGCGGCGTTCTTCACTGTAGTCCACATTGCGTCCTGCAGGCGCGATGTCCCGGCATTGACCTTGGCGAGTTCGACGGCGTCACGCGTGGTGTAGAACAGTACGCGCTCGTCGAGATAGGCTTTCAGCAAGCCGCGCACGGTCGCCGCATCGGCGGCGGGCAACAGATCGGCGCGGACGTATTCGGTGCCGATCGCATTCGCCTCTTCTTCCTCGTAGTTCTTGCGTTGATCGTAGCGGCCTACCGCCATCGAGAAAGTGAAACCGATGATCAGCGCGAGCAGCGTCAGCGTGGCGGCCTGAATCACGCTGAAGTCGTCGCGTGCATCGTCGTCTATCTTTCTGAAGCGCCGCAGCAACGATGCGCCGACGCGCGCCGCGAGCCACAGCGCAACGAAGGAAATGATGAACACGAGTCCTGGATAGTCGAGGAAGTTTGGCATGGCGAGCGCTGTTCTTATCAGAGTTTTGTTGGCGGGAACGCTTTGGACGGCGATTAAACGTGCACAGCGACTGCATCATAAGAGACGCAGCGTGGATGCGGAAGCATGCGGACGGCAGGTGAACAGGTTCCCAGCCTGCAGCATGCCGACCGTCAGGAGCCTGTCATCAGATAGTAACGTCCGTCCGCGCTGACGTTGAAGCCGAAACCACATTCCGTCGGCGAGCCATGCGTCGCTACATCGAGCGTCTCCGGTGCGGAGAGCTTGAACTCGATCAGGCATTTGTCCGCGCGTTTGTCCGCTGGCTTGTCCGTGTGTTTGTCCTCATGTTTGTCATAAGGCGCGAGGTTGGCGATTCTCGCGGTGGCGTCGAGCGGCGCATCGCCGACACCATCGGTCACCGGCACGCGCGCCACGCCGTCGTAGAACCGCACGTAGGCCGACAGGCTGCCCATGTTCGCGCTCGGTTGACCGTCTGCGTCAACAGTCGGATACATGAAGTCGCCATCGATCCGATAGACGCCGTGCCGCCCTTTCACCGGCTTCACCTCAATGCTGTTCCACGCGCCAAAAAACATGTAGCTGGCAAAGCGCGCGCCGTTCGGCGGCACACCGGTCACCACCGCTTTGTCCGCAATCGCCTCGAGACGCTGACGCGCCGCCGCTACCGCGCGGCCGAGCAGCGCGTCGTTGGGATAGTCGTTGCCGCGGCTCACCGCGGTCCGGTAGTACGCGCGCGCATCCGGCAGCGCGCCCAGCTTTACTTGCACGTCACCCTGATGGACCAGCGCCATCGCCACGCGAGCCCGCGCCGAACTGGTCGCTTTCGGCGAGTTCTCTTCGTCGGCCTGCATGGCGGTGGCCTCGGCGAGCGCGGCTTCCATCGCGACCAGCGTTTGCGCGTCCTTGAGGCGCCCTGCTTCGAGCGCAGCCACGCCCAACGCCGCGCATGACGCGTTCGTGCGGCACGGCACGTCCTTGCCTGCCAGCAGGTTGCGGCGATAGAGTTCGGCGCGCGAATCGGCCGCTTCCGTTTGCGCAGCGACGAGCACAGGCATGAGCGCTGCAATGGCAGCAGAGACGACAACGGCAGCAGCGGCGGTTTTGACGTTCATGAGAAAGAGAGGACGGTGGCGACGACGTGTTTCGAACACGCGCTTCAAGTAGCCGTATGCGCCGCACGTTTGACGTGGGTTGCCACGGATGCTGGCCGTGATGCTGACAGAAAACCGGCGATTGCGCGAACCCTTGCAAGGCGGCGAAGCGGGCGGCCAATCGCGCGATTCGGCGGCAACGCCCGGCACGCGGCACTCCGTGACTTTTGAGCATGCACGCAGGCTTGCATGAAGCGCCTTCGCAGATCATGCGACACGCATCAAGCCGCCTGTCATGCATGAGTCATACATGATTTTGCGCATCGGCAAGCGTTCGTTTGAAACTGTTCCCGTATGCGGGAACAGCAGAACGAAAAGCGACGCGCCTCTACCCGAGTGGTTGCACCCCGGCCTGCACCCCGAACTTCTTACGATACGCGCCTGGGCTCGTCAACGCGATACGCCGGAAATGCCGCCGCAGCGATTCCTCGGAACCGAAACCCGCCAGCTCAGCCACGCGAGCCATCGGCAGCGGGGCCGGCGCTTCAAGGAGTTCTCGCGCGATCGCCACGCGTTCACGTACCAACCATTCGTAGGGCGCCATGCCGGTAGCGTCGTGGAACTGCCGCTGCAGCGTACGCGGGCTCATCGCCGCCCGTTCGGCCAGCGAGCGCAAGGTGTGCGGCAACGCGGGATGGCGGCGCACCCAGTCCATCAGCTTCGCGAGGCGCCCGCCTTCGTCTTGCGGCATCGGACGCGGCACGAATTGCGCCTGACCGCCTTCGCGATGCGGCGGCACCACGAGCCGCTGCGCGACCCGGTTGGCTATCGCGCTGCCGTGATCGCGCCGCACCAGATGCAGCAGCATATCGAGCCCTGCCGCCGATCCCGCCGAGGTGATGATCTGCCCTTCGTCGACATATAACGCATCCGGCTGCACGCGCAATTGCGGATAACGCTGCTGCAATTTGTCGGCGTAGCGCCAGTGTGTCGTGACGGTCTTGCCGTCGAGCACACCCGAAGCGGCCAGCACGAACACGCCGGAGCAGATCGAGCAAAGGCGCGCGCCGCGCTCGTAGGCGGCGCGAATCTTTTTCAGCAGCGGCTCGGGCGGCAATTCGTCGGCATCACGCCAGCCGGGGATCACGATCGTGTCAGCGCGATCGAGCAGCTTGAGCGTGTACGGCGCGGCGACGGTGATGCCGCCGGCGGCGCGAATCGGACCAGGTTCGCTCGCGCATACCGCGAAACGATACCAGTCCACGCCGAGCTCAGGACGTTCGAGCGCGAACAGTTCGGTCACACAGCCGAATTCGAACGTACAGAGCCGGTCGTAAGCCAGCGCGACGACAAGGTGATTGAGCATGGCGTGATGTTACCGGAGATTGACGATTGCGCCACTTACCCGGCGCGTACTTCGTCGCGACAATGAAGGCTCCTGAATCGCTTCGCCGCGCAACCGCGCTCACTGTCCAACCGGAACCTCGCCATGCCGACGCACACTACCCTCACCGCCCAGAACGCCGTCACCGCCATCCCCGCCGCCGATAGCGCCGTCGCCCTTGCCCACTTCCAGGCGTCGCTGCAATTCGAAACCGACTGCGCGGACGTGTCCGCGGCACTCGCGAGCGGCACGCCCGGCTTCGTGCTGCTCGACGTGCGCAGCCCGGCGCTGTACGAACAGGGCCACGTGCCGGGTGCGCTGAACCTGCCGCACGGCAAGATCGTGGCGTCGAAGCTCGCCGGGTACCCGCAGGACACGCTGTTCGTCACCTACTGCGCGGGCCCGCACTGCAACGGCGCCGCACGCGGCGCACTGCGTCTCGCGCAGCTGGGGCGCCCCGTCAAACTGATGATCGGCGGCATCACGGGCTGGCTCGACGAGGGATTAACCCTGGTACACACCACGGCCAGCCGGGAGATGCTCAATGCCCATGACTAACATATTGAAAATCAATTAAATAAACGCCACCAACTGTCGATAACAAGTTCAGCCGCTTCCCTCTCGCGGTTGGACTTAACATGCAGAGCTCATACAATTTTTGGCTGGTCGCAATCTCGTTCGTCGTCGCGACGCTCGCGTCGTACACGGCGCTCGATTTGACCGGCCGCATCTTCCTGCTGGCGTCGCCCGGTCTGCGGCACGCGTGGCGTCTCGGTGGCGCCGCCGCGCTCGGGGTCGGCATCTGGTCGATGCACTTCGTCGCCATGCTCGCCTTCTCGCTGCCGATTCCGCTCGGCTACGATTTCGCGACCACGGCTTATTCGCTCGGACTCGCGATCGGCGTGTCGTATCTGGCGCTGGTCGTGACGACCCACGCGCGGCTCACGCCGCTTCGGCTCATGGCCGGCGGCGTGCTGATGGGCATCGGTATTGCCGGCATGCACTACACCGGCATGGCGGCGATGCAAATGGAGCCGGGTATCCACTATCAGCCGGCCTGGTTCGCCGGCTCGCTGGCGATCGCGATCGGCGCCTCGACCGCCGCGCTGTGGATGGCGCGCGCACTCAGTAACGAAGACGAACTCTACGTTTTGCGCAAACGTTTCATTGCGGCGCTGGTGATGGGCGTCGCGATCAGCGGCATGCATTACGCCGGCATGGCGGCCGCCGAATTTCCGCCCGGCGCCGTGTGCGGCGCGGCCAAGGGCGTGAACGCCGCATGGCTCGCGACTTCGGTGATCCTGTTCACGTTTGCGATTCTGATCGTCACGCTGATACTGTCGCGTTTCGATGCGCGCACCAGCTTTCTGGTCGGCGCGGTCTCGAAGCTGAACGGTCAGATCGTCCGGCTCGCCACGCTCGACACGCTGACGGGCCTGCCCAACCGCAGCACGCTGACCGACCGCATCGACCGCGCAATCCATAGCGCGCGCCGGCAGCGTTCGCTGTTCGCCATCCTGTTCATGGATCTCGACGGCTTCAAGACCATCAACGATTCACTCGGCCACTCGGCCGGCGACGAAGTGCTGTCCGCGTTCGCCCAGCGCCTTCTGCTGTGTGTGCGTGCGAGCGACACTGTCGCCCGTCTCGGCGGCGACGAATTCGTCGTGCTGTCCGAGAACCTGGCGTCAAGAGAAGACGCCGGTACGATGGCCGAAGACGTGCTCGACCGGATGCGTCAGGGCGTATGGACCGATTCGCAGCCGCTGCAGGTGATGCCGAGCATCGGCATCGCGCTCTTTCCCTACGACGGCGATACCGTCGACACGCTGCTCAAGCATGCCGACGCAGCCATGTACGAAGCCAAACGCGCGGGCCGCAGCACCTATCGCTTCTTTGAACAAAGCATGAACGAAGCCGCGACGCGCACGCTGCAAATTCAAAGTGCGCTGCACGAAGCGCTCACCGCCGGCCATTTCGCGCTGCACTTCCAGCCGAAGTTCCACGGCAGCGGCGACTCGCTGGCGGGTGCCGAAGCGCTGATCCGCTTGAATCATCCGCAACTCGGCGCACTGGCGCCGCTCGAGTTCATTCCGATTGCCGAGCGCTCGGGCCAGATCGTGCAGATCGGCTACTGGGTCCTGCGCGAGACGTGCCGGCAGATTCGCCGCTGGGTCGACCAAGGCCTGCCGTCGATGAAAGTGGCGATCAACCTGTCGCCGCGCCAGCTGTCGCAACCGGACCTCGTCGCGACGATGCTCGAGATCGTGCAAGCCGAAGGCGTGCAATGCGCGCAGATCATGTTCGAAATCACCGAAACCGTCGCAATGCAGGACGCGCAGAAAACCATCGAGATGATCCGCGCGTTCCAGGCAAGCGGCTTTGAAATCGCCATCGACGATTTCGGCACCGGCTATTCAAGCCTCGCCTACCTGCAACGCTTTCGCGTCAAGCAGTTGAAGATCGACCGCTTCTTCACCAACGGGCTCGACGAGCACGGACCGGAAGGCAGCGCGATCGTTTCAGCAATCATTGCGCTCGCCCACTCGCTGGAAATGGACGTGGTGGCCGAAGGCGTCGAAACCGAATCGCAGCTCGACATGCTCAAGTCGATGATGTGCGACGAGATGCAAGGCTTCCTGCTAGGCAAGCCGCTCACCGCCGACGACTTCGGCGAGCTGCTGCGGACAAGAATGGTGGCCGCATGGACATCCTGATCTGTTTGAGATGTGCATACCTTCGCGACTCAGTTCACCCATCATGGCACGCCCGCTGCGTAGCCTCGTTTTACCGATAAGCAGGAACAGACAGATTGGCTGCAGGAGACTTCATGAAAATCGACGTAGCGACGTTCCAAACGGTGTGGCTGATCACGTTCCTGTGCAGCGCCCTCATCACGACAGCGCTTTCGCGTATGTTTGCGCAGGTCAGTGCCTTCCGCTTCTGGGCCGTCGGCTTTTATCTGCTTGCCACCGCCACGGCATGCTTCGCGCTGCACAAGATCTGGCAAAACGATCTGCTGTTGCTGGCCACCGCGACGCTGGCGTTGCAGAGCCGCATTCTTATCTGGACGGGCACGCGCGACCTGTTCGGCGCATCGGCGCCGTGGCGCGCCGGCCTCGTCGTCACTGCCGTGTTCTGCGTGCTGTATGGGAGCGCGCTGGCATGGAACGCGCCGCTGGCGGTCCGCGCCAGCCTGCTGGCGCTGTTTTTCGCGCCGTGCCGCGCGGCGACGCTGTATGAAGTGTACCGGCGGCGCCGTCCGCAACTTGGGACGGCACGTATGCTGGTGGCGGTGGGTAGCGGTATCGCGACGCTCAATGCCATCGTGCCGCTCGTGCTCGTGCTGCTCGACCGCGCCAACATGACGCTGCTGTACGGCAATCCTCGCACCACCTCGGCGCTTTACGCAGTCGTGTTTGCAGGTGATCTGCTGCTGGCCATCGGCCTGATCGTGCTGGCCTTGCGCCAATTGATCGTCGAACGCGACATGCTCGCCACGCTCGACCGCGGCGCGCTGGAGCGTCTCGCCGAGTCACGGGAAATGCGCGGACTGCGCGAATCGCGGTCACCGCGCGGCGACGTACTCGGCCACGACACGTCCACGCAACGCCAGTCGCTGCCGGGGACTGTTTGAGGCAGCGCGGGGCCGATTAGCCGGTTGGCCGCTTAGCCGGCCTTGCGCGCCTCGCGTGCGGAATCGGCCACCGATACCAGAATCGGCGCTGCCTGCGCGGCTTCACGCCTGGTGAGCTTGCCGTCCACCGAGGCGCCGCAATCCATCCGCAACTGCTGGTAGTAGATGTTGCCGGTCACGTGCGCATTGCTCTGCAATTCGACGAAGTGATCGGCGATCAGGTCGCCGACGATCCGGCCGTTGACCACCACGTCATAGCCATGCACGTTGCCCTCGATCGAGCCGCGGTCGCTCAATACCAGCAGCGTCTGGGTGCCCGGCTCGTCGCTGACGTTGCCTTTCACGTGGCCGTCCATGCGCAGGCCGTCGCTGAACAGGAGATCGCCCGTGATCCGCACGTCGTGTGCGATGAGGGTGGCGAGCTTGGTCTGCTGGATGCCCGCGTGTTTTTTCTTGCTGAACATAAGTATTTCCTGGAAATGAAAATGTTCGTCGCGTGATGCTTTCCGGGCGACGAGCCGGGAGGTTGGTTGCTGCGTTGCCGTGCTTGCTGGGTTACGGTGTTACCCGCCTCGGGTTAGCCCGGCGTTGGCTGTGGTGCGACGCGCGGTTGCCGCATACCGTGCCGCGCTCAGCCACAGTTAGCGGCGCGGCGCCCCCGTTTGCGCCAGCGGCTTTGCCTTGCTTTGGCCGCGTAGAAACTGCAATTCGGCATTCAATCGCGCGAAGTCGGCGGCGGCGCCATCCGCAGTTTTCTGCACCGCGGCGCGCGCCGCCGATTCCTGTGCCAGCGCAAGCCGCGCGTGGGCGAGTTCCGTCTGTTCACTGTCTGCATCGACGGGAGCCGCGTTGCATGGTTCGGCCGACGTGCCGGCGCGCTGCGCGTGCCACGCCACAACGGCCGCCGCGCCACCTGCTGCGCTGAGCACGCATACGAGCGTCCACATGACCACGCGCAGAACGAACGGCCGCGTGGGCTGCAACGTATAGGCGCGACGGGTCAGACTGCCTGCATCGCGGGAAAGACGTAGTTCAACCATGGGGCGTGGGCGCGAAGAGCGCGAGATAGGCAGCCGGATCGACCGGCGCGCCATTGACCAGCACTTCGAAATGCAGATGCGGGCCGGTGGAGCGGCCGGTCGAGCCGACATCGGCGACATACTGGCGCGGCAGCACCAGATCGCCGGCATGCACGACGACGCGCGACGCGTGGCCATAACGGGTCACGAGGCCGTTGCCATGATCGATTTCGACCGCGTTGCCATAGCCCGATTTTTCGCCGGCAAAGATCACCCGGCCGCCCGCCGCCGCAAGAATCGGCGTACCCGTTCTGGCGACCAGGTCGATGCCCGGATGAAAACTCAAACGATGCGTGAACGGATCGGTGCGGTTACCGAACGGCGAGCCGAAGCGCGCGCCGTCGGCAGGCATGCGGCCGGGAAAGGCGGCGTACGCGATCGCGTGGTCGGCGGTTTGTTGCTCGAGTGCGGAGAGCGTCGCGGCGATGCAATCCAGTTGTTGTCCGGTGTGCCTGGCATCGGCATGACCGGCCGGTTTCGGCACGACGTCCGTACAGCGACGCGGCGGTAAAGAAGGGCCGCCCTCGCCTTCGCTGTCGGTAGCGGAAGTGTCCGGTTCAGAGGCAGAGCCCGGGGTGGCGGGTGTCACCGGTGCGCGCGGCGCCGGCCGCGGTGTATTCAGACGTGTCTCGAAATCGCGCAACGCGTCGACCTGCGTCGTCAGGCGCGCGATGCGCGGTTCGATCTGCGCCACGGATGCATTCAGCTTGCCGAGTTGATCGATCGCGTAGTCGTGCTCGACACGGTTCGCCGTCTGATCACCGGAGCCGCCGTGCGCCGGCCAATGCATACCGATCGCGATGCCCGCGGCGAGCGCCAGCGCTGCTGCGCCGAACGCCGTGGCCACCGCGATGGTCAGCGCGGTGCGGCGTGTGACGAAGCTGACCGAGCCGCTGGAAAGCTGACTGCCGGCGCGAAACACGGAAGACATCAGCGTTTCCCTGCGCGTGCCATGCGGCCCGCGCAAGGCTGCGCACGGGCTGCACAACGCACGCGCATCGTGCTCGGCTTGTTGAACGCGCCCAGCGTGCTGAGCGTGCTAAAGCGGGAGAGGAAATCGGCGGACAAGGCTAACTGCATGCGGCATCGACCGGACAACATGCCGGCGGCGATAATGGACAAAGGGCGCCGATTATCGCCTGGCATCACGAACCATCATCTCAAATACAGATGGCCGCAAGCAAATCCTCACTCAAGCCGGCAACGCCGCCACGTGCGGCCCTCTCCGATCAAGCCCTTCCAGTTCCCGAAGCCGCGCGACCAGTGCATCGCCGGCACGCGTCATCGGCATGCGTAACTCATCGCGTATCAGGCCTTGCGCGGCGAGCAGAGCCTTCACCGGCGCCGGATTCGGTTCGGCGAACAGCGCCTGGATCAGCGGCGCGAGCTCATAAAAAATACGCCGTCCTTCGTCGAGCCGTCCTGCTGACAGCGCACGATACAGCGCGACGAACCGGTCCGGCCGCAGATGCGCCGAGGCCGCGATCGCTCCGCTCCCACCCAGACACAAAGTGTTGAAGATGCTGATGTCCTCGCCTGTCAGCACCTGCAAGCGCCCATCGCGAATCAGCGCGAGCGTGGTGTCGAGCGAGCCCGCGCAATCCTTCACCGCCTGAATCCGCGGATGCGCGGCGAGCGTCAGCAGCGTGTCGAGTTCAAGCCGCACACCGGTTCGATACGGAATGTCGTACAACACGACAGGCTTGGCGCTCGTATCGGCGAGCGCCATGAAATGCCCGACGATGCCCGCTTGCGAAGGCCGGATGTAGTACGGCGCGGCCATCAGCACACCGGCGATCGGCAGTGAGTTCAATTGCTCGATGCGCTCCTTCATGCTCGCCGTGTGATTGCCCGACACGCCGACCAGCACCGGCAGCGCTGGTGTGTCTGCGCCACGGGCGGCGGCGTGCGCGTCGGCCTCGTCGAGAATCGTCGCCAGCACGGCGTCCTGTTCGGCGGCGTCGAGCGCGGCCGGCTCGCCAGTCGTGCCGAGCGCGACCAGCCCGGCGATGCCTGCATCGGCATACCGGCGCACCAGCGCGCGCAGCGCGGCGTGATCCACCTCGCCATCGGCGAACGGTGTGATGAGTGGAACCCAGATACCCGAAAAAATAGACATGTCTTTACCTCGATGACGACCGTATCGATTCCAATCAGCGGTGCGAGGGAGGAAAAACAGGGAATGCCGCAGGCGGGCGTTGACCGGCTGTTCCGTCGCACATCTGACGGAACAGCGGCTCCGGTCAGATGAGCGGCTGTTTTTTGGCTTTGGCGCTGACGCTCGGGAAACCCGCGCGTGCGACCACGACGCTCGCAAAAGCGAGACGGGCGGTGATTGACGGACGGAGTCGGAGCGTTTGGCCGGAATGCATGAAACGCAGTGTAACCGCGTCCGGGGCGAGTTTGCAAAGTGGGTTGGCAAACGGGTTTGCCCAACTCGCAAAATTGCTTGACTTCTGCGGCAGGGAAACTAATATACGCACCGCGTACATAGCCGGTACGCAGCCCTTTCCCGACAGGTGCCCGCATGAGCGTCCCACAACAAGCTTTCCTACGCGACGCGATGCGTCGCATGAACATGACCCGAGAGACGTTTGCGAGCCGCATCGGCGTGTCACGCCGCGCGCTCGACACCTGGCTGCTGCCGGACGATTCGCAGGAATCGCGGGCCATGCCGGAGATCGTGGAGCGTTTCGTGTCGGAAATCGTGGTGCATGGCGAGCCGGGCGAAAACTATACGCAAAGCGTAGACTCACAGTCGCTTGCGAGCCAGATGCTGTTCGAGGGCAAGCCGCAGCTGCTGTCGGTTGATCAGTTCTCGCGCGACTCGGTCGAGGCGCTGTTTCGGGTCGCCGACATCATGCAGCCGATCGCGCGGCGCCGGAAAATCTCCCGCGTGCTCGAAGGCGCGGTGCTCGGCAATCTGTTTTTCGAAGCCAGTACGCGCACCCGCGTGAGCTTCGGCGCGGCATTCTGCCGGCTCGGCGGCTCGGTGTGCGACACCACCGGCTTCACGTTTTCGTCGATGGCCAAGGGCGAGTCGATCTACGACACGAGCCGCGTGATGAGCGGCTATGTGGATGCGCTGGTGATCCGCCATCCGGAGCAAGGCTCGGTGGCCGAATTCGCGCGCGCCACCAACGTGCCGGTGATCAACGGCGGCGATGGCCCGGGCGAGCATCCGAGCCAGGCGCTGCTCGACCTGTACACGATCCAGCGTGAGTTCTCGCGGCTCGGCAAGATCGTCGACGGGGCGCATATCGCACTGGTCGGCGATCTGAAATATGGCCGTACGGTGCATTCGCTGGTCAAACTGCTGGCGTTGTATCGCGGCATCAAGTTCACGCTGATCTCGCCGCCCATGCTCGAAATGCCGAGCTACATCATCGAGCAGATCTCACGCAACGGCCACGTGATCGAGCAGACCCACGATCTGCCCGCCGGGCTGCGCGGCGCCGACGTGGTGTACGCCACCCGCATCCAGAAAGAGCGCTTCACCGACGAATCGTTCGAAGGCTATACACCGGATTTCCAGATCAATCAGGCGCTAATGGACAGCGTATGCGGCCCCGACACGCTGATCATGCACCCGCTGCCGCGCGACAGCCGGCCAGGCGCGAACGATCTGAGCGTCGATCTGAATCACGATTCGCGCCTTGCGATTTTCCGCCAGACCGATAACGGCATCCCGGTGCGGATGGCAATCTTCGCGGTGCTGCTGGGTGTCGAAAAGCTGGTCCAGCATTCGATGCGCGACGCCGCGTGGCGCCCGCCCGTTTATCTCGGTCCGGACGATGCGGTGTTTCACGGCATCGATTGATCAGGATTCGATGATTGAAAGACGGCGTTGCGGCTCACCCGCAACGCCGTTTCGGCAGCAGCAACCTCCATCTTCAGTACACACCCGATTAAATCCGGACTAGACTGAATTCGTTAGTTCCCTCCTCAACCGCAACATCAACAGTGTCAGTCGCCTTTAAAGAAGTCGCTTATTGCAGTGCGTCACGGATCGATTCGATCTTAGATTCACCCACATACGAACAGGACGACTCATCATGGCTGACACGAGTTATATGGCGCGTAAATCCGTCGCCGATATTGTCGCAAGCGCGGAGGGCGGTGAACACCTGTCGAAGTCGCTGGGAGCGCTCAGCATTACGGCGATGGGTATCGGCGCGATCATCGGCGCCGGCATCTTTGTTCTGACCGGCACGGCCGCGGCCCATTATGCGGGGCCGAGCATCATTCTTTCGTTTGTCCTCGGCGGGATTGCCTGCGCCTTTGTCGGACTCTGCTACTCCGAACTGGCTGCCATGCTGCCGGTCTGCGGCAGCAGTTATACCTACACCTATGCCACGCTCGGCGAATTATTCGCGTGGGTCATCGGCTGGGATTTGATCCTCGAGTATGCGATGGGCGCGGCGACCGTTGCGGTTGGCTGGTCAGGCTACATCGTGAGCCTGTTGCACAACGTCGGGATCAACATTCCACCCACCATGGCGGCTGCACCCGGCACCACGGTGACGCTCGCCGATGGCAGCACGGTCGCCGGTATCGTCAATTTGCCGGCGGTCTTCATTATCGCCGTGCTGACCACCATGCTCGTGCTCGGCACCAAGGAGTCGGCGCGGCTCAATAACGTCATGGTTGCAATCAAACTGACGGTGGTGTTGGCGTTCATCGTCATCGGCGCCTTTTTTGTGCATCCGGCCAACTGGCATCCGTTCATTCCGCAGAATACCGGCGAATTCGGCAATTTCGGCGCGAGCGGCATTCTCCGGGGATCGGCCGTCGTCTTCTTCGCTTTCATCGGCTTCGATGCGGTATCCACCGCGGCCCAGGAGGCACGCAAGCCGCAGATCGACATGCCGATCGGCATTCTTGGCTCGCTGGTGGTCTGCACGATACTCTACATTGCGGTCGCCGGCGTACTGACCGGACTCGTGCCGTATGCCGAACTCAACGTCCCGGATCCGATCGCGAAAGGTGTCGATGCGATCGGCGTCACCTGGTTTTCCGTGCTCATCAAGATCGGCGCGCTGACCGGCTTGACGACAGTGATCCTCGTGCTGCTGTATGGTCAGAGCCGCATCTTCTTCACGATGTCGCAGGACGGCCTCCTGCCGCACCTGTTCGCGCGAGTCCATCCGCGTCTGCAAACCCCTCATCTGAGCCAGATGATGATCGGCGCCATCGTCGCGGTTGTGGCGGCGTTCACACCGATCAACGTGTTAGGCGAGATGGTCAGCATTGGCACACTGTTCGCGTTCATTCTCGTCTGCGGCGCCGTGATCTATTTACGCCGCAGCGACGCAGCCGCCACGAGGCCGTTCCGCGTGCCGGGTGTGCCGGTGATCCCGATCCTCGGGATTCTGTTTTGCCTGCTGCTGATGACCGGGCTGCCGCTCGTCACGTGGTTACGGCTCGTCGTCTGGCTCGTGATCGGGCTCGTCATCTACGGGATCTACGGTCGCAATCATTCGCGCCTTCGCCATCCGGAGCGGCCGCGCGACTGATATCACACCGCGCCGTGCTCAACCCCACGCCTCGCGGAACTTGCCTTTTTACGGCATCGATTGAACGACTGATCGACTGATTGACCGATCACGATTTGCCGATATAAAGCGGCCTTGCTGAAGACCAGCAAGGCCGCTTTTTTTCCGCCGTCGCTCGAACGCCCGTCACGGGCGCTTTGTCACCCCGTCATCCGTGACTTCTGCTGGATTGTCCGCAGCGCGCGAAAAACGCAAAGTGGTATCGCCGTCTATCGCATCCGGGCAAGCCGCCCTGTTCGGGAGACCGCATCGTTCCCCGCGCACGCCGGCACTCTTCCACAGCAGGAAATTCATCATGACTTTGCGACGCTTCCTGACTCGAGCATGCCGCGCCGCTCGCCCAGCAATCGGCCACCGCAACGAACCGGAGGGCTGAAATGGGCACCGACCATTTTTCCAATCGGTTCCGGCTGCGTGCCACACGGGGCAGCCCACTTCCCGACGGCGCATCGCCCGGCGCGCTGCTGGCCCAGTTGCGTGACGAATGCGAGGCGATGGCGCGCTACGCGTTGCATCACGGCCTGCCAGTCGCGCCTGAAACCATTGCGCTACTGAGCGCACTGATCGACGGCACGGCGCCTGGAAACCTGCCTCCCGGCACTGCCAGCGACGCGCCTCGTTACGCCGGCACCTCGCAGCACTCGCTTGCATCGATCCACCGAAGACTGGCCGCGCTCATCGCGCCGGCCACACCGCAAGCCGTCACGCTGCTCGATGCGCAGCACCGTCTCGGCCGCCCGTTCGCGTGGCTCGGTCCGGTGCCGCTGATCAGGCTGCTGACGGTCGCGGCGATTGCGTTTCTGATCGCCGTGGTCGCAACCGGGCTTTCTCCCGACGTCTCCGCCGACAACGTCGAGCGCGGCTTCCTCGATTCACACGGCACGCAGCTGTTGTGGAACGCGCTGTTCCTGCTCTTTTGCGCGGGACTCGGCGCATCGTTCGCGACGCTGTTTCAGGCACATCGTTACATCGCCGACTCGACGTACGACCCGAAGTACGACGCATCCTACGGCGCGCGCCTGATTCTCGGGCTCATTGCCGGATTGATCCTCGTCGAGATGCTGCCGTCGCGCCTCTTCGATCAGGGCAGCATGCACAGCTTCGGCAAGCCCGCCCTCTCAATGCTCGGCGGCTTCTCGGCGACTGCCGTACACCGCTTGCTGCAAAGGCTTGTCGACACGCTCGACACACTCGTACGCGGCGATCGCTCGTCCGACGCGGACGCCGCACAGCAGACGCGCCGCGCCCAGGCCGTGAGCGAACGCACGCAATGGCAGAGTGAGATCGCCGCGAGCCTGCTCGATCTTCAGCAGTCGCTCGATCATCCGGATGCCGCCGACACCGTACGCCGACGCCTCGCGGATCTCACCCGCGCGATGCTGGCAGGGGAGCCGGCCCAGCTGTCCGTTACCGCCGTTCCAAACGACCCGGAGTGACACGATGCTCTTCCTCTACAACATGCCGGCCGCCTTGATGGGTGCGCTGATTGTCGGCGCGACGCTCGCCGCGGCCCTGGGCGGCTATCTGCTGTTTCGCCGCTGCTTCCCGATTCAGCTCAATGCCGAACAGCGCGGCATGACAGTGGCGATGATGTCCGCGGTGACCACCATCAATTCCCTGCTGGTCGCTTTCGCCGCCATCACGGTCTGGGGCACCTACGACGCCGCGGCCGGCACGGTCTCATCCGAGGCCGCGTGTGCCACCGAACTCGCTCACGATCTCGCGTCGTTCGGCAAGCCGGATGCACTCACCGCCAGGCGAGAACTGATCGTCTATATCGAGCATGTCGTTCGGGACGAATGGCCGCAAATGCAGCAGTACGCCCGCGCGGATGCCGGAACCCAGGCCGCGTTCGACCGGATGTTCGCGACGACCAACCGGATCGTGCCGTCGGACGATCGCGAGCGGGCACTCCTGACTGAAGTGCTCGCCCGCGTGAATGAAATGACCAAGCTTCGGGAGCATCGGCTGCAGGCACTCGATGTCGCCATGCCGGTGACGTTATGGGGTGTCATGCTGATCGCGAGCGCGCTCTCGCTGGTGCTGCTATACGTGTTACCCGTAACCCGCTTTCATCTTGGGCTCGTGACCATCTGGGCAACGACGCTTGGGCTCGCGTTCTTTTTCGTGCTGGCCGTCGACCGGCCGTTCGCCGGCGAAGTCAGCGTGAGTCCGGCGCCCATGCAGCACGCCATCGACACCCTTGCCGGTGAAGACGTCGGACATCAGGCTGCACCGGCCTAACCGGTCTTACATACGGCCCCTGCCCCGGGCCGTAAGTAGGCGTGGCATCTATTCATGCGTGACGCATAAGAGCGTCTGGCCGTGCACGTTTTCAGGTGTCACGTGACGCGCGAGCCACAGTGCCGCCTCCGTGCGGTTACTGACACCGATCTGCCGAAAAAGTGCGTACAGGTGATTCTTGATGGTCCCCTCCGCGACGTTGAGCACCCGACAGATCTGCTTGTTCGACTTCCCTTCGGCCAGCAGACGCAACACCTCGCGCTGCCGCGGTGTCAGGCGCTCGAATGCCCGATCACTGGACTGCGCATGTGCCGGCCCCAACTCGGCGCCAAGGCCGTAAGTCGGCGGGACATAGATCGCGCCCGACGCGACACGGCAGAGCGCATCGGCGAATTCATCCGCGCTCGCGTGACGCTCGACGATGCCCGAGGCGCCCGCCATCAGCGCATCGGCGATCGCCTGACGACACACTGTGCGCACCACGAATAGCCACGGCACCGTCCCCAGGGCGTCCTGCAGCACCTTCGGCCAGCCCATCCGCGCGGCACGCTCGTCCCATTCGAGGGTGACCGCGCCGACCGTTCCCGGCGAGAGGCCTTCCCGGATGCGGTAGATGTCTTCAGGACGCTGGGCCGACCACACCTGGCAACTGCTGTCCCGTCTCCATAAGACATCGGCTACCCCTGCCACAAATAGCGGCGGACTATCGATCATCAGAACGTTCATTTAAGCGTATCCCCTCGGTAGCGAGACGCTCGGGTTCACGTTATTTGCGTCTCTTGGGCTCGCTTTTACCGCTCTTTTGAAAATGACGCACTAGTCCCGTTGATCCGTGAAAAACGTTCTAATGCAAACGGCACTCCATTTCTTTCAGAATTAATATGTCGCCCGCCCCTGTCGTCATGCATGACGGATGGCCTCTCCAAAGATTTCTCCAATTTATGTAATTTGAATAGAGACAGTGTATTCGCACTGTCACAAATTCACCATGGAGGTCTGTATGGATGCCAATTTCATCGGCTCTGTCATTAATGCCTTACCAATGGACCAAATGATCGCCGGTCCATTGAAAGCGATGATTTCAGCGCAAACCCAGGCGGCGAAAAGTTATGCCGATTTTCTGATGCAGGTGTGCATTCAGAACGGCAAGGCAGTCGCCGTGCAGTTCGACTACGACGAAACACTGGTCGACGAGAGCGGCGTATCGAAAGGCGTGGTCCAGAAGACCATGCGCATTCCGCTGCTGGCCGCGATCGTTCATCCCATCATCGCCATCGAAGAAGGCACGATCGACTTCGAGATGGAAATCACCCAGTCGGAGAAATCGGCGGAGTCCACGGAGGCAGGCGGCGAATTCCAGGCGAAGCTTGGCTGGGGTCCGATCAGCGTGAGCATCTCGGGACGTGTCTCGCACAAGTCGGAGCAAACGCGCAGCACCGATACGCGAGCCAAATATTCGATCCACACGCAGATCAAGCGGCAGCCCCCGCCGGAAGCGCTGATGCGTGTCATCGACTTCCTGACGGACGCCGCCACCAAACCGGTCGTGACCGAAGACAAAGCGAAGGACGTCAAGCCGCTGCCGGCCACGCCGACAGACGGCAAGCTGGTCGGCGAAACCACACAGGCGAGCGGCCAGCAGCCTGTCCATCAGTAAGCACAGCGGCCACTGACGGCGGACGGACACCATGTTCAACTTCTTCAAGCGGCGCCGCGGCGTGCCGGGCTCACACGGCACGCCGGCCGACGGCGTAGCGCACGACGACGCCTCACAGCGCACGGCCTCGCAGGACGCTAGTGATAGCGAACCGGCCGCCGCGCTCGAAACGCGCGAGCCGCCGGTGGCCGCGCAAGCTGCGCCGCCCGGCTCAGCGGCGGCTGGCGATGCCGACATGGCGAGCGGCACCGGCGAGAACGTGCCGCCTGGCGCTCCACCGTCCGGCGGTGCGCCGCCGTCGAGCGCGAGCGGTCCGCCGCCGCGCGGCCTCGCGCTCGACGACATCACGCGTGGCATGCAACACGCGGCAGCTGCCGCGAACCAGTTGCTTTCGCTTCAGTACACCACCGTGCTCGACCAGTTCTTCGACCAGGACGAGAACGGCCTGCTCACGCCACGTGCGGTCGAGGTCGCGCTCGACGCGGAGCACACGATGCCGGTGCCGCTGGTCGCGCTGGCGACGCCGCGCGGACTGGCGCTCGACAGGATGGTCGTGCATCTGACGGTGCGCGCGGACTTCACCGAAACGCTGCCGGCAGGCGGATTGGCGGGCGGCGATCAACGCGGCCGTTTCTTCGTGACGCTCGCCCCGCCGTCGGCACGCCCGAACGCCCAGGGCGAGCAAGCTCAGCGCGACAGCCAGCACATCGACATCGAAATGCAGTTTGCGGCGCTCGACCCGCCCGAAGCGATCATGCGCGTGATCGACGAATACACCCACCGCCTCGTGCCGCGCGCACGGCACGACGACGAGGAGAAACGCCATGCCTGAGCAACCCACGTGCACCGGCACGCAAGGTATCGACCTGATCAAACAGTTCGAGGGGTTACGCCTGACCCGCTATCTCGACGCCGTCGGCAAGCCGACGATCGGCTATGGGCATCTGATTCTGCCGCACGAACGCTTCAGCCGTCCGCTCTCGGAGTCCGAGGCGCTGGCGCTCCTGAAGTGCGACTTGCGCAGCGCCGAACTCGCGCTGCGCAAGCTGATACGCGTCGCGATCACGCAGCAGCAATTCGATGCCTTGATGTCGTTCGTCTTCAACCTCGGCGCGGGGCGGCTGCATTCTTCAACGCTGCTGCGCTATCTGAACGCGGGCGCAAGCGGTCATGCCGCCGACCAGTTCCTCGTCTGGAACAAAGCGGGCGGCAAACCGCTCGCGGGGCTGACGCGCCGCCGCCAGGCCGAACGCAAGCTCTTTCTTTCCTAGTGTCCTGACAGGAGGCTTCCCGATGATTTCAAACCATCACGACCGGCCGGGTCGCAGGCTTAACACGCGTGCTGTCTGCGCAATCGCAGCCGCGGCCATCGTCCTATATTCCGTCGCTGCGGCGCACGCTCAACAGCCAACGCCAGCGCTCACCTGCGAGGATGAAGTCCTGCGAATCAGTCAGGCCTTGCAGATCGCGCACCAGCCGGCACTCTGCGAGCGCTGCGGCGAGCGGCTTGCGCGGACGCTCGACAGCCTTTACCGGCTCGGCGTGTTACCCACCTTCTACGCATCCGCGGACAGCGCCGGCTGGGACGACCCACAGCGCCGCCCCGCGATGATGAGCGACCGCAGTCTCGCCGGCATTCCGGACGGCGCCGACCTGCTGGCCGACATCGACAGTGGTTTTGGGCCGCGCGGCATCCACAGGTTGCGCTACACGCCGTCGAACCGGCCTGTAGCCATCACCACGGCCGACCGCAGCGTCTCGATACCGCTGGTACCGTGCACACCCGGCGGCGCGCCCTGACCACGCACGGCGGGTACGGCACAGGCCTTCCGTCCTATGTCGCCGTATCAGCCTTCCGCCCTATTCATGCGAACGCGCCGCGCATCTACTCTGCAAGGGTAGTGAAACGCAAGCAACGCATGTCTGAAACGTAGACCCGAACACTCATCGAGCACATACCCAACAGGAGCAATGGCATGAATTCGGCAGCCATCCATCACGATTCGTTATCCGAACTTAATATGCAACCACGCAGATCCTGGCACTTTGTCCTGCGCACGCGGTTCAGCGCA
Source organism: Burkholderia sp. OK233 (assembly GCF_900230185.1). Classification (GTDB taxonomy): domain Bacteria; phylum Pseudomonadota; class Gammaproteobacteria; order Burkholderiales; family Burkholderiaceae; genus Paraburkholderia. The sequence goes on from NZ_OCSR01000002.1 coordinate 207,803, forward strand.
GTTGTGCTGATCGCCGCGACCGTCTCGTGCGCAAACGCCGCGGACCTCGCGCCGCTGCCCACGCTCGGCGCCGATCTGCAACACACGTCCGTCTCCGGACTATCGTCCGGCGCTTTCATGGCGGCCCAGTTCGACGTTGCCTGGTCGAGCCGTCTGATCGGCGCGGGCATCGTGGCCGGTGGAGCGTTCGATTGCGCCGGAGAGTCGGCCTTTATCGCGCCGGTCGTGGCGGCGGTCACGCTGTGCATGCAGCCGGCAGGTGCTGCTCCGACGGCGGAAGGCGCATGGCATGCCGCGCAACGCTTTGCGAAGGCCGGCCAGATCGACGACCCGGCCAATCTTCGCGAGCAGCGCATTTACCTCTTCAGCGGCGCGAAGGATATCGTCGTCGCGACCCGCGTGGTCGATCAGGCCGAACGCTTCTATGAACTGGCTCAAGTGCCTGGATCGAGCATCGAGTATCAACGCCATCCCAACGCCGGCCATGCACTGATCACGAACCGCCCGGAAGACTCACCCTGCGACGCGAACCAGAGTCCGTACATCAACAACTGCGGCTTCGAACAATCTCACGAGATGCTGCGCTGGATCTACGCGAGACCCAATGCGCCGTTGAATGCACCCGCGATGCAACCAGGCGGCCAGTTGCGGAGCTTCGATCAGCGCGAGTTCGATCCCGACCGCCGTGCGTCGCTCGCCGACGTGGCCTACGTGTACGTGCCGGCCGATTGCCTGCATGCGGCGTGCGCCGTACATGTCGCGTTTCACGGCTGCGTGCAGAACGCCGATGCCGTCGGTCAACGATTCGTGCGCGGCGCCGGCTACAACGAGATCGCCGACACCAACCGCCTGATCGTGCTCTACCCGCAGGCGGCGAAATCGGCCATCAATCCGCTCGGATGCTGGGACTTCTGGGGCTACACGAGTCCGGACCCGGACCATCCTGACTTCAATACCCGCGAGGCGCCTCAAATGGCCGCCGTGATGAAGATGATCGAGCGCCTGGGCGGCGCACGTCAGTGAATGCGGTGATTGTCATCGCTCATCGAAACCGAACCCGAACCCGAACCGATTAAGGATCCGTCATGCTCTCGACCCTCATCACGCAGTGGGAAAACGCCAATCTCGCCGCCTTCCAGTTATTCAGCAAGCTCGTGGCTCAGTCGGCCAACCCGGCGGGACTGCCGGGCGCCACCACGGACGTCCGCGCGTGGCGCGCCTTCGTACGCACCGCCCTGCAGAGCACTCAGCAGTACACGAGCGCAGCGCAATCGGCATTCGACTCCGGCTGGCGCGAGCAGCGCGACCGTCTCGCACTGTCGGGCGCCGCCGCCGCGATCAAGGAGCTGGCCGCGATCAATGCCGACCTCGCGACGCGCATTGCCCAAGGTCACGTTCAGCACTCCGGCGCGCTCACCGATGCGGCGGCTCAGTATCTCGACGACCTGTCCCGCAGCCGCAACGCCACGGATGCCGCGATGGCCTTCGGCCGGTTCGCGAACGACATGCAGGCACAGAGCCGGGCGCAAGCGCTGCATACGTCGTCGGTCGCCGGCAGCGTGTCTCCCGCCCTCACGCAGTGGGTCGAGAAGCATCTCTCGGACGACGACGCGGAGCCGGCGAAATGAACGTCAATCTTCGGTTCGTCAACCGTTCGAATGACTGCGGCAACAGCGAAGTCGTCCTGTTCCAGCGCAACGTGATTCCCGATTTCGACGAGCTCGCGATTGCATGGAAGGTGATTCGCTTCTGCGGCCGGGATTGCCTCCATCCGTTCGTCTATTCGACAGAGATCGAGATCGCGCTCGGCGACGAGCACGGCAACTACTCGCCGCGCATGACCGCGCAGCGCGGCGAACGTTTCGTCATCGGGGCTCATCCGACCGGCCGCGCCCGGCTCACCGCCGAGCCGGCACAGCCGAGCGGCGCGGACGGCGGTCCGGAAATCCAGGTCGCCAACCGGATGCCGCGCGGCGCGGTCAACGTCAACGCCTTCAACGCCGGCAAGCTGATCGCTGCCAAGTGGGCTGTGGCGCCAGCCCAGAAAGCCGTTTTCCGCTTCACGCCGGCGCTGTGGATTGGCGTGGCTTCGCAGATCGAGGAAGGACACGCGCTCAGTTCGGCTGTGCTGTCGAGTGACAACACGATGCTGCCCCTCGCCGCCATTGCCGTGGGCGACATCGTGATGACTGGCGGCGGCAGCGGCGTCGACGCGCAACCCTTCGCTTTCGCATTCGAAAACGTCGTGCATCTCTAGCGTCTTTAGCGCCTCGAGCCGGCACGGCGCCCGCATACCGGGTCTCACCTCTTCTTTCGTTTGACGGCCCGTCCAACCGGCAGGCCGGTGGCAAGGTGCGCGGCAAACCGATTGCCGTATTTCAACCTCAAGGAGCAGGCAAGTGGATATTCAACTGAACTTCGTCAACCGTTCGAACGACGCTAACAATTCGAACATCGTGATCTTCCAGAAAAACGTCGCGACGGATTTCGACGAACTGGCGATCGCGTGGAAAGTGATTCGCAACTGTGGCCAGGGCGACAACCATCCGTTCAAGTTTCCAATGGCGATGGGCGTCAGCGCGAGCGACAGCTACGGCAACTACATGCCGCAGCAAACCGCTACCAACGGACAGGTCTTCCAGATCGTCCGCTCGACGTCGGGCGACGTGCTCACGCTCGGCACGGAGCCGGGTAACAGCTCGGAAGTCCAGGTCCGAAACGATCTGCCGAACGGCGCCACGAACGCGACCATTTACAAGGACGGCAGTCCGCTTGCGAGCAAAACATCGATCGCGCCGGGGCAAAAGGCCGTGTTCCAGTTCAAGCCGACACTGTGGATCGGTGTCGCGTCGCAGATCGAACAGGGCGCGTTGCTGAATTCGGCGGTCATCTCCGACATCAACACGGAGCTTTCGCTGCTCGGCATCGCCAGCGCCGACATCGTGATGACGGGCGGCGGTCCCGGCCCGCGCTCGTTGCCGTTCACCTTCCGGCTCGAACACGTCGTGATGGCGTAACGGACACGCGTTCGGCGTCGGAGGATTCGCCATTCGACGCCGCTTCACTCCACCAGGAAAAGGTTCGTCATGGACATCAAACTCAACTTCATCAACCTCTCCAACGACGTCAATAACAGTCAGATCGTGGTCTTTCAGAAAAACGTCTCAACGGATTTCGACGAGCTCGCGGTCGCGTGGAAGGTCATCAGCAACTGCGGGCGCGGCGACAATCACCCGTTCGTCTTTCCGCTGCAAACCACCGTTACCGCCAGCGACTCGGACGGTAACTACATGCCGCAAAAAGTCGCGCAGAACGGTCAGATGTTCAGCGTGAGCCGCGCGGCATCCGGCAACGTGCTCGCTATCGCCGGCGCGTCGTCGAGCTCGCGCGAGATCCAGTTGCGCAACGATCTGCGCACGGGCGCCATCAGCGCCGGCGTGTTCAAGGACAACCGGCTGCTCGCGAAGAAGACCGGCATCGTGCCGGGGCAGAAGGCGGTGTTCGAGTTCAAGCCAACGCTCTGGATCGGCACCGCCTCGCAGATCGAGCAAGGCAAGGTGATGAATTCCGCCGTGATCTCCGACATCAACACCGAGTTGTCGCTGCTCGGCATTGCGCGCTGCGACATCGTGATGACGGGTGGCGGTGGCGGAACCACAGCGGTGCCGTATCAGTTCAAGCTGGCGAATATCGTGATGGGCTGACCGCACGCATCTTCTGCAATATGACCGGCCCGCATGACGCGGGCCGGCGCATTTCTCACAGCTCCGCCATGTCGGCTCGGCCCATTACCTCGTATGTGACTTTTCGCCCATTTGATCGTGTCTCACCAGGCGCTACCTTTGGAGTGCAGACAATCTCGATCCGACGCAGAAGATCGGAATCGATCGACGTAATGGATATTTCCGGTCCTGCTTTTGTCCTGCTCATGATTCGCAACAGCAACCTTCAAAGGAGATGCATCATGCCGCTGCACGGAACCGAAACTGAAAAACCAAAGAAGGCGAAGGACTCGTTAGTCAGCGAGTACCACCAGCAGAAGCAGAAAGGCATCGGCTTCTGGATCCGCAAAGGACTTCTGAATGGCAACAACAACCCGGACGTCTCTCTACTTGGCGGCCACCTCGTTGTTCGTCTTTACAACATAGAAGACGATGAGCATGCAAACGACTTGTCTGGCACCCACTGGATCTTCAAATCGTCGGCGGGTCATTACTACGGCGTCGTCGTCGCCGGACCGCTCAGCGAGGACTAGAACAACGCGGTGATTCGCGGCATCGATTGACCGTTGATTGATTCCGATTTGCCGATGCAAAGCGGCCTTGCTGTGAATCAGCAAGGCCGCTTTTTTATGCCGCCGCAGTTAAGCCGCTACGCGCTCAACCCCACGCTTGCGGCGACGTGCCGTCCACGACCGTGCATTGCAGGCCGGACATGCAGCCCGCAGCGTCGATGGCCGCCTCCAGTTCAGCAAACGGATATGACTTCAACTCGACCGCTTCGAGCGGAATCTGCCGGGACGTGGCGAGCGAAACCAGCGCGAGATAGTCGGCGCGCGTGTACATGAAGTGGCCGATCAATTCCCAGTTGTTCAACAGCATCTCGCTGTACGGAATCGGCAGGTCCACTTGCATGCTGCCCATCAGCACGAGCCGTCCGCCGCGACGCAGGCTGCGTAGTGCGGCGAGGGTCGCGTTCGCGTCGGTGGCCTGTCCGACCATGTCGTATGCGAGGTCCGCGCCGCCACCGGTAGCGGCGCGAAGCGCCGCTGTGTCTTGCGCAGTGTCGCCGCTCAGCACGACGGGGACCACACGTCCGCGGCCTTGCTCGACCAGCGCCTGCAGCGGTTCAGCGCGCCGGCCGAGCGCGACGACCTTGCTCGCACCGAGGGCCAGCGCAGCGAGTACGGCCGCCGAGCCGAAGTAACCGCTTGCGCCGTTGACCACCACCGTCTCTCCCGCCGACAGACGGCCGCGCCGCAATCCACCGAAGGGCACCGCGAATTTCGCCAGGACCGCGAGACGTGCGGCATCGATCCCGTCCAGACCGTCCAGTGCGATCAGCGTTGACGCAGGGAATTCGGCTACTTCGCGCAACGTGCCGTGGGGGAACTCAGCCAGCAGCGCCCCGCTGTCGGCGCTAATCGCGGTGAGCCCTAACAGCGCTTGCGCCGGCTCGCGCACCGTTTCGTCGGCAATCCAGTACGGATTCACGGCGACGCGTTGAGCGGCGCGAAATGCCACCACGCCCTCGCCGACCGCGACGATCCGGCCAATCCCATTGGTGCCGGGCGAAAACGGTGCCGGCGGATACGCGTAGGGCAACTTCCCTTCGACATATTCACGCGTGTAACTGAGCAAGGGCACCGCCTCCATCCGCACCAGCACGGCGTTACGGCGCGGTTGCGGTTGGCTCACGTCGCGCAAGGCCAGCGGCTTGCCAGGTTCGTCGAGCATCCAGGCTTTCATGTTGAGCTTCCTTCAGTGCGTTTCGGTGCTTGAACTGTAGTAGCGCGGTACGTATTCTAGAAATCAATTACTCATATGCGACCTATCAACATGATTGATCTCCGCGGTATCGACCTGAATCTGCTGGTTTCGCTCGACGCGTGTTCCTTTACAATAAAGTCGAAAAAACCTAGACAATAGACTCGAAAATACGTGAGCGAACCCAAACAATAAACTCTATAAAACGTAATGCACGTGAAAGAAGAGGCGACATGTAACTGCGTCGCGAAAGCCGCAGCCTAGGCCCTACCAGAAACTGATAGCCTCTTGCCCGCAGCAAAGCCCTGACTTCACAGCGGCCAGCGAGCGCTCAAGCATCAAGCAGATGCCGGCGTAAAAAGCCTTCGCGTCTCAGTAATAATTCAAAGAGAGCCATCCGCTCCTCTCTGGACCTCTCCCAGATCAGCTGCAGCATTACGACTCCCGATGTTCGGTCATGAAAATCTTTTACATTGAAAATGGGTTTTCAGTGTCCTGCGAATGACATCCACTTGACGCAACTCCAAAGCAGCTCAGTTGAATGTCTCAATTCACACGACAATACGAGTTATCGCTGCTGGCACCGGACATTTGAATCCAGCCCAGACGTCGCGCGAACGACAAATTATGTTATGTCAAATCAACAAATCACGACGAGCGACGGACTCGACAAACGTCGGTTTGCATAAAACTGTTCCCGTGTTCTGCAGAATTTTGTTCCCAGTCTCTGTGACGCACGGCGCAGCGTTGTATGCGAATCTCTACACCGCATCGCAGCCCGTTGCGTTGATCGCGAGCCCTTGCCCGGCCGACGGTCGCGCTTAGGCACTGGGGTCAATCGCGTGCACCGTGCCACGCGGGAACAATTTCTTGCAGCAATTGTGTTCCCCACCGGCCGCTGAGACCCGTCAGACGGACAGATCGGCGGGAACAAACTGGTGCAAACCAACGGGTCCAACTGCGGAACGGAGCGGTTCGAGAAGGCCCGTGCAGTTCGCGAAACAGGCCTTACGTTCTGCGCCATCTGAACGCTCTAGTTTCGCCGACTTGGATATCCCGCTGCGCGTCCTATACTGAAAGGGAGCCGCGCGGAAGCCGGCCCCTGAAGCAGAAGCGGACGAGAAATCGTTCATTGGGGCGCGGTAGCGGGGCCACGGAAACGCCTGCGTGAATAGCGCGGGCGTTTTCTTTGGAGCCCTGATGAACGCTACGCCGCAAGTGTCGGCATGTTCACCAGCGCTGATCTTACGGGCCCCAGGCCATTCAGTGGCATCGTCTCGGCCCCGGGTCCTCCCTAACATGTGCGAAATGTGGCTACGTCCGCATGAGCGGGTGCAAGGCAACTTGCCCCGGTCGGGGTAATCGTGCGAATCGTGCAAAATCTGGCGGTATTAGCGTGAAGAACCCGCTTGTAGCTGGGCTCGGCCGCTCTGCGACTTTCTCGCATTCGGTGATTTTGCAAGTTTTGATCCACATGGATTTTCAGGATCAAACCGCAAGATTTGCCACGGAAAGTACGATCACCCCAACCTGTGGGGAAGGTCCCCTGTCAGGCCTCGTTTGCCGTCTGCCTGACCGACCGATCACTGCTGCCCCATAGACTCGACCACATCGAGCATTCCGATATCCGGCACGCTGCCCAGCAATGACAGCGAATGCTTGGCGAGTTCCCGGGGAACATGACCCGTCAAGTGCGCAAACCTACCGCCGTTGTCAGGGAAAACGTCAAAAATGCCGAAGTGACCGTCGTCAAGGCGGATGGCAAACCAGGCAACGGTCTTGGGTTCCTGCTCTACGAGTGCCTGCGCATCGCGAAGGAACTGCGCGACCTGGGTCTCATGGCCCGCCTTTGCCTTGAACGTGAGGAGCAGCGCCTTCGTGATCGGCTCGCCCGATGACGTTGCAGGCAACTTGCCGGCCAGCACGTCGAGTTCCTGAATCAGCGGCGCGCCGACAAACACGCTGCCGCCGGCATCCAACAGTGCTTGTGTAACTGGCCCCGCCAGATGCGCCTCGCGGCCGGCATCGTCTGGGAACACGTCGAACATGCCGTACTCCGATCGCCCGAATCTGATCGCGAACCACGCGGTCGTTGCGGCTTCCGCCCGAACCATCGGGAGAGCCGAGCGAAGGACGTCTTCCGCCATGGCGTCGTTGCCGGCCTTGACTTCCAACCTGACAAGCAGACCTTTAGTAACCATGAGACACCTCCATTCGTGGTCGACCGAGGGGGAGTGCGTCGAGCGCGCAGTCCTTCGACTGCTAACAGACCAGCAGCGCCGCGCAATGGAGCCAGCATCCCCCGTAACGGGATCAAAAGGAATACTGGTCGATACATTTCCACCTGATGAAGTCGCTAACCTTCACGCGACGACACCGAAACGGCTGAGTTGCGTCTGTCCCTCCTGATCAACGGGACGATCAATACCAAGATGCCGACGCAACCCATGCAGACAGAGAGAATTAGGATGATGAGGCCTGGACCCAGGCGGACGGAAAACATTCCGACCACCAGACCGGCCAGCAGTTGCGTCAAGTTATTGAGCAGAATCACAACTCGAGGAGTAGCAACTTTTTAATTATAGAACTTCACCCTGTCGCGTCGTGCGACAGACGCTCCGCCGGGGGCACGGCATTCCTACGCCAATAAACCAAAAACAACGTCAGCAGGATGCCTACTCACAAAAATACGCGAGAAAACAGCGCACCTCAATCCCACCGCTCGTCACGCACCTGAACGATGCCCGCCTCGATCCGCACCGGAAACACCACCACATCCTCATGAGCCGGCGGCGCTAACACCTTCCCCGTCCTGATGCAAAACCGCGCACCATGGCGCGGGCAGACGACCACGTCGCCTTCCACCACACCGCCCGTCAGGACACCGCCGTCGTGCGGGCAGATATCCTCGATTGCATAACAGGTGCCGTCGACGTTGAACACGGCAACCTGCGTGCCATCGACCTCGACGCTGCGAACAGCCCCGGCCGGGAAATCCTCGATCGCGGCGACATCGACCCAAGCGGACATATCACAGCATCCCCAATTGCAGGCGTGCCGCGTCCGACATCCGCTCTCGTGACCACGGCGGGTCCCACACCAGTTCGACGTGTACGTCGTTCACACCGCTCACCGAGAACACCGCATCCTCCACCGTCGCCGGAAAGGTCTGCGCGACCGGGCAGCCGGGTGCGGTCAACGTCATGCGGACCTCGACACGGCCTTCGGCTTCGTCCACGTCGAGACCGTAGACAAGCCCCAGGTCGTAGATGTTGACCGGAATCTCCGGGTCGAACACGGTGTGCAGCGCGTCGATCACGCGTTCTTCCAGACGTTCAGTTGCTGCGCCGCAGCCAGGTTGTGCGGCCTCAGCGCGCTTCAGCCAGTCGAATGGGTCCATCGTCTGCCTCACTCTGTCGAAACGGGGCGATCCCCGTCGTGCAGCGCAGCATGCAGCGTATGCCACGCAAGCGTCGCACACTTCACACGCGCTGGAAATTCGCGCACGCCGGACAGCACCGCCAGCTTGCCCAGCTCCGACGCGGCTGCCGCCTGCCCTGCAGCGGGTGTTGTCACCATGTCGTGAAAACGTCCGAACAGCGCTTCGGCCTCCGCTTCCGTTTTGCCTTTCAGCGCCTCGGTCATCAGCGACGCGGACGCCGTCGCAATCGCACAGCCCACGCCTTCGAAACTTGCGTCCTTGACGACGCCATCTTCGATTTGAAGATATAGCGTGATCCGGTCGCCGCATAACGGGTTGTAGCCCTCGGCCTTGTGATTGGCGTCGGCCAGTCCATGACAGTTACGCGGCCGCCGGTAGTGGTCGAAGATGACTTCCTGATACAGATCGCGCAGATCACTCATGAGCCAAATACCTCCCTGACCCTGCCGAGACCTTCGATCAGGACGTCGATATCGTCGTGCGTGTTGTAGAGGGCAAGTGACGCGCGCACTGTCGCCGGTACGCCGAACCGCTGCATCACCGGCATCGCGCAGTGATGGCCCGCCCGCACGGCGACGCCGTGATGATCGAGAATCGTACCGACATCGTGCGCATGCACGCCGTCGAGCACGAATGACAGGATGCTCGCCTTGTCGCGTGCGGTACCGATGAGACGCAGGCCCGGAATCCCCCGCAATGCATCCGTGGCGTAAGCGAGCAGGTCGGCCTCGTGCGCGGCGATGACTTCCATGCCGATGCGGTCGACATAGTCGAGCGCCGCGCCCAGCGCAATCACGCCGGCAATGTTCGGCGTGCCCGCTTCGAACTTCCACGGAATCGCGTTGTATTCCGTTTTCTCGAACGTCACCGAACGGATCATGTCGCCGCCGCCCTGCCACGGCGGCATCGCTTCAAGCAGCGCGGCCTTGGCGTACAGTACGCCGATGCCAGTCGGCCCGTACACCTTATGTCCCGAAAATGCGTAGAATTCACAATCGAGCGCGCGGACGTCGACCGGCAGATGCGAGATTGCCTGTGCGCCATCCAGCAGCACCGGTACGCCCTTCGCGTGCGCCGCTGCAACAATGCGCTCCACCGGATTGATGCTACCGAGCGCGTTAGCCAGATGCGTAATCGCGACCAGCCGCGTACGTTCGCTCAACAAGCGCTCGTACGCGTCGACATCGAGCGCGCCGGTATCGTCGATCGGCACCACTTTCAGCGCCGCGCCAGTCTGCTCGCAGACCAACTGCCACGGCACAATGTTCGAATGGTGCTCCATCGCGCTGATCAGGATTTCGTCGCCGGGCTTGAGCTGCGGGCGCGCATAGCTCTGGGCGACGAGATTGATTGCTTCGGTCGTGCCACGTACGAACACGATCTCCTCCGGACGCTGCGCATTGATGAAGCGTGCAATCTTCGCGCGTGCTGCTTCGAATGCATCGGTCGCACGCTGCGACAGCAGATGCACGCCGCGGTGCACGTTGGCGTTGCTATGCCGGTAGTAAGCGTTTTCCGCGTAGATGACCGAGGCAGGCTTTTGCGTAGTGGCGCCATTGTCGAGATAGACCAATGGCCGGCCATGCACGCGCTCGCCCAGAATCGGAAAATCGGCCCGCCAGTGCTCGACATTGCGTGGATCTGGCGTCTGTATCTGTTCGATCGGCTTCATAGCAACTCCCTGATGCGCTCGCCTTCCGGGGTGCGCGCGAGCAGCAGGCTTTCGAGCCGAGCGCGCAGCGAATCGATGCGCACACGTTCGACAATGTCGCGCGCAAATGCGTACGTCAGTAGCGCCCGCGCCACGCGTTCTTCGACACCGCGCGCACGCAGATAGAACAGCTGGTTCTCGTCCAGTTGACCGACCGTCGCGCCGTGTGTGCATTTCACGTCGTCGGCGTAGATCTCGAGTTGCGGCTTCGTGTCGATTTCGGCATCGCGTGACAGCAGCAGGTTGTGATTCGCCTGATGCGTGTCAGTTTTCTGCGCATCGCGATGCACAATGACGCGCCCGTTGAACACGCCGCGCGCGGCGCCGTCGAGCACGCCACGGTAGTATTCGCGACTCGTGCCATGCGGCTCTGCGTGATCGATGCGCGTGTGGTGATCGACGTGCTGCCGGCCGCCAACGAAATAGAGACCGTTCAACGTGGCTTGCGCGTTCGCAGCGTTCAGGCTCGTACTGATGCCCGTACGCGACAACGCGGCGCCGAACGCGAACGCATGCGAGGTAAAACAGCTGGCGCGTTCCTGCGCAGCAGCGACTGATGCGATATGAAACGCCTTCGAGCCTTCCTGCTGCAACCGGTAGTGCTGCACATCCGCCTGTTCGTCTGCGACGATGCGGGTAACCGCATTGGTCCAGTACGCGTCGTCGCCCAGCCCTACAAAGTGCTCGACGATCACGCAGCCCGAGCGTGCTCCGGCAAGCACGACGTTGAACGGCTGCACCGTAAGACCGGCTTCGTCGGTCAGGAACAGCATGTGTAACGGTTGATTGATGACCTCGCCAGGCGGTAGCACGACGGCAAATCCATCCGTCAGAAACGCCGTGTTGAGCGCGGTAAAGCCGTCGGCATACGTCTGCGAGGCGATCGCCGCTTGCAGTCGTTGCGGCATTTCTCTCAACGCCCGCGTGAGCGAGCCTACAAACACGCCATGCGGCAAATCGTTCAGTTTCGACAGCCGCGGCACATGGTGACCGTTGACGAATACCAGTCGATGACCAGCAGGATCCAGCGCGAGTTCATCGACACTGCGTGGCAGGTCGCTACCGCCGATGAGGTCGATGCGGTCGGCGCGGTGCGACGCGAAATGCCAGGGCCGATTGCCGATCGCCGACACGTTCGTGTACTTCCAGTCCTCGTGCCGCGTGGTCGGCAAGCCGAGCGCGTTGAACTGGTCGAAGGCGCTTCGGCGCGTGGCACGCAGCCACGGCAACTCAGCGCCTGGCAACGTCATCGCGAGTTGCCCGAAAGCCTGGTGGAAGTGGTCGAGAGATTCGTTTTTCATCGATGCCCCGCGCTCGCTGCACTGCCTGATTGCACAGCCTCACCCTCGATCCAGCCATAACCCTTGCGTTCCAGCTCCAGGGCCAGTTCACGCGGCCCTGACTTCACGATCCGGCCGTTCGCCAGCACATGTACGCGATCCGGCACGACGTAATCCAGCAGGCGCTGATAGTGTGTGACCAGCACGATCGCCCGTTCGGGGCTGCGCATGCTGTTGACGCCCTGCGCGACGATCTGCAGCGCATCGATGTCTAGTCCGGAATCCGTTTCGTCAAGAATGGCGAGCCGGGGCGCCAGCACCGCCATCTGCAGGATCTCGTTGCGCTTCTTTTCTCCCCCGGAAAAGCCTTCGTTGACTGCGCGATACAGTAGAGTCTCGTCCATCTGCATCAGCGTCATTCTGTCCTTGACCAGTTGCAGAAATTCCATCGCGTCGAGTTCCGGCTCGCCACGATGTCGGCGCTGCGCGTTCAACGCCGCCTTCAGCAGATAAACGTTGCTCACACCGGGTATCTCAACGGGATACTGGAACGCGAGAAACAGTCCTTCGTGTGCGCGCTCTTCGGGCGCCAGCACCAGCAGATCGCGGCCGAGATACGAGACCGTGCCGCCGGTGACGACAACGTCCTCACGCCCAGCCAGTACGTGGGCAAGCGTGCTCTTGCCCGAACCGTTCGGGCCCATGATCGCGTGCACCTCGCCGGCCTTCACGCTCAACTCGATGCCGCGCAGAATTCTCTTGCCGTCGACTTCGACTTGCAGATTGCTGATTTCAAGCATGGTTCCAATCCCTCGCGTTAGCCCACACTGCCTTCCAGGCTGACGCCGAGCAGCTTCTGCGCCTCGACGGCGAACTCCATCGGCAGTTCCTTGAACACTTCCTTGCAAAAGCCGTTCACGATCATCGACACAGCATCTTCTGGCGACAACCCGCGCTGCCGGCAATAGAACAACTGGTCTTCGCCGATGCGTGATGTCGATGCTTCGTGTTCGACCTTCGCGGTCGGGTTCTTGACTTCGATATAGGGGAACGTGTGTGCGCTGCAACGGACGCCGAGCAACAGCGAATCGCACTTCGTGTAGTTGCGCGCACCTTCGGCCGCGCGGCCGACCTTCACGAGGCCGCGATACGCGTTCTTTCCGCGCCCCGCTGAAATACCTTTCGACAGGATCGTGCTGCGCGTATTGCGGCCGAGGTGAACCATCTTCGTCCCGGTATCGGCCTGTTGATAGTGGTTGGTCAGCGCCACCGAATAGAATTCACCGACCGAGTTATCGCCCTGCAGGATCACGCTCGGATACTTCCAGGTGATCGCCGAACCGGTTTCCACCTGAGTCCACGAAATCTTCGAGTTCGCCTCGCGGCAGTCGCCACGCTTGGTTACGAAGTTGTAGATGCCGCCCTTGCCCGACGCATCGCCCGGATACCAGTTCTGCACCGTCGAATAGCGGATCTGTGCCCCTTCCAGCGCGATCAGCTCGACTACCGCGGCATGCAGCTGATTTTCGTCGCGCATCGGGGCGGTGCAGCCTTCCAGATAGCTCACGTACGCGCCTCTGTCCGCGACGATCAGCGTGCGCTCGAACTGACCCGTGTTCTGCGCGTTGATGCGAAAGTACGTCGACAGCTCCATCGGGCAGCGCACGCCCGGCGGGATATAGCAGAACGAGCCGTCGCTGAACACAGCGGAATTCAGCGCGGCGAAGAAATTATCGGTGTGCGGCACCACTGAGCCGAGATACTTCTGCACCAGTTCGGGATGATGCTGCACGGCGTCCGAGAACGAACAGAACACAATGCCGAGTTCCGCAAGCTTTTCGCGGAACGTCGTCGCCACCGAGACGCTGTCGAATACCGCATCCACCGCAACGCCCGCCAGGAGTTCGCGTTCTTCCAGCGGCACACCCAGCTTTTCGTAAGTACGCAGCAGTTCCGGATCGACTTCATCGAGACTCTTCGGACGATTCCTCTGCGCCATCGGCGCGGAATAATAGACGATGCTCTGATAGTCGATCGGCGGATGCCGGACCGTTGCCCAATGCGGCTCGGTCATCGTGAGCCAGTACCGATAGGCCGCGAGACGCCATTCGAGCATGAACGCCGGCTCGTTTTTCTTCGCGGAAATGAGCCGGACCACGTCCTCGCTCAACCCGCTCGGCAACGCGTCGGCCGCCAGGTCAGTCACAAAACCATGCTGGTATTCGCGACTGATCAGTTCGTCGAAACCGGTTGTAGATGCGCTCATGCATGGCCTCCGTCAATCGTTTTGTGCGCCAGCGGCGTCGCACCCGCGCGGCGGCTGGGGATGCTGCGCGCACGAATCGCGCTGATATCGACCGCGCGCAAGGTCGGTCCCGCCATGTCCGCCAGCGTGACCTGCTGTAACGCCTCGTAGATCACGCGATTGACCTTCTGCCAGTTGGCGCGCACCGCGCACACCGCCTCCTGGATGCACAAGCCAGGCCGCGTGCTGCATTCGGTGATCCCGATCGGGCCGTCGACCGCGGCGATCACCTCCGCCAGCGTGATCCGATCGGGCGGCCGCGGCAGCAGGTAACCGCCGTTCGTGCCGCGCAGTGACTCCACCACACCACCCCGCGTCAGAACTTTCAGCACCTTTGACACCGTAGGCATGGCGACGCCGGTCGCCGCTGCAATGCTGCTCGCGCTATGGACGGCGTCCGGGTCGCGCGCCATCGCGGTCATGATCACCGTGCCGTAGTCGGCAAGTTTGCTCATGCGCAACATCGGAATACCTCCCGTTTTAATCAGGACTAGTTTAGTCCTGAATAGACCACAATGGAACCGGCACGTTTGCAGTGAAGGACACCGTCCTGCGAGGGGATTCCTGGCCACGTCGCCAACTGCTTCCAGTTTCCGGAGAAGCATTTCGATGTACGACGGGTACGCTGATTTCGTTCTAGACCTGTATGGAAGACCTTGTCGGTACATGGGTCTTCGTGATGGCCGGCTCCTGAAAGGCACGCTCCATCGCCCACCAATACCCGCTCGCCCGTCCAGACACCAATTGTTTGACACCTTAAATATCGACCAAATTAAAGGCCAGAATCCACGCGCGGAACGGGCATGCGTATCGTCTGTATCGGGGGAGGCCCAGCTTGGCTGTAGTTTGAGCTGTTGACGAACGCGTATCGTGACTTAACCCCAAGAGCCGAGGTCATCGCCGGGCTGTGGTCGCCGTGGCCCGCAAACTTGCCGTCATTCTGCACAAGCTGTGGGTCGACGGCTCCGACTTCCGCTGGGGATCGATGGAAGCGACGGCATGATGCAAACCGCTCACCAAAACTGAACCTTACTGGAAGCGTCCGAAGCGTGGGCGATGGTCTGGAAGCAGCCGCAACTGACTGCCGCGCCCCGGGCGCGCCCTGGAGCGAGGCTCCCCATTCCTGTCCGACCAATGCGTGCAGCGTGCCGTTGCGCCTACGAGCCGACTGCGGAAAGAAGCGTGACTCGCGCCCAAGACGTTTCCAAAGCCAATCCACCGAAGATCGGCTCTTGGCATCAACGCCGTAATGGCAGCGAAAACTCTGCTGGATAACGCTTTAGCCAGGCGTAACAGCGGCTCAACGGCGTCGCGGGTTTACGCCGACTAGGCGAGGTGCCGGGTGCGTCCGAAACTCGTGGCGTCGACCGACATCGAGCGCAACCCGATAAGCCCCAATTCTGTCCCCACATAGCAGGAACCGGAGATCTCCATGCAGCGAATGGTCGAATATCGTGGATTCGAAATTCACGTTGAGTTGGTATCCACGTCTAAGGACATGTTCGACGTCTGGTTTCGTATCGAAGGCACCACCAAACCTCCGGGCGTTGCGGCAATCGGCGAGCGCATAAAAGTTCGTGGTGGGCCGTTCTCTCGTCGCTGGGCTTATCTTATTGCAGAGATAGTCGGCCAGGCTGCTATCGATGTAATTCTCGGCGTTACTGAAGAGAGGCTGATCGCAGAGCAGTCTGATGCTCGCGGCGAGCTGGTCGCGCGTCTTGGCTCTAATGCATTCGTAGCGGCCCGCGATTCCTCGAAAAAAACCTCGGTGGAGATGGACATGGCGAAAGGCAAAGAAGTATTCGCGTCTCATAAGGGCTTCGTGATTCGTGTCCTTGCGGTTCCCGAATACTCTCCACACCCTCCGGGTGTGCCTTTCGGGTACGTTGGGTACGTCGCTCGTCCCGAAGCAGACATTCGCGTGGCCGGGCAAAGGATGAACTTTTCTCACCCTGTAGCCGAGTATCTGTCGGCCGAAGCGGCGGAACAGGCTGGCTTTGTTGAAGGGCGATCGATCATCGATGGCATCCATCCCGACGGACTTACTACGGACGGCCTTTAATGAGTGGCTGGCCGAGAGCTTCGTGAAAACCATGAGGCGGGATTACGTTTCGTGGATGCCCAAGCCGGATGCCCGACGACGCTGCAAAATCTGGCCATCGCGTTCGACCATTACAACGAGTCGCCTCCACACAGCGCATTGAAATATCATTCGCCACGCGAGTTTCGCCAGCGAGCAAATTCACCAACCTAAGCGTGACCGTGTGTCCGGTCATGCAGGGGCAAGTCCATACCACTTGGCTGCGTCCCGCTCCTGGCCCGAACCGGGACGGTTGCGACCAGCAGTAGCCGACCTTTCCCGGCGTCAGAACACAAACAGCTCCGTTGTTCGCGGTCGTGAGTCTATTGTCCGCATCCCGGGGGCGCGATGTCTCGTGGCACGAAACCACAACGCTCGAAGAGCCGTTCCGAGGGCCCGTTCCCCACGGTGATCATCGCGCAACACGCGCTATGGCCAGCGATGACAAGGTTCCTCAGGGATGCCTTGACCAGGCGGCGTGCGATGCCATTTCCCTGCATTGAGGGCCTGGTCGCCACGATCGCGATAAGCGGGCAGTCGTACGGTTCGTAATCAGTAACAACGCAGGCCGACAGCAATTCGCCATCACGCTCGACAACCGATGATGCGGCGAGGATGCAATCGCCATAGAGACCTTCGAAAAGCGCGTTTGCTTTTGCACGGTAGTCCGCTTCGGTTTGCTGAAGGTCGTCGGTCGTGCCCTTAAAGGCTGTAAAAAACAACGCCCCGAGTTGCACTGCGTCGTCTGTCCTGACCATCCGTACGTCATCACCTCCTCGAGCGAATTCGTCGAACCTGGTCAACTCAATACGCCACATCCTGCTCTCTCGTCGCTGCGGTTTTTGATCCATGAGTGGCTGCCCTTCGAAAATCGTTGCCCTGATTCACACAGACTCGTTTCAATTATGGCAGGGGCATCCCGGTGTGCGATGCGTGGCATGCTGGAAACTCTGTTACCAACCGGGACGATTTACGGTAGGGTCGAGCAGGCAAGCTCGTTCATCGGACGGTCTCAGATAGACGCCGAAGCACCACGCGAACCCTAACCTACCCGAGCGCCCGGGAAATTACGCGGAAATTCGACCGGCGACCTGCGGAAGGTAACTGTTGTCGTTGGAGAGCGCGCCATTCCGGGGGCTGGCGTCACCGACCGGTTTTTTCGACTGTCAGGCGCGGCTTTGCCTTCCCTGCGGGCGCGCAGTAGCGTGCAAATGCTCACCCCCGATTGCTCGGCTGCCTGCTGGTAGGTCATTCCCTGCTTGATCAGGAACACGTCCTTTTTCACCCAGCCGCGGTGTCGCGTTGGGCCGAATGACGCGCTTCCCCCTGGCGCGCGCATTGACCAGGCCCGCGCGGACACGTTCCCGAGTAAGCTCCCTTTCGAATTTTGCGACCGCCGGGCGCAAATGCGCCTGCATCCGGGCCATTGGCGTGCTCATGTCGATCTGTGACGCCAGCCCCCGGAATGGCGCGCTTCTCCTATGACGTGTAACTGGATGAGGTATCGGCCGCCTATTGCCAGACGATCATGGCCCTGCCAGAAATGCAGGAGTGAATCGCAGCCGCCAAGCAGGAACCCGACGAGATCGACGAACTGGACGTCGAGTTCCGAGCCGCACGGGGCGAAACGGCTTCAACCTCGCGAGTGGGGCGCCGGGATTCGCGCCCGGCTCGCGGATTGACTCATCCGTTTCCCGAAAGACGTCGGTGACGGCGGCCGGGCACAGAATCCCAAGTGCCGACATGAGGAGGCATCGGCAGGCCATCAGTACGCTCCGCAGCGTCCCCGCCGGCTGCTGCGGAAACGCGCGTCATTCGTTACTTCCTCGCGGCGCGCGACGTTTGCTCGACGGCCTGTTGCGTCGATTTCGATGCGGCAGCCGCCGCCACGTTGAAGTTGCCTTCGACGATTTCAACCGCTTGCTGCGCGGCCTTGTGAACCGTTTCGCATGCGGTGTTGGCAGCCGTGATCGCCGACTGCATCACGGCAACGGCGGCTTCCGAACCCGTGGGCGCGCTCTTCGCGATGTCGTCGACGAACGTTTGCACCCGGCGGCTCTGCGCTTCGTATCGCGCCTCGGCGGGCTTGGCGAATTCGGCCTGCGTCGACGTTGCAATTTCATACACGTGACGTCCATACGACAAGATCTTCTCGGCGGATGGCTACGTCAGGCTGGCTTGCAGCGCGAGCAGTTCCTGCGGGTTCTTGACGGACAGCGCTTTCTGCGCGCTATCCCGGATTTCGGCGAGCGTCGACTTCAGGACCTCCTGGTTCAGTTGAACCAGTTTCTCGAATCCTTCGAATGCCTGGTTCGTCAGACCGAACAGGGTGTCGAGGTTGGCTTTCTGGGCGGCATTGAATTGCTCGGGGGTCATCAGACTCATCATGAAGCTCCTGAAATTCGGCCCCGCGCGGGTTCTCGGAATCGGATCGAACCTTCGCGCGACAGGGCCGTGTTGATGGAACAATGGCGGTGTCCGGCACATGCGCAACGCGACGTGCCGACGTTTTCAAGTGCTTACGCAGCGTTGCGTAAGCTACGTCCGACGAGCCTCTTTCCTGGCTCCCGTGGCAGGGCGCCGGCTCATGCGCAGGTCAAATTCGTGCGCGCGTCCCTCGTCAGGAGGGGTACGACCGGGAGCCGCTCAGCGGATCCGGGCCA
Organism: Burkholderia sp. OK233; assembly: GCF_900230185.1. Taxonomy (GTDB): domain Bacteria; phylum Pseudomonadota; class Gammaproteobacteria; order Burkholderiales; family Burkholderiaceae; genus Paraburkholderia. Next base: position 226,770 of record NZ_OCSR01000002.1, read on the forward strand.
CGGCTTTGAGGAGAGAGCGCCCGTTGACTGTTATCTCGGCGCGCTGGTGCCCGGACGCGAGCCGTTGCAGCCTGACAAGCTGACTTTCCAGGAGCGCGCAAGATCCGCACGATTCAGCTCTACTTGATCCGGGGCGTCCTTAACCAGCATCAGGGTTGCAAATTCATGGGGACTCAGCAGCTTCGCCTCCTCGGTTATAGGCGTTGCGTTTGCTGGGGAGTTTGCATGGCAGCCATCGCGCCGCGAGCGGGCCTCGGTGGGCGAATACAGCGACCTCACACGCGAGGTGCTGGCTGACCGGGCGCCTGGTGCACGCCGCAGGAAAATCCATTTAATGCCGCCCGGACCGAAACATCAATTCGGGAAACATCTTTCTTAAAGACAACCTTCGCCGCCCAGCCGCCCGATTTGTGTGTTCTCACGAGCCGCACACGATCGGGCCGAACCAGCATCTGCCACCCGCGACATTCGATCTGTTCCCGATTGCCGGACCATCGTCGGCGATGTTGCTCGGGAAAGGTGCCCTGGTGCCGACTGTGTATGCGCGTGCACCGAAAGTTGAGCAGTTCCTGTGCCTTTTATCGCTGAGCGCGGGGCAGTTCCATTGCTGCGTGATTACCATTGGCGTCCGCTCAACCCGACCATGGACAGGAACCGGTTCTCAATCTGGTCGAAGTCTGCCCGCTTTCGCGTGGGATGATGTCGCCGCGCAGCTCAATCCCAGTCCGCCAGATTGCAGGGCGGCGTTCGCTTTTTCGTCCATCCTCTACCCGCAGCTCCCTCGGCATTCGTTGCGGTTCGCCTGCGACGATGGCAGAGATTCGGGCTTACCTGCAAGGGCACCCCGATCAGCGCAACGATGCCCAGAACCGGACCACGGCGGGGTGAATCACCTCGTGCCACCTCGGTCCGGTGAACAGGTCGTAGTGGTCGCAATCCGGTATCGTCCAACGGCAGCGTTTCTGTACCGGGATCGCACTGCACAGCGTGTGAGCGGCATGCGTCTGGCCCGCGCCGGCAATGTCGTCGCGGTCGCCCTCGACGGTGCAAAGCGCCGTGGATGTGAGATCCAGCGGCTGCACACGGCGTCCACCGACGCGCCATTCCCCACGGGCGAGGTGTTGTTCCTGAAAGATCACGCGGATCGTGTCGAGCAGATAGTCTTCGGCCATGTCGAGGATCGCGGCGTATTCGTTCAGTGCTCGCAGGCTGTTCGCGATGGCCGTCGCATCGACTGAGAGGCGGCTCGACCAGTAGCGCGATTCGAATGCCAACTGGCGGTGCGGATGCGCGGCGACGATCGCCGCGTGCTGGATGAAGCCCGGACAGACCCGGCGGCCTGAACCGGCATAGCGGGGCGGAACGGTATCGATCACCGTGTCGCGAAACCAGTCGAGGCTGGGGCTTTGCGCCAAGCGGTCGACGGCGGTCGGGTTGAGGCGCGTGTCGATGGCCCGCCCATCAGCGTCATGCTGAGCGGCGGGACTTCTCCCTCACTCGCCAGCAATGCCGCAGCCGCAAGGGTCGGCGCGGTGGCCTGGCAGGCCGCGATGACGTGGGTATGGCCGCAGCCCAGTTTCCGCAGAAAGCGTTCGACCGCGAGGACATAGTCGTCGAGTCCAAAGGCGCCTGCGGCAAGCGGCACGTCACGTGCGTCGGCCCAGTCGGTGACGTACACATCGCCGTCCTGCAGCAACATTTCGACCGTTTCTCGCAGCATGACCGCGTGGTGTCCCGCGAGCGGCGCACAGAGGAAGATGTCCGGTGGCGCAGCGTGGCTCTGACCACGCCTGGGTACCTGCACGCGCGTGAATCGCCGCAGCGCGCAAAACGGCGTGCTGTCGACCACCTGCTCGACAACCGGTACCGACCGGTCGCCGACCGTCACCGCCGAGATGCCGAGATGCCGAATGGTGGTGGCTCGGGGATTGGTCGAACCAGCCGGTACAGCCAGTCATAGCTGGCAGCGGAGACGGGCATGCAAGGCACCGCCGGCGACGTCCAGGCATCGCATCCGCGCATCGCCCAGTTGCTGAGCGACTGCATCAGGCCACGCTGCGCTTCAAGCCACGCATACCACATGCTGTCTCCTGCCTGCGTCTCGTTCCGTCCGCCGTCGAGGCCGGAGGGTCATCGGATAACCGGGAACGAAACGCGCCTGACGCCGACCAACACACCGCGAAATTGTTGATCTGACGCAAGCGATCCGGCGTCGCGTTTTCGGATCGAATGAAGCGTCCGTCTGATGGCGTGCCGGACGACACGGCCGCTGGACTGTTGTGCCGGTGGTTAACATGGCTTGGCCCGAAGGTCTGGAATTTCACGTGTATGAACCACGCCACGTTGTCATTGATGCCCTTGAACTCCGTGATGAACAGGGATCTGCATCCATGGGCCGCAATGGTCGCGGCTGGTGACCTCCAAGGCTCCGCAACGATCAGGAAATGCCATGACGAGAGCCCTTCTCGCCCCCGAAGCCGCCGCCGTTACCCTCGGCACTATTCCATCGGCATAAGCAGACGACCACGATGATCATCATCGGGTATGCCACGAGGGGAAGATGCATCACCATTGGGAAACCCGCTGCGAGTGATGCAGTTTGGCCAGGTCGCCCCGCCTTCAGCGGGGCTTTCAACTCTGGCTGCGCCATCAACGCTTATGGTGCAGCCAGTCCCGCATGGGATGCGGGTCCAGCCAGCGGAATTGCTGATTCCTGTGGTGTGCGTGTCTGTAGTGCTCTGCTACCAATATCGCAGCCATGATCAGCGCGATCATCCCAAACAGCACCCCCGTCATCGGCCCGGCCATGGCAGCCTCCTTGCCAGGTCGCCAGCATGCTTGCATTTTAGGCGATGCGCTCGTGGAAACCGGCGTTTTGCGTTGTCCCTTTCATTTCGGAACACGTGGTGTTACCCGTCGATTGGTACGTCGAACTGCGTCCGGCAACCTGGGCATTTGAATGGCTCGAAGTTACCTTGCGTCGGCAATGCTGCGAGCGGCTGCTCCTCGCCGGCGAGGTAGCAGACCGGGCACGGAAACGCGTCGTGCGATCGAAGTCGGTGCCACCGGTCGACGAACCGCTGAAGATCGATAGGCTGGGTGCCGTTCGCCTCGAGGTGGTCAAGAAGCACGTGGAACAGGGCGGGGTTTTGCATTGAGACCTCCGCAGCGATTTTCAGCCATCGTAGCATCTGCCACCAATGTGCGGCTGGTAGTCCAGGAGTTCCGCACGCAAGCCACGCCGGATGTTCAGTGCTAGTGTAGTGGTGGGGATTTTCCCCAGTCATCGGGAGAACGCGATGTCGTCAGACCCCGCCACAAAACCTGCCGAGCCACCTGCGACGCGAGACAAGCCGCTCCCTGGCGCGGCGCCGCAGACCGAGTCATCTGCACCGGACGCAGATAAAGACGAGCCGGTCCCGCATGAGCGCCCGCCAGTCCGATCAGACGACAACTGACTTTTCACCGCGCCCGCGGCTTGACGTCGCCCGGATGCGCGCTGCGTAGCTGAACTGCGCGTTGCGACGTCAAGCTGAAGGCGCATATTCGTATTCGCTCTCAACCACGAATCGAGGAAGGCATGTCAGAACAGGTTCGAGTCATTTGGGGCGTTTTGACAAACTAGCCGCCAACGCACAGTTGTCACGGATCGCCGTATGGAAGAAGGAGCCACTTGATGATCGGCGCATGGGTGCCAGTACAGGAACGGCGTAATGAGCCGGTCGATGATCGCCGTAATGGCGCCACCCGATGATCGGCGTATAAGCGTCACCTGCGCCTTGTAGCAGGACGCGGTTCGAACTTTCCGCGCTGGGTACGCTTCGCTCTTTTGAGCGGAGCGCCCAGGGCCAACCGGAGGTTCGAATTGTTTGAGGACCGCCAGGTCCTTGTCCACATGCGGCAAGGCGATTCCGACCGCGACATCGAGCTTCCGGCTGACGGGCCGCAGGAAGCGCGCCGCTGTGAGGCGCGTTGCCCAGGAGTTCGGCTGGCTCGATCCAGCGCAGCCGCTGCCGGAAGACCCCGTGATCCCCCGACAGTTCGGCCGCACGCCGCGCCTGCGTGTCGACGACGGACTGCCAAAAACGAGCAACAGCATCAGCAACGACCAGTTTTCCGGAATGACAACCGGAAGCCAAGCCATCTGTCGGCGCTTCACGACGCGCTTGCTTACCCCTGGTGACGCCAACGGGACACATTCCGCGCAGCGCTGCGTCCAACCTATAATGATTGTGTTGGACGACCACTCTGTTGGGTCTTGATGCAATGAGTGGCTACCCGCACGAAAGCGGCGGAGATGGGCATGCGCTTCGAAGCATTTTCCTTTGGTTGCATCCGTATTGATGGCGTCACCTACCAGCATGACGTGGTGATCGACCACGGGCAGGTTCGCAAACGCAAGAAGAAGCCATCTAGGGCGTTCCGCGAGACCTTTGGGCACACGCCGCTGTCAGTGGCGGAGGACATACCCTGGAAATGCCGGCGGCTGGTGATTGGCACCGGCACCGGGGCGTTACCGGTGATGGAAGAGGTGAAGCACGAGGCCCGGCTTCGGCAAGTCGAACTGGTTATCCTGCCGACGGCAGAAGCCATCGCCAGACTGAAGGAGCATGCCGACGAGACCAACGCGATTCTGCATGTCACGTGCTAGGTCATTTGGCGCGGTGTGAATTTACATTGAAACTGAGCAGCATTTAGCATGTCAGGCGAGCCCGTCCATCACGGGTCACGCGGTCAGCCGTCTCGAAATCCGATCCGTCGACGTTGGGCCAGTCCTCAACAGCATGAAGCGCCGTACGCTGCTCGCCTTCCATCGCCAGTTCACGTACGCGACGCACCAGCGCCCGCTGATGAGGATCGCCTCGAGCGGAAAGTGGAGTCGCTTCAGTGTGCCCTGGGTGGCTCTCATCGTTTGGCCGACAGCCCGACTGAAACGCCACAGGTCGCCAGAAAGCCTTGTCGCGAAGCGCCTGGCGGGCGACCTTGTCTCGGCGCTTTTGCAGCAGGGTGGCGGGCAGCCCCGTTATAGGCAACGCCAGCGCGGATGGCAAGACGTTGTGGCTATCCGGCCGGTTCGACGACGTGGTCTACGCGACCGACACGACGACCGGCGCGGTCAAGTCCATTCCGGTTGGGATGGAGCCGCACGGACTCACAGTCTGGCCGCAGCCCGGGCGTTATTCGCTGGACCACACCGGGAATATGCGTTAGCCGGCGACTCGCGACGTCGTGCAAGAGCCCTCTCGCAAGGAGGCCAAAGCGTTACGCCGTCGCCTTCACTGCAGATTCCATCGCGCTCAGACCCCGATCGAACACTGTCGCGCGATCGGGTCGTTGCCGCCTTCGATTTCGACGGCACCATCACCACGTCCGACAGCCTCCGTGATTTTGTGCATTACACGGTCGGCCGTCCGCGATTGATCTATGGCGCGATTTGCGCGGCGCCTTGGATGGCTGGCATGCTGATCGGCACGTGCGACCGAGGCACCGCGAAAGCTCATTTTCTTGCCGCGACGATCGGCGCCATGACCCGGCGCAAACTGGAAGACGCGGCGCAGCAATACGTGGCTCAGAGATTGCCGAAGCTCATTCGGCCTGAAATGGCCGCGCGAGTCCAGGAGCATAAGCGCCGTGGCCATCAACTCGTGCTGGTCAGCGCGTCGCCGGCGCTCTACCTGAAGGTTTGGGCTACGGTTGCGGGATTCGACGCGGTACTGGCAACCGAGCTCGAATTTCACGACGACCGCTTTTCTGGTCACCTAGCTTCCCCGAATTGCTGGGGACCGGAAAAAGTGCGGAGACTGCAACAATGGTTCCGCGGCGATCAGCCTCGTGTGCTCTATGCCTATGGCGATAGTCAAGGTGACCGGGAAATGCTCGCGCTTGCCGACCATGCATGGCTGCGCGGCCACGGTGAAATGCCTCCCATCGATGCATAGCGGGAAGCGCCACCGTAATAGTCCCGGCATTCCCCCTTAGTCGGGTATCCATGATAGAGAGTTATTGACGAGAACCGACCTCTGGCGGGGCTCCCCTCGGGACAATCATGGATCGTACACATCGCGACGCCACGGTGAAGCTTCATTCAGGAGGTGCTGTTTGCACCGAAGGAGTGGCGGCTGCAACTCGCCCTCCGCCCGTTCACCCGGCGCCCCACCTTCATCCCAACAGCGTTTTTCGCTCCTGAAGAGCTAGTGCAGTAGGAAGGTTATTGGCCGCGAGTGTTGCGGCGATCCCAACGAGCGCCTGTTGAGCCTCGTGGTCCTTGACCAAGGTGCATGCGATCTGACTAAACGTCGTGTTGAGAAGCTCGATGAGGGCACAACCGGGGTTGTCTCGATACCAGAACCTGGACGTATTTTGCGCCTTGAGCAAGGCAGCAATCCACCTCAACCCGTCAAGGCGAAGCGGTACACCAAAATCCGCCACCAAGAAGTAGCAGAAGCGTCTGCCGCAATCTTCGTCGCGGCCCATATAAAGGTGCGCCCAGCGCTCGTAGAGGTCGAGCATCCGCAGGAGCGCACGGCGGGTCCCAACCGGTCGTGGGTTGGCAGAAACAAAATTATGCAAACCGACGAAGGCGGAGAGTTCATTGTCCGCTGATCGATTGCGGATTTTCCATAAAAGAAATGATCAACCGGACTGGTACGTTTTGAAGTGTTGCGTTTTTCGGGCATCCGGCGACGGTAGCTCAAGGCTTTCAGCCGGATTCTGCGCAACAGAAACGGCCACGCGTGCGACGCAACGGTTCCTGTTGGTTTTTCCTTGCAAAACTTCACACAGGCTTCGATAAACGCTGACATTCGCCGTTCATTTTGTCGCGCAAGACCTCGCCACAGGTGCCAAGAATTGAATCTCGAACGGTTGCTCGTTTGTTGGGCTCCTGTAAAAGCTCACCGGTAACCGCGTTGGCGAGGCGGCGATAAGTGCCTTCCGGACATTCGCACCTCAGTAGCCGCAAATGTCATCAGGTTTCACCGCAAGGGGATGTGAACTTCCCACAGATTCAAGATGTGGCGAGGCCCGGTTAACAGTTCGAACGACAACGAATGGTTGCCAGTCCTGCCTGAGTTATGTAACAGCACCGATACCAAATCTGCCGCGCTTCGGACGCAAAAAGGGCGCGGCAGGTCGACCTTGATTTTCGTCATTTCATAAGACAATATACCCAGCGCCACAGTGAATCTGGCGATAGGGGAAAATGAAATGGCCCTCGAAATACAAAGTCAAAACGTCGTCCTGAACGGCGGATCCACGCCATTCAACTTCAGCAATCCCGTCACTCAATTCCTCGCTGGTGTCGCCTCGTTCCAGTTGTCGTACGGGAGCGAAGATCACCACGTCGAAGAAATGAGTATTCAGCTGACGACGAACAAGCCGTCCAGCAATCAGGTCAACGTGGGCGCCAATGCGGTGTTGCAGGACGCGTCGGGCCACAACATCGACCTCAGCGCGTCGTACGTCACCGTCACTGTCATCGCCTGGACGGGCAGTCCAACGACCTTTGTCCTGCTGAGCCCGTCATTCACCGTTCAGAACGACAGCCAAAGCAGCGGCATCACGCTGCCCGCCGCAAACGACACCTATTTGCAAGCCGTAGTTGGTGGCTTCTATCTCAGCTACGGCGACACGGATCATCACGTCAACCTTGTCGAAACCTCGGTAAGCGCATCGCAATCGGGCAATATCGGCTTTATCTCCGCGACTGCCGGCATGAACGATGCTTCGGGCAACAAGGCCGTCAACCCGAGCACGAACGGATCGCTCATCGCCACGTCGCTCTCCGCCCCGGGCTTCGTCATCGTCCCGTATCAAGGGCAATCGACGAACAACCCCACGATTTCGATGGGCACCCCGATCAGCGCCGCGGTCAGCTTCCTCACCGGCTTCCATGTGCAATATGCCGACTCCGACGACCATCACGTCCAGGCGATTGGTGCGGGTCCCAACAAGACGTGGGTCGATTCGAGCAATTCAAGTTCTGCGCAGACGACCGGCGTCTGGGCATGGATGTACGACGACTCGGACAACAATCAGGACAACAGCAACAGTTATGCGTCCATCGTCGTAGTCGGCCTTTCAGCTTAGCGCTGAGCCGGAATAAGAAGCATCTCTGCTCGCCCTGCCAGATCGAAGGAGCCCATCATGACTGCGGATTCCGACAATTCGCAGATCCCCGCCATTCGCTCGTTTCAGTTTGATTCAAATGGCGTCGGGGATCTGCGCAGCAGCGTCAATCTGTTTCGTGGCGACATCAATTTCACGCAGACATTGCTGTCGATGCCCGGACGCCGCACCGGCGACAACCTGGATCTGAGCGTCGCGCTCCTGTATCAGAGCAATGTCTATGAGGATGCGATCACCTGGAACCGTGACGCGCCGACCAGCACGCTCGGCCTCGGCTGGAGCATGCCGGTGCCGACGATCGTTCTCAACGACGGGGGATCCCTCGTCGCGGCCACGCGTAGCTACAGCTACGTCAGCCAGAGCATCTCCACCGACCTCGCACGCGAGCCGGACAATCCGTTCGTCCTTTCGATGGACGGCTCGCTGGCTGCGTTACTCAGCAACGACGCAACGGTTCCTGCAGCAATCGTCTCGGCCTTCGGCGTGCTCGGCATCCCGTTGTCGGCGAACGCGCTGGTCACCGTCACGGGCTCGTCCCAATGGCTCGTGACCGACGACGACAATCAACAGCTTTTCAATTTCGTGCTCGACGGTATCGATCTGGATGTCTTCGACGGAGGGGAGTCGTACCAGCTCGTCGACTACGAGTTCTGGAAGATTCTTTACTACCCCTGCTACGAGCGCTGGGTGATCGTCAAGAACAACGGTCTGAGGCTGTCGTTCGGTGGTGTGTCGGCGAACACGAGTCAAGGCTACGCGACAGCCGTCGGCAACAGTGTCGAATGGGGCGTACGCTGGTCGTCGGGCATTGACGCATCGGGCGCACCCGTTGCGCTGTGGCAGGGCGACAGCGCGCGGACCGACGGCCAGGTCCAGTACGCCTGTGCCTGGCACCTTTGCCAGGTCACGAATGTATGGGGCGACTCGGTCAGCTACCACTACAACGACTGGCCACGGCTGTCTGATGGTTTGCTGCCGTCCGTCGAACAGCGCGTGGGCCAAAACGGTCTGCCCTATACGAAAGCGTGCTACCTGACCGGAATGACCGACGTGTTCGGACGGACGGTGGGGTTCATTTACGGCGAGAAGGAATGGAGCAACACCACGCCGGAGAGCCCGCGCGAATATGCGGACCCGCACAAAGCAGTACCGAACACCAACGCGAACGCCTATCAGGACCAGTACGAAACGCTGTATCTGCAAGGCATCACGGTCCAGGATACGGGCGGCGCAACGCTGTTCAGCTTCACCCTGGCGTACCAGCCCTCCAGTCCGGCGGGTGGTGCGGGCAGTCCGGTCGGCAACGTGACGTCCTCCAAGGGCGAACTGTTCGGCGATACCTGTAAACGTTTTCTCACCGGCATCACATTCACCAATGCGGGCGGCGCCAGCCTCCCGGGTCTCGTGTTCGACTACTATTTCGACGCGACCGAGGACGGCGCGAGTCCGGGCGCCCTCAAGTCCATCACGTACAGCCAGGGCGCGACGGCGACGTACAGTTACGCGAAGCAATCGCTCGATATCTGTAACCGCTCGTACACCGTTTCACCGCCCTCCGGCGAGACGTTCGCCGGCGCCGCGCCTCGCGTGTTCTTCGGCGACGGCTACGCTGTGGTGACGTGGTACTCGACGGCATACGGCGCGTTGTCACTGCAGGTGTACAGCTGGCTCGGCAACTGGCAACTGTGGCAACCCACCAGCGATAGCGTGATCTTCAGCAACAAGGCAGCAGGGCTTGATCTGACCACCCTCGACGTGATCGCCTGCGAAGATTTCTTTGCGCTGTCGATCGTGCCGGGCGACGGCCTGGACAACACCACCGTCTACGTCTTCCAGAAAGACAACGCACGCCCCTCACAGTGGGTCGCGGCAACGATCGACGGCACGCAGACCGGCTTGAACACACCAAGCCTCACCTACTCCGGAGCCAATGGCGACGTGGTACTGACGGGCGGCAGCACGTTCCTGATCGCGGCCGTCGCGAACCTCGTGAACGGGACGACGTCCTATGATCGTGTCACCTGGCGCTGGACCGATGCCGCCTGGACGCGCGAAAGTTTTCCGCCGCAACAACAGCAACTGACGGTGATCGCCTACAACGAGTACTACCTGTTACTCGACCTACAGGGGAACGTCGCTCTTTTCGCGCTCGACGCCTGCCTCAACTGGAACGCCGCGGCGACGCTGCAGATACCAGACTTTTCCGCGTCCGACCCGGCCAACATCGCACTGACGCCCTCCGACTCTTTCGTGCTGGTCAGTAACCTGACCTCGCCGGGCACCACGCAGATCGCCTACACGCTGACGATCGTTCAATGGGATGAGCTGTACCGTCCGTTGTTGCCCGTACCATCGTTCAGCTTTGTCGACGTGATGGACAGCAGCTACCCGACAAGCTGGATCGCCGGCGTCGACAGCAATGGTCTCGTCGCCGTCGCCGGACATGTGCTGCGTTTCAATGGCGCCACGTGGCTGGAGAATGACGGCCTGAACGTGTCGTATGCCCCATCCGGCCTGCAGCAGCGCTACGCGTATGGGCCGGACTACGCAGCACAGATTCTCGCCTACCCGGACGGCGGAGGCGACACGACGGCACAGGTGCTGTCGTTCGATCCGAATACCGATTGCGCGACATGGACGCGCGCGCCGGTCACGCCCACCCAGACCTTGACGGGTTCGACGGCGTTCGGTGCGACTTCCAACTGGCCTTCGAGTGGCGGCACAGACTGGCTGACCCTCGGACAGTATCTGTACTTCCGGAACACCGCGTGCAACTGGGACAGCGTCATGCAACGCAACCCGCGCGCCGACGTAGAGGCGCTCGTCAATCAGGTGCTTGGCGGCGACGGCGGCTATGTACTAAACGCGGAAGCGGTGATTGACGAAGCACCGGACTTTCTCGCGTATTTCGTCTTCGATGCCGCTGCCGACAGCGGCGATCAGGTTGCGGCCACCATGCTGCGCAACGGCAGCGTATCGGTAAAAGCGCAACCGTTCGCCCAACAGCGAATCTATACGAGTGCCGAAGGCGACACAGGCGCGGGAACCTACCCCGGCGGAGAAGGCATGTTCGTCGCCTATCCCGGCGCCGACGGCGATTTCGACAACGCCTCGCAGATCATCCTGCACGCCTACGCGGGCGATGCCGTAGAAGGCAATCTGATTCACTATGCCGTCACGGGTCTTGCCGTCGACAACGGTCTCGGTCAGACAAGCGCCTACAGCTTCATACCGGACGCGCATTCAGCAGCGTGCGACCCGACAGGCAAGGTCTTCAAGTATTACGAGTCGACCGTCTACCCCGGTACCAGCGATTCGTCCCAACCGACGTTTGGGTGGACGGTCAACCGCTACCTGAATGGCCTGAAGGTTCTCGACGGCGCCGACTTCTACAACATGCTCGACGGGCAGTTGCATCAGGAGCAAACGTACGACGCGAGCGGCAATCTGCTTGCTCAATCCACCACCGGATGGGAAGTCTATGTGACACGCGCGTCCTCGACTAACGATCCTCAGGCTTCCGTATTGAATCTGAAGGGCGGCTTCCTGTGCCAGACCCGTCAGACGCGCATCGAGGATGGTGTCACGAGTACACAGAAATCACGCTATGTCGACAATGGATTTACCGCACCATTCTCCGGCCAGGTGGTGTCAAGCCGCACCACGACATACGGCGGCACAGGTCAGCTCGAGACGTTTACGGTGGACGCGCTCTACGCGTATCAAGCCGACGATGCGGACGTGTCGGCTGCCATGTTCGCGACGCACCGTTTCAGCGATGTCGCGCAACAGGTCACGTACTGGGAGCGCGAAGGCGGTAGCCGCGTGGTTTCGCAAGCCACTGCCAGCACGTTCGCGAGCTTTGCCTGTGCATACAGCGGCGACGTGCTGGTGCCTGCCAAATCGGGCGATTTCGTGTGGGACGGCACGGGCCACATTCCGTTTCCGTTCGGCAACTACGAGACGGGTGTGGCACCAAAAGGCTGGCTGCCGTCGAATTTTCTGCTTGCCTACACGCCATACGGTCAGTCCGCGCAAACGCAGAACCCGACCGGTGTCGTGCAATCGACGCTGTACGACACCGATTCGACGTTTGCGGTTGCGCTGTTCACCAACGCGTCGCTGGCAGACGGCGAGTGCGCGTACCTTGGTTTCGAAAGTTACGAGTCGGCTGACGGCTGGAGCGTCAGCGGCAGCAAGCTGGTGAACGGCGACGCGCACACCGGCACGGCCAGTCTCGGGCTTGGCGCCCAAGGCGAAGGATTGCTATCGGTCGGGATAACGCCGCCCAACATTGACACCACGTATCTCCTCGGCTTCTGGTACAAGACGTCGTCCGGGTTCACCCCGACCACCGGCACCGGCTTCAGCGTCACCGTCACCGTGGACGGCGTCGCAGGCTCACCGCTGAATGCGGCGTTCGCGGACACGGGCGGCATATGGGTCTACCAGACGCTCGGCATTCCGATCAAAGCCGGACAGCATGGCGTCACGCTGAGTGTTGCCGCCGCCAACAACAGCAGCGATGTCGTGCTGCTCGACGACATCTTCGTGGCGCCGTTGCTCGGCAAGGTGGCGGTGCGCATCTACGATCCGTCGTATCGCTTGCTCACCGCGACGCTCGACGCGGCGGGCACTACCATCCGCCGTCTCTACAATGGGTTCCAGCGCCTTACCGCGACGACCGGCGCCGACGAGCAGGTGAAGACCATGTCGGTGGCGTTTCTATCGCGCGAAGGCAACGCCGGCGACACGTTCGACGCCAGCGCACCGAACGCGGACCTGTCGTTGAGCCCCGCGGACGGCGGCGTACTCGAGACGTTTCTGAACGGCGACGAATGGCAGCAACACTGGTCGGCAGGCAACTATCCCGGCAACTGGAATCGTACGAACGGCACGCTACAACACACCGCGACGAGTCCCGATACGCTGAGCTGGCAAGGCGGCAATGTCGGCGAGGCGGCGAGCACCGCGCTTTACTTCGAGCTGGCGACGAATGGCACGCTCGCCGGGCCGCTCGGTGTGACTTTCGGGTCCGGGTACACGATCGCGTTTGATCCTTCCAGCGGGTTCTCGTTCGACGCGCCGGACGGCAGCACCGTGCAAAGCCCGCTTGGCACGCCACCGGACGTGCCGGAGCAGTGGCTGCTCGTCATGGGCGACAGCAATGTGCTCTTCTTCGGCGATGGGCAACTGCTGTTCAGCGTGCCCCTCGCCTGTGGCGATCCGGGCGTCGTCTGTCTGTCGACCGGCCCTAACACGCTCGCGTTATCGAATCTGGCGATGCTGGCCGGCCCGCGCTTGAGCGTCGGATTCCGCGATGGCTCCGGCCAGAAATGCCAGACGCACCAATGGCTCGGCAGCGATGCGGTCATCTCCGCGGTCATCCCCGACGCGCTCGGGCGCACGCTGGCCATCACGCGGCTTGCGCCCGCGAGCTTCGGCACTGGCGCGGCGCTGCCTCTCTTGAGCTTCCATGCCGGCTTCGTCGATGTCAACGCTTTCCTCGCGTCGACGCAGGATGCCTGGGTCATGACGGGCGACATCGCCGATTACTACGCCGGACAGAGTGAGGGCCCCGTGAGCCGCTCCAACGACGAAGGCTATCCCTACTATGGGTATCGCTTCGAAGCATCGCCACGCCGGCGCCGCGTCGAACAGGGTGTGCCCGGCAAGAACTACGCCGTACACGATCTGAAGGAAACCACGCTGCTAACCCGTCAGACGACGCAGATAAGCTTCGGCGCAAACACGGGCGACGCATTCGGGTTGCCCGAAAACTACGTCACACAAACGGTGACGAGCCCCGTGAAAAACCAGTTGATGTCTCTGCGCGACACGAAGGGGCGCGATGTCGCTGCGAGCATCAGCGACGAGACGGGCGCGGTGTCGGGACAGAGCCTCGCCAGTGTGGATTTCACTGCGTCGACGAGCATCACGTCGATCAACGAGCCCAACAGCTTCACGAACTCGCCGCAATCGGACTCCCCCGCCTTCGCGTCACAACTGCAACGCGATGGCGCGGGCAGGAGCACGCAGACCACCGATCCGAACAGCGGCTCGGCCTCGTTCATTTGCGATCCGGCGTGCCGGCTACGCTTTATACAACCGGCACTCGACCCAGGCGATATCGGCTTCATCTACTACCGATACGATGCGCTAGGCCGCGCGGTCGAGGAAGGCACCATTGCGCAGACATGGGACGCAGCCGCGCTCCAGAAAAGAGCGAACGACGCGTCGTGGCCACACGGCGACCTACCGTTCACGGTCGTTCGCAGCTACCACTACGACGGCGACGGGAACGACCCGACGCAAATTGGTCGCAAGACTGCTGCAATCACGGTCAATCAGGCACCGGCGAATGTCGGCGGCGCACGGCCGGTCACGGTCAACGAGCGGTTCAAGTACGATTTCGACGGTCGTGTGATTGCCGTCACGCTCGCCGTGGACGGACAACCGTTGGCGAACGGCACGATAAAGTATGCGTACAACAATCTCGACCAGGTATTGCAGATCGCCTATCCGGCCTCGTCGCCGCTTGGCAATGCGTTCTATGGCTACGATGCAGCCGCTCGGGTCGTGAGCATCGGCTCGTCGGCCGCGACGCCATCGGACATCGCGTCGTACACGTACACGCCGGACGGCGACGTCGAACTGGAAATCCGCAATAACGGTGCGGTGACGGGCGCGTTCGGGTACGCATCGCCGGGATGGCTGACGTCGCAGAGTGTCACTGTGCAAGGCACGAATGACGCCGCGTTCGCCTTGGGCTATGAATATTTCGCGAACGGCTATCCACAGTGCCGCTCGCTATCGCTGGCGTTCGACACACCACAAACGGTGCAGACGACGTACACGTACGACGCTCAAGGACGCCTCGTAACCGCACTCGTCGGTGACTCGTCCATCGGCAGTGAGGAGATCGGCCAGTTCGATGCGAATGGCAACATCTGGTCGTTGACGCAGGACGGCAATGTGGCGTACGCGTTTGACAATGCCGCCGGTACCGATCAATTGAATACGCTCACCGTCGATGACGGCACACCCGCAGCGTTTGCGTATAACGCGCGAGGCAACCTGGTGAGCACGGACAACCTGAGCCTGGACTACGATACGGCGTTGAACCTGGCGCAAGGCATCGCCGCGACCGACGGGAGCATGGCATTGCGCTTTGCCTACAACAGTTTCGGCCAGCGCGTGCTGAAGGTGGCGAGCGGCGCCGCACAGGCGGACATCACGTTCAATGGCCTGAGCCGCAACCCGCTGACCGTGCTGCGGGGTGGCGTCTGGTCGGCGCTCGTCTACGGCCCGACCGGACTCGTCGCCGCGCTCAGCGATCAGTACTACTTCCCGCTCAAAGATGCGGCGCATACCGTGCTCGCGACGGTGAACGCCCAGAACCAGCTTGTCGCGCAATTCGCGTATCGCGCATTCGGCTCGCTCGCCGCGGCTACGGGCTCGAATCAGGACGCGGTGCCGTTCCGCTTCATGGGCCGGGAATACGACGGCGAAACCGGACTTTACAACTTCGGTGCGCGTCTGTACTCACCCGATCTGCGTCGCTTTCTGGCGGCCGACGCCGCGCGGCAATTCGCGAGCCCCTATCTGTTCGTCGGCAACAACCCGCTCGTATTTGCTGATCCGAGTGGCAACAAGATGACGGTCGGCGCGCAGATCGGCATTGGTGTGGGCATGGGCGTGCTCGCCGTCGCCGGCCTCGTGCTGAGTTTCTTCACGTTCGGCGCTGCGGCAGTGGGCACGGCGGCAGTCGAAGAAGGGATGGCCGATACATTGGTCCTGGCCGATATGACGGCCAATCTGACCACCGACTCGCTCGACTCGGGTGCCGCTGCGGCAAGTGCAGCGGAGCCCTCTGCGGCGTCCGGCTCATCGTCGATCTTCAACCTGACCATGCGTGTGCCGGAATCGTATCTCGGGCTAGCCAAAGCCGGTGCCGGACTGGCCAACTTCGCCACGCAAATCACCACCAACACAATGTTCGGCGTCGGTACGGCGGGATTGCAATATGACTGCCGGCCAGCGCACGAATTCACGCGCAAGGGTTTCGATGAAGCGCTCGCCTGCGGAGCCGTCAGCGGTGCAATTTTCGGCGCGATGTCCTTCGGCGCCAGTCTGACCGCCGCCCCGGCCCTGCGGACTGTCGAGAACCTGTGGCTGCGCGGCGCGTTGAAGATGCTCATCAACGTGGGCGAAGGCGTCACTGCGAACGACCTGACACAGATTGCGACCAATGCGATCGAGCACCAGCCATGGAGTCAGGGGCTCGCGCAGGCAACGTGGATCGGCGCCGCGGGCGGGGCACCGTTCGGCATTGGCGACATACTGGTCAACGACCGGTCAGAAATCTCGGATGCCATTTC
This sequence comes from Burkholderia sp. OK233, assembly GCF_900230185.1. Lineage (GTDB taxonomy): Bacteria > Pseudomonadota > Gammaproteobacteria > Burkholderiales > Burkholderiaceae > Paraburkholderia. The sequence continues at coordinate 243,278 of NZ_OCSR01000002.1, forward strand.
AGACCGCTTTGGCAATGCACGGCGCGGTGACCCAGCGCCGCCCCCGGTGCCCGGTGCGCAGGCGCAAGATGCGAGAGAGCCGATGCTGCTTGCGCGCAAGGATGCGGCCGAGGGGACCGGGCTGCTGTCAGCTTCGTCATTGAGCCACTCCTATGGCACCATGTCGGTGAACTGAACGGCTCTGGTGCAAATAGCGAAGGCGACTCGGTTAAAGTGTCAGGCTGACCGATTTGAGAGCCGACGATGAGCAAGCTCAAGAGTCTGGAGGATCTGTTCGCAGGACGTCACTTTGAGCGCAATGTGATCATTCTTTGCGTGCGCTGGTACCTGCGCTACAAGCTAAGTCTGCGCGATCTGGTCGAAATGATGGCCGAGCGGGGTTTATCGCTGGCTCACACGACGATTCTGCGTTGGGTGAAGCGTTATACGCCGGAGTTCGTCAAACGCTGGAACCGTTTCGGCACGCCCACGGGACGATCATGGCGTGTCGACGAGACGTACGTGAAGATTCGCGGCAAGTGGGTCTACCTTTATCGAGCGGTGGATCGGGCGGGGCAAACCGTGGATTTCATGCTCAGCGCCAGGCGCGACGTGGCCGCGGTCCAAGTCTTTTTCAGGAAGGCCATCAAACATCAGGGCCAGCTCCCGGAAACGATCACGCTCGACGGCTATGCAGCCTCGCACCGTGCCGTGCGTGAAATGAAGACCGACGGATTGCTGCCCGAGGATACGAAGGTCCGAACCTCGAAGTATTTGAATAATCTCATCGAACAGGATCATCGCAATGTCAAGTCCAGAACGAACGTCATGTTCGGCTTCAAACGCTTCAGGAATGCCGCGATCACTCTGGCAGGCATTGAGTTGATGCATCGCGTTCGCAAAGGTCAATTCAACCTCGTGAAGCTAAGCCTCAAAGATACCGCTGCGCCCGCTGTGTGGAATGCCGTCCTGTCGGCTCAATAAGACATCCTTAGCTATACGAACCACATCGACCGGACCGCCTATTTGCACCAGAGCCCCGACGACAATGTTGGGCACGCTCGGCGCACCAAAAAAGAGCCAAGGCGGTGAAACCTTGGCCTGGGGGATTCTGCTGATTGAGATGACCAGCAGAGTCCAAGGGCGGCCACCGCGCCTGAGAACGCGGCAGCCGGTCACACCATACCGCCGTTTGATCGTCGCGAGAAGCGATGTTTACGGCCATGGCATACGATGCGGCGGAGCAGCCATTACGCGGAGGTTACCGGTACGCGTTTCCTGATGGAATGCGTACGCCCATCCATTCAGGCAACGATGCGATCACTTTGGTACAGCAGCAACAGGGTAGCGAGTGCAGAAGCTCAATGCCGGGCGCTGCTCCAGTCTCGCCAGTCGTGATGGTGCCCCATCTGTCTGAGCAGTTTTCGGCGCCTATGCTCCCGGTAATAATGAGCGGCGACGAACACGGGTGCCATCGCCAGCACGAACGAACCCACAACGATTGCCACTGTGTCACTCATCCGATCCTCCATTGCAGGCCTGTCCGCTTCACTGCAGGTGTTGCCCCCCATTGATTGCGATGTTGGCGCCGGTCACGAAACCCGCTTCGTGCGAGCACAGGTACAGCACGAGTGCGGCGACTTCGTCAGGCTGTCCGAGCCGGCCGACCGGAATCTGCGGGATGATCTTCGTCTCGCGGATTTCTTCGGGCACCGCCATCACCATCTTTGTCGCGATGTAGCCGGGCGAGATCGTGTTGACGGTGACGCCTTTCCTCGCCACCTCAAGCGCCAGCGATTTTGTGAAGCCATGCATGCCGGCCTTCGCCGCCGCATAGTTGGTCTGGCCGAACCCGCCCTTGGAGCCGATGATTGACGACACGTTGATGATGCGGCCCCAGCCACGCTCGACCATGCCGTCGCACACTGGCTTCGTCATGTTGAACACCGAATCGAGGTTGGTCCGGATTACCGCGTCCCAGTTGACCTTGTCGAGTTTTTTGAAGCTGGCGTCGCGTGTGATGCCGGCGTTGTTGATCAGAATGTCGACCTGTCCGATTTCCGCCTTGATTTGCGCCGTGCATCTTTCGCACGAATCGTAGTCGGCGACGTCGACCGTATACGCCCGGAACTGTCTACCCTCGGCTTCCATCCGTGCGAGCCACTCGTTCGCACTGGTATTGCCCGGCGAACACGTGACCACGACCGCATAGCCAGCGTCATGAAGCCTGATGCTGATCGCCTCACCGAGTCCGCCCATTCCACCGGTCACTACCGCAATCTGTTTTGTCATCGACATCATCCTCACAAAATCAGGCCACCCGCTGATCCGGAGCAGCACTGCCTTCATTCAGGAACCGTATGAACGGGAAATCAGATTCCGTCATCGAGAAGGAGTCCTTTCTGGAATACAGCTGCAGCAACGCGGGCATCGCTGCCCGCCTCTGTCTTACCGCTTCGCGCCGCGGCTGTGGACGCCTGCCCATTGGCGCGCCGCGCGGCGCTCGATGCAGCGGCCGTGACCGCGTCCAGGTTGCTCCCGGCGACCTGCAGGGCCTGTTGACCTGTTTTCTGCAGCGTGTCGTACCAGGTACTGGTAGCGCCGATCGCCGACTTCCACGCCGCAATTGCTGCTTCGGAACCTGCGGGAGCACTCTTCGCCGCGTCCTCGACAAGCGCCTGCACTCGCGCGTTATACAGCTCATACTGTGCCCGAGCGAGTTGCGTGACCTCGGCCTGCGTGGTCGAGGTGATGTCCAGCAACTGACGCCCGTATGACTGCCATTTCTCCGCGAAAGGTCCGGTGACGCCGGCCTGCAACGCGAGCCACTGCTGCGGGTCGTTCGTGCCAGGTGCTTTTGTCGTGCTCTCCTGCGCCTCGCCCAGCGTGGACCTGACGGCCTGCAGGTTCAGCGCGACCAGCTTTTCGACACCTTCAAATACCTTGCCGCTCAATCCGAAGAACACGTCGAGATTGGCTTTCTGCGCGGCCGCGACCTGCTCGGGACTCAATAGGGGCATTGCTAAACTCCTCAAAAATTCGCTCTGGCGCACAGTCCATGTTCAGTCAGGTGGGGTGCGGTCAGATCGCGTTGGTGGATCAATCACGGTACCCGTACACCGGCCGGACACGAGGCATCACTCCGTCTTCAGGCCAGCATTTGAAATATGCACTACGAATTAAACTGTCTGCTCGATCATTCCGGTTACGTCCGTTTCGTCGGCTCGTCCATCGTGCGCGTCAGTAGCATACGGGTCAGATCTGACAGAAAGCAAAGCCGCGGCTCCCTCCAGAGGCAGCCGGCAGGTACCGCGCCTGGCTAGCGTATCCGGGCGATTGCGTTGAGTATGAAGTCACCGTCACTCGTGACACGAGGATATGACCGTCCAAATGCGAGATTTTCCAGAGCGATGAGCTGACGCTCCAGCAGCGCGTCGAGTTCGGTGCGGCCCAGCTCGACCTGCTGAGGCGCCTCCTTGATGAGCATCAGGGTGGCGAATTCATGGGGACTCAGCATGTTGTCTCCTTCATCTGGCCTGCCTCCGATTGAAGTATGAATTGCCGCTGCCGCATTGCATGTTTAGCAATTATTGCTGGCTCGCCTATTACAGAAATTCGATAAGCTGAAGCGAGACCCTATGATAACCATTCAATTTTTATAAATGCAATATTTTGGATGAACGTTTAGCTATTTTTATTCAATTTGAATAATTATATTGCCATCCCGGGAAGATTCATCCATGCGTTTGAATGTGCGCGTCGAGGTCTCGCAGTCGCCCTGCAGGCGGCCTTGAAACATGGAAATTCCGGCACAATAGCGTTTTAACTATCATGCTGATTTGAGAAACAAATTAACGTGAAACCGCGAAATAGACGATATGGGATTATCGAAATGGGGTGGGCGAATTTTTCGGCTGATAGTCCATGCACAACCACTGTGGAATGTTTATTACAGACCGTAATAATTAATTCTGTGCCCTCGAGGGCGTTGTCACGCTATTGGGATAGTCGAATAAGATCGCGCGACGAAGAATGCAAAACCGCCTTATCATGGCCACCACAGTCCATTGGCCGTCATCAACCATGAAGGGTGCTTAACGCACCACGTCCGGTCAACCAACAACGCACGGCAACTGGATGCGCACTCCGGTCCTTGAATGTTCTTCGATGAAGGCACGAGGAAGCCCGCTAAGCCGCAATCCGACCTCCGGCCGTCGAAGCCGCGTCACGTACACCGTATTTCGGATTCCTCTATTCAATGGTGGCATCGACTCATCCGACGTGTACCGGGTATGCAAAGGTTCGACCGCATTGCGCACGGCGTACGCAATAACCGCCGCAGACCAGCGGAATGCCCGCAGTTGATGTAGAGGCCACTGCGGCTCTGTCTGCGCAGCCGGAGGCTCCCAGTACGGTGGAAGGGCGAAGAGCACCCTCCCCATTGCGACCTCTCGCGCCTCATTGACTTCGCGGAGCAGCTCAGAACAGCCATGACGAACGCCAGACTTCACTTGCCGGACGATAGTCGGATGCTCGCTTGCAGGCACTTCGTCGCTCCAGACGTTCATGACAACGGACTCGAGCGACGGACAGAGTTCAGCCACCACAATACGCCTGGTATCCGCTGCCGAGAGGTATGGTGCATCTACCCATTCCCTTTCGGTTACCGTGCCTTCGAACATCCAAAGCGCCCTCGCCCTCGACTCGGCGGCCGCTTTCTTGCCGGTACGGCCCGTGCAGGACATGACCTTCACCTCCTCCTGACCACGTTCCCCTCTCTGTGCCGGGCGGACGTTTGATCAGACAATAGTAGGCTCTCCACCGGAATTCGCCAAGGGTGGCCTTGACGCTTCGACGGTCGTAAGACAAGGGGAAGGGACTAGATAACTCGTACAAACAAGGGCTGGGATAAGGCCTCGCGCGGAAATGCGTATCCGGGGGGATGTTCGTCCCAGTTCAAGCCGACCTTGATTGATGCAACATCCCGCCAGGCGGGGCTTGGCTCTGCAGGTGATATTTTCAGACTGCTTCAATCGGGACAGGCGGCCGGATCGTACAACGCGGCTAAATGCCTTAAGCGACAGGGCTTGCCGGGCAATGTTACGCAAACCGCGCGAATCCTTGCTCCTACCCTCTTAGGACCGGGTGAAAAAGCTGACCGTTTCCTGATCGCAGGCCCACACGCCTCGCGGCGCGCCGAAACAAGGAATGTCTGGACTTGTGAGACAGCATGGCGTAACTATACTTCCTATCATCTGACGGAACTGGCGGCTGCGGGAAAAGCCGGGTATGCACAGCATAGCCCCCGGTGGCGTCGCATGCGCGAGCGGCTCGTGCGGGGCGCGGCTTGTCCGTCGGGTCTCTCAGGTCCGCAGGTACCGCCGGTCGGTTCGGCGTCGTGGGGAGCGCAGCGGACGGCGTCCGTGCAATGCCCCGAATGCGCGGCACGCGCCTCGCGGCCCAGTGAAGCGAGGAGCCAGGCATGCGGTACTGCCGTGACCGGCAGGTCAGGGACAGCCTGACGCACGCCGTCCATTGCGGTCGCACCACGAACGGGGAAATCATGGCTTCGGCCCATACCGTGCAGCACTGGCCGTCAAGGGGCGGAACACACCACACGAGGAACACCGTGACGGCACCGGTGTGCGCGCGCGTTCTACCCGGGCACGGCCACCGGGTCCGCGATGGATCCCCGACGAAAATGCAGGCCGATCAGGCCAATCGACGCATTCTGGTCATCGACGACAACGCGGTGGCGCAGGAGGACCTGCGCAGGATTCTCGCTGGCCACCCCGACAGTGAAACCGCGTTGACGGCAACCCGGACGACCGTGTCAGGCGGAGTACCGGTCGCTCGCGAGGCGTTTCCGGTCGACTCCGCGCATTCGGGCCAGGAAGCGCTTGCGCGGGTCGAGCGCGCACTTCGGCGGAACCGGCCCTATGCGATGGCATTCCTCAACATGCGCATGTCGTCCGGCTGGGACGGCCCGACGACGATCAGGCGGCTCTGGCAGTTAGACCCGCAATTGCAATTCGCGTTGATAAACGCGGATGCCGACGACCGTCGGGAAGCGCTGACCGCGCGCCTGGGAGCAGACGACCGGCTACTCATTGCCGACGGGCCACTGAACCCTGCCGGGATACGTCAGGTGGCGAGCCTACTCACGACCAGGCGGCGGACGACAGGAGCGGCCGTTGTCGGAATGAGCAACCTCGCGAGCGCCATCGAGGGAGAAACCGGGGAGCCCGGCGAGGCGAATCTCGTCGTGGAGAACGGCCCGGTCATCTTCTACCGTCTGCGTGGCGAGCCCGGGCTTTCACTCCTGTACATATCACAGGGCATCACCCGGTTCGGTCACGACCGTGACGCCTTGCTGGCCTCGTCAGGCTGGGTCGAGAAGCTCGTCGATCCGCGCGATCGGACGCGGGTCGAGGCAGCCATCGCGCGCGTGCTGGACCGGGGCGTCACGGGCGCGTCGGTCGAGTTCCGCCTGCGCACCGGAGACGGCGCCTGTCGTTGTGTCGAGAACCGCTTCGTCCCGGTGCGCGACCGGGAGGGACGGCTCATCGAAATCGAAGGGATGATCCTCGACGTGACCCGGGAACAGGCCGCGGAGGAGAAAACCGCGCGGCTCGCCGGTACTGATGCGCTCACGGGACTGGCGAACCGGACGACATTCGTGCGTCGGTTGCGGCGCGCATTCGCGGCAGCCCAACGCGGCGCCATGCCGTTTGCGGTCTTCCATCTGGGTCTCGATCATTTCGGGTCGGTCAATGACACACTGGGTCGCGCGGTTGGAGATCTGCTGCTTCGCGAGGTCTCGAAGCGTCTGACAACCTGCATGGGCGAACGCGATCTGGTGGCCCGCCTGGGTGGGGATGAATTCGCCATCCTGCAGGACGAGATGGGCGAGCCCGCTAACGCCGGGAGCCTGGCGGCGAGACTCCGGACGGCGCTGGCCTTCAGCTACCACCTCGATGGCAACGATGTGCGGATCACCACCAGCATCGGAGTCTGTCCTTACGTCGAGGGAAGCAGCGACGTGCACGCGCTGCTGTTGCAGGCTGAGCTCGCGCTCCACCGCGCCAGGCAAGATGGCGGCAACCTGTATTGTTTCCATTCCGACGGGCTCGACCAGTCCGTGCTCGAACGGATGACGCTCGCCGATGATCTGAGCGGCGCAGCGGATCGCGGCGAACTGGAACTCCAGTACCAGCCCGAGATCGAGTTGTCCTCCGGGAACATTGTCGGGATGGAAGCGCTGGTGCGCTGGCATCATCCGACACGCGGCCTCCTTGCCCCCGGCGTTTTTATGCCGATCGCCGAGCGGACCGGCACGGTGCGAGCGCTTGGCCACTGGGTGCTGGATGAGGCGTGCAGGCAGATGAGGGTATGGCGTGACGAAGGCGTGGCCCCCCTGATGATCGCCGTCAATCTGTCCTTGCGCGAGCTTGGTAGCGCTCAGACATTCATTCGCGATGTCGCCGAAACCGTCGCGAAATGGCGGCTTGCCCCGTCCGACCTGGAGTTCGACGTGACGGAGGCGACCCTGACCCGGCTCGCGTGGTCCCAGAACGACGTGCTCCGGGCGCTGCGCGAGCTCGGCGTGAAGATCGCCATCGACGATTTCGGCAGCGAGTACGCGTCGTTTGATTATGTCCGGTCCTGGCGTGTGAGCCATCTGAAGATTGCTCAATCGGTCATCCACCGGTCCACCTGCGATCCCGGGAGTGCGGCGACGATCCATGCCATCGTCAACCTCGCGCGCGAGGCCGGTATAGGCGTGATTGCGCAGGGCGTAGAGACCGAGCAGCAGCGCCTGCTGCTCGCTGACACGAATTGGGCGACGAAGGCGCAGGGCTTCCATTTCAGCGAGGCGGTGGGGGCCGCTGAGGCCAGCGCACTACTGCGCCAGGGCCACATCGCCGAATCAACCTAGTACATGTTGTCCATCGTTCAAACCCGCCCGCCTGAGCTACCGCTGCTGTCGGCCCGATGGCACACTTTGCTGCGAGGGGCTCATGAACGACGACCAGCACGATCAGGTGCTCTATGCACGGTTCGGCACAAGCAGCCCATGCTGGCGGCTGTCGGGCGACAGCAACGCATTGCAGCTGACGCCTGTCACAGGCGACGTTCCCGCGCACGTCGCTATTCCTCTCACGCCGCAACAGGCCGCGCAGATCCGCAGTCTCACCGGCGTCACAGCGCATCTGGTGCTTGACGTTCGCCTGTTCGGCGAGCCACTGCGACTGCATCTGGTCGGCAAGAAGCGGGACCGCGACGCGTGGTCGGGCACCGCGTCGGCCGGTGAAGATACAGAATCGGTCGCGCGCGATCTTGTGCACGGCCTCTCGTTCGCCGAGCAGGTGGTGTCAGAGGTCAATTCGGTGGTCGTGATTGTCGACCGGCACGGCCGCATCCAGCGTTTCAATCGCCTCGCCGAAGAACTCACCGGCATGAAAGAGGAGGACGTGATCGGCCGAAGCATCTGGGCACTCTTCATGTCGTCCGAAGCCGGGGCGGAGTCGAGCCAGAACATCACGGGCTTCTTCAACCGCGGCGTGTCGTACGAAGTCGAACGGCGCGTGAAGACGATCCACGGCGAGCGGCTCTTCCTGTTTCGCAACAAGTTCGTGCATAGTGGCAGTGGCATCGACGAGCAGTTCCTGATCTGTTCCGGCACCGACATTACCGAAGAACGGCGCGCGCAGGAACGGCTGACCGAGCTGGCGAATACCGATTCACTCACCGGACTTGCCAATCGCAATGCGATCGAGGACAAGATCCGCACGTCGATCACAACGTTGGTCCCGGGCGAATCGGCGGGCATCCTGTTCCTCGATCTCGACAACTTCAAGAAGGTCAACGATCACTACGGCCATGTGTTCGGCGACAGGCTGATCAAGGACGTCTCGGCGACCATCAGCACCTGTCTCAGCGAAGGCGATACGCTCGCGCGGCTGGGCGGCGACGAATTCATCGTGCTGGTCGCGCCGGCCTCCGCAGCATCGCTCGAAGCCACCGCGCAGCGTATTCTCGAGCGCCTGCGCACGCCAATTCAGGCTCGGCCTCGTCGAGGTCTATACGGGCTGCTCGATAGGTATCGCTCTGTGCCCGGAGCACGGCGACAGTCTCGAATCGCTGATCCGTTCCGCCGACACGGCGATGTACGTCGCCAAAGACGAAGGCAAACGCACCTACCGCGTGTTTTCACCGGAAATGGATCGCAAGGTCGCCCGGTACGTGTGGCTCGATACCAACCTGCGGCGCGGGCTCGACGAAGGCCAGCTGACGCTGGATTATCAGCCAAAGCTGTTGCTCGCAACTGGCACGGTGCAAGGTGTCGAAGCGCTGGTGCGCTGGAATTCGCCGGAGCGCGGCCAGATCATGCCGTCCGAGTTCATCCGCTACGCAGAAGAGTCGGGGCTGATCGGGCCGCTCGGTCGCTGGTATGCAGACCGCCGCTGTGCAGGCCGCAAAGTGGAAAGTGAGCGGACTCAATCTGCGCGTCGCGATCAACGTGTCGGCGCGCCAGCTGGTGGACACCGCTGTGGTCCGGCATTTCAGCGAGGCGCTGCAGCAAGCGAATCTCGATCCATGCCTGATCGATCTTGAACTGACCGAAAGTTGCCTGATCGAGGATGAAGCGACCGCGATCGACCTGATCAAACAATTGCGCCAGCTCGGCGCCCAGATTCACCTCGACGACTTCGGCACCGGCTATTCGTCGCTGTCGCAACTCGGGCGGATTCCACTCGACGTCATCAAGCTCGATCGCAGCTTTGTTCGTTCGATCGACGCCGACATGAAAGCACAGGCGCTGGTGCGTTCGATGGTGGTAGTCGCGCATGAGCTGAACCTCAAGGTTGTCGCTGAAGGTATCGAGACCATGTCGGAAGAGCTGTTCATGAAAGGGTTGGCCGTCGAATACGTCCAGGGTTTCCTCTACGCCCGGCCGATGCCTGCAGCCGAATTGGAACAGTGGCTGCGCGACCGGCAGAAGCTCAGGCTGATTGCCTGAACCTCTGCCTGAGCTTCCCGTCCTCCTCACGCGACGATGGCGCGAGTCTCGCGCACATTGGTCAAGCGCCGTTTTTGCAGCATCACGAGGCGCTCCATAAACGCGAGGTCCTTCTCCTCGATCATGAATGCGGCGTCAACCCAGTCTTCGGTAATTTCCATCAGCTCGGCGCGCGAGAGCTGCAACACTCGCTGACGGGTGCGCAACATCGCGCGAATCCCGTTCAACTTCGGGCGCAGTGTGTCGATGAAGGTGCGGGTCGCCACATAGCCCTCGCCCAGTTCGAACAGGTGGTCGACGAGTCCCTTTCCCGCGTGCCATTCCGCCGTGTGCGATTCGCCGTTGCCGATCAGCTCCTCGGCGAGGTGCATCCCGGCCTTGCGCGAGACGAGCGAATACCCGCCCATACCCGGGAACAGATTGAACGCGATCTCCGGAAAGCCCATTCGCGCGTCGTTCTGCGCGAGCAGGAAATGATGCGCGAGCGCGGCCTCGAAGCCGCCGCCAAGCGCCGTGCCTTCGACCATCGCGATCGAGATCGCACCCGTGTCGAAGCCGCGCGACGCCGCATGTACGCAATCGACGCACGCGCGCGCATACGCCATCAGCGCCTGGCGCTTGCTGGTCCGGATCGCGTCGGCGAAGAAATCGAGGTCGCCACCGACGTTGAACATCGTCGGAATCAATGAGCCCGTGACCCAGAAATCGATTGGCAGGCCCGACTCCCGGGCTGCCTGCACGAGGCCGAGAATGTCGTGTACGAGTTCGAGGTTGAAACAGGGACGCGGCTGCGCGCGCAGCATCATCCACATGACGTTGCGCCCATCTTCGTAGTACGCAAAAATTTGTGAGAGATTGCCGGCTTCGAGAAACGGACGGCATGCGGGGTGGTTATGGAGATTCATTTTGATCGGTCCTTTAATGTTACTTCGCTGTAGACTGCGGCATCGCTTCCTCACCAGCCGCAACGCGGGACGGCGATCAAGCGATGCCGGCCACGAAACGTCGATGAACGCTAATCCGCGGCGGACCGATGCAGAGCTGAAACCTCAAGCGGGGGGCGTTGCGCAGTTCCGGGAAGACGAATTTCTGGGACTTGCGGCCGAGTCCGTCGCGAACGGCAAGTCCGGTAAACTCCAGGCGCAGCTATTGCGCCACAGGACCGCGGTGAACGGGGGCTTCGTGCGCAGGGTGTCACCGCCTCCTTCGGGAAGCCATCGCGGGCCCCCAGACCCGGCAGTTGGGCCAGCGTCAAGGCCGTCGAGCGAATCCGCATCCATCGCGCCAGTATGGTGCGGGACCGCTGCCAGAAGCCGCTGAAACCCCACCAGCGCTTCAGTTTGTGAAATAGAGGCTCGGTTCCTCAGTAGCGCTGACGACCTCACAGTTCTCGCCTCAGTTTAATATTTAATTAGTATTATTTATGATATTTTCACCCCTTATATCCGGGGTCGAGGCACGAATGTCGAAAAGTGAGTTTGCCGTTGAATCCGAGTTCAAACGATATGAGCGCACCGGACATCCCGAGGACGCGCGATGCCTTTGTAGTCGTGTGCGAAAAACGCAGGGAAATGCGGCATGAATATCGTCGTCGAGATCATGCCATTCAGCAACGTCCGAACGATCGAGACGGTGCTGGGTATCGTGCGAGGCGCTGAGTCAACACCGGAGCGCCGAGGCGGAGTGCAGTGCTCGGGTCGGGCTGCGAACGGCTCCAGCCTTATGGGGCCGACTATGCGTCGTGAATCGCGTTTGGCCAAATCAGTGCCGTGTTTGACGAGCCAGCAGACCTGTCTTCGGAAGCGCTGTCGTTCGCACAGACCCTCCCTGCAAATGGCAGCGGCACGGCAAAGCACAATATGGCCAGATGGTGCGCGCTTACCTCAGTGAAGCTTCAGGTCATCCAGAGGTAGCAGCAACGCCGCCACACTGATATCTTCGTCCAGTTCCGGCCAGTACAGTTGCTGCTGGTCAATCGAGATGGCGAAATGCCCACGCTCCATCGACGACGCAGACTCAAGGACCGGAAACCACTTCAGGGGAAAATAAGCGGCCCGGCGATCTGCCAGGTCCAGCACCAAAAACCGTGCGTCGAAATGCACGTTCACTGCAGCGCCTTTCATGACCAGCTCCTGACGAGGAACAGCACTCCGAGCATAGAGCGCCGCAACCCGGCATTCAAGCAGAACAACCTGGCGCGAGCGCGGAAATGCTGCGCGCCATCAGAAAACAGGACCGTCGTCCCTGCTAACGTTTTCATCGCGACGATGCCAGAGCCGTGAATTAGCCATGTGACCTGACTGTTGGTAGTGTCCGGGCATCAGATCGCGCAGAGGACGGGCGCTAATCCCCGTGGAAAGGCGGACAGGGAATTCAAATGGGACGGCCCGTTCTGCGCCCTTATGCTTTCTGAATTGCTTGCCCCGTCCGGAACGATGAAATCGGCCGAACCGAATCCGCAGACTTCCAGAAATAGAGAACGTGCCCCCGCAGTCAACGCCTCGTGACAGTCATTCCGTGCGAGTCTCAGGAAGAACCTTCTAGCTACGAACGCCACTGGAAACGGCAGAAACATCACGCTCGTCGAAATACATCGGGTCAAGCGATAGCGCCACGCCAAATATCGAAGCTTGTCGCCTGCCTTTTGCTCCTCGGAACTCAACCTGTCCGTACGGGCCGACGACAATGACTTCACCGGCACCACCTTCGAGATAGGCCGCGACCCTCCGGTCGACGTCCTGCATCCGGTCGCAATCGAGCAGCACCTCAACGCAAAGGTCCGGGACAAACGGCGCCGGGTCGTCGCGGTCGAAACTCTCCCACCTGTCACATGGCATCCAGACGATGTCCGGGACCGTGATGCCAAAGGAGATTGTGGTGACCGGTGCCGACATGACAGCAAGATGACTCATCTGCTCGCTCAGATGGCAGTAGACATCGGTGAGCACTATCTGGCGCCGCGCGCTCGGGCGCGGATTCGTCACCACTTCTCCGCGTTCGTCCAACTCGTACGGGTGCCACTGAACCATTTCCGCTTTTTTGGCCAGGCGGCAAGCAATCCGTTGCGGTCCAGGAGAGTCGGAACGTCCATGAGCATCTCGCAGAGAATTTGCTCAAGCGTATACCCTCTCCCTGCAATTTAACAATTAAGTATGTGCAAATCGCATTATTTATGCGGCTTGCATGGAGCGTCGACGGCGTAAATCTGTTCTGTCGATACGCGTCTGCGATGAGTGAGCTTTCACAAGCGCTGCGGGGCGAACCGCGCCGACAGAAGTGGTGTGCGCAAAGTCACGTCAGGTGAGCAGGAAATAGAGGTCGACTAACCCAGCGTTCATCAGTGCGACGAGATGTGACAGGCAAAGCGGGCGTTTACGCCAATCAAGAAAATCTCTGCTCCCTCCGTAAACACATGAGTGCCCATCCCCAATGGCAGCCAGAAAAGTAGCGCTCTTCGTATGACCACACCATGTCGGGCAAGACGTCCATCCTCGATTCGATTCTCGTAACACCGCCGTCGGGAAACAACCTCGCTACGGTGTCCATCCGCGCGGCGCTGCTTTCCACATTATTCGAGAACATGCGGCCGCTGTTCCTGTCGGGCGTCTCCAGTTCATTCGTTGCGCTCGTCGCCCTCGTCCGCCTGCATCAGATGTGGGCCGCTCTATGGCTCGCGGCTGATATCGGACTCCTCGCCGCGCGACTCGGAATCGCTCACGCTTACGTCGTGCGCAACCGTATGAATGCGGTGCATCCGGCCCCCTGGGCAACCCGGTATGCGCCGGTTTCGCTGCTGGCCTGCTTCCAGTTCGGCATCGGTACGATGGCATGTGTCATCTCCGGGGACGCAGAACTGGCGTCACTGGCGCTGATGGTCACAGCCGGGATTCTGGGCGGGATAGCGTCGAGAAATGCAGCCTTGCCCCGTCTGGCCATCGCTCAGATTTGCCTCGGCGCGCTTCCTATCGGGCTAGGCGCAATGCTCGCGCCGCGCGGCGGGTCGTGGATTCTCGTGCCGCCGCTCTTCCTGTACATCGCCGCGATGGCGTCGGTTGTCCGGCGCCACTACAAAGTGCTCGTGGCCCTGATGACGGCAGAACAGAAGCATGCAGAACTTGCGGCGCGGTTCGATGCAGCGTTGGCCCATATGCCTCACGGGCTATGCACCATTGACGAGTCGGGAAAGGTGATTATCGCCAACCGGCGAACTGCGGAGCTGTTTGGCGCCACTGTCGAGATGCTCAGACTCAACGTGCCCCTGCCCGAGTTCATTGGTCACGTGGGACTGGCGAAGTTTGGAGAAACGCTCAGAAGGCAACTCGTCGAGCGCTGTGCCGAGTGGCTCGCCGCGAAACGCGGCCCGCTGGACCTCGAACTCAATGACGGTCGCCAGCTCGAGATGACCCGGAACCCGGTACCCGATGGTAGCGCCGTCATCATTATCGAGGACGTGACGGAGCGCCGGGAGTCCGAAGCGAAAATTCTCCATCTCGCGCGTCACGACCCGCTCACCGGCCTCCCCAACCGCCGCGAACTACGCGACGAGATTGAACGGATTCTCTGCGATTGCGTGACGGACCGCGAACCAGCCGTGGCGGTGATGTGTCTCGACCTGGACGGTTTCAAACAGGTCAACGACAGGTTCGGTCATCATGCCGGAGACGAGGTACTGATAACCGTTGCGGACCGACTGAGAGAGTTGCTCCGACGTGAGGAGTTGGTGGTGCGACTCGGCGGCGATGAGTTCGCTATTGTCGTCGAGAACGCAACCTTTTCTGGCACCGTCGCACTCTCTCAACGCGTTATTCGCCAGATAGCCAGGCCGTACAGGCTATCAACAGGCGAGGCCGTGAGCATTGGCACCAGCATCGGCATAGCGTTCGCGGTGAACGGCGAGTCCTTCGAGAGACTGATGAAGCGCGCCGACGCCGCGTTGTACGACGCAAAGGAAGCTGGCAAGGGTACATATTGCGTTGACGCCGACACAATATCGACCGACATGCCGACATCGGACTGACCGTGTCTGGCAATTGGAAAGAGGTTTCAACAGCAACGATTCGCGGCCCGCTCTGGTGGTCCAGCCGAATTTCGTTTTCCGGGCCAAACTGGCGTCGGCGGCAACACACGCTCATCATCAAGGCGTTGAAGCGCGCCCAGGCTCCGATCTATCGTGACCTACCGGCTGCTCGCATCGCCGCCAAGGTCGGGCGGGACGCGGCTAGTACCTGACTAAACCACGGGTTCCATCGTAATCGACTTTGACCCGGATGCAGGAAAGTTGCGCGAGTGGCGCCCCGGAATGTGCACTTCAGGCGAGCCTTCCCCACGCGACCTGGTACCGAAGGCGCGACCGCAATGTAACGAGCGTGGAAAAATCCGCATGCGCGTGTGCCGGCCAGGACAAACCCCAGACGGCTTACCCAAAAACGGGAATGCAGTCCTGATTCATCGAACATACTGGTAGTGCATCTGCTCTTGCATCGCGACACTTTATGCGACACTAGGTGTCGCACCTCACATTTGAGAGCGCCCCCTGAATTGACCTGCACCCCCGCCATCGGCTACAACTTCGGTGTCGGAGTCTTGGATAGCGGTTTCAGAACTGTGGTTGAGCGCAAGGCAGTAACTCCCGCTGCTGCAAAATGTACAAGATTCAGGCGTACGGAATTAGGTGCGCTCTTTATACTTTGTTGGATTGAATGATGGAAACAGGCACAGTAAAGTGGTTCAACGACGCGAAAGGCTTCGGCTTTATCACGCCGGACAATGGCGGTGCGGACTTGTTCGCTCACTTCTCGGAAATCAGGGCAGCGGGATTCAAGTCATTGCAGGAAAACCAGAAGGTCAGCTTCGACGTGAAGATGGGCCCGAAAGGCAAGCAGGCCGCAAACATCACGCCGGTCTAAGAGAAAATCTGCGTCACTGCGGCATACGATGCCCGGTTCGCCGGGCATCGTACTTTTCCGACGATGCTCAGCCATGAGAGCATCGCTACCGTCCGCGCCGACTCATCCGACGCGAGGTACACGACCGCGCGCGCCACTTTTTCTGGTCGCCCCGAACCCGGATCGATTTGCGCTGGCGAAGCTAGAGCGTGCAAAAGTTGGAGATGTCGATTTCGGCAGGCCGCCCTGGCTTGCGGCAGGGTTGCATGGTCTGTTTTGTTCGTTGGTCGGCGCCGGCCTGGCGATGCTGCCCTGATGCATTTGCCGTGACGCGAGGCGGCTATCTCGAGCGCCGAGATGCGGCGGGGCGAGAATTCCCCGTTCAGAACCGCGACCCTGAACTCCTGTTCCAATCCGATGAGTGGCGCGCGGTGTTCGTTCTCGACAGGAAGAAGCCGCCCAAGACGCCACTGCGCCTGAATGAGGTGGTGCGGTTGATCGCCATGCCCGGTGGCTTCCTGGCTCGCCAAGGCGATCGCGAACCGGGGGCAAGACCATCTGGCAAGGCTTGCGGCGGGTGATGGATTGCGCCGCCGCTCTCAGGTACGCCTGCGCACCAGACGAATGGCGTCGGCGCTAACAGTCGGACGAGGCGCGCGGCTGTCGCCTTAAGCATCCGGAATGACTGTTTCTCGAATGAAACGCTTCCGTCTGAAAATCCGTGTCCGCGATGATGCTATCCATTTTTTATGGCAACAAATCAATGACTTGTCGTTGACGGAATAATTATTGCTTGACATATATGAGCAACGGATCGCCCTCCTGTTCCCCGATAGCGTTGCGCGTTGTGGAGACCAACACATGAAAACGAAACATTCCGCCGCGGCTCGCCGCTGGCGCTCAGTTCCGCCCTGACCCAACGGGATTCGAGGCCGTCCCTGCCTCGTCGGCTTTGCCCGGCCGACCCCGGTCAGGCAGACGATTGGGATCCCTCACCATTCATCGCGAGGTTCAGACAGTTGTCTTGAGCCCGGCGCACCGAGACATGACCTTCTCGGCGGGGAGGCTTTTGTGGCACTGTATGGGATGCGGGAGCTGGCTCTTCGGACGGTTCAACCGCTGCAGTTCATGGCTGAAACAAATCACCGCACGCTCAATTTCTGGGGTGACTTCACCGGCTGGATTCCCGGGCTACGGGAAGCGGATGCCGCGCTTGAGTCGTTTTCAAGGCTGGCCAGGAATTACCGAAAGCCTGGCTTTGACATTGGCGATGTCATCGTGTCAGGACAACCCGTGGCGGTTACCGAGACGGTGGTCGCCGACAGGCCTTTTTGCCGGCTGCTGCACTTCAGGAAGGACGTGCCGCAACACGGTTCACAGGTTCTGCTCGTCGCGCCACTGTCCGGCCACTACGCCACTTTGCTGCGTCCGACTGTGGAAGCGCTGCTCCCCGGGCACGACGTCTTTATCACCGACTGGGCCGATGCACGCCTGGTGCCGCTTGACGCGGGGCGCTTTGACCTGGGCACCTATGTCGGATACCTGAAGGAGTTCTTGAGGTACCTGGGCCCGGATACACACGTGATAGCGGTATGTCAGCCGGCAGTCCCGGTGCTCTGCGCGATTGCGCACCTCGCCGAGGACAACGAACGTGCGCAACCGCGCACCATGACACTCATTGCCGGGCCCATCGATACGCGGGTGAGTCCGACCAGCGTGAACCGGTTCGCGCAGGACCGCACGCTCGCCTGGTTCGAGTCGCACGTCATCGAACACGTCCCTGCGTCCTACCCAGGGATGGGTCGGCGCGTTTATCCAGGCTTCCTCCAGCTCGCGGGCTTCGTCTCGATGAACATGCAACGCCACATCGATGCGCACGTTGAGTTCTATTGCAACCTCGTCAAGGGAAACCAGGACAAGGCCGAGCTGCACCGCAAGTTTTACGATGAGTACAACGCTGTGCTCGACATGCCCGCCGAGTATTACCTGGAGACGATCGAGAAGGTTTTCTGCGAGCACCATCTGTCGCGCGGATGCATGGAAGTGGCTGGCCGGCCGGTGCACCCCGGGGCCATCGAGAAAGTTGCGCTGCTGACCGTCGAAGGCGGCCATGACGACATCACCGGGTGCGGTCAGACTGAGGCGGCGCAATCGCTGTGCACGGGCATTCCAGCGGAGCGCAAGTCGCACATTATTGCCGGATGCACAGGTCACTACGGAACTTTCGCTGGGCGCAAATTCAACGAGATTATCTTGCCGGCAATCGAGCAGTTCATTCGCGCGCATGCCGCCTCCCCACGTTTGCCTTCGAGGGCTGCGGTCTCAGGCCGCGCCCCTGGTCTTACTGCGTCATAAAATGACGTCATTACAGGAACCTCTTCAGTTCCAGCAATCGCAGGGTTAAGGTCGAGTCCGTTCCGGTGAGCACAGTCGAGGGGACAGGAGTCTGGGGTAGGAGTGGACCGCCGTTCGGGAGACATTGATGCAGTTTGAATACATGGCATTTCACATCGATTGCCGGACACGTCGCGCCAGCGACGGACATTATGTCGCGAGGGCCAGAATCACTCGCGGGCCGGGAAGCACAGAAGATCGCGTCGAAACGCATGATTCGGGCGACATCGCTTCCTTTGTCGACGAGGCCGATGCAATCTCATGCGCGAAGGCACGGGTTATCGAATGGTGCGACGAAAACGGCGAGTGAGCTGCACACAGCGGTTCCGTGCACATAGATGATGGGAGACCGCCATGGCTGAGGGACAGGAACGGTTTGACGAGTACAACGGCTTTACGATTCGTGTTCTCGCCGTTGCTGAGTACTCGCATCCGATGCTAAAAAAGTGATGCCGAAAAATTGGTGGAAAGACTGCTGCCTCGTTTTAATCGCCTCCGCTGCCGCTGAACTCCGCGCGGGTGTTTATTCGCCTGGCGATTCCGGCGTCCCTGCACCAAGGTGGTCAATACCGGCGGCCAGCGCTATCTATGCTTTGTGGCCACCCGTCTTTCCGGACACCACGCGGAGCGGTTTTTCGGGAATCGTCACCGACGCTTGTGGACAATCGAGGCGTGGCCTCTATAAGAAGCAGCCATTGTTCGGCTGGCCGACCCGCCTCTCCATCGGCACAGTAAGGCGGTGCGACCCAGCTCGATCCCCGAGCCCCCGGTGCGACAGGTTGATAACACGGACGGCGAGGCGCGACTTTTCCTCGGGTCATCTCAAGATCCATATAACGGTCTAACGTGGACAAGCTCACATTCTATCTATCGTCCGCAATGTTCGGAGCGGGCGCGGGGACATCAAACGCATTCGGAGATATGTTCGTATGGACGTCGATCATTCTATTGATCGCATGCATGCTACTCGCTACACCTACGAAACGTTGATTGCAATTAGCTCTAGCCGGCCTATGGAGTGTCCGTGGTGCCTGCGCCCGTTACGAAGTGGTTATCTCCGCGCCGGGGGATTTCCGCAATGCGTTTATCGAGCGCCTCAACGGTCAACCTGAGCTCTTCGCACTCGACAGCGCGCTCGGCGCCCAGATGTCAAAGAGAGCGTGCAAAAGTTGGGGAGGCTCGTAAGGAGCGCCGCGTGTACTTCCGGCAGCGGCTCCGGTTTCGTGTGGAGTAGGCTGATCGGTCTCGCAACGGTGGGAGCAAGCCATGCGGTTAATCATCGAAGCAAGGTTGGTCGACGGCGACACAGTCGAGGAGGGCGACCGAGTTCTGGCCGTCGTTGAGCGCCCTGACCGTAGTCTTGCCGAACTGGGCCTGACTCTCGCGGAAGGGCGGTCGCTGCTGGCAAAGGTGCAGACCGAACTGATTTCGAAATAGGTGAAGCAGTGGCTCTCAGGCCAGACACATTGTCAGAACTGCGGTGCGGCATTGAGGCACAAGGACCGTCGCTCGACGGTGCTACGCACCGTCTACGGCAAAGTGACCGTGAAAGGTTCTCGGCTATGGTCGTGCGCGTGTCAAGGAACTGCGCAAACGCCGCAGCGTGTGGTGCATCCCTTGTCGAAAGCGCTACCCAGACGCGTCACTCCGGAGCTGGAATACCTCCAGGCGAAGTGGGCAGCTCATTTGCCCTACCGGCTGGCTACGGCCATGCTCAAGGAAGTGTTGCGGCTGGACAAGGACATCTCGTCAAGCGGCATCCGGGATTGGATTCTCGACATTGGAAAGCAGCTCGACGCCGATTTCGAGGGTGAGATCGTGCAGCCGCCCCAGGCTGTTGCAGACGAACAGGTTCGCGAATCCAGCCATGTCGCCGCCGTGAGCGTCGACTCGGCGTGGCTGCGAAATTGCGACTCCGGGAGAGACCCTGGCCGCCACGTGAACATCGTCGCCGGACGGGCGACGTTCACCGACGGTCCGCCAAAGCTGTATGCGTATGGTATGTACACAGGGAAGTCACCTCGGCTGCAGCCCGACTCGATCAGTTCCTCAGCCGGAACGGTGTGAGGAGCGATGAACGGGTGACCGTGATCAGCGACGACGCTGGTGAATTTGCGAAGACCGTCGAGGGCAGTCAGCTGGCTCGCGGCCGGATCCTCGACTGGTTTCACATTGCGATGAAATTTCAGGCGGCGCAGCGTTTCGTGTTCGGCAGCAAGATGATCGACTCGATGCAACGGGAATCGGTGGAGACCGAAATCATCCACGCGAAGTGGTTGGTCTGGCATGGCAAGGGCAGCAAGGCGTTGGAGAGGATCAAGGCACTGGACAGTTGGCTGCTGGCGAGGGAGGGATACGAATTCAAAACCCTGTGGTGGAATTTGAACACTGTCACCAGTTACCTGAGGAACAACGCGCACACGT
Organism: Burkholderia sp. OK233; assembly: GCF_900230185.1. GTDB lineage: Bacteria > Pseudomonadota > Gammaproteobacteria > Burkholderiales > Burkholderiaceae > Paraburkholderia. The sequence goes on from NZ_OCSR01000002.1 coordinate 263,984, forward strand.
TGGTCAACTACAGCGCGCGGTATCGCAAGGGCTTGCCGATCAGCAGCAGCATCGCCGAGTCCGCGGTGAACCAGGTTGTCAGCTACCGTATGGCCAGGAAGCGACAGATGCGCTGGACTGCCGAAGGAGCACATTGCATGGCGCAGGTCAGGGTTGCGGTTCTGAACGGGGAATTCTCGCGCCGTCGTATCTCGGTGCTCAAGATTGTCGCCTCGGGCTACGGCAAACGCATCCGGCCGGTGTCGGCAGGCGGGCGCCGGCCAACGGCCAGAATGGACCGTGCAACCATGCCGTAGACTATGGAATCCTGATGAAATCGATCTCCCCGACTTTTGCACGCTCTCAGCGACATCAGCCGCCCGACCTCACACCCCGCGTTCCTCCGTGGCCGTCGCTCAACAAATTCGGTACCCACCTCGCATAGGCGCTGGCTCCGCCCAGTAGTCCCATCGCGTCGCTTGGTCAATGTGTCTTCCTGCGCTAGGCGCTCCCGGAATTCTTCACTATGATAGGCGCTGTCTAAAATTCAACAGCGAGACGTCTATGCAAGTGCCGAGCCGGTCCGTTCGTCCCGAGCAGGACCCGACGTGTAGATGACGTCACCCTGCTCGCGTTGCAGGCTAAGGGCATTGTTGAGCCCGCTTGCGCAAACGTTGTCGTTCTCGGCACTGACGACGCGTGTTGCCAAGCTGATACACGCCGTGACACGAACGCTCGCCGTGCTGGCGATTGCCGCGCCAGCGCTGCTCCACGCCTCGACACCCAGCGCCGCTGGCGCGTCCGATCCGTCCGACGCTGGCGCCACACCCCGGCAACCGTCGTTCGCCCTGTATTACGGCAACGACCCGCCGGTCGAGCTGCTGTCCGCCTACGATGCGGCGGTCGTCGAACCGGACAGCGGCTTCAATCCCCTCGCCCATCGCCTGCCCCATACGACCTGGTTCGCCTATGCGAGCGTCGGCGAAGTGCTGCCGTCGCGCAGCTACTATGCGGACCTGCCAAAGGCATGGCTCGCCGGCCATAACGAGTCGTGGGCCTCCCGGGTGGTTGATCAGAGCCAGCCGGGCTGGCCCGCGTTCTACGTCGATCACGTAATCAAACCGTTGTGGGACAAAGGCTATCGTGGCTTTTTCCTCGACACGCTCGATTCGTGGCAACTGGTCGCAAAGACCGATGACGACCGCGCTCGCCAGCAGGCCGGCCTCGCGGCCGTGATACGTGCAATCAAGGCGCGCTATCCGGACGCGAAGCTGATCTTCAATCGCGGCTTCGAGATCCTGCCGCAGGTGCACGACCTCGCGTATGCAGTAGCTTTCGAATCGCTGTATCGCGGCTGGGATCAGGCGCAGCAGCGCTATGTGGAAGTCCCGGAAGCCGATCGCGCATGGCTGCTCGGCCAGGCGAAGACGATTCGCGAGCAATACCATCTGCCCGTCATCTCAATCGACTACTGCCTCCCAGCCGACCGTGCGTGCGCGCGCGACACGGTCACGAAAATCCGTGCGCTCGGCATCGTGCCGTATGTGACCGACGGCGCGCTGTCGACGATGGGTGTCGGCGTGCTGGAGCCGCTGCGGCGACGTATCCTCGTCATTCAGGATCCGCCCGCGCGAACCGACCTGAACGTCTCGCCGGGCGTGCGCTTCCTTGCGATGCCGCTCAACTACCTCGGCTACCGGATCGACTATCGCGATGCGCGCGAGCCATTGCCGCAAGGCGATCTGCGCAATCGCTACGCCGGCATCGTGCTGTGGCTGAACAATGATGTACCGCGTGCGAAAGACTACCGCACCTGGCTCGCCGCGCAGATCGACGCGGGCCCGCCGGTCGCGGTATTCACATCGTTCGGCGCCCAGCTCGATCCTGCGCTAGCCGAGAAACTCGACCTGCAGATCGTGCATGGACAGCCTGCGAATGGACGGCTCGACGTCGAATCTTACGATGCGAAACTGATGGGCTTCGAGATGAAGCCGCGCCCCGATCCGCACGACTTCACGGCCGTACGTGTGGGGTCCCAAAGCCGCTCACTGCTGCGCCTGCGTTCAGGCGATTTCGTGATCGACGGCGCCGCGCTGACGCCGTGGGGCGGTTATGCGATGCGTCCGTTCGGCATCTACGATCTCGGCGCGGTCAACCAGGCGCGCTGGGTCATGCAACCGATTGCGTTCCTGCAGGCCGCCCTGCGCCTGCCACCCGACATGCCGGTACCCGACACGACGACTGAAAACGGTCGCCGTCTATTGATGTCGCACATCGACGGCGATGGCTTTGCGTCCCGCGCCGAGTTCAGCGACGGCGGCCACATCAACACCGACGCGATGCCGCAATATTCCGGCGACGTGCTGTATCGGCTGCTGCGCAACTCCGGCATCCCAACGACCGTATCACTGATCGAGGGCGAAGTCAGCGACGACGGTCCGTACAAAGCGTTCGCACCGCATCTGCGGACGATTGGCAAACGTATCTTCGAGCTGCCGAATGTCGAAGTGGCGACGCACACCTACACGCACCCGCTGCAGTGGATGCGGGTGACTGGTCTGGGCGTGTCGGGCACCAGGGACGTGCAGACCGAAGGCGGAAGCCAGACTAGCAGCAACGGGTTGTCGATCAACATCCCCGGCTATCGCTTCAATATCGATCGCGAGATCAAAGGCTCGATCGACTATCTCGACCGGCAGGTCGCGCCGACCACCAAACCGGTGCGCGTCGTGTTGTGGAGCGGCGACTGCCAGGTGCCGTCGCCGGTGCTGAAGGCCGCCTACGACGCAGGCATACTGAACATGAACGGCGGTGACACGCTGATCACGAAAAGCTACCCAAGCTGGACCGCGATTGCGCCGCTGGGCGTGATGAAGGACGGCTACTACCAGGTGTTCGCGCCCAATCAGAACGAGGAACTCTATACGGCGTTGTGGCAAGGTCCGTTCTACGGCTTTTCGCGTGTGCTCGAAACTTTCGCGATGACCGATCAACCGATCCGCTTCAAGCCGATGGACATCTACTATCACATGTTCTCGGGCACCAGGTACGCGTCGGTAAAAGCGTTGCAACAGATATTCGATACGGTGCTGCGGCAGTCCGTGACACCCGTCTTCACTTCCGAGTATGCGCGCAAGGTGCTCGACTTCCTCGACGTCAGCATCGCGCGTGACGGCGATCGCTGGGTTGTGCGCGACGGTGCGAACCTGCGCACCGTCCGGCTTCCGGTAGGCAAAGTGCCTGATCTGGCGAGCGCGACGGGCGTCGCCGGTTATCTGCCCGGTCCGGGCGGTACCTACGTGCATCTGACGGAGGGCGAGGCGCACTTCGCCGTCATCGATCAGGCGAACGCGCGCCGTATGCCGTATCTCGCCGATGCGAACGGTGTGATCGACCATTTCGTACGCAGCCGCAATGGCTTCTCGTTCGACCTGCATTCGCGGATCATGCCGCAATTCCGCCTTGCCAACGCAAGCGCCTGCCGCGTCACCAGGCGGCCGCTCGCAACCGACGCCCATCAACTGCATGTCGACGTCGCCTGTGACACCTGACCGACAGCGGCTCTTCCCGCCTGCCGTCATTCTCGTCCTCGGTGCTCTTGTCGCGGTCATGCTGGTGCTCGCCTTTCCGCGCGAGAAACTCGAAGCGCGCCTGCTCGGCGGCGGCAACGTCGACGGGCTGACGATCGCTTACCTCGAAGCCTGGTTGCGCGTCGAGCCAGACAACGCCGACGTGCTGTCCGAGCTGACCCGCGAGTATCTGAAAGGACAGCGCGTGACGGACGCCGGACGAATACTTGCACGCCTGTCGCAATCGCGCGACCCGGCGGCCCGGCAAAGCGCGCTTGCAATCCGCATCTCGCTCGCGCAGCAGCGTCTTTACTCGCTGAAGGCCGGCGATCCGGCACGCGACGAACGGATTCGCGAACTCGACGCACTACTGCGCGAAGCCGTCCCGTATCGCTGGAATAACGAACAACTCGGAATGCTCGCGCAGCAGGCCCGCGCGCTCAGCGGCAACGAACTGGCGGGTCGCTATTACACGGAACTGGTCCAGAGCGACCCGGCGCATTCGGGCGACTGGCTGGTCGCCCTCGCCCAGACCCAGCTGGGCGACAGGCATTACCTTGCGGCAGCCCGCGCATGGTTCGATGCACAGGCTCGCGCCGCGACACGCAATCAGCGTCGCGCGATGTTTATCGCCGGCCTGCATGCGCTGCAAGCCGGCAACGATCTGACTGAGGCAATGCAGGCCGCGAATACGCATCTCGGCGACCTCGCCGACGATCCCGAGACGCTGCGCTATCTCGCGAACCTCGCGCTGGCGGCGGGTCGTCCCGACCTCGCCGAGCAGTATGTGAAGCGCCTTCTCAACATGTCGGCGGTGAGCCCGGACGATGCCGGGCGCGGTAAGCTGCACATCGAACGCGCGGCCATGCGCGTGCCTGTGGCCACGGCTTCGATGCGAACCAGGCATCCAGCAGGTGCGTCGGCATCGAGAACTCATGCATTCAGCCCGTCAACCATGCGACACGATGCGATCGTTGAGTCTCCCGGCACGCATGGCATCTGGCTGCGCATCGCAGCGTATCGGCCGCAGCGAAAAATGCCCGGCGTGCGTCATGCTGTGGGGTCGCGCCAACATGATGCGACGGTGATCGATCGGCGTGCGGGCGGCGAGTCGAGCGGCAGCTGTCACGACGCACTCATCCGAGTTGCGGCGCCGGTTTCAGCCACGGCGGTCAGCGCACCCCTTGCCGCGTCCGCATCGGCATCCGCCGGCACCGCCAGCGACTACGAACTGGCTTACCGCGTGTTCCTCGCGAACGGCGACGTCGCGAATGCACAGCGCGTCGCACAGACTGCGGTCGACCAGGAGCCGCAGGCGACGCGCTGGCGCGAGCGTCTTGCGCAGGTGGCCGAATGGAATCACCAGCCGGAGGTCGCGCTACGCAACTATCTCGCACTCGCCCAGACGCGCGGCGACGACACATCGTGGAAACAGGTCGCACGGCTCGCGCCGGGGCTCAATGACGACGCCGCCATGCTCGCAGTCACTTTGTATCAGTCGAACCGGCAACCCGACAATCTCAAGTTCCTCGACGCCGTCGTGTTTTCCTACGAACGGCTCGCCGACCCGGACGCCGCGCTGCGCTTTCTGCAGGCGCGGATGCACGGCCCGCTGCGCCGGACCGCAATCGAGCGCTATGCGCTGATCGCCGAACGCAAAGGCGACGACGACCTTGCGCTGCGCACGTATCGGGATCTGGAACGCGAATACGGACCGAATGCCGCGTACGGGCTGAAGATTGCAACACTGCTCTACGCCCGCACGCAGTTCGACGCCGCTTTGGCGGCGATGAACGAAGCGAAGCGCGGCGCCCACGCCAGCGATGACGATTTCTGGCGTTTCTATGCGTTACTTGCAGCGGCCAACCAGCAGCCCAAAGCGGCTAACGAAGGTTATCGGGCATTGCTGGCCGGCGGCGGTGCCCATGCCGACGACTACGAAACCATGGCCGGCTTTTATAACGATTCACCGCTCGACGCCGGCCGCCTCGCCGAGTATGCGTACCGGCATGGCGGCCCGCCACGCCTGCTATCGCAGGCGTTATACAACTATCAGCGCGCGCACGCCTGGGGCCGCATCAGGGCGTTGCTCGGCTCGCTGTCACGGGGGGAGCGCGGCGCGACGGAACAGTCTGCGACCTTCCTACTCGCGCGCGCCGAATACGAACGGCAGACGGGCGCGGGCGCCGACGCCGCGCGCGACATCAAGCGCGCCGCGATGCTCGCGCCGGACAACACGGAAGCACGCGCTGCGTATCTGTGGATGCTAAACGATCGCGGCACCGACATCGAATTGCAAAGCGCATTGCGGCGCTTCGCAGGCGATGCGGAAAACGACCCGCAACTCTGGGCGCCCTACGGCGCCGCATATCTCCGACTTGGCGACGGCCGGCAGGCGCTGCACTACCTGCACAAACAGTCAGGTGACGACGTGCGCAGTCCGTTGTGGCGGCTCACATATGCGGACGCGCTGGAGCTGAACGGCCGTATCGACGACGCATGGCGAGTGCGCCGGACCGTCTGGCTGGAACTGGCACGGCGCCGGCGCGATCCGGCGCATGCAGCGCCGCTGCCCGCCGCTGAACAGGATGATCTGCGCGGCCGTTACGTCGCGCTGACGACGCTCTTCGGCAGCGGCGACCACTCGCGCGCCGTGCTGATCGAGATGCTGCGCGCCGATGCGCAAAGCGAGCACGACCCACACCCCGCGAGTTCCGAGCTCGGCGACATCGGCGGCTTGCCGCCGGCAAAGCAGGAAGAGATCCGGGAAAAGCAGCGTGTCTATTCGGCGATTGCGCGCGAAGCCGCCATCTCGTGGGCACAGGCACAGAATGAACCGGACCTCGAACGCGCGTGGCTGGAAAAACAGTTCATCGACCGCAACACGCGACCGGTCTATGCCGAAGCCCAACTGGCGATCAACGAAGGCGACGTCGAAGAACTGTCGCGCCTGCTCGACGACCTGCCCGATCTGATCCCGCGGCAGAACAAGGTTGACGCGCAGGTGCTGACGGGCCGCCATACCGACGCCCAAACCGGTGCGTTCGACTCGCTCACGCGACTGCCGGACGACGAAGTGATGCAGGCGCAATTGAGCGAGCAACTGTTGCGCAGTGCGCAGTCGGTTGCATCGGCGTTCCGTTATGCCGATCAAGGGCCCCTGCGCCTCACGGAAGAATCGCTGACAGGCGGCCTGCGCGTTACGCCTTCGCAGGCCCTGCAGTTTCGCTACATGCAGCGCGACCAGTCAACCGATGCCGCCGCACTGCCTTACGCGCCGAAACACGATCGTCTTCTCGAAGCGATCTATCGGCATCGTGGCGAATACGACGACGAGCGCGTGACGGTCGGCCGCCGCAATGCGCTCGAGGACTTCACGACCGCGCGCATCGAAGGCGTGTACACGTGGTCGCCGAAACTGACGCTGAGCTACGCGTTCGGTTACAACCAGTCGGCAACCGAAACGACACAACTGGTCGTCGGCGGCACCAAAGACATTGCGTCGGTCGGCTTCAACTACCGGCTCGATCCACACTGGTTCGGCGGCGGGCGCTACGAGTATGCCCGCTTTCACGGGCAGGACCGCTCGTCGCTGGGTGACGGCCAGCTGGTCGAGCTGAACGCCGGCTACAAGATCAAGGCCGACTATCCCGACTACACGGTCCGCGCCGTGTTTTCGCACGGCCAGTACAACGCCGGCGGCACGCCTGGCGGCCGGCTGCAAGCGCTGCTGCCGGCCGGTGTGCCGTTCACCGCGCAGTCGTTCATGCCGCAGACCTTCACGCAGGGTGGCCTGCTGTTCTCGTTTGGCGACGACCTGCCCGACACCTATTCGAAAGGGTGGCGCCCGATGTTCTCGGCCGGCCCGCTACGCGATTCGCGCGCCGGCTGGTCCGGGCAAGTCGGACTGGGTCTCGCCGGCAGTGTTTTCGGCAACGATCAGGCGCTGATCTACGGCCTGTATCAGGGCGTGTCGTCGAACCATTCGACAGCAGTCAAGGAAGTCGGAGTACGTTATCGATGGCTGTATTAGAGCTGTCTTACTGGAGAGCAAGATGGATCAAGTGAATCAACGTCACAAGAGGCGTAGTGGCGCCGGTGCCGGCAGATGGGCGGCTGCGGCCGCGTTGTCGATCGCGTTCGCGGCGGCGATGCTGGGCGGCTGCGCCGTTGTCGACCGCAGCACAGCGCCGGCCTTCCCGAAAACCGACAACTGGGCCATTCTGCCGATCGCGAACAACACCGAGACGCCGCAGGCCGGTCTGCGCGCCGCATCGATTGCGCAAAGTCTGATGACGTCGTACGGTTATGCGAATCTCGCGCGTTATCCGGCCAACGCCGATGACGAAACGCTGTTCGACCCCGCAAAACCCGATGCGCAACAGAACGCGCTGAACTGGGCGCGCCAGCAAAATGCTCGCTACGCGCTAACGGGCGCGGTCAACGAATGGCGCTATAAGGTCGGCGTCGACGGCGAACCGGCGGTCGGTCTGACGCTCGACGTGCTCGACGTGCAGACCGGCAAGGTAGTCTGGAGCGGCAGCGGCAGCCGTACCGGCTGGAGCCGCGATGCCGTCTCAGGCGTGGCGCAGAAGCTCGAACGCGAGCTGCTTGCGCCGCTTGCACGCTGAACGCGTGCCCGACATTCAACCAGTGCCAGATAAGCGATCGTCATGAATACGCGTGCTCCGGATCAATCAGCACCGCGAGGCCGGCGCAAACGCCGCCAGTCGCAGAGTCCCGGCGCGGGGTCGTGGTGGGCGCGCGTTATTGCGCCACCGCGTGGCTCGGCGCGCCGGCGTGTGATAACAGTACTCGAAACGGTCGTTGCGACACTGCTCGCGGTCGGCATCTGCTGGGCCTTCTCGCCACACGATCCGCTGCTGACCGCCGTCGGTTTCGGCTGGATCTGGATCGTGCCGATCGTGATTGCGCTGCGCTACGGCTCAATCGCCGGGGCGTTCTCCGGGCTGATCCTGCTCGCATCGTGGTACGCGCTGTATCCGGGCGGCGATCCGTCGGGTCTCGGCTCGATCGCGCATACGGCCGGCGAACCGTCGTCCGCCCGCCCCCTTCCGGTCAGCTTCTTCTTTGGCGGCTTTGTGTTCACGCTGCTGTGCGGACAGTTCGGCGACATCTGGATCACGCGCCTGCGGCAGGGCCGCATCGCGAACGACTACCTCGCCGAGCGCCTGTCGATCCTGACCCGCAACCAGTTCATGCTGCGGCTCTCGCACGAACGCCTCGAACAGGATCTGCTCGGCCGTCCTGCGACGTTGCGCGATTCGCTCTCCCGTCTGCGAAAAATCGTCCTCACGCAGGAGCCCACCGATGTGCGGCGCGGCGCCCAATCGTTTCTTGAGGCCGCCTCACAGGCCTGTCAGCTTGAAAGCGCAAGCCTGTACGCATGGCGTGAAGGGAAAGTTCATGGCGAAGCGGCAGCCTCGATCGGCGCGCCGTCAGAACTCGACGCTGACGATCCTCTGCTGCGTGAAGCGCTGGAGTCGGGCACTCTGGTCCACATCGAATCGACGGCGCAACAGCAAGCCGCGCAGAGCCGCTACATTGCCTGCGTGCCGCTCATCGATGCGGAGAAAGCGCCGGTCGGGTTGCTGGTCGTCGAACGCATGCCGTTCCTCGCGCTGACCCGCGACAACCTGCAGTTTCTGCTGGTGCTGTGCAACTACTATGCGGACGGCGTGCAGCATGCCGAAGTGACGCGCGCCACGCTGCAGGCGTTTCCCGCCTGCCCGTACGATTTCGCCCTTGATTTCGCGCGGCTCGTGCATCTGTATCGCGACACCCATGTCGGGTCGTCGATAGTCGCGCTGGTGTTCGATACCAGTGAAAGCAGCGCGACATGGCACGAACACGTGCTGCGCACACGCCGCGCGCTCGATGTCCAATGGCCGCTTCAAGATGAACGGCATCGCGTGATCCTGACGTTGATGCCGCTGTCCGGAGAAGGCGCCGTCGACGGTTATCTGCTGCGGATCGAAGAGAATCTGCGCGCACAGTTCGGCGTCGATTTCGAATCGGCGCGCGTCGCGGTGCACTCGATGATGATCTCCGGCGACGAGCCAGTTGCCGCGTTGCGGGGCCTGCTGGAGCGATGCCATGCCGGCCGCTGACAAACGGCGCGTGGACGCGTCCGCGCAGAGCAAGCGCGATGGCTCCGTGACGTCCGCCACGGCAGGTACAGTTGTCGCCGGACTGGCAGCGCTCGTCGGCGTCGCGCTGCAAGTCGGCGTGTTCGTGTTAGCTTCCCACGGCGCGCCGGACCCGTCGGCGCAATGGTTGGGCGGCGCGACGAACGACACGCCGATCGCCGCCATGGCACGGTTGAACACCCACACGCTGCTGCTCTGTCTCGCATTGCAGGCGTGGGCCGCACTGCTGATTTCGCTGGGCATCGCTCGCGCGATGCCGGCGCGTTATCGCCTGCCGCGCACCGGTTTGCTGATCTCGCTGTGGTGCCTGAATTTCGCGGTACCGATCGGCGGTGTGGTGTGCACGATCGGTGCACTGGCCGTCGCTGCGGCATTGCCGCGTCCAGCCGCCGAATTGCCGGTCACGCATGTCGAAGAGCCGGAGTTCGCCGCGAACCTGATCGGCAGCGTCTCATATGGACGCGGCGCGCGCCTGAAGGCCGAATTGCAAAACGCTGATGCCGGCACGGCATTTCGCATGACTGCGCTGCTGGCGATGCAATCGATGCCGGCGCGCAAAGTGTCGCCGCTGCTGCAAGGCATGCTCGCCGACCCGCTGGACGATATCCGTCTGCTGGCCTACGGCATCCTCGACAACCGCGAGAAGTTGCTGACCCAGCGGATTCTGATGGAGCGTCCGAAGCTCGATGAAAAAATTCATCCGAACCTGAGCGCGGCCGAACGACGGCGTGCCAACAAAGCGCTCGCCGAACTGTATAGCGAGCTGATCTACGAACATCTGGTGACCGGCGACGTCTACCGCAATGCGGCTGAACAGGCCGACGGTTTTGCGGCCGCTGCGCTCGCACTAGACCAGGCCGACGCCTCGCTATGGCGACTGCGTGGCCGCCTCGCACTTGACCGGCGCGAGCTCGACGCTGCTGACACGATGCTGCAACGTGCAATCGACTGCGGCTTCCCGCGCGACCGGATGCTGCCGTATCTTGCGGAAGCCGCGTATCTGCGCAGCGACTACGCCCGCGTGCGCCGACTGCTGGGCGAGATAGACAACCGCGCGACGACGCCGACGCTGCATGCGGTTCTCGACTTCTGGCGGCCACGCGAACGCGCGGCGTCTCAATGACCCGATCGACCATGACCACTGCCAACACCACTATCAACGCCACCGCCACCTCGCCTTCGCCGACGTTGCCGCGTGCGGCAGCGGCCGATATCGGCCTGCTGCTCGAAGGCACGTTCCCCTACGTGAGCGGCGGCGTATCGAGCTGGGTTAACCAGATCATCCGGGCGTTTCCGCAGTACACGTTCGCGCTGTGTTTTCTCGGCAGCCGGCCGCAGGACTATCCGAAGATGTCGTATGCGTTGCCAGACAACGTGGTACATCTGGAGAACCACTATCTGTACGACTTCGCGCCACCGCCGCTGGTGAAGAAGCAGCCCGGCGATCCGTCTGCATTCATGCGTTCTGCACAGTTGCACGAGAGCCTGCGTAATCCGGCGATGCGCAAAGCCGCCGGCCAGATGCTGAAGGACATGCTGGACGACCTGCGCCCGGGTGGTGCGCTCGGCGAAGACGCATTCCTGTATTCGAAGGAAGCATGGACCTATCTCACCGACCAGTACCGGCAGTTCTGCACCGATCCGTCGTTCGTTGACTACTTCTGGACCGTGCGGATCATGCACAAGCCGCTGTGGCAGCTCGCGCGGATCGCCGAAGGTTTGCCGCAAGTCAAGATGTTCCATACGGTGTCCACCGGCTATGCGGGTTTTCTCGGCGCGCTGCTGCGCTATCGCCATGCCCGCCCGTTGCTCGTGTCCGAGCATGGGATCTACACGAAGGAACGCAAGATCGACCTGTTCCAGAGCGAATGGATTCGTGACAACCGGAGCATCTTCGAGCGCGATGTATCCCAGATCGGTTATTTCCGCGATCTGTGGGTGCGCTTCTTCGAAACGCTCGGACACGTTTGCTACGACGCGGCAGAAGACATCGTCGCGCTCTATGAGGGCAATCGCCGCCGTCAGATCATCGACGGTGCACCGGAAGCCAGGACCGCGAACATTCCGAACGGCGTCAATCTGCCGCGGCTCAAGTCGTTGCGCGACCGACGTGCGGCGACCGTGCCGAAGACACTCTGCCTGATCGGCCGCGTAGTGCCGATCAAGGACATCAAGACCTTCATTCGCGCGATGCTGACCGTCGTGCGCCGAATGCCCGAGGCCGAAGCGTGGATCGCCGGCCCGGAGGACGAAGACGAGTCGTACGCAAACGAATGCCGCGCGCTGGTCGACAGTCTCGGCCTGCAGGACAAGGTAAAATTTCTCGGCTTCCAGAAGATCGACGAACTGTTGCCGAAATGCGGCGTACTGGTGCTCAGTTCGATTTCGGAAGCGTTGCCGCTCGTCGTCCTCGAAGGTTTCGCGGCCGGCGTGCCTTCGGTCACGACCGACGTCGGTTCATGCCGCCAGTTGATCTACGGTCTGGAAGGCGAAGACGCTGCGCTCGGCGCGGCCGGCCGCGTGGTTCAGATCGCGGACCCACGCGCGCTTGCCGAAGCGGCGCTCGAACTGCTCGACGATACGCACTGGCATGCCGCGCAGCAAGCGGGCATTGCGCGCGTCGAACGTTACTACACGCAGGAGCAGATGGTGGGCGCCTATCGCGAGCTGTACGCGCGACTGACGACGCAGCCGGACCTGGTCGATCCGCCGTCGTGGCCGGCCGACGCCGTTCACCTGCCGCACTGAACTGACCGGAGTCTCGCCATGGCCGGAATCGGCTTCGAACTGCGCAAGATGCTTCGCCGCAACACGCTGCTGGGGCTGATGCAGGCTTACACGTACGCCGGCCTGATCGGCGCCGGGCCGTGGGTGCTGTCGATCGTCGGCATCCTGCTGATCGGTGTGCTGAGTCTGCCGTTCGTGGTACCGACCGGTCTGATCACACAGTTCCAGGTGTCGGTGACCTATCTGATCTCGCTGTCGCTGGTACTGACCGGGCCGCTGCAACTCGCTTACACGCGCTTCACGTCCGACCGTCTGTTCGAAAAGCGCGAGGATCTCGTGCTGCCGAATTTTCATGCGGTGACGTTCGTCGTGACGGCGACGTCGGTGGTGCTCGGCGGCCTTGCGGTGATCTTCCTGTTTCCGCAGCAGACCGTCGCCTATCGCCTGCTAATGCTCGGTGCCTTCGTCGTGATGGGCAACATCTGGATCGCGACGATATTCCTGTCAGGCATGAAGCAGTACATGTCGATCATCGTCGTGTTCTTTATCGGCTACGCCATCACGACCGGCGCGGCGCTGACGCTGAACAGGTTTGGCCTGACGGGCCTGCTGTCTGGCTTCGTGATTGGCCAGACCGTGCTGCTCGCCGGACTGCTCGCGCTGATCTATCGCGATTACCGCAGCGATCACTTCGTCTCGTTCGAAGTGTTCTGGAAGAAGTACCGCTACCCATCGCTGATGCTGACCGGTCTGCTGTACAACCTCGGCGTCTGGGTCGACAAGTTCATGTTCTGGTACTCGTCGGGGACGGGACAGCCGGTCATCGGCCCGCTGCACGCGTCGATCATCTACGACATTCCGGTGTTTCTCGCGTACCTCGCGATCATTCCCGGCATGGCCGTCTTCCTGATGCGCATCGAAACGGACTTCGTCGAGTATTACGACGCGTTCTATGATGCGGTACGCGAAGGCGCGTCGCTGCAGCATATCGAACGGATGCGCAATGCGATGGTCGAGTCGCTGCGCAACGGCATCTGGGAGATCATCAAGGTCCAGACGATTGCCGCGATGATTCTGTTCGCATCGGGCACGGTGCTGCTCGCGTGGCTGCGGATTTCGACGCTGTATCTGCCGCTGCTGTATATCGACGTGATCGCCGCAAGCATGCAGGTCGTGTTCATGGGCACCATCAACGTGTTCTTCTATCTCGACAAACGCAGGATCGTCCTGTCGCTGGTGGCCGGTTTTGTCGCGCTCAACGTCGTGTTTACGGCGATCACGCTCGCATTGAACCCGGCTTGCTACGGCTACGGTTTCGCGGGTTCGCTGCTGGTCGTGGTGCTCGCGAGTCTCTATCTGCTCGACCGGAAACTCGAGTCGCTTGAATACGAAACGTTCATGTTGCAATAGCGCGATAAAGCTCATGGGGCAATGACTCGAGCGACGGCTGTAGCGCTCAGCGGGAGCGAATGCCACCGTTCAATATTCGCGTAACAGATTGCGCTGGTGCTTCTGGCATGCGAACGCTGCAAAAGCGGAGCAACGAATGCGGCAGATCTCGCTGCTCTGTCGCATCGTTGTGCCACAGACGCAGCGATTCACGCGGAGCCCCCAGCAACTCGCCTATCGCCTCGACGAGTTGTTCGCTTACCTGGAAAGCAACCACGGTTCGACGATCGCCTACGGGAAGCACTATCGTGAGCACAAGCCGATTTCGACGGCTATGGCGGAATCGGCGGTGAACCAGGTGGTAAATGCACGCATGTGCAAGCGCCAGCACATGCGCTGGACGCCACGTGGCGCCCATCCGCTTGCCCAGGTGCGATGCGCGGTGATCAATGGTGATCTGGCAACCAGGCTTGCGGCCTATCGAGCACGTATTGACGAAGTACCAGAGGACGTGACCCGTTTTCTCGAGTTCCTGCAGCGAGCGGCAGAAGCGGAACCCCACGCTTTTTAACAGTCCCCATGCACATTCTTACGAACGCGGGCCCGCCGGTTTCGCTGATCGCCGGCATTCTGATTCTCGTCGTGCCTCGCCTACTGAATTACATCGTTGCGATCTACCTGATCGTTATCGGGCTGCTCGGGCTGCTCGGGCTGTTCGGGGGACATCTCCACTGAACCGAAACCGTCCATCTGTCGTTTCTACACGAGCGACATCGTGGCCTGTTCGCGCCTATATCCTGCCCAAAACGAGCAGCACAAGCACGACGACCAACACCACGCCGAGCATGCCGCTGGGCATATAGCCCCACGAACGGCTGTGCGGCCAGGTCGGTATCACACCGAGTAATACGAGTACCAGCAAGACTATCAATATTGTTCCCAACATGGAACTTCTCCTTTCCGACTCCGTTTTGACGAGACAGGTTGCCGCTCTCTCGCTAGCCGCCCGGAATCTTCGTGGTTTTCGCGGGATATCTCCCCAACATTCAATTTGATGCTGGCGGGCATCCGCACACTCCTAAAAGATCTTTCCGGCAGAGTGAGCGTGACCTCAATCTGCCACGCAGTCGGTACGGTAGTGGACGCCGGGAGTTGAAAGAAAATTGATCTGCGCGATCTGACGATGGAGTGGCCCAGTAGTCGCCACCGAACAGACGGGAGAATTTCACCCGGGGCATGATGATCTCAGTTTCAGGAGTCCATCATGCATATCCAACTCTCGGCCGAGGCCATCCAGGCCCTTAAATCTCTCGATCGAATTCCGGATTCCGGATCGGAGATGCCGCGCTCCATGGTCGACGAACTATTGACTCTTGGGCTTGCATATGAGTCGCGCACCGGCGGCATCATCAATATGACGGCCGCAGGCCGGATGTGGCTGAGCCGACGTGCTGCGTAGGGCTCTGGTGCAAATAGAAAAACTGAGTTTAGCGAGCAACCATGTATAGGGTTCGGCCTGCCTACCCACCACTAGATCTGGTGTGCAGGCTACGGCCAGATTTCTATTTGCACCAGAGCCCACTTTTTCAGGTCGGTGTTCATCGTATCCTCCTCGACGGTCTGACAGGAAAACCGGATATCCGTCATTGCACTCACACTGCAACGTTTCTGCTGACGTCCCTTGACTGTTCCCCCGGGCGGCCGCCGTCGCCTGGCGTCAGCGCTCGCGACTACACCGTTTGCAGTCAGCCTGACGGCATGCGGCGGGGCGTCGTGCCGCACCTCAGCAGCGGCCAGCTACCGCTCGGCCTGACGCAGCCGATATCAGGCGGCCAACAGCCGGGCGTCGCGCCTCCACGAGCGGGGCGGTGGCGACCTCGCGGCCGCCACCGGTTTGTCTCCTGTCGTCGTTGCTGGCCTTCAGGGCTCAGTTCGTCCGCACCTCGATGCGTCGCGGCCTTGCTTCGTCGCGGCGCGGAATGGTCAGCTTCAGCACGCCCTCCTGCAGGTTCGCGTCGATCTTCGATGTGTCGAAATCCGGGCTCAGCGAGAACGCCCGCGCGAAATGCGGTTCACGGATTTCGGCGTGCTGCAGCCGAAGACCGGCGGGGGTCGGCACGACCGCCTCGGCTTCGATATAAAGATTGCCGTCGTGCACCTTCACGTCGAGTTTGTCCTTTGTGACGCCCGGCAGATCCGCCCACAGCGTGATACCCTGCCTGTCCTCAAAAATGTCGACGGCTGGCGTGATCGTCATCCGTCGCGCCGGCTGGTCGCCCTCGCGTCGTGCTACTGGTTTCTGGTCGCGTTCAGCAACCTGTGTCCTGTCGTTCATGGTTTGCTCCTCGAATATCTGGCGTTACTGTACGGTGATGGCCCGCGGCTTCGACGCTTCGCGCTTGCCGACGGTAATCGACAGGCAGCCGTTGGTATAGCGCGCCTGCACCTTTTCGGGGTCTGCGTTCTGCGGCAGTTCGATCACGCGGCGGAACGCGCCGGCAAAGCGCTCCTGCGCATAGGTGCGGGTGTCGTCGCGGGTTTCGCCACCGCCGCCGACCTGCGCCGGCCTGCGCTCGCCGCTGATCGTCAGCAGACCCTTGTCGATCGACACGTCGAGTCCGGCAGCGCTGACGCCCGGCGCGAACGCGACGATCTCGATCGAGTCATCGGTCGTACCAATGTTGACCTGCGGGAAGGCGCCGAGGCGGCCGGCGCGGATGCTGGACGGGAAGCCGCCGAACAGACTCGCCATCTGCTGCTGCAGACGGTCAAACTCGCTGAACAGATCGGTTCCGGAATAGAGTTCACTCATGGTCGTATCCTCCTTGGATTCAGCATGGAGGCGAACGGCCCTACGCGCTCCAGTCCGCCTGCCAGCTGCTGGCAAACAAATCGAAACACGCAGCGCGCCTGATACCACCAGCGCGGCTGCCTGAGCGAAATCCAAGATAGGCGCTACGGTGAAAATTTCAAGGGGTGGTGGTGAAATTCCGGTCTTGAAAACCGGCTGCCGGCCACTATAGTTCGCGATGCATTGCAATGGCCAGGAGGAGGACACCATGGAATTCAATTCGGACTGGCTGACGCTGGGCAGGCACCGCGTCAGGCTGCGCTCGTCGAGAGGCTTTCCGACTGAAACGATGCGAAGCGTGGCAGAGGTCGTGAGGCTCGCCATCGACAACAACATGAGTGCGCGCGCGCGGCTGGTCGAGATCGTCTTCCAGCAGGAACAGACCTACGACATCGCCGTCGGCACCACCCTGATGGAAGACCGCGTTTGTGCGCCGCACCTGGAAGCAGCGATCGCGCTCGTACTCGGCCTGCTACCGGAGCAGCTGAACATCACGGTGACGACGGTCAGTCAGGAGGAAGTCGACCTGCACTTCGGCGTGTATGAGCGCATGCTGGCCGAGAAACTGGGCGTGGTGCCGCCAATCCAGTGATCGTCGCGCGATTACGCTGGGCCACTGCGGCAGTTCCGACGTAGTGTGCCGGCCACGCCCGGGATCAAAACCATCAGGCCGGATGGGAGCAGCATCATGAAAAAGCGCTCACAGGTACTGCTGGCGGCAGCCGTCCTGGCCGCCGGCTCAGCGGCCGCTGCCGTGGCCGCTGAGCCACCCCTGAAAACATTGCCGTCGCAACAGGACATCTGGATCACTGGCACGATCCAGCGGGGCAACGGGCAGTACGCACCGGGCGACTACACGTCGCTCCGGCTGGACCGTCCGTCAACGTCGCCCTGCAACGACAAAGTCGTGACCGACATCCTGCTCGGCAAGGAAGGCGCAGCAGACCCCACGCTTCTCCTACCTTACCTGGGACAGCGGGTCGCCGTCAGGGGGCGCGTCATCTGTCCGGATACCGGCATCCGCTTTGCGCCGACGCCGGACTTCGTGTTTCCGGTCTACTGACGGCAGTCACGGGACGTCCCGGACCGGTAACCAGGTCCGGGACGTGACAGGCGTTTTCTTCCGTTCAGCCGGCGACGACCTGATGTAATGGCAGCGGCGTTGCTGTGTGGGCGAGCGCTGTATAGATGTTCATGTAGTGCTGCGCCATGGTCCTCGAGGTGAAGCGGTGCACGAAGACCGCGCGGATCTCCGTACGGGACAGCGCGTCGAGTCGTGTCACGGCAGCCACCGCTCCTGCCACATCATCGACGATATAGCCTGTCACGCCGTGGGCAATCACTTCCGGTACCGAGCCCCGATTGAACGCAATGACGGGCGTGCCACATGCCATCGCCTCGATCATCACCAGGCCAAATGGTTCAGACCAGTCGATCGGGAACAGCAGCGCGCGGGCGCCTGAGAGGAATCCGGATTTCTGCGCGTCATCAATCTCGCCGACGAATTCGACATGCGGCTGCGACAGCAGCGGCTGGATCACGTCCCGGAAGTACGCTTCGTCGGCCCTGTCCACCTTGGCCGCAATCTTTAGCGGCAGACCGGCCCGGGCGGCGATCTCGATGGCCAGGTCGACACGTTTTTCAGCGCAGATCCGGCCGAGGAAAGCGAGATATGCCGGTCGTGCCGGTTGCGCCGACGGTTGCGGCGTCAGCAGATTTTCCGGCAGCCCGTGATAGACGGTATCGAGCCAGTTCGCGTTCGGCAACGGAACCCGCTGCGAATCTGAAATCGACACAACGGGCGCCTGCGGGAACAGGTCAAACACCGGCTGCAGTTCTGGCAGATCGAGACGCCCGTGCAGCGTGGTCACGAATGGCACGACGAGCTGGGAAAACGTGGGGAACGGCAGGTAGCTCAGATGGAAGTGAAGGACGTCAAATGTATGGGCGACGCGCCGCACCTTCTCGAGCAGCAACAGGTGCGGGGCAAGCGTATCGCAGATGCCCGGATCGAGACGCAGGGCGTGCGGCCATACGGATTCGAGGCGCGCACCCGTCCGTGAGTCGCCGCTGGCGAACAGGGTCACGTCGTGACCCAGCTCGACCAGTGCCTCGGTGAGGTACGACACCACGCGCTCGGTACCGCCATAGAGCTTCGGCGGCACCGCTTCGTGCAACGGCGCGATCTGCGCGATACGCATCTGGCAACTCCCTTCACTAATTCGCGCGGACCGCGCGCCTATAAGAACGAGAACGCAACAGGGCGCGACGCAACCCTGCCGGCGGCGCCGTTGAGGCGGCACTGCGCGACAGCCGCTTTTCCCGCTGCCATACGACCGGAGAAACGGGACCGAGCCAGCAAAACCGGTATGTCAGGCCCGCGCAGCGACCGATCAGACCGCCGTCATGACCGCAGTCATGCTCCGTTGTCTGTAAATCCTGTTTTCAGACGGGCTTCCGGGTCGTATCCTTGACCGCTTCCTTGACGTCGCCCACCCTCTTCCGTGCTTGCCCGGCAGCTGGACATCGCGCTTGACCTCCTGTTTCCGGTCGCCCGTTGCGCGGCCGGTGGCCTCATTCACCTTGCCCTTCACATTCACCTTGCCCTTCACCTTCTCCGCCGTACCCTTGACCTGATCCTTGTTCATGACTGACCTCCAGTGCAAAACTGATCCATGGATGGGTTGTCGACCGTATGGGCAGGCCAAGTAATTACGCAAACGGCGTGCCCGGCTGCGCCGCCGCGCCCTCGCGCCGTCCCCGTCCTCGCCGGCCTGGAGGCGAAGGGGTTCACCTGTCTATCAGCTTCGACGCGGACGCCATAACGGTGCTATCGAACCGCATCAAGGTGAAGCAGATGGCGCTGAACCTGCCGTCGAACGCGGCAAGGTACACGAAAGCCAGTAGACTCGAGCTGGCGATGGGCGGCCAAAGCGAAGGCGGCTGGTATCTGCGCGTCGCCGACACCGGTGTTGGCATTGCGCCGCCGGACTGTGACCGCATATTCGACGAATCTGAACGGGCTGCGGGCGAGGATATACCGGGCGTCGGCCTCGGGCTGGCGATCGTCAAGGAGCTTTGTCGGGTCCTTGACGGCGGAATCCGCTTCGGACCCGCGAAGGTCACGGCACCACCATTGAAATTCGCCTCCCCGTGCAGATCCATCGGGCCAGCAACCCGAATGCGTAGCCCTTTGCTGTTTGTTATTGCCAGGAAGGATGTCCGCACGCAAGCACCGCGCGTAAAATTTCGACGGAAAAATTGCACAGCACGGACGAAGAAATCATCCGGTCGGCGACACAACCGGTTGCTCCGTGTTGTGCGCGGTTCAGCAGCACCGACGTGCATTGCCTTCGACGCAGGTGCACACCACACCGGGTCACTCATGAAAGGCGCCGCACGATGAACCGGTTGCGTTCGTGAGGCACTCGCCGCCGGCGCCCTTTTTTGATGACGCGAACGAACCGTTCCACGAGGCCCAGCGAGTTTGTCGACCTCGATGAGGCCTGTCAGCGCACCATTGGCGTTGATAAGGTCGCCCGCGATGAATGCCCCGTCTCACACATCGACGCCGAATTGCCAGCACGCTACGATATAGTTTTGGGCGCCCGGCAGATGCCTGGCCCTTGCCGCTGCACCGGCCGCCGCTACGAACGCTGTAGGAGCCGGAATGACTCACGTTGTGACCGAAAGCTGCATCCCGTGTCGCTATGCCGATTGCGTCGACGTGTGCCCGGTGGATTGCTTCCGTGAAGGTCCGAATCTTCTCGCGATCGCCCCGGACGAATGCATTGACCGCGCCGTATGCGTAGCAGAGTGTCCCGTGAACGCAATCTATGCTGAAGAACATGTCCCTCGTGACCAGCGGCATTTCATCACGCTGAATGCGGAAATGGCGCGGAAATGGCCGAGCATTACGAACGCGAAGGCGCCGCTCGCGGGAGCGGACCGGTTCAAGGACGTCAAGGAAAAGCTTGGTTTGCTTGAGCGCTGAATTGGCCGTTAACGCCGCAGATGCAGGGTGGCAATATCATCGAGCTCAATGGCGGGATGAACGCAGGATGCCTCGGGCAAGTCGGACGGGTAGCGTGGACCCGGCGAAGATCGTCACTGCCAGCTGGACGGGAAGCCGCCGAACAGGCGCGCCATCGGCCGCTGCAGACGGTCGAATTCGGTGAACAGGTCGGTTCCGGAATAGAGATCACTCATGGTCGTATCCTCCTTGATTCAGCACGGAGGCGAACGGGCCTACGCGCTCCGGCCCGCCTGCCAGGCGGCTGGCAAACAAATCGGAACACGCAGCGCGCCTGATACCGCCAGCGCGTCTGCCTGAGCGAAATCCACCATAGACACGACAGCAGAAATTTCAAGGGGAACGGTGAAATTCCAGTGTTGAAAACCGGCTGCCGGACCCTATTCTCGCGATGCATGCGTGTGCAGATTACGCGTATTTAGACTTCGATTCCCCAGACAGTTATGCGCGAGAGCGCCAGGGGCCGAAGGCCGCGTGCGAAGTTCTCACTGAAGCAGGCATTTTTGCCTTCGAGATATCCTGTGGCGGTTCCGTCAGTGCCAGCGGCGTTGGCTTGCCGCTGGCCATTTCAGGATCAAACTACTTACCCAGTGCTTCCGCCGCCACTTTCTCTTCTGCAAGCAGGGAAAGCTTTTCATCGGTCGCCTTTTCTTCCTTCAACGTGTCGCCCAGAAGCTTGACAGCGGCTGTTTCGCCCAACTGTTTCGCGAGAGCAATCAACGAGCCATACGATGCGATTTCGTAGTGCTCCACCTTCTGTGCAGCAGCGATGAGCGCGGTATCGAGGACGGGGCCCTTCACAATTTCGTCAATCTGCTCCTGGCCTTCCTCGACCAGCCCCTCCATGGCAACGCACTTAATACGCTTGAGCTTGATTCCCGTGGTCTCGACAATCTGGTCGATCCTTTCGATCTGGCCTTGCGTTTCCTCCAGGTGCTGCTCGAATGCCGATCTGAGACCTGAAGAGGTCGATGCCCGTGCCATCCTGGGGAGGGATTTCGTCATCTGTTTTTCGGCACTGTAAATGTCGGACAGCGAGTGAATGAACAGATCCTTCAGTGTCTTCGTAGTCATGGCTGCTCCATCGAGTCGGTTTTTCGAAGTGGCCCTCCACGGGGGAGTGACCTGACGGCGAAGCGCGCAAGCAGCATGCCCGTGTCAGCCATCAACACGCGTCTCTCCCGGAGCGCCGCCTGCCGCCGGACCAGGTCCCGGCCGGGAATGGCACAGTGCATGCTCCTGCGTTTCTGTAGTGCCGTCAGATCGGCGCCAGGTGAGTGGCGCCGCGGGTGCGAAAGCGCAATTCTTTTTCTTGACGGGCTTGTGCGTAACCTGGAGGAGCTATGAAGACCGTAAAAATTGACGCCCTTCGTCCCACGCAGATGACTCACGGCCTGCGCGAAATTCGTCAAAAGACCGCAGCGTACAAATCGCTTTCGGGCCACGCCCTGGACATGGCCATCGCCGAAAAGCCGGTTCCCGTGGTGTATGGGCCCGGCGGCACACCATTCGCCATCGATCATCATCATGTCGCGACGGCGCTCTGGCGCGCCGACATACAGGCCGTCCCGATTGTTTTAGTGGAAGACCTGTCGTCATTGACACCAGGCGAATTCTGGCTGATCCTGGAAAACCACCGTTGGACGTATCCGTATGATGTCCACGGCCGTCGGGTGTCCTTCACGATGATGCCCAGACACATCTGGGACCTCGCCGACGACGAATATCGAAGCCTCGCGGCATCCGTGCGCGACGCAGGCGGGTACGAGAAAACGACGGTGCCTCTGGAAGAGTTCCGATGGGCGGATCTGTTCCGGAACACTCTTCCATGTCCCTCCAGCGATGCCGAGTTTGCGTCGCTCGTAAAAAAAGCAGTCAAGCTGGCAAAGAGCGCTGTGGCAATGGGACTCCCAGGCTACGTTGGACCCGCGAAGTAACAGACGTGGCATTAACCTGCCCTTACTCGCGTACGCGCCGTACTGCATCCATTTCCCGAACTGTATCGATGCTGGCGGACGATAGAACTTCTGGCATGTCCGCAGATGAGCACGAATTTCGCAGCCGCACCGGATCCCGCCTCGTGCCCGCGCAATCCTTTTGCATAGGGACGTACGGACGACTCTAGCAACACGTCCGGATGGGCATGAAGGTCGTGGCCTTGCTGGGCTGAACCAGAACAGGAGTCAGAAAATGGACCTTCTCGTTGCATTGTTCGGCGAGGGAAAAGAACTCGATTCCTTGCAGATGGCCATGCGCGCTGCGCTCGCGTTCGTTGCCGCGCTTGTTCTTATCCGGATATCGGGCCGTCGTTCCTTCGGCCAGCGTTCGCCATTCGACTACGTGGTGGCCATTCTGCTCGGCGCGACACTAAGCCGCCTTATCGTAGGTGCGTCACCTGCGATTCCCACGCTCGTGGCATCGCTGGTCATCGTGCTGATGCATCGCGCACTTGGATGGGCATGCGTCCGGTCGCGGTCGTTGGAATCGCTGGTGGTTGGTGTCGAGAGAGAAGTCTATCGCGATGGGCATTTCAACGACGATCAGATGTCTGCAGGGCATTGTCAAGTTGTTGGGCCGGTCACGTAAGATGGCGAGATGAAGAAATCGAAATCGCTCTATCACGGTCACCGTTTTCCGGCGGCAGTCATCAGTTGCGCCGTGCGCTGGTATTTCCGTTTTCAGTTGAGCTTGCGCGACATCGAGGAGCTGCTCTTCGAGCGCGGGATCATCGTGACATACGAGACGATTCGATGCTGGTGCGACAAGTTCGGCAAGGGCTTCGCTCATCGAGCGAAAGCCGCACGGCGCAAGCCCGGTAGCACGTGGCACCTCGACGAGATGTTCATCGCGCTGCGAGGCGAGCCGTACCTGTTGTGGCGAGCGGTCGATGAGCACGGCGCCGAACTGGACATCCTGGTGCAAAAGCGGCGTGATAAGGCCGCCGCCAAACGTTTCTTCAAGCGTGTGCTGCGCTCAAGCCCGGTCCCGCGCAAGATTGTCACCGATCAGTTGCGCAGCTACCCGGCCGCAAAAGCTGAGATCCCGGAGCTCGCGAACGTGAAGCACGTGTTCGTCAAGGCGGCGGCACGGGTGAACAACCGCGCCGAGAACAGCCACCAGCCGACCCGCGAACGTGAGCGTCGCATGCGCGGCTTTCGCGACCCAAAACGCACACAGAAATTTCTCACGTGCTTCGAGCCGATCCGGCAACATTTTGCGCTCAAACGGCATCTGTTGCGCGCTTCACTCTATCGCAAACAGCTCCTTGCCCGGTTCGTCGCCTGGCGCGAATTTACCGAGATCACCCAAAATCCGTTGATCGCTTTCTGACCAGTCGTCGCACTGATCGTCGTGACGTCCTGCTCTCGGCAAGTTGACAAAGCCTTAAGAGACCAACCGAAATCTGACGTGGTCGAAACATCTATCGTGAAACCTGTGCACGAAGACCGTAGCGTTCGAGAGCAGGGACTTGCGACGGTCCGGTTTCGCTCTGTCTCCGGTCGTCCGACTTGTCAGACCGTCCGTCCCTGCATGGCCGAGTCCAGCCTGAAATCGGCTAGGCCGAACGTAACGCCGCCGACCTGAAGCCGACGGTCGTTCGCCCCGGGTATGGCTGCCGAAAAGCGGTCGCTCTACGCTGACGCTGAGCCGCAGACAAAGGTTCGCCTGCGGACGTCAGCTCGATCGCCCGGCTGGATGGCAACTCGGCGGTTCCGTATGTGGCCTTCACTTCCGCGCCTGCCAAACCGACTCGCTCCAGGTCGGTGCCGCTGCCCGGATGATGTCGAGGACATCTGGCGGGACGTCGCCCGCTCCGGTGAGTTGGCGCACCTCCAGTACATCGTCCGCGCCGAGACCGGATGGCGCGCGCAATGCCCAGGAAATCGCCTCCTCAAGCGATCCAACTTCGATGATGTAAAAGCCACCGACCAGTTCCTTGGACTCCGCAAACGGGCCATCAACAATGTAGCGTTTCCCCTTGCTAACCGCAATTCGCGCTCCGGGCGCTGCTGGGTTCAAGCCTTCGGAAGCCACCAGGACACCGGCCTTGTGCATCTCTTCGTTGAACCTCATGTACGCCGTGAGAAGGGCCTCGTCCAAACCGCCGCCGGCATCCGGCTCCTCATTGTCTGCGTTTGCTTGGGCTGTGATGATGAATCGCATCGTCGTTCTCCTGAGTTGAATGGTGCTTCAGGACCACGACGAACGAAGGGCTGTCGAATCGACACGTTGGGGCCGATTTCGATGATTCGTATCGCAGCCCGCCAGGCCGATGACGAGCGCCTCTGTAAGACTTGAAATCATAGGGATCCCAGCATACCCGAAGGAAGACGTTCACGACGGGCAGCTGGTGGCCAAACGCGGGCGAATGCCAAACCGGCGTTGCGGCCTGCCTGTCATCGATCCGCATCCGGCGCCGGTCGACCCACAACGGTCCCTCGAGCAGGCTCAACATGAACGACTGCTTTCGAAATCTTTGGGACGTCCGCGCGTTGCTGCCCGCGACAGGTAATCGTCGATGTGATACGCATACAGAAACCACGAGCATGCTGGTAGTCACGTGGCCTGTCATGTTCGAGCGCAGCAGCGAAGCGTCGCTCTGCACGGTGGCGGAGGCAGCCGGGTCTGGTATTTCCGCGTTGTTTTTGCGGCGCCGCGATTGTGTTATGCGTGGAAGCCTATGGTACCGTGACCATTCCAAAAGTTAGAGCAGTTGTGGTAGACCCAGTCGCGCGCAAAGCGCTGCCGATCGTTCACGGCCTCTAGGATATGCCGCGAGAAGCGGGGGTCGTCCGGTCCCTGCAACGCGTCCCGCGCGGGCAGAGTGCCAGAGCGAGCTGCCTCGCTCGTAATGGGCGCCCGGACGCATCCAAAGAATATAGCCGCCAGTTCTCGAGGCTAGACTCCTCATACACCCGCTGGCGGGATTTTTTTCGCCTGATTTATGGCAATTCACAAGGCATATCACCACCGGCTCTCGAGGTGGACCCTCTTCGCGGCCGCTGTCAAGCCGTAATCTCGCCGGGGAACCCCTGCTGCGCCAAATGGAAGTTGGGAGGCGGACCTGCTATCTGGAGTTGCGCGATGACGGTGTTGCCTAGCCCCTTCACGGTCAGTACGCCGCTGGCGAACGCGATCCCGGTCACGTCGGCTTCCACCACGATTTTGTGAGTGAGTGTAAAGTTGCTGATCGAGCCCGCAAACGCGCCGGGACTGCGCAGCACGAGCTTCGCGTGCTGGCCGTCGAACGATATGATCTGCCCGGCATCGACCGCTTCGAGCGACGCCACGCTGTGGGCCTGGAGCGAGAGTGTGCCGTTATCGGTCAACGCACCGAAACATTGCAGCTCGCCATTAGCAGCGACCATCATCATGGGGACATTGGGGTTGGCGGGGTTGGCTGGATTGTCGATGTCGCCGACAAGGATCAGTTTCCTGTCAGCCGTGATCTTTCCGCCGTTGTTGTTGATGCCCTGTGCGGCGATCACGGTTCCGCTGCCCGACAGCGTGCCGCCGTCGTAGATGCCCACCGCCAGCGTATCGACAATCCCGTTCGCCAACGATAGCGCGCCATTCACGATGATCCCGACGCCCGCCGACACGAAGCCATGATCCGCGACCGCCAGCGAGCCGGTTCCCATGTGCTGGACTTCCAGCTGGTTATCGACGATCAGGCGGGCGTCCCGCCCTTTGACCGTCACAGTGCCGACGCCCTCGGCCACGGTGGTTCCGCTCTGCGTCACTTGCTCGCGTTTCGGTTCCCAGCCAATCGCGAGATTCTCTGCCACGACCAGACCGCCTGCATCCACGTTCAGCGTACCCGTCGAATTGCGGCCGACGATGATCTGACCGCGCGCAAGCAGCGACGCGTGCTGCACCTCGACCGTGCCGCTAGACCCCTGGTGGTTCCCAATCACTAGACACCACGGGTAGATGAGCGGATCGTCGTTCCCGACGCTCACCACGCCGCCGTGCCTGATCCTCAGCGTGCTTGAGCCGGTCTGTCCCACGGACATCGGCAGATTGCCGCCGTTGACGACGGCGCCTGCGCCTTCGACGACAAGGTTCGCCGTCGAGCCGTGGAGTTCGGACATCTCGATCGCGTAGTTATCCGGCGTATGGCTGCCGACGATCACGGCCGTACCGCCCGCATCGACCTTCATATTGCCCGTCAACGGCGACGCGGGGCCATCGATACCTACGACGAAGTGAAGCATCGGCGTGGTCAGCACGGCGCCCGGGAGCAAGGTCAACTGCTGTGCGTTCACGGGGCTGCCGTACGCAGCGGTGAAGTGCCCGGCGAACCTGACCGTATTTGTCGTGTACAGGATTTTCGGGTTGCCCGTTCCCGTGATCGGCACGGCGGCACCTTCGATCCTCGCCATATCGTTGGGTCCGGGCGGCGCACCTGCTTGAGGCTGCCAGTTTTGGGCGGTCGAGAAATCGCTGTTTGAACTTCCTGTCCATTTAAAGGCCATGATGATCTCCGTTGCGCGCGCACGTGTCGACCGTGCAACTGCATTTACCTACGGGCACCAACGAGGTTCAGTGACGGTATCCACACGAGCCACTGGTGAGAGCTAGCCTATGGAGAAATCCATTGACTGTCCAAGCCACGGACACCAAGAGATAAAACCTCCAAATTTTTTCGATGCATTCAATCGTATAACGATTTGACACGGCCTTTTAGGTCGAATATGTGGCGTAGCGCACATTCAAGATACAGACAGTCAAGTGTTTGGAATTGTGTTCGGCTCAGACAATCTGACGGTTACGCGCTGGCGTTTCCCGCTGGCGCTACCTTGTGAGGAAGCGTCGCGCCGAACCCCGTGTGCCAAATCAAGGTCCGTTAGCAAGGCTGAAGAGCCGTTCGAGCGTCCGGGTGCAAATGCCAGCGAATGTCGGGAAATGGCCGACCTCTGCCTGATGACGCCAGCCTCAAACTGCCTCAGTTCACATCATGCCGCCGGGGGCGCTCCCTGTTCCGCCAGTGCCGGATGAAGGTGTGGACGTCGTTGTGAGCGGATGGGCGAGACCCGCCGCGGGCAGCAGCGAGACAGCAGC
Organism: Burkholderia sp. OK233; assembly: GCF_900230185.1. GTDB lineage: Bacteria > Pseudomonadota > Gammaproteobacteria > Burkholderiales > Burkholderiaceae > Paraburkholderia. The sequence goes on from NZ_OCSR01000002.1 coordinate 291,767, forward strand.
CGGATCGGGCATGCCATTGACGTCGATAGCGCCGGCTGTCGCCAGTGCGCCGAGATCGCTGTCCACCCCTGCTTGTCCGACAACAAACGGCGTCGTCAGAAACGCCGGTGCCGTCAGCGTGACCGCATATCGCTGCTGCAGATTCGCGACAACTGCCGTTTGCGCAGCCAGTACATCGGTCTGATTTTCCAGCACCCGCTGGAACCGTGAATTGTTCTGGAAGTTCGCAATCAGACTGGTCTCGTTTGTGCCAAGTTGCGAAGCGAGATAGACGAGCATCAGTTCGGTCTCAGGCGTCGTATTGAAAGTGCCACCGGCAAATGCCAGCGAATGCAGGGTCGTGCCGCCGGCGGTCACGGTGAGGATGCAGGGAAGCGTGGCGTTGAGGGTCGTGCTGTAGTGTCCGCCGCCGTCTGACAGGGTGGAGCCCGAACCCGACGCGCAACTGAGGCTAACCGTCGCGCTGGTGAGCGCCTTGCCGATGGCTGCCGTGCCGGATACGGCGACGTTCGGCGTCCCGTTTCCGCCGCTACAGCCGTCGAAGCCGAAGCAGGCGCTTCCGCCGCACGCGGCGAGCGTCGCGAGCGAAGCCGCGCAAAGTGCAGCCAGCACCGGGCGAACAAAAGGCGCATCGTGAGTGTTCATGGCCGCCTGCCGTTGACAGAAGAGGATAAGGCGAGCCGCCCCACACAAAGGGACTGGCGCTATTTATAATTTTAGGCCCTGTACGCCGAAGTCGTTTATCGCATCAGTCTCATTCACGGCGTTATCATCCATTGCAGTCATCCGAGATTCGTCGTTTCAGCATTCAGCGAATGTCAACTTCCGAGCGAGATGTGGGATCGGAGTCGACCCACTTCGGCCTTACGCGATTGCGTTAGCGCGACGACCGTTTTCAATGAGACAGCGGCCATCTGAGCTGTCTGGCCGACTGCCTCATACTCGCCCCACGCGGTTGTAAGCCGACAGACGACGTCGACCAGGCTCGACTATGATTCAGCAGCAGTTCTTATCATTTGCGCTGTTGGAAAGACCTACGGAGCGACGATAGCTCGGAAAGCGATATACCCCCCGGAAAAAAATGACGCGAAAGAGGCTATGCCGAGGGCGTTGTCAACTTGCCGAGCGTGAGACGAAAAGCCGGCAGGTGTGACGATCGTTCAGAACCCGGTCGGATTTTGGGCGAGTTGGGTGAATTCGCGCCAGGCAACGAACCTTGCTGCAAGCTGTCTGCGATACAGTGAAGCGCGCAGCAGATGCCGCTTGAGCGCGAAGTGTTGCCGGATCGGCCCGAAGCACGAGAGAAATTCTTGTGTACGTTTTGGGTCTCGAAAACCACGCATGCGACGCTCACGTTCACGCGTCGGTTGGTGGCTGTTCTCAGCCCGGTTGTTCAGCCGGGCTGCCGCCTTGACGAACACATGCTTCACGCTCGCAAGTTCCGGAATTTCCGCCTTTGCCGCAGGATAACTGCGCAGCTGATCGGTGACGATCTTGCGAGGCGTCGGGCATGAACGCATCACACGCTTGAAGAAGCGTTTGGCCGCGGCTTTGTCGCGCCGCTTTTGTAGCAGGATGTCAAGTTCGGCGCCATGCTCGTCCACCGCGCGCCACAGCAGGTACGGTTCGCCACGCAGCGTGACGAACATCTCGTCGAGGTGCCACGTGCTACCCGGCTTGCGTCGCGCCGCTTTTACCCGGTGAGCAAAGCATTCACCAAATTTGTCGCACCAGCATCGGATCGTCTCGTACGTCACGGTCACGCCCCGCTCGAAGAGCAGTTCCTCAATGTCGCGCAAACTCAACTGAAAGCGGAAATACCAGCGAACTGCGTGGATGATGACCGCTGCCGGGAACCGATGACCGTGGTAAAGCGATTTTGCTTTCTTCATCACGCCATCTTACGCGACCGGCCCAACAACCTGACAACGCCCTTCAGAGTTCCTAACATTCTCTACATTCAAAAACGGTAGCATGCTCGGCCACCTCAAGGGTCGTCACGGCCGAGAAGTCGGCGACAGCCAACAGTCCACGATCTTCAATGCCTTTTGTGGATCCGATAGCGGCCGGTCTTGACTTTCGGTAGGCTGACCGGGTTGGGTCGATCTGAGCCGGTTGTCATCCGGCTCAGTGCGGCCACAAAGGGGCATCGAATCTACAGTCGCCTCGACGCTCAAGCATCGCCTGTGCACCCGCAAACCGCCATTCGGCTCACGAATCCGCCCGAAGCCTCGCAAAACGAACGCGGCCACCGCCGCACTCAAATTTTGAGTCGCGAGACCTTGGTTCCCGAGAGCGACACATCTCCCATCAGACCGGCATTGGTCAGCACGATCGCATTGACTGGTGCGGTTGCCGTTGTCGTATCGATCGCACCGTTCGCACCGACCTTCAATAGCGCGACGGACCCTTCTCCACCGACCGACCAGCCTTTGGAACGGCGAAAGCTGTTGAGCGCATCATGGGTCATAAACAGGAAGATAACGGCCTTCGATTGAGCCCCCGCCTGCAGGCCAAATGACCCGGATACCGTGCTGTAGTAGCCAACGGATTTCCCGCCTACGCGCAATGCGCCTTCGCCGTACTCGCCACCGGCGATGAAGCCAACCTTGATCACCGATGGGAACACGAGCACACCATTCGCCTTGTCGACCAATTCCCGGGAACCCCTGACGTTCGCGTACAGCTTCGACAGGGTCCCATGGACCTTTGCATCGATCGCCCGCCGCTTCGAATCGTTGGACTCGTTGGCAATGGCATCGCTTACCGCCCCCAGGGAGACCGTGAGCGTAAGACCCGCGCCAACTAGCATTGCGCCCGTCCGCACAAAACCTCTTCTGTTCATCGCTACCTCCGTCGTTGTTGCATGGGTTACCGGGTCGCGGCCTCGTCCTCAGATGACCGGGATCGGTCAGGCATCGGGACCGAACTTTACGAAGCGCCGGTACGCCGCTCCAGTTCCGCTGTCGTGCGCTCCAGCTCCTGCACGATCATCGCCTCATCGGGCAACACCGTCTGGTATTCCGCCGCAAGAATCTTGTTCGGCAGGTTGTCCAGCGCGTAGTGTGCTTCGGCCGCACCTTTTTCAGCGCATAGGATCAGACCGACAGGTGGATTTTCCCCAGGCTTCATCCAGTGCTCGCGCGCGTAGTTCAGATAGAGATGCATCTGCCCGGCGTCCGCATAGCTGAAGCGACCGACCTTGAGATCGATGATGACCAGGCATCTCAACCGTCGATGGAAAAACACCAGATCGACCCTGAACCACGTGTCGTCGATTCTCAGGCGGCGCTGCCGGCCGACGAAAGCGAAGTCGTCGCCAAGTTCCAGCAGGAAATCCGCCAGATGCTGGATCAGCGCCTCCTCAAGATCCGACTCCGAGTACTCGTCCTTGATGTCGAGAAACTCGAGGACGAACGGGTCGCGAATGGCCTCCTCCGGCGTGAGGAGATCACCCGGCTGGACATCAGCGGCTTTCCTGAGCAGGGCCGCCTTGTTGCGCGACAGCGCCAGCCGCTCGTAAAGCTGGCTACTGATCTGGCGGTCGAGCTGGCGCACCGACCAGCCTTCGCGCAACGCCTCTGTTTCATAGAAAGCGCGCGCGGCCGCCGTCTTCACTGAAAGCAGGCGCACATAGGCGGACCACGGCAACGTAAAACGGGTGGCGAGCGCCATGTAATCGGGCGCCGTTGCCGTGGTGTCGACAACCTCTTTCGCCGGCAGCGATTTTCCAGACAGTGTCTGGACATTTTCGGGAGCTGCCGATTTTCCAGACACTGTCTGGAAAATCTCCGCCGCCGGCCAGGCGGAATAAAAGGCGCGCATGCTGGCCAGATTCGCCTTGCCGAATCCGCGCCCGAAACGGCGCGTCAGGTCCTCCGCGAGCCGGGCGATCAGCGCCTGTCCGTAGCCGGCGCGCGCCTGCCCGCCCTGCTCCCTGGCGACAATCCGCCGCCCGATCTCCCAGTAGGCGGCGGTCATCACGGCATTGACGTTGCGTGCCGCCGTGCGTCGCGCCGATTCGACGACACTGACCACTTCCTTGTGCAGCCCGGCGTAGTCGCCGGGCGCGATCGCCACCTTCGTCATGACGCGTTGACGGCATCCTTGAACGCCTTGCCCGCCGTGAACTTGACGGTCTTCGCCGCGGGGATCTGGATTTCGGCGCCGGTCGCCGGATTGCGGCCGACCCGTGCGGCGCGCGCACCCGTGGAAAACGAGCCGAAGCCGATCAGCTGGACGGTATCGCCCTTCGTCACCGCGCCGGTGATCGCAGCAATCACTGCGTCGATCATCTCGCCGGTCGCGGCCTTGCTTTCATCGGTTACCGCCGCGACCGCATCCACCAGTTCCTGCTTGTTCATTGTTGATTCCTCGTTGTGGTTGGGATATCGCCACCCTACCCGATCGGCCTGCCTTCACGCAATCACGACCAGCGGGCGGTCCGGTTCTGCAGCAACCGGATCAAGTTAAGGTGCATTGACTTCGCCACGCGCCGTCAGGGTCGGTCGGAAGCACCCGGGCACGGTAGATCAATCGCGAATTTATCGCCCGTCACCCGGCGACGACCGGAAGGCGCCACGCAGCAAAATCGCCACATCTGATAACTGCAGTAATCGCGAGTGGCGATTTTGCTTGGCAGATTTGGCGCGTTCCGCTTCGCATTCGCTGGAACGCCCGCCCGTCAATGGATAGCGGGCTAGGACAGCAGCCGTGCAATGAAGCGAAAGTAGACGCGTTTCGGAAGTAAAAGTGGAAGCAGCCATGGCGCAAATGGTCTACATCGCCGACCCAGAAGGTCGTCGTGCCCATTCCCTTCGAACCTATTCACTGCCATGTTCGTGCAGGTCAGGCAGCTTTCCGCTTGATCCGCTATCGGTACGTTGAGGCCCCGCTGGCAGAACCGCTTTGTTGCCTTTTCTCTCCCGCCGCTCGCTGCGTCGCTGTTCCGCACGCTTCACGACTTCTTCCAGCGATTGCACGTCTTCGGGGGTCGAACGACCAAAGCGCTTGCTATAACAGTGTGCGATAAATTCGGCGAGGGGACGCTTCCACGGCTCCTGCTGGTCGTTAGCCAGTGATCCGAATTTTCGGGGATTCAATCCCAGTTCGCGAGCCATCTGGATATGAATATGGCTCAACCTGAAACGTTGCCGCGCATCAAACCAGGGTTGAAGTTTCGGTGGTGTCCGCATTACTGCTCACCTCTGCGCCAACTCACTGCAGTCAATCGCTCCACCGCCGCGTAGTAACGCGCCTGCGAAGCAGCAGCATCGTCGTTCTGATCCACCTTCAAAATGCCAAACAGATTCTCTGCGACAACTGAGCCGATCGCGTGGATAGCATCGTGTCGCGTGAGTCCCTGTTTCCTGAGGCGATCCATCGCCCGGACCACGGGCTCAAGGTCCAGGGCAATCTGGTTTTCGACGATCACATGCAGCGCGGCATGTGCCGTTAGGTTGGGAAGCTTGATCCGGGCGACGCGATGCCAGGTTTCAATGAGAAGAATCCGCTCCTGTTCGTCGAGTTCAAGCCATGATTCAGGCTCGGGCCCGCGCTCCGGGTTGTACGCTTCCATGATGTCAATCCTGTACTGACTTCTGTTCATCGTAAAAATGTCGCCTGCCATCGCGTTGCGCTTAACCGTACCGATTGGGCCCATGCGGAGGCATCGCGGGCGTTACACGCAGTTCGCCCCAACGCTCACCGAGACGCTCGATGTACGGCATCTGATCATTCTGCATCGCATCGAACAGACGCTCGAGCCAGCGTTCCCGCATGACGGCTGGCGCATCGACTCCGGCGATGACCGGTACCGGTGCGTCGACGGCACGGTTCACGGCTGTGCCGGGTGCACCGGACGAACTGTCAACCCGCTCGAGCGCGGGTGAAAGCTTCTCGAGCAAAGACACGACGCCATCGGCCGCGACAACAAGCTCCTTTCGGGCGACCTGCTGGATTTCCGCGATGACTTCCTTGAGACGCTGGATCGGCAGCGCAGATTTCCGGCCAGACGCGCCGCGTCGGAACCGGTCCGGGAAAGTCCACCTGTGAGCGGTTGGACGGGTCATCATCTTCAGGCATGCCGTGTCAGCGCGTCTTCATGTAAGCGGCGTACAGGCCGGCATGCAGATCACGCAGCGCCTTGCGACGCTCCACCAGTTCGTGCTGGTCACCCTGCCGCTCGAGGCTGAGGATCTGCAGCAACAGCCGAGTCGCCCGCTCCGGCGCCGTCTGGCGCGACGGCTGCGCTTCACGCAGCAGGGGCGCCAGTCCTGGCTTTTCGATCAGCACCCACGCAGGGAACCACGCGAGGTCGGCTGTCTGGCCTGCACCCTCGAAATTCGCGTCGAACTTTCTGCGCAACGTGTCGATTGACGCGTCGGCGAGCCGGTGCAACAGACCAGCCAGGCGGCCAGGTGACAGCCACGCGAGTTCGGTGAGCAACGGCAACGCAGACTCCACGCCATCCGCGCGATGTCGCACCTCTGCCATCCACGTCAGCGGCGCCGGGATCCGGCGCCACGACTCGATCCGCTCGACGGCCCGTCTTGCCTCACCCCAATCGCCCGCGCGCAGCCAGAGCGGCGCCGCGTGAAGGTCACTGACGTCAGCGCGAAACGGCAGGGCCGCGGCCTGCTGCGCAACCGTCCGCCAGCATGACGCCCCCCACGCCCGTCCGGGCGCGTCGCCCAGTAACCGCCGCGCCGCCGGTTCAACCTCATCATTGAGGCGGCCACAGGCGGCAGCCAGCGCCGGATGATCGGCGAACGGCGTGGCGACATCGCTGTCGAGCACATCGATCAATGTCGCCAGCCCGGCCAGGGTGTCGTCATCGGGAAATTCGCCTGCCAGTCTCTTCAAGGCCTGCCGGGCAGAGACTGCATCGCGCCGGTGGAGGGCATCCAGCACATCGTTGCGGAGCATGACGTCGCGGCTGTCGGGTCGAGCTGCATGATGGTCAGCGTCAGAAGAGTTGATCGTTCAGACCGGCCAGATTAGCCCATTTCACCACGCTGCGGAACGCCCGGCCATTGACGTCGACCGATTCAATCACCGCGCGTTGACCGCTGGCTTCGGCGATCACGCGCACGATGCGATCGCGATACCGCATCAGCGCGCCGATCGGAGGACAGATGGCCTTCTTCCTTTTCCGGGCGGTCGGGTTCATGCGCTTATCCCGGCTTCTTCGCCGATGCCGCCTTGCGGGTCGCACGAGGCTGCTTGCGGCCGGGCGCCGTGACAGACCCACCCTTGCGACCTGAGCTGCGCGGGGCGACCGTCCCCGTCATCTGCTGTCGCAGCAACCCGAGCTCACGCGCATAGCCAGCGTTTGCGTCTCGCACGGCCACGAGGCTGCCCTCGAGGACACCAAGTTGGTGCCGCGCATCGGCAAGTTGCGTCTGCACGGCCTGCAGCTCGCTGCGGTGGCGTGCCTCGCCCTGCTCCGTGCGGCGCGTCGCGGCGTCGAGTTCCTTCTGGAGTCGCGCGCTGGCAACCCGCTCACGCTCGATCTCAAGCAGCGCCCGCTTCTCGGCCGCCCGCAAACGCTCTTCCGCGAGCTCAGCGCTGCTCCGCAGTTTGTCGAGTTCACCCGAAAAATCCGCTCTCGCCTGCACCAGTGCCCGATCGCGCGCGCCGATCTCGTCCTGCTGCCGCGCGATTTCAGTCTCGAGCGCCTGACGCGTCGCCTCCGCTGCTGCCTGCGCCTGCTCAAGCTCCTGAATGCGCACCTGTGCTGCCAGCAACGCGCCGGTGCGCTGCTCGAGTGCCGTTTCGGTCCGCACGAGTTCGGCCTGCAGCGACGCTACCTCGTTGCGCGCGCTGGCCTTCTCCGCCTCGGCATCAGTCCGCAGTGCCTCGAGCGCCGCCTGTGCTGAAGTGGTGGACTTCGTCCACAGCGTCGCGACCAGTTCCCCGGCAGCCGCCTGCAACTCCGCCGGCAGATCGGGATGCTCGATCCGCACCCTGCTCTTCTCGCGCAACTCAACCCAGAACTCCCCGAGCACTTGAGTCGGCGTACTCATGCTGCCGCGCTTCACCAGCTGGTACAGCCGGTTCGCGGTCGGCGTCATGCCGAAGCGGAAGAACAGCAGCGCGCAGACTTCGCGGTACAGCTCGCGGGTCTTCGGGAACGCGGCCTTCAGGCGGTCGATTTCGGCGGCAAGGCGGACTTCATCGGGCCGAACGTCGGACATGGGGGCGATTTTGATGATATTTGATAAATAGTACAACGTAAAACGACAAATATCCAATGCATATTGGCCAGTATTTTGACATTATGGCTATAATGTCTATATTGTTCGTGCCACTGACTGCGGCAAACGCACGACACCCCGATTAACTTCAGAACACCCCATGACCGCCCTGCTGCTGCCTCCGCAGCCCATCGAAACCCTGATCATTCCGCCTGAACTGGACGGCAGCGAGGGCAAAAATCGCGCGAGGAGCGGCATCGCCCAGATTGCCGCCCGCAATGATCTCGCCGCGACCCGTGCGTGGCTGGCCCGTTTCGTCGATACAAAGACGACCTTCGACAACTACCGCAAGGAAGCCGAACGCCTGCTGCTGTGGTCCGTGCTCCAGATGGGCAAGCCGCTTTCGTCGCTGACCCATGAGGACCTGCTGGTCTATCAGCACTTCCTCGCCGATCCGCAACCCAGCGCACGCTGGACTGCAAGTAGCGGGCGCAAGCACCCACGCGGCGATCCCCGCTGGCGTCCCTTCTATGGTTCGCTCTCCGCCACCAGTCAGCGCCAGGCCATGGTGATTCTCAACGTGATGTTCGCGTGGCTGGTGCAGGCGGGCTATCTGGCCGGCAATCCGTTATCGCTGTCGCGTCAGCGCGCCCGGCGCGCCAAACCGCGCATCACGCGCTATCTGTCGCCTGAGCTATGGCTTGAGGTGAAGAGCTGGATTCAGGCGATGCCCAATGAGACGGACCGCGAGCGAGAGCATCACGCGCGCGTGCGCTGGCTGTTCACCCTGCTCTATCTGGGCGGCCTGCGGATTACCGAGGTGGGTGAAAACACAATGGGCCGATTCTTCCGCCGCCGGGACGCGAACGGCGAGGATCGCTGGTGGCTGGAAGTGCTGGGCAAAGGTGGCAAGGAACGGCTGGTGCCGGCCACTTCAGAAATGATGACGGAACTCTCGGCATACCGTCGTGAACGGGGACTACCGGCGCTTCCGTCCCAGGACGAAGACACACCCCTGGTACTGCCGATCGGCCAGTCGCTCAAGCCGCTGACGCGCGCCGCGTTGCACCGCATCGTCAAGCAGGTTTTCAATGGTGCTGCCGACGCGCTGCGCGCTCGTGGCGAAACACATGCGCCACGAGCCGCTCAACTTCAGCAGGCGTCAGCGCACTGGCTGCGGCACAGCGCGGGGTCGCATATGGCAGACCAGCAGGTCGACTTGCGGCTTGTGCGTGACAACCTCGGGCACGCGTCACTCACGACCACCAGTCAGTATCTTCACGTGGACGACGATCGTCGTCATCGTGAAACCGATGAAAAGCACCGCATTGACTGGTAGTCCAGACGGCTGAAGTTCGGCCTTATGGAAAGCTTTCCATAAGGCCGACCAGCGGACTTTCCGTGCCCTGCGCGTTGCAAAATCGCGCCAACACCGCTTAGAGCGCCCTGCTCCACAACGCCTCGCCGAGGTTTGCCAATAACCGATGTTATCGTGGCTGGCACCGGACATTTGAACCTAGCCCAGACGTCGCGCGAACGACAAATTATGTTATGTAAAGTCGATCCTCTCCCGTTGGTTTGCATAGAACGGTTCCCGTCTCTTGCAGAATTTTGTTCCTGGCCTCTAGACCTGAACCAGGCGCCGCGTGATACCAAAGACCCAGCTTCTCGCACTGCGCCAGCAATCTCAGCGAGCGCTTTCATCAGTATCAATTAGGCGTTGCACTTGGGGCTTGCCGGAAAGCCACAAAATCGCCTCAAACGTTCGTCAGGGTAACAACTTTCTGCAAAACATCTTGAAGCAAACTTGTTCCCGGCGCCTCTGTTGGCCCCGATTCGGCTGACCCCTCGTAGGAACAAAATTATGCGAATCAACGCCAGTCGTCGCTCCAGTCGATCTGCAACGCCTCGCCAGCGCCAAACCAGCGTGGACGTCCCGTTGTCTTTGCCAGCTCGTAATCTTCCTGTCGTCAGATCCGGGCAAACGCTGCGACGCGGTCGTCCAGCGGAGGTCAGTGAAGTCAGCAACTGACGCTTTGCCCCCAAAGCGAACGTACTCCACTGCGGATGCAGAATTCTCGGTCGACCGAATCCAATCTCATTCGGGTCGGAAGTGCTGGGCTGAAATTTCACCCCGAGAGCTTGGAAATATCGATTCAAACTTCCGTACCGCGTTTTCTAGATACGTATCGACGTTCCTATAATCTTTGCTGTAGCGCCCCGATTTCGAATTTATGATCCATCCGTTGCCCTTTCGCCGGAGTTCGCCGGCAATTCGCGCCGGCTTAAAGCCGGTCAGACTTGGATGGCCCTTATCACTTATCTCTTTCCCGATCAGTAGTGCACCGTCGTGTGCAATTGCCCAGATCAAAAACGAGTCCACATTGTCCGGCACAATCTCCGGAAATGTACTCGAAAGCGACTGCTGGATGGATTCGAAGTATCTAATCAACGTATTATTGCTTGCGATGTCACCACCGACGAATTCATTTGCTTTTAAATATTTGGGCGCTCGCGGCTTGCCGTAGGTTGTCGACAAATGATCCATGAGTCCCGGCTCCGGAAGCCTCAGCCTTCTCAGGAACGAACCATAAAAGTAGTCCTGTCTGTTTTCCAGATTGCTACTTCCCGCATTTGCATATTTGGCGAAGACGTGCAGGATGCGACGGGCCGCTAGTTGATTTTCAATGTAGATACCAGATACTGCATCCCCTTGGGGGATATCCGTCGCATCAAAAAATACCTTGAAAGCCGGCACATCCCAGCATATGAATGTCGCAACCCACTGAAAACGCGCATAGCTGGCGGTCAGAAATGCAGCCTTTTTTTCGCGCAACTCTTCGAGATCGTCGTTAGACAAAACTGACGAGCCACCCAGCGAGGAGAAATCCGTCTGTATCTCGCTCGCTAGGACTTCCTTCCGTATTTCCGATATTTCAGCAAGCTGAAGACGAAAGTGTAGTTCCGGCGGGTGCTTAGCGACGCTGCTGGTCAGCGTCCGTTCGCCTTCTGGTTGTGACTTTTCGTCTTCAAGTGTTCGTGCGAGCCATCGGTTATATTCGCCGACGATGAACCTAGCAGTGTTCCTCGCGAAGTTATACGGTAGGCGAACCTTCCTGTGCGACAGCGCGATAAGACTGTCCGGAACCAAGACCTCATGTGCGTCCTGCCATTGGCCTACATCGTTCTTGCGTTGCAGTTTCAATCCCCAACCAGGCCCCACCTCGAGTGCAACATCCTTGAGATAGACAAATGTCGCCTTCGCAAATGGGCCTAAACGATCGTCGTGGAGATAAACGACTTTCTCATCAACTTTCGTTTTGTAGCCTACAATTGTGACAGCATGCCCGGCTTGCTTTAGCCAACTGTCGCTTTCTCCGCGAGCGAAAACCTCCACCCCAAGGATCAGCGGAACCTTGCTATCGATATGGCAGCGCACCGCATCGAAAAATTCTAGCTGCCCGGTATTGGTTAGCGTCTCGTTATGGTGGCGAAGCTCTTCAACGTCGAGTGCTCTTAAGATTTGCTTGTTCGAGAGCTCTTTGTTCGGAAATCCGTTGCTCGAACCATCAATGAAGTTGATTGCGTTCGTCGTGATTTCACTGCACGAAGGTATATCTCGAACGTTCTTCCAAGGAATACATTGCAGCGCGCTCCAGATAGCAGTCGTCGCGCATGCAGAAACCACCTTGTCTTGCTCCTGAAAGGCAATTGAGTCTACCGTTAGGTCGACGCCAAATAGGTCGACTGTGTACCTCCGCTCAAGCATTCTCCGGTCTCGAGTCAAGTCTGTGTCGGGATAGCGTTTGAGACAGGTTCTGCCGATGAAAGTCTTAGGCAGCGGCTTGATAACCATGAAACCTAGATACGCGGCCTGAAGTTCGCAGCGAAATGATGGCGAGCCTTTACCCGCGAGCAGATCGTCCAACTTCCCATGATCTATTTCTCGTGAAAAAAAATGCAACCGGGCACACTTATGGCCGTTGCTGCTGAAACGCCTTACGTAGTACCGCGAAAAGTCATCGAGATAGTCTTTGTCGACATACTGAAATTCGAGCAACACCGATAGCGCGCCGAGATCTCTCAAATATCTATAGATGTAGTCGATTTGTTCTTTGTGGAAAATGTCGGGGAAGTCCGCTCCAAAGCACTCCTTCACGAGGTTGCTCAGAGTCTGCTTTTCGAACTTACATACGAGGTAAGGAATCATTGAGTAGGCAAAAAAATAGCAGCCACGCGGGCTGCTATGTGCAAAAAAGGTAAAAATTACATGCTATACGTACGTGTCATAAATTCGTTAGTAACAGCTTTCAAGGTCGCTTCGGATTCGAAGACTAGCTCGGCCGCATCCATGCGCTCCCGAAGGGCCTCGACCTCTCTATCATCGATGACTGTCCTATCCGCAGCCGCAAAAAACGCGTCAAATTCCATGGGACCCCCAAGTTTGTCGGAAAAATATGAACGAATGATACGTGCAATTTTTGACGCTAGCAATGACGTGTGCGAACTGACCTTCTCGGTACCGACGATATGAGGGGCAACGCCGCACGCTCGTTAATAATTATCTGATTGCATAAATTTAGCCCTTACTATAAATTTAGCAACAAACCACCATCTGGAGCTCGATCGTGAGTCTACCCGTCGCTGCATTGCCCGAATCACCGCCGATTGAGAACCCTTACAAACCCGGTGCTGGTCATCGGCCCCCGTTCCTCGCGGGCCGCGATCCCGAAATCCGCGACATTGAGCGCTACTTCGACCAAGCGGAAATCCTATGCAACATTGTACTAACGGGACTTCGGGGCGTGGGAAAGACTGTTCTGCTCGATGAGTTAAAAAAACCTGCAACTGCAAAAAATTGGTTTTGGGTTGCAACCGACCTGTCGGAATCTGCGACCGTGTCCGAGGAGAGTCTCGCAACACGCCTACTTGCGGACCTATCGGTTGTCACTTCGGGGTTCACATTTAACCAAGAGCAACCCGTCGGTCCCGGTTTCCTTCAGCAAAAGACCACGATTGTGCGACGGCTCGACTTTCAGTTCTTGAAGCAAGCCTTCGACTCCACACCAGGACTGATCGCCGACAAGTTGAAGGCCATTCTCGAGATGGCATGGACGGCCATCCGCGGGACGGGAGCGCGAGGCATTATCTTCGCGTATGACGAAGCTCAAAACTTAACGGACCACGCAGCGAAGGAGCAATATCCCCTATCGATGCTACTAGATGTATTTCAATCGCTTCAGAGAAAAAATGTCCCGCATATGTTGCTGTTGACAGGCTTGCCTACTCTGTTCCCCAAACTTGTCGAGGCAAGGACATTTGCAGAGCGCATGTTTCACGTTGTCACATTGAATCGGTTGGACCCAGAGGATTGTAGGGAGGCTGTCAACAAGCCAATTGAGAGGTTCCCGATTAAATTCACTGATTTCGGAATCAACAAGATTGTTGAATGGTCGGGCGGCTATCCCTATTTTATTCAGTTTATTTGCCGAGAATCATATGATGTTGTTTTGCGTGGAGAGTCACCGGACGAGGCTCGCTTCCAAGCAATCATCGCAAAGCTTGATGCGGATTTCTTTGCGGGCCGTTGGGGGCGTGCGACCGATCGTCAGAGAGATTTGATGGACTTAATTGCTTCGCTGCCGAACGCTGAGAGCGAATTTTCCGTGCAGGAAATTGCAGAAATATCCCGGACATCAGGCGATAAACCATTTTCAAGCAGTCACATAAACCAAATGCTCGGTTCTTTGGTCACGGCCGGTTTGGTGTTTAAGAATCGGCATGGGAGATACGCTTTTGCTGTACCGCTGCTTTCCCACTTTATTTTACGCCAACGCGAGCCACAGAACTAAAAATCGAGGTTTTGGTACCTACTTTCGAATTTGTGGAGGAATTTCATGACGGCCAGACATCGCGTCCTATGCATCAACAAAGCCGACCGGGAAAATCGGCATGAACGGATATCGCACATCGGTGGATTGAACGCCGACAAATCACGTTGGCGTATTACGCAGGCTAGTGCAATAGATGGGGTCGAATCTGGGAAATGGGCATTTTATGTGGTCGCCGGAAATATAACTGCTGAAGTAATTATATCGACCTCGGCGGAAGGACACAAATATTTAAAGACCAATCGTGATTCCTCCATTGTGGATAATCTTTTGTCACTTCCTGAGTGCCCTTAATTTCGTCAAGATCTGCTTAAAAGAGATTATATTGGGACGCTTCAAGCGGTTTGCATGCTCTGGATGGTCTCTGTCAGGTTGATGGGGAGGCGGCGGTAGAATGGGTGATGAAGAAGAGAAAATCCCCTTATCACGGCCACCGTTTCCCCGCCGTCGTCATCGGCTGCGCGGTGGGCTGGTATTTCCGGTTCAGCCTGAGCTTGCGCGACATTGAGGAGTTGTTGCTTGAGCGTGGAGTCGTGGTCACGTACGAAACGATCCGTTGCTGGTGCGACAAGTTCGGCACCATATTCGCTCAGTGCGCAAAAGCAGCGCGGCGCAAGCCGGGCAGCACATGGCACCTGGATGAAATGTTCGTGACGCTGCGCAGTGAGCCGTATTTGTTGTGGCGAGCGGTCGATGAGCGTGGTGCTGAACTCGACGTGCTGGTCCAGAAGCGGCGCGGCAAGGCCGCGGTAAAGCGCTTCTTCCGGGGGGGTGTTGCGTTCAAATCCGGTGCCGCGCGTCGTTACCGACCAGTTGCGCAGCTATCCAGCGGCGAAAGCTGACATTCCGGAGCTCGCTCATGTGAAGCACGTCTTCGTCAAAGCGGCTGCAAGCGTGAACAATCGTGCACGAAACAGCCACCAGCCGACTCGCCGGCGCGAACGCCAGATGTGCGGCTTTCTTGACGCGCATCGCACGCAGGCGTTTCTCTCATGTTTCGGCCCGATCCGGCAGCACTTCGCGTTGCCCAGACATCAAATGAACGCGGCAGGTCATCGTGCCGTGCTCCAGCAACGTTTCGCCACGTGGCATGGTTGGACTTTCACTGCAGCTGGCGACAAAATTATCTAGTGAGGATAACTACTCGTAAGCCGCGCAGGCTCGCTGCGCCCGTCAACTTGACAGAGCCCGCCGTGCTCGTCGAACCCATGAGCGATCGCTCGCCCTCAACGAAACATCAGACGACAGTCGATACACCCGCCGCACCGCCCGCCGGCTCGGACGCTTGCACCTGTGCTTCCGCAGCCGCGGTGGGCAGCCCAATTCTGTGAGTTAAACCTGCACACTACCGCATCGCACGGCTCACAGGCAAACCCGAGGCAAACCTGACGCTGGCCGGCGACTACCGGGAAGCGACATACACCAAAGTCGCCGCAGGTGATAACTGGAGCAATCGCGAACCGACAATGACGCGAGCGCCAGGTTGTAGGCAGAAACCCGCGCCCCACCCGATGGGAGGCGAACTACGCCGGCGAGCGCGCGCTCAGCGACTTCCAAGCGGTCGGGTCGACAGGGCGCGATGGTACTGGTCCGCTTCCAACAGCAGGTGGTCGATCCGCTCTCGCAACTGGCTGTTCTGCCCTCGCAACGCGTTAGCGATGCACGCCTCCGATGAGTTCGTCGTGCATGGTGCGGCCAGACCCTCTGGCGCAGGAACAATTTTGCGCAACATCAGCGCTGAGCAAGGCTGAAATCAAAGCCCATATTTAATGCGACGATTCTTAAAGGCTGGCTCCGTTCCTTCAAGCACGTGCACCACCCGATCGCGGATCAATGGATTTTCGAGGCTGCCAGACTCGTAGATGAAACGAGACTCGACTTTGTCGCACTGCGCGTAAATGATTTGCTCGGCGTCGCAAACGACCGCCAAATTCGGATTATGCGTGACCATCAGCACCTGCCGCCGCCCTTTGGCCGCCTTGATGCATTTCACCAGAATCCGATAAATAGTCTGATTGTCCAAATTCTCTTCGGGTTGGTCGATGACGATCGGAATGTCGTCTTTGTCGACGAGCAGGTAGAAGACCAACAGCAACAACCCTCGTTCGCCAGGAGACAACTGCTCGATCTCTTGCCCCGCATAGGTCAGCGAATAACGCGGTGACAGGTAGGAGAGGCCATACAAGTGATCGAGCACGTCATGAGCTTCAACTCCTTTCCGGAGTTGATCTTCGAGTCGTGTCGGTCGGCCTTGCTGATCTCTTCGATCATGACGAAGCATGTCTTCAATTTTCTCCACGAATGCGATCGAGCCGTCGGCCGTGGCGAAATCATGCTCCAACAACAATGCCCGCATGACATGCGCGCTCTCTTCTACGCCCGCGAAGGATCCCTTGGTTTGCCGGTTCAGCGATCCCAAGAAATTCTCCTCGAATCCGTCTTGCTCGATTCGGACCTCGAAATCCAGTGGGAGAGGCATGTCCATCTTCTCCGCAGATTTCACGAACGCCTGAACAGGCTCATAGAGCCGTCGATACTCTTCGACTGTTGCCCCAATGTTTTCGTGACTCTTGCGGGAGAGGCCCACACGCGTTTCACGAAGCGCCCCAAGCCTTTCGGGCAGCGCCTCCAGCTCGTTCAGTTCCGCCTCGAACCATGCGATGGTGTTGCTTTTCTCCTTCGTGCCTACCAACTCCGCCTTTCCTTTCTCCCATTCCGCAAGCGCTTCTTTGTAGCGAATGAACAAACGCTGCTTCTCTCCGAGCTTGCCTTTCGTGCTCAAGATTGAACGCTGGGTTTCTTCTCTGCGGTTGATCAAACTGTCGGGGGCGACACTCTGAAGCCGATTGTCAATATCGCCAATTTCCGCAGAAGCGCGATCGGCGATCTGCTCAATAGGCGCTGCGGACACACGGATTTCAATTAGGGCTTCCGCGTCAATCTCTTCGTCAAACTCGCGCAGAAGCGCCCTCAACTCCTCCAGGAAACGCTCGTGTGCCGCCCGATGGTTTGCAAGCGCCTGAGACACGCGTTTGGCCGACGCCTGCCTCTTGGCGGCCAGACTCTTGCGCTCGCGCAAAGCGGTTTCTTCCTTGTTGATCTCCAACAATTGACCTTCGAGCGTCTCGACCAATGTCGCGGCGATTTGCGATTCTTCTTGGTCTGCGGCGGACGACTTTGGGTCGGCGACCTCCGGCGGCCTCGCGCCCTCCAAGGCTGCCAGCTCGGCCCTCTTCGCCGCAAGCCGTTCCTCCAAGCCCAGTTTAAACTCGGGTGTCAAACGGGTTTGAGTCTGTAAAATGTCCAGATTTACTTTGGACAATTCGGTGAGGATGATTTGGCGGGCCGCGTTGGTCTCCGAAACCTTGTAGGCGATCAACTCATCCATTGACGATTTCCCGAGCTGGTCTTCCTCAGGGACATGCGAGTAAATGATCTTCCGCAGTTCAGTGTCGAAAGTTGACGAGCCGCCCTCGCCCAACTCATTGCAGAGCGTCTCAAGATAACTTTGCGGCAAATACTTCACCCGTTCCACGCTGGCCGGCGCGGGATCCTGAGCAAGTTCGCGCCTGGACTCGCCGCCGTCGAGCCAACCAAGCGAAGCCACGAAGTGTTGCGCCAAACGACCCTTTGGGCTTCGAAAGCGCTTGCCGTTGAGGAAGGAGAAGCCAGCGTGGTTTTTCGTGTCGCCAGCCAGCGCAACGACGTCGGAAAGAGCGCTCTTTCCACCACCCTTGTTGCCAATGATAGCGACCAGGTCGCCGTTCAACGGCAACTCGACATCGAACCATGGCGCGGTCAACGCGGAGCCAGGCTTTTTGCCGATGCGGATTGAACTCGCGTATTTGGTCCTGTTCCTTTCTACCAATTGTCGCTTTGGCGGAACATCGCCCACATACACGCGATCCCCAAACTCATGGAGCGCGTGAACGAGCCCCGCGAACGTGGCGTCCGCTTTGATCCAGGTGAAGCAGTTGCCGATTCGGTCCTTGTGGGCCGAACTGCTGAGGTCATGAGCGTCTGAGCAGTCCAAAAGAGCGGCATTGACGCCGGCGTCTATCAACCTTCTGCGCGCAACCGCATACCGTTCGGGGTTCTCGGCCGCAGTGAAGACGATCCGAGCTTCATTGATGACGCTCTTTTTCTCAGCGATCGTGTGGTTGTCCCATTTGAGATCGTCCCACTCCGTCTTGCCAATCGCGAGAAGAGATTTGCCCGCCAGCAGCGGAGTGGCCAGTGCCGCTTTCACGCGATCGAAACTTACATTCAGGTTGTTGAACCCTTCTTTTAGCGGAGACCCATATTCCGCGCGCTTGTCAGCCGGAGCCGACTCAATGATGGCCCGGCCAAGCGCCTCGAGGTTGTCGCGCGTAATGACGCCGCCCCAACGTCCGTTGTCGACGTCCACGCCCGGAACCAGCGTGTATTCGGCTGTGATCGCGCTCAAAAACTGATCGCGAATGAAAGCCGGTTCAAGTTGGTCGAAAATCACATGCAGGTTGATGCGACTCCAACTGGATTCGACTGGCCCGTTCTTGCCCTCTCTAATAACGCCCGCGAACTTGTCAAGCCGAAGTTCAATTACGGGCAAAATCAGATCGATATTTTGCAAGCGCCCCTCTTGGCGCTTCGCATTGAGGACGCGCTCATAACCATCAACAAACACATAATCGTTGATGCCGAGGACCTTGAAATCAGGAGGCAGGGCTTCGAGATCGACCAAGAAAGCCTCCCAAGCGGCATCGGCTTCACCGGGGTAGTTGTTTACGATGGAGGCGGGCGTGTGGACGTGCAGGTCCCACTTCTTCCAAGTGGAGCCAATCGTTTCGTTGGGCATGTCGTCTCTCAATGAATCTTTTATTTTGCTTGCGACGGTCCACCGCCCCCCGGCAGCCGAACGCCCTTCCATTCAAATCAACTAGTTGCCCAAGCAAACACGACGAACCGCTCGTTAGCACAGGTGAGTCGCTCTTGGCAGGCGACGAAAAACATATCACAAGTCCGGCTCCGTTGCTTCTGATTGCGGCAGTCTTCACACGACTGGCGGCATGTCAGCGTTCATCCTGCTCATCCTGACAAAAAGCGTTTGGTCGGACCCTTGGATGTTCCCACGCCCATCCCGTTACACTGCGCCGGCTCGCCGATTTTCCTCTCGCGGCGTTATGATTGACGGTCTTCCGCGCGAAGAAACGCCGAATTTAAGCAGAAGCCGCCCGACAATGATTGCCTGGCCCCATCCTCCGGAAAAAATGCTCAAAAAAATTATCGACAACCCGGCAAAACGGTTGCTGGCGATTCTCCACGAATGCAAGGCGATCCCGCCCAATGAAACCTGCCGGAAGGCGTGGCAAACCGTCTTGAAGACTGAGGAAGAGGGGCAACTTCTCAGTCGGATTGCGAAAGTCCTTGACCTGTCCACGGACGTCACAGAAGTCATTAAGGAAATTTTCCCTCGCCATCTGAACGCCATTCAAAACCTGCGGATTCAATTGCACGCCGGCATCACGCAACAGAACCTCAATGGGCAATGGTCCGCGTTCTTGCAGAATATTCCGGACCCCTCGATTGTCGCTTTGGAATTCGCGAGCAGCCTGCTCGACGAAAGGGAAGAACTCAAAGAGACTGCGGCCGACACGCTCGCCGAGCAGCGGGACGCGCTCTTCTCCCTTCGCTCGGAAATTGTCGCGGCGGACGACATTCCGGGCCAAGTGAAGCTGACGATCTTGCGCTATATCCAACGGCTGATCGATAGCATCGACGAATACTTCATCACGGGCGTCTTCCCGGTTCTCGACGCGGCCAACACGGCGGTCGGTAACATCGCCTTCGACAAAGCGTATAACGCCGCATTGGAGCACACCGAGCCTGGAAGGAAGTTCGCCGCGTCGCTGAGCAATGTTGCGAACTCGGTGACCATTGCGACCGGAATTTTGCAGCTTGCAGAGCCCGTAAGCCATGTTTTCAAGCTGTTGGGTTTGGGCTAAGCGATCTTCAGATTCGGTTGAATGAGCCCGTTTTCCTTTATACGAAGCCTTGGCTCGTCGGCGCCAGGTGTTTGATTTTCTCGGGTAAATTAGGCTGAGTCGGGGCGCGCGAGCTGATTCGCCGCCGCCCCTCCTTCCCTGCTACCGGCAGCTTGTCCACGAGCGACCGCATAGAGTTGTCGTATCCAATACACAACTCTATGCGGCACCTGCGGGTCGCTCTTATACTCTGCCGACACGGATTTTGGTATTGAATAAAATCACTGAGAGGGGTTTATGGAAGAGTTCGAACAGCAACCTTTCGTCGATGCGGAATTATTGGAAAATCCAGAGCCTCGATGCCCGTGCGTGCTTTTATTAGACACGTCAGCCTCGATGCGCGGGGAGCCGATTCGGCAACTGAACGAGGCTCTGGCGCTCTTCAAAGACGAGCTTTATGCCGACTCAATGGCCGCCAAGAGGGTTGAGGTGGCGATCGTCACCTTCGGGCCGGTCGCCGTTCGGCATGATTTCGCCACAATGGACGGATTTTTTCCGGAAACCTATGAGGCGAACGGAGCAACCCCGATGGGCGAAGCCATCACCCAAGCCCTCGAGCTTTTGCGCGAGCGCAAAGACCGCTACCGCGCCAATGGGGTGAAGTATTACCGTCCGTGGGTGTTTCTTTTCACCGACGGCGCCCCGACAGATCGCTGGGAAGATGCCTCGCAGCTGGTCCACACGGGCGAAGAGCGCAAAGAGTTCATGTTCTACGCGGTCGGCGTGGAGCAGGCTGACATGTCGCTGTTGTCGAAGATTGCCGTGCGTCAGCCGTTGAAACTCAAAGGCTTGGCGTTCCCGGAGTTCTTCTCTTGGCTTTCGGCGTCCCTCGGATCCGTTTCCAGGTCAAGCCCCGGAGACCCCGTGCCGCTGGCGAATCCAACCGCGCCGGACGGGTGGGCAGTTGCAGGCTGACAGGCGCTGGCGATGGGCCGCCGCCTCTCGGATCGGAACTTCCCATTTGCGGCAACGCACGCGCAAGCAAGACGCTTTTAGCATCGCCCGGGTTGGCGCTGATTCAATTTGCGTCGTGGTGTCCGACGGCGCAGGCAGCGCTAGCTTCGGCGGTCAGGGAGCGTCGCTTGCCTGCCGCGCCATGGTCAGCCAGTTTCGTCAATGGTTTGAGCAGCGCGACGACTTGCCTGACGACGACCAAGCGATGGCTTGGATAGACGTGCTGCGCGATCAGCTAGGGCGCGCAGCTGCCGGAAAGGCGGTCGAGCGTCGGCAATTCGCCGCGACCCTGATCCTCTTGGCGATTCACAGGGGGCGTGCGCTGGTGCTGCATATCGGGGACGGCGCGCTGGTCGCGAGAAAAAACGACCAATGGGAAACGCTGTCGGGGCCTGAAAACGGCGAGTTCGCCTCGACGACCTTCTTTGTGACGGACGACCCCGAAGTTCGTTTGTGTGTCCGCCGAATCGGCTCGGGCTATGATGCTTTCGCGCTGTTTTCCGACGGAATAGAGTCGCTCGCTCTCGATCAATCCACGCAAGCGCCCTCGCCTCGCTTCTTCGAACCCATGCTCCGGCCGATTGATCAGGCCGAAGAGCAGGGGCGCCTCGCGGCTCTCTCCACAGCTCTGGCTCGCTATCTCGACGGCAAGACGATCTGCGACCGCACGGACGACGACAAGACCCTCGTTCTTCTTTCTGGCCGATGAACTCGCCGACTGTTTTAATTTCAGGCAAAAAGACGCGCCTAGGCAATTTATTGGGGAGAGGCGGCGAGGGAGACGTCTACTTTGTCGAAGGCCGCCCGGGCGAAGCCGTCAAACTCTATAAGAGCGAGTTGCGCGGTCTGCGGGAAGCCAAAGTCTTTGCGATGGTGGGAAGTCGGCTGTCCGAGCGAACGAGCCTGGTCTCTTTTCCACTAGAAATCGCCACGGACGAATCGGGGCGCTTCGCCGGGTTCATCATGCGCTTGGTCTCCAAGTGCCGAGCGATTCACGAGCTGTATGGGCCGAAGTCACGCAAAATTCAGTTCCCAAACGCCGACTACCGATTCTTGGTTCGGGCCGCCGGAAATGTCGCGCGTGCGGTTGCCGCCGTGCACGAAATCGACTGCGTGATCGGTGACTTCAACCACTCCGGCGTGTTGGTCAGCCATACCGCGACCGTCGCGCTGATTGACGCCGACAGTTTTCAGTTTAGATCCCAGGGTCGCCTGCACCGCTGCATCGTTGGAACCGAAGACTTCACGCCTCCCGAGCTGCACGGCACGCGTCTCAGCGAGGTCGAGCGAACGAAGGCCCACGACCACTTTGGGCTGGCGGTCGCCATCTTCCAACTGCTCGCGATGGGCCGGCATCCCTATGCCGGCCGGTGCGCGGACGCCGATCTCAGCTTAGGCGAGGCAATCGCCCAGCATCGCTTTGCTTTTTCCATTGCCCGACGAACGGAGACGCGCACCACCCCTCCGCCGGGCTCAATCCGCCTTCAAGACTTTCCCTCGTCCATCACCAACGCGTTTGAGGCGGCCTTTGGCACCGACCCGGCCAAACGGCCGACAGCCGCGCAGTGGGTCAATGTGCTGAACGGTCTGGAGGCCGACCTTCGGCAGTGCGCGGCCGTTCCCGCCCATTACTTTCCGAGATCCGCAGGCGAGTGTCTCTGGTGCCGGCTGCTTGCCCAGTCCGGAATTGACATGTTTCCGGCGCTGTCCTTTCCGGCAGCGAGCCCGGCAGGTGCTGACGGATTCGACATCGACGACATTTGGGCCAGCCTTGGGGCCGTGGTCCTGCCGCGCCCTCAAGACCTCATTCCCGCCTCCTCCACGGAGGCAGGCGTTTCGAAGCCGACGGCCCAAGACGCCATAGGCGTGCGGCAAAGGCGGCGTCTCGCGCGCCTGTTTTGGGCGGCGCCCGCTCTCTTGGGCCTGCTGGCCCTGCCGACGCTCTTTCCTCTGTGGCTGGCCTGGGGCGTGTTCATCGCGTTCTATACTGCGTCCGCGAAGATCGATCCAGAGCCGCTAAAAAAGGCGTTCGCCGAGGCCGACGCCCGAGTGCACGCGACAGCGCTCGATTATTTGAACCGGCTTGGCTACACCGAGGCCTTGAATCTTCGGGCGGACCTTGAAAGCTGGGTGGACCAATATCGCGCGCTGAACCAAGAGCTTGCCCGAACCCTCTCTGAATTGCAAAGCACCCGCGAAGCTCGCCAACGGTCCGCTTACCTGGACGGATTCTTGATTCGGCGCGCCAAGATTCCCGGCATCGGCCCCGCCAAAACCGCGACTTTGGCCTCGTTCAACGTTGAAACCGCGAATGACGTCACGCGCAATGCCGTGATGGCGGTGCCGGGATTTGGCGAGGCATACACCGCCAAGCTTTTGGCCTGGCGGCAGGGCCACGAAGCCAAGTTTCGCCATAACCCACAGCGCGACGCGTCGGATGCGCTGGCGGAAAACGCAGCGAGGTCAGCTTGGGCTGCCAAACGCGTCGCCATCCAGAACAAGCTGCGAGCCGGCTTGGCCAATCTGAAAATGGCGCCATCCAAGCTCGCGTCGGCCAATCCTCTAGCCTCTTCTCCGCTCAAGGAGGCGCTCGAAATCCGCGAGGCCGCGAAGCGCCATTGCGAGGAACTGGGCATCTCGCCGCCTCAGACCCTGCCAATCGAAATCACCGTCCCGAAGCGGCCAGCAGTTCCACCGCCGCCGCCCGTGGCGACTGTTCCTCGCAACACGCCGACAGCCGTTTCAACCCGGCCGAAGTCCTCGACTCCACTGTGTCCGATATGCGCTTCGATGATGAAGCTTCAGACCGCAAAGAAAGGCCGCAACGCAGGAAAGCAGTTTTGGGGTTGCGTTCGGTTCCCGAGTTGTAAAGGCAGCCGAAATCTATAAATGGCACCGGACGATGGGGCAATGCGCCTCGTTGGGACAGGGGCCGCAACGCCTCCAACTCGACATTGATTGCTTTCGGTCCAATCGTGTCCGGAATCGGGGGGGAATGCTTGGGGCGTGAGCCAATCGTCGTGCTGCTGAACGATCAATAGCGCGCCTCATTGTGATGACTTCGCTCTCGGTCGTGCGCGCTCCGACGACAAACTCCGGCGCACGTAAGATCCTTCCGCCATGCCCAGAGGATTGAAGGCTGCCGGGGTCCACGGGCAAATCGTCTCGCCGAGAAACGCGTCCCAAATCGAAACGCAACGGCCGGCAAGCTCGATCAGGTCAAATTTGTCGTCGCCTGCCACGATCGACCAACGTGCGCTTGAATGCCCCAAGTTCGAGGACCGGTCTGCGGGAACATGTTCCCGCACGACAGAGAACGTCTGATCGTAGAACGGCTTCCGGTCCAAGTGCGAATGCTTGAAGCCATTCGCGACGTCGCGGCAAATTCGCAACTCAACGTTCTTCCTGAACATCGCGTTCAGCCGTTCCGCGTCGAGCCCCGAGTCTTTGAGCCAGTCCCGCAGATGGAAGCAGGCAACGAAAAACGCGATCAGAAAATCCAGTTGTTCAGCCGACGACCGCCCATCGTCGGTCGCACAAATCCTCTCGCGCCAACGCAGCATGCGTCGGTATTGCCCATGCCACCCCTCCGCCTCTTGCAACGTCAAGAGCAAACCCATGGCCGGTCCCGCCCGTCGGTTGAAACGAAAGGCGTCCACCCGGCGCCCTTCAAACGTTAAACGTCCTTTCTGCTCACTTATCCGCCGCGCGAACCAGAAGCTTCCACTTTATATGCTCCGAGTCGCAGTTGCTGCACGGAGGCAGGGAAGTGCACTCCCGATTGATTACATCCTCGTAGCCGCAGGTCTGGCACTTGTAGACCCCTGGATAGCTGGGATTTTGCCCTGGCTTCCATTCTCGATCATATTTTTTAGCCCTTTCCCCGGTAGTTTGCTTGACGTTGTCTTTGTCGCCATAAAAAGCCATGCTTGCTCCCGTTTTGGTGTGTATGCGCCCACAAAGCGCACCTGCCCAATATACGGGGCATAGGGCGAAGTTCAAGCCATCGACCTAAAATACGCTTCGGCCAAGCGCGCAATTCGCGAAGAGTTGCCGGACAAGGCAAAATCTAGCGTGTCTGCGGAAAAGTGGAGCATCCACCATGAAGTTCAATCGATTTTCGTTGTGCTTCTTTGACGTGCTGGGATTTGAAACGCGCTTCTCCGATCTCGGTCTGCACGGCATACTTCAAAAATATGTCGCGCTGATCGGCCTTGTGGACGCGCGGAACGAGCACATGCGCCGCGTGTTTGGAGAGATGGGGTTTTCTGAAGGCGCCTACTGGACATCGGACCATGATGCCTTCGTTTTTTCCCATCTCTACGGCGCTTACGCAAGCGACTCGCTGCTTGTGTGGACGCACACAGATTTTCCAGCGGCGCGATACCCCGCAGCTCTCGACCTGACGCCCGCCGAACGTCAAAGGCGCGCATCTGAGCCTGGCAACGGCTGGCAGTATCACCCTGTCCCCTGCGACAACCTTCTCGACGTTTGCAACGAAATGATTTGCCATAGCCTGGAAATAGGTTTGCCGTTGCGCGGGGCGCTCGCGCTCGGCGAAGCGGTGTTGCACGGAGAGCGTGGGGTATATCTCGGCCAGCCCCTCATTGACGCTGCTCGCATGGAGCACTCGCAACGAATCGTTGGCGCGTCATTCACGCGCTCGTTTATGAATCAGGTTGTCCCGCAGAGATATCTTGTGTCGTTTGACGCGCATCTCAAAGACGTTCGTGACGGCCTGTTCCAAGGGAACGTTCTGGATTGGCCCAGGCATTGGCGGGTAACGCGAAAGACCGATGCCCGCGAAGTTGTTCGCGCGCTCAACACGCTTCCGTCCGCAACGGTCTACTACGACAACACTCTTCGCATGATCGACGCCTCTGATGCTCTGGCGGGCATGTTCGACGGACCGGGGGAAACGCGGATTTGCAACGCCTATCCGCAGTTTTCGGCGCCAGAACTATCGCTTCGCGCTCGGGCCGTCAGGCGCATTCCTGTCAACGACCGCGAGCAATAGAGGCGGCATTGACAGCGGCGGCACCGGGATCTCCGTGGCTTATTTCGTTGCGGCAATTCGTTGGCTTATCTCGTCTATCTTCGACGCGAGAGGCCGGGCCATTCGCTTCATATGCTCGCGAACCTCTTCGCTCGAAACAATAGCGGCCGTTATGGCGCATTTGAGGGTTGGCCGGGATTCGTTAATATCTGAAGCTTCGGGTATTAACGATTACCCACACCCGGAGATTAGGCGAAGCGACGGCCAGGGAGTCGTCTGGAGCACGAAACCCCGGCCGTTGCGGTGTGCATAATCAGAGGGTTTCGAGGAACGCCATGACCTTGTCGGTTGCGTGAAAACGTGGCGTACGCTGTCCGGCAGGCCGCAGGCGGCCTAACGCTTCTTCCTTGTGCGCAAGATTGGCCTCCATGTAGATGTGCGTCGTGTCGATGCTTTCATGGCCGAGCCACAATGCGATGACACTGATATCGACGCCAGCCTGTAACAGATGGGACGCCGTCGCGTGGCGAATGACGTGAGGCGAGATGTGCTTTTGGGAGAGACTCGGACAGCTATGCATCGCGCCGGCGATCGCCTTTTTCAGGATGCAGTCGACGCCGTTGCGGGTCAGCTCCTCGCCGCGGTAATTGGTGAACAGAAGCGTCGTCGGTGCAGCATCCCGCTCGCGTATCAATTTCCTGATCGCATCGGCCGTCCTGGTCCAGAGTGGCACGGTTCGCTCCTTCCGTCCTTTGCCGTGGAGATGCACGAAACTGCTACGAACGCCGAGTTCAACCTGGCTGCACGCCATTGCTGTAATCTCGGAAACGCGTGCACCGGTGTTATACATCGTCAGCAACATCGCGTGATCACGTCGTCCGCTCGACGTTGAGAGGTCGGGGGCACCAAGGATCGCTTGAATTTCGGGTCGCGATAACGCGCAGATCAAACGATGACCAGTGCGCTTGGTCGGGATGGCCAGCACGGACGTGGAAAGTCCGGCAAAGTCAGGCCTGGATATAGCGACCCAACGGAAGAATGAATGGATGGCCGCCAGTCTGGCGTTGCGAGATCGCGCCGTGTTGTTGCGCTCTACCTCAAGGCTGTCGAGAAACGCCAGAATTACTGCAGGACTTAGTTGGTCGAGCTTAAGCGCTACCGGTTGGATGTTCATCTTTGTGGCAACGAACCGGAGCAGGAGGCGAAATGCATTGCTGTAACTCGAGAGGGTTTGAGGACTGACGTTTCGATGTGTCAGCAGATGCTTGATGAAGAATTCCTGAAGCAGAGGCCCGACGAGGGTTTCAGAGTACTTCATGATCAATCTCCCAAGGCTGCGAACGCGGAGAAACGGTCCGACGCGCTGCCCAATAGTTCAGGTGTTGCAGAGATGTACCAGTAGCTCTCTTTGGGGCTGACGTGGCCGAGATACACGGAGAGAGTCGGGGCCAGTTCTACTGCCGATGCTCCGTCTTCATACCATTTTGTGAGCCGATGAACGGCGAACGAGTGTCGCAGGGAGTGCAAGGTCGGCCGCCGTCCATCAGGCAGGTGCAATCCGAGCTTCCCCGTTGCACGCGCAAACCACCGCCAGAGGGAGTTGTGATCGAGCGGTTGTCCCAAATCCGTGACGAAGAAGATCGGCGCCTGCCTTGCATGACACTTGTGTCCCCGCCGGTCCGCGTACTGCTTTAGATGAGCTGCGGTTGTCGGGTGCAAAGCCACGATGCGTGACTTTTTGAATTTCGTTTCGCGAACGACGACATGGGGTAGCTCCTCCTGCAAGCGCACGTCGATAGTCCTGAGGTGTAGTGCTTCGCTGACGCGTAACCCGGAGCTGGCAAGCAGCCCCAATATCGCAACGTAGGCTGCGGCTCGTAGGCCACCTCGCGGTCGCGCAGTCGTTGCCAGATGCAGGATCGATTGCAGTTGTTCCGTGCTCAGGATGTACGGGGGATTGCGACGTGGGGTTGGCAGCAGATGTTTGCCGGGAACCGGGGTCGCTGGATCGATAGTCTTTACAAAGCGCAGAAACCCACGCAGGACACTGAGGATTGCGGACTGGGTCGGTGGTGCACGGCGAATCCGCGTGATCCATTCGAGCACATTACTGGTCTTTATCGATTCGCCAGGATGCTCGTTGACAAAGTCCTGAACGAAACGTGCGAGGGTTCTGCTATGCGTTTGCCGGTAACCCAGCAACTTGCGGTGTTCGACGTAGCGGCTCAGCAGATCCTGAAGTTCCTCACCGTTCATGATCTGTCTCCCGGCCACGGCATGGCGATGCGCGACAGCGAGAGCAGGTCCAGCTTCGCGTAGATGGCGGTGGACTGCAGGGATTGATGGCCCAGCACATCGGCGATGTTCTTGAAACTCGATCCGCGTATCAGCATGGTTGTTGCCACGGCATGACGTATCAGATGTGCTGCGCCGCGCGCGGGAGCGATGTCTGCACGAATCATGGCTCGCCGGACGATCTTGGAAATCGCGCTGGAGTCGGCAAATGGTCGCGACGGCGGAAGCGCTTGCAGGAATATCGTCCTGTGCGATGATGGAGGACGCTCCCGTTTGAGGTATGCCAGCAAGGCGCGCCCCACGTCGCGGGATAGTGGCAGGTCACGGTCACGGCGGGTCTTGGCTCCTCGGATATGAATAATGCCGCAGGCCCAGTCAACGTCATCCAGACTGAGGCAAGCGACTTCGGCAGCCCGCATCCCGGTTCTCGCGAGTAGCAGCATGATCGCCGTGTTCCGCAGGGGTTGAAACGTCGCAGCATCGCCCACGCATTTGATAAGCCGATCGACATCGCCGCACGACAAACACGGTGGAAGCGTCGCGTGACGCCAACGCCGGATTCGCGGTAGCGTCTCCTCGAGACCGGGTTGCGTCAATCCCCTAACAGCAAGAAAGCGCAGCATCGCGCGCAGCGCGACCATCGGCGAATTCGATGGTCGACGCCTCTTGCTTGAGAGTTCGCAATGCACGTATGCGCGGAGATGTTCGGTTGACAGGTCTTGCCAATTCGGCGGACTGTCACCACACCACCCGTCCAGGAAGCGTTGGACGAATCGGCCGTACTTCCTCCGGGTACCCTCGGCGAGGCCCCTGACGGTGCCGAGGTATGAGTTAAATTCACTCAGGAATTGAACTGACGGCAAGAGCGTTTCGGGGCATTCCTTGCTGCGCAACAGTTCTGGCTGCGTCATCGTCTTCTCCTTGCCGGCCACCATGGTCGGTAGGAAAAGTTCAGGACATTATGCGAACCTTTGCCACTTGGTTGATCTTGCACAACCCCTTGTCGGCATTGCGCTGCCGCGATCGCCGTCGCCGCGCTTCACCTAATCTCCGGGTGTAGGTAATCGTTATTTTTTCGCCAAAACGATGCTAAGTCGATGAGTCAAAAAGAGAAATTTGACCGATCGACAGCGCCTTGAACACCGCAGGTTCGACGGGGAATTGATTGTCGCTTTAGTCTGGGGGCAACCCCGGCCAGGCGCTACCGACCGGATGCGGATAGAGGATGCCGAGCGCGTGGCGTTCCACAAAAATGAGGTCGATCCACCGGATGGTGGTTTCGTGGCGGGTCGTCATTCGTGCAAGCAGTCTGGCGAGGACTTCGGCTGGGGAGGTCGTAATGTGACGCGTAACCAGTTTGCGCTCACGCCAGCGCGAGCGCGCAGCCTCGACGTGAGCGATGGTGAGCCGGTGGCTAGCTTGCACGGAGACCGGGAAATCGGCTGGGGTCATGGAATTTCCTGAAAAACTGGACATCACCGGCCTTGCGTACCGGTCCTGGCGTGCGGACGGACCGCTGCGGCTGGCAAGACATCCTGAATCGGTTCAAACAGCGCGTCGAGATCACTGGCCGAGAACTTGACGGCGCCGGCGGCGTCCTCGGACAGGATGCTGTCTGCCAGCAGGGCCTTCTTTTCCTGAAGGGCGACGATCTTTTCCTCGATGCTGCCGGCGGCGATCAGCTTGTAGACGAACACTGGCTTGTCCTGACCGAGACGGTGCGCGCGATCGGTGGCCTGGTTCTCGGCCGCTGGGTTCCACCACGGATCGTAGTGAATCACGGTGTCGGCCGTGGTCAGGTTCAGGCCGACGCCGCCGGCTTTCAGGCTGATCAGGAAGAGCGGCACTTCGCCCTGCTGGAAGCGCTGCACCGGGCTCACGCGATCGGTGGTGTCGCCGGTGAGGATGACGTACGGAATGGCGGCCTTGTCCAGCGCCGCAGCGATCAGCGCCAGCATGCCGGTGAACTGCGAGAACAGCAGCACGCGCCGGCCTTCGTCGATCAGTTCCGGCAGCATCGCGAGCAGCAGGTCAAGTTTGGCCGATTCCTTGACGCGGGAGGCTTTCTCCAGTTTGACGAGGCGTGGATCGCAGCAGACCTGCCGTAGCTTGAGCAGCGCCTCGAGTACGATGATGTGGCTGCGTGCGAGTCCCTGGGCCGTAACGGCGGCCCGGACTTTTTCGTGCATCGCTGCGCGCACGGTTTCGTACAGGTCGCGCTGCGCGCCTTCGAGGTCGACGGTGCGCATGATGATGGTCTTTGGCGGCAGTTCTTTCGCGACCTCATCCTTGCGCCGGCGCAGCATGAAGGGGCGGATACGGCGCGCGAGCAGATCACGCCGCACGGTGTCGCCGCCTTTCTCGATCGGAGTTCGCCAGCGCTTCGTGAAATCCTTCAGGCTGCCAAGGAAACCTGGGAGCAGGAAATCGAATTGTGACCACAACTCGCCGAGGTGATTCTCGAGCGGCGTACCGGTGAGACACAGGCGGTGTCGCGCGCGCAGTGCGCGGATGGTCGCCGCCGCCTTGGTGGTGGCGTTCTTGACGTACTGCGCCTCGTCGAGGATCAGCAGGTGATAGTCGTGCTGTGCAAGGACTTCCTGGTCGCGCCACAGCAGCGCGTAGGTCGTCAGGATGAGATCGTGGTCTCCGATCTGGTCGAAGCGGTCCCTGCGTTGAGGTCCGTTCAGATCCAGCACCTTCAGATCGGGCGCGAAGCGCTGCGCTTCCTCGCGCCAGTTGTGCACCAGCGTAGTCGGCAGAACGATCAGCGCGGGTCGATCAAGACGGCCCGCTTCCTTTTCCGCGAGCACATGGGCGAGCGTCTGCACGGTCTTGCCAAGACCCATGTCGTCGGCCAGCACGCCCGAGAGGTTATGTTCGCGCAGGAACTGCATCCAGCTCAGCCCCTGATGCTGGTAGGTGCGCAGCTCGGCCTGCAATCCGCGCGGCACCGGCGCCTCCCGCAAACCGGGTCCCGCCTGCAGGCGTTGCGCTAGCTGGCGAATCGATGCGTCACCGTGGAACTGCCAGCGCCCCGTGTTGTTCAACGCTTCGAGACGTCCCGCATCCAGCTCGGAAATACGCAGCGACCCGTCGCCGACGGTATCGAACAGGTCGACCAGCACCCGCACGACCGGTTTGAGACGGTCCGCGCGCAGGCGCAGCCGTTCGTTCTGATCGGTCCGAAGTTCGATCGTCTCTTCATCGGCGATGCTCTCGAGTTCGCCTGACAGCCAGCGCCGGTCACGCCGGAACAGGTCGGCCAGCAGCGGTTCCAGGCGCACGGTGCGGTCGCCCACCGTGATGCCCATTTCGAGGTCGAACCAACCGTCGCCCGCATCACGGGCCATACCGTCGATCGCATCGATTTCAATCACGTTGAAGCGGAACTCTCCTGACATGGTGACGCGCCAGCCCTTGTCGCGCAGCGCGGGCAGGGCTTCGTTCACGAAGGCATACCATGCATCGGGCTCCTGCAGGCCGAGCATTGCCGCGGGAAATGACTGCGGTCCCTGAATGCGGCCCGCGGGAATCTTCTGCAGCCCCGCGTTGCGTAGCTCGAGCAGGCGTTTCTTTTCCGCATCGGGCCGCCGTCTGACCTGAACCACGTTGCCGTCGGGGTGCGAGACCAGGGTCGCACTGCTGTCGGCGTTGATAATGACGTGCTCGTAGTCAAAGCCGACCGCGGCAAAATCGAGCACAGGCGCCCGATGGTCATACTTGCCAAATCCCGCCATATACAGGGGCCGCGTGTCGAGTGACAGGATGGGCACGGGTTCGGTATCGATGATGCGCAGCGCTGATGAATTGGGCGCGGGCGGCGGTGGCAGTTCCGGGACGATCTCCCGCAGCACGGCGCCCACGAGCGGCGCTTCGGTCAGCGAGATCGGCGGCATCGCCAGATAAGCGGCCAGTTGCTGCGCCTGCAACGATTGCAACGGCAACTGCACGATGCCGGCAACGCCAGCCTGTGTGTCGATGTACCAGGCGGGCTCGGTCGCCAGCAGCATCGTGGATGGGGGCTCGGTTCGCAGTACCGGTCGCACACAGTCGTCCGGCTGCGGCTGCCACTCGATGTGTCCCGGACGTGCATCCCCCTCGGACAAGGCCAGTCGCGTGAACGATGGCGCCTGATTCGTTGTGAGTGCAGTGAACAGGCGGCCCGTCACCGTCAGTTTCCGCAATACGTCGGCCCCGGTTGAACCTCGCAAGACGAAGCTGCCGTAGTCTTCGCGGCTACGGCCCAGCCACAATCCCCGCAGGATCACAAGATCATCGTCCGTGACGAATTTTGGGGGCTTCAGGAGGGCCGCCTCGACGTTATTCCACGGGTCGTCGATCGATCTGATCGTGCCGTCAGTGTTGCGGCGCGCCTTGAAGATTTCCACTTCATGACGCTGGTGATAGCGCGACCAGCCCAGCACGTAGGCGAGCGTATGGGTTGGTTTCGATGCCGCTTTCCTGGCGTTGGGCGCGCTCGACGCGAGGCTGGCGCGAAACGTCTCCAGCCAGCCAAGGACTTCGGGACGCACGCCAACCTGCGGCTTCGGCATCTTTTCCAGGCCTGCGATCAGCAGCGCCGCCACGTGCTTGCAGTCGTAGCCGACCGGACACGAGCATTCGCTTTCGACCCACGGACCTTCTTCCGCCTCGTAGAAGTGCACGTCCACTGCATAGGGGCGACGCGCGGTCCCCTGCACCTCGCCACTGAGCGTGTTGTCCTGCCAGCGCAGTTTCGATACCGCGTGGATGTAATCGCGCGCTTTCGCGACCGTGTGGGAACCTAACCAGTCCGCGATCTGCGCCCGGTCATAGAAAACTGACGACATCAGGGGTGTCCCTTCCATGCGTGTTCAAGCCAGTGGTGATGACGGCAGAGCGTGAGCAGGAAACGACACTCGCGGCGCGGACCGCGTACGTGTGAATTCCCATCCAGCATCAGTCGCCAGTGACGGCTGGTTATTTTACGCGTGTGCCAACGTTGGCTGGCGCTATGGTTTTTGTGGATCAACGAAGTGGGCGTTGTATGTGAGCGCCCTCAGCCCGTCTTCTGTTTCGGCGCAGAGCGTCCTGCGGGCGCCTTTTTGATGTCGTCGATGAGCCGACGCGTGACCTGCACCTCGGCATCGGCCCGCTCCGCCTGTCGCTGTGCATCCCGCAGCAGCGACCGGGTGTTTGTCAGCTCATCAATGGTGGCGAGAGACTGTTGCGCGGCGCTTTCGGTCTGCTGCTGCGACAGTCTGAGTTCGGTACGCAGAGAAGCAAGCGCATCGGCATGCTGTACGGCTGTGTCCTTCAGCTCGGCCCTGGTTGTCTGGAGTTTCGCGCGCAGTTCTTCGATCTGCTTCTCGATTTTCTGGCGGGCGGTGCGTTCCTGGTCGATTTCGCGCAGTGCGCGCCTTTCGTGGCTGACGGCCCGCTCTTCGGCCGCGGTGACGCGTTCACGGGCACGGTCCAGCTCAACCGTGAATTCGGCCTTGACCTGCACGAGCTGATTGCCGGCCTCGTCCAGTTGCCGACGGATTTCCTGCAGGCGGGCATCGGTCGCAGCATGGGCCTCGCGTTCAGCGGCCAGTGCATCCCGCATCCCGGCGAGCTGCGCGCGCGTCGCTTCGAGCTCGGCCTGAGTTGATGCCGCCGTCTGCCGGACGACGTCGAGCTCGGCGGCGGCCTGATCGCGTACCGCTTCGGCCTCGTGCGTCTGGTGACGCGCTTCGGCACGTAACACGGCCAGCTCGCCGGTCGCCGTTTCCGACGCCGCTTGCCAGATGCTGAGCACCGCCTCCGCGGCCACCTGCTTCATCGCATCGGGCAGGTCCGGGTGATCGATTTTCACGCGTGTTTTGTTGCGCAGGTCCTGCCAGAACTGGTTCAGCACGTCGGCCGGTGTAGTCATGCTGCCCTTGCGCACCAGGCTGTAGAGCTTGTTGGCCGTAGGTGTGATGCCGTAGCGGAAGAACAGCAGCGCACAGACTTCGCGATAGAGCTCGCGCGTGTCGGCAAACCGGCCGCGCAGCGCGGCGATATCGGCCTGCAGGGCCTGCTCATCAGGGATATGGGCGGGGTTGGACGTCATGAAAGCCAGTTTGTTTGCGATCTGGATTTAAAATAATACAACGTAATACGCTAAATATCATGATTATGAATACAGTCTTTAGACATAACTATGCTTCTGTCTAGACTATACTGCGGAACCCGCCCCAAAACGCGTCACACCATATGACCCACCCCATCAGCTATCCCGCGACCCTCGTGCCGGATGCTCCGGCCACACCGATCGAGCGCCTGCGCATCCCGTCCGGGCTGTCGGGCGAGGCTGGCGCTAACCGCGCGCACGGCACCCTCGCCCAGATCAGCGCCGACGACGATCTGTCGGCGGTCGCCGCATGGCTAGCCCGGTACGCCGACGTACCCGGCACCCTCGCCACCTATCGCAAGGAGGCCGAACGGTTGTTGTTGTGGGCCATCATGCAGCACGGCAAACCGATGTCATCCCTCACGCACGAGGATCTGCTTGTCTATGGGCACTTTCTCGCCGACCCGCAGCCCGCCTGGCGCTGGATCATGACCGTGCGCAAAAAGCCTGGCCGCGCTTCGCCGGACTGGCGGCCCTTTGCGGGGCCGCTGTCGCCGGCCAGCGTACGACATTCGATGACGATCCTCAATGCCATGTTCGCATGGCTGGTCGACGCCGGCTATCTCGCCGGCAATCCACTGTCGCTTACGCGGCGTCGCGGCGTCAAGGCCGGTCCGCGCGTGACACGCTACCTGACTCATGAACTCTGGGATGCGGTCAGGACCACCATCGAGAACCTGCCAGTAGGTACGGATCGGGAACGGTTGCATGCGGCGCGATGCCGCTGGCTCTTCACCGTGCTATATCTCGGCGGCCTGCGCGCGGCGGAGATCGCCAGCATCCCGATGGGCGCCGTGTTCTGCCGGCGCGATGCGACCGGTGTCGAGCGCGGCTGGATCGAGGTCTGCGGCAAAGGCAGCAAGACCCGTCTCGTGCCCGCCTCCGATGAGCTGATTGCCGAGCTGGCCCGGTATCGCCGCACACACGGACTGCCACCGACGCCGCATCCTGGCGAAGCGCGGCCGCTGCTGCTCCCGCTGATCGGTCATGAGAAGCCTTTGTCGCGTGGCGCCATCCACCTGATCGTCAAGGAAGTCTTTCGGCTGGCGGCAAAGCGGCTACGGGCCCGCGGACCGGAGTGGCATGCGCGCGCGGATGTGCTGGCCTCGGCGTCGGCGCACTGGGTGCGGCACACCGCTGGTTCGCACATGAGCGACCAGCAGGTCGACCTGCGCTTCGTGCGCGACAACCTCGGGCACACGTCGCTCGCCACCACCAGCATCTATCTGCATGCGGAAGACGACGCGCGCCATCAGGCCACGCAGACACGTCACCGGCTGGGCTGGGGCAAGCCCGTCGAATAGCGGGGCTTGGCCCGCCTGGCGTGAGATGGCAGACTCACGCGTCGCGCTCCCGCCGGGAGACCCATACCATTCCCGCCGGAACGATATCCGGAAGAGCCGCTTGCCGTTTGCCCGCGCATGAATCACGTCCACGAAACCGCCTATCCGGCACTCCCCGCAGAAGTCGCTGAAGGCGAACTCCGCACTGCCTTCACGCCCAGCGACGTCGAAATCCGGTTCGTGTTCGGCCAGTTCCGGCAGGCGCCAACCCGCGTGCTGATTCTCGCCCAGCTCAAGCTGTTGCAGCGGCTCGGCTATCTGCCACCCGTATCGGACATTCCCGTCGAAATCATTGGCCACGTCTGCGCAGTGCTCGGCGTGCGACCGGTGTCGAGCACTGCGCTCGCACGCTATGACCGCTCGGGCAGCAAATCACGTCACCAGAAAATCCTGCGCGAATTCGTCAACATTCGCCCCGTCAACGCACAGACCCGTCGCTGGCTGGGCACCGTGGGCGCCGATGCCGCCCGCACCAAAACCGAACTGCCCGATATCATCAACGTGCTGATCGAGGAGCTGGTCCATCACCGCTACGAACTGCCGTCGCTCGCGACGCTCTCGCGCATCGCGGCTCACGCCCGCAGCACGCTTCACGAAAGCATTTACCAGGCGTTCGTCGACTCGCTGGATACGCCGCTGACAGAACGGCTCGACGGACTGTTCGTGAACGACTCGGGCCAGACCCGCTGGGATGCACTGAAGCGCGAACCGAAGCGGCCGCGACCGCGCGAGGTGGCCAGTTTCCTGAAGCACATCCAGCAGATGCGCGAACTGGCTGACGGATTGCCATCGCCACCCGATATTCTTTCGGCACCGAAGCGCACCCAGCTCGTCATCGAGGCGCGCGCACTCGATGTGCATGAGATGCGTGCGCTCAAGCCGGCCAAACGCTACACGCTCGCCGTGCTGTTCATTTTCTCCCAGCTGCAGAAGGCACTCGACGATGTCGCGGAGATCTTCATCAAGACGGTGCGCAATCTGGAAGGCACGGCCAAGCTGCGCCTACAACAGTACCGGCTCGCCCACGCCGATCAGGCCGAGTCACTGATCGGCCAGTTTCGCGATGTACTCAGTGTGTTGCAGGACACAAGTGTCCCGGATGCCGCGCGGGTCGAGCAAATGCGTGCGGCGCTGAACAACGATCCCGGTGATGTACTGACGCGTTGCAACGAACACATCGCGTTCGCCGGCAATCATGCCTTTCCGTTCATGCTGGCGCCGTACGGGAAACTGCGCTCACTATTGTTCCAGTGCGTCGACATGCTATCGCTCAAGCCCAGCTCCCAGGATGATGAGTTGCTCATCGCGCTCACATGGATGCAGCAGTTCCGTTCGCTGCATCGCGAGAACCTGGCGCTCTCCGACGATGACGCCACCAGGTTACCACTCGAATGGATACCGGAGAAATGGGAAAAACCGGTGTTTCCGGATGGACGTTGCGGTAAATTGCTGCACCGCAAGTATTTCGAACTGTGCGTGTTCAGCCAGTTGATGCGCGAGCTCAACTCCGGCGACGTCTACGTCGAGCAGAGCGGCCAGTACGACGATCCCCGCGAGCATCAGGTGTCGTGGGATGAATTCCACGAGGAGCTGCCGCGCTACGGCGAGCTGGTCGGCTTTCCGGTCGACAGCGCCGCCTTCGTCAAAAATCTGCGCGACCAGCTCAGCACGCTGGCCGATGAAGTCGACGCAGGTTTTCCGGAGAACGGCCACGTCGAAATCGGCGAGCAGGGCCTCATACTCCACAAGCTCGAGAAGGAACCAGATCCGCCGAACAAAAAGCTGATCGATCAGGCCATCACGGCAGCGATGCGGCCCGTCAGCATTCTCGACGTTCTGACCGAAACCGAGCAGTGGCTCGACCTGCATACGCTGTTCGGCCCGCTGTCGGGCTTCGAGGCAAAAATCGACGATCCTCGCAAGCGCTTCATCACGACGCTGTTCTGCTACGGCTGCAATCTCGGGCCCAGCCAGACCGCGCGCTGCGTCAAGAATCTGAGCCGCAAGCAGGTCGCATGGCTGGATCTGCGATACGTCACCGAGGAGCGCCTCGACAAGGCAATTGTCAAGGTCATCAACGCATACAACCAGTTTGCGCTGCCGAAGTTCTGGGGCTCCGGCAAGCAGGTGTCGGCCGACGGAACGAAGTGGAACCTCTACGAGCAGAACCTGCTGTCCGAATACCACATCCGGTACGGCGGCTACGGCGGGATCGGCTACTACCACGTGTCGGACATGTACATCGCGCTGTTCAGCCACTTCATCCCGTGCGGCGTGCATGAGGCCGTCTACATTCTCGACGGACTGATCAGGAACACCTCCGATGTGCAGCCCGATACCGTTCACGGCGACACGCAGGCGCAAAGCACACCCGTGTTCGGTCTCGCGCACCTGCTCGGAATCAAGCTGATGCCGCGCATCCGCAACATCAGGGACCTGAGGTTCTACAAGGCCGACCTCCAGCGGTGCTATAAAAACATCAACTCACTGTTTCGCGAGTCTATCGACTGGGCGCTGATCGAACGGCATTTCCCCGACATGCTGCGCGTGGCCATCTCGATCAAGGCGGGCAAGATGACGCCGTCGACGATCCTACGCCGCCTGGGCTCGGAGACCCTGAAAAACAAGCTGTATTTTGCGTTCCGCGAACTCGGTCGCGTGATCCGCACACTGTTCCTGCTGAAATACATCAGCGATCCGCAGATGCGCCGCACCATTAACGCAGAGACCAACAAGAGCGAACAGTTCAACGGTTTTGCGCAATGGTTGATGTTCGGCAACCAGGGCGTCATCGCCGAAAATATCAGGCACGAGCAGCGCAAGGTCATCAAATACAATCAGCTCGTCGCGAACATGGTGATCCTCTACAACGTGCAATGGATGTCGCGCACGCTCAAGGCACTGCAGGCGAAAGGACATCCAGTTGACACCGAGGTGCTCAAGGCATTGTCGCCGTACCGGATGGACCACATCAACCGCTTCGGCGACTACCTGTTGGACCTGCAGAAGAAAATCCTGCCGCTCGATCCGTCCATCATGTTCAATTTTGCCGCGGCGGCGTAGGTATGTCAGCGATCAGCTACGCGGTCAGGTGCGACTCGCTCATAGGGCTGGATTTCTCTTTCGGAACAAAGGGATAAACCCATTTTGGCGAAAAATTAACGATTACCCACACCCGGAGATTAGGCGAAGCGACGGCCAGGGAGTCGTCTGGAGCACGAAACCCCGGCCGTTGCGGTGTGCATAATCAGAGGGTTTCGAGGAACGCCATGACCTTGTCGGTTGCGTGAAAACGTGGCGTACGCTGTCCGGCAGGCCGCAGGCGGCCTAACGCTTCTTCCTTGTGCGCAAGATTGGCCTCCATGTAGATGTGCGTCGTGTCGATGCTTTCATGGCCGAGCCACAATGCGATGACACTGATATCGACGCCAGCCTGTAACAGATGGGACGCCGTCGCGTGGCGAATGACGTGAGGCGAGATGTGCTTTTGGGAGAGACTCGGACAGCTATGCATCGCGCCGGCGATCGCCTTTTTCAGGATGCAGTCGACGCCGTTGCGGGTCAGCTCCTCGCCGCGGTAATTGGTGAACAGAAGCGTCGTCGGTGCAGCATCCCGCTCGCGTATCAATTTCCTGATCGCATCGGCCGTCCTGGTCCAGAGTGGCACGGTTCGCTCCTTCCGTCCTTTGCCGTGGAGATGCACGAAACTGCTACGAACGCCGAGTTCAACCTGGCTGCACGCCATTGCTGTAATCTCGGAAACGCGTGCACCGGTGTTATACATCGTCAGCAACATCGCGTGATCACGTCGTCCGCTCGACGTTGAGAGGTCGGGGGCACCAAGGATCGCTTGAATTTCGGGTCGCGATAACGCGCAGATCAAACGATGACCAGTGCGCTTGGTCGGGATGGCCAGCACGGACGTGGAAAGTCCGGCAAAGTCAGGCCTGGATATAGCGACCCAACGGAAGAATGAATGGATGGCCGCCAGTCTGGCGTTGCGAGATCGCGCCGTGTTGTTGCGCTCTACCTCAAGGCTGTCGAGAAACGCCAGAATTACTGCAGGACTTAGTTGGTCGAGCTTAAGCGCTACCGGTTGGATGTTCATCTTTGTGGCAACGAACCGGAGCAGGAGGCGAAATGCATTGCTGTAACTCGAGAGGGTTTGAGGACTGACGTTTCGATGTGTCAGCAGATGCTTGATGAAGAATTCCTGAAGCAGAGGCCCGACGAGGGTTTCAGAGTACTTCATGATCAATCTCCCAAGGCTGCGAACGCGGAGAAACGGTCCGACGCGCTGCCCAATAGTTCAGGTGTTGCAGAGATGTACCAGTAGCTCTCTTTGGGGCTGACGTGGCCGAGATACACGGAGAGAGTCGGGGCCAGTTCTACTGCCGATGCTCCGTCTTCATACCATTTTGTGAGCCGATGAACGGCGAACGAGTGTCGCAGGGAGTGCAAGGTCGGCCGCCGTCCATCAGGCAGGTGCAATCCGAGCTTCCCCGTTGCACGCGCAAACCACCGCCAGAGGGAGTTGTGATCGAGCGGTTGTCCCAAATCCGTGACGAAGAAGATCGGCGCCTGCCTTGCATGACACTTGTGTCCCCGCCGGTCCGCGTACTGCTTTAGATGAGCTGCGGTTGTCGGGTGCAAAGCCACGATGCGTGACTTTTTGAATTTCGTTTCGCGAACGACGACATGGGGTAGCTCCTCCTGCAAGCGCACGTCGATAGTCCTGAGGTGTAGTGCTTCGCTGACGCGTAACCCGGAGCTGGCAAGCAGCCCCAATATCGCAACGTAGGCTGCGGCTCGTAGGCCACCTCGCGGTCGCGCAGTCGTTGCCAGATGCAGGATCGATTGCAGTTGTTCCGTGCTCAGGATGTACGGGGGATTGCGACGTGGGGTTGGCAGCAGATGTTTGCCGGGAACCGGGGTCGCTGGATCGATAGTCTTTACAAAGCGCAGAAACCCACGCAGGACACTGAGGATTGCGGACTGGGTCGGTGGTGCACGGCGAATCCGCGTGATCCATTCGAGCACATTACTGGTCTTTATCGATTCGCCAGGATGCTCGTTGACAAAGTCCTGAACGAAACGTGCGAGGGTTCTGCTATGCGTTTGCCGGTAACCCAGCAACTTGCGGTGTTCGACGTAGCGGCTCAGCAGATCCTGAAGTTCCTCACCGTTCATGATCTGTCTCCCGGCCACGGCATGGCGATGCGCGACAGCGAGAGCAGGTCCAGCTTCGCGTAGATGGCGGTGGACTGCAGGGATTGATGGCCCAGCACATCGGCGATGTTCTTGAAACTCGATCCGCGTATCAGCATGGTTGTTGCCACGGCATGACGTATCAGATGTGCTGCGCCGCGCGCGGGAGCGATGTCTGCACGAATCATGGCTCGCCGGACGATCTTGGAAATCGCGCTGGAGTCGGCAAATGGTCGCGACGGCGGAAGCGCTTGCAGGAATATCGTCCTGTGCGATGATGGAGGACGCTCCCGTTTGAGGTATGCCAGCAAGGCGCGCCCCACGTCGCGGGATAGTGGCAGGTCACGGTCACGGCGGGTCTTGGCTCCTCGGATATGAATAATGCCGCAGGCCCAGTCAACGTCATCCAGACTGAGGCAAGCGACTTCGGCAGCCCGCATCCCGGTTCTCGCGAGTAGCAGCATGATCGCCGTGTTCCGCAGGGGTTGAAACGTCGCAGCATCGCCCACGCATTTGATAAGCCGATCGACATCGCCGCACGACAAACACGGTGGAAGCGTCGCGTGACGCCAACGCCGGATTCGCGGTAGCGTCTCCTCGAGACCGGGTTGCGTCAATCCCCTAACAGCAAGAAAGCGCAGCATCGCGCGCAGCGCGACCATCGGCGAATTCGATGGTCGACGCCTCTTGCTTGAGAGTTCGCAATGCACGTATGCGCGGAGATGTTCGGTTGACAGGTCTTGCCAATTCGGCGGACTGTCACCACACCACCCGTCCAGGAAGCGTTGGACGAATCGGCCGTACTTCCTCCGGGTACCCTCGGCGAGGCCCCTGACGGTGCCGAGGTATGAGTTAAATTCACTCAGGAATTGAACTGACGGCAAGAGCGTTTCGGGGCATTCCTTGCTGCGCAACAGTTCTGGCTGCGTCATCGTCTTCTCCTTGCCGGCCACCATGGTCGGTAGGAAAAGTTCAGGACATTATGCGAACCTTTGCCACTTGGTTGATCTTGCACAACCCCTTGTCGGCATTGCGCTGCCGCGATCGCCGTCGCCGCGCTTCACCTAATCTCCGGGTGTAGGTAATCGCTGATATCTGAAGCTTCGGGTATTAACGAATCCCGGCCAACCCTCCATTTGCCTTGCGCGAGCGCGTCTTCGATCATATCCCCTGGCACGTCGACCGGCGAGGTGAGGGAGCCGTTGGACACCAGCAGCCGATATTTGTGAAAAGTGACGTGCCCCTTCGGTTCTCGCTTTTTGAGCTGGGGGAACATTTCTAGGTAAACGTGGATGCTCTGGCCCTCCGCCAGGTCGCTTGGCACGATCCATTGAGCAACCATCATGGGAACCGTCTTCTCCTTGCAGACAATCGGACTGTCGAAGACTCTCGAAATCGCATACTCAGATCATTCGATGGTCAAGGCATCCCCCTATGCTCAGGGCAAATCGCCAAGCAAAAAACATAAACGCGTTCGCCGACGGGCGGTCGACCGTGCTCAGCTCGGCCGCCGGCCAGTTGGCGCAGCCCCCTGCGCCGGGATCGTCTCGTTGCTCGGCTTATCGGAAACGCTCGTCCTACGGCAAACATAGCCCGCCGAACTAGGCCGGCCCAATCTCCATCGATATTTCACAACGCTTTGAGCCGAAAACACAACCATCCGAGATGGTAGTCAATCACACGAAACCGCAGACACAGCGAAATGTCCGCCTGAGTATCCCCCGCGTCGTCGCTGCGAATCAGCTTTCTCGATAACAAACGGCGCCAAAAGCGAACGTGAAGGCAGCCATCGCCGCGCACGAATAGGCCAATCGAGTCCCATGAATTTCCGGCCACGCGTTGACCAATAAGACCAGCGTCGCCGCGGAGCAATGAGTTAGGATAGAGGACACCTCATCCGTCATCTTGCCGGAGAATTTGGCGGCCCATTGCTCCACCTTGATCGGTCGCCGTTTGGTGATGCGGCGACCGATTTTGATGCAAGCGTAGACGATCGCCATGAAAAGCAGATCAACAGAAATTGCCGCGAGGCCGATCAGGAAGGCGGCGGTGATGTCGACCGGCTGATTGGGGCCGATCCTCCCCACTGTGAAAAATGGCGAGTTGAAGCTACGGGCGAACGCGCCGAATGCGCTGACGACGAGCGGAATCCTCAGCAGCGCGGCAACGCCCGCCCATATTGCGAAGATCTGCGGCACCCTCTTTTTCACGAATCGCCCAAACCTTGACAACGGAAAGAAATCTTTCGCGATGACGCGCCAATCGATTATTTTCCATTCGTCTTCTTCTTGGCGTGTCTTGTTCATGTTCGAGGACCCCTTTAAACGTCACGCGTAATGAGCCAAGGTGATGCGTGCTACCAAGCGATCTGCTAGGCCGGCATAGACAAAGACGGTGGCCGCAACGAGGCTTTGCCGCAGAACTATCTGTCCACGCTGGCCGTCGCCGCTGAGGCATTCGCTTCGTCCCTTGGCCTCGATGCGATAGGTAACGCTGATCATGCTGACAGTCAGAAGCCTACCCCAGAGTCGTGTCCGCAGCGAACGTCTCCGCTCGGTCGCGTGCTTACGGGCACGCATTGCGTGACGCGGTCATATCTCGGAGCGGACGCGCCCTGTTCGCACGCGACTCCTGGCCCGATACTGGTGTGCCTCATGAGCGATAAGATGACAGAACAGGGCAGGCAGATTCTGGCGGACAAACGGTGTCCCATCACACATGAACGTGCGGCTTTCTCTTCGTTGCCTCAACTAGCGGCTAATCGTCCTTTTTGTGCAAGATCTGGCGGTAGCATCCCGCAGAGCCACTTGTGGCAAGGCGCAGCGTGTCGGCGAATGCCGCGCAAACCTTGTTCAAGTAAGTCGCGCTTTACCCGTGCAGTGATTGCATCTCAAGCATCCCCAAGCCCCTGTATGCCTCTCTTTTTAGTCTAATGGCGCGGAGATTCCAATAGCGGCCGTCGTTTTACCCGCTGCCAATGGGTCTGAAAGTATACAGACGAACTTAATATCTGGCGTGAACAACGCAATCACATGCTGCTCCAGCATTTTCCGTATTCTGGCCAGCATGCTTTTGGGCTCATCGAGATCCGATGCGTCCGTGCTGCTCCTCTTATGCAACTTCTTGACCGTCCCGCGGTGCAGGACGTCACCGCAACGCGCGT
Organism: Burkholderia sp. OK233; assembly: GCF_900230185.1. GTDB lineage: Bacteria > Pseudomonadota > Gammaproteobacteria > Burkholderiales > Burkholderiaceae > Paraburkholderia. The sequence goes on from NZ_OCSR01000002.1 coordinate 335,977, forward strand.
AGTGCTTTAGAAGTGTTTCCTTTGGCAGAAATTCGTTCGTCAGGATTTCCAGATGGTGATGCTTTTTCCCGTCGCCCATAGCAGTCGTAGTCATGTGGACAGGCTCTGGATAGAACCCGGGATGCAGGGATTCGAGCATCTTCATGATCTGGTCGGCGGAATATGCACCGAGAAATTTATTGCTCTGTGTGGCCGGGATGTCGCCATGCACGACGAGGCACCCTAAGGCCATCGTTTCAATCATCACCCGGACCTGCAGGAAACAATACTCGCGCCCAAGCGGCGGCGGAAGATCAAGCTCACCCCGGATAACCTTCCAGGCTGACGCCTCGCGCAGTTTCACCTCTTCCATGAGCGACGCATACAGCTCAAGAGTCTTCTGTTGTTTAGTTGGATCCGGCGGCATATCTGTCGGCTTGAGTTACGCGGCTGGCGCGTAGGTCGCGTGGTAGGTGCCCGCGAGGCTACTGCAGGCGTCGTAGTATGCCCGCAGATCGCGCGGCAGTCGGCCGGCAATCGCCTCGGCGGGAGCGTTTGCTACCAAATGCTGATAGAAAAAAACGGTGCTATCGAGTGCAATGCGAAGACGCGGCGGAATCATGACGTCATCGTCGTCCAGATGGGCGATGAAGTGATCCCGGTAGGTTTTGACGTCCGCGTGGTACTGCTCCCACGCTGCGCGGTCGAGCCCGATGACCGCCAGCAACCCGGATCTGAACGCAGTGCGTGCCTCAGTGTCCTTTACGAACCGTCGCCAGTGGTGCTTCGCCTCCCAGTCGACGAAGAGCTTGGACCATTCGAGGACCGCCACGTCGATGAAATTGCTGTTGATCGTACGCCCCACGTCGGTGTCGTCCTTTAGCCGCCCCTGGCCGTCCCCTGTGACCCAACCAGCGTAATAGAAGGCAATGTTGCGGATGATGGCGCAACTGAGTGTCGCCTGTCGGCGCGCGAACCGGGCATCAACCATCGAATCTCCCTCGGGACAAAGACGCCAGAAGTGTAAGCCAAACGAGCAGGTGAGCCGCACCCGCCATCATCCCCTTCAGGAAGAGTGCACCAAACATCGATTTCTACGGCATCGCATTTTCTCCATCTGTCTGCGGGGCGGCCACATGGCTGTCGTCGGTTTGCATAAAACTATTCCCGCTTCTTGCAGAAATTTGTTCCTGGCCTCTCGACGTGAAACCAGCGCCGCGTGATACCGCGAGTCCTGCCTCCCTGTCACTGCACGGGGTACCCTCGAACGAGAGCTCATTCGTCGGAATTCAGATCGGCCACGTGCGGGAGGTGTCGGCAAACTTACAAAATTGCCTCAAAAGTCCGCCGGAGGACCAATTTTCTGCAAAGCTTGCTTGAAGCAAACTTGTTCCCGATGCCTCTGCAAGCCCCGATTCGACTGGACGCGCGCAGGAACAAAATTGTGCAAACCAACGGCTCTCGATCTGAGAGCCTTCGTTGGCCGTTGCGTTTCCGCTGCTGCGATTTCCCGCTCTACGAGTCTCACGGCCGCCTCGATGCTCTCCAAGGCTAATCGCGCGTTAGCGTTGGTTCCTGCCTCCCGCTGGAGCGACACCATAAGCCGAGCCCGCTGGGACAGTCGAAGCAACTGACGCAGGCGGCGAAGATCAGGCAGCTTCATACTTTTCCGTGGGCTCAGGGGTTTATCAAAAACTGCTCGCGCGACTGCCCTTTGATCCACAACGGCTCACGTCCCATGCCGCTCCATGTAGCACCGGACACTGGATCCCGATACTTCGCCGGTTTGGTCCCCGACTTCGGCCCGCGCTTGCCTTTGGGTTGAGCAAATACCTGCTCCGGCGTCAGCGAGTACTCGTTGATGATCTCCCGAACCTTTTCGATCGCAGCAGTGACTTCCTGCTCTTGCGCGGTGTCAATTTGCCTTTGCAGTGCCTCACGTTGCTTCAGAAGTTCACGGTAGCTTGCCACTCATTTCCCCAGTCTGTTAACTTGGTTGTCTCACATTCGTAGCGCGACTTTTGGAATACGGCCACACCAGCATTTCCTAGATTGCTTCATTGGGCGTCCACATCAGTGCCCCATCGCGTTCGTTGCCCGCGATGGTTGTCCAACTGCGCCCTTGTTCGTCGATAGCTACGCAGCCTGGTTGCCAGTGCTCCGGATTGCGCAATTCGTTGACCCAGCTCTGTACCTCGCCGTTGAACAATACGATTACGCCACCTCGCCCAACATACCCGTTTGCCTCTCGCCAACGGTGCGCTACCTCGATCAGCAACATAAGCCTTTTTCCGTTTGCTACTTCGAAACGACGCCGACTCGATCGCTAGTCCCGAATCGCGTCGTGAATAGAGCCGCTCGGGATACCGGCACCTCGATCGGAAGCGCAGCAAGCCCTTGATCGCGCAGCCGGGCAAACCTATGGCGACCATTGGTGAAACTAACAGCACCCTCATCGTCCAGGAGAACGGTCGGCATAGCAATGAAGCGAGCGTCCACAAAAAATTTGGCGAACTGCCCATACCTGCCGACATGCAACGATCCCTCACCTCCATGAGCGATGTAGTCCTCGCTTGCGGACCATGCTGCGTCCATTGCTCGGACGGAAATCCAGATTACGGGGTCGGGTGCTATGTCCCACCCATCGCCGATCGGCTGCCACTTCCATACAACGTTCAGAAGGTCCGCCATTTCAACCTTTTCCGAGAAGTTAGATCTTCCTGCGTTCAGTATGGCATTGGTAGGCATCGCTTCCGTTTGATGTAATCCACATGCTTGCCGCCTGCCGCGACAAACGGTCGATGTTGACAACCTGCATCGGTTGCCAGTTCTTCCCGTCCCTTTTCCACTCGATCCTGTAGGAGATTTGCGCGCTGCTGATGGACGGGTGTCCGACCCGGAACCACGTATCGTCCCGTCCTTGGGAGACACCGTCGATGCTCACAATCACCGCTTCGGTCAGCCAAGATGTACTTCCGCCATTAGTGACGCACGCCGATCCGGATTTCACCCCAATGTCGAAGCAATGCTTGTTCTGCAACAAGTATGGTTCGGGCCAAATGTCAGCAGTGGTGTTGCCGCTCTTGTTCTCCGGCTCGCATACGATGCGCGGTTGGGCTGATGCTGACGCCGCTAGGCTCACCAGCACTAGGAAGAAAAGCGGCTTTAAGTTCATGGGGCGACTCCAAAGTGCCTACAGTGTGCAGTGTGTTCCGATTCACTTAAAAGACGGTTGCGCTCCCACGGGCCCCCGGTACGGCCTGCGTGCCGACCGGTGACGCAGGTCGTACCGGTCCGCTCGCAGGCACCGGGACCGCCGTGCCGGAAGACGCCGGAAGCGTGTGGCCGACCTTGTCGGTAAAGTCATGCCAGCCGGTCACGATCGTCACGATGCCGCTGAACGCGAGCACCGCGGCTACCGGCCACCACGCGAGAAACTCGCTGACAGCTTTCCCTACCAGACTGGACCGCGACGTCATTGCCTTCTCCGTCGACCGGTAACGGTCCCGGCGTCGCAACTGTGCGATGCGCCAGCGGTCCCTCAGCGACCCGCCGTCGAACACGCTCGAGACTCGCCAATACCTGAGTGCGTCGACCAGAGCCGCGTCGATCGCGCGCTTCGTGACATCGCTTGGCTTGGTGTGTTGAACACACGCCAGACGATGAGTTCCTCACGCTGGCGCATGAACTCGGACTGGTACGGATACAAGAACACCGCGACGTTACCAGTCCCGGCCTGAGAAAAACGAGGGCGGCGCCGCTTTCAGAGGCCGTACTTTTCGGGCTCTTCAACGAGGCACCAACGGGGTGCTGGCCAAGGAATAGCGAGACCGTACGGTGGTCACGTTCGACCCGGACGTAGACAGCTTCCCAAAATCCCACCTGTCGGGCCCTTCTCCGAACGGCTTCGAATCGCCGCTCTAGGCGCGGCTCCAGAACGACGCGCCAGTTCAGCATCTTGTACCAGTGCACCATAGTGCCGCGTCCAGGAAACAGCAAGACGCGTCTATTCAACAACCAGTTCAGCCAGCGCATCACGGCGCCGCGCGCGGGAAACAGTGATGACAAGAAGAAGCCCCGGTTCAGTATGGTTGAATATGTGGGCAGATCGTTTTTCCCGATCTACCAGTGTTTCGCGCAGGCGAACATATCCGCGCTGTATTCCGGTCCGTTGCTGCCGCGTCGCGGGGAGTACTATATGTACGCTTCATTCTGCGTTGGGTACCGGCAAGTTGCGTCTCAGAGAGGCGGTAAGCTCGGGAACCGTCTCATTTCGTAGCACGCGAACGATCCATTGGTCGAATTTGTCTTTCGTGACCCCTTTAAGCTTCGCCGCGAACGACAGAATTGCCTTGTTGTCGTACCACCGGAGGAGGTTCGGTACGTCTCGATTAGCAATCGCGTTGCGTATAGCATGGCCCGCGAGCTCAGCAAGAGTATTTACGTCCAGTCCGCCCGTTTTTTCTGCGTAGACGGTAGCAAGCTCTGCGACGCTTTGGGCTTCGCTAAGGTCGACCTTCTTTAAGGCCCTATCAATGCGACGCCTGCAGTATCGGAGCACAATATCGAGCTGATTCTTTGGCTCAGCTGCGTGCGTGAACAACGTTTCGTAAAGCTGCTGTTCCCGTTCTTGGACCTCAGTCGCGTCGAATCCCTCGGATCGAGCAATAGCGTTCACAACATCGGGCAGCAGGAAGAGATTTTCAATCTCGGAAACAGGAAGCGTCTCAATTCCTTTAGCGCTTAAAGCAGCCTGTTCCTTGTGGGTGTACGCGTCTGCGTCGACAACACCTGCGCATGTAATTCGGGTGAGTGATGCATTCGCTCGCATCGTGACAACGGCATGCAAGACCTCCTCGCAGGAGCCCCGCGGAATTACCGTCCAGCCCGGATAGCATGCGCGAAATACAGCTTTGTCAAGGCTCGTATTGCCGCCTTCGACAAAGAGAACCGGGCGCCGACTTCCCAATATCAGGGTCGTAACTTCCTCTGAGAATCCGGTTTCTTCAGGAACATCTTCTATGGTCCATCCACTGCCAGGGCGGTAAGCGCGCAAGACGAACTTCTTGCCCTTCCTCGACGCGATGAACTCGAGGTCATGAGAGATGATGGCAATAGCGCAATCAGGCCGGGCTGCTTCAAGTTCGTCCCATAGTCCGGATAAGATAGCGCGATGAACGTGAAGCTCAGGCTCATCAAATATCATCAGGCTATCACGCGCGGCAACCAACGTCTGCCCGATGAGGTAAAAAACGGCACGCTCGCCGTCGCTCATCTCCGACGCAGGATACTGATCCGTGGTACCGGTTACGGATACCTTAACGTTATCGCCCGTAATGTGAAGTTTTCGATGAGGTAGCAGCCGTTCCCAGATCTCTGCGAGCCTTTCGAAATACGTCAGCGAAGCTGGAATGCCGTTCTCTGCTCTGGCATTCTTATGGCTTACCAGCGCGGTGTTGGCTTGCTCTGCGAACAGCGTTTGGATCAGGAAATCATAGTCGTTTAACAACGATGTAGCAGCCTTCGAGTTCCAACGACTGCCCATCCGATTCCCGATGTGCGATCCATCCCCGACGTATCCGTATCGGAGTCCGCTGAGCGCAGCCTTTTCGCTAACCTTGTGAACCTCAGGGTTCAAATTAAGCGCCCGATGAGCGGATATTCGATGGCATCTGTCGCCGAGTCCGTTCTCAATTTCCACCGCCAATCGAGTTTTGCCGCCACCGTTTGCACCGGCGAAGTACACGGCCGTTCCCGGTTCAATGCTGATGGCTTTGGGCCCATCTGGAGTAGGTATACTGAAGTCGAAGGTCATTGATTGCACTTTGATGCGATGAGGTATTTGAGCAACGTGACGCGCCTGCGGCGCGCGAAACAAGCGACGTCTGGTCGTTTTCCGCCTTACATCGAGTAGTTCGAGGAGTGAGCTTGCAGCAGGCTCGAGTCCTGCGTCACTTCCACGACATGCGGACGATAGCGCTGCGCCTGCGCAGCGAGAATCGCGACGCCGGGCAGTTGCCTCGTGTCCACCGTGTGAATCGACAGAGCCACCCGAAGCCGCGCCATCGCTGCGGCGCGGCGATTGCGCGCCAGTGAAGCGCGCTTAACTGGTTCGAGAATCGTTGCCATAGTTTTCCTGTTCAGCCCGCGCGACCGGCGCGAGTGCTTTTCCTTCGTGTCAGCAATCGTCCGCAATCTCGCGGACTGATTGTGCGGACGGAGAGTCTACGATCAGCAGCGTGGGATATTCGCCGGCAGCGTATTCCCACAGCGCCAACTCATCGTCTCGCCTAGCGATAACTTCCTCGCTACCTTCGGGATTAGTCACCCGAACCGAACCGTATGTCAGATCGACCGCATCGAAGGGGCCAAGCACATCACTGCGCCGCGCCTGCGCGCGATCTGCGAAGCAGAGATAGATTGATGGCATGTTGGTTTTTCCTTGGGCATTAGGTTTTCTGTGCAGGAAAGAGTCTCATGATCTCGCCTGCCAGCTTCTGCCGACCCGATTCAAGCTGCATCTGGATCCTGACGACGTTGTTCGCTACCTGGGTGTGGTCCTGACGGATCTGCAACGGATTGACCCGCAACTGCACCAACAACACACTCATCGCTGACAATGCTCCCTTTATCAGCGTAACGCCTTCAACCGTAGGGACCGTTCCGAGTTCGAGCATCGGAATTTGCTGCAGCACTCGGAACGCTTCCTCGAATTGCGCCGCATCGTACGTGGTCACATAACCTTCTGCATCGGACGGTTTCAGTAGTGCCTCCGTCGCTCTGCCCACTAGGTCGACGGCGTGCTCTGTGATGCCACGAACAGCAGCAAGCCGGGCTGCCCGCGCTTGGGCATCACGCAGGTTTGCTTCACGGCGTTGCCGGTCTGCAATTGAGACTGCGTAGAAAATGGCCCCAATCGATCCAAACGCTTGCACCCATGACGCGTAGTCGCCACTTTGATGCGGAAAGTGGGAAATCAGGGCTGTCGCGACAAATCCCACCAACACTGCCGCCCCAAACAATTTGAGCCCGGCCACAATCGCGCGGGCCTGTTCGGGAGTCATAGGAACGGGTTTCTTCGTTGACATAAATCGGTTTGGTAACGACATTTCACGGGCCGTATTCATGCACATAGAGCGCGTCCGGATCGGAGAATGGGAAAGATTCATTTCCATGCCCGACCCTTTTACTATGTCGCAGCTTGATTGAATGTCTTTTCCGCTCTACTTGATTAACCGCAAGCCAGCCGATTTAGCGGCTTTCGCGTCGAACGTCGCTGTGTACTCGCAATGTGCGTCATGACAAGCGCGCTCGATCAGGCAGTCCGCGAAATCGGCCTTCGAGGAAGTGAACACGCGAAGGGCTTTCCAAATTGTCTCGGCAGCTTCGACGCTCAACTCCTTAGTTCGAAGAAGACCCTCAACCACCTTTGCAATCTGGTCCCGATCGGCGGCATACAGGCTGGAGAGAACCCACACGACTTCGACTAGGGCAACCTGCGTTACGTAGCCGGGTTCGTCAACCGTCAGCGATTCGATCAGCGTACTTGCCTTCGGCGATTGCGCTGCATCATCTTGGGCGATGTAGCGGACTAGCACATTTGTATCAAGACCGATCATTAAGCACCGGCTCCGCGTGCGGCGATTGCAGCATTCATATCTTCAACGGACACAGGCTTGGCCGGCTTCCCTACAAGCCCCTTGAGCGATTCCACGGATTTTGTCGCGGGCACTAACTCGTAGCGACCGGTGGTCTCGTTGAGGACGAATTCGATTCTGTCGCCGGTTCCCAACCCCAAATCGCTCCGAACGCCGACTGGGATCGTGATCTGGCCCTTTGACGTAATTGTCGCGGATGCCATGACATTCTCCTTGATTGCACAATTCCTTACTTTAAGGTAAGGCAAAGAAGAAATCAAGGCCTGAATGGGGTTTTTAGTCCATCTGTCCAGGTATATCGGTCGCTCAGGTACAAACTTCACTGCATGCCGATCCTCGCTCTAAAAGACCATCAATCCCAGTCGTCTTCGAAAGCGTCCATGGCTTCACGCCGCTCACGTGCGGACACTTCTCATTCCGCGTGTCACTCCGAGCAGAAGAATCAGCCCGTCCCGCTCGGGGAATCGGCTGGTCGCCTCAGTGACGCGTAGCAGATGGCGAAATTTGGCGGGGGGGGGGTAAGGACTTTGGCGCGTTTGGGTTCCATGTTTCCTGTCTTGGAATACGCTCGATTTTCTAGCCTGTTGCGAGAGCAAAACCGATGGGCGCTCCTTTCCAGGATATCGCCCGTCTCGCCTCATTTCCCCGGAAAATTCCCCCTACCGAAGGGACATGGAATTCGGCTGGATCAACTCAGGTGCGAAACTTGCGGCCGCCAGCCGTGATATCTCATCGCTCGCCATTGCCGCCCCCGGCATTCATTTGTTCCCGAACGCGCCCGCGATCTGCTGCGCCCGCTTGACATCGTCGCCATGCAGGTAGATCGACGTTGTCGAGATCGAGGCATGGCGGAGGTTGTCTCGCACGATGGTCAGTTCGGCACCGTGCGCGAGCGCATGGGTCGCATGGGTATGGCGCATCCAGTGAGGACTGGCCTGCTGCAGTTTTTGTGCAACCGCCGGGCTATCGGCTTCGACGAGGTCTGCGGCTCTGGCAAAGAACCGTTGCAGCACGTTCCAGAGCCGCGCGCTGGTGATGGGTACTGCACCGTCCTCGGCGAGACTCGCGATCAACGGCGTGTCCGGGCGCCAGCGGCTGGGCGTCACGGGTAGCCGGCGCTCGACGAGATGACGATCGAGCGCCGTGCGGGCGAGCGGCGGCAAGGCGACCCTGGCCGCCTTGCGTCCTTTCCCGACGACCTTGAGCCAGTGGTCGCCGCGCGCGTCGGTCTCGATATCGCCGAGCGTTGCGCCAACCAGTTCGCTCGCGCGCAGGCCCGTCGCATAGCCGAAGTCCAGGATGAAGCGCAGTCGCTGTGCCGCCTCGGGTGCCCAGCCGTATGACCACTCAAGGCCGTCGGCGATCGCCCGGATCAGCAGCCATTCTCCTTCAGTGAATACATGCGACGTGTCGAGCACGCTCGCGCGGGCGCTGCCTCGCACCTTGACGCCGGCAAACGGATTCGCGAGCAGGTACCGCTGCTCAATCAGCCACCGGAACAGCGCGCCCAGCACGGACAGGCTATAGGCGGTCGAGCGGGCCGACAGGCCGCCCGAGAACGGGCGCCAGTCGGGTGCACTGCGCGGCCGGACCGGTCCCACCCAGCGTTCCCGCGGCGTCGGCCGGCGCAGGAACGCGCGATAGGCGACGGCGTCCTCGGTGGTGAGCGACGACAGTGCCCGCCCACGCTCGACGATCGCCCACAGGATGAGGCGCTCGGCTTCCTTACGGTACGCGCGCCGCGTCGCGCCAGACTCGTGTAGCGACAGCCAGGCCTGAACGGCCTGGTAATCGTTGTCCGCATCGAGCGTGCAGGCAGCGCGCGGCGCGCGATAGGCGCCGGCAGAACCGTCGACCTCGTGCGGTAGCCGCAGTTGCTCCCACGGCACGATCCCGCTGGCTGGCGAGACGGGGATGAGCGCCCTCGCCCGCTCCGTCAGCGCCGGGTGCGCGGCGAAGAACGCCTCGATGCGCCGCGCACTGGCGAGGCCAAGCCCGGGAATGGATTTCCACCACTGGCATCGGCGCGGAATCCGTACGGTGAGGTCTGCCAGCGTCGAGATGGCGTGCACGCGCAGGGTGGCGACCGCTCGCGCCGGCAGCCAGAGGCCGGTGTCATCACTGATCTGCGGAGTCGGCATGCGCGCGTGCCGCAGCACCTCGATCGCGTCTGCAACCGCCCTCGCTTCCCGTAAACGCTCACCTTCGGCGTGTTCAAAAACCGTCGCGAGGTCCGGCCGGCCCACCTGCCGTGCGATTTTTCCCAGCCGCCGGCGAATTCCGCCAAGGACGCCGCGCGCCGACTGCCCTGCCCCAACGTGGTCCGGCAGGTAGCGTTCCACGGCTTTACGGACCGGCATGCCGGCATACCACGCGCGCAGCATGGCCAGTTCATCGGCGTCGGGGAAATCCACGGGACGAGGTTCGGGCGACCGTGTCGAGGTGAGGCGCGTTTTCATAGGCGCCAGTTTGGCACAACAATAGTACTATTGTGATAAGAATACTTATCTAAATAGTGCATATCTGCAGGCTTTATTTTGGCGAACATCCCTTTGAACATCCCGTCTTCTGGTGACATACGTGATTGCTCGTCGCCCTTTACAGACATACAGTTTGCGATTCCGTGACGACTGTTCACCAGCGGTGAGCGGACATCTACCATGCTCAGTGGGTAGTGCACGAAAGTGCGATCACTTCGTGATTTCGAACAGGGCGACAAGATGCACCTGCATCACTTCCCGGCAGTCCAGGAAACCGTCCATGGTCTCCATGACGCTTGAGAGCCGCACGTAGGTGCGCGGGTCGTCAAACTGTTTGATATTCCATTTCACCAGCACCAGGCCCCACAATTCAGCGGTGTCGAGCGCCAGATAGAATGCGACGACGTGCACGATGAGGTTGCGGGCGCGGGCCAGTCAGTTAAACCCCTTGGGGTCAACGCCACGCTCGTTCATCTACGAATTGTTCATCTCGATGCGCTGCTTGTCAGTGATGTGTTGGCCGCACGATTCGGTGACACGCAAGATGAGATTCTGATTTCGCATTGGCCCAGCTTAGCATCTCCCTCCGGCACCGTCGGTTTTAGCGCATCGGGATGAAAGACCACATCCAGGCCGATCCGGACAAAGCCAAACGTGTTGCTGGTCGCACCGACGAAGTTATGCGCGCCGACTAGAACACGCCTCTGCGCGCATCACCACCCATGCGGTAGTTCCGGTTACTTTGATCCGGATTTCGATTCACCAGCGGTCGCGCATAGAGCGGATGACGCAGACTACGTACCTCATGTTCGAGCTTGAAGCAGTGCGCGCCGCTCACGGGATCGATGACGTCGGCGAAGCGATATTGATGAGGCTCCTCGTCATAAGCCAGCCCGCGCGCGGCGAGCCGTGCGTAGGGTTCGGAGAAGTTTGCGACATAGATCTGGATGTGATGTCCATCGTATTCCAGGTTGGCAGCGGGCGTTTCTGCATAGATAAGCTGCTGATGCGTCCCGACCGCAATTGCCGTCTGCTGCGAACCGTTGCGGTCGCGGACCTCGACGGACGCATTGAATACCTCGCGGTAAAAAGCGGCAATCGACCCCGCGCAGCCAAGCGGCACATCAAGTTGCACATAAGCAATGCCGAGATCGATGCGCGACCACGGAGCGTTCGCCTGATCCGCGTTCGGATCAAGGCAGTCGTAGCGGTTTCCCCACGGACAGGTGATCTCTACGCGGTCGGCCCGCTCGGTCCATCCGAACGCGGTTCCATCGAGTACGGACCGAACTGCGCGCAGCCGTGCGACCAGCGATTCGCGCTTGCCCACGATCAGTGCCACGTGTCCGCGCAGCCGCTGCGCGTCGCCGTGCGGCAAGTGAATCTGTGAACGACCGATGTTGATCCACATATTGCTCACGCCGGTCATCAGATAAGGATCCCGCGTGAGCCCAAGCCCGCTGACATAGAACGCAGTCGCGAGACTCTGGTCCGGTATCGTGAGGTTGACATGCTCGAGCAGCGCCAGATTGCCTGTGTTTTCATGTGCGTAGTCGGAAGGTTGCATCTGATCGCCTTCGAAGGTTTTTACAAGTTAAGCGACGCAGGGATTGGGAAAGCATATGGATGGCGTGCGCTACCCATCGTTAAGCTTGATGTCACCCAGTACGAAAATGTAAGACGCCGCAATGAGCAATGCAACTGCTCCGATGAACGCGAGTGCGCTTACAAACGAATTTTCCGAGACGCCGCAACTGCGTGGGCAAAGGACGGGCTCGCCCCCCCGACGCGCTTCTTCGGTTCACTGCACGAGTTGTTGCCGCAGATACGCGGCCGTGCGACTCCCCTCTTCGTGCGCGACTTCAGCCGGCGCACCGCTCGCCACGATCGTCCCGCCGGTGTCGCCGGCTCCCGGGCTGACGTCGATGACCCAGTCGCTTTGCGTGGCCACTCGCATATCGTGCACGACCACTACTACCGTATTGCCCGTGTCGACGAGTCCCTGCAGTTGCACCATGAGCCGATCAACGTCGGCGGGATGGAGGCCGGTAGTCGGTTCGTCGAGAATGTACAACGTGTCCCCGCGCTGCAGTTCGGTGGCGAGCTTGATGCGCTGCGCTTCGCCGCCGGATAGCTCAGTGGCCGGCTGGCCAAGTCGCAGGTAGCCGAGTCCGATGTCGCGTAGTGCTTTCAGGGCGCGCGTCACGCTTGCTTCGTCGGCGAAGAAACTGCACGCGGCGTCAACAGTCAAGTCCAGCACCTCGGCAATGTTTTTATCGCGCCACGTAATTTCTAGCTCGGACGGCCGGTCTCACGACGCCCTGCGGCTTGTGCGTGTTTCTTGCGGCCACCTCAGTGGTTTTTTTTGTACGTTGTGGGGGGCACCTGATAATACAGATCGTCAGGATTAAGATTTGATTGACGGGAGCAGCACCGTGATGCCTTTTGGGCGGGGCTTCCTTGCCATTGCCTCAAAAATTTTCAAGGTCTCTTAGCGAGACGCACGACGACCGATAGAAGCCGGCTCAGTCGACGAAATCAGGATAACCGGGGTGCGCGCCGCTGTAAGCGAGAGGTGGCAGCCATCCTGGAAAGGCGCCGGATCAAGTGCTCCCCGGACGGGATGGCATGGGTGGTTGAATCTGCTTGAGATGTCAACCACACTGTGGGCCAGCCGATCGGACCCAGTGACGCCCGCCTGCAGCGCGGTCTACTGGGCGGTCTGCTGACGTTGATACTCGTCGTGCTTCATTTGCATGTAGTCGGCGCGGCTGACCTCATGCAATTGCCGCAGATACTGCTCGGTCGCATCGAACCAGGCAGTGAGGCGTTTGTCGAGGTGGGCGTTGGGAGGGCTGGAAAGCGCACCCAGATAGGCATCGATGGCGAGGTAATAGCGCATGGTATTGCGTTCCACCAGACCGCGCACGCCGCCGATGTATTGCGTCTCTCCCGTCGACGGATCGGGCCTGGAGGAAAAGCCAACTTTGTCGCTGCCAATCGTCGCCAGATAGGTTTTCATCGCAAGCCGTCCCGCCATGCCGTAACCATAGGCGTAGGTGAGATGGATAAAGGTGCGGCTGTCGCCCACGGGTATCGCCTCCAGCACGATACGGTAGTCTTTCGTGCTCAGCGGACCCGTCGCGGCGGAGAGCTCCACGCGAAAATAATCCTGGCTGCTCGCAGCCAGGCGATAGTTGAATTGCACACGGTAGGACGAGGAAAGCGATTCCTCGGTTTTTTTGCCGATATTCACCGCGAGGACCGTACCGCTGGCGCTCGTCGACGCATGGCAGTACTTGGTGTTCAGGTGCAGGATCAGCACGTCGCACCAGTTGCCCGGGCCCTGAGTCGGCTCGTTGAGCGTGCCGTTGACCGTCGCGAACGGATAGTTGACCACACCGTAAATATCGCCCTTGAGTGCCGAGGGCAACTCCTGCGATTCGAGGTACAGCGGTCGCTGGAACTGATTGTGCGCGAGCTGCTGCGTCAGACTCTGGTATCTGTTGCGCAGGCTCGCCGCATTGTCGGCCGATTGCGCGAAGGCGCTCTGGCACAGGCAGCAGAACACCGCCAGCATCGTGGCTATCAGGCACTGTCGCGCACTCCAGTTGCCTGCTGGGGATCTGGCAGGGCTGCCCATGGACGTCCTCCTACTACTGGCTCAGGTTGCGGGGCGCCGTGCGGGATCGGATCGTGGCGCGCTGGTTGCCCTCGCATTCTTGCAGGCTCTGGCGTGGTTCGTACATCCACAATCGCCGTTGTTTTGCGATCGGGCGGAATAGACTGATAGAACTCATGCACTGCCGGCTGGCGACGTTCAAAGCGGTCGTTCGTCCGGACGGTTGATCATCGTCAGTTGAGGAGCCCATACTAGCCTTGACGCCTTGAGGCATCAACGACCGCTGCGGCCGACCAGCGGTCCTCTGAAATCCTAATACCCATGCCCTGCACGTTGCAAAATCGCGCCAACGGCGCTCAGGGCGACCTGCTCCACAACGCCTCGGCGAGCTTTGCGGCGATAACCGGTGGGTTATCTCGGCGGCGCCTCCCACTTCTCCCGGGCAGCGCACCGGCTATGACGGCCGTTGTGACCTCAGCGCCGCTCCGGCTGCAGGCATAGCCGGCGTCTCAGCCGCCTCGAAACCTGCACCGTTTGGTGCGCGCGCGCCGCGAAAAAGCTTGGCTTACCTGCCGCTCGCGGATTTTCCATAAAAGAAATGATCAACATTTGAACGATCGTGCGTTTTTGTGCAAGATGAACGGTGCGCCCATTCTGGTTCGGCCGCTTGCAGCGAAAAACAGCAGATTGCGACCATGACACCGTCCGTCGCCAGATGGTCAGCGCTTTGTCAGAAAATCATCAACTGTGATTCGGACAGGCTGCTCTGGTCGCACCCGCATTTTCCTCTCCGCGACTGCGAGAATGCGCTGCCGACCGTCTGCAAATGTTTTGAGCATGCGAACCTCATCTGCGTCCCCTGGTAACCAGAAATACTCTTCAAGCGTTTCGCGCGTGATCTCACCTTCGACTTCGCGATGTCGGTCAGACAGATGAAATATGATTGCGCGTCCGTCTGGCGAGACAGTGGGAGCGAAATCAACGACGTCCATGGGAAACCTCGTGAGATTGGTCCGGGACGCTTTCACTAATGCGCCGCTCGTTGCCAAATCTACCAGAAGCCGGACCATGGAAGACCGCCAGCGCGACGGGGGTTGAGTCTCCTGCGACAAACGGACAGGATTGACCTCGCAGGGACGTCGGCAAAGATGGTTTTGACGTTGTGGTGCACATAGGCGTCGCAAACAGTTAGTTCCATTGATGAATTGGTCATATCCGTGCGAACGGTGAGCTTTTACGGGATTGCAAGCCGCGCCGACGAGAACTGAGTCGGTGATCCTAATTTCTATTCGACAACTGACTGGGTTTTCGAGCGGCCACCGCTGAACACAGCGCTGACGAGCTTCAAGGATAGCCATGGGCACAGCGCCGTCCCTACCCCGAGCTCGCCTAGCTCCTCGACGAATGTTTCCTTCAACAAGCCGTACAGCGTTGTGTTCTGGCGGGATCGCCGGGACGCTTCGGCTCGTGTGTCTGCACAGCCGCTTTTTGACTATCGATGCGCCGAAGCACTGACGTGTTTCACTGCAGGATCTATAACAAAATATGGTAGCGCGGGGTCGACGTGTCGCGTGCTACGCGCGCGTCGACCGCGACGCCGGTAGTTCAACCCTGGAGGTTTATCGAATACGACCTGATGAGTTCACGCTTTGTCTGTTCGAATCTCGATTAGCCGGGTATCGGAGGTAATCGTGGAGTACGAGTAGCGCGGCTGGGTCATTGACGCAACCCCGGATTTTTCGTTTGGTCAGTTCTTCGCGCATGCGCGCATCGTCCGGGCGTCGCCTGACGACGACGCGGACGCTGAAATGCACGTCGAGCGCAATCTTGCCTGGTTCGATAATGAAGACGAGGCGATCCAGTTTGCGCGCCAACGGGCAATTGAGTGGATCGATGCGCGCAACGATAACCTCACCAGGACGGAGGCTGATTCATCGACACGGCACGGCGATATACCGGCGAAGGCGCTGGCCAAATGAAAGTCCGGATACATGATCCTGATGCCGAACGACTGGCCCTGTGGCCATTTCGCAACGCCAGCATCAGCGTTTGACACAAGCCCGCCTCAAGGCAGAGGCGGCAATGCGGCCGCTCGCAATTTTTCAGACGGGATACCCGATTGCTTCAGCAACGGGGACGTGTAGCATCAAACCAACGTCAGCGCTCCTTGCGCGGCGTGTGTGTTCAGGCCGCGGCAGTTGTCTGCGGCTTTTTTTGCATCCGGAGTCTCTCCGGCATTTGCGCGAGCCATCCGACGCCGCTAGCTTCGACGGCACAAGCGGCTACCGCAGACTTACCGAAGGGAAATCGGCGGCCTCGGGCGTCGCCGACCGTCGATATGGGCTTTTGCGTATTCAACGGCAAACCTGCATGCTGCGCTCTCGGATGCGAAGTAACCAAGAATGCCAAATGTTTCGCGTTTGCCGTTCCGGTGCGTAACTATCGCCGTTGCTGCGTAGCCTGGGATGGAAACCGAGGCAAGAGGCATGATCGTCGATGCCCTGTATTCAACGGGATCAGCGTGCATGGCATGTCGCTCCTTGTCGTCGCCCGGCGAGCCGACTATGACGCCTCAATTGTTTCATCCTAGGACAATTGTGTGATGATAGAAAGGTGCGGCGCCTGACTGGCACCAGGAGCAGTCGATGCGGTTGTAGTCAACCCGCCCAAAATCGCAGTCACGGGTAAGCCGGGTCGAGGGGAATATCCGCCAACCAGAACTATCCAGTAACGAACTGTTGTCAGCGCGCGAACGTGTCGTCCACTATCCGCTGCCCAGCAGCTATACCCCGCCATGAGTGCCTCGGCCTGCGTCGCGAACGGTTGCCGGGTGGTCGCCGCGAGGCGTATCGGCGCAACCACGGGGCGCGTAGCACCCACCGCGCCCACTGTTCTGATTTGCACGACAGCTACGAAACCCCGCGGGGAATGCGCTTCAATTGATCGAGGCGGTCATCCGAAGGTATTGGCGGGGTTCGGCAGGCGCCGCTGCCGCGCCGAAACCTGTGGCCACGGCGGCGAACCTCGCGGACGACGCGGCGCTCGCGGTCCGGGGCTTCGCTACAGACACCAGCCTGCGGGCCGTGCGATCACGGTTCACCCGCAGCAGGCGCGTACCTTACAGAATGCGACCGAAAGGCCGTGGTCGGGTATTTGAAAAGGCGGTCTTTGGCTTTCCGGTAAACTACTCAAGTAATGATTTTTTCAGATCCTCTGCGGCGATAATCGGATTTATTCGCGTCTGGCGTGCCGGGAGAGATAACGACGATCTATTGATCAAAAAACACGCGAGCGCCCCGTGCGCGGCGACGTCCGTTCAGGCTGCGCGTACGAATTCGTCTCATGAGGCTCCATGCGTTCGTCACTGTCGCTTTCCGTGCGCCGATCTGTTTCGTTGGCCGCCTCTCATGTGTTGTCGCCGCCTGGTGTAATCGTTGGTGGTGTCCTGCTGATTCTTTTCACGTGCAGCCTGTGCGCGTGGGTGCTTTTCGAGTCACGTAACGATGCCTACACCCACGCCGAGGAAAACGCACGGAATCTCATGCTGGTCATCGAGCGAGACATCGCTCGCAACATCGAACTCTACGATCTTTCGCTGCAAGCGGTAGTGGACGGGGTGGCGGATCCGCAGATGATGGCACTCCCCCCGAAGATCCGAAGCGCGGTGTTGTTCGACCGCGCCGCTTCGGGCAAGTACCTCGGCTCCATCTTCGTGATGAGTGAGCGCGGTGACATCATCATGGACTCCCGATTCATACCAGCGCGCGTGGGGAACTTCGCAGACCGGGACTATTTCAGCTTTCACCGCGACAACGGCAACGCCGGCCTTTACATCAGCAAACCCTACGTGTCGCGGCTGCGCGACGGAGCGCTCACGATTGCCGTGAGTCGCCGGATTACTCGCACGGACGGCTCCTTCGGTGGTGTCGTGGTCGGGACATTGAGCATCGACTATTTCCGCGCTCTACTGGATGGCCTGTCCGTGGGAAAGCGCGGCACAGCCGCAGTGATCGAGACTAACGGAACCATGATCACCCGATTGCCCTACGATCCGAAGGTGGTCGGCCGTGACATCCGAAATGCTCCAGTGTTTATTCAGGCGATGTCGACGAACGAAGGCGCGTTCGCTGGCACCGCCTCAATTGATGGGGTCCGCAGGCTCTACGTGTACAAGCACTTACCCGGGCTGCCGATCATCGTCGACGTGGCACCTGCGGAGAGTGACATTTACGCTGAATGGCAACGCCGGGCCATGCGACTCGGGATTGTGATGGCTGTGTTCAGCATTATCCTCGGGGCCGGATCGTTGCTGCTGTCGCGAGAACTACAGCGGCGACAGCTTGCGGAATCGAAACTGCAGCATCTGGCGCGCACGGACGCCCTTACGGGACTGAGCAATCGGGGGACCTTTGACGAAACGCTGCAGAAGGAATGGCAACAGGCCAGTCGCACCGGCCGTCCGCTCTCGTTGCTGTTCGTCGACATCGATCAGTTCAAGGCGTACAACGACTACTATGGCCATCAGGCGGGCGATGAGGTGCTAAGAGCCATTGCTCAATGCGTGGCTCTGTGCATTCGCCGACCGGCCGACCACGTGGCCCGGTATGGCGGCGAAGAGTTCGTGGTGACCCTTCCGGATACCGACGCGACTGGTGCCACGAACATTGCCGAAACCATTCGGCGTGCCGTATCTGATCTCAATATTGAACACGTCCAGAGCCAGTATGGCTGTGTGACCGCGAGCATCGGCGTGGTCACGTCTCAGGGGCGGGCGGTCCCCGATGGCGCGGTTCTGGTGAAAATGGCTGACTCGGCCCTATACGAAGCAAAGTCAACCGGCCGTAACCGGGTTTGCGAGGCATAGCGAGCGTAAATTGGAGCCGTGTCGGAGAGTACAGCGGCGCATGGTCGCCGCTGAAGGGTGTGTCTTCAGACTCGGCTTCAGCCTTCTTTCGATTCCGGAATTCGGGTCGGCCCGACGCGCCAGCCGGTGTCGTCCGTCATTGAGCGGGAGGTCGAGTGCGCCGTCAGTTCCAAGCATGGCAAGGCTTGGCGGGCGATGATACGCATTTCCGCACGAATCGTTACGCCTACCCAACATTCTCGCGGCGCGCTGATCGCCGTCAAGCGCGTTTCGTTGACGTTTCTCCGATGACCTTTCAGCCTCGACGGCGGACGGACCCGGACGCACGCAGGAGACAGCATGTGGTATGCGTGGCTTGAGGAGCAGCGTGACCTGATGCAGTCGCTCAGCAACTGGGCGATGCGCGGATGCGATGCATGGACGTCGCCGGCGATGCCTTGCATGCCCGTCGCCGCTGCCGGCTATGACTGGCTGTACCGGCTGGTTCGACCGCCCCCCGCGCCACCGCCGTTTGATATCCCGGCGGTGACGGTCGGCGACCGGTCGGTACCCGTGGTCGAACAGGTGGTCGATAGCACGCCGTTTTGCACGCTGCGGCAATTCACGCGCGCGCCGGCGCCCGTTGGATCCGGGCGCGGTCAGAGCCACACTGCGGCACCGGACATCTTCCTCTGCGCGCCGCTCGCGGGACACCACGCGGTCATGCTGCGCGAAACGGTCGAAACGCTGCTGCAGGACGGCGATGTGTACGTCACCGACTGGGCCAACGCCCGTGACGTGCCGCTTGCCGCAGGCACTTTCGGACTCGACGACTATGTGCGCGCAGTCGAACGCTTTCTGCGAAAACTGGGCGGTGCGCACACGCACGTTATCGCCGTCTGCCAGGCCGCCGCGCCGACCCTTGCTGCTGCGGCATTGCTGGCGAGGGCCGGCGAAGTCGCGCCGCTCAGCCTGACGCTGATGGGCGGCCCGATCGATACGCGCCTCAATCCGACGGCCATCGACCGCCTAGCGCAAAGCCACAGCCTCGACTGGTTTCGCGAAACGGTGATCGACATCGTTCCGCCCCGCTACGCCGGTTCCGGCCGCCGGGTCTGTCCGGGCTTCATCCAGCATGCGGCGATCGTCGCCGCGCATCCACACCGCCAGCTGGCACTCGAATCGCGCTACTGGTCGAGCCGTCTCTCAGCTGACGCGACAGCCGTCGCGAATAGCCTGCGTTCGCTGAACGAATACGCCGCGATCCTCGACATGGCCGAAGACTATCTGCTCGACACGATCCGCGTGATCTTTCAGGAACAGCACCTCGCGCGTGGGGCATGGCGCATCGGTGGACGCTGTGTGCAGCCGCAGGATTTCGCATCTACGGCGCTTTGCACGGTCGAGGGCGACCGCGACGATATTACAGGCGCGGGCCAGACGCATGCTGCTCACGCGCTGTGCAGTGCGATCCCGGTACAGAAGCGCTGTCGTCTGACGATATCGGATTGCGACCACTACGACCTGTTCACCGGCCCGAGGTGGCGCGAGGTGATTCACCCCGCCGTGGTCCGGTTCTGGGCGTCGGTGCACTGACTCATGATGAGTCGGCTGCCCCCGGGCAATTCAAAGCGGCGCACGAAATGTGTAGTGGTCTGCCACCCCATATGAAGAGCCATTATCGAGGTATCGGATCCGATATCCCTGCTTGCCAGCGTGGCAGGCAACGACACTGGCGACGCGCGACGCGCGACGCATGCGCATTGTGTCAGGTCGCGCGTGCCGGTACCTGCGTGACGCCTCTCGCCCCCAACACCGGACTGAGCAGTTCGGCGTGCACCTCACACGAGGAAGCGCGGCCAATCTGAGCGTGACTGGAAGCGAGCCATCGGTCGGTCACGGCTCGCCCACGCTCGAACAGCTTGTCGATGAGTGCCCACGACGTACTGCTCTTCGACACGAAGCCGAACTCCGCCAGGAAACGGTCGTCACGGATCAGATGGAAGCGCACTTGCTTGTATTTCGTCCGCTTCGTAGTGTCCGCGCCACCGAGATCGGCCAGGACGCGATTCACCGCCTCGATGGCATTGATCTCAAGCACGACGGACGCATTGAAACCGATCTCATTCAGGCGATCCTGAATGTCGCGCGCATTTTTTGGCGGCATGTGCTGCCGGACGAGCGGATTGACCATCACCAGGATCAGGTCCTGGACGACATCGACGAGCGGCGACAGCGGCGGGTTGCCGAGATAACCGCCGTCCCAATAGGGCACGCCGTCGATCGTCACCGCCCGAAACGCGGTCGGCAGGCAGGCGGAGGCACGCAGCGTATCAATGGAAAGGGCCGGTTGCGTGAATATCATGCGCTGGTTGTCGCGTACATTCGTCGCCGCGACGAACACGGGTGCCGCGCCTTCGGTCTGGTTGAATGCCGCCAGTTCGGCGGGGGGCAAGACCTGGTCAAGCAGCGGGCGCAGCGCATCCTGGTAGAACGGATTGTTGTACGGAGAGATAACGAGGCCTACGGCCTCGAGAGCGATCGCCATTGGACTCCAGTCGATGTTCCAGCCACCGAACGGACCGGGCTCGGCAAACCCGAAGAGCGAATTGCCGGCGAGTGCGCCGCTGCGCGATACCGCTTCCCAGAATGCACGGAGCTTGGCTCGCGCCGCTTCGGCGCCACCGAGTGCCAGTCCGCACGCACACAGCGTGGCGTTGATGCCGCCCGCGCTCGCGCCGCTTATCGCGGCGATATTAAGCCTCTCCCGCGCGACCTCTTCCAGCAGCCGGTCGAGCACACCCCACGTGAAGGCGCCATGCGCCCCCCCCCTGCAGTGCCAGGGCAACGCGCGGGAGGCCGCCCGCCTGGTTCGGCTCGACAGTTGCAGCCGTATGCCCATTCTCCATCGTGCATGCTCCCTCGATGTCGAAACGATGCCGTGTTCCTCTTCGGCAAGGCCGACACGCCCTGTCTGGCAGCGTAGCCGGAAGTGACGCGGTCGTAAAGCCGGGCGAGATACGCGCTCGGCGCGCTACCCCACGGGGTTGGCAACGGAGCGTGGTCTTCGACAGTAAATCTGCGATGCGACGCGGCGGGAAAGAGCTGACGGCGTCTGCGCGTCACCCAACCGCAGCCGAGGTCAAAGCCTCTCATCGAGGTACGCCTGCAACGTCGACAGGCGTATCGTAGTAATGCAGCTGACGTGGTAACTGACTCGAACGGAGGCAACGTACGATGAATGACAATTTGCTGTCGAGGCATTGTCTGCCCTGCCACGGCGGCGTTTCGCCTCTCACGGAAGCACAGGCCGTCGACTGGCTCGGTCAGACGCCTGGCTGGGTGCAGCTCGACGAGTGCCGCCGCATCGAGCGCAAGTTCGGCTTCAAGGATTTCACCCAGGCCTACGAATTCGTGGCTAAGGTTTCGCGCCTCGCCGACGCCGAGGGACACCATCCCGACATCTGTTTTGGCTGGGGCTGGGCCACTGTCTCGTGGCAGACCAAAAAGATCAAGGGCCTTCACGAGAACGACTTCATCATGGCGGCGAAGACGAACGGTCTTGCCGGGTCGTAAACCAGCGGATGCCACGGTTGCGGGCTGACGCATCAACGCGAGGTTGAACATGGATCAAACGAAATTGACTGCTCACCTGCCGACGGTCGACGTGGAGATCACCCGACACGCACTCCCAGAGCAAAATGCCGAAGCCATCACAATTCACGTCACCGCGACGCCTTCATTCGACGCGGCAGCACGATGGCTCGTGCACGCGAGTCTGTTTCCGATCGCGCCCCCGTTTTCCGATCGCGCCCCCGTTTTCACTGTGGGCAGACCTCATGCGCGCCTGGCAGCCGTGGTTGCCGGTCAGTTCCGGGTCGCCCCGATCGCTGCCAGAACCGGAATAGCGACGGCTGGCGAGCAGCGCAGTCGCGTTGCCGGCCCACGTTGCGGTCTATCCTGCGCTCCCCCCACACACAAACGCGCTGCTGCTCGCTAATGGGCTGGCGAAAATAGCTGATACGACGTTACCCACTCGTTCAGTGCGGCAGGCCGGCAAAGGCGCCATGAACACACCTGCCCGAACGTCAATTTCGACACGATTGAGCGGCAATCCTGCACCGCAGTCCAGCCGACGCGTCAGATTCACAGCGGGCAAATAATGTCGCATCCTAACGTGCGTACCGCATCCCGCTGACTACCCGCTCGGGTTGTGTGCGTCCGCTGTCGTGCTGTCATTCTGAATGCGCTCGTCGGGACCTTGCTGGCGAAGAATCGCGCGCATAGGGGCGCGAAACACGAGCGGATCGGGTTCCAAATGGCAGGAGAATCTTGATCAATCACCTCACAGTCGCACAAGACGATTCGATGTCGGCTTCGTCAACCAGTCCATTAACAGCCCGAGACGACTGGATGTCGTACCAAGCACGCATTGTGCAGCCATTTCGGTTGGCTTCTAGAGAAGCCTTCGCCATATGGCACGAATTACAAAGGCTTGAGGTTCTGTGGATGGAGCGGCAGCCGGGCCGGCTACGGCGGTCACTCCATCGACGGCGGTTCCATCGGTCCAGCAAACAGTGCGCGGTCGAAGAACGAATCGTCCAGTTCCAATATTTCATCGTCACCCAGAAGGATCACGACTAACTGCCGTGAACCGTTCCCGGGCACTTCTGCGACTTCCCCGATGGTCTGCTTCGGCGTCCGGTCGTCCATAAATCGCACCCAGTAGTAGCCCGGCACTACGGGTCGTGCGTCCATCCACTCCATAACTAATACCCCTTGATCTGGCGTAATCGATCGCTGCCGCATCACCGATTTTATCCCTGCGGCCTAGGCGGCGGTTTCACGTAAGCACGAGTCTGGACTGCTGCGTCGAGCGAACCGCAGAGTCCGGCCGCGTTGCCAACCCGTACCGACGATCATGCTGCTCATTGAGCAAATCATGTTATCGCGTCGGCATCGCCGAACAGGTGGCTCACCGGAAGGATAGAAACGATGTTCAAGGTACCGAGCCGTTCTACGCCCGGGAAACAACAAAGACGCTAACAGAGCGCGACCCGGGCTAACAACACCCTCGGCATTTTGTTAGCTTTGCCTGGGGGCGCTGCCCGCACGGGCCAAATATTTGGTGAATGTCTAAAGGCAAAGCACATGCAAATCGTGGGCCCCAATAACGTAAGCTCAAGCCGAGCGCATCGACTCGCGTGAGTGGATACGAACTCGCGGACGGGGCAAGACGTAACGCGCCTGCCGCCTATCGCCCGCCGTCAATCGTAGTGAGGCTTCGCAACCGCCTGCGAAGCCGTGGGGCCGACATCGGCGACGCGCCCGAAGGAGTTGTTCTTCCGGATGCAAGCGCGCCGGGTGGGCGGTCAACTCTTACCTGCTGCCCAATGAGATGGGGGATCTCATTCCGGCTTATCGAAAACGCCAGCTTCGAGATCCTGTCTGAAATGCTGCACCCAACCGGTTTCGAAGCCGATGGGATATTCCCTCGCAATTTGTGTTGATAGTCTGGTTACGGTGACATATCCCTGCAGGCCGACGTTCTCGTCGCCCTTGGGGTCAGTCGTATCCGTTTCCAGCAGTTCGAATTCACCTTCTGCCAGTCCCTTGCGCTGCAAGGTTGCCAGGAAAGTCTGACGTTCATCCGCTTCGATCAGTCGCATCTTCCGCTCTCCCCTCCGTCCGACACCGATATTCGTAGTCCCCTTCACAACGTCGTCATAACTCCCAAACGTTACGCAGTGTCCGGGTGCGTCGCAGCTGCGGCTGAGATTGTGAAAGCCGAATGCCAGGCGCTCATCTGGGTCCGATCCGGTCGCAGTCGAGAATCACCAGCGTACAGCTTTTGTGCATGCGCTCGATGGAAAGCTGTCCGGACTGTTTTGTCATAGTTCCTGCCATCCTTCATGACCCGTCGCAATTTGCATCGGTGCGCGCATCGCCATGAGCGGTCGGAACCGTCAGCAGGTGCCGCAAAAAGACGCAAAGCCACGCTCGAGGTTTGTCCCTTCTGCGTAAGGCCCCTGCGCTGAACCATGTCATCGCGTGACGTTGTCCCGACCGGGGGATCGTATGCACGGTACCGCTATCAGTCGCAATTGCGCAAAGTGCCCGGGCTCGTATCTGTGCCGACAGCAACGTCCGCTCGCTAGCCGAGCCGATGCGAATGGACGGATCAGTCCATGCGCAGACCGATAGTTGAGGCTCGCTGGCCACAACAGGCCTACACTAAAAATGGGATAAATTCCGGAGCAATACCATGACCGACGCTACCCCCCAAAACACATTTCGCGGTCTTCCCCTGACGCCGGAGCAGGACGCAGAAGTCAGGCACTACATAAAGAAGAAAGAGCAGCATGGCGCGCCGTGGGACACGCCGGAGCTGGAGGCCATGCTTCGAGACATGCTGGAGCCCCCGGGCGACGACGACGGAGGACCCGGTTCCACCGTCGACGAAACGAAGGCGGCCACAGAACGCGCGACAGCTTCCATCGACGAGACGATGGAACCCATTGAAGCCTGCGAAGAGCGGAATGCTGCGATGGAAACCGAGGGTATGAGGGGACCGAAGCGTTGAATCCCAGGCAGCGCTCGCGACTGGTGTTGAAATTCACCCAACGCGTTCGGACGTGGCATGAGCCTGTTGGGAACCCGGAATCACATCGATTGCGCCGCCGGTCAGCCCTGCGATCGGCGCCCCCACCGGCGAGAAGACTACGCTCGCCGTGTACTTCGATACCTGCGCCCCAGAGACTCCTTTCGGAGGACAATGAAACACGTTCTATCGATGTACCCTTACCCGTGCCGGGCACAAAACCGATTTCAAGGTCGGCGCAGAAGCCAGCCGGAGATCTGTCGCAGTCACTGCGTGAAGCCACTCGCGACGAGCACGAAAAAAAGCAATCGGGAACACGATGCCGGACGACCGCACGGGATTATGCCTGGTCGGCCACAACCTCTCAGTGAGATGGAACGTCCGGTGGCTTTCCATCTAATGAACGTCGATCGTGGACCTGCGCGGCTCGCGTCGTGCCACCCTTTTCGCGGAACTGTGCGAAAGCGCAAAGAGCCGTGCCGCAAGCCACACCCGGTGTGATTGCGCGAACGTTGTACCGATGGCGCACCATTCGATGTATGTCCTATCTGCGACAGGGGGAGATCGTGAAACGCGATATGAATCTGGCACTCGCGATATTGAAGACTCTCGAGGAAAACAAATCCCCGCACCTCAGCGAATTTGACGTTGAAAGCGCGCTCAAGGATGCGTTTGATGTTTCGAACCGGGGTGTGTGGTATCAGTTGAACTTGCTGGCCGACGCAAATCTCGTCCGCTCGATGGGTAGCGACTGGCGGCTAACCTGGGATGGCCACGAGTTTTTGAAGTCGGCGGTCCCGAATACCTTCGAAGAGACCTGAAGGGTGACCTAAGCGCTGGAAACGTCCCCCGGCTCTCGTGAAGAAACCCGATTGCCGGGGCATCGCACAGGAGGTGCCGAACGCAATAGCAGCTTACCGAAGCGCGTTCGATTCCACGACTTGATGACGACCGCGCCCCAACGTCCAGCCAGCCGGTTTTGTACAGCCGCATGTGCGGATATTTCTGGTCTGAGGGGAATATGGACCGGTTAAAGCATGCGATGCTTGAATATCACGAGCGCAGCAAGCATCGCGTCAGCGGCTACGCCCCTGGCCCCGGGAAACTCGACTGGGCAACCCAACCGGATCCATTCCGGGTGTTTCACGGCGCACCACGCACTGGTCTGCCGTTAGCCGCGGATAGCCTGACTACACGCTACAACGAACTGCGCTGCGGCGCTTTGTTGCCCGCGCGCAGATTCGATCTTTCCAGTCTGGCAATCCTGTTCGAGCTTTCGCTCGGCCTGTCGGCGTGGAAATCCTACGGCACCCAGCGGTGGGCACTGCGCTGCAACCCTTCGAGCGGAAACCTGCATCCGACCGAGGGCTATCTTCTGTGTCCGACTCTGCCCGGCTTGTCCGGTGGGGTCTACCATTACCTGAGCCGGGACCATTCCCTTGAATGTCGCGCTGCCGTGGATGACGAACGATGGAGCGAGGCGTTCCCGCCAAGTGGCGTCCTGGTCGGCATAAGCTCGATCCCCTGGCGCGAGGCGTGGAAATACGGCATGCGTGCCTGGCGCTACTGCCAGCACGATTGCGGTCATGTCATCGCCGCGGTGAGTTACGCAGCGGCAGCGCTTGGCTGGCAGACACGGCTGGTGGAGGCGGCTGCGGACGACGCAGTGGCCAACCTGCTTGGATTGAATCGCGGAGAAGATTTCGGGAAGGCAGAAGCAGAGGCGCCGGATGCGTTGCTCTGGATCGGCAACGCTGAATTGCGGCCTGATCTTGAGCGCATGCTGATCGCCCTGGATAGCGCACGGTGGCACGGACGCGCGAATCAGCTGAGTCCGGGACATGTGAAGTGGCCGGATATCGATTCGATCCATCGCGCGACGCATAAGGCCCGTACTCGCGAACCGACCTTGCCGGATCCGGACAAGCGCCCGTCGCCCGCGGCGCCCGCCCTTGATCTCAGCTTTGCCCGGATCGCGCGGCAGCGTCGCAGCGCGGTGAATTTCGACGGTACGACGTACATCGCCAAGGCGGCGTTTTTCAGCATGCTGGCGTGCCTGTTGCCACGTCACGACACGCCGCCGTGGAATGCGCTGATGTCTCCTGCAGCAGTACATGCAGCGCTAATGGTGCACCGCGTGGGCGACCTGGAGCCGGGCCTGTATATGTTCGTGAGAAACCCGCGCGCGCTGCCGGATCTCAAGCGGTCTCTACGTCCAGAATGGCTGTGGCAAAAGACCGGCCCCGATCATCTGCCGCTCTTTCTTCTGCTGCCGTACGATTTGCGCGCCACGGCAAAGTTGATCTGCTGCCACCAGGATATCGGCGCCGACTCCTGCTTTGCGCTGGGGATGATCGCGAAATTCGGAATCGCGTTGAAGCAGCCATGGCGTTATCGGTATCTGTTCTGGGAGTGCGGCATTCTTGGCCAGGCGCTCTATCTCGAAGCCGAAGCGGCCGGCGTGCGCGCGACAGGGATTGGCTGCTTCTTCGATGATGAAATGCATGCACTGCTCGGCGTGGAGGCTCACACCTGGCAAAGCCTGTATCACTTCACCGTCGGCCGTGCGGTAGACGATCAGCGCCTGTCCACATGTCCACCGTATGAGGTTCAGCCTTGAAGCGAGAGCCTCACGTCCCGATCGTGCAGAGGCGGTATTTTCCACGAGCGCCCGGCGATTGAACGTCACACATAGTCCTCGTTTTCCTTATCAATACGCGGCGAACCAAACGTATTGGCGTGAGAATAAAAAGGAAAGCGACTCGCCCCCATGTGAAGAATAGAACCGTCGCCAGAAAGCTTGCTTTAAGGTCTGCTTTCCAAGGCCGCGACGGTTAAAAACATCTATTCGAATTGCATCGAAGCGGAGATTTATGAGTAATCCAGATCAAAAAACTGAGCGATCTTCTGGAGAGGTTCACCCTTCTGCTAACGTTCCCACATCAGCGCTTTCTGCGTCTTGCTGTTATGAATGCGGCGTCGCTGTTTCATCTCCAACACTCCCACTGCTTGCGCAGTCTTTAGGGTGTTGCATCCAGCGGTTGAATCCGCCCCGTCAATTATTCCCTATTGCATCAAATTCCCAACTGGAATTTGCAAACGTCGCCAACGAGTATGTCGCTGGGCAGCAGCGCAAATTGCAAGAGCTGATTGACGGGGCCGCACGGCATGCGCCGGCTACTGCTGAAACCGCCATTGCATCCTTGAAGTCTGCGATTGCCGCCGCAGGCACCTGGTACGAGACGACGTACAAGGCCGCTCAACAGGCGATCCTCACTGCAGAAAGCAATGCCGCAGCAGTGAGTGAAGTCGTGTCAAAAACCACCCGGAAGGCAGCGGAACGGGCTGTTCGCGCTACGTCAAAGTAGTCGTTCCTTCCGCGACGTACGGCTGATATGTCCGCATCCGCAGGTCGTCAAACTGCGAAATTCATGGTGTCGGAACGCCCCGATCTTTTCGGGAGGCCCGCCGGTTTCTTTCGCACTGTTCGTTCAGTAGCGACTTTCACCGTCTGCTATCCTGAATAACATCTCAGGTTTTGGCGTATGACCTCGGAAATAGGCCAGAACTTTTAGCCGGCGCTTGCGCCGGCTTTTTTATTTTATGCATTATCGCCCAGGGCTAATCCCGATCTGAATCGCTGCCGTTATGGCCGTTATTCCGTAAGACCAACGACGTCGGTATTTATTGCTTGCTGTTGACGGTCAGTCGCATTCCGTGCGCAGTTGAGATCAAGGACCTTTCCGTGAAGACCAACCTGTCGGAAGCCATTGTCGAGCTGGTGAATTGCGGCGTCTTCTCTGTGGATCGCGACCTGCGCATTCTCACGTGGAACCGCTTCATGCAGTCTCACACGGGACGGTCCGCCGAAACCGTCATCGGCATGGATCTTCTTGAGGCGTTTCCGGAATTGCCGCAACAGTGGCTGAGGAGAAAAATCGAGGGCGTGTTCGTGCTTGGCACGCCTGCCTACTCGTCGTGGGAGCATCGCCCGTTTCTCTTCCGCTTCGAACACTCGCGCCCGATCACCGGCACGATCGATGCCATGCGGCAAAACTGCAGCTTTATCCCGATCGAGGACGACCAGGGAGAAGTCGCGGCGGTAGGGGTGACCATCGTGGATGCCACGGATGTCTGCATCGCATATGGCGAACTGCAAGAGCGGCAGAAAACCGTCTCCAGCGCATTGGCCGAATTGACCGTGCGCAACAGGCAGCTCACCGAGCTTAACGAAGAGCTGGCGCATGCTCATCAGCAACTTCTCCAATCGGAAAAGCTGGCGGCCATCGGGCAACTGGCAGCAGGCGTTGCGCACGAAATCAATAACCCCGTGGGTTTCGTGCTGTCGAACCTGAATACCCTTGAGGGCTACATCAGGACACTCAGCCGGTATGCCGAGGACACGGACCGGCTGGTCGGGAAGGCCGCGCCGTTGCTCAAGACCGATCTGCGCGCGCTCGCCGAAAACGCTGATCTGGACTACCTGCTTGGCGATGCCCCGATGCTCGTGCAGGAATCCAGGGAGGGCCTCGCCCGGGTCCGCACGATTGTGATCGATCTGAGGGACTTCTCCAGGATCGACAGCACACATGTATGGGAATGGACCGATGTCCATCGTTGCATTGAATCGACGCTCAACATTGTGCACAACGAAGTGAAGTATCGTGCCCATCTGGTTCGCGACTACACCGAGCTACCCCTGGTTCGGTGCATACCCTCGCAGATCAGTCAGGTCGTGTTGAATCTTGTCGTCAACGCTGCGCAGGCGTATAGCGGGAATCATGATCAGCTCAACCCTGCAGCGGGCACGATCACCATCCGCACAGGCGTCGAACCTGCCGACGCATCGCGCGTCTGGTTTGAAGTCACCGATGCAGCATGCGGCATTCCCGCAGAGCATATCAAACGCATTTTTGATCCGTTCTTCACTACCAAACCAGTTGGTCAGGGAACCGGCCTTGGACTATCGGTGACTTATGGGATCGTCAACGCACATCATGGCCAGATATCCGTAACAAGCACGGTCGGCATGGGAACGACGTTCCGCGTGACGCTCCCGATAGACGCGTCGACTCCAGAAGTAGTCGACCAGCCGGCGGCGTTTCCAATGCCCGCTGGCGCACCCGACGCACCCTCAACCGGCGCAGTCGGCGACTGCCACATGAGGTAGACCTATGGCTTTGCCTATCCTTGTTGTCGATGATTCGACGCTGGCCCGAAAGCTGCTCGTCAGGTCCTTGCCTGAAGACTGGGACGTAGACATCACCCAGGCGTCGGATGGCGCGGCAGCGCTTGAACTGTATCGCGCCGGCAAGGGCGCAGTGATATTTCTCGATCTGACCATGCCAGTAATGAACGGATTCGAAGTGCTCGAGGCAATCCGGCACGAAGGGCTCGATACGTTCGTCATCGTCGTATCGGCAGACGTCCAGTCCGGTGCAGTGGCGCGCGCAAAGGCGCTCGGCGCGATTGGATTCATTAGCAAACCCGTTTCGACTGAAGCCATTCGGCCGATCCTCAAGGAGTACGGTCTCCATGAATGAACAGTCTCTTAACGAGGAGCAACGGGATGCACTCCAGGAAATCTGCAATGTCGGGATGGGCAAGGCAGCCGCCGCACTGGCACAACTCCTCGGTGCATTCGTTACGTTGTCGGTGCCCGGTATCAGGCTCGTGAACATCGACCAGCTACGCGATGCCTTGACGAGCCGGGACAACGGTCAACTTCCGCCCGTGCGTCAGGCATTCCAGTCGGACATTTCCGGTGAGGCGATTGTGCTGTTCGGCAGGGATGGCCAGCGGGAACTCCAGCAATTGATGGGCTATGGCGTCGGAAACACCGACGCTGAAGTCGAAGTGCTGTGCGACATTGCCAACCTGCTTGTGGGCGCCTGCGTTCGAAGCGTATTCGAACAGCTTGGCCGGCGCATCTGCTTCTCCGGTCCGACTCTTTTGCCACTTGCCGCGGAGACGAGCGACGGGTTTCTCCTCAACGGACGATGGGCATTTGCACTGCTGCTCGAAATTCACTTCACGCTCGAACAAGGGGGATTCGGCGCTCGTATGGTGATATTGTTGCCGGATGCGGCCATCGAGGGAATGAAACGTGCCCTCGATCAGTTCCTCGAATCGTTCTAACTTCCCTTTTGGCAAAGCATCATGCGGCGAAGCCTTTATCGAATTCACTGGCTCAGACGCGCAGGCGGCGCCCAGATCTGCGAGAAAATTCATGTCCGAACTTCAGGCGACTGACAAAGTACCCGACGAGAGTGAAGCAATTGCAACGGCGCACGAGTCTCCCAAAGCTCCTGTGCCCACGCTGTTACTGGTGGACGACGAGCCGGGGGTGATTTCGTCGCTCAGACGCCTGCTCCGTCCGCTGAAATACGAGGTGCTCGCCGCGAACAGCGGTGCTGAGGCCCTCCTGCTGCTTGAATCCGCGCAGGTCGATATCATCATTTCAGACATGCGAATGCCAAATATGGACGGCGCTGAGTTTCTGGCCCGTGCCCAGTCTCTGTGCCCCGACGCCATCCGGATACTGCTGACGGGTTATTCGGAAGTCGATGCCGTTGTTCGTGCGGTGAACGAAGGCCACGTCTATCACTACCTGCCCAAGCCGTGGGACGATCAGGACCTTCTGCTGACGATACAACGCGGGTTCGAGCAACTCAGCCTGAAGCGCGAGGCTGAAAGGTTGACCCGCCTGCTCCAGTTGCAAAACGAAAAATTGGCTGACTTCAACACCGGGCTGGAACGGGAGGTTCATGCACGCACGGAGGAAATCAGGCAAACCGTCATGTTTCTCGAAGGCGCACAGCAGGATCTGAAAAGCAATTTTCTGACGATGGTGAAAGTGTGCGCGAACATGGTCGAAATGCGGTGCGGCCTCCCAGGCCATTCCGCCAGGATCGGAGAACTCGCGAGACAACTTGGTGCGGCGCTCGGGATGAGCGACTATGCCTCTAACGAACTGTTGATGGCAGGTCTGCTGCATGGAATTGGCAAACTCTTTCTGCCCGACGCACTGCTGAAGACGCCCACCGCGAAGATGTCCCCGCATGAAGCGAAGCTCTATCACCTGCATCCGCTGCAGTGCCAGATGGCTTTAAGCCCGGTGTCGCAGCTGGGCGTCGTGCAAGACATGATCCGTCACCAGTACGAGCGGTTCGACGGGCGTGGCACGCCCGATGGCCTTTTCGGCGAATCCATTCCGTTGGGCGCCCGCATTCTCGCACTTGCCCGCGACGTGGAAGATTTACGCATCGGTGCGATCGCGCCACAAAGAATGAGCGACGGGCAGATCGTCTCCACTGTGCGTGCACAATCGGGCTTACGCTATGACCCAGTCGTCTCTGAACAATACATTGATCTGGTAATGAGCCACGCTGAGCTGACGCCAGAGGGAGTACCGGACCGTCTCGATGCATCTCACCTGAAGGAAGGGATGAAGCTGGCGGAAGACCTCCGGACGTCACGCGGCACGCTGCTGATGACGAAGGGCAAGATACTTTCCGCCGATCAGATCGCACAGATCCGTCGCTTCGAAATTCATGAGGAGGAGCAGTTCGTCATTCTGGTCGAACGCAACGCGGCAGTCACGGCCCGAACACAAGTGGCCTGATCCATGGTCGGCAGGTAGTGACTACTCGACAACACGGTGCGGACTGGATCGTAGGTGACCGGCGGATGGAACTGGAAGCGAAGGAGATTGCGGACAGAGACGCTCTCCAGCGGCTCCTCGACAAGCGCGCCGTCGTCCACATCTACCGCTTCATCGGTCGAATCGCGAAAACGCTTGACCTTCAACACAGTTGCTTCGGGGAGGTGGGCATGATTGAGGGCCTCCAGAACCGAACGGCATCACACTTCGTCGGGGCTGAGCACGACGGGCAGCGTGCGGGGCATGCGTACCGGGTGCATCCTGGTCATCAGCTCGGGCCGCTCAAGCGTGACCTCGAAGAAGAACTTCAGGCCGGTAATGGTGTGGTTCAGTGATACGGGAGATGTACCGTGATCGACCAGATGCAGCTGGTAGCGCCGCAGGTCCTCGACGCTGGCCGTGTCAGGCGAGCGCCCGAGAAACCGGGCAAATTCGCGCATGATGCTCCATCTGCAAGGCGTACTCAGCAAACAACAGGTCGCGCAATTCCGCGAAATCCTCGACGCGGCGCCATGGATCGACGGCAATGCGACTTCCGGCGAACAGTCGGCGCAGGCCAAGCGCAACCAGCAATTGCCCGAAGGCTCTCCCGCCGCGCGCGCGGTAGGCGATGCGATTCAGGACGCACTCGGCCGCAATCCGCGCTTCTTTTCCGCCGCGTTGCCGCTGAAAGTCTTTCCGCCGCTCTTTAACCGCTATGCAGGCGGCGATGGTTTCGGCACACACGTGGACAACGCGATCCGCCAGCTGCGCGGCACCGACTTCCGCATCCGCAGCGATCTGTCGGCCACGCTCTTTCTGGCCGAGCCGGAGTCCTACGACGGTGGCGAACTCTGCGTCGAAGACACCTACGGCGTGCATCGCGCGAAGCTGCCGGCCGGCGACATGGTGCTCTACCCCGCTTCGAGCCTGCACCACGTGAGCCCGGTGACGCGTGGCGTGCGGATCGCGTCCTTCTTCTGGATTCAGAGCATGGTGCGCGACAACGGCGAACGCGCCATGCTGTTTCAACTCGACAACGATGTGCAACGTCTAGCTGCCGAGAAAGGGTCGAACGATGCAACCGTGGTAAGTCTCACCGGCATCTATCACAATCTGCTGCGCCGCTGGGCCGACGCCTGATCTGGCGGACTCCTCGTTCCACACAAAACAGTCTTTCTTTTTGCACGCAGAAAGAAGGCCCGTCCGCGTATTTACTTTCCCGTTCGTTAAGCGCAACGTCCGTGGTTGACGCGCGTCGCCACGTTTCTGGTTGCGCTCTCCACGATTCGATCCGATTCGCCGTGAGCCGATAGCCGGGGCGCAGCGGACCCCGTTACGCCGCGTCGGCAACCTGTTGCATTCGCAACGGCACCGAAATTGCTGAGAACGATGAGTCAGACCACGACGCTTCGGATGCCAACGTGCGGGTATCCGCACGTCGGTTACCCGCATGTCGGCTACCCGCATGTCGCCAGCCTGCATTGACCTTTCAATGGAGCCAGCAGATCGTCATGTCCACGAAGAACGAACGTCAGGATTTGGGCGACGCGCCCGACGCCACGCCACCCCAACCGTCGCGCCGCCGCTTTCTGCAGTCGGCTGCCGCGGCCGCCACGGTCGGCGCGGCGCCGCATCTGCGCGCGCAAACACAAACACCCACCCCGGCACAAACACCCACCCCGGCCGCGCCGCCTGCGGAGGTCCGTGTATCGGTGCCGGGCCGTCCGGTCACGCTGACGATCAACGGCCGCGCTTACACGCTGCAACTCGAACCGCGCGTGACCTTGCTCGACGCGCTGCGCGAGTACGCGGGCCTGATGGGTACCAAGAAAGGCTGCGACCGCGGGCAGTGTGGCGCATGCACGGTGATCGCCGATGGCCGTCGCATCAATTCCTGCCTGACGCTTGCCGTGATGCATGAAGGCGAGAACATCACGACGGTGGAAGGACTCGCCAGCAACGGCATGCTGAGTCCGTTGCAGCGGGCCTTCATCGAACACGACGCGTTCCAGTGCGGCTACTGTACGCCCGGGCAGTTGTGCTCCGCGACTGCCCTGCTGAACGAATTCCGCAACGGCACGGCCAGCACCGTGACCACCGATGTCCGCAGCCGGCCTCCACAACTTTCCGACGACGAGATCCGCGAACGCATGAGCGGCAATATTTGTCGCTGCGGCGCGTACGTGAATATCGTCGCGGCGGTGCGCGCCGTGCATGAAGGCGGTGGGCAGAACGTTGCAAGCGGCAGCGGCAGTCGCAGCAACGCCAGCAATGCCAGTAACACCGACAGCAGCGGCAGCGATAACCGCCACAACGCCTGACGGAGCGACCAGCATGGATGCGATCTCTTACGAACGCGCCGGCGACATCGCCGGCGCCGTGCGCGCGGCGCAGCAACCGGGTGCGGTGTTCATCGGCGGCGGCACCAATCTGCTCGACCTGATGAAGGGCGGCGTGGCGCGGCCACTGCGGCTCATCGACATCACGCATATCAGCGGACTCGATACGGTCACCACGCTGCCCAACGGCGGCATCCGCATCGGCGCTCTGGTGCGCAACAGCGATGCCGCCAATCACGCGCTGGTGCGCGAACAATACCCGTTGCTGACGCAAGCATTTCTGGCGGGTGCGTCGTCACAACTGCGCAATATGGCGACCGTGGGTGGCAATCTGTTGCAGCGCACGCGCTGCGGCTACTTTTACGACACCGCCTTCACGCAGTGCAATAAGCGCATACCAGGCAGCGGTTGCGCGGCGCTCGACGGCCATAATCGCACGCACGCGATTCTCGGTGCGAGTCCGCAATGCATCGCCGTGAACCCGTCGGATATGAGCGTGGCGCTCGCCGCGCTCGACGCCGTCGTGCGCGTGAGCGGTCCCATAAGCGGACCCGTAGGCGAGCGAACGATTTCGTTTGCTGACTTTCATCGGCTTCCCGGTGACCGGCCCGATATCGATACGACTTTGCAGGCAGGCGAGTTGATTACCGCCGTCGATTTGCCGCCACCTTTGTTCAGCGCGAACGCCCACTATCTGAAGGTGCGTGACCGGGCCAGTTACGCATTTGCGCTGGTCTCGGTGGCCGCCGCTTTGCAGATGGACGGCGATCACGTGAAAACCGCGCGTATAGCACTAGGCGGCGTCGCGCACAAACCGTGGCGTGCGAGCGCCGCCGAGCAGATGCTCAACGGCCAGCCGCTCACACAGGTGACGCTGCACAACGCCGCTGCTGCCGCGCTACGCGATGCCAGACCGCAGCACGAGAATGCGTTCAAGGTGCAGCTCGCGCAACGCGCAATTGTGCGCGCAGTGAATCTGGCCGCGGGCCGCACCGGAGGTGTCGCATGAATCTGATCGGTCAACCGCTCGACCGCATCGACGGTCTGCTGAAAGTCACCGGCGAAGCGCGCTACGCCGCCGAGTTCCCCGAGGCGCGGCTTGCGCATGCGGTGCTCGTCACCAGCACGATTGCGAGCGGCACGATTGCGTCGATCGATGCGAGCCGAGCGCAGGCGCTGCCAGGCGTGCTGCTGGTGATGACGTATCAGAACGCGCCGCGCCTGCCGAATGGGGGCAAGCCCGCGTTGGCCTCGCCGGCAGGCAGGCGACTGTCGCTGCTGCAGGACAACCAGATTCACTACAACAACGAGCCGGTCGCCGTGGTGGTTGCCGATACGCTCGAACATGCTACCGATGCCGCGCGTCAGTTGCGCATCACTTATCAGAGCAGCGCCGCGGTACTCGATTTCACGCAAGCGAAGCCGAACGGACATGCGCCCGACAAACCGCAAGGCCGCACAACCGACACGCAACGCGGCGACTTCGAGGACGGTATGCTCAGCGGCGCGGTTCACGTCGATGCCGTTTACACCACGCCGATCGAGCATCACAACCCGATGGAGCCGCACGCCACGATGGCGCACTGGGACGGCCCGCAACTCACGCTGTACGACTCGACGCAAGGTGTGAGCAATGCGGCGCAGGCGGTCGCCAAGACGTTCGGTATGTCACCCGGTGACGTGCGCGTGATTTCGCCGTTTATCGGCGGTGGCTTCGGTTGCAAGGGTTCGTCGTGGTCGCACGTGTCGTTGTGCGCGATGGCGGCGAAACAGACCGGGCGTCCGGTGCGTCTCGTGCTCGAACGGCCGCAGATGTTCGGCTCTGTCGGCGCGCGGCCGCGTACCGAGCAGCATTTCACGCTTGCCGCGCGGCACGACGGCACACTGACCGCGATGCGCCACGACAGTGTTTCGAACACATCGATGTTCGAAGACTGGACCGAGACCTGCTGCATGGTCACCCGCATGTTGTACGCGGTGCCCAATCAGGTCACGACGCACCGGATCGTGCCGATGAATCTCGGCACACCGACCTTCATGCGCGCGCCCGGCGAGACAACCGGCTCGTTCGCGCTCGAATCGGCTATGGACGAACTCGCTGTGGCGCTGAAGATGGACCCGCTCGCGCTGCGCCTGAAGAATTACGCCGATGCCGATCCGCAGGAAAACAAGCCGTGGTCCAGCAAGTCCTTACGCGAGTGCTATCAGATCGGCGCGGAGAAATTCGGCTGGTCGCGACGTGCCGCCGCGCCACGCTCGATGCGCAACGGCAACACGCTGATCGGCATGGGCATGGCAACCGCCACCTATCCGGCCAATCGCAGCGAAGCCGCGGCCATCGCGCGGATTCTGCCGGACGGCAGCGCCATGGTCGCCTCCGGCACCCAGGACCTCGGCACCGGCACCTATACGGTGATGACCCAGGTGGCCGCCGACGCCCTCGGCTTCGCGCCGGAAAACATCCACTTCGCGCTCGGCGATTCGTCGCTGCCGAGAGCGCCGGGATCGGGCGGCTCGCAATCGGCGGCGAGCGTTTCGCCCGCGGTGCGCGAGGCCGCAAACCAGGCGCGCAGCCAGCTGATCGCCCTGGCACTCGCCGACGAAGCCTCGCCGGTGCACGGCATCGCGCCTGACGACATCACGGTGGAAAACGGCTGGGTCATGAGCCGCTCACAACCGGCGAAGCGCGATCCGGCGGCGGCAATCATCGCGCGCTCAGGCGGCAAACCGATCGAAGCCACCGCGACGGTCAAACCCGGCGATGAACGGCAGAAGTACTCGCTTCACTCGTTTGGCGCCGTCTTTGCCGAAGTCCATGTCGATGCGGACCTCGGCACGATTCGCGTGGCGCGCGTGGTCGGCGTTTATGACGTGGGACGCGTGCTGAACCAGAAAACCGCGCGCAGCCAGATGTTGGGCGGCATCGTGTGGGGCGTGGGAGCGGCGCTCCAGGAAGAGACCTCGCTCGACACGCGCTATGGGCGCTTCACCAACGCGAATCTCGCCGAGTACCACGTGCCGGTGAATGCCGACATCGGCTCGCTCGACATCACGTTCATCGATCGACCTGATCCGTACGTCAACTCGCTCGGCGTACGCGGCATCGGCGAGATCGGCATCACCGGCGTACCGGCGGCCATCGCGAATGCGGTGTATCACGCGACCGGCGTGCGCGTGCGCGATCTGCCGGTGACGCTCGACAAGGTGATGGGGGCAACGCGCGCATAACGGCCCATGCATTGGCGCTTGCCTGCTGATGCGTTGCATCGCACAATCGGGCACGTCCTTCCTATCGGTGCCCGTCCATGGCCTACGCCTCGCTCGCTACTGGCGTGTTGCTCGCCGCCGGCTTCGGCTCCCGCTTCGACCCGGACGGCCTGCACAACAAGCTGCTCGCGCAGATGCCCGACGGCACGCCCGTCGCGCACGAAGCGGCGCACCGGTTGCTACGGGTTGTCTCGCGTGTGCTGGCCGTGGTGCGGCCGGGCTCGGACGCCCTCGCGCGGCTCCTGAACGACGCCGGCTGCGACGTGGTGTTCGCCGAGAGTGCTAATCGTGGCATGGGTGCGAGTCTCGCCGCCGGCATCGAAGCCAGCGACGACGCCGAGGGCTGGATCGTCGCGCTTGCCGATATGCCGCGCATCGCCACCCCGACGATCGAAGAAGTGGCGCGTGCGCTCGACGGCGGCGCTTCGATCGTTGCGCCGTTTTATCAGGGCCAGCGCGGCCATCCGGTCGGTTTCGGCAGCGAGCATCGGGACGCCCTGATAGCACTCGACGGCGACACCGGCGCACGCGCGCTGTTGACCTCGCAGCGGGTAATGCGGCTGGATGTCGACGATCCCGGGATCTTGCGGGACGTGGATACGCCGGAAGATCTGCGCAACGTTTAGCTCGAGCGCGACAGCGCCGTGGACAACCCGGCGCGGGAATTGAATGGTCGAGACCGAACGTCCAGGCTGGTCACAAACCTGAGTCACTTCAGCAATCAACGGCGCACCGAAGGCTTCCACGAAAGCTTCATTGACACGAATCGTCAGGGTTCTGCGCAACGTTGAAAAATCCAGCGCCGCGAGAGATGGACGCAGTAAGGAACGCGCCTCCTGAACGATATTCTGGGTTCGCTCACGAATCTCCTCGGCATACGGCGTCAGCACCATCTGGCGCCCGGCCCGGACCAGTAATGGATCGCCGGTCGCGGCACGAAGGCGAGTCAGCGTGCGACTCATTGCCGACGCGCTCAAATGCAACGACCGGGCAGCGCGCGTCACGTTTTTCTCGGCGAGCAACGCATCGAGCGCAAAAAGAAGATTGAGGTCCGGTTCATGCATTTTTAATTGTCGTCAGCAGAGGTGAGATAGGGCGTCTGATGCAGATATTAGTTGCATTCAGTGCAGCTTCCGCCATTCCCTGCGTATCGCTATATTGGTTTGAGCGATTTACCTCAGAGGATCGCTCTCGTTACGTTCAGGTTCGAGAGCGGCTTCGTTTACCGGGAATGCCCATGCAAAACACACGTTCGCAGAAAACTGTCCTCCTGATCGGCACCTCGCGCGGCCTTGGATTTGCGATGGTCGAGGAGTATTTGAAGCGCGGCTATCAGGTCATCGCGACCGGGCGAACCGGCTCGACCGACAAGCTCCGGCAGATCGCGGAAACCTCGGCTGGCGCGCTCGAAGTAGAAACTGTCGATATCACGATTCCGGAGCAGGTCGCAGCGCTGCGCGCCCGCCTTGCAGATCGGCGTATCGACGTGCTCTTTGTGAATGCAGGCGTCAAAAACGATGACGGTGAAACGATCGCGGACGTCTCGACCGAAGAGTTTGTGCGGGTGATGGTAACGAACTCGCTGAGTCCCATGAGAGTCATCGACGCGTTTCAGGACCTTGTCCCGCCGACTGGAACGATCGGTGTCATGTCTTCGGGGCAAGGCAGTATCACGAATGCCACCAACGCGAATTACGACGTCTACCGGGGGAGCAAGGCCGCACTGAATATGTTCATGCGGACCTTCGCGGCGCGCAGCGCCGAGTATCCGCGCTGCCTTCTGCTAATGGCGCCTGGATGGGTCCAGACAGACATGGGTGGTCCCACGGCGCGCTTGACCATCGAGGAAAGCATTCCGAATCTGGTCAATACGATCGAGGCCCATGAAGGGCGCTCCGGCCTGCATTACCTTGACTATCTCGGAAGGGTCGTTCCCTGGTGAT
This sequence comes from Burkholderia sp. OK233, assembly GCF_900230185.1. GTDB lineage: Bacteria > Pseudomonadota > Gammaproteobacteria > Burkholderiales > Burkholderiaceae > Paraburkholderia. The sequence continues at coordinate 376,354 of NZ_OCSR01000002.1, forward strand.
GGGGCGCGTAACGGAAATACCTGTCTGATTGCGGACATGTCTCTTCCCCGGTTGCGATGATGTGCGCCCGCTGCGTCGGCTGGATCCGGTTGACTTGATCCAGGCCGGCGTTTTAGCGCATACTGTATATCCATACAGTATTTTGGCCGCACAGGTACGCGCATCTCGATGCGTGCGTCCACGGCGCGTCAGCATGAAACGCATTTCGATCGAACCGTCTTTCGCCATATGGCGGCGCGCCGCGCGGGTGCTGCTGCGGCAAGGTGTCGAGCCCTCGCAGATCGAGTGGGTTGAGTCTGAAGGTGAAGCCGGGGCTCCGAGCGTGCTGGCTACTGAGTCCGCATTCGCCACGGCAGGCGCCTCCGACACAGGAATCGCGGCCGCCCCTGCCCCAGCCCTCGCCACTCCCGCGATTCCCCGCGAACTGCTCTCCTGGCTGAAAACAGCGGCGTGCTTCCGTGCGCCGGACCGCTGGGCGCTGCTGTACCGCGTTCTATGGCGCTGGACGCGCGGTGAGCGCAACGTCCTCGATCTGGACGACCCCGACGGCGCGCTGCTGGATCAACGCATCCGGACTATCGAGCGCGAAACCGAGGATCTGCTGACGCTCACCTTGTTCAGACGGCGTGATCCGTCGATGGAGCCGCCCGAATTCGTCGGCTGGTACGAGCCGCTTCATGACTTGCTGGAGCGTGCCGCCGCGCGGTTCGCCGAGCGCATGGGCAATTCCACGTGGATGCTGGCCACGCCGCACGGTGCGGTGTTCTGGAACGGTATGCTGCTGCGCATCGACCGGCCGGTCATGGCGGAGAGCGAGCAAGCCGCGCCTGTATTAGCGGCCAACGCCATGACCGGCGAAGCCATCACCAGCACCCCCACGGAAGCGCTCTGGCTCGCGTACTACAGCAGTGCCTTCAATGCCCAGCCGTCGCCGGTGCCGCTGCGCTACTGGAGAATGCCACCCGCGGGTCCACCGTTGCCCGCACACCTCGCGCGCGAACGTAGCCGCCTCGGCGCGCAAAGCGCGGCCGTCACCGTTCCACCCATGCCACCGGTCGAGTATTCGGCCGTAACGCCCCCCTTGCGGGAGCCCACCGGCCCGCTCGCGACCTGCCGGCGCTGCGCGTTATGGCGCAACGCGAAACAGGCGGTTGCGGGCGCCGGGCCCGCCCCTGCCGCGATCATGGTGATCGGCGAGCAGCCGGGCGAGCACGAGAACCAGCACGGCGAGCCCTTCACCGGGCCGGCCGGTCAACTGCTGGACACCGTGCTGGCGCGCGCCGGACTCGAGCGCGAGGCGCTGTATCTGACGTATGCCGTCAAGCATTACAAATGGGAAACGCTCGACCAGCAACGCGTCCATCGCACGCCCGTGTGGCGCGAAGTCGAGGCTTGCCAGTACTGGCTGGAAAAAGAACTGGCGCGGGTCGCGCCACGCGTCATCGTCGCACTGGGCGCGACGGCGTTGCAAACGCTGACCGGCGCGCATGTCAATCTGTCCGAATACCTCGGACAAACCATCACTCACGACGGGCGCCTGATCGTGCCGACCTGGCACCCATCGTATGCACTAGGAATGGCCGACGCCACGTTGCGCGACGACATCGTGTCGACCATCGCGGCAGCGTTTAGCCGCGCGGCGGCGCTGGTGGGAGACAGCGCGCCCGCTAAAGGTGAGCATGTTCGGGATATGCCATGTGCACAACGGTGAGCCTCTGCGGGAACCCACAGCAGAACCGGCCCGGTCAGGCATGCGGCTTGCGTTGACCACGCCGGTTACACAAGCCGCGCCGATTCCGCCTAAGCTGATGTGACGCCGCCAATCCAGCAAGTTTGTCGCGCACAATATCGAAGCTTCGAATGCGGCCGCGCGCGTTTCGAAACTACCCCATGTCCCATGAGCGAAACCAGCCCACGCCTTTTCATCGTCTCGCCCCATTTCGACGACGCCGTCTTCAGTTGCGGCGCACTACTCGCCGCCCATCCTGACGCCGCGGTCTGCACGGTGTTTGCCGCGCCGCCCGAGCAGGAGATGCATACGGAATGGGATGAAAAATCGGGTTTCGCGAGCGCCCATCAGGCCACCCACGCCCGCACGCTCGAAGACAACCTCGCCCTGGAAGTGCTCGACGCGATTCCGCTACGCATGCCGTTTCGCGGCAGCCAATACATGGACTCGCCGTCGATCAGCAAATTGGCGGCAGTGCTTGAAGAAACCATCTACCGCACGACCGCGAACACGCTGCTCATGCCGCTCGGCCTGCATCATGACGATCATGTGCTGGTATTCGAAGCCTGCTGCGAAATCCTGCCACGCCTGTCGCATCTCACGTGGTTCGCCTACGAGGACGCGATTCACCGCCGCACGCCCGGCGTCGTGCAAGCGCGGCTCGCCGACCTCGCGCAACGCGGCATCGTCGCGACGCCGGCCTATCCGAGCATCGGCCACACGATTGATCTCCCGCGCCGCACGCAGCTCAAACGCGAAGCGGTGAACGCTTACGCAAGCCAGCTGCGCGCCTTCGGCGCGGGCAATTACGATGACGTTTTCGACACCGAACGCTACTGGCAATTGAGCGTGGGTCGCCGCAGGAAAAAGTAAGGGGTGCGCGGCGTGCTGGATCGCCTACGCTAGAAGGAAGGAAACGGCTGGCGTGTGGGTGAACTCGACCGCCAGCGGCCGTACCGCCCGCTTTCCGTTCGCCTCCCAACTCAAAGGTGATGCAATGAGCTACGACATGCATACCAGCCCGATTCCCGACCCGAACGCCGATCCGAACCGGGACCCGGAAGCCGATCCGCTCGTGCCGCCGTCGCCGGGTCATCACACCGAGGAGCCGCAGCGGCCGGATGGACCGCCGGACAAAGACCCGGTGTGACGCCACTGTGCGCTTGTTACCGGATCATTACCGGACCATGACAGCACGCGCGAATGATCGCGTGCTTTAGCGCGTCAGTTCGCTAAAACCTTGCAGCAGACGGTCGATGTCCCCGGCATGGATGTTGCCCATCGTCGAGATGCGGAACAGTTCGGCCGACAACCCGCCTTGACCGGCATAGATGACGAAGCCGCGTGCCTTAAGCGCGTCGTGCAGTTGCGGATACGCCGCGCCGTCCGGCAAGCGATACGCGCGCAGCACCACCGACGACTGCTCCGGCGGCAACACGCTGCCGATGCCTCGCTCAGCCAGACCCGCCCGAGCCTGCTCGGCGAGCGCCGCGTAACGCGCATGGCGCGCTTGCCAGCCGCCTTCGTCGGCGAGTTCGCGCAGCGCTTCGACCAGCGCGTAATACGCATGGACCGACGGCGTGAACGGCGTATTGCGCTGATCCTGCAAACGCGCGAGGCGCCCGAGGTCCAGGTAATACGTGCGACTCGCCGCCTGCGCGAGCGCCGCGCGCCGCACCAGCACGAACGACGCGCCCGGCACGCCATGCAGACACTTGTTCGCGGTCGCCGCAACGGCGTCGAGACTCGCGTCGGCGAAATCGACCGCTTCCGCGCCGAAGCTGCTGACGCCATCCACCAGCAAACGCAGACCGCGTTCGCGGCACAGCACTCCGAGCGCTTGCAGATCGTTCAGACGGCCTGTGGTTGTTTCGTGATGAATCACGGCGACGTGAGTGAACGCTTTGTCCGCGTCGAGGCGTTCGGCGATCTTCGCGAGATCCGGCGCCTGCATCCAGTCGTGTTTCAGCGACTCGTGTGCGATGCCGTATTGCGTGGCGATCTGCGAAATACGCTCGCCGTACACGCCGTTTTCCACGACCAGCAGCTTGCCGTTTTGTGGCACCAGCGCGGCGGTCATGCTTTCGACAGCAGCCGTGCCGGAACCGGTCATCAGCACCGCTTGCCATTCACCTGCGTCGAGGCCATACAGATCGACCAGGCGCGTGCGCGCCTCCTCCTGCAAGTCGAAAAACTCGCTTTCACGGTGGCACAGATCCGTTTGCAACAGGCTGTTGCGGACGCGTTCGGTGAGCGTCACCGGGCCGGGATTGAGTAGCAGCATCAGCGCGCTCCTTAAGCAGCGCCGATGTGGCGCATGAGGCGCGTCTTCACATCGGGCGGGGTGATAGTGGGACGCGGCAGGCCATCGGGCGTACCGCGGCGAATCGCCAGGCGCGCGAAGCGCGGACCATGGGGCGACGGCGCTGTTTCGAACAGTTCGTCGATCACGTTGAGGTCGTCGCTTTCGACCGCCGACGCGTAACCGCACGCCGCGACGACACCCGCAAACGATACTTGCGACGATACTGTCGCCTGGCCGCCAGTCGAGTCGTGCGCGCCGTTATCGAGCAGCACGTGCGTGAGATTCGACGGGCCGTACGCGCCGAGCGTCGCGAACGCGCCCATGCGCATCAGCGCGGCGCCGTCGCCGTCGAGTGCGACCACGTGCAGGTCGGGACGCGCAAGCGCAAGACCCAGCGCGAACGGCGTCACGCAACCCATCGAGCCGACCATGTACAACTGGTTGGCCCGGTCGTCGATGGCATAGAGCTCGCGCCCGCAAAAACCGGTCGACGCGAGCACCACCGTCGATTCGAGCGGCGTGTGCGCGATGACTTTCTGCAGCGCGTCATAACGCGAAGCCAATTCATTCGCGGCGACGTTCCTGAACTGCGAACGCGGCGCTACCGGGACGCGGCGAGCGCCGGCGGCGCCTTCTTTCAACTCGTACGGCGCCACGCTGCCCTTTTTCATCACGAGCGCGTACGGCCGGCCGGTTTCATCCATGTGAGCAATCGCGCGATCCAACGCCGGGCCGATCGCGTCGGCTTCGGTCGGGAAGGTCTCCCACGGAATCTCCATCGTATCGAGCATCGCGGGCGTGACGGGGCCCATCAGCGCGTGCTGCGGTTCGTCCGCAACGCCGGGTTGCCCGCGCCACGTCACGATCAGCAACTGCGGCAGACGGAAAGTCCACGTGAGCGAGGTCAGCGGACTCACGGCATTGCCGAGGCCGGAGTTCTGCATCATCGTGATGCCGCGCCGGCCGTTCTGCGCACCGAGCGTGACGCCCGCGATCAACGCAACCGCATCGCCTTCATTCGCCGCCGAGACGTAATGCAGCGATTCGTCCTGCAACACGTAGTTGATGAACGGCGTCAGATACGAGCACGGTACACCTGCATACCAGTCGAAGCCGCGTTCACGCGCCGCCTCGACGAACTGTGCTGCCTCGATCATTGCGCGGCTCCGCTGGCTGCGTCCTTCCGGTTTTCGGCCGCCGCCGCGAACGGCGCTTGTGCATGCGCGAAATCGCCGGCACGACGGAAGTCTTCCAGATCGTTCACACCGCGCCAGTGGCCATGCACGTATTGCACTTCGATCGATTCACCCGCTTCGATCAGCGCGTTCAGCAGCGCGGGCATATCGAGCGAATCGAAATCCGGGCGCGCCTGCAGTTTGCCAACTACCGCTTGCAAACGCTCACGCCCCTCGCCGCGTACATTCAGCAGACCGACCCAGCGGCCATGCGGCGTTTGCGAAGCGATGACCGACGAGGCCTCCTGCCCGCTCGACACATGACGCAGCGTGACCTTGTTGCCGAACAGCCCGCGATCGTCGGCTGCCGAGCACCATGCGAAGTCACGCACGCTGGCGTTTTCCGCATCGGTCAGCGACGAATCGACCACCACGCTGAACGCGGCTTCGCTCTCGACCAGGTCGCGCAGAATGTAGCTGCGGAACAGCAGGTCGCCGTAGGAGATGACCGTATCGCCCGCGAGCTTGTCGCCCGCGACCCGGTCGACTGCGCAGGCGAGCGACGCCAGTTCGCCGGTTTGCGCGTGACGTTCGTTGACGACCAGCTTGATGCCGGCCGTATCGATCGCATCGGCGCGATAACCGCCGACCACGGTGATGTCATTGACGCTCTGCTTTTTGAACGCATCGATGAGCCAGCGCAACAGCGGCTTGCCCGCGATCGGCAGCATGACTTTCGGACGATCTTCGGTGACGGCTTCGAGGCCCTTGCCGCGGCTTGCCGCGAGCACGATGGCGGAGCCCGCCAAGCGTCCGCTCGACAGATAGCGGTCTTCGGCTTCCGAGTATTCGTCGGCGTCTTGCAGACGGAAGATTTCGTTGACGGCGGCGATGCTGTCTTCGACGTTGACGAGTGTTTCGCTCGAATGAATTTCTTTGGCGACGGCCTGCATGGCCGAGGTCGCCGCGCGGATCAGATGATTTGCCCAGATAACCGTGCTGATGCCGGCTTCGCGGAACACTTCGGTGGGCGTGCTGTAGTACTTGGTCGGCACGATGACGAGCGGCCCGCGGCCAGCCCACTCGCGCGCGAACTCGAGGATTTCATCGGGACGCGAGAGCTTGCTGTGAATCAGGATCGCGTCGGCGCCTGCTTGCCGATAGGCTTCCGCGCGACGCAGTGCCTCGTCCATCCCCCAGCCGGCGATCAGTGCTTCGACGCGCGCGACGATCGAGAAATTTTCATCCGACTGCGAGTCTTTACCTGCTTTGATCTTGCCGCAGAACTCGTCCATATCGGCGAGCGGCTGCGCTTCGCCGTTGATGAAGCTATTCGTTTTCGGGAATTGCTTGTCTTCGATGCAAACGCCGGCGATGCCGCGTTGTTCGAGCTTGCGCACGAGACGTCGCACGTTGTTGAAGTTACCGTAGCCGGTGTCGCCATCGAGGAGGATGGGCAGATCACTGGCGTCGGCCATGAATTCGAGGTTGTCGACGACTTGCGTCCAGCTGGCTTCGTTGTTGTCGCGCACGCCGAATTGGGCGGAGATCGCGAGACCCGAACCCCAGATCGCCTTGAAGCCGGCTTCACGGACGATACGGGCGGAGAGACCGTTGTGGGCCTCCATCATGAATTCGAGTTCGTTGCTGACGAGCATCTGGCGCAGACGCGCACTGCGGGAAGCGGAGACGAAAGCAGGTTCGCGGGCGTTCATTTTCTTTTACTCCTGATGGCGGGCTTATTGATGCTCTTTTTTTGCCCGGCTGGTGCTGGAAAATGGCGACTATAGCTGAAATCGTTTTTATTCGGCGTTGGAGTGGTATTGCGGTTTTTGTGATGTTGCTATTAAGTGGGGAAATGTGTTGTTTTTTGCATTTCATGCAATGGTGATTGGGTTTGGATTTTTTTGGCGTTATGTGGAGGAATGTGATTGGGCCCTGCGGGGCTTGGGGTTTGGGGTCGCTTTTTCGTTTTTCTTATTTGATTTTGTTTTTGGTCTTTTTGTATTTTCTTTGTTTATTTTTTGATTCTGTATTAATTAAGTTATTGGGGTATTAGAGTCTGCCCCTGTGCGGGGCAATGCTCTCAACTTAAGCCCCAAAGAGCTTGTAAACGAGGCATTGCCCCTGTAAACTTCATCGCATAGCTCACTGATAAGTCAACGATATGAACTCAAATACCAGCGTCCTCGCGGCTTCTGGCTGAGTTCTCCGATTTCCTGCTCGATCCGGCGCTCGCCGATCGCGTGCGTCGTTCTCCCACCGCCTTTACCCGCAATCGCACACTGACCTTGCCGCGCATGGCCGCGCTGATGATGTCTGGCATGTGCGCCAGCGTGCAGACCGAACTTGACGCGCTATTCGGCGCACTGGGAAGCCGCGGCGGGCGCACCCGCGCTGTCAGCGCACAGGCCTTCAGCAAGGCGCGACGGGGGCTGTCTGCCGAACTGTTCGAGCTGGCCCGCGCCCGCCTGATTTCGCTGGCCCAACCCCATATCGATTCGATGCGTTGGCACGGCCTGAGGCTGGTCGCCGCTGACGGCAGCCGCCTGCGCGTGGGCACGCGTCGCGGCCATGAACTGCGCGCTGATCACTACGCGTTTGCGCTGTTCCTGCCGGGCTCCGAACTGACCCTGCACGCCGCACTTCATCCCGCCGACGGCGGCGAGCGGCAGATGCTGTTCGAAGCCCTCGATGTACTGCAGCCGCATACCGACCTGCTGCTGCTCGATCGCGGCTATATCGGCAACGCGATGGTGGCGGCGCTCGCACAGCGCGAGATCCCGTTCTGCATGCGCGTCGATGCGCGTAACTGGAAGTGCGTCCGCGCCTTTGCCCGCAGCGGTAAAGCCGAGCGTGTGGTGACACTGGAGGCGCCCAGCGAGCTGGATGCCCGCGACTATGAACTGGCGCGTACACCGACGACCGTGCGCCTGATCCGCGACGTCACGCCGAGCGGTCGCGTGCGTGTGCTGATGACCTCGCTGCTCGATGGCGAGCGTTATCCGGCTGCATCGTTCGGCGCGCTCTATCACCAGCGCTGGCGGGTCGAAGAAGCGTTCAAACGACTCAAGCACCGACTGCGGCTGGAAGCCGTCACAGGCCTCGATTACCTGGCATTGCAGCAGGACTTCGGCGCAAAAATCCTTGCCGACAACCTGTGCACATTGCTCAGCGATCTCGATGCGCCGCACGACGACAGACATGCCAGCCGTCCTAACCGGGTGTACGCACTGGGCGCACTCAAGCCCATCCTCGGCGCGTGCCTTCTGCGCATCCGGCTCTGTCTGGACGGCCTCGCCGGCGTGCTGGAAATGATTCACCAGACCCGATGCCGGATACAGCCCTCACGCTCCTATCCAAGGCCACCCAGAAAAGCCAAGCCCCACTTCCATCTCGCGTACAAACTCGCTTGATGCAGTGGGGCTTAAGTTGAGAGCATTGCCCCGCACAGGGGCAACGCTAATAGACCACTAACAAATCAAGGAAAGGCCAACGCCATAAGAACACGGACAAAAAGCGCCGCGCAGGCAAAAACACCAAACAAAATAGTCAGACAAATAAAACAACGGGTTTCCCCTCCCCTGCGGAGCAAAGAAAAACAAGCCGTAAACACAGTCAGCAACAAGCCACTCGCTGCAAGCGAAAAAGCAAAGAGCGAAAAGCGAAGTGCCTACCCTGACCGACCACCTCGCGAAAGCGAAAGCAAAAGCGAAAGCAAAAAGCCCATTGCTATGACTCTGAACAAAAAACTAGCCTCAATGATCGCGGTCCTCTGGACCGGCCTGATCCTGATCGGCGGCTTCGGCGCATGGCAAAACCGCGCCTCGATGATCTCGGACCGCCGCGATCAACTCGTCGCGCTGATCGACCAGGCCAATCACATCGTCAACCGCTACTACACCCTCGCCCAGCAGCACACGATCACCGAAGACGAAGCCAAAAAGCAGGCGCTCGATACGATAGCCGCCATGCGCTATGGCAAGGACGGCTATATCTCCGTCAACAACTCGCAATCGGTCATGCTGATGCACCCGATCAAGCCGGAACTGGTCGGCAAGAACATGGCGCAATTTACCGATTCGGCCGGTAATCATCTGTTCACGGATATCGTCACCGCAGGCAATCACAGCGGCGGCGGCTATGTCGACTATCTGTGGGCGAAGCCCGGCAGCGATAAACCCGTGGCGAAAACCAGCTTCTCGCTTCACTTCGAGCCGTGGGACTGGTATCTGGTCACCGGCATGTACATGGACGACGTGCAGCGCGCGTTCTACGCCAACCTGCTGCGCTGGCTCGTCATTACCTTGACGCTCGGCGCAATCGCCACGACCGTCATGCTGCTGGTGTTGCGCAGCATCCGCCGCACGCTCGGCGGCGATCTCGAAGTCGCGGTCGAAGCGACTCAGTTGATGGCGAGCGGCAACCTCGCCACGCGCGTGCCGCTGCAAGCAAACGACACCGGTGGCAGTCTGCTGCACGCGCTCCACACCATGCAGGCCGGTCTCGTCGATACGGTTTCGCGCGTGCGTCTCGGCACCGAAAACATCAATATCGGCGCAACCGAAATCGCCGCCGGCAACACGGATCTGTCGCAACGCACCGAAGAACAGGCTGCGGCGCTCGTCCAAACGGCGTCGAGCATGGATCAGATGACGGTCAACGTGAAGCAGAACGCGGACAGCGCGCTGCAAGCGGCGCAACTCGCCGGTCAGGCGGCGGATGTGGCCACGCGCGGCAGCCGCGTCGTCGACGACGTGGTACGCACGATGGGCGAAATCACCAGCAGCTCGCGGCAGATCGGCGACATCATCGGCGTGATCGACGGCATCGCGTTCCAGACCAACATCCTCGCGCTCAACGCAGCGGTCGAAGCGGCCCGCGCAGGCGAACAGGGACGTGGCTTCGCTGTCGTCGCCGCGGAAGTGCGCAGCCTCGCGCAGCGCTCGGCCACGGCTGCGAAGGAAATCAAGGCGTTGATCGAAACGTCCACCCATACCGTCGAAGCCGGCGCGTCGCTAGTCGCCAACGCCGGTTCGACCATGGGCGAGATCGTGCAGTCGGTGCGCCGCGTGAACGAAATCCTCGAGGAAATCAGCAATGCGTCGCGCGAACAGAGCGCGGGCATCGAACAGGTCAATCGCGCAGTCGGCGAAATGGATCAGGTCACGCAGCAAAATGCCGCGCTCGTCGAAGAAGCCGCCGCCGCGGCCCATTCGCTGAAGGATCAGGTGGGCGTGTTGCGCGAGGCAATCTCGAGTTTCGCTTTACCGGCCTGAGGCTGCCGGCTCTTTTCAGGCAGCGGGACATAAGCAGAAGAAGCGCAGAAAAAAGAAGGCGCTCAACAGGCAGAGAGCGCCTCTTTAACACGCCGCGTCGGAGTCGACGCATTAATCGAACGAGCCAGCCGCGCGGATTTTTCAAGTCCACGCGGCTTTTTTGTGTTCAGCGAACGCTTGGCGCGCCCGATTCCGCAACCAGGTTAAGCCGAATTTGGCATCGCCGAATTCGGCTTAAGGCATTTTCATCAGCACCCGCCGCTTCCGATAATGGCCGCTTTCCAATGCGCGCCTCGCGGCAAGCTCCAAGGCGGAGCCTTCCCTCTCGCGAGCGCCGTCCCACCTGGATTCGCCGTCATGCTGCTCCACCTCCTCTACCTCGTTGCGATCGTCGCCGAAGCCATGTCCGGCGCATTGATGGGCATGCGCCGCGGCATGGACCGCTTCGGCCTGTGCCTCGTCGGCACCGTCACCGCGCTCGGCGGCGGCACAGTGCGCGACGTGCTGCTCGGCCACTATCCCCTTGCATGGATCTCGCATCCAGATTACGTTCTGATTACAATCGGGGGCAGCGGCGGTTGCCGCGGCCAGCGCCAAATGGCTGCGCAACTGGCAACGGCTGTTCGTCACGGTGGACGCGATCGGCCTGATCGCGTTCACGGTTATCGGCTGCGACGTCGCCGCGACGCTGGACGTGAGCCCGGCGATCGTCGTGCTGGCCGGCGCGATTACCGGCGTGTGCGGCGGCATGCTGCGCGATCTGCTGTGCAATCAGATACCGCTCGTGTTGCGTGAGGAGTTGTACGCCAGCATCGCGCTCGGCGCAGGCGCGCTGTACGTCGCACTACAAGCCTGCGACGTGGCACCGGCGCCGGCCTCGATCGTGGTACTGGCAGTCGGTTTCGCAGTGCGCATGCTGGCCGTGCGGTTTCGCTGGCAACTCAAGGTATTCACCGCCGCCGGTTCGGGCGGCGCAGGCTAATCCCGCTGCACGCCACGCGTGTGGCTTTCGCTCGAGGAGCACGCTCGACAGTCACGCGCAACAGGACATCGGCCTCGCCGGTTTCTCGCCCTCGCATTGCTGTTCGTTATCCGCACCCATGATCCAAAAGAAGAAATCGCAGTCACACGATCCGTACGCGCCCGTCGCGAAGAATCAGCTGCTGGCCGCGCGCCTGCCGATGTGGCGTTCGAAACTTGTCGTCCTGCTGGTGTTCGGCGCGTTCGCGTCGCTGGCGGCGCGCGCGTTCTGGGTGCAGGTGGTCAATCAGGACTTCTACGTCGATCAGGGGCAAAAACGCTATCAGCGCACGCTCGAACTCGATGCGACGCGTGGGCGCATCGTCGACCGCAATGGCTCGATGCTCGCCGTCAGTCTCGCGACGTACGAGATCTGGGCCTCGCCCAAGCTGCTCGACGAAGCCTCGTTCGCGCCGCTTTCGAAGCTGCTCGACCTACCGCTGGCGGAACTGCGCCGGCGTCTGAATGGCGATAAAACCTTCGTGCTGCTCAAGCGCCAGGTGGATGCCGACACCGCCGACCACCTCAACAAACTGGGTCTCGCCGGCATCACGCAGATCGCCGATTCGAAGCGCTTCTATCCCGAAGGCGAATCGGCGGCGCACGTGGTCGGCTTCACGGATATCGAAGACAACGGACAGGAGGGCGTCGAACTTGCCGCCAATGAGCAACTGCTCGGCGTGCCGGGCCAGCGCGAAGTAATCCGCGACCGCCTGGGCCGCGTGGTGTCCGAGACCCGGCCGCTCGTGCCCGCGCAGAACGGCGACACCATCCACCTGACGATCGACCGGCGCATCCAGCAACTCGCCTATGCGCAACTGAAGGACGCCATCGCCAAACATCACGCCGAGGCCGGAAGCGTGGTCGTGCTCGATGCGCGCAATGGCGAGATTCTCGCGCTCGCCAACTATCCGAGCTTCGATCCGAACGACCGCGCACGGCTCACCGGGCGGCAACTGCGCAATCGCGCGGTCGTCGACACCTTCGAGCCGGGCTCGACGATCAAGCCGGTGGTCGTCGCGCTGTCGATCGACGAGGGCAAGGTGCGGCCGCAAAGCATCATCGATACCTCACCGGGCTGGTACAAGATCGGCCCGGCGGTGATTCACGACACGTCGAATCACGGCGCGATGACCGTCGCCGAAGCCGTGCAGAAGTCGAGCAATATCGCGCTCGCCAAACTCGCACTGAATCTGCCCGCTGAAAAGATCTGGAACAAGTATCAGGAATACGGGCTTGGGTTGAGGCCCGAGTTGACCTTTCCGGGCGTCGCGTCGGGCAAGGTGCGTCCGTACAAGCGCTGGCGTCCGATCGAACAGGCGACCATGGCGTATGGCTACGGCCTGTCCACTTCGCTACTGCAGATCGCGCAGGTCTATACCGCCTATGCCGGCGACGGCACCATGCATCACGTGAGTCTGTTGCGGACAGACAAAACCGCGGACGGGACCGCGACTACGAGTAGCGCGGCACAGACCATCGATAAGGGCCATGCAGTCACAACGCCCGCGACCGCGCGCGCGATCCGCTCGATGCTTGAAATGGCCACCGGCGCTGGTGGCACAGGACGCGCAGCGGCGGTGGAAGGCTACCGGATCGGCGGCAAAACCGGCACGGCGCGCAAGCAGGTCGGCGCGACTTACGCAAAAAACCGTTACCGCGCGCTGTTTGTCGGCATGGCGCCGATGAGCGACCCACGGCTGATCGTCGCCGTGATGATCGATGACCCGGCCGGCAAGGCGTTTTATGGTGGTACGGTGGCCGGGCCGGTGTTCGGCGCGGTAACGGGTGGAGCGCTGCAATTGCTGGGGGTGCCGCCGGACGCGTGAGGACTCGCTACGCCTTGAATCGCGCCGCGCCGGTCCAGCAACGACAGTTAGCGTGGCGCGTTATCGCTGCCCGCTTTCGCCAACGCCTCGATGCGGTTGCGGCCATTGCGTTTGGCCTGGTACATCGCCCGATCGGCTTCTTCCATCATCGCGTGGCCGTGCACGGCCGCGTCGGCAGGCGCACCGGCAAGCGTGCGCGCCGCCACACCGATCGACACGGTCAACGCGATGCGTTCGCCGTGGTCGTCCTGCAAATCCAGCCTTTCGACAGCCAGCCGCACGCGCTCGGCGACCGTCAGCGCATCGGCCCGATCGCCTTGCAGCAGCGCGGTGAACTCTTCGCCGCCGTAGCGCGCCACGGTGTCGCCCAACCGCACCTGCTGCCGCACGCACGCCGCCACTGCCGCCAGCGCGCGGTCGCCGGTCTGATGGCCGTAGGTGTCGTTGATCCGCTTGAAGCTGTCGATATCGATGAAAAGACACGCAACAGGCACGCCATACCGAACCGCGCGCATGATTTCCTCGCGCAGCCGTTCATCGAAGTAGCGGCGATTGGCGAGGCCGGTCAGCGAATCGGTCATACCGAGTTGCTTGAGCCGCTCGCGATGCGCGACATTGTCGAGACTCGCCGTGACGATGCTCGCAAAGCGCTCCAGGATGTCCGTGCCCATGCCTTCGGCGAAGCGCGCCGGGTCGTCGCTGCACAGGCATAGATAGCCGCTGACGGTGTCTCCGGCGGCAAGCGGCAGCAGGATCGCGCTCGCGGGCGCGTCGGCGTCGCCGAAGAATGCGCGGCGCGCCGTTTCATCCAGTTGGCCAGGCTTGCCCAGCCATGGCCGTCCCTCGTCGCACAAACCAAGCGCTGCGAGCCCCCCTTCGCGTGACGTTCTCAGATTGGGCTGGTCGAGCGCATCCAGAGCGCCCGGATCGAGCAGTTCGAGCAGCATCGGCGCGCGGTCGTCGAGCCACAACGTTACGCTCGCCAGCGAAAATTCCTGCGGCAGATGGCTGAACAGTGTGTCGAGAAACGACGCGAAATCCTGTGCGCCGATCAACCTCAATTCGACGTTCTGGAAGCGGCGTAGCGTGCGCTCGTTGTGCTGCACGGTATCGACGAGCGAGCGCAGGCGGTCTGAAAGTGGCGTTTGAGCGAGATTCGTCACGTTATTGATGCTGGCCCGGAGGCGAAGCGGGGTCGGCGGCCCCAACCGCTGTAATAACGGCCAATTCCGCGAGGTCTTGAGGGTTGGATCACCATGTACGTGAAACAGCGCTTTAACGGGGCGATCAGGCAGAGGGATCAGGCGCGGGAATTTTGAGCGTGATCTTAAGTTTGGCTTAATTCTTACCTGTAACTATGGCACCCAACATCCCCTGTTGAGCCGCCAGAACATCGGCGGCGCTTTTTTTCTCAAGGGATGTCGCCGACGCGCCGATAGATGGAAAGCATGCCTGCGAAGAAGGAGTCAAACGATGGTGGAAGACACGGTATTCGAGCATTTGCGCGCGATGCCCGGCAACGAATGGGTGCGCCAGATCCACTCGTGCAAGGTCTCGGACCCCTTGCAGCCTCCTTGGGGACGCTCGTACAGACTCGTCGAATGGACCATGAAGCACACCCCCGAATCGAGCCGCCGCGTGGTGCCCGCGGAAAGCACGCCACTCGAAATCGCACAGGCGGTCGTGTCGCACATTCCGGGACGCCGCTTCTGCCAGCACGGCGACGATTAATCCCGTTACCGGCAACCTGCCCTCAGTTTTTCGCGCGCTTCGCCATTTCTTCCTGAAACAGGGCGAATTCTTCCCCTGCGGCTTTTGCGACACTCGGCCGCTGCATCAACCGCTTGTAGTAACCCGCAACCGCCGGCCATTGCGACAGATCGATGCCGCCATGCGACGCCCAGTTCAGCACGGTGACCAGATACGCGTCGCCCACGCTGAACGCGTCCAGCAGATACTCGCTTTGCGCCAGATGATCCTGCAGAACGCCTAGCCGCAACGCGGCCTTGTCGCGCGCATAGCGCTTCACGTCTTCGGGCGCGCGCGCATCGAGCAGCGGTACAAACACCGCCTTGTGCAACTCCGTACTGATAAAACCCAGCCATTGCTGCAACCGCGCGCGCTGTGCCGTGCCCGCGGCAGGCGCAAGCCGTGCAGCAGGAAAACGATCGGCCACATACGGCAGGATCGCCGTGTTTTCGGTCAACAGCCAGCCTTCGTCCGTACGCAGCACCGGCACCTGCCCGAGCGGACTGATCGGATAGAAGTCCGAGCCGTCCGACAACTGTTTCGACTTCGTGTCGACCTGAATGTACCCAGCCTGTGCCCCCGCTTCGTACAACGCGATTCGGGTGGCCAGTGAACAAGCGAGCGGCGAGAAGTACAGATCCATGGGGAATCCCCTGTCGTTGGTGTTTTTGTACTATATTGCATATAAATCACTTCCGCCACATTTTTATGCCGACCAGTACAAAAAAAGAAATCCGCCCTCGCGGCCGTCCGCGTGCCTATGATTCCGACCAGGCGCTCGCCGATGCAACAGGCGTGTTCTGGCGCAGCGGCTATGCGGGCACCTCGCTGGATCAACTAAGCGCCGCCACCGGTATGAACCGCCCGAGCCTGTACGGCGCATTCGGCGACAAACATGCGATGTATCTGACCACGCTCGAACGTTATATCGAGGCCGGCCGGCTCGCGATGGTTCATGCTCTCGGCGAAGACCTGCCATTGCCGCAGGCCCTGCTGCGCGTTTATGACGGCGCGCTCGCGTGGTACTTGCCCGCCGATGGCGATCCGCTCGGCTGCTTCATGATCGGCACCGCCGCGGTCGAAGCGGTGGATGACGCCGAAGTCCGCGCAGCGCTAGCCGAAGGACTGCGTACCTACGACAAGGCCTTCGAGAAACGCTTCAAGCTGGCGCAGGCCGCAGGCGAACTGGCCGCCGATGCGCAGCCGCCCCTCCTCGCGAAGATCGCATCGGCAATTTTGCACAGCCTCGCGTTGCGTGCCCGCGCGGGCGATTCGCGCGCGTCGCTGCGGGCGACGGCGATTGCGGGCGTGGCGTTGATATGTGGCAATGCGGACGCGTTACCTGTGCCGGCAACGGTTAAAACCACAGCGAAGGGACGTGCACGCTAGGCGGAAAGTGTTTCACTGGCGCCGTCCGGTTTCCGCGCGGATCATAGGCGACTGAGGGGCGTAGCGCCTTTGCAATGCTTGACAGTCACGGGGAGCGGTTTTACCTATGATGGGCGTTTCCGCCCGACACGCTACGGTTCCGACATGAGCTATCCGTACGACTTGATTACCGCCACATGTCTTTTCGTCATCGTGGTCTCCACCTCCATCATGCTCGCGCTCACCTGAGCGTTGTAACGCATCCTGCTGTAAGGGCTGCGAGCAGGCCAACGCACGCCACGCGTTTCCGGAAAAAGACGGGATATACTGTACATATATACAGTACTTTTTGTCTGAACAATGCGCCTTCCTCCCTTCGACCCTCCCACGCTCGCCGAACTGCGCGCCTGGTGGCGCACGCGCGACGAGCAGGCCATCCAGCGCCTCATCCTCGAAATCCAACGTCAACGACTCACGCTGCTGGAGTTGCGCAACCTGATCGACAGCGGCGTCCAGCAGGCGCGCGCCGCCGACCGCACGCTGGTCGAACGCGGCGAACCACTCATGACGTTACGCATAAGGATCGCGCAGGAAGTACTGCGCGTGGGTGATATCGACGATACGCGGCAGATAAGCCGCGCCGAACAGGAAAGGCTCGCCGTGCGCACCGAGGGCCAGATGGAATACGCACGCGAAGGCCGCCTGAGGCGGCAGCGCCGGAATATCTAGTTCGAGTGCGGCAGCGTGTTTCCACGCACCCGAGCGAAAAAACGGTGCGCCGCCGGGTCTATGCCGCAGGGTCAGCGCGTTTGCGTGGCGACGCGCAGGCCGAGCGAAATGAACAGAACGCCGATGATCTTGTTTTGCCAGCGGCTAAGCCATGTCAGGCGCTTGACGAGTTTGCCCAACGGACGAATGGTCAGCACGATCAGCGTTGTATAAAGCGCGCTCATGCCGACGAAGATCAGTCCCAGCGTCGTGAACTGCAGGAACGAAGAACCGTGCTCGGGACGAACGAACTGCGGCAGGAACGCGAGGAAAAACAGCGCGGTCTTGGGGTTCAGCACTTCGGCAGGGATCGCCTGAAAGAAGGCCTTGGAGGCGGACACCGGCGCGACTGCCGGCAAATGCGCGCTCGCCTGGTTTTCGCGCAAGGCACGAACGCCCAGATAGACGAGATAGGCGGCGCCGACGATTTTCACGGCATTGAAGGCGAGCGCCGACGTCATCAGCAAGGCCGACAGGCCAATCGCGGCGCCCAGCGTGTGGATGAAATCGCCTGCGGCGACGCCGAGACCGGTGAGTATGCCGGCCTTGCGCCCACCATGCACCGTGCGGGTCAAAACGAGCAGCACGGCCGGACCGGGAATCAGAAAGAGCCCGAGTACAACGGCAACGAAGGTTCCTAGCGTAGAAAAATCAAGCATGTCGTCTCCTGTGTCGCGCGCTGGTTCAGCGGACAGGCGCGCGTTCAGCGGACGATTGTAGATCGTTCGGCGATTCCCCGCCGACGATCCGTTACCATTGCGGGCACAGGGCCGCATACGCTCCACATGCGGCCCGCATTTTTTCATCCACCGAAGTCTTTGCCTTGCCCACCTACACCTTGCCCGCGCCGCTCTCCGCGGAACTCGAGATTCGCAAGAGCCGTTTCATCGCGCACGCGATACCGGTCGCCGACCGCGATGCCGCGATGGCCGAGTTGCGGCGTCTGCGCGACGAGCATCCCGGCGCGACGCATGTCTGCTGGGCGCTGCTGGCAGGTGGCCAGTCAGGCATGTCCGACGACGGCGAGCCGTCCGGCACCGCGGGCCGGCCGATTCTCGAAGTGCTGCGGCATCACGATCTGGACGGCGTGCTGGCCGCCGTCGTGCGGTATTACGGCGGCGTGAAGCTGGGTGCCGGCGGGTTGGTGCGAGCGTATACCGACGCGATTGCTTCGGTTCTACTGGACGCGCCGCGGGTGGAGAGGATTGCCCAGGTTACGCTGATCGTCGAAGTGAGCTATGCCGATGAAGCGAAGGTGCGGAGATGGATCGAGGCTGAAGGTTACGGACTTGTGGACAGTGCCTACGGGATGCTGGTGAGGATGACGGTCCGCCTGCCCGTCAATGCGGTAGATGATGCCCGGCTGGCCCTGGTGGATATGACTCAGGGAAAAGCCGGGTTTTTTTGATCGTGTTGCCCTCGGAGCGGGGCTACTTCAATCGTTCGGGAATTCCGGACTCTGATCCGCTTAAGAAGATGCACGGGATCGGCTCGCTGTTACCATGCTGCTCTGTACCGGAATGACTCAACTTAAAAGGCAATTCCTCTGACCTCGACCGCCGCTTCTTCCAGCACAGCGCCCGAGTCGCCGCAACGGAGTCAGTCTCTGCGGCCATCGCTCGATCCCATGCGTCCGGGCCTGAGATCCGCCGTGCTCAAGGGTTGCGGCGTCGTCGCACTGCCGTTGATGCTGTCCGCCTGCTCCTGGTCGTGGTTCGGCCTGAATTGCCCACCGCGCACAGCCGCGCATCCAACCGGCTGGCTGAGCGTCGCGCCCGCCAGCGATTTTGCCTACATGCCGGCTCGCAATGGCCAGGTTTCGCCGAACCGGATCGAAAACACGGCGATGACCGGCATCGTGCTAAAAAGCGATATCAACGAGACCGTGCGCAACAGCATTGCCAGCAGCTTGCAGATCGCGGGCTTTCATCTCACCGAAGACAGGAAGGTGCTGAGCGGCAGCATCGAGAAGTTCACGGTGGACGACGCGCGGTCGCCGGCGTTCTGGACGCTGAAAATGCGCTACATCGTGACCGATGCCGCGACCCAGAAGGTTGTGTTCACAACCACCAAGACGGTGCGGCAGAAGTCGCCTAAATTCACGAGTAATACCATCGCCATCGAAGACACGGTCAAGCTGAGCGTCGAAGCGCTGATCAGCGACCCCGGCTTCGTTAATTCGGTGAATTGAGCGGACGGACTGAATCGGCGCCGTCCGCCGATTCGCTACAATCGGGAAATATCGAGGGAAACTCAAAATCGCGCAGAATCGTGCGGAATCGAAGCGCCGCTTGGCGCCTGCCGTCTCGCGTGCCCGATTCTGCAACCCTGTGCCCTTCTCCGTGCGAGCCGTCATGTCTATCACCGCCTGGCTGTTCTTCCTGCCCGCCTGCTTCGCGATCAACCTCGCGCCCGGCCCGAACAATCTTCTATCGATCAATGTAGCCGCGCGTCACGGCTTCATGACGGCTTTCGTCGGCGGCACCGCCCGGCTGGTCGCGTTCGCGTTGATGCTGGTGTTGGCTGCGACTGGCCTCGCCGTCGTGCTGCACGCATCCGAGTGGTTCTTTCTGGCGATCAAACTGGCCGGCGCCGGGTACCTGATCTGGCTTGCCATCCAGTTGTGGCGCCGCGACGCCCCGGCCATCGACACGATCCAACAGGACGATGCGTCGCTCTGGCGGATTGCGCGGCAGGAGTGTCTCGTGGCGGCAGGCAATCCGAAGGCAATTCTGGTTTTCACCGCGTTTTTGCCGCAGTTCGTCGATATCGCCAAACCGATGCTGCCGCAGTTCGCGGTACTCGGCGCGAGCTTTCTGGTACTCGAATGGGTGGCGATCGCGCTGTATTCGTGGGCCGGCATGCACCTTGGCAAGTGGCTGGTTCGCGCCAAGGTTCGCCGGTGGTTCAATCGCTGCTGCGGGACGTTTCTGGCGGCAATCGGCGTGAGCTTTCTGCTGGTTCGGCGGACATAAAACGCCTGAACTCAAAGCCTGATAGTCAGCTTTCCGAATTATCTGCCCAGCAACGCCCCGGCTGTACGACGCTCTCTCGCGCCGTTGAAACTTCAATGACAGTCAGCCTGTTTGTGCAACTATAAACAATAGCTAATGCACGGCCTCACAAACTTTAACTGTCAGTAATCGTCCTGCGCCCTTATTCTCGAAGAATGACCCGCCGCCGCGGCAGGACCATGCGCGGCATCGGACAAGCGACTTCTCATAGTCATAGGGGCGGCATCATGAAGATCTGTATCTTCGGAGCAGGAGCGATTGGCGGTTTGATGGGCGTGCAACTGGCGCGTGCCGGCGCGGATGTGAGTTTCGTCGCGCGCGGCGCGCATCTTGCCGCAATGCGCGAACACGGCGCGCGCCTGATCATGGACGGCGAAACGTTCAGCGCACCGGTACGCTGCACGTCCGACCCGCGCGAACTCGGCGTGCAAGACTTCGTGATCATCACGCTGAAGGCGCACTCGCTGCCCGGCGTTGTCGACGCGATGCAGCCGCTCCTCGGCAAGCACACGGCAATCGTCACCGGCGTCAACGGCATTCCTTATTGGTACTTTTATCAGCACGGCGGAAAATTCGCCGGCACGCGCCTCGCCAGCATCGACCCGGACGGCAGCCAATGGACCAAACTCGGACCAGAACGCGCGATCGGCTGTGTGCTGTACCCCGCTGCGGAGCTCGTCGAGCCGGGCGTCATCAAGCATGTGTACGGCAAGAAATTCCCGATCGGCGAGCCGAGCGGCGAACGCACGCCGCGCATTCAGCAGTTGCACGAGATCATGCAGGCAGCAGGATTCGACGCGCCGATCCGCGACAACATCCGTGACGAAATCTGGCTCAAGCTGTGGGGCAACCTTTGCTTCAATCCGATCAGCGCATTGACCCACGCCACGCTCGATATCCTCACCAGCGACCCCGGCACGCGTGCGGTATCACGTACGATGATGCTGGAAGCCAAACGCATTGCGGATCAGTTCGGCGTGCATTTTCGCGTGGATGTGGAAAAGCGCATCGACGGTGCGGGTGCGGTCGGCGCGCATAAGACCTCGACGCTGGTCGATCTGGAGAATCGCCGTCCGATGGAGATCGATCCGCTACTGACCGTGGTGCAGGAAATGGGCCGTCTCGTTGCCGAGCCCACGCCGACTATCGACGTCGTGCTCGCCCTCATCAAGCTGCGCGAACGGATGGCATTGCAGGGCGACTAAGCGCCAACCCACGCTACGGCCAACATCTCTTGCAAGCTTCAGAAAAGGATCGAACGCCACGCGTTCGATCCTTTTTTTACATCGTTATTGATCGATCGCCAGCCACACCGCCTTGGGCTCGGTGAAGTTTTCAATCGCCACGTCGCCGTGCTCGCGGCCAAAACCCGAATCGCCGGAACCGCCCCAAGGCAAGCGCACATCGGTATAGCCGTAGGTATTGATCCACACGGTGCCCGCCTTCAGGTCACGCGCGACCCGGTGCACGCGGCCGATATCCGCGCTCCATACGCCGGCAGCGAGGCTATACAACGTGCCGTTGGCGATACGGATCGCGTCGGCTTCGTCGTTGAAGCGAATCACGCTTGCCACCGGCCCGAAGATCTCCTCCTGCGAAATGCGCATTTCATGCTCAACGTTGGCAAACACCGTCGGCTCGACGAAGAAGCCGCGCTCGCCCACCCGCGCGCCGCCGGTCACGAGCGATGCCCCCTCGGAGCGTCCTGTCTCGACATAGCCGAGCACGGTTTTCATCTGCGCCGCGGAGATAAGCGGCCCCATCGATGTTTCGCGCACGGCCGGATCGCCAACCTTGATCGCCTTCGCACGCGCCGCGAGACGCTCGACCACTTCATCGTAGACGTCGCGGTGAGCCAGAATCCGCGAGCCGGCCGAGCATACCTGGCCGGTGTTGAAGAAAATGCCCGACGCCGCGGCTCGCACCGCATTGTCGAGATTCGCATCCGGGAAGATCAGATTCGCCGACTTGCCGCCGAGCTCGAGCGTGACGCGCTTGAAGTTGCTGGCCGCGCCCTGCAGAATGCCGCGCCCCACGGAAGGCGAGCCCGTGAAGGTCACCTTGTCGATGCCGGGATGCGCTACCAGCGCATCGCCGACCACCCGCCCCTTGCCGGTGACGATGTTCAGTACTCCCGGAGGCACACCCGCCTCAAGCGCGAGTTCGCCGAGGCGCAACGCGGTCAGCGGCGTAATCTCCGCGGGCTTGACGATCAGCGTGCAACCGCATGCCAGCGCGGGCGCGATTTTCCACATGCCGATCATCAGCGGGAAATTCCACGGCACAATCGCGGCGACCACGCCAACCGGTTCACGCAGCGTGTACGTCAAGGCATCGGGACGTACCGGCACCACCTGCCCATTGATCTTGTCGCACCAGCCTGCGTAGTATTCGAGCGTATCGATCGCCGCGGGAATATCCTGGCGCATTACCGCCGAGATGGGTTTGCCGGCGTCGAGGCTTTCGAGCGCCGCGAGTTCGTCCAGATTCGCGCGCATCAGGCCGGCGAGACGCATCAGTATGCGGCCCCGGTCGGCTGCCCGTATCGCGTTCCACACTTTCAACGCGGCACGCGCCGCGTGCACCGCGGTATCGACATCGGCCGCGCTGCCTTGTGCAACCAGCGCAATCGGCTCTTCGGTCGCCGGGTTGATGTCGATGGAATATTCGCCGGTGCCAGGCGGCAAACGCTTGCCGTCGATCAGCAAATCATGGCGCCTGAGGTCGGTTTCAGTTTCCATCATGAAGCTCCTTGCGTGGGATGTTGCATGGGCTGACCGGCAGCGGATCGGCCGGTGCCGCGCCTGCGGCAGGCGAAGCCACACCGGCGAGCGCAGCAAACTGCGCCCAGGCCGCTGCGGCGTTGGGTCTGAGGGAGCGATTGCGGCGATGCACGAGCAGCGTCGTCAGATTGATCTCGGGAACCAGCGGCCGGCTCACCAGTGACGTGCCAGGCACGGGCCAATGTCCATCGACGGGTAAAACGCCGACGCCAAGGCCCAATTCGACCATGCGCGACACTGCAGCAACATGTCCGAGTTCCTGCACGGGCCGTCGCTTCAGGCCGTGTGAGTTGAAGGCGAGGTCGAGCGCGGCGCGCACACCCGCGTCGGCATTCAACGTAACGAGCGCCCACTCGTGCAATCCACGCCATGCAATGCTGGCTTGCCGCGCCAGCGGATGCGCGGGCGGCATCACCACATGCAGCGGCGTCGTGAACACCACTTGCGCGTGCAACTGATCGCTGGCCAAGGGTTCCGCCACGGAGACGACGCCGAAGTCCACTTCCCCCTGCTCGACGCTCGCGAGCACGCTGCTTTGAGACTGATCCTTGACGGACACGATCAGCTCGGGAAACGCCGATGCGCAACGCGCCAGCCCCTGCGCCACCCAACTCGACGACAACACGGGATTGCTCGCCAGCACGACCACGCCAGTGTGTCCGTCGTAAGCGGCACGCTCCTCGCGCAGTGTCAATTCGATTTCATCGAGCAGGCGGCCGATTCTGCGCTCGAGACTCGCGCCCGCATGCGTCAGTTCTACCTGCCGCGTGGTGCGGTCGAACAGCTTCAATTCAACGGCGTCTTCAAGTTCACGCACACAACGGCTCACCGCCGACTGCGTCAGATCGAACTCGCGCGCCGCGCGCGTAAAGCTCCGTTCACGCGCGACGGCGACAAACACCTTGAGTTGCTGCAGCGAAACATTCATAACGTTACTGCCGGGTGTGGATAGGTCACCCTATTCCCCTGACTGCTCAGGCCAGTGGCTAAGCCGCGAGGCCTTGCTGCCGGCAACGGCCAGCACGCCCTCGGGCTCGTCGTTGTGCGTTTCGATCCAGCGCGAACGCATTGGCGCAAGAATGAACTTCGCCGAGATGCCTGCGGCGATCGTGACGACGGCGGAAACGATAAAGACGAGACTCCAGCCGCCTGTGGCCGACAGTACCGAAGCAATCGGCACCAGCAGCGAGGCCGTGCCCTTCGCGGTGTACAGCGTGCCCGCATTGGCCGCCGCATATTTGCTGCCGAAGGTATCGGCGCAAATCGCCGGGAAGATCGAGAAAATTTCGCCCCAGAACAGGAAGATCAACGCGGCGAATGTCATGAACGCATACGGGTTGGTGCCGTACTGCATGAGACCGAGCAATGCGAGGCCCTCGCCGATGAAGATCACGAACATCGTGTTCTCACGGCCGAGTTTGTCGGAGATGAAACCACACAGCGGACGGGTAAAACCGTTGCAGATATTGTCGATGGAAAGCGTGGCCGTGAGCAGCGGCAGGGTCATGCCGAAGATCGTCATCGGAATGCGTGCGAGCCCCCAGTCTTTGGCGATCGGACCGATTTGCGCGGTCGCCATCAGGCCGCCCGCCGCCACGGCGACAAACGACACGTAGATCACCCAGAACACCGGCGTCTTGATCATCTGCCCCGGCGTGTAATCGACCTTGGTGACCGCGAACTTCTTCTTCGGAGCGGCTTGCAGACGCAGGTTTGGTTTCTTCAACAGCAGCGCGAGCAAAAGTATGCTGACGCCCTGCAGAACGCCGAAGAAAAAGAAGGTGTGCTCATAGCCCGAGCGCGTGATCATGTTGGCGATCGGAATGACGGTGACCGCCGCGCCCGCGCCAAAACCTGCAGCAGTCAAACCGGCCGCAAGACCCCGGCGATCCGGAAACCACTTCAACGCGTTGCCGACACAGGTGCCGTACACGCCGCCTGCGCCGATCCCGGCAATGACCGCTGACACATACAGCATCGGCAAGGTCGTCGCATACGAATTGATCACCCACGCGAGGCCGGCGCATACCGCGCCGCCGGCGACCACCGGGCGCGGTCCGAATTTGTCGACCAGCCAGCCCTCCACCGGCACGAGCCACGTTTCAGTGAGGATGAAAATAGCGAACGCGAGCTGAATGGATGCTTCACCCCAATGATGCCGCGCATTCATCGGCGTGACGAACAACGTCCATGCGTATTGCAGATTGGCCACCAATGCCATGCACATCATGCCGATGACGAGCTGCCACCAGCGGTTCGCCCAGAATACGCGAGCCGTGGTCTGCTGAGTGATATCGTCCATGCGCCTTGTCTCCGCTATTTATTGAGTGCGGCCGGCCGTCACGCCGCACTGTACGCGTCTCGCCTTATGGTTATGACCCGAATAGCCTTGCCATTCGGGAATATTTAATATTTGCGTCGTTAATTCAAATTCTTTAAGACTCGTTCAGCCTGAATCATCGTTTTTCAGACGAATTCTTTATTCCGATCAATTAAGCATCGGCACTGCAACAACGTTTCGCCGCCGTCCCCCGTTACGCGTTACGCCTCGAATCCAAGCGTTAACCCGAGTACAGCGCCGAGTGCCACGCCGGCAATTCCGCTTCTTATACAGCCCCATGCTAGGGTCATTGCTGAATAACTAATAATTAAAGTTTGTTATTATGTCGATTCACATTTGCTTATACATCGGCCATGACGATGCGCAATGCCACTCTGCGGCAATTGAAGGTCTTTGAAACGGTGGCGCGCCACCTCAGCTTCTCGCGTGCCGCGGAAGAATTGCATCTGACGCAGCCCGCCGTCTCCACCCAGGTCCGGCAACTCGAGGAACACGCAGGGCTGCCGCTGTTCGAGCAGCTCGGCAAAAAAATCTATCTGACGCCGGCCGGCACCGAGATGCTTCACTACAGCCGCGCGATCATTCAGCAGTTCCACGAAGTCGACGAGGCGATGAGTCAGCTCAAGGGCGTCTCCGGCGGCAAGCTGAACGTCGCGGTGATCAGCGCCGGCGACTACTTTTTCCCGCGCCTGCTCGCTGAATTCACGCGGCGTTACGCGGGCGTCGTGCTCAATCTCGCCGTGCACAATCGCGCAGAACTGTTGCATCAACTCGCGACCAACCAGACCGATCTCGCCGTGATGGTGCGGCCGCCGCACGAAACCGACGCGACCAACGAGCCGTTCGCGCCGCACCCTTATGTGATCGTGGCGGCGCCCACGCATCCGCTCGCGCACAAACGCAACATCAAGATGAGCCAGCTGGCGAGCGAGGCCTTCATCGTGCGCGAGCGCGGCTCGGACACCTGGAATTCGATGGAAGAAGGCTTCGCCGGCCGTCTCTCCAATCTCAAGATCGCGATGGAGATCAAGAGCACTGAAACGATCAAGCAGGCGGTGATCGCCGGCATGGGCATCGCGTTTCTGTCCGCGCATACGATCAGTCTCGAGTTGCAGCTCGGTCATCTGGTCGTGCTCGACGTCGAAAGCTTTCCTGTCATGCTCAACTGGTACGTCGTACATCGGAAGAACAAGCGCCTGCCGCCGGTTGCCGTCGCCTTCAAACGCTTCCTGATGGAGGAAGGTGCGGGCCTCATCGAGAAGATCACGCGCGTGAAGGAATTGAGCGTCTATAAGCAGTAGGCTATGGAAAGCCAATGAAACTTTAACTATTGCAGATTGATCAGTATCCCTATGCTGCAAGTGAGTTCCCTTACTTGTCAGCCCGGGAGGCCGATCATGAACCACGCTACGGTTGAGTCTCACGCCAGCACGCATACTGCACGCGCTACCGCGGACAGCCCCGACGACGCCCATCTGAGCGCGTACAACGCCGCCTTCAGCGACCTTGGCCTGCGGTTTCGCTGGGACCAGGCCACACTCGACGTGCTGAAGGAATTCAACAGCGAAGCAGCGCGCCTCACCGCCTACATCGAACGGTTTCACGCGCATCTTCACAGCGCGTACGACGCCGAGTTTCTCGCCCAGATGATCCTGAGCAAGAAAGCCAGGTACTACAGCGAATTCGCGTCGGCCGGCGAATAAGGGCTTCGGGGCGACGATTCCGCCGTTCGCTCTGTTCGCCGTCCGACGTATCGGCGCATTCATCTTTGACGGCACATCGCGCGCTGGGTGGCGCGTTGGCGGACAGGCCCGCGCTTTTGTACGCCCGCCGTCCCGGTGTTATGCCAGCCGCGCCGATGCCGGTATGCTGCCGCGCGCACCATGCCCGGCGTTATCTCACGCAGCGCCCATGCCTGCTCTTCGCCGCCGTGCCATTCGATGCGCGCCAAAAGCCCGCGTCGCTCCAGCGCAAATCCATTGCAACGTCCGGCAAACGCATGAGCGTGTGAATTGCGATCGATCGAGTACGCGCGGCTGGTCATCAGATGTGTGCCTAACGCAATGGCCAGCACACTCATCGCAAGCAGCGCGGCGAGCCCGAACGGCTGCGCCTGTTCAGTGACGAAACCGTAGCCGAGCCAGCCACACAGTAAAAGCGCCGAGACGTTGACAATGCCATGCCCCGGACGCGCGACTGTGCTCAGATCCAGCACGCCACGCAGTTTGCAGAATGCAATTGCAGAGGTGGCGAAGACCAGCGCACCGATGAAGACCGCGGCATAGAGCTCGATACGCTCGACATTCGCCTGCGCCGCCGCCGACAGGTAGCACGAAAACCCGCCCACCATGACAGCGAGCCCCATGCCACTGCCGAGCAACGCAACGAGCCGCGGCCGTCGCGTCATAGCGCTATCTCACACACAGCGGTCAAGGTATTGCTCAATGTGCCGATCCCTTCGATTGAAATCGTTACGGTCGCGCCGTCCTTGATCGAGCCAACGCCGACCGACGTGCCGCACGCAATCACATCACCCGGCTCGAGCGTTAAGTCCTGTGAAATCAGACTCACCTGCTCGGCAGGCGAAAACACCATATCGGCAAGCGGATAGTTCTGCCGCTCCACCCCGTCGAGCATCGTCACGAGACGCGCTTCGCGCCAGTCGAAACCGGAGACGATCGAGGGTCCGATACAGCAGAACGTATCGAAGCCCTTCGCGCGGCACCATTGCGGGAAGTGCGGGTTCTCGTTCAGCAGATCGGCTGCGGTCACATCGTTGACCAGGGTGTAGCCGAAGATCGATTCCGCGGCCTCTTCGATACTCGCGTCGCGGCAGCGCCGCCCGATCACGATACCGAGTTCGCCTTCGTAGACGATCTTGCCCGCGTAACTGAGCGGCCGACGGATCGATTCACCCGAACCGATCACCGACCCCGCCGGCTTCAACAGAAAAAGCGGATGCGCCGGCACAGGCTTGTCGAGCTTCGCCGCAAGCGCGTGAAAGTTATTCCACAACGCGACGATCTTGCCGGGCGCACAAGGCGCGAGCGGCGTGAGCGCACGAGTCGACAACACTGCACCGGTCGGCACCGGTTGATCGAGACTTTCGTACTCGTGCAAATAACCGCCTTCCACCCGGCCGAACACGACACCACCGTCGCTCGACATGAAACGCATCCACGTATCCATACATCGCTCCTTGAGCTCTCAAATCGCGCCGGCGGTCCGCAATGCGCTGATCTGCTCGGGCGAGTAGCCGAGTTCAGTCATCACCTCGTCGGTATGCTCACCCAGCAGCGGCGAGCGCGTAACTTCGGTCGGGCTGTCCGACAGTTTGATAGGATTGCCAACCGTCAGATACTTGCCACGGGTCGGATGATCCACTTCGACAATCGTGCCGGTTTTACGCAGCGACGGCTCTTCGGCGATTTCCTTCATCGAGAGAATCGGCCCGCAAGGAATGTCGTATTTGTTGAGGATCTGCATGGCCTCGAACTTGGTCTTGGTCATGGTCCACCGCTCGATCTCGGCAAAGATATCCTTCAGATGCGGCAAGCGCGCGGCAGGCGTCGCGTAGTTCGGATCGGTGGCCCATTCTTCCTTGCCGATCACGTTGCAGATCTTCGCCCACACCGGCGCCTGCGTGATGAAGTAGATATACGCATTCGGGTCCGTCTCCCAACCCTTGCACTTCAGAATCCAGCCTGGCTGACCACCGCCCGAGGCATTCCCCGCGCGCGGCACCGCTTCACCGAACGTCCCGTTCGGATATTGCGGATACTCTTTCATCGTGCCGGTGCGTTCGAGCCGCTGCTGGTCGCGCAGCTTTACGCGGCACAGATTGAGCACGCCGTCCTGCATCGCGGCGAGTACCTTCTGACCGCGCCCGGTTTGTGTGCGCTGATACAGCGCCGTGACAATGCCTAGCGCCAGATGCAAACCCGTGCCGCTGTCACCGATCTGCGCACCGCTCACCACCGGCGGACCATCGTCGAAACCGGTGGTCGAGGCCGCGCCGCCCGCGCATTGCGCAACGTTCTCGTAGACCTTGCAATCCTCGTAAGGGCCGGGACCGAAGCCCTTCACGGAAGCCACGATCATGCGCGGGTTCAACTCCTGAATCCGCTCCCACGTGAAGCCCATCCGGTCCAGTGCGCCCGGGGCGAAATTCTCCACCAGCACGTCGCATTTCTGGATCAGCGCCTCGAGAACCAGCTTGCCTTCGGGGTTCTTGGTATCGATCGTGACCGAGCGCTTGTTGTGATTGAGCATCGTGAAGTACAAGCTGTCCACGTCGGGAATGTCCCGTAGTTGCTCGCGCGTGATGTCGCCGGCGCCGGCCCGCTCCACCTTGATCACGTCCGCGCCGAACCACGCGAGCAACTGCGTGCAGGTCGGGCCCGATTGCACATGCGTGAAATCGAGAATGCGCACGCCGTCGAGTGCTTTGCTCATGTCAAGTCTCCTGTCCTGATCAGTCAGTTGTGTGCAACGGTATCGACCGACGCGCCCGCTTCGATAACGTCCGCTCGCGCGGATGTCTGCTTAGTCTCGGTACATACCGTATGTGATATATCATATTCAATCAAGCGCGATCTCAAAATACGACTGCTTCGGGATTTCTGCCCTGAACGCTTATCTGGCGTGCGTTGTAACGGGATGACGCCGCGCTGGCCCGCTCGATTCGAGGGAAAACACCGAGGTTCCGCTTGTCTCGATCGTCTTTGATATATCACATACCATATTTCAGAGACCGTCAAGCCGGGCTTAACCCCACTGCGAGGTGGCGACCAAGAAGGAAAGAAATGGATCGGAAAAGCAAAAGGCCCGCGGTGACGTCGTCACCGCGGGCCTTTCTTTGCCATTCGTTGCGCCAATCAGGCGCCTAGGCTGCCATCAATCCAGAAAATCGCAATTGGCTTCGACGAACGTCGCCAGATCGAGCGAATGCTGGCGTGTAAGACGCTCAGCCAGTTCGGTATCGCGCTGCTCCAGCGCCTCGATAATGCGCAGGTGGTCGACAATCGAACGCGACGCGCGGTCGCTTTGCGAAATGGTCATGCGGCGAATCGCCCGCACGTGGATGAAGATGTTCTTGATCGTGTCGAGAATGATCTGCGACTTCGACAGTTCGACGATCGCCTGATGAAACGCGATGTTGGCGTCGGAATACTCGGCAATGTGCTCGGCCGGCGTGGCGTCGCGGAAATTGTCGAACATGTGGCGCAGGCGGGCGATTTCCTCGTCCGTGGCGTGCAGCGTGGCAAGACGCGCCGCCATGCTTTCGAGCGCGGCCCACATCTGGATCATTTCGACGATTTCACGCTTGCTCTTGCGCACGATATAGATGCCGCGCCGCGGCACCATGCGCAAAAAACCTTCCTGTTCAAGCAGCGTCATCGCCTCGCGCACCGGCGTGCGGCTCACGCCCAGCGATTCGCTCAGCACGCGCTCGTCGAGGCGGATTTCTTCGTGAGTCCGGTAGATATCCGCGTCGGCAATGGCCTGGCGGAGCATGGCATACGCCTGATCGCGCAAGCTCACGCTCGCGCTGATTGGCTGCAACGACAACGTCAGGGGTGTGGCCACTGCTTCAGTTTGAAGTTCTGACGACATTCATCGCCTCTTGTTGAACATGCGCACGATATGGCGCCACTGCGACCATTCTGCCATCCTGCTCGCCCAAGCCGACGAACCGGCCATGTTGCGCTGCAAGTTGCGCAACCGGCTGCGGGATCCAGCGGGTCAACAGGACGGTGGCGGCAGAGCCCAAACCTACAAAACCAACGGCGAGCAGCGAGAGAGGAACAAATTCCATTTGTAGCTCCGAATGATTGAGTGAATAGATGACTCAATCATATGCTGCAGCGCCGCAAAAATCAATATTCCGTATGTAGTATATCAGTCGCTGTTGTTTTTAGGATTGCTTGTTCAAGGTAGCACGGGCAACCCGCGGGCGGTTCTTCTGCTTGTCCAAACATACGAAGCTCGGTGTAAACGCGCAAAACGCGCGCTATGCGCGCAGTCGCGTTCGATGATCGCGCAATTTCGCCCGAATGCTGATTGTGGGAACCGCTTCGCATCATTAACCTTCGGGGAATCCTGTGATGGACCGCAGCGTCCCTGCCCCGCATCTGCCGCGCGCTTCCAGACAGCACCCGAGAATTCGAAGGAGACACCGTCATGAGTACCACTATCCCGAGCGCGCCGAAAACGGCCATCACCGACAACCGCGCGGCGCGCAGCCAGGCACGCAAAGCGGCGCTCGGCAGCTTTGTCGGCGCCGTAGTCGACTGGTACGACTTCCTGCTGTATGGCATCGTCGCCGCGCTCGTCTTCAACGCCGAGTTCTTCCCGAAGGTCAGCCCGGCGATGGGCACGCTCGCCGCATTCGCGACCTTCGGCGTCGGCTTTCTGTTCCGGCCACTCGGCGGCTTCGTGTTCGGCCACTACGGCGACCGGCTTGGACGCAAGCGCATGCTGGTCCTCACGGTGATGATGATGGGCCTCTCCACCGCGGCAATCGGTCTGCTGCCGGCTTTCTCCAGCATCGGCTGGTGGGCGCCGGTGCTGCTCGTCACGTTGCGCGCGATCCAGGGCTTCGCGGTCGGCGGCGAATGGGGCGGCGCCGCCTTGATGGCGGTCGAAAGCGCGCCGGAGAAGAAGAAGGCGTTCTATAGCAGCGGCGTGCAGGTCGGCTATGGCGTGGGTCTGGTGCTCTCGACCGGCCTGGTCGCGATCATCAGCCGCTCGATGGACAACGCGTCGTTCCTGAGCTGGGGCTGGCGCCTGCCCTTCCTGTTCAGTGTGGTGCTGGTGCTGATCGCGCTGTGGATCCGCTCGAGCATGGAAGAATCGAAGGAGTTCGTCGAGAAGGTCGGCGAACGGGGTGAACGCAGCGTGCGGCTGCCGATCGTCGAGGCCTTGCTGAAGCACCCCAAGGCTTTCCTGCTGATCATCGCGCTGCGCCTCGCCGAGTTGTTCACGATGTATATCGTGACCGCGTTCGCACTGAACTACTCGACGGCGAATCTGCACATGCCGCGTGAGTTCTTCCTCTCGATCGGTCTGCTGGTCGGCGCGGTGAGTTGCGTGACGATTCCGTGCTTCGCGTGGCTTGCGGACCGTTACGGCCGCCGGCGCGTGTATATCATCGGCGCGCTGGTCGGCATGTTCAGCGCGGTGCCGTTCTTCCTCGCGCTCGAAGCCCGCTCGACGGTGTGGATCGTGATCTTCGCGGTCATGCTCGCAAACGTCGCCCACGACATGGTCGTGAGCGTGCAGCAGCCGATGTTCACCGAACTGTTCGGCACCGAGTACCGCTATAGCGGCGCCGGCGTCGGTTATCAGGTGGCGAGCGTGGTCGGTGGCGGCTTCACGCCGTTTATCGCGGTGGCGCTGGTCAGCTTTGCCGGCGGCTCCTGGCATCCGGTGGCGGCCTATCTGGCGATCGGCTGCCTGATCTCAGTATTGGTGGCGGCGAAGATGCAGACGGGGCGCACGGTCGCCTGATTCCTGCCGATAAAGATTGCGACGGACCGGCGTGGCAAAGGTGCCACGGCCGGCCCGTTGGCTTTGAATAAATGCCGGATTTCTCGCGGGTGACGGTACTTCGCCCGCTTCATGACCCCTCGCTCACCTCCCCCAGCACTCCGCTTTTTGCCGATTCCGGACGCTGATTGCCCTGCATTCAGTAGTCCGTTGCTGGCGTTCGTGCCGCATTGCCGCATTTCGGCAGATTACGGTCGTATTTCACCAGGCTAATGCCTTATGCATTTACATCTCATATTGCAAACGCCAGGTTCGCGCCCTATCGTTCGACGGAGCGAGTTTTGTCTGAATTTAGCTGCCGTCATATGAAATAAAAATACATATATCCAGGCCACATGAATCTGCAATTTTTACGCCGCGACGCTAAAGCATTGCGTATGAAACGCCGATAACAAAGCATTCGTCACACCGGAGACCGACCATGAGCAGTATCACCGAGCCGAGCGGGAATTCAGGTTCTGCCCCATTCTTTTCCAAACAGGCCACCATTGCGAAGCCGGGGTTTTCGCGCTGGATGGTTCCACCCGCAGCGCTCGCCGTTCACCTTTGTATCGGCCAGGCGTACGCCTTCTCCGTGTTCAACGGCCCGCTGACCAAAGTCATCGGCATTACGCAATCCGCCGCTGACGACTGGTCGCTGACCTCGCTCGGCTGGATCTTTTCGCTGGCGATCGTGTTCCTGGGTTTGTCGGCGGCGTTTGCCGGTAAGTGGCTCGAACATGTCGGCCCGCGCCGCACGATGTTCACCGCCGCGTGCTCCTTCGGCGGCGGCTTCTTGGTCTCCGCGCTCGGCGTGCATCTGCATCAGATCGCGCTGCTCTATCTCGGCTACGGTGTGATCGGCGGGATCGGACTCGGCCTCGGTTACGTGTCGCCGGTGTCGACGTTGATCCGCTGGTTCCCGGACCGCCGCGGCATGGCGACCGGTATGGCGATCATGGGCTTCGGCGGCGGCGCGATGATTGCCGCGCCTTTGTCGGTGGCGTTGATGAACCACTTCCGCAGCACGACCAGCATCGGCGTGGCCGAGACCTTCGTCGTGCTCGGCATTGCGTACTTCATCTCGATGTCGATCGGCGCACTCGCGATTCGCGTGCCGCCGGCGGACTGGAAGCCGGCCGGCTGGACGCCGCCCGAGACCAACCAGAAGAAGATGATTTCGCGCAACCACGTGCACATCGATCAGGCGTTGAAGACGCCGCAGTTCTATCTGATCTGGCTGGTGCTGTTCCTGAACGTGACGGCCGGCATCGGCATTCTCGGCCAGGCGTCGGTGATGATTCAGGAGAGCTTCAAGGACACCGTGACGGCTGCCGCGGCGGCTGGTTTCGTCGGCCTGCTCTCGCTGTTCAACATGGGCGGCCGTTTCGTGTGGGCCTCGGCTTCGGACTGGATCGGCCGCAAGAACACCTACTTCATCTTCTTCGCGCTCGGCGCCGTGCTGTACTACCTCGTGCCCGGCTTCGCGGCTTCCGGCCAAATCGCCCTGTTCGTGCTCGCGTACTGCGTGATCCTGTCGATGTACGGCGGCGGCTTCGCAACGGTGCCCGCCTATCTCGCGGACATGTTCGGCACGGCGTTCGTCGGCGGCATTCACGGCCGGCTGCTGACCGCCTGGGCTGCGGCGGGTGTCGCGGGTCCGGTGCTGGTGAATTACATCCGTGCATATGAAGTAGCGCACGGCGTGGCAAAGGCGGACGCCTACACGATGACGATCCACATCATGGTGGTGCTGCTGGTGATCGGCTTCGTCTGCAACCTGCTGGTCAAGCGTGTCGACGACAAGCACCACATGACTGACGCACAACTCGCCAAAGGCGCCTAAGGAGACTCGCATGTCGACCGTTCAAGCCGTTCATCCGACCAACAAGGTCAAGCTCGCCGTCTTCTGGCTGTATGTGACGCTGCCGCTGGCGTGGGGCGTGTTCAATACGCTCTCGCAAGCGATGAAGCTGTTCAAGTAAGTGTTGCACCGCACCCCGCGCGATGGAACGCGCGGGGTGTCAGTAAAGCTTTGCAACGCGCGCGCAGGTTGCGCGCGTTCTCCTACCCTCCGCCTCCTGCTACTGCGGGTACACCACACCGCCGCCGCTTCAGATCTTCTCGAACAGTACTTCTTGCGCGCCTTCCCACAGCACCTTGGTGCCGAGTTCGCGCAGTTTTTCCTTGCCTTCGACAATGCTCAGGAAGTGATTGCCCGCAAGCTGGCCGAGCTTGCTTGCGAAGCAGCACGAGCCGTACGCAAGAATGATCTCCGTTTCGCTGTAACCGCCCGGATAGAACAGGATGTCGCCCACCGACGGATGGCTCGTGTGATTTTCGAAGCCGACCGCCACACCGTCGTTTTCGAGCTTGAAGTCGCCAAGCGGCACCCAGCAGCCCTCGCCGCTCCAGCGCACGTGAATGATCTTCTGGCTGTACGGCAGGAGCTTCAGAAAGGCGGCCACCGTTTGCGGCGCGTCGGGATGCGTTTCGGCGGTAAAGACGTGGCCGCAGGAGGTGATTCGGAGTCGGGTCATCGCTTGGTATCCGGTGTGAAGGGTTGAGTGGAAAGGTCGGTCAGACGCCGGCTGGGGCCAAGCCGTCGGCACAACATTCTGTCGGCCGGTGCAAGGCTTCGACAGATACAGTTGCGGTTCAACTGGTCAGGCCAGTTAGTCCAGTGGCAGCGACGGCTGCGCATCGCGTAGGTCTCCGCGCGCTCATTGCGCCCCACCGTGTGCTACTCCCAACGCAGCAAGCGCAATGGTTGCAGACGGTTCTATCCTTCGCCGCGCATGGAACCCGACGGCTTCAAAATTGGCCGGAACAGCGCCGAGGCGCATCCATGCCAGGTCCATCCTCAATCGCGCCACGAAACTTCGTAGTTTGCAAGCCGCGCAATGCGCAGCAAACTGCGAAAAGTGCGTGATTGCCGTTTTCGGCGCTTCATCAAACCTTGCCCTCGACAACCCGCCGCGACCGGCCTCGATACACAGTGCCACGCGGCGATTGGGCGTTCCCGCTCTGCACAGCAGCATAGCGTGTCGTGACCGGCGAATCCCGCGTGCCGTCAACCGTCGGCATGCCGCCCGGGCATTGCATGGTGGCGAGCCACCCGCACGATCCAGCCGCGCAACCTGACGCTTAGCCGCGCAGCCGGTAGGCAAGCGGCGTTACGCCGTAGCCACGCTTGAACTGCACGGAGAAATGACTGGCATTCTCGAAACCAACCGCAAGCGCGATTTGCAACACCGGCTGATCGGTGGCGCGCAGCAGCCTCGCGGCTTCGTCGAGACGCAGGCGCGTGACGAACTGATGGGGTGTTTCACTGGTCTCGCGGCGGAACACACGCGCAAAGTGAAAGCTGCTTAACCCGGCCTGCGCGGCCAGTTCGCTGATGGCCAGATCGGCGGCAAGATTGGCGCGAATGTAATCGGTTACACGGCGGATGCGGCGTGGCACCAGGCGCTCGGGACGCGGCGGCAGGCCGGCCTCGGCGTGACGGCCGCGCGAGTAATGTTGCAACAGATGAGCGGCGAGCGCGTGGGCGAGCGCGTCGACATACAGCCGCGAGTCGGCGGGATCGCCCGCGGCGCGATGCAATGCGCCAAGCATCTCGGCGATCAGTGGGTCGTGAAACTGCATCGCGTCGCCCAGCGACAGCTCGCGTGAACCGCCCAGCTCCATCTGGTCGGCGACGCTGTCGATCAGGCTGCGCTCCAGGTGCAAATGAACGGTCGACAGCGGCTCATCGCTGATCGAACGCCAGCGCCACGAGATCGGCACGGGCGGCACGAACCAGACGTCGCCCACACGCAGGTCGGCGCTCTCCCAGCGTCCGTCCAGGTTGCGCTCGAGGTGTTCGGCGCCGCTGCCGAGCGTCATCAGCGTGACGTCCTGCAGGCCGGGCGCCTCCAGCAGTTCCTGCTCGTCAGGTTCGAGATACGAGCGCAGCACCAGGTGCCGCCACGGGCGATCCACGCTCGACACCAGTTTCTGGCCCGCCATGTAGCGGTCGTAGGCAAGCGTCGTTGTCAGCTTTGGAATTTTTGCCATCACGTCACTTTCTGGGAGGTCCTATATGCACATGAGCAAACCCTGCCGCACCCGCGTCGCCGGTTAGAGGTCAGCGCAAGATCTCGAAAATGATAGCAAGGAACCGGCTACCGTAATATTTGGAAATAGTTAATCATCCAGGTTGTCGTCTTTCACGCGTTTCGAACGCCGGAGCTACCGTTTCATGGAACACGAATGCGATACGTTGCCGCATTGGCTGACCGGCTCGCCGCAAGGCGAAGCCAGCCACGTGTCGGCGGCTTACAACTCAGCGGTTACCGCACAACCGGCTTACCCGGCCGGTACGCGGCAACTCGAGAAATCAGCCCACGCGGCTGAAGCATCCAGGACATCAACCCGCATGGCGTCAGGCATCTCGCCGACCGGCTTCCTGACGCTCTTCACCGAAGAGGAGATCGGCACACCCACGCCCGCCGCACGCCGCGCCGCGCCGGTAATCAGTCCGCTGGTGCGATTTGGCAGCGCGCAGGACCGCATCGAATTCGTGCGGCGGCGCATCAAACAGCTCGGCTTCGACTCGTTCAGCTATTCGGCCACGCGCACCACCGCGCACCACAAGTCGATGTTCGTGCTAACCAGCTACGAATCGCAGACATGGCTCACGCGCTATTTCCGCGAGCGTTATTTCGAGCTCGATCCGCGCGTCGCGCTGGCGTCGCCGACCGGCATGCCGCTCCTCTGGAACACCGCCGACATGCGCGCCGACCTGCCGCGCGCGCAGATGCGCAGTGAGCGGCTCGGCAGCCTGATCGAGATGCTGGAGGCCACCGGCCGCAAAAGCGGCATTCTCACGCAGATGCCGCTGCCCGAGCCGGAGCTGAGCGCGAGCCTGTGCTTCAACTCGGAAATCGGCAACCCGCGCTGGATGACGGAGTCGATCGTAGCCGAAACGCTGATGTTCGCGCATACGATCCACGAATTCATCTGGACGCACGCGAAAAGCGTGATCGGGATCGCGCCCGAGCAGCAGCAGCGCGTCGCGTTGAGCGAATTGCAGCATGCGGTGCTGAAGGCTGTCGTGCAGGGCCAGCGCGACAAGGAAATCGCCTACTTCCTCGGGCTGTCGCCGCATAACGTCGACTATCACTTGCGGCGCCTGCGGCAGTTGTTCAACGTGCGCAATCGCGTGCAGCTGATCAATGTGGCACAGGGGTATGTGACGTAAGAGAGGGACGCAAGAGCACTGCGGCCGGCGCGCCTGTCGAGCCGGCCGCATGCTTGCCGAGCATCGTGTTCGGCTTCAGTCTCGCGCCTTGAATGATCGCGCAGTAGTGCCAGGCGATAGCGGAGGCGGCGCGCGCCAAGCAGTTTGCGGCTTACCCACAAACCACGTCCCAATGATATCTTCGATTGTCGCGCGCGCTTGCGTCGTTGACGCTGTTAGCTCTTGAGCCGGTACCCGGTCTTGAAGATCCAGGCAATGATCACGAGAAACACCGCCAGAAACAACGCGGTCATCCCGAGGCTGACACCGACATCCACATCGGCGAGGCCATAAAAGCTCCAGCGAAAGCTGCTGACCAGATAAACGATCGGATTGAACAGCGTCACGACCTTCCAGAACGGCGGCAGCATATTGACCGCATAGAAACTGCCGCCGAGGAACGTAAGCGGTGTGATGATCAGGAGCGGCACCAGTTGCAGCTTCTCGAAGCTATCCGCCCAGATGCCGATAATGAAACCGAGCAGACTGAACGTGACCGCGGTGAGCACCAGAAACAGAATCATCCAGAACGGATGCTGCACCTGCAGCGGCACGAACAGCCCGGCAGTAGCCAGAATGATCAAGCCGAGCAGAATCGATTTGGTGGCCGCCGCGCCCACATAGCTCACGACGATCTCCAGATACGACACCGGCGCCGACAGCAACTCATAGATCGTGCCGGCAAAGCGCGGAAAGTAAATCCCGAACGACGCATTCGAAATGCTTTGCGACAGCAGCGACAGCATAATCAGACCCGGCACGATGAACGCGCCATAACTGATGCCGTCCACTTCCTTGATACGCGAACCGATGGCCGCGCCGAACACGACGAAGTAAAGCGAAGTCGAAATCACCGGCGCGATGATGCTCTGCATCAGCGTGCGCCAGGTGCGTGCCATCTCGAACTTATAGATCGCGCGGATTGCGTAGATATTCATTGGTTACCTCGGAGCAGACTGACGAAGATGTCTTCGAGCGAACTTTGCGTCGTATGCAGATCCTTGAAGCGGATGCCGGCATCGTCGAGCGCTTTGAGCAGCGCGATGATGTCGGTGCGCCCGCCGTCGCCCTCATACGTGTAGATCAACTCGTTGCCACCCTTGGCGACATCCAGCCCATATCCGGCCAGCGCCGACGGCACCTGGGCGAGCGAATTCTCCAGTTGCAGCGTCAACTGCTTCTTGCCGAGTTTGCGCATCAATTCCGTCTTCTCTTCCACCAGCATGATCTCGCCCGCATTAATCACGCCGATGCGGTCGGCCATTTCCTCGGCTTCGTCGATATAGTGCGTGGTGAGAATGATCGTCACACCGCTTGCGGTGAGCGAGCGCACCAGCTTCCACATATCACGGCGCAACTCGACGTCGACACCGGCCGTGGGTTCGTCGAGGAACAGCACGCGCGGTTCGTGCGAGAGCGCCTTCGCAATCAGCACGCGGCGCTTCATGCCGCCCGACAGCGTAATGATCTTGCTATCGCGTTTTTCCCACAGCGACAGATCGCGCAGGATCTTTTCGACGTAAGCGGGGTTTTTCGGCTTGCCGAACAGACCTCGGCTGAACGAGACGGTCGCCCAGACGGTTTCGAACGAGTCGGTGGTGAGCTCCTGCGGCACGAGGCCGATCAGCGAGCGTGCGCCACGATAGTCCGTCGCGATGTCGCGGCCGTCCACCATCACGCTGCCGACGCTCGCATTGACAATGCCGCAAATGATGCTGATGAGGGTGGTTTTGCCCGCCCCATTGGGCCCAAGCAAGGCGAAGATTTCTCCGCGATTGATCGCCAGATTGATGTTTTTGAGTGCATGAAAACCCGTGGCGTAGGTTTTCGACAGATTCGTGACCGAGACGATTGGCTGCATGGATTCGACGATGGCAGACACCGGTATTGGATTAAAAGGGGACGGGGCGAATACGCGGCCGCATCCGCAATGTAATTGAAAGTGGAAAAGCGTGCAGCGCAACCGCGAGATTTCGGAGGAGCGGATCCCGCCGGCAAGCGTGACAACCTTTCAGGGCCAGCAGGGGTTCCTGCCAGACAGACCGCATCCTGTCACGGTTCGGCGCACGCGAAACTGCTGGCGAGGTTCACATTACCCCTGCCGCCATAGTGGGGAAACAGCGGATAACGGCACAACGGACGCGAGCGTCCGTTGGTCGCGGCCGCGATATCCGTAGCGGTCAGCGTTTCGGGCGATACGCCACGCGTCACCCAATTGTCGAGCGCGCCCAGCAGATCCACCGAGGGGATAAACACCCCGCTGCCATGTTGAAAACCCGGCACCATGTAGAGCCGCATGAACGCATTGACCTGGTCAACGCCGAAGCGATCGATCAGCGCTTCGTAGTAGGCGATCG
The DNA here is from genome assembly GCF_900230185.1 of Burkholderia sp. OK233. Lineage (GTDB taxonomy): Bacteria > Pseudomonadota > Gammaproteobacteria > Burkholderiales > Burkholderiaceae > Paraburkholderia. Next base: position 416,885 of record NZ_OCSR01000002.1, read on the forward strand.
TCTGGTTCGGGCTGATGACTTCGTCGGCAAGGCCTTGCAGTGTGATGAGCTTGCCGCCCCGCGCGATGTAGCGTGCCAGGTCGGGGTTCATCGCGCCGATCGTCTGTGAGAGCGCGATGAGCTGTCCGCGATATTTGCCGGGATGAAGCGGGTCGAATCTGAGCGAGTCGAACTCCGCATCGCGAGCCACGAAGTAGCGGATGTAGCCGTCGCCCTGCGCGAACAGGTAGCCGTTGGCGAAGAAGGTCGGCACCGGCATGCGCCCGGCTTGATGTCCCAGCCCGAGCAGGCCGGTCAGATGCGTGCCCTGAAAAATGTTGTAGCCGCGATAGCCGCTCACGTTCCACGCCAGCTTGTAGGCCAACGACAGACCGTCGCGCATTACCAGCAAGGTGGCGAGTTGCGGGTCGGTGAGACACTCGTCGTGCGAGGGGGTTCGTCCGGCGCAGCGCAAAGAGGCGATGATCTCCGTTTCGTGTTCCCGGCACCCGCCGACGTCGCTAACGATGCCGTCCGCAACGCCATCGAGCCGGTCGCAGACCGCCAGCGTGCGTTGATACACGTGCTCGAGCAATTGCGGTGGAATGAAACCGCCGGGCGTCGCGTATTCCGCCTGACCAAGCTTCACGCCCATCAAACGCACGCCGGAAAAATTGAGCGCGGGCGAATTGGCGATCACGCCGTCGTAGTCGTCGGGATAGCGCTGCATCACCGTGTAGCCTTCGCGGCCACCCGTCGAGCCGCCGGCGAAATACATCCGTTGCGGCGGCCGGCCGTAAGCGCGTGCAATCAGCGCGAGCGCGGCGTCGTGCGTTTTCTTCAGATGCGCGTAGCCGAAATTGGTCACCGCTTCGTCCACGAGGCCGAAGACCGCGAGCGACGAATCGCCCACATGCCCCGAGTCGTCGCCGAAGGTCGCATAGCCTTGCGCGAGCGGTGCGCGATCCGGAGAGAACGGCATCACGCCCGTCCCGCTCACCACCACGCCGTTATAGCCCCCGCCGCCGATCTGCAGCGCGCGGCCGTTCCAGCGGCGCGGCAGATTCAGGTCGAAGCGGATATCGGGCGTGCTGGCCTTGAGCGCCTTGACGCGCCCGGTGATACGGCAATATTCGCCACCTTGCTGATTGCCGGGCGCCGTGGCCGCCACCATCGCCGCGCTTTCGATCTGCACGCCGGCCGTGGGAAAGGCGATCAGTTCGGGGGGCAACACCGCGCCCGCGAATTCCGCGCAACGCATGGCGAGCGGCGCCTCCTTGAGCGCGGCGAATGCCTGCGAGACGTTCATCAGCGATAGCGCTGCGCCGGCCACCGTGACGACCGTGCGTGAACGCCCTATGAAAAACACATGACGCGCACGGCGCACACGCGCCCTCATCCGTAACCCGCGCGCTTGGCAGCCGTGCGCGACCGCGGCCCTTTCCAGTCGTTCCAGCCGCGCGCGATCATCAGTATCGCGCCGATGGCGACCAGATCGCCACCGAGTCCAACCAGCGTGCCGCGAAAGCCATGGAACATATGCGGCGTCGCCGTATCGACGATCAACGACACCAACGTGCCGGCGACGAAACACACAAGCCCGGTCCGGCCGACCGTCACCACGGCGGGCAACCGCTCTGCGAGCCACGCGATGCTGCCCATGCGCACGAACCGCGCAGCGAGCCAGGCAATGACGATAAAGTTGATCACGCGTTCCACGGAAAGGTTCTGTTTAAGCACGCCGGGCAGCGGCTGCGTCAGCACAAAGAGTTTAACAATGGCGAACGCCAGCACCGCGACTACCGCGGCGCGTGTGAACCAGCGCGCCGTGCGCGCGGCGTGAAAGCGCTCACTGACGGGTTGCACCCGGCACAGAATGCCGAGCACGAACATCAGTTGCCATGCAAACGGATTAAAAGCCCAGTCGGCCATATCGTCAATGCTGAATAATGCGGCCAGCGGCCGGGCGAGCGCCCAGATCGTCACGCTCAAGCCCAGCGCGGCGAGCGAACAACGGCGCGCCAGCGGCACCACGAACGGCACGCAAAGCGCAAAGATCACGTACATGGGCAGCACGCTCGACAGATACGGCTGGCGCCGCAGCACGGCAATATCGAACGCTTCGCGCAGCGGCTGAACCGCGAATGGCTGCCAGCCGGTCAGATCGACCATCGGCTGGTTCAGATGCAATAGCGCGAGGACGGCGCCGGACAGCAGCGTCAATACGGCCGTCAATAGATAGGCGCGATAGATCTCCCAGCAGCGCCTGACGAAACGCATCTTCGCCGCACTTTCGCCGCGGCCCGCGAGTACCGTTGTATACGCTGCCGCTGACGCATAGCCACCGAGGAATACGAACACTTCCGCCGAGTCGCACAGCGCATACGCGTGCAACATCAGATGTGACAGCGTGCTACCGGGAATGTGGTCCAACACGATGATGATCAACACGACGCCGCGGAAGAAATCCACTTCGATCGAGCGTCCGCGGCGGGTGTCCATTCAGGTTCTCGTAAGATGGCGCGTGCGTGCAATGCGCCGTGAAAAGCGCTCATACACAGGGTGTTCCATGTAGGAACTCCATGAGAATAGAACGTTCCCATCGATACCGTGCGCCGCGTCGACATGCGCTGACAACCTCCCTCTAAATGCATTCGGAGTGCCAGCAATCTGAAAATCAGATGTCGGCATGCAGTAATACTGAGTCGTCACGCCTTGGCTGATGAAAAATCTTGCAGCAAGTTTTGCGGCTTTCGATGCATCCGGCACGAGCACGATCGGTAAAGGTCACTGAAAAAAATCACCGATTGCGATGCGCGATTTTTTTCGCTTTTTTTCATCGTAGGATGGATTGATGCATGCCCGTCGAACCTCTCGCGTTTCGCGCGATGCCACCCCTCGACGGCGGCCACTCATGTGGACCGGACACGCTGCCGGGCTGATCTTCGATCTCCTGGCTTGCTGAGCGTCATTACGACGTTTTCCATTTGCCGTTGCTGACTTTGCCGTCACCGGTGCGCTCCGGTCCTTCCACTCTCGCCCTGAACGGCAGCGCCTCGCGCACCGCCTTCGCACTGGAAGATAACCACATGAACAACAGGATTGCAGGCTTCGACGGATTGCGCGCGATTGCAGTCCTGATGGTCTTTTTTCAGCACCGTCTATTCGGCGACATCGGCGAAATTGGCCATCTCGGCGTGTGGATCTTCTTCGCGCTGAGCGGCTTTCTGATCATCGGCATTCTGTCCGCGCAACGCGCGCGCATCGAAACAAACGGCAGCCGGTTCGGTGTGGAACTGAAGCGCTTTCTGTTTCGCCGCACGTTACGCATTTTTCCGATTTACTACCTGATGCTGGTGGTGATGTGCGTGCTGATGGCGCTCGGGATGGCGAGCCCAGAACTAGCGAGTGGCATGCCATTTCATTTCGCCTATCTGTCGAACCTCTGGATCGGCTCGGTGCTGCATTACTGGCCGGGGCGTTACTCGCATCTCTGGAGTCTCGCGATCGAAGAACAGTTCTATCTCGTGTTTGCGCCGTTATTGCTGCTGGTTGCGGCGCGGCGGCATCGCGCGGTGTGCCTTGCGATCGTCGCGGTTGGACTGGTTTCGCTGCTGGCGATGCGTGCGGCACAGTGGCAGGACGTCACGATCTATACGCATCCGCTGACCAACTTCTGGCTGCTGGCGCTGGGCGGGATTGGCGGCTTGTTGATCGCCGGGAAAGAGAGCCGCGTGCGCGTCATGCTCGGGCATGGCATGACGCTGTTCGTGCTGAGCGTTTGCCTGGTGGGGTTTTGTGCGACTGAGCCCGTGTGGAGTGAGTTGGGCAGTTCGCTGGCCTTCACGATGGTGAGCGCCTTGTATGGCCTCTGCATCGCAGCGCTGGTGTGTTCGATTGCGTGCTGCCGGAATGCGGCAGTGATCGGCCTGCTTGAAACCAGCTGGCTGGTGAACTTCGGGCGTATCAGCTACGGCTTTTATCTCTATCACAATCTGATTCCCGACCTGACCCGCAACCATCACGTCACAGCGTTCTTCGGCGGTACCGTGCCACTGTGGGCACACATCGCCGGGATTGTTGCGTCGTTCCTGATTTCGCTGACGATGGCCGTACTGTCCTGGCGGCTGATCGAAGCACCGATTCTTCGCCTGAAAACGCGGCGTGCGCCGTTGGACACCACGACGCCAATGGCTACACAAACGCCGGCCACTTTTGCCGCTCGCAACGGGCATGCGTTGAGAGATAAAAGCACCGCTTCGGACGCCGCCTGAAGGAATCACCCATTACGTTCCGCTTTCATGCGACTTGAGTAAGGGCGCGGTATCATGCGGCCTCACTTAGCCGGCTGCTTCGACCCTTGCGCGACACGCAGGCACTGAACAGGCCGAACGATAAAAACAAGCCACTGCCCGCGCGAACTCCGGTCCATCTGGTCCGCGCGGTTGGCTCGCGGACTTCAACGATGTTTCATTTCAGTTTCGCCAACGGCGTGCTTGGCGCGAGCCTCCAGACGCTCAGCCTTTACGCGCTGCTCGGCATTGTTGCGGCGCTTTTGCTGGGCGGGATGGTCAAGGGCGTGGTGAGTATCGGCGTGCCGCTGGTCGCCATGCCGATTCTCAGCCAGTTCATGCCGATCAAGGAGGCCGTTCTATTGCTGTCGATGCCGATCATTCTCGGCAATATTCCACAGGCGCTGGAAGGCGGCGACATGCTGCCGACGGTCCGGCGCATTGCCGCGCCGTTGATCGGCACGGTGATCGGCAACATCGTCGGCGTGAGCGTACTGATCTCGCTGGCGCCTCATCGCGCGCAGGCTGCCGCGGGCATATTGCTGATCGTCGCGGCGCTGCTCCTGTTGCTTTCGCCGCGGCTCACGCTGTCACCGGCATGGGCGAAGCCGGCGGGCTTCGTATTGGGCTTCGGGGCAGCGGTGATGGAGAGCATCGCTTCGGTGCCGGGGCCTTTGCTGGCGATGTATCTGATCGCCACGGGCGCCACGGGAAAAGTCTTTACGAAGCAGATCGCGATTATTCTGGTGGTTTCGATTATCACGCTGGTTGCCACGTTTAGCGGCGGTGCGCATGCCAGTTGGAGCGATCTGGTCATTTCGGCCTGCGCGAGTGTGCCGGTGATCGTCGGCATGCTATTGGTGCGACCGCTTAGAGACAGATTGCCGCCGGGCGCGTTTCGCGTTCTGGTTCTGGTGTTCGTTCTGGCAGCCGCTGCGCAAATGGTCTGGAAATCCGGGGTTTTATAGGGCTTTGGGCTGCGCGTGCCAGCCAAACCTTGCCGTGGAACGCGTATTGCTCGTCATTGCTCATAGCAATCCACCGGAGAGCCATCGTGGCTAACTTGCCCAATCCCCCGAACGAGCACGAAAACAGCCCGGATGAAGACCCGGGCAGCCCGCCTACCGAGGTCTCCAAACCTGTTGGCGATGCCATTCCCACCCCGGTCGAACCGGGTCTCGATCAGCCGCTGCCGGAAAAAGGCGACACGCCACCACCCGCAAAGTGACGTTCCCGCTCTCGTGGCGGCGCCAGAACCGTGGCAGCCGCCCGGCTTTAGCGTGAGCCGAAAGACACGACCTTCCGCCCCTCGAGACTGACTTCGACCGCCTCGGCGCACGGTGCCTGACAAGACGTGCCATCGACGGTGGCCCCGGCGCCCGGGAGCGTCTCGGTGATGATAATGGCTTTGATCACCCTGGCATCATCGGTCACGACCGTTTCCAGAAGGAGCGCCACTCCGCTGTCATACTGGATCGTCATCGTACCGGTGCAATCGGATTTGACCGTGTAGACGCCGCTTTGATTTCCGACGAAATCAGTCTGGCCGCCCTTTGGCGCGCCGCCGACGGTACCGGTGTCGATCCGCGTAAAGTGGCCGGCCCCGTCGAAGGTCACAAGCGCAACGTCGTTCAGTAGCTGTTGCGTGACAAACGGATGGACGCCCCCCGCCGAATCCAGCAATCCGATCAGGTGCCCTTGCGCGCTGAATCCGTACGCGCCGTTCAGCGTCGCGAGCGAGCACCTCTCGGCGGCGTTTGCCGCGCCGCTGAGCGCCAGAAGCGCCATGGCGGTGGCCGACAGAACGCTTATACGTTTGCTATTCATGTTCATCTCCTTCGTAAGCAAATCAGACGTTCAATTCAATTCATATATTTCGCCTACCTAACTGAATTGAGCGAGCCATTCAAACCGGTTGAACAGGCACACCCGTACACGGCCGACGCTGTTCGCGCAGCCTGCGATAAAAGGACGAAACCTGTCTTCAGGATTGCGTCCAGCGGAAATACGGCGCGGTATCTTCGGCGATTCGAGCAGCGCAAACGTGCGGTGCCGGAGGGCCGGGAGCGGAAGATAGTGATGGGTGAATTGCTTCACCGGCAAATGATTTATAGCCCGGTGCCGGCGGATGCGTGCGGAGGAATCGCACGGAAATCCGCGCATTGGCTGACTTCGTGAGTCAGCGGCGCATTAAGATTGCACCGCGAAATTCAGTATAGGCCGCGCATCCGGAAAAATCGGACAAAAGCGCGGCGGATTATAACGACGGCGCGGATGCTGCCCGCTCATGCAATGCGGGCGCACCCTGGCACGCAGCCGGACGTATTGACACTCATATTGACGCTCATATTGACGTTAACCCGCGCAAAGCGGATCAAGCGGCAGCCGGCTCGTGGACGATCTTCAGCGCGCTCTTGTGTTCCTTGATTAGCCGGTACACCGCAACGCCAGGAACCGTCTCCCGCTCGAGCAGTTCGTCGGCAATGGCACGCAGCACGGGCTCATACGCCTGCAGCAGCCCATAGCACAACTCGTTCAACTCCTTGAGCAGCACGTTGGCGTGCTCGATGGCGCTCCTCATTTGCAGGCCCGCGTACTGCGACGGCAGCGCCGCGAGGCTGAACAGATCGCCATCGCGGTTGAAGCCGAACTTCGACACCATGTCGAGGCTGATGCGCGACGCTTCCTGCAGATCCGACGCGGCGCCGCTCGACGCTTCGGAGAACGTGAGAATTTCGGCGTTGCGACCGCCGAGCAGGACCTGAATCTCGTTGCGGATCTCGGTTTCGCGGTAGAGGTGCTTGTCCTGTGCCTTGGTGATGAGCGCAACACCCAATGCGCCGCCACGCGGCAAGATCGTGACCTCTTCCAGCACACCGGTGCCGAGCAGCGCGGCAACGAGACCGTGCCCCGCTTCGTGCACCGCGATACGCGTGCGTTCGTCCTCGCTCAGTGCCCGCTCGGCGCCGCTCACGTCGCCGATGCGCGCAATCTTGATCGCCTCCATGAAATGCTTCGCGGCGATTTCCGTCTCGCCGGCTTTGCGCGCGACCAGCCCCGCCTGATTCACGACCATCGCGACCGTTGCCGGAGACAGGCCGGTGGTCAGGCGAGCAAGTTGGTCGTAGTCGATGTCGGCGGCCTTCGACTTCAGTCTCTCCGCATAGAAGCGGAAAATTTTCGCGCGGTCTTCGCGGTCGGGCAAACGGACCTGCACCGTGCGATCGAAACGGCCTGGCCGTCGCAACGCCTCGTCCAGATTGTCGGGATGGTTCGTGGCCGCGACGATGATGACACCTTCATTCGAAGCGAAGCCATCCATTTCCGCCAGCAACTGGTTGATGATGCGATTGCTCTCGGCTTCGACGGGACCGCCGCCGGTATCCGTGCGCTTGGCGAGGCCGTCGGCTTCGTCGATGAAGATCACCGTGGGGGCATTCTTGCGCGCGAGTTCAAACAAATGTTTGACCTTCTGGATGCCGACGCCGTAATACTTCGCACTGAAGTAGCTGCCGGTGATCGAAATGAAGTTCGCGCCGCATTCGCCGGCGAGCGCCTGAGCAAGCCGCGTCTTGCCGACGCCCGGGCCGCCGACCATCAGAATGCCGCACGGTGCGCGTACGCCCATTGACGTGAACTGCTTCGGATCGGACAGATAGCCGCGAATGTCCGCGAGCGCCGCCTTCGCTTCACCCGCGCCGATCACGTCGTCGAACCGCAGCGTAGGCGCCTTGCTGAGAAGCGATGCGCCGCCTCTCATCTCGCGGCGCATGAACCACACCATGCCGCCGATCAGCAACAGCGGCAACAGCAAGCTGATCGCGTCGCGCACCTGGTTGAACACCGGCACCCAGCGCGATGCGCCGGTGCGAATATCGGCGTCGGGCAGCCAGACGAGCTGATAGGACGAGGCCTGGTCAGCTTTGGGTTCGCCGAGCAGCAGTGCGTGCGAAAACGTCGCGTTATGGTCGGTGACGAAATATTTCGCGCCGTCACGTTTCGACACGAGAATCGCGTTGGGGCTCACACCAATCGCGACCACGTTGGCGTCGTGAATATCACGCAGCATTTGCGAAGCGTCTTTCTCGTCATGTGTCCACGCCGAGGGATCGTGACGCATCTGATTCGCGATGCCGGTAAGCGCCGGAATTGTCTGCGCTTCGCGCTGCTGATAAAACCAGCTGCTCAGTGCGAGCAATACCGCGATGAATACGGCACTGACCCCAATGGCGATCTTGCGTGCGCGTCTTTTCCCAAGCGAGTTCTTTCCCGGCTTCATGAGTCACTTCCAAAAACGGGCCAAAGGGGGCCCCAATACTGGTCAAATACAGGTGTAGCGGTGGGTAGTCCGGCGATTTGCATCGTCGAATTTGGGGGGAGCGATCGGCTCCTTGAAAGCGATGACCTGTTGTTCCGGCGCACAGTTTATCAGCGCTATATTCACTGCGTATTCTGCATACCTGAAAGTCACCGCGCCCTATTAAAAAGCGGTCAATATTGCAGTAAATCGCGGAATATTAGAGGCGCCTATCCAAACATGCTGGCGGGTATATAAGCCGGTGTTGGGTGTGACGCAGGGGGGAGCCGAGCGAGCGCCCGGCGAGGACGACACATGTGTGACGATCCCCAGCCGGTTGCTCGGCCAAGTCCGGGGGTCTCTGTTGCAACACCCCCGAACGTCCGATGGGCAAGGCGCCCAACGGTTTCACAGCTGAGCGGCGAACCTCTGTGGGCCCGTCCGCATCATTACCGCACTCTCAGGTCCTTCTTTTTTATTTGCCGGTACCTTGTGGCACCGATCTTCTCTCCTGCAACTACCCCCGATCCTCGCAACCTTTCCCTTCAGCAGATCCGGACTCAGGCAGCGGTACGCCGCCCCAGCTTCATCTGCGCTGCACTCTCGAGCCGGTCGAGAAGCTTGATGACACGTTTGCGCTGGCTGGCAATCAACTCGTGAGTCTCTTCCAGCGCACGAATGCGCTTTTCCCAGTACTCACGGTCTAGCGGGACCAGCACGCCAACCGCATCGCCACGTGTCACGTACTGAACCATGTTCTCAAGATGCTCCAACTGGCTATCCACCAGACTGGCCGGACGCCGCCCGCCGCGCTGGGCGATTGGTTGACTGTTCGTGCCGCTCATCTTTCGATACCCCGTAAATTGGCCGCCGGCAAAGCCTGGGCCTCGCACCCATTGCGCCGAAAATGCCAATCGGCGCTGCTTTTTGCGCGCAGTTGCGATTTCAGAGCGGGGCCTGTTATAAACGAATTGATGGCGCCGTCGATGAAACCGATCTGCATCTAATCATCCGACGATACCGCAGGTTTTTTGTTAGGCTTTACCATCCGTCTCAATATTGGACGACGGCGTGTTAAATATCTGGTTACCGCCGCTACCCGCCAGAACCACACCCCTCGTTCGCAGCAACCGATCCATGAACCAGCGCACCTTGCCGCCACACCTGGCCGCTGCAGCCGCAGCCGAATCGCGCTCCGCCATTTCCACGAGCCGCTTCAGCACGCACGCGCTCGCAGCCGATGAACAATTTCTGGCCTGGCGCCAGCGCGTGGGGCATGTGGTCGACGTGCCACCGTCGAAGGAGCAGGTCGCCGGCGGATTTCGCGGTGAGATCGATCTTTATGCGGTCGGCGGTATGGTGTTTACGGACTGCAGCACGGACGCGCTGCTGCTGGAACGATCGGTCGCGCGCGTTTCCACGGACTCGCGGCGCGACTACGCCTTTCATCTGTTCGTGGAGGGCGAGGTCGGCCACGTGACAGGCATGCGCAAGAAACGCAGCGCGCCGGGCTCGGTGCAGGGCATCGTCGCGTTCGACATGAACCAGCCGTTTCGGGCCGAGCGGCCTGAATGCCGGCTTCTGAGTCTGTTCGTACCCTCTGCGATCGTGGACGAGGAACTGCGCGACGCCACAGCGATTCACGGCCGCGTCGTCCAGCAGGGTGCGCCGCTGACCGGCCTCGTGCTGGACCACCTGGCGGCAGTGGCCCGGGAAATCCCCAGGCTCGACCCGGCCAGCGCGGCGGAAGCATTGCATGCCGGCGCCCAACTGCTGATCGCCGCCTTCCGCAAGGAGGCGCGACTGACAGGTGCGAGCCGGGCGGCGATGCAGGCCGCCGTGATGGGCCAGGTGCGACGTTACGTCGAAGCTAACCTGCACCATGGCGACCTCACGCCGACCAGCGTGGTTCAGGCGTTAAAGCTGAAACGCGCCACCATCTATCGCTGGTTCGAGCACGACGGCGGGCTCGGCGCCTACATCCGCAATCGCCGCTTGCGGGAAGCGGCGGACGAACTGGTCCGTTTCCCGCATCTTCAGGTGACGGAAATCGCCTATGGACTCGGCTTCCAGAGCGCGTCCGATTTCACTCGCGCGTTTCGCCGCGCCTTCGACATGAGCCCGCAGGATATGCGAGCGAGCGCGTTGGACCTGCAGCACCGCGGCGCAAGGGAGCGCTGGGGTAGCGTCTAAGCCGGCGGCTGCGAAGCACCGGCAAGGCGCGCATCCGGCGCCTCTGCCTCGGGAAAGGCCCGCAACGCAGCAAGCGTAAGCAGGGTCGCGGCCATCAGATACCACGCCGGAACCATCGGATCGCCCGTCCGGTTGATCAGCCACGTCACGAGGAACGGCGAAAATCCGCCGAACAGGACGACGCCGAAGCTGTAAATCATCGCAAGTCCCGCGGCGCGCCGATGCGCCGGAAACGCCTCCATCATCAGCACGGAATTCGGGCCGGCATTGTTGACCGCAAGCGCGACGTACCCCGTGATGATGATGAGCGCGGCGACGTCGCCCACGCCGTGGGTCAGCGCCCAGAATGCCGGCCACGCGGCCGCCAGCGACGCCACGAGGGCCGCGTACTGCAGTGTTTTGCGGCTCGCGAAGCGGTCGGCCGCGCGCGCCACGAGCGGCGTCACCACCAGGATCACGAGGCCTGACAGGCAGGCCGTCAAGAGGCTGATTGCCGCCGGCCGATGCAGCGTACGAACCAGGTAGGCCGGCATATAGAAGACGGTAAGGTAGATACCGACCGACGGCGCCGCCATCATCAGGAGGCCGCAGACGAAGGGACGCGGGTATTCCGTGACCATGCGCCTCGGACTGAGCCGCGTACGCGGCAGCGGCGCGGCCACCGGCATGCGGCGACGCAGGTACCAGCCGACCGGTCCGATCAGCCCGCCCAGCACGAACGGAATGCGCCATCCCCAGTCATGCATGGCGGCGGGCGACAACAGCGCCGTCGTGCACGCCCCGACCAGCGCGGCGGCGAAGGCGGCCGCGCCCTGGCTCGCGCCGCGCCAGCTCACCATGAAACAACGGTGCCGGTAGGCGACCGACTCCATCAGCGAAGCCGACGCCGGCCCGATCTCACCGCCTGCGGCGAGCCCCTGCATCAGGCGCGCGAGCACCATCAACACCGTCGCGGCGGGGCCGATCGACGCATAGCCCGGCAGGCACGCGATCAGCCACGTGCCAAGGGTCATCAACGTGAGCGATACCGTGAGGCCGGCTTTGCGGCCACGGCTGTCGGCGATGTGGCCGATCAGGATCGCGCCGAGCGGGCGCATCACGAAGCCCGCGCCGAAGGTGGCGAGCGAGAGCAGCAGCGACGACGCGGGATTGCTCGATGGAAAGAACAGATTACCGATGATGACCGCGGAAAAGCTGTAGACGGTGAAGTCGTACGCCACGAAGCCGTTGCCGATAACAATTGCCGTGACGATACGCCTGAGTTCGGCGCGGGACGGTTGGCCCGCTTTGCGGGCAGCAGTTTGCATGGATTGCGGTCGACGGGGGAAGCGTCGAGGTATTCAGGAGATGGGCAGAATGGCGGTGAAGCCTTTTTTAACGGCGCAAAAAGACGCAACTTTACACTGCGCGCGCAGATGTCTCCTTGCTTACCTCACCAGCGGGTGGTGTCATTGCCGGATGCGGGGAAAGCATCTGACCACGCTGCTACACTTGCACACCGCTAACTTCCCGAAGAATGCTCGCCGCCCGGCATCGTGCCGATCGCTATCTGCATGAGCGTCGCGCGGCACATTCTTTGGCTGACACACTCCGCACGTCATGCTTCGATTCGAGAACCTCAGCAAACGCTATAGCGAACGCACCATCTTTCAGGGGCTGCATTACGACACGGCTGCAGGATGCGTGGCGCTCAACGATGAATCCGGCAGCGGCAAGTCGACGTTGTTAGGCATCCTCGCCGGCACGATCGAGCCCGACGCCGGCAAGGTGTGGCTCGGCGGCCATTCGCTTCACACCGCGCCGCGCGAGGCCAAATCCATGCTTACGTACGTGCCCGAAGACTGCATGACGTATCCGGAGCAAACCGGTCGTGAGTATCTGGCGCGTGTGGCGTTGGAGAGAAAGACCACGGTGGATAGCCACACGCTCGACCTTGCCCATCGCTTCGGACTCGAACCGCACCTCGACAAGCGCTTCGAGCAGATGTCGTTTGGCACGCGCAAGAAATTCTTCCTGACAGGGGCCGTACTCGGCGAGACCAAAATCGTGATCGCGGATGAACCGGTCGGAGGACTCGACGCCTCGGCGCGCGGGGTTCTGGTCGATCTGTTTAAAACGCTGGCCGAAACCCGCACGGTCTTTTTCTCGAGCTACGACACGGCTTTTACCCAAGCATGCGAGGCGATAACCGTCAGTTTTGCGGACCTGGGTATGCGCAGCTAGAGCGCTTCTGCGCATCGGCGAGTCAACGCGCCGTGCGTTCAAGGCTTACTGGTAGCTCATCGTAAAGGTGGCGAGGCCCTTCACCGTGCCGGGCCCCACCGTACCCGTCGAGATGTACTGCGCGGTCAACGGGATGCGCGTCGTGCTCGACGATGCCCCGACCAGCCACTGGTTCGGATTGCCCGCCACCGCCGAATCCGGCCCGTAGCTGACTGCCGTGCCACCGCTATTGAGTACGCGTAACGCGACGCCCTTCGCAGTCGACCCGCTCGCAAGCGTCAGATTGCTGGTCGTATTGCCGGGAGTGGTCGCGTCGGTCAGCGTCACGTAGACATTCGCGCCGGCCTGACACGATAGTCCGATGCTGATGTTCGTGTTGCCGACCGTCGTGCCGACGGGGCTCAATGCGCTGGCGTTGACGGTTGGCAGCGTGACGCTAACCGACGGCGTCGTCACGGTGCACGTGGTTGCAACGATCGACGTGTTGTTGACCGAGATCGTCACCAGCGCCGGCGACGTTATATTCACCGGAATATTGTGGCTGACCAGCGTGAATAGCTGCGGGATGTTCACCGCGCCGCCCGTCGTCACCTGCGCGGCCGTTTTGACCAGTTGATAAGTGAACGTGAAGCTGCCCTCGAACGCCGCCGTCGTCGTGATCGGTGCGCCGAAATCGCCCCACTTGCCGACTGCCAGTGATGACAAAGTCGCGTTGCCGTAGGTCACGTCCACGACCTTGATGCCGATGCCCGCGATGCCGGTGTTCCACACACCCGCTACCGCGCTGCTCGTCAGTTGCGGGTAGTACTGGATATACCAGCCGTTGTTATACGGCGGCACCGTACCGGGATTCGACGGGCAGTTAACAGAAACGGTCGACGACTGCACCGGCCCAATTGACGTGCCGACCGGCGTGTCGCGCGGCACGGTGAGCGTGCCGAAGCTGATCGCGGCCGAGCCGGTAATCGTGCATTGTAGTGCTGCGTGGGCAGGTACGCTGGCGATCAGACCAGCGCACGCCGCAGCGACCAGCATCAGGATGCCGAAGCATTTCCGCGCGACTCTGAATGGGAGAAACTTCTTCATTGCGCATTTCCTCCAGCGGACGATCCCGCCGCTGCCTGGTTCGCCACGCCGGCGGCCGCGCCGCACACGGCATCGATATGCGCATACGCGCCGCGATCTTCGCCCTTCGGCGGCAAGTGATATCCGAAGGCACACTGTTCATCGGCGGCATCGCCCCACTTCACCGTAAGCGCACCCTCATCGGCTACGCCGCGCACGAAGATCCGGCTGTTCTGGCCGATCGCGCCGACACCCTGCCCCTTCGCGTCGTACACCGTCGCGCCGAATGGCAACGGTGCGCCGTTCGGCAAGCGAGCCGCGATCACCGCCGCCCTGCCGGTCACCGTGCCGAAGTGAATCATCACCACCGAATTGGCACGTGGCGCCACCTGCTGGCTGGTCGACTTGAATTCGACGTCGAGCGGGATCCCCTTCGGATCGATTTCGACTGTGTTCAGGCTATACGGCGTCAGATACGGAATTACCGCATAACCGAAGCCGTCGATGCGCACGCCGGACGAATTGGTGATGCGGGCGCCCTTCGCGTCTTTCGCCTCGACCACACCGATCGTGTCGCCCAGATCGTTCGCGAAGGTCACACCACCCGGATGTGCAACGATCGCGCCGGTCACGCCCGCCGACACCTGCGAATAACCTGAGCCACCGCTTGCGCTCGCCGCCAGCGTCGCGTACGGGCTGCGGTACTGGCCGTTCACACCGCCGGCACTCGAGCCCGGCGCATGGTTTGCCGTCACGCCATAGGTGAATTCGTTGTCCACACCGGCCGAGCCGTTCAGCATCGCCTGCTCGGACGACCCGCTCTGACTGTTGTGCGTGAAGCTGGTTGACAGGGTTGGCGCATGCTGGCCGTTGCCGAGCGGAATCGAGACACTCGCGAAGATCTGGTTATTCATCTGCCCGGTCAGGCCGTCGCGCTGCCTTGACAACGACACGTTGTAGCTGAAGTTGGTGCCGAGCGCGCGCAGCACGTTGTTGTAGCCGATCTGGAACTGCGTGGTGGTGCCGCTGCGATTCCAGTAGTCGAGCGTCGAGCCGACCACATAGGCGTTGCCCCAGCCGTTGCCGAAGCTCTGGTTCATCGTCAGTTGGACCTGATTGCGCTGGCGGTCGACCGAGGTCGGATCCTGTCCCGCGGCAACCGCGCTGCGCGCCAGCATGGCGTCGCGCAACGCCCAGAAACCACTCGACGAATAGCGATAGGCGGCGACGGTGAAGTTCGTGTTGGTGGCGGGCACGAGCTTGCTGTAACTGATTCGCACGCTCTGGCCGGTGGTATTGGTCACGCCGCGAATGTTGGCGCGCGCCTCGGTTACGTCCAGCGCGACCGCACCCAACGGCGTGTTGACCGCCGCGCCGAGCAGCCCGGCGAGATAGCCATCCGCGACGATCGTCCCCGCGTAGCCGGTGATGACGTTGTTGAAACCGTGCTGCACCGTCCCGTGAAGGAGGTTGTCGTGCTGATTGACCTGCGCATCGCGGAGCTGGCCCGCGGCGACATTGAAACGGGTGATGCCCGGACGCAGCAACTGCGCGACCGACGCATAGGGCACCGAGAAACTATGCTGACTGCCGTCGGCTTCCGTGACCGTGACGAGCAGGTTGCCGCCGTAGCCGGTGGCGTACAGATCGTTGATCTCGAATGCACCCGGTGCGACGGTCGTCTCGTACAGCTTGTTGCCGTTCTGCGTGACGCTCACGCGCGCATTGGTCATCGCCACACCGCGAATCAGCGGTGCGTAGCCGCGCAGCGAGTCCGGCAACATGCGGTCGTCGCTCGCGAGTTCGACGCCGCGAATGCCGATGCTGTCGAACACGGCGCCGTCGGTAAAGGCGTCACCGAGCGTCAACTGGCTGCGAATCGACGGCAGATCGTGTTGCACGTAGGTCCCGATGTTCTGATACGTGCGCGGTCCGTTCGATTGCCACGTCAGCGCGGAATTCTGCCGGAAGTGCCAACTGCCGACGTTGACGCCGCTATTCAGGCCGAGATAGGTCTGCGTATTTGACAACCCCGCGGAGCCCGAACCCGTCACGCGAAACGAATTCAGGTTGTAGCCCAAGGTGGCCGAGGTCACGCCTTCGTCCCAGAACTCGGGGCTCACATAGCCTTGCGGATTGCGCAGCAGCGCCGCCTGCGGGATGCTCAGATCGAGCCGCAGATCGGACAGGTCGAAGGCTTGCGACGCACCGTCGACGAGATCGGCGACGTTCGCGCACTCGCCCGCCTGGGCTTTCGCGAGTTCGCCGCGCCCCTTGCCCGACAGTGCCGAAAAGTCCAGACCGAGGCGTTCGATCGGCGCCTTGCTGAAACACGGGACGGCGTTCCCCGCGCCCTCCCGTGCCACGAAACGCAGCGTGTCGTGGCCGACCCAGTTTCCGTTCACGTAGAGATCGATGGTGTACTCGCCGGGCTGCACCGGATTGCCACGCTCGAAACGCGACACGTCGACGCTTTGGCCTTTCGGTTTCATCAGAAATTCGCTGTTGAACTGCACGTCCGCAAGCATCGTGGAGCCGGCGAACGCGGGCGTCGCCCCCCAGGCGGCTAGCGCGCCGAGCATCACGGCATGGCTGCGCCTGAGCGCGAACCAGCTTCCGGCTCGCGGCCGCGGAGAATATTCCCGGGTGCGCATGATTACTTGCCGGTCTCGTCGCGCAGCGTTTTGCCGGCGACGCCGGCGCCGTAGTCGTTGATGAACGTGTAATCGACTTGCGCCGGCACGACAGCGAGCGGCGCAACGTTGCCAACGTCGAAGTCCGCGCTCGCGCCCGGGTCGACCATGCCGCCCTTATCGCTGGTCCAGCTAGTCGCGCTCTCGCTGGCGACGATCTTGCTGAAGGTCACGTGATAAGGCGTCGGATTGGTCGCCTCGAGCGCGTAGGCGCCGTTGTCCTTGCGCACGAATTTCCAGCTCACTTTCGCGGCCGCTTCGTCCGCAATACCCGGCAGCCCCGCCGGACGGAAAAACAGCTTGATGCGCGAACGGAACGCCAGCTGCAGCGAATTCGGATCGTCCGCCGTGGCGCTGGCGGCCGCGCGCGGCGGCACTTCAAGCACGTTGAGCCAGAACAGGGACTCCTTGTCTTGCGGCAACGGTTCCTGCGTGTAGATCAGGCGCAGGCTCTGCCCTTTCTTCGGATCGAGGCGAAAAAGCGGCGGCGACAGGGTGAACGGCACCTTCGATTCGTCCGGCATCGCGTTCGGATTGCCCGTGTCGAGCCACACCTGAACCAGCGCCGGTGCGTCACCTTCGTTACTGAGCTTGACGGTGACTTCACGATCTTTTGCCTGATAGATCACGCGCGTGCCGCTAATTACAACACCCGCATGCGCGCTGCTCACCAACCATGACAATGCGAAAACCGTCATCGCTCTTGATAAATTCTTTCGCATTGCCATTTCGTTATCCTTATTACGTGGCGAACTCGTGGTTCGCTCTGATCTCCTCGACAGCCGGCGCCTCTCGCGGGCACCGGCCACCGCCCCGTAGCGTCCTGCTCTTACTGGTAGACGATCGAGTACATGACGGTCGTATTGACGGTACCCGCCGTCGACGCGCCATTGGTTGCCACGTATTGCGCGAAATACTTGAGCGTGGCCGCACCGCTTGCCAGCGCGACGGCCTTCGAGTTCTGCGAAGCCTGAGCCGCACCCAGCGTGATCACGCTGCTGTCGCCGTTGAGCAGGCCGATTTCGACGTTGGTGGCCGTGCCCGTGGCGTTGATCAGTTGCCCCGTGGTCGTATCGACCGTGGCGCCCGGTTCGAAATAAGTCGACACGTTGCCCGAGTTCGGCGTGCAGTTCGACAATGCGATGTTGAACGGCGTGCGGCCCGCGGTCGTGCCTGCAGTGGCGAGCGCCGAAGTCGAGACGGTCGGCAGCGTGACGGTGAAGTTCTTGCCGCCGCCGTTACCGCTGATCGTGCAGGTCTGGCTGGTGATCTGGCCGGTGAATGTGATCGTGCCGTCGGCTGCCTGCGAATCGGCCGGCATGGCGGCGGCTGCAGCGATAGCCGTAGCGAGAACGCCCGAGCGCGTGAATTTCATGGTTATCCCCATTGATAAGTAATGCGTGGTATTGAAAGACCGTGTGTGCGGCGGGTTCAGCAATGGCGTTGCGCTCGAACCGACCGCGCCGGGGGCAATTATCGGGACGATGCCCAAAAGGGACAGTCAAGCAGTGTCAAGCAGGACGGGAGAAGTTTGAACCAGTGTCAAAACGAGCGTTTTCTGGAAGTAAGAGCTACTTGCGCGGCCGCTTTTGCTCCCGAAAAGCGCGTCTATCCTACCGGCTTTATTCATACGAATAGGGATTCACCGAGCAAAATCTACGTCTATCGCGTGGGTGCAAGTCGATTTTGCTGGAAAGAGCTTTTTGTTGTCCGTTTCTGGACCGTCAAATCGACTTAACTAAAGCTCGTTGTCTTCGTTCCCCAGCAGTGATCACGCCTCGGACTGCCTCCACGCATTCAATTGACGCGCGGGCATTTCTGACGACATCTATTCGCGGAGTCCGAAATGAAACGCGCGCTTCTAATGCTTGCGCCCGTCGGCGGGATGCTGGTTGGCGCAGCTCATGCGCAAAGCTCGTTGACGATCAGCGGAACAACGTACACGTACTGTGCGGACGAGGGTCAATTCTGTTCGTTCACCGGCACGGCGAACGTCGTCTACGGCACTACTTCGCCTACCCTTCAATACGATATCAATGGCCCGTTCACGGGCGGCGTGCAGTGCTCGACAGGAGCGGTGTCGAGTACGGATCCCGCGTTCGGGTATGGGAAAAGTTGCTGGTACAAAAACACTTCGACGCCGACGCCGACTCCTACTCCTACTCCTACTCCAACGCCCACCCCTGCTCCGACTCCGACTCCGAGTCCCGCTAGTGCGTGGACGCAGTGTGCCGTCGAAAACGCGCGATGTTCGTTCAGCGGCAAGATGACCGTGCTTTATGGTGCGAGCACGACCGCAAATAACGTGAGCAAAGTTTTCACCAATGGCGTGACTTGCAGCAATACGGCTTTTGGTACCGACCCGGCGTATGGAGTTTCGAAGTTCTGCTGGATTCCGAAGGTACCGACACCGACACCTACGCCAACCCCAACCCCAACCCCAACCCCAACCCCGACGCCTACGCCTACGCCTACGCCTACGCCGACACCAACTCCAACACCAACACCAACGCCGACGCCGACTCCGACTCCGACTCCGACTCCGACTCCGACTCCGACGCCAGCATCCGCCATCGCCTGCGCAGCACCGACGACAGCGGCCGGAGGCACCGCCAACGGCCTGATCGTCTCCGACACGCCAAGCAGCGACGGCACACGCCTCTTCAATCAAGGCAGCACCTTCCAGGTGTCGTTCGTCACCGCTGCGAAATCAGCGGACACCGTCGTCTGGTCGATGCAGGATCAGTTGGGCAACATCAAGGGCAGCGGTTCGTTTGCCGTTGCGAGCGGGACGCGGACTAGCACGCTGTCGTGCCAAAGCAGCGCGGCGGGTTACTTCGCGATCACGGCGACGCTGACACACTCAGGTGGCACGCTGCCGCAATTCGGCACGCGTCCAACCGGCATCGCCACGTTCGGCGTCTTGCCGAACCTGTCCGGCACGATACCGGCAGTCAGCTACGCGCATCAGGAGCAGCACCGCTTCGGCATGCAGGGCTTCAACGACAATGGCCCGATGCTCGCAGCGCTCGGCATCTCCCAAACGATCGACGACCGTGAGCTGTCCGCCATGGAGCCCAATGCCGCGAATACGTGGACGCCTTCCCTATCGGATCTCGATCCGTTCTACACGAACGGCAAGATCATGCGGCTCATCAGGCTGGACGGCATTCCCGTGTGGGCGAGTCCGACCGGCGCGTTTCAGGACGACACCAACGCACCGTCAGACGAAAGCTACTACCAGAACTACATGGCGCGTGTGGGCACCGACAGCGCAGCGATCCGTCAGCAGTATTTCGCCAATCAGCAAAACAACTATTACCAGGTGACGTGGGAGCCTCAATGGGTCGATTCGACCGCCAATTTCGTCGCGATGTACGCAGCCGCCTATAAAGGCCTGCATTCGACTGATCCGAACGCGGTCGTGATGGGCACGACCAACGTCTTCCCCGCAAACTGCTCGACGCAATGTACGCAGGGATATCTCGCCACCTACGCGCCGCTGGGACTCGGCAATTACATCGACGGTGTGACAACGCACGGCTATTACAACGCCGGCACGTTCGCTGGGCATCCGCCCGAACAATACGATACCGATCCGAATCCCTCGAATGTCGCGAACGCCCTCGATCAGCAGATGAGGTCATTGCGTTCGCAGATGCAAATGGTCAAGCCGAACATGCGCTTGTGGATGACCGAGCTCGGCATCACCTACGACTCCGGCGCCGCTTATGGAGCAAGCTATCCGCCGGCGAACCAGCTGTACGGGCAGGCCGCCGTCGCATTGCGCGCGCATCTGATCATTCTCGGCGAGGGTGCACAGGTCACCTACTTCTTCTACGGCGCGGACTATCCCGCTGACGTGGGCATCGGCACGTTCTTCGATCTTGCTGATCCGCAGGGGCAATATGGCGCGACGAATCTGAGCCCCAAACCGGAAGCACTCGCGTTCGCCGCGCTGACGCGCGTCATGGACGGCACGCAAACGCTCGGGCGCCTCAACGGGCTTCCGTCGATGGTGTATGGCTACGCATTCCAGCAACTCAACTCGGGGGCAGTGATCGCGGCGCTCTGGACACACAACAATTCGAACTGGCCGACGTCATCGGGTACCTACAGTTCGACCTATAGCACCAGCTATGCATTGACCGTGAACTCGACCGGCACGAGCGGCAATGTAAACGTCATCGATATGATGGGCAACGTAAGCTCGGCGAGCTACACGAACGGCGTCGTGAATCTCACCCTCACCGAGTCGCCGATTTACGTTGTGCTGCCAAACGCGAATGCGATCCAGGGCAAGTACACGGCACCCGTGGGCTATACAGGGCAATAATCATGCTTTGGTGAAGTCACGCTGCTGCGTTCAGCATGCCGCCTCGTTCAAGGCGAGCGGGATGCTGAACAGCAGTTTGACGCCCTCAATGCAGCCCGCGAGCCCGCCATGCGAATTTGCATGGCGCTCTGCCGATCTTCTTTTCGATATCCTGACTGCATTTTTCCCGGATATAGTCCACTGGCACACCGCGCGAAACTGCCCTACATTTTCGTTGTCGATTGCCGATGATCGCAATAGCGGTCGATACTTGTCATTCTCCTTACGCCCGGGCCACTGGCGCGTCGAACCGTAGACAACAGTAGTCACACCGGCGCACCTGACCAGACCTGGAGGGGACATGGCCGTCTTCGCTAATTTTTGGCGCTTGATAGTCGGTAAGCCGCTGGACCCGCTCGATCCCCGGACTCGCCACGCGATCGCCGTCACGCCGCTGCTGGCCTGGGTCGGTCTCGGTGCTGACGGGTTGTCATCGTCATGCTACGGGCCCGAAGAAGCTTTCCTCGCGCTCGGCCAGCACACCTCGCTTGCATTGTTTCTCGCACTGGCTACCGCGGCGACGGTCTTCATCATCGCGCTCGGGTATAACCAGGTCATCCAGCTGTTTCCCACCGGCGGCGGCGGTTATCGCGTTGCGACGGCGTTGCTGGGCCCGCATCCAGGGCTGGTGTCAGGCGCCGCGCTGCTGGTCGACTACGTCCTGACCGTCGCGACCTCGCTGGCAAGCGGCGTCGATGCCTTCTTCAGCTTGCTGCCGGTGAGCGCGCAGGCGTTCAAGCTCGCCACCGAACTTATCCTCATCGTCTTGATGACAGGCCTCAACTTTCGCGGCATGCGCGAATCGATCATGGTGCTGCTGCCGATCTTCCTTGGCTTCGTGGTGCTGCATCTCGGCCTCATCGTGTACGGCATAGCAGTGCACGGCGATCATCTGGCCGCCGTCGTGCCCGGCGCGATCGGTGAGGCGCGCAGCATGTCGCACGCGGTCGGCCCCCTCGTGGTGCTGGCGTTGCTCATGCGAGCGTTCTCGCTGGGTGGCGGCACGTATACGGGCCTCGAAGCTGTGTCGAACAACGTCAACATGCTGGCCGAACCGCGCGTGCCGAACGGCAGGACGACAATGTTCTACATGTCCACGTCGCTCGCCTTCACGGCGGGCGGCATCATTCTGCTGTACATGTTGTGGAATGCCCAGGCGGTGGAAGGTCAAACGCTCAATGCGGTGGTATTCGGCAGCGTCATCGATCATCTCGGGCTAGGCTCGGCGTTCGCACGGCATGCGCTGCTTGCCGCGGTGCTGGCCTTCGAAGCAGGCCTGCTGCTGGTTGGCGCGCAGACCGGCTTCCTGGATGGGCCGGCTGTGTTGTCGAACATGGCGTCGGATTCGTGGGTGCCGCGTCATTTCCGTGATCTGTCCGCGCGTCTGGTCAGACAGAACGGCATCGTCGTGATGGGGCTGGCCAGCCTCGCCATCCTCATCTGGACGCACGGCGACGTGTCGATCCTGGTGGTGCTGTACAGCATCAACGTGTTCCTGACTTTCAGCCTTTCCCTGCTGGGCCTGTGCATTTACTGGTGGGGTCATCGCCATGAAGGCGAAAACTGGCTGACGCACTTCGCGCTGTCCGCATTGGGGCTATCGGTCACCAGCACCGTGCTGGTGATCACGCTGATCGAGAAGTTCACGGCGGGCGGCTGGCTAACGGTACTGGTGACCGGCGCCGTGGTGGCGCTGTGCTTCGCCATCAAACGGCACTACAGCGAAACCCGCGCACTGATTGCGAAGGCAAGATGCCCTCTTTACCGGCGCTCCGCCCGAGGTCAGCGAAGCGGCGGCAGCGCTCAAACCGGATCCATCCCAGCCGAGCGCTATTCTGCTCGTCGGCAAACACCGCGGCGCCAGCATGCATGCGCTGCTATGGGTGAACCGATTGTTCCCGGACCACTTCAGGAATGTGATATTTCTCGCGGTCGGCGAAGTGGACGCGCGAAGCTACGAAGGTGCGGAGCACCTTGAGCACTTGAGGCAAACGATTTCGGCATCGCTCGAATATTACGTGGCGCAGTGCTGCCGGCACGGAATGGCCGCCGAATACAGGATCGCTTTCGGCACCGATCCTGTGGAAAAGTTCGTCAAACTGACCGGGACCACCATGGAGGAATTCCCGAACAGCGTGTGCTTCGCCAGCAAACTGATTTTCAAACGGGTGAATATCCTGACGCGGTGGCTTCACAATCACACACCGCTGGAAATCCAGACACGTCTGCACCAGCATGGCAAACAGATGGTGCTGCTGCCGATGAACGTGGGATGACTCAGTGAACCATCGTTACGGGCGTGGGCGTCCGTCTCGACAGCGCGGCGAACATGGCCAGTCTCCTGAAGAAACCCATGTGGCTCGCGTCGATCACCATGACGTCGGGCTGGGTCGTTGCCGCATAGTCGGCAATCGCTCTCGTGCGGTGGCCAAATACCCGCTTCCATTGGTACGGCACCCCGGCTTCTTCGAGAATGGTGCGGGCATCGATCAGCGCCTTGAGCATGGCATGCTTTTCCATCCGCACCAGTGAGCTTCGGGTATGGAAGGCTGCCGCGCGCCCCTGGTCGACAGGCTCGAGTACTTCCAGCAATTCGACTTCGGTTATGCCGCGCTCCAGAAACATGAACGCCGCGTAGCGCGCGGCTTCTATCGCGCCTCCGTGGTCGAGAACAGGGATTAGCATTCGTATCATCGAGAACTCCTGGCGGGTACTTTGTACTTTGAGCTTAGCTAAAGCGGCATTAATGTCGTGTAAAAAAACACCACTTTTTTTGAAGTACGCGCGCAAATTGCATCGCGACGGAAAACACCCTCACGATGCCTGTATCGCAGCGGGATTCAGCTCGATATGCAAAATCACCAGCCACCGTTTCGGACAATCCTCGGCAATCTGCAGATCCTGTTTCCTGTCGCCGCCCGTCTTCACAAAACCTTTCGCTCGCGCGAAGCCGAACGCACGCCGTGCATCGGATTGCAGCCACAACGTCAGCAGTCCGCATGTCACGCAGCTGAACAGCCAGATCGTTTCATGAGGCAGCGTAGCATCGAGTTGCTGCGCGACGTACGTAAAAATAGTCGTGAGAACCTGATTGGTGACAAAGGCGATGGCGACGACCTTGCACATCCCTCTGAATATCATGGCGGGTCTTGAGGGCGTCATGGGAGGTCAAAACCCGGTGCGGAAAACACGCAAGCCTCGACGGTCACGTTGCCCCTAGTTTGTTTGAATGCCATACACACTCCAGCAAAAACGCGGATTTTTCCTGCGGCGGAACGCCAGACTCGAACTATACGGACGACACCGTAAAGACCAGGAAACGATTGCCGCCGCCGATATAAAAATCCTGTGAAAATCAGCGCACGCCGACCAGCCGGTAGCCCACGCCGGCCTCGGTGACGATGTGTTCAGGATGGGCCGGATCGCGCTCGAGCTTGTGGCGCAGATGCCCCATGTAGATGCGCAGGTAGTGGTGGTTGTCGGTCTGCAAGGGGCCCCATACCTCGCCGAGCAGTTGCTCGTGCGTCAATACGCGCCCAGGGTGGCGCACCAGCGCGGAGAGCAGGCGATATTCGGTGGGGCTGAGATGGACGATCCGGCTGCCGCGCACGACCCGCCGCTCGCCGAGATCGATTGTGACGAGGCCGAACTGAACCTGAGGCACGCCGACCCTGTCGCCGTTGGCCTGCCTGCGCAAATGCGCTCTGAGCCGCGCGCTAAGCTCGGGTAAGCCAAATGGTTTGGTAAGGTAATCGTCGGCGCCGGCATCGAGCGCGGCAACCTTGTCTTCTTCGCGGCTTCGCGCCGACAGAACGATCACCGGCATCGCAGACCAGCCGCGCAACTCGCGGATCACCTCGATGCCGTCCATGTCCGGCAAACTCAGATCGATGATGACGAGATCCGCCAGCCGTGTCGCGGCCTGCGCCAGGCCTTGTGCGCCGGTCTGCGCCTCGAAGACACTCATGCCGGCCGCTTCGAGGCTCGTACGAATGAAGCGGCGGATGGCTTTGTCAGCGTCGATCACAACGACTGTTACGGTGGGATCGCTCATCCGCGGGCTCAATGCATCGGCTTGAGGTCGTCCAAAGCCAGGTTGAGCTTCAGCACATTCACGCGTGCCTCGCCGAAAATGCCGAACTGCCGCCCCGACGTATTACGCGTAACGAGATTGGTCACCTGATCGACCGGCAGGCCGCGGGCCTTCGCCACGCGCGCCGCCTGATAGGCCGCAGCCGCCGGACTGATCTCCGGGTCGAGGCCGCTGCCCGACGAAGTCACGAGATCCACCGGCACGGGTTGCGACATGTCGTTACCCGCCGCCTTCAACGCATCGAGACGGCCTTTGATTTCGTCGGCGAGCGCGGGATTGGTCGGGCCGAGGTTCGAACCACCCGAGTTCTGTGCGTTGTAGGGCTGCGGCGTGGTGGCCGACAGGCGTCCCCAGAAATAGTACGGCGCGTCGAACTGCTGGCCGATCAGCGCGGAGCCTGCCGCCTTGCCGTCCCGCTCGAGCAGACTGCCGTTCGCCTGGCGCTCGAAGGCCGCATGGCCGATCGCGGTCACAACGATCGGATAAATCACCCCGGTGATCACCGTCATCAGGATGAACAGGACAAGTACCGGGCGAATCAGCGTTTTCATGATGTTCACTCTATTGGGTCAGACCCAGCCGAACACGTTCAGCACCATATCGATCAGCTTGATGAACGGGAACGGCAGCAGAATGCCGCCCAGCCCGTAGACCAGCAGATTGCGGCGCAGCAGCGACGCCGCGC
The DNA here is from genome assembly GCF_900230185.1 of Burkholderia sp. OK233. Classification (GTDB taxonomy): domain Bacteria; phylum Pseudomonadota; class Gammaproteobacteria; order Burkholderiales; family Burkholderiaceae; genus Paraburkholderia. Next base: position 442,780 of record NZ_OCSR01000002.1, read on the forward strand.
CGAGCGGCCGGTACTTCACGCCCTTGAGCGCAAGCGGAATCAGCGCCACGATAATCAGCGCGTTGAAAATCACCGCCGAGAGAATAGCCGACGACGGCGAGCTCAGATGCATCACGTCGAGCACACGCAGTTGCGGATAAGTCGTCGCGAACGCCGCCGGGATGATCGCGAAGTATTTGGCGACGTCGTTCGCAATCGAGAACGTGGTGAGCGAGCCGCGCGTCATCAGCATCTGCTTGCCGATCTCGACAATCTCGATCAGCTTGGTCGGATTCGAATCGAGGTCGACCATGTTGCCGGCTTCTTTCGCCGCCTGCGTGCCGGTATTCATCGCCACCGCCACGTCGGCCTGTGCGAGCGCCGGGGCATCGTTGGTGCCGTCGCCGGTCATCGCCACGAGCCGGCCTTCAGCCTGATGCGTGCGAATCGTGGCGAGCTTGGCCTCAGGCGTCACCTCGGCGAGGAAGTCGTCCACGCCGGCTTCGGCGGCGATCGCTGCCGCGGTCAGGCGGTTGTCGCCCGTCACCATGATGGTCTTGATGCCCATCTTGCGCAGTTCGGCGAAGCGCTCCTTGATGCCGCCCTTGACGATGTCCTTCAGCTCGATCACGCCCATGCAGCGTGCGCCGCTCTCGCCGCGCACCTGCTGCGCGACGACCAGCGGCGTGCTGCCGCGCCGTGCGATTTCCGTCACCGCAGCCGTCAGCTCCGCCGGGAAACTGCCGCCGTGGACCTCGACGTAGTGTTTGATCGCGTCGGATGCGCCCTTGCGAATCTCACGGTCAGGCAGATCAACACCGCTCATGCGCGACTGTGCGCTAAAGGCGAGGAAGGTCGCCTGCAATGCGTGCATGTCGCGTTCGCGGATATTGAAGCGCTGCTTCGCCAGCACGACGATGCTGCGCCCTTCCGGTGTTTCGTCCGCGAGTGAAGAAAGTTGCGCGGCGTCTGCGAGCTGTTCCTCCGTGACACCCGGCGCCGGCGTGAAAGCCGAAGCCTGGCGATTGCCGAGCGTGATCGTGCCGGTCTTGTCGAGCAGCAACACGTCGACGTCGCCTGCGGCTTCAACAGCGCGGCCCGACGTGGCGATCACGTTCGCCTGCATCATCCGGCTCATGCCCGCCACACCGATCGCCGACAACAGCCCACCGATGGTAGTCGGAATCAGACACACCAGCAGCGCGACCAGCGCGGTAATCGTGACGACATGTCCGGCTTTCGCGGCTTCGACCGAGAACATCGAGAACGGCAGCAGCGTCGCGGTTGCGAACAGCAGCACGAGTGTCAGCGCGACCAGCAGGATCGTCAGGGCGATCTCATTCGGCGTCTTTTGACGCTTCGCGCCTTCCACCATCGCGATCATCCGGTCGAGGAAAGCCTCGCCCGGATTCACGCTGACCCGCACGACAATCCAGTCCGACAGCACGCGCGTGCCGCCCGTCACCGACGAAAAATCGCCACCCGACTCGCGGATCACCGGCGCGGATTCGCCCGTGATCGCCGACTCGTCGACCGACGCGACACCTTCGATCACCTCGCCGTCCGCCGGAATCACGTCGCCGGTTTCCACCAGCACGACGTCGCCCTTGCGTAGATCGGTGGCCGTCGTGATGCGAATCGGCGACTTGGGATGCGCCTCCTGCAGCTTCTTCGCCATCACGTCGCGCTTCGCGCCACGCAGCGAAGCCGCTTGTGCCTTCGAGCGACCCTCAGCCAGCGCCTCCGCAAAGTTGGCGAACAACACGGTGAACCACAGCCAGAGCGCGATCGCCAGAATGAAACCCGCGGGCGCCTCGGCCTGGCCGCCGAGCGCGGCGATCCACAGAATCGTCGTCAGAATGCTGCCGATGTATACGCAGAACATCACCGGGTTACGCAACTGGTGGCGCGGCGCGAGCTTTTTGAACGAATCGACGAGCGCCGGCCGGGCAATCGACGGGTCGAACATCGAGCGCGCGGCGTTGCGCGCCTGACCGATGTTGCCCGGCTGATGAACCGGTGGTTGGAGTCCGTTAGTCATGCTGTCCTCTCAGTCAATGTCCCGCGACCATGATCAGATGTTCGACGACCGGGCCGAGCGCCAGCGCCGGCACGTACGTCAGCGCGCCGACCAGCACCACGGTGCCGAGCAGCAGCACGACGAACAATGGGCCGTGCGTCGGCAGCGTGCCGGCGGTAGCGGAGATGCGTTTCTTTGCGGCCAGCGATCCAGCGATCGCCAGCACCGGCACAATCGAACCGAAGCGGCCGAACCACATGGCGATGGCCAGCGTGGTGTTGTAGAACGGCGTATTGACCGAGAGGCCCGCGAAAGCGCTGCCGTTGTTATTGGCGGCCGAGCTGTAGGCGTAGAGAATCTCGGAGAATCCGTGCGGCCCGGGATTGGCGACGCCCGCCACGCCGGCCGCCGTCAGCACGCCGATCGACGCACCGACCAGCACGAGCAGCGGCGTGAGCAGCACGGCAATCGACACCATCTTCATCTCGTACGACTCGATCTTCTTGCCGATGTATTCCGGCGTTCGCCCGATCATCAGGCCGGCCACGAACACCGCGAGCAAGGCGAACACGAGCATGCCGTACAGACCCGAGCCGACGCCGCCGAAGATCACCTCGCCGAGTTCGATCAACAGGAGCGGAACGAAGCCGCCCATCGGCGTCAACGAATCGTGCGTGTTGAGAACGGCGCCACACGAGGCGGCGGTGGTCGCCACGGTGAAGATGCCGGACTGCGCGATGCCGAAGCGGGTTTCCTTGCCTTCCATGTTGCCGCCCGTTTGGGTGGCCGACGCCGTCTGATCGACATGCAGCGACGCATACAGCGGATTACCGTTCTGCTCAGACGAAATCTCGCCCCAACAGGCGACCGCGAACGCGATCGTCATCGCGGCAAGCACTGCATAGCCCTGGCGCTTGTCGCCCACCATCCGGCCGAACACCATGCACAACGAAGCCGGGATAACGAGCATCGCTATCATCTGAACGAAGTTGGCGAACGGCGTCGGGTTTTCGTATGGGTGCGCGGAATTGGCGTTGAAAAAGCCGCCGCCGTTGGTGCCGAGCATCTTGATCGCTTCCTGCGACGCAACCGGCCCCATGGCGATGGTCTGCTTGTCGGCCTTGTTGTCCACCATCACCGGGTTGCCCTTGGCGTCCTTGACAGGATTGCCCTGGGCATCGGTCTTCGGCGTTTGATACGTCGTCACCTGCAGCGTCGGCACGTCTTCGTAAGACTTGAAGTTCTGAATCACGCCCTGACTGATGAAGACGAGCGCGATAACCGTCGCGACCGGCATGAGGATATACAGCGTGATACGCGTCAGATCGACCCAGAAATTGCCGATCGTGGCCGTCGTATGACGTGCGAAACCGCGAATCAACGCGACCACGACAGCAATGCCGGTGGCGGCTGAAAAGAAGTTTTGCACCGTCAGCGCGGCCATCTGCGTCAAATAGCTGACGGTCGATTCCGGCGTGTAGTCCTGCCAGTTCGTGTTGGTCACGAAGCTAATAGCTGTATTGAAGGCGGCGTCGGGCGTCATCGGGCCGAAGCCCTGCGGGTTCGCTGGCAGCCATTGCTGCAAACGCAGGAATCCATACACCGCGAGCACGCCGAGCGTATTGAACGCCAGCACGGCGAGCGCATAGTGCTTCCATGACATTTCGGCGCTGGGGTCGACCCCGGCGAGCTTGTAGAACGCGGTTTCGATCGGCCGCCCGATGCGGCGCACGACGACCGACGAACCGTCCACCACACCGGTCATGTAACGGCTGAGCGGAATGGCGAGCGCGATCAGCACGACGATGTACAGGCCGGGCTGAAACAGGTTATTGAAGTTCATTCGAGAGCCTCCGCGCGTAGCAAGGCGTACACGAGGTAAGCGAACAGAATCAGCGTCGAGGCCGCCGCGAGCCAGGTCATCCAGGTAGTCATGGACGGCCTCCGGGCGCGCGGCGAAGCTTGTCGCAGCCAATCACGAAGGCCGCGACGAGGCCGCTGAACGCAATGATGGCGATGAGGTAAAGCAGATCCATGGTCTGGTCTCCGACGAGGGACTCTCGCACCGTCAAATTTAGGAAAATCCGCGTAAACGCAGCGTTAATACTTCGCGGAGTTTCGTAAAAACGTTGGGCGTAATGCGAGAGACCGCCGGGCTAGTGCAGTGGCATGGTCTTGCTGGGGGACTTCCGGGCTTTCGTACTGCTGTTTGAAAACGGCTGGCGCTTAAGCGGCTTAAGCAGCCTAAGCCGCCTTGGCCGCCTTGGCCGCCTTGACCGCTTGAACCGCCTGCGCCGCTTGAGCGGCTTCGTGCGCGGCCTGTTCGATCCAGAGCCGGCTATCGGGAAACCAGAACGCGTCCGGGCGCGGCGGCGAGACGAGCTTCACCGGAAGGGAGGGATTGAATATCTTCGACCACGCAGACAGATAGGACGGCGTCTTCACGAGGAACCCGCAATTGGCCAGAAGCAGGCTGGAAACCAGCGCCTCGCGGCCGATTTCGAGTCCCGGATAGCCGCTGAAGTGCACGGGCGTGCTGCCACAGGCGAGATGTCTTGCCGGTGCGACCCTGACCGGCTTGCTGAATGGCCAGGCGACAAAAAAATCGATAAACGCCCGTTCGTCGCTCGATATGAAAATATTGGTCAAGTGCGGGTTTTCCGCGAGCGTGGCTTCTACCTGCCGGCAAAAGCTTCCCCATGAAACCGGGACGGCTTCTTGCGCCTTGTCGGTCCCTCTGAAATGCGCGCCAAGGGTCGACGTGCCAAGCCCGAGCTTCTGGCAGATCGCGTCGACTTCTTCGCAGATATGCGCGGCCGGACGATAGTGCGCGAAGAAGAGCTCGCTTGCACTCCTGAGTCGAAGCCGGGCTTCATAACGCTGACGAAAGCCCAGTTGAACCAGGTCGCGCACTGTCGACGTTCTGACCTTATGGGTGATCGGGGCTCCGGAGGTGGTGTGCGCGGACTCGAAGAAGGCCGAGAACCAGTCCAGTTTCCCTTCGGCATCACCATACAGCCCGCCGCGTGCGCTAATGCACGGGGTGAGGCATTTCTCGTCGCAATACATCAGAATAAACAGGACCATCTGCATCACGGAGAAAAACCCGGAATTCTCCTGAATCTCGATGGAAAAGATGCCCCTGTTCAAACGCTGTGTCGCATGAAGCGAAATCCGGCGCGGCATGGCCACGGAATGCTTGAATCCCTCGCTACGTCGGATCTGTTTCGCCCGATCGACCACCTTTCTCAACATGCCTGACTCCTAATTAATTAGGTATTTTTTAAAATGGCACGGACCTGTTTGCTGCGAAGGAAGGGACGGTTCAGCATAACACCTCAAAAAGTTTGACCACGTAAAGTTTGGCTCGTCTTGGTGAGCTAGCGTACAAAGGATCGGTAAGGTTTTCCCTGGATGGGCGCGCCGCCCTGTCGGCTCAACCCTCCGGCATCTCACCGGTGTACTCATAGGCCACCGTCCCCCTGGGATGCCTGAACCACCCCGGATCGCGGTAGTCGTTGCGCCCCAATCCCTCCCGCACTTTCACGACGGTGAACATGCCGCCCATCTCCAGCGCGCCGAACGGCCCCGTGCCGGTCATCATCGGCAGGGTGTTGTCGGGTAGCGGCATTTCCATCCCGCCCATCGAACCGCCCGTGCTGCCCATCGCCATGTAATCGGGTACCAGCTTGTTGATGCGTTGCGCGAGGTCTTTCTGCGGCACACCGATCAGGTTCGGTACCTGATGGCCCATCGCGTTCATGGTGTGATGGGACTTGTGGCAATGAAACGCCCAGTCGCCCGGACGGTTCGCCGTGAACTCGATGGCGCGCATCTGGCCGACCGCGACGTCCGCGGTCACCTCCGGCCAGCGGGCGGAAGGCGGAATCCATCCGCCGTCCGTCCCCACCACTTCGAAGTGGTAACCGTGCAGATGGATCGGGTGATTGGTCATCGTCAGATTGCCGACGCGGATGCGCACACGATCGCCGGCGCGTACCGGCAAGGAATCGATGCCTGGAAAGACGCGCGCATTCCACGTCCACATGTTGAAGTCGGTCATCTCGTTCACGCGCGGCGTGAAGCTGCCCGGGTCGATGTCGTAGGCGGACATGATGAACACGAAGTCGCGATCCACCTGCATGACGCCCGGGTCTTTCGGATGAACAATGAACGTGCCCATCATGCCCATTGCCATCTGCACCATCTCGTCGGCGTGCGGGTGATACATGAAGGTGCCGTGTTTCTCCAGCTGAAACTCGTAGACAAAGGTCTTGCCCGGCGGAATGTGCGGCTGCGTGAGACCGCCGACGCCATCCATGCCGCACGGCAGGAGCATGCCGTGCCAGTGAACCGTGGTGTGCTCCGGCAGCTTGTTGGTCACGAAGATGCGCACCTTGTCTCCTTCAACAGCCTCGATGGTCGGCCCCGGCGCCTGGCCGTTATAGCCCCACAGGTTCGCGCTCATGCCCGGGGCCAGTTCGCGCACCACCGGCTCGGCGATCAGATGAAACTCTTTCCAGCCATTCTTCATCCGCCACGGCAGCGACCAGCCGTTCAACGTGGCAACGGGCGCATACGGCCGACCATCTGGAGGCACGCGCGGTGCCTGCATCGCGGCCTTGGTCATCGTGGGCGCCTCAGGCAATGACGCGGCGCCGGCCTTGCTGACGAGTGCCGCGCCCAACAACGCGGCCCCAGAGCCGCCCAGAAAATTTCGACGAGACACCATGTCATTGACCTTCAGAATCTGTGGATGACGCTTGCGGCGTCATGGATGTAAATGGCGCCGAGGCCATCGCGAGAGGCGGCAGACGGCCGCCGAGCGCCTGTTGCAGGTCGGTTTCCGCGAGCCAGTAGTCTTTGAGCGCGTCGATAGTGCTGTTCACCGCGCCGATCTGGTCGCGCGAATCGGCGAGCAGTTCGAACACGCTCGCGAGCATGCCGTTATAGCGAAGCAGCAGTTCGTCCGAGATCGTTTTGCGGATCGGCACGACTTCGTCGCGATAGTGCTTCGCAACGTCGTAGTCCGTCACATAGGCTGCATACGATTCTCGAACCTCCGAGCGCGCGTTGATCGCGGTCTCGGCGACCCGGTTCGCCGACTGCAGATAGATCGCTTCGGCGCGCGCCACTTTCGAAGCGCCCCAATCGAAAATCGGAATCTCGACGCTGATTTCGTAGCCCTGCTCGCGGCCGTCGGAGGTCGTGAAATTGTTCTGATAGCCGACATCCAGCGCATTGACGAATCGCGTTGCCCGGCTCAGGCCCAGTGAGCTTGCAACGCTCTGCGTCTGGCGTTTTGCTGCCTGGATGTCCAGGCGGTTCTGCATCGCGAAGTGCTCGAGGTCCTGCAACTCGGGCCTCGTTGCAGGCAGGTCAGGCAGACGCTCAGGAAGGTCGTACTGCGCTTGCGAACCCCATAGGCCCATCGTGCGAGTGAGTTTTTCCCGCGCGGCTACCGACTGCTGCCGCGCTTTCGCCAGTTGCGCCACGGCTTCCGCGTAGAAGGCCTGCTCACGCGCATAGTCGAGCTTGCTGAAGTTGCCGGCTTGCTGCATGCGCAATGCGAGTTCGGCGCCGGCGTCCGCCGACTCCGTCACCTGCTCTGCGTAGGCGGCGGACTGCTTCGCCGCGACCGCGCCGATATAGGTGCGTCGAGCATCGGCGGCGACCTTGAGCATGGCGTCCGCCGCGAGCAACCGGGTCTGCTCGAAACGGCGACTCTCGATGCGTGTCGCCAACGGTAACGTCAGCACGTTCAACAAGCCAAGCGTGAACGTACGGCTGATGCTCAGATCGTTGCCACCGTGCGTGCGGCTGAACGTGAAGCCGGGGTTTGGCAGCCGTCCCGCCTGCACCAGGTCCGCCTCGGCAATGCCGAGTTCGCTATACGAGGCCTGCAATCCGCGGTTGTTCAACAGCGCGATCTGGATCGCGTCGTCCATGCCGAGCGGCCTCGACAGCAGTTCCTGCGTGCGTTTGGCGACAGCGCTGCGGTCTTCGTCCGTCTTGACTAGTACAGCGTCTTTGCCGAGCCGCTGCGATGCTGTGGTGGACACAGTGTCGAAGCCGCCGTCCCTGGAAAAGGTCGTGCAGCCGGCGAGGAACGCCAACACAGCGGTCGCGGCAATGACTCGGCCGATAGGAAACAGGTGCCGTTTCATTTCGCCGGTCCCTCGTGATGGGTACCGTGGCCGCCGTGAGTGGAGCCGTGGTTGGCGTTGGCGTTGGCTTCGGCCTCGGCACCGGCATCGCTTGAATGCATTTGACCGTGGTTCATCCCGGGCTTGCCCGATGGGCTCGCCACCGCGCGATTGAGCGCTTGCCAGGTGGGCGCTTTCTGTTCCCGGTATGGCCGATAGTCCGCGAAGACAGACGGCACATTGACCACCGGAACCGATGCCGCGGCATCAGCCGGATCAGGATGTGGGGGCGTGGCGTGCACGAGCGCCGGCAATACTGCCGTCGCGCCGAGCAGCGCCGCAATAAACGTTCGCATTGATTTTCTCGTCGTATGCCGCCCGGACGGCCGACGTGCAACGTGCGGCCATCAAGGCGAAATTGAACATCGCAGCATCACGCTGCGAAGGAACTAGACGAGAGAGATTCGGGGAGGTCGTTCGATGCCGTCAGTCAGAAATGATGCGACACGGACAGAGGGAGCAAGCGCCACAGCGAAATGGACTGCGTCGGCGGATATCGCCGCAACCGGAGCGGCCGGCAAGCCGCCGCCGAAACAGCACGACGCGCAGGTCGAGCAGGCATGCGGATGATGCGCGCCGCCAGCCTGACTGTGGTTCTGCGAGTGGGCACTTGCGATGTCATTGGCGCTATCGGCCATCATCGCAGCATGGTCATGTTGGTGAGTCGCCTCGCCAGCATTCTCATGGAGCATGGACGTGCCTTCCCTCGGGAAATGCGAGGACTTGCATTTCATTGAGACGGCCGCGAACGACTGAACCGGAAGGCTCAGCGCGAGCAGCACGACGAGGAAGAGTTTGCGCCAGTAAGACATGGGTACGGAGTCTAGCACGCTGTTTAAGAAGACTGTAAGGCTGGGACCGCAACAGTCTGCGGCGGCTTTTTGCGTCGGCAGAGCCATGATGGGCGGCAACAAAAACAACATGGACGACTATGCTTGACCTTCCCGCAGTGGGAAGGTCCAACCTTAAGTTCTGATTTCTCAGCGGAGGCAATAAATGGAATTCGAAATCCCGGATATGTCATGCGGCGGATGCGCCAATGCCATTGCTCGTGCAGTGACTGGCCTCGATCCAGAGGCGAAGCTCGACGTCGATGTCCCCGTTAAAATCGTGAAGGTCGCATCGACCTTGCCGCCGGAACGCGTCATCGAGGCAATCGAAGCGGCGGGGTTTCATCCTTCGTTCAAGCGCTAAACGGATCGCATCAGGCTGTGTGTATCGATTAAGCTGAGCACCCTGTTCGCGGCATCATGGTCACCTGAAATTACTTTTTTCCCAACGGAAAACCCAATATGAAAAACCTTCGCGCATTCCGTGCCCTTTGCCTTTTCAGCGGCGTTGTGTTTGCTGTCGCCGCGGCGCCCGTCTACGCCCAGCAGGGTGCGTCGATGCCCGGCATGGACATGTCCGCTTCAGCCGACGCCGGGTCGAGCGCGTCGACGCAAGCGTACAAGGACGCCGACGAGAAAATGATGCAGGCCATGGATGCGCCTGCCTACACGGGCGATGCCGACAAGGACTTCGTCGCCCACATGATTCCGCATCATCAAGGCGCGGTCGAAATGGCGCAGGTGGAACTGAAATACGGCAAAGATCCCGAGTTGAAGCGCCTGGCCCGAAACATCATCAAGGCGCAGCACGATGAGATCGCGTTCATGCAACGCTGGCAGGCGAAGCACGGCGTGAAGTGACAACGGGCAACATCACCGCTCTGACGCTTTAGCGTTTCAAAACCACGCTTGACTTCGCGGTGGCGCCTGCGTCGCCCTGAACGCCGGGATCCGACCGCGAACGACTGGTGTTTACCCGCCAAATCCACTCTGATGCTTGCCACTTTGCCCGAATGCGGTTCAAAATGTAAGCGCTATCATTTACATCGCACACTCCTAAATGCATGAGATGGCCGTCTGACACCCGGCCACAGCATCAATATGTAAGCGCTAACATAGCGTGAGAAATGGCAATTGGAGAACCCCAATCCCCCGGCGACCTGACATCGCATCAGAGCGCCCCGCCCCAAACAAAGACATGAACCGGAGACAACAAGCATGAGCGCCACCCCGAGCCTTGAGCAGGCCCCACCGAGAATCCGCCGCGCCCAGATCGTGGCGCTCACGCTGCTGATGGTGAGCGGCATCGTCAACTATCTGGACCGCGGAACGCTCGCGGTCGCCAATCCGCTGATCCGTCATGACCTGGGCCTCTCGCTCGGTCAGATGGGACTGCTGCTGTCCGCGTTCTCCTGGAGCTACGCGCTGTTCCAGTTGCCGGTGGGCGGCCTCGTCGACCGGATCGGACCGCGCAAGCTGCTCGGCATCGGCCTGATCGTCTGGTCAATCGCGCAGGCTGCCGGCGGATTCGTCTCGACTTTCGGCTGGTTCATCCTTGCGCGGATCGTACTGGGCATCGGCGAGGCGCCGCAATTTCCGTCGGCGGCACGCGTCGTCAGCAACTGGTTTCCGCTGCGGGCGCGTGGCAAGCCGACCGGCATCTTCAATTCGGCGTCCCCGCTCGGCACGGCGCTCGCGCCGCTGTGTCTGTCGATCATCGTGGTTCAGTTTCACTGGCGCTGGGCATTCATCGTGACGGGTGTGCTAGGCCTGATCGTCGCTGTCGTATGGCTTGCGGTGTATCGCGATCCCACAAAGGCCACGATGAGCGAAGCGGAGCGGCACTATCTCGAAGGCGACGAAGCGGACCGCAAGCCGGCACCTGCGCCCACGTTCGCCGACTGGCGTTCGCTGTTTTCGCACGGAACCACGTGGGGCATGCTGATCGGCTTCTTCGGCTCGGTCTACCTGAACTGGGTGTACCTCACGTGGCTGCCTGGCTACCTGACGATAGAGCGGCACATGAGCCTGATGCATACGGGCATCGCGGCGTCGGTGCCGTTCTTCTGCGGCTTTCTGGGTTCGCTCACGGCCGGCTGGTTCTCCGATCTCATCACGAGCGGCAGCACGAACCCGGTCACCAGCCGCCGCAATGCGGTGGTAATCGCGATGCTCGGCATGGTCGCGTTCACCATTCCGGCGGCGCTCGTCGAGAGCAACACGATCGCGATCGTGTGCATCTCGGTGGTGATCTTTCTGGCGAACGCCGCCTCCGCCAGTTCTTGGGCGCTTGCCACCGCCGCCGCGCCGCCGAACCGTGTCGGCTCGCTCGGCGCGATCCAGAACTTCGGCGGCTTTCTGGGCGGCGCCCTCGCACCGATTCTAACCGGCTACATCGCGCAGACCTGGTCGTTCGTCCCTGCTTTGCTGACGGCCGCCGGCATCGCGTTTGCCGGCGCCATGAGCTACCTCCTGCTGGTGCGCAAACCGATCGACGACCGGCCGGTCTCCACTGACACCCTGCGCGCGCCCGCCTGAAGGCGGCCGCGCGCCCTCTCATCGAATCCTTCCCCGGAGATCAACAACATGACCACCGCCAAGCACACCACGACTTCGATCGAAGGCATCGTCCCCGTGATGCTCACGCCGTTCGACGATTCCGGCGCCATCGACTACGCCGGACTCGAACGCCTGATCGAGTGGTACATCGGGCACGGATCTGACGCGCTGTTCGCCGTCGCCCAGTCGAGTGAAATGCAGTTTCTGACGCTCGCCGAGCGAGGCGCGCTGGGACGCTTCGTGGTCGAGAAAGTCGCGGGCCGCATTCCGGTCGTGGTCTCGGGCCACATCAGCGACGACGCCGATGCCCAGGCCGAAGAGCTGAACGTTGCCGCGGCCACGGGCGCGCAAGGCGTCGTGCTCGTGACAAACCGGCTCGATCCGAATCGTCAGGGAACGGAGGCCTTCGCGGCGAATCTCAAGCGACTCCTCGCGCGTATTCCGTCGGACATGCCACTCGGTTTGTACGAATGCCCGGCGCCATACCGGCGGCTGCTGTCCGACGATGAATTGAAGCTCTGCATCGATACCGGCCGCTTCATCATGCTGAAAGACGTGAGTTGCGATCTCGCGACCGTCAAGCGGCGCGTCGCGCTCGCCCAGGGCTCGCCGCTGAAGATCCTGAACGCCAACGCAGCAATCGCGTGGGACGCCATGAAAGCCGGTTCCGCAGGCTTCAACGGTGTCTTCACGAACTTCCACCCGGATCTGTACAACTGGTTGCGCAATGACGCGGCACAGGACCCGGCTCTCGCGGAGGAACTCGCAACGTTTCTCGTGCTCGCCGCCGTATCCGAAGCGCTCGGTTACCCCGCGCTTGCGAAGATCTATCACCAGCGCATCGGCACGTTCGACTCGATTCGCTGCCGCGCGATCGACTATGACGTGCGCGAACGCTTCTGGGCGCTCGACGCGGTGCTCGACAAGATCGTCGCAGGCACCGAGCATTTCCGCTCGCGCGTCGCCGCGCTCGGTCAACGCCGCTAGGCTCGCGGGCATCAGCCGTCAGGGACGCCCGATGAGCAGAACGCCAGCACCCGCTGCCATGCACGCTCGCGCTTCGCGCGCGCATGCAGCGGTAAGATGTCGGGCGTTCTTCGATTCACTCTTCGTTTTCTGATCCAATGCCCGATTCCGCCGACTCCCCGGCCACCGTCCGAACTCCGACGAACCGTGCCCGCCGCAACACGGGCCGCACTGTGCTTTCCGATGTCGCCAAGCTTGCGGGCGTGTCGACGGCGACCGTATCGCGGGTCTACAACGAGCCGGACAAGGTCTCGGCGAACGTGCGCGAGCGTGTCGAACACGCCGCGCTCACGCTCAACTGGTTTCCCAACGCAGCGGGACGCGCGCTCGCGTCCACACGCAGTCACATTGCCGGCATCATCATTCCAACACTGGATGACCAGGTGTTCGCTTCGCAGGTGAGCGCCATGCAGGCTGCGTTCGCGGCACGCGGCATTACCCTCGTGCTCGGTTGCTCGAACTACGATCCGGTGCAGGCGCTCGTGCAGGTGCGCGCCATGCTCGCACGCGGCGTCGAGGCGATGGCGGTCGTGGGCGAGGCTCATCCCCCCGAACTATTCGAGGCGTTGCGGAGTTATCGCGTGCCTTATGCGGTTACGTATGCGTATCGCAAGGACAGCCCACACATCTGCGTCGGCTTCGACAACCACGCGGCCTACACGGAGATCACCGAACATCTGATCGGCCTCGGGCATCGCTCGTTCGCGGTCTGCATCCAGCCGACGCGCGACAACGATCGCGTGCAGGCGCGCGTGGCGGGCATCCGCTCGACACTCGAACGCCACGGTCTCGCGGTGCGGCCTGAGCACATGCTCGAAGGCAAATCAACGATCGAATTCGGGCGACGCAGCCTGCGCTCGATCTGGCAAGCGCCGTGCGAGCACCCGACCGCGATCATCTGCGGCAACGATCACATTGCGCTGGGCGTCCTGCGCGAGGCGGAGGAACTGGGTATCGCGATTCCCTGTGAATTATCCGTGACGGGCTTCGACGATCTTGAGATCGCGAAAGAGCTGCGCCCCGCGCTGACGACAATGCGAGTCGACACGTATGAGATCGGGCGCCTTACCGCGCAGTATCTGCTCGATGTGCTCGACGGCAAGCGCCCGCAGCACGGACACGAAGTGCATGCCCTATTCCAGCTCAGGCAATCGACCGGGCCGAGCGCGCGATAGCTTCGCGGCGCTTTTCTCTGAACAGGGATGGCCTGTCACACCGACCCGATCGGGTCGCTCACCGCGCCTCGCTGCACCGTCTGCCCCAACTGCTCGCCAAACTGCAAGGCAGCAAGTTGAGCATAGAGCGGCGAGCTCAGAAGGAGCTCGGCGTGACGACCCTGTGCGACGATGCGGCCTTGTTCCAGTACGACAATACGATCGGCCTGTTGCACAGTCGCAAGACGGTGCGCGATAACCAGTGTGGTGCGGTTCTGCGCGGCATTGTCCAACGCCTTTTGCACCAGCCGTTCGCTGGCGGCATCGAGCGCGCTGGTCGCTTCGTCCAGCAACAGAATAGGCGGATTCTTCAGGATCGCGCGAGCGATCGCAATGCGCTGACGCTGTCCGCCGGACAGTCGCACACCACGCTCGCCGAGAAAGGTGTCGTAGCCTTGCGGCAGTTCGTCGATAAAGCCGGCCGCGGCGGCCATGTCAGCCGCCCGTTGTACTTGCGCGAGTGTGGCGTCCGGCGCGCCGTAGCGGATGTTGTCGAGCACGCTGCCAGAAAAGATCACCGATTCCTGCAGCACCACGCCGATTTCCTTGCGCAACTCGACGAGCGGCACTTCGCGCGTCGGGACGCCATTGATCAGAATGCCGCCGGACTGCGGATCGTAAAAGCGCAGCAGCAGCTGGAACAGCGTGGTCTTGCCCGCGCCGGACGGTCCGACCAAGGCGACATGTTCGCCCGGACGGACATCGAGCGAGAGTCCGGAAAGCGCTGCAATGCCGGGGCGCGATGGATACGAGAAGCTGACGTTGTCGAAGCGGATGCCCTCGCCTCGCGCAGGCAACGCGACCGTGGTCTCGGCCTGCACCACCGGCGAGCGCGCCGCCAGCAGTTGCAGCAAACGTTCGGTGGCACCAGCGGCACGCTGCAGATCGCCCCACACTTCAGCAACTGCTCCCACGGCACCCGCCGTGAACACCGCGTAGAGAATGAACTGGGACAACTGGCCCGCTGTCATCCGCCCGGCCAGCACCGCCTGCGCTCCGAGCCACAGCACGAACACGATGGCGCTGAACACCAGCACGATCACCACGGCGGTCAACCAGGCGCGTGCGCGAATGCGCGTGAGCGCTGTCTCAAAGGCTGCCTCCACCGCGCCGGCAAAGCGCCGCACCTCGAAGGGCTCCTGCGTATACGACTGCACGGTCGGCATGGCATTGAGCACCTCGCCTGCCAGCGCGCTCGTGTTCGCGATCTTGTCCTGGCTCGCGCGCGAGAGCCGCCGCACACGCCGGCCGAAGATCACGATCGGCGCGACCACCACGACCAGCGTCGCGATGATGTAACCGGAGAGCACCGGACTCGTCACCGCCAGCATCGCCACGCCACCGGTCAACAGGAAGAAGTTGCGCAATCCCAGCGACAGGCTGGTGCCCACCACCGCCTGGATCAGGGTGGTGTCGGCGGTGAGTCGTGACAGCACCTCGCCGGTTTGCGTGGTCTCGAAGAACTGCGGACTCATCCCCAGCACGTGGTCGTAGACCGCCCGCCGCAAGTCCGCCGTGACCCGCTCGCCCAGCCACGACACGAGGTAGAAGCGCAGCGCCGTGGCGGCGGCCAGTACCAGCGAAACGAGGAATAGCGCGAAGAAATAGCGATCGATGTGCGCCCGATCGCCCCCCGCGAAGCCACGATCGATCAGGTATTTGAACGCCACCGGCAACACCAGCGTGGCGCCTGCCGACGTCACCAGCGCGAGGAACGCGAGCGCCCAGCGGCCGGCATAGGGGCGCAGGAAGGGAAACAGGGCAAATAGAGGGCCGATACGTCGTGAAGGCGATGCTGGCGGCGAAGACGGGACAGCGTCTGGCATGAAGATTCCCTGGTGAATCGAAGGTCACCCCCGATTGTGCCAGTCCTGCGGATTCGAAGGCGGTTCACGTAAAAGCCTCTTCCACGTGCTTGCCGCGATTGTCCATCTGTATCAAGATCAAGCCGACTCATCAGGACCAGGCCATTCCCATGAACGACGACTCCGACTCCGATCCCGACAAACTGAAAGGCCCCGGTGGTCTGACGCTGCGCCAGATCCACGAACAGGTGCAAAAGAGCGTCGAGCGCGACCGCGAAGAGCAGGCATCGCGCAACGCTATCGCTCCGCAACGAAGCAGGTGGCAACGTTGGGTGCGTTACGTGTGGGGCCGCAGCGGGCGTCGCTAGGCGGCGAAGATGACCGCGCAAAACCACCAGATAGCCAGATCCTAGAAGATGGCGACCGGCCCCGCGCTCTGCTTCGCCTCCGACAGCAGCCATGTCAGGAAAGCCACGACGTTGGCGCGCTCCAGCGCCGCAGTCGGATACACAAGCCAGTAACTGTAGTCGTTGGGGAGCACGACGTCGAAAGGCTGTACCAGTCGACCGCTACGCAGATCGTCGGCCGCGAGCATAAGCCGGCCTAACGCCACCCCCTGGCCCTCCACCGCGGCTTGCAATGCGAGGCTTGCGTCGTTAAACGATGCGCCCGTATCCATGTCGAGCCCCCCTATCCCGGCCTCCTCGCACCAGTGCCGCCACGCCTCTCGCGGCGTGTCGTACAACAAGCGGACACGGCGCAAGTCAGCCGGAACACGAATGGCGGGCGGGCCATCGGCGAGCGTCGGACTACAGACCGGACTCAGTGTTTCACGAGCGATCAGGTCAGCTTTCAGACCGGTCCATTTCCCGAGTCCTGAGCGAATGCCGAGATCGAAGCGCTCCGTCGCGAACGTCCAGACATCGGCCGAACTATCGAGGCGCACATCGATTTCCGGATGCAAGGCGCGAAACGCTTCAAGACGCGGCACCAGCCATCGCGAAGCGAACGACGGCAGAACAGTGACGCGCAACGGTCGCGCATCGGGCTCCATCAGACGCAGCGTTGCCGCGGCGATGCGATCGAGCGCGCCGGCCAGTTCCGGAAGATAGGTTTCGCCCTTTGCAGTGAGCTTCAGCGCATGCCCGCGCCGCTCGAACAGGCGAAAGCCTAACCAATCCTCGAGCTGGCGAATCTGATGACTGATGGCCGCCTGCGTCACACACAGCTCGGCAGCAGCGCGGGTAAAGCTCAGATGCTGCGCTGCGGCCTCAAAGGCACGCAGCGCACCTAGCGGAGGCAGGCGTCGCATAGGCTTGTCGATTACCTTGATTTATCGAGAGCATGAAGATAACCCGTTTGTGACGCAGGAGGAAGTCGCTTCTAATCACACACTCCGCGGGCAAACGTGATGTCCCGGCTCCTTGCCGACATGAGGCTATTCGATGATTGCATGGAACATCTGGATCCTGTTTCTTGGCTACACCGTACCGATGGTCGTCAGCCCCGGACCCGGTAACACGGTCCTCGCGACCGCCGGCGGCCGCTACGGCGTGGCCGGCTCGATTCCATTCTGGGCCGGCTTCGAGATAGCCAATCTGGTGCTGTGCCTCGTCTATGGAATGGGTCTGGGCAAGGTATTGCACGGCCACCCCGAAATCCATATGGTGCTCAAGTGGGCGGGCACCGTCTATCTGCTCTATCTTGCATGGGGATTTTTTCGCTCGTCAGCCCAATCTGCAAACAACAGCGAGCAGGATCATTCACGCCTGCGTACCGGAGACGGATTTCTATCCGTGATCCTCAATCCCAAGATTCACTCGATGATTCTGGTGATGTTTTCGCAGTTTCTCGACTCGGCAAAATCACTCCCGGCACAGGTCTTCCAATTCGCGGCGGCATTTCTCGTCGTGTGCATGGTCTGCCACTTTCCATGGATCTATGGCGGCCAGTTGATTCTCCGCCGGTTTCGATCCGCACGTGCGTTGCGAATTCAGGGACGCGTGTTCGGTATCTGCATGATCCTCGTGGCGGCCTATGTCGCCTTCGCATGAGATCGACCGGCGGCTTTCTAATTAGAATTTATTGAGCGGTGGAAGGGGTTGCTTTACCTGCTGCTCCATTCTTGCCTTTTGCTCAGCCCGTCGCAGTGCTGTTTCGGCGTTCTTCCAGTGAAGCTCGGGCGCAACGCTGCCGGCATAGTGCGCGCCCACAGCGTCGATCAGGTCCGTAACGCCGGCATCGTCCGCGCGAACGATGCTTTCCAGTCGCGAGGGATGTCCGAATTCATGCGTTCTGTCCATCCAGCGATACAACGCCGGAATGATCCGCCGCCAATCGCCCTGACGCGCAACATCATTCAGCCTGCGCCACGCAACGGCCTCGCCTTCGAGGTAGTGCTTGCGTGCGTCGGTTGCACGTTTCCACGCGCGCCTCAAGAACGTGGTCACATGCACGCGCGCCCAGACCGCCAACATGATCGCCAGCAGAACCGCGCAGCCGACAATCACCTGCCTGCTGTGAATCACGATGATTCTGTGCGGGAAGCCATTGCTCATCGCTTCGACGGGAATGTCGAACAGGGGCTTTTCACGCGCGGTCGAAGCCGAAAACGTCACACCCGGCAACTCGATCGTCTCTTTCTTTTGCGTCTTGGTGTTCCACCATTCGATCGTCACCGGCGGCAGTTTGAACCGGCCGTTGTGATCGGCGGCGTAGGTCGCACTGTCGGTTCGCTCGCCCGCCACGAGCCCCACCCGGTCCTGCACGATGTTGCGGGTCACAGGCGGCTTGGCGTAGCGCTTCAATCCGTCGACGTCACCCAGATTCGCCGGCGGAATCAACATCGACTCGGTGCCGGTGGCACTTTGCGTAATCGTGCGCGTCACGGAGTCGCCCACTCTGATGTGTTCCTTCGCCGGCTCGATGGTTTGCGTGGCCGTGAGCCGCGTGGTCGGAAAAAAGGTGCTCATGCCTTGCGCGCCCGGCGGCAACGTCGCGACGAGTTTGAGTGCCGGCGTCATGACCTGCACAGGCGTATTCGTGCCGCCCGGATACACGGTGATGGCAAACGGCGCGATGTCAAATGTCTTACCCGCTTGCGGCGCAATGCGGTAAGCCCGACTCACACCGAACCAGCGCACGCCGCCGATGTCCTCCGAGAGGTTGTCCGCCTGCTCGTCAGGCAGGCTGACGATCGCATCGGGCACGGTGAAGAGCGGCCAGTTCGGCGCCTCGGTGAACCACGTGGTCGTCAACAGGTCGACGACGAGCTTGACCTCGCTGCCCGCAATGACCGGCCCCGAAGGCTCGAGATGCGCGCGAACCATAGTCCGCGGCGCGGAGTCGGCGAAGGCCGGCGCTGAAGCGCAAGCCGCGCCGAGCCACGCCACGATCAACAGAAGCTTCAGGAGAGTCGCTGTCATGGCGCGCTCGCTCCCTTTGCTTCGGTTTCCTGCTCAAAACGCTGCTGCAGAAAAACCGCGGGCGATGTATTCAGATTGCGCATCCAGACTTCTTCGCTCGGACGCGGCGCGCCCACGATCACGGTCGATGTGCCCCGCCCTTTCTTCTTGTCGGACTCCACCTGATCGGGTGGATCCTCCTCCGGGTCCATTTCATCCTGCTGGTCTTTTGCGAGCAAGCGCTGCAGGAATGCCCGATTGGCCGCTGCCTCGCGCAGAGCGGGCTGAATCTTGAGCGCGTTGTCATACGCCTTGATGGCGGCCGCGTAGTCGTCCAGATGCGCAAGCGTATTGCCCATGTAGAAATACGCTTGCGCCGTCTTCAGACGCGAAAAGCTTTCGAGCGCGCCGGCATAGTCGCCCGCGAGATATTGCGCGCGGCCCTTCCACATCGGATCGTCGAAGCGTTGCGCGGCTGCCTTGTAATCGCCATGGTCGAAATCCCAACGGCCCTGCTGATCGTGCGTGGCGAACAGATCGACCCAGTGCCATTCGGCCGCTTCTGCATGGCGTGGCACGGCGCTGAAAACGAGCGAGATCAACACCACCGGCAGCCACTTGACGCTCCAGCCGCGCCGGAAACTCCATAACGCAAGCAACAGCACGGGGATGACGAGCCAGTAACCCGACTCTTTCCAACGCGGCACGATCTTCGACTCCTCCGCTTGCGCGAGGTAGGCCTGCGCACGATGCTGGACCCACACTACGTCATCGTCGTCCACGCGCATGCTGGCGAGCGGAATGCCCGCTTCGTCTGCCACCTTGCGAATCGCGTCGGCGTCGAACGTACCCATCAGTGGATGTCCTTCCGGGTCCATCGCGATCATGCCGTCAGGACCGCGGATCGGACCGCCGTTCTCCGTGCCGACCGCGAGCCACAGCAGTTGATGACGGATCGCCTTGGCCTTCTGCACGAACGCGTCCGCCTGATTCGCATCGAAGCCGTCGCTCATGAAAACGATCGTGCCCGCGGCGGGATCGTTCGCGAGCAAACGCTCGGCGGCATCGAGACCGGCGATGGCGTTCTTGCCGTCACGCGGCATCAGCGAGGGCGAGAGCGCCGGCACGTACAACTCGAGCATGGCGGGGTCCTCGGTGGGCGGCACGACGAGATGCCCGCTCGAAGCGAACACGACCAGTCCGGTACGCGCACCCTTGCGCGCTCGTGCGATATCGAGCACCTTCTGCTTGGCGCGTTCGAGCCGCGTGGGCGCCACGTCGGTGGCGTCCATCGAATGCGCGAGTTCCAGTACGACGACGAGCGGCGCCTTATCCTGATTGAACGGCGGGCGCTCCTGCTGCCAGGTTGGGCCCGCGGCGGCAAGTGCGCCGATGCCGAGCAGCAGCCCCAGCGTGTGCACCGGCTGAATCACGCGGCGCTTCGTATCGCCGACAATCAGATGCTCCAGCAGCGCAGGATCGATGACATTGCGCCAACGCGCGCGCACGTTGTTGCGGCGAAACCAGCAAAGCGGCAGGAGCACGGCGGGTATCAGCAGAAGCAACCACAGCGGCCGCAGAAAATGGAAGGCGGTCAGATCAATTTCCATGACCCGCCTCCACGGTTTTCACCCGCTCAGGCCGCGCGTCTCGACGTGGCGCACGCAGCATCGCGATCAGCAACGCAAGCACATGGTAGAGCGCGAAAATCGCGACCGCCGCAGCGGCAGGCACCCAATAAAAATCTCGCTGCGGGCGATAGGTTTCCCGCTTCACTTTCTCGGGCGTGAGTTTATCCAGCGTGGCATAGACATCGGCGAGATCCTGCTGCCGGCCGAGCGCGCGAAACGACCGGCCGCCCGTGATGCTCGAAATGCGCGCGAGCGCATCGAGATCGACCTTGTCTTCGCCGGTGGTGTCCGGATCGCCGATACCGATGGTGTGCACCACCAGCTTGTGGCTCCTGGCGATCTCCGCTGCGCGCTCCGGTGGAATCGCGCTACTGGTGTCGTTGCCGTCGGTCAGCAGGATCAGCACTTTCTCCTGTGCGTGCGAGTTCGCCATCAGCTTGACGGTGAGTCCGATCGCATCGCCGATGGCCGTGCGCGGCCCTGCCATGCCGATCTGCATCTGATCGAGCAGCACCTGCACGGCCTCGTGATCGAGCGTGAGCGGCGCCTGCGGATAGGCGGCGTCGCCGAACACGACGAGGCCGATGCGGTCGCCTTTGCGTTTGGCGATGAAGTCGCTCACCACCCGTTTCACCGCGCTGAAACGGTCCATCCGCTCACCCGCGGCGTTGACGAAGTCGCGCGTGGCCATCGAACCGGAAAGATCGATCGCCAGCATCAGATCGCGAGCGGGTTCTTCGCGCACGATGGGGGCTTCGACATAGACCGGCTTGGCCGCGGCGATCACGAGTAAGACCCAGAGAAGCGGCATCAGCAGACGCTGCAACCAGTTGCGGCGCAACCGCACGCCGCCTGGCGCCGGCTTTTCGCCGGCGGCGTGCGCCATTTCGTGAAAGAACGGCACCCGCACCGCGGAGGCCGTCGTGCGATAGGCCGGCACCAGCCACCACACGAAGAGCGGCAGCGGCAGCAGCGCGAACATCCACGGGAAATCAAACTTCCACATGATGGTGTTCGATCCAGTCGCGGGTGTGGTTGATGAGCGTCGCAGCTTCGTCGCCGGAAATAGCGGCAACCTGGTCGGGCGGCGCATAACTCGCGAGCGCCAGTAGCGCCTCGCTTCTCGCGTCGAAGCAACCTTGCGTGCGTTGCAGGAACGCAAGCCATGCGTCGCCGGTGAGCGCGGCGACCTGCTCGCGTGGCGTGACCGCCAGCGAGGTCCGCTTGATGAGACTAGGGATCGCAGCCAGCGCGCTCGCACGTTGTGTGGAATCCGTTTGCGTCGCGGCGAGCCTCGCTTCGATGCTTGCCAGTTCCGCCAATGCAACACGCCGGTAGCGCTGCTTCTTTCGCCGCCGCCAGACCAGCCCGCTCGCGACCGCCAGCAGCACCAGCAGCAAAAATCCGACGAACACCCAGCCGATGGTTTGCGGCACGTACGACACCGCCTGGGGCAGCGGTAGTTCCTGCAAGGGTTGAAGTTGCCCGGACGTGTCGGGCGGAGCCAGCGCCGAAACGGCCGGGGCGCTCATATGCCGCTCCCGGTGGCGGGCCGCGCACGCTCGCCGAACAGCCGCCGCACCTGTTCGACCGTCGGCTCCGCGGTCGACAGCGCCATCAGCGGCACGCCGCTCGAACGCAACAGTTCGGCTACTTCCGCGGTGCGGCCGCTAAACAGGGTCGACAACGGCGCCCTCACCCGCTCCTGCTCGATCCGCAATTCGACCTGCAGACGGCCTTCGCTGACCACCAGCGCACGATGTTCAGGCATGCGCTGCCACAAGGGATCGAAGATCATCGCCGCGACGACGTCGTTGTGCGCGGACAGTTGCCGCAACAGTTTGCGCGTGCGCTCGCTCGCCCCAGCAAAATCGCTGATGATGCAAATGAGGTAGTCGTGACCGGCCAGCTTAAGCATGCCTTCCAACGCCGTGTCCAGTTGCCCGTAGTCGGTGCGTGCTTCACTCCCGGCGTTCAGCGCGCGGTTCATCGTGGCAAGCGCACCGAACAGCATCTTGATCCGGCTACGGCTGCGTAACGGCTTGACCCGTACGACCTGGCTGTCGTTGAACAGCACGCCACCTACCCGGTCGCCGGCGGTGAAGCCCATCCACACGGCAAGCGCAGCCACTTCGGCGGCCACCACCGACTTGAACGCGCGACGCGACCCAAAGAACATGCTCATGCGTTGATCGACTACGACAAGCAGCGGCCGGTCCCGCTCTTCCGTATAAGCGCGAACCTGAGGCTTGCCGAGACGCAGCGAGACCTTCCAGTCGATATGGCGGACATCATCGCCCGGCAGGTACGCACGGATTTCTTCGAAATTGAGCCCACGCCCGCGCAATCGCGACGCGTGACTACCTGACAGTACGCTCGATACCGGCGCGGGCGCGACAAAGCTTAATCCGCGGGCATGAAACTCGAGCTTCGCCAGATGCGCTGCGTCGACATACACGCGGCCATCTGCTGAAGTCGCAGAGCTTGCAGATTCGGACATCAAGACCACGGCGTTCCCCCGCGTCGATGCGACCATACTTATATTGCGCCAGGCGTCAGGCCGGCACCGCAACCTTTTCGATCAGCTGGTCGATCACGGCGTCGGCACTGATGTTCTCGGCATTGGCGTCGTAAGAAAGGATCAGCCGATGCCGCAGTACCGGATGAACGACAGCGCGCACATCGTCGGGTGTGACGAACTTGCGGTCCTGCAGCCAGGCCTGCACGCGGCTTGCCCGGTCGAGGCCGATCGAACCGCGCGGGCTTGCGCCGATTTCGATCCATTTGCCAAGGTCGGCGTCGAGCTCCTTACCATGCCGGGTCGCATTGACGAGCGACACGATATAGTCGTCCATCGCCGGCGCCACCGCGATCCGGCTGATTTCTTCACGCACCGCGAAAATGACATCCTGGGCGAGAACATTGGGCGTGTTGTCCGCTTCGTTGTTTTCGCGCCGCAGCAATCGCAACATGTCGACTTCGCTTTGCGGCGACGGATAGCTAATTAGCACTTTAAGAAGAAACCGGTCCATTTGCGCTTCAGGCAATGGATAGGTGCCTTCCTGCTCAATCGGATTTTGCGTTGCCATGACAAGAAACAGGTCCGGCATTCGATGCGTTTTACCTGCCACGGATATCTGCCGCTCTTCCATGGCCTCCAATAATGCGGATTGAACCTTGGCAGGCGCGCGGTTAATTTCATCCGCGAGAATCAGATTGCCGAAGATAGGACCGGGCTGAAAGCTGAGCGTGTGTTCCGTGCCGCTTTGCAGCAGCGTTTCGGCGCCGGTGATGTCGGACGGCAACAGGTCGGGCGTGAACTGAATGCGGCTCATCGTGGCCGCGAGACGCGTAGCAATGGCCTTGACAGTACGCGTTTTGGCGAGTCCAGGCAGACTTTCGAGCAGCACATGGCCGTCTGCGAGAAGCGCAATCAGTACCTGCCGGACAACCGCTTGCTGGCCCACTATCGCTTCGTTGACACTCGATTCGAAGCGCAGGATCGTTTCGCGCATAACTCTCGATTTCCCCAATCATTGAATGGTGGAACAACCAGGATGCCAACGCTCGCCGCCAGACACGTTAATGCACACGCGCAATTCCGTCAAAGTTTCTGCTGCGAGTAAAAAAAGCGTGAAATGTGTTTGAAAAATTGATAGCCTGCGTCTTACGTTTTGTTAAGCTGTATCCAGCGTATTTGTTACTGGCTTCAATCGTTATTCCGTATCGCTAAGCATCTTAAGAGCAAAAGAGAACTGGCCTGCGCTTGCTAAAGGACCAGCCGCTTCACCCGCGTGAGAGAAGGGATGATGAGTTCAGGAAAACGTGGCACGGTAACGGCTGCCCGCTCTACAGGCACGCCCTCCGCAACCCTGGCGTCCGGCGCGCGCTATCGCAAGCTGCTCCTATGGGGCGTGCTTCTCGTCATGCTTCCTGCATGTGTTGGCGCGGCAGTGAGTTGGGCCTTCGCCTCGCGCACCCAAGCTCATCCTCAAGTTGTCTACGGCGACGGAACGCATGGCCCGCTCGGCATGGCATGGGTTCCTGGCGGACAATTCCTGATGGGCAGCGACTCGAAGCAGGCGCAGCCCAACGAGCGTCCCGCCCACAAGGTGCGCGTGCATGGTTTCTGGATGGACCGTCATCACGTCACCAACGCCGAATTCCGAAAATTCGTAGAAGCAACCGGCTACGTCACTACCGCCGAGAAGAAACCCGACTGGGACACCCTGAAGGTGCAGTTGCCGCCTGACACGCCGCGTCCGCCTGACAGCGCGATGGTGGCCGGCGCGATGGTGTTCGTCGGCACCAATCACCCCGTGCCGCTGGAAGACTACTCGCAGTGGTGGCGCTACGTGCCCGGCGCGAACTGGCGCCACCCTACCGGACCGGACAGCAACATTGTCGGCAAAGACGATCACCCGGTCGTTCAGGTTTCCTACGAAGACGCGCAGGCCTATGCGAAATGGGCCGGCAAACGCCTGCCCACCGAAGCCGAATGGGAGTTCGCCGCACGTGGCGGGCTCGAGCAGGCCACTTACGCCTGGGGCAATCAATTCACGCCGGACGGCAAGCAGATGGCCAACGTCTGGCAAGGCCAGGAGCCGCAGGCGTTCCCTGTGGTCAGCCCGAAGGCGGGTGGCGCCCTCGGCACGAGTCCGGCCGGCACCTTTCCGGCGAACGGCTACGGACTCTCCGACATGACCGGCAACGCGTGGCAGTGGGTAGCCGACTGGTATCGCGCCGACCAGTTCCGGCGTGAAGCGGTGAGCACCAGCGCGATCGACAACCCGATCGGCCCGCGCGATTCCTGGGATCCGGCCGATCAGGGCGTCCCCGTCGACGCACCCAAGCGGGTGACGCGCGGCGGCTCGTTCCTCTGCAATGAAGCCTACTGCCTGAGCTACCGTCCCAGCGCGCGGCGCGGCGCCGACCCCTACAACAGCATGTCGCATCTCGGCTTTCGCCTCGTGATGGACGAAGACACCTGGAAGCAACCACTGGCACGTCAAGCGTCGGCTCGCGCCACAAGCGCAGACGGAAGCTAGGGCGCGCTGCCCTTTCGAGCTGTACCCGTTTCTCCCGCGTGCTGTCGCTCGCGGGTCATGGAAGTGTGCAATCGGAATGGAGGTCGGATGCAGTCGATCGGTCAATCGAAGTGGTCGAGACGTACCGCGGGGTCGATCCGCCCTGCGTTCAGGTCGACGTTCGGCGTCGCCCTGGTCGCGCTCGGTGTCGCGCTATGCGCCGCCGGTTGCACGACGCCTGGCGGCACGAACGCAGCAACGCCGACGGCAGTCAGTTCTGCAGCCGCACTGCCCTCATGGCGTGACGGACCGGCAAAACAGACGATCCAGAAATTCGTTGCCGATGTCACCCGCGAAGGCTCGCCGAACTATGTGCCGCCTGCCGAACGCATTGCCGTGTTCGATAACGACGGCACGCTATGGAGCGAGCAGCCGCTGTACTTCCAGTTCGCCTTCATGCTCGACCAGGTGAAAGCGGCCGCGCCGAAGCATCCCGAGTGGAAGAACAATCCGGCCTTCAAGGCGCTGGTCGCCAAAGACTATGGCGCGTTGGCGAGTCAGGAGAAACAGCTGCTGCAACTGGTCGCCGTCGCCAATAGCGGCATGACCGTGGACGACTACGACAAGACCATCCGCGACTGGCTTGCCAACGCCCGGCATCCGAAATTCAATCGCCCTTACACCGAACTCGTCTACCAACCGCAACTGGAGCTGCTCGCCTACCTGCGCGCCAACGGCTTCAAGACCTTCATCGTGTCGGGCGGCACGATCGAATTCATGCGGCCGTGGGCCGGAAAGGCGTACGGCATTCCGCCCGAGCAGGTGATCGGCTCGAGCCAGGTGGTGCAATACCAGATGCGTGACGGCCAGCCTGTGCTGGTGCGCCAGCCGAAACTCGATTTCGTCGACGACGGTCCCGGAAAACCAGTCGGCATCTATCGAAACATCGGCCGCAAACCCATTCTCGCGTTCGGCAATTCGGACGGCGATCTGCAGATGCTGCAGTACACCGCATCAGGCAACGGCCCGCACCTCGCCTTGCTGGTACATCACGACGACGCCGTACGCGAATTCGCGTACGACCGCACCTCGAAGATCGGCAAGCTCGACAAGGCCTGGGACGCAGCGATCGCCGACGGCTGGACCGTGGTCAGCATGAAGGCCGACTGGCAAACCATCTATCCCGCACCAAAGCAGTAGATGCACCCGTGAGAGCGCGAGCCGCGTGCAGGTTGCGGCCGCTACGAGGCAACCCGGCACGCAAGGAACGCGCGGCGGGTGAACCAAAAGGCAACTCCATTGGAGCAATACGATGAGAATGTTCCAGCGAAAGGGGCGCTACGCAGCCGGGGCGACAGTGATCGCCCTCGCCGCGTTCAGTGCATTGATTTTTCCATCCATCAACGCGCCTGCGCAGACTCAGGCGCCGGCAAAACCAGCGGCGGCACCCGCAACCAGTGCGCCGCAACAAACGGCCGCCAAAACCTCGTCGAAGCCCAACATCCTTGTGATTTTCGGCGACGACATCGGGCAGGCGAATATCAGCGCGTATACGCGTGGTGTGGTGGGCTATAAGACGCCGAACATCGACCGCGTTGCAAACGAAGGGATGATCTTTACGGACTACTACGCGGAGAACAGCTGTACGGCAGGGCGTTCGTCCTTCATCACCGGGCAGACACCGTTACGTACCGGACTCTCCAAGGTCGGCGCACCGGGTGCACCGGTCGGCCTGCAGAAGACCGACATGACGATCGCCCAGGCGCTCAAACCGCTCGGCTATGCGACCGGCCAGTTCGGCAAGAATCACCTTGGCGACAAGAACGAGTACCTGCCGACCAATCACGGTTTCGACGAGTTCTACGGCAACCTGTACCACCTGAATGCCGAAGAAGAACCCGAGCGCCCGTACTGGCCGAAGGACAAGAACGACCCGTACGTGAAGAACTTCTCGCCGCGCGGCGTGATTCATAGCACCTCGGACGGCAAGGTTCAGGACACCGGCCCGCTCACGGCCAAACGCATGGAGACCATCGACGACGAAACCGGCGCCCACGCGGAAGAATTCATCCGCAAGCAGGTCAAGAACGGCACGCCCTTCTTCGTCTGGATGAACTACACGCGCATGCACGTCTTCACGCACGTGCGGCCCGAATTCAGAGGCAAGAGCGGCATGCCCGGCAACGAATATGCCGACGGCATGTGGGAGCACGATCAGGACGTCGGCAAACTGCTCAAACTACTCGACGATCTGAATATCTCCAAGAACACGATCGTCATCTACACGACCGACAACGGACCGAATCAGTTCTCCTGGCCGGACGCGGCAACAACACCGTTCCGCAGCGAAAAGGACTCCAACTGGGAAGGCGCGTTCCGGGTGCCGGCGATGGTGCGATGGCCAGGCCATATCAAGCCGGGTACAACGTCCAACGAGATGTTCTCGGGGCTCGACTGGTTCCCGACGCTGCTTGCAGCCGCCGGTGACACTGGCGTCAAGGACCGGCTCCTGAAGGGATGGGCGCCTAAAGCGGGCGGCGCGAGTTTCAGGAATCACCTCGATGGATATAACCAGCTACCGTTCCTGACAGGACAGACGACCAAGGACCCTCGCACCGAGTTCTACTATTTCGACGACGACGGCGATCTGGTGGCCATGCGCTGGGATCAGGACGGCAACGCCTGGAAGGCCGTGTTCTGCGAGCAGCGCGCCAAGGGCAACCTGAATATCTGGCAGGACCCGCTGGTCTGTCTGCGTCTGCCGAAGCTGTTCAACCTGCGCATGGATCCTTATGAACGGGCGGACATCACGTCGGATCAGTACAACGACTGGGTCACGAAGAATGTTTACCTGAACGGCATCGCCACCATGAAGGCGTCGACGTTCCTGGAAACCTTCGTCAACTACCCGCCGAGCCAACGGCCCGCGAGCTTCAGCGTGGACGGCGTGCGCAGGCAGGTCGACAAGAAGATCGACGAGTCCTTCAAGAAGCGCGGACTCGAGTAAGACGTAGTGCGGTTGCGCCCGCCGGATTTAACCGGTGGGCGCAACTTTTCGGTCGCGCGCAAGCCGCGTCGAGCCGATCCAGATCACTTCTATTCAGTTCAGTTCGGTTCACACCATTCCAACGCGACTCATCCCATGACCCAAACGCTGGCCAACCGTGCCAAAAGCTCACGCCGTGAGCGCCGCGCACATGAACGCGCACAGCGTCGCGACGATGCACACTTGCACGCGCCTCAGAAAGAAGCCGCCAGCCCGAGCTTGCCGATCGCCTGGCCTGTGCTGCTTCTGTTTATCTCGGGTGCGGCATCACTGATTTACCAGGTCCTGTGGATCAAGCAACTCGCGCTTGTGGTCGGCGTGGAGGTGCAAGCCGTCACGACCGGTGTCAGTGCTTTTTTTGCGGGCCTTGCAGTGGGCGGCTGGATCTTCGGCAGGCTCGCGGACCGGCTCGCGCGGCCATTGCGTCTGTATGCGCTGCTCGAAGCCGGTGTCCTGGTACTGGCGCTCGCCAGCACGTGGATGCTGCCGCATGCCGCGGCGCCGTTCGCTTCGATGCAAGATCGGATCGGACCGCTTGCCTGGGCGTTACCCTTTGTCCTGGTCGGCTTGCCTGCCGTCCTGATGGGCGGCACGCTGCCGGTGCTGATGCGCGCGCTGTGTCCCACCGCCGCCCAGATCGGCCGCTCAGGTGCCCGTCTTTATGCGGCCAATACGGCCGGCGCGATTGCCGGCACGCTGGCTGCGAGTTTTGTCCTGATTCCATCGCTCGGCGTGATAGGCAGCTCGTTTGCCGCTGCCGCGCTGAATGCCGGCGCGGCGCTCGTCGCCGCGCTGCTGGGACGCACACAGCGCGCTTTCGTGCCGGTCGTTGGGTTGTCTTCATCGGTCGTCGCTCCGGGCCAGTCTACGGTGGACGTCACGCATAACGTGGTTGCCTCGGCTGCTGCCATGCGGGCCGCGCATGACGCGCCTTCGTCGGCTGCCGCGCCCGCTGCGGCCGACACTACGCACAACGACGCACATGCTTCTGCCGTGCCGACTCAGCGTCCCGCGCTCGCCTCAAAGGCCCGCCTTGCACTGGTGCTCTACGCGCTGGCCGGCGGCGTCGCGCTAGGTTACGAGGTGGTGTGGTCGCAGGTGATCGTGCAATTCATCAGCACCCGCAGTTTTGCGTTCGCCGTGGTGCTTGCAACCTATCTGCTGGGCCTTGCGCTCGGCAGCGCGCTAGCGTCGCGCTACACCGATCGGGCGCGTGATCCGTGGGGCGCGTTTGCCGTGCTGATCGTGTCGGCCGGACTGGTCGCACTGCTCGAAATCGCCGTGCTGAGCAACGGGCTGCTGCACTGGCAAAGCCTCGCGCGCGAAGCCGCACTCGGCGCCACGGAAAGTCTGTTGACGGCCATGTGCGCAGGCTTCGCGGTGGCGGCCGTGTGCGTAGTCTTCGTTCCTACCCTGCTGTTGGGCGCGGCGTTCCCTTTCGCGTTGCGTCTGAACGTGGACAACCGGCACACTGGGCGCGACGTCGGCGCCGTGGTGGCGCTCAATACCGCCGGCGGGATCGCCGGGACCCTGTTGACTGGTTTCGTGCTCGTGCCGCAGTTGGGCCTCATTCACACACTCGCGGCACTTGCCGTCCTCGCAGGCGCAGTGAGTCTGATCGCCGTGCTGCGCGGCTCGGACGTGCGGCCATTCGCGCGCTGGAGTGCGCCCGTCCTCGCCGTGCTGACGCTCGTCACCGTGATCGTGACGCCATCCGACCGGCTCGCCACGCTGCTCGCCGAATCGCGCGGCGGCAATCTGACCTTCTACGAAGAGAGCGCGGGCGGCACCGTGGCGGTCGTCGAACAGAACGCCGGCCAGCGACAATTCCGGCGTCTCTATATCCAGGGCGTCTCCAACTCCGGCGACACGATGGCGTCGCTGCGATATATGCGCCTGCAAGCGCTGTTGCCGCTGATCATCCACCGCGAGACGCCGCGCACGGCGCTGGTGATTGGCCTCGGCACCGGCATTACCGGCGGCGCGCTGCTGACCTGGCCTGGGCTGGAACACCGCGTGGTCGCCGAATTGTTGCCGGCCGTCGCGCGCGCAGCGCCGCAGTTCAAGGGCAACTACGGCATGAGCACCGATGCCCGCATGGACATCCGGATGCGCGACGGACGGCGCGAACTGCTGCGCAATGCCGAACGCTACGACCTGATTACGCTCGAACCGCCACCGCCTTCGGCCGCGGGTGTCGTCAATCTGTACTCGTCCGACTTCTATCGTCTGGCGGCGTCGCGCCTGCAGCAAGGCGGCATTGTCGCGCAATGGCTGCCGTTGCCGACGCAGAATGAAGAGGACACACGCTCCCTGATCCAGAGCTTCATCCAGGTGTTTCCGCACGCCGCATTGTGGACCACTGAGTTGCACGAGATGATGCTGGTGGGTTCAATGCAGCCGCTCGAACTGGACGTGCCGCGGATCGAGGCGCGCTTTGCGCAACCGCAGGTCGCCGCAGCGCTGCGCGAAGTCGGCATTGCATCGCCGGCGGCGCTGCTGGCCACCTGGATCACCGACCGTGCCGGCCTCGAGTACTACGCCGCGGACGCCCAACCGGTCACGGACGACCAACCGCGCATCGAGTACGCCACATGGGTTCGCCAAGACGCCTTTCCGACGACGCTGGCGCACCTGCTCGCGCTTCACACCGCACCGCCGTCGCAAGGCGCCGACGACGCGTTCCGCGCCGCCATGGAGCAGTCGCGCGGTGCATTGCAGAGCTTCTATTCAGCCGGGCTGGATGCCTATAAAGGCGATCGGGACGCGTGGGCGCAGGACATTAGCCATGCCGTCCGCACGGACCCGGACAATGCTTACTACCGATGGCTCATCGGAGACGCTCGTTAAGCGCCTTCAGCCGGGCTCAACAGGCGGGTCATTTTTTCGACTGCCCGTCTGAGCGATGAGCGAGAGCAATCGCATCGAGCCCGGCCATCACGAAGCGCACAAAGTCTTCAGCCAGTGCATCCCTGTCCTTCGCCACCGCAGGTAGAAGTTCAGCCTGCATCCGCATTGGCGCGATCATCATGACGATGCAGGGCAGCACACTAAACATCAAAGCCCGTTGCACCGCCGGCGTTGACGGGTTCATCTCCAGCACCTCGCCGATTGTCTTCAATAGAAGTGCCGCTTTGGGCCGTATGGCTTTCTCGATGAGCGCCGGAATAGCGTTCGAAGGCGAGAGCACTTCACGCAGAATCAGCATGAAGCCCCAAGGCGTGCCGGCGTTCGTTGAGAGTCCAACGAAACGGCAGAGCACCGCGCGCAGCCGTTCCCTCGGATCGTTCAGGCCGGCGACAAGCGCAGCCAGTTCGTCGAGGCCCACGACCTGGCGGTGCGCCTCGATCAGCGCGGCTTCATAAAGCGCTTCCCTGCTGCCGAAGTGATAGTTGACCGACGCCATCGGCGTTCCGGCGCGTTCGCAAATTTCCTTGCTGGTGGCATCCGCGAAACCACGTTCGGCGAACAACTGCCCCGCTGTGTCGAGCAGATGCTGGCGTGTCTTCGCGCCGTCGGAGCGCGGGGCCCTTTTAGGCTGCGCAGTGGCTGTCTTTTTAGTGGGGGACATGATCGAAGAGCGGGCTCGCAAAAAACAGTTTGAATTTGAATTCAAATTCACATATTATTCATTCTACTTCATCCGAGTGCGAGCCGTGATGGGCTCCACTGCGAACTACCATGCTGCGGAAGCGCCGCAATCGCCCGCGCGGAGCGCACAGATTCGGGCCGGCAAACCTTTTCGACCGTGTTGAGTGAAGCTGCCACGTGTCCTGATTGTCATATTGCAAGCCATTAATTATGGATTACTCACTAAATACATTTATTTCCACCGCGAATCTGTCCGGCCCCGCGCAAGCGCGGTTGCGCGGCCGGTCCGATCCTCGGGATGCGTTGCGGAGCCCGTCATGAACCGATTTCCCTGCGCCGTACTTTTTGTGCTGCAGGCCGCCCTGCTATCGGCCTGCTCGCACCACGACGCCGGCACCTATCAGGGCTATGTCGAAGGCGAGTTCGTCTATCTCGGCTCGTCGCAATCCGGCAAGCTGACTCAATTGTCAGTCGCACGCGGACAAACGGCCGGCGCGAACGCTCCCCTGTTTTCGCTTGAATCGGACGACGAAACCCACGCGCTGGTGCAGGCCCAGCAGCAACTCGCGGCCGCGCGCGCACAACTCGAGGATATTCAGACCGGCAAGCGCGTACCCGAGGTCAACGTCAACCGCGCCCAACTCGCCGAAGCCATCGCCAATGCCCGCAAAGCATCGCTGCAACTGACGCGGGATGAAGCTCAATACCGCGCGGGCGGCATTGCAAAGGCCCAGCTCGACGATTCGCGCGCCAATGCCGACTCCACCGCGGCACAAGTCCGCGAACTCACCAGTCAGGTCGAAGTCGCTCGCCTGCCGGCCCGTTCGCAACAGATCGTCCAACAGCAGGCTCAGGTGGCCGCCGCCGAGGCGGCCGTTGCGCAGGCGCAATGGAAGCTGGATCAGAAGCGCGTCAGCGCCCCGGCAGAAGGCCTTGTCTACGACACGCTTTATCGCCAGGGCGAATGGGTGCCGGCAGGTAGCCCGATCGTGCAGCTTTTGCCGCCGCAGAATATCAAAGTGCGCTTCTTCGTTCCAGAGACGATCGTCGGCCAGTTGACGCCCGATCGCCGCGTGGCTATACATTGCGACGGCTGCACAGCCGACGTGCCCGCCAGGATCACCTACGTATCGAGCGAAGCCGAATACACGCCACCGGTCATCTATAGCAACGAAAGCCGCGCCAAGCTCGTTTTCATGGTCGAAGCACACCCGTCAAGTGCGGACGCCATGAAGCTTCATCCTGGCCAACCCGTCTCAGTGGTGCTGCAATGACCGCCGACGCAGAACAATACGTCATCGACGTCCATGATCTGAACAAGCGCTTCGGCGATAAGCATGTCGTCAACAACGTCTCGTTGCAGGTCGGACATGGTGAAATCTTCGGCTTTCTGGGACCGAACGGCAGTGGCAAGACCACCTCGATCCGGCTCATGTGCGGTTTGCTCACGCCCGATTCGGGAACCGGCACCTGTCTCGGTTACGACATCGTGCGCGAGAGCGAACAGATCAAGCGCAATGTCGGATACATGACGCAGCGCTTTTCCTATTGGGAAGACCTGACCATTCGCGAGAATCTCGACTTCGTCGCGCGCGTCTACCAGATGCGCAACCGGCGCGAGGCCGTGGACCGCTCGCTGGAATCGCTCGGACTGCAAACGCGCGCGAACCAACTGACGGGCTCGCTATCGGGCGGCTGGAAGCAGCGGCTGGCGCTCGCCGCATGCATGCTGCACGAACCGAAACTGTTGCTGCTGGACGAACCCACCGCGGGCGTCGATCCCACAGCGCGGCGAGACTTCTGGGAAGAATTGCACCGGCTCGCCGCACGCGGCATTTCGGTGCTCGTCAGCACCCATTACATGGACGAAGCGGAGCGCTGCCACAAGCTTGCGTATATCGCCTACGGAAAGATGCTCGCCAACGGCACGTCGAGCGAGATCATCGAATCACAAGGTCTCGCGACATGGTCGATCCATGGCGAGCACCTGAGCACGCTGTCCGAACAACTCCGTGCGACACCCGGTGTGGACCAGACTGTCGTATTCGGTTCCTCGCTGCATGTAAGCGGACACGATCACGCCGCGCTCGAAGCGGCGGTCAGGCAGGCGACCGCGGACACCGCGCTACGCATTGAACCAGTCTGCACGGGTCTTGAAGACGTATTCATCTACCTGATGAGCCATTCGAAAGACAACTTCGGAGCGCCATCGTGAAGCAGCGCACTGCATTTTCCGTGACGCGGTGGTGGGCCATCGTCCTCAAGGAGTTTCTCCAGTTGAGGCGCGACCGCGTCACCTTCGGCATGATTATCGGGCTGCCGATCATCCAGCTCGCGCTGTTCGGCTTCGCGATCAACACCGATCCGAAGCACCTGCCGACAGCGGTCATCATTCACGACCAGAGCGAGTTTTCCCGCAGCTTTGTCGCGGCAATGACGAACTCAGCCTATTTCGACATCGTCGAAACCTTGCCCGATGAGGAAGCGGGCCGCCGCGCACTCGCCCAGGGCCGAGTGCAATTCGTGCTTAACGTACCAGTCGATTTTTCGCGCAAATTGCTGCGAGGCGAACATCCGTCGCTGCTGCTCGAGGCCGACGCCACCGATCCGACCGCAACGAATACAGCCGTCGGCGCGCTTGCCGGCCTTGTTCAACCGGTCGCGAACAAAGACCTCAAGGGTCCGCTCGCGCATCTGAACGGCACTCAAAACGCCTTTGGCGTGCAGGTTCATAACCTGTACAACCCTGAAGGCATTACGCAGTACAACGTGGTGCCGGGACTGATGGGCGTGATACTGACCATGACGCTCGTCATGATGACGGGTCTCGCCGTGACGCGCGAACGCGAGCGCGGCACAATGGAAAACCTGCTCGCCACGCCGGTCCTGCCGGTCGAGGTCATGACCGGCAAGATCGTGCCCTATGTCTTCATCGGACTGGTCCAGGCATCCATCATTCTTGTCGCGACGCGCTTTGTCTTTCACGTTCCGTTTGTCGGCAGCGCGGTCGCCATCTATCTGTCTGCCTTGCTCTTCATTGCAGCGAATCTGACGGTGGGCATCACGTTATCTTCGCTTGCGCAAAACCAGTTGCAGGCCATGCAACTCGCTGTCTTTTACTTTTTGCCGAACATTCTCCTTTCCGGCTTCATGTTCCCTTTCGCGGGCATGCCGCGATGGGCGCAGTTTATCGGCAACCTGTTGCCACTGACCTACTTCAACCGGCTGATTCGCGGCATTTTGCTCAAGGGCAATGGCTGGGCGGATCTCTGGCCATCCGTGTGGCCGATGGCGCTCTTCACGGCCATCGTCATGGCCATTGCGTTGCGTTTCTATCGTCGCACGCTGGACTAGGAGGACACGATCATGAAACAACTCGCTTTACTGTGTTCGCTCGTGTTGTGCGGCTGTGCGGTGGGACCGGACTTCCAGCCGCCCGCGGCGCCGGACACGCAAACGTATACGCGTAACGCAGAACCGTCAGGCACGGTGTCCGCCGACGCCACAGCCGGATCGGCGCAGACCTTCATCACCGCGGATACCGCCATGCCGATGTGGTGGCAACAGTTCCGCTCGGCGCAACTCGACCGGCTTGTCGAGCAGGCGCTGAGCCGGAGCCCGACGCTTGCACAAGCTCGTGCCAGGCTGATTGAAGCGCACGAGAACTACAACGCTCAGGCCGGCGCGACAAGATTTCCGAGTGTCGACGCCAGCATTTCCGGGACGCGGCAACAAGTCGATCTGGCCGCTTTCGGTATTCCGCATGTCGAGAATCCGGGGCCGTTTTCGCTATTCAACGCATCGGTGAGCGTGTCCTATGCGTTCGATATTTTTGGCGGCAATCGTCGCGCGCTCGAAGCAACTCTGGCACAGGTCGACTACGAGGCATTCCAACTCGATGCGGCGCGGCTTTCCATTGCCGGCAACGTGGTATCGACGGCGGTGCTGCGCGCCTCGTTGCAACAACAGATCGTGCTGACGCAACGTCTCGCCGATGCACAGGCGCAGCAGTTGTCGATTATCGAAGCGCGGTTTGCCGCCGGTGGCGTCTCGCAACTGGACGTGAACAGTCAACGCACGCTGCTTGCGCAGACGCGCGCATCGCTACCGCCGCTGGCGACCCAGCTCGCCCAGGCGGATCATCAACTCGCGATCCTGGTTGGCGTCGCGCCGTCGAAAGTGGATTTCAGCGAACTCACGCTCGACTCTCTTCATCTACCCAATGACATTCCCGTCACGCTGCCCTCCACGCTCGCGCGGCAGCGCCCCGACATTCGCGCATCTGAAGCGTTACTGCATCAGGCGAGCGCGAATGTGGGCGTCGCGACGGCGAATCTGTATCCGCAGTTTTCCTTGTCGGCGGGCATCGGTTCGGAGCGGACAAGCATTCAGGACATCGTGAGCGGCCTGAATATCTGGAACTTCGGCCTGAATCTGACACAACCGATTTTCCATGGCGGCGAACTGCACGCTAAAAAGCGTGCAGCGCAAGCAGCTTATGACTCCGCCCTCGCCGGCTATCAGCAAACCGTACTGCAGGCGTTGCAACAGGTCGCCGACGCACTCACGGCGCTGCGCAACGACGCGAACGAACTCCGCGCCCGTAACGACGCCGCCCTGCAAGCACAGGCCAACCTCGATATAGCGCGTGCGCAGTATTCAGCCGGGGGCGTCAGTCAGTTCAGCCTGCTCGATACGCAACGTCAGGCGCTGCAGACCGCACTGGACGAGACGCGCGCACAGGCCACCCGTTTGAGTGATACAGCGGCGCTGTTCCAGTCGTTAGGTCGTAGCCAGGATAGCCTGACCTTGGGAAGCACCCCGTAACGACATTGTCGAACACACTTGAATTTCAGAACGATCAGTCTTAATATAGCTTCACCATGAGACGACACCCTCCTTCCGCCAGCCCTTCCGCCCCGCCGTCCGAGCGCGGGCGGCCGCGTGAGTTCGATCTTGACGAAGTAACCGGCATTGCCGGCAAAGTCTTCTGGGAACAGGGCTACCATGCAACGTCGATTGAATCCTTATGTCAGTCAACGGGCCTTTTTCGTGCCAGCCTCTACAGTACGTTCGGCGATAAACACGGGCTTCTGGTCGCCGCATTCGACCGTTACGCAGAAGGCGCCATTGCTCGCCTGAAAGAGCGACTCGCCGTCGATCTGCCGCCGCGCGAAGCACTTCGTGAGGCTTTGCTTCATTACACGCAGGTCGCCGGCAAGCTGTCAGGGCGCCACGGATGCCTCATCACGAACGCAGCCATCGAAATGTTGCCGGCTGACGAGGCTTTACGCCCTCACATCGAGACCACTTTGAGACGTATTGCCTCTCATCTGGTAGCCGCCGTGGTTCGCGGCCAACAAGCAGGGGAATTCAGCGCCGGGCTCGACGAGCAATCTGTCGGCAACTTTCTGCTCTGCATGGTTCAGGGCTTGCGCGTACTGGGAAAAGTGAATGTAAGCAGGAGCGAACTGGTGTCGATCGTCGACATGACAATGCGAGCGCTGGTCTAAAAAATTTTCCCTATTTCTGGAACGATCATTCATGAATAAACCCATCGAATTTCCTGTCACGCCAGTGTCGGGTCGGGGCAACCCGTCTGCCGGTCTGGTTGCGCAGTCGATCGGCAGTGGCTACCGGAAGGGCGTCGGGTTTTGCGTGATGGCAACGATCCTGATGGGCATCATGTTTCCAGTGATGACGAGCGCCCTTGTGTATGTCGATCCATTCACGTTTACGTCGCTCAGGTATCTGATCGCCGGCGCGGCGTTTCTTACCCTGTTGCTGACAAAGGAAGGAAAGGGAGCGCTGAAGGCGAATGGGGAATCGTTCGCCCTGGCGTGGCTGCTCGGGTCGGTCGGCTTTTGCGGATTCGGATCGTTCGTCTTTCTGGGGCAGCAACTGGCGGGTCGCGAGGGTGCGCTGACTGCATCGATCATGATGGCAACGCAGCCCATGATGGGTCTGCTCGTGAACTCGATCGTGCGCAAGCGCCGCCCGCCGTTCTATTCGTTTCTGTTCATTCTGATGTCCTTCGCCGGCGTCTCGCTTGTGGTGACAAAAGGGGACGTCGCTGCCGTTCTGCGCGAACCGCAGCACTACTCGGCAAACGCCCTGATCGTCCTCGGCGCGCTGTGCTGGGTGATATATACCTTTAGCGCGTCCCACTTCAAGCGCTGGTCCGCACTCAAATACACGACGATGACCACCTGGCTCGGACTTACCACGATCATCGGACTCAACGTGGTGCTGTTCGCGCTTCACGTTGTACCGGTGCCATCGGCAACGGCATTGCGCGCGATCGTCCCTCACCTTCTCTATATGGGTCCGATCGCCGGCTTCATCGCGATCCTGTTCTGGAACATGGGTAACAAGATTCTCACCCCGCTCAACGGCGTTCTGTTCATGGACGTATTGCCCGTCACGACCTTCGTCGTGTCTTCGTTGACCGGTGTGGTTCCGGAACATTGGCAAATCGCAGGCGCATGCATGACTTGCGCCGCGCTGATCTTCAACAATATCTACCTGCGACGCCAGGCCCGGAAACCCACATTGCAAAAGTAGTGCGCGAGGACCACGACGCGCCAATACGCGCCGCGGCCCTCAACCGCCTTACTGCTTCGTCACCTGACCGTAGCCGATCACCGAGTTATCGGCCGCCTTGATCAGATAGATGATCGTCCGCTTGTACAACGTCGTGCTGCCGGAAACCGGCAGGAACGTGATCGCTGCGTTACCGGAGTAGGTCACGCCGGAACGCAACGTGCAGGTCCTCGTCGTGCCGCTCAAGGTCATCGTGTAAAGGTTCTTGCTCGAGCCCGGCGTGGTCAACGCCAGCGTGCCCGTGACACCGCAGCCGAGAATCGAACCGGTGAAGCCGCCCGCATCGTCGACCGTCAGCGTCGTCGAATTTTGCACCCACGTACCTGCGACGCTCGACTGGGTGACCGCGAGCGCATTAGCCGGGTCGTACTTCAGCGTCAGGTTCACTGTGTTGCCGTTGGCCACGTAGCTGCCATTCAAGACCTGGTTGGCGGTGAAGGTCCCGCTTCCCGATGTTGCCGTGTAGCGAATGCCGCCCAAAGAAGTCTCGAAGCCGGTGCTCAAGGTCCAGTTCGGCGCAGCGGTGGAGATCGTCCCGAAGAACGTCGACGTGACGACAGTGAACAGGCCGTTGATGTAAGAGAGGTTGCCGGTCGGGTCCACGAAGGCCGTCATGTTGGTCGTGCCCGATTGCGTCCAGATGCCTTCGGAACCGTTGCCTGCGGCAGCCGTCGAGCCAGCCTGCGGGGCCGTCAGGCTCGGCAGTGCCTCACCCGTCAAGGCCGGCGCCGACGCGGCCGCGGGTGCGGTTGCCGGCGCGCTGGCCGATTGGGCGGTCGGCGTGCTGCTACCGCCACCTCCGCCCCCGCCACACGCAGCGAGCACAAGTGAACCCAACATTGAAACGAGTAGAGTTGATTTTGTTTTCATTTTCATTTTATTAGTTCTGGGTGCGGACTCTCAATGCCGCAAAGTGATTGATTGGATCTCGATATACCCTGCGCAAAATCGCGCAACCCTGTAAACGGCAGTAAAAGAAAAGTCTTTAACGTTTACTGAAGAATCGTCCTTCCTTTGCTGGGGCTTGACAGACGGCATTTTTGACGATTAAGAGAACACAGGTACGATGTTGAATATGCACATTGCATGGCATACTCATCTTCAAATCCAGATGTCCGTATCGATATCGACGATCCGGAATAGATGAACGCATGCGATAGCAGAAAACATCGAAACGAAACTGCGGCGCTGGTAAAGTGCCGGTGATTTCGTTGCTTCCACCATGGATTCACTCACTTCGCGACGCCGCAATGCCGCTCAAGTCAAATCAAAGAAACGCCGGCGATCCGATCGTGCTCCGCACGCGGCATCTTCCGGCCGTCGCTGCCCTGAGCCTGTCCTTGCAGGGGTGCACGCTGCGCGGTGCGCCGTCGTATGAAATCTTCGGCGCCTACTTCCCGCTCTGGCTGTTGAGCGCGGTAGTCGGACTCATCGGTGCGCTTGTCGCCCATCGGATCTTCGTGTCCACGGGGTGGGCGCAGATCGTTCCG
Source organism: Burkholderia sp. OK233 (assembly GCF_900230185.1). Classification (GTDB taxonomy): domain Bacteria; phylum Pseudomonadota; class Gammaproteobacteria; order Burkholderiales; family Burkholderiaceae; genus Paraburkholderia. The sequence continues at coordinate 483,211 of NZ_OCSR01000002.1, forward strand.
TTTCAGCTCTCCGTCTGCGTGGCCATCGGTTTGACGGTCGGCGTGCTCTTCTGGCTTTCAGGAACAGGATCGCTCTTATGAAAATCGCCGGTAAGCGCCAGGCGTCCGTCAAGGGCCGCGTGATCGCGGGCGTGATCGTCGTACTCGGCCTCGCAGCTGCCTGGTACGGCTATGACCGGACCACCCGATTTCCGTCAACGGACGATGCAACGATCGATGCCGACGTCGTGCACGTCGCGTCGCCGGTCGGCGGCCGGATCGTCAGGCTGCCGGTGGAAGAGAACCAGCGTGTCATGAAGGGCGACATGCTCTTCGAGATCGATCCTGTGCCTTACCGGCTCGCGGTCGCACAAGCCCAGGCCGACCTCGAACTGGCCCGCGCGACGCTCGACACGCGACGCAGATCGATTGTCGGCGAGCGCGCCACGGCGGTTATCGCCGGCGACCAGACCGGCAAAGCGGCACACAACTACGAACTGGCATCGCGCACCGTGGAGCGGCTCACGCCGCTCGTGGCGAAGGGCTATGTCCCGGTTCAGCAACTGGATCAGGCGCAGGTCGCCCAGCATGACGCGGCGTTGTCGCTGAAGCAGGCGCAGGAGCAGAAGCAGGCCACCGCGCAGACAATCGGCGACGAAGCGGGCGCCGTCGCCTCTGTGCATGCGCGCGAGGCCGCCCTCGCGCTTGCGCAGCGCGGCCTTGACGACACCGTCGTGCGCGCGCCGCAGAATGGCTTCGTCACGGGGCTATCGGTGCTGGCGGGCGAGACGATCGCGCCGCATCAGTCGATCTTCACACTCGTCCACGCGGACGAATGGTTCGCCGTCGCCAACTTCCGGGAAGGCGCGCTCGCGCGGATCGAGCCAGGCGATTGTGCGACCGTCTATTCGATGATTGACCGCAGCCAGGCGATTCACGGCAAGGTGGTCGGTATCGGCGCGGGCGTTGCCGATTCCGACCGTATCAATCTGCCGCGCACCTTGCCGATCGTGCAGCAGTCCGTCAACTGGGTGCGGGTCGCCCAGCGCTTCCCCGTGCGTGTGCGGCTCGACGAGCCGGCCGCCCGGCTGGTGCGGATCGGTGCGAGCGCGATAGTCGAGGTCCGGCATGGCGCAGCCTGCCGGTGATCTTGCCCGACCGGGCCCCGCCGACATCCTGAAGCTGCTGGCGCCCTATCCCGGGCGCGCGGCGATGGCGACGCGCATCGCGCTGATCTGCGCGCTGACGGCGTTTGTGACGAGCGCATACGGCACGCCGGAAGCGGCGATCTCCGCCTATGTCGTGTTCTTCCTGAACCGGCCCGACCGGGTGCTGAGCGTGATACTGAGCTCGGCGCTGCTGGTGCTGGTCACGGTGATGATCGGATTGGTCACGGTAGTGGCCATGTTCGCGCTCGACGATCCCATGTGGCGGGTTGCGTGCATCACAGGGCTATCGTTCGGTCTGCTGTTCGTGACCTCGGCGAGCAAGCTGCGGCCGGTGGGCGCGATCCTCGCGATGATCGTCGGCTTTGCGCTCGACGAACTCGGCAGCGTACCGTTCGGCGAAGTCGCGACGCGTGCCCTGCTCTACGTATGGCTGATGGTCGCGATTCCGGTAGGTATCTCGATCGGCGTTAACCTGTTGATCGCGCCGTCGCCGCGTAAGCTGGCCGGCCGCGCGCTGGCGAAGCGTCTGCGGCTCGCGGCGCAGAGTCTGGTCGAACCCGAGGCGACGGCCGACGCACTCAGCGCATGCCTGCGCGAGGGCGACGCGGAAATCGGCACGTGGCTCAAGCTCTCGGTCGTCGACGGGTCGTCGGTGCGTGACGATGTCGGGCCGCTACGGCAGGCCGTGTCGTCGACGCTGACGATTCTGGTCGCGGCCGATCTCGCGGTGCGCGAACCGTCGGGACGGCTGCCGGCATCGTTCGCCGCGCCTGTTGCGGAGACGCTGGAGAACATGGCGCGGATGCTTGAGGCAGGAGGCTATCCAGTCGACATTGAGCTCAAGCTGCCCAGCGTGACCGAACTGACGCCGCTCGCGCGGCTTGTCGTTGGGGATCTGCAAAATGCGATCACCCGCTTCGCCGTGGTCGAGGCGCAGGCTGACGTCGAAGGCGAAGGCAAAGTCGAAACCCATACGCTGACCGCAGCACGGACCCAACCGCAAACTAATGTCGAAGGCGCGGGCAAAGTCGAAACCGACGCACTAACCCAAGCTCAAGTCGAAGCCAGCACCACGCCGCCGCCCGCCAACAAGCGCGGCGGGTTCTTCCTACCGGATGCCTTCACCAATCCCGAACACGTCCGCTACGCGCTGAAAACCACGGTGGCGGCGATGTTCTGCTATCTGCTCTATTCGCAGATCAACTGGCCCGGCATCCACACCTGCTTCATCACGGTCTACATGGTGTCGCTCGGCACCACCGCCGAGACCGTCGAGAAGATGACGCTGCGGATCGCCGGGTGTCTGGTGGGCGCGCTCCTGGGTATCGCGGCGATCGTGTTCGTCACGCCCGTGCTGACGTCCGTCGCCGGGTTGATGACGCTCGTGCTGGTCGGTGCATGGCTGTCGGCGTGGATCGCTTTCGGTTCGCCACGGATGGCGTATGCCGGCTTCCAGATCGCCCTGGTGTTCTTCATGTGCGTGTTGCAGGGCGCGGCGCCTGGCTACGATCTGACGCTTGCGCGGGATCGCACGATCGGGATCCTGATCGGCAACGTGGTCGTCTATCTGGTTTTCACCCGCGTGTGGCCGGTCACCGTGGCCGCGCGCATCGACGCCGGCCTCGCCACGCTGCGGCAGCAATGGGAACGACTGGTGGCGCTGCCTGATGCCGTCTCGCGCCGGGCGCAGGCCGCGAGCGCCATGGCTCAGTGCGGCGCGCTGGAACAGGACATCGCGCTGATGCATTACGAGCCCTCGTGGGTTCGTCCCGAAGCGCAGTGGATCGCCGAACGCCGCAGCGCGCTGGCGAAGCTCGATGCGCTGGAAGGGCCGATGTTCCTGCTCGCCGAACGTCGACCGGGCGATGCCGCGATCGATGGTTGGCTTAAGCGGGCCATGGACGGGATTCCGCTACCGTCGGCTGAAACCGGCGCCAAGATCACGCCTTCACCCGTTGCCCCAAATGCGGCTTTACCGGAAGCAGCGGCCAACGACGACATACGCACCGCTTTGCTACGCCTCGGCGATGCACGCCTCACTCAACTCGAACACGCTGCGTCGGACGACGCAGCGAAGGGACTCGCGACTCATGCGCCGGCTTAACCCTTCAATCGCACTGGCGATTCTGGCCACAGCGGGTTTGGCCGGATGCGCCACGTCATCGCTGGACATGGCGCCGGACAGTCCCGACCGTCCGTGGCAACCGCAGACGGACGCGACGGGCGCCATCGTGCCTGGGCCGGCCTCGGCTGCTTCGGCTAACTCAGCAGCCTCGACTACCTCCGCACACAGCTACCAGTTACCCGCCAATCCCGCACTCGCCGCCGTGCCACCTCCACCGGCACTCGAGCAGGCACATGCATACGACCTGCCCGAACTGATCGATCTGGCGGAGTCGGCGAATCCCCTAACGCGCATCGCCTGGAACGACGCGCGCAACGTAGCACTCGCGGCCGGCATCGCGAAGAGCGCATACCTTCCGCAACTGTCGGTCGCGGCGATGGGGCAATACGCCGGTTTTCATAATTCGGAGACGTCCGTGCTCGGCGATTCGTCGTCGAGCGCAACGGGGCACGGCATGACTTCGGTGGTCGCGCTGCAATGGCTGCTGTTCGATTTCGGCGGACGCGCCGCGCGCGTCGAGGCCGCATCGCAGGCCTCTGTGATGGCGAACATCGCCTTCACAGCGGTTCACCAACAGGTGATCTTCGACGTCAGCGTCGCGTTCTACGCGTACCAGGCCGCGCGCGCCCGCATCGTCACGACACAACAGGGCCTCGACAACGCCGACGCGATCCTCGCTGCCGCACAGTCGCGCTACAAACATGGCATCGGCACCGTCATCGAAGTGGCGCAGGCCAATCAGAATCGCGCGCAGGCCAGGCTCGCGCTAGTCCAGGCGCAGGGTGCCGAAAGCAACAGCTATCTCGCGCTGATCGCCGCGATGGGGATTTCTCCGCTGTCGAAGCCCAGGATCGCGGAGATGCCGGCGCACACGCTCCCGGCGATCACGAACGACTCGATCGACCGGATCGTGTCGTCCGCCATCGCTCGACGCCCGGACGTGTTGAGCGCCTATGCGGCCGAGCGCGTCAATCTGGCGAAAGTGAAGGCGGCAGAGTCGGACTTCATGCCGAAGGTGTTCGTCTCGGCGAACGGCGCGTACAACACCGGCAGTTCGTCGATTTCGGCGGTGCCGGCCATCGGCCAGCAACTGCCGACAGTGAATCTGAGCGGCGGCCGCTACGGCGGCAGCGTGATCGTCGGCGTGACGATTCCGCTGTATGACGGCGGCCTGAGATCGGCCGTGCTCGCGCAGGCGCGCAACGATGCCGACAGCGCGTCGACCCGTCTTACTCGAAGCCGCGAAGAAGCGGTTCGGCAAATCGTCTCTGCGCAGAACACGCTGCAGACGAGTCTCGCCGCACAGGCTGCGTCCAAAGAGTTGCTTGCTGCCGCGCAAACGACGTATGACGCCGCGTTCGACGCGTATCGGCACGGCGTCGGCTCGGTCACCGACGCGCTGCTCGCGCAGAATCAATTGCTGGCAGCGAAGAACGCCGCTGCGGATAGTTACAGCAGTTCGTTATCCGCAGCAGCAGCGCTTGCGCTGGCGACTGGCTCGGTTGACTCGATTCCAATGCGGGACAATTGGTGAGTGAATGGCCGCGGGTGCAAATGGAACGTGCCGCGTCACCCATTCGTTTGCGCTTCGCGGGTCTCGCGGACTAGCGTCTCAACCAGTTCCGCCGCCGGCATCGCCCGCGAAAGCCGCACGGCCTGCCCTGCCCATTGCGCCGCATAGGCAGTACTTCCCTGCGCTTTCGCGGCCGCATGCAACGCCTTGCCAGCGTCATAAGCAATGGGATAGTCAGGCAGCGCGGGTCGCCCTGAATCATCGCCCAACTCACTGAACCGGTTCTCGATGCCGCGCGCCGCCCTTCCGGAAATCGCGCTAATGAATGTCGTGCGGCTGTCTGGACTCAGCAGTGCGGCACGATACGCAGCATCCGCAGCAGATTCGGGCGATGCCACGAATGCAGTGCCGAGTTGCGCAGCCTGTGCGCCCAGCGCCAACGCAGCCGCGATGCCCGCGCCGTCCATGATGCCCCCAGCCGCAATCACAGGCAGCGGAATCTCGCGAACAATCAGCCGCACGAGCGCCATCGTGCCGAGCAACTCGTCAGGTATCGACGGGTCGAAATTGCCCCGATGACCGCCTGCCTCGGCGCCCTGCGCGACGATGCCGTCCAGTCCGGCCGTATGGATCTGAGCGGCTTCGTCAAGACTGGTGGCACTCGCCAACAGCATGATCCCGGCCTCGCGCAACGCCGCGATCTTCGTGGCCGACGGCAATCCGAAGTGAAAGCTGACCATCGCCGGACGCTCGTCCAGCAACATTTCGAACATCGCGTCGTCTTCGACAAAACTCGTGTAGATCTCGCGCAGCGCCGTGGGCGGCTTCGCACCGAAGCGCGCGAAGTGCGGCGCCAGATACTCGAGCCAACGCGCCTCCCGAACGGGATCGGCAACGGCCGGCGCATGGGCAAACACATTGACGCTAAACGGCTTGCTGCTCAACGCACGAATTTCGTGGATCGCCGCCCGCGCGCTCTGCGCGTTCATCGCACCGACGCCGAGCGAGCCCAATGCGCCCGCATTCGATACCGCCGCCGCTAGCGTCGGCGTGCCCACACCCGCCATCGGCGCCTGAATGATCGGCAAGGCAACGCCCAACCGGGCGAGCAGATTCGGAGAGTCCTTCATGTCCTCAGCCCCTTGAAATCGCGATGCGCTCAGCGCTGCCGTGCGCGTATGTCTGTGATCGATTCGCCGCCCCAGCCCCAATTGTCCGTATCGACTTCCTCGATCACGACAAAAGTGGCCGCGGGGTCCTTGTGCAACACGCGCACCATAAGATCGGTGGCGCCCTTGATCAACTCGGCCTTCTGCTCGCGCGTAACACCTTCGCGTGTCACCTCAATCTTGATGTACGGCATGATGCACTCCTTTCAGTTGCCCCACGTTCGAGGGGGGTATTACCAGCGGCCGGAAGTCGTTCCGCGATCCACAAGCAGCGCACGGAGTCCCGATGGCTGCCCGGCTCCCATGTAACTCACTATACTTATGCCACTCGCGTCGATAAATACGCCCATGTCAAATTCATTTGATACGCCAAGTAATGAATAGCCCGCGGATTGTCGAACGAACCAGTAAGCGTCAATTTGACGACTTGATGCTCGGCAGCATCGAGCTGTTCTGCCTCGCGGCGGAACTGGAGAGCTTTACGGACGCCGCCACCGCGGCCGGCGTCACGCCTGCGGCGGTGAGCCGCTCGGTGTCGCGGCTCGAGGAGCGCCTGGAGGTGCGGCTCTTCGTCAGAACCACGCGCCGTATCCGGCTGACCGACGCAGGCAGGACGTACTACGAGCGTTGCCGCGAGGCGCTCGGACAACTCCTCGACGCGGAGCGCGAAGCGACCGGCCAACAGTCCGCCGCTGCCGGCGTGTTGCGCATCAGCATGCCGACGCCCTATGCGCACTATCGCGTGCTACCCATCCTGCCGGCGTTCCGCGAACAACATCCGCAGGTGCGGGTCGACGTGCACATCAGCAATCGCAACATCGACTTCGCCGAGGAAGGCTTCGATCTGGCGATTCGCGGCAGCGCGCCGGGCGAATCGAATCTGATTGCCCGCAAGCTCGAAGACGCGGAACTGGTCGTGGTGGCCAGTCCCGCTTATCTGTCGCGAGCCGGAATGCCCACGTCGGTCGAAGACCTCACGCGCCACGATTGCATTCAGTTCGACCTGCCGAGCAGTGGCCGCAAGATTCCCTGGCTGTTCAAAAGCGGAGAGCTGGTGGAAGAGCATTTCACCGACGGCGGTTATTCGAGCGCGGGCGACGTACTCGGTGGCGTGACGCTGGCGCGCAGCGGCGCGGGGCTGTTCCAGACGTATCGTTTCGTGGTTGAGCAGGACCTGGCGACTGGCGGTCTGGTGGAAGTGTTGCCGGCGTTCGGCGGCGCCTCGCGGCCGTTCGTGCTCTTGTACCCTCACAAGCGCCATGTGTCGTTGCGGGTGCGGCGCTTCGTCGATTTTCTCGTCGAGACGCTCGGTTCCGCGCGGCGCGAGGACGCCACTTCGTCCCTCCCCTGAAGGCTGACCGGCGATGGATCGAATCGATGCGATGAAGGTATTCGTCTGCGCCCTCGACGAGGGCAGCCTTGCCGCGGCGGGCCGGCGCCTCGGCCGCTCGCCCGCCGCCGTGAGCCGGGCCATTGCGTTTCTCGAAGCGCACGTCGGCATGGCGCTACTGCATCGCACCACGCGCACGATCAAGCTGAGCGAAGCCGGCGAGCGTTACGCCGCCTCGTGCCGGCGAATCCTGACCGACCTCGAAGAAGCCGATCTGATCATTGCCGGCGAACGCGCGGCGCCGCGCGGCACGCTGACGCTGACCGCGCCTGTCGCCGCCGGTCAGGACTTTCTGCGTCCGCTGCTCGACGAGTTTGTGGACCAGTATCCGGAGGTCACCGCGCGCCTCTATCTGCTCGACCGCCCCGCCAACCTGATCGACGAAGGGATCGACGTCGCGCTGCGCATTGCCCACCTGGCCGATTCGACGCTGATCGCGATGCCGGTCGGCGAAGTACGCCGCGTGGTGGTTGCCGCACCGCGCTATCTCGCCAAACACCCGCGGCTCAAGGAGCCTGGCGATCTCGCCCAGCACCGGATTATTTCGATGACGCATTTCGGCGTCGATTCGTGGAGCTTTCCGTCGTCGAACAATTCCGCCGCGCCGCAAACGGTGCACTTCACGCCACGGCTGATCGTCAACAGCGTGCAGGGCGCGGTGGCCTCCGCAGTCGACGGGCACGGCGTCACGCGGCTCTTTTCGTATCACGTCGCCGAACAGGTCCGCGAAGCGTCGTTGAAGATCGTGCTGACGGGCTACGAGCAGGCGCCGCTTCCGGTTCATCTGCTCACGCCGCAAGGCCGTCTCGCGGTGCCGAAAGTCCGGGCCTTCGTCGACTTCGCGGTACCGCGTCTGCGCGCCCATTTCACCGCGCTCAAAGCGATCACCGACGCGGATTGAACCGCCGCGCGGAAGAATAGCTGCCGCCCGGCGGCGATTCTCTCGCCGTGTGTTTGTTCGTAAACTGCTCGCCATGGGTAACAGCTGCGGCCAAACCTGGCTGCAACGCCAAACGCATGGAGCAGGCAATGGACTCGGAACAGAACGTGGTGCTCATCGCCGGTGCGCGGTTGCGCGCTGGATCACGGGGGGCGTTATGAATCAGCCAGCTAACGCCGCGGCCGGTGAGGTCGGGATCGGCTTGACGAACACCACCAGCTACGCGGCACGAAACACGCTCTACTGGCGCCGCAACCTGTTCATTTGCGTGTTCGGCTCGTTTACCACGCTCGTCAGTTTGAGCATGCTGCTGCCGTTTCTGCCGCTCTACGTGCAGCAACTCGGCGTGACTTCGCAGGCTGCGATCGTGCAGTGGTCAGGCGTGGCGTTCGGCGCGACTTTTCTCGGCACGGCCGTAACGGCCCCGCTCTGGGGGCGTCTGGCCGATCGTTACGGACGCAAACCGATGCTCGTGAGGGCGGCGGTCGGCATGGCGATTGTGATGTCCCTGATCGGCATGGCGCACAACGTGACCGAACTGGTCGTATTGCGACTGCTGGCCGGATTGATCGGGGGCTATGCCTCGGCGTCGATTGTGATGATCGGCACCCAGGCGCCGCGCGAACGTGCGGGGTGGGCACTCGGCATCCTGTCGACCGGCTCGCTGGCTGGCAGTCTCGTGGGTCCGCTGGTGGGTGGTCTGCTGCCCTCGTTGATCAGCATTCGCAGTACGTTCTTTGCCGGCGGCGCGATGATCGCAGTCGCCGCGCTGCTGACCATCCTGTTCGTACGCGAAGATTTTCACCCAGACTCCGATGCCAAAGCGCACGCCTCAACTCACCCCACGGCGTCGAAGCTGGCCAACCGTACCGTGATGATCACGCTGCTGCTCACCGCGATGATGGTGCTGCTCGCCAACATGTCGATCGAGCCGATCATCACCGTCTACATCGCGCACCTCAATGTGCCCACCGACCATCTGGCTCGCACCGCCGGCATCGTGATGGCGTGCTCGGCGTTCGGCAGCATGCTGACCGCGGCGCGGCTTGGCGCACTGGCGGATCGAATCGGCAGTTGGAACGTGATTATCGGTTGCCTCGTGTTGACCGGACTCGTGATGGTGCCGCAAGCATTCGTCACGCACTGGTGGCAACTGGCGGCACTGCGCGGGTTGATGGGCATGACGCTGGCCGGTCTGCTGCCGTCGATCGCGAAACTGGTCCGGCACACGGCCACTGAAAGTCAGTCTGGAACGATGCTCGGGTATCTTCAGTCGGCGCAATTCGCCGGTCAGGTTGTCGGACCGCTGATCGGTGGCGTGATAGGCGTCCATCTCGGTCTGCACGCGGTGTTCTTTGTGACGGGTTCGTTGTTGATTGCCTGCGCTGTGCTTGGTCAAGCTGTGCGCAATCGGCCGGCGCACGCATGACGGCCTCCTGCGTGTTGCTCGGCGTCGAACACAATGCCGCCGTAGGGCACGAGCGCTACCGGGCTATAACGCGGGCAGTCTCGGCGACCGGGAAGGATGCTGTGTTGCTTGGGGCAATTGTTTTAGGCGTCGAACGCGGACGCCTTAGGGCTTTTGGGCGCCTTGGGTATGCGACTTCGTAGCGCAGCGGCATTCGTCGGTTATTGCCCGATATCAGCTGCCTCCGGTAAGGGCTCTCGGCCACGAAGCCGGCGTGAGGGTTCCGTTGTGTGCAGATGCACGGCGTAGGTGTCCCAAGGCAGAACAGCGGGTGACGGCGTGGAACCTCGTCTCAGCGGGATCGATACTGGTGGCGCTGCGGTCTGTCGTGATGTTCTTCGCCATGCAGCGGCCCTTCGTTGCCGGGCTGACGTTCGGGGCAACGAAGGGCAAGGGCGACGCGCTATTCGCGCAACCACGTGTCGATCTGGATCACGACGTAGTCCGCTATGAGTTTTTGCAGGTGAGTGGACGGATGATAAGCGTCGGCGAACATGTAGATGTTGTCAGCATGAGGGGAAACATACGTCGAGCGCGAGCAAAAGAGCGCGCTGGTGTCATCGGCTTGAAATGCGGGGGGCAGGTTTGCCGGCGCGCATGCTACGTTGGTGCCGATGCTGCCGTCGAAGCGAAAACCAAGTTGGCGATAGTTCTTTGATACTTCATCAATGAACCTGAACGCGTCGATCCGCAGCACGGCCGGCGATGAAGGGAGCGCGTCATCCAGCGCGGTGTTGAATACCTGCGCCAAACGCCGAAGCACTTTTGAGGAGCCCGGCAGTTGCTGCTCGAGAAGGTTCGCGATCGGCGCCTTGCTGATGTCCGGTACGTTTTGTACAACAATGTGTGTGGCGCCGTGTTGATGCACATTGTGCACCAAGCCCGCAAATTGTTGCGCTGCCTGTCTCAGCGAAGGTAACACTGCCTGCAAAGAGGCGCCCGGATCGCCGCCGTTCGCAACCATTCCCGCCCATGCGCCATAGGCATCCTGAACGTCATTGGCCCCGCCTTGCATCAGTACGAGTTGCTGGCCGGTGAAGCGTGTATGCGATTGAAGATAGGCGGCCACCTGTGAGGTCAGTGGCGTCTGTAACTCGCCGGTGTCGCCCGTTGCATCGCCGGGGTTCGGCGGCCCGGCGACTCGGGCGCCCCCTTGGGCGTAGCCCAATCCTTCCGGATGAACGACGCCCGGTTGCCCGAAGCCGCCCGTCAACGCGGGCGTGAGGCCCGACCCATAATGCTCCGCGATAACCTGTACGGAGATAGCGCCCGGATTAGTGGTGTAGGTGCCGCCGCCGAATTGTCGGGCGTACGCATAGGTGCCAACGTCCGAAAGACTGTCCCCGAACGAGACGACCTGCATGGGGCTTCGTTGCGGATCGGCAGAGTCAGCCGATGCGTTCGATGAATGGGACAAACCGATGACACTGCATGTCAACGCAACGAACGCGAAACGACGGACTGTCTGCATGGGACGCCCCGGGGTAGTGTGGTGTAGCGAAGAATAACCTTGTTGCGCGTTAAGCACTACCTCGATGCCTGATCGTTGCATGGGGGAACAGTGGGCAGTAAATCCATTTACGGTCTTCGACGTTACTCTCAGCCCATCAAACTCCTTCGACGCACCCACGTTAACCCCCTACCTGGCGATCGAAAATAAAGAGTGAGGATGTCGAAGGCCAGCTGGTCGCGCTGGAAAAGCTGCCGTTCGCGAAGCAAATGAAGCAATCCGGCACGAATGAACGCCACGCCCGACACCTGCAGGCGTGCAAGACTTCCTGGTATCTGCGGTCCTGACGTCCTAATGTCTAGTGATGCCGTGATTCAGCGCTGCCCAAGGGTCTTCGCGGTGCACGGCGCGTCGACATCGAACAACACTCAAGGAGACATCGATGAGAGATATCCGGATCGCAACCCGGAGTAAAGCGGTGCTGCTCGCCGCCGCGATAGTGAGTGCAGTACTCGTCCCTGTTGCACGGGCTGACGATCACGACAGCGGCCGCCCAGGCCCGAATGGCCTGCCGTGGTTCGTCGTGGCAGACAGCCTCAGGACGACTGCCTATGACGGCGTTAGCGACGACCTGCTGACCGCCGGCCTTGGCAAAACCGGACTCGCAGGCCCAGCGCCCGCTATTGCGAACCCGGCGAGCCCAACGGCACCCGAGTTGCGGCGGCTCGCGATCTGGGCAAATTACCGCGCGCTCGTCGACATGACGGCGAACGGCGGCTACGGTCGTTTCTGGGGACCCAATGTCGATCTGTACGGCAACGACACCCTTGGCGAAGGAAAAATCCCTGGCACCGAATACCTCGCGTATGCCGACGGCGGCAGGGGCCGGCAGAAAGTCAGCCTCCTCGTTCAGGTGCCGGCGAGCTTCGATCCAGCGAACCCGTGCATCGTCACGGCCACCTCATCGGGCTCGCGCGGGGTCTACGGCGCAATTTCGGCGGCTGGCGAGTGGGGGCTCAAGCGCGGTTGCGCGGTCGCCTATACCGACAAGGGCACCGGCAACGTGGCACACGAGCTGATGACCGGTCTCGTCACGCTGATCGACGGCCGCCTCGCCGACGCCACCACGGCCGGGCGCGACAGTCTCTTCACCGCCAATGTGCCTGCGGGCACGCTGTCCGCCTACAACCAGCAGTTCCCGAACCGCTATGCGTTCAAGCACGCGCATTCCCAGCAGAACCCTGAAGAGGACTGGGGCAAGGACACGCTCGAGGCAGTGCAGTTCGCCTATTGGGCCGTGAACCGGCAGTTTGCACTGCCCGGTGGCTCACCGGAACACGGCGTGCGCTACAGCCCGGGCAGCATCACGACGATTGCGGCGTCGGTGAGCAACGGCGGTGGCGCGTCGCTCGCGGCCGCCGAGCAGGACACGAGGGGGTGGGTCACGGCGGTGGTGGTCGGCGAACCCCAGGTCAACGTCCGTATGCCCGGTAATGCGCAAGTGAACGAGGGCGGCCAGCGCATCGCGGGGGCCGGCAAGCCGCTGGCGGATTACACGACGCTTGCCAACCTGCTCCAGCCGTGCGCTGCACTCGCGGAGGCGGCCGCCGGCGCGCCGTATCTGACGGCGCTGCCGGTCGCGACGACGACGGCGATCCGCCAGGCCCGCTGCACGTCGCTTGCCGCGGCCGGCTACGTGCACGGCAGCGACACGCAAACGCAGGCGAACGACGCACTCGCGCAGCTGCACGAGGCTGGCTATGAAGCCGATTCCGACCTCCTGCACGCACCGATGTGGGACTCGCAGGCCGTGCCGGCCGTCGCTGTGACCTACGCCAACGCGTACACGAAGTCGAGCGTGATCGACAACCTGTGTGGTTTCAGTTTCGGCACGACGAACCCGGCAACGGGCGCTGCTGGTTTTACGCCGGCCGTCTCGCCGATGGAGACTCTGTTCGGGCTGGGCAACGGTGTGCCGCCGACGAACGGCATCAGTCTCGTCTATAACATCACGCCACAAGGGGGAGCCGATCATCGGCTCGCGACGCCCGATGCAAGCTTCGTGGGTGCGGCATGCGTGCGCGCGTTGTGGACAGATAGAGACCCGCGCATGCGGTCGAGTGTCGAGGCAATCCGCGTGAATGCGAACCTGCATGGGAAGCCCGCTATCGTCGTTCAGGGCCGTAGCGATGCACTCGTGCCGATCAATCATGCTTCACGCGCTTATCTTGCGGCGAACAGCGTGAGGGAAGGCTCGCGCAGCCAGTTGTCGTTCTACGAGGTGACGAACGGACAGCATTTCGACGCGTTCCTCGGCGTGCCGGGCTTCGACACACGCTTCGTGCCGGTCCACTACTACAACATCCAGGCGCTCAACCTGATGTGGAGCCACCTGAAGAACGGCACGCCGCTGCCGCCGTCGCAGGTGATCCGCACGGTGCCGCGCGGCGGCAGCCCGGGCAATGCGCCGGCGTTGAGCGTGGTGGACCTGCCGGCCATCGTGGCGAACCCTGGTAGCAATGCGATCGGGGTGAGTCACGGGGTGGTAAACGTGCCGCACTGAAGGTGCGTTGTTTGATTCGTAACGGTAAACGGACTGTTACGAACACGGGCTGCCGCTGGCGGCCGACTATCTAGTACAGAGAGGCGTCCAGTATGGACAGGGCTGGCTGTTTGCAAAGGCCATGCCGGTCAATGAACTTATCCCCTGGCTTAACGAGAGCAGATCGACGCTTCAGCCGATCAATCACTAACCTCCTCCCAGCCACGATCGAGTTGGCTCCCCGATACGCAGATCGCGAATCGAAACAACATGAAAGCTTCCTGACGCCAATCATTCATACGTGCGTGATTGAATGGTTGGCGCTTGTTGTAATGCAACCTCCGCGTGGCCCCCTGTTGTCGGATCGGATCAGCGCTGTCAAGCAGGTTGGATAAGCCGTCCCGGGCGCCGCGGTTATCTTTGCGTAACACTACTGGGAGCCACACAATGCTTTGGCGTCGGATTGCCCTTTTTTCGCTCACGGCTGTTGCGCTTGCAACGACGGCTGCATGGAGCGCCAGCGACGACCACGACGGGGACCAGCATGACTCCCGGCGGGATGATGTCCATACAGCCACACCCATCAAGCATCTGGTAGTGATCTATGGCGAGAACGTATCGTTCGATCACTACTTCGCGACCTACCCGCATGCGGCAAATCCGTCAGGAGAACCTGCGTTTGCAGCGCAAGCCGGCACGCCAGAGGTGAACGGCTTATCGGGCACGTTGTTGACGGCCAACCCGAACTATACGAACTCCGCCAATGGCACGGGCGCCGCCAATCCGTTCCGTCTCGATCGCACGCAGGCGGCCACAGCCGACCAGAACCATGCGTATACGGCTGAGCAGCAGGCATACGATAACGGCAAGGCAGACCTCTTTCCGAAATACACGGGCCACGGCACCAGCGGCAGCGCCGGCGCGTTCGGCACGGCCGGCCAGGTGATGGGTTACTACGACGGCAATACGGTCACGGCGCTCTGGAACTATGCGCAGAACTTCGCGATGAGCGATAACGCCTATACAGCGACATATGGTCCGTCGACGCCAGGCGCGCTCGAAGTCGTCTCAGGACAGACCAACGGCATGAAAGTCGTCCTGACGTCGAAGCAGCCCTCGACGGCCGGTTCGTATTACGTTAACGACGGTCAAGGCGGATTCACGATGATCAACGACGTCGATCCTGCCTACGACCTGTGCTCGAGTACCACCGATACCGCGCAGATGACCGGTAAGAACATCGGCGACCTGCTCAACGCGCGCAACATTACGTGGGGCGGCTTCATGGGCGGCTTCAATCTGTCGACCACGAACAGCAACGGAACGACAGGATGCAAACGCAGCACAACGTCACAAGTGGTCGGCGCCGGCACGGCCGACTACATTCCGCACCACAACTGGTTCCAGTACTACGCGTCGACGTCAAACCCGCAGCATTTGCGTCCCAGTTCGGTGTCGGCCATCGGGCATACCTACGGGGCACATCGCTCGACCGTCGATCCCGCGAATCACCAGTACGATATCGACGATTTCTATAGTGCTGTTCAAGCTGGCAATTTCCCTGCGGTGAGCTTCCTGAAGGCGCCTGCCTATGAGGACGGTCACGCCGGGTACTCGGACCCGCTTGACGAGCAGGCGTTCGTTACGAAGGTCGTCAACTTCCTGCAACAGCAACCGGATTGGCGTGACACGGCCGTTATCGTGGCATGGGATGACTCCGACGGCTGGTACGACCACGCATACGCGCTGCCGACGAGCGCTTCGTTCGACTCGGTCGCGGATCAGTTGACCGGTCCAGGTATTTGCGGCTCAGGCACCGGACCCGACGGGTTGAACGGCAAACCGGTGAACGGCCGGTGCGGTCCCGGTACCCGCATCCCGTTTGTTGTGATTTCGCCATGGGCGAAACAGAACTACGTCGACCATACGCCGATCGATCAGTCGTCAGTAGTGCGTTTCATCGAAGACAACTGGCTTGATGGCAACCGGATCGGAGGCGGCTCGTTCGACGCGAAGGCGGGCAGTATCACGGGCATGTTCGATTTCAACCGCCGCCACGATGAGCACCGGGAGACCAGGCTCTACCTCGATCCGGCCTCTGGCTTGCCCGTCAAGACGCCTCCATCCATCTGACACGTAACGCTTGTCCTTCCGACGATGAATGTCTTGCGCCGCAGCCCGCTATCGCCGGGCTGCGGCGGTTTCGCTGATCGATCATATGTTGGGCTGCCATCCATGCCCGACCGGGGTGCTGCGTACCGGAAATATCACTTCGAACCGACAGCGATACATTCAGCGGCAGCGGGCTGAAGACATCACGGACACGAACTATCGGACGTCCTGCCGGCTGCTTCATTTTCTTCCGCCTGAATCGCCAACGAGTTGCCCTTTCAACAGCGCCTCGAGCCAGTCAGCGAATACCTGAACTCTGCGCGATAAATGCTGCCGGTGCGGATAGAGCAAGGTCATCGGCATCGGCGCAGCCCGGTATTCGGGCATCACCTCGATCAGTTCGCCGGCGCGCAGATGCTGCTGCACATCGTACGCAGGAATCTGGATCAAGCCGAGTCCCGCAAGGCAGCACGCGATATACGCCTCGGCGCTGTTGACGCTCACGCGGCCTTGCGTTGTCAACGTCCTCACGGTTTCGCCATCGAGCCACTCCCAGGGCGCAATACGGCCGCTCGATGGCGACGCATAGTGGACGGCGTGGTGGGTTGCCAGATCGCCGGGCGTGCGAGGCGTGCCGCGCCGGGACAAATAGAGTGGGCTCGCAACATTGATCAACGGCAGATTGCCGATGGGCCGCGCGATCGTGCCGGAATCGTGCAACTTGCCTACGCGAAGCGCGCAATCGACACGCTCTTCGACAAGGTCGATCGCGCGATCGGTCAGGCCGAGTTCGATATCGATTTTCGGAAAGGCGACGAGGAATGCCGGCAGCGCGGGTGCGATGATCAGCCGGCCGATACGGCCCGGCACGTCGACGCGCAGCACGCCGCTCGGTCCTACCGATGTCTGCCGGAACAGGTTCTCGGTCTCTTCGACATCGGCGATCAGGCGCAGGCAGCGCTCATAGAGCGCGGCGCCGTCCTGGGTCGGCGACACCTTACGCGTTGTCCGATGCAGCAGCCGGGCGCCGATCCGCCCTTCCAGCTCATGGATCGCCGCGGATACCGACGAGCGCGGCATGCCGAGCGTGTCCGCCGCGCGCGTGAAATTCGCGCATTCGACAACGCGAGCGAACACGCGAAACAGGTCAATACGATCCACGGTCCGCACCTTCGCGTGTGCGCAGTTCGATGTCGTATCGAGCTTGCTGCGCGGGATGCAGTTCGCCGCTCCGGCATGCGCGCGCGCCGCCGCTCTCGTTCATCGTCATGTCCGCCCACCCTTTTCCACTGTTCGACTTTTCTGACCAGTGATGTCAGAAACAGTAGGTTTAAATGATTTTCCTAGAATATATCATCCAGCAGGATGAGAGGCTGCATCGGGCGGCTTCGGTACTGGGGATGGACCATGGCAAACCACAGCATCAAAGGTAAAACCGTCGTGATCGCGGGCGGGGCGAAAAATCTCGGTGGACTGATTGCGCGGGACCTCGCTGCACAGGGCGCCAAGGCAGTGGCGATCCATTACAACAGCGCGAGCTCGAAGGCTGCAGCAGACGAGACACTTGCCGCGATCGAGGCGGCGGGCGCCAGGGCGGTCGCGTTCCAGGCGGATCTGACCTCGGCCGGTGCGATCGAGAAGCTGTTCTCGGATGTCGTCGCCGCCGTCGGCCGCCCCGATATTGCGATCAATACGGTAGGCAAGGTGTTGAAGAAGCCGTTCGTGGACATCACCGAGGCTGAGTACGATGAAATGACTGCGGTCAATTCAAAGTCTGCGTTCTTCTTCCTCAAAGAAGCAGGCAAGCACGTCAATGACAACGGCAAGATCGTCACGCTCGTCACGTCGCTGCTCGGCGCGTTCACACCGTTTTACGCTGCGTATGCGGGCACCAAGGCACCGGTCGAGCATTTCACGCGCGCGGCGGCCAGGGAATTCGGCGCGCGTGGCATCTCGGTGACAGCCATCGGACCCGGACCCATGGACACGCCGTTCTTCTATCCCGCCGAAGGCGCGGACGCGGTGGCTTACCACAAGACCGCCGCCGCACTTTCACCGTTCTCCACGACTGGTTTGACCGATCCAGGGGATGTGGTGCCCTTCATCCGCCATCTGGTTAGCGATGGGTGGTGGATTACTGGGCAGACCATTCTGATCAACGGCGGTTATACGACCAAGTAAGCGATCAAGTAAGCGAGCGAATGAAGTCACTCTCTTTTTCGCGACGCTGCCCGGCATTCCGCCTGGGCAGCGTCACTGAATTGAACGCCGCCGCGCGCAATACCGTCAGGAGCGTGCCACGCTTTGGCAACGTCATGACTTACCGAACGACCAATAGCTCCGAGCCGCCTTGGGCCGGGAGCGCAGCAGCAGATAGAAGGCGGCAACGTGCGTAATCATCAACAGAGGCACGTAGATGATAGGAATCGCGTACGTAGTGCCAAATTCTCCTGCACGCGCAGGAAGATCGGCCTGAATAGCGTGGAAGTAGTCGACGATGAGGTCAGTCGTTCCCACAAGATTGAAGGCCACGACGAACAGCCAGAAGAGCGGGCGTCTTCCTGCTGCGAGTAGCGCCAGCATCGCCAGAACGCCCGTTGCGAAGTCGCCGTATGCGGCGAACGCGGCGAAGCTGGCAGGCAGATTGGGACTGACGACGCCCGGCAGAATGAAGACCAGCCCGAAGAAACGGAAGCTGTGCAAGGTGGCGATGGCGCGTTGCGCTTCGAATGGGTCCATCGATTTGAGCCTGGGCCAGACGTATACGCGAAAGCAAAGCAGCCAGGCGACATAGCCCAGAATAAGCTGCGTTTGGAAGATAAGTTCCGGTGACATGTTGCCTCCAGTGAGGTGTTGTCTGGCGCATTGAAGGATAGGAAGAAGATCAGCCGGCGCGTCGTCGGATCAGCTGGCGCAGCGAGAGCACGTGCAGCAGAATCGAACCCGGCACCACGAAAGCAGGGGTCAGCACATCCGGATAAGCGCCGGCGCCAATGCTCGGCACGCTCTGAACGATCAACTGGAACCGGCCGGGCGAGGTGATCATCCCCAAGGCAATCGCGACGGCGAAGTCGGCGAGGCCGAAGATGTTCCAGGCGATCGCCGCCTTGCGCCCCTGAGCTGTACCGCTCGCCACGGCGATTGCCGCCGGCACGGTGAACAGGCCGGTCAACAGATCGCCAATTCCCGCCGGCAACGCGAACACGCCGGGCAGCACCCCATGCAGCCAGGCAGCGAGAGCCCAGCTGCCAAATACGCGGTAAAGCTGAAGAGCGACAAGCCAGGTCGCCGGCATCGCATCGAGCACCTGCCCCACCCTCTTCGATAAAAGCAACAGCGGCGCGCCGATCATCACCGGCAAGAAGATCGCCAACGGCAACAACGGCAACGGTGAGGCGCCCGTGAGGAATACGCCATTGATCGCTGCGCTCCAGGCGCAAGCGAACCAAAGCGTGTCTGGGATCATGACCGCCAGCCAGGTCGTGCGGCGTTGGCCCGGCGTCAGGTCCGTGCTTTCGAGGCCGAGCCACAAACCGACAGCGATAAACCCATGGGCCATTAGTTGATGGGCTGTGGTCGGAACGCCGCTGGTCGGGATAATCGGCTTCCAGTAGATCAACACAATCCACAGCACCGCCAACGGGATGAGCCAAAGCAGGCTGCGCCAGGCGGGACGCGGCGGGACGATACCAGTGGGAACAGGGGTGGCGGCCATCAGCGGTTCTCCAGGTGAACTCAGGGCTTCGTGGATGCGGCCTCGAACACCGCGGTGAGAATGCCGAGTCGGCCTTCCAGGAGATTTCGCGCCAGGTTGGTGAAAAGCTGTGCGAAGTCCGGCCCCATCACCACGCCGAGATCTGGCGAGGGCAGCGGGCCTGACGCACGCAGTTGGGTGAGCCAGGCCCTGGCGGCCTCGGTGTCGTTTTGACATGCCAGCGTGCGGAAACCTGCTTGTTCGATCGCTTCGCGCGTGGCATCGGCCGTCAGGAGAAAGCTTGCTGTCGGCGTTCGCGCCCAGGGAACGGGGTAGTACGGTTCGCTGCCGTTTGCGACGACGTCGAACGTCGCAAACCTGCCGCATGGCTTCAGCACGCGTTCAATCTCGCGGTAAAGACGTGCGCGGTCGGAGATGTTCATCGCCACGTGCTGCAGCAATACGGCGTCGAAACGGTTGCCTTCGAAGGGAAGTTCGAGCGCGCTGGCGGTATGAAACGAAACCTGTTCGCTCTGCCCGGTGCGCCGGGTGAGATAGCGTGCGGCATCCACGAACGGTTCGCTGAGGTCGATGCCCGTCACCTGGCAGCCATAGGTTGCAGCCAGAAAACGGGCCGGCCCGCCAATGCCCGAACCGACGTCCAGCACCGACATATCGGTGGTGATCCCGGCCAATTTGGCAAGCTCGGTGGTGGCAGCAAGCCCACGTGTGTGAAACTGGTCGAGGGCGCCCAGTTGCTGCGGTGTGAGCCGCTGATCTTCCGGCCCAAAGACCGTGAGCGCCATCTTCAGCCGCTCGGTCAGGCCGGTCGCGCGATAGTGATCTCGCACGCTATCAAGTGCATCAGTCATTGCGGAGTTCCTCCACGGTCTTAGCGGATGGTTCAGGGCTTGCGAGTCGACATCGGCATGCCCCCTCGTCTGCAGGTGTAGGTGTACCATGGCCTCTCGCGAGCGACTATTCATCACAATGTTGACGGGCTATGAAGCAGAACTTCACAGTCAGGCAAGGCGCGCTCGATGGCGTGGAGGTGTTCCTGAGCGTGGCCCAGCATCGCAGTTTTCGCCGGGCCGCCGCGGAACTCGGGGTGACACCGTCCGCCGTCAGCCAGACGGTGCGTGTACTTGAAGCGCGCATTGGCGCAGCGCTCTTCATACGCACCACGCGTAGCGTCGGCCTGACCGAAGCTGGCGAACGGTTTCTTTCACACGCAAAGCCTGCCTTCGACGAGCTTGTCGCCGCGAGTGAGGTTGCGCGCGGACTGGGCCAACGGCCCACCGGATTGTTGCGTCTTTCAGTGCCGCGCGCGGTGATGCCGATCCTGCTGGAACCACTCATTGCATCCTTCTGCCAGGCTTATCCCGAGGTCGAAGTGGAGATCTCCACCAGCAAGGAGCTGATCGATCTCGCAGCGGAAGGGTTCGACGCCGGCATCCGGCTGGGTCAGTTCGTCGACGCCGACATGGTCGCCGTACCGTTGACGCCACCGTTTCGTCTCATCGTCGTGGGCAGCCCGGCCTACTTCGCAGGGCGCCGCCGGCCCAGACACACGGACGATCTGCGCCAACACGCATGCTTGCGGTGGCGGCGATCCAGCGGCGCGCTCGCGCTATGGTCATTCAACGATAACGGCCACGCAATCGAGATCGCCGTCTCCGGCCCCCTCATCGCCAATGATTTTTCCACCATGCTTGGCGCGGCAGTCGAAGGCATGGGCCTTGCGCAGCTACCCGAGCCGATGGCCGCTGAAGGGTTGAGAGCGGGAAAACTAGTGCACGTGCTGGAGTCGTTCGCGCCAGTGATGCCGGGCGTGTTTCTCTACTATCCAGACCGCCGGCAGGTCATGCCGAAGCTGCGCGCCTTCATTGATCATGTGAAGAGCCGCCCGGCAAGCCAAAGCCAAGTGACATCAACTCCAGGGCTTCCAGAGTCGACGTAGCCGCGGCGACACGTCCATTCAATGCGTGGCATCAGTTACGTCTTCGCGACGCGCTTGCCCTTGGCAGTCGATTCGTTGTTCGCGAACAGTTCGGTAAGCCAATCAATAAACACACGAGCTTTCGCACTCAGGTGCCGATTGGGCTGATAGGCGACAAAAACGGGAACGGGATCCGATATCCAGTCGCTCAGCACCGCTTCGAGTGCGCCGCTTTGAAGATGTGTTGTGGCAGAAAATGTCAACGCATGGACGACGCCGAGACCCGTCAGGCCGATGGTCAAACACGCCATGATGTCGTTGGCGGTCAGTCCGCGCCGATTCTGCACTTCCACGCGTTCACGATCTTTCGTCACCACAATCGGAAAGGGTCGATTGGTTCGCGAGGCAATGGTTCGGATGACGACATGGCCATGCTCAAGGTCCGAAGGATGCGAAGGCCGCCCGTGCCGGTCCCAGTACGCTGGCGTCGCGCACAGGATTTGTCTGACGGCGCCGATCTGTCGCGCGACGAGTGATTGATCGAAGATTTCCCCCGCGCGCACGACGCAGTCGACGTTCTCTGCGATGAGGTCGACCGGACGATCGCTGATCCCGAACTCAATCTCAATGTCCGGATAACGCTCGACGAACGCCGGTAACGCGGGAAGTATCACCGACAGACCCAATGGCACGGGCAGATCGACGCGCAAGCGTCCTCGCGGGTTGGTCTTCGCGCGCGACATCGTGCCCTCAAGCTCCGCGAGATCGCTCATCAACTGTAGCGCGCGCTCGTAGTACGCGGCGCCATCCGCTGTCGTCGAGACCTTGCGCGTCGTGCGGTTAAGCAGCTTTGTGCCCAGTTCGACTTCGAGTGATGCGATCAGACGGCTGACGGCCGTCTTCGGCAAGTCGAGCACCTGCGCAGCCTTGGTGAAGGTGCCGCTTTCAACCACTCGAATGAACGCCTGCATGGCGTGAAACTTGTCCACGGTCTGACTCCTCGCTTTCCCATCCCACCCTGCCTGATTGTTTCACTGAAGAAACAATGTGGAATCGTAGCAGCGATTTATCCGCCTGCGCGTTCTCGGTATCGTTCACCCATCGCCACGCGAACTTCAACGGTGCCTCGAACGGATCAAGGGGTCATTCGCCCTGCTTTCGCAGCTGCGCCGAAGTTCATTCTGACCAGGGAAATAACCATGTCCAGTACTAAAGAAACGCATGCCTCGGACCGCCCGAAAGCGGTGGTTATCGGCGTCGGGCCGGAGCAAGGGCTCGGCGCGGGCCTGTCTCGCCGATTCGCCGCAGAGGGGCGTCATGTCATCATCGCGGGGCGCACCGAAGCGAAGATCGAACGGGTACGCGAAAGCATTGTCGAGGCGGGCGGCTCGGCGAGCACGGTCGTCATGGACGTGACGAACGAAGCGGATGTGATCCGGTTGTTCGACGTCGCAATGCAGGCAGACGAGCGTGGCGGCAGTGCAGACCTCATTGCCTACAACGCCGGCAACAACCAGCCTCTGGATCTGCGCACGATGGAAGCGGACGTCTTCGAATCGTTCTGGCGGCTCAACTGTTTTGGCGGGTTTCTCGTGGGTCGCGAAGCCGCACGACGCTTTGCGCCCCTCGGCCGAGGATCGATTCTTTTCAGCGGAGCGACGGGCGCGCTTCGAGGCTTGCCAAACTTCGCCCACTTCGCGTCGAGCAAAGCCGGCTTGCGCATGCTTGCTCAAAGCATGGCGCGCGAATTCGGCCCGCTCGGGTTACACGTCGCTCATGTCGTGATCGACGGTGGCATCGACGGAGAACGGGTGCATACGCGCTTCGCTGAGCATGTCGAACGGAAGGGCCCCGACGGACTGCTCGATATTGACGCGATCGCCGATGCATTCTGGTTGCTTCACCGCCAGCACCGTTCGGCGTGGACGCACGAGCTCGACTTGCGCCCCTTCAAAGAAGCGTTCTAACCGATCGCGAATCCCAACACAGTCCATTTCGAAGAGTCAATGATGAAACTTATCGGTCCATGGTTTTCCGGCTATACCCGCCGGGTCGGCATCACGCTAAAGCTGCTCGGCATACCGTTCGAGCATCTGCCCTATCACGCCTATGAGCAGCAGGATCTTATCCGTCCGTTCAGCCCGATGGTGAAGGTACCGGCACTTGCGCTCGACAACGGCACGGTTCTCTACGACAGCACAGGCATCATCGAATATCTGCATGAAGAAGTCGGAGCAGAACGCGCATTGCTCGCGCCCTCCGGCGTGAATCGGCGCGACGCTTTGCAGTTCATCGGTATCGCATCCGCGATCTATGGAAAGCTCAGCGATATGTATGACGAGTCGATCCGTCCACCCGAGCATCAGATCGCCACGATCGTCGCATCGCTGCGCGAGCAGGCGTTGGCGGGATTTCAGATGCTCGAGTCGAGGGCCGGTTATGGCTGGCTGGTGGGCGATGCGCTGTCTCAAGCAGATGTGATGGTCGTGATTACCTGGCAATCCGCATCATTGGCGTTTATGCCCGACGTCGTCCATCCGGCTGCTTTTCGCAAGCTTGCCCGATTGGCCGCGCGCGCTATGGAAATAGACGCGTTCTCCAGTACGCTACCTTTCAAGGGATAGGGACAGAACTCGCGGCCTCAGCCGCGAGTGCTATTTCTTTTGCTGCACCCCTGCTTTGCGAACATGCGTTGCCGTGTCCGCAAACAGATCGATCACGACCCCGCGCAGCCAGCGATTGCCTTCGTCCTGCTGAACTCGCGTGTGCCAGAGCAGATGGATCGGAGCGGCAGGCAGCGTCATGGGCAACGCGCGCAGGCTGAGCGAGAAAGGGGTTGCCAGTTGAAGGGCAAGTCGCTCCGGCACCGTGGCGATCAGATCGGTGCGTTGCAGGATGTAGCCCACGCTCATGAAGTGCGGCACCGTCAGTCGCACCTGGCGCCGTACGCCGCGCCGTTTCAGCCATTCGTCCACCTGCCCGTGGCCGGTGCCGGCCGCCACGACTACAAGATGCTCAGCCTCGCGCCATTCAGCGAGCGTGAGCGGCGCGTCCTCGAGCGGATGGCCGCGCCTGAATAGGCAGACATAGCGCTGATCAAACAGGCGGCGCTGATAGAAACCACCCTTGAGCTGCGGCAGCAAACCAATGGCCAGATCGACCCGGCCGTCGGCCATCTCGTTGCTCAGATTAACGCTTGTATCGCGCACGGTATTGAGTGCGACGCCCGGCGCGACGCGCGACAGTCGTTCGAGCAGCGCGGGCAGAAAAACGACTTCGCCTATATCAGTCATGCCGATCGTCACGGTGCGCATCGCGCGCAGCGGATCGAAACCCGTCACCGGATTGAGTGCGGCGTGCAGCGTGGCGAGCGCCTGCGAGACCGGCTCCGCCAGACGCAGCGCGAATGGCGTGGGCACCACGCCGCCCGGCCCGCGCACGAACAAGGGATCGCCAAGCCGGCGACGCAGCTTGGCGAGCGCGTTGCTGACGCCGGGCTGGCTCATGTTCATCTGCTCGGCAACGGTCGCCACGCGCCGTTCCTGCATCAGCCGCTGGAAGAGCAGCAGCAGATTGAGGTCGATTTCGCTCAGTTCCATGACTCACGCATATCCGGGGCTCATTCAATCCAGTGATGAAGCAGATTCATTTGATCTTATTGAGGAATGAAGGTCTAGCAGGCCGGTGAAATACCTCATGTAGCGGTCATCCGGAACGCAGGCGTAAACGTTGAACGTATGTCATCAATGAGAGCGAGATGGAACGGATGCGTGGGCCAGATGGTTTTACCGAATCAATGTTCACGGTGTTGAAGCTGGACGATTTTGTGCCGAAGGACCATCCGTTGCGTCCGATTCGCACCTGGCTCAATGACGCGCTTAAACGCATGGACGATGTGTTCGCGCGGATGTACGAGGCTGACGTGAAAGGAGGTCGGCCGAGCATTGCGCCGGAGAAGCTGGTGCGAGCTCTTTTGCTGCAGGTGCTGTACTCAATTCGTAGCGAGCGCATGCTGGTGGAACAGATTTCCTACAATATGTTGTTCCGCTGGTTCGTCGGCCTGCCGATGGACGGGACCGTGTGGGACCACTCGACGTTCAGCAAGAACCGCGACCGGTTGCTCGAACACGATGTGCTGGTGTTGCTCTTCAACGAGACAGTCGAGACCGCGCGCGAGCGCGGATATCTTTCTGGGGAGCACTTTAGCGTCGACGGCACGTTGATTCAGGCATGGGCCGGGCACAAGAGCTTTGTGCCCAAGGCAAGTCCGGACAAAGAAGACAGGCCTCCTGACGAACCGCCCGCGCCGAATGACAACTGGCATGGACAGAAGCGCAGTAACGAGACGCACCAATCCACGACGGACGAGCAGGCGCGCCTGTTTCGTAAGAGCAAAGGAACCGGAGCGATGCTCTGTTATATGGGCCACGTGCTGACCGACAACCGGCACGGCCTGGTGGTCAACGCACAGGTGACGCTGGCGACGGGCACCGCCGAGCGCGACGCGGCCGGGCAGATGCTTGCTGATGCCGCGAGTGTTGCGTCGCGTGCCATCACGGTCGGTGCGGACAAGAACTACGACACCGCCGGCTTCGTCGGCAGTTGTCGCGCGAATCGTGTCACGCCGCATGTGGCGCAAAACGATGGTCGTCCAGGAGGCTCAGCAATTGACGAGCGAACTACGCGCTGGCCGGGTTACGCGGTCAGCCAGCAAAAACGTAAACGCATTGAGCAGGTGTTCGGATGGGGCAAGACAGTCGGACGAATTCGACAAGCGATGTATCGAGGACTTGAACGCGTAGACCAGCTCTTCGTGCTGACGCAGGTCGGCTACAACCTGACGCGTATGCGCACACTTGCCGGTTAAGGGGCAGGAAGCAATGGATAACATCGATATGGCGAACCCGCGAGCAACGTCGAATGCCCGCAACGTGTTCCGCGTTTCAAAAGTGCGAACCCAGCATCCGTCGTAATGCATCTGGGCGCATCAACGACGGATATTTCAACGGCCTGCTAGTGCTGAAAATACTGACATGGCACGCGCATTCGACATGGCGCCGGGAAATGCCATGGCGGCTCAAACCCATAAATCTGTATATCGGAGACACATTCATGAAACAGATGGATCTAAAGATTGCGATCGTCGGCGCCGGCGTCGGCGGCCTTACGCTTGCGCTTGCGCTGCGCGAGCACGGAATCGATGCGCAACTCTACGAGCAGACCGAAGAACTGCGCGAAGTGGGCGCGGCCGTCGCGCTCTCGGCCAACGCGACGCGCTTCTACGAGCGCATGGGACTGCGTCCGGACTTCGAGAAGGTGTGCGCGGAGGTGCCGGGTCTCGTCTATCGCGACGGACGCAGCGGCGCGGTCATCGGCCATCATCGCGGCACGCCCAGCTATCGCGAGCAGTTCGGCGGCTCGTACTGGGGCATTCATCGTGCTGATCTGCAGGCGGTGCTGTCCAGAGCCGTCGGCCTTGAGTGCATCAAGCTCAGCCATCGGCTGGTCGATCTCGTACAGCACCCGGATCGCGTGAGTCTGGCGTTCGATAACGGTCAGCGTATCGATGCCGACCTCGTGATCGGCGCCGACGGCGCGCGCTCGATCACGCGGCGCTGGATGCTTGGCTATGACGACGCCCTATATTCGGGTTGCTCGGGCTTTCGCGGCGTGGTGCCGGCTGAACGCATGGACCTGCTGCCCGATCCCGAGACCATCCAGTTCTGGGTCGGGCCCGGCGGCCATCTGCTGCACTATCCCATCGGCGACAAAGGTGACCAGAATTTCCTGCTGGTCGAGCGTCATCCGTCGCCGTGGCCGTTACGCGACTGGGTCATGCCCGCCAGCGAGGGCGAGCAACTGCGCCTGTTCAAGGACTGGCATCCGGCCGTCGTGCAGATGATTACGGCTGTGCCGATCAGTCAGCGCTGGGGATTGTTCCACCGTCCCCCGCTCGGCCGCTGGAGCAAAGGCCGCGTGACGCTGATCGGCGATGCCGCGCATGCGCTTGTGCCGCATCACGGCCAGGGCGCCAACCAGTCGATTGAAGATGCCGTGGTGCTGGCCGCTCAATTGGCCACGGCGGATCCAGGCAATTGGCGCGAGGCGCAGGAAGCCTACGAGCGCCTGCGCCGCGGCCGCACGCGCAAGGTGCAGTACGCGTCGATCACCACCGCGGACGTGCTGCATTTGCCCGACGGGCCGGCCGCGCAAGCCCGCAACGCGCGCCTCGGCGCGCGCGACAGCGTGCTGAATCACCTGGACTGGATTCACGATTTCGATGCGCTCACACAAAAGCCGAGTGAACGCCAGGGTGGCACCTGGCTTTGAGCAAGCCCTGCTTAAGCGATTCCTGCGCGTATGGAAGTCGCTACGCGGCGTCATCCAGGCTGTCCGGCCGCCCTCACTGACGCACATAGCGCAAGTGTGTGGCAGCTGGACCATCAAGAACCCTGTCAATGCGAAACTGCGGCCCGGGCTCGCGCAGGTTCTCGAAGAGACGCCGCCCAGCGCCGAACAACACGGGTGACAAGGCGATTTCCAGCTCGTCAACAACACCCATGGTCAGGTACTGCTGGATCACATCGGCTCCACCTGCGATACGAATATCACGACTGCCTGCGGATTCCCGAGCCAGCTCAAGGGCACGCTCCGGCCCGTCACTGATGAAGTAGAAGGTCGTCCCACCCGGGCGCACCCAGGGTTCGCGTTTCTCATGGGTAAGAACGTATACCGGTGTGTGAAACGGAGCCTCCTCTGGCCAGGCGCGCTCGCCTTGCTCGAACATTCGCTTGCCCATAATGTTGGCACCGATGCGCTCCGTGGTGCTGCGAAGCAGGTCATTGACCGGGCCGGTTTCTCCCCCTGGTCCGAGCTTGAGGTTCTCGCGGAAGTACTGTTGATTGAAGATCCAGGCCATCAGCGCACCCCACTTGGCGCCCCAGTTCTTGTACTCAGGCTTCTCCCAATTCTCCATGGTCATTCCTTCCGGTGCCATGTAGCCATCGAGGCTAAGTCCAATGTTAACGAATACCTTACTCATGATTCTCCTTCCGCATGTTCGGATGTCGGCCTAACTTTGATATAGGGCGACAGTTTTGCGCCCTAACTTCGACGACTGCCGGTTAACTCGGCAGCTAGAACTGGAGATATATTGAATCAGATTAGATAGCTGCGCCATTTTTGACTTCTGCCAGGTCCATTAAATGAAATGCATAAAGCAGCCTATCGGATATATGGTCTGAAAATCATCCCTATGTCCGCTTTGGAGCGATTGACTGAATGTCGCCTGGTGGCCGGACCCAGTCCGATGGCGTAGTGCGCTGCTTCAAGTGCCTTCCTCGGACTCCACTGCTATGACGCCTGGTTCAGGGAATACATGAGAGCATCTCTCATGTCTCAGCGCACCGGTTCGATCTTGAAAGCATCGACCGCTACACCAAGGTCCACGCCTTCACCGCTGCCGGTCAACGCCATCGACGTAGTTCCCTTGGTCAGCACCTGCGCAGTACCGCTCCTCCCCGCGCCGGCCGAAGCGCCGGCCTGCGCGTAATTGCCGTACACATCCCTGATGCTGTGGACATTGCTGATCTCGCCGCGGCCGCTGACGTGGAACTTGCCGGCGGTCAGGCCGCCCCCGTGCACGCTGATCGTGACAGCAGCCCTTTGCCCATTATTGCAGCTTACTTTGCCCCGTCCTTCGGCATGCTGATAAATCGCTGACCATCCGGACATGCTGTAGGTCAGATGGCATTTCACCGGCGCGGTGCCTGCCTGAGCCGAGGTGGCGGTCAAGCCCGTCAGGGCACCCGCGCACAGCAACGTGGCAACAGTCGATACAACGGTATGCTTGCTCATAGAAGTCTCCTGACACATGAACATAGGCTATCAAATGTAACTGTCATTCGGCCTGAACGAACTCGCCCTCTACTGCCATGATGATCGTTCGTATGTGCGATGGCGCGCAGAAGAATTCTAACGTGGGTTCATAGTAGTTTTGGTCGCCTTGATATGAGGAATGTGACCGCGTAATCCCGGCATCAAATTCGCCATTTTGATAGGTGCATCAAGATTGCTGCTTGCGGGCTGTGCCGGGACGCGTGGGGCATCGCTCGCATAGATAGGGGGTTTGAAGCGAACAATGGCCATTATTCGGGGCGATTCCAGGTTTAGACTCTTCCTGCACACCGGGCTTGTGGCATTGGCTTACTACGCAGGCGCAAAAGTAGGACTTGCTTATGCGATAGTGGGCGGCGCAGTGTCTCTGGTGTGGCCCTCCAGCGGCATCGCCCTTGTTGCACTGCTCGCTCTGGGCTTCGAAGTTGCCCCCGGAATCGTCATTGGCTCCTTCCTGGCCAACGTGTCGGTGGGCGTGCCCTTGCCAGTGGCCGCTGTGATTAGTGTTGGCGCGATAGTTGCAGCCTTGACGGCAGCAATACTGTTGAACCGCGTAGCCCGATTCCAGATCACCCTCGACCGCATCAAGGACGTGTTAGCCCTCATTGCCCTGGCTGCGGTGCTCAGCACGGCAGTGAGTGCGCTGATTGGTGCGACCGCCGTATTCGGAGGGGGCTTGATGCCGGCCGCCGAGTACGGCGCAGCCTTTCTGAAATGGTGGCTCGGTGACATGATGGGCGTGCTGGTGGTGGCTCCGCCCCTGCTCAGCTTGCTCGCGTATCCGAACCCCGTCCGCTCGGCGGAGCAGGCCGTGGAGGCGTGCGGACTGACCATTGCAACGTTCTGGGTGAGCTACCTCATCTTCGGCGCCCCCCAACTTGCCGGACACGGCTACTATCCCGCGGCCCTGGCGATCTTTCCGTTCATTATCTGGGCGGCTCTGCGCTTCGATCACCTGGGCACCAGTCTCGCGACCTTGATGGTCTCAGTCGTGGCCATCTGGGGTACCACGCACGGCACGGGCCCCTTCGCCGCCAACTCTCCGGTGGATAGCCTCGTGAGGTGGTGCACCTTCGCGAACGTCGTGGCGGTAACCGGACTGCTGCTGGTGGCGGCACGTGCTCAGGAGCAGCGCGTCCATAGCCTGCTGCGGGCCTCCTACATCGAATTGGAACGACGCGTTCAGGAGCGAACCAAAGACCTGGAGAAGACAAACAGTGAACTAAAGGAGGAGATCGCACAACGCCGTCTGTTGGAAGAAGAACTGATCCAGATCGGCGATCAGCAGCAAAGACTCTTCGGCCGGGAACTGCATGACGGACTTGGGCAACACCTGACCAGCCTGGGTCTGTACTGCGCCGCCTTGAATCAGAAACTGCATACGCAGGGCCACCCAGCCGCCGCCGACACCGCTACCATCGTCGGGTTGGTGAAGCAGTCGTCCTTGATGACCCGCAGGATTGCCCATGGCCTGGACCCGGTCGCCATTGAATATGGCGGCCTTGCGGCCGCACTGCATGGGCTGGCGGAAACGGCTCGCACGCTGAATGGCATAGACTGCATTCTGCGGATCAAGCCAGATGTAGACTTACTGGATCCGCCTACTCAGATCAACCTGTATCGTGCGGCACAGGAAGCAGTCAACAACGCGCTGAAATATAGTGAAGGCCGCCACATCTGGATCGACTTTGAGCGCGTAGGCAGTGTGCAGACGCTTTCAATCAGTGACGACGGAGTGGGCGTCGGTCCGGAGCAAATGGAGCGTGCCTCAGGACTGGGACTCCAAAACCTGCGTCACCGGGCGAGTCTTCTGGGCGGCTCTTGCACGGTGGCCCGCAATGCTTTGGGTGGCACCACGGTCGCCATCAGCTATCCGATACCGGAGCGCCCGGACCATGCACGGGAACTCGTCTAGCCCAGGCCACGCGACCCAAATCCTGATCGTGGATGACCACCCCATCATCCGGGAGGGGATGACGCACTTGCTGAATCTGCAAGAGGATCTGCACGTCTGCTGTGCGGCCGGCAGCGCCGAAGAAGCCCTGGCGACAATGGCCTGCCAGCCCGACATGGCCATTGTGGACATCAGTCTGCAATCGGACTCTGGCCTGGATCTTGTCAAGACCCTCCGTCATCGCTACCCAAATTTGGCAATCCTCGTTCTCAGCATGCACGACGAAAGCCTGTTTGCCGAACGCGCACTACGAGCCGGGGCAAACGGATATCTGATGAAACTCGAGGCCACAGACCATGTCGTGAGCGCCATCCGCCAAGTGCTGGCAGGAAATATTTATTTGAGCGCCGCCATGCATGAAAAGCTGGCGCGAGCCCTTGCGGGTCCCAAAAAAGTGCCGGCGGGCCCAATTGCGAGCCTTTCGGAACGGGAATTCCAAGTCCTGCATCTGATCGGACTAGGCTTCAGTACCCGGGAAATCGCCGGGAAACTGAATCGGAGCGTCAAGACCATCGAGGCACACCGGGCCAACATGAAAGAAAAGTTGAATATCCGTAGTGGCAACGAGCTGATGCGTTTCGCAATTCAGTGGATCGAGAGCCAATAAAGCGTAGCCCAGTCACTGAATAAGGCAATCCCCTAGCCTCGTTTAGGAAAAGTGCCTTATTCATGCGCATGCGGTCAGCGCATACAGTGCAGTGGTACCTGCCGGCATGCCACAACCCGTGAACCGGGTGGGCAAGCGAGACCCGCAGCTCCACGAGGATCGCCGCCTGGTTGCAGGTGATGAAAATAGATCCAGGCTGGATGCCCCGGTCCTACCCCGGAGCGGTCGCGATACAAAGAACGGAAGTAACTCGGGAATAAAGGAAGTTCTGCCCGAGTATTGCAAGAGCGTGCCGAGTCCTTGCGAAAACCTTTGATGCTTTTCGAAGCGGCACGAAATCCCGGCGCAGACTGCGTGATTCGATTGGCGTCGGGCATGTCATGCACCATGCTGGAGAATATGATGAAAGCTCTGACTTTGATCCCTATTGCCGCATTGACGTTGTGCACCACGCTCGCCTATGCGGCTGACAACACCGACACATCCAGGACGGCCACCGACAGCAACGCGGCTATGACGTCGGACGCAGTCGGTGGTACGTCCATGGGCAGTAGCGATAGCGGTGCCCTCCATGGCAAGACTCGCGCGGAGGTCAAACAGGAATTGCAGCGCGCCCAGCAGGACGGCACGCTGGATCGCTTGAACGCGCTCTACGGCGGGCAGTGAGCAGATGCACGGGATGCCCGACGCTTTTTGCCCGCCGCAATGATGATTGTTGCCAACGGGTGAACAAGTTCTGGCATGACGGTTTTCACCCACTTTGTCGTGCTTCGCTGGTGGCTCAACGTGTGCGCGTGCGAATCGAAGGTGACCCGATGATCAAGACGTTCACTGTCCTTCTCGCCTACCAGTGCCTTGGCGAATTAATAGCCTACGCCGGGAACCTGCCGATTCCCGGCGCGGTTATAGGGATGATCCTCCTGTTAGCCTCCCTGAGTCTCCGTCCCGGCCTTTCATCCGCCATTGAAAGCGACTCTCTTGCCCTGCTTAGGTTTCTGCCTCTTCTGTTTGTTCCAGCAGGAGTCGGCATCATGGTCTTTGCGGGCCGCGTGGCTCATGACCTGCTCCCGATAGCCGTGTCCGTTGTTGTGTGTACGGCGCTAACAATCGTCGTTACCGCGCTTGTCGGCCAAGGTTTGTGCGCTTTATGGCCTCCGCGCACTGCACCGCTTGCCCCGCTGACAACACCGTTTGCATCGCCGCTCCATGCCGACGGAAATACAGCGCCTGCGGCTGCCGACATTGCGAAGGTTGACACACCGTGAACGGTCATCAGAACATCGCGTCCGCGTGGGGATTTCTCGGAACGACGCCGCTTCTTTGGCTGACCCTCACGTTCCTCGCGTACGCAATCGCGCAGGTCGTGCACGGTTCGCTAGGAAAAAGTGCGCTCGCGAATCCAGTGTTAATCGCAGTAGCGCTTTTGATACTTGCCTTGCGTGAATCGAACACTTCGTATGTCACCTACATGCAAAGCGCCCAGCCCATTCAATTTTTGCTCGGACCGGCAATCGTCGCGCTCGCTATACCGATGCACCGGCAATTGCCTAAATTGCGCCGGCTAGCCCCACAGTTGGCGGGCGCACTTGTGGCGGGGTGTGCGACGGGGATATCATCGGCCATCTTGATCCCAAGGCTTCTGGGAGCCACGGGTCAAATACTTGCCACGATTGCTCCGAAGAGCGTTACGGCAGGAATTGCTATTCGCATTTCCGAGAAAATCGGCGGGTTGCCGTCACTGACGGCCGTCCTTGTGATCATGACCGGCATCACTGGCGCGGTGATTGGCGGCGGCCTTTTGAAGTTGATTCACGTGTCGAGGCATGACCTGAGTGGCTTCGCACTGGGTGTCGCGTCCCATGGAATCGGCACTGCTCGTGCGTTGCAGATGAGTGAAGAAGCCGGCGCATTTGCAGGCCTCGGGATGGGCCTGAACGGCATTCTGACGTCCTTTATCCTGCCAATTATTTATCCAATCCTGAGCAGTCTTTCCTGACGCGACAGACCCACCTCTCTGCTCTATTGGCAACACTCCGTCTGCTTGCGCAGTCTTGGTGTGTTGCATCAACCGGTTGAATCCGCACATCGAAGCGGACGTTCAAATCTATCGAAATCCGCTACGACAAGCACACATACGCCTCACTGTCGCACCCAATGCTATCTGGCGTCGTGCTGCAAATATTTGTGGGCGAACGCGATCGCCATGCTGCCTTCGCCGACCGCTGAAGCGACGCGCTTCACCGGGCTCAATCTCACATCCCCACAGGCAAACACGCCAGGAACACTCGATTCGAGGAGATAGGGATCCCGGCTATGGGACCAGCGTCCCGCCTTGACGACGTCGTCGCCGGTGAGAACATATCCACGCGCATCGCGTGCGATTTCCTCCGGCAACCACTCCGTCTCCGCATCGGCGCCAATGAACACGAACAATGCACCACAGTCGTGTCGACGCACCTCTGCGCTCAACCCATCGCGTACGTCGATCGCTGTCAGATGGGTATCGCCGTGCGCACCGACTACTTCCGATCGCAGTTGCACCCCTACGTTTGACTTCCCACGAAGCTGCTCGACGAGATAGCGAGACATGCTCTTCTCCAGCGAATCGCCTCGCAGGACAAGCGTAACCATGCGCGCATGATTGGCAAAGTACAACGCTGCCTGGCCGGCCGAGTTTCCACCACCGATCAGATAGACGTCGAGGCCGTGAGTAGCGTTCGCTTCGCTGCGCGCCGCTCCGTAGTAAATGCCTTTACCGATAAACCGGTCGAAGCCGTCGATCGCGAGGCGGCGCCACGTGACGCCAGTCGCGAGAATGATCGTTCGCGCCCGGATGACGCCACCTCCGTCGAGTTGAACGCTACGGCCGGCGACATCGATTCGAGCAACAGACCGTGTCACCAGAATCTCTGCACCGAGCCGCCTTGCCTGCTGCAGTGCACGGCTCGCCAGTTCGTCTCCCGACACGCCGTTGGGGAAGCCGAGGTAATTCTCAATCCGCGAGGAGGTCCCGGCCTGCCCGCCTGGCGCTTCGCGCTCCAGCACCACAGTACGCAAGCCTTCCGACGCACCGTACACTGCCGCAGCGAGACCGGCCGGCCCGCCACCAATGATCATCGTGTCGTATTCGGCGAGGCGAGGCTGTGTCTGCAGACCCAGCAACTCCGCAAGCTCTCGTGTCGTAGGTCGGCTCAGCACCGTCCCGTCGACCAGTCGCAATGCCGGGCAATCCTGCTCTGGCGGACAGGTTCCAGGCCAGCGCGCCGTCACTTCGGGCGCATCCGGTGTCATCCAGTCGTAGCTGATCTGGTTGCGGGCGAGGAACTGGCGCAACGCGGTACAAGCGGTGTCCCAGCGACTTCCAATCATGGTCACGCGGGCCTTGGGCGGCTCGGCGGAGAGGCCCTGCAGTCCGCCAATGCGCTCGCGGGCGAGGGCGCCCATCTTGAACGCAATTTCCGGCGACGCCGCAGCAAGTACGTAGTAACGCTGGGCGTCGACGCGCATGACACGCGACGGCTCCGCGGCCCGATAGGCACCAGGAAACGGCGAGCTCAGCGCGAGCGGCACTTCACCAAAGATGGTTCCGGGCAGACGCCAGCCCAGCGTGCGCTCGATACCGTCGAACGTCTTGATGACTTCCAGCTTGCCGGACACAACGGCGTACAGTGCGCGCTCTCCACCTTCATGGACCGCGAACTCACCCGCGCACAGATGGAGGTCTGCGCACGTGCCCGCGAGATGTTCCAGTTCGTCGTCAGGGAGTGTTGAAAACAGTGGAATCGCCCGGATGTCGTCGATTGTCAGCATGGCTTCGTCCAAACAGGCGATTGAGGTGAAGCTCGGTCCACTTGGTTTCGCGTCGCCCGCCTGGCCAAAAGAACATGCGCACGCATACCACAGCTGCGCGATAGACAGCAGGCAGACCAGGCCAGTATATGACTTTCGGATGCGAATGTTTATTCGCTGGAGCCAGTTCCCGGGTCTAAGCGCGGCGGACGCAGACGTTCAAAGTGCGCAGTGAGAGGCGCACGGCTTTATGCCGCGACCTTGATGAATTTCAGCGTTCGTGCGCCCTCAACCCGTCGTTGGCACTTCGCGAAAGCGGATGTCCTTTAGCCGACGGGTGGCAAAACGATATCTTGTAGATCCCATCTAACAAGATCAAGATTGTAATGACCGAGGACTCTCACGCTTCGGTTCAGGATTCAGGCGTTTGACCGGTTCGATGTGAATAAATCAGGGAGAACCCCTATGAAAACTCCGGGACATATTCGCGCCGTTAGTCGTCGCACGGTGCTCAAGGGGGCCGCTGCTGCCGCAGCGTTGCAGCTCGCCTCGCCCTTCATCATCAAGGCACGCGGCGAGACGCCGCTGCGCATCGGCATGGTCGATCCGTTGACCGGCGCTTATGCTGCAGTTGCACAGAATGAAGTGATGGGCGCCAGGCTCGCCGTGCAGCAGGTCAATGCCAACGGTGGCATTCTCGGGCGTCCCATAGAACTGCTGGTAGAAGACTCGGCGAACGACGTCGGCACCGGCGTGCAGAAGGCGCGCAAGCTGATCGATCGAGATCAGGTCACGTTCCTGATCGGGGATGTGAATTCAGGCGTCGCTCAGGCAATCGCCCAGGTCACCAACGAGAAGAAGGTGTTGCACATCGTCTCGGGCGGCCACACCGACACGATCACAGGCAGCGATTGCAAGTGGAACGTGTTTCGCGTCTGCAATACGACAAGCATGGAGGCCAACGCAGTCGCCGACCTCCTCTTCACCAAGTACGGCAAGAAGTGGCATTTCATCACGCCGGACTACGCCTTCGGCCATACGCTGCAGAAGGCCGCGCTGGCGGACTTGCAAAAGCTCGGCGGCACGATGACCGGCAACGAGCTCACGCCGCTCGGCACGACCGATTTCTCTGCATACCTGATCAAGGCGCGCGCGGCCAACCCCGATGTTCTGCTGGTGCTGCCGCAAGGTTCCGACATGGTCAACTGCCTGAAGCAGATCGCGCAGTTCGGCATCGGCAAGCAGATCCACGTTGCCGGGCTTCAGCAGGAGCTCGAATCGCTCGAGGCCATGCCGCCGGAGGCACGCGTCGGCATCTGGATGTTCGAATGGTACTGGAAGCAACCGGGTGTCCCAGGCGTCGATAAGTTCGTCGCCGACATCCGCAAAGTGAACAACGGCAAAGTCCCCACCGCACGCCACTGGTTCGGCTACACGTCGGTTCATACGCTCGCCGCGGTTGCCAACAAGGAAAAGAGCCTCGATGCGAAAAAACTCGCCGAGGCGCTCGGCGGGTTCGAACTCGCGGACAACGTCAAGCTGCAGCCCAACAAGTGCTACTACCGCCAGGGAGACCACCAGCTGATGACCTCGTCGTTCGTCGGCGAAGCGCTGTCTCAGCCGGCGGGCGACCCGGAGGATCTGTTCCGTGTCGATCGCGTGGTCGCCGGCGACAAGACCGCGCCGCCCGAAGCCGCGACCGGCTGCAAGCTGCAGTGGCCGGCCTGATCCCGAAGACAATGTCCGCACAGTAGTGCCGGAAGGCGTTCCCATGACCCCGACACGCGTGCGAGGCAACACAGCGGCCAGGGCTGCCCGATGCGGCCCATGCACGGGTTGCATCAGGGGATGCGCGCGATGACTCAACTACTCCTTTTCAACGTCACCAACGGGCTGATCATCGGTGCGTTTTACGTGTTGATGGCGCTTGGCCTGTCGCTCATTCTCAACCTGAGTAACGTGATCAACTTTGCCCATGGCGGCTTTCTCGTGATCGGCGGTTACATTGCCTATACGATCACGCCGTATGTCGGGTTTTGGGGTGCCTTGCTGATCGCGCCGATATGCACGGCCGTCATCGGTCTCGCCGTCGAGCGGGTACTCATCCGGCGGGTCTACGGGCGCGACCCGCTCTACAGCCTGCTGCTGACGTTCGGCCTCGCCTTCATGATCGAAGACGGCACCCGCTTCATCTGGGGTGCGCAGGGCAAGCCCGTGACCATTCCGCCCGTGCTCGCCCGGCCCTTGAGCAACGAGCTCTTCTTCATCACCGGCTACCGCCTGTTCATGGTCTGTACCGTGACCATCGCAGTTGCACTGCTCTTCATCCTGTTGCGCTACAGCCGGCTCGGCATACGCATCCGCGCCGGCACGCTCGACCTCGAGACCGTCGCGGCGCTCGGCATCAACGTGGGCAGGCTGCGCGCGCTCAATTTCGCCGTCGGCATCTATCTCGCCGGTCTGAGCGGCGTGCTCGCCGCGGGCCAGCTCGGGCTGGAGCCGACCATGGGAACCGGCCTCCTGATGCCGAGCTTCATCGCTATCATCGTCGGCGGGGTGGGCAGCCTCACCGGCACGCTGCTCGGCGGCTTGCTGATCGGCGTCGCTTCAGGCATCACCGCCGTGTTCCTCCCCGCGGCGAGCGAGGCCATCATGTACGTGCTGATGGCCGTGGTCTTGCTGATCCGCCCGCGCGGCCTGCTCGGCGAAGAAGGCATGATGACATGAGCGACTACCTCCACCCTCCCCGGCCTCTCGTCATCGCAGCACTCTGGGCAGCGCTCTTGCTGGCGCCCTACTGGATGCCGCTGCTGGGTGGCTACACCGCGCTCGGTACACGCGTGCTCGTGCTCGGACTGGCAGCCATGTCGGTCAACTTCCTGCTTGGCTTCACCGGTAAGCTGTCCTTCGGACACGCGGCGTATTTCGGCCTCGGCGCCTATGGCGCCGGTCTCGCGCTGAAGTTTCTCGCGCCGAGCACACCACTCGCGCTGCTGTGCGGCACGCTGCTCGGCGGCATTGCCGGCACGCTGCTGGGCGCGCTCATCGCACGGAGGCGCGGCGTCTACTTCGCCATGGTCACCATTGCCTTCGGGCAGGTCTTCTACTACATCGCCTTTCAATGGAGCTCCGTCACCGGCGGCGACGATGGGTTGCGCGGCTTTTCACGCCAGCCGCTCGATCTCGGCATCGCCCGGATCGACATCCTGTCGAACGCCAACGCGTTCTACTACTTCGTGCTGTTTTGCCTTGCGTTGGCGATTGGCGTGATGGGTTTCATCCTGCGCTCCCCGTTCGGGCGCACCATGATCGCGATCCGCGAAAATGAGCGGCGTGCGCGCTTTCTCGGCATTCCCGTCGATCGGCACATCTGGATCGCCTTCACACTGTCCTGCTTCTTCATGGGGTTCGCCGGTGCGCTCTACGCTCTCCTGAACAACTTCGCCGATCCGCGCGGGCTGCACTACAGCCAGTCGGGCGATTTCGTGATGATGGCGGTCATGGGCGGCATGCGCAGCTTGTGGGGGCCGTTGCTCGGCGCCGCGGTATTCGTCGTGCTGCAAGATTATCTGTCGAGCATCACGGTCAACTGGATGTCGTTCGTCGGCATGCTGTTCGTCGCGATCGTGCTGTTTTTCCCACGCGGGCTGCTCGGCTTCATTCAGCGCAGGAGCGACTCATGAGCGCCGCCCGGCCGCCCGAAGGCGCTCGCACCGCAGTGCGAAGCACGGAGGTTACCCAATGAGCGTGCTCGAAGTCAGGCACGTCAGCAAGCGCTTCGGCAGCCTGGCCGCAGTGCGCGACGTATCGGTCGCCGTCGAGAAGGGCGAGCTGCGCGCTGTCATCGGGCCGAACGGCGCCGGCAAGACCACCTTCTTCAATCTCATCAGCGGCTTTTTCCCGCCGAGCACGGGGACGATCGTGTTCGACGGACTCGACATCACGGCGCTTCCCGCGCATCGGCGCGTTGCGGCCGGCATCGCCCGCACGTTCCAGATCACCGAGATTTTTCCCGAACTGACGGTATTCGAGAACGTGCGCATCAGTGTGGAGGTGACTGAGGGCTTTCGTCTGCGCCCGTGGATTAGCAGCATCGAGCGAACGCGGGTTCGTCGTCATGTCGAGGAGACACTCGAACTCACGGGTCTTGCCGGCAAATCGCACCGGCTGGTCGGAGAGCTGCCGCACGGTGACCAGCGGGTTGCCGAGATCGCGATGGCGCTGGCGCTGCGGCCGCGCCTGCTGCTGCTCGACGAGCCCACCGCCGGCATGGGCGATCAGGAGACTCACGAGATTACGCAGCTCGTGCGCCGCCTGCACAGCGACGGCAATTTCACCATCGTGCTGATCGAGCATGACATGCGCGTGGTCTTCCATCTGGCCGATCGAATCACGGTGCTCGACCAGGGCAGCCTCCTCGCCGAAGGCTCGCCAGAGGAGATCGCTTCCAACGAGGCCGTACAGGCCGCCTATCTGGGTAGCGCAGCATGAGTGCCGCCCGGCCGCCCGAAGGCGCTCACACCGCAGTGCGAAGCACGAAGGTACGCCAATGACCGCCGCACTGACCGCCGACGGGCTGCATACCTATTACGGCAAGAGCCATATCCTGCATGGTGTGAGCCTGGAGGTTGCGGAAGGCCGGATCACGGCATTGCTCGGTCGCAATGGAGCCGGCAAGACCACGACCTTGCGTACCCTCGTGGGTTTGACGCCCGCACGCCAGGGGCGTGTGACGATTTTCGGGGCGGATACCACGCGCTGGCCGACCTTCCAGATCGCCGCGAGCGGCGTCGGCTACGTGCCCGAAGGGCGAAGAATCTTCGCTAATCTCAGCGTCGAGGAAAATCTGAAGGTCCCGCTGGAGCGCGGCGGACCATGGACGATCGCGCGGATCTACGCGCTGTTTCCACGCCTCGCCGAGCGCAAGTTCAGCCGCGGGCGCCTGCTATCCGGCGGAGAACAGGAGATGCTATCGATTGCCCGCGCGCTCCTGCTCAATCCCCGGCTGCTCATTCTCGATGAACCATCGCAAGGCCTGGCCCCGTTGATCGTTCGGGAGGTGTTTCGAGTCGTGTCGCAGATGCGCGATGAAGGGATATCGGTACTGCTAGTGGAGCAGAACGCACGCATGAGTCTGGAGATCGCCGACTATGCCTACGTGCTGGACGATGGCGGCATCGTCTATTCGGGCGACGCGGGCGCGCTCGCCGCCGATGAAAGCCGGGTACGAGCCCTAACCGGAGCCAGCGCGGAGCAGTGAACACCCTTTCGTGACAAAGGCTGCGGCCAATAATGAAGTTATGTCGATTGCCGCACATTGGGGAGCAGAGACAAATGAACGTCATCGATACGTGGCTCATCGCGTCCATAAGTAACGTGGCCATGCACTCTCAAGGCTTCACCCATGTCGTCGAAGCGATCGTGAGCGCGTACCTGTCCAAGGGCGTGGTGCTGGTTGCACTGCTGTGGTGGGTCTGGTTCAAGCCCGAACGCGCGGAAGATCCTGACGGCGAGGCCATCCGGCGACATCATCGCGAACTCGTTGTGATCGCCATCGCGAGCGGCCTCATCGCGCTGGCGGCCGGCCGCCTCCTTGCGCACTACCTGCCGTTTCGCTTGCGGCCGATGTATGAACCGGCGTTGCGTGCGTTCTATCCGGAGGCCAACGTGGAGGAGCCGGTGCTGCGAACGTGGAGTGCGTTTCCGAGCGATCACGCCATGCTCTGGTGCGCGGTCGCTATGGGCATTTTCCTCGCCTCGCGGCCCGTGGGGATCTACGCGCTATTCCACGCCGTGGTGCTGATCGGCTTGCCGCGCATCTATCTCGGCTTGCACTACCCGACGGACGTGCTGGCCGGTGCCGCGCTCGGCATCGGCATCGCATGCGTGATGAGCGCCAGGCCGATACGCACGCGCATCGCCGCACCGATACTGGCGTTCGCGCAGCGCTATCCCGGCGTGTTTTATGGCGCCGCGTTCGTGCTTAGTTTCGAGTTGGCGACACAGTTCGAAGAGCTGCGCGTGTTGGCGCATGCCCTGATGCATGGGATGTCCCACGCGTAGACCTGCGGACATCCGTTGCCGGCAAGCGAATGTCGGTATTTATGCAACAACGCCGCATCGTTCATACTTTGCACTTGCACACACCAGAACCAGAAATGAACAGGTTTTTTGCAGGAGACTTCCATGCGAATTTTGATTCTTGGAGCAGGCGTGGTCGGTGTCACGAGTGCCTGGTATCTGGCGCGCGCCGGCCATGAGGTGGTGGTGCTTGATCGCCAACCGGCTGCGGCGCTCGAAACCAGCTTCGGCAACGCCGGCCAGATTTCACCGGGCTACGCGTCGCCGTGGGCCGGGCCGGGCGTACCCGCCAAGGCCATCAAATGGCTACTGCAGAAGCATCCGCCACTGTCACTCCAGCCGGACGGCACCTTGTTTCAGGTGCAATGGCTGACACAGATGCTGGCTAACTGCACTAAAAGGCGTTACGCCGTCAACAAGGCGCGCATGGTGCGGCTCGCCGAATATAGCCGCGACTGCTTCATGGCGCTGCGCAACGATACCCATATCACCTACGAAGGTCGCCAGCAGGGCACGCTGCAAGTCTTTCGTACGCAAAAGCAGATGGACGGTTCCGCCAAGGACATTGACGTTCTGAAGGAAATGGGCGTGCCTTATGAGTTGCTGTCGCGCGACGAACTGGCTCGAGCCGAACCGGCGCTTGAAGAGTCAAAGAATAAACTGGTCGGTGGCTTGCGTTTGCCCGGCGATGAAACCGGTGACTGCCATGTGTTCACCACCAAACTGGCCGAGATGGCGCAAGCACGGCACGTGCAGTTCCTGTTCAACCGCAGCATCGACGGCCTGGTACTCGAAGGCGGCACGCTAAAGGGCGTGCATTCCAACGGCGAAACATTGACTGCAGACGCTTATGTTGTGGCACTGGGCAGCTATTCCACCGCACTGCTGCGCGGCTTGGTTAGCATTCCGGTCTATCCCGTCAAGGGCTATTCAATCACTGTGCCGATTACCAGCGCGGCGCAGGCACCGGTCTCGACCATTCTCGACGAAACCTACAAAGTCGCGATCACCCGCTTTGAGGATCGAATCCGCGTGGGCGGTATGGCCAATCTGGTGGGCTTCGACAAGGAACTGCATGGCACCCGGCGCGAGACGCTGGAATATGTTGTCACAGACCTGTTCCCGCATGCCGGCGACGTGACGCAAGCCAGCTTCTGGACTGGCCTGCGTCCTATGACCCCAGACGGCACGCCGATTATCGGCCCGACCGCGATCAAGGGCCTATGGCTCAATACCGGCCACGGCACGCTGGGCTGGACCATGTCCTGCGGTTCGGGACAACTGCTGGCGGATTTGATGTCGGGCAAAACGCCGGCGATTACCGCCGACGATTTTGCGGTCAGTCGCTACAAGAACTAAGAAGGCGGTCTCCCTTACCCCTGCCACTGATGGTGCCATCGTGGCACGTTCACTGAAAACACAACGCCCCGGCGTCTGCTATATCAGAGGCCCGGGGCGTTTTTAATTGGCTCAAGTTATTCTGCAATGCGTTTGAAACTGGCGTAGTAATCGTCGGTGTAATAGCAGTCGCCAGTCTGCCTGCGCGGTCCACCACATACGATGCGGCGCAGCCCGCGATCCGCCGAGCCAGGCGTGCGAACTGTGTATGCGTGGTAATAGCCGCGCGGATGCTGCGGCAGCAATACCGCGCTGTTGCGGAACAAAACACCGTCCTCGCCAAAAGGGAAAGGACCGCCCGCTTTGATCAGACGCAGTGTTTCGGCTGCTTCCCCCGGCAACTGCGCCTTGGTGACGGTGGCCGGCGCGCTCCGCGCCTGCGCGCCCGATACGGCGGGTGTGTCGCTCGCGGCCCGCCCAAGCTGCGCCTGACTCGCGGACGCGCCCGATTCCTGAGTAGCATTTTGCGATCCGTCCTTGCCGCATCCGCCGAGGATCGCGCTCAAGGCGAGGATGCAGGAGAAAGCCCACGCTCGCTTCACGAAACGGTTGTCTCCGGGTTGACTGGCATTCGACGATCACGAACGAAATAAGGGTATCGCTAATGGCAGAGTGAATCAATGTTCGGCCGGAAATAGAATTGTTTACTCTACAACCAGGCCGATGCGCCGTTCTCGGCGTTCGAGAAGTAGGCAAATCAAGCCGATTGCGATGAGGCTCGCTTTATCGTCGAGTTGATTCGAAAAACGTATGCGATGAAGCCTCGAAAGATGCATTGCGCCCTCGGCCGCGTCTAGAGCAGCAATCGACCCCCTCAGCCGCCTGTCGAGGTGCCGTGGCGCCAGCGTCCATTGCAACAGAACTTCCTCTGCCGAGCGTCCCACAGCGCCCGCTGATCTTGAGTTGGACAAAGGTCAGCAAAGGCGGACGTGCCCGCGAGCATCGGGCGACCTTCGTCGCGTTCAGTCGGCCGGTGCGGTCGCTCGCGCAGAGGAATGGCAGTCCATCCATCGCTGCAAAGATGGGATTGCGCTCAATCGATGCCCAGACCGCACTGACGACTCGTCCGTCGGGTTTCAGGACGCGTCTCATCTCACGCAACGCGCTGAGTCGGTCGGGGAAGAATTGCAGCCCTCGCTGGCAAAACACGACATCAAATTCGCCAGTTGAGGCAGCGAGCGGCGCAGCGGGCGACTCGATATACTCAATCGGAGCCGCCCCGGTCAACGAAGGCTTCGCTCTAGCGATGTCCAGCATAGTGCAAGCTATATCAGTGGCAACGATCCGCCCCTTGGGACCGAGCGTTGGCGCGGCGAGTCGTGCGACAGTACCAGAGCCCGTCGCCACATCGACGATGGCCTGTGCTTCCACCAGCTTAGCCTCATCGAGCAATAGTCTGGCCCAGGGCTCGAATAGGCGCGGGACGAAATATTCTTCGTAAGCCTTAGGAACAGAGGGATTGGTGAACTGAAATTTCGATGTATCTGTCATGTGTGCTCACCGGGAAGTCTGGCTCGAAGAGCTTGCTTGGATTCGTATGCGGTATATGCACGATCCCGCGCGTATGCGTCACTAGCCTTTCAGCAACCGAACGCTACCGAGCCATGGCTGGTGCGGTGTCTTCGGCCACCGACGCAACATCAGGCGCAACATCGTGCGCTACATGGGACAGCTTCATCATGCGCGGCTGGAGCAGCAGCGCGACGAGCCCGCTC
The DNA here is from genome assembly GCF_900230185.1 of Burkholderia sp. OK233. Taxonomy (GTDB): domain Bacteria; phylum Pseudomonadota; class Gammaproteobacteria; order Burkholderiales; family Burkholderiaceae; genus Paraburkholderia. The sequence goes on from NZ_OCSR01000002.1 coordinate 528,141, forward strand.
CAGCCGGTCTGATGCGAAGCGCCGACGCCGCGTCCGTTGTCGCCGTGAAAGTACTCATGGAACAGGACGAGATCCTGCGAACGCGGGTCGGCTTGCAGCATCGGATAAGCGGCCATCACGGGCCGCGCGCCTTGTGCATCTTTGAGAAAGAGCGTGGTGACCCGCCGTGCAAGGTCGTCGGCAATCTCGCTCAGCGAAACACGGTTGCCCGATCCCGTCGGATAGTCGACGCGAAACTCATCGCCGTAGTAGCGATAGAACTCATACAGCGATTCGATCAGCAGGTAGTTGACCGGTATCCAGATCGGCCCGCGCCAGTTCGAATTGCCGCCGAAAACACGCGAGTCCGATTCGGCTGGCTGGTATTGAACGCGGAGGCTCACGCCATCATGGTCGAAGGCGTACGGTGCATCGCGATGCACACGGGAAAGCGCCCGCACGCCGTGCTCGGAGAGAAATTCGTTTTCATCGAGCGCGCGGCGCAACAGCGCTGTCATCCGCTGTCCGCGCAACAGCGACAGCAGCGTGGTGTTACCCGTGCCGGTTTCGGTCCAGCGCGACACCAGCTTTGCCAGATTCGGCCGATGATCGAGAAACCACGCCAGCCGTTCGCGCAATCCCGGCAGATGACCGTACACCCGATCCTCGAGCACGTGAACGGCGAAGAGCGGAATAAGTCCGACGATTGAACGAACGCGCATTGGCACACGGGTACCGTCCGGAAGGTGCAGTACGTCGTAGAAGAATTCGTCTTGTCCGTCCCATAACCCCGTTCTGCAGCCTTCGCTGCAACTGACCGCTTCCGCGATATACAGAAAGTGCTCGAAGAACTTCACCGCGATTTCGACGTACGCGTTGTTCGTCATCGCCAGTTCGAGGCCGATCTGCATCAGGTCGAGTGCGTACGAGGCCATCCACGCAGTGCCATCGGCCTGATCGATGCGGCCGCCGGTCGGCAGCGGCGAAGACCGGTCGAAGATGCCGACATTGTCGAGCCCAAGAAAGCCGCCCTGAAAGATGTTGCGGTCATCGGCGTCCTTGCGGTTGACCCACCACGAGAAATTGAGCAGCAGCTTGTGGAACATGACTTCAAGAAACGCGTGATCGCCAACGCCCGTCACCTCGCGGTCGAGTTCATACACACGCCACGTTGCCCACGCATGCACGGGCGGATTCGCGTCGCCGAACGCCCACTCGTAGGCGGGCAATTGCCCGTTCGGATGCATATAGCGCTCCTTCACGAGCAGCAGCAATTGCTTCTTCGCGAAGTCGGGATCGATCATGGCGAACGCGACCGCATGAAACGCGAGGTCCCACGACGCATACCATGGGTACTCCCACTTGTCAGGCATCGACACGATGTCGCCATTGCACATGTGCCGCCAGTCCGCGTTGCGGCCGCGCCTTCGTTCTCTCGGCGGCTTCGGTTGGCCGGGGTCGCCATCGTGCCAGCGCGTCACGTCGAACTGGTAGTACTGCTTCGACCACAGCATGCCGGCGAGCGCCTGACGCTGCACGAGCCGCGCATCGGCGTCGACGATGTCGTGCTGGAGCGCCGCATAGAATTCGTCGGCCTCCGCTTGCCGGCGCGCGAAGAGCTCGTTCATGTCGAGCGGCACGGCATCCGAAGCGGGTTCGGGACGCCAGCGCAGATACAGCACCGAGCGCTCATGAGGCGCTAATTGCAGGACCACATGGGCGGCGGCGCGGGTGCCCTTGTCGCGCCGGATTGCCTGCTCGTCGCCGTCAACGAGGTAGTCATTGAAGCCGTCCTTGAACGGCCCGGCTCCTTCGATGCCGAAAATGCGGCGCACATTCGTTTCGTTTTCGCAGAAGAGCCACTCGATAGGCTGTTGCGCCGATGCCGTCACGATCATCGTTCCGAGCGCGGGATTGTGCGCGATGACGCGCGCGCCTTCGTCTGCATTCGGCTCCAGCGTGAGCGACGGCTTGCCGGGCTTGCCCGACCACGCCCATCTGTTACGCGCCCAGATTTGCGGCAACACGTGAAGCGCCGCGTGCTGATCCGCACGGTTTTCGACGCTAACGCGCATCACGATATCGTCGGGTGTGTGCTTCGCATACTCGACGCAGACGTCGAAGTAGCGGTTATCGTCGAACACGCCCGTATCGAGGATTTCATATTCGGGCTGATCCGCGCCGCGCCGCAGATTTTCGTCGATCAGATCCTGGTACGGGTACGCGTCGTGAGGATACTTGTACAGCATCTTCATGTACGAATGCGTCGGCAAGCCGTCGAGATAGAAGTAAAGCTCCTTTACGTCCTCGCCGTGATTGCCTTGCTCATTCGTCAACCCGAAGAGCCGTTCCTTGATGATCGGATCGTGCCCGTTCCAGAGCGCGAGCGAGATGCACCAGTCGAGCGGGTCGTTGCCGAATCCGGCAATGCCGTCCTCACCCCAGCGGTACATGCGGCTGCGCGCGTGATCGTGCGGAAAGTAGTCCCAGGCGGTACCGTATTCGCTGTAGTCTTCGCGAACCGTGCCCCATTGCCGCTCGCTCAGATAAGGCCCCCAGCGGCGCCAGCGGTCGAGCTCCGGACCATGGAGACGGGCACCTTCCTTCGACTGGAGCAGATTGATTGCGCGTAGCGGTGGCATGGAACCTCCCGACCCGACATCGACCATCCAACGCGCTCAATGCGTGAATGTCGTTCCTTTTCCATCTCGAGCGCCGTGTGCGCGATGCACATCAGGCGCTTAACATCTTCTCGACGGCACCTCAATGATATGCGCCATCGCGCTGCAGCGCGCGAGCCGTGGACCGGCCCGGTGTTGCATACTTAAGCCAATCAAACCGCCGGGAACATCGACATGGTTGCTGAGTTTGCACACTCGTGGTTGACCTTCAGCGCACCTGTGGCCGCTGCACAGGCCGCCGGCCGCCCGCTCGTGGCGCTGGAATCGACCATCATTGCTCACGGCATGCCCTATCCAGAGAACGTTCGCACGGCGCGCGAAGTGGAGACCTTGATTCGCGACCTGGGCGCCGAGCCCGCGACTATCGCACTGATCGGCGGGCGAATCCGCATCGGCCTTTCGGATGACGAGCTGGAACTGCTCGGCCGCTCGGACCACGTACACAAGGTCAGCCGCCGCGACTTGCCGGCAGTGCTGGCCGGCGGCGGGCTTGGCGCCACGACAGTGGCTGGCACGATGATATGTGCCGCCCTGGCCGGCATCGAGGTCTTCGTTACGGGAGGCATTGGCGGCGTGCACCGGGGCGCGCCGGAAACCTTTGACATTTCGGCCGACCTGCAGGAACTGGCGAAGACCTCGGTTGCGGTGGTCTGTGCCGGCGCGAAGTCCATCCTGGACATCGGGCTCACCCTGGAATACCTGGAAACGCACGGCGTGCCGGTGCTCAGTTGCGAGCAAGACAATTTCGCTGCGTTTTACACGCGCGACAGCGGCTTTCGCGCGGACTTCAGGCTGGACGACGCGGCACAGCAGGCACGCTTCATCCGCACCAAGTGGGACTTGGGCCTCGTGGGCGGCGTGGTGTTGAGCACGCCGGTGCCTGAAGCGGCAGCGATGAGCTTCGAAGAGAGCGACGCGCTGACTCAGCAGGCGCTCGCCGAGGCCACTGCGAAAGGAATCACCGGCAAGGCCGTGACACCCTTCCTGCTAGCTCGCATCAAGGCACTGACGAGTGGGCGCAGCCTGGCGACAAACATCGCGCTCGTGAAACACAATGCTGAGGTGGGGGCAAGGCTGGCGCTGGCGTTGGCACACGCAGGGCGCGGGGCGGGCGCGGCGTAGCCGCCTGAACGTCGGGACGACGCTAATCGACGACATATGTGCTTCCAAAAGACACCAGCAGCGAACGACGATAACCGACATCCCCGACCGTCTCGTTAATTAGCTGATTAACGGATTTTCCAATGAAAGTGCAACCGGGCGCGCCAGGAAGTCCACTTGTGCCGGTCGCGAGTACCACAAGGGCTCGGACATGAGCAAGATCAGGTTAGCTATTTGCGACACGTTGAGGGCTAACCTATCTTGTATTACTGGATGGCGTTGACTACGTAGGTTATCCAGAAGATCGCATTGCTGAGAGGTTCACGATGAACAGCGACGCAGCTTCGCCACCGGGCGGGCAGGAGAACCAGTCAGAAGCCGATACGAATGGCGCCGATCGTTCTGCCTCGGCAGATGCGCAGACTCCATATATCACCTCACGCTGGCATCAGATATTTCCGGTACTGACGGACCCTGAGATCGATCGGATAAAGCGATTTGGTGCGATGTGCAGCTACGCCGTCGGCGAATTTCTCTATCGCGCAGGTGGCATGAGTCCAGGCATGTTCGTCCTGTTGTCAGGCACGATTCGATACACCGCACGCGACGGACTCGGCCATCGACGTTTGCTGCGCTCTCAGGCAAAGCGCGGTGAATTCACGTCCGACGTTGGCATGCTTTCAGGCAAGCCCGGGCTCGTCGATGCTGAGGTTATTGAAGACGTCAATGCGCTCGTGATTTCGCCGGATAAGCTGCGTGCGCTGATGATTGGCGAGGCAGAGCTCGGCGAAAGGATCATGCGCGCGCTGATTCTGAGGCGCGTCGCTGCAATCGAGCGTGGCCAGGGGGCGGTGCTCGTTGGCCCGCCCGACAACGAGCGGCTCCTCGCGCTGCAACATTTCCTGCAACGCAATGCTTTCCCGCATATGACGCTTGACGAAGGCGGTGCCGATGCCATCGCATTGCTCGAGCGCATGACTCCCGGGCGCGATGACATGCCGCTCGTCGTCTGCCCGGATGGCACCGTGCTGCGCAATCCGGACGAGGGGCAGCTCGCCTCGTGTCTGGGACTTGTGCCGGAATTCGATCCCGGGCATCTCTACGACGTCGCGATCGTCGGCGCCGGGCCTGCCGGCCTGGCGGCAGCCGTCTATGCGGCATCCGAAGGCTTGTCAGTGGCCGTCTTCGATTGCCGCGCGCCGGGCGGCCAGGCCGGCACGAGTGCGCGCATCGAAAACTATCTGGGCTTTCCGACCGGTATATCGGGGCAAGCGCTAGCCGGCAGGGCATTTAACCAGGCGCAGAAATTCGGTGCGCACGTCGCGATTCCGGTCGAAGTGCAGGCCTTGCATTGCAGCGCCTACCCGCTCGAGGTCGAGCTTGCCAGTTCGCGGCGCATTGCGGCACGAACGGTGGTCATCGCGAGCGGCGCGGAGTATCGGCGTCCGGCAGTGAGCGGACTTGCGGGCTTCGAAGGTCACGGTGTCTACTACTGGGCGACGTCGATCGAGGCCCGACTTTGCCGCGGCGAACCGGTGCTGCTGATCGGCGGTGGAAATTCAGCTGGGCAGGCCGTTGTGTTTCTGGCTTCGCATGCTGCCCACGTTCATGTCCTCGTCAGGGGCCAGGATATCGAGCACAGCATGTCGTATTACCTGATCGAACGTATTGCCTTGTTGCCGAACGTGACGATCCATACAGGTGCTGAGATCACAGCCTTCGAAGGCGATGAACGGCTAGATTCTGTCTGCTATCGGCGACGCGATGGTGGTCTCGAACGCTTGACGACGCATCACGTGTTCCTTTTTATCGGTGCCGACCCCAACACGAACTGGTTGCGCACGTGCAGTGTGTCGCTGGATCCGAAAGGATTTGTGTTGACGGGTACGGACCTCGAAACGGGAGCCACCAGGTCCATGCTCCCATTGCATACCAGTGTCGACGGTGTGTTTGCAATTGGCGATGTTCGATCGGGTTCGACCAAGCGCGTTGCGGGGGCCGTGGGGGAAGGGGCCGCCGTGGTCGCGAAGATTCACCGCTTTCTTGCCAGCCATAAGCCGTCTGTCGCAATGGATTGCAAGGTTTGACCGCGTCCGATGTGACTACCATCCAAATTTAAGTTCGATGCCGGCATAGTCCGCGTTTCTGCCCCCTGCGTTGCGAATCGAATTGCCTACCTGGAAGTGCACCGCTTCGACGGAAGCAGCCAGATTCGCGGCAATCGTCCAATCGGCACGCACTTGCACGTACATGCCAGTCCACCGGCTGCCATGTCCGGCAGTTCCGGGCACGACGGCATTCCCCTGCTGATACACGGCGTCCGCTGTCGTCTCGCGCCACTGGAACCCGAGCGCACCGAGTAGCGCGAGCTTGCTGGTCGGCTTGAGCGTGATGGAAGGTTTGACGTGAATCAGGTTCGCATACCCCGTGTAGCCAGCTAGCGTGAAGTAGTAGCCGTTCGGAAAGAGCGGATTGAACGTCTCGACACGTCCGTCGCCGGGATGCCGGTCTCCCGATGCTGCATCCACCTGTACGCCCACGCGCGGGGTCCACGGCATGTCAAGCGTGTAGCCGCCAGCGAGCCTACCGCCCACGCGCCGATCGTCTTGTTGCCGACGTGCCCCGACTGGTACATCGACTCCACGTCCCAGTCGGTGCGACCCACCTTGCCTGTGTATCGAACGTCGAAGACGTCGCGATGCTCGTCACCCGTTGCATCCAGGGAATGCGCATTCGAACGGTTATATCGTGAGTAATATCCCGAGAGATCACCCGGCCCGACGCCCTGCCGCTCGAAGCGCACACCGCTAAACGTGAGATGCCGGTTGGAGACATCATCGAACGCCGTTACGTCGCGGTACTGCACAGGCTGCGTCAGATAGCCAATGAAGCGCCATTTCTGATACTCGTAGTCCGCCCAGATGGCGTCGTACGCCTGGCGCACATTCGGCCCGTCACGAACGGAAATGAACCGTTGCAGGTCGAACGCCATCTCCTGGCGGCCGACGCGGAATTTCACCGTGCCAGGTCCCAATGGACTGACCCACGCGACGAACGCCTGTTCGAGGTCGAGCGGATTCTTGTCGACCGGCGTCACCGTATCCTTGCCGAACGGCCGGGCATCTTCGAGTTGCGCGAAGAACTGGAGGTACGGGCCGATACGCGCATCGGCACTGACCTGCGCGCGCTGTATCACATAGGTATCGGAATGACTCGTGCCGATGCCGAAGAGCGGCGCATCGTTGACCTCCAGACGCTCGCGCAGATTCGCGCCGAGCGACAGATACGAACGTGGATCACCGCCAAGCGGAATGTATTTAAGGCTATCGAGCGGCGGCCGGCGGGTCGGTGGGTGCCGGCTCCTCCGTGCTCGCCCGCGCGCTATCGCTCAACACGAGCGCGAGTCCGGCAATGAAAACGGCAACGAACGCCACCGCGTTCGTACCTGCGAACGGCCTGGGCCACATACGTGTCATGGCGTCTCCGTGTCGTGAGCTGGGTGCAATACGCCGCGGCGCATCACCCCGGCGTCCCGCGTCTACTGTGCAACCGCATGAATCTCGGCGATATATCCACCCGGGAACTGCACGAGCGCGGCTTCGCGCCAATCCGAAGTGAACGGCGGGACCAGCACCGTGACGCCTGCCGCCTTCGCCTTCTGCAGCGTGTCAGCGAGATTCGTCACTTCATAGCCCGTCATCTCCCGGCCGAACGGCCATGGCAAGTGGCCGTCCGTCACCAGCACCGTCATCTTGCCGAATCCCGACTCGATCCGCACACGCCGGTACGTATCGCCCGGCCGGCCAATTTCGACGCCAGGCGCGTTGTGATCATCGGACACAACTTTGCCATGCGAAAAAGCCACGAAGTTGCGAATCAATAGATTGGCGCGCTCCGGCGACACGTAGACCCGGTTCTCGGGCACCGTCTGCAATGAATCATAGTTCGGCGCCTGGTTGTGCCAGTACAACTGCATGTTGACGCCGCCCGGCCAGGAGACGATCACGTCACGTCCGATCGGATCGGGGAACGTCGCCACCGTGACGTCGGCGTGGTGCCGCCTGGCCGACCTGACGGCCGTGTCCATGTCGGTCACGAGATATCCCGTGCGCTCGCTACCGAACGTGTACGGAACAGGCGTCTTGAAGCCGAACACCGACAACGTGCCGACCGGCGTCAAAACGAGTTGCGACATCGTCTTGCTCGACGTGGGTGTCACCTGAAAGACGCCCTGTTGCGACTTGTGGCCGCCGAAGGTTGCGACAAGACTATCGGTGATTTTGTCGAAGTCTTCAGGCGCTACATAGACATGGGTGGTGTCATATTGCGGCCCCACAGCGAGCTGCGGCTCCGCAACGGGCTGTGGAATTTTCGGTGGTGTAGCCGACGCGACTGACGATGCAGCGAGACAGATGATGGCAAGCGCTGTCGCTGCCAGGGAACGAAGATTACGCATGATATTGAAAGTCCTTTGAGGTTTTACTGAACACCGGCACGGCCAGAGGAATGCTTGATGCCGGCAAGGCATGTCGCCATGACGAGCGCGGCGATGAGTCCGAGATGCTCGAAGAAGCCGTTCAACGCGAAAACGTGCGCGTCGCCCGTCAGGTTCCAGAAGTCGTTCGCGACGAGCATCGCAACGGCCGTCAATGCGCCCAGCCCTCCCGCGCCCAGCCACACGAAGCGGTTGGCGATCACGCAGGCCGAGCCGCCCAGCTCGACGACAATCGCGAGTGCCGCCCACAGCCATGCCGGATGAAGTCCGAAATGCTGCTGCTCGAGCACGGCGCCATGAAAGTTCGCGAGCTTGGCCACACCTCCAGTCACATACGCGGACACGAGCGCCGTGCGTACCACCAGCGGCAGCCAGCGCTGCGCGAGCAACGCAGCGATCCAGTGCGGATTCCTTTGTGCGTTTGTACTCATGTCAGACCGCCCAGCAGGCGCAGCCGAGCGCGCCCCAGAACGAGCGCAAATCGGACGCCGGCGCGTTGTTCGACCAGGCGCGCGCATGGTCGTGGCCATGCACGGCACAACCATTCGAGCAGCCGCACGATAACGCCGCCATCTGCTGCAACGACGCCTCGCCCTCGCCCTTCGAGTCCTTCCACGCCGCGAACCCGCCAAAGCGGCGCACGGGTGACCAGTCGGGCATTGCCGGAGGTGGAGCGCTGTCGTCGAGATGAGCGAACGCCGCACTGCCATACACAATGCGGCCGCCGACAATCGTCAGATCCGACACCGTGTGCGCGATCTCGTCCTCGGCGCAGGTGAAGAAGTCGCGGTCGGGAACGATCAGGTCCGCGAGCTGGCCCACGGCGATCTGACCTTTCTTGCCTTCTTCGTTGGAGAACCAGGTGACCTTCTCGGTCCACATCCGCAGCGCCGTATCGCGGTCCAGGCGATTACGCTGCGGATAGAGGCTCAGACCGCCGACCGTCTTGCCCGTCACGAGCCACGCAAGCGATACCCACGGGTTGTACGATGCGACGCGCGTCGCGTCCGTGCCCGCCGACGTTCGTATGCCCTTCTCGAGCATCCGCACGATGGGCGGTGTCGCCTCGGCTGCCGCCGCGCCGTAGCGTTCGACGAAATACTCGCCCTGGTAGGCCATTCTGTGTTGCACCGCTACGCCGCCGCCGAGCGCCGCGATACGGTCCATCGATCGCTCGGAGATCGTCTCGGCATGGTCGAAGAACCAGTGGATGCCATCGAGCGGAATATCACGGTTGACCTTCTCAAAGACATCCAGCGCGCGGCTGATGGTCTCGTCATAGGTTGCGTGCATGCGCCATGGCCAGCGGTTTTCGGCGAGCACGCGCACGACCCCTTCCAGTTCGTCTTCCATCTGCGGCGGCATGTCCGGGCGCGGCTCGCGGAAGTCCTCGAAATCCGCTGCGGAGTACACCAGCATCTCGCCTGCGCCGTTGTGCCGGAAGTAGTCATCGCCCTGCTTGTACTTCGATGTCTTCGTCCAGTTCAGGAAGTCCTGCTTCTCCGCCTTCGGTTTCTGCGTGAACAGGTTGTACGCGAGACGCACCGTCATCTGCCCATCGTTCGCGAGCTTCTGGATGACTTCGTAATCGTCGGGGTAGTTCTGAAAGCCGCCGCCCGCGTCGATCACACCCATCACGCCGAGCCGGTTCAGCTCGCGCATGAAATGGCGCGTCGAATTGAGCTGATAGTCGAACGGCAGCTTCGGCCCCTTTGCCAGCGTCGCGTATAGAATCGACGCATTCGGCTTGGCGAGCAGCAGCCCCGTCGGGTCGCCGTCGCCGTCGCGCATGATCTGTCCGCCGGGAGGCTCCGGCGTGTCTTTCGTGTAGCCGACCACGCGCAGTGCTGCGGCGTTCAGCAACGCCCGGTCATAAAGATGCAGGATAAAGACGGGCGTCTCGGGTGCGACGGCATTCAACTCCTCGATGGTGGGCAGCCGCTTCTCGACGAACTGGTGTTCAGTGAAGCCGCCCACCACGCGGACCCATTGCGGTGGCGGCGTAATCGCCACCTGGCGCTTGAGCATGTTCATCGCATCGGCGAGGGAGCGCACGCCGTCCCACCGCAGTTCCATATTGAAGTTCAAGCCGCCACGCACGACGTGCGTATGGTTGTCGATGAGCCCCGGCAGAACGGATCGTCCCTTCAGATCGATTACCTTTGTCGCCGTACCGGCCAACGACATGACGTCGGCATTGTCGCCAACGGCCGTGAATTTCCCGTCCTTGATGGCGATCGCGCTCGCTGTCGGGTTCGCACGATTCAGCGTCGTGAAGCGGCCGTTGTGCAGAATCAGGTCGGGGGTTTTTGCGGAAGTGTTCATGAGCGGGTCTCCTCGTTGCCAGCAATCTTGCGAGCAGTCGTGACGCGTGAAATGCCGTGCTGCAATGTGCCGGATGCTGCGATCGCCTCGTCCGATGCGCGCGACATCGCTGCGTGAATGGCGGCGGAGAAATATTGCTTGCTGACGGGAACAAGCTGCTCTCCACCGAGAACGCCGAGCAGCCCGACCAGCGCAACGAGCGGCGGCGCCGGCGACCGTACGCCAATCAGGTGGTAGATGACACCGACCAGAACGCCGGCACCTAGAGGGTGTTAGGCACTTTCCGCCAGACCTGGTACCCTGGCGGAATGACAGAACGCAAGCCATACCCCACAGATGTCTCGGATGAAGAGTGGAGCTTTGCGGCTCCCTATCTAACGTTGATGAATGAAGATGCGCCACAGCGGCGGTATGAACTGCGCGAGATGTTCAATGCGTTGCGCTGGATGGCGCGAGCGGGTGCGTCGTGGCGTATGCTGCCGACCAATTTTCCACCATGGGAGTTGGTCTACCAGCAAACGCAACGCTGGTTGAACGCGGGCTGCTTCGAGGCAATGGTCAGTGATCTGCGATCTGTAATTCGGGTCGCGCAGGAGCGTCAGGGGCAGCCCAGTGCGGTGATCCTGGATGGGCGCACCTTGCAGTCCACCTGCGAGAGCGGACCGCGCGCGGGTTACGACGGTCACAAGCGCAAGCGAGGCAGCAAAGTCCATATGGCTGTCGACACGTTAGGTCTGCTGCTGGCGGTACACATCACGCCGGCCAACGAGCAGGAGCGCGCACAGGTAGCCGAGCTTGCGCGTCAGGTTCAGCAGGCAACCGGTCAGACGGTAAAGCTTGCATTCGCTGACCAGGGCTATACCGGTGACACAGCTCGACAGGCTGCGCATGACGAAGGCATCGAACTTCAGATCATCAAACTACCAGAGGCGAAGAAGGGCTTCGTGCTGCTGCCGCGCCGATGGGTTGTCGAACGTAGTTTCGGCTGGCTCAACCGGTTCCGGCGACTGGCGCGAGACTACGAGCGCCTACCTGAAACGTTAGCAGGCCTGCACTTCGTTGTCTTCGCCATGCTCATGCTTGTACATGTTGCGCCGACTGTCCAAGTTCCTAACACCCTCTAGTGAAAACAGATAGAGTTTCATCGGTTAATCTCTCTTGCAGCTTGTTCACGACGGGATCGCTTGCGGTCGTTGCGGGTCCAGCACGTTGAAGCGGCCATCGGGCAGAATCAGATCGAGGCTGTCTTAACTGGATATCATCGGTACTCCTGATGGCCGGCGGCGCCTTGCCGCACGGCCGGAGTCATGACATCAGTTGAGACAGTGGGTGGTGGCCGATTACCTGGCCGGAACCGCGGGCACGATCTCGTGGGAACCGTTGGCGCGCTGCGGCGCCTTGTGCACCATCGTGTATGCGTAGTCCACGCCCATCCCGTACGCACCAGAGTGTTCCCTGACGACATTCATGACGGCGTCGTACGTGTCGCGACGCGCCCAGTCACGCTGCCATTCGAGCATCACCTGTTGCCAAGTCACGGGCACGACGCCGGCCTGGATCATGCGCTGCATCGCATAGTCATGCCCATCCTTCGACGTGCCACCCGAGGCGTCTTCGACCATGTAGATCTCGTATTCGCCTTCCAGCATCGCGCTGAGTGCAAAGGTGTTGTTGCAAACCTCTGTCCACAGACCGGAAACCACGATCTTCTTGCGTCCATTCGCAGCCAGCGCGTCACGAACCTTCTGGTCGTCCCAGGAGTTCATCGACGTGCGTTCGAGCACCGGCTGACCGGGAAACACGTCGAGCAGTTCGGGGTAGGTAAAGCCCGAGAAGCTTTGCGATTCGACCGACGTAATGGTGGTGGGAATGCCGAATAGCTTCGCTGCCTTGGCGAGACCTACCACATTGTTCTTCAGCACCTGCCGATCAATGGATTGGACGCCGAATGCCATCTGCGGTTGTTGGTCGATGAAAAGCAGTTGGGAGTTTTGCGGCGTCAGGACTTCAAGCTTGGGGTTGCTCATGATGGGTTCCTTTCAGTGTGTATGCGTGATCAGGCTTGCTTCAGTTTGTCGATGGCATCCAGCACGTGCGTGCTGTACGTGATGGCAGCGCCGGCGTTCAGGTTGATGGCGACACCCAGCGCCTCTGCGATTTCCGCATCGGACACGCCGAGCTTGACGGCCTCAGCCGAATGAAAGGCGATACAACCATCGCAGCGCGTGGTGACTGCGACGGCCAGCGCGATGAGCTCACGCGTCTTCGCGCCGAGATGGCTCGTGTTGGCGCCCGCACCAGCGATGAGGCCAAAACCGCGAAGGGTGTCCGGCGTACGTGTGGACAGTTCCTTGAGGCGAACATTGATGTCCTGAATCGTTTCTTTCCACTCAATCATGAGATGACTCCAATAGGGATACATGGGGAGTAGGCGCACGAGCGGGCCACTCAACCGGCCCACGGTTCGCCTCGCTTCGGATCGATGTGATTCATCGGCTCCGGGCGTCAACGAATTGACTGAGATGAATGCTAGTCGCGGCCGTGAAACGCGTCCTTGAAATACGTTCTGACCTTGCAGAAAATATGTTATCTATTTGATTTTTATAGCCTTTTAATGTACTATCCAAGCGAACGAATCGGCATGTAACGACCATCACCCCTGCGTAGTGGTTGGCGAACATGAGGTTGGCGAACATGAACCTTGTTGAGATGCTCCAGGCCGCCGGCATCGACGGAAACAAGGCCGACTTCTATCTGGCCTCGCTGGAACTCGGCGAGTCCACCGTCGCGTCGATCGCCCAGAAGGCGGGCATCGGCCGCACCAATGCCTACGAAGTGCTCGACCGGCTGCTCGCCGACGGACTCGTCGCGACCGTGCAGAAAGGCGCGCGCAGCTATGTGATTCCGCAGGATCCGATCGCGCTGCTCAGGCGTATCGAGGCGCAGCGTCAGCTCGTTCAGGAAGTGCTCCCGCGGCTGCGCTCGATTCATAACTCAGCGGGTGGAAAACCGCGGGTGCGCTATTTCCCGGGTATCGAAGGGATCAAGACTGTGCTCAATGAAACGCTCGAATGTCAGAGTAAAGAGTTGCGCGCGGTGATGTCTAACAGCGAGCTGTTTCAGACGCCGGGGTTTGAGGTCATCAGGGACATCGCGGTGCGACGCAGCCGTGCGGGTATCAATCTGCGCGTGATCCGCTCGGGCCCCGGCGATACGCGCGATCTGTGGCGATCGTCGAAGCGCGATCTCCGTGAACTCCGTTTCGCGCCCGCCGATTTCGAAGTGGGTATCACGACCTATCTCTACGACGACATCGTGGCCTTCGTTTCATCGCGGGCCGAGCACTACGCGCTGTCCATTCAAAGCGCGGAGTTCTTTGCGTTCGAGTGCAGTCTGTTTGAAGTGCTATGGAGCACGAGCACGCCCGATCAGTCCGGCAAACCCGCGTGAACCGCTTGCATTCGCACCGGGGGTACTGCGCGTCAAGGACCAACGCCCTTCGAAGTGCCTTGAATATTCAAATAGAACGGTAGCGCGACGGGTACGAAGCATGTTCGTCAGAAAGCGCGCTATGGCAAAGTCGGCAGCGTCCGCTGTGTCTAAACCGGGCCGCATGCACTCGCCGCGCACTCATTCCAGCAAGGCCGGTACCGCCCACCCCGGGTATCGCGGCGAGAACACGGAATGATGAGAGGCGGAAGTTGATTCAGCCAGATTTCACCCACGACGCCCGCATGGCGGGGCGGGGATCGGGATGCATTGTAATGTTTCGCAAGTATCCGACTGAAGGCGCGGTCGTGAATATGGGAGCTCTTTCATGAGGTAAAGCACCGATCCAGCGTTACACGATTGATAGCCCTCCGAACGAAGTCCGCGAAAGCGCTTTCTCGACAGCGGACATTCTTAGACACCGCTGGTGACGAAGGACAGTTCCTTCGTCGTAGGGATATGCGTCACCTGATTTTCAACTCGCATGTTATGCCCGGACATGCAGGCCGATCGCTATCGTCTTTGATTGTCAGGCGTACTTTCGGCATTGCTATTTTTTATCCCTGACCTAGCCGCCGTGCCCTCCACCATCGGACGAGCAGTCGAACGAATGCGATGAGGCGTGTTGGCCACCGTGGGCCGGGCCTCCAACGATCTGGGGTGCGTTGTCGAAAGACCGTACCTGACCGAACCGAGACGAATGTCGGCCGGTCCAGATGTACAAATGATGGTTATCCGGGCAGGAATCTTCGTCTGCCAGCAACCTATACTTGTAGCTGCTTGCAATCCTTCGCCGTCGGCTCACGTTATTTGCGACCAGCCGATAGCCGCATGTGAGATCCCGGTGGATTGCACCATTTGAGCTAGCGGAGTCCACGATTTCAAGCTGGAGCGTTTTCGATTGCAGCCCTTACATTAGTGGAGAATTCTGATGCAACAGAAACTACGTGCTGCGGTTGTGCAATCGGGATCGGTCGTCTTCGATGTGGACAGAACCATCGATAAAGTCGCGACGTTCACCGCCGACGCCGCGCGACAAGGCACTCAACTTATCGTATTTCCTGAAGCATTTGTCTCAGCCTATCCAAAGGGGCTCGATTTCGGCTCGACAATTGGTGGAAGAACCGCTGCCGGGCGCGACGACTATCGCCGTTACTATGACAGCGCGGTAGAAGTGCCAGGTCCTGGCACCCACCGCTTGGGCGCGATTGCCGCCGAGCACAGCCAATACATCGTGATCGGCGTAATCGAGCGGGACCACGGCACGTTGTATTGCACTGCACTGTTTTATGGTCCGGACGGCATGATGCTCGGCAAGCATCGCAAACTGATGCCAACCGCCGGCGAGAGGCTGATCTGGGGTTATGGCGATGGGTCGACCCTCCCGGTTTTCGACACGCCGTTCGGCAGGCTCGGCGCAGTCATTTGCTGGGAAAACTACATGCCTTTGATGCGTATGGCAATGTACGCCAAGGGTGTTCAGATTTACTGCGCCCCCACCGCTGACAGCCGGCCAACATGGGCTTCCTCCATGCAGCACGTTGCCCTGGAGGGTCGCTGCTTTGTGTTGTCGGCCTGCCAGCACCTGCGCCGATCGGATTGCCCTACGGACTATGCCGCAATCCAGGGTAACGATCCGTCCACCGTGCTGATGAGCGGTGGAAGCTGCATCGTCAGCCCGCTTGGCGAACTCATTGCTGGCCCGATCTTGGAGCAGGACGCACTGCTCGTAGCCGATCTCGACCTCAACGACCTTGCCCGGGCGAAATATGACTTTGACGTCGTGGGTCACTACTCGCGTCCGGACATCTTCCGTCTGCATGTCAACGAAGCGGCCACGCCTCCCGTCGTGTTTGAGAAGAATGGATTCGGCAGCGGCTCCTGAAGGTCGACGCGGAATTGAACGACTCCCTCTCCCCAATAGGGAGTGAGCAAGCGGTCGCCGGCACGCCACCTGAGCGGTCGCCCAGGATCCTCGACAACGGACATTCACATGCGTTAGCGATTTACCTCCCTAAGCACGTCTATGAACGCCCGCAGACCAGCAGGCACGTGGCGATGCCCGGGATAGTACAGGCAGAGCCCCGGGATGAACGGGCACCAATCTTCCAGCACGGTAACCAGCCGGCCGTCGTCCAGCCAGTCGCGGGCCGCGGACTCCGGTACATACGCGAGGCCCAAACCATCGGACGGGGCCTCAACCATCAGACCGTTGTGATCCAGCGTGAGCACGCCGGGAACATCGATTGCCACTTCCTGCCCGTGCTTGCGGAACTCCCAGCGGTAGCGTTTGCCGCTCGGCAGACGTTGACGAATGCAGTCGTGGCTGCGAAGGTCGTCAGGCGTGATGAGTGGTGGTCGACCCGCGAGATACGAAGGCGCTGCAACGACTACGAAGCGAAGATCATCGCTGATGCGCACGGCCACCATGTCGCGCGGAATCGACTCGCCAAGCCGTACTCCGGCATCGAAACCTTGCTCGACGATATCGACGAGCCGTCCTTCCGCGACCAGGTCGAGCGCCATGCCGGGAAAGCGCTTCAGAAAACGCGGCACCACCGTTTTCAATAACAGCCGCGCCGCACTCTCATTGGCATTGATCCTGAGCGTGCCGCTCGGATTGCCGCGCGCATCGGCGACGGCATCCAGTGCCTCGTCGAGATCGCGGAGCACGGGCGCAAGCCGCGCGAGCAATGCCTCGCCGGCTTCTGTCGGCGCTACGCTACGCGTCGTGCGATTGAGCAGGCGCACACCCAATTCGCGCTCCAATGCGAGCATGGCGTGACTTAGCGAGGAGCGCGAAACGCCGAGTGCATCGGCGGCACGGCGGAAACTCCGATGCGTTGCAACAGCGGAAAACGCGGTGAGATCGGCAAGTGTCGGCTTGGTCATTGGTGGCGAATTTTCACGGAGTCATACGCACTATAGAGACTTCTCTGACCAATGGCGGGTATCTAGACTGGTAATCAGGCAATGCCATTCCATTCACTTTATGGAGAGACACACCATGATGAAGACCTGGTTTATCACCGGCACCTCGTCAGGCCTCGGCCGACTACTCGCTGAGCGCCTGCTGCAACGCGGCGATCGGGTCGTCGCGACGCTGCGGCGCGAGGGGGCGCTCGATGAGCTGAAAAAACAGTACGGCGACCGGTTGCATGTGCTGACACTCAATGTCACCGACATCCGCGCGGTGCATTCGAATATCGCTGCCGCATTCGAAGCGATGGGCCGTATCGACGTGGTCGTGAATAACGCGGGCTACGGGTTATTCGGCGCGGCCGAAGAAGTGACTGATGAACAGATTGACCGGCAGATCGCCACCAATCTCACTGGATCGATTCAGGTCATCCGTGCCGCGCTGCCTCACCTGCGCCGCCAGGGTGGCGGCCGGATCGTCCAGGTCTCGTCCGAAGGTGGACAGATCGCTTACCCGAATTTCAGCCTCTATCACGCTACGAAATGGGGTATCGAAGGTTTCGTCGAGTCAGCGGCAAAGGAAGTGGGGCCATTCGGCATCGACTTTGTGATCGTGGAGCCAGGGCCGACGAGCACGCAGTTCGGTGCCGGTCTCGATCACGCGGTGCCGATGCCTGAGTACGACGATACCCCGGCGGGCGACGTCAGACGGGCGATTGCGTCCAACAGCTTCGCAATTCGGGGCGATGCCGGCAAGACGGTCGCCGCAATGATCGTCGCGGCGGACTCGGCACATCCGCCGTTACGCCTGACGCTTGGCGGCGGTGCCTACGACTCGATCAGGGCTGCGTTGGCTGAGCGCCTGAGGGGGCTCGAAGCACAAAAGGACATCGCGTTTTCGGTCGACTCGAAAAGCTAGGCGGACAGGATACGTAATCGCCAGGCACGAGGGCACTACGGCCGGCTTTTCCTCATGAGGATCGTGTAGTGAACGGTGCCGAGAGTTCTTCCGCTCTCGAAAGAAAGAGCTTCAGGACTGGAGAGGTGTTCGACCTGCTGTAGCCAATGACGAGATCAACCGTCGGTGCATCGCCTTCGAGGGGCCGGCTGACGACCGACCATGGCAGCAGATTGTTCGCGTACTCCGGCATCAACGCCAGCCCACGCGTGGACGCCACGAGCGACATCGCCATGGCGAGATTGTCGACCCCGTGGTCGGGCGTAATATCGACCCCTCTCTGTTGCAGATACCGCTCGATCACATCGTGCAGCACCCTCGCCTTGTTCGACGCCATGATGAACGTCTCGCCCACGAGATCCTCAGGGCGGATCGCTGTTCGTGCGGTCAGCCGGTGGTCGCTCGGCATCAGCACAATGAGCTTCTCCCTGCTGACGACGCGATAGTCGAGATCGAATCCCGGTTCGGCCCGCAGAAACGCCAGATCGAGCCGGCCACGCGCTAGCGCATCGGCGAGGTCCGGCGAATAGCTGCTCGATACGGTGACGTCGATATTCGGCAATTCATCGCGCAGAACCTGCATGGCGCGCGGCAGCCAGGTTATTTCCTCGCCGGTCTGAAAGCCGAGCGCGAAGGCCTGTTTCGCCGGCTGCGCGGCGCGGCGCGCTGCCTCGGTCGCGGCGTCGACCTGCGCGAGCGCCAGCCGCGCATGGTCGAGGAAAGCCTTGCCCGATGCAGTCAGTTCGACGCCGCGCGCGCTGCGGCTGAACAGTTTCGCGCGGACCTCGTCTTCCAGATCGCGAATCTGTCGGCTAAGAGAGGGCTGCGACGTGTGCAGACGCTGTTCGGCCGCAACCGTGAGGCTGCCCGTCTCCGCGACGGCAACGAAATACCGCAGATGTCGAAGTTCCATATGCTCCTCGCCCGCATCCCATGCCTCATAGGCATGCCCACCAGCCTACAAAGTCTTTTTGCTTTTCGCAATCGACCACTAGATTAGCGAACAAGAGGCGTCGCGCGGCCTACCAGCAAATCACAACGAACCGACACCCGCCTTCGCCCCAATACCTCTCATCTATACCTCAGGAGAACCTGAAATGGACAGCCCAGTCGTTGTAATTAGCGGTGCGCTTACAGGTATCGGCCGCGCCACGGAACTGGCCTTCGCGGACAGCGGCGCGCATCTCGTCGCCGCGTCGTTCGTGACGAGCCAGATCGTCTCCGTCGACAGCGGCAAAAACGGCGGGCTGATGCCGAACCCACAACGATCAGGAACACTGTCATGAGCCACCTCGCCGGAAAGACCGCGCTCGTCACGGGCGCCTCACGCGGCATCGGCCGCGCCAGTGCGCTCGCACTCGCGAAAGCAGGCGCACAGGTGCTCGTTCACTACAGCAGCGGGGAAAAGGCGGCGGATGCTGTCGTCGCCGAAATCCGCGCGGCCGGCGGCAACGCCCAGAAAATCGCCGCGGATCTGCGCGACGCAGACGGCCCGCATACGCTCGCAAAACGCGTACGCGCTGTCGTTGGCCATCGTCTGGACATTCTGGTGGCGAACGCCGGCATTTCAAAGGCCGCAAGCATCGAGGAAACGACCGTCGAAGATTTCGACGACCTGTTCGCCGTGAATGTGCGTGCGCCTTATTTCCTCGTGCAGCAGTTACTGCCCGTGATGTGCAAAGGCAGCAGCATTGTGCTGCTCTCGTCGCTCGCGGCGCATGCCGCGGTCGGCACGTTCCCCGCATACGCGGCTACCAAGGGGGCGGTCGACACACTCGTCAGGCATTTCGCTTCGGCACTGGGTGAACGCGAGATTCGCGTGAATGCAGTTGCGCCCGGCGTCGTCGAAACCGACATGTCGAACTTCACCAAGACCGACGCGGGACGCGAGGTCGCGCTTGGCATGCAGGCGTTAAAGCGCGTCGCGCAACCTGATGACATAGGCGGAGCGGTTGCGTTTCTCGCCTCGGACGCAGCGCGCTGGATTACCGGTGAAACGCTGCGTGTCGACGGCGGCTCGAAACTCTAGCCCAACCAGATTCGCACCGTTTTCAGTTTTTTATATGAGCCTGATTAATCAGGTATCCATATTTATACGAAACATCCGATAGGACGATTCAAATGACAACTGCTACACCCATACTGTACGAATCGAGCGGCTCTCCGAACGCACGCCGTGTGCGCATATTCATCGCGGAAAAGGGAATCGACATCCCGACGAAGCCTGTCGATCTGGGCGTCAAAGAACAGTTTTCCGAAGCCTACCGCGCAATCAACCCGCGCAGCCAGGTGCCGGCGTTGGCCCTCGCCGACGGCCCCGTCATCGCAGAAGTGCTCGCCATCTGGCGTTATCTGGAAGAAGCGTATCCGCAGCCCCCATTGCTGGGCACCACGGCAAAGTCGAAGGCCCTCGTCACGATGTGGGAACGCCGCGCAGAACTGGACGGCTTCGCGCCGGTCATGGAAGGCGTGCGTAACGCGGTCGCGGGACTGAAAGGCCGTGCGCTGTCAGGTCCGCATGCCTATGACCAGATTCCCGACCTGATCGCGCGAAGCAAACAGCGCGTAGCCAACTTCTTCGCCGACTTCAACGAGCGGCTCGAGACAGTCCGGTTCGTCGCCGGCGACGATTTCTCCGTGGCGGACATCACGACGCTCGTGACGGCCGACTTCGCCGCCAACGCGCTGAAGATGCCGATTCCAGCCGAACACACCGCGTTTCAGCGATGGTACGACGAGGTATCTGCCCGGCCGAGCGCCGCCGCATAACGCATTGCACCGGCGCTGACTGGCTGGCGAGAACGAACGCCCTTGACGCGCCAACAGCTCTTTGGAAAATGGTCCGGACAGCGACAACAGTCAATCATTAACTGGATTAGTGACGCGGTGAACCGCTCACGTAAACCTTAGGAAATCACATGTCCAAGTTAGCTCAAAAAGTGGCACTCGTTACCGGCGGTTCACGCGGCATCGGTGCGGCAATCGCGAAACGTCTCGCCGCGGATGGCGCGCAGGTGGCCTTTACCTATGCAAAGGACGCCAGTGCGGCTTCGGCCGTGGTCAAAGAGATTGAACTCAATGGCGGAAAGGCTATCGCGATCCAGGCGGACGCTACTGACGTCAAGGCTGTCGAGGCCGCGGTCGAAAAAACTTTTGCGACCTTCGGCCGGCTGGATGTGCTGGTGAACAATGCCGGCACGGCCATTCCGAAACCGTTCGAAGACACGACACTGGAGGAGATGGATCGCGTGATCGACATCAACATCCGCGGCGTGTTCGCTACGACCAAGGCTGCGCTGAAGCACCTGGGTGATGGTGGCCGCATCATCATGATCGGTTCGGCGGTGGGCGAGCGTGCCATAGCGCCCGGGCTGGTGCCCTACGCGGCCACGAAGGCAGCCGTCAGGATGTTCACTCAGGCGCTGTCTCGCGAGTTGGGAGGCCGGGGCATCACGGTGAACAACGTCCAGCCGGGTCCGATCGATACAGATCTGAATCCCGCCTCAGGCGATTGGGCAGTGCCGCAGAAGGCGGCCACTGCACTCGGTCGCTATGGGCGCGCTGAGGAGATCGCCGCAATGGTAGCTTTCGTCGCTGGCCCGGAGGCCTCTTACATTACCGGCACGAATCTTACGGTGGATGGTGGAATGAATGCCTGAGGCCGGGCGCATATTCGGCCTACGGCTTTGAACAGTCAGCGGCGGCGCGTCGACGGCCATAGTCTCGCATCGCCGATTAACTTTTACTTATACCCCCATGTTTTTGGCTGATTAGACGCGAATAAATCGGCTACTGACTATCGGATCAATGGCGCTGCCTGCCGTCCGGCTCGCGGCGCGCCAATCCGATGGAGGTCAGAAATGGTAGCCGATGTCCTGGTCTTGGGCGATGCCGAGATTGCCCGTTTGCGTAGCACCCTCGGGGATGCCGCGTCCCGATCCAGTCATCAGGTCGTCGATCTCGCGCGCGCCCTGGTAGCCGTTCCCAGCGCCTACCCACCCGGCAATACTCATGCGGTCGCCGACAGGATCGAGGCGATGTTCGAAGGCTCCGCCGCGGAAGTCGAGCGATTCGGTACGCTCCCACATGTCATGAACCTCGTGGTGCGCGTGCGTGGTGCGCGCCCCGGGCGCCGGCTTGTTTTCAACGGCCACCTGGACACCTTCCCGCTCGTGAACGCCCATCAATGGTCGGCCGATCCGAACGGTCAGGAACGCGACGGAAAGCTTTACGGACTGGGCGTATCGGACATGAAGGGAGGGGTCGCCGCCATCGTGTTCGCCTTGCGTCAACTCGCCGCTCTGCGCGATTCGTTCGCGGGCGAAGTCGTCGCCACCTTCGCCGGCGATGAAGAGAGCATGGGCACGGAAGGGACTGGCTATCTGCTGAATCACGTGCCGCACGCAGCTGGCGACGCGATGATCAGCGCCGACACCGGATCGCCCAACGTGCTGCGCTTTGGCGAGAAAGGCATGATCTGGCTGCGTCTCGATGCAACCGGCAAGTCGGCACATGCGGCCCATGTGCATAAGGGCGACAGCGCAATCGAGAAAATCCTCGACGCTATCCAGGAACTCAAATCGGTGCGCGACTATCCCGTGAACGCGCCAGACGAAGTCCTGGCTGCCATCGCCCGTTCGAGCGAAACATCTGAACTTATCTCCGGTGCGGGAGAGAGCGACGTTTTGCGCCAAGTCACCATCACGTTCGGTACGGTCAGCGGAGGACGCCTGTCGAATCTGATCGCGGATCACGCCACCGCTACCGCCGACATCCGGTTGCCAGTCGGCGTTTCAGTCGCGGAGATCGAAAGCCGCATCAAGGAAATCGTTGCGCGCCATCCGGGTGTCTCGCTGGAAATCACGCGACGCTACGAACCGAGTTGGACCGCGCCCGACCACGAGATCATTCGAACACTCAGCCGCCATTGCGCGGCGAAGCTCGGCACACAACCGGTGGTCAACATGCGTGTCGGCGCCTCCGATGCACGGCTTTACCGGCAGCACGGCGTACCCACCGTGGTCTGCGGCTTGACGTCCTACAACATGGGCTCCTCCGACGAACACGTGTACGTAGACGAATTGCGCGCGCTCGGTGAAATCTTCGCGCTCACGGCTTTCGACTACCTGAGCGCGCCAGCCGGCCTCTAAACCGGCCCGCGTCTGTCACGAACTCATTGCCCTCGTCGTCGGAACGCGCCGCAGATGCAGCGCTGCCCTACGCTCTTCGCATCGGAAAAGGAAATGTCATGTCCACCGATAAAGTTCTAAGTCCTGAGCAACGCAGAAAATTTCGCCGCATCCTGGCCTCCGCGCTGGTGGGCAACATGCTCGAATTCTACGACCTGTTCGTCTACGGCTTCCTGGCTGTCGTTATTGCCAGGGCTTTCTTCCCGACGGGCGACGCCTACACGTCGATGCTCGCCGCTGCCGCGACCTTCGGCGTCAGCTATTTCATCCGGCCGCTCGGCGCGATGGTAATCGGCGCATACAGCGACAGGCATGGCCGCAAGGCCGGCATGATGCTCACCATCTGGCTGATGGGAATCGGCACGCTCGTGATCGCCTGCGCGCCTACCTATGCGACATTCGGCGTCGTCGGTACCTTGATCCTCGTGCTCGGCAAAGTCCTGCAGGGCTTCTCCGCGGGTGGCGAGTTCGGCTCGACCGTCTCCTTCGTCACGGAGCACGCACCGAAGGGAATGAAAGGGTACTTTGCGAGTTATCAGGTGGTCGGCATTGGCCTTGCCACGGGTCTCGCGAGTATCGTCGGGCTCGGGGCGAACAAGCTGATGACGCCGGACACGCTGGCGTCGTGGGGTTGGCGTGTGCCGTTTCTGATCGGCCTCGCGATCGTGCCGTTCGGCTACTGGATTCGCCGGCGCGTCGACGAAACGCCTGAATTCAAGGTGTCCAGTCACGAACGCAATCCAATCCGCGATACGTTCGCGACGGCCAAGGCGCGGATCGCCGCGGCTATCGGTCTGTATTCACTCGCCGCTTCGACGAACTATCTGTTGGGCGTCTTCATTCCGCTGTACGCGCAGAAGGTGTTGGGAATGAGCCCTGTCGATTCGATGTGGGGCGCGATTGGCTATTCGGTCGCACAGATTGTATTGCCGCCGGTCTTCGGCGCACTGTCGGATCGTACCGGCCGGCTTGCACTCATTACGACGGGCACGCTGCTTACCGTCGTCCTGACGATTCCCGCATTTCACCTCATGGTCGCGTCCCCCACAGTCGGCGTCTATGTTTTCTGCGTCACTGGACTGACAGCGTGCGTGATGGTGTTCCAGGGTGCGATGCCCGCGTTCGTCGCGGAGCTGTTTCCGCATAGCACGCGTACCACCAGCATCGCGGTTGTCCATAACCTGACTTTCGCCGTGTTCGGCGGCTTATCGCTGATGATCTGCACGTGGATTGCAAACGAGACTGGTAGCAAGTTCGTGCCTGCTTATTACGTCATGGTCACCGCCGTCATCGCGCTCGTCTGCATTCTCTACTTTCGCAAGCGGACCTACCCCGCTTCTGCTCATGAGAACGTGCTGAAAAACGCCTGATCGCCCAGGTTCTCCGCATTCCATTTTTTGATTTACCGGATCGCTCGCCAGTCGCGCTTTAGAATCTGTTGAATCCGACGAAGGCCGACATCTGGCGGGCATCCAATGAGACTCAGGCACATAGAAGTAGTGAACGCGATCCGCGTGACCGGCACGCTCAAGGCCGCGGCCGCGCTCCTGTCGCTCACCCAGCCGGCGATCACGCAAACGCTGCAGAGCGCCGAGCGCCAGCTTGGCTATCCGCTATTCGAACGGGTCCGTGGCAAGCTGATTCCGACCCGGGAGGCGCAAACGCTGTTCCCGGAGATCATGCGGCTCGATGAGCAGTTGCAGGCGGTTCAAAGGCTCGCGGAAAACCTGCGCGGCGGCACTGACGAATCTTCGATACGCATTCTGGCCGCCCCTGCCATGGCGCAGACTGTCGTGGTGGACGCAGCACTCGCGTTCAAGGCGGCGCATCCGGGTGTCAAGCTTTCCATTCGCGCGGATTACTCGGCAACCGCAGTCGCCAACATCGCGCTGATGGAAGCGGATATCGGCCTGCTGTATCACAGCGTGTCGCATCCTGCGATCAAGGAGATCGAACTGGCGTCGAGCCGGCTTGTCTGCGTGGGTCACCCGGACGTCCTCGATCAGGCGCCTTTCATGGAGATCAGTGCGCTCGAAGGCCGCGAGATCATTGGACCGGATCCGGCCGATCCACTCGGGCGGCTATTGGCGAAACGGCTCGAAGAACTCTCGGTCACGGTCCGCTCAAGCGTCACCGCGCAGTCGTATCACTCCCTCGTGGCGCTCGCCGCGCGTTCGAAAGTCGTAACCATCGTCGACGAGATCGCCGCACTTTCCGCACGCGCTCAAGGGCTGAACGTCGTACCGCTTGCACCGGAAATCGCGATTCCAGTAGTCGCCAGCGTGGCCATCAACGGCGAGCGGTCAGCGCTGGTCGAACAGTTTATGCAAGTGTGCAGGAATACGTTTCGCACATTCGAATGAACCGGCGCCATCGGACACGGCTAAGCTCAATGAGGCAGTGGCGTGCGTACTGTCGGTCATGTGAGAGCCGCTAGTAAGAGCACAGGTAGTCTGCGAGCTTGCTAAAGGATATCAACGGGAGGAGTCGGCGCATCCTGCCGGATCAGCTCAAGGCGCTTCAGCTCGGCCCAGAACGCCGGTGGAATTTCAGCCCGGAAGGTTTGCAGGTTGTCTTCCAGCTGTGCAACCGTACGCACGCCGGGGATGTTGGTCGGGATCGCGGGATGGCCGAGAACGAATTGCAGCGCCGCCGCTTTGAGCGGCACCGAGTATTCCTGACATACCTGCTCGATCTTGCGCACGCGTTCAAGAATTGGCTCCGGCGCGAGCGAATAATTGTATTTCGCACCTGGCACCGCACCCGTCGCGAGAATGCCGCTGTTGTAGCCGCCACCTAGAATGACCGACACCTGCTTCTCTTCGCACAACGGCAGGAAACCGTCCAGCGCGTCCTGCTCGAGCAAGGTGTAGCGGCCAGCCAGCAACAGGCAGTCGAAATCTTGCCGGCGAATCGCGTCGTGCGCGACCTGCCACTCGTTGACACCGAGACCCACGGCCTTCACGACCCCTTCGTCACGGAGTTTCAGCAGTGCTTTCGCCGCACCCGCCATCGCCGCCTCGAACATCTCGGGCTGACGCTTCCCATGTGTAAATACGTCGATGTCGTGAATCAGCGCAATATCGATGTGCTCCAGCGCCAGACGCTGCAGACTGTCTTCGATCGAACGCATCGTGCCGTCATAGCTGTAGTCGAAAACGGGTTCGAAAGGCAACCCGTCAACCCACGGCTCAAAGTTGATCTCGGCGCGTTTGCGTGGCTTCAGCAGGCGCCCAACCTTGGTGGACAGCACAAACTGGTCGCGCGGATACCAGCGCAGCGCCTGACCACAGCGCGCTTCGCTCAACCCGTGCCCGTACATTGGCGCGGTGTCGAAGTAGCGCACGCCGGCGTCCCAAGCTGCCTTGATCAAGGCAGCCGAATCCTCTTCACTGATCGGCCTGAAGATGTTGCCGATCGGCGCGGCGCCGAAGCCCATCACGGTTGTCTCGAGGCCTGAACGCGGCCATTTACGCTTTGCTACCGGATCCATCTTTATCTCCTTTGTCGATCGGGGTTAGCGCTTTAGCGCCTATGTCGATCCGGAGTTAGTGCTTCAGCACTTACTCCGGTCCCACGCAGAGTGCTCCGGTCCCATGCACGGAGCTTTCTGCCAAGAGCGAAGGCATTCATTTCAGACTGGCTGGCACGAAACGCCCGTCTACTTGATCTTCGCGGCAGCGGCAAGCTTGCGCACGCCCTCTTTCGGGTTCTCGTTCGAATTCATGAAATTCGTTACGACGTCGGTAATCGCGCCAGCGGTAACCGGAGACTGAAGATTGCCGAAGGCCAACGAAGGCAGGAACGCGCCAGATTTAATCGTGGCCTGCTCGTCAGCGAATGATTTCCTGGCGCAGCTGTCGAACTTGTCCATGGGAACGTCCAGCCGAACAGGAATTGAACCCTTGTAGAGGCTGAACTGCTGCTGGAAATCGACTGACATGATCGTCTTTGCAAGCGCAAGCTGCCCAGGCGACGCTTGCTTCTTACCGTTCTGCTGAAAGAACGCGAACGAATCCACTGTGTACGTGTAGGCATTCGACGTGCCAGGTGCGGCCGCGCAAATATAGTCGGCGTCTGGCTTCTTGTTCGCATTGGCGAATTCGCCCTTCGCCCAGTCGCCCATGAATTGCATGCCGCCCGAGCCGGAAATGACCATTGCCGTCGCGAGATTCCAGTCACGGCCGTGGTAGCCTTTATCGAAGTAACTTCGGATCTTCTGGACGATCTCGAACACCTGCACCATCTGCGGCGAAGTCAGCGTTTTCTGGTCAAGATCAACGAGGGCTTTCCGGTAGAAATCCGCACCTTGGGAGAGCACGACCGTCTCCCAGATGGTCATGTCTTGCCAGGGCTGGCCACCATGCGCGACAGGCGTGATGCCCGCTGCGCGAAATTTGTCGGCGAGCGCGAAGAATTCCGGCCACGTAGTGGGCGCCGTGCCCCCGACTTTTTCGAGGTCGGCCTTGTTGATCCACAGCCAATTGATTCGGTGTACCGAGAAGGGCGCAGCCACATAATGACCGCCGGCCTTCATGGAGCTATCTATCTGCGACGGCGAATGCGCTTTCCAATCGGTCGCGGACTGATCGACATTGACCAACATGTCCTGATCGGCCCAATCCTGAATCAGAGGGCCCTTGATCTGCGCGGCCGATGGTGCGTTGCCCGAAATGACCTGCGTCTTCAGCGCCGTCATGGCCGCCGCGCCCGCTCCTCCCGCTATGGCGAAGTCCTTCCACTCATAGCCCTGTTTGGTCATATCGTCCTTCAGCACCCGAATCGCTTTCGATTCACCGCCGGAGGTCCACCAGTGCAGTACCGAAAGCTGTTCGGCGGCCAATACGGCATGAGTTCCAGCCATGAGCAGCGTAATGCCCGTCGCAACCGACGTGAGTGATCGTTTCATTGCAGTCTCCGAAGTTTTCGTTATTTGATCGAGCGGCGCGTTCGAGGCTAAGTCGAACGCACATGCGGGCTCGTTATCATGCGTGTCAAACGTCTTTGCAGGTCTACAGGTCAAACCCAAGTTGCGCCTTGCCGAGCGGTGTCAGGTCGTCAGGCGTGGCGCGTCCGCTGAAATCCACTTCGAAATGGTCAGCCGGAAAATCGGGCGGACTTTCACCCTTGAGGAAGCTCGGCAACTGGCGCTTCAGATAGGCGTCGTTTTTGGCGCACGCGGGCGCCGAGGCGATGTACATCACGTTGCTGTAACCCGCACCCCTGTGCTCGTCTTCGACCGCATGGATGACATCGCTGTGCCAGAACACGGTGTCACCCGCTTCCATTCTGGGAATCGACGACAGTGCCTCGAACAATGGCGCATGAAATTCCGGCTTGATCGACAGCGCCCGTCCGGGCATTGCACCGCACAGGTCGTCCTCTGCGACATCGTCCTGAAGCGCGCGCAGCAGGATGTACACCATCGAATTGGCGATGGGCACGAGTTGCAGCGTGCCGTCGCCCGGGCCTTGCGGCGTCAAGGCAGTCCAGCCCTGGAACGTACGGAACATCGAACATACGGCCGGCGACGCGATCTCCTGCACGTCAGGTCGGAAAGCCGCATCGAACGCGTCGTAATCGCGCCAGTTCCCGGCAAACACGTGGCGGTACACCTTCCGGAAATTGCTTTCGATCCAGCGCTCGACCGACCCGCCGTCGCAATGCGCCGACAGGCCAAGCGACTCGGAGCCTGGCGGCCGGCGACGCAGACGGTCGGCATAGACAGGCACGCGCTCCGGATCGAAGTGCACGTGGCCGCCGCTCTCATTGCGCCACAGCCGGTTCAGGAACACACGCGCCTCAGTCAGTGAAGCCGACTGACGGGCCAGCACTTGCGGCTTCGACCAGTACACCCCATAGATCTGCGGTTTGCTGGACGCCAGCTGGCCAAAGTATTTGTCTTCAGCACGGCTTACCAGGCGCTTGTCTAGATTATTGCGCTCAACATAGTTGGCAATATCCTCGTCCCAGCGCTGCACCAGCGCACGGGGGAAGACATTACGGATCACGCATGCGCCGCGCGCCTTGACGAGCGCGATCTGGTCCGCGGTGACGCGTTGTTCGGTGATGTCGGAAAACTGAATTTCGGGGATGACGTCTTCTCCACGATCCCGCTGCGTGGCAATTCGCTTCGCCTCGCTGCTGATCGCTTCTTCGACTTCGGCAAAGACCTGCCGGTAGTTCGGCAACGCCGCGCGCAATTCCTTTTTCGCTTGCCGGATTGCGCTCGGCAAATCGTCGATTTTCAACGCCATGACTGTCTCCGTAGGGATTTGATATGCCCCGAGGATATGACGCGCATGCGTGCGCTGGTGATACTATTCAGGCAATCTTTTTGCGTATTCGGCCATGAAACCAGCCTATGAGCATGTCGACTTCGGTGGGGACTGTTCGGTGCGGGTTTACCACCGGCGGCTGCCGCGTATTCCGTTCGAGTGGCATCACCATCCGGAGTACGAGTTAACGCTGACGATGAACAGTCATGGCAAGCGCTACATCGGCGACTCTGTCAACGAGTACGAGGCTGAGGATCTGGTCCTCGTGCCGCCGGATCTTCCGCACACCTGGGCGTCGAATCGTTCGATCGATCCATCCTCGCCACAGGTCGCCATCGTCATCTGGTTCGACGGCGATTGGGCGCGCCGTATGGCGGATTGCTGCCCCGAATATGAACCGCTGCGCAAGCTGTTACGCAGGGCCGCGTGCGGGCTGGCCTTCGAGCCACCTGCTGGCAAATGGATGCGCGAGCGCCTGGAACAATTGCTATCGAGCGGGGCGCGCGACCGCCTTGGCGCCGCCCTCGACATTATGTGCACGCTCGCCGACGCGCCGGGCCAGCCGCTCGCCTCGCCGAGTGCTTTCAACCAGGCGGCCACCGGTCCATCTGGCCACGAGCCCGAACGGATCAACCGGGTCCTTTCGATGATTGACGCGCGCTTTGCCGAACCGTTGCGACTGTCAGAACTCTGCGCGGCCGCCAGCCTGTCGGAACGCACGCTCACGCGTTACTTTGTTCAGCATATTGGTGAGAGCGTCGGTCGGTATATCACCCGGGTTCGTATTGGTCACGCGTGCCGAATGCTGGTTGACACATCCTTGCCGGTTGCCGTCATCGCAGCTCGTTCGGGCTTTGCGAACGTCGCCAATTTCAATCGACAGTTCAGGGTTGCAAAGCAAGCGACGCCGGCCGAATATCGACGGCTGTTCGCGGCTGCGGGTTCTCCGGATAAAGACGCAGCGTCTCGCTTGACCGAACGGTCTCCGTCACTTCAAAAGAAGCGGAATTTAGCCGGTGAGCGAAACGACGAAGAGATTGCTGGCCAGTACCGCGCCTGATCCCGGCGATAGCAATCGGCGCCCCGATTCGGCCATTCAAGCGCCAAATTTCATGATCCGCTTCCGGGCAGAACCCGTTAAGCCGTGTGACGACAGTACAGAGCCAGAGACCCCCGCGAGCGCGGAGTGAGTGGGATATATCACATGGCCAGCGCAGGCCTCGGGCGAAAGCTGGACGTCCGTAGCCGACCCGTTTCCTCCCTTCGATAACGTTCGGCGAGCAACATCGCGAACGTTACCTCGCCCCGAACATAGTGTTAACTTTTATCAAATAACACACTGCCTGGGGAAACTCCGTCAACGACATCACAGTACTTCCCGTTTAAGGAGGATCGGCGAATCACCTGCCGTGCATTGTCACTGCGGCGAGAGGCCAAGTGCATTCATGGAATTCTATTTTGGAGTACGGTATGAAACATCCTCTCCTGGCATCGTTGGTCACGAGCTTGGGAATCGGCCTATCAGGCGTGGCCAATGCCGTCAACGTAGACGTCAATATCGGCACGCCTGCCCCCGTAGTCATCGCTCAGGCACCGGTTGTCATTGGCTGGCATGGGGACAGATATTACGACGGTCATCGTTACTGGGAACGCCAGGATTGGGAGGAACATCACCACCACCATGGTGACCATGGCCACTGCCCTCCGGGACACGCTAAAAAGGGCGAGTGCTAATAACTGCATCGCAAAGCAACTGAACTGCTATTACGGGCCTCACGGCCCGTTTTTTTTTGCACAAACAGAAGGTCGCAGCCGGTTGCTATCAGAAACGTGAGCAGTCGATTCAGGCCGCAATTCTGCCGTTCGATGCAATATCACGAAAGCCAGTCTATCCCAGGGCGAATTTTGCCAACGCCGGCCTGACACGTAGAATGTGCCTTGCCGTGTCCGTCGCGTAACCGCGATCCTCGCACGACGCGCAACCGCGCGCCCTGGCGGCAATCGAGTGAATCGTCTTATGAATCGTAGGCAAGCGTTGCTCACCTGCGCGTATGCCGGCCTGACCGGCGTGTCGGGCCGCGTTTTTGCCACGAAGCGCGCGCCGCGTGTGGTGTTCCTCAACCCAGGCGAGGCTGTGCAACGCGGTACGGGACAGCATTGGCAACTGGTCTCCCGATTCATGACAATGGCGGCGCAGAGCTTCGATATGCAACTGGAGGTGCTGTACGCGGAACGTGACCATCTACTGATGCAGCGCCAGGCAGAAGAGGTTGCGCGACGCACCGACGCACCGGACTACGTGGTCATCGTCAACGAAAAGATGGCCGCACAGCAGATGCTCAGGACGCTGGCGCGCTCGCCGGCGAAGGTGCTGCTCATCCACAACGACCTGACGCCTGATCAGCGTCGCGCGGTCGGCAATGAACGGCAACTGATCCCGAACTGGATCGGCACGGTGACGGCAAACGCCGAGCGCGCTGGGTACCGGCTGATGCAATTTCTGTATCAACAACTGGGCCAGCACGGGGCGCAGGTGATCGGCATTACGGGAGACCCCAGCACGCCGGTCTCGCTGGAGCGTGCTGCTGGTGTTGACGACTTCCTGTTTCACGCTTCGAATACGCACATCTGCCAACTGGTCTTCAGCGACTGGAGCTATGCCGACAGCGATCAAAAGGCACGCGTGCTTCTCGCCCGGTATCCGGATGCCAATGTGATCTGGGCCGCCAACGACGCGATGGCGCTCGGGGCACTGGACGCCGTCAAAGCGCGCAATGCGCGCGTTTTGGTAGGGGGCATGGGTGCGTTGCAGGAGGCACTGACCAGGGTGGCTGACGGCGGCCTGGCGGCCATGATGGCAGGCGACTACTTCCTCGGCGCCTGGGCGATGGTTCTGTTGCACGATCACAATCAGGGCAAGGACTTTGCCGCGAACGGAGGTCTGCGCCAAAAGCTCGACTTCTTAACCGTGATCCATCGCGAGAACGCCGCCCGTTACGCTGACCTTGTTTTCCGGAGCGGAGCGGTACTCGACTTTGGCCTGTACTCGAAAACCCGATCTCCGCGTCCGGGCCCCTACGACTTCAATCTCCAATATCTTCTGGACACTGCGTCCAGGGTTTCATGATGCGTATGTCCCCACGGCTTACGCTACGCTCGCTCAGTTTGCACACCAAGCTGATGCTGGCGCTCGTCATACTTGTCGCGATCGTGGCCGGCACGTCGGCGTACGTGCTGGTCGCGCACGAACGGCTACGCCGACTCAATGAACTGGAGGAGCGCGCCACCCGGATCGCCGACCTGTTCAGCCGATCGCTCGCTCAACCTTTGTGGAACATCGATCTTGGCGCGATCAACGGCCAGCTTGCCGCACTCGCGCCAAATCCCGAAGTAGCCCAATTCACCGTCACGGCAGTGGGCTACGGTACGGTGTCCACCGCGGGGCAAGCCGTTCAGCCGAAGCCTGGCGACAGCGTGGTGCGTGTCAGGGCAATTGAATACACCCCACCCGGCGATGCGCCGAGGGAAAAGATCGGCGAGGTTCGTGTCGTCCTCACGAAGGCGGTGGCAGAACAGGCGATCAGCGACGCCCGCCGGGCGATTCTCGCCATGATCGCGGCCGTCGTTGCCGTGCTCTACGCCGCGACCTTCCTGTTGCTCAAGCGCATGGTGCGCAGCCCGATCAACCGTCTTGAGGAAATGGTCGACCGGATCGCGAGCGGCGACCTTCGTGCGCGCTGCGCGGTTGAATCGGGCGATGAATTGGGCCGGCTCGCCTTGCGCGTCAATGTGATGGCCGACCGCCTTCAGGAATCGACGGTGTCTCTGCGCGCCAGTGAACGGAAATACCGCGGCATCGTTGAGAATGCCCTCGAAGGTATCTTCCTGCTGGATCGGAACGGGCAACTGGATGAAGCCAATCCGGCAATGGCACAACTGCTCGGATATCGTGACGTGCCCGACCTTATCGAGGCCGCTGCGAGCGCCCCCCACAAACAGCCGTTCTCGCCAGACCAGATTGCAACCCTGTTCGACATTCTGCGCATGCAGGGTGAGATCGTGGGACTCGAACTGCAGTTACAGCGTCTCGACGGCACACCGATCTGGGTTCAGTTGAATGCACGTGGCGCGACAGGAGACGACGGCAGCCTGAGGGGACTTGAAGGCCTACTGACCGACATGACGGCCCGCAAGCACGCAGTGGAAAGCCTGCGACGCCATCGCGACCAGCTCGAACTGGAAGTCGCGGTGCGCAAGCGGACCGAGCTGGAACTGCTGGCGTCGCGCGAACAGCTGCAGCAGTTGTCCGCGCATCTGGAAGCCATTCGCGAGGAGGAAAGGAAGCACATCGCGATGGAAGTTCACGACGAACTCGGCCAGTTGCTGACGGCGTTGAAAATGGACGTGTCGTTGCTGAGGATGCAACTGACCGCGGGTTCCGCCGCCATGCAAAAAGCCGAGCAGATGCGCGATCTGGTTGAGCAAACCATTCAGATCGTGCGCAATGTGGCCAGTCACCTTCGGCCGGTCGCACTGAATTACGGCCTCGCCTCCGCACTGGAATGGCTCGCGGGGGATTTCACCCGCCATACTCACATCCCTTGTCACTTCAGTGTCACAGGGTCCGAACCGACTTTCTCGGATTTCCGCGCGACAGCGCTATTCCGTATCGTGCAGGAGTCGCTGACTAACGTGGCCCGTCATGCCGGCGCATCGCGTGTCGACGTGACGCTGGCCAACACCGAAGCAGGTGTCGAGTTGACCATCGGCGATGACGGCCGAGGCTTTGATATGGTTACCGCACGGGCCGGATACTCGTACGGACTGCAGGGCATGGCCGAGCGCGCCAGACTGATCGATGCGAAGCTGCTCATCGAGAGCACGCCCGATTCCGGTTCTGTCGTGCGGCTTTTCGTTCGGGATGATGCCGTGATTGTCACGTAATCCGGACCGCAAGCCTGTGGAGTGAGCTACCACCGGCAGCCGGGCGCTCCCCCGGCTGCTATCGCAGGATCTTCGCCCCCCCTATAGAAACAACGCATGCGATTAAATCTTTTGCGATTGACATTCGTCGACCCCTCCTTCATTATGCGACGCATGCGATTACATCGCATACGATTTAAAGCACCTTCACACCCTTATTCACAAAGGAATCCATCATGACCAAGATCGACCAAGTCCTCTTCTCAGGCAACAGCCACGCCACGATCAATCGCGACCCCAATCTCCAGCGCGGTGAGCTCGGCGTTCTCGATCTCAAGCTGTCAGCGCCCGACGGTGAAAGCCGCGAGTTCGTCGCCACCGAGCTGCACCCGAGAGCCGAACAGTTGTTTTCCGGTGCGTGGTCGGCCTGTTACATCAGCGCGTTCGAGATTGCGGCCTCGCTGAAGAAGGTCACGCTGCCGTCCGACTATTCCGTGGACATCCAGGTAAGCATTGGGTCGGTCGGTGCCGGCCATTGCCTCGGCGCCCAGTTCACCATCCGCGCGCCGGGTCTGGCAACGGAAGTCGTCGAGGCAATCGCGCACCTGGCCCATCAGATCTGCCCGTACTCGAAGGCTGTGCACGGCAACATCGAGGTCGGCCTGAATGTCGTCACGGCGTGATCGGATCAGGCATACGAGTCTCGCCAATCTTCGCTCACTATTGATCGCATGCGATTATATCGCATACACTTCAAATACACTTAACACCCCCTACTCACGAAGGAATCCATCATGGAAAAGATCGAAAAAGTCCTCGCCTCAGGCAACAGCCACGCCACGGTCAATCGCGACCCCAATCTCCAGAGCGGCGAGTTTGGCGTCTTCGACCTCAAGCTGACAGCGCCCGGCCTTGAAAACCTCGAGTTCATCGCCACCGAGCCGCACCCGAGAGCCGAGCAGCTGTTTGCGGGCGCGTGGTCGGCCTGTTACACCACCGTGTTCGGGATCGCGGCATCGCTGAAGAAGGTCACGCTGCCGTCCGACTATTCCGTGGACATCCAGATAAACATTGGGCAGACCGGTGCCGCGTGGTTCCTCGGCGCCGAGTTCACCATCCGCGTGCCGGGTCTGGAAACGGAAGTCGTCGAGGCCATCGCACGCCTGGCCCATCAGATCTGCCCGTACTCGAAGTCTGTGCACGGCAACATCGAGATCGCGACGAACATCGTCACGGCGTGATCCACCAAGGCACGTGCATCTCGCTCACACACGTGCCCTTCACTGAACATCTTTTTAAGGAATTTCCATCATGAAGACCAAGCTCATCGTTGCACTGCTCGTCGCAGTTTCGGCATTCGCCACCGCCCCCGCGTTCGCCAGCGGCTATGGACCGGCCCCGTTCTACAAGCCCTCGGTTGGCGCACCGGCGTCGCAAAGCGGTCAGAGCGCGCGAACCGTCGCCGCCGAGCGCGACGACGTAACGGGCTCGCAAGAGGCATATGGCGGTGTAGTCGCCGGACTCTCCCAAGCGGGCAGCCATGCCGCCGTGACGCCGCGCGACGACCTGTTCGCACGTCACTAGATCATGCCTTCCTCCGTCGCTGGGCCGTCTCGCATCGCCGTTGCTCCTGCGCGGCGGCCACAGCGGCAGGGAGAGCGGCATCGCAAGCCCTCTACGATGCGAAATAGCTGGGCCCGGTGAAATGGACAACCGGTTGCACTCCATGCGGCAGCGGTCCGACATTCGTTACATTGCGATATAATCGCATGCGATATATGTCGCTTCGTACGTCTTGTGAAACATCAGGCTCTAGCCAAAGAGGATACAGATGAAATCCACGGATCAACTGGCACCCGCAAATCTCATGCTCTCCGACTATCTATGCTTTGCGATCTACTCCACGAACCTGGCGTTCGGCAAGGCATACAAGCCGATACTCGAGGAGCTCGGGCTCACTTACACGCAATACATCACGATCATTGCGCTGTGGGAGACAGACAATCAGACCGTCAGCGGACTGGGCGAGAAGCTGTTTCTCGAATCCAACACGCTTACGCCGATCCTGAAGAAGCTTGAGGTGATGGGTTATCTGGAAAGGCAGCGCGATCCCGAAGACGAGCGTCAGGTGCGGGTCAGTCTCACGAAAAACGGTCGAAAGCTGCGCGAAAAAGCCTTTAAGCGGGACCTCGTCGAGGCGACGGGCCTCGCGCCCGACGAGTTCGAGAAGATGCAGAAGGCGATCGTGACGTTGCGGAACAATCTTATCAAGTCAGTCCAAGACGGCGAATGAGCGTTTTTTGTAACGCGACACACAGCAGCCACAGCCAGGTCGTGTGTGACTATTTTGTGGAGGCTGTGTGGTCTTCGAACGCGGAAACAATGCCGTCAATCATCGCTGCGATGCGCGCGGTATGCCGAAGGTCTTGATGCGTGACAAGCCAGGTTTCGTAGACCGCACCACGTACGGGTTCCGGCCATATCTGCACGAGGCCGTCGCGTTCAGCCAGATGGATCGGAAGCTCACCGATACCGATGCCGGCCTTTACTGCGGTACGCAGCATGAGACTGGAATTGAAGGTCGATACGATGCGCCCCGCGTGTACCGGTTCGCCGGCAAGAGTCGGTGATCGACTACCGGTCCAGCTTCCCTGATAGACAACAAGATCGTGGCCCTCGAATGCGGAGCCAGGAACGGGCTTGCCGTGCTGCTCGAGATAAGCATTCGATGCAAAGAGCGCCATGGGCCAGCGAGCCAGGCGCCGCGCGACAAGATCGGGATTATCCGGCCTGACTGACCGAACCGCGATATCCGCTTCACGCTTTGCCAGATTCAGCATGCGCGTCGACGTGTCCAGCAGGACGCGCACTTCGGGATGCGCAGCATGCAGGCGTTCGATGGCGGGCAGCAGAAAATCGAGCGCGATCGAGTCCGTGCTGGTGACTCTTACGTCCCCCGCAAGCCGTGTATCCGTGCCCTGAGTTCGTCTGACGAGTTCGTGCGCGGACTGTTCCATTTTCTCCGCCGACCTCAGCGCGGCCTCCCCTGCGGCAGTCAACGCGTAACCCTCAGAAGTGCGCAGAAAGAGCGTTGCCCGCAGGGCGTGCTCCAGCGCCGCAATCCGCCTGCCGACCGTCGCCTGATCGAGATTGAGCGTCCTGGCCGCTCCACGAAGCGTTTTTTCGCGTTCCACCGCGAGAAACACTCGCGCGTCGTCCCAGTTCATCGTGCCACCCTCCTGATGCAAATTTGCATCTCACCACATGAATAATGCTGCGTTTATTCATCAATGTCGATGCCTATACTGAACGCAAGAGTTCCTCGCCAAGCGATCCGACCGGATCAAACGAGCCTCATCAGTGGAAGGAGTGGTATCCATGTCTGCTTCAACTTATCGTGTGCCGTCGTCCATGACGGCGATTGAAATCAAACAGCCCGGCGGTCCTGAGGTCCTGGTGCCGACTACGCGCCCGGTGCCGGTGCCGGACGCCGATCAGGTTCTGATCCGCATCCACGCGGCTGCCGTGAACGGCCCAGACGTTTTCCAGCGCAAAGGGCTGTATGATCCGCCCCCCGGCGCTTCGGACATTCCTGGGCTGGAAGTGGCAGGTCAAGTGGTTGCCGTCGGCGCCGACGTGTCCCAGTTCCGGATCGGCGAACTGGTATGTGCATTGATTCCCGGCGGCGGCTACGCAGAATATGCCGTCGCACATGCCTGCAACACGATGCATATCCCCAAAGGCCTGACGTTGGTGGAAGCGGGCGCCATGCCCGAAACGTTTATGACGGTATGGCTGAACCTGTTCCAGCGCGGCAAGCTGGTTGCCGGCGAATCGGTGTTGATCCATGGCGGCGCGTCGGGTATCGGTACCACGGCGACCATGCTGGCGAAGGCATTCGGCGCTGCGAAAATCATCACGACCGTGGGCTCGCAGGCGCATCGGGAGGCCAGTCTGGCGCTAGGTGCAGACCTCGCGATCGAATACCGCGAAGAAGATTTCGTCGCCGAAACGAAGCGGTTTACCGATGGAAAAGGCGTCGACGTGATCCTCGACATCATTGCCGGCGACTACGTGGCTAGAAACTATGAGGCCGCAGCCATGGACGGACGGATCCTCCAGGTGGGCGTGATCAAGGGGCCGGCGAAGGATCTTAACCTCGTGCCGATGTTGACGAAACGTCTGACGCATATGGGCTCGACATTGCGATCACGCACCTCCGCGGACAAGGCGGCCATCGTCAATGAACTCGAGCAGCATGTCTGGCCGCACTTCGAGAGCGGCAAGATCAAACCGGTTGTCTACAAGACCTTTGCGCTTGCCGACGCTCGTGGCGCTCACGAGCTGATCGACTCCGGCACTCACTTTGGAAAGATTGTCCTTACGACAGGTGCCGATCTCATTGGTTAAAGCCTGGCTTGCCGCCACAGCGGCAAGCCTCTCGCCACGATCCACCACCGGCGCCCTCCTCTGAGTCAGACGAGGGCTTTTTTGGATCAATCGCCATCAAGTAACGCTTCATATTGCCGATAACAAGGTTGAATGGGCGTTACGAAAGTGTAGTAGCAGCGCGTAGCAAGGCCGGTACGTAGCGAACGCGCCGGCAAAGGGAGACCTCCATAACAACTCGAGACGACAGTTGCCATGAAACGACTGGCATCCGGCTATGGTCCGGGAAAAAAAGACGGACATAAAAAGTAATGAAGCGACGTCTGATGCAATGCCTCTCGGGGATGGCATTAATAGCTGCAGCCGCAAGTGCGTTTGCCGACGACGGTTTCACCATCACGCGCTTCGAGGTGGAGGGAAACAGCCTGCTGCCGGCCGACGAGGTGCAACGCCTGCTGCAGCCAATGAGCGGGCCGCACCGTGTCTACGGCGACATCCAGCATGCGCTCGAAGCGCTCGAAAATGCCTACCGCAAAGCGGGCTATACCACAGTGCAGATCAATGTGCCCGAGCAGGAACTGACCGGCGGCGTTGTCAGGCTCCAGGTAACCGAAAACCGGATTGGCAAGATCACCGTCACCGGCAACCAGCACTTCAGCGAAAAGAATGTCCTCGCCGGGCTGCCGCAACTGCAGAGCGGCCAGTCGCCGAACCTGCGCGCGATTTCCGAGTCGGTGCAACTAAGCAACGACAACCCGGCCAAGCAGGTCGGCGTAACGCTGGAGAGCGGCAGCGAACCCGGTACGGTCGACGCCGAAGTCAAAGTGGTGGACGACAATCCCCTGCACATCTTCGCAACGATCGACAACACCGGCGCGGCCTCCACTGGCCGCTGGCGCACCGGTGTCGCCATCCAGGACGCCAACCTGTTCGGCCTCGATCAGGTCGGCACGCTGGCGTACACGACCTCCCCCGACAGCCCGAGCGGCGTAAGAGTCAACGTCTACTCCGTCGGCTATCGGATTCCGCTGTACAGCCTCGGCGACAACCTTGATTTCTTCTACGGCAAGTCCAGCATCAACACGCCAAGCTCGTCGCCGACGCTTGGCGGCCTGCTCGGCTTAACCGGCAAGGGCGACATCTACGGTTTCCGCTGGAACCACTTCTTCGCCCGCCGCGGCGAGACCACCAGTAAGCTGATATTCGGCTTCGACTACAAGAAAATCGATTCAACCTGCAGCGTCAACGGCGTCCAGTTGAGCACTGCGGGACCGACGCCGCCCGTCGCGTCCTGCGTGCCCTACACCACGATGCCGTTCAGCCTGACGTATAGCAGCCAGACGCTTGGCGTCGGACAAAGCGTCGATTACGACATCGGCCTCTCGCGCAACGTAGGGACCGGCTCGCAATACACCAACACCGACGGCCGCACCGATCGATATTCGTACCTGACGCCCGGCAGCCGCGACACCGTCGACGGCTTCATGATTCTGCGCGGCGACGCTTCGATCATCAGGAGCTTCGCCAATGACTGGCAGTGGCGTGTTGCAAGCTCCATGCAAGCCACCAGGAACCCCTTGGTGTCGTCGGAACAGTTCGGCCCGGTTGGCGTATACGCTGTGCGCGGTTTTACCGAGCGCGCGGTGACTGCCGACAGTGGCGTGTTCGCCAACGCCGAGATCTACACGCCGCCACTCGTCAGCAAGGGCAACCTGCGCCTGCTGGCCTTCTTTGACTGGGGGTATGGCCACAACAGCCATGTCGGCAGCAGCGGCATTCCGGCGAACCTGAACGTATCGAGCGTGGGTGTCGGCGCGCGTTACGTCTTCGGCCGCAACGCCAACGTCAGGTTTGATGTCGCGCGAGTCGACGCGGCCGGCAATTCACTCACCGAGAAGCGCGGAGACTTCCACGCCGACGTCAGCGCAAGCCTGGGCTTTTGATATGACAAATCGAAATCAATCGAATATGCGGACGGCCTTCTCGCCATTGCGCATGTCGGCGATGGCTGTCGCGGCCATTCTCCTGACGTGGAATATTCCATCGATGGCGACAGCGCCCGCGGCAAACGCCCTGCCGACTGGCGGCAAGGTGACGTACGGCGCCGCCACGATCACGCAAAATGGCAATGCGCTCAACATCAACCAGAGCAGCGGTTCGGCGATTGCGAGCTTCGGCACGTTCAGCATCGGCGCCAACGCAGTAGTCGACATCAATCAGCCGGGGGCGGCATCGTCTTTCCTCGCGCGCGTGACCGGTTCGGATCCCTCACAGATCTACGGCCTGCTCAAGTCCAACGGCACGGTCGCACTGATCAATCAGAACGGCATCCTGGTCGGCCGGTCCGGCGTGGTCGACGTGTCGCGGTTCATCGCCAGCACGCGCAACATCAGCGACAGCAATTTTCTGGCGGGACGGCTGACGTTCAATGCCGGCGACGTTGCGGGCCGTGTCGAGAATCAGGGCGTCATCAAGACGGTCAGCGGTGGCAGCGTCTACCTGATCGGTGCCGACGTGAAGAACAGCGGCGTCATCACCAGCCCGAACGGCGAGGTACTGCTGGCAGCCGGACAAACCGTGCAACTCGTCGACACCGGCACACCGGGTGTGACGGTCAACGTGACCGGCACCGCCGGCAACGTGACCAACCTCGGCAACATTGCAGCGGAAGCGGGCAGCATTGGCGTTGCTGCCGGCCTGATCAACAACAGCGGCGCCATCAACGCCAGCAGCGTGGTGAATCAAGGCGGCCGGATCTTCCTGCGCGCCTCGCAAAACCTGACCACAACGGCAAGCTCGAGCATTACGGCCGACGGTGCGGCCCAGGGCGGCAATATCGCGTTGTACTCGGACAAGGTTGCGTATCTCGATGGCGATATCTCGGCGACTGGCCATGCAGGACGAGGCGGCTATGTCGAGACATCGGGCAAGCAGTCGCTGGATGTGGTGAAGCTGCCGACGATCGGCACGGGCGGCGAGTGGACCATCGATCCGTATTCCCTCGAAGTGGTGGCGGGGAGCACCAGTAATGCGTCGACCTCGGAGAACGTGATCACCTCGACGGGTTCGGGCTCCACCATCAGTGCCAGCACGGTGTCGAGCGCGCTCAACAGCGGCACCAATGTCGTCCTCGCCACCGGCGCCGATGGCGGGACCACCGGTGGTGACATCACCGTCAGCGCCGCCATCAACAAAACCAGCGGCTCAGCGGCGTCCCTGACCCTGAATGCAGATGGCAACATCAAAATCAACGCCGACATCACCAGTACCTCGAGCACGCTTGCGCTGAACCTCAACACCAACGTCAATGGCATCGAAAGCGGCACCCACGCAGCAACCGTCAGCAACGCCACCCTCGGCCTCAACAGTGGGGCGCTGACCGTCAGCGACGGCCTGGGCGGGTCCGGCAACGGCAATCTGACCAGCAGCGGTACGTTGTCGTTGACCAATGCCAGCCTGAACGCCGGTTCGTTCGTCAGCACCGGAACGGCCACGTTTTCCAATGTGACGGGATCAGTCAGCAATGTCAGCAACCAGGGCAACCTGTCGATGACATCAAGCAGTTCCCTTAGCGGCGAAGTACTCACCAATACCGGCAACCTCGCGCTGAGCAACGCTGCGCTGAGTTTCGGCACGTTCACCAACGACACCGGGGGCCATCTGTCCGGTACCGGCACGATTTCGGTAGCGTCCGGCACTGGCGTCCTGGTCAACAACGGCACGATCTCCCCTGGCGGCGACGGCGCGATAGGTTCGTTGTCGATCAACGGCGGCTACAGTCAAAGTGCCACTGGCACACTCCTGATCGACATCGCCAGCGCCAGCAGCTACGACACGCTGACCTACTCCGCGCCGTCCCTCTCGCTGAGTGGGACGCTGCAAACAAATCTGCTGGGTACTTATGTCCCGACGTTGGGGACAAGCTTTGCTGCACTTTCAGGCCCCGTCAGCAGTACCCCGCCCGGGATATTCCGTCATGTCATCGGCAACGTGATCAATAGCGGCGGCGCCCTGCAGATGGTCAAGGCTGTCTACAACAGCTCGGGGTCGGACTTGTCACTTGTCATGGCGGGATCGGAGACCATCACTTATACGGGCACGGCCGAGAGTCTGTGGGGCAACGCCTTTTTCTGGTCTACCGGTTACTTCCCGACGGCCATCGACAACGTCATCGTGGCTGCGGGC
Organism: Burkholderia sp. OK233; assembly: GCF_900230185.1. Lineage (GTDB taxonomy): Bacteria > Pseudomonadota > Gammaproteobacteria > Burkholderiales > Burkholderiaceae > Paraburkholderia. The sequence goes on from NZ_OCSR01000002.1 coordinate 571,052, forward strand.
GGCCGCCTGTCGCATGGCTATTACGACGGTGTCGATACGGTCAACAGCATCACGTTCGGCGCTGGCTCCAGTCTGTACATGTCGGGCGGCACGCTTAATGTGACCAACATCAGCGGCAGTGGCAGCGTCGCTGTCGGCGGCGGCATTCTGGCTTATACCGGCATCGCCAACCTGGCTTCGCTGTCATTGACCAACGGGGGAAGCATCGTCGGTAGCGGCAGCGGTTCCCAGCTCTCTGTCACCGACAGCTTTTCGCAAAACGGCGGCTCGATCTCGACTAGCGGCGATATGTCCGTGACACAGAGCACCGGCGACCTGACGGTGGGCGATATCACCGCGCGCAACCTGACGCTGACCGCGGCAAGCGGGGCGATATCCCAGCAGTCCTCGCCACTGCACGTCACGCAACAGTTGAGCACGTCGTCAGCCAATGGCACGACCCTGACGCTTGCCGGCAATCAGATCGCTGGCATTAACGCCAGCAATGCCACCACCGGCGATATCTCGATCGTCAATCACCTCGACACTGCCGATACCAGCGCGGTGAATGTCAACCACATCAACAACGCTGGAGGCAACGTCAGCGTCAGCAACACCGGCGCGATGACCATCGGCGCGGGCGGTGTCAATGCGACAGGCGGTATCAATCTGTCGGTCGCCAATACCGGTGCTTCGACCGACAATCTCACGCTCAACGGCGTGCTTGCGTCCGCCGGGGGGAACATCACCGCGTTCGCCAGCAACAACATATCGGTCAATGCGAACGTCGCCACGTCGACGCCGGGGGTGGTCACACTCACGGCCTCCAATGGTGCCGTGACGTATGCGGCCGGCGTCAGCATTTCTGACGCCAGCGGTACCGTTGTGCCAGTGCCGGCGGTGCCGCCGGTTGTGACACCTGTGACGCCCGTGACATCAACGACCTCCACGACGTCGACTACGACTGATTCCTCTCAAGCAGCGGCGTCTGCGGTTACACAATCGGCGACGTCAGTATCGAATGCCGTCGTTCAGGCTGTGACGACGGCATCGGCCGTCACCACGACCGCCACGACCACCACGACTACCACACTGCCAACCAGCACTAGCAGTTCATCGTCCACTGAACCCATGACGGTTGGAGGTGCGCCGGGCACGTTCGGTGGCACCGACACGCCGGAAAAATCGAGCCAAAGCACCAGCACAAGCGGCGTCAAATCCACCAAGGCCAAACTGTATTGCAGCTGATATCCCGACCATGAAACGAGTCATCAACACAACCCATCGGCGCGGCCGTGCGATGTTCCGGCTCACGCGGCAGTTCCTGTTTCTACTAGTCATGTCGGCCTGCGCCAACATCGCCTACGCGCAGGCCGTGGGAACGGTGACGCACTTGTCCGGCGTGCTGACGGTGAAACACGCCGACGGCAGTGTTGCGGTGCTAGCGGTCAAATCATCGATATTGCAGGGTGACACGTTGGTCACCGAAGCGAACACGTACACCCGTGTGAAGTTTGTCGATGACGGCGAGATGGTCGTGCGCCCGTCTTCGCAGGTCGTCGTCAAAAGCTATGTGTACGACGCGGATCATCCGGAGAAGGACAGTGTCGCTATCCGCCTGGTCAACGGCGGCCTGCGCTCGGTAACCGGCCTGATCGGAAAGCGCAACCATGATGCCGTCAGCTTTGATACGCCGACGGGCACCATCGCTGTACGTGGCACCAACTTCGGCGCGCTGTTCTGCCAGAACGATTGCGGCGGCGTACCGACGCCAAGCGGGAGCACACCACCGAACGGTCTGCATGTCGACGTGTCGCAGGGCGCCATAGTGCTCGTCAATCCGGCCGGTCAACAGGTATTTCAGGCCGGCCAGTTCGGCTTTGTAGCCAACCTGAACACCCTGCCGATAGTGGTACCGCCGACACAGGGCGTGCCGGTAACGATGCCGCAGTCGATCAGCAAGAATGCGCCGACGAATCAGGGTTCCGGTGCAACGAGCGGCACCGTGGATTGCGTGGTGCAGTAAATGCCGCAAGCATCCTGGCTCGGTGTCCTAACGCGAACCGGGGCGGGCCAACAGGATCAATGAACCCAGCAATTTGGCGGAGCTGTCAGCGTACGCCCGGTAGTTGAAAACGGCCGATAACCGATAAGCGGACGCTTACGGCGGACGGTCGCAGACGTCCGCTTCTTGCCGGCTCGTGCCTTCCAATGTTCGATAGCGAACATTGGAAGAAAGATTGCCTCTTCGGCGACGGTCCGACTTCAGTCAGATGTGGCTAACGCGCATGGGACGGCCCATACTTCATGCGTTACGCATTCCTTTCAACTCCTGACAGGAGAAGTGCCGCCATGAAGCTATTTGCCATTGCTGTCCTGGCGGCCATGCTCGCCGGATGCGCCGCGAACCAAGGTATGTCAAACGATGCATCGGCGTCGCGCACGGAAAGCTGTAAGGTCACGTCGGATCAGGAGATTGCGGCGTTGTTTGATCGATGGAATCAGTCGCTGCAAACCGGCGATCCGCACAAGGTGGTCGCCAACTATGCGGAGCGCTCAATTCTTCTTCCAACGGTATCCAACAAGCCGCGCCTGACGGTCGCTGACAAAGAGGAATACTTCCATAGTTTTCTACAAGATCGTCCGTCGGGAAAGATTGACTTCCATTACATTGAACTGGGGTGCAATTCTGCCGTGGATGCCGGGCTTTACACATTCACCTTCGCAAGAACTGGAGCGGTTGTTAAGGCCCGCTATACCTACACCTATCACTGGAATGGGAGCCAGTGGCTAATTACAAGTCATCACTCGTCGGCCATGCCGGAGAAGCAGTAACAAAGATAAAAGCTTCAGTTTCTGCGGGTAGCATGCGGCATATACCGAGTCCATTGATATCATTTATTTCGGATGACGATCTATATCGAGTCGTCAGTGGAAATCATTGCGCTGAAAAAACGGAAGCTCGATACGAGTTGTTTCGGCGCGCAACCCGAATCCAGCTGCACCCATAGCATTCCGTTTGAGACCGGCACGCCAAAGCACCGATCAAGTGCAACTCAGCGTGTGCCATCAAGATCTGCGGCCTCTACCCGCCCCCAAATCGCAAAACTCGTGTCGCTTTTTTGACAGCGACAGACGCGTGCTCGTACTCACCTTTTGTGACGTCATTGCACAAGGACATGACGAAATTCGATCCCTTTTGCGTCCTGTTGCAAGCGTGAGACACGGCAAAACTTTCCCTCCCTAAACAATTCTGCGTGGGCTATTTTTGCCGAACTTTGATTTTGGCAGGAACAGCATATCCGGCGAAAAGCGTCGGCGCCTTGAGGCGCACGGGAACGGTAAGAACAGCATTGGTTAGTTCTTGCTCGTAGTGGGTTAGCCGGTTCAAGTATCTTACATAGCATTACTTACGATACTTGCACCGAGCAACCGAAATCAATGGGATCACGCTCACCACGTGAGCGATAGATCCCTACTCCAATAAAGTGAAAAACAGATGAAACTGACAAAGACCTCGGTGGCTTTCCTCACGCTTAGCGCGCTCGGTAGCGCGGCGCACGCGCAAAGCAGCGTGACCCTGTACGGCATCGTCGACACAGGCATCCTGATCAACAACAACGTAAAAGGTTTGCACCAATACGCGTTCTCGCAAGCGACGTCGTCGCGCTGGGGCATGAAGGGCACGGAAGACCTGGGCGGTGGTCTGTCCGCGATCTTCACCCTTGAAAGCGGCTTCACCTCCGGCACCGGCACGCTTAGCCAGGGTGGCCTCCTGTTCGGCCGCAAGGCTTTCGTCGGATTGAGCAGTAAGAGCTGGGGTACGGTAACGGCCGGTCGCCAATACTCGGCAAGCAATGATTTGACCTCCACGTTCGCGTCTGGCGCCGACTGGGCGGCTTCCGGACTCGGCTACGGCACGCGTGCGAGCGACGTCGATAACGTGGATACCTCGAACCGCGTCCAGAATTCGATCAAGTACATGAGCCCGAACTACAGAGGCTTGCAAGTAGGCGTGCTGTACAGTCTGGGCGGCCAGGCAGGCAATTTCTCGCAGAACTCGGTAGTGGACGCGGCGGTCTCGTATACGAACGGTCCGCTCATCCTTGGTGCCGGTTATACGTTCGTCAAGGATCCGTATTACGCGACGTTCGGCAATCAGGGAAATTCGTCGACACCGTCGTCCTCCGCCACGGGCGCGAACGACAATATGAACAATAAGATCTTCGGCGGCTACGCGTCAGCGGGTTCGCAACAGATCATCGTGGCGGGCGGTTCGTACACACTCGGTCCGGCAATCATCGGCCTGTTGTACTCGAACACGCAATTCCAGAACCTGGGTTCGGTGAATGCAGTCGGTCAGATTTCCGGCCCGAAGTACACGGGCGGCACCGCGACCTTCAACTCCGGCGAAATCAACCTGAAGTATCAGGTGACCCCGGCGCTGCAACTCGGTGGCGCGTATATCTATACGCACAACAGCGGTGCGGACAACCTGGGCAGCGCGAAATATAACCAGTTCAACCTGGGCGCGACCTACGCGCTGTCAAAGCGCACTTCGCTCTACGCGATCGGCTTCTACGAGACGGCTTCGGGTATTGATTCGACTGGAAAGCGGGCCGTTGCCGATCTTAGCGGCAGCGCCTACTCGGGCAACAACCACCAACTCGCCGGTATCTTCGGCATGACACACCGATTCTAATCAGGAAACCGGCCGCTCTCGAGCGGCCGGTGTCTCGAGCAGGCCTGCCTGCCGAAATGGCAATGCACCGCTTGCCGACGTGACACTCATTCTTCACCGCGCCACTGCACGCGCATACGCGCGTTGAACGCGGCAACGAGGCACGTCCTTCCGCTCTCCACTGCCTTCAGGCGAATGAGGGAATAACTGGCGCACGCGTGCGGTCTTGCAAGGTGAGCACGCACGAAGCGCGAGCATCTAGCGCAAGCCATGCCGGAGCCCGCTACCCATCAACTCACACATGCGGAAGTTATGCATGAACTCGAAGAATTGGAGGCGGCGGGTTACAACCCATCCCAGGGGGACGATGGTTCGTACCCCGCTGATATACAGGCTGCGCAAGAGAAGGTTGCCGGCAAACATCGAGCGGAAAGAGACGCGATGATGAACGCGGGCCAGAATGGGCAGGCAAAGCCCTCGCCGTAAGGCACGGGTGCCGTCCGCACATTTTCAAATTGACGTCAACGAAGTAAAACGTTGAAACAACGACAATTTCTGAACGAAAACTTTCCGCGCCTTACCGATAGCCGAGATGGCGGGGGAATCCACCCCTTACCAGGCATTTGGAAATGTTGTCATCGCTTACTCTAAATGCTCAACTCGTAAGGAGGTCAAACATCATGAGCATACAAAGTGTAAGTGGTTCACAAACCGGCACGAGCCTGCTTTCTGTCGGCGCCACTCGCCGCGCGGCCGGCGGCGGCTGCGAAACGGCGTCGTCCTCGTCGTCTTCGTCGACCAGTTCGACGGACTCGAATCCGCTCTTGTCGGCACTCGAGGCGGCGTTGTCGGCCCTTGGAATTGGCAGCACGTCGTCGACCACGGCTACGTCCGGTACGTCGAGCACGACGGCTTCTTCGAGCTCGTCCAGCACCGCAGCCTCGTCCACCTCCTCCACAAGCGATTCGTCGTCAACGAGCTCTATTTCCGGAGCGCTGCAGGCCTTTCTCGGGGCGCTGTTTCAGGCACTAGGATCGCTTCAGCAAACGGGCAACGGCGATGGCTCCAAGTCTGATAGCGCGAGCGGCTCGACGAACTCGATCGCGACTTCGTCCTATGGAGATATTGGCGGGGCGCTGAATGCGCTCGCCCAGGAACTCGGCACCGGCAGCACGACGAGTTCAGGTACCGCATCCAGCACCTCGGATGCAAGTAGCAATTCTTCTTCGTCTTCCTCGCAGACGTCGACACTGCAGACGGATTTTCAGGCTCTGTTGAGCTCACTCGGCGATAGCAGCTCGGGCACTTCGTTGCAGTCGTTTGTGCAGACACTCGCGGATAACCTCAAGGGACATTCGCATATGCAAACGGTTGGCAGCCTGGTGTCGACTACGGCTTAAGGTAACGAAAATACGGGTGGTCTCTTGTCCTTCCTGATGACACCATCAGGAAGGACAGACGCCGGAGCGTCATTTAATGAACGCTTTCGTTTCCGGTGCGAGAATGGCTCCCGGAGTAACGACATGAAGTAATATTCCCACGGCAGCAAAGCATCGTTTTGACAATGGATGCTTCGCTGCGTTCGACGTTCTCTGGTTGTGAATATGAACCGCGTGTCGAAGTAAAGGAGAAGTGTAAATGGAGGCAATCGTGCCGGCGCAAACCGCGCTTGTCGTCATGCATTATCAGACCGACATTCTCGGGCTCTTTCCATCAGTCGCGCCGGCCTTGCTCGCCAATACGCGCAAGCTATGCGACGCGGCACGGGCCAAAGGCGTCAGCATCTATTTCGCCAACCTCCGGTTCAGTCCGGGCTATCCGGAAGTCAGCCCATTGAACAAGAATGGGCAGGGAATCAGGCAACTTGGCCTCTTCGTCGACGATTGGACATCGCCGGAGTTAGGCCAGCAGGCCAGTGAACCGCTCATCGTCGCGCATCGCGCCAGCGTGTTCTTCGGCACCGAGCTGCAGGCACGGCTTGTCGCACAAGGTGTCGATTCGCTGATTATGGTCGGCATTGCGTCGACCGGTGTCGTGTTGTCGTCGGTCGCGTATGCGAGCGACGCGGACTTCCGCCTGTACACGGTCAAGGATTGCTGTTACGACCCGGATCAGGTGGTACATGAACATCTGTTTTCCACCGCATTCGATTCGCGCACCACGGTGTTGTCGCTTGCGGATGCCTTGCTGCTGCTCGCCTAGACGTTCGACCTCCGCTCTGGCTTCAGCCGTGCTCGATGCCAAGCAGCCGCGCGTCCAGCCGCCGCGCTAGCGCCGCGCCGCCTTCGCGCATCACTGCGTCGTGGTTCCATTGAAAAACCGGTCGCAACAACGGCGCCAATGCATTCATCCATGCGCGGGTCGTATGCACGCACCAGTCATAGCGAACCACGGTAAGGTTGCGTCCGTCGGTTGAAAAGCTCCACCGGCCAGCGCCTTCGACGTCGCCACTGGCCTCCCCCTCCAGCGCGACCAATGGGTCGACTCGTGTCACCCGCATATCGAACACGAGACGATAGGGCAACCAGCCTTTCCACGTATAGCGTTGTACGACGCCCACGCCCTGATCGGAACCGGCCTCCAGCTGGTCCACGCGCTCAACGTTATTCCACCACTCGGGCCAGCGCGCCGAATCCTGGATCGCCGCCCAAACTTCCTGCACCGGTGCATCAATGCGCCAAATGGTGGAAAAGCGGTATTCGGCCGTCCGCAAGCTGCCTCCGTTCTTAGTATCCTTCTGCAGATTTTGTCAGATGCTCACTGCACTTGCCATCACCGGCGAAACGGCACTGCATTGCCCCACCTCGATATCTCGCCGAGCCATCCGTAACAAACAGCAGGACAGCCGGAGCCGGGCTCGGAACCGCCGATCATTCAGTTTTTGCCTGCACGCCCTGCAGGCTGACGAGGAAGCGCTCAATCGCCCGATTGAACGCGGCATTGTCCTCGACATGAGGTATGTGCCCAATTCCGGGCAACACGTTCATGCGTGCGTCAGGCAACAGTCGTGACAGACGTAATCCTTCGCTAAGGGGGGTTACGCCATCGGTCGTCCCCCAGATCACCTCGACCGGCATGCTCAGTGACGCGTAGTCCGACGAGCGACTGCTTCTGCTGAGCCCTGGATCATTGACAAATGCATCCAGCCAGTAGCCATACGCCTCCGTTGTTCCAACCACGGAAAGCGGTCGCCGATAGACGGCAATCCGGTCAGCCGTCAGCGCGTCATGACGCGAGGTGAATTTCCGCAGAAACCATTCGGTAAGCCACGGATTGGTCGCCGTCGCGGCGATCACGGGCCGCGCCACGACCGGGAACTCAAGCAAGCTGCCGAGCAACCCACGTTCGGCCGGCGGCGGATCGATAGAGAGCGCAACGTCCACCAGTACCGCCGCTTTAAATCGGCTGGGTTCGGCCATCAATGCTTCGACCGTGGCTCGCCCGCCGAACGAATGACCAACGAGAATCACCCGCGAAAGCTTCAGCGTGTCGAGCATCCCGAGAATGCGCAAGGCCTGATGGCCTGTGTCGTACGTATTGTCCGCGGGCCGGCTGGTGTACCCAAAAGGCGGCAGATCCACCGCGATGCAGTGATAGCCCGCCTGAGCGAGATAGTCCATGGTCGGAAGCCATGTCGAGCTCCAGGCACCCACGCCTGAAATGAAGACGATCGGCTGTCCGCTAGCGGGGCCGCGCTCCTGTATCAGCATGTCCACGTCCGCCGCACGCACGAAGCGCGATCCGGCCGGCGCCGCGCTCCGCGCGATGTCCCGCTCGCGGCTATGGGCGATCAGATCCGCGCCGCCCAATACGGCAACCAGCGCGATGATCGGCACAGCGACCAGTGCGACCGCGACTTTATAAAGTTTCATGGCGTTTCACGCATTCTTTTTTATGCTTCATGGGTTCGGCGGCACACTTATTCTGGCCGATGATTATGTACAGTGATGCTCAGCCAATTTTCTCAAGATTGAGATCGACCGATAATATCAAGTCCGCTTAAACTTGCGCACTGAAGCTTGAAACGCTTTGACGATTTCATGAATCACCAATTGACTTCCGGGAATAGGCAGAAATAAAAAATGCTATTAACCACCCTCACCCCCGCTTTCTTTTTGAGCCGCGGCCGTATTACCCGCAGCGAATGGCTGACCCGGATCATCATTGCCGCATTCGTATGCGCCGCCTTTGGCAGTCTTGCCGGTTCCTGGTTTGGCGAGATCGGCGCGGCCGTCTTCGCGATCATCTTCCTCTGGAGCGCGGTTGCGCTCTCCACCCAGCGCCTGCATGACACGGGACGGTGTGGATGGTCGTTGCTGACCACCATTGTTCCGGTGTTCGGGCCAATCTGGGTGCTGATCCACGTACTGCGCCGCGGCGTCGATCATGAAAACCGCTTTGGCCCCGATCCGGCAACCCGCGCGGATTACCTCAAAGTCAACATCGGGGAGTGATGCAGACATGGCAACGGTCAACGACGTCACTCAGCTGAACCGGATTCCCGTATTTTCAATCGCTACGCCCACCACCACGCAGGAAGTCGTCGAGGCGCTCACCCAGACCAATCTGCCGGTGTCGGTAGGAGGCGGACATTTCAGCATGGGCGGGCACACCGCGAGTCCTGGCACCCTGCATCTGGACACGCGCAAGATGAATCGTGTGCTCCGGTTCGAGCCGCACACGTCGGTGATTCGCGTGCAGGCCGGTATCCGCTGGTGCGATATCCAGCGGTTTGTCGATCCGCACGGCCTGTCAGTCAAGATCATGCAGACCTACGCGAACTTCACGGTGGGCGGCGCGCTGTCGGTTAACGCGCACGGACGATACATGGGGTTGGGACCGGTTGTGCTGTCGGTACGGGCGATTACGCTCGTGCTCGCCAACGGCGAAGTAGTCAACGCCACCCCAATCGAAAACACCACCTTGTTCAACGCGGCGATCGGCGGATATGGCGGCGTAGGCATCATCACTGAAGCGGAGCTCGACCTTGTGCCCAATACGCGGGTCAAGCGCAGCGACCGCAAGATGCGCACTGCCGATTACAAGGCATGGTTCGATACAACCGTGCGCAGCCATCAAGATGTGATCTTCCACAATTTCGACCTCTATCCGCCTCGCTACACGCGCGGCCGGGCGATCAGCTGGACGGTCACCGACGAGCCGGCCACGTCGGCGCGATTGCAGCCGCTCAGTCGCGGTTTTCTTGCTGCGAAGTACTTTCTATGGGCAATCACCGAAACGCCGCTTGGCAAGTTCCGTCGCGAGTATCTGTACGACCCGCTGCTGCATTTCGGCAAGAAGGTGCACTGGCGTAATTACGAAGCCGGTTACGATGTCGCGGAACTCGAGCCGGTTGGGCGACGCCAGCGCACGTATGTGCTGCAGGAGTACTTCGTGCCCGTAGATGCCGTCACCCGGTTTGCCGAGGCGCTATCGGCGATCCTCTCGCGGCATCGGGTGAACGCGGTCAACATTTCGATCCGCCATGCGCTCGCCGATAACCGCACCGTCATGGCGTGGGCGCGCGGCGAGACGTTTGCCTTCGTGCTCTACTACAAGCAGCGCACTCGCGAGAATGCCAAAGAGCGCGTTGCGGTATGGACGCGCGAACTGATCGATGCCGTGCTCGCCGTGGGTGGCACCTATTATCTGCCTTACCAGTTGCACGCAACGCGCGAGCAATTCCATCGTGCGTATCCGAAAGCGCGCGAGATGTTTGCGCTCAAGCGGGAGCTTGATCCGCAATACCGTCTGCGTGGCGCGCTGTGGGATCGCTACTATGCTCCGGAGCGAAGTGCGCTCGATGCGACGGCTTCGTCGGCTGTTGCATTGCCAGACGCTTTACCTGCCGGTACGGCGGCACAAGAGGACAGCAACAGCAACGGCACCCTGTTCGCCACGATCTATCGTAACGAGCGCGAAGCCGATCGTTTCTATACATTCCTGCAGAACATTTTCAACGTGCTGCCCGAAGACCGTCTGCATACGTTGATCAAGACTTCGACAGCCGAACACATGGGCGACGAGCGTATCTATCGCGCGGTCCAGGCGGGTCTCACGTCGATCACGCCGCGCCTCGCGATGCTCACGCACGCGCTGCCGTCCCTGTCGATGCAGAAGGCTGAAATGGGCCGGCAAGCCGCCATGCTGCTGGGCGATTCGCCGTTGCAGGACTATGTCGAGATTGGCACGACAGGGCGCTACGTCCGGGCCATGAAGAAGTATCTGCGGCTCAAAGGCAAGGTGACCCTGGTACATGACGTACGGCCGGGAATGAGCCCGGTCGATATTGTCGAGCGTGGGCAGATCGGCTCGATAGGCGAGTTCCAACCGTTGAACGACTACGCGCCCATCGCGCTGCCTGCCGCTAGCGCGGACCTGGTGAGTTGCTTTGTCGGCTTGCACCACATGGCGCTGGCGAAGCTCGCGCCGTTTCTAGACTCGATCGCGCGAATCGTCCGCCCCGGTGGCTATTTCGTGGTCCGCGATCACGACGTCACGACGCCGACAATGGATGCATTCGTTTCACTTGCCCATACGGTTTTCAACGCGGGCCTCGGCGAAACGTGGGAAACCAACCGGTCGGAGTTGCGTCATTTCGCCAGCGTGGACGACTGGATCGCGCGCGTCGAAGCGGCAGGTTTTCGCCATACCGGAATGCGCCTGACCCAGCAAGGCGATCCGTCGGACAACATCCTGCTGGCGTTCGTGCGCCATGGAGAGGCGGCATGATGCGGCCGTTGCGCAACGCGCTTTTCACCATCGCCATCGGCGTCGCGCTGACATTCGCGATGCCGGTTGCGCATGCGGCGGCATCCTCCGCGGCGCCTGAGACACCGGGAGCCTCATACCAAAGCCCCGTTCCGGCGGCGGATCGCCGCGGCACTGAGCAGACGCTGCTGACATTTCCAGAGTGGTATCTCGTGCACAGCCCGGCGGAGTATGCGCGAATCGTGCAACACGAACCGCCGCACGACTTTCCGTTTCTGGATCAGATCGGCCAGCTCTGGTCAAGCTACGGGACCGTCACGCGTGAGCAAATGCACGACAACTATCCGCTCAATCCCGGTTACCACGTGATGATCTGGGTGATCGCATCGAGTACGACCGTGGAGTATGCGCTGCGCTCCCTCTACGAAAATACCGTGGGCCGCGCGAGCTGGCTGCTCGGCGGGAAAACGCTGACCGACGAGGACCGCTATGGCGCCCAGGCGGCTCAGGAGTACGTGGACTTCATCCGTCAGGAGCCCTGGTACCTGTTCGATTTCAGCGCCCGCCTTCATCATCTCTGGAGCGATGTCCCAATGTGGGGACCGGATCTCGTACGCAAATGGGAACGCCGCTACGCGCTGACCGCCGAATACGCGATCAAGGCTGTGTACGGAAAACTGATCGAGAAGGCGACGCGGGCCACCTACACACCGGCCCTGATGACGACTGCTGTGGTCGTCGACCGCCTGCCCGATGGGTGGTCGGCACCGGCTCACGTCAGCGTGCTTGCCCGTCTGCCGGATGGTCGGGCGTTACTTGCATTGCCGCGCTATTTCGACTTCAGGCTTGCGGCGACAACGCTTGCGCAACAGGGCATTCATCTCACCGACATCGCCGGCAACACATCGGTCATTCTGGTCACGGTGTGGGCGAAAGACGACGCCCCGTTGCCCGCCGGCAGTGGCCGCGTATTGTTCGAACAGCCGCTGACAATGCCGGCCCATACGCGACGCGTCGCGTTGTTGATGCCGGTTCGCAACCTGTCCGACTTTCTGGCGGCAGCCGGAAACAACGGCCTGGTGACGGAGCATGTGTACGACTATTGAATCGGCAGAGGGTGCGGGGACGATAGTGCCTTCATGGCGAAGTTAAGATGAATGACGACTGTCTCAGGTCGACCCACACGAGCCACCTGCATTTCTCCATAGCGGTCATCCAGTGCGACCTTGCGCTGAGTTCGGAGCTACAACACATTGCCAGGCGCTTTACCGTGTGCCCGAACAGAGCCTCGGTAAGAAAAAGGCCTCGTGCAACGCCTGAGCATAGGAGATGGTCGACAAATTAGTTCGACGCGCGGCATCAAATTCGGTGAACACCCATCTGGCCGTACGCGGTCGTCAATGCGAACGTGGGGTATCCTGATTCCTGTTGCGAGTGACCACAACAAAGAGGCGACAGTGCTTGAACTATCGGTTCGTGACAAAGCGATGCTGAGCGGTGAATTGGGTGATGGTGCAGCGCTTGCGATGCGTATAGTCGTCGCCACGGCGCATGTGATGAATGCTCAAAGACTTGTCGACATTTCCTCCGCTCATATCGACGGGTGTCTGTACCACGGATCCGTGAGTCTCGATTTCGTCGAGCGCTTTGTTGCATCCGGAACGCGGGTCGTCGTTCCAACCACACTCAATGTCGGATCGCTCGACCTCATACACCCGGAGCTGTATCGCGGCAAACCGGAAACTGCGAACGCGGCAAAGCGCCTTATGGAAGCGCATCTGGAACTCGGGTGCGAAGCGACCTTCACATGCGCACCGTACCAGCTAAAGCACCGCCCACGCCTGGGTGATCAGATCGCGTGGGCTGAATCGAATGCGATCGTTTTCGCCAACTCAGTTTTGGGCGCGCGGACGAGTCGCTACGGCGATTTTCTCGATCTCGCGGCGGCAATTACTGGTCGCGTCCCGTATGCCGGATTGCATGTCACCGAAAACCGGGCCGCCCATCTTGTGCTCACAGCGCCCAACCTCTGTGATTCACCGCGGCGCGACGCCTATTTCGCCGCTCTCGGCTTTCTTCTCGGCCTTAAAGCTGGAGCGACAATAGCCGCGATCACTGGACTACCGGCGGACACGACGGAAGACGAATTGAAATCTCTTGGCGCTGCGGCCGCATCCAGCGGCTCAGTAGCGCTCTTCCACGCGGTAGGAATTACCCCAGAAGCTTCGACGCTTGACGCCGCGCTACAGGGCGGCGAGCCGGAACAGACGATTATTGTCAGCGAGGCGGACCTTGTCGCGATCCATCGTAAGTGGAACGATGCTCGCTCCAGCGGGCCGCTCGCCGCGATCAGTCTGGGAACACCGCATTTTTCGGTTGACGAGTTCCGTCGGCTCACCAAACTGTTCGAATCACACAAAGGGCCGCTCCGATGCGACTTCTATGTAAATACGAGCCGTTATGTTCTCTGGCAGATCGAAGAGGAAGGACTCGCCCAGCGACTGGCCTCGCGCGGCGTTCAGATTGTGGTGGACACATGTACCTACATCACTCCCGTGATGAAACAGATCAACGGACTGGTGATGACTAACTCAGGGAAGTGGGCTCACTATGCTCCTGCGAACATCGGCGTCACTGTCGCGTTCGGGAGCATGACCGAATGTGTTCGTTCCGCCTTCGAAGGGAGAGTTTGCATTGATGAACTGGCCGGCTAGAGCTACGACCATGATCCCGCCCACTCTCGAGCTTGACGGCAAGGTCCTCGTGCCGGGGCGAGCAAGCGGCCTCACAATCGCGCTTCCCCCGCTGAGCTTCTGGGGCGGCTACGACGCTGAAAACGGGATGATCATCGACAAGACACATGCGGGCTATGGACAAAGCCTGAAAGACCGGATACTTGTGATGCCGCGGGCGCGCGGGTCCAGCTCCAGCAGCAGCGTGCTGGCTGAGGCGTTGCGCAACGGGACTGGTCCCAGCGGCATCGTACTGGCAGAACGCGACCTGATTCTTGCCATAGGCGTTATTGCCGCCAACGAACTCTATGCCCTAAGCGTACCCGTCGTGAGTGTTGGCGAAGACGTGTTTGCGCAAGTTGCGTCTTTCACCGCAACACTGCAGATAGACGCCTGCGATACGTCGCGCCCCGCGAGAATTTACGTCACAGACAGTGAACGTGATGGGAGCCGCAACCCATAGAGATTCCGGCATGCGGCTCGGTCGTATAAACGAAACTAGTTGTACCCGAGAATCGCGACCGATGCGACGTCCGCTCGTTCAAGTGTACTGCCCACGAGGCTCGATAGTGGCGAGGTCAGCAGTGCCGCATAAGAAGAAGCCGGCGCAACTGCAGCGCAGCTTTGAACGTTGCGATGCGCAATGCTTACGACCTGCCGATAAGACGAATGCAACAATGCAGTGTGTACCATGACGTGCGATGTCCTAAAACAGTAAGAGAAAGCGGTCGACGCGGGCACGCTACCCCAGGCGATTTGCTGCCTTCGACGAAAAACCTGTGCTCGCTTCAATCGCGCTAACGTTTTCAGGTCTCGCGAACGCATCAGGAGCGTCGTCGCCGGGACTACGCTGCCGTCCGATGGCCTTGAAAAAGGTCTCGAGACCTGATGGCAGGAAGAACCACACCCAGTGCAAATCTTCGGTTCCGTCGTTTATCAACGTATGCGATTGCTGTGGACCCAGGAAAACTGTCATTCCTGGCTCGATCGGGTAAGCGTGCCCTTCCACAACCGCCTTGCCCTTGCCTCGGATGAAGTGAAGCACCTCTTCAGACTCGGCGTGCGCGTGCAGGCGAACAAATCCACCCGGCGGCACGGTCTGCGTGCCAGCCGAAAACGGGCGTTGCATCGATACAAGGTGGGGCGCAACGTGAACGGCGGCATAGCCATTTGCCGGCACAGGTTGCCAATAGCTCTCCTCGTTGCGCGGATAGACGATCAGGAACTGAGGTTTCTTATCACAGTCGTTTGGACCTGCCACGGAGTCTCCGTTGTCGCGTGCTCCATCTGTCATTTGCACCTCACACGAACGTCGATTGATAGCGAGAACTCTCTTTGTGTGAAACAATATCCTGTATCCAATTAATGCGCAACGCGTGTTTTCCAGTACGGGGTTGCGCATTCATCCAGGATGGTCCGAAATGATTGAACGAATAGGTTTCATTGGTACAGGGGCAATCACCGAGGCAATCGTCACCGGCCTTGCTGCGGCGCCTCGTGAGCTACGCGAGATCTGGGTCTCACCTCGCAATCAGGAAACAGCAGCAAGGCTATCAGGCAGACATGCGTTGGTTCACGTCGGTCGGGACAATCAGGATGTCGCGGACAGATGCGACCTGCTGTGCCTGGCCGTGCGACCTCAGGTTGCACCGCAGGTGCTATCGCAACTTCATCTGACGTCGACGCACTACATTTTCAGTTTCATTGCGACGTGGAATCGCGAACGAATAGCGGCATTGATGCCCGAGGTGAAGCATATCGTCCGTCTTGCCCCTTTGCCGATGGTCGCGCAGGCGATGGGGCCGACCATCATCTACCCAGACGACCGTGTCGCCACCGAACTTTTTGCGCCGCTCGGTACCGCTATTCCTGTCAAGGACGAAGACGCTTTTGACAGTCTGTTTGCGTCGACCTCGTTGATGGGAAGTTTCTTTGCCATGATCGAGACACAGGCAATGTGGCTACATCAAAAAGGTATCCCCTATCCTGACGCACGCACCTATCTTGCGTCGCTATTTAACGGGCTGGCCTGCACTGCCAGTACAAGACGTGAACCCTTCGCCGAACTCTCGAAGGAGTTTTCCACGTCTGGCGGCCTAAACGAGCAGATGACCGCTGACCTTCAGTCGCAAGGGGTATTCCGCGCTCAAGCCAGCGCGCTCGACCGTATTCTCGCCCGTATCAGGAAACAGTGAAGCATTCCGGCTCGCCTGTAGTTTGCAGGCCGCCCGCAATCAGCGGCCGCATGGCGAGATGCCGCAGGCCCTAGGCTGCAGAATCCGCTGCTTGCGCTGGCGCGTTCAGTTCGCCGTCAACCAGACGCCAAACGGCCATTGGATTGGCCTCCTTTACCGCTGCCGGCAGCAAAGCATCCGGCAGATCCTGATAACACACAGGTCGCAGGAACCGGTCGATCGCCGTCGCGCCCACCGACGTAAACATCGGATTCGATGTGGACGGAAAGGGACCGCCATGAACCATCGCATGGCAGACTTCCACCCCCGTCGGGAAACCATTGGCGAGGATACGTCCGGCCTTGCGCTCAAGAACCGGCAACAGGCGCTGAGCGTCTGCATGGTCCACAGCGTCGATCTGCAGAGTGACGGTAAGCTGCCCTTCCACGTGTTCCGCGACCAAAAGCAATTCATCAAAGTCACGCGCACGAATCACCACAGACGCCGGGCCAAACATCTCTGCTTCGAGCTCGGGTGTAGCCAGCAGGCGCCGAGCATCGGTCACATACAGGGCAGCCTGCGCGGCATTCGGAAGTTCGCCCGCCGACACGCCCTGTGCAACCTTCGTCACGCCCTGAACCCCATCGACCTTCTGCGCTCCACTGCGGAAGGCGTCGAAGATTCCGGGTGTCAACATCGTCTGCGCCGGTTTTGTCACCAACGATTCACCTGCCGCCTTGATGAATCGATCAAGGTCCGGACCTTCAATCGCCAGAACCAGCCCAGGATTCGTGCAGAACTGCCCAGCACCCAGCGTCAACGAATTCGCGAAGGCCTTCCCGATCGCCTCGGCGCGGCTCGCGAGTGCACCGGGGAACAGAAACACCGGGTTGATACTGCTCATTTCGGCATAGACAGGAATAGGTTCGGCTCTAGCGTTCGCGATTCGCACAAGCGCGAGGCCTCCCTGACGGGAACCCGTGAACCCAACTGCCTTGATCACCGGATGCGCGACCAACGCTTCCCCGAGTTTGCGGCCAGCGCCAAAAAGCAGCGAGAACACGCCCTCCGGCAATCCGTGCTCCCTGACCGCTTTCTGGATTGCGCGCCCTACCAATTCTGACGTTCCGAGATGCGCGCCGTGTGCTTTGACGATAACCGGTGCGCCCGCTGCGAGTGCCGAAGCGGTGTCGCCTCCCGCAACTGAAAAGGCAAGTGGAAAGTTACTCGCGCCAAACACCGCGACGGGACCAACCGGCACCTTCGCCAAGCGCAGGTCCGCACGAGGCAGCGGCTGCCGCTCAGGCTGTGCGTGATCGATCGTCGAACCAAGAAAGTGCCCATCCCGCACGACCTTCGCAAAAAGGCGTAGCTGACCGACAGTCCGGCCACGCTCACCCTGTAAACGCGCAATCGGAAGGCCGGTCTCCGCACGTGCCCGTTCGATCAGTTCATCTCCGATGCCGAGGATGTTGTCGGCAATTGCGTCCAGGAACGCGGCACGTTTCGCTAGCGTGACGTTCCGGAAAAGGTCGAAGGCCTGACCCGCCAGAGAGGCTGCGCGCTCCACCTCCTCGGCACCGCCCATACCGAAGGATGGCTCCGAAATCTCTGAGTCGCTTGCGGGATTGAACGCGCGCTGGCTGCCTTCGGTGCCACGCACCGCGGAAAAGCCGATAAGCATTTCGCCAGTAATGGTCATGTCGATATCTTCAAAAAAGGACCGGAGGCCTCGTTAGTAACCGAGTGCCTTGAGGTCTTCCAGCGTCTTGCGCATGATGGCAATGGTGGTTTCGCGCTCTTCGCCGACCAGATCGAGGCGCGGCGGTTTCACGGTTTCCGCCGAACCCGTGATGATGTGCTCAGCGAGCTTGATGTGCTGGACCAGTTTCACCACCGTGTCGAGGTGGAACAGCGGGGTCAGGGCGGCATACAGTTTGCGTGCCGTCGCGAAATCACCCTTGACTGCAAGATTCAGAAGGTTGACCGATTCCTTGGGCAGCGCGTTCGCCATCCCTGAGACCCATGCCTTTACGCCAAGTGCGGCACTTTCAAGAATCAGATCGTCCACACCGCAGACCACCTCAAGTCGACCGTCGAACCGGCTGATCAAGTCGGTCACACGTGTGGTTTCGTACGACTCTTCCTTGATTGCCACAATGGTGGGCTCCTCGAGCAGTTGCTCGACGACATCAGGCGTCAGGTCCACCCCATAGCCGCGCGGATTGTTGTACAGCAGGATATCAAGGCTGGATGCCTTCGCAACTGTCTTGTAAAAAGCCACCGTTTCACGAACATCCGACTTGTAGGTCAAGCCCGGGAAGACCATCAAGCCATCGATGCCGATCTTTTCGGCTTCCTTGGCATACGCCACGGCGTTCCCGGTGTTCGTTTCCGCCAGGCCTGAGATGATGGGCACGCGGCCTTTGATCATCTCTTTCGCCGTACGCAGGACCGTCAGCTTTTCTTCCGGTGTGAGTTGTGCGTTCTCGCCCACCATGCCCATCATCACCACGCCGCTGACACCATTCACGATCAGGCGTTCAAGCCCAGCGCGGATAGCCTCGATGTCGAGCGTGAAGTCGGATTTCAGTTTGGTGGTAACTGCGGGGAAGACGCCTTGCCAATTGATAGCCATGATCCATTCCTTCTTTAAAGTCGAGGGTCCGTGACGCCTCGCGCAAATTGTGTATATTGGATCCAAATAAGGCGCTCAAAAAAATGTTGCAACGCCTGCAGCGTTTAAGGGAAGTTATATAGTATCCTGGATCCAATATTCATAATTAAAGCACGAAACAAAGCCGAGGATTCTAGAGGTTTACCCCATACGACACGCCGCGTTTGCGACGCATGGACTTCAAAACGTAAGCCTGATCTACGAGTCATTTTTAATATGGATAGCTAACCATAACTCGTACGACAAAAGAGAGCGCGTTCTGTAATTTATGTGCGCTCTAAGTTTGCCATAGGGCAGAAGGGATGAAGGGATGAAGAATTACAGACGATGGCTAGCGGAATCAGCGCGTCACCACCGCGTCAACAACCGACATGATCTGCTGCGCGGCCGTCTTGACGTGCTGCTCCAGCAGTTTGGCCCCAAGCTTCGCGTCGCGCTTCCTGCATGCCTGGACCAAGGCCATGTGCTCGTCATGCGACTGCTCGCGGATCGGCACCTGCACGGCTTGAAAGCGGAAATAACGGTCGCAGCGGTCATGCAAGACCCGCAACATCTGCAGCGTGATATCCCGCTGCGCAGGCAGATAAAGCGTTTCGTGCAAACGCCAGTTCAGTTGCCCCCACACGCCCGAGTCCGCCTTGTCCATTTCCTTGACAAGCCGTTCCGCTTTGCCCATCTCGGCCTCGCTGATGCGCGGAATAGCTTCGGAAAAGATCCACGGTTCAAGACGTAGCCTGATGTCGAACGTCTCCTTCACCTCGTCTATCGACAGTTCGGAGACGTACGCGCCCTTGTGCGGGACATTGGTCAGCAACCCCTCTGCCGTCAAACGGGTGATGGCCTCACGGATAGGAACGCGGCTGACGCCGAGTTCCTCGGCGAGCGCCTCCTGCCGCAATGCCTCACCCGGAGCCAGGTCGCCGCTCAGGATTCGCTGCCGAACCGCCGTTGTGACGAGTTCGACTGTAGTTGGCCGGACAATCTTGCGCGTGCTCTCGTCCGCGATAACTTCGCTCATCGTGGACGCTTCTTTGGTACGACGTTTGGCGGCTACCGGGGGCATGATCAGTTTCAGTAAAGGATTCAGGATACAGTGGCCATGCTACCACGTCGCCGGCTTTCGGATACAAAATCCAATGGCCGACGCTGCATCACTGCAACGCTTTCCGTACCCACGCGCCGTTCTTCATCACGCCAGCGATGCGCTCACCCTGCCCGGCAAGGACACTGATATCTCTTAGCGGATCACCGTCAACAACGAGCAGGTCAGCGAAGGCTCCCGGGGCGACGACTCCAAGACGGCCCTGCTGTCCAACTATTTCGGCACCCACGACCGTAGCCTGACAGATCGTCTCGAAAGCACCAAGAATTTCTGAACGGATCGTCAGTTCATCGCTTTGATAGTCGTGCATGTCGCCCAGCAGATCGGTGCCAAGACCCATTTTCACCCCGTTACGTTTGAGTAGTTCGAGCGCTTTCAGGCCCTGAATACGAACGTTCTCGTTTTTCGCGAGAGCACTTTCTGACACGCCGGCCTTCGCACCGACCTTGCTCATCGCGTCATAGGTAACGAGCGTTGGCACCGCAAACGCTCCAAACTCTGCCATGACAGCCGCCGCCTCGTCATCGATCAGGTTGCCGTGCTCAATCGTGCGTACCCCGAGCTTCACGACGCGAGCGATCGCCTTGCCTGTGTAGGCATGCGCCATGACATAGGTCTGGTGCGACGCGGCTTCCTCGACGATGGCCTTGACCTCGTCGACGGAAAACTGAAGATTCCCAATCGGATCCGTTGGCGACGCAACGCCACCTGACGCCATGATCTTGATGTGGTGTGCGCCGGCGCGCATCTCTTCGCGGACGGCCTTGCGTACGTCGTCCACACCATCGACGATACGCCCGATTGCCCCGAGATTGCGGTGACAGCCACAGGGGTCGGGATCGGAGTTGTCGAAGCGCTCGCGGAAGTCACCATGACCGCCCGTCTGCGACAGCGCCTTACCGGCCACATATAAGCGCGGCCCGGCAATCACTCCCTCTTCGATTGCACGCGAGAGCGCGTAGTCGGCGCCGCCGGCATCCCGCACGGTTGTGAAGCCCCGGTTAAGCATACCGCTCAGGATCGGTACTGCCCGCAATACGGCAAAGGTGTTCGGCAAACGCCCGTTGTTCCCAAGGTGCGCAACCGATGCAATGACGTGAGCATGGCAGTCAATCATACCGGGCATGACCGTCTTGCCCCCAACGTCAATAACCTGCGCGCCATCTATCGACACCGGTTCGCGGGTGACGTCCTTGATGACCTCCCCGTCCACGACAATCGAATAGCGGGCAGTGTCGTTTTCGTGATTCACGTCCAGGACGCGTGCGTTTTTCAGGATCAACATTTCGATTCCCCAGCTGATTTTCGAGCGACCCACGGGCCGCGGTAGATCACTTCAGCAAAAATCCTTTGGCGAGCGGATCACGGTCATCGACAAAGATCGTGTTGTGTCCCGTCACCCGCGCCCACCCTTCAATGCTCGGAATAATCGCGTCGAATTCACCCACCTTGGTCGCTTCTTCCGGCACACCGTTGAAGAGCGTTCCAATAATGCTTTCGTGAACAAAACGTTCACCGATCTTAAGTTTGCCCTTGCCGACCAGATGTGCCATTCGGGCGGAAGTCCCTGTGCCGCAAGGCGACCGGTCGATGGCCTTGTCACCGTAGAACACAGCATTGCGTGCGCTTGCACCTTCGACCGTCGGTTCGCCTGTCCACATCACGTGGCTCAGACCACGGATTTCTGCCTTCTCGGGGTGAACGAACTGATACTTCTCGTTCGCTTTCTGGCGCAGCATCGGACTCAGACGCTGGATATCCGAAGGCTTGAGTGTATGGAGACCACCGAAGTTTTTCTGCGGTTCGACGATCGCGTAGAAATTTCCGCCGTAGGCGACATCGAAGCGGACTTCGCCGAGCCCTTCAACGTCAACCGTCAGATCCGTCGAGTGAAGGAATGACGGAACATTGATGAGTTGCACGGAGTCGACGTTGTCTCCGTCCATCTTGTAGCGCGCAACCACGAGACCGGCTGGCGTGTCGAGACGCAACACACCGGGTTCACGCGGACGCACCAGACCGTGCTCGATGGCTGTTGTTACCGTCCCAATGGTGCCGTGGCCACACATCGGCAGACAGCCGCTGACTTCAATAAACAGGATGGCAACGTCACAATCGGAACGCGTCGGCGGATAGAGAATGCTGCCCGACATCACTTCATGGCCCCGAGGTTCGAACATGAGCGACGTCCGGATCCAGTCAAACTCGCGCTCAAAATGTGCACGTCGCTCGATCATGTTCGCTCCTTCCAGCCGCGGCGCGCCTCCTGCGACGACCCGGACCGGATTGCCACACGTATGTCCGTCGATGCAAAAGAATGTCGATTTCATGACCCTGCTCCATCCAGAATTACATGCAAAAAGGTCAGGCGCGTCCACATTACTTCGACAGGGCACGCACGTTGGCGAGCGTCTTCTCTACGATTGCAACGACCTTCTGGCGCTCTTCGCCCTCGAGCTTCAGTCGCGGGGCCTTCACAGTTTCCGAATATCCGGCCGTGATGTTCTCGGCCAGCTTGATGTACTGAACGAGCTTCACGTGCGTATCCAGATGGAACAGGTCGATCAGTGCACGGTACAGCTTGCGGGCCCGTTCGTAGTCACCAGCAATCGCCAGATTCAGCAATTCAACCGATTCCTTCGGAACTGCGTTGGCCATGCCAGAGACCCAGCAAGTCACACCCAGCGCAACCGACTCAAGCACCAGATCGTCGACACCGCACACCACGGCAAGGCGGTCGCCGAAACGGCTGATCAGATCGGTGACGCGCGTTGTGTCATACGATTCTTCCTTGAGGGCTTCGATCGTCGGCTCTTCCAGCAGTTGCGCCACCACATCCGGCGTCAGGTCCACGCCATATCCGCGCGGGTTGTTATAGAGCAGGATCGCGAGCCTGGAGGCCTGAGCGACGGTCCTGTAGAAGGCAATCGTTTCCCGGGCGTCGGACTTGTACGTGAGACCAGGAAAAACCATCAGGCCCTGAACGCCGAGCGCTTCCGCGTCCTTCGCGTACTGGGCTGCGCTTGCCGTAGTGGTTTCGGCGAGTCCCGCAATTACCGGCACGCGTCCGTTCACGGTCTCAACGGCAAGCTTGATTACCGTGCGCTTCTCTTCCGGCGTGAGCTGGGCGCTCTCACCGACCATACCCATCATGACGACGCCACCGACGCCGCTGTCGATGAGGCGGTTCAGACCTGCCTTGATCGCTTCGTGATCAAGAGAACCGTCGTCCTTCAGCTTCGTCGTGACTGCTGGGAACACACCTTTCCAGTTGACTTGCATGGCTATACCTTCCCAAAAAAGATAATCAGAGGCGGGATGTCCCGCGGGTCGATCGGGGTCGCGGGGGCCCCGTTAATTGCGGAAGCGGCTGATCGAGTACGGCTCAAGTCCGATTCCGGGCGTTCGATTGGCAAGCAGGTCCGCGACAAGCGCACCTGTTGTTGCCGATTGCGTCAAACCAAGGTGACCGTGGCCGAACGCGTAAATGACGGACGGCGCACGCGGCGATTGGCCAATGACCGGTAGCGAATCCGGCGTGGCCGGACGGTGCCCCATCCACTTCACCGCGCCTTTATCGTTGATACCAGGCAGGAAGCGCTTTCCGAGCGCGAGCAGCGCGTCACTGCGTTTGTAATTCGGTGGCGCCTTGAGACCGGCGAACTCAGCCGCACCGCCAATGCGCACACCGATATCAAGTGGGGTGGCGACAAATTTGCGTTCGGCAAATATCACTTCGCGTGACAGGCTGATGCCATGAGCGGGAAGCGTCGTGTTGTAACCCCGCTCGCTGTCCAGCAGGACGCGGTCGCCGATCGATCCGGCAAGCGCGGCGGACCATGCCCCCGTGGCCACAACGAGGCGGCGCCCCTTTACCCGTTCGCCGGTCTCGGTGACCGCCGCTGGCGCAAGTGCATCCGCGAGATCAAGTGCCTTCACCGCGCCGACAACAAACGTGGCACCGAGTTGCTTCACGCGCTCACGCAGTTGCGTCACGAGACGCTTTGGGTCACCGATGTGCGACCAGTCGTCGAGAAACACACCATGACGAAAAACCTGCGCGAGGGATGGTTCGCAATCGCGAACCTCGTCGGCAGACATGGCGTGCCAGCGCACACCCAGATCCCGTTTGAATTCCCATTCATGCTGATCTGCGGCGAAGGCTTCATCTGTCTCGTAGACCGTCAATGCGCCGCGCCGATAAAAACTGTCCATCGCGCCGATGTCCTCAAACATCGGGACGATGTCGTCGTAGACGCGGTTGTTCAGCTGGGCCAAAGCCAGGGAAATTTCGCGGAAGCGGTCCTTGTTGCCCGAGCGCTGGAATTCCATGAACCAGGGCAAGGCGGTCGGCACATGTTTCCAGTCAAGCGCCAGCGGCCCCAAGGGATCAAACAGCCACTTCAGAGCCTTCATGTACAACCCGTTCACCGAAATGGGAGTGCTCTCCGTCACGGCGATACCGCCAGCGTTTCCGTGCGACGTACGGTCGCCTTCGAAGTCGCGGTCGATGATAGTGACGGTAGCACCGTCCCGCAGTGCAGACCACGCACAGGCGAGACCGACGATTCCGCTACCGATAACCACAACGTCGGGGGTCGTCGGGGAGTTTTGAGCTTGCTGAGTCATTTCCGTGAGTCGAGGTATTGCGTGGTGGACAGCAGATCTGCCGTCCACCGTGGCTTCAGTTACTTGGATCCAAGTACGGTAATCGGCTTCCACTGTCCGTTTTCACACTTGTAGACGGTGATGATTGCGTCGCGCAGATCACCGAACTGGTCGTATGCGAAGTGGTCGCTCGTGACACCCTTCATGTCAGTCTTCGCGAGCACCGGCAGGTAGACGGACGGGTCTGACGAATTGGCCTTCTGCATCGCTTGCATCATGGCCATGGCGCCGTCGTACGTGTACGGCGCATAGGTTGTCGGTTCATAGCCGAACTTGGCCTTGTAGCGCTGCGTGAAGCCCGCGCCACCCGGCATCTTGTCGAGCGGCAGTCCCGCGAGCGAGACAATCGAGCCATCCGCCGCCGATCCGGCAATCTTGATGAAGTCTTCCGTTTTCGACATCTCGCCCGAGGCAAACGTCGCCTTCATCGCCAGCGTGCGCGCCTGCTTTACCATTGGTGCGGATTGCGCGTCGGCGCCTGCGTAATAGATGAAATCAGGAGTCTTCGACTTGATGCCGGTCAGAATCGCCTTGAAGTCAACCGCTTTGTCGGACGTGAACTGATGGTCAATGATGTTGCCGCCAGCCGCCTTCACTGCCGTCTCGAACTGCTCCGCAAGACCCTGGCCGTATGCCGTGCGGTCATCGATGATTGCAATGCGCTTCGCATGGAGCGTCTCGACGACGTACTTGCCCATCACACTGCCCTGCTGCGTATCAGACGTCATCATCCGGAACGTAGTCTTGAAACCCTGACGCGTATAGGCGGGTGCGGTTGCCGTCGAGATCTGCGGAATGCCTGCGTGCGAATAGATCGCCGAGGCTGGGATCGTCACCCCGGAGTTGAAGTGACCGAGCATGCCCTTGATGCCGTCATCAACCAGCTTCTGGGCGACGACGGTACCCGTCTTCGGGTCCGCCTGATCGTCGAGCGCTTCCAGCACGAACTTCGTTTCCTTGCCGTCGATCTTGGGCTTCGTGGCGTTGAAGTCGTCAATGGCGAGCTGCACGCCTGACTCAAAATCCTTGCCATACTGAGCTTGCGCGCCCGTCATCGGAGCAGCCAGACCCAGCTTGACCGTTTGTGTTTCGGCAGCCTGTGCGGCCTCAAGGGACAGAAGCAGAAATCCCGAAGCAGCGGCTGCAAAAGCGATGGTGCGAACTTTCATATCAGTCTCCTTACCACCCATAAAAGCCGCATCAGGAACGCCGAAAACATTATGTTGGATCCAATATCCAACTGTTTTTCGTATGATGCGCGCCTTCAGCGGGTCTGTCAAATGCGTTCGAAAAAATTGGCGGAGCGCGGTTTTCTGCCGCCCCGCCCCAAGTCCTACACCTGTTCCATAAAATCAGGATCTTCAAGTCCACGCAGCTTTTGAACCTGGTCTTCGAGCGGCGAAACCGCCAACTGTGCGAAAACCAGTGCCAGCGCGATATCAGCATGGTCATACAGCCCAGCTTCGCCAAGCAGATTCATTGTGCCCAGCGTGACACCGTTCTTGCGCACGGGGATGTTCAGCACACTCTCACACCCAATCGACCACAACACCTCGTATTCCGAGAACACTGCCTTGATGTCCTCGCGCGTTGAGCCGACAAAGATCTCACCGCGGCGAAGAACCTGATCCGACCAGCGACTTTGCGTCACCCGTTTGAGTCCACCTAACGGATTGATATCCAGGCGATTGCTATGCAGACGTCCCAGGCGGCTCGACGCCTCGTCATACGCCAGCACCGTAAAGAGCCGCTGGCCGAATACCTCCGTGAGGGAACGCTCGAACTCGGACCATACGAGGTCGACCTTGCCGCCTTCCTGTTGCATCCGGGCTACCCGCTCGATCGCCCGAAAAATGAGTGCGTGGTTTGTGTTCGTCACGAAAACTCCTTATTTCGCGGTCCGAAGCTCGGCGCTCTGCGCGTCGGGACGCATGGAGCCATACTCCGCCTCGGAAATTTCCTCTAGCGTCTTTCCTGTCGTCGACACACCCAGGAAAATCACGGCAAGCGCGCCGATCAGCAGGATGACAGTGGTCATGCCAAACACGCCGGCGAAACCCCACAACGGGTAGATATAACCCACCAGCATTGGCGAACAGATTGCGCCGATACGGCCGAACGCTGACGCCGTGCCCATTCCTGTCGCGCGCAGATGCGTCGGGAACACTTCAGGCGTATAGGCGTACTCGCCCGCGTTGACACCGTTCATCGCAAATGACATGAAGATTGAAGCAAGGACGATCGTTGTATCGCTGCCGGCATTTGCCAGCCAGATACCGGCAAGGCAGGCCAATCCCATGTAAGTGACGATCGTCGTCTTGCGTCCCAGCTTCTCGCAAAAGTATGCCGACGAGTAGTAGCCCGGAATCTGCGCGAGGTAGATAAAGATTGAGACAGAAAAACTCTTCGTGATGGTCATGCCATGCTGCACGAGCAAGCCGGGGATCCAGACGAAGAATGCGTACGAGCAGAACGTCACCGACAGCCACAGACACCAGGTCATCAGCGTCGTCTTGGCGAGAGGCGGCTTCCACAGCAGCTTCAGGTTTCCGAAGAAGGAACCCGAGTGCTCATAGCTGGCCGCTGCGCCTGCCACAGGCGCCACGGGAGGCAGCGTTACGCCCGTACGTTCGACCTGCCGCTCAATATCGGACACCACGGCTTCGGCTTCCGCGTGACGGCCGCGAATTTCCAGCCACCGCGGGGACTCGTGCAGCGAACGCCGCCACCAGAGCAGCACAACGACCGGTACGGAGACGATCACCAGCGCGATACGCCAACCTTCCGGGCTCAGCGGGATCACAAAGTAGCCGATCAACGCCGCCGCCACAAAACCAAACGAGAAGAAGCCAGCCAGTGCGCCGGTAAAGGCTCCCCGATAGCGGTTACTGACGAACTCCACCAGGAACGGCGCAATGATCGCGCCCTCAGCGCCCATCCCGATACCTGCTATTGCGCGCAGTAGAGCGAACGTGTGCCAGTCGTTCACAAACGCGTTGGCAAACGTGAGCACGCAGAAGAAGGTCAGTGCCCACATCATGACGACGCGGCGGCCAAAACGATCGCCCAGCAGGCCGGCGAATAGCGCGCCGACGAGAAAGCCAACGTAGGTGCTGCTGCCAAGCAGCCCGGTTTCGAAACTAGTCAGATGCCATTTGGTACGAACGACGGGCAGGATAAACGCAATGATGGCTGCGTCGACGGCCTCGAACATGAAGCCCAGACCGCCCATGAGGAGCAGCTTGAAGTGAAAACGGCTGAACGGCAGGCGTTCGAGCCGGGCTGCAATCGGTGACATGTAATTGCTCCCAAAATGAGGGATCGACCAATCCAGAATGCTCCGGATCGAAGTTTGGTCGCAATATCCTGTATCCAAAATCCAGAGTCAAGGCCGGGTAAACCTTTGCGTGCGCTTCGGTCGCCCGGGACGCGGCAGACGGAATCAGGACTCGGAAGTCTTAAAACGTGTGGCGAATGCCCGCGCGGACGGCGACCTGATTGTTGGTGGACGACGGCGTCAGGAAGGACAACGCCGCGACGGCAGACTTGCCCGTCGAATCGATGCCTGTCGCCCGCTCCCAGGAGGTCGTCGCGTAGAGCAATGTCCGCTTCGACAAGCTGTATTGGGTCCCCACGTTGAGCTGCAGATATTTCGCCGACTCAGCCTTCGTGTAGTCGTACGAGGCACCCAGCAGAACTGCCGGCGTAACGTTGTACGTTGCCAGCGCTTCGTAGTTATTGAAGGTGGCCGTGCCTGAAAATGGCGTCGACGAAGTCCGCACCACGTCTTCGAAGCGCGTATTCGTGTAGGTGAAACCCAGCAGCGCCGCGCCGAGACGGTAGTTAATGCCAGCGCCTGCAACCTGCAGGGTCTGGGCTGACGTGTACCCGCTGTAAGTCGGATTGGTGATCGGGTTCACAAACGTGCCACCGGCCACAGGGTTTGCCGTCGCATCGTAGATGGACGTCGCGGGATTATTGATTCGCGAAAACACAGCGCTCGCGCTGAGCGCGTTGTTCGCGTAACTGAGGCTGATCGATTCCTTCTTGCCGTTAGAGAAGTCACCCGCCACGCCCCCAAGACTGAAAAGCCCCGACAGTTTGAACCCCGCGTACGTGGGCGAGATGTACTTGATGGAATTGCTCAGCGAGTAGTTACCCCAAACGTTATCGACGTCTGCTGCGTGCGTGGCCAAAATTCCATTGAACCGGCCAGACGCTGAAAGACCAATCAGCGAATCGAGCACCAGATCGTACTGGCGTCCCATCAGCACGGTACCGAAGGGCGACCCGAGGCCAACGTAAGCTTGACGGCCGAACAGACGCCCGCCGTTATTCATCTTTCCGCTATTGATATCGACGCCGCTTTCCAGACGGGCCACCGTACTGTATCCGCCTCCGAGATCCTCGTTGATCAGCAACCCCCATTTGGTGCTGCCTAATGCGCCATTGGAGGCCTGAACGTTGTAATGACCACCCTGATTGTTTGTATATGTGATCCCATCGTCCAGCGCACCGTACAACGTGACGGAACTCTGCGCATGACACACGACCGCGGTGGACATGATCGCCGCCGCCATACCTGCCTTCTTCATCTTGACCTCCTTTTTAATAAGTAATACTACGCATATAAAATGTAATTTCCTGTCAAATCTCCCGGTATTGCACACGCCCGCGCGGCCGGTGGGGACTGGCTATCCCGTCATCTATGCTGAATGAAGTCTTGAGTCTTGGCGAAAGGAAAGGCGCGGTTTTTAACGTCTTTCGCGGTTGTGAGGCAGACGGAACGGGCGTTCGCGATCCGCCCTACTGACCGTCAGCCTGCTTACTAGGCCGTCATGGCAGGTTCTACGGCGTCCGGTTGTCGAGCCACGGCGACGAACGAAATCCCGGCGCAGATAGCAATGTAGACGGCGACTGAGAGCCAGCTCCCTCCCGACTGACGCAGCAACCATGTCGCGATCAGGGGAGCCGTGCCGCCGGCAAGTGCAGCTCCGATCTGGGAACCGAGCGTGATCCCGGTAAAGCGGATCTCGATTGAGAAGATCCTGGCCATGATCGTGCCTAGTGTCGCTACAATCGGCGCCCAGATGACCCCGACAGAAAAGACGGTAGCCAGCGTGATCGACCACTTCTGACCCGCATCGAGCAGCATGAAGTACGGACCAGCAAACACAGCCATCAACACTGTCCCGCCGAGATATACAACGCGACTGCCGACACGGTCGGCGAGCCAACCCATGAACGGTACGGCGATGCAGGTAACCACGGCAGCGAGCGTGATCGCGTTGAGCACAGTGACGCGACTATAGGTAAGCGTACCGGTGGCATAACTCACAATGAAGGTCAGCGAGAACGAAAGATAGGAAAGAAGCAGTCCGACTATCGGATCAAAGCTCGGAAAGAACAATTTGTTGAAAACGAGCGCTGCGACCGTTCCATAAAGGAAGTAGTCGAACCACTCGATAGCGCTGCCAGCGAGACTCGCAGCAAGAACACGCGTATGAAGCGCCTTGCGTGATGTGGTTGCGGTGTTCATAAAGCTCTCCAGAAAAGTTCCCGCCACGACTCCAAGTTGTCACCAATATCCTGGATCCAATATAATCGGTCAAGTAGTTCCCGCAGCGCTTCTATTTATGTTGTGAGGCTCGGGCGTGCGCCTATGGCGGGAACTACCAAAATATGCTGCATGCGACCACAAGACCGTGGTTAGTTCCGGATCAACGCCTTGACGTCCGCGTAGAGCTGGGCACTGACCTCGACGCCATTTGCTTCGCTTCGAACCCTTGCCTCGAATCGCCGTTGCGATGGTAGCCGCGCTCCCTGCCCGGCAATCGCGTCGAACATGGCTTCTGCGTACTGGTCACCCTGCGCGCGCTTTCCAGCGGCGAATATGTCAGGATTGAAGGCGAGCACAAGTTCGCCATGGCAAGGCGTGGCGCCCACACCTTCGTCGAATTTCTGCGATTCGAGGCTGGTCAGATCCCCGAGCAGAGGGCCAGCAAGCAGTTCGACCATCGCCGACAGGGCAGACCCTTTATGGCCACCGAATGTGAGCATTGCGCCTCGCATCGCAGCAGCCGGATCCGTCGTCGGCCGCCCCGCCTCGTCGACGGCCCAGCCAAGGGGGATTTCCTTTCCTGTCCTTCTGCGCAGCTCGATATCACCTCGAGCGATCGCACTTGTCGCAAAATCGAAAACGAATGGAAACTTGCCCGGCCGAGGCCACGCAAAGGCGATTGGATTGGTCCCGAACACCGGCTTGGTGCCTCCCGCCGGTGCGACCCAGCTATGACTAGGGGTCATCGCTACAGCGGCGAACCCCTCGCTCGCGATAGCCTCCACCTCGGGCCAGAGAGCCGAAAAGTGGAAACAGTTGTTGATCGAGAGTGCGGCGATGCCAACGTTCCGAGCCTTTTCAACAAGAACTTTGCTGCCTAGTTCGAAGGCTAGCTGTGAGTATCCGAATCCGGCGTCGACTCGAACAATCGCGGACGAAAGCTCACTGACCTGAGGCCTCGCGTCGCCCACGAGCTTGCCTTCCCGAAGAGACCTGACGCAGACAAGCAGACGGTAAATCCCGTGCGAGTGACACTCGTCCCGTTGACCTGCCGTAATCACCCGCGCGATCGCGCGAGCGTGATCTTCGGCCATGCCATTGGACGTGAGTACCCGCATGGACAACGCGTTCACTTCTTCGAGAGACAGACGGATTTTTTCCATACTCAAACCTTTTTGGATACAATATTCAAGTACCGAGAATAATCGGTGTGGCTATCGCCGTCAAACGAAGACACTTGGCGAGCGCCCAAGGACCATCATATGAATACAGTATGGGTGCGACGTGGAAGTCGCATAAGAGATTGTTTCAGCTGGCCTCGGCCAGCGAGGAAACCGGCTGTTCCGTCAGCCGTACCCTACCGGCGCATGCGATCTCGGTAACGAGTTGGTATGAAGCCGCCGGGACAATGTAACCTGCACGAATGTGCGGCATCAACCCCGTGAGGGCGAGGTGCTTTCTATCAGCATCAGATGGATAAGGTGCTAGGGTGAGCAGTATGGTTAGTAAAAGCGAACCACCGGTAAACGTCGTAATATCTGATAAGCCAAAGATGCTGTGAGGCTTAAGCCAAAAGGCATGCAATCGGTTATCCCCTTCCATACTGGGGCTACACGGACTGCGGATTGCCGGCGAATAGGTGGAACCTAACCTGCTTTTGTCTCTTGTGCGGAACACGGTAAGTCCGATTCTCTGCCAGATGGCTTAGCGATGGCAGGTGACCCGCGAGGGAAACTGTTGGAGAAGCGGATATGAGAACGCGGAGCAAGCGAACGACGGCCTGTAATGGGTCGTATAGGGGTTCAAGATTTGCCCCGATCCGAAAGGGTGCAGACTTCCGCGTGGTGCAGCTGTCACAAGTACACGTTTGAAATTCGTCGGCGGGCAGCTTGAGAGAGACCGGCAGGTTGCGGTTCAGCGTCCGCGTCCCAGCGATGGGATGGATTAATAATGTGAGGCTTGTGAAGGGCTTGAGCAGGATGGTCAAGACCGGCGTCGGCGAGACGCTTCACGCTGTGCTCGAGCCGTATGCGGGGAAAGCTCGCACGTACGGTTCCTCGGGGGCCGCGTTTCCGCAAGGAGACGCGGCTACCCAATATCGTCGACGGAACCTACCTCGCGGCCGCCCTGAGCGAAGGCGTATCCATCGAGATGATCGCGAACATGGAGCGGGAACTGGTCGCGGCGCAAGGCGCCCCCATGAAGCGCTCGTTATATTTCGATCTGTCTCGCGACGTCGATCAGGATCTGGCGGGCCCACTGTTCAGTGGTCTGCGATCGAACAGACTGCGAACCCCGTTTGATGTGCGTCTGGTTCCTCTACCAGTGGCGGCGAACGAGGCGACCTGCTGCGACGCTCGCAGGCTGCTCGCAGTCGAAACGGCGGTTGAAGCCATACGGTTTGCCGCAGAAAGTGATTGTGATCGTCTTGTCCTGACTGCTGCAGACGCGGCATTAGAGCCGGCAATTGCGGCTGTCCGGCTCCGGTATTCGAAAGAACTTTGGCTCAACATTGCACACCGCGAACGCGCGAGGGTACTGGAATCATTCGCGGACAGAGTGTTATGGCTCGACAGTTGACAGTACTGTCAATGATCAAACCGTCCCGATGACAATTCCCAGCCTTATTTTCACCTGTCTCCGCCGCGTCGGCCAGGACGCTCTATGGCGCACACGATGTAAGGGACCTTTTGTTAATCCGTCGCCCCCAGGTAAGCGGCTTTCAGCGCGGCGACGTCGAACTTCACCATTTTCATCATGGCCTGAGCGACACGCCCTGCCTTTACCGGATCGGGGTCAGCCATCATCCTGATGAGATCAGTTGGAACGATCTGCCATGAGACGCCGAAGCGGTCTTTCAGCCACCCGCACGCCTCGGGCGAACCGCCGCCCTCGAGAAAAGCATTCCAGTAGCGGTCAACTTCTGCCTGATCGGCACAGTCGACCATAAGCGATATCGCGTGGTTGAACGGGTCGCCCCCGCCGGAGTTCATGGCAATGAAGGGCTGCCCAAAGAGAACAAATTCGACCATCTTCGTGGAACCGGCGGCCGGTACCGGTGTAACCCGATTGACGCGCGAGTCCGGAAAGATACTCGCATAGAAAGCTGCGGCCTCCTCAGCTTGCCCGGAATACCAAAGAAATGGCGTGATCTTTTGAATCGTCATGGCAAATCTCCTGTCAGTGGTGGCTGAATGCGGAGGTAAGCCGCATTCAGCCATTGAGACGACGAAGGAAGACTATCAAAATCGACACGCCGCGAAGAAAAATTTCACTTTTTACCGGCTTCGATCACAGCAACGGCAGCGTCAGCCTGATGTGCTCCGCGAATACCGTGATCAGATGGGCGGGACGCTCCCGCTCGAACTTCAGGGTAATGCCAACGGTGGGCAGGGATGGAAGCGCCGGATCCCCGTTGAGTATGCAGAGATCCGGGGGAACTGCAGTCTGTGTGATAACGGCAACGGCCTGCCCCGAGCGGACCAGGGCCGTCAGACCGGCAAGACTGCTGCTCGCATAGGCGATGCGGTAAGCCCTGCCCGCACGTTGCAACGCTTCGCAGGCCGCCACATGGTCGAGCGTGTCGGGATCGGAAACTGCCAGCGGCAAGGGGTCGAAGTGCGCGGAATCCAGTCCCGGATAACCAACCCAGACTAGCGGTTCGCGGCGAATGATGTCGTCATTCGCCACGTCGTCCGGCAACGAGATCAGGGCAAGGTCCAGCGCATGCATCTCCAGTTGTTCGAGCAATCGTGGGGTCGGGGCGCACATGACCTCCACCAGGGCATGCGGGTGCTGGCTCGAGAACTGGCGCAGCAAATGCGGCAGGAAAACGGCGGCGTAGTCGTCCGGGCAGCCGAAGCGGATCGTCCCCGACAGCCCTTTGCCGGACAGATCGGCCATCGCCTCGTCGTGCAGCCGCAGAATGCGTTGGGCATGAATCAGCAGGCGCTCGCCGGGATTGGTCAGCACCACCCCTCGCCCCGTGCGCTGGAACAGCGGCTGATCGACGATTTCTTCGAGGCGCTTCATCTGCTGACTCAGCGCAGACTGGGTCCGGCCGATCCGGTTGGCCGCGCGACTGAGCGCCCGGACTTCGGCAATGACGGTAAACGAACGCAACAGATCAATTTCCAGGGAAAGACTCAAGGTATAAGCCCCGCTTCTATCTTCGATAAGAACTATTCGATTCTATGAAAGCAGAGAGCCATCTAGACTGCAAGTTATTCTCGCCACCCGCCAAGGAGAAGCAAGGTGTCCCTGAACAACGATGCAAATTTCTGGCGCAACGCCAGACAGCACCTCATCCGCTACGGCGGCACCTTCGAGCCGATGATCATCGAGCGCGCCCAGGGCAGCTTCGTCTATGACGCGGACGGCCGCGCAATTCTGGATTTCACCTCGGGGCAGATGAGCGCAGTGCTTGGGCACAGCCATCCGGAAATCGTGTCGGTCATCAACGAATATGCCGGCAAGCTCGACCACCTTTTCAGTGGGATGCTGTCGCGACCGGTGGTCGATCTGGCGACCCGGTTGGCCGAGATCACGCCTGACGGGCTCGACCGGGCGCTGTTACTCAGCACCGGCGCGGAGTCGAACGAGGCCGCCATTCGCATGGCGAAGCTCGTCACCGGCAAATATGAAATCGTCGGTTTCGCGCAGTCCTGGCACGGCATGACGGGAAACGCGGCATCCGCAACTTACAGCGCCGGTCGCAAGGGTGTCGGTCCGGCAGCCGTCGGCTCCTACGCGATCCCCGCCCCGTTCCCGTACCGGCCGCGTTTCGAGCGAAATGGGGAATACGATTATCTGGCGGAACTGGATTACGCCTTCGATCTCATCGATCGTCAGTCCAGTGGCAATCTCGCCGCCTTCATCGCAGAGCCGATCCTCAGTTCAGGCGGCATCATCGAATTGCCGGTCGGCTACATGGCCGCACTGAAGCGCAAATGCGAGGAGCGCGGCATGCTGCTGATCCTCGATGAAGCGCAAACCGGTGTCGGGCGCACGGGCACGATGTTCGCCTGTCAGCGCGATGGCGTCACGCCCGACATTCTTACCTTGTCGAAGACGCTGGGCGCAGGTCTGCCGCTCGCGGCCGTCGTGACCTCCGCACAGATCGAGGAGCGGGCTCACGAGTTGGGTTATCTGTTCTATACGACCCACGTGTCCGATCCGCTTCCCGCCGCCGTCGGTCTGCGGGTGCTGGATGTGGTCGAGCGCGAGGGGCTGGTCGCGCGTGCGAACCTGATGGGCGAGCGACTCAAGCGCGGCCTGCTCGATCTGATGGAACGCTTCGAGTGCATCGGCGATATTCGCGGACGAGGGCTGCTTCTGGGGATGGAGATCGTCAAGGACCGCCGCACGAAGGAGCCGGCGGATGGGCTCGGCGCGAAGATCACCCGCGAGTGCATGAACCTGGGGCTCAGCATGAACATCGTGCAGTTGCCCGGCATGGGCGGTGTCTTCCGGATCGCTCCTCCATTGACCGTCCTCGAGAGTGAGATCGACCTGGGTTTGGATCTGCTTGGGCAGGCGATTGAGCGCTCGCTGTAGTCACTTCGACGTTCATAACAGACGACCGGAAACGATATGTAATGCTCACTCTTTCAAGTCACCCTGCCACAGCCTTGACGAACTCATCCAGCACAGGATTGACCGTGTCGGTTCGCCAGACAAACTCGACCGGATAAGACAGAGTCAGGTCCGCGTGATCCATCAGCACAACCTGATTCGGGCAACTATAAATGGATGCCTCAGGAACGATCGCGTACCCCATGCCCGCCGCCACCAGGCCGAGTATCGTCGATACGTCGCCACCGATAGGCACGATACGCGGCGAAAACCCTGCAAGCTGGCATTGATAAATCAGAAAATCGTAGTACGCCGGTGCCACTTCCCTTGCGAACCACATGCATGGCTCGTCCTTGAGGTCGGCTAACCGCTCCGGTATAGCGGGCGCAGACCCGTCGCTGGGGCGCGGCATTGCGAGCTTGAGACGGCAGTCGAACAGATGGCACGCGGAGAAAGTCGGATCGCGCGGGTCGCGCCACGCGAGAAATCCGCCGTCGAGGCTGCCATCCGAAATCCGCGCCAACTGCTTCGCTGCCAGCGCCGGTTCGAGCATGATCGTGACATCGGGATGAGTGATCTTGAAGTCACGAACCGGCTTCAGCGTCGCGGGATGCCAGCTATAGTTCGGCGCGAGTCCGATTCTCAACGCACCCGATTGGCCTCTCGCAATGCGCACGAACAAGTCGCGCGCCGCTTCCACATCGTTCAATACGCGTCTCGCATCGATGGCGAACTGCGCGCCCGGCGTGGTCAGTTGCACGCCCTTGGCGTTGCGATGAAACAGGTCGCTGCCCAGTTCCTCTTCAAGATCGCGGATCTGCCGACTCAATGCCGGCTGAACAATGTGGAGTCGTCGCGCGGCCTCCGCTACGCTGCCGCAATCCGCTACGGCAAGAAAATATCGAAGGTGTCGGAGTTCCATGTCTTATCGGGTTGGGCATGCCTATGCTTCAAAAGTATAGCTGCCATTTTTGAAGAGTATGCGTGCCGCGGCACGCCTCGCGCTTAGTGTACTGACACGCATAACTACACGTGAGCAGACAAAATGGCGAGTGTGAAAGCGGTCGGTCATCGACCAGACATGGTGGCTGCGCCCAGCCGGCGCGCGGTTGCAGCGGCATCGGTGGGTAACGTTCTTGAGATTTACGATTTCATTGCCTACGGCATTTTCGCGGTTCCCATATCCCGGACGTTTTTCCCCGCCAGTTCCGACTTCGCCGCGCTGATCCTGACGTTCATCACTTTCGCGGTGGGCTTCCTCGTGAGGCCGGTGGGCGCGCTCGTACTCGGCCGATACGCGGACCGCGCGGGTCGCAAGAAGGCTTTGAGCCTCACACTGCTGCTCATGGCTGCCGGTACCGTTGTGCCAGCCGTGTGCCCGTCGTTCGCGAGCATTGGCATTGCCGCACCGCTTGTTATCGTGCTTGGCAGATTGATCCAGGGCTTTTCGGCGGGCGGCGAGATCGGCGGCACGGTAGCGATGCTCGTCGAGAACGCGCCACCTTCGCGTAAAGGGCTATTCGGCTCCTTCCAGCAAATGTCGCAAGGCGGCGGCACGTTGATCGCCGGATTCGTCGGGCTGGCGCTAACGAGCCTCTTCACCCAGGAGCAGATCTTCGGCGGCGCATGGCGTCTGGCGTTCGCCTTCGGCTTGTTGATCGGTCCGGTCGGCTGGTACATCCGGCGCTCTGTCGATGAAACACCGGTCTTCGAGCAATCTCAGCGTTTGCCGCGCCGAGCCCTGTGGACGCAATTGGTCGAATACCGGAGCCAGGTAGCAACCGGCGTGGCAATCATGGTGTTCTGGACGATCGCCACCTACGTTTCGAATTACTTCACGACCTACGCTGTTCGCGAGGTTCATCTAAGCCTCTTTGACAGCTATGTCGGACAGGTCAGCTATGGCATGGCGATGATGACGATGTGTCCCATCATCGGTCATCTGTCGGACCGGATCGGCACCCGTACACCCATGCTGCTCGGTGCCGCGCTTACGGCAATCGCCGCCTATCCGCTGTTCGTGCTGCTTTCCCATTACCCCGGACTCGCCACGCTCGTGGTGGTGCAGGTCACCATCGCGATCCTGCTTGCCTGCTACGCGGCTTGTGCATCGAGCGTGCTCGGCGACGTCTTCCCGACGGAATTTCGCGCAACGGGTGTCGGTTTTGCTTATGCGATCGGCGTGACGGTGTTTGGCGGCTTTACGCCAGTCGCGGTTACTACGTTGATCGGTTTCACCGGCGATCGCCTTGTGATCGGGTACTACCTCGCGGCCGCAGCGTTGATCAGCTGCGTGCCAGTGCTGTTTATGGCCAAAGGCAAAGGCAATCCGGAACCGGACACCGTCCAGGTCCAGCTCGAGTGATTGCATCGTCCAGTCGCATGCCCCAAAACCAGATCTCACCAAAACTGAAAATGATTTACGACAAATCGATTATCGCCTTCGAACCCGAACTGATCCGTATCCGGCGACATCTCCACGCGAATCCCGAGCTCCGTTTCGAAGAACAGCGGACGTCCGACTATATCGCCAGTCTTCTTGACGACTGGGGAATACCGGTCGTTCGAGGGATCGGCGGGCATGGACTTGTCGGTGTTCTGCGTCACGGAAAGAGCGAGCGCTCCGTTGGTTTGCGCGCTGACATGGATGCGCTGCCGATGCACGAAGCGAACACGTTCGCGCACGCGTCGCGTTACGCGGGCAAGATGCACGCGTGTGGCCACGATGGACATACCGCCATGCTGCTCGGCGCAGCGCGCTATCTTTCGCAGCATCGACATTTCGACGGCACTGTAAACTTCATCTTTCAGCCCGCAGAGGAAGGCGGCTGCGGCGCGCGTCTGATGATCGAGGACGGCCTGTTCAACCGATGCCCAATGGACGCCGTCTTTGGCGTTCACAACTGGCCGGGCATGCCCGCGGGCAACTTCGGCATCCGTCCGGGTGGATTGATGGCATCGAGCAACACGTTCGAAGTGCACATAAATGGACGCGGCTCGCATGCCGGGCAGCCGCATCGCAGTGCTGATCCTGTCATGGTCGCTGTCCAGATCGCGCAAGCCTGGCAGACGATCGTGTCGCGCAACGTCGATCCAAACGAGTCGGCCGTGTTGTCAGTCACGCAGATCCACGCAGGCAGCGCGGTGAACATCATCCCTGAGCAGGCCATGCTCAACGGCACAGTACGCAGTTTCAGCGCCGATGTGCTCGACATGATAGAAAGCCGCATGCGCACAGTGGCGGAAGGTATCGCCGCTGCGTTCGATATCGAGCTCACGTTCAATTTCACGCGCATCTACCCGGCGCTTGTCAATCACGCGGCCGAAGCCGCGCTCGCTGGCAACGTCATGCGCGACCTGGTAGGCGCCGCGAACGTGGACGAAAACGTGGAGCGCACCATGACGTCGGAGGATTTCGCGTTCTATATGCTGCACAAACCGGGCGCCTATGCGTTCATCGGCAATGGCGACGGCTCGGCGCGCTTGCCCGGACAAGCGGGCGGCCTGTGCCAGTTGCACAGTGCGAGCTATGACTTCAATGACGCGCTGCTGCCTCTCGGCACGTCGTACTGGGTCGCGCTTGCGCACGCCTATCTCGACCATCCGGGCGCAAAGGCATAAGCAAGCTCAACGGAAAACGAACTGTCGGCTTGACCCAACACACATGTGTTGACACGCGTTCCAATTGCAAAGAAACTTGACGCCATGCTGACGCTAAACCTCTTCTCCTTCGCGTTTCAACGCCACATGGCAGTCCGTTCGGGCATGCCATCGGAGGCCAATGCGCGTTAGATAAGCAGGAACGCAGCTCAAAGGCCTCGCCGAAAATACGGATGAGGCCTTTTTTGTTTGTGGCGTCTCCGTGATCGGCATCACCAGCGGAGATGACCATGGACGAAAGAAGCCCAAAGTTGGCCCCATCCGGCTTGCCTGCAACCGACGATTGCAGCCAAGACCGCGTGGCAAGTACTGCGATCTACCCAACCCGGGGCCCGATGTCGGCAATGCGTTGGGAAACCACCGCCGAATGGCACGATAGCGGATGCGATGCACTTATTCGCTTCGCCCGGATGTTGTACCCATACGAGTACTGGAATCTTCCGATGCAGGAAGGCCACTTCGGCCGGCCGGTCATTTCGATGATTTCAGAGGATGACCCACCGACAACGACAGGGCCACCCCTCCTCGGCATTCTTGCGACTGCGGGTCGTTTGTGGCGGCTCGCGACCCGCAGGGCGCGGGCTACCGGGAGAGCCACATCTGCGCTTTTCGGCAAGCGGTCGCAGGATTGACTAACGTCTTGATGTTTCGCGCGACGGTGCTGCGCTGTCGCGCGGAACTTCATCAACAAAGCTCTTGACTTGACCGTCCAACGTCACAGAGTGACAAAGCAGTTCTCACGCAGCCTGATCTGCTCACTCGCGACCCGGCTCTCAATTACCGTTTGTTCCCTCGAACTCAACGATCTCGATCCAGTTCGCGCCCTTACCCACGGGGTACTGTCCAATCAAAGCCAGTGCGCCAGTGTTGCGGTCGATGCGGTAAGCGCTCATGTTTGACGACAGTTGACCGACTGCAAGCAGATACTTGCCCGACGGATCGATATTGAATCCGCGCGGCTGCTTTTCTGTCTGGTACGTGCCAACGCGCGTCAGTTCACCTGATTTAGCGTCCACCCGATAGACAGCCAGCGTGTTGGACGTGCGTTCAGTGGCGTACAGGAAACGCCCGTCTGGTGTGACGTGCACATCCGCACCCCACGGCTTGTCGCCGGAAAAATCGGGCGGCAGGATGGAAACGGTCTGAACAGGTTTGACTTTGTCACGCGTGCTATCGAAGGCGAGCACATGCAGTTTGCCATCGAGCTCATCGATCAGATAGACAAAGCGATGATCCGGCGAGAACACAAAGTGGCGCGGCCCCGACTTCGCGGGCAACGAATAGGCGGGTGCGGCGTCTTCGGTTAACTGGCCGTTCGAAGCATCGAATTTCAGACGCAACCACGCATCCGAGCCGAGCACCGATGCGAAGACATAACGATTGTCAGGCGCATTGCGTATGGCGTGAGCCATGGGGCCGGTTTTGACGGTTTGCTGGACGTCACCCACCACGCCATCCGCGGCGATCCGGTTCACTGCCAGAAGGTTTCCGCCATACGATGCAGAAAAGAGGTAGCGACCGCTCGCATCCGTCGATACGTAGGCCATGCTATCCGCAAGCGGCGCCCTGCTCAGTTCGATCAGCCGGCCGTCGAGCGGATTGACCGCGAAGCTCACCACGCTATACGGCTTGGAGCGTAACGCGGCATAGAGCCGGAGATGGTCGGGCGAAAGCGCCATCGGCATGACCGTGCCCCCAACCGGCACGGTCTCGACTGCGGCGAGTGAGCCGCTCGATTTGTCGAGGCTAAAGACAGAGATGTCCTGGCTGTCTGCATTCGATACGTAGGCATACGTAGCAGCCTGCGATGCGCCCGATCCCAATACACCCGCAAACAGGATTGCTGCGACCAGGGTGGCCCTAACGCTCATCGTGACACTCCGTTGAAATGGTTGAATATGAACATCCAGCATCGGCCGCCTCGGTCTTTTCGAAAAAATTTGGACGGCCGGTGGCAGCGCATTGCCGCCCCGGCAAGTGCGCGACAGATGCTTTTACTGGATATGGATGCGGGTCAAACGCGATTGAGGCGGAATGCGGAAACAGCATCCGTCATCGCTTGCGCCTGCTGCTCAAGTGCGCTCGCGGCGGCGGCGGCCTCCTCGACTAGCGCGGCGTTCTGCTGCGTTACCCGGTCCATCTGGCTGACGGCCTGCCCGACCTGCTCGATGCCGGAGCTCTGCTCAACTGTCGCCGAGGTAATCTCAGCCATGATGGTGGCGACGCCTTGCACCGCGCCCACAATCTCACCCATGGTCTGCCCGGCCTGGACAACGAGTTCATTACCATCACGGATATCGTTGACGGATGCGGCGATCAGCGTTTTGATCTCCTGCGCCGCGGCAGCGCTGCGCTGCGCGAGCGTGCGCACCTCGCCGGCGACAACGGCGAAGCCGCGGCCCTGCTCCCCTGCTCGCGCGGATTCGACCGCCGCATTCAAGGCCAGAATGTTGGTTTGAAATGCGATGCTGTTGATCATCCCCGTGATCTCGGCAATCTTGTTCGAACTGGCCGTGATCGCCGTCATCGTTTGCACTGCCTGCTGCACGACGTTGCCGCCTCGCTGTGCGACGTCCGCCGCGTTGGCGGCGAGCTTGCTTGCCTGGCGGGCATGGTCGGCGTTCTGTTTGACGGTCGAGGTCAGCTCTTCCATGCTGGCCGCCGTTTCTTCGAGCGATGCAGACTGCTGCTCGGTTCTACTCGACAAATCGAGGTTGCCGGCAGCGATCTCACGCGCACCACCGTGAATGGCTTCACAGTTCACGCGCACATTCGATACCGTCTTCGCCAACCCCGTCTGCATCTGCGACATCGCCGTAAACAGCTGCCCCAACTCGCTCCTGCCCCCTTCCGGAATCGATACGGTCAGGTCGCTTCCTGCAATACGGTTGAGCAACTCAGAGGCAATCTGCAGCGGACGGACCACGATCTTCCGCAAAGCGAAATGCGCGGCGACGATCAATGCAAGGGCTAGTGCCACCCCAGCCGCCACCATCGTGACGACCCACGTGTATTCACGATCACCTTGCGCGGCGGAATC
Organism: Burkholderia sp. OK233; assembly: GCF_900230185.1. Lineage (GTDB taxonomy): Bacteria > Pseudomonadota > Gammaproteobacteria > Burkholderiales > Burkholderiaceae > Paraburkholderia. The sequence continues at coordinate 613,610 of NZ_OCSR01000002.1, forward strand.
CTTGGCAAGGGCTTCAGCGAGGTTCTGGAACTTCTCGACATTGGCCGAATAGGCGACGCCGGCCAGCGTGATGTCTTTGTCGTTGATCGATACGTATGCGTTCGTATCGCCCCGCTTCAACGCGTCGAACGCGGTATGCAGAATCGTGGCCAAAGTATTGGAAGAATCGAAAAGTTTTTGCTTCAGCTCGTCGTCCTGGCCCGCAAACTTATCAGCATCACGAAACATCTTGGTTTCGCGGTCCGCACGCTCCAACGTCGTGGCGGCACTCTTGAGCGCCGAGTCGCGGGTCACTTCGTCATTGCGCTCTTTCAGTGCCGAATACGCACGCGTCAGAGCGGCGCGGGTGCGTGTGGAGTCTTTATAGGCATCGTTCACCAGCACTTCCTGGCTGGCGATATCGTGCAGACGCCGAGCGTTGTCGTTAGAACGGCCAAGTGCCAGCACCCCCACTACGCCGCCGATCAGAATCATGCCCGCGAAAAGCACGAGGACGGCAAGGAGACTGTGTCTTATTGTCAGATTACGCATGCCTACCGATCCAGTTGACCATTGTCTGATTGTTTACGACATAAACAACGCAAAACCTGAGCCTTCGATCTCGCAAGATTGCGGTACAGACCGCGGCGGGGCGTGGCGCCGTGCAGATCCATTTCGAGATACGTCATCATACAAGATGAATTGACCCTTTGTCGAAGTTCTTCGACGCGTATTTACCCGAATTTCCGCAAGTCGTTAAATTTCAATTTCTTGCACCCCGATATCGGCTGGACTCATATTTATATGACGTCATATGTCTATGAAACTGATCGCAACTGCCGATATCGCAAGTGAAGCACCGCGGGCACGCACTCATTTGGCTGCCAAGACCCAAGGAGCAGGCTGCACTGCCCAGTTCAGCCTGAGGGACATTGACTGTCATCGACATTGCCCCGCGCAGCAAGTTATGTCGAAATACTATATGATGATCATCATGAAGAAGCCATCAATCAATCGGAAAGCTGCCAGCCGCAAAGAAATCACGCACGAGCGCATCGTCGAAGTTGCCGCGCGCGCGATCCGGCGCAGCGGGTACGACGGCACAGGAGTGGCCGACATCATGAAGGAGGCCGGCCTGACGCATGGTGGCTTCTATGCCCACTTCCCATCGCGCGAGGTGCTGCTTGCCGAAGCTGCTGATCGCGCCGGTGCTGAAGCCGTGGCCCTGTCAGAACATATCGCCGCCTCCGTCCCGCCAGAGGACGCGTTGCCGTCGATGGTGCGCGCCTACCTGTCGAAGGAGCATTGCGAAGACATAGAGAATGGCTGCCCGGTCTCCGCCCTTGGTTCCGAGATGCCGCGCCAGGCGCCGGTCGTGCGGCGCGCAGCCACCCGCCGCATCAAGGAGATGATCGATGTCATTGCGCGCCAGTTGCCCGATTGGGGTCAGCCGGGCGCGCATGAGCAGGCGCTTGTCACGGCGGCCACCATGGTTGGCACCATGGTGCTGGCGCGCGCCGTCGACGACCCGAAGCTGTCGGAAGATTTTCTTGAAGCCGCATTGAAAAAACTCGCGCCCACTGACGCGTAAATCCACCGGCCCGGTGCCGGTTTTTGTTGGATCGAAAATATGATGAACATCATATTTTAGCAAGATGAACTCTCAAGCAAGCACCTGAAGACATCCCTCAATATCGGAAGGACATCATGGAAACCGGAATAGCGCTCGTTACGGGCGCCTCGTCAGGAATCGGCGAAGCCACGGCCAAGCGGCTCGCGAAGGCTGGATACAAGGTCTACGGCACCAGCCGGCGCGGTCCACAAGCCGGCCAGCGGACGTTCGGGATGCTGCCACTTGACGTGACTAGCGATGAATCCGTCAAAGCTGCCGTCAAGGAAGTACTGCGCCTGCACGGCCGCATCGACCTGCTGGTGAACAACGCCGGTTTCGGCGTGGCCCCTGCCGCTGCAGAAGAGAGTTCGATTGATCAGGCCCGCGCGATCTTCGATACGAACTTCTTCGGGATCGTCCGCATGACGCGTGCCGTGGTGCCCCATATGCGGCAACAAGGCAGCGGCCGCATCATCAACATCGGCTCTGTGTTGGGTTTCTTACCCATGCCCTATATGGCGCTGTATTCCGCCACCAAACATGCGGTCGCAGGCTATTCCGAATCGCTCGATCATGAGTTGCGCACAATGGGCATCCGGGTCTCCGTCATTGAGCCCGCCTACATCAAGACGCCTTTCGACGCGAACTTCATGGAGCCAGACGTTCCCCTCGACGACTACCTTGAGGTACGCACGGCCATCGCCAGGCGAGTGAAAGAGGTCGTCGAGAGCGCTGACGGTCCCGAGGTTGTGGCCGAGACCGTACTGCAGGCCGCCATCGCGGCTCGCCCGAAACTTCGCTATACAGCCGGTGGACTCGCCGCCCGTCTGCGAATACTGCGCAGGTTTGCGCCCGCCGGCATTGTGGATGCCGGTATTCGCAAAGACCTGCGACTTCAAACCTGAACGGCATGACTGCATTGCAATCGATCTACAGCGCTACATCCCGGCTACCGTCCGCGATGCAACCTGACTCAACGAGAAACGTACAAGGAAACATGATGAAGGCATTTGTTGTCGATCGATATGGGCGCAAGAATGACTTGCGATCTGGCGAAATGCCGGTCCCGGAGCCGCGTGAGGACGACGTATTGATCCAGATCCACGCTGCGGGCGTGAATCCACTCGATGCCAAAATCAGGGATGGCGAGTTCAAGCTGATTCTGCCCTATCGTTTGCCGCTGATTCTGGGCAACGACCTGGCCGGAGTGGTCGTCCGTGTTGGATCGCGCGTTCGGCAATTCAAGCCAGGCGATGAGGTCTATGCGCGACCACACAAAGATCGCATTGGCACTTTCGCGGAATTCATTGCGGTCAAAGAAGACGGCGTGGCGTTGAAGCCCAAATCACTCGCCATGGAAGAAGCGGCCTCGATTCCGCTGGTAGGCTTGACCGCGTGGCAAGCGCTAGTCGAAAAAGGACAACTCAAGAAAGGGCAGAAAGTGCTGATCCATGCCGGCTCGGGCGGCGTCGGCACATTTGCCATTCAATTGGCGAAACATGTGGGTGCGACCGTCGCGACGACAACGAGCGCGCGCAATGCCGAACTGATGAAGCAACTCGGTGCGGATATCGTCATCGATTACAAGAAAGACGATTTTGCGGACATCCTCAAAGGTTACGATCTGGTGCTCGACACGCAGGGCGGCGATACGCTCAAGAAGTCACTGCGCGTGCTCAAGCCGGGTGGCCGGCTCATCGGGATCGCAGGGCCGCCTGATCCCGACTTTGCAAAAGAAATAAGCGCTTCGTGGTTCCTGAAAACGGTGATGCACTTGTTGAGCTATCGCATCAGGAAAACTGCAAAACGTCACGACGTAAGCTATTCATTTGTGTTCATGCGCGCCAGCGGAGACCAACTGAGCCGGATCGCTGCACTGATCGATGCGGGATCCATACGGCCGGTGATCGATCGGGTCTTCCCGTTTGCGTCCACCAATGAGGCCTTGACTTACGTCGAGACAGGGCGTGTCAAGGGTAAGGTTGTCATCAAGATCCAATAGAAGGCCTGGACCGGTCGCGAGTCATTGGCCGGGAAATGCTGGATAGATTGTTTTAAGAAGCGACAAGAAAAAAACGGCCCCGGAATCCCGAAACATCCTCCGCATGCCATCCAATGGCATGATAGTGGCCTCGCTTCTCAATCCACCAGCCTCTCTCCCGAACATGTCGAACCTGATCGTACATGGCGGCCTCCCGTTACGCGGCGAGATCGTGCCATCCGCCAACAAGAACGCTGTCCTGCCCATCCTCTGTGCCACGCTGCTGACCGACCAGCCCCTGCGTCTCATCGGCGTACCCGAGATTACCGACGTCAAGAAGATCCTCGAAATCTTTCGCACGCTCGGCAGCAACGTGTCGATGGACTTTGCCACCGGCATTCTCGATTTGCATCACCACGCCACGTCCTTCGATCCCGTCGCGCACAGGCTGCCGGAGGAGATGCGTTCTTCGATCATGCTGGTGCCGCCGCTGCTGGCGCGTTTCGGCGTTGCACGTCTGGAGAACGATGTGAAGGGCTGCACGCTGGGCGTGCGCGAAATCGACCCACACGTTGAGGTGTTCGAGCGCTTCGGCGCGAGCATCGAGCGCACCGCCGACTCGCTAATCGTGCGCGCGAGCACTCAGATGGCGGCAAATCATCATTGGCTCGACTACGCGTCGGTCACCACCACGGAGAATTTCGTGCTTTGCGCGGCGTCGGCCAACGGCACGTCGACGTTGGTCAATGCCGCATCGGAACCGCATGTGCAGGAGTTTTGCCGTTTTCTGGCAATGCTGGGTGTCCCAATCGACGGCATTGGCACGTCGCGTCTGAGCGTGGAAGGCGGCCATAAACTCGGCGGCGGCGAGTTTCGGTTCAGCGAGGATTTCCACGAAATCGCGACCTTTCTCGCGCTTGGCGCGATCACCGGGGGCGACATCATGGTCAAAAACAGCGCGCCCGAGCAGTTCCCGCTTATCGACCGAACCTTCGCGAAGTTCGGCGTGCAGGTGGTGCATCGCGATGGCTGGTCGCACGCCGTTCGGGAAGGTCCATTGCGAGTGCGCCGGCCATTCACCCAGAATATTCTCACCAAGGTGGAAGCGGCGCCCTGGCCGTATCTGCCCGTCGATCTGCTCCCCATCTTCATCGCGCTTGGCGTGAAGGCGGAAGGCAGCGCGATGTTCTGGAACAAGGTCTATGACGGCGCGATGGGCTGGTCCGTTGAACTCTCCAAATTCGGTGCGCACGTGTTCCTGTCGGACCCTCATCGTTTGATCACTTTCGGCGGACTTCAGTTAAGTCCCGCGAAGGTCGAGAGTCCGTACATCATTCGCGTGGCGATCGCGCTGCTCATGGTCGCCGCGAGTATCGAGGGGCGCTCGGAAATCACCAATGCGCTACCGATCCGCCGTGCACACCCAAATTTTGTGGAAAACTTGCGCTCGGTGGGCGCACGCGTGGAATGGACCAGCGGCGAATGATCGTCTAAGGCGATCCCCGAGAACCCGAGCATCATGGAGCAAATCTTGCACGAACTTCGCCTCGAGACGCTGCAGGTAGGTGCACTGCGCATGCGTGTGGCCACCCAGGGCAGCGGCCCGCTGGTGCTGCTATGTCATGGATTTCCGGAGTCGTGGTACGCCTGGCGGCACCAGTTGGCGGCGTTGTCAGCCGCCGGGTTCCGCGCCGTCGCGCCCGACATGCGTGGCTATGGCGGCACCGATGCGCCGCCAGACGCGGAGTCGTACACGATGCTGCATCTCGTCGGCGACATGGTCGAGCTCGTCAATGTTCTCGGCGAGAGCGAGGCGGTGATCGTCGGCCACGACTGGGGCGCGCCGGTGGCCTGGAACGCGGCGATGTTGCGGCCCGATCTGTTCCGCGCCGTCGTTGGCATGAGCGTGCCGTTCCATCCGCCTGCACGGGAGGACTTGCTCAGTGCGCTGGAGCGGCAAGGTGTGCAAACGTTCTATATGCAGTATTTCCAGACACCCGGCGTCGCTGAGCGCGAGTTCGAGGCCGATCCCGAAGCCACCATTCGACGCGTCACGTTCAGCATGTCGGGCGATGGGCCCGATCACGTGGTGGCGGGCATACTCGCGCCCGGCACGGGTTTTCTCGACAACACAGTGGACCCTGAGACGCTGCCAGCCTGGCTGAGCAGCGAAGAGATCGCTTACGTGGCAGGGGAATTCGCGCGCACCGGTTTCAGAGGTGGGCTGAACTGGTACCGCAGCATTCGGCGCTCGTCGGAACTCATGGCCGCGTGGCGGGGCTGCGTGATCCGGCAGCCATCGCTATTCGTCGCCGGCGCGAAAGACGACGTCCTTAAGTTCCCGGGCGCGCAGGCCCGTATCGCGAATCTGGCACGCGTACTGCCCGGACTGCGTGGACGCCATATTCTCGATGGAGCGGGTCATTGGATTCAGCGCGAGCGTTCGGCAGAAGTGAGCGCCTTGCTGGTTGAGTTCTTGAAGGGGCTGTAGGCTGCGTACATCCCGGTTCGATCGAGCGCAGAGTACGGCGATCAGAACCTGGCGAGGAATTCCGAAACCTTCGCCAGTCCCGTTTCAAGTACGTTCCGGTTGTTCGCATACCCGATACGCACGTAGCCTTCCATGTCGAGCGCGCTGCCCGGTGTGAACATCACACCGGTTTGCTCGATGAGCTCCGTGCAAAATTGCAGGGATGAAATCGGCAGGTCGAACTTCAGGAGTGCAGTCGTTCCCGACTTCGGCTTGATATACGAAATGGCCGGCTCCTTCGCAACCCATGCGTCCAGAATCGCCAGATTGGTACGCACGATATCGTGGTTGCGGGCAAGAATCGCCGCACGGTTCTCGAGCGCGATTGAAGCAAAATGATCGTCGATCATGCCGACGCTGATCGTGTTGTAGTCGCGATGAATCGCAACAGCGTGAATCAGATCCTTCGGGCCGGCGATCCAACCGAGCCGCAGGCCGGCAAGCGAGTACGTTTTGGACATACTGCCCGTACTGATGCCGCGCTCATACACATCGGCAATCGAAGCCGTATAGCCCGTGCCATCCTGATCCGTGCCGCGATAGACCTCGTCGCAAAGCACATAAGCGCCACACGAACGCGCGATGTCCCCGATCTCGGTCAGAAACGCCTCATCCATCAGCGAGCCGGTGGGGTTGTTCGGATTGTTGATTGCGATGAGTCTGGTTTTGTCGTTGACGAGACTGCGGAGTTCGGCAAGATCCGGAAGAAAGCCGTTCTCCTCACGCAGCTTCAGAATCCGCACGTCTGCACCATAGCTCTCGGGGATCGAATAATGCTGCTGATACGTGGGCAGCACCGAGATCACCGTGTCGCCGGGTTCGACCAGGGTCTGATACACCAGCGCATTACCCCCGATCGCGCCGTGCGTGACGATCAGATTGGCAGGCAACTGGCGCGCGTACATCGACGAAATCGCTTCACGGAGTCGCATCGAGCCCTCGATAGCGCCATACGTGAGTTTGAGCGGCCGTAGCTCGTCGAGAATGCTGTCCTGCTTGCCTGCGAGCGTGAGCAACTCGTCCATGGTCAGTGACTCGACACAGGTTTCAGCCAGGTTGTAAGTGCATTGAGTCTCGTAGAGATCCATCCAGCGCTCGACGCCGAAGTCCTTGATCTTCATTTCACTCTCCTTCGCAATTCGTTACGCAATGATATTCGTGACGCAGTGACCTATCGACGAAGCGAGTCCGCCACGGCCCTCTATCGGAATCGCTCGGGACGGAACGGATGGGGATCGATAAAAGGCTCGCCGCCCGTCATCATTTCCGCGAGCAAACGGCCTGTTACGGGGCCAAGCGTCAATCCGTGGTGGTTATGCCCGAACGAGAACCACAGCCCTCGATGGCGAGGCGCGCGCCCGATGACAGGCCGCATGTCGGGCGTACACGGCCGCAACCCGAGCCATGGCGCGTCGTCCAGGCGGCGGCCCAGACCGAATATCGGCCGGGCAACGGCTTCCGCGCGTTCCAGTTGAACGCCCGTCGGGGGCGCATCGCGTCGGGCGATTTCCACGCCGGTAGTCAGCCGCAGGCGACCTTGCATGGGTGCGACCACATACCCTTGTTCCGTGTCGACCAGCGGTATCGAGAGCATCGATTTCGTGGCCTCGTAGTGCATGTGGTAGCCGCGCTTTGCCCGTAGCGGTATCCGATATCCGAGCGGCTCAAAGACCTTGTCGGACCAAGGGCCGAGCGCCACGACCACCTCTTTGGCACTGATCCTGCCTTGCGATGTCTGAACCGTCCATGCATCGGCTTCCTGACGCACCGTGACCGCCTCGCCGGTAAGCAACGCGCCGCCGCCCTCCTCAAACAGTCGCGCATAGCCCTTCGTCAGCGCACCCGGATTGGAGATGCTCTTCGGGTCCTGCCAATGCAATGCGCCGCTAAAACCCGGCGCTATACCGGGTTCGCGTGCCACCAGTGCATCGGCATCGCACGGCACCACGCGCAGTCCGTATGTCCTCGCCGTGACTTCGGCGGCTGATGCCTGCCGCTCATATTCCGAGCGCGTACGGAATGCTTCGAGCCAGCCGCCGTCATGCGCGAGGTTTCGGAGGCCGGCACGCTCGATCAGCGCGTCGTGCTCGGCGACGCTCCGCCGGATCAACGGCAACATGTCGCGCGCGGCAGCTTCGAGCCGCTCGGGAGACGACTCCCACCAGAATCGCGCGAGCCACGTCGCGAAAGACGGCAGCGCCTTGTAGTCCCAGTAAAGATCGGTCGACCGATTACGCAGGTAGCGTAGCAGCGTGCCGAGATCGCGCGGAAAGCCGTAAGGAACCACCGACGAACTTTCGATCAAGCCGGCATTGCCGAAACTGGTCTCTTCGCCGGGGCCACGTCGATCGACGAGCCCCACGCGGCGACCGCGATCCTGCAGATGCAGCGCGGACGACACGCCGACAATCCCGGCTCCCAGCACGATCACATCGAAATCCATAAGCTCGCTCGAATGTTCATTTCGGACCCCGATGCGAATCGACTCGCATCGGGTCATGAACCGGTTACTTCGCGATGATGTCGCGCTTGAAATACTTCTGCGACAGGTTGCTGAGCGTGCCGTCTTTCTTTAGCGCGGCGAGCGCGGCATCGATCGTTCCGGCCAACGCCTTGTCGCCCTTGCGCAAGCCGAAGCCCGTGCCTTCGCCAAGCGTTGCCGGATCGCTGAGCGGCTGGCCAACAATCGCATAGTCATGGCCTGACGGCTTGTTCAGGAAACCATCCTCAACAGTCTGCGCTTCCTGAACGGCCGCATCCAGGCGTCCGGCAACGAGGTCGGCGTACACCTGATCCTGGTCCTGGTACGAAACGATCGATACGCCGGCATTCGCCCAGTGGCGCTTAAGGAAATCCTCCTGCGACGAACCCTGCAGGACGCCGACGCGTTTGCCCTGCAGGCTCTTCACATCCGGCAGCAGGGGCGAACCACGCCTCGCCACCATCACGATCGGCACCACGTAGATCGGCGGCGTGAAATCGATGGACTGTTTGCGCTTATCGGTAATGTTCATCGCGGAATTGATGACATCGAATTTGCGCGCCTGCAACGCGGGAATCAATCCGTCGAACGAATTCTCCACCCACTCGCATTTCACGCCCATCTTCGCGCAGACCGCGTTGCCGACGTCGACGTCGAATCCCTGCAATTGCCCCGTCGGCGACTTGCTTTCGAACGGCGGATACGCAGCCTCGATGCCGAAGCGCAAGGTGCTTTGAGTCTCGGCGCTGACAGTGCCGACCGAACCGATTAAAGCAGCAGCGATGAAAAGTGAGAGTGGAAGCTTCAGACGCATGATGGTTCCCTATGAAATTGGGGTTCACGAATTTAGGGCACGGGGCGGTAACTGACGGCGCGACCTCGAGAAGACGCATGAGGTGCCAAAAAGGCCTGCTCTCAGTCGTTCTGGAACAACAGTCTATTCTGGACACTCACAAATGCAAGCAATTTTCAAAATAAAAGTCCAGTCTGGACTTTTTGACTTTAGAATTGCGCTGACGCCGCTAGCCGGCAACGATGTGGAGAGCAGGCCCATGAGCAGCACAGACACAGTATTCCCGTTGATCGTCCAGCAGGACGCGGTGCGTAAAGCACTGCCCCACCTCGATGTACGCGGTGCGTTGACACGCATGTTTCTCTCGCTTGCGAACGACTCCGCGGCGCAGCCGCCCCAAACCTTCACCCCGTTTCCACAAGGGGCCGGCGATTTCATTACGTACCTCGGGGTCATGGCGGACGCCAAGGTATTTGGAGCAAAGATGTCGCCGTACATCGTGACTGAATCGAAACCGGTCATTACGGCATGGACCGCACTGATGTCGATGGAAACGGGTCAACCTTTGATGTGGTGCGATGCGGGTCTGCTCACCATCGAGCGCACCGCCGGCGCGACGGCACTTGCGGTGGAACACCTTGCGGCGCCCGACGCGCGTCGGCTCGCCATCGTCGGCGCCGGGTCAGTGGGACAGGCGCATTTGCGCCACCTTGCGCCACTGCGACCGTGGGACTCGATCAGTCTGTTTTCACCCGAGCTTGCGAGCAACGAGGCGAAGCGCGCAGAGATCGCCGCCCTTCACGAGCGTGTGCGGGTTTGCACCCAGCTTGATGATTGCGTGCGCGATGCCGACGTGGTCGCGTTGTGCACGTCCTCAGGCACGCCCGTACTCTCGGACAACATGCTGACCAAGCCGGCACTTATCACGTCGATCAGCACGAATGTCGCCAATGCGCATGAAATTCCACCGGCGTGGATTCAAGACATGGACGTCTATTGCGACTACCGGCACACCACGCCCGCCAGCGCAGGTGAAATGAAATTGGCGGCGCAACTGCATGACTGGTCGCCGGAAAGCGTTCTGGGTGATTTGCGCGAACTCGTATCCGGCAGGGCCAGGAAACCCTCCCGGCGGCAGCACGTCTTCTTTCGCTCAATCGGGCTCGGACTGGAAGATGTAGCGATCGCCTACGCGTTGTTCAGGCACGTGACCGGGCAACCGATCGATTGAACAAGACCGATGCGGCGGTGCGTGGGTTGCCGCAAACAGGGGTGAATATTGCCCGTGGCAAAATAGTGCATCGCACGAATATGCGTTGCACATCGACGCACATGCCGGCAGACCCGGCCAAACCGAAAAATCTCATGCTTCCCTATGCGAAAGACTAAGACCACACCCGCGCGCCGGCTTTTGCTGGATCGCTACGGCCGTGTCGCCGACGGTATTGCGCTGCTCTTCTTTCCGTACGTCGAAATCGTCATTCATGACCTGCACAGCCAGACGATTGCGTACATTGCAAACAACCTGTCAAAGCGTGAACTGGGCGATGAATCGGCGCTGGAAGAGATTGATCATTCGGCCCAGTCAGGCACGATCGGTCCGTACGAAAAGATCAATTGGGACGGCAGACGAATGCGCTGTGTCAGCACGGTGCTCTTTGACGACGCAGGTGCGGCTGTCGGCGTAATGTGCGTCAATTACAACATCGCCGTCTTTGAGGACATGAAACATGTGATCGATCGCGTGGTGTCGGGCGCGGGTCTGGTGAAGCAGCCTGAGGAGCTGTTCAAGGACGACTGGCAGGAGCGCATCAACACGTTTCTCCACGCATGGCTTCAGGAACGCCAGCTGGCACTCAACTCCCTGACCCGGGAACACCGTCGCGAACTTGTCGAGGCACTGTGGGAGGAAGGAGCCTTCAAAGGAAAGAGCGCGGCTAACTATGTTGCCAACGTTCTGGGTATGGGCCGTGCGACCGTCTATCAGCATATAAGGGATTTACGCGGCGCCGCAGCCTAGGCTGAATCGGATTCAACGGCTGGCGACCGTCGACTACGGCTTCTGATATTTTCAGAAGGCAACTGCACGATATATCAGGAGCTAATTGCACGACAGATGTGCCACCGATGCAAATCGCAGTCCGTTATACTTTCAATTGCCTGAAGGTAGTCCGCTGCACGGTATGTTTGGCCAGGCATAGCGGCATGGAGCCGTGTCCGAGTCGGTCGATCCACGCGTCAATCGCTCGGCGATGCGAAAAACCACCGTAATATTGTCGGAGACGGGCACATGAGCACGACAATTTCAATCGAAGAGCCGCCTCGCCTCATCGGGATCGTGACCAAGCTCTACTCGGGTTTGCTGATCATTGGCTTTGCGCTCGTTCCCGCCTACCTGATTGCCTATCTGGCTTTCTTTCAGGACCCGAGCCTGAAGTTCGAAAACCACGGGTTCCACGAAATCGCAATCGCAGCAGCGACGCTCGAGGGGCTGTTTGTCACCTATGTGACCTGGCGCTGTTATCTGTCGTCGGGTGAACCGCTGTTGCGGTGGCTGACTTTAGGTTTTCTAGGCTTTGTGCTGGTCTATGCGCTGCACGGCGCGTTCACCGGCATGGCTCACCACAATATCTGGCTATTCCTGCTCTACGGACCCGCATCGCGTCTGGTGATGTCAGTGCTGCTGCTGATTGGACTTCTCTCGTACCACCGCGCGCCGGACGCGCTCAAGCAGCGCTCGAATCCGCGCCCGTGGCTGAAGTGGATCGCCGTGTTCGTCCTGATCGACCTGGTCGTCGGAATCATTGCGAACTCACCCATTGCGGGCAACCTCGCCGTGCGGCTATCCATGGAGGGCGGGGCACTCGTCTTCTCGACGCTGAACGTCACGGTGCTGATGCTGCGTCGCATCCGCTCGCCGCTGATGGTGATCTACGGCATCTCAATCACCTTCTTCGCACTGGCGTCTCTCGCGTTCATTCTCGGCAAGCCCTGGAATCATATGTGGTGGCTGGCACACGCGATCTTCGCCGCCGGCTTTTTCCTATTGAGTTACGGCGTCGTTCAGGCATTTCGTACAACGCGATCCTTTTCGACGATCTACAGCCAGGAAGAACTGATGGCTCGTCTCGCCGAAGCGATGGCTCGCACGGAAAGCGCGCTGCAGGAACTCCAACGCACCAATCACAAGCTCGAGCACCTCGCCGCGACCGATCCGCTGACGGGCGCCGCGAACCGGCGCGAGTTTATCCAGCAAGTGGAGACGGAAATCGCACGCGCCAGGCGAGGTGGTGCGCCGTTCTCGCTGCTGGCGCTGGATCTCGATCACTTCAAGTTGATCAACGACAACTACGGCCATCAGGTGGGTGACGAGGTGTTGCAGCGATTCGTGCAGAAATGCCTTGATGCCATTCGGCCCTATGACGGCGTGGCGCGGGTTGGGGGCGAAGAGTTTATGGTGCTGCTGCCTAAGGCCGCGCTGGACGTGGCGCGCTCGATCGCGGAGCGCGTTCGGGGCGCCGTGGCTACCGAGGAGTTCTATACCGGAACCGGGCGGACCGTCGCCGTTACCGTCAGTGTTGGCGTCTCTGAGTTCGGCCGCGACGGGGTCACGATCGACACCCTCTTACGCGTCGCCGACGAACGCCTTTACCGGGCCAAGCACGATGGCCGCAACCGTGTGGTGGCCGGATAGAGGCGTTTAACTATCAATAGCGGTCCGGTGGATTTCCTGTCAGATGTGGCGCAACGCCGAGGGAAAGATTTCCACCTACCGCCTCACGAGAGCGCTAACTGCTCAGGAAGTTGGACGGTGAGTTGGTCGATTGACTGTTCGAGCGTCAGGTCCGATGTGTCGAGCGTCATATTTGCCAACTGATACAGATTCTCGCGCGCGTCGAGCATGCGGTGAATGTGCTCCAGCGCTTCGCGTTGCAATGCCGACGTTGCAATGCGCGCGTCGTTCTGCGCCATCACCCGGGCGAAGTGCACTTCCGGCCGCGCTTTCAGCCACACCGCATAAAACGTGCGCAGCAGCAGTTCATAGGTGGCGGCCTCGGCGACGATACTCCCCCCGGGCGCCAGCACGACACGCGGATAGGTATCGATGATCTGCTCGACGCAACGGCGTTCCAGCCGCCGCATGCCCGTCTGTCCATAAAGCGTGATCACTTCGCCGATGGCGATGCCTGCCTCCTGCTCGATCAGCTTGTCGAGTTCGACGAATGGCACGTCGAGCCGTGCGGCAAGCAGCGCGCCAAGCGTCGACTTGCCGGCGCCGCGCAAGCCGATCAACGCAATCCGCCCGCCAGGACCGACGCCGGTAAATCCAGGCGCCGAGATCAGCTGCTGGCGCAGCCGCGCCAGCGTAGCCGGCGGTTGCTGTTTGAGATATTGCACAAGCATCGTCAGATCGGCGTTTTGCGCAACGCCATCGGACAAAAAGTCCTGCATCGGCACATTGAGCGCAACGGACAGCTTGTGCAGCAACGCGACCGATACATTGCCCTCCCCACCCTCGACTCGCGCCAGATAAGGCACCGACACGCCCGATTGCGCGGCGAGCTGCTTGCGCGTCATGCCGCGCTGCGCCCGCAGGACGCGCACGCGCCGCGCCAGATTGGCGAGCAGAGCGTCCTGCTCGGATTTCGCGGCAGTTGACGGCGTGGGTTTGGGGTTCTGGGTCGCCATATCTGTTCTTGACGGGAAAGCCGCATTTTACGCGAGCGCCCAGCTCCAATCGCGTCCATCACGGCAGACGCCTTAATGCGTGCCCCGCACGGGTACGGCTCACTCAGCAAACTATACTATAAAATATTTCACCAACTCAATCCAATCATCCAAGACGGATAACGTTATAAATAACGCACAAAATAGTGGTAAACACCAAGATTCAAGATTCGGCTTGCACTTCAAAAGATATCTTATAAGATACATTCATCGAACGACCCCGGTGGAAGGATGACTGACCGATTACTTGACGTGCAGTTACACGGCACGGTGGCCCATGTGGAATTGAACCGGCCCGCAAAGCGCAACGCGCTCAACGAGGCGCTGATCGACGCCCTCGACGCGGCTTTCGCGAGCTTTGGCGATGAAGTCCATGCGGTGGTGTTGTCTGCCGCGGGCGAGCATTTTTGCGCGGGTCTGGATCTGGCCGAAAACAGCGTACGCGCACCCGTCGATATCTTGCGTACCTCACAGCGCTGGCATCAGGTGTTTCACCGCATCCAGTTCTCGGACAAACCGGTCGTCGCGGTGCTGCAGGGCGCCGTGATCGGCGGCGGGCTCGAACTGGCGCTGGCGGCCCACGTCCGCATCGTCGAAGCCGGCGCGTTCTTCCAGTTGCCGGAGGCGCAACGCGGGATCTTCGTCGGCGGCGGCGCATCAGTGCGTGTCGCGCGCGTGATCGGCCCGGACCGCATGACGGAGATGATGTTGACCGGCCGCCGCTATAGCGCCGAAGACGGTCATCGTCTGGGCCTCGCACACTACCTGGTCGATGCAGGTCACGGCCGGCAGATGGCCGCGCATCTGGCCGCGCAGGTGGCGGGCAACTCGTCGCTGTCGAATTGGGCGGCGATCAATGCGGTGCCGCGTATCCACGACATGTCGATGAACGATGGCCTGTTCACCGAAGCGCTAACCGCAGCGTTGACGCAAAGCAGCCACGACGCGCGCGAACGGATGGAAGCGTTTCTGAACGGTAGCCGCCGCTAGCAGCGCGCCACGCTGCCATCCATAACGACAGGAGACAGGTTGTGATTGCAAACCCCATCGTCCAACGCGTTGGCGTGGTAGGAACGGGCGTGATCGGCGCGAGTTGGGCGGCGTACTTTCTGGCCCGCGGCCTTGAGGTCAGCGCGACAGACCCCGCGCCCGGTGCGTGCGAGCGGCTCACGGAAGCGATCGCGCTGCATTGGCCGACGCTCGTTAAAAGCGGCCTCGCTGAAGGTGCTTCGCAGGGCAAGCTCACTTTCCACGAGTCGCTCGAGTCCGTACTCGAAGGCGTGCAATTCGTCCAGGAAAGCGGCCCGGAACGCATCGATCTGAAGCGGGCGCTGTTCACCCGAATCGACGCGGCGCTCGACGAAAACGTACTCATCGCGTCGAGTTCGTCCGGTCTCCTGATGAGCGACGTGCAAACGGCGTGCCGTTATCCACAGCGCGTGGTGTTGGGACATCCGTTCAATCCACCTCATCTGATTCCGCTTGTCGAGGTAATCGGCGGAGAGCATACGTCGCCGGATGCAATCCAGCGCGCGATGGATTTTTATCGGACGATCGGCAAGCGGCCGATCAATCCGCACAAGGAAATCAAAGGCCATATCGCCAATCGGCTGCAGGCGGCGTTGTGGCGCGAAGCCTTTCATCTGGTGTCGATCGGTGCGGCGAGCGTGAGCGACATCGACGCCGCGATCGCGTACGGCCCGGGCTTGCGCTGGGCCGTAATGGGGCCATTCGCGAACCTGCATCTGTCGGGTGGCGAAGGCGGCATGCAGCATGTGCTCGAGCATCTTGGCGGTCCCATCGAAAGCTGGTGGGCCGATCTCGGCACGCCGGCGCTCACGCCCGGCCTGAAACAACAGGTGATCGACGGCATCGGCGCAGAGCTTGCCGGCCGCAGCGCTAACCAGATCGCGACGCAGCGTGACGACATGATTCTCAGCATGCTGCGCGCCAAAGCAGCGTCGACTTCGCTCCCCTAGGCGACGGCGGTCACGCCCGGTCATCGACGAAACGCACGAAACATAAAATTGACGGAGACAAGCATGAGCGGCAAGCCCAAAGTGATCGTGACCATCGCCCCTACCGGCGGCATGGCGAGCAAGAAACAGAACCCCAACCTGCCGACGCAGCCCGCTGAAATTGCCGGCGACGTATACGACTGCTACAACGCCGGCGCAAGCGTCGTCGCGGTGCATGCCCGTTTGCCGGATGACGGCGCGACCTGCGATCCGTTTATCTATCGCGACATCAATACGCGAATCCGCGCGAAGTGCGACATCGTGATCAACAACTCGACGGGCGGCGGCGTGCACGGCGAAATGATCGGACGCGCGCCGAACGGCTACTGGGAAATCCTCTGGGAAGAACGGCTAAAAGGCCTGGATGCCGGAGCCGAAATGTGCACGCTGGACGCAACGACGATCATCGCCAGTTTCGACGACAAGGAGCTGCTGATGCACACGTCGCCGCAACGCTCGAAGCATCTCGCGCAGGAAATGAAAAAGCGCGGCATCAAACCGGAGTGGGAGGTGTTCAGCCCAACCCATATCGTCCAGGACGTGGCCGCTTTGACCGCAGCCGGTTTCGACGACGAACCGTTCTTTATCAACCTCGTGCTCGGAGCGCATCGTGGCTTTCAGAACGCGATGCCCTACACCCCGCGCGTGCTGCAATCGATGGTCGATCTGCTGCCGAAGGGCAGCATCTTCTGCGTGAGCGGCATCGGGCCGGCGCAGTTGCCCTCGGCGATGAATTCGCTGCTGCTCGGCGGCCATGTGCGCGTGGGGCTCTAGGACAACCTGTACTACGGCCCCGGCGAACTCGCGACCAACGTCCAACTGACCGAGCGCATCGTGCGCCTCGTGCGCGAGATGGCCTACGAACCGGCAACGCCCGCAGAAGCGCGCGAAATCATGGGTTTGCCGCGCAAGAACGGCCCGCGGCCCGACTTCGCGATGCGTTGACGCTATCTGCTCGTCACAACAATCAGGAGACACACGATGTTGCATTCACATCGGAGATTGGCGCGGGCGACATGCTGGTCGTCGTCAGAGGTGGGCAATGGGTCCTGAATTGACCGGATGGACCGATGCGATGCTCGCGGACCATGCGCGCCGCGGTAGTGACGCTGGCTTGCCGCTCGCGCAACCGGACATCGCGCGGGAAACGCGGGCAGACGGCAGCTTCGTGTTGCGCTCGCGCACGAAGCTGGCGCCGTACGGGCGCAGCGTCGTCGATTGGCTCGCGCATTGGGCCGCGCTTACACCTGCCACGCCGTTTCTGGCCGAACGGATTCGCGACGGCGCTACAGCGCGCTGGCGCATGGTGAGCTATGCCGAGGCATTGCACAGCGTTCGTTCGATCGGGCAGGTGCTGCTCGATCTCGACGCCGTGCCGCAACGGCCGGTGACGGTGCTGTCCGATAACAGCGTCAACCATGCACTGATGACGCTTGCGTCGATGTATGTCGGACGCCCTGCTGCAACGGTGTCGTCAGCCTATGCGCGGGTCGCGAAGGACCCGTCGAAGCTGCATCGCATTCTGCAGCATCTCGATCCAGCCGTGGTCTATGTCGAGGACGGCAATGTCTACGGCCCGGCGCTTGCGGCCGCGCCGCTGAACTGTCCTGTCGTCGCGACGCACGCGCCGCGGCCTGGCTGGCTGGGTTTCGATACGCTGACGTCGTGCGCGGCGACCGACGCCGTCAGCGCGGCGCATGCACGTATCGCACCCGGCGATATCGCGAAGCTGCTGCTGACCTCGGGCTCGACGGGCAGTCCCAAGCTCGTCGTCAATACGCACGGCATGCTGAGCGCCAATCAGCAGATGATCGCGCAGTGCTGGACCTTCGTCGATCAAACCACGCCGGTAATCGTCGACTGGTTGCCGTGGAGTCATACATTCGGCGCCAATCACAACTTCAATCTGGTCTTGCGGCATGGCGGCACGCTCTACGTCGACGACGGACGACCGGTGCCCGGTCTGATTGAACGCAGCGTCGACAATCTGCGCGACGTCGCGCCGACGCTTCATTTCAACGTGCCTCGCGGGTTCGATGCGCTTGCACCGTTTCTGGAAAACGACAACGCATTTGCCGAACGGTTTTTCTCCCGTTTGCAGGTGCTGTTTTATGCCGCGGCGAGCTTGCCGCCGCAGTTGCGCGAGCGCTTCGAACGCGTCGCGGCGCGTCATCGCCGCGCCGACGCCGAGCCGGTTTTCTTCACGTCCGCGTGGGGCGCGACCGAGACCGCGCCGCTCGTGACCAGTGTGCATTTCCGGCACGACGTACACGGCAATATCGGCGTCCCGGCGCCCGGCACCGAACTGAAGTTCGTCCCGAGCGGCGACAAGTTCGAAATGCGGGTACGCGGACCGTCGGTCTTTCCCGGCTATCTGAACGATCCGAACGCGAGCGCCGCAGCCTTCGACGAAGAGGGTTTTTACCGGATCGGCGATGCCGGCAAGCTGTGCGACCCCGCCGATCCCAATGCCGGCGTGCTGTTCGACGGACGCGTCGCCGAAGACTTCAAACTGTCGAGCGGCACGTGGGTATCGGTTGGCACGCTGCGGCTCAACGCGTTAGACGCGCTCGCGCCGTTCGCGCTCGACGTCGTGGTCGCCGGTCATGACCGCGCTGAGATCGGCTTGCTGATTTTCCCAACCGCGGCGCTGCGCGCGCTCGCGCCGGAGTTCGATGCCGCGGCGGCGACCGGCATCGAACTGGGCCGTCACGAGGCGGTTCGCCGAGCCGTGTGCCGGGGGCTGCGCGGCCTCGCCCGTGATGCCGGCGCGTCGCAGCGCGCGGCGCGCGCGGTGATTCTGTCCGGGGCGCCGTCGCTCGAAGCGGGCGAGATTACCGACAAGGGCTATGTCAATCAACGGGCGGTCTTGACCCTGCGCGCGGACGACGTGCAACGGCTCTTTTCCGCGGATGACTCGGTGATCGTCGTCGAATGAGCTAATCGCGGGCCGGCTTGCATCGAGTCACGTCTACGGGTTTTTCCTGGTCTCAACCTATGTCGATACCGGCGTCGCCCGATCGTCGTAGGAGTATGTTCAACTTCTCCAGTGAAAGGCCAACACACCATGACTACCGGAACAATCCGTCTCCATCGCGTCCTGCACGCGACTCCCGAACGCATCTATCGGGCCTTCCTCGAACCCGATGCGATCGCGAAGTGGCTTCCTCCCTACGGGTTCACCTGTCAGGTCCACCACATGGATGCACGCGTGGGCGGCACTTACAAGATGTCCTTCCGTAACTTCGGCACCGGCAATGGTCACTCGTTCGGCGGCGAGTACGTCGAACTGGTGCCGTTCGAGAAGATCCGCTACTCGGACCGATTCGACGACCCGAACCTGCCCGGCCAGATGCACGCCACCATTTCATTGCGGCAGGTGTCATGCGGAACCGAGCTCACCATTGTGCAGGAGGGTGTGCCCGAGGTTATTCCAGTGGAAATGTGCTACCTCGGCTGGCAGGAGTCGCTGGTTCAGTTGGCAAAGTTGGTCGAGCCGGTGATCCCCGACTGACGACACCGGTATAGGCGTGCGCGTTCCCGGGCCGCGGAGCGCAGTTTGCCAAGTCGAATGGTGAGACTCAAGGCTTTGGTCCCTTGGCAAGACCGAGCTTTTCCATTGCCTCATGTGCATCGATCACCAGCGTAGCGATCTCGCTCACCGTGACCCGGAGACTCGTCGCTCTCGATCGAATGTGCTCGTATGCTTCGCTCTCGCTGAGCTGATGCGCCTCCATGAGGATGCGAATGGCTTTTTCGATGTGGCGTCGCGCCTTGATCGCCTCCTCGAGTTTGGCGACCTTGCTGTGCAACCGCTGCTGATAGCCTGAGGACGCGCGCGCGAGCACCAGGGTGCTCAGAATGCCGGTAGACCGGTAGGGCTTCGTGATGACGCCATGTGCCTGCGTATCCACCAGCATTTTCAGCGCCGTTGGATTTTCGTAGTCGGATAATGCGATCAACGTGGCTTCGGTATCGGCCGCGCACCAGTTGCCCGCGCTGCGGGTTTCCGGGCCGACGAGAAAGAAGATCGCGTCCACATCGGCGGGCAGTTGCGACGGAAACGGCCAGAGCACGCGCACCGGACAGCCGATGCGGCGCAACTGCTCTTCCAGAACAATACGGTCCTCGCCCGGCGGATGAATCACGAGGACGCGCAGCGTGCGTAGATCGTCGAACAGACGACGAGCCCCCGTGCTCATGCCGATTCTCCGTCGAGCCAGAATTCCGCGAATCCGTACGACGTCAGATAGGGATCAGGTTTGACCGGACCTCGCCCCTCCCAGACGATATCGAACGAGCCGTCCGGCCTGCACACGGCAATGCGCGGCGTCAGTATCGCGTGATTGTTCTCCGGATCGATCTTCAGCACCCCCTCTGGCGAATCGAATTCGACTTCGTGTACCGCCTCCACCAGCTTGGCCGTATCGAGACTTCCACTACGGGCCAGCGCCAGCGCAAACAGATGCACCTGGTTATACGCCATCTCCGACCACATGCTGGCCGGTTGATCTCCAAAGCGCGCATGCCATGATTTCAGAAAGCGCTGGTTACTCGCGAGGTTCAGCGTGTTGACGTAACTCGCCGAGACGATGTGGCTGCCGCACAGTTCGGAGCCGATCATCCGCGTTTCGCCCTCGGTCATTGTCAAGCTTGCGATCGGAATCTGTGCCGGGTCGATTCCGTGCTCGCGATACAGCCGATAAAAGTCGCGCGCGCCTCGCCCGATCAGCGTGGAGAACACGACGTCGGGCTCGATGTCCTTGATCTGCCGCACCACGTCTTCCAGCGCCGCTGGATCCGCATCGCTCGGCAGATAGAGTTCTTCCACGATTTCGCCGCCATGCTGCTCGACCATGTCGCGCATGATCCGATTCGATTCTCGCGGATAGATGTAGTCGGCGCCAACCAGAAAAAAACGGCGGCCATGATTACGCAACAGATAGGCGGCCAGTTGCATGCTGTTCTGGTTCGGTACCCCGCCGGTGTAGATCACGTTTGGCGAATACTCAAACCCTTCGTAGATCGAGCAGTACCAGAGCAATGCGTTGGTGCGTTCGATCACCGGCAAGACCGCCTTTCGGCTCGACGAAGTCGAACAGCCGAAAATTACGGTCACGTCGTCTTCCTGCAGCATCCGCGTGGCGAGCCGGCGATATTCGTCAGGATCGCTCTTCGGATCGTAAACAACCGGGTCGAGCAGGCGCCCGCCCACGCCGCCGGCCGCGTTGACTTCCTCAATCGCGAGCACTGTGCCGAAAAAATGCTCCGACCCGGTCGCTGAGGTCACGCCCGTGCGCGAGTACAACACGCCGATGCGCCAACCATCGTCAGTGGGCGCCGGATTGGCCGACTGTCGCGAGCTCGCCTCCATTTCGTCTCCTCCTTGCATCGCTTCCTCGTTCCTCAGGTCGTGGGAAAACGTCCCACGGCTGCCGCGATCGCCTGCTCGGCAAACGCTGCAGCGTCGAGGCATCGGGCGTCGTCCCAAGGGCGGCAGATCACCTGCACGCCGATCGGGCCGCCGCGTGCGCCCCTCAATCCCGGCACGTTCACGCACGGGCAACCGAGCAAGGTCCAATTGCGATTGAACGCGGGGTCGCCCGTGGACGCGTGGCCGTCGGGCGCTTCATCGGGCGCGCTCGGTGTCAGCAATCCGGTAATGCCGTCGAATAGTTCGGCAAGCCTGGCCTTCGCCTGTTCCGCCAGAACACATGCCTTGATGTAGGTCGCCGTATCGACCCTCGCTGCACGATCAAGAAAACCGGCGAGCATCGGCGATAGATCGACACGATGATGATCGTACTCGAACCCCAGCGACTGATACGCCTCATAACTCTGGATCGTGTCGTGCGCGGCCACCAGGTCGGCCATCCACGGCGCGAAACGGACACGCCGCACGCGCCCTCCCGCCTGCTCGATGGCGCGCACCGCCGTGTCGAGCGCGTCACTCGCATTCGCCGACGGCGCGGTCCATGGGTAGCTGTCCGGCACGCCGAACACCGGGCCGGCCGTCACGCCGCTCAGGGCAAGTGGCCGGCCCGACAGGATCTGTGCGAAGTAAGCCACGTCACGCACACCGGCGCCGAACAGACCGACCGTATCGAACGACCACGAGAAGCACTTCATGCCGACGGTCGGCAACATGCCGAGCGTCGGCTTGTAGCCAGCGATGCCGCAGAACGAAGCGGGCCGGATGGTCGAGCCGCCGGTCTGCGTGCCGATCGCGAACGGCACGATGCCGGCTGCCACCGCGGCGGCCGACCCGGACGACGATCCGCCAGGGGTACGCGTCAGGTCGCACGGATTGCGCGTCACTGGCGGCGTCATATAGGCGAATTCGCTGGTGACGGTCTTACCGATGACAATGCCGCCGTTACGCCGCAATAACGTCACAATCGCGGCATCGGATTTCGGCTGATAGCCTTCGTAAATTGGCGAGCCGTAACTGGTGGCCAGGTCGCTCGTGTCGAAGATATCCTTCACCGCGATCGGCATGCCGGCCAGCGGACCCGTTGCACCGGCGGCCGAGGTCAATGCCGTTTCCCGCTGCGTGACGGCCGTCATCGCCCTCACCTCGGGCTCGACCTCCTCGATGCGCGCGAACGACTCGAGAACGGCGCGTTCGCGCTCGCGCGGGTCGCCGGCGGTTTTCTCGAGCAGGTCCAGTCCTGAGCGAGGTCGATAAAATGAGTTTGCGTTCGTCATGTGCCGCCTATCGTCATGGTCGTCCTGAATGTTGCTTACACACGCAGGTGTTCGAAGATCGATCCTACCGCTGCTTCATCTTTCGCGTTGCCATGCTCGAGGATCTCACCTTGCTTGAGTACCGCATAGCGGTCGGCAACCTTCAGCGCAAATGGGACATTCTGCTCTACCAGCAGCAGCGTCGTGCCGTGCTGGCTGCGTTCACATAGCAGTGCGTCGGCGAGACGGTCGATCACGGACGGTTGCAACCCTTCCGTAATCTCGTCGAGCAAAATGAGCGAAGGACGCATCATGAGCGCGCGCGCCACCAGCAGCATCTTCTGTTCGCCGCCGGAAAGCGTACCGGCCAGCTGCTTCAGGCGACTGGCGAATACCGGGAACACGAGCTCGATCCCGGCAAAGCGTTCGTCGAATGCCGACGCCTTCGCGAGCCCAAGACGCAGATTGTCGCGAATGGTGAGGTCCTGAAACAAAGCATGTTCCTGCGGCGCGTAAGCGATTCCTTCTCGCGCGATCTGGTGAGGCGCCATGCGCGTGATATCTTGCCCGCGCGCACGGATGGTGCCGGCTTTCTTCGGCAGATAGCCCATGATTGTCTTGAGCACCGTCGTCTTGCCCATGCCGTTCTTGCCGAGCAGCGCGACGGCCTCGCCGTCGGCAACGGTCATCGACAGCTTGCGCAGCACGACCGAAGCCTTGTATCCGCTCGTCACGTCCTGCAACTCCAGCGCAATCTGGCTCATGACGCCTCCCCTTGTCCGACGTTTTCGCCCGCCGCGGCGCTTTGCGCAGTCCCGGCATAAATCGTTCTGACCAGCTCCGAGTTGACGACTTCGTCGAAGTTGCCTTGCATCACGATGCGCCCCTGATGCAGGACCACGATGCGTGTGGCAATCCCGGCCACGAAGTCGAGGTCGTGTTCCACCAGCAGACAACAAAGCCGGTACTGATGAGCCAACGCGGCGAGCACATCGCCGATTTGCGTGCGCTCCGTTTTCGTCAAACCTGCCGTGGGCTCGTCGAGCAGTACGATACGTGGCTCCAGTGCGAGCACCATCGCCAGTTCCAACGCCTGCTGTTGCCCATGCGAAAGATCTTTCGCCACGGCGCCCAGACTCTGATCGAGATGAGTGGTACGAAGCACCTCCAGCGCATAGGGTGGCAGCGCAAGCGTCGTGGAGCGTCGCAGGAGCGATGGCCGCTCGATGATGGTGCCCGCGATTCTCAGGCACTCCGCAACGGTAAGCGTCTCGAAGATATTCGCGTTCTGGAATTTGCGCCCCAACCCGAAATGGACGCATCGGTCCGGCGGCAATTGCCGGACATCGTTGCCACACAGCGCGACCGTGCCGGCAGAGCGTTCCGCGCCGTCGCTCATGCAGCGCATGAGTGTCGTTTTGCCGGCGCCGTTCGGGCCGATGAGGCCAACCAGTTCACCGCCATCGGCGTTCAGATCGATGCCTTGCAGCACTTTCAGGCTGCCGTAATGTTTGGCGACGCCGTTCATCTGCAGCGCCGGCACTGACAGCTCGCGTTCATGAACTGCGCCGACGTCGCGCTCAACCAGCTGCGGTTCGGCGCCGTCACCGGCCAGATGGCGTAATGGCTTGAGCAACAGCGGCACCAGACCTTGCGGCAACAGCACGATCACGGCCACGAACGCGGCGCCCAGAATCAGTTGCCACGCGAATGGCATGCTGCCGCTGAGATAGGCGGTCCCGACATTGATCAGAAGCGCGCCGATCACCGGCCCCCACAACGTTCCCCGGCCGCCGAGCGCGACCCAGATGATCAGTTGGGTGCCGAGGACAAACCCGGCCAGTTCAGGCGCGACCACGCCGCTGAACGATCCGTAGCCGAATCCAGCGAGGCCCGCGATGGCCGCGGTTGCAACCAGCAAGACGATCTTGACGAGCGACGTATTGATGCC
Source organism: Burkholderia sp. OK233 (assembly GCF_900230185.1). GTDB lineage: Bacteria > Pseudomonadota > Gammaproteobacteria > Burkholderiales > Burkholderiaceae > Paraburkholderia. The sequence continues at coordinate 638,371 of NZ_OCSR01000002.1, forward strand.
GAGATACGCGCAGCGTGATTCGTTGTCGCGGATAGCAGCCAGCACGCGGCCGCCGTCGCTACGCACGAATAGCCACGCGATCGTGGCGACGGCCAGCAACGCCGCGCCGGCGAGCCAGTACCAGGCCTGCAGCGAAAGATCGAAGGTCTCGTAGCCGGTGAGTCCCGAACTCGAGCCGGTCCACGCGCCGCCGGAGAGCAGCACCTGACTGAGAACGATCGGCAATACGAGCGACATCACCGTCGCGAAGAACGGCGACGCGCCGCGATAGAACGACAGCCAGCCGAGCAATGCGGCCACGGCCGCGGTCACCGCGATAGCCGCCCCCAGTGCCAGCACCACATAACCCGCTGAAAAACCGCCGTGCGTAAAGACGAGACCCGCGGCATAGGCGCCGAGACCGAAGAACGCCGATTGCCCGAACGTCAGATACCCGGTGTACCCCCAAAGGATATCCACGGTCACGGCCACGATCGAGAAGAAGAAGGCCTGAATGAGGACGTTGAGCAGATACGAGCCGAAGACAAGCGGACCCGCGGCGAGCAGCGCGACAGCCAGGCCGCCGGCCATGAGCAGACCGCGTCCGTGAATCGTTCGCCCGTTGCGTGCCCGCCCATCGTTTTGCACAGCCTGATCACCGGCTCGATGGGGCGATACGTCGACTTTAGCCATGAGAGAACCCCTTCGGACGAATGCGCAGCGTGAGCGCGGCCAGCACGGCGATGGTCAAGCCGCCCAGCACCGGACTGACGAACGTGCTGACCAGCACCTGGCAAGCGCCGAATACGAGGCACGTCACCAGCAGACTGAGCATCGAGTGTCCTGAAACCATGACCAGCATGAACGCGCTCACCAGCCACGGCAGTCCCATGTCGGGGTCGACGCTCGACAGCGGCGTGATGAGCGTGCCAGCGAGCGAACCGAGCGCTGCGCCCAGACTGAAGGTGATAAAACGGATACGGCCGGAATGAATGCCGAGCCCTCGCGCCAGGTCCTCGTTCATGATCACCGCGCGCGTCTTGATGCCGAAGCGCGTTCCCGTGAGCAGCGCGGTCATGAGGATGCACAGACCCAGCGCGATCGGGATCAGCAGCAAACGATAGGCCGAGTAATCGGTCCCACCGATGGTGACGGCTCCTTTGAGCGGCGTCTCCACGAACTGCGCCTCGCGGCCGAAGGCCATCACGATGAGCTGTCCGATCACGATTCCGAGACCCCAGGTAGCAAGGATCGCGTCGAGCGGACGCTTGTAGAGCGGGCGCACGATCACCTGCTCGACGAGCATGCCCACGACGGTACCCACCACGACCGCGAGCGGCAGCCCGAGCCACGGACTCAGCTTGAGCTGCGTTACGACGAAGCTCGCGTATGCGCCTATTGTCAGCAGCGCACCGTGGGCGAAATTGACGATTTTCATCACGCCGAAAATCACCATTAACCCTGCGGTCACGATGAACAGCACCGCCGCGGTTGTGAAAATATCGAGTGCCAGAACCATTGTCTTCTCCAGTCGCATCCGCCTGCGCGTCGCCTATGTGTCGCCTGCGAATGTGCCTCAGGCGGATGCTGTATTTCCCGTTGCGTCTACTTGATATTCGGGCACTGCGCGCCAGGATCCACGTTCGGGAACGTCTGCAGGATCCTGATCGAGCCGTCCGCCTGGATCTGGCCAAGGCGCATGGCGAGAGGCGTGTGCCGGCTCCGGTTCATGGCCACCGGTCCGCGCGGTCCGTCGAACGACACCTGGCCCAGCGCCTTGATCACTTTGTCGGCGTCGGTTGAGCCCGCTTTTTCGACCGCGGCCTTGTACAGGAAGAAGGCTTCGTACTGCGGCTCGGACAACTCGTTCGGCGTCTTCAGATCCTTGCCGAATTTCTTGTCCATGGCCGCGAGAAATTTCTTGTTGCCTGGCGTATCGATGCCCGTCAGGTAGGAGCCCGACATATACATGCCTGTGGCGACGTCGCCCATGCTCTTCGCCGTGCCTTCGTCGATCGCCAGGTTGCCATAAGGCAGCGTCATGCCAGAACCCTTCAACTGTTTGGCGAGCGACACGTTAGGCGCGCCGCCGGCCGTCGCGCTGATCAACGCATCAGGATGAGCCGAGCGGATCTTGGAAAGAATCGGCGTCCAGTCGGTGCCGTCGATCGGCAAGTACTCCTCGCCGACTACCTTGCCGCCGTGCTCCTCGATGTATTTTCTGGTGAATCCAAGCATACCGCGGCCAAAAACGTAGTCGTTGCCGACCAGATAGAAGGTCTTGGCGCCCTTGCTCTTCGCGAAGTAATCGACCACCGGCGCGACCTGCTGCTCAGGCACCCAGCCGTTGACATACATCCACGGACTGCACGAACGGCCCTCATAAAACGACGTGTACACGAACGGCTTCTTGCCGCGCGCCACGATCGGCAGCGCCGCGTTACGCGCGGCGCTCGTTTCCATGGAAATGATCGCGTCGACGTTCTTCTGGAACACGAGCGTGTCGTACGCTTTCTGCGCGCCGACTGCACCGGATGCGTCGTCGGTGATGTCGAGCTGCACCTGGCGACCCATGATCCCACCTGCTGCGTTGATTTCGTCGACAGCGAGTTGCGACGACTGCACGACGGCCGGCGCGACCACACTATTTGCTCCGGACAGCCCCACCGCCACGCCGATCCTGATCGGATCGGCGGCGAGCGCACTCATGCAGGTGCAGGCCGCGACGAGCGCCGCGGCGGCGCCAAGGATTTGTCTATTGAACGGAGTCATGGCTTTTTTCCTCACAGTGGTCGAATGAAATTCTTGTGTTTCGTACGGGCGTGCCATCGGATGCCTCATGCGCGTGAGGTCGGCCAGCCGGTGCCCAGCATCGGGTCGTACACGTCTGCGCGCCGATCGCTCAGCACGTGATTGAAGGCGTTCAGCGTGCGTTCCGAACGGGTGCGCGTCAGATCGATTGCGGCGTACAGGATTTCTTCGCGATCGACACTGGCCGGCCCCGCGACCGGCCATCCGTTGCCGCCCACAATCAGGCTCTGGCCGACGAACGGTTGACCACGCTCCATGCCAATGCGGTTTGCACATGCGATCACCACGCCGTTACTGTGCGCGGCCGCCATGGTGAGCGTCGTGGCCATGGCGGGGCGATCGTCCGGTTGTGCCGGCATCGGCACCCAGTTGGTCGGCACGCAAACAATGTCCGCACCTTGCATCGCGGCAAGCCGGTATGTTTCGGGAAACCAGCCGTCGTAGCAGATGGCGATGGCGATTCGTCCCAGCGGCGTGTCGAACACCGGAACGCCACGATCGCCCGGTTCGAAGAAGCGATGTTCGTTGTTCCAGAGATGCAGCTTGCGATAGACGCCGATGTGACCCGCCGGGCCAGTCAGGATCGCTGAGTTGTAGAGTTGCTTGCCCGCCCGCTCGGCAATACCCATCACGACATGGACGCCAAGGCGCTGCGTCGTTTCGGCAAGCAACTGCGCGGTTTCCCCTTCCGGCAGCGGTTCGGCCAGCGCGAATGCCTCGTCGCGATCGCTGAACACGTAGCCGCTATTGGCCAGCTCCGGCAACACCACGAGAGACGCGCCGTGATTCGCCGCGGCTTCGATGTGCCGGATGCATTGCGCCACGTTGTCGTGCTTCCGGCCGACATGAGGTTCCATCTGAACGCATGCGACGACCAGGTCTCCGGCGCCACGTTCCGCGGGGTTGTACTGCAACGTCATCATTTCTTCTCCCAAAAGCAAAAAGCCCCCGAACCAGCGTTGGACGCAAGTTCGGGGGCTGCATAGCCTTTCATATGTAGCACGGCATCGTTGCCGTGGAGCCGCCAGAAACAATGACGGCTCAGTCGAAGCGAATTTATGAAGCCAAATTCAGGATGTCAAGCGGTTTGACCGCGTCCAGGGTAATTCCTTGGGGACGTGTCTCTGGTCAGTTCAAATCTTATCCCGCTGCCCGAGCCGGTACGTTCGACAACAACGGCCCAAGCCCTTCGGCATACGTCAGGTGCGAAATCACTGCATCGCGAAGCGTTTGATAGGACAGCCCTCCCAATATCGCCGTCTGCATCGCGGCCATCACTTCACCCGCTTCCGCACCAATCATCGTGAAACCCAGAATGCGGTCATCATTTGCGCCGACGAGTACCTTCATGAATCCCTGTGTCTCGCCGGTCGCAAGGGTTCGCAGCACATTAGCCATGGGCAGCTTCGCGACGCGAACCGCGATGCCCTTGTGCTGTGCTTCGCGTTCGCTCAACCCCACATGAGCTAACGGCGGTTCGGTGAACATCGTGTACGGAATCAACCGGTCAGTCGTCCTGCGATTTCCACCGGCCATGTTGTCCCGCACGATCCTGAAGTCGTCGACCGATACGTGGGTAAACTGCGGACTGCCCGCGGCTTCGCCTATCGCCCAGACGCCAGGTGCGGCCGTTTGCAGCCGCTCGTTCACGCGTATATATCCCCGTTCATTCAACTCAATACCCGCAGCTTCCAGACCGATGCCTGCCGTATTCGGAACCCGCCCCGTCGCGACGAGCAGGTCGCTGCCTTCGATCACCTTTTCACCAGAATCCGTGCGCACAACAACCCGCACACCCGATCCAGACCGGCCGTCCACCTTCACCGTTTCGGCGTTCAGGATGACGTCGATGCCCTCTCCGCGCAGAATGCCAAGCATCTCTTCGGCGACGTCATTGTCTTCACGCATCATCAGCCGTTCGCCGTGTTCGACAATGGTCACGCGGCTGCCGAAGCGGCGATAGGCCTGCGCCATCTCGATGCCGATGTACCCACCGCCCAGTACGACCAAATGTGCCGGCACGTAGTCCAGTTCCAGAGAACCAATGTGAGTCAACGGCTCAGCGGCGCGCAGTCCCGGCACATCGGGAATGGCCGCGTGCGTTCCGACATTGACCACAACCTGGTCGCCGCTAACCACGCGCTTCCCGCCATCGTTGAGCTCGACTTCGATCGTCCTGGGTCCAACAAACTTGCCGCTGCCCATGATCAGTTCGGCGCCGCTCGCGGCATAGGCGTTAAGGTGCGCCGTCACCTCGCGCTCGACCATCTCGCGCTTGCGCTCCCGAACCTTTGTCATATCGACGGTGACCGGCCCCGTGACCGCACCGAAGTCCGCAGCGTGTCGCGTCACATGCGCAACACGTGCGCTCCAGATTTCGTTCTTGCTGGGAAGGCAGGCGACGGCCGGGCATGAGCCCCCAACCCACTGCCGCTCCACGACGGCCACGCGCTGGCCCGATCGTCCGAGGTGCCATGCCAGAAGTTTGCCGCCCTGGCCGCTACCAAGGATCACCGTATCGAAATGTTCAACATGAGACATAACATGCTCCAATCGGGTAATGGTTGAGCGCGTCGCTATCGTGCGGCGACACGCTCAGCGATGTTTCCGTTACTTGACCGGCGGGAAATCGACGTCGGTATCGTTGATACGGTTGAACGTATTGGTGAAGATCGTCATGGCAACGGCCAACGAAATCTCAGCGAGTTGCGTCTCGGTAAAGCCGGCCGCGCGAATGGCGGCGAATTCGTTCTCGCTGATCGTCCCACTCGTCTTCTGCAAATTCAGCACGAAGTGCACGAGCGCATCACGCCTTGCGTCGCCGGTGGGCTGCCCCGCGCGAATCTGCTTGAGCGCTTCGGTCGAGAGACCTGTCATCTTGCCCAGCATGACGTGTGCAGCGACGCAGTAGTCACAGCCGGTCTGTTCGCTGACCAGCACCTTGATGGTTTCCAGATCCTGTTTGCTCAGGCTTCCGGCTGCCAACGCGCCTTCCGCATTCAGCACGGCGGAGAGCGTCGCCGGGGCCACGTGACCGGCAGCGGCGAAGAGGTTAGGCACGGTGCCGGCGGCAATCTTCCTGACCTGGGCGTAGACCTCAGCGGTGGCGCCGGTGGCGCTGGCGATAGCGGGGACAGTGATGCGACTCATGGTGGAACTCCTTCAGTGGTGGTTAGGAGCCTCCACTTTAGGTCTCGCGATTGATCTTTACGATACTAAATATTGTCATTATTATGCTCAAAAGCATCACAACATCTGCTCAATGCGGCGGGTCCGTCGGGCAGCGCTGGACGAAGCGACCAACGGAAGCCGCGCATGAACCAGGTAGAATCGGGCGTCATTGTTTGCGTCGATGCGCCACGTTGCGTGCCTTGATGCCGATTCCCGAACGACGCGAAAACATGCTCACCCGGTTCACATGGATCTGCTAAGTCGACTGCTTTCACTGATACCCGTCACGGGGCGGCTGGAGTTGCGCTGTCTTTTCGGCGCGCCGTGGAAAATCGATCAGGCTGTCTCTGGCGTGCGAGAAATCCCGTACCACGTTCTGCTGTCCGGTCATGCCGTTCTCGAAGACGTTAACGGGCCGCCCGAACGGCTGACAGCGGGCGACATTATTCTGTTTCCAGCGGGCAACGCGCATCTCATTCATGACGGTAGCGGGGAGACTGCGAGGCCCGAAACAAAAAGTCGAAAGGCCTCGCTGATCGTCTTTGAGAACGATGGTAAAGGCGAAAAAGCTGACTTTCTATGCGGACGGTTTCTGCTCGGCGCAGTGCCAGACAGGCTGTTGCGCGACCACCTGCCGGGCCGCCTGGTCGTGCATAGCGCATTGCCCGAACCGGGTGGCGACATTGAGGGGTCCGCACGATCCATTGTCCGCGGCCGCCTGAGACAATTGATCGAACTGATGCATGAGGAGGCCAACGATCCCGGTTCTGGCAGCGAGATGTTCGTCAATCACCTGTCGGCGGCGCTGTTCGCACTGACGTTGCGTTTCGCAACTGAGAGTACCCAGCCGCCGCATGGTTTGCTCGCGCTCTCGAGGCGGCCTCGTTTGCAACCTGCGATCTCCGCGATGTTTGAGACACCGGGTGCGCCCTGGACCCTGGATCAGTTATCGGGGCTCTGCAATATGTCCCGGGCAACCTTCATCCGTCAGTTTCAGGAAGCCATCGGTCGCTCGGCTTCCGACGTGCTGACCGAGGTTCGAATGACCATCGCGGGCCGAATGCTGTTGCATACCGCCATGCCGATCGCCGAGATCGGTGAGGCGGTGGGCTATCAATCGAATGCCGCGTTTCAACGCGTCTTCAAGCGTCATATCGGGGCTTCACCGGCGCGTTGGCGCTCGTCCGGCGGAAATCTCCAGGCATGACGCTGAAACTCATCGCTACCAGCGCGCGCCTTTGGCCCACGGTCACGTTCCAGTTGAAGACGGCGTGACGACATGGTCGCTGCTCAAGCAATCAGACCATCACTCGATCCTTGTCATGGAACTGCTGCATCCAGTACGGATATGGCAGATGCGGCTGCGAAACCTGATTCAGACGCTCGGTCTGCGCTGCGCTCAACACAATGTGCTCAGCGTCGAGATTAGCGGTCAGTTGGTCGGACGTGCGTGCGCCTACGATGACGGAACAGACTTCACGGCGCGCCAGAATCCACGCCAATGCCACCTGAGCCGGCGACGCGTTCAATTCTCCAGCGATGTCGCGCAATACATGCACGACAGGATCCGCCTTCGCGGGATCGATCGGCGGAAAATTCAGCCTGGCTCGACGCCCGGCTTCGCCGCTGCTTCCCTGCGTGTACTTACCGCTCAGGTACCCGCCCGCGAGCGGACTCCACACCAGAAGCGCGACATCATTCGCCTTTGCCACGGGCGCGATCTCATGCTCGACGTCGCGGCTCGTCAGCGCATAGTGAACCTGATTGCTGACGATGCGAGCCCCATGCGTACAGTTGGTAATTCCCTGCGCACGCTCCAGATCGCCCGCGCTGAAGTTGCAAACACCAATGTGCCTCACCTTCCCCTGTGTGACAAGATCATCCAGCGCGCGAAGCGTTTCTTCGAGCGGCACGAGTGCGTCACGGTCGTGCAACTGAAAAAGGTCGATATGGTCACGGCCGATACGCCGAAGACTCGTTTCCACCGACCGCATGATGTGCGAGCGGCCGAGTCCGACGTCGTTGTGGCCGGCTCCTGTGCGCAGCCGAACTTTGGTCGCGACCAGCATGCGCGATTCGTCGAGCCCGAGGTCAGCCAATACCTGACCGACGACCGTTTCAGAGTGCCCTTGCGAATAGGCATCAGCCGTATCGATCAGGTTGATACCGCGCTCGACGGCCATCGCGACGAGCCGGGTGGCCTGGGCGCGGTCGAGGCCGGCAATTTCGCCCCAGATTCCGGTGCCGGCGCCAAAGGTCATGGCGCCAAGACAAAGACGGGAAATGCGCAGGCCTGACCTGCCGAGTGTGCTGTATTCCATGACGAACCCCTTGATATGAATCCCTTGATGAACGATGAGCGGAAAGCACCCGGCGACGCGGCATCCTGCACGCCACACCGGGTGTGCCCGCGTTAGTCCGCCTGCCTGCTCGCCTGCAAAACGAGGCCTCGCAGAACGGTTTCCAGTTCCACCTCGCCCTTGACGATGTCGGCTTCACCGCCTTCGAAGGCGATGAAGCCTTCATTGAACCCGTCGAGCATGCGCATGCGCGGCAACGGGTCCGTCGTACCCTGAGAGCGGAACAGCTCGCCCCATGTTTCGCGCAGCACCACCTCCGCACGAACCGGGCGACCGAGCACCTGGGCAAATGCCTCGGCCAGATCGTTCGGGCTCACACGTTGCGGCCCCTCCAGCTCGACGACACGCACGCCGCGCCAGGTTTGTTGAAGCAATTGCGCGGCAACGCGACCCACGTCCGCGGTCGCGACCATCGGCACCGCCTTGTCGAGCGGCTGCAGAAAGCTGGGGATCGTCCCTGTGTCCCGGGCAGGAGCCACGTCCCACGCGGCGTTTTCCATGAACCAGCCGGGACGCAGGAATGTCACCGGCATCGGCAAATCCTGAAGCGCCTGCTCCATCAACGTACGTTGCGTGAGCAGATTGATCTCGGTGGCTTGCGCGCCGATTGTCGACAGGCAGACCACCTTGCCAGGCGCCGCGGACTGAAGCGCCCCGCGCACAGCGTCAATGACAGCACGTGCCTCGGGAAAGCCCGGCGACGGATCGAACTCGGACGGCGGCAGAATGAAGACGCCTTGCGTGCCCTCGAATGCGGCGGTAAGGGATGTCGCGTCGTCCATGTCGGCAGTCACCACTTCACATCCGCGCTCAGCCCACGAACGTGCCCGAGCCGCATCGCGTACAACCGCGCGTACCGGCTGGCCCGCTGCGAGCAACGTGCGCGCCACCGCGCCGCCGACCTTTCCTGTTATCCCTGTGATTGCATACATTGCAGATTCTCCTTGCGTAAATAGAGGTGTCGCGAGTGCCGATCACTGACCGGTGCTCAGGCGTGTTGCAAGCCGTGATACAGCCCCTGCTCGAACTGTCCGTACAGATCCACCACGCGAGGGTCGTAGAACGGCAGGATCTGCGTGAACAGCGTGCCAGCCACCTTCCTGACCGGATCGACCCAGAAATAGCTGTTCAGCAGTCCCGCCCAGCTGATGCTGCCCGCGCTGCGGCCATGCGGACCCGGCTGCGTGTTGATGTCGAAGGAAAGCCCCCACTTGTGCGGCATCCCAGGGAATTGATCGAAGCTGTTCGACCACGCCGGTTGTGCCGTCTTCATTTCGGTTACCTGAAGATCTCCGATGTGATTCTGGAACATCGCCGCAACGGTGTCGGCGCGCAGGACCCGCTCGCCGCGGTACGTCCCGCCGTTCACAAGCATCTGCAGGAACGCCATGTAGTCGCGCGGCGTGCTGAATGCACCGCCGCCCCCCATAAAGAACTCGGGCCGCTGGTTGATCTCGAACGGAGCGGGCTTGAGCGATCCGTCGGATTGCCGGTTGTGCATGGTCGCCACTCGCTGCTTCTGCGCGCCGCTGATCAGAAATCCGGAATTGCTCATCCCGAGCGGCGCGAAAATGTGCTCCCGGAAGTAGACCTCCAGCGACTGATCGGTCACTGCCTCGACCAGCTTGCCCACCCAGTCCATCCCGATGCCGTACTGCCAGCGCTCGCCAGGCTCGAACTCCAGCGGCGCCTTGAACGCGCCGTTCATCGAGTAGCCAATATCCGGCATGCCGGTCACCTTTTCGTACCGGCTCATGTTTTCGCTCCAGATGCTGTACGTGAAGCCAGACGTGTGAGTCAGCAGGTGACGCACGGTAATCGTGTTTCGTGCAGGACGCAGTTTCGGCTGTCCGAATGCATCGAAGCCGTCCAGCACTTGCGGCGACTTCAGTTCCGGGAGAATGTCGCCCGCGGGTTGATCGAGTGAGAGCCTGCCCTGCTCGATGAGTTGCATACAGGCGGTCGCAGTGATCGCCTTGGTCATCGACAGCAACCAGAACACCGTGTCGGGCGTCATCGCCGTACCGGTCTGAGGATTGGCATGGCCAGATGCGCCCTCGTAGACGAGCCCGCGCTGCGTGGCGCCCATCGCCACCACACCCGCTACGGTGCCGTTGTCGACGGCCTGCCGCAGGGAGAGGTCAATCGCGGCAAAGGCAGGGTTGCGGACCAGAACACGGTGACGCTCCTGATGACCCTCCGCGGCCTCCGTTCCGATGCCAGTCAATCCGCCTACTGCGGCGACCGCCAGGAGGCCGGACGCCCGCTTCAACAGGTCGCGGCGGGTGAGTTGAACGGTCATCTCCTACTCCTTGGAAATTGGAATAAACAATGATTGGTGTGACGCGCCAATCAGCGATGTGCGTAAAGCGCGTTGAACGGGGCAATCGCGGCGGCCGGCCCAGCGGGGAGGCGGTTGCCCGAAGCGGACGACCCGCTGCTCACACCGCCCACGCCGCTGGCGACGTTCGACTCGGCGCCCTTCTGCGAGGCCACCGCTGCTTCGGCTGCCTGAATGTCGGTGGGGTAATGCGGATCATTGGCGCGGCCGGGCCGGTAGCCCACGCTTTCCAGTTGGACGAGTTCTGCGCGCACCTGCGCACGCGTGACGGTCGAGGATTCCTGAGCGTAGCCAGCGACAGGGAAGGCGATGGCGGCGGCGATAGCAACTGCGAGATAACGGGTATTCATGGCAATGCTCCTTTGGGTCGTTGCGGTCGAAACGGACCGTTGGGATGCATTGTGGGCAAACGTGACGCGAAACTAAATGACATGAATAACACTTGTGAAGTGACTGATAGTTACTAATAGGTCATAGTGCGGCTTTTGAAGCACTGTGCGGGGAGCGCCAATGAGATCGTCCAGCGAGAATCTCTCTAGCGGTATCAGCGTATTTGCTGCTGTCGTCGATGCGGGGACGTTCGCAGCCGCGTCCGAAGTGATGGGTATGTCGCCACCCGGGGTTAGCCGGGCAATCGCCCGGCTCGAAAGGCGGCTGAAAATACGGCTCTTCAATCGGACGACCCGCACCGTTTCGCTCACCGAAGAGGGTCGACGGTTCTACGAGCAGGTCATGCCGCACTTAAGGGGAATGGAAGAAGCGGCCGAAGCCGCTTCAGGCGGCACCGCGACAGTACGTGGGAAGCTGCGAATCAATCTTGATCCCGCTTTTTTTCGAATCGTTCTGGGCCCGCAGCTCGACGAATTCATGGATGCGCATCCTGAACTTGAACTCGAGTTCATTGCGAGAGATCAGCTTGGCGACCTCATCGTGGACGGCTTCGATCTGGCCTTGCGATTTGGCGAACCGCGCTCATCCAGTCTGATTGCGCGAAAGCTTCTGGACACCGCTGTTGTCACCGTCGCAGCCCCCTCGTACCTCGCTCGCCGGGGACGGCCAGCGGAGCCTCAAGATCTGGGTCGCGGGGCGCACCGGTGCCTCGAATTCCGGAACCCGGAAACCGGAAAGCCGTATCCGTGGGAGTTTCATCGCAAGCGCAAAAAGCTGGTTGTCGAAACGAATGGACGGCTTACGGTGAACGATCCAAGCGCACTCTTCAACGCGTGTCTGGCCGGCTCCGGCGTCGCGCAGATGCTTCTGCTCGGAGCGGAACCTCTGATTCGGGAGGGACGGCTCGTCAACCTGTTCCCAGACTGGCCGGATGAGCGCTTCCCGCTCTATGCGTACCATCCATCGCGACACCACACGCCGGCCAAGACAAGGGTGTTTCTTGACTTTATCGTCGCCTTGGCGAGTACGAGTTAGCCAATAGCCGCAGACGGCCCCGCGCGTGCCACTTCAAGCCCGCCAGGCCGGCCCCTCGGGAAAGTCATACTCATCAAGCGACGCCGCATGCATTTCGATGCTGTAGCCGGCACGTTGCGGCGGCATATACCGGCCGTTTCGAATCACGACAGGATCAACAAAATGCTCATGCAAATGGTCCACGTATTCGAGCACCCGGTTGTCCAGCGACGCTGACACACAGATATAGTCGAACAGCGAAATGTGCTGGACGTACTCGCACAAACCGACGCCGCCCGCATGCGGGCACACGGGCACACCGAATTTCGCCGCCATCAACAGGACGATGATCACCTCGTTCAGACCGCCCAGGCGGCAGCTATCGACCTGACAGAAGTCGATGGCTTGCGCCTGCAGCAACTGCTTGAACATCACCCGGTTATGGCAGTGCTCGCCCGTCGCGACACCGATGGGCCGAATCCGCTGGCGGATGGCCGCGTGGCCGAGAATGTCGTCGGGACTCGTGGGTTCCTCGATCCACCAGGGATCGAATTCCGCCAGGCGCCGCATGTTCGCAACCGCTTCATCGACATCCCACACCTGGTTCGCGTCCATCATCAGCTTCAGGTTTTCGCCGATTTCTTCGCGCAGGATGCGGGCCCGGCGCATATCTTCTTCGATATTGCCGCCCACCTTCTGCTTGAAGTGCGTCCAGCCCTGCGCGACGCCTTCACGTGCGAGCCGGCGGATCTTGTCGTCGTCGTAACCGAGCCAGCCGGCCGACGTCGTGTAGGCCGGATAGCCGTGCGCCAGCATGTCCTTTTCGCGCTCGCCTCTTGTCTTTGCATGACGGTGCAGCATGGCGATGGCTTCCTGCGGCGTGATCGCATCGGTCACATAGCGGAAGTCGAGACACCGCACGAGTTCTTCGGGGCTCATGTCGACGAGCAGCTTCCACACCGGCTTGCCTTCCGCTTTGGCCCACAGGTCCCAGGCCGCATTCACGACCGCCGCCGTCGCCAGATGAATGGCGCCCTTGTCCGGACCGATCCAGCGCAGTTGACTGTCCGACGTCAGCGCGCGCCAGAAGGCGCCCATATTCGCCGCGATATCCTCGAGCGTTTTACCGACGACCAGCGGGGCAAGCGCCTGCACCGCACTCACGCAGATCTCGTTGCCGCGGCCGATGGTGAAGGTGAGGCCATGGCCTGTGAGCCCCTTCGGTGAATCGGTTTCGAGCGTCACATAGGTGGCGGAATAATCCGGCGCGGCGTTCATCGCATCGGAGCCGTCGAGTGAACGCGAGGTCGGGAACCGAATGTCCCGGACGGACAGCCTGGTGATCGTGGGCATCTGAACCCCTCCTCTGCGACAGCTATCGTCTTCTGTTTATAAGCAAAGAGGCCGTGCGTGCTCGCCTGGCCTCCTTGCAGCCACCTTCGCTCCAGGCGGACGCGAGGCAAGGCGAGAAAAGAAAAGGGAGCGCCGCGCCCCCTCCTCTCTCTCTTCGCGTCAGGCGGCGCCGGTCAATCGTAGAGCACAGCGGCGATCTTGGGATCGCTCATGTTGCTCTTGTCGTACCAGTAGAAGCCCGTGTCGACTTTCTTGGGCAGCTTCTCGCCTTTCAACGCCTTCGCTGCGGAGTCGACGACGCATTTGCCGATACCAACCGGGTTCTGCGTAATGGCGCCGGCCATCAAACCCGAATTGATGTCGTCCTTTTGCTCCTTGCCGGAGTCGTAGCCAATCAGGACGAGCTTCTTGCCCGATTCCTTCACGCCGATCGCAGCACCTTCCGCCGACCCCTCATTCGCCCCGAAAATGCCCTTGAGATTGGGGTTGGCCTGGATCATCGTCTTGGCGATTTCCGCCGACTTCAGATGGTCGCCGCCGCCGTACTGGACCGAGACGATCTTGATGTTCGGGTGCTTCGCTTTCATCTCATTCAGGAAGCCATCGCGGCGATCGATGCCGGTGCGGCTGGTCTGGTCGTGCACCACCAAACCGACCTCACCCGCATTGCCGATCGCCTCGGCCATCTTGTCGGCGGCAAGCGCAGCCGCGGCAATATTGTCGGTCGCACACGTCGTCAACGGAATGTCGCTGTCGACGCCGGAGTCGAACGCGATGACGGGTATTTTGGCGGCCTGCGCCCGCTTCAACAGCGGAATGGCCGCCTTGCTATCGAGCGCGGCAATGCCGAGCGCCTGGGGCTTCTTGGCGAGCGCCGCCGAGAGCATGTCGATCTGCTTATCGACCATGGCCTCGGTTTCCGGACCCTCGAAGGTGATCCTGACGTTGTGCTCCTTGGCCGACTGTTCCGCGCCGGATTTAACCGCCTGCCAGAACTGGTGCTGGAAGCCCTTCGAGATGAGTGGGATGTAGGTGTCTTGCGCGTACGTCACACTCGTCCCGCCAATGAGCGCGCCAACGCCGACCACGACACCGATTAGTCTTCTTTTCAACATGGGGTTCTCCTCCTAAGTTGGCCATCGACCTTCAGCCGTGCGGGGAGCCTTGGGCGCTCCCTTTTCTTGATCCTGTTTCGCGTAGCGTCCACCTTCGTCAGCTTTTCTTGCGCCGCAAAATATCGGCATAAACCGCGAGAATGATGATGAGGCCGGTCACCACGATCTGCCATTCCTGAGCGACGGACATGATGCGCAAGCCGTTCGTCAGCACGCTCATGATGAACGCACCGATGATCGTGCCCAGAATCGTGCCCGAACCGCCGCTGAGCGAGGTCCCGCCGATGACCACGGCGGCAATCGCTTCGAGTTCGTAACCTTGGCCTAGCGCCGGCTGCGCCGAATTCAGGCGCGAGGCAATCAGCAGCCCGGCGACGCCGCAAATTGACCCAGCCAGGCCGTAAATGGCGATCTTCCACCGGTCGACATTCACGCCGGAAAGGCGCACCGCTTCTTCGTTGCTGCCGAGCGCAAACGTGTAGCGGCCGAGCGCCGTTCGATTGAGCGTGATCGAACTCACCACCGCAAGGAAAAACAGAATCAGGACCGCGTTCGGAACCGGCAGGCTCGGCAGGACAGAGCCGATCAGCGAATCCTGGGAGATCATGTAGAAGTTTTCGGTGTCGGTGAAATAGATCGGCTTGTCGGCCGAGACCACGAGCGACAGGCCTTTCAGCAGCAGCATCATGCCTAAGGTGGCAATGAACGGCGGTATTTTCATTTTCGCCGTGAGCGTGCCCGAAATGGTCCCGCAGATTGCGCCCGTGCCGATCGCAGCCACGACGCCGGTCCACATCGGCAAATGCCAATAGGTCAGAAACACGCCGCAAATGACCGCCGTGAAGGTCATCAAGGTGCCGACGGACAAATCGATGCCACCGGTGATGATGACGAACGTGCAGGCAATCGCCAGCACGCCGTTGACGGCCGTCGCCTGCAGAATCCCGAGCATGTTGTCCATCTGCATGAACGCAGGGGACGCGAAGCTGAAAAAGACCAGCAACAGGATCAGGCTCCCAAAGGCGAGCAGCTTTTGCAGAGCAGTCGGCGTGAAGACGCGGGCTCTGAGGCCGGACAACCGTCCCTCGTTAGCGAGCGTCGAAGTATCCGATGGCTGTGTCATAAACTGGACCTCTCCTCTTCGGGCTCACGCCGCTTTTAAGGTTTCGCGCTGCGTCGCCAGTTGCATGATGCGCTCCTGCGTCGCCTGCGTCGCTGAAAGTTCGCCGGTAATGCGGCCCTCGCACATCACGACGATGCGGTCGCTCATGCGCAAGATTTCCGGCAGTTCCGATGAGATCATTACGATCGCCTTGCCTTCTCCGGCGAGCGAGCGCAGGAGTTTGTAAATTTCGCTCTTGGCGCCAACGTCGATGCCGCGCGTCGGTTCGTCGAAGAAGAGCACGTCGCAGTCGCGCTCGAGCCATTTCGCAACAACAATTTTCTGCTGATTGCCGCCCGAGAGAAGCCGCACCTCCTGCGTCGCGGAGGGTGTGCGAATGGCGAGCAGATTGATGAAATGGGTGGCTGTCCGGCGTATCTCGGTGCGGCGCAAGAAAAAATTGAGCGACAGGAATTTGCGCAAGTTGGACATGACGATGTTCGATTCGACGTTCATGCCAGTCGCAAGGCCGAAGCGTTTCCTGTCTTCCGAGAGATAGCCGATGCCACGCGCCACGGCATCGCTCGGATTCCTGATCGTCGCTTTCACGCCTTTCACGATGATTTCGCCCGATTCGATCGGATCGGCGCCAAACACCGCGCGGGCGACCTCGGTACGACCGGCGCCCATCAAGCCGGCAAAGCCCAGTATCTCGCCTTTGCGCAGTGTGAAGCTTACGTCTCTCACCAGCGGCCCGGCGTTCAGATTGCTGACTTCGAGCGCGACCTCGCCGGTGCCTGCAATGCGTTCAGAAGGCCCAACGTCGGTCAAGATTCGCCCGACCATCATGCCGATGATCGCGTCGACGCTGGTGTCTCTCACGGTGACGGTGGCCACATATTCCCCGTCACGCAGCACGGTAACGCGGTCGGCAATCTGCTTCAGCTCATCCATCTTGTGGGAGATATAGATGATTCCGACGCCCCGGCTCTTCAACTCGCGAATGATGCGAAATAGCTCGGCGATCTCGGCATCGTTGAGCGCCGAGGTCGGCTCGTCCATGATCAGGACGCGCGAGTCGAAAGACAACGCTTTGGCGATCTCAACCATCTGCTGCTTCGCGACGGTGAGCGTGCTGACCACGGCGCGCGGGTCGATATTCACATGCATGCGGGCAAGAATGTCGCGCGCCTGCGCATTGAGCTTGTCTTCGTCGAGGAACAGACCGAGGCGCCCACGCGGCTCGCGGCCGATGAACATGTTCTGGGCGACGGTCAGGTGATTCATCAGCTGGAGTTCCTGATGAATGATGCCGATGCCCAGAGCCTGCGCCTCGCGCGGGCTCGAGAACTCGACCGGCTGACCGTCATAGAGGATGTCGCCCGTATCCCGGGTGTAGACGCCGGCGAGGATTTTCATCAGCGTCGACTTGCCGGCGCCGTTCTCGCCCATCAGCGCGTGGACTTCACCCGCCATGAGCTCGAACTGGACTTCGTGAAGCGCCCTCACGCCGGGAAAGCGCTTGTTGAGCCTTTTGACGGAAATGAGCGGGGTCATGACGCGGAGTGGACGGCAATTCCGCGACCGCCGCTGGCCTCAATACGGGGAGCGGGTCGAAAAAACGCGGGAAGCCGCTGCGCCGGGCGTCGCCGGGTATCGCGGCCGAAATCGTAACGAGAAGCCAGACACATTGCTGGGCCACCCAAACTGATGTGCCACGATTTTACGACGCTGGATGGCAGCGGCTCAAGCGTAGGCATTCCCTAGTGTCGTGCGCAAAGGCATTTCGCGCCTGCTTCCCACTATTTGGTTTGTCACTCATTCAGGCCGGTTCGGCGGCCTCCACGCCACGCAGACTCCGGCGCACGGGGGGCTGCTCATGGCTTACGTGCCGCGCCGTTTCGAACAGCTCCGCGAGCCAGTTGACGAAGGCAAGCACGCGAGGCGGAGCGCGGCGATGACGCAGATACGCGACCGATACCGGCATCGCCGCGGGCCTGCAATGCGGCAGCACTTCACGCAGCCGCCCAGAGTCGAGATAGGGCTGGGCGAGCGCCCGCGGCGGCTGGATCAGTCCAAGTCCGCGCAGCCCGCATTCGAGATACGCATGCTCGTCGCTCACCTGCACGAAGCCTCCAAGCGGCACGTTGACCGTGTCGCCTTCGACCTGAAAATCGAAATCCGCCGCACGCCCCGTCTGCGCGCAAGTGCAATTCACCGCGACATGACCGGTTAGCTCGTCGAACCGTAGTGGCGTGCCGTACCGCGCGAGATAAAGCGGGCTCGCACAGGTCACGCGCTCGAGCGCGCCCAGCCGGCGAGCGGCGAGGCCCGCATCCGGCGACTTTCCAGTCAGAATGCAGCAATCGATCGCTTCGCCGACCAGTGCGACCTGGCGGTTGCTGACGCCAAAGTCGAGCAGGATATGTTCGTAGCGCGCGTGAAAATCGTCGAGCGCCGGAAACACGATCGCCTTCGCGACGACCGCCGGCATCTCAACGCGCAGCCGCCCGCGCGGCCGGTCGTCGGGATGCCGCAGGCTCGCCTCGATGTCGTCGATGTCAGCGAGAATCTGTACACAACGCTCGTAATAGGCGGCTCCCTCGGCAGTCAAACTGAGCCGGCGCGTGGTGCGCACGAGCAACTGGATGCCGAGCATGGCCTCGAGGCTCTGCACGAGTGTTGTCGCGCTTGCGCGCGCAATCCCGAGCGACTGCGCGGCGCGGGTAAAACTGTTGGCGTCGACGATGCGTACGAAGGTCTGCATCGCCATGATGCGATCCATCACGAGCGTCTCTCCTATGGATGTCGAGGCGCTATGGAACACATCACCAGCCTCGTCCTTGTAGAGCACATTAATGCCCTGCATCGAACGGTGAGAGTGACAAGTGCGGCGGGATTCAGTATGCGGTCACTGAACCGCGCCCCCGCCACCGACGGAACAACATGACAATGCGCGGGTAGCAGCCAGTCATATGCGCCTGGCTGGCAGCGGCGCGATTGCCACCCTACGCTTCGGCGAGAATTTGCTGGATGACCTGCTCGAAGGTTTCCACGGGTTGTCCGCCGCTCACCAGATAGCGACCGTTAAAGATGATCGCCGGCACGGACTGGATGCCCTTCGCCTGGTATTCCCGTTCTTCCGCACGGACGTCGTCGGCGTAGATTCCGCTGCGCAGTACCTCACTTGCTTGCGCGGCGTCGAGCCCCACGGATTGGGCCGCTTCAACCAGGACTTCGTGATTGCTCGGGTCTTTGCCCTCGGCATGATAGGCCCGCAGCAGCGCCAGTTTGAGCGGCAACTGTTTGCCTTCGATACCGGCCCAATGCAGCAGGCGGTGCGCATCGAACGTGTTATAGACGCGCGTACGCGGGCCGAAGTCAAAACCAACGCTCGCCCCGCGCTCGCGGATCATCGCCTGGGTTTCGGCGATCTGCTCCGGGGTGCGTCCGTATTTCTTGCCGAGATAGTCGACAATGGCCTCGCCGTCCGGCCCCATCTCCGGATTCAGCTCGAAGGGATGCACGGCAATTTTGGCGTCGACCGTATCGCCCAGGCGCGACAGTGCAAGCTCGAGCGACGAAAGACCGATGGCACACCACGGGCATGCGATATCGGAGACAAAATCGATTGTTAGCTGTTGTTTCATTGCTTTCCTGACTGAAATAACCTGTGGCACGGCCGCTTCGGTACCACGCAAAAACGGCCCACAGGGTAGCCTAGCCTGAATCGCTGATTTTTGCAGGACCGCGCTCCGGATGTGCGCCGAGGCGGTCATCCGCGGCGTGACCCTCAGTCCGGCATTCCGTTGTGGTCGCCGAGCGGTCTGGTGGGCCAGTCCACCCAGCGGTCCGCGCGGGTTCGTTCGTGCGCTTCGTTGAGCGGGTAACGGATGCGGTTGTCGTCGCGCGGACGTTCGCCGACTACCATCAGCCTGACTTCGTCCTTCGTATTGTTGATGAAGGTGTGGCAGATGCCAGTGCCTGACGGAAACGCGACGGAATCGCCTTCAGCAATCGGATGAAGCACGCCGTCGATCCAGACATCGGGCTTGCCTTCGAGCACGTACACAAACTCCTGCTCAGTACTCTCGGCGTGCGGATATGACGTGCGCCGGCCGGGCAAAAGCCTCACGTGATGAATGCCAATACGCGTGACGCCGAGTGCGGCGGAAAGCGGCGCGTCTAGCGCCATTTTCTCGGTATCGCCGCGATAGGAATGCGCATCCGGTTCTTCCAGCTCAGTCCAATGCTTGATGAAATCGGGTCGGCTCATCGGTTGTTCTCCTTTGGGGACTACGGTCGATGATAGCGGCTTGTACACTCATTGTTCGTCGTTGGCTAGCGACGTGAGAATCCGGTATGCGGCGGTCACCCGTTCATCAATGGGGAAGTTCTTGTTCGCAAGGATGACGATCCCCAACCGCTTCTGCGGAATGAATGCGACGTACGCGCCGAAGCCGTTGGTCGAGCCGGTTTTGTTGATCCAGACATCTTCGCGAGGCGGCTGCGGCGGCACGATTTCAGTGACCGGCGTTGCGTTGAAGATCATCGCCGACGAGTTTCCGTCGAGAAGCGTCTGCAGTTTGACAGGATACGGATATTGTTCCCATATCAGGTCCTGGGTCATCCCCCCTGCCTTGAAGTATCCGGTGTGGGTGTCCGTGATCGCGCGCTGGAGCTTCGGGTCCAACTGGATCAGATTCATGTTGGCTTCCACGAAACGAACCATGTCGGCAGCCGTGGTTTTCACACCGTAGGCTTCAGCGGACAGCACCCCAGGCGCCACTCTGATCGGCGCCCCGTCTTTCGTGTAGCCCTGAGCGTAGTCGCTCAATTTCCCCGCGGGAACGTTGATGTAGCTGCGCTTCATATTAAGCGCGGGAAGCAGACGATTTTCCATCAGCGCGCTGAAATCCTGCCCCATGCTCTTCGCCGTTATCAGGCCGAGCGCGCCGATGCCGGGATTGGCATAAGTCCGATAGGTTCCCGGCGCATAGGTGGGCTGCCACTGCTTGAAATACTGCATCAACTGATCGTCGTTGCGAATGGTGTCCGGCACCTGCAGCGGGAGTCCTCCTGGCGTGTGCGTACCCAGATTAAGAAGACTGATTTTGCCGAACTCGCTATTGCGCAGAGACGGGAGGTACTTGCTCGACTGATCCGACAGGGACAGATAACCGCTCACCTGCGCATAGGACGCGAGCGTCGCCGTCAACGTCTTGCTGACAGAACCCAGTTCGAACAAGGTGTCGGGGGTAACTTGCGTTCTGGTTTTCGTCGACTCCAGGCCATAGTTGAAGACGTAATGCCTGTCACCGTCGATGATGCCAACCGCCATGCCAGGAATACCATCGTTCGCCATGACCGGATGTATGGCGCTGTCCACTGCACGCCTGATTCTGTTCTGCTGATCGTCGGCTGCGTGACCAACGGCTGTGACAGCGCACGCAAAGACAGTTGCTGCGATGAGGCTTACGGTTCTCGGATTCATGTCCCTGATCGGTCGGTTTTGCGTAGGTGGGTGGCGTCCAGGCGGGTCTGCCAGGGAAGGCAGTATGCGTGCTCGCAGACTCATCGACTATCGACGATATCTTGTCCGTAGCGAAAGAAAATCTTTCGCGTGGCACGCGATATCCCTCCACGGCTTACCCGTCATTCACCGCCTACGCATAGAACCGAGCCATCGGACAAGGGCATGCGGGCCGGACAGCAAGTGCGCATGAAACGACCGCCGACCGCCCTGCCCGTGCGCCGACGATCAGTACGATCCCATATAGTCGCGCTTGCCGATTTCAACGCCGTTATGGCGCAGAATCGCGTAGGCCGTCGTGACGTGGAAGAAAAACTGGGGCAGACCGTAGTTCTGCAAATAGGTGCTGCCGACCAGCTTCTTCTCTTTCGGCGTGCCCGGGCGCAGGACGATTTCCTTGTTCTCGCTACCCTCGAACTGAGCGGCGTCGAGCGTGCCGAGGTGGGTCAACGCTTTGGCGATAAGCGCTTGCAAGTCAGCAAACGTCACTTCGGTGTCGGGCCACGACGGCACCTCTACGCCAGCGAGGCGCGAGCTGACGCCCTTGGTGAAATCCGCAGCGATCTGCACCTGGCGCACCAGGGGAAACATGTCGGGAAACAGGCGCGCCTGCAGCAGCGCGTTCGGCTCGATGTTCCTTTCGGTGGCATGCGCTTCGGCTTTCTTCAGCACGTCGGACAATGCAGTCAGCATTTGCTTGAAGACGGGGACGGATGCGCTGTAGATGGAACTGGTCATGATCACTCTTTGGGTCAATGTTGGATGCCGGCGCGGAAGATGCCGCGCCGGCCGGTTGAATAAGCGGGGGAAGGTTACCACCGTCCTGCCGGAAGTGCGGATCCACACGCCTTCGGGGCGGAACAGCAATAGCTGTCTCGCATTGCCCGGACTCGGCCCGATGCCCGATGCGCGTTTCTCCTCCGGTGGATCGATGAAAAGAACGTCGGTATTTTGACGCGCGCTTGCGTCCGTGAAAAATTAATGGTATTTTTTCATGAAATTTACAACGATATTTTTCACGAGAGCCAACATGTTCGACCAGTCTGCCGAGCACGTCGCGAGCTACTACGCACGCACCTATCCTGCCCCGATTCCCCTGCGACCAACGTTGGAAGAGCGCCTCGACACGGAAGTGCTCATCGTCGGCGCGGGGTTTAGTGGCCTGCATACGGCGCTGCGTCTGGCTCTCGCGGGCAAACGCGTCGCGGTGCTTGAAGCCAGCCGGGTTGCCTGGGCAGCGTCCGGGCGCAACGGCGGTCAGGCCCTGCTCGGCTGGTCCTGCGATATGCCTCCGCTAGAGGCAGCGTTGGGTCTGGAGCGTGCCCGTCAACTGTGGGACAGCATCCGCTGGGCCGCCAGGGAGATACGCGAGCTGCCGGAGCGGCATGGCTTCGATGCTGACTACCGTGCTGGAAGTCTGTGGGCAGCGGTGCTGCCGCGCCGCATCGCCCTCCTCCAGCAGGCCCAACGGGAGGCCGAGGAAAAGTGGGGCTACGACGAGATGCGCTTTATCCCTCGCGAGGACATGCCTCAATGGATTGCAAGCGAACGTTATCAAGCGGCGCTCTACGATCCCGAAGCGGGCCATCTGAATCCGCTGAAACTTGCCCAGGGCCTCGCGGCGGCGATCGAACAGGCCGGCGGACGCATCTTCGAGCAGAGCCAGGTGCTGGACTACCGCGAGACGCCCGGCGGTTATGTCGCGCGCACCGATAAAGGCGAGGTGCGTGCGGACGTGCTGGTACTCGCCTGCAACGCCTATATCGACCGCCTCGACTGCAAATTGTCCAGGCGCATGCTGCCCGTTGGCACCTATCAGGTGGCCACGTCGCCGCTGCAGCCGGAGGTGGCCCGCTCGCTCCTGCCACGCAACAGTTGCGTGATCGACAACCAGTTCGTTCCCGACTACTTCCGCTTAAGTCCTGACAACCGCCTGCTATTCGGCGGCGGCTGCACCTACGCAGGCGGCATCCCAAAGGATATTGCGGCGGCTACCCGGCCTTACCTCGAGCGCACGTTCCCGCAACTGCGCGGAGTGGAACTCGAGTTTGCGTGGGGCGGGCATATCGACATCAGCATGAAACGCACACCGGATATCGGTCGACAAGGTGAGCGCTACTGGTTGCAAGGCTATTCGGGGCACGGCGTGCTGCCCACGCTCGCCGCCGGCCGGGCGGTCGCCGACGCCATCCTCGGTGACGACGAACTGCTGGGCCTGTATCAGGCCATCGACAATCCGCCTTTTCCCGGCGGTGCGCTACTGGCCGCGCCGCTGGAGGTCATCGGCAAGACCTGGTATCGTCTGCGCGACAGAGTCTGAGAGAAGAGGCTGAAGATGAACAAGCAGGAAGAAATTGAAGGTCTCGCGATACTGATTCGGGACCTGCGCAAGCATAAGAAGGTGACGTTGGGCGCGTTGGCGGAAAAGATCGGCCGCTCGGTGGGTTTCCTTTCCCAGATCGAGCGCGGACTCTCACGTCCGACCGTGGGCGATCTGACCGCCATCGGCGAGGCCCTCGGCGTACCCACCACCTATTTTTATAGCCTGAGCAAGCCGCGTGCGCTGCCTTGGGTGACGCGGCCGGATGAACGCCGCACGCTGTATTACGCCGAGGGCGTGACCGACGTGCTGGTGTCGCCGAACATGTCAGCGGGTTTTTCGATGCTGGAAAGTCACCTGGCGCCGGGCGCCAGCAGCGGCGACAAACCGTTGAATGACAGCGATGAGCAAGGTGGCTTCGTCCTCGAAGGCGAATTGACCATCTGGCTGGACGACGAAGCGCAACCTGCGACCCTCGGCCCCAACGACGGCTTCCAGGTGCCGGCGCACGCCCGGTTCCGCTACGCCAATCTCTCCGACGAACCCACGCGGGTACTTTGGGTGTTCACCTAGGATTCAGACAGTACATGACACAGCAGCGAATGCTGCGCTGAATGACAATTCGGATGACTAATGGACTGCGTTGCGACTATCGCGTTCCGTTATGTCGTCGACTTGCCTACCTTTTTCGACGGTAGCTTTTAACTGAATCTCAATCATCGCGTCTTTTTGCGTGAGAAGGACAACAACATGACTTCCCCCAGCGCCGACCTGCTCAGCGAAGTACGCGCCTTCCGCGCGGCGCATCCCGAGGTACGTTACGTCGACCTCATTTGCCTGGATATCCCCGGGCACTTCTACGGCAAGCGATACCCCGTGGACATGCTCGAGAAAGTCGCTGCCGGCAGCCTCCTCAAACTGCCGCAGAACTGCATTTTGCTCGGTGCGCAGGGTGGCGTGTTCCCGATCGGCGACTATTGCTTCAACGACGGCGATCCGGATGCGCAGCGCCGCCTGATCGCCGGCACCCTCAAGCCCGTGCGATGGGAAACTCAGCCATTGGGGCAGATGCTGATCAGCTCGGACGGCACCGAGGCGCCCATCGAGTTCGAGCCGCGCGAGGTATTGGCGCGCGTGCTGAAACGCTTCGAGCGGCGTGGCATCCGCCCGGTTGTCGCCTTCGAACTGGAGTTTTACCTGTTCGACGCCACGCTGGCGGACGGTCTTCCGCAATTCCCACGTGACCCTTTCTGCGACGACCCGGACGACCAACCCAACATGCACATCGAGCGATTGTCGCGCTTCTCCAGTGTGCTCAATGAGATGGTCGACGCTACGCGCGAGCAGGGCGTCGACGCTACCGTGATCACCGCCGAGCTAGGACCCGGACAGTTCGAGATCAACTTTGGCCACAACGACGACAGTCTGCGCGCCGCCGACTGGGCTGCCCTGTTCTGCCGCAGTACGCGCGGCGTGGCGATGAAACACGGCTACCGCGCCAGCTTCATGAGCAAGCCGTACCTGCACGCGCCCGGCAGCGGCATGCACGTGCATGTGAGTCTCTACGACGAGGTGGGCAACAACCTGCTGGCCGTTGACGGCCAGCGCCCGCTGCGTCATGCGGTGGCCGGGTGCCTCGCCTTGCTGCCGCATTGCATGCCTGTCTTCGCCGCCAACCACAACGCGTTTCGCCGCTATGGCTGGAAGACGAATGCGGCCAGCCGCGCCAGTTGGGGTTTCGAAGACCGCGACGCCTGCATCCGTATTCCCGAATCGGATGACCGCAACCTGCGCATCGAACACCGCCTGGCGGGCGCCGACGCTAACCCGTACCTGGTACTTGCCGCCATTCTCACCGGCATGGAACACGGGCTGGATGCTGCCCGTGAACCCATCGCGCCGCTCAACGAAGACCGCAGGAGCGGTGTCGACTTTCCCCAGGACATGCTCACGGCCGTCGCCGCGATGCAGGACCATTCGGCGGTGCGCAAAGGCATGGGCGAAGAGTTCGTGATGGTCTACTGCGAGAACAAACGGCAGGACCATCTGGATTTCATGAACGAGGTGAATGCGCGGGAATACCGCTGGTTCCTTTGAGCGAGCAGCTAGGTATTGGCTACCAGCAACTCCTCAGCATTCTTTGGCGGCCGCAGATCATCGGTCCTGCCCATGAAGTAGCGCTCGGTAAGATCGGCCGCCGAGACGTGCCGTGCGTCTCTAAAGCCCGCTTCGTGGGCCAGCGCCAGAATCTCCGGCGGGGTGAAGAAACTGAGGAACGGTGTCCCGCTGGCTCGTGCGCCCTTCTCCGCCATTTCAAGCCCGGGGCGCACCGCAGGGTCAGCCATCTCCAGCGGAAGCAGGAACGTCATGGCGAGCGTCGATCCCGGGGCGAGGGCCGCGACTTCGCGCAGCGTGGCCGCGTTCGCATCCTTGGTGAGATACATGCTGACGCCTGTGGAGACCACGATCGCCGGCTTGCTGTCATCGAAGCCCGCAGTCACGAGCCCGTCTCGCCAGCTTGCCCCCGCCTCGAAATCGACCGGCACGAAACGCAGCCAGTCCGGAACGCCGAAGCCGAGCTCGATCAGACGCTGACGCTTCCATGCCTGAGGACCTGGCTGGTCGACCTCGAACACCTTGAGATGAGATGCGATCTCCGGCCGCCGCTGGGCGAAGCTGTCGAGGCCGGCGCCGAGGATGACATACTGATCAAGCCCGCGGCCGGCCTGTTCCACAACCAGGTCTTCAATGAAGCGGGCACGCGCCACGATCGAAGCGCGAAAGGGTCGCGTGAATTGAGGATCCATATCCCCGCGGCTTCGCCAGCCCTCGTCCGGGGCGAGCAGCTTAAGGCCAATTTCGTCTTCCAGCACATGCGGCGGCGGATCGGACTGGACATGGAGAGCACGCCACAAGGCGACTCGCGCTGCTGTGCTGTCTGGCGCTGCATCTTGCTTGTCGGTCATGACTTTCGATCCTCCTGTTGGCGAATGTTGCTGACGGTAACCCATTTCATGCCTACGAAGGCAAGAGAACTTTTTTCATCGACGGTGCGGGATGGAACACGTAATTCTGTCGTTCATAGAAGGGAACGGCATCCGGCCGGGCGTCGAGAAACACTGCAGTCATATCGCGAGCACGCGCGTCGGCCTCCGCATATTCGGTCAAGGCGCGACCCGCACCGCTGCCCCGTGTCGCCTCATCGACGACGAGATCGTCGATGTGCAAGTGCGCCCCGCGCGCCAACGTGTGGACCGGCCGCATCCCCATCACGCCAATCAGCTTGCCGCCTTGAAAAGCGCCGACAAGCTCATAGCCGGCATCCGATTGCAGCCTCGCTCTTCTGAGAAATTCGTCTTGATCAAGCGCCCGCAATTGCGCGATCACCGGAAAGGCTTGTGCCCATTCTGTTGGGGAAAGCCTTCGGATATCCAGGCTGTTGTTGTGATTGTCGGCCATAGCGGCATTCTGTCCTCGTTGGGAGAACGCCGATTCTGGCACAGCTAGAGAGACATGCCGCCCGAGACTTCGATGCGCTGCCCATTGACCCAGCGATTGTCCTCGGACAGCAGCGACGCGATCATCGGGCCGATGTCGTCGGGCAAGCCCGCACGGCCGAGCGCCGTCGCGTCAGCCACCAGCTTGTTGATCTCGGGATTGTCGCGCACCATGCCGCCGCTGAAGTCGGTGGCGACTGCGCCTGGCGCAACGGTATTGACGGCGATTCGACGCGGGCCGAGCTCCTTCGCGAGATAACGAGTCAGAACCTCGACCGCGCCTTTCATGGATGCATAGGACCCACTGCCTGGGAAGGTGAAACGGGTCAGTCCCGAGGAGATATTCACGATGCGGCCACCGTCCTTGATCAACGGAAGGAGCTTTTGCGTGAGGAAAAACACGCCCTTGAAATGGACGTGATAAAGACTGTCCAGCTCTTCCTCGGTAGTCTTTTCGAATGGGGTGTGATTCGAAGTGCCGGCGTTGTTGACGAGGTAGTCGAAACGCTCAGCGCCCAACTGCGCAAGCGACGCCCGAACCTGCTCCACGAATGAGTCGAATGTGCTCACTTTTCCGGTATCGAGTGGCAGTGCAATGGCTCTTTGCCCCTCCTCTGCCACCAGACCGACA
This sequence comes from Burkholderia sp. OK233, assembly GCF_900230185.1. Lineage (GTDB taxonomy): Bacteria > Pseudomonadota > Gammaproteobacteria > Burkholderiales > Burkholderiaceae > Paraburkholderia. Next base: position 665,988 of record NZ_OCSR01000002.1, read on the forward strand.
ACCTTGTCGGCTTCTGCCTGATTGGCGCGATAGGTGAATACGGAACTGACGCCGCGCTTCGCAAGGCTGAGGACCGTATTGCGCCCCAAGCCGCGACTCCCGCCTGTCACGATGGCAATCTTCGAAATGGCGTCTGCCGATTGTCCTGCTGTCATTTTTGCGCTCCACGTTAGAGGTGTAGACGCAGCTTATTCCGGCCGATCGCGAGGCTGAATGCCCTAACTGCCCTTCTTCTTGCCTAATCCTGCCCGGGCTCTGTAGCTCGACACGCGAGGCAGTAACATGCGGAAATGCAGGCGCGGAGGAGGTTCATATGTCGAATGCCTTGGTCGAAGGAGTCAAACGCTACACCGACAATCAAGCCGGGAGTGAAGGCCCGTTCATGACCGCCATCGAGGGCTTGATCATCATCCGGTCGGATCATGAAAAACATCCCTCTCATCTGATCATGAAGCCGGCCCTCTGTGTCGTCGTTCAAGGCGCCAAGTGGACAACGTTCGGTGACAGGCGGTACGACTACAGGGCAGGACAAGCCCTGATCGTCAACGTTGAGATGCCGGCGTTCAGCAGGATTGTGAAAGCCAGTCCAGCAGAACCATACCTCGCTATTGCCATGGAGTTCGACCTTGCCATCATGCGCGATGTCATGGCATGTCTCGATACACCGCCTGCGCCGGAAGACGAGCTCGGACACGGCGTGTTTGTCACCGAGATTGACGGACCGCTCGCTGACTGCATGCTGCGCATGGTGCGTCTTCTCGACACGCCTCACGCTATTCCCATTCTCGCACCGATGATCAAGCGGGAAATTTGCTACTGGTTGCTAACGGGGCGTCACGGCAACGAGGTCGCCCGGGTCGTGCTGGCAACCAGCCACGTGCATAAAGTCGTGACTGCCATCCATGCGTTAAGAGGCCAATTCACCGAGACCGTACGCATCGAGGACCTGGCCGCCGTGGCACAAATGAGTCCGTCGGCATTCCACAGGCAGTTCAAGGCGCTGACATCGATGACCCCGTTGCAATACCAGAAGCAGCTTCGCCTGCTTGAAGCACGCCACCTGATGGTGGCGGGCATTGCCAATGCCGAAGCAGCGGCCTATCAGGTGGGCTACGAAAGCGCATCGCAATTCAGCCGCGAATACTCGCGCATGTTTGGAGCGCCACCCCGCCGTGACATAGAGGCTTTGAAAACGGCAACGACGTAGTGCTTCATGCCGTCGTATCAATTCGCATCGCGCACCCAGTTGCCTCCATGCGCCGCGGCCTGCGCAGCGGGCGAGGTGGCAAGATAGGCGAGCGCCTGCTCGGTCGAGCCTTCGTGGTGTGGTGTATAGCGCGGATTGAAATAGCGTAGCGCTGCCGCGATCATCTTCCAGAACGACGGCAGGCAACCGCGCCGCGCTCCGGCGCGCCAGGCGAGGATAAAACCGCGGTACGCGCCGGCGTCGGGATCGCGCCGGTGCATGAAGCGCGCGCCGTGCGTGAGAAAGTACAGTAGAAGGATGACCGTCGACAGCATGTGGAAGCAGCGTTCGAAATAGGTCCCGCCCATATGCCGGAAGATGTCGAAGGCTACGGTGCGATGCTCCACTTCCTCGGCGCCGTGCCAGCGCAGCAGGTCGAGCATGGCTGGGTCGGCATGGGCGGCATCGAGCCCGTTGGCATTGAGCACCCAATTGCCGAGGTAACCGAAAAAGTGTTCCAGCGCGGCGATGACACCCAACTGCTGGCGCAGCCAGAAGCGCGTTTTGCCGATCTTCAATCCGAGCGGTTGCTCGCCGAGCAGCTTGCCAAACAGCCAGTCGAGTTTCTTTGTGAAAGGCTGCGTGTCGATGCCGTGAGCCTTGTAGTAGTGCGTGAGCACACCACCGTGCGAGCGCGAATGCACCGCTTCCTGCCTGAGAAACCCCTCTGCGTCGTCGCGCAACGCCGGGTCGGCGATCAGCGGCAGCGCCTTGTTGTAGACGCGGCAGAACCAGAGTTCGCCGGCGGGGAACAACAGGTTCAGCACATTGATGATGTGCGTGCTCGCCGGGTCGCCGGGAATCCACTGGATCGGCGTTTGACTCCAGTCGAATTTCACATGGCGTGCCCTGATCTTGTATTGAGTGTGCTCTTGGGTCATTACGGTCTCCGGCATCCGGTGGGTGAGATCAACGCGGCACCATGCTGATGCGGGCGATCATGCGGCTTAGCCCAGGCATGTAGCGCGAGATGAAACGCATTGAATGCGCCTCGATGCCGATGGCGACCACGGCCTTGTTGCGCAATACCGCACGGAGCGCGGCTTTCGCGACCGTCTCGGGTTGCAGGCCGCGCAACTGGTAAAGCTTCGTGGCTTTCTGGCGCATGCGGTCCTGATCCTGAGCGTTGGCGCCGACATACTGGGTTGAGGCCATGATTCCGGTTTCGGCGAACCCCGGGCAGATTGCGCTCACGCCGATACCGTGAGCTGCGAGTTCTCCGCGCATGCACTCGCTAAGCATCAGCACGGCGGCCTTGGTGGCCGCATAGGCCGGCAGGTCGCGCGAAGGGGCGAAGGCTGCGGCTGACGCAGTGTTGATGATGTGACCGCCATTGCCGCGCTTCACCATCTGTCGGGCGAACAGGCGTGAGCCGTGAATCACGCCCCACAGGTTGACGTGAAGAATGCGTTCCCAGTCTTGTGTCGTGGTGTCGAGCACGCCGCCTGCCATGCCAATGCCGGCGTTGTTGACCACGATGTCGGCGCCGCCGAGGTCCGTCCCGACCCACTCCGCCAGCGCTTCCATCTGTTCGGCGCTGCCGACGTCGGCCTTGCGCGCATACGCCTGGCAGCCTGACAACCTGGCCAGGGTAGCCGTGCGTTCCGCGCTTACGGTGTCGATATCGACCGCGACCACTGCGGCGCCCTGCTTCGCGAATTCCAGTGCAATGCATCTCCCGATACCGCTGCCCGCGCCGGTCACGACCGCGAGCTTGCCGCTGAGCGGTTTGCGTGCGGCGTCCATACGGGCGCGTTGCAGCGTGTCCGGTTCGGCGCCGCCTTCCGTGTGATCGACGAGTTCACGCACCATCCGGGCCATCTGTTCAGGGTGCGTGACCGGCAGCCAGTGCCGCGCGGTCAGCTCACGGCGCCAGTACTTCGGCACCCATCGCGAAAGATCTTCGGACAAGGCCGGGCTGACGTATTTGTCCAGCGTCGGCACGATCACCTGGACCGGCGCATGCGCATAGCGCTTGCGCGGTGTGAACAGGCAGCGGATGAAGTTGGCGCGATACAGCGATACGCCGCGCACGCCGTCCTGCGTTTGCGTCGGGCGCGGCGCGATCTGCGTCTTTTCCACACGACGTAAAACGCGCGGCCATGCCCGGCCGAGCCACACGCGCCAGGTCAAGCCTGGCAGCACCGGCAAATGGAACAGCAGCACATACCAGGAGCGCACCAGTTGACCCAATAGCTTGCCGATCGAATGCGGCGTGGGACGCAGCAAGCGTGCTCGCATCCAGTAAGCGACGTGGTCGAGGCAAGGGCCTGAGCACGACGTGTACGACGCAATGCGCCCGCGCAATCGCTCTTCGGTGACGAACTCCCAGCCCTGGATCGAGCCCCAGTCGTGCGCGACCAGATGGACGGCGCGATCAGGGCTCACTGCGTCGATGACGGCGATGAAGTCGTCGGTAAGTTTTCCCAGACGGTAAGCAGCCATCCCCTTAGGCGCGGTGGATTGCCCCGCACCGCGAACATCGTAGGCAATCACATGGAAATCGTGTGCCAGCAATCCGGCCATAGCGTCCCAGACTTCACTGTTGTCGGGGTAGCCATGCACTAACACCACAGTAGGCCGGGCGGGGTCGCCCCATGCCCTCGCGGCCAGCGTCACGTCGCCCGAGCTCACCATGAATTCGGTGCGACGCGTGGCGGATGGCGCCTCGTACAGCGTGGGCGCTATCGGTTCGGTTTGAAGTTGCACGTGCGCCTCCGTCATGCCGCGGCCAACGCCCGACCGCGCTGCGCCCAGCGGCGCACATGCGGCAGGTCGTCGTCGAGCCAGTAGGCGTCGTCATCGGTGATGACCAGCAACTCTTCGAATTTGGCGCCCACACCCTGAAAGCCGAGATGCGGTTCGACGGCCCACAGGCCAGGCGTCGGCGCATGATCGGAGCGGCGATCGATCGACCATAACGGCGACCAGCCCTCCTTCCTGCCCGCGCTAACCTGGTCGAGGACGAGGTTACGCGTGGCGTTCAGGCCGAAACGCGCCACAAAACGCGGCTTGGCCAGCTGGTTCAGCTTCGCGACACGATGCGCAAGCACCTTGAACGGATAGGCCTTGTGGCGCGGCTCGACGCCCTGTTTTCTGCACAACAGGTCGACCGCGCGCGCTACGTCGGCAAGCGTGCGCCGTTGCTTCACCATGCTGACGATCAACTCGCGGTGTTCGGCCAGGTCGTCTTTCAACTGTTCGAGCGTGGGATTCGTCCCGACGCAGGTGGCGTAGCCGACATCGGCGATCACACCGTTCAGCACCGGCGCGACGTCGAGAATGACCGGCATGTTTTCTTCCAGTCGACGCGAACTCGGAAAGAACGCCAGGTTAAAACCGGCCATGTGCGACAGCCCGGAAAAACCTTCAAAGGCGGTACGGTCGCCAAACCAGGCGAAGGGTTTGTGCAGCCAGTCGCGCACGCCGTGATCCTGCAGCCATTCGGTCAGCAGCCGGGCAGCGTCTTTTTCCGTCATGCCCGGTTGGAGCATTTCACCGACGCTCTCGACGCACCGATAGGCCAGCTGCTGGACTTCGCGGAACTGCGCCAGTTCTTCCACGTCGACGTGTGGAATGGACTTCTCACCCATACAAGCCTCCCGAATATGCTGTCGACGGGGGTGCAGCCGCCCGTCACGATGACATTTTTTATTGTTACATTGAACAATGTAACGATTGGATCGTACACCACCCTGGGCGCTCGTCCACTGGTTGTTTTCCCTGGGGGGCTGGTTGGGGATGCGCGATGGGGGGGACGTGAAGGCGTCGGGGTAGCCGAAGATACGGATGCCTGAACTCAGGCACCGACTCCGGCATCAGCCGTGTGACATGGGGATGCAGTGGCAGACGCGCCGGAGCGTTATTTACTCTTCGGCAAACCGCGTATCTGTTCCGGCTGTTGAGCAGTTGCTGATCGGCCGCTGACTTAAGGAACCAGCGGGAAATGCCGCTTGCCGGCGGGGGCCCGCAGGCGCCGGAAGCGTTCTTTTATGCGTGTGCGGAGAGTGTCTCTACCGGCTCGTGAGCGTCCGCGTCTTCCGGGTCCATAGCGACCAGTACTGCGCAGGAAACCCTGTCCAGCAGCAATCTGTCGTTTTTGCCACTCCACCATCGCCGGACGGGGCCACTTCGGCGATGTCCCACGACAACCAGATCGGCTTTCAACTCACGGGCAAAAAACGGTATATGGTCCAGAGGATCGCCAATCGCGAAATGGGGTGTTGCGATGACTCCACGCGCAGCGAGTTTCTCGATTCCATCGCGGAGTATCTCCCTCGCTGATTGCTCCAGCGCATCAAACGGCACGGTGGACGCGATATCGGCCCCCTGCGACCATGTCGGGCTATTCAGAACGGCAAGCAGGTGCGTTTCCGCCTTCATCAGCTCCGCTAATGAGGCGCCATGACGCAACGCCCGCCGCCCCTCACGGGTTGCGTCATAACACAATAGGATGCGACCGAATGCAGACATATCGTCACTCGCTCCGATTCAAGAGGTCTCGCTATCCAGCAGCCGAGCAGTGGATGCGCAGTCGTTCGGAAGGTCGTCGCTCACGAGTGCGGCAGCACGACGATTGAGATCGCATCCAACTCATTATATATCATCTTGTGATGTATATACGGTCCCTGTGGCAGCCTTTGGACGACGCACCGATGAGTGCGTTGTGCAGGATTTACGGGCAGATCTGCAGTCCGTCGCACAGGCGCGCGAGGTCATGAGTCAGGCGCCGACGAGGAGAGGCGATCTATATCGCCGGGGCGCTACTGCCCTGGTCATCCTCGCCGGCTACCCGCGAAAGGACGTTGGCGACCACCCGGTCGCAGTGGGCGCCGCCGAATTCGAATACGTCACGCTCGGCGAGATCGATATCGTGCGCCAATGATTCGCGCAGCAGGCTCCTGGCGCGGAAATGCTGGCTGCGCACCGTCGCTTCCGGGATGTCGAGACACTGTGCCGTTTCCTCGACGCTCAATTCCTCGACCGAACGCAGCACAAACACAACGCGAAAGACTTCCGGCAGTTCATCCAGCTTGCGCTCGAGCAAGGCTCGCAACTCGGCGCGCGCTACCGCCTTGTCTGGGGAATCGGAATCTTGCGCGGTCATGGCATCGATATCGACATGAGTGTTCGCGTCCACCATGGGAATCACGTTCTGCCGGCGTGCTGCCCGGCGCAGGCGTCCATAGCATTCGTTGAGTACCAGGCGGGACAGCCAGGTGAAGAGCGTGGCGTCGCCGCGAAACCGTGCGATCGATCTGTAGGCTGACAGATACGCCGCCTGCAGCGCGTCTTCCGCTTCCGTTCCGTCACGCAACGTGGCGCGCGCCAGACGATACAACCGCCGATTGTGCTGGCGCATCAGCCATTCGAACGCTGACCGATCTCCCGCGACGATACGGCGGACCACCTCGCGTTCGTCGCCTGCTGCAAACGTTGAATGTGCTTCAGCAATGTCTGTCATGACTGCCTCGCCAGGTCGCCCTCACTCATCTCCCATCCCTCATTGCACGATCAGTGTGCCACGCATTGTGGTGTGGAGGGTGCACAAGTACGGATAACGACCCGTCTGGCGTGCCACGTAACTCCACGATGCATCCGGCGAGATTTCGTGTGAATCGAACGCTTTCGACATTCCAGTCACCGTATGAGGAAACAGATCCTTGTTCACCCACACCACACGATCTCCGCGGTGCACCGTAAGCACCGGCGGATTGAAGCGCATCTGCTCGATGATGACCTGGTACGTTGCGCCTGCGGCCTTGGAAAAGCCTGCCAGCGAAGTCGTCATGATCGCAACGAAAGCGTAGGCAAGGATAAAAGCGCCGGTACGTAACTTGCCCCGGCGCTGTCCGGCTACGCAAAGTGTCGGATTACCCACCGCTGTTGCCCAGCTCCGCCTGCAGATGCTTCGCGTGCTCGAGATGCGCGACAAAGGCCGGACGCACCTTGACGAGAAGCGCCTTCAGTTCGGCGTTCTGAGCATTCGGAATCAACGTCTTGTCCAGCGCGTCGAGAACGCTCTCGTGGTACGTCACCTCGTGGTCGATATACGCCCGGTCGAACTGTGAGCCCTTGAGCGTTTTCAGGTTGGCGAGGTTCGCGTCACCGCCTTGTTTGAGGCTCTGACTCGTCGAATTGTCTTCCGGCGTCACGCCGAGTTTATGCACAAGGTCGGTGGCGGCCTTGTTGACGCCGCTGTGATCGGTGACCATGCGTTGCGCGAACGCTTTGACATCCTTCGACTTCGTTTTCGACTCCGCGAGCTTGCCCGCGTCGATATCCACCTGATTGGCGGTCACGACGATGGCGGCGATCTGGGGGTCAGTGGGACCGGCGCTCTGTGCCCAGCCCGGGAAGCTGGTAAGCGTGAGTGCGCCGAACAGTGCTGCGCTGATTAACTTCATGTTGCGTCTCCTGAATAGTGAAGGCAAGTCCGATCCGGTCCGCACAGGATCGATCGGGGCCGATTCGATCTTGGATAGGGTGTTGGATGTCACGTGTGCGAGCCCCGTTCCCGTTTTCGTTCCCGGGCGCGGCCTGCGATGCGAGTTTCTTTGACACGGTTGCGAAACAGCCATGAGGAGCGCGACATGGCTTCGCAACGTAGAGACGATATCGTCTGGAAAATGAGTGCTGAATCAGCAGGAAAGGCAGGAGGGTGTGCCCCCGAAGGGGCACGGAAGAAGCGCGTATCTGTTCCGGCCGCTGATCGGCCGGTGACTTAAGGAACCGGTGGGAAGTGCCGCTTGCCGGCGGGCACGCGCAAACGCCGGAAGCGTTCTTTCTTGTGCTCTTCGTCGAAGTGAGCAAGAGACGGCTTGACCAGATCGCTGCGCGACACAATGCCGACCAGTTGCAACGTTTCGGAGTCCGTGACTACGGGCAAGCGTTCGAGACCGTGCACCGCAAGCCGCGTTGCGACGAGCCGGCAGGTTTCGCTCGGCAATGCAAATGCGGGAGAACGGCGGCGCAACACGTCAGCGAGGCGCGAATCGAGCGCATCCTCTGCCTCGTCATCGCGAATTTTTTCCAGTAGCGTGCGATCGACGACGCCCGCCAGCACGCCATGACGCACGACCGGATAAGCGCGATGTGTCTGCGTCGTGCCGAAGAACGTTGCTAGCGCTTCACCCACGGATATATCGCCATCGATTGTCTCGGCCGTACGCGACATCACCTCGTCGACGTGGTGGCGCTCAAGCGGGTCGACTCCGTACTCCCGGTAGATGTGATAACCGCGCCGGGCAATTTTCTCGGTCATGATGGAGCGCTTCATGACGACCGTTGCAAACCCGTGCGCGATCAGCGTCGCGGCAAGCAGCGGCAGCAACGCGTTGCTGTCGTGCGTAAGGCCGAATGCGAACACGATGGCGGTCAACGGCGCGCCCAGCGTAGCGCCAAGCGTGGCCGCCATGCAGACAAGCGGCCACAGGGCAGGTTCGCCGCCCGGCAGCACGTGGCCGAGCACAACACCAAGTCCCGCACCCAACATGAGCAACGGCGCCAGGACGCCGCCTGAGGTGCCCGAGCCCAACGCCACGACCCAGATGATCGCCTTCACGATCAGGATAGCCAGCGCGAGCTGGATTGCAATGTGCTGGTGTAACAGATCGCCGATCACGTCGTAGCCGACGCCCAGCGCGCGAGGTTCGAGAAAGCCACCGATGCCGACGACGAGACCACCGAGCGCGGGCCACCACATCCAGTGGATAGGCAGCTTGCCGAACAGGTCTTCGGTCTTGTACAACGCGGCTGACAGGCCCGACGCGAGCGCGCCGGACATCAGGCCTGCAATGACGCAGGACACCAGCGACAACGCGCCGGGAGGCGCAGTCTCAAGCGGAAACAGCGGCCCCGTGCCGAAGAATGCCGCGCGCGCAAAACCCGCAACTGCGCACGCAAGGGCGACCGGCAAAAAACTGCGCGGACGCCATTCGAACAGCAGCAGTTCGACCGCCAGCAGGACGGCCGCCACCGGTGTGCCGAAGACCGCTGTCATGCCCGCCGCCGCGCCGGCAACCAGCAGCGTCTTGCGTTCCGCGGACGTGACCTTCACGCACTGCGCGATCAGCGACCCCAGCGCGCCGCCTGTCATGATGATCGGGCCTTCCGCGCCGAATGGCCCGCCACTGCCGATCACAATGCCGGACGACAGAGGTTTGAGAATCGCCACTTTCGGCGACATGCGGCTCTTGCCGAACAGGATGGCTTCAATCGCTTCGGGAATGCCATGCCCACGGATCTTTTCCGAACCGTAACGGGCCATGAAACCGACGATGAGACCGCCGATCACAGGGATGATCACCACCCAGATACCCAACGTGTTGAAGGCCGGTGAGCGCTCCGCAAACGAAAATTCCTGGAAGAAAAACAGATTGGTGAACAGATGAATCAGGCTCAGCAGCACGAACGCTGCAAGCGTGCTGAGCGCACCAATTCCCGCGGCGAGTGCGGAAATGCCGGGAAGCCGCGCGTTGGTGGAGAAATCACGCTTATGGGTATCGAGACTCATGGTGACTCAAACATCGATCTGGGGGACATTGAACGTGCCTTTGAGCGACTTCAGTTCGGCACGGTGCATCTCGGCGAGACGGGCAAGCACCTGCTCGCCCGCTTTCAACAAATGAACCTCGACCTGGCGACGATCTGTCTCACTGACCTTTCTGCGGACCAGATCGAGCGCCTCACAGCGGGACACGAGTGCGACCACACCGTGATGCTGCGCCTGAAGCCGTTCCGCAAGCTCGCCAACGGTCGCCCAGTCGCGCTCCGGATAACCCTTGATATGCAGGAGCAACAGGTACTGCAACGGCGTGATGCCTTCGCCCTGGGCAGCCTGTTCAGAAAAACGCTCGAAGCGACGCATCTGATAGCGAAACTCGGACAGTTGCTCGAAATTCGCCTTGGTCAAGCCGCGAGTGAGTGTCTTCATCGGAGTGCCGTCGAGAATTAGGTAATGCGCGAATTATATCATGTCGTGATATTTATGCATGTAAGCATGCGCCAGTGCCTGTGATAGTGCTAGGCCGCGTGACGCTGCTTCGCGTAAGCCTGGCGATAGAGTCCCGCGATAAGGTCGGCCTGCGTGATCATCCCGGCAAGCCGCTGATTCGAGTCCAGCACCGGGATGTGGTGGTGCCCGTAGTTCGCGAACACCGGCACCAGTTCGACGATCGGCGTCGTCGCGTCGACCGTGTGAACGTCGACGTTCATCAGTGCACCGACAAGCGGCGCCGGGGTAATGCTGCGCCGGAACCAGCGTGGCATGGGGGATGACAAGCCGGCCCCTTTGCTCAATGCCCGTTTGTCGACAAGGTCGGCGCGGGTCACGATGCCGATCACGTGCTGCCTCTCGTCAGTGACCGGGAGTGCTTTGATATGGCGCTGTTTCAGCAGACTCCATGCGGCCGACGCTCTCGTGTTTGCCGACACGGCGACCAGCGAGCGCGACATGATGTCCGCGCAGGTCAATTCATTGAACGTGCGGGCGTAGGCCTGCAACTGAACGTCGCGCAGCAGGGATTCCAGATCGTCCGTATCGATATCGAGCAATTCCCCGCGGCGGTTCAGTACCGCCTCGAGGTCCGCACGCGTGAAACCTTCGTTCGACGCCGCAGCCGATGCGGCCGCGCCTTTGCCCGAACTCTGCGCGACGTGTGGGTATCGATGCCCGGTAGCAGCGTGGTAGACGATAGCCGCACACAGCAGCATCACTGACTGGATAGCAATCGGTTCGGCCACAAAGCGGTAGCCCAGCGCATGCACGGCCGGGCCTCCAAGGACCGCGGTCAGCGCGACCGCGCCCGACGGAGGGTGAACACATCGCAGCGCAAACATCGCACAGATCGCCAGCGAAACGGCCAAGGCGGCGGCGCCCACTGGATCGGCGATCCAGCTTGCACAGGCAACGCCGACCGTCGCGGAGACGATATTGCCGCCGATGATGGACCACGGTTGCGCGAGCGGACTGGCGGGAACCGCGAACAGCAGCACGGCCGAAGCGCCCATTGGCGCCACGAGAAGCGGAATGTTTGCTGCCGGTCCGAGAAGGACGTGCATTGTCCCGCCGGTGAATGCAATCCCAAGCAATGCGCCGAGACACGATCTCAGGCGCTCCGGCCACCTGACGGCGATGGGATGGGGGGCGAAGCTGGAAAGCCAGCGGATGAGGGCGTAGCGGGACAAAGTTTAGATGGGAAAGTTGGCGGGTATCACGTGGGACGGGACTGCACCTTAAGGTGCAAATCCTCACGAAATGAAAGAGTGTGTCGCCAGCATTATATCTTGTTGTGATATAAAAGTCCGTTCCGGGTCGCCACGACCCGATAGAACCGGCCTGCCCACGCGGATGCCGCGCCCCGCTCCGATGCGCGGCATCCGGATTTACCGCGCGGTCCATCCCCCGTCGATGACCAGATTTGCGCCAGACATGTAGGCCGAGTCGTCGCTCGCCAGAAAGACTGCGGCACCGGCCACTTCGTCAGGAGAACCAATTCGCCCCAGCACCGTCGCGGCTTCGAAAGAACGTCGCAGACCGGCCGGATCGGGGCTGCTGGAAAACACGTCCTCCAGCAATTGCGTCGCGACGGGTCCGGGACAAAGGCAGTTCACCCGAATACCCTGACGACCGTGGTCGATCGCCATCGCCTTTGTCAACATCACCACCCCGCCCTTCGAGGCACAGTAGGCGGCCACATTGGCCTCGCCCACGAGTCCCAGTTCGGACGCAATGTTAATGATGACGCCGTGACCGCGCCGTTGCATCGCCGGGATGATGGCTTTCGAACACAGGAAAACGCCTTTCAGGTTAACGGCCATCAGCTGGTCCCATTCCGCAACGCTCGTGTCGAGAACGGTTTTCGCGAATTCGATGCCCGCGTTGTTGACCAGAATGTCCACGTTTCCGAATCGTGCTTCAGCGAGGCGAACCATTTCACTCACGTCGGATTCCAGCGACACATCCGCACGAACGTAGCAGGCTTCGCCGCCCGAGGCGCAGAGCGCCTCTGCCTCGGCGGTCGCGTCCGTTACGTCGGCAAGCACCACCTTTGCTCCTTCGGCCACGAACCTTGTCGCTATTGCGTGTCCGATGCCACGTTGAGCACCCGTAATCAAGGCAACGCGGTCTTTCAGTCTCATGTCGTTCTCTCGCGTAAGCAGGGTGTGCATCATGGTATCAGCCGAGGCCGCCCTGATTCTCCGAGACAGTCGAGGCCGTCACCCACGTAAGCCGACACGCCCTTCTCGCGCGCGATGCTGATGTGAACTTCCGAAATCCGGTTGATTGCGAGCAACGTAAGAGGCAGAATCATCCTGTTAAATTGGTAACACTATCCGGGTATACGTCTTAACAGGTTAAGCATGGCCCAAGTGAACGACGACGAAAGCAGCAACCGGCTCGGCAACTATCTGAAGAACCGGCGGACCAAGCTCGATCCCGCGTCCTTCGGTATTTCCGGCGGCCGGCGGCGCACGGCCGGACTACGCCGCGAAGAGGTGGCGCAGCGCGCCAATATCAGCGCGGCCTGGTACACGTGGCTGGAACAGGGGCGCGGCGGCAATCCGTCAGCGGACGTGCTGGACCGCATTGCGAAGGCACTGATGCTGACCGAAGTCGAGCGCGAACACGTGTTCCTGCTCGGCCTCGGCCATCCGCCCGAAGTCCGCTATCGCGGCGGTGACGCGATCACGCCGCGACTGCAGCGCCTGCTCGATGCGCTGCCCTACAGCCCGGCGATCGTCAGGACTGCGACGTGGGATGTGGTTGCCTGGAACCGCGCGGCCGCGACCGTGCTCACCGACTACGGCTCCCTGCCGCCCGAACAACGCAACGTCCTGCGCATGATCTTCTGCGATCCCCGCGTCCGTGCCGCGCAGTTCGATTGGACAAGCGTGGCCCGCTTCGTGGTGGGCGCCTTCCGGATCGATGCCGCGCGCGCAGGCGCCGACGCCGAAGTGGCGCCGCTCGTCGACGAACTGTGCCGCTCAAGTCCCGAATTCGCCGCCATGTGGCGGGACAATGAAGTGCAGACCCACGGCGAGGGGGTCAAGCGCCTGCGCCACCCCGTGCTGGGGCCGATCTCGCTCGAATATTCATCCTTCGCAGTCGACGGGCGGCCAGATCTTCAGATGATCGTCTATAACCCGGCGACACCGGTCGATCAGAAGCGGATCAGATCCCTGATCGAAGACACGCAGGCAATCGCAGCGAAGTGAGCCCGAGGCACCCTCGAAGCGCGAGGGTTGGAAGTCATTGAGCCGTCACGGATCTAAACGCGCGTTTCCAACGCGCGCCTCAATAGATCGGACTCCATATGATGGCAACGCCGCCTTTTGTCTGAACTATTTGAGCAGCACGACGTGTAACGGCGAGGTTACGTTCGACGTGACGGGAACACGTAACACCTGGGACGTAACACGCGCCACGTGATGCCGTCACTGCGTTCTCCATCTCACCCGATCTCCCCCGTCCAGCAAGACCCTCATCGCTGTACGCCGCTCAATTTCAGTACTGCACGTGCGCGGAACGTGCCGCGCTCCGTAACCGGCGCATTGGCTCGGAACTTGCAGCGATCAATTGCCCGAGCAAGCCACATCCGAGCATGGCGCTACCGCGTCGGCTCCAAAATTAAACGAAGGCGACGCGCACAAACGCGGTCTCGGGCTAGAAAAGCAACCGTTTCTGCAAGACCGATCAGCGGTTTTCCGGGGGCACTGATTACACCTTCCAATCAGGACGCGATTTCATCGCGAAAGGACTAATCATGGCTCCCTTCAAACACACTCTTGTTGCATCGGCGAGCGCACTCCTATGGTGGTCGCTAGCCACTTCTTGTCAGGCCGGAGACGTCACGACCACACCGCCTCCCTCGTTTACGCAAGGCAGCGGATGGACGACAACAGGGCAACCAGGATCGGGATTCTCGTGGGCAGGAGGCAGTACCACATCCGGCGCATGGGCCGGCAGCGGTGCAGGTAGCGGCTCGGTTTGGGCCGGCGGCTCGGCGTGGGGCGGCGGTTCTGGAGACGGCGGTTATGGCGGCGGCTCGGGTGGCTCCACTGGCTCGGGCGGCTCGGGTGGTGGATACGGAGGTGGATCGGGTGGCTCAGGCGGCTCCGGCGGCTCGGGTGGTGGGAACGGCGGCGGCTCTGGAGACGGTGGCCACGGTGGTTCAGGTGGCGGGTACGGCGGCGGCTCTGGAGGTTCGGGTGGCTCGGGCGGTGGGAACGGCGGTGGCTCTGGAGACGGCGGCCACGGCGGTTCGGGTGGCGGGTACGGCGGCGGCTCCGGAGGTTCGGGTGGCTCCAGCGGCTCCGGTGGCTCAAACTCCGGCGTTGGCTCCAGCAGCGGCAGCCAGACCACCGGCGGCCTGCTTGATCCGATCGTGAACCTGGTCGTCAGCGTCGGCGCGATCAGCGTGCCTATCGTGCCGATCACCGTGGGCAACAACAGTGGTAGCGGCAATGGCAACGGCGTGGCCAACGGCGCAACCGGTGGTTCACATGGCGTCACGGGCGGATCGAGCGGACATAGCACCGGTGGCCTGCTGGCACCTGTGACCGCGTTGCTCGGCGGACTGTCGGTGGCCTCGGTGAACGGCGGTTCGCAAGGCAGCAGCGGCCCGCTCGCACCGGTTACTACCTTGCTCGGCGGACTAACCGGAGGCCTAGGCGGTGGCACCTCGCAAGGCAGCGGCCCCCTCGCACCGGTTACCACCTTGCTCGGCGGACTAACCGGAGGCCTGGGCGGCGGCACCTCGCACGGATCGTCGACGAATACCGCGTCCAATCCGGTTGCACCACTGACCAACCTGGTCGGCACACTGACCGGTGTACTCGGCGGCGCAGGCGGCGGCTCGTCTCCGCTCGCCCCGCTGACGAACCTGCTCGGCGGCCTCACAGGTGGACTCGGCGGCGGCAGCACGCCGTCCACACCCAAGCACTAGTCCGCAACGCGAGGTGCCCCGGGGGGCACCTCCAGCGCGACCTCGCGGGTGCAACAGAAAGAACGGCCGGACCTGACTGGCATCACAGCCTCACAACGTCAGGCCCGGCACATGCACACGAGTCAACCCGCGCGATACGTCACACGCTGCGTCTGCCGACGGCTGGCTACACCAGGCGATCTCCATGAAGTCGGGCCCAGTCGACCCCGCACACCTTTGCGAACACCACGGCACGTGGCCGGCTCGCGCCGAAGCGGTCCCGTGGAATCGTTACAATGCCCGCATGAATCCCCCCTCAACTGAATCGAATGCGAGACATGCTGACCTCCTATTACTGGAGTGACGACGCCATCCGCAGCCGAAGCGTGAGCGACATCGTGCTATCAGGCACAGTCGACGTCCCTATGCCCCCTGCACGTCTGCTTGCGGATTGGGAAAGAGAGATATCGTCGCATCTGGTCCTGGAACCCGGGGACGTCGAGCCAATGCCTTTGCCGCGAGCGCGGGCGCGCTGGCCGGACTACACGCGCTGCGTGCAGGCCGTGTCCGATTGGACGCACGCGCTTGGACTGCCTGAGGTGCTTGCCGCCAGTGACGTAGCCCTCATGGCCTGCCGCGGCGCGAGGTACCACCATGACGGTGCGCAATATGGCGATGCGGCCTTCTGCAATCTCTTCATGAGCGAGGACAGAGGTCTGGACTTGCATTTTCCCGCTTTGGGCCGGCGTATTCCTCTGACCCGGGGAACGGTTGTGATATTCGATACTGGCCAGCCTCATGGCGTCATTCAGCGCGGCAGCAGTGGTTTCAATGTGGCCGACTTCACGCCGGACCAGGATTGCATCCAGATATTCCTAACCTGGGAGCTTCCCATCGAAAATGCCCATGTGGGGCACGCACTCAAGGTGGCCTTCGACGTTGCCCCTTCAACCTCGTCGCAACTGGATACCGAGCAAGTCCAGTTGAACGGCGAACCGGTGATTGTGTGCCCGGATTCGGGTCGTTGGTCCCGGGCTGACTAGTCGTCAGGATCACACTGCGGCGTTGCCCTGACAGGCAGGTGGGTTAGCGGCTGGCGCCGCCGGCCGCCTGTATGATGGCGGGCTTGCGTCCGACGAAAGCCCGCGCCAGCGGTCCGCGCCGATCGCGCACCGCCCGCTGCCGCTACGCGGCGCGAATGCCTCCATTCACGATGACCCAAAGGAAGACCGCCATGACGGCCACAACGCAATTCGATCAGGTTTCCGTTATCAAACGTGCCAACGTCTACTTCGACGGCAAGTGTGTCTCGCACACCGTTCTCTTCGCCGACGGCACGCGCAAGACGCTCGGCGTGATCCTGCCCGTCGCGCTCAACTTCGGCACCGACGCGCCGGAACTCATGGAAGTGCAAGCCGGCCAATGCCGCATCCGCCTCGAAGGCAGCGACGAGTGGAAGACGTATGGCGCGGGCGAGTCGTTCTCGGTGCCCGGCAAGAGTCGCTTCGATATCGACGTGACCGAAACGCTCGATTACATCTGCAGCTACCTGTAAAGAAGGACGGGTGCCGGGTCATTCCCCCGGCACCCTCACCCACCTTGCTGACTTTTTCTTTATGTTTTCCGTGACGCCCGTCCCTTAAGAGTGGCTGTCTGCGAAAACCACCACACGGTTCACGCCTAGGTTCCCGCGTTAGTCAAGATTGCAAGGCTTGGGCAATAGTGTGTTGCGCTCAAGTACGGCGCTTGCTGTGAACGAGCTCCAGCAGCACTAGACGTGGGCGGATCGATAAAAACTGATGCATTGTTCGATCCCGCGGGAGCGGTGAGGGTCATCGTCACTTTCCACCAGTTACCCGATTTCACTGCGCTCAGCGAGGTTGCCTGTCCAGCGCCCCATGTTCCGCGCACTACAGCACCCGTATTCGTATTGAGGACCCAGCCAAATTCGGTGCCGCTCGGGTCATCGGTCTGGATTGATCCGCCAGGAAAGACCGTCGCGTTGGTGGTGGCGAGAACATAGTCAGTGAAGCTATACGACTGGCCGCCCTGAACCCTGATGATTTCGCGGACATTCGAGACTGACGAGCCGTTCGTGCTGGTAACCATTGCCGCCCCCTTGTTCACACCGGAGACATCGGTCGCAGGCACTGCGGTACCTCCATTTTGTTGCGACCATGCATGCGGTGTGGCGAGATTCAGCGGCGAGTTGATCAGATTGTTTGCATAGCAGGCAGCCACTGCCTTGTCAGCGGGCGGTCCGTAAAAGCTTGCGATGCTCGCCTGGATCGCGCTATCCGTCGTGTCGGATGTCGCCTTGGTGATCACCGCGCCTTCGAAGAACTGGATGGGAGCAGCGCTACCGTCGCCGCCTTCGCCAAGCGAAAGACCACCCTGCCATTGCCCATTAAATGCGTGACCCGCGTCGTTGCCAAAGTTCAAGGCTTCTGGGGGTGCCTGGTCATAGAGTGCGGTGAGTACACTCTGCGAGGCAGAACCGCCTTTGACCACGAAGATATTCGACGCGGTCACCGGTGAGTACTTGGAGAGCACCGTGACGAACTTTTCTTTTGGAGGCTGCTGCGGGCCGTAGAGATAAACGCCGGCCTCCGCGTCGACGCCCGGCCAGTTAATATCGAGTGCGTTGCATACGGGGTCTTTTACGTTCGGTGCCTGGTTCGAGTCGCCGTCACAATAGCCAAAAACTGCTGCGTTGCCGTTCGAGAACGCCAGCGCGAACATCTCGCCTTCTACTTCTCCATGCGCATAAGTGCCGGGGTTAGCACTGCTTTCCATATTTCCATAAGTTCCGCAGCACGTGGAGGACTGGCTATAGTGCGCTCCCGCCACCATATATTCGGCGATATCGCTATCACCAATCGACTGGTTCACCGTGCCGAACCTGTTGCGGTACGCTTGTCCCGCCAAAGTACCGAGAGCTGGGATCTGGACGCCTTGCAGCGGCACGAAGCCTAACCTGGCCGGCGTACCGGGGAGCGCCGGCAAATCGTTTCCGATCGATAACTGGAGGGTCGGTGACTGGGTGGTTAGCGCGGTGGGGGGCTGGAGCAGTTGAACGGTCAGCGCTCCACTGGTTCCTGGAAGGGTGATTGTCGCAAAGCCGTTGAGAACCGGAACAGTCGTTGTTTTTTGCTCCCCTGAGCCGCTATTCGGAAGGGTCAGTGACTCTGTTCCGTCCGCGTTGAGTGTGAGGGTGGCCGCCACGTTGCCAAATGCTCCTCCCTTGAGAGGCGCAACCAGGTCGATCTGATCGTAAATGTACGTGACTGAACAGCTTGTATTGTTGCAGAACGCATTTGCGCTCTTGACGTTGGCCGAGCCGATCAGCGTGCGGTCGGCGCCGTTCGGCAAACTACCCGACGTATAGGGGTAAATGTCCTGCGTTGCACTATCGGACGCACGTCGAACCTGGAATAACGGGCCCCTATAATTTTTTGTCAACAAGCGTGTCACGCTATGAGCCGCGGAACACGGCGTGTCAGCAGTTGCTGCGGCGTCGCAAGGTAGCGGGCTCGCGGTCGCCTGTTCCGTTGGCGTACTGGAATTTGACAGGGCTGCGTCATTCGTCGGCGACGTACTTGAGTTCGACACCCCTGTCGCTTGAGATGCGGACGTGCCGCTACTATCTCCGTTGCATGCGGCAAGCCCGACGGTCATCGCTAACAAGACAGCAATTAATCCGGTTCCTCTGGACATCATGACCTCCTCCTATGAAACCACGCTTCTGATTAGATTCATTCAACTTAGTTATGCAAAATTATTTATCCAAAATCATCACTAGTCTTACTGTGTCATATAAATGCTCGTGCAATCTATTGCCACAGAGGAAGAGTGCCATCGTTGCATGAGCCGTAGTCCAAGCAGGATACGCAACGTGGTAATGGAATCAGGAACGTGGCGTTGTGCGCGCTGGACTGCCCCGAGGGATGTAATCCTGGGGAAGGGCAGGCAGCGTGCGTTCGAGGAAGTTTTTTTTATCGCGCACATCTGATTGCATCCTGAGTCGCTGGGCCATCAGAAACCCATATGCAGCGATACTCAGTGTGGCGTGGTGGTGAAAGCCACGCCAGCCTCGCCCTTCGTAATGACCGAGCCCGAACTCCTGTTTCAGGTCCTGATAGTCGCGCTCGATGCGCCAGCGCATCTTGGTCACGAACACAAGCTGCTCAAGGGTCGCCTCCTCAGGGGCGGTAGTGAGAAAGTATTTGAGCGGCTCCGTATCGCCATCAGGCCATTCAATGAGCAGCCATTCTTCGTCGCGAACGGTACTTCGCCAATAGTCGCGATGTGCGGGACGAACCCGTACGGCGGCAAAGCGAGAGGAAAGTGCTGCGTTGCTGCCTTCCCGCCAGGTTACGGTTTGCCAGGCGCTCACGGGTAATTGCATGGCCAGTTCCTTCACCGCGAGCGGTTCGTGGCCGGGCGCACGGCGCAACGATGTCGGTGGCCTGCCGCGCCCGCTCCAGGGCTCGGGCGGAAGTGGCGCCGTACCTGGCGCCCACACAGAGGTGCCAGGCCGGATCCCTACCGCGTACAACAAACCCAGTTCAGTTACGCCATCCCGGAAAGCGGTTTCGTCGCCGTACCCGGCGTCGGCCAGCACGATGCCCGGTGCAACGCCGGACGCTACAGCCTCGCGAAGTTGGGCCAGCGCAATCTGGGGCTTGGTCTCGAAAGCCAGATCGTCGGGAATGCCCGCACGACGGGCCCGCTCCCGGTCGTCAATCCATTCCTTGGGCACATACAACTGCCAGGCAATCGGCAGGCTGCCGCGTTGCGTCGCGATCGACAGGCTCACGGCGACCTGACAGTTGTCCTGTTTGCCGAGCTGCCCACAGTACTGACGTGCAACCCCGACCGAATGACGCCCCTTCTTTGGAAAACCTGTGTCGTCAACAATCCAGTAGTAGCCGGTTTCTTCAGCAGCGTGCGCGCCTAACGCGGGCATCACCCATTCGCGTACCCGCTGCAAGACCGCCCGGTCAGACCATTCTGCCTTGGCCACAAAGTGGTGGAGTGACTGGTGCTTCGCACTCGCGTGAAGTGGGTCAATATGCGCGGCCATCGGCTCGACGCTCTTGCGTGACAACGGCAATACCAGGCCCGAACAGTAGCCCTTGAGGCCGGCATGGCGATCGGCGTGCCCTAACGCCTGCGCCAGATGGTTCAAATACGCGTCAAATTCGTCGACATCTTCTCTCATCGCGATCGCCCGAAGTCTGTATTATTCAATAGTACCAGGTATCGCTTTGATGCAAATATTTATATGACACAGTAAGACTAGCAGGCCGTTGAAATATCCGTCGTTGATGCGCCCAGATGCATTACGACGGATGCTGGGTTCGCACTTTTGAAACGCGGAACACGTTGCGGGCATTCGACGTTGCTCGCGGGTTCGCCATATCGATGTTATCCATTGCTTCCTGCCCCTTAACCGGCAAGTGTGCGCATACGCGTCAGGTTGTAGCCGACCTGCGTCAGCACGAAGAGCTGGTCTACGCGTTCAAGTCCTCGATACATCGCTTGTCGAATTCGTCCGACTGTCTTGCCCCATCCGAACACCTGCTCAATGCGTTTACGTTTTTGCTGGCTGACCGCGTAACCCGGCCAGCGCGTAGTTCGCTCGTCAATTGCTGAGCCTCCTGGACGACCATCGTTTTGCGCCACATGCGGCGTGACACGATTCGCGCGACAACTGCCGACGAAGCCGGCGGTGTCGTAGTTCTTGTCCGCACCGACCGTGATGGCACGCGACGCAACACTCGCGGCATCAGCAAGCATCTGCCCGGCCGCGTCGCGCTCGGCGGTGCCCGTCGCCAGCGTCACCTGTGCGTTGACCACCAGGCCGTGCCGGTTGTCGGTCAGCACGTGGCCCATATAACAGAGCATCGCTCCGGTTCCTTTGCTCTTACGAAACAGGCGCGCCTGCTCGTCCGTCGTGGATTGGTGCGTCTCGTTACTGCGCTTCTGTCCATGCCAGTTGTCATTCGGCGCGGGCGGTTCGTCAGGAGGCCTGTCTTCTTTGTCCGGACTTGCCTTGGGCACAAAGCTCTTGTGCCCGGCCCATGCCTGAATCAACGTGCCGTCGACGCTAAAGTGCTCCCCAGAAAGATATCCGCGCTCGCGCGCGGTCTCGACTGTCTCGTTGAAGAGCAACACCAGCACATCGTGTTCGAGCAACCGGTCGCGGTTCTTGCTGAACGTCGAGTGGTCCCACACGGTCCCGTCCATCGGCAGGCCGACGAACCAGCGGAACAGCATGTTGTAGGAAATCTGTTCCACCAGCATGCGCTCGCTACGAATTGAGTACAGCACCTGCAGCAAAAGAGCTCGCACCAGCTTCTCCGGCGCAATGCTCGGCCGACCTCCTTTCACGTCAGCCTCGTACATCCGCGCGAACACATCGTCCATGCGTTTAAGCGCGTCATTGAGCCAGGTGCGAATCGGACGCAACGGATGGTCCTTCGGCACAAAATCGTCCAGCTTCAACACCGTGAACATTGATTCGGTAAAACCATCTGGCCCACGCATCCGTTCCATCTCGCTCTCATTGATGACATACGTTCAACGTTTACGCCTGCGTTCCGGATGACCGCTACATGAGGTATTTCACCGGCCTGCTAGTCAGGCAGGTTCAGAACTGCCACTCATTTCCGGTGGTTAGAAAATGTGCTGCCGAGCGATGCAACGCGCCGTCCCAGCCATACGGTGCGTGGGAATGAGGTTGATTGTCTGGTAGATCGCGAAGATGCCGGCATGCGCTGCGGCCGGACAGTCGAAACGCATTGGCTGGCCGTCACGCAGGATCTCGCAGGCGACTGGCGGCGGCATGGTACTCATCGCGTTTCGTGAGCGCCGGCGGCTAGCACAGGAGGTCAGCGACCAGCATCGCCACCCTCCATTGCGGTACACAGCGGCTCGCCATGCTCGCCTCCACTATCGTTGTATCGATCGGCTGCCCAGCGGGACAGCATCTGATGACGCGAGACGGTAGGTCGCCGCGTTAGGTAATAATATTAGTCAATAATATCAACTTATCGTCTCAGTATTATCCCGTACACACAGATTAAGGGATCGAACGGTGACGCCCATATAGTGGGGAAAGTAGCGTGTATTTACTCGAATTTTTCAATATTATCGCTAATATAATTTTTAATAAGTCGGCAAGCTGCTAGTCGAGCGGTCGTTCCTCAAGACGATTGAGCACGCGTGGCAACTGAAGCTTGTCTAACGAATAGGTTGGAGCCGACTTAGTCGTGAGACTCACTGAAAGCGCTCGTTTTTTGCGGTCAGCGCCGTTTATGTGACCACTTCTCGGAAGTCATATCTGCCATGACCGGCGTATGCGCTCGCGAATGTCATGCAGGCGCAAAACGGATTCGTTGGAGAAAACGAAACGCAGATAGCGGTCCGCGCCGGGTCCCCAGTTCGTCATCGGCGTGGCCGCAATCTTGCCGCGTTCGAGCAGCAGCTTCGACGCCTCGGGTGGCTCCAGACCCAACTTACGGGTATCGATGAGCATCGACCAGCCGCCATGCGGACGGATCACCGGCAGGTCTGCAAGCGCGCTCATCAGGAAGTCGCGACGGCGCTCCCATTCCGCGACCGCAGCAGCCACGCCGTCGTCGGTTGCCGTCAACGCGGCAGTGGCGCCGGGCATCGCGATTCCAACCTGACACACCACGTTCGACAAACTCACGAGACGTACGTCGTTCATGATCGATGCGGGCCCGACGATCCAGCCGACGCGCCATCCGATCATCCGATACTCCTTCGAAACCGCGCCGATGGTGATGGTGCGTTCGCGCATGCCCGGCAAACCGGCGGGATGAATGACGTCGCGCCCGTCGAACAGGATGCGCTCCATCGCCGCGTCATAGACCAGCCAGATGCCATGGCGTTGGCAATGCTCCGCAATCGCAAGCCATTCGTCCCGCGATGCGACGTAGCCGCCTGGCATCGAAGGCGACATGATCAGCAACGCTTTCGTTCGTGGCCCAATCGCCGCGGCAAGACTGTCGAGATCGAGCCGCCAGCCGTCGGCACCCGGCTGCAGCCGCGCGAACCTCGGCACGCCTGCTGCCAGATGCACCCGGTTGATCAGCCCAGCGTAGGTCGGATCCGTCAGCACGACCTCGTCGCCCGGCTCAAGAATCGACAGCAGCACGTTAAAAATCCCCGCAAGACCACCGGCCGACACGATGCATTCGCTCGCGGCGTCGTATGGGACGCCCGCGGCGCGGCCGACCCGTTCGGCGGCCGCCTCGCGCAACGCACGCTGGCCGGTAAAGGGTAGATAGCTGTTTGCCGCGTCATCGTCGATGGCCTCGTGCGTTTGAGCCAGCGCCGGCGCCGGCGGCCGCAGGTCGGTATCGAGATTTTCAAGCCTTAGAATGTCCGCGTCGCGCAGAGAATCCGCGGCGTCGCCGATGCGATCGACTCCAATGCCAGGAATATTTCTTAAACGAGATACTGTCACATGGCCATCCAATATGGTTTTAATATATTAAAGTGAAAAAATCTGCAGATGGCAAGCCCTCTTCGACTTCGCTCGCCGATCTCCTGCGCGAGCGCATCGCGAACGGTACCTTGGTGCCGGGGACGCAGTTGCGGCAGGATCTGATTGCGAAGGAATTCGGCACCAGTCACATTCCGGTGCGGGAGGCATTCGTGCAGTTGCAGGCGAGCGGGTTCGTCACGATCGTGCCGAACCGGGGCGCATTCGTCTCCGCGATGACGCGGTTCGAAGCGGCCGAGTTGACGGAGATGCGGATCGCGCTCGAGCTGCTGGCGCTCGACTCCGCTATCGATGCGTTCGGCGCGGACGACGAGACCACGGTCCGCGCAATCCTCGAGCGCGACGAGAATGCGCATACGGTCGAGCACTGGTCGATCGACAACTGGGCATTTCATCGAGCAATCTATCAGCCAAGCGACAAGCGGCATCTGCTGGAGACGCTGGAAGCAATCTGGCGCAAGACTGACCGCTATCTGCGGCTCGTCTGGCAGCTAGAGCGCTACCAACGCATCTCGCTCGCAGAGCATCATGCGATCCTCGATGCAGTGCTGGCCCGAGACCGGCGCGCCGCCAAGCGCCTGACGAAAGCGCATATCGAAGCGGCGGGCGTCGTGATGCAGGACGCGCTGCGCGAAGCGCGGCAAGAGTGAGGTTCGAGCGGGCAGTAGCGCTAGAGGGATCGGGTCACGCTCGCCGGAACGGGGCGGCCGAATGGCGTGACGCGCGGAGGCACGGAGTTACGCGTGAAAGCTGACTCACGGTGGATCTCGTCGCCTGAGAGGTTGTTGAGGGTCGCACTGAGATAGTTGTCTTCTGTCCGTGTTCGGCCGTTTGAGACGTTCGGTCCAGCCGGCTAGACCGTCGACAATGGGCGGACGAACAGTAGATCGCGTCCATCATTTACCGGCTCTCACGGATATTTGATTGGAACCCGTAAGTACGAATTCGAGAGTCGGTGTACTTTGATCGTATGGCAAGCGGGGCCTGAATCCGCCTGAATTTCTAGCGCGCCATCTGAAGCGGCCCAGCCTATTTGTCCGTGTCCAGCAACGTCTCAGCGGTGATGACGGTGCAGTATTCCGGGTCTAGATTGGCAAGCGACATCGCGTGCACGTCTTCCGCGCTTCTCAGGGTGCCGTTCCAGTCCCTTCGATCAAACGTGAAACAGCAGTCGGATAGGAGATAGGTTGTGAAACCCAGGTTGCCGGCCATGCGAACCGTCGCCTCGACAGAATTATTGGTGATGACGCCGACGACCACTAGCGTGTCATGGCCTTGCGCGCGGAGTTGCGCTTCCAGATTCGTACCTATAAAGGCATTGTTGGTCCGTTTCGGGATCACAGGCTCGCCGGTGACGGGAGCGGCCTCAGACTTGAATTCATGTCCGCTTTGGCCCGGTCGATAATGCGAGCCAGGTTCGGTGGAGTCGTGCCGAATGTGCCACACCGGCCAGCCGTTACTTCGCCAATGGTCGAGCAAACGTGCAATTTGAATTTCCGCAAGCGGGTTGTTTCTCCGCCCCCAGCTTGGGTGGTCTATTGCTTTCTGAAGATCCACCAGCAAAAGAAGGGCACCGGCCGGGCGTTGCAAGGCAGTCATTTTTTGATTCTGCGTGAGCGAATGTT
This sequence comes from Burkholderia sp. OK233, assembly GCF_900230185.1. Classification (GTDB taxonomy): domain Bacteria; phylum Pseudomonadota; class Gammaproteobacteria; order Burkholderiales; family Burkholderiaceae; genus Paraburkholderia. Next base: position 691,326 of record NZ_OCSR01000002.1, read on the forward strand.
GTTGCGAAGCGATTCGATTCAGAACTTTACCGCAAGTCTGCCACGAGCCTGGACTCGCGTTGTCTGATCGGCTTGGTGCGGCCAGGAGCCGACTCTCGAACGACAACTCCAGATCGTTGACACCCATTAGGGAAGGTCTGCACAACCCGTTTCCTGCACGTCGCGCGGTTTGCGGCCCGCGTTGCGGTGGCGGCGAAGATGCTGGGACCTCGATCACCGTTTTATTCGAACCGTGGCGACGCGCGCTTGCCGAGACTCATGGCGTCTGCGCCCGCGTGTTTCACGCTCTGCGCAGTGCCTTACGCGCCATCCACAGGTTACCCAGCGCAAACAGCGTCGTGATCTGGGCAGTGTTCTTCATCAGGCCACGGTACCGTGTCTTCGTATAGCCAAACTGGCGCTTGATGATCCGGAATGGATGTTCCACCTTGGCACGGATACCGGCTTTCAGACGTTCGATCTGATCGAATATCGCGTCCAGACGATCACTCAGGTCCAGTTTTCTGCGCTTGCCTGGTCCCATCGCCACATGCCAGCGCACTGAACCGCCCGCACATCGCTTTTGAATACCCTGATATCCGGCATCAGCGTACACATCCGCCTCTTCGCCGTGTAGCAACGCTTCGGCTGTATTGATGTCCTGAGCGTTGGCAGCTGTACCGATGACCGTGTGAACCAGGCCAGATTCCGCGTCCACGCCGATATGCGCTTTCATCCCGAAGTACCATTGGTTTCCCTTCTTCGTCTGGTGCATTTCCGGGTCCCGCGTACCTGAGGCGTTCTTCGTCGAGTTGGGCGCAGAAATCAATGTGGCGTCGACTACCGACCCGGCCTTGAGCATCAGACCTTTCCCGCTCAGGATCTCATTGACCAGCGCGAGCATCTGCACGGCCAGGCCGTGCGCTTCGAGCAGGTGACGGAACCGGAGGATCGTGCTCTCGTCGGGCAATCGCGTCATGCCGTCGTCAAGCCCCGCAAAGTCGCGATACAGCGGTACGTCATAGAGCGCTTCTTCCATCGCCGGGTCGGACAAACCAAACCACTGCTGCATAAAGTGAATCTGCAGCATCGTGGCAATCGGAAATGGCGGCCGTCCGGTTTTACCCTTCGGATAGTGCGGCTCAATCAGGGCAATCAGCTTCGACCACGGCACCACGCGCCTCATCTCTTCGAGAAATTCCCGCTTGCGCGTGCGTTTCGTTGACAGATCCAGACCAAGGCCAAGTTGTGCCATCACGTCACCCCTTAAATTCTCCTGCTCCCAGGATAGTCCACGCTCACGTCAATGCCAGGACTTTTGCAGACTTTCCTTAGCGGGCCCGGTGTCAAGTGAGCAAACAATACCCTCGACTGCCCGAGCGCAGACTATTCGAAGGCAGATCCATCGCTTTCTTCCGACGCTTCAATAGCTCTTCCTAGCTTGACTAGGTAGCGCTTCGTTTTCTTGAAGTCTCCGCGCCATAGCCATTTCAAGCAACTGAAGAGTTCCCACGCCAGGAACCGGTCACCATAGCGAAAGACGGTCAGGTCGTGCTCAGCCGGCGTGGGCATCGACGACGTCCTCGACTCAAGGCAACGATCCCGATTGACTATCTCGACAAAGGGCGGCTCCAGGGTGAGCCTGGTGTCGGGCGAAATGACGTGAAACTCGACAGAAGTTAAGTCGTCGAAGATAAGCTTTTGGAATGGACTGTCCGGATCATGCGCGCCATCAAACGTGATGAATACGTTCGATGGGGTGATCTGCTGCTGTATCGTTTGGAACAATGAATGCCCGGCTCCTCCTGAGCAAAAGGCAACGAGGTCGATATCAGAGAGGCGATCTGCGGTCCCTTTCGCAAATGAACCGACGACCACCGCGCCCGTGCAATCTGGCGAATCTCGGACCGCGGCCGCGATTCGCATAAGAAGCGCGATCTGGAATGTTGTGGAGGGGTCGTCGCTCCACCTTTTGAGAAAGTCTTCGAAACGCATCGGGCGGTCCCGTATGGTTTGTGGGATGTGTACAGGATAAGACAACAATACGTTCGAACGGCTGCTTTCGGCGAACCGCAAGTGCCGCCTAGGGTCAAACTGCGCCTCCTGCGTTCGGCACAGTCCATCCACGTACCGGGACGAATTCGTCATCGGCCATATTGCCAAAGTCACGTTGCTGGAGTTCACATCATCATGAGACCCTTTTGCTTCGCAGCGGCCCTCGTCGTGCTCACCGCCGGCTGCGCCTCGACGTGGTCGCCCGCGAACAATCAGACCGCCGGGCCAAGTCCGGCCGACACGGATACCTACATTCTGCACACTCCCGACCGTGCGACGCCTGGTGACTCCACGTCAAAGCGACCGAGGCTCAGCGTCGGTGTCAGCGATCCCGATACGCAATTGATTCTGCCGTGGTTCCTCAATGACATCATCAACTTTGTTAACTATCGCTAATCCCCTGAATTGTTGACAACCGACGCTCGACATCCGCGGTTCCGGAATGGGGCCATTGATATTTCGAAAATGAGAGTTACGCTCGAATTTCGGCCAATGTATGAAACGTCCTTTACTGATCCCGTGTAGCTTGCCGGTCCTGAAGGTACATGAATTCTCGCGCGATGCCAAAATTACTCCGGATGGCTAATCAAACACAGCTACTGCCACAGGAATGTCCGCTTATCGGTATGCGGAATGAAGGCTCAGAGTTTGTTTATTCCTATCGCGTATCTACACAAACAGTGCTGGGATGGAACCGCGAGCTCGCTGTTCGGCCAACTACGGACGTTCGACCTCGCTCTCGGCCGGACATTCGAAGGTCCGTTCTGCTCAGTTAGCTGCCCTTCCCTGCTCGAGGGACGCTGTGGCGATTTCGTCCACGATGTTGATCACGCGCTGCACCGATTGAGTGTTCTCATCCATCGTAGCGACGAACGCTTGACGAACTCGGCGTCGGCTCGCACGCCCCCCGAAGTCCTGGATAGTCAGTGTTGTCGCTTCCTCCGGAGCGTCGGCGGCGAAATGGCATTTCGGTCGCGCGGAAGATCTACCGATCGATCTTTCGTGTGACGCTCGATTGCGGTTCGCTGTATGCCAACCTCCTTCGCCTCTGTGCAAACATTTGTGCGCGCTGGGACAAGTATGCGGAATTTCGTCTATCTACCCTTGCGCTGGTGCGATGCAACAAGGCGTACATGGTGTGGGCCATTGACATCTGCCGCTCAGGGAGTTCCGGGATGTATACCAATCTTGTCGATCACGGGCATGGAGTGCTGCGTGCAGGCGGTCTTGCCCGCTGCTGGCGCGCGCTGGTTCTTGGCGCCGTCAGTCTGCTGGCGCTGCTGATCTCGAGTCACGCACAGGCTGCCGCACCAGCGCCTGCCGAATGCGCGGCGCTGCAGGCGAAATACCCGCAATTCAAGGGCAAGACGCTAATCAACGCGATCAACCCACACACGCCGGGCTATGAAGCGCTGGACCCGACCGACCCGAGTAAATACATCGGCTTCGACATCGACCTCGGCGACGCGATCGGCAACTGTCTTGGCTTCAAGATGGCGTACAAGCCTGTCTCGTTCGCGGCGCTGCTGACCACGCTGCAAAGCGGCCAAGCCGACATCGTGATCTCCGACATCTATGCGACCGAAGAGCGCGCGAAGGCGGCGGACTTCATCACCTATTCGAAAGTGTTCGACGGCGTGCTCGTCGCGAAGGGAAATCCTAAGAAGATCAGCGGCATCAACCCGACAATGTGCGGCACGACTGCCGCAGAGAACACCGGCTACGTTGAAGTGCCGCTGATCCAGAATCTTGCGCCGGCCTGCAAGGCGGCGAACAAGTCGGAAGCGGCCGTGCAGCTGTATGACAACAACGCGAACGCGATCCAGGCGATTCTCTCGGGCCGCGCCGACACGTACATCAACGATGTGAACACGGTGGACCAGGCGGTCAAGGCGTATCCGAACCAACTCGAAAAGGCCAGTGCAGTGACACTGCCGTATTCGATCGGTATCGGCGTTCCGAAAACCAATCCGGCAATGCGCGCAGCGGTGATGGCAGCGCTTGTCGCGATCCAGAAGGCCGGCATCCAGACTGACTTGCTGAAGAAGTGGTCGCTCGGTGTTGAAAACCTCGAAACCCCCAAGCTGATTGCCTCGAACTGATGAATTTGTTTCTGCACTATCTCGGCCTGCCGTATCTGCTAAGCGGCATCGGTTTTACGATCGCAGTCACGGCGCTCGGGCTCGCGGGCGGTCTGATCGTGGGACTGGTGCTCGCGAGCATGCAACTGAGCAAGGTGGGGCCGCTCGCTGCGATCGCGCGCGGCTACACAGTGATTTTTCGCGGCACACCGTTGATCCTGCAACTCGTGTTCGCGTACGACGCGCTGCCGCACATCGGGCTGAAGTTGAGCGCGATGGGCGCAGCGGGTCTCGCGCTCGCGGCGAACGAGGGGCCGTTCATCGCGGAGATCCTGCGCGCTGGCGTGCTCGGCATCGACCGCGGGCAACTGCTCGCGGGGCAGGCGCTCGGCATGACGCCGACCGTGCTGCTGCGCCGCGTGATCGCGCCGCAGGCCATCCGCACGATGATACCGGCGCTCGGGAACGAGTCCGTCAGCGCGTTGAAGAACTCGTCGCTGGCCTCCGTAATCGCGGTCGACGAACTGACCTTACGCAGCACCCAGCTCGCGTCGTCAACGTTCGATTTCTTTTCGATCTTCTTCGCGTCCGGGCTGATGTATCTCGTGCTGACAGGCGTGATCGCCGCGATCCAGTTGTTCGCCGAAACCGCGCTCGATCTCGATCGCAGCCCGTCCGGGCGCTTCGCACGGCTGCTGCCGTGGCGCCGCGCGGGGATTGCGGCGAACTCGCCCGCCGCGGGCCCGACGTTACCCGTCGATGCGCCGTTCGAACCGGCGCCGTCGCCCATGCCCAACGCGGGTGACGTTCACGCAGAGCGCGCGCAGCGCTACACGGCGCTCCAGAAGCAGAGCGCGACCGTGCAGGTGAAGGGTCTGAGCAAGCGTTACGGCGGGCAGACGGTACTCGACGGTTTCGACCTCACAGTCCGCTTCGGCGAGGTTATCGCGCTGCTCGGGCCAAGCGGATCGGGCAAAAGCACGCTGCTGCGCTGTATCAATCACCTGGAGCAGTGGGATTCGGGGGAAATCCGCATCGCCGGCAAGCGCCTCGGTTTTCGGGTCGATGGTCAGCAGATGACCCAGGGCGATATCGCCAACGAGCGTGCGAGTGCCGGCGTCGGCATGGTGTTCCAGCATTTCAACCTGTTCAGTCATCTGACGGCGTGCGAGAACATCGCGGGGCCGTTGCGCTGGGTGCACGGCATGGCGCCCGCCGATGCCGAGCGCCGCGCGCGCGAACTGCTCGAACGCGTCGGCCTCAGTCATCGCGCCGATGCGTTGCCGCGCCATCTGTCCGGTGGCCAACAGCAGCGCGTCGCGATCGCCCGCGCGCTTGCGCCCAATCCTCGCGTGCTGCTGCTCGACGAACCGACGTCCGCGCTCGACCCCGAACTCGTCGGCGAAGTACTCGACGTCATCCAGCGGCTCGTGAACGAAGGCGGTCTGACGATGATCATCTCAACGCACCAGCTGCGCTTCGCCGACCAGGTCGCCGATCGCGTCGTGTTCATGAGCGGCGGCGCGGTGGTCGAACAGGGGCCTGCGCACGAAGTGCTCACACACCCGCGCCATCCGTTGACGGCGCGATTCCTGAGCGTGATGGGCGCCGACGACCGACTCAAAGTCGCGTCGTGACGGCACGCGCCATTCAGCATCGCCCGGCCCTTTGCGCCCGGCGCCTTACAAGGTTCGAACAAACATGAAGCACCATACTCTCCCCGTGTCGCCCGAAACGGTTCATTGGGGTTACTTCAGCAAAAAAGTCGAGCCGGCGTTGACGGTGCGCTCCGGCGACCGGATCACGATCGAGACGCTGACACACCATGCGAACGACGATCACGAACGGATGGTCGCGGGCGACCCCGGCGCCGAAAGCATCTTTCACTGGACCCGGGAGCACAAGGCCATGCCGCGCCGCGGCGCGGGGCCAACCGATGGACCCTTTACGCTAGGTTCCGGCGAAGGTGTCGGCGTGCATCTGCTGACCGGGCCGGTCGCGATTGAAGGGGCCGAGCCCGGCGACGTGCTCGAAGTGCGGATTCTCGACGTACGGCCGAGGCCGAGCTGCAATGCGTGTTATCGCGGCCGTTGTTTCGGTTCGAACGTCGCCGCATCGTGGGGCTTCCACTATCGCGATCTGATCGAGGAGCCGAAGCCGCGTGAAGTCGTGACAATCTTCGAGCTCGATACCTCCGGCGAGCCGTTCGCACGTGCGGTCTACAACTACGTGTGGACGCCGCAGACCGATCCGGACGGCGTCGTTCATGCGGTGATCGATTATCCGGGCGTGAAGGTCGATCATTCGCTGGTTCGCAAGCGCGAGAACATTCTGTCGAACGTGAAGGTGCCGGCCAGACTGCATTTCGGCACGATGGGGCTGGCGCCGACCGAGGCCGACTACGTCAGCTCCAATCCACCCAGCTACACTGGCGGCAATATCGACGACTGGCGTGTCGGCAAGGGGGCGCGGATGTATTACCCGGTCGCCGTCGAAGGCGCATTCTTTTCGGTCGGCGATCCGCATGCGGCTCAGGGCGACAGCGAGCTCGGCGGTACCGCGATCGAGACATCGTTGACGGGGGACTTCGAATTCGTACTGCACAAAAAGACCGACCTGGGCGGCACGATCCTCGAAGGCCTCACGCACCCGATGCTGGAAACCGACGACCAATGGTCGGTGTACGGCTTCACCTTCCCGAACTACCTGGCCGCACTCGGCCCGGCCGGACAGATTGAGGTGGCGCAGCACTCCAGCCTCGACAAGGCGATGCGCGACGCGTTTCGCAAGCTGCGCCGCTTCCTGATGACCGTACACAGGCTGAGCGAGGACGAGGCCATCGCGCTGATGTCGGTCGCCGCGGATTTCGGCGTCACGCAAGTCGTCGACGGCAACTGGGGCGTGCATGGCTCGATTCGCAAGAACGTCTTCGTCGACGGCGCGGGGGGCTGAGCGTTCCCGTGCGGGCCGCAGGGCGATGCGGAGCCCACATGGGCTGGCGTGCCGGATGCGTCGGCACGGTGCATATGCGCGCTGCTGGTGCAGCCTCGCGCACGACTGTGGCGACCTCGCGCGCGCTGCCGCTCAGGGCCGGGGACCATCGATGCAGGCGACGTGCGATGGCGCGAATATTGCACTCTGCAATGATTCGTCCGGTTCCCCGAATCCATCCAAGGGTAGCGGGCGCCCTGCAACGCGCTCGCGCCGCAGGCATCGGCCCTGGAGTCCACTTGGATCTGCTGCGCTTTACTACCGAATCCTATCCGGAAGTCGAACGGCTTCGCGCCTGGCGGGAAGCGCTCGACAGGATGGGATGGCGTAGCGGCGCGATACCTCCTGCACGAGCGTTGCACGGGACGATCCAGACGCAGCGGTCGGTCGGGGGCTTCGATCTGAGCCTGCTGGCGTCCGTTGCGCAGACGCTCGAGCCGAATGCTGCCGGCGGCGACAGCGTGCTGATCATGCTGCACCTTGACGGCGTGGCGACGCTGCTCGCCGACGGCCGACGCCAGCCCCTGACGTTGAACGACCTCGTCTATCTGCCGTCACGCGAGGGTAGCTCGCTGGTTTTCGCCACGGATTTCCGCGCCTTTGTCGTGCGGATACCGCGTGCGGCGATCAGAGGGCGGCTGCTTGCGCCGTCGTCGATGTGTGCCGGGCGGATCGCCGGAGAGGCCGGCGTCGGACACGTGTTTTCAGGTTTTCTGGCGTCGCTGGCGGAAAGCATGGAGACGTTGTCGGCCAACGAGTTGCGTCCGCTTGAACTCGCGCTGATTGAGTTCCTGGTAGCGATTCTCGCAGTGCATCAGCGCGAAACACCGATCAGCGGGCTGACATCGTCGCAGGCGGCCATCTTCTCGCGCGTGTGCCGCAGTATCGATGAGCGGCTCAGCGACCCGAAAATCAGTCTCGCGCTTCTCGCCACAGAAGAGCGCGTTTCGCAGCGCTACCTGCAAAAGCTGTTCGAAACCGCCGGCCAGAGCTTCTCCACCTATTTGCGGCTGCGCCGCCTCGAACGTTGCAGGGCCGAACTAGTCGATCCGCTGCACGAAAAGATGTCGATCTCGGATATCTGTTTCCGTTGGGGTTTCAACGATCCCGCGCATTTCAGCCGTGCGTTTCGCGACCAGTATCACACCTCGCCGCGCGCCTTCCGTAACGAAGCGAGCCTGGATCTGGCCCGGCATCTGGTGCAGCGCATTTCGCGCGGACTGCCGTTCAACACGGAAGCGCTGCTGCTCCATGCGCAAGCCGCGGCGCAGGCCAGCGCGCAAGCGCGGCCGCGGGAAGCAACGCTCGACGATGCGGGTACGGTCGTGGCCAGCCCTACCGCCGAGACGCTGACCGAGTCCACAAGGGGCGTCGCCCGCCGGCCGGGCAAGCCGCGCCACCACCTGTTGCGTGCGACGGCAAACACGGTGCACTGGGGCTATTTTTCGCACGACCTGAAGCCGGTGCTCGAAGTCGACAGCGGCGATACCGTGACGATAGAGACGCTGACGCAGCATGCATCGGACGACTGGGCGCGCATGGTTGCCGGTGACCCAGGCGCCGAAAGCGTGTTCCACTGGACCGCAGAGCGCAAGAACGTGAACCGGCGCGGTGCCGGACCGATCGATGCATCGATCTACGGACGTGGTGCCGGCGAAGGGTTCGGGGTGCATATCTGCACCGGTCCGATCGCGGTACGCGGCGCCGAACCGGGCGACGTATTGGAAGTCAGGATTCTCGATGTACATCCGCGGCGCTGCGCGAATCCGCAATTCAGCGGGCGCGCGTTCGGCAGCAATGCGGCCGCGTGGTGGGGCTTCCATTACCGCGAGCTGTTGACCGAGCCTAAACCGCGCGAAGTTGTCACGATCTATGAACTCGACGCCGAGCCGCAGCCGCACGACGGTCCGCCATATGCGCGTGCGGTCTACAACTACCGCTGGACGCCGCAGCGCGATCCGTTCGGTGTGGTGCATCCAACGATCGATTATCCGGGCGTGCCCGTCGACCATTCGACGGTCGAGGAGAATCACGGGATCCTGAAGGGTGTCAAGATCCCCGTGCGCCCGCATTTCGGCCTGATCGCGGTCGCGCCGCAACAGGACGGCCTCATCGATTCGATCCCGCCGTCCGCGTTCGGCGGCAACCTGGACAACTGGCGCGTCGCGCAGGGCGCGAGCGTCTATCTGCCGATTGGCGTTCCCGGCGCGTTGCTGTCAGTCGGGGATCCGCATGCGTCGCAGGGCGATTCGGAGCTGTGTGGGACCGCGATCGAATGCTCGCTGACCGGCGACTTCCAACTGGTGTTGCACAAGAAAGCGACTCATGCCGGTCAACCGTATGCGGACCTCACGTATCCGCTCGTCGAAACCCCCGAAGAGTGGGTGCTGCACGGCTTCAGCCATGCAAACTATCTGACTGAATTCGGCACGCACGCGCAGAGCAAGGTCTACGAGAAGTCGACGCTAGACCTCGCGATGCGCGACGCGTTCATCAAGACGCGCCGCTTTCTGATGACGACCAAGGGTCTCACCGAAGATGAAGCAATCTCGTTGATGTCGGTTGCGGTCGACTTCGGCGTGACACAGGTTGTCGACGGCAACTGGGGGATGCACGCGATTATCCGCAAGGCCTTGTTCGCGGATTAATTATTTTGTGACGCTCGCTATGGCCCTGCCAGGAGTCGTACGCGTACGACGCTTTTCTTTGTTCATGGAGTTATACGGCAGATGGATTTATCGACGAAATTCTGGATGGTTGAGGGTGCGCCAGCGCCGGTCGGTCCCTTTTCTCATGCAACCGAGCAGCACGGCTGGGTGTTTCTCACTGGCCAGATGCCGACATCGCCTGACGATGACAACGCCCCGCTTCCTGAAGGTGTTGCCGCACAGACAACCCGGGTGATGGACAATCTGGTTCTCGTGTTAAAGGGGATCGGACTTGGGCTCGAAGATGTCGTCTCCGCGCGGATCTTTCTGACCGAGTTCAAACGAGATTACGCGACGATGAACGCGGTCTATGCTGCCTATTTCCCGCCTGCGAAATTGCCGGTGCGGACTTGCATCGGCGTAACTGGATTAGCGCGTGACGCGCTCGTCGAAATTGACTTCATTGCTCATAGGCAGACTTCAGCGGCCGGTTGATAACTGTGTGACGAGTTCGGCTGAGGCTGTCGCCCTCCAGGACACGAAGCAATTAGCGCAGCTACAGCCGGATTACAGTCCGATTTTCCTCAAGCGCGCCAGCCCTCGTAGGGCACCGGCGTGCCACGTCCGGAAAGCCGGCGGGTCCTCGTAGAAGGTCAATCCTTCAAGGAAGCAGAATCGCGCTTTCGCGGAGCGCGCTTTCCGCTTTCCGCCTTCAACACCGCGGGGGCGTGCTTTTTTTGCGGTGTTCGTTTGGAAACCTGAATGCGCCGCCCTGTCGCAAAGGCTTCCGCGCGAGCGGCACGTTCGGCGGCCCATGCCGGATTTACCCGAGTCTCGACCTGGCTGAAAGTAAAGGGTAGATCTTCTTCTTCGGGTTGCCAGTCGGTGTCTATTACTGCGCCGGTTCGCCGATGCTTCATTGTCACAGCGCCTTCAGCCTTCGGGTCCAGCCCGCAGTGCCGCATTCCCCACAAACGAAGGGTCAGCATCATTCCGTCAAGCTCACGCGCCTTGTCGGTGATGCAGTAGGCGTACCGCCTGGGTCGCTCCTGGTAGACCCGACGTTCGATGAGCCCGTTGTCCTCCATTGTTTTGAGGCGCTGGGTAAGCAGGTTGGGCGACATTCCGGTCTGTGCCTGAATGCCGTCGAAGCGGTCATTCCCCATTCTCAACTCGCGCAGGATCAGGATCGTCCAGCGATCCGCAATGACGGCAGCCGCGCGAGCGAGGGGGCAAAGCGTCTCGCCAGTAGTCTGTTGTTTCATCTTGGTCTCTCACTGAACCCTGCATTGTGAACCTGTCCGGCCTGCTATCCAAGATCACCACCGGCCGTGGATCACAAGTTATGTCCTTTACAAACTTAGTGACTTCAAATATTGTAGCGACACGACCAACGAACCAACGGAGCATGGGATATGGTAAATCAGTCGAAATCCGAGCTGACGTATGAGCCTGAGCTGACGGGGCTGCTGATCGTCGATCCTTACAACGACTTCCTGTCGGAGGGAGGCAAGCTCTACGAACTCAGCCGTTCGACGCTGGAAGCGAACGATGTCGTCGAGCATATGCGACAGGTGCTCGCTACGGCTCGCGCGGCCGGCTTGCAGGTCTTCATCGCCCCCCACCACCGTTGGCGTGAGGGTGATCTGCACAGTCATTGGAAAACGACACCGCCTGTTGGCGCGGCGGCTGCCAAGGGACGCAGTTTCGCGGACGGAACCTGGGGTGGAAGCTTTCATCCCGATTTCGAGCCGCGTCCCGGTGAGGTCGTCGCTCAAGAACATTGGCTCTCAAGCGGATTCGCCAACACGGATCTCGACCTCCAGCTCAAGAAGCATGGCGTGCGCAAGGTCATCGTGATCGGCATGCGCGCTAACACGTGCATCGAGTCCACCGTGCGCTTTGCCGCCGAGCTCGGCTACGAAGTCACGCTAGTGAAAGACGCCATCGGCAGCTTCGGTCACGCCGAGATGGATGCTTCGCTGCAGTTCAACATGCCGGCTTACGCGAACGCCATTGTCTCGACCGGCGAGATCGTCGCGAAGCTGTCAGTTTGACCATCCGGAGATCGACAAATGACCGATGAAATCATCGCTAAATCGACGGCCGAAGCCACCATTCGTGCGCCACTCGCGTCCATCGATCTGACCGAATGGGTCTTCACGCTGACCGACAGCGAATATCAGGCCTGTTCGAAGAATCACATTGCGGCGGCTGCAACGCTCACGCCTGAGGGCAAGCGTATGTCCATCAATGTGGAGCGCGTTGGCAATCTGATGGTGCAGCACTATGTCGAGGACATCGCGGAACGAAGCCATTGTCGTCTCGTGTCGTTATCGGACTCAATCGGTCCGGACATTGGCAGCCGCGTCAAGATTGTCGTGATCTGGTCTTTCAACGCCGACGCGATCGATGCGGACACGACAAGGTTGACTAACAGCGTGGAAGTCCGCTCCACACCAGACTATCTCGAGGTGCTCGAGCAGCGTGGCGTGCCTTTCGCCAAGGCGAGCGAGGTCGCGCAGCAGGCTCTAACCGCCCACAACGCCGAGGAGACGCCCCTGTTCGCCAAGGACATCGAGCGTAAAGCCCTGGCCAAACGGTGGGGGTGAGATCGCGCCAGTCAGATCGCGGTCAATGAGTGGCACGATCAAGGCCATAACCAGTCCGGACCATATAGATGATGTGCCTGAAAATGGAGGCTCCATGAGCAACGTCCGCACGACCATCGTCACCGACAAGACCACGCCAGGATATTGGCGCGTCACGCTCGATAACCCGCCGATCAACGCCATCGACGACCGCATGTACGATGAGTTCTATGACCTGGTCGAGGAGATTGAAGCGGCTCCGTCGCTAAAGGTCGTCACTTTCGAGAGTGCCAACCCCGACTTCTTTATCGCCCACTACAGTACGGCGGAGCCCCGCAGCCGATTTGGCACGCCCCGCTGGATTGAAGCCGCTACCCGCCTCGCTCAAAGCAAGGTTCTCAGCATAGCCGTCATACGCGGCAGGGCACGCGGTGGCGGAAGCGAGTTCACTCTGGCTTGCGACATCCGCTTCGCCAGTAAAGAGAAAGCGATCTTCGGTCAGCCCGAGGTCGGCACCGGCCTTATTCCGGGCGGTGGCGCCCTACAGCGCTTGCCTCTCCTGGTTGGGCGCTCAAGGGCCATCGAAATCATTCTTGGTGCCGAGGACTTTGATGCTGAGACCGCCGAACGCTATGGCTGGATCAACCGCGCCATACCTGAGTCGGAGCTTGATGAGTTCGTTGCGAGGTTCGTGCGACGCATTCTGTCCTTCGACAGGCAGGCGCTAAGCACAGCCAAGCAGACCATCAACCAGTCCGGCTTGCCGGACCTCGCGCAGCTTCAACTGACCCAGGACACTTTCTTCACGACGTTCGGATGGCCAGGAGCAATTGAGCGGATGCCCAAGCTGCGGACGCGAGGCATTGGGACCGCAGGCGAATTCGAACTGAACCTCGGAGATCACATCGGGAATCTCTAAGCGATCTGCAAGGCAGCAGCCTGGAACGCCGTCATCATGGTCCAGTTGAAAAATCGCTCAACTCGCGCCGCGCGCCGCCGTTAACTCAGACGATATCCCAGACCAATTGGACCCGTCACGTCGCACGCTTCGCGATGCGCGGACTCAAATCGTCAGGGTTCGGACTGCAAGTTTGCCAGGGTTGGCAACACCGCACTATGGACGCCTGTACTGCACGGCGTGCGATCGAAGAAACATCCCTCATGGTTTTCAAAGGACTCTGTACCGCGTTCGTTGCGGTAATGCTGAGCGCAGCGGCTGCGTCCGTTTGCGAAGCCCAATACTCCACCGGGTGGATAGCCAACACTCATGGCACGGACACAACTCGCGTGGGCAACGTGGCCCGCTCGATGTGGGTGGCACCAGAAGGGGTGATCTATGCCGCGTCGATGTGGGACGAAGGTGAAGGCGGCATCGCGATCTATCAGAACGGACAGAACACCGGTTCGATCGGGGCGCACGCCGAATTTCAGGGGGGCGCGATCACCGGCAACTCGACCTCGCTATTCGCTGCACTGCAGTTCAACACCACGTATGGAAGCGGCAAGGTTGGCCGATATGACCGGACAAGCCGCACGCGCGACCTGCTCATCACGGTAAGTGCGACGACCACCGAACGCCTCGCGGATGTCGTCACCGGACTCGCGACGTCCGGCTCACTGCTCTACGCGAGCGATTTTCCAGGCAACCGCGTGCGCGTGTTCACGACGTCCGGTGTCTGGCTGCGCGATATCAGCGTGGCAGGGCCGGGTGCGCTCGCGGTGGACGCGGGCGGCAACATCTGGGTCGCGCAACAAAGCACGGGTGCTGTGATCCAGTTCAGCCCGACCGGCGAGCAGCGACACACCATCCAGTTGCCGGCCAAAGCGCAACCCTCTTCGCTGTATTTTGACTCGTCCATCGGGCAGTTATGGATCGGCGACGAGGGTCCGGACATGAACATCAAGATCTATGGCGTGTCCGACGCACCTTATGTTGTGGGTACGTTTGGTGTTCAAGGCGGCTTCCTCAATACGGTCACTGGCATCAAGGGACAGGTGGGCGACAGGCGCTTTACTCGCGTCACGGGCATCGGCAGGGATTCCGCGCGCAACCTCTATGTCCTGAACAACCCGTGGGGCGGGTCATGGGACCTCGGCCGCAACGGCGGCACCGACATTCACGCGTACGACGGAACCGGGGTTCTGCGCTGGCAGCTCCAGTCGGTGAACTTTGAGGGCAACGCGGCACCGGACCCAGCCACCGACGGAGCGATCTTCTACGGCGGAATGAACATCTATTCGGGTACCGTGGGAGGCACCTTCGTTGCCAACACCATCGATCCGATCACCTATCCGTCCGATCCGCGGATCAATCTCGCCGACCACGAACGCGGTGAACATTTCGCTGAGGTCGCCAGCGTGGGCGGCCACCGGATACTCGTCGCTGCGAGCCAGAATCCCGATACCTTCTACTTTTTCCACTTCAACCCGGCGAGCGGGTACATTGCGATTCCGGATAGCACGTTGCCGGGAACATCCTTCGCTACGATGGCAAAAGTCCGCAATGGTTTCTGCCTGGATAGCAAGGGCGGTATCTGGGCGGGTCTCGACAAAACCAACGTCATTTCTCACTATCCACTGACCGGTTTCGATGCGAGCGGCAAACCGGTCTGGGGCGCCGCGATCACGATGCCGATCCCGCGCACAATCTCGCAACTGACTCGGATCATCTACCTACCTGACAGCGACACGATGATTCTCACGCAGGGGCCAAGCGGCAGTACGGACTGGACTGCGGTCGGATCGCGCGTCGAGGTCTATCACGGCTGGCTGGCCGGCAACAGGAGCACGCCGAACCCCGTGATCAATATCACTAGCGCGAACGCCAAATCCATTGCGGCCGCCGGCAATTATCTGTTTGTGGGCTACGTGCATACCGTGCCGAATATTGATGCCTTCAACCTCGCGACGGGACAGCTCGACATCACGTTCACCAATAGCAATCCAAACAAAGTCGACGTCGGCAACGACGTGGACTCGATGTATGGACTTCGGGCCTATCGGCGTTCGACCGGCGAGTATGAGGTGACGAAAGACAACTACAACGACTCGAGCATTGTGGTGTATCGCTGGACGCCGCCCGCATCGACCGCGACCGGGGTGAGTGCGGCGAAGACGATCGTGGTGTCGCCATTCAGTGTGAATTGACGATGCGCCTGAGTCGTCGCGATTGCGGCGGCGGCTCAAGGTATCCCTCCATGACCGGGCAGAGTTCGGACCACAAGTGACCATTCGTCTGTGCCTCTTGTCACTCAAGCGCTGCCTCAGCGAATTTCCACCTCGATAAATACCACTTCGTGGTCGGTCGCGTTGACGACGTTGTGTTCCACGCCCTTCAACCCAGCGTAACTGTGCCCGGCGTGCAGTTGCGATTCCCGGTTGCCTTGCGCGGTCTCGAGGAGAAGTTGACCGTCCGTTTGCGGTACCACGACATAGTCATGCCCATGAACATGCCAGCCGGTCTCAGCACCGGGTGCAAATCGCCACTCGGTGACGATCACGCGTTCATTCGATACCTGCTGCGTTGGAACTGCCTGTGGACGATCCATGAGAGTTTTCTCCGCGAAGTGGGCGACGAGGTTCGTCGGATAGCCGTCACGCCGCATCGATAGGCGCGCTATCGCCTGTTAATGGCGACTCCACCGTGCGTCAACATGCTTCCGTGTTCAATACATCTATTAACCATTCTGAAGCTGAAGCCTTTCGCTTGAAATGGACAGTGCCTTTACTCTTACCAACACAGTTGCATTCACCTATGCGATACGAGAGGGGCGGTATTGAGCACGGAGCACGCACACTCGTCGGAAGCATGGCCGGCGGCGAACTGGCGCACCCTTGCCGCGTGTTGAATGGCCGCTTTGGAGAGATCTGAAGGACCGTCGCGGGTCAAACTGAGCCGGTCATCATCGGGCAGAGTTCGCCCAGTTGCGGTCATACGTCCGCGCGTCTTTGAAGACGTTGACCGTCGCTTACTGCTCGAACGCAGTGGCTCTTGTGCGTCGGATGGTGCCTTCGCAGTCGTTGGACCAATCAGAACAGCCGGCCTGCGCGAATGCCCCGCTTCTACAGCACGGACGAACGACCCGGCAATTCTCTGGCTATCGCTCGCCCATTCCTGCTCGTCAGGTCCGCCACTGCTGTCATTTGTCTGATGAAAGCCGTGATCAGTGGTTTACCATAGTGGGCTCCCATCGTTTGCAGGATCTGTCAGTAAGTATGATGAATACCCGAAAGATTTTGATGATTATTGGAGGGCTCCTGCTCGTAGCAGCAGGGACCACGTACCTGATGCTCCTTCAGGCGGACCGCCGCTCAATGGCAGAAGTCACGGCCGCCATGCATGAGTCCGCACACCCTCCCGTCGCCGATTCGCGCGTCGGCGATCACGTGACGGAAGGCAGCATCGACCCTTCGAAGCCGTCCGACGCAATCACGAAAAGCACTGCCATCGCGCAGGCACCGGTGGTTCCCGCTCCTGCTCCTGCTCCTGCTCCTGCCCCTGCCCCTGCCCCTGCTCTGGCAGTAGCACCTGCGCCCATGAAGGCCGCGCCCGCATCCAGTCCGGCCGCCGCACAAGTCACCGGGCAACCGAAACCGGAGGCACAACCGAAGCAGGCGCCGTCGACGGCAGTCGCGTCGGTGAACGTGCAGGACTCGGGTGCGCCGAAGGTGGTTCCGGCGCACCGCGCCCAGCATGAACGAGACGGTCTGGACCGTCGCGCGATAACGACTCAAGGCGCGACACCGGAAACGGACGAACTGGTCCGGGAATCGGCGAAGCTCGATCCATCGTTGCCTCCGCCGGATATGTCAGCTGCTCGCGCCGCCGTGGACCAACGTAGCTCGAAGCCAGGCACGGGCTCGAACCCGGTCGCGGCCACGATGACGGATCAGCTCGTCAGGGATTCGGCCAAGCTCGATCCTTCGCTGCCGCCGCCCAAGTAACCGACTCCTCCGGCAGCACACGCGGCTGCACGAACGCTCCCGGCACTTGAGCACTGTGGAATGACCGCTATCAGGAAAGTTGGCCGCCCCTCAGGGTCGCGTGCTGCCGATTGCATGAGGCAGTGACCGGCCAGGAACAGTCAACCAGAAACGCGAAGTGAATTGGCGACAATGTTGATTCGCAGTACTCTTGCGAATTGTCTCTATATCGCCCTGATCCCTGTTATGTCGCCGTCCATCGACGAACTCCTCGAGCTTGACGCGCTGACCTTACGCGAACACACCGAGCAGGCTGGTGATGCCTTCGATGTTGACGAGCACCGATTACAGTTGCGAAAGTCCCTGGAGGTCAGCAAGGTGTGCTCAGTGCGACGGGAAGGCAAACTCGTTGCCTATGCAATGCTTCGACCACATTCAGGAGCTTGCTGGTTCGTTGGCGCATTTGGTATGCATCCTTTGTATCGAACGTATGCCGTTATAACCGAGCTGCTCGCAAAGATGGCGACGCTCGCGAGCGAACAAGGGATTGGTGAGCTAAGAAGTCATGTCTACAAGACCAACCGATTGTCTGTCGCGTTCCATCGCAAGCTAGGATTTCAAGTGACGCGTGAGAACGACAAAGCCTTCGAGTTCTTCATTGCCATACGTGAACTGACCACGAAGCCAGCGGTTCAACGCGCCACTGCCAGAGCGGCATGCCGCCCCGAGTCCGGCGCACCGGACGCACCGGCAATCCTGCGAAAAGTGTGACGCCGGTACATTGATTTTTTCATCGAGTCACGGCGGGAACATTACGAGTTGATCGGGACTGTTTACGGATTGACCGCGATGCACTCCTTCATTTTTTGAGCCCCTTGATAATGAAGCGGTATCCGATCCCGTTTCACAACTGAAAGCGCGCCAAACTCAGTGTGACGAAACGTACGTCGCATCGTCGAACGCTGCCGGAATGGCGAAGCTCTCGCGCATACGCTTCGTCTCCGCCGCTGGCGTCAAGCCAAAAAGCCGCTTGAACTCTCTGCTGAACTGGGACGCGCTCGTGTAACCCACTGCGTGGCTCGCGGCCTCCGCAGTCAAATCCTCCCGGACCATCAACAGGCGAGCCTGATGCAAACGCGTTGACTTCACATACTGCATCGGCGAAACGTGTGTGATTGCCTTGAAGTGGCTGTGGAAGCTCGGAAGGCTCATTCCCGCTTCCTCTGCCAACTGCATCACGTCCAGCGACTGCGCATAGCCGGCATGGATGAGCCGTAGCGATCTACCTATCCGGCCGAACTGCCCTTTCATCGCCAAAGCCTCGCGCATCGAGCCTCCCTGCTTTCCGGTGAGCACACGGAAATAAATTTCACGCAGCAGGCCCGGGCCCAATACAGCAGCTTCAAGCGGCCGATGTATCGCCTCAAGGAAGCGCAAAACGGACGCCTGTATCGCGTCATCCATCGGCGTCGACATCATGCTCTGAGGTGCCTGCACGTGTTCCGCTGCGCCTTCACGATCGATCTGTACGGCCAGTTCAGCGGCCAATGTGAAATCGAGGTGAAGGTACAGCGCGAGCAGCGGGCGCTCCGGGGTTGCCTCGGTTTCCATGCTGAACGGAACGGGTACGGACACGGCCAGGTAGTGATGCTCGTCGTACAGATAGAACTGGTCGCCGAAATAACCTCGCTTGCGGCCCTGACAAACGATCACGATGCCGGGGTCGTAGAGAACCGGCGTGCGTGACAGGGGCCGGTTTGAACGCAAGATCCGGACGCTCGGCAGCGCCGTGAGGTTGTAGCCCTCCTCCGGCGCCAACGCGCGGAGCAACGCAATCATGCGTTTCTGGGTTCCAGAGGAATGGTCCGGATTGCGGGCGGAAGTCCGCTTCGTACTCATAGCTTTAGGCAAGAAAAATAGCGGAATATGGCTTAGCCAGCCTCGTCCTTCAGACTAGTATGCATTCTCCAGACACCATTCGGGAGAAGCTTCAGTGGCATCCAGCAAAATTCTGCTCATCACTGGCGTCAGCAGCGGCTTCGGCCGTGCGCTCGCAGGAGAGGCGTTAGCGGCGGGACACAAAGTCGTCGGGACTGTGAGAAGTGCGCAGGCAAAGCGTGATTTCGAGTCTCTATCCGCGAAAGCTGCTTTTGGACGTGTACTTGACGTAACCGACTTCGATGCCATCGACGGCATCGTGGCGGAAATTGAGGCGACCGTCGGACCCGTGGACGTTCTCGTCAACAATGCCGGCTACGGACACGAAGGCATCATGGAAGAATCGCCTTTGTCCGAGATGCGCAGACAGTTCGATGTGAATGTGTTTGGCGCTGTCGCCATGATGAAAGCCGTCCTGCCCTTCATGCGTGAGCGCAGACGTGGCCACATTCTGAATATCACGTCGATGGGCGGCCATATCACCATGCCAGGAATCACTTACTACTGCGGAAGCAAATTCGCGCTGGAGGGTATCTCTGAGGCGCTTGGCAAAGAGGTCAAGCCTTTCGGCATCGCTGTAACAGCCGTCGCGCCAGGCTCGTTCCGCACCGACTGGGCGGGTCGCTCCATGACGCGAACGCCCCGTTCGATTGCGGATTACGACGCTATCTTCGAGCCCATCCGCAAAGCGCGTGAGGAGAAGAGCGGCAAGCAATTGGGAGATCCTCAAAAGGCGGCACGCGCGATGCTCGCCACAATCGCCGCGGACCGCCCTCCCACGCATCTTTTGCTCGGTAGCGATGCACTCGGACTCGTGCGGGACAAGTTGTCCGCGTTGGGAAATGAGATCCGCGACTGGGAGTCTGTTACGGTCTCGACTGACGGCTGAAGACCGCTGGCGCAGGGAGGGCATGAGCGCCTGCATCTGCAGGCTGGGGCGCCGCGCTCAGCGCTCGAGCAGATCCTGTGGCTCGATGCCCACCTCGCTGCAGTAGCGTTGATAGTCGGCAAGGCGATCGGCGGTTGTGATACGGCGTTTGGTCTCGCCATTGTGACCAAGATACTCGACGGTGCCCATCACCACCACCATCACGACCAGTGGTTCGTCACCGACCGCCTCCCACCAGTCGACGTTGCCGGTAGACTCATGCACGTAATCGCCGGGTTCGACAATTTCGCCGGTACAGAGGCGACGCTGCCCTTCAAGGTTGAAGGCGTGCACTTCGCCGGTATGACGGTGCAGGCCAAGCTTGATACCCGGTGCCAGACGCATCAGTTCCACCCAGCCGCGACCATCTTTCAGGAAACGCAGCGGCCGCGACCATTTACCCGGACCTTCGGGGATCCACAACCCGTCTGCAGACAAGGGGCTGGCACGGGTGACCGTATGTCGTTCATTGATCATGCGATGGCTCCGAATAGATGGCGACATTTTTGTTCGATTAGCAACGCACCGAGGTGCGCTGAAAAGTCTATCACCCGTGACAGGCACGCATCTCAGCGAATCTCCGTAGTCCGGAGCAGCATTGACGGTCTGCGTGGTATGCATTGTCATAGACTTCTACTACCGCAGTTAACGGTGCGACCGGCTATGCTTATAGACTCTCTCTGGCGCATGGCACTTCGCCTCGGATTCCCGCTCGCTCGCGCCTGGTGGCACCTTCGGCGGCCTCGCCATGAGGGTGCGCTTGTAGCAATCTACGTCGGGCAGGCGCTGTTGCTTGTGAAGTCATCGTACCGGGCCGAGTGGAATTTTCCCGGCGGCAGTGTCCATCCCGGTGAGGCGCCTGATGCCGCAGCGCAGCGCGAGATGGAGGAGGAAATTGGTCTGTCGTCATACACATTACTCCCCGCGGGCAGCGTCTATGGCACTTGGGACGGGCGCAGAGACCGGGTGCATTTCTTTGAACTCCACCTCGATTGCATACCCGAGTTGCGGCTTGATAATCGTGAGGTTATCGCCACGCATCTGGCATCGCCAGAGGAATTGCACGGCATCGCGCTGACAGGGGCGGTCGCTGCATATCTCCGCAAAGATCTCAGCTGTTAGTTGGCACGTTTCCTTTCGGGACATCTCGGCTCGAAAACTTTGTGCACACCGTGCTTGACCAATACACACGTACGCTCATGTCCTTGCCAACCCCGACGCTGCATACCCCTCGCCTGCTATTGCGCCCTTTCACGGAAGCCGATACGGACTCGATCTACGCACTGCAGAGCAACCCGCGCGTGTTGCGCTACTGGGACGCGCCGCCCTGGAGGGAGCGCACGCAAGCAGAGCGCTTTATCGCGGTTTGCGGGCAGATTGAGCAGGAAGGCACCGGCGCGCGGCTGGCCATCGAGCGTGCCGTCGACGGTGTGTTCATCGGCTGGTGCAGTTTGATGAAATGGGATCCAGACTATCGCAGTGCGAAGATGGGCTACTGCTTCGATGACGCGGCTTGGGGTCAAGGCTTCGCCACCGAAGCCGCAGGCGCTTTGTTGCAATGGGCCTTCGACACGCTGGACCTGAACCGTGTTCAGGCCGAAGCCGACACGCGCAACACGGCATCGAGCCACGTGCTGGAGAAGCTCCGGTTTGTCCGCGAAGGCACGCTGCGAGAAGATTGCATTGTGGATGGCGAGGTATCGGATTCGTGGGTGTATGGGCTTCTCAGGCGGGAATGGAAGCCGTTGCAGTCAGGATCGGCGACAGGCTGAAACGGGCTCCCCTGACCCCAGCCGCACGCGTCACCGCCGACGCGATAGCGAACGCGGTCGGTGCCTTCCTATCCGGGTGGGCAGGTCATCGGCTTAACGTGCAAGCTTTGGCAAGGATAGGATTCAGGTAGCTGCGGGTTCTGCGCGGCACTCAAATTTGAGCCGTCGCTACTCACGGTGCAGCCCGCAAGCATCACGACCAGACCCGATACCGCGGCGACGTTAAGCCACACAGTAAATTGCATATGTAGTCGACACAAAGGGAATGGGTTGCGGTACGGGAAACCCGTCTCAAACGCGGTTAGGCGTTGAGTTGCAACGCCAATCGACGCAATCTTGACGCGCAGATCACGCGCTGTCGGTCGTCAAGGACTGGTCACCGAAAGGTATGCCGCAGCCGCTTCGATCTGTGCGTCGTTCAGCGTGGCCGCGACGGCTGTCATCGTTCCCGGCGCCGGCGTTTTTCCCTTCGCGCGCGCCTGAAATTCGTGTAGCCGGGCAACGACAAACGCCGCCGGTTCGCCTGCAATGCCCGGAAAGCGCGCGCCGTTGCCTTTGCCGCCGGCCGCGTGGCAACTGAAACAGGCGGGAACGCCGGATCCTGCACCCATCTCGGCGAGCTGCTTTCCGGCCAACACCTGGCTTTGTTGCGGCGGCGCACCTTCGGCAAGCGGCGGGTCCTGCTTCGAGAAAAATGTTGCGAGCTCGCGTATCTCGCTATCGGAAAGATTGTGTGCAACCGTCTGCATGACAGCGCTTGCGCGCGTACCCGCCTTGAACATTGACAATGCGTGCACGAGATAATCCGGATCTTTGCCAGCAAGCCGCGGCCCACCAGTTACGGTGCCGGCGCCCAATGCGCCATGGCACGCGACACAGGTTGCGATGGACGGAGCCGCCTCCGTCCCACCGGCAGTGTCCTGAGCATTCACTGCGGTTTGTGCTTGACAGGTACTTGCGAAACCGACGAGCGCCGCAACTGAAAGCGGACGCAAGCCGGCGCGCAACATGTTGACAGAACGTGGACCGATCATCGTGATTTTCCCGCTATCCCTTGAACAAGCGTCCCGTGAACGACGCGATGGGACGATTCTGCCGGGATGATTCTGACCGGCGAGCGTCAAGCGGATTACGGATCTGTTATCCAGGGCGATGACTGGCCCGTCTGCAAACGCCGCCCTACTTCTGCTCGCCGGTCGCTTCGAGGATCAGATTTGCCACTTCAGTCGGATGCGAAAGCAGCGACACGTGGCTCGACTTAAGCTCGATCGTATGCGCGTGCATCCGGTTCGCCATGAAGCGCTCCAGATCGGGGTTGATGGTCCGATCGTCAGTCGACACCGCATACCAGGTCGGCTTGTCGTGCCACGCGGCGACGGTCGTCTTCGCCATCGTGATCGCCTTGCCAATCGGCTGCTGAACCGCGTAGTACGTTTCTGCTTCAGCCGTCGGCAGATCGCCGGCGAAGTCTTTCACAAATGCCTGCTCGGAGAGCTTGCCGTAGCCTTCGGCCGACCACTGAAGCCCCGCCGATGCGGGCGCGGCCGGAAATTTCTTCGTCAGTGCCGGATAGTCCTCGCCGGCATCCGGCGCACGCGCGGCAATGTACACGAGACCGGCCACCTTCGGATCATCGCCAGCCTGGCTAATCACCATCCCGCCGTACGAGTGCGCCACTAGCAGCGTCGGGCCATTCTGTTGCGCAAGTGCACGCTTGACCGCATCCACGTCCGCGTCGAGTGAGGTCGTCGGATTCTGCACCGACGTCACGTGCAGGCCCTTCGCCTGCAGCAGCGGAATCACTTCCTGCCAGCTCGAACCATCGGCAAACAGCCCGTGAACCAGCACGACGTTCTTGATCGGTGCGGACGGGGCGGCGGCGCTGTCCTGCGCGAATGACGTCGTTGCGCTCAGCAGCGTGGCGCAGGCGAAACCGGCGAGGACAAACGAATTCAACTTCATGAGACTTCTCCGAGATATGTGAAGGATGAGATTCGCGAATTTCCCTCAGCCGCTGTGGCGAGTCGATAGACGAACCATACCCAGCCAATCATCCGGTCGATGCTTCCGACTACAAGCGGGTGCTGGATTCTGGTGTACGAAGGTGCAAACACAGTGTCGGAGCAAACATTCCATTCGCTGCAAAGTCTTTTTTATGAGTCGACGTTTGCAAACAGTCATTGCATCTGGAACAGCACGAACGGCTGAAACGGCGGCCGTCCAATCGCGGTGTAGTATCCCAGCATGCCTACGTTATTGCGCGGCCTCGACGGCGTGCAGATTTAATGCATCCATGACGAGGACGGCAAGCTGGTCGAAAAGTCTGAAAATTGGTCCAACGGTACCTAGGGTGGCGTCGACCGTAACAGCGGCATTGAGCGGAAATACATCATGTCAACCGAGTGGAAGCGCCGCATCGGGCTGTTCATCCAGCGTTTCTGGCAGCCGACCAGCGCGTGCATGACCTGCATGCCGGGGAGCTGGGGCAATATCATGAGCCTTCCCCACTGGACGATTGCATTCCATACAGGTCTGCTCACCGGACTCCTTGCCGTATTTTTGACCTTCACGCCTGCGGCGAAACTCTACTCGCATCGATACGGCAATGCGCTGGTCGTCGGATTCCTGACAATGTTAGGCGACGCCTACTCGCACGCGAGTCACTACCGCATCCCCTATGTCGAGCACATCGTGACGGGTGTTATTTCAGGTCTGCTGGCACTGGCTGCGTCATATCTCTTTGAAGACCGTGCGCGACGCCTTCGGGCGGCATGGGCTCGGGTTTTCGAATGACTTATCCGTTGACTTTCTGAACCCTCCTGGTCGAACCGATGAAGGCTCCCCGGTTTGGTTGCGCATTATTGGAGGGGAGACGCGTGCGAAGGGTGCGAGAAACTGGACTCCGGGTGGGTCGCCAGAAAAACAGGCAGGTCGGTAGCGGGCGGCCTGGCGGGAACGTCGAAGAACATTTCGCACACCCACCCGCGATGATACGAAGCGTGATTCACGAGATGCATGAACATCGCGCCGCGCGACATCGCAGAACGTTCGCCGGATATGAAGGCGAACGACAACGCTTCAGCCAGCGACGCGTCGGTCTGTTCATCCGCCCAGCGTTCGAACCACGCGTTCATGTCCTGTTGCGCGCCACGCAGGTCGCGCAGATCGGCATGCACGACCACGTTGCGTGTCGTGAAGCCGTGCTCCTTGCGTTCGAGGTGCGCCTTCCAGATCAGATCGACCACGTAAATGTGATTCAGCGTGCCGATCATCGACTTGAACAAGGTCTGCCGCGTTTTGACGGCTTCATCGGGCGGCAATGCTTCGATGCAATCGAATAGCACGTTGTCGGCCCAGGTTTTATAGCGGGAAAGAATGCGGGTGGTTTGCGTATTGAGCATGACTCGTTTCCTTGACTATTCGCTCGCGTCGTTCAGCACGTCCAGCGCGGCACGACACGCGCCGGCCAGCTGTTCACGCATCAGGTCCTGCACGTTCGACGAGCGGTTCACAATGGCATCGCGAATTTTGACCGCTTGACTGAACGACGCCTGCATACGGCCGCCGCGCGCCATCGCAATGCGCCGCAGGCGGCGCACAGGTCCGATCAATCCTGCGTGACTGTCCTGCAGCGTGCGGTTGTCGGCGATCGTCATCACGATTGTGTAGAAGCGGTCTAGCGCTTCTACGTAACCCACCGGATCACCGGCATCGACGCTCACCTGCATCGCCTCGATCACGTCGTCGAGTTGCGCGATGCCGAGCGTCGTGATGCGCTCCAACGCGAGTTGTACGGCAAGACATTCGAGCGCCGCGCGTACCGTGTAAATCTCCTCGACATCACGCAGCGTCACGGCGCGCACGTACGCGCCGACACGCGGCAGCACCGTCACCAGTCCCTCGCGTTCGAGTTGCGCGAACGCCTCGCGCATCGGCGTGCGGCTTACGTTTAACTGCTTCGCAACCTGCACTTCCGAAAGGCGGCTGCCCGGCGCAAGCACGCCCTCGATGATCGCCTCGCGCAACGCGGGCACCACCACGCCTTCGCTTAATGAGTCGCTAGATGCATCGACCGTGCGCATGCGCGAGTGATATTTGCTCGCGATCTTTTCAAGCGAATGTGCGCCTGCATGTGCACCTTTCGCGTGCTTCGGTGCGGCGGCTTCGGCGGTTTTCATTGCAGTTTTACTGGAAGGCATTGACACCTCGTGATCCTGTGAATACGCTGTATACAGATTATACACCCGTAGTTACTTGCACGGCACCGGAGTAAGCGCTGAAGCGTCAACGCCGGTCGACACAGGAGAAGTTATGGATCGCAGTCCATTCCCGCGGCCGGTTTTGATCGAGCGAACGGGCGACGTGCTGAGTTTTACGCTGAATCGCCCGGACGCGGGCAACGAGGTTTCCGGCCTGATGTTCGAGGCAATGACAGCGGCTTTACGCAGCGAGGCCGCTGAACCGAGCGCGCGCGTGCTGCGCATCCGCGGGAGCGGCAACGTGTTTTGTACCGGACGCGAGCGCGCCGGGCACGATGCAGTGTCGATCCGTTCGGAAGTCGCGCGGCTGATCGAACTGAAACGTCTCGTGCGCGGCACGTCGATGATTTCGATAGCGGAAGTGCATGGCGATGCGCACGGTTTCGGCTTCGGACTCGCGATTCTGTGCGACTTCACACTCGTGTCGTCACGCGCGACGCTCGCGTTTCCCGAGATGCGCAAGGGCTTGCCGCCCGCCGCGATCATGGCCTATCTGGGCCGCTACGCTTTGCCCAAGACGCTGTTTCCAATGGTGCTGTTCGGCGACACGTTGACGCCTGCCGCCGCGTTGCAGGCGGGGCTGATCACGCAGGTCTGCGAGCCTGCTGCGCTGCGCAGCGACGCCGACGCACTCACCGATCGCATCCTCGCACTCGACGACGCAGGCGTGCGTCAGTGCAAGGCGTTTTTTCAGGCGGCGGAGGAAAGCCCGATCGAACAGAACTTCCGCAGCGCGACTGACATGCTTACCGTCACGAGCCTGCGCCTGATGTAGGGCCGTTGAGCGCAAGCTCATCCATCGAAGTTCGTACATGGCGCGCACGAACTTACCCTGGGACGGCTCGCGTTTCTTCAGCACGCCGGCAGCAAGCATCTTGCGTGGAACCAGAGTAAGACACGGGACCGGAGTGAGCGCTAAAGCGCCAACTCTGGTCGACAGGAGACAGACATGAACGTCAACGCAGGGCCACGGCTCGACCGTTTGCCGATGTCGGGATTTCATCGGCGCATCATGTGGTTGATTGGAATCGGCATGTTCTTCGACGGCTTCGACATCTACGTCGCGTCGACCGTGCTCGGTGCAACGCTCAAAACCGGCTTCTCGACACTCGGCCAGAATGCGCTTTTCGTATCGCTAACTTTTCTAGGCATGATGCTTGGTTCGCTTGGCACCGGGTTTCTCGGCGACCGCTTCGGCCGCCGTTTCACGTATCAGGCGAATCTTGCTGTGTTCGGACTCGCGTCGCTCGGTGCGGCGCTCGCGCCGACCATGAGCGTGCTGATCGCGTGCCGCTTCGTGATGGGCCTCGGACTCGGCGCGGAAAATGTCGTCGGCTATTCGACACTGACCGAATTCGTGCCGCCGCAAAAACGCGGCAAGCTGCAAGGACTGATGGCCGTGTTCGTCGTGTCGGGGTTGCCGGTCGCCGGGCTGATCGGTTTGCTGCTGATTCCCGCGTTCGGCTGGCGCGCGATGTTTGTTCTGGGCGGCTTCGGCGCGCTGGGTGTCTGGTATGCGCGCAAGTCGCTGCCCGAGTCGCCGCGCTGGCTAGACTCGGTTGGTCGTCACGCAGAGGCAGACGCGATCCTGAGTCGCATCGAAAGCGAAGTCACCGAAGCGCGCGGCGGCGAGCCCCTGCTGCCGCCTGCCGTCGCGAAGACGCCGGGGCAAGCGGCAACGTTGCTATCGTTTGGATCGCTTTTCAGCGGGACGATGCTGCAACGGTTGATCGTCGGTTGCGTGACGCTCGTCGTCATCAATACGCTGCTGTACGGCTTCGTCACCTGGCTGCCGACCTTTTTCGTGCATCAGGGCTTCAGCATCGCGAGGTCGTTCGGCTTCGCGCTCGTCATGTCGCTCGGCGCGCCAATCGGCTCCGCAATCGGCGCATTGACGGCGGACTCGTGGGGCCGCAAGCCAACCATCATCGGCGCGTCGCTCGCGGCAATCGTGTTCGGCGCGATCTATCCGTTCGTTTCGGATCCCCTGCTGCTGCCCCTTGTCGGCCTGTTGCTGACCATTCCGATCTACGTGCTGGTCGCGCTGCTGTTCGCGATTTACGTACCCGAACTCTTTCCGACCGAAGTCCGGCTGCGCGCATCGGGCATCTGCAACACGCTGGGGCGCGGCGCGACTATCGTCACGCCGTTTATCGTCGTCGCGCTGTATGCGCGGCACGGCATTGTCGGTGTACTGGCGTTGATGATCGGCCTGCTCGTCATTCAGATCGTCGTGGTTGCGTGGCTCGGCGTCGAGCCGACCGGCCAGCGTCTCGAAGACCTGCAGCCCGCCGACCTGCAGGCAAGCGATGCGATGCGCGCCGATTCGCCGGGCGCCGATGCGCATGCACCGCCTCTCAAGTAAACCACCTGGAATTGATCTCTATGGACACAGTGAACCAGACACATCTCGATGCACAGCTTTTCATCGACGGCGCATGGACGAACGCCGACACCGGCCGCAGGCTCGACATCGTCAATCCGGCGACGGGTGAAGTGATCGGCGCGCTCGCGGCCGCGTCGGAACAGGATGTTGACCGTGCGGTGCGCGCGGGCCATCGCGCGTTCGAAAGCGGCGCGTGGCGCGACATGCCGATCCAGCAACGCGCGCGTGTGCTCAACCGTTTCGCCGATCTGTTCGAAGCGGACCTCGAACAGTTTTACAAACTCGAAACATTGAACAACGGCCGGCCGATCTCGGAGACGCGCGCGCAGATATCGCGTCTGCCGCAGTTCTACCGCTATTTCGCGGCGCTTGCGCTGACGCGGCGCAGCGATGTGATTCCGATTGAAGGGCCGTACCTGTGCTACACGCAGCGCGTGCCGCTCGGTGTCGTTGCGTTGATGACGTCATTCAATCATCCGCTGATGATTCTGTCGAAGAGTCTTGCGCCCGCGCTTGCTACGGGCAATAGCGTCGTCATCAAGGCGTCCGAGCAGACGCCGCTGACCACCGTGCGCCTTGCGAGTCTGCTGGATGAAGCAGGCGTGCCGAAGGGTGTCGTGAACGTCGTGAATGGCGAGGGGCGCGAGGCAGGTGCGGCGCTCGCGCAGCATCCGCTGATCCGCAAGGTCGTGTTCACGGGCGGCACGGAAGTCGGCCGCTCGATTGGCGAAGCGGCGGCACGCACCTTCGCGTTGACGACGCTCGAACTCGGCGGCAAGGGCGCGGTGATGCTGTTCGACGATTTCGACATGGAGCGCGCGGTCAACGGTGCGGCGTTCGCGGCCTTCATCGGCGCGGGGCAGACCTGCGTGTGCGGCGCGAGGATTCTGGTGCACAAGTCCATCTATGCGGAGTTTCTCGAACGCTTCCGCGCCAAGGCGACGGGCATTCGCGTGGGCGATCCTGCCGATGTGAAGACCCAACTCGGGCCGGTGATTTCGGACCGCTCGCGTCAGCGCATTCTCGCAATGCTGGAGCGTGCGAAGGCGGCGGGCGCGAAGGTGCTGACGGGCGGCGGCGTGCCGTCCAACCTGAAGCAGGGCTTCTTCATCGAGCCGACCGTGCTGTATGACGTCGATCCGCGTTCGGAAATTGGTCAGGATGAAGTGTTCGGACCCGTCACCGTCGTGATGCCCTTCGACGACGAGGCGAACGCGATCCGCATCGCCAACGACACGCAGTTCGGCCTCGCCGCTTCCGTGTGGACGCAGGATGTCGCGCGCGCGCATCGCGTCGCGAGCAAGCTCGAATTCGGCATGGTCTGGGTCAACGATCACCACCGGCTCGACCCGGCGTCGCCTTGGGGCGGTTTCAAGAACAGCGGCGTGGGGCGCGAGACGGGCGTTGAATCGTTCGATCAGTTCAGCGAGCCGCGCGCGGTGACGATCAATATAAGCGGCCAAACCGTCGACTGGTATGCGGACGATGGTGAATTGAAACGTCTTAATTGATTTTTCTGAAGTGACACAAGGCTCGTGTGCGCGACCGGATAACCCCAAAAATCGAAATTCATCCTTGCGAATAATGCGCTTAATTATCAGCGACCGATTTCCTAAACTTCGTTTCACCTGCTATGGACTCGATCCCGCGCTGTCGGTGCACTGTATGTCGCCAATACTGTGCAATACCGGCCTGAGAAGCCTTATCGCGCGTTGCTTTAACTGATTGAGACATAGAGGGCATCGTGATGCATAAACGAGGTGCCGGTCATCCGGGTAGGCCTTAGGCGAGCGTAGATTCTTTCCAGGAATGAAGTACATCTCGTTGCCGGCCCTGAGTGGCGATCTGCGGTTTGCGTCACGTGCACCACTGCGAACGGTCGCGCGCGTTTGTTTGATCACCACGAGCCAAGCGTACAACGACCGCTATGGAAAAATACGAATGGATCGTTTGCGTCGAAATTCCAGTCCAATCAAGGAGGAACGGGTCATGAACAAGGCAACCAGCACATTAATCGTGGCCGTCGCCGTACTCGCGGTGTCGGGCGGCGCTTATGCACAGAGCAACAACACGCTGGCGACCCCGAGCGTAGTGTCGCCGGCCGCCGCGTTGCCGGCCAATGCAACGAGCGGCTACGGCACGCCTGGCGTCAACAACTCGGACAGCGGCATAGGCGCCGGGTCGCCGAACTCGGGCCTGCCGAACAGCACGAACAATAGCTCGACGTCCCTCACCAATCTTCCCGGGAGTCACGACACGCTGGCTACCCCAAGCGTAGTGTCACCGGCCGCCGGCCAA
Organism: Burkholderia sp. OK233; assembly: GCF_900230185.1. Classification (GTDB taxonomy): domain Bacteria; phylum Pseudomonadota; class Gammaproteobacteria; order Burkholderiales; family Burkholderiaceae; genus Paraburkholderia. Next base: position 722,175 of record NZ_OCSR01000002.1, read on the forward strand.
TAACAGACTATGTTCACGAAGTCCGAATTCTGCGCCCTTGCCGGGTCCGAGGCACACGCTCATTCCCGCGACGCTATCGCTCGTAGTTGGCTATCACGGCGCGTATCGCCGGATCATTCAGGTTGGCGCGCGTCACCAACACCACGTCGACAAATACCTTGGGGCGAGGCGGATGGCCCTGCAAGGCAGCGACCAGCGTCTCGACCGACTGATAACCCATACGGTAGGAATCCTGCACAATGTCCGCGTATATCGTGCCATGTTCAAGCGCATCCAGAAATTCTGGGCGCCAATCGAATACGACCAGACGAGGACGAGTGCTGGCGGGCATCTCTTCGACGACGTGCAAGGCCCCATAGGCCGTCGTCTCGTTCGGCGCGAAGACCGCGTCGAGGCGCCCTACGTCACCGGACAGGACCTTTCGCACCTGTGCTTCCGTCTCGCGAAACTGATACCCGACATAGGGGGCGATGACCACACGCCACCCCATTTCACGTGCGACGGTCAAAAATCCCTCTTCACGCGCTGTCGTCGAACTGATATTCGGCGCGAGTCTCAGCACTGCGATTCTGGCGCCCTTGTGCAGAACGGGTACCAGGCTCAGGGCCGCAGTTCTACCTGCCGCGAAATTGTCGGTGCTTACTGTGGAAATCGCGTTGTAATCCGTGCTGCTCCGGTCGACGAGTACCGTAGGAACTGCGATCGAAATCGGCGTTGCTACATCTTGCAGTGACTCGGGCGCCAACACGATACCCGCTACGCCGCTCTTCACCAGGTAGTCGATCATTCTCAACTGGATATTGGGTTGTGGGCCGAGTGACATTCCGTCGGAAGGACTGCGCATTACCAGTTCGACATGGAGATCGTCAGCGGCACGGTGCATACCCTTGCTCATCGTCACCCAGAAATCCAGGGTCGAGCCAGCGAGCACCACACCGATCTGGGTGGCAGGCGCCGCCTGCACTGCCCCCGCCAATGCAGTAACCACTACAAGAAGTGAAAGCGTTCTGCGCATTGAGTGTTGCCGTGGTACCGAATATGCGTCCTGCTGCGTACGCAGCGCGGCCCAAAGGGCCACAACTGATTTAGCCCGTGCCATCGTGGAATCACCCGGATGACTTGTCCCAAGCATTGGGAAATTAATTGCGCCAGACGGATGTGTCAATGCATTTCGGATATCCATCCCGCAGTCTGCAGCTTGCCTCGACAACCTGAAAGACCCGAGGTCATTCCCTTAGCTGCAGTGCGCAAATCAGGTCCTGCATTGCGCAGGACGAAAACGTTGGCCATGCAACGCGCACATGAAGTCAAAGGTCGCAAACGGATATCCGTTTAGGGGCGTGGCGAAGCGCAATGACGGTGTTAAGCGCAGAGCGAACCTTCATCAGCCGGTCGGTTGCTTGCCAGTGAACACCGCCAATTGCGCGGCGAAAGCACGTTTGTAGGCAGGCCGCGCTTCGCCGCGGGCGACATAGGCAGAGAGGTTCGGATATTCGTCCAGCAGACCCGATGCTTTCAACCTGAGCAGCACCGACACCATCATCAGGTCGCCCGCGCTGAACGCACCATCGAGCCAGTCGGCGTTGCCAAGGCGATCGGAAAGCTCGCCCAGCCGGTCACGGATGCGATCCTTGACGAGAGGCAGGCGCTCGTCGTACCAGGTCTTGTCCCCTTCAAGGAACCTGGTGGTTTGGAGATCGAGGATCGGCGGCTCAACCGTGTTGAGCGCGGCAAACATCCATGTGATCGCGCGTGCCCGGGCATTCGCATCGTCAGGTAGCAGGCCTGCGTGGCGCTCTGCGATATGGAACACGATCGCCCCCGACTCGAACAGGACAAGCGCGCCTTCTTCATAGGTCGGGATCTGCCCAAAAGGATGAAGCGCCCGATGCACGGGTTCCTTCATTGCACCGAACGAAACAAGACGAACCTCGTAAGCCTGGCCGACTTCTTCAAGCGCCCAGCGAACACGCGTGTCACGCGCCAGTCCCCTGCCGCGATCGGGCGACCGTTCAAAGGCGGTGATAACGGGGGTCAGTGGAAAGGGCACGGTGATTTCTCCTTTGCTGGATGTCTCGTTGAGTGCCGGATACGCAACTCCAGCGCACACCTACTCGACGTTCGAGATCAGGCTAAATCGACATCCCTGAACTACTTTTTCCTCAAATATCGGCTTCGTATCCAATTAGACTGCCCAATTGCAGAGCTTCGTGGCGGGCAGGTCAGGGTCGACAACGGCAGTTCGGCGTCAAACCGGGTTTGGCCACGGACGGTCGTTTGACAGTATGAGCCGAATCGTTGATGGCCTGCGGCGCTCGCCGCTCGCCATGTCCTGTTAGCGAGCGGTCCAGCCCATTGCCCCGGGCGCGGAACATCCCGCGCCCGGGTGCGTGACGGGAGTACGAGGTTTAGCTCCCTTGCAGCCGAATGTCACGCGACGACGCCCCGACGTACACCGTCCCGCCAGGCACATACCGCCAGCCATTGCGCGACGTGTCCCACACGCTCTGCATGCGCGGTGTGACCGTGATGCGAACGTGGCGTGCTTCGCCGGGGTTCAGACCGATCTTCTCCCAGCCGACCAGACGTCGCGGCGGCTCGTCGCGGTAGGGCACGCCGAGATACACCTGCGGCACTTCCGCGCCCGCCATGCGGCCATCGTTGCGCACCGTGAACGACACGTCGATCGCGCCGTCAGGGCGATGTTTGACGGAAAGCCCCGAGTACGAGAAATGCGTGTACGACAGCCCGTATCCGAACTCGAACATCGGGGTGATGTTTTTCGCGTCGTACCAGCGATAGCCCATGTTCAGCTTCTCTGCGTAGACGGGATCCGGCTCGAACGCGCCGCTTTGCCCCCACGTCGGCGTATCCTGATCTCGCACGGGAAAGGTGACGGGCAGCTTGCCGGAAGGATTGACCTTGCCGAACAGCACGTTCGCGATCGCATTACCGCCACCTTCACCCGGATACCAGGCTTCCACGATTGCCGCCACGCGATCCTTCCACGGCATCAGCACCGGGTTGCCGCTTTCCACGACAACGATCGTGCGGGGATTGGCGTGCGCCACCGCGTCGACGAGCGTATCCTGGTTCGACGGATTCGCAAGGCTCAGGCTTTGCAAATCGCCGAAGTCTTCACCCGCCGGCTGCGCGACGACGAGAATTGCGACATCCGAGCGGGCCGCGAGCGCCGCCGCCTGGTCGATCTCCTGTTGCGTGTACGCGCGAAACGGCGTCTGCTGATCGCTGTTGCCGGCAAAGCTCACCTGTGCCGACGGCGCGAGCGCGCGAATCGCGGCAACAATGGGTGTGTTCAGCTTCAGCCACGGATTGGTCCACCAACTGCACCCAGTCGATGTGCCGAACGTCAAGCCGCCGCAACCCGCAAATGCCCCCGTGACCGGATCACGTGTATTGCCTGAGCCGCCGCCCGTCAGCACGGCTGCATCAGCGTGTCCGCCAATCACCGCAATCCGTGAGAGCGAGGCTGCGGAGAGCGGCAACTGGTTGTTGTCGTTCTTGAGCAAGACCATCGACTGCTCGGACACCGCCAGTACGAATGCGTTCGCGCCAGCGAAGTTGATCGTGGCGCCGCCCTTCGGAGGATCGTCCATCACGCCGATGCGGATCATCACGTACAGCTTGCGTCGCACCATGTCGTCGAGGCGCGCGGTCGATACCGAGCCGCTCGCGATCGCCTGCCGAACTGCCGTGGGTGTCAGATAGACGGTGGAGCCGACGTCTTCTTCCTCGTCGAGGCCGGCGTTGATCGCGTTCGCCGTGCTATGCGTCGCCCCCCAATCCGACTGGACCTGTCCTTCAAAGTGCCAATCGTTCTTTAGCACGTCGTTGAGCAGATGCGCGTTCTCGCACGCATAATCGCCGTTGAGCCGGTTATAGCTGCACATCACGCTGCCTGGCTGCGCGCGCTTTGCGGCAATTTCAAACGGCAGCAGATAGAGTTCGCGCAGCGTGCGCTCGTCGATCTGACTGTTGCCGCCCCCCCGGTTATGTTCCTGCTCGTTGCCGGCGTAGTGCTTGATCGTTGCGATGACCTTCTCACTCTGTGTGCCGTCGGTACGCTCGGCGAGCATCTCGCCGGCGAGCACCGGATCTTCGCCGAGATACTCGAACAGCCTGCCACCGCGCGGCTCGCGCGCGAGATTCGTGCCGCCGCCAAGTCCCATTCCGAAACCCTGTGCACGCAGCTCTATCGCAACCTGTCTGCCGAAATTGGAAGACAGGCGACGATCCCAGCTTGCCGCAAGCGCGATCGTTGCCGGGAAGGTCGTGCTGGCCTGCGACGTGCTGCCGGAGCCCGTCGCGGAATCGACCATGTTCAGATCAGGAATGCCGAGGCGCGGTACCCCTTGAATGTAGCCCGCACCACCTCCCGGCACGGCAGACATTGCGTATTCCGAATGAATGAACTGCAGCTTTTCGTCGAGCGTCATCTTGCTCACGAGCGTGTCGGCGCGCCGATGCGCGGCCGCTGATCCGAACGCGTTCATCGCAGCTGAAGTGGGCGCGAATTCGAGTGGAAAGTCGGGTACATCCGCACGGGCAGCAACGCACAGGGCCGCCGCTAACGCGACAGCTGGCCATAGTTTCTTCTGCATATTTGTCTCTCCGAGATTCTGCTTTTGTTGGAATGCGGAAGCGGAGCGAGTCCGACAGGTTCACATCGGACACGAAGGCTGGCGACGCAGGGTGGCTGCGCAAACGTTTGCCTGCCCGAGCGGAATCGGGACCATCGGATTGACTGTAGCGACTCTCCGTGCTGAGTAATGTAAGAATGTAGTCTGACTACAGCATCAGTACTTTTACTAATACGATGCGTTTTTATGCTGAATGACGGTTGCCCGTTAAAACTATTGGCGATTAAACGCATTGAACGCACAAAGCCCAATGCATTCAGCAAGAGTACTGATTAAAACGTAGGGATGAGGACTGTACCGGCGAAGGTTACGAGCAGAGACGCCCTATTCCGTTGACTTTGAAGATGCGAAATGAATGCAATCATCCAATCCGTCGCAGCGCACGTGAATCTTCCGGTAAAAAGCGGCTGCTTCGTCTATGTGATCATCTGAGCGCTATCTGAACGGGGGCAATTGCGAACGGCGCTGCTCACATGGACGCGACTTACGTTTGCGCCGCCGCTGCAGACGGCGGCGCAGGTCCTTCAACTGAAGCTACTGCGCTGCCGGCGCGCCAACGCCATCGATGTCCGGTGCCCAACCCGAAGGGTTCGAGAAGATCAGCGCGTTCGCGTTACCCGACTTGAATGTGCCCGTCACAGCGAGAGTCGAGACGGTGCTCCACCCACCGCTCGGCGGAAACGACACAGTGACAGGCGTTGATCCGTTAAAGCTGATGTCCGCGGAGCGCGGCGACGAGTCGCCGTTCGCATAACCCACCAACACGGTGTAGGTGCCGTCCGCAGGGACGCTAATGTTGTTGATCGTCAACGTCCCGCCGTTGCCAGTATAGCCGACGTCCGAGCCGCCCGAACAACCGCTGCATGCCGAAATACGCGCACCACCGGCGAGTACGCTGCTCGACGCTTCTGCCTCGTAGGCGGCCTTGAACGGCGGAAGCGTCACCGGGCCGGCAACGACAGAGACGGTGCCAATCTCGGGCGCAGGCGCGGTGCTGTCCGCGCTCGACAACGTCAGCGAGTTAGCCCCGCGTTGCAGCGGCACGTAGACCGTGACCGTGCCAATGCGCCCTTCGCCGCCGGTCGGCGGAAATGCCACTGTGGTCGCCTGGCCGCCATCTGTCGAAAGTTGTGCGGTCAACGTTTCGCGAGAGCGGTTCGCATAGGCAATCTCAACGTAGCCGCCGGCGCCGGTCGATGCGACGTTGCCGAAGGTTACAGTGCCAAGTCCCCGAACGATCTTTCCACCGTCGCAGTCCGCGCAGTGCGTATACGATGCACCACCGCCAAGTGAGGTCGGCTGGTAGGTCGTCGCGGCGACGTCCTGTCCGCTTACCGAAAGCATCACGGCGCCGCCCGCCGGCACCGTGGGTGCCGTATACGAAGTGACAAACGAGCCGAGTTGCTTGCCGGCCCACAGATCACGCACGCTCGCGCGCGCGTTTGGCACCAGGCCGAGTTGCTGCCACGTGACCGTCATCGGCGCATCCGTCGTGCCGTTGTTGAACAGCACGACAGCGCGCTGTCCCTGACCGGCAAGAAGCTTCGCCCACACCTGCTGTGCGCCGGACTGTGCAACCTTTACGCCTTGTGTGCCAAGTGGGTCCTGGTCGACCGCAATGACGCCGGTATTGGTCATCAACTGCGTGGCATCCGCGGTCAGCGGCTTCGACAGGTCGTTGCCGAGGATCAGCGGTGCGCCGGCGATCGCCCACAGGCTCATGTGCGCCTGATCGTGAACCGCCGTCATGCCCATGCCGACCACCATCATGTCGGGGTCGTTGTAGAAGCCGGTGTGCTGGGCCTCGGGGTGGTAATTCCCAAAAAAGTTGCCGGTCACGCTGCCGAAGTTCGGCGCGCCGCTGTTCGGCCCATAGATGTCGCCCGTCGTTCTCCACATCCGGCCAACTCCGGCGGCCCACGCCCACGGTCCTTCGTTGAAGTCGGGGTACGTGCTGTTATTGCCGATGGTTCCCCAGTCGCAGATGCTGAGCGTCACGCGGTTGCCGGTCTGCACGTACGCCTTGTCGATCGCATCGGCGATGGCCGTATAGGCTTGCTGCGGATCATAGCCGGCTGCGCTGCCCCCGCAGAAGTCGACCTTCACGAAGTCGAATCCCCACTGCGCGAATTGCAGGAAGTCGTGATCGTAATGCGCGAAGTCGCTACCGACGAAATGCGTGCCGTTGGTTCGCGTGCCGCAACCCTGCGGGCCGGCGTCGATGTAGATACCCGCTTTCAGTCCCTTGCTGTGGATATATTGCGCGATGGCCTGCATGCCGCCCGGCCATTGGGTGTTGTCGATGACGAAGTTGCCATTGGCATCCCTCGTCCCTGAGGTCCACCAGCCTTCATCGGTGTTCACGTACTCGTATTGCGCGCCGGATTTTATCTGCGCATTCAGTGCGGAAAGGCCATCGGCTTCGGCCTTGATCGTGTTGTAATTTACGTTCTCCGCAAGGCTGTTCCATGACGACCATCCCATTGGCGGCGGCACCACGGCGATTTGACGCGAGAGGCGGCGGCTTTGCGGCGCCGCGGATTCGCTTTGCGCGGCAGAGGCCGCCGCGGGCTGTTGACTCTTCAGCGAAGCGACGGCGCCACTACTGCCCGGCGCATCGCCGCCACAACCCGACAAACCCAGCGACACACTCACGGTTAATGCAGTTAACAGCGAAATGACACAACGTCTGTACACGAGCAGGTTCATGTCTGTCTCCTGGTTGAACTCTTGACTCTTGCGGCAGGGCTGTTTTCGGGGATGACTATATTCAGGTCTGCTCTTGAACTCCAAAAACTTTTTTGTTATCCCAGCAGGTGGGAATGTCTAGGGATACAGAAATCTATGCGTAAAAGATAAAATCGGATGACCGCTATTAATGAGGGCGCGGGCTGCTCAAGCGTTTGCAATTTCAAGCCTCAGCCTGTTGTTTCGGCAATGCGGAAGTGATCAGTTCGACCTGACCATAGCAATCGAGAAGCAGTCGCGATAATCTCCAGCATGCGCGCCGCACGGACCGTCGTTGCCGAACAGTTCAGGAACATAACCGGGAGACGTTTCACAATGTCTGACCAACGCGGTAGTCACTCTGTCACGATGTCTGACCGAACCGGTAGTCAATCTGCATTGCGTCAAGTTGCAGCTTCGAGGCTTTTTCTCGGCGCAACGATTGCGATGTTTCTGTCGGGTCTCGGCGCGTCGGCGGCTGCGCCACAGATCGTTCTGTTCCTGGTGAAGGAACTCGGCGCCTCGCTGCCGTTGGCGGGATTCTATTACTTGACCAGCCTTGCAGCGCCAGTCGCGGGGTATTTCGTCGGCCGCTACTCCGATCGCACAGGGAATCGCCTCGGTCTTTTTCGCATGTGCGCTATGGCGGGCTTTGTCGGCTGGGCGGGGCTCGCCCTCTCTACTTCGGTCTGGATGCCCTTCATCATCGCCGTCGCTTTGCTGGCCGTTTCCGGTGCTACCGCCTCGCAAATTTTTGCGGCTGTCCACGATGAACTCAGCGACAAGCCCAACGGCGCAAATGAAAGTGTCGTTGCCATCATCCGTATGGCGCTTACCGGCGGATGGATCGTCGGGCCTGTCCTGGGAGCGTGGGTGGCGGCTGCCTATGGCCTGCGCCCCATGCTTTGGATGACCGCCATCTGCATGCTTTTACAGATCGCACCTCCCGGAACGCTGAACCCAACCGTCAAGATCAAGCCGGAGTCCGCGAGTGAGCCCGCGCGTCACGCCAGCCTGCGTGCCATGCTTCCCCTGCTGACGTTCACAGGACTCTTCGTCCTGGTCTACGCAGGGGAGCCAGTGAAATACGGATTCCTGCTGATCTACATGCAAGAACACCTAAAACTGAGTCCGGCCGTACGCGGAGCGGTCATCGGGATACAGCCGTTCATCGAGCTGCTCATCATGCCCTTCAGCATCGGGCTGGGCCGCAAGCTTGGCAACGTATGGTTGATGTGCATCGCGGCCGCCATGGGAGTGTTTGCCAATCTTTGCTTTGCGCTCTGGTCGTCCGCGGCGGGCATGTTCGCCGGACAGATCCTCATGGGTGGTGTTTGGGGCGTATTTATGGTTCTGGGCATCATCGTCGCCCAACGCCTGCTTCCCAACGCGGTAGCGACGGCATCGGCAATCTTCATGAGTTCGACGGCTCTCGCCTCGGCGTTAGGAGGCATCGCAGGCGGTTTCGGAGTCGCATTCCTGGGCCTTCCCAGTGTTTTCCTGCTGCCAGCGCTGTTCGCGGGTATAGCAGTTATTGGACTGGCATTGATGGCACGCACCGAAAGCTTCAAGGTGTATTGATCTCGCGAAGCAAAGCTTACATAAGCTCGGCCCCGGGTGGTCTCGATGCGTCAGACAAGAGCGTTGCTGGCGGCGGCCGTGCGACCGCGCAGCCAGTTAATGCTCGCGAAGAGCAGCACGGCGAACACGATCAGCATTGTCGCCACGGCGAGGATCGACGGGTCGATCGAGTCGCGAATACCGCTCCACATCTGCCGAGGCACGGTTGTTTGGTCCGGGCCGCCGATAAACAGAATGACGATGACTTCGTCGAACGAGGTCGCGAAAGCAAAGACGCTGCCGGTCGCGACCGCCGGCGTGATGAGCGGCAAGGTCACGCGCCTGAATGTGGCCCAAGGCGTCGCGCCGAGCCCGGAAGCGGCGCGCAACAGACTCTGGTCGAACGAAAGCAGTGACGCCGTCACGGTGATCACGACGAATGGCGTGCCGAGGGCCGCATGCGCCAGCACCACACCAGGATACGAGTTCACCAGACCGAGCGGCGCGAAGATCAGATAGAAGCCCGCGGCGACGACAACAATCGGCACGATCATTGGCGAGATGATGATCGGCATGATCAGCGAGCGCAGCGGAAACTGCGCGCGCGAAATACCCAGCGCGGCGAGCGTGCCGAGACACGTGGCGATCAACGTCGACGCCGCGCCGATGCCGATGCTGTTCAGGAGCGATCGTTGCCAGGCCGCACTCGTGAGCGCCTGCTCATACCAGCGCAGCGAAAAGCCCTGCAACGGGTAGGAGAAATACGAGCCCGAGTTAAACGAGAGCGGGATGATCGCGAGAATCGGCGCAATCAGGAAGAACAGGACAAGCGCTGTATGCAGCCGCACCCAGCGTGCGGCGACGCGTTCCGTCAGCACCGTGTTGCGTTTATTTTGCATATCGCTCCCTCGTCGTATCCGCGTGTGTCAACCGAGTCTCAACCGAAGCGCAAACGGTCGATGCCGACAATGCGGTTGAACAGGAAATAGAAGATCGCCGTGAAGATCACGAGATAGGCTGAGAGCGCACCGGCGAGGCCCCAGTTGAGTTGCGTGTTGGTCTGGATCGCGATGAGCTGACTGATCATCTCGTCGCCTGCGCCGCCGAGCAGCGCGGGCGTGATGTAGTAGCCTAGCGCCAGCACAAACACGAGGAAGCAGCCCGCCCCCACGCCCGGCAGCGTCTGCGGCACGTAGATCCGCACGAACGCGACGAACGGGTGCGCCCCAAGCGATTGCGCGGCTCGCACGTACACGGGCGAGACGCTCTTCATCACCGAGTAGATCGCGAGAATCATGTAAGGCAGGAGCACATGTGTCATGCCGATGAGCACGCCCGCGCGGTTGAAGACGAGCGGCAGTGGATGGGTGGTGAGACCGAGCCCCATCAGCAGGCTGTTGATGACGCCACCCGGTTGCAGCAAAACGTACCATGCGGTTGTGCGCACGAGCACCGAGGTCCAGAACGGCACGATTACAAAGAGCATCAGGCGGTTGCTGCTTTTCGCGGGCAGGTTCGCAAGCAGCCATGCGACCGGATAGCCGAACACGAGGCACAGCAGCGTGACCGTGGCGCTGATTGAAATCGTGCGCACGAACGCTTGCCGATAGATCGAGGCGTTGTCCGGCACGAACGCGACTGAACCTTGCGGTGTCACTTGCGCATCGACGGCCGCGAGCAGATAGTCCGGCGTCGGTGACGTGGCGGCGCGCTTCAGCAAGCGCCAGATTTCCGGCGAATTCCAGCGTGCGTCGAGTTCGACGAGCGCCGGTTTCCACGCGGGCGGCGCATCAGCGGGCAACTGGCGCGCGGTGTGCATCAACAGGCTACGGAACTCGGCCTGATCGAAGTTCAGCCGCCGCGCGACAGTGCCGAGCTGTCCGCTTTGCTGCGCCTCCCTGAGCCCCGCAGCGAGCAGGGCGAACATGCGCTCGTCCGGCACGCCGCGCCCGTCCCATGCATCGAGCGCGCGCGTGAGCGCGGGCATGCTGTCGGGCACTTCGTGGTTCTCCACGCTGCGCGCGAGCAGGAGCGCGATCGGCGCGATGAACGTCGAAAGCAGAAACACGATCAGCGGCAGCGCGAGCAAAAGCGCCTGCACCGACGCACGGCGGCGCGCCTTTTGAAACGACGCGCGGCCGTCGGCTCTCGTCGGAGAGCCCGGGGCCGTGCCTCGGGCCGAAGCGGGCATGTGGGTAGTCAAGTTGGGCTCTCGTCGGACGATAGTGTTACTGCGTCAGCCACACCTGGAAGCGCTTATTGATCTGGTCCGCGTTGTCGGCCCAGAAATTCGCGTTGATCTGCAAGGCGCGCTTGAAGTTCTCAGGTGCGGTCGGCAGATCGGCGAGGCGCTGCTTGTCGACAAGAGCGATTGCATCCTTGCGCGGCGGCGCATACGCGATGTACTTCGACAAATCCGCATACGCCTTCGGCTGCGAAGCGGAGACGATGAATTTCGCGGCGGCGTCGGCGTGCTTCGCGCCCGTCGGAACGGCCCACCAGTCGAAGTCGTAAACCTGCGCGTCCCAGACAGTCTTGAATGGCTTGTTGTCCTTCTTCGCGGCGTCGGAAATGCGGCCGTTATAGGCCTGCGTCATCACGACCGCGCCGTCTGCGAGCAACTGCGGCGCCTGGGCACCCGACTCCCACCACACGATGTTCTGCTTGATCGTGTCGAGCTTTTTGAATGCGCGATCCACGCCGGCGGGCGTAGCGAGCACCTTGTAGACATCTTTCGGATCGACGCCGTCCGCAATCAACGCCCATTCCATCGTTACCTTCGGCGATTTGCGCAGGCCGCGCTTACCGGGGAATTTCTGCAGATCGAAAAAGTCGTTGACGGTGGTCGGCGCGGTCTTCAGCTTGGTCGTGTCGTACGCGTAGACCGTGGACCAGACCATGCTCGCAACCGCGCAATCGCTGATCGTGCCGGGGATGAAGTCGCTCGTCTTGCCGAGCGTCTTCTTGTCGAACTTCTGCAGCAGGCCTTCGTCGCAGGCGGTGATCGCATCGTTCGTTTCAAGGTCGATCAGGTCCCACGTGGTGTTCTTTGCCTGCTCCATCGCGGAGAGCTTCGCGAGGCCGCCGTCATACGATTCGGTCGAGAAGCCAATGCCGGTGGCTTGCGTGAACGGTTCGAAATAGGCTTTCTTGGCCGCCGCTTCGTATGCACCGCCGAAGGTCACGACGGAGAGCGTCTCCGCTGCCTGGACGGTCACGGTAGCGAATGCGAGTACGGCGAGTGCGGCGCTTTGTGCTTTGATGAGAGTGCGCATGTCAGTTGGCTCCTGCTGGTGCGGTCGTGATGATGGAAGGTGAGAGCGGTGTGGGTGCGGGGGTCACGGGCGCGCTGCGTGGCACGCTCATCGCGAGAATCTTGCAATCGTCGTGGCGCCATGCGATCTCGATCGCGCTGCCGGGCGAAGGCAGCGCATGGCGCTGCGTATTGGGCACTTTCACGACGAAAGAATCGCGTGAACCGAGCGCGAGGTGCACGCGATGATGATCGCCGCAATACACCAGTTCCTCGACGCGCGCGCGCACCACGTTGCTGTGTTCGTCGACGTGCACGCCTTCGGCGCTCGGGATATGCGCGCGTTCGGGGCGCAGCGCGAGCATCGCTTCGTCGCCCGCGCGCAGGCCCTGTTCGCAACGGCCACGAATAACACTGCCGTCCGAGAGCGCGAGCGTCGCCCAGTCCTCGCTCACATTGACGACGCGCCCGGTCAGCCCATTGTTTTCGCCGACGAAGTTTGCGACGAAGGCGTTCTGCGCGTTCTCGTAGAGTTCGCTGGGCGTGGCGGCTTGCTGAATACGGCCATCGGAGAACACGGCGACGCGGTCCGACATTGTCAACGCTTCGGCCTGATCGTGCGTCACGTAGACGATCGTGAGCGACAGCTCGCGATGCAGGCGCATGATTTCGTATTGCATGGTTTCGCGCAGGCGCTTGTCGAGCGCGCCGAGCGGCTCGTCCATCAGCACGACGCTCGGCTCGAACACGAGCGCACGAGCGAGTGCCACACGTTGCTGCTGTCCGCCGGAGAGCTGCGCGGGACGCCGGTTCGCCAGATGCGGCAGTTCGATCATCTCGAGCGCACGCTTCACGCGCGCCTTCTGCTCGGCGCGGCTCACGCGCCGCACGGAGAGCGGAAACGCGACATTCTCCGCAATCGTCAGATGCGGAAAGAGCGCGTAGTTCTGAAACACCATGCCGATGTCACGCTGATGCGGAGGCTTGTCGTCGAGCCGCCGTCCGTCGAGGCGTATCTCGCCGCGCGTGGGCGATTCGAATCCCGCAAGCATCATGAGCGTCGTCGTCTTGCCTGAACCAGACGGACCCAGCAGCGACAGGAATTCTCCCTTGCGCACGTCGAGGTTCAAGTCATCGACGACGTATTGCGCGCCGTCGTACGACTTGCTCACGCCCGAGAACGAAATGAAGGAAGGGTTTGACATCGTGATCGCGTCCTGTCGATGGTGCGTCTTAATCAATGCGTGCCGAGCTGCGTCGCGACGATTTTGCTGGCGACGTAGCGCGCGAAGTCATAGTTGGGGCGTTCGAGATGGCTCAGGTGACCGGGCTTCGCGAGCGGCGCGTGCACGCCGCGAAAGACGGCTTCCACGCCGCGTTTGTCTTCCGCGTTCACGTCGTCGAGCAGCTTCTTCAAGGTCGTCATGTGCGCGTTGGCCTCGGTATCCGCGACGAACTCCGGCGCAAGCCCGCCGCCGAAGCGGATATGCACGCGGTCCACGCCTTGAGGCTGCAGCACGAGATACCAGAAGTAACCCGGCGTGAGCGTGACGAGATGGGTCGGGTAGATCGCGAGTAGCGCTGTGGTCTTGCGCCAATGTCCGGTGAGGCGCGTATTGTCCGGATGCGCGTTGCCGATGGGCAAGGACGCTTCCTTCGTGATCCAGTGATAGTTAAAAGCTGGATAGCCCGGCGGGCATTCCATTTCATCGAGCCGCGAATGCGGTCCTACCGTCGCGCGATGCAGCATGGGCAAGTGATAGCTTTCCATGAAGTTTTCCGCGAGGATCTTCCAGTTCGTGTTCCACACGTGCTCTTCATAGAAGGTGTCGATGTAGTCCGACATGCCGTATGCACCGATGAGCTCGCTCAGTTTGGCAAGCTGCGCGTGAATGGGCGGCGCGTTTTCGTCGAGTGTCACGTAGACCCAGCCTTGCCATTCTTCGCAGCGCACGGCGGGCAGCTTATAGCTTTCCTTGCAGAAGCCCTCTTGCCTATCCATGAGCGGCGCGCCTTGCAGCGCGCCGTCCAGCGAATAGTTCCACGCGTGATAGGGGCAGACGATGCGGCGCACGTTGCCGCGTCCTTCGAGCAGCACCGACATGCGATGCAGGCACACGTTCGACATCGCCTTGAGGTGCATCTGTTCGTCGCGCAATACGACGATCGGTTGCGCGCCAATTCGCGCCGTCATGTAATCGCCGGGCACCTTGAGCGCACTGGCGCGGCCGACGCATTGCCATTCGCGCTCGAAGATGGCGCGCTCTTCCAGCGTGAGGAATTCGGGCGACGTATAGACACCGGGCGGCATCGCATGCGCATCGCTGAATGACCGTTCGCAACCCGTCTGCAGTTCGTCGACCAGCGCCTGCACTGCGATCGTCCTTGCCGGGTTGCCCATGGTGTCCCCCTCGATTCGTCACGGTGAGAGCGCGGCAATGCAAGGCTTTGCGGCGTAGCGCTCAACATGGACACCAATCTATCAAGCCAAATTGCAAGCCAAAATATTGTTTTTAGATACAAAGCAAAGCTTTTGCCTATGCAGCGCGCGCAGACTTAAAGCAGACGATCGCGCTTTCCTGATCATGCGTCGATATGCAGGCGCCGAATATAGGTCTCGCAGAACGACGTGAAGCGATGCACGACCTGGCGCGGCTTCATTGTGCGCGATTGCGCGATGCCGAGCATCGTTGCGTTGACGTTGTCTTTGAAACGCTTAATGACGAACTCTTCGCCATCCACGGTGCGAGTCGATTTGAGCGGAAAGTTCAGGAGGCTATAGCCGAGACCGTTGGCCACCATGCCGCGCACGACTTCCGGCTGCGACGAGCGGAACGCGGGCACAGGGCGGCTGCCCACCGCATCGAAGAGTGCGGCGAAATACTCGCGGCTGTGCGGCAGGTCGAGCATCACATAAGGCTCGGGCAAGAGGTCTGCGAGCGATACCTTGCGCGCGCGTGCCAGACGATGCGTCCTTGGCAGGATTGCATAAGGCGGCAGCGAGAGCAGCGGTGTGAAGGCGATTTCCTCTGTCAAATCGAGGCTGTAGGTAAGCGCAATGTCGAGCGAGCCGTCGTGCAGGCCGCGCAAGAGGCCATCCTGATGCGCCTCGACAGTGCGAAACGAGATACCCGCGTGTTCGTCGACGAATCGGCTGATCAGCCGCGGCATGAGCGGCGGCGCAAGCGAGACGAGGCAGCCGAGCGTAATGACGCCCGTCATGCCGCCGTCCATTTCCTTCGCGGTGGTCTGCAATTCTTCCGCAATCTTCAGCAGATTGCGCGCTTGCCCGAGCAGATCGCGCCCGGCTTGCGTGAGCGAGAGACCGCTCGCGTGATGCCGTATGAAGAGTTGCACACCGAACGACACTTCGAGGTCCGCGAGCGCCGTCGAGATCGACGGTTGCGAGATGTGCAGACGCTTCGCGGCGGCGGTGAAAGACAGCGCTTCCGCAGTGACCACGAAATAGCGCAACTGGCGCAACGAGTAGCGCAACGGTTGACTCTCCATCGACAACGCTCCGTGTTCAAGGTCTTCAATGGCCGGCATTGTGAAGCGGTCAAAAAGGCTTGCATAGGTAAATCCGATGCTATGCATTTTTTAAATATATTTTTCAGATTCTGAACGGACGCGTAGATTTTCACGAAAGACGAACGGACCAGGTGGCGACGCGCTGTCGGAAAACACTACCGGGTCCGCCACGATCGCGAGCCCTCGAAGGCCGCTACGCCGCGATGCCGCGATCGAATCGAAACATTCCGCCTTTTCAGAAGGACACAGCTATGACAGTGGAAACAACGTCAATCGACACGCTCGTAGTCGGCGCCGGCCAGGCCGGCGTCGCCATGAGCGAACATTTGAGCAAGCTTAGCGTGCCGCATCTCGTGCTGGAACGCGCTCGTATCGCCGAGCGCTGGCGCACGGGACGCTGGGATTCGCTGGTTGCCAACGGCCCCGCCTGGCACGATCGTTTCCCCAATCTCGAGTTCGCCGACTTTGACCCCGACGCCTTCGCGTCGAAGGAGCAGGTTGCGGACTATTTCGTCGCTTATGCGGAGAAGTTTGAAGCGCCGATCCGCACCGGCGTGGAAGTGAAGAAGGTCGTGCGCAATGCGGGGCGCCAGGGCTTCACCGTCGAAACATCGGAGGGCACGATCGAGGCCAATCGCGTGGTGGTCGCGACGGGGCCCTTCCAGCGCCCCGTCATTCCGCCAATCGCGCCGCAAGATTCGAGTCTTACGCAGCTTCATTCCGCCGACTATCGCAATCCCGGCCAATTGCCCGAAGGGGGCGTGCTGGTGGTGGGGGCCGGATCGTCAGGCGTGCAAATCGCGGACGAATTGCAACGTGCGGGCAAGCGCGTCTATCTGTCGGTCGGAGCGCACGATCGTCCGCCACGCGCCTATCGCGGCCGCGACTTCTGCTGGTGGCTCGGCGTGCTCGGCGAATGGGATGCAGAGGTCATGAAGCCCGGCAGGGAGCACGTCACCATCGCGGTAAGCGGTTCGCGTGGCGGCCATACGGTGGACTTCCGGCGTCTCGCGAATCAGGGCATCACGCTCGTGGGTCTCACGAAATCGTTCGATCACGGCGTGGTGACCTTCGAAGCCGATCTCGCGGAGAACATCGCGCGTGGCGACGAAAACTATCTGTCGCTGCTGGACGCGGCCGACGCGTACGCCGAGCGCAACGGCCTCGATCTTCCCGAAGAGCCTGAAGCCCGCGTCATTCCTGCGGATCCGGCATGCGTGACGCACCCGTTGCACGATCTCGATCTGGCGAACGCCGGCGTGACATCGATTGTCTGGGCGACCGGATATGCAGTCGATTTCAGCTGGTTGAACGTCAACGCCTTCGATGAAAAGGGTAAGCCGAAACATCAGCGCGGCGTATCGAAGGAGCCTGGCATCTATTTCCTCGGTCTGCCCTGGCTATCGCGCCGAGGGTCCGCATTCATCTGGGGCGTGTGGCACGACGCGAAGCACATCGCCGATCACATCGTCACGCAGCGTAAATACCTGGCTTACTACGATGACTCGCAAAGCCAGGCACAGAGCCGCCGCGAGGAAAGCGTTGAAGGCGTTGAAAACACCTCCGCCGGTTCACGCATCCATAAAGTCAGCGAGATGGGCGTGAATTGATGCGTACGCCTCTTTAATCTGCGATCTATTTCTTCCTACATTAAGGTGCATTGATGAGCCAACCTACGCATACCCGTATCCGCATGTTCAACACGAAGGATACGTATCCGAACCAGACGCTCGACAACGATCTTTGTCAGGCCGTGCGCGCCGGCAACACGGTCTATGTACGCGGCCAGGTGGGAACGGACTTCGAAGGCCGCCAGATCGGCATCGGCGATCCACGCGCCCAGGCCGAGCAAGCGATGAAGAACGTCAAGCAGTTGCTCGAAGAAGCGGGCAGCGACCTGTCCCACATCGTCAAGACCACGACGTTCCTGACCGACATCCGCTACCGCGAACCGGTCTATCAGGAAGTCGGCAAGTGGTTAAAGGGCGTGTTTCCTATTTCGACCGGCCTCGTGGTGGTCGCGTTGGGTCAGCCGCAATGGTTGATGGAAATCGACGTTATCGCGGTCATTCCGGATGGATGGACGCCGCCGAAGGCCTAAGGAGCGGGACATGACATTCTCTATCATCGGACGTTGTCCGGAATCCGGGCAGCTTGGAATCGCGATCAGTTCGTCCAGCATCGCGGTGGGCGCTCGATGCCCATGGTTGCGCGCAGGCGTGGGCGCGGTGGCGACGCAGAACGTCACCCTGCCCGCGCTCGGCCCGCAGATTCTCGATCTTCTGGAGAACGGGCAACTCGACCCCGCCGCCGCATTGGACCGCGTGCTCAGCGCTAGCGAGTGGAGCGAGTACCGCCAGGTGACGGTGATCGATGGCCAGGGGCGCACGGCGTTCTTCAGCGGCAAGGAAGCGCTCGGCACGTATCACGCTGTCGCCGGCAAGCAGTGTGTAGCCGCGGGCAACATGCTCGCCGGCATCGAAGTGATTGAGGCAATGCTTCCGGCGTTCGAGCAGGCATCCGGCACGCTTGCCGATCGCCTGCTCGCGGCCATGCATGCCGCGATGGCTGCCGGCGGCGAAGCGGGGCCCGTGCATTCGGCGGCGCTCAAGATTGTGGGCGACGTGAGCTGGCCGATCGTCGATTTGCGGGTCGACTGGATTGATGACGACCCCATCGGCCAGCTCGACGGTCTATGGCAGGCGTATCGGCCGCAGATGCAGGACTACTTGACCCGTGCGTTGAATCCGACCGCCGCGCCCAGTTACGGAGTGCCCGGCAATGAATGACAGATCCAGCCGTGCGCTACTCGAACGGCTGATCGGCTTCGCCACGGTCAGCCGAGACTCCAATCTGGACATGATCGAATTCATTCGGCTTTACCTGGAGGAACTCGGTATTGGGAGCGAACTGTTCTACAACGCCGAGCGCACCAAGGCAAATCTGTTCGCGACCATCGGTCCGCATGAACACGGCGGCATCGTGCTGTCCGGCCACACCGACGTAGTGCCCGTCGATGGGCAGGCGTGGACCGTCGATCCATTCCGTCTCACCGAACGCAACGGGCGGCTGTATGGCCGCGGCACGGCCGATATGAAGGGCTTCATCGCTTCGGCGCTGGCGGCGGTGCCCGGGTTTCTCGAGCGTGAGCTGAAGCGGCCGGTGCACCTCGCTTTTTCGTACGACGAGGAAGTTGGCTGCCTCGGCGTGCGGCCGATGCTGGCGGAACTGGAGCGGCGTGCGCACAAGCCGGCCCTGTGCCTGATCGGCGAGCCGACCGAGCTTAAGCCGGTGCTGGGCCACAAGGGCAAGCTGGCAATGCGCTGTCAGGTGAAAGGTGCGCCTTGCCATTCGGCCTATGCGCCGTATGGCGTCAACGCCGTTCAATACGCGGCTCGGATGATCGGCCGTCTGGAAGAGATCGGCGAACAGTTGGCGCAGCCCGAGCATCACGACGAGCGATTCGATCCGCCCTTCTCGACCGTGCAGACGGGTGTGATCAAAGGCGGCCGTGCGCTCAACATCGTGCCGGCCGAATGCGAATTCGACTTCGAAGTGCGCGCGCTGCCTGGCTTCGACGCAAACCAGGTAGCCGACCAGTTGCTGACCTACGCCGAGGCTGAGCTGCTGCCGAGGATGCGCGCAGTGCAGTCAGACACCGACATCCGCCTCCAGCCGCTCTCCGCCTATCCGGGATTGGCCACCTCGCCCGACAGCGAAGCGGCGCGTCTTTTGGCGCTGATTAGCGGTTCCATTGAGTTCGGCACGGTCGCATTCGGCACCGAGGGCGGGCTCTTCGATCAGGCGGGCATTCCAACGGTGGTCTGCGGACCCGGCAGCATGGATCAAGGGCATAAGCCGGACGAATTCGTCAGGGTCGAGCAATTACGCAGTTGCGATGCGATGCTGGCTCGCCTGGGAGATTTCATTTCGGCCGCGTCGTGAGACGTATATAGCGAGGCCACTGTCTCGCGCCAAAGTTAGATGATCTGCAAGACCACGCAACTCAAATACTTTCGAATGCCAGGCATGGCGATTCGGTAGACCGAACACGCCTGATTACGCACGGGCGCAGAGCATGGGACAGGAGTAAGAGCTTTGCATGGGATCAGAGTAACGCGCTAAAGCGCGAACTCTGGTCGACAGCTAAAGCGCTAACTCCTGTCGACACTGGAGACAAACTTGAATACTTCCGAACGCGACGCCTCGGCGTTGATCGAAAAACACACCATCGGCTACGTGCCGCCCGAGGATCGCCATGGCAAGGTGCGCGATCTGTTCACGCTATGGTTCGGCGGCAACATCGCTCCATTGCCCATCGTCACGGGTGCGCTGGGCGTGCAGATCTTCCACCTGAACTTGCTCTGGGGCGTCGTCGCGATCATCGTCGGTCAGGCCGTCGGCGGCGTGCTGATGGCGTTGCATTCGGCGCAGGGCCCGCAGATGGGCATCCCGCAGATGATTCAGAGCCGTGCGCAGTTCGGTTCATGGGGCGCGCTGCTCGTCACCGTAATCGCAGGCGTAATGTACGTGGGCTTCTTCGCGTCCA
This sequence comes from Burkholderia sp. OK233, assembly GCF_900230185.1. Taxonomy (GTDB): domain Bacteria; phylum Pseudomonadota; class Gammaproteobacteria; order Burkholderiales; family Burkholderiaceae; genus Paraburkholderia. The sequence goes on from NZ_OCSR01000002.1 coordinate 742,456, forward strand.
ATATCGTGCTTGCCGGGAAGTCGCTTCATGGCATCGAACATGGCATCCCGGTTCCTGTCGGCATCGTGATCGGCGCGATAGGATCAGGGTTGATCGGAGTCATCGGTTACCGGCTCATTCATATTTTGAATCGCATCGGAACCTGGGTGCTCGGAATCGGCATTTTCATCGGTTTCGGCTATATCCTCACGCATATCTCCACGGACGATTTCCTGACGCGCGGCGGATTCAACTTCGCCGGCTGGCTCGCGACCGTTTCGCTGTCGGCGCTCTGGCAAATTGCGTTCGCCCCATACGTTTCCGACTATTCGCGCTATCTGCCGGAGAACGTGCGCGTCGCATCGACGTTCTGGGCGACCTACCTCGGCTGCACGATTGGCTCGACGCTCGCGTTCGTCTTCGGCGCGGTAGCCGTGCTCGCGGTGCCGCCCGGCGCCGACGCGATGGACGCCGTCAAGCAGGCCACCGGACCGCTCGGGCTGCCGATGCTCGTCCTCTTCCTGCTCAGCGTGATCAGCCATAACGCGCTGAATCTTTACGGCGCGGTGCTCGCGGCCATCACGTCGCTGCAGACATTCGCCTATCGCTGGATTCCCACGGCGAAGGCGCGTGCCGTGCTGTCGACTGCGATTCTCCTCGCATCCTGCTACGGGGCGATCGGCGCTTCGACGAATTTCGTCGGCAATCTGGTCGATCTCGTGCTCGCGCTGCTGGTCGTGCTTGTACCATGGACCGCGATCAACCTGATCGACTTCTATGTGATCCACAAGGGGAAATACGACATCCAGTCGATCTTCCAGGTGGACGGCGGCATTTACGGCCGCTTCAATGCCCAGGCGCTGATTGCCTACGGGATCGGCATCGTCGTGCAGATTCCGTTCATGAGCACGCCGATGTATACGGGTCCCGTGCCGAAGTATCTCGACGGCGCGGATCTCTCGTGGGTTATCGGCTTACTTCTGACATCGCCGCTGTATTACTGGCTCGCGTCGCGGGACACCGACTATCGACGCAGACAATCCGGTTCCAGTGTCACACGTCGCGCGGCGAGACAGTCATGACCGCTGGGGTCCCTCCGCATTGGAGTGCCCTTGGCAACCGGCAGCAGTCGGCCAATTCTGTTGATAATGCCGCACCCGGATCTAATAGGTGAAGTACCAGCATGCATCGCGGTAACGAGCGCGATAATCCGTGAAGAACTGTTGTTTTCCACTCCAACAGCCGGCAGGAGTATCGCGCTAAACTGGCTCACCACGCGGTTGGGCACTTTTCGCTGATCCAACTCTGCATGGGGACCGCGCACGGGGTGGGGTAAGTGCCGGTCTTGCTCAAAGCGGATTTGAGCCACGAGCGTCGATTCACCGCGACGCTCAGTCGCCCAAGGGGCCGGAAAGTGCCGAAGTCGCATGGGCAAACGGTTGGACGCCAGGAGTCCGAATCATGATAACGACGTTCACGCTGATCGATCTTGCTGGCTCCATTGCGCTGCTGCTGCTGGGCACCCAGATGGTCCAAACCGGCATGCATCGGGCATTCGGCGCCGGTCTCCGGTCGCTCCTCGCCAGGTCGCTGGGTGGGCGCTTCCGGGCCTTCCTGGCCGGAATGGGCGCGACTGCAGCATTGCAAAGCAGCGCGACGACCGGCCTCATGGTTGAGGGATTCGCTGCGGAGGGGCTCGTCGGGCTTGTGCCCGCGCTTGCCGTCATGCTGGGCGCAAACGTCGGCGCAACGTTGATCGTGCAGGTGCTGTCGCTCGACGCCGCAGCCGCCGTTTCGCCTGCCCTGATCCTTGTGGGCGCGCTGATGTTCCGCAAAGTATCGAACACGCGTGCACACGACCTGGGACGCATGTTCATTGGTCTGGGCCTGATGCTACTCGCGCTGCATCATCTGCTCGAGTTGATGACCGACTACGAGGATGCCCCAAGCCTTCGCATGCTGCTGGGCGCTGCGTCCACCGTACCGGTCGTCGATGTTCTGCTGGCTGCGGGTTTGACATGGGCCGCAGATTCGAACGTCGCGGCGGTCTTGCTCATCACCTCGCTTTGCGCGCGGAACGTCGTTCCGCCCAATACGGCTTTCGCGCTGGTGATGGGCGCGAACCTCGGCACCGCAATCAACCCCGTACTGGCAGGAACGGCACCATACGATCCCATCCTGAAGCGGCTGCCGGTCGGGAACCTGCTCACAAGGGTAACCGGCGTTGTGTTGGCCCTTGCAGCACTCGGACCAATCGGCCGCTTCATGGTCACCATGGAACCGGACAATGCGCGTGTGGTCGCGGATTTTCATACGCTCTTCAACGTTGCTCTCGCCTGCGTATTCCTGCCGATGCTTCCGCTCTATGCGAGCCTGTTGAACCGATTACTGCCTTCACCCGTGGCCGTCGCCGATCCGCAGCGGTCGCCTTACCTCCGTTCCACCTCCAACCGGATTCCAGCCGGGGCGCCCGAGATCGTACCCAAAGCACTCCGGTTCCTCGATCGCTTCGGCGAAATGCTATCGGGCACCCATGCAGCACCGTCAGATCGCGAGCGCAAGCTCATTGCTGAGGTACGCCCGCATGACGATATTCTGGACAGCCTGAACGGCGCAGCCAGGACTTACCGCACGTCTACCAGTGCCGGGCAGATCGAGGCGACGACGCATCCGCGCCTCGATAAGAAAGTCAACGTGGCCTATCGCGAGGAGAACGGGCGAATCGATGTGCAGCCGGGCAGCGGCCACTCGCTGGAACACGTCGGCCCGGATGGCAACGCAAAAACGTACTACCCCGCAAGCTCCCTCTGGCTCACCTTGCAGGATCTCCAGGTCGTTCAACAACTGGAACCTGCCGAGGGAGAAACGCGATCCACCCTTACTACCTGTGTCCGTGGGACTGCTTTCTTTGATGACGCTCGCCTGTCAATTATTGGTGAACACGGGAACAGCACCCGCAAGGTCCAGATCTCGTTCGCGGGCAGAGAAATCCGTTCGATAGACCGGCAAGGCTTGCGCGAATGGCAAGACAAACTCGGTACGACTTTTTCGGACGTCCCGCTGGGCACGGCAAGGCTCGGCTACAACCCGACGGACCGGGAGATGCAGGAACCTGATCAGTGGTGGGCGTCTTGCCATGTGCCGGAAAGCAGTATGACGGCGCTGATACAGGGGGTCGAGGCCGGCCGCCTTACCGCGGTCAAGGTTGGTCTGTGTCTGAAGAACATCTATATGTCGGAGCAGGTGTTTGCTGATCTTCCGGGGGAGTCGTACCTGTTCCTCAGGCCGGGTGAGGAAGGTACCGCTATGGAATCGCCGGAAATCGCGAGCGGATATGTTGTTCATCTCGCGCTCGACTTCGGAAAAATCAGCTTCGACGCGCTCGATCAACGCGACAGCTCACACGAGGGTCAGCAGCAAACAAACGCTGGTGACGCAACCGCGATGAACGCACTTGTCGAGAGGCTGAGCACGCTCGTCGTCAGCCTGAAATGGCTTGCGGTACTTGTCGCCATCCTGGTTATCGTTTTCGCATTTAAAAATCGATGACCGAACCATTGGTTCGCTCGCGTACGGCAATTGGACTGCCCGCGTGACCATCCATACATGGCGCCTACTTGGCCCTCGACCGGATCTCGGCAGCCAAGAGGTCGTGGTGATGTGTGGCAATTTGCCATGTGTTTCCCCACGGATCTCTTACCATCGCTCGCCTGTCGCCGTATGGCATGTCGGTCGGAACTTCGAGCGAGATCGCATTCGCCGCAATCGCTCGCTGGAAGGTCGAATCGGCGTCCTCAACGTAGACATACAGAAATGCCGGCATCGGATCGCGAAGGCCGTCTCCGCCGCTAACCATCACGACGGAATCGCCGATCATGATTTCGGCAGGCAGCCCGTGACGGAATTCGCCCTGTGCCTGAAACACCATCTTGATGAATGTGATCAGGTTTTCCGGATCCCGTACGACGATTCGGGGCGTGACGGTATGCCATCCATCAGGCTGAAATTTAGCCATGTTGCGCAGCCTCGGAAGTGATTCGCAAGGGCATTGTCCTCCGAACGCCGGATGTCCGCAAAGGGGCGAACTGAGTCCCACGCGCCGGCGGAGTTCGACGAACAGAAGAAGGCATCTACCAGCCGTTGACAATTTCCGTCTGGCCGGCAGCCACCTTTTACCGGTCACTCTGACGGCCAGACCCCTGAACTCCCACGACGGTGACTGTCCAGCAAATGCGTGTCGACAATCCCTACTGCTTCCATAAGCGCGTGCATCGTCGTGGGACCGACGAACGAGAAACCTTTTTTACGAAGTGCCTTGCTCAGTGCGACCGACTCCTCTGAGACTGTGGGAACTTCGTCAATCGTTCGGGGACAAGGCGTGCTCGCCGGCTGAAATGACCAGATAAACCTGGCGAGGCCTCCGTCCTGGCGCAGTTCGATCGTCGCGATCGCGTTTTTCATCGTCGCCAGTATCTTGGCGCGATTGCGTATGATTCCGGAATCGGCGAGAAGACGCTGCACGTGCTGCTCGTCGAAGCGCGCGACTGTGTCGGGGTCGAAGTCGCAGAATGCGGCACGAAATGCGTCCCTCTTCCTGAGAATCGTCGCCCACGACAACCCTGACTGGAACGCCTCCAGCGAAAGTCTTTCAAACAATCCTCTTTCGTCTCGTACCGGCATCCCCCATTCAGTGTCGTAGTAGGTGCGCAGCATTACGTCAACCGCTGCCCATGGAGGCCGGGCCAGACCGTCATCGCCGATGACAACACTTCGCGCAGGAGCGGGCGAATTGTTCACCTCGTTCCGCGCGGTCCTGCGAGCCGATTTCGCCGTCGCACCCAATTCAATTCTCCATTCCCCAGGTTCCACCGTATATCTTAGCTTCAGCCGCAAGATTCGAATCGAAACCTTTCACGCCGGCACCTTCGTGACCGTGCATCTGGATATCCGGATTCGCCAGGACAGCAAACTTCGGGTTGCGCAGGGCTTAGCCGGATGCGAACGCATGCAAGCCAGCGAGATCACGCGCGGCGTCTGAACCATCCGGTGAGAGACAGGCGGTCGCGCGTCGCGGGCAATACCTCGTGCAACATATCGGCGGATAGAAACACCGCGATCCGGCTGCCAACCGGAGCGATGTCCCGCATACCCAAACCCTCTGGATGCAGTCGCAATGCACCGCCATGCTCAGGCAACCAGTCGGCATTCAGATAGACGACGCACGACACCGTGCGGCTGTCGTCGTGGCGAAACTGATCGCGGTGTTGCAGATACGAAGCACCTGGCCTATAGAGCGCGAAATGGCTTTCGTATTCTTCGAGCCCCAGAAAAAGCCTGTGATTCAACGTGATACGCAGCGCTTCCATGATCGCGAGGTACCGGTCGCAGGCTTCGGATTGGCCCGCTTCCAGCCACCGGATCCGGTCGTCGCGGATGTTGGGTTGGAGCGAACGCGCCGCGCCCTGGCTGACCCGCGCCAGTGTGAGCATCCCGGCTGCTGCAAGCGTCGTACATTCCAGCGCTAGCGCAAGCGTCAGGTCCGGTGGAAAAAAATTGTCCTGTTCTGACCAGCCATGGAGACGAAGGTCATCCACGATTCGTCGATGCCCTTCGTCTCCGGGCACGTCGGAGCGCGCCGGTGAGTATGATCGGTTCACTGCCTGTTCCTTCGAACGAAGGTGCTGATTAGGAATTCGAACTGTCGTCCGAGAGATATGAGAGAGGTGGGGTCGACGCGGTTAGTCAACCGCAATCACGATCGATTCTTCGTGCGCCGACGCCCCGTACGACTTCATTCGAGGTATGGATGACTCTGGCGTTGCGTCCACTGGAGCGTGAGTTCAAGCGCTGTGAGCCGGTCCAGTTCCGTGCGCCCGGCTGCTGTAAGCATTGCGATGTCAACGGGTGGACTATACGCGTCCGCACGAGCAGAATTGGCCGCGAGATAACGCGATGTTCGTTCTGGTTGGCGCACCCAATCGATAAAGCCCAGCACGTGCAGCACATCGAGCACGACCGGATGCCGGCCGCGCACGATCTGGCGATGCAGCGTCTGGCGTAATGCTTCCAGTGCGTCGGCATGCGACACGCGGCGGGCGGCGGTGGTTCGCATCGCGACGCCTACTTCTTAACCTTGTCGACCATGTTCACCGCTTCCTTGAACGCCTTCCCGGCAGTGAATTTCACCGTTTTTGCGGCTGCGATTTTGATTTCTTCCCCTGTCCTTGGGTTGCGTCCGGTCCGTGCCGCGCGGGAGCCGGTACCGAAGCTACCAAATCCGACTAGTTGCACAGTGTCGCCTTTAACGAGCGATTTCGTGATGATCCCAAGCAACGCGTCGAGTTGCTCGCTGGTGATTACCTTCGTCTGTCCGGTCTTGCCGGCAATCGCATCGACCAGTTCCTGTTTATTCATGTTTTTCGCTCCAGAAAGGAAGAACTGCTATCCGGTGGTCTTCTCGACTGCCAGATGGTGCTAGACACCATATATTCGGCCCGGCGCAGGCGAACGCTACAAGGACGTGCCGCCTCCGATTGAAGCGACACACCACTATACCGTATGGCGACAAGTCCGCGCTGTTAGGGCTGATCGCCGACATGAGCGCGCGATGATCTGTTCGGCGGTGAATCGACTCTTGCGCGTCGCGCGCCCTGGTTAAGGTGACGAACCTATCGGCTGGCAGCGTTCTGTGAGGGGTTTGTCATCGCTTTATCCAGTTTCTCCAGGAGAAATTCGGCGAAGACCGCTACTGCGGGTGGCACCGGTGGGCGGCTCGTGTAGACGAGCTGCAGGCCGAGGCCAGTGCCGGCGCGCCGATAGGTCGGCAGCACGCGTACCAGTTTCCCCTGCGCGATGATTGGCTCAACTATTAACTGCGGCAGCAGCGCAATGCCCAGTCCCGCTATACATGCCTGCGCCAGCACTCGCATGTCATTAACCGCGAATCGGCTGTTGATCGACACTTCCTGGCTACCGCGTGGACCCTGCAGACGCCACGTATTGCGACCCTGGCGATTGGAAATCGTTAGACAGTCGTGTTCGGCCAGTTCACGCAGCGTGCGTGGTGCAGCGCGCCGTTCCAGGTAGGCCGGACTCGCTGCGAGGATCATTGCGCTCGGCGCCAGCCGACGTACCTTAAGGCCGCTACGGCTCTCGATGCCCATGCGCAAGGCCAGATCGATGCGCTCGGCGATCAGATCGGTAGGCGTATCGTCGAGCAGAAAGTCGACGCTGATGTGTGGATAGCGCGCGTAGAACTCCACCAACCATTCCATGCGGAAGAATTCGAACAGGCCGGCCATCGCGGTGACGCGAACCGAGCCGGACGGTGTCTGCTCGTCTGCATGGAGTCGACCGATCTCGAGGATCTGATCAAGCGCCGGCGCATAGCGCTCGAACAGCGCCTGACCTTCCGTGCTCGGTGCGAGTTTGCGAGTCGAGCGATGCAGCAGACGTGTGCCGAGTTGCCCTTCGAGTTGATCGATGCGCCGGCTCAGCGTATTTGCCGGCATCTGCAGACGCCGCGCCGCCTCGGAGAAGCTGCCGGCGCGGACGACCTGAACGAACATCGCCAGATCATTCAGATCGAGCATGACATCTCTCCATAAATGGATTAATCAAATCCGATTTTACCATCTAGTGTGAAGCGGCTTTAATCCCCATACTTGGTGTGTCACACAGGAGGTGGCCGTAAAAGTCATTCTCCCGCTCCACTCTACGGTGGCATTGCATATCCCCGATACCGCGCACGGGCGCGGCAACTTAATGATTCAAGGAAACTGATTTGAAGAAGCATCTGATGATTGCGGCTGGTGCACTCGCCGCCTCACTGTCGTTTTCGGCCTTCGCGGACGTGTCGGCGTACCAGCTTGATCCGGACCACACGTACCCGAGTTTCGAGGCCGACCACATCGGCGGCCTGTCGGTCTGGCGTGGCAAGTTCGACAAGTCGCAGGGCACGGTGACGCTCGATCGCGCTGCAGAGACCGGCACCGTTGAAGTGACGACCGGCATTGCGTCGATCCACACGGGTAGCACGAAGCTCGACCAGAACCTGCAGTCGGATCAGTTCTTCGACGCGTCGAAGTTCCCGGAAGCAACCTACAAGGGCACGATCAAGTTCAAGGGCGACAAGCCGGCCTCTGTCGTCGGCAATCTGACGATGCACGGCGTGACCCGGCCGCTGACGCTAAAAATCGACTCGTTCAAGTGCATGCCCCATCCGATGCTCAAGCGTGAAGTGTGCGGCGTCGACGCGGTGGGCGAATTCGATCGCAGCGACTTCGGCGTCGACTTTGGCAAGGCGTACGGCTTCAGTATGAAGACCAGGCTGCTCATCTCGGCCGAAGCACTGAAACAGTAATCCCGTCGGACCACCGCGCTCGCTGCGTGAGATAGCACCGCCCTAACTAAATACCCCCATGGAGAACAACCATGTCGAACACTCAGAAGCTCATCGCCGTCGTGGGCGCAACCGGCCAGCAAGGCGGCGCCGTTGTGCGCGCGCTGCAGGCGAGCGGTCAATTCAAAGTGCGCGCGTTGACGCGCAATCCGGCCACGCATCCGAAGCTGGGTGACGAAGTCGTTCTGGCGGATTTCAATCGCCCGGAAACACTTGCAGCCGCATTTGCCGGAGTACACGGCGTTTTCCTGGTGACCAATTCCTGGGAAGCACAAGATGACGAGCCCAAGCAGGCGCTCGCGGCCGTCAACGCGGCGAAAGACGCCGGCGTACAGCACTTCATCTGGTCGACGCTTCCCAATGTGGAGGCGATCAGCGGTGGCACGATCAATGTCCCGCACTTCACGGCCAAGGCGAAAGTCGAACCCATCGTAAGTGAAGCCGGATTTCCGTACCACACGTTCGTGATCGCGCCGTTCTATTACCAGAACCTGATCGGCCTGATGGCTCCGCAGAATCAACCGGATGGCGCCGTGGGTTGGGCACTGCCGCTTGATCCGGAGCGGCGCGTCATCCATATGGGCGACATCACGGAACTCGGTCGCCTCGTGGCCGGCGCGTTCGCGCAGCCGGAACTCGCCGGGCGCGGCGAACATTTAGCGCTGGTCGGCGATTTCCTGAGCTTCAACGAGATCATCGCCAGCCTGAATCAACAAGGAAACACGCTCTCGTTCAAGCAGGTCCCGCGCGAGGTTTTTGCCGGCTGGTTTCCGCACGCCGACGGTATCGCGGCGATGCTCGCCTACTTCGAAGCGCACACCTATCTTGGCTCGGATTCGCGCGATGCGATCGCGCTCGCTAACAAAGTCGCCGGGCAGCAGCCGACGAAGTTTTCCGCATGGGCCAAGGCAAACTTCACGATCCCGGCAGCCACCTGAACGAAGTGCACTGATCAAACCACGAACGAGCTAAGACCCATGAGCCGAATTCCTACCCACACAGTCGAGAGCGCGCCTGATGCGTCGCGCCCGCTTCTGCAAAAGATTGCCCAGTCTGCGCCGACGGGACGTCCCCTGAACCTGCATGCCCAGATGGCGCATTCTCCGGCGGTGCTGGCGGCGTACGCGTCGCTGCGCGCGGTGACCGCCGAGCACGCCACCCTGGATCCGAAGGTAAGCTGGGCGCTCAATCTCGCCACTGCGGCTACGGTCGGGAACGACTATATGATTGGCATCGCCAGTCGATTCGCCGGCATGAACGGTTGGACTGAGGCGCAGATAGCCGCTCTGCGGACAGGCACAACAACGGGCGACGCCAGGGTCGACGCGCTGACCCGCGTGGTCAGGGAAGCGACTGCCCATTCGGGAAACGTCACCGACGCCACGTGGAAGGCCGCTCAACAAGTCGGCTGGAGCGATGAACACCTGACTGAGGCATTCGCGTTCCTGGGGCTGACGATGTTCACGGGATACTTCCTCAGCTACGCGCGAACTGATACAGACGTCTGACCAGGCACGTCATCGATGGCAAGCAAAATACCTGCAGAGCGCCCCATGAACACCGTCATCCAGACTCCGCTCAAGCCCGTCGTCGGTGTCGGGGTTGATTCCGTGCACATCAACAGGCAGAGCAGTCGCCGTCCGAAGCGACTGTCGCGCGAACACGGTATGCGAAAGGCAATAACCCGACGCTTTTCTGTGGTGGGCAGCGCGTGATCAACGGGAAATCTCTCGCGGCACACGACTTTTTTTGGTAGCTATGCGGTGCCCCGCAGCGCATCGACTCGCCTTCGGCGCCTGGCTGCCGGCAATACAGTGGGAAGGGCCTATGCCATAAGCCCCTTGTCTGCGTTTGGCCCATCCGTTGGATATCGCGCCTTGAGGGCGCCTCCTAGACTGGTCTCGTCCCGGGTGGTCCGGGGTGCATTGGGTCGCATGTCGCCCAATGCTTCACGTATGTCGACTGAGGCCCATATCATGTCAGAAATCCAACTCTTCGCATCGCACAACGACTACTACAGCTCGCAAACCGAGGCCGGCGACCGCAAAATTCTTCGCCGTTATGGCTGGTGCGTAGCGGCCAGCGTGCTGTGGACGAAGAACGCGCTCGACCCTGCTGTCGCGCCTAAGGACTCCAATCCGGACAAGCTGCGCACAGGCATCTTGCAAGTGAAGTACCGCTGGAACGTGGGAACCGAACGAGAGGCAACGCTGAACCTCCTGCAGCAGGCAGAACTGCAGGGTGCTCAGGTGGGCGATCAGGTGTCGCTCACGGCATTGTTCGGAATCGTCTTCGCCACACCAGGCGTGTACCTGATCGCCAACGATACCCACATGATGGCGGTGGATACGCGCGCCGGCCGGCTGCACTTCTACGACATCGAGGAGGGTCTGTTCCAGTATGCCCGCACGGCTGAATTGGGGCAGGGCATAAGCGCACGCTATCAGGATCCGCATTGGGACGTTTACAGCGTCGCGCGTCACTGAGTCAACGGGAAACTTAAGCGGCCGTCGCGTGCTGACGATCGCAGCCGTGCGAGGTTCGAGCTGCGTATCCCGATTGCATGAGGCGGCACCCGGTCACTTCCGGCCACTCGGCATCCCCGCGTGAATTGCTAACAAGCGCTATCTGAAGCATCGCCAGTCGCGAATCGGCCGTTCATCGTCCCACTAGTGAAACGCCGACATCTGGAAACTTTCACCTAAACTACGGGAAAAATGTTGAGGTAGCATCATCGAACTCAACAGGGGGAAACAGTGCTTCGGCGAATCAAATCTCGCATAAACGCAATCGCCCCCTCTCTTGCCTGTCTGCTTCTCAGCGATCTTTTTACGATCCTGGCAGACATGGTTGGCTATATCACGCTCCCCTGGTGGATCGTTCATCGGGGCGGCGCACACCACCTTGCAATCTACGGTGTAAGCATTGCCATCACCACGATCTTCGCAATGCCGCTGCTTTCGCCACTCGGGGATCGATACGCAAAGAGACCGCAGATTGTATGGGGTATCTGCGCCTTAATGGTCGTCGCCTTTACCCTCGCTACGCTCGCCTCGCTGTCCGACTACCGACTTACGCTCATCATCTGCATAGGCGTGGTCACCGTTGTAGCGAAAACTTTTATCGATCCGGCTAGCTCCACCATTTCGGCTGAACTTGTTCCGGCGAATCGTTTGGCTGAAGCGCTTCGCCTTCGTAAATCGACGCAAGCGGTTGGACGTGCCTTGGGGCCGGCACTGGCTGGCGCGGCATTGGCCTTGGGCGGTATTGCTGCAACATTCTGGATGAATGGCATTCTGCTTGGCGTCGCTGCCTATGTGACCTTGCAGCTTCCATTCCAGTCTCAGCATCGTGAACACCATCGCGGTTTGGCCCGTTGGTGGGAAGACCTGCGCGCCGGACTGCATGCTAAATGGATCGTCCCGTTGGAGCGCGGCTGGACACTTGTCAATTTCCTCGTATGGATATTCCAGGGCCCTGCGGTCGGCATGCTGATCCCGCTCAAAGTTCAATCACTTGGACTGTCGGGGCTCTGGCTAGGTGGCAGTGAAGCGGCCCTATCCATAGGTTTGCTATTCGGCAGCTTTCGTGGTTCTGACGCACTAGTCAGTCGGTTCGGCCGATTCAATGTCCGGGTGGGGGCCGCAATGTGCGAAGGGCTGGCACTTGCTGCGTCGGGCATAGCCCATTCACCCATCGCTCTCCTATTGGCGCTTGCATGTGTGGGCTTCGCCAATGCATCAATGGGACTCGTTGGCGCGACTCACCGTTCATTGGCTATCCCGCAGAATTTCCGCGTGCGCATTCTCGCTGCCAGCATGATGACCACGCAGATTGCCGGCATTCTTGGACCGATGATCGCAGGCGCGGCGCTCACGCATTGGGCGGTGGGCCAGGTCTATACATGCTTCGGTCTCGCCACCTGTCTGCTCGCTTTCGGTTTCGTTTTGATACCGCGATCGCGCGAATTCTTTGAGCTCAATCACGATCAGGTGAAAGATTGGTTTCGTCACGAATATCCCGAAGCATTCAAAGCACCTACAGTGTCCGAGTCGAGACAAATCACGTAGATCGTAGCGCGACAGAAGGTCGGGGAACGCCGCGCGTATATGAGCAGATTTGTCTCAACCCGGAACATGAACGAGTGACTGCCTTGTAGAGGTTTCATCGACCGCCTGGGGTCGAACTGAGCCGGCCACTATCCGGCTGAGTCCGGCCTGTTTCGGTCGTTCGTCGCCATGTAACTTGCGGCTTTGGCCTCTCTTGCCAACTGCATTGCTTTTAAACTGTCGTGTGAGATAGTCAAACCTCACTGAGTGGAGCCTATGGCCACAAGAAATCCAGCACACGTGGCGCATTGCCAATGTGGCGCGGTTGAGATCAGCGCCTGGGGTCAGCCCATTATGGTCAATGCGTGCTACTGCGACCAATGGCTGCCTGGGGTCAAACTGTGCCGACCGTATTAGCAACAGCCGCGACACTGCGCAGTCAACGTCTCCGAGCAGTGATGCCGGGCTGGCAACCGTCAACTCATTCCCCCGGCACCCTCACCCACCCCTCCATCAGCACCCGCGCACTCCGGCTCATAATCGCTTTGGTGACCGTCCACTCCCCGCCTTCCTCCTGAGCCTCCGCGCCCACTCGCAGCGTCCCCGACGGATGCCCAAACCGCACCGCGTCCCGCGCGCCGCCGCCGGCAGCAAGATTCACCAACGTCCCTGAAATCGCGGCCGCCGTACCAATCGCAACCGCTGCCGTCCCCATCATCGCGTGATGCAGCTTGCCCATCGACATCGCCCGCACCAGCAGATCGACGTCACTCGCGGCAACACGCTTACCGCTGGAAGCCACGTAGTCAGCAGGCTTGGCGACAAACGCAACCTTCGGCGTATGCTGCCGCGTCGCGATCTCGTCGATATTCTTGATCAGGCCCATGCGCACCGCACCATGCGCGCGAATGGTTTCGAACATCGTCAGCGCCTTCTCGTCGCTATTGATAGCGTCCTGTAGTTCGGTGCCCTTATAACCGATCGCTTCCGCGTCCACGAAAATCGTCGGGATACCGGCATTGATCATCGTCGCCTTCAGCGTGCCGACACCCGGCACCTCGAGGTCGTCGACCAGATTCCCCGTCGGGAACATCGCGCCGCCAGCGCCCTCCTCTTCGGCAGCCGGGTCCATGAACTCAAGCTGAACTTCGGCAGCCGGAAACGTCACGCCATCGAGTTCGAAGTCGCCTGTTTCCTGCACTGCGCCATTTGTCATAGGCACATGCCCGATGATCGTCTTACCGATATTCGCCTGCCAGATACGCACAACAGCCACACCGTTGTGCGGAATCCGGCTCGCATCGACGAGACCCGCGCTAATCGCAAACGGCCCCACCGCAGCAGAGAGATTCCCGCAATTGCCGCTCCAATCGACAAACGCCTTATCGATCGAAACCTGCCCGAACAGATAGTCCACGTCGTGATCCTGCTTGCTGCTCTTCGAGATGATGACCGTCTTGCTCGTGCTGGAAGTCGCGCCGCCCATACCGTCGATCTGTTTGCCATACGGGTCCGGGCTGCCAATCACACGCATCAGCAGCGCATCGCGCGCGGCGCCTGGCACTTGAGCCGCCTCCGGCAAATCCTGCAGCCGAAAGAACACGCCTTTGCTGGTGCCGCCGCGCATGTACGTCGCCGGAATCTTGATCTGAGGTTTGTGAGCCATGAAAGTAGTGTCCTGATGAGAGAAGCTCAAAAGCCTTAAGCCGCAGCCTTCGTCGATTCAAGAAAGTCCTGCGCGAAGCGTTGCAACACACCGCCGGCTTCATAGATCGACACCTCTTCCGCCGTATCCAGGCGGCACGTCACCGCCACTTCGACGCGCTCACCGTTCTTACGATTGATCACGAGCGTGAGATCCGCGCGCGGTTTGCGTTCGCCGATTACGTCGAAGGTTTCAGTACCGTCGATTGCGAGCGTGAGACGATTCACACCAGGCTTGAATTCCAGCGGCAACACGCCCATGCCCACCAGATTCGTGCGGTGAATCCGCTCGAACCCTTCAGCAACAATCGCTTCCGCGCCGGCAAGACGCACACCCTTCGCCGCCCAGTCACGCGACGAACCCTGACCGTAATCGGCCCCGGCAATCACGATCAGCGGCTGCTTGCGCTCCATGTAGGTTTCGATTGCTTCCCACATGCGCGTCACCTTGCCCTCAGGCTCGACGCGCGCCAACGAACCCGCCTTCACCTTGCCGTCTTCCAGCACCATCTCGTTCTTCAGCGTCGGATTCGCGAAGGTGGCACGCTGCGCGGTCAGGTGATCACCGCGGTGGGTTGCGTACGAATTGAAGTCCTCTTCCGGCAAGCCCATCTTGGCAAGGTACTCACCGGAAGCACTGTCCGCCAGAATCGCGTTCGACGGCGACAGGTGGTCGGTCGTGATGTTGTCGCCCAGCACAGCCAGCGGACGCATGCCCGTAAGCGTGCGCTCACCGGCAAGCGCACCTTCCCAATACGGCGGACGGCGGATGTACGTGCTCATCGGACGCCAGTCGTACAGCGGATCAGCCTTCTCACCGGTATCGACAGAGACGGCGAACATCGGCTCATAGACTTTGCGGAACTGCTCCGGCTTCACGCTCGAGGCGACGATCGCGTCGATCTCTTCATCCGACGGCCAGATGTCCTTCAGCTTGATCTCGTTGCCGTCAGCGTCGACGCCCAGCACATCCTTCTCGATGTCGAAGCGGATCGTACCGGCAATCGCGTAGGCCACCACCAGCGGCGGCGAAGCGAGGAAGGCCTGCTTCGCATACGGATGGATACGGCCGTCGAAGTTACGGTTACCAGACAGCACAGCCGTCGCATACAAATCGCGATCGACGATTTCCTTCTGAATCACCGGATCCAACGCGCCCGACATGCCGTTGCACGACGTGCACGCATACGCGACCACGCCGAAGCCCAGTTTCTCCAGTTCCGGCAACAGGCCCGCTTCTTCCAGATACAGCGTGACCGCCTTCGACCCCGGCGCGAGCGACGTCTTCGCCCACGGCTTGCGGGTCAGTCCGCGTTGATTGGCGTTACGCGCCAGCAAACCGGCAGCGATCATGTTGCGCGGGTTGTTGGTGTTCGTGCAGCTGGTAATCGCAGCGATGATCACCGCGCCATCGGGCATCAGCCCCGGCTCGTTCTCCACCTTGCCGCTGATCCCACGCGCGGCCAGTTCCGAAACCGGCAAGCGACGATGCGGATTCGACGGACCCGCCAGCGTGCGCACCACGGTAGACAGATCGAACTTCAGCACGCGCTCATACTCGGCGTGCTTCAGCGTATCGCCCCACAGGCCGGTTTCCTTCGCGTAGGTCTCGACCAGTTTGACGAGTTCATCGTCGCGACCGGTGAGCTTGAGGTACTTGATGGTCTGCTCATCGATGTAGAACATCGCCGCCGTCGCGCCGAATTCGGGCGCCATGTTGGCGATGGTCGCGCGATCGCCGAGCGTCAGGTTAGCCGTGCCCGCGCCGTAGAATTCGAGGTACGCGCCGACCACTTTTTCTTTGCGCAGGAATTCGGTGAGCGAGAGCACAACGTCGGTCGCCGTGATGCCCTCAGCCGGCTTGCCCGTGAGATCCACGCCGACGATATCCGGCAGCCGCATATAAGACGCACGGCCCAGCATCACGCTTTCCGCTTCAAGACCACCCACACCGATCGCGATCACACCGAGCGCATCAACCATCGGCGTATGCGAGTCGGTACCGACCAGCGTATCGGGAAAGGCCACGCCGTCTTTCACCTGCACCACCGGGCTCATGCGCTCCAGGTTGATCTGATGCAGGATGCCGTTGCCCGGCGGAATCACGTCGACATTCTTGAACGCGCGCTTGGTCCAGTTGATGAAGTCAAAGCGGTCTTCATTGCGGCGATCTTCAATCGCGCGGTTCTTCGCGAACGCATCCGGATCGAAACCGCCGCACTCGACGGCGAGCGAGTGATCCACGACGAGCTGCGTCGGCACGACCGGGTTGACCATCGCGGGATCGCCGCCTTGCGCCGCAATCGCATCGCGCAAACCGGCGAGGTCGACCAGAGCGGTCTGGCCGAGAATGTCATGACACACCACGCGCGCCGGGAACCACGGAAAATCCAGCTCGCGCTTGCGTTCGATAATCTGCTTGAGCGATGCAGTCAACGTCACCGGATCGCAGCGGCGCACGAGGTTTTCGGCCAGCACGCGCGAGGTGTACGGCAGCTTGTCATAGGCGCCGGGCTGGATTGCATCGACGGCGGCACGCGTGTCGAAGAAATCCAGTTGGGTGCCGGGAAGGCGTTTGCGATTGGCAGTATTCATGGCGTAAGGGACAAAACAATAATGATCCGGGGACGATGGCGGCAGCCGTGCTTCACAATCCGCTGCCCCTCTTTCAGACGGCACAACGCTTACGTATCAATCGGACAGTCTGTGTAGTTTAGCTTGCGGTGGCGCTCACGGCGGCGCACCGGCTTGCCGTGTGTTTCGTTGATGCGCCGCACAACGTACCGCACCACGCACTGCAATAAGCACCGCACCACGCCCCGCAAAAAAACAGCCTTGGCTCGGGGGTTCCAGCGAGCCAAGGCCAAACTTCATTACGCCGCTCTCACGAGACGCAATGGAGGAGAAACGCTTGCGGCTTGGCGCTTACACCCTTAGACGCGTTTGGCCAGCGGCACGAACGGCAGATCGTCGGGACCGGTGTAATTCGCACTCGGACGGATGATCTTGTTGTCGATCCGCTGCTCGATGATGTGCGCACTCCAGCCTGCCGTGCGGGCGATCACGAACAGCGGCGTGAACATTGCCGTCGGCACGCCCATCATGTGATACGAGACCGCGCTGAACCAGTCGAGATTCGGGAACATCTTCTTCGCGTCCGCCATCACCGACTCCAGACGTTCGGCGATGCTGAAGAGCTTGTTGTTACCCGCTTCCTTCGACAGCTTCTTCGCGATTTCCTTGATGACCTTGTTGCGCGGATCGGAGATCGTGTACACCGGGTGACCGAAACCGATCACCACTTCCTTGTTCTCGACGCGACGGCGGATGTCGGCTTCGGCTTCATCCGGTGTCTGATAGCGCGACTGGATCTCGAACGCGACTTCGTTGGCGCCGCCGTGCTTCGGGCCGCGCAGCGCGCCGATTGCGCCAGTGATCGCTGAATAGATGTCCGAACCCGTGCCTGCAATCACGCGGCCAGTGAACGTCGATGCGTTGAATTCATGCTCGGCATACAGGTTCAGCGACACATGCATCGCATCGACCCAAGCCTTCGACGGTTCCACGCCGTGCAGCAGATGCAGGAAGTGGCCGCCGATCGAATCGTCGTCGGTTTCGACTTCAATGCGCTTGCCGTTGTGCGAGTAGTGGTACCAGTACAGCAGCATCGAACCGAGCGAGGCCATCAGCTTGTCGGCGATGTCGCGTGCGCCCGGCAGGTTGTGGTCGTCCTTCTCGGGCAGCACGGTGCCGAGCACCGACACGCCGGTGCGCATCACATCCATCGGATGCGCGGCGGCCGGAATCCATTCCAGCGCGGCTTTGACGTTCGCGGGCAATCCGCGCAACGCCTTCAACTTGGTCTTATAGGCGGTCAGTTCGGCCTGCGTCGGCAGCTTTTCGTGGACCAGCAGATACGCGATTTCCTCGAATTCGCACGTGGTCGCGATGTCGAGAATGTCGTAGCCGCGGTAATGCAGGTCGTTGCCGGTCTTGCCGACCGTGCAAAGTGCAGTGTTGCCAGCCGTCACACCAGACAGGGCGACGGATTTCTTCGGTTTGAAGGCGCCTGCGTTCGGCGTGCTGTTATCGGCTTCACTCATCATTTCGTCTCCAACTGCGGGGTTGCGTTCGTGCGGCAATCAGCGCGCCGAGCTTGTCTTTCGGGGTTTCGATGCGGTAACCGGTGAAAACGGACGCTATAACGCAAAGAATGGGCCATGCGGAGCGCACGCCGCTAAGTGCCTGATTTAGCAAAAAATCCTGTCCTGGCCACATCACCACCTGATTTCATAAGTGAAATCACATATTTCAAATTCGAAAACGACAGGTGCATAATAGGCGGCGTTCCCGTTCTTCCCGCCTCTCTCCAGACAACGAACCCCCGCCGTGAGCACGCCCCCCTTCGACCCTGCGCAGCGCCCCCGCATCTGGGCCGTCAGTATCAGCCGTCTGCGTGATCTGTTCTTCGACATTGCCGGCGAGTACGTCGAACGCGCCGATCTGCGCATCGTCTCGCATGGCTTCGAAGACGCCGTGCATGAGATCGACGCGGTCGGTGCCGGGCGTCCGGATGTCGTGATTGCCGGCGGCTCCAACGGCGCGTATCTGAAAACGCGTGTCAGCGTACCGGTCGTGCTGATCGGCCCAACGGGCTTCGACGTCATGCACGCGCTCGCGCGAGCACGGCGCGACGGCGCCAAGGTCGCACTCGTCACGCACGGCGACACGCCAGACGAAGTGCGGCGCTTCATCGCCGCGTACGGCATCGACGTGACATTTGCGTCGTATCAATCGGCGCAGGATGCGGAGAGTGTCGTTCTCGATCTGCGCGATCGCGGCATCCAAGCCGTGGTCGGCCCGGGGCTCATTGCCGATCTCGCGGCGAACGCCGGTATGGGCGCGGTGTTTCTGTATTCACGCGCCTCGGTACGTGCCGCGTTCGATACCGCGCTTGAAGTTGCGCAGGCCACTCGCCGCGAAACAGTTCGGCGTCAACGGCTCGACAATCTTCTGCAGCATCTGCGCGACGGCGTCGTCGCGCTCGATGCGCAAGGGCGCGTCGAAGCGATGAACCAGCGGCTTGCCCGCGTGCTCGGCATCGATGCGGCACAGGCAGTGGGCCGCGCGCTGCTCGAGCTCGCGCCCGATCTCGCAGGCAGCTTGCCGGACGCGGACGGCGACACGTTCTGCACGGTGCGTGGTGCCAGCTACGTCGTGCATCGCGGGCCGCTGGCGAGCAGCAGCTCGGCGGCAGGCACCGTGCTGACGTTTCAGGAATCGCGCGCGGTCGAACGGCTCGACCGCACGTTGCGCTCGCGGCAGCGCGTGCAGCAGTTCAGCGCGCGTTACCAGCTTGGCGATATCGTCGGTGTATCCGATTCGATCGAACGGGTCCGCACGCTCGTGCAGCGCTACGCCAAATCGGACGCCACCGTGCTGATTCTCGGCGAAAGCGGCACCGGCAAGGAGATGGTCGCGCAGAGCATGCATCAGCTGAGCGCGCGGCGTGACTTCGCCTTCGTCGCCATTAATTGCGGCGCGTTTCCTGAGGCGTTGCTCGAGAGCGAGTTGTTCGGTTATGAGGAAGGCGCGTTCACCGGCGCGCGTAAAGGCGGCAAGGCGGGGCTGATCGAAGTGGCGCACCGCGGCACGCTGTTTCTCGACGAAATCGCCGAGATGCCGCTGTCGTTGCAGAGCCGGTTATTGCGCGTGCTGCAGGAACGTGAGGTCGTGCGGCTCGGTTCGACTGAGCCGACGCGAGTGGACATCCGGGTCGTCGCGGCGACTCATCGTGCGTTGACCGAGGGCATCGAGGCGGGCAGTTTCCGCGCGGACCTGTACTACCGGCTCAACATTCTGAGCATCGCGCTGCCGCCGCTGCGCGAGCGGCCAACCGATCTGCTGCCGCTCGCGGTCGAACTGTTGCTGCAGGCAGCGTCGCGTGAACCGAGACTGGCGGCTCGCTTGCCCGATGCGGATGCGGCGAGGCGCGTCCTCGCTAATCTCAGCGAGCCGTTGAAGCGTTACACGTGGCCGGGCAACGTGCGTGAACTACAGAACGTGATCGAACGGATTGCTGTTGAACTGGCAGATGCGGACGTGGAAACGGGCACGGACTCAAACGGCGCAGCAGAAACCCTCTTTACGCGCGAGATACTGCGCACCGTCGCGCCTGAAATCTTCGAGCAACCCCACACGCGCACAAAGAAAGCAGCGCTAACGTTACGCGAACGCAGCCGTCACGTGGAAGCAGACGAAATCCGCGCCGCCCTCGCCGCCTGCGACGGCGATCGCGATGCGGTTTGCCAGGCGCTCGGCATCAGCAAGACGACGTTATGGCGGAAGCTGAACGCGGCGCAGTAGCCTGAACGACGCCACCGTGTTTTGCCGCATTTGCGCCGGAGCGCGCGATGAACATGCTGGGCGTCATCCCGCAGCATCGTTTGAAATGGCGGCCAAAGTGGCTTTGATCGAAGAATCCCACTTCCGTGGCAACAACCGATCCCGGCACACCTTCGAGCAACAAGGTCTGCGCTCGCTGAATCCGCAACCCGCACAGATACCGATACGGCGACGAACCATACTGCTGACGAAACACCGTCGCGAAGCGCGACACGCTGAGCGCGGACAGCGCGGCGAGTTGCGCGAGCGTCACCGGTTCGTCGAAATGGGCTTCGATAAACGCCCGGGCGGCATTGAGGCTGATGGACTGTTTCATGACGTCGCGATAGTCGAGCGGGGCGCGGCTTGCTTCGCGAACCGGGTAACGGAAAACACGTCGAGGGGAATGTCCGTACTACCTGTATCGACGAGCTCGGCCAGCGTCTCGCCAACACCCGGACCGATCTGAAAACCCGAGCCGCAAAAACCGAACGCGTAGTAAAGACCGTCGACCTTGCTGCTCGGGCCAATTACCGGCTCGCCGTCGGGCAGATAACTTTCCACGCCGCTCCACACGCGAATCACATGCAGCGGCGCCATCGCGGGCACGAGCCGCCGCAACTGCGCGACTTGCCGCACGGTATTGCGCGGCAGGACCGATGCGCGACACGTCACTGTATCAGCCGGCCCACCGGGACCACCTCCGACAATGATATTGCCGCGCGGAATCTGGCGAAAATAGATACTCTCTTCCTTGATCGATGTGAACACACCCATCGACGACTTGAACACATACGGCACCGGCTCGGTCACGGCCATCTGCGGTCCGCTCGCGACGAGCGGAACGGGTTCGCCGAATTGCTCGGTAAGACGGCTCGCCCAGGCGCCTGCGCAGATCACGAGTTGCGCGGCCCAATACACGTCACCGCCTGCGCTCTCCACGCGAAACCGCTCACCGTCTTTTTCGACACGCACGATCTCGGTGTTCTCGATCACCTGGGCGCCGAGCCGCGCGGCCGCACGACCAAACGCAGGCGCGGCGAGACGCGGATTGGCGTGGCCATCGAGTGGCGAAATCGATGCCGCCAGCACCTCGCGTCCGAGAAACGGAAAGCGTTGGAACATGGCGTCGCCGTGCAGCACGTCGAGGTCAAGACCATATGCGCGGGCGTCGATCGCATATTGATCGAAGTTCTCCACGTCCTTCTGGTGGTAGCACACGCGCGTATGGCCCGACGCCAGAAACTCGATGTCCTCACCGAGCAGTTCCGTGGAGCGTTGCCATGTGCGTAGCGCGCGGTTCGCCATCGCCAGTTGCGGCAGCGCGCGACCCTGCCGCCGGATGCCGCCGAAGTTAACGCCGCTCGCCTGCTGCCCCGTGAGTCCACGTTCGAGCAGGATCACCGAACGCTTGCGCTGACGCAGGAAGAAGGCGGTTGTCGTCCCCATGATGCCGCCGCCGATCACGATCACATCGGCTTCGTTCGTAGTCGTCGCGCTCATTCGCTCACCTCTTCGGCAAGCGCTACAGGTAGCGGCTTGACCGGCGCCTGACCGCGCAACCGTCCGACCGATGACAACGGCACCGAGGCCGCCGCCGCGATGATCTCTGCACCCGCGTGGCCGCAGTAACGCCCCTGGCAGCGGCCCATGCCGACGCGTGAAAAAGCCTTCGCGCGGTTGGCTTCCTGCGCGCCGGTCGCGTGCACCACACGGCGCAGCTCGCCGGCTGTAATCGCTTCACAGCGGCAGACGATCGTTTCATCCGGCAAGGACGCGGCGAATTTCGCCGGCCACGGAAACGCTTCGCGTAAGCCCGCGGCAAAGCGCGTGAAGCGCGCGAGTTCGGCGCGCAACTGCTCGACGCCTCCGACCTGCACGCCGTGATCGCGCAACGCCGCCAAAGCCGCGAGACGGCCCGAACGTTCCGCTGCGTCCGCACCGCGCACTCTTGCGCCATCGCCCGCCAGGTAGACGCCCTTGACGCTGCTACGGCCGTCGTCGTCGATTTGCGGAAGCCACTGCTGCGTGTTGTCGTCGAACAGGAAGCGGCACCCCGCGAGGTCCGCAAGCTGCGTCTCCGGACGCAGGTGATAACCGAGTGCGACGGCATCGCATGCCAGCGCGAGGCGCTCGCCGTCAGCCAAAGCAACCACGACGCCGCTTACGCCGTCCTGCGGCGAGCCTTGAATTTCCAAAGGCTGCACGCCGCGATAAACCGGCACGCGCGCCTTTGCGAGCACACGCGTCAACGCAATCCCCTTTTTGAGCGCAGCGGGAATCGCCAGCAAGCGCGGCAGCGCAGCCACACGCTGCATGAACGTCGACGTATCGAGCACCGCGGCCACCTGCGCGCCCGCCTTCACGTACTGCGCGGCCACGAGATACAGCAGCGGCCCGCTGCCCATCATCACGATGCGTGAGCCGATCGCGCAGCCCTGCGATTTCAGCGCAACCTGCGCGCCGCCGAGGCTGTACGTGCCGGCCTGGTGCCAGCCCTTGACCGGCATCAGCCGGTCCGTCGCGCCGCTGCAAACAATCAGGGAATCGAACGTTAACGTCTGGTAGCGCGTGCCGCTTGCCAGATGCACGGTACCCGGCGAGATATTCCAGACCAGTGTCTCCGGCAGATAATCGATCTTACCCTTCAGCGCATCGAAGCTCTGATGCAGCGAAGCGGCTCGCTCAGCCTCAGTGCCGTACAACGTTTCGTAGCTGCGCGAAAACCCTTCCGGTTGCCGCCGATAGATCTGGCCACCGTCACGCCGCCCTTCATCGATGACCGTCGGCCGTAGCCCCGCTTCGACCAACGCCTGTGCAGCGCGCACGCCCGCCGGCCCAGTGCCGATGATCACTACACGCGGGGCCATACACCCTCCACGGCTTCAGCCAACTTGGTCACGATCGACATACCCGGCGCCGCAGGCGTACTGCACGCCCGCATGCGTTCGCCTTGCGCGGTCCAGACCCAGCAATCCTGGCACGCGCCCATCAAACAGAAACCGGCCCGGCGGCCGTCGCCGAATTCGGAATCGCGCAACGTACTCACGCCGGTCAGCAAGGCGACCATCAACGTGTCGCCCTCGGCGGCTTCGCGCACGACGCCGTCCACCGTAATCGGAAAGGTCTTGCGGCCCGTCTCGGCGAGCCGCACAAATCGTCCGTTCATACCGGGGCCGCCTCCTCGGTCTGCAAGCGGTTCAATTCCGCAGCCGGATGATGGCAAAGAATCTCCGCGCCCGAAGGCAGTTTCTTCAGGGACGGTGGCGTCATATTGCACATGCCGTCGATACGCACCGGGCAGCGCGCGCGGAACGCGCACAACTCGGGAATATCGGCGCTCTCGCCCATCGCCGGCAACGCGGCACAACCGATCTCGCGGCGCGCATCGAGCCAGCCCGGTTTCAAAGCGGGCACCGAATCCACCAGCAATTCCGTGTATGGGTGATACGGCGGCGCTGCAAGCACGTCACGTTGCCCGGCTTCCACACGATGCCCCGCGTACAGCACGATCACTTCGTCGCAGATCGCGCGCACGGTCGAGATGTCGTGGCTGATAAACATGTACGACACGCCGAGTTCGCTGCGCAATTCGGCCAGCAGGTCGAGGATCGCCGCGCCGACCACCGTATCGAGCGCGGAAGTCACTTCGTCGCAGAGGATCAACGCGGGGTCGGCCGCAAGCGCGCGCGCCAGATTCACGCGCTGCTTCTGGCCGCCGGACAGTCCGGCAGGCGTGCGCGTGGCAATCGAAGCCGGCAGCTTCACCAGCTCGAGCAATTCCAGCATGCGTTTCTTCGCCGCCGAGCCACTCAGATGGTGATAGAACGCGAGCGGACGGCCCAGAATATCGGCGATCGAATGGCTCGGGTTCAGTGCCGTGTCGGCATTCTGGAACACGATCTGGATCTGCCGGTACTGCTCCGGTGTGCGGCGCGACAGTTGTGCGGGCAACGGCTTGCCATCGAACAACACCTCGCCGCCCGCGCGGTCGACGAGGCCGGCCACCACGCGCGCGAGCGTCGTCTTGCCGGAGCCGGATTCGCCGATCACGCCGAGCGTGCTGCCGCGCGGAATCGACAAACTGACGTCGTCGAGCACGCGCACGGCGGGATTGCCGAAGCGATCGATACGTCCGTAACCCGCCGAGAGTCCGCGAATTTCGAGCAGCGGCGGGATGTGCTTGCCGAGACTCTGCGGCGTCTCCAGCGCCGCTTCCGGACGACGTGTAGCCGCGAGCAGTTGACGCGTATAAGCATCCACAGGCGCATCGAGCACTTGCGCGACCACGCCATTCTCCTTCACCGCGCCGCCATTCAGCACGACGATGCGGTCCGCCATCTGCGCGACCACAGCCAGGTCGTGCGACACGTACACGGCGGTTGTGCCGAGTTCGCGAATCACTTTCTTGAAGGCTGCGAGCACTTCGATCTGAGTGGTGACATCGAGTGCGGTAGTCGGTTCGTCGAACACCACCACAGCGGGATCGGTGATCAACGCCATCGCAGCCATCAGGCGCTGCAACTGGCCGCCGGACACCTGGTGCGGATAACGCTCGCCAATCGTCTCCGGTGCGGGCAGCGCCAATGCGCGGAACAGGTCGATCGCTTTCGTGCACGCAGCGTCTTTCGTCATCAAGTGATGCAGCAATGCCGGCTCGGTCACCTGATCCATGATCGTGCGCGCCGGGTTGAACCCTGCCGCCGCACTCTGCGCGACATACGCCACGGTCCGCGACCGCAAGGCGCGACGGCCCTTGGCATCGAGCGACAGCACATCCACCTCGCCGACGCGCACCGAGCCACTGCTGATCGAACATCCTGCCCGCGCATAGCCGAGCAAGGACAACGCGATGGTCGTCTTACCTGACCCGGACTCGCCGATCAGCGCCAGCACCTCGCCCTTCTTCACCGAAAAATCGACGCCCTTGACGATCTCCGTCACCGGCCCCGGCGCCGCACCGGCGACAACCCGCAGGCCCTTCACTTCAATCATGTCCCGATCAGCCATCATGCACCTCCATGGCTACGGCCGCGACGCCGCAAGTTGTCGATCAGCAGATTCATGCCGATGGTCAGCGTCGCAATCGCAACGGCCGGCATCAGAACGGCAGGCGCGCCCTCGGACAAACCGCCGATGTTCTCGCGCACGAGCGAACCCCAATCGGCGTTCGGCGGCTGCACGCCAAGGCCGAGGAAACTCAGCCCGCTCAGCAGCAGCACGATGAACACAAAGCGCAACCCGAAATCGGCGAGCATCGGATGAATCATGTTCGGCAGCACTTCGACGCGTGCGATATAGAAGATGCCCTCGCCGCGCGCTCTCGCTACCTGCACGTACTCGAGGCCCATCAGGTTCACCGCGAGCGAGCGAGAAATGCGGAATGCGCCGGGGATATAGGCCAAAGCGGCAACCGTCGTCAACATCGGGATCGACGAACCGAACGCCGCGATCACCACGAGCGCGAGCACCTTGCTCGGAATCGAAATCAGCGCGTCGAACAGACGGCTCAGGATTTCATCGACCCAACGCCCGGACACTGCAGCGAGCAAACCGAAGAACGTACCGATCAAACTGGCGAGCACGGCAGCGGCCAGCGCGAGGCCCATCGTATAGCGCGCGCCGTAGAGAATCCGGCTCAACATATCGCGGCCGAGATAGTCGGTGCCGAGCGGATACGCCGCGCTATAGCGGCCGAAAATCTCCGTCGACGTCAGCGTTCCGCCTTTATACGGTGCAACCAGCGGCCCGATGAACGCGACAATCAACCAGAAAGTCACCAGCACGAGACCGATCAGGCCGAGCACGGAGAAACGGTGCACCAGCCGTTTCAACACGCCCTGCTTCAGCGTTGCCGTCTCGACGACCGGCGGCTCGATGACGGGTTCATCGACGCCCAGGTCGTACAGCTCGGTGCTGGCATGGGGAACATGAGGAACGTGGGGATTGGTAGGTTGGCTCATCATCGACGCAGCCTCGGATTGGATACGATTTGACACAGGTCGGCGATCAGCACCAACGCGAGATACGCCGCGCAGAACACCATCACGCAGCCCTGCACGAGCGGCATGTCACGATTGGTGACGGCATCCACCATGAGGCTCGCAAGGCCGGGATAATTGAAAATCGATTCCACGATCACCACGCCGCCGAACAGATACGACAGGCTCAACGCCACCGCATTGGCAATCGGGCCGATGGTGTTGGGCAACACATGCCGCAGCACCACGCGCGCAGGCGACGCGCCCTTCAACACGGCCATTTCCACGTACGACGAATTGAGCTGATCGAGCACCGCGGCTCGCGTCATGCGCGCCATCTGCGCGACGATCACGCAGCACAGCGTCATGACCGGCATCGCGTAGATGCGCAGCAGTGCGCCGAACGAATGCACCTCCGAGAGATACGACAGCGCGGGAAGCCAGCGCAGTTTGACGGCGAAGATCAGCACGGCGATGGTGGCGATCAGAAACTCCGGCACGGCCACCGTCGACAGCGTGAGCACGTTGAGCGTGCGATCGAGCAGCGAACCACGGAACATCGCCGACGAAATACCGATCAGCAAGGCCACGGGCACCGAGACCAGCGCCGTCAGACCAGCCAGCACCAGTGAGTTGGGCAGGCGCGTGGCGATCAACTCGCTGACGGGCAGATTGTTCGACAGCGAGGTGCCGAAGTTGCCGCTGACAATATGAATGAGCCACTCGAAGTAGCGTTGCAGCGCCGGCTGGTCGAGCCCGAACTGATGCCGCAATGCCGCGACGGCTTCCGGCGTTGCCGCCTGGCCGAGCGCCTGTTGGGCGGCATCGCCGGGAAGCAGCCCGGTGATGGCGAACACGACCGCCGAGACCAGCAGCAGCGTAAGCAGCGCGAGGCCAAGGCGCGCGGCGATGAGTCGTTGCGCGTGTGCTTTCATCGAGAATCGCCTCCTAGGTTGAAGCCGCACGCCGCTCGATGAGTGGCGTGCGTATTGCCGGGTCCAACTTTCCAGTTCGTCAGACTGGAAACCCTTCGTTACTGCTCGTCAGGCACGGCTGGCTCAAGCATCCAGCCAGACGTTTTCCGCAAACATGAAGCCCATCAGGCCAGCCAGCGGAATCGAGCCGAGGCCCTTGAGTTTCGTCGTGTAGGCATCGAGCGAACTCTGGAACAGCGGAATGCCGACGCCGCCGCTTTCATGCACCAGCACCTGCATGTCGCCGTAAATCTTCTTGCGCTTCGCATCGTCCGGTTCGCCGCGTGCCGCAAGCAGCATCTGGTCGAACTTCGGGCTCTTCCAGTTCGCTTCGTTCCACGGTGCATCCGACTTGAAGAACTGCGTGAAGATCACGTCGGCGCTCGGACGCGCGTTGACGTTGCCGAAACCCAGCGGATGCTTCATCCAGTGGTTCGACCAGTAGCCGTCGGCCGGCACGCGCGACACCTGAAGATTCAGACCGGCTTGCGGCGCGACCTGCTGAAGGAACATCGCCATTTCAACCGACCCTTCCGCCGCCGGCGAAGCGAAAATCTGGATCGGCGCGCTGCCGACCTTGGCCTTCTGGAAATGGAACTTCGCCTTGTCCGGATCGAAGGTACGCTGCGGCAAACCGGCCAGGTAGTACTTGTTGGTCGGATCGATAGGCTGGTCGTTGCCGATCGCGCCGTAACCCTGGAAGATCGCGCGGCGCATCTGCTCGCGGTCCTGCAGGTACATCATGCCTCGCCGAAAATCGTCGTTGCCGGTAATGCCGCCTTCGTCGCGAACAACCAGGTCGGTGTACAGACCCGTCTTCGTCTCCAGCACGGAGAAACCACCGGCGCCCTTGATCTGCGTGGTCGAACGCGGGCTCACCGCATTGATCAGTTGCACGTCGCCCGAGAGCAGCGCGTTCACGCGCGCCGATTCGTCGCCGATACCGATCAGTTCGACTTCGTCCAGGTGCGGCAGGCCCGGCTTCCAGTACTTCTCGTTCTTCACGCCAACCGTACGCACGCCCGGCGAGAATTCCTTAACCTTGAACGGGCCGGTGCCGACCGCCGTCTTGAAGTCCTTGGTGCCGTCCTTGATGATCTGGAAATGCGAGGTGGCGAGAATCACCGGCAGATCGGCGTTCGGACCTTCGAGCGTGATCGTCACTTCGTTCGGACCCGTCGCTTTCACTTCCTTGATCTGATCGGCGAGCGTCTTCGCTTTCGACGCCGTCGCCGGATCCTTGTGGCGCATGATCGAGTACACGACGTCTGCCGGCGCGAGCGACTTGCCGTCGTGGAACTGCACGCCGGGGCGCAGCTTGGCGACCCACACCGTCGCATCCGTCGTCTCCAGCGAGGTGGCGAGCGCCATCTTCGCGCCGAGATGCGAATCGAGTTCAGTCAGGCAGTTGTAGAACATGAAGCCGCGGACATAGTCCGTGCCGAGCGCACCCTTCGCGGGATCGAGCGTGTCGGCGGCCGAAGCGGACTGCGTCGCCACCCGGATCTTGCCGCCCTGCTTCGGCTTGGCTTGCGCCAATGCCGCGCCGCTCGCGGTCAGAAGACCGGCGCCCGTCACCGACATCATCCCGGCCGCGGCCATCGCGCGCAGCACGCCGCGCCGCGACGTGCCTTTTGACGTCAAGCGCTCCAGCTCGGTGCCGAGTTGAAGAGCGCCATATTGTGAGGTTTCCTTATTCATCGAACTTCTCCGCGAGGGTGACAGGGATAGCAGCGTGGTTTTTAATGGCAAATGCAACAGTGAAGAATCAATAGAAAATGTCTTTGATGCGGTAGTACGTCCCCACCAGCGGCAGGAACCAGGGTTTGCCGGTGTGGCCTGGAATCGCGGGCCACTCGGACTCGCGCCACGGATTACGCTCTTCGTGGCCGTCCATCACGTCGGCCATCACCTGGCCCATGTGCGTCGACATCTGCGTGCCGTGGCCGCTGTAACCCAGCGAGAAGTAAATTCCGTCGTGCTGCCCGGCATGCGGCAGGCGGTCGGCGGTCATGTCTACGAGGCCGCCCCAGCAATAGTCGATGCGAGCGTTGGCCAGCATCGGGAACATCGCCGCAAGCCCCTCTTGCAGAATCCTTCCGCTCTTCGCATCGGAAGGCCGCTCGGACGCCGTGAAGCGTGCACGGCCACCGAACAGCAAACGTGAATCGGGCGTCACGCGGAAGTAGTTGTGCATCAGCCGCGTGGTGGTGTACGCGCGCCGGTTCGGAAACACCTGTGCCAGCAGTTCCGGCGACAGCGGCTCCGTCACGACGATGAACGAACCGACCGGCGCCAGCCGCCGCCGGTACCAGCCGAACGGACCATGCCGCGACGGGCCGGTGGCGATCAGCACCTGTTTCGCGCGCACTTCGCCGCGTGCGGTGGTGACCTTGAAGCCGGCACCGTCCTTCGCGATCGCGGTGACCGCCGCGTTTTCATACAGCTTCGCGCCACGACGAACCGCGGCATCGGCGAGTCCGACCGTGAACTTGCCCATGTGCATCTGGCCACCGTGCCGCTGCAGCAGTCCGCCGTAAAAACTGTCCGACTGGATTTCGCTGCGGATCCGGTCACGCCCGATTAGTTCGATATCCGTATCGACTTCGCGCCGGATCAACTCCGCCGTCTTCTCCAGATGCGCGAAGTGATGCGGTTTCGACGCCAGCTTCAGCTTGCCGGTCGCGCTGTAATTGCAATCGATGCTTTCCTCGCGGATCAGACGCTCGACCGTATCGACCGCATCCGAAAACGCGCGGTAGCAGGCACTGGCCCGCTCCACACCGAGCTGCGCGACCAGCGCGACGAAGTCCTGCGCGACGCCGGTATTGACCTGCCCGCCGTTGCGCCCGGACGCGCCGCCGCCGATGCGCCCCGCGTCGAGCACCGTCACCGAGGCGCCGCGCTTGCCCAACGCCTGCGCCGCCGAGAGCCCGGTGAAGCCGCCGCCGATCACGACGACATCGGCCTGACCTTCGACCGGACCTTCACACGCCGAAGCGAGCGGCGGTGCGGTGTCGAGCCAATAGGAATCGAGCTTCATCCGGTCTGTCCTTGAGATGGGCAATGAGCGAGGCGGTCAATGTGCAAACGTCGCTTACAGGCCGAGTTCCGCGGCCAGATGCGGAATGTCGTTGACTTCGTAGTACTGGTAGTACGGCGTCGAGGGTTCGTGGCCGCGCTTGACGAAGGCTTTGTGCTTGATGCCCAGGTCGTGTGCGGTCATCAGGTCGTAGCGCAGGCTCGACGACACGTGCAGCACGTCTTCCGGATTGCAGTTCAGCTGGTCGAACATGTATTCGAAGCCTTGCATGCGCGGCTTGTACGACTGCGCCTGCTCGGCGGTGAAGACTGCGTGGAACGGCGCGCCGAGCTTGTCGACGTTGCTCTGGATCTGGTTGTTCGACGCGTTCGAAAGAATCACCAGCTTGTACTTCTTCGCCAGACGCGAGAGGCCTTCCGGCACGTCCGGATGCGGACCCCAGGTCGGCACCGCCGTGTAGATCTTCTCGGCTTCCACTTCATTGAACTCGACATTCATGCGCTTGCAGGCGCGGCGCAACGCATTGACGACCACGTCGCGATACGGCTTCCATGCACCGAGCACTTCGTCACGACGATAGCCGGAGTAGAACGTGACGAGCTTCTCCAGGTCGTCGCCTTGCAGCACGTGGCCGAACATTTCGCGGGTCATGTCCGCCATGCGAAATTTGGTCAGCGTGCCGTAGCAGTCGAAGGTGATGTACTTCGGTTCGAATTCGATCATGGTGCAGTCCTATCGTGGTGGTGAACCCACATTGAGTTCAGTGACGAAAACAGCTAAAGCTCATTCCTGTTAAAGATTTAATCAGCGCAAAAACATAGATGTTCCTGATTAGGGCGCTGCTGATGACACAAACCATGCGTTTTGAGGCCGTTGCGCAGCACAGTCTGCGGTGGACGGGCTGGAAGCCCCGTCCGTATTGGTTTTGCGGGAATCAGGCCCGCAAGTCGATCAACACACTCTTGAAACGCAGGTTTGCTTCATAAGCCTGGCGGCCGAGGTCCTTGCCGATGCCGGAGCGTTTGTAGCCGCCGGTGGGGATCATGAAGTCGGAGGTGCGGCCATAGCGGTTGACCCAGACCGTCCCCGCTTCGAGGCCGCGCACGAAGCGCAGCGCCCGGCCGAGGTCGGCGGTGTGCACGCCGGCAGCGAGGCCGTACTCGGGATGCTGGGCGAGCGCGAGCGCTTCTTCTTCGGTGTCGAAGGTTTGCAGTGTCAGCACAGGGCCGAACACTTCTTCGCGCACGGCCTCGGAGTGGGCCGTGACGTCCGTGAGCAAGGTAGGTGTATAGAACGCACCCGCCGCCCCGCCGTCAGCCCGCACGCCGCCAAAACGCAAGGTCGCGCCGGCATCCAGCGTGCGTCCGACGATCCCTTCAATGCGCGCCGCCTGTGGCGCGGAGATGATCGGCGACAACGTAGTGCCCGCTGCCCACGTTGCGCCAGGCTTCAGCTCGACGAAGAGCTTGCCGATGCGCTCGGCGAGCGGCTCCGCCAGGCTTCGCTCGACCAGCAGCCGCGAGCCCGCCACGCACACCTGGCCGGCATTGCCGGTAATGGCGCCGGCGATCCGGCGCGCCACGTCGTCGAGACGCGGGGCGTCGGCGAACACGATTTGCGGGCTCTTGCCGCCCAGTTCGAGCGTGACCGGCTTGGTGCCGCTATTGGCGCAGGCCGCCATGATCGCGGCGCCGGTACGCGTGGAGCCGGTGAAGGTAACCTTACTGATCTTCGGATGGCGCACCAGTTCATCGCCGGTGACACGGCCATCACCCTGAATCACGTTGAAGATGCCGGCCGGCACACCCGCCTGCACGGCCAGTTCGGCGAGCCGCAACACCGAGAACGGCGTCATCTCCGAAGGCTTCAGGACGACGGCGTTACCCGCCGCCAGTGCGGGCGCAATCTTCCACGACGCCATCACCAGTGGGAAATTCCATGGCGCGATGGCCCCGATCACGCCGTACGGTTCCGCGATCGTCATGCCGAGATGGTCATGATCGGTCGCGGCCACGTCGCCACCCACCTTGTCGGCGAACTCGGCGTAGAAGCGGATGCCCTCGGCGGTGAACGGCACGTCCCAGCCGATTGCCTGAGCAATCGGACGCGTCGAACCGAGCGCTTCCAGACGGCCCAGGAACGGCGCATCGGCTTCGACCAGCTCGGCGAAACGGCGCAGGATCTTTGCGCGCTCACGCGGCGCCATGCGCGCCCAGCCGCTCGTCCTGAAAGCCTGCCAGGCGTTCTCCACCGCGCGGTCCACCATTTCGGCGCCGGCGAGCGGCACGGAAGCATAGATCACGCCGTCCGAGGGGCGCGCTACCTCGATGCGGCGCTCACCGCCACGCTCGTTCGCGTCGACATACTCACCGCCGATGAAATGCCCGCTGCGAATCGCGACGTCGTCCGGATTGAAGCTGTCCATGAGAAAGGTTTCCTGTGTGACTGCTGTCGGTCCCGGGCGGTGCGTCTCGACCGCGCCGCCGCCATGGCAAAATCGTAGAGCCACAGGCTCGGCATATATCGCCGACAAAAATCCCCACGCAGCAGAACACGCTCGTAATGCGTGCCCAGACTGGGCGTTTTGCATCGATTTGCGATGCGGCCCTTTCGGGTGGCCCGGATAAAAAGATCGTCCTAGTCACACCGCGCACCGAATGACAAAGTGACGGCGTAAGTCTTCAGCCATCCAGGGAGTACGGCGTGTCCGATTCGATTACCTACAGACGCTTTACCCACGGCGACATCGCCGCCGCGCATGCGCTGACGGTCGAGCTCAAATGGCCACATCGCCCGGACGACTGGAAATTCGTCGCACAACTGGGCGTGGGTTTCGTCGCGGAAGATGCGAGCGGTGTGATCGGCACGGCGTTGTGCTGGAAATACGGCGCCGACCGTGCCTCGCTCGGGATGGTGATCGTGTCCCCCGAGCAGCAAGGGCGCGGCATCGGCAGGAAGCTGATGGACCTGGTGCTGGAAGAACTCGGCGGCCGGGTTACGCTTCTGCACGCCACCACCGCCGGTCAGCCTTTGTATGAAAAGCTCGGTTTTCGCGCGGTCGGCACGCTCGACCAGCATCAGGGCGCCGCATTCCAGCCGCCCCTCGTTTCATTGCCGCCAGGGGAACGCCTGCGCCCGCTCGGTTCGAGCGATACGGCACGGCTGGTCAAACTGGCCTCGCAGGCAAGCGGTCTGGATCGTGGAGAAGTCCTGCCCGCCCTGTTGAGCGCCGCCGATGGCATCGCCCTCGATCGCGATGGCGAGCTGGTCGGCTTTGCCCTGTTTCGCCGCTTCGGACGGGGCTTTGCGATCGGACCGGTGGTCGCACCCGAGTCGGAAGATTCGAGCCGCGCCAAAGCGCTGATCAGCCACTGGCTCGCGCTTAACGAAGGCGTCTTCGTGCGCATCGATACGCCTGGCGAAAGCGGGCTGACCGAATGGCTGGAGCAGTTGGGGCTGCCGCGGGTGGATACGGTCGTCAAAATGGTTCGGCATGGCACGCCGGCTGATCTTGCGGCCGCAGGCAACACCAGTGCCGGCAAGGACGCGCCCTATCTGCAATACGGCATCATCAACCAGGCAATCTGTTGACCCATCATGGCCTTCCTTTATAAAGCCGACCCGGCGCGTGGCGCGCAATGGGCCAAACTCTTCGCACAGAAAGCACCGGACCTGCCGTTCCACGTCTGGCCCGAACTCGGCGACCCGGCCGCGATCCGCTATCTCGCCGCCTGGCAACCGCCGGAAGATCCCACCCGCACCTTTCCCAACCTCGAAATCGTGTTCTCGGTCGGCGCGGGCATCGACCAGTTCGACCTGTCCGGCGTCCCGGCGCATATACCGGTGGTGCGGATGATCGAGCCGGGCATTATCGAAGGGATGGTCGAGTACGTGACACAAGCCGTGCTGACGATTCATCGCGATCTGTTCGACTATGGCCATCAGCAACAGCAGCAGGTCTGGCGTGAACTACCCGCCCAGCCGGCCAGCGCTCGCCGCATTGGCGTGCTGGGGCTCGGCGTGCTGGGCACGGCGGTGCTCGAAAAGCTGCGGTTATTCGGCTTCGCCTGCGCGGGTTGGAGCCGTTCGCCGCGTGAGATCGAGGGCGTCGATTGCTATGCAGGCGAAGGCGCGCTAGATACGTTTCTCGCCCGCACCGACATTCTGATCTGCCTGTTACCGCTCACGCCTGCCACACGCGGCCTGCTCAATGCCGAATTGTTCGCGAAGCTGCCGCGCGGCGCTTCGCTGATTCAAACGGGGCGCGGTCCGCATCTGAATCAGCCCGATCTGCTGGCAGCGCTGGACAGCGGCCAGTTGCACAGCGCCATTCTCGACGTCACCGATCCCGAGCCGCTGCCCGCCGGTCATCCGTTGTGGACGCATCCACGTGTGCGCATCACGCCCCATATCGCCAGCTCGACGCGGCCCGAGAGCGCCGTCGACGTGGTGCTCGAGAATCTGCGCCGTCATCGCAAAGGCCTGCCGATGCTCGGCCAGGTTGACCGGACCCAGGGATATTGAACGCGCGCTGAATGAAACGCCCACCTGTAGCGGCTTTTCAGCGTCCGCAGCAGAAAATGCTAAGGCCATGTATCAAAACGCGTCGTGCGCGCTTTTCAGGCAATTGTTTAGGTAAGCAGGCGATCGTCGTGGATCAGTAGTATGGAACGGTCAACAGCCCTTTCCCGCGACGAGAACCCATCATGCCGATCCATTCGCTCATTGAAGCCGACCGCAAGCATCTGATTCACCCGGTTATCAGCTACCGCGCGCACGAAGCCCGCGGCGTCACCGTCCTCGAGTCCGCCAGCGGCGCGTTCCTGCGCGACGCGGCCGGCAACGAACTACTCGACGCCTTCTCCGGCCTGTGGTGCGTCAACGTCGGCTACGGCCAGCAAAGCATTGTCGACGTCGCCACCGAGCAGATGAAGAAACTGCCCTACGCGACCAGCTATTTCCATTTCGGCTCGGCCCCGGCGATCGAATTGGCGCAAAAGCTGGTGGAGGTGTCGCCTGCTTCGCTGCAACATGTGTACTTCACGCTCGGCGGTTCCGATGCAGTCGATTCGGCGATCCGTTTCATCACGCACTACTTCAACGCAACCGGCCGGCCGACGAAGAAACACATCATCGCGCTGCAACGCGGCTACCACGGCTCGTCGACGATGGGCGCGGGGCTGACCGCCTTGCCCGCGTTTCACCGCAATTTCGATCTGCCGCTGCCGAACCAGCATCATCTGCCGTCGCCGTACGCATATCGCAACGATTTCGCCGACGACGCCGCATTGATCGCCGCCTCGGTGGCCGCGCTCGATGCGAAGGTGGCCGAACTCGGCGCGGACAACGTCGCAGCCTTCTTCTGCGAACCGATCCAGGGTTCGGGCGGCGTGATCGTGCCGCCGGTCGGCTGGTTGAAAGCGATGCGCGAAAGTTGCCGCAAGCTCGGCATCCTGTTCGTCGCCGATGAAGTCATCACCGGTTTTGGGCGCACGGGTCCGCTGTTCGCATGCCAGGGCGAAAACGTCGAACCGGACCTGATGACGGTGGCAAAGGGTTTGACCTCCGGCTATGCGCCGATGGGCGCCGTGCTGATGTCTGACGAAATCTATCAAGGTATCGCCGATGGCGACGCCGAAGCGATCGTCGGCCACGGCCATACGTATTCGGCGCATCCGGTCAGCTCGGCGATCGGTCTCGAAGTGCTGCGCCTCTATCACGAAGGCGGCCTGCTTGCGAACGGCGTGGCACGTGGCCCGCGTTTCGCCCGCGGCCTCGACGCGCTGCTCGCGCATCCGCTGGTGGGCGACTCGCGCCATCGTGGCCTGCTCGGCGCACTCGAACTGGTATCGGACAAAGACAGCAAGGCAGGTTTCGATCCTGCGCTGAAACTGTCAGAGCGGATCGCCACGGCGGCGTATGAAAACCGCCTGATTTTCCGCGCGTTCGGCGACAATATTCTCGGCTTTGCGCCGGCGCTGTCGTACACCGAGGCCGAGTTCGATCTGATGTTCGAGCGCCTCGAAAAAACCCTCGACGACGTTCTCGCGCAAGCGGATGTCCGGGCCGCGCTGAAGGTCAAAATTCATGCCACTGCGTGCTAGAGTAGAGGGCCCTTCGAGACCCTTTCACCCATCGCCGGAGCGATAACGTTACGATGAGCAGCGACAGCAAGCTAGACCGGATTGACCTGCGCATACTTTCCCAGTTGCAGAAGAAAGGCCGCATAACCAACGTCGAGCTTGCCGACGCGGTCGGCCTTTCCCCCAGCCCTTGCCTGATCCGGGTCAAGCGTCTGGAGAAGGCCGGCTACATCATCGGCTACGGCGCGCAGATCCAGCTCGAAAAGCTCGGCGACGTGCAGATCGTGTTTACCGAAGTCACGCTCGCCGATCATCGGCGGGAAGACTTCATCAAGTTCGTGAGTGCGATCAAAGACGTCGACGAAATCGTCGAATGCCATCTGGCGAGCGGTGGCTATGATTACCTGCTGAAGTTCGTCACGCGCAGCGTGAGCCACTATCAGAGCATCGTCGAGGGTCTGCTGGAACGCGATATCGGCATCGAAAAATACTTCAGCTACGTGATCATCAAGTCGCCGTTCGTGAAGAGTCACTATCCGCTCGAAACGCTGTTCTCGCAGAATCACAACTAGTCGAACAGCCCGTTAGGGATAGTCGCTAAACCGGGATGTCGGTTCGCTTTCCGTTGTCGCCGGTGTATAGCCCGGCACACTCGCGCGAAACTGATTGAGCAGACCGTTATCGACCTGCGAAAAGCCTTTGAGCTGAAGTTGCATCAATACACGCGTGCCGGTGCTGGGCGACGTGGTCGAACTGGTGGCGTTGGTGTATTTCTCGAACGCCACGCCGAGCGACCAGCAATCCGCGTCGTATTGAAGTCCCAGCAGGCCCGCGATCAGCCGATGGGCGCTCATGTCGTAATTGACACGCGCCACACTGACAACGTTGTGCAATAACGGCCATTGCTCTGACACGATGAACTGATTGACCGGTTGATAGTCGAGCGTGCTGTTGGCGCGCGTGTAGCGATACGCGACATTCAACACCTGCCGTGAAGCCGGCGACCAGCCAAAGCCGGCTTCCGCATTCGTCAGATAGTGGTTGGCCTGACTGTACTCCACGGCCTGTTCCGCTGAAAAACCCGCCCCCAGCTTGTACGACGCGCCGCCAATCACGCTCGTGCGCGCAACGGTGCCAATTGCATCGTCTGTGTTGAGCGTCACGCGGGGCGTGCGAAAGTCGTACTGCTCTGCAAGAACGAAACGGGACCGCTCGTCGCCGCTCGCAGCATCGATGAAGCGCGTCGTCAGCGCTGCCGTGAGGCGGTTGGCATCCGACACCCGGTCATTGCCGACGAAGCTGTTGGGCATGAATAGTTCCGCCAGTCCGAAATCGGCCGTTGCCGTATCGAACAGCGGCGCAAATGCCTGGTTGCGGTAAGGCGTGTACACATAGAACAGTCGCGGCTCGAGTGTCTGGATGTACGACTGCCCGAAGAGCCGCACGCTTCGTTCAAAGCGCATGCCCGAATCGAGGGTGAAGGTCGGCACGTTAACGTCGAACGTCTTGGGCTGCCCGGCGGGCGCATCCGATCCGATCGTCGTCAGGTCATACGCGGCGAAATGCCAGGCGAGCTTCGGCGTGATGAACCAGCCGGGACGCTCGATGGGATAGCTGATGTAAGGGTTGAAAACGAAGCGGCTGCCTTGCGTCGCATCGGCCGACGAAATCGTGAAGCGCGTCGCATCCGCTTCGGCACCGAAGTCGAAGCCCCCCACGTTATAGCGTGCGTAATGAACGTTGACCTGCGGTTCGCGGTTATAGGTCGAGTCGCTCGTAAAAGCCTGCCAACGTTGCTCGCGTGCCAGCACGCTCCACGGCCCGTTTGAGTAAGTCAAACCCGCTTCCTGCTGATATAGCGTGGTGGAGCCCGTCGGAAACGCGACACCCGACGCAAGATCGGTCACCACCGTCGAGTCCGACACCCGGTTGTAGTTGACGTAGGCGCCAAAGCCCGAGCCGAGGTTCCAGTCCTGTTTCAGCGCAATCGAGTAACGATCGGTGTTGGTGATCGCATCGTGCGGCAGCCACGCGACCGAGATCGTCCCCGAATCGTTCGGCTGCAGATAGCTGTAGTCCGCCGTCAACATCACGCCTCGTTTCGACATGATGCGAGGCGTCAGGGTTAAATCGTAGTTCGGTGCGAGGTTGAAGTAATACGGCAACGCAACGTCGACACCGTTGGTCGAACTGATCGAAAACGTCGGCGGCAGGAGGCCGCTGCGCCGTGCGCCGGACAAGGGAAACGATAGCCATGGGCTCGCCAGCAGCGGCACGCCCTGAAAAAACAGCACACCGTTGTGTGCGATCCCCTCGTCATTGCCGCTGTCGATGTCGAATTCGGAGGCCTTCAGATACCACGCGGGATCCGACTCGCATTGGCAGGTGCTGTACGTACCGTGATGAACCACCGTGCGTTCGCTATCGACCATATCCACGCGTTGAGCGCTACCCCACCCTCCCGTCAGATGAAACCGGTACTTCGGTACGCTGATGTAGCCCTCATTCGCTTCGACGTAAAAATGTGCGTCCGGGCCATCGAACACATTGCCGTTGTCGACCAGCCGCACTTGTCCGTACGCGTCGACCTTGTCGGTGTCGACGTCGTAGTGCAGCGCATCGCCTTTAACGATCGACGCGTAACGCCGCAGTTGCGCGTGACCTTTCAGCGAAACGTCCGTGTTAGTGGTCGTGGTCATCGAATCGGCGATGGCCGAAGTAACGGGCTTGTCGCCCGGCCGTAAGGGTTGCTCAGTCAGTTGCGGATCCAGTCGCAAGCCCCAGACGCCGTCGAGCGGTTCCGGAATCGCAGACGCACCGACTAATTGTGCATATCCGGCGAGGGGAACGCATCCAGCCGTACCCAGCATGAAAGAAACCAGAGGCCTTAAGCGTAGGCGTCGAAATACACCGCGTAGTATCAAAACAGATAAGGATCGGAAAGGATGACAGACGCATCAAGGCGAACGGAAGCCCTGACTTGCGTCAGGATGAACAGCGGCGAATGCTCACGGCGCTATTGGAGTGTGACGTCCTTGGAGCGGGGGTCCGCGGCCGCGCCTGCCCCGCTCGCAGCGCCGCCCAGCGCCTGAAGCAGATACGGAATCTGCTCCGAAGGCAACGAAAACGACAGCCCCGCGCTGCCGGATAGACGGAACCGGATCACCACCATTTCCATGCCGTTCAATCGGCCGACTTCCCAACCCTGGCAGTGCAGCGCGAAGCCCATCTCCTGATTGTTATGAATCACACGGTCGGCGTGCTCGATTGCGTTCGGCAGCGCCACCAGCAGATCGTTGAGCACCGAACGGTGCAGTGCCGCCGTGGGTTGATTGCCGTGAATCAGCAGATATTGACCGTCCGCCGTCAACTGCATATCGGTGATCGAATTCAGCATGAAAGTCGACGGATCAGACATGACGTGTGCCCTTCCCTGTAGCCTCGGAGCGGCCTGCCACACCGCTCACCGCGTTGCTGGGCACGGCGCGAAGCGTGCGCATCGACGCCATCGCCAGACGGACTGAAAAGATCGGTGAGGAACTCACGCGCAAGACTGCAGCAAGAACCGCCGGTGAAAGAAATTCAATCATGACCACTTCTCCAGATCGCGTTACGCAGGTAGCGGAATCGACAATTTGACGATAGCAGTGCAAAGTCGCCGCCAGGTTACGCGCGGACTACGCTTCTTTTGAGTCTGTAACGCATTATTTCGAGGCTCGCGCCCTAATCGGCGTCAGCCTGCGCGGGCGCACGCTGCGCACCTTTGCGGCCTGAATGGTTGGAAAGTTTTCAGTAACGATCGGCAGAAAACGCGTCCCTATACTTCGCGCTTTCCAGAGTCATGGAACGTCGTTTCGAATGCGTCGCTTGCCTTCGAGCGCTCCCGTCTGCGCTCCGCGCGCTGCATCAGGACTGAAAACCCAAGATGAAACTTCAAGTTTTAACGAGCCGTATCGCCGGCGCACTCTCGCTCGCCGGTGTCGCGCTGACAAGCGGGTCAGCCCACGCAGCGCAACCGTTCGTGGTGCAGGACATCCGGATCGAGGGACTGAAGCGCGTCGAACCCGGTACTGTGTTCGCCTACCTGCCCATCAAGCAGGGCGCCACGTTTAACGACGATAAGGCTTCGGAAGCCATTCGCGCGCTGTACGCCACGGGCTTCTTCAACGACGTCAGGATCTCGACCGAAGGCAATGTCGTCATCGTTCACGTTCAGGAGCGTCCGGCGGTCGGCACGATCGACTTCGCCGGCATTCACGAGTTCGACAAGGAAAATCTGACCAAGGCACTCAATGCGGTCGGCCTTTCGCAAGGCCGCTACTACGACAAGGCGCTGGTCGACAAGGCCGAGCAGGAACTGAAACGCCAGTACCTGACGCGTGGCTACTATGCCGCCGAAGTCACCACCACGATCACGCCGTTCGACCGCAACCGGGTCGCGATACTGTTCTCTGTCACGGAAGGCCCGAGCGCGAAGATTCGCCAGATCAACTTCATCGGCAACAGCGTTTTCAGCACGGACACCTTACGCGACGAAATGCAGATGTCCACGCCGAACTGGTTCTCGTGGTACTCGAAGAACGACCTGTACGCGAAAGACAAGCTAACCGGTGACTTGGAGCACATTCGCTCGTACTACCTGAACCGCGGCTATCTGGAGTTCAACATTGAGTCGACCCAGGTATCGCTTACGCCGGACAAGAAGGAGATGTACCTCACGGTCACACTGCATGAGGGCGAGCCGTACACGATTTCGTCGATCAAGCTCGCGGGCAATCTGCTCGATCGCGAATCCGAGCTGGCGAAGCTGGTCAATATCAAACCTGGCGAGCGCTTCTCCGCTGAAAAATTGCAGGCGACCACCAAGTCGATCGTCGACAAGCTCGGCGAATACGGCTACGCGTTTGCCACCGTCAACGCGCAGCCGCAGATCGATCAGGAACACCACAAGGTCGACCTGACGCTGCAAGTGGACCCGAGCCGCCGTGTGTACGTGCGTCACATCAACGTGGTCGGCAACACGCGCACGCGTGACGAGGTGGTGCGCCGCGAAATGCGCCAGCTCGAAAGCTCGTGGTTCGATTCGAACCGCCTCGCGCTGTCGAAAGACCGGGTCAACCGCCTCGGCTACTTCACCGACGTCGACGTCACCACGGTACCGGTAGAAGGCTCGCCGGACCAGGTCGACGTGGACGTCAAGGTGAACGAAAAGCCGACTGGCGCGATTACGCTGGGCGCGGGCTACTCGTCGACGGACAAGGTGGTGCTCTCCGCGGGCGTGTCGCAGGACAACGTGTTCGGTTCGGGTACGAGTCTCTCGGTGAACGTGAACACCGCCAAGACGTACCGTACCTTGACGGTCACGCAGGTCGATCCGTACTTCACCGTCGACGGCATCAAGCGGATCACCGACGTCTACTACCGCACGAGCTATCCGCTCTATAACTACACCGATACGAGTTTCCGGATCCTCACTGTCGGTGCCGACCTGAAATTCGGCATTCCGTTTTCCGAAGCCGACACCGTTTATTTCGGCGTCGGTCTCGAACAGAACCGGCTGACGACGGATTCCTTGACACCTCAGAGCTACCTGGACTACGTAGCCGAATTCGGCCATGTGGTGAACAACGTGCCGCTCACGATCGGCTGGGCCCGGGACAATCGCGACAGCGCATTGGTGCCTAGCCGGGGCTATTTCCTGCAAGGCAATGGCGAAGTTGGCACCCCGGCTGGCGGCACCGAGTACTACAAGGCGGACGTTCAGGCCCAGTATTACTATTCATTCTCACGCGGTTTCATTCTCGGCTTGAATCTTCAAGGCGGCTACGGCAACGGCTTTGGCGGAAAGGCCTATCCGATCTTCAAGAATTACTACGCGGGGGGTATCGGCTCGGTACGCGGCTACGAAGCGGGTTCGCTCGGTCCGACCGATAAGACGACTGGCGACCCGATCGGCGGCTCGCGTATGGTCGTGGCCAATGTCGAGATGACGTTCCCATTGCCGGGCACCGGCTGGGACCGGACGCTACGCGTCTTCAC
This sequence comes from Burkholderia sp. OK233, assembly GCF_900230185.1. Lineage (GTDB taxonomy): Bacteria > Pseudomonadota > Gammaproteobacteria > Burkholderiales > Burkholderiaceae > Paraburkholderia. The sequence goes on from NZ_OCSR01000002.1 coordinate 785,093, forward strand.
CTTCATGGATGCGGGCAACGTCTGGGGCGACGAAGGCAACAGCACGGGCGCCAACGGATTGCGGTACAGCTACGGCGCCGGTCTTGAGTGGATTTCGCCGATTGGCCCACTCAAGCTGTCGGTTGGCTTCCCGCTGTTCAGACACGCCACCGACAAGTACCAGGTATTCCAGTTTCAGATCGGCACATCGTTCTGATCACGTCGTTTTGGTCACATCGTTTTAGTCATTAACGCCCGCGGTCATGGTATGAAGACCGCGAGCATCACCTGCATCATTCAATCGCGCTTTCAGCCGCGCCCAGGCGCCCAACCGGCATGAACCGGTTCGCGGCCCGTTCAAAGCCCTCCATCTGCGTCCTCCTGCTCCAATTTCACAAAGTCTCCTCAATTTCACCATCGTTGCTGCGACATTGATATCTATCATTCGCTCATCATCAGAGCGACCCTGTCCGGTCCGCTTTCTGAGCTCGATAGGTCGCTCCAAAGCAGCAGATGGTTGAATTGGCTGAACGTGAACATCGCACGGGCTGCAACCGTCGATTCCGGTTGGGAGGTAACGCAGATTTATGACGATCAGTCTTCTTGTAGTCGAACCCGATCAGGCCGTCCGGGATCAGTTGCGCTTTCACCTTCACAAGAACCAGATCGCACTCTCAGTGTTATATAGCGCGGCTCAGCTTGTCAGCCGGGTAGAACTGGAGTGTCCGTCAGCGATTCTGTTGCGCGCCGAGTCGCCGATGAGCGAGGCGCGCGAGGCGCTCCGGCAACTGCGGCTAGCGGGCTACGACATGCCCATCTTCGTACAAAGCACCTCTGATGAGATCGTCGATAAAATCGTCGCCTTCGAATTGGGTGCGGACGACTATATCGTCGACCCAATCGATCCATACGAATTGACCGCCAGAATCAAGCGCGCCGTGCAGCGCTGCAACCGGTCGCTTTGCGACGCGCCGGAAATTCGTGAGAAGGTGTTGTTCGGCAGTTACCAGATAGACTTCGCTACGCGGCGTCTGCTCAGGGACGGCTGCGAAATCTCGCTGCGCTCCGGCCAGTTTGCGTTGCTCAAGCTGTTCGCAAGCAATCCGATGCGAATCTTGACGCGTTCGATGGTCAACAGCCAGCTAGGAAGAGCGGAGAGCCAGAAGGCCAGTCTGGATGTTGCAGTCTGCCGCTTGCGCGGCGTGATTGAGGCAGACCCGGCCAATCCGAGGTTCATTCAGACCCTGCGCGGACGAGGCTATATGTTCGTACCGTCGCTCGAATAACAACCGTTGCCTGGGGCGGGCGAAAGCGATCGGCATCGCACGACACGTTGCGTGCTTGCCGCCATACCGCACTATTTTTGACCTTCTTCTAACGCTAGCTGCATGATAGGCAACGTCATCGCGGCGTCGATCACGTCAACGATGTCGATATAGTCGACATAGTCCGAATACAGGTCACTGGTCGCCGCCAGCAGGCCACCGAATCCGTAATGGAAATCCGCCGGAGCGATTGGCCTGAACCCCGAGGCATAGTGTGTCCGCGACGCGCAGCTGTTCAGATCATCGACGACGTCAGCAGGCACGCTGTGATTCCCAAGCGCAAAAGCATTGATGCTCTCCCGGCGCAAACCATGGCGGATCGGAGGGCAGCAGATCGATGCCACGACCAGGACGACAATAAGGATGCGCATAAGGGAAGTGTTCAAAGTTGATCTTGAAAGTCAGACAGCCATAGGACACCGAAGTTTTTTTGACTCGATTACAATCTCTTTCTACTGGACTGACCTACATGCGGAAACGAGGTTCTGCAGCGCTCAACCGCGCCGCAGACGCCCGCGGCCGGCAGGCGTAGCAGGGTCGTCCGCCAGGGTGTGGCGCTGACCGTTGCGATGCATCCGCACGCGCTCCCGAATCTCGGCCACGGTCGCGGCGCCTCGCACGGCAACGCAAGAGTACTCACCGTTGCGGTTGATCCATTCGACGATCCGGCAGCACTCGCCCCACGGCTGCATGATCGGTGCGGACACGCGGCAGCCGCGTATCTTCACGACGTCGGCGGCGAGTGGTGCGCTAACGCGGTTTTCAGCCGCGCCGCGGGTTGCGGCAGCGGTGGCTGTCTTTTGGCCGGGCCGGAAACCGCGCGACTCGGCGCGATTCATAGGTGAGGAGACTTGCATGAGATTGCTCCACTGACGGATCTGTTCACCGGACATGGCCTCTTTGTCAGGCCATCGTAAAAGTGCCATACCATCATATCCAGACAACACGCAGACACAACGAAGAAAGGATGGAGAAGTTGTGGAGATTCGCCGGCAAGTGTGGATTGACGTAGCATTCATCTAGAATTCAGCCATGCAAAGTGAAACTATCCGGATTCGTCCAAGCCGCCCTTTAGGGACCTTTCTCTCGCGCGCGCGGCAGCAGCGAACGAAGATGCGCTTTGGCATTACCTGGAAAATGTTTCTTGCCGTTTTAATCGCCTGTCTGGCGATTTCCCTGACGATGGGCTACGCCTTGCGCGTGAGCTTCGAAAACGGCTTCCTGCACTACGTTCGGGAACGCAACGCGGGGCGCATCAAAGCCGTCATGGCGAAGGTGACGAGCGAATACGCCGCTCACGGCAACTGGAATTTCCTGCGGGAGCATCCCGACGCATGGCTCGCGCTGCTGGACGGCGCCGCACACGACGCCCTGCGCGAGGAACTCGCCACAGCGCAGCTGGGCAAGCTGCCGGGCTGGAGAACCTTTCCCGGGAGCGGCAGCGTGCAGCAACTGCTTGGGCCGCTCTCCGGCCCGTCTGAAGGACCGCACTGGGGCATGCGCCTGCCACCGGCGCCACCGTCCGGTCCAGACATCGCGATGGAGCGTGACCGTGTGTCGGCAAGCGGTGTCGTGAGCGGCGACAGTCGCTATGACCGGCCGCCTCCTTCAGCCCCTTTGGCGTCGTCTCCCGTCTCGCCCCCGTCGCATGACGGCATGACCCGTGACACGCCGCCCGAGGGGCCGCCCGTCACCCTCTACGACGGCCGCCATGAACTCGTGGCGAGCACCGGCCAGCCGCCCCCACCCGGCAGCACGATGCGACCCGTTGTTTACGCCGGCAAAGTGGTGGGCTGGCTTGCCGTGAACGGGCCCGACACCCTTTCGGACGCCGCAGACATCGCCTTCCAGGCACAGCAGAAGCGCGCGACCTGGGAGATCGCGGGCGTGGCTATCGTGCTCGCGGCGCTGGTCGCGCTGGTCCTTGCCCGCATCGTGCTCGCACCGGTCAAGCGCTTGATGAATGCGACCCACCGCCTGGCCGGCGGGGACTACACGGCCCGGGTGCCGGCCGGCAGACGCGACGAGCTTGGCCGGCTTGCGGGCGACTTCAACGTATTGGCCGATTCGCTGCAAAAAACCGAGCGCTCCCGGCGCAATTTCATTGCGGATATTTCACACGAACTGCGCACGCCGCTCGCCGTGCTCCGCGGCGAACTGGAAGCCATCGAAGACGGCGTGCATGTGTTCAACCGCGATTCGCTCACTTCGCTGCAAACCGAAGTGAACATGCTCAACAAGCTCATCGAAGATCTCTACGAGCTTTCTCTGAGCGATGTCGGCGCACTCAGCTATCGCAAGACGCCGACCCACGTCGGGCAACTGGCGCGGGCGTCGATCGAGGCCATGCGGGAGTCGTTCAAGGCGAAACGAATCGAGCTCGACCTGACCTGCATGCCGGACATTGCCGACACGACTTTCGCGGTCGATCCCGCCCGTTTCGTCCAACTGCTGAAAAACCTGTTGCAGAATTCGTTGCGTTATACGGATCCGGACGGCCACGTGCGCGTGTCGCTTTCGCAAAGCGCAGGCGGTTGGCAACTCGACGTGCAGGACTCGCTACCCGGTGTGCCCGAGGCCGCACTCGCGCACCTGTTCGACCGCTTCTATCGCGTGGACGAATCGCGCAGCCGTCAGAACGGCGGTGCGGGGTTGGGCCTCTCGCTGTGCCACGCTATTGTGACGGCGCATGGCGGCACGATCGGAGCCAAGGCCTCGCCTCTGGGCGGCGTCTGGATCACTGCCCGCTTTCCATCGGAAGGAGACGTGACAACATGACCGAAGGGCGCCCTTCGCACATCCTCATCGTCGAGGATGAACCCAAGCTCGCCGCCGTGCTCGAAGCCTATTTGCAGCTCGAGGGCTTCGCCACAACGATCCTCGACGACGGCCATCAAGTGATGCCCTTCATTCGTTCAACGCCGCCGGCGCTGATGCTGCTCGACCTCATGCTGCCCGGGCGCAGCGGCATGGACATCTGCCGCGAGCTACGGCAATTTTCGGCATTGCCCGTCATTATCCTGACCGCGCGCATCGACGAAATCGACCGTCTATTGGGTCTCGAGATCGGTGCCGACGACTACGTCTGCAAACCGTTCAGTCCGCGCGAAGTGGTGGCGCGCGTCAAGGCGATCCTGCGCCGTGCAACGCCTGCCGCGGCCGCGGACGGATTGCCACGGGGGCAACAGGGTTCACAGGGTTCACAGGGTTCACAGGGTTCACAGGGTTCACAGGGTTCACAGGGTTCACAGGGTTCACAGGGTTCACAGGGTCTCCAGGTCGACGAGCAGTTTCATCTTGCCTTACTCGACGGTAAGGAACTCAAGCTCACACCGCTTGAGCTGCGGCTCCTCGCGTTGCTGATGAAATCGCCGGGACGCATTTTCTCCCGCGACTACCTGCTGAGCCATCTCTACGCGGATCACCGGGTGGTCACCGACCGTACCATCGACAGCCATATCAAGAACCTGCGCCGCAAGCTGCAGGGCGCACGGCCGGACAGCGAGCCTATCGCTTCCGTGTACGGCGTAGGTTACCGGCTGGAAATCTGATCGATATGATCGGATGCCTTCATGCCGTCTTCATCTGACGCTAGTCATTTTCGAATTCAGCTCGCCTTTTCCGCCGCCGTTGTGTCAGGCGGCGGACTCCATTGCGCGAACTCCTCGCTCAGAAAGTCGACGCACACCCGCACCTTCGCCGACTGAGCGAGCCGCGCCGGATACACCGCCCACAGGTTCGCGGGTTGCGTGACATCCGGTAACACCTGCTGCAACTGGCCGCTGTCGAGCAACGGCCGCACATCCCACATCGAGCGCAGCACGATTCCGCGTCCGGCCAACGCCCATTGCACAGCCACCTCACCGTGATTGGTCGACAGCGGTCCCGTGACCTTGATCGATGCCGCCTCGCCGCGCACCGTCAAACGCCACAGGCCGAATGGATGGTCGCGCTCCTTGATCGCAAGACACGCGTGCGACGACAGGTCGGCGAGTTGCCGCGGCGCACCGTGCCGCGCGAGGTATTCCGGCGACGCGCACAGTACCCGATGATTCGACGCGAGCCGTTTGGCGATCAGATGCGGCGCGATTTCGTCGCCGATGCGGATATCGAGGTCGAAGCCTTCGCCGCCCACATCGACGAGGCGGTCGAACAGATCGAGCCGCACGCTCAGTTGCGGATAACGGTCGGAGAACCGGGCCAGCGCGGGCGCGACGAAACGGCGGCCAAAACCGAAGCTGCTGGAGATGCGCAACTTGCCGCCGGGAATGCGGCGCGTGGTGGAGACGTCTTCCACCAGTTGGTCGACGTCGTCGAGAATCTTTTCGGCCCAGGTGTAGACGCGTTCACCGGCTTCCGTAATCGCGACGCGCCGCGTGGAACGGTGCAATAACCGCGTACCGAGCGTAGTCTCGAGCACATTGATGCGTTTGCTGACGTACGCCGCGGACACCGACAGCGCCTCCGCCGCCGCGCTGAAACTCGATTTGCGCGCCACTTCGCAAAACACGCGCAAATCGCCTAGATCGGGTGATGGGACGGCGTTCATAGCTCGCTCGGTCGCAAATTTGTTTGTACACGATTCGTGCACAGTGGCTTAACTAAAGCGACTATTTTAAGCTCAAACAGCAGGAATAAAATAACCGCTATCGAAACATCGAAAGTCCCAACGGAGGAGCAGGAACATGTCGAAAACCTATCGGATTGCGGTCATACCCGGCGACGGCATCGGTGTCGAAGTGATGCCGGAAGCCATTCGCGTGCTGGAGACGGTGAAAAAACGCTTCGGTATCGAACTGGAGTATCAGCACATCGAATGGGCGAGCTGCGATTACTACGCAAAGCACGGCAAGATGATGCCGGACGACTGGAAGGCCCAACTGCAATCCGCCGACGCGATTCTGTTCGGCGCGGTCGGCTGGCCCGACACGGTGCCTGACCATATCTCGCTGTGGGGGTCGCTGCTGAAGTTCCGGCGCGAATTCGACCAGTACATCAACCTGCGCCCTGCCCGCCTCTTCGCCGGTGTCCCTTCGCCGCTCGCGGGCCGCAAGGCGGGCGACATCGATTTCTGGATCGTGCGTGAGAACACCGAGGGCGAATATTCGTCGGTGGGCGGCGTGATGTTCGAAGGCACCGAGCGTGAGTTCGTGCTGCAGGAATCCGTGTTCACGCGGCACGGCAGCGAGCGCGTGCTGAAATTCGCGTTCGACCTCGCGCAACGGCGCGAACGCAAGAAGATCACCGTGGCGACGAAGAGCAACGGTATCGCGATCAGCATGCCGTGGTGGGACAAATGCGCGGCCGGCGTCGCGGCGCAGTATCCGGATGTGACGTGGGACAAGCAGCATATCGACATTCTCTGCGCGCGCTTCGTGCTCAACCCGGATCGCTTCGACGTGGTGGTTGCCACCAATCTGTTCGGCGACATCCTCTCCGATCTTGGTCCTGCGTGCACGGGCACGATCGGCCTCGCGCCGTCGGGCAATCTGAACCCGGACCGCAAGTTTCCGTCGCTGTTCGAACCGGTGCACGGTTCGGCGCCTGACATCGCCGGCAAGAACATCGCCAATCCGATTGCGATGATCTGGTCCGCCGCGATGATGCTCGACTTCCTCGGCAATCACGAAGGCAAGGAACGCGAGGCGCATGACGCGATTCTCGCGGCGATCGAAGCAACGCTGATCGAAGGCCCGCATACTGGTGACCTCGGCGGCAAGGCGAACACCACCGACGTCGGCCAGGCAATCGCGGCAAAACTCGCCTGAGCCTGTCGATCTGTCGATTCCAACCCTCTGCGAGGACACGTTCGAATGAGCATGGAAGCCTATCCCATCGAAGTCGATTTCCCCGATATTTCGGTTCACGAGCAATCGTCGTCCGGCATCGCCTACGTCCATACGTTCGACTCCGGCGTGCCGGGACCGCACGTGATGATCAACGCGCTCACGCACGGCAATGAAGTGTGCGGGGCGATCGTCGTCGACGAACTGCTGCGGCGCGCGTTGAGGCCGCGTCGTGGACGCCTCACGCTTTCATTTGCGAATGTCGCTGCGTATGGGCGCTTTGACCCGGCCAAGCCCGACGCCGCCCGCTTCGTCGATCAGGACTTCAACCGCGTATGGACCGCCGCGGTGCTCGACGATACGTCGCGCACGTCGAGCGAATTGACCCGTGCGCGCGAGATGCGCCCGGCGATCGACACGGTCGACGCGCTGCTCGATCTGCATTCGATGCATGAGAAATGCAAACCGCTGATCGTGGCGGGACCGCTGCAGAAAGGCATCGACCTTGCGGTGCGTCTCGGCACGCCCGCCACGGTGATCTGCGACGAGGGCCATCCCGAAGGCCGCCGCATGCGCGATTACGAAGGCTTCGGCACGGCGGATAGTGCGAAACACGCGTTGCTGATCGAATGCGGGCAGCACTGGGAACAGTGCGCGGTCGCCGTGGCCCGCGATACAACCGCGCGCTTCCTGCTGCTGGCAGGCGTGATCGATGAAGCCGATCTGCCGGACGGCTGGCTGGCGCCGCTGCCGCCCACCCAGCACATCGTCCGCGTCACGCAGCCGGTGGTCGCGACCAGCATGGATTTTCGTTTCGCGGCACCTTACACCGGCCTGGAGATCTTTCCGGATGCCGGCACGGTCATCGGCTGGTCGAATGGCGAAGCGGTGGTCACGCCCTACGACAACTGCATGCTCGTGATGCCGTCGCTGCGGCAATTGCGGCCCGGCGTCACCGTCGTGCGGCTGGGCACGATCGAGCAAACCGTGACGAACGCCGGTGCAAACACAACCACGAGCGGCCGATGAATCGGCTCATGTACATTCAAAAGGTAACGTGAAATGAAGGTCCAAAGCATCAAGCAAAGCGTGAGTCTGCAGAATCTGGAGGACTGGGGCACGGCGGGGCTGCCGGGCACGACGCCGCTTCAGGTGTCGGGCGTGCAGCGCGTGATCAAGGGCAGCGAAGCCATCGACACCGGTATTTTCGAATGCACGGCTGGCACGTACCGCCGCTCGGTCAAGCAGGCCGAGGTGATGCACTTTCTCGCGGGGCGAGGCCGCTTCACGCCCGATAACGAAGAGACCATTCATTTCGAAAGCGGCGACACGCTCTTTTTCGAAGCCAATACAGAAGGTCTTTGGGAAGTCGAGGAAACCATGCGAAAGGTCTATGTGATCTTCTGAGCACGGCCCCGAGCGCCGCCCTCCCGGCGCTCGCCCCCACGCCTGCTCCGCCCCGCTCCCGGCGCACCCTGAGCCGCGGCATCCACAGCCATTCCCACTGTCCTGTCGCGCTGCCTCATTCGATGAGGCATCGGCACCATAGTCGGGTAATCCCGCGTTGCCCCTCGTTGTCAAACTACTTACAGTTCGGCCTGTTCTTATAGAGAATCTGCGTTCTTTATGCGAACAAAACAGGCAAAATTATCGGCGCCCGGATCACCTGTATCTTCTCGCAGATCGAGGCAGGTCAACCTGCCCGGGTACTATGCTTTGTAGAAGCGAATTGGCCTCTGTGTGCTGCGGGCGTTCCAGCGCATCAACGGCAACGCGCCCGGCACGGCGGATTCTGGCCGGCCCTATCATCACGGCCACCGCAACCCACGGCGACAGCTTCCAGAGCGTGCCGCCGTCGTCGCGCAGCCAGTTCGCCGCCGGCGTAGGGATCGTGCACCGCTTCCAACCGGCGTACGATCGTAAAAGAAAGGAAGGCTCGTTTCGGCGAGCCTTTACGTATTGTGCAGTCAGGAGACCACTATGAGCCGCAGCAACGCTGTGAACGTTCAAACGTTTATCAACGACCACCCCTTCTCGCCGTTCCAGTGGCTCATCTTTTTCATGTGTTTCATCATCGTCCTGCTGGACGGTTTTGACACCGCCGCGATCGGCTTCATTGCACCGTCGCTGATCGCCGAATGGGGCATCACCCGGCCGGCGCTCGCGCCGGTGTTGAGCGCGGCGCTGTTCGGTCTCGCGTGCGGCGCGCTCGTCTCAGGACCGCTGTCCGACCGGCTCGGGCGGCGCTCGATGCTGCTCGGCTCGGTGCTGCTGTTCGGTGTGACCTGCTTCGCATCGGCGTTCTCGAACAGCATCGAACACCTGACGATCTTGCGCTTCGTCACCGGCGTCGGCCTCGGCGCGGCCATGCCAAACGCCGTGACGATGATGGGCGAGTACTGCCCGGATCGCCGTCGCGCGACCGTGATCAATCTGATGTTCTGCGGCTTTCCGCTGGGCGCGGCCTTCGGCGGCTTTCTCGCTGCGTGGATGATCCCGCACTTCGGCTGGCGCAGCGTGCTGATGCTCGGCGGTATCACGCCGCTGTTGCTGCTGATCGTGCTGGTGCTGAAGATGCCGGAATCGGTCCGCTACATGGTGGCCAACAGCAAGCCGGTCGAGCAGATCCGCGCAGCGCTGGCGCGCATTTCGAGCGACGCCGCGCAGGCCGACAGCTTCGTCATGACCGAAACTGCGCCGCAAACCGGCGGCAAAGGCATGGGCGTGGTGCTCTCGCGCTCGTACATCATCGGCTCGGTGATGCTGTGGGTTGCCTACTTCATGGGGCTCGTCATCTTCTACGCGTCGATCAACTGGATGCCGATCCTGCTGAAGGACGCCGGCCTCACGCCGCAACGCGCGACGCTGATTTCCGCGCTGTTCCCGCTCGGTGGCGTCGGCGCCGTGCTGTGCGGCGTGCTGATGGACCGTTTCAACGCGAACCGCATCATTGCGGCCTGCTATGCGCTGACCGCGGTGAGCGTGTATTTCATCGGCCAGGCGGTTGGCAATGTGGGCGCGCTGGTGTTTATCGTATTCGTCGCGGGCGTGCTGATGAATACCGCGCAATCGTCGATGCCGGCGCTTGCCGCCGCGTTTTATCCGACTCAAGGTCGCGGCACGGGCGTGGCGTGGATGCTGGGGATCGGTCGCTTCGGCGGAATCGCGGGCTCATTCCTCGTGGCGGAGCTGACGCGCCGCCACTTCACCTTTGGCGGCATCTTCGCGATGGTTGCGGTGGCGGGTCTGATTTCGTGCGTGGCGTTGCTGATCAAGCAGGCGGCACGGCCGCATGTGTCGGCAGAGACTGGCGCGAAAGCGGAGTCGTTTGGGCATTGAGTCGGGCTTTACTCAAACGCATCCAAGCGACGCGACACGCGTCAACAGCAGCGCAACACTGCAGACGCGGGCGGGTTGAACGGGCCGCTACAGCCGGCCCGGTGACGTCACATTGACTTGCTTCTCTTACTGCTTGACGAAAATCAGTCCGTGCGGCGTGCCCATGCCTGTGAAAACAGGCGTCATCACCCCGGTGGACGTATTCGTTTGCAGGACCGTGCCCTGGCCCGCGCTGTATGCCGCGCCCGCCGTGAAGCCTGCGGTTGCATCGATCCGATAGATCAATTGCGCCTTATTGTCGGCCAGCAACATGAACGAATTGCCTGACGGTGCCCAACGGGTGTCGTCGACAGGCCATGAATTGCCATACAGCGTCAGCGGCAGCACGCTCACCGCCTGATTCGCACCGGGGTTGGTGACGAACACCAGTTCCGAATCCTGCTGGCTATCCACGACCAGGTTGCCGCTCGGATCGACCGCCATCGAATCGGGATCGGTCATATCGAGCGTGACTTGCGTATTGGTGGGGATGTTGTTCGCCGTCGCATTGCCCATCAGGACGGGCGTCAGATGGAACGTCTGATGGTCCGGATTCAGCGTGACGCTGTACACCGCCGGCACCGTGCTCACACCGTTGGGTGCCGTTGCAGTGGCTGTACCCAGGTTCGGATTGGACGCGCTGGTATACACGACGCCGTTGAGCATCTTCAAATCGTCCAGGCCGCCGCCGTGGATCGGCGTCGTATCCGGCGTCAGCGTCGTCTGGGTATTCGCCGTGGTATCGATCACGATGATCATCGTGTTCGCATCCTCGTTGGTGCTGACCCAGATGGTGTGCGAATCGTACTCCATGAGGCCGTCCGGGTGCCCCGGCACATTGAATGTGCGCACAACATTGCCGCTCAGGTCGTACTCGACTACCTGGCTCTGCGGCGTAGTGCCCGCGACGTTGGTGCCATCCGGATTGTTATTGTTGTCCTGAGCGATGGCGAAGATGTTGCTGCCGTGCAGGAGCAGATCGTCCGGGCGAAGCGTGCCGGGCGCCTTGGCGAACACCGAAATCTTGTAGCCCGCTTGAGCCGCCGCGACCGATGAGGGAACAGGAATGCTCGCTGACGAAGACGGCGTCGTGCCCGGAGCGGTCGATACGTTATCGCCCCCTCCGCATGCGGCAAGCGCCGAGACCAGACCAGCAATACACGTTATTTTGAATGAATTCATGGTATTTGATTGTCATCATTGGGACATTCATCACCATATATTTCACTCGCTAAGAATTCGTGACGAAGAGCCAACAGAACGCCTTCAATCACTCATAATTTTTATATCGCATTCCTATTTAACTATGAGTCCCTTATCCCATCCATATAAAAACCTCATACACCCCATAACGCATGAAGCTATCCCTGGCCGGACAATACAGCAACAACCTTATCTAAACCTTAAGCAAGGTGCGGCGTGAACACGATGATCGAACGCATCGGTTCTATCCGGCCACGCTCACAGCACGAAGTCTCGTACCGACGCTCTTTCCGAAATACAGCGTCCACTGCCAGGCGCCATCTGAAACCGGCAGTGCGATCCAATTAGCAAAACGAAAGAATATCTGGGATATTGCTTGCAGTGTTCACGACAAAACAACCACGAGTGCGTGATCTGGCGCGGGCAAAAAAGCGTCATGCCTCACTTCCCGATAAACTACGCGGTTATTTGATTCGTTCGGTTGCCGCGATGGTGATACCAGCGCTTTCGCACCGTCAACCATTCACCGCCAGGATTGTGGTCATGAAACGCGTAGTTGTATCGGCAGTACTCGCTGTGTGCCTCGCGCAGCCGGCCGTTCAGGCAGTTGCTCAAACAGTCAGCGATCAATGTTTTGCGATCGGTGACATCGCCGGTCAGGTGGCGTCGTGGCGCGCTCACAAGAAGACGAAAGAGGAGGCGCTTGATCAAGCGGCCAAGTACTACAAGAATGAGTCCGACCGGCAAGCGGTCTTCGGCATCATCGAGAAGATCTACAGTCCCGGCGCGCCGCACATGACGCCCGATCAGGCCAGCATGGCATTCACCTCGGACTGTGCAAACCAGCACAAACCGCAGGCACCCACACAGTAGTGCCTGCTGTTCGCACGGATATTTCACTGCGCTACCGCCACGATCCGGCCACCATTACCGCTTCCGGAACGCATCCAGCGACGTCAGCGCGTTGCCGTGAAAATCGAACAACGTGTTGTTGTCCCACTGATCGCCCGCGCCGACTTTCCATCCGACGTTCGGTGTCGGGATCCATTCCGGCTCCCACCAGAACACGCCCTTGCCGTGGCCGCCGGGTATCGCCTTCACGATATCCGTCACCGCGCCGATGAATTGCGCCTGGCCGGCCGGTGTTTGCGGGAAGGTCGTGGAGCCGGTATTGGTCATCGAGTTGGGCTCCGAATCGCCGTCGCTGGTGGTCCACGGATACGCGGTCTCGACGACCATCACATCCTTGTCGTAGCGCGTCGCCATATCGTTCGCATTGTTCTGCAAGTCGCTGAGCGAGCCTTGCCACTGCGGGTAGTAGGACAAGCCGATCACATCGAACGTGACGCCGCGTTGTACCGCGCTGTCGAACCACCAACGGCTGGTTGCATTGTTGCCCCCGCTGTCGAGGTGCAGCATGACCTTGATCCGTTCATCGACGGACTTCACCGCATCGTGCCCGGCCTTCAGCAACTGCGCGAGGTTGTCCCACTGGTCGTACTTGCCGAGCGGCCACAGCATGCCGCCGGTGATTTCATTGCCAACCTGAACCCACTCCGGATGCACGCCATCACGCTTGAGCATCGTAAGAACCTTCGACGTGTAGTCGGACAGCAACGCACAGGTTTGCTCGATATCCTTGCCAGCCCAGTCGTGAGGTGGATACTGCTTGCCCGGATCGGCCCACCAGTCGCTGTAGTGGAAATCGATCAGCACGCGCATGCCGAGCGCGGCAGCGCGGCGAGCCAGAACGCGTACGTGTTCGGCATTGTTATAACCGGCTGCGGGGCTTTGGTCGGCCGGAAAAAAGTTTGGATTGCCAGGATCGTTCCACACTTTGATGCGGATCGAGTCGACACCGTGACTCTTCAGAATGAAGAGACAGTCGAGCGGCACACCATGCTCGTAAAACTTCGCACCATTGGCCTCGAGTTCCAGCAGCGTCGACACGTCCGCGCCCTTTGCAAATCCCCGGCCATGACCGAACAAGCCAGGTTCACCGGCAACGGCGGGCACGCCGACCGTTGCGCCAACACCAGCGGTGGCCGCAGCAGATGCAAGCCATCCGAGCATTTCTCTTCTGTTCATCTGTCATCCTCCATCGATTGAATGGCGGTTCTTTTAGAGGCCGCCTGTTCCGGGTTGAAGCGCTTAAATTTCCGCCTCCGATAACGCCCTCTTCTTACTTCTCTCTTGCTCAACAAGCCCGTTGACGCGAGGGCCTACGCGTTCCTCCACGCGCAGACATCGCCGGTTTTTAACTGTGAATGTCCCAGCACAAACGTCGCATTGGCTGGCGCAGGCGCCTGCACTGGCTCCGGGCCGAAGTTGAACGCGAAGGTCAGATCGCCGCGTCGGCGAATGCGCAAGCCGTCAGCCAGCCGTTGTGTCTCGATGCCGGCATCCTTCGCTGCCTGTTGCAAAACCTCGCGATGCAACGCGTGCGACAACCAACCCGCCACATAGCTAACCCTTCCGTTGGAAAGGATCGCCGGCCACGTGTCGTCGAATTGCGCGCCGACGGTCGTCTCGCCATTGGCGCGAACGTGCTCACGCCAATGCAGCGCAACGCCCTGCGTGTCTCCGATCGAAAGCGCTGGCGTAAGCGTCGGGCGCAGCGTTTCGACTTCGAGCACCTGCATCGGTAGAACGCGTTGCAACGCGCCGGGCGGCAAGCTCGAAGGAATGGCAAAGGTCGCGGTCTTCGAGCCGCTCCTCGGGCCGAATATCCATTGCGCCGAACTCCGCTCGATCTGGTCGACGAGCCTGTCGTCGATCACGGCGATGCTCGGCACCACCACCAGCCGGTACGGCGAAAGATCGGCCTTGCTCGACACGATATCGACGTCGAGGCCGAGTTCACGCAACGCCTCGTAGTAGTCGAACACCAGCGTCTGATAGTCGAAGGTCTTGCCGTGACGCTGAATCTCGAACATCCACTGCGTCTCGTAGTCGAACACGATCGCAGTGGCCGCGCGCGCCGGCGCACCGAGTCCGGACAACGCTGCGGACGAGGCAATTTCACGCGCCGCCTGCTGCACTTCGAGACCGCCAGGCGACAGTTCGTTGTTCGGCAAGTTGAGACCCGAATGCATCTGTTCCTGCGCATATGGACACTGACGCCAGCGGAAATACGACACCAGTTCCGCGCCATGTGCGAACGCTTCGTAGGCCCACAGCCGGACCATGCCTTTCGCCGGCACCGGATTCCACGGTGCCCAGTTCACCGGCCCTGCCTGTTGCTCCATCACCCAGAAACGGCCAGCGCCGATCGCGCGGTAGCGGTCGTGGTCGAACGCGGAGACGTCCGGATGCGCGGTGCGTGCGTAACGCGCCTTCTGCTCGTCAGGCAGCGCGATCGATTCCGTACGCGCGATCGGATAGCTATCCCACGCTGCCACGTCGAGCGCGTTGTCTTCGGCGAAACGGTAATGATCGAAGGTCGTGAAGAAACCCATGAAGTTGTGCAGCAGATCCGCCTCGGGCGCATGCTCTCGCAGCACGTCGATCTGCTCGCGATGGAAGCTCGCCACCTCATCCGACATGAAGCGGCGAAAGTCGAGCAGATGGATCGGATTGGCGTCGGTGGGCGTGAGGTTAGGCAGGCCGATCGTATCGAACGACGGGTACTCCATGCTCCAGAACACATTGCCCCATGCGTCGTTCAACGCCTCGACGCGCTCGTAGCGATGCTGCAGCCACGCCTGAAAGCGCGTTAGTGCCGCGCTCGAATAGCTCGGCACGGTCTCGTGGCAGCCGAGTTCGTTGTCGGTCTGCCACGCGACGATAGACGGATGCCGTCCATAGCGCTCCACCATCACGGTGACAATGCGTACGCACTCACGCCGATAGGTTTCGCTGGAAATATCGTAATGACGACGCGAGCCGAAATTCCAGCGCACGCCGTCCGCGCGCACCGGCAACACGTCCGGGTGTGCGTCGATCAGCCACTTCGGCGGCGACGCGGTCGGCGTGCCCAGCACGAGTTTCAGCCCCGCGGCAGCCAGCGTCTCGACGGCTTCATCGAGCCAGTCCCAAGCGAATTCGCCGGCGCGCGGCTCCATCCGGCTCCACGCGAATTCGGCGATCCGCACATGCGTGATGCCGAGCTCGACCATACGTTTCGCATCGTCGGCCCACATCGAACGCGGCCATTGTTCGGGGTAGTAGCAAACACCAAGTTGCATGAGAGAGTCTCTTTGTTAAATGACGGCGAACGGGCGATCAGCCCTTGCTTGCGCCGAAAGTCAGGCCGGCGACGAAATGCTTCTGCATCAGGAAGAACATCAGCACAGAGGGCAAAGCGGCGAGCACCGAGCCGGCGGCAACCAGATTCCACGCCGTGGTCCATTGGCCTTTAAGCGCGGCGACGCCCACCGTGATCGGCGCAGCCTCATCGCCTTGCGTGAGGCACAGCGCCCAGAAGTAGTCGTTCCAGACAAACGTGAATACGAGGATGCCGAGCGCGGCGAGCGCGGGCCGGATCAGCGGCAGCACGATGCGCCAGTAGATCGTCCATTCACTCGCCCCTTCCACGCGCGCTGCCTCGATCATCTCGAACGGCAACTGCTTGATGAAGTTACGTAGAAACAGCGTGCAAAAACCGGTCTGAAACGACACATGAAAAATCACCAGCGCCCACACGCTATTGAAGAGGCCCACTTTCAGCGCCATGTCGCGTACCGGGATCATCAGAATCTGGATAGGTACGAAGTTGCCGGCGACAAAGGCGAACAGCACAGCGGTATTACCCGGGAACCGGTAGGTTGCCAAAGCAAAACCTGCCATCGAAGCCAGCACGATCGCGCCGATCACCGACGGCACCGTAATCAGCACGCTGTTGGCGAAGTAATGGAGCATCGGCGTTTGCGTGAGCGCCGTGCCGTAGTTTTCGATTAACGCGAAATGCCTGGGCCAGCCCCAGTAGTCGCCTTGCGATAACTCGTCCGACGAGCGGATCGACGTGACGAGCACGGCCAGCATTGGCAGCAGCCATATCAGCAGCGCGAGCGGCAGCGACGCTTTGTACAACGTGCGGTTGAGCGGTTTCCAGCGTTCGACGGGAAGCGGATACATGACACGTGACTCCTGGAAATCAGTGTTCTTCGCGCAGCATGCGGCGCAGATGGAACACGATGTAGACGAGCATGATGGCGAACAGCACGACGGCAATCGCCGCGGAATAGCCTTCGCGGTAGTACTTGATCGCCTGGTCGTACATGTAATAGGCGAGCACGGTTGAACTATCGAAGGGACCGCCGCCGCTCATCACCGCAATCAGGTCGAAGCTGCGCAGCGCGCCGATCACGGTCAGCACGACTGCCATGAATGTGGCGGGCCGCAGTTGCGGAAGGATCACGTGCCACAGCAGACGCACGCCTTTTGCGCCCTCCATGCGTGCCGCCTCGACCACTTCGGGATTGATACCTGTCAGCCCGGTGAGATACAGCACCATGCAGAACGGCGTTTGCGGCCACAGCGCGGCGAAGATGATGCCGAAGGTGACGGTGTGCGGATCGCCGAGCACAGGAATGCCGTGACCGACGATCAGACGCAGCAAGCCGAAGCCGGGATCGTAGAACCAGCTGAACACGAGACCGACCACCACGCCCGATAGCACGAATGGCGCGAAAAACAGCGACTTCACGACCCGCATGCCACGGATATGCTGGTTCAGATATAGCGCGAACAGCAGTCCGAGCGGCGGCGCCAACAGGAATAGCGCGAGCCAGATCAGGTTGTTCTTGAGCGCCGTATAGAACGTGTCCGCATGAAACAGTTCGATGTAGTTATCGAAGCCCGCGAACGTCTTCGGCGTCATGCCGTCCCAGTTGTAAAAGCTGAGCGAAATACTGCTGATGATCGGGTAGACCACGCACAGGCAAAACAACACACAGCCCGGCAGCAGGAAGAAAAGCGCCGCGCGGTGCTGATGACGGCGCGTCGTAGAGACGTGCCGGTGCCGCGCCGCGGGTAGGCGGCGCGCTGCGGAATGAGACATGATCGGGCCTCGTCGGAGATCGAAGGCGAGCGCCAGCGCTTGCTGCCCTGCTGGCGCTCCGGGGCTTACTTCTTGTAGATGCGCTTGCGGGTCGCTTCGAGGCGGACCAGCATGGCGTCGAGTTGCGACGGATCGCTGTAGAACTGCTGCATCGCCTTCATGCCTTCGTCGGCCATTTCCTTCTGCATGTCGCGATCGTAGAACTGCGCGATACCGCCCTTCGTGTTCGCCAGGGTCTGGAAACCGACCTTCGAAATCTCGTCTTCGGGTTCAGCGGATTGGCTGTTCGACGGCAACGTCCCCCAACCCTTCGCGAGATCGGCGTTGATCTGCGGCTGTTCCATGAAGGCAAGCAGTCTGCGGGCATCGGCCTTGTTCTTTGCCTTGGCCGGAACCAGCAGCACATTGACCGGACCGTCTTCGGCCATCGGTACGTTCGCGTCGATCACCGGGAAGCGGAAGAAACCGGTCTGCGGCCGAAGGGACGCCGGAATGCTCGCCGAGAAGAACGTGCCCATCAGCATCATCGAGGCCTTGCCATTCACGAGAAACGGTGCAATCGAATCGAGGTCGTAGGAGAGCGCGTTGTCGATGAAGTAGTGATCGTCGATCAGCGTTTTCCACGCGGTGTAGACCTTTTTAACGCGTGCATCGGTGTAGGGAATTTCGCCGGCCATCAACTGCTGGTGGAATGCGTTGCCGTTGATGCGCAGGTCGAGATAGTCGAACCACGCGGCAAGCGTCCAGCTATCGCGCGCCGCAACGGCGATCGGCGCAACGCCGCTGGCCTTCAGCTTCTTGCAGGCGTCGAGAAATTCATCCCACGTTTTCGGTTCGCCTTTGATGCCGGCCTTCTCGAACAGATCCTTGCGATAGAAGAAGCCGTAGGCGTCGTAACCGAGCGGCGCGGCGTACTGCTTGCCCTTATACGTCGAGGCGTCCTTGACCGACGCATACTGTTGCGACCAGCCGTTCTTACTCCAGTCCGACGACAGGTCTTCTAGCAAGCCGCGTTGCGCGTAATACGCCATGCGCTCGCCGTCGTGCCACGACACGACATCAGGCGGATCGGTGGCGAGCCAGCCGCCCATCTGCACCTTGTACGCTTCCTCGCTGATGTAGGTCACCTTGAGGTCGACGTCGGGATTGGCTTTCTTGAACTTGTCGAACGCATCCTGCCACGTCGAGCGCTGATTACCGCGCGCCGAGACGTTGACGGTCAACGTGGCCGCGTCGGCCGCGGTGGCGCAGAGCGTGCCTGCAACCAGAGCGGCCGCAATCGACGCGTATGCCAGACGGCGAAGGCGAAGAGAAATCATCTTATGTCTCCTTGACTACCTTGTTGGCTGACAGCGGCTCGCTGCCAGACGATGTACCCGCTCTGTGGCGGAATAGGGTTTTGTGAATAATCCGGTGGTGCCTCGGATATCTTCAGCGCCTTAAGCGGCGACTCTCTCAGGCTCGAACGTGCTGCGCCGCAGTGCAACGCCGTCCGCATCGAACAGATGACACGCGGAAGGCGGAACGTGAATGCGGATGCGCTCGCCCGATCCGATCGGCGTATCGCCCGCGGCCTTGGCGATGAGCGTGCCGGCCTCATGATCCGCGTGAATATAGCTGTGCTCGCCAAGCCGTTCCGATAGCACCGTGACGCATTGAATGGATTGCTCATCGCCAGAAAGACGCAGATGTTCCGGGCGCACGCCGAGCGTGACGGGCTGGCCGCGCTGAAGACGTTGGCCGTCCACGTGAGCGACCAGCCGTTCGCCGCTTTCCGTCAGCGTGACGGCCACCTTGCCCGCTTCGATCGAATCGACCACGGCATCGATGAAATTCATTCGCGGCGAACCAATGAAGCCCGCCACAAAGCGCGACTTCGGATGGTGATACAACTCGAGCGGCGCGCCGCTCTGCGCGATGCTGCCGAAGCGCTCGGCGTCCGCTCCTGCATGCAGCAACACGATTCTGTCGGCAAGCGTCATCGCCTCGACCTGGTCGTGGGTCACGTAGACCACGCTCGCATTCGCGAAGCGCTGGTGCAGGCGGGCGATTTCGACACGCGTCTGGCCGCGCAATGCGGCGTCGAGATTCGACAACGGTTCGTCGAACAGAAACACGCCGGGTTCGCGCACGATCGCGCGGCCGATCGCAACACGCTGCCGCTGCCCGCCGGAAAGCGCTTTCGGATAACGGTCAAGGAAGGCGTCCAGTTGCAGAATGCGCGCGGCTTCGCGCACCTTCCGGTCGATGACGTCCTTGGGTTGCTTCGCGAGTTTCAGGCCGAACGCCATGTTGTCGAACACGGTCATGTGCGGAAACAGCGCGTAGCTCTGGAACACCATCGCCACGCCGCGCCCGGCGGCGGGCACATCGTTCATGAGGCGGCCGCCGATATGCAGCTCGCCTTCGCTCAGGTCTTCGAGACCGGCGATCATTCTCAGCAGGGTCGACTTGCCGCAACCCGAGGGCCCGAGAAACACGCAGAACTCGTGCTGGGCGATCTCGAGATTCACGCGCCGGATCACCGGCGGATGGTCACCGTACGACTTCTGCACGTTCGTAAGACGAATCGTAGCCATGCTGCTGTCTCCTCGATTTAACCGCTTAAATTTCTAGGAAAAATAAACGGCCAGCTCTTGTGCAGTAGGCATTTAATCGCTTAAATTCGAACTCAAGGGAAAAAGTCATTGTGGGTGTCTCCTGTGTGTTTTCCAGAAACTTATCAACGTCGCCAGTTGCTTGCAACATTTGAATTGCATTCCCTGAATATGGGATAAACAGAACATGGTTACCCTTTCCGAAGTAGCAAAGCGCGCGCACGTCACCGCCGCCACCGTTTCCAACGTCCTGCGCAACCGCGAGAAGGTCCGCCCCGAGACTGCCGAACGCGTGCTCAAGGCGATCGCCGATCTCGGCTACCGCCCCAATCTGAACGCCCGCGCGCTGGCGGAGGGCCACTCGTCGACCTTGGCCTTGATGTTGTCGAACATCTCGAACCCCTTCTACCCCGAGTTCGTGTTGGCCGCCGAGCGAGCGGCACGCAAAGCGGGGTACTTTCTGATGGTTTGCAATACTGACGACGATGCGGAGGTCGGCCGTGCGTATCTGAACCAGATCGCCGGCACACTCGCAGACGGTGTCCTCGTGATGAACACGGACATCAAGTTCAACGAATTGTGTGCGTCGGCCACGCACAGCGCGCCGATCTTGCTGGCGATGTGGGAGCATCCTGAGGCGCCGCCCGCGCTGCCCTGCATCGCCGTGGATTTTGCCCATGCAGGTGCGCTTGCCGCGAGGCATCTGCTCGAACTCGGTCACCGCGAGATCGGTCTTCTGATCGGCGACGGGTGCGGCGGCTTGCAGGATGCGCGCTCCAACGGATTTCGCACGGTGGTACACGAGGCCGGGATCGAAACAGACGCTGCCGCGGTACTGCAGATCCGCGACTCGATCGACGCCGGCTACGCCGCCTGCATGCAGTTGATGTCGAACCGCCCTCACCTCACCGCGATTTTCGCGACCAACGATCTGCTCGCGATCGGCGCGGCACAGGCATTGATCACGCTTGGCCGTGCCGTGCCGAACGATGTGTCGGTCATCGGCATTACGGACATTCAACTGGCGCACCAGGTGCATCCTGCGTTGACGACGGTCGCGATTCAGACGGCGGCCGTTGCGGAGCTGTCGATCGAGAGTCTGATCCGTCTGATCCAGACGCCTGAACAGCAACCGTCGATGGTGCTTGCGCCACCGCCGCAACTGATTGTGCGGGCGTCGACGGGACCGCGGCGTATGAGTTGAGGCATGAGCCTGCGCGTCCAGCAGGCCCGCGCAGCCCGGCCGTCGTCAGCCGCCCCCATGCCGGCACGGCAGCTTCACCATCGCATTCAGCAGAAAATGCTGTGGCAGCCCGAAAAAAACGCTCCGCGCGCCGTCCAGACCTCGATTGGCGATTTCATCGACTGTCGCGCACGGGTAGCATCGAAGCATCAATCTGAAGGAGCAACCCGATGTCTCTCGCATTGACCCGCAAAGAACTGATTCGCCCGCAGAACCTGATCGACGGCAAGTGGATCGACGCCGCCGACGCCGCGCGCTTTCCCGTCACCAACCCGGCCACCGGCGAATTGATCGTCGAAGTCGCGAACAGCGGCGCAACGGACGCACGCGCCGCCACCGACGCCGCGGCCCGCGCTTTCCCCGCGTGGCGCGACAAGCTGCCGCGCGAACGCGCGGAGATTCTGCGCCGCTGGCATGCGCTGATCGTCGCCAACACAGAAGACCTCGCGAAGCTGATGTCGACGGAACAAGGCAAGCCACTCGCGGAAAGCCGCGGCGAAGTCGCCTACGGTGCCTCGTACGTCGCGTGGTTCGCCGACGAGGCGACACGCATCTACGGCGACCTGATCCCGCAGCAGCAACGCGGCAAACGCATGAGCGCGGTGAAGGAACCGGTCGGCGTGGTCGCGGCGATCACACCGTGGAATTTCCCGCTGGCGATGATTGCGCGCAAGATCGCGCCCGCCCTCGCCTCCGGATGCACGGTCGTGGCCAAGCCCGCGGAAGACACGCCCCTCACGGCGCTCGCGCTGGCCGCGCTCGCCCAGGAAGCGGGCTTGCCGGACGGCGTGCTGAATATGCTGTCGGCTTCGCGTGAACAGGGCATTGCGGCGGTCGCTGACTGGCTCGCCGACGGACGCGTACGCAAGATCACGTTCACGGGCTCGACGCCGGTCGGCAAGCATCTCGCCCGCGAATCGGCTGGCACGCTGAAGAAGCTGTCACTGGAATTGGGCGGCAATGCACCCTTCATCGTATTCGACGACGCCGATCTCGATGCGGCGGTCACCGGTCTGATGGCCTCCAAGTTCCGCAACGGCGGTCAGACTTGTGTGTGCCCGAACCGGGTCTATGTGCAATCGGGTGTCTACGCGCGTTTCGCCGATCTGCTCGCGAAACGCGTCGCCGCGCTGAAGGTTGCGCCCGCAACCGATCCGGACGCGCAGATCGGCCCCATGATCAACGAGCGCGCAATCGACAAGATTGCCCGGCACGTCGAAAATGCCGTCAAACACGGCGCGAAAGTGCTGACAGGCGGCAAGCGCCTGACCGAACTCGGGCCGAACTACTATGCGCCGACCGTGCTGACCGATGCGCAGGACGACATGCTCGTCTGTTGCGAAGAAACCTTTGGGCCGGTGGCGCCGCTGTTCCGCTTCGATGATGAAGCCGAAGCGATCCGCCTTTCTAATGACACGCCTTTCGGCCTCGCCGCCTACTTCTACACGCAGGACGTGCGACGCATCAATCGCGTCGCAGCCCAGCTCGAAGCGGGCGTGATCGGCATCAACGAAGGCGCCGTGTCGAGCGAAGCGGCGCCCTTCGGCGGGGTGAAGGAATCGGGTTACGGCCGCGAAGGGTCGAAGTATGGGCTCGACGATTACATGTCGATCAAGTATCTGTGCCAGGGCGGACTGGATTAAGGAGCCGCCGCGCGTTCCATGATCTGGCGCCCCAACGCGGCCTCTTCGAGGAGCCGCTGCGGCGCTAGGATTTCCTCCCGGCACACCGGCATTGCACCGTCCACCGCATAACCCGTTATTCTCTTCCTACTGGAGATCAGGAAAAACGGATATGAATCTTAGGGCGTTGCAGTGCTTCGTGATTCTGGCGGAGGAGCTCAATTTCAGCCGCGCCGCCGAGCGCCTGCATATCGCGCAGCCCGCGCTGAGCCAGCAAATTCGATCACTTGAGGAGCGGCTCGGCACGCAACTGGTCGATCGGGCAAGACGCCCGCTGAGTCTGACCGAAGCCGGTCACTACCTCTGCACGGAGGCGCGTCAGATACTGGGTTCGCTGGAACAGGTGTCCCTGACAGCGCAAGAAATCGGTGTCGGTCGGCGCGGCTGGCTCAGCATCGGCTTCACGCGCTCGGCGATGTACAGCATCCTGCCGCCCGCACTCAAGGCGTTTCACAACGCGTTTCCGCAGGTCGAACTCAAGCTCTTCGAGTTGCTCACCGAGGAGCAAACCGATGCGTTGCGCGACATGCGCATTCACATCGGCATTGGGCGGCAACCGCTCGCGATCGATGGCTGCACGTCCTATCCGTTGCTGCGTGAGCGCGTCATGGTCGCGCTCGAACCGGGCCATCCGCTCGCCGCGCACAAAACCGTCCGAATTGCCGAGCTCGCCGATACGCCATTGATTCTGTATCCGAAGCACCAGAACGCACAGTTCAAACGCTCGGTGCAAACGCTCTATCGCGATGCGGGCGTGACCCCGGTCGTCGCCCACCAGGCCTATGAAATTCAGACCGCGATTGCACTCGTAGCAGCGGGCCTGGGCGTGACGTTCATCGGCGAATCGGTTGCACGGCATGGACGCACGGACGTCGTGTTCCGCCACCTCTCCGGTCCCGGCTCGTCGTACCGATCGACGCTCGCAGCCACCTTTCGCAACGACGACGCCTCACCGCATCTGCGTGCTTTCCTCGCCTGCCTCCCCGCGCCGCTTGCTGACGCCACACTATAAGTAAAAACCTATACAAGCATAAGCAAGCGGTCTTGGACTCTCCGTCCGCGCCTTCTTATCATGGGCCTCATGCTTCGGCCACCGCCTGTTCATGAGCGCATCAGCGCATGCAGGCACGAACGGCGGCCGCTGAAGTCCGGCCATCAAACGCGCGGCCAACGGGACACTGCCGGCGTTCGATCCGGCAGGCCGACCATAAGAACGCCGCCACGGCTCGTGCAGCCGTCGCAGCAAGGTAGGAGACAGCATGACCTCATTCGACGAAGCCGCCACCATGCGCAAAGTGTACGGGCGATTAATGCCCCTGCTCTTCGCGATGATGTTCTTCAACTATCTGGACCGGATCAATATCGGATTCGCCGCGCTGGACATGAACAAGCAGTTGGGCTTCAGTCCGGCCGTGTTCGGCTTCGCGGGCAGCATCTTCTTCGTCGGCTACATGTTGCTGGAAGTGCCGAGCAATCTGTTGCTGCATCGGGTCGGCGCACGCCGCTGGATCGCGCGCATTCTGCTGACGTGGGGCGCGGTCGCGGCAGCCACCGCCTTCGTCTTCAACGACTCGAGCTTCTATGTGTTGCGCTTCCTGCTTGGCGTGATGGAAGCGGGCTTTTTGCCGGGCGTGGCAGTCTATCTGACGAAATGGTTTCCGGTGCGCTACCGGGCGCGCGCGGTGGGCGGCTACATCATCGCGGGTTCGTTTTCGGCGGTGCTGGGCGGTCCGATCTCGACGACGTTGATGACCTACGCGAACGGCGTTCTCGGTTTGCAGGGATGGCAATGGATGTTCATCCTCGAAGGCATCCCGGCGATGGCGCTCGGTCTGCTGACGCTGCGCATCATGACCGAACGTCCGGCCGACGCCAAATGGCTCTCCGACGACGAAAAACACTGGCTCGAATCAACGCTCGCAGCCGAACGCGAAGCCGTTGGCGGTAGCACCCATTTCCCGCTGCTGCGCGTGGCGAGCGACATCCGCGTATGGAGTCTCGCGTGTCTGTTCGGCTGCGCGCTGGTCGGCATTTATGGCCTGTTCCTGTGGCTGCCGCAGATCGTCAAGAGTCTCGGCCATCTGAGCAATATCGAGGTCGGTTTTCTGTCCGCCGCGCCGCCGCTCTTCGGCGTGTTGGGCACGTTCCTGATCAGCCGCAGTTCCGATCGCACGGGCGACCGCAAGAAGCACCTCGCCTTCGTGTACGGCATGAGCGCATTGGCGATTGCCGGCAGTGCGTATGCGCCGAACCCTGTGATCGCCTACGCGCTGCTGTGCCTGACCGGTTTGTTCATCTATGCGGGTAACCCGCTGTTCTGGAGCCTCGCGTCGTCGTTCAGAACGGGCGCCGCGGGCGCCGCGACGATTGCGCTGATCAATACCATCGCGCAGTTCGGCGGTCTGGTCGGTCCCTGGAGCATCGGACTGGTGCGCAACGCCACCGGCAACTTCAAGCTGGCCTTGCTGACGATCGCAGCGTTTCTGGTGGTCGCGACGATCATCGCACTCGTGATGCGCGTCACGCCGGCTGAAGATGAAGCCGCCTCGCTCGCGACCGGCGACCCTGCCCCGCGCACCTGAGCGCCGTTACGGACGAAACAGCGAACGTAGCGAACGGATAGCGCGGACGGATAAGCACGCCCGAGCACAGACAAGCATCCACAAGGACACCAACGGGTTTTTCACACCATGATCATCGATTGCCACGGTCACTACACCACCTCGCCACCGCAACACGAGGCCTGGCGCGCACAGCAGATCGCCGCGCTGAAAAACGGCGGCTCGCCGCCGCCGCGGCCCCTCATTACCGACGACGAAATTCGCGAGAGCATCGAAGCCGGCCAGATTCGCATTCAGCGCGAACGCGGCACTGACCTCACGATCTTTTCGCCACGCGCCGCCGGCATGGGGCACCACCTCGCCACGGCCGAAGCCAATGCAGTCTGGTCGAGCGAATCCAACGACCTCATCCATCGCGTGGTGTCGCTGTTTCCGCGCAACTTCGTCGGCGTGTGCCAGTTGCCGCAAGCGCCGGGCGTGGCGCCGGCCAATTGCATCGCCGAATTGCGGCGTTGCGTGGAAGAACTGGGGTTCATCGGCTGCAATCTGAATCCGGACCCGTCCGGCGGACATTGGTCGGGGCTGCCGCTTACGGACCGCTCGTGGTATCCGCTCTATGAAGCGATGGTGGACCTCGACGTGCCGGCGATGATTCACGTGTCCTCGTCGTGCAATCCGAATTTTCATGCGACAGGCGCGCACTACATCAACGGCGACACCTCTGCGTTCATGCAGTTGCTGCAGGGCGATCTGTTCGCCGACTTCCCGACGTTGCGCTTCATCATTCCGCACGGAGGCGGCGCGGTGCCCTATCACTGGGGTCGCTATCGCGGGCTCGCGCAGGACATGAAGCGGCCACTGCTCAGCGAGTACCTGATGAAGAATGTGTTCTTCGATACCTGCGTGTATCACCAGCCCGGCGCCGAACTGCTCGCCAAGGTCATTCCGGTCGAGAACATCCTGTTCGCGTCGGAAACCATCGGCGCGGTTCAGGGTATCGATCCGGAAACCGGCCACTACTACGACGACACGCGGCGCTACATCGACGCCATCGAATGGCTCAGCGCCGCGGACCGTCAGCGTATCTACGAAGACAACGCCCGCGCGGTGTACCCGCGGCTGTCCCATCAACTCGAGCAGCAATTCGCCACGCAAGGGGCAACGGTATGACTGTCACTACGAATCCCATCGGCTGGCGCGAACACGAATCCGCGCCTCAGGCCAACCCGGCAACGCTCGACGCATTGCGTGACCTGGCGGTTTCGCTGCTCAGCGACAACATGGCGCGCGCGAGCGGCATGGTCGGCTTGCGGCCGTATCATCAGCCCAGGCCGATGGCCGGCACCGCGGTCACGGTGCACACCCGCCCCGGCGATAACCTTGCGATCCATCGCGCGTTCGACTTTTGCCGGCCGGGCGATGTCCTCGTGATCGACGGCGCCGGCGAACTGACGCAAGCGCTGATGGGCGAGATCATGGCCAGCTTCGCGGAGAGCATGGGCGTACAAGGGCTTGTGATCGACGGCGCGATCCGCGATGTCGGCGCGCTACGTCAGCGCGATTTCCCGGTGTACGCGCGCGGCGTGACGCATCGTGGACCGTACAAGAACGGCCCTGGCGAGATTAACGTGCCGGTTACGGTCGGCGGGATGGTGGTTCATCCTGGGGATATCATCGTTGGCGATGAAGACGGTTTGCTCGCGATTTCGCCCGCCGACGTGGAAGCGGTGATCGAAGGCGCACGGCGGCAGCATGGGAAAGAAACGGCGGCCTTGAAGTCGATCGCCAATGGATGTTTCGACCGTGCGTGGGTCGTGCCGCATCGCGACCGGATGATGAACGGCTGACTTCCCGCGCAACGCCAGAGCGTGCATGATGCTGGCTGGTTCCTGCCGCGTACCGTGAGTCGCGGCGAACCAGCCGGCATCCACCCAACCCTGCAGGAATCATGTGCCTCATGGCGGAATATCTGAACGCTGCAATGCTCCTCGAACTCGCACAACGTGCGGAAGAGCGCACTGCCACGCCCTGCATGTGTACAAAAACACCGCTGGAAGGCTGGCACTCGCAGCCGCTTTCTCTCGACGAAACGCAGTTCAGGGAAATCGGAACGCTTGCACCGGAGGACGATCCGGAACCTACGTTCAGCGAATACCTGCCGGGCAAAACGACCTACTGGTCGGCCGACGCACCCATCGCGCCGCGTTACTTCCCGTACAACCGCTGTGCCGTCTGGCAGTGCGCGTTGTGCAACCGTCTTTATCTGCGCTACACGGAAGGGGGTGGTTACTTCGTCGATCGCAGGATTCGCGCTGTCCAGTCGGCGTTGATCGAGGACGTTCCGCTTCCTGAGTAACGTTAGAGGTGCAGTGCGCGGACCTAATGCCCAGGCTTCAGCGCCGCATACGTCCCCGGCGTGATCCCATAGGCCCGCTTGAAGAGCCGGTTGAGATGGCTTTGATCGTAAAAACCGACGGCCGCCGCGGCCGTTGCCGCGCTATGCCCCGCCGCGAGCATGCGTTTGGCCGCTAGTAGCCGCACCTGCGTCGCATAGGCGTGCGGCGGCAGTCCAAACTCCTTGCAGAAGGCACGTGTGAGGTAATAGCGGCTCAGCCCCACAAGTGCCGCCAATTCGTCGACAGGAATATCGCGCGCATAGTTGGCGGCGACGTAGTCACGCACCTGCGCCATCTTACGAGCCTCGTGCCGTGCTTCGCCGAGCTCGTGCCGCGATTGCCCATATCGTCCGACCAGCATCCCCATCGCCGCCCACCAATTCGCCTGTCGCTCCATCAGCGAGACCGAGCCGTGTTCGTCGAGACTCGCATGCGCCTTGACCAGCAGGCCGGCCAGATGCGCATCCTGATAGAGGCCCGGTGGAATCAGAAGCGGTTTGTCGGGACGCGAGTCGGGCGAAAACACAGCACCCAGCGCGCCCAGGCCCTCCATGTCGAGATAGATGGCGCGGTAATTCCATTCGCGGCCTTCCCACACCTCGCCGCTGTGATATTCGCCGGGTCCGAACACGAGCACGCTGCCGGTGCGCGTATGACACTGCCCCGCACCGGATTGCGTCATGACAATGACGAGTTCGTCGTGCAGATGCCGGTCGAATTTGTGCTCGCCGTAGCGGGCGCTGGCGAGACAGGCGCCGTCGAGCGCGCCGTCTCGCCAGCACACCACTTCCGGCTCGCCTTTATCCGATGTGTCCATGGGTCGCACTTCCGGGATGCCCGTCAAACCAGCTCTATTCGCACCCGGCGATTGCGGCGCCCCTTGTTTTCTATCTTCACGATGCGGATCGGTCTCGATTGCGCCGTGTTGGTCAGATGCGTGCCACCGCAAGCCTGCCGGTCCAGGTCGCCGATTTCGACGATCCGCACCGTGCCGTCGGAAGTCGGCGGCGGCGCCACTGAAAGGCTGCGGATCAGGCCCTGCGTCGACTTCGCTTCCGTTGCGCTGACGTAGTAGGTGCGTACGTCCATGGCGCTGCGGATCACCTCGTTGGCAGGCTCCTCGAGCAGGCGCAGTGCGTCGTTGTCCGCCTCCGGCAAATCGAAGTCCATGCGGGCGGTGCCGTCGGCATTGATCTGCGCGCCGGTCACGAGTGCGCCGGCGAAGCGCTGATACACGAGCGCATTGAGAATATGCGTGGCCGTATGAAGCTGGGCGACGGTGGCGCGCCGGGCTGCGTCGACGGCCACGTGGACGTCGCCATTCAGTTCGAGCGGCTCGTCGAACAGATGCCAGAGCATGCCGCCTTCCGGCGCGACGCCGGTAATGCGGACTGCACCCTGCGCGTGCGTCAGAGTCGCGGCGTCCGAGACCTGGCCTCCGCCGCCCGGGTGCAAGGCCGAGCGGCCCAGCACGACGGCGCCGGGCCGCGAGGCGATCACGCTCGTTTCAAACTCGAGTAAGTCCGGCTGCTCATGGCAAAGATAGTGCGCCACCTTGAATTCCCCGCATGAAATGACTGATTACGCCTAGCATACTCAGTCTCATGGGAGGTCGTCTTGGTCAAAAATGCCCTGTGCGGTTGGGGCCGGACCATGGCCGCCAGTCTTTTGCGGATCAGGCGAAAGGCGGCCGGTGAGCCGCCACGTCCTTGGGCGATCAGACGGACAGCGTCTGCTGAAGGTTCAGATTGGGCGAGTTGAGCGCCAAATCCGTGTTCAGGTTAGGCAAATTGAACGAATTGCCGCCGGAAGCCGTCTGGTCGAGGCCGCCTTGCGCGGCCCACTGGAAGTTGCCTACGCCGGAAACACCGTCCGCGCCGGACACGTCGTGCGTCTCGATCTGCTTGTAGACGTCCGGATTCTGCAGCATGTACGACGCCGCGGCGGACACATCGGGCGGCGTGCCCGCCGGCGGATTGTTGGCGAGCTTGTAGAGCTGGTCCGGATCGAGCGACGAGATGCCGTTCTGGCTCATATAGCTCGACAGCGCGCCGGACGCGCTTTGCGCATCCATCATGGCGCCCTGGGTCGAGGTCGAATCCATCGTATCGGTCACGCTCGGCGACGGCTCGCTATCGAGGCCGCCCTGCGCCGCCCACTCGAAGTTGCCCACGCCGGAAATCCCATCCGCGCCCGGTACGTCGTGCGTCTCGATCTGCTTGTAGACATCCGGGTTCTGCAACATGTACGACGCCGCGGACGACACTTCGGGCGGTGTGCCGGCAGGCGGGTTGTTGGCCAACTGATAAAGCTGATTCGGATCGAGCGACTTGATGCCGTTCTGGTTCATGTAGCTCGCGAGCGTGCCCGACGCGTTCTGCGCCATCGCGTTCTGTCCCACCGACGACGAACTCTGCTGCAGCACCTGGTTGATCATCGCATCGACTTGCTGCTCCAGCTGCTGGATGGACTGATCTTCTGAAGAGAACGACGAGTCGAAGCTGGGCGTGGCAAGACTGGAGACGGTGTCGTTGGCGATAGCGGTCATGGGGTCCTCTGCAAGGAAAGGTAGACCGCCATCGGTCATGCGGATGTGAAACGGAACACAGCGGCGGTCCGGGGTCGTCTAATGCTAATTGGGCCAACTGGGCCGGTTTCGGTCCATGCGAAAAGCGGGCCGAAAATGCGAAGCCATGTCCGCGTGAGGGGGAAAGCGCGGCATCTGAAGCGAAACGCTGGCGACGGAGCCCGCGTGCCGCGACATCCAGCACCGCGCATCACTGGACCTGTGCGGCGCCGCGCGCGGCCTGCCCTTCGCAGTAAGCCAGATACTTATCGTAGGCTTGCTGCGGCGGCGTTTTGGCGTACTGTCCGTACAGACGGTCGATAAAGGTTGTCAATTCCGCCTGCGCGTACAACTGTCGTTCAATCGGCATCGCCGCCGCCACGCGATGCGCCTTGCGCAACTCATCTTCCTTGCTGACGCCCGCATCGCGGTCCTGCGCGATCAGCTTCGCGTTGTTCGCACGCGTCGTGCAGACCTGTGTCATTGCCGACGAAGCCTGTGCATGCGCGGACAAGGGGCTTAGTGCTGTGGCCGACGCGACCAGCATTGTCACGGCCATGCCGCGCACGAATAGCAGAAAGGGGGCGCGACGTGAATCGCTTTGGGTTACGCCGATCATCCAATCCTCGTTATATTCGGTTGTGAAAGCCTGCAGTCGAGCAGCATCGCCGCGTTTTCGTCGTCGGCAAAACGACTGATCGACAGCACATGATCCAGCGCCCAGACGCAGTGAAACCAGCCTGTTGGAATCACCAGCAGATCGCCCGGTTCGAGCATGACGTCCACGCCAGGCGCACCGGCAAAGCGCGGAAAGCGTGTCAGGTCGGGAGCCGCTACGTCGACACGGCAAGGACGATACGTGTTGAACGCATCGAGCGCGTAGACGGCGCCTTCCTGAGCAGGCGCATAGAGCCGCACGCGCTTGCGGCCGTGAATTTGCGCGAGAAACGAATTCGCCAGGTCGCAGTGCAAACGCGTGACCAGTGCGGCAGCGCTGGCCCGCCCGAACCAGAGTTGCCCCGCGCCGAACATGCGCGCCGGCAGCATCGGCAGAGAAAAACGCGCTTCCCATATGGGCGGCAAGAGGCAGCCTTCCGTGTAGGTGGCGGCACCTGCATCGGCGAGAGACTGCAGGGCGAACCCATCGATGAAGTCGGCGACGGTTTGCGGAAGGCCGTTCGACGGATCCGCGCGCAGCACCATCGCGCCCTCGTGAGTGCGCCAATCGTCGAGTGTCCAGGCGACTTCGGGCCAGTTCACCATGCCGCGCAACACCAGCGGGACGGATGCCTCGAGCGTGTCCGCGAGCGCCGCGTGCAGCTCCTTGTCGTCGCAGCCGCTGGCCTGCAGCGCCGTCACCTTCGTCAGCGCTGTGGGTGCGCGCCACCGGGCTCGTTCCAGTGCGATGCGTGCCGCCGCCGAGGGCCGCTTGAGCAGTTGCAGCCAGTAAGCGGCGAGCCGCTCAGCGCCGTCGATTCGCACGCCACCGAACGCCATTGCCGCCGCACTGCGCGGATCGAAGCCGGTGGGGTCGTCGAGCATCGCGCCCAACAACGCGCGGCTCAGCGTGATGCGAGCCGCGGCGCGGTGCGCGCCGTCGGGCGGGATCGGCGTCGACTCGATCCGCGGACCAAAGGCGAAGCGGCGGCTAGCATCCGCGCAATCGCTGACGATCAGATCCACGGCCATCGCTTGCGGCGGCGCTACGTAATGTTCGCCGAGCCGCGCCTCCAGAAGCGCGATGAGTTCGACACGCGCAATCATGCTCACCATGGCTTGCGCCAGTAGACTGCTTGCGTGTTGACACGCGTAAGCGGTGCGTCGATGCGATGCACGGCGCGGTATTCGTCGACGGCGCGCGCGCAGCCGGTCGGCAGGCCATAGTCGTCGACGATCACGAAGCCGCCCGGTGACAAACGCGGATACAAGGCATCGAGTGCGTCACGGGTCGAGTCGTACCAGTCGCCGTCGAGCCGCATCAATGCGAGTCGCTCGATCGGCGCGTCCGGCAACGTATCGGCGAACCAGCCTGGCAGAAAACGCACGCGACGATCGAGCAGGCCCGCGCGTGCGAAGGCTTCGCGTACGGTCGCCAGATCGCTGCGCAGCAGGCCGACCGCGCGCATCAGGTGATGCCAGATGGCGTCGCGCAAATCCGTGGCGGGGTCCGGCGCGGGCAGGCCTGCGAACGAATCGGCCACCCATACGCTGCGGCCAGAGCCGCCGAACGCGGTCAGCGCGGCGCGCATCAGAATCGTCACGCCGCCGCGCCACACGCCCGTTTCGATGAAGTCGCCCGGCACGCGCTCGGCGATCACGACGCGCGCCAACTCGACGACGTTATCGAGCAGCACGTCGTCGCACATCGTCAGACGACGCGACTCGTGATGCATGTGGTTGAGCGCGTCCGCCATGCGCGACGGCTCGATACCGGCGACGTCGGCGGCCGTGCGATGCAGCGGTGCGAGCCATTCGGCGAACACATGGTCCGCATCGGCGAGCCGTTCGGCGCAATCGTCGGCAGTGATCGGC
Source organism: Burkholderia sp. OK233 (assembly GCF_900230185.1). Taxonomy (GTDB): domain Bacteria; phylum Pseudomonadota; class Gammaproteobacteria; order Burkholderiales; family Burkholderiaceae; genus Paraburkholderia. The sequence continues at coordinate 818,342 of NZ_OCSR01000002.1, forward strand.
GCGGTTCGGCCCGCGGCGGATTGCGCGAGATCGTTAATGTCGGCCGCGGCGCCAATGTAGCGGCGAATCATCGCCAGATAGGCATAGGCGCGGTCGTCGTCGGCGACGAGCATGGATAGCTGCGGCTCGGGGCCGGACAAAGAAGCGGAAGGAGGACTCGGAGGATTCAATTCCATCGCCGGTTCGGGTGGGCGCTCGGGCCGTTAGCGGAAGAGATGTGTGCGGAAGATGAGCCGCGCGCGAAGGATGGGCGCTGCGGCAGGCCTGAATCAGTATCGACCGACATGAGCCCTCGTTCGGCGGAACCGCGAACGAATGCATGCTCACGCGAACCGCTGGAGCTTTTAGGCTTGCCGCCTTGCCGCCTTGCCGCCTTGCCGCCTTGCCGCCTTGCCGCCTTGCCGCCTTGCCGCCTTGCCGCCTTGCCGCGCCAGTATGTGTGCCCGGTTCACTGCGTGCGGTTTTCGATGCAGTCTTTCGTGTCGAGCCACGCAGCGGCGCGCCGGATCGGGTGTGATGGCAGCATCGCCCGCCTTCCCCTTCCGCCGATGACTGGTTTTCCGCCCCGCCCCGCGCAGTTGCTGCGTCCGTCGACGATTTGCCTTATAGCAAGCGGCCTGCTCGCACTCGCCGGCTGCGCGATATCCCCCAAGCCGCCACCGCCAACCGCCGACGAATCCCTGCCCGTGGCCTTGCGCGCCGGCCAGGACGAGGTGCTCCAGGAAGTCATGACCACCCATGGCGACGAAACCTACATATGCCGGCGCATCAAGGCCAGTCCGCCCGCCAGCGGCGCTGCTGTGCAGCCGGACACACGCCCCGGCGTCGCCCGCGACGGTACGCAACTGCTCTGGGATCCTTTGGGTTCCGAAGCAACCCTCGTCGATGCCGCAGGTCAGAGCGCCGGCACCGTCGCGCCGGGCCGCTACTTTCTCTGCTACGACGGCAGCTACGTGATCGGCAACGTCGTCGCCGAAAGCCAGGTGGGCGCGAATGCGCTGACCTGGGCGCGCTACACGGCCCGCTTCGTCGCGGCTCCGCGCCCCGGCCAGGGCCGCTTCGCCGACGTCAGCTCGATCCAGCGCATCGACACCTCGGGCGGTTTGCCGCCGCAACCGTCATGCGAACTCGAAGGCGCGCATCTGCTCGTGCCGTACGGCGCGACCTATATGTTCTACCGCGCCAAAGGCCGCGCGCCGGTCGCCTTGTCGGCGAACCAGGCCAGACAGTAACGGCAGCCTTGCGGTCGAGCGCAAGTAACTTGCATGGGACCGGAGTAAGCGCTAAAGCGCTAACTCCGGTCGACAAAGGAGTTGACGATGCAATTCGGTTTGTTCATGACGTTGCCCGCCCCAGAGCCTGCGCCCGCAGCCGAGCTTTACCAGCGCGCGATCGCGATGGCCGAAGCCGCCGATACGCTCGGCTTCAGCCACCTGTGGCTCGCCGAACATCATTTCACGAACTATTCACACTCGTCGCGGCCGCTGATGCTGCTGTCCCACATCGCCGCGCGCACCCGCCAGCTACGCCTCGGCCCGGCGATCGTGCCGGTGCCGCTGCATCATCCGCTCGTGATCGCGGAAGAACTCGCCACGCTCGACGTGCTAAGCGGCGGACGTGTCGAGGCCGGCCTCGGCAGCGGTTATCAACGCTATCAGTACGAGCGCTTCCAGCTCGTCAAAGGCGCCACCTCCGCCCGCGACGAGGAAGCAATCGACGTGCTATTGCAAGCATTACGCGAACCCTTGTTCTCGCACCAGGGCGAGTACTTCAGCATTCCCCGCACCGGCCTCGTGCCGCAACCGCTGCAACGCGCGATGCCGGTGTGGCTCGTCGTCAATTCAAGCCGGCGGGAGTCGGTCGAACAGGCGGTGCGGCGGCGTGCGAATCTCTTCACCGGCGTGCTCGAACCCATTTCGAAGCTGACCGACGTGCGGCGCCACTATCCGGACCTCGCCGCCGCGCTCTCGACTGTACGCATCGGCACGCAGCGCCCGGTGTTCGTCGCGCAAAACGAAGCGCAGGCCCGCGAGGCCGTCGAGCATGCACGCTGGAACGGACGCGCGACGCTGCGCCTGCGTCACAACATGGGCGACGTGGTGGACGGCTTCGTGCCGGCCCAGCCGCTACCCGACGAACCGTCCGACGACGCGCTGCGTAACGATTTCCTCGTGATCGGCACCGCCGACGAATGTATTCACCAATTGCGCCGGATTCAAGCCGGCCTCGGCTGCGACTATTTCAGCGCGAGCTTCTGGTTCGGTTCGATGCCGCACGACATGGCGATGGAATCGCTGCGCCGGTTCGCACGCGACGTGATGCCCGCATTCGCGGGCGAAGCGGTTGCAGCGGGCACCCTGCAAGCGCCGGCATCGCGCCCGCAATGGGAATCCACCTTGGCGTGGTGAATGCATTCAGCGCGCATGGCACGCTTTCGTGCGGACGACATTTGCAGCTGCCACGTTCGCATCCTCGGCCCTCACTTCGGACTTCCAGCACTGCAATGTGACGTGGCGATGAAAATTCGTCATCGTCGGCAAGTTGCCGATGCGACCGTCCTCACATGGGAGACCGCTCGTGCCATTCGGGATTCGCAACCCTTTCTCACGCGGCGCACCGCCCGTTCAGCAACAGCAGCAGCCTGCGGCCCCGCAGCCGAATCAGGCGCAGGCCAACATACCGCTGCCCGAAACGCGCGTGGTCGGCGGCCCGCTCGACAAGCTGCGCGCATTGCGCAACCATCTGCCCAGCGCGCCGGTGCAGACGCCGCCTCCAACGGGGCAGGCGCGCAGTGCCCCAATGCCGCAAGGCTCGCCCCTCAACGACCTGACCGGCAGCGGCGCGAACAGCGCCTTCACGCCGTTCCACGCGCGAACCACCGTGCGCGCATCGCGGCCCGCGCCAGAGATCGCGCCGAGCGATGCGCAGAGGCGCACGCCGAAGGCCAACGCGAGCACGCCGCTTGGCGTCAATTCGCACAACAACACCAACGTGAAGACCTCGGTCGGCAAGAACGAGCGCGCCGCGTCGCATGCGAGCACCGAACTGCGCGACACGACCGCGGCGGACGCGCATCTTGCCGAGAGCTTTCCGGCCGAAGCGGGCACCCAGTTCGCAACCGAGCGCGACACGCTGCTGGCCAACATCCGCGACGCGATTCCGCAAGGTCAGCGCGGCGACCCGCCGCTCGCAAAGGCGCGCTATCTCGGTCACGCGCTCGCCGAGGCGACGGGCGGCAACGTGCAACGCGCAAGCGACGTGCTCGGCGTGCTGCAAGGCACGAACCAGAATCCCACTCCGCAGCAAATGCGCGATACGTTCGCGACACGCTGCGCGATGGCGCGCTCGCGAGCCGCGTTTCACGCGCTGCGCAACGTCGAAGCGGCGCCGCCGATGGGTGGCAACATCCAGGCGCCCACCGAGCGCGACGACAAGGTCCACGCGGAAGCCGACTGGCAAACCTGGCGCGCCGCCGACACGCTGTTGTCGGCATGGCCGAACGGCATGGAAAAACCCGGCTCGCTGCGCGAACTCGGCGAAGCGGCCAACGCCATGCTGCCGGCCGCCGAACGCGACGCCAACACCCAGGTCGCGCAAAGCCAGCAGCAGTCCGCGATCAGCCTCGCGCTAACACCGCATACGCAGACCGCCAAGGCGATGTTGTGCGGCAACGCGTTGCTCGAAAGTCCGCGCGCGCAGCCGCAAACGCATCTTCGTTCAGCGTACCTGGCGCAGCGCAACGGAATCGCAGAAGCCGATGTCGGCCAGGTGCAAAACCGCATGTACTCGGTGGTCAAGCACGCGCAGCGCAACGCAACGTCGGCACGTACCGGTTCGTGGATGAATCGCACGGCGCAGCGGTTTCGTAGCGGCGTCAAGCAAAGCTTCGGTCACGAGAAGGATCCGATCTCGGCGCTCGGCATGGGCACTGCCGGCGGTCTGATGGATCATCCGGATAAGGACTTCCGCACGCTGCAATCCATCGACACGGTAGTCGACGCGCTGAATACGCAGGTGGTGAACGCGCCGCACCGGCAGCGCGGCCAGGCGCCCGACAACGCGACGATGAACGCCGCTGTGCGCGCCGCCGCGCTACGCAACTGGAAGGGGAGCATCGGCGCCAAGGGCTGGCTGCGCGACGACACGAAATTTGGCCATCTGCAACGCAATCAGATTGCGCGCGACGTTGCCGGCGCGCTGAACGTCGACAAGGACACGGTGCGCAACAGCCCGGCGTTCCGCGATCTGCCGAAGATGAACGCCGAGACGCTGCGCGCCTGGGCAACCGAATCGGGCGTGGCTATGAACACGCCGATCGTCGGGTCCGACCGCACACTCGGCGAAAATCTCGACCGCATGCAGGCGATCCGTCAGGATCCGGTGGCGACGCCAGCCACGCCGCAAGGCAACATCGATTCGTTGTGCCATCTGGTCGAAAACGTGCCAAAGACGTGGAGCGTGCAGATGTCGAGCGGCGGCGTCTACGGGCTGGACGCGAACATCTCCGAGAACATCGCGACCGCGCTCGGCCTCGTCGGCGCGCCGAGCGCGTCGGTGGCGCCGGACGTGCGCTATCTGAAAGGCCGTCACGCGCTGCTCGAAGTCGGCTCCACCTCGCATCACGGCGAAATGTTCATCGGCACCGACAACCGCAAGTCCGCGCACCTGGGCGTCGGCGGCTTCATCGGCTGGTCGCTCGCGGGCGGCAAGGCGATGGCGAGCGGCTACGGGTCCGTGGTCGGCGGCCGCGACACCAGCAACCCGCGTGGCGTGGTGATCCGCACGCCGTTCGACCAGACCGGCAACAACGACCCCGAGGCCTGGCGCGGCAAGATGACCGACGTGGTGCGCACGCTCGGCGGCTCCGGTCCCGGCGGACAACTGCCGCGCACGAAGGACGAAATGTGGAACGGCATGGCCGACAGGTTCTTTGCCGATCCGGACGTGTCGATTGGCTGGGTCGATAACAAGAGCCGTTCGAACTACGGCTCGCTCGCGGTGACGGGCGGCGCGCGTTATGTGACCCCGGCCAACGTCAAGTTCGGGCCGCTCGTAACGGGCGAGGCCGTGTTCAGTTCGAGCAAGGCTCACGCGACCGATCAGAGCGGCGCGCGCAATGTCGACAAATCGAGCAGCGGCCATCGATTCGCGGTCAACGGTAGCGCCACGCTGGTATCGAGTCCGCCACCTGTGCCAATCGGCAACGCAGGGCCGTTCAACTCGCTGTCGTTTTCGAGCGCGCCGCTGGTCGGCTTCGGCACGACCTTGATGCAAACGGGCACCGGCTCGACGCTGCGGCTCTATGAAGAGAGCGGCGACATCGTGCCCGAGCGCACCTATCGCGACACCGAGTTCACCAGCGTCGGCAATTATCTGCAATACATCGACAGCCGCAATGACGCATGGGCGCTTTCGATAAACGGCGGCCAGAACGCTTTGAACACGTACCAGACCAAGGTCAAGCTCAACGCGACGCGCGGCAATCAGTACTATGGCGAGCGGCAGCGCATCGTGCCGCAAGCTGCCGCCGATATCAACGCGTATCGCGGCACGCTGCGGATGTTCGAGCAGGGCGGACGCACGCCGACCCAGGACGAGCAGAGGGAGATGCTGCGGATTCGCGGCGAGATCGCAAGCCTGCTCGAGGCGCCGACAAGCTGGACGAATCATGTGCTGTACAGCTACGAGTCGAATTCGGCGTCGCGCACGTCGGGGCTCTCGTATGTCGGCACAGCGCAGGCGGTCAAGCAGGTCAGCGCGCAGCGGGAACTCAGTTCGTTGTCGGCGCAGCCTTGAACTAGGCGCGCCTAGCCTTCGAGCACGGCGCGCACCCGCTCACCCATCGCGTCGAAACGGGCGCGCTGCACGCGCGCGTAGCCGCGGTATGCGGTAATCAACGCGTCGCGCGCGCCGTCGTCCTGCAGCGACGCGATGGCTGCGAGCGCGGCCTGTGCGCCGTCGTCGTCATCGCATGCCGCGCTCCATGACCCGCAACCCACCTCGCTCAGCAGACGTTCGATGCGCGCGTCCATCGACAACCCGAACACCGGCACGCCATGCGAGATTGCGAGTACTGCCGCGTGATAACGCGTCGTCACCACACACGCTGCATGCGCGACCGTGGCGGCCACTTCGTCGAGCGTATGCGCGCCGCGCGCGACGATCTCGATTGGGAATGGCACACGGGCCGCAAGATCGGCGCAAGCACTGCTATCGAGCTGCTCCATCCCCACCAGCACCGGCGTGTAGCCCTGCTCCCTCAAGCCAACAGTGATCTGCGCAAAGCGATCGAGATAGGCGTGATAGGCCTCGGCGCGCGCCGCGTCCCAACTGTGAAAATGCAACGGCCCATAGCGCAGCGACGATGCCTCGCCACGCGCGTCGAGGTCACGCGCCCGCACGGCGTCAGCGCGCACCGGCCACCAGAACGGATTGTTCGGGCATAGCGCGACGCGTCGCGGACTGAGCGCCGCGTTGCTGGCGTCAGCGGGCGCCCGATAAGTCCACGCGGTATCGGCGCCCACTTGCGCGCTCACACCAAGCGACGCGAGTTGCTTACGCGCCGCGTCGTTGCGGCAAATGACTTCGCCGGCCTGCGCATTGCGTTCGACAAAGCGCGTGAGCGCTGTGCTCATCGTGCCGCTATCGACACCGTAAGCAATCGCCGGCCGCCCATGCGCATGCGCGAGCGCAATCCCGCCGATCAGCACGCCCGCCAACGAGTCCGAAAACTTCGACGTATAGGTCGAGCCTTCCACGTTCAGCACTAGATCGGCATCGCGCACGGCGGCGTCAAGCGCATCGGGCAGATAAGGCAGCGAAGGCGTGAGCCGTGGCGTGCCGGCAAGCAGGGGATGATCGAAGCAGTCGCCGAGCGCGAACAGCGTGATGCGGGGCTCGCGCGGCGCGAGCAGACGGCGCAACTGGGCGATCGTCTCGATCGTGCGCAGATCGGCACCGGTGTTGCCCGCGCCGCCATAGCCGAGCAGCAGCACGCGCGGCGCGTCACGATTCGCGCCTGGATCGTTGCGGCCGGGCACGCGCCGTGCCGCGTTGATGCGTTGCTGCATGTCATCGAGAAAAACCTCATCCGGCGCGGGTGCGCTTGCATAGCGGTTCAACGCGGCGAGCGAACGCTGCAACGGGCTATCGACAATGTCCCAATCCATCACGCCGCCCCCAATGCTTGCGCGAGTTGTTGCATTTGCAGCGCGCCGGAATACGGCTCGACCGCCACTTCGACGATCGTCACACCGGCGTGATCGCGTGCTTCGGCGAGCGCCTCGTCCAACGCGTCTCGCGCCTCGACGCGGCGATGCGCCAGCCCGAACGCCTGCGCCAGTGCGCCGATATCGAACCTGTATGGATTGCGGATCGTGCGCCGATAGGCCGGTGCGCGCGCGATCGGCAAAAAATCGAAGATCGCACCGCCGCCGTTGTCGACCACACAGATGCAGGCCGGCGTATTCACACGTTGCGCGCTCGCCAGCGAGGAAAGGTCGTGGATCAACGCCTGATCGCCGAGCAGCAATAGACCCGTATCGCGGCGCGCGAGCGCTTCGCCGACGAACGTCGCCATCGTGCCGTCGATACCACTCACGCCGCGATTCACATAGATGTCCTGGCGCGCGTCGCGCACGCCGTAGCCGATATCGGCGTGGCGCATCGACATGGAATTGCCGAGATGAACGAACGCGAAGCCGGGTGCCGCCAGCACGCGATGAACCGCCGACACTTCGCCCCAGGCGAGCGATGCGACGCAAGCGCGCCGCTCGCGCGCACCGTAGCCGGCGACGCTTGCCCAGCGGTCGCGCCAGGAAAAGGCGACGGGTGCACGTTGTTTGCTGTGCGCATCGCCGTGGCCGTTACCGGGCAACGTGACATGCACTTCATCGGCTGCGTTGGTTTGCGATTCGCCGGGAGGTTCGTCGTGAGCGTGGCCATACGCTTTGGTGTGCGCCACTGCATGCACAGCTTCAGACAGCGAATCAGCCATTTCGCTCAACATCTCTGCTGTCGGCGCAACCAGCACGTCGCGCGGATCCAGCGCCGGGTGCAGATAGTCATGCGCCACACGGCAAGGCGCGATCTTGATCGTGGGCATGTCGGCGTGTGTTTCGAGGTACGCGTGCAGCACCGGCATGACCGGCGCGAGGCCGAAGCGCACGATCAGTTCCGCGCGCGCCGATGCGAGCCGTGCGGCACCGCCGAATACATCGAATGCGTTGACGATCAATGCTCCCGCTGCGCCGCGCGCGGCCGCTTGCGGCGCCAGCGCGGACGACCCTGATCGCAGCCCGCTGCCCGCGTCGGCAAGCACGGGAAAGCCACTTGCCGCGGCCAGCGCGAAAATCGCCTCGGGTGGCACGCCCGGTTCAGGGCCGACCACGATCAACCCGTCGAGGCCGTCACTGAGCGGACGGCTGCCGCGCCTCGCAAGCACGCGCGCCATGACGCGTTCGACGATATGCGTGGGCGACGCTTCGGATACGGGGGACTCGGCGTATGGAGACGCGACGTGATCGTGCGAAGCCTGCGGGGCCTGTGCAGGGTGGATGGCATCACGCGGTGCTATCGGCGCCCGTGCCGCGCGAACCGTCTCGAACGAAACCGGCTGCGTCTCGACCGCATCGTAGACACCCGCCAGCGGGACATTCAGATGCACCGGACCGCGCGTCGGCCGCTTTGACGATGGGTGTGCATCGGCGCGTGACAAGCTGCCATCGAGGTCCGCCACGCCGTCGAACATGGCAGCAAGCGCTGCCGCCAGCGCGTTACGGGCTTGCTCCAGGGCCTGCACCGAATCCTCAGGATCGGCCAGATCCGCCTGTGCGCGCACGAACGCGCGGGTCGCACCGAGATGATCCGCCATCTGTCCAAAACCGGTGCCGCGCAGCACACGTGGCCGATCGCACGTCAGTACGACGAGCGGCACATCGGACGCGTCCGCTTCGGTCAACGCCGGCAAGACATTCGCGACCGCCGAGCCGGACGTCGTGACAATCGCGACCGGCTGGCCGCTCGCCTTCGCGATTCCGAGTGCTACGAAAGCGCCGCTGCGCTCATCCGTGCACACCATCTCGACAGCGATTCGCGGATGCGCGTCGAACGCAAGACACATGGCGCTCGCGCGACCACCGGGACATAACACGGCATGACGCACGCCGGCCGTACTCAACATCTCGACGATGAATTCCACCCACACCGCGTTAAGCGATTCGCCACTTGCCGCGGCGGCTTCGTTCAACGATTCGCTGCCCGTCGCGGTGGGCTTGTCAAGCAATTCGCAATCCGTCGCAGCGGCTTCGTTCCGCAACGTGACCACCGTCATAGCCGCTTCGTTCAGCAACTCACCATCCGTCGCTGCGACTCCACCTGGCAATTGATCACCGTTCGCGGCAACATCAAGAGCGGCACCCATCAAGCCACCGCTTGCGAAGTGTCCGCCGCCGGCGTAATCGCAATCGTGCGAGCAGGAGCGGGCGCAGGCGCCGCACTCTGCTCCGCGGCAATCAACCGCTCCATCACGCGTCGTGCGCGAATCGCGCCGGCATCGATCGGCAGCAGCGCCGGTTGCATCGCCCAGAAGTCGCGGTCGCCGAGATTCTTCTGCTGCGCTTCGAGCATCGGCAGGTCCTCGCACTCGAACGGCTTCATCAGCCCTTCGACGGCATAGCGCACCAGACCGCGCGCCGCGTCGCCCATCTCCTTCGGCAAACCGAACGCGAAGAAGTAATGCGTCGTGCGTTCGGTCTCCGGCGTCAGCCAATGCGCGGATGGCGCGATCAGCCCCGCTTCGCGCGGCATGCCCGCCGCGGTCACGCCGACCACGATCGAGAGCAATCCAGGCGCCGTCCAGCGCACATCCATCCAGCGATCCACCCGCGTGCCGGGCGGAATCCCGAAGCCTTGCGCGACGAACGGCTGCAACGCTTCGTCGTAAGCGCTGCGGCGGACCCAGACAATGTCGTCCAGACTGCCCGACTGCACGTCGCCGCGCGCGATCGCCTCGCTGCCCAGCGTATCGGGATGAAGAAACTGAAAGTGGCTCAGATCGAGCAGATTGTCGGCGCTCAGTTGATAGTGAGCGCGCGTGTGCAGATAACCGTCGTGTGTGACGTTGGCGGCGGGGTCGACGAACGGAAACGACGGCAGCAAGGCCGCATCGGCGCGCGCGGGGTCGCCCGGCCAGAACCAGATGGCGCCGTAACGTTCGAGCGAAGGGTACGCACGCACCTTCGCACCGGCCGGCACCCGGCCGTCACCATGCGGATTGTGCACGCACTGCCCGCTCGCGCTGAAGCGCAGACCGTGATACGGACATTCGAGCACGCCGTCGACGATACGGCCTTGCGACAGCGGCGCGAAACGATGCGCGCAGCGATCGTCGAGCGCGATCGCGCGCTGTTCCGCATCGCGATATAGCACCACAGGCCGCCCGAGCAGCGTGCGCGAAAACGGCACGTCCGCGCGGACCTCGTGAGCGAAAGCGGCGACATACCACGCGTTTAACAGAAAGGACATGAGCGCACTCGCAATGGAATCAGCACAGAAAAAAACTGCGCGGCGCCGCATTGGCAGCCACCTCATGCGAGTGTAAATAGCCGCTCATCCCACAGATTCAACAAAGCTCATGGAAATGCGAAGCCGCATTTCTTAAAACACGCTTTTCAGATTCTCAACAAAAGTAAATACGGCTTGCAACGCTGAAAGGTACTGCGAACCTTGCTTCGCGTGCGATTCCCGGCGATGCGGGTCTCTTTTACCCGTTACGAAATGCGTGACGGTAATTGATGCCGAAATCGTGTTTAGAAGTGCATCTCCCGGCTAATAGCCGCGATCTGTCTGGTTCTTGACCGGATCGAAACGATGCGAAACAAATTCCCAATCTTTCATGCAATTTCAATGCGTCCTGGGGCGAAACAATTCGTTACAGCCCTGATATTTTAAGGGCCGTAATTTTCGGGACAAGCAATGCGGTTTGGGAAGCAACCTTAGGCATCAGTCCCGGGAGGGCATGTTGAAATTCGCCGTGATGACCACCAGCAGCAGTCTGTTCAATCTGATTTGCCAATGCTTTCGCGACGATACGATCGAATGCTGCCGCTTCCTCGATGACGTCGCGCTATCCCGGGCGATCTATCGTGAGGACTATCACGCCATTCTTGTCGACGCGGCAACGGGAATCGATGCGACGCGCGCGGTGTTCGCACGCCGTGCGTGCTATGGCGACCGTCGCGCGCCGCTGATCGTGATTGGCGCATTTGCCGATCGTGACAGCATCGAACGGGCCTTCGAAGTCGGTGCCGACGATGTGGTGCTCTCACCGATCGATCGGGGAGAACTCGAGGTACGCACCTACCAGGCGTTGCGCCGGTTCCAGTCGCCGCCACCGTTGCAATCCGAAGACCGGGCCGAACTCGGTCCTTATCGTCTGGACCGGCGTACCGGCATGGTACTGGTGGAAGAACGCGAAATCCGCCTCACCGTGCGCGAATTCGCGATCGCATGGCTGCTGTTCTCACGCGCCGGCGAATATGTGAGCCGCCGGCAGATTGCCGGTGCGATCTGGAGCAGCACGGAAGATATCGTGGGCCGCACGCTCGAACAGCACATCTACAAACTGCGCAAGAAGCTGGGGCTGAACGGCGCGTCAGGCGTCCAGCTACGCACGATGTATGCGCACGGATATCGCGTCGAGTTGTGCGATGGCAAGACGGAAACCGACGCAATCATGCCGGGGATAGCCCAGGTCGAGCAGGCCGCTGAGGCGATTGTGGCGATCACTGAAGTAGTCGATGTCGCTCGCCACGAAGCGAACAGGGAATGCATTGGGCAAACAACGCGCCCTTCCCGAGCGCTCGACGTCCACGAAAAAGACAGTGAAGCCGCTCGCAGCGCGCAACCGTGGGGCCAGTATGCAGCCATGTGGCACAGCGGTACCGCGCACATCGTGCACCCGGTAGCGGGCTTCACTGCGCGCGGGGCTGAATCGCCGGGCAGCGATTCTTCGTCGGCATTGACGTCGTTCTCGATTCCCGCCGCGCTGCTAGGGAGCAACGGACGGCGCCGCTAGGCCCCGGCCAAAGGAAAGCACCCGCCTGCTGAAACGGTGCGTCAAACGCAAATAGGGGCAAGCGCGGCGTGCGTTTGACGCGCTGCGCCTGGCCCTTGCGTTTCACAACAGTCCCTCGATTACAGATCCAGCACGCGCGGCGACAACAGGAAGACGCGTTCCATATGCGAGCGGGAGTCGTTGTTGTTGCGGAACAGTGCGCCGATGAGTGGAATCTTCGACAAGCCCGGCACACCGGTCACGCCGTTCGAGTTGTTATCCACGCTGTAGCCGGCGATCAACAGGCTCTCGCCCTGCCCGACAAAGGCCTGTGTATTGATCTGACTGCTGGTGATCACAGGAATGTTGTCGACCTGCTGCCCAGTGAGCTGACCGTCTTCGATATGCACTTCGAGCTTGATACGCGTCTGGCCGTCTTCCTGCACCACCATCGGCAGCACGCGCAGCGAGATCCCGGTCGACACGCTATACAGATCCGCTGACGTATAGCCGGATACGCGCACGAAAAACTTGGTCTTGTTGTCCATCACGGCTTCGACGTTGTCGAGTGTCGCGACCTTCGGCGACGCATCGATTTTCGCCTTCGAGGTGGACTGCATCGCGTTGACACGCGCCATCAGATAGCGGCCCGCATCGCCGAGCACGGCCGTGATCGAGGCGCCCACCGGCGTCGCGGAAACCACCGTGGTGCCGTCGGCAAGTGTCGTAGTGCCGAAGTTCGGGTTGATCTGGCCGTTCGCGTAGCTGTTCTGCTGATACGTTCCGGTGCCGGTCTGGAAGTCGAGATGACTGTTGTGTGCACGCCAGTCCACGCCGATCTGCGCGAGTACGTCGTCGTCGATTTCGATGATGTGCGCCTCGATTTCGATCAGCTTGGGTCGCGTATCAAGTTGATCGATCAGCGACGCGTACTGGTCGATGCGCTGCGGCGTATCGCGGATCAGCACCGAGTTGGTGGTCGGATCGGGTTGCATGATCGGCAAAGTCAGATCGCCGCCGCTCGGCAGGCTCGACTGCGCGGCACCCGGCGCATTCGCGTAGCCGACATTACCCGAACTGCCGTAGTTAGACGGTTGCGCGTTGCCGACCAGACCGCCGAGCGCTGAGCCTTGCCCGTCAGCCATATTGGGCGGCAACGGCGGGTTCGTGACCGGGGCGCCGCCGGTGTCGCCGCCGCCCACGTCAGTCATCGGCGGAACGCGCTGCATATTCGGCTGCACCGAGGTCTGCGATTGGCCGCCGCCCTTCTCCTGCTTCGCGTGATACATGTTCGACAGCACGGTGGCCACACCCGGCACCGTGATCGTGTTGCCGTCGATCTGCACCTTGTGGTCCGCGGCCCATGCGTGCTTCAGCTTGAACACGCGAATCACGGAGCCGCTGCGGCGGCTCGCGTTCTCGTCGAGGCGTCTGGCAATCTCGCTCACCATTTGCACATATTGCGGCGGACCGTTGACGATCGCCGTGCCCGCGCTTTCGTCATATACGACCGGGAAGCGCGCGTCGTCGACGCTCATCGTATGCAGCGCGGCGCGCAGATCGGAGGCGGATGCGTGATCGAGCTTGATCACCTGATGCGTGACATCGTTGGCGCTGCTGATCGACAGCACGCTGCCGTCATAGAACCAGACGAAACCGAAAGTCGATGCTAGCGTGTCGAGAAAGCGCTGCGGCGACATGTCGAAGCGGCCCGTCACCGCGCCCTGAACGTTGCCCGCGATCGACGCGGCCACGCCCTGGCTCGCGGTGAAATCGCGCAGCACGTCTTTCAGATCTTTGCCTTCCACGGCGATGTGCACCGCGGTACCGCGCCATCGCACGGGAGCCGCGCTAGCAGGTTGCAGCGCGCTCAACGTCAGGGACGCCGCGAGCCACGCGGCGCAGAACAGCGTCTTCGATTTCATGGAGTCGACTGTGTGAGGGTGATGGAAAAAACCGCGAATACCGTAACGCGCAGCAGTAGCAAACTACGGCAGAGCTATCGTTCAAGCGTCTCGGACGGCGCTTCATGAAACTGCTTGCGATAGCCGTTCACGAGCGTCGAGCGGTTTTGCACGCCCCATTTGCTCGCCGCACCCAGCACGCCGCGATCGCTCGAATACGACCGGTCCGTGAGTTCCGCGCGAATCCGCTCCATGCGTTGACGGCGGATCAACTCGGTTGGCGACAGTCCGAGAAAATTCTTGAATGCGCTTTGCAGTGCGCGCTCGGTCACGCCAATTTCCGCAGCCACTTCGCGTACTGAAAGATCGCGCCGGTCGAGGTTGTCGAGCACGTAGCTATATGCGCGGCGGTATTTGGCCGGCAGACGCGCGCCGACATCGTCAAGCTGCGGCGAGGCTTTTGCGCTGCGCTGCAGGAACGGCGCGCGCGCCTGTGAGTCTTCGCGCAGGCATTGCATGGCCACCAGCGCATAGCGGCTATAGAGTTGCAGCGACTCCTGAGCACGGCCTTCGGCTTGACGCGTTTTGGCGCTGCAGTAGAGATATTCGAGCTGGCGGTGGCCGGTGGTGCCGTTACGGCCAATCTGATGCAACGGCTCCAGAATCGAGCAGGCCAGATGCGGCGCCGCGCCGGCCAAAGTCGCCAAGGCAATTTCGAGGCGCAGCGTGCGCTGATAGTCGCCGATTCCCTGTTCGCGCGACCAGTGGAGATGACGCTGCAATTCGCCGATCGCGTCTCGATCCGCGCAGGCGGCCAGACGCAATTGCTGCAGATAGTCGATGCGCGCGCGCAGCAACGGCGAACGCACGCCGAACACGGCGCGAGCGAGGCTGTCGACGCTTACATCGGCGCCCTGGCCCGGCCTCGGTACGCGTTCGCTCGACAAACCCGATTGCCAGTAAACGTGATCGCGCAGCGCGGTCGCGTTACGCACTTCCATCTGCACGGCGAGGTCGAAGCGCAGCGTCGCGAGCAGGGCGTGCCAATGGCCCGCGGTATCGTCGAGATCGCGTTCTACCCGTTCGAAAAGATCGTCGATGGCGTCGGCGGCTTCGCTGGTGCGGCCCAGTTCGTAGAGCACGCAAACAATGCCGAAGTGCGCTTCCGCGGCGCGCGCCGGCTCGATTTCAGGCTCATCGGCGACGCGCGAGAAGCACGCCAGCGCAGTGCCGAGGCGATGCCGGAAAAACGCCTGCCATGCGGCGTTGCGGCATGACGCGGTACGGATAGCGTGCTTCGATGAACGGATCAGCTTTTGCGCGCGACGGTAGTTCTCCTCGGCCTCGACTTCGATGCCGAGCATCAGTTGCAGGTCGGCGTGCAGTTGCAGCGCATGCGGCGCGAATTCGGCGTTGCCGGCTTCGTCCGCCCAGCGGCTCGCCAGCTGACTCGCGGCGTTCAGTTTGCCGTCGAGCAACGTATCGAGAAAACGGCCGGACAGTGCCGTGTGAGCACAGGGTGCGGGCGTCGCGAGCGCGGATACCACGGGGAAGTAAAGCATCGAGAACATGGACGACTCCTCTGAGTGCGGGAACGCGTCGCAGGCGGCATGCGCGATGCGTCGAGTGGAGTCAATGTAGCGAGGCGCATGAAACGAAGTTTCAATTAATCTGATATTTGCGGCGCTTTTGAGAAGGTTTGAGATTTGCGTCGGCGCGGCCGCGCCGCCACGTTTTGCACGGCATTCTCAACACAAGCTCAAGGCTTGCCCGGCGGAGTCGATGCGGCGGGTGTGCTCAAAGTGTTCGGCGTATTCGAAGCGTTCGATGCATTCGGCGCCTTCGTCGTCTCGTTAAGCACGCGAAACTGCGCCTCAAGGCCACGCAACGTCACCTGATCACGCACCTGGTCAACGAAGATGCCGACGAACAGCGCCAGCATCAACACCGTCACCGCGCCTTTGACCGGCTGACTCAGCGTCATCAGATCGAGCTTCGACGCGGACTTCGCAGCAAAGCCGAAGGCGAAGTCGACCAGCAGCAGAATGAACATCATCGGCGCGGCGAGCTTGGCGATGGTTTGCATCAGCGTGTCAGTCTGCGTAAGTACGAACGATTCGAGTATGTTCGACACGTTCGGTCCTGCCGACACGATTGGCCACCAGTGATACGACTCGTATAGCGTACCGAGCAGAAAGGTCATGCCGCCCAGTGCCCAGAACGCAACGGAGGCAATTTGCCCGAGCAGCGTGGCGGTCGGCGTCGATTGCTCCTGGCGTGTGGGATTGGTGATCTGCACGTTGTTGTAGCCCGTCAGATCGTCAATATAGGTGCCCGCGCCCTCCGCGACCCAGAACACGACCGAGGCGGCGAAACCGATCACAAGTCCGATCAGCGCCTCGCGCAAACCAACTTCCAGCAGCATGACGCCGTGCAGCGATTGCATGAATGCGACGGGCTGACCGTATGCCACGTAGGAGCTGAACAGCAGCACAACCGCATTGCGCACCACGCCTTGCAGCAAACCGTCCGCGGTCGGCGGAAAGATGAACATCACGATGAACAGCCGCAGCGAGCACACGCCGATCAACGTGATGTAGCCAACCAGCAGCGTGCCGAGTTGCGGGAGCGCGGAAAAGATGTCGTTCATGCGTGCGCTCCGCGCGCCTGAAAACGTCGCGCGAGTGCGGTTTCTTCGGCCTCTTCGTCGCTCGCGTCACTGGCGGCGTTTTCCTGAACGCGACGGATATCGCGAATCCGCTCACCGCACAAATCGATGCGGCCTTGATTCAGGGCGATGTCGCGTTGCGTCTGCGCGATCGCCGCGGTATTGGCCTGCACGGCGGCTTCGGCTTGCGCGAGTTCCGCTTCGAGCAGGCGCAGCCGGTCGTTCACGACGCCGATGTACAAACGGCAGTTGTTCAGGTCGTCGAGCGAGAACGGTTCGGTGCCCGTCATCATGCCGTCGATGCGATGCTGGTAGAACTGCAGCACGCCGGTCTCGTGCGCGACCTGGTCTGCTTTCGCGTCACGCGCGGCTTCGAGTTGCAGTTGTGCATTGCGCTGCGCCGTAAGCGTCACGCGCAAGCTCTCGTCGAGACGTCGGCGCCGCGTACACGATCGCTCGAGCGCGACGATGCGCCGTTGTTGCATGCCCACGGATCCTGCCGCCATCAGCCGAGTCCGCTCAGGTCGTACAACAGCGCTTCCGTGTCGTTCGGCGCGGCGTAGTCGCCAGTGCGTTGCGACAGGAATGCCTTGATCGCGTCAGCTTTGGCGATGGCTTCGTCGGCGAGCGGATTGGTGCCGGGCTGATATTCGCCGATCTGCAATAGCATCTCCACTTCGCGATGCTTCGCCATCAATTCGCGAATCCGCGCCGCGGCCTGCACGTAAGCGTCCGGCACGACCTGCGGCATCACGCGCGACAAACTGCCGAGCACGTCGATCGCGGGGTACTGGTTCTTCGCCGCGATTTCTCGCGACAGAATCATGTGGCCGTCGAGAATCCCTCGTACTTCTTCGGCGATCGGATCGCTGCCGCTGTCGTCTTCGGCGAGCACGGTATAGAGCGCGGTGATCGAGCCGGTCTCGCCCATGCCCGCGCGTTCCAGCAAACGCGGCAGTTCGGCAAAGATCGACGGCGGGAAGCCGCGTCTCGCGGGCGGCTCGCCGGCAGCCAGGCCGATTTCCCGGCCGGCGCGGGCGAAGCGCGTCAGCGAGTCCATCATCAGCAGCACGCGCTGGCCGCGGTCACGGAAGTACTCGGCAATCGCGGTCGCCACGTACGCCGCTTTTGCGCGCTCCATCGACGAACGGTCCGACGTCGCGCACACCACGACCGAGCGTGCCATGCCTTCCGGTCCGAGAGTCAGTTCGACGAACTCGCGCACTTCGCGGCCGCGCTCGCCGATCAGCGCGATCACGTTGACGTCGCACGAAGCGCCGCGTGCGAACATGCCGAGCAAGGTACTTTTACCGACGCCGGCCGGCGCGAAGATGCCCATCCGCTGCCCCTCCGCGAGCGTCATCATCGCGTCGACCGCGCGCACGCCGGTCGGCAACGGCGCCTCGATCATGCGGCGGCTCATCGGGTCGGGTGGCGCGGCGAAAATCGGCCGCAGCATATCGGAATGAATCGGTGGACCGCCGTCCACAGGTTCGCCGAGACTGTCGATCACGCGGCCGAGCAGCATGTCGCCGACTTTCACGGCGAGCGAGCGGCCGAGGCCGATCACCTGAGTCGAACGCGAAATGTTCTCGAGGCGCGAGAACGGCGACAGCAACGCGACGTCGCGCGTGAAGCCGATCACCTCGGCATGCTGAAGCAAGCTGCCGTTCGGCGCGCGCAACTCGCACAGCTCACCGAGCGACAGATCGAGACCGGCCACCTTGATCAGCGTGCCGATTACTTCCAGTACTTTGCCGGTGCGCGCAACGCCCGGCACGGCCAGAATCTCGCGTTCGATCTCGTCGGTCAGCCGGTCGAAATCGACGGTGCGGGTGAGCCACGGGGTGCTCATGCTGCTTCCTCGTCATTGCGCATGTCGTAGCCGTTGGAGTCGTTATCCGCATCGGCTGACGCCGGCTCTTCGCCGTGCGCATCGGCCTCTTCGACCGAACGTTTCAGCGCGCGTGACACGGCACTGCGCATGGCGCGCAATTGCGTGTCGAGGCTCGCGTCGACGGTGCCGAAATCGGACTCGCAGACGCAACTGCCGGGATCGAGCCGTTTGTCAGCGATCACCGAGAGCGGGATCGGCTGGCCGAGATCGCGCCAGCGCGAGGCGAGCCGGTCGAAGGTGGCTTTGGCCTCGGCGTAGTCGTCGGGATGGACGGCGACACGCAGATAGGTCGCGCCCTCCACGATGCGGTCGACGGTCGCGAGCGCCCGTTCGAACAGCGCCTCGTGACGCTCCACACGCACGATCTGCTCGACCGCCGACGCGACGATCTGCGCCAGCCGCTCGCGCATGCGGATCTGCAACTGGCTCTGCGCATCGGCGACGTCGGCGAGACGCTGCATCCAGTCGGCGAGCGCGCGATCGCAGCCGTCGCGGTAGCCCTGCTCGCTGGCCGTGTCGTATTCGCGCTGTGCCTGTTCGGCGATGTCGGCGGCCTGCGCATGGCCTGCATCGACGATTCGCGCCGCCTCGTCACGCGCGTCGGCGAGCAGCGCATCGCGTTCGGCGGCGAGCGCCGCATAAGCCGCGTCGATCGAGACCAGCTCGCCGAAGGTCGCGCGGGGAATCACATCCGCAGCCGCGCCGACTCTGGCGAACGAACCGTTTGCATCGATTTCACCCAAGGCGGAGCGCGCGTGCTTCAACCAAATAGCCATGCAAACTCCGGTAGCAGATCGGATAGACGCGCGAAAAGCCGTGCGGAGCCGGGCGCATCCAGCTCTTCAGGCACGGACGCGAGCCATGCAGGGGTGGGCAGCACGCGCGGCAATGCAAGCCGCAGCAGCGGAAACGGCACACGCGCGCTTTCGTTCGCGGCGTTCGCGCCGTTCGCTGCGTTCGCGCCGCCCAGATCGCGCAACAGCAGCGCGCAGCCTTCTACCGCCAGCGTCCCGGCATCCAGCGCCGTCAACGGTGGCATCGCAGCGCGTGCGGCCAGGCGCGCAATATCGGGGGCATCGGCAAGATGGGCGTCCTGAGTGAGACGGTCAATGCCCACACCCGTCCACTCCGACAGTTGCGATCGCGTGCGTTTGTCGATCAGACGACGCACCTCCGCGCGTCGGAACGACAGTGCACGCATGCGTAGAACCTGTAGTGCGTGACGGACCGGCAGCACGTCGAGCAGCACGGCATTCGGCTGTACGGTGCCTACAGGCGTCGGTTTCAGCGCGGTTTGGGTGAGCAAGGCGAACGAAGGCGGCTTGACGCCGGCGGCATCAGCGAGGGCCTGGGAACAGGCTTGTACCGCCGCTGCACCGGCGCGCTCGAGCGAGTCACGCCAATGTTCCAACTGCGCCGCGTTAGCGCCGAGCAACACGGCACTCCATGATGGATCGGCCCAGTGCGCTACGGTCGCGAGGTTGCGGCGATACGAATCGAACGCCGCGGCCACCCGCATGAAAGGCAAATCGGTCGGCGCGTTCATCGTAGCCGCGTCGCCGGATCAGTTCGCGGGGCGCAGACGGCGCAAACGCGCCAGCAATCCAGCGAAGCGGCCGCTCGCGGGCTCGCCCGTTCCAGCGCCACCTGCCTCCCCGCCCGGCCGTCCAGCCAATACACCACGGCGCGCCAACACCAGCAGCGCCGTCGCGGCCAGCACGACCACACCGGCCAGCACGCCGACCAGCCATACCGGCATGCCGTTGCTCTGCGGCAATTGCGAATACTCGACGGGGTCCGCCGCGACGGCGGTCACGCTGACCTCGTCGTAGGTGAGCCCTTCCACGCTATGCATGACCAGCGTCTTGATCTGCGGCACCAGCGCGCCGATATCGGAGTCGCGCCGGTACTTGATGAACACCGCCGCCGACGACGGCTTGATGGTCTGAGCCAGAGGATCGTTGTTCGGCAACACGATCTGCACACGCGCGACCAGCACGCCGTCGATCTTCGACAAGGTCGACGACAACTCCTGCGACGTGCCGTAGATGAACCGCACACGCTCCTCGGTCGGCGTCGACACCAGGCCGTCCTTCTTGAACAGGGCGCCGAGGTCGTCGAACTTGTTGTGCGGCAAGCCGCGCGCGCGCAGCACTTCCATCGCACGCACCATTTGCGCGTCGTCGACGTCGAGCGACCAGGTCTTGCCCGCGTCCGACGTATCTTTCGACGCATCCACGCCGCGCTCCAGCAGCGCGACCACCATCTCGTTGACGTCCTGCTCGGACAGGTTGCCGTACAGCTCTTTCTTGCAGCCGCTCAGCATCACGCATAGCGCGAGCACGCAGAGTAACGGTGCGGCGCGGCGGCGGATCGGCAGTCGGTCGAACATGGTGGCGGCGTCTCGCATCGTGTGCACAGGGTTCGCGTAGGCGCAGCGCCGCCGTCTGGGCAGCGTGCGTGCGCAGGTGCGTTACTGGTTCTTCATCAGTGTTTCGATCGCCGACTTCGACGAATCCACCACGCCCATTTTCGCTTCCAGATCGAGCTGCGTGCTGGCGAGTTCGAGCGTCATGCGAATCGTGCCCGCACTCATCTCGTTCATCGTCATGGTCGGCGCCTGCTGGGCGAGTTGCAGCGCATCGTTGACGGTGTGCTGCAACTCGGCGTCCTGCGAGGCGACCAGCTTCGAGGCAACCGCGGTGCCGTCCTGCTGCGGCGTGGCGGGTGCGCTCATCGGCGACTTCTGCATCAGCGACTGGAACTTGTCGGCCATTTCAGGCGTGGTCTGCGCGGCCGGCGCAGCGCCCGCGCCTTGCGACATCTGCTCGAGCGAGGCCTGCAAGGCGGTCGTGGTGGCATTGACGGTCATGTGCTGCTCCAGAAACGGATGGAAATCAGGCCCGCAGGAACGACTGGTGCGCGTAGTCGGTTGCAGCCGGCGCGGCTGTAGCCGGCGCGGGCGCTGCGGCGGCAGGCTGAACAACCGGCTGAACATCGGGCCCGGCGTTTTCAGCGGTTTCCGCGTCGAACTCCGCCAGCGCCTCCAACGATTTCGGCGTGACGAACTGGCCGCCGGCGCGCTTCACCTTCATCGCATTGAGCAGGTCTTCGCGCGCTTCGAGCGCGCGCACCAGCGATTGCGTGTCGCGCGTCGGATTGTCTTCCATGGCTTCGGTCGCGCTTTGCTTCCAGTCCGGGTCGCCCTTCGCGGACAGACAGAAGGCGAGCAACGCCTTGGCGTAGCCGAAGCGCGGCGCGTTTTCGCCGACCTGGCGCAGCACGTGGATGGCATCGTCCCAGTGGCCGCGCACCATGTGCAGGATGCCGTCGAGCGTGTCGATTTCGGCGACGCGCGGACGCAGCACGCGCAGCGCATCGAGCACGAGTTCGATGTCGTACGGGTCGGCGGACACCTTCGGGAAGTTGCTGAGCAACGCGGTCGACACGGTTTCGATCAGGCCGCCGACGACATCGGGGCTGCAGTTCAGGTATTCCGGCGTGCTGACGGTCATGGCGATGGGCTCCTGACAGAAGCGTTGAGGTCGACCGTGCCGTTCGCAGCCGGTCGGGAAGGATGACGCAAACATAGCAACCGGCGCGCGGCAGCAAATCGTTGGATGCGAAGTGAGCGCATGGGATGCGAAGCCGGGTGCCCGCTTCGTAATGCGCGCGCCCGCTTCGCCTCGCCCGGCGCGGGAGCCAGGCGCGAGCGCTATCGTCAGGCGGGATATGCGGCCCCTGCCTCACGCCCGCTTCGTGAACGCGCCGCATGCCCCGCCCGCCCACGCCCCTCCTCCCATCGCGACCGAGCCGACATGAGCGACGAAAAGACCGAAGAGCCAACCCAGAAAAAGCTGCGGGACGCGCGCAAGGACGGTCAGGTGTCCCGCAGCAGCGACTTGACCGATTCGATCTCGATGTCGGCGGTGGTGTTGTTGCTAATGGCCGGCGCAAGTCACTTCAGCGACGCGATGCACGAAGCGGTGCTGATCGCCACGGGCTTCGTCAACGGCGACCATTCGCTGACCAATATGCAGACGCAGTTCTACAAGATCGGCGGCCTTGCGTTGTCGGCAATCGTGCCGTGTGTGTGCATCGCGGCGCTCGCCGCGATCGCCGGTTCGATCGGCCAGGTCGGCGTGCAGATCGCCACCAAGCCGATCACGCCCGATCCGAAGGCCGTCAGCCCGATGGCGGGCCTCAAGCGCATTTTCTCGGTTCGCACGCTGATCGAGTGCGCGAAGATGATCGTCAAGGCCGCGATCGTGTTTTGCGTGATGTGGCAAACCATCAAGTGGCTGTTTCCGCTGATCGTCGGCTCGCTGTATCAGCCGCTGCCGGAACTCGTGCGCATGTTCTGGGACCTGCTGTTGAAGCTCTTCATGGTGGCCGCGGCGGTGTTCGTGCTGGTTGGCGCCGCGGACGTCAAGCTGCAAAGCTTCATGTTCCTGAAGAAGATGAAGATGTCGAAGGACGAGGTCAAACGCGAGCACAAGAATCAGGAAGGCGATCCGCGCATCAAGGGCGAACGGCGACGCCTCGCGCGCGAAATGCTGAACGCGCCGCCGCAGTCGAAAGTCGGCATGGCCAACATGATGGTGGTGAATCCCACCCACTATTCGGTCGCGGTGCGCTACGCGCCGGACGAACATCCGCTGCCGCGCGTGATCGCCAAAGGCATGGACGAGAGCGCCGCGGAACTGCGGCGTGCGGCCCGCGATGCGGGCGTGCCGATCATCGGTAATCCGCCGGTTGCGCGTGCGCTGTACAAGGTCGGCGTCGATCAGCCGATTCCCGAAGAGTTGTTCGAGACGGTCGCGGCGATTCTGCGCTGGGTCGATGCAATCGGCGTGCGGCGCGTGGAGGGCGGGTTGGCTGGCGACGCCGGGACACACGTCGACATGCACGCCGATAGTGCAGCCATGCACCCCTCCGGTCCGCCGCCCGCCCTCCACTGACGAGACCCACCATGCTGAAGACATTGAAACTTCCTGCCGGTGGTGAAATCGGCATCGTCGCACTGATCGTGGCGATCATTTCGCTGATGATCCTGCCATTACCACCGGCGCTGATCGACATCCTGCTCGGCGTGAATATCACGATCAGCGTGACGCTGCTGATGGTGACGATGTATGTGCCCGATGTGGTATCGCTGTCCGCGTTCCCGTCGCTGCTGCTGTTCACCACGCTATACCGGCTCTCGCTGAACATCGCGTCGACCAAGTCGATTCTGTTGCATGCGGAGGCCGGCCATATCATCGAGAGCTTCGGCGAACTGGTGGTGGGCGGCAATCTGGTGGTCGGGCTGGTGGTGTTCGTCATCATCACCACCGTGCAGTTCATCGTGATCGCGAAAGGTTCGGAACGGGTCGCCGAAGTCGGCGCACGCTTCACACTCGACGCGTTGCCGGGCAAGCAGATGAGTATCGACGCCGACCTGCGCGCCAATCTGCTGACCGCCGAAGAAGCGCGCCGCAAACGCGCGACGCTCGCTGTCGAAAGCCAATTGCACGGCGGCATGGACGGTGCGATGAAGTTCGTCAAAGGCGATGCGATTGCGGGGTTGATCATCACGATGATCAATATCGTCGCGGGTATCGCGGTGGGTGTCGCGTATCACAACATGAGCGCGGGTGAAGCGGCAAACCGCTTTTCGATTCTGTCGGTCGGCGATGCGATGGTGTCGCAGATTCCGTCGCTGTTGTTGTCGGTGGCGGCCGGCGTGATGATCACGCGCGTCGCGGATGAACGGCAGGCCAACCCCGGCTCGCTCGGCGACGAGATCGGTCGCCAACTCGGTTCCAGTTCGCGCGCGCTGTATTTCGCGGCCGTGTTGCTGCTTGGCTTCGCCGCGGTACCGGGCTTTCCGGCCGCGCTCTTCCTGCTGCTCGCCGGCACGCTCGCATTCACAGCATGGCGCCTGAACGCAAAAAAACCCCAGCAGCAAAACCACGAACGCGAATCGCTGCATGCCATGCAACGCTCGGGTTCGAAGACCGACGTGCCCGCGATTCTGGCGCGCGCCCCGCAGTTCACCTGCCCGCTCGGCGTGCGCATTGCGCCGGACCTCGTCGCCCGGCTGACCATGCCCGCGCTCGACAAGTCGTTCGAAACCGAACGCGCGCGCTTGCAGGAAGAACTCGGCCTGCCGTTTCCAGGCATCACGATGTGGACCTATGCCGCGCTGCCTTCATCCACCTGCCAGATTCTCGTGCACGATGTGCCGCAACTGACGATCGAACTACCGGCCGGCAAAGTGATGTTGCCCGAAGCCAGCCGTCTCGCCCATTCGGCTGCGCCCGTCACGCTGACGAGCGAGGAAAGCCAGGCAATGGACGCGCTCATTGCGCAATGCGAAGCCGGTCCGCCGATCGACACGAGCGGCACGCCGACGCGCTGGCTCGAAGAGCGTGCGGTGCCGCCGAAAACATCGGTATGGCGCGCGGAACAGGCCATCGCGCATGCGTCGGTGGCGCTGATGCGGCGGCACGCACCGCTCTTTCTCGGCATTCAGGAAGTGCAATGGATTCTCGATCAACTGGCGAGCGACTATCCGGGCCTCGTTGCCGAAGTGCAGAAGGTGCTGCCGCCGCAACGGATCGCCGACGTGCTGCGCCGCCTGCTCGAAGAGCAGATCTCGATCCGCAATGTCCGCACGATCATGGAGAGTCTGATCGCGTGGGGACCGAAAGAAAAAGACATGCTGATGCTCACCGAGTACGTGCGGGGCGACCTCTCGCGCTTTCTCGCGCATCGGGCCGCGAGCGGCGAGCGCACCTTGTCGGCGGTGCTGTTCGACATGCCGGTTGAGCAGCATATCCGTCAGTCGATCAAGCAGACGCCGACCGGCAACTTCCTCGCCTTGCCGCCCGACGAAGCCACGTTGCTGATCGACAAGATCCAGTCCTTCGTCGGCGCTGTGCCGCGCGAAGGGGTGGCGCTGGTGACGTCGATGGATATTCGCCGTTACGTGCGGCGCATGATCGAGGCGCGGCTCGGCTGGCTTGCGGTGTATTCGTATCAGGAACTCGGCGAGCACGTCGAATTGCGGCCACTCGGCCGTGTGTCGATCTGAGGCCGTGACGATGACGCATATCGTTTCGCGCCACGTGCGCGTCATTCCCGGTGAAGCGGACAGCGAAACCGCCGACGAAATCGACGCGCGCACAGCCTCGTGCGGATCAGGTGGGCGCGGTTTCGACTACGCGTCGCTGCTCGGACGGCGTCGGGCTTTACATCGGCTCAATAGCAATGCGAATACCGATACGCATGCAGGCTCGCAAGGCGGCAGCGATGCGGATGCCGCCGAAGACGCCGCGGATGCACCTGCTCCGTCCGCACCGCACCCGTTCGCCCGCAGCGGTGGCGATGCGGGCCCGGACGCGTCCGCGAACGCTGCGTCTGGCGCTGACACGAATCCTTCGGCAAGCGCGGATAGCACGCCCTCGCCCGAAAGTCTCGTAATCGGCGCGCGCGTCGCCGACGCCGCGGCGCCGGTCGTGACTGCCGTCTACCGGCAACAGCAGCGCTTCGTGCAACTGCTCGGCTCCCTTGCGCGTGAGATCGGCGCGTTCTGCGGCGATCCGTCGATTGCCGAAGCAGGCAACTGGGAAGTGCAGTTGCCGCTCGATCAGAAACTGCTGCCGCAGACCACGCTGTATCTGACGCTTTCGCGTTTCAGTCTGCAGCTTCGGTTCGACACGCCGGATACGGCGACGAGGCAACTACTCTTGGAACACAGCGCACTGCTCGAGCGAGAACTCGATAGCTTGCTGCGCGCGTGGGGTGAAGCCCGCGAAATCGAACTCACTGTGTGGTGACGGATCCCCTGCGCATGACCTATCCGCTCGACGAGCCGACAACCGAAGACGAAGCCGCGACCGATCCGCACGCCGCGCGCGAACGGACATCGGGCGTGGGCCGCATGTCGGGCGATGGTGCGCGTCAGCGCGCGGCTGCCGTTGCAACGTCAGTAGCAACGACAGAGGCGCTCGACGCGGCGGTTATCGACGCTTCAATAGCGCCGATCGCACCGCTGCGTCTGCCGGCCATTAGCCGCGCCGCCGCTCGCGTGACGCGCACGGTCTGCGATGCGCGGGTCGCCGGTCATCTGCATGCGACGCTCGGCGTCACCGAATGGCACGCGGCCTTGACCGATGCGCACAGCTTTGATGCGGCTTACGCCGACCCGGGCGTCATCGAACTAACGCTCGCTTCGGCGGATGGCCTATCGACCGCCGCCGTGCGCGTTGCCCTCGATCTGCACGCCTATCCGGCGCTCTCGATCGCCGCGTGGCCGGACAGCGACGCGCTCACCGCGAAGCCTCCCGCCGACGCCGCGTTACGCCAGGCCGTCGCGGGCGTTGTGCTGGAACCGCTGTTCGAGCGATTGATCCGCGCGGGCTTCAAAGGCCCACGTGTCGCCGCTGTCCGCCGCGGGCGCCTGAGTGAGACTACGGCAACGCGAAAGCTGACAGGCGGCGCTAACGCCGATGTCCCTGTCGTCGCGCTCTCGTTCCAGCTCGATGAACGCCGCTATCAGGCCGCGCTCAGCGCCGATCCCGAGTGCTACGATCTGCTCGACCGGCTGCTGCGTGCCGAACCCGCGCCTGCTTCGGTTCAATCAGCAGCAGCCACTTCAAACGCTTCGTCTGCGTCGTCCGATCGCACACCGGAAACCGTCTTCGACTTCACGGTCCCCGGCAGCCTGATCC
Organism: Burkholderia sp. OK233; assembly: GCF_900230185.1. Taxonomy (GTDB): domain Bacteria; phylum Pseudomonadota; class Gammaproteobacteria; order Burkholderiales; family Burkholderiaceae; genus Paraburkholderia. Next base: position 845,583 of record NZ_OCSR01000002.1, read on the forward strand.
TCGGCGTCAAGCGCTTACCCGTCGACACACTGCACGCGCTGGAACCCGGCGACGTGCTGCTGCGCGCCGCCTTCCCTTCGCTCGATGCAACGCTGCTCGATGCCTCGAGCGCCCCCTCTTCGCCCCACGCGCGGCCACGTGCCGTCGCCGCGTGGGGAACCCCCGGGCTCACCCGTGTGTGCGCCGCTGTGGAAATCGACGGGCAGTCGCTCGTCATCGTCAAGGAGCCGAACATGTCAGAAGAGCTGGACCCGGCGAGCGCCGACGCCGGGCTCGCCATCGACGACCCCGCCGATCCGATCCGGATCGGCGAACTCGAATTGCCAGTGCAGTTCGAGATCGACACGGTGGCATTACCGCTCGCCCAATTGTCGGCGCTCGGCCCCGGGTACGTGCTCGAACTGCCCGTACCCGTGGCGGACGCGCAATTGCGGCTCGTCGCGCATGGACAGACCATCGGCTATGGCGAGCTGGTGACGGTCGGCGAGCATCTCGGCATCCGCATCATTCGCATGGCGCACAGGCATGGTCCAATTCAGTGATATCACCGGGCTGCTGCTGGTCGTCGTCGCGATCAGCCTGCTGCCCTTCGTTGCCATGGTCGTCACGTCTTACGCGAAAATCGTCGTGGTGTTGGGCCTCCTGCGCAATGCGCTCGGCGTGCAGCAGGTACCGCCGAACATGGTGCTCAACGGCATCGCGATTCTGGTATCCATCTACGTGATGGCGCCGATCGGCATGCTCGCCGCGAAATCGCTCGAAGGCCAGCAACTCGCGGCGCAGCCTTCGCAGGCGCTGATTCAGGCGTTCGGCGCGGCGCGCGAGCCGTTCCGCGCGTTCCTCGTCAAGCACACGAACGAGCGCGAAAAGCGATTTTTCCTGCGCTCGGCTTCCGTGGTGTGGCCGAAGGAAGAAGCCGCGCAGATCAAGGAAGACGATCTGATCGTGCTGGCACCCGCCTTCACGCTGACGGAAATGACCGATGCGTTCAAGATCGGCTTTCTGCTGTACATCGCGTTTATCGTGATCGATCTGATCATCGCGAACGTGCTGCTCGCAATGGGTCTGAACCAGGTCACACCGACCAACGTCGCGATTCCGTTCAAGCTGTTGCTGTTCGTCGTGATGGACGGCTGGTCGACGCTGATCCACGGTCTCGTGATGTCCTACAAATAGCACGCGTAGTCAGGGCGACCCGCCAGGGAAACTCACATGGAAATCGATTCGCTGATCCGCTTCACCACCGAGGGCATGCTGCTGTGCCTGACCGTTTCGCTGCCGGCGGTGATCGTCGCGGCGGTCGTCGGCCTAGGTGTGTCGTTCCTGCAGGCGATCACGTCGATGCAGGACCAGACGCTGTCGCACGCGGTCAAGCTGATTGCGGTGACGGTGGTGATCGTGGTCGCCGCGCCGCTCTCGTGCGCGGCGATTCTGCACTTCGCCAACGAAATGATGCAGGCGGCCGTGCCGCTGTAAAGCGGCGCACTGCCTGACCGACCTGCGAGGCGATCGACATGAGCCGCATCTCTCATCAAGGCAGCGATACGGCGGCGGCTCAGGCGCAGCACGTCGCCCAGTCGCAGCAGAAAGCCGCCAATGCGCAAGGTGCTCGCAACGGCGCGCAATTCGCCGCGCTATATCGGGGCACCACCAATTTCACGTATGGCAACGACGCGCAGCGTGGTCCGTCGGTGAGTTCGATCCGCGCGAAGCGAATGGCCGATCAGTTGGCACGCAAACGTCGCGCCGCGAAGAAGCAGCGCAGTAATGCCGGGGGGCTCGACGACGACGGCCCGGACGACGCCGAAGCGCATCATGCCGAGGGCCATAAGGTCAACCGCGACGGCGGCGGACGTGGCGGCGGTGGCCATTCGCAAGGCGATCATGGCGACGAGCACGGCACTGGCGCGGCGCCGGCGATCAAGGCGCGCGGCGATCGCAGCGCCGTGCCGCCTCCGCCGCCGGGCCGGCTCGACGCGATCGCCGCGCAGTACGCACAGCCGGGCCAGGAAGGCGCGCGCGCCGCAGCGGTACGCGACGCGTGGCGCACTGACATGCTGAACTTGCGCGAGCAATTGGCCGCCAATCCGCAGATGCCGCTCGACACTCGCGTGTTCGAGCAGGCGATCGATCTGCTTGGCGTGCAGCAGAGAATCGGCAGCATTGCCGCGTCGCAGCCTGGTGCGGGCTCCGGTGTGGCCGCGTTGCGTGAGCGTACGGGCGGGTCGACCGCCCAAGGCGTGACGCGGCTGCCGCCGCCGGAGCGGGTGCAGCGTTTCAACCTGCTGTTTCCCTTGCTTTGGCTGCATGCCGATAAACCGTCCAATGAGGCGCAGCTCACCCGCTCGATCGACACATTGTGCGTGATGCGCAGCGGCACGCTCGGGCGGTCTCCGGCTTCGGGCTCTTCCGAGGCGCCGGGGACCTCGGGCGCGTTGGGTACATCTGGCGCAGCCGAGTCTGCCCCTGAAAGAAGCGCCCATGCGGCCGCACCGGGCACACCGCCGCCCCCGCCAGGCCCGCGCCGGGCCTTTCCTGGCGGCGGCCGCTAGGCGGTTTGCCGCGCGGCTTCGCATCCCATGCGGCGCCTTCGCATCCGCTCCGGGACATGCCGCAACGGGCGGCTACATTAGGGTCGATCGGGCCGGTCGCGCCGTGCACTGCGCGCGCCCCGGCGCTCCTCCCACCCACCCTGTGCGAGCACGATGAAACTGCTGCGGATACTGACGGGCGTTCACGCGGGAGCGCAATTGCAGCTCACGCCGGGCACGCATCGCGTCGGCGCCGACGACGATGCCGACATCCGCCTCACCGACTGGCGGGGTGCGGATGCGCTGCTGCACGTCGACGCGAGCGGCGTGGTCAGTGCGCAGCGCGTCGCGGCTGCGGCCGTGCAAGCAGTGGACGCGGCAGACGGGCAGCCCACGCAGCCCGCCGTCGCAGAAGAAGTGGTGTTGCTGGTGGACTTCGTGCCGATGCAATTCGACGACATGATCCTCTGCGTCGGCGCGGACGACGCCGTGTGGCCGTCCGACCTCGACCTGCTTTCAATGCTCCTGACGCGCCCCGCCGAAGCGCGTTTCGCAGCCGAACGCAAGAAACGCCGCCGCTATGTGGGCGCCGTGGTGGCGTGCTTCGCACTCGGCATCGTGATCGTCGCCGGTTCGCTGCTGACGACCACGCAGATGAGCCGCGCCGCCCTGCCGCGCAATGCCGACGACCGCGCGCAGCGCGTCAGCGAGGCATTGGCCGCGGCCCATGTGAGCGGTTTGCAGGCGCGCGCGGTCGGCAACACCGTGGTGGTGACCGGCATGGTCACGAGCCCCGCCGACGACGACGCCGTGCGCAACCTGCTCGCGCGGATTTCAACAACTGGTATCTCGCGCAATTACGACGTCGCACAGAACGACGCGCGAAGCATCGAAGATTCGCTCGGTGTTGCGGGCGCTCATGTGCGCTATCTCGGCGACGGCAACTTCGCCGTGACCGGCGCCGTCAGCAGCCGCGCGGATCTCGACGCCGCACTGGCGCGCGTGCGCGCCGATCTGGATCCGAACGTGAAAAACGTGGTCGTGGAAGCCGCGGAAAACACCAGCATCGCCGCGGCCAACCCGGCCGCTGCATCGTATTCCGAAATGATTTCCTCCGACGACGTCCGCTACGCGCAGACGCCGGACGGCGTCAAGCATATCTACGCGGTCGATCCGCCGGCGTCGGACAGCGATGCGGCGGCTGCCGCGAATGCGGCTTCGGGGGCAGGCGGTGCAAGCGGCACAGCAGTTGCCAACGCCAACGCCGCCCATGCAGCGAACACGGCAAACCCATCGAACCCGGCGAACGCCTCGATCGTCGACAACGACACCGTCACCCGCAGCGCAGCCAGCGTCGTACCGCTACCCAACCCCGCCACACTGCCGACCGCGCAACCGCGCGGTCCGTCCAGTTGACCCATCACCGGCACACCGTCCCGTTCAATCAGGAGATCGACATGTACGAGCAGCTCGAAACCTACGCCAGCGAATTCAACGATTTGCAGAAGACGCTCGCCGATCCGGCCGGCGCGCCGAAAGTGGACGCGATCCGTCAGGCGCTCGACGCAACCGCGCAGCGGATCAGCGAAACGCAGGGCGTAACCGACCTCGACCGCAACAATCTGGCAAAGCTGTATCGCGGCTTTCTCGCTGCGTCACGCGTGATCGTGCGGCTGCAGGAAAAACAGGCCGGCGCGCACGCCTGATTCGGCGACGCGGTGGCTCACCGCGGGCCTGGCGGCGTATCACGCACCAGGCTCGCGGCCAACGCGCTTGCTGCGGCGGCCTGTTCTCACGAACAGCCGGCGCGGCGGCAGGTCTCGATATAGGCCACTCACTCTCTACCCATAGTCACTGGAGGTTCTCATGTCAGTAGGAAGCGCAGGCGGAATGATGGCTGGTCTCACGCAGCAAATGGACCAGATGACGATGATGTCAGCCCAGATGCAAGTTGAGCAAAGCATGTATTCGTCGGTGGCGAACATTGCGAAGAGCGGTGCAAGCAACGTCAAGGATGCTTCGCGCGGCGGCTAAGCATCGCAGACGCAGGCCGCTCGCCATCGGCGGCGGTCTGCGCACGGCCGGTCCTGTTTTGCTCATGTTTCGCGCGGGACCCGGCCGTGTTTTTTTGCAGCATTCTCAGTGTTCGCCGGATAGAAGGCGCGGCTCGCATCCGCACCGCGCTGAATACCGCGCGCATCGCCCAAGCAAGGTACGAGGATGAGCAGCGAGCGTTACACCAGCCTGATCGTGGATCTGTGCGCGACCGTCGGTCTCGGCGACGCGGATCATGTGCTGCGCACGCGATCGATCGAGGTCGAAGGCTTCGACGTGCGGCTCGACTATTTCGAGCGCGACCTCGACGCGATGTATGCCAATTTTCATTTCGGCACGGTGACGGCCGGGCGCACGCTCGTGGTCTTCCGGCTCATGCTCGAAGCCAACCTGCTGATCTATGCGCAGGATCAGGCACAACTGGGGCTCGATACGGACACGGGCGGCGTGGTGCTGGTGCTGCGACTGCCGTTCGCCGACGATCTGAACGGCGAGGGGCTCGCCGATCTGCTCGCGCACTACGCGGAGCATGGCCGCTACTGGCGGCAGAACATCGTCGAATCGAACGACGAGATGTTTGAAGGCATCGCTTCAGGGGAGTATTTCTGGTTGCGGGCTTAAGCCCCGCTTACCCCTTCGATGCCTCTTCGACATTGTGCGCGCCCTGCTTTATCAACTCCGCGAACTGGTTGACCGCCGCCTGCTCCAGTTGCATCACACCGCCCAGCACGTTCATGCCTGCCGACGCCATGCCGGTGGCATCGTTCGCGATGGTCCCCACGCCTTGCGCCAGACCGCCGAAGCGGCCGGGACGGCCTGGCACGTCGCCCGGCATGCCTCCCGCGCTTTGCTGAGGCACCACAGGCCGGGTCGCCGATGAGGTGTTGGTCGAAAACGACGCGCCTTTACGCTTGCCTGTTGCCTCGCCGCTGCCGTTGGCGGCTAGCTGGCTGAGATTCGCGTCCGCCTGCTGACTGGCGTGCGCCTCCCCATCGACGGGTTTGCGGCCGCCGGTGGCAGGCGACGACTGGGTGCTGGTGTCGGATAGCGGTAGCGTGCTGCCCGGGCGTGAAATCGACGGGGAATCCGGCATGGTGCGAGGCTCCTGATGGCAATGTGCGCTGCAGTGACGAAGCGCAAGACGGGGACGTCGAACAGGCATCCTGCTCGACCTTACAACGGGCGTACGACGCCCGCGGTCACAGCGCGAAATAGTGTGCGACGAAGCGAAGCCGGATGCGGGGCACGATGGAATAAATCGCGTAGCCGCGCGCGCAGTCAGCCTCACGCCGCCACCGCGCCGGTCGTCCGCGGCCCGGTCTTCGCGCCCCCTTACGCCGGTTCGCGGACCGTCGTGCGTGAGTCACACGCGAGCGGCACACTGCATGAGTTCGTCGCTCATTCGGAGTCCGACTCATGCGCTTCATCCCGCTCGACAGCATGGAAACGCCTTATCTGCGGCTGCGCCCGCTCACCCTTGCCCATGCCCCCGCCCTGTTCGACCAGATGCTCGGCGACGCCGACACAATGCGCGACCTGCCGGTGCTGCGCCATGTCGGTGCAGCGCAAACCGCCGAATTCGTCGACGAGGCGCTGCGCGGCTGGGACGACGGCAGCCTGATTCGCTACACGCTCGAATGCAAGGAAACCGGCCGGCTGACCGCGTTGATCGAACTGAAGCCGACGCTGCCGCGCGTGGAGATCGGCGTGATCATCAGCCGGCACGGCGGCGCTCGACGACGCCGGGCAGGCGTACTCGCGCTGCAGGAATTGATCGACTGGCTGATCGAGCAACCGGGCGTGTACCGGGTCTTCGCGTGCTGCGCCGTGGATGGCGCCGCGCACAGTTCGATGGAGCGCCTCGGCTTTGTCCAGGAAGCGCGCCTCACGAATCACGAGCCGCGTCCGAACCGGGGCCTCGCCGCCGCCGACAGCTATCTCTACGCCTTGACGCGACCCGCGCCGGTGCCGCCGGAGCCGGCAAGCGAGGGGGCCGCCTGGCTGCGTAACACGATGCAGTGGAGTCTCGCGGACGCCTGAAGCCGCCAGACAGACGCACAGCAGACGCACCGGGCCGGAACGAAGAAGTGTCCGCAACACAAGCAATTGTTCATTTCTCAGGCGATAATATAAAGGTCAGACGAATACCGCACCGCGGCCGTTCGTTACGCGTGCCTCGCGAGTACCCCTCGCCGGTGGACCGAAACACAACTACGCCGGAGACCCATCATGTCGCTACCGCGACTCACCGGTCAGGTGATCGCTTTCTCGCGATTCTGGCTCGCGCGCGAAGTGGGCCTGCTGATTTCCGACGGCGCCGTCATCGAACTCGGCGCGCGCCCCTTCGCGATGCTCGCTGCCCTGCTCGAGGCCCGTGGCCGGGTTGTGTCGACCGCCGAGTTGCGCGAAATCGTCTGGCCGGGCAGCAAAGTGGACGCAAACACAGTGCAGGCGCAGATCTCCGCGATTCGCCGCGCGCTCGACGACGACCGCGATCTGATCGTCACCGTGGCCGGCCGTGGCTACCGTTTTGCGGGTGAAATCCGCGTGCTCGACACCCCCGACGCCGGACTCGATCTTCCGCTGGCGAACGCCGGCAGCATTGCCGCGTCGCTCGCCACCTCGTTCGCGGCGACAGCCGCAACAAGCCCGCTGACCACGGCCGGACTCACGTTCGGTTCGCCGTACGGCTCATCCTATAGCACGACGTGGCGCGGCGCCGCTCCGGCCTCCCCGCGCACTGCGTATTCCCGAGCAGTTCCGTCTTCCACGCTGGCGTCGGTCACCGCCGCATCGAGCCTCGCCGCGGCGGCCGCGCCGGCCACCTCGGCTTTTCCGGCCTTGATGCCGACCAGCGCCGTCACGTCGCTACGCTCGCAGATCATCGACCCGTCGCCGTTCATCGGCCGTCATGCCGAGCTGTCCGAATTGCTCGCGCTGGTGCCCACGCGCCGCATCGTCACGCTGACCGGCGCGTCCGGCGTCGGTAAAACGCGCCTCGCGGTCGAAGCAGCCAGCCACCTCGCGCCACATTTTCCAGACGGCGATTTTTGTGCGGCGCTTGCCTCGCTCGCACAGCCCGACCGCATCGCCAACGCGATCGGCGCGGCCGTCGGCCTGGAGCCGGATAACGAGTTGGCGATGGCAGCCAATCTGGCCATGCAGATCGGCGAGCGCCGCATGCTGCTGATCGTCGATCACTGCGATCATCTGAGCGAAGCGGCGGCCGAACTCATCGATACGCTGGTGGCGAACACAGGCGGCTTGCATGTGATCGCCACGTGCGAGTCGCCGCTTTTCATCGGCGGCGAAACGGCCGTGCCGGTGGCCGCGTTGCGCGCGCCGCCCGAGCAGATCGACGGCACGCCCGCCACGCTCGACTACGACGCACTGCGCCTGCTCTTCACCCGGCTCACGCACTGTCTGAAGCCGGCCGCTTTGCATGCGCCGCTGCCCGACGTGGATAGCATCGCGCCGGCCACCTTTGCGGCGGCCGCGCTGATTTGCCGGCGTGTCGACGGCGTGCCGTTCGCGCTCGAACTCGCTGCCGCGACGATCGCCGGCCAGGTGCGCGCAGGTGTGCCGCCTGAAGACGCGATCGTCGCATTCGCGCGCGAACTCGATACGGTGATGACGCATCGCAGCGGCGGCCGCCGCATCGTGCTGCCGCGCGCGGCGATCGTCCACGTGATGCTCGACCTGTCGTATGCGGCGCTCGAAGCCCCGACCCGCACCATGCTGCGCCGGCTCGGCATTTTTGCCACCGCGTTCTCGCACGAAGCCGCCTGCGAAATGCTCGGCGCGTTCGGCAGCGACTACGGCTTCGGCCCGCCCGAGCCGCGCCTGCTGGAACGCCAGCTTCATACGTTGATGGATGCGGGCCTCGTGAATGCGGTCGACTGCGATGGCGCCTTGCGGCTGCGCTTGCCGCCCGCCGTGCGCCGCTTCGCGCTCGACGCGCTGGAGCGCAACCGCGAAAGCGCCGAGGCCGATCTGCATCACGCGCAGTTCGTCGCCCGCGATATGGCGCGCCGTTTCGGCGCGGGCGTCGCCGTGGCCACCGCGCACAGCCGCCACGATATCGACGCGCTGCGCGCAGCGCTCGAATGGGCCGTCTCGGTCGACAAGGTGGAACTGTGCACCGAGTTGCTCGACAACACGGCGCCTATGTGGGGGGCGCTCGCGCTCGTCGACGAATACATCGGCTGGGTGCGCGCCGTGCTGGCGCGGGTGGACAGTGTGTCGATGCGTCGTATCCGCGACGAGATGCGCTTGCGCGCCGTGCTCGCGCGCGCGTTGATGCTCAAGCGCAGCGCATCGAACGAGATCGTCGAGAGCTGGCAGCGCACCTACGAGCTCGCCAATATCTGCGCCGACACGCCGTACCGCCTGCGTGCGCTGTTCTGCCTCGTGATGGGCGCGCTCGACGCCGGCGAGATCGAGCATTGCCGGCGCCTCTCCAGCGAGTTCAGCGAAATTGCGCCGGTGGCGCACAGCCAGGCGGTAAGCATCAACGCGCGGCGTATCGAAGGCATCGTCAAGGCGTATGCGGGTGAATTCGATACCGCGATCCGCCTGCTCGCGCCGGTCGTCGGACTCAACGACGAAGCGACCGACGAGATCGACGAAGACGTCAGTCGTGAGGCCAATGCGATCGCCACCAGCTATGGCTTGTCGCTACATCTCGTGGCACGGGCGATTCATGCCGTTGCGCTGTGGCTGGTCGGTCAACCGCATATGGCCGCGCCGCTGCGCGTCACGATCCGCGATCCCGCCGACGAAAGCGAACCGCTCGCCGGCTGCATCGCGCTCGGCCTCGCCTGCGCACTTGCCGCACTCGACGACGACATCCCGCTGACCGAGTCCTGCGCGGCGGCGTTGGTGACGCGAGCGCGAGCGGCGGGCGTTAAACGCTGGCTGCGTCTCGGTCTCGATTTTCAACTCTGGCTCGACGCCCGGCGCGGCGATCAGGAAGCCGCGCGGCGGCTGATTGCCGGCGCGATGAAGCGGATCGCGCGCGAACGCGTCAATGTGCCCGATATCGCCTTCATCGCCACGCTGCTGCCGCGCATCGCGCTGCAGGACGAACCGGAATTCGCGGCCGCGCTCGGCGCGACGCTGCGCGAAGCGGTGAGCCGCAGCGAACGCACCGGCGAGCTCTGGTATGTACCGGAGCTGCGGCGTCTGATTGCGACGCTGCGTCTGCGCAGCGGCGAAGACCCGCGGGTGGTGCGGCCGCTGCTTGAAGACGCGCTGCAGCGCGCCCGGCAGCACGGCGCACGACGACTCGAATTGCGCATCACCGTCGATCTCGAAGCGCTCGACGCATCCGCCTCCGTGGGGCTGCTTCGCGTGCGGTGACCTCGCTTCGCACCCTGCCTGGGACTGTCATACGCGCTCCATACCGTGACTTCAACTGCCGCTCGTTGAACGCCACGCGCTATGTCCGACATCCATGCAGTACCGCAGCACCCGATTCACACGCCCGAGGCCGAAACGACCGAAGCGCCCGGTCATCAGCCTGCCGGTGCGCCCGCCGTGCCGCCCACGGGCGCGCCGCAGGCCCAACCGCTGGTCGACGAAACGCTGCTGGGCAGGCTCGGTAACAAGCTGTCGCGTACCGGCGCACGGCTGCGCGCGAGCAAGTTCGATATCAGCACCGCGCTCTCGCAAACGAGTCAGCATGGCAAGCCGTTTGCGCCGGCGGATTTCACTGCGAACGGCGAGCGTTATTCCGCCAAACCGGTGGTGGCGTCGAACGCGGCGGGAACGCCGTTGGCGAAGAGCGAGCGGCAAGCCCGGCAGGCACTTGGCAAGACGGCGCGGTCTTCGTCCGCTTCGTCCTCCTCGGCGGCAAGACTCGCCGCGGAGCACGGAAACGGAAACGGAAACGAAGCGTCGACGATTCCGCTCGACGCGATGGCCGGCGAGGCCGCGCTGAGCGACTATGTGGGTCGTCAATTGCCGGGCCTTCCCGGCGACCTGCTCGCGCAGGGCGAACTTTCGCATCGGCTGGCCGCGCTGAGCGGCCCCAATGCCGCCACGGAAACCCATCGCGGCGCCCTGCTCGCCCAGGCATTGCACGGCGCCAATATCGGCGATGCGCACAGTGCCAACGAAGTGCTCGACGCACTCGAACACCTCGACTTCGCGCAGATGCACACGGCCCGCTCGACGACGCCCGCCGAAGCCGGCGCATGGCAAGTCGCTCGCACGCTGGCACGCACCGACGCCGGTTTCGACGCGCTCAACCAGCTGCGCCATCAGGGGCAGCCGCCGCCCGCCGATGCGTCGACGCAGCTCGCCCAGCGGATGATGTTGCAAGCCGCCGACACGCTCGATCCGCCCCTTCACGGCGCAGGCCCGGCGCAGGATCCCGCACCAGCCGCAGTCGCCGCGCGCTCAGCGCCCGCGACCGGCACGCCGCTGAATGAAACCCCGCTCGCGTGGCAGGCTTACGACGCAGCGTCGACACTGACTACCCAGGGCCGTGGCGCACTGAACGCCGATCAGAAAGGTGCGTTTTTCGCATGGCGCCAGAATTTCCGGGAAGACGAACGCGGCAGCGAGTTGTCCCAAGCACGCGAACGTCTGAACAAATTCTCAGCAAAGACGATCGACCGTGTCGGCGAAAACCGTTGGAAGACGTTCTTGCCGCGGCTCGTCGGCAAACGCAGCTCGCCATTGTCGGCACTGCGCTTCGGCACCCAAGGCGTACCGCGCAAGACCGTCGGCACCGAGCAGGGAAAACTCGAGGAGGCTATGCGCGGGGCGTTGGAGCCGCTCTCCGAGCGCCCTGAGATGCGTCCCGCGGCGGCGCTTTCGCATGCCCGCCCGGAGCAGTCGATCGCCGAACTCGCGGCGCTGCATGTCTGGCTCGAATCGGGCGGCTTTCCGAATGGCAAGCTCGATGCGGAACAGTTGCACAAGGTCACCGAACGCGCGCAGCAGTTGTGCGTGGAGCTGCAACCGCGCGACGTCGGTTCGCCTGCAACGCTCGCGCGCCTGCAAACCGAAACCGCGCGCTGGGCCGCCGCCGATCCGCACACGCTCGCGCGCAGCAAGCCGTTCAAGTCGATCGCGAAACAGCCGTTCAATCTGGAACGGCTCGCCTCGTGGGGCAAGGTCGCGAAGGTGCCGGCCGATTCGCCGTTCTGGACCCATGTCTCCGACCTGAAGGACAAAGCGCGCCCGCCTGCGCCGGCCGCCACCGCGGACAGTGCCGACACGGTCCGGCAAACGCTCAAGGACGTCGCACACGATCTGCAATCGAGTTCGCGCCTGCGTCTTACTGACGGCCGCCGCATCGGCGTCAGCACGCGCGGGTTGTCGGCAAATCTCAGCAAGGTGCTGCATACGGGCGGCGTGCCGATCGCACCGCGCCTCGATCTGCGCGCGTCGAAGAGCCGTGAAGCCGTGGTCGAATTGAGCCGTGGCACGCACGGCGTCGAGATGTTCGTCGGCACCGCGAAAACGCAGGTGCGGCATGCGGGCGTCGGCGTACTGGTCGGCTACGACATGGACGTCGGGCTGACCCAGTTGCGCGCCGGACTGACCACTCAGGCCGTGCTGCACTCGCAGGAATTGTCCGAACCGAGCGGCGTGTCACTGCGCGTGGCACGCCGCGTCAATCCGAACGGCACCGGCTACGAAGATAGCGCGATGCGCGAAAAACTCGAAGGCATCATCGATCATGTCTTCGACGAAACGACTGAGGCGCACGGCGCCAACTCGGGCGGCTCACGCGGCACCTGGAACCGGCTCGCCGAACATTATTTCGATGACCCCGATGTGTCGATCAGCTGGACCGACACCGTGGCGCGCACCGTCAAACGCGGGGCCTCCGCCGATGTCGGCCTTTCCGTAAGCGTGCCGAAAATCGGCTCGCCGTTTCGCGCTGGCGCCAACATCGGCATCGGTTATGAGAAGACCGCGAAACAGACGCTCGATTCAAATGAGCAAAGCGGGCGCATGCAAATCGAGCAACATCGCGTCGGCGCCGGCTCGCGTCTGATCGGGCGGCTGAGCGGCACGGTCAGCGCGACGCAGCCGGTCGGCGCGAAAGAGTCGAGCGTGGGCGTGGGCCTCGTCTCGCTCGACGCGCCATCCGCGACCATGACGTTCAACGACGATAGCCACCTCGCCAAAGTACAGCTGGTGCGCGAAGACGGCGCGCTGATGCATCGCGCGTGTCTGCTCGACACGGAGTATTCGAGCGCTGAAACCTATACGCGCGCACTCGATGCGAGCCGTGACCAGTGGGTCAATCTGTTCACCGAGCAGGTAAATGCAGAACAGGAAGGCGAACGCCAGGAAGCGAGACTGAACGGCAGGCCCGAGCCGCAGCTACCACCGGCGCGCACGCTCGCGGAACAACGGCTCGACCGGCACCTTGGCGATGTGAAGGCGAACCGGCGGCCGAACCAGACTTACTTTCACCGTTACCGTTTGCGGCGTAGCGCGGCGAAACAGCTCGACATGCTGGCGGCGATGTCGAAGCAACTGCCGCCCGGCGACGCCGCTGCCGGGCGCGCGAAGATCGATGAAAAGGTGAACGGCATTCTGAACGAGCCGGCCTCGTGGATGCCGATTGAATTGAAGGTCAAGGAGCGCACGACCAGCACGCAGAGTCCCGGTTTGAATTTCGCGCTGCAGTTGAATACGCAGACGAGTGCGACGGGAGACCGGGAGTTGTTTGCGGAGAGTATTCCGTTTGCGCTAGTGGATGGGTTGGATCGTAGAGGCCTCGGGTTGATATAATTTTCCAGTCGCATATGACCGGGCACGCTCACCAGGAGCAAATATTTCGCCCGTCATACGTCAATCTGACTGGAAGATTCGATGTCCCAACAAATTGCCAACACGAGTCGACCGCCTACCCTCACCGGGCTTTTCCTGATATTCAGCCGTATCGGGCTCACCAGCTTCGGTGGCGGTCTGAGCGGTTGGCTCCTGCGCGAATTCGTCCAGGATCGCGACTGGATCAGTGAAGAAGACTTTCTGAATGGCCTGGCCATTTCTCAGGCACTGCCGGGCATCAACGTCAAAAACATGGCGATCTGGATCGGCCACCGTCTGCTCGGCTGGCGTGGCGCGCTGCTGGCGGTTGCCGGCATCATCATCCCGCCCGCCATCTTCATCATTATTCTCGGTACGGTTCTCAGTCATCTGCTGCAGTTCCCGCTCGCTCACATCCTGCTTGCGGGCGCGGCGGCAGCGGCTACCGGCCTGTCGTTGTCGATGGGCGTAACGACCGCGCGCCGGGTGCCGCGCAGATTCCTCCCGCTGCTGTTCCTCGCGGGCACCTTCGTCGCGGTCGGCATATTGCGCCTGCCGCTGGTGTGGGTCGTGATCGGAGCAGGAGGCCTGAGCGTGTTGTTCGAATACATCAAACTGCGCAAAGCCTGACCATGTCGAATCGCATTCTTCTACAGCTTGCAGCCGTTTTCGCGCCCCTGTCACTGGTGACGATAGGCGGTGGCCAGGCCATCATCGCCGATATCCAACGGCAGGTTGTCGACGTGCATGGATGGATGACGCATGCCCAGTTCGGCGTCGACTTCGCCATTTCGCGCATGGCGCCCGGCCCCGGTTCGCTGCTGGCCACCTTGATCGGCTGGCAGATTGCCGGGTTCTGGGGCGCTGTGGTGGCCACGCTGGCATTGCTCGCCCCGACCGGCATCCTGATCTACGGCGTGACCCACATCTGGACACGTTATCAGGGCGCGGCGTGGCAGCTGGCGCTCGAGCGTGGGCTGCGCCCCGTCGCCTCCGGCATGATTCTCGCTGCGGGATGGGTTCTGCTGAAATCGCTCGACGGTGGACTTCCGGCCCAGGCGATTGCCCTTGTTTCGGTAGGGACGCTGCTCAGCACACGAATCAACCCGCTGCTTCTTTTGCTTTGCGGCGCGTTGCTGTTGCTTGGCGTGTCTGAGTTCGGCGGCAACCTCCCGTCGGTCCTTCAAGTGCACACGGCGAGCTAGTGCTATTCGATCATGGCGTCTGCAGCGTGCCGTCCTTCAGGCGGGTTTGCGTCCACGTCGTCACGGTGTTTTCGCACGGATATTTCGCGGCCTCGGTTTCGTCGATGTCAACGCCCAAGCCCGGTTTGTCATTGGCATAGACGTGTCCGTTCCTGAACTCGGGCAAACCTGGGAAAACATCCAGCAGTGCCTCCCGCGGCCCTTTGAGTTCCTGGATCACGAAGTTCGGCGGCTCGGTTCCCGACCATTCCTGCACGCCGAAATTGCGCGCGGCGAGATCGATATGAATGTTCGCCGCATGCGCCAGCGGCGACATATCGCCCGGACCGTGCCATGCGGTCCTTACGCCGAACTGCTCGGCGAATATCTGCAGCTTGCGTCCCGCCGTGATGCCGCCGATCTGGCTGAGATGCACGCGGATAAAGTCGATCAGCCGCTCGGTGATCAGAAACCGCCATTCGAACGGGTTGTTGAACAGTTCGCCCTGGGCCAACGGCGTGGTCGTTTTGGCGCGTAGCTGACGCATCCATTCGCCTTCCTCGAGCGCAATCGCGTCCTCGAGAAAGAACAGTTCGTACTGTTCCAGCTCGCACGCGAAACGGATCGCTTCCACGGGCTTCAGGCGTTCGTGCACGTCATGGCACAACGCGACGTCGAAACCGATCTTGCTGCGAATGCCGTCGAACAGCTTGAGCGTCTCCCGCATGTACTTCCTGCTGTCGAGATACACGCCATCCGCGGCGCCTTCGGGTGCATTCGCTGGCGCCTTGCCGAAGCTCCCCCCGCCATAGCCGCCGCTCTGGCAACGAATATGTGTGATGCCCTGCTCGCGATACTTCTGGATGTTCTCGCACAACTCATTCAGATCGCGGCCGTCCGCATGGCGATAAATCGGCACGCCTTCGCGGCACTTGCCGCCGAACAACTGATAGAGCGGCATGTTCGCCATCTTGCCCTTGATATCCCACAACGCCATATCCACACCGGAGATCGCGTTGTTCTCGATCGCACCGTTGCGCCAGTACGCGTTCTGATGCATCAGTTGCCACAGTTCCTCGATTGCCTCGGCGTCACGGCCGATCAGTAACGGCCGCAAATATTCCTCGATGAGACATTTCACCACTACGTGCCGGTAGGCAAACGTCGCGCATCCGAGACCGACCAGACCGGGCTGGTTGGTCTCGATCTTCACGACGATCAGGTTGATGCCTTCCGGCGCGGTCAGGATGACCTTTACATCGGTAATCAGGGTTGCCATGTTCTATCTGCCAAAATCGAATCAATGAATCGGACGCGCGTTGCCTGGTTCTTCGTCAGAACGTGATCTGCACTTTCATTTGCGTGCTGCGATCCGCCGCGAGGTCGAATGCTTCGATCGCGCGCTCGATCGGCAGCGTGGCGGTGATGATCGGCTTCACGTCGATGCGGCCTTCCTTGATGAGCCGCGCGGCCAGCGCATATTCGCCGTGAAAGCGAAACGCGCCCTGCAAACGGATTTCCTTGCCGACCAGCGCGTTGATCGGAATCGGCACGTCGCCGGTGACGCCGACCTGCACGATGGTGCCGCGCGGACGCAAGGCGGGAATGACATCCTTCAGCACCGCCGCCGCGCCGGTACATTCGATCGCGACATCGAAATAGCCCTTCTCCGCAGTGAATTCATCTGCCTTCAGACCCGGCTCGATCGAAACGTTGAGCGCGCGGGTAGCGCCCATTTCCACGGCTTTCTTCAACGGCGCATCGTGGATGTCGGTAGCCACCACTTCGAGCGCGCCGGCATGACGGGCGGCCGCCACCACCAGCGCGCCAATTGGACCTGAACCGGTCACCAGCACGCGTTTTCCCGTCACGGAGCCCGCTTGACTAACCGCATGTAACGCGACGGCCAAAGGTTCGGCACAGGCCGCCTCGCCAAGCGAGACCGCTGTCCCCACCGGCTCGCATTGATACTCCTCGGCCGCGATCAGTTCGCGAAACGCGCCTTGACTGTGCGGGACTCGCATCGCGCTGCCGTAGAACCACATGTCCGCGCAATGCTGCTGTTCTCCGGCCAGACAGAACTTGCAATGTCCGCACGGGCGGCTCGGGTTCAGCGCAATGCGATCGCCGGGTTTGACGCGGGTGACTTTGTCGCCGACAGCCTCAACCGTTCCCGCGACTTCATGGCCGAGCACGATCGGTTGCTTCACGCGTACGACACCGAAGCCGCCATGCAGGTAATAGTGCAGGTCGGACCCGCAGATTCCGCCGGCACCGATTCGAACCAGCACCTGGGTCTCCCCGATGTCCGCCACCTCGACGGCCTCTATCCGTAAATCCTTTTCTGCGTGCAATACGCAAGCGCGCGCTTCCATGAACGACTCCCGTTTCAATAATTCCGTTGGCATCCGCGACTCATTCGGGCAGCACGATGCGCTCGATCTTGCCGACGATAAAGACATAAGACAGTGCGCCGATAAGCGCCAGTGCTCCGATGAATATCAATGCCGATTCGAAGTGCCCGTCCTTGACCAGCACGCCGATCACGATCGGCACCGCGATGGCCGACAGATTGCCCATGAAGTTGAACATCCCGCCGGTGAGGCCGATCAGGCTCTTCGGTGCGAGTGCGGAGACGAACGCCCAGGTGATCGACGCCATGCCGTTTCCGAAGAACGCCAGTGACATGAAAAGAATGATGGCGGTCTGATCCTGAACATAGTTGGCGCCGACGATCGACGTTGCGAGCACCAGGCCGGAGATGACGGGCAGCTTGCGCGCAAAGCCGACCGAGAACCCGCGTCTAAGCAGAAAGTCCGACAAGAAACCTGAACAGAGAATGCCGACATAGGCCGCGAGAAACGGTACCGACGCCATGAATCCCATCTTGAGGGTCGTCATCCCGCGATACTTGACGAGATAGGTTGGAAACCAGGTGAGGAAGAACCACAGGATCGACGACAGGCAAAACTGGCCAATGAATACGCCCCAGATATTGCGGTTCCTCAGCACATGTTTGAAATCGGCCCAACCGGCTTTCCTCGCGCCGCCCTGCTCGCCGACATCGACCAGACCGCCGCCCTGCCGGATGTAATCGAGCTCGGCGGCATCGGCTTTGCTGTCCTTCGGGTCGCGGTAGAAAATGAACCACACGATGCTGTACACGACGCCTGCAGCGCCCGTGAAGAAAAGCATGCCGCGCCAGCCGAACGTGGCCTGAACATAAACGAGCAGTGGCATGAAGAACGCGATGCCGACGAACTGCCCGGAGGTATAGAAGGCAATCGCAGTCGCGCGTTCGCGCTCGGGAAACCACGTGGTGACGACGCGGTTATTGGTCGGATACGAAGGCGCTTCGAACGTGCCGAGCAGCACGCGCAAGCCGAACAGCGTCGAGAAGCCGTTCACGGCCGCCTGCAGGCACGTCGCCACCGACCATCCGCACAGCAGGGTGGCATACAGCACGCGCGGCTTGACGCGATCGACGAGCATCCCGCCTGGGATCTGCAGAATCGCGTACGACCAGCCAAATGCCGAAAAAATCAGCCCGAGTTGCACAGGACTCAGATTCAGGTCACGTCCGAGCAACGGTGCCGCCAGCGACAGATTGCTGCGATCCATGTAGTTGACCGCGATGCCGAGGAACAGCAGGAAACCGACCACGAAACGTTTTTTCGTGGCTTTTGCCGCGACGGCGGTTCGCGCCTGCCCGGCGCTCAAGGTGGAGGTGCTTTCTGATTTCATCAGCAGTCCATTTGATTGGATGGCCTGCCGTACAGGCAGGCGTCTGCCAGTCCTGGCCGGCTTGAAACACCGGGACCGCAGGGCTGGCACGTGCAATTCATTGCGCGTTACGTGCGATGCAACGACAGCGAAGCTTCACGCCTGGCGTGCTCGTCGGCATTCGCGGGCACGGTCATCATCAGGATCACCGAGAGCAGCAGACCGGTCGCCATGAAAATGTACGAAGCCGCCGGACTGCCGGTCGCCCCGTTCAGATAGCCCACCACCCACGATCCGAGGAACGCCCCCAACGCACCGCACGCGTTGATGAGGCCGATCGCGCCACCCAGCACGTTGCTTGGAATCAGTTCCGGCACGAGTGCGAAGAACGGGCCGTACGGCGCGTACATCGTTGCCCCTGCAACGACCAGCAGCGCGAACGAGATCCAGAAATGCGAGCCGCCGATCAGATAGGAAGCAACGAACGCAATGGTCCCGACGAGCAGCAGCGGCCAGACGAACAGCTTGCGGTTGCGCGTCTTGTCCGAGAGCCACGACGCGAGCAGCATCAGGATGATTGCGGCGAGATAGGGCACAGCGGCGAGCCAGCCCACCGAGACGATGTCGATCGTCGAGGCGGCTTTGAGGATCGACGGCAACCACATAATGAAGCCGTACACGCCGATGCTCCACAGCGCATGAATCGCGCAAAACTTGATCACGATCGACGAACGGAACGCCGCCTTGTAATTGCGCACCGGCGCGATATGCGCCTGCTCGGCCTTCAGGCGCGCGTCGAGCTCCGTCTTTTCGGCGGCGCTCATCCAGGGCGCGTCGGCCGGACGATCCTTCACCGTGAACCACCAGACCACCGCCCAGGCGATGGCGGGCATGCCCTCGAGGATAAACATCTCGCGCCAGCCGAAGCTGCGAACCAGATAGCCCGACACCACCGACATCCACAGCACCGTCACCGGATTGCCGAGAATCAGGAAAGTATTTGCGCGCGAGCGTTCGCTGCGCGTGAACCAGCGGCTGATGTACATCAGCATCGACGGCATCACGGCCGCCTCCACGACGCCGAGCGTGAAGCGCAGCACCATCAGCATCGGAATATTGCTGACCATGCCGGTCGCCGCCGCGCACAAACCCCACAGGATCAGGCTGAAGAAGATCAGCTTCTTGACGCTATTGCGCTGTGCGTAAATCGCGCCTGGCACCTGAAACAGGCAGTAGCCGAGAAAGAACAGCGAGCCAATCAGCGACGAAGTGCCGTGCGAGATACCGAGGTCCCTGTCGATTCCGGCCGCAGCGGCAAAGGCGTAGTTCGCGCGATCGAGATAGGCGAGGCTATACGTGATGAAGATGATGGGCATCAGATACCACCATCTTTGAGTTGCTACGGGTTTGACGCTTTCCATGATGTCTCCGGATCGGTACGGCGCACGAACTATCTGATGCGAGTGGCTATTTGTTTTGCTCTACTCGCGTGGACCTGCGTTTAAAGAACGGCCAGCCAGCCACCGTCGACGTAGATGATCTGGCCGTTCACATAGCTCGACGCCGGCGAAGCCAGATACACCGCGGTACCTACGAGTTCGTCCGGCCTGCCCCAGCGTTGCGAAGGATTGCTGCTCCTGACCCATGCATCGAAGGCGGCGTTCTCGATCAGCGGCTTGTTCATGTCGGTCAGGATGTACCCCGGACCGATTGCGTTCGCCTGAATGTCCGAGGCCGCCCACTCGGCGCTCATGGCGCGAGTCAGCATCTTGATGCCGCCCTTGGCTGCCGTATAGGCGCCTACTGTCGCGCGCCCGGCTTCGCTCGTGAGCGAGCCGATGTTGATGATCTTGCCGCCCGTGCCGCGCGCGATCATGCGGCGTGCAGCCTGCTTCGCGACGATGAAGGCGCTCGTCAGGTTGGTGTCGATTACGCGCTGCCAGTCGCTCAGTTCGAGTTCGACGAGTGGCTTGCGAAACTGGATGCCGGCGTTGTTAATCACGATATCGACTTGCACGCCGTCCTTGTCCCACTGCGCGAATGCTTCGGCAACGGCGCTTTCGTCGGTCACATCGAAGGCGCGGCCTTGCGCATTGAAACCCTTGTCGCCCAGACGGGCGGCCGCTTCGGCGACCGTGTCTGCGCGTGTGCCGTTCAGGATGACGCTCGCACCGGCGGCGGCCAGCCCTTCGGCAAGCGCGAAACCGATGCCGCGCGCCGAGCCGGTAACGAGTGCCGTGCGGCCGCTCAGATCGAATAGCTGTGTCATGCGTGTGTCCTCTCGATGTTCAGAAACGAGGCGCGAGTGCGCCCCTCGCGATTCCGATGACGGTCGCGATGAAGTGGGTTTTGGGGTCCGCTGGCGAGGTCTTTGGGCAGCCCGTCAGACGGTCGCCGGATAGGCCTTAACGGGTCAGTGGGTCAATAAGTGGGGCACTGATCAGATCACTAGGCAGGTTGGTCGTTAGCGGTTCGGTCTAGCGCGGCGCGGTCTTCGAAGTCCTGCTCAGCGCGCCTGATGAGCGTGAGCACCGCCTCCTCTGCACCCTCGGGGTCCCCCTTCTCGATCGCGACGCACAGTGCCTCGTGCATCGGCAGCGAACGGGCCGGACCGCCTGCGATTTCGGAGCTGAGCTCGAAACTGGTACGCAGGATCGCCGACAGCGCGTTCTGCATCTGCTGGACGAACTGGTTGTGGCAGGCGGTAAGGATGGCGCCGTGAAACGCGAGGTCGGCGGGAACGTACTCGCCGTGGCCGGCGACCGCACGTTCCATCGCCTTGAAAGCCCGCCGCACCGCGATGCGGTCTTCGTCAGTCGCGCGTTTCGCGGCAAGCCTGGCCGCGTTCGGCTCGATGATCATGCGCAGTTCCATCAGATCTTCGATGAGACCGGGCTCGACGGCGCTTGCACGCGCGCGCCACATGATCACGTCCGGGTCGAACAACTGCCATTGCGCACGCGGCAGCACGATCGTGCCGTAGCGGCGGCGCACTTGCAGCATGCCCTTGGCGGAGAGCGACTTCATCGTCTCGCGGATGGTGATGCGGCTCACCTGCATCTGCTCGGCAAGCACCGGCTCGGCGGGAAGAATGTCGCCGGGCATGAATTTGCCTGAACAAATCTGTTCGCCCATCTGATTCAGGACCTGCCTGTGCAAAGTTGCCACGATTTGCTCTCTATGTCATACGTATGATGTAGAAAGATAGGCGTGACGAGGCCGCATGGCAATTCGGGTTGACCCGGAGTGAGGGCTGGAAGGGGTTGCCGGCACGGCAGGGGTTGCCGGCACGGCAGGGGTTGCCGGCACGGCAGGGGTTGCCGGCACGGCAGGCGGTGCCGGGGATGGAAGGGTTGCCGGCACGGCAGGGGTTGCCGGCACGGCAGGGGTTGCCGGCACGGCAGGGGTTGCCGGCACGGCAGGGGTTGCCGGCACGGCAGGGGTTGCCGGCACGGCAGGCGGTGCCGGGGATGGAAGGGTTGCCGGCACGGAAGCGGTTGCCGGGGATCGAAGGGCTTGCCGGTCATGGAAGGCGCCGGACACACACCCGCCGGCTCCGTTGTGCACGACGCAACGCGCCGGGAGGCGCGCCACCGTTCGCCTCAGCCCCTCGCGATATGCGTCTCGGCAATCGCGCGGACGTCGATGCGGCGCGGCAGGATAGCGTCGTGATCCGCGCTATCGGCAACTTTCTGGAGTGCGGCGATATCCGCCTCGGTCACGAAGTGCTGTTTCAATGACGCGCGCTGCGTGATCTGCCTCGCCGCGTCGGGCGGTGAGCGCGTCAACGTCGAGTAGATCTGCGCGTAGGCATCGGGGTTCGCAAGCGCCCAATCACCCGCTCGTTGCAGCCGAAGCAGAACGTCTGCGATCGCCGCGCGTTTGCGTGTATCAGCAAGCGCGGCGCCCGATGCAGTGATGAAGCCGAGACCACTATTGATGCCGGACCCATCGCGCAAAATGCGCGCGCCGCGTTGGACAGCGATGCCGTAGTACGGATCGAATGTCGCCCACACGTCGATCGAACCGGACGCGAACGCAGCAAACGCATCGACCGGCAGGATGAAACGGACCTTGACGTCCTCCTTCGAGAGTCCGGCTTCCGCGAGTGCACCATACAACTGGAATTGCGAAATGCTGCCGCGCGCCGACGACACGAACACGGTGCGCCCCTTCAGATCCGCCACGGTGCGAATCGGTGAATTGGGCGCCACCAGAATGCCGAGTTGCGCGCCCGAACCCACACGCGTCGCGACGATCTTCAAGGTCGGATCGCCGACAGCCGCTGCAAGCACAGGCAAGTCACCCGCCGGGGCAAGATCGACTGCGCCTGCGCGTTGCGCCTCGAAGAGTGGCGCGGCACCCTGGAAGTTGGCCCAGCGAAACGCGTACGGCGTGCCGTCGAGTACCTTGGCCGCTTCGGCGAGCGCCCGTGTGCCTCCGGCCTGGTCGCCGAGCACGAGCGTGGTCGTCGCCAGATCGGCGGCCTGCACGTTGCGTGAATGAAATGCGCCGGTTGCGGCAAGCGCCGGCACTGCGCTGAGCAGCTTCAGCGTGCGCCGCCGCGTGGAAAAAGACGTGGAAACAGAAGCGGCCATATGCCCTCGCTTGCAATATTTCTGCAAGCGTAGCGATCAGGACGCTTCGTGAGAATGATTCAATTCCGATATCGTTATCTCGACCGGGCAGCTATCTTTTTCACCCCAGCGCGAGCCCGTCACTTACGACTTCTCGAATATGCCGCGATACGCGCCGTACATCGACAGAACGATCAGCGCGCTGACCAGCGGCGTCACCAGCAAGCCGCGCAATAGAAGCGGCGCGAAGGTGGCAAGCCACACGCCGACGGCGATGACAATGCCGAACACCAAAGCGACGCGCCAGTTACGCGCCACAGCACGCACACTCGCCGCCATCGCGTTCAGAGGCGAAACGTTGTTCAGAACAACCAGCGCCGGCGCGAACCATACGAGCGAAGCCGCGAGCGCATAGGCCAACATATTGAGCACCGGCTCCAGCGCATTGCCCGTGCCGTTATGCGCGCCGTAGACGATCGTCAGATCATGCACGCCGTTCGGTGCAACAGATGCCTTCATCGACACATGAAACGCCACAAACGCGATCAGTTGACCCGCATAGGCAACGGCAGCGCCGCACTGCCCGATCATGATCAACGCATTGCGATGCACGTTAACGGCTTCGATCGTCTCGCGGATCGACCACGGGCGCGCATTGCTCGCACGCTCCTGCATCAGCACCAAACCGGCAGCGAGGACCGGCCCGACGAGCACCGCCAGCACGCGCAACGGCGGCGCCAGTTCAAACAGTGTGACGAAATCGGCGCAGCCAAGAATCGCCACGAGCCACAGCACCGGATTCGCGCGAGCGATACGAACCCCTTCCGCGAGCCAGCCTGCCACACTCTGGACGCTGACCACGCGACCGTCTGGATAGCGCAGCCCGGAAGCAGGTTGCCGGTGTGCCGGGACTGCGGTACCGCCTGAATAGTGCATATTCATGACCGTTTCCTTTTCATCGAATGAGGATAGAGACGTCAGTCAACCTGCGCCGCGCTTCAGGCGGATTGCCCTTCGTCGAGTCGAGCAGTAATCAGATCGAGTTGCCGCTGAACATAGCGGACCAAGGCGCGCCATGTGATTCTCGTCAACCACAAACACAGCCACAAACCGACGATGCCGGCGACCAGCATCGCGAATCCGTAAATCATCGCGCCGATGCCCGAGCCATGCGGCCCGATAATCACGACGTTGTCCGAACCGTCTTTGATTGCAATGTGGTCACGATCGATCACGACCGAATCCGAGCCACTGTGGACTGCCATACTCTTGCCGCTGCCGTCCGCGCCTTGCACGAAAGACACGTGGTCGCCGTGGTTCCTGATGTCCCACGCCAGCGCCTTCGCACCGGTTCCGATGCGCGCGACCGATACCTTATCCCCTTCGCCATCCTTAAGATCGAGCGCTACGATGTCGGCGGATGCGATAGACCATGTGCCGTCCGGGTCGACTTTGAACAGATCGCGCACGCCGCCGACCGAATTGATCTTGAGTTTGCCGTCGTCGTTCTTGATGTCGATCGGGCCAGCAAGCGTCACAATCGAAATCCGCGTGGCTGTATCCGGCCGCAGCACGAAACGGTCGCCGTCCACCCGGAACACCTTCATATTGGCTGTTGCCAGACGCGGGTCGCCCTGCTTGGGGGCGTCATCCGCGTCGTCGTCATCGTCGTTTCCGTTGGCGTTCGCCTGCTGATCCGTTTTCACGTCACTGCTCTCGAAGGTGAACGGCACCGACTTGAACGCCGGCCACCCGAACAGGTGATGACTCCCGAGCGCGACCACCGTCACGAGCCCGGCAACCACGAGCGCACCTGAAACCATGTAGCCGACCGTCAGCATCAGCAGATAGAACATGAACGGAATCAGCAGGAATAATTGCAACAAGCCGAGCCCCGCGATCGACACGACCACCCGCATCAGGTTGCCGAACGAGCGCCGCGTTTCCCACTGACGGAAGCTCGCTTGCGCCTTCAGTTCGCGTGCGAGCTTGACCGGGTCGCCGAGCGCTGCAACCACTTCCGCCTCACTGCGGCCCGCTGCGAGCGCGTCACCGAAGTACTCGCGATAGTCGGCGACGATTTCGTCGACTACCTGCTTCGGCAAACTCCGCAGTTCGTGGCGCAATTGCTGGATGAATGCGTCCTGCGTCATTGCTTTTCCCCTGTTCCTGAGCGCGTGCCGGACAAGGCCAGCACACCGTTGACTTCATCGACAAAACTGCGCCATTCGCTTTGCATTTCCGCCAGACTGTTGCGGCCCGCCGCCGTCAGCGAGTAGTACTTGCGCGGCGGCCCCGAACTGGATTCCACGAAATACGTCGACACCCATGCCTCAGCCTGCAGCCGGCGCATCAGCGGGTAAATCGTGCCCTCGCTGATCTCCATGGTTTCGGAAAGCGTCGAGACGAGCTCGTACGCATAGCTGTCGCCGCCGGCGAGGACAGCTAACACGCACATGTCGAGGGTTCCCTTCTTGAGCTGCGTTTTCATTCAATTCCATTACATTAGTGTGCATAACACGGTACCTTGCTATGCACTGGTGCCGAACGCACCGATCCGCGAGATGACGAACGAACTCTAGCACTCAGTATTGTTTAATGCAAGGTACTGTTTTATGCACAGGACGCCCCGACTCATCAGACCGGCCGTCCGATCATTTGCCGCATTAATACAAAGGATTAGAAAACAGACTTTTACTTATTGTTTTTGGCTTCCGATAAAGGCACCAGGCCATGCACCGCGTCAACGCCGGTGCGAGGGTGTTATCTTCGACGGCGTGGTGACCGATCTCATCGAACTACGCAGCACGGGGCTGCCGGTTCATGTCGTAAAGTATTCACGCGACTAATGATCAGCATTAGAACAATCAAGTTGACGGACACTGACGCGCTAACGAACACTACGCGCACTACAGCAAGTGAGAACCTGGGAGTCTTCTGAAATGCAATCCACGCCCACATCCGATCGCATGAGCGACAAACCGGCGCCGATCGGCGCCGAACAGCAGGTACGGGAGGAACTGGCGGCGCTCTACCGGCTGGCCGCTCACTTCCGCATGACCGACATGATCGACACGCACATCACGGCGCGCCTGCCCAGCTCGCCGGGCGAGCCACCGGCATTTCTGATCAACCGCTATGGCGTGCTGTTTCACGAAATGCGCGCGTCGGACCTCGTGAAGATCGATCATCTCGGCAACGTCATCGACGAGCGGGCGCACAGCGACCCGGCGTTGTTTCGTGTGAACGCCGCGGGGTTCACGATTCATTCGGCCATCCACGCGGCGCGCGATGATCTGCATTTCGTGATCCATACACATACAGCCGCCGGAACAGCCGTATCGGCCCAGGAGCAGGGGCTGCTGCCGATCAGTCAGCATGCGTTGAAGTTCTACGGCAAGCTCGCCTATCACGATTACGAGGGCATCGCGCTCGAACTCGGCGAGCGCGAGCGTCTGGTGCGCGATCTCGGTTCCTGCAAGGCAATGATCCTGCGCAATCATGGGCTGCTTGCGGCAGGCAGCACGGCAGCCGAAGCGTTCCATGAGATCTATTTCCTCGAGCGGGCCTGTCAGGCGCAAATCCAGGCGCTGGCCGGCGGCAGCGCGCTGCGCATCCCGCCACGAGAAGTGTGCGAGTTGACCGCGAGCCAATTCGCTCGCGACGACTCAGCGGGAATTTCGGAGTTGGCATGGCGCGCGGCGTTACGGTTGATCGACGACCCGAAATCCGACTACCGCAGCTAGGCCCGTTTTCCGATTCGATGCAATGACCAAATTAGTTCTAATGAGCCGTGACTACGACATGTCACACCTGGTGCAGCCGATTCTGCGCGCCGCCCCTGAATTCGATGTCGTGATGCACGGCGAGCGGTCCGCCGCCGACGCTGACATCGCCGTGTGCTGGAACCCACCGGCCGGCGCGCTGGCGGCGCTGCCGAAACTGCGGCTCGTGCATAGCATCGCCGCGGGCGTCGACAACATTCTGTCCGACCCTGCCCTGCCCGCCGTGCCGCTGTGCCGGGTCGTCGATCCGCAACATGCCCGCGGCATGAGCGAATTCGTCACGTGGGGGGTGCTGCACTTTCATCGTCAACTCGACCGTGTGCTCGCCAATCAGCGTCTCGACCGCTGGTTCCGTCACGACCAGCGTGATGCTTCCGAATGCGCCGTCGGCATCATGGGACTGGGAGAAATCGGCAGCTGCGTCGCGACGGATTTGCTGCGCTTCGGCTTCGCGGCGCGCGGCTGGGCGCGCAAGCCCCGCGAATTGCCGGGCGTGACGACCTTCGCCGGTCCCCAGGAACTCAAGCCATTCCTTCAGGGGACGGACATCCTCGTGTGTCTCTTGCCACTCACGCACGAAACCCGCTGGATTCTCAACGCGAACACGTTCGAGCACTTACGGCCTGGCGCGAAGCTGATTCATGTCGGTCGTGGCCAACATCTGGTGCCTGCGGATCTGATTGCGGCACTGACGAGTGGGCACGTCGGCGGTGCGATCGTCGACGTGTTTCCGACCGAACCGTTACCACCCGAAGATCATCTATGGCGCGCACCCAATCTGATCGTGACACCGCACATGGCGTCGGTGGCGAGCTCGGAAACGATCGGCACGCAAGTGGCGCACAACGCGCGCAGGCTGGTTCGCGGCGAACCGCTGCAGAACGTGGTTGACGTGACGCGCGGCTATTAGGCGAAGCTGTTGAGCGCGACGCTAGAGGCCAGTACTTTCCGCCTGACCATCGATGAACACATTCAGGGCATCGATAAACGCGGCTTCAGCCGCACTCAGCTTGCGGTCCTGTGACCACAGCATGTAGATATCGAGGTCGGCCACGCCGTCATCCGGCGGCAGCCGCTGAAGGCGGCCTTGAGCGATGTCGTCGCGCACGACGTGTTCCGGCAGGCAGCCAATGCCGAAGCCCGCAAAAATGAAACGCCTCACCTCGGTCATGCTCGACGATGAGCCGACCACGCGCCCCGTGAAGCCCATCTCGTCACGAAAGAACGTGAGCGGCGACAGGTGATCGCCCACTTTGTCGCCGGTGAAGGAGACGAACTTCTCACCGGCGAGATCGGCGACCCGAAGGTCGTCGCGCCCAAAGAGCGGATGATGACGTCCGCAGAAAAGTGCATACCGTTGACGCAGAAACACGCGGCTGTCGACCCGCTTAGGTAACGCACGCCGCGGCGTCAGTCCGAGCGTTGCGGACTTTTGCTGCAGGCTGTTCACCACATCGGCGCTACGCATTTCCTGGCTTTCGAGCTCGATACGCGGATACGTGCGATGGAACTCGGCGAGAAACGTGTCGTAGGCCGGAAAATCGATTCCACTGACGGTACTCACGCGCACCATGCCGGAGATATCGTGTTCGCGATCCACCTCGGCAAGCGACAGACGCGAGATCGTGCCATACACGTCTTCAGCTATCTGTTTCACTTCGATACCGGCCTGTGTGACCTCGATACGCGGACCGTGGCGATCCACGAGGCGCAGCCCCAACTGCTCTTCCAGCCGGCGCAACGCCTGGCTCACAGCGGGCTGCGTCAGATGCAACTTCGTCGCCGCGCGACTCACGCTGCCTTCCTTCGCGATGGCAAGAAAAGTCCGCAGCAGATTCCAGTCAAGGCGGTCGTTCAGGTAGGTGTCCGGGCGATCTTTGCTCACGATGAGCCTCACTGGTTTCATCATCCGCCAAAATTATACTTAGGATTAGAATTAGAAATTAGACTTATCATTTTTGATTACGGATAAAGGCATCACGACGAACCCGACGCGGCCCTCTCGCCGCGACTTCAGGAGTGTGTGATGCTTAAGATCAATGGTGAGCGGCTCTGGACAAGCCTGATGAACATGGCCGCTGTGGGTGCCACGGCAGGCGGCGGTGTCCGGCGTCTCGCACTGACCGAACAGGATGCGGCAGGCCGGGCGCTTTTCTCGCAATGGTGCGTCGACGCGGGGCTCACGTTGTCCGTCGACCAGATGGGAAATCTCTTCGCGCGGCGCGCCGGCAAACGGAACGACGCCGCACCCGTAGCTAGCGGGAGCCACCTCGACACGCAGCCCGAGGGTGGCCGCTTCGACGGGGTCTATGGCGTGCTCGCCGCGCTCGAAGTCGTGCGCACGCTGAACGATGCCAACATTCAAACCGACAAGCCCATCGAAATCGTCGTGTGGACCAACGAGGAAGGCGCGCGCTTCACGCCGGCGATGCTCGGTTCAGCGGCCTTCACAGGCGTCATGCCGCTCGCCCAGGCGTTGAACACGCGTGACGCAGCAGGGACATCGGTCGAGCAGGCATTGCAAGCGACAGGCTATGCCGGCGCGCGCGCCGTGCCCGGCATCGTCTTCGACGCCTACTTCGAAGCGCATATCGAACAGGGTCCGGTGCTCGAGGAAAGTGGCGTTCCGATCGGCGTCGTGACGGGCGGCCAGGCGATTCGCTGGCTCGATGTGCGCGTGCGTGGGCAGGGCGCGCACGCAGGCACGACACCGATGCAGTACCGCCGCGATGCGCTATTTGCGAGCGCGGAAATGGCCGCGGAACTGGAGAGCATCGCGGCAGATTTCTTCCCACAGGGTCTCGCCACCATCGGCGAACTCCACATACGCAATGCATCGCGCAATACGATCGCGGCGGACCTGTCGTTCACGGTGGATCTGCGCCACCCGGACGATACGATGATCGAAAAAATGGAAGCCGCGCTACGCGAGCGCTTCGATGCGATCGCCAGAAGACGGCGCCTGACTGTCGAGGTGGGGCAGCATTGGGTCAGCCCGGCGACGCCGTTCGACCCGCACTGCATTGCGGCTGTCAGCAGCGCGGTAGAGACGCTGGACTATCCGCATCAACGCATCATCAGCGGAGCTGGACATGACGCGATTCATCTCGCGAAGCATTGTCCGACCGCGATGATTTTTATTCCCTGCGTCGACGGTCTGAGCCATAACGAAGCCGAAGACGCTTTACCGGCAGACGTCACGCGTGGCACGGATGTATTGCTTCACGCCATGCTGGCCCGCGCTGGGCAGGCCGTATGAACACGCAACGGTTGATCGCGCGTGACGCCCTGCTCCGCGCCTTTGGCGACAGCGGCAACGCATAAGCCGGGCGAGCATTAGCCGCCTTGATACTGAAGATTAAAAATCCGAATTTGGCGGGCGTATTTCGGCGACCGATAAAGACAGCAGTCAAGCCAACGCTGCGCGTTCAACAACAGGATTCCCCATGTCCGCTTCCGAACAGACTCATCAGCCCGTGCGTGCCGCCACCGCGGCATTTATCGGCACGGCCGTCGAGTTTTACGACTACTACACCTATGCCACCGCCGCCGCGCTCGTGCTCGGCGAGGTGTTCTTCCCGAGCAGCAATCACTTTCTGAGTACGATGGCTTCGTTCGGCACGTTCTTTGTCGGCTTCATTGCGCGTCCATTGAGCGGCGCGGTATTCGGGCATCTCGGCGACAAGCTCGGCCGCAAGAAGATGCTGCTGCTGACCATGTTCCTGATGGGGATCGCCACGACCGGCATCGGCCTGCTGCCCGACTACGCCAGCATCGGCATCTGGGCACCGATCTCGCTTGTGCTGTTGCGGATTCTCCAGGGTATTGCCGTGGGCGGCGAATGGGGCGGCGCGGTACTGATGGCGAGCGAGCACGCGCCAGCCGGCCGCAAGACGTTCTTCGCGTCCTTTCCGCAGATGGGCAGCCCGGCCGGCTTGATTCTTTCGCTCGTGTCGTTCAGGCTCGTCACCTCGCTCGACCACGCAAGCTTCGTTGCCTGGGGTTGGCGCCTGCCGTTTCTGGCCAGCTTCGTGCTGCTGTTGATCGGCATGGCGATCCGTCTCGGCGTAAAAGAGTCGCCCGAGTTCGAGCAGTTGCGCAAGAATCGCGAGGTGCTGAAGTCGCCCGTCAAGGAAGTGCTGCGCACGGCGTGGTATCCGATCGTCATGGCGGCGATGGCCACGACAATCGGCTCCGCCGGGTTCTTCTTCACCAACACGTTCATGATTTCGTATGTCACCGGTTATCTCGGCATGTCGAAATCGTTCATTCTCGATTGCCTGTTTGTCGTCACCCTCATCCAGTTGGCGTCCCAGCCGGTCTCGGCGCTGCTGGCACAGCGTGTTGGAGAGACCCGCTTTCTGACCTGCGCCGCGCTGCTATCCATGCTCACGCCCTACCCGATGTTTCTGCTCGTGCAGACGCAAAATCCGGTCGCGATCGTGGCGGGGATCTCGTTCGCGGTGGTGGTCCTGTCCGCTGTCTACGCGGTCATCGCCGGTTTCATGACGCCGGCATTTCCCACGCAGGTCCGGTACTCCGGCATTTCGATCGCCTATCAGCTGTGCGCGACGATCGCCGGTGGGACGACGCCGCTGATCGGGACGATGCTCGCGCAGAACTACAAGGGCGAGTGGCTGCCGCTGGCGATTTTCTTCAGCGTGCTTTCGGCGGTGTCGCTGGTTGGAATCGTGGGGCTCGGGCGTTATCGCAAGGGGATACGCGCGGAGGGAGCGGCTGCGATGCTTGCTAACTAAGACTGGCCGATATGGGTTGATCAGGCGGCGCGAGCAATGCTGACCTCGATGCGAATCGGGCCCGCAACGCGCCGCAGATCGAGGTCAGGGGGCTAAAGGGATGAGCCACCGCACATCACGATCTGCTGCCCGGTAATCGCGCCCGCATCAACTCCGAGCAGGAAGGCGGTCAGCGCGGCCACTTCCGACGGTTTGACGAAGCGGCCGATCGGCGGCAATTTGGGCGGTGTTCCGGCTCGCGCCGGATTGCTGAGTAACGGCGTATCGGTGGCGCCCGGCGCGACCACATTGACTGTGATGCCACGCGGCGCGAGTTCGGCGGCCCAGGATCGGGCCATGCCGACCAGCGCTGCTTTGGTCGCCGCGTATTGACTTCGGGTGGCAGCGCCGTTCGCAGTCCGGCTGCCGATGAGCACGATGCGGCCGCCCGCGGACATCTTCGGCAGCAACGCATTGGCGAGAAAAGCGGCAGCGTTGACATGAATCCGCCACATGGCCGCGCCATCGTCGGCGGCGAGTTCGCCGAGTGGCGCCGTGCGCATGAATCCGGCCGCGTGTACGAACGCGTCGCAAACGCCGATGGCGTCGACGATGCGCTCCAGCGCAGCAAAGTCCGTCACATCGACGGGGACGATCGTCAGGCGCTCGATGTCATGTTTGGCCGGTGTCCGGCACAAGCCCGTCACGCGCCACCCATCCGCCAGCAGGCGTTGAACGATCGCCTCGCCGATTCCCGACGACGCCCCCGTCACCACGGCATGCCGTTGCACAACAGATTCCGCTGCCACTCCGTTTCCCCTCGAAAATCGGTCACGGAGAGCCGTCGCGAACGCTTATCGAACCGCCGCGGTCTCGACCGTCACCTCGCCTCGCTCGTCGAACAAGGCCAGTTCCTGCGGCTCTGCCGCGTTATCGGTAATCAACGTCCAGTCGCGCTCGAGCGGCGTCCAATGCTGCTGGCTGGCGCGGCCAAGCTTGTCGGCGGTGACGAGCACGAACACGCTCGCCGCCTGACGGATCACGCATTCCTTCAGATACGCCTGCTCGGCAGTCGCCTCGCACAGACCGCGCGTAGCAGTCACGCCGTCGGCACCGAGAAACGCCTTGTCGAAACTCAGGCGGCTCAGTGCAAGCTGCGCCAGCGGCCCGAGCGTACTCATGCTCGACGAGCGGATATCGCCACCAATCAGCGTCACCCGCACCTTGCTGGAGGCGAGCGCGCCGACTACCAGCAGGTTGTTCGTCACGACATGAATCGAACGATGCCCAGCCAATTGCCGCGCCAGCGCCGCCGTGGTCGTCCCGCCGTCGAGAAACAGCGTGTCGTCCTCCTGGACATGCGCGAGCGCGGCGCGCGCGATCGCATCCTTCTGCTCACGAAAGCTCTCGCTGCGCTCGTCGAGCGAAGCTTCCGGCTCGTGCGCGCTGACCGCCGCCGCCCCGCCATAGGTGCGCAGGATCTGGCGGCCCTCTGCGAGCGCCCGCAAATCGCGCCGCACAGTCGCCTCGGACATGCCGAAGTGCTCGCACAGCGTCCCGACATCTGTCATCCCGCCCAGCACAGCGTGAAGCATCGCCTCGCGGCGTTTCGCAACTTTCATGATCTTGGATCGGAGGAACCGGTTGAGCAACAGCGCGCCATGAGCGCGCGAAAAAGTGTGCCTAGTGTAGCGAATTTCCATTCGTACGCCGTGTCCCTTTCCGGTCCGCTCAAAACCGGCTCTTCCCCTTACCGCTTCACCGACGGCCTCAACCGCGTACCCACTTTTCGTCGACGCTCACGTATTTGATCCGTTGACGGAAGTACGTGAAAGCGATGTGCAATGCGCCGTCAGCCGATTGCACGATGGACGGATACGAATACTCGCGGTTACGCTGCTCGGCCGAGTTGTTCGTCATACAGTAGCCGTCGCCGATTTCCAGATCGCGCCGGCGCGTCCACGTGTGGCCGCCGTCTTCGGAAATAGCCAGCGACATCGGGCTTCGTGGTGCGCCCCAGAACGCACTACCGCGCGCGGATGCGCTCTGATCGCGCAACGCGCCGCTGTCTTCGGAATCTTCGATATCGTCGTACAGCGAGGCGCGCCGCTCGGTGCTATGCGACGCGTCGCTCTCGTTGAACACCAGCGCGAGATGACCGTTTTTCAGCGAGACGAACTGGATCGACGAGTTGTTGTTCGGCAACGTGGTCGGCTGCGGCGCGCTCCACGTGCGGCCATCTTTCGAGCGGCTCGCATAAATGAAGTCCGCCCACCGGCTGCGGAACAGCGCGAGCAACGAGCCGTCGGCTAGCACCTGCACGTTCATATGCACGCAACCGACGCTATCAGGCACCTCGTGCTCGCGCCACGAGCGCCCTTCGTCTTCGGAGATCAGCACGGCGCTGATGTCGTTGTTGCCCACCCAGCGCTCGCCGGGTTCGGTGCGGCACATAAACACCGGGCACAACCATGCACCGTCCGGCAGCACGACGATCGGCTGGCGCACGAAGGTGCCCGCGCGGTCGAACAGTGTTTCGACCGGCCCCCAGGTCATACCGCCATCGGACGAGTTGCGCCGGCGCACGATCGCGGTGTTCTGATGCCCGGACAACTGTGCGGTATAAGTCAGCCACAAGCGGCCATCGGGTGCCGTGAACAGCACGGGGTTCTGCTCGGAGCGCGTCGGGTCGTTTGACAGTTTCTCGGGCTCGGACCAGACGCGGGTGCTCGCACGCAACCGCGACATGTAGATCGACACGTCGGGAATACCTTCCTGCGTGCCGCCGAACCAGACGCACAACAGATCGCCATTGGGCAGCGCATGCAGATTCGCCGCGTGGTTCTGCACGCACGGGGACGGCAAATACGCGTCGTGCCGTTGCGCGTCGGCATAGGCCACGCGCACGTGGCCGTCCCACGTCGCCGACGCTGGGGCTTCTGCGAGGATGGAAGTCATCCAATGTTCTCCTGGTTACGTCGCTTCAATGTGATTCACGATGCTGGAGCCGCTCGCCGCTCGCGCCGACGGGCTTGGAGCCCGAGGGAAACAACAGCTTCTCCAGCACGATAACGATAGCCGGCGTCACTAACGACACGTACATGTTGTCGATACCGAACGG
The DNA here is from genome assembly GCF_900230185.1 of Burkholderia sp. OK233. GTDB lineage: Bacteria > Pseudomonadota > Gammaproteobacteria > Burkholderiales > Burkholderiaceae > Paraburkholderia. The sequence continues at coordinate 880,073 of NZ_OCSR01000002.1, forward strand.
ATTACCGAGCAGATACCACACCGTCGTCGAGATCGTCGCGATGATCAGCGCGGCCATCGCGCCACGGCTGCTGTTGAAGAAAGGCAGATAGATGCCGATCAAGGCCACCACGGACACCGTCAGCCGCAACGCCCGCGTGAAGAACGACAGCGCCAGAATCTGCGGCACGAACAGCACGAACAGGAGCGGCACGAGTCCGACCACGAGCGAAATCCAGCGCGTCATGCGCAGCTCGACATCCGGCGCCGGGTTGTAGCGCGGCACATAGAAATCCTTCACGACGAGCGACGCGATCGCAAGCGCCACCGTGCACACGCTGACGAAAATCGACGCCACGAGCGACGTCGTCACCACGCCGGCCAGCAGCGGATTCATATGCTGCAGAAACACCGGCAGCGCATAGAGGCTCTTGATGTTGGGGAACAGAAACTTGGCCGAAACTCCGAGAAAGCCGAGTGCGAGCGAGATCGGCACGCATAACGCCGCGGCAAGCAGCGATGCATTGCGCGCCGCCGCCGGTGAACGGGTCGCGGAAATCGCCTGGATGATGAACTGTGTCGAGAAGATCGCGCCCGCCGTACCGATGATCCACGCGCCGATCGTACCGTTGCTGAGCGAGCCGTTCCACGTGAAGTAATGCTCGGGCATTTGCGCCATCATCGGCTTGATGCCGCCCGTCATTTGCCACGCCACGTAAACCAGAATCGCGATACCGATCAACTTGACCGCGCTATGCACGATGGTCAGATACGCCACGCTCTTCAAGCCACCCCATGCAAAATACACCGTGCTGACAATCGCTGTGATCACCGCGGCGGTCGGCAGATTGATACGCATCACCGTCGAAATCGCCGCCGCACCGCTCACATAGTTGCCCACGTTCACGAGAAACAGCGCATAGATCATGATCGCCGAGACGACGAGCTTCGCGCGCTTGCCGTACTTCATGGCAATGAAGCCGGAGATCGTGAATTCGCCGGAACTGTAGAGACGCTTGGCCATGAACAGGCCGAAGAACAGAAAACCGATCGAGGCGGCGATCACCGACCACGATGCCGCGATCCCCGCACTGAAGGCTTCCTGCGAGGTGCCTACCGTCGACTTCGCACCGATGAATTCCGACATCAGCAATACCGCGACGACCACGGCCGGCATCGAGCGCGACGCCACCATGAACTGTTCGGAATTGCGACTGCGCAGCTTGACGCTAAACCAGCTGGTCAGAAGAATGTAGAGCACGACCATCCCGATGATGATCGCTGTGTCCCAGTAGCCAAAAGTTGCCATGGTGTCTCCAATATATTTTGACGACGTCTTCGCATCGAAAAATCCGGCCGCCGGGCGTGTCCCCGCCTTCTCGACGGCCGAGAATCTGCTACCGCCGCAGCGGTCCTGTTCTGCCGGTTCGCGTCCGCTCAAGCTTCCAGTTCGGAGCGCCGCGTCGCGAGATCGAGTGCCTGTTTCAGCGCCTCGAGCATGCTGCCTTCGTCGGCGATACCCTTGCCGGCGATGTCGAACGCCGTACCGTGATCGACCGAAGTCCGAATCACCGGCAGGCCGACGGTCACGTTGACACCGGCCTCGAGGCCCATGACCTTGACCGGGCCGTGACCCTGGTCGTGATACATCGCGACCACCACATCGAAGTCGCCGCGGCCGGCACGAAAAAACAACGTATCGGCGGGCAACGGGCCTTCGACGTCCCAGCCACGTGCCTGCAGAACTTGCACGGCAGGAATGATCTTTTCCTCTTCCTCGCCGTAGCCGAACAGGCCGTTCTCGCCCGCATGCGGATTGATCCCGCATACGCCGATACGCGGGTTGTCGATGCCGGCGCGCACCAGCGTTTCATGCGCACGCTCGATGGTCCGTTGCACCAGTCCCGGCTCGATACGGCGAATGGCGTCCAGCAGGCCGATGTGGGTTGTCACGTGAATCACGCGCAGCTTCGGCGCGACGAGCATCATCGAGACTTCGTCGATGCCGGTCAGATGCGCGAGCATCTCCGTATGCCCAGGGAAAATGTGGCCGCCGGCGTGAAGCGCTTCCTTGTTCAGCGGCGCCGTGCAGATCGCATCCAGTTCGCCCGCCGAAGTCAGTTTGACGGTGCGCGCGATGTACTGATACGCGGCATCGCCCGCGACCGCCGAGAGCTTGCCGTACGGCAGATCCGCGGGAATCAGGCCGAGATCGATGCAATCGACCACGCCGCATTCGAAGCCGGCGTTCGCGGGACTGCTGATCGAGCGCACCTCGAGCGCGACGCCCGCGCGCTTGCCCGCATCGCGCAAGCGCGCGGCGTCGCCGATCACGAGCGGGCGGCACTGTTCGTAGACGGAGGCATGGGCCAGCGCCTTCATGACGATTTCCGGGCCGACGCCGGCAGCATCGCCCATGGTGATGCCGATAACTGGACGATAGGTCATTGTGGTGAGTCCTTTGATGGTGGCCTCGTGGGGCCGGGCGATGCGTTGAACGCCGGCGAGTTTCCGCCAGGCAAGATGAAGCGTCTCGGGATGGCCGAAACCGCCCGCTTTGGTGACGACGTGAAGGCGGCGGCCGTTGTGATCAGCGTGCAGCAGCGGTACGCCGCTTTCGATTTCTTCGACGATCCGCAGTTGGCTGATGCCGGCAGCGGACAACAACGCGCGCGCAGTCTCCCCGCCGGTGGCGATCACGCTGCCGGCGAACGACAACGCTGGCGAGAGCAGCGCCGCGAGACGCTGACAAAACAGCAGGCCATCGGCGACGCTCTTACGATCGGACTGACTCAGGGAGACGACGACGTGCCGCCCCTCTTGAAGCGCTTCGCTAACCTTGCATGTGAGATTCGTGTGGGCTTCGGTAGGCGGTTCGGCAAGCAGCGTCCTCGTGTCGACTTCGAACGAAACAAGCGTGCTGCCCGCTTCTGTTTTAAGCCGCTCGACCTGGGCATGCGAAACACTCGACATGCTGCCGACCACGGTCAGGACTGGCTGACTCGGCGTGTGCAGTGCCGATGCGGTAGGCGGCGTGGCATCGGTCAGATTCAATGCGCTCATCAGGTCGCGTGCAAGCCCCGCCGAGCCCACCCAGAACACGCCGCGTAATTGAGCAGACGCGTGGGCGACCCGCTGCAGGTCGTCTTCCGTTTCGCTGTCGCACACCACCGCCTGAATACCGGCGTGACGCAACGTGTCGAGCCGGTCCGTCAGCACAGCGTTGCCCGAACGAACTTCAGCCAACGTCAGCGCAACCGTTCGCAAGCCGTATTGTTCGAGCATCGCTGGAATATTCGCCTCGCCGCCGACGCCTTCGTTACGCCACACTTCGGTGTCTTCCACCGCCACGCCGTTCAGCCATTGGCGTCCGTCCCGTGTCGTGCGGCCGGCGGCCGGAAACGCCGGCGCCACGATCGCCATACCGGCGAGCGGCACCAACGCAGCCACTTCCGCGGCGAAGTTGCCGCGCAGCGTTGAATCGATTTTCTTGTAGAGCTTCGTCTCCGTGTGACCGAGTTCGCGCCACACGTCTGCGTTACTGCGCGCCGCTGACGCCGCGTCGAGCCGGCGCGAATCTGCATCGACGGCCAGCACGTCGATCACGTCGAGCGTGTTGCCCAATTCGAGTATCGCAGCCGCTGAATGCGCACGCGCATCCAGCGTCACGACGCTGCGCAAGCCGAGGTGCGCGCCTGTCACGGCGCAGTCGGCCGTACCCGACAGATCGTCGCCGATGATCAGGAGCCGCAAGCGGCGTTCGCGGACGATGTTCACGGCAGCACTCGGCGATAGATCGCCTTCATGTCGTCGAGCGAAAGCGGCTTCGGGTTGTTGCCGAGCAGCCGTTTGACTTTGGCCGCCGCCACCGAGAGCGCATCGAGATCGTCTTCGCTGACGCCGAACTTGCGCAGATCCTGGGGAATGTCGACCGCCGCCGTCCATTCGTTGATGCGCTCGATCAGCTTGCGCGCAGCGGTCTCTTCATTGTCGTCGTTCGCGCAGAGCGATAGCGCACGCGCGACGTCGGCGAGCCGGCCCGCGCATGCATCCATGTTGAACGCCATCACGTGCGGTAGCAGCATGGCGTTCGCCACACCGTGCGTGATGTTGAACATGCCGCCGAGCGGATATGCGAGCGCATGCACCGCGGCCGTGCCGGCCGCCGTCAACGCGAAGCCGCCGTACATCGAGCCGAGCATCATGGCTTCGCGCGCCTTGATCGACTCGCCTTGCTCGTAGGCTTCGATGATGTTCGCGCCGATCAGCCGCATCGATTCCATCGCGAACATGTCGCTGACCGGATTGGCCTTGGTCGAGATATACGACTCGAGCGAGTGCACGAACGCATCCATGCCCGTCGCCCCAGTGATCGCCTTAGGCAATTTCAGCGTCAGGGCGGCATCGAGAATGACGAGTTGCGGCAACAGATGACGGCTTACAATGCCGACCTTCAACTCCTCGTCCGGCAAGGTGACGATTGCATTCGGCGTCACTTCCGAGCCCGTGCCCGCGGTGGTCGGCACGAGGATCAACGGCACGCCCGGTTTCTTGATCAGATCGATACCGAGCCATTCGCGCAGCGGCTCTTCATTGGTCAGGCGCACGGCAAACAGTTTGGCGGCGTCGAGCACGCTGCCGCCGCCGATCGACAGGATAGCGTGCGGCGCGAACGGCGCGATCTGCTCGCTGAACGCGCTTTCCACGTTGCCGATGGTCGGCTCGGGTTCGACATCGCGCACGATCAGCACTTCGATGTCTTTCTCGGCGAGGGCGGCTGTCACGCGGTCGATTACACCAAGCGCCTCCATCGCGGGCTGGGTGATCAAGGCGATGCGTTTGACCGGCGTGTCGAGTAATGCAAGTTTGTCCGCCAGCAGGTCAAGGCTGTGTGCGCCGTGCACGATGTGCTTGACGGTCTGGAAGTGATAGGGCGTGGTCATGGCGGTAGGTGGTTGGCGATAGAGTGGCGTGGCCGATGCGCTTCAGCGCGTTTCAGCGTGAATCGCCGCGGTACACCGCGAGCGCCTGTTCGAGACGCGCACGGGCCTGGGCATCGAGCGGTTGCGCGGGCGAACGGGCGGGACCCGCCGGCATGCCGAGCATTTCCGCCGCGGTCTTCAGCACCACCGGCATCGTGCCGAGTGCGAATGCGTCGCGCAGCGCGCGCAGCGACTCCTGCGCCTTGCGGGCCGCCGCGATATCACCGGCCTGAAAGTGCTTCCAGATCGACGTGACGACGCCGGGCACCGCGTTCGTGGTGGCGGCCACGGCGCCGTCGCCGCCCGCGATGAGGGACCACAGAATCATCGAGTCGGTGCCGGTGAACACCGCGAAGTCGTCGCGGCGCAGATTGATCAGTTGCAGCAGACGATCGAAGTCGCCACCGCTGTCCTTGATGCCGCGAATGTTCGGAATCTCAGACAGGCGGCGCACCGTGTCGATAGTCAACGTGACGCCGGCCTTCGCGGGAATCGTGTAGAGCATCACCGGCAACGTCGTGGCCTGCGCGATCCGTTCGTAGTGCGTGAACAGTTCCTGCTGCGTCGCACCGTTGAAATACGGCGTGATCACCGACACCGCATCCACCCCCACGTCGAGCATCTTGCTGTTCAGATCGATCACGTCGCGCGTGGCATACGCGCCGGTGCCGGCAATCACCGGCACGCGCGAGCGCGCCTGATCGACCGCGATCTTCGCGATGCGCAGCTTCTCCGCTTCGTTCAAGGCGATGAATTCGCCATTGGTGCCAAGCACAAACAACGCATGCACGCCCGCCTCGATCAGGCGTTCGATCAGCGTGCGTAACCCGGCTTCATCGACGTCTTCCGATGCTGTCATCGGCGTGATGAGTGCGGGAATGATCCCTTTGAACAAAACCGTCATGCTCGACTCCACTTCTACGAAGGAAGGCTTGAGGTTTTCCTTTGAAGCCTTCCTGTTTGATCAAACTGCTCGAATCGTTCAGAACTTGTGGCGCAGCCCAAGCGCCGTGACGAGCTGGTGCGAAGTGCTCGACGCGGTGATCGGCCACAACGCCGCAGTCGCCGCGTGCCCGGTCGAATCGATACCGCTCGCCGCTTGCCAGCCGGCGCTCAGATAAACGTCGGTACGCTTCGACAGGAAGTAATCAGCGCCTGCATTCACCTGGTTGTAGTGCGCCTCGCCGGCGCCGTGCGTGCGGGTGTAGTTGTACGCCACACCGAGCAGCGTGGCCGGCGACAACTGATAGCGGAAGTTGGCTTCGAGGTTGTCGAACGTCGCGGTATCGCCGGCAAAACGCGCCACGGGTGCGGCGGCCGCGCCCGACCCCAGATCCTTGAACTTCGAGTTCGAGTAGATCAGGCCGAACGTAGCCGCACCGAAGGTGTAGGCGCCGCCCACCGCCGCTATCTGAAGCGTACGCGCGGACGCGTAGCCGGAGTAGATCGGCGTGTTGTTCGGCGAGATCGCCGCCGCACCGGCGGTGCCGTCGAACAGGCCGGTGTTCGGCGTTGTTGCGTTCACGTAGGACGCCGCGACCACGAACGGACCGTTCGCGTAGGTGGCGCCGAGCCCCCATACGCGGTTATTCGAGAAGTCGCCGGCCGTGCCGCCGAAGCTGAACAAGCCGCTAAAGCGAAAGCCCGCGTAATCGTTGCTGATGAACTTCACGCTGTTACTGATCCGCTCATTCACGTAGAGGTTGTCCGTATTTCCCGGATGAGCGCCAAGCCCGCCCGCCCACTGATTTGCCGCCGTCAGCGCACCCAGAAAGTCCGCGGAGGTGTCGTTCTGCCGCCCCGCTGTCACCTTACCGAAACCACCGCTTAAACCGACATAGGCGGCACGTCCGAACTCACGGCCGTTCTGACCGAGCGTGCCCGTCGTGCTGCTGAAACCATTCTCAAGGACGAACAGCGCGCTCAGACCGCCGCCCAGATCCTCCTGACCACGCAATCCCCAACGGCTGCCAGACAGTGTGCCGCTCGACATCTGGATATTCGAGTGGCCCTTCTGGCTGTTCGAATAGACGAGCGAGGTATCGATCAATCCATATAGCGTAACGCTGCTTTGCGCGTGCGCGGTGGTCGTGGCCGCGCCGAGTACACCCAATGTGGCCAGGACCTGGAAGGAACGCTTCTTCAATTGTGTCTCCGTGATTTTTCTTGATGGCAGGGCATGGCGCTTCGGCCATTTGAAGACGGTCGGGGCCTGCTAACTTGAGCGTTTCGCTCAAACAAAACGACCGGTTCAGTCAATATAATGATCGAATCGGTCGTTTGCAAGGATTTTTTCGATTCGATCACTAGAACGATCGAATCGATCAGAACGCGTCGGCAATCGTATTTCTGGCTTCGAGTGGGTTGGAGCCACTCCGGTCAGCAAGCAGATCAGGCTGATGGGAATGAGACCGCCCCCTTTGGCGCGCAGGACGCACTTGCAGATCCGGCAAGCAATCGCGCGTGGAGACGATAGTCCCGTAACTTTTCGCGCTGCGGCTGAGCTTCGATATCTGCCACCTCCGTCAATGGATATGCCGATAAATGACATAATTCCCGCGTCGTTGCTTTGCAACGCGACCACTACTTTCACGCCGAAAAATCAGGAGATTCACATGAGCAAGGGATATTGGGTGACCGCATACCGTGCGACGAAGGACCCGTCGAAACTGGCCGCGTATGCGCAACTGGCAGCGCCCGCGGTGGCGGCCGCTAACGGCAAATTCATCGTGCGCGGCGTCGCCGAAGAAGCACACGAGCAAGGTTTGAAGGAGCGCACTGTCGTGATCGAGTTTCCGACCTACGAGCAGGCCGTTGCCGCCTATGAGAGCGAAGCCTACAAGAAAGCGCTTGAAGCGCTGGGCGACGGTGTCGAGCGCGATCTGCGCATCGTTCGCGGCGTCGAGTAACGATGCGTGCGCTCAGTCGGCCGCGGCGGCCTGTACGAGCGCGCCGATGCCGTCGATAGCCTTCATCAACTCTGCAGGCGCGCCATGCCGCGCCTGCAGATAGCTCGTTGCGTTATACGAGAGCCACGCGCGGCCGTCGCCGTCCTGCCACACCAGCACCTTGAGCGGCAGATCGAGCGCCACGCTCGGCACGACTTGCATCAGCGGCGTCCCCGCCCGCGGATTACCAAACACAAGCAACTGCGACGGTGCCATTGCGAGCCCCGCGCGCTGCGCATCCGCTGCGAAATCGATGCGGACGAACAAGACGATGTTCTTCGCTTCGATCAGCGATGCAAGTGTGTCGGCGGCTTGGTCGACCGTGCGTTGCGTGGGCACGGTGACGATGCCGTTATCGGCGGTGAGAGCGGACATGGATTTCTCCCTGTATTGACGATTGTTGACAATAGACAAGGCGGCAGGCTATGTTCAAAGAAGCCGACGGTCCGTTATCCCATCCTTTGTTCTAATCGCCGATCATGACCACGTCAACCACGTCTAGCGCCATCGAACTGCTGCAGCGGCATTCCCTTGCGACGCTCGTGCAGGAAATGCTCGAACGCAGCATCGTCTCGGGGGAATTCGCCCCGGGCGAGAAACTGAACGAAGTCGAAGTCTCAACGCGATTGAATGTGTCACGCGGGCCACTGCGCGAGGCGTTCCGCGCATTGGAACAGGCAGGTTTGCTGAAGACGGAGAAAAACCGCGGCGTTACGGTGCGCGCGCTGTCGTTACGCGAGGCCGAAGAGATCTATGAGGTCCGCGCCATGCTGGACGAATCGGTCGCCCGCGCGCTGGCCAATCGAATGACGCCTGAAACACTCGCAATGCTCAAAGGCATCATCACGTCGATGAAAGCCGCGAAGAAGGATCACGATCTCACGCGCTACACGGCATTGAATGTCCAATTGCATGATGCGATGGTAAATGGCGTCGGCAACCAGCACTTGATCGAAACCTATCGGCATCTCGTTCGCCAGCTTGGTTTGCTGCGCCAGGCCGCGATCGAATCGGAAAAGAGCGCGCTGGCGACGTCGGTGACGGAGCACGAGAAAATCGTCAACGCACTCGCCAAGGGCGATGCGGAGAGCGCCGTCACGCTCGTGCGCGAACACGTCGCGCATGGCCTCGCGAGAATGCGGCGTGCGCACGAGCACTGGGCAGCGTCTGCCGGCAATAGCGGCAACACAGGCAACGCCTGAAGCAGGGCCTGACGGCTGCGCACACGGCCCCGCGCTCAGCGCTACGGGGCCGTCATTACACTAGGCTTTATCCGACTTCCCCGCAGCATTGGCGAGCTTGCTGAGCAATCGGTCGACCAGCCAGGGCTGCCGGTCTTCGTCTTCCGCGCGCTCCTTGCGCCGAATCGCATCGCGCACGGTAATCGAACCCACGTACCGGATCGGTTCGGGCGGGAAATAACCCAACGGTCCCTTCGTCAATGGACTGCGCGTCCATTCGTTGTCGAGTTCGAGCAACAGCGAAGACAGGATTTGCCCGCCCATATAGGTTGGCCCAACGCCGTTACCGGAATAGCCAAAGCCATAGAGCACGTTCGGCGCGTCGTCGAGCCTGCCGAAAAACGGAAAGCCCGTGACCGAGCGATCCGACGGACCGTTCCAGCTCGCCGTGACCGGCACGTCGCGCAACGCGGGGAAGAAATCGTGCAGGCTGCGCGTCAGATCGGCTTCATACGGCGAGCGCTGATCGAACACGGGCGCGATCCGGCCGCGCCAGGCAAAGGTATTGCCGCCCTTGCCGAGCATCAACCGGCCGTCCGCCGTGCTGCGATAGTAGTAAACGAAAATGCGCGAATCGAGCACTGATACGCCGTCTTTCAAGCCGATTTGCTGCAGCAACTCCGGGCATTTCTCGGTCACGATCATGTCGCTGGAAACGACAGCAAGCGTGCGTTCGAACTGCTTGAAACGGCTCGCCATCCACGCATTGATTGCGAGCACCAGTTTGGGCGCCCTGACGCTGCCGGCCGGCGTGCTAACGGTCACGCGCTCTTCGGACGTGAAGTCGAGCATCGGCGTGCGTTCGTAAATACGAATGCCCATTTCAATCGCGACACGCCGCAATCCGCGCACGAGCTTGCCCGGATGAACCGTAGCCGCGACCGGCGAGTACACGCCGCCGAGATTGCGCGCCGAACCGGAACGGCTCGCCACTTCGTCCGGCGCGAGATGTTGATACGAATTGATGCCATGCTCACTCAGTGCGGCGATCACCGGGTCGAGCAGGCCGATTTGCGCACGCGACGTCGCCGTGTAGAGCGTGCCGTCAAGCCGCAGCTCGGCATCGACCCTGTGCTCGACACAGAAATCGCGAATCCGCCCCACAGCAGCTTCGGACGCTTTCACCAGCCGGATTGCTTCGGCCTCGCCAAACAGACGCCGCAGCGTGAAGAATTTCGTCGACCACGTCAGCAGGCAGCCACCGTTGCGGCCACTGGCGCCGGCGCCGCACAGGTCGCTCTCGATGATCACGATGTCGAGATCGGGTTTCTTCTGCTTCGCCTGGATGGCGGTCCACAAACCGGTGAAACCACCGCCGACGATGCAGACATCGGCCGTCGTCGCACCTTGCAGTGCGGGCGCCAGTGAACCATCGGCGAAGAGTGCTTGTTCAATCCAGAACGGACGCATGAATTGCTCACATTGATACAACGGTTTAACGCCACGCGGCGAAAGGAAAGACTTCTCTCCGCGCCAACGGAAAGAAGCCTTTGCCCGTGGATATGCTCAAGCCAACTCAGGCTAACGCTTTCGCCGATACCTGCTTGATTCCCATGGCCTTCAGCGTATCGGCGATCGCGGCGACTGCACCGGGGATGCCTGATTCGCCAAAGTGCCCGATACAGCCGACACGGAATGTTTCTACCTTGGTCAGCTTGCCCGGATACAGGATGTAGCCGCGCTTTTTCACTTCGGTATAGAACGTCTTGAAGTCGTAGTTCGGATCGTCAGGCGCATGGAACGTAACGATGATCGGCGCCTGGATCGACGGGTCGAGAAAGGTTCGAAAACCGAGAGCGGCCATGCCCTCGATCAACGCCCGGCAATTGCCGGCGTAACGTGCGCCGCGCGCTTCGAGACCACCCTCTTCCACGTATTGCGCGATCGCCTGATCGAGTGCCGCGACGACGTGGGTGGGTGGCGTGAAACGCCACTGCGTCGTGCGGTTCATGTAGACCCACTGATCGTACAGATCCATCGCGAGCGAAGGGCTATTGCCCTCGCATTGCTCCAACGTGCTGCGGCGAATGATCACGAAGCCCATGCCGGGCACGCCTTCCAGACATTTCCCGGAGGCGGCCACGACGGCGTCGAATGGCGTTTGGCGCGCGTCGATGTCGATGGCGCCGAATGAGCTCATCGCGTCGATGATCAGACTGCGTCCGTGCTTTGCGACAACCATGGCAATCTCATGCAGCGGATTGAGCACCCCGGCACCGGTTTCGCAATGCACCAGCGCGACGTGCGTGATGCTCAAATCGGCCGCTAGCGCGCGATCGACGTCAGCCGCTTTAACCTGCGTGTCTTCGGGATAATCGAGGGTCTGGTGACGGCGGCCGAGTGCCCGGCAAATCTTCGCGATACGCTGGCAATACGCGCCGTTGTTCGGTATCAGCACATGCCCATCGCGCGGCACCAGCGTGCCGATCGCCGCTTCGACCGAGAACGTGCCACTGCCTTGCAAGGGCACGCATTCATGCGTGTCTTCGCCATGCACGATGCGCAGCGTCTGCTGGCGGACACGAGCGGTGATCTCATTGAAGTCACCGTCCCACGATCCCCAGTCGCGCAGCATCGCCTGACGCGTGCGCTCTGAGGTCGTGAGCGGACCGGGAGTGAGCAGAATGGGCTGGGAAGGCAGATTCACAGTAGCTCCTTATCGATCATGATGAAGACGTGTTTTAGCCACGGCGCGTGGTGCGCCATGCCTGGGTTCTACGCAATACGCCATGCGATACGCCATGCGATACGCAGGCAAACAGCACGCAGGCGAACGCCGCCGTCACGAGGACTAGCGTGGCCATCGCAGCGGCCGGTCCAATCTGGCCGGCGTCGTCGAGATTGAGAATGGCGACGGAGGCCGGTTGCGTGTCGGGTGAATAGAGAAACGCGACCGCCGACACCGTCGTCATGCCGTTGACGAACAGATAACGCGCGATCTGCAGGATCGACGGCAGGCACACAGGCACCGTGACGCGCAAAAACGTCTTGTAGAAAGGCACTTTCAGCGAAGCCGAAACCGCTTCGAACTCGTTGTCGATCTGACGAAGCGCGGTGACCGCAGTCAAGTGGCTTGACGAGTAGTAGTGCACCACCGTGACGATCGCGAGCAGCGCGAGCGTGCCGTAAAGACCGTTCAAAGGATTGGCGGGCGAGTTGAACAGAAAGATGTAGCTGATGCCGAGCACGAGACCCGGCACGCCCATCGGCAGGATCGCGCACAGATTGATAAAACCGCGCAGCCAGCGTGGCCCGCGCGTCTTCTCGACGAGATACGCGCCGCCAAACACGATGATGGTGCCGCCGATCGCCACGCATGCGGCCATTTTCAGGCTGTTCTTGTAAGCGTCGAAAATCCCGGCGCCGATCAACCCCATCTTGTAGTGCTGCAAGCCGAGGCTCATCTGATACGGCCAGAACTTCACGAACGAAGCGAACACCGAAATTCCGACCACCGCCAATAGCAGCATGCAGACCAAGCCGCAGTACCCGAGCATCGCCATGTCGAAGCCACGCGTGGGTTTCGGCTGATAAGGCGTCGAGCGCGCGCCGAGTTGCGATTGCTGCTTGCGGCGAATGAAGAAGTCGACGGCGAACGCAACCAGCGCCGGACACAATAGCAGCAGGCTGACCACCGCACTCCGGTTGAAATCCTGCAAGCCGATGATGAGCTTATAGATGTCGGTGGAGAGCACCGAATAAGGGCCGCCGATCACGACCGGCACGCCGAAGTCGTTGATGCAGATCGTGAACGACACCATCGTCGCGCTGATCAGGCCATACTTCGCGCCCGGCAGCGTGATCGTGAAGAATTTGCGCGCGCGGCGTGTGCCCATCGCGTCGGCGGCCTCGTATAAACGTCCGTCGGACAGCGATAGCGCCGTCACGAGAATCATCAGCACATGCGGAAACGCGGCGTAGACCAGGCTGCATACGATGCCCGGCAGCCCATAGATCGAATGCCCGTGAAGCAAGGGTTTCAGGATGCCCGAGTTGCCGAACCAGTAGATGAACGACACGGCGGACAGCAGCGTGGGCGCGAGCAGCGGAAGCAGCGCGACCGTGCGGGCAGCGTTCTTCATCGGCATGCACGAGCGGGTCAGTGCGTACGCAAACGTGAACGCCATCGGAATCACGATCGCCGTCACGAGGCAGGCGACCGTGACCGAATGCAGTGTCGACGTCCACACACCCGAATCGACCAGATAGCCGGTGAAATTTGCGAGTCCGACGAAATGGCCATCCGCATCGACGAAACACTTGCCGATGACCAAGGCCAGCGGCAACAGCAGAAACACGCCGAGAAACGCGGACATCAACACGAGAGCCAACTGCGCGATCCGGTCATGCCAATGGCTCTTCTGGCGCACCTCGGCGTGACCTTCCTCGCCGCTGCGGCGCTCGATCAGAACGGCGCTCATTGGAGTCGCTCCTTCGCGGCGGAGAAGACGCACACGTGTTCGCGGTTGATAGCCAGATTGAAGCGCGACCCCGGCTGCAGGCGGGTACGATGCATTTCATGAAACGACAGGTCGGCGACGATCTCCTGCTCGCCGAGCCCGTCCACTTTGAAGCTGACCCGGCAGAACGCACCGAGGAATTCCAGCTTCTCGACCGAGGCGGGCAGCAGGTTGTCCGCCTCGTTGCCCGGCGCGCTGAGGTGAATGTCTTCCGGGCGTACGAACGCCGACACTCTCGAACCCAGCACCGCGCGCTCTGATCCGCACCCGTAGCGCAGTGCGATGGAGCCCGCCTTGAGGCTGCCGTCGCGCGCCACCTCGGCCGGAATCAGATTGACCTTGCCGATGAAGTCGGCAACGAACGGCGAGGCCGGCTCGCGATAGATTTCGTGTGGCGTGCCGATCTGCTCGATCACGCCTTGATTCATCACCACGATCCGGTCGGCCATCGAGAGCGCTTCTTCCTGGTCGTGCGTCACCATGATCGTGGTCACGCCGAGGCGCTGCTGCAACTGGCGGATTTCCTGGCGCAACCGCACGCGGACGCGCGCATCCAGCGCCGAGAGCGGCTCGTCGAGCAACAGCAGACCCGGCGACGTAGCGAGCGCACGCGCCAGCGCGATACGCTGCTGCTGGCCACCGGACAACTGGTTCGGATGCTTCTTCTGCGCATCTGGCAAACCGACCAGGGCGAGCAGTTCGTTCACACGATCGGCGATCGCCGCGCGCTTCATCTTGCGATTCACGAGACCATAAGCAACGTTGTCGAAGATGGTCAGATTCGGAAACAGTGCGTATGACTGAAAGACGATGCCGTAATCGCGCAGCTGCGGCGGCAGCCGCGAAATATCGCGGCCGTCCTGCGTGATCTGGCCGGCGCTCGGTGTTTCCAGCCCGGCAATGATGCGCAGCAAAGTGGTCTTGCCGCACCCCGACGGGCCGAGGAAGCAGAGCATTTCTCCCTTCTTCACGCCAAGATTGATGTCCTCCAGAACCGGCGTGTCGTTGAACCGCTTGTAGACCCGCTCTACGCTCAAATACGTTGTCATCTTCTCCTCCGCTTCCGCTTGCATGTCGACGTGGCGCGACGCACTGCCGTGCGCCGCATCGCTGCGTCGTTCGGGGGTCACGCAGCGCGCGCCCCAGCGCTCGTCAAGACCTGGCTGAACCTGGTCTTACTTTTGTTCCTTGTTGCCGTAGCGCTTTTGCCAGTCTTCGAGAATTGCGTCGCGGTTCTTTGCGGACCATGTGAAATCGTTCTTCACGAGCAATTCCGAATAGTTGTCGGGGATGCCGGAGAGTTTCTTCGCGACACCCGGGTACGCAACGATGGCCCACCATTGCGCGGTGATTTCATTGGCCTCCTTGCTCGCCATGAAGTCGGCGAGTTTTTTGGCCGCATCCGGCTGCTTTGTCGTTTTCATGATGCCGGTGGCTTCCATGTCCCAGCCCAGCCCTTCTTTCGGGAAGATCAAGTCGATGGGCGCCCCTTGCGCCTGCAACTCATGCCCGCGGAATTCGAACGAGATACCGATCGGAAATTCGCCGGTGCCCGCCAGCGTGCAGGGCTTCGAGCCCGAGTGCACGTACTGCGCGACGTTCTTGTCCAGCGCGTCCATGTACTGCCAGCCCTTGTCCTTGCCAAAGGTTTGCAGCCAGGACGTCACATCCAGATACCCGGTGCCGGACGACACCGGACTCGGCATCACGACCATGCCCTTGTAGACCGGCTTGGTGAGGTCTTCCCATGACGTCGGCTTAGGCAGGTGGCGCTTCTCCGCTTCGACGCGGTTGTAGCAGACCGTCGCCCCCCACACGTCCATGCCGACCCAGTGCGGCGGCGTATTCGCGTCGCTGTACTTGCGCGTCAGGCTGTCGAAGCCCTTCGGTGCGTAGGGCATCAGCATGCCCTGCAGATCGAGCAGCGTCAGGCTGGAGGCCGCGAGCCCGAGCACCACGTCGGCACGCGGATTGTTCTTTTCGGCGAGCAGCTTGGCCGTGACCGCGCCAGTCGAATCGCGTACCCAGCGGATTTCGATATCCGGGTTGGCCTTTTCGAACGCGTCTTTATAGGGCTTCATCGCTTCGTCTTCGAGCGCCGTATAGACCAGCAACTGCGTTTTTGCGTGCGCGAACTGGACAGCGCCAAGCGTGACGGTGGCGGCGACCAGACAGCGCAGCGCCATATTCAGACGACCTCTACAAGCTTTAAACCCCGACTGTTCCTTCATTTCCAGACCCCTTGAGAAAGTGGCGTCGCGGCCAGCGACGAAAACGACCGGTGCAACGGGACCACTGCGTGTTGCAACCCTCTTAAACAACTGCTGATGACTGCGTTTGATGATTTGCGATTTGTTGTCTGTTGTTGACAATCTACAAAGCATCAATTTTAATGTCAAGTATTGCCTCACTTTGCCACATAACGCCATATCGTCATTACCCGACTTACCCTAGCCAAGAGGACATGTCATGAGCGAAGCACCGGTTTCCATTGAAGTGAACGGCCGCAGCTACAACTGGATGCGCAGACCCGTCGTCGTGGTCTGCGTGGACGGCTGCGCGTATGAATATCTGGAGATGGCGGCCGCGGCGGGAGTCGCGCCCTTTTTGGCCACGCTGTTGCGTCCCGGCACGTCGCTCAAGGGCGAATGCGTGGTGCCGAGCTTCACTAACCCGAACAACCTGTCGATCGTGACCGGCGTGCCGCCCGCAGTGCACGGCATTAGCGGCAACTACTTTTTCGATCGTGACAGCGGCACCGAGGTGCTGATGAACGATCCGAAGTACCTGGTCGCCCCTACCGTGCTCGCCGGTTTCGCCGAACAGGGCGCGCACGTTGCGGTGGTCACGGCAAAGGACAAACTGCGCCGGCTGCTCGGTAAAGGCCTGAAGGGCATCTGCTTCTCGGCGGAGAAAGCCGATGAAGCGACGCTCGAGGAGAACGGCATCGACAACCTGCTAGAACTGGTCGGTCAGCCGGTGCCGAGCGTCTACAGCGCGGAGCTGTCCGAGTTCGTGTTCGCGGCCGGCGTACGGCTGCTCGAAACTCGCGATATCGATCTGATGTACCTGTCGACGACCGACTACGTCCAGCACAAGTGCGCCCCGGGCACCCCAGGCGCCAACGCGTTCTATCAGATGATGGACGGCTATCTACAGCGGCTCGACGAACTGGGTGCGATCGTCGCGGTCACCGCCGATCACGGGATGAATGCGAAGCACAACGAAGACGGCGAGCCCAACGTGATCTATCTG
Source organism: Burkholderia sp. OK233 (assembly GCF_900230185.1). Classification (GTDB taxonomy): domain Bacteria; phylum Pseudomonadota; class Gammaproteobacteria; order Burkholderiales; family Burkholderiaceae; genus Paraburkholderia. The sequence goes on from NZ_OCSR01000002.1 coordinate 896,937, forward strand.
CAGGAGCGCTTCGACGAGTGGCTCGGCGAGGACGCTGCCCGCGTGATCCTGCCGATCACGGACCCCTACGTCGTGCATCACGGCGCGCTCGGATCGTTCGCGACGGTCTATCTTCCCGCTTCGGCCGACCTCGAAGCAATGCGCCGCCGTCTCGCGGCGGAACCCGGCATCGAACTGGTGCTGACGGGCGCCGAAGGCTGCGCGCGCTTCGAACTTCCGCCTGCGCGCATGGGCGACCTCATCGTGATCTCCACGCGCGACGTGGTGCTCGGCACGCGACGCATCAAGCACGATCTGTCCGGCCTCGACGTGCCGCTGCGCTCGCATGGTGGCCTTGCCGAACAGATCGTGCCGCTTCTGTTCAATCAGCCGGTCGCGAAATCAGTCGGCGAGCGGGCACGGTTACGCAACTTCGACATCATCGATATCGCACTCAACCATCTTCAATGATCGGGGATCAGACATGAACGCTGTTGCTGAAATCAAGGCTCAATTGCAGGTGCGTCATGAAGCGCTGCGCATCGGCGGCGAAAAAATCTTTCGCGACGAGGTGATCGAAGTGCGCAACCCTTACGATGGCACGCTCGTCGGCACCGTACCGAAAGCGACGCTCGAGGACGTGCGCCGCGCGTTCGAATTCGCGCGCGCGTATCGTCCGGCGCTGACCCGCTACGAGCGCGCCGCGATCCTGCGTCGCGCGGCCGACGCCGTGCGGGCACGCACCGAAAAAATCGCCGCCGTCATCACGGCGGAAGCGGGCTTGTGCAAGAAGGATTCGATCTACGAAGCCGGCCGCGTTGCGGACGTGCTGCTGTTCGGCGCCGGCGAGGTGCTGAAAGACGATGGCCAGATTTTCTCGTGTGACCTCACGCCTCACGGAAAGAAGCGGCGTGTCTATACGCAGCGCGATCCGCTGCTGGGTGTGATCTCCGCCATTACGCCGTTCAACCATCCGATGAACCAGGTCGCGCACAAGATCGTGCCGGCGATTGCCACGAACAATCGCATCGTGGTGAAACCGTCGGAGAAAGTGCCGCTGTCATGCTATCTGCTTGCCGACATTCTCTACGAGGCGGGCTTGCCGGTGCAGATGCTGCAGGTGTTGACGGGCGACCCGAGCGTGATTGCCGACGAGCTGATCACGAACCCCGCCATCGATCTCATCACCTTCACCGGCGGCGTCTCGATCGGCAAATCGATTGCCTCGCGAATGGGCTACCGGCGCGCCGTGCTCGAACTGGGCGGGAACGATCCGATCATCGTGATGGAGGACGCCGATCTCGACGAAGCCAGTTCGCTCGCGGTGTCGGGCTCGTACAAGAATTCAGGCCAGCGTTGCACCGCCATCAAGCGCATGCTGGTCCACGAATCGGTTGCCGACCACTTCACGGATCTCGTCGTGGACAAGACACGCGCGTGGAAGTATGGCAATCCGGCGGATAGTTCGGTCGATATGGGAACGGTCATCGACGAAGAGGCCGCGCAGTTCTGCGAACGCCAGGTCAACGACGCCTTGTCGCGCGGCGCCCGCCTGCTTGCGGGCAACGTGCGCGACGGCGCGCTTTATTCGCCGACGGTGGTCGACCGTGTCACGCCCGACATGCCGCTCGTCAAGTACGAGACGTTCGGACCGGTGTCGCCGATCATGCGCTTTGCCAACATCGACGAAGCGATCCGCATGTCGAACTGCACGGACTATGCGTTGTCATCGTCGGTCTGCACGAACCGCTTCGACTACATCACGCGGTTCATTACCGAACTGGAAGTGGGCAGCGTGAATGTGCGCGAAGTGCCGGGGTATCGGCTCGAACTCACGCCGTTCGGCGGCGTAAAGGACTCGGGACTCGGCTACAAGGAAGGGGTGCAGGAGGCCATGAAGAGCTTTACCAATACGAAGACCTACTCGCTGCCGTGGTGAGTGCAATGTGAGTGCGCGTTTCTTCTCGATGTCCCAACAGCACCGCAATCGATGCATGGATATATTCGGGCACATGAGGAGCGACGCGCCCGTACTGCCGCGAGTCGCCTGGAATCACGCTGGCCGGCTGGAGTCGCCGGAAACGTTCGGTTGCTCGGCCGTTGATGTTCCCTTTGCCATAACCGCGCGATGGATCGCTTCAGTCAGCGAATTGTTGATCTCGATGAGCCTATGCATCTCATCCTGGATATTCAGGAGCGCCTCAGCGTCCTTGTAGGTCTGTAGCGCCTGCTTGTCTGAGGCTGCGGCCGCAACCTTCTGACCCACCATGATGACTGACAGTAGCACCAACTGCAAAAAAGTTTGAGCGATCCACGCGATCAGCGTCGACACGCCGCCCTGAATGGCAGATGGCAAGCTGATAAGCGCGATCACCGCAAAGACATAGGCACACCACATCGTGCCAACCGCGTTGGTGATGACGAGGGCGATTCGCCCATTCAGGCCCAGATGTTCCTGCGTGGTCAGGTGCGGTCCGGTTTTTTCGCGTTCCTTGAGTCGCTGATTGGGAAGATGTTCGAGTTTCATTACTGGGCCCCCATTGGAGAGTGAGTCATCTACGGCACTATGCGCGCTTCACCGCCCTGGTCTCGATTAACTCGCGCAGTGCGTCATCCACCGTCTCCAGCAGCACGAAGCGCAACTGGCTTCGTGCGTCGGCCGGGATGCCTTCGAGGTCCGCCGCATTGCGCGCGGGCAGCAGTACCGTCCCAATGCCGGCGCGCAAGGCAGCAACGGCCAGCGTCCCGCCTTCGAGGTCCAGGCTGACCTGATCGGGAGGTACACCGGGCAGCGCCACCACGATCGCCAGCCGGCCGTCATGCTCGAACACCTCGATGGGCGGCTCCCATATTGGCACCCGCGCATGCTGACCAGCTAACCGGAAGAACTGGCGATGCAATCGCTCGGCGCGCTCTAGCGCATCGACGGCGGCTTCCCACATCATGGTATGGCGGGTGGATGTCACGGCTGGCTCCCTGCCTGTTCTGTCAGCCCAACATTGGCTGTCCATTCATCAATGGCCAACGGTGCACGTGTGTCAAGTAAGCGAGGGTGAATGCACCGCACCAACTAGTCCTGCCGGCGCGTCCAGAAGTCGTATTGGACCAGTTGATTATAGTCAGACCGATCGTCTCCGATGGAGGTCGAAATGTCGATGTACTGATCAATATGACCGATAGTTACTATCGCCTTTTTGCGGCGCTCCGATTGGTATGCCTGGTGGGCCAGCCGGCGTTGCGCTCATCGACATACTCGATCGCTGACCTCAGGCCATTTGTGGCGTGCAGGAGGCGTGACCTTCATCCGGAGCACTGCGCGTGCCGCCTGAAGCGTCAACCGTGGAGTTGTCCGTCGAGTACAGAAGGGGAACGATGTCAGCCCCCAGGTGAGGTTTGCGACTTACGTTAAAGGACGAAGAGTTCAATGCCAAGCGGTAGCGGATCTCCCCTCGAACCGTTTCGAATCGCAAGTGCGGCCTTCTCGCTGATCAACTCGCGGTGCCGTTCGAACTCCTGCAACAAATCGCTTCTGTGGCCACCCTGCTGCGACAACTCCTTAAGCACTTCCCTGCTCACAATGCAGAAGTGATGGACGCTGTCGACTCTGATGCCGAACTTAACGGCTTCGCCGTCATTTGCGACATTAATCCCTTCGATGTTGTCAGCCATCATCGCCTCCGTTGGCAGCTAGCTGTGCAAGAAGCCTAGCACGAAATATCTAACCGTCATGGACTCTTCCGTCAACGCGCGCCGGGATCAACGGCAACGCGAATGAGCAGGATATGCCTAGTCGAAAATCAGGAAATCCTTACATCAAGCCGTATCGCAACGCCGCCGTATACCTAATAAGGCGCCGCCAATTCCTTGGGCGCGAGATCAGTTCCGCTGAAAGCGTCCCGAAGGAAACAAAGTGAATAAATTCGTCTACACCGTCCGGTTCAAGATCATCGCCGTCCTCGGTGTCTGCATCACACTGACGGCCGTGATGGGTGTGATGGCGATCGTTGGGCTCGCAAGACTGAACTCGAACATGAACGAGGCGTACGTGGGTAGCGTAGTTCCGCTTGCGCAGCTCTCGGAGGTACGTGCGTCCCAACTGAACATCAGAGTCAAGCTCAGGCGCATTCAGGCCTACGGAACGCCCGACGCAGTCGACAAAACGTTGCCAACTGTTCTGACCGAGCTCGCCAATATCGGTCAGGTCTGGCCGCAATACTATCCCGCCGCGGTATCGAGTCCCAGCGAACGTGAGGCCGCCGACCGGGCCGACCGCGAGCTCAAGGAACTAATTACGCAGACAGGCAGCATCATTACGCTTCTGAAAGCCGGAAAATTCGATGCGGCATCGGACCTGATCAACCGCACGGCAAGTGTCTCGGACGCATTGAATCTGGCATTGAGCGACGACACGAAAATAAATGTACTCGAGGCAAAGCAGTTTGCCGACGACGGTGAGTCGACCTACAAAACGCTGCTCAAGGTGACCGTCGCGCTCCTCAGCGCAGGCGTACTGATCGCGGGCGGCATGTCAATTTACCTTGTGCGAGTGATTACCCGGCCACTCAACCAGGCAGTCAACATCGCCAACCGGATCGCCGAGGGCAAGCTGGAAAACCGGATTACCGTCGATACACGCGGCGAATTCGGGCTGCTGCTCGACGCGTTGAAAACCATGGACGACAAACTCAGCGATACCGTTCGCGGCATCAAGGCTTCGGCCGAGTCGGTCACGGTCGCTTCACGCGAAATCGCCAGTGGCAATCTCGACCTGTCAGCACGTACGGAGGAGCAGGCAGCGTCGCTGGAGGAAACCGCAGCCAGCATGACGCAGTTGACTGAGACCGTCAGACAGAACGCGGATAATGCCCGTCAGGCGAATGCACTTGCCTCGGGAGCAACGGACATGGCGCACGCCGGCAACCAGGCGGTGCAGGACATGGTGGCAAGCATTGGCCGGATCAGCGAAAGCTCCAGCAAAATCCGCGATATCACGAGCGTCATCGAGGGGATCGCATTTCAGACCAATATCCTTGCGCTGAACGCGGCAGTCGAGGCGGCGCGTGCCGGTGAGCAGGGCCGTGGCTTTGCGGTAGTCGCCAGCGAGGTTCGCAGTCTTGCGCAGCGTTCGGCCACCGCTGCACGGGAAATCAAGGAGTTGATCAGCACGTCCGTTGCGATGATCCAGGGCGGCTCAAAGCAGGCGGCTGATGTGGGTGTCACCATCGGACAGGTCAAGCAGGCGATCAGGCAGGTCGCCGACATCGTGGGGGAAATCGCCGCCGCTTCGGAGGAACAGAGCCGCGGCATCGAGCAGGTCAACCTCGCCGTGACACAAATGGATGACGTGACCCAGCAGAACGCAGCACTTGTCGAACAAGCCGCGGCAGCGGCGCAATCCCTCGAGGAGCAGTCGTCGAAGCTACTGGATGCCGTTCTGGTGTTCAGTACGACGGAGGCGGAGTCAACACGAACGCCTGCGCGCGCAGTCGGAAGCCATGCGTTGACCGTCCGTCGCGATCTCGCGCTGGCGGCGCGTTGAGCAACCCCATAGACGCGTTATCCATGGCGATCCACGAACTCCTACAGATGGACACTTACCGGTGAATCCGCAGACGTTTGTCCTACAGGCACGGCTTTGCGCTCGCGCCACGGCGCTTAAAGCGCGCATGACTGAAGCGCATGATCAAGCGAAGGGGCTGATCGAGCGCGCCGAGGGTTGTCTCGCCGTGCTGGATCATCTGCGACAGAGCACCGCCGCCTTGGCAAACATTTCGCCGGGCGGTGATATCAGTCTTTTTATCGAGGAGCTGCGTCGTTCAGAGAGCGGTTGGCACGATCAGTTGCGAATGTTAAGGGCGTTGTTGACTGAACTCACGGGTCAGACTCATAGCGCCCGCTGCGAGATCGAGTCGCTCGCCGCGCTTTCGCTTGGCGCGCAAACTGCCCCCGAGATGATTGCCGATGCTGAGTGCGCCGTCGAAGCGAGTGAAGCCCACTTTCAGGAGGTAATCGCGCAGTTGGAAGCGACGCGGTTGTGGTTCGAACACTTCGACACACAGATCAATACGATCATGACCAATTTGCGAAAATCGCGCTAGCGCCAGCGCTCGGGCAAGAAGGGTGTCTATCGTGCCGCAGTTTGAACACCCGGATAAAAGCCCACAACCAGCACGATGTATGCGAGTGCGGCGAAAATACCGGCCAGGGTGCCGAGCCAGTCCCTGGCGGCTGCGCCGCGCGTGAAATGGACCGGAATCCCCACCAGCAGGTACGCGGCCAGGAAAACGATCGTGACCATCAAGGGCGGGGGCGCGAACGAAACAACGACTTCGGCAAAGAGCCGCATTCGCAAACCTCATAGAAGTCCGAAACAGCCGCGCTATCGCTGCGGCGAGTTCCACTGCCCGATCACTCGGGGCTATCGCGCGCTGAGAATATCCGCCGAATCGCGCGCGATGCCCGGGTGACAGACAGAACGGTTAATGAAGCTGTTCCACCAGGGCATCAGCGCCCTTGTCGAGGCCGGTCTTCGCGGCACTCAACGAACCAAAGGCTGCCGGCAGATTCATGGCGTTCGGATACTGCTTCGAAACGTATGCCTTCAACAGACGGCCGCTGGTGCCATCAAAGACCTCCACGGAGTAGGTAACCGAGCCGCTGAATGCACCCTGCCCTCCGCGGATTGCCTGTACGCCGTTATAAAGATTGCCCGCAAGGTCGAAATGCATGACCTGTCCGACGAGTAGCGTCGTCTTTTCGGCACCTGTCAGTGTCAGCTTGACCCGCAACGTATCGGGGCCGGCCTGAGTCGCAACGCTGAACCGTTTCGCGAGTTTCTCGGAGAACGTCTTCCCCATGTAGTCGGCGAGCGCTGCCTTGTCGGCCTCTTTCAGGTCACCGAACTGGTTGTCGCCGCCTTGATACACGGTGACCGGGTCCAGTATCACCTGCGTGTATTGGGGCCAAGCAACTGAAGTGGCGTACTTGTAGGGAACCTTGCCTGAGTCGTCATCGCGGTTCTGCTTCAACTGCGACGACGATGCGATACCCGTGTAGGCGACCGGTTGCACGCCGGCACACGCTGTCAGGGTTAGCACCGCCACTCCGGTGAAAAGAAGCGGGACTAGTTTGTTCTTGAACATTTAGGTTTCCTCGAAAGCCCGGTTAAGTGCCAGGTGGCGCTCAGTTCAGGCGAGAACTGATCAGGTCGCCACAGTAGCACCGACAGATTAAGATGTAAACCGTCCAGACGGACTGTACATTAAAAAACCGAGAGCGTACAATTACGCTTCGTCAGGAGAACGCCTGCTCCGCCGCCGGTACGTAGAGCCGTTGCCGGCAGTGTGTTGTAGCCGGCTATTTGTCCACAAACAGAAGAGAGGCGCGCCAGCGATCAGGTGCGCGCTGCAATCGTCGCAACGTGATCAATATCGATAATGGATAACCAGACCCGCTCGGAGATTTCCCGCAAAAAGGCGATTGCTGCCGCTTTCACCATCCTCACCCGAGATGGTGTCGGAGGGCTCACGTTCGATTCGCTGTCGCGTGAAAGTGGTATCAGCAAGGGTGGACTGCTTCACCAGTTCCGCACGAAGCACGGGGTACTGTGCGCGCTGTTGGAACAGCATCAGATTCAGTTCGAGCAAATCGGACGCGAATATGTGGCGAAGGAAGGCGCATCAAAGGCGGAACCAACGCTTGCAGCCCAGATTGCAATGTATCGGGAATCCTCGAATCAACCACACTCCGTGGCACGGGCCATTCTTGCAGCGCTCGTCGAGAGTCCTGAATTACTCGAAAGCATCAAGGCATCTGACACGGCGAAAATGAAGGCGTTGCAGGATGAGGCGCCTGACCTCGACTTGTCATTGTTGCGATACTTTGCAGCTAGCGGTCTCGCATTTCATTCTTTGATGGGACTGTCGCAATTGAGCAATTCGACGCGGAACAGGCTATTCGACCGCCTTCTTGACGAAGAGAGTTGGCCGGCGCAGATTCCACAACCCAAACCTCGTAAGCGGTCCGCCCGCTAACCGCCGCTGACGCGAGCAGGGCGAGCCGAGAACGACGTGATCGGCGCGCACTGACTGATTAACGATACTGCCCGTATAATACAAACCGTCTATCCGGTTTACATCTCGTATTTGCAGTGCTAAGCTGAGCCCTCACCTGAATCGTCAGCTCTGGGATCTCCCAGAAAGACACGTGCGAAGGCAATGGCCAACCGGGCCCAGCCCCGTCGCGTTAGCCGATGTCTACTCCCTTACGACCACTACCCCGAAAGTCAGATTGGGCGTTTCTGGATCGTGTTTCCACGAGCGGATGCAGAAGATGAATAGAGACAACTTAATCGCATGTCACGAATGTGACTTCCTTCAGCGAGAAACGCCGCTAGTTGAGCGCGGTGCTGCGCGATGTCAACGATGTGGTGCTGCGCTCTACCGATACCGAAACGTGCCGATGTTGCACGACTGGGCACTGGCGTTCACCTTGGCCGCGACGATCCTTTTCGCTGTTGCCAACCGCTTTCCGATCTTTGAACTCTGGGTCAATGGGGCATCCGTCGAAACCACCCTTTTCGGCACAGCGTCCGCGCTTTACGCAGATGGCATGTGGCCGATCGCGGGCCTTGTGTTCGTGACAACACTTCTTATGCCTTCATTGAACATAGCAGCGGTGATCTATCTTCTCTTGCCGTTGCATACAGGCGGATTTCCCCACAAACCTGAAATCGTTCTTCGTGTGCTGCGGCACGTTGCGCCATGGGGAATGATCGAGGTGCTGATGGTCGGCATGCTGATCGCTCTCGTCAAACTCCAGCACATCGCGACGGTCGTACCCGGGGTAGGTGCATGGGCGTTCGGAGCCGTGATGATTCTGCTTGCCGCGGCGACTGTTGCGTTTAACCCCCGCGAACTATGGGCGCGCATCGACACGATGCGTCGCGACGGCGGCATGTCACACCCGTTGAATGCCAATATCACGGTAGCGACCGCAGCGCGCGCTGGTCTGTTCGCCTGTCACGATTGCGGCCTGCTCTCAAAGCCGCTTTTCGCCCATGTCGACGCCGGAATCTGCCCACGTTGTGGCGCAGTGCTGCACTCGCGCAAGCCCAATAGTCTAGGTCGCACGTGGGCATTCCTGTTCGCCGCCATGGTCCTTTACATCCCCGCCATTCTCCTGCCGGTCATGGTCACCAGTACCTTATTTGGCGCCCGGTCCGACACGATTCTGAGCGGTGCCGTGTTGCTCTGGACCTCCGGGTCGTGGTTGCTGGCAATAATCGTTTTCATCGCAAGCATCGTGGTGCCTGTGCTCAAGATTCTTTCGTTAGCCTATCTCGCGTGGAGCACCCAGTTGCGCTCTCCGCGAATTCCCCATCAACGCACGCGTATTTATCGATTGATCGAGTTTGTCGGCCGCTGGTCGATGCTCGATATCTACGTGATCACCATCCTTGTCGCGTTCGTGCAATTCGGTTCGATCGCAACGATCGACGCAGGTCCCGGATCGATTGCTTTCGGCGCGGTAGTCGTACTGACCATGTTCGCCGCGCTGTCGTTCGACCCGCGGCTCATCTGGGACGCAGTGGAGTCAGAACGTGAATGAATTGTCCGGACAGAATGATGATCAGGATACGTCCGGTTTTCCGAGCGCCGTCGCTGTCAAACATTCGAAGTGGCGCATGCAACTCGTGTGGCTGGTGCCAATTGTCGCCGTGCTGATCGCCGGTTGGCTGGCCGTGAGGTCCGTCATGCAAACAGGTCCGACCATCACGATCAGGTTTTCCACTGGCGAGGGTATTGAGGCCGGCAAGACGAAGATCAAGTTCAAGAACGTCGATATTGGCGTAATCAGGAACGTTGAACTATCCGACGATCACAAGACGGTGCTTGCAAGCGCTGAAATGTCCCGCAACGCTTCCAGCATGCTCGTCGACGATACCCGCTTCTGGGTCGTTCGGCCGCGTATATCGGGCGGCACGGTATCGGGCATCGGTACGTTGTTGTCCGGTTCCCACATCGGAATGGATATCGGTACATCGCAAAAGGCGCGACGTGATTTCGTCGGACTCGAGTCACCGCCAGTACTCGCCTCCGGCGCACCGGGGCGAGAGTTTGTGCTTAAAAGTGAAAACCTCGGCTCACTCGATATTGGTTCGCCGGTGTTCTTCAGAAGGCTTCAGGTTGGCCAGATCGTCTCCTACGCACTCGACCCCAAAGGCGCGGGGATGATCGTACACGTCTTTGTCAATGCGCCTTACGACAAGTACGTGACGAACGACACCCGCTTCTGGCATGCAAGCGGCGTCGATGTGACCGTGGATACGACGGGCGTGAAGGTGGACACCGAATCATTGGTATCGATCCTGATTGGTGGCCTTGCATTCGAGAGTCCACCCGACACAAAGAGTGGAGTTGAAGCTGACGCCCTGCACCAGTACCCGCTTTTTCTCAATCGAACCGAGGCGATGAAGCGGCATGACTCAATCATCGATAAGTACGTGTTGAATTTCAAAGAGTCTGTGCGTGGGCTCACCGTAGGAGCGCCCATCGACTTCCGCGGGATCGTCATCGGCGAGGTATCGGCGATCAACACACACTTCGATCCGGCTACGCGGGAATTCAGTATCCCGGTCGAAGTCAACATTTTCCCGGAGCGCCTCATCCCGCGCGACGAATGGAAAGATCAAGGTGGTCAAATATCCTCCGCGCGAAAGGAATTTGCGGACTACCTGGTCTCAAAGGGGCTACGGGCACAACTGAGGACAGCAAGCCTGCTGACCGGACAACTGTACATCGCGATCGATTTCTTCCCTTCCGCGCCGAAAGTGACCATGGACTGGAGTAAAAAGACGCCGCAACTGCCCACCGTGCCCGGCAATCTGCAGGGCCTTCAGGAATCGATTACGGATCTCGTCGCGAAGCTGAACCGCATTCCGTTTGAAGGAATAGCCACGGACCTGCGCAAGACACTTGGTGAAGCGAACGCGCTGTTGAATACGATCAATACGGATATTGCACCTGACGCAAAAACGACGATGGCCGCAGCCCGTGAAGCGCTCACGTCGATCAATCGCACGATGCAAAGCGATTCGCCACTACAACAAAGCACCGCCGACACCATGCGCGAAGTCTCGCGGGCTGCCGCCTCGATCCGTTCGCTTGCGGAATACCTCGAACGCCATCCCGAAGCGCTGATCCGTGGCAAAACCGAGGACAAGCCATGATCCGACGTTCAGCATTACCTGTGTCGATGATCGCGCTGGTTCTTTTCGCCGGATGCGCAACGTCGCCGACGCCGGCGTTCTACACATTGAGCGCTGTCCAGCATATTGGACAGCCGCCAGGCACTGGTCCGATTGCGATCGCGATTGATCTGGTTACGGTTCCCGAACTGGTCGATCGTTCGCAAATAGTCACGAAGCTCGACGCGAACCGCGTCCGTATCGACGAGTTTGCGCGCTGGGCCGATCCATTGAAGAGTCAGATTCCCCGTGTCCTCGCCGCGGATCTGGCGGAGATCATTCCGGGGGCGATCATATCGACTGTTCCACGGCGCGCGAACGACGACGCCTACCGCGTAACGGTTGACGTGCAGAACTTCGATTCATTCGCGGACGGTACGGTGATGCTGGTCGTTATCTGGTCGGTGCGTCCTCCAAATGGAGGAAAGCAGATTGCAGCGCGCTCTGTCGTTCGTCAGACCGCCGTCGGGTCTGGTTATGACGGCCTGGTCAAAGCACACAGTCAAGCCCTGTTGTCTGTAGCGAAGGATATCGCGGCGGCGACGCAATCGGCATTGCGATTATGAAAGGGCCAGGCGTGCGCGGTTTAAAGTCCAATTTCGGCGTACGGCCGTTCGATTTCCCAACAGCGCCTCGTTTGCAGCCTAACAGGCGCGCTAACAACATCTAACGGGACTACCGGCAATCTGCACGGCCGAGCGGAACCTCTGGCGCCATTTCCCAAGGTGCGTGCACGCCGGGCGGCCTGTTCCACGCGCACCTCGCAAGTACCAACAACGGATAACTCGACTCCTCTCCCTCCCCGGACAAAGATGACGGTACGGCAAAGTCACTTGCCAACGCCAAGGAGAGTGAAATGAGTCAGCACGAAACCGAGCCGCGGATCGCGGTACTCGTATGCGTTGCGGAGCCGCTTTTGCAAGTCGGCGTTCGCGCGGCCCTTGCGGCTGAGCCGGACATGGAGGTCACCGATGCGGACCACGTCCTGGTCGATCGGAGTATCGAGGTCGTGGTCGCAGACAGCTCGACGGCAGCCAGGTTTGTGCAGGACGGCCGGCGCCTCGATCTTCCCGGACGCCTTCAACTCGCCCGTATTCTGGTGATCTCCGCCCAGGCCCGCGAGCACGCGGTTCGAAGCGCGTTGGAGCAGGGCATTCATGGCTTCGTGCTGACCAGCTCTCCGGTATGCGACCTCCTGGCGGGCGTCCGGGCGCTTTCGCGCGGCGGCAACTACCTGTGCCCGTCGGTGGCGCGGCTTTTGACCCAGATATCCCAGCGTGACATGTTGACGAGCCGCGAAGACGAGGTTCTTCGTCTACTGACCATGGGCCTATGCAACAAATCGATCGCACGCGACCTGGAGATCGCGGTCGGGACCGTGAAGACCCACGTCAAGTCGATCATGTCCAAGCTGGACGCCAGTTGCCGAACCGAGGCCGCGCGCATCGCAACGGAGCGCGGACTCATCGAGATGCCGGACGCCGCGTCGGGGCGAGCCAAACCGCCCTCCTACGCGACGGCCTGGCTGCGCCCTGCTTTGTCCCAGGCGAGCTACGCCTAGTCCCATATTCGCGGACCAACGTCGAAGCAGCGCTTATGTCGTAAAGACGGAAATCCTGTCAGGAGACTTGACCAAGAAAACTTCGCGCCAGAGAGAGATCCAGTGACGTTTCGCCACCGGCGTCCTCGACGAGCGGGCCAAGCAAGCGCTGGGCGTCATCGTTCCGGCCGGCGCCAATCAGGTGCTGAGCAAGCGCAACCGCTGCCCGAACCCGGGTCGACTTCACCCCTTGCGAACGTGCAAGTTCGATCGCGGCCAGGTAGCTTTTCTCCGACTGCTCCGGCTGACCCGCAGCCGCGCAGCAGTAGCCTCGCGCAAACAGGAGATCCGGCATGCGAAGAAAATCGCCACAACGCTGAATGAGTGCCTCGACCTCATCACACGTATCGAGCGCAGCAGTGTGCAGCGACATGTCGGAAAACCCAATGGCCATCGTGGCGAGCGAGACGCTGGTCACCATTTCGTACCGGCACTCGTGGAGTATTTCGACCGAGCTTCGAATGAGTTCAACGCCTTCAGCCGGCCGGCCTCTGGCAATCAGCAACTGCCCACGCTCCATATTTGCAGAGGTGGAATACGGCGTAAGCGAGTGTTGCCTCGCAACCTGTTCTATCGTCTCGACGATTTCCTGCTGACGCGCGAGATTTCGAGCGTAGGAATGCACTGAACCGGCCCAGATGAGTCCGATGCAATAGGTTACCGCGTGGCCCGATTCACGCGCCTTTGCAATGGTCTCGTCGGCGACGGCGATAGCCTTTGCGTAGTGCCCGGTGAACCACAAACTGCGTGCCCGGCCACATAACGCGCGGATGTGGAAGTCGAAACCGAGCTTGGACCTCGTACTGGACGATGCAACGGAGCTTCGGGCGAGCGAACGCTCAAAATAATGCGTCGCTTCCTCAACATTGCCGACGAGCTGCAGCGCCACGCCCGTGAGCGAATCGACAATCGCTTGCGACTCCGTATCGTTCACCTCGGGTAAAAGCGACCGTGTCTTGCGGGCAATCGAAAGTGCGTCGGTATAGCGCCCATGCCGATGCAGCAGAACCGCATAGCCGTTGAGCAGGTGAAGCGTGCTCCTGAAATCGCCCAACTGTTCGGCTACCTCGATGCTTCGGCGATACGCCGTTTCGGCTTCATCGCCCCCTTTCGAAAACATCAGCGATTGACCAAGTGAGCCTTGCAGCCGCATTTCAAAATGCGAGCCGGCAAATTCCGCCGGCATCTGCGAGAGGGCGGTTTGCGCCCAACGAGAGCACTCAGCCACGTTCGACAGTTGAAGCAGCAGAGGACACAGCGCGGCCGCAAGCCTGACAGCGTCGGAAGTATGCTCGCCGTTGCGGAAATACCATTCCAGCGCTGCTCGCAGGTTAGCCAACTCCAACTCCACGACGTCAAGCGCCTCCTTGCCCAGGTTCCCGGACCCGTACTGCTGCACCCAGGCCCCGAAGTAGTCCGCAAAGCGCCGCGAGACGGATGCCTCTTCGCCGGAGTCACATAGTTTCTTCCAGCAGTAGGACTTCGTTGTATCCAGCATTCCATACCGAAGCGTCGCTTCCCCTGCATCGACCGTGACCAGCGACTTCGACACGAGACACGCGATCAGTTCGATAGCAAGCGACTTTTCGTAGTCGAAGCAGCAGACCTCGACGGCTGCGTCGAGTGAAAAGCGTCCCGCGAATACCGAGAGTTTTTGCAGAATATGCTTCTCATCGTCTGATAGGAGGTTGAAGCTCCAGTCAAGCGTTGCACGTAACGTCTGGTGACGCGGGACGACGGTGCGCCTTCCATGCCACATCAGCCTGACACTCGCGTCGAAGTGCGACGTGATTGCCTTGAGGCCCAAAGCCTCGATACGACCAGCAGCCAGTTCGATGGCAAGCGCGATGCCGTCCAGTTGCCGGCAAAGCTGCGAAGCCAACGCAGCATCGCTATCCTTGAGTTCAAAGCCCGAAAGGCTCGCGGCGGCGCGATCCACGAACAACCTGACCGCCGGGAATCCAAGCGCTGCTTCGGCGGTTGTTCCCTCGCCTTCATGGGGGAAAGCCAAAGGCTGCAGGCGATAGACGAACTCACTTTCGGCACGCAGCGGCTCGCGGCTGGTGGCGAGAATATGGACCTTCGGGCAGGTACGGATCAGCACCTCGGCAAGCTCTGCGGCCGCAGCGACGACATGCTCGCAGCAATCCAGAACGATGAGCGTATGGCGCTCGGCCAGATGGGTTGCCAGAGCCGACAGGTCGTCCAGGCGGTTCTGAAGTCCGACTGCACCTGCTACGGATGAACGCACAAGTCCCGCGTCCGAGGTTACGGACAGATCGACAAAATGCACGTCACCATTGAATTGCCCCGCCGCCGAATTGGTGGACGCTATGGCTACGGTGGTTTTGCCAATGCCGCCTGGGCCGACGATCGAGACAAGGCGCCGCTGCTGAAGGCTGGCCACAAGCACCTCAACCTCTTCGTCGCGTCCGACTACGGGCGTTGCCGGGGCCGGCAGAGATTTGACCGTGCCGGCAGAGGCCGAATTGGCCGGGCTGTCGAGCTCACGGCGTTCGACGATGGCAACGAACGTGTAGCCCTTGTTGGCTGTGTTGACGATATAGCGGCTACCGCCTTCCCCTTCTCCAAGCGCCTTGCGGATGGCAACAATGTGAAAGCGCAGGCTTCCCTCCTCCACGACCACGTCGGGCCAGACCCGGGAAAGCAGGTCCTTCTTGCTGACTACTGCCCCCGCGGAATCGACAAGTGCGATCAGTATGTCGAGAGCCCGGCCGCCGAGCCGGACCGGCAAACCACCGCGCTCCAGGAGGCGCTCCGAGGGAGACAACGTGAACGGACCAAAGGAGGCTCGCCACGCGGTGCCCTGTTCTGCTTTTCTTTGCATTGCAGCAAGTCCTCTATCCCCAGGCCCGATCCCCAAGGTTTGTGCGCGTTTTGATGACTAACTTCGCCCCTCTTCCACGAATCCCAAGTACGCGTTTCCCGTCACGTCGGATCTTATGCGCAAGGTCTTCCGACCGCAGATGATATTGTGCTTCATCGCGTTTATGTAAAAGCTCGCAAAAAGTGGATAAACACCGTATGCGCGACCAGCAAAATCCGGATAACAATAATGCCCTCGCCGTCGATGAAGGCAATTCGGGCGCGCATACAGATCTTATCTACTTCCATATAGTCAGTAGACGAAATAGCCGAAGATGATGGGATACAGACGTATGTTACGGAGCTACGCCTTTGGGACATCCCCGTAATGGCGATGGCATGGCGCGTTTAGCGTACGAAAACTCACGCCTCGCTGCCCGAGCGAGGTCTCCGTTTGCCAGGCGCTACGAGGATATCGAGGCTTGCTGTGCGGATTTGGTAGTCGACGCGCGCAGTGTCTTCGAAATACCAGGTGAGGTTGGAGAGATCGTATAAGTTGCTGCGCGATCTGCTTGTTGTGATCTTTGCAGACAGCCCGGAATTGCAAGGTCGCAACCCGGAGAAAGACTAGCTACCGACTATTCTGACGTCAGGTTCCATCTCCCCTGGGCGCGTCACTAAAATAATGAGCCGAACGATTTTTTCGTCGAAAAAGGAAAAAATAAAATTCAATATCAACGGGGACGGCAGTCCCGTTTTGTCGAAATCGCCGCCCACTTCTGCTGAGAGAATGAGGTCGTCAAAATGCAATCGCGCCTCGATCACGTCCATGCAGAACCGCTCTCCGGCGATCTCGCGGCGTATCCAATCGGCGATCGCGTCCTTTCCCCAAAAATCGCGCAACTGGTCATTCACATGTGCATCGTCGGCGAAGAGGTCGATCATACGGTCAGCGTCAAAGTCGTTGACTGCATCCACAAAATAAATGCCGATATCACCGGCAATTTCTCGCCAGGCCTTTGAACGTTTGTTCAATTGGAACATGATTTACCCCACTGCTTGCAGTTCCATCAAGATTCAAGACTATCAAATCCTGCGCGGTGAGTTGTTAGACCTTGTTAGTGCTCCGCCCAGTTCTTCGTGACGTCGCTGTATGATCCAGGTAGGAGCTTCGCGCGCAACTATTGGACTAACGGGCGAACACCCTAACTGTACGGATGCATCCTGGAGTTCGAATCCCAGCGGAGCAAACATGGCGTTGTCCCCCAAGACCGACTTACTCGAGGCGCTGCACCGGAACTGTCTGTTCAGGTCCGACAAGCACGTGGAGGCGCACGACTACGTCACGCGGGAATTGACCGATCATGTGCTGCGCTGGAAGCAAGGCACACCAGATACGGCATTCTTCAAGGGGGAATTGAATCAACTGAAGATATTTGAGTTGCGGTATGGCGCCGAAGTGGAGGTTACGCCACGCCCGTTCGACGGTTTCACCCTGCTGCATACCTCACTCTCCGGGTCCGCGGAATTCGAGTGCGACGGGCACGTCATGAACGTTTCCGAAGGCCGCACGGCAATGCTCGCACCCAAACAGCGCGTGCGGCTTCGCTGGATGTCAGGCACCCAACAGTTGATCGTCCGGATTCCCGATTCGCTGATCCAGCAGGTTTCCGGGAAAGTGGAGGGCGAAACCACCAGTCTCATGCCTGGCCTTCTCCTCCCGCAGCACCTCGGCTCGCAATGGGACCTGTTAGTTCAGTCCTTGCTTAACGTCTCGTCGATGTCCGGCGATCCCGTAATACGGGCGGAATGGCGCGATCACTTCGAACGTAATCTGGCACTGTTCCTGTTTGCCCATCAGCTCCCACTCTCCACGCGGCAAGCAGTGCTCTTACCTGCAGACTCCCGCAGCACGCGGAGCGATTCCGGAGCGCCCAACGGCGGCATCAGACAGATGGACGCCATGCTCGAATATATCGAGTCGCGGCTTCATGCGCCCATATCGCTGGAAGATCTGGCTCGCGTGGCCGGCGTCAGTTTTCGTACGCTCAACGTGATGTGTCATCGCTATTACGGCGTTACGCCTATGGAGTTGCTTCGGAACATGCGCCTCGATGCCGTCCGGGCCCGCCTGCTGCTCGACCCGGCAGCGAGCGTTACGGACACCGCTCTGATGTTCGGCTTCGGGCATCTCGGGCGCTTCTCGGCCTACTATTTCGCGCGATTCAATGAGTTGCCGCGTGAAACGCAGAAAAGGCGGCAGCGCTGACTCCAGCGCGCGACTCGCATCAAAAACCAGCCAGACAAAAAGCCCTTCGAGCGTAGGCTCGAAGGGCTTTTTTCATGCATACGCGAAGTACTTATTCCTTTGCCGAGGCCGCCTGCTCGATGAGGGCCGCGACAGCAGCAGGCCTCGACTCGTAGATGGCATGGCTGTCCGGCGTTTCAACTACCGTGGCGCCGGCGCGCTTGGACATCGCGCGCTGAGCGTCCGGTGGAATCATCTTGTCGTCCCTGGTGATCAGGTACCAACTCGGCTTCGTGTGCCAGGCTGCCGTGGTGACTTCACCCATGTAGGCGTCCAAGCCCCACGGCACCTGGGCATTCGCGAGGAAGGAAGCGCGCTCCGGTTTCACGTCGCCGGCGAAGGACGCAACGAACTTCGCCTTGTCCAGCATCAGGAAGCCGTTGACAGGCGGCAGGATCGGCGGGATCGCGGCGCCAGGAGGCGGATTGGAGGTCAGTGTTTTAACCGATTCGCCGTTGTCCGGAGCGAACGCCGCGATGTAGACCAGGCGTGAGACCTTCGGGTCGTTGCCGGCCTCCGAGATCACTGCTCCCCCGTACGAATGACCCACCAGGACTACCGGGCCATTCTGTGCGTCCACCACGGCTTTCGTCGCAGCCACATCGTTGGCGAGCGACGTCGTGGAATTTTGCACGATGCTGACGTTATAGCCTTTGGCCTTCAGGAGCTTGTACACCGCCTCCCAGCCACCACCGTCGACGAAGCCGCCATGGACCAGCACGACGTTCTTGACGGGCTCTGCGGCGGCTGCATTGCTGTACTCCATGACGCCCAGCGCCAGCGAGCTGAGGGCTAGCACGCCAAGCAGGGAGCGCAGGGAGGGGAGTGAATTGGATCGCATCTGATACCTCTTCTGGAAAGGGTGATAGAAGTGCAGGCCCCTGAGGCGTTACCGCTGCCTGAGGTCTGTTGCACGTCTGTAGTTTGATTGAGGAGCAGGTCGAATCCATCTCCTGGATTGCCTACCTCTTTTGGGAGAGGCGCGCTTCTCTACGTTTGATCGATTGAGGACGCCATGCGTGGCGGCGTGCAGGAAATGGGTTTTTGTGGCCTCCCCTAGAAGTAGTGGCGCAGACCGATTGCCGCGACTCCCTGCGCGGAACTCGAGCTGGGCGACATGCCGAATATCTGGGCCGGACGGCCGCCCGTTGCATGCTGGAAGACGTAAGTCACGTAGACGTCCGTTGCCTTGCTGAATCTGTAGTCGTAGATCACGCCGTATGTGCTTCGAACGCTTGAGTAGAAGACGTTTGCGGGACCATGGTTCTTGTCGAGGAACGTGTACTCCACGCCGACAACCTGGAACGGCGTAATGTTGTATCGGACACCGACATCAAAGATGCTGGCAACGTCGCCTGTCAGCGTCCATCTCGAGTTGGTGTAAAGCGCGTTGAACATGAAATCGCCCAAAGATGTCGTGCCGCCCACGCCTAGCGTACGCAATGTTCCTGGCGTCAGATTGTCCTTGCGCGTGGTGTAAACCGCGCCCACTAACGTACCGGTCGTGGTCCATGTCGCGCCATAGCTCTGCGTGCTATTGGGTGATCCGATTCCGGGCGCATCGCCGAACCCGTACATCGCGCCAAAGCTCAACGACTTAACAGGACTCCACGTCGCCTTCACTGAGCTGTCCACTTCACCGCCCCCGATGCGATCGAGCGAGGGGTTGCTGCCGTTGTTTCCAAAGAAGTTGGCGTTGATGGCTGGATGGAACTCAAGCGATGTACCGTACCAGGAGTTCGCCGTGGTCTGCAGGTAGTCCAGCATGAAGTCGGGTTGTCTTCCGAATAGCACCTGCACCTGGTCGTTTGCCAGTCCGACATAAGCGTAGCGGCCGAAGATTCGCTGGGCGGTCGATGTGCTCTGGCCTAGCACCCCGTTGTTCAGGGAGAATCCACTTTCAAGCCGGAATACCGCCTTAAATCCTCCGCCAAGATCCTCGCGGCCCTGGAGACCCCACCGGTCTCCGCGCATCATGCTGCTCGCCTCCTGCACACTGTGGTGCCCACCCTGATTGGTGGTGTACTGAATCCCAACGTCAAGGATTCCATACAATGTGACGGAACTCTGAGCGTGCGCGATGGGTGCAACCGTTGCAATGACGGCGGCAACCCCTGGATAGAGCCATGACTTCATTTTTGTCCCCTTGTGTCGATGAGTTATACAAAGTCGCGGCTTGTGTGACGACACGCTTTATTGACCGTGTTGACCGTTCTGTGCTCCGCGTAATGACTCAAAAGTGCCCAGCCATTATTCGGCGCACAAGGCTCCGGACTGGAACATCACATTCCCAATCTGGTCATCCGGGTTTTCACGGTGTTAGCGAGAGCATGCCGAATGGAGTTCGGCGAGGGATTTTTTCTGCACTGCGGGATGCTACGTCGCGCTGCGTAGATTCAGATACGACGGGCGATAGCAACGAACGCCAGGCGTGTGGCGTGTCGGTGCAAGGGAAGTCCCGTTCCTGGGGAAAGAACGGCAGCCTGGCGAGATCTACCGCTTTTCGCTGTTGAAATGAGCGGCTAGAAAATCCACGAATGACCGTACTTTCGGCGACAGCGTTCTGTGCCGTGGAAAGACCGCGTTGATCTCCCGCTCGCCTCTTTCCCAATCGGGCATGACCCGTACCAACCTGCCTTCTGCAATGTCTTGACGACACAGATAGTCAGGCAACCAGGCCAATCCCGATCCAGACAGCAAGACTGTCCGAAGCGTACTCGTGTCGTTAGCAAAAAAGCGCGGATGAACACCGACGGTCGACACCTCCTCATCTCGACGCAAGCGCCACTCGCCCGGACCGTCGGCAATATCGAGGAGAAAATGCGCAGGGAGGTCGACCGGCGACTCAGGTGTGCCGCTTTTACGCAGATAAGCAGGTGTTGAAACCAGCACCAGCCGGGCACTCCCCAGTCTCTTCGCGATCAGTCTGGAGTCTTCCAGTGCACCGGTCCGAATGACCACATCCATCTCGTCCGTCAGCGGCTCGATCTTGCTGCTGGTGAGTTCCAGCGACACCTGGACGTCTGGATAGGCAGCGAGATATTCGGACACAAGCGGCGCGATCATGAACTGCCCGGGAGTTACCGGTGAGCTGACCCGCAGAAGTCCCCGCGGGGTCAGTCGAACCTGCCCGACCTTTTCCTCCGCTTCCTCTACTTCGTTAAGTATCTTCTTTGCCGACTCGGCAAACAGCAGGCCGGTATCGGTCAACGCCACCTTGCGGTTGGACCGGATGATCAACGCCACACCCAGATGCTCCTCAAGCCGCGACAGCGACCGGCTGACTGAAGATTTCGGCATTGCCAGCACGCGGGCTACTGAACTGAAGCTCATCAACTCGGAAAGTTTCGAAAATACGCGAATGTCGATGAGTTCAATCATATGTTTCTAGGTGCTCAACCATTGACGCCGACGTCGTTCCCGATCGCAACAAAATGCTTCCCAGTCGGCAAACTGCAGCTCATTACCTACATAAGAGTCTTGTAGCGGCGAAACTAATATCTGTCAAACCGGGATTTCCAGCACTCTTTGGAACGCTGCACGCCCAACGAATCAGCGGTCTCACTCGCCACCTTGTTCCCACCGCGGAACATGACGTTGCGTGGATCCGTCTTGATATCGGCTCAGGCGAGTGCAACGATAGGACTCAAACCTGCGCATACAGGTGCGCGCTCCCACAAACCCACCCGCGAGGTTAGTGTTGAAGATCGATCCCGAAGAGTTCCGCAAAGGACTCCGAGCCTTCACGACGGGCGTCACCGTCGTTTCAATGCCAGATGGCCAGGGCGGCATGCACGCAATGACCGCGAGTTCATTTGCTGCCGTTTCAATCGACCCTCAACTGGTCGCCGTCAGCATCGCGAAGACCGCGAAGTCGCATGCATTTCTTTCAAGCGACAACTACTACGCGATCAATATTCTGGCTGAAAACCAGGGTTTTCACGGCCATTATTTCGCCAACCGGATGCCTGAGCGTTGGGATCCCCCGCATGAATGGATTGCGGCCACGCCTATCCTCACGGGCACGATCGGCTGGTTTCTATGCCGCCGCTGGGCTGCATACGAAGGCGGAGATCACACTATTCTGGTTGGCGAAGCCTTGCAGATTCACCGCACGGATGACCGGCCGCTAGTCTGCAATCGCGGGACTTTCTATTCGCTGGGTCCGCCGGTGGAAGTTGTCCATCCCGACCTGCAACGCGCCGTGAAATCCGGTTGACAGCAGCCAAGAGACGTCACTTACCACGATAGAGCAGACATTCTCCATGACAAACAGGGTTCAGATAGTAGACAACGGTCCAATGCAACTGACGGGCGAATTCGAACTTGTCGATGACAACGGGCAGATCGTGCGCGCTCGCAAGGTCTACACGTTGTGCCGATGCGGCCTGTCAGCGCGATTACCGTTCTGTGATGCATCGCACGAACGCGCGGAATTCTCGAGTTCTCCCAGAGCACCGCAAAGCCAAGTCGACTCCGATCCGTCGCCCAGTACGACTCCAACCGTCGCCCCGCAATAACCAGCTCCCATTTGGCACTGCTATGTCAATCGTCAAAGGTCAAATCATGAACGCCGGCCCGCTTCACCTGGTCGGTGAATTCGAAATCGTCGACGCGCTGGGAAACCACTTCCCGAACGGTGGCATTTTCAGTCTCTGTCGATGCGGGTACTCCCAAAGCAAACCCTATTGCGACGGTGAACATCGGGCGCAACGATGGTCGGGATGCGCCGCTCCCGCTGCACCCGTGCAAACCCAGACTAACTCGCCTGCGCCGAACGGGCAGGTGGACGAATCGACACGGGGCTAAAGCACCATCTCTCTAATCTTACTGTGTCATATAAATATTTGCATCAAAGCGATACCTGGTACTATTGAATAATACAGACTTCGGGCGATCGCGATGAGAGAAGATGTCGACGAATTTGACGCGTATTTGAACCATCTGGCGCAGGCGTTAGGGCACGCCGATCGCCATGCCGGCCTCAAGGGCTACTGTTCGGGCCTGGTATTGCCGTTGTCACGCAAGAGCGTCGAGCCGATGGCCGCGCATATTGACCCACTTCACGCGAGTGCGAAGCACCAGTCACTCCACCACTTTGTGGCCAAGGCAGAATGGTCTGACCGGGCGGTCTTGCAGCGGGTACGCGAATGGGTGATGCCCGCGTTAGGCGCGCACGCTGCTGAAGAAACCGGCTACTACTGGATTGTTGACGACACAGGTTTTCCAAAGAAGGGGCGTCATTCGGTCGGGGTTGCACGTCAGTACTGTGGGCAGCTCGGCAAACAGGACAACTGTCAGGTCGCCGTGAGCCTGTCGATCGCGACGCAACGCGGCAGCCTGCCGATTGCCTGGCAGTTGTATGTGCCCAAGGAATGGATTGACGACCGGGAGCGGGCCCGTCGTGCGGGCATTCCCGACGATCTGGCTTTCGAGACCAAGCCCCAGATTGCGCTGGCCCAACTTCGCGAGGCTGTAGCGTCCGGCGTTGCACCGGGCATCGTGCTGGCCGACGCCGGGTACGGCGACGAAACCGCTTTCCGGGATGGCGTAACTGAACTGGGTTTGTTGTACGCGGTAGGGATCCGGCCTGGCACCTCTGTGTGGGCGCCAGGTACGGCGCCACTTCCGCCCGAGCCCTGGAGCGGGCGCGGCAGGCCACCGACATCGTTGCGCCGTGCGCCCGGCCACGAACCGCTCGCGGTGAAGGAACTGGCCATGCAATTACCCGTGAGCGCCTGGCAAACCGTAACCTGGCGGGAAGGCAGCAACGCAGCACTTTCCTCTCGCTTTGCCGCCGTACGGGTTCGTCCCGCACATCGCGACTATTGGCGAAGTACCGTTCGCGACGAAGAATGGCTGCTCATTGAATGGCCTGATGGCGATACGGAGCCGCTCAAATACTTTCTCACTACCGCCCCTGAGGAGGCGACCCTTGAGCAGCTTGTGTTCGTGACCAAGATGCGCTGGCGCATCGAGCGCGACTATCAGGACCTGAAACAGGAGTTCGGGCTCGGTCATTACGAAGGGCGAGGCTGGCGTGGCTTTCACCACCACGCCACACTGAGTATCGCTGCATATGGGTTTCTGATGGCCCAGCGACTCAGGATGCAATCAGATGTGCGCGATAAAAAAAACTTCCTCGAACGCACGCTGCCTGCCCTTCCCCAGGATTACATCCCTCGGGGCAGTCCAGCGCGCACAACGCCACGTTCCTGATTCCATTACCACGTTGCGTATCCTGCTTGGACTACGGCTCATGCAACGATGGCACTCTTCCTCTGTGGCAATAGATTGCACGAGCATTTATATGACACAGTAAGACTAACGCATTGACGGAAATCCGGTCGTAGCACCGGCCGGCAACCGCACACGATCTGTATTTCCCCAGACTACTGGCCCAGCAAGATCGGCCTCGCGAGAAACACGCCAGGCAGCTATCGCTTGAGTAGCGAGCGAAGCGAGACGGACGCATCGGCCAACTGATTCCGGTCTACCGGACCTGCCGCGACCATTCTTACGAATATAGCCATGTCCTTGCCATTGTTGACCGTTACCGCAGCCCGTACGTTGCCGGCGTCATTAAGGCCGATCATGCTGAACGCGCCATCGGTAATCGCACCGCGCAGGACCACCGTATGAGCGTCTTCGAAAGTGCCGAGCGATTGCACATTGCAGTCGTACTGATCCGACCAAAGCCACGGCGTTTCGTCGTAGCGCTCAGTAGCGCCAAGCATGTTGGCGGCCGCCACTGCCGGCTGCTTCTCCGCCACCTGCCACGATTCGACACGAACGTGACGTCCGGCAGAACTGACGAAGTGCTGCGTGACTTCGCCCGCCGCGAAAATTTTCGGGTCGGATGTGCGGCATTCGTCATTCACGACGATGCCATCCCTAACCTCGAGTCCTGCCTGCTCGGCCAGCTCCGTGTTGGGAATCACACCAATGCCGGCCACGACTAAGTCCGCGAACAGCTCCCCTTCGCTGGTAGCCACGCGCACCGAACCGTCCAACGCCTGGTGGATATCCGTGACCTGCGACCCAAGGCGAAACGTCACGCCGCGACTAACGTGGAGCTGCCGCATGAACTCGCTGACTTCAGGTGGCATCGAGCGCTTGAGCAACCGGTCAGCCGGCTCGACCAGCGTCACTGCACACCCTCTGCCGATGGCGGTTGCCGCGACCTCCAGCCCGATGAATCCGCCGCCTACGATCACGACTCGCGACCCTTGAGCGAGCCGCATTCTCAGATGCCGGGCGTCGTCAAGCGTGCGCAGGTAATGGACCGGTCCGCCGTGCAATTTGCGAACCCGCGATCCGGTCGCCAGCAGAAGACGGTCGTAGGCAACCACCGAACCATCGCTCAGGCTGAGCAACCGGTCAGCACGATTGATCGCCGTAACTTTCTGCCCCAGGCGCATTTCGATACGCTGGCTCTCGTAGTAAGCGAAGTCCCGAATGAACGCGTGCTGCTCCCGCTCTTCGTCGAGCAACGCATCTTTCGAAAGCGATGGCCGGTCGTACGGCAGATGGGTTTCGTCGCCAATAATGCAGATGCGCGCGTCGGGCGCACGCTGACGCAACACTTCCGCCGCCCTGCGACCCGCTTGTCCGCCACCGACGATAATAAAATTCTGATTTTGCATAGCTCAACTCCCGCAGTTGCCCGACGGTCACTCCGTTTCGGCACTGCCGATTTCCACTCGCCCACCGATTACACGAATCGGGTACGTGCGAACGGGTTCGGTAATCGGAGCAGAGCACGGCGCGCCCGTGCGCAGGTCGACCAGCCCCTGGTGAAGCGGGCATTCGACACAACCGTTCTCGACGAAACCTTCAGACAGTCGCGCATGACCGTGCGAGCACAGGTCGTGCAGGGCAAACCATTCGCCATCGGCGCGAAACACCGCAACCGGGTGCGCGCCCACTACCACCTGGGCTGGCTCGCTGTCCGCAAAGTCATCCTCCGCACCCACATCGAGCCACTGAATAATTTCCGACATTCAAGCCTCCATTCAAATCGGCGTTGCGAGCAGCGTCTGGACTCGCGACGTGTCGTAAATCACACGCTTTTCGGCGTAGCGCCAGCCATTGGGTGTCCGAACCACACGATCCACGTAACGACCCGCCTGGTAGATGAACGACTCACCGTTTGTCAGCGTCTGGACCACGATATAACTACTTTCCGTGCGCACTTCATTCGCAGACTGCTCAAGGACCACCAAACCGGACGTCATATGACGGTAGGAGTGCGCCTCAAAGATGTTCGCGTTACGCAGCGACACGACCCGGTCACGCAACATGCGCTTGTTCGTGCAGTGGATGATGCCGATTGGCAAGCCGGCGTCGTCGTTCTCGCGGGGCACGATCTCGTACAGGCAGTCTTCGACGAAGAAATCTGGCCACGCTTCGAGCCGATCATTGTCCAGCGCGTTCACGTAGCGGCTCTGCAGCATATGAAGGTCAAACCACAGTTGTGTTTCCTGTTCCATCTCTGTCTCCGCCTTCATTCAATAACCCATGAGCTTTTGATAGCCGACCCAGAATTTGCGGATCAGGCTTTCCGTGATGACCGTGTCCTGCTGGTCCGGATTTCCACGCGACATCTCGATGACCGAAGTCGCATCGGCGTCCCGCACGGTGCCTTGCTGCACGAGTTCGGTGGCCTCCGTATCCTCCATCGAGATGTACCCTGCCGGCCCCACGAGGTTGGCCTGTTTGATGCGCAAGGCACGCATCTCCGGGGTGTCGTCTGTATAGCCGAAGAAATGGAAAATCAGTTCGAAGCTGTCCGGCCCCTTCGCCAGCAATTGACGTGCAACCAGCGTGTTATGAATCTGCTGGATCACCAGTTGCGGGAAAATCGGCTGGATGTGATTGGTCGTGTCTTCTTCGTATTCGGAAACGAGCGCGAGAATCGAATCGTCTTCCAGCGCAAAACCCTCGTCGAACGAGCGGATGTTCTGTTGCTTGTACGCGCTCGATGTATCTTCTTCCGTTTTCGTCACGGTAATAATGCTGTGCAGGCCATGATTCGCATCCGGAATCGAACGCGCCTTCATGCCCACGCGGAAGATGTTGAAGGTGGTGTGAAACAGGTGCAGCATGCTCGCGTGGTACGGATCCTTCACGTTCTCCATGTAGAGCTTCCAGTTCGATTTGGAGAACTGGCGCGTGCAACCAAGATATTCGATAGGCTTGTGGAAGATCCGGTCAATCCAGGGGCGCATTTCATTGCCAAGATATTCCGGCAGCGGAACCACTTCTTCGCTGAACGTGGCAAACACGAGGCCGCGATAGGTCTCAACGCGCAGTTGCTTCAGACTGTGCGCCTTCGGATCGAAGTCCGCAGGCATTCCCGTCATGCCTTTCTGCCCACGGCGAAACGGAACGCCGAGCAGATTGCCCCCGTTGTCGAAGCTCCACTGGTGATACACGCAGGTATGCGACGTTGCATTGCCGCGCGCCTTGCGGCATACCATCGCGCCACGGTGCGCACAGCGGTTTACCCATGCGGCAACCTCGCCGCTTTCCATGCGGGTGACAACAATCGGGGTATCGCCGACAAACGTGCTCTTGAAGTCACCCTTGTTCGGAATCTCAGCTTCGAGGGCCACGAAATTCCAAGTCGGGCCACGAAAGATCCGTTCCTGCTCCCGCTCGAACACGGCTTGAGAACTGAACACCTTGTACGGGACACGCGAGCCGTCCGTATGCGGAAAGCTGACAAAATCATCGTCCAGTTTGCTGGCTGGGCGCAGTGGTATCTCAGTCGTTTGCATCATGCTCCTCCATCTCTCGAATATCGCAATGAAGGCATCCTGATGCCGCCAAAATGCATCCGCTATCCACTTTCCGCGGAAACGGCCAGCACTATCCAGTTTCGGCACGTTTCGTCGCGAGGATGGAATCGGATATCGCCAGATTTATTTTTGAGCCACACTTCCATAGTTGAATCACTGCTCCGCCTACCCATCGGTTAGTCATGGTCACGTCTCCGTTTAGCGCACAAGCCTTGCGCGAACACAGGCTCTTCGAATCCGCTGATCTCGATGAAACGCGCGAGCGCATCTCCCGTGTGATGCAGCCACACCTGCTCGTGCCCTCCGGCGCAAAGTCAGGTCTCTCTCATATGGATTTTGTCAGGCTCGGCGGAGTTGGAATCGGTACCATTGCCTTTGGAAACGCGATGCGCGTCGATGTCGAGGCGGTCGACGGCTATCACCTTCTGATGTTTTGCGTCACCGGTCAGGCGAAAGTACGGACAAGAGGGCAAACGGTCTGCGTGGATCAGACGAACGCGGTCCTGTGCGCGGCAGGAGAACCGTTCGACGCCGTTCTTTCGCCGGATTGCGAGCAGTTCATTCTGCGTATCGACACCGGTTTGCTTGGCGCGCAAGCGTGGTCGACGTACCTGCGTTCCGGCTCCCACATACACATCGACAGCCCCGCGCTTGGCGGCTGGATGCAGCAACTCAATCTCATTGCCAACTCGTCCGCTCTGCTCGAGCTTGCCCGAAACAACGATATCGTTGGCAGGCAACTGGGACGCCTACTGCTTGAGTTGTTGACGTTAGGTCACGCCAAGGCTGCGCCCGAGACAAATCGTCGGGCCATCACGCCAGGCGTCGTCAAGCGGGCCGAGGATTTCATGCATGAACATTGCGGCGAAGTCTGGAGACTGCCCGATATGGCGATGGCGCTGGGGCTAGCGGAACGGACACTCCGTGACGGTTTCCAGCAGTTCCGGGGCGTGAGTCCCACACAGTATCTGCGGCAGATCCGCCTCGACAAAGCACATAAAATTCTTCGCGAAGCGACGGACGGCGTTTATGTTTCAGACGTCGCACTGGACTGCGGCTTCATGCACTTGGGGCGATTTTCGATCGAGTACAAGAAGCGATTCGGCGAATCCCCGTCCGATACGCTGGCGCGGCGGATGTAACGACAGGGATCTCAGGTGGTTTCCACGGCCTTCTGCTTACGGATGCGCGGTGGATCGTAAATGCTGAGCAACATCAGCCAGCCCTCGCCAATGTTTCGAATTGCGTGCACCACGCCGCGCGGAATCCGGACGACTGATCCTGCCTTGACTTGAAAACACTTGTCGGCGATGTCAATTTCTCCTGCGCCGTCGAGGATAAAAAACGCGTGGTTATCCTGATCAATATGCAGTGGCGAATATCCGCCAGGCGCAACCTTCGCGATATCGATGTTGTAGGCGTCGGTGTATTCGGTTCCCAGGATGTTGAAGATGAATTCGTAGCCGCGCGATCCTTCAATCTGATGCGATCTCCATGGCGTATCGAAAGTATGGGTAATGTGGTTCATTTAAGTCCTCTCTTGATGATGGTGGCGCCCTTTGCCTATCGTTGGATGCTTACTTGCTGGTGTGCTCTTTCACAAACAGCATGCAGATCGTGCCCAGCAGCGGGCCGAGTGCGAGTGCGGCAAAGGCCGTCTGGAATGAGTGAGTCGCCTGAAATACAACGCCCACGACAGCCGGCGACATCGCCGAGCCTGACTGCCAGACCGCATTCGCGATCCCGGCAGCGGAACCAGCCCGATTAATGCCGCTCTGCTCTGCAACCAGCGTCACAAGAAGTGGGCTATAGACAAACGCGCCGATCCCAACAAACGGAGCCGCTAGACGAAATGCATCAAGCTCTGAAAGCTGCCCAAACCCTAGCAAGGCTACAAAGAAGAAGATAAAGGAAGCGACCGTCAATGCCTTCCGGCGTCCACCCAGTTTGTCGGAGAGCCAGCCGACCGACGGTTTGCTGACTAGCCCCGCAATTCCTGCGATCGCCACAATGAATCCTGCTTGCACGGGAACGATGTGATGCCCTTTCACCATGAGCGAAATCGCCCACGACGCAAAGCCGAGCGTGCCCCAGAACCCACCGCAGCCGGCAAGCGCGAGCAAAACGAAGTTGCGGTTGAGGAGGCTAGCCACACGCAATTTCTCCGAGCCGCGTCCCGACGGATGCGCGTCAGTATCGGCGGAGTGATTGCGGACGATCACAGCGGTCAGGATTGACAGCACCAGCGCACAAATTCCCAGGCCGTGATAGGTGTTGCGCCAACCAAGGTTTGTCACGACACCAGGCAGAACCGCGTTGGTCACGATGACCGCGACTGAGGATGCACTCATCAGCAAACCGACGGCTCTTCCGCGCTCGTGCCTGGCAAACCACGTCGAGACGAGCTTCACCCCGGCCGCGTAGTCGGCGCCCGCGGTGAGACCCATGACGCACTGCAATATGAGCCCGACAGCCAGCGACGGGGTGTAGCCGAAGCAGAACGTCGCGACCGCGAGGCCCAGGAGGGAGACTGAGAGCGTCGCGCGGCCACCGATCCGATCCGTCGCGACACCACCAACGACATTGGAGAGAACGTAACCCACATAAAACGCTGTGACAAATACGCCGAGGGCTGCAATGGGCAGCCCGAGTGATTGTTCAGCGGGTAGTGCCAGCGTGCCCCAGGCAAGGCGGCAGACGGTGCTGAGCATGAGTCCGGCCCACGCGAAAAACAGAATCACCCAGCGGAATCTGGCGACTTCTGCTCCGTCACTACAGTCCTTTGGTGTCGGAATGGCCGCTTGCATGCTGTCTCCTCGCTACGATTGTCGGTTTGCTTACGCGAGCCGGAATAGTGTCTATGATCGTGCGAAAAGCCGGAGAACAGAATTCATCCACTGCAAAACCATGTTCCCGGCGCGGAACGAAGATCGGCATGCGCGCTTTCGCGTCAGCGGGAATACGCCGCCTGCGTTTCAGCATGGAACGGATAGTCGGTGTAACCGCGTGCGTCGCCGCCATAAAAAGTACTACGGTCATACCGGTTGAGTGGCAGGTTCAACCGCAGGCGCTCGGGCAGATCGGGGTTGGCGATGAAGTGGCGGCCAAACGCTACGATGTCCGCGTGGCCCGCTTCGATGATCGCGTCCGCAGTCTCTTTCGTGAATCCGCCTGCAGCGATTAGCGTGCCGGTGAACTTCGGGCGCAGATGGCGCGCCGCGACCGGATCGTGAACTTCGCCGATCGTCTCCGTGCCTTTGATGCGTGGCTCGACCACGTGGAGATAGCCGATGCCGCGCTTGTCCAACTGCTCCGTCACGTAACCGAAGGTGGTTTCCGGATCGCTGTCATGCATCGAGCCATAGGTGCCGCTCGGTGCAATGCGCACGCCAACCCGATCCGCTCCCCACACCGAAATCAGTGCGTCCGTCACTTCGAGGAAAAAGCGAGCGCGATTTTCGATCGGTCCCCCGTACTCGTCGGTGCGAGCATTCGAACCGTCCTGGAGAAACTGGTCCGGCAGGTAGCCGTTTGCGCCGTGCAGCTCCACACCGTCGAAGCCCGCGCGCAGTGCCCGCTCGGCTCCCCTGCGGAAGTCCTCGATAATGGCGGGGATTTCGTGCAATTCAAGCGCACGAGGCATCGTGAATTCGACTTCGCCGTTCACCGAATACGCATGGCCTTCGGCTTTCAGCGCAGACGGAGCGACGGGCGCCGCGCCACCTGGCTGAAGATCGGGGTGAGACTGCCGGCCAACATGCCACAACTGGAGGAAGATGCGAGCGCCTTTGGCGTGCACGGCATCCGTGATCCGGCGCCACCCTGCAATCTGATCGTCGGAGTAGATTCCCGGGGCCATTGCATAGCCGTAGCCCTGTACCGAAACGGGGGTTGCCTCCGTGACGATGAGACCACCTTCGGTTGCGCGCTGCGTGTAGTACTCAACCATCAGTTCGCCTGGCACGTCGCCGGGCTCCGAACGCATGCGTGTCAATGGCGCCATCGCGACGCGATGGGAAAGCGTGTAAGGGCCTACTTCTACGGCTGAAAACAGCTTGCTCATGGAGATACTCCTTGCGGATCAGTTAGTACCGGCTAGCAGTACGAGCGCGGTAACACGTTCGATGGCTCTTGCTACTGCGGGGCGAGCCACAACGGCGATTTGCTGTCAGACGAGTTCCTGGTAGCGGTTCGCCGGACACGGAAACATCGTCGTTGAATTGAACTCGTCAGGGTAGGCAGCGTGACTGCATAACAGTCATTCCCTTGGGGCATATCGGGCGGACCTCATCCCGGTCGGTGAACAGCTTACGGCGCCAGGGAAGTCGCTGAGGATAAGAACGCGTTACCGTATGCCTGTGCGGAATGAGTGCTATGCCGGCGCTACGGAACAGCGTGGCGCGGTGGTGTATCTTCCGGCAAGCAGGTTTCGTCGCGCGTGTTTGACGGTGCGACGCACAATCCCCAAACATCCGTTCCAGGAGGGACGACCGTGGACCGACTGACAGCGATGGAAACGTTTGTGTGTGTGGTGGAGTCTGGTTCTTTTTCGGCGGCAGCGCGGCTGCTGAATGTTGGGCAGCCCGCCGTTTCCAAGTCCATCGCGCAACTCGAAGAGCGGCTCGGGGTTCGACTGCTGCTCCGCTCGACGCGCGGGCTGACGCCGACCGAAGCGGGCCACGCATTTTACGAGCGCGCAAAGCGGGCGATCGAAGAGACCGACGAGGCGGAGGTTGCGGCAAGAGGATCGGCCGGCGCCCTCTCGGGTCGTCTCAGGATTTCTGCAGCAGTGACCTTTGCGCGGATTCATATCCTTCCGCGGCTCCAGACATTTCTTGATCGACACCCTGAACTCAACATCGACATTGTGCTCGACGATGAAAACATTGATCTGCTGGAACGCGGCATCGACGTTGCACTCAGGATGGGGGTGCTTGAGGACTCGAACATGACTGCACGCAAGGTCACTCACGGTCGGCGTTGCGTCGTCGGCACGCCAGCCTGGTTCGCAAAAGCCGGCGAACCGCGGGTACCTGCGGATCTGCTATCGCATCAGGCGATCGTCTATGAGCAGGGTGGCGGCGGAAGCGTGTGGTCGTTCAAGCAAGGCAATTCGGAAACGGCAATTGTCGTGGCCGGGCGCGTCCGCGTGAACGCGGCGGAAGGCGTGCGCGCAGCCGTGCTCGCCGACATGGGTGTCGCGATCGCTTCGGAATGGATGTTCACGCCGGAACTCGCAAGCGGTGCCGTTAAACGCGTGCTGCCCGACTGGGAATTGCCGGGTATCGACCTGTGGGCAGTTTTTCCCAGCGGGCGCATGGTCAGTGCAAAGGCACGCGCTTTCGTCGCCTGGATTGAGGAGCTATTCGGCCCTCAAATTGAAGCCTTGCCGATCGAGGCGCCGCCATCGACAAACAGCGTTTGACCCGTAATGAAAGCAGCATCGTCGGACAGCAGGAAAGCGATGGCTCCTGCAATTTCGTCTGGTTTGCCGAAGCGTTTCATTGGGACGGCGGAGAGATAGCGCTGCTCCCCTTCACTTCCCGGCGCGTTGTTGGCTCTAAACAGTTCTGTTTCCGTGGGGCCGGGCGCGACGGAATTGACCGTGATGCCGGTGGTCGCCAGCTCAAGCGCCCAGGAGCGCGAAAAACTCACCAGGGCGGACTTGGCGGCGGCATAAGCCGTACGTTCCACGATGCCAAGGACAGTGAGGCTCGTTATGTTGACGATTCGCCCCCAGCCTTGGGCGCTCATGTTGGGCAGGAGTGCTTGTGCCGCCTGGATAGCTGGATGCAGATTGAGCGACATGACGGAGTCAAGCGTGTCCAGATCGATGGCGCCCAGCCTCTGCGGTTTGACCAGCCCAACGTTATTGACCAGGCCGTCGAACTTGTATTCCGCCACAAGCCTATCGAGCGTAGCCTGCGTTTTCACGCGGTCGGACAGGTCGACCGACACGAGCGTTCCTGGGAAGTCAGGGTCGTCTGCCTGACGTGCGAGTCCCACAACCCGGTGCCCGTCTGCGTTCAGCCGCTCTGCAAGCGCTCTGCCGATGCCTTTGCTGGCACCGGTTACAAGAAAAGTACGTGATTTCATATTGCCTCGATGTTGATGTACCAGCTTGCCTGTCCAATCGTTCCCGACGGTTCGCGGCCGGGAACGAAGCAGGACCGAATCAGGACGCCGAAGTGACCTTCTTGCGGAGAACCGGCAACATATCCTGAGGCTCAGGACGGTGCGTATAGTCCGGGTTGACTTCCGAGTACAGGATCGTTCCGTCTTGCCCGACCACGTAGCGCGCCGGCATCGGCAACGTCCAACTGTCGTCTCCGTTGAACGCCGGCAGATCGTTTTTAAGGCTCTTGTACAGATCCACGAGATAGTCGGGCAAAGCAAAGCGGATGCCGAATGCGGCGGCCACATCGTTGTGCGTGTCGCTCAGGATCGGGAAGTTCAGCTTGTTGGTGCGGACCGATTTGCGGCTGTTCACGGCATTCTGCGGAGAGATCGCAACCAGACTTGCACCTTCGGCCTTGAACGACGGCAGCGCTTCTTCAAGGGCCGTCAGTTCAAGATTGCAATACGGGCACCATACGCCACGGTAGAAACTGATCACGAGCGGCCCTTGCTTCAGCAGGTCGACAGACGACACGGGTTTGCCCTCCGGATCATTGAGGGTAAATTCCGGCGCTACGTCGCCTGCTTTCAGAGCGCGTGCAGCCTGACCGGACGCCACGAGTTCGGCCGTCGCACGCTCCATGATCGGATGGATTTCCGGCGGTGCAAAGTACGGGGCTTTGCCGCCTTTGAAATCGGCCTTGAATGCGTCGAGCCTGGCTTGAAGTGACATGACAATCTCCTTCCCGATGATGTTTAACGCACATTGCGTGGGAGGGATAGTCCGCCAATGCAGACCGACGGAGAAGACAGCGCGATTGCATAACTGTCATTCCTGCTGGGCATGGGAGGTGATGGGTGGATGCCTGCGACGGTCTCGCAGTACCTAGCAAAAATTCCGGAACTCCTTGGAAGCGTTGGCTGGCGGAAGGCAGCCGGGTCCTACCATCGCGCGGAAAGCTTCACCAGAGTTGACTCGCACCCGGCAGGACCATCACTTACCCGTTGTCCTACCCATACTTCGATCCGATGACGGCAACCTATTGTCCGGCCACTCGAAATACCGCCACCACAGAACGCAGGCGCCCCGCCTGTTCGTCGAGCGACGCCGCAGCCGCGGCCGCCTGCTCCACCAGCGCAGCATTCTGCTGCGTCACTTCATCCATCTGCGACACCGCCCGGCTGACCTGCTCAATGCCGGTGCTCTGCTCGTCCGACGCGGAGGAAATCTCACCCATGATGTCGGTTACCCGGCGAATCGACTGCTCGATCTCGACCATCCGGCCACCTGCTACCTCGACCAACCGGGTGCCGCCGCTGACATTCGCCACCGACGCCTGGATCAGGCTCTTGATATCTTTCGCGGCCGCGGCGCTGCGTTGCGCAAGGGCGCGGACCTCGCCTGCCACGACAGCAAAACCGCGCCCCTCCTCGCCTGCCCGCGCTGCCTCGACAGCGGCGTTGAGCGCAAGGATGTTGGTTTGAAAGGCAATGGCCTCGATAACCGAGGTGATCTCGGCGATCTTTTTCGACTCGCTCTCGATCTGCTTCATCGTCCCGACCACTTCCTGCACCGCGGAACCTCCACGCGCCGTGGCCTCGGTCGCGGCATTGGCGAGCCCGTTTGCCTGTCTTGCATTGTCCGCGTTCTGCTTAACGGTCGCCGTAATCTGCTCCATGCTGGCAGCCGTTTCCTGCAATGACGCCGCCTGCTCTTCTGTGCGTTGGGACAGATCGAGGTTGCCTTGCGCGATTTCGCCTGAACCACTCGCGATCGAATGACTCGCCGACTGAATCTCGGACACGATGGCCGCGAGCTTTGACTTCATGTCGTTCAGCACGCATAGCAGGCTGCCCGGTAACGCCCGGCCCACTTCAACCTCGATGGCCAAATTGCCGCCGGCGATTTGCGTGGCGATATGAGCCGCGTAAGCCGGCTCCCCGCCGAGCGCCCGCTTCACGCTGCGCGTCGCGGCCCATGCGATCGCACCAACCGCGGTGAAGATGATGGCTGCAATGGACCCCAGAACGATGACGAGCTTCATGAACGCTGCGTTGATGTCGTCGTAGAAAAATCCGGTGCCGATCCACCAGTCCCAATCGGGTATCGCGACCACGCCCTGCAACTTCGGCTCCGGGTCCGCATCCGGCGTGCGTTTCACGAGTACATCGACGAGCGCAATATGCGAAGCCGCCATGCCCTCGCGGTAAGCCTCGCTGTCGGTCAACCCTGTCGTGGTTTTGTTGCCCTTAGCCCTGGTCCCGATGAACCGGGCATTCGGGTGGACCAGGTTCACGCCATCGGCCGTGGTGACCCAGTAGTAGCTCTTCGTGTTCGCGTTGAGCTGGGAGACGGCGTCTTTGGCGGCCTGTTGGGCCTGGTCGCGCGTCAGCACGCCACGCGACTGCAGGTCGCGGTAGTGATTGACAAGATGCTCGGCTTTCGTCAGAAGAATGACGATCTGCTCCCGCCGACTGTCGACGAGCGAGCTGCGTACAGTCTGAACGGCGGTTGCTGCCACGAGTACAACGCCGAGCAAGGCCGCGACGACCAGAGCCAGCAACTTGGTGGACAACTTCATGTGAATGCCCCAATTTGTTAACTATCTGGTACATTTAACGGCATTCGCGACAGGCTTCTTCAAGCCGCTTGACCCAGGATAAACCCTTATCCACCTGGCCTTCTGTGACGGGAGGGATGACTTGAAACGGCTCGGTCAAGTTGACGGGAGTAGGCTGCCTTTTCGGTCCTCGCGTAGCTATCCTTATTAGATAACGTTGCCGGCTACGGTAGCGACAGTCCAACCATCGCAGATCGGAAGCGGATTGCGGTGGCAGCGTCGACAGACGCCGCCACGCCACCCGTCGATTAGAACTTGTGGATGATGCCTACGCCTGCCGCAAACTGACTGCGTGACGAGGA
Organism: Burkholderia sp. OK233; assembly: GCF_900230185.1. Classification (GTDB taxonomy): domain Bacteria; phylum Pseudomonadota; class Gammaproteobacteria; order Burkholderiales; family Burkholderiaceae; genus Paraburkholderia. Next base: position 933,741 of record NZ_OCSR01000002.1, read on the forward strand.
CGGCGCGCTGTTCTGGCCGTCGCCGATATCGGCCGTTGCGTTGATGATGCTCGTGCCGTTCGTTCCGATCGTCTGACCGCCCGCACGCTGATAGGCTTCCAGCGCGTACAGACCGGTACGCTTGGAGAGGCTGTAGTACTGCGAGAGGTTGAACTGCTGATAGCGTGCCGAGCTCGAGATGCCATTCGACTGCGTTGCGCGCGTATAGCTATAGCCCGCAGCCAGATCCAGCACCGTCAGCGGCTTGAAGTGCAGCACTGCGCCAGCCGTATTGAAAATCGCCTCGTTGTGGAACTTCGAGTTGATGCCCGGGATGTATTGCACGTTCGAGTACGAGAACGAGACGTCCCATTGCGAGCTGAACGCATAGCCGCCCGTCACCGCAACCCGTTGTTGTGCCTGCGCCGTCTGGTAACCGTTATTGATACCCGACACACCCGCCTGCGCGCCCGCATTCGACGTCGTGGAGTTAGCGTCCCACGCACCGCCGCCAGACGCCGCGTTATTGATGCGCTGGTAGCCTGCCGCGATACCGAACGGACCATTCAGGTACTGGATCGCCGCGCTATACGTCGACCCGGCATTGGTGCTGCCCGCCACGCCGCCCAGCGCATACGAACCGCTCACCGTCAGGCCGTACATGCTCGGCGACGTGTACACCAGCGAGTTATTCACGCGGTACAGCGTATCCAGCGAATCGATATCGCCCGGGTGTGCGCCGTATGCGCCCGTCAGCCACGTGGTCGGGCTATAAGGCGACAGCAGCGTGTAGTACGACGTGTACTGGCGGCCGGCCGTGAACGTACCGTACGTGGGGTTCGCCACACCGACATACGCCTGCCGGTTGAACGCCAGACCGGAGACGGCCTGTGCGCCGGTTGCGCTGTTAAAGCCCTCTTCCAACTGGAAGATCGCCTTCGTGCCGCCGCCCAGATCCTCACTGCCCTTCAGGCCGAAGCGGCTGCCCGCCCAGATGCCGTTCACCATCTTGATCACCGAGCGGCCGCCACTCGTCGAACCGAGCGACGTCTGGCTGCTCTGATAACCGATCCCCGCATCGACGATCCCGTACAGCGTCACGCTGCTTTGAGCGTGTGCGCCGAGGGCGACCAACCCAAGGGCCGAGGTTGCTATTACTTTTTTCATTTCTGCTCCTCTTTAAAAATCTTTCTCAATCTCTAACACCAGTAATCGCCCCGGTAATCCAAGGTGTGCAGAGCTAGCCGGCTCAGCATACCGGTGCAAATGCGAAGAGGGGTGAGCACTGAGTGACGCCTGGATTTCCAAACCAGCACGAAGTGTCGTTCAAACGCGATCCGTTGTCTTTCGGGGTTTATACGCATTTGTACGATCTAGTTAGTTTTTTTCGGAGGCAATTTCGGTTGAGCTGGAGTGGCCGCTTTTTTTGCGGCGAAGCGAGACGCGGAAAAGCGCAAGGATCTGGACGAACTTTTAAAAAAATCAGAACCAGTATCCGCAGATACAAGAGCTAAGCTCGAATCTGGTGCACGGGGGAGTTGAGGCGGGAGACAGAAGGCGGCGGAGGTGCGGAAGATTCGCGATCGCTCAGGATCGCGCGTGAAATTCAATTCATCGGTTGTGCCAGCGTATGCGCGGAAGGCACCGCGCGTGAGTGCCGCACTGTCGTGGCTATGTTTGAAAGGCAGTTCGTCGGGCGACATGAGCACGGCGTGCGCCCCACGACGCATGCCGTAATCGACAGGCTTACCGTTCCGCTCGATTGAGCTTGAACCGGGACCATATCGGGAAAAAGACGCGACTATGAATTTTTTATGTCACCCAAGACAATTTTGTGGATATTAGCCGGATACACCCAGTCGCGAGCCTGGCGCTCGATCAGATCCATAAATGCTGGGGGGCCACTACAGTAGATCTGAGTGTTCGCATGTGCTGGGCTCATCGCGTGAGAAGTGGTCTGCTCCAATCGGTCAGCATTCAAGCCAAAATGGTGATGGACCCCTCCCTCGCTTTTAAGCGCGTCAAGTTCGTTCCGAAAGACTGCACGTTCAGGTGACCGAGCGAAGTTGTGCAGCTCGAATTTTTGACCTGCCAAGGCAAGCCGATTCGCGATTCCCGCGATCGATGCGGCGCCAACGCCTCCAGCAAAAAGGATAGATCGTGTGCGACCGTCTAAAATAACGGTAGGACTCCGTGGCGTTACGATGAACGCCTCATCTCCCTGGCTCAACGAGATGTCAGCTGCTTCTGTGCCTGCGTCGCTATCGTCTTGTCTCACAGCGATTACATATGCGCGCGGCCGAGACGTAGAGCAGCACAAGGGATATATTCTCTCCTTGCAGATGACGTTGTCGCGAACAAGGGTGATGCAAGCGCCATCGTCAAACGACGGAAGCTCCGATCGGGACCTGGTTTGAAGTTCGACGGCATGGTAACTCTCGGCAAGTTGCCATTTCTGTGTGATGATGACTGGGAGGAGGTTGTCGTGCATGTCTTCTCCAATAGGATCTTCGTCTTCCGAAATCAGGAGTTCGTCGATGTATGGATTGCATGAGATGGCCGGCCCAGGAAACTGTTCGAAGGACCGCTGAATGTCAGATTCAGGTTAGAGCGCGAGAAATCCACCAGCAAGGCGTTCAACGCGCATACCACGTATACAACTATGCGGATAAAGGGTGGCTGTTAGCTGGTTTTCACCTTTCGCTTAGTTCAACCGCGCCTCAGGCGCAAAAGTGTGAGTGCACCGTGAATCTCGAATGCGGCCACACCTTCTCTTTCAGCCCTGACGGCGAACACTTCCTGCTCGACGGCGAGCCGTTCCAGATTTGCAGCGGCGAGATGCACCCGGCCCGTATTCCGCACGAGTATTGGCAGCATCGAATCAGGATGGCCAAGGCGATGGGGATGAACTGCATCGCCTTGTACATCATGTGGAATTACCACGAGACGCGTCCGGGCGTATTCGATTTCCACAGCAGCAACCGCGATATCGAGGCCTTCATCCGGCTGTGCCAGTCCGAAGGAATGTGGGTGCTGCTGCGCCCCGGGCCTTACGTCTGCGCCGAATGGGATCTGGGAGGGCTCCCTTCCTACCTGCTGAGCGATCCGGACGTCCAGTTGAGGACCGACTCGGCCACCGACGCTGGCTACATGGCGGCGGTGGCTCGCTACATCGAGGAACTGGTGCCGCGTATCAAGCCGTTGCTGATCCAGCATGGCGGACCGATCCTGATGATCCAGATCGAAAATGAATTCGGTTCGTATGCGAGCAATCCGGCTTACCTCGAAGAGCTCAGGCAACTTTGGCTCAAAGGCGGCGTAACCGGGCCGTTCTACACCGAAGACGGCCTCCCGCAACTCGAACGCAATCGCACGACGGTAACCGGTGGTGCGATTGCGTTGAGCAATGGCGACGCGGCACAAATCGCAACCGTCCGCCGGGAATTCCCCGCGGTGCCCGCGATGGCCGGTGAGGTGTACCCAGGCTGGCTCACTCATTGGGGCGAACCGGGTTTCGCGGGATTGAACTACGACCTCTCGCACACCTTGACCGCGTTCATGCAGTCGAAAAGGTCGTTCAATCTGTATGTCATTCACGGCGGTACGAGCTTTGGTTTCTATGCCGGCGCGAACGTGGATGATTCAGGCAACTATCAACCCGACATCACCAGCTACGACTATTCGGCGCCGATCAGCGAGCAGGGCCTGGCGACGCTGAAGTATATGAAGTACCGCGACATCATCGGCAGCTACCTGCCTGCGCCGTTGCCCGATATACCCGACACCATCGCTACGCTCGAATGCACGGGCATCGATGCTTTGATGCCAACCCTTTACGCGTCGATCTGGGACAACCTGCCCGCGGCACTGCCGCGCGAACAGAGCATCGATCCCCAGTCCTTTGAAAGCTACGGTCAGGCGTTTGGCTTCGCGCTGTACCGCAAGCAGTTGCAAGAGTATGCAGGCGGCGTGCTGGCTATCAGCAGTGTTCATGACTATGCGACGGTTTTCGTCGGCGAACGCTATGCGGGCGGCGTGTCGAGGGCGCAAATACCACGGGAGTACGCGCAACTGCTCCACGTGATGCATCGCGCGCCACTCGCGCTACCTTTGACGTTGCCGGAGCACGAGTCGAACTCAGGTGGCCCGGTATCGTTAGAGGTCCTGGTGGAGGGCATGGGGCGGGTCAACTTCGGCCCCGCGCTCGTCGACCGCAAAGGACTGGTCGACCCAGTCAGGATGGAAATCGCCGATGGGTCGATCGCCACGCTCAAGGGCTGGGAAGTCTTCCTGCTGCCGATGGATGAGACGTTTATCGCCAACCTGAAGGGAAGCTGCGCGAACCCGCTGAAGCCCGGGCTGTTTTTCAAGGCAAGCTTGCAGCTGGACGAAGTCGGCGACACCTGGCTCGACATGAGCAACTGGACCAAGGGCGTCGTCTGGGTCAACGGGCACAATCTCGGACGCTACTGGAATATCGGTCCGCAAAGGCGCCTGTATTGCCCCGCGCCGTGGCTCGTGCGAGGTGACAACGAGGTGCTTATCTTCGACTTGCACCAGATCCAGGCGAAGCCGGTGAAACTGGCGGATACGTTGTCTTAGCGCGAGCGCCGCAGGCCGATGCCGGGCATGCGGCCACATCCACTTCGCTACTCCGCTTCAGCGATCGGCAACAGTTCCAGCGTGAGCACTTCGAACGGCGCGAGCTGGAGTTCCTGCGGCACATCAGCGTCTAGCAAAGCTGGAATATCGGAGGCCCCTTCACACCAAATGCTACGTGAATCGAAGCGCCCCGCCGCCGCGGCCGGCAACTCCAGTTGCCGCCGCAGATCCAGTGTGAAGCGTTGCGCGCGGTTGTCCGGATTGCGCAGCGTCACGATCGCCTTGTGCTGCGCCCACGCTGCCCAACCGTAGACTGCTTGCCGGTCCGGTGCCCCGCCGATCCAGTGGCTGTCGCGCAGTACATCGCCGTTATCGCGCGCCCATCTGGCGGCGTGCGCGAGCACATCCCAGTCGGACTCGCCTAGCAGCGCTGGCGTAATGTATAGCTCCTGCAACTGCGTGCCGCTCCCGAAGTAGGAACGCACCTCGTTGGCGAAATCATCGCCTGCCGCCGTGTTGAGGCGCGGATTGCATTGCGCGTAGAGGATGCCGTGCAGCATCAGCGAATTGAGCGGGAAGAGCGGACTGCGCACCACGACGTTGTGGTACGTCTGCGCGTCGCGGTACGTGATCCAGCGCTCACGGTTAGTGCCGGTTCCGGCCAGATCGTCATCCCTGCCACCGCGCCAGATGGAGTCCGCGTAACGTAACCAGAACGGCGACGGATGCGTCCCGGTAGTGAGATTGATGAAGGTCCCGGGGTTGGCCGCGCGGATGTCCTCGATGAGCTGGATCGCCGCGTCCCAATCGCTATCGAAGAGGCTGCCTGGAAACACCCTGTCGGCGTTGCCTGTACCGTCAAACTTGAACTGGTTGACGCCGTCCTCATCAAGCAAGGCCATCACGACTTCGTGAAAGCGTCGATAGTAACTCGGCCCTGATAGCGCGAGTCCGTTATCGATGACCTCATAGCCAGCGGCACGGCCGCGCGTCACGCGCTCCTGTTGCGGCGCACAGTAGCCGCCCCACGGGGACAGCCATACACCGGGCGCGGCGCCGTATCGTGCTGCCGCGTCACGCAGCGGAACGAAGCCATGCGGAAAATCCTTGCTGAAATGCCAGCTGCCGCTAAGGTCGTCCCAGCCGTCGTCGAATAGAAACGAATCGATCTGCACCCCGCGCGCTCCATGCAACTCCCGGCCGATTGCTTCGATGCGCTCCAGCGCTTGCTCCTGCGTGTACGGCGTGAGGTAGCCGATGTCGCCCCAACTGTTGTAGTGTAGAAACGGGCGGTACGGGTGAGCCCGCTCCCGTTCCAGATAGGCGGCGAAGTCGCGCCGTAACTGGCCATCGCGCACTATGCCGGCCACGGCGGAGTAGACCAGCGTCCGTTTCTTTTCCAGCGGCAATTCGCGTTGCAGAGTAAAGCTGACGGTGTCGCCGTCCACATGACTTTCCGCCAGTGGCAGCTCGAAGCCCAGATAGAAGTTGCCCGCGATGACAGGCATGCCCTTCAGTTCACTGCTGGCCTGTGCATCAGCAGCACGCGTCTCCAGCAATGAAACGACAGCGATATTTTCGTCCCGAAGAAGCGCCGTAATCGCTAGCTGTTCGCGTAGGTATCGTGAGCCATCGCGCTGCTCCACACTCCACTCCACCTTTAGACGGCCTTGAGCGTCGACAAGGGTGGCGCTTACGCGTCGGCCTGCGATTCGTTCGGCCAGGCGGGACGCGTGGGGGTTGGGTACGAGCGCGGTTTCGCTCAGCGGCGAAAGGATCCTCAGCTCGGCCACGCCAACCGTACTTCCGTCATCGAGCAATAGCGCGAATGGCGCGACGATGGGCAGCGTGCGTTCCCCCGCGAAATCCATCAGTGAGAAATCGGCGAGACGTTCGTCCCTGGCGGTCCAGCGCAACGCGAGCGCGTCGTTACCGAATGAGTAGGCATCGCCGCTAGCCTGGAACACGGGCATGCCGGCTTGCGTAGGCAAAGCATCGTTGGCGCGCATGGAGAGGCCTGTCTTGAGCAGAAGCAACGTCCATAGAGTACCGGCAACGGCCGAGCGCGTCCAAACCCGCCGGTGAACCCGGCTCCGGCCTAATTCGCCAGGGCGTTCTGCTCAGGCGGCTCGAGCATGTCGTCCTCGTCGACATCGCGCGTGGCGCCGAGCAAGCCTTCCGACTTGGCCACCACCGCGGTGGCGATGCTGTTGCCGATCACGTTGGTCGCCGTGCGGCCCATGTCGAGAAACTGGTCGATGCCGAGGATCAGCAGAACGCCGGCCTCGGGCAGCTTGAACATCGGCAGAACGGCGGCCACCACGACAATGGACGCCCGCGGCACACCGGCGATGCCCTTGCTCGTGATCATCAGCACCAGCAGCATGGTGATCTGCTCCGTCAGGCTGAGCTGGATGTTGTACGCCTGCGCGATGAACAGCGACGCAAAGGCCGAGTACATCATCGAGCCGTCGAGGTTGAACGAGTAGCCGAGCGGCAGCACGAAGCCGGTGATCTTGTCGGGCACACCGAACTTCTTCAGTTGCTCCATGACCGCGGGATAGGCGGCCTCGCTGCTGGCGGTCGAGAAAGCCAGGATGGTTGGCTGCTTGACCAGCTTGAGCAGCGTAAATACACGTGCGCCAAGGAACAGATAGCCCGCTCCGATCAATGCCGCCCACAGCACCAGCAGGGCCACGTAGAACTCGCCGATGAACCTGCCGTAGGTCACGAGCACGCCGATGCCCTGAACGGTGATCGCGGCGGCCACTGCTCCGAATACGCCCAGTGGGGCAAAGCGCATCACGAAGTCGGTAACGCGCAGCATCGTCTTGCCCAGGTCCTCGATCGGCGCGAGCAGATGCTGGCCGGCGCGGCCCTTGAACGACGCGATGGCGAAACCGAAGAACAGTGAGAAGACCAGAATCTGCAGAACCTCGTTCTGGGACATCGCCTCGAACACGCTCCTGGGGAAAACGTGGGTGACGAAGTCCTTCAGGTTCAGCGTGGAGGTCTGCAGATTGGTTGTGGCGGCGATGTCCGGCAGAGGCAGGTTAAGCGCATAGCCCGGCTGCAGGACGTTCACGAACAGCATGCCGAGCAGCAGCGATACCACCGAGGCGGAGATGAACCACCCCATTGCCTTGGCGCCCATGCGGCCGACGGCGGACGAGTCACCCATGCTGGCGATGCCCCCCACCAGGGTCGCGAACACGAGCGGCGCGATGACCATTTTTATCAGACGCAGGAACACATCTGTGGCAATCGAGAAATAGCCGGCGATCTCCTTGGCGGCCTTTGCATTGGGTGCGTTGATGTTGCAGATGTAACCCGCAACCACACCCAGAACCATGGCGACCATGATCCACGTCGTAAGCTTGTTCGTCTTCATGAATTCCTGTCTCCGGCAACTGCGGCAGATCGTGGGTTGAGCATCAATCAATTAGTACCTGGGCAACGCGTCGTCTCCCGGCTCGACACCGGGCGCTTCATACGGTGAGATCGCTTACTGCTTCGGCGGCATATAGAGCGGCGTGGGCTGCGTGAGGACCTCTGGCTTGAGGATCTCGTCGAGTTGTTGCTCGGACAACAGCCCCCTCTCGAGCACGATGTCGTAGACGCGTCCGCCCGTGGCATGTGCCTCCATCGCCACGGATGTCGCGTTGGCGTAGCCGATGTACGGATTGAGCGCCGTCACGATGCCGATCGAGTTCTCGACCGACGCGCGCAAGTGCGCCTCGTTGGCGGTAATGCCTTTGACACAGCGCTCGGCGAGTGTCAGGCAGCCGTTGCGCAGGTGAGTCACGCTCTTGAACAGGCTATGCGCGATGATCGGCTCGAAAGCGTTCAACTGGAGCTGGCCCGCCTCGGCCGCGAAACTCACGGTGACATCGTTGCCGATCACCTCGAACGCAATCTGGTTCACGACCTCGGGAATGACCGGGTTAACCTTCCCCGGCATGATGCTCGACCCAGCCTGCATGGGCGGGAGGTTGATTTCCCCAAGACCCGCACGGGGACCGCTGGAGAGCAGACGCAAGTCGTTGCAGGTTTTTGAAAGCTTGACTGCCACGCGCTTGAGCACGCCGGACAACTGAACGAAAGCGCCACAGTCCTGCGTCGCTTCTATGAGGTTGGGCGCCGTGACAAGCGGAATACCCGTGATTTCCTTGAGATACTTCAGGATCAGCGGTGCGTAATCGGGATGCGCGGTAATGCCCGTTCCGATCGCCGTCGCACCCATGTTGATTTCACAGATCAGCAACGCCGCCTCCCGAAGCCGCTCCTCATCCTCTCCGAGCATCACGGCATAGGTGCTGAATTCCTGGCCGAGCGTCATCGGCACGGCATCCTGCAATTGCGTACGCCCCATTTTCAGAACGTCTTTGAACTCCAGCGACTTTGCTTCGAAAGCGCGTCGCAAAACGGCCATCGCGTCGATGAGACCCAGAATGCCGAACCATGTCGCGACTTTCAGGGCCGAGGGGTACACATCGTTGGTGCTCTGGCCAATGTTGACCTGCTCATTCGGGTGCAAATACTGATATTCGCCTTTCTTCTTCCCTAACAGTTCGAGCGCGCGGTTGGCAATCACCTCGTTCGCATTCATGTTGGTCGATGTCCCGGCGCCGCCCTGAATGACGTCGACCACAAACTGATCGTGCAGCTTGCCTTCCAGCAATTCAGCGCAGGCACCGACAATGGCATCACAACGCGTCGCGTCGAGCAGACCCAACTCATGATTCGCCTGTGCGGCGGCCTGTTTGATGCATGCCAGTGCCTTGATCAACTCCGGGTATACCGAGATCGGCGACCCGGTAATCGGGAAATTTTCCAGCGCGCGTAGCGTGTGAACCCCATAGTAGACGTGAGCGGGAACGTCACGATCGCCAAGCAGATCATGTTCGGTTCTAAAGGAAATTTCAGCAGCCATGGACATGCTCCTCGCGCGGGATTGGGGTTGAAGACGCCCTTGCACCTATATGGAGGAAACAAAAATCCAGCGCGACCGTCATGCCAATTTTTCATGACGCGCGCCAGTCCACGCATAGGTCAGCCGTGTTTGTCTGAAATTACATGATGACGAAACCGAAATCAGGCAGAATTCGAACACGAATGCCGGTTTGTGACGCGGCCGGTGACACCCAAAACAGGTTTCCCGATCTTGAGACAAGCGATGAGCACCCAGCAACCGACGATCATCTACACCCTGACCGACGAGGCCCCGCTGCTAGCGACCAGTGCCTTCCTGCCCGTCGTCCGCACGTTCACCTCGGCAGCCGGCATCGACGTCACCACCAGCGACATCTCCTTGGCGGGCCGCATTCTGGGCGAGTTCCCCGAATTTCTGACCGAGGCACAACGGGTGCCCGACAGCCTGTCCGAACTCGGCCGCCTCACCCTCCTGCCCGACACCAATATCATCAAGCTGCCCAACATCAGTGCCTCAGTCCATCAGCTGGTCGGCGCGATCAAGGAGCTGCAGGCCAAGGGCTACGCGGTGCCGGATTTCCCTGAGGAGCCGAAAACCGACGTTGAGAAAGCCATCCGCCAACGCTACTCCAGGTGCCTCGGCAGCGCTGTCAATCCTGTACTGCGCGAGGGTAACTCGGACCGCCGCGCACCCGCCGCCGTGAAAAACTATGCCCGCAAGAACCCGCACAGCATGGGCGAGTGGAGCATGGCTTCGCGCACCCACGTGGCTCATATGAAGCACGGCGACTTCTACCATGGCGAAAAGTCCATGACCGTGGACCACGCCCGCGACGTGAAGATGGAATTGCTGACACAAAGCGGTAAAGCCATTGTGCTCAAGCCCAAGGTGTCGCTGCTGGACGGCGAGATCATCGACAGCATGTTCATGAGCAAGAAGGCGCTGTGCGACTTCTACGAAGAGCAGATGGAAGACGCCCGCAAGACTGGCGTCATGCTGTCGCTGCACGTCAAGGCCACGATGATGAAGGTTTCGCATCCCATCGTCTTCGGCCACGCGGTGAAGATTTTCTACAAGGAAGCCTTCGAGAAGCACGGCAAGCTGTTCGACGAACTGGGCGTGAACGTCAATAACGGCCTCGTCAACCTGTACGACAAGCTGGAAAGCCTGCCCAGCTCGAAGCGCGAAGAAATCATCCGCGATATGCACGCCTGCCACGAGCATCGCCCCGAACTGGCGATGGTGGACTCGGCCAAGGGTATCTCCAACCTGCATGCGCCCAACGACGTGATCGTGGATGCCTCCATGCCGGCCATGATTCGCATCGGCGGCAAGATGTGGGGCGCCGACGGCCGTCCGAAGGACACCAAGGCCGTCATCCCGGAGAGCACGTTCGCCCGCATCTACCAGGAGATCATCAACTTCTGCAAAACCAACGGCAACTTCGACCCCGTCACGATGGGCACGGTCCCCAATGTAGGGTTGATGGCCCAGCAGGCCGAGGAATACGGCTCGCACGACAAGACTTTTGAAGTTCCGGAAGCGGGCGAAGCGCGCATCGTCGACCTCGCAACCGGCGAAGTACTGCTTACGCAAAACGTTGAAGAAGGCGACATCTGGCGCATGTGCCAGGTCAAGGACGCGCCGATCCGCGACTGGGTCAAGCTGGCCGTCACGCGCGCCCACAACTCCGGTATGCCGGCCATCTTCTGGCTGGACCCGTACCGCCCGCACGAAGCCGAGGTGATCAAGAAGGTCGAGACCTACCTCAAGGACCACGACACCTCGGGCCTGGACATTCAGATCATGTCACAGGTGCGCGCCATGCGTTACACGCTGGAGCGCGTCATCCGCGGCCTCGATACCATTTCGGTCACGGGCAACATCCTGCGCGACTACCTCACCGATCTGTTCCCTATTATGGAACTAGGCACCAGCGCCAAAATGCTATCCATCGTTCCCTTGATGGCAGGCGGCGGTATGTACGAAACAGGTGCCGGCGGTTCGGCGCCCAAGCACGTCAAGCAACTCGTGGAAGAAAACCATCTGCGCTGGGATTCGCTGGGTGAATTCCTGGCGCTCGCCGTGTCACTGGAAGAGTTGGGCATCAAGACCGACAACGACAAGGCAAGAATCCTGGCTAAAACGCTGGATGCCGCCACGGGCAAGCTGCTGGACAACAACAAAAACCCGTCGCCCAAGACCGGCCAGTTGGACAACCGCGGCAGCCAGTTTTATCTCGCCCTGTACTGGGCCCAGGAATTGGCGGCGCAAACCGAAAACGCCGCGCTTGCCGCACAGTTTGCTCCGCTGGCCAAACAACTGACTGACAACGAGCAGACCATCGTGGACGAATTGTCAGCCGTGCAAGGCAATCCGGCAGACATCGGTGGCTATTACCGGCCTGACGCCGGACTGCTGGCCGACGTAATGCGTCCGAGCAAGACGCTGAACGCTGCACTGGCGGCAACGCTGGCTTAAGAGGGTCCGGTCGCCCTGTCAATCAGGGCGACCGGACGGATGGATGTGCCGGTAACCCGGCAGACTATTTTCGACCGATCAACAAACCGATCAGCACGCCGATACCCAAGGCCACACCGGCCGTCGTCCATGGACGGTCATGCGCATAGTCGTTGGCAGCCCGAGCAGACTTGCGCCCCGTCTCGATGACGATGACCTGCGCATCGGCCGCCTTCTGTTTCGCGCGCTTAAGACGCGCGCGCACCTTGCCGGACACCGGCTCCGCGTCCACGCTGGAAGCGTGTGCGACGTCTTCCGACGAGCCATTGATGCCGCTCACTGCGCTACCGAAATTTGACATACTGCCTCCCTGCAAGCGTGGTTAAGAACATCTACGCATCCCTCATCAGCGCAACCGCTGATGAGGTGTTACATCAGTCCGTCAACTTTGGCTCTGACTCTGGCTTTGACCCTGGACCGGCAAAACGCTGAGCTCGACAGTCAACGTCTCAGCACCCTGCCCGGTGCGAATACCGGATACGGGCATCGCGTCGCGATAGTCGAGGCCGGCGGCGATGCGCACATAGCGCTCGTCCGGACACGTATTGTTGGCCGCATCGAAGCCGACCCAACCGAGTCCGTCGAGATACGCCTCCGCCCATGCGTGGCTCGCCGTCTGCATCGCGACACCGTCCATCAGCAGATAGCCCGAGACGTAGCGGGCCGGCATATGGAGCGCTCGCGCCACGGCGATAAAAACGTGAGCGTGGTCCTGACAGACGCCGTGACGGTTAAGCAAAGCTGTCTCTGCATCCGTGCTCACATCGGTCATGCCGGGCTGATAAGCGATCTGGTCGTGGATCGTATTCATCAACGAATGCAGCGACTGGAGCGGCGCGTCTTCGGAGTGCAGGTCAGCGGCAAGCGCCTTGATTCGTTCGCCGGCCCGCGTCAGCGGCGTCTCCCGCTCGAAGACCCAAGGCGGGGCAACGCCATCGATCGCGCCGAAGATCCCGGCCCGGTCCTCCGTGTCGACCGTCCCCTCCGCCACGATGACGATCTCGCGCTTGTTGCGCTCGTGCCGCACGAAATCGACGCGGTTACCCAGACCGTCCACGTAAGAGACGTTCGGCTCGCCGCCGTCGACCGTGACCTGCCAGTCGATCACTGTCTGCCCGGGGCAAGACTGCGGACGCAACCTCAGACGTTGCAACGCGTAAGGGACCGGCTGATCGTACTGATAGTGCGATGTGTGACGAATAGCGATACGCATGGCCTGTCTCAATCGAAGTTGTAGGTTTCGGCGATTTCAAAGCCAAGCCGGTTGTTCTGCCCGATGAAGCCCTCGAGAAACTCGTGCAGGCCCTGCGCAAAGATCTGCTTGACCGTATTGTTCCGGAGCGTGGCGAGCGTAATGTCGGCGGTCTTGTGGCAGGCGTGGGTGGCGCCATAGTCTTGCGCCAGATACGCGAGGTTCTCGACGATGTTCAGATAGCAGAAGTTCAGCGAGCGCGGCATGCGGCCGTTGAGGATCAGATAGTCGGCGATATTGGTCGGCTTGTACTGGACTTCGTAGACCCAGCGGTAGGATCGATGCGCGTCGACCGAGCGCAGGATCGATTCCCACTGATAGTTGTCGAGCGTCGTGCCCACATAGGACACCGCGGGCAGCAACAGGTGGTATTTGACGTCGAGAATGCGCGCAGTGTTGTCAGCGCGTTCGATGAACGTGCCGATGCGGGCGAAATCGAAAATCTCGTTGCGGAGCATCGTGCCGTGGAAGGTGCCGCGAATCAGCGCGGTCTGACGCTTGATCTGATCGAGTACGACCGGCAGTTCGCTCGCCGCCACCGGCGCTGCCAGCACCCGCCTGACCACCATCCATGCTTCGTTCACGCTCTCCCACGCCTCGCGGGTGAGCGCCGTGCGAACCATGCGGGCATTCGAGCGCGCCGCTTCGACGCACGACAGGACGCTCGACGGATTGTGGCCGTCGCGCAGCAGATAGTCGGAAACGGTGCCGGCGGTATAGGCGTCGTGTTTCTCCCGGAAACCCTCTTCCATGCCGGATGTCACCACCACGGACGACCAGGTTGCCTGCGCATCGGACGTTCTGGTCAGCGCCATACGCAGCCCGGCGTCGACTATCCGTGCGATGTTTTCCGCGCGTTCGATATAGCGGTGCATCCAGTAGAGTCCGCTTGCTGTGCGTCCGAGAAGCATGTCCTGTCCAACTCCAGTGTCTGTTCTTTTCCGTGTGCCAGTCCTGTATCAGGCTGGCGTTCTGTGAGGCTCGCCACCGGCTCTCAGTCGGCCCTCAGTCGGCCCTCAGTCGGCCAACACCCAGGTGTCCTTGGTGCCGCCGCCCTGGCTCGAATTGACCACCAGCGAGCCTTCTTTCAAGGCGACGCGCGTCAGGCCGCCCGGCGTGATGCGAATGCGGTCCGACACGAGCACAAAGGGGCGAAGATCCACGTGGCGTGGCGCGAGACCCTTTTCGGTCAGGATCGGTGTGGTCGACAGCGCCAGCGTTGGTTGCGCGATGTAGTTGTTCGGACGGGTTTTGAGCTTGGCAGCGAAATCTTCCCGTTCCTTCTTCGACGCGGCAGGCCCGACCAGCATGCCGTAACCGCCCGACCCGTGGACTTCCTTCACCACCAGTTCTTCGAGATGCTCCAGCACGTATTTCAGGCTGCCCGGCTCGGAACAGCGCCAGGTCGGCACGTTCTCCAGGATCGACTGGCGCCCCGTGTAGAACTCGACGATTTCCGGCATATAGGAATAGATCGCCTTGTCGTCGGCGATGCCGGTGCCCGGTGCGTTGGCGATCGTGATGTTGCCCGCGCGGTAGACGTCCATGATGCCGGCGACGCCAAGCACAGAGTCGGGCCGGAAAGTCAGCGGGTCGAGATAGGCGTCATCGAGCCGGCGATACAGAACGTCGATGGCGCGGAACCCTTCGGTTGTGCGCATTGCCACGCGGCCGTCCACGACCTGGAGATCGCTGCCCTCGACCAGATGAACCCCCATCTGGTCGGCGAGGAACGCATGCTCGTAGTACGCGGAGTTGTGGATGCCGGGCGTCAGCACCGCGATGGTCGGATTGTCCTGGTTGCCGCCGGGCGGACACACGGCGGCAAGCGACTCGCGCAGCAGTTGGGGATAGGCTTCGACCGGCCGCACCTTGACCTGCTGAAACAGCTCAGGGAAAAGCTGCATCATCGTCTCGCGATTCTCCAGCATGTAGGAGACACCGGAGGGTGTACGGGCATTGTCTTCCAGCACGTAGAACTGGTTTTCGGCCGTGCGCACGATGTCCACGCCGATGATGTGCGTGTAGACATTGCCCGGCGGCCGGAAGCCGATCATCTCCGGCAGAAAGGCTTCGTTCTGGGCAATCAGTTCCTTCGGGATACGCCCGGCGCGCACGATCTCCTGACGATGATAGATATCGTCGAGAAAGGCGTTGAGGGCGATCACGCGCTGTTCGATGCCTTGCGAAAGGCGCGTCCATTCCGTACTGGAAATGATGCGCGGGATGATGTCGAACGGAATCAGACGCTCGGCCGCCTCTTCCTCGCCGTACACGGCAAACGTAATGCCCGTCTTGCGGAACACGCTTTCCGCGTCATCCGCTTTCTGCGCGAGATTCGCAGGATGCTGCGTATCGAGCCATTGCTTGAGCAGTTCATAAGGCGCGCGGACCCCGTCAGCGGACGTCAGCATCTCATCGAATGGCTTCACTTCGGTTCTCCGTCGTTATTGCTGTTGTTACTGGTGTTGTCGATGCAATAGGGAGGAGCTGCGCGCCGCATTAGCCCGCTTTAGCCCGCGTTGTCCTCGAGCACGCTTTGAGTCAGGGTGACCGACGGGATCGTCGGCTTCATCATCGCATGCGCGCGGCGGCGCACCCCGTACCAGCCGGCGACCAGGATCAGGGCCACGACCGGAATCGCGGCAACGGTCCACGTGCCGTTCGGATAGTCGAATGCCATCAGTACCAGCACCCCCACCAGAAACGCCAGCGTCAGCCAGGACGTCACCGGCGCGCCGGGCATTCTGAACGTCACCGGCTCAGCCTCACCACGGGCCACCGCCTGACGGAACTTCATCTGGCAAACCACGATGAATCCCCAAGTGCTGAGAATACCAAGCGACGCCACGTTAAGCACGATTTCAAATACGCTCGACGGCACGAAATAGTTCAGCACGACACCCACGATGTAGATCGCGACCGTGACCAGAATGCCGGCGTACGGAACCGACTGCGAGCTCATGCGGGACAGGAAATGCGGCGCGGACCCGCCCATCGACAGCGCACGCAACACCCGCCCGGTCGAATACAGCCCCGAGTTCAGACTCGACAGCGCCGCCGACAGCACGACGACATTCATGACCGAGCCGACACCCGGCACGCCGAGTGCAGCGAAGAACGTGACGAACGGGCTCTGCCCCGCCTTGTAGGCACTCCACGGCAACAGGCAGACCAGCAATACCACTGCGCCCACATAGAACACGGCGATGCGCCAGATCACGCTGTTGATGGCGCGCGGCAGCACCTTGCGCGCGTCCTTGCATTCGCCCGCAGCCGTGCCGACCAGCTCGACGCCGGCAAACGCGAACACGACCCCCTGCACGAGCACCAGCGCCGGCAGCAACCCATGCGGGAACAGCCCTCCGTTCTCGCTGATCAGATGCACCCCCGTGGTGTGCCCGCCGACGTGCGTCCCGGTACCCAGAATGATCGAGCCGATCACGAGGAACAGCGAGATCGCGGCAACCTTGATGAGCGCGAACCAGAACTCCATTTCGGCAAACCATTTCACCCCGATCAGGTTCATCGCCGCGACGATGCACAGCGCAATCAGTGCGAAGATCCATTGCGGCACGGACGAGAACGCTGCCCAGTAATGCATGTACAGCGCGACGGCAGTGATGTCGACGATGCCGGTCATCGCCCAGTTCAGGAAGTACATCCAACCGGCGACATACGAGGCTTTTTCACCGAGGAACTCCCGGGCGTACGACACGAAGCTGCCGCTGCTCGGCCGATGCATCACCAGCTCACCCAGCGCGCGCAGGATCAGAAACGAGAAGAAGCCACAGACCAGATAGACGACGGCAAGCGAGGGACCCGCTATTTGCAGGCGCGCGCCCGCGCCGAGAAAGAGGCCAGTGCCGATCGCCCCGCCAATGGCAATCATCTGAACCTGACGATTACCCAACGTTTTGTGATATCCCGCTTCGTGCGATTCCAACCAGCTTTTCTTATCTACGTCGCCAGTGGATGCCGGGGAATTCTGGTTGTGCAGTGTGGACATAATCAGTTCAATCCTTTTAATGCGGGCACTTGACTTCGCAATCCCGGGGACATATACGGAAGGATGTATGCGCGATAGCGCATCGATTAAGCTACAAATCAACAACTGACATTTAAGAACGATCGTTCGTTTTTAGCACCAGACCAAGGGCAGTTTGTATCGGGTCACCAAGGGCAGGCAGACAAAAGGTATGTAGCCCAATTTATGGGGGCAACGCTCATGCATATTTCGACTAACACCTATCGAAAAAAAACATCGGTATTCTTGCAATGAGGAACGGTAGGCTAGCGTTGCCGCGTCGCACAGACGCGGTTGTCGATTGACCCAACACAAGTGATCAATATGGAAGCAAAGTGGTTAGAAGACTTTCTTAGCCTTTCGGATACGAAGAGTTTCTCCCGGTCGGCGCGCAGCCGGAATCTCACCCAATCAGCTTTCAGTAGACGGATCGTGGCGCTCGAAACGTGGATGGGTACGAAGCTCGTCGATCGCAGCGTCAATCCAATCACCCTCACGCCCGCCGGCCGGATGTTTCGTAGTCTCGCGGCGGACATCCTACGCAGCATGAATGCGGCGCGCAACCTGGTGGGCGGGTATGAACAGTTCGCCGAAAACGACCACGTGGTCCATTTCGCGGTTGCCCATACCCTTGTCTTTACGCTTTTTCCTGACTGGCTCAAGCGCCTGACCAGCGAGTTCGGCCACATCATGGCCCGGGTTCAGGCCGTCAACGTGCCCGAGGGTGTGCAACACCTCGTGGCAGGCGACTGCGACCTGCTGATTGGCTATCACCACCCGCAATTGCCGATCGCTCTCGATCCCAACCACTTTCCGTTCCTTACACTCGGTGTCGAGCGCATCGTGCCTGTCTCGGCAGCAGGCAATGACGGCAAGCCTCTCTTCGAACTTCCTGGCAAGAGCAGCAGACCGCTGCCCCTGCTTGCCTATTCATCTGGCGCATTCCTTGGCAACGTTGTCGAAATGCTATTGATGAACGCGACGGAACCGTACTCGCTGTTCCGCTGCTTTGAGACCCACATGTCAGAGGCGTTAAAAGGTATGGTTGTAGCCGGCCACGGGATCGGCTGGCTTCCGGAAAGCTGTATCACCAAAGAGTTAAGCGAAGGAATTCTGGTTCGTGCAGGCTCGGACATCTGGGCGACTGAGCTGGAGATACGCCTGTACCGCCCGGTCAAGGAGCGGGGCCAGGCAGCCGAACAGCTTTGGGCTTTCATCAGCAGCCAGTTGATTGAGCCGCGGGTGGATCAGTTACCGGACATCCTGACCGCGGCGTGAGGCCAGTCGGTTCGGAACTACAAGGCGACCTTGGCCAATTCACCATAAGCGCGATGTAGCCACACTTTGACGCGTTGCCGCTCGAGCATCCCCAGGCCAGCGGCGGCGCGGTCGTGATGATTGATGGCTGCCCAAAAGCTTGCGCTTTGCCGATCGACCTTCTGCATCGTCGCGTCGGGCAGCCGCCGCAGGGTGATCACGCTCGCGCCGAGCGCTTCAGCACGCGCGAGTTCACCGGATGCGTCCAGGATCTCGAACCGGTCACCGCGAATTTCGTTCAATACGATCACCAGCTTGAGTCGTCCACCAAACTGATCAAGCCACTGTCGCAGAAGATCGACCGAATCGCGTCCCGCGTCCATGACGTGCCACCAGGTCAGCGTTAAACCGTGCTCTTCGGCGAGACCAATGACGTCTGTGTCGTCCAGCCATTGTCCGAGAGACTGCTGCGTTTGGGCGGCAAGATCGACCAGAACACGCCGCTGCGGATCTTCAAGTGCGTGTTCGATAATGGGATCCAGGCTGTCGTGCTGATCGAGTACTGCCGGAGCTGCAAAATCGGCATAGAAGCGCAACAAGGCACCATGTGATTTATCGGTGTCAAAGCCGACGAACTGAATACTCTCGTCGATAAAATACTGGGCCAGAACGCGGGCGACCAGCGATTTGCCGACGCCGCCCTTCTCGCCGCCAATAAAGTGGATGAAGCTCATCTGTGCAGATCCTTTGTCATGAAGCCGGCTGGGTTGAAAGCAAAAAATACCAGATCTAAAAGACGGAACCGCGACTTAGTCTACAGAGGATTTCTTACGTCCCCCTCCGAGGGAGTACCTCTTCGCGCCGCTTGCCCCACCGATATTGGCCGGTGAATGTCGCCAGAGTGATAACACCTCTGGAGAGCCGAACGTGAGTTCCGTAAATGATGCAGGTCAGGAGCTTCATCTTGCCACGCCGGTAGACGCAACAGGACTTCATAGAAAGATCGGCTGGGCAGGCGCATTCTGGGTAGCCAGCGGCGTACCGGCGTTGGTGCTGTTCTCGATCGGCTCGATTGCGGCGACCGTCGGCAAGCCGTCGTGGATCATCTGGGCGATTTCGATCTGTTTCGGCTTCATCCAGTCCTTTTCCTACGCTGAGATCGCTGGGCTGTTTCCGCACAAGTCCGGCGGCGCATCGGTGTATGGCGCGGTCGCCTGGGTGCGCTACAGCAAGCTGCTCGCTCCGCTCTCCGTGTGGTGTAACTGGTTCGCGTGGTCACCGGTATTGGCAATCGGCTCTGGCCTGGGCGCAGGCTACGTGCTGAACATGTTGTTCCCGGCGACCGCCGCGATCAACACCTGGCAAATCACGCTGGTCAATCTGGGTTGGTTGTCGAGCGGCCTGAGTCTACGGGTCAATGCCACCTTCGTGATCGGTGCCGCGATTCTGCTGACAACCTTCGCGATCCAGCACCGTGGCATTCTTCAAGCCGCGCGGCTCCAGATGATTCTCGCGATCTCCGCACTGCTGCCGCTCCTATTGGTCGGCGTCTATCCGCTGCTGACGGGCGATCTGCCAATGCACAACCTGTTCCCACTCTATCCGCTGGCAAAAGACGCCGGCGGCCGCGTGATAGACGGCACGTGGAATCTGAGTGGTATCGAACTGATGGCCGGTGGACTCTTTATCGCGGCCTGGTCCACCTACGGATTCGAAACGGCAGTCTGTTATACACGCGAATTCAAGGATCCGCGCCGCGACACGGTCAAGGCGATTGTCTATTCCGGACTCCTGTGCCTCGTGTTCTTTACGCTAGTCCCACTCGCGTTCCAGGGCGCCCTCGGTCTCGGCCAACTCGTCTCGCCCGAAGTCAAGGATGCCGCGGGTAATGTCACGCAACCCGCTGTCTATGACGGCATCCTTTCGCCCGGCATTTACAGCGGCATGGGTGTTTCCGAAGCGATGGCGAAAATCGTGCATGCCGGCAGCTGGGGCGAATTCATTCTGAAGCCAATGCTGGTGTTCGCGCTCGTGCTCGCCATCATGACCTCTATGGCGGGCTCATCGCGCACGCTCTACCAGGCTTCCGTCGACGGCTGGCTGCCCAAATATCTCTCGCACGTCAACCACAACGGCGCACCGACCCGCGCGATGTGGACCGACCTCGTATCCAATCTTGTGCTGCTGTTGATGTCCGACTACGTCGTCATACTCGCGATGTCGAATGTCGGCTACATCATCTTCAACTTCCTGAATCTCAATGCCGCGTGGATCCATCGGCTCGACCGGCCAACCTGGGAGCGCCCTTTCAAAGCGCCAAAATGGGTACTCGGCGCCGGTGCCGTGTTGTCGTTCGTCAATCTCGCACTGATGGGACTGGGGGCGGATGTATGGGGCAAGGGCACGCTGATTTCGGGCATCGTCTTCTCGGCGCTGATCGTGCCGGTGTTCATCTGGCGCCACTACGTGACTGACAAAGGCCGCTTTCCGGACGCAATGCTGGACGACATGGATCTGTCGAACGCCAGCATCAAACGGCGCGCGGGTTTCCTGCCGTATGCGGTGTTAGTGCTCGGCGTGGTAGTCGTCTTCGTGAGCCACTGGATCACAACCTGATTGCGCACGTTTCTCTGAAAACCGAACGCCCGTGTTGCGCGAATCTCCGCGCAACACGGGCGAAGTTCATCGCACGGCAAAGATCGCGCCTTCGATACCCAGCACCTCGCTGCTGGCCGAATAAATACCGATGCCGCGCTCCCATACGTTTCTCAGATCGCCATTCGCGCCGCGAATGCGATAACGCAGTTCGAACGGCCTGCGATCCGCCAGTGCTTCCTGCACGCCACGCCAGACGTAGTCGACGTCGTCCGGCATGATCAACTGGCTGTAGCTATGTTCGTGACTGTCGACAAACCAGGCGGCCGGATATCCCGTCAACTCTTCGCAGCCGTCGCTGACGAATTCCATTGACCACGATGGATTGTTGCGGCCGCGATAGATCAATCCCGGTACGCCGTTCAGGAGTCCCATCGCACTGCGCAACCTGGCTTCGATTGAAGTCTCCTGACGCTTTTGCGCCGTGGTGTCGAACGCGGAGATAAAGAAGGCGTCTTCGTGCCGGCGACCTGCCACCTCCAGCCAGCGAAGCTGACCGTGAGGATGAACAAAGCGTATCCGCTCGCGACTACAGGCACCGGCTTCGGTACGCAGCCGCTCCAGCATCTCGCGCCAGATCAGGCGATCTTCCGGATGGACATATGCGGCCATCTCGACGCCCACGGCGCTTGCATCCATCAGTTCGGCCCATGCAGCGTTCGCGCTGCGAATGCTGCCCTCGTTATCCACTTGCAGCAACGCGACCGGATAGGCATCGAGGTTCATGGCGGCTGCGGCGAATTCGCTTACAACAGCATTGTCTTGCATTCGTTTACGCCTTCATCATTGACGCGTAAGGGCATCGCGGTGCACCCACGCTGCCAGTTCAAGCCGGGAACGCAAATTCAGCTTGCGTAGCAGATTCTTTACATAGACCTTAACGGTGCCATCGCTGATGCCCAACTGCCGGGCGATCTGCTTGTTGCTCATGCCTTCCGAAATGAGCGCCAGTGTCTGCGCTTCACGCTCGGTCAGTTCGACCCGGCGCGCGCCTCTTTCACCTTCGGGAACATCGTCGTCTTTCGCGAGGAGCGTGACCAGACAGTCGTCGAGCACGATCACGCCCTGCACGCAGTTGCGTATGTATAAGCGCAGATCTTCGGGCTCGGTTTCCTTCAGCATATATCCGTCGGCACCGAGACGAAGCGCGGTCAATAACTCCTTGCGATCGAGCGAAGCGGTCAGCACGACTTTGCGGCTCTCGATCTCGAGCTGGCCCAATTCATCGAGCACATGCAGTCCACCGAGTCCCGGCATGTGAAGATCAATCAGGATCAGGCCGGGTCTTAACTGCTCCGCGAGCGCAATGCCCTGCCGGCCGCTGGAAGCTTCGCCGACTACCTGAAACTCCCCGGTGGAGTTGAAGTACTCGGCGAGGCCACGCCTGAACAGCGGGTGGTCGTCAATCAGAAGCAACGTCGTCGGACCCATCAAGGAACTCCCTTCTGGCATCGTCATTCGGGACAAGCAGGCGCACCCGCGTACCGTTCGGCTGCACATTCTCGATTGAGACTCGCGCGCCTATCGCACGCGCCCGCTCGCGCATGATCTCCAGCCCATAGTGATTTTCCTCCACCGATGCAGGCCGCAATCCGAGCCCGTCGTCAGTCACGGTCACACACAAAGCGCCTGCGGGGTCGTCTATCACTTCGATCCGCGCATGTCTTGCATGCGCGTGGCGGACCACATTCGACAACGCTTCGCGCACGATCTGCAATGCGTGCAGCGCGACATCCGGCGCGAGTTCGATTTCCGGCATGCGGTTATCCAGTTCGAAGACCACGTTGCAGCGACGCGAAAATTCATCGACGGAATCAGCCAGCGCCTGGCGCCACGAACGTCCTTCGAGCGTCAGGCGCGCACCGGTGATCAACTGGCGAACGTCGCGCTGCAGTCGCGTCATCGTGGTTCGCAACTCCGCGAGCAGCGGTTCGGCGGCCTCCGGATTGCGCACCTGCTGTTGCACACGGCTGACGAGAAACGACATGAAGCCCAGTTGCTGTGCGACCGAATCGTGAAGCTCACGGATAAGCGCACGGGTGCCAGCGTCGCAATCGACCTCGTCGCCCCCATCCACCACTTGCGTGGATGCATCGCGCTGGATCAGGGTCCGGGTCACCGCCATCCAGGCCACCCCATGGGAAAAGCGATTTTAGAGGCAAGAACTGTGCCGTTTGCGGCACTACTCCTTTGGTCATACCTCGTTGTCAGGATTGAACGGTGTTTCCCTTTAAGAAACTATTTTGCTTGTGGGGAACGCCGCTTTTCGAGTGTTTTATCCGTCAGACCAGCGTTCTACAACGCACTCGAATGGAGCACACGCCCCGTTTTAGTTCAGATGCAAATGCACACGATTGAAGCAAAACAGAATCCACGTGCTTTACCCGCATCGACAGAACCGGCGACTAAAGACATGACATCGGACATGACATCGACGCACGACAGGACACCCGGCTCTCCTCCGAGCCTTCCGCGGTATCAGGCGCTCCGGATATGTGAGGATGGACGCCAACACCTTGTGGTCGTTCAAGCCGACGCACTCACAAAGGTCGAAGCTTTCATCGCGACGCTGCCGGTCGAGCCTGACGTGAGCACACTGCTCGTTCAAGGCGACACGTCAGCAACAGCACGCCGTGCATCGTTCTTCCCAACACACGACGCGCTCGAGCGCCATCTTCTCGCGACCCTGGATCGCGCGGCAATCGGCTTGCGGCTCTATGTATGCGGCGACGAAGCGTTCATCTGGCGCATCCGTCGCCTCGCCGGCGAGGCGGGCATGCTGCCGGAAGAAATCACCTCCGAGCTCGATGCCGCACCACGCGCCGTCTATTGCGTGCACTGCAGCGCTTCGCATGTATACGACGCGCTGCCCGAAGTCGAATGTG
Organism: Burkholderia sp. OK233; assembly: GCF_900230185.1. Classification (GTDB taxonomy): domain Bacteria; phylum Pseudomonadota; class Gammaproteobacteria; order Burkholderiales; family Burkholderiaceae; genus Paraburkholderia. The sequence goes on from NZ_OCSR01000002.1 coordinate 957,851, forward strand.
CCGGCTGTGGAATCAACCTGAGTGTGCGCCAGCATTTCTCGCAGCGCGTCGGTGCCTATCTGGGCGTCTGCGCCGATCCGGATCGTCCTTACCTGGCGCGCCACGCATGAACATGATCGAGGTTCGGGTCGAAGCAACGCGGCTGCTAACGCCGGTGGTACGCGAGTTCACCCTGGTCCCCAAGCACGGTCGGTTGCCGAAGTTTTCCTCGGGCAGCCATATCCAGGTGCAGTTGCCGCTGGATGAACGCCCATTGCGCAACGCCTATTCGTTGATTGGCGATCCGGCGGACGCATCCAGCTATCACATTGCCGTACGCAAACAGGACGATTCGCGCGGCGGCTCGGTGTTCATGCATGAGCGAATGCGTGAAGGCTCGGCACTGAAAATCACGCCGCCGGCCAATCTGTTTGCACTGCATTCTTGCGCTCGCGCTCACATCCTGATCGCCGGGGGCATCGGCATCACGCCGTTTGTCGCGCATGTCGCCGCGCTAGAGCGCGATGCTGCCGACTTCGAACTGCACTACGCCTACCGGCAAGGGCTCACGGATGCGTATCGCGCCGAGTTGAGCGAACGCCTGGGCAGCCGCTTCCATGGATACGACGGTGAGTGCGCGCGCCTCGATATCGAACGGGTGCTACGCGGTCGCCCGTTGGGCACGCATGTTTACGTGTGCGGTCCGCAAACCCTTCTGGACTCAGTGAGAGACACGGCCCGTGCCTTCGGCTGGCCGGACGGCCGCGTGCAATGGGAAGCTTTCGCTGCGCCGCAGCCCGGCACGCCGTTCGTCGTGACACTCATGCGCAGTGGCTCGAGGTTGGACGTGGCGGCAGACCAGAGCCTGCTGGAAGCGCTCGAAGCAAGCGGACTCGACATCCCGAACCTGTGCCGCGGCGGTGTTTGCGGTCAGTGTTCGACCCGTCACGTTGCCGGCGAAGTCGACCACCGCGATATGGTCCTTCACGAATCCGAGCGCGCCACGCACCTGATGCCGTGTGTCTCGCGTGCCCACAGCACCTCCCTTTTCCTGGATCTTTGAGGAGCGCCCGCCATGAGCGTCATTCTGAAGCCCGCCGAAAGCTATCGTGAAGCGTTTTCGTTTCGCAACAGCGAAGCCGCCATCGCCCGCTTCCCCTTCCCGTTTTCCGAAGACGCCTATATGTATTCGGTGAATATCGAGCCGGCCACGTCACGCGATCCAGGCTCGGTCTTCGAACACTGGTTCGATATCGACGAGCACTACCGCTCCGAAGTCGCCGAACGCGCGATCGTGCTGCAAAACGACTCGCGCCGCTGCATGGTGATGCCGCACATGCAGAGAGCGTCGTGGGACGCGCTGGAAATGATCATGGAGCACCTCGCCCAAGATTATCCAAAACTGTTTTCGCTTACCCGCGCCGGCGACCAGTGGTTGTGGCGCAATCGCGCGCTCGGCATCGAGCAGGCGTTTCGTTTCGGCAATGCCGAGACGCTGCCGTGCGAGCCGCTCGAATACATCATGCGGCAGACGCAAGGCGATATCGCGCTGCTCGATCAGCGCGACGGCGACCTCTTCATGGATGCCGGCGTCATCACCGGCCCTGCCGATTGGTCGCTCGCGTTCGATGCGGGAATGAGTTTCAAGCAATGGCATTCGCCGGTGCCCATGGCGCACGACATGGGCATTTTCGATCGCGCGCTGAAGTACCTGCTGCATATCCAGGTAGACCGCCCGGTACGGCGTCTGAACTGGACGCTCACGATCAACCCGCGCCTCGATACCGCCCCCGAGAACTACCACCTGTGGGGCGCGGAGCGCGGCCAGGTCACGCCGGAGAACGTCGCGCAATGCGTGCATCTGCGCGTCGAACTGCAGTTCATGGCGCGGCTGCCACAGAGCAACGCGATGATGTTCAGCATCCGCACGTATCTCGCCAGCATGGCAGAGCTCGTCACCCAGCCGGCGTGGGCGCGCCGTCTTCATCGGGTGCTGCGCGACCTGCCTGAGCCGATTGCCGACTACAAGGGAATGACGCGTTACCGGAAGACCCTGGTCGACTGGTTGAGTCAGTTCGACAACGGCACCTGATGCCTTGCCGATTTCGTACACAAACACATCCTCACCTCTGGAGTAGCAGACATGGCTAATTCATGGCGCATTTCCGCGCTTGCGGACCGTCATCGCGCATTGGGCTCGAACCTCGAAGACTGGAACGGAATGGGCACCGCATGGACGTACTCCGGCGACCTCGCCGATCAGCACGAGGCGATTCGTACCAAGGCTGGTTTGATGGATGTATCCGGTCTGAAGAAGGTCCACTACGTCGGCCCACACGCGGAAAGCCTGCTCAACTGGGCAACCACGCGCGACATCAGCAAGCTCTACCCCGGCAAGTCGGTTTATGCAGCGATGCTGAATGAAGACGGCAAGTTTATCGACGACTGCATCGTCTACCGGACCGGGCCGAATGCGTTCATGGTCGTGCATGGCTCCGGAACCGGTTATGAACGCCTCGTTCGCTCCGCGCAGGGTCGCCAGGTCGCCGTGCTGTTCGACGACGATCTGCATGATCTGTCTTTACAGGGTCCCGCCGCCGTGGACTTCCTCGCGGAACACGTGCCGGGCATTCGCGATCTGCCTTATTTCCATCACCTGCAAACGCGACTCTTCGGCAAGCCGGTGATGATCTCGCGCACTGGCTATACGGGCGAGCGCGGCTATGAAATCTTCTGCAAGGCCGCGGATGCACCCTTCATCTGGGACACCGTCCTCGACAAAGGTGCGCCGTCCGGCATTATCCCGTGCGCGTTCACGGCGCTCGACTGGTTGCGCGTCGAAAGCTATCTGCTGTTCTTCCCCTACGACAACTCCGAGATGTATCCGTTCGCGAACGAAAAGGCGGGCGACACGCTGTGGGAACTCGGCCTCGACTTCACTGTATCGCCCGGAAAAACCGAATTCTGTGGCGCGGGCGAACACTTCCGCCTGCAAGGCAAGGAGCGTTTCAAGATCTTCGGTGTACTGCTGGACTCCACTGAAGCAGCCAACGGGGGCGACGCATTGTGGAACGACGGCAAGCAGGTCGGCGTCGTCACATGCGGCATGGTCTCGCGGCTGACCGGCCGCTCGATGGCTATCGCCCGCCTCGACGTGGACTACGCACGCCCCGGCGCGCCGCTCGAAGTGCGCGGCCGCATCAAGGCCCGTGCAAGCGCCGCCGAACTGCCGTTCGACGATCCGGAAAAGAAGAAGCGCACTGCGATCGGCTGATCCGCCGACGGTCTCCCGTTACGCCTCTCACGTATTTTCAGGAGTGTCGCAGTGACCCAGAATTACATACTGACGATCAGTTGCCCGGCCACCTCCGGCATCGTCGCGGCCGTCTCGTCCTATCTCGCGCAATCGGGCTGCTATATCAGCGAGCTGGCGCAATTCGACGACGAATCCAACGGCACATTCTTCATGCGTGCGGTGTTCCGCTTCAACGATGCGAAGACCGGCAGCATCGACAAGCTACGCACCAACTTCGGCAGCATCGCAAACGACTTCGCGATGCAATGGAAGCTCTACAGCGCCGCGCAACCGATGAAGGTGCTGCTGATGGTCAGCAAGTTCGACCATTGCCTCTCCGACCTGCTGTACCGGCATCACAAAGGCCAGCTGCACATGCAGATCACCGCCGTCGTCTCCAACCATCTGGACCTGCGGCCGATGGCCGAGCGCGAAGGCATCCGTTTCATCTATCTGCCGGTGACACCGGAAACCAAGGACCAGCAGGAAGCCGAGCTGCTGAAGATCGTCGCCGAGACGGAGACGGAACTCGTGGTGCTCGCGCGCTACATGCAGATTCTCTCCAACAACCTCTGCAAACAGCTCGCCGGCCGGGCCATCAATATCCATCACTCGTTTCTGCCGGGATTCAAAGGCGCAAAGCCGTATCACCAGGCATTCGAACGCGGCGTCAAGCTGATCGGCGCCACCGCGCACTACGTCACATCAGATCTCGACGAAGGACCGATCATCGAACAGGAAGTGCAGCGTGTCGATCACGTGCTGCAACCCGACGGTCTCGTAGCAATCGGGCGCGATACGGAAACGGTGGCGCTGTCGCGTGCGGTGAAATTCCATACCGAGCATCGCGTTTTCCTCAATCGCGACCGCACCGTGATCTTCCGATGAACGCAGCCCAGCTCCAGTGAGTGAAAGACCATGAAAAAACGCGTCGCAATCATAGGTGCGGGCCCTTCCGGGATGGCGCAATTGCGCGCTTTCCAGTCCGCGAGAGACAAAGGAGCAGACATTCCCGATATCGTCTGCTTCGAGAAGCAGAAAGACTGGGGCGGCATGTGGAATTACACGTGGCGCACCGGCACCGACGAGAATGGCGAGCCGGTGCACGGCAGCATGTATCGCTATCTGTGGTCCAACGGGCCAAAGGAATGTCTGGAGTTCGCGGACTACACATTCGAGGAGCATTTCGGCAAACCGATCGCCTCGTATCCGCCGCGCGAGGTGCTGTGGGACTATATTCGCGGACGCGTCGAGAAAGCCGGCGTACGGCCTTATATCCGCTTCAATACGGCGGTCCGTCAGGTGAGCTTCGACGCCGCAACCAGGAAATTCACCGTCACTGCGCAAGACTATTCCGCCGGCACGACGGCGTCGGAAGAGTTCGACTACGTCGTCAACGCGTGCGGCCACTTCGCGACACCGAATGCGCCAAGCTTCCCCGGCTTCGAGAGTTTTGGCGGCCGCATCCTGCACGCACACGATTTCCGCGACGCGCTGGAGTTCAAGGATAAGGATGTGTTGCTGGTCGGCAGCAGCTATTCGGCGGAAGACATCGGCTCCCAGTGCTACAAGTACGGTGCGAAGAGCATCACGAGTTGCTATCGCGCGGCGCCGATGGGCTATCACTGGCCCGAAAACTGGGAAGAGAAACCGATATTGCAGCGCGTGCGCGGCAATATCGCTTACTTCGCCGACGACACGCACAAGCGCATCGACGCGGTCATCCTGTGCACCGGGTATCAGCATCACTTCCCGTTCCTACCCGACGAACTGCGCCTGAAGACCGGTAATCGCCTGTGGCCTTTGAACCTCTATAAAGGCATTTTCTGGGAAGACAATCCAGGCCTGATCTACCTCGGCATGCAGGACCTCTGGTATTCGTTCAACATGTTCGACGCTCAAGCCTGGTATGCGCGCGATGTGATCCTCGGACGCATCACGCCGCCGCCGAAAGCGGAAATGACCGCACACAGCCTCGCATGGCGCGCGAAAGAAGAAAAGCTCGTCACCCATCAGGAAATGTTCGAGTTTCAGGGTAGCTACATCCAGGAGCTGCTCGATGCGACCGACTACCCGAGTTTCGACATCGAAGGGGTGAACCGAACCTTCCTCGAATGGAAACACGACAAGCATGACGACATCATGGGCTACCGCAACAAGTCCTATCGCTCGCTGATGACCGGCACGCAATCCCCGCCTCATCACACGCCGTGGCTATCGGCACTCGATGACTCGATGGACGCGTATCTTGGCGAACCCGTTGCGGCGTTGAAAACCGCCGGCTAACCGGCGCGAGCCAGGAAGGAACATGCTGATACGCACCCCGATAAGCTCGCGTCCCGCTGAGCCGGCGCTGTTTGCCCGCGCGGCCGGACGCGAACGATATCGCGTGGCGGGCGGCGGCCTCACGGTCGTCGCGCTCACGCCCGGCGATACTTTGCAGATCATGGATGTCGAAGGCCTGCAGCCCTGCGAACTCATGGCTTTCGATGCACATGGCGAAGCGGCGCTGGCCGCGCTTGAGCTACAAGCGTCGGCGGGCGCTTCGTTCATGGCGAGTCTGTTGCATAACAGCGCGACCTCGCCTGTGCTGACCGGTCTACTCAAGCGTGGCGTCGAAGCGAGCGCATTCCAGTCCGCGGCGACTATCTGGAACGGCGACGCACCGGCGGGCTTTACACGAAAACTCATTGCCTCCGAAGCGCTGCTCGTCGTCGTCGCCGCACCGGGTGCCGCCAGGGCGATCGATTCGCAGAACCCGCCCACCGGCTTGCGTCTCAGGATCGATCGCGCGAATCCCGCGCTGCTCGCCACGCCGCCGCTTCCCGCACCATTGGCGGACACGCTGAACGACTTCACAATCCGGCCTGGCACCGCCACTGCGTACACGGTGCGCGCGGGAGAAACCATTCAGGTACTGGACGTCGCGGGTCGGCAATGTTCGGATTTCGTCGCCTTCGATCTCGCCGCGCTGGACAGAAACGAGGAACTCGGCCTCGACCAGACCGTGACGAGAACGCTGAATGGCAATGCGTATCCCGCCCCCGGCCTGTTCTCGAAGTTCTTCAATCGAAACATGCAGCCCATGCTCGAAGTCGTACGCGACACGGTGGGCCGTCACGACTCATTTGCACTGGCGTGCGCGGCGCGCTATTACGAAAACCAGGGCTATTTCGGCCATAGCAACTGCAGCGACAACATGAGCCGCGCCCTCGCCGCTTTTAACGTGGCACCGCGCCCCGGCTGGCCCGCGATCAATTTCTTCTTCAATACCGGCATCAACGCACATCAGCAAATGACGCTCGATGAACCGTGGTCGCGTCCAGGCGACTACGTCCTGATGCGCGCGCTGACCGACCTCGTATGCGTGAGTTCGTCCTGTCCCGACGACATCGATCCCGCGAACGGCTGGAATCCGACCGATATCCAGATCCGCGTCTATCCGAACAAGGAACGCTTCTCCATTGCCATGGCTACCCGAACCACGCCCGATGCCGAACCGGTACTGACCCGCGAGTCAGGCTTTCATGCAAAGACGTCTGCGCTCACTCGCCATTTCACCGACTATCGCGGCTGGTGGCTGCCCACGCACTACGAGGGCTTCGGCACCGTCGAAGAATACTTCGGCTGCCGGGAGCGCGTCGCCATGATGGATCTGTCCGCACTCCGCAAGTTCGAGATCATCGGTCCCGACGCGGAAGCCCTGTTGCAATACTCTCTGACGCGCGACGTCCGGCGGCTCGCGGTCGGCCAGGTCGTGTATTCGGCGATGTGCTATCCGCACGGCGGCATGCTCGACGACGGCACGCTGTTGCGCCTCGGCCCGGACAATTTTCGCTGGATTTGCGGCGAAGACTACGCCGGTGTCTGGCTGCGCGAGCAGGCGGCGGCGCTCGGCATGAAAGTGTGGATCAAATCGGCCTCGGATCAGATTCACAATCTGTCGATTCAGGGACCGCTGAGCCGCGAGTTGTTGAAGCAGATCGTGTGGACGCCGCCCACCCAGCCGGCCCTCGAGAACCTCGGCTGGTTCCGCTTCCTGGTCGGCCGGCTAGACAATTACGAAGGCTGTCCGATCATGGTCTCGCGCACCGGCTACACCGGCGAACTCGGCTATGAAGTCTGGTGTCATCCGCAGGATGCCGAATGCGTGTGGGACCGCCTGTGGTCGGCTGGGCAACCGCTAGGCATGGTTCCGCTCGGACTGAACGCGCTCGATATGCTGCGTGTCGAAGCCGGCCTGATCTTCGCCGGCTACGAGTTCACCGACGAGACCGATCCGTTCGAAGCAGGCATCGGCTTCTCGGTGCCGCTGAAGACCAAAGCCGACGACTTCATCGGCCGCGAAGCATTGCTTACCCGCAGCGCGCATCCGCGGCACAAGTTGGTCGGACTCGAACTCGACGGCAACGAACCCGCGCATCATGGCGATTGCGTGCACGGGCAACATAACGCGCGCGCACAGATCGGCGTGGTCACGAGCGGCGTGCGTTCGCCGATCCTCGGCAAGAACATTGCGCTGTGCCGTATCGATATCACCCATGCCGAACCGGGAACACGCTTGCAGGTCGGCAAGATCGACGGGCATCAGAAACGCATCGACGCTCGGGTCGTGGCGCCGATCTTCTACGATCCGGACAAGAGCCGGGTCCGCGCCTGAACGGCTGCAGCACGGGCTCCGGCGTGGGCCATGGCGCGCGGCTTGCGCCAGGTAGCGCGGCGCCGCCGCGCCACCAACCCCGCTCAATGCCGCATCAAGGACCACAACAGCAGCGCCAGCAACAGCACCACGACCACCTGCCAGAACAGCACTGGATCGCTCTCGAGCAAGGGCTTGCGCCGAATCGGCGCCATCGCGTCTCGACCGCTCGAAAAACGATCGAGGTCAGCGCAGACTTCGAGCACGTCCTGATACCGGCGCGCCGGATCGGGCTGCAGCGCTTTCTCCAGCACCAGGTCGAGCCACTGCGGCGCGTCGAGCCGGTACTGATAGAGCGGCACACGGCCATTAAAGCCGTAGGGCAGCTTGCCGCCGCTGAACAGCCGGTACAGGGTCACGCCATACGCGAACACCTCGGAGCGCGCATCGCCCTGTGCGCCCTTCATCAACTCAGGCGCCATATAAGCGGGCGAGCCCGGTGCGGCGTCGGGGCCCGGCAACTGCATGCCCGGCATATAACCGAAACCGAGATCGAGCAGGCGCGTGCTATCGCCCCGCATCACCAGCACGTTCTCAGGTTTGATATCGCGATGGAAGATATTGCGGCGATTCAGCGCGTCGATCGAATAGCCCAACTGTCGCGCGATCTTGAGCGCGCGTGGCAGCGCCATGGGCTGCGGCGCCGCCAGCAGTTTTTCGAGCGTGACGCCTGCGCCGAGCGGCATGACCACATAGAGCCGGGTTTGCCGGTCGGCATCGACCGGCATCGGTGCGAGCACGCCATCGTCGCCGATCTTGCCGGCCAGCCAGCGCTCGCGCACGATCGACTGCCGCACGTTCTCGTCCTGCTCGACACGCGGCTTGGGAAACTTGAGCGCCAGCGGCGTGTTCGGATCGGCCAGATCGTAGCCGGCGAAAATCCGCGAATAGAAGCCATCGCTCAACACGCTCCTGAGCAGATATCCATCGACCACATCGCCGGCGTCGGGCACCGCCGGAATCGGCAAGGCGCCGACCACCCGCTCAAGGTAACCGACATCGAGCAAAGGCAGGGCGCCCACGTCGAGCACCGCGCTCGTCACGTCGTCCTGCGAGCCGCGCGTCACCGCCAGCGCGCCGAGCCGGCGTGCAGTGTCGAGCGCACCGCCGCGCGCCGCCAGCACCGCCTGCAGTTCGCGCATCGGCACGCGGCGATAGAGCCCGTCGGAACACATCAGCAGGCGGTCGCCCTCGCGCAGCTCAAGCGTTTCGATGCGCGTCACCAGCGTCGGAAGCATGCCGACCGCATGCGCCACATAAGAACCGAAGGCGACCGGCACCACGTCGTCGTCGCCGAGCTGGGTCAGTTGGCCATCGCGCAACAGATACAGCCGTACATCGCCGGCCGCTACCAGATACGCGGTAGCGCGGCGCACGATCAGCGCCGCAAAAGACGCGGACATCTGCTTCAGGGCAGGGTCGACGCGGCCGATCTGATGCAGCCAGCCGTGTATTGCCTCGAGCGCGCGCGCAGCGGCCACGCCGGGCTGCAAGGTGTCGGCAAGCCCGTAATAGCCATCGATAAAGGTCCGTACCGAGAGTTCGGCCGCGACCCGCCCGCCCTTGCTGCCGCTCACGCCATCGGCGAGAGCGATCACGCTGCCACGCGCGGCGCGCTCCGCCAGATCGCCGAGCATCACGCCGACGTAGTCTTCGTTGATGTGATCCTGCCCGCGGGCGCGGGCAGGGAAAGAAACACAACCGATCTCGAGCGCGGCGCACTCGCCGCGCTCCGGCTTCAACTGCAGATCGATTTCCTGGCCGCCCATTCCGCGACCGCTAGCGGGCCTTCCCTCTGGATCGTCTGGCATCCGGCCGGTGTTCGGTGCGGGCAAGCTATCCTGGGAGAAGGGTTCACTCATTTACTTTTTGCCGTGGGTCATCACGTCGCTTGTTTCCAGATCGTGCTCGATCTTCTCGAGCACCTGCGGCGAGCGCTTCTTGAGCATCAACAACCAGACTGCGCCAACCAGCATATACGCAACGAACAGATACGGCAGGATGTTATACGGATAATCGGGCACCGGATACACGCTGCCGATCACTGCGCCGACCATCGCCAGTGCGCCGAGCACGCCCCACACGACGTTGCTTGTCTTGAGCTCGCCCTGCTTCTTCAGATAAACCGGTGCCGCGATTGCGACCAGGAAATACACGACGAGGAAGCCAAAGGTCGCAAACGTACTGGTATAGCCGAAGGTGTTGAGCGGACCCGTGCCGAGCATCGCGATACACACCACGAAGGTCACGATGGAGGAAAACGCAACGGCCAGGTACGGTGTCTGGTGCGTGCGGTGCACCATGCCCATCGAGCGGTGCACGAACTGATAGCGGCCCATCGAATACAGCAGGCGGCTGGACGAGTTGATGCACGCAAGCACGCACGAGAACGCGCTGACCGAGGCAATCAGATAAAACACCGGACCGAGCGGCGAGGCGCCAACGCTCGTGAGCAAGGTGCTGAGCACGGCCGAATCGCCGCCGAGCTTGGCTGCGTCGTCGTGGTAGGCGATCGTCATGGAGTACGCCACAAACATGAAGAACAGGCCCGACAGGATCACGCACCAGATCACCGCACGCGGAATGACGCGCAGCGGGTTCCTGGTTTCCTGGCCGAGCGAGGCCGCGCTCTCGAAACCCACGTACGAGAAGATGCCGAGCACCATGCCCTGTGCCATGCCCTTACCGCTCACGCCCTGCAGCCCTAGTTGCGTATGGTCGATGATATGGTCCGGATGCAGTGCGAGCACATAGATCAGCACACCGCCCACGATCACCACCGAAGCGGCTTCGATTGCCAGCGACAGGCGCGAGGAGAGCTTCACGTCACGTGCCGAGAAGAACCAGGCCAGACCGACAAAGATCGTATAGACCGCCCACGACGGGACATTGATACCCCAGGCCGTAAAAGCGTTCTGCACGAACACTACGCCTGCGGCGCCAACCCCCATTGCAGTGCCCACGTAAGCCGCGATCAGCCCCCAGCCGGCAATGCCGCCCGCCATCGGCCCAAGCGCGCGAGAGATATAGATAAAGAACGAACCAGCCGACGCGATCCGGCTCGAGAGCGCGATGATGCTCATGCTCACCAGCAGCAATCCAAGCGTCGAAAGACCATAAATCAACCACGTCCCCGCGCCGGCCAGCGCCGCGATCGCGGTTACGTTGATCGATGGCGTGAAAGTTGGTGAAAGGTTCGCGATGGATTGGCCGATGACCTCGGGAAAACCTAGCGTACCGGCACGCAGACCACCGGATGGTGCCGGCGCTGCTTGCGTGGTGCTTTGCGGAGTGCTCATGTCGGGCTCCTGATAGATTGGTGAATCAAGGTTGAATGCACTCAACTTTTCCACAGTCAAAAAACTCAAAACAACTCAATTCATGTGGTCCATCCAGGAATCCACGAAGTACCCGCGAGCGGAATGCGCGCCATTGCCGCGGCCTCGACCGTCAGCGCGACCAGATCCTCCGGCTCGAGGTGATGCACGTTCTGCTTGCCGCACGCTCGCGCGATCGTCGTCAGTTCCATGTTCAGCGTCTTCAGGTAATTGCGCACGCGGCGTGAACCTTCATCGGGCTGCACACGCTGTTCGAGCACCGCGTCCTGCGTGGTCACGCCAACCGGGCACTTGCCGGTGTGGCAGTGATGGCAGAAACCCGGCGATGTGTTCAGCGCCGCGTAGTCCGCCGCCGCCGAATGCAGCGCGCCGTTCTGAAAGTACGTATCGCTGTTGCAGCCAAGCGCCATCAGCATGCCCTGCCCGATCGCCACCGCGTCCGCGCCGAGCGCCAGGGCCTTTGCCACGTCAGCACCGGTGCGGATGCCGCCCGAGACGATCAGTTGCACCTGGCCTTTCATATTCAGGTCTTCGAGCGCGTCCACGGCCTGGCGAACCGCGGCCAGCGTCGGAATGCCGACGTTCTCGATGAAGCAGGTCTGCGTCGCCGCCGTGCCGCCCTGCATCCCGTCGATCACGACCACGTCCGCACCGGCATGCACCGCGAGCTTGACGTCGTTGAACGTGCGGGTTGCGCCGACCTTCACGTAGATCGGTTTTTCCCAATCGGTGATTTCGCGCAGTTCCTTAATCTTGATCGCCAGATCGTCCGGGCCGGTCCAGTCCGGGTGACGGCTCGCAGAACGCTGATCGACGCCGGCCGGCAACGTGCGCATCGAGGCGACGCGTGGGTTGACCTTCTGCCCCAGCAGCATGCCGCCGCCGCCCGGTTTCGCGCCCTGGCCGATCACGATTTCGATCGCATCGGCGCGGCGCACGTCATCCGGATTGAAGCCGTAGCGCGACGGCAGGCACTGATAAACCAGCGTCTTCGACGAGCGGCGTTCTTCCTGCGTCATGCCACCGTCGCCGGTGGTGGTCGAGGTGCCCATCGCGGTCGCGGCCTGGCCGAGCGCTTCCTTCACATTCGCGGACAGCGCACCGAAGCTCATGCCGGCAATCGTGATCGGAATGTCGAGCACCACCGGCTTTTTGGCGAAGCGCGTGCCGAGCACGGTCTGCGTCGCGCATTTCTCGCGATACCCTTCGAGCGGATAGCGCGACAGCGAGGCACCGAGAAACAGCAGATCGTCGAAATGCGGTACACGGCGTTTCGCGCCCAGACCGCGAATTTCGTAGAGGCCGCGCTGCGCGGCGGAGTGGATATAGTCGATCGTCTTGCGGTCGTAGCCTTGCGACTCTTCCTGCTGCAAGCGGGCGAAGTGAACGGGTTTGGCTTCCATGGGGACCTTCTTCGAGAGCGTGTGTTCAATATTCCTGGTTCGCGTCGGCGTTCCAGTGATAGAGCGTGCGAGCGGAGGCGATCCGTTTGAACGACGCCGGGTCGTGGTCCATGCCGGCGGCGGTGAGCAGGGCGCGCACCGCGTCGATATCCGCCTGCGTCATCGGCTCGTACTGCGCGTCCGCGCCGAGCGATTTCACTTCGCCGCGCACGTACAGCACCGCTTCGTAAAGCGAGTCGCCGAGCGCATCACCCGCATTGCCACAGATCACCATGCGGCCCGCCTGCGCCATGAACGCCGAGAAGCTGCCCACCGAGCCGCCCACCACGATGTCGCCACCCTTGAGCGAAATACCGCAGCGCAGGCCCGCATCGCCGTCGATCACCAGCAGGCCGCCGTGCGCCGAAGCGCCCGCGCCGTTCGACGCGAAACCCTTCACATGCACCTTGCCGCTCATCATGTTTTCGGCGACGCCGGTGCCCGCGCTGCCGTCGATCTCGATCGTCGCGTGTTTGTTCATGCCACCCGCGTAATAGCCGGCGTGCCCGGCGATCGTCACTCGCACCGGCGCATCCACACCGACCGCGAGGTTATGCGCGCCGTTCGGTGCAACGACCGTCACCGCCTGGCCCTCCAGTTCGCTCGCCGGTTTGTGCAAGAACTGGTTCAGCTCACGGACCGTCGTGCGCTCCAGATCGAAAGTCAGGCTTTCCATACATACATCTCCTCAGGTGCGGGTTCGAAGACCCTGGCGTTCTTGATATCGGGCAGATGCGCGAGTGAACGAAACTCGGAAGCGATAGCGACGTAGTCGTCGTTTTCCGCGACCACCGCCGGCTTGCACGCGAACGGATCGCGAATCAGCGCGAGTTCGGTCGAGGTGCCCATCAGGAACGTGTAGAAGCCGTCGAGTTCTTCGAAACCCTTCTGCAATGCGACCGGCAACGTGTCGCCTTCGCGCAGCCGCCATTCGAGAAAACGGCAGGCGGCTTCGGTGTCGTTGTCGGTGTCGAAGTGAATGCCTTGCGGTTCGAGCTTGCGGCGCACGCCATGCGCGTTCGACAGCGATCCGTTGTGGACGAGGCAGAAGTCGTCGCCGGCCGTGAACGGATGCGCGCGGTCGGGCGTCACCGCCGATTCGGTCGCCATGCGTGTGTGGCCGACCAGGTGCGAGCCTTTCAGGTTCGCAAAGTCATAACGCTCGGCGACTTGCGACGGCGAGCCAATATCCTTGTACAGATCGATCGAGCGGCCGCTCGACAGCAGATACAGCTTCGGATAGCGCTCGCGCAGCCACGTCTTCACGCGCTCGACATTGCCTTGCACCGTCAGTACCGCATGATTGCCCTTCGGATCGACACGGGCGGTCACGTCCATCGCCGCGTTCAATGCGTCAAGCAGCGGTTGCCATGCGAAGTCCGCGCCTTCGTCGGTGAAGCCCGCGTAGATGCTCAGCTTGCGCTGGCTCGCGTCGACCTGTTTGCCGAACACCGCGAGGCCCGCCGAATCCGGTCCACGCTCGGTCATGCCGATCAGCATCGGCACCATCAGTTCGCCGAGCCGTTCGCGCAATGCCGGCGTCTTGACCAGCAAGCCCACAATTCCGCACATGGTGCTTCTCCTTAGAAAAATTCGAGGTAGGTCTTCAGTTCCCAGTCCGAAACGTGGCGCATGTATTCGAGCCACTCCATCCGTTTGAGCTTGAGGAATTCATCGGCAACCGGGCCGAGCGCGTCGCAGATCACGCGATCGCTTTCGAGCGCATCGAGCGCCTGCTCGAGGTTTTGCGGCAGCACGCCGATGCCGTGTTCGGAGAGTTTCGCGGGCGACCACTCGTAGAGGTTCTCGTTAGCCGGTTCGCCCGGTGAAAGACCACGGTCGATGCCGTCCAGCCCCGCGGCAATCACGGCCGCCGTCGCGAGATACGGATTGCACGCACCATCCGGCAAACGCAGTTCGATGCGCTCGCCGGGCATGCGCACCATCGTGGAACGGTTGTTGTCGCCGTAGCTGATGTAGGCCGGCGCCCACGTCGCACCCGTCAGCGAGCGGCCCACCACAAGGCGCTTGTACGAGTTCACCGTCGGATTGCACAGCGCGGCCAGCGCCGGTGCGTGCGCGAGCAGGCCCGCCGTGAACTGGTAGCCGAGCTTGGAGAGGCCCATGCCGAGCCTGTCCGACGGATCCGCGAACAGGTTGCGCTCGCCGTCGCCAATCGACATATGCATGTGCATGCCATTGCCGGGACGGTTCGCGAACGGCTTCGGCATGAACGAGCAGATCATGCCGAGTTCATTGGCGATCTCGGAGGCTGCCATCTTGAAGAACACATAGTGATCGCACGAGGTCAGGCAATCGGTGTACGTGTAGTTGATTTCGAACTGCCCGTTCGCATCTTCGTGATCGATCTGATAGACGTCGATGCCGACCGCGCGCATCGATTCGGTGAGCTTTTCCAGGAAGACGCGCGTACGAGAGAGTCCCTTGTAGTCGTAGCACGGCTTGGCGAGCGTATCGCTCGGATCGCATGGCTCCAGCGTGCCGGACGCCGAACGGCGCAGCAGCGAGAATTCCGGCTCCAGACCTGTGAAGAGCGTCCAGTTGCGCTCGGTCATCCGTGCGACCTGTTTCTTCAAAGTCACGCGCGAATCGTATTGCCACGCTTCGCCATCCACATGACCGTCGCAGACGATCCGTGCCAGGCCCGGCTGCCACGGCACCGGTGTGAGCGTCGCCAGATCGCCGACGGCCATATAGTCGGGGCCGTTCGGCTCGATACCTACCCCCCAGATCGCAAACCCCGCGAAACCGGCGCCCGCTTTCAACACGCTCTTCAAATGACTGACCGGCACCGATTTCGCCTTGGCCACGCCGTGAATATCGACAAACTGCGCCAGCACGTACTTCACGCCCTGCTGCGTCAGATACGCTTGCGCCTCTTCCGCCGAGCCGAAGCGGGGCACGCATCCGAGCTCGTTGACCGGCAGCTTGCTCGCATCGTTCAGGTTCATCGCCACTCCTTGCAACTGCATCTTTCGTGGTTTGGAAATGCCACACGCACCGCGTGTGACCGGGTTACGCAACACGCTCCCGAACGCCGGTTGTGGCGCGCTTCGAGCTTGTTTTCAGTCGGCCGGATACTTTATTGGCGAGCAACAAAGATTCTCTTGGTGAAACTTTTTGCGCGCGACTCGGCGCTGCAATCTGCTACGCTTTCCTTTTACGTGAGGCTTACATGCAAATTGGTGAAGACAATAAAACGCCGCTCGAACGCTACCTCGGCAACACCATTCGCGAATTACGCCAGCGCCACGGCCTGACCATTGCTCAGGTTTCCGCTCAGGCCGGCATCAGCCGCGGCATGCTCTCGAAGATCGAAAACGCGCAGACTTCCGCGGGTCTCGAGGTCCTCAACCGCATCGCCCAGGCGCTCGGCGTTTCGCTCTCCATGCTGTTTCGCAATTTCGACGTGCCGCAAGGCGGTGCACAACTCGTCAAAAAAGGCGGCGGCATGGAAGTGGTTCGCAAGGGCACCAAAAGCGGCCACACGTATCACCTGCTTGCCTATGACCAAGGTCCGCGTAAGCTTTTCGAACCCTTCCTGATCACGATGGAGGACGAAGCCGAACGCTTTCCCGTGTTTCAGCATCCGGGCACCGAGTTCATTCACATGCTCAAGGGCGTTATCGAATACCGCCACGGTCAGCAAACCTACATTCTTCATCCTGGCGACACACTCACCTTCCAGGGTGAGATACCGCACGGTCCGGAACGCCTGATCAAGACACCCATTCAATTCCTGTCGATCTTCGTGTATCCGCAATCGAGTGCAGCTGACTGATCGCTCGGAGCGACCGTCTCAGTCGATGCCTCTATCAATGCAACGTTTGTGCCATGTTTATCTGAGTGAATCAAAGATTCCCACCAATAAACGCTTTGGGCGCCATGCGTCGTTCCTGATTTCGACGCTGAAAGGTTCATCGGCCTGACTGCGGTGCACATCGTCGCTGTGACTGGTGCGACTTTGCACAAAAACGAGGTGTGCGGTTAAGCAGCGTTAAAAGCAACACTTATACAAACTCGCGCCATAGCGCCTGAATCAGCGCAATGCATCGTCCGGCAAATCGGGCAGCGCCCGCGCGAGCGACGGTTGAATCGCGTTGTCCAGCACGCCGCGCGTCAGCATGACGATGTCGCCGGCGAACTGTTCCCACTCGCCCTGGCGATGCAGCAGGAAAAAATCGCGCCGCCCGAGCCGGCTCGGCGGCAACGGCATCACCGCGATATCGTCCAGATAGTGGCGCGCCTGCCACAGACACAAAGGCGTCGAAATCGCGAATCCCGCGCGCGCGGCCACCAGACTCAGCAGCGGATCGGTCGCGTCGAACTCGTAACGCCGCGGACTGTTAATGCCCAGATGCCGCGCGAAACGCTCAATCTGCTGCCCGATCACCGAACGCGCCGTATAGCGGATCAACGGCAGCTCGAGCGCAAGCGTGCGCCAGTCGATATTGCGGCGCCCGTTCAATTGGCTACGCGCAACCACCACCACGAAGGCCTCGGAAAACAGCGGCACTTCGACGATCCGTGCGTCGTTCAGTGTGGTCTGCGTGCAGATCGCGATATCCAGTTCGCGGTCGTGCAACTGTTTGCTCAGGCCCGGCGTGAGACCGGACCACATCGAAATCTGCCGCTCCGAGTTCGACACCGCGCGAATCAACTCTGGCCCAACAGTGGCCGCGAACGAATCGACGCAACCCAGGCGCACCGGCATCTTGCCGGCATGCGAGGCATCGCCGATACGGGCGCTCACCATCTGTGCGTGTTCGATTAACGGCCCCGCCAACTCAAGCAACGCGCGCCCCGCTACATTCGGGCGCGGCGGACGGCTCTCGCGATCGAACAACGTCAGGCCCTGTTCGCGCTCCAGCGCGGCAATCGACTGGCTGATGGCGCTCTGGCTCACGCCGAGCTGCTTCGCCGCGCCCGTCATCGAGCCGCTGTCGCAGACAGCCACAAAAGCCTGCAACGCGCGCAGATCGATCGGGGTCGGGGTTCGTCTCATGAAATGCTCCGCTCGCGTGGGTGACATGCCGATCATCCTGTGCGGTACGACAGCATGGTGCCGAGGTTCGCAGGCTTGGTGCACAGGATGAGAAATTGCATTGGCTCGCCATAAGTTTGCCTAATACAAAATTGGCGCGGCCAACGTTTTCCTAGAATTCGCCTCATTGCCCACAGAGAGGTTCACATGAGCCACTACGATTTCATCGTGATCGGCGCTGGTGTCATCGGCGCGTCGGTCGCCCATCATCTCGCCGCACTGGGCGCGCAAAGCGTGCTGGTTATCGAACAGGGCACGATCGGCGCGGGCACCACGTCACAGTCGTCCGGCCTGCTGCGCACGCACTATTCGGTACGCCAGAACGTGGAACTCGCGCGCTCTTCGTGGTGGGCATTCAATAATTTCGCTGACTATCTCGGCGACGACGAAGCGTCCTGTGGTCTCGTCAAATGCGGCTATCTGATCTGCGCGCCCGACGGCGACAAGCTGGAGCCGCTGCGCGCCTCGCTCGCCGCGCAGCAGGATATGGGCATCGAAGTGCAACTACTCGACAGAGCGCAAGCGCACGAGCGCCTGCCGATCGCGAACTTCGACGACGCCGCGTTGATCGGCTATGAACCGGAGGCGGGTTTTGCGGATGCCTATCTGGTGGCAACCGGCTTCGCCCGTTCGGCGCGCCGGCGCGGTGTCAAGATCATGGAAGGCGTGACGGTCACGGGCATCGTCCGCGAAGGACGCCGGATCACCGGCGTCACAACCAGTGCGGGCAACTTCAGCGGCGGCACCCTGATCAGCACGCAGAACATCTGGACGCCGGAACTCGCCGGCTGGATCGGTGTGCCGCTGCCGGTCAAGCCGGAGCGTCACACGGTGCTCGCGCTCGAATGCGACGGCGCGGCGTACTCGTTCAAGATGCCGGCGTTCAAGGACCTGGGTTCGGCCGGCATGCTCTATTACCGCAGCTACGGCGGCAACCAGATGCTCGTGTCCGAAGGCGTGGTCGGCGAAACGTTGAACTCGCCGGAAACCGAACAGGGCGATATCTCGCTCGACTATGTCGCCGAGGTCGGCGCGCAGGTTGCCGAACGCTTTCCTGCTTACGAAACCGCGGGCCTCGCCTCGTCATGGACCGGCGTCTACGACGTGACGCCCGACTGGAATCCGGTGTTGGGCAAGGTCGCCGATATCGAGGGACTCGTTGTCGGCTTTGGGTTCTCCGGGCACGGCTTCAAGCTGTCGCCCGGCATCGGCAAGATCCTCGCGCAGCATGCGCTCGGCCAGCCCACCGATGTTTCCCTCGCGCCCTACGCGCTCGACCGCTTCGCCAGCGGAGCGCTGCTGGTGGGCAAATACGGTTCGGGCGCGGTTTCCTGATTTCCGATCGATGGATGCTCAAGTCATGACAATCAACATTCTGGTTCCAGTCAAACGCGTCGTCGATGCCAACGTACGCGTGAGGGTCTCGTCGAACGGTTCGATCGACACCACCGGCCTCAAGATGTCGCTCAACCCGTTCGACGAATGCGCAGTCGAAAAGGCATTGCAACTCAGGGAAGCAGGCGTCGCGTCGAAGGTAACGGTGATCACGTGCGGCACGCAGGCCAGCCAGGACGTCTTGCGCACGGCGCTGGCAATGGGCGCGGACGATGCTGTGCTGATCGACACCGCAACGGCGACTTCCACGCTCGATTCGCTGGCGGTGGCGCGTCTGCTGAACGCTCACATGGCGAGTCGGGAATACGGCCTCGTGCTGTGCGGCAAGCAGGCAATCGACGGCGACATCGGCGGTGTCGCCGCCATGCTCGCCGCCCTGCTCGACTGGCCGCAGGCGTTGAACGCAGGCGCACTCTCGGCGGATGGCACGGGCTGGTCCGTCACGTGCGACGACGACACCGGCACGGCGACGTGGCTGCTCGAGGGTCCGGCTGTCGTCAGCGCGGATCTGCGCCTCGCCGACCCGCGCCGCGTGACCTTGCCGAGCATCGTCAAGGCGAAGCAGAAGCCGCTCGCGATCGTGGACGCCGCCATGCTGGCAATCGCTCTGACGCCCCAGAGCCATATCGTCAAGCTCAGCGATCCACCGGTCCGCCAGCCCGGCATCAAGGTCGCGGACTGCGCCGCGCTCATCGCAGCGCTCACAGAACGGCGCGTATTCGACCAAGCAGGAGTCCCCGCATGAGAAGCCTTGTCGTAGCTGAAAGCGAAAACGGCCGCGTGGCCGAGGCGACGCTCCGCGTTATCACCGCGGTGATGGAACGCGGCCTGCCGGTCGATGTGTTGTTGCCGGATGCCGCGCTTGCATCCACGGTCGAAAGGATCGCCAGTGTCGAGCGCGTTCTCGTGATGGCTGGCGCGACGAGCGAGAACGTTGTGCCTGAAACGCTCGCCGCGCAGTTGTACGCGATGCACGGACCGTATTCGCTGATCGCCGCGAGTCATCGGACGCTCGGCCGTAGCACCCTGCCACGCGCCGCGGCGCTTGTCGGCGGCGCATTCATTCCTGATGTAATCGCCGTGGAAGGCGAAGGCGCGTTCGTGCGCAGCCTTTACGCGGGAAGCGTCATCGCCAACGTGAACACGGCCAGCGCCGTGACGTTCGCGACATTTCGGCCGTCGTCGTTCGCGCCGGCAGCCGACAGCGGCGGCAACGGGCAACGCGTGACGCTCGAACCGGCTGCGAGCTTTAGCCGGACGAGGCTCGTCGAGCGCCAGGCATCGGCACAGACAGGCCGCGAATTGCCCGACGCGCGGATCGTCGTCGCGGGCGGGCGCGGTCTGGCATCGAAGGACAACATGGAACGGCTCGGCGAACTGGCGGAAAAGATGGGCGCGGCGCTCGGCGCATCGCGGGCCGCAGTGGATGCCGGCTACGCGCCGAATACCGCCCAGGTCGGGCAAACCGGCAAGATGGTCGCACCCGACGTCTACCTTGCATTCGGCATCTCCGGCGCAATTCAGCATCTGGCCGGGATGAAGGACTCGAAGACCATTGTCGCGATCAATAAAGATCCAGACGCGCCGATCTTTGCGGTCGCGGACATCGGGCTCGTCGGCGATCTGTTCGAGGTGGTGGGCAAGATCGAAGCGCATGTCGGCGCGGCGCAGGTGTAAAGGCCTGACCAAAATCTGCAGGCTCAAAGAAAGGCCGAATCTCGATCTCTGAATCACTCACCATCGGATTCGGCCACGCATCGCGTTGAACATACGTCTCGTCGTCTCACCACGAACGATCAGCTGATCGCGCAACGCGATTCCAGCGCCGAAAGAACGTTCACACCATCCCCCCTCCGATTTGCACCCGGGCCACAAACCTGATGGGCGAGTGCCGACTTTCACTCCGTCATCGACGCTGAAAAAAAACTTGGTTATTTTTTTGTTGCAGTATAGTCCGGTCTAGACCGCCGCGCGAACTGATTTCATCGAGGTATCGCGGACGCGCACAACGTTTCCCCAGCCGTTCCCTTTCTGCCCGGAGTGTTCGCCATGAATCGTCTGATCGCGTTATGTGCCGCCGCCGTCCTGTCCAGCTCCGCATTTCCAGTCGCCGCGGGGTGTCTGGACGACGTGAAGGCGAGCGGTGTCCTGACAGCGGGCAACGGCCTGATGGGCACCCGCCCTTTCGTCTGGCAAAACGAAGACGGCAGCTACGGCGGCTTCGAGGCCGATATGCTGAAGGAGGTGGGCAAGCGCATCGGCGTGCCGAAGACGGACTTCGTCGTCACCGAATGGAGCACGCTGATTCCCGGGCTGAAGTCGAAGCGCTGGGACATCATCTTCTCATCGATGTCGGCCACGCAGGAGCGCATCCAGAGCGCCAACGTACGTTTTTCGCGGCCCTACTTCCTGCTGTACGATGAAATAATTGTCAAAACCGATTCACCGATTCAGTCATTCGCAGACCTGAAGACCCGGAAGATTGCCACCACACTCGGCACCAACGATTCGGTGAACGCGCACCGGCTCGCGACCGAAGGCCAGATCGGCGAAGTCATGGACTTCAATTCGTTCGGCGAGCCGTTCATGGCGCTGCAAAACGGCCTGGTCGACGCTGTACTGCTCGATCAGGGCACCCTGCTCGGCCAACGCGAGAAGATGAAAAATCTGCGCGTTATCGGTCAACCGATCTACTACCACCCGAAGCCCGAATGGGCCGATGCCGAGAACAAGGCGAGCTATAAATTCGGCACGAGTGCCGCAGCGGTTCGCGCAGAATGCAGCGACCTTCTCACGGCAATCAATGGTGCGCTGCAATCTATGGATCAGGACGGCACGCGCCAGAAGATCCTGACGAAGTACGGTGCATGGTCGCCGGAGCAAGCGGTGCTGACGAAGTAATCGCACCGATCATGAGCGAGTTCTTCTTTACGCTGATTCCGCGCTACTTTCCGTTCCTGCTGAAGGGCGCGTGGGTGACGATCGAACTGTCGGTCATCAGCATGACTTGTGCGATTGCGCTCGGACTCGCGGTCGCGCTAGGCCGGCTGTCGTCACGGCGCTGGCTTGACTGGCTGCTGCGCGCCTATGTCGAGATCTGGCGCGACGTACCGCTGGTGGTTCAGTTGCTGGTGATCTACTTCACGTTGCCGCAGGTCGGCCTGACCTTGCCGGGATTCTGGGCGGGCGTGCTCGGCCTCGCGCTGAACCTCGGCGCGTATCTTTCGGAAGTGTTCCGCGCGGCGATCCAGGCGGTAGACAACGGTCAGCGTGAAGCGGGACTAACCATCGGCATGTCGCACACGATGATCTACCGCCGAGTGATTCTTCCTCAAGCGCTGAAGGTTGCGCTTCCCACGATCGGCGGCTATTTCATTTCGTTGCTGAAGGATTCGTCGTTGGTGTCGTTCATCGCGGTCAACGAATTGCTGAGGCACGGCACGATTGTGATCGCCGATACCTTCATGAGCATGCAGGTCTATCTGATGGTGGCGATCATCTACTTCGCGATGAGCTTTGCTGCCGCACGCGGCGTGCGATGGATCGAACAGAAGTTCACCCCGGTACACCGCGGCGGCAAGCGCGTGTCGACACAGATTCCCGCAGGCAAGGCCGGCGCGCCTGGCACGGAGCCCAATCTTGAAACCTGATCTGAACGGGAGGGCGAATCCCTCAGCGTCCATTCTCGAGGTGCGCGCACTCGAAAAATCGTTCGGCGCGGTAAGGGTACTCAAAGGCATCGACCTGCGTATCCGGGCCGGCGAAGTCAGTTTCTTCATCGGTCCGAGTGGCGGGGGCAAGTCCACGTTGCTCCGCTGCATCAATTTTCTGGACATGCCGACCGGTGGTGAAATTCATTTCGACGGCGAACGGCTTTGTCATCAGGAAGGCGCCACGTTTCGCACGAAGCCGGAAGCGCAGCTGCGCATCGCACGGCGCAAGATGCCGATGGTGTTTCAGCAATTCAATCTTTTCGCTCATCGCACCGTGCTCGAAAACGTGATCGAAGGGCCGATCCACGTGCAG
Organism: Burkholderia sp. OK233; assembly: GCF_900230185.1. Taxonomy (GTDB): domain Bacteria; phylum Pseudomonadota; class Gammaproteobacteria; order Burkholderiales; family Burkholderiaceae; genus Paraburkholderia. The sequence continues at coordinate 981,090 of NZ_OCSR01000002.1, forward strand.
CGTCGCCAACGCGACGAAGTCATCAGTGAGGCCTCGGCGATCCTGCATCAGGTTGGCCTCGGCAATCGCCTTGGCTACTACCCCGACCAGTTGTCGGGCGGCCAGCGCCAGCGCGTTGCGATTGCGCGTGCACTGGCGATGAAACCCAAAGTCGTCCTGTTCGACGAGCCGACCTCGGCACTCGATCCGGAGCTTGTCGCCGGCGTGCTCGACACGATTCGCACCCTCGCCGATGCGGGGTTGACGCTTGCCATCGTTACCCATGAGATGGCGTTCGCACGAAAGCTCGCCGACACGATTCATTTCGTCGCGGATGGCGTCATTCTGGAGTCTGGCACCCCTGACTCGATTCTCGGCGCGACAGGAAACAGCCGCATCGCCGATTTCATTCGGGCAGTTGAGCGGTGAGCAGCGTGAAATGTCAACCCCATACAAAGGAAACGGAGATGTCTGAAACCATTCAACAGCGCGTCGCGCGCGCGGTGACCGACGATCTGGTGCGGGCGTTTCGCGTCGACGGCGCGGTGCGCATTCGCAACATTTTCTCCGCGGATGAACTGGCGATGTTACGCGAGGCCATCGACCGCAACATCGCCCAACCGAGCCCACGTGCAAAAGTGGCGAGCCGGCCGGACGATCCAGGCTGGTTTTTCGAGGACTTCTGCAACTGGCAGGATAACGACGGTTACCGCCGTTTCATCATGGAATCGCCTGCGCCGAGCGTTGCGGGTGCGTTGATGGGCGGCGAAGCGGCCCGTTTCTATCACGATCATCTACTGGTGAAGGAGCCGAACACGCGCCAGCGCACGCCGTGGCACCAGGACCAGCCGTACTACAACATCACCGGCGACCAGAACGTCAGCATGTGGATTCCCGTCGATCCGGTCGCGCGAGCGTCGACACTCGAATTTGTCGCGGGTTCGCATCGCGGACCGTGGCTGATGCCTCGCACCTTCATTGCCAACGAGGCGAAGTGGTTTCCCGAAGGCAGCCTGACCGATTTGCCCGATATCGAAAGCAATCGCGACGCGTATCCGATCATTGGCTGGGAACTCGAACCTGGCGATATGGTGTGCTTTCATATGCTGACGTTGCATGCCTCGGGGGGCGTTGGTGGTAACCGCCGGCGTCGCGCGTTTTCGCTGCGATTTATCGGCGACGATATCCGTCACCAGCCACGCCCGTGGCGTACATCTCCGGAGTTTCCAGGTCTGCGCGAGACGCTCGCCGAAGGCGCGCCGATGGCGCATCCGCTATTTCCGATACTGTGGCGCGCAGAACAGGGACAGGTGGGCGCATGAGCGAAGCGAAAAGCGAGTTGGACGATACAGTGAGAGACGCGCCGGTGCCCGCGCATATCCGTGCGTTGCCGCTCTATGTACCGGGCCGCTCCGAGCAATCGGTTGCGCGCGAATATGGTCTTGCGCGCATCATCAAGCTGGCGTCGAATGAAAACCCGCTCGGCTGCAGCCCACATGTCGTGCAAGCGTTGGCTGAGCAGTTCAGCGGCGCGGATACCGCTCTCGCGCGCTATCCGGACAGCGATGCATTCGATCTGCGCAACGCGCTTGCCCGCTATCACGGTGTGCCGGTCAACCACATCGCGGTGACGAACGGCTCCCACGAACTGATCGATCTGTGCGCCGCGTTGAGTTTGCGTGCCGGCACCGCCGGCCTCTATTCGCAGTACGCATTTCAGGCCTATCCGATCAGTATCAAGGCGCGTGGCGCTACCGCAATCGAAGTGCCGGCGTCCGATTACAGCCACGATCCTGCCGCGATGCGCGCGGCGTTGACCCACGCGACGCGCCTCGTCTACATCTGCAACCCCAACAATCCTACGGGTACGCTGCTGTCCCAGACGGAGGTCGAAGTCATTCTGGATTCGGTCGGTCCGGATACGCTCGTGGTACTCGATGAAGCGTATATCGATTACGTCGATCCCTCGCTACGAACCGATTCGATTTCACTGGTTGCGCGTTATCCGCAACTGGTCGTCGCGCGAACGTTTTCGAAGGCGTACGGGTTAGCGTCGCTGCGAGTCGGTTACGGCATCATGCATCCCGACCTTGTCGATGCCATTGCTCGAATCCGCCCGACGTTCAGCGTCAATGCACTCGCGCAGCGCGCGGCATTGGCAGCGCTCGCCGATCGCGCGTTCCTGCAACGCACGCAGAGCCTGAACCGGGCAGGCGTTACGCAAATCACCCAGGCGCTGGCGCGTCAGGGCATTCCTTTCATCCCGACGCACGCGAATTTCATTACGATTGGTCTGAACGACGCAAAGACGGTGGCCCAGCGGCTGCTGCAGGCCGGCATCGTGGTCCGGCCGCTCGGCGCATACGAACTGGACGATCTTGTCCGCGTGACCGTCGGTACCGAAGAGGAAAATGATATGTTTCTGCGCGCGTTGCTCGCGGCGCTTGAGCGAGACTGAAAGCGTAATAGAATCGGTGTCGCTCAATTCGGAATCGAAGGGTAGTACATATGGCTCAAAAACCCGGTGCGCCGTTTCAGCAGATCAAGGCCGTTGTGCGCGACAAGGTTCGTGCAGGCGAATGGGGCGTTGGCGAGCGCATCCCGTCGGAGATCGATCTGGCGACGGCGTTCGGGGTCGCGCGCATGACGGTCAATCGCGCTTTACGCGAACTGACCGCCGAGGGTGAACTCGAACGCGTCGCCGGCGTCGGCACGTTTGTCGCCGAAGGCAAACCGCAGTCGAACCTGCTGATGATCGCTCATATTCGCGATGAGATTCGCTCGCGAGGGCACGAGTATGCCTGCAAGGTCATTACGCTGGCGCGCGAAGCCGCTTCGGTAGAGGTCGCCGCGGCGTTCGGGCTGCCGAGGAATACGCCCGTGTTTCATCTGACGTGCGTACATCTGGAAAACGGGCGGCCCATTCAGTTCGAAGACCGGTATGTGAACCCCGCTGCTGCACCGGATTTTCTCACGCAGAATTTCACGGCCGAGCCGCCATCGCAGTATCTCTACAACAACGTGTCCCACTACGAACTGGAAATCGAGCATATCGTGGACGCCTGTTTGCCGACGCCTGAACAGGCAGCGCTGCTCGAGATGCGAACCGACGAGCCTTGCTTGATGCTGACGCGTCGCACCTGGACCAACGGCACGCCGGTGACACTCGCCCACTTCGTCCATCCTGGCAAGCGGTATCGGCTCGGTTCGCGCTTCAAACCGAATTCGATGCCGGCCCAGGGGTTGGCCAGGGGCCGTTGAGGCACACCCAGGCGTCAGTCGAGTTTGGGCTCCAGAAGCGCCAGTGCAGGCCGTACAACGCCCTCCAGCAGCGCACGTTCCGGCCTTGTCCGGGCAAGCACCCGTATGCCCAGATGGAGTCCTAGCAGCAACCGCGCAAGATCATCAGCAGACTGGGCAGTCGAAATCTCGCCAGCCTGCTGACCCGCGTGCACACAGCGCCGGAAAAAGGCTTCTACCCCCACCAGCACATTGGCGATCATCGTCTGGAAACCGGCATCGTGTGGTGCAACCTCAAGTGCCGAATTCACCAGCAGGCATCCCTTACGATCCCGATCGCCGACCGACCGCTCGACAATCTCCCGAAAGAATGCCTTGATGGCATCAAGAGGCGGCAGATTCCGCTCAAATCTCGATACCCGGTCGCCAAAGCTATTTTCAATGTAGTGTGCCAGCGCCCGTTGAAACAGCGAACGTTTGTCCCCGAACGCGTTGTATAGGCTTGCTCCCGTAATTCCCATGCACTGCGCAAGATCCCGCACAGAAGTCGCCTCATAGCCATAGACCCAGAACTGGTGGGCGGCTGCATCGAGGACCGCATTTTCGTCGAATTCCCGTGGTCGGACCATGCTTACTCCAGCCATCGCGCAACGTCTTCCCGGTCGGGATTGCAACGTCACACACGTTGCGATATTCTAAATCATCCGATCTAAAACAACCTGGGGCGATAGCAAACCTGCTTCGGTGTCGCACGACAGCCATCACGCGTGCATCAGGCGGTCTGAGAACGCAACGCACAGGAACATCATGACCGTGTACTCCGCAGAGGAGCGTCTGAAAACGTTGTTCATCTCGGGCCTCGCAGGCGACGCATCCGAGTACCGCACATTTCTGTCCGAACTGACGCGGCACCTGCGGGGCTATCTTCGCAAGCGAATTCCCCAACTTCACGATGACGTCGAGGATCTCGTTCAGGAAATCCTGCTGGCCGTGCATAATGCACGTCATACATACCGGCCGGATGAGCCTCTGACCGCGTGGGTCCACGCGATCGCGCGCTATAAACTGATGGATTTCTTCAGAACGCGTGCGCGACGGGAGTCGTTGCATGACCCCCTTGACGAGCACGACGACATTTTCGCCGAGTCCGCAGACGAGCCGACCGATACCCACCGCGATATCGGGAAACTGCTGGATCACCTGCCGGACAAGCAGCGGCTCTCGATCGTGCACGTCAAGCTGCAGGGACTTTCAGTCGCCGAAGCCTCCCGCTTGACGGGGTTATCGGAGTCGGCCGTCAAGGTCAGCATCCATAGGGGTCTCAAGGCTCTGGCCACGTACGTCCGGAGAATGGCATGAGAACAGATGACCTCGTCGGATTGCTCTCGACCGGCATAACGCCCGTAAAAAGCGGCACGGTGGCCCGTCGGTTCGGCATCTCATTGCCAGTTGCCGCCCTTGGCGCGACGGCGTTGATGGCTGCCGTATTTGGCATTCGCCCCGATCTGAGCGCCATCGTCAAAACCGCAATCTTCTGGGAGAAGCTTGCGTTTCCGCTATGCCTCGCAATCGGCGCCCTGATTGCAACCGTCCGGCTGGCGCGCCCCGGCGCCAAGGTCGGAACCGGATGGCCCGTCATGGCGATACCGGTTGTAATCGTCTGGATTGCAGCCATAGCGGTGGTCGTCACCGCCGCACCGCAAGACCGGTTGCCCGCGATACTCGGGCACACCTGGCGCACATGCCCATTCAATATCCTTCTGCTGGCCGTTCCAGGCTTCATTGCGATCTTCTGGGCCGTCAAAGGACTGGCACCGACCCGTCTACGGCTCGCCGGCGCCGTCTCGGGCCTGCTTGCAAGCTCGATCGCCACGGTCGCGTACTGCTTTCATTGTCCCGAGATGAACCCTGCGTTCTGGAGCATCTGGTATGTGGCCGGCATGCTGCTTCCAGCCGCGCTCGGGGCGGTGCTGGGTCCCAAACTGCTTCGGTGGTGAATCCCCCAGGCAGCTCGTTGATCGAGCAGCCTGATTTCGTTGCGCCGCAGGTCGAAAGCAAAAAAAAGATGACTTGCCTGTAACCGGACAGCTCCAGTCGACGAATTAGATGATGTATCCAGCACGGGTACTCCTCTATCTCAACTTCTGGAGAAATTCCATGTCCGCTAAGGTCACTGTCAGTTCCACCCTGCTCGCCGGCGTAGTCGCGAGCCTGCTCGCATCGGTCGCCCACGCAGCACCGCTTACGAGTGCCGAGGCAAGCGCCGCTATCGCCGCTCACAAGGAGAAGTGCTATGGCGTCGCCCTGAAAGGGCAGAACGATTGCGCCGCCGGTCCTGGCACCACGTGTCAGGGTACGTCCGCGATGGATTTCCAGGGTAACTCATGGAAGTTCGTTCAGGGCGGCACCTGCACGAGTATCGCAGTGCCGGGTGGCGGCCATGGCTCGCTCACCGCCCAGAAGTCCTGATCCGGCAAACGACAACAGGAAATGGGGCGGCCATGACCGATTTCGCCAGAACAACGCCAGTCGGAATCGACGAGCGCGGCTGCCCCTCCGGTGTGACGGCTGCGGCCCGGCAGCTTGTCGGCACGAGTTTCAAGCATGAACATCTTGCCGCGATTCTCGCGGACGGGCTGAAAGACGGATTCTTCGAAGTCCACGCTGAAAACTATATGGGCGCTGGCGGTCCCCCGCATCGGGCGCTAGCGGCTATCCGCGAGAACTACCCGATCTCTATTCACGGCGTGTGTATGTCGATCGGCGGCCCTAATGCGCTGGACGCGGCTCATCTCACGCGCTTTCGCGATCTGATTGCACGCTACGAACCCACGCTGGTGTCCGAGCATCTGGCGTGGTCTTCACATGGCGGAACGTTTTTTAACGACCTTCTGCCCTTGCCGTACACGAAAGAAACGCTCGAGCATGTGTGCGAACACATCGACCAGGTTCAGCACGCAATCAAACGCCCCATTCTTCTTGAGAACCCGTCGACCTACGTCGCTTTCGCGTCCTCGACAATGAGCGAAACCGAATTCATCCGGGCCATCGTTCAACGTACCGGCTGCGGCCTGCTACTGGACGTCAATAACGTTTTTGTCTCGGCAATCAATCATGGTTTTTCCGCCGCGGCGTACCTTGACGGATTGCCGCTTGAAGCTGTGGGCGAAATACACCTGGCCGGGCATAGCGAGCAACGCGACGACGAAAACGAACTGCTGCTCATAGATAGCCACGACTGCGCCATTTCGGATCCTGTCTGGAATCTTTACAGAAATGTCGTATCGCGGATTGGCCCGAGGCCGGCTTTGATCGAATGGGATAGCAATCTTCCCGCCTGGCCCGTGTTGCGGGATCAGGCAACGACAGCGCGGCAAATCATGGCAGGACACGCGATGTCACTCGCGCAGGAACGCAGCCATGGCGCCTGAAAATCGTTCGTGCCAGTACGTCACAGCGTTTTCGCGGGGACTGACAGACCCGGCGATCGCAGCGCCTGAAGACCTGGTGGCCGCACCAGGGAAGGGTGTAGTCAAGCGCTACAACGTTTATCGCAACAACGTCACGGTCAGCCTCATTGATGCACTGGCAGCGATCTACCCTGCTATTCAGCGCATCACTGGCGTCGAGTTCTTCAGGGCGATGGCCCGTTTCCATGTCCGCGCGACGCTTCCCGTTTCGCCGTTACTGTTCGAGTACGGGCGGGATTTTCCTGCCTTCATCGAGTCCTACGAATACGCCCGCGAGATGCCGTGGCTTGCGGATACGGCGCGCGTCGAGCGCGCGTGGCTGGATGCCTATCACGCTGCGGACCTGCCTGTGCTGGCTACCGAGGCGCTAGGAGATATCGAGCCCGCGTCGCTGGCCGGGTTGCGTTTCAGACCGCACCCCGCGGCGCGGATCGTGCGCTCAGCCTATCCGGCCGTCGCAATCTTCGCGATGAACCGCACTGATGGTCCTGTGTCCCCGCTACGGTCAAACGAACCTGAGGATGCACTCGTGACGCGACCGGAGCAGGAAGTCATCGTCTCGCGCCTGCCGGCGGGAGGCGCAACGTTCCTTCTCGCCCTTCTCGCGGGCGCGTCACTAGGCGAAGCGGTCACGGCTGCATTTGAAGAAACCTCTTCCTTCGATCTCCAGGCCAACCTGGCAGGGATGATCTCGGCTGGCGTATTTTCCGCCATTCAACATGGAGATTGATCAAGATGACACCGGACACACAACAGGCAAAACTGCCATTTCCAGGCGTAGTGATATCCGCGATTGGTACGGCGAAGCGGCTGATCCAACATCTCGCGCAGCCGTGGCTCGTTCAACTCGTGCTTCGGATTGCGCTGGCCGTACCTTTCTGGAAATCGGGCATTCTTAAATGGCACGGCTTCCTTCAACTGAACGACACAGCAATCGATCTGTTCACCCAGGAGTTCCAGTTGCATCTGCCAGGCGGCCCCTACCCGTTTCCCGCTCCAGCCGTGTTTGCATTTCTGTCGGGCTGCGGTGAAGTGACATTCCCGGTGTTGCTCGTGCTGGGCTTCGGAACCCGGTTCGCCGCAGCCGGGCTGATACTGATGACGTGCCTCATCGAGCTGACGGTCCCGGACGGCTGGCCTATCCATCTCACCTGGGTGGCCATGGCACTGGGAATTGCCGCTTGGGGACCTGGCCGGATATCCATTGACTATCTGCTGGGCGACAGATCGTTCAGGCCCTGACCCGAAGTTTTCGTCGAATCACTGGGCTGCCCCCACTGAACAATATGAGAACTTCAGATCTGATACTTAGGCTAACTAATAGTCTTACGACGATTGAGCCGAATTCCGTTTCGAGGAGACTTAATCGGTCGCTAAGCGTGGGGCTTGCCGGCAGCATGGCGATGCTGGTGGTCATCTACGGAATCCGTAGCGACATGCCGGAATTGCTGTTGACGACGATGTTCTGGATACGGCTCGCGTTTCCGGTAGCAACACTCATCACCGCGTTGAAACTCGCCGGACGTCTTGGACGCCCCGGCGTACCCGTCAAGCTAGCATGGTTCGCGGTCACACTACCATTCATTGCCATGTTGTTCGTTGCCTTGCTCATACTGATCGCGACTCCGCCAGGCTATCGCCTGGATCTGATGCTGGGCACAACATGGCGGGTCGCCACAGCGAATATCGTGCTGCTCTCCTTGCCTTCACTTGCCGCCGTGATGCACGCCATGAAGGGACTTGCCCCTACCCGCCTTGCACTGGCGGGCGCCGGCGCCGGGCTGCTCGCCGGCGCGCAAGGTTCGCTCGTGTACTCCCTTTACTGCTCAGAGATGTCCGTACCGTTCTGGGGTACCTGGTACGTACTGGGCATTGTCATAACCGCTGGTATAGGTGCTGTATTTGCTCCGCTCTACTTGCGGTGGTAGTCCGGCGAGAGCGCCAGACGAAACCACGTCGCAGGAAAACAGGCGTCCTGATCAATATGGATTGGACGTGGTGACTGGGCACAGAGTCAACGCTTGTTGCAACCCACATGCGAAGGAAAAATCGTGAAGGCTATTGGCAACCTCAGGATCGGCGTGCGCCTTGGAATCGGATTTGGCGCGACGCTCGTTTTGCTATGCCTGGTAGGCGCGCTGGGTCTGGTCCAGGCGTCCCGTATTTATGATGGCACACAGGAGCTTGCAACAGATCTCCTTCCCAGCGTCCAACGCCTGGGCGATATCCGGGCGCTGGCTGATGAGGTCCGCCAGGCCTCCTTAAGTTATCTGATCGCCACCAGCGCCTCGGAACGTCAGTCCCACCGGTCGAAACATGACGCCGCGCTGAACGAACTTTCGCGGGTGTGGCCACAGTACGAGGCGGTGGTCGGCTCCGCCGAGGAACTGCAATTGTCGAACCAGATCAAGGCAGCATGGAGCACCTACCTTTCTCTGGACAAACAGCTCAATGAGCTTTCCGACAGCGGCGATGAACATTTCAATGACGCCCGGTCTTTCGCCGAAGGTGAGTCTTCGAGCGCGTTCAGCAAAGTCACTGAGTTCATTGCGCAGGATATTGCCCTGAACAGCCAGGGAGCAAAGGACTCCAGCGAGCAGGCTGCGGCCGCCTTCCACAGCGCCTCGCTGCTTACGTACGTGCTGATCGGAATAGCCATCCTGCTGAGCCTCGGTGTTGCGTTCGTCATTACCCGCTCCATTACGGTTCCAATTGGCGTCTCCGTGAAGATTGCCCAAACGGTCGCACAAGGCGACCTCACCTCGAAGATCGAAGTGAGCGGCAAGGACGAAACGAGCCATCTACTGCGAGCGCTCAAACACATGAGTGAGAGACTCGCCGAACTGGTTGGGCAGATCAGATCCGGCAGCGACAGCATTGCTACGGGCGCTGCGCAAATTGCAGCAGGCAATGCCGATCTGAGCCAGCGAACCGAAGAACAGGCGGCGTCGCTTGAAGAAACCGCGGCAAGCATGGAGGAACTGACCTCCACCGTCAGGCAAAATACCGAAAGTGCCCGGCAAGGTAGCACGCTCGCAGCAACCGCGTCCGATATTGCACACCGTGGTGGCGATGTCATGGGCCGGGTGATCGGCACCATGCATACGATATCGGAAAGCTCAGCCAAGGTGACCGATATTATCGCCGTGATCGAAGGTATCGCATTTCAGACCAACATCCTTGCACTCAATGCGGCGGTAGAGGCGGCGCGCGCGGGCGACCAGGGTCTCGGTTTTGCCGTCGTCGCCGCGGAAGTGCGGACCCTCGCGCAGCGAAGTGCCAACGCTGCAAAAGAAATCAAAGGACTCATCACGCACTCGGTTGAACGTGTAAAGGCCGGTTCGGATCTGGTGAACGAAGCCGGCACTGCCATGGGCGAAGTAGTCCAGGCGGTCAAGCGTGTCTCCGATCTGATGGAAGAGATTACGGCAGCATCGCTCGAACAGCATGCGGGTATCGAACAGGTCAATACCGCCGTTGCGCAGATGGACCAGGTGACGCAGCAAAACGCGGCGTTGGTTGAAGAGGCCTCGGCCGCGGCGCAATCGATGTCAGTGCAATCCAGCACGCTGCGTGAGGTTGTATCGATCTTCAGGCTGGGAGTTGAGCATTCAACGGCCGACGCTGCGATACACCAGGCGGAAGATTTATGGCCACCTGGACAAGATGTAGATAAGCTCGATTGGCCTCCGGAAAATTAACCCAATAACTTCCGTTTTGAGCCAATTCAGCGATCAAAACCGAAGTCTTTCGCCGTGTCTGTTACTCAAATAACTTCCGATATTGACTGTTTTCAACCATGAAACTTCCGTCGTCGTGGAGGTTCACCGAACGAGGTAGCGGCCGGCAACGCCAATCGTCCTGTCGCGCGCCCGCAGGCTACCCGTCGGATGCACAGCCCAGTGCCGATCGCGCGCCATTGTGCGTAATTCATCCTCATGCCCGCATGTCTGTCCTCAAATGAAGGCACGGATAGCCACAACTATTCGGGCCTTCATTTACACCGCCCGTAGTGCGTTGCGAGTGAAAAACTACCGCCGCGCGCTGGCGCAGTGACTGTCACGTAGACATGGTCCGTATTCACGCGCCGACCACACACGGAGCAACGGCGGGGCCAGCGATAAGATTGGCCGCCCGTCGCGGCTTTGCCAGACCCGGTCCACGCTGTGCAGGCCGCTTTTTTGCGGCATTGGCCGATGTTATCGCGGCTGGCACCGGGCATAATTATGTTTAGTTGGGCGGCGTTGGTTGTTAGAATAAATCCGGGTTAATTGTTAATTTTTTCTCATCATCATACCAATCGTAGCAATTATCTCTGTTAACTATAGGTGCAATGTTCTTGTATAGGATGATGCCGGGAAAATTTATCATCATCATCAGATTATCCAGCCTAACAAATAACCTGTTTGCGCAACAGATGTTGCCAATGATCTGTCCGTAGAAGAATTTTAATTCTTCAAGTGGAATATTGACGGGTCGATTACTGAAAAGATCTAAAGAATCTCTAAAATCATCGACGGGACTGGGTTTGGCGCTCGTGATGGCGCTTATTAATATGCTGCCACTATCACAGTAACAATTGAGCTCCATTTCCGTTTGCACGACGTCTTTGCAAACTGAAGTTGCGATCTCATTTATTAAATTGAAGTCTGATGTTGTGGCAAAAACAAATCCTCTGGACATTTTTTACCTCTTAAGTAGCGCGATTACATCACTCAAGCTTCCCGTAACCAAATAGCCATATCGACAACTTTTCTGTACGGTGCTGGTTGCGGCCGCTGCCAATCTGGGGTCGCATGAGTTGACTCCGTTTACAAATCCAACGACTGGGAGAGTAGTGTACGGTTCCGTTTTGTTTCTGATTTGACCAGTTATCGATGCCGCAGACGATGTTCCGTTCTTGAATTGAACGGCGGCTTGGGATGTCAAAACATCTATTTCTCCCACGTCACGTGTTCCGTCTGAAATTTTTAAATTATGCCCCAAGACATCCACGTCATTGTTTTCTAGTTCTGTTATAAAATCAGATAATCCTGGATCATTGTCAGGTCCTTGGATGAAGGTGTGACCAGGTTTTAAGTAAAGTTTGCTTAATAGGTTTAAGTTTGTATGTGGCAGTAGCCCGAGTGGGTCGATCCATCCAAATATGTTGGGTGCATATTTATAGAGATTCGATCCACCAGTAAGCCCAATTGGATCCTGCGATATGAAATGGGCAGTGTTGGGGTCAGTGTAGCGATATCGGTTGTAGTGCAGATTGGATTCGGCGTCGAAATATTGTCCCTGCAGCCTGATTGGTTGCTCTACTTGACAAAACCCAATGCGCTCAATATCTCCAGTCGAACTATAACGCGCCTCCCAAACGACCGCCCCATCCGCATCGTGCATTCGTACGGGAGCTCCATTCGGATCATTCTGGTAAAAGTAGATCGCCTCAGAACTGGCTGCCAGTTGCTCAGTCGTCTGCCCAGATACCCCGTCGTTTGTCAAATCGGCATACGCTGTAGCAAGCGGCTGATACGTTTCCGGATAATAGACCCACTCACATGCACGGCGACTCCCAAATATCGACACTCCGGCGCGGCTATCTCGATTCGGCCTGCCAGGTTGTTCCGCGTGCGCCCCATCGCTTTCGCCCGACACCGCTATGTCGGTGCTCCCGCCCTCACAAGACGAATACTCTCCCAGCAGCGTGTTGCCATCCCAGAAGAAATGGCTAGAATACGAAACTTCTCCCTGCCCGGTCTCGCGCGACGGTCCCGCACGCACAATCTTGCGTACTCGCCGCTGGAACGCATCGTATTCGTACTGTACGTGGAAGCGGGTTGAGGCCTGTCCTGACGCGGCAACAGCCGGCCGAACTACTACCGTTTCAGTGAGCTGTCCCGCCGCATCCCAATGCAGAGTCAGATCCTGTGCTGCGTCCCGCTTATGAATCAGATTTCCGGCTCTGTCGTACGCGTGATAATCATCCTTGTATTTGCCTTCACGTATCCACGTGCCAACCTTCATGGAGTCAGTAGCGTCCGAGGCATGGCGTTCGCGGATATGCGTCTTTAACAGGTCGCTCGCCGGGTCGTAAAAATAAGGGCGTAGCTGCTTGGTTGGATTAAGGTGCGCGACTATCTGGCCTACCGGATCGTACTGAAAGCGCTCGATAACTCCGCGTGAGTCACGCCTCTCGACCAGTTCGCCGTTCGCGTCATACACATATTCGCTTGCGAACAACGCACCCACGCCTTCTAGGAGTGTCTTATGTGAGACAAGTTGTCCGCCAGCTTCGTACGATAGTTCTCGCCGCAAGTCCGTACCTATCTGCTCAATGCGTACCCGCCCAAGTGCGTCGCGCTTCAAAACGACAGGCGCGATGTCGTCAATCTGAATCGACGATACCGTATCCAAGGCGTCATATGTATAGCGGACGGTATGTTCAATGAACTTGTCTCCGGCAATGAGCCGGGATCTGCGTGCCGTTCGATTGCCCGCCGCGTCGTAATCACTCGCAATTGAGAAATCGTCGCCCTGTCGCTCCTCGATTACGCGACCCGCCTCGTCGTAGCGAAACTCGACGCAACGAGAAGGGTTCTGTGCACACACCAAGTCTCCATTCCGGTCATATATGAAGCTGTCAATCCGGAGATCGTTTTCATGTCCTGGGTAAGGCACGCGCTTCTGCACGACGCGTCCAAGCTGGTCGTATCGGTATTCGATTGTCTGCCCCAAGGGATTCGTGCTGTAGAGCAGTTCATCGGCCAAGCCATATCGATAGTGGCGTGCTTGTCCCCAGTAGTCCGTTTCCACGACGATCCGTCCCAACTCATCACGATCGAGCGCATATAGTTCGTTGCGTTCATTCACGACACCGATTAGTTGCTCTTCCGTGTTGTAGCGGTATTCGATAGCTGTACCGTCAGGTGCGAGTCGTCTGCTGATTTGGCCGAGTGGAGTGTAGTCGATCTGCGTCACGTGGCCCATGGGGTCCCGATAGCGAGACAAGTTTCCGTCGGCGTCGTACATACAGTGAATCTCGCGTCCGCCGCGTACGATCGCGCGTGTCAAATTGCCGCTGCGGTCGTACTCGTAGTGGCTCCGTTGTTCGAGCGCATCAATTGCTTCGATGACGTATCCGCGCGCATCGTACCGATACTGCGTGCGATGCCCCAAGGCATTTATCTGCGCCGAGAGATTGCCATTACGATCGTAATCGAACCGCGTGATTTCACCACGCGGCCCAGCATGTTCGACAAGCTGGCCGTACTTGTCATATGTGTAGTTCGATATTGCTCCCGAAGGACTAATTTGCGCGAGCAGATTTCCGTGTGTATCCCACTCGTAGCGCCACTGCCGGCCGCCTATCAACGTCACGCAGACCGGATGGTGATGGCGGCCGAAGTCCGTCCTGATTGCACCTCCATCCGGCAGCGTCTGCGCAAGCAAGTTACCATATACATCGTAGTCCCACGCCGTCGTGCGCCCTGCCGGATCAACCACCGCACTCGCCCGCCCGTGCGCGTCATACCGATACCCGGTCACGCGCCCCGAAGGATCGATCTCTGCGACCGGCAACCCGCGCTCGTTCATTTGGATGATGGTCGTATGTCCGAGCGAATTGATGACGCTTGTTTCCATCCGTGTACGGTCGTAGATGAAGCGATAGTCGAACAGGCCGTTATCGCCCCACGCGTGATTGACTCGCCACGCGCCATCACTGTGTTGCAGGTAGCTGTAGTAGAAGGACAAGCCCCGCGCGCTGGTATGACGCACCATCCGGTGACCGGTCGCGTATTCGAAACAACGCGAATGCGCCATCGCATCGACTGCAGCGCACAGGTTTCGTTCGCGGTCAGACTCGTAGCTAACGAGAGGAAACGCGCGGCCGTCCGCATCGATCAGGGTCAGTGCCATCAGCCAACCTGCTACGCTAACGCCGTCGTGTGCCACGTCTCGTATCCGGCATTCGACCGAGCGTGCAGTCCTACCATCTCGCGTCCACTCTGCGATGCGCGCGATGCATCTGCGCGCATCGCGCTCAAAAACCCACGCATTGCCGTTGAAATCGGCAATACGCTCGACGGGTAAAGTGAGTCGGGCCTTGTCTTCGAGTGCCCCGACTGTCTGTATCCATCTCGGCGGCAGCAAGAATCCGTATTCGATTCCGTCGCGCGTGCGTAGCACCAGCCGGTCGTCCTGCCGATATAGCGCATACCCATACTGCCAGTCGTACACACGGGCCGCCCAGCCGTCCTCTGCTGGCAGCGCATCGAACGCGGTCGCATGATCTAGGAGATACGCAGCAGCACCGCTCCCACCTTCGTGCGGCATCAGTTCGAGCCGGATATCGGCTGGTGTCTGCCAGCCTATACCCACAGCGCCGTCATAGGGGGTGTGACTCGCGTAATGCCGTTCCCACACTAGAGGCAGCCGCCCCGATACGGTGAAATCGCTTTGCTGAACGACAACTTCTCCGGTTGTAGCGTCGACCGGCTCCGCCTTCAGCACGTTGCACCGCAAGAATCCCGACTTCAAGTGCAACTTATCCGCCAGCGCCTTCGCCCAATCCGATCCCTGAAACGACTTGAACAATCCCTTCGCCGTCGCGGCCATGTTCATGACCGGCGGCCCGCCTACCAGCACCGGCCGCCCTGCCGGAATCGGCAGCATCACCGAACTCGGCATCGACGGATAGCTACGATCCGTATGCGCTCCATTGTGCGGTGGTGGCTCCATACCTATCGACCAGCAACTCAGCGCCTGCAGTGCCATGAACGACATCGGATCGTTGTTGGCCAGCACCGTCTTGCTGCCCATGTACGATTCCCCGTCGTTCGAAGGTTCGGGATCCTTAGCAGGCGGTGGCGCAAACGATTCGCCGAGCGGAAAATGAAGTCCTGGAACGTGATACGCGTGTGTTCCTGCCGTGGCCCGCATCAAGCCATTTACGAAAATCGGTCTGCCGCTGCTCCCGCCCATTCCGACGTTCGAGCCAAGATCATTGCTGATACGACTCTGGAGCGCCTTGCGCTCCTTATTCAGCTTCAACCCTTCCGCGACAATCGCGTTGTCCTTGATGTCCGGAAGCTTGCCGCCCATTACGCCTGCCAAGTCGTTGACCTGCTGCATGGCGGAATCAGCCAGGTGGTCGACCTTCTTCACTTCGTCGGGGTGATCGTCGATGTACTCGGTCACCTTCTCCTGCACGATCATCATTGCGATGCTGCCGACTACGCCCTTTGCCGCCTCGACATACTCTCGCAGATCGAGCATGAAACCCACGTGAGGATGCGGCAAAAGAACGGGCGTCGGACTCGGCGCAACCAATACCGAGTGAACGTCGACCCCGACAACCGGATCCAGATGCTTGACTGCCAGCAGCCCCACGTCGCCCTCCCCGCTCAGCGCCCGCCGCGCAAAGCGGCGACCTTCTCGCGGAGCGCGTTGCGCCGCCGGTCCACCGCACCCAACTGCGAAGCCATCCACTCCACGACGAGCGGCAAATTACTGTTCGCACGCATCGGTTCGTCGATCATCAATCCCGCATCGAGCGCATTGAATCCAGCCTCGAGCGCGTGCTCGCGCTCCCCTGCCCGCTCCCAGCACACGGCGCTCATGCGCCACGCCTCAACCGTCATCAGCCCATCCTGTGCAGCCGTAGTCGATGCTGTCGCGCGTTCATAGCAATACGCCGAGTGCGCGTAATCCTTGTGTGTCAGATGCACACTCGCCTCACCGAACAACCCGTTCGCGACAAGCTTGTGCCCCGCCGGATGCCCTGCCTCGACCGCGCGCATGCCGCTGCTGGCAGCGCTCCGGTACGCATCGATCGCACGTTCACGATCGCGCCATTTCAGATATGCAGCACCGGCGATCAGATGCACGACGACACACTGATCGAACCACTGCTCGCGCTCCGCGACCTTCAGCGCCGCCGCGCGCAGTTCCTCGAGCCGCGCCGGATTGCCGCCTTCGATCGTCTCGGTCAGCATCACGAACTGCCGTCGAAATTCGCCGCTCGACCCGCGCTCACCCGACTCCGCCAGCAATTCGCGCGGCACGCTCGCCATCGAATATTTGCCTCGCACGAGGCGTACCGCTGACGGATGCCGTTGCAGCAGCGTCGCCAACGGCGCGATATCCGTGCGCGGCACGACAAAGCGCACGCGTTCGCCAAGCTTCGGCGAGGTGACGACGATCGACAACAAACCATCCAACCAGCGCGACCATGCCGCCGCATCACGCACTTTCGCCGGCTCCAGCACGAAGACCATCGACGGGAAAATATCCGGATGGTGGCTCATGAGGCTGTCTGCGACCGTGAGCAGATACAGCACCGGATTCGTGCCGTCGTCGCGCGGCGCTTGCCAATCGGCGCGTATGCCCTGCGCATTGGAAGCATCGCGCCGGCTGTCGTAGAAGGCGATGAGTTCGTCCGTCAGCGCCTTCGCATAACTCGATTCGTTGACGAACGAAGCGCGCATCGTCCGCACCGCGCACGACGTTTCCTCCTGCACCTGAAAATAGAGCTGCACAAGCTGCGCATCGGTCTCGTCGGTCTGCCAGATCATCAGCCGTGCGGCCCGATCTTTCGCGAAACCCATCCAGTCCGTGTGCGCATCCATGAACCTGCGCTCCACCGGGTTCGTCGGCTGCCAGTTCTGCATACGTTCAGGCTCCCATCACGGATTCAGCTTCAACACGGTCCCTTCTACCGTATGCTCGCCCGTTGCCGACGACTTCACCGTCTTGCCGCGCACGCTGTGGCTGTCCGTGCCGGTCGATTCGACGTTGACACCCTGGATCAGGATCGTGCCGTCGCTCTTCATCAGGATGCTCGACTGGCCGCAGACGAGGGCAAGCTGATCCCCTGCGTTGACGAGCACCTGATGCTGCACGTTCGTCGTGTGACTTGCGCCGACGTTGACCGAATGCTCACCGCCGACATTGAGCACGTGCGCGTTCGCAATCGTCGACGTACGTGCGCCGATCTCCTCGGTATGCGACGAAGCGACCAACGTCTTCATGTCCTGCGACGTCGTCTGATAAAGCTGCCCGACGGTCAGCGTCTTGGCTTCGCCGATCGTTTCGGTCTTGCTTTGCGCGACCGTTTCCTTGTGCGTGCCGCCGATGGTCGCATCGCGATTCGCGCCGATCGTCACGGTTTCGTTCTGGCCGACCGACCGCGTTCGACTCCCCCCAACCCCATGCGTCTCATTCCCCCCCACCTGCGCGACGCGATGCTGCCCGACGTTCACCGTCTCGTTCTGCCCGACGCTGCGCTGACGATTGTTTTTCACGCTCAACGTCTCGTCGTTACCGACCGAATGCGCATGGTCGTGCCCGACCGACAGCGTGTGATCCTGCTCGGTCTCCGCGTCGAAGTTGCGCTCCGCATGCATCCACAGCTGCTCCGCGCCCTTGCGATCCTCGAAGCGCATCGCATTCGCGTGTTCGGTGGTGCCGCCCGGTGTCGAACGCGACAGGATCCCGCTTTGCGTCGCGCTCGCCGGCAACCCCCACGGCGGCATCCGCTCGCCGTTGTAGACGCGGCCCGTGACGATCGGATAATCGGGATCGCCGTTCAGGAAATCCACGATGACCTCGTCTCCCACGCGCGGAATCTGGACGCCCCCGAACCCGCCGCCCGCCCACGGGTTCGATACCCGGATCCAGCACGACGCGTTCTGGTCGCGCTGCCCGTACCGGTCCCACTGGAACTGCAGCTTCACGCGCCCATACTGGTCGGTCCAGATCTCTTCTCCCGGCGGGCCGACCACGACCGCAGTCTGCGGGCCGCTGGTGCGGGGTCGGGGCGTCACGCGCTGCGAACGGTACGGCAGACTGGTCGGCTGCGCGACGAGCTGCGTATCGTGCATCACCTCGTCGTCACTACCGCTCGCGTACACGTTTTCCTGGAAGCGGTAGCCGCATCGAACCACCAGATACTCGCGGTTCTGATCGTCGCGCGGACAGTTCTTCAGCGTGAACAGATACCCTGGCGCGACGCCGCGGACATTCGTGTGTCCGGCTGCGCGCTCATGTTCGGACTGCAGTTCCTCGAGCCTCACGCGGTTGTATCGCTCGCCGTGCGCGTCGTCACGATATCCGCCCGGCCATTCGTAGACCGGCAGACTGTCATGGCTGTGCCCGCGAGGATCGGCCCGGCGCACCGACAGATCGGCGCGCGGCCTGGTGAAATCGTAGTCGTCGGCCTCGTGCCGCCCCGCGTTGATCTCCTTCGCAGGTACCCAGGTGTCGATATGTTCTTCGTCGGCGATCGTCGCCCGGTCGTGACCGAGGTACGGGATGCTTGCGTATCCCGGCAACGGATGGTGCGACGACATGGCGTCGCACAGCACCAGCGTGTGCTTGCCGGATGCGTGCTCGAAGTAATAGTAGATGCCCTCATTCTCGATCAGTCTCGAGACGAAATCCGCGTCGGTCTCGTTGTACTGGACGCAGTACTCGCGCGGCGCATAGCTTCCGGTCAGCCTGTTCTCGATCTGGAAGCCATATGGCGCGAGCGTCTCCTGAACGATCTCCGGCACACTGCGCATCTGGTAAATCCTGCAATCCGTGCGGCGTGTCGCGAGCCACAGCCACGGCCGCACGACGAGTTCGTAACGGTAATGGCGCGCGGCATCGCGTCCGGCAAGCGACGCCCGCGCGATCACGCCGTTCAGGTAACGTGTCGCGCCGCCCTGCTCCTCGATATTTACGGTGACCGACTGGCCCAGTAGCGCTTGCAGCGACAGACTATGACTGTCGGCGAGCGCTTCGATACGAAACTCGAACATCCGGCCGAGCTCCTCGTCGCCGCACAAGCTGCGGAACTTCAATTGGTCGCCCAGCGGACTGTCCAACGTAAAGATGCGTGACACGAATGCTCCCTCCTGGTTCAGCTGGTTCAAGGCTGCGCGCCGGCCGCGCAATCCGCCGTATCGTGCGGCGCCCGCCGGATCGCGGCGTGATCGATGACGACGTCGCCTGCCGGCGCGCCGCTGCACCGCGTGCCGAGCCATGTGCTACGGCCGAGCCCTTCCGCACGACCTAGCGTCAGCGCAGGCACGTGATCGGGTGCAAGCTCCAGTTGCAGCTCCCATGCGAACTCGGCGCCAATGTATTCGCGAACCCAGTGCGCCACGCGCGCCGCATTCGTGCCGCCGGGAAGGAACGTGCGATACGTATGGAGCGGCATGGGCCCGGGCACGATACGAAAGCGCGACTGCGCATCGCGTACCGCGCGGCCGAGCACGGCACCGTCGCCGAGGCGTTGCGTGGGAGCCGTCGCGTGCAGCGTCGTGCGCAGCGGTGCGCCGATCAGTGTCCAATGCACGACGTGTTCGACAAGGCGCACCGGCACGTCACACTCGTGCCGCAGAATCTGAACGAGACCTTCCGGATTGCGCGTCTGCCGCACCCAGTGGCCTGCGTGGAAATACTGCCCGTGCGCGGGGGCGTGCGCGGGGTCGCGGGTCTCAACGGGATCGACCGCGCGGCCGATCAGACTCGCAACATACCGGTCGAAGCGCGATCCTCCCGGCCGGTCATGACCAACCACCGGTTGCGCGTCGGCCCACGCGCGATAGAACAACAGGATCAGCCGGTGATGGAACCAGTCGGCGAAACCGGACATCGTGCGGTCGTCGAACGCATTCGCACGTTCGTGGGCGTAATCAGTCAGATGATGCGGCAGGGGCCCATTCGGCCCGAACAGTCCGAAGCCGTGAATGGTCACGCGCGGCACGGCGCCCGCGTCGCGCACGGCAGCGATCATCGACGCAGCGAACGCAAGCGACGGCTCCTGGCCAAGCCGCAACGGCTCGTCGCGCGGGTGGGCCGCCCGTCCGAGCGGCGCCGCGTGCTGGGACAATGCGTCAAGCCAGCGCAGTGCATTGAACAGATCGTGTTCCTCGGGCGCAGCGCGCAAGCGCGCCCAATACGCGTCGTAGCGTGCTGCGGCGCTCCCCAGTGGATCGCGGTGCGTCATATTGCCGGCCTCCGCCCGAGGCGGGCAGGCCATTGCGCGAGTTCGCCACGCTGAGCCGAATGCAACGCGAACTCGGTGAACGCATTGATCGACGCATGCCGGGCAAAAAACTGTTCGAGCACCGCGCCCAACAGATAGGGGCTATCGCCGGCGAACGCCTGCTCGTCGACGGTCAGCGTCACGCGCACACCGCGGCCAAACACGATGGGGCCGCACTGCGGCAGCCGGCGATAAACCGGTTCGCAAGCGAGCCGCTGCAGTGCCCCGGTTTGCTTGCGCGTCGCCGCGTCTCCCTGTTGCGCATACAGTCCCAACAGTTCGCGCAGCGCGCGTGCCCCGGCTTCATCGTCGATATCGGTCAGCGGCTGGTAGTTCAACCCGAGGTGGCTGATGAGCCGCCACGCCGCTGCGTCCTGCGCGAGCGGCGGCCGCGGGCGCGAGGGTCCGCGCAACACCTTGATGTGCTCGAGCGGCGCGGAGATCTTCGGCGTGAAATCGCTCGCCGAGCCGAGCGGCAACAGTAGCGGCAGATCCCGGTTCGTACACAGGGTGTCGGCGGAAAGATGCCGCACGCGTTCGTCGAACGGCGCCTGCTGCCGGTCGACGAGCGAGACGAACACTTCCGTTCCGGGGTAGCTAGTGCGCGCGCCGTTGGCTCGCATCTGCGCGGATGCGACACGCCCCTCGCGCCGGATCGAGTAGTACGCACCTGACTCGCCATTGTCACCGCCGCACGATGCGTAGAACGGACGGAAGTCGCAATCGCCTGCGTCGCCGATGCGATGGCCCGTGACGCGCGTCACCGCGTACACCTCGTGATCGAGCGGCCGCACGCGGTCGACGACCAGATGATATTCGTGGGTGCGCGGCGTAACCGGAATGCGGTCGGTGCGCTTCGGAAACAGATTGACCGCCGGTGTGCAGTTCAACGCCAGATGTCGCGTATCAACCTCGGATGTGAGCGCCGCGTCATCCCGGTCGAGCAGCAGCGTCAATTCGAATGCACTGCCGCCGCATTGCGCGAGTGCGCGCCGCAAGCCGCTTACGCTGAAAAAAAGATAGCGTGCGGGGAACGCGAAATATTCCTGGAGGAGCCGGTAACCTTCGAACATCCTGCCGTCGTTCGGCAGCATCGCTTGCGACGGATGGAATCCTTCGTGCACGATTGCATCTGCGTCGAGGACGGCGGCGTTGCGTGCGGAATCGCTCGGCGCATGAACGACGACGCCGGCCACGTGAGCGGTGAGCAGCTCGACAAGGCGCGCCGCCTGAGACTCCGGGCCTGACAGGTAGAAAGTCAACTGATCCAGCGGCAGCTGGTTCGCCAGCGCACCGGCCATCACCTCGATCCGGATGCGCAGCGCGGCGCGCGCGCGGCGTCTGAGCGCGCCAGGCGGCAGATCAACCGGAACTCCGGTCATCTGCACCTGGGAAATCGCGAGCGGCCACAACACGAGATCATGGGCCGTACGGAATTGGCACGGCGTCACTTCGCCGCTCGCGACCTTCGCCTGCAACGCAGTGCCGGCCGGCACCGCGAAGCCTCGCACGAGACTGCCTTCGTTCTGATCCGGTGTCATCTGCACGATCGCCATCGCCGGCATCGGCGCGAGCGCATTCGGATAGACGACATCGAGCAGGCGCTGCGAAAGGCGCGGAAATTCCGCATCCATCTTCATCTGCACGCGCGCAGTCAGAAAACAGAATCCTTCGAGCAGCCGTTCGACATAGGGATCGGCGACGTCGATGCCATGCATCCCGAGGCGGCCGGCGATCTTCGGAAACTGCTGCGCGAATTCGGCGCCGAGTTGCCGAAGATAGGTCAGTTCCCGATTGTAGTAGTCAAGAAATCGCTCGTCCATGCGCTACACCCCCGGGCGTTCCCTGACCGATACGACGCCCGATTCGAGATCGAGATCGGACAGCAGCAGAATCTCGAGCGGATACGGTACCGACCACAGGCTTGCGTGGATTTCCAGCGTCAGCCTGTTCTGATGGTTCGCTCCTCGCGGATCCGTCACGCAGCGCACGTCGATGCTGTCGGCGCGAAATCTCGGCTCGAAGTGCACGAGCGCATCGCGAATCCAGCGCTCGAGCGCGGCATGGTCGATGCCGGACATCTGCACGCCGGCAAGCGGAGGCACGCCGTAATTGACAACCGAACGCACCACTTCCGGATGGGCCGCCGGATCGATCCCGTCCTGCATGTTCGCTGTATTGAACAGCCAGGACAGATCGCGCAGGACCGCGGCGCGCAGCTTGCGCTCATCGATCCAGTGCGCCGGCAAAGCTTCCGTGCGCTCGCGGGGCGCTGCGTCGGTAAGCCGGTCGAGCAGCGCGGGCTGCAGCCGGTCACGCGCGCCGTGCCGCCGCGAGCCGGGCGGGCGGTCCATCGGTTGACTATCGGTTTCGAGCATCGTCGCTGCCTCCCGGCTACATCTCCTTGTTCTTCTTGATGTCCCACCCCATCGTCACCTCGGCCCCCTTACCGCCGTTCGCGTTCTGTTCCCAGTACTGCTTCTTGACGCGCGCGGCCTGAAATGCATAGCTCATCAGCAACCGGTCCGCCGCGTCGGCCGGATCGGTGCCGGCCACCTGCGCAGAAGTGACGAGCACCTCTTCGAGCGTCACCCGTGAGAATTCGATCTGCGTGCCGCCGGTCTTGCACGAGGAAATCTCGACCTTGTCGAGATGCTTGCCGCTCGCGCAGCTTTTGATGATCGCGGGCGCCGCCTTGTCCATGTACGCGACCACGCTAAGATCGTTGAAGCTGGCCTTGCCGGTACCGCCGCCACCTCCCACTGCCATCGCCGCGGGCTGACTGGCGCCCCACGAGAACGACTGGATATCGGTCCATCCCTGATGTTGCTCGTCGGCCGACTCGCCTGTCGTGCCATCCACCTTCATGAACATTGCCACCGCCATCACACCCTCCGATTGAAATGAGCGCCACGCATCAGCGATCCACCGTCTTGACCGACGGCAGCCTTGCAACGAGCCGTAACGACACCGTGAGCCCTTCGAGCTGATAGTGCGGACGCAGGAAAAACTTCGCCGCGTAGTAGCCAGGGTTATCCTCGACGTCCTCGACGACGACCTGGGCGGCCGCGAGCGGCTTGGTCGCCTTGGTCTGCTGCGATGAATTCACGGGGTCGCCGTCGACGTAATTCATGATCCAGTCGTTCATCCATCGCTCCATGTCGCTGCGTTCATGAAACGAGCCGATCTTGTCGCGCACGATGCACTTCAGGTAGTGCGCGAAGCGGCAGCACGCGAACAGGTACGGCAACCGCCCGGACAGGCGCGCGTTGGCCGACGCGTCGGGATCGTGATATTCGGCACTGTTCAGGAGTGACTGCGCGCCGATGAATGCGGCGACATCGGAGTTCTTGCGATGCACGAGCGGCATCAGTCCGTTTTTCGCGAGTTCGGCTTCGCGCCGGTCGCTGATTGCAATCTCGGTCGGGCATTTCATGTCGATGCCGCCGTCGTCGGTCGGAAACGTGTGGCACGGCAGATTCTCGACCACGCCTCCCGACTCGACGCCGCGAATCGACGAGCACCAGCCGTACAGCTTGAACGAACGGTTGATATTCGCGGCCATCGCGTAGGCGGCATTGGCCCACGTATAGCGGTCGTGGCGCGCGCCGTCGGTTTCCTCCTCGAAGTCGAATTCGTCGACGGGATCGGTGCGCGCGCCATACGGCAGGCGGGCAAGAAAGCGCGGCATTGCCAGGCCCAGATAGCGTGCATCCTCCGACTCGCGCAAGCTGCGCCACGCGGCGTACTCGGTGTTCTGGAAGATTTTCGTCAGGTCGCGGGGATCCGATAGCTGCTGCCACGACTCCATCTGCATCAGCGCGGGAGACGCTCCTCCAATGAAAGGCGCATGCGCCGCCGCGGAGATTTTCGCAAGCTCGCCGAGCATCTCGACATCCGGTGGGGAATGGTCGAAATGGTAGTCGCCGACGATGCAGCCGAACGGCTCACCGCCCAACTGTCCGTACTCGTCTTCATAGACCTTCTTGAATAGCGGACTCTGGTCCCATGCAACGCCCTTGTGGCGCTTGAGCATGCGTGCGAGTTCCCGTTTGCTTGCCGGCAGCACGCGGATTTTCAGCAGCTCGTCGGTCTCGGTGTGATTCACAAGATAATGCAGGCCACGCCATGCGCCCTCGAGTTGCTGAAATTCCGGGTGGTGCAGAATCTGATTGATCTGCTCACCCAGCTTCCGGTCCACTTCGCCGATCAGTTGCGCAATCGCGTCGTAGGCATCGGACGACAACGTGGCCGTGTTCTCCAGGGCCTGATGGGCGAGCGTGCGCACCGCGCGTTGCACCGCGTCGCGAGCCTGCTCGGTCTTCGGCTTGACTTCCGCGTCGAGTAGCGCGGAAAACCGCTCGTCCGTCAGCGTCGCTTCAACCACCTGTGTCAGTGTCTGCGGACTCCTATTCATGATCTTCTCCTTCGAGACGCGGGGTATCGCCGGCCTGCGGCGACTCGCCGCTCACACCGGTTCCGGCAAGGGCTGCAAGCAAGGCCGGATTCGCAAGCGCCCGCGCGATCAGCTGTTCCGCGCCGCGCTTGCCGTCGATATACGACAGCAGGTTCGCGAGTTCAGTGCGTGCGTCGAGTAGCCGCCGCAGAGGCTCAACGTGACGCGCGAGCGCCGCCGGCGCGAAGTCGTCCATGCTTTGAAACGCGATGTCGACCTTCAGCTTGCCGTCTCCGGTCAACGTGTTGTCCACCTCGAGCGACAGCGCCGGCGCGAGCGCCTTCATGCGCTCGTCGAAGCTGTCGACGTCGATCTCCATGAACTTGCGCTCGGCGAGATCGGGCAGCGGCGTGGCCCGATGTCCGGCCAGATCGGCCAGCACGCCCATCACGAATGGCAGTTGCACCTTCTGCTGCGCACCGTAGAGTTCGACGTCGTATTCGATCTGGACCCGAGGCGCGCGATTGCGCGCAATCTGTTTCTGTCCGCTGGATGAAAGTTTCTGACGTGGCATTCGCTCATACTCCCCGCGCACCCGATGTGCGCTGACCCTGGTTCAACGGTAAGAGGCATGCGACCATTCGCCGGCATCGCACGCCCCGCTCTACGCATCGGTGCGCCGCCCGCTCAACAGCTCGACCTGTTGCAGACTCTCCGGCGCGATGTCTCTGACGATCTCGTAGAAATCGAGCGTCAGCAGACGCTGCACGCGGCGCAGCAGCAGCGGCGCCGGATGGCTCGGTTCGTGGTCCTCGAAATAGCGGCAGATCTTGTCGAGCACGAGCCCGACATCGCCCCGGTTTGTGAACTCGGCGTCACGCCATGTGTGTGGCGGCGGCACGCCGGGTGCGCTATTGCGACCGGTGCGGTAACCCTGGCCGGCATCGACATTGACATCGGTGTTGCCGTGCGCGGACGCGTCGCGTTGTGCGACACCAGCGTCGCGCGTGTCGCCCCCAGGCGGCTCGCCCACTTCGTGGCCTATGCGCCGCAGCGCCAGTTCGCAACGGCTCGGCTCGGGTATCCATTGCGCGCCGAGCCGGGTAGTCACGATCGCGCGAATCGCGTCGAGACCGTCGAGCACCGCCTGCGTGGCAAGCCACTCGCGCCCGCCTTCGTCCCGCAATCGTTCCAGTTCGCGCTTCAGGCGCCCGGGGCCACCAGGATAATGGGCCGCGTCGAGCGCGCGGCCGTCGAGCACGTCGGCAACCTCGCGCACACTGAGCGTGCCGGCGAGCAACTGTTCGCGCGCGGATCCTGCGCACGCATGCGCGCCGACGAGTTCGGCAAGCGCGTTCATGCGCGGCGCCGGGTCGGCCTCACCGTCGACGGACAACGCCGGATGCAGATCGTCCCAGTAATCATCAAGCCATGTCCGCACGAGTGTCAGCCCGTCCGCATAACCTTCCAGACCGCGAGAGTCGATCCAGGCGCGCACCAGCGGCGGCGCAATGCGCAGATCCCTCGTGCGCGCGAGCAACGACTGCGCGAGGCGTTCGACTTCGGCCCAGTCCGGTGTCTCGGCCGCGATGAGCGTTGCGCCATACTGCTGCTCGGGCCGGCCCGCCGCGGACTGTTGCAGCCGCAGAAAGTCGGCGTCGTACTCGAGATCGGGCCCGCATCGCGAGTTCGTATCGATGGGGGCAAGAAAGCGTTCAATCATGTCGATGATTTCCTGTGCAAGGCGCATGCGCCCACGCGAAAGGTGGTATCGCAGGTCATTCGAACGTGTAGCTGATGCTGACCGGACCGCCGCCGGCATCGAGCCGGACCGTGCGCCGCATCGGCGGCAACTCGCCATTGCGAATTTCGATGTCGTAGGTGCCGGGCGCAAGCGCGAGCGTCTTCAGCGGCGGGCTGACGCCGCGCTTGACACCGCCGACATAGACTTCGCCCCACGGATAGACCTGGAACCGGACCGGCACGAGCTTTACCGTCTTGCGATCGTCGCTGACGACAACACCCTGTGCGACGCTCTGCCCGGACGCGTCGACAGCGGATGCGGCCTGCGCGTCGGCCGTGATCGAAGCAGATGCCGCCTGCGTGCCGGCAGCGATCGAGTCCGGTGCCGACGCAGCCGTGGCGGGAGCAGCCGCCGCATTCACCGATTCGACCTGCTCGCGAGGCGCGGACACACTCGCGCCGGACGCTTGCGCCGCCTGCGGAGGCTCGACCGGAACGGCCTTTGCCAGGGGTGGCGCGGGCTCGCGCGGAACGACCACGACAGGCGCGTGAACCTCGGGCGTCATCGTCGCGGCAAAGCGTTGTTCCGGGGCCTGTATGGCGAACTGCAGCAATTTGAACGTGCCGGCGCATGCCGCAACGATCAGGACCAGCGCACCCGCGATCGTATAGGGACGGCGGCCGCCTGCGCGCTGCGCGCCGTGGCCTGACGCCAATCCCCGCGCGGTAGCGACAAACGTATGCAGCGCAGCGGCAAACCGCGCGACGCCCAGGATCGGACGCCGCGGCTCGCCGCCTGTGGGGGTGCCATGAACGCCGCGGTGCCGGTCATCCTGCTGCCCCTCGGCAGCCGGCTGGCTTTGCGTGACCTGTGGTGTTTCGGCGATGTGGCTCGCTTCGGCATCGCTGCTCGCCGCATCGTTGAGCAGACCTGCCGCACCCTGAATCACCGCGCCGTTTTGGTCTTTATCGCCTGCATCAGCGTCTGACGAAACTGACGATTCGCCTGCGGAAGACGGCTGCCGGACGCCCGGCAAATCACCGGCACCCGTGTGCGATTCATCCGCTTGCACTGCCGCTCCAACTGTCGCCGCCGCGGCGTCGGCAGCCCTGTCCCGTTGCGCACCTTCAGGCATCGCTGCGGCCGCCCTCGTTCCTTGCGAGCGATCGCCCACGATATACATCCCCGCACCCGCTTCGCGCAGTCCCAGCAACTGTGCGAACGCCGCCACGGAGTCCGGACGGTCGGCGATGCGCAACTGCAATGCATGGTCGATCGCCTCCAGAAACGTTCGGCTGTATCGTTCGCGACCGGGAAATTCGCGCGACGCAAGCGGCTGCCAGGTATCCTGAATGCTGCGCACGACGGCGGCGGTTGGCGGATCGCCGACGATCATCGCGTGAACCAGCGCGCCGAGCGAATAGATATCGGTCCACGGCCCCTGCGCGAATGCGGGGTCGTCCGTGTACTGCTCGATCGGCGCATAGCCCGGCTTGAGCATCACCGAGGTTTCGTCGACGGCGTCGCCGATCGTTTTGCGCGCCGCGCCGAAGTCCAGCAGTACGGGTTTGCCGTCGGACCTGATCAGCACATTGTCGAGCGAAATGTCGCGGTGAAAGCATTGCGCGCGATGCAGTGTGCCAAGCGCGCCGAGCAATGCGGCAAGCAGGCTCATCAGCTCCGCTTCGCTCATCGGCGCATGCGTCGCCGCACGCTGCTTCAACGTCTGCCCTTCGTAATACGGCATCACCATGTACGCGGTGCCATGGCTTTGCCAGAACTGCAACACCTTCACAAGATCGGGATGATCGAATTGCGCGAGTAGCCTCGCCTCATTCAGGAATGCGGCACGCCCTGAGTCGAATGCCTGGGCAAAGCGGTCCGCGCGCAGGCATACGGTGAAATCGCCGCCGCGCCGCGCGAGCAGCGAGGGCATGTATTCCTTGACGGCGACCGCACGCTGCAACGTGCGATCGAACGCCCGATAGACGATGCCGAAACCGCCGATCCCGAGCACCGAGTCCAGCTCGAATTCGCCAAGCCGGTGCCCGATCGGCAGCGGCCGCGATCCGCCAGCCTGCCCCTCGTCGGAAGCAGCCGTCATGCGTTCTTTAAACAACGGGTCCATCATCCACGACCTCTCGTCAATACTGCTTCGGGCAAGCGCGCGGGAATACCGCCACGCGTCGCCGCAACGTCAATACGTATCGCGCGGCGGCACGCCGAAAATCGTCTGAAACAGCTGCGCATCGAACCTGCCGGTATGCGCGTGCGTTTTCGGCAACACGTCGTCTGCCTGATAGGTCCACCAGAAGCTCGTCATTCCGTGCGGATCGAAGTACTCGGCCAGATTGGGCCAGCCTGCCGTGTGTTCAGTCGCGCGTGCTACACCGCCTGGCTGCACCACGCTGTCCCGTTCCGCGAAGGCCTCTGTGTCGCGCGGAAGCCGTATGCGGCTTAACGCCAGATCGAGTTGCTCGGGCCCCTGCGCATCGCGGACAGCATCGAGCAGCGCCGCCCCGACCTGCCGGAAAAACCCGCCGGCCGAGGCGGTCGTATGACTCGAATAGCCGACCGCGTCCAGTGCAAGCGTCGCGATGACGGGGTAATAGCGGCCGACGCGGTCACAACTCGGTGCGAGGCTGCCGAGCTGAACACAGTCGGCGCCGGAGCCCGCCGGGATCACGAAGTTCCACACTGGTGCAATCGCGAAATAGCGGCTCAGTGCGTCCGGCGCGCCCTGGCGAAGCGCGGCCATCCCCTGCTGAATCCAGCGGTCCCACCATGCGGCAAGCCCCGCGGACAGCCCACGGTTGACGAAGTCGCCCGCACCGGGGACCTTCCCGTACCAGCCGGGCCACAACACGTGGCCGTTCGCCTCTGCGATCCTCATGACTTGCCCGGACACGTGAACGACTCCATTTGTCCCAAACGGAACGGGTTGTGCACCGAATCCGCGGTGAGTTCGACCTTGAATTGCTTGCCGTCCACCGCGAAGCTGGCGATCAGTTCCTCAGGTGCGTGACCCTGCTCGATGCGCGCGTGATCGAACAGCCGATACAGCGCCCAAGGCCCATCCGCCACCCATCCATCGGTTGCACCCGACTGCTCGATGACCTGCAGCCGAACCTGGTTGCTGCCTCCCGATGCCGGCCATTGCACGGTGACCGGCGCTTGCGGACCGTGCGCGTAGCGCACGCTCTGGCCGCCCACATCGAGCGCCCACTCAGATATCGCCGGGTCCATGTCCAGCGGCTTGATCTGCACCTTCACGCCGGGATCGTGAGCGCCGCCGGCAAAGAACACATCGCGGATCACGGCCGCCTTCTCGAACGACGCGAGAAACGGCGCCGCATTTCCCTCTGCATTGCCATTACCCGGCGCCGTATTGAAACGCCACGGACGCGTGGTCGTGTCGACTTGACCCTGCAGGTTCTTGCGGAAGAAGTCGTCCATCAGTCCGGACGGTGCGAATAGCTGCGCGAAGTCGCCAAGCGCGACATCGCGCGAGGAGCCGTGCGAAAACGGATAGCGCCCAGCGATCGCCTGACGGCAAAAGTCGCCAATGTCGGACGACGCGCTGCGCGCGATATTGCGCTGCGCGAGCGACGCCACGCTGCCGTTCGCGGCATCGGCGAGGTCGCCGAGCATCTGCCTGAACGGTGCGGGCATGCGGCCGGCCTGGGCGCGCACCTTGTCCGGCACATCGGACGGCGGTGGCATCCCGCCGCTGCGCAACGCGGAGTCGGTCGCGCTCAGGTACGTGTAAAGCTCGTCGATCAGTTTCAGCGCGGCGTCGATCGGCGCGGAATCCTGCCGTTCGCTGCTATGCGCGAACTGTCGCAAGCCGGCAAAGTGGTTGTCGACCACGGCCTCCGGCTTGTCGGTGGACACCGCCGCGCCGTCGCTAGCCGGCGCGTCCGCGAAGATTCCGGCCAGCGCGTGGCGTGCGCTCTCCACCTTGTCCTGTGCGCGGTCAGCGAGTCCCGCGCCGGCCGTGCCCGCGTCACTGCGGGTCAGCGCAGTCTGGCGCGCGGCTGCATCGATGAGCCGTGTCAGCGGCGAATCTGGCGCCGACAGCACCCGCGCGGCCTGAATGCTCTGCGCCAGCGAATCGCCGGTTTGCAAGCGGATGTCGCCCAGATACGCGTCCCACTCGCGCACGTAGTCGTTCAGGTAGAGCGAGCGGATATCGCGTGACCACGACTCCTCCGCGGCGCGATTCGGCACTTCGGATTCTTTCAGATTGAGCACCCACTTTTCTTCCGCCGCGAACGCATCGATCGAATCGTCCAGCCGCTTGTCGAAGACGTCCCAGTAGCCTCGATACGTGTACAGCCCGGGCAGCCCGTCGTTCAGGCTCTGGCCGCTCGCTCGCCGGAACACCAGCGCGGCCGACGGTCCCGCGGCATGCGCGACGTCGAAGCCATACGACGCGGTGCTGGTCCGCAGCGTGTGCGTGAGCTGCGCATAGAGCCGTTGCGCGAAGGTGAGCCGCTGCAACCTGTCACGCGTATCGGCGACGAGCCGCTCGTCCATCGCGAACGGCGACAGTACGACACGATCCGCGAACAGGCTGGCCAGATGGGCGCTCAACGCCGCACGTTGCGCGGCGGTCAGCGGACGGGGCGACGTGCGCTCGAATTCGAGGTCGAGCACGGCCTGCACGAAGGCGGGGTCGTAGTGCGCGCTGTCGTATAGCATCAGATAGGCCTTGAGCGCTGCATAGGCGAACGCGGGATCGTCCTGACGCGCGTCCCGCAGTGTCTGTTCGAGACGCCGTGCCGCGAGCGGCAGCAGCAGTTCGTCAAGCGCGCGGTGATAGACGCCGCTCGCCGCTGCCTGCGTCTTGTCGCCCTGAAAGAGCCCCCAGCGATACGCCAGCGGCGGCGACGAGGGATCGACGCGATCGGTTCGCGCCAATCCCCTCAGTTCGTCGAGCACCGGCAGCACCTGCCCCATGCCGGCGGCATCGGTAATCGACGTGCGCTGCAACTGCCTGTCGAGTACGCTCACGCGCTCACTCATCTGCTGGAGATAATCGCTGTTGTTCGCGTAGCTGCGTATCCACAGCGCAAGCGCGACGCACAGCAACACGGCCGCCGCGCCATAGCCCACGACGGTTAGCACCCGTTGCCGCCTATGCCACCGCAGGTTCATGCCGGCGAGCGAGGTCTCGCTGAAGATGAGCGCCTGCAGCAGATCTTTCAGGAAGAAACTGCGCCCGTTCGCCCCGCTGTGAGTGGCCGGCGGTACCCCCTCGATCTGCAGAAACCGCTTGATGCCACCCATCACGCGGTCGAACACCGTGCCTTCCTGGGTCCCGCTCGTCAGATAGACGCCGCGCAACAGCGGAAGTGAGTCGAACTTCGACTGCGAGAACACCTCTCCGATCAGTTGTCCGAGCACGTCTTGAAGCAGCGCGAACTGCTGCGGCAACGAATAGATCAACTCACGCTGGCGCACGTCGGATTCAGCTGCCAGCAGCTCCGGCAGCGCGTCGTTCAGGCGCCGGTGCAGCAACTGGTACTCGCGATCGAACGCCGCGCGCAGATCGAAGTCCGGCTTGTGGGTGTCGTCGAGCCGGAAAGTGAAGCCCCAAACCTGAGCCCGTTGCGCGCGTCCGAGCGCGGCGAAATACTCGGCGAAACCGGCCAGCAGGTCAGCCTTGGTCACCAGCACGTAGACGGGAAACTGGATGCCCAGTTGTTCGCGCAATTCCTGAAGCCGCTTGCGCAGCGACATTGCGTGCTCGGTGCGCTGCGCATTGGAGGCGCCGAGCAGGTCCGCGACGCTGATCGTCAACAGCGCGCCATTGAGCGGCTGGCGGGGCCGATACTTCCTTAGCAGGCCGACGAAACCCCGCCACTCCTGCTCGTCCAGCACGCGGTTGCTCTCGTGCGTGGTGTAGCGTCCGGCCGTGTCGATCAGCACCGCTTCGTTGGTGAACCACCAATCGCAATGCCGCGTGCCGCCGACGCCTCGAATCGCGGCACGGCCGAACTGCTCGGCCAGCGGAAAACTCAGCCCCGAGTTGACCAGTGCCGTGGTCTTGCCCGAACCGGGTGCGCCGATAAAGACGTACCACGGCAACTGATACAGGTAGCGCGGCGAAAAACGTTCGATCCAGCCGGCAAGCCCTGCTCGTGCGCGCTCGCCGGAGGTGAGGCGCATGCTTTTCAATAGTGCTGCGGCTTCGTTGAAGCGGTGGTGCAATTCGGCCAGATGAGCGGGATCCGCGCTTTGATCGGCCGGCGCGGGCTCGCTCGCGCGCAACTGATTCAGCAGCTGGGCGTTCAGATGCGCCGCGCGCCAGCGGCGGTATGCAATGCGCAGGCCCCAGGCGGCGAATAGCGCACAGATCAGCAGCGCGCGCGCACCAGTCGATTCGAGCGGACGCCACGTGTCGAAGGCGATGAGCGGTCCGGCAACCCAGATGAGCACGGCAACCGCGACGAACCCGACGAACACCCAGAAAGATCGCGCGAGAAACGGCCGGGACGGCAGTGATGAAGCGAACGAGCTCATGGCGTCCCCTGCGCGGAGGACGCTGCGTGCGCAGGCGCCGTCAGCAACGTTATCTCGACGCGCCGGTTGCGCGCGCGGTTGGCCGGCGTGTCGTTCGGGGCGACCGGGTCCATTTCGCCGCGTCCTTCCGCACGGATACGGCCTGTTTGCGTCATGCGCGACGCGAGCATCTGCGCGACCGCCTGCGCGCGCGCCTGCGACAGGTCCCAGTTTGACGCGAAACGCGCGCTGCGCACCGGCACGTTGTCCGAGTAGCCCGCAACAACGATGTTGCCCGGCACATGCTCGAGCGCATCGGCCACTCGCACGAGCACCGGCGTATAGCGGTCGATCACCGACGCCGAACCCGACTCGAACAGTCCGTCGCCGTGCAGCGTCACGACACTGCGCTCAGCGTCGTCGCGAACCGATACGAGCCCCGCACGCACTTCGGGATCGAGGAACCCTGCAAGACGCGGCGCGGCGGCGGGATGAACGGCCGCCGCCACGACCTGCTGCTGCAGATGCGGCACTCGGACGCGGTCGATCGCCGTGAACACTGCATCGGATCGCCGCGCGAGCGTCAGATCGAATGCGACAAACGCGCCGAATCCGATCAACCCGGCGACAGCGGCCCACGCCCAGACGGGCACGGCCAGGCGGCGCGCACGTTCGGCGGGAATCTCGTCGCGCCAGTGCGGCGAGAGCGGTGCATCGTATTCGCCGCGCGCCTGGCGAATCAGCTGCGCGACGCGGTGCATCAGCGTGTCGAGCTGGGCACGGCCGTTGTCGAGCACACGGTAGCGCCCCTCGAAGCCGAGCGCGAGACAGTAGTACAGCAGTTCGATCAGATCGAGGTGTTGCTGCGGCTGTTGCGAAAGACGTGCGAGCACCTGGAAGAATTTCTCGCCGCCCCAGGTTTCGGTATGGAAGGCAACCAGCAGGCTGTCGGCCGACCACGCGCCGCCGCCACCCCACGGCGTCAGCGACGCCGCCTCGTCGAGCGCGGTGCACAGGCAATAGCGCGCCCCGACAATCACGTCGAGCGCGATTCCCGCGCGTTGCGCGCGCGTTTCGAACTGCCGGACCTCCGATGCGAGATGCTCGCGCAACCATCGGGGATTCGGGTGATGCACGGTCCAGCGAATCTGCGGCACGAGGCTCAATATCGGATTGGCCGCCGCTACGAGCGGGTTGCTGCCGCTCGGCGCCACCCGCTCCGGCAGCGGCCCGCCATAAGCCGTGCCCGCACCGGCTGCATCGGACATTGGCGGCGCGCCGCCCGGGTTCGGATGCACGAAGCCGCCGGGCGTGCCTGCAACTGCATCATTCCAGTGATTCATGAGTCGTTTCCGTCCGTCATCCGCCTGGTCCGCATCACCCGCGGATCGCCCAGAAAGCCATGGACAATCCAGGAAACTCGCCCGCAAGATGAAGCGCGAGCCCGCCTGAACGGTCGAGTTGCCGCCACAGATCGCCGCTCTTGTCGAGCTCGAAGTACGCATAGCCCGCGTGATACGGAATCTGCCGCGGCGCGACCGGCAACGCGCGCACGCCGATGCCCGGCAATTGCAGCTGCATGAGATCGCGGATCCGTTCGACGGGTCCGAGCTTCACTTGTGCGGGAAAGCGCGTGTGCAAGACATCTGCCGGCACGTCCGCGTGCACCGCGAGCACAAATCCGGCATCGCGCATCAATTCGGTATCCGACATGATTGCCACGCGCACGCCGTTGCCCGCATCCTTCAACTCGATCTGGATCGCGTTCTGCTCGAGCATGGTCGCGAGCGAGCGGCGCAGCTCGTTCATCAGCTCGCCGAACGTCGTGCTCAGGTCGTCGTGGTCGTAACGGGGAAGCACCTGCGGACTGTGCGTGCTGGACGTGAACGTGCTGAGATCGCACGCGAGCTTGAGCCAGTCGCGGTACAACGTTTCCGGATGAATCGCAACCGGCTGCTGCGCATGCCACGTCACGGCGACGTAGCGGTTGATCAGCTCAAGCAGCAGAAAATCCGCCACTTCGCCCACCCCGGAACGGCCCGGCTGCGTCAGGCGGCTCGCCAACGCTTCGCCACGCTGCGTGAGCAGCCGGTGCAATTCGCTCATGTAACTGGCCAGCACCGGGCTCGTTTGCGCCGCCAGCATCGGCGGAATGTAGCCGGCGTCGGCAATCACGCGACGGTCCACGCGGCGCTCGACAATGCGCATCACCCCCATCGCCTGCCAGTCGGACGAGAGCTCCGATTCCGCCATCAGCCGCAAATGCAACTTGCCGATCTGTATCAGTGCCGGACCGAGTCCGATCGTATTCACGTCGGCGACCTCGGTCTCCGTGGCAACGTAACGCGACAAGGGCGACGCACTATTCTCGTCGAAGGAGATCTGCGCACTGTCGCCGCGCCACGTCGGCACCGCGAGCATGATCGTTTCGTTCGTCACGTCGGTGCGGATATCGAGCGGCGCCGGAGCGTCGCTGCCGGCAAAATCGAACGGCGTGCCGTCCGGCATCACGCCCGATGCGGCGAGCAGTACGACCTTGCCCTGGGCAAGCGCCTCGGTGTCGATGTCGAGCGTGCTAAACCCCCAGAACAGACCCTGAACGGGCAGGCAGCGCAGTTGCACATAGCGTTCAAAATGCCGTTCGAGCTGCTGGAAATGCTGCGGCCTCAGGAACATGCCCTCGGACCAGACGACGCGGTGGCGCAGCGCCGCACCTGCCCTCGGCGGCAAATCGATCGTGCTCATCGGTTTGCCCCCGTCTGGTCGACGATTTGCATTCCGCCGTTCTTCACCGCAATCGAAAGCCGGATTTCTCCCGGCGAGGTCTGCCAGAATTTCAGTAGATTTGTTTCTTTGGCAGCGGGCAGTGGCACGATTAATTTCCAGCGATTGCGCTCGAGCGCGCGATAGCCCGCGACCACACCGACACTGCGGGCATCGAGGTCGCCCGTATAACGGACCGTGCGCGACTCGCCAGGACGCAGGATCAATCGGTCCACGCCCAATAGTTCACCGGCCAGTGTGCTTTGCGTCTTGCTCTGAAGCGAAAAGAAATCGGCTCCATCGAAACTCGCGGCCGACTTGAGCCGGAATATCTGCAAAACAATCGGCGACGGCCTTGCATTTCCATCCGGGTTCACGTCGGGCGCCACCTCAAAGGAAATCGCGTACGGTATCGGCAATGATTTGTCCGTTGCCGCGCAACTGCTCAGCAGCACACCGGTCAGCACGATTCCCATCAGCGGCCAATGCGTCTGTTTCATCGACACTTGCATCATCTCTCTCGCGTTCGTCAGAACGGCATAGCTGTGCAGCGGGCTTTCGCGCCGATACCTGGAGGGTTTTCTACCTGTCTGGTCCACCGATAGAAGCCCGCTTGACAGCGGGCATGGCTTCGCCGCGCACGACTTTTTGCGGTCACGCATGCATAGCCAAATACTGTTATTTAGCGTAATTCACAGTTCAACTAAATAGCAATATCTGGTTTACCATTATTAAAAAATAGATACGTGAATCGTTCTTCTAATTACTTTTTAATTTCCTAAATCTGGCATGAATTTAGCTAAAACTTTATCGCCAATAACCTACGAATTTTCACAATTGCAATCTGGCAATTGCGAGATATATTGTGAAGAGCGGCCTGCCGCACGCATCAGCAACGCGCTATGTCAAATAGATAACGCCCCATTCATTTCATGAAAAAACTACCTGTCGTTCTTCGAAATGATGAAAAAATGCCTGATTCGGATAACACCCGATTTTCCATTTGTGACGTGACCCCATGAGGCTCAGTGGCGTTGTCGCTATCGTGTCGGTGTCCTCCATCTCCATCCTTGCCGGTTGCTCGAGCGTTTCGCCCCAGCAGCGTGCGGCCACCGAAACCGTTCAGAATGCGCGTAGCGCTTATTCGAGCGGCGATTACGCGCGCACGATCCAATTACTCAGTCATGCCAGTGAAATCGACCGGTCGGATAGCGCCACGCAAATCGAGGCTCACAAGCTCATGGCGTTCAGCTATTGCGTCACCAGCAAGTTATCGGCATGCCGTGCCGAGTTCCGAAAGATCCTCGATATTGATCCGCGCTTCGAGTTGTCCGCAGCAGAACGCGGGCATCCGATCTGGGGCCCGGCATTCGAAGCAGCGCGTCGGCAACATGCGGCCGCGTCATCGTCATAGCGCAACGTGATACGCGCCGGGATATCCGCACAATCGAGTCAAGCGTCCATCATGCAATTGACTGTTATTGAACACGCCGGTCTGCCCATTCAACGCGGAACCACTGCGGTATTCAGGCCACCCGGCGGCACCATTGGCCGCAACGTAGACAATCATCTCGTGTTGCCGGACGAGACGCGGCAGATTTCGCGGCTACAGGCGCTTCTGCAAATCGACGGCGATCGCTGCGTGCTCAAGAATCTCAGCAGCGTGTCGGTGGTCGAGGTCAACAGCACACCGTTGTCATGCGCGGACGAACACACGCTGAAGGCCGGTGATGCGATTCGCATCGGAACGTATCTGTTGCGCGCCGAGCGTGACAATGTGAATGTGGGTACTGACGAGGCGCCGGCATCGGAGAGCCGCGACGATTTCTGGCATACGCTCGAATCGCGCTTCGGCGGCGGCACGCACCCAGGCGCTCAGCCAGGCGCGCGCGAACGGACCTCCCCTTCTGTATCGCGCGGCGGCAGCGACGCGGTTCAGCGCGCCGTCGCATTCGACGAACTGCGCAACGTTCCTTCCGATCCGCTTGAATTGTTTGGTCCGGCCGACAGTACAGGCGACGCCCTGTTTGAACCGTCTCCGAGTAACCTCGCACAACCCGCGGCGCCGTTACCGCCGGCGGCGCCAGACAGCCGCGATCGTAAATTCGGCGTGCGGAGCGCGGCATCGGACCATGCAGGCGAATGGACGCAGACGATACGCGCCCGCCCGCTTGTACCTGACACGCCGGACACCGTGCGAGCCGTCGAGCAACCCGCCAGGAGCGATGGCGGACCTGCCGCGCCCCACCTTGACGTAGCGGCTCAGCCCCTGCTGATGGCATTTATGCGCGGCGCGGGTCTCGACACCACGAGTGACCAGTGGACGACCGATCAGCTCTACACCGCGGGGCAGTTGCTCGCGCTGTTCTCCAACGGCACCGTGAAGCTGCTTTCGTCGCGCAGCATTCTCAAGCGCGAAGTGAAAGCCGATATGACGATGCTTCTCGACCGTGAGAACAATCCGCTCAAGCTGCTTCCGGACGGTGGCGCAGTGCTCAGGCAGATGTTCGGCCTGCCTTTTCCAGGGTTCATGTCGCCACAAGGCGCAGTCAGCGACGCGTTCAACGATCTGCATGCGCATCAGATCGGCATGGTTGCCGGCATGCGCGCGGCGCTCACCGAACTACTCCGGCGTTTTGCTCCAGAACGGCTGGAACAGCGCACTCCGGTGCAGCAGTGGCTGGATCGTTATGTGCCGATGCGGCGCAAGGCCCGGCTATGGGATGAATACGTGAAGCTCCATCGCGACACGCTGCTCGCCGTTGAGGACGATTTCAGCGCTGTGTTCGGCAGTGCGTTTCTTGCCGCCTACGACGCGGAGGTCACCCAGTACCGCAATAGCTGCCGCGGCTGAGGCGGCGGGCGCATGGATATTTCGTACGCCTATTTCTCGTGCACGGGAGACCGCTCGGGCAACCAGGACGTCATCGGTCACGTGGTGGCAGAGGGGCACGCATGCTTCGTGGTTAGCGACGGCATTGCCGGCGAACCGGGCGGCGAGGTTGCGGCTCAATGCGCAGTGAATCATATCCTCGCGCACGGCAGCGCGCGCCCGATGACTTCCGCGGCAATCGAGGCTTGCATCAAGGACGCGAACGATGCGATTCTGGCCGAACAGGCGCGCGATCCGCGCAACCGGAAGATGGGCGCCACGGTCGTCGCGCTGTTCATCGATCGCGTGGCGCGCACTGCGCAATGGGCACACCTCGGCGACAGCCGGCTCTATCACTTCCGGCGTGGCTTGCTGATCCATCGCACGCGCGACCACAGTCTGTTGCAACGTATGGCCGACGCCGGCCTGCCATTCGACGGAATCAGCCCGAATCTTCTCGATCGCGCACTTGGCGTACACGGTGATATCGCACCGTGCGTCAGCCCGATTCAGCCGCTACACGACGGCGACGCCTTTCTGCTATGCACGGATGGTCTATGGCACGCAGTGCCCGACGCAAGCATCGAGCAACATCTGCGAATCGTCAACAAGGCGGACGACTGGTTGTCCTTGCTCCGACATGCTGTTTCACACCAGCACGCACACGGCGCATCAATGGATAACTACTCAGCACTCGCGGTGTGGGTCGGACGGCCTGAAGACGTCACCTTGCTGCGGATCAAGGAGTAGGTCAAGCACGCAGAGTGTGCGGCGGGTGTATTCGACGAGCCAGCACGAGGGACTACGCCCGAACCGCAATTTTTTTGGGAGTCTTTTTGACACAGTGCGATAGCAGATATCGGAATGGCCCGGACGCCATGTCTGGCGGAAGGCAGCCGACTCCAACAGTTGCCCGCAAAGCTCCGCCAGGTTTGACTCCCGCTCTGCCTGAACACGGCCTACCCATCATCCTGCCCATACAGCAAAATCAATCGCCTGGACAGGCCAGAAAATGGCACGCGGGCGCTTCCGATCCGGTCCTTGCGAACTGGCCTCGAATCCCCACTCGATCATTCCCACTCGATTGTAAATGGCCTGCTGAACCCATGTACTGTCGGGCCTTCGGCAACTTTTGTGGGCACCGATACCGTCAGGTCACGTTCCTTTCCAAACCGGCCGAAGCGGTCGCTTGCGACTCATCGTTTCCCGCGCGCATCGAATAGCCGCATCCATGGTAGGTCTAAGACCGTAACCCACGGCGGTCATAGCCGTTTCCCGATAAATAAACAAGATGTTAGATGTACGAATCTTGCAGTCTTTTCGCGCAAAAATTGAAAAGAGTCAATACAACGTCGCGCAGACCACGAGCGATTAAAGAGGTCACGTTTTCGAGGCAAACGTTGCAAAGTGGATGTACTCCGTGCCTCGTGTAGTTAACAAAACGGTAATCCTGGAGTCAGTGCGCCGACAGCCGCAACGACAAGAATGGAGATCGTGGTTCAAGCCACGCATTCCCGCTAACCGGAGAAAAACCGTGAAACTGCTTACCGCCTTCGCTGTCACCGTCCTCAGCCTGTCGTTCGGCGCCAATGCTTTTGCCCAGTCGTCCCCTTCGGGGCTAACGCGCGCCGAAGTGCACGCGCAACTCATACAAGCAGAGGCAGATGGCCTTGTACCGGCGCCCAAAGAAGACTATCCGCCGTCGGCACAGGCCATCGCGCGTAATCGCGAGATCTATGCAATCCGGCACGGCACCGACAGCACAAAGCTGACGAAGACCACCGGCTCGGCAGACCTTCGTTCAGATTCGGTGTCGAACTGATCCAGCGACGCAATGCGTTGCGCCAGGTTATCGGGCACACCCTGCCCGATAACCGTAAAGCACGAGTGCTTAGAACATGGGCCGAATGCCAACGCGCGCGAGGAACTGATTGGCACTCGACGACGGAGCATCTGCGCCTGTTATAAACGCGGTATTCAACGGCGCCGACACAGCGCCGCCACCCGATGCATGCTGGTACAAGCCCTGAACGTAGACGTCGGTACGTCCTGATAGGTTGTAGTCCGCCATCAACCCGAACTGCTGGTATTTTGGCTTTGAGCTGCCCGCACTGCTGCTGAAATGGGCAATCGTGTAGTTGTACATTGCACCTAAATAGGCAGCCTTCGTGAATTGATACTTGGCGTTGAGTTCGAAATTGTCGAACTTAAGGCTGCTCGCAGTGTTCGTGAAGTTGCCAACGTATACCGAACCAGTCGCGTCATTCAGATTCGTATGGCTATACACAAGGCCAAGCACCGTCGGTCCGATCGTGTAGTTGATGCCCGCGCCCCAGACTTGCTCGCGGCCGGCGAAAAAGTCGGTGTCGTCGCCCGTGAGCGAACCGCCTGTCGTGCCGCCCGGATTGTTGATCTGCATATAGGCCGCAGCCACCGTCACCGCACTACCCACGTATTGCGCGCCGAGGCTGTAAGACC
Organism: Burkholderia sp. OK233; assembly: GCF_900230185.1. GTDB lineage: Bacteria > Pseudomonadota > Gammaproteobacteria > Burkholderiales > Burkholderiaceae > Paraburkholderia. Next base: position 1,022,562 of record NZ_OCSR01000002.1, read on the forward strand.
GATTGTTCGCGAAGCCACCTGCCTGGTTGCTGAAGCCATACAGACCGCCGAACGTAAGGCCGCCGTACGCCTTGCTCGTATACTTCACGCTGTTGTTCAAGCGGAACGAATTGTCGGTGTTGTCGTTATCGTACGGATGCGACATCAGGTAACCGGCCCAGTTGCCGTTTGCCGTGAGCGGTGCGAGAAAGTCGACGACAGAATCATACTGGCGCCCCATCGTCAGCGTGCCAAATTGCGCCGAGCTTAAGCCGACGTAGGCCTGACGTCCGAACATCCGCCCACCTTGCCCGAGCCTGCCCGAGTTGACATCGAACCCGTTTTCCAACTGGAAGATGGCCTTGGTGCCGTCGCCCAGGTCCTCAGAACCCTTCACGCCCCAGCGGCTACCTTGCGCAAAACCACTTTCCATCTGTATGTTCGAATGGCCGCCGGTATTGCTGGTGTAATTCAGGCCTTCGTCGATCAGACCGTACAACGTCACGCTGCTTTGCGCCATCGCACTGATTGGGGCAAACGACCAGCCAAGCGCCGCATTCGCAACTGCGGCAATCAGGAGTTTTTTCATGAATGTGGATCCTTTGGGGTGAGAACATCGCGTCGGTGCGTCGCTCGCGCTAATTACGCTGCATGGAAGCACTGCCGACGTCAGGTGTCGCACTTTAGGACCTACAAAATCCTGCTGCGCAGCAATTCAGTATTGCTCGATCGCTGTTGTACTGGGCCGACGCGCGCCTCGTTTTGTCCCTTGCTTTCCGGCTGTTTCTGACGATAACGTTCCACGACGAAATCGACGAAACCGCGCAAAGCAACCGCCATGTACGGTTGCCCTGAATACAGCAGCCACACCGTACGTTCGTCTTCGCAAAGCGTCGCGTCCTCCAGCAACGCACGCAAGCTGCCGTCGGCCAGTTCGTGCCGCACGAACGAACGTGATAAGCGCGCGATGCCGAGTCCCGCCTGCACCGCCCGCTTGACGACCTGAGGACTTTGCATGTTCATGATCGGCTGCACGACGACGCGTTGTGTGCCGTGAGCATCGCGAAACTCCCAGTAACGGCTTGGCGCATCCGACGCAACGAGCACGTCGTGCGACACCAGATCGCCCGGTGTGCTCGGCGCCGGGCGACGCGCCAGATAGTCCGGACTGGCAACAATCACGTCGCGTGTTTGCGCGAGCGGCCGGCACACCAGCGATGAATCACGCAAGCGACGTTCCGCACTGAAACGGATATCGAACTCGCTGGTCGTGACGTCGCTCATATTGTCGAACACGGTCAGCTCAAAACTAATGCGGGGTTGCTGGGCCCGATAAGCGGCTAGCACGTCCGGCAGATCCGTGGTCGCATACAGCGACGACGCCGCGATCCGCAACGAACCGGCCGGCTGTCCCACCGCGGAGGCAATACATTCGTCCATGTCATCGAGCTGCCTGAGCAAGTCTATGCAGCGCTTCCAATACAGTTCGCCCGTCCCCGTCAACGACACGCGCCGCGTGGTCCGGCTGACCAGCCGAACGCCCAAGTGTTCTTCCAACGTCGCGACACCGCGCGTGACCACCGAACCGGAAATGCCCAATTGTTTGGCGGCTTCCGCGAAATTCAGACACTCCGCGACTTTGGCGAAGATGCGTATTGAAGCCAACTGGTTCATTGTGTTCTCCGGCGCACACCGGATGACAGGCTTTGGGCGCAATACGACTGTGTGGGGGGGCGAGAAACCATAGAGGGCACTCCATCTGCTGGATGTCGAGCTCCACGCGGGCTGGAACCGCATCGCTACGATGCTTGCCTGACCGTGGGAGGTTAGTTCTCAGCATAGCGGCCACTTCGTTACCCTAAGCCGTCCGGCAGATTACAGGACTGTTATTTTCATGGCTTGGATTTATTTAACGTGCCCTTAAGATTTAAAGAGGAATCGAATACGGCCCGCCTATCTTTTTCTGTAGAGGAACTCGATTGCCTTCCGGAAAATTAACCAAATAGCTTCCGTTCTGGGCGAATTCGGCGATCAAAACCGAAGTCTTTCGCCGTGTCTGTTACTCAAATAACTTCCGATATTGACAGTTTTCAACCATAAAACTTCCGTCGTCGTAGAGGGTCACCGACCGAGGTAGCGGCCGGCAGCCGGAGGCTTCTGTGAGCTGTCCCGCTCAATACCGTCCAAGCCAAGCGTCTCGAAGTCGGCCGTCGCCGATATTCAGATAACGGCGTTGGTGGGGCGGCGACGGGGTGCTTTCCGGACGTTCGCCCGTCGGCAGCCCCGAATGTCAAGTTTCACCGCAAGCGGATGCGCACTTTCGACCCAGCCCCATCGTTCCTTCGGCGGCGCTTGCTGCGCCTCAACGCTGCTTATCCTTTTGCCGTCGGCCTCAACACATTTCCACCCAAGCAAAGAAGGTGAAGACGATGGAAATCAGAGTTCCAGCTATAAAAATACTCTTTGAGCTAATCACCTTGAGCGAATCTACCAGGCCCGAAGTTCGGAAACAACTCCCGATAAAAAGTCAACTTACATAAATATAAATACCAGACACCCAGGCCACCGCCATACGAGATATCGATGTGCATAGACATAACATTAGTTCACTAGCGCAACTTCCCGCATGATTTGTCTGAACCAAAGCAGCGCCGGATCGCGCTCCTGAAACTTGTTGTACTGAACGACGTCGACAAGCCTGGGAATGGGATATGGGCAAGGATGCAACCGAAGTGACGGTGAGTCGCGCTGTAGCATCAAGGCAAGACGGGTCTGCAATGTAGCAATCCGCCGAGTTCCAATCAGGAAATGCGGGACAACTCGAAACGTCTCCGCAGTTACCTCCGCTCGACAGACATATCCCAACGCGGCTGCAGCGCGGCTGTCAGATGTGACAATTGCGCCTCCAGCCCACTCCATGATCACGTGACCCAGCCCGAAATACCGGGCCAATGTAAGGACATCTCCAATCCAGTCGTTTTTCGCCCATGCCAGGCATGATCACGAATCCTCGAATATGGGTTCGGCGGGGAAAGCCGGCCCGGCGCGGAAGTCGGGTGTAATTTCGCTCTGGCTGTTTCAGACATTCCATTCGGGATATGCGGTTGCGGCCTTCCTGGCATTGATGCTGATCGCATCGAAGGCTACAACCTCGGGCTTAGGACCGGCCTGATTTGGCACTCGCAATCTGTCATACCTTGCATGTTTCCGTTGATGGACCCGGATGTTTACCCCTGAGGAGGGAGCATTTGGCCCCCTCTCGTCAGGACGAGCCTGCTTTCATGTGCTGTTCAGTCAACATGTTGACCAAATCCGCCGCTTGCGTCCGCCACATGTTCCGATCGAATAAGCTCCGCTTCGGTCTTTCGAGGGGGCTTCTCTGAGGCAACCCCACCCCTCGATCTTTTAGCCTGCCGCTCCCTTGGACGGCAGGTTCTTTTTCGTGGACATCTTCTATACCCGGCGGTATGGATGACGTCGGGAACTACTCGTGTGGAGGTACGCGAAACACCGGAGATACTGTCGCTCTGGAAGCGAGATGGTCAGATCGGCACGCGCTCTGGTTCGTCAACGATTGCGACTGCCGTCCATGGCCATGGCCGAAAGACGATCAGTTTCAGCGGGAGAATCGCACGACGCTTTCGAGGAAAGCATGCAGCTACCGAACGTAGACAATTTCATCAAAGACCGGAAGCACGGCGTCACATACAACATTTGCGCCTATCGCAAACTTTCAAGTCAAGAAATGACGCGCGCAATGCAAGTCTTCATTCAGCAACAGGGTGAGCATCAACCCAAACCAGGAACAGTCGTCAAGATCTTTTCCCTGGTTGGTCTTGGTGACCACTAGTCGTCGTGAAGCTTCAGACGCCAATCGACGGACGTCCGATACGTCCGCAATCGCGCCACGCGTCCCATTGTGCCGCGAGCTGTGGAGATGCCTCGCCTGAACCGTGTCGACAACGACGTCTAATCGAACATTGACAGCAGATCGACGATGTTCGTGTTAGGCAATCGCTTGGCAAGCATGTCCCAGAAGATCACATCGCGCATCGCGCTGGCATCTTCGGCCGTCTTCCACTCACGCGCACCGACGATAGAATCGGCCGTTTCACGAGCCGCGGATACGATTGTCTGAATGTCTTGTTTGTGCATGAACCCGTTAACGGTCGCGTGCAAAGCTTATTTAGCCTCATACGCAATCGTTTGCTAAAAAAATTCTATCCACCACTCCCCCCGCCTGCAACGATACTAGTGCGTTGAACGAGCAGAACATAGCGCGTCACATGGCACAAGCGTTCCCCGTGCGCAAGGAGGCGGGAAACGCCTTCTTTGAAAATCCGGGCGAATCGTAAGCGAACACCTGCTGAACGGCAGCAGACCGTATACGCCCAAAAGCCACCATTCGGCGGTTGGCGCGGCTCCAGAGTATTGAGCAATCTGCAAGACGATCGGCACGTTCAAAGCCTGCGCCCCGAACGACGCTGAGTCCCACGAATCCTGATCGTTGGATTTCGGCGTGACGCGAAAGTCGAGCCGGCCCGCAAGATATCGCATTGAGTTAACGTGCAGATGGCCGTATCCCAGGACGTATCGTGATGCAGTGCCTTCGAAACCGGCACAAGGCCGATGCCCTACGGCCCAGGCGGGCAACGATACGCGTGGACGCGTACTTGCAAGCGCATATCCTGAGCGGCCGAGCGAAATTTTACCTCTTCCGGTGCGTTGCACCGCTTTGCGGCGGTTATCGGAAAACTTCTGTCCGAGAAGACCAAGCCGTTGGACGTCGCCCCACGAACGACCTGAGGCACCTACTTTGCCGGCGGTGGCGCTTTGTGAAAGCGTGCGACGCGGCGTAGCGAATGCACCAGGTTGGGTTGACATAGCCCCAAACTGTATTACTTACGAGATATTTCGCTTGTAGTCGTCAATTCGCCGATATTGACAAATAATTATTCGTCACCGCATATAAATATAAAAAATATGCGCTATACATTCTGTCTCAATTTTTTTTGAAATATCCACTGGTCATTCGAAATCTTGCCAGTGCGCGGGGTAGAATCATAAGCCCTGCAAGGCTGCCCGCTATCTCGCTGCTCAGTGTCCTTAACAGCCAATGTGTTGGCTAATTCGGCCATTAAATACCGACAAGAGAATCATATGTATAGCATGCTCATATAAGAAAAAGACAGAGTCTTGGAGAGAAGACTTTGCAGACCACACATTTCCGGGGAAAACAAAATGGATTTGGTACATACTCTGCCGCGCAGCGCGCGGCAAAGTGCCGTGCCGATGCAAACGAACACGCTGACTCGCATCGACATCGCACTGTTCAATGGGTTTGCACTGCCTACGGTCGCAGCAATCATCGAGATCTTCCAGAAGGCAAACGCGCTCGTCGCCGCACAGCGATCAGGCCGTGTACGCTACGACGTCTCGCTGCTTTCCGCCGCGGGTGGGCGCATCGCCAGTTCGTCATCGGTATTTGTCTGGACCGACGACGTCCAGTCGCACCGAGGCACGAATGAGACACATCTGTTGTTCATTGCCGGCGGTGCGGGCGTACAGCAGGCATGCCGCGACGAGCGGCTGAGCAACTGGCTGCGCCGCAGGCATCCGTTCAGCGAGATCGTGCATCCGATCGCGGAAGGCCAGTTGCTGCTGCAAGCAGCCGGGCTGCCCAGTCGCTACTGCCCGCTTCCCTATGGCGGTAACGAAGCGCACGGTCTTCATCCAGCGCGGTCGCTGACGGAAGCGCCGGGCGCCGTATCCACGGCGTTACGCATCGTCGAAGAGGATCTCGGGGCCGATTTGGCGCAGCAGGTTGCAGAGTCGATCGCGCCGCAACCCAATGCACCGTTCACCTCGTCGGTCACGCTTGGCGCGGCGCCGCAAATCAGCGAGAAGATCCTGGCGTCGGCGCGCTGGCTGGAAGCGAACGTCGATCGTCCCATCTCGATCGACGATGCTGCGCAGGTCGCGGCGATGAGCGAGCGCAACTTCCTGCGCCGCTTCAAGAGCGAGATCGGCATGACACCCTCCGACTATCTACTTCGCGCACGATTAAACATGAGTTGTCGGATGCTCATTGAATCGCGTTTGCCAGTCGACAAGATCGCTCGCCGCTGTGGTATCAGCAGCGGCGGGCAGTTGTCGAAACTCTTCAGAAAATATCTGGCGACGACACCGACGGACTATCGGTTGCGCAACGAAGTGGCACTGTAGAAGTGCCTCAAGCACAGGTGCCGGATCAACGGCACGAGCCCAATCCGGGGAGCACCCCGGCAGTCCCTACTCCAGGCGGGCATCACAGATTGCCCTCCCCAATTACCACCCGTGACAGTCTGCCGAGACGGATAAGTCCCTTCGCAGTCGCGTTGCCAGTCAAAGCAGACACGGCCAACACGACCGCGGATCTTGAAAAGCAGAGCCGCACATGGATAGCGCCCGCCCGTTTTACGGAACGTAGTGCTTGACTATATCGGCCAATATTATGGCTCATTCAGCCGTACTCTCATTGCCCGGGGACGGTTTCGGTAACATCAAAACCGGTCAACTCGGTCCTCAATTCAGAAGACCGATTGTCCTGAGCGACCGGCATTCGATGGCAACATTCGAATGGCCGGCTTTCAATTTCATATAGTTCTGGTAGTTTAACGTTCCAGGTGAACGGGAAGTTATGGGCGAGTTTATTCCAGAGTATTTGCTCCGCGAACAGGCTGCTGTGGGTGCGCTTGTATTATTCGGCGCTGTGCGCATTGTCGCGGCTGCTGTCGCTTTCGAGAAAGGCTGGCGCATATCGGTCATGCAGGGTTATTGCATTGTGATCGCAGTGTTCTACTGCCTACCTCAGCTATTTGATCTGTCCACGCACCTGTACGGAATGCGGGCCGCTGCTGCGGCCGCGGAGCTCGAGGGTAAGGCAGCGGGCTCTGCGATTGCACTCTTTTTCGCGCCCATTCTGAGTCACAGGCTCGGCTACGAATAGTTGCCCTTCACGTCTCAAACCCTTGTTGTTCCGCTCATGGATCTTCGCGGCTAAATCGCAAAGTTCATCGTAATCCAATTAGACCGTCGCGACACGAAGCCTCAAATACTCTCCAGGCTTATTAGAGCGATTTCGTGTTGGACAAAGATTCTTAAGCGAGCGGCCGGCGCAGCTCCGTTGGGAACCTGAACCGGTCCGGCGGCCCGATTTTCTGCTTCCGCACGTGAAAGTTATTGCGTTGTGGTTCCCGTGCCGCCGGTGCCGCCCGTTCCACCGGTTGCGCCACCGCCGTTGCCCCCGCCGGAGATCGGCGCTGCCGCCCCCGCCGCTGTCGCAGCGGCTGTCAACGACGCCGCCGGCTGACCATTCGCGGTAATCGCGCCAGCAGTCAGCAAAGTGTCCAGATCCGCATCCGCGCCGGGCTGCCCTGGCGTGAACGAAACCGTCAAGAACGAAGATGACGAAAGCGTGATCCCATACCGGGTCTTGATCAACTGGGCGACGGCCGCCTGTGCGTTCGCGATCACGGTACTGTTGGACAGCGCGCTCTGGAATGTTGCGTTGCTCGAGATTCCCGACAGCAGCCCGCTAACCGTGGTTCCAAGCTGCCCGGCCAGATAGCTCAAAAGCAATTCGGTCAAGGGAGTCACGTTGTAGGTACCCGCGCCGGCCGCAAACGAATGAATCGTGACCGCGCCGCCTGTCGCCGTAATCGCACACGGTCCGTCAAACTTAAAGGTCGCAGAATACGCGCCGCTTGCGTTAGCCGTCGCACTACCCGTACCGTTCTTGCAAGTCAGGACAATGCTTGCGTTTGCCATTGCCGCGCCCACCGCGGCCGTACCGCTCACCGTCGCGCCCGGCGAGTCGCCGCTGCCACCGCATGCGACCAGCGCACTGGTCGCAAGCACTATCGATCCGAACTGCAGCGTGCGCAGCGTGGCGCCATTTAGAAGCTTCATCGCCTATCTCCAAAGAAAGTCATTCACAATTGACCGGCACCAATGCCCGTCCGTCGCTTACACCCTGCAAACCGTTTCCGCAGACGCCATGTGAAAACGCCGCGCCCGTCGATACAGCAGGCACACTCACTTGCGGCTTCGGCTTCGTTCCGTCACTACCAGGCCGCCCGTAACGCAGATACGCATCACGCATCCGGTAGAGCTGGGTCGAGAAGTACTCGCCGCTAAAGCGGCCCTGATTCAGCAAGAACTGTTGCGTGCTGTACGGGAAGGCCATGTTCTCCGCCGCATTACCCGACAGATAATTCGTCGATCCGACTCGCGTACGGAAATCGAGCCCGAACTGTTCGGAGCCGTACACCTGACTGATCCCGGGCTTCATGCCCTGACGCAGCGTCAGCGGGAAGCTGATTGCGGCGCCCACAAAGGTGCCCTGCCCGCTATGCTCGCCATGCACGCTCACCGAAACGTCGTCGAACCAGCGCGTCAGTGTCGCGACCGGCCCCTTGTCTCCACCCACAAAGCGCGCCACGCCCGCCTCGATCCACAACTTCCAGGACGGCTGCACCCAGCGGTAAGTCAGCTCGGCATTCTTCTCACTCGGCAATGCGTCATGGCCCGGCTCATGGTGCAAATAGGCAAGCCGCAAGCGAATCAGATCGGGGCGGCCCGGCACGAACACCGTTGTTTCGTTTTGCACGCCAACATACGAGTAATCGAACTTGCCGACCGATGCCACGTTGAACACTTGCGGCACGATCCAGAAGCTTTGTGCCAATGCGACCGCATTCAGGCCGCCGCGCAAGCGGTAATTGCTGAACACGCGGCCTTCGTCCATGTTCTTGGTGTTGTAGATCGGCGCGATATAACTCGCATACAACTCCGCGCCGCGCCACAGCGGCACAAACCCTTCAATGTTGGCGCCGAGAGAAATGTCGAAGTTGCCGTACTCGGTGCCGTACAGGTAACTGACGATCGGTTCGATCTGGATCCGCGTCAGCCCATGCGTGTGCTCGTTGCCATGCCATGCAATCGAATCCGCGTCATAAGTCGGACGCGTGCGCATCGTCATGGACGCGCTTGCAGCTGTCGGCGCACCGCCCGCAACGAACTGCGCAAACGCATCGCGATCGACAATGACTTCGCCTAACGGCTCATTGGCCTTCTTGATCACCACATGAATCTTGTCCGTGCCGTGCGGCGCATTCACGCTCGCCACACCAAGCACAATGCCGAGCGCGTCCGCTTCGTTCTGGTTGTATCGGTGGTTCTCGTACTCGACCACCAGATCGCGACCGCTCATCCCGACACGCACACGCTCGAGGCCGGCGGCAAAGAGTTGCGCGGCGATTTCGTCGAGCGAGGCGGTATCCAGCGCTTCCGGAATGGCGGGAGACTGCGCATCCGACGATCTGGCCGCCGTCACATCACTCAGCATCACAGACGCATACGACTGCAGCGGCGGCACATACGTAATCGGCACTGCTGCCAGCGGGTTGTTGTTGGCTGCGACTGCACGCATGTCTACCGGTTGCAGGCTGGCGAGGCGGATCGGACCGTCATCGTCGGCGTCCGCAGTCTGCGCGGCCGGCACCTGCGGGCCCTCGCACAACCCGTCTGCACAACGCGCACCGCTAAACCGTTTGCCCAGCGGAATCTGGATGCCTACCGAGAACGACGTGCGCGGCGACACACCATCCGTCGAGCGGATCGAACGCATGAACGTACCAATCACGTTCGCATCGGCTAGCCAGCGAATCCGCGGAGACTGATAGCGCACGCCGGCATAGGGCGTCTTCGAATCGTCTTCTGCAAGCAGCGAAAAACCCGTGTTCCACAGCGAGACCTGCGCGCCGCCGAACAAACCATCGAGGCGATCGCCCTGGCCATAGCCGGCGGTCAACGTCACCGGTCCAAATGCTTGCGACACGACGCCGTATTTCGAACGGAAGAAATGCGTCTGGCCGCCAACGTCGCTAATGCCGAACGCAATGCTCGGCTGGTACTTGAAGAACTTCGGCACTTCTACTTTAATGTCCGCCATCAGATGACGAAGAACAGTGCGATCCTCATTCGAAAAAGGAACGTGCACGTTAGCCGGATAGTTTGCTAGCCCAGCAGACAATTCCACGTAGGGCAGCAAACCCACAGCGCCCCAGTAAACCTGTGAACCCGTCGCCTGCTTTCCGTACCGCGGATCGATGTAGTTGTTGTACTGCGCCTCCACCGTCCCTTCCGGCAGCGCAAACGCATAGGGAATCACCAAACCACCAGCCTGCCCGAGCGCATTGAGTGCAGGGTCGGCCGCTTGCGCCGAAGCGGAGAACGCTAAAGCCGCAGCAAGCGCCAGCGCGCGCGGCGCCGATCGGAGTTGTTGTCCGCGCAAATTTTGAGTCATATTTTTAATTGCTTGTATCAGTTCGCGTTGCCGTGAACCAACCCGTCGCGATCGCAGCGATTACCAGCCCGCTCGCTGCTACGTCACGCCCACATCCAATTCAGGCGCATCGTGTTGTTTTTCGCTATTTCTGGACAATGCCTCTCTTTTCATGCCGCGCGCTTTCACAAAACCCCATGGCTGGATCGCGTTATAAAAAAATCCCTCGCATATCAGGCGAACCCACCAATTCCATCAATAAGCATGTCGAATTAATTACGACGATCCTATTGTTTTATCTCAATACGATGTGCTAATTTACTACGCACAAAAATTGCTGATTTAACGTTGAGCAGAAAATAATATTGAACTGACTGACACAACGGCTTCCACGATTCGTTACAGCGCAGATAAAAATCTATTTAGATTGCAGTGCATCATATCCAGACTTCTGCATGGCGGAATGCCGCTGACGGAAAAAGCTAACATGTTGGCGGAATACTCCATTTTTCAACTCTATGCGAAGGGATCGGAGGTGAGTCCTCAGTTCCGCCGCAGTCTGTCATAGGCGAGCCACTCGCTGATCATCGCTGCGCAGGACTACCATCCAGCTTGCACTCGGCCTGCGTAATGGCAGCGAATGCCCGATTCGGACAAAATCTTAACAATCACCGCCATTTGTGCGCCGCGCCATTCTTACCGCTCGATACTAGCGACTGGCCGATTCGAGGGATCATCCCGGTCCGACGACACCCCTCGAATCTTTTTGCCCGCCGACACCTCGTCCGGCGGGCTTCTTTTTATTTCCTTGCCATCACGTACGCGATTGCGAACGCTTCAAGCTGCCCCTGCGCACTTTCTCACAGCAGATGATCCCCCTACCATCAGTCGACGGCCAAGCCATGCGGCTGAGCGAGCAAGTTGGGGTTGGACAGGAATACCGACGGCGACGACGACGTCCCGTTGCCGGGAATAAAATGCAGCGCAAGCCGTCGCCCTTCATCTCGCGCTCTGCGCGGTGAGACGCCGCGCAACCGTCCACTGCCACGGCGCGCCGCGCTGCAACTCCCTTAGGCGTGGCCGCCCCGTACCACCGTTTCCGGCCTGATCGGCCACATTAATACGCCGTTGGTCAGAGCAACGGTTAGGATGCTCGGCCGCCTCGATTCTTCGGCCGCGATCGTTGTCGCATACTCGTGCGCCGTTTGGGCATTCCCTGCTTCTACTGCGGCCCGGAATGCCTCGAGTTGGGCATTGAGTCGGACGTCCCCCTCAATGTTCGGAAGGTTCGCCTCGATGAGGTTGATCGCTTCCTGATATTTGCCTTGACCGCGCAGCGCGGCCGACTCCTGGATGATTTCATTCTCCGTCATCGATCATTCCCCCGCTTACCAACCCCGATTCCAATTAATCCCGGACCTGTGAGTCCTGTGCGCTATCAGTACGCTGCAACCCTTTGTGGTGTTCGTGTCATTCCTTGACGACCGGCGCCGGGGGTTCGCCGTGCCGTCCGCTGAAGTGGACCACGTCACCGGTCCAACGGCCTCTAACACTATTGCGAGCTCCAGTGCGCGCCAATTTCAACGCTTGACTACACACGTATTAATGGAAGTATGAGTGAGCACCGGCGTGCATGGAGACAGGTTGGCAGATATCAACCAATCTCTGACGTTAACGGACACAATAAATCTTTAATCCTCCACCGCGTGCATGCGCGGGATAACCATTTTGCCAACGTATTCGCGCTTGGCGAATCAGCCGGCCCCAGGTTCGAGGAGGGCGTCCATGTCACATTGAAAAGCGTCCTGCGCACCGTAGCGCGGGACCACCGAAATAAGCTTGCGTATTCAGATGAACCTCCGCATCGGTCGTAATCTCTTCTTTGGTCGCCCAACGGTACGCCGTATGTTGCAGGTCGGGCAGGCTCGCAAGTTCAATAGTGCCCCGCAGCTTGTACCCGAGTACAACGTAATGAGTCGAGATGCCAGATTGACCGCTAAAATTGTCCTCGTACAGATGTTCGTACACACCAAGAAGGTCGGCGTCGGCCCGTCTGAGGTCGGCTCGACCAAGTTCCTCGCTTGCGATCCGGTGAAAGGCGTCGTCAAGGCGCTCGTTCTTGCGAATGCGACCGCCCGGGACAAACCAGAAACCTTGAGCGGGTTTGTTAACGCGGCGCCCGAGAAGATAACCGCCCATCTCGTTCTCGATGATAAGGTCGATAGCTACCAGTGGTGTTGCGTCGACGACATCCAAGAACATAAGGGTTGGAAGCATGGTCATTCAGCAGAAAATGATCGAGAAGAACATTGTTATTTGTGAGGAACTCATGACAGATTGCGTGCGAAAGCGTCGATCAACGCGCGCGCCCTGTGCCAATACGTCTTCGAGATAGTTATCGCCCGCATACTTCCCGCCCGTCGACTAGCCGTGCACATCCCAGGAAGGATACGTTGCAAGATTGGGCCCTGTCCGACAATCTTGGGACGTTATCCGCCGTCTTCTTAGAGGTACCACTGCTACGAAGGGCGCTTCATCCACCAGACCTCTCCAATCGTCGGCTTCCAACTAGCGAAGCAGATACTCCCGCTTCGCTTCCGCCAGGCCCGACATGTCGATCAAACCTTGACGAAAAAAGAAATTACATTGTCGCCTTGCGCCAGAAATTCCCTAAAGAGGTTTCGTTGAGTAACGATGCGAGCTCGTCGGACCCTTACGCCTTCGGACAAGCCGATCAGGCGAGCATTTGCATGCCGACTCGCAGAATATTTCCACTTTCCAAGCGCACCAAAATCCATGAAAGTCACTATCGTCGGAACAGGTTATGTCGGTCTTGTCACCGGAGCATGCCTCGCTGAATTGGGCAATGATGTTCTGTGTCTCGATGTTGATGCAGCGAAGATTGGAGAGCTAAACAGCGGCGGCGTACCCATCTACGAACCTGGTCTATCGGAAGTGATCGCGCGCAATCGCGACGCCGGTCGCCTGACGTTTTCCATTGACATCGCGAAAGGGGTCGCACACGGCGATATCCAGTTCATCGCGGTCGGAACCCCACCGGATGAGGACGGCTCCGCAGACTTGAAGTACGTGCTTGCTGCCGCACGCAGCATCGGCCAGCACATGGACTCGTTCAAGGTCATTGTAGATAAGTCGACCGTGCCAGTGGGTACCGCCGACAAGGTGCGTGATGCGATCTCGGAGGAATTGGCGGCACGTGGCCACGACGCACAGTTCGCCGTGGTTTCAAACCCGGAGTTTCTCAAAGAAGGCGCTGCGGTAGAGGACTTCATGCGACCAGATCGCATCGTTCTGGGATACGATTCCGACGTCCCGGGGCTGCGCGCGAAGAGCCTGATGGAACAGCTTTACGCACCGTTTAACCGCAATCATCAACGCACCTTGTGCATGGATGTGCGATCGGCCGAGTTCACCAAATACGCGGCCAATGCAATGCTCGCCACGCGGATTTCCTTCATCAATGAACTCGCGAACCTGGCGGATCGCGTCGGCGCGGATATTGAACATGTCCGGCGCGGCATTGGTTCTGATCCACGCATCGGTTACAGCTTCCTGTACGCCGGCTGCGGATACGGTGGCTCCTGTTTTCCGAAAGACGTGCAGGCGCTGATGCATACCGCCAATGAAAACGGCATGGAGCTAAACATTCTGGCTTCGGTCGAGTATGTGAACACACTGCAAAAAACGGTGCTGTTCGACAAGATCAAACAGCACTTCAACAACGCACTTAATGGCAAACGCTTTGCCATTTGGGGCCTCGCTTTCAAACCGAACACCGACGATATGCGAGCGGCGACCAGCCGGCAACTGATTGCGGCATTGATTCGCGGTGGAGCGTCGGTCAACGTGTACGACCCTGTTGCCCTTGACGAAGCCCGGCGGCACCTGGCGGAAGACCTCGGTCCCGACGACTACGAGCATGTGACCTTTGCGAAAGAGCGCGACGTGGCGCTCCGAAACGCCGATGCGTTGGTGATCCTGACTGAATGGAAGGAGTTCCGCAGTCCCGACTTCGAGCACGTGAAAGAAGCACTCAACGACACGGTTATATTCGACGGACGCAATCTGTATGACCCCAGTGTGATGAGGGATAGCGGCTGGAAGTACTACACGATCGGGCGCGATGCGGCCCACTCTACTTCCCGGTAACGAAGTGGCCATGATTCGTATCAGGCTCAATGCGTTTGCGCTGCCGCTCCACGGCATCGCGCGGGTCTGCACGGATACAGATGCAAGCCGACTGCAAGTTCGCGTGGGCGGTTTTAATCTGTTGTCGCGCCACGCTGGCGCTGCTGAGCAGCGCCAGCATTTTGGCTCGCGTATGGGTAGGTGTTTCGTGAAAATTCCCCTGATTGCTACGGTAGCGGCCGCGGTGGCTGCCATCACCTGCTCATCGGCGTATGCGCAAAGTAACCTGGGCTCGATGCGAGCCCAATATTCAAGCGGCAATCCGCAGCGCGGTGGGCCGGCCGGTTCAGATTCGTCCTTGAGTCCCCTGCTTGGATCGCCTCCGGACTACGAGATGAACTATCTCTCAGGTGATGACGCCTCGAGTTCAACCCGGAGCCAAACTTCCGCGCGCGATGGTCAAACGCGTAATACCAAGTCGTCGCAGAGTGCTCGCATTAGCTCGCTGTACGGCGCGCCCAAGGATTTCGAGGATAGCTACTCGGCGCGCTTTGGAAACCAGCCTGGAAAGATGGATGGTGCGCGTCATTCGACGAGCTACGGGCTCGCGGCGGTTGAGGGTTTGTCACCGCCTGGAGCAAGAAGCGGCGGGAGGGCTTCGGCTGGAAAGGGGACGTTGCGGCGGAATGCTGGAGGCGTACGCAGCGGTCAGTCGGGCAACAGCGATATGTCCGGCTCTCAGAACGCTGCGCCGGCATCATCTTTCGTTACGCGGACTGATTTATCTGGCGGCCGGGATCCGGCTACCAGCGTCTATCGGTCGCCATGGTGATTTTCTGGCGCGTGTCACACACGCGTCGCTGAAAACGAATTGGCGTATCCGAAGCCCCTCTAGCTTCCTCCATCTTCCTGACATTGATGGACGGTACGCTGTCGCGATATGTGCGCTTAGTGGCGCACCCGCGCTGCCGAAATTCCTTGGGAAAATCTCCGCACGATTTCATCGACTGTCCTCGCCGGCAGCTTTGTGCGGCCATCAATACCTCAGCGCCGCACGATATCCAGTTCGGGAAATTGTGTCGGAAATCCCCGAACACGAGGCGCCAATTTCTTGGCGCATTGATTAGGCGATGGGTATTGGAAGGCAGCCAAGTTCTTACCGAAAACTGACCCGATATACGTTACGGAAATCCAGATCACACAAGGACGTGAGGTGCTATCGGAAGGCTGCTCCAATACTGGAGGATGTTTCCAATACTTGCGGGAACGTCATGTTGACGGTCCTGGTTTGTCGCGCGGTCGAAGTCCGGGCGTGCGCCGAGACAAGCAGACCAAGCGCGAGTCCATATATCAATCCCGAATAGCGGGGCCCAAGCGGGTTGCCGCCGATGGTCGTCGCCAGCATGGCGGCAATCGTCATCAGGTATCGGCCCATCTCCCCAATGGAGCCGACATCGCCCAGCAAGCCGCGAAAACGGCGATAAGCCTTAGTACAGCGGTACAAAACGTATACGAGTGCCAAAGGAAGAGCAACGCCGAAGAGGACCCCACCGGCGAAGAGTTGATATACCCAAAAATTGTGTCCAGCTGCCCAGGAATGTATCGCTTCGAGATCGCTACGACGTGCAAACTCAAGCATCTGAAGAATGTATTTCTCTCCATAGTGAAATTCGTGCCCATAACCTCTACCTACGACCACTGATGTGACGTCGGCCGTAACCTGAGTAAGTTGATCCTCAACTTCAGCCAGACGGCTGAGCGTCGTCGGGTCTTGACCGCTCTGCGTGCCCGCCGCGAAAAACAACCGCTGAGACCAATGATCAAGTACGGAGGGGAATATCCACAACGCGCCCGCAGTTATAAATCCACCAAACCCCGCGATCGCAAAAGACGTGCGCAGCAGCGACTTTGCAAGATGACTTACCGTAGGGGCGGCGAGCCAGGTCGCTAGAATAAATAGCAAGATCGTGCCAACTAGCAAGCTTCTTGTAACACTCAATAGCTCAACGATCAAAGTGGCTGCGAAGAACACCGCTGCCCCCTTGGGGCGCTTTTGCTGCACAACAATGTCATAAAGCAGTATCCCTTGAAAGCCTAGCAGAACCGGGGATACGATTTTGTACCGTACTTCATCTATCGAGCCACCTGTTAACATCCCGTAAGCAAAGCTCGCAGCCATCGATAAGGCCATACCGACGAAGACGTAGCGATTGAACGATTTCAACCTACGCTCGCTCCATGGGTGGCAACCAACTAGATACGCGACGAAAAAAAGAATGAACGGCAATATCACCCGAAGATAGTTTCCAATGTCGTTTCCTTGGACCAGCTCGGTCACCATGCTGCCTGCTATCGTCACCACCAACGCAGCAGTCACGAATGTTCGAAGCTGAGATCTAGCCCCAAATCGGGGACCTGTAAGAGCCAGCAATGCACCCGAGATAAGCGCAGGTGCAACGAGCAAGATCTGGAGCAAATGGCCTTGACTGTCATCTACGCTCCGATAGTCGAACGCCAGCGGCAGCAGAAACAGCATTGTCACTAGTGACCCGTTTTTCACACGCATAGCTTATTACTCGTTCGTTTCTTGAAATAGATTGATTGCCCCATTGCGGGAAGCCGACGAATTCATGGCAAGGGCTCGTATTCAGTCATAATCCAGCCAGCAGCAGCGTTGGCATCTCGGCGCCATGCAAAACGGATCAACACCTTGTCGATGTTCGCGACAAACTTCGTCGAACTTCCGCATTGAATCGTAAGGTTATTCTCGCTGTTGACAGCACCGTGCAGCCGGATCACATAGTAGAGGCCGTTGAACATGCTGTTTACGGAACAGGGGAGTTTCAGCGTGCGCGGGGATGTGAACTGCGTCTCGAACGACAGGAAATTCGGATCCCCAAGTGCCACAACGTAGTCGACATCTCCGAGGTTCCTCGAGATGCGATCGTTTTTGTACTGATCGAGGACTAGCGTGTCGCCAGTCGCCGACAAACCGTTGTCGCAGATCTGCCATCGGTGACTATCGAACGACATGTCTCTAATCCGCATTCGGCCCTTTGCGCCGCTTATGACGAAGACATCGCCTCCCAACTCAGTTGCGGTCGCAACAAGGGTTTCAATTTCAAAACTCCCCGTCGGCCCTCCAACTCCCGTTGCGAAAAGCGTTATTGCACCCCGCTCCGAGTGCAACACCATGGCATTTCCACCAATATAAAATTGACCGACTGTAACGTGTGCACCGGCGCCGATTTCGAAGAGGTTGGTCGATTTTCGGTAGACACCGTTTTCGAGTTTTACCGCCCTGATGGAACAAATACTTCCGGCTGCGATCGAGAAGAGTTGAGCACCTTGCTGTGCAGCAATGAACTCAATGGTGTCCACAACCCAATTGTAGCCACGCACGTCCTTGAAGACCGGGCCGATCATACGGTGGCAATCTACGAAAAACCGCCCCCACTTGTTATTCGGAACGCCATTAACACACCCAGTCCACTGCATTGCTCCTGCGCTCAAGCCGTTCTCAAACACGAGTTCATCCCAGACACCGCCCCAAGGCCCGCCGATGCCGGGCCTCACCTTGATTGCGTAGGATCCGCGCGCGAAACGTAAGCCCGTTAGGGAAAACTCACACACCATCTGCGAGAACAGGATAGAGTTGGCATTCTCGTTGGAAGCCGGCTGCTCATTCGCATAATCGAACTCTATGTTCGAGATGCGCCACGTATGCGTGAGCGGTTTGGGACTGTTTGGAGCAATGTCGAAGATCGGTACGTTGTCGGTTGTCTGCAGAATACGGGTGCCTCCTGCAATGTCGCCAACTATCGCCCACTCGTATCCGGCGGGAATGACGAGCGGTGCACTAATGCAATATGTACCGGCACTGAGTGTGCCGCGTTTATGATTGGCCACCAGAAAATTGATCCAGGACTGAAGCGCAATCGTGTCATCAGTCTTGCCGTCACCGCGCGCGCCACCACGAGCACGCGCGCTGAAATCTTCCTGCTGGAGCGCATCCAGCCGGCTGCGGGAAGCAATTAGTCCGCTCTGCTCAGCGTGTACGCCGCGAATTTTCACGATGGACGCCAGCCCCATCCCGATTCTACCGATCCGCGATAATGTCGTCCGGCGTGTCGGGTTCATCTGCAGCCAGTTGTCGGTGGATAGGCTTTGGATCGTATCAAGCGGATTCTCCAATTTGACGCGTTTGTCGGAATCTGCCAAAGGATCAGCCGAATAAGTCACATCCTCTACCGCTCGGACCTATTCGGAGATCGGGCGCCCCCGAGCGCACTGTGAGATTGAAATAATCCCGGTGGAAACATTGTTGATGAACAAAAGGCAATCCCGCGTGGGGCCGCTCCAGTTGCCTCTTGCTGACACGACTCAACTAGCGACAAGACACGAAAACCACCGTGGAGATACACAGGTCAGGAGAAAGTATCCAACTATGAATGGACGGTAGGGACGCAGCACTAACGCAGCAAACCTATGCTTCGGAGAAAAAACGGCCGCGGCCGCAATCGTACAACGCCGCCGATCTACTGACGCAAAGTCCCCCTCAAGTAAGAACCGACCTCCCCCTCGCCCGATCGCACAACATCTGAAACCTGACATCAAGGCGCTCCATCACTGCCCGGCGCGATAACTCCGTTTCAGCGTAGACGCGCGCAGCGGCGCCAAGCCGGCTTCGCTTGCCCTTGTCGCCGGCCAGGTTTTCTATAGCAGCCACCAACGCTTCAACATCCTCAGGCGGAACCGTCACCCCCCGCGGAGACACCACATTGAAGAGTTCGGTCCCTGTGCGTGCCATCGCGACGATGGAGCGGCCGCTTGCGAGCATGCCGGTCAACTTCGAAGGCATAACCAGATCAGCCGCATCCGCACGCTGCGGCAGGACATGGATGTCCGCCACATTGAGCAGATCGTTAAGATTCTCAAACGGCTGCAAAGAAAGAAATGTGCAGTTCGTCAGATACCCGCATTGTTCAACAAGACTACCTTTGCATGGGCCGTCGCCGCAAAGAACGAAATGAATGTCCCTTCTGTATGCAAGAGTGGCCGCCGCCTGCGCCAACACCTCGATACCCTGCTTGGCACCCATGTTCCCGGAATACAGAACAACGATAGAGTCCTCGGGAATATTCAGCGCCGTCCGGTACAGACTTGGGCGTTCCAGCGGAAAGATCGCGTTCACATCGACCCAATTGGGCAATTCAAACAATCGCGGTGAATCCACACCCTTGTTGCGGCCGTGCTCGATCATTTTCGCGGAAATGGTCGATACGACGTCGAAGCGCCGCATCAACCAACTTTCGACGCCCAAGGCAAAACGCCTCAACCGCTTGCCTTTCAACATGCCAAGTTCGAAAGCGGCATCGACTTCATAGTCCTGAATGTGAAGCCACGTGCGCGCCTTCGTCAGCCTGCCGAACATCAAGGCAGCCGGAATGTTCATCAGACTCGGGGCAACGGCGATCACAATGTCGGGGCGCCAAAGTAATTGTGCGAACACCGTCGGCAGACTCGCAACAGCGAAACTCGCGAGATGCAGAAGACGCTTCAACCCACTGGGACGACTCGGCACCCACACGGGCGCGCGCTGAACACGCACGGCCGCACGTTGCTCAGTGCGATAGCGCCAGGCCGAGTGACCCGCGCCAATCTGCCACTCCGGGTAGTAAGGCGGTGCACATACAACGCGCACCTCGTATCCCGCCTCGGCCAGCGATTCCGCCATCTCGGCACTGTACTTTCCAATGCCGGTGAGTTCCGGTGCATAGTTGAGGCCATAGATCAGGACCTTCCTGGACGGCCCCCGATCAGCGGTGGAAGGGTTGGACTGAATGAGTGCGTTCTTCATGCTTTCGGCGCCTTCAAACGCTCCCGCACCTTCAACACGATGAAATACTCGTAGATGGACTGCAGCACGGCGTAAACGAATCCTGGCCTTCCATCCAGAAATCCCCTTCGAACGCCATATAGCACAAAAAATTTAACCAGCGGACGCAGCGGCAACTTATAAAACAATCCCTTTTGATGATAACGGCGCACCTGAAAGTTCTCGGCCAGCAACGCCTTTGATAGCTTGAACTTCTCGCCCTTGCTAGCGTTGATCAGAAATTGATCGGCCTCGAGTGAGCTATACGAGTTGTGTCGTGCCAGCCAGTGCGAGACACCTTTGCTAAACGGGTGATGGTCGAGATATCCGTCAATCCTGCCTGTCTTGCCATTGACCACGGTGATCGGATTCACGATCCGTTCGTACTGAATATACGCAGGCTTGAAAAGGCGAACGTAATAAGGCGACACCTGGACGTGTTTTAGCCACCGCTCGCTAAAGAAATCGCGGCGCTGTACTTCGAAGGCAACGCAGTCGGTCGATTTGGAAACCATCTCGCGTACCGAGCGGGCCAGGTCTTCGGTCACGCGTTCGTCAGCGTCGATGTATAACACCCAGTCGTGCTTGAACTTGATGTTGGCGAGTCCCCAGTTCTGATGACTCGCCCAGTTATCAAATTCCCTCAGCGTAATCTTCGCGCCGAGCAACCTGGCAAGCTCAACTGTTCGGTCTGTGCTGTGAGAGTCATAGACATGAATGTCGTCGCACCATTCGATGACGCTCTCCAGGCAGCCTGGAAGATCCTTTTCTTCGTTCTTTGTCAGAATGAGGACTGAGACACTGCTCATTGTTTTTCTCCAGATCCAGTTCGAGTGGATATCTTTCTCGCAGGCATGCCCGCATATACCGTCCAGCGCTCGCGAAGACTGCGGGTTACCACCGAACGCGCGCCCACCACAACACCCTCAGCGATTTCCGCCCCGGGGCAAACAAACGCTTCTGCGCAAATCCACGCCTCGCGCCCGACAGATATGGGCTGTGCCGTGAGCTGAAACATAGGGTCGTTGAAATCGTGGCTACCGGTGCACAGATGCGCACCCTGTGAGATCACGCAACGTTCCCCCAAAACAATGCGTTCCATGGAGTAAAGCGTGACGCCGTTGGCAACGCCCGCTAGTGCGCCAATCGAAAGATTCCACGGAGCCCAGATCTTGACTCGTGGATAAATGTGCGCTCCCGCGCCGACTTGAGCACCGAACGCTCTCAGAATGCCTCGACGCCACGCGTGACAAGGGCGCGGTGTGGGGAGAAAGAACAGCACATATACGATTCCCCATAGCACTCGTGCCACGCGATTCTTCATCGAGAACGAAGGAGCAACCTTGGAATTCACACCTTGCAAAATCATCGTTCAAACCTCTTGCTGAGTCGCCACGGGAGAGCAATATTTTCCCGAGACGGCAGGCGCTTCGAGCATTTTCCTGTGTGTCAATTCATCCCTCGATATCGCGAAGCGGCGTCGGAGCAGACGTGCCGGAACGCCGCCGACCACTGTGAACGGCTCTACGTCACGGGTGACGACCGCCCCGGAAGCGACCACCGCACCATCACCAATGGTTGTTCCACAAAGAATGGTCGCGCCGGCACCAATCCATACGTCCTTGCCGATGTGGGTCGGGCGAAACGCGGGTCTGCCGCTAAAAATGATCGGAACGCCTGGGCGGTCGAAGATGTGATCGTTGCCCACAATCTGCACGTCGGGTCCCAGCATCGAATAACTGTCGACACGAACACCTGGATTGATCCGGCAGCCGGGACCCACGTAGACATATTCATCTGCGTGAAAATCTCGGCTTATATCGCCATATCCGCCGAATAGCACCGTTGGATGCACGTCATTGAGCCGGAGCAGTTTCCGCCAGAACAACCTTCTGGCGCTGCGCATCGCGGCTCTAAGCTCGGCCTTCATACGCATCTCCATAGAGGGCTTGCATGTCGTTACCCTGCCCGGCCGCTTTGCCATGGATTGCATCCGAGAGTACTTCGCATTGCCTATAAGGGTTATATATTTCGTCAATAATCCTGAAGCAATTCTCCCGCGTCTGGCGTCGGTCATGAAATACGTCTGGAATCGAAATCAGACACCTCGACAGATCGACCATGTCGCCGTATCGGAACAAAATTCCCGAGATACCGGGCGCGACCGCCTCCACTTCGGGCATTTGCCGGTCCATGTCGGAGTGGCTAATGACCGGTGCACCAAACATGAGTGAGTGCACGGCCGTCAAGCCGACTTTTCCGGGTGATACGACAACATCGGAGTCGAATATGTAGCCGGCCACTGCTTCCTCGTCGTACAGTTCACCAACGAAGTCGACGTCCAACTTTAGTTGCGCGGCAAGTGCCTTAAGCTTGCTCTCCGCAGGGCCACCGCCTATCAACGTCAACTTGAATCGCCACGCCGACGTTTCTTGTGCCAATGACACCGCGTGCATCAAAACGTCGTATGCGCATTTGTCAGTCAATCTGGACACACCGAGGACGCGAATTTCAGAGGTCTGCCGAGGCTCTTCAGGACGTGCTAACAACTTACGGCGTGTACGCAACTGGGACTGATAGTCCAGGCTGTTAAACCCTACATAGAGATTCCTGGAGCGAAATCCAAAACTTTCCGCAATGCATTTAGCACGGTATCCATACAGATACTGCGCATGTCCGAGCGAGAAGAAGATACGCCTGATGTAGTTTTTCAGAGACCGATCAGCCGACAAGAATCCGTGCCCCCAAAAAAGCACGCGCTTGCCGGTCAAGCGCCCGATTGCCGCCGCCAGCCAGGTCGTAAAGAAATTCGGGTTGGCGAGCAACACCAATACGTCGAACTCGCTCGATGAGGCTGCGTGTACCGCGGCCCACTGAAACGAGATGTTCTTCACCACCTTGACCGCAGCCGGCCTGAAATCCGCATCGATTTCGAAACGCAACGAAGGGATGCCTTGGTAGCGCTCCACCGGGTCGCCAAAGAATGTCACGTCAAAGTCGTCCTGGCTGATCGCGTCGAGAACGCCTTTTCGGTAATGCGGGAAAAAGTGGTACACGATAGCAACGCGGAGGCGCTTATTTGCGACACCGTCCTTGCTCGATCGGTGCATGGTGTGCGGTGACCCAGCACGCTGGCCCCGCAATGTGCGCATCAGGCTAACGATTGTCACGCGCGCCCCCCCATCCGATGAACGCGGTCGATCGTATCCATGACGTTGCACCCGAAATTTTTGGGGCTATGCTGGAGCGCAAAGTTGGCGAGCCGAGGCGAGCCCTTAATGGAATGCACGATCGACTCCAATTTTCCCCAGTCAAAACGCGGTGCGGGCGACGCCGCGAGAAGAAAATCGTCCCATCGCAGGCCAAGTGAATTTTTTGCCCGACTATGGTCGATAAGGCCGTAGTTCGAGGTGATCACAGGCACACCAACTTGAGCCGACTGGATCAGCACGCCGCTCATTCCGCTAAAATTCTCGTAACACAGCCACATCGCATCGGTAGCCGCAAATACCAAACCTTCTTCAAGCGCGGAACAAAACCTGTTCATCACGACCACTTGCGACCGGCGCGCCCCTGCCTCCGACATAAAAGACTGGATCAAATGGACGGCTTCGGCATCCTGTACGCCGGCAAGCACGAGTCTGAAGTGCCCGGGAAGGTCTGCCGCTGAAAACATGCTCAATAGCCGGGCTAGGCCTTTTCTCGGACTGAGAGATCCATAGGACGCGATAACAAAGTGATCTTCCTCCAACCCTAGCGCGTGTCGAGCCGTCTGCCTTTGCGCAGGTTTTCTAATGAACGAAACGTCTGGTACATATCTGATCTTCGGCGCCAATGCGGGCATGTTCTGCGTCACATACTTCGGTAAGGGTTCATCGATCGTGGTAACGAGTGCTAGTGCCCGCAGGCTCAGCATTCTTTGAAACAGCACCCTATTGACGACATCCATCTTCCCTCGCGGCCCCGCGATACCGCACGCCTGATGATGAAACTTCGCCGCAAGGATCATGCCGCCGAAGGGCGTCGTGCCAAAGGGTGAGCCAGACAATCCGACGATCTTGTCGATGTAGTTGAGGTACGGGACATAGACGAAATCAACTGTGCTGGTCTTACGGTATTCGCGGTAGGCCTGTTCGAAAGCACGCAGGTAGGCGCGCTGCCCGAACAGCAATTGGAGCTTTCCAAAGCGGGTTTCCCGTGGAATCTCCGGCATTCTCGCAAGGTCAAGATCCGAACCCAAGGCCGCTTTCACACTTTGCGTTGCGGAATGAGCGAGCGCCGACGCTGTCGTCATTAACGTGACTTTCCATCCACGCCGGAGCGCCTCTTCCGCCATCAGACGGACATACAGCACCATGCGGTGCCCAGTTGCCTCGGGTTCCACCAGCAGCAGCCTCGTCATGTCGCACCTTCCCGAGCCGTGCCGGCGCCAAATCGTGAGTGCGACGTGACGTCGCCGAATAGCGCGGCATAGCGTTCAGCGACGTGCGAGATCGAATAGGTGCTCAAGTCGCGCTGGTGGCGAATCTTCGCTTCCGCGAGTACCTTTGTGATTGACGCCGCGTAATCTCGATGACTTGCTGGATCGGCCGTCACAACACCAGAGAAACCCGTGGCGAACCCGAAGACAGGAATGGTCGAAGCGACAATAGGCACGCCGCTCGCGAGTGCCTCGATCATCGCGACACTGTGTGCTTCGCGCTCAGAAGGCATAACGTACACGTCCGCGGCGCACAACAACGCCGCAACGTCCGGCCGGCTCCCCAGAAATCGCACATTGCCGGGTAAACAGTGCTGCTCGACCAGTCGCTTCAACGCGTCCTCATAGGACGGGTCTTCCGTCAGTCCTGCCAGCCACAATTCGACGGACTCGCCAGCGCGTAACATGTCTTTCAGCGCCAACACGCTAGCCGCCTGATTCTTCACTGGCGACAGGCGCCCGACTTGGAGCACTACTGACACACTATCGTCAACCTTGAATTCGGCCCGCAGCCGGCGTCTGGCGTTTTCATCGAATGCAAAGTGATCAAGATCAGTACCGTTGGGGATCGTTAGAAGCCGGCGAGGCACGCCACACCGCAAACGGTAATTGTTGGCGGCTGTCTCGGTGACCGTGACCACGGCCGCCGCATCACGCTGGAGAATGCGCTCACTTAGCCTGAGAAGGCCACCTGCGTAGTCGTCGTTGGTGGCAGCATGCATGACGGTGACGACTGGAATAGCCGATGTCGTCAGTTTCTGAGCGAGGCGTGCGTAAGCCGCCGGAATGACCGAATGCGCAACGATGACATCAGGACGAAAATCGCGCAGTGTCGCGCGGATAAAGCGAAGCCGTCCCAAGCGCCCCAGCAATCGTGCAGGCGACGCGCACCAGACGCCCTTCTCTTCCAGTTTCGACCAAACCGGCCGGAACGCCGCCTCGCACGGGTTGATTCCCATGACGCCGGCGACACCGTTTTTTGCGGTCGAGTGCACCTCCGCCAACGTGGCGGCGAGCATTTCGGCTCCGGAATGCCGTGGCGTCAGGACCACGTGCATGATGCGCATAACGTTCTCTCTCTAGACAGTCAATGAAATTCCGGCTCGCAGCCGTTGTAGAGGCAACACCAATGCGCCAGCACAGACGAGCCCGAGTCCCACGGCGTGATACGGAAGCGTCGAGAACGCTTGGCCCAGGATCACGATCAACGCCGCAATCGGCACGCCCACTGTGGCGAGTGGAAGCAACTGCCGGATCTGGTCACGGTCGTCCGACACAACATCCCAGAGCATTAACGCTGCGCAGACAAACACCGAAATCGTCGCGGCGAACGCGACGCCGATGGGACCTAGCCACGGCACCAGAATCGCCGATGAAATCAGCAGGCATACCAACTGCACCACCGTCCCGCGAGTCACCCGGCTCGGCCTGCCCGTGCCACGCAGGTAGGAGGTCAGCAGCCCGACCAGCACGCCAGCCGCCATCAGATACACAAATATGCGGAAAAACGGCACGGCTCCGCTCCATTGCCCACCTAGCGCCAGTTGGATGATGTCGCGCGCGGCGACACAGAGAAACGTCGCGACTACGAGCGCGATCGTCCCCAATTGACTGAACAGCGCCAATGCATAATGTGCGGCGCAGTTTTTGTCCTGACGCGCCAGTTCGGAAAAATTCGGGAAGAGGTACTGACTCATCGCAATGCCAAAATCGGCCACGCCAAATTGCGCAAGGCGACTTGCGGTCTGGTACAGCCCCAAAGTCTGCACGCCGAATGTCTTGACCGTGATGATCCGGTCCAACTGATTGACAATCACGGTGAGCAAACTGCTCGCCCAAACCCAGCGACCGAACTCCATGACCTCACCCAGTGGCTTGGTGTCGAAGTTCAGCCGCGGCTTCGTCTTGAACACAATGTGCGAGGCAATGGCCTTCAGAAACTCCGACAACGGCAATGCCGCGAGCACCCAGATCACCTCGCGATAGGTCAGTGCGGCGACGGCGGACATCACGAAATCGGCCATGACGAAGGTGCTTGTCAACAATGCGACAGTACGAAAACGCCGCTCTCGCTGCGCGACGACAACTCGCACGCTAACAAGGCACCTCGCGAACGGCACCAACGCGACCATCTGCAAAACGGTGGTTGCCTCCGGAATATTCATTAACCGCGCAATCAGGCCGGAAGCGGCAAACAGGACAACCGTCAGCAACAAGCCCCGCAGCGCATTCGCCGTCCACAATGCGTCAAGGCCGCGCTGATCCAGCAGCTCCTGCCGCTGGATCAGCGCATGGCTCATCCCCATCTCCGTCAACGACTCCGCTATCGACAACGCCATCAGGCAAGCCGCAATCAGACCGATCGATTGCGGCCCCAACAGTCGCGCAAGCAGGAAGAACTTGAACGCCACCAGCAGGCGCGACACAGCCTGTTGTGCAAAGACCCACGTCACGCTGCTTTCGCCGAATCGCATCATTTTCATTGGTTGGCGGATGCGCTTAGGCCCGTTCCAGAACTTGCGTTTCGTAGCGCTGCAAGAAGTCCTCGTAGGTCGCGGCCAATCCTTCCTGCAGGCCGATCTTCGCGCGCCAGCCGAGCTCCGCCAGCTTGCTGACGTCGAGTAGTTTTTGCGGTGTACCGTCAGGTTTGCTGGCGTCGAACTCGATACGGCCATCTAAGCCTACCGCGTGCATCGCAGCACGGGCCAGCTCCTCAATCGTGATGTCCGCGCCGCAGCCGATGTTGTACCAGCCGCCCCCAAGCCCACGCTCGAGCATGAATACAGCTGCATCCGCCATGTCGTCGACGTGCAGGAACTCGCGGCGCGCGCGTCCTGTTCCCCACACCGCGAGACCGTCCGCACCGCTCACTTTCGCCTCATGGGCTTTGCGCAACAACGCCGGCAATACATGACTCGTCTTCAGGTCGTAGTTGTCGTTCTGTCCATACAAGTTGGTCGGCATCAGCGAGACATATTGCGTGCCGAACTGTCGGTTGAAAGCCTCACAAAGCTTGATGCCCGCGATCTTTGCGATCGCGTAGCACTCGTTCGTGCTCTCCAGAGGACCGGTCAGCAGGTAATCCTCCTTGATCGGCTGCGGGGCCTCGCGCGGATAAATGCACGACGACCCGAGAAACACCAGCCGCTGAATGCCCGCGCGATACGCCGAATGAATCACGTTGGCTTCGATGATCAGGTTCAGATACAGGAAGTCCGCGGGATAAGTATCGTTAGCCAGGATGCCGCCGACCTTGGCAGCAGCCAGTATGACCACATCGATCGCCTGGTCGCGGAAGAATCGCTCGACGGCAGCCTGGTCGGTCAAGTCGAGTTCGGCGCGGCTGCGCGTCACTACATTGTCGTAGCCGCGTGAAGCGAGATTGCGTAGCAATGCCGAGCCGGCCATGCCGCGGTGTCCGGCGACGAAGATTCGAGCGTTCCTGTCCATGGTGTTTACTCGTTGAACTCAAACGTCTTGAAACCCGCGAGCGTTACCAACGCATCCCGTTTCGCGACCTGGTAGTCGGCTCGCACCATTTCCTTGACCAGCGATTCGAACGACGTAACCGGCTTCCAGCCCAACTTTTCGTGCGCCTTGGTCGGATCGCCCAACAGCGTTTCCACTTCGGCTGGGCGGAAGTAGCGCGGATCGACACGCACAATCACGTCGCCCGGCGCGACTTTCGCTTCGCCACCTACGACGCGCTCGACAATGCCCACCTCGTCGACGCCAGATCCCTCGAAGCGCAAGTGAACACCCAATTCGGCAGCGGCTTGCTGAACGAACTGACGCACGCTGTACTGCACGCCCGTCGCAATCACAAAGTCTTCGGGCTGTTCCTGTTGCAGCATCAACCATTGCATCTCGACGTAATCGCGCGCGTGACCCCAGTCCCGCAGTGCGGACATGTTGCCGAGGTACAGACAATCCTGCAGGCCTGTTGCAATGCGGGAGATTGCTCGCGTGATCTTGCGCGTCACAAAGGTCTCGCCGCGCACCGGCGACTCGTGATTGAACAGGATGCCGTTGCACGCGTAGATGCCATACGCTTCGCGGTAGTTGACGGTAATCCAGTAGGCGTACAGCTTGGCCACCGCATAGGGGCTTCGCGGGTAAAAAGGCGTGGTTTCCTTTTGCGGGATTTCCTGTACCAATCCGTAAAGTTCAGACGTCGAGGCCTGATAAAAGCGCGTCTTCCTTTCGAGGCCGAGAATCCTGATTGCCTCAAGAATGCGCAGCGCGCCGATGCCGTCCGCGTTCGCCGTATACTCCGGCTCCTCGAACGAGACGGCGACGTGGCTTTGTGCCCCGAGGTTATAAATCTCGTCAGGCTGCGCGCGTTGAATGATCCGCACGAGGCTGGTCGAGTCGGTCAGATCGCCGTGGTGCAGGATGAAGCGGCGATCGGATGCATGCGGGTCCTCGTACAGGTGATCAATTCGTTCCGTGTTGAACAGCGACGAACGGCGCTTGATGCCGTGAACTTCATAGCCCTTGCTCAACAGTAATTCGGCGAGGTACGAACCGTCCTGACCTGTGACGCCGGTAATCAAGGCAACTTTGTGACTCATGGTGTGATGCTCCTCATAATCGATGCGCCGGGACCGTCCTCGCGCCTTGCTCGGGTGTTGTGACGATTAATCCGCACTGCTTTCGTAGCCGTAGTAATACGTGCCATAGCCAAGACGTCTCTGCGGCACATCTGTAAACAGCACGCCCTTGAGGGCGACACCGACATTGCGCAGACGGTTGGCAGACTCCAGAATTTCCGGCATGGGGTGGCGGCCATGACGCACCACCAGCAAGGTCGTGCCGGCGTGCTTACCGATCAGCGCCGCATCGGTCACGGCCAGCAACGGCGGTGTGTCGACAATGACGATGTCGTAGAGACTCGAAACGTGATCGAGCATCGTCTTGAAGCGCTCGCTCATCAGCAGTTCGGCCGGATTCGGCGGCAATGATCCCTTCGGCAGGACGTCCAGGTTCGGCAGCACTTCACGCAGCACCGCACTGTTGATGTCCAGGCCCGCGATGACATCCGAAAGTCCCGGGTGTCTCGACACGCCGAAATAGCTGTGCAAATCGCCACGCCGCATGTCCGCATCGATCAACAAGATGCGCTTGTCTCCGCTCGCGAGCACCGCCGCCAGATTCACCGACATAAAGGATTTCCCGACCTCAGGACGCGGACCGGTAATGACGATCACGTTATTGGCGGCGTCGAGCAGGCCGAACTGCAGCGCGGTGCGCAGACTCCGAATCCCTTCAATGGCCACGTCGTGCGACGCGATCGAAGCAAGCACGTGATGGCCGGTGCGGCCCCGCCGCATGCCTTGACGCAAACGCACCTGCGTCTCGCTGTGCGGCACGGCTGCATAGACCGGCAAGCCCAGCACCTGCTCGATTTCGTCGCTGTTTTCCACGCCGCCGAACAGCGCGTTCTTGACGAATGCCGCCACCGTTCCCGCAATGAGTCCCAGCACCGCCGCCAGAACGATTACGAGCGCCCGCTTCGGCTTGACCGGCACTTCGCCCGCAACGGCGTAGTCGACCACGCGGACATTGCCAACCTGACCCGCCTTGACGATCTTCAACTGCTGCGCGCTGTCCAGCAGGTTCGTGTACAACTCCGTGTTGACACGCACATCACGCAGCAGGCGCAGGGCGGACTGTTCCGTGTCCGGCAAAGTCGAGACGCGTTGGTTCAACTGGGTCTGCTGCGCTTCGAGTGAGGCGATCTGCGCGTCCAGCGCGACAACACCCGGGTGTGACGGCGTAAAACGCTGCGTCATCTCGATCTGCTGTTGCTGCAGATCGACGAGTTTGGTTTTGCTGTCGACAATCTGTTGCAACAGTAGACGGCTTTCCTCCGTCAGATCGACCGTTCCCTTCCGATTCCGAAATGCGTTGTAGCGATCCTCTGCCTGATCGAGTTGTTTGCGAAGCTGCGGCAATTGCTGATCGAGAAAGCTGAGTGTGTGCTCCGCTTCAGCCGACTTCCGGTCGATGTTCTGCTGGACATAGGTCGCGGCGATCGTATTGATGATCTCGGCAGTGCGCTTGCTGTCCGCGCCGTCGAGCGAGACGCCGATCACCCCGGACTGCTTGGTTTTCTCGGCAATGACAAGCGCATCCTGCAATTGATCGGTCGTGAGGAGCGTGGAAGCTCGAGTCAAAAAGAATTGCGTGCCCGGTCGCGCTTCAAGACGCGAGACCTGCAATTCAACTGGGCCAGCTGCTTCGCCGCCCCGGGCGACACTGCCCACTTGCCCATGAAGAACAACCTCGCCATCGGGATCGACCAGATCGAATTTGTCGCCGCCGCGCGCCACCAACGTATACCTCGCGTCGTATCGCTCGCGCGGCACATTGAATACCGATACTTCGATCTTCTCGCCGCCCCACGCGAAACGCCCGAGGCCAAACAGAGGCGGCGCCAGTTCATTGTCCCCCGCACGCCGCGCCAGGACAGCGCCGATGAGCGGGAAATAACGCGGCTGCGCGCTGATATCGAGGTGTAGCGACTTCACTGTCTGGCCGACCACGAGTCGCGATCGGATCAACTCGATCTCCGCGTCGGCGGTCTGCTTGGTGTCGAAGATCGACGCCAGTTCGCCCAGTGCGTCCTTGGTTGAATTTGCACTGTCTTCAACCTGGATCATCGCGTCGGCGCGATACACCGGCCTAGCGATAAACGCATAGAGAGTGCCGATTACCAGCACGGTCGCCGCAATGGCAACGATCAACTTCCAGCTCTCCGCAATAACCGAAAGGTAGTCGGAGAGATGTATTTCGTCGCCATTCGACGAATCGATGAATCGATTTTGGTTTACGGATGCCATAGATTAGTGAGTCAGTCGAACCATTGCGTCGAGCCAGTGCGCGACGCCACGCTCGATCTGTGCCAAGGCCGTTTCGAAGGCCGCGCGTCCTTTGCGGTACGGGTCCAGTACGTCTATGCCCTCATGGTCGCCGAGGCGATAGACCTTGCCCTTCGCGAAGGGATAGTTCGTTTCGATCCTCTTGCGCTGTTCCTGCGTCATCGACAGAACCAGTTCTGCCGAGCGCATGTGGAGCAGGTTCAGGTCCACGGCAATATGGCCTCTGATGTCAATCTCACGCTCCGCCATCAATTCGACAGCGATGGGATCGGCACCGCGTCCGACGACCGCGGCCCAGCCGGCGGACATCACACTAACGCCAGGTAACTGCTTCGTGAGCAACGCCTGAGCCATCGGACTTCGGCAGATGTTGCCTTCACACACAACAAGGATGCTGTCTATCATTTCGTTACAATCGCCCCGGTCAGGCCTGCGTTGATCGCGGGCAGCAGCAGATTCAGCACGCGGCTGAAGCGAACCAGACCGTTACCATCCACATACACGACGTCCTTGGGCTGCAACTCGAATTGATTCGCCAGCACCATTGCGACCGGCGAGCGAGCATCGAGATGGAATACCTGCGGCCTCGTATCGGACGAGCCGCGAATTACATAGAGCTGCGCTGCGTCCGCACTGGCACTATTCACGCTACCGGCTTGCGATAGGGCGTCGCTCAATGTCAGCTTGCCGCTCTTCATGGGAATGGCGGTTACAGGCTTGTTGACCTCGCCCATGACAAATACGCCGTTGTCGTCGCGAGAAACGACACGCAACAGGTCACCGTTCTTTAGCAGTATTTTTGAAGGGTTCTGATCGCTCGATAGCATGCTTGTGAGATTCAACCGATACGACACGCCGTCGCGCACGAGGACCATCCGGCTTTGATCGGCTGTCGTACTGAAGTCGCCGGCCCGGTTAACGGCTTCGAACAGGGTCAGTGGAACATCGTTAATCGGAACAGCGCCCGGCGCGCGGACCTCGCCGTCCACATACACCTGCTTGGCACGAAACGAAGCCACACGTACGGTCACCTGCGGCCGGACGAACACTTTGCTCAATGCGGTGTACACCGCCTGCTGGCTCTGATCGACACGTAGGCCGGCAACATGAACGTTACCCGCATATGGCATCTGCACATTACCGTTGCTGTCAATCACGAATCCTTGCGCCGGATCGAAGGGCCGGTTGTTCGTTTGCGTCTGGGCGCCCAGCGCCGCCATCAGTTCAGGGTGATCCCACACGGTGATCTGCAGGACATCGCCCGCCGCCAATGTGTATGGCTCCGGCTTAGTCATCAACTCACGCAGTTGCACTGCGTTTGCCTGCGCATCCGCCTCGCGCATCCTTTCCGTCAAGGCGACGTTGATATCGGTAATCGGAATCTGCATCTCGGTCGGCGGCACCTCTGAGTTCCCGCTTGCGACCGGCAGCGTTGCCGGAGTGGTCATCCGCATACCAGGAGCCACTGCGCAGGCCGCCAACACGGCACTTGCGGCGACGCTCATCAGTAGACGAGTACAGCGGCGAACAGGACGTTCCACTCCGTCTCCACTACGCTTTCCAAAAAATCCCATCAGTTATTCCTCGAATTTCGTCCAACTCGTCTTTCACATCGCAATTGCCATTGCAGTTCAGGCGCATGAGTGTTTCGTCTGGGTCGCTAATACGCAGTGCTGCTAACCAGTCCCCTCGCTACCGTTGTCACGACAATCCGCATGTCCAAGGCGAACGACCAGTTGCGCAGGTAGTAAAGGTCATGCTCCACTCGCTTCTGCATCTTCTCGACCCGGTCTGTTTCACCGCGGAATCCGTTAACCTGCGCCCAACCTGTAATGCCCGGCTTGATCCGGTAGCGATGGATGTAGCCGTTGATGACTTTCTGATAAAGCTCATCGTGTTCGATCGCGTGCGGACGAGGCCCAACCACCGACATTTCGCCGCGAAGAACGTTGAAAAACTGCGGTAGCTCGTCAAGGCTCGTTCGCCGCAGCAGCGCACCCACGCGAGTGATGCGCGGGTCACCCTTCGTAGCCTGCGTGACCACGCCTGCCTTTTCGACATGTGGACGCATCGTCCGGAACTTGTAGATTTTGAACACGCGGCCATCGGCCCCTTTGCGATGCTGCGTGAAAAACACCGGCCCACGCGATGAACATTTCACGGCAACCGCAATGATCGACAACAACGGTATCAACGCGAGTAACGCAAGAGCCGCAAATACGCGATCGAAAATTTCTTTCTGCACGATTGCGCGTGCTGGCAACGGCGATGCGACGAGGCTAATCGCCGGTGCTCCGATCAGGTCGATCACGCCGCCTTCGAATAACGCCATGCTGCGCACGTCAGGAATGAAGCGGATATTCACGAGGTCGTCACGGAATTCATTAACGAAGCGCAGCATGGTCGACGCTTCCGCCAAGGGCAAAGCCAGCCAGATTTCCTGTACGCCGGCACTCCGAACGTGTTCGGCAAACTTGTGAAAGTCGTCGAACACCGGCACGCCGTTCTGCACGACACATCCTCCCTGCCCCACATCAAACACCGCGGATGCACGAAAACCGCTGGAAGGGGACGCCTCAAGTTTGCTCACCACTTCCTGGCAATGAGCACCGACCCCGAGTACGGCCACGTTGCGCAAATTCAGACCGGCATAACGCACGCGCCGCAGCACGGCATGTAACATCAGTCGCGATACGATCAATGCACCGCCCGTGATCGCGGTCCAATAAGCGAACCACAGGCGCGAGATGAAATCCGTGCGGTGCAGCGAGAACATCAGTACCAGACCGCACGCCTGCACCACCAGCCACGCTATCGAAACCTGCCCGGTCAATCGCAACATCGAACGGCCACGCCACGACTCGTACAAGCCGAAAACGGGAAACGACACCAACGCGAATGCGACGGAAAACGTAATGAACGCCCCGTCTCCCCGACTCTGCCCGAGATCCTCAAAGCGAATATGCGACGCCACCATGGCTCCCGTCACGATGAGGACCACGTCGACAAGCCGCGCCAATAACGCCTGTATCCCGAGCATCTCGCGATTCCCCGCCTGAAGTTGGACTGCGTAACCTGCCGACGCGTCACGCGCGCCCGTATGTGTCATCGAACCGAACGATGTCGTCTTCGCCGAGATACGATCCGGACTGCACTTCGATGAGTTCGAGTGGCAACTTGCCCGGGTTCTCCAGACGATGCGTCACGCCCAGCGGAATAAACGTCGACTGATTCTCGCTGAGCATGAATTCCTCACTGCCGCGCGTGACGAGCGCCGTGCCGCTTACCACAATCCAGTGCTCGGCGCGATGGTGATGCAATTGCAACGACAGGCGGCCGCCCGGATTCACGACGATCCGCTTTACCTGAAAGCGCTCACCACGATCAATTGAGTCGTAGTAACCCCATGGGCGCCGTACCTTTCGATGCGCATCGGCCTCGGGCGCTTGCAGCGCTCTCATCCGGCTGACCAAACTCTTTACTTCCTGCACGCGCGAGCGGTCGGCGACCAGCACGGCATCGTCGGTCTCCACAACGACCACGTTGGTCACGCCGACGCAGGCAATGAGACGCCCCTGCGAGTGTGCGAAGCTGGACGTCGTCCCTTCGAACACGACCCGTCCGCGCGCCGCGTTTCCGTCCGTGTCCTTGTCGAGTGCTTCCCATACCGCGTCCCAAGACCCAAGATCCGACCACCCTGCGTCAAGCGGTACTACCACGCCTTCCGCGAATCGTTCGTCCGATCCGAGACGTTCCATCACCGCGTAGTCAATCGAGTCCGACGGCGAAGACTTGAAAGCCTCTGCACCAGGACGGAAATACAACCCATCGCAAGTACCTTGTGCATGGGCCAACAAGCACGCGTCGTGCATCGCCGGCTGCATGATCTTGAGCGTAGCGAGCCATACGCTCGCCCGCACAACGAATATTCCGCTGTTCCACCAGTACTGCCCTGAGGCGATGTACCGCGCGGCCAATTCGGCTGCGGGTTTTTCGACGAATCGCTCAATACAATGCGCGCCACCGCTAAGGTCAGAACCAAGCTTGATGTAACCAAAGCCTGTATCAGGACGCGTCGGCGGCACGCCCAGTGTCACAATCGCGCCGCGCTGCGCATGCTGTGCCGCCAACGCGATCGTCGACTGGAAGGCATTGAGGTTCTCGATCGAGTGATCTGCCGGCATTGCAACAATGATCGCGTCGTCACCATCCGAACACGCCACCGCAGCGGCGAGCGTCAGCGCGGGTGCCGTGTCGCGTCGCGTCGGTTCAACCACGATGCGTGCATCGATTCCTCTTGCCCGGAGTTGCTCCGACGTAACGAAGCGGTGTTCATTGCCGCATACAATGATCGGCGTGCTCACCGTGCCTCCATCGGCATGGAACCCTTTCATCCGTTGCACGGTTGCTTGTAGTAGCGAATCTGGTCCCAGCAAATCAATCAATTGCTTGGGATATTGTTCCCGTGACATGGGCCACAGTCGCGAACCTGCTCCTCCCGCAAGTACAACAGGTACGAGTCGCACAGCCGTTTCAGAGGCCCGCCTTTCCGTCGAAACTAACTTGATATCGCTATCACTAATTTCCGCCTCATTCATCGACTTGTAACCCATACATACTCCTATTCGACATTCCAACTGGATCGCAAATATTGCACTTTTCATTTCCCCGCTCACTGTCGGAGGCCTGACGTGTCTCCCTCGATCACGAGCCGTATACAGTTTGCGAAAATCATGTCCACCAACGCTACAACGCCTGCCTCAAACAGATGCGAAATGAGTTGAGTGGCGCGGCTGACGACTGACGCCAGTTGTTGCCACACGCGTTAGTGGCGTGGGGGTTCACTTAACTTGAGATTCGTACTTCTCGCACAGACCATAAAGATCGCGATTTTTCCGACATCCACTGACGTACGCCATTTCTTCATAACGAACACTGCTCGTCTTTTCCGAGTGCCGTAATAAATGATCTGCAATAGCCTATATCTCAAAAACTACCGCTACTTCTCATTTTTAAAAGAACCGTCTCGGCTTCAGTTGCAGTGCATCATACATAGGCCGCCTTCAGACGTAATGTGACTGACGGAAAACGCCAACATGTTGGCGTTTTCGCCCATTCGCTTCTGACGCGTCGAAATAGACTATTCGCGTGTCGCGCGTGTTGTGCTTCGCTCTCCTACAGCGGCCCATTAACTTCGCAATTTTGGCTAAACAGCCACGACCGCGACTGAGCATTATTTATTCAGAAAATCTGACTGTGTGGCCCCTGCCTGACGCTACTCTGTGGCTGCGTCAATTCCACTGCTACGCTCTTTCAAAGGGGCCCCCGAGTCCTTGCGCCGCATCCGAATTCATCCAGTTTCGATGGTCCACGATCTGCACGATTTCAATGGACATTTGCAGGGGCGAAGGCCCGCCAATACGTCCCTTGCACACGTTGGAGCGACCTGCTGATTTCAAGACCCGTGCTCCGAAAATCTGATGCTATTGAAGCAATTTGCGGTGACTCTTCGGGTCAACAAGGTGCACCGATTCAGGTAAATACGAGCAAACTAACATGGCAAGTTGCGCCATGGATTTGGCTGACTCCACCCAATTTTTTGGTCTAGTGCCGCCACTACGTACATGATTTCACCCGGTGCCGAAGGCTGCATCTGAGGTGGGCCGTGACGACTGAAGCAACTACTACTCCGGAAGCGTCACTGAAAATTGCGACCGTCTGTCTGTAACTTCAAGTAATTGCATTTATGACCTGGGACAGGACGTCCGGCTAACGCGATGCCACGGAAAACTTCATTGACGTTGTTAGCAGTGCCCGATAGCAGCTGATACGGCAGATCTATGAAATAAACACAGACACGATAGAAGACGCGATGCCGACGGGCACTATGAATATCGTGCATAGCCCCATCCGTATCATCAACTTAGCCCTTGAAGCTTCCCAAGGGCCGCGCGCGCGACGCGGCTGGAACTCGAGAAAGATGAGTGGTTGGAAGTGCCGCCTCCCGACCGTCAAAGCGGAGAGCAAGCTGAAAATCAGATGGACAAGTGTCCAGCCGAAACAAAATTTCGAAAGAATCGAAAGAGCGATCACCATATATTTCGCCACTTGATTTAACAATTTGGACGTCTTGAGCCTACCGTGCAACGCAACATTTTTTATGACAAACGTTTGGCTTTATCCGTCGTATTTCGGCTCGCCGGCTGACGTTTGTGACCTGCCGGCATGCCCCGCTCCTCAAAGGTGTGGGTCGGTGATCCAAGCATCGACCGGGGCAACACGTCTGGCGTGATAGATCAAAGAACGCCGCTTGCTGCACAGCAGTACAGTCGGAATTTTTTAACGCAAAAATCCGTCAAAAATAAGGCGGCATTCGCCACCCCATCCAGCGCTTTTCACGTCAATGTGTACAGTACGACCAGCCAATCAGTGCCGCCAATCTGGCAGTTCGCGAGCGCCGTCAGCTTCGCATACAAGGTTTGAACCAGGTCCGCCTCTGATGAACACCGCCACAATGCCACGTTGAACACCAATGGATATTCCGAATCTCGACCGCGCCTAATTTTCCCAATACGAAAAAAAACCGACACATGGTGTCGGTTAAAAAAAGCTTCCGGCTATTCCGAGGACCACTGCCGGAGGCTTGAGAGAAGTGTATTCTCGTCGACGACGGCCACGCTGTTCCGACATAATTTTGCACTCAAACGCCACATTGAACGGATAACTACCGACCACTGATCGCCGGCGTTCGATATTAAATTGTCAAGATCCCAGCTACTTCAGAAGCGCAAGATCCAACGGGACAACCAGCGGTCTCTCAGGATGCATCCGATCAGAAGATCCAACGCACTGCCATCGGCACAGTCTGTAGTGGCTTGCCTCGGCTAAAACAGCACACCGTAGGCTATTGCCTGTCGCGCTTCGCACCGCGGCCCGAGGCGCGCGATCTCGACATGAGATGGACCGTACAGGTGTGGTACACCTCCACGACGGCTCGAGACTGATAGTCGAGATGAACGTGATCGACAAAGGCGTCTGCAAACGTCATGGCGTCAAATCGAACCTTCGACACTTGCATTACGTGCGTCGCCAGAGCCTGTGCGCAACTGCCCAGCGCCACACGCTGAAGCAAGTCGATTCCGCCGTTAGCACACATCCACAAATGCGTGCTTTGAACCACGTGTTGCGCCGTCAGCCACTTCCCGGTCAGTCGGCGCCTGATTAACTGCGACACGACGAGATAGGTCAGTAGATCGGCACGCGTGTGTGTGTCGGGAGAATTTAACCAGAACATTGTTAATCTGGGTAGCCAACACGGTTAGGCATATTGCGCACAATGCGTTGCTCTCTTTGTTAAGTGGAAGCGCATACGATAGCGACCCGCCAAGTAAGAAAAATTCTGATGGCATCCTGAAGCGCTCACGGAGTCACAGGCTGACGAACTCCGGTCCGATTCGCCTTTTCCCCCACCACTACCTACCAGTTTCATGTCACGCCATGCTCACCATGGAAGACTACCTGACCCGGGAGATTAGCCGCGCACACGACGAAGATCTCCGTCACGACCGGGGATCGCAAGTCCAGGCGCAGACAACCAAAAAACATATGGGCCACAGTCTTTGCGTCGCGCCCTTCTCGCGAGCCTTGCTCTATCTGTTCCGCTAGACGTTGCGCACGGCACGCAAGCCCAACACGCTGAAGCCAATCAGCTCTGCGACCGTTTAAACGCAACCAAAGATGTGTATATACGACAAGTTGCTCGATATTAAGCCACTGGTTGGTCCTCTGACGCATTGCCAGTTGTGAGGCGACCAGACAGGCAAGCAATTCTGTGCGCGCATACAGATCAAAGTCAACGAGTCGGTGCGTCATCGTGTGGGGGAATTAGGTCATACCGCAATGCGTAGTTAGTCGGAAATGGGCGCGGTGTCGCCCGGAGTGAACGTCAAAATAGCCCTGCGTATCCCACATGCGGTCGAACCCCTAGCGCGTTTAAAGACTGGATCTCCCGCGACGGATAGTCCTACGTTCGGTCTGATCCGATCCGCCAAAACGTTGAGGGATTCCGCCGAACTTAGCTTGCCGTTCGTCCACGATCCTTCACGAGCGGATTTTCTCGGCAACCCACCACGCAATTGGATAGCGAGGATTTAAAGGTTGGAGTGATAGATGGCGTCTCGAGCCAATCTTTTGGCGCTACTGACTAAGCCCGCTCTTGTATCATTCACGGTCTTGGAGATGGGTATTCTTGAACGGTATCTTGCCGAATGCTGCTAAAACCGGCTTGCAATCATTTCGCTGCACGTCGAAGTCAATTTCAATTCCTGATCTTATTCGTTACAGATGACAATTCAGATTAAGCACACGGCAATTCGCGACGTCAAGCTGATCGAACCATGCATCCAATCCGATAAGCGGGGTATTTCGTTTGACAGCTTCGATCAAGAGGAATTCGAGGAGCATGTGGCGCGCGGCTATCGATTCGTGCAGGAGCGTCACTTGGTGTCCGCCCACAATGTGCTGTGTGGTCTGCACTATCAGATTCGGCGCCCGCAGGGGAAACTAGTGCGTGTAGTGAATGGTGAAGTGGTCGATGTGGCGGTTGACTTGCGACGTTTGTCGCCCACGTTCGGGCGCTGGATCAGTGCACGGCTTTCGGCATCCAACTGCCATCAGCTATGGATTCCGCCGGGATTTGCGCATGGTTTCCTCGTGTTGTCGGACGTCGCGGAGGTACTTTGCAAGACAACCGAGCGTGGCTTTGTCGAGCATGAACGCACGTTGCAGTGGGACGATCCTGATATTGCGATTGCGTGGGATCTGGACAAGGCGCCAATCACGTCCGCGCGTGATGCGGTGGGTACAAGTTTCAACGTGGCCGAAGTTTATTGATGGCAATCGCCCTCATGGTTGGACATGCCGCCGTTGATTCGACTGCATGTCATTCGACCGATGTGCCCCACGAATAGTCTTATATAGCATCTGTCGACGCACCTAACTAAACGACCGTTTGCTTGCACGGTACTCTGTCGGCGTTACTCCAAGGTATTTGCGAAATACCTTCGAAAGCTGACCGCCACTTCCGATTCCGCATCGCCGCGCGATCTTGTCGACCGGAAGGTCAGTTTCCGAAAGAAGATGGCAGCACTTGTCAATTCGAACGTATAAGAGGTAGTCGGACGGCGTCACCCCCATTTCCATCTTGAAACGACGCAAGAAATTCCGCTCACTCATCGCGACGAATTGCGCCGCTTCTTCAATCGTGATCGTTCTCCCACAGTTCATGTCCAACCATTGTGCCGACGACTGAATCTTTTCGCTCACAGCTCCGAACGCGCTCTTCTTTGGAACGGAGGTAAACTGTTCGTCATAGCGCAACCTTAGAGAGCCGGTGATCTCCCGTGCGATTTCCGCGCCGAGATCCTCTTCAATCAGCGCTAGTGCAGCTCGCAACGGAGTGCTTGATCGTTGTGAAGTAGATGCCTTCAGACCGTTCCACGCAACCTCCTGAGCACCTTCGCCGCGGCGCAATTTGCGAGATGTGTTCGATGATTCAGCGACATCCAGTAGCAAGCGTCTTTCGGAAATTGGAAAAATCCGTTCGCTGCACAGGTCGAGTTGGCTCAGCCAGCTAATAAGGTGTTCTTCACTCAGCATACTGTGGACGCTTGCACCTCCTGCTATGAAGAGCGCATGAAAATCGTCGGCACGACCACGTGATTTGATACTGTCGGTCCAAACAAATACCGATGACGAACTCGCTATCCTGCCACCGGCGACCGACACGAGATGAACGTCGTAGCGCGGCCCACCTATGCGCAAGGACGTACAGAGCGCATTGGCTGATTGGAAAATCTCCACTACCGCGGCTGCCTCTGGTAGCGAGAAACCGTCGAACAGTGCAATGCCTATACGTCTTACGGAGCGAACGTCATGAAATACCTGAGACTGAGTCGCATTGCGACTACAGCGGGCAAAAAAACCTGCCATCCAGCCATCCCCCCCGAAGATTAGTGGCCTCCTACAGCTACATTTGAGCCGTTTTAACTGTCTCGATAATCGTACACAAGCGGCACGCATAACGTCACTGGATGGCCGAATAGGATAATACGTTGGCGGTCACGGACCGATTGCAGCATGCAGGCGGAAGCTTCAGTGGCAGATGTCCGGTTCACGGTCACTCTGGATTTTTCGATAATCTATTCGGCATCCTACATAATTTAAGATATAGCGCGCCCGGCGGCGGAACGCGCGAAATGCGTGTCGTCTGGCTGTGCCGGACAACACGTCAAGTCCGCGCGGAACCGAATTGTCTGACCGGCGAACGCTGACAATCTGGCTCAGTACTCACATGCCGTGCAACACAGCAACATATGAATATGTTTTTTCACGAGGCGCGGCAAACTCACCGCTGCAGGAGAGACATATGCTGCTCGAGGTACGCACGAAACTCGACGCGGACCTCGGGATGCCGCAGTGCAAATTCCACCGCCGCCTTGAGATAGCCGAGCTTGCTGCCGCAGTCAAAGCGCGTGCCGTCGTACTTGTATGCAAGTACCTGTTCATCGGCTAGCAGCGACTGGATCGCATCCGTCAACTGGAGTTCGCC
This sequence comes from Burkholderia sp. OK233, assembly GCF_900230185.1. Taxonomy (GTDB): domain Bacteria; phylum Pseudomonadota; class Gammaproteobacteria; order Burkholderiales; family Burkholderiaceae; genus Paraburkholderia. The sequence continues at coordinate 1,064,868 of NZ_OCSR01000002.1, forward strand.
GCCCGCGCCAGGCGTGATTGCGCGAAGATGTTTGAAAATTCGCGGCTTCAGCACGTATCGCCCCACTACACCCAGGTTCGAAGGTGCCGCACTTGGCTCAGGCTTTTCAACGATGCCCGCCATTTTTATAATCGAGTCCCCCCATTCCCTGCCGTCGATGATCCCGTACGACTTGGTATCCTTCGCCGCGATTTCCTCAACACCGATCACCGAGCTATGGTAATGATCGAACACCTCGATCATCTGCGCCATGACAGGGGGCGTGCCGTATAGCAGATCGTCCGCGAGAATGACGGCGAACGGGTTGTCACCCACCAGCTTCTCAGCGCAAAGCACAGCGTGCCCGAGGCCGAGCGCCTCCGACTGACGCACGTAAAAACAGTCAACATGACTCGGCTTGATGCTGCGCACCAACTCCAGGAGCTTGTTCTTACCGCGCGCTTCCAGTTCCGCCTCGACTTCATACGACTTATCGAAATGGTCTTCGATGGCACGCTTGCCGCGGCCCGTGACGAAGATCATTTCGGTGATGCCTGCGGCCATGGCCTCTTCCACAGCGTATTGAATCAGCGGTTTATCGACGATCGGCAGCATTTCCTTTGGGCTAGCCTTCGTAGCAGGGAGAAATCGGGTGCCAAGACCCGCTACCGGAAACACTGCTTTTGTTACTTTTAGCATAAGAGACTCCGAATATGATTGCTATGGCCGATTCACGGTCGGACCACCTCTGCCCCACACCCATAGCCGCAGAAAACCTGCACGGTTGACAGCGACGCGCAGAGGCAAAGTGCGCGAAGGTCGACGCTTTAGGCTGCCATCAGTAGTTCGGTGACGACCGCTGCGATCCAAAGGGTTCGTTGTCGTCCACCCAGGTACCGAAACGACCAGGCGGAAGCATAAGGCCTCAGTTGGCCACGTAACCGCGCGTGGCGGAAGCAATTCGGATTTTGGCTGAACCAGGCCTAGTTCATGTATTTCTGGCGCTCCAGCCATGGCACTCACCGGTTGGCCATTGTTCAAAAAACCGTCGGTCGAAGAGAATGCCGAATGCGATTGGCTAATCTCCGTGCAGCACGTTGACCAGACGTGATTCCGCCCATCCGAATAGCAAAATATAACGGCAATAAATAGTAGTTAAAAACCCACGAAATAATAGCTACGCTTTCACGGTAAGCAACTCGGTCGATTTACAACCAGATGGTAATTAGCGAGGTGAGCAATGTCAAAAAATAAACCCACCGCTATTGGCCACTCAAGCACGCTTGCTCGCGCGATACTCGGTAGGTGTCGTCGCAAGATGCTTGCGGAAGAGTTTCGCGAGCCGGCCGCCACATCCAATGCCGCAATGACGCGCCACCTTGTCAACTGGCAGGACGGTTTCAACAAGCAGGCGACAGCTCATATCAAGCCGCACGTACAGCAAATAGTCAGACGGCGTCACACCCATTTCGATCTTGAAACGCCTCAGGAAATTGCGCTCGCTCATGCCGGCGATCTGCGCGGCGGCGTCGATCGAGATCGGACGGCGACCGTTCGCTTCCAGCCATTTTGCCGACGCCTTGATATTCTCGCTCACGCCTACCGAAGCATTCTTTCGCACAATTGCGGTAAACCGGGTATCCGTAGATGGGGCGACCCAGTCAGCGATCTGACGCGCAATTTCGCTTCCGAAGTCCTTCTCGACCATTGCGATCGCTGTTTGCAACGGGCTGGCGGCGACGCTCGGAGAACCATTACTGGCGCCGATCTGCATCATTTCGCCAGCGTGTTTGCCGTAGCGCCTAACGCCGGTGGACTGCCCGAATCCGGCGGCATCTAGCAGCAATTGTCCTTCGCCGATCGGGAATACCAAGTCGCTGCGCGGATGTGTCCGGCGCAGCCAGGCAATCAGGCCTTCATCGTGTAGCGCATCGTTCACCCCTTCGCCGCCAGCAATAAACAAAGCGTGAAAACGCTCTGAGTCGCGCCGCGCCTCGATGCCTTCGGTCCAGACCAATACCGATGAAGAACTGACGATACTGCCTCCCGTCACCGACAACAGACTAACGTCGTAACGCATCCCGTCGCACCGTTCGCCCTCAGTAAGCGCATTCACCGACTGGAATACCTCCACGACTGCTGCGGCCTCCGGGAGGGCAAAGCCGCCAAACAGAACTATGCCAATACGCCTCACGATGCCAGTCTCAGGCGAAACGTGGGGCGGCATTGCGTTGATGCGGTAAAGGACTGAAGGGCACTCCATCTGATTTTCCCCGGAAATTAGTTGACTGTTCCAGCTTGCTTTGAGCCGGATTAATTACTGGGACTGATCGTACATAAGGATGGTTTGCGACGTATTTTTCTGGCCGAATCGAACAACATGTTGGCGGCCACGATCAATTCATTAGCCGCCACACGAGGCCCAACATTCCGCCACGAGAAATTACCGGTTTTAATGAAAAAGCATTTCAAAAGACATCGGACAAAAATAGTCGATTAGCATATTCATTTTAAATATCTGTAAATTCCCGGTGCACGTATGGTCGTCATCATCGAGGTGAATAAAAGGGCTCTGTCGCAATAACGCGGTCCGCTATGATGTGCGAAACAAGATGAACGACAGAAAGCTCCATGAAGACGTTGAATCCTGCGGTAGCCAGTGAACCGCCCCGGGAATCGTGGAGGCTGGTTGGTTTAAGTCGATGCCGGCACAGCGATGGTATTGCTGAATTGCCGGTAGTAGTTTGCCTCAGCTTCAGCGGGCGGGATATAGCCGAGAGGTTCCATCAGCCGATGATGGTTGAACCACGCGACCCATTCCAGCGTAGCCAGCTCGACAGATTCCCGAGTTTTCCACGCAGCGCGCCGATGAATCAGTTCGGCCTTGTACAGGCCATTGATCGTTTCAGCCAGCGCATTGTCGTAGCTGTCGCCGCGGCTGCCGACGGATGGTTCGATGCCGGCTTTGGCCAGCCGCTCGCTGTGTCGAATGCTGACGTATTGCGATCCCCTGTCGGAGTGGTGAATCAACGTGCCGTCGTCGTCTGGTTGGCGAGCGTACAGGGCCTGTTCAAGTGCATCCAGAACGAAGTCCGTGGTCATCGATGAACTAACACGCCAGCCGACAATGCGCCGAGCGAACACGTCGATCACAAATGCGACATGGAGCCAGCCCTGCCACGTCGAGACGTACGTGAAATCCGACACCCAGAGCTGGTTCGGCCGGTCAGCCTTGAACTGACGGTTGACCCATCCCAGCAGCGTCTGGCTCGTACAGCCGATCTTGGGGGCGATGGATTCGATCGCTGCCCACTTGTGAGGGATACTCGCCCCGATGCTCTTGCACCATGCGCACAGCACGTTCGCGGACTTCAGCAGAAAACTTGTTCGACTTGTTCATAGCTCCATTCTCTCAAGAGTTGGAGCCTCCACCAAATCCGGGGCGGTTCAGTGTTCGATTAAACAGGTCTTTTGGTTGTGTCGCAGTAAGACGGGAGGGACGAGTAAATGCGATACCACCGCACGCACAACAACATCACGTCCAGCGGACAATGAAGCCGCTTCAAAACCTTTGCGATGCCTGCAGCAAGGGCCGTTAGTGGTCTCGCGGTCCTCTTCATCGTGAGCCGAAGCAAAGTTTGTGCATCCCGAACTTTAACGCAGCATCGCTAATGCGACAAAACCATTACGCAAAGGGCCCCTTGCTTGATCTGACCAACAGCCCTGCGCTTGCGAACACCGCTGTTTCACTTCTCCTTTCCTTCATCAGTCGACAACATGCCAAGAAACGTCAACAGCTTTTGCCCATCGCCATCGCTCGAAGTCAATTCACGCAACAACACCGGCAACGGCTTGCTCCCCCACTCCAATGCTCGTTGGATCAGGTACGGCACAGGACTATGCGGCTCGTAGCGCGCCAGGTATTCCGCGATCACCCCCAATTGCCGATACGCGTCCTCCCTGCTGTTTGGTACGCCTGAGGCTGCCGGCACCGGTGCTTGTGCGGGTCCTCCGGCCACTGCTGCAGCATCGCTCGCCACCACGGCAAGCGGCGGATCGGAATTCGGATGCATAGCCAGACACTCCGTCAACACAAGTCCTGCATGGGTCATCGCTTCCGTTAGCACTGCGAAGCTGGGCGCCTCGCTGCCGAGTCGCGGCGTACACCATGCGTCCAGTTGCTCGATCAGCGGCCGCGCCATCGCAAGCGCATCGCGCTCGAGTCGCAGATACGCCGGCGAGGCCACGCGGGCGGCCTCCTGCAACGCAGCCGAAGTGCGTGCCGCCGCCTCCTTCTTCGCAGCAGGCACGTCTTTCCGCGCAGTCGCCGCAACCGTCGCACGCTGCGCGCTTTGCCATTGCGCGAGCGTTCCGCGCAAACCGTCGGGGCCTTCGAAAAGCTCGATCTGCCCCGACAGCAGATCTGCATACGCACCGGCGAGCCAGCCAATGGGAGCAGCCCGAAATCCAAGATCGCCGTCGCGTGGCAACGGGTGCAGATCGTTCCAGTAACGCTCACACAAACCCACCATCAACTGAAAACAGTGCGGTAGCGCAGGCAACCCGTAACGGTTCAGCCACGCCTCGCCGAGCCACGCGGCGATCGTCAGATCCTTGCTGCGGTTCGACAGCACGCGGCGGCATCCCGCTTCCACTGCCGGCCACTCGGCAACCTTCAGGGTGGTCTGCCAGATGCCGGCCGGCACGCTCGGATCGTCGGCGCGGCGCGCCGTCCGGATTGCTTCGTACTCAGGATCGTGGATGAGCGACACACCGCATGGCTGATCACCAGGCAGCGGCTGCAACAGCCCGTCGATGTCGAGTTCAGGCATCATCCGTGATCCGCCGGCGCATTGCCACCCGTTGGATAAGTGACCGTCGTGGTCACGCCTCTGCCGTCATAGCCGGGCGCCACGAATGGCAGATCCGGGATCGCCTGCGGCGCCTTCGCTCCCCCGAAGCCCACGCGCATATACATCCTCGCGATCTGAACCATGCCGCTGCGATCGCGTACGGGCACCGTCAACAACAGTCGTGGCGACAGCCCCGCGCTCGTGAGGCTGGCGTCCTCCGGCATCAGGTGCAGGCGCACGAGCCGCAGCAAAGCCCATGTATCCGAGGTGCTCCAGGTTGCCAACCCCTTCTCGCCCGAGAGCGTCGGCTGCGCGGTGTCGAACATTGGTTGCCACGGTGCATCCTTAGCCCAGCGCAGGCTAAGCGAGACCGGCTGCCCGGGCTTCCATCGCAACGCTGGCTCACCGGAGCCCGGATAAGTGAGCGTATCGCTACCGCTCGCGAGCTTCCATTCGATGACCTGGTCGGCCCCAACCTCGTCGGCGCGATCGACACGCCATTCGACGTTCAGCTCCACGCCTTGCAACGTACCGTCGGCGCCGCGTGCGAGCAGGCCGTCGAGCCAGGGCTTTGCGCTCGCCAGTTGCGCGATGAAAGCCGCGGAGCCGTCTGCGCGCCCTCGCCCGGCCGCGGTCGCCGCCGCGAGTCCTGCCTGCGCCTGGGGCAACTGGGTGTCGAGCAGCGCCACGAACACCGCGGTCTGCCGCAGGTCGGCAGCCGGCGCGGTGGCATCGGACGCAAAGGGGAAGTGTCCGGACAGATACCGTGCGAAAAAGCTGCGGATCTGTTCGTAGGCCTGCATGCCGGTGCCCGTCTGCAATCTGAAGCACTGCTCACGAGCCGACGATACGAGACGCGTGCCGGCGCTCGCGACAATATCGCCCGATGGCGGCACGCTGACCTGCTCGAGCGACGCCCTGCAATTGCCGAGGTCCAGCTTGTTCAGCTGATCTGCGATGATGGTCTGCACAGCGATCATCGCGCTCGCCGGACTCTTCGCCCGGTACTGCGCGAGGTCACCTGATAATGCTTTCCAGCGGCTCACGAGGTGTGCATCGGCCGGATTGAGCGGCGGTTTCTGCGCATTCAGCCAGTCGAGCGCGCCGGCGGGCCCGTCCGCCAGATCGGCAATCGCTGCTGCCTGAGCCGCGAGATAGGCTTGCAGCGTTTGCGGCGAGGCGGCGCCAAACGCCCGCAACGAACCACCCGGCTGGCCGTCCCAATCCGAAAAATCACCGCGCACCGGACGGAACGGCGCGAGTTCCTGCAACTGCGCATCAGCGACCCGCAGCACGACCAGCGCTGCGTCGCTCACGCGCAGCGCAACGGTCGTCGCGAGATCGTCTCGGCCCAACGAATCGAAGGCGGCGATCAGATCCAGCGCGCTCTTATGCAACGCGTCGAATTGCGCCGCGGTCTCCGCGACCGAGCCGCTGCCCTGCTGTGCCATGATTTGCGCCGGCGTCGACAGCGCGGCCAGCATGCTTTTTACCGCCTCGTTACCAGCTGCCGCCAGCAGTGCGGGCCGATAGGCATCGGGCGCTTGCGCGAGCGGCCCTGCAACGTATTGCCGGTACGCGGGCAAGACGGCGAGCGCGCGTTGCACGGTGCTGCTATCGACACTGCGGATCGCCGTGTCGGTATTGCCACCTGTCGCTGCGAACGGTTGTGCCAACAACGTGTGCAAGGCCTCGCGCAAGGGCGGCAGGTCGGCGGACAGTTGCAGCCCGTTAGCCGGCGTGGCGCTCAGCACCCCTGGGAGATTACCGTTTGCCAGCCAGCGGGAGGCGAATGCGGTCCGCGCCTCCTGCTCGTGCGCGAGCACCGCCTGCACCGGCGCTGCGCCGATCAGCTGCAGATGCTGTGCCGTATCGAAAGTGGCCGTCAAGCCCGGTACCAATTCCTTGCCACGTGCGCTGGCCCAGCCATGATCGGCCGCGTCGACCTGCACCGCTAACGCATCTATGCTGTTGGCGAGCGTGGACAAAGCCCCATCCGCAGGCGCGGCACCCGGCGCGCGCAATTGCGCCAGCAGCAACTGCACCTGGGCTGCGTTAGCCGTCAGCGTTGAGTCCGCATAGACCTGGTCGAACCACATATCGAACGACTGCTCAAAGCACACGCTCACGCCTTGCCGTGCACTCGCGGCCTGCGCGCCGTCCAGCGACACCGTGCCGCCTTCGAGGGTGGTGGCGCGCAGCGCCGCATCGAGCTGCGTCCGATCCGCGACATGCTCCGGCGCGAGCTGCACGCCGGCAGCTTCGCGCATCAGTTGCGTCAACATCGCGAGATTGCCGCTGCCGGCATGCACCAGTTCGTTATACTGTCCAATCCAGTGTTCGGTTTGTGCCGCGTCGTTGACGAGTCGCGTTCCGGTCACGAACGCCGGCAGGTCCTGCGGTCTCGCGACCGCCTGCTCGGCCGCATCCGGTTGGGCGGTCGGGCTCAAACCGCACGAGGAGTCTACGAGCCGCGCCGTCAGCCGGTCATGCAGGGGTTCGAATACGAGTCCGCTTAAAACATGCCGCTGCGCGTCGGCGAGCTGGCCTTCCATGAACAGGTACGAGAGCGGCATGAATGGTGAGCTCAGCTCCCAGCGTGGCGCCTTAAACAACGCCTCCCGCACGCTTTTCAGCGCACTCGTGACGGCCGCCGGGCCGCGATCGGATTCCCGATAAGTCGCTCGCGCGACCGTGAGCGAATCGTAGGCGGCGCTCAGTGCACGCGCATCGCTGCGCAGATGCCACCACGAGATCGCCATCCCGGCGCACCAGCAGACGGCGAGCGCGGCGGCGCACACCGTCGCCACGCGGTGCCAACGCGTACGCAGAGCCAGCACACGCGGCATCGGCAGCGCGAGGCCCTGCCCGCTCAGCAGCACGTTGTGCCAGAGTCGCCCGGCGAAGCTCGGCGCGTTGACGCGCAAGGCCGGCCCGATGACCGATTCTTCGGCAGGCAACCGATCGGGCACCTCGCCGATGCAGTAAACGCCGCGCAACATCGGCGCCGTACCGTCCGCCGCGCCGCGCAGGACCAGATCCACGCGTTCGCGCAACGGCACGCGCAACCGGTCGAGGCGCTGCGGCAACAGGAACAGCGCGTCGCCAACGCTACCGTTCAGCGTGCCAAGTTCGACGATCGTTTCCGCCAGTGCCGCTCGCATCGAAGCAAATGCTTCGTCGAGCCACACGTCTTCATAGGGACGCCGCAACGCATAAGGCGACGCCCACCCCAGCGTGGCACCGCTCGCCGCGCCTTGCAGACCGCCCGCAAGATCGTCGAAACCTGGCAATGCATTGCAATTGCTGATCACGATATACAGCGGCAGCATCAGGCCGAACTGTCGTTGCACGGCGATGAGCTTGCGCGACGACTCGAGCGCCATTGCACTCGTCTCGCGCGGCTCGCCGTCCTCCGTGACGAGCGTCTCGGCCGCGATCACCCACACGATCGCATCAAGGGGACGCCCAGCCCGGTTGCGCAGCAAGGCGCGCACCAGCCGGCGCGACTCGGCCAGCCGGCGATCCGTCGCAGGCAGCGCCAGCACGTCGTGCGGTTCGGCGATCAATAGCCCTTCCGCGTCGTTCCAGAGGCGTCCAAACCACGCGGGTTCACCCACAGGGCTCAGACGCCAGCCGCGGCCGAGTGCATCGAGGGCGGCCGGCGCGCCGGTGGCGAGAATACGCGGGACTGAATAGGGATCGTTCACGCTCATGCGCACGTGAGCCGCGCGCACCGTCGCTGCGAAACTGCGTATCGACCGCCCGTCCTGACGCGCATGCCAGAAGCGCAGCGCGACGGCAAGCACGAGCCCGAGCAGCAGCAGCGAGATTAGGCTCAGCAGGATCGTGATCAAGGTCACGGCCGGCCCTCCCCTGCATTCGCGGTCGTGTGCCAGGCAACCGCAGTCGTATTCACCGCTGGCGCCACCGGCACCGCGGTCAGCGCATTGCTTCGCGGCAGCGCCGGGCTATCGGTCACAGCAGGCTGCGTGCGCGGTGTGATCGGCATTCGCACGACTGCGCCGGAAACACTCGAGCTGCTCGCGGGCGCGGGCGCGGACGCAGGCGCAGGCGTCGCGTCCGCCAGCGCGATGGCTTGAAACTGCGCCACCGCCGGCCGTACACCGGTTGTCGCAACGGACCATAGCAGGTGCGACACGCCGAGCAACACACAGACGCCGACGCCGAGCAGCACGAGGAAACGTGCGTTGTCCGGAAACATTTTGGTAAGCGAAACAGTTCGATGCGGTGCCAGCGCCACGCGCTCAAGCGGCGCGGACAGATGGGCGGGCTCCGCATCTCGTTGCATGGCGAACGCAAACAGCGCATGACGCAGTTGATCGTGCCGCAGCGCGCCCGCCTCGCCACGCAAACGGCCCCTGAAACCCAGGATCAGACAGGCCAGGTAGACATTAGCGAGATCGCGTTGCGACGCGTCACGCTGCGTAAGCAGCGCTTCGATCGCATCGGGCAGGCGTTCGCCTGCCGCGCGCGTGCCGAACACCCGTACCTCGAGCGGTTTTGCTTCCCAGGCGGCATGGCCCGGCCAGTCGGAGAACAGCAGAAGTTCGTCGAGCAGCGCGACGAACGCATACTGCGCCGCTGCAATGTCAGCCTCGCCAGCGGCGCCCGTCCATGCCATTGCTTCGCGCGCCAACCGGCGAGTCACCGAAGCCAGTTGCGCAGCCACCTTATCGGCCACGTTGTCGGCTTGCGCAAGCACCTCGAGTGGCGCTTCAGTAGCGCGGCTCAGCGCGTCGCGCGTTTTCATCGCGCGCCCGAACGCGTCAACGAACGCGCGCGTGAGCGGTGCGCGTTCGTCGCCGGAGAAGGCCGCGTAGTCACTCATTGGCGCCGCGCCCCGCTTCGCCGGATGGATCGTTCACCTCGCCAGCCGGCGTAAAGAGCTGCACCGCCCACGGCGCGGCGCCACGCACACCCGCACCGACATCGATATGCAGCGGTTGCGCCGGATCGAACCAGGTCGTGTCGAGTGCGACCACGAACATCGCGGTATCGTCGCCGGCGCTGTACGTCGCCCGCTCATCGCGCGACAGCCTCCGCCGCGCCAGCCCGCGCATGCGTTGCCGCGACAAGGTCGGCAAATACGCACGCGAAGCAATCGCCGTTTGCTCCAGCCAGGTACTGGCGTCATGCTCAGCGGCATCGCCCGGCATGCGCAGACCGATCACCAGTTCGCTCGGAGCGGCTGCTCCTGCATCCGCCGGCAGATCGATCCAGAATCCTCCCGCTTCGGCAGTGAACTGGCGCACCCGATAGCCCTGCCGCACCGTCGAAAGTGCCGCGTCGATCCACTCGAGCAGCGGTTCAAACGACGCCAGCAACTCCGTATAGTCGAACGGCGCGAACGTCGGCACGCCACGGGTCGGCCGCAGGCTCGCCAGCCCTCCCGCCATGCCCGCAAGGATGCGGTAAAGATCGAGTGGATGAACCGCGCGCGAATGCAGCGCGGCCTCGACTTCGGGCAAGCGCATCCACAACGCAGCCAGTTGCCGCTCGATCTGTCCGGCGTCGTCGCGCTCGCCAGCGCGACGTGCTGCATCGAGGCGGCCGGACAGGAATACGCACTTTTCCCGGGCACGCATCGCGATGCGCACGATGCGCTGCCCAAGCGGCGATTCCGGCCCGATGAACGGACAAGGCGGCACGTACTCGGTGAGCGCGACGCCACCGCCCTGCTGACGCAACTGCATCAAAGGCAACCGTTCGTATTCCTGATTGCCAAGATCGGTCATCAGGTGCAACCTCGGTCGCCACGTGATTATCGCGGTGGGTTCGGTGCCGGTCGTCAGATCGGGCACACCTTGCGTTTGATGCTGCTGGTAGCGGGCGCCGCGCTGATCGATCTGGCCGCCGCGGTAGAGCGGCGGCACAGCCAGATACACGATGACGACCTGATCCGGTGAACTGAATGCCTGACGCACGTCGATCTGCAGCACAGGATCGTCCGCGGTGTGACGGATAGGCAGACCGTCAGGCAGGATGGCATCAAGCTGGGTGATGCGCACCAGCCCTTCGGCAAGCCCCGCCTCTTCCTGCTCCAACGTCAGCACACCCCAGTAATGCGGCCGGGCCGCGCCAGCCAGTAGCGCCGCGTGTCCAGCCGCGTGCAGGGCCTGGGTCTGGAAATGCTGCGGAAGCAACGGCATGCCCTCGAACCAGCAAATCGTATCCGGAAACAGATTGCGCATCATAGTTGGCCACTAGCCCTTTGGTTGCCGCGCTTGTTGCCACGCGGAACTGCGCGGATACGCACGGACGCCGCCGTTCGCCCACTGCCGGGGCGCCGTCGTGTCGCGGCCATTGAGGTCGTCGAAGTTCATGGTCCGCTCTAGCGGGCGACCAACTGAAGGTCCTGGTCGCCCAGGACGAGCAGCGGCTTCGACGGACCACCGTCGAGCCGCACCCGGTGGGCACCAGCCGTCTGGTAGTCGGCGAACACCAGCACGCCGGCCGCGCGCTGCCCATCGAATGAAAATTCAGAGTCCGAGATCTGCTGGCCAGGCACGAGTTCGTACGAAATGACGCTTAGATCTTTCGGATAGTCGCGCCGCAACTGCTCGCGCTGCGCGAACCATTTTGCAGAGGGTAAGCCAAGCAATGTCTCGAGCAATTGAGGATTCCGCACCAATACGGCATCGACTGCAATCGGTGTATCGAGGTTTGCCTGCGCCGCCACCTGGATGGCTAGCGAGTCGACCTTGACGCGCGGCAGCGACCCCGAGCAACCCGCGACGCACAGCATGGCCACGAGCGGCATCGACCACAGCCCAGGCGAGCGGCGCCGCTGGCCAGCGGCAAGTCGAAAAGCATCGATCACGGCGATATCCCCTTTCACGTCGTCTCCCGTTGCACCAGCTCGCAACATCGCCATGTTTAAAACGCACGCGAGACGCAACCGTCCCCATCTGTTTTGTCGTGTGCCGGGCATCGCTCTGTCTCCCCGGACGCTTTCGCGCTCACGTCCCGCGGCGAGCGTAGTCTACAAGCACCGTCTCGTAGACCGCAATGGCCCTTTCACCGGGTCGTGACTCTGCCACGAAACTGTCACTACGGGTGAGTTCTACTCCCGCACGACGCTTTGACGCAAACGTTAAAATTTCGTTTGAATTTCACTGAAGACTATCGTAGAGTATTTTTGTCTGAGCTATCCACGGTGGTCGGAATTTTTTTCGGATTCCTGCCGACGTCGTTTTCCGGGGTCGGGTACGCCTTGCGATCGAAGGGTGAATAACCTTTCGCTGGTGCCTTGCGCCCGCTATCTTCTGTTGTAGTCACGCAGTGCGGCGCGATCGCGATTCGATTGCCCGAGGGTATGCGCTCGTCTTCGCGCAAGCCTTCACGCAGCTTGATGTCGGAAGCGGGATTTGTCGCGCGAGAAAGAAAAGAAGCGGTGCATGCACCGCGCTATTAACGCGTCATAAGAAGCAATGCCGAGGAGCGACCATGGCCGACAGTACCCAACACTGGTTCGAGAGGAACCGCCCGCCGCGCGTCCAGATTACCTACGACGTCGAAATCGGCAATGCAATCGAGAAAAAAGAACTGCCGCTAGTCGTCGGCATCCTTGCGGATCTATCGGGCCAGCCCGAGGCGCCGCTAGCCAAGCTGTCGGAGCGCCGCTTCGTCGACATCGATCGCGATAATTTCAACGACGTGATGGGCTCGATCGAGCCGCGCGTCACGCTCCAAGTCGACAATACGCTCGCGGGCGACGGCAGCAAAATCAACGTCGCGCTGAAATTCCAGCATATCGACGACTTCGATCCGGTGCAGATCGTCCAGCAGATCGCACCGCTCAAGCAGCTCTACGATGCACGACTGCGCCTGCGCGACCTGCTCACCAAGCTCGACGGAAACGACGAGCTCGACAAGCTGCTGCAGGACGTGGTGCACAACACGCAGGGGTTGGCCGAAATCAAGTCTGCGCATCCGCAAGATGGCGTCGTGGCGCAACTGCCCGCGCCGGCCGATGCGAGTGATCCCGCCGGTGACGCGCCCGCAAGCGCCTGAGCCCAGCCCGCCCCAAGGAGACACTGATGTCTGATATACAAGCCACGGCTGCGCCCGCGCAGACCGAAACGCTGACGTTGCTCGACCGCATTGTTCATGACGGCCGCATGGCTCACGACGACGAGCAGCAGCAGCACGCCCGCGAACTGCTAGCCGAATTCGCGCTGCAGGTGCTCGACAAGAACATGACCGTCAGCCGCGATACTGTCGCGATGATCAACGATCACATCCGCAAGATCGACGAGCTGATCAGCGAGCAGCTCAATGAAGTGCTGCACCACGGCGATATGCAAGCGCTCGAAGCGTCGTGGCGTGGCATTCATTACCTTGTGAAGAACAGCGAGACCGGCACGCGCCTGAAGCTGCGCTTGCTGAATGTGTCGAAGAAGGACCTGCAAAATGATCTGGAAAAGGCGATCGACGTTGACACCAGTGCGCTCTTCAAGAAGATCTACGAAGAGGAATACGGTACCTTTGGCGGCCATCCGTTCAGCGTGCTGATCGGTGACTACTATTTCAGCCGCCAGACGCCTGACGTCAGCCTGCTCGAGAAGATCGCCTCGGTTGCGGCAGCAGCTCACGCGCCCTTCATCTCGGCTGCGCATGCGCAACTGTTCGACATGGGCAGCTTCACCGAACTCAGCGTGCCGCGCGATCTGTCGAAGGTGTTCGAGACGATCGACATGGCTCGCTGGCGCGAATTCCGCAAGAGTGAAGACTCGCGCTACGTGGCGCTGGTCTTGCCGCATATACTGATGCGGCGTCCTTATCATCCGGACAGCAATCCGGTGGAAGGCATGAGTTTCGTCGAAGACGTCGACGGCACTGAACATTCAAAGTACCTGTGGGGCAACGCGGCCTATGCGCTCGGTCAGCGCATCACCAACGCCTACGCGCAATACAGCTGGTGTGCCGCGATCCGCGGCGTGGAGGGCGGCGGTGCAGTCGAAAAACTGCCGGATCACATCTTCCAGACCGCCTCGGGCGACAAGGCAATGAAATGTCCGACCGAGATCGCGATTACGGACCGGCGCGAAAAGGAGCTCGATTCGCTCGGCTTTATAGCGCTGTGCCACAGGAAGAGCGAGGGGCAGGCAGTCTTCTTCGGCGGCCAGACCGCCAACAAGCCCGCGGTCTACAACACCAATGAAGCCACCGCTAATGCACGCATTTCGGCCATGCTGCCTTATGTGCTCGCCGCGTCGCGTTTCGCGCATTACATGAAGGTGATCATGCGCGACAAGGTGGGCAGCTTCATGACGCGAGACAACGTGCGTTCCTACCTGAACACCTGGATCGCCGACTACGTGCTGCTCAACGACAATGCGCCGCAGGAAATCAAGGCGCAGTATCCACTGCGCGAGGCGCGCGTCGACGTGACGGAGGTTGCCGGCAAGCCCGGCGCCTACAAGGCGACGGTGTTCCTGCGGCCGCACTTCCAACTTGAGGAGCTTACCGCTTCGATCAGGCTGGTCGCAACGCTGCCGCCGTCTGCAGCTGCCTGATTTTCTCCGGTCCTGTAGCACTCCACCGCCATCGGCGCGGCGCGGCCATCCTGGCACGCGCCGCTTCTACACGTTTCAGGAGCACTCGGTCATGGATTCGATCATTCTCGATCTCGGCAGCGACATCAAAGGCGAATGCACCCTTCAAGGCTATACCGACAAGATCGAATTGATGTCATATAGCCACAACGTGGCGATGCAGGTTACCAACGACGTCAGCAACTCAGAGCGCACCTCGGGCAAGCCGCATATCGGCGAGTTTACCGTCACGAAGTTCATCGACGTCTCCACGCCGACGTTGAACGAATACTGCTGCGCCGGCAAGGCGTTGCCGAGTGCGACGGTGACCGTCGGCCGCAATGCTGCTGAAGGCGATGGCAAGATCATGCCCTTCATCACCTACACGCTCAACAACGTGGTGTTGAGCAACGTCAGCGTGTCGGGCGGCGCCGGCGGTAAACCGGTCGAAACGCTGTCGCTGAACTTCACGAAGATCAAGTGGGAACTGACGGCGCAGAAGGACGACGGCTCGAAGGAAGGCACCGCCGCCTCGACCTGGGATCTCGCGGCCAACGTGGTTGTCAAGGAAGGCGCCTGACCCATCGAGTCGCCTACCTCCTGCGTTCCTCACTTGTGAGGCATCATGCCCCCCGTTGACACTCCCGCCGCGCCGATGCCGCTCTTTGAGCGGCTTGAGGACGACGCCCCGTTCGCGCTCGCCGAAATGCCGGCGCAACGGACGCTTACGCCCGCCGGGCTGCGCGCCTCGGTACGCGGCGAATTGATGCGGCTGCTCAACACACGGCGCGGGCGCACGGGCGCACGCCGGCCGCTCGACGTGCTCGATTACGGCCTGCAGGACTGGAGCGCGCGCGACGCCGCGCGTGCTGAGGACCGCAGCGGGCTCGAGCGCGCAGTGGTCGAGGCGATCATGGCGTTCGAGCCGCGCCTCAAACAGCCACGCGCGCTGGTCGAACCGGAGCCGGACGCGCCCTGGCAGCTGCGGCTGCGCATCATGGGAACCCTTGACGTCGGCGCCGGCCCCTGGCCGGTCGTCTTCGTCGCACAACTCGCCGACGGCCAGCCGGTCGGAGTGGTCGATGAACGAATCGCTTGACGATCTGTTGCTCGATTATTATCAGCGTGAACTGATCTATTTGCGGCGCGCGAGCGAGAGCTTCGCGCAACGCTATCCGAAGATCGCCAGCCGCCTGGAATTGGGGCCAGGCGAAAGCGGTGATCCCCATGTCGAGCGCCTGATCGAAAGTTTCGCTCTCCTGACTGCGCGCATCCAGCGCACCCTCGACGACGAATACTCGGAGCTGACCGACGGCCTGCTCGAGCAGTTTTACCCGTATGCGGCGCGGCCCTTGCCGTCCATGACCATCGTGCAGCTCGAAGCGGACCCAACCCAGGGGAGTGTCGCCACCGGCTACGTGGTGCCGCGCAATACGCCGCTGGTCCACGTGATGGTCGACGGCACAGCGGTGCGCTGGCGCACCTCGACCGACGTGACACTCTGGCCGATCGTGCTCGAAGAGGCCCAGATGCTCAACGCCGAAGAGGCGCAGACCGCCACCGGCGACCCGAGCCTGCAAGCGGCGCTGCGCCTGTCGCTGCGCTGCACTGGTCTGCATCGGTTCGGCGGATTGCCGGTCGAGCGCTTGCGGGTCCGGCTCGCGGGCTCGCCCGTCAGCGCCGCGACCCTTTACGATCTGCTGTGCGCACATGGCGCGAGCGTCTACGTCCAGGCGCCCGGCGGCCCAGTGCAACCCATCGCCGGCAAGCCAGGACCCATTGGCTTCGCCGACGACGAAGCGTTGCTGCCGCTCGAGGATGGCGTGCATCCGGCGTGCCGCCTGCTTGTCGAGTATTTCGCCTTCCCCGAAAAATTTGCCTTCTTCGATCTGCCGTTCGTCACGCCCCCGGACGCCGGCGACCGCCTTGATCTGTTGATAGGACTCAGCGCGGCGCCAGGCGGCCGTCTCACGCTCCACGCGCATGACTTCGAGCTCGGTTGCACACCGGCGCTGAATCTCTTCGCGCGCACCTCGGAACCGCTGCGCCCCGACGGTACTCAGCGCGAGCTGCGCGTGAGCCCCGACGCGCACCGCGAAGCCAGTACCGAAATCTATGCGGTGTGCAAGGTGCGCTCGGTGAGCGGCCGCGAAGTCGTCGAAGTGCCACCGTACTACGGCGTGCAGCACGGCAGCGGTTCGACGCTCTACTGGCATGCCCGGCGTGTGACGGGCATGCATCGGTCGCGACCCGGCAGTGACATGATGCTGACCTTCGTCGACGCCTGCTTCGATCCGGCGAGCCCCGCCACGCGCACGCTCACCGCTGACCTGCTCTGCACGAACCGGCACCTGGCGCACTCGCTCGAACCCGGCACGCTGCTGTCGTTTGAGCAGCCAGGCCCGGTGGCCAGTGTGCGGATCGCCCATCGTCCAACCCGGCAGAGCTTCGCCGCGCTCGACGGCAGTTCGCGCTGGCGTCTCGCTTCCCAGTTCGTGCTCAATCACACGCCGCTGGTCGCAGGACCGCAGGCGCTGCAATCCTTGCGTGAAATGCTGGAGTTGCACAACCTCGCGGCGAACCCCAGCGCGCGCCGGCAGATCACCGGGCTCATGAGCGTGAGCAGCGAAGCGATCGTCGGACATGTCGGCTCCGACTTGTGGCGCGGCTGGCAGAACGGCCTGAAAGTACGTATCGAACTCGACCACACTCATTTCGTCGGCGCCAGTCCGGTGATGTTTTCTGGGGTGTTGGCAACTTTCTTCTCGCTGTACGCGAGTGTCAATCGTTTCGTGCATACCACTCTGATGCGCGACGGCAGGGAGATTCACGCATGGCGGCCAACCCAGAGCAGCCCGCTCGTTCTGTAGCGCAGCGGCTGTTCGACGAACCGTATGCCTTCGAATTTGCGCAGGCAGTGCGGCTGCTCGAACTGCTGCGGCCCGGTTCGGTGCCGCTCGGCACGGGTCTCGATCCGCGCGCCGAAGCGCTTACGCTATCCGGCGCGCTCGCGCCGGTGTTCGCCCCGAGCGCGCTGGGCGCGTTGCGGCGCGCGCCGACCCGTGCGCTCGCCGTCACGACAGACACCACTGACGACCGAGCGCCGCAACCCGAACTGGAAGTCAACGCGTTCGGCCTGGGCGGCCCTGAAGGACCCTTGCCGGACGCGTATCAGGAATGGTTGCAAGACCGCTTGAGACAGAAAGATACTTCCGCGGTCGCGTTCCTCAACCTGTTTCAGCACCGGCTGCTGGCGTTGCTCTACCGGGCGCAGCGCAAATACCGTATCGCCGATCCGTTTCTCGCGCCGCTGCATAGTCCCGCGCAGACGATCCTGCGCGGCTTGACCGGCCTGCCGCTGCCAAAACGCGGCGCAGCAACGCCAGCCGGCGGCCTCCATGTCTCGGCGATCCTTGCGCGCGCGGGACTGATGGCCAACCGGCGCCGCTCGCTGGCTGGCTTCGATGTGATCGCGCAGCACCATTTTGGCGTTCTGGTGCGCTCGTCGCCGTTCGCCGGCGGCTGGCGCACGCTGCCTGAAGAAAGCCAGACCCGGATCGGCCGGCGCGGCTGCAACCACCTCCTCGGACAAGGCACGGTGGTCGGCACGCGGATCTGGGACGAGCATCGCGGCATTCGCATTGAGATCGGCCCCCTGCCGCTCGCGAGCTACCAATCGTTTCTTCCAGGCGGCCGCTGTCATACGGACCTGCATGCGCTCGCTGCGGCTTACTTCGGCACCGATCTGTACCAGCACCTCGACCTGCATCTCGCCGCCGGACAGCAGCCCAAGGCACAGCTTTCGCGGCAAGCGCCACTGCGGCTCGGCTGGACCGCGTGGGTCGGCGCGAGCGACACTCCGCCTGCGCGCACGACCCATACCCGCCTCGGCGCCAGGCACCCCGGTGAGCGTAGCGGAGCCGCCGGATGAGCCTCGACCTGAAGACGCTGGTCGGCGCACTCGAGCGCTCCGCGCGCGGCGCACTCGAACGGGCTGCGCAGCGTTGCCTGCAGCTGACCCATTTCGAGGTGGAGATCGAGCATCTACTGGTTGAACTGATCGATATCGAGGGTGGCGACCTCGCTTGCGTGCTGCCTCACTTCGCGCTGGAGCGCGATGCGCTGATCGCCGAGATCAACCGTGCGCTCGAAAAATTCAAGCGCGGCAATACCCGCACGCCGTCGTTCTCGCGCAATCTCGTCATGCTGCTTCAGGATGCCCTTGTCCTGTCCACGGTGGTGCTGCAGGAGCCGCTGGTGAGTTCGGGGACCCTGCTGTTGGCTCTGCTCGAGAGCGATGCGATGTGCGCGCAGTTGTCCGCCAGCGTGCCGTCGATCCTGCGCGTCTCGCGCGCCTCGCTGCGGATGAACCTGAAAGCATGGCTCGAGCGGTCGAGCGAAC
This sequence comes from Burkholderia sp. OK233, assembly GCF_900230185.1. Lineage (GTDB taxonomy): Bacteria > Pseudomonadota > Gammaproteobacteria > Burkholderiales > Burkholderiaceae > Paraburkholderia. The sequence goes on from NZ_OCSR01000002.1 coordinate 1,083,662, forward strand.
GCGGCGCGGCGGCCATGGGCTCGCATGCGAATGGCCTGAGCGGCCAAGGCAGTTCAAGCCGCGCGAGCGGCGCTGACGCCGCAGCGTCGGCACTCGATCAATACACACTGGACCTGACCGCCGAAGCGCGTGCCGGACGCATCGATCCGATCGTCGGACGCAATGGGGAAATTCGCCAGACCGTCGATATCCTCCTGCGGCGCAGGCAAAACAACCCGATCCTGGTCGGCGCGCCAGGCGTAGGCAAGACCGCGGTCGTCGAAGGGCTTGCGCTGCGGATTGCCGCCGGCGAGGTGCCGCCGCCGCTCGCGGCCGTCGCGCTGCGCGTACTCGATCTCGCGTTGCTGCAGGCGGGCGCCGGCGTCAAGGGCGAGTTCGAGCAACGTCTGAAGAGCGTGATCGACGAAGTCAAACGCTCGGCGCAGCCAGTCGTTCTCTTCATCGACGAGGCCCATACGATGATCGGCGCCGGCGGCGCCGAGGGTCAAAGCGACGTCGCAAACATATTAAAGCCGGCACTGGCGCGCGGCGAACTGCGCACGATAGCGGCCACCACCTGGCTCGAATACAAGAAGTATTTCGAAAAGGACCCCGCGCTGGCGCGGCGCTTCCAACTGGTGCAGGTCGAAGAGCCCGACGAGCAGACCGCGGTCGCGATGCTGCGCGGCGTCGCGACCAAACTCGAGGACCATCATGGCGTCGCCGTGCTCGAAGCGGCGATCGTCGACGCCGTGAAGCTGTCGCATCGCTATATCTCCGGCCGCCAGTTGCCCGACAAGGCGATTGCGGTGCTCGACACGGCCTGTGCCCGTGTCGCGCTGGCGCAACACGACACGCCGCCGCAACTGGAAGCCGCACGGCATCGCGAACGCGCGCTGCATGAGGAACTGACGCGGCTCAAGCGCGAACTCGTACTCGGCGCGAACCATGCGGCGCGGCTTGCCATACTCGACGCCGAACATAAACGCAACGCTGTCCTCGCGCGCGAACTGGAGGCACGCTGGCAGGAAGAGTCTGCCGCGGTACGGGAGATCCTCAGCACCCGGGTACGACTCGCGACGCTCGATCAGGCGCTGAGGGAGCAACCGCAGGGTCCGCTCGAACTCAGCGACGAGCTTGACGACCTGAGCGCGGAACTGGCCCGGCTCGAAAGCGGGCTTGAAGCGATCCGCGACGACGACCCGATGGTGCCGGTCTGCGTCGACTCCAAGGCCGTCGCCGCGGTGATTGCCAGTTGGACCGGGATTCCGGTCGGCAAGATGCTGGCCGACGAAATGCATGCGGTGCGCACGCTCAAGGCGCGCCTCGCGCAACGCATCATCGGCCAGGACGCGGCGCTCGACAGGATTGCCAAACGCATCCAGGCCTACCGCGCCGGTCTCACCGATCCGTTAAAGCCGGTCGGCGTGTTCCTGCTGGTGGGGCCGACCGGCGTCGGCAAGACCGAGACGGCCTACGCGCTTGCCGATGCGTTGTACGGCGGCGAGCGCAATCTGATTGCGATAAACCTGTCCGAATACCAGGAAGCGCACACCGTGTCGCAGCTGAAGGGCGCACCGCCCGGTTACGTTGGCTACGGGATGGGCGGCATGCTGACCGAGGCCGTGCGTCGCCGGCCGTACAGCGTGGTGCTGCTCGATGAGATCGAGAAAGCGCATCCCGATGTGCTTGAGGCGTTCTACAACGTCTTCGACAAGGGCACCATGGAAGATGGCACCGGATTGAGCGTCGATTTTCGCAACACGGTGATTCTGGCGACCAGCAATGTGGGCGCCGAACTGCTGCTGCATACGCCCGCCGACCTGCTTGCCACCGACGCCTTCACGCGCAGGTTGCGCGACGTGCTGCTTGAAGCGTTCCGCCCGGCATTTCTGGCACGCATGACCGAAGTGCCTTACCGCCCGCTCGATGACACAGTGCTGCGCGGCATCATCGAAAAGAAACTGGAGGAACTGAGAACGCGATACCACGCGTTCACCGGCAAGCAGTTCGACTTCGACACGGGTATCGTCGGCGCGGTGCTCGCGCGCTGCCGCTCGGCCGGCGCGCGCGAAATCGACAACGTGCTGATGAACGAACTGGTCGGCACGCTCGCGCAGTGGGCGCTCGAGTGACGAACGCGACCGCCGCGCACCCTGCTCGTTGAAACAAGAACCCGTCTGACTCAACTGTGATGACATGCCCCGTTCCATTCCGACCGACGACACCACTCGCCTCGCGATCGCCGGCGCACCGTTCGAGGCGCTCTTCCCTACCCAGTTCACCGGCCGCGAAGCCATCGGAGCCGTCGCCGAACTGAGCGTGCGCGCGATCGGCGCCACGCCGGCCATCGCGCTCTCCGGGCTCACCGGCCGGCACGCCACGCTCTCGCTCAAGTGGGGCGACAACCTACGCCTCGTCGATACCGTCTGCACGCGCGCCGCACAATTGCCGTCGACTGTCGACGGCAGCCACTACGCGCTCGAATTGCGCTCGTGGCTATGGCTGCTGACGCTCGCGTCGAACAACCGGATCTTCCAGGGCAAGACCACGCAGCAGATCGTCGAGAGCGTCTTTAGCGGTCACGGCGCGACTGACTTCTCGTTTTCGTTGACAGGCAATTACGAAGCACGCGAGTACTGCGTACAGTACGCCGAAACCGACTTCGCCTTCATCAGCCGGCTGTGCGAAGAGGAAGGCTGGTTCTATTTCTTCCAGCACGAGAATGGCAAACACACGCTGCTCGTGGCCGACCATACCGATGCCTTTGTGACGTTGCCGGGCGCCGCGACACTTGCCTACACAGCAGGTCGCACTGGTGAGCGTGAGACCGGGCAGATTCTCTATTGCGAACTGGTCGAACACAGCGTGACCGGCGTGTTTGCCAGTTCCGACTACGCGTATCTGACGCCCACGTCACAACTTTTTTCGCAGGCCGAGGCCGTCTCGGATGGGCCCAAGGTCTACGAATATCCCGGCCGCTATCAGACGAGCGCGGCGGCAGCATCGATCACCAAGCGCCGCATCGACGATTTGCGCAGCGGCGCACGCCGGCTGATGGGCGAAAGCGATTGCCGCGGCTTGCTGCCGGGATACAAGTTCACGCTGTCCGGCCACGAGTCGAATGACGCCAACACCGAGTGGGTGGTGGCGAGCGTGGTCCATGACGCCAGCCACGATACCTATCGCAACCGCTTCGAGGCCTTCCCCGCGACCATCGACTACCGGCCGGCGCGCACGACGCCGCGTCCCGTGATGCCGACCCAGACGGCAACCGTCGTCGGCAAGGCAGGCGAGGAACTCTGGACCGATCAATACGGCCGCGTCAAGGTGCAGTTCCATTGGGACAGGGACGGCAAGAACGACGAGAACAGTTCGTGCTGGGTCCGTGTCGCGCAACCGTGGGCCAGCAAACGCTTCGGCACGCAGTTCATGCCGCGCATCGGCGACGAGGTGGTGGTCACCTTTGTCGATGCCGATCCGGATCGTCCGCTCATCACCGGCAGCGTCTATAACGGCGCGAACCAGCCGCCTTATACGCTGCCCGATAACCAGACGCAGTCCGGCATCAAGACAAGCAGTTCGAAAGGCAACGCCGGTTTCAACGAACTGCGTTTCGAAGACAAACAGGATAACGAAGAAGTCTTCATGCAGGCGCAAAAGGACCTGAACGTCAAGGTGCTGAACGATGCGGCGTGGACCATCGGCCATGACGAAACGCGCACCATTCAGCACGCGCGCACGCATACGGTGAAAGAAGCCGACGACACGCTCGTAGTGGAAAGCGGCAATCGCCGTGCGACGGTGAAGACCGGCAACGAAACCGTCGATATCGCCGGCACCCGCACGGTCAAGGCTGGCGGCGACGAAACGCGGAGCGTCGGCGGCAATCTTGTGCACACCGTGAGCGGGAATTACACGCTGAGCGTGGACGGCAACCTGACGATCAAGGTCGCCGGCTCGCTCACGCTGCAAAGCATTGGCGATCTCAGCGCGAAAACCGACGGCTCGATGAGCCATCAGGCGGGTCTGTCGTTGACCAATCAGGCGGGCACGTCGTTGACGAACAAGTCGGACGGCACGCTATCGAACGAAGCGCAAAGCGTATCGAACAAAGGCGCGCTCGAACAGACCGTGGATGGTGGTGGCCTGCTGACCGTCAAGGGCGGCATCGTGAAGATCAATTGAGCCTGCCATGATGAACAAAACTCAGGACGTGAGCGTACCGCCCGGCGACTCTGGTGTCGAAGGCACGCTGGTGGACGGAGCGCTGCACGGCGTCGCGCACATCTATGTGGACGGCTTGATGCTGGCAAGCCTGCACTACGTGCTCGGACGCCTCGGCGGTCCGGCGACCGTCCTCTATCCGGACGGCGCACGGTCCGCGCAACTCAACTACGCTGACGACAAACTCGATGGCAAAGCGGTGTACTACGCGCAGGACGGCACAGTGCAACGTGAAGCGCATTATGTGCGCGGTGCGCTTCACGGTGACAGCAGGACCTACCTGCCGGACGGCACCTTGCTCGAACACGCTAGATACCGGCAGGGCAAGCTGCACGGCCTCGTTGAGCGCTTTCACAGCAACGGCCAGCTCGCCGAGCGTCAGTTGTATGGCGCGGGCAAGCCAGTCGAGGTGGGTGAGCGTTATGCGCAAGATGGCCGGCCGCTCGATGCCGACGGCAAGCCGCTATCACGCTGGCGCCGCTGGTGGCGCATGCTGCCCGGTACGGCGCCTGCACCGCAATGAGCACTCAGGGCACGAGCGTGGAGGTTTGCCCGGGCTGCACGACCTTGATCGCACCACCCCATGCGCAGACTAGCGTGCCTTGCGCGTCGAGCGCGGGTGCGGGGCCGATCAGCACGGTCGGCGCGCCGCCCGGAATCCATGGCCCAGGTGTGGCCGGTACGCACGGCATCGGCGTAAACACGCCGAGGGCCGCCGAGGTGGCGGCGATCACCGCGGGGTTGGCCGCGCTCTGACACATCGCGAACGGCGTGATATTGACGATCGGAATGGCATCAAGCAGCGTGGCTGCCGGCACGCCGCCGACCAGCGTGCGGTTGGCCGGCAATACATTCAGTACACCAGGGGCGGCGCCGAACGAGCATTGCAGCGTGGCGCCCGCGCACACCTGTAGATTTGCCATATTTTCCGCGCCGTGGATTTCTCTGGTAGTGAACTTGTACTAGTCGTTCGCATCAAACAGTCGCTTGTTGAAGCCACCTGCGTTCGAATATTCGCGCAGCGCGGTGTGCGCCACCTTCTTCTTATCGCCGATTTCACTATACGACATGTCGTGCTCCTCTTCGAGCAGCTTCTCGCCGCGCAGGTCTTTGAGCAGTCTCGGTCCCTTCTCTATATTGTGGTGATCCTGCGCGGAGTGGTCAACGGCGGCTACCTGAAAGGATGTCGCAATGAAAGCGCAACAGGGGCACTGTCAACTCGCGGGACTTCGTCGGTGTTGATGGATGAGGCACTGTAGCTCAGAAGGCTCTGGTGCAAATAGCGAATGCGCCTCGGTTAAAGTGTCAGGCTGACCGATTTGAGAGCCGACGATGAGCAAGCTCAAGAGTATGGAGGATCTGTTCGCAGGACGTCACTTTGAGCGCGATGTGATCATTCTTTGCGTGCGCTGGTACCTGCGCTACAAGCTAAGTCTGCGCGATCTGGTCGAAATGATGGCCGAGCGGGGATTGTCACTGGCACACACCACGATCAAGCGTTGGGTAAAGCGCTTTACGCCGGAGTTCGTCAAGCGCTGGAATCGGTTTGGTATACCCACAGGCCGGTCATGGCGTGTGGACGAGACCTATCTGAAGATTCGTGGCAAGTGGGTCTATCTCTACCGGGCGGTAGATCGGGCGGGCCAGACAGTGGACTTGATGCTCAGAGCGAAGCGCGACGTAACCGCAGCCAAAGCCTTTTTCGGCAAGGCCATCAAACATCAGGGCCAGCCACCCGAGACGATCACGCTCGATGGGTATGCGGCCTCGCACCGGGCCGTGCGGGAGATGGTCGCTGGCGGTCTGCTGCCTGAGGGAACGTATGTGCGCTCGTCGAAGTATCTGAACAACGTGTTATCGCCGGATTTCCACCGCTCATCTCTTACTGCGACATATCCTTCCATCCTCGTAATGCTCTGACTTCCGCGCGTGCAGAACTGATTGATTCGCCGAGTCGGGATGTGCAGCGTGCTGTCACTGTCGCTTCTGCAAGGAACCGAATCCCGACCGCAACTCGCCGGGGCTTGCGTTGCCTAGTACTGCTGTGTTGGCGGTACTCCACGCGTTGGCATTACGCGATCAGTTGCCAATCCCCAGCGCCTGCCCAGTGATTGGCTGTATCAGCACCTCGACAACGGCTGCGCGCCCTGCGCGAACTGTAGCCATGGCCTCCTTGAGCGTGGAGTGCAGAAGTTCCCGGTCGGTTACGCGAAACGCCGCTGCGCCACCGGTCGCAGCCGCCAGTTCCGCCAACCGCGCGCCCGCTCCGGCCGAAACCCAGTACGTATCTTCTCGATGTGCGATACCCTCGCCGTGTACAAGCTGCGTAGACACCTTAGGCGAGTGCCATCCACCGTTGTTATAGATGACGGTCAGCACTGGTGTTTCGTACTTCCCCGCTACCCAGTAGGTGCTGCTCGGAACCCCAAACAGGAAACAGCCATCGCCGACCAGCGCAATCACCTCTGCATCCGGCGCGGCGAGTTGGGCACCGATGGCCGCGTTGGTGCCCCACCCGAGCCCGCTGCCGCCACTGGCAAAGAAGCTGCCGGGCCGGCTCATGCGCAGAATCGACGTGATGCCCAAGGCGTTGGACGGTTCTTCACAGAGCACGATAGTCCGCTCGCTGACCAGTTTGCGTACCGCCAGCGTGACCTCAACGGCGGATATCGGCCCTTCCGTCGGCAGTTCAGGTGTGCGACGGACCGAGGCACTGGCGAGCCATGCAAGTCGCGCCTCACGGCGAACCGGTTCAACCGGAAGGTCAGCGTTCAGCAGCTGATCGAGCGCGATGCCACTCTCGGCAACATGGCGACTATGGGCACCGAAGTGCCAGGCACCCAGTGCAGGCTTCAGCGCATCCACATCGATGTGGAACACCTTGGCGCTGGAAGCAGGCCGGGTGTTCCGCGGAAGCCACGGCACGTCGACATCGATGAGCAGAATCACATCCGCCTGGTCGACCATGCTGTCGCGGCGATAGCCAAGATGACACGGATGTTCGCCAGGGAAGTTCATGTACTGTGGTCCGACCTCCAGCACACCGACGCCGTACCGCTCGCACATGGACACCAGCTTTCGTACGCTGTCCGGGTTACGTCCCAGATAGGTCGTCACGACCAGCGCGCGGTTCGCCCCAGCCAGTGCCTCATGCAGTTCGTGCAACGCAGCATCCGGCAGGCCTCCCAGGCTCGCTGCGCCACACGCGGCTGCATTGGGTTCGGCCGAGGTGTCCGCCGCGTCCCAGAGTTCGCGCGCGCCGGTGATGTAAGTGGGCCCCTGCGGCGACGACTCCGCTATCTGCCACGCGCGCAGCAGCGTGGCGCGCGTCATGTCCGCCGCGCGCACCTCGTAGCTCCATTTCATGTACTGTGCGACGATTTCATGCTGACGCGAGGTGTCCTGAATGTAATGGATGTATTCGGTGCGGCTGGCCGCTGAGTCGCGCCCTTCACCGAGCGGAGACAGTCCGGCGACGATGACGACCGGCACGCGTCCACGAGCGATGTTATGCACGCTCCCGCCCAGGTTCTGCGTACCCACGTCGACATGTACCAGTACCAACTGTGGCCTCCGTGTGACCATTGCATAGCCGTGAGCTGCGCTTAGCGCCGTCATTTCGTGCGGGCAGACGATGACCTGCGGCGCGCTTTCGCCGCGCTGGCGCAAGATAGCAAGCGCCTCGATAAACCCAGGGTGGTCGCTGCCGAAGTTGGCGAAAATGTAGTCAATGCCCAGCCGGTCGCACAGTTTCAGCAGGTTTTCCGCGGCGGAGGGGAAAGCGTTCGATGCAGAGGGTTCGGTGGGAGACATCGTGAGTTTTCTCGGATGTTCAATGAAAGGAAACAGGTAGGTCACGACTGTAGCCACTTCCCGCGCGCGGGTCGACGGGCAAATCCCGATGATCCGCATGCACGAACCTTATAGGCTGCGTGAGTCGGCTTGCATACCCAACGTAGGTAGGATTTCTGTCGCGTCGCAGTGAACAAGGTACGCGTGCGGCAACCGTCCGTACGAACTGCACGCTGCAGGACGCTCCGCGAATTGGATGCCATTGCCGCACGGCCCGTCCTGCCAGGCACCTCGCGTCAGCTCATTGGAAATGACGCCGTGAGTTATTTCGTACTGCGTAACCCTGACATCCGCCGCTGACAGACTTGGCTGCTTCATGCGATTTCGCCCTGTGAGGTCTCCCGAGCGATGAGAACCGCGCCAATTGCGACCACGCAGATCGTGACGAAATAGGCGATGACCCAGCGCAGGTCACCGCCGCTCATTCCCAGCAGCGCAGAAGAAATCATCGGCATCAAGCCGCCGCCGAGGACGGTGCCAATCTGCCGCCCCAGCGACACACCGCTGAAGCGCAGGCGCGCATCGTCGAACAGTTCCCCGTAAAAGCTGCCACTGACCGCAAACGCCATCGGCTGTATCAGGACGCCGGGAATCACCATCCCGAGCACAATCAGGGTGGGCTCAGCCGATCGGAGCAGTGGAAAGTACAGAAACAGTACATACAGGGTTGCCAGGGTGAATGCTCCGCCAATCAGGGAACGACGCCCGATCCTGTCCGACAGTGTGCCGAACAGCGGACCGACCACAAGGCCGAGCGCGTTACCAAGTACCACGCCGCCCAGCAGCAAGTCACGATTCAGGTGCAGCGTCTTGATGCCGTACGAAAGGCCGAACACTGCGGTGAAAAAGAAAATTGACGATTCCGCCATCGCGCAGAACATCACCAGCAACGCTGGCTTCTTGCAAAAACGCAGCACGCTGAGCACCGGCACACGCTCCGGTTTCGCGCGCGCAATTGCTGCCGTGAATACAGGAGACTCTTCCACCTTCATTCGCACATAGAGGCCGATCAGGAAAACCACTGCGCTGGACAGAAATGGCACACGCCAACCCCACGACATCAACTGCTCGTTAGCCAGCAAACCCACAGCGAATGCCGCAAGCGCACCAAACACGGTGCCCGCGAACGCGCCTCCCTGCACAAAGGCCGCAAACAGCCCGCGCTTCCCGCTAGGGGCACTCTCCAGCGCCAGCAGCGGACCGGCGGTCGTCTCGCCACCCAGTGCGAAGCCCTGCAGAAAGCGTAGGCACGTTAGGATGACAGGCCCAGCGAGACCGACCTGTGCGTAGGTGGGGGTGAGGCCAATCGCGGTTGCGCTCACGCCAGCCAGCGTCAGAGTCGTAATCATCACCGGTTTGCGCCCGATGCGGTCTCCGAAGTGCGCGAAAAACAGGCCACCGAACGGACGAGCTGAAAATCCGACCGCGAAAACACCAAACACGGCGATCGTTGCACTCAGCGAATTGAGCTTTGGAAAGAACAGCCGATCGAAGACCAGCGGTGCAAGAAAGCCATAAATCAGAAAGTCGTACCACTCAATGGTGGTACCGAGGAAGCACGACAGCAACATGCGCCGGTGTGCCGAACTCTTGCGGGATGCCACTGCCGGCTTTGCAGTTGCAGTAACTCCTTCGGATTGCAATTCCACTTTCGTTGTCTCCTTGTCTGCGCACCGTTACGCGTGCGATATCGCGAGACACCAGGTCGACCTGATGCCTTGACGCCGGTGCGTCGTTGTTCTTACAGATGCATACAGGCCGCATTGCGTACCTGACTTATCCCGCAAATACGCGCATGACCAATGCTTGCGAAAGTAGAAAGGTACGTCTGTCGTCTACGCAATCCGGATGCGGTCATTCATTCATGATTTCCCCATCCATATCTTCCACCTACACCAGCGAGCAGATATTGCGCTGCTGGCTGTAGAAATCGAGTGATGCCAGACCGCCTTCGCGACCGATACCAGAACGCCCGATACCACCAAAAGGCGTGCGCAGGTCGCGAACGGCCCAAGTGTTCACCCAGACCACCCCGACGTCCAGTTGGGTCGACACGCGCATCGCCTGCGAATGATCGCGTGTCCAGAGCGCGGCGGCCAGTCCATACTCGCTGTTGTTAGCCATCGCCAAGGCTTCCTCTTCGGTATCGAACGGCGCGACGTGGCAGCATGGGCCGAACACCTCGTGACGCACGACGTCTGCCGATTCGTCGAGACCGCTCCAGATCGTTGGAGCCATCCACGCGCCACCCGCCAGCCGGGTGCCGACATCCGGAACACTGCCGCCGCAATGCACGGTGGCGCCGTCCTTCAACGCAGACTCGCATGCCTTGAGTACCTGTTCACGGTGACGCAGGCTGATGAGTGGTCCCATTGTTGTGGCGGCCTCAAACGGATCGCCTAGGCGTAGAGCGCCTGCACATGCCGTCAACCCTTCGACAAAGCGCGCGAATGCCGGCCGCTCGACATAGATACGTTCCGTGCCGAAGCAGATCTGTCCAGAATTCAGAAAGGCGGATTTCGCGGTGCCATCAATGGCTGCATCGATGTCGGCCCCCGCAAACACGATGGCCGGATTCTTGCCACCGAGTTCCAGGGACACTGGGCGAACGCCCTGCGCCGCTGCGCTCATGATTGCCTCGCCGGTGCGGGTCTCGCCGGTAAACGTCAGGGCGTTGACGCCCGGGTTGGCGGCGAGACCCGCACCGGCGGAGTCTCGCCCAAAGCCGTGAACCACATTAAAAACGCCTGCCGGGAAGCCGATTTCGCTCAATGTTTGCGCCAGGAGTGCGACCGAAGACGGCGATTCTTCCGAGGGCTTGACCACCAGTGTATTGCCGCAAGCCAGCGCCGGTGCAATCTTCCAGACCGCCAGCACCAACGGCAAATTCCACGGGCAGATGACGGCGACGACCCCGTGCGGCATACGGGTCGTCATGTTGATGGCACGACGCTCTCCCGGCAAATCAGTCATTATCACGTCGTTTCGCGTCGTCTTGATAAGTTCTGCGAATATTTCGAACGTGGCAATCACGCGAGGCATTTCCGTCTCACGAACCATCGTCACCGGCTTGCCGGTGTCACGCACCTCGGCATCTACGAAGGCATCAAAGCGGCTGCGAATGGCTTCGGCGATGCGGTAGAGCCACGCGGCTCGCGCCTCGGGCGAGAGCTTTCGCCAGGCGCCACGCGCGGCGGCCGCCGCAGCGTCGACCGCCATATCGACAACTTGCAGGTCTGCCTCGTCGACCAGGGTGATCAGTTGTCCGGTGGCGGGGTCATGCTTTTCGAAACGGCGCAGGCCGGCGAGCGTCAGGTGCTTGCCGTTAATGAAATTGGAAATGCTAGGCGTTGCCATGCAACCATGCTCCGTGAATAGGATCGTACAGTGGAAACTGGCGGCCTGTGCTAGCGGACTAATCATTGAGCCGTCACGCAGACCGGGGGTTTTTGCGCCGCCTCTCGCGCAGCGGGTCCGGGTTGCCCGGCCAGACTCATGGTCAACATTAAGCCCCAGTGCGGCGTTCGTCGAGAGCGCCAGCCTAATTCACGTCATGCAGGATCTGCATGTAAGCAGACGCGAAGCGCGCCCATAAGGTTTGTGCATTCAGCCCATTCGCACTTGCGCATCGACGGCCGCGCGAGACTCGGCTAAGATCGTGACAGATCTTCTTCCACTACAAGTCCCGAAATCACGATGCCTCCCGTCGAATCGCTCCATGGCCGCCAATGCTGCCCGGACGCGTTGAGAAGTGGCGCGGGGAGTTGGTGGTGTCCTGGTACAGTTCAGTTGTGTCCGAGCTTGATACACCGCTGTTCGAGAGCGCCATTTTCATTCGTGACGAGGTGATTTTCTTACCGTGAACCGCCTGCTATCAGCAGTGGAGTTTGAGCCATAGTGGGCACGGAGTCGATGACCCGTCGCTGTTGCGTACAGCGGCCAACCCAACTGCTCGATATGGTTCAAATGCTGAAAATTTCTGCGCGATACACACACTTTGTTTTCAGTGTCATCCAGTCCGGATTGACCTGCGCCGTCGCCGCAGCCATTGCAAGTATGGACTTTTTTTACACCAGCGGCTTTGGGGGCCACTGGATCAAGGCATGGCTTCTATCATGGGCGACTATGCTGCCGGTCGTGTTGGTCGCTGCGCCGGTCATTCGCCGAATCGCTGAAGGGATGACGCGATGACACCCGCCATACCGTTCCCGAACCCAGCACTATTCGTCCTTTGTAATTATCAACCGGGCCGCGCTATATTCCTCTTCGCGCACTTCATGCTCGCTGTCGTCGAACGATAGCAGGTTGATCACGGCACCTCGCTGGGCAAAATGTACTACCGTTTCCTTGATCCGCCGGAAAGGCACAAACAGGTCGCGGATCGACGCGGAAAAGTGCATCGGCATGCCATTTAGGGGACTCCTATCGGCCCATGGGATATCCCAGGGCCCGATGCGCGCACCCGTGAATGCGATCAGCGACTGATACCTGAATTGGCTGCGTCCGACAAACTCTGACGCTAGCGCCGCCCCTTGCGAAAAACCGGCGAGCGTAATTGCGTCAGACCGGATTCCCGTTTGGACGATCTTCCCGATCAAGTCCTCCAGGTACAGTAGGCTCGCTTTGAGCTGCCGCTCGTTAACGTCGGACGGAGCAAGAAAGCTGCCTGGGTACCACGAATGCGACGGCGCTTCGGGCAACACCAGCAACGTATCGGGAGCCGACAGGCGTCGCGCCATGACCTGGGCGGATGGCGCTGATTGAGCTCGACCATGCAGGAAGACAACAGCTCTGCGAGGCGCTTCCGTCGGCGCCAGCCATCGGGTGGTAAACATGATTTCACGACGCTCCATCGTCGATTGCTCCGTGGCCTGCGACGTTCGCCCGCCAGTAACGGGGCGTCGCGCAGCGGGTGGACATCAAGCCTCACGTGCTCCATAAGCCTAGCCCCAGGGGTGGTGAGCCATGCCCCGATCAGTAGACTATGCCGCCGCCGTTGGCCGACTGCCGAGATACGCGTCTTCGAGCAGTCCGCGAATCGCGTCGCGCTCCAGCGGTCGCGGGTTCGGGTACGGCGATGACAGCGCCGCATCGGCAACCCGGTCGAGGTCCACCGGCCGCACGCCCAGCGTCTTGAGCGACGTCGGCACGCCAAGCCGTGCTGCCAGATCGAACATGCCCTGGGCAGCATCGTCGGCCCCAAGAGCAAGTGCAATCCGTTTCATCACCGCCGGTACTGACAGCGCGTTGTAGGCGATCGCATGCGGGAGCACGACCGTGTGTGTTTGCGCATGCGGCAGGTTCAGCATGCCGCCCAATGTATGACATAACTTATGGTGCAGTGCGACTGAGGTCACCGCCAGGACTGAGCCGGCAAGCCACGCGCCGTACAGGCATTGAGTGCGTGCCTCGAGGTCGTCGGGTTGCTCAACCACGCGGGGTAGGCCATCGGCGAGGCTGCGGATGCCGTCCTCGGCCATCAACGACGTGATCGGATTTGCGTTGGCGGCATAAAGCGCTTCGACGCAGTGGGCAATCGCATTGATTCCGCTCGTTGCGCTCAGTTCGGCTGGCAGCGAGGTCGTCAGCGCCGGATCATAGATCACCGTACGCGGCAGAACCCTGATGTTTTTGCCGGTCTTCTTTTCGCCGGCCTCGGTGATGCCGTAGATCGGCGTCATTTCGGAGCCGGCGTAGGTCGTCGGTATCGCAAGTATCGGCAAGGTCGATTCGAGCGCGATGGCCTTTCCCAGCCCGGTTGTTGAGCCACCACCGATGGCGACAACGCAGTCGGCGCCAGTATGTTGCGCGAATTCGCGAGCCTCCCGCGCCACCTCGATCGGTACATGCATCGCAGCTTTCGCGAAAACACCGGCGCACTGGCCGCCCAGCCGCGTGGCAATATCGTCAGCCAGCGCCGACTGCTCCGGCGTGCAGACCACCAGCGCGCGCGAGACACGCAACGCGCGAATCTCATCGGTTATCTGGTTCAGGCTGCCAACGCCGAAAACGACGCGGCCGGGCAGCGGCGAATACACAAATGATCGATGCAACATCACGATTCTTTCCCTGATTTTCTAAAAGTTCGCCCTACCCGTCCACGCGTCTTGCGGCAGTCGCAGCCATCAGGCCGATTGACTCCGCTAGGCCTGCGAGAGATAACGCTCGATTGCGGTGATGGTTGCCACGGGTGCCTCAACAGGCAGGTAATGCCCCGCGCCGGCCAGCACCTGGAGCGTTGGGCGCTTGTACCATTTGAGCGTTGTCTCACGTGCTGCCGCCTCAGAGTTCGCAGCATCGTGCTCACCGACCAGCACGAGGATCGGCGCGTCGAGGTCCGTCACCTGGTCATGAATATCGGTTCGGCTTGCATCGCCCGCGTAGCTCGCCAGCGCATTTCCGTCGACATCGTTCCAGTTCGCCGACGCGATGGCGCGAGCGGCGGCATCCGTGCAACTTTCGCCAATACCAGCCTTCACCAGCGCCTGGCGCTGTTCCAGCGATTGGGCCAGACCCTGCATGAATCTGACGCGCTCCGGATCTTTGCTTGCGCCTTTGGCACTCGCGCCGGCGATCGACACAATCGCGTCGACGCGATGCGGTAATGCAACGGCAAGCATCTGCGCGGCCAGCGCGCCTATCGAATGGCCCGCGACGACGAACTTCGGCCACTCGAGGTATTCGGTGAGCCGAACCGCATCGACCACCACCTGCCGCAGCGTCAGGAGCCCTGGCTCGCCGCGCGACTCACCATAGCCGCGATATTCGACAATCGCGTACTGAAACGTATCGAGGTCCGCGAAGCGCAGCATCTCATCGAATGCGTCGCGCGTGCCGAGCAACCCCGGGAACAGGAGCACCTTCCGGTGTCCACGCCCAACCAGTTTGAAAGATTTCATCCTGCTGTCTCCCGTCTAGCAAAAACCGTGATACATGGTATGTGTGGATACATCGTTCACAGATGAATGGGATCCTCTACCTGCATCAGCTTGCGGATCTCGTCATCCGACACGCTGAACTGCGGGGAGATTTTCAGTTCGGTACCCAGCCGGGCCTCGTCCTCGTCCATCTTGAAACCGAGCGACTTGGTCGCCTCGAATATGACACCGCCGGGCGTGCGCACATAGGTGGATTCGAAGTAGCCGCGATTCTTGCGGTCCGAGAAATCGGTGAAGCCGATCCCCTCGGTATCGAACTTGATGCGCGCCTGCGCATCGTAGTCCGGCACGTCGAACGCGCCGTGGTGAACCGTACCCTGGCCGAGCGTCCATGTGCCCTGCCGAAGATCCGGCTCGTGCAGGACGTCGATACGCCGTCCCGCTCCACCCTCGCCCGCCTCGTAGCGAGTGAACTTGCCGTCGGTCGCCGTCTTGCGCAGATACCACGCCTGCTGCATGAAAATTTCCATGTCCTCCAGCTCGCGCACAGTGGCCGTCCAGTTATGGAAGCCGCGCACCGCGTGCTGCTCTGGCACATACTCGGATTTCCACGGCTTGCGCGTGTCCGTCGAATCCTCGACCACCTCAAAGTCGATGCCCGCATGCACCACTCGCAGGTACATCTCGCCGAAGCGCTCCGACCTGCCGACGACCTTGACGCGGTTGCGCTCGAAGTGTTCGCTCCAGAAGTCGAGCGATCCAGCCGGGACCGAATAGGCGATTGAGCTGAATTGTCCCGAACCCTTGCGGCCGACGATACCCGTGCGGCGCATCGGAAACGTGGTCATCACGGTACCAGGTGTGCCATCCGCATCACTGAAGTACAGGTGATAGATCGGAATCTTTCCGTCGTAGAACAGGGTTTGCTTGATAAAGCGTTGCCCGATCACTTTTACGAAGAAATCGGCGTCGCCCTGGGCTGTCTCCGTACACAGCGTGATGTGGTGGAGCCCTCGAATCAGTTGAGATCCCATTGTTGTCCCCTTGGTAAAAGTCAGTCTGCCAGGTGGCGTCCGTTGCCCACTGGAACATACAGACCTGAAGCGGAGTATGGGACGTGCGTCAGCGGACCGCCATAGCCAACCGACTATAGGCCGAATGCCAAAATTGCATGGGGCCCAGATGGGGCGCTGGCAGCGGGCGTGATACAGCCCGCGCTTCTTACAGGGCTACTCCCCTGAGTCGCCGTGGGGGTCAGCGAGGAGTTCGTAGACGAGATCACGAAACCAGCGGTTCGCAGGATCTTTGTGAAACCGCTCATGCCAGAACTGGCGCACGAGGAAACCCGCGACCTCGAAGGGAAGCTCAAGCACCTGCGCACCGACCAGTTGGCCGACCTGGATGCCGGCCCGCCGGGGCAAGGTGAACAGCGCGTCGGAACTGGGCAGCGTCGTCAGCACGGACAGAAAGTTCGGCACGGTCACCGCGAATCTGGCGGCGGGGATAGAGTTGAGCAGGAACTGTTCGAGCGCCTCATAGCCGGCCGGCATCGGCGTCACAAGCGCATGTGGCGATGAGAGATAGGAGTCGCGAGTCAGCGTCCCGCGGATCACAGGATGGTCGCGGCGGGCAAGGCAGACATAATCGGAGTAGTAAAGCCTGCGCTGGTAGAACGGTGACCGGCTGATCGCAAAACTCCCAACCGCCAGATCGACTTCGCCGTCTTCGAGCGCGCTCTCGACGCCCGCCTTTGTCGCGCAGGTTGCCCGCACAAGGATTCCTGGCGCGTGCATCGCCATATATTGAAGCAGTCTGGGCAAGAGAAGCGCGACGCCGACATCGGTGCCGATGAAGCTGAAAGTGCGCTGCGAAGTCTGTGGATCGAAATGCTCCGGATTCTCCAAGGCGTCCTGCATTAGCTGGAGCACCGCGGCGATTTTGGGCGCCAGCTCCCGCGCGCGCGGCGTAGGCGACATGCCGGTCGAGGTCCGCACGAACAGCGGATCCCCGAAATGGCGGCGTAGCTTGCCAAGCGACTGGCTGACCAGAGGCTGGCTCATGCTGAGACTGTCGCCCGCGAGCGTAAGGCTACCCTTGCGCAGTACCGCGTCAAACACGACGAGCAGGCGCAGATCGAGCGAAGCAGCCGGACCACTGGGTGTCGTCACGACGGGGCTCCATTAGTGCGTTGAATGCAGAATGAATGTACCGACCCACACGGCACTTCGTCAATCGCCGCTGCAGTGGCAGCGACACGGCGCATCGGAAGCCGGCACGCCGACCCATTAGGTTTTCGCATGGGACGCATGCGATCGACGGTATCGACGCGATGGTGACGTGTCGTTATCTTGTGGCCCAAGCACTGCTCGCTGCGGGTTTGTCTCCACGGGGGGGCTGCGGCCCCGGCGTCAGTTGCGCCCCCATCGAGATGATTCAAACACCCAGGAAGGACTGCAGAATGAAACACGATTCGAGAATCGCGATAGTCGGTGGAGGCCCGGTCGGGCTCACGACTGCCCTCACCCTGTCGCGCCGAGGCGTTCCTTGCGTCGTGTACGAGGGCGGTACGACGGTTCCTAAGGAACAGCGCGGCGCCGCATTCCATCCGCCGACGCTGGAGATCCTGCGCGAGCTTGGCCTTGAATCTGCCCTGATGAGCAAGGGCGTGCGGATTCCCGTGTGGCAAATGCGTGACCGCATCGACGGTGTGTACGCGGAATTTGATCTGGGCCTGCTCGCCTACGTGACCGACTTTCCGTTTCGCTATCATCTGCCGCAGCATTATCTGAGCAGCATGCTGCTTGATGCGCTGCGCGAACGACCGGACGTCGAGCTGCGATTCGGCGAGCCGGTGGATTCAGTCTGGACCGACGGTGCAGCCGCACGCCTGACTATCTCGACGAGTAACGGTTCGCACCAGGTCGAAGTGCCGTGGATCGTCGGCGCTGACGGTGCGCACAGCAGGGTTCGCCAGAGCGCGGGCTTCGCGTTTGAAGGCTTTACGTGGCCGGAGAAGTTCCTGGTCACGAATGTCGCGTACCCGCTCGAACGGTTCGGGTTCACGGGCACCGCGTACGTGTCCGATCCGGACGCCTGGGCGGTCGTGCTCAAGCTCTACGACGACGCGCGTGATGACCTATGGCGGATCGCGATGCCCGCGGATCCGGATGTCGCGGACGAGACCCTGCTGGCCCCGGAAAATCTGCAGGCCCGTCTTCGCGAGGTACTCGGTTCGGACGTCGAGTTGCCGGTCGCATATTCAGGAACCTATCGTGTGCACCAACGCGTTGCGGATACCTTCGTCAAGGGAAGAGTCGCGCTTGCCGGGGACGCCGCTCACATCAACAATCCGATCGGTGGGTTCGGTCTGAATGGCGGGATTCACGATGCCTTCAGCCTCGGCAACAAGCTCGCGGACGTCTGGAATCGCCTCCGCGGTCACGAAGCCATCGAACTCTATTCGCGGCAGCGTCGGACGGTTGCTTTGGAGGTAGTGCAGAAAAACAGCATCCAGAACAAGAGGGCGATGGAAGAACGCGACCCGGCTATCCGGCGCAGCAACCATGCAACCATGCGCGGGATTTCGCGGGATCCGGACAAGGCACGGGAATTCCTGCTGGAGAGTTCGATGATTTCCTCGATTCGCCGCGCAGAGCAAATTACGTAAGTTGAGCACCCACAGTGCAGGCTCGGTCGGCGCCTGGACCACTGGCGCATTTCTACTGATCGCCTGAGGCAGCATGACCATGTGAGTGACGGCATTCTGCTGATTAACAACTGGATGTGATCTTCGTACTACAGAGTTGCATGTCCACCACCAATCGTCAGATTTATGGATTTGGACTGCTTACAAATTCAGATGACTGACGCGATAGTGAGATTTGCGTTAATTCAGAACACGAACGTGGAATAACTCCTGATCCAGCTGATACACGTTGAAGTAAGTGCAAGACCGGAAACTGTGTGGGTTCGCCGATCCGGAAACCGCGGCAAGAATCACGACGTCGCGGCACTCTGACAGGTTCCGTCCAGTCTGGGAAATGCTGCCGCGAATGTGACAGGGCAACTGCGGTTTGTCCTGCAAGTTGCATGGTGAAGTCGAACTATGAGGCCTCGAAAAAGATGGCCATATCTGGAGGAGACAATGAAATTCGAGCTACAGGAAACGGTAAGCGAAAGCCCAATGAGCAGGTTTCAGGTGGCTGCAGTTGTGCTTTGCATCGCGTTGAACATGCTGGACGGGTTTGACGTGCTAGCGATGGCCTTCACCGCACCGCACGTCGCAGCCGATTGGCATCTGACGGGAAAGCAGGTAGGGCTGCTGTTGAGCGCGGGGCTCTTTGGTATGGGTGCAGGTTCGCTGCTCATCGCTCCCCTGGCCGATTACGTGGGGCGGCGACCCATCATCCTGATCTCGCTGCTGACTATCTCCGGCGGAATGCTGCTGTCCGCAATAGCGCAGAATGTGTTCCAGCTTGCAGCGACGCGGATCATCAGCGGCTTGGGGATTGGCAGCCTGCTGGCGAGCCTCATGGTGATCACGTCCGAATACGCGTCGAACCGGTGGCGTAGTGCTGCGGTCAGCATGGAAGCGGCTGGATATGCGCTCGGTGCGACGATCGGGGGCGCCATTTCCGGCGTGTTGTTAGCACATTTCGACTGGCGCAGCGTGTTCGTATTCGGGGGGCTGACCACCGCGGCCATGATTCCCCTGGCGCTGGTCTATCTTCCCGAGTCGCTCGATTTCATCCTGGCGCGCCGGCCGCGCAACGCTTTGCCGAGGATCAACGCAATCCTCGCTCGCATGGATCGAGCGCAGGTCGACGAATTGCCACCGCCGCCAAGCAACCTGGAACTCAACGAGCGCGCCGTGGGTTTGCGGAGCCTCTTCTCAGGAAAACTGGCGTTGAGAACGTGCATGATCTGGTTAACGTTCTTTCTCGCGATGGCCAGCCTGTACTTTGTGCTGAGCTGGACGCCCAAGCTGTTCGTGCAGATGGGAATGTCGGCCGCGCAGGGCTTGACATTAGGCGTATTGCTAAATGTCGGCGGCATTGTCGGCTCGACAGCGTTCAGCTTGCTTGCCGCACGTATCCGTCTGCGAACGCTGCTGGTGATGTATCTGGCAACGAGTGCGGCGCTGCTGGTGCTATTCGGCGCCGTTGCCTCGTCACTTGACATCGCCATGCCGGTTGCAGTCGTGATAGGTGCAGGAATCTCGGGATGCATCGGCGGCATCTATGCGCTAACTCCAACGCTTTATCCGGCCCGGGCACGGACAACCGGCATGGGTTTGGCAATCGGCATAGGGCGGATCGGTGCGGTAGTGGCACCTTTCTCAGCAGGCCTGCTGGTCGACGCTGGCTGGCACGTGCCTTCTCTCTACTTCCTGTTCGCAGTGCCGCTGCTGGCCGCGCTCGTAACGGTCACGGTGATCTGCAACGAGCTGTCGCGTACCGATTTTGGACGCACACCGATCACTGCGACGTGACGCTAGCCGGCAGTCTCTGCCGCACCAAGGCCATCAGGATCGGTGCCAGCCAGAAGACGGAGTGCGGTCGCGAACATGTGTTAGCTCTCTCGCTGGACGCCTAATGGAACCAGTGGTCAAGCGATGTTTCTTTTTGTCCATGTCAAAAAAATCGAGGAGACAATGATGCTGAGATGTTCCATTTTTGCGGGGCTGATGCTGGGTTCCTGCGTGGCATATGCCCAGAGCAGTGTGACGCTGTACGGTATCATCGATACGGGCGTCGAGTATTACAACAACGCCGGCCCGGGGAAAGGGAGTTTCGTCGGCATGCCGACGGTGACCGGCGAAGTGGCATCACGCTTCGGCCTGAAAGGCGTGGAAGATCTCGGTGGGGGCAACAAGGCCTTCTTCAATCTGGAGAGTGGCTTCCAACCGGGCACCGGCAATCTAAACTATGGTGGCCGCCTGTTCGGGCGCCTGGCGAATGTGGGTCTGAGCAATTCGTATGGTGCGTTGACGCTCGGCAGGCAGTACAACATGACGGCGTACGCGCTGTTTGATGCCGATGTCCTCGGGCCGGCGATCCATTCGCTCGCTTCCTTCGATTCGTATATGGCCAATGCGCGCGACGATAATGCCATCGGCTACATGGGCAAATTTTCCAATGTGACGATCGGGGGGACCTACAGTTTCGGGCGCGATGCCGCAGGACCGGCTGGTCCGTCCGCGACGAACTGCCCGGGCCAGGTGGCGGGCAATTTCCAGGCATGCAAGCAATACACTGCACTGCTCAAGTATACGGCGGCGAATTTCGGTCTTGCAGCGTCGTATGACAACATGCGAGGCGGCCCGGGAGCCGCCGCTCCATTAGCCAGCAGCGCCTATACCGACGCTCACGCTATCGTCGACGGTTACTTCGTCGTAGGAAGCGTTAAGGTAGCCGGCGGCTGGATCCACCGCAACCTGTCGGCCGCCACCGCTAGCACACAGTACAACCTGTATTTCCTCGGCGCAAACTACAGGCCAGTTGCCACGCTTTCTCTTGACGCGCAGGTCGTCAAGTATATCCAGAAGGACGTGACGAGCTCCGCCATGCTGGTTGCACGGGCTACGTATTCACTGTCCAAGCGCACCTCGGTCTATTCCTCGGTGGGCTACCTGCTCAACGGCGCGAAGGGTACGGCCTCCATTGCTGCCGCCGGCACAGTGACGACAGGGGCCAACCAGTTCGGCGCTATGTTCGGCATCCAGCAGCTGTTTTGAGACAAGCTGCTGATGACCCAGGGTGCACTCAGGATACGGGCTTTTTCGCACGTCAGCGGTCCGGAAAACCTTGTCCGATAAGGCCGCTTCTCTCTATGTGAACCGCCCCGGGAATCGTGGAGGCTCCAACTCTTGAGAGAATGGAGCTATGAACAAGTCGAACAAGTTTTCTACTGAAGTCCGCGAACGTGCTGTGCGCATGGTGCAAGGGCATCGGGGCGAGTATCCCTCACAGTGGGCAGCGATCGAATCCATCGCCACCAAGATCGGCTGTACGAGCCAGACGCTGCTGGGATGGGTCAAGCGGGAAGAAGTCGATAGCGGTGAGCGTGAGGGCGTCACCACGTCGGAACGTGCCCCTTTGAATGCGCTGGCGAGAGCAGTTTTATCTACGCCGTTCTTCGGGGCGGCGTATGCCAAGGCCAAGAGATTCTCCGTGTCTCCTGCGAGAACGCGAATGAAATCCGCCAAGGTTGGCTGTGCCTCGGCATCGAGCGCAAAGACATTCGGTCCGTTTGCGTCGGATAGCCACGTCGCTCTGCGAATCGCGAGGTGTCGAACAGCCGCCGACCGGAACTTTGCATTTTGCTGGTCGATGGCTGTCATTTCCCGTACGGCTTCTTCGAGATGCGGAAGCAAGCCGGCAATGGCAGGCAACCGATCGTAGTTGAGCGGACGCGGTGGCATAAGCAGATGGTCCATCATCATGATGGCCGATGCTGAACTGAAGCATAAGAAGGTTGGCGGCGTCTATCCTACCCTGCCAACCATTATTGTCACTCTCCTCAGCGTCTCCAAACTCAACGATTTCCCTCAAAGGAGCGGTTGAGCCCCAAAATCGCTTCCATAGGTTGTCAGCGTGCTCTGCTTCAGCCAACGGAATGGCAAGGAGGCGTGCGCCATATCCACGCATTACCCACCACCTCGTAACTACCGCTGCTTATCATTGTTGACTGCGGCTGTTGCCGGTTGCCTTGGATAGCAGCCAACCAGTTTCCGGCATAAGAGGCGACCCGATCGCCGTCCCCTCGGACAAATCACGACATAACCCCGTGGTTTTTCCGTTTCAGCAGGCGCCGTATCGGGCAGCATCCACTCAACTCGTGCCGGGCGCTCTTCAGCACTCCTTCTGTGGCGGGCGCGACCGAAACGCTCTGAACGCAGTCACGGGCATACGTCTGGCTGGCCGAGCCCTATCAGGTGTCGCCAGACGCGACCCGGCCGCCGCCAAGACACGCCCCCCCACGTTTTCGCAACCCGGCGAGGCCCGCCGTCCGGCGCCGACGCGCCGCCACGTCCCGGGTCTCCGTCAGCCGTGAAAGCGGATTCAGGTGACGCGTTTCGGCTAGGTGCTCGGGCGAGAGGCGTGCATACACGCGAACGCTTTGCCGAACTCGTCGGCCTGCCCATCGGGGTCGTCGGCTTTACCAACAAGGGCTATATCCCAACCGTTTCGATCTGCAAGTACAGCCTGGTCAATCTTGAGCTGTTACGCAAACGATGCCTTGAGCGAGAATTCGCAACGTAAGCGGTATTCGCCGCTGGCAGGCAGCGCTCAGAGCAGCTTCACGGCAGCCCGGCGAGCTGATGTCGATTCATGACCGGGACGATTTCGCATGCCATGTGCGTGGCGGTATGGCCGCCTAAGCCTGGGTCCGTTGCACGGTGTTCATACAGTCGCGGCATTGTCCCGGTCCCTGTGCACGGACGGTTCGCGCCTGATCGATGCAATCTGAAACTGGTTTCGCCGAGATTCCTCACGCCTGCCGTCCCATCGTCCAACGTGGCGAACCCTTCTCTGACGTTCCAGCTGTACGTACTTCCCCAAACGCAAAAGCATACCGCTCGCGGTCAGACATATCGTTGAACGTCTGCGGCCGGCATCCGGTTGTGCAATGTTCGCGGATTCACGTAAAGCGGCCGGCTCCGCACCGGCCGGACCGATTTGCGTCATGTCCGCGAGCATGGTCGTTCGCCATCCCCTTTTTGCCCGGCTTGCAAGGCGCCTCCCTGCGCTGCGCTCCGGGCCCGCGCTTTCGTGCTAGCGCATCGAGCCGCCAACAGCGTCTCGCCCCCTCGGGCATCAATCCCTGGCGCAACACCTCGACCCCGTAACCACCCAGTCAGGTGAAGGCCGCCAAACGGCCTCCACATTCGCGCTCGCCGCGCGGCGTTTCATCCCGGTCAAACCCGATGCCTGGCATTCACCAGTCTCCGGCGTCCCCGCCCGACACCCGCGACCGTAGCCGATGACGGGCGTACGTCAAGGGGCGAGGGACCGTGTTGCCCGCACCCCTCCCTCGCCTTTTTTCCTTGACGTACGCCCGTCATCGGCTCCTTGAGTCGCACGGGCGCGAACTCAGGAGACCGGCGGCAGCAAAGCCAACCCCGGGTTCCACCAGGACCAAACCAACCCCTACAGCGGGGCGGATCTTGGAGCCCGGTAGCACAACACCGATCAACCCTTTGTTTTGGAGTTATGCCATGCAACTCGCTTCCTCATTCCGTTACGGCTCCCCAATGCTCCGCTCCGACTCGCCGCTGTCGGACGACCAGATCCGCCGCGTCACGCCGTCCATCTTTGCCGATGGCAAGCATCAAAGCCGCTCCGACCGATACACCTACATTCCGACCATCGATGTTCTACGCGGCCTGCGCAATGAAGGCTTCCAGCCCTTCATGGTCTGCCAGACCCGCGTGCGCGATCAGGGCAAGCGCGAGCACACGAAGCACATGATCCGCATGAGGCATGCCGACCAGATCACCGGCGAGGAAGTCAATGAAATCATCCTGCTCAATTCGCACGATGGCACCAGCAGCTACCAGATGCTCGCCGGGGCGTTCAGGTTTGTCTGCCAGAACGGCATCGTCGCGGGCGAGAACGTCGCCGATATCCGTGTGCCGCACAAGGGCAACATCGTGCAGGACGTCATCAACGGCGCATTCGACGTGCTCGACGGTTTTGACCTGATCCGCGAACAGAAAGACGGCATGCGCGCAGTGGCACTTGCCCGCGACGAACAGCATGCGTTCGCCCGCTCCGCCCTCGCGCTGCGCTATGACCCGACCGACGCCGACGCGCCCGCCCCGATCACCGAAAGCCAGTTGCTAGCCCCGCGCCGCTTCGAGGATCGCCGCGACGACCTCTGGACGGTCTTCAACCGCGTGCAGGAAAACCTCACCAAGGGAGGCCTGCACGGACGTTCGCGCACAGGCCGTTCGATGTCCACACGGCCCCTTACCGGCATCGACCAGAACGTGAAGCTTAACCGCGCCCTCTGGATGCTGGCTGACGCCATGCGCCAGATGAAGGCGTAAGCACAGCAGGAGCGGCATGCCCACGCTACCCGACTCCTTTAGCTTCTATCAGGATTCCTATCCGGGTCGAGTCCTGACGGAATCCCTGCAGTTCCCTGGCCCGGAACCTTTTCCCCAACTTCCTGGAGTCAACCATGCAAGCCCATGACGTCGAAACCACTACGACGGACGCCGCCGAAGCCTCGCCGGTACTCGAAACCACCTTCGGCAACGAGCAGCCGATCGTGACCGTGCCGTATTCCAGCCTACGGCCCTCGCCGCTCAATGCCCGCACAGCACCGGTCACGGGTATTCCTGCCCTTGCCGTCAATATCCGCGCCAAAGGCCTGCTGCAGAACCTCGTCGTCCACGAGATGAAGGGGGCGCGCGGCAAGCAGCGCAAATACGGCGTGTGCGCAGGCCAACGCCGCGAGGCTGCGCTCGACCTGCTGTTCGGGCAGAAGCACATCAGCGCCGATTATCTGGTCCCCGTGCGGATCGTCAGCGAAGGCGAAGCCCTCGCCGTTTCGCTGATCGAAAACAGCGAGCGCGAAGGACTCGACCCGTTCGACGTGCTGCGCTCGTACCGGATGCTGGCCGAGGAAGGCCGCAGCGTCGATTACATCGCCGCGCTCTTTTCCGCTGCGCCGCTCACCGTCAAACGTCGCATGAAGCTCGCCAACGTGTCGCCAAGGCTGCTCGCCCTGCTGCGGGAGGATGCGATCACGCTCGACCAGCTTGCCGCCCTCGCCATCGCGGACGATCACGAGACGCAGGAACACGTCTGGTTCGATGCGAACGAGTGGGAGCGCCAGCCCAACTACCTGCGGCAGGCCATCACGCGCGCCGAGATCGACGCGAGCCGCAGCCGCCTCGCGCGTTTCGTCGACCTCGCCGCTTATGAGGCAGCGGGCGGATACGTGCGCCGCGATCTGTTCAGTGATGACCAGAATGCGGGCTACATCGCCGACGCCGAACTGCTGCAGCGCCTCGTCGCTCAGAAGCTCGACGCAGCCGCCGCAGAGGTCCGCGCCGAGGGATGGGGCTGGACCGAAACGCGCGTCGAGCGCGACTTGCTGGAACTGAACCGGCATGGCAGGCTGCGCCCCGTTCAGCGCCCCTACACCGAGGACGAACAGCGGGAAATGGACGCCCTCACCGCGCAGCAGGACGAACTGGCCGAAAAACTCGAAGCGCTGTCGGAGGACGATGAAAACGCCTATGAGGTAGCCGACCGCCTCGACACGGAAATCGGGTGGGTCAATGCCGCGATCATCGCGCTCGAAAGCCGTGCCGTGGTATGGGATGCGATGCAGATGGCCGAGGCCGGTGCGTTCGTGATCGTCGGTCCACAGGGCGAACTGCTCATCGAGCGCGGCCTTGTGCGGCGTGAGAACAGCGCGGCACTCGACGCGGCAGGCGCAACCGTTACCGGCACACCCGAAGCCGAAGCCCCCGATACGGCAGGCGCACCGGCACCGAAGGTAAAGCCCGTCCATAGCGCGAAACTCTGCCAGCGACTCACTGCGCACCGCACCGCCGCCATCCGCGCGGAACTGGTCGAACAACCCGCCGTCGCGCTCGCAGCGCTTCTGCGGCAATTGGTCCCGCAAGCGCTGCCCGAACACTATGGACACACGGCCGCATGCAACTGTCTGGCACTTTCCGGCCAAAACAACCATGACAGCCTATTGCGTGCGGCGGACGATCTGCCCGCCAGTCCCGCGTGGAACGCCATCGAGGCGCAGCGCACACGGTGGATCGCGGCGCTGCCCACGAAACGGCCCGACGTGCTGCCGTGGCTCATCCAGCAGGACCCCGGCACGACGCTGCTCGACCTGCTCGCGTTCTGTGTAGGCACCCTTCTTGACGGTATTACGGGCGAGGAAAAGCCGCACGCAATCAACGCGCTCGCGGGCGCGCTGAATCTCGACATGACCCGATACTGGACGCCGACCCGCACCACGTATTTCGATCACGTCAGCAAGGCGCGCATCGCGGAAGTCGTGTCTGCCGCCGTGTCCCCAAAGATCGCCGCCGACCTCGGCAAGATGAAGAAGGCCGACGCCGCTGCTGCCGCCGAACTGCGTCTCGCGAAAGTCGCCTGGATCCCGGAAATCCTCACCGATCGCGAGATTCCGGCTACACCCTCCTGGGCTGTTCGCGGGGACGAGGACGACTCCGATACCGGAGACGGCACCGGCGAGACGCAGGACGACGAGGATGCCGACGCCGAAACGGATGCAGACAGCGGCTGCGCACTCGTCAACAACACGCCTTGCAATGCAGACGCGTCGCCCGACACGCGCAGCGAACAACCTCCGTGGCCTTTCCCGACTGCCGCCAGCGCGAGCACCGCGCAAGCTGACCGGCACGTCGCGTAAGCCCGGCCCGTTGCCCTTGTAACAGGGCAAGGCAGACGGCGGCTCCTTCAAGGCCTGCCGTCTGCCTGCCGGAACTGCACCGCGCGACAGTCCGCGCCCGCCAGATGACATTCCCTCCACCAGTCCACCAGGCCGCTGGAAATCAGCAGCAGGCAGAGGGCAACACCGCCTGCCAGCAGCAGGCGACGCATCGAATGTGCGAAACGCATTTCCAGTTGTGTAGCCATCGCCTCCACACGCGCCGTCGCTGCCTCAACTGCCTGCCCGAATGTGCTCATCGCACCGTCTAGTCGCTCGCGTTGCTCACGAGCCGAAACCGCCGCGGCACCGATCAACCGGTTGCCCGCCGTGCGGGCGACCCGATTCGACAGGCGCTCAGCCAGGGCTATTACTGCGGTCTGATTGACTTGCGCGAGTGCTGCCCGGTACCGTTCCTCGTGCTCCTGTATCAGGTTTTCCGCTAACTGGATCGTCGCCTTGCATCGCTCCAGCGCATCCCGATGCTGCTGCATCAGCGCATCGGTCGCGCCGCCGACCTCCCGGCGTGCGGCTTCGAGACTACCCTCGCTCGCCCACCGGATTCGCTCCGGCATCGCCTCGTACAGGCGCGCGTAGTATTCGAGGGCAGCAACAATCGACCATAGCGCGTCATTGTCACCGAGGTTCAGCGCACTCGACACCCGGTGCATGCGGGCGAGACTGGCCTCGTCAGGAACGTCCCCCGATACCTCGCGAAACAGGCGGATGAGCGGATCGACCGGCTTCGACCGCCTATTGCTCACGGGTTGCCTCCTCGCTGCCAATCACCTTCGAGAACATGGCGTCGCACAACTCCCGCCAGCGAAACAGTTCCGCACGCTGTCCAATCTGCATGACTTCAGCGGCCTGCCGGATCGAGATGCGTTGACTGCGCAATTCGTCCGCAACCCGATCCGCCAGATCAGGAAAGTCGAGCGACTGCCCTCCTGTCTCGATGGCTTTGCGAAGCTGCGATTCCTGATACAGCGTGAATTTGTCCGGCATACCGAAGTACCCGTTGCGAACGACATGCGTCACGGTGTCGGGAAACGTCTGCCCGAAAATATGCAGCAACTCCAGGCTATCGCGCTGCCGGTTGATCACCCAGAGCACGACAAGCTGCCGCTCAAGTTCAGCCAGCGTCCCGCCGTAACGGGCAACCCCGGTCTGATTGCGTGCGGCAGTATTGACGATCACCGCCGCGCCCCGATGTGTATCACAGAAATTGACGAACCCGATCCAGCCATCTGCATCGTCAAGGTCATAAGCCGCACATTTTATTTCGTCCCTGAGCGCTTTCATGACATCGGGATTCGAGGTATCGGTTTCCAGCAGTACAGCGTGGGTGCCCTGTCGCTGCAAATAATCCGCCAGGGCAAGCGTCACCATGCTTTTTCCAACACCGCCCTTGCTGCCGCCGACCAGATAAATGGGATGAGTGGTGTCCACAACCAACCTCCTACAGGTTTTCGATATCAGGCCTGATCTCAAACGAGAACGCGTCCTGAATCTCCATCGCTCCCGGCTGATTTACCCGCCTTCCCCCTTGCTGTCGTGCGTCGCCATGTCCGTTAGTCATGCTCGCGCGCTTTCGCTTTACGGCTTGCTTCGGGCTGGAGGACTGCTCGGCCTCGAGCGTTCCCTGCGGATTGGTCGCCCTGGAAACGGCATCGAAAGATGCTGGTCGATATAGCGCATATTGACTGCGCCGATGCTCACGTCGAGCCCCTTGCGCCCAGCCTCCTGAACAATTTCCTCAAGCGTGTAGCCTTTCGCCTGGGTGGCAGTGATATGCGCCCGAATCTCTTTCATCGCATCGCTGACAGTGACGCGCTGATCATTCCGGGGTTTCTCCGGCAATGCCTCAAGGGCATGGACAAACTCATCCCACTGCGCCCGTGTGTAGCTCTTTCCGCCCGGCACGATTCGCTCCCATGCATCGCCTTCGGGACCATCATGCGAATAGGAAAATGGTTCGTCAATACCCCTCCCGACGGTTGGACTGCCCGAGCGGGATTGGTTGGAATACGGAGGAAACCGTTGGAATACAGAAATATTTTTAGCGCCCTACCCGAGCCGACAGATTTCAGGATGGCACATCGCAGGCCCGAGTGAGTAATCTAGCAAACTGGTGCGCAGCACCGTGCGGCTGTACGCACGTCACCCGCCAAACAGGATCGAGTAGTGGGCAACCCCAAGCGAGCGCCTGCAAAACTCATGTAACCATACCGCCAGATTTGCTCGGATAGCTTTGCGGACTGCTTGCACGCGCATCGCAAACCGGCAAACGTGAGCTAGCCGACGTAGCGCAGGTACCCGTCAGACTCTAGCCATACGTAGAAGCGACCCACACTATCGCCCTGCCCAAATTTGCGCAGGGGGCCTCGGAAACCTCAGATTCGGAGTCGACACACTGGCACCGTCGATCCCACCAACTTAATAGACGCCACGATCTCAATCTCGCAGACCAGCGGACAGACTTTCGGCACGGAACCAACGGAATCGAACAGTTGACCCCCACAGACTCAGCGGGTCAACCTCGCGGAAAATGTCGAACTCCACGGCCGAAATACAACAAAGAAAGAGGGATGGCAGGATAGGCTACCGCCGGTTTTGGGCGCCATTTGCAACGCACTTCTACCAGATAAACATCGTCGCAGCCTCAGTAACCTTGCGCTTGCTAACAAGCGCTCGCGCGTCGATCGGGATCCTGTTGCGGTTTCCGGTAATGTGATCGATCAGATCAACGAGAATATGGCGAACTGTATTCGAGGCCACCAGAATAGCTCGCCGTCTGCAGCGGAGTTGAGAGGCAGAGAAGTCGTCACTGTTCTGCCATTTGGGGATTTTGCATAAAAGAAATTTTCAAGATTTAAGGGTGTGGATACTTTATATTTGTTTCTGCCCTCTGCGGATGGCCGCCCTCCAAACGCCGACAGCTCACGGTGGGTGCCGCGCAAAGACGGTTTCGCCGTGGACTGAAGACCATGTTGGGACTAAATTCAGTCCGATGCGCACACGCTGCAGGCCTAGTCATGAAATTTTCGTCCCAGATCAAGCCGATCAGCTACCTCAAAAGCCACGCGGCGCAGATCGTCAGCGAAATCTCGGAGAGCAGCCAGCCGCTGTTGATCACACAGAACGGCGAAGCGAAATTGGTGGTCATGGACGTGCACAGCTAACCGGCAAACGTCACACTCATATACGTCGCGTCGATCTGGTTGGCCGTCGGTGCATAGAGACGTTGAGCGAACCACGTTTGCGTCGAGATCACTATAATTTTACGGTTGTTATGTGACAACTTTGATCGTTGGTTTGCTTAACTCTGCACCCGGTTCCTGCGTAAACAATTCCCCGCACACTGCGATGCGCGCCGCTGGCAGCTCTGACGCACAAGGTGCTGCCTAATCGGCGCTGTCACGTTAAAGCGTTCGCGACGCAACGGACGACGATACTTCGCCACCCCGCGAGCAGCAATGGACGAGGTGATTGACTGGCCGGCCTTTTACAACACGCGCCGATTACATTCAACGCTCGACTACGTCAGCCCCATGACATTCGAAAAGAACTGATTTGCGGCTCAGAGAGGCGAAGCCGCTTAATTCACCCAGCTATGGGATTCGTCAAACGGGGGCGAGGTCATGAACTGCTAACGATGGTGGACCGACTGGCTTTGTGCGCGCCCGCGCTTGCAGGTGATCCCGAACAACTTAGCGCGGAGATTCGGTAAGTGATCTTGGAAGCCCGTCTGACGGCCGCAAATTACGACCTGACTTCGTTGCACTCCAGTCTGTGCACCGCTGAATCGTTGCTCTTTCTCAAGCGCCTAGCAGAGGCGCGGGCGGTCGTCCACTCGGCGGCTCGCCATTACGCCAGCGGCGACAATTGATCGCACGACACGGCGCGTGCTGGTCGAGCCGCGGCCTCTGGGCAAGTCGTTCCGGGCTTAAGCGTTTCTTATTTCATTTGGCATACTATTCGGACCTCTCACGTTCTAGCTCACTCGGACGCTAGATCCTTTCAAGCCGGCTTCGCGCCGACTTTTTTTCGCGCTGACTGTGCCAACATAAATATTTCCATCGTGCGCATAGGACACAACGAAATCTACGGCTTCGTCAATTCGCGTATCGACGCCGAGTACGAGGCCGAATCCTGTGTTGCGGTTTGACTTGAGAAGCGTGTCAAGGTCGCTGCGTCGATACCGCAGAACGCACAGGACTGGATCGAAAACTTCGCTGGGCGTCTGGTTGATGAGCAACCCGTCGCTTCCTTGTAGAGCGGGGTTTGGAGTGTCCGGGGGCAGACGGCGCAAGACGGTTAGTTGCATCCGCCTGTTTTGATTGGCGCGCCAAAAGGTGAGCCATTTCGGGAGACCTAATGGGATGACTCTGTCTGAGCCAGCATCGTTTCAATCAACCTGGTCACGGCAGGTGATCAGCCGAGGCACTCACTCAAACGACCAGTATCAAGGTAGGCCTCACGCGGCAACGTTCGCCGGGGGGCAATCTGCGGTAGTCGCCCCGTCTCGGTCACTCAACTCTCCCCATAACGACCGTTCGACATCGCAATGAATCAGCGAACAACGAAGAACCGGCGATCACCTTGTACGCCAACGCCTATGAAGTCTTCCGCGTTGACGTCGACTGTGAGCACATAGCTGCTTATACCGACTGGCTTAGCGCTTGAGTGATTCGCTGAACAGATGGGACATTCGGTGCGCTTTGCGCCGGCAAGTCTTGCGGGCACCATGGATAGGGTAGTCTCTGCGCCCATCCGAGAATCACCGGGCTCACTTCGACCGGCAGAGTCTTCATCTCTTGAATCGTGATCTGGAGCCTCGATATCTTTCCGGTACTGTTTGAACAATGCCAAGCATATCGTCCGAACCCAACGCGCACGGCACCGGAGGCTTTCTCAGTCATGCACACCAGCCATTTGCAGTGAAATGCCGACACAGCGCCTGGGGGCGTTCCGATGCAAAAAGTGTAGATATTCTCGTAGGTCCGGGCAAATTGGCTAACTAGTACCGTCGAAATATCGTCCACGCCTTTGAGCTGAGTCGGAAAAGAAATTTCGTCGGTCTCCACCTTCATCGCCAGTTCAGCGTCGACCTCGAATGCGTCGGCCATCAGATGAGGTCGGTTTCCGTCTTTCGCATCAATATACATTTCGATCGACCGCCGTAACAGTGACATGTCAGCTTCCGCAGAATGGGGGATATTCGTCGCAAGTCTACCGTCTCAGACCGAGCGGGCCAGTGAAACCCTCTGATTGCTGGGGACATGCCGGTCCTTGCTAATTTTCGCGATGGTTGATGCTCGACGGCCGGTTGCGGTCTTCCTGGCAGGGCGACGAGCCCGCAAACGCCCATCATGACCAGCGCGAGGGACATCTTCGTTCGCTCGATGTCCTGGTCACCAGACCGCACGTTAGGTGCGATAGGCGCCGGCGTCTCTTTGCTGAAGAGCTTGCGGGCCCAACCTATGTCCCGCGACGCGTGCCGCCGTTTGCTGTCGTGGGCGGGGTGCCGCGCGAGATTCTCTATGACCGGATGAAGACAGCGGTGCTGGGCGAAATCGAGAAGGACATTGTCTACAACGCGAAGCTGGTTGCGTTCGCGCAGCACTACAGCTTTGCTCCACGCGCGTGCAAAGCTTATCGCGCCGAGACCACGGGCAAGGTCGAACGCCCTTACCGGTACGTCCGCCAGGACTTCTTCCTTGCCCGCCGCTTCCAGAATCTTGGAGACATGAACCCTCAGCTGCGCGAGTGGCTCGACAAGGTCACCAACGTCCGCTTGCATGGCACGACCCATCGTGTAGTTGCACAACACTTCAGCGAGGAGCGGCGCGCCTTGCAGACGTTGTCCGCTGGAACGTTTAACGGCGTGATACGGCTGAGCGACGCGTCAGCCACGGGGGGCTCGTTTCCGTCGGCGGCAACTACTACAGCGTCCCGGATCGCACTCGCAAACCCACGCTCGACATTCACCGCCCGGCTCACGGGATCCGTACCTACGAGGATGGCGAACTGCTGGCTGTTCGCCCTGTGCTCGAAGGCCGTCGACGGACGTCGCCGGGACATCCACCGACGTGCCGGCGTTACGCCTACTTGTAAAGGCCCTTTGCGGCAATCAACTGCATCGGTGCGATCTCGACAGGTTCTGCCAGATGCGGCGGCACTGTTGCAAGAATCTGCGCTGCTGTCTGCACTTTTAGATGATTTTCGCGCCCGGCTACGTCGACAAACACATCGACGATATGAACTACATCGGGATCGGTTTCTGAACGCAGCCCAGCCACAAAAGCATGGGTTGTTCTTCGAGTGCCTTCGGCGATGCAGCGCCGACGAGTTGGGCCACTTCTGCGCCTTTTCCAGGTTGAGCCTTAAAGGTAACGACAGCGGCAACTTTAGTCACGATGATCTCCAGTACGGAACGGGGTTAAACCCGCGGCCAGAAGGACCGCCGGTAGACAACTCAGCCATTGTCGGACCAGATCGCCTCGTACAAGCAATGGCTTATCAGACACAGATCGTGCAAAATTCGCCATTCCTACTCAACGGGATTCCGTCCCATGAAAATCGTCATATTGGGTTTTGAAGGTTCCCCGCCATCCGGCATGCTCGGGCTTGTCGATCTATTCTGGCTCGCAGTACAGGCGGCAAACCGTACTGCGCCGCCAGCTTCTGGCTGCGCGAACACAGCGGCCCCGCAATCCTGGGAAGTACTAACAGCAAGTGTTGATGGCAAATCACTCATAGACGGCCAGGGGCGCAAGCTGCCCGTCGATGTGGCGCTTCACGAGGTGGAGCGTTGCGATGCGGTGCTGATTCCCGGCATCGTCTCCGGCGAAGACGCTCTGCCTCCTTGCTCGGCTCCGATGCGCAAAGTCGGCGCGTGGTTGCGGGAACAACATGCGCACGGTGCACTTGTCGGCGCATCCTGTGCGGGCGTGTTCGTACTCGGCGAGGCCGGCCTGCTGAGTGGGCGTCGTTGCACGACTACCTGGTGGTTACACGAAGAATTACAGCGCCGTTATCCGGACGCCAACGCCGTATGGGGCTCCGCGCTTGTGGACACAGATCGCGTTGTTAGTACCGGCGGGCCGTTGTCGTGGATCGACCTCGCGCTTCACGTCATCCGAAAGCTGGTCGGCCCGGAAGCTGCGCGCATTGCGGCCGACTTCGCAGTGGTCGATAGCACCCCGCTCCAGCAGGCGCTGTATGCACCCAGAGGCTTCCTGAATTCGCGCGACCCGTTCCTGCTCGACGCCGAGCAGGCGGTGCGCAGTACGTCCAATGTAATGACAGCACGCACGCTCGCCGTCAAGCTTGCGACCAGCGAGCGTACGTTGCATAGGCGTCTCAAAGCGCTTATCAACGAATCGCCAAAAGCATTCATCACGCGAATCAGATTTGAAACCGCGTGCGTTCTGCTGGAGGGAAAAACCGCCAGCATTAAACGCGTGGCCCAACAAAGCGGCTACGAAGACGAAAGCAGTTTCCGGCGCGCTTTCGTGCGCTATGCGGGCATGAGTCCAAGTTCGTATCGGGTGTGGGTGCGCCAACGCTAGAACACGACGCCTCGCGTCGAATAGCGCCAAGCGAGTCGCGCACATCACCACGCGCTGCAATCCGTTTCGCGAAGGAACGAGATACCGAACAACTCAGGCGTACTCGTGCGCAGCGCCCCATCATTACGCTGCTATTGCGACACTTCTGCGTCAGTCCACGCAGCGTCAGTCACCCGGAAAACGGAAACCGCGTCTGTGAGTTTGCCGGCTCGTTCCTCGAGAAACTGTGCCGCAGACGCTGCCTGCCCGACCAACGCTGCATTGCGCTGCGTCACCACATCCATCTGACCGACCGCCTGATTGACCTGCTCGATGCCCCGGCTTTGTTCTTCAGAGGCTGCGGCAATCTCACCCACGATATCGGAGACCTGTTTGATCGAATGTGTCACTTCAGTCATCGTTGCAGCGACATTAACTGCCTGTTTCGAACCGCTTTCGATCATTGCGACCGACGATCCGATCAAAACCTTGATTTCCTTCGCGGCGGCCGCCGAGCGTTGCGCGAGACTACGAACTTCGCTTGCAACGACCGCGAAGCCCCGACCCTCCTCGCCCGCCCGTGCGGCTTCGACAGCGGCATTCAACGCGAGGATGTTGGTCTGAAATGCAATGCTCTCTATCAGTCCGGTGATTTCGGAGACCTTCTTCGAACTGTCGCTGACGTCACGAATCGTCTGCACCATCGCTTGCACTGCGTCCCGGCCATCGTCAGCCTTGCCCGTCGCGCTCACCGCAAGCATCTTCGCGGCCCGTGCATTGTCTGCATTCTGTGTCACGGCTTCGGTCAGTTGCACCATACTGGACGCGGTCTCTTCGAGGGAAGCAGCCTGCTCGTCCGTACGCGCGGAGAGATCCGCATTATCCGCGGCAATCTGCCTGGCTACTGCGCTCACCGAATCCATTGCCATTCGCACCGACGAAATCGCCCCGGAGAACCGCTCGACAAGGCTGTTGAACGCCGTGCTTGTCTGGCCGATTTCATCCATTTTCCGCACCGATACACGCCTTGTAAGATCAAGCGTCTGATTGATCGCGCCAAGCGTATCGCGAATGCTTTCGAGGCTACCGGACATCGAGCGCATCTGAAACCACACGCAGCATCCGACGATTGCCCCGCCAATCAGCAATATGGAAAGTATCAGGCGCTCGATGCGTGCGTTCGTGGCGGCGTCTTCGATTCGCCATCCCTGTGCTTGCGCGTTCAATGTCGCGATCACACTCTGGGTTTTGTCCCCCAATGCAATACCGTAGGGGCGCGCGCGCGTTTCCAGCACCTTTGTTCCTTCCTCGGCATTACCGCCACGAACCAGCCTGACAGCCTCATCGAACTCCTTTTTGAACAGCTCCCGGTCGTGCATAATGTCCGCAGCGATGGAGCGTGCCGACGCCGTCTTCGCACTCTCCATGAAGAGCGCGTACTGTTCAACAGTCGGCTTCTCAAGCTTGTCGAGCGTATCAAAACGTTGCTTCCTTTCCGCTTCATCCTTCAGCAACAATGCGTCCAGCAGCTGCATGGCCTGAAGAGACTGAAGCCGGTAGGCACTCTCCAGATATTGAGCCGGCAGGGTAACTTCCTCATAGAAACGCGTGGATCGTGCGTTCGCCACGGTAATGCCGTTCATTCCGACAGCCGCTATTGCGCCGCACAACAGTGCGAATGCAGCGAACGTGAGCGCAAGCTGCGCCTTCAGGCTCAAGCCAAATCGTGACATCCCAACCCCTTCTCATGTTCTTGTCATTAGAGGTGGACCAGCCCAGCCCCCCGCTTTCCACCTGAATCATTGAGGAAAACGGATTCTCAAACCACGATATACATTTGTCAACTTACTTTTTTTTGTAACTTACTTTAATAACATACATAGAAAGTCACCCAGCCTGGCGAACATGCGCCCGTCACGACAGCATGGAAATGGTCAGCGACTCGTCAATGAATTCAAATGAGAACCCTGTTCTCTCACTGCGAAGATATCCCGCACACGGATAGGGAAAATGCGAAGGGACCAGCATGACGGACGAGTCCACGTACTGCGCCATGAAGCTCTCGCGCGTCTTGTGCGACTGCTGCGGATCCACGCAAAACCGCGTGTTCCAGTGAGGGTTTTCGCATTGCCATGGGGTATGCAACAGGTCTCCCGTCAGAATGGCTTTCTGCCCACCACTCTCAATCGACACGCCAACGTGCCCGGGCGTATGTCCCGGCAAATGCACCAGGCTAACCGAAGGACTGACGGCATGGTCAGGCTGCACGATGTCCGCCAAGCCAGCCTCAACGACCGGATCGATGCTATCGGCAACGTAATCGCCAGTGCGCTGCAACGCCGAAAGGGAAGACTCGCCACGCCAGAACGCCAATTCCGCGTCTACGAACAGATATCTTGCGTTTGGGAACGTGGGAATCCAAAGCCCACCGCGAAGACGGGTATTCCAGCCAACGTGATCGACATGAATATGGGTGGTAACAACCCGGTCGATGTGATCGGCTGTCACACCGGTACGATTTAGTCTGTCAAGCCAATGATTGACAAGACGGAACTCGTCGCGCACGCGGTCTTTGCAGTCACCGACACAGGTATCGACCAGGATGTTCAACCCATCGGCCCTGACAAGAAAGGCTTGAATGGCGATAACGAAGCGTTCAGTGTTGCCGTCGAACAGATCTGGAAGGCTTGCATAGCGGCTGTTATGCACGGCATCGGCTGTCGCGGCCGGATAAATTTCCTGCCACCGTAGCAACGGCGCGACAGATTCCGCAATCACCGTGATGTCGACGTCGCCAACGGGAAAGCGATACGTCATCGGGTTACTGCGCTTTTCTTCCACAAGATTCATACTCTTATCCCCCTGCCGCGGCACAAGCGGAACAGTCATTTTCGGCAGCGTAGTCCACCGAAGAGCGAAGCGGCACTGAATGTTTCGACATTTGATATTCGCATGCGGAATACCATCGGCTGGGCGACGCAGGTGGTGGTCGCCTGCATCCTGGACACCCTGCGCGCAGTCTAGGCCAAACGATGCTTCCGGCGCATTCAAACGGCTAGCTCTTCAAGCATTGTATATTATTAAACTAATATACTTGACAATCGCAAATTGATGCTGAATCATTAACCTTCGACTAGCAGAAATACGAAATCATCGATCGATGAAAAGCGATGCGACGCAGACCACATGGAACTCCGCCTGGCCGCTCACCAGCCAGGAACCCAGGATCAGAGGAGAGAGACGATGGTGAATTCGAATACGCCCGACAGCCGGGACTCAAGCCTTTGTCTCCAGAATGAGAGGCATGGGCTGGTCGGTCTCGTGGGACTCCGTCATCTCCCGCTCGACAGCGTAGATGCCTGGATAGTCGGGATCATCTGCGCCGGACTCGGGGACGCCCACACGATCCTTGGAATGACGCCTCGTAAATCGGCTAACGCGCGTTCCGACCAGCGTTAAGTCCATGACATTCCCATCTCAGGTCGTGCACACCGGCCATATACCGGATTCCTTATTAATTCCCTGAGAACGTCGGTCCAAGCAGGCCACCCAGATAAAACGTAAAAAATCGGAGACACGTAATGCAGCATGAGCACCCCCACAAGACCCTGTCCGGGCCGACGACCACTTCGCATGCACGTAACCGGACGGCGCGCGCAAGAGCAGCAGCCAACCTGTTGGCTGCTGCTCTTGCGCTGACGCTGGCGCCGATCGCTAGCTACGCCAAATCGATATTCGATGTCGACCTTGCGACTCGGCGCGAGGGTGACCAGTCCCAGTTCTCGGACATCCGCACATTGTGCGGAACGAAACCTTTACGTGTCGCGCTCGCCGACGGTTTTGGGGGTAACTCGTGGCGCAAGATCGTCCATGCGGAGTTTGTCGAGGAGGCAAAGAAGTGCCCCAACATCACCGAGGTGCGATACACGGACGCACAAGGTGACGTGCAGAAACATATCGCCGACATCCAAAGCCTTGCGGCCCAGCACTTCGATGTCATCGTGCTCTATCCGGACGGTGGCGAGGCGCTCCTGCACGCCATGCGGCGCGCTACAGCCGCAGGCATTGCCGTCGTTCCATTTGCCGTCGGCGAGACGTTTGCAGGCACGCCCGGCCGCGACTATCTGAGCTTCGTCACGGAAGATCTGGCGGATCGCGGCAGACTCAAGGCACGCTGGATTGCCCAGCAGTTGCACGGAAAAGGCAATGTGGTTGTGCTCGGCGGCACGCCGGGCAATCCGTCCGACGCGGCCGAGGCTGCCGGCTGGAAGCAGGAATGGTCAAAGAACTGGCCGCAAATCACGGTGCTCGAAGGTCCGGTCGTGACGAACTGGGATCCGGCACAGGTCCAGAAAGTCACATCGGGTTTGATTGCCAAATATCCCCAGATCGACGCAGTCTTCTTCCAGTTCGGCGCCGGCACCCTCGCTGTGGCGCGCGCCTTTGAAGCCGCGGGCCGACAGCTTCCACTCCAGGTAACAGACGATGCGAACGGCGTCGCATGCCTTTGGAAACAGCGCCACGAGGACTTCCGTTTTGCGACGACTTCGGCTCGGACCTGGCTCGTGCGTCTCGCGCTGCGCAAAGGAGTCGCTGCCGCAGAGGGAATCGCCGACCCGGAGCCGAGCATCGTAAAACTGCCTTTGTTCGAGGATTCGACCTCCACGAACGCTGCCCTGCAACCGCGCTGTGTTGCCAACCTGCCTCCCGACGCGGAACTGTCGTCGACGTTGACCCCGGCGCAACTCGCCGCAGCATTGAAGTAGCTTTCTGCCCTCAACCTCCGATCAGTCAGGAACTGCCGTGCCAAACCCTCTAAACCCCGCACAATCGTCCACAGAGATTCAGCATGACACGACGGACCTCGCTCGCAGCGAAGCGCAGAGCCACCCGACGAGGCAGCGCTGGACGAGCCATCCGGCGGCTCGTGCTGCCATTGTCACGCTGATGCTGTTCGTGATCGGAGGAATTGTCCAGCCTCGCTCCTTGCAGGTGACGTCGCTACTTTCGATGCTGCCGTTTATGGCCATTCTCGCGGTCACAGTCGTCGGTCAGCATCTGGTTATCCAGCAGCGCGGGCTCGATATCTCGGTGGCCGGCATCATGTCATTTTCGAGTACCCTGGTAACTGCATGGACGCCTCCGGACAGCGGGGTCGCCGCCGTGGTGAGATACGTTGTGCTTGCGCTGTTGATGGGCTTTGCCGCCGGTGCGCTCAACGGGCTGCTGGTTGCATTTATGCGCGTGCCGTCGCTCGTCGCCACGATCGGAACGAATGCAATTCTGCTTGGCTGCGTATTGTTCGTTTCACACGGAACGCCCTCCAATGCGCCGTCGTTGCTGGCCAGTTTCGCGCTAAATCGTACCTTCGGCATTCCCAATACAGTTTTCGTCATGGCCGCAGTCGTGGCGGCAGTCGCAGCGCTGCTGCACGGCACGCTGACCGGCCGTCGGTTCCATGCGATCAGTGTCAGCCCCGCAGCGGCTCGCGCTGTGGCAATCCCCGTCAACCTCTATATCGTCGCCACCTATGTGTTCGCAGGCGGCTGTTACGCCGCCGCGGGTGTCATGCTCGCCGGCTTCCTCAACAGCCCTGGACTTTATGCAGGCAACGGCTACGTTCTGGCCAGTGTCGCAGCCGTGGTGGTCGGCGGAAATGCGATGACCGGCGGCCGCGGCAGTCTGCTTGCCTCCGTGCTCGGAGCCGCGTTTCTCACTTATCTCAGCCAGCTGATCCTGTCGCTCGGATTCGAGCGGCACACCCAGGACATCGTACAGGCAGCAATCGTGCTGCTCGGCGTCGGCATGCCGGCTTTCGCAGGCCTTCTGTCGCGCAGCCAGCCGGTCTGAACGTGTAGTCGGCCCGATCGCAAACAATTGGAAGACACCGTGACAACAGCAACCATCGCCTCTCGTTCCCCGAGTCAAACGGACAACGATCCGCCACGCCATCCCCCGCGCGGCGCGGCGCTCGAACTCAGAGGCATCCGCAAAAACTTTGGAAGTGTGCAAGCCCTTCAGTCGGTCAACCTCGCACTTCAACCCGGCGAGGTGCATGCAATCGTCGGCGAAAACGGCGCCGGCAAATCGACGCTCATTAATGTCGCGGCCGGGATCCTCCGTCCGGATACCGGAGAGATCGTCTGCGGCGGCGAGTTGGTTCTAGCCGCTACGCCGGTCACCATGTGCCGCCTCGGCGTAGCCGTTGCTTACCAACACCCGGCACTTGCTCCTGATCTGAGCCTATACGAGAACATTCAGTTGATCGGCGCAGGACGCTCGGTCGTCCCGACGCTTAGCGAGGTGAATCAGCTAATCGAACGCGTGGCTATTCCCGCTTTGCGCATGAAGCCATCCACGCGCGTGGCAGATCTGTCGCTACCCCAGCTTCACGTTGCCGAAATCGTGCGCGCGCTGGCAAGCCGGCCGCGCGTGCTGTTCCTCGACGAACCCACCGAGCCGTTCCGGGACGAGCAGGTCAGCCATCTTTTCGACTTGATCGACAGGCTGCGCGAAGATGGGGTAGCGCTCGCCTACGTGTCGCATCGACTGCACGAGGTGATCCGGATCGCCGACCGCATGTCCATCATGCGCGACGGCCAGATCATCGAAACGCGCCGCAGCAAGCCTTTCAGCATCGACGAAGTCGTCACGCTGATCGCTGGACGGCC
This sequence comes from Burkholderia sp. OK233, assembly GCF_900230185.1. Classification (GTDB taxonomy): domain Bacteria; phylum Pseudomonadota; class Gammaproteobacteria; order Burkholderiales; family Burkholderiaceae; genus Paraburkholderia. The sequence continues at coordinate 1,125,257 of NZ_OCSR01000002.1, forward strand.
AATCGACCAGCTGTTCCCGCATAAAGCGCGCACGGAGCCGGGCGAACTATTGATTGAGGCGAAGAGGCTTTCCGGCAGCCGGTTTAGCGACGTCGACATGTCGTTCCGCGAAGGCGAGATTGTCGGCATCACGGGCATCGAAGGCCAGGGTCAACGCGAATTCCTGCGTGCGATCGCCGGGCTAGTTCCGTTTCACAAGGGTAAGTTGCTGGTAGAGGGGCAGCGCATCCGTCCTTCGTCGCCTGCGCGGGCACGCGCGCGTGGAGTCGGCTTCATTCCCGACGACCGGCATAGTGAGGGGCTCTTCCTGCCCATGTCGATACGCGAAAACCTGAACGTGGGGTTGCCGAGCAAGGTGATCGACTATGGCTTCGTCCTGAATGCCGCCGCCGATGCGCAGGTCGCCGACGAGGTAATCACTCGTTTGCACGTGAAGACCTCGTCAGCGGAAGTCGCCGTCCAGAATCTTTCCGGCGGGAATCAGCAAAAGGTACTGCTCGGCCGCGAAATGGTTGCCGACCCGAGCGTGTTGCTGGTCGACGAACCGACTAAAGGCGTTGACGTAGGCGCACGCAAGGAAATCTATCAGTTGCTGCGCGACGCTGCCGCTTCCCGAAAGGCTGTCGTCGTTTCATCGTCCGACGGTGCGGAACTGGAAGGACTGTGCGACCGCATTCTGGTATTTTCGCGCGGCAAGGTGGTCAGCGAATTGACCGGCAAAGCCGCGACCGATGCGGCCATTACCGACGCGAACGTGACCGCGACAGTGTTGCGCGGCGAGGCAGCTCCGAAGAACCGTTACTGGTCGCGCAATTTGCTATCCGGTCTCCATCTGCCGACGTTTGTGCTGGTTCTTTTGAGCGTACTGATTGTGTGCACCACAGCCATGCAGAATCCGTACTTTATCGATGCCACCAACCTTCGCTCAATGCTGCAGTTGCTGAGCATTCTCGCGTTTGTAGGCGCGGGCCAACTCTGCGTGATGCTCATGGGCGATATCGACCTGTCTCTCGGCCCTCTCGCCGGACTGGTTGTCGTGCTGTGCTCGTTTCTGCTGCCGCAAGGCGTAAGCGACGGCGCACTGCTCACCGGTGCAGTGAGCATCATCGCAATGTGCTGCCTGTTCGGCCTGCTACAAGGCATCCTGGTCGAGGTGTTCAAGCTTCCTTCCGTCGTCGTAACGCTCTCCTCGTTCATCGGCCTGCAAGGGCTCTCGCTATTGTTGCGGCCCCGCCCCGTCGGCACCATCAGCGACCGCTTGACCGATATCGTGCAACAAGATCTCGCCGGCGTACCGATCACCATCGGCGTAACGTTACTCGCACTCGCAGTGCTGGAACTGATGCTTTTTCGCTCGCCGTGGGGCAGAGCACTTCGCGCTGCCGGGTCGAGTCAACTCGCAAGTTATCGCCTTGGTGTGAACCGCGCCCTTCTTCGCATCATGGCGTTCTCCCTGGCGGCTTGCCTCACGGGGTGCGGTGGTCTGATTTTGGCGAGCGAAATCGGCATCGGTTCTGCCACCACCGGCGTGAGCTATACGCTGAGCAGCATCACCGCGGTGGTGTTAAGCGGCGCTGCCGTGACGGGCGGACGCGGCTCGTTCGTCGGGATGTCGGCGGCGGCGGCACTGATCGTCATCATGACCAGCGCCACGAGTTTCTTTCAGACCGACGCGGCCTGGCAGTACTGGTTGGTGGGCGGCATGACCGTGCTGGCTTCGGTGATGTTCGGCGCCGCACGCCGGACCACCGGACAGCACGCTGGAACGTAAGTGGTGTGCGACTCTAGTACTAACGATAGAGACAGCTATGAAAAAAAATCTACAGGATCGTTCGATCATCGTCACCGGAGGCGGCAGCGGCATCGGTCGCGCCGCAGCGCTCATGCTCGCGGAAGCAGGCGCCAGCGTAATCGTCGCTGACATCGACGAAGAGCGCGGCAAACAAACGTGCCGGATGATCGCGACCGAGAGCGAACGTGCGATCTTCCAGCGCTGTGACGTAGCACAGGAAGACAGCGTCGCCGAAATGGTCGACACCGCTGTGCGCATGTTCGGGAAGCTGGATGGCGCATTCAACAATGCCGGCATTTCGATGAGCCACAAGCCCCTTCACGAGATTTCGAGCAAGGACTGGAACCGGATCCTCGGCGCGGATCTAACCGGGGTTTTCCTTTGCATGAAATACGAAATCGCCGCCATGCTGGCCGGTAATGGAGGATCGATCGTCAACACAGCATCGGTACTCGGTGTCGTCGCCATGCCCCTTTCGGCAGAATATACCGCTGCGAAGCACGGTGTAATCGGACTCACGAAAGCGGGCGCGGTCGACTACGGTTCGCGAAACATCCGCTGCAATGCGATTACTCCCGGACTCATCATGACGCCGATCATCGCGGAAGCACTGCACGACCCCGGTTACGCGGCGCATTTCGACGACATCAAGGCAAAGCACCTCGTCGGTCGCGCCGGTCAGCCAAATGAGGTCGCTCATGCGGCGAAGTGGCTGCTCTCGGACGAAGCGTCGTTCGTCACCGGCCACGCGCTTGCGGTAGACGGCGGCTGGACCGCCATCTAATTCCCTGCTGGGCGTTCGGGGCTTTGTTTGAACGTTCAACCCGACAGCAGACGCGCTGCGCGCCGGATCAAGGTTGATTTGAATGCTCAATCCCAAAGAAGCGCTGCGCGTTCGTGCCGAGGATCTTCGCCTTCGCCGTGTCGCTTAGTTGCGGATGATGCGCGACCAGATCGCCAATCTTCTGCTCGCCGAGCGGGAACGGATAGTCGGAGCCGAGCAGTACATGGTCCTCGCCCATTGTGTCGACCAGCAGACGCAATGCACCCTGGTCAAACACCGCGCTATCCACGTAAAAGCGGTCGAGATACGACATTGGCGGATTGGGGCAGTCCTCGCGCACGATGTCACGTTGCTCCCACGCGTTCTGCACGCGGCCGAGCAAAAAGGCGAAGCTGCCGCCGCCATGCGCGAAGCAGAGCTTCAGCGATTTCGGGATCCGCTCGAATGCGCCCGACAAAATCAGCGACACCATGCTCAACTGCGTTTCCGCCGGCATCGCGACAAGCCACGGTAGCATCCATTTCTTCATGCGGCCGTCGGTCATCATGTCCCACGGATGCACGAGCACAGGAATGCCGTCGTTCGCGCAGTGCGTGAGAAACGTCACGAGGTGTTCGTCGTCGAGATCGCGCTTGCCAAGATGGTTGCCGATCTGCACACCGCGATGGCCCGCGCGATGCGCGCGGGTCGCTTCGTCGCAGGCGAACTCGATATCCTGTAGCGGCACCTGAGCGAGCGCGAACAGACGATCCGGCGCGTGCGCGCAAAGTTCGAGCGCGCGGTCGTTCATCCGCGCGGCCCAGTCGTGCGCGGCGGCCGCGTCGTAGCGATAGCCGAACATCACGGGCGTCGCGCACATCAACTGGATGTCGACGCCGAGTGCATCCATTTCGGCAACACGTGCAGCCGGATCCCACAGTGCGCGATATACCGGACGAAAGCTTTTCTCGCCAGTCATGATCATGCCGCGTTCGCCGTCCGCATCGATCTTTAGCCACGGCGCGTGTTCCGCGTCGAGGCGCGTGGCCTCTTCCCGCGCGATCGGCGGGAAGAAGTGGGAATGCATGTCGATTCGAAGTGTCATCGTGATTCTGTTTGTTTAGACGGCACGGCCGGGATGGACATGACCGCAATGCGCGCAGCGGCGTTTCTCTTCCGAGGCATAGAAGGCGTTAAAAAGCGGCGGCAGATCGCTGACGATGCTTTTCAGTTGCACCTCGACGCGATGGACGAGATGGCCGCAGTCATCGCAATACCATTCGAAGCCGTCCACCACGCCTTGCGGGCGTTGCCGCTCGATCACGAGGCAGACGCTGCCCGCTTCCGGCCGTTGCGGCGAATGGCGCACATGCGGCGGCAGCAAAAACACGTCCCCTTCCTTCAGATCGACGCGCTCACGCTTGCCGTCGATCCATAGATACAGATAGGCGTTACCGCGCAGCTGATAGAAAAATTCCTCGAGTGGATCGTCGTGGTAATCCGTGCGGTGGTTCGGGCCACCCACCACCGTGACGATGAAATCGCTGTCCTGCCACACCTGTTGATTGCCGACGGGTGGCTTCAGCAGATGCGCGTGATCGTCGATCCAGCGCTGGAAATTGAACGGTTTGCCGTACGTGAGCATGGCTATCTCTGTGGTTAGTTTTTCGCGTGTCTATTTTTTCGGTGCGTACGCAATCGCCTTCATCTCGATCAGCAGATGCGGATGAGGCAATTGATGCACGGCGACCGTCGTGCGCGTCGGACCGGTTTCGTCGAAGTACTCACCGTACACGGCGTTATAGCCGCCGAAGTCGTTCATGTTGACGAGGAACGACGAGATCTCGACGAGGTTCGACAGGTCCGCGCCTTCACTCTGAAGAATATCGCGAATGTTCTCGATCACCACACGCGTTTGCTCGCGAATGTCGAGTTGCACGGTGCCGAATTCATCGGCAGAGGCGCCCGCAATCGTATTGTCCGGACGGCGCGAACTCGTGCCGGAGACGAACAGGAAGTCGCCCGCTCGCGTCACATGCGGAAAACGGCCACGCGGTTTGGCCTTGCCGGGCACGACGCGCCCTTGAATGGTCGGTTCGTTGGTCATGAGAGTCGATAGGTAGTGAATTCGGTGCTGCCGAGGCCGGTGATGACGCAATGCACGTGCGCATCGACGGGCAGTGGATGAGCCGCAGTGGCGGCGCCCGCCATGATCAACGAACCGGCCGGCAATACCAAGCCGCTTTGCGCGATCAACCGCGAGGCCTGCACGATCGAGCGCAACGGATCGCCGAGAATCGCCGCGGTCGAGCCGGCTTGCACGATGCGGCCGTCGATGCGCATCGTCACGCCCGCATTGCGCAGGCCGTCGAAGCGTCGGGTCCACGGGCCAATCACCAGCCCCGCGGACGAACAGTTATCGGCGACCACATCCTCGAGCGTGAATTTGAAATCGCGGTAGCGCGAATCGATGATCTCCATCGCGGGAGCCACCGCGTCCAGATAGCGTGACGCTTCCAGCATCGTCAACGGACGATCGATGTCGCGGCTCGTCAGAAAACAGACTTCCGGTTCGACGCGCGGATGAATGAAACGATCTAGGGCGGCGCGACCACCGTCCTCTTCGAGCATCGCATCGGTCAGCCAGCCCCAGATCAGACTATCGACACCCATCTGGATCATCTTCGCGCGGCTCGTAAAGCCGAGCTTCACACCGACTGTGCTTTCGCCACGATGAATGCGCCGCTCGATCGACGCACGCTGAATCACATAGGCGTCGTCCAGCGAGAACGGCGCGGAGGTGGTGATCTGAGCGATCGGCTCCGCGTGGCGGGCTGCGTCGTCGAGCCGGGCTGCGATACCATCAAGATCGATCATGCGGCCTCCTTCTGCGCGAGCTCGCGTGCCTTCAGCATATCCAGCGCGACGTCGACGATCATGTCTTCCTGGCCACCGACCATGCGGCGCTTACCGAGCTCAACCATGATGTCGAAGGCCGACAGGCCGTACTTCGAAGCGGCCGCTTCAGTGTGGCGCAGGAAGCTCGAATACACGCCGGCATAACCGAGCGCCAGCGTTTCGCGATCCACGCGCACCGGTCGCTCCTGCAACGGACGCACGATATCTTCCGCGGCGTCGATCAGCTTCTTCACATCGCAGCCGTGATTGAGCTTCATCCGGTCTACCGCGGCGATGAACACTTCGAGTGGTGCGTTGCCTGCGCCCGCTCCCATGCCAGTCAGCGATGCGTCGATGCGGTCACATCCGTGTTCGAGCGCGACTACGGAGTTCGCCACGCCCAGCGACAGGTTGTGATGCGCGTGCATACCCGTTTGCGTCGCGGGATCCAGCACGGCCTTGAAAGCATCGAAACGCTCGGCGACGTCGCGCATATTCAACGCGCCGCCGGAATCGACCACATACACGCATTGCGCGCCGTAGCTTTCCATGAGCTTGGCCTGCTTCGCCAACGCATCCGGCGTGGTCATATGCGACATCATCAGGAAGCCAACCGTGTCCATACCGAGCGACCGTGCGTATTCGATATGCTGCTTCGAGATATCCGCTTCGGTGCAATGCGTGGCGATCCGCACGACGCGCGCGCCGGCGTCGTACGCCGCCCGCAGATCGTGGACAGTGCCGATGCCGGGCAGCAACAGCGTCGCCACCTTCGCGCGCTTCACCGTGCCCGCCACCGCTTCGATCCATTCAAGATCGGTATGTGCGCCGAAACCGTAATTGAAGCTCGAACCCGAGAGACCATCGCCGTGCGCGACTTCGATACTGTCGACGCCGGCTTCATCGAGCGCTTGCGCGATCGCAATCGCATTGTCCAACGAGTACTGATGGCGGATCGCGTGCATGCCGTCGCGCAGCGTCACGTCCGACACGTAGATTTTCTTCTTGCTATCGGTCATTGTGTCTGTCCTTTCACGCTGTCACGCGGCTGGCCGCGATCTGTTCGGCTGCGGCCAGCGCCGCCGACGTCATGATGTCGAGATTGCCCGCGTACGAAGGCAAATAATGCGCGGCGCCCTCCACTTCGAGGAACACGCTCACCTTCAGACCCGCGCGGCGCTCGTTTGCGTGCAAGGCGAGCGGGTTCTCCGCCGTATAGCGGTCGAACTGCACCGCCTGCTTCAGACGATAGCCGGGCACGTAGCTCGCCACCGCCGAGACCATCTCGTGAATCGAGCTTTCGATTTCGTCGGTATCGGCGTCTTCTTCGGTCAGGCAGTAGACCGTGTCGCGCATCATCAGCGGAGGCTCAGCCGGATTCAGCACGATGATCGCCTTGCCGCACGCCGCCCCGCCGACGGTTTCGATCGCCTTCGAGGTGGTCTCGGTGAATTCGTCGATATTGGCGCGCGTGCCTGGACCTGCCGAGCGACTCGCGATGGATGCGACGATTTCGGCGTAACGCACCGGCGCCACACGCGATACGGCGTGGACGATGGGGATGGTCGCCTGACCGCCGCACGTGACCATGTTCAGATTAGGCGCGTCGAGATGCGCGAACAGATTCACCACCGGCACCACGAACGGCCCGATGGCGGCCGGCGTCAGATCGATCACCGTGACACCGTGTTTGCGCAGTACAGCCGCATGGCGATGATGTGCACCGGCGGAAGTCGCGTCGAACGCAATGCGGATATCGCCGAAGTTCGGCATGTTCACGAGGCCGTCGATCCCCTGCGCCGTGGTCGGCACGCCGAGCCGTTCGGCGCGCGCCAGACCGTCCGAAGCCGGATCGATGCCGACCATCGCGCCCATTTCGAGGTGTTTCGCATTGCGCAGCACCTTGATCATCAGATCGGTGCCGATGTTGCCGGAGCCGATGATGGCGACGGCCTGCTTGTCTTGCTTATCGTGCATAGCGTTCCCGGTCATGATGCGGATTCAGAAAGGTGCGCAAAACTCGCGCTCACGGAGCCGAGTCCTTCGATATGAGCGGTGAAGACGTCGCCGGCATTCACGCCGACCATCGGTCCAAGCGCGCCGGTGAGCACGATGTCGCCCGCCTTCAGCGGTGCACCCACACGTGTCATCGTGTTGGCGAGCCACACGGCGGCGTAAAGCGGATTGCCGAGGCACGCCGCACCGACGCCGACGCTCACCTGATCGCCGCGCCGCTCCATGACCATGCCGCAGTTGATGGCGTCGAAAGCATCGAGTTTGACGGGGCGATTGCCGAGGACGAATAGACCGCTCGACGCGTTATCGGCTACCGTGTCCGTCAGCCGGATATCCCAGTTGGCAATCCGGCTGCCGACGATCTCGATAGCGGGCAACGCATACGCTGTTGCGCCGATCAGATCGGCAATCGTGTGGCGTTCGTGCGGCAGATCGTGGGCGAGCACCAACGCAATTTCCGCTTCCACTTTGGGCTGCTGCGTGCGCGACATCACGATCTCTTCACCGTCGGCAATCGACATATCGTCGAACAGCATGCCGAAGTCCGGCTGATCGACGCCGAGTTGCGCCTGCACCGCTTTCGACGTGAGACCGATCTTGCGGCCCACCAAGCGGCGGCCGGTTGCCAGCTTGCGTTCGGTGTTCAAACGCTGCACCGCGTAAGCGGCTTCGAGCGCGTCACCGCCAAGCTCCGCGATGGCTGCGCGCACCGGTGCGACTGGCACCCCATTCTGCTGCGCCTGCCACAACGCATAAGCAATGTGCTGCGCGGCGTTCAGGTCGATCTCGCTCATCCGATCCTCACGCAAACGTTGGTCAGTTCCGAATAGAAATCGAGCGAATGACGTCCGCCTTCACGACCGATGCCCGAGAGCTTGGTGCCGCCGAACGGTGTGCGCAGATCGCGCACGAACCAGGCATTGACCCACACGATGCCGGTTTCGATCTGCCGCGCCACGCGATGGCCACGCGAGAGTTGCGTTGTCCAGATGCTTGCGGCGAGGCCGTAGGCGCTGTCGTTCACGCGGCCGATCACTTCGTCTTCGCTATCGAACGGCGCAATGTGGCAGACAGGTCCGAAGATTTCTTCCTTGACGCAGCGTGCATCGTCGGACAGTCCGGTCCAGATGGTCGGCATCACGAACGCGCCCTGATCGCGCTCGTCGCCGAATTGCGGCACGTTGCCGCCGGTCACGACGGTTGCGCCCTCTTCGACTGCCAGGCGGAAATACGACAGCACCTTCTCGCGATGACCGCGCGAGATCAGCGGGCCCATCGTGGTGGTGGGATCGTGGGGAGCGCCGACCTGCAGCGCCTCGGTCTTTTCCTTCAACGCGGCAACGAAGCGTTCGAAGATCGGCCGCTCGACGTACACGCGTTCGCTGCACAGACAGACCTGCCCCGCGTTCGTAAAGCTAGACTTCAACACACCGGCGACGGCCGCGTCGAAGTCCGCATCGGCGAACACCACGGCAGCGTTCTTGCCGCCGAGTTCGAACGAGATTTCCTTCACGCCGTCGGCGACTGTCTTCATGATCGTGCTGCCGGTACGCGATTCGCCGGTGAACGTGATCGCGCTGATGTCCGGATGACGCGTGAGGAATTCGCCGGCCGCATTCGGCCCGTGACCATGGATCAGGTTGAACACGCCGGGCGGCAGGCCGATGTCGTGCATGACTTCGGCGAGCAGCGTGGCCGAGCTGGGCGTTTCTTCCGAGGGCTTGGCGACGACGCAGTTGCCCATCGCGAGGGCCGGCGCGACTTTCCACGTGAACAGCAGCAGCGGCAGATTCCACGGCGAGATGATGCCGACTACGCCGAGCGGTTTGCGCGTGACGTAATTGATCAGTTCGCTGCCATCCGCCGCATGCGTTTCGAAGAGCTCGCTATTCGCGGTGCGGATCAGATCCGCGAAGGTGCGGAAGTTCGCAATGCCGCGCGCAATGTCGAGCTTGCGAGCCTGCTCGATCGGGCGGCCGGTGTCGGCCACTTCTGCTGCGACGAAATCGTCGAAGCGGGCTTCTATGCCGTCGGCGATTTTATGGAGCCAGTCGGCGCGTTCCGCCGGTTTGGTATTGCGCCAGCCGGCGCGTTGGGCGGCGCTCGCGGCGCGGACGGCGGCGTCGACGGTGGCGGCCTCGGCTTCGCAGACTTGTGCGAGTTGTTTGCCGTCGACCGGGCTGATGTTCGGGAAAGTGGTTGCAGTCCCAATGAATTCGCCGTTGATGTAATGGCAAAGTAAAGGTTGAGCGCGCTGCGCGGCCGCCAGATCTAAAGTCACAAATTCTCCTGCTCAATGAGGTATAGCTAAATTCTAGGGAATCCGAGTGTCGAGCGACAATCAAAAATTCGGCGCCGAATATGCCTCGGTGGAATATCGGTGCAAGAACGGAATATATCGACGGCGCAACTAAACGCAAACCACCTCAGCAGCCACTTCACGAAGACAGGAAATGAATGTCTGGCACGCCGCGCTATGCTCCCTGTTGGCTCGCCTCGAAAAACCGACCGTTCCAAATGCACCGGTTTCAGGTAAATCCAATATTTGAAGCAAGCCCGCATTCTTGAACTGCTCCGCTGCAAGGCGCGGCATCAGCGCAATGCGCGACGTCTCCATCAGGAGGCCGAGGTTCGTCAACATTGACAGCGACTCCACGATGTCCACTGGCAACGGCAGCCCGGCTTCCCGAAACAACTGCTCGGTAGACAGCCGGGATGGCGAGTCGGCGGTAGGCAGTATCCACGGCAACGCGACCAGTTCCGCGAGCCGCACAGCATTTCCGTGCGCGCGGCAGTAACCATTGCCTACCACCGCGCACAGCGATTCGTCGAAAAGTCCTTCATGTACGAGCGGCAACGCACCGGCAAGCGGCAGCTCGCGCTCCGGAATCCGTCCGACGACAACATCGATGTCACCCGTCGACAGCGCCGGAAAGAGACGTGTGTTCGGTCCTTCACGCACGGTGACAAGAACACCAGGGCTCCGTGATTTGAGAAGCGCAATCGCTCGTGGCAAAAGCCGCGCTGAGGCCGAGATCAATGTACCCACTACAACATGCCCGCTCGTCCCCAGACGAAGATCGTTCAATTCGTCCGTCATGTGCCTGAGTTCCGCCATCAGCGATCTCACGCGCCGCCCGAGCAACAGTCCCAACTCGGTCGGAACCACGCCGCGATTGGAACGCGCAAAAAGCGCGCCGTCGAAGCATGACTCCAACTCCTGAACCACTTTGGTGACAGCCGATTGGCTCAGGCGCATTTCGTGCGCCGCCCGCATGACGGAACGCGACTCGAGTACCTGCTCGAAAATCATCAGCTGGTTAAGCTTCAATTTACGAATCAGCGAGATCTCACTGAGGAGGCGGTCAGACACGATATCGTTCGCTCATTGATGCTCGTCGGTCGACTTATCCACCGACCCCGTGAAAGGCACCGCGAAAGAACACCAAGGGCAATCCGCTTTGAACATCGAGCCTATCCACCGCTCCGATGATCAGGAGGTGATCGCCCGCCGCATGCGTCTGCTCCACGCGGCAGCCAAGCCGAACCAACGCGTTGTCCAGCTCCGGCACGCCGTCGCTCTGACCATGCGCAACACCGCTGAACTTCTCAGACAGTGGCGTCGCGAAGTGCGTTGCGATGTGCGCATCCTCTGCCCGCAGCACATTCACGGTGAATTTCGCTCCGTTTTCGAACACATCGCGATTGGGCGAAGTACTTGCGATGCTCCATAAAATCAACGCGGGGTCGAGCGAAAGCGATGAGAAAGAGTTCACCGTCAGACCTACCTTGCGACCGTCAGCGGCACGAGCCGTTATAACCGTCACCCCTGTAGCGAAATGCCCCAGCGCGTCACGCAATGCACGGCGCTCGAGCGGAGACGGACTCCGTTCGGAAACGGAAACTTCAGGCTGCTGTGGTCCGGCGAACTCGCCTTGAACGAAATTCTGCATTCAAGCCACCTCCGCCAGGTGACGGGCAACGAATGCCCGGTTCCGTTCTGCGTTGCTCCACCACGGATAAAACTCCCGCGGGTCGTCGAAGCCACTGGAAATTGCACGCGCCAGCGTAGGCGAGCGGCTCGCGGCCGCCAGCATGTCGACCACATACGCCGGAGGCGGCGTCAGCAGTGAGTTCGTCCAGTCCACCACATACTTCGCATAACTCCAGTAAGTCTCGAATGTCTCGTTCATCCATACTTCGTCGAACGGGCCATCTCCACGTGCAACGATCGCGTCCATATAGGTCTTGCAGCACTTGGCCGCGTTATTCGCCCCTTGCCCCGTGATCGGGTCGTTGACGACCACAGCATCGGCCATACCGAACACTTTGCGCCCGGACGGCAACGTGAGCACCGGCTTACGAACAGTTGGCGTAAAACGTCCCGAGATGCAACCACCATCGTCTGTCAGCTCAATCCGGGCGCAACGCTCGGCTTCCCACGGCAGATATTCGCGGACAATTCGCTTGCTGATTTTGAGGTGCTCCTGTGGTGTGCGCGCCTCGGCCCAGATGTCCATCGGGCCGCCGGGAATCGCTTCGAAAACCATGATTTCGCATGGTCCGCTCAGCGTCAGCGCCGGAAACGCAAAGTACTCGCCCACGCCGGGAATCAGATTAAAACTGACCCGCGAGAATGGTTCCTTCGGCGTCATCCCGTGCACGTAGGTCAATGCCAGCGCACGCTGTGGCGCTTCGAACGGACTGCGAGCACCATCACGCTCGAACCGGCTGACGATCTCGCCTTTGCCGGCGGCAAGCAGCACGAGGTCATGTGTCGTGCTGAGCACTTCCAGCTCAGCAATACCGACGTCGAGAATTCGCAGATCGCCGCCGCGTCTCGCGAACTCATCCATCCACGCGGACATCTTGATACGTTGATCCACCGACTGGGCCGGGCGCGGAAGACGCGCCGACCAGTCGAACTCCCGTTCCCTGGTGCCATTCGGCACGGTTAGTGCAACGCCAATACCCTCGATTGGAGGGCAACCGTGTTCCCACCAGTTCAACTGCAAGTCTCTTTCTGTTTGCAGTGCTGTGTCGAACATGCATTGACTGGACATCACCTTGCCACTGCGGATCTGCTCTGCTGTTCGGTTCGACAGCAGCGTCACGTCGTAGCCTTTTGCCTGGAGGCCCAACGACATCTGAAGTCCGGCCTGGCCGGCGCCTACTACCGCAATTCGTTTGCTCACTACAGTCTCCTTGCCTGTTTCGATGCCCGCAGGCAGTCTCATTGTTCGGCTGATAAAGCCGGAATGGCGTCTATAGAACCTTCGGGACCCATGGCGGCATATCCGCCGTCAACTGAATAGTCCGCACCGGTTACGAAACTAGCCTCGTCCGAACACAGAAAGCGCACGACATTCGCCACTTCGCCTGGATCGCCCACCCGACGCAGCAGATGAAATGGCGCAGCAACGCGGTTAGCCTTGTTGCGGTCGCCTCCAGTCGCTTCCTGAATGGCACGACTCCATGTCCATCCAGGCGAGACCGAGTTCACGCGGATGTTGTCGCCAGCCAAGTCCATCGCCATGTTGCGGGTCAACTGAACGATCGCAGCCTTCGACACGGGATAGACCCACCGGCCCGTCTGCGCAGCCGTTGCCGAAATACTCGAGAAATTGACGATGGCCCCGCTGCCGGCACGCTTCATCCATGGCAATACCGCGTGCGCCATCCGCGCTGCGGATACGACATTCACGTCGAGTGCCCGCAACCACGCATCGCGTGTCGAGTCGAGACCGTTGTCGAGATACGTGCAAGCGAGATTGACCAGAATATTCACGCCGCCGAATCGCGAAACTGTCTCGACAATTGCCGCGTCGATCTGGCTGTCGGACGTGATATCGGTAGGTAGAAATAGCGCCTCGTCACCCAGTGACCGAGCGACAACAGCACCCTGCGCCTCGTCCAGGTCGAGAATGGCAACCTTCGCTCCGGCTTCGATCAATGCGCGCGCGACAGCGGCGCCGATCAATGTCGCACCTCCTGTCACTATCGCAACTCTTCCCTTCAATCCGCTCATCATTGCCCCATATTTAAAAGGTTGACCGGTGTCATTCGGCTCTATACCTGATGCCAGTGGGTCATCATCGTGTTCGACGGAATCGTCTCGTCGAGAAGTTTTTTAGCCGTGTCGATACCTGCAACCGGCAGGGTCGACGCGTCGAGCAGGCCGATCTGCACCAGAACGCTTGCCTGGTCCCAGTAGATGTGCTCGTGATATAGCTTGTCTCCGCGAAACTTCACGATCGCGACCATGGGCACCTCCACGTAACGCCCAGTCGGCGCAATGCCCGGCAGGAAATAGTCCATCTCGCAGGTATGCGTGAAGCAGAAGATCATTTCATCGACAATCTGCGTCGCGCCAACAGTGCGCGATACCGAAATGAACCTGGAGTCCGGCGGATTGCACGGAATGAAGAAGTCCTGATAGAAGCGGCTCAGGTCATGTGCACCTACCCCGCCAGTGAGCGTCGGTATGTGATTGACGTAAGGTTGCGCCACCATGGTCGCCATCGTGGCCGGCACATTGCGCGTTACAAACTCGTACTCGACGTGTTTCTCCCACAACGCCGACAAATCGAACTCCGGTCCCATCTGGCGCCGAAACACCGCAACCGAGCGTTCGTGAGCACGCAGCGCGGAAGGCTTGTCAAAAGCATGACCGCCCACGCGGGCGAACGCATGGTCGACGCCTTCATACACATACACTTCGATATGCGGCTGTCCCTGCAGGGCGCCGATGATCTGTTCGCGCGCCACTGGTGGACAAAGAGAATCGTTGCCGGCGATGTGCAGGACGACGCGACAGTGAATGCCCGCGGCTTCGTCGAGCGCCTTTTCTATGCCCACGCCGTAGTACGAAACCACCGCGCTCAGCTCGTCGAGGCGGCATGCGGCAAGCCACGCCAGCTTGCCGCCCAGACAGAATCCCAACACGCCGACCTGCCCGTCGCATTCCGGCCGATCGCGCAGCGTCTGCACGGCTGCTGCGACGTCCTCTACGCCATTCGCCTCATCGAAGTTCCGATAGAACTGCATTGCACGGTCAAAGCCGGCTGCGTCATAAGCGATTTCCTGATTCGGCTCTTGCCGCCAGAACAGGTCGGGAACCAAAACGACGTACCCTTCTTCAGCGTAATAGTCGGCTACTGCTCGCATGGTGCCGTTCACACCGAAGATTTCCTGGCACAGTACGATTCCCGGCCCGTTGCCACTCGCCGGAATCGCGAGATAGCCGCTGAATTCACCGGCTCCGTCGTTGGACCCGATGCGGATCTGAGTACCCAAAATGTCTCCCTCCAGAAGATTGCAATGTTGTGACAGCATGTTCGGCAATTCCCGGCCAGTCTGCTATCCAGTCAGTGAAAAGGCTGTCCAATCAGCGCAAGTTTCATATGCACGACAGGTAGCCTGTTGTTCGCGGCGGTCGCACCGCCGCACGTAAATCAGAAAACTGTCTGCAGCCCTACGCGCAGGAGTGTCTGGTTAGATGTGTCGGAGCCGCCGTCCGGTCCGAGAAGGCCGTTAATCCACGCGTTGTGCCCACCGCTCGTCCCGCCCAGCGTGTGCTGGTAGACCGCCTCGGCGTATGCGGACGTCCGCTTCGAGACGCTGTAGCGCAGCATCGCGCCAAGTTCATGAGCCTTGTTGCCGTCGAGTTGGTTGTTGCCCTTCATGAACTGGTAGTCGCCGCCGACCGACCACAGTCCGGCAATGGGCGTTTCAACGCCTATGTCGAACACATCCACCTGGCCACCGGTCAGCGTATTTTTCGTGTTGGTGTAGAGCAGATTGGTTTTGACGGCGCCGAACGCATAGCGCGCACCGACGCCGAAGTTGCGAATGCCATCACGTCCTTCGTCCATCGACGGGTACTCCACCATCACATACGCCGCGCCAAGCCCGAATGGCCCATGGTCGTAGTTCAAGCCGAAGCTAACCGTACCGCTCCTGGAAATCGCGCCTGGCTGGTTCCCTAACCCGTACATGGCGCCAAAGCTCAGCCCCGCGTAACTGATGCTCTGGTAGCGCACCGAATTGTTGACTCGGATAGCGCCAGCAAGACGATCAAAATCGAACGCACCGGTAGGGTTATTCGGAATGGCAAGGCCGTTGAAAGGCCCCTGACGGAATCCATACAGACCTACGTACTGCATCGCGCTGTCGAGGCCCTTGAATGTCAGCGAGTACGTCATGAAATCGTACTGATTGCCGAACGTAATCTGCCCGAATCGGTCGTTCGCCAGTCCGACGAGTGCCGTGCGGTCGAACAGCGCCCCGGGGCCTGGTATCGTCGCTCCGTTGCCCATATCGAACTGCGACGTCAGCTCAAAGACGGTGCGGCTACCGCCACCCAGGTCCTCGCTCCCACGCAGGCCAAACAACGTGGGACTGCCGATTCCGCTATCGAACATGACGGCATCATGGCCGCCGCGGTTGCTTGCGTAGGTCACGCCCGCGTCAAGCAGACCGAACAACTGCACGCCGCTTTGTGAATGCGCCATCGGCATGTTGACGGCGACAGCAAACGTCATGAAAATTGCACTCCGATTCACTGGTCTCTCTCCTATTGGTTGGGTCTTCCTCGGTGCGCATTCGGGTGAATGGCAAACGATGCGTAATCCGAATCGCTCCCTGAACGGCAAATGACAACGTTGGGGGCGGGCGAAGTCTATGGAGAGACGGTGGAAAGAAATAGTGAAGAATCGGTTCGCAGACATTCGTGTCTGGAATATCAGCCGCTGCAGCAACCTGTCTTTGCGTATCTGCGGCGTGTGACTAAGCGGCCGGTCATATGGAAGGCGAGTTTTTTTCTCGCTGGTCACGCCGCGGCGGGAGATTTATAGTCCGTCGTTCGCGATTCACCGTTGCGTCGCGGAACGTCTGCGTGCGTGGGTTCGCAACGGGCAACGTCGTATAACGTTTCGACCAAAATGACATCTCTCATCAACTCGGGTCTTGGCGGAATGCCTAACGCGGCGGGGCTCTTGACCGCTTTCGAAACAGTGGACCTCGCGGAGGCACGTTCCAAAGTCGGCTCAGTTTTCAAGCCACACGTTCTGAGCGTGGATGGGCCTCGACTCAGTATGCGAATGCAGCACATGCCGCTCGGAGCGGTCTCACTGAACCAGCTAACATATGGCGCCTCGGTTCTGATCGATCCT
The DNA here is from genome assembly GCF_900230185.1 of Burkholderia sp. OK233. Taxonomy (GTDB): domain Bacteria; phylum Pseudomonadota; class Gammaproteobacteria; order Burkholderiales; family Burkholderiaceae; genus Paraburkholderia. Next base: position 1,141,899 of record NZ_OCSR01000002.1, read on the forward strand.
AGTCCCCACCGAGACTTCTTTATGGTGCAGATGCCTCTGGCAGGGCAAGCGGATATCGTCTGCGACAAGCAGCACGTCGTTTCGGACACGCGGGTAGCATCGGTGCTCTCTCCAAGCGAGACCGTACGCATGCGCTGGAGCGGCGACTGCACGCAACTTGTGGTGCGGATCGATCGAGCGGCGCTGGAGTCGGCGGCCCGGGCTCACAGCGGACGCCCCATGTCCGCAGGGGTGACATTCGCACTGGCAATGGAATGGCGAGCAAAGATGGCCTGGTGCCACCTGTTGAACTATCTCGGCAACCTCATCGAAGAAGCGCCTGCCATGCTCGGCCACCCGTTGACCGTCTCTCATCTCGAACAATTGGTCATAGAAACGCTTCTGGCCTCGCACCCATATTCAGACGGAAGAAGCGCAGCCTTGCACCGTCCGCTCGCTCCGCGCCATGTCCGCCGCGTCGAGGAATACATCGACGCCCATGCAGCAGAAGTGATAACACCGGCGCAGATGGCCGAAATCGCTGGCGTCAGCCTACGTAGCCTTTACATGGGATTTCAGGAACATCGCGGAACCACGCCCATGAGCTACTTGCGAACAGTGCGGCTCGAGCGCGTTCGCGAAGCACTGCAAGACAACCCTGGCGTACTTTCTGTGACGGATGCGGCTCTCGCGTGGGGCTTTGCGCATCTCGGGCGATTCAGTTCTTCTTATAGTCAGCGGTTCGGCGAGCGGCCTAGCGAAACGCTGGCACGAAGAAACGAACGCGCACCTGATGCGCCGCGATAGCATGAGATGCGCTTCTCGATTCCATCTACTACGCTTTCACTCGACGCACAGCGTCCGGGCCACCTCGTCACAGCGCCCGCCAAGTTCAACCAGAAATTCGCGGGCTGCGCGCATCGTTGCGATGCGCTGCCCCAGCGCAAGGTCTAATCTTTCATGCAGCAGAGAATCGGTCGCGTCAATCGCACCAAACAGGATGCCGGAGTGTGGCATGAGGTGGTACGTCGCTTTGCGACGCGCTCCGGTCTTCTGTAAAAGCAATGATTTGCAGAGCTTTTTTACTGAATACACCACTAGATGAGCCTCGTGATCCAGCGCTGCACGCCGGATATCCGCGAAGCTCATAGGTGCCTGCGACCGGGCCACCGCCTGTAACACGTGCACGTCGAGAAGCTGAAGATTTTGCACACCGACCCGAGCCCCACACAGTCCGACAACACGTTCGAGGCTAACGCAAGCGCCATAAAGGCTTGCACGCAGCTCCGATAGCGCTCGCCTTTTGTCAGCACGCGGGGTTTGCCGCGCCCGCGCCCCGTTAGCATTGGGCCCGACGACCTCGTCATTCTCACAATCCACGCTTGAGCGCCTGTTCATCGGCGCGACTCCGACCCGGCGCGCCGGATAATTTCCCCGCGCCGGCAGCGCTCGAACGGTGCCCGCGTCCGTCTAAGCTGGGGATGTCCCGGGACCGGACCAAGTAAGTATTTTGAACACATACGTTATATACTATAAAAAAGTAATGTAGACGATGCGAAGTCGTCACCCAATCGTTTCCAAAAACTGGAAGAACCATGATCGACGTTATCGATGCGACACGTCTCGGCTCCCGAATCAAGGCAATGGAACGGGCTCACCGCAAAGACAAGCACCAATATTTCAAGGGCATTGCGACCGCGCGCTACGTGTTGCGTAAAGTTTTCCGAATCGTGGAAGAGCAGGCAAAAGAAGCAGGCCTCGACTCGATCGCACATCAGGCCCTGATCCAGATCTATGGCAGCGAGGACAAGCGCCTGCGCGTGAAGGACCTTGCCGACCGTCTGGATATCTCGCCCGCATTCGGCTCGAATTTGACGCGTGCGCTCGTTGAGAAGGGTTTCGTCGAACGCATCCGCGGCGACGAGGACTTGCGCACCACGCTGGTCGCAATTACCGAAGCTGGTTCTGAAGTGCTGCACCGCATCGACGAAGCTGTCAGCTATCACGTCGACTACTTTACGCACCAGCTCAGCCGCGAAGAGCGTGAAATGACTGTGTACATCATGATGTTCTATGTTGGTATCACGTTCGGTCCGAGCAAGTAAGCAGGTCGCGGTCAACAGGTATTGCCGTGACTCGCTTCCTGGGACGGCGGTGACATTAGCGCCACCTACCGCCCCGCCATGCAGTTACTTCGCCATTAGCGCCATCTGCTCCAGCGACCAGTGGTCTGGCCCCACGCCCTTGGGATCGGTGCGCTGCTGATAGATCGGAACAATCGTTGCGTGCCGCGCCTTGAAGTCGATCACCTCGACGTAAGGTGTCGAAATGACGTGCATCCCGCTTTCTGATACCTTGGGGCGCAGACGTTCATTCGAGAATTTCCAGAACTCACCCTTCTTATCGTAGATCTCCGCGTAGTACGGGTGGAACACATTCACGTCCACGTACATTACCTTCTTGCTGTACGGATGGTCAGCCGGCGGCGTGGCCTCGATCACGTACACTTCGCGCGGTTGCCATTTGTCGATCGGATTCCAGTACGGCGCATTTTTGAAGTCCGTCAGGGGGAACTCGTCCGGCGTTCCTGACTTCGCAGCATCATGAGCGTCCTTGTCCGGACGGGCATTACTCATTGCCAGAACCCAACGCTTACCGATCAGCTTAAAGCTCTTGTACCAGTCCGGCCGTGCGTTGTGCACATTGATGTCGTCGCTCAGTTCATCGGTTCCGCCAATCGGGTCCATCCATGCGCCACCCGACAGTCGCCGTGTACGGCGAGCGGACTTCAGATAGCCATAGGTTTCCTCGAATTCGTTCGTATCCTTGCGAATGATATAGACGCCGATACCCTTGATATCGTCGGGAGACTGCGCTAGCAAGTAAGTCTCCGCAAGAAGCGAACCGTCGCCCGATACCGGCTTTTCGTCCGTCAGACGGCCCTTGAAGTAATACCGTTGATACACCCAATCCTGCTTCGATTCGATGCCTTTGTCCGCGTTCGTCAACACGTAGAAGAAGCGGTTGTAGATCGTGTCGCCTTCCTGAGGAGCATAGTAGAAGTTCCACATGATCTTGTCGGCAGCAGCCGGATCACTTTCCGAAATATTTGGGAAAGGCAGGCCACCGACGTAGCCGGATACCGAGCGCGTCTTCTCGTCGTATTTCACCTGGCTGGAGTACTGCTTTGTCAGATCGACAAATCTCGGTTCGGTCGGGAAAGGCTTCGCGTGATCAAGCGTGATCTTCAACCCCCAGTTCCGGATTTGCCATTCGACTTTGTCGGTCAACATGCTTCCGATCGTATGGCCATCGAACGTATCGGCTTTCACCTTATCGATGTTGGCTTTCTCAATGACCGTACCGGCCGGCACTTCAGCGCAACGCGCGCCATGAGCCGCAAACAGCAACGCCGCGATGGCGCTGCAGGCGATCTGCACTTTTATCTTCGACATGCTTTTCTCCTCTTTTAGAACTGGTAGGTTGCTCGAACCATGAACTGATCGCTGTGTGCGAACGCGGCGCCAAGCGGCGCCGTGGCCTGTTCGATTTGTCCCGGGTACTTCTGATGACGTAGGAAGAACAGATCCGCTTCCGCGAGGAATCGCCAATGATTGCCCACGCGATATTCCACACTCGGGATAACGAAGGCGTCGCCATTCGTAATATCCATGCCCCCAGCGAGCTGCGGGTTCAGGCGGCTATGCATATAGTTGAGCGTAATGAAGCCGGTCAGCGTGGTGGTGTGCTTGCGCGCGGGCTTGCCATAGCCGGCCCCGTATACGAGATCGTCTGACGAGTGATAATTCTGAATCCACGTATCGAACAACTGAATCGATGCGAAAGACGCCTCGCTCGTGCCGAGGAGGTCCATCAGTCGCAGTTGCTTGTCGAGACGAAGCGACGTGACGATTACGTTCTTCGTCTTGATGCCCCCGAATCCCGGCAATGCTCCACCAAGGAAATTCGAGCCCACGTTGTATGGAACGCCTAGCTGGTAGGCAAATTCGCCTGCAACGACCGAATCGATTGCCGGTATCTCAGTACTCGTACTTGCGCCGAAAACGTTGATCTTCGGGTAAATAAAGTCACCCAGCTTGCCGGTTGGAGCCTGACGCCAGGGAGCAAAGGACGAGTTAACGACCGGTGTCGGGTTAAATGTATTCAGATAGGAAAGACCGTAATCGAACTCCCCCGCCCGTCCAGTCCAGCGCAACCCGCCCGTCGCGTCGTTGACGTTAGCGCCTGATTGGTGGTAATTCATATTGAGGTTACCTGGCGCCAGAAAGTCGAAGCCATGGTTCGGCTGCTCCGCCCAGCGTCCGCCGCTCAAGTCATAGGAGTTTCCGATGTCTCGCGCGGCATCAATGCCAGGTCGCAAGATGAGTTGGAGGTTTCCCGCCAGCTTCGGCACTTCGATATTCGTGTTGATAAGAAAGAGTGGCTTGCGCAGCTCGTCGTTATCGCGCTCGAGAAATGAGCGCCATCTGAAGTCATAGCCATTGATGAGGTCAGTCGGGTGGAAGAAATCGGTTTCACCCCAGGCAACCTCCTGCTTGCCGATGCGGAATCTGATATTCGGCGTCACACTGAAATCCGCATAAAATTCGCGCAGTTCCGTCTGGTTATACTGACCCAGCAAACTGCTGCCGGGACCACCCGGCGAGTTGGTGCGATTCAGCGTCTGCAGGTCGCGCTGATAGCTGGTCATCACCTCACGATCCGTACGCACAACAGCCTTCCATTGGATAGGGCCGGTTGTAGCGTCGGCATTGAGGTCGACAGAACCACGCAACATGGACAACTGGCCTGCGCCACCACCCGTTTCCGGATGGTTCTGCAGGTTCATCGATGCCCACGTTCTCACGTAACCACCGAGATTGAAACTGAAGGCGCTAATATCCGGCACCGCCTGATTCGGGTCGGTAACGTCCTGGGCCGCCGCGGAGCAAACGCTCCACGCTACACCTGCGGCGAGCCCGACTGATACGCGGCGCAGCTTCCTGGCACCGCCGGTTGGGTAAGCAGATAACATGTCTCCTCCTGTTCAGTTGGCACTTCACTTCTCGTTTGAATATTTTTATTTCAAATACGAGGGGTAAACACTTCAATGAGCCATCGTGCGGATCGACCCCGCGCCGGGTTGCTCAGTGACCGAACTCATGTCCCGGTCACCCACCACAAATTTCGGCCGGAACACGTACACCATTGCGGGCATCAAGAACAGCGCGCTACCCGCCGAGATCAACAGCCAGATGGCCATCAAGAGACCCATCTCTGCCTGAAAGCGCAGCGACGAGAAACTCCACAGCACGACGCTGACGACAAGCGTCGACGCTGTGATCAACACACCACGCCCTGCGCTGTTGAGTGACTTTTCGATTGCTTGAATCAGATCGCATCCAGGATTTTCGTGCAGCTCCTCCTTGATTCCATCGACGATGTAGAACGCGTAATCAACGCCGAGCCCGATGCCAAGGGCTGCGACCGGCACAGTGTTGATGTTCATGCCGATGCCCTTCGCCGCCATAAAGGTGAAGGTCAAGGTGTTCGAGAGGATGACGGGAACCATGAAGAAGATGCCGGCGGTCGTCGACCGGTAGGCCACGGCGCAGCAGAACACCAGCACAAGCAATGCGAACGCAATGCTCTCGATCTGTCCGGACAGAAGCACTTCATTGACAGCAGCAAGCACGCCGATAAGTCCGCCAGCCAGCAGGTAGTGACCTTGGGGCAATGGATGTGCAGCCGCGAACTCCTTCACGCGAGCAATCGCGGTGCGGATTGTCGAACCCTGATGATCGTGAAACGTGAAAAGGATCGAGCCGTTCCTGTATTCAGGGTCGCTAAAGCGGGCGATATCCCCGGGTTCTGAGTTACTCGTCAGCGCATACAGCAGCTCACCGTTTTCGGATGCCGTTCGTCCCGGCTCCTGATAGTGGGGATTGCCTTCGCGAAGGGTTTTTTGCACCAACGGATAGAGGTCAGCGAGCGACACGCTGCTGCCTACTTCCGGCTGGGCAGCCATATATTTCTGAAGCTGAGTCATGCTCTGCACGACGGCTGGATCTTTCAGCGCATCCGGTCGATTTCCTGCGAACACGACGAACATGCGGTCTGACCCATGAAACCGATCGTTAATTGCCGCTGCGTCCTTGTTATAGGTAGATTCCGGCCACAGAATAGGCGAACCGGAGTTCGCGTCACCGATGGTCAACCTGAACGCGTAAGCACCTGACACAACAAACGTCACGGCCGCGCCAGCCAGCACACCATAACGCCAGCGTGTCCGAACAATCGCAAGGCTCACGCCAAGAACACGGTCGAGCAACGGCGTGATGTTCAGACGATGCGCATATTGCCCCGGACGCCGAACCCAGGACAACAGCACCGGTGTAAGCACCACCGCACTGACCGCGATCGTCAGCACCCATATCGTGCCGATGACTGCCACCTTCTGCATGAGCGTAATCGGAGTCAGCAGCACGACGATCATGCAGCCGGCATCGGCGATCACACCGAGCATGCCGGGCTTGAGCAACGCATGCATGCTTGCCGCCGCGGCAGCCGATGCGTCGTTAGCGCCATTGCATACTTCATCGTCGAAGCGCGTGACCAGTTGTACCGAGTGCGAGATTGACCGCGCGGTAATCAGGAATGCAACCACAATCACAAGCGGGTCCACGTTGAAGCCCAGTAGACTCGCCGAACCTAGCGCCCATGTCGCGCTTACGAGGCCTGCCAGAAGAGGAAGCAAGGTGCCTCGCCACGTGCGTGACGTGACAAACAACAACGTCACCAGCAAGCCGACCGTCATCAGGAAGATCCCGAACGTTTCCGGCAGATAGTGATTGACCCAGCCAAACAGAATGGGCTCGCCGATCACTCGCACACGAATATCGCCGTTGGTATTGCGTTTGACGATCGTGTCAATCTGCTGAAACACGCGCCGGTAGTCGATAAGCTGGTCGTAGAAGTCGACGCTAATCAGCGCTGCCTTGAGATCGTTTGATACATACGTGCCGTACACGAGCGGATTATCTAGCACTGACTCCTTGAGTGAGGCGATCTGCGCCGCGGAAGTCGGGACATCCGGCCACATCAGCGGCTTGAAATCGATCCCGGCCGTCGATCCGCGAACGTCGCGCAGTTTCTTCGACGCAAGCGAAACAATCTGGAAAGGGTTCACCGCATCGACTGTCTGAAGCTGCTGGGTGATCCTCCGGACCGTTTCGAGCGCCGCGGGCGTGAAAATGTCGCCCCTCTTCGTCTCAACCACAATGCTCACGACATTCGAGCCGCCAAAGCTTTGTTTGAATCGCTCATGTACCGCGACATACGGATGGCTGCGCGGTAAAAGATCGTCAAGCACGGTCCGCACCGATACGTGCGCGGCAAAATACCCCATGACGACGGTGATCGCGGCGATTACCGCAACGACGAAGAGTCTTCGTCGAATGCAAAATTCGACGAATCTCCTCTGTAGTCCTACATTTACTGAAAACATCTTGTTCCTCCATAACCTCGTTTTTTTAGCAGCCTACGCGTGAGCGACTAACGCGTGACAACGTTAAAGTCAGCTCCGGCCATGTAGTAGTGGTGGTCGTCAAAAGCTATCCTGGTATGCCAGGCCCGGCTTTTATCGCGCAACGACTTTGCCTGCGCGCCCATCCCCTCACCTGTCACGGAAACAAATGCTCCATGATCCCCGACCGCGAGCCATCGCGCGCCGTCCCATGTCACGTCGAACAGATGTTCTTTCGTAACCGGTTTGAGTAATGTCCAGGATTGCCCACCGTCGCCGGTCGTCAGCATGACGCCTTCGAGGCCCACCGCCATTCCATCGCGTTCGTTGCGAAAGGCAACGGCCATCAGGCTCGATTTAACGGGAGAAACCCCATCTCGCCAGGTCGTGCCCCCGTCCTCTGAACAGCGAATGTGACCGAACTCGCCCACGAGAATAATTTTTTTACCGTCGACATGGAGATCGTTCCATGCGATGTCTTCTTCGGGTGCCATTCTTGACCACGTTGCGCCAAGGTCCGCGCTGTGAAATACCGCACCGGCCTCGCCGACTGCCCACGCTTGCGTCACGCCATCTACACGCACGCGAATCAGCTTATTTGCGATATGTGATTTGGGAAGCTGGACCGCCGCCCATGTCAAACCGCCGTCCGCGGTTCGGATCGCGACACCGTTGTTGCCAACCGCGACCGCCCGCTGACCGCTCCACACCGCAATGTCCTGAAGGTTGACCTGGGTCGGCGTATCCTGAAGCGTCCATGATCCTGCTGCGTTGGCGCTTTTCCACACCTTGCCGTCCACACCGACCGCCCAGACCGATTGCTGCCCGGGGACTGCGACTCCGTACATGAGATCGCCGCGTTCAACCACAGGCGGCTGCACCGCAGCGCCCGACGCGGTCGGTTTGATAAAGAAGGCGCAATAAAGCAGTCCGCCAACGATGGCTAACGGAACCGCTGACATCCCGCATTTAAATACACGCTGCATCTAAATCTCCTCCGCTCCGCAGAATCCGTTCTATCGATTGCATCAGCATCACCGATTACAGATTCCGCCGCCATTTTATATTTGTCAAGTACCTTAGTTTACTAATCTTTTATACGACATATGCGAAACATCCAGGCTATTTTCCGGTCACCCAAAGCGAGCTGAATTCACCTGCAACGACGTCATCGTATGGATGATCCCGTTCGAGCAGCCCGGCCCGCCGGGCAAAAGCATTCATGCCGGTAACACTCGCGTGTGAAATGGCAGCGTCGTAAAACGGCAGATCACGTTCGATTAGCCTCGTGATCAGTTTGGCTTGCTCGGGTGGAAAGAGCGCGTTGCCGACAGTGTCCGCAAGCGTCACGTCATTGCGCAGCGCCCGCTGAGTTGCGACGATCGCCCGTACGACTGATGCAACACGCTCCGGCTCCTGGGCGACTAGGCGATCGGTTGTGGCAATTGACGCGAAGGTGAAGTGAAACGGGTTGCGAGCAGCGCCCTCCCGGCGCACGTCGCGAATCACTTTGCCACTACCCGCCGAAACGGCCACTTCCGCGCCCATCCCATTCGCCCAGAACGCGTCGATGTCTCCGCGCTCCAAAGCGGCGGCCGCAGCGACACCGAAATTTACGCCGCCCTGCCCGGTGCCCGGCACCGGCGTAATCTGGATATTGTCGCGTTCAACGTCCAGCCCCTCCTCTAACAGCAACGCACGCAAGCCGAAGTCCACCCACGGCGCGGCGCCGATTTTCCGCCCCTTCAGTACATGAACGCCCTCGTCCGCATTCCATAGGTCGGACCTCACAACGAGAAACCAGTACATGCCTTGAGCTTGAGCGCACAGCAGCTTGCCGCCCTTCCATTCGGGGAATGCCGCCAGCATTGAATGAGCAGAGCCTGCTACAAGCTCGATCTCGCCGTCCCGCAGCGCCTCATACGCTTTATTGACCGGGAAGATCAGCTCGACTGACACGTCGAGTCCTTCTCGCGCAAAGAAGCCCAATTCCGCTGCGGCAAGCGCAGGAAAATAGGAATTGGAGATCATGTCAGGTACAGCCAGCTTCATGTTTGCCTCGCAGTGAAGCGCGCGCTACCGTTGCACTACACGGCAACGCGCACGGGCGCTCAATTCGAGCTTTCGTCGTAGTAGTGAATTTCGTACAGCAGGCAGCCCTGCTCGGACTTGAACGGACCGTGCACGGCACCCGGCGGGCGGCACGCATAGGTCGGAGCGACAAACGCCTCACCGCCGTCGCCGTTCTCATCGTTGCCTACCGTCAAATCGCCAGAGACGAGATAGACCTCTTCCCAGTGATCATGGACGAACGGCTTTTTCGTATAAACACCTGGTTCAAAGCGCAACAGACGCGTGCGGCTGCCCGACTTGCGAGCCTCGTCGATGTCGCTGGCGAGGATCTTCTGCGTGATGCCCTGGGGATACCCAGGAGGGACCGCCCAGCCGGTGTTCATGTCGAGTTGTATGAACTCAAGGTGAGGTTTGTTCATTGCCATTCAGGCCTCCATCGTAGTTAAGTAAAGGACACTCAGACTTCTAGTCATGCACCGGCAGCTCCACCACGTCGTACCGGTGCCGGATCGTCCGGCCAAGGACCGGATCTTCGAGTTCGAACCAGAACCGGCTGGAGGGCCGTATGCCACCTCGCGCGGCAAGCGTTCCACAGAACATTGCCGTACCTTCAGGCAGCGTCTCAGATCGCGCATATCGTGCGACCAGATCGGCTGGCGCCCGCATGGCGGACACCGGCCCCTCCTGATAGAGGCTCCACTCGTCCTTGTCCATGACGTAGGAACGCAGCACGAGCTCGTCCCAATGCACCGCAACCTCGTCCCACTCCCACAAAACCGGAGCGATAGGCTTCTCACACATCTGTTTCGATACGGTGACGCCGTAGGTCTCCACCTTCCTGTCCGTATGATCGGAACCAACTCCCACGTAGCGACGTCCGCCCGCGCTCAGCAATACGAATTCGACTTCCCCGCTCGACTCGCTACCGGAGACTTCGATGTATCCGACCTGTGAAAGCCGGGCAGCCGCGACTCGATAGAAGATTGGCGTTGAAGCCGGTCGCGCCACACCCAGCGCCTCGAGCTCCACGATGTGCTTTTCGAGCGCAACGACGTCGCGTCCTGTCCAACCCGCAATCACCGCCTCGCGCACCGCGATGTCACGCTGAGCCGACCCCGACTTGGTATCGACCTGAAACGTCAAAGTCACTTCGTTCATCTCGCCCTCCTAAAAGTTAAGCAACATCATTTGATTAGCATACTAACATTACTTAGTTTAGTAATGTATATAGCAAATTCAAGACGAGGGTTTTTCTGGATTTCGAAGAATGGGGTCCAGCCGCCCGAGGACGGACGCCTTGCACGCGGAGAGAATTTTTCTCAGGGCAAGAAGGGTGGAACTGCCCGGTATGGCGGAGAACGAACGCGTGAAGACCCGTCGCGCAGGCGTTCTAAACGCGCGACAGGTCCGCAGACAATGACCGCACGCAGCTGCACGCGGCCGGGCAACGCTATGGGTGAGCGACCTTTACAGCTGAATCAATGAGCGCTCCAAGCAATAGTTGCCGGGTCGATACCCGCTTCATGCATTTCCCAGAGCGGGCTCATCGCGCGCAAGTGGGATACGGTTTCATTGACCGTCTCGATCACAATGCGCACGTCGCCTTGCGTGGTGAAGCGTCCGAGCGTAAAGCGAATTGAACTGTGCGCAAGTTCGTCACTGCGCCCAAGCGCGCGCAGCACGTAGGAAGGTTCAAGAGACGCAGACGTGCAGGCCGAGCCCGATGAAACGGCGATGTTTTTCATCCCCATGATGAGCGACTCGCCTTCCACGAAATTGAAACTCACGTTGAGATTATGGGGAATCCGCGTGGTCATGTGGCCATTGACATAGATCTCGTCTAGCGCAGAAAGGCCCGTCAGCAACTCGTCACGCAACGCGTGTACTCGCAGGCTCTCCCCACGCATTTCCAGTCTCGCCAGCCGGAATGCTTCTCCCATACCAACGATCTGATGGGTTGCGAGGGTGCCTGAGCGCATACCGCGCTCGTGGCCACCACCGTGGATCTGGGCAGCCAGACGCACGCGCGGCTTGCGGCGAACATATAGTGCACCAATGCCCTTCGGCCCATAGACCTTATGCGCGGTGACCGTCAACAAATCCACGTTCAACTCGTCGACATCGATCTCGACTTTGCCCGCGGCCTGCACCGCATCGCAGTGAAACAGGATGCCTTTTTCGCGGCAGAGCGCACCGATCCGGGACACTGGCTGGATCACGCCAATTTCATTGTTCACCAGCATGACGGACACCATAATCGTGTCGGATCGCAAGCATGCCTCGAGCCTCGCAATATCCAGTAGCCCGTCCGGCTCGACGTCCAGATAAGTGACCTCGAAACCGTCTCGCTCGAGTTCGCGACACGTATCCAGTACCGCCTTATGTTCGGTCCTCGCGGTGACAATATGGCGGCCGCGACCGCTATAGAAATGTGCGGCCCCCTTCAGTGCAAGGTTGTTTCCCTCCGTCGCTCCGGAAGTCCACACCACCTCGGATGGCAACGCTCCGATCAGCGCGGCGACATCCGCGCGGGCCGCCTCGACTGCGTCTTCCGCTTCCCAGCCATAAGCGTGACTACGAGATGCCGGATTGCCGAAACGCTCGCGCAGGAATGGCAACATCTTATCCAGCACGCGCGGGTCCACCGGTGTCGTCGCACTGTAATCCATGTAAATAGGGGTGGAGACCTCAGATAGGTGCATATCGGCTTTACTCTGCATTCTTTGATTTTGTATTGCGGATTCGTGTCGAATGACACGGCCGGAATCTTTTGGCCGTGCCAACCCAACAGGAGCCCCGGGACAGGTGCTATCACCGGAGCTTAGGCGAGGCAAAAGGTCAGGCGCACAGACCGTCTTTCAGTACCGCAGTGAAAAAGCCGCGATAAACATCTTCCGGAACCGACAGAATCGTCTTCTCGATCGCCGGGTGGCGGAGCAGGCGCTCGCGATACGCCTGGATGTGACGATAGGTACGGAAAGTAGTGTCGTCGGAAAGCTCGGCAATGATCGGCAGCAGGCGCAACTGCGGTGCAAACATCGCATCGACGATTGAAAGCTCGGAGCCGAGGAAGAACGCGTCCTTCTTTGCCAGTTCGGCATCGAGATGAACCAGACCGTTGAACAACTCCTTGCACATCTGATGTTTCCGCTCCAGCTCCTTCTCGAAATGAACGACGCGGATGTCCTTGTCCATGATTTCACTGTCTGCGAAGTGAATCCATTGACGCGCGTAGGCTGCTTCCCCGGCAGACTTGGGCATCATCGGCACTTCGGGCCACACGTCGTCGATATACTGGCAGATCACCCCAGATTGGACCAGCGTGTTGCCGTTATGCGTCAACGCTGGCACCTGGCCCTGACGCGATATCGCCAGAAACTCTTCGGGACGCTCCTCGCGCGGCAAACGCAAATCGATTTCAACACTCTTGTAGTCGAGCCCCTTGTTCGCCAGCGTAATGAACACGCGCTGGCACGTCGGCGAGATGGTTGAAACGTACAGCACCGGCTTTTCCATGACTTCTTCCGTCCTTATGGTGATATTTGGCTTCCGGCAGCCCTTGAGGCCGCCCTCTTCCGTTTAGAGCGTCTTTACGAATTCGACGTGTTGCGGAAACTCCGGCTTCAGTGCGACCTTGCCTGCGTCGAGCATGCGTTGGCGGAATTCATAGCCATTACCCGGCTTGACCTTCATGTCGTAATGCGCACGACGGGGTACTTCAGGCCAGTGTCCCGGCTGCGGATCCTGACCTTCCTGCGCAATCGGCAGCGGCTCGTCGTCGTCGATTGCCTGCTCGTCGCTCAGCGTCTCGACCGTGTTCCACGCGGCTTCGAGCGGAATGTTCTGCGGATCGAAGAAATACAGCGACCACTGAAATCCGTGATCGATCGGGCCAACCGCCTCGTAACCTGCGGCTTCGAGCTTTTCCTTGAGGAAGAAAAGGTCCTCCGGATGATCGACGTCGATGGACACGTGGTCGTAACCCAGCGGTTCGGTCGTCGGTGAGCCGTGAAACTTTTTCTTCATCGGAGCCGCGCCGGCGTACTCGAAGAAAGCAACGTGATTTGGCCCGGTGCGGAAGAAGTAGTGGCGAAAGCCCCCGTGTCCGATGCCCATTTCGAGCTTCATGCCCAGCAAGTCCCGATAGAAGCGAATCGTCTTGCCCATGTCGCCCGTGATAAAGGCTAGGTGATTGATATGCTTGAGTACCACGGTCATCTCCTTGGTTAGGCCGCGCGTCAATAGACGGGCGGTTTCAGCTGAATCGCGTACATGTGCGCGTCAGGATCCTGGCTGCGTAACCATATTGGCTCATCGCTCACCGCAGTAGAAGCACCCTACCCGGCATCACACTGGTGACGTTTTCCACCGCAATCCGCTGCACCCAACTACGACTTTCCCTTGTAGGCCCACACTCGGGCTGTGCGTTTTTATATTAGTAAACTATTGTTGTTTTGAAAAGTTAGGGTGTATGCTAATCACACGGCGCCAGGCATTTGACGACGGCGCTGAACGAGCCGCAAAGGCGGCCCGTCCTTTCATCAGAACATATACAAACCTCACATCCGATCATAGGAGACGCAGCATGGACGCACTCAACGAATGCAGAACGATGACGAAAGATCAGAGAAAGCAGATTGCCCTTGAATACATGAAAGGCATCGATCGCCCCTCTGAAATCATGCATCTGTTCGCCGATGACGCGGAGGTATGTTTCCCCAAGTGGGGTATTGCCAGCGGTCGTGAACAGATTCTGCGTTTGTGGTCCGATATCGGCACGATCATCGGGTCCCTGAAACACGATTACGCACATTTCAATTTCTATTCGGAGGGCGACGTCCTCGTCGTCGAGGGCACCAGTTTTGGTGAGACGAAGGACGGGGTGCGGTTCCGCGCGGGGATGAACCATGCTGGCCAGTTTACCGACGTATTCGAAATCCGCGACTTCAAGATTCAGCGGTTGTATATCTATCTGGACCCGGACTACTGGGGCGCTAACACCGCGCCGTATCCGTGGCTGGCGCGCCATGAGCAATGGCCGAAGTCGGGCTCGTGGTCACAGGACGGTCACGGTCCCTTGAACGAGTCTTTTGCGCGCTGACACTCCAACAAAAAACGCGATTCAGGCTAAACCAGAATCGCGTTTTTCTGACTACCTCCGAGACTGTTGCCGGCGATCAGGTCAACGTTTGCGTGAAATCCCGTGCAATCAAGAGGAGGAGACCACCGATGAGCGCAACGTTCTTGGTGAATTCGATGGAGGTCATGTAGTCGAATTTCCCCTTTTGAAACCATCGGCTATAGAAAAATATCGTACACAAGGCGACATAGACAACCATTGTCGGCACGATATACCGCAACCACGTTCCCGACATGATGAGTAGGGCGCCACCAAGATCGAGCACGGTGGTCAGCGGCAGAGCCAGGGCTGGGAGCGGCACCCCCACCTGCTTCATCGCGTCAAGGTGAAACTGCCGCATCGAGAATTTCCCGTACGCAGCGAGAAGGAAAATAAGTGCGAGGCAAATTCGGCCCGCAAATGCGATTGAATGTTCCATGAAGTCCTCCGATGTCGTTGTCAAAGCTGGTTGTTATTCTGGGAAACTGTTCGACAAGTCCCCCTGTTCCAGTCAGTCTGGATCGCGATACTGGATGCTGTTCGCGTACCCGATCAAAGCAGGGACAACGGGATTTTCGACTTCCTCACACACGTGTGCCGCCAGCCCCGCCATGCGGCTAATAACTGCCACCGAGCGAATAGCTGTCTCTGGAAAATCGATCTCGCAGAGCATCGCTCCAAGCACGGCAGTCGCGTTCATTACAATCGGCCGTCCCGCCGACAGGTTGATTTCATCGCTCAGCACTTTGAGTAACCGCAGAAACGTACCTTCAACGCCCGCATCCTCGGCAAGCTTCAGCAAACGGGCTGCTCGAGGATCGGCATCCTTGTAATAAGGATGGCCGAATCCAGGAATGCGGCGCCCATTGCGCTGGAAGCGTACGACGGTTTCCTGGGCCCACTCCCGCGGTTCGCGGCCATCTGCTTTCGCCTCGCGCAGCAGAGCTGCGGTTCCGGCCATTGTGCCGGCAAACTTTTCTCCGATCATCATCGCACCGCCAGCGAGAGCAATCTGAATCTGCCCGGGTGCGGAGTCAGCGATCATCCTCGCTACGACCGCGCTTTGCGACAAACCGTGATCCATCAACACCACCAGCGCTGCATCCAGCACTTTCAACTGGACGAGGTTCGGGAACCGCCCGGTCAGAATGAAATAAAAGGTTTCGGTGAAAGTCTTTTGACCAACTATCTCGTTCAGAACATCCGTGCCACGCATTAGTAGCCGCGAAATATCGGAGGTAGGCGTGCCGACGCTTGTGAAGGGGGCGCTCATCTTAAGGTTTCCTTATGTGATGTGGTCGGCCCTGAAGGCCACAATGCTGTCCTCTGCATAGCCAAGATCCCGCAGAATGTCGTCGGTATGCTCTCCGAGCGACGGAGGCGCACCTAGAGGCTGGTCGTCCCGCGCATGGTCGAACCACACTGGTCGGCGCACTCCCGTCACCTTCCCTTGCGTGGGGTGCTCGATCACGAAGAAACTGTCCAGGTGTTGCACTTGGGGATCCTCGAACACCTCCGGTATCCGGTTCATGACCGCGAACGGCACGTCGTACTCCTCGAGCCGTGTTACCCACCACGCACAGGGAGCCTCGGCCGTCACCCGGCCGAGCTCCACGGCCGCCTGCTCGTAGTTGGCGATGCGGTCGTCACGTGTGAGAAAGCGGGGGTCAGCGGCCAGTTCAGCAGCGCCGAGCGCCGCCAGCAGTTGGTCCCAAAACTTCTGCTGCGACGACAGATGAACCGCAATTGTCCGACCGTCCGCGCAACGGAGCGCATACGACTGCGACGCGCGCACCCGCGTCCGATGGTCGGGAATCGTGTCCATTTGCGTAACATAAGCAAATGGATCAGGAATGAAAGCTAGAGACGACGCCAGCATGTTGACGTCTACACGACGCACTTGCCCACACCGCTCGCGCTCGAGCAGCGCAGCCTGGATGCCGTAGCACGCGAACATCCCAGTTAGATTGTCCGAGAGTGTCGGCCCGCAAAGCGCGGGTTCGTCAGGGTCTACAAAGAGGCCGGCGATACCCGATACGGCTTGAGCAACAGCGTCATAAGCCGGTCGCGACCGGTATGGACCGTCATGTCCGAAACCCGTAATCGAACAATGGATCAGGCCGGGGCTAAGATCGCTCAGCGTTTTCTCGTCAAAACCGAGTCGCTCAAGCACGCCAGGGCGGAAGTTCTCGATCAGTACGTCAGCTTGCGCCAAAAGCTTGCTAAGAATTTCCCGGCCTTGCGGAGCCTTCAGGTCGAGCGTCATGCTGCGCTTGTTTCGGTTGTAGACCACAAAGTGAGGGCTGTACAGCCCTCCTCTGAAACTGCGAAACGGATCGCCGGACCCTGGCTGCTCGATCTTGACGATGTCTGCTCCAAGGTCGCCCAACATCATTCCCGCCAATGAACCTGTAATCATCGTGGTCAACTCCACGATCTTTATGCCTTGCAACGCCCCTCTTTTCATCTCGCCCTCTCGCCAATGCGGATCCGGATAAATGTGGTTCACCAGCTGTTGCGCAACTCCCGCAGCCTCAGGAACACGTCACGGTCCGTTGGATGGGCAGGAAAGTCCGCGGACTCGGCGCGCAACTTCTGAACGATCTCCTCGTTGTTCAACCTGAAGAACGTATTGATCGACCTTTCCGTCCCGATATCCGAAATGAACGGCTCGGCCGGGTCATAACCAGCGACTACCTCGTCGAGTAACGCACGCGCCTCGGCGTTTCCCGGTTCGCGATCGAGTGTGAAGCGCAGGTTATTTTCAAGGTAATCGTGCCCCGGATAAATTCGGGTCTCCTCGGGGAGCTTATGCAACTGTTCGACGAACGTCCGATAGAGCGCGTCCGGATGCCCCCCGTTATGGCAGTTGCCCGCTCCTGCATTGAACAGTGTGTCACCGCAGAACAGATGCGGCGCATCTCCCAGACTCAACGCACACACGTGCGACATCGTGTGGCCTGGCGTATCGAGAATCTTCAGCTGAACCGTCGTCCCCACACTGACAATGTCGTCGGCCTGCAAGCCCCGATCTATCCCGCTGATCTTGTCACCCGCCTGATGGTGCGCAAGCAGTCGGGCACCGGTTGCGGCAATCATCGCTTCGTTGCCGCCAATGTGGTCGCCGTGATGGTGGGTATTAAGGATCTGTGTAATTTTCCACCCACCCTCAGCAGCTTCCCGCAAGCACTTTTCGTGATCGAGCGGATCGATCGCGAGCGCCTCTCCTGTCGCGCGGCAAACGATCAGATAGTTATAGTTACGCCATTTATTAGCGGTCCAGATTTGTCTGACAATCATGATCGATCCTGCTTTCGTAAGGTGTCTTCGCGCGCCCGACCAGCGGACGCGCGATCATTGATCAGTTAGCGAGGCAGATCGAAGGTGCGCTCCGGCAACTGGATCACTGCGTCGACCAGTTTCTTGGCCCGCTCGAAGTCATAGCAGCGGTTCATGTTCTGCTTGATCAGGAACGACGCCCCGCCATAGAACTTTTCATACTGCTGGTGACGACCTGCAAATTCGGTACCGATAAGATCCCACGCCATTTTCATAAGCGCCACCCGCTCTTTCGACGTGCTGCCGGGCGACGCGACGTAGCGCTCCATATCGGCTGCGATCTCCGGGTTGCCGTAGTCGCGATATGACGAGGGCAGCATGATCATCGAGCCGCCGCTCAGCTCCCGAACGATATCGATCATCTTGGGGTTGATTTGCGACTGCAATGCCATCACCGCATACAGCGCTGTCTTCGCGGGCCAGACCACGCCATCCGGGTCCGTAGTAGCCATAGCTTCCTGCGCCAGCACCATCGATTCGACAATGGTCGCCATCGCCGCCAGCTCACCCATTTGCACCTGAACCGGCGGCAGAGAGTCATTGCCCGTAAGTTCATTGATTCGCTTGGTGAGACCAAGCATGAATCGCAGCTTGGTCGAATAGCGAACCTGGGCCTGATGGTTGCCATACGCATGCGCCGGCGTACGCCACCATTGGTCACGGCACACCGCCAGATTGCGATGGATAAATACGTTCTCCCACGGCACGAACACGTTGTCGAGCACGACGAGCGAATCAGTCTCATCGAACCTGCTCGACAGTGGATAGTCGAAGGTACTCTCGACATTGCGGGCAAACGAGCGCCGTGTGTAGACCTTCAGCCCCGGGGCGTTCATCGGGATCATGACGCCGGTCGCATACGCTTCGTCGCCCGGTTGCAACGGATGGATACAGCTCAGATAGACATAATCGGCGAGCACTGTGCCGGTGGCAAGTTGCTGCGCGCCCTTCAACACCACCCCATCGTCGCGCTCTTTCACGACCCCGGCATACAAGGTCGGATCGCTTTGCTGGTGCGCCGGCTTGCTGCGATCGATCTGCGGCGGCACGATTGCGTACGCAGAGTACAGGTGGTTCTCACGCGCAAATTCGTAGAAGCGCGTAACGTTGTCGGCAAACTGCTGACCACCCTGCGCGAACACCTCAGGGCGCGCGGCGAATCCGGCCAGAAAACCTGCCACGTGGTCGGGCGAGCGCCCCATCAAACCACAGGTAGCCTCCGCCCAGCGTTGCGACATCAGGCGACGGGCCGCCAGATCCTGCGCGCTGCGCGGAATCTGATAGCACCGCAGCACCGGATTGCCACTCGACGGCGAAGTGTAGGTCATGAGCTCCCGCTCCTCGGGATTGCTCGCGATGTCATAGAGGCGAGCCACGGATTCCACTGCTCCGCGAAATGCGGGATGGGTCGTGACGTCCCGAACCAATTCGCCGTCGACAAAAATAGAACGCCCATCTTCCTTGATACTGGCGATGTAATCGGCCCCGCTGCGCAGGGTCGTGCTACCTTGCTTGGACATACGGTCAGAACGCTCGTGCGTTGTGGTGGACATAGGATTGCGTCTCCAGATTGAGTATTGAGTTTTATGCCGCGGCCGCGCTTTGTTTTCCGGCCTGAACGGCCTGGCAGAAAGCACCGTCGACGTAGATGAGCGGCGACCGGTTCCCCGCACCGCCAACCTGTGCGACGTCGCCAATGACGATCGCGTGCGTACGGGTCAAGACCATTTCTTCAACTGAACATTCGAACCATGCGGCCGCATCGTCGAAGACCGGCGCCCGACCGTCGGTAGCACTCCATGCGTCAAAAGTGAATGGGTCTTCATCGGCGCCGCCGAGCATGCCGCCAAAACGCTTCGCCACGTCTTCGTGTTGAGTACCGAGCACATTGACTGCCATCCGGCGGCTTTGCGACAGCAGGCGATAGGTCGCGCCCGAAAGGTTCACGCAGACCAGAACACGAGGCGGGTTCACAGACAGGGAACACACCGCCGTGGCCGTCAATCCAGCCCGCTCTGTTCCGTTCGATGTTGTAATGACCGTCACGCCGCCGGCAAGCTGTCTCATTGCTTTCCGAAACGCGTCTACATCTGTTTTCATGATGCGCCTCCCGTTGTCCTACTGGACCCCTGTTTGAATAACTACATTATTTGGCGATCCACATACATTTGTCAACTAGCTTTGTTGACTAATATACATTGGGATAAAATGGACCCACCCGCGTAGCATGGAAAGGCATCGCAAAGCGCGCCCGGGGTGGACGAGAACGGGATTTACAGAGGTTTTGCGTAGGTGATTTCCACATCCTTCGTGGATCGGTCCCAATACGGCACGGGGCCGATGAAATCCGCGAGGAAGTCGACAAATGCCCGGACCTTCTTCGGAAGATGCCGGGCATGAGGGTAAAGTGCACAAATATCGAGTTCACGCGGACGCACACCCGGCAGAATCCTTACAAGTGAGCCCGCTTGCAAGTGTCGCCACGTCATGAACGTAGGAAGAAGTACGATGCCGGTGCCTTCAAGCGCCATAGTAAGCAGCGCGTCGCCGTTGTTCGCTTTGAATCGCCCTTGGGCAGGTACACTTTGCGCGAGTCCCGCGATATTGACTCGCCAGTCCATCGAAGTTCGCGTCAGCGAATACCCCAGGCAATTGTGGTGAACCAAGTCTTCCAGCACCGACGGGTCGCCGAATTCTTCCAGATAAGCGGGCGATGCACACATGGCATGTGCGCAGGCACATATTCTTCTGGCAATCAGGTTCGAGTCACGGTGTTCGGCAATCCGTACCGCGACATCGAATCCTTCATGGATGACGTCCGAAAAACTGTCGGTAAGCGACAGGTCCACGTCAATCTCCGGGAACGCGCGCATGAATGCTGTCAGGGCAGGCACCACGTGCAGGTTGCCGAAAGTCATTGGAGCACTAATGCGCAACAGGCCTCGCGGCTCGCCCGTCAGTTGCGTCACCGATTCGTCAGCCTGATGTACATCCTCGACAATGCGGGCGCAATGGTCGTAATACGTCCGCCCTACTTCGGTCAGACTGACCTGGCGAGTTGTGCGCGCGAAGAGGCGCACACCGAGTTCCTCCTCGAGCTCGGTCACTATCTTGCTGATAGCTGAAGCAGACATTTGCAAGCCCCGTGCCGCCGATGCGAAACCGCCGCTGTCCGCGACGCGGACGAACACCGACATGCTTCGTAGCTTATCCACACCGTCTCCTCGACACACAATGACCCTTGCGCGGGCGCATGGAGTGAGCCGCGCTACGGGTCGGCCTTTTCGATCCATTTGCCACACACTCGCCTGACCAGATCTGCGTCATCGCCTCCGGGTCAGGACCGGCCCGCTATGCGATCATGCCGCCGTCGATCGCTACCTCTGCGCCGGTGATATAGGCGCTCGCATCTGAAGCGAGGAACAGCACGAGGTCTGCAATCTCGTCGGGGCGACCGATTCTGCCAAGCGGCGTCTGCGCTGCAAGATTGCTGTTGGCCTCCGGCGTGTTGGCGTCGAGCATCGGCGTGTCGACCAGCCCTGGGTGCACTGAGTTCACCCGGATACGGTGCTCCGCGAGTTCAAGCGCAGCGATCTTCGTCATGCCACGGACCGCCCACTTCGTGGCGCCATACGCCATGGTGTTGCGGAATCCCTTCAGTCCAATCACCGACGAAATATTGACGATTGACCCGCCACCGCGCTGCTTCATCGCCTCCGCGCCGTGCTTCATACCGAGAAAGGTTCCAAGCTGATTGACTCGGAAAAACACCTCGAACGTGTCAACGCTCGTGTCCTGTAGCGACAGCGGTCGGTAGATCCCGGCGTTGTTAACAAGTATATCGAGGCCGCCAAATGTCGTAACTGCATGTTGAATTGCACCACTCCATGCCGACTCCGAGGTTACGTCGAGAGGGACGAACGTTGCCCTGGTTCCGAGTTTCGCCACCAACGCTGCACCGGCTTCCCCGAGGACATCTGTCACGACGACCGATGCGCCAGCCTCGATCATTTTCTCCGCATAGGCGGCGCCCTGACCGCGCGCCGCACCCGTGATGAGCACTACCTTTCCCTTCATGGACACCTACGTCTCCTTATCGTTCTTACGTGACAGACTATTGTTGTGGTGCCATTTATATTTGTCAAGTATGCTTGTTTTGTAATTTTTAATAAGGTGGCCATCGAGACCAACTGAGGGCAATTGCAGGCATCATTTCCCCGCATACATAACTCTACTAAGCTACTTGACAGTCACAAAACGGCGAACAATCATTCGCCGCAACGCCAGTTCCGGCAGTTAGACGCGTGAGGCACCTGGCGGACTTCTTCCCAACGCGACGCGTGCCTAAATTTCCGCATTGCAAAAGTCACAACGCAGTTTGTCATTCGTTTTCATCGCAACCTATCCAACGCTTACATTAGCATTCCGAATCAATATAAAATGTCAAAAGTGGCTCCCAATTCGATCGAAAACCGGTCGATTACAGCGCGCTGGCGCTGGTGCGTAGCAATGGCACTGTTCACAGCGGTCGTCATCGGATTCTTCGACCGCATCAGCATCGCGGTCCTGTTTACGCGTGCGGACTTTTACAACGATGTCGGCATCGGCTTCGACCCGACCCGATTTGGTCTGCTGATGACGGTCTTCCTTATCGCATACGCCATTTCATCTATTTTCCTCAGCGTACTGGGCGATCTGTTTGGACCAGGTCGCATGCTGGCTCTGGCCGCCGGCGCCTGGGGAGTATGTATGGTCTGCATGGGCAACGCTAGCTCATATGGCTCGATCATCGCAGCGCGCATTGGACTGGGCGTGATGGAAGGTCCGCAGTTCTCGTTGATCGCCAAAATAGTCTATCGATGGTTTCCGGTACACGAACGAGGGCGCGCCAACGCGATCTGGCTTGTGGGCAGTCCAGTCGGATCGGCGATCGGTTTCCCGCTTATTTTCTGGCTGGTGGGAACTTATGGATGGCGCGGGTCTCTGCATTTTCTTGGCGCACTCAGCCTGTTCTTAGTCATGCCGCTGATATTGGTGGTAGTGAGAGATCGCTCCGGGCAAGCTTTACAGTTGCCTCAGGGACACCAATCATGCGAGGCAAAAGCTCGCTGCTCGATCTTCCTGGCCAATCCGAGGTTTTGGCTGCTTACCTTCTACGGTTGCGGAAGCCTGATGTACCTCTGGGGTCTGAATAGCTGGCTGCCGAGTTACTTCACGCGCGAGCGGCACATGGACTTGCACCACGTAGGTGTCTTCTCTGCCCTCCCGTTCATTATGATGTTTGCTGGCGAACTGATATCCGGGGTTCTCGTCGACCGGACAAGGCGTCGTGCGTGGATGTGCTTCATCGGCCTGTTTGGTGCGGGATGCCTGATGTACCTTGGCATAATCCTCGCGGACCTGCGCCTTGCCGCGACCGCCATTGCGCTGAGTGCCGGGTTCTGGGGCTTCGGTCTTCCCGCCCAATATGCGCTTGCAATGGAGATCGTTCCTGCTTCGGTCACCGCAGCGGGCATCGGCACACTCAACGGCATCGCAAATCTCGCGGGCTCCTGCGCGCCGGCGTTGATTGGTTGGATCATTGGGCGCACCGGCAATTTTGGTAGCGGAATGTTTGTCATTGTGTGCGCAAGCCTCGCCGGCGCGATCACTATCTTACCGCTCGCACGGCGCACTGACCGGACCGACCCGATTTGATAATCGCGTGTCAGACCTACGGTGAGAGCTCGTCGGGTCGTCACCGCGCATTCGGCTATCGCCCCCTCTGACAAGACGGATTATTGGCCTTGAAGTTTTTTAGTTAGTAAACTATCATTGTTTGTATATGCATAATCTACCATTCTTCATCTGATTTCGTCGGCGGCAGAACATTGGGAGAGCAACATGTGCGAGCATCTGAAACCACTACGGAGCATCATCGAGAAGTGGCTACCGCCGACGATCGACGTAAAATTTCGAGTCTCATTGACCGGCCGCACCCACAGCGAACGGGCAAGAATCGTATGTGTCGAGATGACGGGCAACGACAGGAACGTTTCGCTGCTTTTTTTCAGACACAGAGACGGTCAGTGGTACGTGTTCCCACCGGGCCAGGCGAGAGCGTCGATGGGTATATGTTGAAGTTCGTCAATTCCGCTGGCGGAATAACGAACTTCAACAGCTGGTCGCAACGTGGTTTGGGCACTCCGTGGTGGTGACGGTACGCGTGATGGAGTTTACTCGTACACCATCAGATCGAAGGCGCTACGTGCACATCGGCGTGGTACGGCCGGACAGAGGTTTGACCATCGTTTTCTTCCGGAACGATGACGGTTCGTGGAACGTGTTCCCGGCAAAGGCGAGCGCGCCGGCGATGCGCGCTTACCCGCTTGCGGCATGAGCGCTGGGTCGATAGTCGGGCGATCTCAGGAGAGCGGAATGAACATTCTGGAATTGGCGGCGGATGCTGGAATGCTGGTCGTACTTGACGGCAGGATTGGTCACACCGAGTACCGAAGCGTCCATGGAACTCTGGATGCGTTTCAGCGTTTTGTTCACGCGTTGGAATGGGCATTGTCGAATAATAAGGATGCCGATGTGTCTCAGTGTCGGGGCAGCCTGTGCGTGGAGTCTTCATCATCTTGAAGAAATGATGCCTGAGGGCCACCATGGAGGCCCTCAGGCTGACCTGGCAATGCGCATCAGGCCGCTGGCCATGAAACTGAAGCGGGGGCAGGACATGCTGGTGCCGGATCGTGTTCGCTCACACTGGCAAGCAGGCTCGATTTGATGGAGAGACTGATGAAGGTTTCCGCAATCTACGCTTGGGTGACGGTGCTTACTGCTATCGCCGCGGGGCTCCCTTCGGTCTCGTCCTACGGCTACGCGCTCGATCCGCAACTCGACTGTAAATCGAACGCACATGCGTTCATCGCCCCGCTCCTGAAGGAACAGTACATCGATCCGAAGCCGATGCGCGTCGAAGCGAACTCGGTCAACGCATTTCGACCGGCGCACGGCAGCGACCTGACGGCATTTGGCTTTCGCGTCTACGCCGTCCTCGGGTATGAACACGACGATGCACTGTTCAAACGCGGAGATGGCCAGCCTGTTACGGACTCAGCCTATGGCGTGGTAGTGATCGGCCCCACCGAGTCAGTAGAAGCGCACGCGCGCCAGGCCGGCAGCGGCGCTGTCATTCATCAAGTAGTCCCCCTCTTGCTAACGGCCATTTTTTGCAGCGGAGCGTGACGCGCTCAGCGGCGCGGTCATCGCGAGTCGCTTACCGCTATCGGGGGATGAACAATGTACTCGAATTCCTACCATAAGCGTTCGAGTTATATAAACCAGAAAATCATGTCGTTTCAGGGCAGTTCAGCTGGAACCCTATCTGTCCGCGAAGGCGTTCCGGATCTGCTGGGCTCGCTTGACTTCGTCGCGGTGCAGGTAAAAGGATGTCGTCGCGATCGGGGCATAACGCAAGTTATCCCCTACCGTGGTCAGCTCGGCACCGCGTGCCAGGGCGTGGGTTGCGTGGGTATGACGCCAATGTCGTTGAGGACATTAGAGCCACCATGTGCCATTCCTTTCTATGTCGCCTGAAACTGATGAGCGTCCACGACAGTTCGAGGAATGCTGGTTGCCGATAGGACGAACCAGACCCATCTCCCGATATAGTTTTCTCTGTTCGAAGACTCAAAAAAACAACGGCAGGGATTCGACGGCAGGTCGACCCTGACGTCCCGGAGGCTTCGATCGACCAGGCCTTGCAGCAGCTTTTTCACTGGCCAAACCGAGCCGCCGGTTCAGATCCGACAAGGCTCTACAGACAGCCATGCGAACGGGCGTCCCTGCTAATGTCAGTTCAAGCCGGTCCAGCAACTCCGGTAGACTTGCTTCCCCAGCTCGCTTTCGTGATAACTTCCGCTTCTGCATAAGACCGCCCCTGATTCTGTCGACGACGCGCGTTGGCGCTGACGGCATCACAAATCTTCGAGATCCAGCGACATCTGTTCCTTCGTGTTCGCGCGATGAACTTCGCCGGATGCCGGTTCCGTCGGCAGCGATGGTTTCAGCACATCGAGATTGAAAACCACATCCACACCGATCCGGACAGTGTCATCACTCTCCAGCTTCGGAGCGTCGCCGCTGTTCAACATAGCGATGCTGCCGTCTACCTCCGCCGCCACCATGATCACGCTGCGTCCGCCACCATCGATTGACGACAGCCCACAACGGCACACCGGCATGCATATTGCGCTCGAACGTCCTCATCCAGTGAATCGTCAGTCGTCGGGAAAATGCTCCAGCGCCACGTCAAAAACGACCAGCGAATCCTCGCAGCGAGTTTTTGCCTTCACATAGCAACACGCTCAAGTTGGCATAGGCGTAGTAGTACGGCGCCAGCGCCAGCTCCAGCACTTTGCGGTAAGCCTGCTCCGCGCCTACCGCATCGGTACCGGTAAGTTGCTCCGCCAATGCAAACCAATACGAGTGGGCTTTGAACAGCTAATGAAATCAGGCGCGGTGTCAACCTTGCACTCCGCCGCTCGTTTGCTCGATGTCTCCGAGAAATACCTTTCTAGCAGGCCGGTGAAATACCTCATGTAGCGGTCATCCGGAACGCAGGCGTAAACGTTGAACGTATGTCATCAATGAGAGCGAGATGGAACGGATGCGTGGGCCAGATGGTTTTACCGAATCAATGTTCACGGTGTTGAAGCTGGACGATTTTGTGCCGAAGGACCATCCGTTGCGTCCGATTCGCACCTGGCTCAATGACGCGCTTAAACGCATGGACGATGTGTTCGCGCGGATGTACGAGGCTGACGTGAAAGGAGGTCGGCCGAGCATTGCGCCGGAGAAGCTGGTGCGAGCTCTTTTGCTGCAGGTGCTGTACTCAATTCGTAGCGAGCGCATGCTGGTGGAACAGATTTCCTACAACATGCTGTTCCGCTGGTTCGTCGGCCTGCCGATGGACGGGACCGTGTGGGACCACTCGACGTTCAGCAAGAACCGCGACCGGTTGCTCGAACACGATGTGCTGGTGTTGCTCTTCAACGAGACAGTCGAGACCGCGCGCGAGCGCGGATATCTTTCTGGGGAGCACTTTAGCGTCGACGGCACGTTGATTCAGGCATGGGCCGGGCACAAGAGCTTTGTGCCCAAGGCAAGTCCGGACAAAGAAGACAGGCCTCCTGACGAACCGCCCGCGCCGAATGACAACTGGCATGGACAGAAGCGCAGTAACGAGACGCACCAATCCACGACGGACGAGCAGGCGCGCCTGTTTCGTAAGAGCAAAGGAACCGGAGCGATGCTCTGTTATATGGGCCACGTGCTGACCGACAACCGGCACGGCCTGGTGGTCAACGCACAGGTGACGCTGGCGACGGGCACCGCCGAGCGCGACGCGGCCGGGCAGATGCTTGCTGATGCCGCGAGTGTTGCGTCGCGTGCCATCACGGTCGGTGCGGACAAGAACTACGACACCGCCGGCTTCGTCGGCAGTTGTCGCGCGAATCGTGTCACGCCGCATGTGGCGCAAAACGATGGTCGTCCAGGAGGCTCAGCAATTGACGAGCGAACTACGCGCTGGCCGGGTTACGCGGTCAGCCAGCAAAAACGTAAACGCATTGAGCAGGTGTTCGGATGGGGCAAGACAGTCGGACGAATTCGACAAGCGATGTATCGAGGACTTGAACGCGTAGACCAGCTCTTCGTGCTGACGCAGGTCGGCTACAACCTGACGCGTATGCGCACACTTGCCGGTTAAGGGGCAGGAAGCAATGGATAACATCGATATGGCGAACCCGCGAGCAACGTCGAATGCCCGCAACGTGTTCCGCGTTTCAAAAGTGCGAACCCAGCATCCGTCGTAATGCATCTGGGCGCATCAACGACGGATATTTCAACGGCCTGCTAGAAAACGCACTGAACGTACGTGTTTTAAATTCATTCTGCTCCAGACGACTTCAAGACCAAAAACGAGTCAACTAGACGCGGCACGCCACTGGAATCCGTCGTCCTCAATCGCCTTTCAGTTTCTGAAAGGCGATTGAGAGACCTTATTCTGTACCCTTTTTATCCGCCAGCGTACGTCCAAGGAACTCACGAATTTGCCAAGCGATTTCGTTTACGTGCGTCTCCAATGCGAAATGGCTCGTATCGTACAGATGCACCTCCGCTTTTGGCAGATCGCGTTTAAATGCAGTCGCAGATTTCGCTAGAAAGAATGGGTCGTCCTTACCCCACACGGCGAGCAAAGGCGGTTGATATTTGCGGAAGTATGCCTGGTATTTCGGATACATCTCCTGCTCAGTTGCGAAATTCGTTAGCAAATCCGCTTGAATTTCCCTGTTTTCACCCTGTGCCTGCGCATAGTCCGCAAGAATGTACGTGTCGGGCGAGATGAAGGACGCATCCGGCACCCCAGCAATCCATTGGTACTTCGTCATTTCAGGCGAAGCCATGTAACGTACCGCCTCGCGGTGGGTTTTACTTGGGTGTTCCCATGCATCCTTGATTGGAGCCCAATCTTTTCCGGTGATCCCCTCATCGTAAGCATTCCCATTTTGCGAAATGATCGCGCTCACGCGCTCAGGATGAGCCAATGCTAAGCGGTAACCCACGGTAGCGCCGTAGTCACAAACGTATAGTACGTAATGCTTCAGCCCGAGAGCCTCCGTAAGATGATCCATGGCCGTGGTCAAATTGTCGAAGGTGTAACGGTACTTGCTCCGAGGCGGAGAATCGGAGTAACCAAACCCCGGCAAATCAGGGGCAATAACGTGATAGCGGTCAGCAAGAAGAGGAATCAAGTCGCGATAGGCAAACGATGAACCCGGGAATCCATGAAGCAAAATTATCGTTGGATTCGAAGCATCGCCAGCCTCCCGGTAGAAAATCTTATGGCCGTCCACCGTCGCGATTCGATAGTGTGGGCGAAGGGCATCGGCATGTTGCGCATCGGCCAGCGTCCCCGTATTGGCCGGAGCAACTGCCAGTACCGCGGTCGATACCATGAATAGACTGATCAACGCAGCAACCCGCGTAGCGAACTTCATAATTCTTTCCTCTCCAGTAAGATTTTTGAAAATCAGCCAACACCCGTTTCAGATACACCGCGTCGGCTAAAACCACAGCCTGCACAGCGGCGTCAAGAACTCTTAGCAGTGCCACCTGAGTGCACCTATGCGGCAAGGTGCGACTGATCTTAACTGTCACACATCCAGCATCCACGCGGACAAGGGTGCCTGACAACTTATCAAGTCACAGTCTACGAAAGCCACGCATATAAACCATGTTTCGAATGGCCTATGAGCAAGGAATCGGAGCCAAATCACTCCCGGTCATTTAATCAGCCGCGTACAAGCACCCATGTCAGAGCGTCCCACCGACGTCTGTTCGTGAACCGCAAGGTTCATCGACTAGGTATCTGGTTGACTTGCCTTAGTGCTGCCATGAATTGTCTTCTTGTGCGCACGCAATGTTAGGTCGACCCAGCAGAGCAATTCGCACGCGTCAGCAAGAAAATGGTTCATCGCCAGACTGGCAATAGATTTTCATCATCAATCTGGATGGACGGAACGCGGACAACGTCCAACTCCGCGCTCTTGCCGTCGACGCATGTGTTTCGGCGTTTCACACACCAGCCGTTGAGAATTTCATGCGCTGCGCTCATGTTGTGAGGAGCCAGCAGCCCAACGGGTTGTCCTTCACGCACATGGTAGCCGGATAAAGACGCCATAGAATTAAATCTCGAAGGGATTCGATGCGGATCGAACGGCCGAAAAGTCTCACGATCGCACGATCAACACGGGGTTTTCCCTGCTACAACTTTTTACTCCCCCCATTCCATCAGAGCATTCAAAATGACATCAGCAAAAAGCATTCGGCACGTCCCAGCAGGAACCTCAGCGGATGAGGTCGACAAGATCATTCAGAGCGACGGGGGCGTAATCGTTGATAATCTGTTCCCGGTGGAGAAAATTGCACGACTCAACGCTGAGCTCGACCCTGTGCTGAAAAACTGGGCACCCGGCATCCAGGGAACCGAATGGATGGTCGAATTTGCAGGAAGACAGACCAAGCGTTTGACCCAACTGGTGACGAGAAGCAGCGTGTTCCGTAACGAGATGCTAGACGACGCGGCACTACTCTCGTACATCGATACAATGATGTTGCCACATGCAGATTCGTATTGGATGACTTCCGCGCAGCTCATCCAGTTGCAGCCAGGCGAAAAGTGTCAGATGTTGCATCGTGATCTGGAGAATTGGCCGATATTTAAGCAACTCGGCCCCGACGGCCCGGAAGCTGCTTGCAACTGCCTCGTCGCGCTTTCCGAATATACTGAAGAAATGGGTGCAACACGGGTCATTCCGGGAAGTCACAAATGGAGTGACTTTAATGACCGCGGGAGCCAGGAAATGACGATTGCGGCCGAGATGGAACCAGGTTCTGGCTTTATCTACTCTGGAAAAGTACTGCATGGCGGTGGGGAGAACAAATCAAATCGTCCACGCCGCGCTTTGGCAATGGCCTATAACCTCGGTTGGTTGGTGCCTGAAGAAGCGTATCCCTTTGGTGTTCCACTTGAGATGGCTCGCCAATTGGGCCCGCGAGCGCAGCAGCTTCTAGGATTCCGCTCGTTCAGTAACGAAATTGGCGGAGGCGGGACTGTATGGCAAATGGACTACCGCCCTCTCGCAGAATTCCTCAGACTTGACAAGAACTGACCGGTTACGAAGGAAAGAGAAATTCAGGGCCGGAGATCGGAATGCGGCTGGTAGTCCCTTCCGATTTCAGCTCGACAACCGCGTCGCGACTCCTTGCTTCTTGGACAAATGACTTGCTGAACATCAAGCTGTGACAACAGTAAGGCGTTCCAGAGCAAGGATGAGTTTTCCATTTCCACGATGGCGACTCGAGTCGGAGCCAATGAGAGAACAATCGCAACGGAGCGACCCTGTCCGCGAGTCCGCATTCCGAGAGCTCGGCTCGATCTCTATCAATCTCGCCGACCATCACAGGTTCCGATACTAAAAGCATAAAGCACGCAGAGGTAGCGCCGCTCTCTGGCCAGCGCCTTGGGATGACCGAAGCGACGACGACCAGATATGCCCAACTGTGAAGCAAAGGGAATCCGCATCAGCCCCGAACCCCTCTCGCGCAAACGGCCGCCGGCAGGCGATGGCCATTCCGACTCGGCTACTCGTCGACTGGACGTCTAGCTAAAGTCCTCCGATAGCCCCGCCCTCTCGACTTCTCTCTGCTGAAGCAGTCTCCATTGGACCTTCCCGCTTCCAGTGCGAGGCAGTTCACGAACAAATTCGACCATGCGAGGCACCTTGTAAGAAGCCATCCGTTCGTGCGCCCACGCGATTATCTCCTGGGCCGACGTGTCGAAACCGGCCCGCAAAACGATCAACGCTTTTGTGGTCTCTCCGCGGCGCTCATCCTTGGCTCCAATCACGCAAGCCTCCTGAATCGCTGGATGTTCAAAGAGCAGAGCTTCGACCTCAGCGGGAGAAACCTTGTATCCCGATGCGTTGATCATCCGCTTCAGGCGGTCAACCATGAAGAAGTATCCGTCTTCATCGACATAACCGAGATCACCAGTTCGCAGATAGCGTTTTCCGGCGATTTCTACGAAAGCCTCACGCGTAGCCTCAACATTTGCCCAGTACCCTTCGAATACCTGCGGACCACATATTAGAATTTCCCCTGTTTTACCGACGTCCATGACGTCCAGGGTTTCGGGATCAACGACGATCGACTCAGTGTTCTGGATGGGAATGCCCAGACATTGCTGTTTGCATCGATCCGGAGGATTAAAGTGAGTGGTCGCGATTGTCTCTGATAGGCCGTAGCCTTCCATATAGGGAATGCCCCACCGAGACTCAATTTTCTTTGCGAGCGCCTGTGGCATTGCGGCTCCGCCGCCACACAAACAGTCGATCGAGTCGAGATCGAAGGTGTCGAGGTCCGGCTGGCTCATGAAGTCAACCATCATCGTCGAGATGGCTACCCAGGTCGTAGCTCGGAAGCGCTCAATCAATTGCGCCGCGCAACGACTGTCCCATCTTGTCATCACAGCGATGCTTGCTCCGCAGGCTATCGGAGCATTCATGGAGAGTTGCATTCCGGTCACGTGAAACAATGGCAACGAACAGAGCGCAACCGACTGTTCGGACATATGCATCCAATCCTTGCATGCATCGACGACATGCATCGCGCTACCATGGCTGTGAACACAACCTTTCGGTCTGGCTGTCGTGCCAGAGGTGTACGGGATCACGGCAAGATCCGACAGGGTAGCAAGATGCGCGGACGGCTGCGCTCCCACCGTAAGCGCATCGCTCCAGAGCACCACCTTGGATCGAACGGAGCTAGCGTCCACAACGCCGTCCAAACGGTCCGCGCCGGCATCACGGAGTATGGCGGGGAGCGGAAAGTCCGTCGATTCAGGTAGATAGTCCGCATAGCGCGCCGCAATGACGTAGTCAAGCAAATCGCCGAACAACGGCTGTGCGCCTGAACACAACTCCTCGCCGATCAAGGTGACCCTGGCGCCGCTGTCCTCGAGAATATGCCGGAATTCACCAACGAGGTTCATCGGGTTTACTGGCACCACAACGGCATTGGCCCGCAAAATCGCGTAGAAGCCGATAATAAATTGCGGACTATTCTGCATGTACAGGGCGACTCGATCGCCCTTAGCAACACCACAATGCTGCTGCAGGAACCCCGCCAACGCATCGACCTCTCGTTGCAACTGCGCATAACTCGTCACGCCGCCATAGTAATAAAGCGCATCTTTTTCCGGATGGCGGTTCGCCGCGATCTCCAGATTGCGATAGAGCGACGTCTGCTGAGGCGAAATGTGGCGAGAGAGCGTGTCCGGCCAGTGGGCAAAATGGTTCAAGTGTGTCTCCTGCGATGGTCAAGCTGGTTACAGCCAGCCGCGTTGCGCGCTCGCATCGAATTGTCGTGATCACCAAATCTTTTGGGCTCTACGCCCCCACGCCTGAGTACTGTCCAAAGTCCGCCTTCGTGTCGAAGTACTCGCTCGAAGGTCAGTCTTCATGGCCGCCTACACACGAATACGCCGAAATGCTCGGCTATACGTTTAATGGAGACCGACGTTTTGTATCTTGGTCGTAGAGGCGGCATGAATCGCCTTAGCGGGAAGGCGAACCTTACGTGTCGTCGAAACCTGGGAATGCGGATAGGCGCCTGTCGCGACCTATCGCATCCACATCAAACATTCCGAGTAGTAATCGCCCTATTGATTGAAGCCCATGATTGCCTTCGTCTCGAGAAACTCCTCAAAGCCGTAGCGGCCCCACTCCCGACCATTACCAGACGTCTTGTAGCCCCCGAACGGTGCATTAAAATCCACGAACGCGCCATTCAAGTGGACCATGCCGGTACGCAGCCGCAAAGCAATGCGCCGTGCAGCATTCACATCCGAAGACGAAACGTATCCGGACAAGCCAAAGGGGGAATCATTTGCGACTTCGACTGCATGATCCTCATCGTCGTATCCAATGATGCTAAGGACCGGTCCGAATATTTCCTCTCGCGCAATGGTCATCTGGTTACTGACGTCTGCGAAAACAGTCGGCCGCACATAGTAGCCTTTCTGCATTCCGTCAGGCCTGCCGGGACCGCCGGCTACTAACGTGGCCCCCTCCTCAATCCCGCGTTTGATATAACGTTGGATTGTCTCGAATTGCCTCTTGGATGCAACGGGTCCGATAACGGTCGACGGTTCGGACGGGTGACCAACCCGGGTGTCGTCCGCTACTTTCCTGGCAATCTCAACGGCCTCCGCCATTCTGCTCTTTGGAACCAGCATCCGCGTAGGCGCAATGCAGGTTTGACCGGAATTTGAGAAGCAGTTGGCGGTTCCAGATGCGACGCCTTCGGCGAACGCCGAGTCATCGAGGATGATGTTCGCTGATTTCCCCCCCAGCTCCTGCGACACGCGTTTAACCGTCGGCGCAGCCGCGACCGCTATGCTCACACCAGCTCGCGTCGATCCGGTAAACGACACCATATCTACGTCTGGATGACTTGCAAGCGCCTCGCCGAGAACCGCTCCCTCGCCCAAAACCAGATTGAAGACTCCTGGCGGAAATCCAGCATCAGAAAGCACCTCGGCAAAGATCATCGCACTCAACGGAGTAATTTGGGCCGGCTTGACGACCACAGTACATCCCGCCGCGAGGGCCGGAGCCACCTTGCAAACCAGTTGGTTCAACGGCCAATTCCACGGAGTGACAAGCGCACACACTCCGATCGGCTCCTTAACAATCCGAGTTGTTCCCAGGTCCTCAGAAAATTTGTATGTTCTGAGCAACTCGAGAGCCACGCCCATGTGCCATACACCGCACATCGCCTGCATGTCTTTGGCAAATGGCAGAGGCGCACCCATCTCGCGGGAAATCGCATGGGCAATTTCCTCATTGCGTACAGACAAGATCGCAATTGCACGTTCAAACAGCCTCGCGCGGTCTTCACTGCTTGTCGCGCTCCAAGCGGGAAACGCAGTTCTGGCAGCTTGCACCGCATGCTTAATGTCGTCCACCGTTCCAACAGCAGCTACCCCGCAAACAGACTCGTCCGACGGGTCGATCAGGTCGGCTGTTCTTTGACTGGACGGTTGCACCCAGTTGCCATCAATAAAGTTCTTTCCACGATAAGCGACGTCTAGTTTCATGCTTGTCTCCATTCGTCCTTCCGCGCCCCTGCCCACACTAGGTCGGCCGGCCGCGCATTGAGTTGCGGGATGCGTACGATGCAAAATTCAATATCTTGAAGCGAACAACCACTGCAAACCTATCGGAGATTGCAGTGGCGTAGCCAGCACGGCACCGTGTCCACTTATGATGCGTGGTGAACCTCCTGCAACCCAAACACCGGCGTGTCGAGTCCTTCCATTCGTGCTTTGATCTGCAGCGAAAGATACTGCGAATAGTGACGCGACTGATGGAGATTTCCACCGTGGAACCATAGCGCTTCCTGTTGAGTCGGCTTCCACATATTTCGCAACTCACCTTCCCACGGGCCAGGGTCGTTAGTCGTGCTCGATCCGAGGCCCCAAACCTTGCCGACCTTGTCAGCAACTTCCTGCGAGATGAGATCGGCAGCCCAGACGTTCATCGAACCGTATCCTGTCGCGTACACCAATACATCTGCCTCAAGCTCGGTGCCATCGCTCAACGCTACCGAATGCGCCTTTAGTTCCACTACATTGACACCGGTCTTCAGCTTAATCTTGCCATCGGCAACCAGTTCGGACGCTCCGACGTCGATGTAATAGCCGGAACCACGCCGCAAATACTTCAAGAACAGACCCGACCCGTCCTCACCGAAATCAAGCATGAAGCCGCTTTTCTCAAGCCGATTGTAAAATTCAGCGTCACGCTCCTTGATCGCGTCAAAGATCGGAATCTGAAATTGTGGCAAGAGAGCATAGGGGACCGAGGCAAACGTCATATCGGCTTTCGCCGTGGACATCCCTGCGGCAATCGCACGCTCTGAGTAAAGATCGCCGGTGGCCAACTCTCGAAGCGAATCTGATTTGACGATATGTGTGGAGGATCTCTGCACCATCGTCACGTCTACCCCCGCTTCCCACAGCGCAGCGCAAATATCGTGCGCCGAGTTATTCGCGCCAATCACAACCACCTTCTTGCCGTGATATGCATCGGGTCCGGGATGTTGTGAAGAGTGCTGCTGCTCACCTCTAAAGACGTCCATTCCCTTGAATTTCGGGATGTTCGGTTTGCCTGACATGCCTGTGGCAAGCACAAGCTGTTTTGGCCGCAGCGTAATCTTCTCGCCCGCACGTTCGACTTCAACGATCCATTCGCCCGCGATATCATCGTAACGCGCAGTGCGGCAGGTCGTCGCCCCCCAGTAGTTCAACTCCATAACCTGAGCGTACATCTCCAGCCAATCGCCGATCTTGTCCTTGGGTGTAAAGACGGGCCAATTATCTGGAAACGGAAGATAAGGCATGTGGTCGTACCAGACCGGATCATGCAAACACAGCGTCTTGTAGCGATTGCGCCAGGTATCGCCCGGTTTCGGGTTTTTGTCGATAATTATCGTCGGCACGCCAAGCTGCCGTAGACGAGCCCCAAGCCCAAGACCGCCCTGCCCGCCGCCGACAATGAGACAGTACGGCTGCTCTGAGCGGCCAAGACTTTCAAGTTCAGACTCGCGATTGTCTTTCCAGCTACTCCGTCCACGGCGCGCGCCATGTTCCGCACCCAACGGTCGCCTAACACCAAGCGGCTCCTCATGTCCCTTCAACTCGGACATGGTCGTCAGTAACGTCCAGATTCGACCGTTTTTTAGACGGATCAGACCTTGTCCTCGTGCGACCTCTGTTTCAAACGTGATCCAGCCCTGGACCACACCATCGGCCTCGGTCGCGGTTTCATTCTCGGCAAGTTTCAGCTTGGAAGGCCTGACCGCGCCCAGTTGGGCGCTTAGCATTTCTGCAATCTGGTCACGGCCCTCCATCGTCTTGATATTCCAAGTGAACGCAACCAGATCACGCCAGTAGCAGTCCGGCTCAAAAAGTTGAATGGCCGACTCTGTGTCACCCCGCTTCAGAGTTGCTTCTAGTGTTTCAAGGATGGTCGAGATTTTGTAGTCGGGGTTAGATTCAGACATTGTCGCTCCTCCGTATAGACGATAATCGGATTTTCAAAGCCGGGGACGTAGCCCGCCTTAAGTTCTAGAACACTGATTCGGCGCTTCAATTCAAGCAATCGCCGAAGTTCGACTGACTACCGCTAATGCATAACCCCGCATTGCGCGCCAACGCTCTCAAGTCGCCTCGCTCCCGTGCCGCCCGCATTTTTCTCGACATCGCTATTGGTAACCGAGCACAACCAGAGTGCAAAACAAAGTGGCGAGCGCACGCTGCATCTGAAGCTACCGATGCTTGGCATCCGTGCCTCCCTCCAGTCGCGCGGCCAAAATCGGCTGACTCTCCAGTCGCCTAGCACGCTCAACGAAGAGTAAACTCCGCTTGCGCGACTTCACATGTTTTGACGGGCCAGACACAGGCTTGTAGGGTCGGGAAACACAATCTGACTCAGATCTGCCCCGCCCGAGGACGCCCGGCAAACAGAAATCCCCCGGAGCATGCAGCACGCCTTGCGCCAACCACGGGGCTTGAGCACAGCCGGAAATATTCAGACGCTTTCACATGCGATTCGACTGTCAGTCAACGAATGTCCCGAATACCCGCGCGTGGAGCCATTTAGCCACTCCGCAGACCGCCTCGGCTTATGGTCTCGTCCGATAACGGGCCAACTCAAGCTTTGCCAAATGGTTGCGATGTACCTCATCAGGGCCGTCCGCGATCCGGAGTGATCGGGAAAGCGCATATGCGTGGGCAAGAAATGGATCCTGCATACCATGAGCACCGCACGCCTGAATTGCCTGATCGATAACCTTGCACGCCATATTTGGCGCAGCGACTTTGATCATCGCAATCTCACGCGCTGCGGCCTTATTACCCACAAGGTCCATCTTGTGCGCGGCATTGAGGATAAGCAAACGTGTCTCTTCGATCGCAATGCGTGCATCGGCGATCCGTTCCATCGTCACCGTCTGGTCAGCAATAGGACGTCCAAACGCAGAACGCGAGAGACTACGCGTGCACATTACCTCCAGCGCTCGCTCGGCGAGACCGATCAAACGCATGCAATGATGAATCCGCCCCGGACCGAGGCGACCTTGCGCAATCTCGAATCCACGGCCCTCGCCAAGCAGGATATTTGTGATGGGTACGCGCACATTCTCGAACAGAACTTCTCCATGTCCGTGGGGCGCGTCGTCGAATCCAAGCACTGGTAGATGCCGGAGAACTGTAACGCCAGGCGCGTTGCGCGGCACTAATATCATTGCCTGTTGACGATGACGATCCGGCAAATCGGGATTACTCTTTCCCATGAATATGAACACGCTACAGCGTGGATCATTTGCACCGGAGGTCCACCATTTTCGGCCATTAATGACGTACTCGTCACCATCTCGCACTATCGAGCTTTCGATATTGGTTGCGTCGGACGATGCTACGTTTGGCTCCGTCATGGCGAACGCGGAGCGAATTTCGCCTCTTAGCAACGGCTCTAGCCAGGCTTTCTTTTGCTCTGGGGAACCGTATCGCACCAATACTTCCATATTGCCCGTGTCCGGCGCAGAGCAATTGAAAATCTCTGGGGCCCAATACACACGTCCCATAATTTCACAGAGTGGCGCATACTGGGTGTTTGTCAATCCGGCACCATACTCGGATTCAGGAAGGAACAGGTTCCACAGTTGAGCAGCCTTTGCACGATCCTTAAGTTCTTCGACTAGCGCAACAGGTTGCCAGCGATTGCCCTCATCGACCTCGCGTCGATAGCGGTCTTCATTTGGATAAACATACTCATCCATAAACTCAGAAACGCGTCGTTTAAGTTCTTCTACCGACTCAGATAACAAGGAATTCATAATTTTCTCAGAGATTAAGTGGCCTGTCTGTGTTCACTGCGCATCGCGCCATCGCCCGCTCCGCGCAAGTCCATCCGATATCAGCAGTCAGTGCAGCTCGCTCACCATATTCCAACGCCTGTGAACTACTCGCGTTTCCGTCAAGAGCCCGTTTCATTACACCTTGCAAGATAGCGGCAACGCGGAACAGGTTGTACGCGAGATAAAAGTACCAATCTCCTGCACCGATATCCTCGATACCCGTTCGTTTGCAATATTGCGAGACGAAATCTCGTTCAGACGGAATGCCCATCTGTTCAAGCTCTGCGTTGCTTCGTCCGGCTAATCCTCGAAATCCCTCGACAGGCAAATGCCACGCAAGACACAAATACGAGAAATCGGCCAGTGGATCTCCTAGAGTCGATAATTCCCAATCAAGAACCGCTAATACTCTCGGTTCCGTGGCATCGAATATCACGTTATCGATTCGAAAGTCACCATGTACCAGCGTCGTCTTCTGTCTCGCGGGAATATTCACGGGAAGCCACTCCATCAGTCGCTCTAAAGAACCGATGGGATGCGTTTCGGAAGCGCGGTACTGCCTGGTCCATCGGGAAATCTGCCTATCGAAATAGTTGCCCGTCTTTCCAAAATCTCGAAGACCCGCGGCATCGACGTCGACAGAATGCAGCTCAGCCATAACCCGGCCGAGCTCATTGAAAATGGACCGTCGCTCCGAGCGGCCCATCCCTGGTAAGCTGCTCTCCCACAGTACACGGCCTCTAACGTACTCCATGACGTAGAATTCGGCCCCAATCACCGACGTGTCGCTGCAATAGCAAAACGCATCCGCAATGGGAACAGTCGTTCCGTGCAGGGCGCGCAACAGCCTATATTCCCGGTCGATAGCGTGGGCCGACGGCAAAAGGACGCCGAGGGGCTTGCTGCGTAACACGTACTGTTGCGTGGGGGTCGTCAGAAGGTAGGTGGGGTTCGACTGACCACCGGAAAACTGCGCGACGGTTACTGGTCCACAAAATTCGTCTATGTGCGTCTGCAGCCACTGGGAAAGCCGCTCGGGATCGACAAAGTGACCGGATCGTCCTTCGGTCAGCTCGGGTGAGAATTCAGTCATACTTTATAAATATCCGGCCGTATTCAAAGGGAAATGCCTGCACGCCGTCACGCAGACGACAGCGAGTCACGGCGCTCGCGTTCGTACTTCGCAATTTGTTCGGAACGGCCATAGTGGGTGTGAATGATGCCGAGAATCCCTGCGAGACCAGCGACTGCGATCATACGGAGTCGCAAAACCGCTGGCATCCTACGTATCGTCCGTCGTCGTCACGCGGCGAGGAACCCGCCGTCGACGTTAAGGCATGCGCCGGTGGTATAGCTCGAAGCATCGGAAGCGAGATACAGCACTGCGCCGGCCATTTCATCCGGTTCGGCGATGCGCCCGAGCGGAACACGCAGAAGCATCTGATCGCGCACTTCGGAATCGTCTACCAGCGCTGCTGCAAAACGAGTCGCTGTCGGTCCCGGCAGCAATGCGTTAACCCGTACCCCCTGAGCTCCGCATTCAGCCGCGAAGGTTCGCGTGATTGAGATAACCGCTGACTTTGTGATTGAATAGATCCCTATCGAAGGCTGCGGCACAATTCCAGCAATCGACGCAACGTTGATAATGCTCCCCCGGCCCTTGCTTGCCATGCGTTTCGCAGCGCGAGCCGTCATGAAGAAGTATCCGCGAATATTTACGTCAACCGTCTTCGTAAAAGCCTCAATATCGGTATCCGCTACAGGTCCAAAATATGGGTTTGTCGCAGCGTTGTTTACCAAAATATCAAGAGCCAAATCACGATCGTCCAGAAACGAAAACAATGCGTCGATTTGGTCGAGATCACCGATATGACAAGGAAAGACATCGGCCTTGCCGCCAGCATCACGGATGGATGCTGCGACCGCCTCACAACCTTGCGCCTTCCTGCTGCTGAGCACCACATGTGCTCCATGAGCGGCGAGCTTTCTTGCAATCTGCTCGCCGATGCCACGGCTCGCCCCAGTTACAAGCGCAACTCTACCGGTCAGATCAAACGTTTTCTTGTCCACTCCATCTCCTCTACCTATGGTTCAACAGGTTAAAGCACGCTATCTCTCGCTCATCGGTAAGTAAGCATATTTGGTGCGCGGGCCCAGTCGACATGCGCCGTGCTATTCAACGACCCTAGGCCTCGACGTCCTTTGGTGAACAGCAAACGGGTGACCCCGGTGTTGGCAAGCGACCAGATCAATTCACGGGTTGCCCTATCGTCGAGATGGAGCAGGCTCTGGCAGATTGCCGCGATCGGACCGCCAGACGTAAAAGCTGCAACCGTCTTTGCGGGATGCTCTCCATCAGTCAACATATCGAACGCATCAAGACAACGGCGACGGAACGCCGACCAGGTTTCTTTATAGCTGGCATCACTCGCACTGCTCATCCACCGCTCCATCGCAAGCCCCCAAATGCGTTTCCACTCTTCGAAAGGGATAGCGGATTGGTTGACCATGTGTTCATCGAATTCCTTCGACGTCTCCAGCGCCGCGTTGCGGTACACGTCGATCACGTCGACGTGATCGAATTCGTTCAATCGCTCGTCGATCTCAAGCGGATCGTCATCCTGCAATGCATTCGTATCACCCCACGCGGCCACGCAGGTCTTCGCGGTTTGAAAATGTCGTTGCATTCCACCGGCTATCACTCTTTCCAGAGGTAGCCCACACGAGTTGAACCAACGACCCAATAGTTTCGCCTGACTGTGACCAAGTTCGGACAGACAATCATAGTCGTCCTTTCCGAACGAGGCCTGACCATGACGGACCAAGAAAATTTGTCCCATACGAATCCGCTCCTGTCGATAGATTAGGGAAACGCCTACAATGGGACAAATGAATCTTTTGAATGCCGCTCAATTCATTTCATGCATATCTCCAAGATAGACCTCAACCTGTTTATAGTTCTTGAGCGTATCTATGCGCTGGGCGGGATCACACGCGCGGCGCAACAGCTGAATTTGAGCCAATCGGCTATCAGTCATGCCTTGGGCCGTCTCAGAGAACTGCTTGGTGACCCTTTGTTTGAACGGCATGGCCATACGATGGTACCCACACCATTCACGCGTTCCATCATTGGACGCGTCCGGGACGGTCTGCGGACTTTCGAGCTGACATTGGGCGAGGCAGATCAGTTTGACGTCACATCTACTGCCAAACGGTTTTCACTTGGAATCCGCGACGTG
This sequence comes from Burkholderia sp. OK233, assembly GCF_900230185.1. Taxonomy (GTDB): domain Bacteria; phylum Pseudomonadota; class Gammaproteobacteria; order Burkholderiales; family Burkholderiaceae; genus Paraburkholderia. The sequence continues at coordinate 1,183,702 of NZ_OCSR01000002.1, forward strand.
CTGGAAACCGCGATCCTACTGCCTGTAGTAAAGCAAATTGTGGAGGCCGCTCCATCGATCGATCTAGCCGCGGTGCATCACGATAGACGCACACTCGAAGCTGATCTTTTGTCTGGCGCGCTCGACGCCGTTGTTGATATCGTCCTACCGATTTCCCAAACGATTCTAGCTACGCGGCTCGCGTCGGACGAACTAGTCGTACTCAGCCGGCGAGACCATCCCCGCGTGGGTGGCCAGTTGAGCCTCGACGCGTATCTTGTCGAACAGCACATACTCGTGACCAGCCGACGCAGGGGATTGGGCCTCGAGGATATGGAGCTTGTTAAGCTGGGCTTGCAAAGGCACGTGCGGTTGCGGTGCATGGATTATTCGGCCGCATGTCGGGTTGTGAGCGAGACCGACCTTTTATTGACGATGCCGGGCCGCTATGCAGCCCTTCTGACTTCGCTGTTCGGTATCGCGATGCATGCTTGGCCCCTCGATTCCGTGCCGGTAGACACCTATCTCTATTGGCACGTCAATTCCGACGCAGACCCAGCAAATGCGTGGTTCCGGCAGCAATTAGCCGAGGCGTTCGGCAGACCAAGTTTGAAGAACACAGAGAATTCGACGGTCCGATAGACCCTGCGGCTAGCCTCGAAAAAGCGGACGTTGAGCATTGGCGACCCGATACCGAGGCAGGCTATCCCCTTGCCACCGGCCCTTGGTAGCTCCAGAGCTGACTGCCCTTCCGCCTCATTCATTCCATGGTTCAAGTCGCCGCCCTGCTTAACGAACAGGCAACGGCCATCATTGCGCTCCCGTAAAGACAGTGCGAGGCACTCTAATTTTCGACATCTTGCGGTCCGCACTTAGCGAGTGAAGAAAAATGATCGCGTCTTTGTCCTCAAAAGACCGCTTTTTTTCCGTTAACGACCTCTTACCACAATAGTGGCAAAACTAGACTTTGCCTTGGTTCACCTATTCTTGGAGGTTGTGATGAAAATCATTCAGGCTAGTAACGTGATGCTCACAAGCCCGGCTCATGCCCGGCTTCCGCATGCTCCGCAATTCGAGGATGGATCGGCATTCAGTGGTGGCAAATATTCGTCATATGACGATGCCACGGTCCCCATGAGCGACCTCGGCTTCACGCAGGCTGACGGGGCGTACGATGTTGTCAGTGCAAGCAGGGGCTATTTCTTCCGGCTGGAAGACCACCTCAACAGATTCGAAAGTTCGTGCGAACGATTCCGTCTGACGAACCCCTACACGCGGTCGCAAACCGTCGAGATTCTCACAAACCTGCTTAAGCTAGCGGGAACCAAAGACGCATACATCTGGTGGGCGGTAACGCGCGGACATATGCCTGATGGCAACGACCGGATCAACCCAAAGGCCTATGAGAACCGTTTCTATGCCTTCGTTGTTCCCTATCTCTACATCGCAGACGATGAGAAGAGAACGCGCGGCATCGATCTTCAAGTCAGCAAAAAATTCATTCGGATCCCCGCGAACTCCGTCGACCCGAGAGCAAAGAATTTCCACTGGATGGATTTGAAACTCTCGCTCTTCGAAGCAAATGACAACAAGCGCGAATGGTCTGTGCTGTGTGACGCTGATGGCTACCTAACGGAAGCGCCCGGCGCAAATATTTTCTTCACCAAAGACGGTACGCTGTACACCCCTGACAACGGTTGTCTCGAGGGTATCACCCGCCAGACTACGCTTGAGCTCGCGCGAGAAATCGGCATGCCGATTCATGAAGGGCGAGTCCATGTCGACAAGCTCCACGGCGCCGATGAAGCTTTCATTACGTCAACTGCCGGCGGCATCATGCCGATCAACACCGTTGACGGGAAGGTATTAGGCGGCGCCGATGGTCCGGGTAAATTGGTCACGCAGCTCCACAATCTCTATTGGGAGAAGCGCTGGGACGGCTGGCTTGGTACTCCTGTGAACTATGAAGGAACAGTGCCGTCTCAATCCTGAGAAAATGGGCCGGCCACAGTATCAAAGCTCCAAAACTGACGCGGCGCTCAGGTGAATAAAGCCAGCGCCGCGGCACGACGCACGTATATTTTCTTCGCAGACGCAAACGTCCGTGCTAGCGCAGGTCAGATTCCTCGATACCAAGACGCCAACGCCTCACCAATCGCGTCGGGAGAGTCCTCGTGCAGGAAATGGATCCCGGGAACTGTTATCTCGATCTGATTCGGCCAAGTTCGACAGAAGTCGCGCGAAGCACCTTTAAGGACGTCGGGATTTTCGGAGTTAATAAAAAGCTTCGGAACCTCGAAGGACACCGAGAGCCACTTCCCGTAAGCGGTGACCACGTCGACTACATCAGCTGGCTCGCCTTCGATTGGAATCTGGCGAGCCCAACTGAGGGTTGGACGTCGCGCTTCGCCAGATGCGACATAGGGCCGGCGGTAATGGGCAAACTCCTCATCCGTCAGCTTGCGCACGACAATCTCAGGTATCAGCACGTCAACCATCATGTTGTCTTCGAGAATCATCTGATCCCCTGCAGGCGAGCGCAACGCCTGGAATGTCGCAACGTGTTCCTCTGGCCAATCTGCCCACGTCAGAGGTTGAACGATAGCTTCCATGTAGGCAATTCCCTTGATTGCTTGGCGATGGCGGTTGGCCCAGTCGAAACCCAGAGCACAGCCCCAGTCATGAAGGACAAAAGTCACTCGCTCAGTTACGCCGAGTAGCTCAAAAAGCTTTCCTAGATAACGACCGTGTTCAGCCAACGCGTACCGGTCGTCGCCCTGACCCGGTAGCTTGTCCGAGTCGCCCATGCCAATAAGATCAGGGGCGATAAGGCGACCCGCACCTTCGAGATAGGGCATCACATTGCGCCACATATACGACGAAGTAGGATTGCCGTGGAGGAACACAATGGGGTCCCCGTTGCCCACATCAACATAGGTCATTCGATGCCCTAAAACATCGATCGATTTCCGGGGATAACGCGGATCCGAACTTGGGGCCATGAAATTTCTCCTTCTACGATTCGTGGATGAGGGCCGCAACGGGCGAACTTCGGATAGTTCTTTCGAACCGGGAGGGGACGTGAGTTCGCGCTGAACGACGCGATTTCTAGCGCCATCAGCCAGAATTTAGGAATTCATATTTCGCCGGGCAATGTTGCTGCTGGCCAAAGCGTTGCTGGATTGGCGCGTCAAACCAAGAGATCCCACATTTGACTGTCGTGTGTGCACCAACATCTGCGGCGCGACAGGTCATCTGCTCTCGACACGGCAACATCCCGTGACGAGGAATTGGATCAATATGCTTCACCGTCCTACCGGACGTCGTACCTTGAAGAATTCGTCTTCGAAGGCAACCATCATAGGTCGCGCTTACCCAACTCCCACGAGATCTTTTCGAGATTTCCGATTTTCCGCTGGACGCAACTTCTTTTCGCGTGTGGTGAGCTATATCGCGTTTCGGGGTGGCGAGTAAATGCTCACGGCCGGGAGAGCATCCGCGGTTCTTGTGACTGATCCGAGATTCCGATCTCTGAGGAAAAGTTTAATCGGATACCTAATTTTTTGAATTACGACGTACTTCGCGTCGGCAAATCACACTCAAGTTGCGACGCTGGCCTTTCTGCCTGCCTGCACCTCAAATATGTGACGCTGAAATTCACTCACCTCCGGTGCGCCTCGAGCAGACGGAATCCGATCCATCAAGCGGCCAATTCGTCACCCGTAATGACAATCTGGCTCAGCCCAGTCTCTTTTACTCTCCGTGCCACACTCTCGCGTATTGCTGATTGCCCCAATGAGAATGCTTCACGCCTCGATATTACGTGGTCCACCGCAGAAGCCGCGCTGAGCGCGTCCTCGGTCAAAACACAGCTGACTGGAGCACCGTTTACAACTGCGTCAAAGCAAACCAGCTCTTCGTCGAAGCGAATGCAATCAAGAGGTGGAAGCAAAACTGCCATGTGATCTCCAAATGATTCAGTGCAGCATAACGACACGTCGGTCAATCTGTCATACACATCCTGCTAGGTCCGCGATCCATCACATGCCAGCCGTTAGCGAGCATTCTCATTCCCCTTCACATTTCATTCGAGGTTCGGAGAGGACAATTGATTGTGCGACAAGACCGACAGTTAAATCGTCCCCACAGCGACAAGTAGGAAATTGAAGATCATCTGACAGAAATGGCAGTCATTCTTGACAAGCCCCAAGCTATCCTGCGACCCGAAACTGTTTCCAATGCGAGCGCTCTGTATTGATTCTGCAACACCACCATTCATCTCACGGCGAGCCTATGCTGGCCTACCCCCACTTTCCGCGATACGAATTGACATGAATTTCATAAATTCAAGAACCTTATCGATTTTCGGGAGATCCTTTCTTGATCGATACGTGAACAGAGGCATCAACCCCTCTGTTTGAGCAACGATCAGAGTCGCGCGCGCAAGACATTGACGCGCGCTGGCCGTGGGATCGATTTCGCGCACCAGATCGACAAAGACCCTGCGATACGCAGAATAGATCATGCTAATGAGGTCATATGCGATGGGCGAGTGTTGTGCGAGCGCGAAAATCTCAAACGAAAATCGGCATGCCCGCGGGTCACAAGATTCTTCGAACGCATCCTCGACGATCTCCAACAGGCGCTCGTTTGCGGCCTTCTCGCTCGGCCTACCCATCTCAGCGTATCGCTCCTGATAGGTCATCAGAAGTGCGCTTATTGTTGCGCTTAATAAATCCTCATGGGTTGGAAAATAATGCTGTAACCCGGACGGAAGAATTCCGACCTCTTTGGCAACACGCACATGCGTGAAATTTGCATACCCTTCCGACGCTAATACTTTGGCCGCAGCCGAAAGGATTTGACTAATTTTAAGTTCCCGCCGCTTATCCTGCATCGTCGGTCGATAGAGCAACAGACGGTGCTCGGACTGCCGGTCGCTTAGCCTAAGCTCAGCGTTGAGAATCTGTCCGTCTTCGCCGAATACACCAACGCGCGGCAATCCTCTCACGCCATCTGTCTTTCGAAGCAACAATTCCGATTGACTCTCGCTTCCATCACTTCGACTCGACGATCCGGTACTGTCGAGCTTCCCGGCCGCCAGACCTGCGATCAGTCTCACCGATCGCTTCGTAGCACGGGCGACCTCCGCGCGATCATTAACCGAATCACCGCCGTGATACGCGAAGATCATCATGCCTTCAACCTGAGCGGTGAGGGTGAACGCACGGACGACGCATTCCTCCTCAGTCAGGGCCGGATTAATCTCGGAAAGCAGTCGGGCAAAAATCTCCCGATACTCTGCGTAGGCCTGGTTCACAAACTCAGCAACGTACGATTCGTGTTGAGCAAACGCCCACAACTCAAAAAGGCATTTCGCGACTTTCGGATCGTCGATATCTCGAAAAATTCGATCTATCAGCGCTGCGCATCGGCGCAGCGGGGTTCCCGCTTGGCTTGCAGCAATCTCCTTGTATCCGCCAAGCGATTCGCGCAAAAAGGATTCGAGTGCGACACGAAGCAGTTCCTCTTTCGTCGGAAAGTAATACTGGAGGTTACCGAGAGTTAAGCCTACTCGCGACGCGACGCGACGCGTCGCGAACCCGGCGTAGCCCACTTCCAGAAACACTTCCCTCGCGGCAAGAACAATCTCGGAAATCCGGCGCTCCCGGTTGCGCCGGGGCACCTGACTTGCATCGGGCGCATCCGATACGGAATCTCGCGATGCCGCTTGCGCGGCGGCCTTGTGTTGCACGCTGACACCCCCACAGGAACCATCTTTTGCATTTAGACCTGTCGATTATAGGTCAATGAACCAGCTTATTGAACCACACAAAAACACGAGTACGCAACCAATAAATAGGGCCATATTGCGTGGTCCGTGCCAAAAAATTCTCAACAAACGGCGCTATCCAGGGGATTTCCCCTGTGTGTTTTATTTTTTTCGGCTTGAATTGTGGGTCGATCACATCCTAAAATTAGGTCATTGCACCGGAAATTTGAGAGCAAATTTTAGTTGCTCCTTGCTTCGGCAGACATCGGTGGGGTGCGACTACGTGGGAGTCATCATGGAACGGTTCGAAGTAGTATCAAATACGGCATGTGCAGCACTCAATCCTGCGGAGATCGCCGCAATAGTTGACACCGCATACTCCTTAGGCATCCCAGCCGCTAATACCCTTGAACGCACGGGCTTGTCCTCCTCCTCGCTTTTTCACGAGAAATGCAAGGCAACCCTGCAACAGCACGCGACGGCAATCTGCAATGCCGTCCAATACACAGGAGATCGCCTTCTGCCGCTGCGCGCCGGTTCGCAGATTCATCTGTCCGCTTTTGGGATAATCGGCTACGCCCTTTGGAGCAGCGCAACGCTGCGCGAAGCGTTAGCGACAGCTCAAAAGTACGCTCCCTTGCTGAACCTCAAATGCGGCCCGACGCTGGCGATCGAGCGAGAGGACGCAATCCTGTACTTTGGCGAGCAACGGGAGTTGTCTGCTCGGGAGCGGGAACTGTGCGTTGAGTTCGAACTTGCGAAAATGCTGACCATCCTCCGCGACCTGCACATCGCCGGCTTCAATACATCAGCCATCCGACTCCCATCGAGCTCGGCGGAGCACCTGGTCCGCGCCGGCATCATGCTGGATTGCCCGAGGTCGGCACACGCCGAGCTGGCACAAATTCGCTTCAGTGCAGCCTTGCTCGATTGCAACTTGCCGCAGGCAAATGCCCGCACACATCAAGCCTGCCTTGAAGCCTGCGACCGCCTGTTAGCCGACTATAGCGGGCAATCTGACCTTGCTACCAGCGTCCGATCGATACTAACGAGTGCTTCCGGCACAATCCCGACGCTCACAGAGGTCGCGGGTATCTTGTACATGTCAGCGCGCACTCTGCGCCGACGCCTTGATTTGCTGGACACTTCTTACAGTCAGTTGCTTGACGAAGTACGCCGAACTCTGGCGATACGATATGTGTCGTCGACGTGTCTGACGACAGAAGCGATGGCAGAGAAACTCGGCTACAGCGATGCAGCCAATTTTAGCCATGCCTTCAAGCGCTGGACCGGCCAAGCTCCCGGCCAGTATCGATCCCGGGCGAGCAATATGACAGAAACGCCCAGGGACCGATTTCTGCGCACGAGCCTTGCATCACAAAGTTTCTCGATGCAAACCTCCGCCGCATAGTACCGAACGCCTCAAACGTCAAAAGAGGGCGAAAGATGCGATCGCGCGACAATTTGTAACCGTACGGAAAAGTACGCCCCTATAAGTCGCGGAGTACAACCGCTCCATCTGCCCGCTTCCGCCGCAACTCACCGGAACTGTGATGACGCCTGCTATTTTGACAAGCTGTACGACCTCAGCGATCCCGGTATTAACGCTGTCCGAACTGCGGATTATGCTCGACCTATTCTCTAGTAGAGGGCTATCGTCCGTTGACGTACTTCGGCATATTGACGTCGTTCCCGACGCTATATCCGACCCGCGTACACTAATCTCTATCCGCCAGCAATTGAGAGCACTTGATTTTGCCATGCGTGCGCTGGGTGACCGTATGCTCCCGCTTGAAGTGGCAAAAGGTATACACCTCACCTCATACGGCATTGTCGGTTTTGCCTTGCTGAGTAGTCCAACACTAGCGGACGCAATTCACCTCGCCTTTCGTTATCACTTGTTGTTGAACGGAAAATGGACCAATACACTCGTGATCGATGGGGATCGTTGCTCAATTCACTTTGCTGAGAAGCGTTTTGATGAGAATTTTCTGGCATTCGAATGCCTCATCATGGAAGTCGGCAAGGTATTGTCTCTGATGAAGGATTTGCTAGGACCGACGTTCACGCCGTGCCTAGTCCGCATACCTAAAGCTCCGGCATCTTCCATCGCCGAATATTCGCGCCTGTTGGGCTGCAAGATCGAGCTCTGTACGAGTAGGCCTGAGATAAGATTCGATTCGGCGTGGCTAGCACAGCCGCTGCAGCAGGCGAATGCGGTTACACATGAGAGCTGCACACGTACGTGCGACTTCTTGATAAATGAATTCTTCCATCGAAAGAGTCTCCTTGACGAAGTCAAAGATGTACTCCTCCGAAGCAACAAATGTATCCCGAGTCTGTCCGAAGTCGCCAATTTGCTATTTCTTTCTCCACGCACCTTGCGCCGGAGACTTCGAGATCAGGGCACTTCCTACAATCAGCTGCTAAACGATGTCCGTTCAACGCTTGCCACCCAGTACCTGACGACAACACGAAAAACGACCGAGGAAATCGCTGAGGTCTTAGGCTACAGCGACGCAGCGAATTTCCGTCACGCGTTCAAACGGTGGACCGGCGAGTCACCCCGACAGTTTCGCATTAAGTTTGCAAGCACTGAGGTTTCAGTCATTTCGCCACGCCAGCGTGCGCAACAAATCGTTTGCCCTCTCATGGATGCCGGCACCGATTTTAGCCTCGCCAGTTTTTGGACCAAGCTGCCAATCAAACAGGCGATCGCATAGCACTTCGCTGAAATATCGGTGTTCTTAACTCTGACGAGTCCGTGCCGGTCACACCTTCGACGTGATCGCAATCGCCGACATTCATAGCTCCAATCACGATCATTTCTTACCGCAACACATCGAAACAGTTGAAGACGCCCGATTTTTCCGGTGCGATCAATGGATACTGGAAGAGTCAGTCAGCAACCACGTCACGCTGCGCAGTTGCTTCAGCGCGCGACGTGAATACTCACGCGACGCAATCCGCTGTATTTCAATCGAATCCATTCCGGCAACCCGGCTGTCCCCCTATCGCACCGTTGGCAACCGCCGCGGATCCGTACATTTTGCACCGGACGGAAACCAGTCCGGACTCGAGCCTTAGGTACACGTGACCGTAGTCGCTACGGAGATACATATTCCTCAGCTTTCAAACAAAACGCTCGTAGCTCGCCCACTTGGTGATTCTCATTAAACGAACCGGTAGGCAGAAGGGCTTTAGAGCTGCGTCATCTCACCAGGTCAGCTCTACCCCGAACCGAGTATCGCCCCACTTTCCGCTCAACAAAAGGGACGTGCGCTGTTACACGGCGAGCCATCGATCAGCACGATACCGATCGGACCGGGACATTCTCGTTGAACTCAGGTTCGATTCGGCAGAACGTCCCGGCCAAGCGACAACTGCAGCGCGCCCGGCCGCATAGCAACGAACTCGCAGAATGCCTTTTTGCATGGCATCGTTTAACCTGCTTTGCAGCGGTGCGTTCGTCCGCCCCGCGAGAAAGGCTTGTCAGGCGTATTTAACTTCAGGTGACGATCTGGTACAGCATGCCCGGATTCAGTAGCTGCGGCGCAAGACACCTCTTGCGCAACCCATGCATCGACCTCCAACGCACACACGAGCGGCACCATTGCCCCGCAACAACAGTTCAGCCTCCCATCGGCGAGTCCCCGCTATTGCATCTGAGGGCCGCTCTCGGAGAACACAACCATGTTCGCACCTTTCGTCTCAGTCGCAGTCAAAAGCGGCAGTCGATCGGGACGTTGCGAACCAACGAATGTCTGACCACTATCTTTGCTAACCAAAGACACGCCATCAAGTCCAAGTGCAACTACCGTTCCATTGGATAGCTGAACGATGCTGTTGATAGAGCTGTGGAATTGGTCTGGCACATTGGTCCATGTCGTTCCGTTGTCCGAGCTGCGCAAGATGGATCCACGAAGTCCAGCGACCAGCAAAGTACCGTCACTCAGCCGGATTCCGGTCCAGAGACTTCCGGTGTACCCAGTATCCGCATAACTCCATGAAACGCCTCCGTCTAACGAACGCAAAACTTGGCCTTTCTCGGCGCTAGCGAACAGGGCACCCTTTCCGTCGCCGAATATGCTATACAAGTTGAGGTCTGCTTTGGCATGCCCTGGCGCTGCGGGGAGTGTCACGGTCTGCCAGTTTGCGCCACCGTCGGTTGTGTGGAGCATCAGTGACCAAAGTCCGACCGCCCAGCCCTCCGACTGGTCTTTAAAGTAAACGGAAAAGAGCGGCTGGTCATTCGCCATGTCAACCCGCTGCAACTTCCACGTCTCCCCTCCGTCCTTGGTTTGGAGGATCGCGCCCCATTGACCCACGGCCCAGCCGGTCGTGGCATTGGCAAAGCTCACTGATGTCAGCATCGAGCCGATGGGAACGAAGCGGGCCTGCCGAAAGTGATGCCCACCGTCATCCGAAAGAAGTATGGCGCCATGATCGCCAACGCTGACAATACGATGCCCCGCCGTCGCCGCACCAAGCATCGCGGTACTCAGCGCCGCAACTGTCTGCTCCGCCGGACTCACCGCCAGCTTGGGTTGAACGTCCGTTGCGCCCGCGGAAATCGCGTAGGTCGCCGTCACACACGCACACATAGCTGGGATGACCCAGTGACCGAAGCGCGCCAACGACGCGTCAGCGGCGACAGCAAAAAATGACAATAGCTTTCGCATCTTTGAAACCCTCAGTGACTAAGTACGCCAGGCGCCCGCACTGGGCGACGACGAGGAAATAGTTTCTCCAGAACTACAGCCAACGCCGGTAACGCCGTCATAGCCATTATCAGATTCACAACGAACATGAAGGCAAGGAGCTTGCCCATATCTGCTTGGAATTTCAGCGCGGAAAAGGACCACGTTGCGACGCCAATTGCCAACGTAATGGCGGTAAAGATTGTCGCCATGCCCACCTCTAGGATGGAATGCTCAAGCGCGACTACGATAGGCTGACCGCTAGCAAGGTGCGCTTGCAGTCTGTTGTAGATGTAGAACGCGTAGTCAACACCGATTCCCACCGCAAGCACCATGACTGGCAGAGTCGCTACGGTAAGACCGATCTCGAACTCCTTCATGAACCAATATCCGATGAATGTTCCAACAGTCAGCGGTAGGCAACAGGCAACGACAGCCCGGAGGTCCCGATAAACAGCAAACACAAGAATGACAATAGCGAGGTAGACATAAAGCATCATGGGCAACTCACTCTTGGCCACTTCATCGTTTGTCGCCGCAAGCACACCCGCATTACCGGCCGCCAATCGCAGATGCACCCCCGCGAGCGGATGACTTTCCGCGTACGTCTTCGCGGCCACAATGACGCTGTTGATCGTTGTAGCCTTGTGGTTGGCTAAATAAATGTTGACGGCCGTCATGCTGCAGTCGCTGCGCATGTAGCCTCGGACGCGGTTTATTTCTGCACTCAGCGAAGAATAGTTACCCGGGTCGATCGGGACAACCTGCATTTTTGGGTTCCCTTCGTTATACCCCTGACTATAGTTTCGTAGCATCGACGCATACGAATTGATCGATACGACTCCTGGAACCCTGTTTAATGCATAGGCGAGACCGTCTCCATAGTAGGCAACCGCCGGCGAGTTGCATGAATCCGGCGGCGCTTCGATAACAACCGTTAGCCAATCGAGTCCAACGTCAAAGCTTTTCGTGATCGACACAGCATCTCGGTTGAAGCGGGCATCAGGACGCAATTCGGGTGCTCCTGGTTGCAGGGTACCCACGACGCGATCACGGCTCTGCCATACGGCAACAGAAAAAATTGTTCCAATCACGAGAAGCGTGACTACTGCGTTGCGTGGCTCCGCAATTCGCGCCAATACTCGTAGCCAACGCGCGCGAGTTTCACGCTTTCGCATCGCCTTTTCGGCATATGCATGTGTAAAGTGAAAACAGGACGCCGCCACAGGCAACATGACCAGATTTGTCAGAATCTTGTATCCAACGCCAAGCGATGCGGTAATTGCCAATTCTCGGATCATCGGGATTGGAATTAGCAACAGCGTCACAAAGGAGACAAAAGCAGTAACCAACGCCAACGTCCCCGGGATGAGGAGTCCCGTAAAGCTCAGTCGCGCGGCCTCTACGCTCGTCTTACCATGCGCCAATTCGCGTACGATAAAGTTGATTTGTTGTACGCCATGCGATACCCCGATCGCAAACACAAGGAATGGCACGAGAACTGCAAGAGGGTCAAGCCCGAAACCCAAAAGTCTTAGTGTCCCGAATTGCCAGACCAACGACGTGAGCGAGCAAACGATGGGAAGGATCGTGAAACGAACGGAATGGGAATACCAATAAACCGCCACAGCCGTAAGGATGAGCGCGATTCCGCAAAATAGCAGCACGCCTCTCGCACCGTCGGCGATGTCGCCAATCTGTTTCGCGAATCCTATGATCTGGATTTCATAGCCTGCATCTTCAAAAGGTTTACGAACTTTTTCCTCGATGATGCGGTTGTACGCAACGTAGTCCAATACCTTTCCGTCTGCGCCAACCTCGTTGATTGAGGCTGTCACCATTGCGGCTTTCTGATCCCTCGACACCAGCGACCCCATAAAGCCGCCCTCGTCCGTAGCCTTTCTCGCAGCTTCAATGTTGGTCGCGTTCAAGCTTTCCGGGATGACTGTCCCCGGAATAATAGGTTCTGCCCGAAAGCCATCTTCCGTTATTTCATTTACAAAGCTATTTGGTGTCCATAGCGATTGAACACCGAGTCGATCGACATTCGGGAGGTAAGTCACCGCTTGGGTCACCTGAAACACTCGCGTCAGTCCTTCCCGTGTCCAGATACTTCCACGCTTCGATCGAACGACCACCGTCAGTCGGTTAGCCCCAAGAAGATCATTTCGATATTTCTGAAAGGTCTTCACATATTCGTGTCCTACCGGAATCTGCTTTTCGAATCCTGCCTCCATTCGCAATTGCATGGCGAATACGGCCATTAGAATCGTAAATATTAAAAATGCCACAAGGGTCAAAGCCCGGTGCGAGAACAACCACCTCTCGAGTTTATTGATAATACTAACTAGCACTTTGCGCCCCTATGAGTTTTCCCGAATCTTCCGGCCAAAAAATCCAGCATTAAAAATTACGCGTTACAAAGGCCCCAACAAAGCTGCGATCGGCATAGTATTGGTAGGGCTTCGGACCCATATAAACCGTCACGTTGATGCCGGCCTGCCAAACCGTCGGATTTTGATTGAACAGTAGATAGACGTTTAGTGAACTTACATCCTGAAGATAATTCGCGGTAAACGTAGGCGTGTTACCGGCCAAGGTGCGGGAATATGTCACTCCTGGCGTAATCTGCCAGCCATGGATTAGACTTCCGTCGTATGTCCAGTTGAAGTCGAGCACCATACCCGCAGAAGTCGACGTCCCGACGCCGACCGGTGTAGCGCTCCCGCTTGAAGCGCTATTAAGCCAAGCGGTATATCCGGCCGCGGGGATCTGCTGTACCGTTTGACCGTTGACGCTGCGAGTAATCACTGCGTTGGAACTGATACCGGGGAACTTTGTGACCCCGAACTCAAGCGAGAGGTTAGCCGTATCGGCGCCGCCAAGCGCTTTCAATATAATCGGGTAGTTCGCCGGTGTAATGCTAAGCAGCGCGGTGATATCAAGATTGATATTCTTTTTGTCTTCCCACATCGGACAGTATCCGCTTGCGGCATTCGTATTTGCATTGATTGGCCCATTCGCCCCATAGCAGGCTGACAACGAGACTGCATCATGTGGGCGGTATGCCAATTCGCCACCGATTGCCCAGTCTCCGAACTGAAAGTTCGTGCTGAGGCCAAGGAGTTGCCTATCGTTAAGGTATTGGTACTGATACTGCCCTGCGGCCGTTATATTCAGCACGGGGCTCTTGTCATTGTATTTCAGGTAATAGAAGCCAAAATCCGCCTGGACAAATGTCGGTTTATAGTGAAATGATACGCCGTACTGCCCGCTATTTTTTCCATATTGACTGCCTGCCACCGGGACACCCGCAGAGTAGTACGGTGCTCCCGTGTATGCACCGTTCACCAGGCCTGAATATGCACTTCCGGTCGCGCTGCGCGAACCATTACCGGCAATCGTTGCACCGTCCAGTCCGCCCACATTTCCGTTCACCGTGCTAACACTGAGGGGCACGGCGCCATTTCCCAGGGTATCGTTTGCACTGAAATACGAACCGACAGCAGGATAGATATTCTTATTCCATCCTAGCTGGTAATACGCAGCGACACTCAACCCATGCCCCAACCCAGACTCAAATTCGATCATTGGAGCAGGAAGAACGGCTTCTTTAAGTTGTGTGCCAGGAATCAGTAGTTTTTGGTAATCGTATGCGTTTGTTGCGTTGATGCCGCCGGCCAGGAACAGGCTCTCACCCCAGTTGACAACCTGATTGCCGACGCGTACATGGGCCGATTCATCGTGAAGCGTAAAATCCTTCTCCGCCCAAAGATCGAGAAGTCTGATATTGCGAACCATCTGCGCATATGCGGCGGAACTCAACTCCGTCCGATTGGTATTTGCGGCGGCAAAGTCGTAAAAGTATGTTGCCCGGGCGAGGAATTTCGCACCAAGACTCGGATCATCAAGGTAGAGCTCATTCGTCCCCTTAAGATACGCCGTGTAGAGCGAATTCTTCTTGTAATTCAAATCGCCGTCGTCGCCATTGGCCCACTGCGCGGTGTTCGCCGACCCGCCGCAATAACCAGGATCCCCGGTAAGTGAGCAGCTCGGACTTTGAAGCCGGTAGCCTAGACCGGCAGTGTAGGCGGAGTCGAAATTTCCCTGGATGGGCCCCACGTTAAATGTGAACGCATGCACCACCGACGCGGACATAGCAGTCATGGCGCCGACCGAAATAACTTTAGCAAGACGAACTTTCATACCCCTCCTCAGAGATATCTATAGTGTTTTTTGCTCTGCCCACAAAAATGCTTCGGATCACTTATCGTATGAAATTGAATTGCATATACATGTGCTTCCGTCATCCGTCTTACGAAAACGACTACACAGAAACTGGACCATTCAGGCCCACAGATATTTCCTGATGCCTACGAACACACGCTAACGGTAAGCGGAGAAAAATAGACCATCTATGTTTGGTGCGGCCACCTGACTGGTTCGAACCGGTCAATATTTACTGCGCGCAAGTAGTTGCATAGAATCCGACTGGATAGGACGGCAACGTACAGCGCAAAGGTGGATACATAAATCGAGGCCACACGGTGCCCAGGAATAGCGGTCTCGATCAGAAATTTTGGCCGCCACTCATACTCAACGCTAAAGATCGACAACCTGACTAGGTCGCACCACCCTGATTTTTGCGAGACTGTTTCCGGTTCGGGCCATGGCGCGAGCTAAGGACGTTGGCGTAAGCGAATTGGCGGATAATTTGCCAATCAACATCCATCTGCTGCGCACGGTGCACGGCTGGAACGCACCGAAGATGAAGCCATTCGGCGACAGAACTCTTCACTCGCGACATGCGCGTATCCCCTCGTGCGGGTTACAGCGCGATCTTTTATTTTTTAACTTTGCGTATTACGTTGTCAGCAACGTGGTTCTTTCGGCGATGGGATCGCGGACAGCGTACTGTTATTTTCAAAATTCTGATTACGTAGAAATTCAGCGACGAGCACGCGGACTCCGTTATCCGCGTGCCTTTTTCCCCTATCGCTGACTCTGTTGCTGCAGACTCTGCATGGTGAAGAAATCATCTTTCAAACGAATGTTGCCTTCGTTTGATTCGTAGAATTTCGGTGGCTTTGCCGCGTCGAACACAAGTCCGTCGGCCAGGTAACGACCGCTGTTGACGTCGTACATCACGTACGCCTCAGCAACACAGGCCCCGCCCAACTCCGCGATCGGTGTCGGATAAGCTTCTTTTGCCTTCCAGATCTTCCCCTGACTATCGTAGTCCTCGCCAGCCACAGCAACCCAGGAATCCTCGTCGAGGTAAAGCGTCTTCTTTGGCATCGTGTGACGCACACCCGCCTTGACTGTTCCCTCGACCACCCATACGCGATGCAACTCATAGCGCCGGTTATTCGGGTTTAGAAATGTCGCCTGCGCTCCTTCGTCAACCGAAGTACCTGGATCAACCATGCCGAACGAATTGTATGGGACATAGACTTCCTTTTTCCCCAGCAGTTTCCAGTCAAACCGGTCGGGCAGACCGTAGAAGAGGAATGCCTGGTCTTCCAGCGCCTGGTTCTCGTAGCCGATCAGCGGCGCGTCGTAGGCATAGCTTGGCAGCCGGCGCACCCGGCGCTGTCCGGTGAAGTAATAGTACGACTCGCTGTCTTCCTTCACGTAGTTGCGCTGAATCACCGCCTGACCTGCAAGCGCCGCAGGCTGCGAATAGGCATAGTAGACACCCATCAAAAGACTATTGGGCTTCATGACTTCCGATGCCGCCTTGCTGCCCCACGGGAATGAATACGTTTGCGTCCACTTAACGATAATCCGGTTGCTCTGACCAGGATTGGCCCCGACCACGGTCTCACCTTCGTAGTCGACCCCGGCTCCCTGATATCGCGTCAGGAAGTTCCAGACCGCTTCGATACCAGTCTTCGGCTTCGGAAATGGAATTGCCGGCATCACGGCGTTCTCCAACGTCCATCCGTCAGACCCAATTGACGCCTTCCCGGCGTTTGCCTTTGTATTGTTCTGAACAAAGTCAGGCAACTGGCAATCGCGATGTGACGGGTACACCGGCATCGTGTAGCTTGTGTTCTGCTTGATAAACGCCAACTGCCCTGGGGTAAGTTTGTCAGCATATTGCGCGACGTTTGCCGCGCTGATCACGAAGAGCGGCTTCTCGCCCTTGTACTTCCAGGCCGCAATCCGCTTCTGCGCCGGTGTCCACCCACTGGCAAGGCTGTTGGTCGATTCGTACGCCGGAATCGCGCCGTCCTTGCTGCCCTCGCTCTCAGCCCCCGCCACCGTCAGTTCGGCGGCACTAGTCACCACAGTTGACTCAAACAACGCGAGCGCCGCCAGCGACATCACTGCAAGAAATTTTCTCTTTTGATTCACAATCAGATCCTCAAAATATTTGCGCTACATCAGGCGTCTGCTTGAGCGCTGGGGGGGAACGGCTGGCCTTATCGAAACAATCGTTTTTTTTCGTGTTTTCGCAAGGATTACCCAGAGGTTAAGCGAGACGAAAACGGCCAAACATGTTCCTTTTGGCCAAAAATTCAGTGCGTGATGGACACTACCCAACGACGTCTTAACAATGTCTGGACGACCCTCATGGAAAACTAATAGCGTCTATCCGAACCAGCATTCGACTTCCATGGCCGAGTCTGCGAAGGTCCCATCAATGGCGGAATGCGAGGCTTGATCTCTCCGCAATGAGCGTCTGAATGTCCTTGGTCGTCGCGGACGATACTGATCCGACCGCTAGCGATCAATTGCCCGCTGACGGTACGCATTCGCAAATTGAATACAAGATGTCTTTCGGTCCGTAGATGACAACCGATGCAATGTTTCCGGGCGTCAGCAGGACCTCGGCTCAGATCGATAGGTCGCTACTGCTTCAGCCATTTCGAAAAAACGCAGTTGAAATCGTCGGCCTCCGAAAGGAAGATGGACCTCGCTGTTTGAACCGATAGGCGTGCTGACGTCGCCGGCGGCCCGCAAGTATGAACGATCAGCTATGCGCATCTGCCGGTATCGTGTTGAGCATGTGCTGGCGCGTAGCCGATTTTCTAACGACATCACCTCAACCTGACTTGATGAGATATTGGGGCTAATCGTAGTTATAGACACCGCGGCGAGACTTCCGCCCAAGACGTCCGGCCGCCACCAACTCTCGTAATAGCGGAGACGCGCGATACTTAGGGTCGCCGAAGTCGTGCAAAAACACGTCCATCACTGACAAACACACATCGAGTCCAATGAGGTCCGCCAGAGCTAGTGGACCAATTGGGTGATTCGCCCCGAGCCGCATTCCAGTGTCGATCTCTTCTGCCGTCGCCACGCCGTCGGCAAGTGCGAAAAAGGCCTCGTTAATCATTGGAACGAGGACGCGATTGACCACAAAACCGGGAGAATTTTTTACTACGATTGGAGATTTTCCCAGTTGCAGAGTCAGTTGGCGAACGGCCTCCGCGGTGTCCGAGCATGTCTGAATACCGTTGATGACCTCCACAAGCGGGAGAAGGGGTACCGGGTTGAAAAAATGCATGCCTATAAAGCGTGACGGCGCGGCCAGTGCCGCGCCAAGCGCTGTGATGGAGATCGATGACGTGTTTGAGGCGATGATCGCGTCGGATCGCACCACCGATTCGATCTGCTTGAGAAGCCGAACCTTAAGCTCGGTACTTTCCGTCGCAGCTTCAATCACCAGATCACAACGACTGAGGCGCTGGTAGTCGATGGAG
This sequence comes from Burkholderia sp. OK233, assembly GCF_900230185.1. Classification (GTDB taxonomy): domain Bacteria; phylum Pseudomonadota; class Gammaproteobacteria; order Burkholderiales; family Burkholderiaceae; genus Paraburkholderia. The sequence goes on from NZ_OCSR01000002.1 coordinate 1,201,866, forward strand.
GCTTCTATACGCGCAAGCGCGGCGTCTCGGGTCACCGCGTCGAGAGTCCCTTTAGCAACGAACCTGTCAAGGCTACCGGTCAACGCCTTCACGCCCTTATCAAGCGCCGAATCTGTGACGTCGACTAAAACTGTCTGAAGTCCTGCGACGGCGACAGTCTGCGCAATTCCGCTGCCCATCGTGCCTGCACCGACGATACCCACCACTTTGATTGTCATGGAAATCCTCTCCGAAAAATGCGTGGAGCTTATTGAAGATTTTCGAACACAGCGGCGATGCCTTGACCGCCACCAATGCACATCGTCACCAACGCAAAGCGTCCATTGATACGCTTTAGTTCGTAGAGCGCCTTGACGGTAATCAACGCACCCGTCGCCCCAATGGGATGCCCAAGCGAGATTCCCGAGCCGTTCGGATTGACGCGCGCCGGGTTGAGCTGCAACTCTTGCGTAACCGCACAGGCCTGCGCTGCGAAGGCTTCGTTCGCTTCGATTACATCAAGATCATCGACTCGCAAACCAGCTCGCTCGAGCGCAATACGCGTTGCTGGAACCGGCCCAATACCCATGTATAAAGGATCAACACCCGCCTGCGCGTACGACACCAGCTTGGCCAGCGGCCTCAGGCCTCGCCGCAGGGCCGCCTCTCGCTCCATCAGCAGAACTGCGCCAGCCGCATCGTTGATTCCGGACGCGTTGCCTGCAGTCACCGTCCCGTTCTCCTTCTGAAATGCCGGACGCAGGCCAGAGAGTTCGGCCGGATCGAGTTGCATACGAATGTGCTCGTCCGTATCGAACACAACACGCTTGCCTCTTATGGTTTGAGTAATCGGAAGAATCTGTTCCTTGAAGCGTCCTTCTGAGACCGCCTGAGCCGCGCGGCGATGCGATTCCACGGCCAAAGCATCCTGTTGTTCACGAGAAATGCCATACCTTCGCGCCACATTCTCTGCAGTAGTACCCATCGATATCGCGTGAAACGGATCGTTCAAAGCTCCCAGCATCATGTCGACCAGGCGCGAGTCGCCCATCCGTGCACCAAAGCGAGCGTCAGGCGTAATGTACGGTGCACGGCTCATGTTTTCTGCTCCCCCCCCGATCGCCACATCCGCATCACCAAGCAGAATCGTTTGCGCTGCGGAGATGATTGCCTGAAGGCCTGAGCCGCAGAGACGGTTTACCGTGAACGCAGGCGTGGTCTCCGAAAGTCCTCCATTCAAACCGGCAACCCGTGCGAGATAAAGGTCCTTCGGCTCCGTTGCGATGACATTGCCGAAAACGATGTGCCCCACCTGATCACCCGCCAAGTCGGCGCGCGTGAGTACCTCACGCACGACGAGCGAACCGAGCTCGGTCGGAGGCAAATCTTTCAACGCACCACCAAACTTGCCAATCGCAGTGCGCACACCACTAACAACAACGACTTCTCTTTTCACGAAAAACTCCTTCGGTCCAATGGTCTTCACGGTGCAACGCGCTAACTTGCGCGCCGCGTCACATATTCGGATAGTTCGGACCGCCGCCACCTTCAGGCGTCACCCAGACGATGTTCTGGGTCGGGTCCTTGATATCGCAGGTCTTGCAGTGCACGCAGTTCTGCGCGTTGATCACGAGACGCTCGCTGCCGTCGTCGTTCTTTACGAACTCGTACACCGCCGCGGGGCAGTAGCGTGACTCCGGACCGGCATAGGTCTGCCAGTTCACATTCACCGGCACCGACGGATCTTTCAGCGTCAGGTGAGCCGGCTGATTCTCTTCATGGTTGGTGTTCGAGATGAACACTGAAGACAAGCGGTCGAACGTCAGCTTTCCATCCGGCTTCGGATACGTGATCTGCTTGCACTGCGACGCCGGTTTCAGCATCTCGTGATCCGAATGCTGGTGATGCAGCGTCCAGGGCACGTTGCCGCCTAACAGCTTCTGCTCGATGCCAACCATCAGGGTGCCGAGGTACAGGCCCTTGCTCATCCACTGCTTGAAGTTGCGCGCACGATGCAGTTCCGTGTGCAGCCACGAGGTCTTGAACGACTCCGGATAGGCCGTCAGCTCATCGCTGGTGCGGCCAGCCTGCACGGCTTCAAAAGCAGCCTCAGCGGCCAGCATGCCGGTCTTGATCGCCGCATGCGAGCCCTTGATCCGCGAGGCGTTCAGGAAACCTGCATCATCACCCACCAGCGCGCCACCCGGGAACACCAGCTTCGGCAGCGACAGCAGACCGCCCGCAGTAATCGCCCGTGCGCCGTACGACACCCGCTTGCCGCCTTCCAGAATCGCGCGGATTGCCGGATGCGTCTTGTAGCGCTGGAATTCCTCGAACGGCGACAGATACGGATTCGTGTAGCCCAGACCGACCACGAAGCCCACCACCACCTGGTTGTTATCCATGTGATAGAGGAACGAGCCACCGTATGTATCGCTCTGTAAAGGCCAGCCGGCGGTGTGCATCACCAGACCCGGTTTGTGCTTCGACGGATCGATTTCCCACAGTTCCTTGATGCCGATCCCGTAGACCTGCGGATCGACGCCTTCGCGCAGCTTGAACTTGTCATTCAACTGGCGGCCGAGGTGTCCACGCGCGCCTTCGCAGAAGAGCGTGTATTTCGCGTGCAATTCCATGCCGAGCTGGAAATTCTCGGTCGGCTCGCCGTCCTTGCCGATGCCGAGGTTGCCGGTCGCGACGCCCTTGACCGAGCCGTCGTCGTTATAAAGGATCTCAGCGGCCGGAAAGCCGGGGAAAATCTCCACGCCGAGCGCCTCGGCCTGCTGACCCAGCCAGCGCGTGACATTCGCGAGGCTGATCACGTAGTTGCCGTGGTTCTTGAAGTTATCCGGCAGCGCCCAGACCGGCACGCTCTTCGAGCCGGTTTCCGTCAGGAACAGGAATTTGTCTTCGGTCACGTCGACCGTCAGCGGTGCGCCTTTTTCCTTCCAGTCCGGAATCAGTTCGGTGATCGCGCGCGGATCCATCACCGCGCCTGACAGGATATGCGCCCCGATCTCCGAGCCTTTTTCCAGTACGCACACGCCAAGCTCGACGCCTTTTTCCGCTGCCAGCTGCTTCAGGCGGATCGCCGCGGACAGGCCAGCCGGGCCGCCACCGACGATCATAACGTCGTATTCCATCGACTCGCGTGGGCCGTATTGCTCAATGAAACTTGCACATGCCATTGTCAGTCGGGCCTATCGCTAGAACTGTTCGTCGGAGAGAGCAAGAAAGGCCACAATGCCCTTCGCACTGACGATAGAGGCTTCCAACGCCGAAGCCAGGGGCAGCACATGCTCAGCATAAAACTGCGCGGTTGCGATCTTCGCGCCATAGAACGACGGATCTTCAGCACGCTTTTCAGCCGCCACGAGCAACGCACGCGCCATCTGCCAGCCGCCCAGGACAACGCCCGCCAGCTTCAGGTACGGCACGCTGCCGGCGAACACCGCGTTGGGATCGCTCTTCGTGTTCGCGACAACGAAATCGACCGCCGCGCCCAGTGAGCGCTGACCCTGCGCCAGATACTTCTTCATCGAATCGAACGCAGCGCCTTGTTGCGCGTCGAGTGCTTCGATCGTTTCAGCCACGCCGGCCAGCAGCGCCTTCGCCACCTTGCCGCCGTCACGAACGGTCTTGCGGCCGATCAGATCGTTGGCCTGAATCGCGGTCGTCCCTTCGTAGATCGGCAGAATGCGCGCGTCGCGGTAGTACTGCGCGGCGCCGGTTTCTTCGATGAAGCCCATGCCGCCGTGTACCTGCACGCCGAGGCTCGTCACGTCGATCGACAGTTCCGTGCTCCAGCCCTTCACGATCGGCACGAGATATTCGTAGATCGCTTGATGCTCAGCACGTTTTGCTTCGTCAGGATGACGATGCGCGATATCGCAGTGAGCCGCGGCGACATACGCCAACGCGCGCGACGCTTCGGTGAGACCACGCATCGTGGCCAGCATGCGGCGCACGTCCGGATGCTGAATGATCGCTACCGATTGTTTCGCGGAGCCATCCACCGGCCGGCTTTGCACGCGATCCTTCGCATACGCCACCGCTTGCTGATACGCACGATCCGACACGGCAACACCTTGCATGCCCACCGCGAAACGCGCCGCGTTCATCATGATGAACATGTACTCGAGGCCGCGATTTTCTTCGCCGATCAGATGCCCGATCGCGCCGCCGTGATCGCCGAATTGCAGCACCGCAGTCGGGCTCGCCTTGATGCCGAGCTTGTGCTCGATCGACACGCAATGCACGTCATTACGCTCACCGAGCGAACCGTCTTCGTTGATGAGAAACTTCGGCACGATGAAAAGCGAGATGCCCTTCACGCCTTCCGGTGCATTCGGCGTGCGCGCCAGCACGAGATGGGCGATGTTCTTCGCCATGTCGTGCTCGCCCCACGTGATGAAAATCTTGGTGCCGAACAGCTTGAACGACCCATCACCCTGTGGTTCGGCGCGCGTGCGCACCAGCGCGAGATCGGAGCCGGCTTGCGGCTCGGTCAGGTTCATCGTGCCGGTCCACTCGCCGGAAATCAGCTTGGGCACGTAGGTTTGCTTCTGCTCTTCGCTGCCCGCTGTGAGCAGTGCCTCGATGGCGCCATCCGTGAGGAGCGGGCACAGCGCGAACGACAGGTTCGACGCGTTCAGCATCTCGATACAGGCCGTGGCGATCAGCTTGGGCAGACCCTGGCCTTCGTAGTCGACCGGATGTTGCACGCCTTGCCAGCCGCCTTCGCCGAACTGGCGGAATGCGTCCTTGAAACCGGGCGATGCGGTGACCACGCCGTCTTTCCAGCTGCTCGGATTGCGATCGCCTTCGACGTTCAGCGGCGCCAGCACTTCGCCGCACAGTTTCGCCGATTCGTCGAGCACGGCTTGCGCCGTGTCGAGGTTCGCGTCTTCGAAGCCTGGCAGCGTCGCGATGTCTTCGAGACCAGCCAGTTCTTTCATCACGAACAGCATGTCCTTGATGGGCGCCGTATAGCTCATTTCAGTTCTCCTCCTGCTTTTGATATAAAAAGGGCGCTGGACTCTACAGGCCCTGCGCCCTTTTGTTGCAGCAGGCATCCGCTTTTGTATAGCGCAGTATTACCTGGCCCAGTCTCGCCTCTGACGTGCACCATATCCGTCGAGCTCAGTCAGCGACGCCGTTATTGCCTGCGTCGCGGACCCAATGGTTGCTCGCCAGAGCGAAACGAGTGATGACAAGCCGACACGGCGCACGCACCGCAGCGTTCAGACTATTAGTCAGATGGTTCAGGTGTCACGGCATTCTTCCAGGCATCCTGGTTCTGCCTATGCGAAGCGACGATCTTTGCCGGCTGCTGCACGGAATCGATTCGCCGTCTATCCGAATTCACTGAGTCAGGCGATCACTAAAGACCGCGCTTTTCTAAACCGACTTACCCCGCCCAAGGCGAATGCGAGACTCGCGACCAGTAGACCCGCCGAACTGAGGCCAACGTAATTCAATCCGCCCAGCGAGAAGAAGAAAGCTCCGATCGCGGGCCCAGCAGCTGCGCCTATATTCACCGCAGCGCCACTAACTGCTGCACTTCTACCGCTCGCGTCCAACTCAGCAAGCAACCCCTGAAGATAGGGGAATGTGAAACAGCAGGCGGCAGACATGCATCCTGTCGATATCAAGAAGACTAGACGGGAATCGACGTTGTACATCCCAAACGAAACCACGATCAGGAGTAGCGAACCAATAACGACTGGAGCGCGATAACCGAGTCGCGTACCGATCCACGCAGCGAGAAGAGCAGCAGGAATCTGCCCCAATGCCATCGTAATGAAAGCCGCTGTCAGGACACCCGATTCAATATGCAGTCGCTGAGCTGCGGACTCCGCGAAAGTCCAGCAAACCGCCTGCGATCCAAGCATAGCGAAGATCGCAAGCAGAACACTCGGAACGCCAGAGGGCACAAAGCCAAGAACGCGCCGATCCATTTTTGGATGACCAAGGAAGTCGGAAAAACTCGCCTTTGCACGCGGCAACATAAGGGCAAAAGGTGCAGCGCAGATTACAAGAACGAATTCAACGACATCAAACCCCCGCGGCCCGAGATAGCCTGTTGCGGAGGGCACACTAAACATGACAACCGCAGAGACGATTGCCATCATGGCGAGCATCTGAGCATACGTCTTTTCTGGATTCTTATACATTGCCGGGATCGCATTGGCGCAGGCGGTGATCATCCCGACTCCGAATCCCAGAAGAATCCGGGAAACGATATTGATCGATAAATTTGGGGACCAACAAGAGACCACGGCCCCAGCTGCGGCAATGCCAAGACCGACCAACGCGAGCAAGCGTTTGTCGCGATGCGCAATCGAACGCCCCCACAGCGCAGTTGACACAGCCAACGCAAGAAGCTCAGCGGAAGCGATCCAGCCACCAGTAGACTCACTTATATAAAACTTACTCGTGACGCTATCAACGGTGTAGGGCAAAGAGAAGAAACTTAGCCATCCGAGCGAACCGATCAGCAAGACAGAGAGCCGCTCTCGAATCGTAAGGGCACTAGGTTGAATCGTCATGGTCGACACCTCAATTTCCGGACGCCTAGGTCCTGTTCGATCATAGGCCTGGTCAGCAGACACCGTTTCGCAACCGCTCACATCACATGACGTCGTGGAAACGTACTGCGCTCACGACTATCTGGTAAGCGATTCGATGGAGAGTAAAGGAGACAATAATCTCAAAACATGTGCTCAAGGGACATTTGCGCGTGACCATGGGTCACGGAGAGCGCAAGGGAAAATTCGGCTTAATTGCTGTGGCTTAGAGCCGCCATTCTTGTGACAAATCGTAGGCCCATCGTAGCCTGACAGCTCCGTCCATCAATGGTCCCAGCGCCATGTCGGCGGAGGACGTTGGAACTTGGCCCGCGACCCTCGAGCCACTTAAACGACCGCTTGATACATGCTCGTTAGGATCGCTGCTGGAAACGAGCGGAGTTTGCTTCCGAAGACCTTTCAATCACCGCCGACGGAAGCTTCCCGTAATACGCGTAGCACGCGGACTCCGTTATCCGCGTGCCTTTTTCCCCTATCGCTGACTCTGTTGCTGCAGACTCTGCATGGTGAAGAAATCATCTTTCAAACGAATGTTGCCTTCGTTTGATTCGTAGAATTTCGGTGGCTTTGCCGCGTCGAACACAAGTCCGTCGGCCAGGTAACGACCGCTGTTGACGTCGTACATCACGTACGCCTCAGCAACACAGGCCCCGCCCAACTCCGCGATCGGTGTCGGATAAGCTTCTTTTGCCTTCCAGATCTTCCCCTGACTATCGTAGTCCTCGCCAGCCACAGCAACCCAGGAATCCTCGTCGAGGTAAAGCGTCTTCTTTGGCATCGTGTGACGCACACCCGCCTTGACTGTTCCCTCGACCACCCATACGCGATGCAACTCATAGCGCCGGTTATTCGGGTTTAGAAATGTCGCCTGCGCTCCTTCGTCAACCGAAGTACCTGGATCAACCATGCCGAACGAATTGTATGGGACATAGACTTCCTTTTTCCCCAGCAGTTTCCAGTCAAACCGGTCGGGCAGACCGTAGAAGAGGAATGCCTGGTCTTCCAGCGCCTGGTTCTCGTAGCCGATCAGCGGCGCGTCGTAGGCATAGCTTGGCAGCCGGCGCACCCGGCGCTGTCCGGTGAAGTAATAGTACGACTCGCTGTCTTCCTTCACGTAGTTGCGCTGAATCACCGCCTGACCTGCAAGCGCCGCAGGCTGCGAATAGGCATAGTAGACACCCATCAAAAGACTATTGGGCTTCATGACTTCCGATGCCGCCTTGCTGCCCCACGGGAATGAATACGTTTGCGTCCACTTAACGATAATCCGGTTGCTCTGACCAGGATTGGCCCCGACCACGGTCTCACCTTCGTAGTCGACCCCGGCTCCCTGATATCGCGTCAGGAAGTTCCAGACCGCTTCGATACCAGTCTTCGGCTTCGGAAATGGAATTGCCGGCATCACGGCGTTCTCCAACGTCCATCCGTCAGACCCAATTGACGCCTTCCCGGCGTTTGCCTTTGTATTGTTCTGAACAAAGTCAGGCAACTGGCAATCGCGATGTGACGGGTACACCGGCATCGTGTAGCTTGTGTTCTGCTTGATAAACGCCAACTGCCCTGGGGTAAGTTTGTCAGCATATTGCGCGACGTTTGCCGCGCTGATCACGAAGAGCGGCTTCTCGCCCTTGTACTTCCAGGCCGCAATCCGCTTCTGCGCCGGTGTCCACCCACTGGCAAGGCTGTTGGTCGATTCGTACGCCGGAATCGCGCCGTCCTTGCTGCCCTCGCTCTCAGCCCCCGCCACCGTCAGTTCGGCGGCACTAGTCACCACAGTTGACTCAAACAACGCGAGCGCCGCCAGCGACATCACTGCAAGAAATTTTCTCTTTTGATTCACAATCAGATCCTCAAAATTAGGTGCGACGTGAAGCGCCCACTGAGAGCGATCCGTCAATGGTCTCATCGCAACGACAACTTATCTATTTAAGCAACGAAAACACTGAGAGTAATGAACATGCAGACCGCTAGACATGTTCTTTTCGGCCAAAAACTCAGTGACCGCTGGACAACGTGTCGCAATCCGAAGCTCGACTTGTCTACTGTCAATGCGTCAAATCAAGAGGTTTTGGAAAGACCGATTGAAGCATCTAGACATTGACAGGCACATGTTGGATTGACCGGATGTTTTCGATGGCATCTGTTGAATCACATTATTTTATATAGTAGTACCGATTATTATTCATATCATCATGACATTGGAGATGTACTGGTTACGGCAACACCCATGCGGTGTGCTGGCGTGCATTATCGAATCGCTTACGCCCAAGAAGACTGTTCATTTAGACGACCGGTGAGTCGCGGAACAGCCGGAACTTGTACTTGCCCGATAGCTTGCCGAACGCGCTCACCCGAACCGGAGAATGTGATCGCACCGACGAACGAGCCGCGATCCGAGCCGAGCGAGCTGACTAGTACGAAGGTGATCAGGTTGATGACGGAGTGGTTGAGCACTTCCACTACGCCTCTCCTTTATGCCTTGCGCAAATCTTCATCGTCGCGGGCCAACAACGTGACCGCGACGAGGTCGTCTGCGATATCGATATTGAGCGCAATCCCCAACCCAATGCCGCCGAGCTGACTCCACGAACGGACGAATTCTTCGATAGAGACGGATTTCCGCAGGTTCGCCAACGAGTGTAGGTTTGACCGACAGGAGACGAATAGAGGACGACGACTTGCGGCGGGGCGTTGCATCACCAAGACGCTAGGCCTCCCCCCATGCGCCCATCTTTAGAAACGATCCATGGGTCGCGCCCGGAATTAGGTCAACAAACCAATTATTACACCGATGACTACGAATAACTTCAACACGCATATTAGTATGATGTTATCGCGTAAAATTTAAGTAAATCCATCATAAGCCAGCACCTAATGGATTGTACGGGTGATATCAATTCAATTTTAGCTTGAATTTTAGGTCGATCAAAAACTATACTTAGGTCACGGAACCAAATATATTGGGTCAATAAAGTTGATGTTTCTCTCGCACGTTTGATGGGAACGCCAGCTATCTCCCGTATCGAGCGGTCGTACGAAAAGGTTGCAATCGGCGCAAAGTTGTTCGGATGCATTGATCTGCGTGCGCACTTCGCGTCGCTACTCCCACATGCTGACAGAACGACGTATGGCGCCTCGCAAGCTCTCGTCGCCCATGATCAGTGAAGACTGTTGAAGGAGAAGGACGTGTATGTCGGAGAAAAATCGCTTCGGGCACTGGTCGATAAATGGCTCGCCCCTACGCCGGCGATGCCGGCTCGCGTCAGCCAATTTGGTCGAACGAGTTTGCACCAAAGGCGCTATGCGTGTGTGGAGGCGTTTCGGCCGACAGGCTCTGTTGTCATTATCTTTTTCCGTCACGATGATGGCTCGTGGTGCGTGTTCCCGCCTGCAAGCAAGCGGCCTGTCATGACTGCTTACTGAGCGGCACGTGCAAGCACCCTGTGCGCGAGAGCTCCCCGGCTGCCGAAGACGAGGGGCGTTGAGGGGGAAAACATCGTGCTGGCCTATTGCCGTTTCCGTTTTGACGCATGCACGCATCAAGTAACACCGTTGTGATCTCGTCGGACATTAGGCATAGCGATCGCGCCATTGGTGAACCATAACGCGCTGACCGGGCGAAGCAAGTAAAGGAAGGATGCAATGGACATTTTGAAAATGGCAATGAATGCTGGCATGCAAGTCATTCTTGATGGGAGGATCGGCACGCAAAGCTATCAGAGTGTGTATGGATCAATACAAGCGCTACAACGCTTCGCTGAGGCACTCCGCGCAGCAACTGCGTCCGAAACGCAAAGTCTGGTCGAAAACTGAATGAACCATGCAAAAACACCGTCTGGATCACGACACTGTTTGCTCTGGGCGACCTGTGGATGGCGCATGGTTTTGCGAAAGGCCCGAAGCGCCTAGGGTTGAGGCCGCGATTCCCAGCAAGCGTGGATCATCACGGTCCCAAAGCCGAGGATCAACGTGCGAGCACATTCTCAACGCCGATGCAACGCGGCCAGCAAACGGTTGGTGTTCTGAAAATGAGTTATGCAGACCTTCTATGCCATGCTTCAGGAAATTGATGCCGACGACTTTTCAAGCCGGAAGGTAGCGACCGCTTGAGCCAGATCTTGTGCCTGTTCTCGTAGGATTAGCGCCGCAGCGGCGCTTTCTTCAACCAAGGCGGCGTTCCGTTGGGTCGATTCCTCCATCAAATTAACGGCATCTCCAATCTGAACGATGCCTCTCTTTTGCTCGTCGCTAGCCACGGTAATGTCACTCATGATCGCCGCAACACGCTGAACCGCATCCACGACATCTGTCATCGTGGAGCCGGCTTGATCGACAAGTACGGAGCCACGTTCCACCCACTCAACACTACGCCCGATAAGACCTTTGATTTCTTTTGCAGCCGTTGCAGACCTTTGTGCAAGGTTTCGCACCTCCGATGCAACTACCGCAAAACCGCGTCCATTTTCGCCTGCACGCGCGGCTTCGACCGCTGCGTTGAGGGCCAGTATGTTTGTTTGGAAAGCGATTCCTTCGATCACACTAACGATATCCGTAATCTTGTGCGAGCTTTCGTTAATATCGCGCATTGTGTCTACCACTTCACCGACCACTTTGCCGCACTGGATCGCCACGTTGCTTGCTACACCAGCCAGCGCGTTTGCTCTTTTTGCATTATCAGCGTTCTGGCCGACCGTTGCGGCAAACTCTTCCATAGATGCTGCGGTCTGCTCTAGCGCCGCCGCTTGTTCTTCCGTGCGTCCGCTCAGATCAAGGTTGCCTTGCGCGATTTCGACGGATGCCAACGCTACGCCGTTCGCGTTGTGCCTAACGCCCGCTACAACCTGTGACAAGCGTTCTTGCATCACCTGCAGCGCCGACATGAGGCTTGATGTATCTCCACGGCTTACATTGATCCGTAGGCTCAGGTCTCCGTCCGCAACCCGTCGCGCCAAATCGACCGCGTCGTCGGGTTCGCCTCCGATTGGACGCAGTACGAGGCGATTCAGCGAGAAAGCTAAGCCTAGCGAAACAACGATCACGCTGAGGAGTGCCATGACTATTGCCGTCCTCTGCAGTTTCGCTACCTCAGCCATCATCGCCTGCTCGGGAACGGTTATGGCGAAAGACCAAAAAGTGCCGGTGTCACCGATCTCAACAGGTACATAAATGCGCGTGACCTTTCCCAGTCGGGGGTCCTCGAATGCGGAAACGTGGTAGCGGCCTTCGCGTACCGCGGCCTGATCTTCGGCACTTGCACCGTTGCTGGAAAATGGTTGACCGACATTCGTTGCATCCCGGTCGCCGACATACTGACCCTTGTTCGTTATCAGGCTAACGTAGCCAGTACCAAACGGTTGGATTTTTTCAATGCCATTCTGCAACTCAGACAAGGCGATATCGATGCCTGACACTCCGACGAATTTACCGTTCTCGCTCATCGGTACCGCCAATGAAGTCATCATTATCTTGTTGCCACCGGCCAGTTCGAGGTACGGTTCGATAACCACGTCTTTTCCAGAACGTTTCGGAAGCTGATACCAGTCTTGGTTTCGGTCAGTCGTCGTGTCTGGAGTCGGTCCTGCTTCAACTTCCACTTTGCCACTTCCGCGGTTCCAGTAGGGAAGATAGCGGCCGCCGCTATCGGAGCTCGGAGTATTGAGGTAGAGCCGGTCCTTTCCATCAAATGCATTCGGCTCCCAAACGGTCCAGACACCCAAGTATTCGGGATGGCTTTCAATAATCGATTTCAAAATTGAGTTGCTTACTGCGCGATCTGGGCTACCAGCCGCACGCAGGCCTTGCAATGTTTGCGCTAATGTCTGCGCCGTATGTATTGCAGACTCAAGAGTGAACCGAACCTGCGCCGCACGAGTCTGAGCCAATTGTTCTGCATAGAGCATCGCTATAGATTTCTGCGCCCGGCTGGCCTGCCAGGTCATTGTGGACATGCTGATCAGATATCCGCCCAAAACAGCAGACACGATGACAGCCATCATCCGGGTTCGCAGTCTGGCATTTCTTATAGTGAGCATCTTGACGTACCTTTGGCTTTCGGCAACGCGAACGTCGTTGCATTGAGGCGTCTAACGGCGGTTTCGCACGCTTTACAGGAAACAATATGGAATGACAGTTTCGGGGCACGCGCAGCGTCATTCCGCCCTCCCGCGGGTGACCATCCAGTTAAATCACATCCCGCGATTGATGCTGTGCCGAAATCGATTCTGTTGTTCGTTCCCGCGCAGGCCTCTTCCCTGCGAATTTTCGGATCAAGCAGATCCTTGCATCAAGGTAACGGTTCATGTCGCGAGAGTACCAGCGGCGCAGCGGACTATAAAATGTGAATTTCGGACATCTTACTTGTGACCTGTGGGCCGCTCGCGGTTGGCAAGCCAGTCAAGGCAATGAATGTCCGGCATATTGATCCGAAAATATCGAGGCAGATACGCCAGACTGAGTCAACAGCTACTTCGAAAACGTAGGCGGTGTAGTACTAGACGTGACACTTGCGCGCATGACTCCTTGGGAGTGTGTCGTCATGCAGGATGATCGCAGGATATGATGACCGCCGCGGTCATTAAAGAATCCAACATTGATTATTCGACACCGACTGCTCATGCAGGAGCTTCATTGTGACCAAGCACATCGAGTCACACGCCAAAAAACTATTTTCTGGGAACGAGATACGCTCAAACCAGCACCGGTGGCGCATCGCTCGCGGTTACTGGCTTGACTATCCCTCCTTCCCCGACAGACCACACATATCACGCGGGGAATGATTGGCGTCGAGCTGGCACTGTCTGTCGAATCAAGTGCTGCCGCAAAAAACTCAAGCAGCGGAGCCAGCCTTTTTCAAAGCATCGAACACTACAGGCAGCTCTTCCTCCCCACGCCCTTGCTCGATGGCGTAGCGCATCATCTCGTCCAAAGCCTTATAGAGGTCGGTACGCACACCTGCCGCCTTCGCCAGCTTGAACGGGGTCAGCAGGCCGTTGGTGTAATGAAGGTTCAGGCTGGCATCTTTGCCAGCGTACTGACAATCTGCAGCCATTCGCTGCGTCGTTTGCATCATCTTAATGACAGTGGGCACGAACTGCTCGATCAACGGAATCAGTTTCGGCAACGACAAGCCGTGCGCATCTGCCATCAAGCCCGCTTGGCACATCGCCATGACGCTGCCGTAGAAGAAGGTGAGCAGCGCAGAGTCGATGACGCTGGCGCTCCCAGCCACCTCATCCACGAAAGTACTTTGACCACCCAGCAGTTTGAGCGTGGACTGGTGCCGGTCGAAGCCCTTCTTGCTGCCGGCATGTACCAGCAAGGCGTGGGGATGCCCAATTTCCCAGGGCAGGCACATCACGGCGCCATCAAGATATTCAATGCCCTTATTTTGAGCCCATTGGGCCATGGTGTCGGCATCCGTTGGGGTGCCTGTGGTGTAGTTGACCAGCGTCTTACCAGCGAGTGCACGTTCGACCGCTTCATCGGCCAGCAGGGTCGCGGCCGATGCGGGGTCCATTACGCAAACCAGAATCAGATCCGCCTGCCTCACTGCCTCGAGCAGTTCGGCGGCAACATCGATACCACACTCCAGGAGATGCTGCGCGTGTGCCGAAGTGCGGTTCCAAGCCGTGACGACGTATCCACCGGCCCGCACGGCTCGCGCCAAGGCGCTCCCCATCTGTCCTGTGCCAATCACGGCCACCCTGCAGTTGCTTGATTGCTTGACGTTCACATTGTTCTCCGTCGAGTCGAAAGGGGTTTGTGGCAGCAGCGACCTCGAAATTGGCGCTTTCAAGTACGAGCGAAAGCTCCGCCGTTTGCGCCTAACCACTAAGCCGCACGATGCCATGCGGCTTTGTCAGCGGCCATCGGAAAGCGCCTTAGGTTTTAGCGGCCACACAGCAGCGCGCGCGAAGCGTCAGCTCGACGCGAGAGAGGTGGAATCTTTCAATAGCGAGTGCTGGAGTTTCGAATCCCCGATTCCTAGCCCTGCCGATAGCTTTGCAAATCTCGCGGCGGCCGACAAGGTGCGTTCCGGACATCGGCGTGTGAGTGCTGGCCATTGCACTCGGGCCTCAAGTCGCGTATGTCTCGTCTCGAATGCCCAACGTTGCGCACGCACGCCGGACTGTACCGGACCCCGCTCGCGGCGTCCGGCTTGATGCGCTGGCCCGGTGTACGCCTTAAGATTGGGTATCCGGTTTCTCAAAGATCATTTCCCCGGGCTACTTGTGCGAGCACAAGGTAACTACTGCCCGGCGGAGTACAACGCCGCTATTTGGTCCGCACCGAGCACACCGGTATAGATGCGGAATTCATCGATCAAGCCGTTAAAATAGGGATCTGGATACTGGGAACGACCGATCCAGTTCTGGCTGGTGTTGCCCAGGCGGAACGGTGCGAACGACATCGCCGTATTGGTGCCGACCGCGCTGCCGTTTACATACAACGTGCCGATATTCTCCGATAGGCTCACTGCGACATGAGTCCATTGCCCGGTTGGCAATGCCGCCGGAGAGTTGATCACCTGTTCTCCCCCGCCGGAGGTGAGCGTGATCGCAAAGCGCGCCGTCCCGCTGCCAGATCTGGGTGTCAGCATCATGTACTGGTCCACACCGGTGCCGAAGTCAAATACGCGCTCCCAATTGCTCGCTGCATTCCAGTACACCCATGCAGCGATGGTGAAATCGGAGAGGCTGGCGACGACGCCGGTAGGGAGGCTCACGTATCCGCTCGATCCGTCGAGCGACACCGCCTTGCCTATCTTGCCCGCTGCCCAGGTCACGCCGCCAACTAGTGTGCCGACATTCCCGTTGCCGCTCGAATCGGCCGCACTCGTGCTGCTGCCGTCGTCGAATGCCAGATAGGTCTGCAATTGAGGGACCGTAATCGCCACCGCTTCGTTCGACGCAGCGGTTGTGCCAGATGTCGTCTCGGCGGTCACGACGTAGTAGTAGGTCCCCGGTGCAAGACCACTATCGGTGTAGGTCAGGAGATCGGTCACGCCGCCCTTGGCGAGTTGATACGACTTTCCCCGGGTCGTGCTGCGCATGACGGTATAGCTAGTCGCTTGTGCAACGCCCCACCACGACAGGACGACTTGCCCCGCGCTCACGATAGCGGTAAGGCCGCTCGGCGCGGCAACGGTCGTAGGCGCATCTCGCGTGAAGGTCAGCGTGCCATAGCCCAACTGATCGAATGACCCACTGTTTTGCCCATTTGTGCCGCCGCCTTCGGGCTGCATCAGCATGGCGAACGCCTGAGTATAGGGCGCAGCCAGTCCCTGTCGGTTGACGTAGTGGTTATAGATCATCGCCCATTCAGGCCGCTGGTTGCCCTGCGCCCAGGCCGAGAAGGCCGTGTCGTTGATGCTTCCCGAGCCGTAAACCGAGACGTTGTAAGGCTCGAACGGTACCGTATAGTAGGTCGATCCAGACTGGATCAGGTTGCCCTTGGCGACGTATTCGGCGGCGGCAAGAACCCGGTTGTTGTCGTACCCGTACAGATCTCTGCCTTGATTCCAGGCCATCTCGCACAGTGTCGTCAGCAGCGAAATGCTGAGCGTGTTATGCCCCTGGTCGCGGCCGGACTCCTGCGTTTGCCCCAGGTAGCCCGGGTGAATGTAGTAGACCGTTTGCGCAAGGCCGCCGTTGCCGAGGCCGCCCTTGAAATAGTTGACGGCCTCGTCAAACAGGTCCTGTCTGTCGCACAGCACGCCGATCGCCAGCATCGACGCCATGCAGCACAGTTGCCAGCTGGAATAGACAGTAAGCGGAGCGAGGCTCTGGCTCAGGCCCTGATGATTCTGCGGATAGAAGATGTTGAGCATCATTGCCTGGAAAGCGGCGAAGTCCGCTGCCTTCCAACCCGAATAGGTGCGCATGATCTCGCCGACATTGGCGAACTGATAGCCTTGGATGCCCGACACCAGAAACCCGGTGATATCTCCGCCGATACCGGTAAGAGTCGAAGACCACGCATTCATGATCTGCACCGCCTTGTCCGCATAGGCGGTATCGCCCGACACCTTCCAGTACAGCGCACACATATACGCGACCGCGATGTCATCCATCAACGTCGAGTAGTTTTCGGCATGCACGCCGTCACTTCCCCGATAGACCACCGACTGTGCATGCGGCTGCCATGACAGATTGTTGTAGGTGTTCAGGCAGCTAAGTAACGTGTTCCAGCCATCGATCCAAGGTGATGCTTTCAACGTCACCACCTTCTGCTGCATCCGGATGAAATCGTCCGCCGTGTGCAGCAGGCCCGGATGGAGGAACCCCGTACCTGTTGAAGAGGCTGCCATACTCACGGCGGTACTCGTCGACGAATTGCTGGTCGCGGCCTTGACGGATGATCCAGCCTCCGTCGTACTCTGGCCGCCCCCGCACGCTGAAAGCGTCAGCGCCCCCAGGCTGAAGAGGAAAGTTCGTCGCGATATGCCATCGGCGATTTCCGCTGGTATCCCTGATACGTCCGATGGCCCCCCCTCGTGTCGGTTATGCCAGATTCAGGTTCTTGAACAGTCGCTCCGGTATTGCTCGATTCTGCCTTCTGCTTCGTCATGTTTATTCTCTCTTGGGTCATTGAAACACGGGACGTACCGCTAGTCGCCGCGTACAGTTGCACTACTCACCTTCGCTGGGCAGCAAACGTTTGCTCTCGCGCCGCCGATGCTGCCCAAGCTACTAACGATCGGCCGCCTTCTTTTCGGCTCTGTTCCGTGATTTTTCAGAGCTAGTCAGCTTGACTTCAGATTGCTCAATCGAATGCCCTGACATCGCGCGCTATCGCGATGCAGCGGCGTAATCGCATTGAACTGGCGCGGTCCGTGACGACTGCATTTCTAATGGCGCTATGCTTCGTTGTCCTTTCGCCGCATTCGCTTTCAAAACTATTTGCGAGCCGTAGGTTTTCGACTTAACGCGCCCAGCAAAATATTGATCTGCTCGAGCAGCATCGAGTGATATTCGGCAGGCAGCTATGTGTGATTTTTTTAATTGAGGAGTTTGCATATTGGTTTTGCCTCCCTGAAGTCGACCTTCCGGCGGCGAGCGATATTCATCGGTCCACCTAGGTCTTGTGACTTGCACGGATTACAGCGAGGCCAATAGCCGAACGCGAATCGACTCCGAGCTTGTCAAGGACGCGGCTGACGTGTATGCGCACGGTCCAGTAGCTTATGTTTAGAAGAATGGCTATCTCTTTATCGGCTGCACCTTTGAGCATCAGGTGACATACCTCGCCTTCACGCAGGGTCAGTTCAAACCGTTGCTGCAGCCACGCCCCCGAACCAATCGTATGGGCAACCAGGTGCACCGCATACGTCGGCTGGTCGCTGCGCTCTCCGCTAATATGCCCGACGCAAAGATTGAAACCGTTCCACTGCAACGCCGTCGACGAGCCTTGAAGTACCAGAGACAGCAGGCGATACAACGTGTCCCGTTCACGCTGTTCCAGACTCGCCAGCAACGCACGAGCCTTGCGATTGGGGCGGAGTTCTTTCGAAGCATCGAGAGTGAAAGCTGGGCAACTAGCTCTTGAACCGCTTGCCTCACGCTGAGAACGAGCAACGAGTCGGAGCCTCTGCGCATTGATCAAATGCGGACGAAGTACATTGAGCAACGACACCTCGCGGCGTCCAAAGCGCTTTCCTGCATCGCTGGTCCCGAAACGGTAGTCAAAGAGCATGCCTCTCACGTCCTGCAGATACATGCTCACACCGGGATACACCTTATAAGCTGATAGGAAGTCGGCGAAATACTGCGTGCGCTGCAGCGTCTTGCGATCGACAAGCGATTCGATCACCATTGGGTCTGGACGGCCACGAAGCAAGGGAGAGATAGGATCGAGCGCCTGGAATTGCTCTTTATAGTCGACGTCCATGTGTTCGTCGCGTCCCCAACGAGCGTTTTGTTCGAGACGCTCTCCGAGACTACTCCATACTGTATGCCCAATGATATCGACATGGAGCAGCTCGCTCATTTTTCGTACTATTTCTGGACGCTCGACGAAGCATTGGGGTGACGGTTCGTGAAGAACTCCGACCAGATCCAGGAGGAGGCTGAGTTCCGCGGTGCTCAATTGCATGGTGCGTGCTGCAGCATGCAATTTGCCGCGAGCAGCGGCGATGCAACGAGGTCCTCGTTCATGATTTTCACTCCAATATGAGGCGAATATTGTCAAGGACGAGAGTCTGGATTTGTCCCACACCATATCCCCTCAAGCCGCCGGGCGATGGTCTCGACAACGAGCAGCGAAGCTGCGCTTAAGCTGGCTGTCGTGAAGAGTCACCACGTAACGGAACAGACCGAAGGTGGCATCGTCGAAGCAATGTTCGTCCATACTTTGCCCCCGCTCAAACACGTGTTGCACGGCTGCTTCCACCTGTTGCATCCGTATTCTCTATCGCTCCGCCTCTGACAGGACAGCATAGCCTTGCCATTCGACATGTGTGAGCAAGCTGGCATCACATTTGATCGGGTTCGCGTCACATCTTCTCTGCTAAAGGAATCGCACGATCGACTACAGTCACGCCGTTCATAGAAGTGACGGAATGCTCCGGGCATGAGAGAGTTACTCGACAGTTGGGTTTCTTGATTCGATTGAGCACGCCCAGCGCAACGTGCGAGTCGAGTTCGTTGAAGGCTTGGGATGTCAGGATGGCGATGTGCGTGGAGGCATTCTGTGATGTCTAACGTTCGAGATGGAGTGGGACCACTTTCCGAGGCGACACGGCCGCGACGAACGTGACCTTGTCAACTAAGACGCGCAGCCTCTTCTCTCCAGAATCTCGCAATACTGCTCGAGGATCAAGCATGCGATCTATTTATCAGAATATCCTCAAGAGGAAGCTTATGACATGTGAATCGCAGCCGCTCGGCTTGTGTTTTTCGGTCACACGCCATCGGTTGCTTAACCGCGTTGCAAAGGTTGTGGCCCGAATTCGTCGAGAGTTTCGACAAACAGGTGGCGGCGGTTTCTATTCAGTGCTGGAATTTTCCTATAAGCCGCAGTAGGAAAGGGTCTTCATAGACATTAACAAACCGCTTGGGGTCCCGTTGTTTTCGTGCTCGATATGGCGAAATGCCGACCACCGCAGGGGATTTCGACGGATCTGAGCGTGATGCAGTTCGGGCATTAGGTCTTGCCACACTCGAGCAAGGACGGTCGCGGTCCGCAACGAAACTGAGCTGACACACGATCGTCGCGGGGTGCCAGTCCAAGCCATACAGCCATATTTCGATCAGACATCAACTACCGCGCCTAAATTGGGTTAGCCGAGGCAGGCCGCAGAGCCGGATGTGAAATGTGGCAGACATTGCGACGTTTCTGACCGCAACGAACCTGTTTGGATGGAGCACCGTAGCCTACGCTACGTGCGGACTTGCGGCCTGCGAAATGCAAATAGCAGCTCAAATTGGCTGCCAAGCAGTCGGGGCACGATCAACCTCTCTGTAAACACCTGGTCAAGAAACAGCATGCGAACCGATATCTCCTTCCATACAAGCGATGGCATTGAACTCAAAGGCTGGCTTTATCAGCCCAAGAACTCGGTCAACCGCCGCTTTCCTGCCATCGTCATGGCCCACGGATTCAGCGGCGTAAAGGAGCAGTACCTCGACCGATACGCTCAAGTTTTCGCGGAAGCGGGATTCTTCGTCCTTGTCTACGACAATCGGAACTTCGGTGAGAGCGGTGGAATGCCGCGTCAGGAAATTGACCCACTGCTGCAGGTACGCGACTACCGCGACGGCATTTCCTACATCAGCTCGCTCGAATTCGTCGATGAGCATCGGATTGGTATCTGGGGTTCGAGCTACAGCGGCGGCCACGTTTTGCAGGTCGCAGCGTTCGACAAACGGGTCAAATGCGTCGTCTCCCAAGTTCCTGCCATCAGCGGCAGCGATAACCTGAAGAGTGCTGTGAGGCCGGATTTGATGAGCGGTCTCTTTCAAGCCTTTAATGAGGACCGTAGCAGGCGCTTTGCCGGCCACGCGCCAGCCATGGTGGCGGTGGTCAGCCAGGACGCCGCCAGCAATTGCGCGCTTCCCGGCGACGATGCTTACGCGTACTTTGTGGACAGCGCGCGCGACTTCGCACCCAACTGGAAGAACGAGACTACGCTGAGAAGCATTGAAATGGTCAACGAGTATGAGCCCGCATACGCCATTGACCGAATCAGCCCGACTCCTCTTTTGATGATTGTCGCGCTATTCGACACGTGTGCTCCTGCAGACCAGGCACTTAGTGCATACGAGCGCGCACTACATCCAAAGGCGTTGGTAACTGTCCCGTGCACACACTTTGAACCGTACATTGAACACTTCGAACCAACCAGCCGTGAAGCGGTCAACTGGTTCGTGAAACATCTGATGACTGGCGCCGAACAAAGCTGAGCGCGCGCTCTGGCGAAGGTCTCGCGACTCAGACGTAGGACCTTCGCTGATGACCGTATGCAGTCCGAGTTGGCTCACACGTGCCGTCCTCCGGCACCGGCTGCACGAACTATCTGTCGATACACCGCCCCAGCCTTCTGCAGACAACGCTACTTCCCAACCGCAACAGACACCATGTCAACATCGTTTCGCGTTTTAAGAAACGCGACTACGTCGTCGATCTCCGCACTTGTCCATACTGGACTTTCCCCGGTTTTTGGGTCAGTGGCTCCATTTTTTGTATCCGCCTTCCATCGCATGACCATCGGCAAGTCGTCAAACCTATCACCTTTACCGCTGATGTCATGTGGATACCACTCACCCGAATTCGTATCGCGTTCGACATAGAACTGCGCCGCGTCCTTCAACGCGTGGAAGCGTCCGCCATGAAAGAACACCTTGCGCATCACCGTGTTGCGCAATGAGGGAGTTTCGCGTTTCGGAAAGTGCGATGATGCACACTAGCTGTCGCGTCGTCCAGGCGAAGGCATTTTTGCTCCATGCCCAGAATGCGGTCTTGGAGTCACGCGTCCGTCCGACAGGCCAAACAGAAACGTGTGTCCTGCGACGCCTTCGCGCCGGTGGCGGCGGATGGCATCGCGCCACGCTGTGATTTCGCCCTTGTACTCGAGTACGCATTCACCTGCTGCGAGCGGTTGCATCGCGAACACGCCCTTGCCATGGACTGAAGACCGCCGGACGACCACACGCCGCATAATGTTTCCTTGAGTGATATCTGCACCAGTATAAAAGCGGCAAATTTCCGCATCCACTACGACGGGATGTGCGGCTCGTCGCCAGGTCGGCGGAGAGGCAGTCATATTGAAGTTGGAGACCCGAGGTGTCCCGACCAGCGGGACTTTAATGATGGTCGTCAGACCGCCCCGCGACGGGCGTCCTGACTCGGAACAGTTGGGCGCCGAGCTCGCGCAGACTGTTCCACTTCACGGTGCTGACAAAGTCATGCCCGTGGTGTCGAGCGATTCGATCATCGCGCGCAGCCCCCGCGCTTCCGCGATGACACGCACGATGCGCGTCCGATAGCGCAGCAGCGCGCCGATGGGTGGGCACAACGCTCCGTGGCGAATCGGTGATCGTTTCTTTTATTGGGTAGCCGCGTCTCCTTGCGGAAACGCGGCCCCCGAGGAACCGTACGTGCGAGCTTTCCCCGCATACGGCTCGAGCACAGCGTGAAGCGTCTCGCCGACGCCGGTCTTGACCATCCTGCTCAAGCCCTTCACAAGCCTCACATTATTAATCCATCCCATCGCTGGGACGCGGGAGCTGAACCGCAACCTGCCGGTCTCTCTCAAGCTGCCCGCCGACGAATTTCAAACGTGTACTTGTGACAGCTGCACCACGCGGAAGTCTGCACCCTTTCGGATCGGGGCAAATCTTGAACCCCTATACGACCCATTACAGGCCGTCGTTCGCTTGCTCCGCGTTCTCATATCCGCTTCTCCAACAGTTTCCCTCGCGGGTCACCTGCCATCGCTACGCCATCTGGCAGAGAATCGGACTTACCGTGTTCCGCACAAGAGACAAAAGCAGGTTAGGTTCCACCTATTCGCCGGCAATCCGCAGTCCGTGTAGCCCCAGTATGGAAGGGAATAACCGATTGCATGCCTTTTGGCTTAAGCCTCACAGCATCTTTGGCTTATCAGATATTACGACGTTTACCGGTGGTTCGCTTTTACTAACCATACTGCTCACCCTAGGGCCTGTTGACAATCAGCAGGTCCAGATGAAAGCAGCGGAGAGCGCAACGAATGATGAGAATCGTTCGGAGAGCTTGTCGTAGCGGGTAGCCACGCGACGGAATTGTTTGATGCGACAGAAGAACCGTTCGACCAGATTTCGAGAGGCATACAGATGTTCATCCAAAGGACGTTGCTCAACACGATTGGCGCGACTGGGGATGACAGCTTGAATGTCCGCCGATTCCAGATGCTGCAGGATCGCGTTCGAATCGTAGGCTTTGTCGGCAGCCAGACTGACGGGTTTCAACTCGCCCAGCAAAGGCAGGGCCTCCGGACTGTCTCCAGCCTGTCCGCCCGTCAGATGAAAGCGAGCGAGCATCCCCAAGCCGTCGACCAGAGCGTGAATCTTGGTGCTCAATCCGCCACGCGAGCGCCCGATTGCCTGTTCGCCTTTTTTTTCGCCGCGCCGGCGGCATGCTGGTGGGCACGCACAATCGTACTGTCAATGAAGACTTCCTCAAGATCCGCGTCGCCCGCAAGCTCGGCGAGTACCGTATGCCATATTTGCGCCCGCGACCATCTGGCAAAGCGTTGGTACACGCTATTCCACGTTCCAAAATCAGGCGGCAAATCGCGCCATGGGCTGCCAGTGCGCGCGATCCATAGCACGGCCTCAACAAACAGCCGATTGTCTGCTGCGGTCCGACCCGGGTCGGTGGACTTGCCCGGCAGCAAGGGGGCGATCCGCTCGTATTGGTCATCGCTGAGCATCAGTCTTGGCATCCTGTTTTTCCGCAAAAGACAGGATGTAAACAGCTTTCCTCACAAGTTAACAGCCCCCTCGGCGATGATTGTCAACAGGCCCTAGCACCTTATCCATCTGATGCTGATAGAAAGCACCTCGCCCTCACAGGGTTGATGCCGCACATTCGTGCAGGTTACATTGTCCCGGCGGCTTCATACCAACTCGTTACCGAGATCGCATGCGCCGGTAGGGTACGGCTGACGGAACAGCCGGTTTCCTCGCTGGCCGAGGCCAGCTGAAACAATCTCTTGTGCGACTTCCACGTCGCACCCATACCGCTATCTATATCGATATCCAGCCAGTGGCAGGGCGCGGGAAGTCACATCTCCGCAACTCATGCTACCAGGAAGGCAGGCACACGTCCAGGCGGGCGTCGGGAAGGTCGAGCTCCAAAAGAATAACCTCATTTTTAAATAGAAAGTATGAAAAGCCAGCTTTCCGGAGCGGCTTGAAAAGTTGGGTCACTTCCGTTCAATCTCCAACAGACATTAACATCCGGATTTTTTGCGTATACGAGTGGATATATTCCCCGTGGCCAGTAATATTTTTCGTTTTAATTCATATACTTATTCCAACCACTCGAGTCCTCTCCCGAACCCAGCGTGGTGCGACACCGACGACGAGTGAACGACAACTACTGGCCGGATACGCCTCTAGAAAGCGGACCAGCTTTCGACAAGGTCGTGTTACACGCCGTTGCCGACACAGCGGCGGTATCAGCTTACGCGGCAAACGGCTGCGGCACGGCCGATGTCACTGACGCCGTATGCATTTGCTGACTGGCACAGTACACACCCCAGCCTTCCATCATCACGCGCCGTCGCTCCAACTGGTCGCGACGCCGGTAGGCCGCTACCGTCTGCGAAGTGATGATGTGAGCCAGCGCTTCTTCCGCTAGCGAATCCGGATATTCCGTGCATTCGGCCACCCAGTCGCGGAACGTTGACCGGAAACCATGCACGGTGATCCCATGCCGCGACATGCGTCTCAGCAGAATCAGCATCGCCATGTTCGACAATGGGTGCCCTTCCTTGCAGCCGGGAAACAGGTACCCGTATTTCGCCTTGGGAAGCGCACTACGCACGATTTCGAGGGCTCGCTCACAAAGCGGCACGCGAAGCGGCCGACCACTTTTCGTACGGTCGCCGGGAATTGACCACACACGGTTGTCCAAGTCGAATTCCTCCGGCCGCGCAAAGCGCACCTCGTTCGTGCGCGTTGCCGTGAGGATGAGCAGGTGCAGGATTCGTGCCGCGCGCCGGGGACGTTGCTCCAGTTCGTGCACGAAACTCGGGATATCTTCCCAGGGCAGCGCAGGATGGTGTCTAACCTGCGAACGTTTCTTTGACCGCGGCAACACAATTTGCAGATGGTCAACGTAACGTGCCGGGTTGCTGCCAGTGCGGTGGCCCAGCACCGCCTCCGCGTCGAGGATCGCCTTAATGCGGCCACGCACGCGGCGTGCTGTCTCCGCCTTTTTCGTCCAGATCGGCTGGAGGATACGCATGATCATCGCAGTGTCGATGTCGCGCACCCGGATGTCTCCGATCACCGGATAGGCGTATGTCTTCAGCGTGTTGCCCCACTGCTGGACATGCTTGCGATTTCGCCACTCGGGTTCCCGCGCACGGATGTACGCTTCGGCTGCCTCACGAAACGTCACGTTGGCATCCGCCGAGATATCGAGCAACTGCCGGCGTTGCTGCTCACGTCGCGCGAGTATAGGATCGATCTGATCATGGACCATCTCACGGTAACTGGTAGCCAGTTTCCGCGCCTCGCCAAGCGAGACTCGCGAAACCGGACCGAGGCCCATCTCCCGAACACGCCCGTTGAGCTTGAAGCGAAACACCCACGAACGTGCACCACTATCCGCGATCTGCATGTAGAGACCACCTCCGTCGGCGTAATGGCCGGGAGCCACCTCCTTTGCAATCCGCAGCGCACCGAGCCGGTGTAACTGTCGTCCTGACATGGTTCCCTCCTACCCACTTACCCATGTTCCTACCCATACTTCATGGGGAAATTGTGCGGGATCGTAGTGGAAGCAGCAAGCACGTCGTTACCCACAAATCGCTTTGAAATCAGCGATCTACGAGACGTTTATGGAAGATATCGGAATACCCGGGAAGCCATGACTGGCGGAAGGCAGCCGGAGTCGAACCGACCTGAGGACGTCTGACGCCCTCAACTGGGTTTGAAGCCCAGCCGCACCACCGGATACGAATGCCTTCCTACGGTGATTGAACTACGGCGATAAAAAACCACGCATTGCAACTCCAACCCTGAATCAAAGCAGATCGAGCCAACGACTATCCGTGCGCATCAGATGCAGGCCACGGTGGAAGCGAGTATACCCAACGCGATCGAAAAATTCCAAAAGCTGGATCGCGCGCTTTCGCCCAAGACCAGTGACATCACGAAAAGGCGCAGCCGCTACCATACCCGCATTTTTCTGCGCTTCAGAACCCGCAATCAAAGCCAGTTCACGAATCACCTCATGGTGATAAAAGAGGTCGCGCACAACCTGAAAAAGCTCGCCCTGTCGCGCGAGTTTGCGCAGCAACTGCCGCACGCGGTCTTCGGATACGCCATGTGCGTTTGCCAGATCACGCACCCAGGGCGGATCGAAACGTCCCTCTTTCAACGCCGGCAGCAGTGCCGCTGCGAGCACGCGATCGGCGTCGTCGAGCGTCACCGCGTGATCCGGCAAATGCAACCACGGCCCGCGTCTGACGATCTCGCCGCGCGCCGCCGCATCGTCGACTAGCGCGCGCCACAATGCATCGTCGAGAAGCGGCGCTGCGATCCGCCGTAAGCGCGATACATCCGGGCCGAGTTCGTCGGGCGAGCGCTCGTGGTATTGCGTTAGCGTCGTAGTCAGCCGCGCATTCAAGGTTCGCCATGACGCATCGGCGATCAACAACGCGTCATTACCGCCGGGGAGTTCCACGACGCGCGTGTCGGATGGCAACGCGAACACGCCCGCCTGCATACCCGTCAGTCGTTCCAGCAACGAACGAGACAATCCATGCGGCGCCGTTGCCAGAAGCGAATCCAGCGCGCCGGTGTCGAGCATGACCTGAAGCGCATCGAGCCACGCCAGCCGCTCAGCCGAGCGACGCTTGCGCGAAGGCGCAAACGGATCGAGCACATGACCGCCGCCAACCGTGCGATTAGCCTGGGCATTGCGCACCACGAAGCGATCGCCAGGAAGCGCGCACACCGGCCGTTCGAACACGAGCTGCACGCGCGCCCGCTGACCTGCGCCGAGCGTCTCGCCATCGAGCAACGCAACATGTGTCACCTGATGCTGCGTGCCCAGATGCACATGCAGCGGCGCCCAATGCTCCAGCGTCAACGAGGCATCGACGAGTAGCGTAAGCATGACGTCGATGCGTTCGGACGCTTGCGACAGCCGCGGATCCACAATCCAGTCGCCACGATCGATTGCACTCTTCTCAATGCCCGCCAGATTCAACGCGCAGCGCTCACCTGCCCTTCCAGTCTCGGCCGGACGATTCTGCGCATGAATGCTGCGCACGCGCACCGGCTGATTTTTCGGCGCGAGCAGCATCGTGTCACCCACCGCTACGCGTCCCGACACCACGGTCCCGGTCACGATCGTGCCTTGGCCTGAGAGCGTGAAGACCCGGTCGACCGCGAGACGGAACAGACCGTCGTCGCGCCTCATGCGCCACGCTACTGCCGCTGCGTGCAAATGCGCCTTCAGCGCGGCCACGCCAAGGTCATCTTCACGCGTCGCGCAAGTGTCGAACACGGGCGCGTCGTGCAGCACGCTGCCGCTCAGAAATGCTGCGATCTCGCCATGCACTTCCTGCAGACGCTGCGCATCGACGCGATCTATCTTGGTCACTGCTATCGCACCGCGCTTGATGCCGAGCAGTTCCACAATCGCCAGATGTTCGCGCGTTTGCGGCATCACGCCGTCGTCGGCGGCAATCACGAGCAGGGCGAAATCGATGCCGCTCGCACCCGCGGTCATCGTATGAACAAGCTTTTCGTGGCCCGGCACGTCGATCAGGCCGAGCACGTCGCCGTTTTCGAGCTGTACGTATGCATAGCCCAGTTCGATCGAAATGCCGCGCGCCTTTTCTTCCTTGAGACGATCCGTGTCGACGCCCGACAGCGCTCTCACCAGGCTCGTTTTGCCGTGGTCGATATGCCCGGCCGTACCTACGATCATGCCTGCACGTCCTTCAATTGCTCGATCAATTGCGTTTCGTCGGCGGCTTCCAGACAGCGCAGATCGAGACGCAACGCATCGTCCGCGATACGGCCGATGACCGGCCGCGGCATCTCGCGCAAGCGCTTCTCGAGCGCAAGCAATTGACGGCCGCCGCGCTTGCCGTCGGCGGTCCTGACGACAAGGCCATAGCTCGGCAGCACATCGACAGGCAATGCGCCGCTGCCGATCTGACTGAACATGGGTTCGGCCACCACGACGTAGCGATCGCCGGCCACACGCTGCAATGCAGGCTGCACCCGCTCCGCGGTGAGCCGGATATCGTCGCTCGTGCGCGTGAGCAAACGCAGCGTAGTCAGCCGCTCAGCGAGTTTTTCCGGCGCGCGATACATCTGCAGCACGGGCTCCAATGCCGCGAGCGTCAGTTTGCCGACCCGCAGCGCGCGCTTGAGGGGATGCTTCTTGATCTTTGCGATCAGATCACGCCGGCCGACGATCAACCCCGCCTGCGGGCCACCAAGCAGTTTGTCGCCGCTGAACGTGACAAGATCGGCGCCGGCCTCGATGGTTTCGCGTACGGTCGTCTCACGCGGCAAACCCCATTGCGTCAGATCGACCAGTGTGCCGCTGCCGAGGTCCACCGCAACGGCAAGACCGCGCGCGTGGGCGAGCGGCGCGATGGCGTCGACCCCGACCTCTTTCGTGAACCCGCTGATCGCGTAATTGCTCGTGTGGACTTTCATCAGCAGCGCAGTTTGCGGACCGATGGCTTCGTCGTAGTCCATCAGATGCGTGCGATTGGTGGTGCCGACTTCGCGCAGCCTGGCGCCCGCGCGGCTCATGATGTCGGGAATGCGAAACGAGCCGCCGATTTCAACCAGCTCGCCACGCGACACGATCACTTCTTTCTTCGACGCCAACGCGGACAACGTGAGCAACACTGCTGCGGCATTGTTGTTGACCACGGTCGCCGCTTCGGCCCCGGTCAGTTCGCAGATGAGTTCGTCGATCAGATCGTCGCGATCACCGCGCTTGCCGGTGCCGAGATCGAACTCGAGGTTGGCCGGTTGCGTGAGCGCTTTCATGACGGCTTGCACCGCTTCGTCTGGCAGCAATGCGCGGCCGAGATTGGTATGCAGCACAGTGCCGGTCAGATTGAAGACGCTGCGTAAGCGAGCCGCGTTGCGCAGGCGTAGCGCGGCCTCAACGGAGACCTGCAGTTGCGCAATATCGAGCGCGTTCACCGACGCATCGCCGGACTGCGCGCTGGCACGCCACGTATCGAGTGCGTGACGCAGCGCACCCAACACCTGCGTACGGCCGAACTCAGTCAGCAACGCCGCAAACTCGGCCGACGCCATCACCTTTTCCACCGATGGCACACGCGCCATCAGCGCCCGCAATTCAGAGCCGGTTACATCGCTCACGAGGCAATCCTCTTTCTCAGTCGGACTCGCCGGAAGAGTCGTCAGCCGCAAGATCGGCCTGTTCCGGCCAGAGCCACGGATGCGGCGACGCGCGCCGGTAACCTTCCGCTCCCATCAGCAGGTCCAGCGTGAGACTGGCGAGATCGTCCGCGAACGGCTCGAAATCGTAGTCCTTCGACTGAATGCCGATTTTCCGGTAAGTATGGCATTCGTCGCACGACTCCGCCTTCAATGCGGCGTTCCTGGAATCGGCTTCCCGGGTGGCCTCGTCCGCGTCCTGCGAGCCGACGGCGTGATAGGCAATACCTTTGGTCGAATCGCAGTTCGAACATTTCGCGCGGACCATGTGCCACTCCGTCGCACACAGGCCGCATTGCAGGTAGCGGTAATTGTCATACGCACCGCCCACGCGCACCATGCTCGCCACCGGATGCGATCCGCACACTGGACACAGGCCCAGCGTCTCGATGTAGGGCACCTCACGCCTGTCGATGTCGGCAGCGAGGTCGGTCCATACGACTTGCAGCGCGGCCATGATGAACGGCGCGCTCGCCGGATCGACTTCCTCGAAGCGCTGCGCGAAGATCGCATCGGCCTGAGCATCGAGCGTGACCTGGTCCAGCGTTCGCAGCTTTTCAATGAGCGCTTCGAGCGGCGGTGTGAGCGGACCGGAGGCTTGCACCTTGTCGAGCAGCTGCAGCAAAACGTTGTGCCACGCCGGATCGCGCGCGCCGGAGAGCGCCGGAATCAGCGGCATGGAATGCTGCTGCGCACTCGCGATCAACTCGGCGCTGGGCGGCTTCGCCTTGAAGCCGGTGATCACGGCTTGCTGCGCGTCCGCCAGCACGGCCATCAAACGCAAATAGCCGGCGATCGGATTGCTGAGCGCAGCCAGTTGGCGCAGCCGCGCGGCGCGCGCCGAAAAGACCGCCAGCCGTTCCGGCGTACGGATGCGGGGAATCGCCGTGTGATCGAGCGATTCGATATCGCCGGCCTCAAGAATGCGTTGAACCAAAGTATCGACCTCTGAAAACTGCGCTGAAAACTGAAGAGCCGCCGCAGTTCGTCGAACAGGGACGGCGGCTCAGCGTGCGTGGCAAGTTGCGCCACGCTTTTCCCTATCTTTTACCGATCCTACTTGCCGATGATTTCCTTGAACCAGTTCGGATGATGCTTTCGCGCCCAGCCATAGGTCACAGTCCCGCGCGTCATCGCGCCGATCGAGCCCTTGATCCACAGCGCTGCATAAATATGCACGACGATGCCGACGATCAGCACGAACGCAGCCGCAGCATGAACCAGCGCTGCGAGGCGGATGATCTCGATCGGGAAATAGAACGAGAAATAGCGCCGCCAGATCACAATGCCGCTCGCCAGCAACAGCAGCAGGCAAATCACCATAGTGAAAAATAGCAGCTTTTGACCGGCGTTGTACTTTCCGATCGCGGGGAGCTTTTCCTCACGATTGTTGAGCACGTCGTCGATCTGCTTCATCCACTGGATGTCGGCTTTGTCCAGATAATTGTGATGCCAGAAGCGCAACGCAAGAATCAGGAACGACAGGAACATCACGCAACCGACAAACGGATGCAGAATCCGCGTCCATTGCCCGCCGCCAAAGATCGCGTAGAGCCACGACATCGCCGGATGAAACATGGCGAGGCCGGAGAGCGCCAGCAGGACGAACGTGATGGCGGTGATCCAGTGATTCGTCCGTTCATTCGGCGTGTAGCGCTGGATCAGGCTGTTGCCCTTCACATCTTTCAGCACAACGTGCTCGTGATTTTCAGCGTGCTTCATCGGATGCCTCCCGGGAACGGCGTGCTTCATCGGCTTCATGCTGTGCTTCGGCCTCTTCCGCCTCCGTCACCTCGTTCGGACCGACACGGGTGTAGTGGAAGAACCCTGCCACCGCAGCAAACGCGATCCCTGCCAACGCCAGCGGTTTCGCTAGACCCTTCCATAGGTAAACCATCGCGCTGATCTTCGGATTCTGCGGCAAACCGTGATACAGGTTGGCTTTGTCGGCGTGATGCAGCACATACATCACATGCGTGCCGCCCACGCCGGCAGGATCGTATAAACCGGCGTTCTGGAAACCGCGCTCCTTCAGATCGACAATCCGATCCGCCGCCTGCTGCTTCATGTCCTCCTTGGTGCCGAACATGATCGCGCCGGTCGGGCAGGTCTTCACACAAGCCGGTTCCTGACCGACAGCCACGCGGTCCGAACACAGCGTGCACTTGTACGCGCGGTTGTCCTTCTTCGAAATGCGCGGCACGTTGAACGGGCAACCGGTTATGCAATAGCCGCAGCCAATGCAGTTTTCCTCGTGAAAATCCACGATGCCGTTCGTGTACTGCACGATCGCGCCCGGCGAGGGACACGCCTTCAGACAGCCCGGATCCTCGCAGTGCATGCAGCCGTCCTTACGGATCAGCCACTCGAGATCGCCTTCGGTGTTCTCGTACTCCGAGAACCGCATGACGGTCCACGAATGCTCAGACAGATCGCGCGGGTTGTCGTAGATGCCGGTTGTCGTGCCGATCTCGTCGCGCAGATCGTTCCACTCCATACAGGCCGTCTGACACGCCTTGCAGCCAATGCACTTCGATACATCGATGAGCTTGGCGACCGTGCCCGTCACCGGCTCACGCACTTGCGGTTCGGGCAAGGTCGTGGCCGAGAGGCGTTTGATATCCAGTGATTGCAGTGCCATCTCTTTTCCTTATGCCTTTTCGACCTTGACGAGGAACGACTTGAATTCCGGTGTTTGCGAATTCCCGTCGCCCACGGAGGGCGTCAGCGTATTGACGAGATAGCCCGGTTTCGCGAGCCCCTTGAAGCCCCAATGCAACGGCAACCCGACTGTCTGGACCTTTTTCCCTTCGATCATCAGCGGTTTGATCCGCTTGGTGACGAGCGCCACGGCAATGATATGCCCGCGGTTGGACGACACCTTCACGCGATCCCCCGCAACCACGCCCACTTCCTTCGCCAGATCCTCGCCGATCTCCACGAACTGTTGCGGCTGCACGATCGCGTTCAAACGCGCGTGCTTGGTCCAGTAATGGAAATGTTCGGTCAGACGATACGTGGTGGCCGTATGCGGGAAGTTCTCATGCGTGCCGAAGGCGGCCCGATCGTCCGGGAACACGCGCGCCGCCGGACTGCTGACGACCAGCTTGTTATCCGGATGCAGCGGGTTATAGCCGAGCGGCGTTTCAAACGGTTCGTAGTGCTCGGGGAATGGCCCTTCCACCAGACCGTCACGCGAGAAGAAGCGCGCCACACCCTCCGCATTCATGATGAACGGATTCATGCCGTTTTCAGGCGGCTCATCCACCTTGAAGTCGGGAATGTCGGCACCGCTCCACGTCTTGCCGTTCCACGCGATCAGCTTGCGCTTGGGGTCGAACGGTTTGCCGCTGACGTCGCACGAAGCGCGGTTGTACAGAATCCGCCGGTTCGCCGGCCACGGCCACGCCCACGCCCAGTTCAACGTATTGCCGATGCCGGTCGGGTCCGAGTTGTCGCGACGGCCCATCTGGTTGCCCACCTGAGTCCACGCACCACAGAAGATCCAGCAACCGCTCGCGGTGCTGCCGTCGTCGCGTAATTGCGCGAAGCCCGCCAACTGCTCGCCTTTCTTCGCTAGCACCTTGGTCTTGTCGGTGGGATCGGTCAAGTCAGCGAGCGCCTTGCCGTTGAACTCCATGGCGATTTCTTCAGGCGTCGGGCTTTCCGGATCGGAGTAAGGCCAGCTCAGGTTGAGAATCGGATCGGGATACTTGCCGCCGTTCTCCTTATAAGCCTTACGAATGCGCAGCCACAGCCCCGACATGATCTCGAGGTCGCTCTTCGCTTCACCCGGGCCGTCGGCGCCCTGCCAGTGCCACTGCAGCACGCGGCTGGAACTGACCAGCGAGCCGCGTTCTTCGGCGAAACAGGTGGTCGGCAGACGGAAAACTTCCGTTTGAATCGTCGACGGATCGACGTCGTTGAACTCGCCGAAGTTCTTCCAGAACTCCGACGTTTCTGTGGCTAGCGGATCCATGATGACGAGCCACTTCAGCCTGGCCAGACTCGCGCCGATCTTCGCCTTGTTCGGCGCCGCGGCGAGCGGGTTGAAGCCCTGCGCGATGTAGCCGGTCATCTTGCCTTGATTCATCAGCTCGAAGACCTGCAGCATGTCGTATGACTTATCAAGCTTCGGCAGATAGTCGTAGCCGAAGTTGTTCCCGGCGGTCGCGTTATCGCCCCACCACGACTTCATGAAGCTGACATGAAACGCCCGGTAGTTGCGCCAGTAGCTCAACTGGTTGGGCCGCAACGGCTGGCTCGCGCGCTTCGTGATGAAGGCGTCGAAGTCCTGCTCTGCTTCCATCGGCAGCGTCATGTAGCCCGGCAACAGGTTCGACATCAAACCAAGGTCGGTCAAACCCTGAATGTTCGAGTGACCGCGCAGCGCGTTCATGCCGCCGCCCGCAATGCCGATGTTGCCCAGCAGCAATTGCACCATCGCGCCGGTACGGATGATCTGCGCACCGATCGAATGATGCGTCCAGCCGAGCGCGTACAGGATCGTGCCGGCACGTCCGGGGACGGCCGTCGACGCCAGCATCTCGCACACCTTGAGGAATTTTTCCTTCGGCGTGCCGCAGGTCCTCTCGACCTGCTCCGGCGTATAGCGCGAGTAGTGCTGCTTCATCAGCTGATAGACGCAGCGCGGGTGCTGCAGCGTCGGATCGATTTTGGCGTAACCGTCGTCGCCGATCTCGTAGTCCCACGTGCTCTTGTCGTAGCTGCGTTTATCCGCGTCGTAGCCGGAATACAGGCCGTCTGTGAACGAGAAATCCTCGCGCACGATGAACGGCATATCCGTGTAATTCTTGACGTACTCGTGCTGAATCTTGTCGTTGGTGAGCAAATAGTTGATCACCCCGCCCAGGAACACGATGTCCGAGCCGGTGCGAATCTGCGCGTAGTAATCCGCGACCGATGCCGTACGCGTAAAGCGCGGATCGACCACGATCAACGTTGCCTTGCGGTGCGCCTTCGCTTCCGTGACCCATTTGAAACCGCACGGGTGCGCCTCCGCCGCATTGCCGCCCATCACGAGAATCACATCCGCGTTCTTGATGTCGACCCAATGGTTCGTCATCGCTCCGCGGCCAAACGTCGGGGCAAGACCTGCCACCGTCGGGCCGTGTCAAACACGCGCCTGATTATCGAATGCGAGCATGCCAAGACTGCGGACAGTCTTGTGCGTCAAATAGCCCACTTCATTGCTACCGGCCGATGCTGCGAGCATGCCGGTGGTCAGCCAGCGGTTGACCTTCCTGCCGTCTTCCGTCGTCTCGACGAAATTGGCATCGCGGTCTTCCTTCATCAGCCTGGCGATACGATCGAGCGCGTCTTCCCAGGAAATCCGCTTCCATTCATTCGATCCAGCCGCGCGGTACTCCGGATACTTCAGACGGCTCGGACTGTGAATGAAGTCGATCAGGCTTGCGCCCTTCGGGCACAACGTGCCGCGGTTCACCGGATGATCAGGATCGCCTTCAATGTGGATGATGCTGGATTTTGCATTCTTGGCGTTGTCGCCAAGTCCGTACATCAGGATGCCGCAGCCCACCGAACAGTACGGGCAGGTGTTGCGGGTTTCCGTTGTGCGCGACAGTTTGTACTGACGAACCTCAGCCAGCGCGGGTGCCGGAGAGAAGCCCATGAGGGCCAAACTTGATCCGGCGAGCGTGGTGGCGGAGACCTTCAGAAACTGTCGCCGGGACATGTGGGTCATGTAATGGCCTCGGCTCTTTTGGGGATACTAATAACGATTATAGAGGCCGATATGAAGTCCTGCAGCCAGACTATCCATTCCATTCAACTCGTTAAATATGAAGTACTACAGCCGATTTCGACGGACCCGGGCATGATTTCCTTTGCGTCAGTTGATTGCATCCGCAACGACCCACCCCGTGGGCGGCCGCTATCCTGCGCCGCGCGCGAACAACCGCCATAATGTGGTCATTCGAAGCCTGAAATCCGCACCATACATGACCGACACCCTCCCCACCGCAAACCCTTCGCCCCGCCTGACCAGCCTGTCGCACGGCGGAGGCTGCGGCTGCAAGATCGCCCCCGGCCTGCTTGCCGATCTGCTCAAGCGCAGCGCGCCGCTGCCGTTCTTTCCCGACCTGCTGGTCGGCAACGATACCGCCGACGACGCCGCCGTCTACAGGCTCAACGACGAACAGGCAATCGTCGCCACCACCGACTTCTTCATGCCGATCGTCGACGACCCGTTCGACTTCGGCCGCATTGCCGCAACCAATGCGCTGTCCGACGTCTACGCGATGGGCGGCAAGCCGATCATGGCGCTGGCGATCGTCGGCATGCCGATCAATGTGCTGCCGCACGACGTGATCGCGGCAGTGCTGAAGGGTGGCGAGTCCGTCTGCGCCGAAGCCGGCATTCCCCTCGCCGGCGGTCATTCAATCGATTCGGTGGAGCCCATCTATGGCCTGGTTGCGATCGGCGTGGTCGATCCTCGACGTGTCAAACGCAATGCCGGTGCGCGGGCGGGCGACGTGCTGATCCTCGGCAAGCCGCTGGGCGTGGGTGTGCTGTCGGCGGCATTGAAAAAGGACCGGCTCGATTCAAACGGCTATGCCGCGATGATCGCGGCCACGACCAAGCTCAACCGGCCGGGCGCGGCGCTGTCCACGCTCGACGGCGTGCATGCCCTCACGGACATCACTGGTTTCGGCTTGCTGGGCCATACGTTTGAATTGGCCCGCGGGTCGAATCTGACCGCCCGCGTGCGCTATGCGGATCTGCCCTGGCTGCCGGACGTGGTCAGCTTCGCGGAAGCCGGCATTTTTACCGGCGCTTCGGGGCGCAACTGGGACGCTTACGGTAAAGACATCGTTTTGCCTTCCTCATTGCCGTCGACGGCCCGTACCCTGCTCACCGATCCGCAAACCTCGGGCGGCCTGCTGGTTTCGTGCGCGCCGGAAGCAGTCGACGAGGTGCTCGCCCTGTTCCGTGCCGACGGTTTCGACGAGGCGTGCGTGATCGGCGAAATGGTCAGCGGAGACAAGCGAGTCGAAGTTATCTGAGTCGCAGGCGGGTTTCATCGGCGAGGCGAGGCGCAGGTCCTGAAAGCGGCGCTGAACGGCTCGCCAGCCCGCATTGACGGCGCATGCGATAATTTCGCTTCTCCCGCCGGTCCGTTTCGTCCGTAACCCCTTGAAAAACCTACTCGTCAGCCTCGATCAAGCCGGTGATTTCGATGAAATCATCGACGTGCGCACGCCTTTAGAATTCGCCGAAGACCACATTCCCGGCGCGCTCAACGCGCCTGTGCTGAGCAACGAAGAGCGTGTTCTGGTCGGCACGACTTACAAACAGGTCTCGCCGTTCGAAGGCACGCGGATCGGCGCGGCGCTGGTTGCGCGCAACATCGCGCATCACCTGGAAACCACCTTCGCCGACCGGCCGCGCAACTGGCGGCCGCTCATCTACTGCTGGCGCGGCGGGAAACGTTCGGGTTCGGTCACGACGCTGTTCAACATGATCGGCTGGCCGGCACGCCAGCTGGACGGCGGCTATAAAGGCTACCGGCGCGCGACGCTGGACACCCTCGAGGCGCTGCCGAAGCAGTTCAACTACATCGCGCTGGTGGGCCCGACAGGCAGCGGCAAGACGCGCCTGCTCGAAGCGCTGCATCAGGCGGGCGCGCAGACGCTGGACCTGGAAGCGCTGGCCGCCCATCGCGGCTCGCTGCTGGGCGCATGGGCGGGCATTGCCCAGCCGTCGCAAAAGCGCTTCGACACGCTACTGGTAAGCGCCCTGCGCACGTTCGATCCCAAACGGCCGGTGTTCGTCGAAGCGGAGAGCCGGCGGATCGGTTCGATTTCACTGCCACTCGCGCTCCTCGACACGTTTCATCAGGGCGCCTGCGTCGAGGTGTTATCGAGTCACGAAGACCGCGCGGCGTTCCTGCTGCATGACTATGCGCATCTGTTCGACGATCCTGAATCGTTGAAAGCGCAACTGCAGAAGATGATCGGTTTGCATAGCCGCGAACGTGTCACGGGCTGGCAACACCTCGTTGACGAGAATAGCCGGGCTGAGCTCGCTCGCGAGTTGATCGAACGGCACTATGATCCGGCCTATGCGCGCAGTAGCCATCAACACTTTGTGCAGTTGCCGCGTGCGTTGCCAATGAATTTTCGGCCCAACGACGCCGATGTCGTTGAGCAGGCGAAGGCCCTGCTTGCTCAACTCGATAACAGCGCGCTCGCCGTCATCTGACTAAAAACTAACTTAAGACCATTCATCATGCAATCAACCCTTCGGCAGCCCCGTGTCGCCCTTGGCTGGATCGTGTTTCTGCTGATCGCCGTCGTCGGCCTCTTCTATGTGAAGTGGTTCCCGTACTACAACCGCGCCTTCGTCGCCGCGAGTCAGCATTCCATCGGCAAGTCGATCCTGATGGGCACGGCGTCGAGCGCGCCGGCGGCCTCGTGGCAGGCGGCCATCGATTACGCGCTGGCCTACGGCAAGGCGATCTGGCAAGCCATGGTGCTAGGCCTTCTGCTGGGCTCGGCGGTGCAGGCGCTGATTCCGCCGCAGTGGGTCGCACGCGCGCTCGGCCGGACCGACTTCAGCAGCGTGGTGAAGGGCGGCCTGATGTCGTTGCCAGGCATGATGTGCACGTGCTGCGCTGCGCCGGTCGTGGCCGGCTTGCGCGCCCGTCAGGCCGCACCGGGCGCGGCAATCGCGTTCTGGCTGGGCAATACCGCTTTGAATCCGGCCACGCTGATCTTCATGGGCTTCGTGCTCGGCTGGCAATGGATGGGCTTGCGGCTCGCCCTCGGCCTCGTGATGGTGTTCGGCCTCGGCTATCTGGTGAACCGCATGGTCACGCCGAAGGAAGCCGAAGCGTCGCGCGAAGTCATGGCGCAACTGGTGTCCAGCGACGAACCAGGCACCGCGTTCACACGCTGGGTGAAAATCCTCGGAACAATGACGCTGCGGCTTATTCCTGAGTACATCGTCCTGGTGCTGATTCTCGGTGCAGCGCGAGCATGGCTGTTCCCGCACATCGGGCCCGGCATCGACAACAGCCTGCTGTGGATCGTCGCTTTGGCGATCGCCGGAACGTTGTTCGTGATTCCGACCGCAGGCGAAGTGCCGATCATTCAGGCCATGCTCTCTTTCGGCATGGCCGCAGGCCCGGCTGGCGCTTTGCTGATGACGCTGCCGCTGATCAGCGTGCCGTCGATGGCCATGCTTGGGCGCTCGTTCCCGAGGCGCGTGCTGACGGTGGTGGCGCTGGCCGTAGTGGTTTGCGGGGTGGTGAGCGGGTTATTGGCTATCGCTTTGGGCTTCTAAACGATGAAACGTATCGCAGCATTCTGTCTAACGAGCTGGTCGGCCGCGGGCCTTCTCTACTTCGGACAGCATTCGGTGGCCCTGATCGTCGTCAGCGGGGTCATTGCGCTGGCCGGCTTCGACCTGCTCCGTCCTTGACGGGATCTACGTCGGACGAATCGTCGCCGACTCGAGCGTCATCCTGCGACGCGCGCCGATCAGCGCGGCGAGCGCCGTGCCGATCCCCAACGCGAACAGGCACGACGTCGGCACCAGCATCGGCGCGACATGGCTGTGCGCCACCTTGCCGACATAAGGCATCAGGTTCTGCCCGGCAAAGCCGCCGAGATTGCCGATTGCGTTGATCGCCGCCACGCTTGCCGCGGCTCTTGCGCCGGAGAAGAACCGCGGGGGCAACGACCAGAAGCACGGATAGAGCAACGGGATACACGCCCCGCCCAGACACAGCGCGGCAAAGCGCAACGACGCAGTCGGCAGGACGAGGCTCGACGCAAAGCAAACAACGCCGATGCCGGCCACCACGCTCATCGCCTTCAACACGACGCGCTCGCGCTTGAGCTTGCCGGGCAGCCACAGCAGAAGCAGAGTCGCGAGCGCCCACGGAATCATGTTCAACACACCGTTCAGCGACGACGACACGCCATCGCTTTTCAGCAGCGTCGGCATCCAGTAGGTCACGCCGTACAACGACGTCGACATCAGCATGTACGTCAACGCGAACATAAGAACCTTCGGATCGAGCAACGCGCCCCAAGGCCGTGTCGCCTTGGCGTCATCCGACGCTTCCCGCTTGAGCGCGGCGATGACGACGTCCTTCTCCTGCCGCGAAAGGAACGGCGCGTCCTGCACCGAATTCGGCAAGAATTTGAGCGCGACGAACGCAATCAGAATGGCGGGAATACCGGTGGCGATAAACACCCATTGCCAGCCCGCGAAGCCCCACGTGCCGCCAAGCGTCAGCAGAAGACCGCCGACCAGTGACCCCAGCATGTTGGCAAGCGAACTGCCCAGCGTGAAGAACCCCAGCACCTTGGTGCGATAGCTTTGCGGGAACCACTGCGTGAGGTAGTAGATGACGCCGGGATAAAAACCGGCTTCGGCAACGCCCAGTGCGAAACGAAAGGAATAGAAGACGGGCAGCGAGCGAGCGAACGCCATCAGCACCGTGACCACGCCCCAGGTCATCATGATGCGCGCGAGCCAGGTCCGCGCGCCGAAGCGATGCAGCGCCAGTGTGCTGGGCACCTCGAAGATGAGGTAGCCGATGAAGAACAGCGAGGCGCCCAGCCCGTATGACGCTTCCGTCATGCCGAGAGCATGCACCATCTCCAGCTTGGCGAAACCGACGTTCTGGCGGTCGATGAACGAAATCAGAAACATGACGATCAGAAGCGGCATCAGCCGCCACGCCATCTTCCTCATTACCTGCTGCTCAAATCCTGCCTGCGTAGACATGTCCGCTCCGGTTTGCTCGCCAGTCGCCGTCGACACTCGCTTGGCCGCATGACAGCCGCTACGTCGAGGAAACGGTTAAATTGATGTAGTCATATATATGTTTATATGAACCGGCATCGGACACCATGGGGTGATACCCGAATAGGCACGTGCGTCCCCAGCAATCCTGGCGGCGCTGTGCTCAAAAAGCGGGATGCGGTTGAGGCGGATCAGCTCCGCGATATTCCAACGGGTCGCCAGCTCAGCGGATTTCCACCTGGTACTGAAACGTCGTGGCGGCGCCGCGCGTGCTGCGCCATTCGAACGGCGTGCCCGCGAAGTCCGACGCGACACGATGGACCTGGATGACAGGGCTGCCGACCGCTACATCGAGAAGCGCGGCATCGTCGGACGTGGCTTGTTCTACTCTTAGAATTTCCGTAGCGGACGCCACGATCTGCCGGCAAAGACGCTCATATAACGGATACAGCAAATCTTCGAAATCGCCGAGCGGCAACTTGGCCAAGGGTTCGAAACGCGCACGCGGCAACCAGATTTCTTCAGACAGAACCGCCTGGCCTTCGATCAGGCGCACACGCGAGAGGTGGATCGCTTTCTCGGCGGCTTTCATCCGCAGAGTAGAGCGAATTTCCTCGCCAGGTTTCACGATCTCGCGCTTGAGCACGCGCGCTGTCGGCCGCACCGGCTCGCCGTCGCGCGACTTGAAACGAAAGAAGCGAAACAGCGACGAATCGAAACGGGGCCGGCGAATAAATGTGCCCTTGCCCTGGCTGCGCGTGAGCACGCCGTCGACAACGAGCAGATCGATCGCTTTACGAACCGTGCCAGTGGAGACGTTATAGAACTGCCCCAACTCCGCCTCGGTAGCGATGGGTTCCTCCAGGGCCCATTCGCCCGCGGCAATGCGGCCAACCAGGTCGTCGCGCAATTGCTGATAACGGGGCAACCGACCATCCGGCCTGGTCACGAAAGAGGTTGCTTCCATAGTATTCATATAGTTGTTCAGAGGAGTAACTACTGTACAACATCCCACAACGGCGACGTGAGCAAGGGTTAATACTCAATGACTTTTAACGCCTTTGCGACCACCATTCATGTAGTCATACATATGACTACATGATAAGCATGACGGAGACGGCTATGTTCACGTGGTACAAGCAAGGCACGACCCTCGAACGCAACACCTTCTGGGGGTGCTTTGCGGGTTGGGGGCTCGACGCGCTCGACGTGCAGATGTTCACCCTGGCCATCCCCGCGATCATTGCCGCGTACGGCATCGACCACACGCAGGCCGGCGCGATCAGCAGCGTGACATTGATATCTTCGGCGCTCGGCGGCTGGATCGCAGGGGCGTTATCGGACCGCATCGGACGCGTCCGGACGTTGCAAATGACGATCCTCTGGTTCGCCGGCTTTACCTTTCTCTGCGCGTTCGCCCAGAACTTTCCGCAACTCCTGGTTCTCAAGGCGCTTCAAGGATTCGGATTCGGCGGCGAGTGGGCAGCAGGTGCGGTATTGATGGCGGAAACCATTCGTACCGAACATCGCGGCAAGGCAATGGGTGCCGTGCAAAGCGCCTGGGCGGTCGGCTGGGGCGCGGCCGTGCTCGTGTATGCCGCGGCGTTCTCCTGGTTGCCGTCGGACACCGCATGGCGCGTGATGTTCGCCGTCGGCCTCGTGCCGGCCGGCCTGGTTCTATTCGTCCGGCGCAATCTGAAAGAACCGGCACGCGCCGCGCCGGCAAGCGCAGCCGCCAAGGTCTCAGTGCTCGGGCAGATAACCCAGGTCTTCCAGCCGCGTGTGCTCCGGACCACCGTAATCGGCGCCGTGCTGGGCACCGGCGCTCATGGCGGGTACTACGCGATCATGACCTGGCTGCCCACCTTCCTTGCCAAAGAACGGCACCTGTCGGTTCTGAACACCGGTGGTTATCTGGCGGTCGTCATCGTGGCTTTCTGGTGCGGCTGCATGGCGAGCGCCTATCTGCTCGACCGCATTGGCCGCCGGCGCAACGTCGCCCTTTTCGCGTTCTGCTGCATCGTTACGGTTCTCGCTTACGTGATGCTGCCGCTGAGCAACACGCAAATGCTCGTGCTGGGCTTCCCGCTCGGCTTGTTCGCCGCGGGCATCCCAGCGAGCCTCGGCCCGCTTTTCAACGAACTGTATCCGGCCGACATGCGCGGCACAGGCGTCGGATTCTGCTACAACTTCGGACGGATCGCCTCGGCGGGCTTCCCTGTGCTCGTCGGCTACATGAGTCATTCGATGTCGCTCGGTATGGCAATCGGAATCGACGCGGCCATTGCTTACGGCCTCGCGATGATCGCTGTGTTGCTGCTTCCCGAAACGCGCGGCAAACGTCTGCGTGGCGTGGTATCTGAATCGGCGCCCGACGCCGTCGACAACGCGCGATTGAACCTGGACCCGCCGCGGGGCTGACCATGAGTGCGCCCGTATCCCTCGCTCAGTCCCACTCCCGCCGTGTGGACACTCACGCGCACGTCTTCGAGAAAGGCTTGCCGCTCACGGATAGCCGGCGCTACGCGCCGGGCTACGACGCCACGCTCGACACGTATTTGCAGCTGCTGAACACGCACGACATCGGGCGTGCGGTTCTGGTGCAACCGAGCTTTCTCGGGACGGACAATCGCTACCTGCTGCAAGCACTGTCGCGAGACACGCACCGCTTAAGGGGCGTGGCGGTAGTTGCGCCCGACGCTTCAGAGGATGCGCTCGTCGAGCTGCATGGTCGAGGCGTAACCGGCATACGGCTCAATCTGATCGAGCAGGCATTGCCGGATCTGGGAGCGAAACCATGGACATCGTTGCTCGAACGATTGTCAAAACTGGGTTGGCACATCGAACTACACCGGAATGCGCAGGACCTGGCACCGATGCTCGACCTGTTGCTGGACGCCGGCGTACCCGTGGTCGTCGATCATTTTGGACGCCCGGATCCTGAGAAAGGTATTCACGATCCTGGCTTCAAGACTTTGCTCGGTTATGGCGGAACGGGCCGGGTGTGGGTCAAGGTCTCGGGCGCGTACCGGTGTGCGGTTCCCGGCTCGGGCTTTGTGCGTGAGGCGACGAGCCAGCTTGTCGAACACTTCGGTGCTGAGCGGCTGATGTGGGGAAGCGACTGGCCCCATACTCAGTACGAACAGGTGATGAACTACGGCCAGTCGTTATCGACGCTATTGGAACTCGGCCTGGACGCAGAGGTGGTCGACGCGATTCTGTGCACAACCCCTGCGGCGTTCTATGGATTCGAACAGGACTCCGGGGACCGCTGCGCGTCGGCAACGGCGGCGCTGCAGCGCACTTCCTGAGTGAAGCGGCAACGGTACTCAGGCGGATGCCTCGGCATAGTGACGACCGTGCGGTAGTGAAAACGCATCGACATGCAACGACCGCGAAGGCATCAGCGAACGAGTCAAACTGTGGCGAATTACAGGCGATACAAAGGGGAGAAACTGACAGGACAGCCGCACGATGATGAAGTGCGCCGATGTGATGCGAGAAGATGACAGTAGACGAAAGCGAAACCGCTTTCGTCTACGTCACTTATGCGTTGGTAGGCTCGATTGGATTCGAACCAACGACCCCCACCATGTCAAGGTGGTGCTCTAACCAACTGAGCTACGAGCCTTTAGAGGCGCGAATTATAGAGACTCCGGGCGCGTCGCACAAGCCCTACACGGCAAGTATGTTCAGGGACGCGTGTCCATCGATTCGTTCGGTAGTTCGTGCGTGGTTCGTTGTTCAACTCGCTTCAGTTTGCAGACGCCCACTCGGTCTGCGCGTCCAGCGGAAAAACCGGCCGCTTCACGTGCTCGAACCTGAACAGCCCGTAATCCGAACTCGTCACACCACGGCTATCGCACTCCACCAGGCCGGCGGCGATCGGCACAAAAACCGGTCGGCAGTACATGCGTGATTTGAGCAACAGGAAACGCGCGCGGCGCGGATCGATGCCGACGCTCTCGAATACGCCGAGGTCCCACGGTTCGTGCGTGCGCTCGGTTATCACGAGCTTGACCGTGCCAGTGTCGAGCACGGCCGCGCGCCCCATGAACGCACGCTGGCCCGTGTAGGTCGGGCCGCTGATCACGTATTCGCCATCGGTCAGCGCACGCACTACACCGGTCACGGCGACCGGCGGCTGCGGCGTCACCGCGCTACTTGCGACCTTGTTGCCGATCGTCAGCGTCACCGTGCTGCCGACGCCCGCCGCCATCAGCGCAGCGACGGCCTGGGGATCGCACAACGGGCCGCTCACGACCCCTTCGAGCTTCTGCTTAAGCGCTTCCTCGAGCAGGTCCATCGTGTCGCACGTGCCACCCGACATGCAGTTGTCGCCGTGATCGAGCAGCAGCACCGGTTTGTCCGCGCCCTGCGCGAGCGCTGCGGCCTGTGCGACCGACTCCGCCAGCGGCGCGCTGCGATAAACGAAATCCTCGCGCTCGTTCCAGATCTGTCGCGCGATGCGCTCCGCCACGGCACCCGCCTGCGCTCGCTCGCCGTTCGCTACCACCACGACGCTGATACCCGGCGCCTCGATATCGGCGAGCGAGAAGCCGGACAGCACCGACACAGCAAGCATGCCATCGCCCTCCGCCGCGCGCGCGGCGTCTACCGCGCGCTTCATCGCACCTTCGGCCGTCGCGCTGCGCAGCGTATGCGTGAGC
This sequence comes from Burkholderia sp. OK233, assembly GCF_900230185.1. Lineage (GTDB taxonomy): Bacteria > Pseudomonadota > Gammaproteobacteria > Burkholderiales > Burkholderiaceae > Paraburkholderia. The sequence goes on from NZ_OCSR01000002.1 coordinate 1,246,563, forward strand.
AGCGGCGGCTGACGCCATGCGATCACCGGCTTCGCCTTGCCATGGGCCAGGTCGAACAGCAGACGCGCCGCATGCGCGCCGGTCTCGTACATATCGACGTGCGGATAGGTTTTGAAACTGACGATCACGTCGGCGTTGTCGATCATCTTCTGCGTGACATTGCCATGCAGATCGAGTGCGACAGCAATCGGCGCATCAGGCAGCGCGGCGCGCACGCGTTCGAGCAGATCGCCTTCACCGTCGTTCGTATTTTCGGCGACCATCGCGCCGTGCAGGTCGAGCATCACGGCATCGCAGCCCGTTGTGGCCGCAACGATTGCATCGCAGATCGCGTCGTACGCGGCGGCTTCGACCGGTCCGCTCGGATTCGCCGATGCGGAAATGGGCGTCACGATTCCGGCATGCTCACGTTCGGCTGCATCGATGAACGCGGCCATCGCCGTCTGCATGCCCTTGTTTTCGATGAACGCGTCTTCGCCGTAGCTCGGGCCATTGCGGCCGAACGCTGCAAGCGGCGTGGCTACCGGCGAGAACGTGTTGGTCTCGTGGTTCATCCTTGCAATCAGGACTTTCATGCTTCGGTGCCCCCCGCCGCTCGCGCGGCGTTCAGCATCGCCTGCAACAGCACGTTGCAGCCGGCTTCCAGATGGTCCGCGCGCGCGTCTTCAATTTCGTTGTGACTGATGCCGTCCTTGCACGGTACGAAGATCATGGCAGCGGGTGCGACGCGTGCGAGATAGACGGCGTCGTGGCCCGCGCCGCTGATGACGTCCATCGACGAAAACCCGAGCGTGTCCGCGCCCTGTTGAACCGCGGCGACCAGGTCCGCTGCGAACGGCTGGGGCGGGAAATACACCACTTGTTCGACGTCGACCGTGATGCCGGCCTTCTCACCCGCAGTCGAACACGCAGCGCGTAGTGCGGCATCCATCTCCGTGAGCGAGGCATCGTCAGCCGCCCGCAGATCGACCGTTAGGGTCACGCGGCCTGGAATCACGTTGCGCGAATTCGGATGCACGTCGAGCCAGCCGACCGTTCCGCGCCCATGCGGCGCATGATCGAGGGCAATGCGATTCACCGCGTGAATCAGATCCGCCGCGACGAGCAAAGCGTCGCGGCGCAGCTCCATCGGCGTAGGCCCGGCGTGCGCTTCCATGCCATGCACCGTCACGTCGTACCAGCGTTGGCCTAATGCGCCCTGTACGACGCCGATCGTCGTGTCATGCGCCTCCAGCACCGGCCCTTGTTCGATATGCGCTTCGAAATACGCGCCGACTGCATGGGGCTTTCCGCTGTCGCCCGCATAACCGATTGACGCCAATGCGTCACGCACCGAGATGCCCTCGCGATCGCGTTGTTCAAGGGCATGCTCCAACGTGAACGCGCCGGCGAATACACCTGAGCCCATCATCACCGGCACGAAACGCGAGCCCTCTTCATTCGTCCACACCGCGACCTCCAGCGGCGCGAGCGTCCGTACGTTGGTGTCGGCCAATGTGCGCAACACTTCAAGACCAGCCAGCACACCGTAATTGCCGTCGAACTTGCCGCCCGTGGGCTGCGTATCGATGTGGCTGCCGGTCATCACCGGTGGCAGGTCATCACGCAAACCCGCGCGACGCGCGAAGATATTACCGATCGCGTCGATCCGCACGCTGCACCCAGTCTCCTTCGCCCACGCGATAAAGAGGTCGCGCGCCTTGCGGTCCAGTTCGGTCAACGCCAGCCGGCACACACCGCCCTTATCCGTCGCGCCGATTTGCGCGAGTTGCATGAGACTGTCCCAGAGCCGTGCGCCGTCGACACGCAGTTCAGCAAGCGTTCCGACGGTTGTTGATTCATGAACTTGCATCGATGCTTCCTCGTAATGAAGACAGCGTGAGCGTCAGACGACGCCAACGCCGAGATAACGGTCCTTGATCGAATCGTCGGCAGCGAAGGAAGCGTTGTCGCCTTCGTAGACGATCGTGCCTTGTTCAATGATGTAGTGGCGATCCGCGAGTTGTGTGCAGACTTCCAGATTCTGCTCAACCAGTAGAATCGCCACGCCTGCTTCACGGATCAGTTTGAGTTGCGCGACGATCTCTTCGACGATCACCGGCGCGAGACCTTCAACCGGTTCGTCGAGCATCAACAGCCGCGGATGATTCATCAACGCACGGCCGATCGCGAGCATCTGCTGTTCGCCGCCGGAGAGTTGCGCGCCACCGTTCATGCGCCGCTCTTTCAGGCGCGGGAAAATGCGGTAGATGTCGTCGAGTTGCCATGGTGAATCCTTGCGCGCGCCGAGCCTTAGGTTTTCCTCCACGGTCAGCAGACGAAAGACACCGCGATGTTCGGGCACGAAACACACGCCGCGCGAAGCGATCTTGTGTGGCGGCATGCCACTGATGGCAACGCCATTGAATGTCACCGTCCCGCGCTGTGGTGTGACGACGCCGGCAATGGCCTTGAGCGTGGTCGACTTACCTGCGCCGTTACGGCCCAACAGCGTGACCGTCTCACCCTCGTTGATCTGCAGGGACACACCTTGCAGGATGTGACTCTTGCCGTAGAAGCCGTGAATCTGCTGCACGTCGAGAATCATACGCGGCCTCCGGTGATCATGTTGCCGAGATAGGCGCTGCGTACCCGCTCGTCGCCGCGAATATCGTCCGGGCGCCCTTCCACCAGCACGCGTCCTTGCTGCATGACGGTGATCGTATCGGAGATGTCCATCACGATGCCCATGTTGTGTTCGATCAGCACGACGGTGTAATCATCACGCAGGCCGCGGATCAATTGCTTCATGTCGTCGAGGTCATCGATGCCCATGCCGGAAGTCGGTTCATCCAGAAAGATCGCCTTGGGCCGTGCAGCAAGCGCCATGCCGACTTCAAGCCGCCGTTGCTGACCGTGCGACAGCGCGCCCGCAGGCACCTCGCTAAAGCGCTGCAACGCGAGGCGTTCAAGCACACTGTCGACTGTGTCCGCGTGAGTGAGTGCACCATGCGGCGGCGTCCATGCGTTCAACGCACGCACCGCGTCGACACCTTGCGCGGCGAGCCGCAGATTTTCGCGCACGCCAAGATTGGCGAACAGGCTCGTCACCTGAAACGAACGCGCGACGCCGCGACGCACGCGTTTATGGTCGGGCTCATGCGTCACGTCATGACCGTCGAAGATGATCTTCCCTTCGGTGATGGGCAAGGTGCCCGTCAGAACGTGAAACAGCGTCGTCTTGCCCGCGCCGTTCGGACCGATCACCGAATGCACGGTACGTGGCATGACGCGCAGATTGACTTCGGAGAGCGCCGTGAATTTGCCATACCGCTTTACCACGCCGCTCGCCTGCAGAATCGCTTCGCTCATACGCGCTCCCTGGTTGCGTGGTTGCCCGGATTGTCGCCTGTATCGTTGTTAGCGTCTGCGGATGAGTTACGCCGCAGTGCTTGCCAGACTCGTTCGCCCAAACCCCATAGCCCGCGCTGCATAAAAAGGCTGACGGCGATGAGCACGATGCCAAGCAGCAACAGCCAGCGCGGCCATAGCGTGGAAAGCCAGTCTGCGAACAGCACGTAGAACGCCGCGCCCAGCACCGACCCGAACAGATTGCCCGTGCCACCGATCACCGTCATCACGAGGATCATCTCGCTCGTGTGGTAATCGATATTGGACAGCGGCGCGATGCCGGTCATCAGCGCATGCAACGCGCCAGCGAAGCCCGTCACCGCGCCGGAGATCACGAACGCCATGAGCTTGAAGCGTTTGACGTCGTAGCCAACCGCGGCTGCACGCGCCTCGTTGTCGCGAATCGCCAGCAACGTGCGGCCGAACACCGAGTGCGAGACACGCATCAGCAACCAGAACACCACGAGGAACAGCACCGCGACGAAAGCGTAGTACTGCCACGGCGAAGTCAAAGGTACGAGTTCCTTGCCAAATAACCCCAGCGCCGGGCGTGGGATGTCGAGCAAACCGTTGTCACCTCCGGTCAGATCGGGTGTGGTGTAGGCGAGGAAGTAAAACAGTTGCCCGAATGCGAGCGTCAACATCACGAAGTACGTGCCGCGCTGACGAATCGAAAACCAGCCGACCACCGCAGCGGCGGCCGCACCGGTCACGATCGCGGCAAGCAGCGCCACGGGTATCGGCATCGCCGTTTTGGTAAGGACGAGGCCCGCGCAATAGCTGCCGAGGCCGAAGAAGATGCCCTGCCCGAAGGAGAGCAAACCCGTATGGCCGAGCAGCAGATTGCAACCGAGTGCGGCGAGCGCGAACACCAGTACTTCCGTGGCTAACGATCCGGAACGCAGCGTCAGCGGCAATACACACACGACCAGCAACGCAAGCAACAGGAAGCGATAGCGATGCAACGCGCGCTTCAAGCTGCGTTGAGTCGGCCGGGAAGAGGCGTCATGAACGCCAGGTTTCGACGTATCGATCATGCCGCTCTCCCGAGCAAGCCGTTCGGCCGTAGCAGCAGCACTGCGGCCATCGCGACATAAATCATCAGCCGTGCGCCTTCCGGCCACAACGTACTCATCACGCTCTGCACGATGCCGACCAGCAACCCACCAACTAGCGCGCCCAGAAAATTGCCCATCCCGCCGATCACCACCACGACGAACGCGACGCTGAGCGCCTCGATACCCATGAACGGATCGACGCCACGAATCGGCGCAGCCAGCACGCCGGCCAAAGCCGCGGTGGCGGCGCCTAGCGCGAACACCAGGCTGAAGACGCGCATCACGTTGATGCCGAGCAGCGACACCATCTCCGTCGATTCGCTGCCGGCGCGCACCGCGCTACCGAGCCGCGTACCCTCCAGCACCCACCACAACAGCGCAGCCAGCACGGCTGTGAAGCCGATCACAAACAGGCGGTACTTCGGATATACGAAACTGCCCCAGATCACCACACCGTTCAGCATGTCGGGAACCGGTACGTTGTCACCGAGCGGTCCCCAGATCAGGATTGCGCATTCCTGCACGACGAGGGCGAGACCGACCGTCACGAGAATATGAAACTCATGCTGTTGCGCGTAGACGTGCCGCAAAATCAGCTTCTCGACGATCCACGCAAGCGCGCCGACGACGATCGGCACGACGACGAGCGCGGTCCAGAAATTCATCGACCACTGCATTGCCTGATAGCAGAAATACGCGCCGAGCAGATAGAACGCGCCGTGCGCGAAATTCACGAAGCGCAGCAGGCCGAACACGATCGACAACCCGACCGCGAGCAGGAAATACAGCATTCCCACTCCGATGCCGTTGACGATCTGCAGGAGATAAACGTTCATGGCGTCCGTCTAAAGGGTGTAGCGATGGAGTGCCGCTAATGAGCGTGCCGCGTTGCTTGCGGCACGGATGCATCAGGCCATCTTGCAGCCGGTCTTGTCGAGCGGGAGGAACGACTGGCCGGAGCTCACGATATCCGCGTAGTCGTCGGCACTTTTCATCTTGCTCTTCGCCTTGCCCTTCAACAGATAGTAGTTCTTCAGTACCTGATGGTCGCCCTTGCGGACTTCCTCCGGACCGGTCAGACCGTCGTATTTCATCCCCTCGAGCGTCGCGACCACCTTCTTGGGATCGACTGTGCCCGCTTTCACGATGCCGTCGAGCAAGATCTTTGTGCAGATATAAGAACCCGCGAGGCTGTAGTTGGGATTGGCCTTGAACGCGGCATTACTGCGTTTGACGAGATCGCGATTGAGCGGCGAGTCGATGTCGTGCCAATACTGTGCGCCGAAATAGACGCCTTCGCACAGGTCCGAGCCGAGCGATTCGAACTGCTCCAGGCCGGAAGCCCACGCGAGCAGAATCGTGCAGTTGTTCTTCATGCCGAAGCTCACGGCCTGGCGCAACGTATCGGACGACTGCGACCCAAAGTTGAGAATCAGCAGGACGTCAGGCTTCGCGGCGACTGCATTCGTCAGATAGCCGCTGAATTCCTTCTCGTTGAGCGAGTGGTAGCTATTGCCCACATGCTCAATGCCCTTCTCCTTGAAAATCGCCTTGGCCGCCGATAGCAAACCGTCACCGAATACGTATTGCGGCGTGATGGTGTACCAGCGCTTTGCCTTCGGCATCATCTGGATCAACGGGCGCACGGTCTGTTCGATCGCACCGTAGGTCGGCACGGACCAGCGGAAAGTCGCGTCATTGCAGTCCTTGCCGGTGATTTCGTCCGCGCCTGCTGTGGTGATAAAAATGCCGCCGGCCTTCTGGACTTCTTTGCCCATCGCCAAAGCTTCGGAGGACAGAATACCGCCCGCGAAGAAGCGTGCATTCTTCTGCTGCGCGATTTCCTGCACGCGGCGCACGGCCGTCGCGGGCTTGCCTTCCGTATCGAGCACCGTGTACGCGAGCGGTTGACCGAGTACCTTGCCGTACTGCTCGATAGCGAGCTTCATGCCGAGGTCAGCGTACTTGCCGTTCGCGGCAAACGGGCCCGACATCGGCACCGGACAGGCAAACTGCAAGGTCCCGGCCTGCGCGAACGCGCTACGCGCGACCAGCGAGCCCAACGTCCCCGGAACGGCCGACAACGCGGCCAGCTTCAACATATTTCGGCGATTCAAAATGACGCTCCTTAAGAAAGAGACACGCACTGACCGACTGCGAAACTGAAAGACTGCGCGAACGACTACGAACGCTTGCTGGCCGCCGAGAAGTTTTCCACCACATCGGGTTTGTTCTATTTATCATGATAAATAGGTTGGACTCGATCGTAGGTACAATAAATTCGAGTGTCAATAAGGCAAAATTCCTGGCGGCAGCGACACGGCTTTCCGTGCCATGACGGGCCCGGCGGCCCGTCGAAAGAACGTGCAGGACAAACTGGGAGTAACGAAAATGGCCATGGACCGCGCCAAGGCTGGCGCCGCGATTGAGATCAAGCAGCAAAAGCGCGGCGATCTGGTCGCTGAGGAGATCAAGCGGCTCATCACGGAGAAGGACCTGAAACCGGGTGACCGCCTGCCGCGCGAGGCGGAGCTCCAGCAGCTCTTTTCGGTGAGCAAGAGCACGATTCGCGAGGCGCTGAAGTCGCTTGAGGTGCAAGGTCTCATCAAGGTGACCACGGGTCCAAGCGGCGGCGGCATGGTAGTCGAAGTGCCGCTCGACCGCACGTTACAGCTCTTGCAGAACTACCTGTTCTTCAAGGATGTATCGATCGACGACATTTACACCGTGCGCAAATTGCTGGAGCCGGAGTTGGCGGCGGGTGCGGTGCCGCATCTAACGGAGCAGGACTTCGAGGCGCTCGAAGCGAGCATTGCGTGTTGCGATCGGCCGGCTTCGTCACATGGCGGACAGGACATCGTTCGGCAACGGCAGGAAGACGTCAATTTTCACGACATCCTCGCGGCGGCGAATCCCAATCCGTTCCTGCGGTTCAGTTGCGAGTTGATCAACGAAATGATCCGGCAATTGATCGAGTTTCGTAACGACACGCCGCAGGTCGAAAATGAACGTTTCGGGCTCGCCAACGTGAAGATTCACAAAGCGATCACGAAAGCGGCGCGTGAACGTGACGTGGAAAAGGTGCGCGAGCTGATGGTGGTCCACATGACCGAAGCGCCACGTTATGTGAAACGGATGAAGGGCAAGTTGCGTGGCCGGCTGATTCTTGATTCTGAGATTCGCCGGCGCGTGAGGGCGCGTAGTGTGGCGCCGGCTGATGAGCCGGATCAGGAGTGAAGCCGATTTGACAGGTGCCGCGACTGAATGGCGCGGCGCTTGCAACGGAAGGTGCGTTGCTTGCCCAGGTCGAAAGTGTACTAATAGTGTGTCCACGGTTGACCAAACCACCGGACACAACGACCAGGCAGGACCGGTATATCCGAATCGCCATGATGCGGGACCCGGTAGTTCGAGAGTCTGTTCGATTCGACGTTGCGACAAAACGAGGGGAATCGAAAAAACCGTGCAATCGAGATGAAAGCTCGGGTGCACCGGTCAACCTATGCCAATTGGCTTGGGACAGCCATCCCACCGTTTTCGACGACCAAATTAGTCGCCCCTGAACAATTCGTTTTTTGTCCCCGGTGTCACACTGCCACGTCGGCGGCAACGCAGCGGTTGAGCAAAGCAGCGAGAATGAAGACACAAAGAAGCCGCAGCTTCCTCAGGATCATCCTGAGGTTGTGACCGGCGCCGCACAGCACCGCGTGCATCGCATCGCCGAGCGCGCCTTTGAGCCAGTTGCGATCGAGTTTTCCGTCTGTCTTCATGTGACCGATGGCTGGCTCGATTGCGCTGCGTCGCCTGATCATCGCGCGTAGTCCGCGTGTGATGCCCCGCCGCAAGCCCGGGTGGTAGATCTTCACGCCGTCGACCGCGACACCCTTGTAGCCGCGATCCACGATCGCTATCTCTGGTGTCGTGTCACTCAGGATCGCAGCCTGTTCCAAGCGCTTCAGCCAGCGTATGGCCGTCGTACGGATTGCCTGGCATCGAGCGCATGCAACTACCAGTCCTTCCTTGTGGGTCGTCGTGATCGACACTTTTACGCCGAATTCGTACGGCTTGCGCGCCTTGCCTTTGGCCAGACACTCGACTTCCGGCGCGTGTAGCGCATAGAGCTTGTTCTTGTCCTTCGGCTTTTGCGCGAGGATGCGCTTCGTGCGGCCAATCAACAATCAACTCCATTAATGCAGCACGCCTTGGGTCTGCCACTTGGGCGACCTGTCGCTCCACATCGCGCATCACCCGTCCAACGCGTGAACGCAGCGTGCGCAGTGCTTTCCTCATGCGCTTGTACTGCTTCGCGTGAGCGTAGCGGCCAATCTGCAGCCCCAGACGCGGCGCCTCGCGGTTGTAGTTCTGCCGCAGCTTCAGGCCATGCCGCTCTGCGGCCTTCACCAGATGTTCGCGACACCGCTCGAGCAGGCGTGAATCGGTTGGATGGGCGATCGCCTTCTCCATCACCGTTGTGTCGACGATCACCCGCTTCACGCTCGCGGCCTTGATCACACCGGCACGTTTCGCTGCTTCGATCGTCTCGGCCAGCAGCTCTTCAACGCCGGCTTCGCCCAGCCGCTTGCGCCAGCGCGTCAGGCTCGACGGGTCGATCGGCGGTTCGGTCTGCAAATAGGACTCACCCGTGAACACCTGCCAGTACGGGTTCTCCACCCATTGCCAGACGACCTCTTCGTCGGACAGATCGAATGTGTGCTGCAAATACAGCAGCGCCGCAATCAGGCGCGGCGAGCTCGCCGGTCGACCTTTGCCCGACACGAAGCTCTCGCTCATCAACGCGCCCAGGCGCTCCCAGTTGATCAGGTCAGTCAGGCGCACCAGCGGATGCTTCAGGTTGATCTGTTCTCGCAGCGGATGCCGGAAGAAATCTTGTTCCGTCACAGGCGTCTTCGGACCCATCTGCACCTCGTCGAAAAATGCAGGATTCTCGCGTTAATGTGCCAGGTTCCTGCAAATCTCACAACATCATTTCGACATCAAAGCCTCACCGCGCAAGGCTTTGATGATTGTTCAGGCTCGACAAATTAGGTTGCGGTCGCCGCTTAAGGACTCAACCTTTTACCGCCCGCGCCGTTATTGCATCTGCACAGGCATAACACTGGACCGTCATGGCACAACCTATACCGTTTTCCCGCAAAACTGGCGCTGCACGTGCTAGGCATGACAAAGCCATGCTGCTGCCAATCGCACGGCAGGTCGCCGACGACCTTGCCCTGCGCGTGCATCTGGCGCTCGACGCCTTGCGCCGGGGTGCCGGCAGCACGAGCGATGCGCAAACGCTCACCCAGGTCATGCTGTTGACGGGTTTTCTGGCTGAATCCGGTTTTGGCTCGACGACGGGCGAGCAGATCAGTGCGGCGGAGAGCGCGGTGTCGGCGGTTTTCGATACGGGCCGTGAGACCGACGAGTGGAGATTGGACAGCGCAGGGTTCGCGCTTTTCGCCGAAATCGCATCGAACTACGATCGGCAACTGCACAGCGCGCCCCTTTGGGCGATCACCGACGCCAGCGAACGACTTGACCGTTTCACCGCAGGGTTGTCGTATCAGACGCCGGTGCGAAAAAGGGCTTAACCGGATGGGATGACGCAGGACGGTGAGGGGTGGGCGATTTGCGGCATTGCTGAGAGGAGTAACGCCGGCAGAACAGGAGCCGCACCGGACAGGGTCTCACGGCGGCGAAGTTTTCAGATGCCTGCTTTTCTGGCCGGTAAACGCAGAAACCCCACCGTTGTGGGGTGGGGTTTCTGATGCTGCTGGGGAGCCTGACGATTACCTACTTTCACACGGGAATCCGCACTATCATCGGCGTGGAGTCGTTTCACGGTCCTGTTCGGGATGGGAAGGGGTGGGACCGACTCGCTATGGTCATCAGGCATGACTTGTTGTCGTGCTGGGTGGGGTTTAAACCCCGGGCCAACACAACCAATCGGGAAGAAGTAGTTTCTGGTGATGCTCACCAGAGGAGCTTTTCAAGCAAAGCTCGGGCTGTGTTGTTTCAGGCACAACACTGATCTCAACCATGGCGTGTGCAAGACACACCGGTTATAGGATCAAGCCTTACGGGCAATTAGTATCAGTTAGCTTAACGCATTACTGCGCTTCCACACCTGACCTATCAACGTCCTGGTCTTGAACGACCCTTCAAGGGGCTCGAAGCCCCGGGGATATCTCATCTTAAGGCGAGTTTCCCGCTTAGATGCTTTCAGCGGTTATCTCTTCCGAACATAGCTACCCGGCGATGCCACTGGCGTGACAACCGGTACACCAGAGGTTCGTCCACTCCGGTCCTCTCGTACTAGGAGCAGCCCCCTTCAAATATCCAGCGCCCACGGCAGATAGGGACCAAACTGTCTCACGACGTTTTAAACCCAGCTCACGTACCTCTTTAAATGGCGAACAGCCATACCCTTGGGACCGGCTACAGCCCCAGGATGAGATGAGCCGACATCGAGGTGCCAAACACCGCCGTCGATATGAACTCTTGGGCGGTATCAGCCTGTTATCCCCAGAGTACCTTTTATCCGTTGAGCGATGGCCCTTCCATACAGAACCACCGGATCACTATGACCTGCTTTCGCACCTGCTCGACTTGTCGGTCTCGCAGTTAAGCACGCTTATGCCATTGCACTATCAGCACGATTTCCGACCGTACCTAGCGTACCTTCGTACTCCTCCGTTACACTTTGGGAGGAGACCGCCCCAGTCAAACTGCCTACCATGCACTGTCCCCAGTCCGGATAACGGACCAAGGTTAGAACCTCAAACAAACCAGGGTGGTATTTCAAGGACGGCTCCACGCAGACTGGCGTCCACGCTTCATAGCCTCCCACCTATCCTACACAGATCGGTTCAAAGTCCAATGCAAAGCTACAGTAAAGGTTCATGGGGTCTTTCCGTCTAGCCGCGGGGAGATTGCATCATCACAAACACTTCAACTTCGCTGAGTCTCGGGAGGAGACAGTGTGGCCATCGTTACGCCATTCGTGCAGGTCGGAACTTACCCGACAAGGAATTTCGCTACCTTAGGACCGTTATAGTTACGGCCGCCGTTTACCGGGACTTCAATCAAGAGCTTGCACCCCATCATTTAATCTTCCGGCACCGGGCAGGCGTCACACCCTATACGTCCACTTTCGTGTTTGCAGAGTGCTGTGTTTTTATTAAACAGTCGCAGCCACCAGTTTATTGCAACCCCTTCACCCTCCTGGCGCAGGCCAGTCAAGCTACAGGGGCGTACCTTATCCCGAAGTTACGGTACCAATTTGCCGAGTTCCTTCTCCCGAGTTCTCTCAAGCGCCTTAGAATACTCATCTCGCCCACCTGTGTCGGTTTGCGGTACGGTCTTGTTAAACTGAAGCTTAGAGGCTTTTCTTGGAACCACTTCCAGTTGCTTCACCGCCTAAGCGGCTCGTCCCATGCCCTTGAATTCCGCGCCCGGATTTGCCTAAGCGCCTTCTCCAACACAGGAACCGGGACTTCCAACACCCGGACAACCTTCCGCGATCCGTCCCCCCATCGCATTTAACAATGGTGCAGGAATATTAACCTGCTTCCCATCAGCTACGCATTTCTGCCTCGCCTTAGGGGCCGACTCACCCTACGCCGATGAACGTTGCGTAGGAAACCTTGGGCTTACGGCGAGGGGGCCTTTCACCCCCTTTATCGCTACTCATGTCAGCATTCGCACTTCCGATACCTCCAGCGCACTTTTCAATGCACCTTCGCAGGCTTACGGAACGCTCTCCTACCATGCACATTAATGTGCATCCGCAGCTTCGGTATATTGCTTAGCCCCGTTACATCTTCCGCGCAGGACGACTCGATCAGTGAGCTATTACGCTTTCTTTAAAGGATGGCTGCTTCTAAGCCAACCTCCTGACTGTTTTAGCCTTCCCACTTCGTTTCCCACTTAGCAATATTTGGGGACCTTAGCTGGCGGTCTGGGTTGTTTCCCTCTTGACACCGGACGTTAGCACCCGATGTCTGTCTCCCGTGATTGCACTCTTCGGTATTCGGAGTTTGCTATGGCGTAGTAATCCGCAATGGACCCCACAACCATGACAGTGCTCTACCCCCGAAGGTGATACACGAGGCACTACCTAAATAGTTTTCGGAGAGAACCAGCTATTTCCAGGTTTGTTTAGCCTTTCACCCCTATCCACAGCTCATCCCCTAACTTTTCAACGTTAGTGGGTTCGGACCTCCAGTACGTGTTACCGCACCTTCATCCTGGCCATGGATAGATCACCTGGTTTCGGGTCTACACCCAGCGACTGAATCGCCCTGTTCGGACTCGCTTTCGCTACGCCTGCCCTAATCGGTTAAGCTTGCCACTGAATGTAAGTCGCTGACCCATTATACAAAAGGTACGCAGTCACCCCTTGCGAGGCTCCTACTGTTTGTATGCATGCGGTTTCAGGATCTATTTCACTCCCCTCCCGGGGTTCTTTTCGCCTTTCCCTCACGGTACTGGTTCACTATCGGTCGATCACGAGTATTTAGCCTTGGAGGATGGTCCCCCCATCTTCAGACAGGATTTCACGTGTCCCGCCCTACTTGTCGTACACCCAGTTCTTCCTCGCTGTTTTCGTCTACAGGGCTATCACCTGCTATGGCGGCACTTTCCAGAGCCTTCGACTAACAATGAAGATAAAGAGTACAGGCTGATCCCATTTCGCTCGCCACTACTCTGGGAATCTCGGTTGATTTCTTTTCCTGCGGTTACTTAGATGTTTCAGTTCACCGCGTTCGCTTCACGTGACCTATGTATTCAGTCACGGATACCTCAAAAGAGGTGGGTTTCCCCATTCGGACATCGACGGATCAAAGCTCGTTTGCCAGCTCCCCGTCGCTTTTCGCAGGCTACCGCGTCCTTCATCGCCTGTGATCGCCAAGGCATCCACCACATGCACTTGTTCGCTTGACCCTATAACGGGTGTGTCTCACACCGCCTCCACTGGGAAGGCAGCGCTTCTCACAATCGCTACAGGTTGAGTATTCGTGTTGCGCCGTATTCCAAGGCAATCTTTCGATTACCTTTTCATACATTGATACAATCACAACCCTGATTCACCTACTCACACACCCATCTCTAGATATGCTTTCGTGAATCTCTTTACTACTTCTTCCTGATTGTTAAAGAACGACAGCCGATATAAAGCTCTGCTTCATATCACTCTGACTGGCTCAATCGCCAATGCATAAAGCTCGGTTAATCCCGGAAACCCGGAACCGAACGCTAGGCATTGAAGATTGGTGGAGGATGACGGGATCGAACCGACGACCCCCTGCTTGCAAAGCAGGTGCTCTCCCAGCTGAGCTAATCCCCCAGTCATACAGATAACGCAATCTGATAGGCCCGGGGTCTTCACCGGTTAGCTGCAGCCACCGCAGAAACAGTGGTGGGTCTGGATGGATTCGAACCATCGACCCCCGCCTTATCAAGACGGTGCTCTAACCAACTGAGCTACAGACCCCTGAGTCTGTCTGCGTATCTGTCTTAATTTCACAGCCGATAAGCGTGAGCGCTCAACGCATTGACACGTTAGCTCGAGAAAGGAGGTGATCCAGCCGCACCTTCCGATACGGCTACCTTGTTACGACTTCACCCCAGTCATGAATCCTACCGTGGTGACCGTCCTCCTTGCGGTTAGACTAGCCACTTCTGGTAAAACCCACTCCCATGGTGTGACGGGCGGTGTGTACAAGACCCGGGAACGTATTCACCGCGGCATGCTGATCCGCGATTACTAGCGATTCCAGCTTCACGCACTCGAGTTGCAGAGTGCGATCCGGACTACGATCGGTTTTCTGGGATTGGCTCCCCCTCGCGGGTTGGCGACCCTCTGTTCCGACCATTGTATGACGTGTGAAGCCCTACCCATAAGGGCCATGAGGACTTGACGTCATCCCCACCTTCCTCCGGTTTGTCACCGGCAGTCTCCCTAGAGTGCTCTTGCGTAGCAACTAGGGACAAGGGTTGCGCTCGTTGCGGGACTTAACCCAACATCTCACGACACGAGCTGACGACAGCCATGCAGCACCTGTGTTATGGCTCCCTTTCGGGCACCCCGACCTCTCAGCCAGGTTCCATACATGTCAAGGGTAGGTAAGGTTTTTCGCGTTGCATCGAATTAATCCACATCATCCACCGCTTGTGCGGGTCCCCGTCAATTCCTTTGAGTTTTAATCTTGCGACCGTACTCCCCAGGCGGTCAACTTCACGCGTTAGCTACGTTACTAAGGAAATGAATCCCCAACAACTAGTTGACATCGTTTAGGGCGTGGACTACCAGGGTATCTAATCCTGTTTGCTCCCCACGCTTTCGTGCATGAGCGTCAGTATTGGCCCAGGGGGCTGCCTTCGCCATCGGTATTCCTCCACATCTCTACGCATTTCACTGCTACACGTGGAATTCTACCCCCCTCTGCCATACTCTAGCCCGCCAGTCACAAATGCAGTTCCCAGGTTAAGCCCGGGGATTTCACATCTGTCTTAGCGGACCGCCTGCGCACGCTTTACGCCCAGTAATTCCGATTAACGCTTGCACCCTACGTATTACCGCGGCTGCTGGCACGTAGTTAGCCGGTGCTTATTCTTCCGGTACCGTCATCCCCCCGCCATATTAGGGCAGAGGTTTTCTTTCCGGACAAAAGTGCTTTACAACCCGAAGGCCTTCTTCACACACGCGGCATTGCTGGATCAGGGTTTCCCCCATTGTCCAAAATTCCCCACTGCTGCCTCCCGTAGGAGTCTGGGCCGTGTCTCAGTCCCAGTGTGGCTGGTCGTCCTCTCAGACCAGCTACAGATCGTCGCCTTGGTAGGCCTTTACCCCACCAACTAGCTAATCTGCCATCGGCCGCCCCTGTAGCGGGAGGTCCTAAGATCCCCCCCTTTCCTCCGTAGAGCGTATGCGGTATTAATCCGGCTTTCGCCGGGCTATCCCCCACTACAGGACACGTTCCGATGTATTACTCACCCGTTCGCCACTCGCCACCAGGGTTGCCCCCGTGCTGCCGTTCGACTTGCATGTGTAAGGCATGCCGCCAGCGTTCAATCTGAGCCAGGATCAAACTCTTCAGTTCAAACCTGTTACTGTTTTTCGGTCTCTTTCGAAACCGGTCGCTCACTCAACGTACTGACGAATGATCATCCCGCCGGCGTGAATCCACCCCGGCAGGAAAACCTTCCTTTAATACTAGTGTGAGACTTGATACTTTCGCTTCCAGCAAACCCCGAAGAGTCCACTGCGCGTCGCGCATCAAGCGCCCACACTTATCGGCTGTTAATTTTTAAAGATCGAGTCCGCATTCACTACCGAACCTGCACCGCGAGGCATCAACCTCAACCACCCGGCACCGCTTCGTTCTGCGTCGCTGCATCAGCAGCAGAGAAACGAGATTATGAAGAACGACCAACAGGTCGTCAACCCCCTTTTGTGAATTTTCTTTTGACCAAGTGCGATTTGACGCCGAAACATGCGCCCCACTATATGTGGCAAGATCGACGGAAAGTCATCCGGTCGTGCGGGAGTGGCCGACATAGCCTATAGTGAAGAGCCTGCAGACGCGCGCGACGAGCAGTTGAAGTGCTGCCTTCCGTCCCCACCTGAAGCTAAGGATGGCAGGCGAAGAAGGGACCTGCGACAAGAGCACGTGACGATTTGATGTGCTCATAATGCGCGCGAATGCGCAAGCTCGTATATACTACGAGCCGCGCGAATTTCGCACATTTCTATCGGCCCGCTTCGCGCGGGCTCATCTTTTTTGCTCCCCAGAGCACAGCCAAACAACCGCGTTGAGTCACTCAGGTGATGTTGAGCCATGCTCGAAACGCCTGACGGTAGCGTCTTGCGTCTCATAGCGAAGCCTCTAGAGGAGAATACGTGAACCCTTTTGATCGCGAAGATTCGCAACACGAAACTGCCGGATACACCGCCAAGGCGCCCGCTGGCCGTACAGCCAAGGGCAAAGGCGCAGGCAAAGCGATCCCCGTAGCGGCTGAACTGCCGCCGCAACAAGCCGAAGAACGCCAGCGCCAGATGCGCGCGCTGATCCAGCTGGGCAAGGAGCAAGGCTACCTGACCCACGCGCAGATCAACGACCACCTGCCGGACAACTTCGCGCAAACGGCGGCGATCGACAGCATCGTCAGCGCCTTCAACGACATGGGCGTGCAGGTCTACGAGCAGGCTCCGGATGCGGAAACCCTGCTGCTCAACTCGAACGCCCCCGCCGTGGTGTCGGACGATCAGGCAGACGAGGAAACCGAAGTCGCATTGTCGACCGTCGATTCCGAGTTCGGCCGCACGACCGACCCCGTGCGCATGTACATGCGCGAAATGGGCGCAACCGAGCTGCTGACCCGCGCGGGCGAAATCGCGATTGCGAAGCGCATCGAAGACGGTCTTCACGAAATGGTGCAGGCGATTGCAGCGTGCCCGCTCGCGATCTCCGCCATTCTGGCCAGCGCCCAACAGGTCGCGGACGGCGAACTGCGTATCGACGAACTGGTCGACGGTCTGAATGAAGACAACGTTGCGGCGGAAGACGCCAACGCGAGCGCGGACGCCACAGCGGACGTCGACGCCGACGCGACCGACGATGACGACAGCGATAGCGAAGACGACGACGATGCCGCTCCGGCCGACTCCTCGGCAGCGGACGAAGCACGTCTGAAGCAACTCACCAGCGATTGCCTGGAAATCTTCGCGCAAGTCGGCATTCTGTCCGACCAGCAGAACGCCTCGCACACGCGCGGCGACGTCACGTCGAAAGCCTATCAGCGCGCCCGCGAAGAGATCCAGCAGCACCTCGCCAAGATCCGCTTCACGGCACGCACCATCGACCGCCTTTGCGGCGACGTGCAAAGCCAGGTCGCGCAAGTTCGTGCGATCGAGCGTCGTATTCTGCAAATCGTCGTGACGAAGAGCGGCATGCCGCGTGAGCAGTTCATCGAATCGTTTTCGGGTCATGAAGCCGACCTGGGTTGGACCGAACGGGCCGCGCGCGGTGCGTCGACGTTCGGCGCGGCGCTGGAGCGCCATCTGCCGGCAATCCAATCGGAGCAGCAGAAGCTGATCGACATCGAAGCAACCGTTTCGCTGCCGCTCAAGCACCTGAAAGAGATCAATCGTCAGATGGTCGCGGCCGAGTCGAAGATGCGCAAGGCCAAGAGCGAGATGATCGAGGCGAATCTGCGTCTCGTGATTTCGATCGCGAAGAAGTACGTGAACCGCGGCATGCTGTTCCTCGACCTGATCCAGGAAGGCAACATCGGTCTGATGAAGGCGGTGGACAAGTTCGAATACCGCCGCGGCTGGAAGTTTTCGACGTATGCAACGTGGTGGGTTCGTCAGGCCGTGACGCGCTCGCTCGCCGATCAGGCGCGCACGATTCGGGTGCCGGTGCACATGATCGAAACGATCAACAAGCTCAACCGCATTTCGCGCGAGATCCTGCAGCAGACCGGTCAGGAAGCCCATCCGTCGGTGCTGGCAGAACGCATGGAGCTGTCGGAAGAGAAGGTGCGCGGCATTCTGAAGATCGCCAAGCAGCCGGTGTCGATGGAAACGCCGGTCGGCGACGACGGCGACGCCACGCTCGGCGACATGATCGAAGATTCGGCAGCTTCCTCGCCGGCCGACGCAGCGATGCAGGCCGACTTGCGCGCCGCCATCGACGACGCGCTCGACTCACTGTCGCCGCGCGAAGCGAAGGTGCTGCGTATGCGCTACGGCATCAACACGAAGTCGGACCACACGCTCGAAGAAGTCGGCAAGCAGTTCGACGTCACGCGCGAGCGGATTCGTCAGATCGAAAGCAAGGCCATGCGTAAGCTGATGCATCCGAGCCGCGCAGATCGTCTGAAGTCGTTCCTCGACCGCTAAACCAAGCCGGTCGTTGCGCTTGTCGTGCACCATGCACGACAAGCGCAACCCCCTCTCCCCATTTAAGCAAGCAACGAGATGATCCCGCCAATGGTGAGTCCCGCTGCCAGCCAACGCCCAGCCGTGTAGAACGCATTACGCTCTTCATGAGGCTGATCCGGGCGTTCGAGACCCAGCGTACCGTACGCGAATGATTTGACCGCCGAGACGTCGGTCGTCGATGCACCCTCTCCCGCTGAATCGCTTACCGCACCGTCCTGAACCGTATTGCCCTCTTGCGCCGCCGTCGCCGCACCTTCGGCGGAGATATGAACGGCGTCGTCCTGCCCGGATGTATTTGACGCCATAGTCTGCGTGGCCGTGTCGTCCGTTGCGGACCGGCTCTTCGTTGTCGCGCGATTCGATCCCGGCAGTGTCGACGACAGCGCACTGTCGATTTGCATGGCAACCTCCGTTGATTTCGCCCAACGCATGCGCCCCTCGGTCCGCCGTAGCAATGCAAACAGACATATCACGCTCGCACACGGCGGTTCGACGCACGACCGCTTACGAGACCTATCGACGGCAGCAAGTCAAAACTTGAGCGCCGGAAAGAAACGGTAAGCACCATCGGATGCATTGCGCCATTCATACGCCGATCACCCGAACAGGCTGCCTCAAAACCTGAAACGAATACGGCTGCGCAATACGCGGTTCTACAGAACGGATTCCGTAGTTCGATTTGTCCACAGAAACTGTTCAGAAGCCTGTGGATATCCTGAGTAAGAGTCTGCCAAGTCGTTGAGCGCATTGGTTTTCACGCCTACGCCTCCGACAGGTCGCACGGCTCACGGCTTCCCGCACATTGCCCGAACCGCCGCCCATTGCTGCGCCGTCAACGCACTTTCGCCGACTGGCGATCCCTGACTCCGTTTTTCACGATCGAGCGTACGCGGATGATCCGACAGAAACTCAATCGCACCGCTGGCGCTGCCGCTACGCTTGTCGGTCAACGCAAAAAATGCTGCAAGCCCATCACTGCGCAATCCGCTCGCTTGTAGATAGGCAACGCCGTTCGCGTCGGCGAGACGTTCCATGTCGCGGCTATACGACAAGCCCACTAATCGCCCCGCCAGCGAAGAGACGTCTGCGAAACCAAGATGGATACCCAGGGTTGTGCTGATCAGGGTGATACCGGCGCTGCGAAACAAAGCGGTCAACGGATCGCGCCGCGCGATATGTCCCGTCTCGTGCGCCATCACGCCGGCCAGTTGATCGGGATTGCCGACCTGCTGGAACAGGCCCCGCATGATGATCATGCGTGCTCCAGGTAGCGTGAGTGCATTGACCGTCTTGCTGTCGATGACCACCACGCGTACCGGCTGCGCTATCCCCGCCGCCTGGGCGAGGTGGGCTTCGAGTTGTTCGAGCGCGCGTTGTCCGTCGCCGCCGCGGCACACCCGATGTTTGCCGACCACGACCGACTCCACCATCTCGCCAAGCCGGTTTTCCACGCTGCGCGGCACAAGCGCCGCGCCAACCGCGGGCAGTCGCACGACGAGTACGAACGCAAGCGCCAGCGCCGCTGCGCCAATCGTGACCCAGCCCAGACAATGCCAACGCTGCCTGCGTGGCGCAGTCATCTGCACAGGTAGTGCAAAGGCATCGGCGAACAGGCGGCCCGGTTCGCCTTTGCACGACAAAACGACTCTGCGTTCCGGGTCGGGCTCGCTGACGATCAGCCGCGCACGCGGCCAAACCGCCAGTTCACCCTCAACACCGTCAATCGACAGAAACGCCTCGCTCCAGCGCAGCGTTGCCACGTGAGGCGCGGCGGTATGGCCATCGTAATAGCGTGTGGCGGTCGGAACTGAAGGTTCCACAACCGCGTCAGAACGCGCCGCCATGATCGAGCAGGTTCAGCATGCCTTCGCCCGTGCGCGGCGGCTGCTGATCGCTTTGACCGAGCGTCTGCGGGTCGAGTTGACCGGACACCTGCAGCGTATCGGCTGCGAAGCGCATCACGCGATGCACAACGATCGGAAAACCCAGACCCAGCGTAAAGATGACGATCGCCAGATTGCCCAGCATCATTCCGAGCAGACGCCCGGCCGTAATGCTGCTGCCGAAGCGCAGTTGCGTGCCAAGCGTCGTATTGCCCATGACATGGCGCGTCACCAGCGCCAGATAGAAGCACTGGATCAGCAACGCGCCGACGATGAACAGCACATAAAACAGGAACACCGAGCCGAATGCGGCGAACGCGGCGGGATCATGGGCCTTCAGCGGCGCGTGCCCGATGGGCAGCAGTGCCACGATGCTCTTGAGGAAAACTGCTCCGAGCGCGATGAACAGCACGACGATGCCCACAAACGTGCCAACGAACGCGCCATACAGCGCGCGTGCACGGCCTTCAAAATGAAACGGCAGGCTGCCGAAACTGCTCGCGTTGATGCGTCGCTCCGTAAGGCGCATGGACACCCACGGCACCATCTGTCCAAGCGTGACGATGCACAGCAGGCCATACAGCAATGCGTACGCGCCATAGACCCACGACGAGCCGGTCATTCCGCCGCGAATCCCACACCATTGGGTGCGGCTCAGGCGGTAACGCTGCGCGCCGAAATACGCCCCTGCTGCGACCACCGCGATCACGATGTAGAGGGCAATGATCGGCAAGACAGCCAGTGCCGCGCTCCCCGTAATTGCGCGCAGAATCGTGCTGAGAATGACTGTGCCGACAATCGCTCCGAACATAATCGCGATCGCCAGCAGAAAACCCTTAAACAGTTCGCCGCCCGTTCCGGTGTACTCAAATCGCTCACCTTGAAAACGCATGCGCGACCAGATATATCGACGGTTATTGGTGGTGGCCCAAAAACGATAAATACCAAGCGTGATGATCTGCAGCAACAGATTTTTGATGAATATCCCGTACAGCTCGCCAATCTTGCCGTCGTAGCTCAACAGCGGCTGCTTCTGGTCGAGTGAGTTCATTTTTCTTCCCCCGGCTGGCAAATATACGTTTTTGTGGCCCGCGTGCGCGTAAGCGCGTATGCATGACGGGCGGGTGGTCTTTCCCTGCAGAACTGACTAAGACAGCGTGAAAATTTACAATCCGGCCCGCAAGAGAGCGCAAGCCGATACGCGCGATGATTACACGCTTTCCTGCATTTTTAAACAGGCTTCCAACTTAACCAGGCGCCCCATTCATTGAGAAAATAGCCAGCCGGCAAACCAATTCATTTTGCATAGCTTTAAAGGCGTCAAATGCAGCGACTTCGCCAACCGTTTTACGGCATCACGAATGTTTTCACGAGCGTCAGCTCGCCCGGCTTACGCATCGGCACTCGAATGGTTTCGCTCTTCTCGTTCGGCGTGTTCTCGTTCGTGATGATCGTCACCTGCGCGACGGTCATATCGCTGCCGCTGTTCCCGTTACCGTAGTAATTCACATAGACCAGATACGTGCCCTTCAAGGGTGCCGCCGACGAGTAAATCTCCGGCCCATAGCCGGTCGTCACGTCCACGTCGAGCGCGCCGCCGTTCGGCGCAACGCGGTCGCCATACCAGGTGTGCACGCCGTCCGGCGACACCACATGCAAGTCCAGATCGGTGCCGTCGGTGTCCCATGCGAGCACCACGCGCAACTTCGGCTGCGTTTTGCCGCTGTACGCGTCGTAAAACTGCACGCGTTTGCGTGAACCATCCGGCGCCCGCAGTTCAACGCTGTTGCTGCCGGACGGAAATGCGTACGGTCGCGAGAACTTGCCGTCTTCCTCCACCCGTTGGGGCAGCGGCGTGCCGTCGACCACCAGCGTGCCCACCGTGGTGCCCTTCTTCTTCGGCGTGTTGCGGATCTGCCCTTCGATCAGCGCGAACTTCGACTGCCCTTCCGGCGTCGATACCGACACCGCCGGATAGTGCACGTCCTGCGTATAGCGCTCGCTGTCACCGCTGGTGTTGCGCCAGCCGTTCAACGGCGCGCCGAAGTCGATATCGCTCGCGTGCGCCACGGCCGCGGCCTGCAAGCAGGCGACGACGAGCATCATCCAGCCGGCCTTCACCCACCCCGTCGTCTTGACCTTCATCGTCACTGCTCCCATCCCGCTGTCAGAGTCGCTCGCTTTTCACGAGCTGCAGGTCGCCGATCTTACGCAGCGGCACGACCATCGTTTCACGCCGCTCGTTCGGCGTGTTTTCATTGAACACCAGCGTCAACGTCGCGGTAATCACGTCGCGCTCGTGCGCGGCGGCGTCGAAGTTGTAGCCGGTCGAATCGAAATTGCCCCAGTAGTTCAGAAAGAACAGCCATGTACCGTGCTCGGGCGCCGCCGACGAAAATATTCCTGGGCCCGCGCCGTCCACCGAATCGACGTCGAAGCCGCTGCCGTCTTCGAGCGTCGGATTGGCGAAGAACGCGTGCAGACCGTCCGGCGTGATCACATGCAGATCCACCTGCGCTTTCGGATCGTCCCATGTGACGATCGCGCGCAGCTTCGCCTGCGGCTTGCTGCGGTCGGCTTCATAGAACTGCATGCGCTGGCGCTGCTTGCCGTCGGCGGAAATCAACTCGATGCTGTTCGAGCCCGCGCCGAATGCCCACGGGCGCGCGAATGCGCCTTCGTCGTCGGTATAGAGCGGCGTTGGGTTGCCGTTGACGACCAGCTTCGGCGGCTTGCGCGCGTGCTTGTCGATGTGTTTCAGGCGCCCTTCGATCAGCGTGCGATAGCGTTGCGCACCACGGTCGACCGGCGGCCGGGGATACGCCGCGACGAAGTGCTCGCCTTCGTTCGTCAGCCCGCTGTGACGCCAGCCGCCGAAAGCGCCGGTGAGGTCGGCGACCGCGCCGCCACCGCCATCCGCGCCGGCGGCTTGCACATTCGTCGCCATACTCGCCGCCAGCGCAGCCGAGGTCATGGCGATTGCCATGCGAACTCGAGCGCCGCGCGTAAGAGGTGGCCAGGTAACCGCCACGCGAACTCGACCGCACGGCATAAGAGGCGCCAAGGCAACGGCCGCAAGAATTCGAACGTGGCGCATTACAGGAAGTGCGCGGAACACGGCGGAAAGCGAGTGCGAGACGGTGTTCATTGGATCGGATTGTCGGTACGGATCAGCGTGCGCGCGGTACGTTCGACGAAGTCTTCGTCGAGGCCACGCGGATGATGCTGGAACGCGAGGTGAACATATTCATGCGCCAGCGCGATACGGTCCTCTTCGCTCTGCAAGCGGTACACGTACACGCGATTGCGCTGCGCATCGGCATACGGCCGACCTTCGCGCACCGCGCACACGGCCGGCAGATCGGGCGTCTCGTAGCCGGCCGCGCCATCCATGCGCCGCGCCCACAACGGCGCGTTGCGCTGCAACCATTGCTGGGCGCCGGCCACCTGGATGCAATCGCCGGACAACGGGCTCTCGAACGACGTCAAGGTCGCCTGCGGCCAGGTGCGCGAGAGAATAGTGTCGAACGTGAGGCCGGTTTGCGCGGACGCCTTCGCGGCGAGCCAGCTCAGCTGACCGGGCGCGGCCTTGTCGTGGTGATACTGAACCGGCACGCCGGTGAGCACCAGCGCGTCGGTCAGATCCGCGGCACGCCGCGCGGCGGCGGTCGGCACGCGCGGCAGGACGCGCTGCGTGCTGCTGCTGTCATCGATACGGAAACAGCCGTGATCGTGATTGCCGTGCTGCACGACATAGGACCGCGCCGCCACCGCCAACGCCTTGGCCGCTTCCGGTTGGCTCGTGTCGCCTTCCCGCTCGACCACCCGCGCGACGTAGTCGTTCATGCCGAAGCGACCGACCACTTGCGGTGCGCCTGCAGCGTCGCGATCGAGCCGCAGTTCACCTCGGCTTTCCACTCGTGCCCAGTTGCCGTTGACGAAGCCGATCCGGAACTCACCACGCAGCGGGCCGTCCGGAATCGCGGCCGGACCTTTGTCGCCGAGCACCTGGCGAATCGGATAGCGGCTGAAGAAGTCGACCAGCACGCACGCGTTGTCGTCCGGTACGGTGACTTGTGTGAGCAACGGCGCGAT
Organism: Burkholderia sp. OK233; assembly: GCF_900230185.1. Lineage (GTDB taxonomy): Bacteria > Pseudomonadota > Gammaproteobacteria > Burkholderiales > Burkholderiaceae > Paraburkholderia. Next base: position 1,270,940 of record NZ_OCSR01000002.1, read on the forward strand.
GCGCGGCGCGGCGGCCGCCAGCACGCGCGCGCTGCCGCCGGGGCCGCCGAGCCACACCGGCGTGCCATCGGCGAGCCAGCCTGCCGCGCCGCCGATCGAGGCGCCAGGCCGCGCGGGATCCGGCATCGTCCAGGTTTTGGCGCGCAGCAGGCTGCCGTATAGCGACACGGTGCCCTCGCCGCGCCCGCTCGTCAGCACCGATACCAGCGTGCTCGCCGCCGCTTCGCGCGGCCGTGCCGGCATCGCCTGCAATGCGGCGAGCAGGTCGGTTACCGGCACACGGTGCGTCGGCGTCATCGCGTGGAGATCGCGCAGCCACGCGGGCGCATGCGCGGCCGTCCAATACTTGCGCCAATCGGCGGGATCGAGTTGCAGGCGTGCGGGCTCGAAAAAGCGTCCGCATGATTGCACCAGCGCATGTTCGCGGTCGATGTGCCCGCCTGTCATGCAGCAATACACTTCTTCAGGATCGCCGCCGCTGCAGGTGTAATCCGGCGTGGCGATATTGCGATCGACCAGATAACCGTAGACGAACAGCTTCCACACGCTGCCGAGCGGCGTCTCCAGCGTCGCCGGCAAGGGACTCGCCGACTGGGGCGCGAGGCCGTCCGCAGCGCCACCGGCGTTGAACTGCCAAAGCTGCGATTGACCATCGCGCAACCAGACAAAGCGCAGCATTTGCGCCGGGGACGCGGCGGACGACGAGGTAGGCGACGTGGTTGACGTCGACCTCGGCCATGAACTGGGCGACGACGTTGCCGGCGCATTGGGCGATGAGCTCGGCGCCGACCTCGCCCCCGCGGCGAGTGACGCAGTCGACGACGCCATCGCCGCAGCCGCGCCACTAAAAACAAACCCCACTCCCACGGCGAGCGCGACCCGCAGCGTAGCTGCCAGACGATCGCGCGAGTGCCGAAGAGCGGAGAACATAGCGGTCTCGCTTACTGAATACGCAGGGTCGTCACGCGATCGCTCTTGCCGCCTTCGAACGCCTTGGCGTCCGGCTGATACATGCGGAAGTAGCGCGCTGGCGGCAACGCGAACGTGCCCGGCAAGGCAAAGCGCACCAGTTGCCGCAGCGTCACCGGACGATCGAGCAAAGGCACCGGCTGGTGATAGGCCAGTTCACCCATCTCATACGAAGCGGCACGCGCGAACGGCTGCGGGCCGCTTGTCCCTTCTTTCTCACCCGGCAACCCGTCGATCGACACGCCCCAACTGGTCGCCTCCACATCGCCGCCCGGCGGCAGCGGCACGTCGAGCAGACCGTAGTGGTATGCGTTGCCGGAGCGCGGCGTGAGCGTGACTTCGTCGACGTACAGCGCATTGCTGTCGATCGCATCGCCCTGCTTGACCAGGCGCGCGGTAAATGCCGAGCGACCCAGTTGGCTCTCGGCGCCACCTGCCTTCTTCGGATCAACCTTCACTTCGAGCGGCTCCAGCTTGTAGAAACGACGTTCGACGGTGATGTTCAGACGGCTGTCCTCGCTCGTATGGCTGCGGAACGAGACCAGCGCGTTGACGTCGGTACGTGCGGCGCCTGCGTCGAGCGTGGCCGGCAAAGCAGCACCGTTCCACTTCCACAGCGCCGTGCCGGTCGGCGTCGCAGCACGCGTCCAGCCCGTGCCTTGCAGCGACGGCAACGAGGCCGGCGCCGTGTCGCCACCCAGCGCTTTACGTACCCACAGCAACGTGAGTGCGCGATCGAGCGTCGGGTAGTCGGCGCTGCTTTTTGCGAGCAACGCAGAAGCATCGATCGCCGCGCCACCGTCGCCGCCCGTCATATAAAGCAGGCTTTGCACGAGCGGCGCGGGATCGTTGGCCAATGCCGTACGCGCGGCGCTCGCCGCCGCATCGAAGCCTTCCGGCAGTTGAGCACTCGTACTGCGCGCCATGTTGGCGATCAACAGCGTCGCCATCTGCTTGCCACGCGGCGAATCGGCTTGCGCGAACACGATACTGTCCGACGCGCCATACGTGCCATTGCGCACAGGGGTCGATGCATTGCCCGCGGCCGCTGCATCGCTCTGCAAGTCCGCCGCGACACCCGACACCGGCGTCGCGACCGGCAGGCCCATCTGCTGCATGAACCACAGCGCCAGTGCGCGATGCAATAGCGGCTCTTTCGCACCGGCATCGCGATAGACGTCCATCGCATGCTGCCAGTTGTCGGCGGGCAGCGTGATGCCGAGGCTGCGGCTCGCGAGCCAGTCCGCGTAATACGCGTAGGCGGTGATCAGCGAACTGCCGCCGGTCGTATCGCCCCACCAGCCGAATGTGCCACCGACACCCGCCAGCATCGCCAGACGTTGTCGCTGATTGCGCAACAGCGCTTCGAGCCCCTGCGTCGAAGTGGCGTTATCGCCGCGGCCGATGGCATCGTGTGCAAGCGCCAAAGGAATCAGGCGGCTCGAGGTCTGCTCGGCGCAGCCGTACGGATAGTTGATCAGATCGTCGGCGACGCGCGCGAATTGGCTCGCCGAACTGCCGATGAAACGCACGCTGACGTCCTGCGCATCTTGCGGCAGATTGAGCGGCTTGTTCGAGCCGTCGAGCGCCACCGTGTTCTGATGCAGATCGAGCCAGCCGCTCGCATCGAGTTGGATGGTGGTCTGCAAGCGATCCATATCCTTACCCGCACGGCGCAAGGTGGCGTTGATCACCCCCGCCTTCAACGCGCCAGTCGGCAGACGCAAGTAGTTCGCGCCGCGCTTGAGCGTGACCTTCTGGTTCAACGAGAGACCGCCGCCGTCGACCACCCACTGGGCGTCCATATCCGCGTCGGTCTGATTGAAGGCAATCATATCGATGGCCGGCTGATCGTTGACGCGGAAATGCGAAGGCCCGCTCGACTTCAAATACAGCGCCTGGTCCGAACGCACGTAAGCGGTGCGCTGACCGACCATGCCGTCCGGCGCCGCCGCGCGCACAGTGACGCGCCAGCGGGCCAACGAGTCCGGCATCCTGAAGGTCATGGTGGCGCGACCGTTCGCGTCGGTCTTCAGCGTGCCTTCCCACGCGGCCGTGTCCTGATCGTCACGACGCGGCCGTTCCAGCACTTTCACGCCGCGCTCGTTGTAGTTGGCGCGTTGCGGGCCGCCCGGCGCGCCCTTCAACGGCGAGCGCGCAAGGTCGTACGTAATGAACGACAGGCTCGACGAGGTCCGCACATTGTTACGGCGCGGGTGATAGAAAAAGTCGACGATGTTCGGCGCGATTTCCGGCTGCAACACGTAGACCATTTCATCGACCACGCTCACCGTCAGATTCGCCGCTTCCGGCTTGCCGTTCAGCGTGCTGTCGAAGTTCAGCGTGACCGTATCGCCCGGACCGTACACCGGCTTGTCGCTCTTCACATTCAGTTCGATCTGCGGCTGCGCGACCACGATGCCCGCGTTCTGGAACACGTATTCGCCGGCATGCACGTACAGCACCGAGAACGTCATGTTCGGCGCGAATGCTTCACCGACCTTGATGCGCGCCTTCCATTGCGACGGCGCCACGCGTTGCAGTTGCAGCCAGTCGCCGCCGGCTGTCAGCAACGCGCGATGTTCGACGTTGTCGCGCTCCAGCGTCAGGAGCGCATCGTCGATCGGCATCGGGAAGGTGATCAACGCTTCGGCTGTATCGCCGATCTTGTACCTGTCGCGATCGAACACGATCTCGACGCTGCCCGGAATCGCCTTCAGACCATCGCCCGCCACCCAATGGCTCGCGGCAGCAAGCAGATTGCCCGTGTCGTCCTTGACCGACAGCATGTACGAACCCGGTTCGTCGAATTGCACCGGGAACGACAGCTTGCCGCCTGCCGTTGCGCCTTTGATTGCGCCTTCTCCGTGAGTCTGCGACTCGAGGCGTGTCCATTCCCATTTGGCTGGCGCACGCGAAGACGGATCGATCGTACCAAGCGCCTGTAGATCGAAATTGACCGCTTCCTTCGGTTGCGAAAACGACTTGGCCGTCGACAAACGATAAGGCGTCGCGCCGCGCGCGATCAGCACCTCACGCGTCACACGCACCTTGTAGGCCGCGCCGTCCTGCGCGAACAGCGTCAACGCATAACGGCTCGGTTCTTTCGCGGCGGGCAGCGTGAGGCTCGCATTGCCGTCGCTATCGGTCGTGAGTTCCTGCTGTTCCAGCTTGACCGGAAACAGCCCTGCATAGCGCAGTTCGCCATCGACGATCGTCACTTTCTGCGCACGCAGCGTGACCGAAACCTTGCTGTCGCGCACCGGCTTGCCGTCCGGATAGCGCAACTGAATCTTGCCCTTCAGTTGCTCGCCCGTCGCATAGTCGGCTTTATCCATCGACAGGTTGACGTCGAAATGCGGCTTCACATATTCGGCGACGCGAAATGCGCTGCCGTATACATCGCCGTTGTAGTCGAAGCGCAGCGTATAGCCACCGGCGGTGGCATCGGCGGGCAGCGTGAAGGACGCGTCCGCGCCCGTATCGGAAGCAAAATGCACCTTGCTGGTCGCCACCGGCGCGCCGTTTGGATCGAGCACGTCGAGCTTGATATCGGCTTCTGCCGGCGCGGTGGATTGCGTCGCATTCTGGAACGTGCGGCCGATGAACTTCACATGCACTGCGTCGCCCGGCCGGTACATCGGACGATCGGTCACCGCGTAGATCTTGGTGTTGTAGATCTCGCTGTCGTAATAGAAATTCTCCGATACGAACACGCCGCCTTGCGGATCGGTGCCGAGCACGTAGCTGCGCTCGGGGCTCACGTGTTGCAGCACCAGCGCGCCGTCGCTGCCGGTGGTGCCGCTTTGCAGCACACCTACGCCGTCGGTCCAGTTCACGTCGGTATTCGGGACCGGCTTGCCGTTATCGCGCCGCGCGGTCCACACCAGCATGCCGCTCGATGCCGCTTTCACGACCGCGACCGTGTCCGATACGAACAGCAAGGTATGCGCGCGATAGTTGCCAATCACCGCCTCGACGATATACAGCCCCGGCGGCAGCTTACCCACCGGAATCATCACGTTGCCCGAACTCGCTTCAATAAAGTTACTGCTGCTGCCTTCGAGATTCACCCCCTTCGGCGGCGCGATCACCTTCGCGTCCCAGATCGGATAGCGAAAGCGCGCAACCATGTCATAGCCTTTCAGCGGCGCGAACTGCGAGTTCTGCTGGAATTGCGTCTGCTTGCCGGTCTGCTCGCCGAGCTTGAATTGCGGTTCGGCTTCGGTTGCCTTGCTGCGCGTCGCGAACGACAGTACACGTTGCCAGGCGCGGCGTGCTTCGGTCAACCAGCGGTCCCACAGATAGGCCAGCGTATTCGCCAGCCCTTCGCCCTGGTAATTCGGCGCGACGTTCAGGCGATGCAGATTCTTCTGCGCCTTCAAAAAGTCCAACGGCTTCGGCACGCGATACACAACGATGTCCGCACCGCCGTACGCTTGCAGCGCATCCTTGAACTCGCGGCCGGGTGCTTCGAGACGCACCTGCGCCAACTGATCGCTGCCGAAGCTCGCATCCGAGAGCAGGAAGAACGGCTGGCCGTCGACCTTCTGTGACGCGAAGTTACTCGATGGCGCTGTTTGCAGCGTCGGGTTTGCGGCGATGTTGGTATCAGCGGCGCTGCTCGAGGCGGCGTCGTCGGCATGGGCGGTTGGTGCGATGGCGAGCGTCAGGGCCGCGAAGAGCGCGACCACGGTGAAGCCTGCGCGACGTTTCAGGTTGCCGAGCCAGGCGCGCGACGCGGTGACGGAGTTCATTCGGGTCATGGTGTCAGAAAGTCCAAACGAAACACGCCAACGAAATTCGGATTGCCGTCGAGCGGCTGCCAGCGGGAATCTTTCCATTGCATCAGGTCGGAGACGGCCACGGCGCGCAGACCGGTATCGGTCGGCGTAACGGTGCCTGTGTGATAAGCGATGTAGCGATCCAGCCAGATCATCAGATGCTGGTCGTCGCCCTGGTCGAAGAACAACAGATCGCCGGGCAGCGCCTGGTTCACGTCCTTCGAAACAAAACGGCTATTGCGTTGAATCAGTGCGATCGCCGATGCGTACGCGCCGGTGGAACCGTCGAGCTGGGTCCAGCGATTCGCGGTCCCGCGTTGCGGCGTGGACAGTTGCAGTTCGGGCGGCATGCTGCTGGTGTCCGCGAGACTGGTCATGCCGTTCGCGCGCAACCATCTGGTGTCATGCGGCTTGAGCGTCTCGCCGACGGCAAAGCGCACGAGTCCCGCGCAGTCGCGCTGGGTCCAGCGCGGCGTCGGGCCGCGGCGCATTTGCTGGTCGACGATGCGCACGAACCAGGCGCGAAATGCAGCGGATTGCTGCGGTGAGAGCGCGTCGGGGTCGGGGGACGCAGCTGTGCTGGTGAGCGCGTTCGCGTACGGCGCGAGGCTGGCCATGACGAGCGCTGACACAGCGCGCGCGAGCCAGATGCGGCGTGACGTGCACGCATTCGTCGCGAATGCCACGTCGGGGACGTGAAGGCGGCGCACTTAGTCGCCCTCGGTGCCGGGCTGATCTGCAGGCGAATCTGCTACCCCCGCGGTGGCACCGGAATCCGCACCCGCCTTCGCGCGATCGAACCACCACTCCACCGGGACCCAACCTTTCGACCCCGGCAAGTTCTGCGGCAACGTCAACGAAACCGGCGGGTAGTGTGCCAACGCATGCAGCTTCGGCACGAGATGGGTGCGCGACGCATTGCGGAACACCGCTTCCTGATCCGCCGGCAACGCCGCGCCCGCTTCGCGTTCGATCAACGCAGCCGCGGACGAAGGTGTCAGCGTGAGAATCGTGCGCGGCAGACGCTGCGGCGCGAGCGTATCGGCGAGGGCCGGATAGCGCTTGTCGAGCACGGCGAGCGTATCGTCGACCAGACGTGAATCCGGGGAGAAAATCAGGTAGCCGTGCGCCAGTGCGAGCGTCACAGGGAAATAGCGCTCCGCCGACAGTTGCGACGCGAACGACGCCTTGCTGGACAAGGCAGTACCGGAGAGCGCACTGACCGGCCGTTGCCACACGGTTACGCTGGCGCCCTGATCGTGCTTCGTGACCGGCAAACGACGATAGCCCGAATCAGCGTCGCCGGATTTGGCGGCCTTTGCCTCATACGCGCCGATCACGTCGCCAAAGGTCTTGCCGAGCGCGGTCTTCAGAGTAGTGATGCTCGCCGCGTCCTGCGTCTTCACGCGAGCAACGAACACCGGCGCAACCAGCGTGGACTTCGCATACCAGCAGACGGCCGCGGGACCGGTGAGCTGATCGCCGATCGCAGCAGCGCCATCCGGGCCCACATCGGCCACCTTGCCCAACAAGCCCGACGCTTCTTTCCAGTCCGCCGGCAAGCTCGTGCACGCCGCCGGATTGGCCGGCAAGGCGCGCCACAAGTCGGCGCTATTCCACGCCTGCGGCAACTTGCCCGGCTCGATCAAAGCGGAGGTCTGCCAGTTTGCCGCAGCGCTACCGTTCGGCGAAAAATCGAATCGCAGTGCGTCGATACCGGAGAAAAACGCCTGATAGCCAAACGACAAATAATTGGCTGACACTACCAACCGGTGTCCCTTCGGCGCATCGCCCGGCGCGTCCAGCTGATAGGCGCGCGCCGCATCGTCGCGGCCGGAAGAAAGCATCTCGGACACGGCGTCGGCCCGCTCGCCCAGCAAGCTGCCTTTCGCGTCGAGCAGCACGCCGGGGGCGGACATCACGACAAGGCGCTCGTCCTTCGTTGCGAACAGAATCGTGCGACCAACCGCCAGCTTCAACGCGTAGACCGGCACGTCGCCGGAGAGCTTGGCGACCTGGCTCAACTGCGAGTCGCTCGCGCCGACGTTGCCGAAGCCTTGCAACAGCTTCGCCAGACCGTTACGGTGTATCGACATCACCCAGTAACCAAGGCGGCCGTCCGGCGAGCGCCACAGCAGGACATGCGCGGGTTCGTCGAATACGCGGCGGATCAGTTCATCGCGCCAGTCGAGTTGATGTTCGAACGCGAGACGACGCAGCGCGCCTTCTGCGGACAGCCGCGTATCGTTCGATTCGTAATAGTCGACGAAGTCCTGAGTCAGCACGTCGTGCAACAGCGGCACACGCAAGATGTCGCGCGGCAAACGCGAGAGCGCTTCGCTGTCGATCACCGCATCCGGGTGATGAATATCGAGCACGATTTCGCTGGTCCCGGCAGCTTTGCGATGCGCAAATGGACGCCACACCGCCTGAATGACGACGCCGGCCACGACCAGAAGACCGACTACCAGGATTGCAATCTTTTTTCGCGACATCTTCATCTGATTTTTTCTGGTTCGATGCGACGGTATTAACGTGGATGGCCGATGAATTAACTCACCGAAATCATTCGCCGAAGGCAGCGATGATAACCGATATTTTTAGCCCAAAACCAGCGGCACTCTCCATTTAACAATCAGCCATGTTTCAGGAGTTTGACGGAAATATTGAACGGGCGAAATTAAATCTTTAGAAAGCGTGCTCGTTTGAAGCAGCGGCTTGAGTTAAACGGCGGCGGAAGGCGGCGGCATACAAAGAAGGGACGCTTGCGCCCGCTTCCGCCTTGAACAGCGCAAAGGAGAGCCCGCGAGCATAGTCCGGCCGGGCCCGACCTTATGCTGCTTTACCGGATCGGGATGGTTATGCTAAATCTCAGCGATTTAGCACCTGCATAAAAAAACCCGGCTACGCACTACGTGCTCACCGGGTTATTTCAGGTATTGCTCTTACTGCTTTGCCGCCAATACTACGTTAGCCGTGTTAGCCGTCGTCAAAACAGTGCGAGCGCCTGCTTCATTCTCTGCACACCGGTTTCGATTTCGGCCAAACCGGGCGCTGCAAATGACAAGCGCAGTGCCGTCAGATCGATATTATCTTTATAGAACGCGACGCCCGGCACGAACATGACGTTGCGCTCGATACAGGCACGCAGCATGTCGGACGCATTCTGCCCATCTTTCAATTGCGCCCACACGAACATGCCGCCGGCAGGACGATGAAACGCGATGGCGTCACCCAAATGCTCATCCAGCGCGTCGCACAGCGTGCGGCACTTCTCGGCGTAGGCATCGATGATCCTCGGCAGATGACGCTCCAGGGCTCCACTCGCGAGGTATTCGGCGGCGATCGCCTGGGTCCACGGCGAACTGCACAGGTCGACGGTCTGCTTGGCGACCACGCAACGGCGCAAGATTTCCGCATGGGCGACCATCCAGCCGACCCGCAAACCCGGCGCGACGATCTTCGACAGACTCGAAAAATGCACGACCCAGTCGCGTGAACCGGGCACCTGATCGCTCAACGCGAGCAGTGACGGCAGCGCCGCGCCGCTGAAACGCAGATCGCCATAGGGATCGTCTTCGACGATCAGAAAATGGTGACGCGCCGCCAGCTTCAACAGCGCCATGCGGCGTTCGAGCGACAAAGTCGCGCCAGTCGGATTGGCAAAGGTCGGGACGGTGTAGAGCAGCTTCGGTGGTCGCGCTAATGTGCCCGCTTCGAACAACGCGGCGAGCGCGGCGACATCGAGTCCATCCTGATCGACGGGCACCGTCACAACATCCGCCTCTTGTAGCTTCAGTGCCTGCAGGGTCGCCGGATAGGCGGGCTGTTCGACCAGCACCACGTCGCCCGGCGCGACCATCACGCGTAGCAGCAGATCGAAGCCTTGCTGCGAACCCGTCGTGACGAGCAATTCCTGCGGCGTGCAAGGCGTACCGCGCCGCGTCATCAAATGGGCGAGTTGGTCTTTGAGGACGGCGAGGCCGTCCGTCGGACCATATTGCAGACAGAGCGTGGGCTGCTGCGACGCACGTGCCGCCGCCGCATCCAGACCCTCGCGATCGAACAGATCGCTCGCCGGATAGCCGCCGGCAAACGAAATCATGCCGGGTTGCGCCAGATACTTGAACAGCTCGCGGATCGGCGAACCGGTCGGCGCTTCGAATGCAGGATTGAACGTGAACATGGTGACGGGCCGTTTATCTTATCGATGGAAGATCGGCGTCGATTGTGGCCATCGTCCGGGTGGGCGGCAAACGATATCTACGCACTACGTATTGCGTTTTCCGCATCATCTCGAACGTGCGAGCTAAACCACGTTCTTCTCCACGATCGGCCGATTTTCGAGCACACGCGTGAAACTCAGCGAACCGAGATCAAGCGTCGTATAGCGGCCATGCAGAATCAGTTCGCTGACGCCGCGGCCGGTTGCCGGGCCCTGTTGCAAACCGTGCCCGCTAAAGCCATTGGCAAAAATGCAGTTATCGACGTCCGGATGGTAGCCGATGATTGCGTTCTGATCGAGCACGTTGTATTCGTAGTAACCGGACCAGCAGTTCTGTACACGCAGCGCTTCGAATTGCGGTACGCGATGCGCGAGCGTCGGCCAGATCACGTCGTCGAATAGTGCATGATCGACTTCGTCGAGCGGTAAATCGTCGGGATCGTTATCCGCTGACGGTGACGTACCGCAGATGAACGAGTTGCCCTCAGGCCGGAAATACACGCCGCTCGGATCGATCAGCAAAGGGCATTGTTCGAGCCGTGCGGGCGACGTGACATTGAAAATACTGCGGCGTCGCGCAAATACCGGGAGGTCGATGCCGGCCATCTGCGCGACTTTGCGCGACCAGGCGCCCGCAGCGTTCACTACCACGTCGCAGGCGTGGGCCTCGCCGTTCGCCGTTTGCACCTGCGTCACGTGTTTGCCGTCGCGATGCAGCGCGGTGACGTCGGCGGCAATGTAGCGCGCGCCGAGCGCCTGCGCTTTCTTGCGTAGCGCTTGCACGAGGCCGTAACCGTCGAACCAGCCCTCACCGCTTTCGCCGTAGGCGCCGGCAACAAGGTCTTCGGTATTGAGCCATGGAAAGCGCGCTTGCAACGCGCCTTTGTCGAGCAAACTGATATCGGCGCCGAGACGCTTTTGTAGCGCGTGATTCTCACGCAGCGTCGCCTCACCGGCGGACGTGGCGAGAAACAGATAGCCGCCTTCGTGCAGATCGATCGACGGTTTCGTGCCGTCGATTTCGAGCCGCTCGCCGATCGAGCGCAGAAACTCGATGCCGAATAGCGACATCTGAATGGAAAGCGGTGTAGAGAATTGCTGGCGAATGGATGCCGCCGATAATGCCGACGACGAACGCGCATACGTCGGATCGCGTTCGATCACCGTGACGCTGACCGACGGATCACCAAGCCGCAGAAAATACGCAATCGAGCTGCCGATCACCCCACCGCCGACGATCACGACTTTGGAACTCACGTCTTACTCCACGAGTAGCGTGGCCGCTCTGAAACGGCGGGCGGCGCAAACGAATTGCTGAAAGAAGTTGTGAACAGCGGCGCCTGAATGCGCCGCTGCTTTCTGCCGAACGCTCTACTGATCGACTGCTTTGTCGCTGTATTGCTACTGACCGGATCAGCCGATATTGAAGTCGATGCCCTGCGCGAGCGGCAACGCCGACGAGTAGTTGACCGTGTTGGTCGCGCGGCGCATGTAGGCCTTCCACGCATCCGAACCCGACTCACGACCGCCGCCGGTCTCCTTCTCGCCACCGAACGCGCCGCCGATTTCCGCACCGCTCGGTCCGATGTTCACGTTAGCGATACCGCAGTCGCTGCCCGAGTCGGACAGGAAGCGTTCAGCTTCACGCAGATCGGTCGTGAACACGCACGACGACAAACCGTGCACCGCCGCATTGTTCGCCTCGACCGCATCCGCGAAATCCGAATAGCGCAGCACGTAGAGAATCGGAGCGAAGGTTTCCTTCAGCACCACTGCCGTTTGCGACGGCATTTCGACGATCGCCGGACGCACGTAGTAACCGCCTTCATGGCCCTTTACCTCGACGCGCTCTCCGCCGAACACCTTGCCGCCTTCGGCTGTAGCCTGTTGCAGCGCTTCCTGCATGCGAACGTACGATTGTTTGTCGATCAGCGGCCCCATCAGCGTGCCCTTTTCGAGCGGATTACCGATCGGCACCTTGCTGTACAACTGCTTCAGACGCTCGATGGTCTTGTCGTACACGCTTTCGTGTACAAACAGACGCCGCAGCGACGTGCAACGCTGCCCCGCCGTACCCACTGCCGAGAACAGAATGCCGCGCATCGCGAGTTCATGATCTGCCGTTTGCGCGACGATGCCCGCGTTGTTGCCACCGAGTTCGAGCAGCGAGCGGCCGAAGCGCTTCGCCACCTCAACGCCGACTATGCGGCCCATTTCCGTGCTGCCCGTCGCGCTGACGATCGAAGCACGCGGGTCGGCCACCAGTTTCGCGCCGACATCTCGGCCACCGTTGATCAGCGCGGTCAGGCCGGCCGGCGCATCGCCGAATTCCTTCAGCGCCTCGCTGAGAATCTGGTTGACGGCGAGCGCTGTCAACGGCGTCTTTTCCGACGGCTTCCAGATCACTGCGTTGCCGCAAACCAGCGCCAGCGCCGCGTTCCACGACCACACCGCTGCCGGGAAGTTGAACGCCGAGATGACGACGCACGTACCCATGGGATGCCAGGTTTCAGCCATACGATGGCCCGGGCGCTCCGAAGCGATCGTCAGACCGTACAACTGACGCGATAGACCGACCGCGAAGTCGCAGATGTCGATCATTTCCTGCACTTCGCCCAACCCTTCCTGCAGGATCTTGCCGGTTTCGAGCGTGATGATGCTGCCTAGTGCGTGCTTCTTTTCACGCAGACGGTTGCCGAGCAGGCGCACCAGTTCGCCGCGGCGCGGCGCCGGGACGTTGCGCCAGGCGGTGTATGCCTCTTTCGCATTGGCGAGGGCCGCGTCGACTTCCGCCACGGTGTTGCTGGCCACACGGCCGATGAGTTCGCCGGTGATCGGCGAATGAACCGCGATGTCGCCGGCTTGCGCCGCGTGGGCGATGCCGAGGTCGGCGAGGATGGTGGAAGCGTCCATGAGAATCCCTTTAATTTCCGATACGAAACAAGAGTAAGTTCGGAAACTATACACGCGGGATTTTACGGCGGCAAGGGTATTTGCCCCCGGGTTGGGTGGCGGATCGGGCTGGATGGGCTTGTGAGCTTGGTGCGCCGTAGGGATGGCGCGGCCGTCGGGCGGTGCCGTCGGCCGCTGCTGTCAACGCTCTGGGAGCGCGGAATCGCTTGCTCAATCGTTTCTTATTGGAAATTATTGGTTTCGGCCTGGGATTGGGTAGCCGTCCGCTGGCGACCGACGGGATTCGGCCGCGTTTCGCGATACGACGGCATCGTGCTCAGGTTACCCAATGGTTTGTTACTTTCACGCACTGAGACTCGCGAGCAGGAAAGCTCTTCGCAAACGACTTTCACGCCTCGGTATCCCACTGCACAAGCAGCTCTGGCGGGATTGCCTGCACCACCTCGGCGTAGCGCTTGCCGACGAACTGCTCTACCCGCCGGAGCAGCACCGGGATCGGACTGCTGGGCTCGTGGGTTTCGAACCAATGCCGTGCCTCGCGAATTTTCTCCAGAGCCATCAGTCGATCAGTCGCGGACGTGCGGGCGCTCCGCATGGATTGACCCGGCTCAACTGGATGCGGCGTTGTCGCAACCTGTACGGTAGTTGAAACGTCGAGCGGCGCATCCATATCGCTGACCTGCGTTACACAAGCGGCTGCATCTTCCAGAATGGCGTCGTGCGCGACCGAGCTTCCAATTGGCCGCGCAAACAGCCGCAGCACGTTACCGAGCGTGGACAGATCCGGGGCAAACGAATGCAGATGCAGTTCGGACCATGTCTCGATGCCCTCGAAACTCGCCAGCGCCCGATCGAATCCACTCAACACAGCGGGAGTCTGCGCACGCAGGTCGCTCAGTTGCTGTCGCACCGAATCCTGCGAAAGCGCGTCGACTGGGCGTGGCCGGGCAAATGCGCGTTCCACGTCCCGGACCTGCAGGCGTGTAGCGGTCGACTTGACGAGGACGATTTCCCGCAGATCCGACAGCAGGCCATCGACGTCGGTTAGTGACTGGAGTGCGTTCGATCGTATCTCTAACGCAGCATCGCGGTCCGCATCCACCGCGAGTTGTGGATGGATCGTGTCGGGGTAGAGGTCGAGCCAGCTTGCCAGCAAAGACATGCCCTCCGCGAAACCCGCACTGCCGGCCAGCCTTGTCCGGCTTCGAATGAACAGCACGGCGAGCCGGATGGCGCTATAAAACGCTTGCTGGCGCAACCGAGCCCGTGCAGGGGCCGAGTCTGGCGCCGTTCGAACGTGCGAAGGCCATCCGGGATGTGTTTTTCACGGATCCAGGCCAGAAGAAACTAGCCTGGAAAGCCGATATCACCATCCCTGAACTCGACCCGACGATCACCGGGCTCGTGCTCGACATCGACGGTCAGGGCGAGCAATACCAGCATGGGCCCGTCCGGCCGTTCTCCATTACGTGGCCTGGGCCACGCGGCGGCGCGCATGCAGAAATTACAGCGAACCCGCGCATTCGTCCGGATACCTCACCGATTTCGACCGACGGCCCGTGGGCGCTGTTGCGTCTGCTAAGCAAAGGCACGCTGATCAATACGGCGACCCGTGGCCGCACGCGTGTTGAATTCGATTTCGACGGACGCAAGGCCGTGCTCGATATTGCGAGTGCAGGCAGTGTCGCCAATCCATTAACAGGCGATGTGTTGAGAGGGTTTCAATGCCCGAGTTCCGTGGCGGTGTTCAGTTTGCCGGATAGCGGGCCGCCGGTGGGATTGCCGCCAGGGTTGCCAGGTACGCGAACGATGGATTGACATGGAAGGTGACCATCAAGGTTGTCGAAGAACAGTTCATTGGTCCCATGATTGCCCCTCAAACGTCCTAAACCAATCCTGCCGCGTGCTTTGCATAATCGAATCTCACGTAGCTCAGCCGAGCGCTGCCGTAGCTCGCATCGTCAGATAACCTTCATGGTCTTTGGCCCACAGATCGACGGTCCTACCGTCGGCAGACGGTTTTCCGCACACCGTAAAAGCCTGGCCAGCAAAGGTAGGCCGCAGCGCCTTGAACGCAAAGCTTTGCACTACCGCGTCCGGCTGCTCGCGGCGCACCAGATCGACGAGGAGTGTCGCGATCAACGGCCCGTGGACGATCAACCCGGGATAACCTTCCACCTCGGTCACATACGGGTAGTCGTAGTGAATGCGATGGCTATTGAAAGTCAGCGCGGAGTAGCGGAACAACATCACGGCGTCCGCATCGACCGTACGGCTCCACGTTTCGCCCTCGGGGGCGAGCGCACCTTGCGGTGGTCGGGCGCCCTCTTGTGGCGCATCGCGATAGACAATGTCGTGCTCTTCTTCGAGCCTCAGCTCACCACCAACTTCAATCGCGTGCTGCACCGTCACAAACACGAGACGGCCCGAGCGGCCTGTCTTGTCTTCGATATTGGCGATGGTCGACGTGCGTTTCGCATGCTCGCCGATTTTGAGCGGCGCATGGAACGTCAGGCGGCCACCGGCCCACATGCGGCGCGGCAACGGCACCGGCGGCAGAAAGTCGCCGCGCTTCGGATGGCCGTCAGGACCGACTTCGGACAGCGGCGCGACCGGCAGAAAGTACAGCCAATGCCAGAGCGGCGGCACCGTATCGCCGCTTTCTTCCCGGTCCAGGGTGGCGGCCATTGCCGTCAGCGGAAAAGCGGTGATGTCGTCTTCGGTCACCACCTCTTTGTCGAGCCAGTCGTCGAGTCTCTCTGGGGAAGCAGACATTGGCAAAGTCTCCAAACACACTGATTGGGCGAAATAGGGTTTTACTATGAACCTAGCGGCGGGTTTCGCGAAGTTTGCATTTTCGAACCGGGCCTTCGCTTCTGCTTAAGACGCCCCTGACGCCCACGCGGCGGATTGGAGGGGCGCGGCCATAACGATACGGGAATTGAAGAGCAAGAGTCGGAGTGCGTGGCCTTGGGCGCGTGCTTACACTCGGTCATCGATCGATGAATCGCCCTACGGAGAATGCTCATGAATACGGTCGCGAAGGATCTGCACTCGCAGTCACCGGAGTTGGAACTGGAAATGGAGCTTGGGTTCGAACCCAAACTGAAACACGCCGGAACACGGGAGTCAGGCTCCAGCACCGTCATCGGTTCGCTTACGCAGCGTGTGGATGCGATCGACTGGTTCGATGTCGAAGAAGAACTGAACGGATATGGCTGCGCGATGCTGCGCAATCTGCTCAGTGCACAGGAATGCGACGCGCTAACCGCGCTCTATCCGCGCGACGACCTGTACCGCAGCCGCGTCGTGATGGCCCGGCATGGTTTCGGCCGTGGTGAATACAAGTACTTTGCGTATCCGTTGCCGCAGCCGGTGGCGGAGTTGCGCGCCGAGCTCTATCCGCGCCTCGCGCCAGTCGCGAATCGCTGGAACGAGGCGATGAATATCGATGTCCGCTACCCAGACGCGCACGGCGAATTTATCGAGCGCTGTCACGCCGCCGGCCAACTGCGTCCAACGCCCCTGATTCTTCAATACGCCACGGACGACTACAACTGCTTGCATCAGGATCTATACGGCGAGCACGTGTTCCCGCTTCAGGTCGCGATTCTGCTCTCGGAGCCAGGCAAGGATTTCACGGGCGGCGAGTTCGTCATGACGGAGCAGCGTCCGCGGATGCAGTCGCGCACGGAAGTCGTGTCGCTCGGCAAGGGCGACGCGGTAGTGTTTGCGGTCCATCACCGGCCGGTGCAGGGCACGCGCGGCGTGTATCGGGTGAATCTGCGGCACGGCGTGAGCCGCCTGCGGTCGGGTCACCGGCACACGCTCGGGGTGATTTTCCACGACGCGACCTGATTGCGTTCCACACGGTGACCACCCGACCCGGCGGGACGCGCCGCCAAGCCAGGGACCGGTCCTGTCTCGCCCTCATCCTTACCGGCAATGCTATCGGCCACCGGACGCCACGTCGCTCCGTCCACGGCGCGCCAACACTGCTGCGCCGCCGCAAAAATTCGACAACCGTGTTTTTGACCCGGTATCATCCGGGAAAACCCGAATCCACCGGATGCGCTGCGCCACCCTTTGCAGCGCGTCCGGCGTGCCTGTTCGAGTGTTATCGCCCGTCGTCGGACGGGGCTTTCAGCCGGTGATCCCGGCACGGCGGCCCGATTCGACGATACGAAGGTGGCGGGCTCGCACGCCCGCCCTGTCGCAATCGGCCAAAAGCCGGTGGCGGCCATTTAGCCTGGATATCATCGATCATGATTGCTGCCGCGTTTTCGCGCGTCGCCGACCGCCTGCTGGTTGCGGACCCGGGACTCGTGCGTCTCCATACCGCGCTGCGCGTTGCGCTTGCCTGCCTGCTAACCGGCATTGCCAGTATCGCGTGGACCGCCTTTCATCACCAACCGATTACCCTCGTCGCGCCCGGCATTCTCTTTGCGATGGTGGCGCCCTTGTTCGTGCGCGATGCGCGGCGGCCTGCGTGGTTCGGCACCCTGCTCTGTCTTTATCTCTGCGCCTGCGTGTGCTTTGCCGCAGCCAGTGTACTGAGCCGTTATCCGCTCGCTGGGGATGCAGGCTTCCTGGTCGTGATGTTTGTCGGCATGCTGGCCCAGGCGTGCGGTCCGCGCGCGCTCGGCTGCGCGATGCTGGGCGTGGTGTGTTTTTACCTTGGGCTGTACCTGCATCCTTCGACGGCATATCTGGTGCAATCTCTCTTGCTGTCCACCTTCGGGCCGCTGATGGTCACGCTGGTCGGCCGAGTGATCGTACCGATGCGGGCGGCTGCCAGCTTGCGGCTTGCCATTCACACGGTGACGTTGCGCGCCTCGCGTGTACTCGCCGCGCCGGGCGCGGTGCATCTGTCGGCACTGAACGAAGCCGCGCTCTCGCTTGAAGAACAACTGGCATTGCTGAATCCGCCCGATGCCGAGACGATTCGTGAGCGAACTGTCGAAGTGGAAGTCGCGGCGGGGCAGCATGCGTTTGCTTCAGCGCCTGCGCATGGCGGCGCCCACGCAAGCGCCGACGTGCTGCATCACGCGATTGTGCGGCTCAAGGAGATCGCGCATCGGGGCCATGTGCGCGGCGCTTCGCCTTTGTCAGTTGGCGCTACGAGCGCTCAGTCCGTGGCGTCATGGCTTGCCGATTTGCGCACCAAACTCTGCTGGCTGCCCGCCACGCGCGCCACGACCGCTGCCTTTCTCGCGATGCTGATCGGCCACTCCCTGTCTCCCGAGCGCTGGTTCTGGGCGGTCATCACGACGTTCGTGGTGTTCCTCGGCACGCGGTCACGCGCGGACACGGTCTACCGCGGCGCACAGCGCCTTGCCGGGACGCTGGCGGGAGCGTTAGTCAGCGTACTGCTGGTCGCGCCGCTGCACGACTCGCCCGTGTTGCTCGTGACTGCGATGGTGCTATGCGTGTTCGGATGGGCTTACTACATCCTGAATGCGTATGCGCCGGGGGTGTTTTTCATTACCGTGCTCGTCGGGCTCGTGTACGGCGAGTTGGGTTTCGCGATGGGACCGCTGGTCGAGTTGCGGATCGAAGAAGTACTGGTCGGTTGCCTCGTGTCGTTTGCGGTCGCGATTTTGATGATGCCGCTTGCGGCGACCCGGCACGTGGAGACGAGGCTTGGGACTGTGCTTGCCACGCTGCGCGAAGTGGTGCGGTTAGCTGGCTCGACTGCTCAAGCGCCCGAAACGGCGTCGGTGATGCGCAGGCTCGATCGTACCTGGCATGATCTGCGGATCGCATTGAAACCACTGCAGACACAGCGAGTGGTGGTGTGGAATCCCGACATCGAACTTGCCACCGGTTCGCTGCTGTGCTGCTTGCACTGGGCTCGGGTGCTGAGTGATCCTTCACGGCGAGTCATGTCGTCGGAAGATGTGTCGCTCAATGCAGTGGATATTGGCGCTGCACATGTGGATTCGATCGTTGCGCGGCTGGATTCGCTGATCGCCCGCTATAGCGGTGGGGTGGCGGTGGCGAGTTCTGCACGTGACGAGTTGGACGAACGTGTGCCGGTGACTGCTGCTGTTGATGTCGATCCGGCAAAGGCACCAGCGCTCGCTCAACTCGATGGCGCCGTCGCCCAGTTATTTGATCGACTGACGCAGCCGGTTGCCAGAACGCGGAGCGTGTTCAATTGGGCGCTTAGAAGTAGGAGCACGTAGGCGGCGATGAGGTTGGGATCTTGTCTGCCTACAACGTTGGGGGTTGCTGCTGTTGTGAACTTGTCCACAGAAAATGTTCGCAAGGCTGTGGATAACAGCCCCACAACCGCGCCAACTGCTTGATCCACTTAGCTTCCTAAGCGCTGCACGCTGCGCGCCGAAAGGCGATTCCCCTCACCCCGCGGCGATCTCGAACCACGCGCCATGTGTGCGATCTCGGTCGAGCACCCGCGGCTCTGCTTTACCATCGGCGCGCAAAGCGACACCAAACACCCCTTCCCCACGCGTGGCGAGTTGTCGGCGCAACGCTGCGCCTTCGGCGGTCACGCTCGCGTTATCAACATGCACGGGGCTCAGCAACACAACGGACGCATCGCCAATCGAGACTGTCGCCGACACCGCCCCCAGCCCCGGCAAAGCCACCGTCCGCGTCTCCCGCTCACCGATACCAAGCAACGCCCGATACCGCTGCAAGCTCACCTTCAGATCATCCACAGCGACCGTCAAACTCGCTACCCCTCGCACGCCGTTCGCATGGTCACGCACCGCGCCTTCGGCCACGCGCAGATCACGCGGCGTGATATCCCCGCACAGAAATGGCAAATCGCTAGTCTGCGGCCGGCCGGTCTGCCACTCGAGCCGTGCGCCATCCGGACGCACACGTCCACCCGCCTGCGGACCGTCGTATAGCAAGCCGCGCCCATGCGCAGCGTCGATCACGGCGCCCACGCTCGACGGCAACAATGCGTAGTCGACAAAGCCATCGCCGTGACGCTGTCCCACATCCCACCAGCGACGCTGCGGCGCCGCCTGCAAAAAAGCGATCAGCTCGATGTAACTGCCGTCAGCGAAACCGATCAACGCGTTGTGCGTCACGCCATCGGCATGGGTGCCGCCTTGCTGCACGGTGAAACCGAGCGCAGTGAAATTTTCAACGGTCTGCGTCAGGTCGTGGACGCGAATCACAATGTGATCGAGTAAAAGGCTCATGGCGAAAAAAAGTCGTGAATGTTGTGAATGATCGGAGAGTTGGACGGACAGCGGGATGCCTACTTCTGCGCAACGGTCGCCTTACTCTCAAGCAACGCCCACTTGTCGTTCTTCACCACCACGTTAATGTTTTTCACGCCGATCACACGACGCGTCGCCGGATCGAAATTGGCCTTGCCGAACACGACGCTCGGAATGTCGTGCAGCTTCGGCAGCGCATCGCGCACGGCTTTGCGGTCGGGGCCGCCGGCGCGCAGCGCGTAGGCGGCGATGATGACGGCGTCATACGCATAGGCGTTAAACGCATCCGGCTCGCGTTGGTATTTCGCCTCGAAGCGTTTGACGAAGCTTTGCACTTCAGGCCCGGATTCGCCGGGGAAGAAGCTGGTGTTTGTCGCCACGCCGTTGACGGCCTCACCGCCGAGTTCGAGGAATTTCGGCGAATACACGGAACTGGCCGCGGCAATCGGCAGGTTGATGCCGCTCGTGCGCGCCTGGCGGGCGATCTGCGCGCCGTCGGAATAGTACGAAATCAACACGATGCCATCCGGGTTCGCAGCGCTCACGCGCACCAGCGTCGCGCGGAAATCTTTCTCGGCCGACTGATAGCCTTCGGCCGCAACGACTTGCGCGCCGCGTTCATTGGCGGCTTTGACGAAGACGTCCTTGCTGGTGCGTCCCCAGTCGGTGTTCAGATAGAGCACGGCGATGCGCTTGAGACCGAGCGTTTTCACGGCGAGGTCGGCAAGCAGCGGCTGCGCGTCGGCCTGGCTGACTGACGGACTCCAGATGTAGTCGCCGCCTTTGGTGAAGTCAGGATGCGAGTTGGTGAAACCGAGTTGCACGAGGCCGGCATGCTGATAAATCGGCGACGCCGCCATCGAAGCCGGACTGGAGAAGTCGCCGAGTTCGATCAGGATGCGCGGGTCGTTGACGAATTTCTGCGCGATCGTGATGGATTGGCGCGGGTCGCTCTGGCTGTCCTCGAAGACGTAGTTCAGCGGACGGCCGTTGATGCCGTTGTGGCTGTTGATCTCATCCAGGGCAAGATCGAAACCGGCTTTCCATTGCGCGCCGTACTGAGCATTCTGGCCGGTCAGCGGGCCGCTGACGCCTATCAGGATCGGATCGCCCGAAGGTGGCGCGGCGATGGCCGTTGTCGTCGTTATTGCCGATGCGGCCAGCAGCAGAAGTGCCGCGAAGTGAGTGGCCCACGATGGGCGCAGGCTTGATGTGTTCGACATGGCTCCAGGCTCGGTTTGCTTGAGATTGGAGTGAGTGTCGGATTTGCCCCGGCTTCGGGCAACCAAGCGATTCGCATAACGTTATGCGGCCATGGAACTTGTCCACAGAAAATGTTCATAGGGTTGTTGATAACAACGGGGCTACGCACCTAAGTGCTTGACGCAGATCGGATTGTTGCTTGCGGTGCGGATGGACGCAGTGATGATCGCCTACGCGGTTCGAGAGGACCAGCGCATTGTGGAGGGGTGGCTTATCCACAGAAAATGTTCGCAAGCCTGTGGATAACATTCCGGCAAACGCGCCAAGTACTTGATGTAGTTGGCTTCTCTCGCGCTGCACGCCGGCGTGACCGCGGCTCGCGCGGTCACGCTGTTCACATCAAAGGTAAGCGGACTTCGCGGCGCTGCGGCTCGCGGGAGCCAGCAATTTGCTTCGCTCAACGAGGGAGCCGAACAGCAGCCCAACAGTCGTCCACATAATCACCTGCATGCCGATGGCCGCGACGCGGAACTTCCACAACAGCACAGCCGGGAAAGCCGCCGGCACTTCGTTGATTGTCGGCATCGACAGCTGCACGGCAGCAATGATCACGACAAACACCAGGCCCGCCACAATCGAGCCATTCCACGCGCCCAGCTTCAGCGCCGCGCGGCGTCGGACCTTCAGCGAAAACACCATTGCGGCCAGCGAGATCGCAATCATCAGGAAGAACAAGCCGGTCCGCATCCCGATCGTCTCGGGGTCGCCCACCGACGGGGGATTCGCCGGATACTTGATGTTCGGGACAATCACCAGCGTGATAAACGCGCCAAGCGCGAGCCATGCGGACAACGCGCGCGCACTCACCGCACCGACGCGGCCATACGCATACGCGAACACCAGCGAGAACAGCCCGCCGAACGCGGCACCGTACGTGACCACGCCCGTCAACAATCCCAGGCCCGCCTGGGTGCCGCGGCTCACCAGTTCGGGTTCGGGCGCCTCGCCTTTGGCGGCGTCGGCCTTTTCCTCGAAGGAAATCGCCTGATCGACCTGCGGTTCGCCGACTAATCTCGCGAAACCGAACGTGAGCAATCCCGCGGCGATGCCTGCAAGCATCCCGCGTACCAACAATTTACCGACCATGTTCGACTCCGTTAGTGGCAGGGAAAGCCGAGCAGATGGCGGCCGTCGTGCACGAATTCGTGCACGTACATGCCAGGCACCAGCGACGTGGCACCTTCTTCCGCACCAACGAAATACAGCGCGAGCAACAGCAGCAGGCCGCCGAACACGACCCAAGGTAGCAGTTCACGCAGCGGAATCGGCGTGGGTTGGGCGACAGGCTGTGTCGTGGAATCGAAAACAGCGTTGGTCATAATGGACATCTCCTGGGGGTAACGCGCCCCGATAGTCGATTGAAGAGGGATGGTGCGAAGCTCAGGTCTGGCTTTCGGCTCGTGAATGCCGATTACAGTGGCGCGACCGCGCCGGGCTCTCACCGGCTTCCGTGCTTCGCAGTGACGCTATTCTACGCGCTAAACTTTGCCTCCCGGCAACGCAAAGTATTCACACAGCGTCCCGCTTTAGTCCGGCCCTTATGGAAATCAACTGAATGGACACACGGCTGTTACTGATCAGCCACGCAGCGACCGCGGCGATGCGCGCGGGCCGCTTCCCCGCCGACGACCCGCTCGATGCACGTGGCCTCGCCGAAGCAGCCGCCGCACGAGCGCGTCTGTCGATTCCGGATGACGCGGCGGTTTTCGTCAGCCCTGCCGCTTGCGCGCGAGAGACAGCGTCGGCCTTGGGGCTCGGTGTCGCGGTATTGGACCAGGGCGCATCGGTCGACGAGGGACTGGCAGACATGGACTACGGCCTGTGGCGTGGCCGCCGCCTTGCCGATCTCGCGATCGAAGCGCCTCACGACCTCGCCGCATGGACGCACGATCCCGACGCTGCCGCGCATGGCGGCGAGTCATTCAGTCAACTCGTGAAGCGGGTGGGACAGTGGCTCGATGCGCTAAACGATGCATTGAGCGAGGGCGTCATACCCGGCAACACGCAAAACGTGGTCGCCGTCACGCACGCGCCAGTGATCCGGGCCGCCATCGTTCATGCGCTCGGCGCGTCGCCGGCCATATTTCCGCGCATCGAAATCGCGCCGCTCTCGATGGTCGAGTTGCGATACTCGCGACGCGGCTGGACATGGTGGCCGGCGTCACAATAACGGCGGCGCGCGGACAGCCCGAAGCGCACGTGCCCGCTCACTTGCCCGATACAACCAGCCTCAACTTGTTCGAATCAGCCCGCGTCAACGTGATATCGGTCCGTTTGGCACGCGTGCCCAGATAAAAATGCTGACGTCCCGGTGAATTCTGGTCGTGCGTTGCGTCCGGCAGGCACGAGGCGATATCCGCCGCGACGCCCTGCAGCGCGTCCGCGCTCGAACCGGCGTCGTGATGCGGCGTCCACGTGCATTGATAGCTCCCATGGCTCGCCGAACACTGCGCGTCATCGCCGTAGGGTTGCGCGACACCCTTGCCGTCGTCCGGTGTCAGCGAAGCCAAACCGTCCGGCGCCGCCGCGACGATCCGTTTGAGCGACGCACACGGACTAGGCGCATCGTCGGCATTCGCGCTGCACGGCAGCAAGGCGCTGAGCGATACAGCGGCGATCGTGGCCGCGAGGATTCGGGTCTTGTTCATGTCGGCACAGTCCTTTGAAAGGTGGCCTTATCGAGGTAGCACGGTTCATGCCTTGCCGAACAACGCCGCCAGCCCCTGCACCGATGCAAAAATCCCCTTCGCGTCGTGCCCAACGCCGTCGATCACAAACGTGCGATGCTTCGCCGCCCCTTCCGGATGTCTCGACGCCATATAGCGCGCGTAAGCCAGTCCGCGCGCCAGCCGATGCTCGCCTTGCGTCTGCGCAGCGCATGAACGATCGAGAGCCGGATGCTGCGGATCGCAATCCGCGCCACCGAGCAGCACGGTGACATCACGACGCGCATAGCGCGATTCAAGCTTTTCAGCTGGAGCAGCCCCCTCTCCACTCGAAGCATAGGCCGGCAAATCCTCGAGCCCATACTTCCAGCGATTGAACGACGGACACGCCGTCGCATCGAACGCCGCGAATTCACCGGACGCGGTCGGCCGCATCGCGTCGAAGTACACATACGACGAAGGATTCGCAACTACATAGCGCAGCGCGATACCGCGCGCGACGAGCGGCGCCTCACCCCGCGTCACCACGGCATAGCGCTGCACCACCTGACCACCACCCGAATGCCCGGCGATCACCACCTCGGTCAGCGACGCAAACTGCTCACGCGACGCCAGCGTCTGCAGGATGGCGTCGAGCACATCGAACGAACTGAGCGGCGCCGGACCTTCGGCGTTGTCGCCGCCCATCCAGCCAGTCCATTCCCAATGCAGCGTGGATGGCGGCAACGCATGCGCACTAACGTCCGCATTCGCGAGGAACTGCGGCACGATCAGCAGCGTATCGGCCGCATCGCCGCCAGCAAGCGCGCACGCGCGCTCCGCCAGATGGAAGTAGGTGTCCGCGTTGCGCAGGCGTCCGTGAATCAGAATCACGGCGCGCTTGACGTCACGCGTCGACGCAAGCCAGTCGCGGTTCGCGAACACCGGCACGGTGCCGCTGCCCGCATGCGTCGCGACACTCAGATGCCGGCTGGCGACGATAGCGACCGGACGTTCATTCGGCGCGCGTTCGTCATCTGTGATCAAAGGCTGGGTCATGCAATAAGCTCGTGGGTCATCTAATCAGTCTGGCTAGTGGCGGTTAGCGCGTAACGAACTTCGCCGTTGCGCCGCCCGGCTCACGTCCCGAGCGCGTGAAATACACCATCTCGAGCGACACGCAACCGGCAAAAATCAGGTAGAACGCCGGCGTCAGACTGCTGCCAGTCAGGTGCGTCAAGCCGGTGATGGTGAGCGGCGCCATGCCGCCGAACAGCGTCACCGCAATGTTGTACGACAGCGCCACGCCCGCCGACCGGCTGCGCACCGGAAACAGCGTCGCGAGCATGCCGGGGTGCGAACCGGACATGGCAGCGAGGAACACCGTCGCGACCATCTGCGCGATGAACAGATGCCCCGGCGTCGGATTCGTCACGACGAAGTGATAAAGCGGATACTTGCACACCATCCACGTGATTACGATCGGATAGAACAGCCGGTACGCGCCGTAGCGATCGGCAAGCTTGCCGGACAGCGGAAACAGGAACAGATTCAGCACGCCCGACACGAACGCGCCGAGCAACGCGGTGGACAGCGGCAGATGCAATTGCCGCTCGACATACACCGACAGATAAGAGTGCCAAACATAATTAGTCGCCGCGCCGATGATGATCACGCCCATCGCGCAGATCGCCGCATCGCCGTTATCGCGGAAGAACTGGCGCACCGTTACACGCGGCGGCTTGTCCTTTTGATCGAGCAAACGCTCGAACTCCGGCGATTCCGCCACGCGATGCCGGATGTAGAAGCCGAACGGCGCCGCCAACGCGCCGAACAGAAACGGCAGGCGCCAGCCCCACGCCACCAGTTGCTCATGCGTGAGCTGCGTGGTCAGCAGATAACCGACACCTGACGAAAGCAGCAACGCGAACGCCTGCGCCGACATGTTGAAGCTGCCGTAGAACATCTTCTTGTGCGGTGGCGCGTACTCGACCAGCATCGCCGATGCCGTCGCGAACTGCCCGCCCACCGAGAGCCCTTGCAACAGCCGCGCGAGCACCACGAGCAACGGCGCCGCAATGCCGATGCTGGCATAACCCGGCGTGAGGCCCATCAACAGCGTGCTCGCCGCCATCGAAATGATCAGCAGCGAGAGCGCTTTGCGCCGCCCCGCCCGGTCCGCGTAGATACCGAACAGAATGCCGCCGATCGGTCGCACGATAAAGCCGACGGCGAACGTGGCAAGCGTCAGCATGATTGATACGAAGCCACTGCCGCCGGGAAAGAACACCAGCGCGATGATCTTCGCGAAGTAGCCGTAGATCAGAAAATCGAACCACTCGAGCCCGTTGCCGAGCACCGAGGCGAAGATCGCGCGCCGCACCATCGACGGGCTCAGCCCGTTCGATGCCTCCGTAGCGGACGCCGCACCGTCACGCTGATTCAAGCTCGCCCCGCTCATTGCTCGCATCCTTGGGTGCCAAAGATTGCTGACAATGCGCAGACCGATGTCAGCATGCGTGCGCCATCGTGGCCCACACCCGGCACGATATGAAAACTCTGCGTCAGCCCTTCCGGATGACGCGACTGGATGTACCGGTAATACGCCTCTGCGCGCGCAACACGCTGCGGACCTTGCGCTTCGGCGGCACAGCTTCTATCGAGCGCGCTTTGCTGCGGATCGTCGTCCGCGCCGCCGACCAGGTAGTCAATGCGGCGCGACGCATAAGTCGCTTCGAGTTGTCCGGGCGAGTGGTCGTCGAGGTATGGCGGCCGATTGTCCATGCCGTATTTCCATTGATTGAAATCGGCGCATTGCGCGGCATCGAACGGCGCCGTTACACCTTGCGCATTCGGCCGTTGTGCATCGAAATACGCATACGTCGACGGGCTCGCCACCACGTAGCGCACATCGATGCCTTCATTCGTCAGCACGTCGATGTTATGCGCCGCCACCGCGTAACGCTGCACGACCTGGCCGCCACCTGAATGCCCCGCGAACACAACGTGCCGCAGATTCGGAAACAGCTTGCGATCTGCGAGGCGCGTGACGATCGCGTCCAGTACCGCGTACGAACTGACGGGCAGCGGCGCCCGCGCCGCTTCGCCACCCATCCAGGCGTCGCCGGTCCAGCGCAGCAGATCGGCCGGCTCGTTATGCACGCGCGTGTCGAGCGTGGCGAGAAATTGCGGCGCGATCAGAAGCGTGCTGTCGGGATCCGCGTGAGCGGCGTCGCGAGCGTTCTGCGCGGTGCGGAAGTACACGTCCGCGTTGCGCAGTTTGCCGTGAATCACGATCACCGCGCGCGTCACCTGCGGTTGCGCGACGTTCCAATCTTTCGACAGGTACAACGGAAATTCAGCTTGCCCTTGCGGCGTGTCGATCACAAACCGTGTATCCGAGATCGTCGCCACCGGTTTCAGATGCGACTCGTAGGGATGCGCCGCGAATGCCGGTTGCGTGAGCCATGCCAGCATGGCGGCACCGGCTGCCGCGCACCCCATCGCCAGACGTCGTGAAAGATTGAATGTCATGCAGCTTGCTCCTGATCACCGTGCGCTGTCTTGAACGCGGCGCATCGTCAAATCTGTCGTTGAAAAGCTCAAAAACTCAGAACCGGTGGCGGATGCCGAGCGTTACGCGGAAGCCCAGTTTGGCATGACTATCACTACTGTCTCCAGTCCATTTTTTTATGTCGCGGGGCGCTCGAGCCTGCTTGCCGTAGGCAACGCGGGCCTCGATCGATGCGATGGACGAGATCGTAGGATTGGGCGTGACAAATGTAAAATACCTGTTTTATGCACTATCCATATCTATACGATATGGCAATGAACTGAACGCAAAGCACGACCGGGGAGACAGAACACGATGGAGCTTCGCCACTTGCGCTATTTCCTGGCGGTTGCTGAGGAAGGCCAATTCACGCGTGCGGCCGAGCGGCTGGCCATGCAACAGCCGCCGCTCTCGCAGCAGATTCGAACGCTGGAGGAAGAGATCGGCTTCGAACTGTTTGTGCGCATGCCGCGCGGCGTAAGCCTGACGCCCGCGGGGCAGGCCTTTGCGGAAGACGCGCAACGCTTGCTGCAGGACCTGCAGCAGTCGGTGGACAAGGCGCACCGGATTGCACGCGGCGAACTCGGCACGATCTCGATTGGCCTCACCAGTTCGGCTGCGTTCCATCCCTTCACCACGGAGACGATCCGGGCTTTTCGCGCGGTGTGTCCCGAGGTCGCCGTGGAGCTTGCCGAGCTCAATGCGGCGGAGATTATCGAGCGTCTGGCCGCGGGGCAAATTCAGGCCGCGTTTCTCCGCAAGCCTGTCGATGCGCGCGAGGGTGTGGCGTTCGAGTTATTGCTCGACGAGCCGATGGTGGTGGTATTGCCGGTTGGGCATCCGTTGCTGAAAGGAGCGGGCAAGAAGCGGCCACAAGTGTCGTTGAAGGCGCTGGCGCACGAGGACTTCATTCTGGTGCGCCGACCGGGGGCACCCGGCATGTATGCGGATATTCTGGCGGCATGCCGACAAGCCGGGTTCGTGCCGCGGATTGCGCGCGAGGTGCCGCGCATGGTGTCGGGGATCAATCTTGTCGCAGCAGGGTTGGGGGTGACGCTGGTACCGGCGTCGATGCAACGTTACAACCAGGTGGGAACCGTCTATTGCACATTGACGAATCCCGCGAAGTTGAGTGCTCCGCTGCATCTTGCTTACCCTGCGGGACTACGCAATAGCACGGCAACGCGCTTTATCGAACTGGTCAAGGAGCGCGTTCGCGGCTAAATGGGCTTGGCTTTTGCGACAGCGCCACGAAAGCCGCGCTTCACAAAATTCCAATTCAATAGCTTGCTAACGAATATTTAGGAAATACAATAGCGGCCATGTCGAATCTCGATACCTTGCGCCGCACCGTTAGCAGCACCCTGGTTGTCGCTGCCAGAAAATGGCGGCGCACGAGCCATGGCGTGCTCGCGGCCTTTAACGTCTCCGAAGCATGCGCCACGCCGCTCCTGACCGCCAGCCGGCTCGGCGAAGCAGTGCGGCAGGTCACGCTGGCCGATCACATCGGTATTGAAGGGCCCTCGCTCGTGCGGCTGCTCGATCAACTGTGCGCGGCCGGCCTGATGCGCCGCGACGAAGATCCTGAAGACCGGCGCGCCAAGACCGTGGTACTCACTGATGAGGGCCGCGCCGTCACCGCAAAAATGGAAGAAGAGCTGAATACGCTGCGGGCGCAAGCTTTGAAAGGTATCTCGCGTAGCGATCTCGAAGCGACCCTACGCGTGCTGGCTGCTTTCACGGCCGACGCAGCCGCGCCGCCCAACGCCAGGGATGCCGAGTAACCGGTTATGGGCTATCCCTCCATCCGCGACTGGCTGTTCTCCGTCAAGACGTTTGCCGCGGCGATGATCGCGCTTTACATCGGTCTCTCGCTCGAATTGCCGCGGCCGTACTGGGCGATGGCCACCGTCTACATCGTGTCGAATCCGTTTGTCGGCGCGACCCGCTCCAAGGCGCTTTATCGTGCGCTCGGCACAATGCTGGGCGCGTCGGCCGCGGTACTGCTGGTGCCGCCATTCGTCGAATCGCCGTATCTGTTCAGCGTGATCGTCGCGTTGTGGACCGGCACGCTGCTGTATCTGGCGGTGGCCGATCGCACCGCGCGCAGCTACGTCTTCATGCTGGCGGCCTACACCATGCCGATCATTGCGTTGCCTTCTGTGACCAATCCAGGCGGCGTGTTCGATCTGGCTATCAGCCGCACCGAGGAGATCCTGCTCGGCATCGTGTGCGCGAGCATTGTCGGCAGTTCGCTGTTTCCCAGCCGGCTCGCGCCCATCATCATCGAGCGAACGGACGCGTGGTTTCGCGACGCCGCGTTCTATGCGACCGAAACGCTGTCCGGACGCATTGTGGGCTCGGCGATCTCGGGAGCCCGGCAGCGGATCGCGAGCACGATCAACGGGCTGGAGCTGCTGCTGAGCCAGCTTGCCTACGACCATACCCGGCCGGACATCCTGGCGCGTGCTCACGAGTTGCGCGGGCGCATGCAGTTGCTGCTGCCGATGATGTCAGCGCTGGCCGATCCGCTGATCGCCCTCTACAACAGCGGCCGCCAGACATGGCCCGAGGGTCTCGAAACGTTGCTCAACGACGTCATCAAGTGGTTCCATGCGCCGCTTCCCGCAGCCAGCGGAGGCTATCACCCCGACCCGGAAGCCAACGCGTTGCGCGAGCGCATCGCCGCGATGCAGCCGCTGCCGGCCGCGCTGGCGACCTGGGACGGCGCACTGCTTTCGAACGCGCTGTGGCGTATGAAACAGGTAATCGATATCTGGCAGGACTGCCGCTCGCTGCGCATCATCATCACGCGCGAAGAGGGTTCGTGGCGGCCACGTTTTCGTCACTGGCGGCTGGGCGGCACCGAGCGGTTCTTCGACCGCGGCATCATGCTGTTTTCGACAGTTTCAGCGGGCGCCGCGGTGATCATTGCGTGCAGTCTGTGGATCGGCTCAGGCTGGGCAGACGGCGCCAGCGCGGTGACGCTGGCCGCCATCGCGTGCTGCTTCTTCGCCGCGCTCGACGAACCCGCCCCCATGGTGTTCAAGTTCTTCGTCGCCACGGCGGTCAGCGTGGTGGCCGCCGGTATCTATCTGTTCGCCGTGCTGCCTCACGTGCACGACTTCCCGATGCTGGTCGTCCTGTTCGCCGCGCCGTTCATCCTTGTCGGCACGCTGATCCCGCGTCCGCAGTTCAACATGGTGACGGTGCTCGTGGCCGTCAATACGGCCACCTTCATCAGCATTCAGGACGCCTACTCGGCCGACTTCCTGATCTTCCTGAACAGCAATCTCGCGGGCCTTGCCGGCTTGCTGTATGCGTATCTGTGGACCCGCGCGACGCGGCCGTTCGGCGCCGAACTCGCGGCCTCACGGCTGTTGCGCTCGAGCTGGGCCGACGTGGTGCTGACTGCTTCCACACGGACGATCGAAGACCCGCGCAATCTCGCCGCGCGCATGCTCGACCGCCTGATGCAGCTGATCCCACGCCTTGCCGCCACGGACGACCACCGCCATCCGTCGATCGAAAGCTTCCGTGATCTGCGCGTCGCCTTCAACGCGCTCGATCTGCGCCGCCTAACGCACAAGCTCGGCGGCGAAGCGCCGGCCGCGATCGATCATGTCCTCGAAGACATACGCCAATATTTCGAAATGTGCATCGACCAGCGCGCGCGCCAACCGGTGCCCGAGCACCTGATGTCGTCGATCGATGCAGCCGTGGCGCGCGTCACCGCACAAGGACTTGCCAATGCCGGTGCGCCGAGCCCGACCGCGCAAACCTCGGCGCGTAGATTGCGCGAGGCGCTGCACGCGCTGGTCGGCTTGCGTCTTTCGCTGTTTCCGGCCACGCTAATCACACCCACGCCGCCCGAACCGGAGGCCGCTGCCTGATGTGCCCGTCCCGCAACCCAATCCTCTCCTTTGCCCGTTCCCGCGATGATCGGTGAAATCGATATCTTCGGCGTGTTCGTGCCGGCCGTGCTCGTGCTGATGTTGATCGCCTACCTGATCAACCTGGCCATTCGCACGGTGTTCGAACGCGTCGGCTTTTACCGCTTCGTCTGGCACCGTTCCATCTTCGATCTCGGCATCTATGTGCTGGTGCTGGGCCTTGTCGTCGTCGTTTCGCACAGACTAATAACGTGAAAAAAACCTGGTTCTCCGTCGGTCAAATTCTGCTGACCCTGATCGTCGTCGTGGTTGCAGCCTTCGTGCTGTGGAAACTGGTCGCCTACTACATGTTCGCGCCGTGGACTCGCGACGGCCATGTGCGCGCCGATGTGATCCAGGTCGCGCCGGATATCTCGGGGCTGATCTCATCGGTCGAGGTGGTGGACAACCAGCAGGTCAAACAAGGCCAGGTGCTGTTCGTGATCGATCAGGCCCGCTATGCGCTCGCACTGCGCCAGGCGCAGGCCACCGCGCAGCAACGCCGCGCCACCCTCGATCAGGCGCGCCGCGAAGATGCGCGCAATCGCCAGCTCGGCAACCTGGTTGCGGCGGAAGTCGCCGAAGAAAGCCGCTCGCGTGTTGAAACAGCGGAAGCCGCGCTCGCGGATGCGAACGTCGCGATCGATACCGCCAGGCTCAATCTGCAACGCACTACCATCGTAAGTCCGGTCGACGGTTATCTGAACGACCGCGCACCGCGTACCGGCGAATTCGTCTCGGCGGGCCGTGCGGTGCTGGCGGTGGTGGATATGCATTCGTTCCGCGTCGACGGTTATTTCGAAGAAACCAAGCTGCGCGGCATCGACATCGGCCAGCGGGTCGACATCCAGGTGATGGGCGAGCCGAACGTGCTGCGCGGTCATGTGCAAAGCATCGTCGCGGGGATTGAAGACCGCGACCGCACGCAAGGGTCGAATCTGCTGCCGAACGTGAACCCGGCGTTCAGCTGGGTGCGGCTCGCGCAACGGATTCCGGTGCGCGTTGCGCTCGACGAGGTGCCTGCCGACTTCCGCATGATCGCTGGTCGCACCGCGACGGTGTCAGTGCGCGATCTGTCGCCGACAGGCAAGCAGCGTCCGGCTGCTGGCGCTTCGGGTACGGTGGATGCATCGGCGGCTTCGGCTGCGTCTGCTGTTCCGGCTGCCTCCGCTGCTTCTACTGCGCAACCGGCATCTGCTGCCGTCATGTCGGGCGCATCGCAATGAAGCTGTCGCGCGCCCTTCCCCTATTGCCGCTGCTGCCACTATTGCCGTTGAGCGTCGCGCTCAACGGCTGCGTGAATGTCGGCCCCGATTATTCGCTGCCGAAGCAGGCGCTGGTCAACGCCCCGCTCGCCAATGCGCCGATCGAGGGCGCCGATGCCAAACTGACCACGCGGCGCGACGTGCCTGCGGTCTGGTGGAAGCTCTACGACGATCCCGTGCTGAACAACCTCGTCGACCAAGCGCTGCAATCGAATACCGACTTGCGCGTCGCGGCGGCCAATCTCGCGCGCTCACGTGAAGCGTTGGGTGTCGCGCAGGCGCAGGGCGGCTTCTCCGGGAAAACGTCGGCGGTCGTCGAGCGGGCGCAGGAATCGGCCGAACAGTATCTGCTCTTCAACAAACTACCGGTCGCTAACGAAGGCGATATCGGCATCAGCATCTCGTACGAAATCGATCTGTTCGGCAAGCTGCGGCGCGGTGTCGAGGCGGCGGCGGCGGATACGGAATCCGTGCAGGTGGCCGGCGATCTCGCGCGGATCACGGTGGTCGCGGATGTGGTGCGTTCTTACGTCGAGCAATGCTCGGCCGCCGAGGAACTCAGGATCGCGCAGCAGTCGCTGACATTGCAGAAGCAACGTGTGGACGTGTCGCGCCGATTGCGCGACGCCGGCCGCGGCAATCAGCCCGATGTGACGCGCGGGCAGACCCAGGTCGATACGTTGGCCGCGGATATTCCACGCTACACCGCGCGCCGCCAGATCGCGCAATACCGGCTCGCGGCGCTGCTCGCACGCGCACCATCCGACTTGCCGCCAGCCGTGCTGGCCTGCAGCACGCTGCCGCAGATCCGTCAGCCGATTCCGGTCGGCGACGGCGCCGCGCTGCTCAAGCGCCGCCCGGACGTGCGCGAGGCCGAGCGTCAACTGGCAGCATCGACGGCGCGCATCGGCGTCGCGACGGGCGCGTTGTATCCGACGGTGAGCATCGGTGCGTCGGCGGGTTTGACGGGGATTCTGGAGGACCTCGGCACCTCGCCGACGGCACGCTGGGCCTTCGGCCCGCTGATCAGCTGGACCTTCCCCACGAATGGCGCGCGGGGCCGTGTGCGTGAAGCGCAAGCGTCAAGCAACGTTGCATTGGCAAAGTTCGACGGCGTGGTGCTGACGGCGTTGCGCGAAACCGAAACAAGCCTTGCGACCTATGCGTCCGACTATGCCCGCGCCAACGCCTTGCGTGCCGCGTTGAAGTCGGCCACCCAGTCCGCGGATGAGACGCATCGCTTGTATCGCGCCGGACGCGAGTCGTTTATTTCGGATCTGGATGCAACCCGCACGCTGACTTCGACGAAGTCTCAGGTTGCGGCAGCGGAAGGTCAGGTGGCGATCGATCAGGTCAACCTGTTCCTCGCGCTCGGCGGTGGGTGGGAGACTGATGCGCAGACTGCGCCTGGGACGGCGGTTTCTAACGCTGCGACTCCTGCTGCTGCACCGGCGAAAGCCGCCATGCCGACGGCGGCTACCAAAGCGCCCTAACCCTCCCGCCTCGTCTCATCCGGGTAAATCGCTATTATTGACAAGCTTTCTTTTACCTTTCAATTCAGGTTAAATACGAGCCTCAACATCACGTTACGGGGTCACGTATGTCGCAATTCATGCAAGGCGCAGCCACGCTGGGCGGTTGTATCGGCGTTTTCACGGTTGTGGTGGCGGTCGTGGAGATGCTGGCGAATTAAGCCCGCTGGGCCCGTGATCGGCTCACCCAGGCGTCTCTGTCTGCGGTGATGCCGGCCTTAAGCGGGCGGCCGTTTCGCAGCCGCCTGGTGAATCGCCGCCCTTACCCTCGGATACGTGCCGCAACGGCACACGATGTTGGACATCGCCGCGTCGATGTCCGCATCGGTGGGATTGGGTTTCTGCTTGAGCAGCGCGCAGGCCGCCATCAGCTGCGCGCTCTGGCAATATCCGCACTGCACCACGTCAAGATCGATCCACGCCGCTTTTAGCGCCTGCGCTTCGGCGCCCTGCACGCCTTCAATAGTCGTGATCTTCTGCGAGTGCAAGCTCGACATAGGTGTCTGGCAGGCAAGGCCCGCCTTGCCGTCCAGATGGATCGTGCACGCACCGCAAATGCCCACGCCGCAGCCGAACTTGGTTCCGGTCATGCCGAGGTCGCAGCGCAGCACCCACAGAAGCGGCATATCCGGTTCAGCTTGCACAGCAACCGCCCGGCCGTTGATGTTTAGCGATCCCATGTTTTCTCCGTCAATCTGAAGCGTTTCACGCAAGCCTCAACGGCAACGCGCGCAAGCGCTGGCCGGTCAGCGCGAACACCGCGTTGGCTACTACCGGCGCAACCGGCGGCACGCCCGGTTCGCCGACGCCCTGCGGGTGCATCTGGCTTGGCATGATGTCGACTTCGATCACCGGACAATCCTTCATCCGCACGACCGGGAAATCGACGAAGTTCTTCTGCGCCACCTGACCGCCGACGATGGTGATCTCGTCCTGCAACGCAGTCGAGAGGCCGAATACGATGCCGCCCTCCATCTGCTGACGAATCAGGTTTGGGTTCACCGGCAGTCCACAGTCGATCACGCAGACCACCCGATGCACGCGAATCTGCTTGTTCGGGCCGACCGATACTTCCGCCACCTGCGCGACGACACTTCCGAACGCTTCGTGCAGCGCGACGCCACGTGCCCGCTTTATGCCATCGGCGGCATGCGCCATGGGATGTCCCCAATCCGATAAAGCGGCAACGCGCCTTAACACCGCCAGATGGCGCGGATGCTGCACGAGCAGCGACGCGCGAAACGCGATCGGGTCCTGACCGGCGGCTACGGCGAGTTCGTCGGTAAAACCCTCGGTGAAAAACGCCTGATGCGAATGGCCGACCGAGCGCCAGAATCCAATTGGGATCGGTAATTCGACGATCTTGTGCGCCACGCGCGCAGTGGGCCATTCGTAGGGCTGATCGAACGCGCCCTCGCAAGTGGTCTTGTCGATGGGAATGCGCGGCACGCCGTAGTAACGCGCAAGCGACTCCGGCACGATCGCCTGACTCGCTGAAGTGGCATGCCACGCGACGAGCTTGCCGTCTTTGTCGAGACCGGCCTTGAGGCGCGATATGCACGCCGGGCGATAGAAGTCGTGGGTGAAATCCTGCGCACGCGACCAGATTGTTTGCACCGGACGACCACTTCCCTCCCGCGCAATCGCGGCGGCCTGCGCGATGAAATCGAGTTCGAGACGGCGCCCGAAAGCGCCGCCGAGCAGTTGCGTTTGCACGTCTACCTTGTCGGCGTCGATGTCCAGCACTTTCGCGACGTGCTGCCTTGCGAGTGCCGGCATTTGCGTCGAGACCCAAACGGTGGCCGCGCCGTCGGCGACCTGCACCGTGCAATTCACCGGTTCGACCGCGCCATGTGCGAGATACGGTGCGTGGTACTCGGCGCTGATCGTTCGCGCTGCGCCGCTCAATGCGGCGTCGACGTCACCGCGATGGTAGTAGGCGTGGCCGTCGCTGTCGTCGTCCAGCGCTTGCGCGAGCTGGGTGTCCACGTTTGCGCTCGACAGATTGGCTGCGGCGCCGTCATTCCACACCACGTTGATGGCGCTGACCGCGTTCATCGCGCGAAACGCGTTGTCGGCGATGACCGCGACGCCGCCGCTGCCACCTGCGTAGGGCGCCAACGCGAAGGCCTTGATGAAACCCGGCATGTTCCTGGCAGGCGAGGCGTCGAAATGCGCCACCGTGCCGCCCAGCGTGGGACACATGACCACGCTCGCATAGATAAGACCGTCCGGCAGCGCGTCAATGCCGAAGCGCGCCGTGCCGTTGATTTTCGACGCGGCTTCGATACGTCGCATCGGTTTGCCGATCAGTTTGAACTCAGCGGGATCTTTCAGCGCGACCTTGCGTGGCAGCGGTTGCTGTGCGGCCATCGCGGACAGTTCGCCGAAGCTCGCCTTGTGGCCTGCTGCGTGCCGTACGTAGCCGCCTTCCGTACGGCATTCGCCGGGTGGCACCTTCCATTGCGCAGCCGCCGCGCCGATCAGCATCGCGCGCGCCGAGGCGCCGGCTTCACGCATCGGCGTCCATAGATCGTTCATGCTCGATGAACCGCCCGTCATCATCGTGCCGGCGTCGCGCACCAGCTTGCGGGTCATCCAGACCGTGGCGCGCTTGACCGCGCTGTCGTCGTCCGGGCGAAACGGCAGATCGTCAACGATGTTCTGCACGCTGTTGTAGATCTTGTCGATCGGCGAGTTTTCCACTCGAACCTGCGACCAGTCGGCGTCGAGTTCTTCGGCCAGCAGCATCGCAAGGCCGGTGTGGATACCCTGCCCCATTTCCGCTTTGCACACCACGATCGTCACGGTGTTGTCCGCGGCGATTTTGACCCAGCCGTTGAGCGCGACCTGGTTGCCTTCCGCTGGCAGTGGCGTGGAGGGAGTCAGGCGTTGGCCCGGCGGCAGCACCGACCAGCCGACCAGCAGCACGCCGAGCGCACCGGCGCCGCCTAGCAGGAAGGTTCTGCGCTTTAACATCGTATGGCTCGATCAGCTTGCACGGTGGCGGGGACGCTATGAAAGCGCGGGCTGGCGCGGGAGTTTGTTTCGTCGGAACAGTAGTAAGACGGGAGAGTGGGTGGGGGACTGAAAGCTAACGGGTTTCAGCCGAGCTGCACAATGCTGGTTGATGCCCATCGAGGAAAGGGCGCATGCAAGCCGTGTGTCAGTTCATTAAATGTTATTCGTCGCGTGGTGGCACGCTGCAGCGCAACTGGCTTGAGCGGCGGAAAAATGCGGAAGGTGGCGGATTTTTGCTAACTGCGCGAGTCGCTGATTACATTTCTAAACAAATTGCCGTCCGCTCTCGCGCATGATTGGAGCAGAGCTAAAGAGCCCTGCGGCCCCCAGCAAAGCAGAACTGGATCTAGCCAAAGCGCAATCGGGAATTGAAAGAGGTTAAGCCATGAGCAGTCAAACATTTTCCAGCGTCTGGGACGCCATCGAAGACACTCCAGAACAGGCGCAAGACATGATGCTTCGATCGGCCTTAATGATGGCGCTCAAGGACCATAGCATCCGTGCCGGAATGAGCCAGGCAGATGCTGCCAAGCATTTCTGCGTCACTCAGCGGTGTGTGTCCGACCTCATGCGCGGCAAGATCAATCTGTTCTCGCTCGATGCATTGATCAATATGGCGGTCGCGGCGAACCTGCGCATCGAGAGTAAAGCTGGAACACGATCTTGTCCGTCAAGGCCGCATAGTTGTCGCTAGATGCCCGGGTGCTAAATACAACCAAACGCCTCCGAATTCACCCGCCCTCCCGAATCATCTCGATCAACGCCCGCAGTCCCGCCGGCACATGACGTCGCCCCGGATAGTAAAGGCACAGCCCGTCAAACGCCGGCGTCCAATCCTCCAACACACGCTGCAGCGTGCCCGCTTCCAGATCCGCCGCCACGTTCCATCCGGTCATATACGCCAGTCCGAATCCCTCGCGGGCCGCCTCCATTATGAGCAACGGTTCATCGAGCGTCAGCATGCCCTGCACATCCACGCTGAAAGCCTCGCCGCGTCGCTCGAACTCCCAGTGATAAATACGTCCGCTCGGCATGCGCATCCGGATACAACGTTGTGCGCGCAGATCGTCCGGTGTGCGCGGCTTCGGATTTTCGGCGAAATAGGCGGGACTCCCAACGACTGCAAAACGCTGCGGCCGGTTGAACGGCACGGCGATCATGTCCTGCGGCACAATCTCAGCCAACCGAATGCCGGCGTCAAAGCCCTCAACCACGATGTCGATCATGCGGCCCTCGGTGACGAGATCCAGTTTCATCTCCGGATAACGCCGTAGGTATTCCAGCAGCAAGGGCATCACTTGCCGCGCCGCGCCCGTCGATGTGTTGATGCGCAGCGTGCCAGCGGGCGTGTCGCGATAGCTGCCGGCCTGCTCGATGGCCACGCGGATGGTCGACAACGCTGGCGCCACACTGTCGACGAATTGCGCACCCGCTTCGGACAACGACACGCTGCGTGTTGTTCGATTAAAGAGCCGCACGCCGATGCGTGCCTCCAACGCCGCGATCGCATGGCTCAGCGCCGATGTCGACACGCCAAGTTCCGTCGCCGCTGCGCGGAAGCTGCGATGGCGCGCCACCGCGAGCACGCCTTCCAGTTCGCTTAAACCGGGCGTCTTCATTATCCCATCCTGCTCAATTAATCATCCTTGATTATATGGCTAGTCGGCTTAATCCATTGAGCCTATCTTTGAGGCAACAACTTCTTGGGTAGGAGCTTTCATGCAGCAAATCGACAAGGTTTATATCAACGGCGCGTTCGCCACCCCGCACGGCGAGGAGTGGTTCAATCTTCACAACCCGGCTAAGGAAACGGTGATCGGCAAGGTGCGTCTGGCCGACGCGGAAGACGCTCGCCGCGCGATCGCCGCCGCCAAACGCGCCTTCCCGGCGTTTTCCCGCACCAGCAAGGAAGAGCGGATCGCGCTGCTCGAACGCATGCATGCCGCGGTTCAAGCGAGAGAAGACGACCTGTTCGAAGCAATCGTCGAGGAATACGGTGCGCCGGTGTCACGCGCGCGCTGGATGGCGAAATACCCAGCGGACGTGCTGGCGGAAGTCATCAAGGTCTTGCAGACCTATGATTTCACGCGACGCGCCGGCACGGCCGACGTCGTCATGCAACCGCTCGGCGTCGCCGGACTGATTACGCCGTGGAATAGCAATGGCGGCTTTATCTGCGGGAAGCTGGCCGCGGCGATTGCAGCGGGCTGCACGGCCGTCATCAAGCCGAGCGAGATGAGCGCGATCCAGACACGCATCATTACCGAGGCGTTGCACGAAGCCGGCTTGCCCGCAGGCGTGTTCAATATCGTCACGGGCCGGGGCGACACTGTGGGTGCGGAAATCAGCGCGCATCCGGACGTGGCGAAGATTTCCTTCACCGGATCGACGGCGGTCGGCAAGACGATCCTGCGCACCGGCGCGGAGACATTGAAACGCGTCACGTTAGAGTTGGGCGGCAAATCGCCGGTGGTGATACTCGACGACGCCGATTTCGCGGAAGCGGTGCCGTTGGCACTCCAGGCAGGGTTCATGAACAGCGGTCAGGCGTGTATCGCCGGTACGCGGATTCTGGTGCCGCAGAGCCGCCTTCCGGAATTCGAAGAGCGGGTGCGCTTTGAAGTCGCTCGCACGCAAGCCGGTGATCCGCGCGATCCCGCTACGCAGATCGGCCCGATGGTCAGCCGCAAGCAGTGGGAGCGCGTGCAGCGCTACATCCGCATCGGCATCGACGAAGGTGCACGATTGATTGCCGGTGGCGAGGGCCGACCGGAAGGAGTGGAGCACGGCTGGTTCGTGCGGCCCACCGTGTTTAGCGGCGTCAGCAACGACATGGCGATTGCCCGCGAGGAAATTTTTGGACCGGTGCTGTCGATCATTGCGTATCGCGACACCGAGGAAGCGATCGCGATCGCCAATGACACAAGCTACGGGTTGCAAGCCTACGTACTCTCGGCCGATGCGGCGCGGGCTCGCTCAGTCGCCACTCGCATCGACGCAGGGCGCGTACTGGTCAACACGCTGGCACACGAACCCGCCACACCGTTCGGCGGCTTCAAGCAATCGGGCATCGGCCGGGAATATGGGACGTTCGGCTTGGAAGCCTTCATGGAGCCGAAGTCGTTGCTCGGCGTGAACTGAAGCGTGAACTGAAAATCGAGCCTTGCTGATTGGCGGGCGCGTCTGATTGCTCAGCAGGCGGTGCGTCAGCATTCGCATGACGCACCGCCGGATGCCTCACCGCCGGTTCGATCCCGACACGACATCGATCCACACAGCCAGCACGAGAATACTGCCCTTCACGATCATCTGCCAGTACGCGTCGACATCCAGCATCGACATGCCGTTGTCCAGACTCGCCATCACCAGTGCGCCGATCAACGCGCCGTAGACCGTTCCGGAGCCGCCGCGCATCGACGTCCCGCCGATAAAGCACGCGGCGATCGCGTCCAGTTCGCCCATCGATCCCGCCGACGGCGAGCCGGCCGCGAGCCGCGCCGTATTGACGATCCCGGCGAACGCACACATCAGTCCCATCAGTGCAAAGATGGCCAGCTTCACGCGGTTGGTATTCACGCCGGAGAGCCGCGTCGCTTCCAGGTTCGAACCCACCGCGTAGATACGCCGTCCGAAAACGGTCTGCGTCGCGATCCACGTGAAAATACCCAGCAGTGCGAGCAGCAGCAAAACCGGCACAGGAATCCCGCCATAACGATCGAGCGTGGCAATGAACGCGGCCAGAATCACCCCCGCCCCGACCACTTTCGCGACATCCTGCCAAATCGGCACCACCCGCAATTTATAGCGCTCGCGGTTGCTTCGTTGTCGCACGGTCAGAAAGGCCAGCACGACAAACAGCACGACGGCAAGCGTATCGCCCGCAAGACGCGGCAAATACCCCTGGCCGACAAACACAAAACCATCGGAGACCGGCGCAATCGTCGAACCGCCCGTGACGCCGAGCAGAATGCCGCGATATGCCAGCATGCCGCCCAGGCCGACAATAAACGAAGGCACACGCCGGTAGGTCGACCACCATCCGTTGAACATGCCGACGAACACGCCAAGCAGCATCACCACAGGCACGGTGACGCCAATCGGCCAGTGCCGGTTCACATCGAGAATCGCCGCGACACCGCCGAGCAGACCCAGCGACGACCCGACCGACAGATCGATCTCGCCCGCGATGATCACGAACACCATGCCACACGCGAGCATGCCGGTGATCGACATCTGCCGCAGTAGATTCGACAGATTGCGCGGCGTCACGAACGCGCCGTGTGTCAGAAAGGAGAAGAAAAGCCAGATCACGGCCACGGCGATCAGCAACGCGAGGATCTTGTAGCGCGCGAACAGTTGCTGAATGCGCTGCGGGCCACCGAATGCGCCTCGCGACGAAGCGCCGTCGGCGGGTTGGGAAGTGACGTCGGGAGTCATGCGGCACTCGCTTCGGTTGGTGCGGTCGGGTTGAGGGATCGCTGCACAGGACGGATTGCGGCGCTGAGAATGTCCTCTTGCGTGAGGCCGTCATTGACGAAATCGCCGCGCAATTCGCCTTCGCCGATGACCAGCACGCGATCGCTGATACCGAGCACTTCGGGCAATTCGGACGACACCATCACGATCGACATGCCGCGCTGTGCCAGTTGAAAAATCAGTTTGTAGATTTCGAACTTCGCGCCGACGTCGACACCTCGCGTCGGTTCGTCGAGGATCAGCACTTTCGGGTCGGTCAGCAGCATGCGCGTCAGCACGGCCTTTTGCTGATTGCCGCCCGACAGACTCGCAATCGAGAGCATCGGATGCGCCGCGCGCACCGAAAGCCGCTTCATCTCCGTGTGAATCGTGTCGAGTTCGGCGGCGGAATCAATGCGACCTCCCTTCGCGAAACGTTGCAACACCGCAAGCGTGATGTTGTGGCCGACGCTCAGACCCGGCACGATGCCGTGGCGCTTCCGATCTTCCGGCACCATGCCGATACCGGCGCGAATCGCATCGACAGGGGCGCGAATTTTCAACGGCCTGCCGTCCACCACTACGGTCGCCTCGCTCACACCGGGATACGCACCGAAGATCGCCTGCATCAGTTCCGTGCGCCCCGCGCCGACCAAACCGGCAACGCCGAGAATCTCGCCACGCCGCAGCGCAAACGACACATCGTTCACACGCTTTCGGCGCGGATTGTTGACATCGAAACAGGTCACGTGGCGCGCTTCGAAGATAACGTCGCCGATGGGATGTGGTTCACGCGGAAACAGGTTCTTGATCTCGCGGCCTACCATCAGGGAGATGATGCGGTCAGTGGTCAGCGCGCGCATGGGCTCCGTTGCGACATGGCGGCCGTCGCGAATCACGCTGATCGTGTCGCACACGGCCGCTACTTCGTCGAGCTTGTGCGAGATGTAAACGCAGGCAACCCCGCGCCGCTTCAGATCGCGCACGATATCCAGCAGGATGTGTATCTCCGTAGCAGTCAGCGACGACGACGGTTCATCGAGGATCAACAGTTTCGCGCGCTTGTTCAGCGCCTTGGCGATCTCGATCAACTGCTGGTGGCCACCACCGTAATTCATTACCGGTTGCGCCGAGTTGATTCCGCTTATGCCGAGCTCGCGCAGCAACTCATCTGCACGCTGATACATCGCGGCGTAATTCATTCTGCCGCCGGGCAGCGTAATCTCGTTGCCGAGAAAGATGTTTTCCGCGACCGAGAGCTCCGGCACCAGCATCAATTCCTGGTGGATGATGATGATGCCCGCGCGTTCCGTGTCCCTTATGCTTGCGGCCTTCAGCGGCTCGCCTTCCCAGATGATTTCGCCATCCCACGTGCCGTGGGGATAGACGCCGGACAGCACTTTCATCAGCGTCGATTTGCCCGCGCCGTTCTCGCCGCACAAGCCCACGCACTCGCCTGGCGCCACCGTCAGGTCGATGCCGTCGAGCGCCTTCACCCCGGAAAACGCTTTGACGATGCAGCGCATCGTCAGTAATGGTTCACTCATTCGCTATGCCTCGCTGCAGGGCGCGCGGTCGCGCCGACGTGCCTGACGCATACCAGGCACATCGGCTTGAACTACGCACACGTTACGCTCATTGGCTCGCGAGCTGGGCCTGGGTGTAGAAGCCGTCCTTGACGACCACATCAACATTGCTCCTGGTGAGCAACGTGGGTTGCAGAAGCACCGTGTCGACCTTCTTCTTGCCGTTGTCGTACTGTGCATTAAAGGCTGGCTTCTCGCCCTTCGCAAGCGCGACGGAAAGTTTCGCTGCTTCGCCTGCGATCAGCTTCAGCGGTTTGTACACGGTCATCGTCTGCGTGCCGGCGATTACACGTTTCACAGCAGCCAGATCAGCGTCTTGTCCCGACACCGGCACCTTGCCTGCCATGTGCTGCGCAGCAAGTGCCTGGATCGCGCCGCCTGCGGTGCCGTCGTTCGATGCGACGATTGCGTCGATCTTGTTGTTGTTCGCCGTGAGCGCATCTTCAACGATACGCAGCGCCGTCGACGCGCTCCATTCCGGTACCCATTGCTGACCGACGATCTTGATGTCGCCCTTGTCTATCGCGGGCTTCAACACTTTGAGCTGGCCTTCACGCAGCATCTTTGCATTGTTGTCGGTCGGCGCGCCGCCGAGCATGAAGTAGTTGCCCTTCGGTTGCGCGTTGAAGACACCTTG
The DNA here is from genome assembly GCF_900230185.1 of Burkholderia sp. OK233. GTDB lineage: Bacteria > Pseudomonadota > Gammaproteobacteria > Burkholderiales > Burkholderiaceae > Paraburkholderia. The sequence goes on from NZ_OCSR01000002.1 coordinate 1,314,919, forward strand.
TGCCTGCAGTTCGCCAACCTTCTCGTTGTCGAACGAGATATAGGCATCCACGTCGGCGTCGAGAATCAGGCGGTCGTATGAGACGACCTTGATGCCTGCTTTCTTGGCTTCGGCGACTACATTACCGAGCGTCTTCGAATTGAACGGCACGATCACGATTACGTCGACGCCGCGCGAGATCAGGTTTTCAATCTGCGAAATCTGTCGCTCTTCACTCGCATCGGCGGATTGCACCGATACCTTGGCGCCGAGCTTTTCTGCCGCTGCAACGAAATAGTCACGATCGCGCGACCAGCGCTCGACACGCAGGTCGTCGATACAGAAGCCAATTTCCGGGTGGTCCTTGCTTGCGTGCGCAAGCGGCGCGACAAGCGACAGACTGGCGAGCATCGCTCCACACACGAGCGAACTCAGTACGGTACGACGCGTTGCGAATTTCATGTCTCACTCCTTGTTCTGATAGCCGGAATACCGGATTGGACGGTCTGCGCTGCGAGCCGCAGAACCGGACAAGCGACAACCCAAAGCTTCTTTTATTCGCGCTGTCAACGTGGCCGCGCGATTTTTATGTCTTACTGCGCGCCCTTTTTCGGGCGTTACCTCATGACTGCCTTTTAGCGTCGGCTGTAAATCGCCTGATTCACAACGTTTTCCAACTGCTCCTGTCTGCCGCTCGCGTGCTGCGGATTCAGGCCGCGCGTCAACGCATCCGCGGCCAGTGTCGAGAGCGAATAATCGCCCTTCAGAATCTTGCTGCCGAACTCCGATTCCCAGCCTGCGTAGCGCTGACGTTTGAACTGTTCGAGCCGGTCGTTTTCGATCAGCGTGGCTGCACGCTCGACGGCGAGCGCCAGATTGTCGATTGCACCGATATGGCCGAAGAACAGATCTTCCGCATCGACACTCTGCCGCCGCACCTTTGCGTCGAAGTTCATACCGCCGGTGGTGAAGCCGCCGTGCTTGAGAATTTCGTAGAAGGCCAGCGTCAGTTCTTCGACGCTGTTCGGAAACTGGTCCGTGTCCCAGCCGTTCTGTTGATCGCCGCGATTTGCATCGACGCTGCCGAAAATACCCAGCGCGTAGGCGGTGGCGATCTCGTGATGGAACGAGTGGCCAGCAAGCGTCGCGTGATTGGCTTCGATGTTCACGCGAATCTCTTTCTCCAGCCCGTATTGCAGCAGGAACCCGTGCACGGCCGCCACGTCGTAGTCGTATTGATGCTTGGTCGGCTCCTGCGGCTTCGGCTCGATCAGCAATGCACCCTGGAAGCCGATCTTGTGCTTGTGCTCGACCACCATGTGCAGGAAACGGGCAAGCTGATCACGTTCGCGCACGAGGTCGGTATTGAGCAGCGTGTCATAGCCCTCGCGCCCGCCCCACAACACATAATTTTCCCCACCAAGCCGTTGGGTCGCGTCGAGCGCATGACGAACCTGCGTCGCAGCAAACGCGAAAATCTCGGGATCAGGACTGGTCGCCGCACCTGCTGCATAACGCGGATGCGAGAACAGATTGGCCGTGCCCCACAGCAGTTTGATGCCGGTATCCTGCTGCTTGCGCGCCAGATAGTCGGCGATGCGCGTGAAGTTTTCGCTATAGGCTTTCAGGCTGTCGCCTTCCGGCGCAACGTCGGTATCGTGAAACGTGTAATACGGCGTGCCGAGCTTCGAGAAGAACTCAAACGCGGAATCCGCCTTTTGCTGCGCCCGTTCCATTGCGTCGCCGGCTTGCTGCCAGGGACGCCGAAACGTCCCTTGCCCGAAGATATCGACGCCCGGCCAGACAAACGTATGCCAGTAGCACACAGCGATGCGAAGATGTTCTTCGAGTGTCTTGCCGAGCACCCGCTTACTCTTGTCGTAATGGCGATACGCAAGCGGGTTATCCGATTGCGGGCCCTCGTAGCGGATCTCGGGAATGTGTTCGAAGTAGGACATCAGCGTCTCCTGTTTTATGCTGCAGTGCAACCCGTGCGGCATCGCCGCGCCGGTCGACAAGGTGACGCCATGCTGCCGCTTGCAAGATGCATCGGCAATTGCGAAATTGCGCAGCGTGCTTGATGTTTCTTACCGCCCATGCGTTTGTTTCACACCGGCGCGATCTTCGCGGCCTAGAATAACCAGACGCTTAAAAACGGTGCTGCCTTCGGCGCACACCCAACGACAGGAGACAAAGGCGCTGCGAATCTTGACGATCCGCACGCCACCCACTGCCATGACCCGTCCGCAAACACCACAGACGACCCATCGGATCGCGCTGCTGTTCAACGCGAACAAGGTGTATGACCGCGAGATCATCACCGGCATCGGCAATTACCTGCTGTCGACGCGCGTGGCGTGGGATCTCTTCCTCGAAGAAGACTTCCGTTGCCGGTTGACGGGCATCGAGCGTTTCGACGGCGACGGCATCATCGCGGATTTCGACGATCCCGCTGTGGGTGAAGCGTTGCGGGATTGTCCGTTGCCGGTGGTGGCGGTCGGTTCATCGTTCGAAGATCCGGCGCACTACCCCCCGGACTTACCCTATATCGCGACCGACAACGCCAAGCTCGTTTCGCTTGCCTACACGCATCTGATCGGCGCGGGACTTGAGCACTTCGCTTTGTATAGCCTTCCGCAAGCGCAGGAGAATCGCTGGGCGCAGCAACGTGAGTTGGCATTCGCTCACCTGCGCAGCACGGATGGCCATAGCGCCGAGCAGATCGGCACCGAGATCTATCGTGGCTTGTCGACCAGCGCGCCGTCGTGGAATCAGGCAACCGAGCAGCTCACCGCGTGGCTCGCCCAGTTGCCGAAGCCGGTCGGCATCATCGCCGTCACCGACGCCCGCGCACGGCATCTGCTGCAGGCCTGTTTGATCGCGGGTATTCCCGTGCCCGAAGAAGTAGCGATCATCGGCATCGACAACGATCCGCTTACCCGTACGCTGACCCGCATTCCGCTTTCCTCCGTGATTCAAGGCACCGAGGAAATGGGCCGCACCGCCGCTCACCTGTTGCATCAAATGCTGCACGGGGCGCGTTTTCCGGGGCGGCGCATTCTCGTGCCACCGGTCGGCATCAATGTGCTCGAATCGACGAAACACCAGCCGCTCGCGAGTCCGTATGTGATGCGCGCGCGGCACTTCATCCGCCAGTATGCGTGCCAGGGCATTCGCACCGAACAGGTTGCCGATTACGTGGGCGTGTCGAGATCGTCGCTCGAAGAGTACTTCCGGCGCGAACGACAGTGCACCGTGCATCAGGAAATCCTCCGCCATAAACTCGATGTCGCGAAAGCGCTGCTTGCGAAGCGCGATGCGTCGAGCGCCGAGGTGGCGATTCGTTGCGGCTTCACGTCGCTGCAATACATGTACGCGGTGTTTCGCCGCGAACTCGGCTGTACGCCGCGCGAATACCAGGACCGTGTGAATTCGACCGCAGCGCCGGGCTGAGCATGCCTTTCACCTTTTCTTTCCACCGACGACATGATCAGCATCGCACCACTTTCTTCTGAGCCATGGGGCACGCTGCCCGGCGGCGATCCTGTGCGGCTCTTCACGCTGCGCAATGCGCACGGCATGAAAGTCGCCATCAGCGACCTGGGCGCGACGCTGGTCTCGTGGCATGCGCCGGACCGCGCGGGTCGTCTCGACGACATCCTGCTCGGCCACGACACGCCCGCCGAATACGTCGCGGCTACAACCTACATGGGCGGATTGATCGGCCGATGGGCGAACCGCATTGCCGATGCGCGTTTCACGCTCGACGGCATCGAGTACACACTCGATCGCAACGAAGGTGCGAATCTGCTGCACGGCGGAACGCAGGGTTTTCATCGCGCACTGTGGGACGTGAGCGAAGACAACGGTGCGCTGGTTATGCGTCTGGAATCGCCCGAAGGCGACGCCGGTTTTCCGGGCAATGTCACGGTGCAAGTGCGTTACACACTCGACGACGACGGCACCTTGACGATCGCGTATGAAGCGATCACGGACGCCCCTACGCCGCTCAATCTGACGAGCCATCCGTATTTCAACCTGACGGGTCGGCGGGATGCCGACATTCGCGGCCATGTGTTGTCGATCGACGCCGACCGGTTCTTCGAAGTCGATGCGTCGATGATTCCTTGCGAGCTTGCCGAAGTGGCAGGCAATGCGTTCGACTTCCGGCAGAGCGCGCCGATCGGCGCACGGCTCGATTGGCCGCATGCGCAGCTTGCAAAGGCAGGTGGCTTCGATCACTGCTATGTGCTGCACGACGCGCCTGATGCCACGACGGCCGGACACGATCCGCAGGTACGCCAGGTTGCATGCGCCTATGACCCCGGCAGCGGACGCGAACTGACCGTCTCGACCGATCAACACGGCTTACAGTTCTACACCGGCAATTTCCTGAAGGGCGACACGGGACGCGGCGGCATCGCCTACCAGCCGTACGCCGGCCTGTGTCTCGAAGCGGGAGGCTTTCCGAACGAAGTCAATATGGCTGAGCAGGAGCAGGTCATCGTGCGGCCCGGCAGCACCTACCGTCAGGTGACGGCGTACCGCGTAGGTGTACGCTCTGGAGTCTGAAGCAATTCTTCAAATCTTACGAAGAGCATTACATAACGCCGACTTATCATTTGCTGCAAGACTGAATTACCGGTTTAGGGGTTTGCCCTAGATCACCCGCTTCCTAGAATCCCTCCATAGGTCGCCGAACACATGTTGCGGCGCCGAATAAAACATCCTCGGAGGGACGCATCATGAAATCGCTGATCAAAGCAGTCGCACTGGTCGTTGTTCTCGCAGCCCCGGTCGCTTCGTTCGCACAGTCCGAGCAACCGCTGACCCGCGCGGAGGTCAAGGCGCAACTGATCCAGATTGAACAGGCTGGCTACAACCCCGCCACTGCAACTGACTCGACCTACCCCGCTGACATTCAGGCAGCCGAAGCACGCGTAGCCGCACAGCATGACGCCACCGGTTATGGTTCTTCGGCAAACGGGTCATCGCAAACCGGCACACCCGCACCCGCTGCGCCCACGGTTCAACCCGAACCGATGGGCGGTGAGTAAAACGCCAACGTTGCCCGTCGTTGCGTAGTTCGATGCGAGCCATGCCTGTTCAAGCATGCGCTCGCATGAACGCGTTCCACTGTGCATGACGATGACAGCGCAGTGTCAGAAAATCCTTTGACGAAAATAATGTCTCATATATCCTAGGGCGGCAGTTTGGTGGTCCTCGCAGCGCGGTCGATGCGTATCAGCGAGGACTTCTACTCAACGTCGCTTCGGGTTCCATCGTGAAAGTCCGTGGTCCATTGGTGAGATATCAGCCTGGTCGGGAAAGAACGTACCTGTCCGGCTGTTCGATCGCTCATCAGGGGAGCAACTGCGCTTCGCCATCCCGCCCCCTGTCCATCGATACCGTGTTGTCGCGGCGCTCCGTCCGTCGACACAACGTCATTGCAGCACCCGCAGCTATCGGGGTGCGTACCGACGAAATCGCGTCGCTTCTGCCTTAGCCCCCTTCTCTTTTCGCGAGCAAGTGTTGCATGCGATCAGGCCGCTTTATCTAGCGGTCGAACGCCTGCAATGCGGTTGCCTGTCCGCGCTTTGCATTTGTCTTGCTAGCGTTGGCCGGCTTATAGCGCTCGCCTATCTACGTCCCATTTAGCTCTGCTGTGCGCTTGCGCTGCGGCAGGCGGCGTCGCGTCCTTTATTCGCGTCCCTTACTCATCCGCATTCGTGCGGAACATAAGGACGTGCGGGTCGTCACGCTCGCGCATCTATGCCTGCGCTGCGGCGAAAACTGAAGATCGAAACCAAGGAGATAGTCGAATGAAGATCCGTCACGCCAAGCTTCTCTCGCTCACCGGCACGATGCTGTGCTCGCTGAGCGCTTTAACTCCAACGAACGCTGCACACGCAGCGGACACGACGATCAACGTCTACAACTGGTCGGACTACATCGCCAAAGACACGATTTCTGGCTTCGAAAAGCAATCCGGCATCACGGTGAAATACGACAGCTACGATAGCGACGACACGCTGCAGGCGAAACTGCTGGCAGGCAGTTCCGGCTATGACATCGTTGTGCCCACATCGAGTTATATGGCGCGCCAGATCGAAGCCGGCGTGTATCAGAAGATCGACAAATCGAAGATGCCGAACCTCGCGAACCTCGATCCGGGTTTGATGAAGCTGATTGCCGATGCGGACCCCGGCAATCAATATGGCGTGCCCTGGGCGTGGGGCACCGACGGTGTCGGCTATAACGTTCAGGCCGTGAAAAAAGCACTCGGCGCCGATGCGCCGGTTGATAGCTGGTCGCTGTTATTCGACCCGGCGAATCTTTCGAAGCTAAAAAGCTGCGGCGTGTCTTTCCTCGACGCGGCTGCGGATGTTTTCCCGGCCGTGATTCAGTACATGCATAAGGACCCGAACAGCACCAATCCCGGCGACTACCAGGCCGCGTATGAAGTACTGAAGAAGGTGCGGCCGTATATCACGCAGTTCAATTCGTCCGGCTACATCAACGATCTCGCGAACAACGATATCTGTGTGGCTTTGGGCTATTCGGGCGACGTGGGGATTGCGCGGCGACGGTCATCGGAAGCGAAGCGTTCGTATGAGGTACGGTTCTCGAACATCAAGGACGCGGGTCTGCTCTGGATGGACGTGATGGTGGTTCCGAAAGATGCCCCGCATCCGGAAGCGGCGATGAAGTGGATGAACTACATCGAAGATCCAAAAGTGAGCGCGGCGATTACGAACGAAGTTTTCTATCCGACTGCGAATCGGGCTGCGAGACAGTTTATGACGCCGGCGATTGAGCAGGATGCGAACGTGTATCCGCCAGAGGCCGTGCTGAACAAGATGACGTTGATGCGGCCGCAGCCTGCGCCGATCATGCGGCTTGAGAACCGGCTGTGGGCGCAATTGAAGTCGGGGGGTTGAGTTCGGTTTGGCTGGCGTAGTCTGTTGACGATAGGTGTCACCTTTTGAGTGTGGCGCGTGCAGTGGGTGTGTGCGCTACGCCTTTTTTGAAGCTTTGATTTTTAACTCTGTTTGCATCGAGCCATTATGAGCATTTTGAATATCGTAGATTTTTCGCAGCCTGCCAAGGAAAGCGTTGAGTACATGCCGAAGGCGGAAGCAGTGCTTGCCGGCAATCCCTCGCAGCTTGTTCACACGCATTTTTCCAGCCCGTGTGGGCAGCTTGCGGCTGGCGTTTGGGAGGGAGCTTGCGGGCAATGGACGGTGAATTTCACCGAGAGTGAGTATTGCGAAATTCTTGACGGCGTGTCTGTGATTCGGGATGCGGATGGGACCAGCAAGACTGTGCGGGCTGGGGATCGGTTTTTGATTCCTGCCGGGTTTAAGGGGACGTGGGAAGTGGTTGAGCCGTGTAAGAAGATTTTTGTTTCGGTGGAGTTTAAGGGGTAGGTTGCGGTGGTGGCGATGCTTTCAGGCTTCGCTGCCGTCAGCACCTAGCTTGCACCTTCCTCACAAATCGCCTTGAGCTGGGCGACGAACTTTTCAGCCACTTCCCGCCCCGGGCTGTCCTCCCGCCAGATGGCCGACAGCGGAAGCGTTCCGAACGGCGGAGCGTAGCCGATCTTTCGCAATCCATACATGGCGCCGACTTCGTCGATCGCAAATCCCGGCAATACCGCAATCGCATCTGTTTGCGCGCAGATCGCGAGATTGATCGTGTAGACGTGCGAGTAAATCACGCGATGCGGCAGCGGCACCCGTGCGGCATCCAGTGCATCACGCAAATTCTTCAGTAGCACACTTGGTCCTTCCGGCAGAAACCACGGGAACGCGGCCATTTCTTCGAGCGTGACCGTCTTGCCGGCGAGCGGATGATGCGCACGCCCAACGAATGCGGGACCGCCATCGTGGACCAACGGTTCGGTACGAAGGCCGGGGCGGTCGAGGTCGTTCCATCGACCGATCACCAGGTCCACGTCACCCGTTTCGAGTTCAGACAGCAATTGCTCCATCGATGCCTGCCGCAGCGTCAACCCCACGCGCGGCGCCACTTTCCCGAATACGTCGACGCAGCGGGACAGCGCCTCCCACCAGCCCATCGGCGTAAATACGCCGACCGTCAGCTTGCCCGACTCGCCTCTGGACAAGGCGTCGCACTCGTCTTCCGCACGCTCCAGGTCGGCCATTACCTTGCCGCTGTAGCGCATCAACACTTCACCCTGCAAGGTGGCGCGCGAGCCGAACGGCGTGCGTTCGAACAGTTGCGTCCCCATCAGCGTTTCCGCCTCGGTCAGCGCCTTTGAAATCGCGGACTGACTAAGCGCCAGTTGTTCACTCGCTTTTTGCAGACTCCCGGTGCGTCCGATCTCGTAGATCACCGAAAGGTGCCGCATTTTCAGACGCCCCACACGTTTTCTGGTGTCTTCCATTCGGTGTTTTCCCGGGCATGACGTTTCTTCATGTCCCTTGCCGGTTAATTCGTTTTTTTGGCGTGCCAAGTGCCAGCAGACTTGGGTTCAAGCCGCACCCAGTTCCGCCGGGAGCAGAACATCGAACCGATTATATCGGCAAGAGTGCGGTGGCCGAATCAACCTTTTTCGAGCGGAGTACCAGTGGAAAAACAACGGACATTCGGCAAATGCTCCACGGCAATGGCCGTCGCATTCGCCCTGGGCGCGACCCACGCCGGCGCACAAAGCAGCGTGCAACTTGGCGGTCTGGTCGGCGCCGGTCTGAACTACGCGACCAACGTCGGCGGCAGCGCATCAACGTATATGAGCCCCGCCGGCGTATTGCGGCCGAACGTGTTCTTTCTGCGCGGCACCGAGGACCTCGGCGGCGGCCTGAAGTCTGTTTTTCTGCTCTCAACGATGTTCAACATTGCGAACGGCACCAACGTTGGCGGTAGTGGTTCGCTGTTTTCTCGCGAGTCCTACGTCGGTTTGTCGGACCAATGGGGCACGCTCACGGCGGGTTCACACCGTGACTTCATGTTCGACCTGTCGCTCGACGGCTACAGCGGCGCTTATTACGCCGGTATCGTCGGCGCCCATCAGGGACCGTTTGCCGGCTTCGGCGTGCCGTACGGCGGTGGTGGCGATATGGACTTCGACCGCATCAATGGCGAAGCGCTCAATAACAGCGTGAAGTTCACCTCGGCCAACTTCAGCGGACTGACGTTTGGCGCGATGTACGGCTTCGGTGGCCAGGCGGGCCGGTTCGGTGCGGACTCGTCGAGCAGTTTCGGTGCGAACTACTCCAATGCGTTATTCGGGGTGGGCGCCGCCTACACGATGGCCAAATACACGCAATTGAACAACGGCAACGACGGTATCCGCAATATCGGCATCGGCGCCAATATCCGTCCCGCGCCGTGGAAGCTGGCAGCGCTAGCAACCTGGACCAAAAATACCGCAACCGGTGGCCAGATCGCCGCCTACGACGCAACAGTCGGCTTTGACTTCACGCCCGCTGTTGGTGCGAGCCTGACTTACACCTACATGGACGGCAACGAGGTGTTGCAGAACAAACATGCGCAGAGCCTCGCGGGCACTCTCAATTACAACTTCTCCCGGCGTACCACGGTTTATGTGGAGGTCATCGCGCAACGCGCTACGGGTCCGGGTGCCAGAGCACAGATCAACGGCACACCGGGCGCATCGAGTTCCGGTAACCAGGTCATTACCTCATTAGGTATCCAGACAGTCTTTTAGGCGAGTGCGTTCTTCCGCCCCTTTCCCATTTTCTCTGACAATCAAACAGATCAATAACCATGGAACATTTCTCCAGTCAGGCCGCACCCGTTGTTGAAACCCGTTCCGGCAAGGTCCGCGGCCACCTAAGCGACGGCGTCGGAATCTGGCTCGGCGTGCCTTACGGCGCGGCCACCGGTGAACTCGGTCCGTTCGCCGAAGTCGGCATGGCACCGGCGTGGGAAGGGACGCTCGACTGCGGCGGCTTACCCGCGGTGTTCACGCAACCGCAAAGCAGGCTCGCGGCCGTCATGGGCCCGGCCATCGATGCGTATCCGCAATCCGATCAGGCCTTCACCGTCAACGTTTTCGCTCCGCCCAATGCGCAAGGACTCCCAGTGCTCGTGTTCGTGCACGGCGGCGGCTTCAGTTCAGGCGGCGGCACGCGCTGGTACGACGGTAGTACGTTGGCGCGCGACGGCAACATCGTCGTCGTGACCGTCAACTACCGGCTCGGCATCTGGGGCAGCCTGTACGCACCGGACGCGCCCTCGAACAATACTGTGCGCGACGTGCTGGCCGCGTTGCGCTGGGTCGCCTCGAATATCAATGCATTTGGTGGCGACGCGGCCAACGTTACGCTGTCGGGCCAGTCTGCCGGGGCCTTGCTGACCCGTTTGCTCACTTTGTGCGCCGAGGCCAAGGGCCTTTTCAAGCGCGCCATCATGCTGAGTTGCCCAGGGCGCCTGGGTGCGGCGTCGGACGACATCGGCGATGCAACACGCCACGTCATGCGGATTCTCGGTGTGTCCGATGCCGCCGCGCTGGCACGGGAACCCTCTGCCCGCATCCTCGAAGCCGTGACGACGGCCACTCGCGAGCGCACCGTGCCGGGCTCGGTGGCGCCACTCTTTCGCCCCTACGCGGACGGTGTGCTGCTGCACGACTGGATGGACGATCTGGATACAGCTGCCGGGCGCGCGCACTGTAGTGAAATCATGGTCGGCTTTACACGCGAAGAATTCACCTCGTTCCTCTGGCAACAAGCCGAGTCAATCAATCACGCACCTGACTCCGTCCTTGCCTACTATCGGCATACGCATGGCGCCGACGCGACACTGCGATATCGCCAGGCCGCTTTACACAGGACGGGCGCGACGCCCTATACCCAGTGGGTCGACGCATTGTCGGAAGAGATATTCGGGTTGCCCGCGATGGCGATGGCGAGCAGCTACGCCGGGCATGGGCAGGCATTCGCCTATCGCTTCGATTTGCAGACCCGGCAGCCCAATCTGTATGCGCCGCACTGTCTCGAACTACCGTTCTTCTTCGGCAATCTCGCCGACTGGTTCGATGCGCCGATGCTCGAAGGCTTCAGCCTCGATGAGTTGCAGCCGCTCGCGTCACGCTTTAGTGCCAGCGTCACGAATTTCGTTCGCACCGGCAAACCCGGTCTCGGCGAGTGGCGCGCGTTTTCCGACACGGCGCCCTTTCTGATGTCGTTCGACAAAGACGCCGTGTAGCCGCAGCGTGCATTGCCTTCCACACCATACTAAAAGAGCGACATCATGAAACCTGTGTCACCTGCGCAAATCGCCTCGCCGCCATCGGCGGTCGACGCGAAGTTGTGGATCATCGGCCTTGTCTGCTTCTGCGTGATGGCGGTGGATGGCTTCGATACCGCGTCGATTGCGTACGTTGCGCCGACACTCGCTCGCGAATGGCACATCGCACACGCGGCGCTGACGCCCGCCTTTCTCGCCACAAGTATCGGTGCGGTCATCGGTTATGTATCGAGTGGTGCACTCGTGGCGCGCATGGGGCGGCGCCGTCTCATTGTGCTCGCTACGGTGGCGTTCGCGCTGCTGTCGCTCGGCACCGCGCTTGCTGGCTCCATCATGAGCATATCGGCCATGCGATTGGTCACTGCGGTCTGCCTCGGCTGGGTTGTGCCGGCTGCAATCTCCTGCACCGCCGACCATGCTGGCGAGCAATCCCGCGCTGCTGCAACGATTGCCGCCACAACGGGCTTATCAGCCGGTGCCGCGTTGGGCGGCGTGCTGGCGTCGCTGTTGATCGCGCATCATGGGTGGCGGTCGGTTTTCATCGCAGGTGGCGCCCTGCCGCTCATGTTGTTGCCCTTTGTCTGGATCGCACTCAGTGGAACCGACAATCAGAAGGCGGACGCCTCAGCAATACGCATGGACACGCCCAATGCGCCACAGTCATCGAGCATCGTCGCTTTGTTTCGGCATCAGTTCGCGCTGGGAACGGTCCTCATCTGGTCCATCGCATTCCTCGCTTTTCTGGTGACCTATCAATTCATGTTCTGGATACCGACTTTGCTCGTGGCGTACGGATTTTCGCCAGCGAGTGCAGCGTTGGGCTCCACAGCGGGCGCAATCGGCGGTATCGCAGGGAATATGGCCTTGTTGCTATTTGTCGGGCGATACGGTGTGCAGCGCTCGCTTATCCTCACTGCATGCCTCGCGATCGGATGCATTGTGTGCCTCGGACTCCTGAGCGTGGACCAGAGCGCCGTGCTGTTGCTCATTGCCGGGGTGGGTGCGGGCACAACCAGTGCGTGCGTCGGGCAAGCCACACTCGCTGTCATGGCGTATCCACCGGCTCTACGCCCAACCGGGGTTGGTTGCGCTGCTGCGGCGGGCCGCGTCGGTGCAATAGTCGGGCCGGCAATCGGCGGCATTCTGCTCACGCTCGGGTTTTCGCCACAGCGAATCGTGTTGTTGAGCTGCTTGCCGATTTTCCTGATTATTGTCTTGCTCGCGATCTCGCAGGTCTACCCGCGAAGGTCGCTAGCTGGTCACGTGCGTACCGATTGACAGCAGCAAGGTCAGGAGCATTCGTCGATCCACGCATCTTCCGCACTTTCGAATGACCGGTTTGCAGCAGCGCGAAGGACGGAAGTCGACCGAGGCCGTGTGAAAACGGAAAAGTACTGGGTTTTCGGGTGTCGTTTTATCCTTCCCACGGTGCCGCCAAGCCGATATGGCGTGATCTGAAGCGCAGATTTCTTCGACTGCTACTTTCGGCTTGCGTTTTCACATGGCCTCGGACCAGCGCAGCCACCCGTGCGGAGTGCCTGAGTTTTTGTGTGAAAGGCGCGGTTTCCCACGCCTCGGTTTGGTTATCCAAACTTGACGAAATTGTGCACCGACAGCGGGCCGCCCGGGATTTGAACTAGCTGGCCCCCGGCTTCGAGCGAACCCAGGTCGATGCCGAAGAAGCCGAGCTGCTCGATCAATCCGCTCACGGCCGCTTTCGCCTGTGCGTCGTCTCCCGCGAAGAACAGCACGCGGCGTCCGCCCTCCGCCTGCGGATCCTTCGCGAGGAGATGCGCCGGAAGATGGTTGAACGCCTTCACGACGCGTGCGCCCGGCACGAGTTCCGCGAAGGTTCCGCTCGACGTCCGGCCATGCAATTCGGCCGGTTTGAACAGCGGCGGCTCGATCGGGTTGTTCGCGTCGATCACGACGCGGCCGCCGAAGTCCGGCAGCCCGGCCAAGGCGGTCGGCAGCTTCGTCCAGTTGACTGCGACAAGGACGATGTCCTGCGCGGCCGCTTGTTCGCGCGTTCCCGGCGTGATCGAGGGGCCGAGCTCGCGCGCGAGGTCGGCGAGTGAGGCCGGGTCTCGGCTGTTCGCAATGACGGCCTTGAGGCCTTTGCCCGCCAGCGCGCTCGCGAACGCGGACCCGATGGCGCCTGCTCCAATGATGCCGATGGTGCTCATAACGATGCTCCTGGTGAAGAGTGATAAATCAAGTGGTAGCCGGCAAGGAGAAGGACATCTGAGGTTCACTCCCGGGGCTAGGTGACTGCATGTTGCCGCCTTTATTGCTTGAGGATTAGCCGGGAATCGCTTGAATTATTTTCAAGCAATGCTTTAAGATTCCCGCATGGAAACCCTCGCCAACCTCGAGTCGTTTGTCCGCAGCGCCGAAACGGGTAGCTTCTCCGCGGCCGCGCGGCGTCTTGCGCTGACGCCCGCCGCGGTCAGCCGGAACGTTGCGCTGCTCGAACGCAACCTCGGCGCGCGACTGTTCCAACGCTCGACACGCAAACTCACGTTGACCGAGGCAGGCGAGCGCTTTCTCGTGGAAATCGGCGGCAATCTGGATGCGCTGCAGGCGGCAATCGCGTCCGTCTCGAACGATCGCAGCGAGCCGGCGGGCGTGCTGAAGGTCAGCATGGCGCCGACGTTCGGCATCACGTACGTCATGCCGTTGCTGCCGGCGTTCCTCGCACGCTATCCAATGATTCGTCCGGATTGGCACTTCGAGAACCGACCGGTTGACCTGATTGAAGAGGGATACGACGCAGCGCTGGGTGGTGGCTTCGATCTCGCACCGGGCGTCGTGTCGCGCGCATTGGCGCCTGCCCATCTCGTGGCGGTCGCGTCTCCGGCTTACATGGCCGGCCGCATAACACCGGCCGATCCCGGCGATCTTGCGGACCTCGACGGCATCGTGATGCGCTCGAGCCGCACGGGTCGCGTGCGCCACCGGACGATGCGTGACGCGGTGGGCAATGAGATGCCCGCACAGCTCGGCGAGACCATCATGGTCAATGACCCGGCAGCGATGCGCGAGGCAGCGATTCTCGGACTGGGCGTTACGCTGCTGGCCGTGTCGGACGTGCTGTCGTCGATTGAACGGGGGGAACTCGTGCGATTGCTGCCGCGCTGGTACGCGGACGCCGGGGCGATCTCGATCTACTACGCGACGCGAGCGCTGCTGCCGGCGAAAACACGAGTGTTTGTCGATTTCGTTGTCGAGGCGTTCGAGCGGGAGCGGCTAGCTGAGAGGTTTGCGGGCAGCATCGGGTGAGTCGCGCCGGGCAGGCAAGACAGGCGTCATTTATCGGTTGCCCTGTCCCGCCTTGCGCGAAGCACTGATCTCCCGTCGGCTCCCGCGCTCGCATCCCAGCACGATCATCTGAGGATCGTCGGCACAAGCACTCAAGCTCACGCTCCATTCTTCCGCCACGCAATGCACTGTTCCTGAACGCTTTCGCCAGTAACACGCGCAGGCGCACGGAACCGGTGCGCCTACGTCGGCCGAGACTCCGCTAAAGACCACCCCGTATCCCCCGCACAGCCGCGCCAGACCCACATCACAGCGCGCTTACCCACCTCATTGCTTCCTTGGCTCGAATCATGCTTATGCATGAATTATTGTTGAACAATATTTTTTATATTGTTCAACAATGTATATTGTCTCCACCCCGACGAGCGAGAACTCCATGAAAGCCCAACTTGATCTGAAAACTGTCATGCCCTCCCTGCCGCGGGTCGCGAAGTGCGCCGCCGCGCTCGCGCTATTCGCCGCGTCTCACGCGTTCGCCTCGAGCGGCGCGCCGACCGTGGCGCCCGGCAAGCTGACGATCGGCGCGGATCTGACGTATCCGCCTTACGACTACATGCAGGAAGCGGATCCCGCCGGCTTCGATCCCGCGTTCATGACGAAGCTCGCCGGGCACCTGAAGCTCCAGCCTGGCTTCGTCGACACACGTTTCGCGAATCTGATCCTCGGCGTGAACGCGAATCGCTTCGACGTAATCGCGTCGGCGCTCTACGTGACGCCGGAGCGCGCGAAACAGATCGACTTCGTGCCCTACCTGAAAACCGGCGGGTCGTTGCTCGCCTTGAGCCACACCGGCTTTGAGCCGAAGAAGCCCGAAGATCTGTGTGGCAAGCGCGTGAGCTCGATCAAGGGTGCGTCGTGGATTCCGAAACTCAACGAGGTGTCGAAGCAGGTCTGTACGCCTGCCGGCCGCGGCGCAATCGACGTGCGCGAGTTCGAGACTTCGCCGGAAGCGGCCCAGGCCGTCCTCTCACACGCCGTCGACGCGCAATTCGAAGACTCGGCCGTCGCGCAGATGACCGTCAACAAGCTCGGCGGACGCGTGGCGATTACCTCGACGACCCCGCTCTATCCGGTCGTCATCGGGCTCGGCGTCAAGAAAGGCAATGACGCGCTGCTCGCCCAGTTGAAGAGCGCGTTTGCGTCGATGAAGCAGCTGGGCGAATACCAGGCGCTACTCAAGCAGTACAACGTCGCAGAGCCGACCGGCAATGACATTGCCCAGGCGCTCGGTACGGCATCGAACTAACTGCACGTTGCGCGCGCAGCCTGAGGCCGGGCACTCGCCCGCGCCCTCGCGGCTGCGCGTCGTAAGGGGAAGCACATGGTATTCGACTGGCACTACACGGCTTCGCTGTTGTTCGACGCCGCCTTCTGGAAAGCCACCTGGCTCGTCGTCGAACTGAGCGCCGCGACCTGGCTAATCGGCATTGTCGCGGGCTTCGCACTCGCGCTCGGCAAACAGTCTGCGCTCATGCCGCTACGCGTGGCGTGCAGCACCTACATTTGGCTCTTTCGCAGCCTGCCGCTGCTGGTGCTGCTGATCTTTGTCTATAACCTGCCGCAGGTGCTGCCCTGGACGGGCGGCCTGTTGTCCGACCCGTTCTGGGCCGGCCTGCTGGCGCTTTCGATCAGCGAAGCGGCCTACATCGCCGAAATCCATCGCGGCGGCCTGCTGTCGCTCCACAAGGGCCAGCTCGAAGCGGGCAAGGCGCTCGGCATCCGCTTCGTCGGCCTGCAACGGCTGATCGTGCTGCCGCAGGCGTTTCGCGTCGCGCTGCCCGCGCTCATTAACGAGTACGTTACGATCGTCAAACTGACGTCGCTTGTGTCCGTCATTTCGCTCGCGGAAATCCTGCTGGTCGGCGAACGCCTGTACACGCAGAACTTCAAGGTGCTTGAGACGATGCTGGCCGTCTCGTTCTACTATGTGCTGATCGTCACTGTGTTCGGCCATGCGTTGAAGATGCTCGAGAAGCACCTTGATGTCACGCTCCGCACGCAGGCTGCGCCTGCCGTCATTCCTGTGGAAACACCGCGGCCCGTGCAGGCAGAGAAGGAAGTTCGTACCGCGCGAGCAAGCAGCGCGACGCGTTCGCTGGAAGCCGTCGGCATCCGCAAACGCTACGGTGATCATGAAGTGCTCAAGGGGATCGACTTGACCGTGCGCGCAGGAGAAGTGGTGTCGATCATCGGCCCGTCGGGTTCGGGCAAGACTTCGCTGATCCGCACGCTGAACGGCCTCGAGACGCTCGACGGCGGCGAAGTGCGCCTGCATGACAAGGCGTTCCTGTGGCCGCCACGTGGGAGGCATGGCAAGGTGCCGCATGCGCAGTACATGCGCGGCATCCTCGATATCGGCATGGTGTTTCAGAGCTTCAACCTGTTCCCGCATAAGACCGTGCTGCAGAATGTGACACTCGCGCCTCGCTATCACGGGCGCTTGAACGGAGCCTCGCTCAACGAATCCGGCATGCGCTTGCTGGCAAAGGTAGGCTTAGCCGCACATGCGCACAAGTATCCGCATCAGTTGTCCGGCGGTCAGCAACAGCGCGTCGCGATTGCTCGGGCACTGGCGATGCAGCCGTCGATTGTCCTGTTCGACGAACCGACGTCGGCGCTCGATCCGGAACTGGTCAACGAAGTACTGAAGGTCATTGAGGGACTTGCCCAGGAAGGCATGACCATGATCATCGTCACACACGAAATCAACTTTGCGTTCCGTATTTCGGACCGTATCGTGTTCATGGAAGCGGGCACGATCGTGAGCGATGCGCCGCCGCACGAACTGGCGACGCTCGACAAGACTTCGCGTATCGCCAGTTTCCTCAAAGACGTCCATTTTGCATAAAACACCGTATGCCCACCTCGCACTCAACTGTTACCGCCCTCACTGGGCAGGAGCCCGAACAATCGGTCACGGACCGGATCCTGTCGACGATCCGCAACGAGATCATTGAAGGCAATTTGCCGCCGGGCACCGCTCTCGTCGAGAACGATCTCACCCAGGCGCACGACGTCTCGCGCAACACGCTGCGTGAAGCGCTGCGTCTATTGTGCCGTGAAGGGCTGGCGGTGCATTACCGGCATCGCGGCGTGATCGTGCGCACCCTGACGCGCCACGATGTGCGCGACATCTATCGGGTGCGCCGCACGCTCGAACTGCAAGCCCTGATGCGCGAGGACCCGATTGAGGAAGATGAACTCGCGGCGATGCGCGACGCAGTCGTGCACGCGCAAGCGGCGGCGGACGAAGGCGACTGGCGCAGCGTCGGTACGTACAGTCTGCTGTTTCACCGGCGCATCGTGCAGTTGCTCGGCAGCCCGCTGTTCGACACATTCTTCACGACGATACTGGCGCAACTGCGCCTCGTGTTTGCCTCGGCCCCCGACGAGCGGCGCTTCCAGCGTCCATGGATTGCGAAGGATCAGGAGATTCTCGAACTGATCGCGAGTGGGCGCACTGCCGAGGCGAGCGCCGCGCTCGCCGGTTACCTGAAGCAATCGGAGCACGCCCTGCTCGATTACCTTTGATTCGTGGCCTCTCATTCCTGCTTCGTCCGCCGATTCACGGCTACTGCTCACACAGGCGACAGCGCGTGACAAGCGCCGCCTGTCCGTGTGCTTTATCAAGGAGTCTCCATCATGTTGAATTACCCCGCCGCCTATCAATCCACCCAAGGGTCCGCGCTCGATCCCGACAAGGCGTTTTATCGTCGCATCGCCTCCGGGCACGATACGCGCACACTGGTCGAATCGATCGTCGTGCCCATCCGTTCGGGTCAGGCATGGACCGTACCGGCTGGCCATGTGTTTCGCATCGTCACGATTGAAGGTCCGCAAGTGGCCGACCTGAACATGTGGAATCTGCACAACCCGCGCGAGCGCATGTGGGCCTCGCGCACGCGCCAGTTGCAGCAGGCGCACGTGAGCACCTTCGACCGTTTGTGGTCGACGCTACCCTTCCTGCGTCCCATGGTGACGATCACCGACGACAGCCTCGCCGACTACGGCGTCGACGAGCATGGCGGCCGCGTTCACGACCTGCTCGGCACGCGTTGCGATCCGTACGTGAACCGCATGCTGACGGGTGAGGATTTCCATTTCCACTGCCACTCGAACCTGACGCGCGCAATCGCTCCGTATGGCTTGACGGAATACGACGTGCACGACGTGCTGAACGTGTTCCAGTGCACCGGGCTGAATCTCGAAGACAAGTACTTCATGAAAGCATGTCCCGCGAAGAAGGGGGATTACCTCGAGTTCTTCGCGGAAATCGACCTGCTTTGCGCGTTGTCGACCTGCCCGGGTGGCGATCTCTCGTTGCCGATGTGGGGGCCGGACGCGCGCGATCCGCTGGAGGTATGCCGTCCGCTTGGCATCGAGATCTACCGGCTCGATCCGCAGATGCTGGAGGGATGGACCTCGCCCGCGGTCGCCGCGTACAAGGGGCAGCACGGGATGACACTGCAGCAGCCGCAGTGGAAGTGTGGATGTTGAGGATTCCGTGTCGGCGCAAGGCTTGCAACCTCGCGTGGCAAGCGCAACGCGCCGATCTAACTTTTCACCGATGACAGCTCGATGCGCTTGCGCTGCAGGAACCGGCGCACGGCCGGATCGCGCTCGAGTCCGATCGCGAGATCGTACGCGCCGAGCGCTTCGGCCGTCGCGCCGGCCCGCGCGAGCAGATCGGCGCGCGCGGCCCAGTACGGCTGGTAGTCGGCCAGCCGCGGATCGTCCGCATACGGCTCGAGCGCGTCGAGCGCCGCCTGCGGGCCGTCCCGTTCCGCCAGGGCGAGCGCACGGTTCACCGCAACCACCGGCGACGCCGCAATCGCGAGCAGCGCATCGTAGAGCTGCACGATCTCGTCCCAGTTCGGCCGATGCGTCTGACAGCGGTAAATGTGCGCTGACTGCAGCGCGGCTTCAAGCTGAAAGCGTCCGATTGCGTTGAATGTACTCGCGCGTCGCAGCAGTGCGTTGGCTGCGTCGATCATCGGCATGTTCCATGTCGCCGGATCCTGAGCCGACAGCGGCACGTAATCGCCGGCCACATCGCGTCGCGCATCGCGCCGCGCCTGCGCATACAGCATTAGCGCGAGCAGACCCAGCGTCTCTGGCTCCTCGGGCAACAGCTCGATGAGCAGTTGTGCAAGAAACAGCGCCTCGCCGACGAGATCGCGTCGCTCGGTATCGCCGCCGACCGGATCGGTCCACCCTTCCGCGTACGCCGCATAGACCGCTTCCAGCACGGCAGCGACCCGGCCGGGCAACTCCTCGCGCTCGGGTACGCTGAACGGAATGCCCGCTTCGCGGATCTTGTTCTTCGCTCGCGCGAGGCGCTTGCTCATCGCGGCGGGCGACATCAGGAACGCGGACGCAATCGTCTTCGCTTCGAGCCCCAGCACCACCTGCAGCATCAGTGGCGTGCGAATCGCGGCCTCGAGCGCAGGGTGCGTGCACGCGAACAGCAGCGCAAGCCGCCGGTCGGGCAACACGCCTGCCTCACCCGCGTCGATCTCGTCGGCGAGGATCGTGAGCTGGTTCACCACTTCGTCGCCGACATGCCGGTGGCGCGCGCCATCGATCGCCCGGCGGCGCGCAACCGTCATCAGCCACGCTTCGGGATTCGCGGGGCAGCCGCGCTCGGGCCAGTCCGCGAGCGCGGCCGCAAACGCGTCGGCCAGCGCGTCCTCGGCGGCGGCGACGTCGCGCGTGCGCATCGCCAGCAGCGCGACGAGCTTGCCGTAACTGCGGCGAGCGACCGCCTCGGCAATCGAATGCGCGGTGCCGCCAGCGTCACGGCCGCCGCCGGACGGACTCATGCAGCAGATGGCGCGTCGTAGGGGGCAGTCCAGACCGGGCGCACTTCCATGAGGCCGTGCGCCGCGCCGGGGCAACGCGACGCCCACGCGATCGCCGCGTCCAGGTTGGGCACGTCGATCAGGTAGTAGCCGGCGAGCTGCTCCTTCGAATCGGAATACGGTCCGTCGAGCACCTGCGGCTTGCCGTCGACGAGCCGCACCGTGGTGGCCGAGTTCGTGTTCTGCAACCGGTTGGCGCCCACCAGCACCTCCGCTTTTTTCAACGACTCGGTGTACGCGTGATACGCGGCGACGCCTTGCTGCCGCTCGCTGTCGGTCATCTGGCTCCAGCCGTTTTCTTCCGAATAGATCATCAATAGGTATTGCATATGAGCCTCCGTCATGGGGTTAAGGCGGGTGAACACATCGGGCCGCCATGACAATGACGCTCGGGCGGCATGCTAACGGACAGGCGGTGGCAAAAAATTGCGGACGACGCACCAACCTTAATCGTTCGCCTCCGTCGGGACCCTGGGCGCGGTCTGGCTCACCCGTACCGGTCGCCGCTGTTTGGCGACTTCTCCCGGGGGGCTTTGTACCGACCTTTATTCAGAGTGGCACGCGCGATCTGTTCCTGTCAAACGCCGTGCGCCTGCACCGCGCGCTGCACCGTGCCGGCGTCTCCTGCTATCAATTGCCGGATTGATGGGCAACGACGGCGCGCGTCACATGCGCCAGCAGGTTGTCGACATCCTCAATCGTGGTAGAGAAGGAGGTCACGAACCGGACAACGTTTTGTTCCCAACGATCGTGATAGAACCCGAACCCTGCCTGAAGCAGCGATTGGATGACCATGGAAGGCAATCGACAAAAGAGAATGTTAGCCTCAGTCGCACCAAGCACTTCAACGCCGCTCAACCCCGCGAGTCCTCGGCTCAGGTGCTGCGCGGCTTCGTTGGCCCGGCGAGCGTTGCGCAACCAGAGATCGTCGGTCAAGTACGCGCCGATCTGCGCCGAAAGAAAGCGCATCTTCGAGAACAGATGGCCCGCACGCTCGCGACGGTAGCCCATTTCGGGTGCAAGGGATGCATCGAACAGCACGATCGCTTCCGCTGCGAACACACCGTTCTTGGTCGCACCGAACGACAAGGCATCGACCCCGGCCTTCCATGTCATCTCTGCAGGCGAACAGCCGAGAGACACCAGCGCATTGGCGAATCGTGAGCCATCCATATGAAGCTTGATGGAGGATGCCTTGCAGACGTCCCCCAGTGCTTCGATCTCGGCCAGTGTGTACACGCCGCCCTCTTCCGTCGCCTGCGTGATGCTCGCGCACGAGGGCTGCGTCGAATGTACGTCGCCCACCTTCACGCGAGCCGCGCTATGAAGACTTACGGGGTCTATCTTCGCCGATTGCCCGTCCACTGTGACCAGCTTCGCGCCATTCGTGTACCACGCGGGCGCGCCGCATTCGTCGTTGTTGATATGGCTCGACGGATGGCAATAGATGTTGCCCCAGGGCGGCGTCATTGCGCTCAGGCACAAGGAGTTGGCGGCGGTGCCGGTCGGCACGAGAAACACGTCGACTTCGCGCTCGAAGATTTCACTCAGTTTGCGTTCGACGCGGGCAGTGAACTCATCTCCTCCGTATGGGCTCGCTTGGCCGGCGCTGCTCGCCGCGATGGCTTCAATTACCTCTGGCGACGCGCCCGCGATGTTATCGCTCGTGAAACCCAGAGCCGGCGCCCTGGCGCCGTGTGATCGATTACTGCTGTCCATTGTCCTATCCTCAACTCGACGGGAGGAGAACTTCCCCCCGGATTGGCGCATCCTATGCCGAGTGAGGCCGCCGGACTTGTAAAAAATTGAACAGTCGCCCGGACATGGGCGAGATTGCGCTGACCCTCGTGCTCTGCCGACGACTGCACGGCTTACGCCCTGTAGTTCGACGGCGCGACGCCGTATGCGTGCCGGAAAGCGCGGTTGAAGTGGCTTTGATCGTAGAACCCGACTTCCTGAGCGACTGTTGCGATCGCCTGCGAGCTTCGCGACAAAAGCGCACAAGCCCGCTCGAGACGAAGACGGAGCAGCCACGCGTGGGGTGTCATCCCGACGGTATGCTTGAATTGCTTGAGGAACTGGAACCTGCCGAGTGAGCACAGCCCGGCCAATTCGTCGAGCGTGATCTTGTCGCTGAGATGACTAAAGCAGTAGTCTCTGACGCGTTCCCACTGAATGCGCGAGAGCGAGCCCTGGACCGTTTCAGGCACGATCGCGCGCGATTGACTCAACAGGCATTCCAGCAACGTGAGCCATTCCGTCTGCATCTCGAGACTGCTCGCGGCGTTGCAGCGTCGCATCGCATCGTGCAGTCGAAGAAGATGGCCCGCGAGCAACGGGTCCTCAAGCAAGGCTCCGGCGAATTCCGGCTCGCGATGAAGGCCGCTGATCTCCTCCGCCACGCTTGCGACGAGTTCCCGCGAAAGGCGGAATGTCTTGAGCGTGGATTGGCTGCCATCCACCACGATTCCATCGTGAATCTCGCCCGGCGGCATCAGAACGACAGTCCCGGGTGCGTGCAGTACGGTCTTTCCGTTAACTCTCTGGCGCTGAACCCCGTCCGTCACCAGCCCGACGTGGAAATCGAGGTGGAAATGGCGATCAAAACTGAAATCCGCAAAGTGTGCGGTACTCAGCACCAGGCCGGGTATCTCGGACACTTGCTGGAACTGGACATTCTCAGTCATTGAACAGGGAGCGATGGCACGGGTTGGCGGACGTCGGCAAAGTATAACGCTGCCAATCTCGGCTTGAGTCCGTGCACTCCGCGTGTGGCCCGAAGGCCCGTAGCACGGCAGGGTGTCTCGATGAGTGCACGCGATGCCAGGTTCAATGGGTTCCCACGTCACCGTTTCAGCACTGTTCAGACGAAATAGCGCAAAGTCGTAGTGACGGGTCGCAGACGCAAATCAGCCCTGGTCAGCACGGTGAATCGAATACAAATCAACTAACCAGTCGATAAAAATGTCGACCCGCCGTGGTTTGGTTCGATTCGGCATATACACAACGGACACAGGACGAGGATTCAACGGATAGTCCCTCAGAACTTTTCTCAATCGGCCAGCTCGCACATGAGCGTCGAGAATGAAAGTGCTCCCCTGTATCAACCCGAGGCCCGCAAGCCCACACGCCACGTAGGTATCTGCGTCGTTAACCAGGATCGCGCTCTTCAGCGGAACGGAACGGAGCTCGCTCCCCTCGAGAAACTCCCAACTTCTGATACGGCCTGACTTCATGGCGTAATTCACACCGATATGATCGCCGAGGTCATCCAGGGTGAAGGGCTCACCATAGGCCCGAATATATTCGGGCGACGCGTAAGTCAGCGTTTTGTAATGACCCACTGTTTTAGCGACCAGTCCAGGTTCGCTCACCGTTCCCACGCGCACGGCACAGTCGAGCCCCTCTTCGATCAGATCGGAGTGTTGATCGGCAATGCGGATGTCCAGTCGAATATCCGGATTGCTGGCGAAAAATTTCGGCAGCTCCGGGATAACAGTCGACTTCGCGACTAGCGAGGGCATGCTGACACGGACTATTCCGCTTTTGTTTCCCTTGGAAGCCTGAGCGTCGGCGTCCATTTCATCCAAATCCCGAAGCAGCGCGACGCAACGTTCGTAGTAGCGAAGGCCCGCATCGGTCGGCTTGCTTCGGCGGGTTGTGCGGATAAGAAGTTTCACGCCCAGATCCGACTCAAGGGCCTGAACCATACGGGTCACATAGACTGCCGATGTATGCAGAACTTCGGCGGCCCTCGTGAAGTTAGTCGCTTCGACCACCTTCACATACACCTTCATTGCGGAAATCTTGTCCATCGCTTGTCGTTATGTCGCTCTCAAACCGAATACAGTACCGGCGTCCGACATCGATTCGCTGGCAAGCGATGGTTTCCGGGAGGCGCCTAAAACAGCGTTTGGGTTTCGGGTCATGGCTGGCTCGCATACTCCGCGAATGCACTCGAAATAAGCGCCACCTGTCTTGCCGCGTGTGCCGAGTGGTAACCCGGCGCAGTCGATGCGGATGCGAGCGGCCCCGCATACTGCAGTGGCGCGGTCGAAGGCAGGATCTCGCGCAACTGTGGTTCGATGAAACTCCATGCACCCTGGTTGCGCGATTCCTCCTGACACCAGACCACCGTCTTCAGATTCGGATAGCGCGCAAACTCCGCCGCCAGCTGCCGGGACGGAAACGGATACAGCTGTTCGGCGCGGATGAGCGGTATATACGGAACGCCAGACGTGCGGCGGTGTTCGAGCAGTTCGAAGTAGACCTTGCCCGAAGATACGATGACGCGCTCCACGCTCGACGCCCGCGACGGCTCGACCTGTGTGTCGCCCAGGACCTCACGGAACGCGCCCCTGCCCAGCTCGTCGAGCGTGCTTACTGCTTCCGGATGACGCAACAGCGACTTCGGCGTCATCACGACGAGCGGCCGGCGATCGAACACAACCGCTTGCATCCTCAGCAAATGAAACAGTTGCGCAGGCGTCGTCGGTTGGACGACCCGCATGTTGTCCTGCGCGCAGAGTTGCAGGTATCGCTCGAGCCTCGCCGACGCGTGTTCTGGACCTTGGCCGTCCTGCCCGTGTGGCAGGAGCAGGGTCAAACCGCTGAGTTGCCCCCACTTTGCGGCACCCGCTGCGATGAACTGGTCGATCACAACCTGGGCACCATTCGCGAAGTCCCCAAACTGGGCCTCCCACATGACGAGCGCGTTGCGGTTCACCGTCGAGTAGCCATATTCGAAGGCCAGCACGGCCGCCTCCGACAGAATGGAGTTCGTCGCGGTAAACCGGCCTCGCGCTTCGTCGACGTGATCGAGCGGGATGTACACGCCTTCCGATCGGCTCGTCCGTTTTTGATTGTGCAGGACGGCGTGACGGTGATTGAACGTCCCCCTCGCGCTGTCCTGCCCGCTCAACCGTACATCGACCCCAGCGGCCAGCAGCGAGGCGAATGCCAGGTGCTCACCCATTCCCCAATCGATCGGCTTTCTTCCGGCCGCCATCTCGCGGCGCGCGGCCATCATCTTGCCGACCAGCGGATGAAGTTCAACACCGTCCGGCACGCTCGATATCTGCTGCGCTAGTGCACGCACCTGCGCCGGCAACGGAGGGCCATAGTGGACGGGGCCGGAATAGTCCTCGAGAAACTTCGGCCATGCCGGTATTTCGTCTGGCTGGACGGAGGCCAAAGGTGCCTCACTTTTGCGCGCAAGTTCGAGACCGTCGCGATATGCATTGACGTAGTCGCCGACCTGTACGGACGTCACCACGCCTTCCTGAATCAACTGTCCAGCGTAAACGCTCCTCGCGCCCGGATGGCTGGCGATCGAGCCATACATGAGGGGCTGCGTGATGCTGGGCGTGTCCTGCTCCTGATGTCCGTGCTTGCGGAAGCAGACGAGATCGATGACTACGCTGCGCCTGAACGCGCTGCGATAGTCGAGCGCGAGCCGCACCGCCATGGCTACCGCTTCGGGGTCGTCGGCGTTGACGTGCAGAACCGGTGCCTCGATCATCTTCGCAACGTCCGTGCAATAGAACGACGAGCGCGTATCGCGCGGATCCGAAGTCGTAAAGCCGATCTGGTTGTTGACGACGACGTGGACGGTTCCGCCTGTACCGTGTCCGCGGGTGTACGTCAGATTCAATGTCTCCATCACGACACCTTGCCCGGACATCGCCGCGTCGCCGTGAATCTCGACGGGCAGCACGTCACTACCGTCCCCTGTACCTAACGCTTCCCCTTTGGCGCGTGCCATGCCCTGCACTACCGGGTTGACGATTTCCAGATGTGAGGGATTGAATGCAAGCATGACTTCGACCGGTCCGTCACTCGTCTGCGTGACACTGCTATAGCCCTTGTGGTACTTGACGTCGCCTGCCGGAAGATGCTCCCCATCCTTGCCGTCGAACTCGTCAAAGAGCGCGCGCAAAGGCTTGCCGGCAATGTTGACCAGTACGTTCAAACGGCCGCGGTGCGCCATACCCATCACCACCGTGCTGACCTTCTTCGATGCGCCATAACGGACGAGTTCGTCCAGCAGCACGATCAACGATTCCGCGCCTTCGAGCGAGAATCGCTTTTGCCCGACATAGCGGGTGTGAAGGTACTTCTCCAGTCCTTCGGCGGCCGTCAGCCGCTCGAGAATCCGATTTTTCTCCGCGACTGAAAACGAAGGCCTCGCTCGTGTTGACTCAAGCCGCATCTGCCACCAACGCCGCTCGCTGGCATCGGTCAGATGCATGAACTCGGCGCCCAGCGTGCCGCAATACGTCTGTTCGAGCGCCGCGACGATATCGCGCAACGTTGCGTCTTCGTCAAAAAGAAACGTGTCGGCCGTGCTGAATCGCGTCGACATGTCTGCCGCCGACAAACCGTAGAACGTTGGCGTGAGTTCGACCGAAGCCTGCGGCGCAGTCCACAGCAGCGGGTCCAGTTTCGCCTTGCGCGTGCCGACCATGCGGAACGCAGCAATCAGTGACTGTACCGCCACCTGTTTTCTGGCGATCGCAAGACCGTCATCGCGTGTCAACCCGGTGGCGCGCGACCGCTTGCCGAGATCGATGAAGCTGGAAACAACAGGCGCATGCCGCTCGTCATCGCGGTCGCTCCCGTCGATGGCGGGGGTTTCACGCAATGCGTCGAAATAGGCGCGCCACTCATCCGCAACCGATGCCGGGTCAGCCAGGTAAAGTTCGTACTGCTCCTCGACATAGGGGGCGTTTCCCCCGAACAGGAAAGAGCTTTGATGTTTTTGCATTAGCATGATGAATCTGTCCTTGATTGGCGCCAGGTCCGAACGTCGACATGGCCGCATTGATGAGATCAAGAATAGATAGTCGGCACGGCAACTGGAATACGCAGATGGCGCGGTGCCAGGCCAATCGGGATGAGATTTGGGCCACGTAGCAGCGATCGGCATGCGAGTCGGCCATGAACAGTGCGTGGAGCGTGACGCGACCCTCGCATCACGCGTGCACAGGCCGTTTCCAGCATTCCCGGGTTGCATACCCATCCTCCATGTAACAAGTGACTTTCAGCACGGACGCTTTATCCCGCCACGCTTCGCTTATAGACTCCGGTCCATCGAAGACAAATTTGTATCGCGAATCGGCAGGCAAGCCACCCACCGGGCGGCGCGGAGTCGTCCCAACGGTGGCGTGCTTACAATCAATGAGGGTCACGGCATGAAAGTCGGCATTGTTATATTCGACGGTGTGCAGGCGCTGGATGTCGCTGGCCCGCTTGACGTGTTCGCAGAAGCAAACACATTTTTGCCTGAGCATCATCGATATCAGGTCTCTCTCGTCGGATATGAGGCGGGCACCGTGGCCTGCTCGAACGGGATGGGACTCTCAGTTCCTTATGGCTATGCAGACTTCGACGCGCCATTCGACCTGCTGTTGATAGCAGGAGGACCGCAGTTGCCTGATGCCCAGCCACGAAGCGAGTTTCTGACATGGTTGCAAGACCAGGCGCGCGGCGCGGCACGATTTGGCTCCGTTTGCAACGGAGCATTCATACTTGCGCACGCCGGACTGCTCGACGGTAAGGAAGTGACGACCCACTGGGCCGATGCGGACCGTCTCACTGATGAGTTTCCGCAGGCTTGTGTGCAGCCCGACAGGATTTTCATCCGTGACGGACGCCTCTTTACGTCTGCCGGCGTAACAGCAGGTATTGACTTGTGTCTATCGCTCGTGGCGGAGGACTGGGGGCACGAGCTTGCGGTGCGGGTTGCGAAACGTCTGGTCGTCTACATCCAGCGAGAAGGCGGGCAGTCTCAATACAGCCCTTACGTTGGCGTACGGAAGGGCCAGGATCCGATCGTCAGCAAGGTGCTCGGATACGTGACCGAGCACATCACCGATACGCTATCGATCGAACAGCTTGCGAGCGCGGTTTCAGTCAGCCGACGTACCTTCTCGCGGCTGTTTTCGAAATATGCAAAGGTGACGCCGTCCGCGTTTGTCGAACAGGTTCGCGTTGACACGGCGAGGAAGCTGCTCGAAGAAACCGATGCGCCTCTCAAGACCGTGGCGTTCAACTGTGGTTTTCACAGCGCCACGCATATGCGAGCAATTTTCTTCCGGCGGCTTAATGTAACGCCCAGACAGTATCGCCAACGATTCCGTGGTACGGCAGGCACTCAGGAGTGGGCGTCCAGCGATATCAACGAGGAACTCGAAACAGCCGAGATGGAAGCGTGAGACAGCTTTCCGGTCTACCCGAGGCTGGCCGGGTCTGCAGAAGCACCTCTCGCGTGGAGAAGCGCAGGTATGTACCGTCGCGGGCCAGAATCGGGGCACGTTTGACCTGGAATCGACCCTCTTGTGGCTTGCCCACTATGACGCGGTGGCTCAAACTGTTGCGCTTGCGGGGGTCCCTCCCAGGAGCCCCTCCCAATTGAGGCGTACACCATCCGTGACTCACTCCGATCCACTTCAATGTCTTCCCGACCTCCTTGAACCGGGATTATCGGTGGTGTTTTGCGGAATCAATCCAGGCGCCCTTGCGGCATCCACCGGCCGCCACTTTGCCGGCAGAGGCAATCGGTTCTGGCGGGTCGTTCATCTGGCGGGTTTTACTCCTGAACAGATTTCTCCTGAGGACGATCACACGCTCCTGCAGTACGGTTGTGGCCTGACAACCGTCGTGTCGCGTGCAACCGCACGAGCTGACGAACTATCACAATGGGAGTTCAAAGCGGCTGCGACGGAATTCGAGCAGAAAATTGAACGATACGCGCCGCAATGCGTTGCCTTCCTCGGAAAGATGGCGCTCTCCGCAATGTCGGGCACACGCGAAATCCATTGGGGCATACAACCGGCAACGGTCGGCGGCGCCCGCGCATGGGTGTTGCCAAATCCCAGTGGCCTGAACCGGACCTTCAGCCTCGACGCGCTAGTGACTGCTTACCGGGAACTTCGTCTTGCAGCCGCGCCGGCTGGTTCGGCCCTTCGCGATTCCCCACGTCAGTGAAATTTTCCTGATCGGCGCGTTGCCAGGGCATCCGTGAGGAGCCTGGCAAAATTCCCGCATGAAATGGCCCAATACGCGGCCTACTGGGACTTTTAGAACCTCGTTCCATCTCCGACAATGATGCAAGGCATCGCGCGACAGTCACCAGGTAATAAATCGACTGATCGCCCGATGCAGGGTACTGACGCGCGCCGCCAGATCGCCACCACCACTGCGCTGCATGTACCACCACATCATTAGGCATCCTCAACCAGACGAGGGAATCCATGTTCTCTGCAATGCTTGAAGTCAATCCAGAAGTCGAACAATTCGATGCCTATCTCGGCATGGCGAAGATGCTGCGCCCCGAGCTCGAAGCGATCGACGGCTTCGTCGACAACACCCGCTACGCCAGTCTGACGCGCCAGGGATGGCTGCTCTCGTTATCGAGCTGGCGCGATGAAAAGTCGCTGATACGCTGGCGAGTGACGGCGAACCATCACAAGGTGCAACAGGCGGCGCGTGATCGTGTGTTTGCCGATTATCGCCTGCGCATTGGCCAGACCGTCGCGGATACGCGCGTGCCTGCCGGGCAGACCTTGGTCGAGCAACGCCTCGACACTACCGAAACGGGAATGGGTAAGGCAGTCACGCTGCTCGACGCGAAGTACGCGCCGGACTGGGTCAAGCAAGCGGGTGCAGACGCGGTCGCGAAGTCACTCGGACTTGATACAGGGGAATCCAGCCTCATCGCGTGGGACGCGTTCGACGCGCTGATGACGCCCGGCGACGTCATCGCGGTGGCGACATGGGCCGACCTGGAAGCCGCTGAAGCCTTTGAGCGCAATGCGCCACTGCCGGAGGGCGTACGCCTGCGGCACATCCGTATCGTCCGGGAGTACGGGATGTTCGATCGTCGCGAGGCGCCTCAATACTTTGCAGAGGCACAGCCCGAGGCCAGACCTTTATGAACACCGCCAACCCACGGACAATCGGAACGCCAGAGCCGAAGCTCGCACAATCGCCGGCACCGCTTTCTGTACGCGTGACAGAGACACCTGTACAGCAAACGTCCGCAGAAACAAAGCTGCCACTTCGTCTCGCCGTCGGCCTGATCGGAATGTTGCTGGCATCGCTACTGGCGATATTGAACGAACAGGTCACTGCTGTGGCGCTGACTGATATTCGCGGCGCGTTCTCGATCGGACGTGACGACGGGACATGGCTGACCACGCTCTTCGAGGCAGCAAATGTAGCTACGATGGTATTTGCTCCGTGGTTTGGGATGACGTTCACGCTGAAGCGATTCACGATCGGCGCCGTGCTGGCCGTGATGTTTCTTGGATTCCTGTGTCCCTTTGCGCCGAACCTGCATACGCTTTATGTATTGCGTGCGCTGCAGGGCGTGGCCGGCGGATGTCTGCCGCCGATGTTGATCATCGTGGCGCTTCGTTATCTACCACCGAAAATCAAGTTATACGGACTCGCAGGTTATGCGCTGACCGCGACCTTCGGCCCGGCGCTCGGCACGCCGCTCGCAGCCTTGTGGACTGAATACGTTGGTTGGCAAATGGCCTTCTGGCAAATCGTGCCGCTTGGTTTAGTGAGCTGCGTGGCCATTTACAAGGGACTTCCGGCAGATCCCACCAAACTTGAACGGTTCCGTTTGTTTAACTGGAGCGGATTCATACTGGGGTACCCCGCTATAGCCATGCTCGTCATTGGCCTTCTGCAGGGGGACCGCCTTGACTGGTTGAATTCCACGTTTATCTCCACGATGTTTTATGGCGGGGCGCTGTTGTTCGTAGCGTTCCTTGTCAACGAGTGGTTTCATCCGCTGCCGTTTTTCAAACTGCAACTGCTGTCTCGCCGGAACTTCGCGCACGGGCTCCTGACACTGGTAGGCGCAGTTTTGCTGCTGGTGGGCGTTGCCGCCATACCCGGCCAGTATCTCGCACAGATTCACGGTTACAGGCCGCTGCAAACCACGCCGCTGTCTTTGCTGGTCGCCATTCCACTATTGATTGCGCTGCCTGCGACCGCCGCCGTCCTGAACCTCCGGCAGGTCGACCACCGCTGGGTCATGGCCATTGGACTTTCGCTGATGGCCACCTCCTGCTTCATGGGGAGTTTCATGACCTCCGAGTGGATTCGCGAGAACTTCTACTGGCTTCAGTCGTTACAGATCGTTGCGCAACCGATGGTGATCATGGGGATTCTGATGGGCGTAACGACAGGCTTGCCGTCAACGGAAGGCCCGTTTGCTTCGGCCATGTTCAACACGCTCAAAACGTTTACTGGCGCTGCGGCAACCGGCCTAATCGAAGGGCTGGGTACTACGCGCGTGCATTTTCATTCGAGCATGCTCGTGGACCGTTTAGGCAACAACACGTTGGTTACGGGCCAAAGCATCGATGCAGTTCATGGTCTCGGCGAACTCGCTCATCGAATCCACGAGCAGGCTGTAGTACTGACATCGGCGGATCTCTATCGCGTGATGGCAGCTATCGCCGTCGCCTTTCTTTTCGTTATTCCGGTGTTACCCGTGCGCATTTATCCGCCATGGAGTACTACGCCGCCCTCTTCCCGCTAGGCGGAGATAGATATGTCATCCGTTACCCGATTTTCTCCCAAAACAATTCGTCTTGCCGCGTATGTGGGCATACTCGCCGTCGCCGTATTGGCTGGTACAAGGCTATTTGCCAACTCGAATAGCGAGACCACAAACGATGCCTATGTGACGGCCGATTTCACGCTGGTAGCACCACGCGTAGCTGGCCAACTGTCAGAGGTACTCGTAGAAGACAACCAGCAGGTGAAAGCTGGACAATTGCTGGTGCGTATCGATGACCGCGACTTCCGCGCCGCACTGATGAGTGCGCAAGCGGACGTGGCGGCAGCAACCGCATCGGTCGCGAACTACGATGCCGAGATCGCACGGCAGCCCGCGCTCGTCGATCAGGCGCGTGCCACGCTTCGCTCAGATGCAGCTGCACTCGAATTTGCGCGAGCGAACGCCTCGCGCTACCAGAATCTCTCGGAAGCCGGCGCGGGAACAACGCAGGAGCAACAGCATGCTACGAGCGCGCTTGCCGAGCAACTCGCGCAGCAGTCCCGCGACCAGGCCGTTTTCGTGGCAACTGAGCAGAACCTCGACGTTCTGCGTACCCAGCGCAACAAGGCTGCGGGCGCGTTGGCGCACGCCGAGGCCGCTCTCGAGCAGGCAAAACTCAACCTGTCCTATACGGAGATTCGCGCACCCGTCGACGGTAAGGTTGGACGACGTTCGGCGCGGGTCGGCGCGTTCGTTACACCCGGCGCTCCCCTGCTCGCGATCGTCCCGCTGTCGGATGCCTATATCGTCGCCAACTTTCAGGAAAACCAGCTCGCCAGAATGCGACCCGACGACACCGTGCGTATCAAAGTGGACAGCTTTCCCGGCGAGGTGATCAAAGGGCATGTCGATAGTCTTGCCCCCGCTACAGGCGTGAGCTTCGCGCCTGTAGCGCCCGACAACGCAACGGGCAACTTCACCAAGGTCGTCCAGCGCGTGCCTGTGAAGATCACCATCGACCGCGGACAACACGCCGCGTCTGTGCTGAGCGTGGGACTTTCTGTCGAAACGGAGGTCGCCGTCGGCAAGCGTGCCGATACGCGGACAGAAGGAGTCGACAAAAAATGAATGCGAGCGAATTCTCCCTCCGCGAGTTAGCGCTGTTTATCCTGGCGTGCCTCGTGATGACCGGCTGTACTGTCGGCCCGAACTTCGAACGCCCGCAGACAACTACGCCCGACGTGTTTAACCGTACCCAGTCTGCGCAAGCACCCAGCAAGGCAATCGAATCCGAATTCAGTCCGGAATGGTGGAAGCTGTTTAACGATCCCCTGCTGGACTCACTTGAACAACAACTGGCGGACGCAAACCTCGACGTGGCGGCAGCGTCGGCACGTCTGCGGCAAAGCCGGGCCGAGCAACGGATCGCCGGTGCCGAAGAATATCCGACGCTGGATGGCGCCGCATCCTATGACCGCGAGCGCGGAAGTCCGAACGGTATTCTGTCATTGCTCGGCGCCACCCCGACGGGAAGCCAGGCGCAGTCGGCTTCGGGCGGCACGCCGCTTGGCGTCGCACCGTTGCCGGGCTCCAAGGGCTCGCCAGCTTACAACCTCTACCAGTTCGGTTTCGATGCATCATGGGAACTCGACATCTGGGGTCGGGCTCGACGTGGTGTCGAGGCTGCGACGGCGCTGTCCGATGCCTCATACGAGGACCGCAACGCGATTCTATTGTCCGCACGAGCCGAACTCGCGCGAGACTATATTCAGTTGCGTGACACGCAGGCTCTCCTTCAGATCGCGAAGCAGAACCTTGAAATCGCCCACGACGCTACGAGGCTCACGCAAACCCGGGTGCATGAGGGCGTCACTACGGACCTGGACGTGGCCAACGCGATGGCGCAGGCAGAGTCGATCGAAAGCCTGATCCCCACGCTTGAATCGCGTTGCGAGACAACGATCAATGCGATTGGCGTGCTACTGGCCATGGAACCGGGCGCGCTACAGCAAACGCTCGGCGAGCCGCACGATGTGCCGGCGCTGCCTGACCAGGTGCCCATCGGATTTCCCTCGGAGCTGGTGCAGCGCAGACCCGACATCAGAAAAGCAGGGGCTCAACTGCACGCGGCCACGGCGACGATCGGCATGGCCAAAGCCGACTTCTATCCACGCATATCGCTGAACGGCAGCGCGGGGTTCCAGAGCCTTCAGCTCTCGAATCTCGCCGACTGGGCGTCCGGCCAGTTTGTCGTCGGACCGTCAATCACGCTTCCCATATTCGAAGGCGGGCGCCTCAAGGGAACACTTCATTTGCGCGAAGCACAACAGCAGGAGGCGGCGATTGTCTACAAACGTACCGTACTCGAGGCGTGGCGAGAAGTGGACGACGCGCTCGTCGTCTATGACGCTGAACAGCGGCGCCGCGATCGCCTGACGGCGGTGGTGAGCCTGAACCAGCGTGCGCTGTCGATTGCGCAGCAACGGTACAAGGCAGGCGCGGTCGATTTTCTCGACGTACTTAACGTGCAGAAACAGTTGCTCGACGCAGAGAGCAAGCTTGAGCAAAGCAGGGCCGACGCCGACGCCAATCTGATCACGCTATGCAAGGTGCTCGGCGGCGGGTGGGCGTCAACCTATGCCAAACAGGACGGTATTCATTGACGTAGTTTCGCCTCTTCGTCAGCGGTCAGTTCCGTCAGCGCCAAATCTGTTACGCACATACTGCCTTCGTTGAGGTCCGCCTTGTCGCTGAAACCGAGCGGCGCGGACCTCGTCTTGAACTTCTGCGCAAATAATTTCAATAAGCTTTCATCGCGTATTCCCGCTCGCTGCGACCACCACCCAAAGAAAACCCCCACGATCAACCGTTCGTTAGCGCAAGCTGCGGGCCGAAAGACACGCGACGGAGTGTTTCAGATCCCAACATGTATCACTCCGGTAACTCAAGCCTTGCGCGCCCCTGGTACATTGATGCCATGGCTCGTCTCCATTGTTGTCCACCCGCTTCCACCAAGGCGAACATGAGCAACACACGGCCTGTCAGCAGGGCCCTCGCGGCCGTCGGCGATTCGCCGCACGCACTATTCCGCGGGAGCACCTTGATAAAACGTTACCGCCAATTACGAAGTGCGTTCATCCTCACGGATCCAGTCACCAAGCCGTAACATCGCCCTGCGCCGGCCACGACGTCATGCACTTTACGCAGACCGCTTTGCTTGCAATTAGCTAACAGCAGTCCAAACGGTCGTTGGGTTGTGACAACGCACGAGAACCATGGCATGTTCCCAACATCCCGGCAGAGAATGACTCCCCGTCCGACTATCAACGGCAGCATCTGTTTTCGGAGATACCTATGAGCGAAGCCGTGTCCAGGCAACCCAAGCGCTCCCGACGCGGGCTCATTCTGTTTGCGGTTGTCGTGCTGGCGCTAGTCGCGCTTGTCGTTGTCCACCTTTTGACCCAGAAGAAACCCACGCGCGACGTCGCACCTATCGTCGTCACCGTGGCGAGCGCCACACTCGGTTCCATGCCAGTCACGTTGAGCGAACTCGGCACGGTCACGCCGACCGCCACCGTGACCGTGCTGCCGCAGTTAAGCGGCTACCTCACGGCCGTCGGGTACCACGAAGGCCAGGAAGTACAGAAAGGCCAGTTCCTCGCCCAGATCGATCCGCGCCAGTACCAGATCAGCAAGCAGCAGGCTCAGGCGACACTCGCCAAAGACCGCGCGACGCTGGCCCAGGCGCGGGCCGATCTGGTCCGCTTCACGCAGTTGAACGAGCGCAAGTCGATCGCCCAGCAGACCTTTGCGGATCAGCAATTCCTGGTGCAGCAGGACGAGGCTGCAGTCCAGGCCGATCTCGCCAACATCGCCCAGTTCGACCTCGACCTGACCTATTGCCGCATCACCGCGCCGGTCGCCGGCAAGGTCGGCCTGCGCCTGGTGGACCCGGGCAACTACGTGACGGCGTCATCGTCGACGGGGATTGTCGTCATCACCACCATCAAGCCGACTACCGTGCAGTTCACGGTGCCGCAAGACGCGCTGGCCTCCATCGTGCAGCGCCTGAATGGCGGCGCTACCTTGCCGGTCACCGCCTATTCCAGCGACAACGCGCGCGAGGTCGCCACAGGCGCGCTTTACGCCGTCAGCAACCAGATGGCCACGTCGACCGGCACCGTCACCTTACGCGCCACTTTCGCCAATGAGGACGAAGCGCTGTTCCCCAACGAGTTCGTCAACGTCAAGTTGCTGGTCGATACGATGCAGAATGCCGTGCTGGTGCCGACCCCCGCCGTGCAAACCGGCGCGCCGGGCGACTTCGTCTATCTGGTCAACGCCAACAACACCGTCTCGGTACACAAGGTCAAGCTCGGCCCGAGCGATGGTAAGAACACGGTCATCCTGTCCGGCCTCTCCCAGGGCAACCAGGTGGTCACGGACGGCACAGACCGCCTGAACGACGGCGCCAAAATCGAGGCGGCCAAGCTGAAGCCCGCAGCGGCCGGTCCATCGGCCAGCGGCGCAGCCGCGCAGCCTGCTACCTCCGAACCCGCTGCTGCGTCCGCGCCAGCACCGGCTTCGGCCACTGCTGCTTCGTCGTAGCAGGCTCACGCGCCGATGAACATTTCCCGTCTGTTTATTCTTCGACCGGTAGCCACGCTGCTGCTGATGATCGCCCTCGTGCTGGTGGGCCTCGTCGCCATGCGCGTGCTGCCGGTTTCGTCGCTGCCCAACGTCGACTATCCGACCATCCAGGTGCAGACGTTCTATCCGGGCGCGAGCCCGGACGTGATGGCCACCACGGTCACGGCGCCACTTGAAGTGCAGTTGGGCGAGATCCCCGGCTTGCAACAGATGACGTCTTATAGCTCGGACGGCGCGTCGGTCATCACCCTGCAATTCGATCTGTCGCTGAACCTCGACATCGCCGAGCAGAACGTCCAGCAGGCCATCAACGCCTCCAACAGCTACCTGCCCTCCGGTCTGCCGGCGCCGCCGACGTATGCCAAGGTCAATCCGGCCGACCAGCCGATCCTGACGCTCGCGGTCACGTCGAAATCGATGTCGCTGACCCAGCTTGAAGACGTTGCCAACAACCGTCTCGGCACCAAGATTTCCGAGGTGTCGGGCGTGGGCGTGGTCACGACGAGCGGCGGCAATGTGCCGGCCATCCGCGTCGAAGCGGACCCGCACAAGCTGGCCGCCTACGGACTGAACATCGACGATCTGCGCACGCTGCTCAGCTATGTCAACGTCAGTCAGCCGAAGGGCAATTTCGACGGCCCGGACCTCGATTACACGATCAACGGCAACGACCAGATCACCGATCCGAAGGACTACCTGGACACGGTAATCGCCTACCAGAACGGCGCCCCGGTGTTCATGCGTGACGTCGCCCGGGTCAGTCAGGCCGCCCAGGACGTCGAGCGCGGCGCCTGGTACAACGGCTCGCCGGCCATCGTGCTCAACGTGCAGCGGCAACCGGGCGCGAACGTGATCGCGACGGTCAACCAGATCATGAAGCAACTGCCGCAACTCGAATCCACGCTGCCGGCCGGCATGAAAGTGACCGTGGTGTCGGACACCACGGGTGTGATCCGCTCGTCGGTCTCCGACGCGGCGTTCGAACTGATTCTCGCCATCGTGCTGGTGGTAGCGGTGATCTTCGTGTTCCTGCGCAACGTGCCCGCCACGCTCATTCCGAGCATATCAGTGCCGGTGTCGCTGATCGGCACCCTGGCTGTCATGTACCAGTTGAACTACTCGATCGACAACCTCTCGCTGATGGCGCTCATCATCGCCACCGGCTTCGTGGTCGACGACTCGATCGTGATGATCGAGAACATCGTGCGTTATCTGGAGGAAGGCAAGAGACCGCTCGAAGCCGCGCTGGAAGGCGCGGGCCAGATCGGCTTCACGATTCTGTCGCTGACCATCTCGCTGATTGCCGTGCTGATTCCGCTGCTCTTCATGGGCGGCGTGATCGGGCGTCTGTTCAGCGAATTCGCGGTGACGCTTGCCGTCACCATCGTGATCTCCGCAATCGTGTCGCTGACCGTAGTGCCGATGCTCTGTGCGCGCATGTTGCGCGCACAGGCCGATCGTCATCCGAGTCGCTTTGAGCGGATCAGCGAGGGCCTGTTCGACAAAACGCTCGGCGCCTATGAGCGCGGGCTGCGCTGGGTGCTGGATCACCAGGTGCTGACGCTCGTGGTGGCCGTCGGTACGGTCGTGCTGACCGGCATCCTGTACGTGGTGATTCCGAAGGGCCTCTTTCCGGTGCAGGACGTCGGCGTGATCGAGGGTATTAGCGTGGCCGACAACTCGGTGTCGTACGCCGCCATGGTGAACCGCCAGGGCGCGCTCGCCGACGCGATCCTGAAAGACCCGGATGTCACTTCGCTGACCTCCTACGTGGGTATCGACGGCACGAACTCGACGCTGAACAATGGCCGCTTCCTGATCAATCTTCGCGACCGCGACAAGCGTTCCGACACGGCGCAAGAAGTGGCCCGGCGTCTGCAACAGGAAGTCGCCAATGTGCCGGGCATCAAGCTCTACATGCAGCCCGAGCAGGATCTGACGCTCGACACGACGGTCTCGCCGAACCAGTACAGCTTCGTGCTGCGCGGACCGAGCCAGCAGGCGTTCCAGAAGTACGTGCCGGAACTGATAGCGAAGCTGAAGCAGATTCCGTCGCTTGCCGACGTGCAAAGCGACATGAATACCGACGGCCTCAGCGTGAACGTCGAAGTCAACCGGCAGTTGGCGGCGCGCTTCGGCATTACGCCCGCGACGATCGACAACGCGCTGTACGACGCGCTCGGCCAGCGGATCGTCTCGACCATCTTCGAGCAGTCGAACCAGTACCGCGTGATTCTCGTCGCCAAACCGGAATCGTTGCCGAACGTGCAGTCGATCGGCAACCTGTATCTGCCGAGTCAGACCAGCAGCACGGGCCAGGTGCCGCTGTCGGGCATCGCGAAGATCCAGATCACGAAGTCGCCGCTCGTGATCAGCCATCTGGCGCAGTTCCCATCGGTCACCATCTCGTTCAACCTCGCGAAAGATGCGTCGTTGAGCACCGCCGTCAAGGCCGTCCATCAAGCCGAACAGTCGGTGAACCTGCCACCGTCGATCACCTCGTCGCTGCAGGGCGCGGCCCAGGCATTCGAAGATTCGCTGTCGAGCGAAGTCTATCTGCTGATCGCGGCGCTGGTGGCGGTGTATATCGTGCTCGGCGTGCTTTATGAGAGCTTCATTCATCCGGTCACGATTCTGTCCACGCTGCCCTCGGCGGGTATCGGCGCGCTGCTCGCGCTGATGATCGCCGGCAGCGACCTGGATGTGATCGGCATTATCGGTATCGTGCTGCTCATCGGTATCGTCAAGAAGAACGCCATCATGATGGTGGACTTCGCGCTGGACGCTGAACGAAATCACGGCAAGCCGCCGCGCGAGGCGATCTTCGAGGCTTCGCTGCTGCGTTTCCGCCCGATCCTGATGACGACCCTCGCCGCCATGCTCGGCGCGCTGCCGATGCTGCTCGGCAGCGGCACGGGTTCGGAATTGCGCCGGCCGCTGGGTCTCGCGATCATCGGCGGTCTGACGCTGAGCCAGGTGCTGACGCTCTTCACCACGCCCGTGATCTATCTGTTCTTCGACAGAATGGCCGAGCGTACGAGACGCTGGCGCAACCGCAATAAACCGGAAAATTCGCCTCCAGGCGGTACGGAGGAAACGCCTTGAACATCTCGGCGTTATTCATCCGGCGGCCTGTCGCGACCACGCTTCTGGCCGTCGCGATCCTGATCTCCGGGGCGCTCGCCTACTTCCGGCTGCCGGTTGCGCCGTTGCCGAACATCGCCTTTCCGGTCATCGTGGTGCAGGCGAACATGGCGGGCGCGAGCCCGGACATCATGGGGACCACGGTGGCCGAGCCGCTCGAGCGGCGGCTCGCCACGATTGCGGACGTTGAAGAACTGACTTCGATCAGCTCCGTCGGCTCGTCGTTGATCGTGGTCGAGTTCGGCCTGAAGCGCGACATCAACGGCGCCGCGCGCGACGTCGAAGCGGCCATCCAGGCTGCGCGCGCCGACTTGCCGACCACGCTGCGCAGCAACCCGAGCTATCGCCAGTACAATCCGGCGGATGCGCCGATCATGGTGCTCTCGCTGACGTCGGACACGCTCACCAAGGCACAGCTCTACGACTCCGCGGATTCGGTGATCCAGCAGCAACTCTCGCAAGTCCAGGGGGTGGGCCAGATCACGCTCGGCGGCGGCGCGTTGCCCTCGGTACGTGTGGAATTGCAACCGGGCAAACTGAACAGCTACGGCATCGGCCTGGAAGACGTGCGCGCGGCGATCAGCGCAGCCAACGCCGACAGCGCGAAGGGCCATCTCGACGAGGGAGACCAGCGCTACGTGGTCACGTCCAACGACCAGATTGCGCATGCCGCGCCGTACCGCGACCTGGTGGTCGCCTACCGTAACGGCGCGCCGGTCCAGTTGCGCGACGTGGCCCAGGTCAGGGATTCGAACGAAAATATCCGCAATGCCGGGCTCTTCAACGGCAAGTCCGCCATCCTCGTGATCGTGTATCCGATGCCGGGCAGCAATATCGTGAGCACCGTCGCGCAGATTCGCAAGGTCCTGCCGTCAATCGAGGCGACGCTGCCAAGCAGTGTGCACGTGGGCATCGCGATCGACCGCTCGGAGTCGGTCAGATCGTCGGTGGGCGACACCGAGCGCACGCTGTTCATCGCCGTGCTGCTGGTGGTGGGCGTCGTGTTCATTTTCCTGCAATCGCCGCGCGCCACGCTGGTGCCGGCCGTCGCGCTGCCGCTGTCGCTCGTGGGCACCTTCGGGCCGATGTACCTGCTCGGCTACAGCATCGACAACCTTTCGCTGATGGCGCTGACCATCGGTACCGGCTTCGTGGTCGACGATGCGGTGGTGGTGCTGGAAAACATCGTGCGTCACATGGAGTTGGGGCTCAGCCCGAAAGAGGCCGCCTTGAAAGGCAGCGGCGAAGTAGGCTTCACGGTGATCTCGATGAGTCTGTCGCTGATCGCGGTGTTCCTCCCGATCATGCTGATGCCGGGCGTCGTCGGCCTGCTGTTCCATGAGTTCGCGGTCACGCTGTCCATCGCCATCCTGATCTCGCTGGTGATTTCGCTGACGGTCACGCCGGCCATGTGCGCCTATGTGCTGAGCCGCGACAATTCCGGGCATTCGAAAGCCCGTTGGGCGACATGGGTCGAAACGCAGTTCGATCGCTTCAAGAATGCCTACGCGCGCTCGCTCACGGCCGTACTGGACCATGCGCTGCTGGTCATCCTGCTGTTGATTGGTCTGCTGGTGGCGAACGTGTTCCTGTTCAAGCTGGTGCCGGCCACCTTCTTTCCCGAGCAGGACACAGGCATCCTGATTGGACAGATCATCGCCGACCAGAGCATCTCCTTTCCGGCGATGCAAAAGAAGCTCACGCAATTGCAGGAGATCGTGCAGAAGGATCCGGCAGTGGCCTCGGTCGCGGGCTTTACGGGCGGCCGCGCGCTCAATACCGCCAACGTGTTCATCGAACTCAAGCCGCTGGCGGAACGCCACGCCTCGGCCACCGACGTCGTGAACCGCCTGCGGCCCAAGCTCAATGCGGTCTCTGGCGCCCGGCTCTTTATCCAGGCACAGCAGGATCTGCGAATCGGCGGACGGCAATCCGCCGCCGAGTATCAGTACACGCTCACCAGCGACGATTCCGCCGCGCTATTCAAGTGGACACCGCTACTCGTCGCCGCGCTCGGCAAGGAGCACGCGCAGTTGCTCGACGTGAACTCGGACTTGCAGCAAAACGGTCTGCAGACCTACGTCACCATCAATCGCACGGCGGCGGCGCGCTACGGCTTTGCGCCGAACCAGGTCGACAACGTGCTGTATGACGCGTTCGGCCAGCGTACGGTGTCGACCATCTACAACCCGCTCAACCAGTATTTCGTGGTGATGGAGGTGGCGCCGGATTACTGGCAATACCCGCAAGCGCTCAATCAGATTTACCTGAGCAGGGCGTCGGGCAACGCCACCGGCACGGCGGCCACGCAGATGCCGGGTGCCACGGTGTCGGGCGTGACCGTGGCGACCGAAGCAAGTGCGACCACGACCACGAACGCACTCAACTCGAACGCGCAGGCCAACGCGACCACCAACAGCATTGCCAATAGCAAGGGTGGCAGTTCGACCGGCAGTGCGGACAGCACGTCGGCGGAAACCATGGTGCCGCTGGCGGCGCTGGCTTCGTTCTCGAACAGCCATACATCAACACAGGTGAACCACCAGAGCGGCCTCGTGGCCGCGACGATTTCGTTCAACCTGCCGGCGGGCGGTTCGTTGAGCAAGGCGGGCGTGGCGATCAACAACACGATCCGCGAGATCGGCATGCCCGCCAGCATCCACGGTTCGTTCGCCGGCGCGGCGGCGGCCTACTCGCAGTCCATGGGGACGGTGCCGCTGCTGATCCTGGCGGCGCTCGGTGTGGTGTATATCGTGCTCGGCGTGTTGTACGAGAGTTCGATCCACCCGCTGACCATCCTGTCGACGCTGCCGTCCGCGGGTATTGGCGCGACGCTGGCCTTGCTGATTTTCGGCACACCGTTCTCGGTGATCGCGTTGATCGGCATCATCCTGCTGATAGGTATCGTCAAGAAGAACGGCATCATGATGGTCGACGTCGCGATCCATTTGCAGCGCACCGAAGGCATGCCGGCGAGAGACGCGATTCACTCGGCCGCCGTGGTCCGTCTGCGGCCGATCATGATGACCACGTTCGCGGCCGTGCTCGGCGCGGTGCCGCTGGCCATCGGCATTGGCCAGGGCGCGTCGCTGCGGCAACCGCTCGGTATCACGGTGATGGGTGGCCTGATCCTGAGCCAGGTCTTTACCTTGTACACGACGCCGGTGATCTACCTCTACCTCGACCGCTTGCGTTTCAAGCTGGTCAGATGGTCCGCCAACCTGCCATGGAATCGCGACGAGCAGCAACCCGGACAACCGGATACGAGGGCATGACGATGAAGATTTCCCGTAACCGCTTTGGCCGCTTTGGTCCGCTTCGGCCGCTGGCCGTCGCGACGCTGGCCCTGCTGGCCAGCGGCTGCATGGTCGGCCCGGACTACCACCGGCCGCAAGTCAACGTGGCCGCCACCTACTCGGAGTTGCCCGGCTGGACGCAAGCCGAGCCCGCGGCGGAGAAACCGAAGGGCGACTGGTGGACGGCCTTCAACGATCCGCTGATGGATCAGCTCGAACCGCTGGTGTCGGTGTCGAACCAGACCGTGCGCGCTGACTACGCGAACTATCAGGAAGCGCTGGCAGAAGTGCGGGCGGCGCGTGCCGGCCTGTTCCCGACCAT
Source organism: Burkholderia sp. OK233 (assembly GCF_900230185.1). Taxonomy (GTDB): domain Bacteria; phylum Pseudomonadota; class Gammaproteobacteria; order Burkholderiales; family Burkholderiaceae; genus Paraburkholderia. The sequence continues at coordinate 1,358,251 of NZ_OCSR01000002.1, forward strand.
CGGCGCAACCGGTTCGGGCACCAAGGCGCGCAGCTCGGCCGGCAATGCCGCCCGAGTGGTCAACTCGGCCTCGCTGGAAGGCAACGTGAGCTGGGCGCCTGACCTGTGGGGCCAGGTGCGGCGCACGATCGAAGAAAACGCGGCGACGGCGCAATCGAGCGAAGCGACGCTCGCCAATGCGACGCTCTCCGAGCAGGTGGCGCTGGCCACGGCGATCATCCAACTGCGCACCAGCGACGCCAATATCGACCTTCTGCAGAAGACGGTCGTGGCCTACCAGCACTTTCTGGACGTCGTGTCCGACCAGGATCAGGCGGGCACTATCCCGCCGTCCAACGTGATCTCTGCCCGCACCCAGCTCGAGACGGCGCAGTCCAATCTGATCGCTCTCGGCGTGGCGCGCGCTCAGGACGCGCACGCGATCGCCGTATTGGTGGGCAAGAATCCGGAAGAGCTCTCGATTACGCACAGCACCACGATGCCAACGCTGCCCGGTGTGCCCGTCGGCGTACCGTCGACGCTGCTCGAACGCCGGCCGGACATCGCCGCCGCTGAGCGCAAGATGGCTGCGCAAAACGCGGCAATCGGCGTGGCGGTGTCGGCGTACTACCCGGAGATTTCCCTTTCCGGACTGGCCGGCCTCACGCAGTCGCCGTTGTCCGGTCTGTTCAACGTGGCCAACTATGTCTGGTCGCTGGGCGGCAGCGCCACTGAAACGCTTTTCGACGGCGGCTTGCGCAGCGCCGATGTCGACGCGGCGAAGGCAGCCTACGACTCGGCCGTCGCCAACTACCGGGGCACGGTGTTGACGGCGTTCCAGAACGTTGAAGACGATTTGAGCGGGTTGCGAATTCTGGCCGAGCAATCGGTCGTCCTGGATACGGCTGTGCAAGATGCAACCCGTGGCGCAGAGATCGCTTTCAACGAGTACCAGGCCGGTACGGTGGACTACACGACCGTGGCGACCGCGCAGGCCACACAATTAACCACTCAGCAGACCGCGCTGAATGTTCAGGAGACGCGCCTGCTGGACGCGGCGTCGCTATTCGGCGATCTGGGCGGCGGCTGGTCGACAGACGAGCTGCATGATCCGCGGCATCCGGACAGGCAGGCAGCGTCACAATGAGCGCCTGGAAGCAGGACCACCATTCACGGCATCTCCAATGCCAGATGCTCCTGATGACGCAGTGACTCCAGAAAATCACGCGCGTCGAAGGCTTCACCAGCGGTAAGGACGCCTGTCCCCAGGACCGGCCCACTGACGATACGCCTGACCGCTTCAACCACCAGAGGCGCGCTGATTGCGTAGATATCCTGACCGCTTGCCGACGCACGGCGTTCGTTGCCTCCCGACCGCACGACAACGTCGACCAGGAAGGTTTGCGCGGAGCGTCCGTTTTCGTCGACCGCGACAGGCGGCGACGCATCCGGCGCCAGCAGGTCTTTAACCGCCACGGCAGTCATGTACGAGCGTATCTCGGGTGTCTTCAGATGACGCGCAATCGTCACCGTGTCCGCCATCGTGAATTCTCCAATGACCGGCTGCGTGCCGAGCGGTGCAGGGAACTGCCATTCGCCAACCGGCGCTGCGTCCGTGCGGAACGCCATCTGCCCTTTCGTAAAGACAAGTCGCCGCCCCTCTCTACGCTGCCTCGAAACCTGGCCCGCCGCCCTTGTGCCGAGCGTCGGTTTCCAGCTGCTGAGTCCATAGGCGATGCTGATTTCGTCCGCTGCCGTCCAATCGCCCATTGCCGCCGTGGCAAGGAGATCGCCCAAGCCGCCAAAGAATGCCATCCCCGGCACAATCACGACGCCCGCCTCGCGCGCCCGTTCAGCGTAATGCTTGAACGTATCCAGATTGGCCTCTAACTCCGCGGCGACGTCCAGATACGGAATCCGTGCACGCAACGCGGCTTCGATCACCGGCGCAGACGTACTGGCGAAGGGACCGGCGCAATTGATCACAGCGGCCGCACCCGCAAGCGCCCGGTCGAGAGAATCCGGGTCATCTACCGACGCAGGCCGAATGTCCAGTCCAGGGTAAGCCGCGCCGAGGGCGTTCAGCTTGCTGGCATCGCGCCCGGAAATGATAGGTCTCCAGCCGCGCCTGACCAGTTCAGACACCACGAAGCGGCCGGTGTGGCCATAGGCGCCGAAGACGGCCACGGTTTGATTCGACGTCATTGCAGACCTCCAGTTGTTATGGTGTTTCTTCGAATGGGGGAACAGCGGCTTGGCAAGGCAACAACGCTACAGATCTGTATCTTTTTATGAAGAGTAGAGTACAGATCTGTAGCGTGTCAAGAGATATGTTGGTACAGTAGCCGGTAAGCAAAAAGTTTCCGTCTCTCAAGAGGACCTGACATGAGCAGAGGCACACCCACCACAACAAAAGAGGCCGGCACCACCAGTTCCGCCAGCGTCCGGGAACGCATACTCGATACGGCGGCTCAGTTGTTCTACAAGGAGGGTGTCAGAGCCGTCGGCGTCGATCTCGTCGTCGAACGGTCAGGGGTTGCGAAGACCAGTCTCTATCGGCACTTCACGACCAAGGACGATCTTGTCACTGCGGTGCTCGAGCGGGACGACGCGAATTATTGGGCAGACTGGGACAAGACCGCGACGCGCCACCGGAACGCCCCCAGAGATGAGCTCACGGCTCACCTCAAGTGGATCGCGCGTGACATCGCCGCACCGAAATACCGCGGCTGCCCGTTTCTCAACGTGGCAACCGAGTTTCCGGCGCCGGATCATCCCGCGCGGGTGGTGGCCCTCAGGCATAAGGCCGAGTTGCGCCGCCGTCTCGGTACGCTAGCGAAGCAAATCGGCGTTGCGCGGCCGGACAATCTGGCCAACCAGATCGCACTTCTTATCGACGGCGCCTACGTCTATGGGCAGTTGGCAAACAAGGAGGCAGCGCACCCGCTCGTGCCGGCGGCGCTTGCGCTGGTCTCGGTCGCGGACAATCCTGGGTGAGCCGTGCGGGGGGCTTGCGAAAGGCGGCGAGATCCTGATGGCGCACGGCATGGCCGACGTGCTCGTTAGCACGCGCTCAAGTGAGCAGTGACTTGCTTCCGCAAGAGAAGGGGAATCGTGGTCCGAACGCAAATGCATCGTAGTACTAGCCAAGATGGCGCGCGAAAAACGCTCCGATGCGGTCCCGCGCGTCAGCCGCGGACTTGTCCTCGTAAGTCGCCCCTATGACGCCACCGAGCACCCCTATCAGGCCCTTGTGATCGTCGAGGAAGGAATGTCCGGCGCTCGGGTACTCCTTGACGTCATGCTCGATCGTGTTCCGCTCAAGTGCGCCTTTCAGCCGCGCCGCCGCGCCCTTCAGCCTCCGGTCGCGGCCACCGTAGCTCGCGACCACCGGACAGGCGCCGCCCATGATCACATCGATGTCGTTCGGGACCGGGCCGTAGTTCGGGGCGCTTGCTGAAAAGCCGTGGCCGGCCGCCAGAAGGATCGCAAACTTGCCGGCCACGCAGAAGCCGATGACCCCGGTCTTGCCGGTGCAGTCCTCGCGGCCTTCCAGCCACTGTCGCACGGCATCGACGTCGTCGAACGCCGGTCCCTTGTGAGCCGACAGATCCGCCATCAGCGCACGGATGCAACGGAGGCGGCCACCCCACGAGAACAGGTCTAGCGCCACCGCAAGATACCCTTCTTTCGCCAGCCAATCGGCATGGCCACGCGTCACGTCGGTCAGGCCGAAGATGTCATGGAGCACGATGACGCCGGGCCAGGGTCCCTCGCCTTGCGGGGTAGCCACGTAGCCCTTCAGCCGGTGATGCGGCGTCGAAATCGAAACCTCAGTCATATCGTCTTTCCTATTCAGCCGACAGGTGTTTGATTTGAGCGGGATAGCGGTCTCCCGTGATTGCTCCCAACGCAAAGGTCCGGTCGAGATCGTTGAGATCTTCTTTGGTAAGCGTCACATCAAAAGCCTTTAGATTTTCCGCCAGACGTGCGCGACGGCTCATTCCGACGAGCGGCACAATGTCTCCACCCTTGGATAGCACCCATGCTATTGCCAATTGCGTCGTCGTACAGTTTTTCTGGCGCGCCATGGACTCAAGGAACGAAACCTTTTCCAGATTCTTTGGAAGGTTCTCCTGATCGAATTTTGGAAACTGGCGACGAAAATCATTTGCCGGCATGTCATTTCTGACTGAACCAGTAAGCAGCCCCTGGCCAACTACCCCATGAGCCACTAGCCCGATGCCAAGATCCCTTACGGTAGGCAAAATTTCATTCTCGATGAAACGTGTTCCAAGGGAATACTCAATTTCAAGGGCGGTAACGGGATGCACCTTGTGGGCGCGCCGAATATTTTCAGCGCCTGTTTCGGACAATCCCAGGTATCGAACTTTCCCTTCCTTGATAAGATCGCTGACGGCACCGACTGTTTCCTCAACCGGGACGTTGGGGTCGAGGCGGCCAGGTTGGTAAATGTCTATGACATCTACGCCGAGTCGTTGAAGCGAGTAGGCCGCGAAGTTCTTCACAGCGTTTGGCCGAACGTCAATGCCCAACATTTGCCCGGAGGGAGATCGAAGGGCACCAAATTTCACGCTAATGATCGCCTGATCCCTACGACCTTTAATCGCTTGACCAACGAGAAGTTCGTTGTGTCCCATTCCGTAAAAGTCGCCCGTGTTCAAGAAATTGATTCCTGCGTCCAATGCGGCTTGAATGGTAGCAATGCCTTCCTCAACGGTGCTTGTTTTCGGATCCGCAAAACTCGACATCCGCATACAGCCAAGGCCCATCGCGGAAACACGAGGACCATTTTTACCGAGCGTTCTCATTTCCATAGCTATCTTCCTTTTCGGTTTGCAGGTTTGCAGACTAGCGGCGGGTCGTCGCCTCAGGATGCGGCGGGGTAGTCGACATATCCCTGCGGTCCGCCTTGGTAGTAGGTCTCCGGGGATGAGGCTGCAAGCGGAAGGCTCTCGCGAAACCGCCGTACGAGATCGGGATTTCCGATGAACGGTTTGGCGAAGGAAACCAGATCGGCCTGCTTGCCCTCGATCGCCTTATTGGCGGAGGCGCCGTCAAAGCCAAAGTTCGCGATGAGGGTGCCGTGGAAGCGGACGCGGTAGTAGCCGATCGTGTCCTGCAACGCGGCGATGGGTGTGCCCGCCAGATCGTCCAGTGTTCTGCCGACCTGAAGGTGGGAGAGCGGCAGCCCATTGAGACGGTCGACAAGATAGTCGTAGGTTTCGATCGTCTTGTCGGTCGGCCCGAAGCCGCCCATGGCCATCGTGGGGCTGATCTTGATGCCAACGCGCCCGGGTCCCCAAACCGCGATGAGCGCGTCGAGAACCTCCAGGACAATCCGCGTTCGGTTCTCCGCGGTGCCGCCATAGGCGTCTTCGCGCATATTCAGCGCGCTGTTGAGGAATTCCGGCAGGAGATAGGTGGTTGCCGCGTGAAGCTCCACACCATCGAAGCCAGCGTCGCGGGCATTCTTCGCGGCTGCTCCATAGTCGGCGACGGTCGAGGTGATTTCTTCAGCCGACATGGCACGCGGCGTCACCGTGTCCTTGAACCCCTCAGGCGTGAATGATTTCAGGCGCGGGTTCACTGCAGAGGGGGCGGCCGGCAGCTCGCCATCGAAAAAGTCGGGATGCGAAACCGCCCCGGAATGGGCAAGCTGGGCGAAGATTGCACCGCCTTCGGCGTGCACTGCCGAGGTGACGGCGCGCCAGCCCTCGACCTGCCGTTCGGTAAAGAGGCCTGGCGCGTTGATGAATCCGACCGCGCGTGGGCCGATCCAGGTGCCTTCGGTGAGGATGAGGCCGGCCGCCGCCCGCTGGCGATAGTATTCGACATGAAGCTCCGTGGGCACGAGTTCGGCGTTGCGCGCGCGGCCGCGCGTCATGGAGGCCATCACCACGCGGTTTCTGAGTTGAAGTTTGCCGAGCGTGTAGGGAGTGAAGAGAGGCGCTGGGTCTGGCTGGGTCATGACTAATGTTCCGGAAAAATGACATTACCTTTTGGAAACTCCCGCCAGGATTGGGCTGGCGAGAAGCATGCTGGATCCTTCATTCATGGTTGGCCTTGCGGACGCAATTTCCATAAGGATTGGCTTATTCAGAAATTCGCGGTAGTCTGAAAAAATGACTTTGTTAAATGCGATTTCTGAATGAACGACAGGATCTTCTCGTTGCAGCTCTTTGTTCGCGTCGCGAGGAGCGGGAGCTTTTCCATCGCTGGGCGCGAGCTGGGCATTTCGCAGCCTACGGCGTCGCGGATCGTCGCCGCCCTCGAAAAACAGGTCGGCGTCGCACTCCTCGTTCGAACCACTCGAGCGGTGACGCTTACCGAAGCAGGCTCCGAATATCTGTCTCGAATCGAGTCCGTCCTGGCGGCTCTCGAAGAGGCCGATCACGCCGCTCGCGGCACCGGTGAGCTGCGCGGCATCCTGCGCGTCGCCACGGCCTCTGGCTTCGCAATACGTGGCGTCCTGCCGCGTCTGACACGTTTCACCGATCAGCACCCCGCTCTGCGCATCGAACTCGTACTCAGCGACGATCGGCAGGATCTGGTGGGCGAGTCGATCGACGTCGCCCTGCGTATTGGCGTTCTTGGCGATTCCACGGCCATCGCCCGCAAGATCGGAACGGTGCATCGCGTTGTTGTCGCGGCACACGGGTATCTGGCCAAAGCCGGGACGCCATCGGTTCCCGGCGACCTCGCGCATCACGCAATCATCGTCGGCCCGGCCGGCCGAGGCACGGAAGGATGGGCGTTTCAGCGGGACGGAAAGTCCAGCTCTGTGCGCGTCGAGGGACGAGTTATCGTGAACGGCACGGACGCGGCCGTTGCAGCGGCCGTTGCTGGGCTCGGCATTCTCTCGACCGGTGATCTCAGCGTGATGAACGAACTGGAAACGGGCCAGTTGGTGCGCGTGCTCCCCGATTGGAAGATGGGATCGGCGGATATCAATGTCGTGCTTCCGGCCGGTCGATCCGCGAAGCCATCCGCCCGCGCATTCTCGGATTTCATGGCAGCCACGTTTCAGGACTTGCTGGCCCCCAGGAACCAGGGAGAACGCATCGCCGGATAAAGATTCTGGGCCGTCAGCAGAGACACGACCCATTCGGCAAAGGCCCCGACGAAACGCCCCATTCCATCAATCCAATAAAAGCCCGCTCAAGGTTTCCTTCGCCAGGCGCGCTGCCTCAACTGGGAGCGCAGTTTGCGGCCTCTTGATCGGCGTAATCATCGATAGGGTGACCTGTATCTTTGGAGAGACGATTTTTTGCCAATGTAACGCAGGGTAATCACCGCGACGCAGCGAATTGATCGGCATCACCGTATAGCCGACTCCGCGCTCAACCAACTCAACTATCGAGCGAACAGCATCGATCTCGAAGGTCATCGTCAGCATGATGCCCAGGCGCGCGGCCTCATATTCGAGAAGCGGCCGAATGGTATGGGGCGCGTGAGGCATGATCAGAGGCACACGAGCGAGCTCCCCCAGCTCGACCTCGTCATGTTTCGGCCCAATCGGACTCGCACCGATCAGATACAGATCCTGCGTCGCGATGGGGTCGATGATCAGGTTTGGAGACGCGCCAGGGTTCTGAAGAATTGCAAAATCGAGGCTTCCGAGCAGTAACTGCTCATGCAGCGAACTCGAATATCCCTCGACGACACTCAACGAAGCCTTGGGGAATCGCTCTATGAAGCGCTCGACAAATGTAGGAATCAGAGTGCGGCCGACACTTGGCGTAAAGCCTGCAATGACGCGCCCCTCATACGCTGACTCGCCCTCTTTCAACGCGATCAATGCGGAGTCGGCAGCGTGAAGCACGCCCCTGGCGTGTTCGAGGAACCGGCGACCAGCGGGCGTCAAAATCACACCCCGACCGTTTCGCGAAAACAGCGTGGCCTTCAGTTCAACCTCAAGTGCGCGAACTTGCCGGCTGAGTGTGGGTTGGGCAATGTCAAGGACATCAGACGCCTTTCCGACGCTGCCCAGTTCCGCAACCCGGACAAAGTACCGAAGCTGTTTTATATCCATCGTCTGCCGACACTTCCTGTGGTCCGGAGAATCACGAGATCGTTGAATCGTGCACGAAAGGATTTTATACGCCGGGTACTGCGTCCTCGTCCATGCTTCGAATCTGTTTTGGCGAAGTTTTGACGACATTGACCATGACAACGGCTCCAAACCCAAGCAGCGTGGCGATGATATACAAGCCGATATTCAGGCTGCCTGTTGCAGTTTTGACCCAGCCGAGCATGAATGGGCTAAGAAATCCTCCCATCTGACCGATGGAATTGATGAGGGCGATTCCTCCGGGCGCAGCACGCGGAGAAAGCAACGTCATTGGAATAGAGAACAGTATCGGCATTGCGCTGAAAATTGAAACCGTCGCGACGGTCAGCGCGACAAGCGTCAGCGGGAAGTTGTTGCCCACCACGGGAAGCAGCGCGAGAGCCGCCGCACCGGCCACTGCGCAACCGGCGGCGTGCCAGCGCCGCTCAAGCGTCCGATCCGAGTGCCTCGATAGCAGGATCATCCCCATCGCGCCCACGCCATAGGGGATGATGGACCACAAGCCAATCGAAGAAGCTGTGCGCGCTCCTGCGCTGCGCAGCATCATCGGCATCCAGAACGACACGGCGTAAGTCCCGCAGATCACGGTGAACCACGCGAATGCGATGGCATACACATTGGAATCACGCAACGCCGCTCCGAATCCGCCGTGACTCCGGTCGCGCCCCGCCGGCAACCGGGCCGAGACGTGGCGACGTTCAGCCTCGGATAGCCAGTGCGCACTTTGTGGTCCGTCTGGCAGGAGCAATAGTGAAACAACGCCAAGCAGTATCGATGGAAGGCCCTCAACCAGGAACAGCCATTGCCAACCTCGCAATCCATGGACACCCGTCATTGCGTCCAGCAGGACACCGGAAACCGGCGCACCCAGCAAACCGGCCATGACGCTTCCACTTAGAAAAAGCGCCGTCACTCTCGCGAGCCGCGCCTCCGGATACCACAGCGTCAGGTAAAAGACGACGCCAGGTGTCAGGCCAGCCTCGAAGACGCCGAGCAGTACGCGCAAGATATAGAACGTGGAGGGCGTCCGCACAAACATCATGCAGCATGACGTCACGCCCCAGCAGATCATGATCCGCGCCATCGTCAGCCGCGCTCCCACCCTTTGCAGCAGGAGGTTGCTCGGCACCTCGCAAGCGAGATAGCCCGCGAAGAATATGCCCGCCCCCAGGCCATAGATGGCGTCGGTGAACCCGAGGTCCGCCTTCATTTGCAGCGCGGCAAAACCAATGTTGATCCGGTCCAGATACGCAAAAATGTACCCAAGGAGCAGGATCGGAAAAATCCGCCATCCGATACGCGCATACAGCGCGCGCTCCAACGGTACCTCTGAAGTGCCAGCAGCTGCTGCGGCTTCGATATGGGTCATGCCTGTCTCCGTCTCCATGGTTTTAAGTTGTCTAGACGCTCAGTGTGTCCCCGGTCCTGCAGTAGCTTCTGCCGGCGATTCTGCCTAATGGCCGCAGCATCTCGTGGTTCACTCTGTGTCCCTCCAACACCCCTTGCGCACAATGAACCAGCATCACCTCGCCAACGAGGAGCGTGGTTTGCGACCCCGGCGAGCCGAACTCAACATGCTGGTGGAGGCGGCACTCAAACTGCAACGGTGATTCGCTGATCCGCTTTGGCAATACGGTGACCGACGGCGTGGTGCTGAAGCCGACCTCCTCTACTTCACTGACCGACGAGGGGTAGTCGATCGCACATTGCTGCACCTGCTCCGCCATCTCTTCCGACACTACGTTGATCACATACTGCCCAGAACGCAGCACGTTTCTAACCGTGTCCTTGTAACCGGCCGGTGTCGTCTGCGCAACGATGCCTAGAAGCGGCGGGGTGACGCAGAGAATCACAAACTGACTGAATGGCGCGGCGTTGAGAACACCTTCGTCGTTCAATGATGTGACCAATGCGATCGGTCTGGGCACCACTGAACCGGTAAGGAACTTGTACCGGCTCTCCTCACTGAACTTGAGAAGATCGACCGCTTCGTACGAAAGATGGCTCATATGATCGGGAGAAATAGTAGGTTCATCAGTCGGCCTGCGTTAGGCGCAAAGCCGCGGTTGAGGAAATCCTATGTTCGCCGCCCCGGACCAACAAGAACGGATCCGTTCTTTCTGTTATGCGGTTAGTGGTCGAAGGGCGCCCATGTCGAACGCGCATACCAGAAAGAAGACTTTCGTTCTTGCCGCAACTTCCGCCCAAGCCTACCTTCCGTCTCATGTTTCGTAGCGTTCGCTTTTAGCCGGGTTCATTAGCGACGCCCGTCAAACGACATCGAAACGCATCGACTGGAGTTCCACGCAAAAAGACATGCCCATGAACAGCACACTAGATTCATTGCTCAACAAGACCCGAGCCACCACTCCTCCGCGCGGCGCGTTGCAGGGGGTCCAGGTCATCGATATGTCCGGTCTCGCAGGGCAATATTGCGGAAAGCAGTTTGCCGATCTTGGGGCGGATGTCATTCTCATTGAGCCCGTCCGCGGCTCCAGTGTTCGGCGCGAGGGTCCCTTCCTCGACAACAAGGTCCACATCGAATACAGCCTTCCATTCGCCTATTTCAACGCCGGCAAGAGGAGTGTCTGTCTCGACCTGGACCACCCGGAGGGACAGCAGATATTCAGGGAACTCGTGAAACGCACCGATCTTCTGATTGAGTCGGAAAAGCCGGGCAGGATGGCGGCTCGCGGGCTGGACTATGAAAGTCTTGCATCCGTTGCCCCACGCCTGGTGATGACGAGCATTACGCCCTTCGGTCAGGACGGTCCTTACGCGCACTACGAATCCGAAGATATCGTCGCACTCGCCTTAGGCGGTCTTCTCTATCTGGGCGGATATCCCGACAGTCCTCCCATCGCGGCACACGGCAATCTGGCCTATCTCGCTGCCGCCCAGTTCGCCTCCGTCGCGTCGATGATGGCACTCCTGTCCGTGGACGCAGCTTCAGGTGAGCGGCCAGGAACACACATCGATGTGTCGATCCAGGAATGCGTCGTCATGGGTCTCGAAACGGCAATCCAGTTCTACGACCTCGAGGGCGTCGTACGCAAGAGGGAATCGGGACAGCAGCGAATGGCCGGTACCGGCGTATTCCAATGTGCAGACGGGCAGATCTACCTGATGGCGGGAGGCATCGCTTCCACACGGTTCTGGGAATCAACGGTGCAGTGGCTTGTGGACGAAGGCGTACCGGCTGCAGCGCAGATGCTCGATGAAAAGTGGGCCAACCACGACTATCTTGTCACGGACGAAGCCAAGAAGATCTTCGCGGAACTGTTCCTGCCCTTCGCCCGGACGCGCACGAAGGCCTGGCTTTATCAGGCTGGGCAAGCTCGCCGCATACCGATATGCCCCATCAGCACACCCAAGGATATCCTCGAAAATCGCCAGCTGGAGCATCGAGGCTTCTTCACGACCATCCAGCATCCGCCCTCGCAGCAGATTCTCACCATGCCGGGTGCGCCATACAAGCTGACGGCTACGCCATGGCGCACTCCCTCTCCCCCACCTCGACTAGGCGAACACACCGATGCAGTCATCGCCGAACTTGGCTACGACAAAGCCGCGCGAGCGGCGCTTTTGCAAGCAGGAGTGCTGAATTGAAGCGACTTCCTCTAGAAGGCATCCGCGTTGCCGATTTTACGTGGATCGGGGCTGGATCGTTTACCACGAAGCTGCTAGCCGATCATGGCGCAGACGTAATCAAGATTGAGAGCGCGGAGCGTCTCGATTCGCTACGCAGCAGCCGCCCCTACAAGGATGGAATTCCCGGCCCGAACCGAAGCGGATATTTCGCTGACCGCAACAGCAGCAAGCGAAGCATCACATTGAATCTCAAGACCGCCGAGGGTCAGGGTCTTGCGCGCCGGCTCATTGCGACGAGTGATATCGTCGCCAATAACTTCACGCCCGGTACGATGGAAAAATTCGGTCTCGGATACGACGACGTCAAGCGTATTCGAAAGGACGTCATCTACCTGGCTATGTCGATGCAAGGCGCTTCGGGACCGGAATACAAGTACCTAGGCTACGGATTGACGATTGGCGCACTGACGGGCCTGCAGTTTATGTGCGGCCTTCCCGATCGGGAACCGGCCGGTACCGGGACGAACTTCCCCGACCACATTCCGAATCCGTGCCACGCGGCCTTCGCCGTGCTGGCCGCACTGCGGCATCGGCGCCTGACGGGACAGGGGCAGTATATCGACGTTGCTCAAACGGAACCGACCCTCGCACTCCTCGGCCCTGACATCATGAAGTACAGCGCGAATCAGGAGACCGTTGGCCGGAGTGGCAACCAACGAATGCCGCGCTCACCTCATGGCGTGTTTCCCTGCCGCGGCGTCGACAAATGGATTGCGATTTCAGCGTGGGAAGACCGCGCATGGAACAGTCTGGTTTCGGCTCTCGGTGAGCCGGCATGGCTGGGCGCTCCAGAATTCGCAACTTCCACCGGACGTTGGACGAATCGCGCCGAACTCGAAGCCGGGTTGGCGCGGGTGACAAAAGACTGGGACGCCGAAGATCTGATGGCTGCTTTGCAGGCCAACGGCGTCGCAGCAGGTGTCGTCAGAACGGCAGCTGACATCGTCGATCACGACCCGCAATTGCAGCACCGAGGTCATTGGGTCAAGCTCGAACACCCTGAAATGGGTGAGACCGTGTACAACGCGCCACCATTCCGTATCAGCGATCATCCAATCACACCGCGTTATGCAGCACCGCTCCTTGGGGAGCATACCGATGACGTATGCCGCGATGTCTTCGGCCTTGGCGATGCCGAGATTGATGTGTTGCGTTCAAACGGAGTATTGACGTGACGAGCCGGCTACTTTCAGCAAGTGAAACCATCGCTTCGTTCGCGAGCACATTCGATCCGGCGTGGGTGGACGATAGCCATTTACGGACGTGCGGGCGCGCGATAGCCGACACGTTCGCTGTCTGCATTGCCGCCTCCGATGAACCCGCTGTCCAACGTATGCGCGACTACGTTGCGGGACTCACCCCGGGTCTTCGACACCAGACATCAGCCTGGCGGCCAGGATTCGCGCGGATCTGGGGTCGGCGCGAGGCGACAACGGTCGAGGGCGCCGCGCTCCTGAACGGCACGGCGGCCCATGTCCTCGATTTTGACGACGCGTCTTCGCCCATGAGCGGTCATCCAAGCGTAGCGTTGCTTCCGGCGCTTATGGCGTTAGGGGAAGTGCGTGACATCAGCGCTGGCCGACTGGCGAGCGGCTATGTCGTTGGCCTGGAAATCGCCTGCAAACTGGGAAAGGCGTTAGCCACGACACACTACGATAGAGGCTGGCATATGACCTCTTCCGTAGGAACGATAGCGGCCGCTGCTGCATGCGCTCATCTACTTGGCCTCGACGTCCCCGCCACCGTTTCGGCGATTGGTCTGGCCGTTGCACAGACCGCCGGGACCCGCGCGAATTTTGGCTTCGATGCAAAGTCCTTTCAGGCGGGTCAATGCGGTGCGGCGGCACTGCGGGCGGTGTTGCTCGCCGAACGCGGTTTCTCCGCCTCATCGAGCGCGATTGACGGTCCTGCCGGCTACACGTCGCTGTACTCCGGTTCAGAAGATATTTCGGCCGAGTTGCTCAAGTTGGGGGAGCTCCCCCTTGAGATCGAGCGCAGCGGCGTAGAAATAAAAAAGTACCCCGCCTGTTATGCCGTACATCGAGCATTGGATGGTTTGTTCGAGCTGAAAAAAGAGTTCGGTTTAAAGCTCGACGATATCGAGTCCGTCGAAATAGAGACTAGCTACGGCGGACTGTCGCCTCTTATCCGCAGTGCGCCCATAAACTGTACTGAAGCAAAGTTCAGCATGGGATACGCCATTGCGGCGGCGCTAGAGGACGGTGTGATTGGCTTATCGAGCTTCACCGATGCGGCCGTGCACAGGCCTCGACTTCAAAGCTTCATTGAACGGGTCAGCGCAAGTGAAGCCGTTGGTGACATGACGCCGCGTTGGGCATCCGTCTCGGTACGGACCAAGGACGGCCGGCTGCTGTCAACACACGTCGACACACTTCGAGGCGCGCCCTCCAATCCCTTATCCGATCAGGAGTTGATCGAGAAAATCACGGACTGCCTGGCATGGGCGGATAGCCCGATCGACGCCGTATCGCTTTACGAGGCAGCAACCAATCTCAGGGGCTTTAGCGTTCGGGAAGTTCTCGATGCGATAGAAGGCGCCACGAACCCGGCATATGAGGTGCATTGATGGGCATTCTCTACGAAGTGACGAATCACGTAGCAACCGTTACCCTGAATAGACCAGAGGCGATGAATTCGCTTGACCCTGAGTCTCTCGTGGAACTGAATGGCCTCTTTCAACGTGCAAACGACGACGAGGAAGTGCGCGTCATTATCCTGACAGGCGCCGGAGACAACGCATTCTGCACAGGTTCTGACCTCAAGAAAACTAATCCGCCTAAAGAGAGCTTTGCCGAGCTCACGTTCGGGCGGCCGCGCTGGCTCTACCCGTTCGCGGGCCTGGAGATCGACAAGCCGATGATCTGCGCGGTCAACGGTTTCGCGCTCGCCGGCGGAATGGAACTTGCATTGGCATGCGACATCCGGATTACGTCGAGCAACGCCCAGTTCGGTCAGTCCGAAGTTTGCGTTGGCAGCATCCCTGCCGCTGGTGGAACACAACGCCTTCCGCGAATGGTCGGCTTCTCCGATGCGATGCTGATGATGCTGACCGGCGACCGGATCGATGCGGACACTGCGTTGCGAATCGGCCTTGTTAGCCGTGTCGTTCCGCTTGAGCAACTGAGAGACGAAGCAATCCGGATTGCCCAGCGTATTGCAAGCAACGCACCGCTTGCTGTACGTGCTGTGAAGCGACTGGTGCGTGATGGACTTGATCTACCGCTTCTGACGGCTATCCAAAGCGAGCAATTCGCGCTCGGCCTGCTTCGAGATACAGAAGACCGACTGGAAGGCCGCAAGGCGTTTCAGGAGAAGCGAAAACCCGTTTTCATTGGGCGATAGCATTCGCTTCGTGAACCCATTCACATCAAGACGAGCTGTGACCGCTACTTGTGACCGGCGCGCGTCGCCGTGCTATTTCACGCTGCATCGGTAGCCGGTCAATTCTTCCAATCTAATGAAGGAGATGACGTGAGACATGTGGTTGTCGCGGGAATTGGTCAGACAGTATTTGGAAAATTCCTTGACCGGAATGTGCGCTCACTCGCTGAGGAGGCGCTGTCCGCCGCAGTAGCAGACGCCGGCGTTGACTACAAACAGATCGGTGTGACCTACTTCGCAAACGCGCTCTCTGGCCTTGTAACCGGTCAGGAGACGATTCGAGGACAGGTTGCACTCAGAAATACATCGCTGATGGGTTCTCCAATCGTTAATGTCGACAACGCCTGCGCGTCGGGCTCAACGGCCTTCCATCTCGCATGGTTATCTGTCGCGTCGGGGCAAACCGACGTAGCACTTGCGATTGGCGCCGAAAAGCTCACCCACATTGATAAATCCGTGACGTTCGGCGCATTCGCCGCCGGCGTCGATGTTGAAGAGCGCGCGCGTCTCCAGCAAGAAGCGCCTCAAGGTCATTCGGTGTTCATGGACATCTATTCGGAGCGCGCCCGACGCTATATGGAGAGTAGCGGCGCGACGCCCGAAGACTTCGCCCTCCTTTGCGTGAAAAGCCGACAAGCGGCCTCCCTGAGTCCGTGGGCCCAGTTCCGCCAGCCCGTCACCACCGAAGAGGTTCTCTCGAGCCGCATGATCAGCGCGCCGCTCACCCTCAACATGTGTTCTCCCATTGCAGACGGAGCGGCTGCGGCCATTCTGGTCAGCGATGACGTTGCCCAAAGTCTGCGAGCGCGCCGCGTTTACGTGCGTGCGTCGAAACTGGTCTCGGCAAATCGTGACGGCGACGGCCCGACGTGTGCGACACGTGCAGCCGAGCAAGCGTACGAATACTCCGGTTTCGGTCCCGAGGACATTCACGTTGCTGAAGTCCACGACGCTTCGGCGCCAGCCGAGATCATGCTCTATGAACGTTTGGGATTTGCGCTTCCAGATCAAGGCGTGAAACTCCTGCGCGAGGGCATAACATCCGTCGGCGGTCGGCTGCCCGTTAATCCTGGAGGCGGATTGCTCAGTCGTGGCCATCCCGTCGGAGCAACCGGTATCGCACAGATTGTTGAACTTACGACCCAGTTGCGGGGTAACGCAGGCAAGCGCCAGCGAGAAGGCGCCGAAGTCGCACTTGCGGAGTGTTCCGGAGGCCAGATTGGCAAAGATTCGGCACTCGCTGCCGTAACAATTCTCTCCAGCTTTCAGTAAGCCGTTCAGCGCACCCAGGCGCAAAGATTGAAGTTTCCGACACAAAAAAGCAGGCGGAGCGTTTAAAAATCCAATCAACAGGAGAGTCGAAGGAGACATATGAAAATTAATAATTTAGTTGTACTTTTTTCTGCATGCATCGTTGCAATGCCAGTCTGGGCACAGGATTCCGTCACGCTGTACGGCATCGTCGACGTGGCGGTACAAGCTGTCAATCACGTGCCAACAACCAACGGAAAAGGCGGCACCGCATTTTCACTCACCTCGGGCGGGGCACAAACGTCGCGATGGGGATTGCGTGTTAAAGAGAATCTCGGCGGTGGTTATGGTGTCATTGCCGTGCTTGAGGATGGCTTCGATGCGACCAAAGGAACCTTGAACAACGGCGGTCGGCTGTGGGGCCGATCTTCCTACGTTGGAATCACCGCGCCGTACGGCACATTTACACTGGGACGGCAGGTTACGGCTATTTACGATTTCGACCTGGCTTATGACCCTGTCGCGCCCGCGATTTACTCAAGCCCTGCGTATGATGCGGCGTTCGTCTCACGGGCGGACAATTCCGTGAAATACGTTGGCGACGTGGGCCTGGCAGGCGGCAAGCTTTCGCTAGATGCCCTGTACAGCTTCGGATACGACAGCGTCACTGGCGTCGGACCAGTCGCGGGGGACTATCGGGTTGGCAAGGAGGAAAGCATCTTCGTCAACTACCAACGCAGTATCGTCAGCTTAGGCCTGCTTTTCGACCAGCAAAACGGCAACACCATTGCAGCACAGGATAACAAGGCCCAACGCTTCGGCGCGGC
The DNA here is from genome assembly GCF_900230185.1 of Burkholderia sp. OK233. Classification (GTDB taxonomy): domain Bacteria; phylum Pseudomonadota; class Gammaproteobacteria; order Burkholderiales; family Burkholderiaceae; genus Paraburkholderia. Next base: position 1,375,456 of record NZ_OCSR01000002.1, read on the forward strand.
GGCTCAAGTCGACCTGAGTCCCGTGCAGTTATACGCGGGATATCGATTTCTTGCGCAGAAGCAGGCTGCCCAGAATCTGTACTCTTCGTTATATTGGCTTGGTGCGAAATACGTCGTGACGCCGACATTCAATATTTCTTCGGATTTACTCTACCAGCGGGACCGAAATACTGGCCAGGGGAACCCGGTGATGCTTTCAGCGATCGCAAGCTACCTGCTGTCCAAGCGTACGGACGTGTATTTCGAGGCAGCCACCGTTCTCAACAAGAGGCATACCAATCTTGGTGTGAACGGCTTTGGAACGTCGACCGCAGGCGAAGTCCAAACCGGCGCACTGATTGGTCTGCGAACGAGGTTCTGAAGACACGGAAGGGAAGCGCGCCGGTCATCAAGCGATAACCTGACGCTTGCCGATGTCCCGTTCTACCGGAACGTCGGCGGCGCCACACGCGATTGTCCGTGCCGAGCGCCAAGGCCGAGAGCGGCGAAGCGATGTATGCGCTAGCGAGCGTGTGTTCGAAGTGCCCGCGTAATCAATGGTACGTCGTCGTAGACGACTGCAGCTTCGTCAGCACGCCGCGTTTGAATCGGAACCAGCCTTGCGAGCTTTGCATCACGACTTCATCGCCTTGCCAGAACACGCGCTTGACCGTCATGCGCTCACCCAAGCGCTGCACAAGCGGCGGATGGTGACGAAAGTCGTACAGCACCGGGCCGGAATCAGTCTGCACGAGCATGCGCGTGACGGTGTCGTTTGCGTTCTCGGCGTCATCGAAGTGCACGAGCGTGTTCGCACCGAAGCGATCGAAAATTTCCTTGTCGAGCATCCCCACAAAATCACGGTCGACGCGCTCGAACTGCAGTTTGCCCGCGGGCGTGACGAGCGGGCCGGATTCGTTGCTTTGCGCATAAACGCCAGTCGCGAAAGAGGTGGCTGCGAGCGCAGCGAGGAATAATCGTTTCATGTTTTCTTTTGGATTCAGCGGCGTCTCCGACGACGGAGGCCGGGATGAGCGCATCACTGGTGAGTTATCACTTCGGCCACATCACGTTTCCTGCTTGTCCGCGATATCGTCCGCCAACACAGCGCGCGAGGTGTCGCCCAGCAGATATCGCGCACCGCTTCCCCGTCGTCGGGCAACATCGTCGGGATTGTAGAGAGAACATGACTTCAGCGAAAGGCAGCCGCAACCTACGCAGGACGCAAGCTGATCGCGCAATGCAATAAGACCATCGATGCGTTCCTGAAGCAGAGGCTGCCAGGCGCGCGAGAGACGTTGCCAATCCTGCCTGGTCGGCGTGCGTTGCCCGGGCAACGTCTCAAGGACAGAACGAATCTCCGAAAGGTTCAAGCCGACAGCCTGCGCGGCGCGGATGAAACCGACGCGGCGAAGGACCTCCCTTCGATACTGCCGATGACCACCTTCCGTTCGGGTACTGCTGATCAGCCCCTGTTCCTCGTAGAAACGAATCGCACTCGCGGCTACGCCCGAGCGTCTGGCAAGCTCACCAATTGTAATCGTCGTCTCGTTCATGACGTTTCCACGAATTCTCTCTTGACTTCAAGTCTACTTGAACTTTCACAATGGATTCGTTCCTTTGATCGAGAGACGGCAATATGCGCAAGAACCCCGTTGAGCTCAAATTGAAAGAGCTTCTGGATGCAAACGCTCGCTTCGACCTGATGGCCAAAGGTACAACCAACCATTGTCCAATGGCGCTTGTCGCATTGGCCAGGATGGGGGCGTCGCCAGCTCGACTGCAGGAATTCTTCGATATGTGGGAGCGCGAATACGCATTAAGTGCGCCACCTGTCGACACAATCGTCAGCCGTCACGAATGGTCGCGGCAACTAGGCCATGCCGCCGCATTCGGCGCCTTGCGCCTGTGTTTTCTGGACTGGATCGCGGAAGCGGGCTCCGTTCCGGTCATCGCGGCAGTGCTGAAAGAGGTGCCGTTCGCACCGGCAACGCAGGCCTTTCACGCGCTTATCCGGTTGGCATATGGCATCGAGGCGGCGCATCCCGGCGAAATCGCCTCAGGCCTGGCCGCGCTAATCTCGTCGCATCTGCCTATTGACGCCCGTTTCGACGAGGTCCGCAGGGCAGAAAACGTCGATGCCGGATTTGACCACGTCGTACGTGCAATAGACGACGGTGTTGTACAGGGCAACTCGATCACTTCACGCTTGCGCGCCGTTGCATGCGATGTGCGGTTCAGGCGGGCCGTCCTTGCGCCTCCGGTTGCGGTGTCCTTACTCGACGATCTGGCGCGCGCGACGATTGGCGCCTACTGGCGCTCGCCGGACTTCACGGTGCTTCACACGGTTACGGCGACACACGCGGCGCGGATCCTCCTTGCACAATTGCCTGACGCGTTAGCGGAACAATTGCTGCCCGGCTTGTGGATTGCGCTGTGCGCGGCGTATGCAACGGTTCGCAGGCCGTCGAACGTTGAAACAGATCCGCTTGACGCGGCCGTTGGTTGGGACGACGTGTGCCGGATGGCCGTGGCGTCAAACGACGATCACGTAATCAAGTTGGCGTACACGTGTCTTTGCGAGGACCGTCGCAATCCATCGCCGCTTTACCTCGCGTCAGCGGCACGCATAGTCAGGCCATCAGTCGACAATTCGATCTGAATGGCAACGCCTGCGCATTGTCTTATTTTTTTATCGTTATTGATAACGATTCCCATTTGCATTAACATCCGATCTCTTTCATAACCCTTGACTCACCGCTACAACCACCTTTCTGCGTTCTCGCGTGGGTCGGCAGGCGGTCTCCTGACACATGCGTCTTCTGCGAATTTCCGGGCTCCCGGGGCGTCACCGCCGTTTCGGCTTCGGTCTGCACATAGCCTTCCTGATGTACGCAGCTTCGACGCATCCTGCCATCGGCGCCTCGGCCGATGTCAGCAGCGATCAATCGCCCACAGAGAAAGAGTTGCCAGCGGTATCCGTGCACGCCGCGCCGGTCCTCGAACCGACGGTCGGTTACCGCCCGCTCACCAGTCAGATATCCGGCGGTGGCGAGCGAAAAATCAGCGAGATTCCGCAGTCTGTCGCAGTAGTCAGTTCGAGCGTGATGCAAGATCAGCAGGCCCAGAGCCTCGACGATGTGCTTGGCAACGTCAGCGGCATCACCCAGACCAACACGCTCGGCGGCACACGCGATGCGTTCATCAAGCGCGGCTTCGGCTCGAACAACGACGGCTCGATCCTTGTCGACGGCATCCGTTCGCCGATCCTGCACAGCTATCTGGCAACGATCGATCGTGTCGAAGTATTGAAGGGGCCGGCGTCGCTGCTGTACGGAATTCAGGAACCGGGCGGTGTGATCAACATGATCACGCGCAAACCGGAGGACGAACTGCACGGCTCGGTGTCGGCGACGTACACCAGCCACCGTGGCAGCGGAACCAGCTTCGACCTCACCGGCCCGATCGGACAACCGGGCCAGGTGGCGGGAGGAATGCTGGCCTTCCGGCTGACCGGTGAATACAACACCGCGCGTTACTGGCGCAGCTTCGGACGGCAGCGCGACGCGCTAATCGCGCCGTCACTGTCGTGGCACGATGCCAACACCTCGGTCGATCTGAGCTACCAGTACGTCGACTACACGACGCCCTTCGACCGTGGGACAGTTCTCGTGAACGGTCATCTGGACGACGCGTTGCGCTACACCCGTTACGAAGAAGCATGGGCGCAGAGTTCCGGCGAGCAGGAAACGCTGCGGGCCAAGATCGAACACCGGTTCTCCGAACAGTGGCGCATGCGTGCCACCTATGGGTGGAGCCGCGACCGCTACGATCAGTATCTGATCCGCGCAACGGCATTCAACAGCAAGACCGGCATCATGAGCCGCTCATCGGATGCGAACCTTGGCCGCAACGATTCCGATGAGATCGCCACGGTCGGCGCGGTCGGTGACCTGAACCTCGCGGGTATGCGCCACGAAGTCTATGTGGGCGGCGAATACGAACGCCAGCGCTCCTTCCGCGGCGACACGATCCGCGGCAAGGCAGTGTCCGGATTCGACCTGTACGACCCGGTCTACGGGACGCTCTCGACGGGCGGCACGCCGAGCGCGACGCAAAGCGACAGCCTCTCGAAGGTCCATACGTACTCGCTGATTACGCAGGACACGGTCCACCTGACCGACCGCCTGATTGCCGTCGGCGGTGTGCGCTGGGAAAACTGGCAGCAACTTTCCGGCGTCGGGCGCCCATTCGTCATCGCCGATCACTCGCACGGACAGGTGTGGCTGCCGCAGTTCGGGCTGGTGTACAAGCTCACCCCCGCGTTGTCCGCCTATGCGAACTTCAGCAAGTCGTTCGTGCCGAACGTCGCCACGGAAGTCAGCGAGCCCCTCGCGCCCGAGCGCGGTCGGGTCTACGAAGCCGGGCTGAAGTTCGAAGCGAAGCCCGGCATTACAGGCACGCTCGCGATCTATCAGATCGACAAGCAAAATGTCGCGGTCACCGTCGGCGATACGACCTCGACAATCGGCAGCGCACGTTCACGCGGGATCGAACTCGACGTTGCCGGTCAGTTGACACGGCATATCAGCGTGATTGCAAGTTATGCCTACACGGATGCCGTCGACCGCGAAGACAACACGCGTCTTGCGAATGCCGCGCGTCATACCGGCAGCGTGTTTGCCGTGTACGACACGATGCTGCCCTATCTGCCGGGGCAATGGCGTTTCGGCGGCGGTGCGCGGCTGGTCGGAAAGCGGCCCGGCGATACGGCAAACAGCTTTACGCTGCCGGGCTATGTCGTCGCCGACCTGTTCGCCGCTTACGAAACGAAGATAGGCAAGATTCCAACGCGCGTGCAACTTAACGTGAAGAACGTCTTCGACAAGACGTACTACCCGTCAAGCAGCAGCAATCTGATCATTGCGGTCGGCGAGGCGCGTCTGGTGATGCTCAATACAACGTTCTCGTTCTGAGGGACCGGGATAGATAGCGAATGGCTTCGACCACGTTTACCGCGTTCATTCGTATTCGACCCTCACCTGGCCAGATCTGGCTGAACGCGGTCGGTTGTTGAAGTATTCCGCGCGACGAAAACGTCACCGGGAGTGCAAGTGCGTGTAAATTCGAATCCAGTGGTTTTCGACCCGCCACTGGTCTTCGAATCGGTCGCCATCGGCGTTGGTCTTATGGACTTACAGGAGCCGGTATGAGCACGAAGCACAACAAAAAAGAACATCTTGAAGCCGCAGCATCGCATCACGAGCAGGCCTCGCGATTTCACCGCGGGGCGTCGCGGCATTTCGAGGCGGGTAAAGACTATGCCCACGCCGCACATCAGGCGATGATGGCCCATGGCCACACCCTGCACGCGATCGATCAGGCACACGACGCTGGCGCGCACAGCGCGAACACGCCGCCAATCGCACCGGCATCGACCGGCTCTGGCGCAGACAACACAAACGCCGCAAAACAGCACGCAATGGCGGCTGAGCTTCACGATCAGGCGGCGCAGCATATGCGCCACGCCGTCAAGCTCTTCGATCAGGACCGTAGTGCGGTCGCACACGATGCGCAGCTAGCGCTCTCCCTTGCACTGCGCGCTCTGTCTCATGGCAACGAGGCCGCGAAACTATTTATCAAGCTCGCGCCCGTCGATGCGCCGTGAGTGATGTCGGATTTCACGGCACCGGCACCGGCGCTGATGAGCACCCTGTTGTCGCGTCGCGCGGATCTACGGTCTTGGGCCGGCTGTCAGGAGCCGCGCACGGCGTGCGCGGCTGAATCCAGCGTTCCGCTCGGGATTAGGCCTTTCGGTCCAGCAAGTCTGCCGCGATAGACTTCGCATGCGCGACGGCCTCACGCGCGTCTGGGAATACACCGAGCTGTTCCCAGTGTTCCTCGACCGCGTAAGTCCCTTTCATACCGAGTGCCCTTTGCACGCGCAATTGCGCCGCGTACTTGCCGTCCTCCAACGGTCGAGCCGTTGCAATCACCTTGTGCGGGAGATCGGATCTCTCCGGCTGAACCAACTCGACAGAACCGCCCGGCTCGCCGATATCGTTTAACGCGTTCCTCACTTTGCAGTCTGGGCAGTAGAAGCACCACCCCGCGTCCTCGTGAATGGATCTAACCTGCCCGCGGGCCAGCACGGCGCGACATTCAACGTTTTCGCAGATGAACGGCATAGCAGTCTCCGGAGTTGTTTGCGAGAAATCCTAGCATGACCGGCGACGACCAACCATAAGCATTGTTGCCGTGCCCGTTCCGCGCGCCAGAGGCCGGGCGCCGCCCCTACCGGCGCGCCAGGAAAACCCTCACGCACGGGTCGGCGCGATCGCCGTACGCGGCCGCAGCGTGGCCATGATCAGGTACATGCCGCCGCCGATCACCACACCGAAAAACCACCCATAGGTATTCCACCAGACCGGCAGCAGGTTGGTGAAGTTTGGCAGGAAGGTCGAAAACACACTGCCGACCGCCGCGGAGACCAGCGCGTTGACGTTCCAGCCACCTTCGTAGCGATACTCGCCGTGCTCCTGATAGAGCGCTGCAACATTGATATTGCCTTTGGCCACCAGGTAGTAGTCCACCAGAATGATCCCCAGCAGCGGGCCCATCGTGGCGCCGATGGCATTGACGAAATGCGCGGCGTTGCCTTCCCACGGCGCGAACGGATAGAGCACCAGCGCGATGGCCGCTGCGATGTAGCCCCCCCTCTTGAAGCTGATCCGCTTGGGGAACGTGTTGGAGATGTCGAACGCCGCCGAGACGAAATTGGCCACTACGTTAATACCCAGCGTGGCGACCGCGAAAGTCAGTGCCGCGATGAGTGCCAGCACCCAGCTGTCGAACTTGGCCGAAATCTGTTCGGGGTGAAGCAGCACTTCGCCGTACACCTTGAAGGCGGCGATGGTGGTGACGCCGGCGACCAGTGAGAACGCGATCAGGTTGACCGGCAGGCCCCACAAATTTCCTTTTTTCACTGCGTCGCGATTTTTCGCGTAGCGCGAGAAGTCGCAAAAATTCAGGTAAAGCGCCGCAAAGTAGGTGATCCAGGTCGCGCCGACTGCCATCAACGCCCAGAACGAGCCTGGCTCGCCGCTGACGCCGGCGTCGCCGGTCTTCTGAAGCAGCACGTTCATCGGAATGCCATGGGTGAACGAGAAGCCGCCGGCCTTGACGCACAGGCCGATCGCCAGGATCAGCATCGCGACCCACACCGCCGGGCCGGCCCAATCCTGGAACTTGCGCACCGTTTCCATGCCCTTCTGGATGATGAGCAACTGCAGCGCCCAGATGACCACGTAGCAGATCACCTCCAGCCCTGAGTGGCCGAGTACCTGCGTGCCTTTGTGGAAGGCCATCAGGCTGTCGCTGCGAATCAGCAACGCGACCATCGCGCCCGACGCGGCTGCCGTCTGCGCGCCGTACCAGAAGCAGGCCACCACGGCGCGCACCATGGCTGCCAGGTTGGCACCCCACACGCCAAAGGAGGCGCGCGCCAGCACCGGATAAGGCACGCCGGTCTTCTCGCCGGCGTAGCCGATCAGGTTCATGAGCGCGAAGATCACCAGCGAGCCGAGCCCGATCGCCAGCACGAAGTTGATAAAGCTGCCGCACAGCAGGAACAGGCTGGCGGCGAGGTAGTAACCCCAGAGGCTGTGCACGTCCGAAGTCCAGACGTTGAAGATGCTGAACGCACCCCAGTTGCGCTGCCTGGCGGGTGCGAGATCTTCGTTGTAGAGGCCGGGGGAAGGATCGCGGATTTCCATCTGTCATCTCCTTTGATCTCGTGGAACCAAGGAAACACCGCCGGACACGCCCGGGCGGAGATCTACCCGCGTCTGAAGCCTGCTGGTATGTCAGAACTGTATGTGCTTTGCCGCCTCGTTTCGAATGGGTTAACCCTGGTCGAGATGCGTGCCGGCGCAAACCTGCTGGTCATCTAACCGCGACCGAAACGAAACTGCGCGCGTGGTTGCGCTGGATCAGCACGGCGACCTGTTTCCCTGCCTTTGCTTCCGCCGCGGTCACGTCCGCCTGCGTTTCGACCAGCGTGTCATTGAGCGACAGGACGATATCGCCAGGCTGGATGCCGGCGCTTGCCGCCGGCCCATCAACGCCGTCCACCATCAGACCAACGGCCAGGTCGCTCGCGCGCCGCTCGTCCTCATTCAGCGGATGCATGCTCAAGCCCAGGCGATCCCCTGAGCCGCCTTCGGCTGGTCGAGCTTTGGGGCTTTCCGCGGCCGCGCCGACCGTGACCGTGAGTGTCATCGGCCTTCGATTGCGGATCAGCTTCAGAGTGGTTTTCGTCCCAGGCGGCAAAGCGGCCGCATCCTCGCCGAGTTCGGTCGAGCGATCAATCGGCTTGTCGCCGATCCGGACGATCACGTCGCCTGGCTTGAGGCCGCTCGCGGCGGCCGTTGTGCCGGGCGCGACGGAATTGACCAGCGCACCTGCCGGTCGCGGCAGGCCAAAGGCCACGGCGAGGCCAGGGCCGACGTCCTGCACCTCCACGCCAAGACCGCCAGGAGAGGTCGCTTGCGCAACTTGCACCTGCGATCGCACCTTGGCCGCCATGTTGATCGGAATGGCAAAGGCCAGGCTGGGGGACCTGTCCGAGTCCGCGTAAATCTGCACGTCGATGCCGACCACCTCGCCGGCACGGTTGAACAGCGGGCCGCCCGAATTGTCCGGGTTGGCAACGATATCGGTTTGAAAAAAAGGAAAACTGCTCCCATCCTGGAGCGTGCGAGACGTGGCACTGACAATGCCGGCGGTAACGGTATTCGCGAAGCTGTCGGGCGAGCCGATCGCCAGGACCGATTCACCGACGCGCACCCGCGACGAGTCGCCAAGTTTGACGGTCGGAAGCTTCGTGGCATCGATCTGGATCAATGCGACATCGCTCTGCGCATCGACCGCCAGGACCTTTGCCTTGAACTCGCGTCGATCGGTGAGTCTGACCGTCACTTCGTCGGCTTGATCCACTACATGAGCGGTGGTCAGAATGAGGCCGTCGGGACTGACGATAAAACCTGAGCCCATACCCGTGATGGCGCGTGCCGAACCATCCTGAGACGCCTGCGATTTCGGCGTCACATGCTTGACGAAGGCAAGAATGGGATCGTCAGCATCGATTGCTGCGGGAGCGGGTATCGACGATGACTGCTCAGACGCCGTCGCGCTGATATTCACGACGGCGGGCCCGTATCGCTCCACGATGGTGGGGAAGTCGACCGATGCTGAAGCGCTGGCCGATGAAACCCGCTTCTCCTTCGCAGGCGGCGGAGCGACGGTCGCGGCATTCGCCGCCGGAGGCAGGCACAGATAGCCGGAGAGAAACGCCGCTATCAGGGCAGCGTGGAGCAACGTGCGCGCAAGAGTCGGGGCAAACACAATGCACCTCCATGGCGGTCGTGATGCCAGGGCCAGGTGTGCGCGATCACAGGCCGATCGATACACGGATGCATCGACCGTGCCGGTACGACAATACGCAACCCTCCCCTACTATGATTTATAGCGGAGAGCCGGGGAAATTAAAGAGAGTGCTAATCCTGGGGTACGGTTGCGGCCGGCACAGCGAGTCGCGGCAACGCCGCGACCCAGCCTTTTGCGCGTGTCGGCTATCCGGTCCACGTGACGGATATCAGTGAGGCGGCGACGCACGCCGCCAGCACCCTAGAACGTCTGCCGGATACCCACTCGAACGAGTGTTTGCACATTGCTTGCCGACGAAATTCCGTTCCCCACGTCGCCGACCGAGGCCGTCGCGTTGACCGTATTGCCGAATGCGTCGAGCGTCTTGCCGCTCGCCTTCTGGTAACCGACCAGTCCGTAAAGTGCCGTGCGCTTGGACAGGAAGTAATACGAGGCGAGGTTGAACTGGTTGTACTTCGGCGCCGACTCGCCCTTGATAGAACTGCCCTGCGTGTAGTCGTAACCCGCGGCGATGCGCAGCGCCGACGTCGCCTGCCAGGACACCGTCGCGCCCGCCGAGTTGAACGTCTCTTTGCCGGAGAACAACGAGAAGCTGCCGGCCTGGTATTGCGTATTGCTGTACGACACACCGAGCGTCACCGAGCCGATCTGATACGTGCTTGCAGCAGCAATGATCTGCTGGTTCTTTGCCGACGCAAAGCCTTCGTTGATCGACGAAGCGAATGTGCCGTCATACGCGCTGGTCCAGGCGCCGCCATTGGCCCCGTAAGCGTTGGTCGCCTGCATGTAGGCCGCGCCGATGGCGAACGGACCACGGGTATATTGGCCGCCCAAGCTCCACGTGTTCTGGTTCTTGACGCTGCCCGCCTGACCGCCGAAACCGTACAGTGCGCCGAACTGAAGCCCCGAAAATACCGGGCTCGTGTACTTGACTGAGTTGCTCTCACGCGCCTGATTGTCGATGTTATCCAGATCGCCGGGGTGCGCGCCCATGCCCGTCAAAAAGGTGCCCGCGCTGATGCTGCCGACGAAGTCGACGATCGGATCGTACTGGCGACCCAGCGTGAGCTTGCCGAGTCTGGTGCTCGACAATCCCATCCATGCCTGACGACCAAACTCGCGGCTACCCTGACCGAGTTGCCCCGTACCGATGTTAAAGCCGTTCTCCAACTGGAACACCGCCGACAGGCCGTCACCCAGATCTTCGTTGCCCTTCAGCCCCCAGCGATCGCCTGACCAGGTGCCGCTCGCAAACCCATAACTCGATCCATTACTGTAGACGGCCGGCTTGCCTGCCGCACCCTTGGTCTGCAAGACGCGTTGGCCGCTCGTATAGCCAAGACCTGCGTCGACAATCCCGTACAGGGTCACGCTGCTCTGGGCGTGCGCGGTAAGCGACAGGCTGCTCATCGCGAGTAATGTCACGGTGGTTTTTTTCATCATGATAAGGATGCCTATTTATTAGAGAGAAGTGATCAAATTGATTGAGATGCCTGTTACATCGGAACCTCGGACGCGAGTCGGTGACTCGCGCCCGCATTCCGTTTCACTCTTTGGCTGTTTGCGTCTGTCTCGCGGTGACAAGCCAGTTCGCCACGCTGGCGACGAGCGTATCAACATCGTCGAACACCTCGGCCCCCCGTACCAAAGGTGCGCCTAGCAGGGTGAAGACGGGCTTGTTCCACTGCAGGCCAAGCGCCATCTCCGATAGCGTACCCAGCCCGCCTCCTATCGCGATGAGGCAGAGCGAAGCGCGCGCAATCAACGCATTTCGTGTGATGCCCAGTCCGGTTGGCAGCGCCACGGTAAGAAACGGGTTAGCCTCGTTCGCATCGTCCTCGGGCAGCAGGCCGACCACGATGCCGCCCGCGCGTTTCGCGCCGAATGCGGCCGCTTCCATCACCCCGCCTTTGCCACCGCAGAGAATCGTCATGCCGGTGCCCGCTAACGCGTAGCCCAGGTTTCTCGCCGCCTGCAGTTGTTCCGGTGTGGCTTCCCTTGGACCGATCAATCCGACCGGCATCGCATGCCGCATCGGCCCCGTCTGGTGAACCGCCAGTCTCTGCAGCGCCAGATACGCTGCATTGGACCATTCAGTGTCGTCGTTGCCGTGCAAGGCATTCTCCTAGTGCCAGAACGCACGTACAGACCGCCATCAACACCAGCGAAAGCGCGGCTGCCTGCGGAAAATCCGTCTGTCCGTCTGAGAGTTTCAGATACATCAGTAGCGGCAGGATATTGATCTGCGTCCCGGCGAGCGCGAGTGCGGTACCGTAGGTTCCCAGTGCAATCGATGTGACAAGACACCAGGCCGCGGCAATCGAAGGCCACAGTTCCCGCAACGCCACGTCGAAGAGCGCCCGCAGCGGTGACGCGCCCAGTGTTAGCGCGGCTTCGATCGGACGGCGGTCCAGGTTGGCAATCGCCGGATAGAGCATCAGCGCCACGCGTGGGATCAGGTAGTACGCGTAGGCCGCGACCAGACCCGTGGTCGTATAGATCAGCGCCCCGACCGTAGCCGGGTCGGCGCCAAGGCGAGCGAAGATGCTCGTCACGAAGCCGGCGCGGCCGAAGGCGAGAATGAACCCGTACGCAATCACCAGACCGGAAAACGCCAACGGCACGCCGAGCAGTGCGAGCAACCAGCTGCGCCGCTGCGGCGGCTGTCCGGCCAGCACCATCGCAAGCGGCAGCCCTACCGCCAGCGACACGGTGCCGGCGGCAAACGCCAGCGCCAGCGAGTGACCGAGCGCACTGACCACCAGCGGATCATGAGCCAGGCGCACGAAGGCCGCGCCGTTCCCCTCCGCCGCCGACACCAGCAATGCGCCGAGCGGCAGCGCAAAGAACAGGGCGAGGAGGAGGCCAGCCGGAACCGCGCCGAAGCGTCGCGCGAGCCCTTCGTTCATCGAGGAAGTCCCCATCTGCCGCCCCTTATTTCGCGAGCGCGGCCTGCGCCCACAACTGGTCGACTTCCGCCTTCTTCGCCGCGGCCTTGACCACGTCGAGCGGATGCATCTGCGGCACGTCGGGGATCTTCGCGCGGATGTCCGCCGAGAGCTGCACGTCAGGCACCGCGGGACGCACGTAGCCTTGCGCGAACAACGCCTGGCCGACGTCGCTCATGACCAGGTTCAACCAGAGACGCGCCGCGTTCGGGTTCGGGCCGTCCTTCACGAGACTGATGGCATACGGAGCGGACACCGTCGCTTCCTTCGGGATCACCACCTCGACGGCGTCGCCCATGCCGTCGGCGTACTTCGCCTTGAGGCCGTCGTTTTCGTAGCCGATCAGGATCGGAATCTCGCCCTTGACGAACTTCGCGTACGGGGTGGTGCCTTCGACACGCATCACGTTGCCCGCTTCACGCAACTTGCCGAAAAAGTCGGCACCCGGCTTCGGATTGTCGACGCTGCCGCCGAACGCATAAGCCGCAGCGAATACCGCGACCTGCCCCTGTCCGGTCGAACGCGGATCCAGATAGACCACCGAGTTGCGGTACTCGGGCTTGAGCAGATCGGCCCAACCCTGCGGGACGTCCTTGATCAGTTTCCGGTTGACCAGCAGGGCGATATTCAGCGAATGAACCGTGAACCAGCGGCCGTCGCGCTCGCGAAACACCGGCGGCAGTTTGTCGAAATTGAGCGGCTTGAACGGCGCCACCACGTCCTTGTTGACGGCGTCCAGTGCGGACGCGGCAAAATAGTACGCGGTGTCGGCCTGCGGACGCCGCCGCGACTTGTCGAGCGCCACCACCGTCGCAGCCGAGCCGATATCGTTGTACGTAATCTCGACCTTCGGATAGCGCTTTCTGAACTCGGCGAACAGCGCCTTCCAGTTGGCCCATTCGGGACCAGTGTCGAACGAGACGACGAGCCCCTCATCCGCCGCCTTCGCGTACAACGCGTCTTCTCCGGGGTAAAGCGGTGCGGCCGGCGCGGCATGAACGCCAGACGCCGCAGTCAGTACCGACAACGCACAAACAACTGTGGCGATACGGCGGACTCGCGACAAAAGACTAAGCCCTGCAAACATTCTGGTTCTCCGTCAAACAAGGAAGGTGAATTAGCAAAATTGACTGGTCTGCGCGGGCAGCACGCGCAAGTGTTCGGGGTCGATGGCGATAGCGTGTTCGGCAAGACGGCGCCCTTCGCACAGAAGCGGCTTCTGAGTGGAATCCGGAACGAAGTCGTAGCGGCACGTCGCCCCGTAGTAGCGCACCTCGGCGCGGCGGCCGGCGAGCCGGTTGACCGCGTTCGCCGGCGGATCGGGCTGCACGTGCTCGGGACGAAGCAGTACCTCGACCTGATCGCCAGGGCGGAAATCACGGGTATCGGCGGACAGCAGCGCAAAGGAAACGTCGACTGTGCCGTTCGCTATCACGCGTCCCGGCATCACGCTCGAATGACCGACGAAGCGCGCGACCTGGGTCGATACCGGCTGCTCGTAGAGACGTTCAGGCGTATCCACCTGCAAGACACGCCCGCCGTCGACCACCGCCACACGGTCCGCAAGGCTCAACGCTTCGTCCTGATCGTGCGTGACCAGCAGGGTGGTGGCGCCGCATGCACGCTGCAGCGTGCGAATCTCGTCGCGTAGCTGCTGACGAATGCCTGCGTCGAGCGCGGCAAGCGGTTCGTCAAGCAGCAGCACCTTCGGTTCGAAGGCCAGCGCGCGAGCCAGCGCGACGCGCTGCTGTTGCCCGCCCGACAGCAAGGTCGTACGGCGCCCGGCGTGTTCGGCAAGACCGACCCGTTCGAGCATGTCGAGCGCGCGAGCCCGGCGTTTTGCGGCATCGACGCCGCGCATCCGCAGCCCGTAGGCCACGTTGTCCAGCACGTTCAGATGCGGGAAAAGCGCGTATTGCTGGAACACCATGCCGACCTCGCGGCGCCACACCGGAACACCTGCCACGTCGCGCCCGTCGATCGCGATCCGTCCTCGATAGCCGTCCAGCAGACCCGCGGTCAGCCGCAGAATCGTCGACTTGCCGGAACCGCTGCGGCCCATGACGGCGAGCAGTTCGCCCGGCGTGACCGACAGCGTGACGGCTTCGATACCGTGTTGCGCGCCGGGATAAGTAAAGCTCACGTTGTCGAAATGGAGGCTCATCGTTTCACTTCAGTCGTTGAACAGTGTTGATCGATACCAGGGTCGCGATCACCGCCAGGCAAAGCAGCACCACGGTGGCGGCGCACGCCATGCCGGTCGCGCCGTAAAACGCCTGCAGCAGCACGACCGGATAGTTCCGGTAGCGAAAGCCGGCGATCAGGTTGGACACCTGAAATTCTCCGATCGACAGCGCGGCCACCATGACGAGTCCCGAGAACAGGCTCTGCCGGAGGTTGGGCAAGACGATCGTGAAGAACTGCCGCAGCGGCGTGGCGCCGAGCGTCGCGGCGCACGCTTCGAGGCGCGCGATGTCGAGGTGGCGCAAGTCGCTAAGCAGCGTTTGCGTGAGGTACGGCAGGGTGAGCACCGTATGGGCGGCAATCAGCAACGGCAACGATCCGAGCCATGGCAGCGTGTCGCCGCTGAAGATGGCGATGTAACCGAAGCCCAGCGTGAGCGCGGGCACCCCGACCGGCAGCAACGCGACCAGCCGCGCGGTCATGCCGCGCCCGGAGAGCGAGCGGTAGTGCAGCGCATACGCGAGCGGCAAGCCAATCACGGCTGCTGCGCAGCAACAGGCCAATGCGACCATCAGGCTCACGCCGAAAGCGCGCCGGAAACTCGTGTTGGCGGCAAGGTCCGCGAACCAGTGTCCGGTGACGCCGGTCGGCAGCAATGTGTTGGTCCACGTTTCACCGAATGCGCCGATCAGCAGCAGAGCGATCGGCAGCAGCATGTAGATCGCGAAGAGCACCACCACGGCATGAAGCGCGACGCGCTGGATCGACGCGAAGCGCCCGCTGCTGTGACGAGCGAGAACATGGGGCTGGATGACCGGTGCGGCAGGCGTTTGCATGCAAGCTTTCCTCGTGAAACGGACGGAAACCCGCGCGCCCTGACAGGACTGGGCGCAAGATTTCGATTTGCTTGCAAGTGTGCGGATGCGACATGGCGTCGTCATGAAAAAAACGTACAAAACACGCATTGCGCTGTGCGCATCCGGAATACTTCGACGCCAGACCGATGAAACACCTTTACCCGAACGTCACCGAATTGCTCGCCTTCACAAGCTCCGCCAAGCATCTGAACTTCTCCAGGGCGGCGCGAGAACTGGGATTGACGCCTAGCGCAGTCAGCCGGCAGATCGCCAGCCTGGAAGATTCATTCGGTGTGCAGTTATTCATTCGGGACGGCCGCAATCTTGCGCTCACCCGGGCGGGCAGCCTTTACCTCGCGCGCGTGGCCACTCCGTTGCGCGACCTGGGCAACGCGTCGCTCGAACTCATGAGCGCCGCCGGGCAAAGCGACGTGCTGACGATCGCGAGCGTGCCGACATTCACGACCAAATGGTTGATTCCCCGGCTACCGGAATTCCTGTCAAGCACCCCAGGACTCACGATCAGTTTCAGCCGGCACCTGGCGCACGGCGATCCGTTTCCGCTGGATCTGGACGCAGCTATCCGCTACGGCGATGGAAGTTGGGAGGGCGTCCAATGCGACTACATCGACGGGCGGACTTTTCTGTTGGTCTGCGCGCCTGAATGTCAGCAACGGTATGCGTTACGCCGGTTGCAGGACGCCGCGCACGTGCCCCGGCTGTTGCACAGCCAGGCTGAACAGGTATGGAGTCAATGGGCCGGGTTCTACGATGTACGCGATATGCATGTGCTCGCAGGTCCGCGTTTCGAGCAATACTCCGTGCTGATCCAGGCGGCTCAGGCAGGTCTGGGACTGGCACTCATCCCCGCCTTTCTCGTGCGCGACAACCTCGCCGCCGGCACCCTCGTCGAGCCGCTGACGGCCCCGATCGACGTCGATCATGGACACTATCTCTGCTACTTCCCGGGACGCATCGAAACACAACCGGGGTTGAAGCGTTTCCGGGAATGGATGTTGTCCAAGGTCTGAGACTCGATACGCCAGAACACGCGTTGCCGACCTCGGCGAGCGCCAGTACACCGCTTTGCGGGTACCCGTGTTGAGCCTAAACTAGCCGGATACCGTCGGCCCCCCGGGAACTCATGCCACTTCGCGAAGACCATCACGCCCAGCCGCTTGCCTCGTCCTCCACACCGGTCGGCGCCGACGCATTGCAGGACCCGGCCCTGCTGCGCCGCCTGCTACGCGCCAAGGACCGCATGGACGCCGCCTCGCACGAAGCCTGGCCCGTCAAGCGCCTCGCCGAGGTCAGTGGCGTCTCCGAAGCCCATTTTGCGCGCTCCTTCAAGCGGGCCTTCGGCCTCCCGCCGCACCGCTATCTGCTGACACGGCGCATCGAACAGGCCATCACCCTCCTGCGCGACACTGAGCTCAGCATCACGGAAATCGCCTTCGCCACCGGCTGGGAGAGCCTGGGCACCTTCGGCCGCATCTTCCGCGACATCACCGGCCAAAGCCCCAGCGCCCTGCGCCTCGAGGCTCAGGCCAACATGCCTCCACTCGACCGTGTGCCCGCCTGCGTCCTGAAGGCCGCGCAGCGCCCCGACCTCAACATCGCAGTTTTGGAGAAGCGCCGCCGCATGGCCAAAGATACATTCTGACCATCAACCAGGGAGGTGCCATGAACCAAGGTGTAAATGTAGTTGGCTTGTACGTCGATAACCAGGACGAAGCGCTCACGTTCTACGTCGACAAGCTCGGATTCCGCGTCCACACGGACGTGCGCAACGGTCCCTACCGCTGGCTCACGGTCCAGCATCCGGATCAGGCCTCGTTCCAGCTCGGCCTGTTCACCCCGGGGCCGCCCATCCACGACGACGCCACTGCGCAAACCTTGCGCGCCATGGTCGCCAAGGGGGCCATGCCTCCCCTGGTTCTCTCTGTGACCGACTGTCGCGCCAGCTACACCCAACTGAAAGCCCGCGGTGTGGAATTCACCCAGGAGCCGGTAGACCGCTTCGGCAGTGTCGATGCCGGTTTCCGCGACCCCGCCGGCAACGGCTGGAAGATGATCCAGGCCCCGAGGAGCACGACATGAGTACCAGCACCTGGATTCGTCGGTCTCACCGGTGGGTATCAATCGCATTCACGCTGACGGTTATCGCCAACTTTGTCGCGATGGCCCGGGGAAGCGGTCTCCCGCCGCCCTGGATCACCTACGCGCCGCTGCTGCCGCTGGCCCTTCTGTTGCTCTCGGGGCTCTACCTGTTTGCGTTGCCTTACTTCAGTCGCTACAGCAGTCGGCATAGCTCGCAGCGTTCTGTTGGCGATCGGGAGGCGCCGCTCGCCTGAGGAACGCCCCTATCGTTCGAGCTGAGCCTGCCCAAGCGTTAGCGATGAGTCTAGCGGGTCGAGAACACTGAGATGCCGCCGTTGGGGAATCCTGCCGCACCGGGCTGGAACGGCACATACACTTGCCCAAGCGAGCTGTCGATGGCGACAGAATGCGCGCCTGTGCCCACCGGAATCTTAAAGAGCAACTGCCGTGACGCGCCATCGATCACGCCCATCTGCGGGCTAAACCCCGACGCGGCAGCAGTACCGCTCGTGACGTAGTGCCGGGCCGGCAGGAAATAGCGGTTGGACGCCGGATCGTAACCGACCTGGTCCACCCCACCAAATGGCAGGCTGGCTTGAATCGTGCCACTCGTACGATCGAGGATCAGCGTGATGAGGGGATCGCCGGCCGGTGGATCGCATCCAATGAGCACGTCGTTATTCGGGCCGAGCACGATGCCCGTCGGTCCGCATTTCCCAAGCGGAAACGACTTGCTAACAGTAGGATTTCCGGCAGCCGCGGAGCTGGCAGTGATGACATCGAGCTCGCCATCGGGATTGGCAGCGGTCCCGTCGTTGTTGATCAAAAAGCTCTTCGAGGCATGATCATATGTGCACGCTTCCAGCCCCGACGAACCGTTGAACGGAAGCTTTACGAGCACCGTTTGTGTCAGCGTGGAAATGAACGTGACGAACGGCGGCGAGTCTCCGGGGCTCGCATACATCACGAGATGATCGTCAGGATCGTAGCAGCCCTCATCGACGCGCGATCCGGAATTACTGATGGTGATGGTGTTGACCGTCTTTTGCGCGGCCGTATCGATCACCTTGACTGAATCGACGTCGCCGGCATAAATCGTGTTCGTGCCGGTGATACCTACGATTCCGTCAGGACCGGACTCGTTTGTCGTGGCGCCGGCGCCGATGAACGGTCCCGGAATCTGGGCGATCAACGTGTTCGATTTGGTATCTACGACATCGACTGCTTTGTTGTTGCGGTCGGTAAGAAAGTACTTGCCGGCCTCGACGTAGCCGATGTCGAAACTGAATGGCGGACTCGAAGCATTGGGCACGGCGATGTTCGTCAGTAGCTTTGGGGGTGTCGGTGCGCTGACGTTATCTCCACCTCCGCAACCGGTCAACGCGGCCGCCGCGAGCAGCATCAAGGCCATCTGGCGTTTTTCCATCGATTCGTCTCCTTTCCGTTTATGGGCCTGACCGTTGGTCCACGGATCGGCCTGAGTATTTGAATTTCCCACCGCTCTCGATCGACGAGCAATTTATTAAGGAATCTTAAGAAATGTCCATCTGAACAGATAACCCTATTCCCCATCGATGCGGCTGTATGGCTCACACAATGGCGGCGCAGTGGAAAATCGGAAAGTAAAACTTATTTATGGTCTGCATTCAGTGAACGCCATACCCGTAATGAATCTGAAACATTCCGTGGCGTTCGCTCATCTCGCCGATGTCCGTGTTTTCAGACGGCGATTCACTCAATACGCCGAAAGAAGTAACCAACGATGGCTTGTGAGGCTCGCGAGCTTCAGTGACCGAAATAGATCGAGTGAGTACTGACGGTTGCCGTCTGCGCACCCGCCTGCGATGAGCCATCAGACGTTCCGCCTACGTCCGTGCTCCCCTGCGCGGCGACATTCTGCGCCTGGACACGCGCCTCTGCTGCCTGAATATCGTCTGGGTAGTGCACATCTTTGACGGCCGGCCGGTACCCGGCCTGTTCTACTCGAATCAGATCCGCGCGTACTTCAGCCCGCGTCAACGGGGCCGTAGCATCCTGCGCGAAAGCGGCAACTGGAGCGGCGAATACGCCGGCAATCAACGCGGCATAGATAAGGGTCTTCATGATGAAATATCTCCCGAACTTAAGTTTGGTCAGCTTCACGCCACCATGACTGAAGCCTCCGATCTCACCACCTCGTGGAAACGGGAGTGAGTGTTCCTTATTCTGTACGGCGAAGATGGACGCACGCTGACGCTCACATTACAGTGATGTCATATTCGCTTGAACAGCCCCCCGTTTCTTGCTGCAAGAGTGAAGATCAAGGGGTTATCCTTCGACACTCGCAGCGACACACGCACGTTGATCGTTGACCGTCATTCGCCGGGCATTTTTTGAGCGCGAGCTTTGCACTTGCCACAACTAGTCCGTTGTTTCATGCGGAAAATATAGCCATGGATTATTTTGCCGCGGTACGGGCCTTCATTAACGCAGCGGAGCTGCAGAGCTTCAGCAAGACGGCCCATGAAATGGCAGTCAAGACCTCGACCATCTCGCGCTACGTAAGCGAGCTCGAAAAGGATCTGGGCATTGCCTTGTTTAACCGGTCGACGCGGGGGCTCGTCCTGACAGAGGGCGGCAGACTGTTTCGCGAACACGCCATGATTGCCCTGCAGGCGCTCGATGACGCGCGCCAGGTTACGTCATCACTGAATCTCACACCGCAAGGCGTGCTGCGCGTCACGATGCCGTCGGCATTCGGGCGCCGGCATATCGTGCCGCATCTGCCGGCGTTCATGACGCGCTACCCCGACATTGGCCTCGATATCGTGTCGACCGATGAAACGCTCAACATGATCGAAGCGGGCATTGACGTGGCGATCCGCATCGGCGTGCTGCCCGACTCTTCGTTAATGGCCAGACGCATAGCGCCGCATCGTCGTATCGTCTGCGGCAGCCCGGCATATTTCGAACGCAGCGGGATGCCTCGTGTCCCTGACGATCTGGCCGCGCACGATACGCTTCGTTTATCCCTGCTGCCGGACGACAAATGGTCTTTCACCCGCGTCGCAAATGCACAGGCGTCGCAGGAACAGGTGCAGGTGGAACTGCAAGGGCGCTTGCGCGCAGACGACTCCGAAGCGGTACTGGAACTCGCCGTGGCCGGCTGCGGCCTGGCTCTTCTGCCGACATGGCTCGCGTCTACGGCCCTGCGCGAAGGGCGCCTGCTGCACGTGCTGCCTGAATGGGAGGCGCGCACGGGACGAGCCGAACCAGCGGTCTGGGCCGTCTACCCGCCGAAGAAAATCGTATCGTCGAAAGTGCGCGCGTTCGTGGATTTCTACGCCGGGATGTTTGGCGAGCCGCCGTACTGGGACGACGGACTCGCATTAGCGCTTAAGCCTTAACGGGCGAAGCGGATGTCGAGCGTGCGCAGCCAGGTCTGCAAGCCGGCATCCTGGATCGGAATCACATAAGCGTTTTCGTTCGTTTCATTGAAATGCGCATGCCAGTATCCCGGCGGTGTAACAAACGCCATCCCGGCCTCCCAATCGACGCGTGTCGGATTCGCGATATTGCCGTTCTCATCCAGTTCGGTACCGACCAGCGTATAGACGCCTGGGTTGCCCCCGGCGATGAAGTCGAGTGCAATCGACTGGTGACGGTGCGGCTTCTGGATCGAGTTGGGCGGCACAATGCCGAACATGGCCCACAACACATGCGTGACCGTTCGCGTCTGCGGGAAGTTGGCGTTGCCCATCAGCACGCTGATGCGGTTGCGGCGGCCCGCATTGGCTTCTTCCGAGACCTTGCGCAATTCCGCCTGCGCTTGAGCGGCCGGATAGAGCGTCGGCGCAAAACGCGCGCGGACGCCGGTCGTGCCGAGATAGGTGAGCAGCGGCGCGTCGTTGACGTAATAGAGCGTGGCCGTCGCGTCGGCGGATAGCACAGCGGCATCGCCGCCTGGCAGCGTAAAGAAATCGCCGTGCGCGAATGGGAAGCGGGTCTCGGCCTGCGTCACGCTGCCGGTCCCGCTAATGACATAGCAGACCTGCGAGGTTGCGTTCGGGGCAAGTGTCAATGCGTCGCCTGCGTTGATGCGCAGGAAATTGGCGCTCAAGCCGGGGCCGGTCGCGGGGCCGGGGCAACCCAACTCCGCGGAGAGGTCGAGCGGCACAACTCGCGTTGCGCCATCCGCGTACAGCAAAGGCGGGAAATTGCGGAAAGGCACGCGCGAGATGAGCTTCGCGCCGATCGGATTGGCGGACGACGTGTACTCGAAGTATTGCGCGTCCAGGGTCGCGGCAGCGGGTTCGGCGAGAAGCGCCGGGGATGTCCTGGTCAACATGGTCTGCTCCTTTGGGTTAGGCAGGTTTCGTCCGGGTCCCCTCATGAAGTTGGGGTTAGCGTCCGAAAGCTGACCTGACTATAGGTGCGGGCCGCTGGCCTCAGAAGTGCCGGAAATCGAAATCACTTTTGCGCAAAGGGGCATACCGGGCGTCCGACTCGTAGCGGTCCGGTGTCAGTTTGTCGTGGCCCGCATTGCCCGATATTCGCGTCGCACGATATCCATCAGTTCCTCGACGGACGTGCTGGCTGCTTCGCGCTGGTAAGTGACGCGTCCGCGCTGCATCAGCATCACGCGG
The DNA here is from genome assembly GCF_900230185.1 of Burkholderia sp. OK233. Classification (GTDB taxonomy): domain Bacteria; phylum Pseudomonadota; class Gammaproteobacteria; order Burkholderiales; family Burkholderiaceae; genus Paraburkholderia. The sequence goes on from NZ_OCSR01000002.1 coordinate 1,397,596, forward strand.
TCCGCGATGTCGAGCGTCTGAGCATAGTTGTGCATGATCATGATGATGGACAGACCACCTTTATTCTTGAGTCGAAGGATCAGGTCGATGATCAGTCCGGCCTCACGAGCGCCCATTGCAGCGAGCGGCTCGTCAAGCAGCAATATCCTGGCATTCGAATTGACCGCCCGCGCGACCGCGATAGCCTGTCGCTGCCCGCCGGAAAGCTGCTCGACCGGCAGATCGACCGAAGGCACGTGCACGCCGATCTCTTCAAGACACTCTGCGGCACGAGCACGCATGGCGCGATTGTTCAGGAGGCGAAACGGGCCTCGACGTATGATTTCCCGATTCAGAAACATGTTGTGATAGATGCTCAGGGAATTGGCGAGCGCCAGATCCTGGTAGACGCATTCAATGCCGAGTGAGCGCGCGTGATCGACCGAGCGAAGCATGGTTTCCTCGCCACCTACAAAAAGCTTGCCACTGGTCTGCTGATGAAACCCGGTCAGAATCTTGATCAACGTCGATTTGCCCGCGCCATTGTCGCCAAGCACGCCAAGGATCTCGCCTTGTCTTAGCGTCAGCGTCACGCCATCGAGCGCGGTGACCGCGCCGAAGCGCTTGACAATATCTTCGCCGCGCAGCGCCTCCAGCACCTCGGACATCACAACTCCCCTTTGCGCGCGAGACGAACCACGTGGATGTTGAAGATCATGGCCCCGAGGATCGCCGCGCCGAGAATCATGTTGAACGTGAAAGCGTTGATGCCGATCAGCGTGAAGCCGTCGTTGAGAATGCCAAGCACCGCCGCACCGATCAGACCACCGATGATCGTGCCTGATCCACCGGCGAGCGGCGTGCCGCCAATCACGGCCGCGGCAACTGCAAGAAACATGATCTGGTTACCGCCCGCTTGCGGATCGATCGATGTGATACGAAAACCCTCCAGAATTCCGGTCAAGCCGGCAAGCAACGCGGCAAGAATGAAGTTGCCGAGCTTCAGTCGCCTGACCTGTATCCCTGCTTCGCTCGCGCCCAACGGATTCGCGCCCGATGCGATCGTATGCAAACCCCAGCGCGTATGACGAAGCAGCACGTGCATGATCGCGGCAATGGCCAGCGTCCAGATGATCTCGCTATATCCCCATCCCCCCATGAACGCCGCAAAAACTGAATCCTCCGGCGGCGAAACCGGTGTACCTCGCGAGATCGTCAGGGTGAGACCGTTCACGAAGAACAAAGTACCGAGAGTCGTCACAAAGGATGGGATGCGCAGGTAGACCGTCACCGCGCCGTTAATGAATCCGACGAGGCCTGCCGCAATGACGCCGGTGAGCATCGCAAGCCATGCCGGCAGGCCTGCCTCGAGAGAAAAATGCATGATGAAAGGCGCAAACGCAAAAACCATCCCGGCGGAGAGATCGATCTCCCCACCGATCATCAGCATGATTTCACCAAAAGCAATGATCGCCACCGGGGCAATAAACTGCGAAAGATTCTGCAGACTCGCGCCAGTCAGCAGGAAGTCGTGGTTGACTGTCTCGAAGTAGATGCAAAGAATGAGTGCGACGGCAAGAATGCGAATCTCGCTGGAACGCCCGAGCGCGCTTGACCAGCGCCTCGGACGTTTAGCGGGTGGTTGATCCGGCACGGCAGAGGTCACCCTTTGATCGCGCCTGTGCGTGGCACGATCTGGGCTTTGGTGCTTTTGCCTTCATAGCGCGTCGAGGTGTTCAGGTAGGGATCAACGGTGCCCTTGGTGACGAACTTCAGGCCCGTGTTGATATTGGCCGGCCCAACGAGTCCGCCGGACGAGAGAAAGATGAAGGCCTCCAGCACCGTATAAAAGCCCTGTACGTAGGGTTGCTGGTCGATCGTGAAGTCCAGGAAACCTTCGTGAATCAGATCGACCGTGCGCGGCAACAGATCAAAGCCGCCGCCGTGCACACCTTTGGCGGGCAGGTTGGATTCTTTCATCACCTCGGCGACGCCCTGGGTGCTGCCCGCATCCACCGCAAACATGCCTTTGAGATCCTGGTGGCCGAGAAAGAAGGACTTGATCTTCGATAGTTCTTCGTTGACGGTCGCGCCGGTTGCGATGGTCTGCACGTCGATCTTCTTGCCCGATTTCTTGATTGCCGCCGCTGCGCCGTCAAGCCGTGGCTGAATATTGAGTTGGCCTGGCGTGGCGATAAAGAGCGCGACGAGGCCGCTATCGATGAGGCTTACGATTCGCTCGCCCATCTGGTAGCCAGACAGATAAAGATCCTGGCCGATATAGGCAAGGCGCGGATTCGTCGAACCCGAGGGCGCATCGGCGTTATAGGCGAACACGGGGATGCCGGCGTCGAGCGCGGCCTGGATGGGCTTGTCGAACGCCTTGGGATCGACGATCGGTACGGCGATTGCGTCAGCCTTCCCGGCAATCGCCGCATTGACCGCGTTCACCATTTCGCCGATGTCGGCATTGGCCGAACCGGTCCATTGATAGTCCATGCCCAACAACGCGGTGGCATCCTGAATGCCGTATTGCGTGGGAACGAAGAACGGATTCGTCGTGACATGGTTGACGAATACGATCTTCCATCGCTTGTGCGCCGGGAACGAACCGGCTTCCGCCGCCTGGGCCGGCGTGATCATTCCACCCATTAGCGCCAGTGCTGCGGACAGGCCCGCGCCCTGCAGCAATCCGCGACGCATGCCCTGCACTTCGTCCTTGTCTTCCTTCGCTTGCGCCATCTCAATCTCCCGTCTCTCAGTTGTTGAACACTTCAATGTCCATGACGGCGCAAGCAGGAAAAGCCCCGGCAATAAAAGCACCGGAGCCGGGCATCATTCCTTTCATGAAACCCACGTGCACGCGCGTACGCATGACTACCCTCCAGAAAATGCTATATCACGCCCTTTTACCTACTAATCGATGTATACCCTTAACTAGTCCGACTAATTAAATTTTTGCGGTGCAGCGCAGCTGCTCCATATTCGCATCCAGCCGTGCAGCGCAACACGATGACAGGACAGGCCTGGCTCGCTGGCCGCAGGTTATGCGTTGTCAAAATGATCTGCACGATATGCCACTTTAATAGTATTACTATCCAGTTAGCGCCTGGAAGGAAAGAGACAGGAAGAATGGAACACGTCCGCTACGTTTTACCCAATAGTTAGACTCCGCCGATACGGTCGTATCAGGGTTGTGTCTGAAACTGGCTGCCGGTTTCCAGAACACGCTCGGCGTCCGCGCGCGCATTGTCGAGCTGGACCAGACTTGCATGCCGCGCGCCCAACGGGTCACGACTCTGGATTGCAGTGAGAATCGCCTTGTGCCGCGGCAACGAAAGTGCGTGTGTGTCGGGATGACGACTCGTCAGCTTGATCGATTCCGTCAGGGCAAGTGACAGCATGTTGCCGATATAGGCCAGCAGGTCGTTGTGAGTGGCCGCCATGATTGCGCGGTGAAACTCGAGGTCCGGATCCAGTAACGCGCTTGCGGTTTCCGCACGCTCCATCTGGTCGTAAGCCGATGCAATGCGCGCAAGATCGTCGCCTGTTGCAGCCGTGGCGGCGAGTGCCGCCGCCGCGGGTTCGATAACGCGGCGCACGGTCAGGAGCGAGCTGAAGAACTCGCCTTCCGGAACACTGTTGATCGTCCAGAACAGGACATCGGGGTCAAGCATGTGCCACTCCGCGCGAGGCTTCACAACACTGCCGACACGCGGTTTCGATACGACCAGCCCTTTCGCCACGAGCACACGGGTGGCCTCGCGCAGCACGGGGCGGCTAACGCCGTAGCGCTCGCACAGGTCGGCCTCAGCAGGCAACCGCTGGCCCGGCTGTACCTTGCCGCCGACGATATCCATGCCGAGCTCCTGCACAATGCGGCCGTGCAGGCTCTTGCGCTGCTGCAGATGACGGTAGTCCATGGTCAAGGATAGCCGGGTTTGATCCGTAAGTGACCTTTCTTAATGTTCGATTTGCCCTGCTGCAATGTCCTCGAGCGACCTTCCGCGCGTCGGCACACCCATAAGTACCACCGCCATCGCACCGGTCAGCAGCACAAGCGTTGTCGCACCGAACACCCCGGCAAAACCAAGCTTCGGATAGACGTAGCCGACGAGGATAGGCGCAGCAATCGCGCCCAGCCGGCCAACTGACGAAGCGAGCCCCGTACCCGTTGCGCGCACGTCGGTGGGAAACACCTCTGGGGTATAGGCGTAAACACCCGCATAGGTGCCGTTCATGAAGAACGACAGCAGGCTTCCCGACGCCATGATGCCTGCATCCGTCCGCGTCAACGCAAGCCCAAGCGCCGATACGCCGCCCAATATCATGTATGACGCAATCGTCGCCTGCCGGCCGATCTTCTCGTTAAGCCACGCGCCTGAAAAATATCCCGGGATCTGTGCAATGTAAATCACGAGCGAATACGAAAAGCTCCGCGTGATCGTCATCCCGTTCTGAACCAGCAAGCCGGGAATCCAGGTGAAAAAAGCGTAGTAGCTGAACGTGATGGATAGCCACATCAGCCACGTCATGGCTGTGATGCGCGCGAGTTTCGCCGCCCACAACGCCTTGACGTTCGCGACGATCGAGGTTCGTCCGGCGGCGAGCGGAACGGTTCCGCCGCGCACCGGAGACAGCGGCTCCAACTGGATGCCCGCCTGGGTGACCTCCGCTTCCATCCTCGACACGATCGCATCGGCCTCCGCGTGCCGGTCGCGCGCCTCGAGCCAGCGCGGCGACTCGGGCAACGCGCGGCGCCACCAGAGCAGCATCAGAATGGGCAGCGCGGTGATGACCATCACGACGCGCCATGCATTGGGTGCGAGCGGGATCACCAGATAGCCGAGCAGTGCAGCCGCCACGAAGCCAAAGGAGAAAAACCCGGCGAGGCTGCCCGTGAAACTCCCGCGATACCGCCGCGCGACGAACTCCGAGAGAAACGGCGCGACGATGGCGCTTTCCGCTCCCGTCCCCAACCCGGCGACAATCCGCGTCGCGAGAAAAAATCCCCAGTCGTTCGCCAGTGCACTGGCAAGCGACGCGACACAGTAAATCACGAGCGCATACATCATGACCTTGCGCCGGCCGATGATATCGCCGAGCATGCCCGCCAGCATCGCGCCGACGAAATAGCCGATGAACGTGCCGCTTCCCAGTACGCCCGTCTGTACGCTCGTCAGTCCCCATTGCGTGCGCAACACGGGCAGCAGGAAAGCGAGCACGGCGGCATCCATCGCATCGAAGGTGTAGCCGAGGCCGCCCATCAATAGCAGACGGCGATGAAAAGCTGAAAACGGCAGGCGCTCGATGCGGGCGGAAATCATCGTCATGAACAGGCTCCGATAGGGACTGTGGGGCGCCGCGGGCGCAGCGTCATACGGTCAATATCTTTCGAGCTCGTTGACGAAGAGTCGGCCATCCTTCATCACGAGCGGAATATGCTCCCCCTGACCCAACAGGCAATCGACGGACTTCAGAGGATTGCCGTCGACCACTAGCACATCGGCATGGGCGCCCGGCATGATTCTGCCGAGCTTGTCTTGCATACCCAGCACTTCCGCGCCAACGAGGGTTGCGCTCGCGATTACCTCGGCCGGTGACAGAACCTCGGCCAGGATCCGGAATTCGTCGCTTTGCAGGCGCTGTGCCTCGCCGAGCAAGTCCGTGCCGAAGCCCATCTTGACTCCGGCGCGCTTCATGATTTCAATCGAGTGCATGCCGGCGCCGTGCACGTCCGCGACCTTGGCAATACTTTCCGGCGGCAAACCATATTTCTCGCCTTCGCTTGCAAGGGCGTCGTAAGTAACAAGGGTTGGCACGACATACGCGCCATGCTCCGCGACGAGGCGGGCGGTCTCATCGTCAATCAGATTGCCGTGCTCGATCGTGCGCACGCCACAGCGCACCGCGCGCGCGATCGCCGCGGACGTATAGGCATGAGCGAGCACATAGGTGCCGCGCCCCTGAGCTTCCGCTACGATCGCGCGGATCTCATCTTCGGAGTAACCGAATGCGCCGACCGGATCGGTCGGTGAAGCAACGCCGCCCGAAGCCATGATCTTGATCTGGTCGGCGCCCATCTGAAGTTCCTCGCGCACGGCCCGGCGCACTTCATCGACGCCGTCCGCCACGCGGCCAAGCGCACCCACGCGCACGCAGCATCCGCAGGGAGAATCGGGCGGCATGTAGTCGGAGCGGGCACGCGGATCGGCGTGACCACCGGTCTGGCTTAACGCGCGGCCGGATACGAAGAGGCGCGGGCCTTCGATCAGCCCTGACTCGACCGCCTGCTTGAATGGATACCCAGCACCTCCTGCGTCACGCACGGTGGTGAAGCCGCGGCGCAGCATCGCACGCATGATCGGCACGGCGCGCAGCGTAACCAGCACGTTGGGTAGCGTCGCAACGCGCGGCAGGTTGAACTCGATCGCGACGACATGCACATGCAGATCGATCAGCCCCGGCATGATCGTTTTGCCTTTGACGTCAATCACGCGCGCGCTGCCGCTCTTTATCGGCTTGTCGGAAACTTCGCGCACGAAACCGTCCTCGATGAGGACTTCGAAGCCTTCTAACAGATCAGGATGGGTAGGGTCGAGCAGTGCGCCGTTACATAGGAGGAAGGTGGTCAACGGTTGTCTCCTTCAGGTTTCGATCGCAGCGCCCGGCATCCGGAGCTCACCTCGAGTATGCAGGCGGGCGTATGGAAGCGCTGCCAGAATAGTCATCAGGATCAGTGTGACATGCATCACGTCTGTGCGCTGACGAACACGTTGTGCGAAGCGGCATGCGATTTCCGGTCAACGGGTCACGCTGCGCCGCGACGGCGTCACGAAGGTACCGTAAAAATACCGAAAAAATTTTTCCCAAATATTGATCTATTGGACAACTCAGCATTAAGATGAGTGCCATGGCGCGCGACATGCCACCCGAACGCAAGGTGACAGCCCGCAGCAGCCATCCCCGAATTGATCCTGCTCGCGTAGCGAGGCCAACGGATCAGGTTCCCAGCAAAGCAGGCTTAGCCAGGAGACGGAGATGCTCAGTCCGCATGAATTCGCGACCCTCATGCTGCTCAAAGATGCGCCGGATTGGCTGAGTCTGGACGGTGCGGATCTGGAAGCGCTTCTGGACCGTCAGCTTGTCACGCTGGAGAACCTCCCTTCCGGGCAACAGCGCCCTCTCATTACTCACGACGGACAGATGTTTCTGAAGGCTGCCGCTCGTATCCTGAACGACGAATGACACGTATCGCTTGATCAGTTTCACAGTCAAGGAGTGTTCCGTGGCCGAATCGTGGACAGGAATCGTTGTGGGGCTGTGTGGGTTGAGCGCCGCCGTGCTGCTGGTCGCCGTTCACTATTGGCGCGAAATGACGCGGCGGCGGAAACTCAGGCGAATGGATCATCGCGATTGCTGGGAAGTGATGCGCGACAGGCGCTGATGGCAAGAGCATGCCGCTGACGAACGATATATGCACTCCCATTGCCCAGGATGTCAGAGGTCGAAAGTGCCTCGATACTTCTCGTCGGCATCCGAACGGGTATTGATTTCGACGAGGACGCCACCCGGTACTTCACAGAAAAATCGCGAGCCGCGTTCATGCTTGAATACGTCGGTTTTCATCACGACGTCTGCTGCAACCATCTCGTCATAGAGCGCGCCAACATCGTCGAGGGTCGACAGTTCAAAGCCGATGTGAAAGTTATGCGGCCACGCGACCGGATGATCAGCAGCGTCATCGATCACGATGTCGAATCCGGGACGTTTCAGAAGCCAGCTCGCGCCTCGCCCGGCGACGGTACAACCTAGGTGAGCCTCGAAGAAAGTGGCCGTGGCGCTCACATCGGACGAGGGGAAGCTCACGTGATTGAGCTTCATGGTGGTGGTGATAGGGGTCATGTCAATCTCCGTTGAGTTGGATCGCTCGTTGCGTTCCGTACGGAGAATGTTACGAGTAAAAGCTCGCGTTCAATACTCGCGTCGCCGCGTTCGCGTCGGCGGCCGCTCAGGCCCGTCCTACGGACGTTTCAGCCCTCGCGACCCCGCCTTGCGTACAGCCTGCTCGCGTTTGCTCACGGGTTGCGGCGTGTCTACGACAGGCGAATCGCCATTCCGTCCCTCACTCGACATCATCGTCAGATAGCCCAACACGGCGGCCGTCACACGGCGGGTGAGTCCAGTTGTGTCCGTCTCCTCGCGCTCGCCGGCGGCGTCGACGAGCCCACGGACGATCGCCATCAGATCACTCGCGGCGACAGCCACGTCCTCTTGCGGTGGCAATCCGTCACGCACGAGGATCTCCAATAGCACGCTGCGCACCGATCCGGTGCTGGCCAGCGCCACGCGCAGTTGCGGCCTGCTCTCCTCGACGTCGAGTAACCGTGCAAGCGTGGGTCTCGCGAACTGCTGCCGCACTGAGACGCCAATCAGATGCGTGAGTGCGATCGCTCCGTTCGGGTGATCGAGGGCAACGAGCGCATCCCGATAGAAGCGTTCGTTTTCACGCTGCATCAGCGCGATCGTCAACGCATCCTTGCTAGGGAAGTACTGATACAGCGAACCAATGCTGACGCCAGCGCGTTCCGCGACCGCGTTCGTATTGAACCCTTCGAGTCCCTTCGTTTCAAGCACCTGTGCGGCCGCTTCGAGCAAGGTAGCGACCATGCGTTCGGAGCGGGGCTGGCTGGGCGCCCTGCGCGGTTTGAGCGGCGATGGATTCGGCTGTCGAGGCATACGGCAATCACGTGGTCGGGTGGCAACGAATGGTTCGGTCGAGGAGTGCTCGTCCAGCTCGATGTGGAAGCAGCTTGCCACAAAGTCATCACGTCGGTCGACGTCGACGCCAGTGGCAAGAATTGGCGTGCCGCGCTTCGGATGACTTCATTCAACTGCATGAGTCGTCATGCACGCCGTTCATGTCGTTCATTTTTGTCCTGAATTTGACCGCCTTTTGTCCCAGCCATATTGTGCGGACATGCCTGCCCCGTTCGCATCGTCGTACCTGCCGATCTGTGTTGTCGAGAGGCGGGATCTCCAACATCGTGATCTGCGAAATGCCATGAATCCTGACGCAACAGCTACGCTTGCTCCCCTATCCGACCTGCGCCCGGCCAGTAAGGTCCGCCGCGCGGTGACGACTGCAGTGCTCGGCCAGATTCTCGAGTGGTACGACTTTTTTCTCTATGGAACCGCCGCCGCGCTGGTGTTTGGCCACCTGTTCTTCCCCATAGGCACCGATCCACTGACCGGGACGATTGCGGCATTCGGCGGCTTTACGGTCGGCTTCATCGCCCGCCCGATTGGTGGCGTGCTCTGCGGCCACATCGGGGACAGGTACGGCCGCAAGACGGTCATGATGCTGACGCTGTTGATGATGGGCAGCGCGACCGTCTGCATGGGCCTCTTGCCGACCTATCAGCAAATCGGCATCGCGGCCCCCATCTTGCTGGTCCTGCTGCGCATCGTGCAGGGTCTTGCTGCAGGTGGGGAATGGAGCGGCAGTATTTTGCTCATCCATGAAAACGCGCCCGCATCGAAACGGGGTGCACTGGCTGCATGGAGTCCATGCGGCGCGGCATTCGGCTTCGTTCTTTCCACTATTGCGTTCCTGCTCGTCCAGACGCTGTCGTCTTCCGACTTTCTAAGCTGGGGCTGGCGCGTGCCGTTCTTGTGCAGCGCCGTGTTAGTCGCGCTCGGACTGTGGATGCGCCGCTCCGTAGACGAAAGTGCCGAGTTCGCCGAGGTCAAGGCCACGCACCGCGGCAGCCGCATGCCGATTATCGAAGTGCTCCGTCAATGTCCGCGTCAGGTGATGACTGTTTTCGGCTTGCGCTTTGGCGAAGGTGCTGCGTCGTACATCTTCTTCGCTTTTTCGATTGCCTACGGACGGTTTGTCGGCCTGCCATCGAGCTGGATTCTGGGTGGATTGACCGTGTCGATGCTGTTGATGATCCCCGTTTCGCTCGTGATGGGCCACGTGACGGACAAAATTGGCCGCAAGCCGGTTTATCTCGCCGGAGCGATCGCAATGGTTCTGGTCGCCTACCCTTACTTCCTGTTACTCGGCTCGGGTGTGCTATGGAAAGTCATCCTGGCGCTCGTCCTCGCCAACAGCATCACCCTGGGCATCCTCGAAGGCGCTCAGCCTGCTTTCATCAGCGAATTGTTGCCCGTCCATCTGCGTTTCTCGGGTCTTGGCATTGGCCGCGAGATGTCGTCGGTACTTGGTGGCGGCCTGTCGCCGATGATCGCGACCGCGTTGCTCGCTCACTACCGTAGCGCCACGCCAGTCGTCATTTACCTCGTTGTTCTCGGACTGATCACCGTACTGGCGACCTGTCTTGCGCCCGAGACTTTCCCGAAGGCTTTGAGACTTCAGGCGAAAGAAAGCGCTTAACACCGTCAAGCGGCAGCGCTGAGGCGCCGCCGCGCCAGACGGATCGATTATTCAATTCTTACACCCTGCCATCATGCAAAGCCTCCAAAGTGCCAGCCTTCCCACGTACGCCTATGAACCTCGCGTCGTCGATCAAGCCGACCCGTATCCGGAGTACGCGGGTCCCCTTTCCCTCGATGTTCTGATCGAGGAAATAGAGCGTCGAAGAGACGAGTTCGATCAGCTGTCGCATGTTCCGCGCGACATGATCGCGAAGATGAAACGCGCGGGCATCTTTCGTGCAAGTACGCCGCGCCGCTTTGGTGGAGACGCGCTACCGCCGCCGCAGTTTCTACGCATGCTCGAGCGCATCGCAATCGCCGACGGGTCGACCGCGTGGGTCGCCGCATTCGGGTCGGCGAATACCTATCTCGCGTCGCTCCCAATCGAAACGCAGCAGCATATCTATGCAAAAGGACCGGATCAGGTTTTTGCCGGCGGACTCTATCCTTTGCAGCCGGCCGCCAAAGTGCCGGATGGCTTCATGGTCAGCGGACAATGGCGATTTGCAAGCGGCTGCAAGGGCGCGGACTGGATCGGCGTGGGGATCGGCGGCACGCCCGCCAATTCGGGTGACACTGGCGCAGGAAAACCGTTCACCGCCGTATTCCCGGCGCACGAGGTCGAGATCGTCGAGAACTGGAACGTCGTCGGCATGCAGGGCACCGGTAGCCACGATCTGCGGCTTCGCGACAAATTCGTCGATGCGCAATGGACATTCGTTCGCGGCGGCCAAGCGCTGATCGACGAACCGCTCTACCGCTATCCTGCCGTTGCGTACCAGGCGCAAGTGCATGCCGCCGTCAATATCGGCCTCGCGCGTGCAGCGCTCGACCTGCTGACCGACATGTCCGGATCGACTAAAACCACCACCGGCGCCCCGCGTCTTGCAGACCGCGGTTACTACCGTTCCGGCCTTGCGAAAGCGGAAGCCAACTGGCGCAGCGCTCGCGCGTTCTTCTACGAATCCGCCGAGTCGGCGTGGCAGACAATCCTCGCCGGCGATCCTGTGACACAGGATCAAGCCAATCTGATGCGCCTCAGTGCGACTCACGCCGCACAACTGTGTGCCGAGGTCGTGATGCAGGCGTATCAGTTGGCGGGCATCGCGGCGATCTACCGCGAGAATCGGCTGCAGCGATTGGTGCGCGACTCGATTGTCGTGACACAGCATGCGTTCCTTGGAGAATGCACCTACGACGCATCGGGCGCGCTGTTTGCCGGCATCGCACCGGTAACGCCGTATCCCTGATGAGGGCCATGACACATGAAAGCGACAGGACAATCATGACTATCGACGACACCAAGCGGCGTTTCCGCGATGCGATGGCGTGCCTGCCCGCGGCCGTCAACATCATCACCACGGATGGCCCGAGCGGACGTTGCGGGATTACCGCAAGCGCAGTCTGTTCCGTGACGGATGCGCCGCCGACGATGCTCGTTTGTATCAACCAGGCCAGTTACGTACACGATGTTCTGCATCGCAACCGGAACGTGTGCATCAATGTGCTGGCTGCGGAATGTCAGGACGTCGCGCGTGATTTCGCGGGCATGACAGCCTGTCCGATGGACGAGCGGTTTGCACGTCATGCATGGACGATCGGACCTCAGTCGGCCCCGGTCCTCTCGCATGCGATTGCGAGTCTCGAAGGCGAGATTGTCGACCTCAAGAGTGTCGGATCGCATTCGGTCATGTTTGTAGAGATCGGGCAAATTTCGATCAGATCGAAGGGCGACGGACTGATCTACTTTGGCCGGCAGTTCCACCGCCTTGTGCGGCCAGAAGCAACGGCGCAGTCCGTCGTCGCAAGTGCTGCGAGGTGAACGTGGAAGTCTGCCTGTTTCTTATCGGCTACCGCAATGGCATGCATCCGGAGCAGCACGACATCGATATATCGCTGATTCAGGCGGCGTCCCAGAACGTGGAAGGACTGCGGCGCTTCGTAATCCATCGCTCTGTCGAGTCGGCGAGTGGCGATCCTCTGTCACAAGAACAGGCTTTGAAGCCACGCTGGGTGCTGCAGTGGTATTTCGACGATCTCGATCCTGTTGAAGCGGTGCTTCAACGCGGCGGTGCGGCACACACAATCGTGGAGCAAACGATAGACGCCGCCCAGGACCGCCTTGCATTCGCGCAACAACTCATGGTGGTGAGAAAATTCGCTACGCCGAATGTCCTCGGCCCCGGCAATCCGTCTGAAAAATGCACGTATCTCGTCGGCTATGAAGGAGAAGCTCACAATTTCAATGCGTGGTTGACGCACTATCTGAAGCATCATCCTCCGCTCATGGCACAGTTGCCCGGCATTCGTGAGCTGGAAATCTATACGCGGGTCGACTATCGAACCGGTTTAAATATTCCGCAAGCGACCGCCATGCAGCGGAACAAAGTTGTCTTCGACGATCCCACGGCGCTGGCTGCGGCGTTGGCCTCGCCGGTACGTGCGCAGATGAAGCAGGATTTCGACGCATTCCCGCCGTACAGCGGACCGGCCTCGCATTTCCCTATGCACAGCATTTACGGTAACCTGAAGCGGACGTAGAGCCGGACGCGGATAGCCCTAACCAGTCGGCCGCTGTCACGTCCCGCTCTGCGAACCGGATACTGTCGCACCGAAAGTTGCGCGTCCGTTTTAACAGCCAGGGTCTGACGCAACGCGATCGTCAGACTCCTTCACTGCCGCGATCCGAACGTCATGACAAAGTCGCACTCTGGCATTACGGATTTGAATCTGCTGCGTGTGTTTCTGGCCATTTCGGATCTACGCAGCCTGACCGCCGCGGGCGAACGCCTCGGACTCACGCAACCTGCCGTTAGCCACGCGCTTCGTCGGCTGCGTGGGTTATTCGACGATCCGCTCTTCGTGCGCACACCCAGCGGCATGGTGCCCACGGATGCGGCGCTGCGTTTGCACGCACCGCTCACGCAGGCGTTCGAAATCATCAACGCGGCAGTGCAGCAGCTCGCGAAATTCGACCCCGCTACGACGACGCGCGTATTCCGCGTGTCAATGTCGGATATGTCGGAGTACTTTTTCCTGCCGCCGCTGCTCTCGATGCTCGACCGTACTGCGCGCGGCATCCGGATCGAGATCGCGAATGTCTCCGTCGACTCAGTAAGTGCCGCGATGCGCAGCGGTGAAATCGATCTCGCGCTCGGTTACGTTCCGGGTCTGGATTCAGGTTGTGTGAGCAGGACGCTATTCTTCGACGAACACGTTTGCGTGGTGCGGGCGGGTCACCCTTTGCGCAAACTGAAACCAACCAAGGAAGACCTCGCGGGTTTGCGCTATGTCTACGCAAGCACGAACGCAACCGGACACCGGATGGTCGAGCAATGGCTGGAGGAATTGAATTTGCGCCGGGATATCGTGCTGCGTCTGCCTCATTTTGTCGTTGCGCCCGAGATCGTTCAGAACACCGATCTCGCCGTCATTTTTCCAAGGAGCATTGCGCAGCGCTTCAACCGCAACAAGTCCTTCCGCATCCTTCCGTTGCCTTTCTCGTTGCCACCCATTGAAATTCAGGTCCATTGTCACGCCCAGTTCTCGGCGGATCCGGGAATCGCCTGGTTGGTCGACGCCATTTACGATATGTTTCATCAAGCCGAACCACCGGAAGGCGCAATGATCTGACGGACCTCTGCCAGCGTAGTTTTACCGGCAATTTGGCGGACGTTTGCTTAAGGCTTCACGACCATCGAGGGGCACGTCAGGAACACCGACTCCAAAGCGGGAGCTTGTGGAGATGACTGCCGCGTATTTGCTCGGACAGAGCTAGTGTCGCGTGCGCAGGCTTGCCGACGCCGATTCGAGATCACGCCAGGCCGGCTGCCCCGGTGCATAGCGCGCGCGGATATACGATGCGAGCTCGGCCATCTGCTTGTCGTCGAAAACATCGCCGAATCCCGGCATGTAGCCCAGCGATTCCGTTGCGGGCCGATCGATCCCGTGTTGCAACACATGCAGAAGATTGTCCGGTGAAGCCTGGGCAACGCTCGTGTTCAGCCCCATCAACGGGCGCACGCCGAAATGGCCGACGCCGCCCGACTCCGCATGACACACCGCGCACGATGCTTCGAAAATGCGGCGGCCGCTCTCGAAGCCAAGTGTCGCCGTCGAGCCCGCGTCCGTAGCAATCGCTCGCGCGGCCGCAGCGCGGGCGGACACCTCCGCGTCAACGGGTGGCGACAACGAGGCGACGTAGTGAGCCATCGCGCGCACGTCGGATTCCGGCAACGTAGCGAGCCCGGCGACGACGGGCGCCATCGGCCCCGCCGCCACACCGTGTTCTGCAGAAAAGCCCGTACGCAAATAGTCGAATAGCGCAGCCTCGGACCACGGTACCGGCGACGCACGCGAGGCCACCAGCGACGGCGCGTCCCAGCCTTCCGCGCTCCCGCCCGACAGATACGCAAAACCGCCCTTCTCCGCGCCGATCGCATTGCGCGGCGTATGACACGCGCCGCAATGCCCCGCGCCGTCGACCAGATACTTGCCGCGGTTCCACTGCGCCGAGCGCGTCTCATCAGGGACGAACGGACGTGTGTCATGAAACAGCCAATTCCATCCGGCCACCAGCCGTCTTTGATTGAGCGGGAATGGCAAGTTCGTTTTCGGTGGCGCGTTTCTGACCGGCGCTTGCGACATCAGATACGCGTAGAGCGCCATCATGTCGGGTTCGCTCATCCTCGCGAACGCGGTGTACGGGAACGCCGGATAGAGATGTGAGCCGTCGCGCGAAACACCTTCGCGCATCGCCCGCGCAAACGCTTCGTACGACCAGGTGCCGATGCCGGTCTGCGCATCGGGCGTGAGATTGGTCGAGTAGACGGTGCCGAACGGCGTGTCGAGCGCGAAGCCGCCGGCGTTGGTCTTGCCGCCCGGCGCGGTATGGCAGACCGCGCAATCGCCCGCGGCCGCGATCTGACGACCGCGTTCGAGCGTGGCCGCCGACCACAGCGAAGTGTCGACGGAGGAAATCGGTGCGATCGGCGCCGGCCCCGGCAGGACCGAGCAGGCGAGGCCGATCAAACCGCCCATCACGCCGCCGACGCCGCCCCCGGCCAACCAGCGCCGCCAACGCGACGGACGACGCGTTTGCGCAGGCGCCTCAACCAACGTAGCGGAAGGTGCGTCAGCCAACGCGCGGCGGATGCGCTCTGCGTCGAACGGGGGCGCACGGAAACGCACACCGGTTGCGTCGAACAAGGCGTTCGCAATCGCAGCTGCAGCAGGCGCGGCAGCACGCTCCATCGTGTCGGCCTCCGCGCTCGTCAAGGTCCGTGCCGTCCCGGCAGTCGACTCGCCCAGCGCGCTCCCCGCCACGCTCAGTTCATGCGACACCGCGGCATCGCCGTTCGCGGCGCCGGTTTCATCGTGGGCTGACCGGGCAAGAAAGCGCACGCCAGTGGAGCGCTCGATCGCATCGGCCACCTGCCATGACGGCAAGCCCGAGACGCGCGCGGCACCCGGTTCGCCCGAACCACGGCCCGCGACCACGCGCCGGATGGCGACATCGCCAGTTTCACGATTCACGTCGACGTCCACGACCCACGCCGTCCAGCTATCGGCACTCGGATTCGGCGTTCCCGTCGTGACGCGCACAGGCAAGCTGCCCTGCACATCCGACGATAGCGGCGCGCAGTGTTCAAGCACTTCACCGTCGAACGCGAAGCCGCGTCCGCGCACCCAAGGCGACGCCGGCTCAACCTGAGCCGCAAGCGCCCCGCCCCACGCGGCACGCTCGGTCACCATGCGGATCGTTTCGCGCGCGCCGCCGTCACGCCGCGCGTCGAGATGCTGCAGGCGCAACGCGACGGGATCGCGTTGCAGCGCATGGGCGAGTTCGTCGATGAACGATTCGCGGGCAAATGCATGCGCCTGAACAGGAATTGTCCGACCCGCAGAAGCTTCGACCGCCACGGACGTCTGGGCGTGCCGGTATACCAGCAAGGGCGCACCAGACTCGACGTCGTCATCGCGCGCTGAAGCCTCTTTGTCCTCCAGCCGCGCACGGTATTGCCACGTTGTCATCGTGCCGTCGCGCTCGTGGCCGGTCCCGACCATCAGGTCCGCATAGGCCATAGCGGCCGCGTCGCCCATTTGCGTTCGTACGGGCCATTGATACCGTTCCGACCGGTACAGCGTCGCGCCGGACTTTTCGTTCTCGACAGACCCCGCACGCACAGACTCAAGCCCATGTTCATCATCACGCACCGCTACGATGTCGTCACCGTTCTGATTCATGCGCGCCTTCATACCGCAGATATTGCGCAGCGCGACGCACCGCGTTGACGATCTCGAAGTGCGTGCCGCATCGGCACAGATTGAAGCGCAGCGCGTCGCGAATCGCGTCGTCGTCAGGCTCCGGATTGCGGTCGAGCAGCGCCTTTGCGCTCATGATCATTCCGTTCAGGCAGTAACCGCACTGCGCCGCCTGTTCGTCGATGAATGCGCGCTGCACCGGGTGCAGCGCATCGGCCGTCCCAAGTCCTTCGAGCGTCGTGACTTCGCGCCCGATCGCAATACTCGCGGGCACGACGCACGAACGCGTCGGCTGGTTGTCGACGATCACCGTGCATGCGCCGCACTGCCCGAGGCCGCAACCGTACTTCGGCCCATTCAGTTCGAAGTCGTTGCGCAGGATATACAACAGTGGCGTATCCGGCGTGGCGCCTTGAACGGTGCGACGAACGCCGTTGACGGTGAGCGTCAGCGGACCCGCGGGCGGACTCGAATGCGCCATATCTGAGCGTGTTCACAAATTAAAGGGGACGACGTTACACCGGAAGCACGCGGCGTGCTATGGCGCCGGCGCCGCGCGCTTCCGTATCGCGCGCGTGACACTCAACTCAGGCCGAAGCGACCTCGGCGGCCGGCGACACGAGCGGTACGTTGAACACGTCGTAGCCAAAGACCCACGACGGATCTTCATTCGTACGGAGCCACGTGTTGTTGTGGGAGACCAGTTGGACCTTGGAGGCGCGCGTCGCACGGTTCGCTTCGTATAGCGCAAAGGCACCCGCGTAGTCAGTTGCGCCCACTTCGTCGAGGCAGCGCGTCAACATGGCTGCGTCTTCGATCGCCATCGCCGCGCCCTGCGCCATGTGCGGCTTCATCGGATGACATGCGTCGCCGAGCAGCACCAGACGCCCACGGCTCCACAACGGCAGCGGATCGCGTTCGAGCAACGGCCATTTCGTAATGGACGGCGACACGTCGATCAGATTCTGCACGTCCGGATGAAAGCCCGCGAACGCCTCGCGCATTTCTTCGCGGCTGCTTTCCATCATCGACACCCCCGCGGGCCACTCGGCCTGCGGCACGCCCGTGACGTAGTAGTACTCGTCACGCGTCTCGGTCACGTAGTAGACCATCATGTGACGGTCTTCCGACCACCACTTCACGCACATGTCGTACGGCTTGTGGCCGAGTAGCGACGCAGGGAAGACGGCGCGATGCGCAACATAGCCCGTATAACGCGGCGGTTCCGAGCCCAGCAGGTGATCGCGGATCTTCGAGTTGACGCCGTCCGCGCCAATCACGATGTCGGCCGTCTCGACGGAGCCGTCCGCAAAGGTCATGCGCACGTCGCTGCCGGTGTCCTCCACAGCCTTCAGGCATTTGCCGAAGGCGATCGTGCCGGGCGCAACCGCATCGGTCATCAACGCATGAAAGTCGCCACGATGGACTGTCAGATAGCTCGCGCCATAGGCCTTGACCGCGTGATCGCCGAGCGGAATCTGCGAGATCGCTTCGGCCGTTTTCCAGTCACGGCTGTACCAGAAGTCGGGATGCGAACCCATCACGTTCAGAGCGTCTTCGCAGCCGATGCGACGCATGATCTTCATCACATTCGGCCCCAGGTGAATACCCGCACCCAGGCGCGAAAACGCCTGAGCCTGCTCGTAGAGCCTGACGTCGTAACCGCTGCGTTGCAACAACGCGGCAGCCGCCGTGCCGCCGAGGCCTGCGCCGATGACGGCGATACGGGTTTTTCTCATGATGTTCTCCTGTTCGTGCGCCCGCCCCCAGCGACATGCTTCGGCGGTCCGGTTGAGTTCGATTAAATGTAGCGTACACATTAGAAATTCATTCGACAACAAAAATTTTTTAGCGTCCTCGATCATGGTATTTCCGCCTATATACGTGTAAACACGCTTCAATGCTCCCCGTCACTCGGCGGAAGTTTTTTATTCTGTTGAATTTTTATAACGTACACACTAGACTTTGCTTCAACGTACGACACCCTTCGCCGTCGCAAGGCGCCGGGCATCACCCACATTGACCGGAGAGCATCACAATGACCAGGACATACCGGATCGGCCAGATCGTGCCGAGCTCGAACACCACGATGGAAACGGAGATTCCGGCCATGCTGCGACTGCGCGAGACGATCCGCCCGCAGCGCTTCACCTTCCACTCGAGCCGGATGCGCATGAAGAAGGTCGTCAAGGAAGAGCTGGCGGCAATGGACGCCGAGTCGGACCGCTGCGCACTCGAGTTGTCCGACGCGCGCGTCGACGTGCTCGGCTATGCCTGCCTCGTCGCGATCATGGCCATGGGTCACGGTTATCACCGCGTATCGCAGGCGCGCCTGACGCAGCGCACGGCGGAAAACGGCGGGCAGGCGCCTGTACTGACAAGCGCCGGTGCGCTCGTCGATGCACTGCGTGTGATCGGCGCCAAACGCGTCATCGTCGTGGCGCCGTACATGAAGCCCTTGACCGAGCTCGTGGTCGACTACATCCGCCACGAAGGTTATGAAGTCATCGACTATCGCGCGCTCGAAATCCCCGACAACCTGGACGTGGGCCGCCACGATCCCGCACGTCTGCCCGACATCGTCAAAAGCATGCCTTTCGAGCAGGCCGATGCGATCGTGCTGTCCGCCTGCGTGCAGATGCCGTCGCTGCCGGCGGTCGCCAGGGTCGAGGCCATGACGGGCAAGCCGGTGATCACCGCCGCGATCGCCACCACCTACGCGATGCTGCGCGAACTCGATCTCGAACCGATCGTGCCGGGCGCGGGCGCCCTGCTTTCGGGCGCTTACTGACCGCCGCCGCAAGAGGACGCACCATGACTACCTTCCTGTATGGCGCGAATGTCGCGGCCAACGGTATTCGCCAGCACTATCTGCGCTACGGCGGCGCCGATGGCTCACGCGCGAAACGCCCCGCTATCGTGCTGATTCCGGGCATTACCAGTCCGGCGATCACGTGGGGCTTCGTCGGCGAAGTGCTGGGCCGCACGCACGACACCTATGTACTCGACGTGCGCGGCCGCGGCCTGTCGTCGGCATCGCCGACCCTCGACTACAGCCTCGACGCGCAAGCCGCCGACGTGGCCGCGTTCACAGCGGCGCTCGGCTTGCGTGAATTCAGCCTGGTCGGTCATTCCATGGGCGCGCGCATTGCGGCGCGTGCGGCGCTGCATGCGCCGCGCGGACTCGCATCGGTGGCGCTGATCGATCCGCCGGTTTCCGGGCCCGGCCGCCGTGACTATCCGGGCAAGCTGCCCTGGTACGTCGATTCGATGGCACTCGCGCGAAGCGGCACCGACGCAGAAAGCATGCGCGCCTTCTGCCCGACCTGGACGGATGCCGAGCGCCAGTTGCGCGCCGAATGGCTGCATACCTGCGATGTGCGCGCGATCCTCGCCTCCTACGAAGGTTTCCACACCGACGATTTCCACGCGGACGCCGCCCGTCTTCCCGTGCCCTCGCTGCTGATGACCGCGCAGAACGGCGACGTGGTGCGCGACGAGGATGTCGCCGAACTGCAGCGCGCCACACCGGGGATGCTGCACGTACGCGTGCCCAACGCCGGCCACATGATTCCGTGGGACAACGCTGCCGGCTTCTACGCCGCCTTCAGCGACTTCCTCGGCGCGCCGCTCGCCTACTGACCGTATAAAGGAACCGTCGATGCCAGTCAGCGACTACCAGTTGATCGAAGCGTGGAAGGAAGTCCTCACCCTGTCCCGCCTCGAACCCGGCCAGAGCGTCACGATCCTGACGAGCCCGGCCACGCATCCGCAGACCTTGTCGTGCGCACTTATCGCGACGCAATCGATGGGCGCGATCGTCAATCGGCTCGATCTGCCTCCGGTGAACGGCGAGAAAGCATTCAGCCGGGATTCGCTCGCCTATCTCGGCACCACGTCGCTCACCGGTAACGGACCTGCGATCGCCGCGCTGAAAGCAAGCGATCTCGTGCTCGATCTGATGACGCTGCTGTTCTCCCCCGAGCAGCACGACATCCTGAAGTCCGGCACGAAAATCCTGCTGGCCGTCGAACCTCCGGAGGTGCTCGCGCGCATGGTGCCGACCCAGACCGACCGCACGCGGGTACTGGGCGCCGCCAAGCGCATCTCCGCCGCGCGGGAAATGCGCGTGACGTCCCCAGCCGGCACGTCGCTCGTGTGCCCGCTCGGCGAGTTCGGACCCACCGCCGAATACGGTTTCGTCGACGAACCGGGCCGCTGGGATCACTGGCCGAGCGGCTTCGCCCTGACCTATCCCAACGATCGCACTGCGCACGGCACAATCGTGATCGATCGCGGCGACATCCTGCTGCCGCAGAAACGCTATGTGAACGAGCCGATCGTGCTGACCGTGGAAGGCGGCTATGCGACAAAGATCGAAGGGGGTGTCGACGCCGCGTTACTGCGCGACTACATGGAAACCTTCAATGACCCTGAAGGCTATGCGATCTCGCATATCGGCTGGGGGCTGCAGCCACGTGCGCGCTGGTCGACGCTTGGACTCTACGATCGTGAAGCGACCATCGGCATGGATGCGCGCGCGTTCGAGGGTAATTTCCTCTTTTCGCTCGGCCCGAACAACGAAGGCGGCGGCAGCCGCACGACGACCTGCCACATCGATATTCCGCTGCGCCACTGCACCGTGCTGCTCGACGATGACGTCGTCGTGCGCGACGGCCGCGTAATCGAACCGACACTCTGAGACCCGATGCGATGAATGCTCCCCAAACGCACGCCGAAGCCCATGTGTATCAGCAGCAAGGGTTCGGCACACCATTGCCCGTGCACGGCAATATTGGTCTCTTGATCGTCGACTTCGTGGTCGGCTTTGCCGATCCGTCTACATTCGGCGGCGGCAATATCGCGCCGGCGATTGCACGCACCGTGAAGGCGCTTGCACACGCACGCGCCGCGGGTTGGCCGGTCGCGCACAGCCGCATCGTCTACGCGGAGGACGGCAGCGACGACAATGTGTTCTCGCTGAAGGTGCCGGGCATGGCGACGCTCACCGAAAACCATCCCAACAGCGCGATCGTGCCGGAACTGACACCCGGAAAAGGCGAACTGGTGGTCCGCAAGACCGTGCCGTCCGCGTTCTTCGGCACGCAACTCGCGCCGTGGCTCACGCAACGCGCCGTGCAAACGCTGCTCGTGGCCGGCGCGGTGACGAGTGGTTGCGTGCGGGCCAGCGTTGTCGATGCGATGTCGTATGGGTTCCGGCCGCTGGTGTTGTCCGACTGTGTCGGCGACCGGGCCATCGGCCCGCACGACGCGAACCTGTTCGACATGCAGCAGAAGTATGCCGCGGTGATGCCCCTCGCGGACGCGCTGGTGTCGATCGAGCAGCGCGTGCGTTGACGCATGAGCGTGGCGCACATCCTGGGACCCTGCCTGTGAACCGCTCCGAACTTCTGGCAAGCGTCGGCCGCCTTGCCGTGATCCGCCGACCGGCCGCGCCCGTCAGGCCCGCCGCCGGACAGCCCGGCAGCCTCTCGACCTACGTGCCGGACGTACCCGAAGTCTTCGTCGCAATGCTCGACGACGGGCGGATCCTTGCGTTCAACGGCCACGTCGATCTGGGTACGGGCATACGCACATCGCTCGGCCAGATCGTGGCGGAAGAACTCGACGTGCCGGCGCAGCGCGTCACGGTGCTGCTCGGCGACACCGCCGCCACGCCGAATCAGGGTCCCACGATCGCCAGTGCGACGATCCAGATTTCGGCGGTGCCGCTGCGTTGTGCGGCGGCGCAGGCGCGCGGCGCACTCTTCGAACTCGCCGCCCAGCACCTCGGCGTCGCCATCGAGCAGCTTGCCACCGACGACACCCAGATTTTCTGCACCGCCAACCCAGACGGCGCACGCGTGACGTTTGCCGAACTGCTCGCGGGCCGCAGCATTACGCTTGAACTCGACATCGGCACGCCCGTCAAGGATCCATCGACGTACCGGCTCGTCGGGCGTTCATCGCCGCGCGTCGATCTGTCGGCGAAGGCGACCGGCGCGTTGACCTTTGTGCATGACATGCGCGTGCCCGGCATGCTGCATGGGCGAGTGGTGCGTCCGCCTTATAGCGGCATCGATAGCGGCGCTTTCGTCGGCACATCTTTAGAGCGGGTTGAACGCGAATCCGTCGCCCATATTGCCGGCGTACGAGACGTGGTGGTGATCGGCGATTTCGTCGGCGTCGTGGCCGAGCGCGAAGAACAGGCGATTCGTGCCGCACGCGAGTTGCGCGTCAAATGGAAGCCGCTGCCGCCGCTCCATTCTCTGCATGATCCAGGCGCTGCGATCTCCGCTGCGCCGGCAAAACGACGGCCTCTGATGGAAGAAGGCGACGTCGAATCCGTGCGCGGCCTACCTGGCACGATTACGCTGTCACGCACCTACGTCTGGCCTTATCAGATGCATGGCTCGATCGGCCCATCGTGCTCGGTGACCGACTACCGGGAGCCCGGCAAGGGACGCATCACCGTCTGGTCGGGCACGCAGAACCCGGTCTCGCTGCGCTGCGACCTCGCGACCCTCATGCAACGCGACGAAGCCGACATCGACGTCGTCCGCATGGAGGCTGCCGGCTGCTACGGGCGCAATTGTGCGGACGACGTCTGCGGCGACGCGCTGCTGCTCTCGCGCGCGGTCGGTGCGCCGGTGCGCGTGCAGCTCTCGCGCGCCGACGAACACACGTGGGAGCCGAAAGGCTGTGGCCAGGTGGTGGACGTCACCGGCACGCTGAGCGACGACGGGCGTCTGCTCGGCTACGACTTCGTGGCGCGCTATCCGTCGAACGACGCTCCGTTGCTCGCGTCGTTATTGACGGGTGCCGTCGCCCCACAAGCGCGTGTCTTCGAAATGGGCGACCGCACCGCTGTCTCGCCCTATGAAAGCCCGCACCGCCGTTTCGCATGCGACGATCTCGCCCCTCTCGTGCGTTCGTCATGGTTTCGCGGTGTGTCAGCGCTGCCCAACTCGTTCGCGCACGATTCGTTCGCCGATGAAATGGCCGCGCTAACGGGCTGCGACCCGCTGGAATTTCGTTTGCGCCATCTGAACGACACACGCGCCGCCGAACTGCTCGAAGCGGTTGCCGCGCGCGCCGGGTGGAAGCATCGCAAGCGCAGCAGTGAAGCGGCCGACGAGCGCTATGCGCGCGGACATGGCATCGCTTACGCGCGCTACGTGCACAGTCGCTTTCCGGGTTTTGGCGCGGCATGGTCGGCGTGGGCGGTGGAACTCGTTGTGGATCGCGTGACCGGGCAGGTGCGGGTCGAGCGCATCACGGTCGGCCAGGACACCGGCACGATGATCAACCCCGACGGCGTGCGCCATCAGATTCACGGCAACGTGATCCAGGTACTGAGCCGCTCGCTCAAGGAGCGCGTGCGATTCGTCGACGGCAAGGTGGCGAGCCGCGAATGGGGCAGTTATCCGATCCTGACTTTTCCGGAGTTGCCGGCCGTCGATATCGTGCTGATGCCGCGTCAAGGCGAACCGCCGCTGGGCGCCGGCGAATCGGCCTCCGTGCCTGGACCCGCCGCGCTCGCGAATGCGATCTACGACGCGACGGGGGTGCGCCTGCTCGCCCCGCCGTTCACACAAGAGACCGTGCGCGAAGGTTTGCGCGCCGCCGGCAAGCTCATGGCGGGTGAACCGACGCATGCCGTGCGTACTTAGATGCGTGGCCCGGCAAGCGCGGCGTGACTCGGCTATTCGCCGTCCGACTCCATCATTTTACGGAGCAGAAACAGCATGGCGACACGCTCACCTGCGTTCAGCGCGCCGTACGTGCGCTCCGTGACCTCCTGTGCGAACGGCACGGTGCGCTCGATCAGTGCGAGACCTGCCGCGGTGGGACGCACGACGAGCTTGCGTCCGTCGTTCGGGTCGGCGCCCACCTCGATCAGCGCGCGCGCCTTCAGGCGCTCGACGACGCCGCGGATTGTCGCCTGATCGATCGCGGTTGCTTTGACGATGTCGTTCAGTGAGCACGGCTGCTGTTCTTTGACCGCACACAGTGCGACGAACTGCGCGGCGGTCAGATCGGAATCGGGAATCGCTTCCTGAAAAATCGCGACATGCCGTTGATACGCACGACGCAGCAAGTGGCCGATCTGATCGTGAAAGTCGTAGGAATCCTTGCGCGACGCCATAAGGGTACGAGGCCGGGGGGCCTGAAGACGAAAGAGAAAGAGTGTACACCCTCTAACCGGGCTCTCAATACGGCCTTGATCAAGCTCCCGCATCGCACGGTTTATTTGTAGCTAACACGCTTTAAATTTTTCATGCACATTCGTTGTGAAACAGGTACCTTCTTGTTCGTAACAAAGCATGAATTGCCGGTATTTCTACGAGTGATTGAGTGATTAAACGAGGAAATTCGATCGGCTTGGACCGGTATTTCCTTGTATCGTACTTTTGAGCGTATACGCTACTTTTTTAGCGTGATACACAGACATCTGCAAGCGAAGTGCGAGTGATCTCTGTCGCACGACATCCACCTTTTTTCGCACCACCTTCCGGGAGTGGCAGTCATGGCGAATGTTTATCAGGGCAGTGCCGTGCTCGACACGAGCAGCACCGACAACAGCGAGCTCTATCGCAAGGTTACGATCCGTCTCATCACGTTCTTCTGTCTGTGTTATTTCGCGGCGTATCTCGACCGAATCAACATTGGTCTCGCGAAGCTGCAGATGCTCGATGCGCTCAAGTTCAGCGATACCATCTACGGCCTCGGCGCGGGTCTGTTCTTTGCCGGCTATATCCTCTTCGAAGTACCGAGCAATCTGATTCTGCAGCGGGTCGGCGCGCGCTTGTGGATCGCCCGCATCATGATTACCTGGGGTCTGCTGTCGGGCGCGACGCTGTTCGTCACCACGCCGATGCAGTTCTATATCGTGCGCTTCCTGCTCGGCGTCGCCGAAGCCGGATTTCTGCCGGGCGTGCTGCTCTATCTGACGCAGTGGTATCCCGATGCACGCCGTGCTCGCATCGTGGCGCTGTTCATGGTCGGCTTGCCGCTGTCGAGCATGATCGGCAGCCCGATTTCCGGCTGGATCATGGCGTTCTTCAACGGGGCGCACGGCCTGGGCGGCTGGCAATGGCTGTTCCTGCTCGAAGCGCTACCGTCGATCGCGCTCGGCATTGCGATCTTCGTGTGGCTGCCGAATAACATCGAATCCGCCCGCTGGCTGAGCGCCGCGGAGAAGAAAACGCTGCGCGCGAATCTCGACGCGGAGCCGTCCGGGGACAAAAGTCATTCGCTGAGCGGCGCTTTCGTCGATTTCAAGGTCTGGGCGCTCGGCCTCATCGATCTGTGCGTGCTGCTCGGGCTCTACGCAACGAGCTTCTGGCTGCCGTCGATCCTGCGCGATACCGGCGTCACGGATCCGTATCACATCGGTTGGTTGATGGCGATCCCGAATGCGTTAGCCGTGCTGAGCACGCTTTACTGCGGCGCCAGTTCCGACCGGATGCGCGAACGCCGCTGGCACATCGTGATCCCGTTCCTCGTGACGGCGGTTACGCTGGTTATTGCCGGCTCGGGAAGCCACGGCACGATGGCGACGGTCGTTCTGTTCTCGCTGATCAACGCGGGCGCCGCCGCTGCGATGCCCGTGGTGTGGTCGCTGCCTTCGACCTTCCTGAAGGGTCCCGCTGCCGCGGCGGGCATTGCTTTCGCCTGTTCGATCGCAAACCTCGGCGGCTTCGGCAGCACGTATTTCATCGGCTGGCTGCGCGATACGTTCCATTCGCAAAGCGCAGGTCTGTTCGGTTTTGCCGCATGCATGATCGTCGGCTGCGCGCTTGCGCTGACTTATTCTGCGAAGCTCGTGAACCGCTGATCGGTTCGTTGCAATGCGTCGCGTCTCGCCGCGGCGCATCGTGACGCTTGCCGGGTTAGCAAAAGAGTCAGGGGAAGAAGCGCTTGGCGAGTCGGGTGTCGGCCTGTTTTATGGGAGTTTGCCGAGAAGAGCGCTGAATTCGTCTTTCTTTAATGCACGAAGCGTTTGCGTGCGGACATTGCCTGCGGAGCCGAGCGCCAAGCCGAATGACATGAAGCTTTGCTCATCCGGTGCTTCCACGATCGTGACAATGTCGTATTGGCCCATCGTCCAATAGATCTCTTTCATTTCACAGCCAAAACTCTTGGCCATCTCTGCCGCTTGACCGGCCCGCTGTGCGCTGTTTTTGACGGCGCGGATACCCTGATCAGTAAATTGCGCAAGAACCACATAAGTCGCCATGACGATTCCCCTTACGATTGCTACAAGTCGGGATTCGGGCGCGCAGGCTCGGCTGCGAACGCTACTGCAATCGAGTTGCTCGAAAGCGTCCTGCACGTAACCTGATTCTAGGCAATGGAATCGCAGTCACTGGCTGTTTGGCGGCCTGGACAGTTAATGAGGCGTGAGGGTCTAGTGAAGCACGCCTCACTTAGCTGAAACTGAGCTCGCCGAAGTCGAGCGAGACCAGTAGGGGCTCCGGCACCTTCCGCATGGCCTCGTCATAAGCGTAGATTCGACGCGTGGTCGGCATCATGATGCCTTGGAACTCGCGATAATTAGTCGTGTAATTCGCACCGGTCGCCCCGCCTAAAATGTCGACCGTGTAGTCATGACGCCGCATGAGCCCATCGGGCCCGAAATGCGTAACCTGCGTTCTGGTGTGGCTCGCAACATAGTCCGGGAAAGTGACTTTCAGGCGCCGCCACACTTCACCGTTTTCGTGCCACGGCTCGATCTCTTCGCTTTCGAACCCCGGGTAGTTGTAGAGAAACGGTGAAGTCAAATAGGTCCAAAGCGCTTCACTGGCGAAATAGGCGACATGAAATCTGTCCCACGGAGTCTCGACAGTTTGCCCGGCAAAGGAAGCTTCCGGATTCTCACGACTGTCGACGACTTCGCCGGCCAGGGTCTCCAGTGTGAGCCTTTCCGGTACGAACAGACTGCGCATATCGGGTGCGCTGAATGGCGTGATCGTCAACCGCTCTGTGTGCGTGTCGATCTCGAAGATTTTGTCGGTGAGCAGCCCCGGCTGTTGCTTCAAATGCCAGATCGCCCCGTCGACCGAGAGGGCCGCTTTGAGTTTCGTGAAACCGTTCCAGCACCCCAGACCACCATGCGCTTCGATGGCGAGAGCCAACAGATCGTTCATTACCTACTCCCGAATGAGTCACAACTTCAAACGCGGGTCCGTCACGATGGCGGTATTTCATAGGATATACAACGGCAGGGGTACGTCGGTACGGTCCCGAACTGGGATGAAAAAAGGCGGCGCCACACTTCGCAACGTTTCCGATGGGAAAAGTTGCTCAATGATCGCATGAGCTGGACGCTATCCAGGCCAGCCCTTCCCAAATGTTATTATCGGAAACATCGAACGCCGCGCAAGGCGAGCATTTAAGCCAGCCCCATGGACACCCACCTTACCAAACCCGCCGATCCATCGACTACCGACCTGGGCCGCCGTGTCCGCGCCGCCCGCCAGGCGCAGGACTTGACGCTCGAAACCGCGAGCCGCCTCTGCGGCGTCTCCCGCTCGACCCTCTCGAAAGTCGAAAACGGTCTCATGTCCCCGACGTTCGACGTTCTGCAGAAAATCGTGCTCGGCCTGAAGATCGAAATCGGCGAGCTGTTCGGCTCGACACCCAAAGTCAGCGCCAGCGGCCGCCGCGCGTTGACCCGCAAAAACGAAGGCCAGCGCCACGCCTACCGCGGCTATCAAATGGAGTTGCTCGCCACGGATCTGGCGCACAAAGCGATGTTGCCGTTTCGCATCCGCATCTCGGCGCACACGCTGGATGCCTTCGATGACTGGGGCCGTCACGAGGGCGAAGAATTCCTGTACGTGATCAGTGGCAGCGTGTGCCTCTATTCCGAGTTGTACGCACCGACGCATCTGAATGCAGGCGACAGCCTTTACTTCGACAGCCGCACCGGCCACGCAGCAGTGTCCACTAGCGACGAAGACGCCGAGGTGTTGTGGATGGCGACCAGCGCGGACATCCCGCAGACGTCGGCTACCGCGGAACCGACGAAAAAATAGCGAAGGCGCCACGCCCCCTTAACGGCGCGCCGCCAATGCCCGCTGCGCTAGTTGCGCGATATGCATCGCGTGTTGCCCGGTCCCCTGTTCGATCTGCTCACGGCAACTGAAGCCGTTGGTCAGCACGATCGTTTCCGCGTTTTCAGCAGTAGCAGCACGCACAGCTGGAAACAGCGTGTCTTCGCCGATCTTCTCCGACAGCGCATGATGCTCGTCGTTGAAGCCGAACGATCCCGCCATCCCACAGCATCCCGTATCGAGCAATTTCCACTTCACCCCAAGCTTGTTCAGCAGCGCGGTATCGCCCTGCATGCCAAACAGCGCCTTCTGATGACAATGCCCGTGCACGATCACGTCCGCTGCAAGCGTCGGCCAATCGAACGGTTGACGTGCGACGAAATCGGAAAATAGAAACGTCTGCGCCGACAGTTGCGTCGCTAAAGCATGCCCGGGGAACTGCTTCAGCAGTTCATCCTTGAACACTGACAAGCAACCGGGTTCAAGACCGACCAACGGCACACCCGCGGCGATATCCTCTCCAAGCTCATCGAGAATGGTGGTCAGCAACTCGCGCGCACGGTCGAGTAAACCAAAGTCATACAGCGGGCGCCCGCAACACAAACGATTCTTCGGCAGCACGACGTGCCACCCCATTTGCGTCAGCACATCGGCCGCGGCCTGCGCGATCTCGGGCGTGAAGTGGTCGTTGAACGTATCGACCCACAGGATGACTTTCTTCACCTCACCACGAGGGTGAGTATCAAGCTCCGTCTGAGGCGAACGCCGAGCAATCTGCCTATACGTCCGCGTAGCAAACTTCGGCAACTCACGCGCCTGCGCCACACCAGCGACCCACTTCCCAACCGCAGCCAACCCCGGCGCCGACGTCATGAAATTCGTCAACCGCGGAAAGCGCGCCGCCCACGGCGCCCATTCACCAATCCGCCCCATAAACAACGCCTGACGCGGTCGGCGATTCGTCTCGTAGTAATGCGAAAGAAATTCCGCTTTGTACGACGCCATATCCGTATGCGTCGGGCAATCGGATTTGCAGCCCTTGCACGCGAGGCAGGTATCAAGTGCCTCTTTCACTTCACGGCTTTGCCAGCCATCAGCGATCACTTCGCCTTGCAGCATTTCCCAGAACAGATGCGCGCGGCCACGTGTCGAGTATTTCTCTTCACGTGTCGCACGAAAGCTCGGGCACATTGTGCCGCCTTCTAGCGAGCGGCACTTGCCCATGCCGATGCATCGTTCGATCTCACGCTGAAAACCGTCGCCTTCCTGGCTCGCGAATGTGAGCTTCGTTTGCAGTGTCACGGGCTTGTAGGCCGGCCCCATGCGCAGGTTTTCGTCGGCGCGATACGCATGCACGACCTTGCCGGGATTCAATCGGTTGGCCGGGTCCCAGATCGCCTTGAACTGCTCCATCGCCCGCATCAGTTCGGGGCCGTACATGATCGGCAGGAACTCGGCCTTGGCCTGGCCGTCGCCGTGTTCGCCCGAGAGCGAGCCACCGAATTCGACGACCAGTTCCGCCGCTTCGCGCAGAAACTTGCGCCACGTCGCAACACCTTCCACGCTGCGCAGATCGAAGGTGATGCGCGCGTGGACGCAGCCATCGCCGAAATGACCGTATAGACTCGTCTCGTAGCCATAGCGATCCACCAGCGCCTGAAACGCACGCAGATAATCGCCGAGACGCATTGGATCGACCGCCGCATCTTCCCAGCCGACCACTGGATCGGGCGTGCCCGTATCCACCGACAAGGCCACCGCCGACGCCCCCGTCTCACGAATCGACCATACCTTCGCCTGCAGCGTGCGATCTTCGACAAGCATCGCCGACACGTTCGACCCTGCCGTGCCCGACGAGAAATACGCCGCAGCGGTTTGTGCCTGATGAACGGCGTCGTCTTGCGTATCCGC
Source organism: Burkholderia sp. OK233 (assembly GCF_900230185.1). Lineage (GTDB taxonomy): Bacteria > Pseudomonadota > Gammaproteobacteria > Burkholderiales > Burkholderiaceae > Paraburkholderia. Next base: position 1,428,255 of record NZ_OCSR01000002.1, read on the forward strand.
GCCGAATTCGAGCACGACCCAGGCATCGCCTTCCGGCAGCAAGGCGATCTCATCCTTCTTCAATCCGCGCGCCTGCAAGCCGCGAATGATCGCGCGGTCGAGTCCTTCGATCGCGATCGGCCCGTAGCGCATGAAATGCGGCACGGCGTCCGCGGCGGTGTAGATATCGGTGAAGCCGACCACGACGATCACGCGTTTCGCCGGACTCTTTACGAGCCGCACTTTCACCTGCAAGGTCACCGCACAGGTGCCTTCGGTGCCAACCAGCGCCCGCGCGACGTTGAAGCCGTTTTCCGGCAGCAGTTGATCGAGGTTGAAGCCCGACACACGCCGCTTGATCTGCGGGAATTTCGCGCGAATCTGATCGGCGTAGGTGTCGCGCAGTTGCTTGAGCGCGGCGTAGATTTCGCCCTGGCGGCCGCCTGCTGCGATGATGCGTTCGAGTTCGTCGTCCGAAGTAGGCCCGACCCAGAAACGCGCGCCATCGAAGGTCGCGATCTCCAACGCCTCGACGTTTTCGACCGTTTTGCCGGCCATTACCGAATGCGCGCCGCACGAGTTGTTGGCGATCATGCCGCCGAGCGTGCAGCGACTGTGCGTCGCGGGATCGGGTGCGAACGTGAGGCCGTGTGCTTCGGCGGCGTCGCGCAAGGTGTCGCAGATCACGCCTGGCTCGACGATCGCTACGCCCGCGACAGGATCGACCGAGACGACGCGGTTCACATACTTGCTCGCGTCGGCCACTACCGCGACATTCACGCATTGACCGTTCTGCGAGGTGCCACCGCCGCGCGGGAGAAAGGGCACGTCATTGCGGCGGCAAGCGGCGAGCGTTTCGAGCAGATCGTCGACGTCCGACGGCACCACCACCGCAAGCGGAACTTGCCGATAGTTCGATGCATCCGCCGCATAGAGCGCTTTCGAGCCCTGATCGAAGCGCACTTCGCCGCGTACGTTGCGGCGCAGATCGGCTTCGAGCGCTTGCAGCACGGCTGCGGTGCCAGCAAAGGGCCTGGCAACGCCTGGCTCTTTCAACGTGTCATGAGCCGCGTCGCCTGACAACGCATTCACGCCCGCGCCCTGCTCTTCATCCAATGACGTTCCCACTGCGCCCCTCATGTCTCGTGTCCTACGCCCGCGCTATCGCCCTGCACTCGTGAATCACGCTGCCTGGCTCGCAGTCATCTTGAAGATTCCCTGTGCGTTGCCCGCGTCGAAACGCAGGTCCGTTTCCCAACGGCGCGCGTCCTGATCGAAGGTCCGCTTGCGCGTGATGAACTCGTAGAACGAACCGGGCACGTCGCGCGTCACGATGCTGCCGTCGGCCGCGCGGAATTCGCGCCGCACGATGTCCGCACGGTACGCGGTCTGAAACACGCGGCCCGAACGCGAACGCTCGACTTCCGGTTTCATCGGACGACCCTTCGCCTTTTCGTCGTCGGAGAGCTTGAACACATCCGCGACGCGATCGGTAGCGTGATTGAAGGCGTTGCCTTCGGTCGCGATCCACGCCATTTCTGCCGACTCCTTCAACAATACTTCGTAATCGGCTTCGCGTGGCGTCTCGTGCTGACGCGCGAACGCGCCGACGATCACCGGCAGCAAAGCATGAGCCGCATCGAGCGGCAACACGCCTTCGCGTTCGAGCTCCCACAACTGACCAGCGGCTTGCGGCGTCAGCGGATCGCGCGAGGCACCGATCACGTTCGTCACCGCTTGCTGAAACTCCGCCGAGAAGCGCTCGGGATGCAATTCGCTGACGAAGAACTGCGCGATCTCATCGGGCGCGTCATCGTGCGCCCAGGCGCGGCCGGTCATGCCCAGGCGATCGAGCGGATAGCGGCCGTTGATGCTGAAGCCGAGCGGACGCAGGATGCGCGAGAAGGCAGCTTCGCCCGGCGGCAGCGCGCCGCTCTCAGCCCAGCGCACGGTCCGCAATGCGCCGTGATCGAAGTAGACGCTGCCGCCAGCGGCGATCGTCTCGTCGGTGTACTGGCGGCCATTCGCCGAGCGCGCCAGCAGGTCTTCGAACAGCGCCATGTTCATCGCCTGCGCAAGTTCGGCGCGCGTAACGGCACCTTCCTCCCATTCATTGAGGATCTGCGGATGGTTCAGCGTAGCGAACAGCCTCGCGGTTTTTTCGACGCCAAGCAATTTCAGCAGCAGTTGTTCGACATTCGCATTCTTGATGTTTCGCATATCGGTTCCGGGCGGGGTACGGTGAGTACGCGTTCGTCTGTTTGAAGATGGCCTGCCGGCGTGGCTTCAAGGCGCAAGCACGGCATCGTTGGATGCGAGATTATTCAAATTCGCAGCGCGGCCGTAAAGCGAGATAAAATCGCCACTTGATGCGTTTTTGGAATCAACGTGCGAAAGTTCAAGATCCCCAACATGGGCGCGCTGCTCGCTTTCGAAGCCGCCGCGCGGCACGAGAGCTTTACGCATGCGGCGCGCGAGCTGTTCCTCACCGAAAGCGCGGTGTCCCGGCAGATCAATACGCTGGAGAGCAATCTCGGCGTGCGGCTGTTCGCGCGCGTGAAACAACGCGTCGTGCTGACCAAGGCAGGCAAGGTGTATAGCGCGCAGGTGCGGCGCTCGCTGGAACAGCTGGACCGCGACACGCTGTCGATCATTGCGCATGGGAGCGGCGGTGGTTATCTGGAACTGGCGGTGCTGCCAACTTTCGCATCGCAATGGCTGATTCCGCGCCTGGCGGCATTCAATGCGCAGTATCCGGATGTGCGGGTCAATATGGGCGTGCGCACCGGCACCTTCCCGTTCGCCGATACGCATTTCGAAGCCGCGATTCACTATGGCAAGCCTACATGGCCGGGCACGTCGGCGGATTTTCTGTTTAGCGAGGAAGTCGTGCCGGTGTGTGCGGCGAGTCTGCTGAAGCATCCGGTGAAGGCCGCCTCAGATCTGCTGGACTACCCCCTGCTGCATTCCACCACCCGGCCTGACGGCTGGGCCTCGTGGTTCGCCAACCTCGGCGTCGACGATACCCGGACGATGCAGGGGGTTCGCTACGAACTCCACACGATGCTGATCAGCGCCGCCGCGGCCGGTCTCGGCATCGCGCTGGTGCCGCGCTTTTTCGTCGACGCACAGCTCGACCATCTCGGACTCGTGATGCCGCTCGACGCGCCCGCCGTTGCCGATTCGGCGTACTACCTCGTCTATCCGACCGAGTTGAGCCACGGCAAGCCACTCACGAGCTTTCGCGAGTGGCTGCTGCGGGAAGCGGCCGCATACAGCGCGGTGAATCCTGGGCTGGCCGACAATCCCGATACTGATTGATTCAGCGGTAAGCGGTAAGCGGTAAGCGGTAAGCGGTAAGCGGTAAATGCTAAGCGTTAAGCACCGGCTTGCTCGCGCGCCTGCGCCAACGCACTCAAATTGCCTTCGCCGAAACCGTGATGCCCTTGCCGCTGCACGATCTCAAAGAAGATCTCGCCGGCACCGCGCCGCATAAAGGTCTGAAAGAACAGCAACGGCACGCCGTCGGCGCCGATTTCGCCATCCACCAGTACATGCGTGCGCTTGAGCCGCTCGACATCGAGCCCATGACCGGGCAGGCGCGCATCGAGCTGCTCGTAATAGCGCGGCGGCGGCTCGACGAATTCGACGCCGTTCGCGAGGAGCTGCTCGACGCACGCAAAAATATCGTCGGTGGCGAGCGCGATGTGCTGCACGCCTTCGCCCGGATGATCCGGCAGATAGTCATGCATCAGATTCGTGCGGCGCGTGCCTTCTTCGTACAAAGGCACGCGGATCGCGCCGCACGGCGACACCATCACGCGCGATTCCGCCGACACATGCCAGTTCGCGTGCAGCTCGTGAATCTCACGGAAGTTGAGCAGATCGCGGTAAAAATCGAGCCACTCCTGCATCCGGCCCTCACCGACCGTTTGCGTCAGATGATCGACCGCGACAAGGCCCATGCCCGCGTGACTCAGGTCGGCGTGCGCGGTATCGATCTCGATCGGACGAAAGTCGATGTCGAAGATCGAGATATCGCCGAGGCCACCGCGCTGGCCGCCACGGCCGCGCCATCGGTCGACGAAATAGATGTGCGAATCGCCAATGCCCTGGATCGCCGGAATCAGCAACTCGCCCGCACCGAGGCGTTCACCTTCGAACGCCCATGCGCCGAGTTCAATCGCGCGATCGAAGGCGCGCTGCGCGTTCGCCACGCGAATGCCGATCGCGCAGATACCGGCGCCGTATTCTTCGGCGTAGCGCTCGGCAAACGAATCCGGCTCGGCGTTGATCAGGAAATGCATTTCGCCTTGGCGATACAGCGTGACGTCCTTGCTGATATGGCGCGCAATCGCCTTGAAGCCGAGTTTCGTGAAGGTCTCGCCGAGCGCCTTCGGCTCGCGCGAGGCGAACTCCACGAATTCGAGGCCGGCGGTGCCGAGCGGATTGTGCTCAGGCGCCGACACGGCGCGCAACGCGGCGTCTGGAGTGGGCAAGTCGCTGGGCATGGCAATCTCCTTGTACAGTCTTTCGTATGCTGTTGCGCGTATTCGTGATGTTTTTAGCTGTTCGATGCACGCCGTCATCCACCTGTAGTGTGACACCGCGTGCGTGGTGTGCCGCAGCAATGCGGCCCGCGACGACTTTCGCACCGTGTTTGTACACCGGGTAGCAGGCCGTTCGCAACCTTCATTTTGTACTGGATGGTTCACGCGCGAAGAATCGGGGTGTAGCGTGCGTCTCCTGCTGCTCTCGCGGTTCTCCTTTCGCCTGGCGACGTGCCTCAGGTCCCGGACATGCCGCCGCGACCGCGTTTGGATGCACGTTTGACCGCGGGCTTGCCAGCGGCGGCCGCCATGCGCAGCTGCGCAACCTCGCGCACGGCATCGATAAACGCCCGTCCCACCGGCGACGGCTGCGTGTCCGAGCGCCGGATCAGCCCCACGGGCTCGCCGGTGCCCGCGAACTGCAAGGGCAAACGCACCAACATGCCGTGCGCCAGTTCATATTCGACGGCGCTCAGTGGCACGAACCACACCGCGTCATTCTCCAGCGTCAATGCGCGCCCCGTCGACACCGACAGCACTTCGACAAACCCCGACAACGGCGGCACGCCCAACGCGCTCAACAGGCTTTCAGCCGATTGCCGGATCAGCGTGCCGAACGGCGGCAGCACCACCGGAAAATCCTCCAGCGACGTGGCCGGCAAGCCGGCCCCCAGCGCCAACGGATGCCCGGCGCGGACCACGGCAATTAACGGCTCGCTGAAAAGCTGCTCGAAACTGAGCCCGACCATCCGCTCCGGGTCCGCCAGACGCCCGATCGCGAATTCAATCGTGCCGGCCTTCAAACGTTCGAGCAGTTCGGGATTGGCGCCGGTGGCGAGGCGCACGATCACGCGCGGCCAAAGCGCGGCGAACCGCTTCAGCACCGGCGGCACCAGCGCAGCCGCGACGGTCGGCAGAATGCCGATTTCCAGCGTGGCGGCCGCCGCGCCTTCCGCGCGCGCCAGCAAGTCCACACCCTGTCGCAAAGCACTGACACAGGCGCTCGCATGCGGCATGAAGAGTTGCCCCTCGCGGGTCGGCACGGCGCCGTGGCGGCCGCGCTCGAAGAGCTTCACGCCGAGAATCGCCTCCAGTTCAGCAACCGTCTTGGAGACCGCGGGCTGCGTAATGGACAGGCTCTCGGCGGCCCGCTGCACGCCGCCGAACTGGGCGACGGCCAGAAAGCACTGGAGATGACGGAATTTGACGCGGCTGTCCGCGAGGCTGCGTTGCATAACGGCAGGTTATACGAAATGGGCGAAAACGTCATTTTGCATAACCTCTCGGGTTAGATAAAGTCGCTCCATACGCTGTATCCCACAATTCCTCGAAGGAGACACTGATGGACAATTCCTTTCTCTCCGCGCGCGACTTCGCGTCCCACCCCGCCTACGTCTATCCCGGCTACGGTTCTTCGGTCAAACGCGGCCCGACGCGTCCGCTGATTCCGCTGAAGGAAAAACTGCGCGACCAACGTGTACCGGTCTACGGCACGGAAGACCTCGGCGCGCTCGATCACGATCTGACACGCAATGCGGTGCGCAACGGCGAGCCGCTCGGCGAGCGCATCATCGTGACGGGCCGCGTGCTCGACGAAGGCGGCCGCCCGGTGCGCAATACGCTGGTTGAGATCTGGCAAGCCAATGCTGCCGGCCGTTATGTGCACAAGAACGATCAGCACGACGCGCCGCTCGACCCGAACTTCCTCGGCGCAGGCCGCTGCATCACGGACAACGAAGGCCGCTATCGCTTTCTGACGATCAAACCGGGCGCTTACCCCTGGGGCAATCACCCGAATGCGTGGCGTCCGAATCATATTCACTTCTCGCTGTTCGGCGAACATTTCGGCTCGCGCCTCGTCACGCAGATGTATTTCCCCGGCGACCCGCTGCTGGCCTTCGACCCGATTTTCCAGGGCACGCCCGAGCACGCACGCGACCGTCTGATTGCAGACTTCTCGCTCGATACGACGCAAGAGGCCTATGCGCTCGGCTACGACTTCGACATCGTGCTGCGCGGCCGCAACGAAACCCCGATGGAGCGCTAAGCCATGACGACCCTCAAGCAAACGCCTTCGCAAACGGTTGGACCGTACTTCGCCTACGGTCTGTGCCCGCAGCAATACGACTTCGACTTCAAGAGCTTGTTTACGCCGGTTCTGGCCGATCGCGAAGCGGCCGGCGAGCACATCACGATCGTCGGCCAGGTGTTCGACGGCGACGGCAAAGTGATCGGCGACGCGATGCTGGAAATGTCGCAGGTGGACGAGCAAGGCCGCTACCCGGCATCACGCGAGGAAATCCTGAAAACCGGGTTCCGCGGCTTCGCCCGCGTCGGTACGGGCACCGATCCGCTCAAACGCTTTATCGTTGAAACGGTGAAACCCGGCCGCGCAAACCCGGACGAAGCGCCGCATCTAAATGTGATTGTGACGATGCGCGGCATGCTGCTGCACACCTTTACGCGTATCTATTTCGAGGACGAAGCCGAGGCTAACGAACGGGATGCCGTGCTGGCAGCGGTTCCGGCGGACCGGCGTGGCACGCTGATCGCGCGTCGCGAGCCGAATACAGCCAATGTGTACCGGTTCGATATCTATATGCAGGGCGACAAGGAAACCGTGTTTTTCGATCTGTGACGCGGATTTCCTGTGCTTTCATAAAGCTTTCACGTACACTGGAGATGATCCGTCTAGCGACTGGATCGCGAAACTCCGAGTAGGTTAAGCCCGCCCCGCGCGGGCTTTTTTTTTGGATGCCGAATCAATTGGCACAACGCGATATAGCGCAGCCACGCAGGAAAACGACTAGCAGAAGAAACTGAGGCCGCGCTCAACAACGGAAATGGTCGATGTTCTGTCCAGCGTAGATTGCGCGCGCAAGCCAATCCGGCTTATCGCCATGACCGTCCCACGTATTTCCGAAGGCGTCGCGATACATCACGGCCCGGACTGCGGCTTTGTCGGCCTCTATTGCATCAGCAAGCGCTTCAATCGTAATGCCGTATTCGTCCATGCGTCGACGGATCCACACGATCAGGCGCTCACGCGCATTCCCGTCGAGGTCGAACAGCCGTTGTTCTTCTCGCTCTTTCATAACGTACCGGTTTCGCGGCTGATAGTGCTCGCGTTCGAAAAACAAAAAGCTTCGCAAAACAACGCGAAGCCTATGCGTAAATCAGATGGGTTGGGTGCAAATCGAACTTGCGATGCCTCTCCCGATGCGTGAGAACTCGCATCGGGGATCGTGCCCAATAAATCCTGGATTTAGGGGAAATCGTCGGCAAACGGCTCGAATCGTGCCCGGTCGGCCTTGGTGCTCCAAGGCTGCTTTAGCGTATGGAAGGGGATTCTAGCATCCAATTTCCGCTGCTTGCAGCAACTGATTGTCTGCGTGCGATGACGAGCTTTCTTTGTCATTCGGTTGGCGTTCGTTACCGGCTTTTTAGATTCTTATTGGTTCTTTATCGGTTCTATTGGCGCTGACCAGAAACAAAACCTCGCCCTCCCATGCTATGTTTCACCGATCCGCATCGCCGCCTGTAGGAGACACACAAAAATGCCCGCCTCGACAGCCATCGTCACAATCCTGGCCGCACTGCTGCTCGGTGCAATGAGCCCAGGACCGAGCTTCGTTATCGTTGCACGTAATGCAATCGGACTCTCGCGCGGCGACGGCCTCGCAACAGCTGCCGGCATGGGAATCGGCGGCGTGTTTTTCAGCGGTATCGCCTTGCTCGGTCTGTATACCTTGCTGGCGACAGTGGAATGGCTGTACGTCGGCTTGAAAGTGGCCGGCGGCCTTTATCTGATCTACCTTGCGTCCAAGATCTGGCGCGGTGCGGCCAAACCGCTCGCGTTCGATGCTGCGCAAGCCGCCGCTACCAACGTGCGCAAATCCTTCTGGATCGGTTTGAGCACACAACTCAGCAATCCGAAGACAGCGGTCTACTACGGCAGTATCTTCGCGGCCTTGCTTCCGCAACATCCACCGCTGTGGTGCTACTTTGCCTTGCCCCCTGCGATCTTCGCCATTGAAGCCGGCTGGTACACCGTGGTCGCGTTGTGCTTTTCGAGCAAACGTCCGCGTGAAATCTATCTGCAGTGGAAGGCCTGGATCGATCGCGTCGCCGCAAGCGCAGTTGCCGCGCTCGGATTACGGCTGATCCTGACAGCGCATAAAGTGGGTATCTGAAACAGAAATTCCGCTCGAATGGCTTGTCGTGCCCCGCAACGCGGCAAGCCAGTAACGAGGGCCGCATGGGCGCGCGCCGAGCGTACGCAAGCAGGGTCCATAACAAAACAGTTACAAGATAAGTGTTGACGCTGGCATGCCCGGCGGTTACTGTGGCACCCGAAGTTCAAGAAGTTCGATTGCTGTTCATCAATGTCTCGCTCCTCAGCGGTATTCGTTGTCCTCTCCCTCCTTGACGCTTCACGCGCTCCTCAACAGAGCAAATTTTTCTATTTTTACTCAAGGATTCTTCATGGATACCGGTACCGTTAAGTGGTTCAACGACAGCAAAGGCTTTGGCTTCATCACCCCGGACAAGGGCGGCGACGACCTGTTCGCGCACTTCTCCGAAATCAGCGGCGACGGCTTCAAGACGCTGGCTGAAAATCAGAAGGTGAGCTTCGAAACGAAGCAAGGCCCGAAGGGTCTGCAAGCGGCTAACATCAAGCCGATGTAAGTTTGAAGGGCTCGGTGTCCGGCAACGGACATCGGGCTGCAGCGACATCCTCGCGGAGCTTTGTCTCCCACAGTTGGCGCGATCGCTTTTAGCTGCGTGTGTTTTTTAGCAGCAAGCCCTAAGCGCCAAACGCCTCGTTGCACCTCATTCTCCCCTCTGGCTTTAACGCCCTTTTTAGCTTTCCGACTGCGTTTGGATTCGGCTCGCAATGGCTTGAATCGGCTCGTCCGCGTGACCCGTATAACGGCTCGCACGGCAGGCGCGCACTCGAACATTATTAAAATATAAAATGCAAAACAAACATATTCATCATTACAACGGCTATGCCGTCAAACCCTCGGCGCATCGTTTGCCCGACGGTAGTTTCTCATCCAATCTGCTGCTCGAACGCGCTGACAGCGCGCGTACCGAAGGGCGCTACCAGTTCTATTCGCTCGACTACTTCCCGAACGAAGAACAGGCACTGCAGCACTCGGCACGCTGGGCACGCCGCTGGGTCGACACGCGCGGTTAAGCGCGAGTCGAACCTGATGCACGCTGGACCCTGCGCTTGCATCAAGCAGCACCACATAGCGCGCCATTAGGCGCGCTAGAAAATTGCGCGCGGTCTATTCGGCGGGTCCTTCCGCCTTGATCCGCGCGCGCAGTTCGAACTTCTGAATTTTTCCCGTCGACGTCTTCGGCAATTCGCCGAAGCGCACCGCTTTTGGCAACTTGTATCCCGCAAGAAACAGCCGGCAGTGCGCGATGATCTCTTCCGCGCTCACCTGAGCACCTTCCTTGAGCTCGACGAAGGCGCAGGGTACCTCTCCCCACTTCGGATCGGCCATCGCCACCACGGCGGCAACCGACACCGCAGGGTGACGGTACAGCGTGTCTTCGACCTCGATGCTCGAGATGTTCTCCCCGCCCGAAATGATGATGTCCTTGCTGCGATCGCGGATACGGATGTAGCCGTCAGGCATCCGCACACCGAGGTCCCCGGTATGGAACCAGCCGCCACGGAAGGTCGCTTCGGTGGCGCGCTCGTTCTTCAGATATCCCTTCATGCAGATATTGCCGCGGAACATGATCTCGCCGAGCGTTTCGCCGTCGTCAGGCACGGGCGCGAGCGTGTCCGGATCGACTACCGTTACGGCTGCCTGCAAGTGATAACGCACGCCTTGCCGCGCGTTCATTTCGGCACGCGCGTTGTCGTCGAGCGCTTCCCATTCTTCCTGTTTTGCGCAGACCGCGGCCGGGCCGTAGGTCTCGGTGAGTCCGTATACGTGCGTCAGATCGAAGCCGATCTCCTTCATTTTGGCGATCACTGCCGGCGCGGGCGCCGCGCCCGCCACCATCGTCGACACGCGATGCGTGATGCCCTCACGCCATTCGGCGGGCGCATTCGCAAGCGCGCTTTGCACGATCGGCGCGCCACAATAGTGCGTGATGCCTTCGCTGCGAATCAGTTCGAACACCGTCTTCGCGTCGAATTTGCGGAGACAGACATTGACGCCGGCACGCGCGGCAACGGTCCATGGGAAACACCAGCCGTTGCAGTGAAAGAGCGGCAAGGTCCATAGGTAGATCGCATGCTTGGGCATGTCCCATTCGAGGATATTGCTGAGCGCATTCAGATACGCGCCGCGATGGTGGTAGACCACGCCTTTAGGATCGCCGGTCGTGCCCGAGGTGTAGTTCAACGCGATAGCGTCCCACTCGTCGGCGGGCAAGGTCCAGGCGAACTCGGGGTCGCCGGTTTGCAGGAAGGCTTCGTAGTCGGTTGCGCGGATGAACTTGCTGGCGTCGGCGGGCATCGCATCGGCCACGCTGATCACGCGCAGCTCGGGGAATTCCAGCGCGGCGCGGTGCGCCAATTCGCTGTACTCGGTATCGACGATCAACGCCTTCGCCTCGCCATGACGCAACATGAACAGCAGCGACGACACGTCGAGCCGCGTGTTCAGCGTATTGAGCACGGCGCCGGCCATCGGCACGCCAAAATGCGCTTCTATCATCGGAGGAATATTCGGCAGCAAAGCGGCAACCGTGTCGCCGCGTTCGATACCGGCCCGCTGCAACGCACTGGCCAGACGCCGCGCGCGCTCGTAGGTTTCGCGCCAGTTACGGCGAATCTCCCCATGGACGACCGCCAGCCGCTCACCGTAGACTTCCGCTGCGCGTACGATGAAATCGATGGGCGTCAGCGGAACATAATTGGCCTCGCGCCGCTGGAGGCCTTCTTCGAACATGTGCGTCATCGCTTTGTCTCCTGAGGCGCTGGCCGCGCCGCCGATTTTTCTGATTGATGAGCTAGCCTAGCAATTGTCATGGTGAACTGTCTGTCATTCAAATGACAGAGTGGCGCGCCCTGGCTCTATGCAACCGACTTCACTCGCCTACACCCCGCTCGCTGCTTATGGATGACGCACCGTTTACCGCCGTCGCAGACTCCCGCCCGCACCGGCCTGAACGGGTCCCGCGCGCCGATCTGCCTCGGCTATTCAGCACCTGCGCATGGTTCAGGGCGCTCGCCGCCGAGCACCAAGCCATGGTCCTTGCCAGCGCGTACGCAGAGCGGCTGGAAGGGGGCGCATGGATCGCGCGCCGCCAGGAGCCGTCAGACTACTGGATCGGCGTCCATTCCGGGCTCATCAAACTCGCCATCTACAACGCCTCGGGACGCAGTTGCACGCTCTCCGGCGTCCCGCCCGGCGGCTGGTTCGGCGAAGGCAGCGTGATCAAGCGCGAATTGCGCAAGTACGACGTGGCCGCCATTCAGCCTTCGCTCGTGATGTTCGTGCCGTCAGAGACGTTCCATGCGCTTCTGGAGTCGAGCCTGCCGTTCACCGGCTTTGTGATCCGGCAGTTGAACAACCGCATGGGCGAATTCATCGCATCGATCCAGAATAGCCGCCTGCTGGATGTCGACGCGCGCGTCGCCCAATCGCTCGCGCAACTGTTCAATCCGGACCTCTATCCCGACACCGGGCGGACGCTGGCCATTTCGCAGGAAGAAGTCGGCCTGCTGGCAGGCGTGTCGAGGCAACGGATCAACCAGGCACTGCAAAACCTCGAAAGACTTCAGATTTTGCGCCTCTCGTACAACCAGATCGACGTGCTGGACCTCGAACGCCTGTGCGCGTTTGGTCAGGAGCAGATCTAGGGCGGGCGCGGGCGCCATGCTGTCCGCCGCAGCTTCCCGCGATTTTCTACGGGTTTGACTCCACTTTCCTCGATTTTTCTCGACGTTTCCCGTATTTCATCAGTCGCCTCGGGCCAAACGCTCACGTTTCAGGCAGGAATTTCGGACGCCGGAATAAAGAATCCGCAGCAACAGCCGTTATGCCGACTATGCAACGCAGATTGCAGCCCCTCCCTATTCCGAGTTCAACGTATTGTCGAAGCCGATAATGAACCGTCTGACACTAAAACAGAAATTGTGGGTGCCGATACTGCTTTGCTGGGCGGCGCTCCTGATCGTGACCGTTGTGAATGCGTTCGATGCACGAAACGCTCAAATGGGCGCACGGCGCGCGGATCTGGCCGACGTCACCGACATGGCGGTGTCGATCGTCGCGGACTATGCGAAGCAGGCCGACGCGGGCAAGCTCCCGGTCGATGAGGCCAAACAGCAGGCCATCGCCCGCGTCACCGCGCAGCGCTATGGCGCATCGGGCTACGTGACGATCGTGCGCAGCGATTCGGTGATGGTCGCTCATCCGATGAGTCCGAAGCTGAACGGCAAGGACATGAGCGGCTTCCGCGACGCCAAAGGCAATGCGCTGTATCACGACATCGCGCAGGCAGGCGGCTCAGCGAGCGGCGCCGGCTATCTGCGCTACTGGTGGCCGAAACCCGGCGAGACGGCGCCGAGCGAAAAGATCGGCTATGTGAAGCGATTCGGCCCATGGAATTGGGACTTTATCGCCGGCGCCTATATGGACGACATCCAGGCGCAGTTCTATGCAACGCTCGCGCGCTCGGCCGGCATGCTGGTGCTGCTGGGTGTGCTGGTGTCGTTCGTGGCTTCGCGGGTGGTGCGCAACGTTTCGCGCTCGATTGGCGGAGAGCCTTCCACCGCAGCGGCGATTGCAATGCAGATCGCGCGCGGCGACCTCGCCACTCACATTGACCTGCGTCGCGACGACATGTCGAGCCTGTTGTTCTCCCTGCGTGAGATGCGCAATCAACTGGCTGCGACCGTCGCGCGGATCAAGACGTCCGCCGAGACGATCACGATCGCCTCGAAAGAGATCGCTGCGGGCAACCTGGATCTGTCGAGCCGTACCGAAGAACAGGCGGCTTCGTTGCAGCAGACCGCCGCCAGCATGGACGAGCTCACCAAGACCGTCACGCAGAACGCCGACAATGCAGCGACCGCATCAGAACTCGCAGCGGATGCGTCGAGCATTGCCGCGCGTGGCGGCCAGGTCGTCAACGACGTGGTCGAGAAAATGGCCGGCATCACCGATAGTTCGCGCAAGATCGGCGAGATCATCAGCGTGATCGAAGGCATCGCGTTCCAGACCAATATCCTTGCGCTGAACGCAGCAGTCGAAGCGGTGCGCGCCGGTGAAGAAGGCCGCGGCTTCGCGGTCGTCGCGGGCGAAGTGCGCAATCTCGCGCAGCGCAGCGCGACGGCGGCCAAAGAGATCAAAGTGCTGATCCACCAGTCCGTCGCGCAGGTCGGCGAAGGCTCGACGCTGGCAGACAAGGCCGGCAGCACGATCGGCGAGGTGGTCGACGCCGTGCGCCGCGTGACGGCGATCATGAACGAGATCTCGGCGGCCTCGAAAGAGCAGAGCTCGGGCATCGGCGAAGTCAATCTCGCGATCCGCCAGATGGACGATGTGACGCAACGCAACGCCGCGCTAGTCGAACAGGCAGCGGCTGCGGCAAGCTCACTCGATGAGCAGACCGAACGTCTGCGAAATGCGGTTGCAGTGTTCAAGGTCGAACAACACGCGTGATCGAGCGGTGCCTTCATGCAGCAGACCAAAGCATGCGATTGAAAAGGCCGTCATCCGGTAAAAGGATGACGGCCTTTCTGCTTGTTATGCCGAAACGGTCCTGAGCCTATTACGCCGTGCGCGGGTAGCTCCTGCGAGTGACAGGCCGCGTCAGCATGGCATCAGTATCGAACAACGCAAAGGCGATATTGGCCAGCACCCCTGAATTCTTCCAGCGCAAATAATAGCGATGCGCGGTCTGATAAGGCGCATAGCGGTCGGGCATGGCGTGCCATGGCTTGCCCGTGTGCAGCACCCACAGCACACTGTTCACCACGCAACGGATGTCGATGCTGGGACGGCCACGCCGAGGTCCGTGATCTTTCATTTCAGGCAGGAGCGGCACGATGAGATGCCATTGCTCGTCGGTGAGATCCTGAATGGCTGGCGAGCGAGCCAGCGGGTTTGAAGCGGGAGTATCCATGCAGTAAGAACGCGCACCTGCAGCACACGTGCTAGCGTCGCCGCGAAAAATGTCTATAACTCAATCGTTTCAGACTACCGCAAGCGCGCTGTCGCGAAAGTCAATTATTGTCAGACTCGTGTGCACAATTGTCAGAAATCGCAATACGCTATTGCGGCAATGGATTAATGGCGCGGTGGAGGTGGTGGTCTATCATCGGCGCGCCCGGCGCGTAGCAGGCCTGCGCGTCCCGGCCTTGAATGAAAAATCCATAACCGCAGACGCAGGAATATCGGCAACGGTCAGTTGGGCAGCGGCAATCGCTATACGTTCGTGGCGCTGGCCGAGTATGCATTGTCGAATGCGTACCGAGGCGTACGGTACGGTCGATTTCGACAAGGTGTCGGGAGCAGCCTCGGTCGAATTACCGGGCAAGAACAATCAGACCGGCGTTGCACTCGGTCTGCGTACGATTTTCTGAGTACCGCACGATAGGAGAAGATCCAGCCAGGCGCACCGCGGCATCCGGCATTCACGCCGGGTGCCGACCACCAAAGTGGCGCGTCCATAAAAAAAGGTGCCGCGAACGGCACCTTTTCTGCAACAACTAGCTTCTTCTGCTGAAGCTTAGAAGCGGTGACGCAGACCGACCGTAGCAGCCGTCTGGTTCTTCGACGACGACGGCAGTTGCGTGTTGTCGCCGCTGTAGATCGAAGCTACACCGCCGTCGCCCATTGCGTGCTGGTACACAGCTTGAGCGTAGACGTCCGTACGACGCGACAGCGAGTAGTCAGCTTGCAGGCCGATCTGGTGGTAGCGAACCGACTCCGAACCACCGTTTGCAGCAACGCCGTAGCCCTTGCCGTCCGTGAACGTGTAAGCAACGCCCAGGCCCAGAGCCGGGGTCACGTTGTACTTGCCGTTGACTTCGTAGTTGTTAGCGCGCAGCGATTGTGCACCACCGACGAAGTTGTCCGAACGCGATTGCGTCCATGCCAGACCCAGGGTAGCCGGGCCGAATGCGTACGAACCAGCAACGCCGAATTCACGTTGACGGAAGCTGCCGACGTTGCCTGCCAGTGCGTTGACGTACGAACCGTCCGAAGCGCCGCCGTTAGCTGCGCCCGGGTTGTTCTGCTGTGCGTAAGCAGCGCCCAGGTGCAGGCCTTGCCACTGGTATGCAGCACCCACGCTGTATTCGCGGTTGTTTGCGAATGCGCCAGCCTGGTTCGAGAAGCCGTACGTGCCGCCGAACGTGAAGCCTGCGTAGTTAGCGCTCGAGTACTTGATCGAGTTGTTGACTGCGTAGCCGCCGTTCGTGCTCAGGTTGTCGTTGTTGAACGGGTGAGCGAAGTACGTACCGCCCCAGCTGCCCGTTGCGGTCAGCGGTGCCAGGTAGTCTTGTGCTGCGTCGTATTGACGACCCAGCGTGACCGTACCGAATTGCGCGCTCGACAGACCGACAAACGCTTGACGGTTGAACATGCCGTTGTTGTTAGCGAACTTGCCGTTGCCGATATTGAAGCCGCTTTCCAACGTGAAGATTGCCTTCAGACCGCCGCCCAGATCTTCCGAACCGCGCAGACCGAACATGCTTTGGTTGATGCCGCCGTTGCCTGCTGCCCACTTTGCGTTGCCGTGGCCGCTGCCGTTGGCGGGGGCGACGTTGCTGGTGTACGTCAGGCCTGCGTCCAGCAGACCATACAGGGTCACGCTGCTTTGTGCGTGAGCGACGGAAGCAAACGATGCGGCAACCGCAACGACGATGAGACTCTTTTTCATGCGTGGGACTCCAGTTCGATAAATTTACGCGGGGAGCGGGACCTGCCTCAGCAGCGCATGAATCATTCGCTGCCGCCCTGTTCGCCGAACCGTTTCGGATCAGCTGGGCACCCTTTAAACGAAGCGTGAGTGTAGGGGGAGACCCTAGTAGCGACGCCCGCAATTTACGCAACAGGATTTTTCAGAATCCGCAACAATCAAATCCAGACAGGCATTAAGTCTTTATCTTTCATACGTTTATCGAAAAATGTGGAGGAAGGTATGCCTGCTCTGGACAAAAGTTATCCGCAACATCTCAATATTAAAGTTGTGTGAATGCAACAGCATTTAATATGCGTGACGTAATCGGGTCGGAACGTTTGAAAAGTGAGAGACATCTGATTGCTCGAAAATCAGGCAATTGCGATAGGCCTAATACGATGCGGTGTAAATTTATTTTGGAAAAGCGGGAACTTAATTGATTTAATGCAATCGCCGATTTAACCCCGGAATACTCCGAGAAACGGATATCTGCATTAGCCGTGATTAAAGCGGGCCGCGAATTGCGGCTCGGTTTGATGGAGTGGAGTCGGCGGGGTGATGCCTTCAGCACGGGCGTTGCCCGGAGGTGAACTGCGGCGCCCGCCGCCGCGTGACAAGAACCCGTGCTGAAAGCGGACGGCATACATCGAACAGCCTTCCGTATTCATTTAACGGCACAGTCGTGCACATTTTTTACACGGAGTTTCCCCTTCTTCCCGGTTGCCGGTTGCCGGTCCATAGGGCCCGCAGTGGAACCGGTTAGGCGTTAAGAGTCGGCGCACGCTTGCACCAGGTTCGCCGATCTCATTTCGAAGTGAAGCGCGATATTGCCGCGGGAACATGCGACGCTTAATAAGCGGCATATTGCCGCATCTGATATTGGATTCTCACCACAAAACAAAAAGGGTTCCGAAAACTCGGAACCCTTCTTTACATCTATGGTGGGCCGGGTCGGAGTCGAACCGACGGTGTCCTTTCGGAGGCGGATTATGAGTCCGCTGCCTGCAACCAGCACGGCGTCCGGCCCAAGAAAAAGACCCGGTCATGAAGGCCGGGCCAATTCGTTGATTGGCCGACATACTACACGAAAAAGGGGCCTTCGCAACCGCAACGCCCAAGCGAAGCAACCGGAAGACCCCTTCAAAGCGCTACATCATTTCGCACGACCGCCTACTTCGATCAATTCCCTTCGAGGAACGACTTCAGCTTGTCCGAACGGCTCGGGTGACGCAGTTTGCGCAGCGCCTTTGCCTCGATCTGGCGGATCCGTTCACGCGTCACGTCGAACTGCTTACCGACTTCTTCGAGCGTGTGATCGGTGCTCATTTCGATGCCGAAACGCATGCGCAGCACCTTCGCTTCGCGCGGCGTCAGCGAGTCGAGCACGTCCTTCACGACATCGCGCATGCTGGCATGCAGTGCGGCGTCGGCCGGCGCAACCGTGTTCGTATCTTCGATGAAGTCTCCCAGATGTGAATCGTCGTCGTCACCGATCGGCGTTTCCATCGAGATCGGCTCCTTCGCGATCTTCATGATCTTGCGGATCTTGTCTTCCGGCATTTCCATCTTCTCGGCCAGCGTTGCCGGGTCCGGCTCGAGACCGGTTTCCTGCAAGATCTGACGCGAGATGCGGTTCATCTTGTTGATCGTTTCGATCATGTGAACCGGAATCCGGATCGTACGGGCCTGGTCCGCGATCGAACGCGTAATGGCCTGACGGATCCACCACGTGGCATACGTGGAGAACTTGTAGCCGCGACGATATTCGAACTTGTCCACCGCCTTCATCAGGCCGATGTTGCCTTCCTGAATCAGGTCGAGGAACTGCAGACCACGGTTCGTGTACTTCTTCGCGATCGAGATCACGAGACGCAAATTCGCCTCGGTCATTTCACGCTTTGCCTGACGCGCCTTAAGCTCGCCGGCCGCCATCTGACGGTTGGTTTCCTTCAGGTCCTTCAGCGGCAGCACGACACGCGCCTGCAAATCGAGCAGACGTTGTTGCTGTTCGCGAATCGCCGGAATGTTACGCGTGAGGATCGCGCTATACCCGTGACCTTCACCGACGATCTTGTCAGCCCATTCCAGATCCGTTTCGCTGCCCGGGAAACGCGCAATGAATTCCGCACGCGGCATGCCGCATTTGTCGACCACCGTATGCAGGATCTGACGCTCGACCTGACGCACTTCGTCCACTTGTGCACGCAACGTGTCGCACAGACGCTCGACGGTACGCGCGGTAAAGCGGATCGTCATCAGCTCGTTCTGGATCGTTTCCTGCGCCTTCAGATACGACTTGGACTTGTAGCCTTCTTTCTCGAATGCACGACGCATCTTGTCGAACCATTCGCTGATCATGGCGAACTTCTCGAGGGACGCACGCTTGAGCGCTTCCATCTGCGCTGCGTTGGCCGTGGCTTGCGCCGCGCCGTCGTCTTCTTCCTCGTCGTCCGTTTCCTCTTCCTCGGCTTCCTCGTCTTCGCTTTCGATCGCTTCCGCTTCCTGCGCCGAGAAGCCGTCTGCATCTTCCGCGTTGGCGTCGATGAGGCCGTCGACCAGTTCGTCGATGCGAATTTCCTCGTTCGCGACGCGCTCGGCCATCGCCAGAATGTCGGCGATCGTAGTCGGGCACGCGGAGATCGCCATCACCATGTGCTTGAGGCCGTCTTCGATCCGCTTCGCGATTTCGATTTCGCCTTCGCGCGTAAGCAGTTCGACCGTACCCATTTCACGCATGTACATGCGGACCGGGTCGGTGGTGCGGCCGAATTCGGAGTCGACGGTGGAGAGCGCGACTTCCGCTTCCTCCTCCACTTCGTCGTCTGACGAAGCAGCGGGTGCGTTGTCGTTCAACAGCAGCGTTTCAGCATCCGGCGCCTGCTCGTACACAGCCACGCCCATGTCGTTGAACGTGCTGATGATGCCTTCGATCGCCTCGGTCTCGGTGAAGTTGTCCGGGAGGTGGTCGTTGATTTCCGCGTACGTGAGGAAGCCGCGCTCCTTGCCGAGCTTGATCAACGCGCGCAATTTGGCGCGGCGCTCTTCGAGTTCCTCGACGGTGCCCGGCTGCGACGACGCAAACGCGTCTTTCAGCAGCGCTTTTTCCTTCGCACGACGATCGCGAGCCTTGACCTTTTCCACCTTGCCGGGAACGGCCGCAGGGGTTTCTTCGGTCTGGGTTGCCTCGTCATCGACGGGTGTTTCGTTCAGCTTTTTCGTCATGGAGTTCGTCGTACCGGCTGTAGTCTCGACTCGCGGCTGTTGGACAACAGCCGGTTGAACCGTGGATACTGGAGTCTCGCGCTCTACCGCATCATCCTGCACGGCAGGCGCTTCCCTTGCGCTTCTGACACCCGGCCCTTTTGTGGCCGGTGGTGGTACAGCTTTCGCCGCCCTGACCGGCTCCGCTCGCGCAGCGGAAGTGGTCGAGGATTTCTTCCCGGCAGCAGGTGTGACGCTCGCGGCAGACGTTTTTCTGGGGGAAGAAGCTAACTTGGCCTCGGTGACCTTTCTGGTCGGCTCGTTCGAACCTGTGCCTGTTGCTTTTTTCCCGCCTGGTGTCTTTGCCATCGCAATCGCCTTTTCGCCTTTGCTAGGAAAACCATTGAAAAAACAAACCGCTAGAAACCTTTTATTATAGCACCGAGGTTTCTGCCATCTCGCTTACAGCCCGAGCTGGCGCTTCATCTCAGCCCGCTTCTGGTTGAGGCCCGTCAGCTCCGCAAACTCCTCCGGCGTGTGCCGGGATTGCCGCGAAAGCTGCTCGAGGCGATCGCAGTAAGCGTCGTATCGCATCTTCAGAATCGCCGCTTTCAGTTCCTCTCCGACGATCCGTTCCTGCTCGCGCCGTTCCTCGATGACGGTCGCATCCTCCGGGTCCTTCAGCAGTAAATCCCGGACGTTTTCATCATAGTCTAGAATTTTGCGAAAGATTTCCTCGAAAGTTGGGGCATTTGCGCCGTTTCGCAATAGGTCGGACAGCAACTGAAACTCCGCCGAATCGCCCAGCGCGCGCGCATGCGTCGTCACTTCTTCGAACAGCTCGCCGTGCCGCGTGACGCTCAGGAGCGCCTGTTCGGCTTCCTCGTCGAGCACTGTCACCGTTCGCGGATACATCACCAGATTGCGCAGCGTTTTTTCTTCGATCCCGGTGACACTGCGCCGGTCTTTGCGGGCCGGCGCCGATCGGGTGGCCGCAGCGATCCGGGCGTCGACTTCGCATAAAGCGGCCACTTCGTCGAACGGCACGTCGAGCCGGTCGGCGAACATATGCATGATCTGTGCGCGCAGCGCATTGGCCGGCAGTTGCTGCAGCAGCGGCTTCGCGTCGAACAGCGCGCGGGCCCGGCCTTCCGGCTGGTCCAGCTCCTTGCCGGTCAGCACCTCGTTCAGCATGAACTGCGACAGCGGCATGGCGCGCTCGACCTGCTCTGCGAACGCCTCCGTGCCGAATTCGCGCACGTAACTGTCCGGATCGTGCTCGGACGGCAAAAACAGGAACCGGATAGTCCGATTGTCCGCCGCGTGGGGCAGGCAGGCATCCAGCGCACGGCGCGCGGCGCGGCGCCCCGCCGAATCGCCGTCGAAGCTGAAGATGACCGTATCGGTCTGGCGCATCAGTTTCTGCACATGAATCGGCGTGCAGGCCGTGCCGAGCGTGGCCACCGCGTTCTGGAACCCCAACTGGGCCAGCGCGACCACGTCCATATAGCCTTCGACCACCAGCACGTAGTGCTGTTCGCGAATTGCCAAACGCGCTTCGAACAGCCCGTACAGCTCGCTGCCTTTGTTAAATAGAGGCGTTTCCGGCGAATTCAAATATTTGGGTTCGCCGCCGTCCAGCACGCGCCCGCCGAAGCCGATCACCTGCCCTTTCACATTGCGTATCGGGAACATGATCCGCTCGCGAAAGCGGTCGTACCGGCGGCTCTGACCTTGTGCGTCCGACTTTTCGCTGACGATCACAAGACCCGACTCGACCAGAGAATCGTCCCGATAGTTGGGGAACGCGGGTTCGAGGTTCTGCCAGCCGTCCGGTGCATAGCCAAGGCCGAACCGGGCGGCGATCTCGCCGGTCAGTCCGCGTTTCTTCAGATACTGGATCGCGACCGGCGCACCGCGCAGCTGCTTGCGGTAGAAATCGCAGGCGGTCTGCATGACATCGGACAGCGCGGTGGTCACTGCCCTGGATGCGGCCGGCGAATACCCGCCGGAGCCACCACCACCGCCATATCCCGGCGAAGGCTCGTTCGGCACGGTCAAACCGACCGATTGCGCGAGTTCGTTGACCGCCTCCGGGAACGTGGAGCCGACGTGCTCCATCAGGAAGCCGATGGCCGTGCCATGCGCGCCGCAGCCGAAACAGTGATAAAACTGTTTAGTCGGACTAACCGTAAACGAAGGGCTCTTCTCGTTGTGAAACGGGCACAGCCCCATGAAGTTCGCGCCGCCCTTTTTCAACTGCACGTACCGGCCGACCACGTCGACGATATCGACGCGGTTGAGCAGGTCCTGCAGGAATGACGGTGGAATCACAGTGAATGACGCTACCTAAAAAGCTCAAGGCGGCGCACGCCGTCGAACAACGGCGCGCGCAGACCGGAAATACAGGAATTACTTCGCGAGCGCGGCTTTGACTTGCGCCGAGACAGCAGTCATATCGGCGCGGCCGGCCAGTTTCGGCTTGAGCACGCCCATCACCTTGCCCATGTCCTGCGGGCCGGCGGCGCCGGTTTGCGTGACTGCCGCCTGAACTTCGGCAACGATCTCCGCTTCGGACATCTGCGCCGGCATGTAGGCGGACAGGATGGCCAGTTCGGCCTTTTCCTTGTCGGCGAGATCCGTGCGGCCAGCGGCTTCGAACTGGCTGATCGAGTCTTTGCGCTGCTTGATCATCTTGTCGATGACCGCGGTGATCGCCGCGTCGTCAAGGACGACGCGTTCGTCGACTTCGCGTTGCTTGACCGCGGCGAGCAGCAAGCGGATCGTGCCGAGACGCTCGGTCTCGCGCGCCCGCATCGCAGCTTTCATGTCGTCGTTGATCTGGTCCTTGAGGCTCATCACTCACCTGAATGCGTTGAAAATTTAAAAACCGGCCGCTTACGGTACCAATGCGCCGTACCAATACGCTGCATCCAACACAAACGCCCGCTTGGGACTGCTTCCTCAAGCGGGTTGGCGCAATTTTGCGTAGTGGATGCGACCCTGCCGGCTGGCCCGAAGGGCCGTGTTTTCCGCGATGGCACCTGCTGTGCCGTCACCGTTGGATGTCGCCGCTCCGTTCGACAGGAACCGCGGCAACGCCAGAATCAGTAGAACTTCTTTGGCAGCATCTGGCCACGCAGACGCTTGAAATGACGCTTAACCGCAGCCGCCTTCTTGCGCTTGCGCTCAGCCGTAGGCTTTTCGTAAAACTCGCGGGCGCGAAGTTCCGTCAGCAGCCCGTTTTTCTCCATCGTGCGCTTGAAGCGGCGCATGGCAACTTCAAACGGCTCGTTGTCTTTTACGTGGATCGTCGTCATTTTTCAATAACGGAACTTTGTAAAGGTTCAGGAGTATAGCAGAGCTTTCTCACAAAGCTAATGCGCCGTCAAGCCCCCAGAACGTACTCCGCGGCCGCCTGGCCGGCCGCCACGCCGGAGGCCCACGCCCACTGGAAGTTGTAGCCGCCGAGCCAGCCGGTCACGTCGACCGCCTCGCCGATGAAGTACAAACCCGGCGTGCGGGCGCTCATCATCGTTGCCGACGACAGGTCGCGCGTGTCGATACCACCGCGCGTGACTTCGGCCTTGCGATAGCCTTCGGTGCCGTTCGGGGTGAGCGTCCAGCGCGTCAAGGCCTCACCGACGCGGCGCAGCGTCTTGTCCGGCAGATCAGCCACACGCGCTTCGGCCGGAATCTGGTGGGTTTCCAGCCAGACGTGGGCGAGCCGTTGCGGCACCCATTCCGAGAGCAGATTGGCAATCTGGCGCTTCGTGCCGGTTTTGGCTTCCAGCAATGCGGTGGTGGCGTCCTGCTCGGGCAACAGATTGACGTGAATCGGCTCGCCGGGCTGCCAGTAGCTCGAAATCTGCAGAACCCCTGGGCCCGACAGGCCGCGGTGCGTGAGCAGCAGGTCTTCGTTGAACTCGGCGCCGGTCTTTTTGTTGCCGGTTGCCAGTTGGACCTCCAGCGAGACGCCGGAGAGTGCCGAGAACGGCTCCCAGTCGGCCGGGGCGAAGGTCAGCGGAACCAGCGCGGGGCGGGTGTCGATCAGCTTGTGGCCGAATTGCTTGGCGAGACGGTAGGCGAAATCGGTAGCGCCGATCTTGGGGATCGACAGGCCGCCGGTCGCCACCACGAGCGCGCGCGCCGTGATCGGACCCGAATGGGTGTCCAGCGTGAACCGTCCTTCGGCGTCATGCCGCACCTCCTCGACCGCGAGCGGCGTGCGCCACGCGATGCGGCCCGCGTCGCATTCGTTCTTCAGTACGTTGATGACCGCATCGCTCGACTGGTCGCAGAACAGCTGCCCCTTGTGCTTCTCGTGCCACGTCACGTGATGGCGCTTGAGCAGCGCCATGAAGTCACGCGGCGTATAGCGCGCCAGCGCCGAGCGGCAAAAATGGGGGTTGGCCGACAGGTAATTGGCGGGCCCGGCGTACAGATTCGTGAAGTTGCACCGGCCACCGCCGGAAATGCGGATTTTCTCCGCGAGGCGCTGCGAGTGGTCGATCAGCACCACGCGACGGCCGAGTTGCCCGGCCACGGCCGCGCACATCATGCCGGCCGCGCCCGCGCCAATCACTGCGATATCGAAGGATTCCATGGGGCCGCATTGTACCTGTGCGCCTGCGGCCCCCTGCCCGCGCTGCTATACTTTCAGGCTCGCCTTTTCACTTTTGGACGCCGGAGTGGCTTCACTCTCGCGCCCGCTCCAACCCACCCGCGACCCACCCATCATGCTCGTTCTCGGCATCGAAAGCTCCTGCGACGAAACCGGTCTCGCGCTCTACGACACAGAACGCGGCCTGCTCGCACACGCGCTGCATTCGCAAATTGCGATGCACCGGGAGTACGGTGGGGTGGTGCCGGAACTGGCGTCGCGCGACCATATTCGGCGCGCGCTGCCACTGCTCGAAGAGGTGATGGAGCGCGCGGGCACGGTGCGCAGCGACATCGACGCGATCGCCTATACGCAAGGCCCTGGCCTCGCGGGCGCGCTGCTGGTCGGCGCGAGCGTCGCGAATTCGCTGGCCATGGCGTGGGACAAGCCAACCATCGGCATCCACCATCTCGAAGGGCATTTGCTGTCGCCGCTGCTGGTGGACGAGCCGCCGCCGTTTCCGTTCGTCGCGCTACTGGTGTCGGGCGGCCATACGCAGTTGATGCGCGTGACGGACGTGGGCGTCTACGAGACGCTTGGCGAAACGCTGGATGACGCCGCCGGCGAGGCCTTCGACAAAACCGCCAAGCTGCTGGGCCTCGGTTATCCGGGCGGCCCGGAAGTGTCGCGGATGGCGGAATTCGGTACGCCCGGTGCAGTGGTCCTGCCACGCCCCATGCTGCATTCCGGCGACCTCGATTTCAGCTTCAGCGGGCTTAAGACCGCTGTCCTCACGCACGCGAAGAAGCTCGGTGGCGCGAATATCTGCGAGCAGGCGAAAGCTGATCTGGCGCGCGGTTTCGTCGATGCGGCCGTGGAAGTGCTGGCAGCGAAATCGCTGGCTGCGCTCAAACGGACCAAGCTCAATCGACTGGTGGTGGCAGGCGGCGTCGGCGCGAACCGGCAACTGCGCGAAGCGCTTTCTGCCGCGGCGAAGAAACGCAATTTCTTTGTGCACTACCCGGATTTGTCGCTGTGTACGGACAACGGCGCGATGATCGCGTTGGCCGGCGCATTGCGATTGCAACGCTGGCCCGATCAATCGGGTAAAGACTACGCGTTCACCGTGAAGCCGCGCTGGGATCTGACGTCCCTCGCACGCTGAACCCGCAACGAGCCCGCGACGCCCGTCGCATACCGGGCGACACGACCGCAACCCCATAGAAAAAGCCGCTTCGAAAGCGGCTTTTTCTATCTACGGCAAGCAAGACGCCAAAGCGTGATCACGCTACCCGCTTATCCCGTTCAATCACTGCATACGCGCTGTGATTGTGAATCGATTCGAAGTTCTCAGCTTCGAGCACATAAGCGACGACGCGCTCGTCCGCGTTCAGACGTTGCGCGACATCGCGCACCAGGTCCTCCACGAACTTCGGATTCTCGTAAGCGCGTTCGGTGACGAACTTCTCGTCCGGGCGCTTGAGCAAGCCCCACAGTTCGCACGAGGCCTCTTCTTCCGCGATACGAACCAGCTCTTCCACCGCCACGTCGCCTACCAGCTCCGCGTTGATCGTGACGTGCGAGCGCTGGTTGTGCGCGCCGTACTGCGAAATCTTCTTCGAGCACGGGCACAGGCTCGTGACCGGCACCAGCACCTTCAGGAATAGACGCGTCGCGCCGTTGCGCGTCTCGCCCGTCAACGTCACCTCGTAGTCAAGCAGACTTTGCACGCCGGACACCGGCGCGGTCTTATTCACGAAGTACGGGAACGACACTTCGATGCGGCCCGCCTCGGCCTCGAGCTTTTCCAGCATCGCGGCGAGCATGGTGCGGAACGTGGCCGCCTCGAGCGGCGCCTTGTTCTCTTCGAGCAGCGCGACAAAGCGCGACATGTGCGTGCCCTTCTGATCGGCGGGCAGATGCACGTCGAGATTCCACGTGCCCACAGACGGCTGCACCTCGCCGCCTTGCGTACGCACCGTCAACGGATGGCGCACTGCCTTGACGCCGACTCGTTGAATCGGAATCTGACGCGTATCGGGCGTGCTCTGCACGTCGGGCATCACAAAGGCGGGATTCATCTGGTTCATATTCTTGTCCTTTCAGGAAACGCCGGGCCGTCCCACGTTTTCCGCTCCGCAGGAAGTCCTCCGCCCCGAAGAAAGTCCCCTTCAGGGATTGGAGGATTTGCCCCATCGGGGGTGTCGCAAAGCGACACGTTTGAGGGCTCTCAGCGGCCGTGCGAATCAGGTCGCGCAACGGCAAACGCCGGCCCCTGCCGGCGTTGGATGATGGACCCGAAGGTCCATCGACTCAAGTTGGAGATTGCTATGACCGCTATAGCCACGGTGTAGCGCACGGCAGTGCAGCTGAACGACTCTGCCAATCCACGCAGCTAAGTGACGCCACTAAGTGCCACAATTAAGCGACGCGCTTCACCGAGGATTGGCCAGCGACCGCGCCGCTGGAAAGAAAGCGTTCGCGAATCGACTTGGCGATGCCCGCTGCGTCCAGACCGCAGGCGGCGAGCAACTTGGCCGGATCCCCATGATCGATGAATCGATCCGGAAGGCCCAATTGTAGTACGGGCCGGATAACCCCACTCTCGAGCAGGGCTTCGACGCAAGCCGATCCCGCGCCGCCCATCACGCACCCTTCTTCCACCGTGACGATGGCGTCGTGCGTTTCGGCCAGTTGACGGACCAGTTCGGCGTCCAGCGGCTTCACGAAGCGCATGTTCGCCACCGTGGCGTCCAGCTGTTCCGCCGCCGCCAGCGACGGCGCAACCATCGTGCCGAATGCCAGAATCGCAATCCGCTTGCCGGCCGGTTGCGACGTTTCGCGACGGATCTCGCCCTTGCCGAGCGGCAGCGCCGTCATTTGCTTGACCGTTGCCACGCCCGTGCCGGCGCCGCGCGGATAGCGCACTGCCGTCGGGTTCGGCTGCTGCAATGCCGTGTACAGCATCTGACGGCATTCGTTTTCGTCCGACGCGGCCATCACCGTCATGTTCGGGATGCAGCGCATGAACGCCAGATCGTAAGCGCCTGCGTGCGTGGCGCCGTCCGCGCCGACCAGACCCGCGCGGTCGATGGCGAACACCACCGGCAGATTTTGCAGTGCGACGTCGTGGATCAACTGGTCATAAGCGCGTTGCAGGAAGGTCGAGTAAATCGCGACCACCGGCTTCATGCCGTCAGCAGCCAGGCCGCCGGCGAACGTCACTGCGTGCTGCTCGGCGATGCCGACGTCGAAGTAACGATCCGGGAAGCGCTTCTCGAACTCGACCATGCCCGAGCCTTCACGCATGGCCGGCGTAATGCCGACCACGCGCGCGTCCAGCTCGGCCGCATCGCACAGCCATTCGCCGAACACCTGCGTGTACGTCTTTTTCGACGGCGTGGTGGCGGGCTTGATGCCCTCAGCCGGATTGAACTTGCCCGGGCCGTGGTACAGCACCGGATCGGCTTCGGCCAGCTTGTAGCCTTGCCCCTTCTTCGTGACGACGTGCAGGAATTGCGGGCCGCGCAGTTCCTTGATGTTCTGCAGCGTCGGGATCAGTGAATCGAGGTCGTGACCGTCGATCGGGCCGATGTAGTTGAAACCGAACTCTTCGAACAGCGTAGCCGGCACAATCATGCCCTTCGCGTGCTCTTCGAGCTTGCGGGCCAGATCGAGCATAGGCGGCGCGACGCGCAGCACACGTTCGACGCCCGCACGCGCGGCGGCGTAGAAACGGCCCGACATCAGGCGCGCCAGATGGCGATTCAGCGCGCCGACGGGCGGCGAAATCGACATGTCGTTATCGTTCAGGATGACCAGCAGCGGCACATCGTCTTCGACGCCGGCGTTGTTCATCGCCTCGAAGGCCATGCCGGCCGTCATCGCGCCGTCGCCGATCACGGCGATGCCCATGCGGTTATCGCCCTGCAGCTTGCTGGCGACCGCCATGCCGAGCGCGGCCGAGATCGACGTGCTGGAGTGCGCGGTGCCGAAGGTGTCGTATTCCGACTCGTCGCGCTTCGGAAAGCCCGAGATGCCGCCGAGCTGACGCAGCGTGTGCATCTTGTCGCGGCGGCCCGTCAGGATCTTGTGCGGATAGGTTTGATGGCCGACATCCCACACGATCCGGTCGCGCGGCGTGTCGAACACGTAGTGCAGAGCAATGGTCAACTCGACCGTGCCGAGATTGGACGAAAGATGGCCGCCCGTCTGCGATACGCTGTCGAGCACAAAAGCACGCAACTCGTCGGCAAGCGGTTGCAATTGGCGGCGATCAAGGCGGCGCAAGGCTGCCGGGTCGTCGATGGTTTTCAGCAAGTCGTACATCGTCGTTCCATTGTAGGAAAACTTACGCGCCCGCACTTCATACATGCACCCCGTAGCAAAGGTGCGCGGCGGCGGGCTTTCGCGTTCAGCTAACCCGGTTCACCACCAGGTCCGCCAATTCGGCAAGACGCTGTGCGCGCCCACCAAACGGCGCAATCGCAGCGTGGGCGTCGCTGCGCAGCTGCGCTGCGAGCGCACGCGACGCATCTAGCCCAATAATCGACACGTAGGTCGGCTTGCCGTCCTTCGCGTCTTTACCTGCCGTCTTGCCAAGCGTCGCGGAATCGGTCGTGACGTCGAGAATATCGTCGACGACCTGAAACGCGAGGCCGACGGCGGCCGCATACGCGTCGAGCGAGCGCATGGCGTCCGCATTCGGCGTTTCGCCCGCCAGCGCGCCCATTCGCACCGCGGCACGCAGCAAGGCGCCGGTTTTCATCCGGTGCATGGTTTCCAGTTGCGGGCGCGTCAGCGTATGGCCGACGCTCGCCAGGTCGATGGCCTGGCCGCCGCACATGCCGATCGAGCCGCTCGCCAAGGCCAGTTCCCGCACCAGCGCGGCCTGCTGCGCCGGCGCCAGCACGTCCGACGTCAACGCGACGAATGCCTGCGCTTGCAGCGCGTCGCCGACCAGCAGCGCCGTGGCTTCGTCATACTTGACGTGTACCGTGGGCTTGCCGCGACGCAGCGCGTCGTCGTCCATGCAGGGCATATCGTCGTGCACGAGCGAGTACACGTGGATCATTTCCAGCGCGGCCGCAGCCGCGTCCAGGCACTCGGCGCGCGCGCCGGTCAGTTCGCCGGCCGCGTGGCACAGCAGCGGGCGCACCCGCTTGCCGCCGCCCAGCACGGCATAGCGCATGGCCTCATGCAGTTTGGCCGGCTCGGTCGCTTCCGTGGGCAGGTAGTGTTCTAGTGCCGATTCGACGCGCTCGAGCACCGAGCGTGTCCATTGTTCGAATGTCATAGGTCGTCCCCGCTTTCAGTAGCGGCTGTGCCTGCGCTATTCATGGGCAGCGGCTTCAGCGTCTCGCCATCGAGCACGCGCACCTGTTGCTCGACCTTCTCGAGCTGCTGCTGGCAAAACGCGACGAGCGCCGCACCGCGCCGGTAGGCGGTGAGCGATTCCTCGAGGCTGAGATTGCCGCTTTCCATGCGCCCAACTAACCCTTCCAGCTCAGCCTGGGCGGCCTCGTAGTTCTCGGGCAACGGCGTGGTATCGACGCCTTCAGCAGGCGCGGCAGCAGTATCTTTCGACGCGGTCTTCGCCATGAATAGTCGCAAAATTAAAACAAGTCGGACATTCTACGGCAAAAGCGACATTTCCGATCTCATCGCCAGCCCGCGCCCCGCCTTTGCCCTTCGCGCCCGACCCTCAGTCTCGCAGAAAAAAAACGATTGGTCTGCGGCGAAAACCGTGAACTTCCTTGACATTTTTGACCCAAATCAGGCACTTAAGCGCCCCGAGGAGGGGGAATCGGGTATAATCGCGGGCTCCCTAAATCGAATCTATCGATGGTTGGGTTGTTCACTGCTTTCACGTCTTCACGGGAGTGGGAATGTCCAATCTGAGCAATGCATTGCAGTTGCGGTCTGTCCACAGCCAGCTGCCAGTCACGGCTTACTTTGACGAAGCGCTTCTAACGCGCGAAATCGACACCCTTTTCAAGAAAGGTCCTCGCTACATCGGCCACGATCTCATGGTGCCCGAAGCGGGAAATTATTTTGCCTTGCCCAGCGAGAGCGAAGGGCGTGTGCTCGTCCGTAACCAGCAGTCGCAAGTCGAACTGCTGTCGAACGTGTGCCGCCACCGGCAAGCCATCATGCTCAACGGCCGCGGCCAGACGGAGAACATCGTCTGCCCCCTGCACCGCTGGACGTACGACCTGAACGGTCAGCTCCTCGGTGCACCTCATTTTGCGGATAACCCCTGCCTGAATCTCGGCGCCACGCCGCTGCAGAACTGGCAAGGCCTGCTATTCGAAGCGCAAGGGCGCGACGTCGCGCGCGATCTGGCACGCCTCGGCACCAAGCAACACTTCGATTTTTCGGGCTTCATGTTCGATCACGTCGAAGTGCACGAGTGCAATTACAACTGGAAGACCTTTATCGAGGTCTATCTTGAGGACTACCACGTCGCGCCGTTCCATCCGGGCCTCGGCAGCTTCGTCAATTGCGACGATCTGACGTGGGAGTTCGGCGAGTGGTACAGCGTGCAGACGGTCGGCGTCCACAAGGATCTGGAGCAGCCGGGCAGCCCGACGTACCGTAAATGGCACGACGAGGTGCTGCGCTTCCGCGGCGGCAATCCGCCCGATTTCGGCGCGATCTGGATGGTGTACTACCCCGGCATCATGATCGAGTGGTATCCGCACGTGCTGGTCGTGTCATGGTTGATTCCGCGTGGTCCGCAAAAAACCACCAATGTGGTGGAGTTCTATTACCCTGAGGAAATCGCGCTGTTCGAACGCGAATTTATCGAAGCCGAGCGCGCTGCCTATATGGAAACGGCCCGCGAAGACGACGAGATCGCCGAACGCATGGACGCCGGCCGCCACGCATTGATGGAACGCGGCGAATCGCAGGTCGGCCCGTATCAGAGCCCGATGGAAGACGGTATGCAGCATTTCCACGAATTCTTGCGACGTGAACTCGGCGCGATCTGATTCGCGCGCGGTCCGCCCGTGCTTCGCATGCATTGGCGTTTGAGCCGATCCTTGCGCGAACCGCATCAAAACATGGAAGACGGGCTTCGGCCCGTCTTTTTTTGTTTAGACTATCAGTATCGTTCGGCCATTCGCTAACGGCCTCAAGCCGCCGGGCAAGCGCCGCAACCGCCTGCTTCAGGAGACGTCATGCCGCACACTCACTACACCACCCTCATCTCCGCGACAAACCTCGCGGAACGGCTGGCCGCCGCGCCGGGCAGCGTATTCGTCCTCGATTGCCGTTTTGATCTGGCGGACACCGAGGCGGGCGAGAAAGCCTATCTGGCCGGGCATTTGCCGGGCGCGCATTATCTGAACCTCGATCGCGATCTGTCGGGGCCGAAGAACGGCCACAATGGCCGCCATCCGCTGCCGGATCGCGCGCGGCTGGTGGAGACGCTGGAGTCCCGCGGGCTCAAGCAGGGTCAGCAGGTGGTCGCGTATGACGCGCAGGGTGGCATGTACGCCGCTCGTGCCTGGTGGCTGCTGCGCTGGCTCGGCCACGACGCGGTTGCGCTGCTCGACGGTGGACTACAAGCCTGGCAGGCCGCCGGTCACCCGCTGACGCAAGATGCGCCGGCGCAGAATACCGGTGACTTCAAGGCGGGCGCGCCGCTCTCCGTCACCGTCGACGCGCAAACCGTCGAGCGCAACCTCGGCACGAAAGAACGCGTCGTGGTCGATGCGCGTGCGAACGATCGCTATCGCGGCGAAAACGAAACGCTGGATCGCGTCGGCGGCCACATTCCTGGCGCGCTCAACCGGTTCTTCAAGGACAACCTCACCGCCGACGGCCGCTACAAGCCGGCACACACGCTGCGTGAGGAATTCCATGCGTTGCTGGGCGAGACGCCGCCGGAACACGTCGTGCTGCAATGCGGCTCGGGCGTGACGGCGTGCGTGAACGCGCTCGCAATGGAGATCGCCGGCATGCATGGCGCGGCGCTTTATGCGGGATCGTGGAGCGAATGGAGTTCTGATCCGAAGCGGCCGGTTGCAACGGGCCCGAATCCTTAAGCGCCCCATCATCAAGCAGGGCGATTAGCAAAAAGACCGTGGCCGCTTTCCAGCGGCCACGGTCTTTTGCATCCTTCCAGCCGAGCGTATCGGCACGCCGCTCTGGCACGTCAAACGAAGGCATCGAACGCGCGTTAGACCAAGCAAACGCGTGTCCTCAGGCGACTCCATGCTGCTTGAACCACACCAGCACACGTCGCCAGCCGTCCTCGGCATCAGCCTTCTTGTAACTCGGCCGGTAATCCGCGAAAAACGCGTGGCCCGCGTCGTCGTACACGACGAATTGCGAGCCGCGGCCCGCCTGCGGACCCTGCGCAATGGCCTGCTTCATCTGTGCGAGCGAGGCCTGGGGAATGCTCTGATCCTGCAATCCATACAGCCCTAGCACCGGTGCGTGCAGATCAGCCACGCGATCGAGCGGGTTCGCCGGCGTCGTTGCGCTGTGATCGCCGCCGACCCGGCCATACCATGCCGCGGCCGCCTTCAGCCGGGGATTGTGCTCGGCATACAGCCACGCAATCCGCCCGCCCCAGCAAAAACCGTTCACGCCCAGCCGGTTCAGATCGCCACCGTGCTCGCCCGCCCACGCGACGGTGGCGTCGAGATCGTCCAGCGCCTGCTCGTCCGGCACCTTGCTGAGAATCTGATCGCTGATCTGCTGGATGGTCGGCAGCGCCGACGGATCGCCCTCGCGAACGAACAGATCCGGCGCGATCGCCAGATAACCGAGCTTGGCAAAGCGCCGGCACACGTCGGCAATATGCTCGTGCACGCCGAACGCCTCATGGATCACGATGATCACCGGCAGATGCGTCTTGCCCTTCGGCTGCGCACGATAGGCCGGCACGAGCGTATCGCCCGAGCGCACGCCAATCTCGCCGGCTTCAAGACCGTCGCTATCGGTATGGATGGTTTGCGCCGATACCGGCAGCACAGCCGCGGCGAAACCGGTGC
Source organism: Burkholderia sp. OK233 (assembly GCF_900230185.1). Lineage (GTDB taxonomy): Bacteria > Pseudomonadota > Gammaproteobacteria > Burkholderiales > Burkholderiaceae > Paraburkholderia. The sequence goes on from NZ_OCSR01000002.1 coordinate 1,461,485, forward strand.
CGAGCGCGGCTTTGATGAAGGTGCGTCGATTGAAGGGAACGTGCGGGACCAGGCTGTCGATATCGGGTTTCAGCATGCGGCGCTCCTCGGGAGAAGGTTGGAGGCAACAGGATACGCTTCACCCGCATCCTGTTGCACTTGCAACCTTCTCAAGCGCGGCCAACCTTCAGTGCAGCTTGACCCGCGGCAGCGTGGTGCGCCGCAACCAGTGCGCGAAGGTGTCGAGCACCATCCGCGCGTAGCCGTGCAGCGCCGCGATATGCAGCCGGTACAGCGACATGTACATGAAGCGCGCGAACAGCCCCTCGATCAGCATATTGCCGCCGATTACGCCGCCCATCAGATTGCCGACCGCGCTGAAGTGCCCGAGCGACACCAGCGAACCGAAGTCGCGATAGGTAAATTCAGGCAGCGGCTTATTCTCGAGCCGTGCCGCAAGCGCCTTCATCAGGAAGCTCGCCTGCTGGTGAGCCGCTTGCGCACGCGGCGGCACGTTGCGCTCATTGCCTGGCCATGGGCAGGCCGCGCAATCGCCGAGCGCGAAGATGTTGTCGTCGATTTCAGTTTGCAGCGTTCGGCGCACGATGAGTTGCCCCAGACGGTTGACCGGCAGGCCGTCGAGTTCACTCAGGATGGCGGGCGCCTTGATGCCCGCCGCCCATACCGTCAGATCGGCGCGCACAGTTTTGCCGCTGGCCGTGCGGATCATGCCCGGAGCGACCTCGGCCACGGTCTCGCCGATCATCAGCTTCACGCCGAGCTTGGTGAGCAATTCGGCGGTGGCCGTCGACACACGCTCCTGCAAGGCCGGCAAAATGCGCGGCCCAGCCTCGATCAGCACGATGCCGACGTCGTGCCGCGGATCGAGCTTATGCAAACCGTATGCGGACAACACCTGGGCCGTATTGCGCAACTCAGCCGAGAGTTCGACGCCGGTCGCACCGCCACCGACGATCGCCACCTGGATGCGCGGCTCGGTAGAGGTCGAGGACGTGCCCGGGCCCGATTCGACAGGTTCATGCACCTGATGCTCCGCACGCATACAGGCCGCGATCAGCCGTTTGCGGAAGCGCTCCGCCTGGCTGACTGTATCGAGTGCGAGGGAGAACTCCGGCGCCCCTTTCACGCCGAAGAACGCCGTGGTGCTGCCGATCGCGATGATCAGCGTGTCGTATTCGAGTTCGCGTGCGGGCAGCAATTCGGCGCCGTCGTCGTCGAGCACGGTACCGAGCGTGAGACGCTTGTTCGCGCGGTCCAGACCGGTCAGATCGCCCTGCTGAAACTCAAAGCCGTGCCAGCGCGCCTGCGCCGCATATTCGAGCTCCTGGGTGAACGGGTCCATGCTGCCGGCTGCCACTTCATGCAACAGCGGCTTCCAGATATGGGTTGGATTACGGTCGACGAGCGTCACTTGCGCGCGCACACCGCCTTTGTTCTTGTGGGGTGCATAGCGGTCGCCCAAGCGTGTCGCCAATTCCAGTCCCCCCGCGCCCCCGCCAACGACGATAAAACGATGCATTGAACTCTCCGTGTTTGCCGATGGGTTATGCGTCGCGACGGCGCGCATGAAGCATGAAACGCGCGCCATCTGTCCTGGCGATTGTCCGCGAGCGGCACGGGTTGTCACAAGCCATCAATACGCATATGTGACATGCGCGCGACGTTATCGCCTATCGCGCGCGCCGTCACATGCACGTCAATGCGCTTCTTCCCAGTTCAGGCCGGCGCCCACTTCGGCGACCAGCGGCACCTTCAGCGCGGCGACGCCGCACATCAGTTCCGGCAAGCGCTTACGTACTTCGGACAATTCCGCGTCCGGCACTTCGAGGATCAGTTCGTCGTGCACCTGCATGATCATGCGCGTACCGACCTTCGACTCTTCGATCCACTTCTGCACCGCGATCATCGACAGTTTGATCAGATCGGCGGCCGTGCCTTGCATCGGCGCGTTGATGGCCGCGCGCTCTGCGGCTTGACGGCGCGGACCGTTGCCGCCGTTGATCTCCGGCAGCCACAAGCGGCGGCCGAACGCCGTTTCCACGTAGCCCTTGGCCTTCGCGCTCAGACGCGTTTCGTCCATATAACGCGCAACGCCCGGATAACGCGTGAAGTAACGGTCGATGTACAGCTTGGCCGCGTCGCGCGTAATGCCAAGGTTCGCGGCGAGACCGAACGCGCTCATGCCGTAGATCAGGCCGAAGTTGATGACCTTTGCTACGCGCCGTTGATCGTTCGACACTTCGAGCGGCGTCACGCTGAAAATTTCCGCCGCAGTGGCGCGGTGAATGTCTTCGCCCTGCGAGAACGCACGCAGCAGGGATTCGTCGCCGGAAATGTGCGCCATGATGCGCAGTTCGATCTGCGAGTAGTCGGCGGAGACGAGCTTGTGGCCCGGCGGAGCAATGAATGCCTCGCGGATGCGGCGCCCTTCGCCGGTACGCACGGGGATGTTCTGCAGGTTCGGATCGTTCGACGCCAGACGGCCCGTGACCGCCACTGCCTGCGCATAGTTCGTATGAACACGGCCGGTAGCGGCGTTGACCATGCGCGGCAGCTTGTCCGTGTAAGTCGATTTCAGCTTCGACAAACCGCGGTGTTCGAGCAGGATCTTCGGCAACGGATAGTCTTCGGCGAGCTTTTGCAGCACTTCTTCGTCGGTGGACGGCGCGCCGCTCGGGGTCTTCTTGACCACGGGCAATTCGAGTTTCTCGAAGAAGATCTGACCAATCTGCTTCGGTGAACCAAGATTGAATTCGCCACCGGCCAGCACGTACGCTTCGCTTTCCAGCTGAATCAGACGCGTGGCGATTTCGCTGCTTTGCGCGCGCAGCTTTTCCGCATCGATCAGCACGCCAGTGCGTTCCATCTTGCGCAAGACGCGCGAGGTGGGTACTTCGATGTCGCGATACACGTAGTCGAGCGTCTTCTCCGCGGCCACTTGCGGATACAAGGCCTGATGCAGACGCAAGGTGATGTCGGCATCTTCCGCCGCGTATTCGGCGGCCGTTTCCAGCGCGACTTCGTCGAAGCCGATCTGCGACGCGCCCTTGCCCGCGACCTCTTCGTACTTGATCGTCTTGATGCCGAGATGGCGCAGCGCAAGACTGTCCATGTCGTGCGTACGGTGCGATTCGAGCACGTACGATTCCAGCAGTGTGTCGTGTTCGACGCCGCGCATTTCGATGCCGTAGTTCGCCAGCACCTGTTCGTCGTACTTCATGTGCTGGCCGACCTTCTTGTGGTCGGCACTTTCCAGCCATGGCTTAAGCTTCGCGAGGACTTCATCGCGCGGCAGTTGCACCGGTGCGTCCGGACCGCGATGCGCGACCGGCACATAAGCGGCATAGCCAGGTTCGACCGAGAACGACAACCCCACGATTTGCGCAGTCATCGGATCGAGCGCGGTGGTTTCGGTATCGAACGCGGTCAACCCGGCCGCGTTGATATTCTCAAGCCACGCGTCGAACTGCTCCCAGGTTTGCACGGTGTCGTAGTGACGTTCGTGATCCACGGTGAGCGCTGGCGGTACATCGGTCTCGGGACCTTCCACGGCTTCCGTGACTTCCACCTCACGCAGCCAGGTCTTGAAGCCGTTGCGCGTGAACACGTCGCGCAGTTCTTCGCGCGATTCCGGCCGGCTTTCCAGGCTTTCTCCGATCGACACGATATGGCCGGTCAGATCGCATTGGCGCTCGACGGTGACGAGTTTCTTCGCCATCGGCAGAAAATCGAGCGCACGTCGCAGATTGTCTCCTACCGCACCTTTGATCTCGTCCGCATGTGCGACGATGCCATCGAGCGTCTCGTACTGCGTCAGCCATTTGATCGCCGTTTTCGGCCCGCATTTCTCGACGCCGGGCACGTTGTCGACGGTATCGCCGATCAACGACAGGTAGTCGATAATGCGCTCCGGCGGCACGCCGAACTTGGCGATCACGCCTTCGCGGTCGAGCTTCTCATTAGTCATCGTATTGATGAGGGTGACATGATCCGACACGAGCTGCGCCAGATCCTTGTCCCCAGTCGACACGATCACATTCATGCCGCGTTTTTCCGCCGCGGTGCTGAGCGTGCCGATCACGTCGTCAGCTTCGACGCCTTCGATCATCAGAAGCGGCCAGCCGAGCGCGCGCACGGCGACGTGAATCGGCTCGATCTGACGCGCGAGATCCTCCGGCATCGACGGGCGGTTCGCCTTATAGTCGGCATACCAGTCGTCGCGGAACGTTTTGCCCTTGGCGTCGAACACGCACGCGCTATACTCTGCTGTGACTTCCTTGCGCATGCGCCGCAGCATGTTGATCATTCCATAGAGCGCACCCGTCGGGCCACCCTCGGGTCCGCGCAGATCAGGCATCGCATGGTAGGCCCGGTACAGATAACTCGAACCGTCGACCAATAGCAGGGTCTTACCTTCAAGGCTTCGTTCTTCAGGCATTATGACTAAGAGAAAAGTGATTCCGAGTCTGCGATCACTCGCAGATCAAGAGCGCGCAACGGCTAAGAAGGCCCGCGCATCGTGGCAGATGTTCACGATTATGGCAGAGTTTATCGAGGCGACCGAGTACCTCTCGGAGATTCGTCCGGCTGTCAGCATCTATGGTTCAGCGCGCCTGAAACCGAACTCGCCGTATTACAAACTCGCCACGCAGATTGCACGCAAGCTGTCGGACGCAGGCTTCGCGGTCATCTCGGGCGGCGGCCCCGGCATCATGGAAGCGGCCAACAAGGGCGCCCATGCGGGCAAAGCCCCTTCGGTCGGCCTGAACATCGAACTGCCGCACGAGCAATCGGGCAATCAGTGGCAGGACATCTCGCTGCGCTTCCGCCATTTCTTCACGCGCAAGGTCACGTTCGTCAAGAACTCGGACGCGGTGATCGTCATGCCGGGCGGCTTCGGCACGCTGGACGAGCTCGCCGAAGTCCTCACGCTGATTCAAACCAAGAAGTCGCGCCACGTGCCGATCATTCTGGTGGGCGCCGAGTTCTGGGAGGGCCTGCTTGCGTGGTTCAAGAACTCGCTCACGCCGATGGGCCTGATCAATCCGGCCGATATGGACTTGATGCAGGTGATCGACGATCCGGATCAGGTACTCGAAGCGGTGCTGAAGTTCTACGAAGACCGCGAAGAAGCCGAACCGCATCCGGCCAAGTCGGATGAAGACCGGATGTTCTATCTGTGATGCTGGAGCTTCGCGCCTCGTGCGCGAAGTCAGCGTGCGATGTTCAATGCGTATTGAGCAACGCATGCAGGTTCTAGCGGGCGGCCTCCAGGTCGCTCGCTTCCGCTACATCCGTCTGATCACCCTGCGCTTGCAGCCATCCGCAGAACTGCGCCACGAGCGGCGCCTGCGCGACCTCCCGCCTCGCCACCCACCAATAGCCGCGCGCATCGATACGTGGGCCGGCCAACGGCACGACGAGCCGTCCCGATGCCAGCTCATCCGCCAGCAAAGGCAACGGACCGAGCGCCACGCCGAGGCCATCCACCGCAGCCTGCAAGGCCAGATAGAAGTGATCGAACGACTGCTTCTTCCGGCATTTCGCCGTGACCCCTGCTGCCGATAGCCAGTTGCCCCACGCATCGGGCCGCGTGTCCGAATGCAGCAGCACGTGCTTCGCGAGATCGTCGGCCGCCTTGATCGGTGAACGTTGCAGGAGCGCGGGACTGCAGACCGGAATCTCGCTCTCGCCAAGAAAATGGCCGCTCACGCAGTTCGGCCAATGCGTTGGACCGCGCCGCACGGCAACGTCGAAGCTGTCCAGCGTTTCGACCGGTGCGTTTGAAGTTGATAAGCGCAACTCCACATTCGGCACCTTGCGCTGGAACTGATGGAGCCGCGGCAGCAGCCATTTCATCGCGAAGGTCGGCAGTGCATTCACCCTTAAAACGTGAACGACGCCCGTATCGCGCAGTTGATCCGTAGCAAGCGCGATGCTGTCGAACGCGGCCTGGACGGTGGCCAGATAGCGGCGGCCGTCGTCGGTCAGGCGCACGCGCTTGCCGCGGCGATGAAACACCTGCACGCCGAGCCATGTTTCGAAAGCCGCGACTTGCCGGCTGATTGCACCGTGCGTCACATGCAATTCGTTCGCCGCGGCAGTGAAGCTTTCATGCCGTGCGGCAGCCTCGAAGGCACGCAGAGCCGGAAAAGGAGGAAGATTACGAGCCATGCTTGTGATTCTAGATCACAAAGGCGCGCTCAAAAATCGTTTTGCCCAGAGCCGGTTCGGCGCTAACCTCCAGAGCTTGAACTGGAAGCCTAGCGATATGAATCACGATCTCACCTCAACCGCGGCTACCCCGGCGCCCACACCCACATTGCGGGAAATTTTTGGCGGCTTTCTCGGTCTGGGGCTGATCTCATTCGGCGGCGCACTGCCGCTGGCGCGGCGTGCCCTGGTCGAGCAACGGCGTTGGCTGACCGGCGCCGAATTCACCGACTTGCTAGGTCTATGCCAATTCCTGCCGGGCGGCAATGTGATCAATCTTTCAGTAGCGATCGGGATGCGCTTTCGCGGCGTGCCGGGTGCGCTGGCCGGTTTGCTCGGGTTGATCGCGGGGCCGTCGCTGGTGGTGATCGGCCTGGGCGTGCTGTACGAACACACGCAAAACAACCCGCACGTTCGCCATCTGTTTGGCGGTCTCGCGGCGGCGGCGTCCGGCCTGCTGATCTCGATGGCCGTGAAAATCCTGCTGCCGTTGCGGGATAAACCGATGGCCGCGCTCATCGCGGCGCTCGGCTTCATCGCGATCGCCATCATGCGCCTGCCGCTTCTGCCTACGATGCTGGTGCTCACGCCACTCAGCATCTACATCGCGTCGAGGGCCGCACGATGAACGACACGCTCATTTCTCTTGCCATCATTTTCAGTCAGCTTTCGCTACTCGCGTTCGGTGGCGGCAACACGATTCTTCCGGAGATGCAGCGGCAGGTGGTTGATGTGCATCACTGGATGCTGGCCAGCGAATTCAGCGCGCTGTTCGCGCTCGCGCAAGCGGCGCCAGGGCCCAATCTGATGATCGTGACGCTGGTCGGTTGGCACGTGGCGGGTTGGGCGGGGATGCTGGTGACTTCAGTCGCGAAGTTCGGACCTTCGTCGCTCGTGACGATTCTTGCGCTGCATGCGTGGGACCGGTTCAAGGACCGTCCGTGGCGGCGCTACGCGCAAATGGGACTGGTGCCGGTGACGGCCGGCATCGTTGCGGCGAGCGCGGCCCTGATCGCTGAAGCGTCGAACCCGACGGCGATTGCATGGGCGATCTGCGCTTTTACCGCTTTGCTGGCGTTGAAGACGCGGATTCATCCGCTGTGGCTGCTGGCGGCGGGCAGTTTGATCGGGTTGACGGGGTTTGGGCAGTTTTGAAACCCTCTTGGGGCGCCCCACAGCGTTACTCTCGTAAGCAAGCCTCTTTCGGACTCCAGCGGAGACTGAAGGATGCGAATCACCTGCGGTCTAGCCGTTCACAGAAACGACCAGCAGGCCACCGCGCCAGGAGACAGAATAGGTCGCTCGCTGAACTGCGGAATGCAAGCCTCAGCTCGACGCGTCACCAAATTGGCGTGATGACGTGCCTAGCGCACAGAATTCCTGCAAACATAGCAGATCGAGAAACGCATTGACCAAAAGCAATGTAGTGGCAAAAAACCATACGGTCAGTGTCTCGGGATTACGAAGGACAGCTATGCTTATAGATTCAGTTACTGCACCACCTGCTTATGACCTACCATGCCATTACTGTCAAACTTGAAAACATCGGCGGGAGGTCGTCGACAAAGACAAATATGGCAGGAGAACAATCGGAACAGCCTTTAATGTCACAGTTGCGGGAAAACGTCAGTATGCCGTACAAATGCGCGGTGCGCCTCGACTCGAAAACGGCATGGTCGTGACGGCGGTACTGCGCGACACGGATAACTGGCAAACACTGGTGGGGTGGTTAAACCACTCCACGAGCGAGATTTGCGGCGTCGATTCTCCCGAGACTTCCTTCTGGTGGGTTGTGGCCGGTATCCTGATGTCAACCCTGCTTTACCTTAAATGGATAAACGAAGCTCACAGCGGCGACACTAGTGCGCGCGTCATAGTTTGGACTATCGCGGTCCTAGCGATAAACGCCTGGTCGCTGTTCTCCTGGCGGAGGTCGGTGAGGGTCTACAGGTTGCTGAAACCCTAAATGTCTGGGTAATTTCAACGTCACTGGATGACCGTGGCGAAAATTTTTCCATCACTTACCGCGCAATGCGGTAAGCGATGGAAAAATAGAAAAGCCGATTATTCGGCATTCATTAAAGCAACTGCAAACCGTCGCCGGTGGTAGTCGTTTCGATCCAATCTTTCACCGCCTTGCGCCGCAATATGAACAGCGCGCCGAGTCGGAGCCACACACTAAGAGTAATTAGCACGATAGCCCACAACCCCAATGCTTGCAAATACGGGTGGCCAAATATAGCCCATACAAGACCAAAGGCCCCGATCCACTTAAGCAGATCGTAAGCCCATCTTCGTCTCTTTATTCCATACACAAGCGCCAGGGGATTCGCCACGATACTTGCGAACACGGCCAGACACCCCTCCCAAGGCAAGAAGCCAGATTGAAGTAAGCCAATCTCCACCCAAGCCTCGCACAGGAAGGCGAGAAAGAATCCAACAAGTGAAACCCAAATACAACGCGGCATTGCTTTCATAGCCATCAGAATTTTACGTTTTTGCAATAATCCATTCCGCTAACTATATCGCTCCAACCCTGCTCTACACTTAGATATCTGCAGTAGTTTTCTTTGTATTGATCCTCATTGACCGGCGTGAAGCTACCTGGTACGGGGGTCGCCATAGGCATCAAGCCTTTACCTGAAACACCCTTATCGCTCAGACAAATGAACACCCCCTTTTGTGTCAATATTTCGTCATATGACGCAAGGATGTATCCGCTCCCAGTTTGGAGACTTGACCAATACAGCGATGCACTAGCAACCGACACAGGTTGCGAAATTTGCAGCAAGTTTGACATATAATTACCCAACCATATTGTTGCAGAGTTTATATATGGTTGAAAGGCGGATTGCAAGTCGGCGGTGAGGACAAGTCCGCTGATTACTGCTGCAGCGCCAGGACCGATTTCAGCCAAAACAAGCACAGTAAATGCGATTGTTCCAGCGGCACTGATAATGGTCAGCACATCGCCTGTTTGGACCTTTTTGTCAGGATTTTTCCAGTCTGTCACAACCCTTATTAATGCAGACGTCGCATTCATTAGGTTTGTCTGAATACGTATCGGTTTCAGCATCGGAGTGACATTTGTTATGGTCGCAACGACGTTGGTGCCGTTCTGCATCACTGACAGCGAGTCATTCGGGCTATTTGCTGCGGACATAAACGTCTGAAAAGTAGTCATCGAGTTCGAACCGCTTTCGATGAACTGAAACGCCATTTCTGCTTTTGCCATTTTATTCAGCCTTTGACTCTGTATTCCACGGGGCAATTGAATTCACTGAGGAACTGACGGACGGCGCAACAGACGGACTCGATCCGACAATATAGCGATAATAGATCTGTGTATTACCTGCTTTGGGCACGTACACCGTCTGGGCGATAAATGATTTTGTCTTTGTGAGAATGATCGGGAGGACATCGATAATCTGTGAGAACCCTTTGTCCGTCGCCACCTGGAGACTCGCTGCAATATCACTATTCGGGTCCTCAAAATTTATGATGCGCACCCAGAATACCCACGCCCCGTCGTCGCGCCTCAGTGCAGTCGCACCGTTTGTTAACGCATATCCGCGCAGCGAAGTGGCTGTAATTTGGGGGGATGGTGGGGTCGCCTTTGCGATTTGATATGTGACGCCAATAAGAGACAATGCACTTGTTCGCAAAAATAATCGTCTGGTAGTCATCGTGTTTTATTTAGTTTGGTGGGTGTCGCCGTTTGTGAATGTAGTTTTCACTACATTTAAAATCTATCGTTACCGACGATGTGATTGACATCAGATAATTCCGAAAAATGACGGTTATCGCGATGGATAGCAGGGCGATTGAATGAGACGTTACAGATGGTGAAAAACACCTTGTAAGCTCTGTTGAACGCGTGTGTACTCAGACTTCTTTGGCCGAGAAAAAATGACGCAAGATGGCGCGTTCAGTATCGAAGAGGTGTCTGGAGATTTGCGCGATTTGCGCAGCCTCACGCCAGCTCATGACCTGACGGAAGTGTTGGTGGTGGCGCTGTGTGCAATTCTGTCGAGCGCCGAAGCAAAGCTGGAGCACGCATTTGCTCCCCGCGTCGGCCGATCAGGTTGTAACTCTCGACGGCAAGACGGTGCGCGGCGCAGCGTGTGCGTCACCTGGTATCGGCCTACGGCAATGGCTTGGATGTGGTACTGGGACAGGTACGCACGGCAAACAAAAGCAACAGGATCACGGCGATCCCGGAGTTGTTCGACCCTCCAATGAGATTTCCTTCAGAGTGCCGAAAACAGCATGCACTCGGTACTCGACATGATCTTTGACGAAAACCGGTGCTGCGTGAGAGTCGCGAATACGGCTCAGAGCTTCGCAAGTCTGTGCCGTATTGCCTTGGATCTGCTCACGCGCGATACAAAACCGAGCGCAGAACTGAAAATGCGTCGCATCACGGCCCGCGCCAACGGATCAATGTCGCGCCACAGCCTGGTCGGCGTGTGAGCTTCATGCGATTACCCTGGCGCAATCCTCCATATGGCCGATCTGTTCACAGTTGCATTCCGCAAAGCCAACGCAAACTGCTTACTGAAACGCCACTTCCGCAAAGCTGCGCAACTTACGGCTATGCAAACGATGCAAGCCATTCATCCGCAACAACTCCATCGCCTTCACACCAATTTGGAGATGCTGATCGACCTGTGCGCGATAGAACTGATCCGCCATGCCGGGCAGTTTCAATTCGCCATGCAAGGGCTTGTCCGACACGCATAGCAAGGTGCCGTAAGGAACTCGGAAACGGAACCCGTTCGCGGCGATCGTCGCGCTTTCCATATCGAGCGCGACCGCGCGGCTTTGCGACAGCCGCTGCACCGGCTCACGGTGATCGCGCAACTCCCAGTTGCGGTTATCCACACTCGCCACCGTGCCCGTGCGCATCACGCGCTTCAACTCGACGCCATCCAGCTGCGTGACCTGCGCCACCGCGCGTTCCAACGCCACCTGCACTTCGGCAAGTGCAGGAATCGGCACCCACAGCGGCAAATCGTCGTCAAGCACGTGATCTTCGCGCACATAGCCGTGCGCCAGCACGTAGTCGCCCAAACGCTGCGTATTGCGCAGACCCGCACAGTGGCCGAGCATGATCCACGCATGCGGACGGAGCACGGCGATGTGATCCGTGATCGTCTTCGCGTTCGACGGCCCGACACCGATGTTGACCATTGTGATGCCGCTGCCGTCGGCACGCTTCAGGTGATACGCAGGCATCTGCGGCAGACGCGGCGGCGCCGTGCCTTCCTGCGCCTGCTCGCCGAGATTCTCGTTGTACATGATCACATCGCCCGGTTCGACGAACGACGTGTACTCGCTGCGGTAGGCGCGCAGTTCTTCGTCGTCGGTATGGGCCATCATCGTGCGGCCGAGTTTGACGAACTCATCGATATAGAACTGATAGTTCGTGTACAACACGTAGTTCTGGCAGTGCGTGGGCGAGGTCGCCGTGTAATGCTTCAGCCGATGCAGCGAGAAATCCACCCGCGCCGCCGTGAACAGCGCGAGCGGATGCGGGTCGCCCGGCAGCGGCTCATACGTGCCGTTGACGATGCGGTCGTCGAGCAGCGCGAGGTCCGGCGTATCGAACACGTCGCGCATCAGGAACAGGCGCTCGCGATCCAGATCGCCTTCGAGATGGATGCCTTCGGCGAAGGCAAAGTGAATCGGAATAGGCTGATCGGAGACACCGACTTCGATCTTCACGTGATGGTTCTTCGCCAGCAGACGCAATTGTTCACGATAGTAGTTGCCGAACAGATCGGGCCGCGTGACGGTCGTCTCGAACACGCCCGGGCCTGCAACGAAACCGTACGAGCGGCGCGAGTCGATATGCGTGTTGACTTCGGTGCGCACCCTGACGAACGGGTAGCAGGCGCGCACCCGCTGTTCGAACAGTTCGTTGCGGCGATAGCGCGCGAAGGCGTCGCGCAGGAACGAAGTGTTCGCTTCGTAGATCGCCGACAGACGTGTGACGGCCTCGGTCGCGTCGTCAAAGGATTCAGTTGGGAAGCTGTTGGCGGGAGTCTGCACCGCGCGCTGATTGGTATCGTTGTTCATCTTCATTCGCCCCTATTGATGAGATGACATTACCACGGAACCCGTGATCGCCAAATGACCTCTCGGCGCCTACCACACCTGCCGCAACAGCGGCCGCAAGATTGCGCGCACGGCGCGCGAAAGCGGCGCAAAATAAGGCGATCGCGCCCGTAGGCAAGGCTGGATTTGCTAGAATCGGGGCACCATATTGGAGAATCACCATGAAGCCGTTCCTTCCCGTCGCCGTTGCACTGGCCCTCGCCTTTGGCAACGCGGCGATGGCTGCCCAGCCTGTCGACGACACTCCGCCCGCCGGCGCGCCCCAGTCCGCCAATGAACGGGCCGGCCTGCCTGACCTGGCGAAGATCAATCGTCCGGCCGCCGAGGTCAGCTCGAAGGTCGAAATCAACGTCCCGCGCACGCCGAGCTTCTACGAACGCAGCGCTAACGGCACCGAAATCATCGAATACCGCGACAAAGGCAAGCCCGTTGAAATCAACGTGCATTCGAATCTCGGCACGCGCTATCAGATGAGCGCGCCGCTCGACACGTCACCCACCGTGCGCGACAACGGCCGCGCAAGCACGCGTTTGCCGTCGGTGAATCTGACTTATTGATGCATGCCGGGGCGGCGTGAGCCGCTCCCCCGGATCTGCGCGGCCCGCGGGCGTCGCCCCCGGGTTTTCAGCCTGCTTACCGATTTTCAGCACCGCCTGCAGCATGGCGATGCCGCGTTGAATTGTCGCAGCGCTTTGCGGCCCTGACGGATGGCCAGGATTGGCAGGCAAGATTCACTGCCAGATTGACCTTGACCACGCTTTCTGCAACGCATTTGCCACACCTCGCACTGGTCGCATCGCGCCAGCCCGACTAACCTGATCCGACGTTTCCCGCATGGCTGTCTTCACCGCTGTCACCGAACCCCAACTAGCAGAATGGATGCGTCATTACGATCTCGGCGAAGTTGTCGAGTTTCGCGGCATCCCGTCCGGTATTGAGAACAGCAACTTCTTTCTGACGACGACGCGCGGCGAATACGTCCTCACGATTTTCGAAAAGCTGACGGCCGAACAACTGCCGTTCTATCTCGATCTGATGCAGCATCTGGCCGCGCACCGTGTGCCGGTGCCGGATCCCATGCCGCGCGAAGACGGCGCGCTGTTCGGCACGCTGCACGGCAAGCCCGCCGCCATTGTGACCAAGCTCGAAGGCGCGCCGGAGTTGGCGCCGCAAGTCGAGCACTGCGTCGAGGTCGGGCAAATGCTGGCGCGCATGCATCTGGCGGGGCGCGACTATCCGCGCTATCAGCCGAATCTGCGCAGCCTGCCGTGGTGGCAGGAAACCGTACCGACCATCCTGCCGTTCCTTGCGGGCGCGCAGCGCGATCTGCTGTCGTCCGAACTGGCCCATCAGGAGGCTTTCTTCGCGTCGACGGATTACGCCGAATTGCCCGAGGGCCCTTGCCACGCCGACCTGTTCCGCGACAACGCGCTGTTCGCGCACGCCGCGCCGGACACCGGCCACGAGGTACGCCTGGGCGGCTTCTTCGACTTCTATTTCGCCGGCTGCGACAAGTGGCTGTTCGACGTCGCGGTAACGGTCAACGACTGGTGCGTCGACCTCGCCACCGGCAAGCTCGACGAAGCGCGAACCGAAGCCATGCTGCGCGCCTACCAGACCGTGCGCCCATTCACCGCCGAAGAAAATCGTCATTGGGGCGATATGCTGCGTGCCGGTGCTTACCGCTTCTGGGTCTCGCGCCTGTATGATTTTCATCTGCCGCGCGCGGCCGAGTTACTCAAACCGCACGACCCCGGTCATTTCGAGCGCATTCTGCGCGAACGCCTGTCCGGCGTTGCTCTTCCAGGCATTCATACCTCATGCAACTGATCGAAGTCCCCGCGAAAACCGGCTATGTCTGGTTCCGGCAGGGTATCTGGCTGTTCCGCAAGAACCCGCTCGCGTTTCTGACGCTGTTCTTCACCTATCTGCTGGTCATGACGCTGGCGTCGCAGATTCCGGTCATCGGCGGCGTGCTGCCGCTGGTCTTCATTCCGGGTGTCGCCGTCGGCTTCATGGCGGCCTGCCGCAACACCATTGCGGGCAAGCCGGTGTTCCCGACCATTCTGGTGGACGGCTTTCACTCGTACGGCCCCGCGGTCGCCAAACGTCTGCTGGCGCTGGGCGTGCTGTACGTCGTCGCGATGGCGCTGGTGCTCGCCGGCTCGGCACTCGCCGACGGCGGCATGCTGCTGAAGGTCATGCTCGGCATGGCTACGATGGATCAGGACGCGATCGCCAACAGCAATATCCCGCTGGCGGTGATCGCCGCGTTCGCGTTCTACATTCCCGTCGCGATGATTTTCTGGTTCTCGCCGGTTCTTATCGCGTGGCACGACGTGCCGCCCGTCAAGGCGATGTTCTTCAGCGTCGTCAGTTGCTGGCGCAATCGCGGCGCGTTCATCGTGTTCGGCGCATTGTGGTTCGCGGTGGCGACGACGGTCTCGTTCGGCTTGTCCGCGCTGATGCAGGCGCTGGGTGCGGGCGACTTCGCGTTTGCGATCCTGATGCCCGCCACGATGATCGTTACGACTATGCTGTATTGCTCGTTCTACGCGACCTATCGCGGCTGCTTCGGCGTGCAAACGCCCGAAGCGCCGGACCTGCCGACCACGCCGGCGGCTTGAGCGCCGGCTAGGCTGCCATCAGGCGCGGGCGCTTCGCCAAATCACCATCCGCACTCGGCAGTTCGCCCCGACTTGCGGCACAATGGTTTGCGCGCAATCGATTTGCACGCTCTTTTTACGCGAGATGCAACATGACCCAGCGCCCCGCTTTGCCCTTCACGCTCGACGAGCAACTCTGCTTCGCACTCTATTCGACCTCGCTTGCGATGACGAAAGCGTACAAACCGCTGCTCGACAAGCTCGGCCTGACGTACCCACAATATCTGACGATGCTCGTGCTATGGGAAGCCGACGACGTCACGGTGAAAGACATGGCCGCGCGCCTGAATCTCGACTCGGCGACGGTCACGCCGCTGCTCAAGCGCCTCGAGGCGCAGGGCTACCTGGAACGGGTACGCGGCGTCGAAGATGAGCGGCTCGTCTATATCCGGCTCACCAAAGCGGGCACTGCGCTGAAGCGTCAGGCACGCGAAGTGCCGGCGGAAATCTTCTGCGCGACCCAGCAGACGCCGGAATTCCTGCTCCGTCTGCGTGACGATCTGACGCGCCTGCGCACCACCCTCAACGATTACATGGACCACTAGCCGGCCTGTTTCAAAAGGCACGCTATCGAGGCGATACAAAAATTAGTTTGCACACAAATCATTTGTGTACTATCTTTCTCACATGCCGCTTCGATAGCACTCCGCCAGGAAGGCGGGCAAACAGCGGCAAGCATGCACACCCTGACAACTCAGACTAAGGAGCAGCACAATGAACATCCTCTACAAAGCAAGCGCAACCAGCACCGGTGGCCGTGACGGCCGTGCAGTATCGTCGGACAATGCGTTGGACGTGAAGCTGGCGGCACCGCGTGAACTGGGCGGCACCGGCGCAGCGGGTACCAACCCGGAACAACTCTTTGCAGCCGGCTACTCGGCGTGTTTCCTGAGCGCGATGAAGTTCATCGCCGGCCAGCGCAAGCAGGCTTTGCCGGCTGACACGCAAGTCACGGCGGAAGTGGGGATCGGCCCGAACGACAATGGCGGCTTCGCGCTCGACATCGATCTGCGCGTCTCGCTGCCGGGCCTCGCTGCAGATGCAGCCAAAGAACTGGTCGATGCAGCGCATCAGGTCTGCCCGTATTCGAACGCCACGCGCAACAACGTCGCGGTGCGCCTGCAAGTCGCGTAAGCTCCTGCGGCCTGAACGAATTGCCAATGAATCGTTGACGCGTGCGGCACAATCGCGCCGTCATGAACAACGCCCGTACCCTGCAAACCAGGTGCGGGCGTTGTGCCGTTTGGCGGTGCAATAGGCATTCACGGACGCGGCACGCAATGTGCGGCATCGACCCGATCCATCACCTGCCGTCACGCGACTTCGCCCGTAGCTCTGTGAGTAAGCGCGCAGTTCAGTAATATCGTCGCCTGGCAGCTGATCATTGCGCCGGTCGATGCCTGGCCGCGCAGCCCTTTACCCGACCCACGATCCCAATGACACGCTTACGGCGCCTGAGCGACACCTTTGATAGCGGGCTGGTCTGGTTTCGCCGCGACCTGCGCAGCACGGACAACGCCGCGCTCTACTTCGCGCTCAAGCATTGCGCGCGCGTCTGGTGCGTGTTCGTATTCGACACGACGATCCTGCAGCCGCTGAGCACCGCCTGGCGAACGCGCCGTCCGGACACGCAACCACAGGACCGCCGCGTCGAGTTCATTCTTGCAGCATTGGGCGAGTTGGACGAGGCGTTGCGCGCCAAAGGTGGCGGGCTCATCGTGCTGTACGGCGATCCGGCCGATCTCGTGCCCAGGCTCGCCGACGAGCTCAGCGTGGATGCAATATTCACGAATCACGATTACGAACCGGTCGCGATCGAGCGCGACGAGACGGTACACGAGCGGCTTGCCCAGGCTGGACGCCAATGGCTGACGTCTAAAGACCAGGTGATTTTCGAGCGCGATGAGGTGCTGACAGGCCAGAACAAACCGTTCACGGTGTTCACGCCCTATAAGAACGCATGGCTCAAGCAGCTGACGGCCTTCGATCTAAAGCCGTATCCGGTCGGGACCTACACGAAGCAGCTCGCGGCACTGCCGCCCAAGCTGGACCGTCAGTTGCCGACGCTCGATCAACTCGGCTTCGCACCGAGCAACCTCGCGGAGCTCAACTTGCCCACAGGCATGAGCGGCGCGCAACGCCTGCTCGACGACTTCATGACCCGCATCGACAGCTATAAGGACCGGCGCGACTTTCCCGCAGTCAAAGGCCCGAGCTACCTGTCGATGCATCTGCGCTTCGGCACTGTCTCGATCCGCACGCTCGCGCGGCTCGCGCACGAAATGACACTGCAGCCGGACGGGCAAGGCTCGGCCACGTGGCTGTCGGAGCTGATCTGGCGGGATTTTTACTTCATGATCCTCTCGCACCATCCAAGGCTGGCAGGCGGTGCGTCGTTCAAGGAAGAGTACGACCGGCTGCGCTGGGAGCAGGGCCCGGAAGCGGACAAGGCGTTCGCCGCATGGTGCGACGGCCGCACGGGCTATCCGCTGGTCGACGCGGCGATGCAGCAACTGAACCGCACCGGCTACATGCACAACCGCCTGCGGATGGTGACGGCGAGTTTTCTGGTGAAGGATCTGGGCATCGATTGGCGACGCGGCGAGCGCTACTTCGCCGAACAACTGAACGACTTCGATTTCTCGGCGAATAACGGCGGCTGGCAATGGGCGGCATCCACGGGATGCGACGCGCAACCGTATTTCCGGATCTTCAATCCGATCACGCAATCCGAAAAGTTCGACGCCGAAGGGCGCTTTATCAAACGCTACCTGCCCCAACTTGCGAAACTGCCGGCCAAATGGATTCACGCGCCGTGGCTGGCGGGTGCGGATCGGCTCGCGGAATTTGGTGTGGTATTGGGCAAGGATTATCCCGCCCCGATCGTCGACCACGCCGACGCACGGCAGCGTACGCTTGCCCGTTTTGGCAAGTAAGTGCCCGCTCACTTTGATTTGATCAGGAACGTCTGGCAAAGACTGAGAGATGCGCCGTTTGCGGTCGCGGCTCGTGTTCTAGTGCTGCTCGCCGCGCCGACGCTTGCATTCTGGCGACGGAACCGCTGGGCTGGCGAACTGCTCGAGCCCTAGGTAGCCTGGGAGGCATTTACCGCGGTGTTGAATCACGCGCTGTGGCAATTGAATCCGGCTGTTTAAGCGTGTTTGAGCCCTTCCAATAGCTCATAACAGCTTGGGTACCCCACCCCAAAACATCGGCGTTCTTCATTACGCGCCGATGCTTCAAACTCGCACAGCTTAGTGCTGGCTCATCCACGACGGCTGACGGTTGATTGTCTCGCGGTCCAGCTTGCGCATACGGAATTCCAGATCGTACAGATCGGTTGCCTCTGCGAGGAAAGCGTCAGCGCGTTCTTTCGCGAGTTGATCGGGCGATTTGGTCAGGAACAGAAACAGGCGGCTAAGCAGGTACATGGTCAACCTCGACAATGAGTTTAGGCGTTAACTCCTAAGGGATAACCCGTATTATAGGGAAAACCCTAGGAACATGCCAATATTCATTTCGAAGTGTTGCTCCAATGTCACCGCGCACCCGTCGAAGCTTCTGTGGCGGTGCTTTCAGCGATACGGCCGGTGCCCGTGCGGCGTTGGTGCCTGAAGAATTCCCACACCATGGCGCTTGCGTCCGGGCCTTTGGCGGAATGGAAAGGTACGGCGTCGTCGCCGCCACTCCAGGCGTGCGCGAGCCCCTGGACACGGCACAGCCGCACCACGCGCCGGCCGCCGCGCAGGTAGTCGCGCATCACTACGCCACCTTTGCGCTCCTCCTTCACTTCGCCGGATTTGCGCGCACCTTTCTCGTCGACGATCCGGTTCAGACGGAGAAACTGCACCGCCAGCTGGTCCGCATTGACGGGCGCGACCACATGGTCGGTGTCGCCGTGGAGGATGATGGCCGGCATCCCGGGATATTCAGCCACATTAACAAGTTCGTCGACCAGCTCGGCCGGCTCGCGACGCGCGCCGCGCCGCATCACGTCCATCGCCGTAATACCGGAGCGGGCCTCGCCGAAAGCGGGGCCGGAATGCAGCGCGACCGCCGCGAATCGTTCCGGGTAGTTGACGGCCAGAAGCGCCGTCAGGCCGGCCCCAGCAGAGATTCCGGCGACATATACGCGCTCGCTGTCGAAGCCGTGCTGGGCAACCAGTGAATCCACCAGCGAAACGACCGCACGCGCCTCAGCACCGCCGGCGCTGTCGCTGGCGTCGTACCAATGCCAGCAGCGATGCGAATGCACATGCTTCGACTGTTCCGGATAAACCACGGCAAAGCCGAACCGGTCGGCGAGCACGTTCATCCGCGTGCCTTCGGCGAATTCGTCAATCGACTGGGTGCAGCCGTGCAGCATCACTACCAGCGGCATCGCCTCGTGCGCATGGCCGGTCGGGATGTACAGCCCGTACTGAAGGTGGTTGACGAGTCGCCCAGGCGCGGTGGGCGCCGAATGGAACGAGCGCGTCCATGAACCGCTCGCCCATGCCGACGCGCGCGGACGAACCCGCGATTCCCGCGGAGCGGCGCGCGGCGCCTCGCGTTTCGCGGATGCGCGCAGCGCGGCCACCGGCTTGACAGGGCGGGCCTTGGCCGAAGGCTTGGTGGTGGCCACGCGCGCCGGCCGCGCGGTGGCGCGCTTGGTGGTTGCGTGAGTGTGCTCGGTTTGAATGGCGAGCAGCCGCTTAAGACCACGTAGCCAGATTTTCGATAGACTTTTTGCCATTGGCGGGTGACCTCGCAAAAAGGGACAGGTGCCGTTCGATAGAACGACGCTTTGTTGTGCAATGCACAATAACACCAATCCTCATGCGATGCTGACGGCCTTAGCCTCTGCCGGATACCGGATTTTCCGCCAGGAGAACCTTGCAGCAGCACCAACGTCAAACGATTGCGAAGCTTGTTCGCTAGCCAACGCCCTGTCACAAAAAGCCTGATGCGTGGCGAATCCCGCCTGCAGCACCCGTCTATACTGACGGGTAAATAATGTCTGCAGACGCCTTTGCCGCGTCGGCGATTCGCGCCGTTCGCGCGTTAAACCATTACCAACCCGATTCTACGCGGCCTTGGTCGCGCTTTTGCCATGCCCGATTTACCAGCCCATCTGTGGTACTCGATCACCAGCCTCGGCGGCGCCGGCATGACGCTGCCGCTCGCGTTCGCCATCGCACTTTGGCTGGCGATCGGCTACTCGTGGCGCATGGCTGCCGGCTGGTTGCTGCTGCTTGGCGCGGCCATCGGCGTTGTGACCGTGACCAAGCTGGCCTTCCTCGGCTGGGGCGTCGGCGTGCGCGAACTGGATTTCACCGGTGTCAGCGGTCACGCCATGCTGTCTACCGCCGTCTATCCGGTCGCGCTGTTCCTGATACTGCTGCCGGCGCGCCCGGCAATTCGTCTGCTTGGCGTCTTATTGGGCCTGACCGCGGGCATTGCGGTCGGCTTGTCGCGCGTCGTGCTGAGCGCTCACTCACCGTCTGAAGCCGTGACCGGCTGCCTGGTCGGCGCGCTGGCGGCACTGTTCTTCGTACGCATGGCGTGGCATGCCGAGCCGGGCCGGCTGTCGGCGCTGCCCGTCACCGCAAGTTTGATGATCCTCGCGCTGCTAATGCACGGTGTGCACGTGCCGACGCAACGCTGGGTCACCCATATTGCGCTGAAGGTGTCCGGCCACGACCGCCCGTTCATCCGCGCCAAGTGGCGGGCCGTGCGCGACGTACGTCCCGCCACAGCGCCGCTGTCGCAGACGCTCAACACGCTGACGCCGCCGCACTCGCCGGACGTCTGAAGCACGTTCAATCGATTGCCTGTTCGGCAACTGAAGCCCACGCCTGCCAATCCACGCGCCGCTTCATGCGCGCAATTGAATAATCGTCATGGGTACCGCTATAACCTTTCATATATTACGATAGCGTTTTAACCCGCCGCTCCGGCCCACGCCGGACATCCAGCCTTCATGACACTGTCCCGCCGCTTTGTGAAACATGCGCTGTTCATCGCCAGCGCCATCTCCGTTGCCGTCAGCGCCAACGCACGTGCCGACGAACTGGTGGTTTCCGCCGCCGCCAGCCTCACCAACGCGTTCAAAGCGGTTAGCGAGGTCTTCGAACAGCAGCATCCCGGCACCAAGGTGCTGTTGAACTTCGGCGCGTCCGACGTGCTGATGCAGCAGATCGTCAAGGGTGCGCCCGCCGACGTGTTCGCCTCGGCGGATCAGAAAGCGATGGACAAGGCCGCAGCGGAAAAAGTGATCGTTCCGGCTACGCGCAAGGACTTTGCTGCCAATTCGCTGGTGCTGATCGTACCGACCGACAGTCATTTCACGCCGGCCTCGCTGAATGATCTGACGTCGGCAAATGTGAAGCGTGTGGCTTATGGTGATCCGGCTTCGGTGCCGGTTGGCCGCTATACGCAAGGCGCGCTGCAAGCCGCGGGCGTGTGGGACGCGGTCAGCGCGAAGGCCGTGCTGGCATCGAACGTACGCCAGAGCCTGGACTACGTGTCGCGTGGCGAGGTCGACGCCGGCTTCGTGTTCAGCACCGATGCCGCAGTCATGCCGGACAAGGTCAAGGTCGCGATGAACGTGCCGACGCAAACGCCGATCACCTATCCGATCGCACAAGTCGAAGGTAGCCGTCACGCGGCCGACGCGCAGGCATTCATGAACTTTGTGCTCTCGCCGGCCGGCCAGGCCGTGCTCGCGAAGTACGGCTTCAAGCCCGCGCATTAACCTGGGTACCGCACGCACATGCAACAGGCCTGGATTCCGCTCCTGCTGTCACTGAAAGTGGCGGGCTGGGCCACCGCGCTCAATCTGGTGTTCGGCGTCGCGGCCGGTTTCGGTTTGTCGCGCTGGCGCTCCGGCGCGCGCGATGTGATCGATTCGCTGCTCATGCTGCCGCTCGTGATGCCGCCCACCGTGCTCGGCTACTACCTGCTGGTCCTGCTCGGACGGCGCGGCGTGATCGGCGGGTGGCTCGACAAGCTCGATATCCAGTTGGTGTTCACCTGGCAGGGCGCGGTCATCGCGTCGACGGTGGT
This sequence comes from Burkholderia sp. OK233, assembly GCF_900230185.1. Lineage (GTDB taxonomy): Bacteria > Pseudomonadota > Gammaproteobacteria > Burkholderiales > Burkholderiaceae > Paraburkholderia. Next base: position 1,483,531 of record NZ_OCSR01000002.1, read on the forward strand.
GGCGTTTCCGCTCGTGCTGAAGTCGGCGCGCGGCATTCTCGCGGGCGGTCTGCTGGCGTTTGCGCGGGCGCTCGGCGAATTCGGCGCGACGCTGATGATCGCGGGCAACTTGCCGGGACGCACGCAGACGCTTTCGGTTGCGGTCTATTCAGCCGTGCAGGCCGGCGACGACAGCACCGCCAATTTTCTCGTGCTCGTGACTTCGGTGACGTGTGTCGTGATCCTGCTGCTCGCGGGGCGTCTGGTGCCGCAGCACACGCTTCTGACGTCCCGCTGATATGCCGCTCTCCGTCGACATCCGCAAGACCTTCGAGAGCGCCGAGCGCCATTTCACGCTCGACGTCTCGTTCAAGGCGACCACGCAGCGCGTCGTGCTGTTCGGGCCGTCCGGCGCGGGGAAGAGTTTGACGCTACAGGCCATCGCCGGCTTGCTGCGTCCAGACGAAGGGACAATCACGCTGCACGGCAACGCTTTATTCGACAGCGCGCGCGGTATCGATCAGAAACCGCAGGCACGCAAGATTGCGTATCTGTTTCAGGACTACGCGCTGTTTCCGCATCTGAACGTGCGGCAGAACATCGGCTTCGGGTTGCAGCAGGGTTGGCTCAATCCGCGCGCGCGAATCTCGCACCCGCAAGTCGATTACTGGCTCGATGCGCTCGAGTTGAAGAGCGTGGCAGGTAATCATCCGGCGCAGCTTTCGGGTGGACAGAAGCAGCGCGTGGCGCTGGCGCGGGCGCTGGTCGCTGAGCCTCGCTTGCTATTGCTGGACGAACCGTTTTCCGCACTCGATAGCGAGCTGCGTCAGCGTATGCGGCGCGAGCTATCGGACCTGCAGACGCGGCTCGATATTCCGATGGTGTTGATCACGCACGATCCCGACGATGTCGCAGCCTTCGGCGATCAGGTCGTACAGGTCAGCGATGGTTGTGTGCGCGAGAACCATCCGTTTGCTGGGTACGAGCGCAGCATGCCATAACGTCAGTACCCTTGGCTCACTCAATCCTTCACACCAAGAATCACGCTCGACGCCTTGAATACAGCGACCGCGGTCCCGCCTTCCACAAGCCCAAGCGTATCGACGCTTTGATTCGTGACGACCGCGGTAATCACCGCGCCGCCGTCCAATAGCAGTGACACCTCCGCATTGACCGCCCCGCGCTTCACGCTCTGCACCGTGCCGCGCATCTGATTGCGTGCGGATAGCTTCGGCGGCGCACCGCTTTCGTTCTCCGCGAGCAGCACCACCCACGACGCCTTGATCAACGCAAACGCCGCCGCCCCCACCGCAAGGCCCAACGTCTCGGTACTTTCATGCGTAACGACCGCGACGATCGTATGGCCGCCTGGCAGCGCGAGTGACACTTCATCATTGACCGTTCCGCGCGTGATCGCCGACACCGTTCCATAAAGCTGATTGCGTGCGCTCGTTTTCACGCCGATGCGGCCGATCAGATCCCAATCCGTCGCGAAGCCTTCGATCGCCGCGCCCGCGCGTTCGAGAAAACGCCGATGCTCGCGTTCGACCGCCCGAAACGTATCGATCAGCTTCACGGCGCGCGGCGTGAGCGTCGTGCCGCCGCCGCCTTTGCCGCCGGTCGAGCGCACGACGAGCGGCTCACCGGCGAGATTGTTCATCGTGTCGACAGCGTCCCACGCGCCTTTGTAGCTCATGCCGATGGCTTTCGCCGCGCTGGTGATCGAACCGGTCTCGCCAATCGCCGCGAGCAGCGCGATCCGCGACGCCCCGCCGAGCGTTTGCGCGCCTGCCTTAAACCAGACGGAGCCGCCAAGTTCGAGGGCTTCGTGGGACGGGTCAGTGCGGTCGGATGTCATGGCGGCGGAGTGTCGGTGGGTTAGGAAAGGACAGCGAACCATTATAGCGACGCAGCGCTGCCTGTCTGCCCCGCGCATCCATTCCCGCCCGCCTCAATTACGCGCAGGCCGCCTGAGTTCGTCTGCCACTCAAACCGCGTACTGCGCGATCCCATTACCGAACGACCAATTCTCCTTGAGCACTTCGACGAGATTGATGAACACATCCTCTCGTCGCAGTCCCGGCGACTCCGCGAGTTCATCCGCCATGCGCTTGTACAGTGCCTTCTTCTGTTCGAGCGTGCGCGTATTGTTAAACGTGATCTGAATCACCACGAGATCGTCGCTGCGTTCGATGTTCAGATACTGCTTGTCGTACACAAAATTGTCGGCTTCGTGCTCGGTGATCAGCATGAAGATGTCGTCTTTCGGCACATTGCACGTCTCCACCAGCGAACGCTGGATGCTGTCCGTCAGCGCCTTCCGGTATTCCACCGGCTTGCCGGCGCGCAATGCGATTCGTGTGAGCGGCATGATGAAACTCCTTGGTTGCCGTGATTGGGTAAACACAGCTTAGGCGCGCTCAGTCATAATTAACAGCCATGATTGGCTATTTCATCTATATTCAATTGAAATGAAAGTCCTCGATCTCGATGCTGTGCGCGCCTTCGTGCTGGTCGCCGATCTGCACAGCTTCACGCGGGCTGCGGACGCGCTCGATACCACGCAATCGGCCGTCAGCCTGAAGCTGAAACGGCTGGAGGCGCATCTCGGCAAGCAGTTAATGGAACGTACGCCGCGTGTCGTGCGCCTTTCCCCGGATGGAAATGCATTCCTTGGCGCGGCCCGCGATCTGCTGAGTGCACATGAGCGGGCGCTGGGTTCGTTGTCTGTGGAGCGTCGGCGGCTCACGCTGGGGCTGAGCGAGCACGTCGCGGGAACGAACTTGCCGCAGCTGCTCGCGCGGCTCAACGCGCACGATCCGGGTCTGGTGGTCGAATTGCATCTGGGCATGTCCGCGGCACTGCTCGCGCAATTCGATGAACGTCGCCTCGACGCCGTGATCGTTCGCTACGGCGCCGATGAGCCGCCGCGTGACGACGCGCAAGTGCTGTTCAGCGAGCCGCTTGGCTGGCTCGCTACACCGGAATGGCTGCCGCGCGTCGGCGAGCCGTTGGCGCTGGCGCTGCTGAGTCCGCCGTGCAATGTGCGCGACGTCGCGCTGCACACGCTGAATGAGGCGGCAGTTGCGTGGCAGGAAGTGTTCGTCGGTGGCGGAGTGGCGGCGGTCGGCGCCGCGGTTGCGGCTGGTCTTGCGGTGTCGCCGCTAGCGCGCAGAGTGGCGCCGCGCGGTTTGGTCGATGTCGGCTCACGGCTGGGTTTGCCGCCGCTGCCGGAATCACGCGTGACCTTGCATTCGCGCGTGAGGAATACGCGGTCGATGGAAACGCTGCGGTTAGTGACGAATGGGTTGGCTACGCAATGACAAAACGACTCCTCGCCCTAAACCATGAATAAAGTTCGCCGGCTTTCGCTTAAGCTGGAAAACTAACCATTTCATTTAAAAGTAGATCAGTGGACCTCGACCCCCGACAAACCGCCGCCGTCCGCGCGGTCATCGAAACCGGCAGCTTCGAGCAGGCCGCCGTGCGCCTGAATATCACGTCGTCGGCGGTATCGCAGCGTGTGCGTGCGCTTGAAACGCGTCTGGGCAATCCTCTGATCGTGCGCACGCGCCCATGCCGCGCGACACCGATGGGCCAGCGTCTACTGCAATATCTGCGGCGCGTCGCCCTGCTCGAAGACGACTTCGCCAGCGATCTCGCGGGCGCCAACGAGGCGCTGCTGAATGTCGCCGCCGCCGTCAATGCGGACACGCTGTCCACGTGGTTTTTCCCCGCGCTCTCCGAGATCCTGCTGCAAGAAAACGTGCTGCTCGATCTGACCGTCGACGACCAGGATCACACCCACGCGCTGCTCGCATCAGGCCTCGCAATCGGCTGCATCACCACCGAACCGGCGCCGATGCGCGGCTGCTTCGCGGAACGGCTCGGTGCGATGCGCTACCGGCTGGTGGCGTCGGCAGCGTTCGTCGAGCGATGGTTTCCGAATGGATTGACGCGTGAAAGCGCGCGGCGCGCGCCGGTGATCCTGTCCTCACGCAAGGACGCCTTGCAGGCGCGCTTTCTCGAGGCGCGCTTCGGCCTGCCGCCGGAAGCCTATCCGTGCCACTACGTGCCCGCGCCGGTGCCGCGCTACATGGCGATCCAGCGTGGCCTCGCTTATGGCATGGTGCCCGAATTGGAATTCGGCGATGCCGTCGAGCGCGGCGAACTGGTCGACCTTGCGCCGAAGCAGCCCACCGATGTCGAGTTGTACTGGCACGCCTGGAAGGTCCAGTCCCCACGCCTCGAAAAGCTCTCGGCGCGCATTGTCGAACTCGGCCGCACTGCGCTAGGTCCGCCGGGCACCAAGGCCAAACGCAAACGCGCCGCCTGAACGGCAGGTCAGTGGAGAATCGGCGGCAACGAACCGCTGCTGGCGGTCGCCGGATTAGCGGGTGCCGCCGCGGGACTCGCCGTTACGTTTGCGGCCTTGGCAGGCGCGTTCGTGTGGACCACGGCCGGTTTGGCCGCGCTGGTTTTCGCCGCCACATTGACCACTTTGGCATGCGCTGCATGGCCTTGAACCAGGTTGGCGTGCATGATCCTGCCTTGACCCGATTTCGCCTGAGCGAGTTGTGCGTGCGGCTTCTTACCCTGCGCTACCACGGCTACCTTCGACTTAGGTTTGCCCGCGCCCTTGACCACGCCACCGTGACCAACATTTCTGGCGGTGACCTTCTTCACATGGCCATGCGCTGCCGGCCCGGCGCCGCTCTTCGACGCTGACGCAACTCGCTGCGCCCCATGTTGTCCTTTCGCCGCGTGCTTCGAACCCGCCTTCGCGCCGGCGGTAGACTTGACCTTGGCGGCACCCGTCGCTTTCTTTGCGTGCTTCGCCGCATGCCCGGTCGCCTCGGGCGGATTCCACACTTCCGCATAACCAGCGGCCATTGCCGCCCCGGACACACACCACACTGCAACTGCCGTTGCTACTGCTCGAACCCACATCTCCTGCTTCTCCTGATCTTCGACTTCATAACGAGCCGGGATTATATTCTCTTGCAAAAATCCATTTTTAGACTAATATCAATAACAAGTACATATAAGGACTCATCCAATCATGGCTCACGCCGCCCGCGTCACCCGGCCCGAACCGCCAATCCGCCGGCCGGTTTCGGAACCCACGCTTACGGAAATGTCGGCGGCAGGCCTGCGCGCGTTCTTCAACATCGCGCGAGACTGGGACTTGAGCGCCGAAGAGCAGATCGTGCTGCTCGGCTCGCCGGGCCGTTCCACCTACTTCAAATGGAAATCCGCACCGGGAACAGCGCGTCTGGGGCGCGACACGCTGGAACGCCTGTCGCTGCTGCTCGGCATCTATAAGGCGCTGCAGATCCTGCTGCCGCAGCCCAGCGCCGCCGACACCTGGATCAAGCGCCCCAACAGCGCGCCGCCGTTCGGCGGCCGCCGCGCGCTGGACCGCATGCTGGCCGGCAACATCAGCGATCTCGTGGCCGTGCGCCAGTATCTCGACGCGATGCGAGGCGGCTGGGCGTGACAGAACCGCATTGGCAGCACCGCTGGCGCAGCGCGCCGCTCGACTGGTCGCCCGCGTATCGCGTGATTCCGACGCGTTTTCCGGCCGTCAATCTATTCGACCGGGTCGCATCGCCGGAAGATTTCGACGCCCTCTACGCGCTCGAAGCGATGACCAACGACCGCCTGCGCACCGAAGTCGGCGAACTCGATCTCGTGCCACGCGAGGAGCGCCGTTTCGGCCCGGGCTATGGGCCGATCATGGCCGCGTTGACACACCTGAATCCGCTCGGCAGCCGTTTCTCGGACGGCACGTACGGCGTGTTCTATTGCGCCCGTTCGCGTGCTACTGCGATCGCCGAGACGCGCTATCACACGGGGAAATTTCTGGAGGCGACCGCCGAGCCCCCAATGCGGCAGCAGATGCGGCTCTACACCGTCGTGGCGCAAGGCAACGTGGTCGACATCCGCGACGACGCATCGCTCGATCTCGCGGTGCTGTCGCCCGACGACTATGTCGCCGGACAATCGCTCGGCCGTGCCGTGCGCGAGGGCGGTGCGCCGGGCATCGTGTATCCGTCAGTGCGGGATGACGAAGGCGAGTGCCTCGCCGCGTTCAGAACCACGCTGCTACGCGACTGCCATCACGCGGCGTATCTGGAATACAACTGGAACGGCACGAGCATCGATATCGTGTTCGAGCTCAATCAGGTAGGCTAAGAGCTAAGAGACTCGAAACAATCACGGCAAGGCCAGCGCCGCCGCCCCGCTCTCCCGCGCCGCGTCAACCGAGATCGACCAGCGCCGCAACGCCTGCGGTTCCACGATGGTCAGCTTGCCACCGGGCCCGAATGCGCCGGTGTCGATGAAAATCTGTGAGCCGATCTGCTGAATGTCGCGCATCGGCGTATGGCCGCAATAGGTCAGCGAAAGGCCATGCTGCCGCTGCGGATCGCCGTTGCCCAAGGCAAGATCCCGCCCCCACAGCAATTGCTGGCGCGCTTCGGCGGAAAAATTCCCGGCGTCGAGTTCGGCGTCAGTGCCGAAGAACTCGGCGTGCAGAATATTGAAGCGTTCCTTACCACTGCCCACCACACGCACGAGCGGCAGTGGCCGCAGACGTTCGGCGTAGTGCTGCAAACTTTCGTCGGACAAATTCGCCGCCCATATGCCGCCGATTCCGTACCACCACTGGCGCCGCACCCGCCCGTCGGCGACGGCGCACAAAGTGTCTTCATGATTGCCGAGCACCGCGTGAAACCACGGCTTGTCGAGCAGGGCCAAGGCCTGCTCGGAATGTTCACCGCGGTCTACCAGATCGCCGACCGAAAAGAGCCGGTCGCGCTCCGGGTCGAACGCGATGTCGCGCAGCAGATAGCGCAGCGCATCGACACAGCCATGCAAATCGCCGACGACAAAGTCGCGGCCGCTCCGATTGGCCGGATGATGCTGGACGGAGTTGACGAGTACGGAATCCATTCGCTCATGATAGTGCGGCATCCGCAAGTGCGTATGCGCGTTCCCTATCTTATCCTGAGGTCCCGAGTCGCTCGAACGACGTAGAAATGACGCAAAAACGGCGTGTCTCCGGCAGGACTTACCGAGAAACACGCCGTCCGCGCAATCGTTATTGCTGCGTGCGCAGCTTGGCGACCTGATCCACCGTCACCGTGGACTGCGGATTGCCGAACTGTTTGGTCACGTAGTTGGTGATAGCCGCCACCTGGTCGTCGGTGAGCTGGGTACCGAACGCGGGCATCAGCACATCAGCCTGTTTCGTCGTACGACTGACGCCGTGCAGGATCACCATCGCCAGATTATTGGCGTCGCTCGCGCCGACCGCCGAGTTGTGAATCAGCGACGGATACGCACCCGGCGCGCTGGCGCCGACGCCCTGACCGGTCCAGTTATGGCACGTCGCGCAATTGGCGATGAACAGTTGCGCGCCGTTCACCGCATTGATCGTGGTGCCGCGCAGCGCAGTTACGTCGTCGACGGCGGGATTGCCCCACTGATCGCGCGGACGCGATTCGCCACCGTTGATCGGCGGCACCGAACGCAGATACGTGACGATCGAGCGGACGTCCTCGTGCGTCAGATACTGCGTGCTGTCGGTCACCACCTCGGCCATGGGGCCCGCCGCGTTGGCGCGGCCTGGCGCCGTGCCGGTCGACAGATACGCCGCCAGTTCGTCATCGCTCCAGTTGCCTACGCCACTGTTCTTGTCGGGGGTGATGTTGTACGCATGCCACCCCGCCTGTACCGCGCCGGAGAAGCGCGAACTCGTCTTCAACCCCTGCGTGAAATTGCGCGGCGTGTGGCATTCCTCGCAATGCGCGAGACCTTGGACCAGATACGCGCCGCGATTCCATTCGGCGCTTTGCTTCGGATCGGGGACGAAGCGGCCTTCGTCGAAATTGAACAGATTCCAGAACACCATCAGCCAGCGCTGGTTGAACGGGAATTTCAGGCTGTTGCTCGGCGGCGCGTAGTGGATCGGCGTGAGCGTGTTCAGATACGCGCGAATTGCCAGCACGTCCTGATCGGTGACCTTGGTGTACTCCGCGTAAGGGAAGGCCGGATAGAGCCGCTCGCCGCTCTTGCCAACGCCTTCATGCATCGCGCGCAGAAAATCGGCGTCGCTCCATTGGCCGATGCCGGTATCCGGGTCGGGCGTGATGTTCGGTGTCACGATCGTGCCGAACGGCGTGTTGATCGGCAGGCCACCCGCGAACGGGCGTGCTTTGTCAGCCGTGTGGCAGGCGACGCAATCGCCGGCGCGCGCAAGGTATTCACCGCGTTTCACGAGATCGCTGCCGGCCGCCGCCGTCGGTGTGGCCGCCGCATTGTCCGGTTGCGCAGCGTCGTCCGCGCGGGCCTGCGTGATCGGCAGCTCGTCGTTATGTCGTGCGGTCGGCCCATGCACTTCGTGCCAGGCGACATACAGCGCAAACAGGGCAAAGACGGCCGCCAGCGTCGCCACCCGGAAGTGCCGACGACGCGTACCCCGGGCAAGCGCATCGGCCGGCTGCACGCGAGAGGTGTTCTTCGTCATTGTGGCTCTCCGTTCAGGGCTCAGATTTCACGCTTGAGCTTGTCGGCCAGTTTCAGCGACAAGGCGGCGATCGTCAGCGTGCAATTCACGGAGGCGGCAGTCGGCATCACGCCGCTGCTGGCGATGAAGAGATTCGAGTGATCGTGTGTGCGGCAATCCGCGTCGACAACCGAATCCCCCGGATCGCTGCCCATGATGGTGGTACCCATGATGTGATTGTTCGGCGCGAAAGTATCGTCGAACGAGACCTCGGCGCCGCCGAACAGCGCGGCGATCTGTGCATACAGTTCATGCGTGTTTGCCGCGCTCTTCTTCACGTAGTCGTTGATCGAGTAGTAGATTTCGGGCTGCGGAATGCCGAGCGCATCCTTGTGATCCGCCGAGGGCACCACGCGGTTCTGCGGCTCCGCGAGATGCTCGTGAAAGCTGTTGATGTTCAGCGTGCGCGCCGCGCGGTCGCGAATCTGGCGGTCGAGCTCGGCGCCGGTGAGGCCTTTCTTCAACAGATCGGCGGTCACACCCATGGTCGGCACGCCATTCGACAGATGCAGCTTTTTTGCCGCGTAATCGGAGCGGAACGCGCCGTCGCGGAAGTTGACGATCGACGTCATCTCCATCGGCCCGCGCCCGGGCCACAGCGGTTCATTGGCGAGGAAGGTGACACCCGTGCCCGGATGGTCCATCAGGTTACGGCCCACCTGGTCGGAGCTGTTGCCAACGCCGTGCGGGAATTTGTCGGAGGTCGACATCAGCATCAGCTTCGGCGTTTCGATGCCGTTCGCGGCGAGCACAAACAGCTGGCCGGTCACGCGTGTGCTGTTGCCGTTCGGGTCCTTGTAGTGGACGGCCGTAATGAGCCCTTTGTTGTCCGCTTCGACGCGGTACACGACCGCCTCGGGAATCAGCTTCGCTCCGGCCTGTTCAGCCTTCTCCGCGTGCACCACGCCGTTGTACATCGCGGCGATCGGGCAGATCGGCATGCAGTTGTTGTTGCCACAGCAGGTTGGCCGTGCATCGTACGGACGGCTGTTACGCGCGACCGGCTCGGGCACCACCTTGAAGCCCTGTGCGTTGAGCACGTCGCTAAAACGCTGATCCATGTACGAGAGCGGCAACGCGCTCATCGGATAGGGCTTCGAACGCGGCGAACCGAGATCGATCGTACTGTCCGGTCCGGAAACGCCCAATTGCATTTCAGCCGCCGAATACCACGGCTCAAGCGTTTCATACTGATAAGGCCAATCACGTCCCACGCCATATAGCTTGTGCAACTGGAAATCCGACGGCAACAGCCGCCACGCAGCGGCCGCCCAGTGCCACGTCGTGCCGCCGACCAGCCGCACATACTGTGAGTTGTACGGATAGTCGCCTTTCTGGATCAGATAATTGTTGGCGGGCGCGTACTCGGGATGCGGCGCGTAAGGCGTGGAGGGATAGGGCGTCGCGAAGTCGGACTTGGCCGGCGAATTGCGGAAATTCTCGACGATCTGCCAGCGCGGAATGCGCGGCCCGGCTTCGAGCAGAATCACCGACGCGCCGGCCAGCGCCATTTGATGCGCGACCAGTCCACCTGCCACGCCCGAACCGACTACGACGATGTCGGCGGAATTTGAGTTTGCCATTGTTGCCCTCTTCACTTCTGGCTTATCTTTGCTTGCTGATCTCGCGTGCCGGCGTTTCGTCGAACGGCTCAATCAGGCCATGTGACGACAAGGCACGCGCAAGAGGAACATCGTTCAGGCGCTCACCGGCTTCTGCGTCCAGTAGAACGGCACGTCGCGGCAATAGGACGGAATCGTCAGCACGTCCTTGACTGGCTCGAACATCAGCGCTTTTTCATAAGCGACCACATCCACATGCGGCATATCGCCCACGAGACCGAGATACCACGCACGCATGATCGCGCTCACGGATTTCGCGAGCGCCGGCTGATCGGCCTGCAAGGCCTGCGTGACGGTATCGGAGGGCACGCCGCCATGACCTTGCAGCCACGTGTTGAGCGCAGCGATGTTCTGGGAGAACTGGCTGTCGGATCTGGCGAGGGCGTCGTAGACGCGTTTGCCGAGCACGGCGTCGAAGCCCGTTCGGCCGGTGAGACGCCGCGAGAGCGCCAGGAAGGCATCGAGCCCGCCGCCGGCAGGCGCGGTGTCAGCAAACGCCGGCGTGATCCATGAGAGCGAGCGGCCTGCCCCGGCAAACGCAAGCGCCGCGGCCGTCGCGCATGCGCCTAGCACCCAGGCTCTGCGCGAGGCTGAAAACGATGCATGCAACGAAGATGAGCGAGTGGATCCCAGCGAAGAAAGCGGCGAAGAGAACGTTGGCGACGTTGACGACGGAAACCTGGCCAGATGCGTCACCTCATGGTGCGCATCTTTATTCTCAGGAACATCTGTCATGGGGGCTCCAGATGGTGAGTTGATCGTGAGTCATTCTCAACAGACAACGCGGCCGTGGCGTAATGCCATTCGCGCGCTGCGTCGACTTCTCTACCCCAAACCTGGTCTGGCGCCGCTTAAGCGGTCTTGTGTGGCTGCATGATGCCGATGCAAGCCGCATTACGTTGTGCTGATGACAGCCTTGTGAAAACAGCTTGACTGCGCGGTGCGCGCGGCAAAAAACCCGCCGCCTGCCAATCGCCTTTCAACTGAAAGCGGCGCGCAAGGCCGTTGCGAAAGACTATAGCCTGTGATTCACCTATTCGACAATTGGTGCCTGAAGCGCGAGTAGAATCCGCGACACAGACGGCCCTTCACCCTTGATCTCATGCTCATAAAATATTATCCGCAGGTTCTTCGCAATCGCCCCCGCATGCTGATCGGCCTCGCCGTCGGCCTCGTGGCCGCGCTGCTGCTCCCAGAACACATGCGCCCCATGGTGCGTGTTCTGGCCGGCTGGGATGCCGCGGTGTGGACCTACCTCCTGCTCATGTGGGTGCACATGGCCGCCGCGGACGAAGGCCATGTCCGCGAGTTCGCGCAGCGCGACGATGAAAACGCGGGCGTGGTGCTGGTCGTGATCTGCGTCGCGACGGTCGCCAGTATTGCCGCGATCGTGCTCGAACTGGCCTCCGCGAAGGGCACGGCTGGCAGCTCGACTGCATGGCACTACCTGCTGACCGGCCTCACGATGTTCGGCGCCTGGTTCATGATCCCGACCATTTTCACATCGCACTACGCGCGGCTTTACTACGACCCGGATGCACCGGAGACCCCCCTGCTGTTTCCCGACCACAAGCTCCAGCCGAACTACTGGGATTTCCTGTACTTCTCGTTCACCATCGCCGTGGCCTCGCAAACCTCAGACGTGGTGCTGCGCTCGCGGTCCATTCGCCGCGCCGCGCTCGCGCAGTCGATCCTGGCGTTCTACTTCAATGTCGCCGTGCTCGGCTTGTGCGTGAACATCGCTGCGGGCTTGCTCGGCTCTTGACCCACCGTGTTTCCCTGAAAGTCCTTCCCCTCACGACGCTTGCCCCGCCGGCCGCCACTTCGCCTTTCGCGGCCCCGGGGCCCCCGGGGCCCGCGTCGCTCGACCCCGTGTAAAACCCGGGGGACGCCCGTCCGTTTTACACGCAAGCCGTCCGCCGCCGCGCTCCCGCCGCTTCCGGCCGTCCGCCGCCCCTCCCCTAGGGCACGCGCTTCCCCACCCTTCCGCTTCAGTCCAAAACGCACTGGCACAACGTTTGCTGCGCCTTGCGAATAGTTCTGGCCGGCCGCGCGGCATCGACGCCTGGCGTCAAAGTACCCGCTACTGGCCAGCGGCGTGACGATCTTTGCACTACATTGACCAGTACGCGCCCTCGCTTCACGCATCGCGCGGTATCCGGCTCTGGAAGCCCAATGAGCGCTGTGATCGCATGTCAATTGCATCCACACCGCAGCAGGACGAATCTGGAAACGACCGATGGAATCCCCAAACGGGTACGCGCCGCGGATTTATTTTTTTCATTCACTTCTCGTTGGGCCGCTCGATGCATGGCCCGCGCAGTTCGCTCACGCAGCCGGACTGGGCTTCGATCACGCGCTGATCGGCGGCCTCTTCGAGCCGGGCCGCGCGGGTCACGCACAGGTGGTCGGCAACCACGGCCGGCTGCATCCGGTGTTCGAGACTCAGCAACCCGCCGCAGAGGCAATCCGCACGCTCGCGCACGCCGCCCGCCAGAACGGTCTGGCCTTGCTGGTCGATCTGGTGATCGACCGGATGGCCGCCGATGGCGCGCTGTACGCCGAACATGCCGGCTGGTTCCATCCATTCGAGTCTGAAGAGGCGCGGCTCGATCCGCGCCATGTGCATCACGAGGACAACGTCGCGTATGCCAACTTCAACGACGCCGCCGGCAGCGCAGCGCTAGTCGGCTGGTGGACACAGCAACTGCTGGCGCTGGCCGACGCCGGTGTCGGCGGCTTTCGGTTCGATTCGCCGCATCGTGTGCCGGCCGCGGTTTGGCGGCAACTCGGCGACGCGGTTCGCGCGAAGCATCCCGAGGTGCGTTTCCTCGCCGCGACGCCGGGGCTCGCTCGTGGCGATCTGCTCGGCCTCGCAGGCGCGGGCTTCGACAGAGCGTTCTCGTCGGTGCGCTGGTGGGACTTCCGCGCCAGCTGGATGGTGGAAGAGCATGCCGCGCTCGCCCGCATCGCCGCCCCCATCGCCTTTCCCGAAGCGCCTTACGGCACCCGTCTCGCCGCCGATCTGAGCGACGCGCACGACGCCGCCATCATCGAACGGGCCTACCGGCGCGCGCTATTCGCGTCAGCCTCGACCGGCACCGGCTGGATGATGCCGATGGGCTTCGAATATGGCGTCACCGAGCCCATGTCGCAGACACGCGGCGACGCTTCGCAGTTTGCGCTGGCCTGCCGGTCGAGGCGATTCGATCTCTCGGAACGGGTCAGCCATGCAAACGAAGTCGTGCGCAATACGAAAACGCTGCACGCGAACGGCGAATTGCGCCCGCTAAGCGGGCCCGGCGCGCCCGCAGCCGTCTTGCTGCGCGCCGACGCGCCCGATCTGCGCGACGCCGGCGAAGCGATCCTGATCGCCATCAATCCCGAACTCGGTGCGCCGGTCCGTGTCGATCCAGCCCATTTCCTCGCGGGCGTACCGGGCAACTTCACGCGCTTTGTCCCGCTCGACGCACCTGGGAACGCCACATCCGCCGCATTGGCGCCGTTCACGCTCGCACCCGGCGCCGTGCGCCTGTTCCGCGCAGCCGCCGATCAGCCGATCCGTCTCGCGCCGCCGATCGACAAGGCGAACAGCAAGCGCAGCGGCCGCAAGACCGTGCTCGACGCGATCAGCGCGCCGCGCGTGGCGATCGAGAGCGTGACACCCTCGGTCGATAATGGACGATTCCCCGCCAAGCGCACGGTGGGCGAGCGCGCCGAAATCACCGCCGCGATCTTCGCCGAGGGTCACGACAAGATCGCCGCCGCCGTCGTCTGGCGCGCCGCCGACGAAACCGCCTGGCACGAAGTGCCGATGAGCCCCGCACAGCCTGCCGGCCTCGATGTCTGGAAAGCGCGCATCCCGCTGGAACGCCTCGGCCGTCACGAATTCACGGTCATCGCATGGCGCGACGACTTTGCTTCGCTGGTCGAGCATATCCAGAAGAAACTGAAGGCGGGCCAAACCGTCGAACTCGAACTCGACGAAGCCACGCATCTGTTCGCCCTGGTGCTCGCCGAAGTGGAAACCGTGGAAGGCGCGGAGGGTACGATAAGCGAGCCGCTCGAACATATCGTCAAGGTCTTCACCAAGGCGGATCCGGAGGCGAAGCACGCGCTGCTGCTCGCGCCGACTACCGCGAAGGCGATGACCGCCGCACGCCACCGCCCGTTCCTGAGCCGCGATCCGATCGTCTACAAGATCGACGCCGAACGCACCGCGGCAGGCTTTGCAAGCTGGTACGAGATCTTCCCGCGTTCGATGAGCGACGACGAATCCCGTCACGGCACCTTTGCTGACGTCGTCACGAAACTGCCGCGCATTCGCGACATGGGCTTCGACGTGCTGTACTTCCCGCCGATCCACCCGATCGGCGTCGCGAACCGCAAAGGCCGCAACAATACGCTGACCGCGCAGCCGGGCGATGTCGGCAGCCCGTATGCAATCGGTGGGGTCGAGGGCGGCCACACCGCCGTCCACCCCGAACTCGGCACGCTCGACGACTTCAAGCAGATGCTGGCCGCCGCGCACGCGCACGGCCTCGAAATCGCACTCGACTTCGCGATCCAGTGCTCGCCGGATCACCCATGGCTGAAGGCGCATCCGACGTGGTTTGCCTGGCGCCCCGACGGCACGCTGCGTTACGCGGAAAATCCGCCGAAGAAGTACCAGGACATCGTCAACCCCGACTTCTATGCACACGACGCCAAGCCCGATTTGTGGCTCGCGCTGCGCGACGTGTTCCTGTTCTGGATCGAAGCCGGTGTGCACATTTTCCGTGTGGACAATCCGCACACCAAGCCGCTGCCGTTCTGGGAATGGGTGATCGACGATGTGCGCTCGCGCTATCCCGACACGATCTTCCTCGCCGAAGCCTTCACCCGGCCGCGCATGATGAACCGCCTCGGCAAGATCGGCTTCTCGCAGTCGTACACGTATTTCACCTGGCGCGAGTCGAAGCGCGACTTCATCGAGTACATGACCGAGCTCACGCAAACCAGCGCGCGTGATTTCTACCGGCCGAATTTCTTCGTCAATACACCGGACATCAACCCGCGGCATTTGCAGTCGTCAGGGCGTTCGGGTTTTCTGATTCGGGCCGCATTGGCCTCCACGCTCGCCGGATTGTGGGGCGTGTATAGCGGTTTCGAATTGTGCGAGGCCGCTGCGCTACCGAACAGCGAGGAATATCTCGACTCCGAAAAGTATCAACTACGCGCGTGGGACTGGAACCGGCCCGGCAACATCGTCGGCGAAATCAGTGCGTTGAACCGGATTCGCCGCGCAAACCCGGCATTGCAAACGCATCTCGGCCTCACGTTCCTCACCGCGCACAACGACAACATCCTGTTCTTCGAAAAAGCGACCGAAGCACGCGACAACGTGATCCTGGTGGCGATCAATCTCGACCCATTCAACGAACAGGGCGCGGACATCGAATTGTCGTGGGACACTTTCCATCATTGGAATCTGCACGACCATGGCGCGCTGGAAGTGACCGATCAGATGACCGGTGCGCGGTTCGAATGGCACGGCCGCTGGCAGCACGTCCGGCTCGGTTCGGGCCAGCCGTTTTCGATCTGGCGCATCGCGCCGCTCGGCGGCCTGCCCGCTGAACGCCCGGATGATGCCGACAGCGACTATCACGCAGACGACGCTGGCAACCCAACCCCTACGGAAGGTGCGACATGAAGCGTGACGATTCGGCCCAAAGCACGTCGCAGACCCATACGAGCGCGGCCACCGGCAGCGCCGCCAAAGCACGCTCGCATCGGCGCGGCAAGCCCGCGGCCCTGAGCGACGATCCGCTCTGGTACAAGGACGCGATCATTTATCAGGTGCACATCAAGTCGTTCTTCGACGCAAACAACGATGGCGTCGGCGACTTTCCGGGCTTGATCGCGAAGCTCGACTACATCGCCGAACTCGGTGTGAATGCGATCTGGCTGCTGCCGTTCTATCCGTCGCCGCGTCGCGACGACGGCTACGACATCGCCGATTACCGCAATGTGCATCCGGACTACGGCCAATTATCGGACGTGAAGCGCTTCATTCAGGAAGCGCACGCGCGCGGCATCCGCGTGATTACGGAGCTCGTGATCAACCATACGTCGGATCAACACCCGTGGTTTCAGCGCGCCCGTCGTGCGAAGCCGGGGTCGAATCATCGCAACTACTACGTATGGTCCGAGACCGATCAGAAGTACACGGAAACGCGGATCATCTTCATCGATTCTGAACCGTCGAACTGGACTCATGATCCGGTCGCGGGCGCTTACTACTGGCATCGCTTCTACTCGCACCAGCCCGATCTGAACTTCGACAATCCAGCCGTGCTGAAGGAAGTGCTGCAGGTGATGCGCTTCTGGCTCGACATGGGCATCGACGGGCTGCGGCTCGACGCAGTGCCGTATCTGGTCGAACGCGAAGGCACCAATAACGAGAACCTGCCGGAAACGCACGCGGTGCTGAAGAAGATTCGCGCAACGATCGACGCCGAGTATCCAAACCGGATGCTGCTTGCCGAAGCGAACCAGTGGCCGGAAGACGTGAAGGAATATTTCGGCGACGAAGACGAATGCCACATGGCATTCCACTTCCCGCTGATGCCGCGCATCTATATGTCGATCGCGAGCGAGGACCGCTTCCCGATCACCGACATCATGCGGCAAACACCGGACCTCGCGGAAACGAATCAGTGGGCGATTTTCCTGCGCAATCACGATGAACTGACGCTCGAAATGGTCACGGATTCCGAGCGCGATTACCTGTGGAACACCTATGCGAGCGATCGCCGCGCGCGCCTGAACCTCGGCATTCGCCGCCGCCTCGCGCCGCTCATGGAGCGCGACCGCCGCCGCATCGAGCTGATCAATTCGCTGCTGCTGTCGATGCCCGGCACGCCCGTGATCTATTACGGCGACGAGCTCGGCATGGGCGATAACATCCACCTCGGCGACCGCGACGGCGTGCGCACGCCGATGCAATGGTCGTCGGATCGCAATGGCGGGTTCTCGCGCGCCGATCCTGAACAACTGGTGCTGCCGCCGGTGATGGGTGCGTTGTACGGCTTCGACGCCGTCAACGTCGAAGCGCAAAGCCGCGATCCGCATTCGCTGTTGAACTGGACCCGGCGCATGCTCGCCACGCGCCGCGCGAAACAAACCTTCGGACGCGGCACGATCCGTTTCCTGAAGCCGGAAAACCGCAAGATCCTTGCGTATCTGCGCGAATTGCCAGGCGAGCCGCCAATATTGTGCGTAGCCAACCTCTCGCGCGCACCGCAGGCGGTCGAACTCGATCTGTCCGAGTTCAACGGCTCGGTGCCGATCGAAATGACTGCCGATTCCGTGTTCCCGGCAATCGGCCAGCTCACTTATCTGCTGACCTTCCCGCCGTACGGTTTCCTATGGTTCATGCTCTGCTCCAGCGGCCAGCGTCCGACATGGGCGCAAGCGCATTCCGAACCGCTGCCCGAGTTCGTCACGATCGTGATCCGCGAGGGTCAGGTCGGCCCGACGCCGGAAAATGTCCGGTTGCTCGAATCCGAAGTGCTGCCGTCGTGGCTGAGCCGGCGCCGCTGGTTTGCCTCGAAGGATCAGAAGATGCACGCGGTGCGGCTCGCCGCGTTGACGACGATTCCTAACGGCGGCTTCGCGTTCACCGAAATCGAAGCCGATGTGGGCGACCACACCGAACGCTACGTCGTGCCGATCGCGATCACGTGGGGCGGCGAGACCACCACTCCGCTGTTCATGCAACTGGCACTCGCGCGCGTGCGGCGCGGCCGCAACGTCGGCCATCTGACGGACGCGTTCGCGCTGCCCATCTTCGCTCATGGCGTGATGCGCAAGCTGCGCGAACGCGCGGTCGTGCCGACCGTACAGAAGAGCGAAATCAGGTTCATTCCAACCGAGCGTTTCGCCGAACTCGATGATCTCGGTGAACGGCCCGAGATCCGCTGGCTGGCGGCCGAGCAAAGCAACAGCTCGTTGATCATCGCCGATGCCGCGGTGTTGAAACTGGTGCGGCGTCTGGTGAGCGGCATTCATCCGGAAGCGGAAATCAGCCGCTATTTGACCCAGCTCGGCTACGCGAACACCGCGCCGCTGTATGGTGAAGTGGTGCGCGTCGATCCCGAAGGCGTGCCACATACACTCGCTATCTTGCAAGGCTATATCGACAATCAGGGTGACGCCTGGAACTGGTCGCTGGACTACCTGCGCCGCTCGGTGGACGAACTCGCCATCGCCGTCGATGCGGACGGGCAATCGCCGGACCGCGACAACGAAACAATTCTCATGGAAGGCTACAGCGCGTTGGCCGGCACCATCGGTAAGCGGCTCGGCGAACTGCACATGGCGCTTGCGTCACCTTCCGACGACCCGGATTTCGCTCCGGAACTCGCCAACGCCAAGCAGGTGAAGGCGTGGGTCGACGGCACGCAAGCCATGCTCGCCAGCGCGCTCGATCTGCTCGCACCGCGCATCGAGCAGATGAGCGATCCGGACACCCAGGCATTGGCGCAAAGCCTGATCGATCGCCGCGCTGCGCTGGTTGCTGCAGTCAGCAAGCTGGTGTCGGGCGATGCGGGCGCGCTGCGTACCCGCATTCACGGCGACTTCCATCTGGGTCAGGTGCTGGTCGCGCAGGGCGACGCGTATCTGATCGACTTCGAAGGCGAACCCGCGCGCACGCTAGAGGAGCGGCGTCAGAAGTCGAGCCCGTTGCGCGACGTGGCCGGCTTGATGCGCTCGCTGTCGTATGCGAGCGCCGCGGCGCAGTCCACGATGGAAAGCGCGCCACAGCAAACCGCCGATCGCAAGCGTGCGCTCTTCGACCGTTTCCGTGCGCACGCTACCGAGACGTTCCTGAAGGAATACCGCGCCGCCGTCGCGGATTCGCCAACGCCGCTGGTGGCGCCCGAAGCCGAACAGGCCTTACTCGATCTGTTCCTGATCGAGAAAGCCGCTTATGAAATCCGTTACGAAGCGGCCAATCGCCCGACGTGGCTCAGTTTGCCGGTACGCGGCCTCGCTTCGCTCACCAGCCGGTTGCTCGGTGACACCGGCAACCCGCAGCACGATCCATCAACCCAGGCGCCAAACGCCGCCGCATCGCCTAATCCGGCCGAGGGCGACTATGAGTGAGCATGATCCGGCCGCAGGCCTCCAACCACTCGATATCGACGCGCTCGTTGAAGCGCGTCACCCCGATCCTTTCTCGCAGCTCGGCATGCATCGGACGGACGCGGGTCCGGTGGTGCGCGCGCTGTTGCCGAACGCCAGGCACGTCACCGTGATCTCACGCGCCAACGGCGCGACGCTCGGCGAGCTCGAGCAACTCAGGCCAGGGCTGTTTGCCGGCCGCATCACGTCTGCCGCGCCCTATCGCCTGCGCATCGACTGGCATGGCACCGTGCAGGAAATCGAGGACACGTATTCGTTCGGCCCCGTTCTCGGCGACGAGCCGTTGGGTCGTCTCGCCGGCGGCGACCCGTACGCAGTGCTCGAATGTCTCGGCTCACGCCCAATGGAAGTGGACGGCGTGCCGGGTGTGCGCTTCGCCGTCTGGGCGCCAAATGCGCGGCGCGTCTCGGTGGTCGGCGACTTCAATTCGTGGGACGGTCGCCGTCATCCGATGCGGCTGCGTCATCAGGCGGGTGTGTGGGAACTGTTTGTGCCTCGCGTCGGCCCGGGCACGCGCTACAAGTACGAATTGCTCTCTCGCGACGGCCATCCGTTGCCGCTGAAGGCCGACCCGTGCGCGATGCAGACGGAATTGCCACCGGGCACCGCATCGGTGGTCGCGCATGTCGACGAGATTGAGCAGTTTGAATGGACCGACCACGACTGGATTCAGTCGCGCGCCGCCAGACAAACCCCGCGCGCACCGATCTCGATCTACGAAGTGCATGCCGAATCGTGGCTGCGCGTCGCCGAAGAAGGCCAGCGCGGGCTCACCTGGGAAGAACTCGCCGACCGGCTGATTCCGTACGTGAAAAGCATGGGCTTCACGCACGTGGAATTCATGCCGATTGCCGAGCATCCGTTCGGCGGTTCGTGGGGCTATCAGCCGCTCGGACAGTTCGCGCCGTCGGCACGCTTCGGCAAGCCCGAGCAGTTCGCCCTGTTCGTCGACAAGGCGCACGCGGCCGGCCTCGGCGTGCTTCTCGACTGGGTACCGGCGCACTTTCCGAACGACGCGCATGGCCTGATCGATTTCGACGGCACGCCGCTCTACGAGCACGCCGATCCGCGCGAGGGCTATCACCAGGACTGGAACACGATGATCTACAACCTCGGCCGCAACGAGGTGAGCGCGTTCCTGGTGGCATCGGGCCTCGCATGGTTGAAGCGCTATCACGTCGACGGCCTGCGCGTGGATGCGGTCGCCTCGATGCTGTATCGCGACTATTCGCGCGCCGCCGACGAGTGGGTGCCGAACATCCACGGCGGGCGCGAAAATCTCGAATCGATCGCGTTTCTGAAGCGGCTGAATCATGAAGTCGGCTATGTGCCGGGCGCGCCGGGCGCGATTACGATCGCCGAGGAATCGACCGCGTGGCCGGGCGTGACCGCACGCCTCGAAGACGGCGGCCTTGGCTTCCAGTTCAAGTGGAACATGGGCTGGATGCACGACACGCTGCACTACATGGAAGAGGACCCGGTTTACCGCCAATACCATCACCACATGATGACCTTCGGGATCGTGTACGCGTATTCCGAGCGCTTCGTGCTGCCGCTCTCGCACGACGAGGTGGTGCACGGCAAAGGCTCCCTGCTCGGCAAGATGCCCGGCGACAGATGGCAGAAGTTCGCCAACCTGCGCGCGTACTTCGGCTTCATGTGGACGCATCCGGGCAAGAAGCTGCTGTTCATGGGCGGCGAATTCGGCCAGTTGGCCGAATTCGACCACGACACATCGCCCCACTGGCATCTGCTCGACGATCCGAACCATCACGGCGTGCAGAAGCTCGTGCGCGACCTGAACCATCTGTACAGCGAGGAGCCTGCACTACATCGGCTCGACAGCGAGCCGGGCGGTTTCCAATGGCTAGTCGGCGACGACAGCGGCAACAGCGTGTATGCCTACCGCCGCACCGATGGCGAAGGCCGTGAACTGGTGGTGGTCTGCAATATGACACCGGTGCCGCAGGTCGGATACCGGATGGGGATGCCGCGCGGCGGCCGCTGGACAGAAGTGCTGAATACGGATGCCGGCGTGTACGGCGGCTCGAACATGGGCAATGGCGGGCTGATTCACACCGACAACGTCTCGAGCCACGGCTGGCCGCATTCCGCTGCGCTGACGTTGCCACCTTTGGCGACGATCGTTTTGCGCGCAGATTGATAGAAGTGTAGTAAGACGGGCGCGCGGCGGCCAGGCCGCGCGCCCGTTGCATGAAGTCCCACGATAGCGTTCATAAAACAGAACAAGGAAGGGGAATCATGTCGCATGCAATGCCCGACCGGCTTCTGCCCGGTTCGCCCTATCCGCTCGGCGCCAGCTGGGATGGCCTCGGCGTCAACTTTGCGGTGTTCTCGGCGAATGCGCAGAAAATCGAGCTTTGCCTGTTCGACCCCACCGGTCGCAAGGAGATCAGGCGCTTCACGCTGCCCGAATGCACCGACGAAATCTGGCACGGCTATTTGCCCAATGCGCACCCCGGCACAGCGTACGGCTTTCGCGCACATGGGCCGTATCAGCCGCAGCACGGGCATCGCTTCAATCCGCACAAACTGTTGCTCGATCCGTATGCACGCAAACTGGTCGGGCAGTTTCGCTGGTCCGACGCGCTGTTCGGCTATCGCGTGCATTCGAATCGTGCCGACCTGTCCATCGACCGGCGCGACTCGGCGCCGGCCATGCCGAAGTGCGTCGTGATCGACGAGGCTTTCGACTGGTCGCACGACAAGCGCCCGAATGTGCCCTGGGGCGAAACCATCGTCTATGAGACGCATGTGCGCGGCGCGTCGATGTTGCGCGCCGATTTGCGTCAGCACGAACGCGGCACGTTCGCTGCGCTGGCTTCGCCGGAATTCATCGAACATTTGCTGAAGCTCGGCGTGACCGCCGTTGAATTGCTGCCCGTGCATGCGTTTCTGAACGACCGCTTTCTGGTGGAGCGCGGCCTGCGCAATTACTGGGGTTACAACACCGCGGCGTTTTTTGCGCCGGAGCCGTCGTATCTGAGTTCACACCGGCTCGACGAAATGCGCATCGCCGTGCGTCAGTTGCATGCGGCCGGCATTGAAGTGATTCTCGACGTGGTCTACAACCACACCTGCGAAGGCAACGAGATGGGGCCGACCGTCTCATGGCGTGGCCTCGACAACGCGAGCTACTACCGCCTGATCCCCGGCGACGAACGCCACCATATCAACGACACCGGCTGCGGCAATACCGTGAACCTGCCGCATCCGCGCGTGCTGCAGATGGTGATGGATTCGCTGCGCTACTGGTCGACGAAGTTCAACATCGACGGCTTCCGTTTCGATCTCGGCGTGACGCTCGGCCGTGAGCAGCATGGTTTCGATCCCGGCTCCGGTTTCTTCGACGCATTGCGCCAGGACCCGATCCTGTCGCAACGCAAGCTGATTTCCGAGCCATGGGACATCGGCCCAGGCGGTTATCAACTCGGCAACCATCCGCCGGGCTTCGCCGAATGGAATGACCGTTTCCGCGACACGGTGCGCCGCTTCTGGCGCGGTGACGCAGGCCTGCGTCCCGATCTTGCCGCCCGTCTCACCGGTTCCGCCGATCTGTTCAACCGGCGTTTCAGGAAACCGTGGGCATCGGTCAACTTTGTCACGTCGCATGACGGTTTTACGCTCGCCGATGTCACCGCGTATGAGCACAAGCACAACGAGGCAAATCGCGAAGACAACAACGACGGCCACAATGAAAACTGCAGTCGCAATTGGGGCGTGGAGGGCTCGACCGACGATCCGGTCCTCCTTGAAACCCGCAAACGCGTGGCCCGCTCGCTGATCGCCACGTTGCTGATGGCGCTCGGCACACCCATGGTGCTGGCAGGCGACGAGTTGCTACGTACGCAGAACGGCAACAACAATGCGTACTGCCAGGATAACGAACTATCATGGCTTGACTGGGAGCGCGTGGAGTCACCCGACGGCCGTCAAATGACCGCGTTCGTCGCGCGCGTGATCGCGCTGCGCAAACAGCATCCGCTGCTGCGCGAAACGCGCTTTCTGTTCGGCGATCGCGAAGTGTTGCCGGGCCTGTTCGATGTCGGCTGGTTCGATGAACACGGCGATCCGCTCACTATCGAAGCCTGGCAGGATCCCGAAGGCCGCGCGTTCACGCTGCGTCGCGCGGGTCCGGGCTTGAACGGCGAAACGGAAGTATTGTTGATGATGCTCAACGCTGCGGACGAAACACGGCGTTTCGCGCCGCCCGCGCCACACCTGGAATGGCATGTGCTGCTGGACACAGCTGAGCCGGAAAGCACGCCGCACCGGTTGGCGGTGCCAGAGGTCGAAGTGGCCGCGCATAGCCTCGTGATGCTGGCGGCGCAGCCCGTCGGCGAAGCGGATTGGCAGGCGGGCTGGAAGGCCGGCGCGCAGCACGGGCCGCGGCTGTTGACCGCCCTGCCGCCCGATCCGGGTGCGCATCCGCCGAGCAGCGATACCTCGCCGAGCACGTAGGCGAAAGTAACATCGAATGGTGATGAATCATGTCTGAAAGTCCGATTGATCCTCACGCGCATCATCACGCGCATTGCCTGCCGTTCAGCGCCCAGTTGCTGGGCGCGACGGGTGCGAAGCCGCGCACGCGGTTCCGTTTCTGGGCGCCCTCGTGCAAGACGGTCCAGGTGGAGATCGAAAATGGACCGGCCCAAGGCGCGCACGACATGACGGCCGCCGGCAACGGCTGGTTCGAAACGACCGTCGACAGCGGCGCGGGCACGCTGTATCGCTTCCGGCTCGATGGCGAGCATGCGGTGCCCGATCCTGCGTCACGCTTCCAGCCGCAAGACGTGCACGGCCCGAGCGAAGTGATCGACCCGCGCGCCTACCACTGGGAACATACGAACTGGCACGGTCGGCCATGGGAAGAAACGGTGTTGTACGAGTTGCACGTCGGCGCGATGGGCGGCTATGCGGGTGTACAGAAACGTCTGGCCGCGCTTGTCGCGCTTGGCGTGACGGCCATCGAACTGATGCCGTTGAACGACTTTCCCGGCCGGCACAATTGGGGCTACGACGGCGTGCTGCCGTATGCGCCCGATTCCGCGTACGGCCGCCCCGAAGGACTGAAGGCGCTGATCGACGCCGCGCACGGTCTCGGCCTGATGGTGTTTCTCGACGTGGTCTACAACCACTTCGGACCGGACGGCAATTATCTGCACGAATACGCCCGCTCGTTTTTCCGTGAAGGCACGCACACGCCGTGGGGCCCCGCGATCGATTTTGACCGCAGTGAAGTGAGCGACTTCTTCATCGACAACGCTGTCTACTGGATCAACGAGTATCGTCTTGACGGCCTGCGCTTCGACGCGGTGCATGCCATCGACAATCACGCATGGCTGTGCGAATTGTCCGACCATATCCGCGCAAAAGTGCAGCACGGCCGGCATGTGCATCTAGTGCTGGAAAACGAGCACAACAGCGCGAGCCTGCTGGAAACGCATTTCGACGCGCAGTGGAACGACGACGCGCACAACACGCTGCACGTTCTGCTGACGGGCGAAACGGAGGGCTATTACCACGCATACGAGGATCAACCGATCCGTCGCCTTGCCCGCGTGTTGTCGGAAGGTTTCGCGTATCAAGGTGACCCGTCGCCGATTCACGACGGCGCGCCGCGTGGCGAAGCGAGCCAGCATCTGTCGCCCACCTCGTTCGTGATGTTCTTGCAGAATCACGATCAGATCGGCAATCGCGCGTTCGGCGAGCGCCTGCGCAAGCTGACGTCGGACGAAGCGTTGCGCGCCGCCACCGGTTTGCTGCTGCTGTCGCCGCATATCCCCATGCTGTTCATGGACGAGGAATACGGCTCAACCCAGCCGTTCCTGTTTTTCACCGACTACACCGGCGAGCTCGCCGACGCCGTGCGCGAAGGGCGGCGTCGCGAATTCGCACGCTTTTCGGCGTTCAGCGATGAAAAACGGCGCGCGCAGATTCCCGATCCGAACGACGTGCAGACCTTTGCGGCCTCGTCGCCGCCTGAGCCTGTTCAAGGCCCCGCCGCGGACGACAACGCAAAAGACCGCCTCGACTGGATGCACTTTTATAAATCCGCGCTCGCCGTGCGGGCGAAGCTGATCACGCCGCGCCTCAAACATGCCAAAGCGTGCGGCTCGACCGTGTTGACCGCCACAAACGGTGGCGACGCCAATGCGCTGATCTCCCGCTGGAAACTCGCCGACGGCGAAACCTTGTCGATTGCGTTGAATCTCTCGAAGGAGAACGTGGCGTTCCCCGATCTGCCTGCCGGCAAAGTGATTTTCGAAACGCCGCCGCGCGTGCGCGAGCAGATCGACGCCAAGGTGTTGCCGTCATTCGCGTTCGTCGCGTGGGTGACCGGCGACGTCAGCGACTATGCCATCGGCCACGATGCTCGCATCGCGGGCCAACAGGAGCGCCACGCGTGAGTGCCACCCGCCGTCCAAACGATACGATCGTGACCCTTGCCACGCGCGCCGGCTTCGAAGTCGAGTGGCGGGACGCGCACCATACGACGCAACATGTACCCGAGAGCACGCTCGCTGTGCTGCTCGACCGGATGGGCTTGCCGTGCGGTAACGCCACGCAGATCCGGCACAGCGCGGCCGCGCTCGAAGCCGAGCTGTCCGGCCGCAAACTGCCGCCGCTGATGACCGCGGAGGTCGAACGCGGCATCGCGCTGCCGGTCGCGGCGATCAAATCCGGCAGTCACTACCGGATCGAACTGGAAAGCGGCTCGATCATCGACGGCCGCTTCACGGCGCCTAAAGGCGAGGAGGCGTTGCTGGCACCGATCGACGAGCCCGGCTATCACACGCTGGTCATCAACGAGCAACGCGTGACGTTGGCCGTGGCGCCGTCACGCTGCTATACCGTCGCCGATGCATGGCGTACGCTGCACGACGGCGCCACGGCGCAAACGCCGCCGTTGTGGGGTATCGCCGCGCAGTTATATGGCTTGCGCCGCACGGGCGATGGCGGCATCGGCGACTATACGACCCTCGCGCAAATGGCCATTGAAAGCGCGAAGCGTGGCGCGCACGCGCTCGCCGTCAGTCCTACGCACGCGATGTTCAGCGCCGAGCCGAATCGCTTCAGTCCGTATTCGCCGTCGTCGCGCTTGTGGTTGAACGTCACGCATATCGACCCTGCCGCGGTGTTCGGCGCCGACGCCGCGCGAGCCGCGCTCGAAGCCGCGCAGGCCACCGAAGCATGGCCGGCACTCGAAGATTTGCCGCTGATCGATTGGCCGAACGCGGTCGTGCTGAAGCTGAAGGTTTTGCGCGCGCTGTACGAGAATTTCTGCACGCAGGAACGCGCGCACGACACGCCGCGTGCGCTCGAATTTCGTGGCTTTTGCGAGCGTGCCGGCCGTGCGCTCGAGGACCACGCGCGTTTCGAAGCGCTGCAGGCGGTGCAGTTGGCTCAGGAGGGCGGCAATGGCCACTGGCGCAACTGGCCCGAGGCGTTGCGCGATCCACGCAGTCCGGAAGTTGAAGCCTTTGCCGAAGCGCATCGGCATGAAGTCGACTTTCATCTGTTTCTGCAATGGCTGGCCGCCAAGGGCTTGTCGCACGCACAGCATGCAGCGAGCGACGCCGGGATGGCCATCGGCCTGATCGCCGACCTCGCCGTCGGCTGCGATAGTGCCGGCAGCCATGCATGGTCGTACCGCGACGACATGCTGCAAGGCATTTCAGTGGGCGCGCCGCCCGATCTGTTCAACCAGGCCGGACAGGCGTGGGGGCTCACCACCTTCTCGCCGCGCGCGATGCGCACGCAGGGCTTCTCCGCATTCATCGACATGCTGCGCGCGGCGTTCGCGCATGCGGGCGGCATCCGCATCGACCACATTCTCGGCTTACGGCGCATATGGCTCGTACCCGAAGGCGAGAGCGCGCGTAACGGCGCCTATCTGCGCTATCCGCTCGAAGACCTGCTGCGGCTGATCGCGCTCGAATCGTGGCGGCATCGCGCGATCGTGATCGGCGAAGATCTCGGCACTGTGCCGCCCGGTTTTCGCGAGCGGCTCGACGAGCACGGTCTGGCCGGCATTCGCGTGCTGTGGTTCGAAGGCGCGGAAGGCGGCAAGGGCTTCAAACCGCCGCAGGCGTGGGACCGCAACGCTGTCGGCACCACCACGACCCACGATCTGCCGACCGTGGCGGGCTGGTGGCGCGGCAGCGACATCACGTGGCGCAACCGGATCGGTCAGACGATGGCGCGCGCCGATGGCCGCGACGCGGAGGAAGTGGCACAGGAAGAGCGTGCCGCCGATCGCGCGCTGTTATGGCGCGCGTTCCAGCAAGCCGGCGTCGCCGCGCCGGACGTGGATGCGCCGCCGCCCGACAACGCGCCTGTGGATGAAGCGCTCGCCTTCGTGGCCGCCACGCCCGGGCCGCTCGTCACGTTCCCGCTTGAAGATTTGCTCGCACTGGTCGAGCAGCCGAATCTGCCCGGCTCGATCGACGAGCATCCGAACTGGCGCCGGCGCGTGACCTTGCCCATCGACGCATTGTTCGAGGACGGCACCTTCAGCGATCGTCTGCTGGCAGTCGACCGCACGCGCCGCGGCGTAACCGTTCCTGCTGCTTCCAACGTTTCTTCGGAGCCTGATACGCCATGACCGTCCCGCGCTCCACGCTACGCCTCCAGTTCCATCGAGGCTTTACCTTCGACGATGCCGCAAAGCATGCCGACTACTTCGCCGCGCTCGGCATCAGCCACGTGTACGCGTCGCCCGTCACCACCGCCGAACCGGGCTCGATGCATGGCTACGATACTGTCGACTACACCCAGGTCAACGCGGAATGCGGGGGCGAGGCGGGATTGAAACGCCTCGCCGATAAACTGCGCGCGCACAACATGGGGTTGATCGTTGACGTGGTGCCAAACCATATGGGCGTCGGCGGCTCGAGCAACGCGTGGTGGCTCGATATCCTCGAATGGGGCAGGCACAGCACGTACGCACGTCATTTCGACGTTGACTGGCATTCGCCCGATCCGGCCTTGCGCGGCAAGGTGCTGGCGCCAACACTCGGTGCGCCGTACGGCGAGGAACTCGCGGCCGGCCGGATTGCGCTACATTTTGCGGCCGACAGCGGGCGCTTTTATATCGGCTATGGGCCGCATGTGTTTCCGGTGTGTCCAACCGACTACGCAGCGATTCTGCAAAGCGCCGACCGCGCCGATCTCAGCGCACTGGCCGAACGTTTCCAGGGCCTGACGACGCAGCCTGCCGACCAGCCGCGTGCCGCCGAAGGACGCGACATGCTGCGCGAGTTCGTCGCGCAAAACGGCAGCTCGGCGATCGAATTGGTGCTGGAATCGTATTCGCCCGCGGACCCGGTGACGCGTGACCGTTTGCATCGATTGATCGAACGGCAGCACTTCCGCCTCGCGTGGTGGCGCACCGCTTCGGACGAAGTGAACTGGCGGCGCTTCTTCGACATTTCGACGCTGGCCGGCGTGCGTGTGGAGCGGCCCGAAGTGTTCGAGGCTGTACACGCGCTGATCTTCCGTCTGTATCAGGAAGGCGTGGTGGATGGTTTGCGGATCGACCACGTGGACGGTCTCGCTGAACCGCGCGAGTATTGTCAGCGTCTGCGGCAGCGTCTCACTGAATTG
This sequence comes from Burkholderia sp. OK233, assembly GCF_900230185.1. GTDB lineage: Bacteria > Pseudomonadota > Gammaproteobacteria > Burkholderiales > Burkholderiaceae > Paraburkholderia. Next base: position 1,512,523 of record NZ_OCSR01000002.1, read on the forward strand.
CGCGACACCACGCCGTATGTGGTCGTCGAAAAAATTCTCGGCCGCGGCGAGCCGCTGCGCGACGATTGGCCCGTGGACGGCACGACCGGCTACGATTTCATGAACGACGTGGGCGCGCTGCTGCACGATCCGGCCGGCGCCGAGCCACTCGGAGAGACGTGGGCCGAACTCACCGGCCGCAGCCCGCGCTTCACCGACGAAGCCTTGGCCGCGCGACGCAAGATTCTCACGGAAAACCTCTCAGCGGAACTGGACCGCGCGGCGCGCGCGCTGCACCGCATTGCCCGCGATTCGCTGACGACGCGCGATTTCACCTTCACCGCACTGCGGCGCGTACTGACCGAACTGGTCGCGCATTTTCCGGTGTATCGGATCTATCCACAGAATGGGCTGCGCAGCGCCGCCGATAACGTGTATTTCGAGCAGGCGCTAGCAGGCGCGCGCGCGACTCTTTCGCGCGCGGACTACGTAGTGCTCGACCGCGTGAACGCGTGGCTTGGTGGCAGCGCTGAAGAGGTGCCGAACGCGCGCAGCAATGCGCAATCGCAGCAGCAAGGCCCGAATGGTGCCCCGCCAGGTCATGCAGGTTCCGCGCGGCGCACCGCGCAGACGCTGTTTTCGCAATTGACCGCACCGGTCGCCGCGAAGGCGATTGAAGATACCGCATGCTATCGCTATGGACGTTTGCTATCGCGCAACGAAGTCGGCTCAGACCCGGGCGAGTTTGCTTTGTCGGTCGCACAATTTCATGCGGCGAATCTCGACCGTTCGCAGCGCTTTCCTCACGCGATGCTCGCCACGGCCACGCATGACCACAAGCGTGGCGAAGACGTGCGTGCGCGGCTTGCAGTGTTGAGCGAGATTTCTCATGACTGGAGCACGACGTTGCGTGCGTGGTCGACCTTGAACGCGCCGCATCGGCGCGCGCTCGACGGTAAGCCGATCAGCAGCGTGAGCCACGACACAAGCTACGATTGGGCGCCAGGCCCCGCCGCCGAGGCGATGCTGTATCAGACATTGGTGGGCAGTTGGCCACCGGATTTAAAGCCAGACGATGAAGCGGGCGTCAAGGAACTGGCTGAGCGCGTGGCGCAATGGCAATTGAAGGCGCTACGGGAAGCGAAGCTGCAGACCAACTGGCTCGCACCCGACGAAGCCTATGAGGCCGGCTGCCGCGATTTCCTGTTCGATATCCTGGCGCCGCAGCGGCGCAATGGTTTCCTGCGCGAGTTGTCCGCGTTCGTGGCGCGGATCGGGCGCGCCGGTGCCCTCAACAGTTTGCAGCAGACAGTGTTGCGGCTGACGTCGCCTGGGATTCCCGATCTTTATCAGGGTACGGAGTTGTGGGACTTCAGTCTGGTCGACCCCGACAATCGCCGGCCCGTCGATTTTGCCAGGCGCGAGGCGTGGCTCGCACAAACACCGCCTTCGGAGTTTCTGGCGAGCTGGCACGATGGCCGGGTAAAGCTCGCGGTGGTGCAGCGCGTACTGGCGTTGCGTGTGCATTTGCCGGAGCTGTTAAGTCAGAGTGCGTATCTACCGCTTGCAGTGCGCGGTGCGCATGCGTCGAATGTGATCGCGTTTGCACGGCGGCATGGGAATGCGTGGGCTGTCGTGGTGGCGAGCCGGCTTGCTGCCGGGTTGCTCGGCGATGGCGGCGATTTGCCGATGGTCGATCCGGATAAATGGGGCGATACGGCGATCGAAATGCCTGCGGATCTGGCCGCGCGGGCGTTGTTCGACTGGCTGAGTCCGGCGGCGCCCAAGGTCGACGAAAACGGTCTGCTCTATGTGCGCGATGCGTTGGGCGCGATGCCGATTGCGGTGTTGGTGGAGGACGGCGTGCCACGTAGTTGATCTGCGATTTGTCGAAGCTTGAAGGCGGCTCAAGCACACACGCTTTAGCCGCCTTTTTTATCGACTCATTCAAGGCGATGCGTCATCCCGCTGAGCCGACTTGCTGTGCGCGTTTGACTGCCTCGGCCACCTGTTCCGCCACTCGCCGCGTATCCCAATACACCTGCCCTTTGTACATCCGGTCACCGCGCAGGTTGAAGCGATCGACACCCAACCACTTCAGCGGCTGCCCGGCTACGGTGGCCGATGCCTGCCATTCGATCATGACGGCGTCGCCCGTGGGTGCCCATTGAAGGACGTCGACTTTCAGGTCCGGCAGTTGGGTGAGCACCTGACGGAAATGTTCGATGACGCCTTTCCTGTCGGCCGGTTCTGTCATGGGTGGGATCAGGTTTTGTGTGTCCTCGTGCATAAGCGCTTCCAGGTTATCGGCGACGGGGTGTTGCCACTCCAAAGCGAAGCGTTGCACTGCCATCCGGGCATTGGCTAACTGCTCCGCAGTCGGGGGAAGGTATTTTTCTGCTGACGTCATGTGGGTTTGCTCCTGAATGGGTTGCTTACCTACGGTGTTGTTTGCCCGTGTATTCAGGCCGCAGCCGAAGTCCGATTTAACATACAACGAGATTTTCACATACACCGTGTATGTATACTACAATCAGAATGTGAAAAATCAAGGGATAAAAACGCACCCTATGCCGACCGCAGGCCCAACCCCAAAATCCCGTCGCGAGGAATATGCGGACGCGACCCGTCAAGCGCTCATCGCTGCTGCGGGCGAGTTATTCACCTCTGAGGGCTACCAGCAAGTCGGGATAGAGGCCATCGCACGTAGTGCGCGCGTGACCCGCGGCGCCTTCTATCACCACTTTGCCGACAAGGCCGAACTGTTCGACGCCCTGGTCGAGTCTCTCCAGGCGGACGCTGCCTCTAAAGTCAGATCCGCCGCCGCGGCCGCGCCGCCAGCCAAACGGATGAGCGCGGGCATTCGCGAATTCCTGGAGGTCTGCACCGAACCTGCCTACCGGCAGCTCGTCATTGAAACCGCGCCCGCCGTGCTCGGCCAGGCACGGTGCCGCGAGATCGAAGAAGCGCACGTCTACGGTCTGCTCATTGGCGCGCTAGCAAACCGGACCACCGGCAAGGAAAAAGCAAAGGCGTACCTCGCCGCCCGCATGATCGGCAGCATGGTGTGCGAAGCGGCGCAGTTGCTCGATGGCGCAGACGATCCCGTCGCCCTGAAAGCCGAAGCGTTGAAGCTCGTTGAAAGCATGGCCGGCGCGCTGACTACCGACAAGAGCCGGGCAACAGCAACCCGCAAGTAAGCCGTACTCGAGAGGAGCACCAATGCAGATCGACTGGCCGAATAGCCAGGCGGGCGTGGCGACGCATTGCACGACACGACTGTTCAGGCGTCGGCGGGGTGATGTTTCATGCCTTTCGCAAAAAAGACCCTACCGCCCTGCCGCCCACAGCAACGAAACCCCTGACGACAACATCAACCCGTCAACGACAAGTTTGAAAACCGCAGGACTCGTCCGGACCACAATCAGCCGCGCGGAAAAGGATCCGATCATGAGTGCCGAACCGGTGATCAAACCGTCGATCACCACATGCAATGGCAATGCGCCGAAATGATTGAACACCGCGACTTTGGTGCCGTAGACAGCCAGTGATCCAGCCGCTTCGGTTGCGAGAAAGGCGCCTTTAACCAGGCCATACGACATAAACACGGGCACCGTGATCGGCCCGGTGGAAACAACGATGCCGGTGAGAAAACCCACCACGCCGCCGATCAGCGAAAGCTGCCACAGAGTGAATTTGATAGCGCGTCGCGCCAGCCAGCGCCGCGTCGGCACCATCGCGACAAAGAACAAGCCCAACGCGAGTTCGACCGCATGCGGCGGTAACGCAAGAAGTGTCCGCACACCCAGCGCTGCCCCCGGAACCGCAGTCGCGCAGTAAGCGCCGCAAGCCCGCCAATCGATCTCGCGCCACCACGCGAGGATCTTGCCGAAGTTGCCCATAATTGCGGCGATCGCCATGATAGGCACCGCTTGCTGCGGACCGAACAGCATCACGAGAACGGGCATCAGCATCATCGACGAACCCGTGCCGATCACGCCGCTCAACGTGCCGGCCAGCAAACCGACGCACAGCACCAGCAAATATCCCATGTCGCCCCCGGACGGTATGGACGACGATTTTACTCGAGCGATGCTTCAGTGGCCTGGGACGGATTCAGCACAGAAGCCGCTCAACCGCCTTCATCGTCGTAGGTCTTCGGATAAACGCGCACGAGCACGATCCGCGGCCCCTTCATCTTCTTGACCACCACGTCGAAGCGATCGAACTCGACGCGCTGCCCTTCGGTAGGCAGATCGTTGAGCGCCTGAATCACAAGGCCGCCGACCGATTCGGCCTTGCCTTCGTCAATGTCGATTCCGAGCGCGCGTTCCAACGACACCACCGGCAAGCTGCCCTTGCCCATCAGCGTGCCGTCGTCCATGCGCGTCCAGTCGGCGTCGCCCTGGCGGAATTCGTCGTGGATCTGCCCAACCAGCGCGCCGAGGAGATTGTCCAGCGTCAGAAAGCCGATCGGCTTCGAGTTCTTGTGACCAACCAGTGCGAAGTGCGGCGCGCCCTTGCGGAAGCGGCGAAACAGTTCGAGCGCCGGCATGTCCGGCTTCACATATTGCACGGGCCGCGCATATTTGGAGAGATCGTCGAGCGTGCTGCCCGCGTGCCGCGCCAGCAGCAAATCCTTCAAATGGATCATGCCGGCCACGCGCTCGCCGGACGCGTCTTCGAACAACGGATAGCGGCTGAAGCGGTGCCGCGCCACGACCTGCATGTTTTCGCGCAACGGCACATCGCGCCGCAGGCCGACCATTTCATAAGACGGGCGCATCAGATCCGAGACGGTCATGCGCGAAAAATCCAGCGAATGCGCAATCGTGTTCCATTCGTCCTGGCTGTATGCGCCATCCGGCGCACCGAGCTCAGTCGCGACGTTGGCGCGGCGGCCACGCAAGATCAGCTTGAGTTCGTCAGTCGAGTAGTGCGAGTCGTGGCCATGGTCCGCGTCGAGGCCCGCGAGCTTCAACACCGCGTTGGCGCTCGTATTGAGCACCCAGATCGCCGGATACATCGCCCAGTAGAAACCGTACAACGGCGTGGCGGCCCACAACGACACCTTTTCCGCCTCGCGAATCGCTAGCGACTTCGGCGCCAGCTCGCCCACCACGATGTGCAGGAACGAAATACACGAGAACGCGAAGAACAGCGAGATGCCGTGGATCAGCTTCTCCGACTCGACGCCGAGCAGGCTGAAGACCGGCGTGAGCAGTTCCGCGAACGCCGGCTCACCGATCCAGCCGAGCCCAAGCGACGCCAGCGTAATGCCCAGCTGACAGGCGGACAGATACGCGTCGAGCCGCCCGTGCACCTTCGCCAGCAAACGTCCACGCATGCCGTGTTTGGCCGCGAGGCTTTGCACACGCGTTTGCCGCAGCTTCACCAGACCGAATTCGGCGGCGACGAAAAAACCGTTGAGGGCAACGAGAAACAATGCACCGATAAGGGCGACAACCTGGATCAAAGCGACGGGCTCCGGCAACAAAAGTTGTCAGTATAGAGGGCGAAAGCAAGCTGAAAGTTAATCGCGTGCAGGAACGCGCGCCGACAGCCGCCGCTCACGTTGCTGTCGTTGCACTCAGCGGCACGTGCAGCGCGAGCGTCACCGCTTCGCTGTCAGGTGCGTCGCTTTGCTCGAAACTGCCGCCGTGCGCTTCCGCAACGCGCTTGCACAGCGCGAACACCCACGCGATCCGTTTGGCTTCGTGTGGCTTGCTCGCCTGTTTGCGGGCAAAAGCCTCCAGCACGTGCGGCACCGCAGGATCGTCCAGTGCCGCGGCGCTCTGCTTGAAGGTGACGGTGGCGTACCACCTGGTGGCGTCCGCGCGTGCGGCCAGGGTGACCACGGCGCCCTCCGTGCTCGCCTCGACGGCAAACGTAAGCATCAGCCACAACGCGGCGGCCAGGCGCTCACGGTCGCCGTTGAGCTGCTCGGTAGCGAGGTGCGACTCGACCGTGACCTCGACGCCTCGTGCGCGCGCCAATCCGGAACGGACTTCATCAACGGTTTCATCGAGTAGCGGATGTAGCGGAAACGGGGCAAAAGCCAGTGCCAGCGATTTGGTCTCGGCGCGCGTGGCGTCGACAATCGTCTCCAGCAACTTCACCTGCTGTTCCACGCCACTTCGAATGCCGGTGACGGCGCGTTGCGAATTGGGGTCGTTGGCATCGAGCTTGCGCTCGAGCACGTACGCCCAGCTATGGATGGCGTTCAGCGGACCACGGAGGTCATGCGACACCAGCGACAGCACGTGATCGCGCATAAACAGCGCGGTCTCCGCGCGCAGACGTGCGGTGCGTTCGGATACGGCGAAGCCGGAAGGAACCGGCGGTGCGCCGGCGGTCCCGGTGGAAGGCGTTGTCACGATCGAACCCTCTCAGGCGGTGCATCAAATGTCAAAAGAAGCCCCATTATAGGCATGCCGTCCAGCGCAACCAGCCTGGCCGGATGGCTAACCTGAACGCAAACCACATGCCACACGGCAATCCTCGGCGATGCGACGCCAACACGCCTACAATGTCGGTTTTTACGTTTTTGATCTAAGGAGCGACACATGTCGACTGTGACTACCGAATCCGGCCTGAAATACGAAGACATCGTTGAAGGCACTGGCGCCGAAGCGGTGGCCGGCAAGACCGTCAGCGTGCACTACACGGGCTGGCTGACCGACGGCCAGAAGTTCGACTCGAGCAAGGACCGCAACGACCCGTTCGCGTTCGTGCTGGGCGGCGGCATGGTCATCAAGGGCTGGGACGAAGGCGTGCAAGGCATGAAGGTCGGCGGCACGCGCAAGCTGACGATTCCGCCGCAACTCGGCTACGGCGTGCGTGGCGCAGGCGGCGTGATTCCGCCGAATGCAACGCTCGTGTTCGAAGTCGAACTGCTCGGCGTCTAAGTTTTTCGCTGCGCTGTTTTGTATTTTGTAATTGGGCTTCGCCGATGAGTCACGCCGCCGTCACCGCTCCTAGCGTTTCGTTGCGCCGCTACGGCGCGATCGAAGCGTCGGACATGCACGATTTTCACCAGGTCGTGCTCGGGCTGGACGGCACGATGGTGATGGCGGTAGACGGCGTTGTGCATCAGATCGACGCCGGCTCCGCCTGGCTCATCCCGGCGGGTGCACGGCACGACTATGCGGGCGTCGGCGAGAACCGGCAGTTGGTGCTGGATCTGCCGGCCACTTCGCTGGCCGTGCCCGAACGTCTGTTCGACCGCGCGCGGGCCGTGACGGTGGATGCCTCGCTCACGCAACTCGTGCATCGAATCGCGGCGCACGCCACAGGCGGCGCGCAAGGCGACGATCTGGATACGCGGCGTTTTCATTGGGACGCGGCGGCACGACTGGGCGCTGCGTTGGTGGCCGATACCGGCACGGTGGCCGAGGCGCAGGCATCCGGCGCCGGCCTCGACTTTGCGCGCATCGACCGCTGGCTGCGCGCTCATCTGTCGGAGCCGCTGCGTATCGCCGACCTGGCCGCCCATTGCGGCTTCGGCATGCGGCGCTTTCATCAGCTTTTTATCGACGCCTTCGGCGAAACGCCGCATCGCTATTTGCAGCGTCTGCGGCTCGATACGTCTCTGGGCTTGCTGTCCGATCCACGCCTGTCGCTCAGCGATATCGCGTTGGAAATCGGCTTCGGCGATCAGAGCGCTTACACGCACGCATTCACGCGGCGTTTCGGGCTGGCGCCCGGTCAATGGCGCGCGTTGCGCCATTGAGTTTGTGCAACATGCGAGCCGCCTGAACAGGCAGCCCGCGTTCTCCTGCACCAAATGTCGGGCGTGATCAGCCCGCCAGACCGCGCTCCAGATCGCCGCGGATATCGCCGGCGTTTTCCAGACCCACTGCGAGACGGATCAAGCCTTCGCTGATCCCCGCCGCTGCGCGAGCCTCAGGCGTCACGCGACCGTGCGTGGTCGTAGCCGGATGCGTGATGGTCGTGCGCGTATCGCCGAGGTTGCCGGTAATCGAGCAGATCTTCGTGCTGTCGATCACGCGCCAGGCATTCGCGCGCATCTGCTCAGGCGTATCGCCCTTCAGTTCGAACGACAGGATCGCGCCGCCCGCCTTCTGCTGACGCATCGCCAGCGCGTGTTGCGGATGCGATTCGAGTCCCGGGTAGAACACGCGGTTCACGGCCGGATGCGTTTCCAGCCAGCGTGCGATTTCGAGCGCATTCGCCGACTGCTTTTCGACGCGCAGCGACAGCGTTTCCATGCCCTTGAGCAGCACCCATGCGTTGAACGCGGACAAGGTCGGCCCGGCACTGCGCACGAACGGGAACACCTTTTCCATGATGAACTGTTTCGAGCCGACCAGCGCACCGCCGAGCACACGCCCTTGGCCGTCGAGGAACTTGGTGGCCGAATGCATCACGACGTCCGCACCGAGCTTCAACGGCTGTTGCAAAGCCGGGCTACAGAAGCAATTGTCGACCACGAATATCGCATTGGCCGCCTTCGCGATCTTGCTGATCGCTTCGATATCGGCGACTTCAGTCAGCGGGTTCGACGGCGTTTCGAGGAAAAACATCTTCGTTTCCGGGCGCACGGCGTTTTTCCACGCGTCCAGATCGGTCGGATCGACGAAGGTCGTCGTGATGCCGAACTTGCTGAAGATCTGCGAGAACATGCCGAGCGTTGAACCAAACAGCGCCTGCGAGCTGACCAGATGGTCACCGGCCTGCAATGTCGACATCACCACCGACATGATCGCGGCCATCCCCGAAGCCGTGGCCATGCACGCTTCGCCGCCTTCGAGCGCGGCCAGACGGTCCTGGAACATCGAGACGGTCGGGTTCGTGAAGCGCGAATAGGTGTAGTTGTCTTCGGAATTCTTGAATTTTTCGGCGGCGTCCGCGGCACTCGCGAAGACGAAACTCGAGGTCAGGAAAATCGCTTCCGAATGTTCGTTGAAGTCGCTGCGCACTGTGCCCGAGCGGACTGCCAGCGTGTCGAAGTTCAGGGAGTCGTCCATGTTGGTTCTGGTTTCCAATGTTCCATGGCTGGGTTCAGCGTCTACGGCTCACGTTAAACGAGCCCAACAACGCCAAACGGCAGCAACAAAAAAGCCCGCTTTTGCGTCGGCATAAGCGGGCTTCATGTGCGGGGGAAAGCTGGAGCGGAGGCGGATGACTGCGGCTTTTCCACCATTCGCTTTAGCTGTTTTGGGTTGCCCCGCGTCCGCAAGCTGAGATCAAATCGACGCAAGCCGTCATGCTAACACGCTCACGGCGTGGCGTGCAGCGGCCCACGCCGTGAGCGCTATCACTCAACCGACCGACAACTGCAGATGCAGTTGCGAACGCGACGGGCCGCCCTCGGCCGCTTCGCTCGCGGCGTCACGATCCGATTGCGAGGACGGTGCGAGACGCGCGGTTTCGATGCGGTCAAGGTACTCGGTGGTGACATCGCCCGTCACGTAGTTACCGTCGAAGCACGAGGCTTCGAATTCCTTCAGCGCCGGGTTGATATCGCGCACGGCCTGCTTCAGAGCGTCGACGTCCTGATAAACGAGGTAGTCCGCGCCGATCATGCGTGCGACTTCGTCGTCCGTGCGGCCATGGGCGACGAGTTCACCGCGCGTGGGCATATCGATACCGTAGACGTTCGGGTACTTCACCGGCGGCGCCGCTGAAGCGAAGATCACCTTGTTCGCGCCGGCATCGCGTGCCATCTGCACGATTTCGTGCGAGGTGGTGCCGCGCACGATCGAGTCGTCGACGATCAACACGTTCTTGCCCTTGAACTCGATGCCCATTGCGTTCAGCTTCTGACGCACGGACTTCTTGCGCATCGCCTGGCCCGGCATGATGAAGGTGCGGCCCACATAACGGTTTTTGAAGAAGCCTTCGCGATACTCCACACCTAGCTTCTTCGCGACCTGCATCGCGGCCGGACGTGACGAATCGGGAATCGGCATCACGACGTCGATCGGAACGTCGGGCAATTCGCGCTTGATCTTCTCGGCGAGGTAATCGCCCATGCGCAGACGCACGTTGTAGACCGGCACGCCGTCGAGCACCGAGTCCGGACGCGCGAGGTACACGAGTTCGAAAATGCACGGGTTCAGGCTCGGATTCGTCGCACATTGCTGGGCGTGCAGATTGCCGTCGAGGTCGATGAAGATCGCTTCGCCCGGCACCACATCGCGCACGAACTCAAAACCGATACCTTCGATCGCGACCGATTCCGATGCCAAGATCCACTCGACGCCTTCCGCCGTTTCCTGCTTGCCGAGGCACAGCGGACGAATGCCGAACGGGTCGCGGAAAGCAAGCAGACCGTAGCCGGCAATCAGCGACACGATCGCGTACGAACCCCGCACCCGGCGATGCACGCCCGACACCGCCTTGAACAGCGCCGCCGGATCGAGTTGCAGGCTCGAACTGGACAGCTGCAATTCGTGCGCGAGCACGTTCAGCATCACTTCGGTGTCGGAATTGGTATTGATGTGGCGGCGATCGATGCGGAACATCTCATCTTTCAGTTGCTGCCAGTTGGTCAGATTGCCGTTGTGCGCGAGGATGATGCCGAACGGCGCGTTCACGTAGAACGGCTGGGCTTCTTCTTCGCTCGATGCAGAACCGGCGGTCGGGTAACGGACCTGGCCGATACCGGTGGTGCCGGGCAGGCTGCGCATGTTGCGCGTGCGGAACACGTCGCGCACCATGCCGTTAGCCTTGTGCATGTGGAAATTGCTGCCGTTCGCTGTCGCGATGCCGGCGGCGTCCTGACCGCGGTGCTGCAGAAGCAGCAGGCTGTCATAGATCAGCTGATTGACCGGAGAATGGGAAACTACGCCTACGATGCCGCACATGGCATGTCCTTCAAAGGTACGAAATTCGTAACGGCGGCCGGTGCCTGCAATGCTGCGCGAGGGTACGCGACTACGTAGAGGCACCGGATTGCGCCGGAGTCCTGCTGCGCTCCTCTAACCGTTCACCTGATCGTCACACGCGGACGTAGGCAGCGAGCGTCTCGGGAAGCAGCGGTTTCATTACGTGCACGCCCTCGACCGCATAGGGCCGAAGCAAGGCGTTGCGCCAGAATTCCTGTTGGGGCAGTTCGGTCAAGCCTGCAAGGGCGACCAGAATCAGCACCAGAACGACCCCGCGCACGAGGCCGAACATCAAACCGAGCGAGCGATCCACACCGCTCAAGCCGCTCGCCTGCACAATGCGGCTCAGCAGCGCGTTCAGCACGCTTGCGACCAGCACCACGCCGATCGCCACCAGCGCGAACGCCAGAAGCCACTGGGTTAGCGCGCCGCCCGGCCACGTGGCAGGGATAAACGGCACGACATAACCGACAAAGCGGCAAGCAATGAAAAACGCCGCGATCCAGCCGATCAGCCCGAATATCTCAGACAAAAAGCCGCGCCATGTGCCGCGCAAGGCCGACAAACCGATCACCGCCATTACAGCGTAGTCGAAGGCAGTGAACATCGCTCGCTTACTGTGCAGCGCCGCTGTTCGCGCCCGACGTCAAGCCGGCCTCACGAACCTTCGCAATCGCGGCGCTAGCCGCTGCACGGTCGGCGAACGGACCAGCGCGCAATAGCGTGAGCGTGGAGCCGTCGGCCTGCTTCCGATGTTCGATATATGCGGGCACACCGGCCGCTTTCAACTTGGTGGCCCAGGTACGGGCATTGGCGTCGTTCGCAAATGCGCCCAACTGGACGGCGAAACGGCTGCCCGGTGGCGATGCCGGCGTGCCGGAATTGGCGTCCGCGCTTGCGGCCGTCGTATTCGTGCTCTCTTCGCTCGGTGCTGGGACGTTCGCCGCGCTTTGCGTGGCGGGTGTTTTGGCCGGTTTAGCAGGCGTTTGCGCTACGGGCGCTGCAGTTGCCGTATTGGCGGCAACGGCGGCGGGTGCTTGCGGTTTCGCAGCGGGTTTGGCGGCGGGCGCTGCGCTCGTAGCCGCACTCTGCTGCTTAGCGGCGCCGGATTGGCCTTGCGTGGCTGCCGTTGTCGGCGCAAGGCCGGAAGCGGCGAGTGCCGCGTCAGGCGCTGGGTTATCTGGTGCTACGCCAGCCTGCGTGTCTTCGTCGGTCTTGGTAGCGGCCTTCGGCGCGGGGCGGCTTGGAATGTCGATGGAGATGTCGTCCGTGACGGGCTTGGGATGCGAATCCAGCACCATGGGCAGGATCACCACCGCTGCGACAACCAGCGCGACCGCGCCGACGAGTCTGCGCCGCGCACGCTGCTTTTCAGGCAACGTAGGGTCGAGCAGCATCGCATCGGCCTCCACGGTGCGCTCCGTGCGGCGGGTTCGCCGCTCCGCGCGCTCGCCACGGGCGGCCCGGGTGGAACTGGTGTTTGCGCCGCGCCGGGTAGGTGCGTCGTCTTTCTTGCCGAACGAGAAAATTCCCATGAATCGCTTGGTTCGAGCCTGGCGCCCGTTCAGTGTTGCTGCGATTTACGGTAGGCCATTACGCCTGCTACCGTATAGAAACTGCCGAAAACCACGATTCTATCATTCTCTGACGCTCGTTTTAGCGCGTCTTGGAAAGCCTCTGCCGGCGTGGCGTAGCGCGTCACGCTGCTGTCATTGCCGTCGCTTACGCCCTGCTCGCGCAAAACCGCCTCGAGTTCTTCCGCCGAAGCCGCACGCGGGGTCGGCAGATCGGTCACGCACCAGTGGTCGATTTCGCCCTTCAGGTGCGAAAGTACGCCGGCAATGTCCTTGTCGCGCATCGCGCCAAACACGGCATACGTGTACGGGAAAAAGCCCATATTGCCGAGGTTTTGCGTCAGGACCGCCGCGGCGTGCGGATTATGGCCGACGTCGAGCACGACGGCCGGCTTGCCAGGCAGCACCTGGAAGCGCCCCGGTAGTTCGACGTTGGCGAGGCCGAGCCGGATGTCCTGCGCCGAGACCGGCAAACGGTCGCGCAGCGCCTCAAGACCAGCAAGTGCCGCCGACGTGTTGATCAACTGATTCGCGCCGCGCAACGCCGGATAGGCGAGCGAGGAACGGCGCATCGTCGGACCCACGTAGCTCCATTGCTGGCGCTCGCTGCCTGCCTGCCCTTCGTAGCGGAAATCGCGGCCAAATAGCCACAATTGGGCGCCGATCTTTTCGGCGTGATCGATCAGGGTTTGTGGCGGCACCGGATCGGCGCAGATCGCCGGCTTTCCCGGGCGGAAAATGCCCGCTTTCTCGAACGCGATTTTCTCGCGCGTGTCGCCGAGATACTCGGTGTGATCGATATCGATGCTGGTGATGATCGCGCAGTCCGCGTCGAGGATGTTGACCGCGTCGAGGCGGCCGCCCAGGCCGACTTCGAAGATCACCGCGTCCAGTCCGCGCGAGGCGAACAGGCTCATGATCGCCAGCGTGGTGAATTCGAAATAGGTCAGTGTGATCGGTTCGGCAAGACTCAGGCGTGCGGCTTCGACGGCTTCGAAATGCGGCAGCAGGTCTGCATCGCTCGCCATTTCGCCATTCACGCGTGCCCGCTCGTTGAACGACAGCAGATGCGGCGACGTGTGGCAGCCAACCGTGAAGCCCGCGCGCAGCAAAATCGATTCGAGGATCGCGCAGGTCGAACCCTTGCCGTTCGTGCCGCCGACCGTAATGATCGGGCACGCGAACCACAACTGCATCGCGTCACGTACCTGGGAGATACGTCCCAAACCCATGTCGATGCCGACCGGATGCGCGGATTCAAGGTGCGTGAGCCACGCGTCGAGGGTGGGGAATGTGGTCATCGAGTGAATCTGTGCTGCGTTGCGAGATCGTGATTATCCCGGAAATGACAGCGCGCCGCTTGATGACTCTCGCGGCGCGCTATTTTTTTGCTGCTTTTCTGACGGCTGCCGCGCTTGAAAGCGCTCGGCTCGTCTGGATCGAAGCGAGTGCTTACGCGACTGCGTCCGCCGGCTGATGGCTCAGCAGCGCCATCAATTGCGCGATCTCTTCGCGCAGCTTGCGACGGTCGACGATCATGTCGACCGCGCCCTTCGTCAACAGGAACTCGGCGCGCTGGAAGCCTTCCGGCAGTTTTTCGCGCACGGTTTGTTCGATCACACGCGGACCGGCAAAGCCGATCAGCGCCTTCGGCTCGGCGATCACCACGTCGCCCAGGAACGCGAAACTCGCCGACACGCCACCCATGGTCGGATCGGTCAGCACGGAAATGAACGGCAGCTTGGCTTCGGCGAGCCTGGTCAGCATGGCCGTGGTCTTCGCCATTTGCATCAGCGAGAGCAAGCTTTCCTGCATCCGGGCGCCGCCCGAAGCGGTGAAACAGATAAACGGCACTTTCTGTTCGAGCGCGTTCTGCGCGCCTCGAGCGAAACGCTCGCCGACCACCGAACCCATCGAGCCACCCATGAACGAGAACTCGAAGCACGCCACCACCACCGGCAGCGTGTGGATGGCGCCGCCCATCACGACCATCGCGTCGGTTTCGTCGGTGTCGTCCATCGCCTCTTTCAGGCGATCCGGGTACTTGCGGCTGTCTTTGAACTTGAGCGCGTCGACCGGGACGATTTCCTGGCCGATTTCGTAGCGGCCTTCCGGATCGAGCAGGCCGTCGAGCCGCTCACGCGCGCCGATGCGCATGTGATGGTCGCACTTCGGGCAAACGTGCAGATTGGCCTCGACGTCATTGCGATACAGCACGGCTTCGCACGCCGGGCACTTGATCCACAGGCCTTCCGGAATCCCCTTGCGGTTCTTCGGGTCGGTTTGTTTGATTTTCGGCGGCAACAGCTTATCGAGCCAGCTCATATTGAATCCTTCTGGGGTCAGCGGTTGCGCAAACGGCGGGACGAACCCGCCGTTCACACTACAGACGACAAAAATAACCGTTATCGGGCAGTCGCGACGCTATCGAGCGCCTCGCGCACTTCAGCGATGAAGCGCGTGAGCGTCTCGGCGGCGGTTTCGGGGGCCGCTTGTTCGAGCAATTGCACGATACGGCTGCCGATCACGACGGCATCGGACACTTCGGCCACCGAACGCGCCGTTTGCGCGTCACGGATGCCGAAACCGACGCCCACCGGCAGGGGTACGCGCGACTTGATGGCCGGGATTTTACTCGCGATGCTGGAAACGTCCAGATTTGCCGCGCCGGTCACGCCTTTCAACGACACATAATAGACGTAACCACTGGCAATTTTGCCAACTTCCGCGATGCGCTCGTCCGTGGAGGTGGGCGCCAGCAAGAAGATCGGATCGATGCCGGCAGATCGCATCTGTTCGGCGAAGTTAACGCACTCTTCGGGCGGGTAGTCGACAACCAGCACGCCGTCCACCCCTGCTTCCTTTGCCGCCTTCGCGAACGCTTCAGTGCCCATGCGCTCGATCGGATTGGCGTAGCCCATCAGCACCACCGGCGTCTTGTCGTCGGTTTCGCGGAAGCGCTTCACGTCGGCCAGCACGTGACGCAGCGACACGCCATGCGCCAGCGCGCGTTCGGACGATTGCTGGATCACCGGGCCATCGGCCATCGGGTCGGAAAACGGTACGCCGAGTTCGATCACATCGGCGCCGCCTGCGGCGAGCGCGTGCATGAATTCGACCGTGCGCGCCGGATCCGGGTCGCCGGCCGTCATGAACGGAATCAGGCCTTTCTTACCCTGGGCGGACAACGCGGCAAACGTGTTCTTGATACGGGACATGGAATATTCTCGGATTTTTTAGCTACTGCGCACTTATTGCGCCTCGGTTTGCTGCTCGGCTTTGGCCGCAACCTTGCGGGTTTTGCGAGCGGCAGTGGGCGCCGACGCGGCCGCGCTAACGCGTTCGCGCGCTATTGCGCAGTAACTTTCATTGATCTCATAGCCGACGAATTCGCGCTGCTGCCGAGCGCAAGCGACTGCGGTGGTGCCACTGCCCATGAACGGGTCGAGCACGCGCCCGCCCTTTGGACAACTTGCCAACACCATCCGCTCGACGATTTCCAGAGGCTTCTGGGTCGGATGATCGACGCGCTCGGCGTGTTGCCGATGCAGTCGCGATACCGACCAGACGTCCTTCGGATTATAGCCAAGCTCCAGCCACTTGCTGCCTTCGAACAATTTACGCGAACGCGCCTTCTTCGTGACGGCATCGTACGGGATGCGGACGGGATCGAGATCGAAGAAATAGTCCTTCGACACCGCGAAAAAGCCAATGTTGTCGTGCACCGAAGTGAAACGGCGCACGGTTCCGCCCATGCTCGGCACACGCCGGTCCCAGATGATTTCGTTGATCATCGTGAGTTTTGTCTTCAGGAAGCTGAAGATTTCCGGCGCGTACTGCCAGGTGCAGAAGATATAGAGCGAACCCGACGGCTTGAGCTTCGGAATAGCCAACTCGAGCCAGCTACGCGTCCAGGCGAGGAAATCCTCGCCGGAGCGCATGTCGGAGTCGTTGCCATAATCCTTGCCGAGCCCATAAGGCGGATCGCAAAGGATCAGGTCGATCGACCCATCAGGGATGTTCGCCACATCGGTCAGAAAATCGCGGTTCAACAGCCGGATGCCGGCGGGCACCTGCGGTAGCAAGGGTGCAGGTGCCTCGGCCGCCAGGACTTCGGCGACCGGGTTGGTTTCAAGCGCCGGTTGCGGCTCGTCGAACTCGTCGCGCATCGTCGCGGCGCTCAGAACTGAATGCCCGATCGCTCAGCGACCGTATGCATGTCCTTGTCGCCGCGGCCCGACAGATTGACCAGAAGGATCTTGTCCTTCGGCAACGTCGGCGCGAGCTTCGCAGCGTAAGCCAGCGCATGGCTGGACTCTAGCGCCGGAATAATGCCTTCGATGCGGCAGCAATCGTGGAACGCCTTGAGCGCTTCTTCGTCGGTGATGCCGACATATTGCGCGCGGTTGATATCCTTTAGCCACGCATGCTCAGGGCCGACGCCCGGGTAGTCCAGACCGGCCGAGATCGAATGCGTCTCGATGATCTGACCGTTCTCGTCTTGCAGGAGATACGTGCGGTTGCCGTGCAGCACGCCCGGGCTGCCGCCGATCAACGAGGCCGCGTGACGGCCGGATTCGATCCCGTCGCCCGCTGCTTCGACACCGATCAGTTGCACCGAAGCGTCGTCAATGTACGGGTAAAAGATACCCATTGCGTTCGAACCGCCGCCAACGCACGCAATCACGGCGTCCGGCTGGCGACCGACCAGTTCGGGCATCTGCACCTTGCACTCGTCGCCGATCACGCGCTGGAAGTCGCGCACCATCATCGGATACGGATGCGGTCCCGCCACCGTGCCGATGATGTAGAACGTGTTTTCGACATTGGTCACCCAGTCGCGCATCGCTTCATTGAGCGCGTCCTTCAGCGTGCGCGAGCCGGACGTTACGGGCACGACGGTCGCGCCGAGCAGCTTCATCCGGTACACATTGGCGGCCTGACGGCGCACGTCTTCTTCGCCCATGTAGACCACGCATTCCATGCCGAAGCGCGCCGCGATGGTCGCGGTCGCCACGCCATGCTGGCCCGCGCCGGTTTCCGCAATCACGCGCGGCTTGCCCATGCGCTTTGCGAGCAGCGCCTGGCCGATCACGTTATTGATCTTGTGAGCGCCGGTGTGATTCAGGTCTTCCCGCTTGAGGAAAACCTGCGCGCCGCCGAGCATTTCGCTCCAGCGTTGTGCGTGATAAATCGGGGACGGACGACCCACAAAATACTTCAGTTCGCGCTCGTATTCGGCGACGAATTCCGGGTCTTTCTGATATTTCTCGTACGCGGCACGCAGCTCGTCGAGTGCGTGAACCAGCGTTTCGGCGACGAACACGCCGCCATATTGGCCGAAATGGCCTCTTTCGTCAGGCAAGTTATACATGGTGATCACTCTTCTCAGTGTGGCGCACGGGTTTCGTATGAGAAAACCGCGCCGCCTGAATCATTCAGCGTCCGCTGCGCGCACTGCGCGTACGAACGCCGCCATCCGGGCGTGATCTTTCACGCCCCTGGCGCCCGGCACTTCGATGCCGCTCGAGACATCGACCGCGTACGGGCGCACGCGATGGATCGCATCACTGACGTTTTGCGCGTTCAACCCACCACTCAAAACGGCCCGACGCGCGAGCTCTGCTGGAATAAGTGACCAATCGAAAACCTTCCCGCCGCCGCCATAGCCTTCGACATGGGTGTCGAGCAGAAGGCCGCTGGCTGCTGAATAGTTAAGCGCTGATTTTACCAAATCTGCCGGTTGAGTATCCGCCGCGACTCGCAAGGCGCGCAACCAAGGCAAACCCGCAACGCCGGCGAGGGATTCGCACTGCTCCGCGGTCTCGTCGCCGTGGAACTGCAGCAGCGTCAGCCCGACATTGCTGGCGACTTCGCGAATCCAGTCCTGCGTTGCGTTCACGAACAAGCCGACTACCGACACGAACGGCGGCACGTCGTGCACCAGCTCGACCGCCTGCGCAACGCTCACCGAACGCGGGCTCGGCGGATAGAACACGAGGCCGATCGCGTCGGCGCCGAGGTCGATCGCCAGCGACACGTCTTCCGGCTTCGACAGGCCGCACAGCTTGATGCGCGTGCGATGCGGTGCGGCGTGCGGTTGCGTGCCGGCGTCAGCTTCGACTGCCAGGGTTTCGGTTGATTTCATGTTTGAGCCTGGTCGGTCCATACGGTACTCCACGGCACGCTGCCGGTCTGCGGCGCGGGCACAGCGAATTGCTCAGGATAGCCCACCTGCGCCAGGTACAGGCCATCAGGCATGAAGGTCGGCGCGGCACAGTCGCGATCGCGGCTGGCGAGAACCTCGGCCATCCATTCGGCCGGATGGCGTCCCCGGCCGATATCGACGAGACAGCCCATCAGGTTACGCACCATGTGGTGCAAGAATGCGTTCGCCCGAAAACGGAAATGAACGAAGTCGCCCTGTTGCCGCAGGTCGATCTGATACAGATGCTTGACCGGCGTTTTCGCCTGGCATTGCGACGATCGGAATGCCGAAAAGTCGTGATCGCCGATCAGATAGGCCGCGGCGGTCCGCATGGCGTCGACGTCGAGCGGCGTGTGGATCCAGCCGGCCCGCGTATCCTGCATCGGCGAGCGGAACGGATGGACGTACAGGACGTAGTAATAGGTCCGTTCGAACGCCGAAAAACGCGCGTGGAACGCATCGGGCATCGGCTTGGCCCACTGCACCGCGATCGTCTTCGGCAGGAAGGCGTTGGTGCCGCGAATCCACGAAAAGTCCGTGCGATCGAGTTCAGTATCGAAGTGCACGACCTGGCCGAGGCCGTGCACGCCGGTATCCGTGCGCCCAGCTACAACGGTTTGCACAGGCGTTTGCGCAAACTCGCGCAACGCCCGTTCGAGCTCGTCCTGCACAGTCTTGCCGTGCGGCTGCGACTGCCAGCCGTAGAATGCCGAGCCGTCGTACTGGACGCCTAGCGCAATACGCTTCACGACAACGGTGCGAGCGTCGAGAGCAGCGCGCGAGCCTCGGTGCGCGTAGCCGGATCGTTCGCTTCGATCACTTCGTTGATAAGCGTGCGCGCACCGGACAGATCGCCGAGGTCGATATATTCGGCGGCCAAATCAAGCTTGTTGCGAGCGATGCGGGTGAGATCGGCCCGCGTGAAGGCCGGCAACGGCTGAGCTGGGCTCGGCGGCAACTCCAGGTCGAAATCGAGCTTCAGCGCGCCGAAGCCGGCCGCGCCCAAGCCCGCGACGGCCGCATGGCCTGCGGTGCCGGCGGCGATTTCGTCAGCGACATGCGGAGCGTCGTCCGGATCGTGCGGCGCCACGGTTTGCTGTGCGATGGCTTCCTGGGATGCAACCGGCTGTGTCGTCTGCGATCCGGATACGCTCGCTGCTGCATCGTCGGTCGATTCGACACGCGGCGGCAATGGCATGTTCAGGCTGCTGAATGCATCGACGGCATCGCGCGGGAACTCGGTCGGAACAGCCAGCGCGGGCTGAATTTGCGTGACAGGTGCCGGCTCGAAATTCGGTGCGCCATCGGGCGTCGCGGATTCGGCGTGCTGATGTGACGGCGGTTGCGGTTGCGACTCATGGACCGGATGTGCCGACGTCTCGCCGTACGGCGAAGTCGTGTGCGGTTCGGCCTGCTGACGCGTGAAGTCGATGACCGGCAGCGGCGGGGTGTCCTGATGGCTCTGCGGCTCTGCAAGCGACTCATTCGTCCGATCGGCCAACGGCGTGGCCGGCGCGCTCGATGCGGGTTCGTCGTCCCATTGCAGACGGTGCGGAGGCACCTCTTGCTGGAAGGTCTCGTTGACCGGTTCAAGCGACGTCAGCGGCAATGCTTCAGCACCGAGTTCCGCGGCGGCTGCGAGACTCGCAGCCGTGGTCGCCCCGTCGAGGTTTTCGTGATGGGCCGAGGGAAGCGGTTCGGATGTGGAACCGCTTTGGCCGATCGATTCAGTGTCCTGGCTCGGTTGCGCAGCTTCCAACGGCGCGGGCGTTGGGTGGATTTCCTGCGACACGTGTTGGAACGCATCGTGGTCCTGTGTGGGCAAGCCTGTGTGCGGCTGGTGGGCAGCGGCTTCGTGTTCTGCTGCGGCGCGTTGTGCTGCGTCGTGATCTTCTGCCGCACGCTCAGCCGCGGCTTTGTCTGCCTCCGCGCGTTCGGCTTCTGCGCGCTCTGCTTCTGCGTTTTCTACCGCCGCGCGGTCCGCTTCTGCACGTTCCGCCGCCAAGCGTTCGGTTGCCGCGCGCTCTGCACTTTCTCGCTCTGCTGCCTCGTGCGCCGCCGCTTCCCGCGCAGCCGCCGCGCGAATTTCCGCTTCGCGCTCCGCTGCCACGCGTTCCGCCACGTCCTGCGCTGCCGCCTCATCCCCAGCAGTCTCGTGGCCAGCCGGCGCCAATACCGCCGCATGCCCTGCTGCCGCTTCGTCGCTCACGTCCGACGCTCCGCGCGTCGAATCGACATCCTGCGACCCAGACGCTCGCGCGGAAGCCGCCGCTGCGTCCTCCGCCAGCGAGCCTCCTGCCGCCGCAACACCGGCGCGCTTACGCCGACGCATACGCAAAGCCGCCAGCAACACGACCAACGCGGCGCCGATCGCCGCCGCCACGCTCAAATTCGTTTGCGAGATGCCGGCGTCGTTCGACGTGGAAATCGTCGCGCCGCCACGACCGGAAACGACCGCCGCAGACGAAACGCCGGCGGCCGGCTGCGCACCGTTCGTCGCAGGCGTGACCTGCGCGGCCGGCGAACCACCGATGCCATGTTTCTGCAGCTCCATCAGGACACGGTTTTTCAGCGCAAGCAATTGCTGCAAGCTGGATACCTGCGCACGCGGTTGCGATGCCGGCTGTGCGGCGGCCGTCGCTGCTGTGGCAGCCGCCGACGCACCTTCGGCAGCCTCACTGGCCGAGGGCTGGATCGCGCCCGACCAGACGTGTGCGCCGCTGGCCGGCAACGCGCCTGCAGCCTGTGAACCCGCTACGGGGGCCGCTGAGGCCGCGCCAGCCGCTGCCGAGCTACCCGGTGTTATCGGGCTTGCTTCAGCCGTCGAGCTGGCCGTCGTCCCTGAAACCGCCGGCGTGGCCGGGGCTGCGGCGCGAGCCGCGGCGCTTGCCGCAGCGGCGTTGACCTGCGCGACGCCGCTCGCGGCGCCAACCGCCGCACCGGCCACGGCCGCGTTCGGCGCGGAAGCAGGCACAGCCGTAGCCGTAGCAGCCGTTGGTGCGGCAGACGCAGCCCCCGCAACCGCCGCGGAAGCCGCCAAAGCGCCGGACGCATCCAGCGCAGGGACCGTCAACATCGCGCCTACACGCATCCGGCTCGGATCATGACTCATGAAGGCATTCGGATTCGCATCGAACAGCGCGCGCGAAGCGCGTGCGAGCGTTCCCCGGTCGTGCGATTGCGTGACGGCAATCGCCACATCGTTCAACGACTGTCCGGGCCGCACCGTATATTGACTCCCCGCGGCGTAAGAAACGGAGGCGCCCTCCGGTGCACTCGCAGCGTCGCCCGGCGCTGCCACTGCACTACCAACGCCGGCGCCAGCCAGCGCGAGCGCCAAAGCGGCCGCGGCCGTCAGTCGGCCCGTACCTTGATGCATAAACATAGCCCGAAGGGAAGAGAGTCGAAGGTTCATCGGGACTCCAGGCGCGTCAGCGCGCAGCCCTTGTTTGCGGTTGGAAAGAGACAAGATAATCGGAGCACACAATGAAAAAAGCGCCGCGCAAGCGCGACGCTTCTTGAGTTTTCTACGCGTCGTGAGCGCGTAGTTTACTTTACTTGTCGAGCACAATGCGAAGCATGCGACGCAGCGGTTCTGCCGCGCCCCACAGCAGCTGATCGCCGACCGTGAACGCCGACAGATATTCGCCGCCCATCGCCAGTTTCCGCACACGGCCGACCGGCACCGTCAGCGTGCCCGTCACCACCGCCGGGGACAGATCACGCATCGACGCTTCGCGTTCGTTCGGCACAACCTTGACCCAGTCGTTGCCCGACGCGAGGATGCTGTTCACTTCGTCCAGCGGCACGTCCTTGTTCAGCTTGATGGTCAGCGCCTGCGAGTGGCAGCGCATTGCGCCGATCCGCACGCACAGGCCGTCTACCGGGATCGAACCCGGCGTGCCCATGGCCGGCTTGCCGAGGATCTTGTTGGTTTCCGCGCCGCCCTTCCACTCTTCCTTCGACATGCCGTTGCCGAGATCCTTGTCGATCCACGGAATCAGCGAGCCGGCGAGCGGCACGCCGAAGTTGTCGGTCGGCATACGATCGCTGTTCATCGCGCTCAGCACGCGGCGGTCGATGTCGAGAATCGCCGACGACGGATCAGCCAGGTCTTCCTTGGCCGCTCCGTACAGCGTGCCCATTTGCTGCAGCAGTTCGCGCATATTCTGCGCGCCCGCGCCCGAAGCGGCCTGATACGTCATGGCCGTCATCCAGTCGACGAGGTTTTCGCGGAACAGGCCGCCCAGCGCCATCAGCATCAGGCTGACCGTGCAATTGCCGCCGATAAAATTCTTCTGACCTTTGACCAGCGCGTTCTTGATCACGTCGAGGTTAACCGGGTCGAGAATGATGACCGCGTCATCCTTCATGCGCAGCGACGAAGCCGCGTCGATCCAGTAGCCATTCCAGCCCGCTGCGCGCAGCTTCGGGAACACTTCATTCGTGTAATCGCCGCCCTGGCAGGAGATGATCGCTTCGCACTTCTTCAGGTCTTCGATGCTTGTCGCATCTTTGAGCTTGGTCTCGTTTTTGGCGAACGACGGCGCGTTGCCGCCCGCGTTGCTGGTGCTGAAAAACACCGGTTCGATCAAGTCGAAATCGCCTTCCTGCTGCATACGTTGCATCAGGACGCTGCCGACCATACCGCGCCAACCTACGAGACCTACGTTCATGACTTCATACCCTTCGAATGGAAACTTCCCCGCATCTTTGCCCGCAGTGACCGCGCGGGGAAGATGAGCGGGCACGACGGACGATCAGCGTTTCGTGATCGTTTTCGGGGTAATCGTTTTAATGAGCGCTTTGATGGTAATGGCGAGCTCAACCACACGGGCCGTTTTGCCGTGCTGGTTCGAAATCGAGGAGATTTGAGCTGTGTGCGCCATCGCTACAATATACACGAAAACCGGAATCTGGCGACGTCATCGCACGCCGCTATCGCCCGTATTACGCGCGAATCGGCCTGTTTCGAGGCCAATTCGCGTTTTAAAGGCCGCTTTGAAGACTGTTTAGCGACCGATCTACCACCTGCTTCAAAGCGCCTTACAGCGCGGCGACGACCGCGTCGCCCATCGCCACGGTGCCGACCTGCTTGCAACCCGGGGTCAAAATGTCGCCCGTGCGGAAGCCCTGTTCCAGGACCTTTTTCACCGCGCTTTCAATGCGATCCGCCTGCTCCGCTTTGTTCAGCGAATAGCGCAGCATCATCGCGGCCGACAGAATGGTTGCCAGCGGATTCGCCACGCCCTTGCCAGCGATATCCGGTGCGGAACCGTGCGACGGCTCGTACAAGCCCTTGTTGTTCTTGTCGAGCGAGGCCGACGGCAGCATGCCGATCGAACCCGTCAGCATGGCGGCTTCGTCAGAGAGGATGTCGCCGAACATGTTGCCGGTCACGACCACGTCGAACGCCTTCGGCGCCTTGACCAGTTGCATCGCCGCGTTGTCCACGTACATGTGCGACAACTCGACATCAGCGTATTCCTTCGACACGTCGATCATCACGTCGCGCCAGAACTGCGACGTTTCGAGCACATTGGCCTTGTCCACGCTCGTCAGCTTCTTCTGGCGCTTTTGTGCGGCCTGAAACGCGACGTGCGCGATGCGGCGCACTTCGGGTTCCGAATAACGCATCGTGTCGAAACCTTCCTTCGCGCCTTCGAACAGCCCATCCGGCGACGAACGCACGCCGCGCGGCGCGCCGAAGTAGATGTCGCCGTTCAGTTCGCGCACGATCAGGATGTCGAGACCCGAAACGATCTCTTCCTTCAACGACGACGCGCCCGTCAGTTGCGGATAGCAGATCGCCGGACGGAAGTTCGCGAACAGCTGCAGGTGCTTGCGCAGACCGAGAATCGCCTGCTCGGGGCGCAGCGCGCGTTCGAGCGAGTCGTACTTCCAGTCGCCAACGGCGCCGAACAGGATCGCATCGGCTTCCTTCGCCAGTGCCAAAGTCGAATCAGGCAGCGGATGACCCTTCGCTTCGTAGCCCGCGCCGCCAACCGGCGCCTCTTCGAGTTCGAATTTTTCGCCGAGCACGTTCAGGACCTTGACGGCCTCCTTGACGATTTCGGGACCGATGCCGTCGCCCGGCAAGACTGCGATCTTCATGCGATTTCCTTGATGATTTTTCTTCGAGACTTCTGAGCTTGAGTGAGCGAGCCGTCGGGCTCTCAGGCTTGCAAGCCTTTAACCGACAATCCGATGCGCAAGCCACGGCTGCTTCGCGATCCGCTCGGCTTCGAACTGGCGAATCTTGTCAGCGTGACGCAGCGTGAGACCGATATCGTCGAAGCCGTTCAGCAGGCAATACTTGCGGAAGCCCGCCACTTCGAACGGATATTCAGCGCTGCCGTCAGACGTACGTACGACTTGCCCTTCGAGGTCGATCGTCAGTTGGAAGCCGTTGAACGCGTACGTTTCATTGAACAGATGATCGACTTGCTGTTCGGTCAGCGCGATCGGCAGCAGGCCGTTCTTGAAGCAGTTGTTGTAGAAAATATCGGCGAAGCTCGACGCGATGATCGCGCGGAAACCGTATTGCTGCAGCGCCCAAGGTGCGTGCTCACGCGAGCTGCCGCAACCGAAGTTCTTGCGCGCCAACAGCACCGACGCACCCTGATAACGCGGCTGATTCAGCACGAAGTCCGGATTCAGCGGACGCTTCGAGTTGTCCTGGCCCGGCTCGCCGTGGTCGAGGTAACGCCATTCGTCGAACGCGTTCGGACCGAAACCCGTGCGCTTGATCGACTTCAGGAATTGCTTCGGAATGATCGCGTCCGTGTCGACGTTCTCGCGATCGAGCGGCGCCACGACGCCGGTGTGTACGATGAATTTATCCATGACGCTTGCGCCTGTTTCAAGACCGGGCGATGCGCGTGGCGGCCGGAAAGCCGCTCGCCGCATCGCCGGCAAAAATCAAAAACCGCTTATTTGTCAGCGTGATTGCTGATCGAATTGCCGAGGTGCGACATGTCCTCGCCAAATCCGTGCACCGTATTGCAGCCAGCCAGACCGAGCAATAGCCCGGCAAGGGTACCAAGTGCGAAGCGGCGCAGTAGAGTGGTGCGATTCATGTTCTTCATCATGCGATTTATCCAAGCTTGCGAATATCGACGAAATGCCCTTCGATAGCCGCTGCGGCAGCCATCGCGGGGCTCACGAGGTGGGTACGGCCACCGGCGCCCTGGCGACCTTCGAAATTACGATTCGACGTGGACGCGCAACGCTCGCCCGGATCCAACCGATCGGCGTTCATGGCGAGACACATCGAGCAACCGGGCTCACGCCATTCGAAACCGGCATCAGTAAAGACCTTGTCCAGGCCTTCACGTTCCGCTTGCGCCTTCACCAGACCCGAACCCGGCACGACCATGGCCAGACGGATGTTCGGTGCGACACGGCGGCCGAGCTTCTTCACGACGTAGGCCGCAGCGCGAATGTCTTCAATGCGCGCGTTGGTGCACGACCCGATGAAGATTTTATCCGGCTTGATGGATTCGATCGGCGCATTCGGTTCGAGCGCCATGTATTTCAGCGCGCGTTCCATTGCATCGCGCTTGACCGGGTCTTTTTCGCGCTCCGGATCCGGCACGCGGCCGTCCACGGCCGTGACCATTTCCGGCGACGTGCCCCACGTGACTTGCGGCACGATTTCCGCGGCGTTCAACTCAACCACGCGATCGAATTGCGCGCCTTCGTCCGACTTGAACTGCTTCCAGTACTCGACCGCGTGATCCCACTCGACGCCTGCCGGCGAGAAGGGACGGCCCTTCAGGTAGTCGACGGTGGTGTCGTCCACGGCGACCATGCCGGCGCGCGCGCCTCCTTCAATCGCCATGTTGCAGACCGTCATACGGCCTTCCATGGACAGCGCACGAATCGTCGAACCGCCGAATTCGATTGCGTAGCCTGTGCCGCCTGCCGTGCCGATTTTGCCGATGATCGCGAGCACGATGTCTTTCGCGGTACAGCCGCGCGGCAACGGGCCTTCGACCTTCACCAGCATATTCTTGCTCTTCTTCTGCAAGAGCGTTTGCGTAGCCAGCACGTGCTCGACTTCCGAAGTACCGATGCCGTGCGCCAGCGCACCGAACGCGCCGTGCGTGGACGTGTGCGAGTCGCCGCAAACAATGGTCATGCCCGGCAGCGTAGCGCCTTGCTCCGGCCCGATGATGTGCACGATGCCCTGACGCAGGTCGTTCATCTTGAACTGCGTGATGCCATAGGCGTCGCAGTTCGTGTCGAGCGTATCGACTTGCAGCTTGGAGACCGGATCGGCAATGCCGTGGCTGCGATCCGTGGTGGGGACGTTGTGGTCCGACACCGCCAGATTCGCGCTGATACGCCACACCGGACGCTCAGCCAGCTTCAGGCCTTCGAACGCCTGAGGGCTGGTGACTTCGTGCAGCAGGTGACGGTCGATATAGAGAATCGTCGTACCGTCTTCTTCCGTGTGGATCACGTGTGTGTTCCACAATTTGTCGTAGAGAGTCTGTGCCATGGTATGCGGGGTAGGAATGACTGCGGGCTGACTGTGTCGGTCGATTATGCCACGCAGAACCCCGCTTAGGGCCCATGAATCATGCAAAAAACCGATAAAAAACAGGGAGTTGGGTGGTAGTGACGATACCTGTATGGGTGTTACCCGGCAAGGGATTGCATGGCGTGCACGATGCAACGCCAGCCATGCTCAGGTGTTACCGCGACCTGGCGCTTCACGCGCCAAGAGGCGCAGCCACGCGCGCCCAGCCTCAGCTGATTAAGCTCGAACCCCATTTGCCACACGCAGTTGCATGTATCCAAAACAAAACGCCCCAACGGTCAACCCGTTGGGGCGTTTTTCATTCATCCAGCCTCACGCATTTCACGGCCCTTTGGCGATAAAACGCGCCGAAAAGACTACCGCTTAGCGTTGCGTAATCGGCTTGGCTTCACGTTGCGTATCGCCGATGAACAGCTGACGCGGACGACCAATCTTCTGTTCCGGATCGGCGATCATTTCGTTCCACTGTGCAATCCAGCCGACCGTACGCGCCATCGCGAAGATACACGTGAACATCGAGGTCGGGATGCCCAGCGCGCGCTGAACGATGCCCGAGTAGAAGTCGACGTTCGGGTACAGCTTGCGCGACACGAAGTATTCGTCTTCCAGTGCGATCTTTTCCAGCGCCATGGCCAGCTTGAACAGCGGGTCGTCGTGCAGGCCCAGCTCTTCCAGCACTTCGTGGCAGGTTTCGCGCATCAGCTTCGCACGCGGATCGTAGTTCTTGTAGACGCGGTGACCGAAGCCCATCAGCTTCACACCCGAGTTCTTGTCCTTCACCTGCTTGATGAACTCAGGAATGTTGTCGACCGAGCCGATTTCTTCCAGCATGTTCAGTGCGGCTTCGTTCGCACCACCGTGCGCCGGGCCCCACAGGCAAGCGATACCGGCCGCGATACACGCGAACGGGTTAGCGCCCGACGAACCCGCCAGACGAACCGTCGACGTCGAGGCATTCTGTTCGTGGTCAGCGTGCAGGATCAGGATACGGTCGAGCGCGCGCACCAGCACGTCGTTGACCTTGTACTCTTCGCACGGGTTCGAGAACATCATGTGCATGAAGTTCGCGCTGTACGACAGGTCGTTCTTCGGGTACGCAAACGGCTGGCCGATGCTGTACTTGTAAGCCATTGCGACCAGCGTCGGCAGCTTCGCGATCATGCGAATGGCCGACACTTCACGGTGACGCGGATTGTTGATGTCGAGCGAGTCGTGATAGAACGCCGACAGCGCGCCGACTGCAGCGACCAGAATCGCCATCGGGTGCGCGTCGCGACGGAAGCCACGGAAGAAGAAGTGCATCTGCTCATGCACCATCGTGTGCTTCGTGACGGTGTTCACGAACTCGTCTTTCTGCTGCGCGTTCGGCAGTTCGCCCTTCAGCAGCAGGTAGCAGGTTTCGAGGAAGTCGGCGTTTTGCGCGAGGTTGTCGATCGGGTAGCCGCGATACAGCAGCTCGCCCTTGTCGCCGTCGATGTACGTGATCGCCGAATTGCACGCCGCCGTCGACATAAAGCCCGGGTCGTACGTGAACTTGCCGGTCTGGCCGTACAGTTTGCGGATGTCGATCACGTCCGGGCCGAGAGTGCCCTTGTAAATCGGCATTTCAACGCTCGGCGAATTGTCGCTGAACGATAGCGTGGCTTTAACATCTGACGGGGTCATAGCACATCCTCAATCGAAGTATGGAAACAGGGTTTCGATAATTTGCACGCCTGGGAACAACGGACAAGCGGCGCTCAAGACGCTCAAGCGTTGCGCAGCAGCTCCAGCACCCGGATCACATCCGGGTCGGCAAGTTCGCCTTCCGGTTCCTTGCGCACGAGCAGCAAGTCCATCAGGTCGTTATCGCTCAGCTCGAGCAGGCGCGTGAGAGCGCCTACGTCGGCATCGCTGAGGTCATGCTCATATCGGCTGAAAAAACGTTCAAAGATCAGATCGTTTTCCAGCAGACCCCGCCGCGCACGCCAGCGAAGGCGCGCGCGGCGGAGAGGGTCGGACTGATGCGATGTTTCGTTCATGTCAGTACGCGCTGGGCCGCCCCCGAGCGTACTGACCGCCCCCTCGGGGGGCAGCGAACGATAGGGAGCGTGGGGGTTGTTCATCCTAGACCGCGCGGCGAACCATCAATTCCTTGATCTTGCCAATCGCCTTGGTCGGGTTCAGGCCCTTCGGACAGACGTCGACGCAATTCATGATCGTATGGCAACGGAACAGACGGTACGGATCTTCCAGGTTGTCGAGGCGTTCACCCGTCGCTTCGTCGCGGCTATCGGCGATGAAACGATAGGCTTGCAGCAGACCAGCCGGGCCGACGAACTTGTCCGGATTCCACCAGAAGCTCGGGCACGACGTGGAGCAGCTAGCACACAGAATACATTCGTACAGGCCGTCGAGCTCGTCGCGCTCTTCCGGCGACTGCAGACGTTCCTTTTCCGGCGGCGGCGTATCGTTGATCAGGTACGGCTTGATCGAGTGATACTGGTTGAAGAACTGCGTGAAGTCGCAGATCAGGTCACGCACGACGGGCAGGCCCGGCAGCGGACGCAGCACGATCTTCTGCGGCAGGTCGTTCATGTTCTGCAAGCAGGCCAGACCATTCTTGCCGTTGATGTTCATCGCGTCCGAACCGCACACGCCTTCGCGGCACGAACGACGGAACGACAAGGTTTCGTCCATCGCTTTCAGCTTGAGCAGCGCGTCGAGCAGCATGCGTTCGTGCGAGTCGATTTCGATCTCGTACGTTTGCATGCGCGGCGCTGCGTCCTTGTCCGGATCGTAGCGGTAAATTTCAAATGTACGCTTGGCCATTTCTGAATTCCTTTGACTTGTGCCTTAGAAGGTACGCGCTTTCGGCGGCACCGATTCGACGGTCAGCGGTTGCATCTGAACCGGCTTGTAGTCGAGGCGATCGCCTTCGCTGTACCACAGCGTATGGCGCAGCCAGTTTTCGTCGTCGCGATGTTCGAAGTCGTCTTGCGCGTGCGCGCCGCGGCTTTCCTTGCGCGCTTCGGCGGAAACCATCGTGGCGCGGGCCACTTCGATCAGGTTCTCCACTTCCAGCGCTTCAATACGTGCCGTGTTGAACACCTTCGACTTGTCTTTCAGGTAGATGTTGTCGACACGGTCAGCCACTTCGCGAATCCGCTCAACGCCTTCGGCCAGCAGCTTCGACGTGCGGAACACGCCGGCGTGCGCTTGCATCGTGGAACGGATGTCGGCCGCGACAGTTTGCGAGTATTCGCCCGACGTGGACTTGTCCAGCTTGTTCAGACGAGCCAGCGAGAAATCGCCAGCGTCGGCCGGCAGCGGCTTGTGCTCCTTGATGTCCTTCACGTGCTTGACGATGTGGTTGCCGGCCGCGCGACCGAACACCACCAGGTCGAGCAGCGAGTTCGTGCCGAGACGGTTTGCGCCGTGCACCGACACGCACGAGCATTCGCCCACTGCGTAGAAACCGTTGACGACTTCCTTATGATCCCTCGACGTACCAACGACCTGGCCGTTGATGTTCGTCGGGATGCCACCCATTTGATAGTGGATGGTCGGCACAACCGGAATCGGCTCTTTAATACAGTCGACGTTCGCGAACTTCATGGCGATTTCGCGGATCGACGGCAGACGCTTCATGATCGTCTCGGCGCCGATGTGCGACAGGTCGAGCAGCACGTGGTCCTTGTTCGGACCCACGCCACGGCCTTCCTTGATTTCCTGGTCCATCGAACGCGAAACGAAGTCGCGCGGCGCCAGATCCTTCAGCGTCGGCGCGTAGCGTTCCATGAAACGCTCGCCATTCGAGTTACGCAGAATGCCGCCTTCGCCACGCACGCCTTCAGTAATCAGCACGCCCGCGCCGGCCACGCCGGTGGGGTGGAATTGCCAGAATTCCATGTCTTGCAGTGCGATGCCCGAACGCGCAGCCATGCCCAGGCCGTCACCGGTATTGATGAACGCGTTTGTGGATGCTGCGAAGATCCGGCCTGCGCCGCCCGTAGCGAACAGCGTGGTCTTGCCTTCGAGGATATAAACGTCGCCGGTTTCCATTTCCAGCGCGGTCACGCCAAGCACGTCGCCGTCGGCGTCGCGGATCAGATCCAGCGCCATCCATTCAACGAAGAATTGCGTCTTGGCAGCAACGTTTTGCTGGTACAGCGTATGCAGCAGCGCGTGACCGGTACGGTCGGCGGCCGCGCAAGCGCGTTGCACCGGCTTTTCGCCGTAGTTGGCGGTGTGGCCGCCGAACGGGCGCTGGTAAATCGTGCCGTCTGCGTTGCGGTCGAACGGCATGCCGAAGTGTTCGAGCTCATACACGGCGTTCGGTGCTTCACGGCACATGAACTCGATCGCGTCCTGGTCGCCGAGCCAGTCGGAGCCCTTGATCGTGTCGTAGAAGTGGTAGTGCCAATTGTCTTCGCTCATGTTGCCGAGCGAGGCGCCGATGCCGCCTTGGGCAGCGACCGTGTGCGAACGCGTCGGGAACACCTTGGACAGCACGCAAACCGACAGACCGGCGCGCGCGAGTTGCAGCGAAGCGCGCATCCCCGAGCCGCCTGCGCCGACGATAACCACGTCAAACTTGCGACGCGGCAGAGAATTCTTGATTGCAGCCATTCTTTTACACTCTCCAGAGAATCTGCGCAGCGTAGCCCGCACATGCGAGCAGCCAGACGATCGTCAGCGCTTGAAGAAACAGGCGCGTGCCAACGGGCTTCACATAGTCCATCCAGATGTCGCGGATACCAACCCACGCGTGATAGAACAGCGACAGCAGCGTGACAAACGTGGCGAGCTTCATCCATTGCGTTGCAAAGATCGAGGCCCAACCGTCATACGAGAAATCGCGCGCGCCGAAGAACCACGCGAGCAGGATCACCGTGTAGACGGCCATGATGCAGGCGGTAATGCGCTGGGCGAGCCAGTCGCGCAGGCCGTAATGTGCGCCGACAACGAGACGCTTCGGACCGATTCGGTTATTAGCTGCCATTTTTTTAGAATGCTCCGAAGAGTTTGAGCGCAAAAGCAATCGTCAGAAGCGACGAAACGACCAGCACCACGATGGAGGTTTGCTTGCCCTTCTCTTTAGTCGTGAGGCTGTGGCTCGTGTCCATGAACAGGTGACGGACACCGGCGCAGAAGTGGAACAGGAAGGCCCACGCGAGAACGAGCGTGATGAGCTTGACGATGATGTTGGAGAGGAAGCCCTTGAAGACTTCGAAACTGAGTTCGGAAGTCAGGCTCTGATCAAAGAGGTACAGCAGGAACGGAAGAAAAACAAAAAGCAGACCACCGCTCAAGCGGTGCAAGATCGACACTCGCCCCGCTAGCGGGAGACGGTATGCCGTCAAAATCTGCCCGATACCGATGTTCCGGAATTCCGGCCTCGGTTTTTTTACGGCTTCAGCCATGCTAGACCCCTACTATGTAGTCACACTAATCCGCAATTTTAGCGCCTTTTTATATCGCGCTGCAGCGAAAACCACCACAGGTCCGTTACAGCGTGCGCGATAAAGGCGCCCTCAAACAGGCACGCGTGTGGGACGCGGCGCCTTTTTTCATCCGACTCAGCTCAGATCGTTCTGATAGTAATACCCGGTTGTGACATACCAACCGCGGCGCACCTCAACCGGCCGGTCTCCATATGTATAGGAGACGCGCTCGACCGAAAGCAACGGGAAACCCGCCGGAACACTCAACAGATCAGCGACCGACGGATCAGCCGCGACCGCGCGGATCTTCTCCGTTGCGCGGATCATGCGGGTGCCGAATTCCGTCTCGAACATCGCGTAGAGGGGACCTTTATACTCCGACAGCCGCTCGAGCGTGAGCCCGCGAAACACCGCGCCGGGCAACCAGATTTCGTCGAGTACGGTGACTTCGCCGTCGAACTGCAGCAAGCGCTTGATCAGCACCACCGGATCGGCGGGCTTCAGATCGAGTTGACGGGCGATATCCGCCGAAGCGCGCAAACGCCGGCATTCAAGCAGGCGGCTGACGTGCGGATGTTCCGCGCCGTCATCGGCCAGTAATCTGAGGAAGCGAAACTGGGCGCGGTCCTCATTGTGCGTTGCAACAAAAGTACCCTTGCCCTGGCGGCGCACCAGCAGGTTGTCGGCGGCAAGCTCATCGATTGCTTTGCGCACTGTTCCCTGACTGACCTTGTATCTGGCCGCCAATTCGACTTCACTAGGAATGATCTCGCCAGGTTTCCATTCGCCGGTTTCGAGGCTCTGCGTAATCAAGCCCTTGATCTGCTGATACAAAGGGCTGAAAGTGGGCGACGTAACGGGCGCGGCGGCGGATACACCCTCGCCCGCGGCCCCATGGCCGTTCGGATTCGCGGTGTTCGCCTGGTTCGAAGTCATCCGCGCATTTCATCATAAAGGGCCGGGCCGCGTCTAGGGTTTTCCCCGCAACAGATATGTCTTATATAAGACATAAGATAATGTTGACTTTGTGTCTGACGGCTCCTACACTCCTTGTCGAGCAAGGGTTTGCGGGGTTTTCGGCGGCTGTTTTGCACTACGCGATACAGCGCCGCCACGCACCGGCAGCCTCTCTGCACCATGCAGTTCCCACGCAGTCCAGGTTTCGATTCGCCGCCATTCGTTGGTCAGACGCTTGCCGAAACGCGCTGTTTGCAGGAGCCCGCACCGTGCAGCGGCTACCCGGCGCCAACATGCCTCGCTCCCCGCTCAGCAGTACAGGTTTCCGGCATGGCGGTCTTGCCGTAGCGCGCCGCACAGCCTCGGCACATTCCGAGGCCGTACGCGAACAGTGAATTCCGCCGTGTTTCACAACGCTTCGCTGAACGCGCATATAGAATGGCGTTTTCCCTAGCGTCTAACGCATCGTCCTGGAGATTTCTCAATGGCTAAGCCCGCAAAGCGCGTTGCCGTCACCGGCGCCGCAGGTCAAATCGCTTACTCCCTGCTGTTCCGCATCGCCAATGGCGATCTGCTCGGCAAGGACCAGCCGGTCATCCTGCAACTGCTCGATCTGCCGCAAGCGCAAGGCGCCGTCAAAGGCGTCGTGATGGAACTGGATGATTGCGCATTCCCGCTGCTGTCGGGCGTCGTGATCACGGACGACCCGAAGGTTGCATTCAAGGATGCAGACGTTGCCCTGCTGGTTGGCGCACGTCCGCGTTCGAAAGGCATGGAGCGTAAAGACCTGTTGTCGGCAAACGCCGAAATCTTCACGGTTCAGGGCAAGGCGCTGAACGAAGTCGCCAGCCGCGACGTGAAGGTGCTGGTGGTCGGCAACCCGGCCAACACGAATGCTTACATCGCGATGAAGTCGGCACCGGATCTGCCGAAGAAGAACTTCACCGCCATGCTGCGCCTGGACCACAACCGTGCGCTGTCGCAACTGGCCGCCAAGTCGGGCAAGCCGGTCGCTTCGATCGAAAAACTGGCAGTGTGGGGCAACCACTCGCCGACCATGTACCCGGATTTCCGCGTCGCCACGGCTGAAGGTCAAGACCTGACCAAGCTGATCAACGACGAAGAATGGAATCGCAACACGTTCATCCCGACCGTTGGCAAGCGCGGCGCAGCGATCATCGAAGCGCGCGGCCTGTCGTCGGCAGCGTCGGCAGCTAACGCTGCGATCGACCACGTGCGTGACTGGGTGCTCGGCACGAACGGCAAGTGGGTCACGATGGGTATCCCGTCGGACGGCTCGTATGGCATTCCGGAAGACATCATCTACGGTGTGCCGGTTACGTGCGAAAACGGCGAGTACAAGCGCGTTGAAGGTCTGGCAATCGACGCGTTCTCGCGCGAAAAGATGGACGGCACGCTGAACGAACTGCTCGAAGAACGCGAAGGCGTTCAACACCTGCTCGGCTAAGCGCTAGATGCAGACGAACCGGAACTCCGAAGCACTATCGCGGCGGGTTCCGGTTTTTTACGTGCGAATGCAGGTACGACGCTCCGCTTTGCGGTTCATTCAGCAATTTGTCGTGCCAGTATTCGCCTCTGATTCGAACGCGCTTTGCGTCATGACTGGCTGATCGCCGAGCAGAACGCGTCCGAATCCGCTTTACCCACCCGACCACCCAGAATCCTGACGCCGAAGATGCGCGCCCTCACACCCGCCGAAGTGCTGTTTGACGGCGAAGTGCCGCCCGCTGTGCTGCCTGCCTGCGATCACTACGCCGGCAGCGAGAAGCTGATGCTGAAATCACTGGCATTGCAGCAGCAACTCGGCCCGGTGTTCGATATCACGCTCGATTGTGAAGACGGCGCGCAGGTCGGCCGCGAAGCCGAACACGCGGAGTTGGTTGCGTCGCTGCTGGGCAGCGAGCATGACCGCTTCGGCCGCGTCGGCGTGCGGATCCACGACTTTGATCACGCACACTGGCGTGAGGACGTCCGTCTCATTCTGCGAGCCGCAAAGCGAGCGCCTGCTTACATCACCCTGCCGAAGATCCGCAACGTCCCCGATGCCGCCGAAATGGTCGCGTTCATCGAGGCGACGCGGCGTGAACTCGGCATTGCGCAACCTGTTCCGGTGCAATTGCTGGTCGAAACGCACGGCGCGTTGACGCGTGTATTCGATCTGGCCGCACTCCCCGGCGTCGAGGCGCTGAGCTTCGGCCTGATGGACTTCGTTTCCGCGCACGACGGCGCGATTCCCGATACCGCCATGCGCTCGCCCGGTCAGTTCGATCATCCGCTGGTGCGGCGCGCGAAGCTCGAGATTTCGGCGGCCTGCCATGCGTACGGCAAGGTGCCGTCGCATAACGTCAGCACCGAAGTGCGCGACATGAGCGTGGTTGCAAACGACGCCGCCCGTGCCCGTAACGAGTTCGGCTACACGCGCATGTGGAGCATTCATCCGGCGCAGATCGAAGCGATCGTCGCTGCATTTGCACCGCGCGACGAAGAAATCGTCACTGCTACCGAAATTCTACTGGCTGCGCAGTCGGCGCAATGGGGGCCGACGCGCCATCGCGACACGCTGCACGACCGGGCGAGCTATCGCTATTACTGGTCGGTGCTACGTCGGGCGCAATCCACGGGTCGCGCCGTCCCGCAAGACGCCACGCCGCTCTTCACGAAAGTGGGCGCTAACGGGCAAGCCGCATCATGAGCACGATGGCCAATGCAGTGGCCGGCATGGCAGCGCTGGGAGGCGCCCTCGCGTGGCGCCGTACAAGCGAATCAGCGCAGCGTCTCGCGCAGCAGGAAACAGACGTCGAATGCGTGGTTCATCCGGAAACAATGAGCAGGCACAAAGGAGATTGCGGGAGATGAGCGAGACGACGCAAACCGCCGGTGCACAAGGCGAAAACGAATCTAAAAGCGGCTTCAAACCGAAGAAATCCGTCGCCCTGTCCGGCGTGACGGCTGGCAACACTGCACTTTG
This sequence comes from Burkholderia sp. OK233, assembly GCF_900230185.1. GTDB lineage: Bacteria > Pseudomonadota > Gammaproteobacteria > Burkholderiales > Burkholderiaceae > Paraburkholderia. The sequence goes on from NZ_OCSR01000002.1 coordinate 1,549,057, forward strand.
CACGGTCGGCAAGACCGGCAACGACCTGCATTACCGCGGCTACGACATTCTCGACATCGCGACCACGTGCGAATTCGAGGAAATCGCGTATCTGCTGGTCCACGAAAAGCTGCCGACGCAGGCCGAACTGACCGCCTACAAGACCAGGCTTAAGGCGTTGCGCGGATTGCCCGCGAACGTGAAAGCCGCGCTGGAATGGATTCCGGCCGCCGCGCATCCGATGGACGTGATGCGCACCGGCGTGTCGGTGCTCGGCACCGTGCTGCCCGAGAAGGACGACCACAACCTGCCGGGCGCGCGCGACATCGCCGACAAGCTGATGGCCTCGCTCGGTTCGATGCTGCTGTACTGGTACCACTACTCGCACAACGGCAAGCGCATCGAAGTCGAAACCGACGACGATTCGATCGGCGGCCACTTCCTGCATCTGCTGCACGGTGTAGAGCCGTCAAAAGCGTGGGTCGACGCGATGCATGTGTCGCTGAACCTGTATGCCGAGCATGAATTCAACGCGTCGACGTTCACTGGCCGTGTGATCGCGGGCACAGGATCGGATATCTACTCGGCGATTACCGGTGCAATCGGTGCGCTGCGCGGCCCGAAGCACGGCGGCGCCAACGAAGTCGCGTTCGAGATCCAGTCGCGCTATCAGACACCGGATGAGGCCGAAGCCGATATCCGCCGTCGCGTCGAAAACAAGGAAATGGTGATCGGTTTCGGTCACCCGGTGTACACGATTTCGGACCCGCGCAACAAGGTCATCAAGGAAGTCGCGAAGAAGCTCTCGAAGGAAGCGGGCAACCTGAAGCTGTTCAATATCGCCGAGCGACTTGAAACAGTGATGGCAGATGTGAAAAAGATGTTTCCAAATCTCGACTGGTTCAGTGCGGTTTCGTATCACATGATGGGTGTGCCCACGGCGATGTTCACGCCGCTGTTCGTCATCGCCCGCACGGCAGGCTGGAGTGCGCACATCATCGAGCAACGGATCGACAACAAGATCATTCGTCCAAGTGCGAATTACACCGGTCCAGAGAATTTGAAGTTCGTGCCGCTAAATAGGAGAAAATAGCGGTCGCTGTGCGCTTTCGAAGCGCGTGCAGTTCAACCCTCGCGGTTGCCAGGACCGGTAGCCCGCTACTGTTCAACTGAAACTAGATAGAAAGGTTCTCCTCCATGAATAAGCTGTTGATCGCCGCCGTAATCGGCGCTTTGTCCACGACGATGCTGACCGTTGCGACGGATGCCGGTGCGCAAACCACCACCACGCCGGCTGCTAAGGCTGTGCCGAAGAAGCCGCAACCGAAACGCCTGATCAAGCGCAAAGCCAATCCGGCCAAGGAAGCGAAGGTTGATCCGGTACCGGACGGCTCGGAAAAGTGGTCGTGCAACGAAGGTCTGGCATTCGACCTGAAGGGCGACATGAAGCGTGACCAGATCGTCACTGTTCACTGGGCGAACAAAAACTACAATCTGCCGCGCGAATCGACCACCACGGGCGCAGACCGCTTCCACGACGCCGCAACGGGTATGGACCTGGTCGTGATCCCGACGAAGGCGATGTTGTTCTCGGATAAGGACAGCTCGCGTCTGGCCGACGAGTGCAAGACGGCAGCCATGCAGCAAGGCGCACCGGCTCCGACGCAATCGAACGCGATCAACAAGACCAACTAATCCGTTACATCAGGAAAGCGCCCAGATGTCCGCTCCGATTTCCAACGTGCGACCCGACCCGGACTCAGTCCTTGTCGATATCGTCGATTACGTACTGGAATTCCCGATCGACAGCACGCTCGCGCTGGACACCGCGCGTAACTGCCTGATCGACACGCTCGGTTGCGGACTCGAGGCACTCACCTACCCCGCCTGCACCAAGCTGATGGGACCGATCGTGCCGGGCACGATCGTCCCCAACGGTGCGAAGGTGCCGGGCACGTCGTTCCAGCTGGACCCGGTTCAGGCCGCCTTCAACATCGGCGCAATGATCCGCTGGCTGGACTTCAACGACACATGGCTGGCCGCCGAATGGGGCCATCCGTCGGATAACCTCGGCGGGATTCTGGCGACGGCCGACTGGCTCTCGCGCAGTGCCATCGCAGCGGGCAAACAGCCGCTGACGATGAAAGACGTGTTGATCGGCATGATCAAGGCGCACGAAATTCAAGGCTGTATCGCGCTCGAAAACTCGTTCAACAAGGTCGGACTCGATCATGTGTTGCTGGTAAAGCTGGCTTCCACTGCCGTGGTCGGCCAACTGATCGGTTTGACGCGCGATGAATTGATCAACGCGGTATCGCAGGCGTTTGTCGATGGGCATGCGCTGCGCACCTACCGTCACGCGCCGAACACGGGTTCGCGCAAATCGTGGGCCGCGGGCGACGCAACGTCGCGCGCCGTGCGTCTCGCGCTGATCGCGAAGACCGGCGAGATGGGCTATCCGTCGGTGCTGACCGCGAAGACGTGGGGCTTTTACGATGTCCTCTTCAACGGCAACGCGTTCAAGTTCCAGCGTCCGTACGGCTCGTATGTGATGGAAAACGTGCTGTTCAAAATCTCGTTCCCGGCGGAGTTCCACGCGCAGACCGCGGTGGAAGCGGCGATGACGCTGCACGCGCAGTTGCAAAGCGCAGGCAAGCGCGTGGAAGACATCAAAAAGATCACAATCCGCACCCACGAAGCCGCGATCCGCATCATCGACAAGAAAGGCCCCCTGAACAATCCGGCCGACCGCGATCATTGCATTCAGTACATGATCGCCGTGCCGTTGATCCATGGCCGCCTGACGGCCGCGGATTATGAAGATTCGATCGCGCAGGATGCGCGAATCGATGTGCTGCGCGCCAAGATGGCATGTGTCGAAGACGCGCAGTTCACGAAGGATTACCACGACCCGGAGAAGCGTTCGATCGCCAATGCACTGACGATCGAATTCAACGATGGGTCGACGTTCGACGAAGTTGTAGTCGAATACCCGATCGGTCATAAGCGTCGTCGCGAAGACGGGATTCCGTTGCTGGTCGAGAAGTTCAAGACCAATCTCGCGCGCCGCTTTCCGGTCAAGCAACAACTGGCGATTCTCGACGTGTCGCTCGATCAGGCAAGGCTCGAAGCCATGCCGGTCAATGAATACGTCGATTTGTACGTCATCTAGTTAAGTACAGTAGTTCCGCGATCAAACCAAGGAAAACACCATGGCCCACAACCTCCACAAAACGCTCAAGGAATTCGACAGCGGTTCCGGCAAAGGCAAGTTCTACTCCCTGCCGCAACTCGGCAAGGCACTGAACATCAAGATCGACCGCCTGCCGGTTTCGATCCGTATCGTGCTGGAATCGGTGCTGCGTAACTACGACGGCAAGAAGATCGCCGAAGAACACATCGAGCAACTCGCGAACTGGAAGCCGACCGCTGCGCGCGTCGACGAAATCCCGTTCGTGGTGTCGCGCGTCGTGCTGCAGGACTTTACCGGCGTTCCGCTGCTCGCCGACATCGCTGCAATGCGCGGTGTCGCGAAACACATGGGCAAGGATCCGAAGTCGATCGAACCGCTGGTCCCGGTTGATCTGGTGGTCGACCACTCGGTGCAGATCGATCACTTCCGCGAAAAGAACGCGCTCGATCTGAACATGAAACTGGAATTCCAGCGCAACAACGAGCGCTACCAGTTCATGAAGTGGGGCATGCAGGCATTCGACACGTTCAAGGTCGTGCCGCCGGGCGTCGGTATCGTTCACCAGGTGAACCTGGAATACCTCGCACGCGGCGTGCACAAGAAGGCCGAAGGCGCGGACACCGTGTACTACCCGGATTCGCTGGTCGGCACGGACAGCCACACGACGATGATCAACGGTATCGGTGTGGTGGGCTGGGGCGTGGGCGGTATCGAAGCTGAAGCCGGCATGCTCGGCCAGCCGGTGTACTTCCTGACGCCGGACGTGGTGGGCGTTGAACTGAAGGGCAAGCTGCGCGAAGGCCTGACGGCGACCGACCTGGTCCTGACCGTGACCGAACTGCTGCGCAAGGAAAAGGTTGTCGGCAAGTTCGTCGAGTTCTTCGGCGAAGGCACGAAGTCGCTGTCGCTGCCGGATCGCGCGACGATCGGCAACATGGCGCCGGAATACGGCGCAACCATGGGCTTCTTCCCGGTCGACGAAAAAACCATCGACTACTTCAAGGGCACGGGCCGCACCGACGCAGAAATCTCCGCCTTCGAAAACTACTTCAAGGCGCAAGGTCTATTTGGTATTCCGAAGGCTGGCCAGATCGACTACACCAAGGTCGTCACGCTGGATCTCGGCACGGTGACGCCGTCGCTGGCAGGTCCGAAGCGCCCGCAAGACCGTATCGAAATCGGTCATGTGAAGTCGACGTTTAGCGACCTGTTCTCGAAGCCGGTTGCAGAAAACGGCTTTGCGAAGAAGGCCGACGATCTCGACGCGCAATACACGACGAGCAACGGCGTCGACGTGAAGAATGGCGACATCCTGATCGCCGCGATCACGTCGTGCACGAACACGTCGAACCCGAGCGTGCTGCTGGCTGCTGGCTTGCTGGCCAAGAAGGCAGTGGAAGCCGGCCTGACGGTTGCTCCGCACATCAAGACGTCGCTGGCGCCGGGATCGCGCATCGTCACGGAATACCTGACGAAGACCGACTTGATGAAGTACCTCGACAAGCTCGGTTTCACGCTGGCCGCTTACGGTTGCACGACCTGTATCGGTAACGCAGGCGATCTGACGCCGGAACTGAACGAAGCGATCACGAAGAACGACATCGTCGCGGCAGCGGTGCTGTCGGGCAACCGTAACTTCGAAGCGCGTATTCACCCGAACATCCGCGCGAACTTCCTGGCCTCGCCGCCGCTGGTCGTCGCTTACGCGATTGCCGGCAACATCACGCGCGACCTGATGACCGAACCGGTCGGCAAGGGCAAGGGCGGCAAGGACATCTACCTGGGCGACATCTGGCCGACCAGCGAAGAAGTCGACGCGCTGCTCAAGTTCGCGCTCGACGCAGACGCGTTCCGCAAGAACTACGCGTCGCTGACCAAGAAGGGCGACCTGTGGAGCAAGATCGAAGGCGAAGAAGGTCAAGTCTACGACTGGCCGAAGTCGACCTACATCGCTGAGCCGCCGTTCTTCGGCAAGGACTTCTCGATGACGCCGGCCGACAGCATCGCACCGGTCAAGGGCGCGCGCGCACTGGGCATCTTCGGTGACTCGGTTACGACCGATCACATCAGCCCGGCTGGTTCGATCAAGGAAGACTCGCCGGCAGGCAAGTGGCTGAAGGCAAACGGCGTGCAGAAGGCCGACTTCAACAGCTACGGCTCGCGCCGCGGCAACCACGACGTGATGATGCGTGGCACTTTCGCGAACGTCCGGATCAAGAACCTGATGATCCCGGCGAAAGCAGACGGCTCGCGCGTGGAAGGCGGCCTGACGATTCATCAGCCGAGCGGCGAACAGGAGTCGATCTATGACGCAGCGATGAAGTACATCGACGCCGGTACGCCGACTGTTGTGTTCGCGGGCGAAGAGTACGGTACGGGCTCGTCGCGTGACTGGGCTGCGAAGGGTACGCAACTGCTGGGCGTGAAGGCTGTGGTCGCACGCAGCTTCGAGCGGATTCACCGTTCGAACCTGGTCGGCATGGGCGTGCTGCCGCTGCAGTTCAAGGGCTCGGATAGCGTGCAATCGCTCGGCATCACCGGCGAGGAAACGTACGACGTGGAAGGCCTGGGTTCAGACTTCAAGCCGCAGCAGGAAGTGACGCTGGTGATTCGCGGCAAGGACGGCAAGGAGAAGCGTGTGCAGGTTCTGCTGCGTATCGACACGCCGATCGAAGTCGACTACTACAAGCACGGCGGGATTCTGCCGTTCGTGCTGCGTTCGCTGCTGGCTGCTTAAGGTATTTGCTTACGCGTGCTGTATCTGCGTAAGCGCTGTTTTGCAGGGGCTGCGTCCTGTGGAGGACGCAGCCGACTTTAGAAGCCCGGCTTTGGCCGGGCTTTTTTTATGGCCCAGCGCGCTTCTGTTGTTACTTGAATGCGTCCGGGTTGTCGGTGATCCTGCGTTGAGTCATGCGGGCATTCCAGCTGGTGTCGGACGACGCGCTTGCACGCATGGTCGGGGCCGGACGATGTTGCTGGGCAGCCCAGTTCATCCACGACGCGTCCTCCGTCGAAGCATCGTCACGTGGTGCGCTGGCGCTTGTGGTCCATTCGGGCTGCCTTGACGCCGCAGGCTTGCTAACCGGATGAGTGGCGCGATTTAGCGCCACACGTTCGTCCACATGCGTTTTGGACAGGCGCGTTGCATCGACCGGCTTGACGGTTTTCTTCGCCTGCGTCGCGGTAACACCGGTGCGAGCTACAGTCTGATCCGTTCGCTTAGACGCGACAGTAGACGATGGCGCCGACGCAGCCTGAGTTGACACTGGAGGAAGCGTCGGTACAGCCTGCTCGTCACGGTGCCGCTCCGGCAAGTCAGCACTTACCGTAGCCACTGGCGCCGGATGAAGCGTCGGCCCGGCCTGCCAGGCCGCAACGGCCGGCGCAACCGCCACCGCCTTCGTATTCGTCGCGTCCTTCATCGAGCAGGTGACGAGCAGCCAGGTCAGCGCAATCGTGCAACCGGCAAAGATACCTGCCGCCAGCAAGTGGTCCGAGCGCGACGAACACAGAGGAAACTTGCCCATCTCCAGATAGCGCTTCGCTTCCGCCATCTCGGCATCAAAACGACGGGAATCCGTGCGTTGCGGTGGCGCCTTGTAGAACAGAACATGCTTTACGCCGGGCGGGAACGGACTCGGATGAGCCTGCTGGGGCTGGCGCTGCACGGCATCATGGATCGCCTGTTGCGCCGCGGTCTGTGCCGTACGTCGCCGCGACCCAAAAGGGGGCGGCAAGCCATCAAACGGTCGCGGCTTGGGGATCGCCAGATTGCCTTCGATCAAGGCCAGCGGTCGGTTCATCGTAGGGTGCTCCGGTGAGGCTCGATCGCTGTGTCGAGTTGCGTGACGAGAGTCCTGGCGCGCCTCGTGAGCGCGTGGACGACAGCAGCATCGTGTTCCAGCGGTGCAGCACTGGCGCGCCGCAACGCTTCCATCAGACTGCGCGCGCCGACCAGCCCTACTGCTCCGCTTAATCTATGCAGCAATGTGCGCTGCCCGGCTATGTCGCCCTGGCGGTTCAAACTGCTCAGATGTTCGAGGTCGTCGTCCATCGAATGGCGCCAGGCACTCAGAAACGTGTGGAGATTGATGCCCTCTTCCGACAACGCATCGAGATAACGAAGTTCGAAAGGTTCAGATTCGGTAGCAGCGGAAGCTTCCTGCGACTGTGCGGCAATGCCTATCAGGGACGCCTGCGCGCTGCGCGCCGTTTCCGCGGACACCTCCCATTGCTCAACGGTAAACGGCGCACTGAAGCGCGCGCGAACGCCAGAGTCCGGCCCGGTTCCGATAAAGAGCTCGCCTTGCATACGCCGTGCGAGTATCTGGCAAAGCGGCAAGCAAGCGTCAGCGTCGCCAAGCCGCTCGCCTGCGTACGATTCATCAGCACTCGGCCCGAAAAGTTGCAGCTGAGCGGCGTGCGCGGTTTTTTCGCCCGCGTTCGTCACGCTGATAAAAATTCGCTGTGAGCCAGCGTTCAACGGCTCCGCCCGCACGACGAAAGAGATCTCGCCATGCGTGCTGAGCTGAATCGAGCGATTGAGCAGATGGAAGAAGAACTGACCAAGCCGCGTGCTATCCGCGAGAAGCCGCTCGGCCACCGTTTCGTCGATGCTCGAGTTCAAGCGCAAGCCGCGCTGAGCCGCGGACGGAGACAACAACGCGATAACGCCGTCGACAAGCTCACGTAGATTCGTCGAGCTTTCGTCGAGAACAAATGTGCGCGATTCCAGTGGCGAAGCATCCAGCAGATCGTGAAGCGTTTGGGCCCATGTACGCACGGCCGAATGGATCACAGCCATTTGCGCGCGTCGAGCGGGCGGCATCGCTGCCGCTTCGAGTGATTCAAGCAGACCTGCCACTGCAGTCAACGGAGTTTCCGCATAGAGGCGCATCGCGCCGAGCAGCCAGAGCCGCTCCTGCTTTGCGGCGGTGCTCGCCTGAGCGGACGCTGCGACGCGCGCAGCCCGCTCGCGCTCCTCAGCCGCATCACACCGGCGTGTCCATTTGTCTTCAGTGTCGTACAGTTTCTCCGCAGCGCGCCTCAACGCAGCACGAGACAAGCACGCGCCGGCCAGCGCAACGACTGCCGGCGCCGCGAGCGCCAACAACCATGTTTGCCGCTCGATTGCGGCATCATGCGCTCCCGTCGCCGATTGCCCCGCGGAATTGCTGCGATCAGTCGACTCAAGTTTAAAAGACCCACTGACGGCGGTCCCTTCGCGCGAATCAGGCTCACGGGCTGGCTGCTCGAGTCGCCAAACTGCGTCGTGCGCAGCCGCAACTGCGGCCGGACGCGAACTATCGACTTGCAGCGCACCGTCGACTAACGGCGCCGCGTTGGCACGTACCGAGAGCACGCACAGCAGCGCAAAAGCAAAGAGACAACCCAATACCGTAGCGAAACGGATCGAGGTGAGTCCCGCCGCACTGTGAGGGAAAGTGTGAAAGAGGCGCGGCGCACGACGACGCGCGCTCACTGAAGAACCAGGCAGGCTCATTTTATTCATAGCCCGCAATACTCAGTCGATCAGCCTGTGCAGCGAAGCAAACTCGATCAGCGCTGCCAACGATGACAATCCAAGCTTTTCCTGGATGCGGCTCTTGTATGTGCTCACCGTCTTGTCGCTCATAAACAGTGCATCGCCGATCGCCTTGTTTGACATACCTTTCGAGAGCATCTGCAGAATCACGAGTTCCTTATCCGATAACAACGCCAGCCGGTCTTCTTCACCCGCCACATTCGCGGAAGGGGACATGCCGACGCCGTTGGCCGTGACCGGAAACACCGTATAGCCCGCCAGGACAGCCTCGACGCCACGCAGGATTTCCTTCATCTCCTGCGACTTGCCGACGAACCCGTGTACACCGGATCGCATCGCCCGAGGCGCAAATGTTGCCGGGTCCTGCCCCGACAGCACCAGAACGCGAATCGACGGATGGGCGAGTTTGAGACGCGGAATGACATCGAGCCCGCTGATGCGCGGAATATCGAGATCGAGTATCGCCAGCTTCGGCGTGTGCTGCCGAGCCATTTCGACAGCGGTTTGCCCGTTGTCGGCCTCGATCACCTCTTCAACGCCAAGCAGTTGCATGAGCTGCATCTTGATGACCAGCCGAAATGCGGGGTGGTCGTCGATAACCAGAATAGTAGACATATATTGTATTCCTCATGAAAGTATCCCTTGCCTCGCTCACGCTGAATGCGATTGCGTATCCAACCCGATGTGCGCGCAAATGCGTTCCCACCTCGCGGCAGGAAACTGCAGGGAATTATTATTAATTGGCTCGTCGCTGAGCCGGGATCTAACGCGGGCTAGTCGAGATATCGACCGGCTGCTCGACGTCGGCATCCATTGATACCGGCGGTCATCCTTGACACGTAGGCTCGCTACGAGGCGCCGTGCATGAATTCAATCTCGACACGCCGGTTCGGTCCAAGGCATCGCACTAGTTCGTCGCGATTCGTTTGCGTGCAAGCGACAACCTGTTTAGCGCTGCCCTCGCCTTGGGCCGTTATCGGCAATGTCACGCCGTGGGCGCGCAGGTACTGCTGAACCGTCTGCGCACGCTGCAACGACAGGTTCTGATTGTAGGCATCGCTGCCGAGGCGGTCTGCGAAACCTGTGATCTTGAGTTCGCGTATGGCGGGAACCTGCTTCAGGCCCGCGACCACCTCGTCGAGATGTTGCCGACCCGCGGGCAGGATTGCAGCCTCGTCGCCACCATTGAAGCGGAACAGGGAGTCGGCACGCAGCGTAATCGTTTGCCGTGCCTGTGCCGCAGTGGACGCGGCGGGTGCCTGCTTTGCCTCCTTGCATTGCAAGGCTGTTTCCGCCGACTTCCGCAAGTTCTCCTGCACCTCAGGCAGGCGCTTTTCAGCGCTGGAGAAACTACGCGTCCAGGCGTCATGCCCGGATTGCATCAGTTCGACTTCGGCACATGCAAGCGGCCGTTGCGCCTCTGGACATTGAGCGATAGCAGGATCGGCCTTGATGGCATTGACGATCGTCCACAGATCGGGGCGCACTGTAGACACGGTGCGCAAGGCCGGGTTAGCAGCGGACAACGGCGTGCCATTTTCGAGGCTCATCGTGATCATCGCCGCCTGGCCAATGGCTTCCTCGACGAAGCCCCAGTGATCGTTACCTTGCCGCGCCTGTTCGCCGGCATCTAACCAGCATTGCGCCTTCGCATGAAAATAACTGTTCTTGTCGCCCGACACCTGATCGAGCCGCTGTTGCAACGATGCCAGTGCTGTAGGGCTGCTGACGATCGGCGCATAGGTGTCGACCCACTGCCCGTTGGCCGCGCCGGCGGCCTCGTCTTGCGAGGCGCCGACGCCCGTTTTCAGCACGGTGACATCTTCGATGCCAAGCCGTTCACGCGCGGTATGGTCCGCGCAACCTGACAGGGCCAGCGCGCACGCGAGGATCGTTAGCCGGAATTTCATTGGTTTTCTGCGTCGAGCGCATCTTCTTTAAGAAGGCTCCGAGTATGAAGAGACGCAGACTGACGGGGAATGGGAAGATTCTTAGAAAGATGTCAGAGAGTTGACGCTTTCGGGACAGTTTCGTCAAAGACTTCGAATGAAACTTCGCGTTTCTTGCGCTGCGTCAGCACGATTCAACTCAAGCGCGGACACCGCCGCGAGTAGTCGAGAATCTCGTTCAAGTGATCTGCGTCGACGCATCGGCTGCGCATTTTGCGGCAACGATGGGCGCGCCTGCTGGGTGCCCAATCGTCTCGCGAGCCGCTGACACTCAGCTCTTCACCGCCCGCGCCGCATTTCTCCCCCGCAGCCACTCGAGCGCGAGCAACAAACAGGTGGAAAACACAATCAGAATCGTCGCAAGCGCGGCAATCGTTGGGCTGATGTTCTCGCGAATGCCGGTGAACATCTGCCGCGGCAGTGTCGTTTGATCCGCGCCGGCAAGAAACAACGTCACCACCACTTCATCGAACGACGTTGCGAACGCGAACAGCGCACCCGAAATCACGCCCGGCGCAATCACGGGCAATGTGATGCGGAAGAACGTCTTCACCGGATTCGCGCCCAGCGACAAACTGGCGCGTACCAGGTTGTAGTTGAAGCCTTGCAGCGTCGCCGCCACCGTCGTCAAGACAAATGGCACGCCGAGCGACGCATGCGCGAGAATCAGGCCGATATACGTATTGGCCAGCCCAAGCGGCGCGAAGAACAGATACATGCCGACGCCCACCACCACCACCGGCACGATCATCGGCGAAATAAGGATCGCCATCAGCAGCGCTTTGCCGCGGAAGTTCGCTTTGGTCAGGCCAATCGCAGCAAGTGTGCCGAGTACGGTTGCGACGACGGTCGCAGAAGGCGCCACGATAAAGCTGTTCTTCGCGGCCATGCGCCACTCGTCGGACGCGATCAGGTTCTGATACCAGCGCAGCGACCACCCCGGAATCGGATACACCAGAAACGTGCTCGACGAAAACGACAGCGGCACAATCGCCAGCACCGGCAGGATCAGATAGAGCAGCGTGAGCAAGGCAAGCGCGCGCAGCGCGAAGTACCACACGCGCTCAGTCAAGGACGTATGCGGCGCAAACAGGGGCTTGGCTAGTTTCATCGCGAATCAGCTCCGTTCAGGCGTTCAGCCGAGGCTCAGTGACGAACGCGTAAAGCGCCCGTAGATGACATACAGCACCAGCGTCGCTGCGAGCAGCAAGCCGCCAAGCGCACACGCCATGCCCCAATTGATCGTCACGTTGGTGAAGTACGCGACGTAGTAGCTGACCATCTGATCGTTCGGTCCACCGAGCAGCGCCGGCGTGATGTAGTAACCGATTGCCAGAATGAACACCAGCAGTGCGCCCGCACCGATGCCCGGATACGTCTGCGGCACATACACGCGCCAGAACGCGGCGAACGGATGACTGCCGAGCGAAATGGCCGCGCGTTGATAGGTCGGCGGAATCGACTTCATCACGCTGTACAACGGCAGAATCATGAACGGCAGCAGAATGTGCGTCATCGAGATATACACGCCGGTGCGGTTGAACAGCAGCGACAACGGATCATGCAACAAGCCACTCGCGATCAGCGCCTTGTTCACTAGCCCTTCACTTTGCAGAATCACGATCCACGCGGCGACGCGCACGAGGATCGAGGTCCAGAACGGAATCAGCACCAGAATCATCACGAGATTCGCGCGACGATCGGACAACGTCGAGATCCAGTACGCGAGCGGGTAGCCGAGCAGCAGCGCGAAGAAGGTCACGGCAGCGCCGATCACGAACGTACGGCTGAACACGTGGAGATAAATCTGTTGGTCGGGATCGGTCTCCTTGATGTTGCCGAACGCGTCCTGCTTATGGTCTAAGGAAGCCAGCAGATAGAACGGCGAGTACGCGCCGGAATTCTTCGCGATCGCTTGCCAGTAGGTGACGTCGTTCCAGCGCTCGTCGAGTTCGACGAACTTCGCGTGAACCTGGGCAGGCGAGAGATTCAATGGCTTGCTGTTGTCGTCGACGAACGGCATTGCGTGCGCCGATTTTGCTACCAGAGAGCGGTAGCCGGGAATTTCGACGTTCAAGCGGCGCGCCAGCGCACCCATGCCGTCGCTATCGGCGACCGCAGCGAGGTCCACGGCCAATGCGGCATATGCTGCATCAGGAGGCGGCGTCTTGCGGTCCCAACCGTGCAACGCATTCAGCGTATGCGGCAAGGCGTTAACCACTTCCGGATTCTGCGCGGCGCGCGTCAGCAGAGCACCGATCGGCACAACGAAAATCAGCAGCAGAAAAATGGCGAGCGGGGCAATCAGGAGCAGCGCCACCGCGCGCTTCTTCGCTTCCGCGGCCTTCAGTTCGCGTTTGAGTCGAACAATCGACTCAGGCGTCGAATCGCCGGCGATCGTCATCGTAGTCACACCCGTCTCCTGTGTCGACTGGAGTTAGCGCTTCAGCGCTTACTCCAGTCCCATGCATCCGGCCGGGCGCGCACATCGTTCAGATATGCGCGCGTTTCATTGCATCGATACAACGCGACCTCGGTAACAAAAAAGCCGCGCCTTCTCTCAACTAGCCAATTACTTCGAAGCCCACGACGAAAAACGTTGCTCCAACTCATCACCATGGTCGGTCCAGAACGCAAGATTCTGCAGCACCGCGTTCTTGCCATTGGCCGGCGAGTTCGGCAGATTCGCGAGCGTCTTCGCATCGAGCGACTTGATCGCGGCCACGTTCACCGGACCGTACGCGATGTTATGCGCGTAGTCCTGTTGCGGCTTCGACGAGATCGAATAAGCGATGTACTTCTCCGCCAGCGCCTTGTTCGGCGTGCCCTTCGGAATCGCCCAGTAGTCGAGGTCGTAGATGCTGCCGTTCCACACCACCTTGAGGTTCTTGCCTTCCTTCTGCGCGGCATCGATACGGCCGTTGTACGCAGTGGACATCACCACGTCACCCGCGACCAGGAATTGCGGCGGCTGTGCACCCGCTTCCCACCACTGGATGTTCGGCTTCAGTTCGTCGAGCTTCTTGAACGCGCGGTCCTGGCCTTCCTTGGTGGCGAGCACCTTGTAGACGTCCTTCGGCGGCACGCCGTCGGCCATCAGCGCGAATTCGAGGTTGTAACGCGCGCCCTTGCGCATCGCGCGCTTGCCCGGGAATTTCTTCACGTCCCAGAAATCGGCCCAGCCGGTCGGCGCGGTTTTCAGCTTGTCTGCGTTATAGGCCAACGCGGTCGACCACACGAAGAAACCCACACCGCAGGTTTGCGGGGCTTCCGGAATCAGATCCGACTTCTTGCCGATCTTCGACCAGTCGAGCTTCTCGTACAGACCTTCATCGCAACCGCGGCCGATGTCGCCCGATTCCACTTCCACCACGTCCCAGTTCACATGCTTCGCTTCGACCATCGCTTTCACTTTGGCCTGCTCACCGTTGTATTCGACGGCGGTTACCTTATTGCTGGTTTGCGTTTCGAACGGCTGGTTGAAGGCGACCTTTTGCGCGTCGCCATTCGCGCCGCCGAAATTGACGACTGTCAGTTCGGCTGCATTGACTTGCGCAGCGCCCAGCGCGAGCGCCACAGCACCGACAGCGATGGCGCAGCGCGATTTCCCGATCTTGCTCATGGTGTGTTGCTCTCCTTTGGTGGTGTGCTTCAAGCTAAGTACAGTGCGACTTGTTATGTGCTGCTTACGTGAACCGCCTTTCTTTCCTGCGCTGAACTTCCCGCGCCTCACACGGCCTCACGCCCCTGCAAACACTCGCAGATGCTCGGGCGCGAACTCCAGCGCGACCGGCGCGCCAGGCGCGAAGGTTTCGAGTGCGTCGGTACCGAGTGGCACCTTGACGAAGCACTCGTCCTGCTCCGGCACGCCACACCGCATGCGCACGTGGTCGCCGAAATAGATGAGCCCGCGCGCTTCACCGCTCAGCGCGTTAGCGCCGGGCCGTGATACGCCGTTAGCGAGCTTCATACGCTCGGGCCGGATGCAAGCGACCGCCGGCGTGCCCGCTCGCGCGCCGCCAATATTGCGGCCAGTGAGCCGGGTGCCGTCAATCAGATGAAACTCGCAGTACTCGCCGTCGACGTTTGCGATCGTGCCGCGCAGCTTGTTGCTGTCACCGATGAAGTTCGCGACGAACTCGTTGCACGGCGATTCGTACAGACGGTCCACGGTATCGAGTTGTTGCACGATGCCTTTATCGAACACGGCAACGCGGTCGGACATGGTCAGTGCCTCGCCCTGGTCGTGCGTGACGTACACGAAGGTGACGCCAAGCTTCTCGTGCAATGATTTAAGTTCGTACTGCATGTGTTCGCGCAACTGCTTGTCGAGTGCACCGAGCGGCTCGTCCATCAGCACGAGCTTCGGCTCGAACACCAGCGCCCGCGCCAACGCGATACGTTGCTGCTGGCCCCCGGAAAGCTGCGCCGGATAACGCTTTGCGAAACTTTCCATGCGCACCATCTTCAGCGCGTTATTCGTGCGATGCGCGCGTTCCGCGGCCGAGAGTTTGCGTACGGTGAGCGGATACGCCACGTTCTGCTCGACCGTCAAATGCGGAAACAGCGCGTAGTTCTGAAACACCATGCCGATGTTGCGTTTGTGCGGCGGCACGGTATTGAGCAGCGTGCCATCGAGCCAGATTTCGCCGCCGGTGGGAAATTCAAAACCCGCCAGCATCATCAGACATGTGGTTTTCCCTGATCCCGAAGGTCCGAGCAGCGTCAGGAATTCGCCCTGATAGATATCCAGATCGAGTTGCTTGACGACCAGCGTTTCGCCGTCGTACGTCTTGCGCACACCTCGAAAGCTGACGATCACGTCATCGGTTTTCATCGCACTGTCTCCTCTGCGGTCCGGCTGGCTCCCCCTGCAAAACAGCGGGATTGCATTAATTGCGTGGCTCACTATAGTCCCTTACGGTTCTACAATATGGAACCATTTCATTATTCCGGATAGAACCACTTGGACACCGTGATCTTGTCGGATTGGCTTGCCGCGCGGCTCGACCGCGCCGCCGCCGAACCGGTCTACAGGCAGACGTTGCGGCTGATGCAGCAGGCCATCCTGACCGGCCAGTTGCCGCCCGGCACCAAGCTGCCGAGTTCGCGGACGCTCGCCGAAGACCTCGGCATCGCGCGCAATACGGTGCTGCACGTCTACGACCAGTTGACCGCCGAAGGCTATGTGATCTCGACCACCGGCAGCGGCACCTATGTTGCCGACACGCGGCCGGACACGGCAGCAGTGAATACACGTAAGAAGCCGGCGGTGGCGAGCGTCGATGCGGAGAGTGCTGATCAAGCCGCCGAGACCGCGAAGCCCCCCAAACGCGATCTAGGTGACCTCTCCATGCGCGGACGACGGCTGATCGATCAGGCCGGCGTGTCCGCCAAACAGTGGGGGGCGTTCATGCCGGGCGTACCCGATGTCGCGGAATTTCCAGCCCGCACATGGAGCCGCTTGCAGGCAAGGTTGTGGAAGGAAGCCAATCCCGATCTGCTGACCTATGCGCCAGGCGGCGGCTATCGGCCGTTACGGCGCGCGCTGTCCGATTACCTGCGCGTCGCACGCTCGGTGAATTGCACGCCGGATCAAATCATCATCACGACGGGCATTCATCAGTCGATCGATCTGGCGGTGCGTTTATTGACCGACGTCGGCGATCGCGCGTGGGTGGAAGAACCGTGCTATTGGGGCGCGCGCAGCGTGCTGCAATCGTCCGGAATCACGCTGGTGCCGGTGCCGGTGGACGACGAGGGACTCAACCCGCGCGAGCAGGATCTGCAACAGCCGCCGCGTCTCGCGCTCGTCACGCCGTCACATCAGTACCCGCTCGGCATGGTGATGAGTCTCGCGCGCCGCCGCACGCTGCTCGAATATGCGCGCCAGCACAACGTCTGGATCATCGAAGACGACTACGACAGCGAATTCCGCTACGGCAGCCGTCCGCTCGCCTCGTTGCAAGGGCTCGATGACGCCGGCCAGGTGATCTACGTCGGCAGTTTGGGAAAGATGCTGTTTCCAGGTTTGCGGATCGGCTACATGATCGCGCCGGAGCATCTGGTGGATACGTTCCGCACGGGGGTTGCGGAGTTGTATCGCGAGGGACAGTTGATGCAACAGGCCGTGATGACCGACTTCATCATGGACGGGCACCTCACCTCGCACGTTCGCCGTATGCGCGCGCTCTACGGCGAGCGCCGACAGATTCTGATCGACGCGATCACCGCGCGTTTCGGCAACGAACTCCCGGTAATGGGCGACGAGGCCGGTCTGCATCTGGTGCTCGGCCTGCCCGATCATGCCAACGATCGCGCAGTCACGGCAGCCGCTTACGATGCCGGCGTGATCGTGCGGCCGCTCGCCGCTTACTACAGCAGCGAAACGCCGGCGCGGCGCGGGCTGCTGCTGGGCTATGCATGCGTGCCGAACGAGAAGATCGGCCCCGCGTTCGACACACTCGCGCGGGTGATCGAGCAGACAGCGTTGAAGAAAGCGCCGACGCGCGCTGCTTAACTGCCCGCATCGCGCCACGACGCATCACTTCAAGCCGAAGTCCACCCGCGTCGTCGCGCCCTTGTCCTTGATGCCGTCCGCGTCCAGCTTCGGCGCGACGATAAACACGCGGCTGCTGTCGATCTTGCCCTCGAAATACTGCTGCACGGCTTGCGCCCGTTGCTGCGCAAGCTGACGCAAGCTGGCGTCGTCGATTGGAGCATTGGCGGCCATCGCCGCCTTCATCTCGTCGTCCGGCAGGCTCTTGGTCAAGCCGACAAAATTGCGCGGCTTCTTGAAGTCAGCCGACTTATAGGCCTTGCTCAGATACTTGTCGTATTCCTTCGGATCGACAGTGACGGTTGACAGATCGACGCTCTCGCCATTGCCCACCACATCTTTGATCTTCTGCTGCTTGACCTGGCGTTCGACGTATTGCGCGCGCAAGCCCGGTCCGTCGATCGCCGGATCGACGCGGCCAATCAGATCGATACGAATCGAACTCTTGTCGGCCAGCGCTTTCACGATAGTGTCGAGCTTCTTGTCCGCAGCGTCGGACAGTTTCGCCGACCCCGGCTCGAACTCGACATAGCCGAGTTCCTCGCCACTGCCGCCAAAGGCATTGGCGATCAGCGAGAACGGCGCGGTGACAGCCTTCTGCAGCAGGTTAAGCACAGCATGCCAGATCAGGCCGCCGATGCTGAACTCCGGATTCGACAACGAACCCGACACCGGCAGATTCACGTCGATTTCACCGCGCGAGTTTTTCAGCAGCGAAATCGCGAGACGCACCGGCAGTTTGGTCGCCGTATCGTTCTCGACGTGATCGCCGAACGTGAGCTGATCAATGAAAATGTGATTGTTCGCGTTCAACTGATCGTTATCGAGCTTGTAATGCAGATCGACGTTCAGCTTACCCTTGGTGATCGGATAGCCGGCGTATTTCGCCGAATACGGCGTGAGATTGGTGAGCTCGATATCGTGAGCACTCGCAGTCAAATCGAGCGCAGGCTTCGCGATCAGCGGATTGACCGTACCGCGAATCGACAGCGGACCATTGGCCGCCAGCTTCGCGGCGATGTCGACAGGTGCGGGTGTGGTCGATTGCGTGCCGAACGCGCCAACCGTGCCTTGAATGCCGACGAGGTTCGCGGTGAAGTTCGGCTTGATGAAGTTATCGGTGTAGGTCACGCGGCCCTGTTGCAACACCAGTTGGCCGAAGTGCAGTTTGACAGGGCTTTGCGGCGGCGTGGCGGCCGTGACCGTTGCGGACGAAGTGGACGACGCCGGTACCGGCGCGGAAGCCACCTCAGGCGCCGATGCGGCCTGCGGCGTCAACGGCACCGGCTCGTGGCCGCCGCTCTTGTCGCGTGTCAGCGATTGCGCGGCGCCGCTTTCATGCGCGACCACGTCCTTGAGATTCAGCTTGCCTTGCGCATCGAGCAGCACACGCCCATAGAACTTCGTGAACGTAACGCGGCCCGCGTCGACCACGGTGCCGTCTTCGTCGTAGTCGGCCTTCAGGTTGGTCAGCGCGAGCGAACCCCATCCTGCGAACGGGTCCGAGGTCGCCTTGTCGATCATCCGCACGTCGACGAGCGCGACGTCGCCGCGGTACGTCGCTTTGAGCGCCTTCGCCTGACTCAGCGCGAGATCGCCGTTCGCATTGAGCAACGCGCTCGCGATCAGCGCATTCAGCTTGCTGCCGAAGTACGGTTCGAAGGCCGCCGCATCCAGGCGGTTCGCGTTCACCTTGACGGCCACTTTGAGCGGTGTCGCGGTGACATCGCCCTTTACGCCGAGCGTGCCTTTCTTGTTGAGCGTGGCTTGCAAATCGACCGGCAGCGGCTTACTCAGATCGTCGCTGATCTGCTGCACCTTGAGTTGCAGTGGCGTCACGCTCAGCTTCACCGGCTGCGGCGTGGTGTTGTCGGTGAAATTGGCGGTGGCGTCTTTCAGGTTGAGTTCGCCGATTTTGTAGTGCCACGCGGGCCCTGCCGCCTCCGCCTTCTTCACCGCGTGGATCGCCGTGCGCTGCTGCTCGGCCTGATGCGGACCCGCGAGCGCGGCGAGGTCGATGTTGCCGTCTTTCAGACGCTGTGCTTCGACCATCAGGCCGGTCGTATCGACGCTGGTGATATCGGCGGTGCGCCCGGCGACGTCCACCTGCTTGACCGTCACCTGGCCTTGCGCGAGCGAGACCACCGGCGTCTTGCTGCCACGTGCCGCAAGTTTGAGCGACTGCAGATCCAGTTGCGTGTCGGTGACCATCACCGCGGCCGGCGACTTCGACCAGTTCGCGCCAATGTTCGCGTTCGCGGACAGCGCGCCGTCGACCACTTGCGCCGCAGTCGCCGCGTCGAGATACGGCTGCAGCAGCGGCAACGGAAGAGACTTCAGATCGAGCTTTGCGTTGGCGGTCTTCGCGACAAGGCCGAACGCGCCGGCTACGCCGAGCGAACCGGCGGCGTCCTTGAAGTCGGTATTGAGCGTGTAGTGAGCGGGGGCAGTAGCGAGCGTCGAGAAATCGGTCAGCGTGACGGCCAGTTTTTGCAGGCCGAGATCGACCGGTCGCGAGGCGGCTTCGTCGTGAACGTTGACCGTGCCGTCGTTGAGCACGAAGCGTTTGATCGACAGATCGAGAGGCGGTGCGGTCTTATCCGTGGCGGTCGCGCCGGATGCTTCGATGGGCGCGCTCGCAGCGTTTCTAGCCGTCGTGGCCGCCGACGCAGATGCCGGTGCAGAAGCCCCCGCAGCAGGCGCGGGCGCGAACATCCGTTCGACACTCAACACGCCTTCTTTATCGCGCGCAAGACTGGCGCTCGGCGCGTCGATACGGATATCGTCGAAGTGATACAGGCTCTTCAACGGCTCGAGCGTCGCGGCAGCCACATGCACCGCGTGCGCCGCGAAGAATGGCGCCTTGCCCTGATCGCGCACGTCCACGTCGTTCAGATCGACGGTGCCCGCCACGCGCAACGAAGGCGCGTTGTTTGACACCACGAAGTTGAGCTTGAGATCGGTGGACAGTTTGCCGCTCTGCACCACCACGGGCAGCTTGGTCGGCACGTAGGACATGAGTTGCGGCACGTCGAGCCCGTCGAAGCGCAGCGACACTTCTGATTCGCGCGACGCGGCAAACGGCTTGGTCTTGCCGTCGATCGCAAGCGGACTGCCGTCGATACGCGCACGCAGCAACGGCTCGACGAAGATATCGGTTTTCGAAGGCAACGTCGCGATGAACGGAATGCCGAGCTTCCATTGATCGATCACGTGCGTTGCGCCGAGCAGCTTGTCGTCGAAGGTAATCTGGCCGTTTTCGATGCGAATGTTCGACACCGAGAACAGCGTCGGCTTGCTATCGGGCTTGGCCGGTTGCTTCGAGAATTTCTCGATCAGGTCGGTGAAATTGAAACGCTGCGCATCGTAGCGAACGATATGAAAGCGTGGTGAATCGAGTTGCACTTCATCGACGATCGGCGCTCCACGAAACAGCGAACTCCAAGACGGCTTCACGATGAGCCGCGAAATATCGACAAAGTCGCCCGCGCCGCCACGCTCGCCGATATGCACGCGATCGGCTTCGAGCTTGAGCGTGTACGGATTGAGCGCGATGCGGCCGATCGTGACAGGCCGGTCGAGTTGTTTGCTGAGTTGCTGCTCGGCAATGTGGCGAATCAACGGCGGCGCCGCGAAAAAACCCAGCAGACCGAACAATACGAGGAAGATCAGCAGACCCGTGATGACACGCCGGGTGCGGCGTGACTGCGCGACATCGCGCACGGTCTGCATGGAAGAGGCGATTGATGCTTTATTGAGGCTTGCCATGCTCGGTCTTGGGTAATGCGGCGGCAAGCCCGCCGCGAAACGAAAATCCCGCAAGCGGCAGTATAAGTGGTGAATCTTACGCGGGATATAAATGTAAGCCGTGGCTTACACATTGTTGCACGCTAAACGCCGCATGTCCGCCGGCGCGAAGCGGCGGACATGATTTATGCGTCACTCATACCTTGCTGTCACCGCAGTGACGCATAGCGTTCATGCACTTCACTGCCCCGCTTCACCGAGGCATTTCATTGGCGAACTTCATCGGCGTCGACGCAATTCACTGACGCACGACGGCCGGCGGTTCCCAGCTGCCGTCCGTCGCTTGCGGCTTCGGTGCATACAAACGCAGCATCAGCTGCAGATCGGCGCGCGGCGCCGGCAGCCAATTGCCGCTCTTGCCGCGCGTTGACGACACCGTCACGTCAAGCGAGCCGTCGCGATTGCGGCGCGCGCCGTTGCGATCGCCCACCGCGAGACGCGCCGGCGCGCTTTCCCCTAACGCGCCGTCCTTCGTGTAGGCGGTGATCGACCAGAAGCCGCGCACCGGCGGCAACTGGGTCGGCGCGAAATGGATCACGTAGCGGTTCGCGCCGTTGAGGGCATGACCGTCGCTGTCCTGGGTGATGACCGCGCGCACCTCATCGTCCCTTGTGCCGATGCCCGGTTGGGTCACCGCGGCGTAAGCGCGCATTGCATAGTCGGGACCGTAATTGCCCACGCCGTCGCCGAACCAGTTCCAGCCGTTGCCGCTCAGCAGATTGGACGGCGGCGTGACGACACGCTGGTGGCCGTCGGCGAGGCCCGCGGCGATCGCCTCGGGTGCGCTCGGCAGCTTCACCGGATCGCCAGGCGTCACGCCGAAATCCGAAAGAATTTTC
Organism: Burkholderia sp. OK233; assembly: GCF_900230185.1. Classification (GTDB taxonomy): domain Bacteria; phylum Pseudomonadota; class Gammaproteobacteria; order Burkholderiales; family Burkholderiaceae; genus Paraburkholderia. The sequence continues at coordinate 1,570,928 of NZ_OCSR01000002.1, forward strand.
AGCGCATGCGGATCGGCCGGCGCCGGCGGGTTGTCCGGCAAGGCCTGCGCGAGCCGGCTGAAGAAGCCGTTCGCGTCGAGCGCGGCAACTTGCGCGGCCGGGGTGCCGGAAGCGGCCGCGGCGGCGGCATCGGCGGCATTGCTGCTCGGCGGCGTAATCGATACCGAGCGCGTGTCGCCCGCGTAGACGCTCAGCGGTGCGACGCGGATGGCGCGCTGCAGCTTGCGCACCGTCGTCAGATCGCGGGTGCCGTTCGACTGGATGCGCACGCTCACCCACGCGTTGCGGGTCGGCACGTCGACGCGCTTCACGCCCTCGGGCAGATCGCCCTGCCAACCCGGGCCGACGAAAGCAATCGTTTGCGCCTTGATGCCTGCGGCGCGGGTGGCGAATTGCGAACTGGTCGACCAGACGACGTTGGTCCACATATCGAGCACGCGGGCGTCGACGTAGCGACCGCGCGAGTCGGGCAGCGAGACGATCACCGGCTCGCTGCCGACGTCCAGCCAGCCGGTCGAGTCGAGCGTGTCGAGACTCGGCTGCTGCGGATTGGCTGCGCCGATCGGCGGCAAGGCCTGCGCGTGGCGCAGCGTATTGAGCGGCGCCTGGCCGGGATCGGTGCCGACCGCCGCGTCGCGCGCGACACCCATCAGCACCAGCGGATAGCCGAATACGTACGAATCGGCGACTTCGTCCTTGATCCAGCTGTTGGTTTTTTGCGTCGTGGACGGAATCGACGCGCAACCAGCCAGAAATGCGAGGCCTGCGAGCGATGCGCAGGTCCAGTGAAGCGAAAACAGTTCTTGGCGATTTTTTATCATTCGTTCAGGTGGCAGAACGTGCGGTCCTAAGGGAGACGTCGGTACACAGCGAAACCAGTTTGCGTGGCCTCCCTAAGCCCAGCGCAGCCAGGCCACGGCTCGCGATTCCGACAACATCGGGTTGTATCGTATCCTTGCTCACCAGGCAAGCGCAAAGGCAGGCAAAGGCAGGAATAGCGCTTGGTAATACGCGCGCGGACACCCTTTAGCGTACCGTTGACGATTTTTGCCGCTCCCGCGCGGGTTCTTTGTCTTCGCAGCTCGCGCCACCGCCCCGATCGACTGGCAGACATCCCGGGCGCTTTCGGCAGCGCGTTCTGATAGCCCGTATGGCGGCTCTTCAGCGCGCCACAAAAACATCCTTGACCTTCCCATCATGGGAAGGTCAATACTAGGTTCGTGATGCGGCCCAATGCCGCGACGAGCCTTGCCTGCCATGACCGAACTTGCCACGCCGCTGCGTCCCGCGGACGCTACGCCCTCCAGAACCACCGAACTCGACATCGGCGGGATGACCTGCGCCTCATGCGCGATGCGCGTCGAAAAGGCGCTGGCCAAAGTGCCGGGGGTCACGCGCGCGTCAGTGAATCTCGCCACGGAAAAAGCCAGCATCGACAGCGACGCTGCCGTCGACCCAGAAACGCTCGCCAGCGCCGTGCGCAAAGCGGGTTACGAAGCCGCGCCGTCGGCGCGCCCGGATGTCACGCCGGCGCAAACTTCGCACGCGACGGAACTGGCAATAGGCGGGATGACCTGCGCCTCGTGCGCGACGCGCGTGGAGAAGGCGCTCGCCAAGGTGCCGGGCGTCGCGGGCGTGTCGGTGAATCTGGCGACCGAAACGGCAACGATCAATCTTGGTGACGTGGCGTCGGACGCAGGCGCCGACACCGATGCGTTGATCGCCGCAGTCAAGAAAGCGGGCTACGAGGCGACGCTGATCGCGCCGCCGGACGCACCGGCGTCGGCGGCAGAGAATGCCACCCTCGCCTCCTCTGGCGACAACAAACGCAATCAGACGCGCCGCGAACTGGCGGCCGTGCTCGCCTCCGCCGTGCTGACGCTGCCGCTCGTCCTGCCGATGGTCGGTGAATGGTTCGGCTTGCACGTCATGCTTTCCCCGTGGCTGCAATTCGCGCTCGCCTCGATCGTGCAGTTCGTGTTCGGCGCGCGCTTCTATCGCGCGGCCTACCGTGCGGTGCGAGCCGGCGCCGGGAACATGGACTTGCTGGTGGCGCTCGGCACGTCGGCGGCTTACGGAATCAGCGTCTACGAACTGGCGACCCATCCGGGCGACATGACGCATCTGTATTTCGAAGCGTCGGCGGTCGTGATTACGCTGGTGCGTTTCGGCAAATGGCTCGAAGCGCGCGCCAAGCGCCAGACCACGGATGCGATCCGCGCGCTCAACGCACTGCGCCCCGACCGTGCGCGTATCCGAGTCGGCACGGATGAACGCGAAGTACCGCTCGCGCAAGTGCGGGTCGGCACGGTGGTGATCGTGCGTCCGGGCGAACGCGTGCCGGTCGACGGCGCCGTGCTCGAAGGCCGCACCCATATCGACGAATCGCTGATTACCGGCGAAAGCTTGCCGGTTCCGAAGGAGGCAGCCGATCCGGTCACCGCCGGTTCGATCAACGGCGAAGGCGCGATTGCGGTGACGACCACCGCGATCGGCGCGGAAACGACACTCGCGCGAATCATCCGCCTCGTGGAAAGCGCGCAGGCCGAGAAGGCGCCGATTCAACGTCTGGTCGACCGCGTTAGCGAAGTCTTCGTGCCGGCCATTCTGGCGATTGCGGCGCTCACGCTGGTGGGCTGGCTGATCGCGGGCGCGGGTGGTGAAACCGCGATTCTGAATGCGGTCGCCGTGCTGGTGATCGCCTGCCCATGCGCGCTCGGACTGGCGACGCCCGCGGCCATCATGGCCGGCACCGGGGTCGCAGCGCGGCGCGGCGTGCTGATCAAGGACGCCGAGGCACTGGAAACCGCGCATCGGGTGAATATCGTCGCGTTCGATAAAACCGGCACGCTGACGCTTGGGCAACCGTCGGTGACGGCGTTCGAGGCAATCGGTGGCATTGGCCGCGACGAGGCGTTGGCACTCGCCGCGGCCGTGCAGCAGCATAGCGATCACCCGCTGGCGCGGGCAGTGGTGAAGGCGTATGAAGTAGCGCAGGCGGGCAGTCTGCGAGACGACGCTGCGGTTGAGGACTCGCCGGCGAAGGGTGGCGTCGGAGCGCTGGACGATAGCAGCGGACTGAGCGCTTCCGCGTCCGTTGCGGTAGCGAAGGTCGCGACGGAATCCCCGGCTGCGACACGCACGACACTTACGGCCAGCGCCGCACGCGCGGTGCCCGGCCGTGGCGTGGAAGCCGACGTCGAGGGCCGCACCCTGGCGCTCGGCAGCACGCGCTGGCTCAACGAACTCGGCATCCAGTTGCCGCCGCAACTCGCCGAGCGCGCCAAACAGCTCGAAGCCGCCGGCAACACGGTCTCCTGGCTGATGCAGCGCGCGCCGCTTGCGCCCGCCGCACTCGCACTGATCGCCTTCGGCGACACCGTCAAACCGACCGCCCGCGCGGCTGTCGAACGGCTCACCCAGATGGGTATCAAAAGCGTGCTCGTTACCGGCGACAACCATGGCAGTGCGGCGAGCGTCGCCCAGGCACTCGGCATCGCCGAATTCCACGCCGAAGTCCTGCCTGACGACAAAGCCCGCGTGATCCGCGACCTGAAAATCCGTAGCGCCGGCATCGTCGCGATGGTGGGCGACGGCATCAACGACGCCCCCGCGCTCGCTGCCGCCGACATCGGCATTGCGATGGCGACCGGCACCGACGTCGCGATGCAGGCGGCCGGCATCACGCTGATGCGCGGCGACCCGGCGCTGGTGGCCGACGCCATCGACATTTCGCGCAAGACGTGGCGCAAGATCCAGCAGAACCTGTTCTGGGCGTTCGTCTACAACCTGATCGGCATTCCGCTCGCCGCCTTCGGCTTGTTGAACCCGATGCTGGCCGGCGCGGCGATGGCGTTTTCGAGTGTGAGCGTCGTCACTAATGCGCTACTGCTGCGCACCTGGCGCGGCGCGTCGGCGCGCTGAAAGGCAGCGCAAGGCGAAGCATTACGTAATGCTTTCGAAAATTCTAAAGTTATCGGTACTTCGGCCGTAATTCTGACATAGGTGTAAACCATCCATTCGCATGGTTTGCGCACCACCTGTCACTCCTTACTCCGAACGCCCATGGAATTTCTCTCTTTGCGCCGCGCCAGTGTCGGCGCCCGGCTTGCCGTGCTGTCGTGCGTGCTGGTGGCATTGATTTTCGCCGGCTTTACGTGGGCGCTCACGCGCAGCGCCGGCAAGCAGGTCAGCGATCAGGTGCTCGAACGCATCGCCGATAAGGATCGCTCGATCGCCGCAATGATCACGCTGTTCGACAAGGCGCTGTCCGCCGAAGTCGATCGCTCGATGTCGCTGTTCGCGAGCTTCCTGCCGACCGGCTACACGCTCGACGACAGCCAGAAAGTCGACATCAACGGCGTCGCCACGCCGACCATCAAGGCGGGCGACAAAGTCCTGAACATGGACTTCTCGATTCCCGACCAGTTTCTCGAACGCAGCGGCGTGGTGGCCACCGTGTTCGCACGCAGCGGCGACGATTTCGTCCGCGTGACGACTTCGCTGAAGAAGCAGGACGGCTCGCGTGCGATCGGCACGCTGCTCGACCGCAAGGGGCCGGCGTACGCGCTGATCCTCTCGAACAAATCCTATACGGGACTTGCCACGCTGTTTGGCAAACGGCTGATTACGGAATATCGGCCGATTACGGACGCGAGCGGTCGCGTGATCGGCGCGCTGTTTGTCGGCGTGAACGTGGACAAGGAGATCCAATCGGTCGAAGACGGCATCAGCAAACTGAAAATCGGCGACAGCGGCTACTACTTTGTGGTCAATGCCTCGAAAGGCGCGGATCGCGGCAAGCTGATCGTGCATCCGGCCGCCACCGGCCAGAACGCGGACAACGCGAACGCGCCGTATCAGCAGATGCTCGACATGAAAGAAGGCCAGCTCGAATTCAGTTCCGCCGATGCGACGCTCGGCGAGCGCAACGCGCGCGACAAATTCGTGTCGTTCATCACCGTGCCAGAATGGCAATGGCTGGTGGGCGGCGTCGCGCCGCACGACGAGGTGATGGCGGACGTCGTCACTACGCGCAATAAATTTCTGCTGATCGGTTTCGCGCTGGTCGGCGTGTTCGCGATTGTGTTCCTGATCGCCGTGCGCCGCCTCGTGAGCCGTCCGCTCGATGAAGCCGCGAAGGCGTCGGAACGCTTCGCCTCGGGCGATCTGAGCGTGCGCGTGGGGAAGGGTGCGAATGCGCGCGCCGACGAAATCGGCCGCCTGATGCAGTCGATCGACGGCATCGGCGAAGGCCTCGCGCGCATCGTTTCGCAAGTGCGCAATGCGTCGACGGATATGTCGGAAGGGACCGAAAAGATCGTCACCGGCAGCGGCAACATCGCTGCGCGTATTGCCACGCAGGCGAGCAGCCTTGAAGAAACGGCGGCCAGCATGGAACAGATCACGTCGACCGTGCAGCAGAACGCCGACCATGCCGCGCAGGCCAACACGCTCGTCACGAATGCCGCGGACGCCGCAGTCGAAGGCGGCCGTGCCGTCGAACGCGTGGTCTCGACGATGGGCGAGATCAGCCGCTCGTCGCAGAAGATCGCCGAGATCACCAGCGTGATCGAAGGCATCGCGTTCCAGACCAATATCCTTGCGTTGAACGCTGCCGTCGAAGCGGCGCGCGCCGGCGAACATGGCCGGGGCTTTGCGGTGGTGGCGTCGGAAGTGCGCGCGCTGGCGCAGCGCAGCGCGGCTTCGGTGAAGGAGATCGACGGGCTGATCGCCGCCTCCACGGCGACCGTTCAAAGCGGTTTCCGGATCGCGGAGGAAGCGAGCTCGACGATGCAGGGCATCGTTCAGCAGGTCGGCCAGGTGCGCGCGATCATGGCGGAGATCAGCGTTGCGTCACGCGAGCAATCGGGTGGCATCGAGCAGGTCAATCTCGCTGTCACGCAGATCGGCGAGGCGACTCAACAGAATGCGACGATCGTCGGCGAGGCGGAACTCGCGGCGGCTGAATTGCGCGATCAGGCTGCTCGGCTTGCGCAGGTGGTGAGTGTGTTCAAGCTGGAGGCTGGGCGGGACTAAAGCATTGCCTATGTAACGGCGCGGCGCCTTGCCGCGCCGCCGTGCGCCGTGATCAAAACTCAACGTCCAGTTCGTCGATCTCCTCCACTTCCTGCTGCGCGTCTACGATCCATTGCTGCATCTCTGGCAGCGCCATGATGCGCTGCCCATAGTCGACAATCTCCGGATCCAGCTTGACGTCGTAGGTCACGAAACGCGTCACAACCGGCGCGTACATCGCATCCGCCGCACTGCGCTCGCCGAACAGAAACGGTCCGCCATACTGCTTCAGGCATTCGCTCCAGATCGTCACGATGCGATCGATATCCGATTGCGCCCGTGCCCACACCTTGAAGCCCGGAAAATGCGCTTTCAGATTCATCGGCAACGCCGAGCGCAGCGAACCAAAACCCGAATGCATCTCGCCGCAGATCGAGCGGCAATGCGCTCGCGCGCGGATGTCTTTGGGCAATAGCGCCGCTTCCGGCTTCAGTTCGTTCAGATATTCGGCAATCGCGAGGGTGTCCCAGACCTTGATGCCGTCGTGAAAGAGACATGGCACCAGAATCGACGGTGACAGCAACAACAATTCGGCGCGCGCGGCGGGATCGTCGATCGGCATCACGATCTCTTCGAACGGCAGGCCGCTGAATTTGGTCAGCAGCCAACCGCGCAGCGACCACGACGAATAGTTCTTGCTGCTGATGGTGAGGGTGGTATTCGCCATACGATTCTCCTCCAGATGAGGCGTTCGTCCGACGCCTGACGATGCGCATGCACGTTGTCGTGCGCGGGCGCACCAAAGCGCGGCAAATTCGGCCCGCCCCCGTGACCGGCGCAAATGCTATGCCAACGTGCAGTGACGGCCGCGCCAGTGCGACTGCACGATTGGCACATGACTTGCCTCTATTCGGGTTCCTTCCTTTCCTGCACTCGTGCGAAGGTTATGAACCTGTTCGCATATCCCACATACCAGGCTTTCGCCGACATGATGCTGCCGATGCGGCACGGCGCAGCGCTGGTGAATCATTCGCTCGACGCCTGGCCCGCGTTTGGCGATACGTCGCATGGCCGTTCGATACGCGCGGCCTGCGAGTTGTTGACGCTTGCTGGACTCACGCCTGTCAGGCCACCGTTCGGCATCGATAGCGTGGTGACGGAAGGCAAATCCGTACAGATCGTCGAAGAAGTCGCGGCGCACACGCCGTTCTGTTCGCTGCTGCATTTCCGTAAAGACACCGCGCCGTCTCATCCGCAACCGCGCGTGCTGGTGATCGCGCCCATGTCCGGCCACTTCGCGACGCTGCTGCGCGGCACCGTGCGCACGATGCTGGCTGAGCACGACGTTTACATCACCGATTGGCACAATCCGCGTGACGTGCCGCTGAGCCAGGGCCGTTTCGGCTTCAACGAATACGTACGGCACGTGATCGATTTCATCGAAACGATCGGGCCGGGCGCGCATCTGCTGGCGGTGTGCCAGCCGACGGTCGCCGCTTTGGCCGCGGTCGCGCTAATGGCCGCCGATGACAACCCCGCGCAGCCTGCCAGCATGACGCTGATGGCCGGCCCGCTCGACACCCGCATCAACCCGACGCGCGTCAACGAACTGGCCAAAAGCAAGCCGATCGAGTGGTTCGAGCAGAACCTGATCAGCGCGGTACCGTTCGGTTTTGCGGGCGCGCACCGCCGCGTGTATCCCGGCTTCGTGCAGCTGACCGCGTTCATGGCGATGAACCTCAACCGCCATCTCGACTCGTTCGAGACCATGCATTACGAGCGCGCCAAAGGCGATTCGGCGAAGGCCGATACGATCCGCACTTTCTACGAAGAATACTTCGCGACCATGGACTTGACTGCCGATTTTTATCTGGAGACCGTTGATACGGTTTTTCAGCGACACGCGCTGCCGTTGCATGAACTCGAGGTGGAAGGACGGCTTGTGGAGCCTTCGAAGATTCGACGTACTGCACTGCTGACCGTAGAGGGCGAGAAGGACGATATCTGCGCGGTTGGGCAGACGCTCGCTGCTCAGGATATGTGCGACAAGTTGAGGCCTTATCTGAAGACGCATCATGTGCAGACCGGTGTAGGGCACTATGGCGTGTTCAATGGACATCGGTGGGAACGGCAGATCTATCCACGCGTGCGGGCCGTGATTTACGACAACGAACCGCGTGCGGTGGTGGTGAGTTCGCGGGCGCGGACGATTCAGCCGGTGTCGGTGGCTGCGGCTTCGGAAGCGACCGCGTCAGCCCCGGCTGCCGCGGCGGTGGTCGATGTCGAGGTGGATTCGGCGGCGGTGACTGCCTCGCCGAACGGGGTTGGCGCGGGACCGGGCTCCGCCGTCAAACCGCAAGCCTCACGGTCCACGCGACGACGGCCACCCGCGACGCAATCGTGAGTCAAGCCACGGCGCTCTTCCACGGCTGCACCGCCGGGACTTCGCACGGACCTTCGACTTCGATCGACTTGAAATCGGCCGGCGACACGATCTCGATGTACTCCATATCTTCGGAGTAATCGAACAGATAGTGGACGATGCCAGGCGCTTGATGCACGCAATCGCCGGCGGCGACGAGCGTCTCCTTGTCGCCATACATGAAGCGCGCCCAGCCCTTCAACATGATCACAATGTGGAAATCGGCCTCATGACGGTGCCAACCGGTGCCTTGCTCTGGTGCGTGATTCGCCTTGACGAGTTGCGCGAGCACCTTGCCGCCGGTTGCCTGCGCGATACCTAAATCGCGGTAGAGAAAAAAGTCGCGTAGGCCCTGATCCACGTAGGACGTGTCTTGCGGACGGACATGGCTGAACTGCGTAGCGAATTCGGTGGACATGATCGCGCTCCTCTTGAGTGAGCCGGCAGTTGAAAACGACGCGTTGGAGCGTCGGTTGCAAGCATCAAGCGGGCCAGTTTGCAGGGCTCTGGCTTTGCGTTTCGCGGAGGCGATCAGGTGGGTGCCGCGCCGCATTGCGCGGCGCGAGATGATTCAAACGCTTTGGGTGCTTATGCGGTTGGGCGGAACATCTGGAACATCTCGCCGATTTCTGCGTAGTCCGCGCGGTAGCCGGCGCGCATGATCGGCTGCGCGGCGTGTGTGTCGAACAGACCGTCTTTCAGATAGGCCTCGTTGATGTGGACGCCGACTACTTGGCCTAGCGACAGATAGTTGTCCATCGGCTTGCCGTCGAGGGTATGCAGACGAACCACTTGCAGCAGCTTGCATTCGAGCGCGGCCGGCGATTCGGCGACGTGCGGCACGGCAACGTTGCGGCCAGGTGCGGGTGTCAGGCCGGCGAGTTCGAATTCGTCGACGTGGGACGGGACTGGTGCGGAGGAGCGGTTCATCTGCTCGGCGAGCGGCTTGCTGGACAGATTCCAGACGAATTCGCCCGTGGCCTCGATGTTGGCGATGCTGTCTTTACGGCCTTCGCTGCAGAAGCCGATGATCGGCGGGAAGCTGGCGAACGCGCCGAAGAAGCTGTAGGGCGCGAGGTTCAGGGTGCCGTCAGTGGCGCGTGAGGAAATCCAGCCGATCAGGCGCGGAGCGACGATGGCCTTGAACGGGTCGTGCGGGAGGCCGTGACCGGCAGCGGGGTTGTAGAAGTAGTGGGGCATGGTTTGTGTTGGGGGTTGCGGGTGAGGCGGGAGGTATTTATACCGCAGACTCGTTGGGGCTGCTGGGGGCGGGAGTGAAGCGGACTACGGCTGGTCGCGCTTCCTTGAATTCCTGTTCATCGGTTGGATTCGCGCTTCGTCTTGACAGGCTTTAAGTTGTAAATTACAAGTACAGCCTATAACCTGTATATTTTATTTACAGCTTATTGACTGTATTTTCGTGATACAGTCCAGAGACTGTACGAGCCTGAAGAAAATCCAATGGATTACGCTGTCAAGACGCTAAGTCAGCTCCGCCCCATTCTGCTGGGCTTCCGCAAGTCCGCGGGGCTCACACAAGCTGCGGTGGCCGAACTCCTAGGCATCACGCAGCAAAGCTACGCGCAACTGGAAGCCAATCCGGCATCAGCAAGCGTCGAGCGGCTTTTTAAGGTCATGCGTTTGCTGAACGTGGAGTTGCGTATGAGTCAAGCGTCGTCCGCGCCTGACAGTAAACCAGCGCACGCCGAGACGCCGAAACTTCAACAACACGTCCCCGCCGCCAAAAAAGCGAAATCTCCGTCGGTCGCCAACCGCTCAGGCCGAACTCAGAAGGCGTCGAGTTCGAAGCAACCCCTTGGGGCAATCACGACCAAAAAGAAACGGGAAAACTGGTAATCATGGCGCGCCGCTCTCAGACACAACGACTCAACATCTGGATGAACGGCCTGCCCGTCGGCTACTGGGAAAAAGCACGGGAAGGGGACCGCCTGAGTTATCTCGAAGAGTGGATCGAAGACGAACAGGGGCGTCCCCTTTCCCTATCGATGCCGTTCACGCCCGGGAATCAACCATACCGTGGCGACGTGGTCAGCGCTTTCTTCGACAATTTGCTTCCCGATAGCGATGCGATCCGCCGGCGATTAGCTCAACGGCATCGCACGGGCAGCACGAACGCATTCGATCTGCTGGTAGCGCTTGGCCGGGACTGCGTCGGTGCGATCCAACTACTCCCGCCTGACGAGCAACCCACCGACCTCTACGACATCTCTGGAACGCCGTTATCCGAGCCGCAGATCGCGCTGCTGCTGCGCAATGCCACCTCAGCGGCGCCGCTCGGCCAATACGATAGCGGTACGGATTTAAGGTTATCGATTGCCGGGGCTCAGGAGAAAACGGCGCTGCTGCGCCACGACGAACAGTGGATCTACCCGACTGGCAGCACACCGACCACGCATATCTTCAAGCTCCCGCTCGGCCTGGTTGGGAACATGCAGGCGGACATGCGGACCTCGATCGAGAATGAATGGCTGTGCTCGAAAATCGTATCGGCGTATGGACTCCCCGCGGCGAACTGCGAGATTGCAACGTTCGAGGATCAGAAAGCGCTCGTGGTCGAGCGTTTCGACCGTAGATTGTCGAGCGACGCGAGCTGGATCGTGCGCCTTCCGCAGGAAGACATGTGCCAGGCCACTGGAAGGCCTTCGCATCTGAAATATCAAGCCGACGGCGGGCCTAGCATCGCAGAGATCATGGACGTGTTGCTCGGCTCGGAAAACGCGGATCAGGATAGGCGGCAGTTCTTCAAGACCCAACTTGTGTTCTGGCTATTGGCAGCAACGGATGGGCATGCGAAGAACTTCAGTATTTTTCATCTGCCAGGCGGGTTGTACCGGTCGACTCCACTTTATGACGTGCTCTCCGCGCATCCGATTATTGGTCCCGGGCGCAGTCAGATTGCGCGTCAGAAAGTAAAGATGGCGATGGCTGTTCGCGGTAGTACCAATCACTATCTGATCGAAAAGATTCAGCGGCGGCACTGGATCGAACAGGCTCGACAGGTTGGGTTGGGAAGCGAGACGGCGCAAGACATTATTGCTGAAGTGATCGACGCGACTGATCAGGTGATCAGTGCAGTGGGCGATCAGGCGCCTTCGGGATTCCCGGACGGACTAGCGGCATCGATTCTGGGTGGGATTGAGAAGCAGAGGAATAAGTTGGCGGCGACGGCGGGTCGGTCATCGGCAACGGTCACCGCAATCCTCTGAGACTGACCGTTGATAGTCGTTTGATGGATTAATCTATCGGTGCCGCTACCCCGATCGCCCAACAAGCGCACCTAGTCGCAGAAAGCGAAAACATGGACTACTAAAAATGCCGGGATTGGTACTTGTTACCTGATTGACAATCGTTCTGGCATTAATGCCGACGTCATCAAGTGAAGCGCCGGCTGCGTCTACGTTGAAACTGCTATCGGTGTTATTTGAAACCCCTGCTACAGTCGGCGCGATATTGACTGTCTGATGGCCATTCGCTGCAGTTGAAACTGTCGTTGCAGTTCCGCCGTCAATGGCAATGCCCGCCGCACTCGCGCCTAAAGTCGCGGCGGCCACCAATACAACGATCAGCTTGACTCGATGGTGATGCGGACGTGGCTTCCCACGGCCCGCACTCCTACCCCGTGCGCTCCGAAACATTCTTGTTAGTCGAATTGCATAATCCGGTTCACGCCACGTGCATGCAACGTCATTAACCGCGACTAATCACCCGCTTGCGGCCTTCCTTGACGCGCGCCAAATGAGCGTCGTCCCACTCATAGAAACCGGCGCCGCTGCGCACGCCGACACGCCCCGCGTCCACCTGCGCGCGCAGCAGATCGAGCACGTCTTCGTCCTTAGCGAGTTCCGGCATCAGATGCGTGGAGATGTCGAGGAAAGTGTCGAGGCCGCCCATGTCCGCGCCTTCGAGCGGCCCGACAATCCCCCACCGGCGTCCGAGCGACGCCTTCATAACCCGATCGACCACATCAGGCGTCGCCGCTCCCGAACGCACGATGTTCAACGCCTCGCGCAGCACCGCGAACTGCAACCGGTTGCCGACAAAACCTGGAATTGCCTTCGCCAGCACCACCGGTTCCATGCCGATCGCGCTCATCAACGCAGCGGTACGTTCGGTGACTTCCGGCGCGGTCGCGGTACCCGGCACGACCTCGACGAGCGGGATCATGTGCGGCGGATTCCAGAAATGCGCGATCAGAAAACGCTCCTTCGCGCGCAACGGAGCAACCAGTTGATCGGGCGGGAAACCGCTGGTGTTGCTCGCGAGAATCGCGTCGTCTGCCATCAGCTCAGCCAGCGCCGCATACAGGCGATGCTTCAGTTCGAGCACCTCGGGAATCGCCTCGATCGCGAATTGCGCAGCCGCCATGACGTCGAGTTGCGCATGTGTCTCGATGCGCGCGAGCGCCGCCTGTTTGGCGCCGTGGTCGATGCGTCCGGCGTCGATCAGTTCGTCGAGCACCGCTTCCGCCTTCGGCGCAACGCTCGCGAGGCGCGCCGGGTCGACGTCGTGAACGATTGTCCGATGCCCGTGCAACGCGCTTTGCGTCGCAATGCCGACGCCCATCAATCCCGTGCCCACTACGCCCATGACTGCCTTGTCCACGCCGCTCTCCTGCTGCCGTCAATGAAAGCGTTCAAGGATAGCGCAGCGCGCCGTTTTCCAAGACCGAACGCGACAAAGCCGGTCTTCCGTGAGGAAGGACCGGCTTTGTTGACTTACTTCACACCGCGTCACGCGGCGCCGTCATGCGCGCATTAGTAGCGCGGGGGCGGCGGGCGATGATCGTCGCCGTGGTGATGCGGATCGTAGTCGTGCGGGTGATGACGCATCCAGTCGTCGTGCTGCCAGTAGCGATGGCCGTCATAGTAACGATCGCCATGCCAGCCGATGTTGATCGACACGCCCACCGGCGTCATGTGCGGCTGACCGTAAACCGCCGGCCCCGGACCATTCTCGATAACCACCCGTTCCTGGGCGAAAGCACTGCCGGCTGCGAGCAATGCGCCGCCCGCCAGCAAGGTTGCAATGATCGAACGCGACGTCTTGTTAAAGGTTTTCATAGTGACCTCCCATGCAAAGTTTTGTATCAAGCCAGCGCCCGTGTTCGGTCGACATCGAACCGCGGTTTTGGGTTCGGACCAGACGCCGTACGCTTGAGACCAACTTTAGCGGCGCAAACCGCATGAAGACGTGAGCACTTGTAAGCGCACATTTCATAGAAAGGGACTGATGAATGACAGCCTTTTCGGCGTTCGCCGCCCGTCTACAGCGCATGCGCGGTGGATCACCTAGATGGCACGACGGCGCTGTGTCAGCCGCCGTTACATTCATTTCGGCCGGGAAATATTCGGAAAAACCTGGAATTGGGCGGTAACCGCACAAAAAACAAAAGCCACGGCACGCGTTCCGCGGGCGGTGGCTTCAATGATGCGGACGCACTCGACGTGCGCGCCCATGCGCGATGGTCCGCGCTCAGGCCGTACAACTTTGCTCTTTAGTCGCTCAGCTTGATGCCGAACAACGTAGATTGCGCTTTGCGCATGCGCTCTGCTTCGCGGCTACGTGCTGCGTACGAGTAGTCCGAATCCAGCGGCAGATGGGGCGACGCAAAGAGGTCGCTGACCTTTTGGAACAATGCAAAAATGAAGCTCATGGCGACTCCCGGTTGGTTACTGCATTTGCTAGGGTTTTCCCTTAAGAAGAATTATAGGGTTTTCCCTAGGAAAAAACTAGTGCAATGCAGCAATTTCTCGGGTGTGGTGTGTTGCCACAGGGTTTTTATCCATGGTGCGTCGCACCATGACAACGTCCCCATTTTTCGTATTTCAGGGTCAAAAGCGTCCGCCTACTGGAGCGTGGTGGACTGCGGCTTCCTGCTACGGGTGGGTTTCGCGCTCGTCACGTTTTTGCGAGGGTTCACTACGGCGGCATCGACAGCGCCCTCCGCAGTGCTGTCCGCACGCATCAGCGTCGCGCTGTTGACGGAGACGATCAGCCCCGGCAAGGTCCGCGCGGGGTTCTCTTGCGGCTTGACGGAAGCGCCCGTCGCCGAAAACTCGACGTTCAACGCCCAGTGCCCGTCGTGGATGCCCTGATCGCGCAGAAGCGCGCCTAACAGTTCCTCGATCGAATATTTGTGCGTGCTGGTCGGCATGGTGGCTCCCGTCAGAAGATGCGCTGGCGTATCCGGTCCGGCTTCGCAACAGCAACGAGAGTGTAAAACGCGACGTTTGGCTTGCGATGCGTCGGCGACGGGTGGTGCCTTACGGCGCCTATCCTGTGAGGCAGGGAACGAGAGCGGCGCTGAGGGCTCAGGACTGGAAGCCGGGAGCCGGGAGCGGAAGTAAGCGCCCGGCTGTTTGCGCGGGCAAACAAGCTGCCGCGGCCGGCTAACGCCGGCGCGGCAGTCGCTGAAGATCAGTGCGAATTGGCAGCTTTCGGCTTGTGCGCGTGCCGCGCGCGCGTGCCGCGTTTGCCGTGCGCGGGCGTGGCCACGGCTGGCTGAGGTGCCGCGGTTGCGGCTGCGTCAGAAGCCGCATTGGCCGCCGCTGCGTTGGCCATCGCGATGTGCGTGTCGAGCAAGCTGGCCATGGCGGCCTGCTGGTTCTGCATCATCTGTTCGATGCGGTGTTGCTGGGCGGTGGTTTCACGCGTCAGGCGCATCAGGAGCACCGTTTGCGTGATACCGATCGCGACTGTCATGAGCAACGCGCCCACCACGATCGACAGCATCCATTTCATGCGGTGTGAATGATCAGTCGCGGCGAGGCGTTGATCGGCGATCACGCCGTATAGGGCATCGACGGTATCGGCGAAGGCCGTCGCGCGCGCGCGGTCGAGTTCAGGCGCGGCCCGGAGCGCTGCCGCGGCTGCTTCGGCACGCTGGGCTTCACGGAAGGAGGGCGCAGAGAAAGACGCGTTTGTGTGCGCGGAGGATGCCGATGCGGGCGCAGATGCAGACACATTGCCCGACGGCTTCGGCTCAGCAACCACCGCGCCGAAATCAGCCCCAGACTCGGACGAAGACGATGCACACTCCGCTCCCGCATTCGCGCCTTCGGCCCCGACCGCTTCTCTCAAAGCCGTCGTCGCGTTGGCAAAAATCGCCGCGAAGCGCTGCGGCGGCATAGGCGGCCTGGCACCGCCCGAGGTCGTTGCAGCCGCTGCATCTGTTGTCGCTGCACCCGGCTCAGCAGCCTGGCGCAGCGCGGTCACGCTGCGCGCCACGGTCGCCGCCGCCATCGCAGACGTGAGCGGCGCAACCGCGTCACGTGCCGACGCCGCCGGCCTTTCTTCGGCCGACGCCTCTGCTGCCGCCATCACATCCCCGAAAGCCAGCTCGCCAGCAGGTGATGCCGTGGCCTCCACGGCCTCCGTCTCCAGCCCGCTCAATTGCGCATTCACCGGCACCGGTTCATCGGATTTCGCAGCGCGAGGCGTGCGGCGCACCGCCCGTGCGTCCAACGGCATGCCGTCGGCATCGATCGCCCCAACCGCGGCCAGCACGACATCGGGTAATTCAAAGCCATGCAGCGTGCCTTGCCGAACGTCGATGTTCATGGCTTCCAGCGTGGCGCGGGTGGGATCGTCAGGGAACAGATCGAGCGTGCTGTCGTCGCGTGAGGCATCGCTCAGTTGCGCGAGACGTTGTGCCGAGCGCGCGGCGCGCGCCAGCTTGTTTTCAGTTTCGGTCGAGACGGTGGCCTGACGCCGCTTCTTCGAAGCGGCGCGCTGAGGCCGGGACTGCGTGGATGCTGCGGAATCTGCCATAGAGAAAAAAGCGGTCGTCGCCGGAATGCGGGCGCCGAGCACCGCTCGTCAATGCCATTGGAATTTTTCGAGACCGCATTGTCGCATGGCCGCCCGCCCCTGCCGAAGCCATTCGCCGAGGTTTTTCCGTTTTTAAGACGACGCCTCGTCTTGCCGGAACTGCTTGACGCCGCGCAACTGACGCAAGCGTGAGCAGATCGCTTCATATTCGGTATTCGACACACGGTGCAACGCGATTATCACTTCATCGCACTCCGGCGCGTCGTCGCTTTGCTGCATCACGAACTGCTTGACGCGCGGGCTCGCGGCGCCGAGCTCGTCGTGCAGCGAATGGAATGTCATGATGCCGCGCTCGACGATCATGGTCATATGCGTGCGCAACCCCGCGGCCCATGAAAGCCGTTCGCGCTCGAAGCCGATCACGCTGCCGAGCGCGGCGGCCAGTACCAGACGGGAAATGAGTTCGAGGTTCCCCAACATTGTTTTTCCTCTTTATCTGAAATTATTTGAAGCGTATTTCGCACCGGTGGCGGAGTGCCAGCCACAGCCGTTTGCTTTATGCTTGGCCGCACATCGCCGCGCGGCTTGCTGGCACGGTCGTCATACAGCTTGCGAGCGGTCCCGTTGCAGGCCAATTGGCAGCGACACCCGTCGGCACGGCACAATCGCTGGCTGCGCGCGCCGCGCCGTGACGAAAGCCAAAGTCCGCAGGCGCTTTGAATGACCGCGTTTGACCAACCGAACTATGCAGAGCATGACCCCTTTCCCAGCTTCGACGATTACGCTTGCCACGACACTGCGCGACCACTTCACTCGTGTGGTGCTGCCGCTGTGGCGCGGATCCGGTTTCAACCCCGCGTTGAAGCTGCCGTACGAAGCGGTCAGCGCCGAGGGTCCTGAACCGTTGCCCGCGGAACGTTACCGGGCGATGGCCTGCGCGCGACAATTGTTCGTGTTTTCGCAAGCAGGCGATGCGGCGCATGCCAAGGTGCTGTTCGATTCGCTGATGCACACCTTTCAGGACACGCGCCACAGCGGATGGTTCTATAGCGTGGATGCGCAGGGCGCGCCGCTCGACACGACCAAAGACTTGTACACGCATGCGTTCATCGTGTTCGCCTGTGCGGAATATGCCGGCCGTTCCGGTAACCGCGACGCGCTGGAAGTTGTGCATCGCACGTCGGCACTAATTCAGTCGCACTTCGCGGCCGACGGTGATCTATTCAACGCTGCGCTCACAGTGGACTTCGCCAGCGTAACGGGCACGCCGATCCAGAATCCCTTGATGCATCTCACCGAAGCCTGGCTGGCCGCCCGCGACGTCACGCGCGACAACGCCTTCGACGCCGCGTTGGGCCGTCTTGCCGGCGCCATCGCGCATCACTTCGTGCATGCGCCGACCGGCTGCGTCGCCGAATTGCCGATTGGCGCGGACGACAACCGTCTGGAACCTGGGCACCAGTTCGAATGGTTCTGGCTGGTCAAGCAGGCGGGCGCGTTGTTCGACCCCTCGGGTCTCGACGAATTGCTGACGCGCGCGTTCAGCTTCGCGCAGCAATATGGCGTGGACCCGCAAACGGGCGGCGTGTGCGCCTCGCTCGACGAAACCGGACGAATCAAGGACGCCACCCAGCGGATCTGGGCGCAGACCGAGTATCTGCGCGCACTGGCGAGCCATGACGACCCCACTGCGCACGCCGCGCTGCCGCGGCAAATCGAACTCTTCCGGCAACGCTTCCTGCGTCCGCAAGGCTGGTTCGAATGCAAAACGGCCGCCGGTGACTTGGTGCGTGCCGACATGCCGTCGACCACCCCCTATCACCTCGCGACCGCCTATGACGCCTTGCCGGGCTAAGCGCCGGCCGCCGTCTTCCCGTGCATCGGCGCTAAAGGCCGACTGACCGGTCAATCAATATTCTTCGCGTTGCCAGGGTCCCCAGTCGGCGCCGGCAGTTTTGAATCGCGTGTAGGTCGCGCTGTGTCCGGTGGGGGTCTCCGACGTGTCGCCGTGCGGCTTTTTATCGGTGGTGTGAAGGGCGAAAGCCTGGTGCTCTTCGGTATCGACCGTGATACGGCCGACCGGGTCCGGGGCGCCTTCTTGAGGTGATTTCGACTCCAATATCGCGAGATAGGGGGTCAAACGACTCCAGAATGAGGTAAGTTCATCTTGCAAATAATGTGTCAATGTTTTTCCTGGAAGAGTAATACAAGCAGTTTACCCTACCGGCTGGAACCCCCTGCAAAATGCTTTCGGGACCTCAAAAGGGTCCAATCAGGGGAATACCCGAATACTTGTTGATTGGCGTCCATCATAAAGACGTGATACAACTCGTACTTCGCGCTCGATCTCGTGTTGAGAAATAGCGGTCGCGAATGCAACACACAACATTTACTGGATTAAAAATGGCAACAGGTACTGTGAAGTGGTTTAACGATGCAAAGGGCTTTGGCTTCATCACCCCGGACGACGGCGGCGAAGACCTGTTTGCACACTTTTCGGAAGTTCAAGGCAGCGGCTTCAAGTCCCTGCAGGAAAACCAGAAAGTGACGTTCGAAGTCAAGCAAGGCCCGAAGGGCAAGCAAGCTGCGAACATCCAGCCGGCCTAAGTACCGTCAGGTACGTTGAGGCACCCTTAGGCGCTTGCGTCTAATGCAAAATGGCCCGCTTTGGCGGGCCATTTTCTATTGCAGATGCCCTCTTTGTGGGCACGCGCGTGGCCTAGATCGCCCGCATTCCTGACAGCGCAAACGCCGCCGTTTGCCCGCGCAGGTCGTCCATTTGTTGCATTCGCAACACAGTCTCAGAAATTTCGAACACGGAAACGGCGTCCTTCAATTGCTGCGTCTGCTGATGCAGCGAGGCGGCCGCTGCGGCGGCTTCCTCGACGAGCGCCGCGTTCTGCTGCGTCATCTCGTCCATCTGCACCACCGCCTGGTTGACCTGCTCGATGCCCGTGCTCTGCTCGAGCGACGATGCGCTGATTTCCGCCATCATCTGCGTGACGCGCGAGATCGATGCGGAAACGTTGCTCATCGCTTCACCGGCGTGCTCGACCAGCGCCGAACCGCCCTGAATCTCGGCGACCGACTCGCTGATCAGCGTCTTGATTTCCTTCGCCGACTGCGCGCTGCGCTGCGCGAGACCGCGTACCTCGCCCGCCACCACGGCGAAACCACGGCCCTGTTCGCCCGCGCGCGCCGCTTCGACGGCCGCGTTCAGCGCGAGGATATTGGTCTGGAATGCGATGCCGTCGATCACTGAAATGATCTCGGCGATCTTGTCCGAGCTTTGCGCGATGCCGCGCATCTTGTCGACCACCTCGTTGACCACTTCGCTGCCGCGCGAGGTCGCCTCGAGCGCGGTTTCGGCGAGGGCATTGGCTTCACGGGCGTGATCGGCGTTCTGACGCACCGTGGCGGTCAATTCCTCCATGCTCGACGCGGTTTCTTCGAGCGATGCCGCCTGGTTTTCCGTGCGTGCAGACAGATCGGCGTTGCCAGTGGCAATTTCGTCGGCGCCGAGGTGGATCGAGTCGGCGGATTCGCGCACGGGTTGCACGGTGCGCGCCACGCTGGCCTGCATTTTCGCGAGGCCCGAGAACAGGCGGCCGATCTCATTGGTGCCGCGCGAGGCGATCGGCTGGTCGAGACGCCCTTGCGCGATGCGGTCGAAGTGACGGCCGGCTTCTTCCAGCGGCGCCACCACGCCCTTACGGAGCGCCGCGTAAACACCGAAGGTGCCCGCCACCAGTATCAGCAGGATCGCGATGCTGACTGCGCGGAACGTCGCCAAGCGGGCGTCGATCGAATCGATCGATGCCCGGCTCGCAGCGTCGCCAAATTGCACGAAGTTGTGCGACTCGGCGAGATAAGCGTCCTGGAAGCCCTGGGTCGGCTGATCGAGGAAGGCCTGGATGTTGTTCGCGTCGAGAAACTGCATCAGTTCCGTGAGTGCGTCGTGCAGCTTTTTGTAGCGCTCGGCGAGCGCAGCGGCGCGGGTGCTGTTTTCGTCGCTGGTCTTCTGCGCGCTCATAAACGCGCCAAACGACTGGTCGGCCGCCGTCAACTGTTCGCGAGCATGCTGCACGATGTCGGCCGGCTCGGCGCCGCCGCGCACCATACGCGTACCGGCACGCGACAGGTTGATGCGCGCATCCATCAGATGCTGGGTCGTTTCATTGACGGCATCCACCTGCTTCAAGGCGATATTCGACAGATCACCCACGTCGTCATGCGTGCGCGTGAGCGACCAGAACCCCAAACCCACCGTGACAAGCTGGAAAACGCAGAACGCGGCCAGAACACACAACAGGCCGGATGCGACCTTGATCTTGCTGAACATCGTGAACACCTAAAGCAAAGAATGACGGGAGCTACGTCAGGGTTAACGGCATAGGCGGACTTTGCTTGAGATCAATGTCGTCAAAAATCGTCTTACATCCCCTTTTCATCTGCCAACTTCGCAATTTCCGTCATTTTTCGCAACAATGCCGCGCAGATATTTTGGATTCACCTTGACGCGGTGCGTCAGCGCTTCCTAGAGTGGGTAGGGACTGCACAATGCACGCCGGTGCAGATGCCACTGCGGGCCAACGCCCGAAGGAATCACGATGACCGACATCCTCGACCGGGCGCGCGGCGCACTGCATGCCCAGCCGTTCAGCATGCTGCTAGGCACCGAACTCATGCACACCGGCACCAACGAGCTGACGCTGTGTCTGCCGATCCGCGACGAGCTGCGGCAACAACATGGCTTCGTGCACGGCGGTGTCATCAGTTATCTCGCCGACAATGCGCTGACGTTCGCCGGCGCGCTGTCGCTGGGGCCGAAGGTCGTGACCGGCGAATACAAGATCAACTATCTGCGGCCGGTGGTGAACGGCACGCTGATCGCGCGCGCGAAGGTCGTCTACGCGGGCCGCTATCAGGCGACCTGCCAGTGCAACGTGTATGTGATGGACGGGCAGCGCGAGAAACTCGTCGCCGTTGCGCAAGGCACGATCAATCGCATCAGCGAGAACGGCGAGCACGAGCCGGCGGGTTGAACGAGCAAACGCGTTTCGTATCAGCGCGTGATCGTGGCGTACCGACGAGAGGCATGTCCAACGGGTCGCGCCGATCGCGCGTTCGTTCGCGAACTAATGCACTTGGACGCCTACTGAGGGGCAATAAAAAAGGCCGTTCCTTCATCGCGCGGGAACGGCCTCTTCAGTTTTCGCAGCAACAACGCTTTTCAACCAGGCGGGCGAATCACTCCGCCGCGTAAGTCTTCTGCGTCTGTTCGCCGAGACCTTCGATACCGAGACGTATGGTCTGGCCCGGCTTGAGGTAGACCGGATTCGGCTTCACGCCCATGCCGACGCCCGGCGGCGTGCCGGTCGAAATCACGTCGCCCGGTTGCAGGCTCATGCACTGCGACACATACGACACCAGCTTCGCGACGCCGAACACCATCGTCTTCGTGCTGCCGTTCTGGTAGCGGTGGCCGTCCACTTCGAGCCACAGGCTCAGATTCTGCGGATCGGCGACTTCGTCGCGCGTCACGACCCACGGGCCGATCGGGCCGAAAGTATCGAAGCCTTTGCCCTTGTCCCACGTGCCGCCGCGTTCGATCTGCCATTCGCGTTCCGACACGTCGTTGATCACGCAGTAGCCGGCGACGTAGTCGAGCGCGTTGGCTTCGTCGACATATTTCGCGGGCTTGCCGATCACCACGCCGAGTTCGACTTCCCAGTCAGTCTTCTTCGAGCCGCGCGGAATTTCGACGTCGTCGTTCGGGCCGCAGATCGCGCTCGTCCACTTGTTGAAAATCACCGGTTCAGACGGCACCGGCAGATTCGATTCGGCGGCGTGGTCCGCATAGTTCAACCCGATGCAGATGAACTTGCCGATCTTGCCGACGCACGGGCCCATGCGCGGATTACCTTCGACCAACGGCAGCGAAGCCGGATCGAGCGCGCGCAGTTTGGCGAGGCCTTCGTCGGTCAGCGCGGCGCCGTCGATATCGCCAACCACCTTCGACAAATCGCGAATCTTGCCTTGCGCGTCGAGCAGGCCCGGCTTTTCCTGGCCTTTCGGCCCATAACGAAGCAGTTTCATCTTTGCACTTCCCTTTCCGTTCAATGGTATTCGGTTCGTGTTTCAGCGTTGATCAGACCGCGTCAGTTCGACCAGCCGCCGTCGATCACATGAGCGTGGCCGGTAGTGAATGACGATTCGTCGGACGCGAGATACAGCGCCAACGCGGCGATCTCTTCCGGCTTGCCGATGCGGCCCATCGGCTGACGCGCGACAAAGGCCGCCTGCACGGCGTCGAGCGTGGCGCCCTGCGCCTTGGCCTGCTCAACGATCCGCTGTTCGAGCGACGGCGAAGCCACCGTGCCCGGGCAGATCGCGTTACAGCGTACACCACGCGTGATGAAGTCTGCAGCGACGGACTTGGTCAGCCCGATCACCGCGGCTTTCGACGCGCTGTACGCAAAGCGGTTCGGCACGCCCTTCACGCTCGACGCCGCCGACGACATATTGATGATCGAACCACCGCCCTTCTCCAGCATGGCGGGCAAAAACGCGCGGATCATGCGGTACATCGCCTTCGCATTCAGGTCAAAGGCAAAGTCCCAGTCTTCTTCGCTGCATTCGAGAATCGAACCGGCATGCACGAAGCCCGCGCAATTGAACAGCACGTCGATCGCGCCGAGCTCGGCGGCCAGCGCCTTGATCGCCGAGTTGTCGCGCACGTCGAGCTTGCGCGCTTCGACCGGCTTGCCGGCGAGTCCGTCGATGCGGATATCGGTGGCGATCACGCGGGCGCCTTCGCGCGCGAACATTTCCGCGGTGGCGAGACCGATACCTTGTCCTGCAGCGGTGATCAGGGCCGTCTTGCCGGCCAGTCTTTGTGTCATCAGCGACTCCAGTTGAATGAGCTTTCTCTTGTCTTCGTAACTCGTGTTCGTCACATCAAAGTCGATAAAACGCAGCGGCGTTGCCGCCGAAAACCGCCTCACGCTCGGCGTCGCTCAAGGGCGCGAGCAAGTTGTTCGCCACCGAGTGCCAGACCAGATAGTCGCCGTTCAGATCGAGCACGGGCCAGTCGCTGCCCCACATCAAACGCGAGGGACCGAATGACTTCAGCAGATGCTCGACGTACGGATGAAGCGTTTCTTCGCTCCAGCCAGGAGACGCTTCAGTGACGAGCCCCGACAGCTTGCAGTGCACCTGCGGTAACTTTGCGAGCCGCGTGATCGCGTCGGCCCATGTCTGCCAACCCGCGCGACCGTAACGAATCGGTGGCTTCGCGCCGTGATCGACGACGATGCGCAGCGCGGGGAAACGCGTCGCGAACGTTTCGAAAGGCTCGACGTGCCGCGCGTAAATCAAGGCATCGAACGCGAGGTCGTGCGCAATCAGTGCTTCGATTGCAGGCGCGAGATCAGGGTTCGCAATCCATGTATCGTCAGGTAAATCCTGCAGCATCGGCCGCACGCCTTTGAACTTCGGCTCATGCGCCAGCGCTCCAATCACAGCCGGCGCCGTGGGTAACAGCAACGGCACCCAGCCGACTACACCGGCGATCGATGGTTCATGCCGCGCGATGTCCAACAGGTAGCGGGTTTCATCGATAGTCGGCGCCGCCTGCACCACCACCGTCCGCTCGACGCCCGCTGCTTCTCGCAGTGGCTTGAGATCATCGGGACCGAACGGTCGGTACAGGATTTTCAGTTCCGGCGTGAGCCACTCGTAGTCGCCACGAGCGGGGTCCCAGAAGTGCTGGTGAGCGTCGATATGCATCGTCAAATCAATCCTCCGGCGCGGGCGCGCGGCTGTCGAGCAAGCCTTTGTCACGCAACGCGGACCACAAGTCCGCCGGGATCGGCAGCTCGAACGACGCGGCGTTCTCACGCAATTCGTCGGCACTGCGCGCGCCGGTCAACACGGTTGCGACCGCCGGATGCGCATACGGAAACTGCAAAGCTGCAGCAGCAAGCGGCACGCCATGCACCCGGCACACCGCTTCCAGCCGCGCGACACGTTCGATGATTTCGCCCGGCGCGTCGCCGTAATTGAATTTCAAGTCGCCGGCGACGCCGCGCGCCAGAATGCCTGAGTTGAACGCGCCGCCTAACAGAATGCTGACGCCGCGTTGTTCACATGCTGGGAGCAGGTCGTCGAGCGTGGTCTGTTCGAGCAGCGTATAACGGCCTGCGAGCAACGCGCAATCGATATCGAATTCGGCCATCACGTCGAGTATTGCCGCGCCTTCGTTGACGCCGAGCCCGACCGCCTTAACCGCGCCCGAGGAGCGCAGATCATCGAGCGCACGAAAGCCACCGCCTTCGGTGAGTTGCCGCCAGTAATGAGGGTTCTTGTCACCATGCGTGACAACGCCAATATCGTGCACCAGCAGAATGTCGATATCGACAATGCCGAGACGCTGCTGGCTGTCTTCGAACGAACGCAGAATGCCGTCATGCGTGTAGTCGAAGATCGCCTGGAACGGCAGCGGGTCTTGCCATCCTTCGCTGCCGTCGTAGGGCGTGGTGCGCGGTACGAAGCGGCGCCCGACTTTGGTGGACAGCACGTATTCACTGCGCGGATAGCCGCGCAACGCGTCGCCCAGACGGTGCTCAGCTTTCGTGTGACCGTAGTGCGGCGCGGTGTCGAAAAAACGCACGCCGGCGTCCCACGCAGCGGCGATGGTCGCGTGCGCTTCTTCTTCGGACAGATCGCGGTACAAGCCGCCCAAGGGCGCCGTACCGAGCCCCAATCCGGATACCTGCAATGCACGACGGCCGATGCTGCGCCGCTGTTCGATCTTCGAACCGATCTTTGCCGCCATGATCGCGTCTCCTATTTTCCTGCTTGTTAGTGTTTTAGCACGCGCCGAAGGAGTTTGCCCGGTGTGTGGCCTCGGACTCGTCACACAGATAGACCGCTCAGTGCGGTTCGATCGCAACAACCCGATGCGGCGGTGCAGCGCTCGACGGCAAACAAGCCGGGCCCACCGGTTCGAAAGTCTTGTACGTCAGGATGAATTCCTGATGACCGAGCATTTCCGATTTCGACGCCGCCCCGAGCGACACCGCCACCGTTTGCTCGAACACTTCGCGGCCGACATCGTCGAGCGTGCCGCGGCCTTCGAGAATGCGGCCTGCATCGACGTCCATGTCGCCGGCGAGATTGCGGTAGGTCGCGGGATTCGCGCACACCTTGATGACGGGCGAAATCGCCGAGCCGACCACCGAGCCGCGTCCGGTCGTGAACAGAATCACATGCGCACCGCATGCGATCAGTTCGCCGATTTCCGCGTTGTCGCTGATGTTCGGAAAGCCGAAGCGCGGTTCGCCGTCAGGTACGACGTCGAGGAGATAGAGGCCACCGGTCGGCGGAACGTCGCCGGGTTTGATAATGCCGACAATCGGCGACGCGCCGCTTTTCGCATACGCGCCTAACGATTTCTCTTCCTGCGTGGTGAGTCCGCCATCCGCATTGCCGACGGCAAAACTACCATGCCCAAGGATCGAGTAGTAGCGCGCCGCCTTCGCAACGCACGCGACAATTTCATCCCCGAGTTCCGGCCTCGCGGCACGCGTTTTCATATGAAACTCGCAGCCCACCAGCTCGCCGGTTTCTTCGAAGATGCAGGTCGCGCCCGCGTCGATCAGATGATCGAACGCACGGCCCACGGCCGGGTTCGCGGTGATGCCGCTGGTTCCGTCCGAGCCGCCGCAAATCGTGCCGATCACCAGTTCGCTCAGCGCCATCGGCACTTTCTGCTGCGCGGCCAGTTGCTTGCGTGCGTCGCGAATCCAGTCGACGCCGTATTGAATCGTGCTGCGTGTGCCGCCTTTTTCCTGGATCGTCAGGACTTCGACGGGACGGCCGCTCGCGCGCACGACGTCGACGAGGTAATGCTTGTTCATACTCTCGCACCCGAGCGACACGAACAGCACCGCGCCTACGTTGGGATGCGTGGTGAGGCGCTCGAGCATCTTTTCGGCGTACCCATTCGGATAGCACCCGGGAAAGCCGATCAGATGCACCGGCGGCTCGCGTTCGGCTGAAGGATCGTCGAACGCGTCGAGCGGTTCGCGAAACTGCGTGACGATCTCGCGCGCGACGTGATGCGCGCACTCGACCAGATACGCCACTGCAACCACATTGCGGATGCCCTTACGGCCATCCTTGCGCGGATAGCCTTGCAGCACGGGCTGCTGCGCGGCGACGGATGCTACGGAAGTGTCAGTCATGATCGTTCCAGCGCGGCGCAAGGCCACGTCATTGTGCTCAATTCAGTGATGGACGAACTCGTGGCCCGCGTCGTGCGTATAGGTGGGCAGGTAATCGCTTTCGAGGTTGTGCGTATGCAGATGCGCACCGCGCGCCACCGCCTCGGTCACGTGCCCGATTACTGCACCATAACGCAGTACCTTGTCGTCTTTCGCGAGTTCATGGCGCGCGACCTTATGGCCGAGGTCGATGGTTTTGGTGAGCGTCACGCGCTCGCCCTCGATCTCGACTTGCGTGCCTGCGTCGAGACGCGCCGCCGCGATCAGGCAGTTGTCCGCTGGACTGAGCAAGATCAGGCGTGGGTCGGTTTGCAATGTTTGGGGCGTTTGCGGCTTGTGCGTTGGGCGGCTGGTCAAGTGCGTTCTCCGTGATGCGTGTGCATTAGTTCTGGCCTTCGCCGCTGGCGAGCCGTGCCACCATCAGCGAGCCGAGGATGATCGCGCCGTAGATCGCCTGAATCCAGAACGACGGCACCTGGGCCAGCGTCAGCAGGTTCTGCACGACGCCCAGCAGCAACACGCCGGTGAGCGCACCGAGCATTGAGCCCTTGCCGCCGTCAAGCGAAATGCCACCGATCACCGCCGCCGCGAACACCGTAAAAATCATGCCGTTGCCCTGGTTCGCGTTGATCGCGCCGACGTACCCGGTCACGATCAGGCCGCCCACGGAGGCCAGCATGCTGCCGAGCACGAATACGCCCCACGTAATGCGCTCGACGCGAATCCCTGCCGCGCGCGCCGCTTCCGGATTGCCGCCGATCGCGTATAACGCGCGGCCCAGGCGGTGATAGCGCAGCACGAACGCAGCGATGGCGAACGCCGCCGCCGCGAGCCACACCGACAACGGCAAACCGAGCACGATAGTGGTGGCGAGCGAGAAGAACGACGGCGGCATATCGAACAGCGTGCCGCCTTTCGTCGCGCCGACCAGCATGCCGCGCAACACGATCAACATCGCCAGCGTAACGATGAAGGCGTTCAGCCGCAAACGCACCACCAGGAAACCGTTAATGAAACCGATCACCGCGCCGACCACGAGGATAGCCAGCAAACCCGCCGCGGCCGGCCATTGCATCCCGAAGCCCGCGGACGCAGCCGGCATCACCAGCATCGCGCCGATAGCCGGCGCAATGCCCACCGTCGATTCGAGCGACAGATCGAACTTGCCGGTCAACACGATCAGCGATTCGGCGAGCACGACCAACGCCAATGCCGCGGACGCCCCCAGCACGCTGATCAGATTCGCCTTCGTCAGGAAGCTCGGGCTGACAAACGCGCCGATCACAAGCAGCAAGGCGAGCGCGGGCAGCAAGGCCAGTTCGCGCAGCCGGGCGAGTTCGCTACGAGCACGTTTGCCGCGCGTCGCCTGTGCGACGGGCTGCGGCTGCGCTTGACCTTGTGGGGTGCCGAATGCGGGGCTGGGCACGCTATTCTTCATGGAGACTGACTCCTTCAACGGATGCGATCAGGTCGTGGTCTTGCCAACCCGCGGGAAATTCGGCCGCGACACGGCCACGGAACATGACCAGCACACGGTCACAGGTACGCAGATCGTCGAGTTCGCCGGACACGACCAGCACGGCCTTGCCCTCCTCTCGCACGCGATCCACGACTGACAGCAACGCTTCTTTCGATTTCACATCGACGCCTGCCGTTGGGTCGATTAATACAAGTACGTTCGGATCGGTGGCGAGTGCGCGCGCCATCACGACCTTCTGCTGATTGCCGCCCGACAGCCCTGACACGACGTGCTCGGGGCCTTGCGCGACGATGCCGAGCGCGTCGATCATCTTCTGACCGAAGGCGTTCTTCTTCGCCGGCGGTGCGATGCCGAATTTGCCGAGCAGTCGCGCGATCGTCATCGAGGCGTTTTCGGCAACCGATTGCGTCAGTACCAGGCCTTCATGATGGCGATCCTTCGGCACGCAGCCGATGCCGTGCGCCAGCGCGGCAGGCACATCGCCAGGCGGCAGCGTCGCGCCATCCACGCTGATCGAGCCGCGCCTGGCCGCGCGCAAACCGGCAATCGCTTCGGCCACGCTCGTGCGGCCGCTGCTCGTTGCGCCGGTCAGCCCTACGACTTCGCCGCGCTTCACCGTGAACGACACGCCTTCGTAATCGGAACCCACCAGGTCTTTAACTTCCAGCGCAACGGCGGTGTTTGCCGGCAACGCGTCGCGCGCTGCCGCATCGGCGACGGCCAGGCCGCCGCGCTCGCCGGTCATCGCTTCGATCAACTGCTCGCGCGGCAGCGCGGAAACCGGCGCGCTGACGATATGTCGCGCGTCGCGCAGCACCGTCACCGCCTGGCAGATCTCATAGACCTCCTGCAGGTGATGAGAAATAAAGAGGAACGTCACGCCTTCGCGCTGCAACTCGCTGATGCGGCGGAACAGGCGCTTGATTTCGTCGCCGTCGAGCTGCGCGGTCGGTTCATCGAGAATGATGAAGCGCGCACCGTACGACAGCGCCCGCGCAATCTCCACGAGTTGCCGTGCTTCCACGCTCAGGTCGCCGGCGCGCGCATCTTCGCGCACGTCGATCTTCCAGTGATCGAGCAACTCACGCGCGGCGCGGCGCATCGCGCGCCAATCGATCACGCCACCGCGTGACGGCTGCCGGTTGATGAACAGATTCTCCGCGACGCTCAGATCGCGGATGATCGTGGAATGCTGATAAACGCAGGCGACGCGCTCGCGCCACGCATCGCGATCCGCGATCGTCGGCGCGGCCGCTCCGCCAAAACGCACCTCGCCGGTATCGGGCTTGCGCAGGCCGGTGAGGATCGACACCAGCGTCGATTTGCCCGCACCGTTACGCCCGACGAGAGCATGCGACTCGCCGGGCATCACGCGGATGCTCACGTCTTTCAGCGCGGCCGTGGAGCCGAAGCGTTTGGTGACATCAAACGCTTCGACGACCGGCACGGAGGGCGTCGGCTCGCTCATTTAACGGTATTGCCCCACAAGGCTTTATCGTCGACATTCGCCTTCGTGACGAGCGGTGCGGGCAATTGATCTTCGAGAATGCCCGGCGCCAACTGGACGATGTTGCTGCCGTGATCGGTCGGGCCCGGCTTGAAGGTCTGTCCGGCCAACGCCGCCTTGATGTAGAAGAGACCGTATTTCGCGTAAGAATCCGCCGGCTGCGAAATGGTGGCGTCGATATCACCACGACGGATGGCCTCGAACTCCTGCGGAATGCCGTCGTTACTGACAATCACGACGTGCTTCGCCTCGCCGGCCGGAAACAGCATCTGCTTGCGGCGCAACGTTTGCAGCGTGGGCGACAGATAGACGCCGCCTGCCTGCATGTAGATTGCCTTCACGTCAGGATTCGCGGTAAGCAGACTGTCGAGCGCGGTAGCCGCGACGTCACCCTTCCAACTTGCCGGAATTTCCAGCAGCGACAAACCCGGGAAGCCCTTCAGACATGAGCGAAAAGCTTCGGACCGGTCGCGTCCGTTCACCGACGCCAAGTCGCCCATGATCTGCACAACCTTGCCCGACTTCACATGCTCGCCGATGTACTTGCACGCCTTCTCGCCGTAGGCGTGGTTGTCGGCGCGCACCACCATCGCGACCTTGCCTTGCGTCGGCGCAACGTCGACAGCGACCACCGGCACGTTCTTCGCCGATGCTGCATCGAGCGCGCGACTGATCGCCGCCGAATCCAGCGGGCCGACCACGATGCCTTTCGCACCGAGGTTCAGCAGGTTGTTCATGTCGGTGATCTGCTGGGCCGGATCGCCGTTCGAATTGACCGGCGCGAGGATATCGATGCCCATGTCCTTCGCGTACTTGGGCAGATAGTTGTTGTACGACTGCCAGAACGGCGACGTAAGCAGCGGCAGACCGAGCCCGACTTTGCCGGCGTCAGCGGCGTGTGCCGCACCACTGACGGCGAGGCTGGCGACGCAAGCTGCCGCCGCAACGGCGAACAGCGAACTCTGGAACAAACGGCGAGCCGGGTGCGGCCCTTTCGCGAACGACATGGTTGTCTCCTGTCTGTGCCGGTCCGGAGTTAGCGCTTTAGCTGTCGACCGGAGTTAGCGCTTCAGCGCTTATTCCGGTCCCATGCAAAGCTCTTACTCCGGCCCCATGCAAGGCTATGCGTTGTGGGAACTGCGTGAACCCGCCATGCGAGTGGTGGGCACTTGGTCCTGCGCTTTCTTATGAAGTATTGGTATGCGTTAATTCACCAATGAACGTATTATTCATATACGGACTTTTCTAAGTCAAGCGATGTGCACTGCACCATGTCTCGGTGTTTCCCCTGGCGCGTGCCACCTCGCACGAGATTCCCCACGCACTTACACTCACGCGCCAGATAATGAGAACAACACACGGAACCTCGCTCACCATGGACGCAGACGACAAAGACGACGCCGACCGTTACCGCGCCCCCGCGTTGGACAAGGGCCTCGACATCCTGGAACTACTCGCCGAGCAGAAAGAAGGGCTGACGCGCGCCGAAATCACCAAGCTGCTGGGACGCAACGCGAGCGAGATGTACCGGATGCTGGAGCGACTGGTCGCACGGCAGTACGTAGTGCGCTCGGCGGCGGGCGACCGCTATTCGCTGAGTCTGAAGCTGTATGCGCTCGCGCATCGTCATCCGCCGATGAACCGCCTGATCTCCGAAGCGCTGCCGCTGATGCAGCGCTTTGCCGATGCCGCCGAGCAATCGTGTCACCTCGTGGTGTACGACCGCGGCAATCTGCTGGTGATCGCGCAGGTGGACGGACCGGGCACGTGGGGCATGTCGGTACGGCTCGGCTCGCGGGTCGGCCTGATCGATACGGGTTCGGGCCGCGTGATGCTCGCGTTTCAAAGCGTCGAACAGCGTGACCAGATGCTGGCCGAACACACCAAGGTGAAGGGCGAAGTCACGATCGATCGTGATGCGCTGGAACAGGCGTGCGAGCGGATTCGCGCGGCGGGTTTTTCGCAGAAGGACAGTCAGCAGACGTTCGGCGTGACCGACGTCACGTTCCCAATCCAGGGGCCATCAGGCCAGGCGATCGCGGTGCTTACTTGCCCTTACTTGAAACGTATCGATGAATACGTTGCGCCGACGTTGGAGGCGGCGACGGCGCTGCTGCGCGAGACGGTGCAGGCGCTATCGATGTTTCGGGAAGAGGCCGTTTAACGCGCATGGTTTAGAATGGCGACCCTTTCAAAAATCACGCCGCATGGGTCCCCTCATGCGCGCCCATCGAAAAGCAATGGCGAAACTTCTGACCGATTCCGAATTCCTGCGTTTTTCCGAACTCCAGCAGAAGCAGTCGAGCTTCACGATCACGCCTGAAGAAGCCGACGAACTGCGCGACATCGTCGCTCATGCTCAAAAGCGCCGCGACGACCGCGCCGCGGCGATGCACAGCATCGAGACCTTCATTCAGCAATTCGACATCAGCCCGGACGAGCTGTTTTCGGCCGAGCAGATCGGCGACGCCGCGCGCACCTTCGGTCTGATTCCGGCGGCGAAGAAAGAGCGCGTGCTGCCGCCGCAGTTCACGTTCAACGGCAAGCCGTATCAATGGACGGCGCGTCCGCTGCCGGACGACATCCGCGTGCCGCTGTTCGATGCCTTCAAGGCGGGCGAATCGGTGAAGTCGTTCATCGCGACGCTGAAGGACGCGAACCGTTGCGCGGCGACGATTGCGCGTCTGGAACGCGAAACCGGCGCTGTGTACGCTGAAGCGTTGCTGGAAGAGTTGTCCGTGACCCGCACGCAGGTCGACGAAGCTGCGGCGAAGCTGCCGGCTTAATCAAGCTGGCGGCCGACAGCGCTTCCTGCTTTCCGATCACTGCCTCAGCCGCCTAATCGGCGCGGGCAGTGATTGCGCTCCTGATTGCCCTCTTCCCGGTTCAATTCCTGGCGGTCGCCACGTTCGCACTGTCCCCCGCCGGTTCATCCAGCGCCATCCTGAAGCCGACCACGCCGGGATCTTCCGTCGGCGTGATGGTAAAGCCGCAGGACTTGGCTAGCGCGATCATCGGCGCATTCTCCCGCAACGCCTCGCCAACTAGCCAGTGGGTGCCGCGGGCCCGCGCGTACTTGATGATCCGATCCATCAGCAATTGTCCAAGGCGCCGGCCTTTCTGATCGGAGCGCACCGCGGCGGCGAACTCTGCTGTCTCGTTGTCGGGATCGGCTACGGCGCGCACGACGCCGAGCGTGCGCGTAAAACCGTCTTCGCTGGTGACCGTCGCGATGAGCGCCATTTCGCGGTCGTAGTCGATCTGCGTCATGCGCGCGAGCTGCGAATGATCGAAGCTGCCCACCGCGCCAAAAAAACGCAAACGCAAATCTTCCGGCGTCATCGCTTCGACAAAATCGTGATGCGCGGCTTCGTCTTCCGGTCGGATCGGCCGGACCGTCACACGTAGGCCCTGCCAGTCGATCGTCTCTTCGAAACGGCGCGGGTATGGCACGATCGCAAGCCGGCTGCGTGTCGGCGCGAGGCTGAGAGTAGGCTCGACTACCACCACGTGGTCCCTGAATACCCGCAGCGTCAGCGCGAGGCCGACGATCTCCTTGACGTCGCAGACCGCCTGCGAAAGCGCCGTCAATGCGGTTAATGCCGGCTCGGGATCGATCAGGCGCGCGTAGCGCGAGTGCGTGACCATGTCGCGCGCGAGCATCGGATTAAGTGGCGGCAAGCCGTAGACGCGCAACGGCTCGGACACGCCATCCGCCGAAGGCGCGGTGAAGCGGAAGACGGGGCCGAAGTTGTCGTCGTCGTGAAGTTCGACGGCGATGTCGACAACCGGCTTGCGCGACTGCGCGGCGACCAGTTCCTCGCAATCTGCTTGTGCCGGCGCTGCGGCTAATTGCTGCGCTGCTTGTTGGGTTAGCACTTGCGTCGAGCTTTCCGTAGCGCCTTGCGCCAATGATCCTTTCGTCGGGTCGCCCCCTTGCGTTTCAACGCTCAGCCCAAAACGCTCAAGAAACTGTGCCGCCGCCGCCCCAGTTAGTTGGTGCTCACCTGCGGCGATAGCGGTACGTGCTTGCGCCTGAGCGGCGTCGATTGCTTCGGGTATCTGCGCCGGCAAACCTTCCGGCGTCTGCATCAGCAGTTCGCGGCCCATCCGGTAGTCGACCAGCCGCGCAAAAGCGCGAGCAAGCCGCTGCGGCGTCGTATGAACCGGAATGCCTTGCGCGTGCAGGGCATCGCGCGTGGCCGCGTCCACGCCGCCGAAAAAGCACGCCAGCAACCCGCGGTACGCGAAGCGCTGATTCGCGATCAATGCCTGCGCGACCTCACCGACCGGCGCGCCATGTGTCGACGCGTGGACCACGAAGGCCGTGCCCGTGCTGCGATGCTCGGCAAGCAGCTTGAGCGCGGTGCCGAAATGCTCGGGGCGCGCATCGTCGCCGAGTCGTAGCGGGTTGCCGGCTACCGCGTGCGGCAGCGCTTCGCTTAGCGCCGCATCCGCTTCGGCGGGCCACGGCGCGAGCGTGTCGCCTGCAGCGGCAAAGGCGTCGCAGGCGAGCGTGGCGAGGCCACTGTCGCTGGTGATCAACGTCGCCGTCGCGCCCGCCGCCACCCGGCCCACGCCGAGCGTTTCGATTTCATCGAGCAGATCATCGAGCGAATCGACGCGCACCATGCCCGCGCGGCGGAATGCAGCGGTATACAACGCGTCGGCCGGATCGGCGCGGCCCGAGCGTAAAGCCAGCACCGGTTTGTTGCGTGCCGCGGCGCGAGCCGCGGACATGAACTTGCGCGCCGCGCGCACCGTGTCCAACTCCAAAAGAATCGCGCGCGTGCCGGGATCGCTCGCCAGATAGTCGAGCACGTCACCGGCATCCACGTCGGCTTCGCCACCCAGCGCCACCGCATGCGAAAAACCAAGGCCGCGCGCATGCGCCCAACCGAGCACGGCATTCGTCAGGGCATTCGATTGCGACACCCATGCCACGCCACCCGCCTTCACCGTGCACGAAGGCGCACCGAAATGCGCATGAAACGCCGGCGACACCACCCCGAGACTGCCCGGCCCGACGATGCGCAACAAATGCGGCCGCGCCGCCGACAGCGCATGCCGGAGCTGCAAGCGGTCCTCATCGCACCGCACCTCGCCGACGATGATCGCCGCGCGCGTGCCCAATCCGCCGAGCTTGTGGATGATACCGGGCCACGTATCGGGCGGCGTGCAGATCAGCGCGACGGTAGGCGCTTGCGGCAAATCGCCGACGTCGCCGATGACCTTGCGTCCGCCGAGCGTCTCGTATTTCGGATTGACCGGCCAGATGGGGCCGTCGAAGCCGCCTTCCAGCACGCGCGCCCACACCATTTCGCCGGTGCTGCCCGGCCGCTCGGAAGCGCCGATCACGGCGACGGATTTAGGGCGGAACAGGGCGTCTAGGTTGCGAACGGTCACGGGCGCTCCAGCGGAGTGTGAAGTAGGCACGGCGGCCAGGTGGCGCGCGTCTTCGTCAGGATAGGCGAAGTCGAGGGCTTGCGCGGCGGCGGTTCAGAAAACGCGGCGTGACGTGGACGAAATCCCGCTTGATCCGCACCAACGCACGCCAGAATTTTTTTAGCGCGATCAGGCAAAATATCAAGCCTGAATGCGACAATCCTGTGGCTGCTCGAACAGCCCGTTTGCCTTTGAAACGTGCGGGCTGATTGATGGCGGCACGGCGCGTCGGAGACAACGCGCGGCACGAACATGGATTCCGCGAGCGAGCACGCGACAACAGTCACGCCTGCTCCGGACGAACAAAGAGACAGAAGGTGATTTATGCGGCGCTTGCCATCGCTGATCGCGTTGCGCTTCTTTGAAGAAACAGCCCGGCACATGAGCTTTAACCGCGCGGCCACCGCGCTATGCGTCACCCAAGGCGCGGTGAGCCGGCAGATCAAACTGCTCGAGGAATCGCTCGGCGCGAAGTTGTTTGAGCGCGATCACAAGGGTATCCGGTTGACACCGGCCGGGCTCCAATTCCTGCCTTGCCTCTCCGAGGCCTTCGACACCATCGAGCGCGGCTTCCGTCAGATCACTGCAGCCAAAGGGCGACGGCGTCTCGTCGTCGCCGTGCCGCCCACCTTTGCGACACAGTGGTTCTCGCCGCGGCTCGGTTCGCTGGGAGACGAATTGCCCGATGTCGAACTGTCCGTTCGCACGTCGCCCACGGAAGACTGTCACTGCGTCATCCGCTTCGGCAGAGACGCACTGGCGGGTGCACATTCCGAATTGCTGATGACTGAGCGCCACGTGCTGGTCGGCGCACCGGCTCTGCTCGGCGAATCACTCGACATGCTGCTCGAACATTTGCCCGCGCTGCACGTGCTGCATAACGACGCCCGCCTGGACCTATGGCCGAACTGGCTGGCGAAGGCGGGCCTGCCCGCACGCTACGCGGAAAACGGCATCGAGTTTTCTACGCTGGAGCAGGCGATCCGCGCCGCGCGCAAAGGCGCGGGGCTCGCGGTGGTCGATCGGAACATGATCGTCGAGGAACTGGCGGACGGGAGTCTCGCGCGGTTTTCCGATGTTGAAGTAGCCGGGCCGTATGGCTACTGGCTCGACGTGGCGCAACGCCACGCGGCGCTTGAACATGTGCAGGCGTTTGCCGGTTGGATGCGGGAAGAGGTTTTGAAGATGGAGTGAGATGCTTGGAGCCCGACTTCCTCGCTCATGAATTCGCTGCGCAGGGCTCACGCCCGCCCTTTTCAGATCTTTATGTTTAGCGGCCCCCATGGGCTGTTAATCGACTTAGTAGCCCAAGTAAGGGCCGTTAAACGGTTTCGCTGACGCGTTCTAATTACATAACTCTCGAGGTCGGCTTTACCCCTCAGGAACTGTCGGACTTCGAGGACGCCTTCGAGCATGACCAGACGTAAGCGTCAGCGGATCCTTGCAATTACCCACATCTCCGCGGTTTTCTGTTAACTTTATCTATCAGGACTACATATCGATGAGATGAAAAATCGGACTAACCCTAAATCGGTACGTCAGGCAGACGAAGTGGCGACGCCGGACGACGGAGAGTGGATGGACCGCGAGGTCGCGGGTAGCAATTTCCGGGACGGCCGACTCGCCACACGATTTCGGACATTACTCGATCGGTTGTGGAGGAGCGTAGGCCAGAGCATTCCGCTCGCTTGCCAGGATTGGGCCCAAACCAAGGCAGCTTATCGATTTCTATCCAACGATCGCGTGAGCGAGCATGATATTTTGAGCGGACACTTCGAGGCAACGTGCGCTCGCTTCGAGGCAACGGAAGGTCCGATTTTGGTGCTGCAGGATACGACGGAGTTTTCATACCAACGAGATCAGCCAGAGTCGATCGGTGCGATCGGCAAGATGCCTTACAGGAAACAGGTGAGCGGCAATCCACCGGTGCGTACCGTATGCGGCATCCTCATGCATTCAAGCCTCGCTGTCACGCCTCAGGGTTTGCCATTGGGACTGGCGGCCATCACGTTCTGGACTCGCAAAAAGTTCAAGGGATGTAACGCACTAAAAAAGGCAATCAATCCAACACGCGTGCCGATCGAAGAGAAAGAGAGCTTTCGGTGGCTGCGTAATCTACAGCAGTCGACAGCTCGCTTCAACGATGCAGATCGTTGCATTCACGTCGGCGATCGCGAGAGCGACATCTACGAATTATTCTGTACGGCACAGGAGTTAGGAACTCATTTTCTGGTGAGAACTTGTCAGGACCGTTTAGCCGGCGACGGCGAGCACACCATGAGTGACGAAGTGTCTGCAGTGCAGGTCAAAGGGCTACACCGCGTAGAGACGCGAGACGCGAAGGGCCATTCGTCGCATGCACTTCTCGAAATTAAATATCGTCAGGTCACGGTCTTGCCGCCGATCGGTAAGCGAAGCCGCTATCCAGCGCTGCAAGTGACGGTGATCCATGCTACGGAACGAGGCGAACCGACCGATAGGAAACCGATCAAATGGAAGTTGATCACGGATTTGCCAGTGCGCTCCCGTCGTGACGCTATCGAAAAACTCGACTGGTACGCGATGCGATGGAAAATCGAGACGTTTCACAAGATTCTGAAGTCTGGATGCAAAGCCGAAGAGTCGAGGCTGCGGTCGGCCGACCGGCTGGCCAACCTGATTTCGGTGTTTTGTATCCTTAGCTGGCGGATATTCTGGTTGACCATGATCAATCGATACGCTCCCGATGCACCCTCTCAAGTTGTGCTGACACAGGCTGAGGTCGAACTGCTCGACCAGGTTGTCAAGGACACGGCCCGAACGGCCCATGCGCCGCCGTTGTCGCGCAGTCTTATCAAGCTCGCACAGCTCGGAGGTTACCTCGCCCGTGCCAGCGATCCGCCTCCTGGCAATACCGTCATCTGGCGCGGCTTGCGCCGCCTAGTCGATATCCAACTCGGCTTCGAGCTCGCAAACTGTGGGTAATTGCAAGGTTCCGCTGACGGATACGACCAGACGGATCAGGGTCGCGTCAGATTAGATGCGTCATTGATCGGATTTTCCTTACGCGATTAAGAATATTCCGATGTTTATTGAGACGTCTGCCAGTGATCATTTGAATTACACGACTCGAATTGGGTGATCACGACATGAACTCGGTAAAACATTGCTGCACAAATATTCGGTACGCGGCCGGACGGTCACAGCTGCCGGCCATCCGCTCTTCGTACCTATTCCGCCTTGGGCGTTACATTGGTCAGGCGCTCGCAATCTTGCTGCTGGGCATGACTGCAGCACATGCGGACTGCACATGGAAAAACGGAGCCGGACCTCACGTTTACACGTTTCCTATCCCGACACTCACGATCCCGCGAAATGCCGCGGTGGGAACCGTCATTTACACTGCTCCCCCGCAAGCCACAATCCCCGCGACCGGTACGTACGCCAATTGCACCGGTGGCAGCGTTTGGGCATACAACGTCGTTGGCGCGACCCCCGTGATCGCCAACCCTCCGACATATGCGACCAATGTGCCGGGCATCGGTGTGCGTTACAAAATCGACGGCGGCTACTTCGGACCCACAAACACCGGCACCTGGGACGGAGATTGGGGATTCAACAACACGACCTTCGGCGCAGAACTGGTTGTCACGGGACCGGTCGGCAACGGTACCCTGGACAGCAGTGTGATCGGAACCATGACCTTGGGATTGCTAACAGCTGCTACGCTTAAAATGACTGTATCCAGTGTCGTTGCATCGAGCTGCAGCGCAACCTCGTCCTCGGTTGCCGTGACATTGCCACAAGCTTATTCAGGCCGGCTGTCCACCACGGGCGCAACCACGGGAGCCACGCCGTTCAACCTTGCCCTCGACTGCTCGCCAGGTACCAAGGTCAACGTGACGCTGACCGACGCATCCAATGCTTCGAACACTTCAACCACGCTAAGCCTCGCACCAGGCTCAACCGCAACAGGTATCGGTCTGCAGGTTCTCAACGGTTCGACGCCGATTGCGTATGGTCCTGACTCCGCAGCCGCGGGAAATCAGAATCAATGGCTGGCTGGAACGGCCACCGGTGGTCCGATGACGATTCCGCTGACTGCCCAATACGTACGAACGCCGGGCACTGTGGCGCCCGGCACCGTGAAAGGTTTGGCCACTTTCACGATGTCATATCAGTAGGGCTCAAAAACGCTTCAAGTGAAGGGTCCAGAGATACATCGTCGGCCGGGTCTGACAGCCTGACCAGGCATGCCCGAAAAGCAAAAGGCCGCGTCACGTGACGCGGCCTTTTGCTTTGAAGTTGATGCAATCCTATCCGGTGCGGCGGGCAATCGCACCCCTGCGCCGTGTACGTCGTCTACATCGCCTTCTTGAACGGCGCGCCCGAATGCTCGCGCAACTCGTTAAATACGATCTTCGGCCAGGCCTTCTGCGCGACTTCGATCTCCGACACATGCGACGCCAGATACGTCGGCGCATCCGATGCATCGAGCGCGATCCGCGCGGCGTATGAATCGGTGAAGCGGCGCAATTCAGCCGGCTCGTCGCAGGTCACCCAGCGCGACATCCGATAGCGCGCCGGCGCCATCCGCACGTCGACCTTGTATTCCGTCGACAAGCGGTGCGACACCACTTCGAACTGCAGTTGACCCACCGCGCCAAGAATCATCAAGCCGCCGACTTCCGGACGGAACACCTGAATCGCGCCTTCCTCGCCGAGTTGCTTCAGCGCTTCGCCGAGCTGCTTTGCGCGCATCGGATCGACCACTTCGACGGTCTGGAAAATTTCCGGCGCGAAGAACGGCAAGCCGACGAACTGCAACAGCTCGCCTTCAGTCAACGTATCGCCGAGGCTCAACGTGCCGTGATTCGGGATACCGATGATGTCGCCCGGATACGCCTCGCTGACCGTCTCACGGCGCTGCGACAGGAATGTCACCACGTTATTCGCGCGGAACGTTTTGTTCGTGCGCGTCACCTTCACGGCCATGCCGCGTTCGAAATGCCCCGAACACACGCGAATGAACGCTACGCGGTCGCGGTGCGCCAGGTCCATGTTCGCCTGCACTTTGAACACGACGCCGGTGAACTTCGGCTCGTCTGGCAGCACCGGACGCTGAACCGTCATCCGCATCGACGGCGGCGGCGCCAGGTCAACCAGTGCGTCGAGAATTTCCTTCACGCCGAAGTTGTTGATCGCCGAGCCGAACAGCACCGGCGATTGCTGCCCCGCCAGGAACTGCTCGCGATCGAAATCAGGCGACGCGCCGGTAATCAGGTCGATCTCTTCCTTCGCCTTGACCCAGCTATGACCGAAGCGGCGTTCGCCTTCTTCGTCGCCCAGCGCCTGCAGCGTCTCGACCTCACCGCCTGCCTTATCCTGCCCGGCGCGGAACAAACGCACCTGGTCGCGCTGGATGTCGTAGACGCCCTGGAATTCCTTTCCCATGCCAATCGGCCACGTGAAGGGTACGGCGGCAACGCCCAGATGCTGTTCGATCTCGTCGAGCAGTTCGAGCGGCTCACGCACTTCGCGGTCGAGCTTGTTGATGAAGGTGACGATCGGCGTCTTGCGGCTGCGGCAGACTTCGAGCAGCTTGAGCGTTTGTGCTTCGACACCGTTGGCGCCGTCGATCACCATCACGGCGGCATCGACCGCAGTCAGCACACGGTAGGTATCTTCGGAGAAGTCTTCGTGGCCCGGGGTGTCGAGCAGGTTGATCACGGCGTCGCCGTACTCGAACTGCATCACCGAGCTGGCCACCGAAATGCCCCGCTGCTTTTCGATCTCCATCCAGTCGGAAGTCGCGTAGCGATTGCTCTTGCGGCCCTTCACGGTGCCGGCGATCTGGATCGCGCCCGAGAACAGCAGCAGCTTTTCAGTGAGCGTGGTCTTGCCCGCGTCCGGGTGGGAAATGACCGCGAACGTGCGGCGGCGTTTGAGTTCGGAGACTGACATCGGGTCTGGCGGTCACGGATAGGGGTTCGGGCGGTCACCAGAAGCTTGTGGCCTCTGGTCTGCCACGTCTGGCGCGGCGGCGTCGAGCTACGGGAGCTGGGTCGGTGACCCGCATCACAAGGCAACTCGGCCGTGTCGGAAACAGGTCACGAACGAGCGTTCGACAATACGGGAATCGCCAGCGCAGAACAGCGCAAGGTGCGAATGATACACGTCATGGGGACTGACGTAAGGAAAACGGGCTTTGGGGGCAGATACGGCGGAATAGGCCACTGCGGGAGTCAGCTGGGAGAGGGGCGAATCACCACCCTCCGCGAACCGTACTGAGCTCTAACCAGGAACTCATCGCTCAAAAAGACCATTTCAATGTATTTGCGCTGCCGCTTGGCGGGTCGACGATGCAGCCAACTCACCCCGCTCTTCGTGAGCCGGAGTGGAGCTCGCCTGGCTCGGTTCCCCCCCGCTCAGACAATGCCCCTCCACAGACAGATAGGCAGCGCCCGTCTTCCCGCTCTGCTTCGGCAACACATAATCAATCTCGCACCGCTCAGCCGCTGCCGAACCCCACTTCACGAACAGTGAGCCGTGGTCCTGCAGACCGCGCGCAAAAATCCGGCTGTCCTGCGCCACAACGCCAACGGTACGACCATTGCTGTCCACCACATCCACACCAAACGGCAGCGCCTTGCCACCGAGTTGCGGCGCACGAATCAGCGCCGCACGCCCGCTCACTGTCTTGTACTTGATCATCACCACGGACCCGAGACGCGGCACAGCCTGTTCCGAAGTCGATTCGAATTCGACGTCGGTCGACGTACCCTTCGGATCGATATCGACCGTGTTCATGCCGTAAGGCGTGAGGTAAGGCACCACCGCATAACCACGGTTATTGAGCTTGACGCCCGGATGCGCGACGACCGACCCGCTAATACCCGCAGACACCTGGCTCGAACTCGAGCCCGCGCTCGCCGATGCCGTCATCTGCGCATACGGCGCGCGGTAGCTGCCGCTCACGCCCGTGTTGGCAGAACTGTTGCCGTTGCCGGCGCCATAAGTGCCGTACGCGTTGTACGAGTACTGGTTGTTCTCGCCCAACGAGCCGCTCAGGTTCGCCTGCAAATTCGTGTTGCCGCTCGAGTTCGAGAGGTTCGTCGACAGCAGCGGCGCGTGCTGGCTGTGGCCAAGCGGAATCGTCGTGCTCGCCATATATTGGTTCGACATCGATCCGTCCGCGTTACGCGCGCGTCCCGCGGTAATGCTGTAGGTTCCGTACTTGAAGCTGTTGGTGTAGCCAGCCTGGTAGAACGTATCGTTGCCGCCGTGATTCCAGTACTGCTGGGCGGAAGCATTCAGGAACACCGTGCCGTGCTCCTTGAAATTCTGATTAACCGTGAGCTGAAAACGGTTGCGCTGGCGATAGACTGAATTCGTATCGCCGCCGCGCATCGCGAGATCGCGCACAGAGGCCGCATCCGTCAGATTCATAAAGCCCGCAGTTGAGTAACGGTAAGCGGCGACGGAAATGTTCGTATCGGTCGGATCGATGAACTTGCTATAGCCGATCCGCAAGGTGGTGCCGCGCATCGTGCTCTGGTTCGGCACCTGGGTCTGCGCGCCCGTCACGTCGGCGGAAAATGCGCCGAACTTCGTGTTGAGCGCAGCGCCGAGGTCTGCCGCCACATAGCCGTTCGCGGCCACACCGCCGCCGTATGCCGTCACCATGTTCGTGAGACCGCGCTGCAAGGTGAACTGCGCAAAATTCGGCTTCGTGTCGAGCGTCGAGCTGCGCAATTCACCAGCAGTGACCGAAAACCGCGTAGTACCCGGGCGCAGCGACTGCGCAACCGCGGCGAACGGCACGGTAAAGCTCTTCGTGCGGCCGTCGGCTTCGGTGACGGCTACG
Source organism: Burkholderia sp. OK233 (assembly GCF_900230185.1). Lineage (GTDB taxonomy): Bacteria > Pseudomonadota > Gammaproteobacteria > Burkholderiales > Burkholderiaceae > Paraburkholderia. The sequence continues at coordinate 1,613,726 of NZ_OCSR01000002.1, forward strand.
TCGAGGTTGCCGCCGTAACCGGTCGCGTACAGGTCGTTGATTTCGAACGGACCCGGCGACACGCTGGTTTCATAAATCACCTGGCCGTTCTGACGAACCGTCACACGCGCATTCGATTCCGCCGTGCCACGCACCACCGGCGCATAGCCGCGCAGCGATTCGGGCAGCATGCGGTCGTCGGTGGCAATCTGTGCGCCGCGGAACTGCACGCTGTCGAACACGTCGCCCGTCGTGTAGCCGTCGCCCACCGTCACCTGCGATTTCAGCGCGGCAACGTCGTGCTGCAGATAGGTCGCGATATTGTCGAAACGCGTGCCTTGGCCGGTCGCCTGTGAGACCGACGATTGATGGCGAAAATGCCACGCGCCAATGTTCACGCCAGCGTTCAGGCCCAGATAGCTCTGCGTCGAGTGCATGCCCGAGCCATCGGTGCGATAAGTATTCGCGTTGTAGCTCACGAAACCCGCGTTCACGCCGTCTTGCCACATCTCGGGCGGCACATAGCCACGCGCGGCGTTGCGCATGAATTTCTGCGGCACGCTTAGCGTGAGCTTCTGTTCGGAAAAGTCGAAATCGACGCTCGAGTCCGGCACCATGGCGGCCAGATCGACGCATTCGTCTGCATTGGCGGCGCCCGTTGCGGCGGCCGCATGCTCCTGCGCTTTCGCGCCGGCAACAGCACCAACCTTGGCAAAATCGACGCCGAGTGTCTCCAGCATCTGTCGACTGAAGCACGGACGCGCGCCTTTGTCTTCGCCACTGACCACGAAACGTACATCCTGACGTGCAACACGAACATCGTTCACCCAGAGGTCGACGGAATACACGCCCGGCGACACCATGTTGCCGCGCGTGAAACGCGAGACGTCCACGGTTTGCTTCGGGTCGGTGCGCAAGAACGTCGTGTCGAACTGGACAGCGGTATCAGCTTTGTCGATTTCGGCTGCGCTCACGCTCGCCGACTGGACGCCGCCCAGCGCCGCGAACACCGAAAGCACAACCGCGGCGACGGGGCTCAGGCCGAACGGACCAGAGAATTCACTGGTGCGAGCTTGCGACTGATGACGAGGTGAGAGTTTCATGATTTAACTGACTTCCAATGTCTGCTACAGGCGTGAGTTATCCCTGTGCGTTGCCTGAGCAACACACGCCGTGGTCGAGAAAGGGTTGAGCTATGGGCGGAAGGCTGCCGCCCGACCGACAAGCGGGTGCGGTCTATTTGCCGAGCGTCGCGTCGCCGTTGAGGGCGCCGCCGTAATCGCTGATAGCGGTGTAGTGAACCTTCGCGCCTGCCGGTACGCCATTCATCTTCGCGACCGGCAACACAATCGATGCGTGTGGCGCAACCATGCCGCCCTGTTCGTTCTTAAAGGTATGACCACCGCTTTCGACATCGACTTCGCTAAACGACACGTAGTACGGTGTCGGATTCGATACGCTCACCGCTTCGCCCTTGCCATCCGGCGATGCGACTACTTTCCAGCTCAATTGGGCCGGTGCATCTTCAGGTTTGCCAGGCAGTTTGGCCGGACGCACAAACACCTTGATACGCGTGCGATAAGCCAATTGCAGCGAGTTGAAGTCGGCCGTGCCGTTTGCCTTCGGCGGAATATCAAGCACGTTGAGCCAGTAAACCGATTCGCGATCCTGCGGCAATGCTTCACCGCTGTACATCACGCGCAGCGTCTGCGCCTTCTTCGGGTCCATCCGGAAGATCGGCGGCGTAATCACAAACGGCACCTTGATCTCGCCGGGTTTCGCATCCGGGTTGCCGTCGTCCATCCATACCTGCACGAGCGACGGATTGTGGCTATCGTTATCCAGCTTGACTGTGACTTCGCGCTGCTCGCGCGGATACACCACTCGCGTACCGCCGATCGTCACGCTTGCTTGTGCGCTGCCTGCGAGCAGCACACAAGCAAATCCGATTCCTATCGTCATTTTTCCGAGCAACTTCATCACAACACCTTTAGAAAATAATCTTGAAAAAAAGGCCATAAAAAAGGCGTTCACCTGAGCGAACGCCTCGGCTTATCGCTTACTGATACTGCATCGTGTATTGCACAGACGTGTTGACCGAACCAGGTTGTGCACCGCCGGTCGAGTAGTACTGCAGATTGCCCGAGCCCGCGTTGATATCCGCGCCATTAGTAGCGATATCGTTGTTAAGGCTCGTCACGACGTTGATCGGCTGACGTTGTGCGTTCAACAGTTGAACCTGCACGTTTTTTGCCGAACCGGTGGTGTTCGTCAGGTTGCCAGTCGTCTGATCAACCGTCGGGCCGTTTTCGAAATTGGCGACAGCCTTGGTCGCAGCACCCGTGCAGCCCGTTGCACCCGCGGCCGCCAGCGAGCTTGCGGTGACTTCCTTCAGCGGTACCGTCACGTCGGCCGGCGAGCCCGATGCCACGCCATTGATCGAGCACGTGGTGTTCGACACACTGCCGGTGAAGGTAATCGTGCCGTCCGCCGCTTCGGCGCCGAACGATGCGAGGCCCAACAGTCCGCCGGTTGCGATCGCGATTGCGGGGAGGATTGATTTCATGTTTGCTGCTCCAGTGAGTTAAGAAATTGATTGAATCAACGGCGAATCGATATTCGGTAAGACTCGCCATTTGCCCCTGGGCGCTCCAATGTTCTACGCCGGGAAAAATGGCGGTCTTTACTTCGAATCATTGGCCTATCGTTCAGGCGCAAACCAATATTAAGATTCGGGATGGCGCGAGTACCTAGGACAATTCTGATTTGAGTAGGACTTGCCCTACAGCACATGAAATGTTTCTGACGCATGGGTTTTGGACAGAGGTAATGAATAGGACTATTCTGAAAAATCTTGGAGAGGGACCGAATTCAGGTTGGGCGGCGCAAATAGAAAAACCCGCCGCACCGTTGCCAGTGCGGCGGGTTTGATGGAGATCCGGGAGCGCGTTACGCGCCGCTAGCTTCGTTCAACGTCAAGTGCTTTGTCTCAGGCGCCCAGGCGATCGACACCACCATCCCGACCAGCAGCACAGCGGCAAGCACCATCATCGTCGCGTGGAAACCCAGGTGGAGGATGCCGAGCGGCAGCAGAAACGTACCGACGGCCGAACCGAGACGGCTGCACGCGATCGCAAGCCCAACACCGCACGCGCGCACTTCCGTGGGAAAACACTCCGGCGGGAACACGCCGACCAGATTCGAGAACGCCGACATCGTCAGAGTGAAGATCGCGAATGCGACGATCATCGCGAGCGTCGCCGACTCCGGCAGCAAACTCAACGCAACCAGCGACGCACACGTCACTGCGAACGAACCAATCAGAAACATACGACGAGACAATTTGATCGTGAGCCAGATGCCGATCAGCGCACCAAGGACCAGGAAGCCGTTCAACAGCAAATCCGCGCCCGAGCCGTCATTCAAATGGATCGCCTTAAGAATGGTCGGCAGGAATGTGTAGATCGCGAAGTACGGAATCACGAGACACACGAAAAATGCGCAATTGAAAACCGTTCTGCGGATCAGATCCTTCTTGAACAGGCGCATGAAACCGCCGTGCGTTTGCGCATGTTCATCGTCGCCGCCATCGAGCGTCACGTTCGGGCCGAAATGCTTGAGCACGATCGCCTTGGCTTCGGCAACGCGCCCCTTGCCGTGCAGCCAACGCGGCGACTCCGGCGTGCCCATGCGCAACACCAGCACAATCAGCGCCGGAATGCCCGCCGACGCAAGCAGCCACCGCCACGCATCGGGCGACGCATCGGCATAGTGCATACCGAGCACGTTGGCTGCTACATAGCCGATGGTCCACACCACGCTGAACGAACCGAGCAAGGTTCCGCGATGTTTGCGCGGCGAGAATTCGGCGAGGATCGCATGTCCGACCGCAAAATCGCCGCCCATGCCGAAGCCGATCAACACCCGCAGCAAACATAACTCGAACGGCGAACTCACGTAGAACTGCGCGAACGCCGCGGCAGTGATGATCAGGAAGCTCAGCAGAAAGATCTTCTGTCGTCCCAGACGATCCGACAACCAGCCGAACACGAGACTACCGACAAAGATGCCCATCAGCGCGGAACTGCCGATCATGCCCATCCAGAACGCGTCGAGTGGCATCTGGCGATTCAGCGACGCGAGTGCGTAGCCGATCGTGCCGAGTGCGAAGCCTTCGGTAAAGTGCGCGCCGAACGTCAGCCCGGCAATCTTGATGTGGAACGCGTTCAGCGGAACGTCGTCGAGAGAAATGGGGCCGTGCGCGGGTGCCGCAGCGGCGGGCGGCAAAGTGGGGGCGAGGCCGAGAGTGGCGGCCTGGAAATCCTGATTGCTCACGCTGTCTCCTTCGTTGTGTGGACAACCCTTGCGTCGCCAGCGTGTGACCGGCTTTCTGTACGCAGGGCTGCATCGTCCACCTCGCCTGCGTACAGCGCGAGGCGGACGCGTAAACGCTCGATGCGGGGGCTAGCGGCCGAGGCCGCCCATCATCATGTATTTCAGTTCGGTGTATTCATCGAGGCCGTACTTCGAACCTTCGCGGCCGAGTCCGGATTGCTTGACGCCACCGAACGGCGCGACTTCGGTGGACAGAATCCCTTCGTTGATGCCAACCATGCCGCTTTCCAGCGCTTCGGCAACGCGCCAGGCGCGTGCGAGATCGCGTGTATAGAAATAGGCGGAGAGGCCGAACGGCGTGTCGTTGGCGGCAGCGATGGCTTCGTCTTCGGTCTTGAAGCGGAAGCACGCGGCCACCGGACCAAAGGTTTCCTCCTCGGCAATCAGCATCGACTTCGACGCCTCGACCAGCACCGTCGGTTCGTAGAACGTGCCGCCAAGCGCGTGCGGCTTGCCGCCGGTCAGCACCTTCGCGCCTTTTTGCAGCGCATCGGCGACATGCGTTTCCACTTTCTTCAGTGCCGCCGCGTTGATCAGCGGGCCTTGCTCGACCTCGCCTTGCAACGCATTGCCCACGCGCATTTTTCGCACGGCTTTGGTTAGCGCCTGCGTGAACGCATCGTAGACACCGTCCTGCACGTAGAAGCGATTCACACACACGCAGGTCTGCCCGGTGTTACGGAATTTCGAGGCCATGGCGCCCTGGACAGCCGCGTCGATATCGGCATCGTCGAAAACGATGAACGGCGCGTTACCGCCCAGTTCCAGCGACAGCTTCTTCAGCGTGTCCGCGGACTGCTTCGCGAGAAGCTTGCCCACTCGCGTCGATCCGGTGAACGACAGCTTGCGCACAACTTCCGACTCAGTCAGCACACCGCCGATCGCCACCGCGTCGCCGGAGACAATATTGAATACGCCGGGCGGAATACCGGCCTTCTCCGCCAGAACGGCGAGTGCGAACGCGGAAAGCGGTGTCTCCTCCGAGGGTTTCAGCACCATCGTGCAGCCTGCCGCGAGAGCGGGCCCTGCCTTGCGCGTGATCATCGCGAGCGGAAAATTCCACGGCGTGATCGCCGCGACCACGCCGACCGGCTCGCGCGTCACGATGATCTTCGCGTTCGGGTTCGGGCTGGGAATCACGTCGCCATAGCCGCGCTTGGCCTCTTCCGCGAACCATTCGAAAAAGCTCGCCGCGTAGCCGACTTCGCCACGCGCTTCAGCAAGCGGCTTGCCTTGTTCGAGGGTCAGCAACTCGGCCAGCGCATCCCGGTGCTCCAGCATCAGCTCGCCCCAGCGCCTCACACGTGCACCGCGCTCCTTCGCCGTCATCGCGCGCCACGCAGGAAAGGCCCGCCCGGCTGCGGCGACGGCCTGCGTCGTTTCCGCCGCGCCGCCCTTCGCCACTTGTGCAATGACTTCCCCGGTCGCGGGATTCAGCACGGGGTAGGTACTGGCGCTGTCGTACCACTCGCCGCCAATGTAATGTCCGGTTCGAAGAAACGCGTTCATGCTGCCTCCTCCAGGGTTTCGACGAACACGCCCTGTGCGAGCCGCGCTTCGCGAGCGATGCGCTTACCCGCGGTGTAGTCGTTGATCAGGTCGCACGGTGTGTAGTTACGTTCAAGTTCGAACAGCTCGTCGGCGGAGAGCCTGGTGCTGAGCGCGGCCAGCGCGCTATCGAACTGCGCGGGCGTGTCGGCGCCGACCAGCATGCTCGCCACGCCGCCGTGGTTCAGCACCCATGCTTGCGCGATCTGCGCAGCCGACACACCACGCCGCGCCGCCACCCGCGCCACCGACTGAGCGATCTCACCCGATGCCATATCGCCGTACATTTGCGCGGTGAAGAAATCGGTCTGATTACGCGTGGAATTCGCGTCGCAGGTCAGCAGACCGCGCGCGAGCGGGCTGAACACGGATACACCGACGCCTTGATCCTGGCAGTACGGAATCATTTCGCGCTCTTCCTCGCGATAGGCAAGGTTGAGTTGCAGCTGCATGTTGATCGGCTTGTGCCAGCCGTGGCGCTCGCAGACCTGCATGATCTTCGCGAACTGCCATGTGTACATCGTCGACACGCCGATATAACGCGCCTTGCCAGCGCACACGATATCGTTAAGCGCGCCCATGGTTTCTTCAACGGGTGTGTTCACGTCAAAGTAATGCAGCATGTAGATATCGACGTAGTCCATGCCGAGACGCGTGAGCGACCCATCGATGCCGTCCATGATGTGCTTGCGCGAATGACCCCCGGCGTTCTGATACTCGCCCATGTCGTAGCCAACCTTGGTCGTCACCACGATTTCCTCGCGGCGCGCGAGGCGCTTCAGAATGCGGCCCACCACTTCTTCGCCCACACCCGTCGAATAGAAATCGGCGAGGTCGATGAAATTGACGCCGGCATCCAGCGCATGGCGCACGATCAGTTCGCTTTGCGCTTCGTCGAAAATCCATGGCTTCCATTGCGGCGTGCCCATGTTCATCGTGCCGAGGCACAGACGCGAAACCTTCAGACCCGATTGGCCGAGGCGAATGTATTCCATCGTGTTTGTCTCCTTCCTGATCACATTCAGTAGCGCACGCAGCTGCACGCCCCTCACGGCGCACGAACCGCGTTGCGCGTGATTAGCGTTGTTTGGGGGTGTAGAACGGATTCGATACGTCGCGCGCGGCGGCAAACACTTCATCGCGATTCGGCAGGCCCTTCATCGCCGCGAGAATCGCGTTCTTGCACGCGCGGTAGTTATTCTCGAAGACGGCGTCGAGATCGTCGGTGGCCGGATTGACCCAGTTCGCGGACACCACCACCCAATCGTTCTCCGCTTCGGGCGGCAACGTGCCGTCCTCCAGCGATTCGGCCACCGCCCTGGCGATACCGGCTTGCGAAGCACCCCACGTCGCGTTGCCATGGAAGTCGCTGCCGATCTGCGCCTTGTTCACATAGAGCGTCAACGGCTTGGTCGGCACGCCCGGCCGCGCGATCACGACAAACGGTGCGTGCCCCGCTGAAGGCGTCGCCAATGCCGTAGCGAAGGCCTGCCCCGCGGGGCCGTTGCGCGGGCCGACCAATACGTTGATATGCGCGAGATTGACGCCGGGGCCTTCGAATCCTTCGCCGATAAAGAGTTGTTTGTCCGTCGATACGCTCATGGTCTTTCCGTCGAGGGTGAGTGGATGACCGATTGTGCTGCGCGGTCTTCGCGACCATGTATCGATGAGTTTTGATCCGGGGTATGAGGCGAACTCATCTCCGGGTTTGCCCGGGCGCACCAGGCGGCACATTGGATGACGCGCAGAGTCGCGCACACGGACGAGCGCAAAGGTGAGACTTTTCGGGACTCGCGATGGCGAGCCTCGAATCGAGGCGAAAGGTGAACGCACAGAAGGCCGCACACGCACCAGCGGCGCGAAGTTCAGCAGCGAGGCAAAGTCCGCGGAAAAGACCGTGTGAGAATCGAACGACGGACTACGCGATTCTTCGCATAGCCAGGGAACGCCCGCCAGCAAAGGCTGGCGCGGGTTTCGAGAAGGTTGTGACACCACGAGGGACAGCCGGGGTGATCGCACCGCAAGGTGCGTCATCCGACAAAACCAGGCTCACCGAAACAACGCATCCTGGTGCGAGGCGCCTCGCGAAACCCGCGGCGCGCGCTGCAAGCTCACGCGAAAGGTGAGCGTTTTCGGGACCTTCTCAGTGGTGCGAGAAAAACCCGACGCAACTTCACTTCAGAAAAATTCGGCGCGTTGCGAGCGCAAGCGCCGTGTACGAAACGACTTTAGCCTTCGATCAGAAAGCGCTCGCGATTCTTGCCCGCGAGCCAGCCAGGCGAGCGGCCACGGCCGCTCCACGTCTCGCCGGTTTTCGGGTTGCGGTACTTGGCTACCGAAGCCGCTTTGCGCACCGCAGCACGCTTGCTCGTAAAACCCAACTCTTCCGCAGTCAGATCGTACTCGACGACCTTCTGTTTGATCTCGGCAATCGCCTGCGCGATTTCCTTTTCGCGCGCCACCGCGACTTCTTTATGGAGCTTTTCGAGCTGAGCAGTCAACTGTTTATATGAGGCCATGGCGGGTACTCCGATCGATTTGACGAACTGCAGTGCGGACACTATCAGACGAATAAAGCGCCGGATAGAGCGACCCGCGCAGGGCGGCCTGGGCAGAGTGCGCCCGTCACTGACCGCCGTTCAAGGCCACGCACTCAATCGTCAATTGCATCGTACACGCGACGCTCGAAATCGACCGACATCGGGAAGGGTTCCACGGCACGCCGCTGAATCAGCATGAGACCGATCAGGTCCTCCACCGGATCGGCGAACCAGCTCGTGCCATACGCACCCGGCCAGCCGAACGAACCCATTGAGCGATAGCCGAGCGGTAACTGCTGCGCCGGGTCGTCGACGATGGACAAGCCGAGGCCGAAGCCCTGGCCTGCCCACAGCACATGACCGAACGCCGGCACGCGTCGCTGGTCGCGGGTCAGAAAATTCGAGCGCATCAAATCGACCGAGCGATGCGACAGCAGACGTGTCGAGCCGACGCGTCCACGCCCAAGCAACAGTTGCGCGAACTGCAGATAGTCCTGCGCTGTCGAGACAAGGCCACCGCCGCCGCTCTGGAAGCGGTCGGGATTCGCCCAGCGACTCGCCGACGGATGATCTTCGACCACGCGCCGCCGCGTGCCCGCCTCGACGCCATACGCCGTCGCCAAACGCGCGAGCTGCGCGTCGGGCACCCAGAACGCCGTATCGCGCATGCCGAGCGGCTCGAAAATCCGCGTCCGGAAGAAGTCACCAAGCCGCATGCCGCTCACACGCTCGATCAGCACGCCGAGGACGTCGGTCGCGATGCCGTAGTGCCAGCGCGAGCCCGGCTGAAACATCAACGGCAAGCTGGCGATACGCCCCAGCCACGCGCCGGCGTCCCCGCGCGCTTCAATGCCGTTGAAGGCCGCCGCGTAGGCTTCGGCCAACGGTCCGGTGGCGGTGAAGTGATAAGCAAATCCGGCGCGATGCGTGAGCAGATCGAGCACGGTAAGCGGCGCTCTGACCGGGTCGGTTTCGTCGAGCGGGCCGGTAGGGTCGCGCAGCACGGACGGAGCCGCCAGCTCCGGCAGCCACAATGAGATCGGTGTGTCGAGCGCGAGCCGATCCTCTTCAATCAGCGTCAGGATCGCAGCGCTCGTCACCGGTTTGGTCATCGACGCGATGCGAAACAGCGTGTCGCGCTCCATGGGCAATTGCGCCGCTTCGTCGCGCAAGCCGAGCGGCTCGAAATAACCGATCTCACCGCGCCGCCAGACCAGCGAAACGACCCCCGCCACCTCGCCGCGTTCCACATAGCCTTGCATGGCGTTCGTGAGCGCCGTCAGCCGGGGCGCTGAAAGTCCTGCTGGTTGCATGCTTCTCCTGAGTCTTTGGGCGTTACGTTCCCTTATTTCTGCAGGAAACGTTACCCGATCAGACGGTACACGTCACCCTGCCCCCGTGGATGGTTACGCTTTCTGCCGCTGCTCCAATGCGGAGAGGGCCGCATTGAGCCGTTTGACGCGACTGGCCTGCGACGGCACCAATGTCGCCCCGGACACCGAGTTAATGCGGTTGCGCCAATACGACAGCGGGATGCGGTCTTCAGCGGAAATATGCGTGATTACATTTTCAAGGTGTTCGATATCTTTTTCGAGTTGGAGGTGATTCATTGCTTTCCCCGGAATTACTCATTGAGCCAGTTTAAAAAGCATAAAGCGTGCCCCACTTACTCCAGCAGCTCCGTTGAAACGGAAAATTTTTCTGAAGCCGATAATTCGGGCCGCCGCAAAACCGGCAAAACCTGCACATTGTTTTGATTGTGAGCCGGCCAGATGAGGATACTGCGGCGAAACTTCGCGTTCCGTTAGATGCCGCACCGACTCGGCTTGACGGCGAAAACCGAGCGCTTCTTTATCAGCGCAAACGGTAAAAGTAATAATCTCGAAGCAGTTCGATCAATATTCATTGCGCATCGTAACCGTTTCAGCAAATGCACATTAGAGCCAGATATTTATGACGGTCATATGCTTTTTGCACGACACCGCTCGCCGTATGACCGGTTTGGCCCGGTTAAACGAGAACTGCGAAAAGCGGGAGACAGCCCGCCGTCATGGCCGAGCGGCAGGATCAAGGAAGGAAAGTGTTAGTCGCACGCACCACGCCAGCCATCGGCCGGCGTGGCGTCATTTCGCCCGGCAGGCGTAAATCAGACTGAGCGTGCCGTTGTCGCTGGACTGGCGCACGACGTCGAATGCGCCGCTGCACGCCGCGTTTGCCTGCTGCGAACAGGAGTCCGAGCCGGCCGGACATTGGACCAGCGTAGTTTGGCGGCCATCCGACAGAAACAGCGGCGCGCTGCTGCTGCAACCGCTCAGCATGGCGATTGCGGGAAGCGCCAGCGCGGCGCAGGCGCGGCGCGCGAAAGAGGAGAGACTGCGTTTCATTTGAAACCCCGATCACGTCTTGTTTTTCGATCACGCGATTGTGCCACGCGGCAATTGCACTGCGTCACGCGATGCCGCCGGACTTTGTCACACCTCGATGCCGTATGCCGCAATCTTCTTGTAGAGCGTCGCGCGGCCCATGCCGATCTGCATGGCCGTCTCGATCACACGACCGCCGTTGGCGCGCAAGGCGTCGCCCAGGAAGTGCTTTTCGAACGCGGCCATGGCGTCGCTCCACAACATGGCTTCGGGCGCCTCCGAAACCACGTCTGAAGCGTGCACTTCAGAGGCTGCGGATACGTGCGGACGATGTCCGCCTCGTGCCGGGCCGATGAACGGCGCCAGCGCACGTGCATCGATGCGCTCGCTGTCCGAGAGCACCACCGCCCGCTCCAGCGTATTGCGCAGCTCGCGCACATTGCCGGGCCACCCATACGAACACAGCAGCCGCAAGGCATCGTCCTGCAATTCGAAGTGACTGGCGCCGCGCGCTTGTGTCGACAGGTCCTCGAGCATGGCGTAGGCAAGCGCTTCGATGTCGGACGAACGCTCGCGCAGCGCCGGCGCCTGGATCGTTAACACGTTCAGCCGATAGAACAAATCCGCGCGAAAACGCCCTGCCGCGACCAGCGCCGGCAAATCGGCCGAGGTCGCGGCGATGATCCGCACGTCCGCGCGCACGATCCGGTTCGAGCCAAGCGGCTCGAACTCCTTGTCCTGCAGCACGCGCAACAGCTTGCCCTGCAAAGGCAGCGGCATGTCGCCGATTTCGTCGAGAAACAGCGTGCCGCCGTTCGCAAGTTCGAACTTGCCGACCCGTCCTTTCCGGTCGGCGCCGGTATAGGCGCCGGGCGCGGCGCCGAAGAATTCGACTTCGAGCAAGGTGTCCGGAATCGCCGCCACGTTGACGGTCACGAGCGGCCAATTCGCCCGTGCCGATCCGCCGTGAATGGCATGCGCCAGCAGTTCCTTGCCCGTGCCGGTTTCTCCGAGCAACAGCACCGGTGACTCGAGTTGCGCGGCGCGGCGCGCCTGGCGCTTCACTTCGAGACTGGCTGCGCTCGTGCCGACAAAACTGCCGAACGTGTACTTCGCCCGTCTTGCCTGCGCGAGCGACTGACGCGTCGCGACCAACTCTTCCTGCACGCGCGAGTAATGGGAAAAAAGCGGCGTGAGTGCCTTCAGTTCATCGAACAACGCGAAACCCACTGCGCCGACCGTGTCACCCGCATCGTCTTTCAGTGGCAGCCGCGTCACGACAAGCGGCTCGCGATCCGTTTCGAGGATATCGAGCAGAATCGGTTTGCCGGTTTTCACGACCTCGCGCATCAGGCTGTTGGGAATCACCTCCTCGCAATCCCGGCCAATCGCCTGCTCCGGGTCCGAAAAACCGAAGCGCGCCGCGTAGCGCTTGTTGATCCATACGACGCGCGCCTCGGCGTCGACGATGAAGGTGCCTTCGCTGAAATTTTCGAACGTGCGGAAAAGCGAATCCATCGCCCGGCGGAGTACATCGCCGTAGGTAGCAGGAAGGCCCGCCCAGTCGTTCATCATGGTGTCGCTGTCTCCGGCTATCGTTCTATTTATGCAATTCTCATTTCGTGGACAAGCTTATCTCATTGTCGAGATCATCAGCAAGCCTACCCCATAATGGTTTAGCCTCGGTTCGGCCTATGCTTGGCTCATCTGCGTCCCGTTTTGGAGACGTTTGGGTACAATCGGCCGCATCACGTTTCGAACTTCGGCCTGCCAAATCAACGCGCAGGCCGCTGCGGCGTGCGTGGCATGGAATCTGCATTTGCGGGCGCCGGGCCGTCGCACTCATCGGGACGGCGTACACGTAGAACAACCAAGCTTTGGAGACTCAATGTCCTTTGTTATCGTCCTCGCCGCGCTGGCGTTTCTGATGTTTGCCGCGTATCGCGGCTACAGCGTCATTCTGTTCGCGCCGATCGCCGCCCTCGGCGCGGTGCTGCTGACCGATCCGGGCGCCGTCGCGCCAGTGTTCTCCGGGATCTTCATGGAGAAGATGGTCGGCTTCGTGAAGCTGTACTTCCCCGTGTTTCTGCTGGGCGCGGTGTTCGGTAAAGTCATCGAACTGTCCGGCTTTTCCGAGTCGATCGTGGCCGCGGCCATCCGCTATATCGGCCGCTCGCGCGCCAATGCGGTGATCGTCGCGGTGTGCGCGCTGCTCACCTATGGCGGCGTGTCGCTGTTCGTGGTGGTGTTCGCCGTGTATCCGTTCGCGGCCGAGCTATACCGTCAGAGCAATATTCCGAAACGCCTGATGCCGGGCGCGATCGCGCTCGGCGCGTTCTCGTTCACGATGGATTCGCTGCCGGGCACGCCGCAGATCCAGAACATTATCCCGACCACCTTCTTCAAGACGACCTCCTGGGCCGCGCCCACGCTTGGCGTGATCGGCTCGCTGTTCATCATCGTGGTCGGTCTCACCTATCTGGAATGGCGCCGCCGCGCGGCAATGGCGACCGGCGAAGGCTATGGCACGGATCTCGTCAACGAGCCGGAGCGCGTCGAATCGAAGCAACTGCCGCATCCGTTGCTCGCGGTTGCACCGCTGGTTCTGGTCGGCGTGGCGAACTTCCTGCTGACGCGCTGGATCCCGAACTGGTACGGCACGTCGTACACGATCGCTCCGGACATCCTGCCGGGCGTCCATGCTCCGGTCACGACGACGATCAAGAGCGTGGTCGCCATCTGGGCCGTCCAAGGCGCGCTGCTGCTCGGTATCGTGATGGTCGTGGCGACGGCGTTCGGCCGCGTGCGCGAGCGTTTTGCGGTCGGCACCAAGGCTGCGGTGGCGGGCGCGTTGCTGGCTTCGTTGAATACGGCATCGGAATATGGCTTTGGCGGCGTGATCGCGGCCTTGCCTGGCTTCCTCGTGGTCAGCGACGCGCTGAAAAGCATTCCGAATCCGCTCGTGAATGCGGCCGTCTCGGTGAGTTCGCTGGCGGGTATCACGGGTTCGGCATCGGGCGGGATGAGCATTGCGCTCGCGGCCATGTCCGATACGTTCATCAAGGGTGCGGAAGCCGCGCATATTCCCATGGAAGTGTTGCACCGGGTCGTCGCCATGGCGAGCGGCGGCATGGATACGCTGCCGCATAACGGCGCGGTGATCACGTTGCTGGCGGTAACCGGTTTGACGCATCGTCAGTCGTATCGCGATATTTTCGCGGTGACAGTCATCAAGACGATGGCCGTGTTCTTCGTGATCGCGGTGTATTACATGACAGGGCTGGTTTAACTGCGTCGCTGAACGCTGATCGGCTGCAGGCAGGTCCCGATGTTTGTATTCAAACTTCGGGACTTTTTTATTCCCTCAAGATAGCCGCTTTCCTGGATTTCAGGACGCGCCCGGCGTCGCATGCACACGTCAATGCATCGACGCTTCATCCAGCCCGAATCGATCGCATACCGCCTCATGCAGCGAGATCGCGCGTTCGTCCATCTCGGTTGTCCAGCTCGCGCTGTTCTCACAGAGCCGCTGCAGCTCACGGCATTGTTGCGAGAACCGCCGCTCCTGCACGACGAGGAACGCGCCGCCGGCGCTATGCGCCCAGGCGCCCAATGCCTCCCGGTCTTCCTGCTCGACAATCGCCAGCAGCCTCGGCAGATCGTTCTGCAAGTGCTCCTTGAGCAGCGCCGTGTAACGTGCCTTATCGTCCCCGCTGAGCGTATCAACGGGGTCCGCGGCTGCGCTGGCCGCAGCCGGTGTCGCCGCAGCGGGCTCTGTCTGCACACCTGCCGCGGCCGTCGCTCCTGCCGCGGTCGCCGGCTGTAGCCTCGCCGACGTCACCGCGAGCAAGGCTGCCTCCAGTTCGCCGAGCGACGCCGGCTTCGCGATATAGCCGGTAAAGCCACGCTCCCGCCAGCCAGCCTGCTGCTGATTGTCGGTGACGGCGCTAAAGGCCAGCACCGGCACATCCGCATGCGCTTTGCGCAATGCCGCCAGCAACGCGTATCCATCCATGACCGGCATGTGGATATCGCTGAGTACAACCTCAAAGTGTCCCTGTTCGAATGCCGCCAGCGCTTGCCGTCCATCGCCGGCAATCGTCGGCAGGCAGCCAAGCACGCCGAGCTGCTCGGCAATCAAGGTCTGAATCAGCGGATTGTCTTCGGCCACCAGGACTGTCAGACCTTGCAGAGCCGGATTGGGTACAGGCGGCCCTGGAGGCGTGGAGTCGGCAGGCGACGACGCGGCCCGGTCTGCGGCCGCTGCGCCCTCGGCTGCAAGCTCAACCGCGTCCAGAATCGCCGCATGGCTGAACTCACTGGCCTCGAGCACACCGTCGCTGCGCACGGCCGGACGATGTGGGCCATGCCGCGTGATCCACACGGTGCTGACAGGCTGTATCGCCCGCATTTCGGCAATGGCATCGACCCCGTACTCACCCGTGAACATCATCACATCCGGCCGGTTCACGCGCAGCCAGGCTTGCCCACTGCGCAATGATGTCACCGCATGGTCAGCCCAGCCCGCCCGGCGCAGCCATTCGCCGAGCAACTGCCCCGATTCGCGTTCCCGACACAGCACCAGCACCGTGCCCCGTCGGGCCGGTTCGACAACCGGCTCGCGCTGCTCTTCGGGCGGCAGCGCAAGCGGTATCGACACGGTGAATGCGCTGCCCACTCCCAGCACGTTTTCGACCGAGATATGGCCGCCCATCAACTCGCAGAGTCGCGCGCAAATCGACAGACCGAGGCCCGTGCCGCCGTAGCGGCTCGATGTACTCGCCTCGCCCTGCTCGAACGGATTGAAGATGCGCGCCACCAGCGCCGGATCCATGCCGATCCCTGAATCGTAGACACGGCAGATCAGAACCGGGCGGCCCTGCAGATCGTTGTGTACCTCTGCGTTCAGCGCGATCTTGCCGCACGTCGTGAATTTAAATGCGTTGCTCAGCAGGTTGTTGACGATCTGCGCGATCCGCGTGCGATCCCCACGCACCACCTGGTCGAGCGTCTGGGCCAGATGCGAATAAAAGCGGATTGTGCGATCCGTCGTCATCGGCACGTAGGAGAGCGCGATATTTTCGAGATCGTCGATCGGGCGGAACGACTCGGCCTGCAGCTTCATCTCGCCGGCATCGATCTTCGAAAAATCGAGAATGTCGTTGACGATGTGGCGCAGCGCGTCAGCCGCGACGCCTAACGCGGTCAGCCGTTGCGCGTGTGCTTCAAGCCCCGGCGTTCGGGCGAACAGTTCAAGGTTGCCGAGCAACGCGTTCAACGGCGTACGGATTTCGTGGCTCATCGACGCGAAGAAATTGGAGCGCGCGCGCATCGTCGTTTCCGCGGCCTGCTGGGCGAGCCGCAGTTGCTGTTCGAGCGCATGCTGCGCGGTCACGTCGAGAATCGCGCAGAACAGCACGTCCTCGCCAGCATAGCGCGCGGGCGCGTAGGTAAACTGGAGAAACCGGTTGCCCGCGGTGTCGCTTTCGTCCGTCTGCGCATGAGCCTCTCCGCGCGGTTGAGACAGTAAGCTCTGCGGAGGTTGCGCCGGCACGACGAACGCTGCAATCTTCGCAAACGTCGTGACAGAAGGCCTGTTCGGCGCCTGGGTCAGCAATTCGCTGACAATGTGCGGCGGCAGGCGGTCGCTGCCGGATTCGATCTGCAGCAAGTCCGCGGCGAGCGCATTGGCTGTGAGGATCGAATAGTTGCTCTGCCGGGCGATGCATAAACCGACCGGCGTAGCATTGACCAGAATGTGGTTGATGGTTTCGCTCTCGAGCGCGCGAGTCGTCTCCGCAAAGCTGCTGCGCAACAGACGCAGACCCCAGAAGCGGGCCGTCAGCGCGATTGCCAGCAGGACCAGCAGCGTGAGGCAGGCGATCACCATCAGTTGCTGGCTGAGCGCGCCGGCCAGCGAGCGCCACGATATATAACCGACCGCCGTGCCGAACCCAGGTATGAGCGACTCACTCAGAACCACGCCACCGCGCGTCAAGCGATAGGTATCAGGCGGCGTAAGCGCGACGACGTCTTGCAGCATTTTTGCGGTTTGCCCATCGATGGGCGGCGACGACGCGATCACACGGTGGTCCACCGTCATCAGCAGCAGCGTGCCCTCAGCGGCGGGCCGGGCAAGAAGCGCGGAAAGCGCGTCCAGTGGAATGCTCACGGTGACCAGCGTCACCGGCGTGTCGCCCGCGTAGTAGGCGCTCACCGCCGAGATCACGGGAATGCCCTGCAACGGGTCGCGATACGGACCGAGCCAGATACGCTCGCCCTTACCCGGCACACGCTTGCCCGTTTGCCGTTCGATTTCGCGTTCGAGGCGCTCGCGCAGCGTGCTGATGACGGCCGGCTGCAGTGACGGCGTATCCGCGGTATTGGCGGTGCTTCCTGCAGGCGGATGAGCGAGAGAAGGCAGAACCGCGGCGTAGTCTTCATTCAACCCGAGCAGCAGCGCATGCTGCTGGATCTCGAAGGCCTGCTGGGTCACCAGCGTGGATTGGGCCGCCTCATAAAGACGCCATAGTTTCGCGCCGAACTCCGGTCCCCACGCGGTGCGCGTTGCTTCGCCAACCAACAAGTCGAATTGCGCGCCGATCCTGTCGACTGTGCCGCGCGCGGCGCCCGTCAGCTGCATCGACTGCTCGACACCGTCAGGCACACGCAACACGCTATTGGTGCTGTGATAGTAGTCGAGCGTGAAATCCGCGCGCCGCAAAAACGCCTCTTCCCGATGCAGGAGTAGCGAGACGTCAGTGGCGTTCTGGGTGGCGAGGACACGCCGGTAGTCGATCTGTTTGCTTGCGGCGAGCACGGCCAGCAGCAGCGCGAAGACCACTACGATCAGCATCAGTGACGCGATGGTCGCCAGGTGCACCCGCTGTTGGCGCTTCGCGCTCTGCGCAAGCGAAGCGAACGCGTGCGCCAGTGACTCCTGAGTTCGGTCGAGGATCTTCTGCATCGGCTCGCTGAGGAAGCGTGATTCGCGCAGGCAGACCGCTGCTGTTTCGAGGGAACGAATCGCGTCTGCAGCCCTGATATCGGCGCAGTGTAGCGCTTTTGCAAGCTACGCGCGACGCATCTGGCACCGGTTTTCAACGTCTATCCGACACGCATGAATCAACCCTGCATTGACGGCTCGGCGTCGGAATCTGGTTGCACGCACGACCTCACAGATGCGCATAATCGACGAAGCGGTGCGCCGCGTGTCGTCAATCCGGCGTACAAGCCAGCGCCCGAATTCAGACGCGACGCCGCGCACGGAATCGCGCACGAAGGGCAGGAGGCGCACGAAGTCGAGCCGGAAGAATGGACATTAATCTGATAGATCGGCGTTACTCCCACCTCGACAGTCCGGAATTGACGCATCAGGATGCAAACGTCAGCGCCCAATTAGTTGCAAGGGCAGGCTGACCCGAGTAACAACGGCGTTTAGCAGCCCGTCCTCTCAAAGGACGGGCTATTTTTTTAGCCGCCTGTTTCTCTCATCGCGCCCCGCTCTAACCGACGCGCGCGTCAGCACCGTGACAGCTGGTGAGAAGGACTGCACCGTCACGGGGCACGAAAAATGCAGCCGTCGGCGCGGAGAGTCGCGTTAAACTTGGTTGTCACAGTCGGGCGTCATGGCTCGCATTGCCCGGCGGGCCTCGCCAGCCATTGGCCAATGCGGCGCAGCGCGGCGTCCCGGCGAGCAGATACGTGGCGGGCGGATTTCCCGCGTGTGAGCGCCGTGCGACAGACGGCGCGCCACCCTGCCCGTACAATGGTTCGATCAACAACGGAACAAGGACAACCTCGATGCGCACTACCGGGTCCTCCGGGTCAATGGCCCTGCTCACCGAATACGACGACGCAACGGCGCGCGAACTCCGCTCGCTGCGCCTCGAATCGACAGAAGACGGCAAAGGTATTCTTCTGGTCGAGGTCGATGAGCGCAAGCCAGGCATTCACCGCGAAGTGCGCTACGAAATCACGCCTGCCGAACTGATTGCGGCCATTCGCGCGCATGGCGCGGAATTGCCGGGCGAACAGCACAATCATCGTCAATAAAGCTGCGGCGCACGGTATTGCGCTTACGCGCGAATGCCGTGCGCCGTTTCTGCACCGCCGCCTTTGGTTTGCGTGCCGAATAACGGCCTACGGGCATCCGTAGGCCGTTATTCATCGTTCGCTTTGTTCAATTCGCGCTTCTATTCCGCGCCTTTAACCCGCGGGCAAACCACAGTCGCGCTTTCAACACGCTAATAACCGCACGCATTTCCGGACATTTGCACGTCTTGAAAATGCGTCCATAATCCTTACATACCCCGTTGCTTTCCCTACCTGCGCCGCGCCCGAAAGGGCCGCGGATGTAAGCCGATGCTACATGATCTCGTCGAGCAATATGGACCGGCGCTCGTCTTCGTCAACGTGCTGGCCGCCTCACTCGGGCTGCCGGTGCCGGCGATGCCGTCGCTCGTGCTGTTCGGGGCCATGGCAGCCATGCATCCCGGCTCCGTAGGCACGCAACTGATGCCGGTCCTGGTGTTGTCGATCTTCGCCACGCTGATCGGCGATAGCGCCTGGTATCTCGCCGGCCGTATGTATGGCGGCAACACGCTGAAAACGATCTGCCGTCTTTCGCTGTCGCGCGACACCTGCGTAAAAAAGACCGAACGCTTTTTCGGCCGCTGGGGTGTGCGTGTGCTGGCGGTGGCGAAGTTCGTGCCGGGCCTGTCGATCGTGTCGATTCCAATGGCCGGCGCGATGGGCACGCGCTACCGCACGTTTCTCACCTACGACAGCATCGGTGCCGCCTTGTGGTCGGGTACCGGATTGATCATCGGCGCGCTGTTCGCCCGGCAGATCGATATGCTGTTCGCCATGGCCGGACGCCTCGGGCGCACGGCCGCGCTGGTGGCCGTCGCGTTGCTACTGCTGTATGCGGCCTATCGCTGGATTCGCCGGCGCCAGCTGATTTCCACGCTCGCGACCCAGCGGATCGAAGTCGAGGAGCTGGCGGCGCTGGTCGCGGCCGGCAAAACGCCGGTAATGTTCGATATCCGCTCGCAGGAAAAGCGCGCGCTGGACCCGTTCGTGATTCCGGGCTCGCAATTCGCCGACGAGCGGCAGCTCCAGGAAATCGTCGCAACGTACCCGCGCGATCAGAAGGTGGTGATCTACTGTTCGTGCCCGAATGAAATATCCGCGGCATGGATGGCCAAACAGATGAACGAAGCCGGCTTCGCCGACGTGCTGCCGTTACGCGGCGGTATGGAAGCCTGGCGCGACTCGGGCAAGGCGGTGGACGCGCTGCCCGGCATGCCGCCGCCCGACGTGGCGGTCAACGACGAGATCGCGCCAAAGGCCGTGTAGCGCAGCAGCGCATTCATATCGGCGCCCTTGCGCGCCCGCGCCGCTTCGCCCCCCGTGTCAATCATTCAGGATGAACACAGAAGGAGCGGTTCAATGCTGTCGACTCAAGAAGTTGAAGGGCAACAAGCCGTCGTCGCCGACGCGCCGTTTTCGTCGCTTGCGACGCGCATGCATCAGATGTTCCCCGAACTCACGTGCGCAGAAATCGATCGTCTGCGCCGGTTCGGCGAAGTGGGCCATTGGGAAGCCGGTGAGCTGCTGTTCGAGACCGGCTACACCGGTCCAGGCATGTTCGTGCTGCTGGATGGGCGCGTGAAGGTTTATCAGCGCGATGGCATCGGGCGCGAGGTTCTGATTGCGGAACATGGCGCCAGGCATTTTCTCGCGGAAGTCGGTCAGCTGTCCGGGCGGCCCGCGCTGGTCAACGGCATGGCCGTCACCCCGGTCGACGCTTTGCTGATTCCGCCGGACAAGCTGCGCGCGTTGATCGTCGCCGAGGCCGAACTGGGCGAGCGCATTATGCGGGCGCTGATCCTGCGGCGCGTGTCGCTGATCGAAAAGGGCGCGGGTGGCCCGATCCTGATTGGCAACAGCAGCGACGCACGGCTCGTCATGCTGCAAGGCTTCCTGTCGCGTAACGGCCATCCTCACTCGGTCATCGACGAGCGCGACGAAGACGCGCTGCGTCTGATCGAGCAATTCGCCGCGCAGAAAGAAGACATGCCGCTGGTGATCTGCCCGGACGGCTCGGTGCTGCGTCATCCGAGCATGCCGGAACTCGCCACCTGCCTCGGCTTGCTGCCCGATCTCGACGATTCGCATGTGTACGACGTCGCGATCGTCGGCGCCGGCCCGGCCGGCCTCGCTACGGCCGTGTACGCGGCGTCCGAAGGACTCTCAGTCATCGTGCTCGACAGCCGTGCGCCAGGCGGCCAGGCGGGCGCCAGTTCGCGGATCGAAAACTATCTCGGCTTTCCGACCGGTATCTCGGGCCAGGCGCTGGCGGGCCGCGCGTTCGTGCAGGCGCAGAAATTCGGCGCGCACGTGGCGATTCCTGTCCACGTCAAGGCGCTGCATTGCGCGGAGTCGCCGTACCGGCTGGAACTCAAGTGCGGCGGCAAGATCACTGCCCGCACCATCGTGATCGCGAGCGGCGCGGTCTATCGGCGCCCCGCGCTCGAAGGGCTCGACCGCTTCGACGGGCGTGGCGTCTACTACTGGGCGTCGCCGGTCGAGGCCAAGCTGTGCAAGCGCCAGGAGATCGTGCTGGTGGGCGGCGGCAATTCGGCAGGCCAGGCGATCGTCTATCTGGCGACGCACGCGGCCAAGGTCCATGTGCTGATCCGCCGGGGCGGCTTTGAAGCCACCATGTCGCGCTATCTGATCGACCGCATCCGTGCGCTGCCGAATGTGTTCGTGCATCCGCACTCGGAAGTCGGCCGGCTGGAGGCGGACGACATCGGGTTGGCGTCGGTCGTGTTGAAGAAGCCGCTACCGAACGGCACCGAAAGGCTCGATACGCGCCATCTGTTCCTTTTCACCGGCGCTGATCCGAATACCGACTGGCTGCGCACCTGCGGCGTGCAACTGGACGACAAGGGTTTCGTGCTGACCGGCGCCGGCGTGGACGGCGCCTCCGTCTGCGATCTCGCTACAACTGTCGAAGGCGTGTATGCGATCGGCGACGCGCGCGCCGGGTCGACGAAACGCGTCGCGGCGGCGGTTGGAGAAGGTGCGGCGGTGGTCGCGCAGATCCATCAGCTGCTGGCCGTTTCGGCGGGGGAAGCGGTCGCTTTGGGGGCTTGAGCGGCCCCCGGGGTAATCCGCTGTTACACACGCCTTCAACTGGTTGCACCTGTCTTGCTTTCTGGATTGTAATATTGCCGTCAGCCATTCGACAGCGAATGGCAGGCTTTTTTGACCGCAATTTTGCATGGGACCAGAGTTCGCGCCAAAGCGCCAACTCTGATCGACACAGGAGACAAGCATGATCCAACGCGCGATCGTTTTCGCCGCCTTCAGCCTTGCCGCCGCCTGCGCATCGACCTCTGCCTCGGCGCGGGTGGACGTCGGCGTGTTCGTCAATACGCCCGGCCCCTTTTATGCCCCGCCGCCCGTGGTTTATGCGCCGCCTCCGGTCGTTTATGCGCCGGTGCAACCGGCGTATGGCTATGGGTATCGCGGCGATTACTACCGCGAGTATCGCGGGCGGCATGACCATGGCCGCCACCGCGGCTGGGATAAGCACCACAGGCGCGACTGGTAGCGTCCATTCGGCCACGTTGCGGCGTTGCAGCGTTGCAGCGCCGTTGTCATTGTGCCCACCGTGCCTCCCGCGGTGCCATGCTCCGGTTGCACTCCACGCCGATTCGTCTGCCGTATTCGCGCTAAAGTAGCGGCTGCTGATCCAGGCCGGACCTTGTGTCCGCTCCTAATCCCGTGACCGACGCCCGCGTGAAAACCCTTCCGCTCTCCGCCGCGCGCACCCTGCATCTGGCCGCGCAAGGTTTGTTGACGCCGCCGCGCCGTAAGGCCGTCAAAGCCGACGTGCTCGACGCGATTCGCCGCATGGCGCAACTGCAGATCGACACGATCCACGTCGTCGCGCGCAGTCCGTATCTCGTGCTGTTCAGCCGGCTCGGCACCTATCCGCAGCAATGGCTCGACGAGCATCTCGCCGAAGGCAAGCTGTTTGAATACTGGTCCCATGAAGCCTGTTTCGTCCCGACCGAAGACTACGGCCTGCTGCGCCACCGCATGCTCGACCCGAGCGATATGGGCTGGAAATATGCGGCGGAATGGCACAAGAAGTACCGCAAGGACATCGAGAAGCTGCTCGCGCATATCCGTGCAACAGGCCCGGTGCGTTCGGCGGACTTCGCGCGCGAGGCAGGCACGGGAAACGGCTGGTGGGACTGGAAGCCGGAGAAGCGCCATCTCGAAGTGCTGTTCGCGATCGGGCAATTGATGGTGGCCGAGCGGCGCAATTTTCATCGCGTCTACGATCTGACCGAACGCGTGTTACCGGACTGGGACGACGCACGCGACCTGCCGCCGCGGGAAACTGTCACCGAGGAAGCGTTGCGGCGAACCTGCCGCGCGCTCGGTGTCGTGCGCGCCGACTGGGTCGCCGATTACTACCGGCTGCCGCGCCGCCCCTATCGCGACGAACTGCATGCGCTCGCCGATCGCGGTGAACTGATCCCGGTTCAAGTGGAAGGGTGGAAGCAGGACACCTTCGTCCATCACGAATTCGCGCCGATAATCGACGACGCAGCGAGCGGCAAGCTCGCTTCAACCGTCACCACGGTGTTGTCACCGTTCGATCCGGTGGTGTGGGACCGCAAGCGCGCTGCCGCGCTCTTCGCCTTCGACTATGCGATCGAATGCTATACCCCGGCCACGAAGCGCAAATACGGCTATTTTGTGTTGCCGCTTTTGAGCCGAGGGCGCCTGGTCGGCCGCGTGGACGCGAAAGCGCATCGGACCACCGGCGTGTTCGAACTGAAATCGCTGCACATCGAACCCGGCGTGCGGCTCAGCGCGAGGCTTGCGGGCGATCTGCGGCGCGCTTTGCAGCGCTGTGCGGACTGGCACGGCACACCGCAACTGGACATCACCTCCGCGCCGCCGGAATGGCTTGAGGCGTTGAGCATGGACAGCCGGATGGAAGCTTAAGCGCGCGGCACAAGAGGCGTAATTAATGCAGCGCCGCCCACGCGAGCGACAAGGAAAACACGCCCAGCACGATCGACGCGCCGCGCTGCATCTTCACCGGATTCAGCCAGGTGAGTTTGCCGCTGCCAAGCGCCGCGCCGAACGCGATCCACGCAAGCGCGATCGGCACCAGCAGGCAGGCGAACATCAGCATCGCCGTGGCATACGCGGGCACATGCGCGAACGCGACGGCGGGAAAGATCGTACCGGCGAACAACAGGCCCTTCGGGTTGAGCAGCGTCGCCACGAATAGCGTGCGCATGCCGCTCGCCCGTTGCGTCGAGTCGGGCAAAGCCACCGCCGCGCGCCACATATCAACGGCGAGATATGCGATGTACACGCCGGCCGCCACGCGTAGCAGCGACGGCAACCACGGCAGCGCGTGCGCGGCTTGCGCGAGAAAATGTCCCCACACGGAAATCGACAGAAGATAGCCGGCGAGTTCGGCGGCGATCAGCGGCAAAGAACGGCGCACGCCCTGACGCAAACCGGCAGCCGCAAGCAGCGTATTGGTCGGACCCGGCGTAATCAGCACGACGATAATGCCGATGGCCAGCAACGCGATAGCGGACGTGGAAAGCATAAAAAAGGCGCAATGTTGGAAACAATGCGCCTTTTTATCACAGAGAACCGAGCCGCCGAAATACGACGGCGATTCGCAAGGGCAAAGCAAAGACAAAGCTCAACGGGCGGTATGCCGTCGTCAATCGCGACAACAGACGCCCGCGCGACATGGGACCTCGAGCCGAGGCGAACCACGCCGCCCGCAGGCGGCGCGCCTTCGCCTTCAGTGGTCCAGTTTCGCGCGCAATTCGCGAGCGGCTTCCAGCAGTCCCTCGTAACCCGAACGGGCGTGCTCCGGCAGATCGGGATCGCCGACGAACGCGCCGAGCGTTTCGATCAGGCTATACAGAATGCCCTTTGCGGCACCGGAGGCAATGCTGCCGGACGATACCTGCTGGCCCACGTGACTGAGCGCGGCATCGAGGTGTTCCAGGTCGGGCCGGTCTTCTGAGGGCGGCGGAGGCGTTACGTCTTGCGTCATGATGAAACTTCTCTCCTGTGTCGATCAGGAGTTAGCGCTTCAGCTGTCGACCGGAGTTCGCGCTTCAGCGAGATTACTCCGGTCCCATGCAAAGCTCTTACTCCGGTCCCATGCGCCAATAAACAAATCCATCCTTTCACGTTGTTATATACCGATCGTGCGCTGGCGTCTATTCGTGCTCGGACTCAGCGCGATCCACGCGATTCACGTCAAGGCGTCCACCGATACATCAGGATTTTCGCGCGCGCGTCGTCTTCCAGCAGGACGACGTATTCGCCATTGCCGCGCTGCACCGCGCTGATGCCGAGATAAATATCCACCCAGCCGCTGGTGTTGCCGACGCTCGCGCCCGGCGTCATATAACCGACCGCCTGGCCCGTGCGCGCGTCATACACGTCCACCTTCGCGGTGTACAACTCGGCGACGAAGACGTAGTTGCCCGCCACCGCAACGCCGACCGTTGTCGTCTGCGGACTGGTTTGCGTGTTCCATGGCAAGGAGACCGTGTATTGCTGCGTCGGTGTGCCGGAACTCCAGTTGTCATAGCGCGCGAGCACCGGGCCCGCCTCTTTCCAGTGCGTCGAATCCCACGGGATCGCACTGGTAAAGCCCGATATGTACATCGTGTCGGTCTCGGCGATGTAGACAATCCGCGCGATCCGCGTGAACGGTTGCGGCATCGCGAACATCTTCGAGCTTGCGTACGTGTAGATCGGATTGCCGGCCGAGTCGAGACCTTGCAACGGCATCTCGCGGATGCCGCTCGTCGGCGTGGCAAGCCACACGTTGCCGGGCGTATCGACCCACCAGAAGCCGTTGCCGACCGTGCTGCCCGTCGACGGATTGCTGCTGATCTCGCTGGCGTCGACGGTGCCGTTGCCATTGCTGTCGCGCCATAACCATTCGCCGTAGGTGGGCTGCGCTGCGGGCCACTTGTCCGGCAGCGGATTTTGCGCCAGCAAGCCGGACGGAATCGCCATTTCTCCATGCGCCGCATCGAAGCGATAGACGTTCAGATAATGCGCGCCCGGATCGAGCGTATAGAGAAACGGCAGGCCGTTGATTCGCCGCACCATCGGCTCACCGCGCACACCGCGCGGCTCGTGAAAGGCGGGGTCGTCGGGATAATCGAAGCGGTCGAGCGTGAAGCCCGCATACGACCATTCGTGGCCTACCGGCTGGCTGTAATCGAGCGTGAAACACTTCGAGCCCGTGTAGACGGAATTCGGCGTTGCCGGATCAAACGCGGCGCTATCGACGAAAGTCAGCCCGTACAGGCGCCAGTTGAGTGCATGCGTGCTGTACACATAGCTCTCGAGCACCGCACCTTGACCGACCGATGCCGAGCCGAGCGGCCGCGGCCCTTCGCCGTTCTGCGCGACATACAGATTGCCGGCCGGATCGAGACCGATGCCCGTGATGCCGTTGAAGCGCCAGTTGCCCGGCACGCCCTTGACCACATGGAAGATGCCGTTACGCGTGCCGATCGGCGCGGCGGCTTGCGGCTGACCGCTGGCGTCCTTGTTGTAGACGAGGATCTGCTGCGACGGTCCGTTGTCGGCGACGAGGATTTGTCCGGAAGGTGCAATCGCGATGTCGGTTGGCACTGCGCCGACGGGCAACGTCAAGGTGCCGGAGAGCGCGGTTCCGTTGGCGGCGTAGTGAAGAATGCTTAGGTTTCCGGACGAAACACCGCTCATCACCCACAGCGTCGAATCCGTGTCAATCGCAATGCGTCCCGGCGAAGGCACGTTCCACGATCGCAAACGCTGCATCGACGCCGCGTCGAACACAAGGATGCGGCTGTTGATGGTATCCGCGACATACAGTTCGGTATCGGTGGCGGCCATTCCGCGAATGCCCGCATCGGTGCCGGTCGTCACCGTGTCAAGCGGCAGGAAGCTGTTCTTCGTCGCGTTGGCGCTATTGCCGATGCCGCCACTGAACGGCGCGCCGGCCGCCAGATTGGCAAGCGTGCGGCGCGTGATGCCGAACCATGTCTGATTGGCCGGCGGATAGTCCGCGCCGACCAGTCCATTGTTCTCGTTGCCGATCGACATTGCCGCGTACAGGTAGGTGTGGTTCGTCGCGACCGCATCGCCGCCGGCGGCGCCCCAGCCATGCGTCGAACCGGCCACGGCGATCTTGTCGCCCGCACGGTACGCGGCGATTTCGCTACCGCTTTCATCCCAGGGCGCGTTGGTATAAACGGTGCCGTCGGCGCCGACGCTGATCGCCTGAATGTCCTGCTGCATCCACTTGCCATCGCCAAAACCGAAGCTATTGCCGATCCACGACGTGGTGTAGGTGAGTTGCGATTGCGCGGATGCGCTGAGAGGAAGGAGACTGTGGACGACAAGAACAGCCACGCCAAGGCGCGAGAAGAGTTTCACGACAGTATTTCCTTGCGAGGTGCGAAGCGCGCACGGCCGGCGTGTCCGGCGCGCTATCGCGTGTATGCGGATCGATTAGTTATCGCGCATACGTGAACGTTGACGTTTTATCCTCGCATGGAAAAAGCGGAAATTTATTCGCAAAGAATTCGCGCTAAGCAATTGATCGTCGAAACAATTCGAAGCGCATAAATATGCGCTGTAATGCAGCGCTATTTGCTCTTGAGCTTCACACGATAGGCACACCGTCGCGCGCCGGCGAGAACATGCTCCTCGCGCGCAATCGATCCTTCCTCACCGACGATCTCCGCAAACAACTGCAACTCCGCACGGCAAAAGCCCTGGCAGGTGCGCGCCGCCGCGCAAATCGGGCAGTGGTTCTCGAGCAGCAGCCAGTCGCGCCCGTCTTTCTGCAACTCGGCCATATAGCCTTCGGCGCTGCGAATCTCCGCGAGCCTGGTCAGCCGCGCCTTGAGGCCCTTGATCGGCTTGAGCGCCGCGAGATAGTTCGCGCGCGTTTCGACTGCACGCTGATCGATCAATTTGTCGAGCCCCTCTTCGCCGAATAGCTGACGGATCGAGCCGAGCAACTGCACGGTCAATTGCGGATGCGTATCCGGAAAGCGTGCGTTGCCCGCCGCTGTCAATGCCCAGCTCTGACTCGGCCGCCCCGGCCCTGCCTGCGACGCCTGGCGCCCTTCGATCAAGCCGCCTGTCAGCAGCTTCTGGATCTGCTGCCGCGCGGCTTCGACCGTGATGCCGAGTTCGCCTGCGATCGATGCCGTCGACAAAAGCCCCTGCGTCTTCAACAGATTCAGGATGCGATCCACCGGCGCAGCCGCCGATGCGGCTTGCGTAACGGCCGGTGAATTTTCCAAGCTTTCATTTGCATATCTCATCGGAGCGCATTATTATCCAAGCCAATACTTGCATAATAAGCCAGCCTCGCACGGCTGTCCATGACATGAAAAATCTGCAATCGGATGTACCGGCATGGAGCGATCTACTCAGTGGCAGTAACGGCTGGCGGGCGCTGGGTCTCGCGGGTCTCGTCGCGAACGGCGCCGGTCTCACGACCCTCGCCCCGCGGCCCGGCGCGCAGCGCACCGCGCTCTGGCTGTTCGCAACGTTCGCGCTCGCGCCCCTGCTCGCTGCCGGGCTGACCCGCTACAAGCCGCGCCTTACCGGAGAAGCATCGTGATAGATCGAGTGCAGGCCATGCGGATCTTCGTGCGGATCGTCGATGCCAGCAGCTTCACGCGCGCCGCCGAGTCGCTAGAGATTCCGCGTGCCACCGCAACCACCACCGTGCAGGCGCTTGAATCCCTGCTCGGCGTGCAACTGCTGGTGCGCACGACGCGCAAGGTCACGCTGACCGCGGAGGGCGCCGCGTACTACGAACGCTGCGCGCAGATTCTCGCCGCCATCGAAGAAGTCGAGTCGGGACTGATTCAGCCAGGACGCGCCGCCGCTGCGCCGTATCTCGCGTCCAGACAGTTGGTCGAGGTCCTGCCGAAATGCAAGCCGACGCCAGTCGCCGTCTCGGTGACGTATGTGAAAAGCCGGCAGATTTCGCCGCGCGTGCGAGCCTTTGTCGATTGGCTCGCGGAGGTGTTCGACGACGCGCCGGGAATGGTCAAGGTAGCGCCGCCGCTGGCCGATCCGCCGTTGTGGCCGGTGCTGGATGCGCAGCGTCCAAACGAACTCAATACGGCGTCGCACTAAACGCATCGACGCGCGAATACGACTTGAAGTACAAGAGTGTGCCTCAACGCGCCTGCGCGAATTCTTCTGCCACTGCCGCAATCAGCACCTGCATCCGCGCGGTCTTGTAGAGATCGGCGTGCGCGACCACCCAGACATCGAACGGCTCCGCGCGATGCGGCATCACGCGTACCAGTTCCGGTTCGTAGTCGGCGCGAAAACATGGCAGCTCGGCGATACCGAAACCGGCAAGGGTGGCTTCGAACAGCATCGCGGTGGATTGCGTCTGGAACACGAGACGCCCACGCGAAGTCGGCTCGCCGCACAGAGCCGCCCACATCGACGGCGAGACCGGCTGTTGATACATCACCAGATCGTGCCCGTCGAACGCTTCACCTTCGCGCGGCTCGCCGCGTGCGGCAATGTATTCGCGTGACGCGTAAACACCAACCTCCAACTGCGCGAGCTTGCGCGCGATCAGGTCGGGTGCGTCGGGCCGCAACGTGCGGATCGCCACGTCGGCTTCGCGCCGTGTCAGATTGGCGATCTGCGCGGATGTCACGCAGATGATCTCGATGCCCGGATGCGCACGCCGTAGCTTGGCGATGGCCGGCACCACGAAGCGTTTGCCGAGCGCATCCGTCGTGGCGACGCGGATCGTGCCGGCCAGTTGATCGTCGAGTCCGGCAATTCGCCGTTCGATCGACAAGGCGGCCTGCTCCATCGTCTCGGCCGCTCCGAGCAGGGCTTCGCCGGCAGGCGTCAGCACGAACATGGCGGGGGTGCGCAGAAACAGCGTCGCCGAAAGCGCTTCTTCGAGCGCGGCGATCCGCCGGCCGACCGTCGCCTGATCGACATCGAGTTGTGCCGCCGCGCCGCGCAGCGTCCCTGTGCGCGCCACGGCGAGAAAAAATCGTGCGTTGTCCCAGTTGATCATTAGCTGCGCTGTCCGTCATGCATATTTGCATCATACACATGCGCAATCACTGCTTTATTGCATTCGCGTATGTGACTAGACTTCGTCGATTGATTCAATTGCAGTTCTAGCCCGAGGATGTGTGATGACCGAATGCGCCGCTGAACAACCGCTGCCCACCGAGCTTGCCGACACGGAGCGGTCCGCCAGGCGTCCGCGTCTGACGCTCGCGCTGGTGGCGAGCGGCATGTTCATGGCCGTGCTCGACACCACCATCGTCAACGTCGCCCTGCCCGCCATGCATGTTAGCCTGGGTGCGTCGGTGGGCGGTCTCGCGTGGATCGTCGATGCGTACACGCTGAGCTTTGCCGCGCTGATTCTCGCAGGCGGCGTCGCGTCCGACCGTTTCGGCGCGAAGGCGGTGTATCTGTGGGGCCTCGCGTTGTTCGTCGCGGCCTCGGCGGCTTGCGGGCTGGCGCCGAACGTCGGCGCACTGGTGGTCGCGCGCTTCGTGCAGGGCAGCGGCGCGGCGTTATTCCTGCCAGCGTCGCTCGCCATCGTGCGCAGCACTTTCGACGACCCCGTCGAGCGTGGGCGCGCCATCGCGACGTGGGCGGGGATTGCCTCGGTCGCGGCGGCGATCGGGCCGGTGCTCGGCGGCCTCCTCGTGCAAGGGTTCGGCTGGCGCAGTGCGTTCCTGATCAATGTGCCGACCGGGCTGGTTGCGTTCGCAGGCGCATGGGTCGTGGTGCGTCATTCGACGCGCAGCGTCGGCCGCCATTTCGACTGGGGTGGGCAGTTGGCAAGCATCGTCGCACTGGGCGCGCTCTGCTATGCGGCGATTGAGTTGCCGTCGCGTGGGATCGCTGCGCGAGAGGTGTGGGGGGCGGCGTTGCTTGCCGTGCTGGCTGTATTAACGCTCGTCGTAATCGAGCGGCGCGCGCAGCATCCGATGGTGCCGGTTGAGTGGTTCCGCAATCGCATGTTCGTGACCATGAATGCGATGGGGACGCTCGTTTATGTCGGCTACTTTGGATTGTTGTTCGAGTTGAGTCTTTATCTGCATGGCGAGTTTGGGTTCAATGCAAGGCAGATTGGGCTTACGCTGTTGCCGCTTGCGGGGAGTCTGTCGATCGGTAATGTGCTGGTGGGTAGGTTGCATGGGCGTTTTACAGCGACGCAGTTCATGACTACCGGGCTCGTGCTGGCTGCCGTTGCGGTGCCGGCGATGGCAATGAGCCTGGAATGGCGTGCGCCGTGGTTTTTTACTTATGCCGCTATGGTGATGTTCGGTGGTGGGACGGCGTTGTCGGTGCCGCCGATGATTTCGACTGTGCTGGAACAAGTGCCTGGTGAGTTGGCCGGTGTGGCATCGGGGTTGTTGAATGCGTTGCGGCAGGCAGGAGGGCTCGTCGGGGTCGCGATGGCAGGGGCGGCGACGATTTTGGCGCCGCATGTGGCAGTGGCGTTGTGGTGGGTTGCTGGTATGGGGTTGGTGACGTATGCGGGTGCGGCGGTTTTGGCGGCGTCCGCGCCTGTGGGTGTGGCTGTGGCTGTGCGTCTGCGGCGTTGAGCTTTTCTTTGATCTGGATTTTTGGGCGTTTCTTGAATTGTGTGCCTACTCGGCGCTTGTTTGTCTGTGTTCTTATGGCGTTGGCCTTTCCTTGTTTTGTTAGTGGTCTATTAGCGTTGCCCCTGTGCGGGGCGGCACCTACTTTTCTTTGCATGCCGCAAAGAAAAGTAGGCAAAAGAAAGCGGCTCAAACCGCTCATGCTAAGTGGGCACCGTGGTTCGCTACAGGTAGTGGTGCATCTGGAATCTGGGTTCGTGCACCTGCATGCGCCAGTGACAAGGGCGTCATTCTTCCGGCGGCGCTGCGCGCGCCGAAGCGCATATCTCAAACCGATCACTGCGTTTTACCACGTGTGGGTTGCCGGCGAAATGCTTGCGGTTACGCGCTTCGCGCTTTTCTCCCTCCTGGAAAAGCTCACCGATGGTGCCTTTCGTTTATTTTTTTGCTCCCGGAAAGACTCACCTTTAGTGCTGTCGGTGCAGGCGTGATCGCTCAGAACATCACCGTTGCTTGAACCGCTCACCTCAAACAACGTCATTCGCTCTGGCAAACGCCTTGTTCACTTGCCCCTGAACTCCGGTGGCCGTCTTTCTGAAAACGCCGCCAGCCCCTCGCTGAAATCCACGCTTTCGCACGCCTGCCGGCGTAGCTCGGCAATCTGTTCCATCGCCTGTACGGGCATCGGTTGCAGGTCTTCAAGTATCCGCAGTTGTTCCTTCACTGCCTGGATCGCCAGGGGGGCCTTGCTTGCGATTCCGCGCGCCAGTTCAAGCGCCGTTGCTTCCAGTTTGTCACTGTCAACCAGGCGGTTGATTACGCCGAAACGCTCGGCGCGCGCGGCATCGAGTGGCTGCGCGCTGAAGAACATTTCCTTCAATACGTGAATCGGCAGGTTGTTGAAGAAACGCAGCAGGCCACTCGTCGTATAGGGCAAGCCAATGTTCGCGGGCGTCATGGCGAAGCGCGCGCTTTCGTCGGCAACAACGAGGTCGCAACTCATCGCCAGATCGACCGCGCCGCCCCACGCAGAACCCGACACCATCGCGATCACGACGCCCGGGTAAGCACGCACGCGGCGCAACGTCTGTTCCAACGGCTTGCCGTAGGCAATCGGATCACGGTCGTGCGCCAACTCTCCAAGGTCATGGCCCGCGCTCCAGACGTCCTGTCCGACGCCGCTGCCAAGTATCACGACCGGTATACGCTGTGTCGCGAGGTCGCAAAGGTGCGTGTCGAGCGCGTGCAACAACTCCGCGCTGAGGGCATTCCGGCGGGTAGGATGACTGAACGTCAAGCGTGCGATCCGTTCACCCACTATATCGACCGTTACCGTAAACGGCGATGCATTCGGCGTGTTCATTGTGTGACCTCTGCAGCATGTTCCAAAGTTTGTGGCCCGCTCATTGTGCGTTTCCCGCACCGCATTCCAAGTTTCGCGTAGCGCTTGGTGCGCGCTCCCCGTACCCACGTTCCGAGGTTTGTGTCGGCGCTCATAGCGTAACGCCAGCCGCGTGTTCCCGAGCCTTTTCCGGCGGAAGATATTCAGCCTGCTGATGCACCGCTTTAGCGGCAAGCAACGCTTCAATCGAGCCGTCATCGAAACCGGCCTCGCGCAATACATCGACAGTGTGCTCGCCCAGGCCAGGCGGCGCATGCCGGCTGACTTGACGCGAAGATTCGGCCGTTAGCGCTGAACTCGACACCGGCGTCACGACCTGGCGCAACGCGCCGAGCGTCGGATGCTCGATCGTTTCCACCAGCCGGCAATGCTGCACTTGCGGATCGTCGAACACTTCGTCTAACGTATTGATCGGGCCGGCAGGCAATCCCACGCCGATAAACAATTCTGTCCACTCCCGTTTGCCACGCGTCTTCAATCGCGCTTCCAACGCAGCCTTCAATTCATCGCGATGCGCGACCCGGGCTTCATTGGTCGCGAAGCGCGGATCGTCCGGCAATGCGGGCAAATCCAGCAATTGGCACAAACGCAACCACATGTCAGACGTAATCGGCGCAATGTTGAGCGGGCCGTCGGCGGTTTCGAATACGCCATACGGTGCAATCACCGAATGCGCGTTGCCCGTACGGCGAGGAATGTCGCCAAGGCTCAGGTAGCGCTGGCCATGCACGCTCAAGAGCCCCACCAGGCTCGCAAGCAACGACGTGCTCACATGCTGGCCGCGCCCGGTTCGCTCACGTTCCAATAACGCGGACAGTATCGCCATCGCGAGCCACATGCCCGAACTCAGATCGCCTATCGCGGTGCCGGTGCGCGTGGGGTCGCCGTCGGCGAAACCGGTCAGGCTCATCAGGCCGGAATAACCCTGAGCGATCTGATCGAAACCGGGCCAGCCACTCATCGGACCATCGGCGCCGAACGCGTTGATGCTGCCCATCACCAGCCGCGGATTACGCGCGCTGAGCACGTCATAGCCGAGTCCCATGCTCTTGATGGTGCCAGGCTTGAAGTTCTCAATCACCACGTCGGCGTCGTCGATCAGCCGGTGAATCGCGGCCAGTCCTTCCGGGTTGCGGAAGTCGATGCACACGCCGCGCTTGTTGCGGTTGCAGGAGAGATAGTAGGTACTCACGCCCCGGTCGAACGGTCCCCATGTTCGGCTCATGTCGCCGCCAGGACCTGGCTCGACCTTGATGACGTCCGCGCCGAGGTCGGCCAGCACCATCGAGCAGAACGGCCCCGACAGCGCACGGCTCAGTTCGACAACCTTGATTCCTTGTAACGCCTGCATTCAGTTCTCCAACGAATTGATGACAGCTGCGGACCGTCTGAGTGATGCGCTTGCACTATGTCCGCAGCGTCTGAGGACCGATCCGGATAGTGCGAGCGATGCGCTCAACGAGGCGCTATTCCGGCAACGTCTGATGACGGGTCTCGACAGCGAACGGCAAGATCAGCAGGCCGATCACAAAAGCCAGCGCTGTCCACGCAATCGGCAGCCCGAGCGAACCTTGCCAATGAATCGCGGCAGCCAGCAGGAAGTTCACACCGGCGCCGAGCAGGCGGCCCACCGACGCGTTGAAGGCAAACGCGGTAGCACGTATCCGCGTCGGGTATTGCTCCGGCAACCACAGCGAGAAGATCGCGAAATTGCCACCGAAGAAGCCGAGGAATAGCAACGACACCATGAACAGGTTGAGTCCGTTCGGCAGATAGAAAACCCAGCCGAAGGCGAACACGATCGACATGGCCATACCGGCGAAGTACACCCCGAGCGCCGTGCGCCGCCCCAGCCTTTCCGCCAGCCACGGCGCGACGAGACAACCGAGAATCGTCCCAATCGCCAGCACCGCCGCCCCGATCGACGCAAGATGCACGGCACCTACGCGGTCGATGCCGGCGCGCGTCGCCAGTGTCACGACTGCGCTCGCTTCGTAGACCGACCCGGCCCACAAGCCGATGATCGCGACGCCCACCAGGCTCGCACTCGTCAACGTACGACGCCGATAAGCCGGCGCGAATATCTCCATCAGCGGCCGGCGCCTCGCCACCGCCGCGACGTTCGTCTGACCGACGCCATACGTGGCCTTGCGCCACTGACCCGGCTCCTTCACCTTGAGCACAGTGAAAATCGCCAGCAACGCCGGTGCGAGGCCGCACAGGAACATCGCGCGCCAGCCGTACGTGGCGCCGACCGTATAGTTCAGCAAGGCGGCAAGGAAGAATCCGACGTAGTAACCGGTCTGCAGATAGCCCGCGCCCATCTTGCGGCGATCCTCCGGCCAGCTCTCGGCGACATAGGTCCCCGCCAGCGCCCATTCGCCACCCACCCCGATGCCGGCAATCAGCCGGAACGCGGCCAGCTCCCAGACGTTGTGCGCGAACGCCGCGGCGCCGGTGAACACCGAGTAGATGAGGATGCTCGCGGCCAGCGTCTTGACCCGCCCGAAGCGGTCGGCAAGCGGCCCCCAGATAAACGACAGCCCCCAGCCGATCAGAAACAACGCGAAGAGGATCGAGCCGTACATGCCGAGATTGCCGGGCGTCGCGGCAATGCCCGAGACGGGCAGCAACTCGGTGAGCGCCGGAATCAGCACCAACGCGTAGATCACCGAATCCACCCCGTCCAGCACCCATCCCGAGTAAACCGCCCAGAAGCCGCCGATCTGCTCGCGGGTGAGGGGCGTGCGCCCGGGCTTAAGCCCGGGCGTCGATGCAGCGATCGCTTTGGACACTCTTGTCTCCTTGTCAGCAGCAGCCGGCAGTTCTGAAGCGTTGCCGGACAGCTCACGCTGGGCACGCCTCGGTTTTTTGTGGCTTGAGTATAAGAACGCGCTCGATAATCGAAAAATATGATATTTCTCTAGCTCAATCGGATTTCGTTATGGGATGAAGGAGCGAGCGACGCGCATGGACCTGCGGCAACTGCGGTATTTCGTCAAAGTGGTGGAGTGCGGCAACGTCACCCGCGCGAGCGAGGCACTGCATATCGCGCAGCCCGCGATCAGCCAGCAGATGCGCAATCTGGAGCGCGATCTGGGGATGCAATTGCTCGAGCGCAGCGTGCAGGGCGTGGCGCCCACCGCAGCCGGGCAAACGCTGTACCGGCATGCGATCGAGTTGCTGCGGCAGGCGGACAGCACGCGCGAACTCCTGCGCCAGGACGCCGAGTTGCCGCAGGGCAGAGTATCGGTCGCCATGCCGTCGAGCACGGCGCGGATGATGGCAATCCCGTTTGCACGTACGATCCGCGACCGTTACCCCGGCATCGCGCTGGAGTTGGTCGAAGCACCGAGCGCGGAGCTCGGCAGTCTGATCGGTAGCGGACGGGTGGATCTGGCCGTCGTGGTGGACGCGGTCGAAACGCGCGGGGTCGCCGCGCAAAGGCTACTCACCGAGGCGCTCTATCTGATTGCGTGGCCGGAATTTCAGATGCCGCGCGAGCCGGTGTCGATCGCCGAACTCGCGCGCATGCCGCTGATCCTGCCGAGCGCGCCGAATACGATTCGCAGCCGCGTCGAGTGGGCGCTGCGCGAAGCGGGGCTACCGTGCGAGATTCTGTTCGAGGCCAGTTCCACCGCGTTGCTATTCTCGGCGGTGATGGCCAGGCTAGGCGTGACGATCCTGCCTTGGACGGCTGCACACGTCGAACTCGATGAGCACAAGCTCAAGCTTGCCAAGGTCGATCACCGGTTGTTCTCGCGCGATCTGTCGCTCTGCTGGCACGACACAGCCTTGCTCAGCAATGCCGTGCAGAAGGTCAAAGCGACGATACTCGAACTGTTCGACAGCATGGGAAAGCGGCCGGAGTGGGCGGCCGCGGATTAGGGTGCTGTCGCCCCAAAGCGACATCATTCGCGGGGCGGTCCGGGGAGGCGCAGTTGGATCCAGGGCACCGCGCCCTCAGGATGCCCTCACCCGCCGCACAAAGAGTCGCCGCGTGAGATCGAACGCCACCAGATTCCCCGCCACCACCAGCAGGAGCCCGACCACCGCCAACGCGGACCATCGGTAGCCCTCGAATACCGTCGACGCCGCCAGCGCCACAATCGGAAACAGCACGGTGCAGTAGGCGGCCCGCTCCGGTCCGATGCGCCCCACCAGCATCAGGTACGCAGTAAAGCCGATCACCGAGCCGAATACGGCCAGATAAGCGAGCGCGCCGAGATAACGCGCGTCAGGCTCGATCGAGAACGAAAAGCCGGCCAGCGCGCTGCCCACCGTCAGGATGCTGGCGCCGATCAGCATCGCCCAGCTATTGGTGGCGAACGGGTGCAAGCCCATCGATTGCATCCGGCTCGACAGCAGATTGCCGGCCGAGAAGCACAAGGTGCCAAGGAACGCGATCGCGAGTCCCAACCACACCGTGTGGTCGCTCAGGTGTCCAGCCATCTGTTGGACGAACAGGCAAACGATGCCGACGAGCCCCAACGCCGCCCCTGCAATCGCCGACGGTTGCAAAGGACGGCCCATGAAAAGCCGGCCGTTGATCGAATTCAGCAGCGTCGCGGTGGAAAACACCACCGCGACGAGGCCACTCGGCACCACCTGCTCGGCATAGTAGAAGCACAGAAAGTTCAGACAGAAGAGCGCCAACCCTTGCGCGGCGAGGAAGCGCCATGCCGCGCGCGGCGGCCAGATGGGCCGGCGCATGATGCGCAGCAACGCGAACAGCACCAGCGCCGCGATCCAGAAACGCCACGCAATCGACACTGGCGGCGGCACCGCTCCCAATTGCCATTTGATGGCAATCCACGTGGTGCCCCAGATCAGCACGGTGACGGCATAGAGCGAAAGGTTCATGACAGTGCCTGCAGCAGCAGAAAGCGGAAACCCAACTATGCTGCAGCGCTGGCGGCCACACTTGTCCAGGATTGCGCACTTTTTCGGAGGCCTGAGCGGCCGGCAATCGCTCGCCCTATACTGACGCTTCCCCTGTCATCGAATGCAACCCGCTCGTTCCGTGAACGCCAGACCGCCCGCCCCCGTGATCGAATCCACCGAAACGCCGTTCGGCCTTCAGTCGGTCTGTCACACGCTGCAGAGCGCCAACGCGAATCTCGAACGCTTCGCGTGGCTCGGCGACCGGCTCGCCATTGCCGTCTGGACCCGCGACACCGAGGAAGCCGAGACCGTGTATGACCGACCCGGCCATCACACGCTGTCGTGCTACCTGGATGGCGGCTATCGCACCGAGCGTCAGAAAATGCCCGGGCGCTATGGCGCGCCGTCGCGGCTCTGCGCGTTGCCCGGCGAGCATGAGTCGCGCTGGTGGGTGCGCGGCCACATGCATTTCATGCATCTTTACTTCCTGCCCGAACACTTCACGCAGCGGGCTGTGCAGGAACTCGATCGCGAGCCGCGCGAACTGACGCTTGCCGATCGCACCTATTTCGAAGACGCCCGCATCGCGCACCGGTGTCAATCGCTCGCCAATGAAGATTGGCAAGGCCCCGACGGCCTGCTGCGGACCAATGAAACGGCGCACGAGGTGTTGAGTCTGCTGCTGCGCGCACAAGGCGTGCGCCGCACGGATGCGTCGCTCAAGGGCGGGCTGTCGGTCGCGAGCCGGCGGCGTTTGCGCGACTACATCGAGAACCATCTCGCGCAAACCCTCACACTCGGCGAGCTTGCCGGTGTAGCGGCACTCTCGGAATTTCATCTGGCGCGCATGTTCCGCGCGTCGTTCGGACTACCGCCTGCTGCGTGGATCGCGCAACAACGGCTCGAACGGGCACGTACGCTGCTGCGCACCACGAGACTGCCGCTCGCGCAAGTCGCTGAACAATGCGGCTATGCGAACGCCAGCCATTTCAGCCATCGTTTTCGTGAAAGTGTCGGCGTAGCGCCGACGGCGTATCGGCAGGTGGTGGGCGCGGCATAAGGGCCAACCGGGGCCAACCACCCTCACTGCAAAGCCATCGCCAGCACGCGCGCCACATGGATTGCGTCGACGCCTGCGCCATCATGAATCTGATGCCGGCAACTCGTGCCGTCCGCGACCATCACCGTATTGCCGTCGATCTTGCGCACCGCGGGCAGAAGTGAGAGTTCCGCCATCGCCTGCGATGTCGCGTAGTGCTCGGCTTCGTAGCCAAAGCTGCCCGCCATACCGCAGCATGACGACTCGACCGTCGACACCTTCAATTCAGGAATCCAGTTCAGTACGGTTTGCACGGGAGTGAACGCGTCGAAGGCCTTTTGATGGCAGTGGCCATGTACAAGCGCCTGCTCCTTCGCCAACGGCTTCAACGCAAGCTGCAAGCGCCCGGCCTTTTCCTCACGCACCAGAAATTCTTCGAACAGGAATGCCTGTTTCGAAAGACGTTGCGCTTCTTCGCCGAAACCATAGTGCAGAAACTCGTCGCGCAACGACAGCAAACACGACGGCTCCAATCCGACAATCGGCACACCGCGCTCCACAAACGGTTTGAACAGATCGAGCATGCGCCGCGCTTCCTGCTTCGCTTCATCAACCAAACCGGCCGCGAGGAAAGTACGGCCACAACACACCGGGCGCTCGCCCTGGCGCGTATTGAAGTGCACCGTGTAACCGGCAGCCTCCAACACCTGCTGCGCGGCACGCGCGTTTTCCGGCTCCAT
This sequence comes from Burkholderia sp. OK233, assembly GCF_900230185.1. Classification (GTDB taxonomy): domain Bacteria; phylum Pseudomonadota; class Gammaproteobacteria; order Burkholderiales; family Burkholderiaceae; genus Paraburkholderia. The sequence continues at coordinate 1,653,321 of NZ_OCSR01000002.1, forward strand.
GTTGTTGTTAAACGTATCGACGAACAACAGTACTTCTTTCAGCGCGCCGCCTTGAGGCGGCTTGGTCGGCGACGCGCTCGCCAGGAACGATTTCTTGAAACGCGGCAACGTACGTTCAGGCGCAAAGCCCACCGAGCGTTTGAACCACGCCGACAACACCGGCACGTTGTCGGCCAATGCCATCAAGCCCGGCACGCGACTCGCCGTTGCCGCATAGCGCGGCATGAAGGCCACCAGCTTGTCGCGCAGACGCAGCCCATGCCGTTTGACACGCGCCGCCCGCGCTTCGATCTTGAACTTCGCCATGTCGACGCCCGTCGGGCAATCGCGCTTGCAGCCCTTACACGAGACACACAGGTCGAGCGTGTCCTTGACGTCATCGCTGGCGAGTCCTGCTTCGCCGAGTTGCCCGGAGATCGCCAGACGCAAGGTATTCGCACGTCCCCGCGTTACATGTTGCTCATCCTTCGTCACGCGATAACTCGGACACATGGTGCCCGCGTCGAACTTGCGGCAATGGCCGTTGTTGTTGCACATCTCGACGGCCTTCGCGAGACCACCCGACAGATCGTTGCCGCTGCCCGGCAGTGTCTCCTGTCCCGTCAACGGATCGCGTTCAACGTTCCATGCGGACCAGTCGAGCGCGGTCTCGATCCGATGCGCTTCGTAGCCCGGCGCAAATCGGAAGTTGCGTGCGTCGTCCATCTTCGGCGGACGCACGATCTTGTCGGGATTGAAGCGGTTGTCCGGATCGAACAGCGCCTTGATCTCGGTGAACGCCTGGTTCAGCCCCGGCCCGTATTGCCACGCGACCCATTCACCGCGGCACAAACCGTCACCGTGCTCGCCGGAATATGCGCCCTTGTATTCGCGCACCAAGGCCGCCGCTTCTTCGGCGATCGCGCGCATCTTCACCGCGCCGTCGCGCCGCATATCGAGAATCGGCCGCACATGCAGCGTGCCGACACTCGCATGCGCATACCAGGTGCCTTCGGTGCCGTTGCGGTGGAAGACTTCGGTCAGACGGCTCGTGTATTCCGCCAGATGTTCGAGCGGCACCGCGCAATCTTCAATGAAGGAGACCGGCTTGCCGTCGCCCTTCATGCTCATCATGATGTTCAGCCCTGCTTTGCGGACTTCCCACAGCGCTTTCTGTTCGTTCGCGGCAGTCATCTCGACGACCGAATCGGGCAAACCGAGATCGGCCATCAGTTCGGTGAGTTGCTTGAGCGACGCAAGCTGCCGGTCGCGGTCCTCGCCCGCGAATTCCACCAGCAGGATGGCTTGCGGCTCGCCGACCAGCGCCTTCTCGATCACCGGACGGAAGGCGGGATTGCTCATCGCCAGATCGATCATGGTGCGATCGACCAGTTCCACGGCCACCGGCTTCAGCTTGACGATGTGCTGCGTGAGATCCATCGACTGCCAGAAGGTCGGGAAGTTGACCACGCCAAGCGTCTTATGCGTCGGCAGTGGCGCGAGCTTCAGCGTCAGTTGCCGGCTGAACGCAAGCGTGCCTTCCGAACCGACCAGCAGATGCGCGAGGTTCGCGATGCCGTCGTCGGTATAAGCGCGCGGGTTCTGGCAATCGAATACATCGATGTTGTAGCCCGCGACGCGCCGCAAGACTTTCGGTACGCGCGCCACAATTTCATCGCGCTCACGTTGGGCAATCTGCCTCACGTCTTCGACGATCTGCTGCAAGCGCGCGCCTTGCGGCGCCTCGCGCAACGAGGCAAAACGTGCTTCGCTGCCGTCGGCGAGAATGGCGTCGATCGCGTCGACGTTGTGCACCATATTGCCGTATTCGATCGAGCGCGAGCCGCACGAGTTGTTGCCGGCCATTCCGCCGATCGTGCATTGCGCTGCCGTCGAGACATCGACCGGAAACCACAGGCCGTGCGGCTTCAACCATGCGTTCAGATGGTCCAGCACGACGCCCGGTTCGACCGTCACCGTGCGCGCGTCGGCATCGAACGCGACGATGTTGTTCAGCCACTTGCTGGTGTCGATCACCAGCGCCTCGCCGACAGTCTGGCCGCATTGGCTTGTGCCTGCACCACGCGCGAGCAGCGGTACTTTCTCGCTGCGCGCGATCTCCAGCGCGATGCGCAAATCGTCCTGATCGCGCGGCACCACCACGCCGATCGGCGTGATCTGATAGATCGACGCATCGGTGGAATAACGGCCGCGGCTCGCCGCATCGAACAACACGTCGCCACGCAACGACTTGCGCAGATGCTGCGCGAGCGGCGACGTCAGCCGTGCGGCGGACGGCACCAGATGGATCGGCTTGACGAGTAAAGCGGAAGTGGGGTTCGTCATATCGTCGGCCTATAGGAAAGCGGGCTAGTACAGCGTCACGCTGATCGGCGCGAGCCCTTCCATACGGCCGCTCGCTGTGCCCGCGCTCTGCGGAAAAAACATGCCGGTGTACGAACCGGTGGTGACGACCATCTCCGGCGTGACCGCGATACCGCGCGACGTGGCGTGATTGACAAGCCATGTCAGCAGGCGCCGCGGATCGCCGGCCGGATTGGCGGGTGTCGTCGCTACCACGTCACGCCCTTCAAAGCCGAAATGCAGCGACGGCGCCAAAAACGGAAAGTCCTCGCGATACGGCATAAATTCGCCGACGACCAGCGCGCCGTGATTCTGCAAATCCGCGAACTGGGCGAGTTTGTCGACCTTGGGCCAGTCAGCGTAACGGCTCGCCACGATCTCGATGGTCGCGCCGATCGAGCCGATACCTGCGTGCACGTCGCCTTCGCTATAGGGTGTTGTCGACGGCTCGAAGCGGCGGCCGAAGCGGAATGCGATCTCCAGCTCGAGTCCCAGCGGGGCGAAGGCTTCACGCGGCAATCGTGCACCGCCGGCATGCAGATCGTTTGCTGGCAACGGTGCGCCCTGAATCGGGCCGCTGTCGGACTTCGCGCCGATCTTCCAGCCGCCGATCGGCGCGTCCAGTACGCGCAGGATCTCGTGCTGGATCGCGTAGGCGGCAGCGCTGTCGGCAGGCGTTTGCTCCGCCGGCAACGCATCGAGCGTCAGATGATTGCGGCGCGCATCGGCGAGACGTTGACTCAGTAGTGTTGTCATTGCTTTAAAAGCGAAGAGAGGGGACCGTGCGTTCCGAAACGGTGTGTTCCGAAACAGCAGATTCCGAATGTTGCATTCCGTTTACGCGCCCACGCTGGTCGTAGCGTGCGCTTCATCGACCGCGTTAAGCTCGAACTTGCTTTCCGGCTGCATGCGGAACGCGAGCACCACGCCGATCGCCATCAACAGCATGCTGCCGACGAACGGCAACTCCCAGCTGCCGAAGTAGTCGATCAGAAATCCGCCGACCACCGGCGAGATGATCGCGGCCAATGCCGAGCCGGTGTTCATCATGCCGCTCGCGGTCCCCGAGTATTCCGGCGCGATGTCCATCGGAATCGCCCACATCGGGCCGATCGTCATTTCGGCGAAGAAGAAGCCTGAGGCGAGACACGCCATCGACAGATACAGGCTGTGCGTGAACATCAGCGGAATGAGGGAGAGCAGACAGAACAGCATGCACACCGATACCATCCAGCTCCGGGCACGCTTCAGGCTGCGGGTCCGCGTGAAGATCCAGTCGGTCACAATGCCGCCGAGCGTGTCGCCGAGTACGCCGGCAAAAAACACGACCGATGCGAAGATCGCCGACTTTTGCAGTTGCAAGTGATAGCTGTGCAGGAAGTACTGCGGAATCCAGCTGAGGAACAGCCACAAGGTCCAGCCGTAGCAGAAGTACACGATCGTGACCGGCCACATGCGGCGAAACAGTTTGCCCCACGGCACACCGGCGGCTTTCGGCTTCGGCGGGGGCAAGATTTCGAGTTCCTCGCTCGTGATACGAGGATGATCTTTCGGATGTTCGGTGAACGTGAACGACCATACCGCGACCCACAGCAAGCTGAACACGCCGCAGATATAGAACGATTCGCGCCAGCCCCAGGTGGCCATCACCAGCACGATCAAACCTGGCGCAACCGCGTTACCGATACGCGATGCCGCGTGGGTGATACCTTGCGCAAAGCCGCGCTTTTCTTTCGCGACCCAGCGCGCCATTGCAGAGGTAGCAGCGGGAAACGTGGCGCCTTCGCCGAAGCCAAGCAACACGCGTGCAGCCAGCAATGAAACCAGGCCACCGGCGAGGCCGGTCAGCAAAGTCGCGACGCCCCAGATAGCGCCGCAGAAAATCAGCGTGCGTTTCGCGCCGAAGCGGTCACTGACCCAGCCACCGATGATTTGAAAAATCAGATACGGATAAGCGAATGCGGAGAACACCAGGCCCACTTCCGTATGCGAGAGGCCGAATTCCTTGCCGAACCCTGCGGCCGCGGTGCTGACGTTGACGCGGTCGAGGTAAGTGATGAAGTACATGATGCATAGCATCACTAGAACGATACTGGTCGCACTGCTCACACGAAACCGCTTCATCGTCTCTCTCCATTGCAGTCTATCGACAGCGCGCCTGGAATGGCGCGCTGCTTCGTCGCCCGTCAGCGACTTACGCTGCGGGAACATCGCATCTTGTTCAGGGGCCGCGTTCTATGCGCGGCTTCTTGAGGGAAGTGCTCTCCGCCTTCCCTTGCTGCGAGATACCTGTTACTTGCTGCCTGCTGCGCAGATGCGCTGACGCACCGATGCGGCGAGCACCGATGCGTGTGGCGCCCCGTCGCTTAAGCCGCCGCTTTCAGCCCCGACGCTTTGGTCAGCTGGCTCAACCACTCCATAGCGGCAGGCAAGCCGCTTTCCTTAAGCGGCACGCCCGCGAGCCGCAGGCCCATTTCGCAACCGGCCAGCGTCGCCAGCAGCATCAGGTCGTTGCAGTCGCCGAGGTGGCCGATGCGGAACATGCGGCCTTTCATCTTGCCGAGCCCCGTACCGAGCGACATGTCGAAGCGTTCGTAGATGACCTTGCGCACGGCGTCGGCATCGATGCCCTCGGGCATCATCACGCCGGTCAGCACCGGGCTATACACAGCGGGATCCGCGCACTGGATCTCCAGCCCCCACGCGCGGACCGCCCGACGGGTGGCCTCGGCGAGACGCTCATGACGGGCGAACACGTTGTCGAGCCCTTCGCCGAGAATCATCTCCAGCGCCTCATTGAGCCCGTACAGCAAGTTCGTGTTCGGCGTGTACGGCCAGTAACCGGTCTTGTTCATCTCGACGATGTCGGTCCAGTCCCAGAAGCTGCGCGGTAATTTGGCGTGCTTGCTGGCGGCCAATGCCTTCGGCGAGATCGCGTTGAAGCTGATGCCAGGCGGCAGCATCAAACCCTTTTGCGAGCCCGACACGGTGACGTCGACGCCCCATTCGTCATGGCGGTAGTCGGCGCAGGCGAGGCCCGAGATCGTGTCAACCAGCAGCAGCGCGGGGTGGCCGGCGGCGTCGATTGCGCGGCGCACGGCGGCGATGTCCGAGGTGACGCCCGTGGAAGTTTCGTTATGCACGACGCACACTGCCTTGATCGCGTGTTGCGTGTCGGCGCGCAAGCGCTCTTCGATCATCTGCGGCTGAACCCCGCGCCGCCAGCCTTCGATATCAGGCAGGCCGAGGAACTCCGGCTTCAGCCCAAGGCTTTCCGCCATCTTTTTCCACAGCGTCGCGAAGTGACCGGTTTCGAACATCAGCACGTTGTCGCCGGGGCTCAGCGTGTTCGACAGCGCCGCTTCCCACGCACCCGTGCCGGAGGCCGGATAGATCACCACCGGTTGCTGCGTCTTGAAGATTTTCTTGATGCCTTCGAGCACCTTCAGACCGAGTTCGCCGAACTCGGGGCCGCGGTGATCGATGGTCGGGTAGCTCATCGCACGGAGAATGCGATCGGGCACCGGGCTCGGACCCGGGATCTGCAGAAAGTGGCGGCCAGCGGGATGAAAGTCTAGCTTGAGCATTGGGCTCCTCCGATTGAATTTTGCATGCAAAAAACTATATCAGATGATCCACGACGATCCCAAGGCGAAAATTGGCCTCTGACACCGGTGTTTACCCGTGCTATTAACTAATCTGCATGCTTCCGATAAAATCACGCGTAACACGGTGTTGAGGGCTTTTGTATGCAAAATTCGGATTTCGATGCGGGTGTGGCCGCTTCTCCGCTGATGCCGAGGGTTGAGCGTCAGCGTTTGCACGACACGGTGGTGGAGCACATTCGCCGCTTTATCGTCGAGGGGGTGCTCGAGCCGGGCAAGAAACTGAACGAGCGCGAGTTGTGCGAGACGCTTGGGATTTCACGCACGCCGTTGCGGGAGGCGCTGAAGGTATTGGCTGCGGAAGGGCTGATCGAGATTTCGCCGAACCGCGGTGCGTCGGTGTCGAAGATGTCGGAAGCGGAGTTGCGTGAGACCTTCGAACTGATGAGTGGTCTTGAAGCTTTTTCCGGCGAACTGGCGGCGGAGCGGATGACCGCCGCGGAGCTCGCCGAGATCAAGGCATTGCATTACGCGATGCTGGCTTGCCGGACGCAGAACGATCTGGCCGGGTATTACAGCCGCAACCAGGCGATTCACGACAAGATCAATGAGGCGGCGAGGAATTCAGCACTGCGGCAGACTTATGTTGCTGTTAATCGACGCTTGCAAGCGTTGCGGTTCCGGTCGAATTTTCAGATCCCCAAGTGGGATAGCGCGATTCATGATCACGATGAGATGTTGAAGGCGCTCGAAGCGCGGGATGGGAAGAAGTTGAGCGCGATTCTTCGGCAGCACTTGCTCGATAAGCGGGATGCGGTTTTGCAGGTGCAGTCGAGTGATGACGTGGCGGCTTCGGTGTTGAAGGCTTGAGCGACGTTTTGGCTTCACAGCGCTCGTTGTCTGTTTGCCTGCGGTGTTGGCCTCTCCTTGTTTTCTTATTGGTCTATTGCCACGGTCAGGCCAAAGCATGTTGAAAAGGCAAGGGGCCCAATTTCCAGCTCTTCGGCAGCCTTACGGAGGGTCCATCTGACCAGTGCGCCCAGTAGGGCGATAGCAATGCAAACCATTAACATTCCATTTTCTCCCGCCTTATTTTGACCGCCTGCATGGAAGGGCACTCTGCCAGGTCGATGCATCGGTAGCCTGCCCGACACACGGCAAGAGCCTTCTCTCTTTTTGGCGAGCCGTCTGCTGTGGAGCCAGCGCCTTCGTATCCAAGAACCGACGCGCTGGCCCGGACCCTCAAAAGGACTCGTGCGAGGCCTCGCACATCTGTCCCGCTGCGAGGCCAATTGGTGAGGGCGGACTATGAATCAAATCCGCCATACACGTGGCGAAGGTCCGCACCACCGACCCGCCTGTTACCGTCCACAATCATTAACTTAACGCCCGCTTCCGGGTAAGTGACAACAGGTTCACCGTCGAGACGGTCGACAGAAAACATGTCCAGAACAAATCCCTCGTCCGCTTCCTCAGTGGTCACGTAGATAAGTACTGGTACGCCCTCGTCAAGGCCGACAAGCTCGTACCTAAGCGTGCGACTGCGTCCGCCAGGCTTGAGAGCCGAACCCGCATGACTGATTCGCAGGCAATGCGGCACGTTAACCTCATGAACCGTACAACCTTCAAGTTGGGCTTTCCAGCGACCTGATTGATTCGGATATAGCGGTTCGTTCACATCCAGAATGAACTCAAGCAGCTTGCGCTCGTTGGGCTCCAAGTTTCGTTCCATGTATGTACCCATCGAAATCGTTAGCGGGGAGGTCGGATGGAGCCGACTCGAACCGCGTTGTCCCCTGTCTTGTACGCAACATAATCGATAGCAATGCCATCCACTTCCACGGTTCGTGTGCGCCCCTCGCGCAATGGCAGCATTGCTACAGCCTCTTCCAAGTCTGCGGTAATAGCGTCTTTGACAGGTTGCACGGGAATATTCTTATCCTCAAGATAACGGAACGTGTGATAAAGCTGATTATCGTTCCTACCCCAGTCTACTTCGACCTCCTCCTTAACGACCGGTTTACACATCTCCTTGATGCGCTCGATGGTTTCACGAGCCTTTGTCGCACCCTGCCCGATGCCGTACCGGACTGCCGGATTCTGCACCAGCCGCCACACAAATACGATGCCGCGCAGTATGCCGTCAGGCAACCCAGCCGAGAAATGACAACTACTGCACACAGTCGAAGTGCCCAGAAAGTTATCGCCTAACAGTCGCCTCGCGCCCTGCAGATTGGCTGGCGGTCCTACCGGGGATTCACCCAAGTTATAGTTGTCGATCCATTGGTCAATCTCGCCGCTGGAGATCGCGATATCCGTGCCGTCGTTCAGGTCGAGGAGACTGCCGTTCCTCGCAACCGTGCCGGTACGCAACACGACTTGGCCGTCAGGTGAATAGCCAAACCTGACCTTCAATACGCGTCGCACACCGCCGTTTGCCGGGCTCGCATATTCGTTGAACTTGAAAAGGTCAATGCGCCCACGTCGGTCATACCGAACAAAAAAATCACCGGTCGGGTTATAGCCGTACAGAGGCCGATGGGCGGCGTCCCGCGAGATCATTTCCGTGGCTTCCGGAAGCTCCTGCTGGGCGATGATCGCAAAGACATTCCCCGTTGCATCACGGGTGACTTTGTACTGTCCGACCAGTTGCCCGGCCTCATACATCTGCACGAACGAGAGCCGGTTGAGCGCGTCATACACCATGCCGTAGGCACGCGTTGCACCGTCTGATCTGGCCGCATCGAATCCACTTGCCCCCGTGCTGTCCGCAGTGGGTGTTTCGCTCATGCCGGTCGTATTGCCTTGTGCGTCATAGACGAACGACTGGATCACGCCGGGCGACGCGATGGTCGCCGGATGCAGGCTCATAGCATCGGCGTAGCGAATGGTGGTTGTCGAAGTGCCGGACGCATTGTCGGTGGTGATCCGAACTGGCCGACCGGCATCATCGTAGCTGTACGCGGTAGCACTGCTTGCGTCGGTACCTTTCAGCAGATTGCCCGAACCGTCCCACGCGAGGCCGGTTGCGCCATCAGCAGAACTGCTGGAAGTGGGCCGCAGCATGCCACCGACTGAAGAGAAATTCAGTGTCGTCGTGCGCTTGCTATCGGTGACCGAGGTTGTCCCTGTGCCGTAAGCGAACTGCACGTTGCGAGACGAGTCGGGATGGCTGACTGCCGTGGCGCGGCCCTGGGAATCGTAGCTCCACGTCGCAACACGGTTGCCCGCCTCGTCGATTTCGCCCGTCAGCGCGTTCTTGAAGCGGGTGTCGTCGTAGACATAGCGGCGCGCATAGCCATCAGGCCAGGTAACCGAAACAAGATTGCCATTCGCGTCATACCCGTACTGCGTCATGCGACCCAAAGGGTCGTTCAGGCGTGATAGACGGTTCTTGTCGTCATAGTCGAGGCGAAGCGTGATGTCATTGTTCGCATCTGTGCCTGCTGCATGCTGCGTGATCGTGGTCAGCAGCCCTGAGCCGTCATAGGTCAGCGTTCGGATAAATCCTGTCTTCAGGCTCTCCGAAAGCAGCACGCCTTGGGCCGAATACGATTCAACGGTATCGGTCTTGAGATCGGTCAGTGTCCATCCGGAGCCGTTCTGTGCGAGCGCCAGGCCGGTAAAGCCCGCCGTACGCCAGGTGCCCGCTGACCAGTTGAATGTGACAGGTTCACCGTTCTCGCGATAAGCAAGCACTTTGGACGAGCTACCGCTATTAGCGCTCGCGAGCCCTAGAGGGTGTTAGGCACTTTCCGCCAGACCTGGTACCCTGGCGGAATGACAGAACGCAAGCCATACCCCACAGATGTCTCGGATGAAGAGTGGAGCTTTGCGGCTCCCTATCTAACGTTGATGAATGAAGATGCGCCACAGCGGCGGTATGAACTGCGCGAGATGTTCAATGCGTTGCGCTGGATGGCGCGAGCGGGTGCGTCGTGGCGTATGCTGCCGACCAATTTTCCACCATGGGAGTTGGTCTACCAGCAAACGCAACGCTGGTTGAACGCGGGCTGCTTCGAGGCAATGGTCAGTGATCTGCGATCTGTAATTCGGGTCGCGCAGGAGCGTCAGGGGCAGCCCAGTGCGGTGATCCTGGATGGGCGCACCTTGCAGTCCACCTGCGAGAGCGGACCGCGCGCGGGTTACGACGGTCACAAGCGCAAGCGAGGCAGCAAAGTCCATATGGCTGTCGACACGTTAGGTCTGCTGCTGGCGGTACACATCACGCCGGCCAACGAGCAGGAGCGCGCACAGGTAGCCGAGCTTGCGCGTCAGGTTCAGCAGGCAACCGGTCAGACGGTAAAGCTTGCATTCGCTGACCAGGGCTATACCGGTGACACAGCTCGACAGGCTGCGCATGACGAAGGCATCGAACTTCAGATCATCAAACTACCAGAGGCGAAGAAGGGCTTCGTGCTGCTGCCGCGCCGATGGGTTGTCGAACGTAGTTTCGGCTGGCTCAACCGGTTCCGGCGACTGGCGCGAGACTACGAGCGCCTACCTGAAACGTTAGCAGGCCTGCACTTCGTTGTCTTCGCCATGCTCATGCTTGTACATGTTGCGCCGACTGTCCAAGTTCCTAACACCCTCTAGCAGGCCGGTGAAATACCTCATGTAGCGGTCATCCGGAACGCAGGCGTAAACGTTGAACGTATGTCATCAATGAGAGCGAGATGGAACGGATGCGTGGGCCAGATGGTTTTACCGAATCAATGTTCACGGTGTTGAAGCTGGACGATTTTGTGCCGAAGGACCATCCGTTGCGTCCGATTCGCACCTGGCTCAATGACGCGCTTAAACGCATGGACGATGTGTTCGCGCGGATGTACGAGGCTGACGTGAAAGGAGGTCGGCCGAGCATTGCGCCGGAGAAGCTGGTGCGAGCTCTTTTGCTGCAGGTGCTGTACTCAATTCGTAGCGAGCGCATGCTGGTGGAACAGATTTCCTACAACATGCTGTTCCGCTGGTTCGTCGGCCTGCCGATGGACGGGACCGTGTGGGACCACTCGACGTTCAGCAAGAACCGCGACCGGTTGCTCGAACACGATGTGCTGGTGTTGCTCTTCAACGAGACAGTCGAGACCGCGCGCGAGCGCGGATATCTTTCTGGGGAGCACTTTAGCGTCGACGGCACGTTGATTCAGGCATGGGCCGGGCACAAGAGCTTTGTGCCCAAGGCAAGTCCGGACAAAGAAGACAGGCCTCCTGACGAACCGCCCGCGCCGAATGACAACTGGCATGGACAGAAGCGCAGTAACGAGACGCACCAATCCACGACGGACGAGCAGGCGCGCCTGTTTCGTAAGAGCAAAGGAACCGGAGCGATGCTCTGTTATATGGGCCACGTGCTGACCGACAACCGGCACGGCCTGGTGGTCAACGCACAGGTGACGCTGGCGACGGGCACCGCCGAGCGCGACGCGGCCGGGCAGATGCTTGCTGATGCCGCGAGTGTTGCGTCGCGTGCCATCACGGTCGGTGCGGACAAGAACTACGACACCGCCGGCTTCGTCGGCAGTTGTCGCGCGAATCGTGTCACGCCGCATGTGGCGCAAAACGATGGTCGTCCAGGAGGCTCAGCAATTGACGAGCGAACTACGCGCTGGCCGGGTTACGCGGTCAGCCAGCAAAAACGTAAACGCATTGAGCAGGTGTTCGGATGGGGCAAGACAGTCGGACGAATTCGACAAGCGATGTATCGAGGACTTGAACGCGTAGACCAGCTCTTCGTGCTGACGCAGGTCGGCTACAACCTGACGCGTATGCGCACACTTGCCGGTTAAGGGGCAGGAAGCAATGGATAACATCGATATGGCGAACCCGCGAGCAACGTCGAATGCCCGCAACGTGTTCCGCGTTTCAAAAGTGCGAACCCAGCATCCGTCGTAATGCATCTGGGCGCATCAACGACGGATATTTCAACGGCCTGCTAGGCTACGTTGCCAGCTATGGAACCAGGCCGGTCCCATCGCCGTGGCGGAATTACCTACTGACCTGGATCGATAGGTCCGCGTGAACAGCATCGGAATGTCGTCACCACTGACAAAGTCCGCTTCAGTCAAGGTGACTGCACCATTGCCCGGGTACACCGGATCAGCGACGGGACAGCTCGCTTCTGGTTCTTCCGTAGTTGGTGTCGCGCACCACGCGTCGATAAGTGGAAAACTAAGGCAGTTGTAGTACTGCATGCCGCCTGGTACGCCGGCGTACGCATCCCACCGGCAGGTGGGCGAGCCCGGTTTTGCGCCGGTCGCAGTCCACACCGCGTTGCAATCAGCCGCGTTGGCGCCAAACGCGACCATAAGCAACATGAATGCGGCCAGAAGGCGGCCCGCCATGCCTGCTGGATTACCAGCAACCCTGTTTTTTTTCATAGTCATCCTTATTAGTTGTACTTGGTTGAAGCCCAAGCACCCTATAAGGAGCGTTCCATCCCGGCTATCCGATAATTCTTAAAATGACCAAGTCATTGCACATTCATAACAAATGCTTTCATGGGAGTTCACAACAATTCGTAGGACACCACGCGAGCACCTGTCAGTCATCAACACTTATCGCCGGCAATAACAGGAATAGAGGCGACGCTTGGGAACGCGCTCAGCTGCATTCAGCGGACCCTCTCACCAGATGAAAACGGGCGACGCCGTACGGACCAGCCGTCCGGGCGGTCGCCCTAAAGTTATCCCCAGTTTTTGTTCGCAAGGCTGTGGACAACCTGCGCACAGTCAACTCAAGTACTTGATGCGATAGGTGTATCGTCCGTCGGCTCAACCGCAGGCAATAACCGTACTCTGTGATAAAAAGTAATCCCTAGCCACCCGCAGAGGCCCCCGCATGTCCTCCGTCATGGGCTTCAAACTCGTCCTGCTGTCGCTCGGCGCGATGATCGGTCTCCAACTGCTCGCCAAGCGGCTGCGACTTCCACCGGCCGCAGCGCTTCTGGTCGGCGGCGCCGCGATGGCCTTCGTGCCTGGACTCCCTCGCATCAACCTCGATCCCGAACTGGTGCTGGTCGTGTTCCTGCCGCCGCTCCTCATGGACGGGGCCTACTTCTCCGTATGGGACGAATTCAAGCGCAATCTCGGCGGCATCCTGCTGCTCGCGATCGGCGCCGTCGCCTTCACGACCCTCGCGGTCGGTCTGGTCGTGCATTGGGTCGTGCCGGCCTTACCGTGGAGCGCGTGCTTCGCGCTGGGCGCGATCGTCTCGCCGCCCGACGCCATCGCCGCGAAGGCCGTACTGGAACGCGTCGCGCTGCCGCGGCAGTTGATGGTGCTCCTCGAAGGCGAAAGCCTGCTCAACGACGCCGCCGGCATCGTGCTGTTCCGCTTCGCCGTCGCGGCCGCGCTGACCGGCACGTTCAACGCTCAACATGCGCTCGGGCAGTTTGCGGTGCTCGGCCTGGGTGGTGTGGCGGTGGGCATCGCGATCGGCTTCGTGGTCGTCAAGCTGCTGCGTTACCTCGACGACGCCTACCTCATCATCACCGCATCCGCACTCTCCCCGTGGATCAGCTACATCGCCGGCGACATGCTGGACGTGTCGGGCGTCATCGCGACCGTCAGTTGCGGGATGGTGTTGGGCTGGCATCAGCATGAAGTTTTCTCTGCCTCGGTGCGCATGCGCGGCACGGCTTTCTGGCAAGTCCTGATCTTCCTGATGGGAGCGCTCGTGTTCCTTCTGATCGGACTGTCGCTGCGCGGCGTAATCGTGCGGCTGGGCGGCATCGGCGACACGTTGACCGCGTTTGCACCCGCTGTCGGCGCCGTGATCGCAGCCGTCGTGCTGTCGCGCTTCGTGTGGGTCTTCGTCGTCGAATGGTTGAAGGGACTCGTGTGCAAGCTGATGCGGCGCGCAAACATTGCGCTCGACTGGCGCTCCTCAGCGGTGACGAGTTGGGCCGGCATGCGCGGCGTGGTGACGCTGGCGATCGCGCTCTCGTTGCCCGAGGCGATGCCGGGGCGCGATCTGATTCTGGTCGCGTCGTTCGCGGTAATTCTCGTGACCGTGCTCGGGCAAGGGACCACGATCGGCGCGCTGATTCGCTGGGTCAAACTGGATAGCGTGAAAGAGCGCAACGAGCAGCATTTGACCGAGCCTCAAGCGTGGGCGAAGCTCGAAGCGGCTCAACTTGCCGCGATTCAACCGCTCGTCCACGACGCCCAGGGACAAGTGATTCATCCGCGCCTGCTGGAGCAATATAGCTATCGAGCGCAGATGACGGAAACCTACCAGCATGTGACGGAATATCCCGCCGACGTTCGCGTCGCGCATTACGACGTTGTGCTCGCCGCCGTGGCAGCCGGTCGCAGCGAGTTGTTGCGGATGCATCGGTCAGGGATGATTCATGATGAACTGCTAACCGAACTGGAGCGAGATCTCGATTTGCAGGAGATCGCCGCGTTGCATGGCCGAGGATGACCGGGCCGCGTCTGACGTGAGTCGACACGCGAACCGGTCGAACTGCGGTGAGCCTCAATGGCCTTTGAAAATATCCAGCAGTTGATTTTGCATTTGCATCATTTCATGCGCATGCTTCATCTCCATCTGCGCCATCGTGTCCTGATACTCCATTTCCATCTGCATCATTTTCTGCTCGATACCGATGGCCTGAGTACGCTGTTCAGGTGTCAGCTTGTCCATCATCATGCCGTAGTTCGGCGGCATCAGATACGTGCCGGCGCGCCCTATTCCCTGTGCCTGTACGGAGCCCGCTAAAAGCGCGAGTGGCAACAGGCTACACATCATTACTGCTCGAATCGATTTCATGTCATCTCCAGTCTCAAGTGAGTAGCCGGGTTTCAAAATCGGCTACATAGGCGACGTTCAAACGCTCAGACAGACAGGCCGCGGTCGATCCGCTGCACATGACGAGTCTGGGAATGCAACACCCGGCGCTGGCCGCTGCACACGATCGACCGGGTGTTTCATGGGTTTAGTCGCAAACGCTTACTGGAAATGACATGCTGGATGAAAATTGTGCCGACGATATTTCTTCTGTGCGGCTGTCACTTTCGCTGAGGCACGCCGACTAATTAATCCTTCCAGGCCGATCCCAGAATCATCGTGCAGAAATTCTCCCGATGGTAGTGCGGGTCTTTGAGCGCCAGCACGTCCGCCTTCACGTTGCCGAAGGTCGTCTCCGGCTTGTGGATCGTGCCGTGCGCGAAGGCGTCGATGATGCCTTCCTTGAAATGCGCGCCGCGCGGGTGGGCGTGGATCACTTCATGGCGCTGGTGGTCGGTGAATTCGTCATAGGCGAGGCCCAGCACATCCATCTCCACACCCGCCGTCACCAGCGCAACCACCGGCTTCATATATTGCGGAATCCCAGGCGTGGTGTGCAACGCAATCGAGTTCCACACCTGCTCGATATCGTCTTCACCGATGCCGTGGCGCTGCAGAAAATCACGCGCCGCGTTCGCGCCGTCCACCTCGAAGCGATCATGCTCGCTGCTATACGGCGCGACGAGTCCCATGTCATGAAACATCGCGCCGATGTACAGCAGCTCGGGGTCGTACTTGAGCTGCTTGCGCGCGCCGGCCAGCGAGCCGAACAGGAACACGCGCCGCGAATGGTGATAGAGCAACTCGGTTTCGGTATCCCGCACAAGCTGCGTGGCTTCTCGCGCCATCATGCTGTCGGGAATCTGGATGCCTGCGATCGTGGTCATGTGAAGTGCTCCATGAAAGACTTGAATGAACCGGACGCGCGGCCTTTGTCAGTCGATAGCGCGTTTGGTATGCTGGTCCGCGATGCTTTTTCTGGCTGCTTTTTTGACCCGTCGAGCAGCGCGTCCGATGAAGCTCAGTATTGGTCAGCACGCTGTCGCGGGCAATCGTCGCAGACCGTTGAACACTGCCAAACGCACCGCGTTGACTGCCGCGGGCAGCGGATTCCCATCCATCGTCAAAGGAGGTCATTCGATGCCTACCGTCGCGATCGCGATCTTTCCCGGCGTGCAGGCGCTCGACGTCGCCGGTCCGGTCGATGTGTTCTCCGAGGCCAACCGCTTCATCGCGCCGCAGAATCGCTATGAGGTCACACTGCTCAGCGCGGAGCCAGGTCCACTGCGTGCCTCCAACGGTATGACGCTCATCGCCGATGTCACATTCGACCAGACGCGCCGACCATTTGACCTTGCGTTGGTTGCCGGCGGCCCTGCGCTGCCGGGCGATACCGCACCCGACACGCGTTTGCTGGAATGGTTGTCGCGAGTCGCCACGCAGTGCGAGCGTTATGGCTCGATCTGCACCGGCGCGTTCGCACTCGGCCACGCAGGGCTGCTCGACGCACGCAACGTCACGACGCACTGGCAGCACGCCGCGCAACTCGCCGAGCAGTTTCCGCGAGCCCATGTCGATTTCGACCGGATCTATCTGCGCGACGGCAACCTGGTTACGTCGGCGGGCGTCACGGCGGGCATCGATCTATCGCTTGCGTTGGTCGCCGAACATCACGGCCCGCATACGGCGCTCGCCGTCGCCAAACGGCTGGTGGTGTTTGCACAGCGGCAAGGCGGTCAATCGCAGTTCAGCCCGTACCTGATCGCACCCGCCGACGACACCTCGCCGGTCGCCAAAGTGCAGGCGCACGTGATGGAACGGATTCGCGAAAGCTTCACGGTCAAACAACTGGCGGACGTCGCCGGAATGAGCGCACGGAATTTCGCCCGCGTGTTCGTGCAGGAAACCAAGGTGACGCCGCACGAATTCGTCGAGCGCGCTCGCGTGGATGCGGCGCGCAAGTTGCTCGAAAGCAGCGATGCCGCGCTCAAGGCGATTGCCTATGACTGCGGCTTCGGCACCGCAGACCGGATGCGCATTGTCTTCACGAAGCGAATCGGCGTCACGCCGATGCAATATCGCGAACGCTTTCGCTCTGCCTGAGGGAAATGGCATGGAAACCTGAAGAGGAGATGACGGCGGTATAGACGCCAGGCAGGAGAGCGGCTGGCACGTCGCCGAAACGCGGCTTGAAGACCGGCGCCGCTGCAAGCATCAGACATAGCGTGAGAAAATGACGGTCTTCTCAAGCGAACGGTCACAAGGAACGACATGTCTCCCTCTTCTCCGATCCGTGCGATCGTTACCGGCCACACTCGCGGCCTCGGCGCACCACTCGCTGAACAACTGCTGACGCGCGGCGTCGCGGTATTGGGTTTGTCCCGCTCGCGTCACGCCACGCTCAAAGCGCGTTTCCCGGCACTGCTCGACGAAATCGAGCTCGAGCTTGCGGATCCCACTCGCGTCGCACAGTGGGTCGCAACCGATGCACTGCGCAGCTTCGTCAGCGGCGCGCAGAGCGTACTGTTGATCAACAACGCAGGCATGGTTCAGCCGATCGGTCCGATCGAAGGCCAGAACGCCGCCGACATCGCGACCGCCGTGAGCCTGAACGTGGCCACGCCGCTGATGCTGGCGAGCGCGCTCGCCGCAACCACCGTCGACGCGACCGACCGGCGCATCATGCATATTTCCAGCGGCGCGGCGCGCAACGCGTATCCCGGCTGGAGCATCTACTGCGCGACCAAGGCCGCGCTCGATCATCACGCACGCGCCGTTGCACTCGACGCGAATCGTGCGCTGCGTATCTGCAGCCTGGCGCCGGGCGTTATCGATACGAATATGCAGGCGGAAATTCGCAGCAGCGGCGAGGAACAGTTCCCGATGCGCGAAAAATTCGAGGACCTCAAGCGCAATGGTCAGCTTTCGACGCCCGAACAATGCGCCACCCAGCTGCTCGACTACGCCTTCAGCGATGCATTCGGGCAAACGCCGGTGGCCGACATTCGCGAGGTGGCGAAACAAGCCTGATACGCGAGCTTCGCGCTCCCGTAAAACCTCACCTTTCGGCGGAGAAGCCGACACTCACACGCCGGGCGCTACCATCACGCCGCGCTCGGCAGCTCCAATCTCGCCGTGCGGCACGAACACATAGCCGCGTCCCCACACTGTCTGCACATAGCGCGGCTCGGAAGGATCGATCTCGATGAGACGCCGCAGCCGCCAGATCGATACATCGAGACTCCGTCCTTGATGCAGCACGCTATTGCCACGCAATTTCTCGTTGAGTTGCACGCGAGTGAGCACGGTCATCGCGTGATTAACGAAGATTTTCAGCAATGCGAACTCAGAGCTACGCAGCGCGAAATGCTCGTTGTCGCGACGCAATTCGCGTGCAGAGAAGTTCAGCTCGCACCGTCCGAAGCGGTACGGCGGCCGCGTTTCCGGCGCGCCTGGCGCGAGCGCGCCACGCCGGCGCAGCAGCACACGGATGCGCGCGAGCAACTCGGCAGGGTCGGCGGGCTTGCTCATGAAATCGTCGGCGCCGAGCTCGAGACCAATGACGCGATCGATCGCCTTGCTGCTCGCCGACAGCAAAATCACCGGCACGTCGTTGCCGCTCATCCGCAAGTCGCGCAACACGGCAAGGCCGTCGCCGTGCGGCGCTGAGACGTCGAGCACCAGCAACGCCGGCCGTTCCGTCTCGACCACGTGCTTCAGTCCGGCGCAATGCGGACGTGCGGACACGCCGCAGCCCTGCCCGCGTAAAGATTCGCCCACTACGGCCGTTAAGCCGGCGTCGGCGCCAACAAAGAGAATGTGCTGACTCATCCAACTGATTCCAGGAGACGATCGGTTTTCAGAGACAGGCGATGGCTTGCAGGAATAGCAAATCCGCTGACCGCTTGTCGTCCGCGTCGCCATCTTCCCTGTATGCCGCTATTCTCAAAACGCGGAACAGCCCCCAAGGTTGCCAATTTCTTCCCAACTCTTTCAACGCAGAACGTGATATGGGAAGGCCCGCAAAGTCACCCTGCGATGCGCGCGCCGGCTCCCGAAAAATCTCACCTTTGGCACGGAGCGATTGGGGTTCAGTGCGAAGTGCCCGTCAGGCGGCTCCCGAAAACGCTCACCTCAAGAGTTCAGGGGCAAGCCGCAAAGGCATGCTGGGCGGGGCACCGATGTTCCCGAACAGGCTACTCCCGCAAACCCTCACCTTTGGAATGGGTCGAGTAATCTGCATACCCAGGTAAGAGGCAGTGTGTGTCAGGCGCTCGCGTTCCGCACCGGTAGCGGATCTGTTCAGCAAATGCTTGCGCGAGTCTCGGCGGATTTGTCGGATGGTGAGGCGGATTGATACGGTGCGGCTCACGTGTGCGCGGAGGCATCACGCTCCCGAATATTCTCACCTTTGAGCTTTGTGAAGACATTCGGAACGCCGGCCGCCATCAAGGCAGCCGGCTCGTTCAACCAGGCAATCAGAACTTATGACGAATCCCCACCACCGCTACTTCCTGGCTGTTGGTCCCCGAATTCACGCCATAATCACCGATCGATGCCTGGGCGCTCACCACCTTGCCGCTCGCGTTCAACGTGTTGCCGCTCGCCTTCTGGTAGCCCGCCAGTGCATACAGATCGGTGCGCTTCGACAACACGTAATCTGCACCGAGGTTGACCTGGTTGTAGTGTGCCGAATACGCCGCCGAAGTAGTTGTCTTCCGTGAGGCCTTGAACCAGATCGACCACCGGGTCGTATTGACGTCCGAGGGTGACCGTCCCCCACGTGCCGCTCGACAAGCCGACCACCGCCTTGCGGCCGAATTCGCGGCTGCCTGCCCAAGCGCCCCCGTACCGATGTTGTATTTGTTTAAATCTGGCGAAACGATACGAGAGGAATTTGTGTCGGCAAACTAACGAATTCTTCGATGAATATGAAAGTGCCGGTAGCGTGGGCGCTTCTAAGGCCACGCGTTGACGCGATGTCACGCCGGGATGGCGGACAGTTCGGAAGGTGCGTATTTCGCGGTCGCGAGGACTTCGGCGGGAACGGGTACATGCGCGCGCCGCAACAGCGCGCCGCTGCGGAACATCAGCAGATCGCCCGGTTCGCAGGTGGTCCAGACTTCATCGGTAAGCGGCGTGGTGGCGATCACCGCCGTGCGATCGGCCGGCGTGCCACGCTCGGCGAAATCAACTGAAAGATCGCCATCGACGAGACGCGCGCTCGAAAACGGCCAGTGACGAATCACATACGACAGGCGCGTCGAGCAATACGCGAATTGTGCCGTGCCGTTCGAAAGCACGAAGTTGAAAATGCCATACGGGTTCAGTGCGTGCGTCGCCTGCTCAATGACGTCGAACACGGCGTCGATATCGTCTACGTCCGCGCCCGTGTCCGCGTGATTGGCAAAATGCGCGTAGAGGCGATTCATGATGAAGCAGAACGCCGCTTCACTATCGGTCGCGCCGACTGGTGCATACGGACCTTGCTCCGGTTCACCGAGCGGTTGCAGGTCGCCGTTGTGCGCGAACACCCATTGCTGGCCGCGCAACTCGCGCATGAACGGGTGGCAGTTCTCCACGCGCGCGCCGCCTTGGGTCGCCTTGCGAATATGCGCGACGACATTGCGCGACTTGATCGGATGGCTCTTCAGAAATTCGGCCACCGGCGACTGATATGCGGGCTTTTCATCGACGAACACGCGGCACGCGCGGTCCTCGTAGAACGCCACGCCCCAGCCGTCGACGTGATGGTCGGTGAGACCGCCGCGTGCCGCAAAGCCCGTCAGCGAGAAACTGACGTCGGTGGGTTCGGCGCAGCTGAGGGCGAGCAGTTGGCACATGTCCGCAGACTAGCGTGTTTCAACCGCCGCCGTTATAGCGAATCATGCTTTGCAAATCACCGGCGCGCGGGCCCCCGAAAACCCTCACCTTTGCCCGGCCCGCCGCGCGTGCGGCGTCTAGCTCGCCAGCTTGCGGAACGTTTCCAGCACCGCGTCGCCCTTGAACGGCTTGACGATCCAGCCTTTGACGCCCGCCGCCTTGCCGCGCTCTTTCATCGCCGGGCTGCTCTCGGTTGTCAGCATGATGACGTTGACGGTCGTGTTCGCGAGTTCGCCGCGAATCTTTTCGACCATCGTCAGGCCGTCCATATTCGGCATGTTGACGTCGCTGATCACCAGCTTGATGCCCGGGCTGGCCTTCAGTTTCGCAAGGCCGTCCTTGCCGTCCACTGCCGTGTCGACGTCCAGGCCGTTCTTCTTCAGAAAGCCGGCCACTTCGTCGCGCACGGTGCTCGAGTCATCTACCACCAGAATTTTCGACATGTTTTTTCCTATGACAACATTCAGAACAGATCCAGTTCGCCCGCTTCGACCATCGCGCCGACATCGTCCGTGACTTCCTTGAAGTCCTCCGGCGACCAGCTCAGGCTGAACACAAAACGTTGATGAAGCTTGACCGAGCGGCCCGTCTGCGGGTCCGTCAGCGAGTACATGAAACAAAGCTGCGGATTGCCGCTGCCGAACGAGATGTACTTGTGCTTGTGATTCACCAGCAGCGGCACCTGCACCTGGCTGCGCAGCCAGGCGTCCGCATCGCCGACATAGCGATTCCTGAACGAACCCCAGATCAGATTGGTCACTTCGCCAAGCACGCCATTCAGATCGCGGAAGTTTGCTTCGCCGTCTTCCGCGTGCTCGCTCATCCGATAGCGATCGAGCAGTTCGAGAATCGGCGCCTCTTCCGCCTGCATCATCATGTAACCGCGGCACCACGCGCTTTCCAGCGGAATCAGGCTGAACACCTCACCGAAGATGATCCGGTCGCGCACGATATAAGGCGTGTCGCACGTGATGGTCAGGTCCTTGAACACGTCGCCGAGAATCGCCTGCGTCATGTCGGCGATGCCGCGCACCAGCGCGTTCGGATAATCCAGGCTGAAGATGTATTCGTCGATCACCTTGCGCAAGGGCGCCATATCGTGCGCGACGTAGGCCGCGCAGACCACGTGGCGCAAGCTCTCCGGCAGACCGTCGAGGCCAGGATCCTTATCTCGCCGCATGATGATCGGCAGCTCGGGGCGCACCGCGTTGATCCTGATCGCGATCTCTGCGCTCGCCTCAGCTGAGCCACCGTAGCCTTCAGCAAACAGAACCGCGCCCAGATCGATGTTCGATCGCAGCACCGACTGCAAGCGGTTCTTGCCGACTTTCACGCCGACCAGATTGTTCTCGTCGCAAAAGCGCTTCAGCGCCTCTTTGTGCACAGGGCAATCGTCGAGCACCAGCACCTTGCTGACCGGCTTGTTCATGTTCATTTCGCGTTCCTGCTCGCTGCGGATACCGACGTCATGGTCAACACCCAACACTCAAAACAACTCCAGCTCGCCGCTGGATTCTTCGATTGCGCTCGTGTCGGCCATGAAGTCGATCGGCGCGTGGGCACACACGCATACCGTCGCGGCAAGCTGCACGGAACCGTTCAGCGTGACCGAAAACGACGACAGCAACCCCGGCTTCAATGCCGGCAGATGTCCCAGACAACGCGCGCTCAATACATAAGGCGTCGACATGCCGAGGTCCGGGAAATAACGCAGCAGCTCCTGATTCATCGCGCCGCAGCACAGATTGCAGATTTCCAGAAAAGCTTCCTGAAACGGCCGCTCGTCGGCCTCTTTCAGGTAGTAGCCGCGGGTGCTGTCGTTTTCGTCGAAGTGGAGGATCAGCAACAGCCTGAACGCAATCGACGAGATGGTCAGCACGACAACCTGGGTGTCCTTCGTTGCGCCCGCGCTGGCCTCGGCGAGCGGCGCGATCTCGCACGTATCGCCGGAATCCTGCGGCAGGCGCGCCTGTGCCGCCTTGCGGAAAATGCGTTCGAAGCTGTCCTTCGCCTGGCTCGTGATCACGCCGGCACCTGGTGCAGCTTCGAGTGGAACTGATTGGCAAGCGATTCGACGCTGGAGAGCGACGCCGTGATCATCTTGCCGCCCGCCTGGATGTCCTGAAACGTGGAGGTGGTGGTCAGATCGTTGCGGTGCAGGCTGTCGCGATAGCTCTTCGACAACTCCTCAGAACGCGCGGCGAGCGCCCGGACCTCGCTCGCCACCACCGCGAAGCCGCGTCCGGCCGGGCCCGCGCGCGCGGCCTCGATCGACGCATTCAACGACACGATCACCACGTGCCGGACGATCGACGACAGCTCCTGATTCTTCGTGTGCATGTCATGGTTCTGCGTCATCAGCGAGATCATCTGCTCGTGCCAACGCTCGAATGTCGCGCCGAGGCTCTTCAGACGCGCGGCTTCGCCGGCGATCTGTTGCGCCTGATGCGCCCACTGGTCTTTGTCGTCAGTCGCGGCTTTCAACGTTGCGCGCAGCTCGTCGACGCTGGCAGATTGCTGCCTCAGTTCCTCACGCAACTGTGCAGCCAACGCTTCCATCTCCTGCGCGGCCTGTTCGCGTTCGCGGATCGCTTCACCGTGGCCCGCCTGTTCGGCCGACAGCGCTTTGATCCGGACATCGGCCTCCGCGCGTAGCCGTGCCGTCAGCCTTGTGCTGTGCAACTTGTGCGCGACAAAAGCCAGCAGCGCTGTCACCGCGCTGCCTGCCACCGCCGCCAATACGTACTGTTGAATCACAACCTATCCTTCCGAAGTCCGTCGCGAAGCGCGTCAATCAGCGTTCGACCAACGTTCAATCCGCCATCGCGTCGAGTTGCAGTTCACCGGCATCGCCGCGCGCTGCAACACCCAGCGTGTCGACGGCGAAGCTATCCGGCAAGCAGACGATCGTCTGGAACTGACGGAACGAGGCGCCCTTATGGTCGTCGGTGAAACGCAATTCGATGCGGCCGTTCTCGCGCTTGAGAAAGTCGCGCACGGCGTCCATGCCGACGCCACGGCCCGATACTTCCGTCACCGTTGCGGCGGTCGAGAAGCCTGGCCGGAAAATGAATTCGGCGATGGCTTCGTCGCTCAGGTGTTCGTCGCTGCCGATCCAGCCGCGCTCAACGGCAATGCCGCGAATCCGTTCGAGTGCGAGGCCGCGACCGTCGTCGCTGAGCGTGATCTGCAGCGCGCCGCTGTCCACGCCCACTTCGATACCGATGGTGCCGGCCGGCGTCTTGCCCTGTGCGCTGCGCGCCTCGGCAGTTTCGATGCCGTGGTCCATCGAATTGCGCAACAGATGCATGAACACGTTGTTCAACGTGCCGCCCGCCTGGCCACGCAGACGGTAGCCGTTGTCGTCGATGCGCACAGCCGGCACCGGCTTGCCGAGTTCCTGCGCCAACGAAGGCAGCGAGTCCAGCACGCCGGACAGCGCATCGCGCACACTTTCGCTGCCGAGAGCGCGCAAGGTCCGGCGCATCGCATCGCGCATCGACTGCAATTCGTGGAGTTCGCCGGCGTTCGTCTTATCCAGCATGCTCAGGGTCTGCTGAATCTGGTCCTTCTCGACCATCACGTAGCGGCCCGCGTTGCCGGCGTTGTTCGCGCCGGTTTTAGCCTTGCGGCCGAGGCTATGCTCGTTAATCTTCGCGTAGCTCTCAATCGCCTCGCGCACGCGCGTCAGTTCCTGCATCAGGTGTTCCTGGTCCCACGAACGGTCCGCGTCCGGTTGGCGCAGTTCGTGATAGCTCTGCTCGGTTTCATGAACGACGTTGGTCAGGTGCGCCAGGTTATAGGTCCGCGCATTGCCCTTGATGGTGTGCATGTTGCGGAACAGTTCGGCGATCGCCGCATGGTCCGCTTCCGAGTGCTTGCGAATAATGCGCTCGTTCTCGCTGACAAAACCCGCGGAGCTTTCAATGAAGTGATGGAACTTCTCTTCGCTCACCGCGAGAATCTCGCCGATCATGTCGAGACGGCGGCGTTGTTCGCTGGCTTCCGCAGCGAGCTTGCGCAGTTCGGTGACGTCGCGCACGCACAGCATCAAACGCAGGATAACGTCGTTTTCGTCGGTGATCGCCGACCAGCTGAGGTCGAGAATCTTCACGCGGCCATCGGGCATGCACTTCGAGATTTCGCCAACCAGCAGATGCTGATTGAACGCGAAGTTGATGCAGTCTTCACCGAGGCACGCATGCGCGGCCGCATCGACTTGCGAGAGCACGTCCGAGCCGAGATCGGTATCCGAGAACACCAGATCCATCAGACCGCGCCCGGCGATATCTTTCGTTTCGAAGATATCTTCCAGATACGCCGAGTATTCCGAGTGGATCACGGCGCCGTCGATCACCGTCAAGATACCTTGCTGCATGTTCTGCAACATCGCCTGAATGTCGGCAGTCTTCTGCTTGAGTTGCGCCGAGCTTTCCTGGATCTTTTCGATCATGCCGTTGAAGGCGACGATCGAATGGCCGATCTCATCCAGCCGGCCCACCGGTACGCGGCGCGTGAAATCCTGGCTCGACGCGATCTCGCTCATCATGGCTTGCATGCGGCTGAGCGGGCGGGTGATCTGACGGTAGAGCAGCGAGCCGATGAAGGTCAGCAGAATGATCGCAATACCGGTAACGATCGCGATGGCCGTCGTGGTGGTGGAAAGCGTAGCGTTCAGTGCGGTGATCGCCTCGTCTTTCTGGCGGTTCTTTTCGACGCGTAGGGTTTCGACAATGCCTTCGAGTTCGTCGCGATACTGTGCGACGTTGGCGAACAGATACGCTTGCGCGAGCTCGTTCTTGCCGTCGGCCTTCATTTTCGCCGTCTCGGCAATCGCGGAGAAGTAGTTCTCGAGGCTGTCGTTGGCTTGGGAAACGAGACCTTGCTGGGCGTGGCTCGCGGCATCTTTGCCTTGCAGCGCGAGCGCCTGTTGCAACGAGGTCTTTTTCTTCTTCAGTTCGTCTTGTGCCTGGGCGACCATGTTGGCGTCCGGCGCGTAGACCAGCGTCATGGTCGCGAGCTGTACGTCCTTGACTTGCGAGACGAGGTCGGCCGAGGCGAGCGCACTGGGAACGACGCCCTCGGTCACCTTGCGCACTTCGCCTGCGCTGCCGCGCGTCTGGTACACGGCGTAGCCGCCGATCGCCGACAGGGCGACGAACATCAAGACAACCAATAGCGTGATGCGATGACGGATAGTCATGTGAAACCCCCGGCGATATGGCCTTCGCGTCAGCCCTCGATCGGGGCAGCGCGTTTTTTGCGAATTTGAGTCAAGCTTGCAGCGCTGCCGAGTATTGCTGGCGCATATTACTAAGCGATGACTACAGCGCGTTTGGCCACGCCAGAGAGATTAAATATTCTTCTAAAGTTTTTAGTGTCGACGCCGTTAACAGCCGCTGGTCAGCCGATCGACGGCAGGTGCTTCGACGCCTCACGCAATGTGAGCGGTGACAGGATGTCTCGCGCGGTCATCAGAAAGCCGCTGACCGCGTGAGGCGCATGCCACGCATAGTCTCGCAAGGCCCAGCCGATCGCCTTGCGAATAAAGAAGTCCGGCTCCGCGGCGAGCGAGCGTGCGTAACCAAACAAACGCGCCTCGTCCGTATCGTCACGCCAGCCGAGTTGATGAATCATCGCGATACGGCGAACCCACAACGATTCGTGCTCGAGCGCCGCGTCCATGCAGGCCTGCGCGTGCGGCGTCTGCCCGCGCGCCGACTTCAGAATGTCGCCGACCACGCCTGCCAGCGGATCGATCGAATCCCACCACGCGCTGCGCTGAGCGATTGCTAACAGATGCTCGATGTCCACGATCGCCAAAGTCTTCCATTTGCGCGCCAGCAGATCGGTGGCAGCGTATTGGTATTCGCGTTGCGGCATCGCCCATAAGACGGACGCACACGCGAGCAGATGTTCCGCGTTTTCAACAGGCAGCCGCTTGAGGATCGGCAATATCGCTTTGCGCCGCAGTGGCGTCGGCACCCCGATGTATTCGAACTGGTCGCGCATGTAGGCGCGCATCGCGACGGCACGCCCGGCATCCGCGAGCGGAGCCAGCGCTGCCTTGATTTCTTCACCGAAAGCGTCAGGCGTCATTGAGGAAGTACTCCATTTGAATGGAAAGTAACCCGCATGTGGCTGCGTTCGGGCAGGCATCCCGAATCTTCTCACCTTCGAATCGAAAGTGCGTCGACAGGTAGCGACATTGTCACCGCACACGCTCCCGAATGTTCTCACCTTTCAGCTTTTAGCTTCTCTCCCAACCACCACCTAACACCTTGTACAAGGTCACAAGATTGGCCTGTCGCGACAGGCTATCCGACGCCAGTTGTTGCTGCGCGGTGTAGAGCGTGCGCTGCGCGTCGAGGAAAGTGAGGAAGCTATCCGTGCCCGCCTTGTAGCGCGCCTGAGCAAGCGTGTAATACCGCTGCGACGACGTCACATAGTCGCGATCCGCCTCTACCTGATCGACGTAAGTTGCGCGCGCGGTCAGCGCGTTCGCGACCTCTTTGAAGGCTGTCTGAATCGTGCTCTCGTAATCCGCGACCTCGATCTGCTTCTCGATTTTGGCGACGTCGAGCGACGCCTTGTTGCTGCCGTAATCGAAGATCGGTACCGACACGCTCGGCGCAAACGCCCAGGCGCCCGTGCCCGCTTTGAACAAACTTGAAAGCGTCGAACTCGATGTACCGGCCGAAGCCGTCAGCTCGATCTTCGGAAAGAACGCCGCGCGCGCGGCGCCGATGTTCGCATTCGCCGCCTTCAGCGCATGTTCCGCCTGCACGATGTCGGGCCGACGGGTGAGCAGCAGTGACGGCACGCCCGCACCGATGTCGGCGAACATCGACTCGTCGTCGAATTCGCGGGCGGGTGGAAGGTCGTCGGGAATCGGCGCGCCCAGCACGGCGACCAGGTTGTTGCGATCCTGCGCGACGGCGCGCCGGTAAGACGCCAGGCTCGCCTTCGCGCTCGCCAACGAGTTTTGCGCCTGCTGTACGTCGAGCATCGACGAATTGCCCAACGCCTGGATGCGCTTTGTCACGTCGTATGTCGACTGATCCGCCTTGACCGTGTCTTCGGTTATCTGAAGGAGACGCTCGTCGGACAGCAAGGTCAGGTAGTCGGTCGCCACCGTCGCGATCAGGCTGATCTGCGTGCTCTGCCGCGAGGCATCCGTCGCGAGATAGTTCTCCAAGGCCTGGCGCTTGAGGCTGCGCAAGCGTCCGAAGAAGTCGATCTCCCATGACGTGGTGCCGACGCTCACGTCGCTGGAACTGGTCGTCACGCCTGAGGTGCGCTCGCGGGTCAGGCTGCCGCTCGCGCTGATCGACGGTGCGAGCGCAGCACGCGTGATGCGGTATTGCGCCTCGTACTCGGCCACGTTCAACGCGGCGACGCGCAAGTCGCGGTTGTTGTCGAGCGCGATCTCGATCAGCCGTTGCAGACGCTCGTCGCGAAAGAAGCTGCGCCAGGCCATATCGGCGCCGAGCGGCGGTGGGGTAGTTGTCGTGCTCGGCGTAGCCGTTCCTGAGCCCGTTCCTGGAGCCGTTCCCGAAGCCACGGCGGCGCTCGTGCTCTCGTATGCGTCGCCTTTTGGATAAGCCACCGCAACAGGTGCCGCGGGCCGTTCATAGTGCGGGTCCAGCGTGCAACCCGTCAGCGCGGCGACGGCAAACGCCACCATGCATG
The DNA here is from genome assembly GCF_900230185.1 of Burkholderia sp. OK233. Lineage (GTDB taxonomy): Bacteria > Pseudomonadota > Gammaproteobacteria > Burkholderiales > Burkholderiaceae > Paraburkholderia. Next base: position 1,681,634 of record NZ_OCSR01000002.1, read on the forward strand.
CACCCAATTTGAGTCTCATCATTCAACACCTTCCTGTTGCTTGGCATCGCCGTGTTCGCCGAACAGGCGGCGCACGACGACAAAGAACACCGGCACGAAAAAGATGGCGAGCAGCGTAGCGGCGATCATGCCGCCCATCACGCCGGTGCCGATCGCATGCCGGCTCGCCGAGCCGGCGCCTGTGCTAATGACCAGCGGCAATACGCCGAACACGAAGGCGAGCGAGGTCATGAGAATCGGCCGCAGACGCAGTCGCGCGGCCTCCAGCGTGGCGTCGATCAGGCTGCGGCCCTGCGCTTGCAGGTCCTTGGCGAATTCGACGATCAGGATCGCGTTCTTCGTGGAGAGCCCGATGGTGGCGAGCAAGCCGACCTTGAAGTAAATGTCGTCGGACAGCCCGCGGATATGCGCGCCCAGCACTGCGCCGAGCACCCCGAGCGGCACGACCAGAATCACCGCGATCGGAATGGACCAGCTTTCGTACAGACCGGCCAGACAGAGAAACACCACGACCAGCGAGATCGCGTACAGGTAGATCGCCTGCGATCCGGCAAGGCGCTCCTGGTACGATTGCCCGGTCCAGTCGATGCCGAACCCGGCAGGCAGCTTCTTCACGAGCGCGTCGACGGCGGCCATCGCCTGGCCCGTGCTGGTGTTCGCGCCGGTTTGCGCGGTGATTTCCATCGCCAATGTGCGGTTGAAGCGCTCGATCTGCGGCGGCCCGAAGGTCCATTTGCCGGTGGCGAACGCGGAGAACGGGACCATCTGGCCGTCGTAGCCTGCGGTGGTCGTACTGGTAGTGCTGCTCGTGCTGGTCGTCGAGGTGCTGCTCGAAGTACTCGTGCTCGAACTGCTCGTCGTGCTGGACTTCACGTACCACCGTCCGATATCCGACGGCATCATCCGGTAAGGCGCGTCGGCCTGCACGTAGACCTTCTGGATGCGTCCCGTATCGACGTAGTTGTTCACGTAAGACGAGCCGAACGCGGTCTGCAAAGTGTCGTTCACATCAGCGATGGACAATCCGAGCGCACTCGCCTTCTCACGATCGATATCGACATGGAACTGCGGCGTATCGTCGAGGCCGCCGGGACGCATGCCCGACAGCGCGCTGTCCTGCGCGGCCAGCGCGAGCAATTGCTGGCGCGCGGCCATCAGCTTGTCGTGGCCCTGCCCGGCGCGATCTTCCAGTTCGAAGTCGAGGCCGCTCTGCGTGCCGAGCTCCTGAATCGCCGGTGGATTGAGCGCGAAAATCTGCGCGTCGCGCGAGGCGGCGAAGTGCATGTTGGCGCGCTGGATGATCGCCGCCGCCGAACCGTCGCTGCCACGCCGCGTGCTCCAGTCCTTGAGCTTGACGAAGGCGAGGCCGTTGTTCTGCCCCGAGCCGTTGAAGCTGAAGCCGGTCAGCGCGATGATCTTGTCCACCTGCGGCAGGCCGAGGTAATACGCCTCGACCTTTTTCACGACTTCCAGCGTCTGCGCGGCAGGCGTGCCGGCGGGCGCTGAAATCGACGTGATGATGATCCCCTGATCCTCGTCCGGCAGGTAGGACGACGGCAGCTTCATGAAGAGCAGCGCAACCACGCCCCCAATCAGCACGTAGATCACCATATAGCGCATCGGCTTGCCGATCACGCGCGCGACCGTCGAATCGTAACGATCGGTTCCACGCGCCAGCACACGGTTGAACCAGCCGAGCACGCCGCGCTTCGTGTGGTGCTCGACGTCCGTGCGCCGCAGCATGGTCGCGCACAGCGCCGGTGTCAGCGTCAACGCGAGGAATACGGAGAGCAGCATCGCCGCGACGATGGTGATCGAGAACTGCCGGTAAATCGCGCCCGTTGACCCCGAGAAAAACGCCATTGGAATGAACACGGCAATCAGCACGGTCGTAATGCCGACCAGCGCGCCGGTGATCTGCTTCATCGCCTTGCGGGTGGCTTCGACGGGCGACAGCCCCTCTTCCGCGATCAGCCGCTCGACGTTTTCGACGACCACAATCGCATCGTCCACCAGCAGCCCGATCGCAAGCACGAGCCCGAACATCGAAAGCACGTTAATCGAAAAGCCCACCGCCGACATCACGGCAAACGTGCCGAGCAACGCGACCGGCACGACGATGGTCGGAATCAACGTCGCGCGCAGGTTTTGCAGAAACACGTACATCACGACGAAGACCAGCATCACCGCTTCGATCAACGTCTTCACCACCTCTTCGATCGAGATGCGCACGAACGGCGTGGTGTCGTACGGATAGTCGACCACCACGTTGTGCGGCAATTGCCCGCTCAGTTCGTTGAGCTTGGCGCGCACCGCTTTGGCTACGCTCATCGCGTTCGCACCGCTCGCGAGTTTGACCGCGAGCGAGGCCGCAGGCTTGCCGTTCAGTCGCGAGTCCGTGCTGTAATCGTCGCCGCCGACATCGATCCGCGCGACGTCCTTCAGCATGACCTTCGAGCCGTCGCTATTCACGCGCAGCAGGATTGCGCCGAACTGCGCGGGCGTGGTGAGCAAACTCGACGCCGAAATGGTCGCGTTGAGCGCCTGCGTCTTCGTGGAGGGCGAGCCGCCGATCTGGCCGACCGAGAGTTGCACGTTCTGATTCGTGATCGCGGTGGTGACGTCGCCGGCAGTCAGACCGACGGCCTGCAGCTTTACCGGATCGAGCCAGATGCGCATGGCGTGCTGCGCGCCGAACAGCGTCACGTCGCCGACGCCGTCGATCTGCGTGAGCGGGTCTTCGATCTGCGTTGCGATGATGTTGCCGAGATCGATTGAATTCATGCTGCCGTCAGAGGACGACAGCGACACGATCATCAGAAACGCATTGGCCGCCTTCGCCACCTGCACGCCCTGGTCCTGAACCGTCTGCGGCAGCGACGAACTGGCCTGCTCGACCTTGTTCTGCACCTGCACCTGAGCGATGTCGGCATTGGTGCCCTGCTGGAACGTGAGCGTGATGGTGGCCTGTCCGGCCGAACTGCTGGTGGACGACATGTAGAGCAGATGGTCGATGCCGCTCAGTTTCTGCTCGATCACCTGCGTGACGGTGGTCGCCACGGTTTCGGCCGAAGCGCCCGGATAGGTCGCCGTGATCTGCACGGAGACTGGCGCCACGCTCGGATACTGTTCGACCGGAAGCGTCCCGATGGATGCGCCGCCGATCATCATGATGACGATGGCGATGACCCACGCGAGGATCGGTCGGTTGATAAAGAAACCTGCCATGAGTGTCTCGCTTTAGCTATGTGCGGCCGACGTGGCGTCCGCGGTGGCGGGCGCACCCGATATGGCGGGCGATTCGACCGGCTTCACGACACCGCCCGCGCGCGCTTTCTGCGATCCGGCGACGATCACGCGATCGCCCGCCTTGAGGCCGCGCGTAACGAGCCAGTCGGCGCCTGAAGCGGTGTCGGCCGTGACGGGTGTCTGCGTGACCTTGTTGTCGGCGCCGACCGTCAGCACGCTCGCCGAACCGTCGGATGCACGCGCGACCGCGAGTTGCGGCACCGTGATCGCCTGCTGGTTCACGCCCTCTTCAAGCCGTGCGCGCACGAACATGCCAGGTAGCAGCACACCGTCCGGATTGGGGAACACGCAACGCAAGGTGACCGAGCCGGTGGTGGCGTCGACGGTGATGTCGGAGAACAGCAGCTTGCCCGGCTGCGTGTACGTGCTGCCGTCTTCCATCACGAGATGAACGACCGCGCCGTCCGAGCCCGCCTGTTGCAACTGGCCGCTGGCGAATTCTTTCTGCAGCCGCAACCAGTCGGCGGAAGAGCGCGTGACGTCGAGATACATGTCGGTCGTCGCCTGAACCGTCGCGAGCGCGGTGGTCTGCTCCGCGGTAACGAGCGCGCCTTCAGTCACGCTCGATTTGCCGATGCGTCCCGCGATGGGCGCAACGACCTTCGTATAGCCAAGATTGATCGCAGCAGTCTTCAATGCGGCACGATCGGAAACCACGTCGGCCTTCGCTTCCTCCAAGGCGGCGACAGCGTCGTCGTAGTCCTGCTTGCTCACGCCTTCGATCTTCGACAGTTCGGCGTAACGGGTGGCCTTGGTCTGCGCAGCGCTCGCTGTCGCCTCGGCTTTGGCGAGCGTGCCGACGGCCTGGTCGTAAGTTGCCTGGTAGCTGGACGGGTCGATCTGGTAAAGCACCGCGCCGGCTGCGACCAGCGCGCCTTCCGTGAAGAGGCGCTTTCTGACGATGCCTTCGACCTGCGGCCTGACCTCGGCGATACGGATCGCCGACAGTCGCCCGGACAATTCGGTACTCGACACCACGGTGTGCGGCGCGATCGTCCGGACGCCAACTTCGGGGACCGACTGTGGCGGTCCATGCGGTGCCTGCTCGCCGCAACCCGCCAGCAAAAACGTGGCGGCGGCGACTGCAGCGGCAAGATAGGTGAATCTCGGTACGCGCGAGGAAGGTCCGGACGCGGTAGGGTTATTCGGCATGCTGTGGGCATCCTTCGACTCAATTCGACAAAGGGCCGTCTGGCATGCGTCTCTGAGGAAACCGCGTAACGCCACCAGCGGCGAGAGGTGGCCCAGCATAGTGAGCGGCGTCTTACGGTGGCTTAGGCGAGGATTACGAGTTGTAACGAGGCGTGTGGTGTTGCGATGAATCGGGCGGTATGACGTTGACCGGCACGGGTTGCTTCACGCAGCCAGATAGAACCGAAGGCAGCTACCGTAATAAACTGTAAGCGCAGATAAGAACCCGAAACCGCTGCCATCGCGCGATTCGCTATATTGCGACGTACGACAGGCGCGCGGCCGCGCCGTCCGTCAATTATCCTCATCGATCAGGGCCCAGCCATGTCAGACACGCCCATCCAGGTTTTACTGGTCGACGACGATGCCGACCTTCGTGACCTGCTCAGAACCTTCTTTCAACAACGCGGTATCGAGATGTCCGTGTTGCACGACGCGAACCATCTGGCACGCCGGCTGGAACGCGAGCGGCCCTCGATCATCGTGCTCGATCTGATGATGCCGGGCGTCGACGGACTCAGCGCGCTCAGGCAATTGCGTGCGAATGGCGACACGATTCCCGTGATCATGCTGACAGCGCGCGCGGACGGCGTGGATCGGATAATCGGTCTGGAACTCGGCGCCGACGACTATCTCGGCAAGCCGTTCATGCCGCAGGAACTGCTCGCGCGTATTCATGCGGTGTTGCGCCGGCATGCGCAGCCATCGGGGTCCACGGCTACGGCGCTCGAAAAGCGTGAAGTGCTGCGCTTCGGCCGCTTCCGGCTCGACTTCGCGAGGCGCACGCTGTTTCGCGATGACGAAGCGCTCAAGCTGACCGGCGGCGAATATGCGCTGCTCGAAGTGCTCGCCGCGCATCCAATGGAAACGCTGTCGCGCTCGAAGCTCGTCGACCTGCTGCATGGGCCGCACTCCGAAGTGACCGAACGCGGTATCGACGTGCCGGTGTGGCGCCTGCGCCGTCTGCTCGAAGACGACCCGGCCAATCCGCGCCGGATCCAGACCATACGCGGCATCGGCTACATGTTCGTGCCCGGCAGCAATGAAGATGAAGAATCCCTTTAACACACTGTTTGGCCGGCTCTCGTTGATGACGGTGAGTCTGATCGTGCTGGTGCACATCATCGGAATCGTCCTCGTGGACCGTGAGCGCGGCCAGATCGATGCCGGTCATGCGCAGCGCGCCTTGCTTCTCGCGGTAGAGGCCAGGCAGGACGGCACGCTCACCGCTTCCCACGTCGCGGCAACGCTCGGTGTGTCTTATGTGAGCGCGCAAGACGCGATCCGGTATGGCTGTCCCGCGCCGTGTGAAAACACCTCGGGTCCGTTCGAACACGACTTGCGCGAGAAGTTGCCAGCAGGCAGCCAGGTCGTAGCCGACGGCGAGAACGGCACGGTCTGGGTCCATTACGCCGGCAATCCAGGCTGGCTCGAAATGCAAAACTCGACGCTGCCGGCGCGTCGCTTCCTGGGCGCATCGGCGATGATGCTGGTGCTGGCGGTGATCATCGCGTTGCTCGGCGCGTGGCAATTGCAGCGGCCATTGCATCGGCTGGCACTCGCAGCGCGCGAGTTCCGCATCGGCCATCGCGCGCCGGTTGTGGAGGCGAGCGGCCCGCGCGAGCTGAAGGAACTGATCGGCGACTTCAATCAGATGGTGCACGAACTTGCGCAGGCCGAGCAGGAACGCGCGGTGATGCTGGCCGGCGTGGCGCACGATCTGCGTGCGCCGATCACGCGCATGCAGGTACGTGCGGATCTGCTGCCGGACGAAGCGAACCGCCGCGGCTTCTTGCGGGACTCGGAATCGTTGTCGCGCATCGTCACGCAGTTTCTCGACTTCGCACGTGAGACGGCGGATACCTCGCCCAGCACGAGCGTCGACACTCACTGTCGCCGGCATTACGGCGACAGTCTCGCTGACGATGCGCTCGTGCGCCTCGATCTGCAAGCCGGCGATGGTTTTGGATTGCCGCTTGTCGATCTCGACCGGATTCTGACCAATCTGATCGAGAACGCGCTCACCTACGGTGAGCCGCCGGTAGAAATCTCGACGTCCCGCCGCGACGGCAAGTACACGCTCGAGGTGCGCGATCACGGCGGCGGTATTCCCAGCAGTCAACTGGATCGTGCGCTGCAACCGTTCGTGCGACTCGATGAAGCGCGTAGCGGCGATGCGCACTGCGGACTGGGGCTCGCGATCGTGCGGCGCCTCGTGCGGTACAACGGCGGCGCTTTTCATGCCGATAACGCCGCCGACGGTGGTTTCGTGGTGACGCTTACGTTTCCCGCTTAGTTGTCGGCTTAGTTATCGGCTTCGTTATCGACTTAGTTTCGGCTTGGTTTACTACTCAGCCTTGAGCGGTACTGTCAGGAGCGACGATCGCGCTGTGCGGTCCGCCGCCGGGGCCGCCGGGTCCACCACCGCCCGGGCCTCCGCCGCCCCAACCCGGAGGCGGACCCCACCAGCATCCGCTCAAGGTTGCGCTCAGTGCGGCCAGCGCCGCGATTGCCAATAACTTCTTCATGCTTTCTCCTTCGATTGATCTACGGTCACGCAAAGTCGTTGCTTGAGTGGCGACGACGCGCGTTATCCGCAACTTATCAACCAGCGAGAGATCATGTTTTACGAGAGCGTTACAAGATGACGAGGTGTGGCCGCTTCTGCCGCGCAAACGCGGAGGTGTGCGTCGCCGTGCGGCGCGGGTGACACGGCTTTTGCGGCGTGGGGCGGCGCAAGGTGTCGCACACACGCTTTGTTTGTATATGGAAGAGGATGTAAGGAGATTGGCGGTGTCGGTCTTGCGCCGGCGCGCACCAGGGTGAGGTTTGGAACGCTTGCCGCATCACCGTCGGCGATCATGACGAGGACTCCCTGGAAATCCTCACCTTATTTCAGGTGCGTGCTCAACGCAGCAATTGCTCACCTCCTGGAATCGCTCACCTTTGCAGGCTATCTCCTGGAATTCCTCACCTTGGCGTGTGCTTGCGCGCCTCCAAGGTGCTGTTCGGCTCCTGGAACGACTCACCGCTGACGGGGATGGTGCCGTCTCCTGGAATTCCTCACCGTTGATTGAGATGACGCCATCTCCTGGAATTCCTCACCATTCTTCACTGCTCGATGAACTCCCGGGCGAGCTTGCGTGCTGCGTTCGCAAACATGAGGATGTCCACGCCAGTCGCGACGAATGTGCATCCAAGCTCGAGATAGCGACGCGCGAGCGCCGGGTCCGAGGTCAACGTGCCGGCCGCCTTACCGGAAGCGATGATGGTGCGCATCGCGGTTTCGATCGCGTTCTGCACTTCCGGATGGCCCGGCTTGCCGCGATGGCCCATCGACGCAGCCAGATCCGCAGGCCCGATGAAGACGCCATCCACGCCGTCAACCGCGCATATCGCCTCGAGATTGTCGAGCGCTGTGACCGTCTCCGCCTGCACGAGCAGGCAAATTTCACTGTCCGCGATATCCAGATAGTCGGTCCGCGAGCTCCAGCGCGACGCACGTCCCACCGCACTGCCCACACCACGAATGCCATGGGGCGGATAGCGTACGGCGGCCACGCACGCGCGGGCCTCATCCGCGGTATCGATCATCGGAACGAGGAGGTTACGTGCGCCGATATCGAGTAAGCGCTTGAGCAGCGCCGGATCACCGTTCACGGGTCGCACGACGGCTTCGGCGGAATACGGCGCGACCGCCTGCAATTGCGCAAGAATGCTGCGCACGTCGTTCGGGGCGTGCTCGGCGTCGATCAACAGCCACTCGAAGCCGGCGGTCGCGCTGACTTCGGCCAGATAGGCATCGGCCATCGAAAGCCAGAAGCCAATCTGGCGTTGACCGTTTGCAAGCGCCGCCTTGAATGGGTTAAGCGTTGACATCGACGTTGCGTTCATCACGATTTCTAGCCTCCGTGGGGACTTGATTGAATTGAATGGGCTCCACCTTTCCGAGCAGGAACAGGTAATTGAGAATCGCAATCACGATCAGCGCCGACGAGAACAGCAGCGCAAAAACGAACGAGCCGGTTGAACCAACAATCGCGCCGGTGACGATCGGACCGACCACGCCGCCCATGTTGGAGACGGTGTTCTGGATACCCGCAACCCGCGACACCATATTCGCCGGCGCGACATCGCCCGGCAGCGCCCAGACCTGGGATGCAGCGACGGTCGTGCCCGACTTCGCCACGCAGAGCAAGGCGACGGCCACGAGCGGAGAAGTCGCGAACGCTGCGAGTCCGATGCTTGACGCCATCACCAGGCCAACGACGAGAAACAGTTTGCGGGTCGCGGTGAGCGACAGCCTTCCCGAGGCATATACACGATCGGAGGCCCAGCCCGCGAATACCTCGACGATCATCGAAAGGACGAGCGGCAGCGAAGCCATGAAGCCCATCTCCATCAGGCTCATGCCGCGTTCCTTGACGAGATACGTCGGCAGCCAGGTGATGAAGAAGTAGGAGTTGTAGTTGATCATGAAGAAGCCGATACACATGGCCCAGATGTTCCGATGTGCGAACAGCCTGTGCCAGGGTACATCGGCGGCCGCGCCCACGCCGTCGCTGCGCGACACCGCTTCGTCATTGCGGATATGGGCAAGCTCGGCCGCATTCACTCGCCTGTGATCCGCCGGCGAGTCCCTGAACACCAACACCCAGACGACGCACCAGATGAGACCCAGCACACCGGTGATCGCAAAGGTGACCTTCCAGTCGAACGTCGCCAGCAGCCAGGCGATCAGCGGCAGCGCCACCGCGCCCCCAAGCTTCGACCCGCTATCGAAGATGCCCGCCACCGTTGCGCGTTCCTTGCGCGGAAACCATCGCGAGGCGATGCCCGCGTTACTGGGGTAGGCGCCCGCTTCGCCGATGCCCAGCATGACCCGTAGGACCACGAGGGACTTGAAGCCGGTGGCGAGTCCGGTTACGGCCGTCGCAAGCGACCACCAGAACACGGACGCACCCAGCACGATCTTCTGTCCGAAGCGATCGGCGAGCATGCCCGCAGGCAATTGCAGCAACGCATACGACCAGAAGAACGCCGACATCACGATGCCCATCTCCATCGCACTGAGATGGAACTCCGTCTGAAGATGGGGAGCCGCGGCGGACAGCACCGTGCGGTCGATATAGTTGATGGCGATGGCCGACCACATCAGACCGGCCACCAGCCAGCGCACTTTGCTGCGTGGCGCCTGTTGCAAGGCTTGGTTCAATCTCTGTCTCCGCTTTTTTTGTAGGAATGAGGTGGCGTTTCAGCTCACGATGCCCATGTGCCAGGGCACAAATTCGTGGTCGCCCAGCCCGAGCAACTCACTGCGGGTGCGCTCGCCCGACGCGGCCCGCAGGATGTGCTCGAAGATATCCTTCCCCATCTCCTCGACTGATCGCTCACCATCAAGGACAAGTCCGCAATTGATGTCCATGTCGTCGCGAAGCCGCTTGAACATCGGCGTGTTGCTCGCGAGCTTGAGGGTGGGCGCGGGCTTCGAGCCGAACATGGAGCCGCGGCCCGTCGTGAAGCAGATCAAGTTTGCGCCACTTGCAATCTGCCCGGTCACCGCGACGGGATCGTAGCCGGGCGAATCCATGAAGACGAAGCCGGCCCGGTCGATAGGCTCGGCGTATTCATAGACAGCCTGCAGCGGCGTCGTGCCGCCTTTCATCGCCGATCCGAGCGACTTTTCGAAGATGTTGGCGAGTCCGCCCTTCTGATTACCCGGTCCGACGACACCGTTGAACTGACCGTTGTGGCCGCGCGTATAGCGCTCCCACCACGCGAGCCGGTCGAGCAGTTTCTGGCCGACCTCCGGTGTCACCGCACGGCGCGTCAGCATGTATTCGACGCCGTGAATTTCGGGGGTTTCGGAAAGAATGGCCGTGCCGCCGTGACGCACCAGAAGGTCCATGGCTGCGCCCAGGGCTGGATTGGCCGTGATGCCCGAAAAACCGTCGGAGCCGCCGCATTCCAGACCGATTTTCAGGTGACTTGCCGGCACCGGACGGCGCTCGATGTCGTTCGCCGACGGCAGCATCTTCTGTATGGCAGCGATCCCCGCGTCGATCGTTGCCCGGGTGCCACCTTCGTCCTGCATCACCAATGCGTGGACCGACGTACCGACTTGAAGCCCTTGTGAATCGAGCAGGTCGCCCACCTGATTGCGCTCGCAGCCCAGCCCGACGATCAGCACCCCGGCGAGATTGGGATGACGCGCATAGCCGGCGAGCGTCCGGCGCAGGACGTCGAAGTGCTCGCTGGGTGAGGACATCCCGCAGCCACTTGTCTGCGCGAACGCTACCACGCCATCGACATTGGGATAAGGCGCAAGCCGCTCCGGCGTAAACCAGGCGGCAATATTCTTGATAACAGTCGACGAACAGTTGACCGATGCCAGAATCCCGATGAAGTTGCGCGTCGCGACCCGCCCGTCGGGCCGAACGATGCCGTTAAATCTCGCCCGTTCAGCTTCTGCCACGTACTCGACCGGACGCACATCGAGACAGAAGCCCGGATCGCGCTCGAAATCGATCAGTTCGACGTTGTGAGTGTGGACGTGATCACCCGCCTCGATGTCGCGAGCCGCGAGGCCAATGACCGTGTCGTATTTACGGATCGGCGCACCACGGGGGATGCGATAGGCGGCGACTTTGTGGCCCGCGGTGACCTGCGCGCGTATGCGGATCGTCGTGTCTCCGATGCATAGTTGCTGCCCGATCGACAGCGATTCTCGCGCGATCAGTACATTGTCCGCGGCGTTAAGCCGGATCAGCGGCTCGCTCAACACCGTACCAGCCTGCGACATGATGCTCTCCTGTCTCTCAAGTCCCGGGCGCGCGCACTCGGTTCGCGCCAATCGCCTCTCTTCTAATTTATGTTACCGGTTCATGTAACCGGTAACATACGACGCATGGTAGTATGGTTTTGCCATAATCGCCAGCAACTTTTTTTGGGCCTGAGTGATCAACGTCGTGAGCAAACCGCCTACTACCCTGCTTGCCCCTGCCGAACGAAGTGCCTCCCGGCGCGCCCGCAAGAATTCCGGCCGCGTGACGCTGAGCGATCTCGCGACGCTCGTCGGCGTGACGAAAGTGACCGTCTCACGCGCACTGAACACGCCGGAACTGGTTTCGGTCGATACGCTGGAGCGCGTCCAGGCAGCCGTCCGGCAAACCGGGTATACGCCCGACCTCATCGCCGGTTCGCTGGCGTCGACTCGCAGCCATCTCATCGTCGCCTTGATCCCCGCGATGGCCGGGAGCGTGTTTCAGGAAACCGTCGGCGCCCTGACGACCGAGCTTGCCGCGTCGGGCTATCAGTTGCTGATTGGACAAAGCGGATACGACGAGTCGCGCGAAGACGCCCTGCTTGATGCGGTGATCGGCCGCCGGCCCGCCGGCATCGTACTGACCGGCGTCGTTCATTCCCAGAGTGCGAGGCAAAAGCTGCGCGCGTGCGGCATTCCTGTCGTCGAGACCTGGGACCTGACACGCGAGCCCATCGACATGCTGGTCGGTTTCTCCCATGAGAACGTGGGGAAGGCAGCTGCGGATTTTCTGAAGACACGCGGCGTGCGCCGGCCCGCTGTCGTCACACCTAGCGACCGGCGGGCGCAGGCCCGCACCAAAGCGTTCCTCAAAGCGTTCGGGAACGGCAAAACCATCTCCGCCATCCCTGTCGTGACGGTCGAGTCACCCGCGAATCTGGGTGACGGGCGACGGGCGCTGAAAGGCTTGCTCGACACGCACGCCGATATCGACGCCGTTTTTTGCGGCGCGGATATTCTGGCGCTGGGCGTGTTGATGGAAGCGGAGTACCGGGATATCTCAGTACCAGAGAAACTGCGTGTGATTGGCTACGGTGATCTGAATTTTGCGAATGACACCACGCCGCCGTTGTCGACCATGAGAGTCGACGGCACGAGAATTGGAACGCTTGCGGCAACCATGCTGGTCGATCGGATTGAGAATCGTGCTGGCGGCGAGCCAATCGTCGATGTGGGATTCAGTCTGATTGAGCGGGAAAGCACCTAGTGTCGTAGTGCTCTGTTAGAGCTACGCAGTTCCCGCAACGCCTCGCAGGAGTATCGATCTGTTCGTCCAGTGGCTCGTCGACAAGGCCAGATCGACGACCCACGCGTTGAGCCTGTCGACACGGACGTCGACTTGATGCGAATCAGCAGCACGTCATGGCCCGCGGTCAAATTCGACGCGCGCATTCCTCACGCAGATGCTCAATGAACGCCTGCTGGACGGCGGTGCCGAGCCAGTCGGTACGCAATGTATACCCGACCGCCCGGCTTGCCTCGGGCGTCTCCAGTTCCAACGCGACCATCTCGCTGCCCGGATAGGCCTCGCGAATCTGCGCACGCGACAGGAGCGTGATGCAATCGCTTTCCACCAGCATCGCTATCATCATCGCTAGCGAACTGGTCTCGACCACCAGCGGCGGCTTGACCGGCAGCCGGGCGAAGATCGCGTCGATCACCGAGCGTCGCGGCACGTTGCGCTGTGGCATGACCCAGTCGTAACCGGCGAGGTCGCGGGCCGCGACGGTTTTCTGTCCGGCCAGCCGATGCCCCTTGCGGACGGCAACCACGTAAGGGTCGGCGAACAGCTCCGTCTCCTGCACCGACCCCGTGAGGCGGGGCTCGCGCAGCCCGCCGATGATGATATCGATAGCGCCGACGCGTAGTTCGCGCAAGAGGTGCGCGTGGGAGCCTTCATCGACCGTAACGCGCGCAGCAGGGTAGCGGCCACGCAGTCGTTGGATGGCGCGCGCGACGAGGCGTGGCGGCAGCAACGGCAAGACGCCGATCGCCACTTTCCCTGTGAGCTGTCCGCGCGCGTATGCCAGATCCTCACTCGCCTGTGCAATTTCGTAGAGCGCCAGACTCAGACAGCGCGCGAATTCGATGCCTGCAGGGTTGGCCGACACGCTATGCACACGCCGCCGGTAAAGCGACACGCCGACATTCTGCTCGATCTGCCGCGCCGCCCGATGCACGGCCGGCTGCGAGATGCCCAATAACTGTGCGGCCTCTGCCGCCGATCCCGCATTTGCAATCGCGATGTGGCAGCGCACCTGCGTGTCGGTCAGACGGCGGCAAATCTTAACCGCGTTCGCCGGCACCGCTTGGCCAGTCAGGCTTGCAACGGCGCGTTCCATCTGGTCGAGCATGCGACGTACGCGCCGTTGCAGGATCACGCCCTCCTCCGTCAATTCGCTACCGCCGAAGCCGCGCTCGAAAAGCTGACCGCCGAAGCTCGCTTCCAGCTTGCTGATGGCGAGGCTCACCGCAGGCTGCGTGCGCCCCGCGCGGGTAGCCGCCTGTCCGATTCCACCTGCTTCGCACACCGCATCGAACAGGAAAAGCCGCCTTAATCGCGTCAGATCGTCATTCGATGGCGTGCGCTCGACTACACCCATCGATTCTCCAGATTTGCTATGTGAAAACCCTTAGCTTAACCAGAATTTATGCCTTGCGGCTCACTTCATATTGGGACCTTCGACTACATCACACTTACAGTAACGTCCATCCGATCAAAAAGTTTCCAGTCAGGAGCTCGTTCATGTCTGTCGTCATCGACACGCACACTCACGCAATTTCCCCAGATAAACAACGTTATCCGCTCGCACCGGTCGGTGGTCACCAGTCGGAATGGTCGGCGAAGCGCCCCGTTAGTTTTGAAGGCCTGCTCGCCTCAATGGACGAAGCCGGCATCGATCGTGCGGTGGTCGTTCAAGCTTCGACAGTGTACGGTAACGACAATAGTTATGTGGTCGAAGCGGTACGGAGCCATCCTGATCGCTTCGCAGGCGTGTTCTCGGTCGACGTGCTAGCGAGCGACGCCGTCACGCAGTTGCAACGCTGGCTCGACGCGGGCCTCTCCGGGCTGCGCCTTTTCACGACCGGCAGCACGATGCCCGGCCAGGCGGGCTGGCTCGACGACGAGCGCTCGTTCCCGGTATGGGAATACACGCAGCGCCACAACGTTCCGATCTGCCTGCAGATGACCGCGCAAGGAATTCCCGCACTCCTGAACATGCTCGCGCGCTTTCCCGACATCCGGGTGTTGCTCGATCACCTCGCACGTCCCGAACTCGCCGGCGGCCCGCCGTACGAAGCGGCCGCACCGCTCTTCGGCCTCGCGTCGCATCAGGGTGTGTATCTGAAGCTCACGAACCGCACGATCGCCGAAGCCGCGCGTGGTGACTCGACGCCCGCCGCCTTCTTCCCCCGCGTGCTCGACGCATTTGGCGCGCATCGCATCGCGTGGGGTTCGAATTTCCCGGCTGCCGAAGGCGCGCTGCCGCAACTGCTCGCCGATGCCCGCGAGAGTCTGTCGATGCTGCCCGCCGACGCGCGCGAAGCCATCTTCGGTGGCACCGCGCGCACGATGTATCCAGCGCTCGCCGCTTGATACGTACGCCTCGAACGAAACAGGAAGACAAGACCGTGAGCATCTCTACACAACCGCTGCGCCTGAAGACTGCGTTGAAAACCTATCCGCACACGCAGGCGCTGAAAGCCGGCGAACTGAGCGACCTCGCCGTCGAATTCGTGTTTGAGGACGTCGAACCAATTCACCGCGCGTTCGCACCGATGGCGCGCCGTCAGGTGTACGACGTCAGCGAAATGGCGATCGTCACGTATTTGCAGGCGAAAGCCTACGGCAAGCCGATCGTGCTGCTGCCCACGGTCGTGGCCGCGCGCTTCCAGCAGGGCTGCATTATTTACAATGCCGAGCGTGGCAAACTCGATACTGGCAGTCTCCCGGGAAAGAAAATCGGCGTACGCGCCTACTCGCAGACCACAGGTATGTGGGTGCGCGCCATTCTGGCGCAAACCTACGGCGTGCCGCTTGATCAGGTCGAATGGGTCACGATCGAAGGCGCGCATCTGGAGGAGTATCGCGATCCGCCTTTCGTGCGCCGCGCCGAACCCGGCAAGCAACTGTTGCCGATGCTTCGTGCGGGCGAACTCGATGCCGCCATCCTCGGCAACGATCTGCCCGACGAGCCAGGGCTCGAACCACTGATCGACGACGCGGCCGCCGCCGACCGTGAGTGGTATGCCCTCCATCGATACGTTCCGATCAATCACGTCGTCGTGGTAACGAAGGCGCTGGCCGATACGCATCCGCAAGCCGTGCGTGCTGTGTATGACCTGCTGTGCCGCGGCAAGGCATCGGTCGCAGCGGGAAACGCCGGCAGGCCGGACAAGCTGCTGTTCGGCTACGACGCGCTCCGCGGTCCGCTTGAGGAAACGCTTGCGTTCTGCGAGCAGCAACAACTGCTGCCACGCAAGCTGAGTGTCGACGAGATCTTTGCCGACAGTCTTGGCATTCTGGGCGACGCCGCGCGCTAACGTCGCAGCCGTTCATTTCATCATTTTTGAGCGAACCAGAGTTCGCCGCCGCTTGACAAGGAGACACCATGAGCTTGCCCGGCAAGTCCGCCGCCACCAAACCCAAGGCGCGTCAGCCGTTCTACCGCGACCTGTCTTTTCAGGTGTTGGCCGGTATGGCACTGGGCGTCGCCACGGGCTACTTCTTCCCGAAGTTCGGCATCAATCTGGAGCCCGTCGGCGACGCCTTTATCCGCATCATCCAGATGCTGATTGGACCGATCATCTTCTGCACCGTGTGCAGCGGCATCGCGGGTGTCAACGACTTCAAGAAGGTTGGCCGCGTGGCGATCAAGGCGCTTTTCTATTTTGAAATGGTGACCTCGCTCGCACTGGTGCTGGGCCTCGTAGTCATCAACCTGCTCAAGCCCGGTGTCGGCATGAACGTGGACATGCACAGCGTGCACTCCGCCGCCGTCGATGTGTACATCGCGAAAGCCCATCACGTCGTCACGACGAGCGAATTCCTGCTGAATGTGATTCCACACACGGCGATCAGCGCGTTCGCCGGCGGCGACGTCCTGCAGGTGCTGTTCTTCTCGGTGCTGTTTGCATTCGGCCTTGCCGCAATCGGCGAGCGCGCACAGCCGGTGTTGAACCTGATCGACGCGATGTCGGGCTCGCTCTTCTGGATCATCGGCCTGACGATGAAAATCGCGCCCCTCGCCGCGTTCGGCGCGATCGCCTTCACGGTCAGCAAATTCGGCTTCGGTACGCTGATCTCGCTCGGCAAACTCGTACTCGAGTTCTATCTGACCTGCGCGCTCTTCATCATGCTGATTCTCTGGCCGATCGCGAAAGTCAACGGTTTCAGCCTGCTGCGCCTGATGCGCTACATCGGCGCAGAGTTGCTGCTCGTGATCGGCACGAGTTCGTCGGAGACAGTTTTCCCGCAACTGATCGACAAGCTCGAACGGCTCGGCTGCGAAAAATCGGTGGTGGGTCTGGTTCTGCCGACCGCGTACACGTTCAATCACGACGGCACGTGCCTGTACTTCGCCGCAGCGGCTGTGTTTCTCGCGCAGGCCACCAACACGCCGATGAACTGGCATGACCAGCTGGTGCTGCTCGCCGTGTTGCTGCTCACGTCGAAGGGCGCGGCGGGCGTATCCGGCGCGGCGATTGCCGTGCTGGCAGCGACGCTCGCCGCATCGAACACGATTCCGGTCGAATCGATCGCCCTGATTCTCGGCATTCACAAGGCGATGTCCAGCGCGTTCGTGTTCACCAACATTGTCGGCAATAGCGTGGCGACCATCGTGGTGGCGAACTGGGAAAAGGCACTCGACCGTGTCGCGCTACGCCATGAACTGAAAACCGGCTTCAAACCGGCCGACCCGTCGCCCGCCCGCCTCAACCAGACGAGCAGCGGTCAGGCAGGTAACTAGCAACACATGCCCCGTCGCCGGCGGTGCGGATGAAAGACTGCCGCCGGCTCAGCTGGAAACCGATAAACGGAGCTGGAAATATAAATTTCATTTAGTCATACGAATCGTATGGCAAAGCTATGCCATCGCCAGCCGTTCCACAAAATACGACATTAAATTGGAGACATGCTATGAAAAAAAAGGTTTGGAGAACCATTGGATTTGGACTGTCGGCTGCAGCCGGCACGCTAGGTGCAATGCCCGCATCTGCGCAGTCGAGCGTCCAGCTATACGGTACGGTAGACGGCGGCGTCCGTTACCAGACGAATGCGGTAAAAGGCGGTGGCACGGTGGTGACGATGAATTCGAACGGCTACTACAGTTCGAACAAACTCGGCTTCCTGGGGAAGGAAGACCTGGGTAATGGCTGGAACGCGCACTTCCAGTTGGAGAACGGCTTCAACCTCGGCAACGGGCAGTTCGACAATACCACTGGCATTGAATTCAACCGGCAGGCGTTCGTCGGCATCGGAAATGAAAAATACGGATCGCTCGACCTCGGCCGCCAGTACACAATCTCTCACGACATCATCAGCATCTACGATCCGTTCGGCTTTCACTTCACGCCGATCCTTCCGTTGACTACCGCCTCAGACGGCACGCGCAACAACAACGACGTCAAGTACAAGAACGTTTTCGGTCCTTTGCTGTTCGAAGTGGACAATTCGCTCGGGGGCGTCGCGGGCGATTTCAGCAGCGGAGCAACGCGCTCAGTCGGCATGAGTTATAGCGCGGGTCCGGTTAGCGTCGGTGGCGTGTATGGGCATCGCAACATACTGACCGGCACGGCCTACATCGGCGACAGCTATTACATGGCCGGCGCCGCCTACAAAATCGGCCCGGTACGACTGTCGGGCGGTTTCATGGCCGAGGATCTGCAGAATCCGGCCGCACCGCACCAGGTAACAAACAACACCTTTGGCGGTATCTCGTGGACCATTACGCCGGACGTGATTTTCGACGGCGGCTACTACCAGACTACGGTGTCGAACGACAAGGCCAGCCGCCGCGGCCTGTCGATAGTTTCGCTCGCCTATCTGCTGTCCAAGCGCACCACGCTCTACGGGGAAGTCGACTACACGTCGTACAAGCACGCGGTGGTCAGTACGCTCAACCCGGCCGGCGCGTCCAGTCAGACAGCGGTCACCGTCGGCATCGACGTCCTGTTCTAGTACGTCAGATTCATACCCGGATGCGCGTAATCGATGCGCGCGCCGAACTTTCCAGGAGCCACCGATGATCATCGATATTCACGGACACTACACGACTGCGCCGAAAGCGCTGGAGACCTGGCGCAACCGTCAGATCGCCGCGCTGGGTCAGTCGTCAGGCAGCCCTAAGCCTTCAGAATTGAAGATCAGTGACGACGAACTGTGCGAATCGATCGAGACCAACCAGCTACGCTTGATGCGCGAACGCGGGCTCGATCTCACGGTGTTCAGTCCACGCGCGAGCTTCATGGCGCATCACATCGGCGACTTCGATGTATCGAATACCTGGGCGGCGATCTGCAACGAGTTGTGCTATCGCGTGAGCCAGCTGTTTCCGCAGAATTTCATTCCGGCGGCGATGCTGCCGCAGAGTCCGGGTGTCGACACGGCAACGTGCATCCCCGAATTGGTGAAATGCGTCGAGCGGTACGGCAACGTCGCAATCAACCTGAATCCCGATCCGTCCGGCGGTCACTGGACGAGCCCGCCGCTGTCGGACCGCTACTGGTACCCGATCTACGAGAAGATGGTCGAATACGACATCCCCGCGATGATTCACGTGAGCACGAGCTGCAACGCGTGTTTCCATACGACCGGGGCGCACTACCTGAATGCGGATACGACGGCCTTCATGCAGTGCCTGACGTCTGACCTCTTTCATGATTTCCCCACACTGCGTTTCGTGATTCCGCATGGCGGCGGCGCGGTGCCGTATCACTGGGGACGTTTCCGCGGTCTCGCGCAGGAGATGAAAAAACCGCCACTGGAAGACCACCTGCTCAACAACGTGTTCTTCGACACCTGCGTGTACCACCAACCCGGTATCAATCTGCTTACCGAAGTAATTCCCGTCGACAACATCCTGTTCGCGAGCGAGATGATCGGCGCGGTGCGCGGTATCGATCCGTACACGCAGCACTATTTCGACGACACAAAACGCTACATCGAAGCCGCTGATATGAACCCTGAGCAGCGTTTCAAGATTTACGAAGGTAACGCGCGCCGCGTCTATCCGCGGCTGCATGCCGCGCTCACTGCGCAAGGACGTTGATCATGTATGAACTCGGAGTCGTTTCAGATTCCCCTGATCCAGGCAAGCACACCTGCGCTTAACTATCGGCTCCATCGACACGGCAGAACAATCCTCACCGATTCCCTGTTCGAACCGTCGGCGGCCAAGACGAAGACTCCCTGGAAATCCTCACCTTATTTCAGGTGCGTGCTCAAGGCGGCGATTGCTCACCTCCTGGAATCGCTCACCTTTGGCGAGCGATTTCCTGGAACTCGTCACCTTGGCGTGGTTTTGCTTGCTCCCACGGTGCAGTTCAGCCCCCGGTACGCCTCACCTCTCGCTGATATTGCGACATCTCCTGGAATGGCTCACCTCTCACCGACGTGATGTCATGCCCCCTGGAAAAACTCACCTTTCGTCGAGGTGGTTGCATCTCCTGGAACGGCTCACCTCTCACCGACGTGATGTCATGCCCCCTGGAAGAACTCACCTTTCGTCGAAGTGGTTGGGTCTCCTGGAATTCCTCACCTTTGGCGGTGTTGACGATATTTCCTGGCGCTCCTCACCTTTAACTACGATGACGCCATCTCCTGGAATTCCTCACCATCCTGGAATCGCTCACCTTTGCAGACTAGAACTTCACCTTCACCTGAAACCCGATCGTGAACGGAAGATTGTCCGAGGGGATTGGTGGAATCACAATGAAGTTAGCCCCGACGCGCTTGTAATCGACCATCACGATCGGCGCGACAACCGGCCCAATCGTGTGGTTACGGCCTAGACCCCAGTTGCCGTAGTTATAGCCCGAGATGATCCCGCCTATCGCCGCGATTCGCACGATGCCCCAGTGCGCGAACTCCGGCGCCCAGACGCCGCCGCCATAGTACGAAGGCCGCCGCAGCGAGTTGCGAAAGCCGCCGGCAGTCACCGCCCATTGATTGTTGAGCCAGCATTCGACGCCAAGGCCAGGATTGAATTGCTCGAAATGGGTATTGGGGTCGGGATTGATGTGATACGAGCCGAGCATAGCGTCGACCCATACGCCGCCCTCGCACCAATTGCCCGCATGGGCAGCGGACGCTGCGGCGAGGCTCGCGACGAGTGCTACAGCCGCGTGTCGAATCTGTTTTTTTGTCTGACGAAAACGCATGTATTCTCCGCCACCGATCGAACGCCGGTGTCATCTATGTTCCAGGTATTCTTGCTTGTCGTCCGTCGCGCACTGTACCTCAACCCGCACGGGCGATGTGGAGGGCACGCTCGGGCGCGCGGGCACGGGACGTGCCCCACGGCGCAGACGCAACGATAACGGAGAACCGATGGCAGAGCGGTGGACATCCGGCTGGTGTCCACCTTCATTCGCTGGAAGAGGTCTAGAGGCCGAGGTCGGACAAGCCGGGATGGTCGTCAGGACGGCGGCCCAGCGGCCAATGATAAAGACGGTCGGCCTCGCGGATCGGCAGATCGTTGATGCTGGCATGACGGCGCGCCATCAGCCCGTGTTCATCGAACTCCC
The DNA here is from genome assembly GCF_900230185.1 of Burkholderia sp. OK233. Classification (GTDB taxonomy): domain Bacteria; phylum Pseudomonadota; class Gammaproteobacteria; order Burkholderiales; family Burkholderiaceae; genus Paraburkholderia. The sequence continues at coordinate 1,702,707 of NZ_OCSR01000002.1, forward strand.
AATTCTCGTTGCCGTATGAACGGAACCAGTTGTTCGAGTCGTCGTGCCACTCGTAGGCAAAGCGCACGGCGATACGGTTATCCGTGAATGCCCAAAGCTCCTTGATCAGGCGGTAGTCGAGTTCCTTTGCCCATTTGCGGCGCAACAGGCCGACGATCTCCGCGCGGCCATGCGTGAACTCGGCACGGTTGCGCCAGACGCTATCCGGTGTGTACGCGAGCGACACGCGTTCGGGGTCGCGGGTGTTCCAGCCGTCATCCGCCGCGCGCACCTTCTGGATCGCGGTTTCGCGTGTGAACGGCGGCAGCGGCGGGCGGGTTTCGATCGGGTCGGCCATGGTGTTTCCTCAGTCAGGTTTCGGTACGCCGGGATGGCGGTCGTTTGCTTGGGGCTTTACTTGGGGACCTGCTCGCGGATTGGCCTGCGAGTGGGTTCGATTCGCTTGCGGACTCGGTATTGAGCAAGGCTTCAGCGGCGGCTCGCGCGTCGAGCGCCGCGTCGGCCTCGCCGCTCACCAGCGCCACGGCGATGGCGCCGTCGAGCAGAATCAGCCATTGGCGCGACAAGCGCGCGGCGCGGCGCGCGTCCATGCCCGATTCGGCCGAGTAGTCATCGCACTGGATTCGCACGAACACGAGCAGGCGTTCCTTGTGTTCACGCGCAACGATCCGGATCGGATCCTCCGCGGAGGCGATTTCGCCGGCCGCGTTGAGAAACGCGCAACCGTGAAAGTCCTCTGACGCAAACCATTCGCGCAGCACGTCGAACATGCCGAGCAGGTGCGCGCGCGCAGTCTTGCCGTGCCGCAACGTGCCCGCGATAAACCAGTTCATCCAGCGTTCGTCGCGCCGCTCCAGCGCGGCGGCGACAAGCGCGTCTTTCGATTCGAAATGCGTGTAAAAGCTTTTACGCGCAGTACCGGATTGCTTGACGATCGCATCTACGCCGGTGGCATGAATGCCGCCGGCGTAGATCAACGCCTCCGCGGCATCGAGCAGCCGTTCACGCGCGCTGCCGGACGCAGCCAGTTCAGTTGGGTTTTGAGTAGCCATATTCGAAGGGTAGAACGATCATTCTCCTTCGTCAAGTTTTTGTGCACTTCGGCGGATCGCTACGCTTACTGCTATCGTGGTGATGGTCGACCAACCGGAACGAATTTCATGAGCATCCCTGTTGTCCGCATCACCCTGGTGCGCGCGTTGCTCAGCGCAGCGCTGCTGACTTCGATGGCCTGCACGCCTTTGCAAGTGCTCACCCATACAGTCAGCCAGAACGAAGCACGCGTGCCGCCCGGCCGTTACGATCTCGATCGGGACCACTGCAGCATCACCTTCGACATCGATCACTTCAAGTACTCGCGCTTTACGATGCGCTTCGATCGCAGGCAGGGGCAACTCGACTGGAACGAAGGCGGGATGGACAAGAGTACCGTGGCGATCACGATCGACGCCGCGAGCATCGATACGAATGTGCCGCTACTCGACAAGATGGTGACAAGCGACAGCATGCTCGACGTCGTGCGCTATCCGGAGTTGCGCTTCACCAGCACGCACTTTGAGCGCACCGGCGAATCGCGCGGCACGTTGACCGGCGATCTGACGATTCACGGCGTTACGCAACCTGTGACGCTCGATGTGACCTTCAACGGCTTCGCGCCCGATCCGCTCACGAAAAAAGACACGCTCGGCTTTTCCGCGGAAGGGCATTTCAGCCGCGCGAAGTTCGGTTTGTCGACGTGGTATCCGGCTGTCGGCGACGATATTCATGTGCGTATTCAGGCTGAGTTCGAAAAAACGCCCGCAGGCGCGTGAGCGCGGTGCGGGCATTTTGTTTCAGCAGTTGTGTGCTTGAGTGCAGCGCTGTTTCAACTCACGCAGCGGTCCAGTCGAGAATCACCTTGCCGCTCTCGCCTGAGAGCATCGTGGCAAACGCCTCCTGATAATCGTCGACCTTGAAGTGGTGAGTGAGGATCGGCGACAGGTCCAAACCGCTTTGCAGCATCGCGACCATCTTGTACCAGGTTTCGAACATCTCGCGGCCGTAAATGCCCTTGATTTCGAGGCCCTTGAAGATCACCTGGGTCCAGTCGATTGCGGTCTGCGCGGGCGGAATGCCGAGCAGTGCGATCTTGCCACCGTGGTTCATCGCTTCGAGCATGCTGGTGAAAGCACTCGGCACACCTGACATTTCCAGCCCGACGTCGAAACCTTCGGCCATGTGCAGATCCGCCATTACGTCGCGCAACGATTCGCGCGAGACGTTCACCGCACGCGTCGCGCCCATCTTGCGCGCGAGTTCGAGGCGATAGTCATTGACGTCGGTGATCACCACATTGCGTGCGCCGACGTGTTTCGCAATCGCCACCGCCATGATGCCGATCGGCCCGGCGCCGGTGATCAACACGTCTTCGCCGACCAGGTTGAACGACAGCGCCGTATGCGTGGCGTTGCCGAACGGATCGAAGATCGCGGCGAGATCGTCGGAGATTTCAGGCGGAATCTTGAACGCGTTGAACGCAGGAATTACGAGGTATTCGGCGAATGCACCTTCGCGATTCACGCCGACTCCCACTGTATTGCGGCACAGATGCCGGCGTCCCGCACGACAGTTGCGACAGAAGCCGCAGGTGATATGCCCTTCGCCCGACACGCGATCGCCGATCGCAAAGCCGCGCACTTCCTGACCCATTTCGACGATTTCACCGACGTATTCATGGCCGACATGCATCGGTACTGGAATCGTCTTTTGCGCCCAGTCGTCCCACTTCCAGATATGGATATCGGTGCCGCAGATCGCGGTGCGCGTGATGCGGATCATCACGTCGTTGTGACCGACTTCGGGCTTCTTCACATCCGTCAGCGTGAGGCCCGGTGCGCGTTCGAGTTTTGCCAATGCTTTCATGTGCGCCTCCGCTTCAGATGACACCGAGTTGACGGCCGACGCGCGCAAATGCATCGACGGCTCGATCGATTTGTTCCGGCGTGTGCGCGGCGCTCATTTGCGTGCGGATTCGCGCGCGGCCTTTGGGCACGACGGGGAACGAGAAGCCGATCACGTAAACGCCTTCCTTCAACAACGCGTCGGCCATATTCGATGCGAGTTGTGCGTCGCCGAGCATGACCGGAATGATCGGGTGTTCGCCGGGCACGAGCGTGAAGCCGAGCGCACTCATCGCGCGACGGAAATGCGCGCCGTTTTCGCGCACGCGCGCACGCAGTTGCGCACCTTCGTCGCTGGCGAGCAATTCGAGTACTTTCAGCGAGGCGGCTGCGATGCTCGGTGTCAGTGTGTTCGAGAACAGATAGGGACGTGAGCGTTGACGCAGCAGATCGATGACTTCCTGGCGCGCTGCGACGTAGCCGCCCGATGCGCCGCCCAGTGCTTTGCCGAGCGTGCCCGTAATGATGTCGACGCGCGACAGCACACCGCAATGTTCCGGCGTGCCACGCCCAAGCTCGCCGACGAAACCGACCGCGTGCGAATCGTCGACCATCACGAGTGCGCCGTAGCGGTCGGCGAGATCGCAAATGCCTGCGAGGTCAGCGATGATGCCGTCCATCGAAAACACGCCGTCCGTGGCGATCAGCTTGAAGCGTGCGCCAGCGGCATCCGCTTCTTTCAGCCTGGCTTCGAGATCCACGAGGTCATTGTTCTTGTAGCGAAAACGCTTTGCCTTCGAAAGCCGCACACCGTCGATGATGCTCGCGTGGTTCAGCTCGTCGCTGATGATGGCGTCGTTGTCGTCGAGCAGGGTTTCGAACAGACCACCGTTCGCATCGAAACAGCTGGAGTAGAGAATGCAATCGTCGGTTTGCAGAAATGCAGCCAGCGCCTTTTCGAGGTCTTTGTGCACGGTCTGCGTGCCGCAAATAAAGCGCACCGACGCCATGCCGAAGCCGTCATTATCCAGGCCTTGTTTCGCGGCCTCGATCAGCCGTTCGTCGTTAGCCAGACCAAGATAGTTATTCGCACAGAAATTCAGCACTTCCGTGCCGTTCGCAAGACGCACGTCAGCCGACTGGGGGCTGGCTATCACGCGCTCGTTCTTGTAAAAACCGTCAGCGCGGATCTGCTCGAGTGTGCCGCGCAGATGGGCGAGGTAAAGGTCACGCATGAACCAGACTCCTGAAAGGGTGGTGCGTCCACGCGCAACATGCTCGGCACTTGCGGCATGTTCGACGTCGAGGCGGGCTGTTATAGTCGGCTGTCAGTTTTATCGGATATTTTCGTTTTTCCGAACTAAAATCCGGTATGTCGAACAACTCTAAACGATAGGTCAGTAAATGGCAAGTTCGGGAATCCGCCGCGCAGCAGCCAACGCGACACCCATTTCAGGCGCGAGCCCGGTCCCGGCAATCGCTGCGCCGCCTCGCGTCGGCGAGCAGATTCAGCGTCTGCGCGCCGAACGGCGCATGACGCTCGACGACCTGTCGCGCGCGGCCGGCGTGTCGAAATCGATGCTCTCGGAGATCGAGCGCGACAAGGCCAATCCGACGATCGCGGTCGCGTGGCGTCTGACGAACGCGCTCGGCGTCAGTCTCGATTCGCTGTTCGCGCCGCAGAAGGCGCCGGAGGCGATTGCCGTCTCCGGTCCGCACGACATCCCGACTTTGAGCGGGCACGAGGCCAAGTATCAGTTGCGTGTCTGGGGGCCAATCGAATTGGCCGGCAAGTTCGAGTGGTACGAGTTGACGCTGCAGCCAGGCGGGGCGTTGGTGTCGAACGCGCACGAACCCGGCACGCGTGAGCATCTGACGGTGCTGCAGGGATCGATCGAGATCGAGGCGGCGGGCACGACGAAGCGGCTCAAGGCCGCGGACACCGCGCGCTATGTCGCCGACGAGCCGCACGCGATCCGCAACGCCGGCAAGGGCGAAGCGAAAGCACTGCTAGTGGTGATTCACGGCTGAGGCGCGGGCGCACCGTTGCTGGCTGTTGGGGGAAATGGGCTGAGTTGGTCGTTTGGCTAAGGTTGCGCGGGACACTGTATATTTGTACAGTACAGGGTATCGACTGGAGCCGATAATGAACGACCTGACCACCGAACAAGCCGAGCATGCTCTGGCCGCGCTGCGCTATCAAACTGCGGCGCGCGATCTTGAACACATCGTGCGCAACATCGCCGCGTGCTACATCGTCCAGCAGGTGCCGCTCTCGTGGCGTCTGCTTCATGCAATCGAAGCCGAAGCGTTGGCGGACCTCGGATTTGCCAGCCGGCACGACGCGATCATGCTCGGCCTGTTCCAACGCCCGTCCGAGTTGCCCTATCCGGAAACGGACGAGGCGGTGGACTTCGGCACATCCACCGCATTGCCGGCAGTGTTTGCCTTTGCCGTCTCGGCCTATGAAGAGGCGGCACGCCGCGCCGCACAACCTGCATCTAAAAGCGCTCCGCTAAAGCACGCACGGGCGTGGGGCGACTGAGTCAGGCGCTGTACTTTCATTGGTTGCCACCTACAATATGCGCAACTAACGGAAGGATAGCTTATGTCACCTCCTCATCTGTCCGACCCGATCCCACGCCCTGAACCGTCAACCGATCTCTTCGATCAGGAACGGGAAGACTGGCGCCGCGATCCGCAAATCGCGTTCGACGCGTGGCTCGCCAAGCAGCACTTCAGACGCTCTTCTGCTGAAGTCTATCAAGCACAGTGGGGGCTTTTCCTCGACTGGCTTGCGGTTCGCCAAAAGAGCCTGGTCACGGTCGATACGCAAACCATCGCTGAATTCGTGGGCGGCCTTGCGATCCGAAAACCGCAACGCGTCAGGTATTTGCGGCTCATTGAACGGGTACTGGACCACGTACGCGAAATCGAATCCGCGTCGACCAATCCCGCACGTTTCATTGCTCAGGATGGCGAAGCAGCATGGCGGAACGCACGCGACAACGAGCCGACCGGGTTTCTCAATCATGCAGAACGAGCCGCACTCATTGCACATCTGTTTTCGCCCTTGCCGTCCTTGTCCGTCGCGCAGCGCTGGAGAGAGCGACGTGACCGCGCATTGATTGCTGTGTTTCTTGGCGGTGGCATTAAGACCGGGGAGGCGGCAGCACTTACGGTTAGTTGCGTGAGCGTCGGCTCTCCGTGGGTCACGATCGAGTCCGCGAATCCGATGCTGACGCGCCGTACCCGACTCGCGCCCTTCGCGGCTGCCGTTCTCGACGCATGGCTTGCCGAACGGCGCCTTTCTGAACTGGCCGGCAATCTGGTCTTTCCCGCTTCGCCTTCAGGACGCCCTATGCACAAGGCGACCATGCTGCGCGCAGTGGATGCGTTGATCGACGCGGCAGGCATTGCCGCGTCTCGAGCCTCACGCGCCAGTCCGCAAACTTTGCGCAACACCTTCGCGGCAGATCTGTTCGAGAGCGGAGTTGAGGCGGAACAGGTGGGGCAATGGCTGGGATTTGTGCAGGCCGTGTCTGCCAACCGTTTGTATCGGGCGTGGCAAAGGTGGATGGATCAGCAGGATTCGCCAATCGTCGATGAGCCGGATCCAGCCGCTCCGCCATTACCCACACCTAGGCGCGACGGACGTTTGACGAGGAAAGGGTGAGTGGACGGGCCCTGAAAATACTCACCCATTGGGTCCCGAATTTCCTCACCTTTAGCGATTTATCCGTTATGACGCCCCACGCCGAGCGGTCATGCCGACGCTGCAATCGACCCGCTCGACAAAAACCGGCTAACTGCCTCCAGCCTTGATTCGCCGGGTCCCGACGAGTGATCGCATTCCGGACACTGCAGCTCGAAGCGGTGATCCACTTGCGATAACTCGGGCTCACCTTCCTCACATTTTGGGCAGCGCAACGGCAGCGTGACGTGGCCGTCCGCCGCGGTACCGATCATCGCCAGCTCGTCGTTCGTGAGCCTGCCCGCTTCGACCAGCGAACACAACAAGTTCGCGACGGCGGGATCGATGTCCTGCTGACCGCGCAGCGTCGCAACTTCTTTCGTCAAAACGTCCACTTCATCCGACTGCTCGCGCAGTTGCGCGTCGAGCCGGTCGCCGCGCGCCTTGGCTGCAGCGAGTTGCTGAATAAACTCGAATTCCTTGCGACTGGCGTCACGCACCCCCGATTGATAGGTGGCCGCCATGCTGCGCAAGGAATCGAGTTCGACCAGCATTGGCTTCACACGGCGCTCGGCTTCGGCAACGGCATCCTTGATCTGTTGCGCATAGTGCTCTGTACTTTGGCGCAATTCGACATGCAGCGCATCGATCCGGTCGCGGAGCGCCGCGTTAGTCGCCTGTTCGGTATCGAGGCGTTGGCGCAACGTTTCGTTTTCGCCGTCGAGTCGACGCACCGTGGCCTGCAAGCCTTCCTGGTGAGCGGTCCCATGTGTAGTGGCGCTAGATAGCTCAGTCTCGAGCGCGCGAACGCGTTCCCATGCGGCTTCAGCTCTGAGTTCGCTGCGCTTGATCGCTTCTTCCGACACGTCGCGGCGAATTTCTGCTTCTCGTGCGCGTTGGTCGGCGACTGTAATTTGGGCTCGAATTTCCTCGCGTTCGCTGTCGAGAGTAGAGCGGGCATGCACGACGGCTTCTTCGAAAAGCGCGCCCAATAATTCTCCGGCGCGATCTTCCAGTGCTTTCGGGATAGCGCCGGCACCGACTTTTACGCGCGACACCGTTCGGATGCGTTCCCAAAAATGGTCGATATCCTTCGGGATGTCGCTTGCGCTGCCTGTTTGAGTCAGGTCGCGAACGGCCGCCATGGATGGGCGAATGCCCAAATCGAAAAAAAGTCGCTTGCAAGCATGCAGTGACAGTTCCTGCCGCCGTGCCCCGCTAGCCCTCAACGATTCAAGCTCGTCACGGATGGCTTGCCGTTCCTGGTCCAGATTCATGTATACCTCGATGTCGCTCGAATTGGATGAAGCATAACAATTTACGTATTGTTTGCTACGTATTTGTTTGGGACGAGTGTTATTTAGCCAATTGGCGTGTTTTGACGTTGCTGGTAGGTCACAAGATCGGAGTGAGCTGCATTTTTCCGTGAAACAAAACGAAGACTAGCCAATAAGCCGTTGTAAATAAAGAGATTTCAGCAGTTTCTTTCTGATCGCTCACTGTTTCACGAAGGCGTAATGGGAGCGATGGGGTGGAGCGGCGTTGTCCGAAGGACGCGCGGGGAAAAGTCTAGAGAGTAATAAAAGTAAACACCTTTGAACCCATGTTAAAAACGTTAACGCCATGGCAAACCCTTATCAGGCCGGCGTTTCAGCCCGGCAAGGTGAAGCTTTACGGGAGAGGTGGTGAGGTCTTGCGGGAGTGTTGGGTGATGAGGTTCAGGGGCCTCGGTGAGCGGGTCCGGGACAGAACGTGAGCGGGTTCAGGAGCTGCCCCAAAAGTGCGGTTTGGCTAAAGGTGAGGTTTTGCGGGACCTGAGCGTCCGGGATCGCCCGGCAGCACTTAAAAGTAGGTTCAGAGCGCGACTGGCCTGAAGGTGAGCGCTTTCGGGACCTCCGCGGCCCCCAATTTTTGACCTTGTTTTGGCCTCGTTAACCCCATTGGTGAGTCAAGACAGGAGAAAACGCGAACCGAAGGTGAGACTTTCCGGGGCCGAGGCGTCATTTTTGCCTCAATTTTGTGCATTCGGGCGCTTAAGGTGAGTGTTTGCGGGAGCTGAACCTGATTTCGACCGAAATTCGGTCCGGTGCGTCGATGGGATCTTCGATCACCCTTGCGGAAAGGTGAGCAAATTCGGGAGACGTGGATCGAGACGATAGCCGGCTCGTCAAAATGCTTGTTTTGGGCCAGAGGTGAGATTTTTCGGGAGCCTTTTTGGACGTTTGTGTTCGCTAAGGTGAGGAAATACAGGACCAAAATCGCCACAACGGGCCGGAAAAGCCCTACGGACGCTGTCAGAGCCGTTCCGGTTTTGCGGCTATTGAAATCTTAAGGTGAGGTTTTTCGGGGCCCCTTGGGCTGCGTCCGGAAACGTCGGATTTCCTTGAAAAGCTGCTAAAGGTGAGGATATACGGGAGAGCGTACCCATCGCTCGGTTAATAGTGATCCCATAACCCAATGAAATCATTGAATAATTTTTGTGCGCTGCGCAAAGGTGAGGTTTTTCGGGGGGGGCTTCTCCATGAGCTGCGCGGGCCTGTTCCGGGCTCATAGGTGAGGCTTTTCGGGACTATTTATCGGTGTTTTTTCAGTGCCCCAGGTCTGGAGGCCGCGTCGTTCCGAGCGCTCAGGTGGCGTTAAGGTGAGCTTTTTCGGGGGAGGTTGCCGCGATTCGGATCTCGCCCTCGCATGAATTAGGTGTCTTGCTGCCAGCTTCGGCGGCCATTTACGCAATTGGAGATGCGGCAATTGCCGTGTGCATCTGCGCGGCGAAGGCCACATGGCTCAATCGACGCGTGTGCACGCCGGCGCGCTTAGGCGCGGCGCCTGCTTAGGGAGGAGGCGCCGCGCGTTTGCCGGATTTCTCCCCTCCCCTATCCGCTGAAATCGACAGAAGCGGTCCGTGCCAACGGTTGAGTGCGAGTGCGCTCCGCTCGCAACGTGCGTGCAGCCAAAATTCACGAAAATTTTTTGAGGTGAGAAGATTCGGGATCGAATAGCGCCCGTTCGCGGCAGGTCAGAAATAGGTCAGTTTTCGGGAGGCCGCGACCTGTAAGGATGCCCTGAACCTGGCGCGAAACGGGTGAGGTGAGGGTTTTCGGGAGTTGCTCGAGGTGAGTTGTGCCTCGTAAACTCACTTCACCGGGAACGGTGAGACCCGTGCTATAGACGCGTATCACCGCAGCCGGTATGCTCTCGCCAAATCCCTCCTCGACCAGACGCATGGCCACGAAGCGCGCGAAGAAGACAGATGTAGTCAGCCCGAGCTCGGCCGAATTACGCAAGGCCGTCGAGGCGATCGCCATCCAGCCCAAGAGCGGCAAGATCACGCTCCTCACCCGCAAGCTGTTCAACGTTCTCCTTGCCGTCGCACAGCAAGCCGACGAGTCCGGCGATACCTATCGGGCCTTGCTGTCCGACATCGTCGCCAATTCGGCGTTCGATTCGAACGACACGGCGCTCGTGAAAGAACACCTGCGGCGCATGGTGTCGGTGCAGGTCGAATGGAGTACCGGCACGTCCAGCCAGAAGCCAGGCCGGAAATGGGGTATTTCCACGCTGATTGCCGACGCGGAAATTCTTGAAGATCCCACCACCCGCCGTGTATGGGTGGAGTTCTCGTTTGCGCCGAAGATCAAAAAGAAGCTGCTCGACCCGGTTCAGTATGCGCGGTTGAGTCTGCAGTTCCAGAGCCAGTTGCGCAGTAGCGCGGGGCTCGCACTTTACGAGATTTGCGTTCGTTACCTGACCAACCCGAGCCATCTAACGATGCGCGAAACATGGGAATGGTGGCGCCCTATCCTCTCCGGCACGCCCGACACCGAAGCTGGCGATGAGGCAAAGCGTGAGTACAAGTACTTCAAACGCGATTACCTGCGCCCGGCCATCGCCGAGGTGAATGCGGTCACCAACATCTTTGTCGAGTTGATCGAGCACCGCGAAGGGCGGCGGGTCGCCGAGATCCAGTTCCGCGTGACCGAGCGCAAGCAGCCCATGCTTGCACTCGACGAACACCCGAATGTGTTCGACAGCACCCTGGTCGACCGGATGGTGAAGATCGGCATTCCGCTGAAAGAAGCGCAAACACTGTATGCCGATAGCGAAGAAAATCGGATTCGCGCGGCGCTGCAGATGACCGAGCAACGCATGCGCAGCACGTCGTTGCCTGCTGTGCGTAGCGCGCCGGCGCTGTTCAAGGATGCGTTGAAGAAGGGCTATGCGCCGCCAGTCGAAGCGCTGGCATCCGGTAGCGGCGGCAAAGCCGCAGTGGCTGCGCCGGCGGACGACCTCAAAGCGCGGCTGCTTGGCGAGTACTCGGCGGTCCGCCGCAAGGAAGCGCGCGAGCTTTACGACGAGCAAGGTGAGTCCGAACGGGAGATCGCGCGGAAGTCGTTTGAGGGCGACGTGTTACCGGATCTCGGCACGCACATGCGGGACGATTGGCGTCGTCGTGGGCTGGATTCGAAGATCGTCGAAACGGCGTTCTTCGATTGGCTGGCTCGCAAAACGTGGGGAGAACCCACCGATGGCGACCTGCTCGCCTTTACGCTGAGCCAATCGCGCGCGGCGTAGTTATCAAGAGCGCATCAAGAAAAACGGCGGCCACTTTCGTGCGCCGCCGTATCTTTTCCTGCTGATGCTCTCCCTTCGTTACTTCAGCATCTTTTCAATCTGACGAAGAATGTCGTCACGCTTTTCACGTGTGAGACCCTTCAGGCGCAGTTCGATTCGATCGTCCCCATACGATTTCAGATCGCCGACCGAGACGCCGCCGAGCTTGATTTCCAGACGCTGCGCATAGCGCTGCCGACCCGCCGGCTTGGTGCTTTCCTGCGCGCTTGCTCTGCCCTTGACGATGTCCGCGACTTGTCGCGTGCTCAGGTCGTCGGAGAGGATTTTGTTGATCAGACGCAGCGTAGCGTCGGCGCCGCGGGCAGTGTGATAGCGGCCCACCTGATACGCCATGTTCGAACCAAAGCGGTCAGGCCTTGCGACCATCTCATGCATCACCACCTCGGGTAGCTTCGCGATCGACAGCGCGACTGCGACGGTCGACTCGTCTAGTCCGAGGTGTTCGGCGAGCTCCTTCTGGCTCTGGAAATGCCGATCTTCGAGAAAGCGTTTCCAGACGACGGCGTTGTCGAACACGGTCTGCGAATCGCGCTGGACGTTGAGGTCATAGCCAAGCTTATAGCTCTGAATGCCGATCGGCAGATCGATGACGATCGCCTTCACCGATTCCTTGTTCGCTTCTTTAAGCGCTCGCACACGCCGGCCGCCGTCGCTGACGAAGTAGGTGCCGGGGTTGTCGTAATCGGGAATGACGTGAATCGCCTGCTGCTGGCCCTGCTTCGCCAGATTGACGGCAAGCTCCGCAATCGACGCCTTCAGATAGAAATGGCGCGGATTGAACGGGCTCGGTTTGATCGTCTTGAGCGCGAGTTCGATGACCTGGCCCGGCCGGTAAGCGTGCTCGATCCGCCAGGCACGGTAGGCCGCCGACTCATTGGCGATATCCGCAGTTTCGGCTTCCGCGACGTCCTGGGACAGGATCGGCTGGATGACGCGGTTCGGTACATCGCCGGTCGGAGCGCCATTCTTGACCAAACCGTCGATCGCGTTCAGGCGGTCGAGAGCGGTTCGCTTTTCGCTGCTAGTCGTATCAGGACGTGCTTGAAAGCCTTTGGCGAATTGGGAGGGTTTCATTCAGGGTCCTTTATGCGCATAAATTCAGGGGAGCAGGGCTGCGATCTCGTTGGCGCACGCCCGTACTTCGATGGCGGCTAGCTTGGCGCCGCGATCGTTCATCTGAAGCACTGTCTGCCCTAACGCCATGGCCTGCTTATAGGCTTCGCGCGTCGGGATCTGGGTCTTGAGCAGTGGGAAACCGAGCTCTTCCAACGCACGCTTCAGTTCGCGCGTCAGCATTCGTTTCTCTTCGGTCTTATTCAACAGAAAGACGGCGCGCAGATCCTCGTTCATGACCTGGGCCTGCTGCACGAGTTTCACCAGTCCGACGCTCGACCAATAGTCGGCGGGCGACGACGACGTTGGCATGATCGCGACGCTCGCCGCGAGCAACACGACGCCGGACACTTTCTCGGTGATGGAGGGCGGGCAGTCGACGACGATGATGTCGTAGTCAGCCACGAATTTCTTGATCTCGCGATGGATCTGGCTGCCGGCTTCGGAGAGGTTGACGACTGGAAAGGGAATGCCGGTTTCGCCGTCTGATGATGCACTGGCCCAATGGACCAGTGTGTTTTGACCGTCTGCGTCTACGACGAGGACGCGTTTGCCTTTTTCATGGAACGCAGCCCCGAGGTGCATCGCGATTGTGCTCTTCCCGACCCCACCCTTCTGCTGAGTTACCGCGATGATTTCTGCTGCCAATCTTCACCTCCTCTTTTTAGACGCAAAAGGATTTTACCTGGATGAATTCGCATTTCAATCGTTTTTGTGTAAACGCGAGAAGAATTAGCTGATTGGGATAGGTTTATGCGCATAAAGGGTGTTGCGTGGCTGGACTAAAGCACAGCGGCTGTGAAGCGCTTATCAGCGGCAATAGGTTTGCGACGCGCGGGAGATGTCGGACGCTGTGGGGTATCGAAAGGGGGGCGGTTACAGGATTCAGCGCGATGTGCAGGTACGCCCTCGGTTATGGGTCGTCGTGCATCAATTGTCTCGGATTCGACGCTGTCTCGTTTGTCCAGGTTCGGCCTTGCCGCATCGCATCGCTTTTGCATGGCCCAACTGTTGGCGGCATCGAGGCATATCCGGGCCACGAGCATGCCCCGCGACCGTCACGCGTCGTGGACAGGTTTATGCGCATAAACTCCTCGGGCACTAATCACGCATGGAGCGGCCGCTGCCGTTGGGATCTGGCTGTTTGGGTCGATGCATGATCCTGCGGCACGGCACGGCACGGCACGGCACGGCACGGCACGGCACGGCACGGCACGGCACGGCACGGCACGGCACGGCACGGCACGGCACGGCACGGCACGGCACGGCACGGCACGGCACGGCACGGCACGGCACGGCACGGCACGGCACGGCACGGCACGGCACGGCACGGCACGGCACGGCACGGCACGGCACGGCACGGCACGGCACGGCACGGCACGGCACGGCACGGCACGGCACGGCACGGCACGGCACGGCACGGCACGGCACGGCACGGCACGGCGTTGGGGCTGGCGGCTGCACGAAGCCCCTCGTTCATGCATACACAACGGAGGCTCAAACAATATGAGTCGAAGCAGCGACGCAAGTGGCCCCAGGGCACGTGACGATAACTCCCGGTAGGCGCTTTATGCGCATAAACCGAACGACACCATCACCAATAAGCAACGCCCCTTTCCCGCCCCAACGAAATGCGCCCGTGCCGTCCGCCCGCGCCGGACATCCACTCAACTCCCCGTACCCGTTAAAATCCCCCACAAAAAACGCCCTGCAACCCAACACAAGCAACGCTTACCCAACCAACCATGATCACCATCTACCACAACCCTCGCTGTTCAAAATCGCGAGCCACTTGCGACCTGATCGCCGCCATCTGCAACAGCGCCAACGAACCGACGGAAATCGTTGAATACCTGAAGCAGCCGCTCACGGTCGCGCAGTTACAGCAACTCAACGCGCAGCTAGGTTGCACAGTCCGAGAGATGATCCGCGACACCGAAGCCGAATACAAAGCACTCGGCCTCTCCGACACCACGCTGAGCGACGCTCAGTTATACGAAGCATTGGCAAAGCAACCCATCCTCCTGCAACGACCGATCGTCGTGCGAAACGGGCGAGCCGTGATTGGCCGCCCGCCGGAAAATGTCGAGGTGCTATTCGCCTAGGCGTCGAAACATCAACGCCCAAGTGACCTAGGCCTTGGCAGGCAATGCAGCGTCCTTCGTCACGATCTTTGTTGGGATGATGCGCAACTCGCTGAATGTGTCGGCAATACGTTGTTGTTCTGCCAGCACGTTCGCGTCGATGGGTTTGTAGATGTGCGCGTAGTGCCGCAAACCTGCTTCGATCACGCCGGCGTCGAGGCCCTGAATCGGCGCGAGCTGAGCAGCTGCTTCACTGTAGTGGCCGCGTACCCACGCCCCCTCTTTGCTCACTTCATCCATCACGATCGCGAGCACGTCACCGTTTTGTTCCGCAAACGGCCGCGCGCTCAGGAAGAATTGATGGTGACTGACGATACCTTCTGCGTCTGCGAGCAAGCGGGCATTCGACTGGCGTTTTGCCGCCTCGAGGAACGGGTCCCAGATTGCCCATGCGTCGATCGCGCCGCGTTCGAAGGCGGCACGCGCATCGGCGGGCGCCAGAAAAACCGGTTGGATGTCGCTGTACTTCACACCGCTCTTCTGCAATGCGGCGACCAGAAACCAGTGAACGTCCGAACCTTTATTGAATGCGATCTTTTTGCCTTTCAGATCGGCCAGCGTCTTGATCGGCGCGTCCTGATGGACGAGGATCCCTTCGGCATGAGGCGTCGGGATTTCATACGCGGTATAGACGAAGTTCGCGCCGGCCGCCTGTGCGAACACCGGCGGCGCCTCGCCGACATAACCGAAGTCGATCGCGCCGATATTCAACCCTTCGAGCAACTGCGGCCCGGCGGGAAACTCGGTCCATTTGACCGTGATGCCACGCGGCGCAAGTTGCTTTTCGAGCGTGCCGTGCGCCTTCAGCAACACAAGCGTATTGGCCGCTTTCTGATAACCGATGCGAAATTCCTTCGCATGCGCATCCGCGGCGAAGACTGACGTGGAGACAACGGGCAAGGCCGCGACGGCCAGCGAGGCGCCCACGCCGGCGATAAACGCGCGGCGCGTGAGCAACGGATGACGGGACATAAAAGTGCTCGTTAAAAAAACGGACGCGAAATGGACCGATTAGCTTCGACGATAATTCGTCTGCAAGCCTGGACGAACCGATAAATTCACATAAGCAAATCACGCCGGAGGGGACCGGATGCACCAGAGGTACCTGTCTGCGTGTCTGACGGCGTCAAGTCGCCTTGCCCCGCTACAATCCGTCATCCGCGCGCAGTCGCGGCTGCGTCAATTGGAAAAAGGGACATCGTGCATCTGACGACAACACTCGCGCCGTGGTCATCCCACGATACCCAGCTGATTTTGTCGTGCGTGCTCGGGCTCGCACTAATCATCGTTTTCATCAGCGTGCTGAAGCTCGCGCCGTTTCTGTCGATTCTGGTCGGCACGTTCGCGGCGGGCTTTTCGGCCGGTCTGCCGCTCGAAGCAGTAGCCAGTGCATTCAGCAAAGGCGCGGGTGCGTTGCTTGGCGACGTCGGCATCATCATCGCGCTTGGGGCGATGCTCGGTGCGCTGATGGCCGAATCGGGCGCCGCCGACCGGCTCGTCTCGACCATCCTCAAACATTCCACGCCACGCACGCTGCCGTGGATGATGGCGCTGGTGGCAATCATCGTCGGCCTGCCGCTCTTCTTTGAAGTCGGCTTGGTGATGATGGTGCCGATCATCTTCGTGATGGCGCGCCGTTCACAGCAGCCGATCCTGCGGATTGCGATTCCCGCGCTCGCCGGCATGACCACGCTGCATGCCCTGTTGCCGCCGCACCCGGGTCCGCTGATCGCAGTGAGCGCGCTGCATGCCGATCTCGGCCTGACGCTCGGTCTCGGCCTGATCGTCGCGATTCCGGCGGTCATTCTGGCGGGACCGGTCTACGGCATCTGGTTGTCGAAGCGGATGCACGTGATCGAGCCGGAAGAAATGGGCAAACTTTTCACCGCACAACAGAGCACCGGCGAGCCGCCGAGTTTCGCGATCTCGCTCATCACGATCCTGTTGCCGGTCGTGTTGATGCTCGGTCGTACGGTTGCCAAACTTCTGCTTCAACCCGAGACCTTCCTGTTCAATGCGCTCAATTTTCTGGGTGAGCCGTTGGTCGCGCTCGGCCTCACCGTACTATTCGCGGTGGTGGCGCTGGGCTGGTCGCGCGGCATGGCACGCGACCGGGTCGGCGGCATTCTGCGCAAGAGCTTGCCGCCGATCGCCGCGCTGTTGCTGACCATCGGCGCCGGCGGTGGCCTCAAGCAGGCGCTCGTGGTGGCGGGCATCAGCACGACGATCGGCAAGATCGCCGTCGGCGCGCACATGCCGCTGATTCTGCTGGCGTGGCTGATCGCCGTCGCGTTGCGGCAGGCGACCGGCTCCGCGACGGTTGCGACCACCACGACGGCCGGTATCGTCGCGCCGGTCGTCGCGGGCCTCAGCGCAACTCACAATTCGCTGATGGCGCTCGCGATCGGTGCAGGTTCCGTGTTCTTCTGCCACGTGAACGATGCGGGCTTCTGGATGGTGCGCGAATACTTCGGGCTGCAATTGAAGCAGACGGTGATGGTCTGGTCGGTGCTGCAGACGATCGTATCCGTCGTCGGCCTCGTCCTGACGTTCGCGTTATGGACCGTGTTGACCTGAGCCTGGCCTGGGGATCGCAAGCGGTGGCAGGAATTGACGCCTGGCTGTCAATTCCGCGTGACCCGATCCGCTTACACTGCTTCGACACAGACGAGGCGCAGTCCCGCACCTCGCCTGCCTGCCGACGCGGAGCCACCATGCTTGAACTGAGACCGTCCTGCGAAGGATGCGGCAAATTACTGCCGCCGAACGCGCCCGACGCGATGATCTGCACGTATGAATGCACCTTCTGCGAAGTGTGTGCGCTTAGCACGTTGCGCAACGTGTGTCCGAACTGTGGCGGCAATTTCCAGCATCGGCCGGTCCGCACGCGCGCGCAGCTGGCCAAACATCCAGCCCGTACCGAAGTGCATCCCGTTTCCATCGACGAAGCGTCGCACGCAAGCTTCTTCGAGCGCTACCGGAACACGCCGCCCGGCGAGCGCTAACAAGCGCCGCCGGCACAAGGCGGCGTTCAAGGCCGCCACCGTCCATTGCCGCCCGCCAGGCCGCCGCTCGATGCGCGGCCCTAAGACCGGCCAGACGCCCCAAACGCCACGTCAATCGTCACTACCGCCCGCGCCCGGCGTCGCAACCCCGCTCACCGTGCGCGCCGCCACGCGCAGCAGACGGATCTGTTTGCGGTAATTGCGGCAGCCGCTGCAAGTCGGCAGATGCAGCCGGATCGCGACCCATTCGCCGGTCGTCAAACGGCGGTCGAGCGCGTCCGACAACAGGCGCGTGATGTGCTTACACTTCCCCATTCGCATCCTCTCTGGATAGGCCCTTTTCGCTCAGGCAAGTGCGCAAGCGCAGCCGCGCGCGGTAAATCAGCACGCTGCAGTGATTGGCGGTCATCTGCAGTTCGGCGCAGATTGCTTCGGTTTCGAGATCGAGGAATTCGCGCATCATGAACACGCGTCCGATGTGCTCGGGCAGGTGTTCCAGGCACATCTCGAACAAGGTCCAGAATTGCTGCTGACGCAGCGCGGTTTCTGGCGTTGGCCATGGTTGCGGCTTGCTCTCGCGTGACCAGTGGCCGTTGTCCTTGAAGAGCTCGCGATCGAGCAGCGTTTCGCCGTCGATTTCGGATTCGAGCGCCGACAGATTCACCGTGCGCTGCCGGGCGCGCAAGGTGTCGACGAGCTTGTGCCGCAGGATGCCGAACACCCACGTCTTGTGCTCCGATTGCGCGGCAAACCGGTCGGCTTGTGTCCAGGCGGCGGCCAGGGCCTCCTGGACGGCGTCTTCGGCGGCAGCGGCATCGCGCAGTTGCAAACGGGCGAAGCGCAACAGGTCGCGCCGCAGTTGCGTCAGATAAACGGGATCATCGAGCGCCGGCCCGCTTACTTGCGCCATGGCAGGCCCCGTCGCCGAGCGCGCGGTTGCCGCGCTTTTTCTTTTGAATCGTTGTGGTTCATAGGCAGGTGGGTTTCCTCGCGCAGTTCCCGGATACGTGCGCCATTCTCCCGCATGTTCCTGCGCAAGCGAATTGGTATTGAACATGTGCCCGCCTGCAAGCGATGACCAGATTGACCTTAGTCGTGCTGCAACGGGCTTTATGACAGCAAAAAATATTATTGCGAAAAATGAAATCAAGGCTGTGGCGGCCAACCGTAACTTCAAGCGCATGGGCGAGACGTGCAGCGACGCACGTCTCAAGCTCGCCGCAAACACGCACCCGGATTATTTCATTTTTTGAAAAAACATCTTCTAGTCTTCGGTATTTTTAGGCGGACGCTGAATCGCTATTCTCCACTCCATCGATCGCCCCAGATCGCGAACCAATCGCTGAAGAGGAGTAACACCATGAAACGCATTCTTACCGCCCTGATCGCCTCCGTCGCCCTGTTTGCAGCTGCTTCGGGCGCAGCTCAAGCAGCTGCACCGGCCCAATGCAGCGGCCCGGCATCGTACTGCAACGTGTTCTTCGGCAACTAATCCTCTGGCGGACGTGGTCGGACATCGGTCCGGCACCAGTCTGCGGACGAGACAGGTTTTCGAAATCGAGAAAGGGCGCCGATAAAGGCGCCCTTTTTGCATTTAATCCCGCGCGTGTGAAGCATCCGCAGAACATGGCTGCGAACCCACCTCATCGGTGTGTGAGCGTCGAAAAACAGAAAGCGGCACGCCATACGCGGCACTCCGAAGCAACACCCGCGCCCGGCGCGCAAATGCGCCTAATGCTCACTCTTCTAACGTGTTACAGTGAGCCAACAGCTTGCAGTTCTCCTGTGCGTCCTGCGCAGTCCCTCAGGCATCAGCCTCTCATCACAGCGCCCTGAATCGAACGGGGTCCTTTCGTTCTACTTCGCCTGACGGTGTTGTCGGCGTGGCCTCACAGACGCCGCTCCGGACGCGCATCGCCGTCGACCAGCACCTTGTTCGCTGAAACGCCGCGACTCGCCCGGCGTCACGCCCAACACACAGCCACACGGTTCAAGCGAGATCCTTCACCGGAGACGACTACCATGAGCAATACGATCAGAAGCTATCGGGGCCTTGAGATTTATCCACTGGTTTATCCGCACCAGCCGCGTTCTGCCGATGGCGCCCGCCATTACGATTCGGGTTTCGACGCCGCAGTGCGAATCTGCCGGCGCGGCACCGACGACACCTTGACCAGCAGCCGTGTATTTCGCGTGCCGAGCCGTTCTCCGTTTGGCGCGGCCGGCGACGCGCGCATTGCATCAGCGAGTTACGCGGAGCGGGTGATCGACGGCATGGTTGCCGGCGAGTCGATCGCTGGACTCTGATGCGCGCACCGATGGCAAGCCACATTTCCAGGCGCTCGCAGGGCGCGAATTCCACGCCGTTGACGGGCCGCGCAAACTATCAGGTCGCCGTGTCGTCGCGTCGAACCTCCAGCGGAACGGTACCGACGCTGAAAGTGATCCGGTTGAGCGACGAACGCGTGATCTATCCCTTTCAGGGCCACGCGGACATGCCGTTTTTTGAAAATTCGGATGCGGCCCAGGTGTTTGCCGAGACGTACGGCTGGCAGCTTGTGGATGGCGACATCGCCGTCCCGGAATGACAGCGAAGAACGTCCAGTTGCCTCAAATCGACCTAGGCCGAAAGCATGCTTGATTGACAAGGCAAAAGTACCAGTTATCCACAAGGTTATTCAGTGAATCTGTGGATAACTTTTGTTGCTACGGGGTTATCCACCGGTAGCAACTTTCGAGGTCTGGAGCTGCGCAACCAGAAGCCGACGCTTTTTGTACGTGCCGTCGCCGTACCGCCCGGCTATTGCCTATGATGGACAGTTCGTACCCTTTAGCGCGTCAAGCGCCTAACCTCAAGGAAGCGAACTATGGCCCATCACATCGCAGTGGTCGTCGGCAGCCTGCGCCGCGAGTCGTTCAACCGCCAATTGGCGCAAGCCGTGATTTCACTCGCGCCCGCGGACTTCACCTTCGAGTTCATCGATATCGGCTCCTTGCCGCTCTACAGCCAGGACTACGACGCCGACTATCCCGAAGTCGCCAAACACCTGAAGAAGCGCGTCGAGGCTGCAGACGGCCTGCTGTTCGTCACGCCTGAGTACAACCGCTCCATGCCCGGCGTCCTGAAGAACGCACTCGACTGGGGCTCGCGGCCGTGGGGTACCAATTCGTGGGGCAACAAGCCCGGCGCGGTGCTCGGCACCTCGCTCGGCGCGACCGGCACGGCGCTGGCGCAACAGCATCTGCGCAACGTGCTGGCGTACCTCGATGTCGCCGCGCTTGGCCAACCTGAAGTGTTCATCAAGCACGACCCGGCGGCCATCAATGAGAAAGGCGAGATCGTGAACGACGGCACCCGCAAGTTTTTGCAGACCTTCGTCGACCGCTACGTCGCGTGGGTCAAACTTCAGACCGCTGCCTGACGGCTAATTCGGGCCCAATCAGGCGGCAAGGCCTGCGCCTATCCAGACGAAAAACGCCGGCGTTGCCGCGATTTCACGACACGCCGGCGCTACCGCTCCCCCGTTTAGACGTGATGATGTCCCGTCACCCGTTCCCAGCCATGGCGCACGGCGAGCTTGAAGCGCTCCCACGTGCTGTCGGGCGAAGTGGTTTCCCAATGGCGCCGAGCTTCCGGCTCGACGTCGTCCCACGGCCGATCGCGATAACGCGCGTCCTGACCGATCTCCGCGCCGTAGCGATAGGCCGGCACGTAATCTTCATAGCGTGCGTTCTCGGTCGCATATTGCTCGTCGTAGTGCGTGCGGAAATCCTCTTCGTATTCCAGATACTCGTTCGGCATCTGGCTGCCTAAACCCGCGGTCGGCTGCCCCGCTTCGGAGACGACTTCCGACGGCTGCAGGATCGCGCCCGAACCCGGCATCGAACCGGCCGCAATCGCGGTACGTCCTGCATCGCCGACCAGCGGGTCGCTGACGGCCTCGTTAAGCGGGTCGCGCATCGGCCGCTCAGTCAACGGCGGCGGGACGAACGGCTCGGCGTCGGTGCCCATGAGCGGCGGCGGATAGAGTGGATCGGCCGGAGTCGCAGGCCGCGTGGTTGAAGCCGGCGTCGCTACGCCGGGCGTCGCTACGCTCGATGTATGCGGCGTGCCTGGCGTCATCGCGCCAATGCCGAGTTCGTCGAGTATCGAATGATCGCGGCTCGATTCCGGCGGCGTGTCCCAATCGGGCGAGCGCTCGCCGATGTCGGCCGCGCCCAGCCTCTTCAAGGTATTGCGAGCGAGTTCCGCATGCGATTCGCTGGCTGCGCTCACGCAGACCAGCACGGCGCCGCGGCGCACGGCTTCCGTGTAGCGAGCCGTTTCCGACGCGCGAGAGCCAGTTGCAAACAGGCTCGAGAGAAAACGCTCGATATTGGCGAGCACGCCGGAACCGGCGGCCTCGTCGGTTGCGGAGCCTACGGAGGGTTCTGGATTCGCCTGCAACTCGATCGTTTCGTGTGCAAAGCCGGTCTGTACAAGCGTGTCGCGCGCGGCCTCGGCTTGAGAATAAGTGTCGAATAAACCAATCACGGTATGTCGCATGGCTGTCTCCCGACGGTTTTAGGTGGATCGAACGGCGCAAGAACGCGTCGGCCTGCTTCCCTAAAAACACTGCAACGATCATGCCGGGGCGGCACGACGTGTCCGCACGCCCGCTGCTGGCCGTTTACGCCGATCTGGTTACGTAGAAACTGCGGCATTGCGCTGCCGCGCTTTTACAACCGCCGGTAATCGGCGGCGACGCTGAAAAGGCCGGCGTTAGCCGGCCGGATGTGTCGCGGCAGCCGGATCGGCGCCCGTTTGCGCCAGCTCGCGCTGGATCGCTTGCAGAAGTTCTTCCAGTAGCGCGATATCGAAGGGTTTGGACAGCACCCGCACGTTCACATGCCGCGCACGGTCGAGTTCTTCCGCATAGCCGGTGACCAGAATGACCGGCAGTCTGGTGTCGAAAGCCTGCACGGCTTCGGCCAGGTCGATACCGTTCATCGTGCCGGGCATGTGAATGTCCGACAGCACCAGGTCGAACGGCAGCGGCTCGCCGGTGCGCGCCTGCCTCGCGTGGGCGTCGTCGAACAGGCAGAGCGCGGTATCGGCGTTGAACACACACGTGACCTGGTGGCCCATCATCTGCAGCAAGGCCTCGGTGCCGGCGGCGACTTCGTCGTTGTCCTCGACCAGCAGGATGCGCAAGCCGTGCGGAGTGCCGCTTTCCTCGACGCCCGTTTCAGCCGGCAGTTCGGCCTCGGGGGCGGCTGTGGCACGCGGCAGATAGAGGCGCACCGAGGTGCCTGCGCCGATTGCGCTGTCGATCGCAGCAAGGCCGCCGGAGCGCTCGCAGAAGACGAAAACCTGCGGCAGCCCGAGACCGGTGCCCATGCCTTTCGGCTTCGTGGTGAAAAGCGGTTCGAAGGCGCGCGCGAGCACTTCAGGCGGCATGCCGCCACCGGTATCTTCAAGCGACAGTTGCACGAAATCGCCGGTCAGCGGAAAGCCGTCCTGGTGGCGGAAGTTGATATTGGCGGCTCGAACCGTGAAGCGACCGCCGTTGGGCATGGAGTCGCGCGCGTTCACCGCGATGTTGATCAGCGCCAGTTCGAGTTCGGCGACGTCGACACGCATGGGCCAGATATCGACGCCGATGTCCATCACCAGCGAAATCTTCGCGCCGAGCGATGCGCGCAGCAGTTCGCTGCACGCCGGCAGCCAGCGCTCGAGCGCCAGCGTCTCGTTGCGCAACGGCTGCTTGCGCGCGACGCCGAGCAATTGCCGGGTGAGCGACTGGCCGCCCTTGAGCGCTCGCTCCATCGCCGACAATTCGCGGTCGAGCCCCGGCGTGCCGCGCCGCCGGGCGATCTGCACGTTGGCCGAGACGATCATCAGCAGGTTGTTGAAATCGTGCGCCACACTGCCGACCAGATTGCCGAGCGCCTCCATCTTGCGCGACTGGCGATACGCGGATTCGATCGAGCGGCGCATCGAGGCTTCGGCCTGCCAGCGCTCCCACGCCTCCTCCTCGGCGCCGAGGCGCCGCAGCGACAGCCAGATCACGCACCACAGCACGATGGATGGCGTGAACATCGACAGGATCAGTACGCTCAGGTGCCGGTACCACGCGCCCCAGATCGCCGAAGTGCGATAACCGCACAACACGTACACCGGATAGGCGCCGATGCGCCGGAATGCGAGGATCACGCTGTCGTCGTCGATGTCGGAATGCATGCGTACGACGCCGGCTCGCCGTCCTTGCGCCAGCGCTTCGGCCAGTGGCGAATTCGGCGCCATTGCCAGCGGCTCGCGCGGGCGGCGCGGATAGTGTGCGAGGATCGCGCCGTCGGTGCGCACGAGGCTCATGATCATCGGCGTGCTGTCGCTGCCGCCGAGCAGTTCCCGGTAGAACGCATCGAAATAGCTGGGCCGCAGTGCGACCGAGACCACCCCGGCAAATGAGCCGTCGGCTGCGAGCCGCTCCACGCCCGTGTTGAACACCTGTTCGCCCACAACATGTCCCGTCATGACCTTTGAGACATGCTCGAGACCCTTGCCGTTGCGAATGCCGGTGAAATCGTCGCGGTCGGCAATCGACAATTCCGGCGCGGGATAGAAACGGCTGGTGGCGAGCAGATCCCCCTCGCGGCCGAAGATCGAGACGGCCGCCACCTGAGGATAGCCACCGCCCATAGTGCGCAGCTTTTCGTGAATCTCACCTTCTCGAGCGCGAATGCCGTTGTCGTCCAGACCTTCCGTCAGATCGACAATGCGCGAATCGAGCGTCTCGTTCATGTCGAACACTTTCAGCGCGTGTTCTTCCGCCACGCGCACGGTGCGCAGCGTCACGTCGGTCGCGTCGGCCATGCGCGCGCGCAGATCGCTGAACGCCATCGCCGCGACGTACACGCAAGGCAGCACGATCGCTGCGATCAGCAGTGCGATCAGCGTGATGCGCCGGACGTGGAAATTCTGTTCCGGTACGGCTGGAAACCGCGCCTCGTCCTGGCGGCTAGCGGGAGGGCGGCTCGCTTCGGGCGGGTCGAACCGTTCTGGTGTCATGGTCGGTAACGCTAAGGTCGTTCTGGACGAAGGGCCGGGAGTCGGCGTCATACAAAAAGCATAGACATGCAGCAGCGGTACTGGTTACTGTGGCAATGGTCGGCCCCCGATTTGTCGGCCGTTTGAATCAGTAACAAATCGAGAAGCGCAAACGTACACAAAAGTATAAATGTAAAAGAAAGCCTTCCAAATCTACCGAAATATTTTCATAAATAGTACTTATAGGGAAAATCTCTTTAATCAAAGCGAAATTGGCGAGTTGCCTTTCCGCCAATTTGCTTCGAAAATCGATGCCATCATAAATAATGCGTCCGCCATGTTCGGATGCATCTGCCGCGAGGACCGCCGGGCAACGCGCACAACGCGTGACCGAAGGCGCTCGCGGAAACAGGCGAGCGGCAAGGGGACCAGCCCGATCCGTGAAGCCGCGCGGATTCATCTACGGGGTAGGCTCGAACATGCCGGTCATAGCCGTCGTCCACCGTGCTGGCACGCATCCATGCGCGCCCACGGCTTCCGTCACAAGCGCCTCGCTGCGCGCGCTCCCCGTTCGTTTGCAAGCTGCATTCTCGCAAGCTTCAGCCCCCTTGAGCGCCGGTCGACAGACCGCGCGCTAAAGAAATCACCTCTACCCGCCGTTAACGCGCAAGAGCTAATTCCGCTTACCGACCCGCCCATGCCTTTGCCTATTGTGATCGCCGACGATTCATTGCTTGCCCGCAAGGTGCTCACCAAGGCATTGCCGCCGGACTGGGATGTCGACGTGTCCTACGCGACGAACGGGCGCGAAGCGCTCGGCCTGTATCGCGAAGGCAAAGCGTCGGTGATGTTCCTCGACCTGACGATGCCGGACATGACCGGCTATCAGGTGCTGGAAGCCTTGCAGCATGAGGATCTGAACACCTTCGTCATTGTCGTCTCCGCCGATGTCCAGCCGATGGCCCAGTCGCGCGTGCGCGCGCTCGGCGCCGCCGCATTCATCGCCAAGCCCGTGACGCCCGAGGCGGTACTACCCATCCTCAAGGAGTACGGGTTGTATGTCTGAGCCAGTCCTCACCGAAGACCAGCGCGACGCGCTGCAAGAGGTCGCCAATCTGGCGATGGGCCAGGCCGCGACGCGTCTCGCGCGCCTGCTCGATGCGTTCATCGAATTGTCGGTGCCGCGCGTGAAGGTGGTGGCGGTGAGCGAGGCGGCCGAGGCGCTGCGCGAGATGACCGGGATCGAGGACACGGTGAGCGCGGTGCGCCAGGGCTTTCGCTCCGACATCAAGGGCGAAGCGCTGGTGATCTGTCGCAGCGACAGCATCGACCAGTTGTGTTCGCTCGTGAGCGACCCGTATTCGCGCTCGAGCTATGAGGCGGTGAGCCAGCAGGAACTCGTGTTCGACGTCGCGAACGTGCTGACGGGCGCCTGCGTCTCGTGCATTCTCGACCAGCTCGGCCGTACGCCGGTCTTTTCCGCGCCGGGCCTGCTCGGTGAAGTGATGACGCTCGACGAAGTGTTCCAGCCCGGCGTGCTGCAATGGGAAGTCGCGCTGCTGGTGGAAGTCAATTTCGCGCTCGAGGACCAGAGTTTCCGCGCGCACCTTGTGATGCTGATGGCTGAAGAGTCGATCCGCCATATGAACGAGGCGCTCGACGAGCTGTTGTCCAGCCTATGAATGTGCCCGTGGACTCGTTGAGCGATCTGGTGGTCGAACGTGTCGGTTTCGGCATCTTCGTGCTCGATCGCAATATGACCGTGCTCATGTGGAATCGCTTCATGCAGGATCACAGCAGTTTGTCGCAGGACCAGGTGGTCGGCAAATCGCTTTTCGCACACTTTCCGGAATTGCCGCGCGTGTGGCTGTCGCGCAAGATCGAAAGCGTGTTTCAGCTCGGCAGCTTCGCGTTCAGTTCGTGGGAGCAGCGCCCGTACCTCTTCAAGTTCGATCACGACCGGCCGATTACCGGCGGCGTCGACTTCATGCAGCAGGACTGCACCTTCATGCCGCTCATGCGCGATCGCGAAGTGGTGGCCGTGTGCGTGACCATCTCCGACGTCACGCATGTCAGCATCGTGCAGCGCGAGCGTGAAGAGGCGGTCGCCAAGCTGCAGGAATACGCGGACCGCGACGGTCTGACCGGCATCGCCAACCGGCGCTACTTCGAAGCGCGCCTGCGCGATGAATACACGCGCTGGCAGCGCTACGGCGGCGAGCTGTCCGTGCTGCTGTTCGATCTCGATCACTTCAAGAAAATCAACGACCAGTTCGGCCACGGCGTCGGCGACACGGTGTTGCGCGTGATGGCGCAGCGGGTCGCCGAGGTGGTGCGGGCGCAGGATACCTTCGGTCGTTTCGGTGGCGAGGAATTTGCCTTGCTGTTGCCGTGTACGCCGCTCGAAGACGCCATGCGGGTCGCGGAGAAAATTCGCTGCACGATCGCCGACACGCCGGTCGACGTGCAGGGCACGAGCGTGCCGGTGACGGCCAGCGTCGGTGGTGCGGCGGCGCGCCTGGGCGTGCCGGCGTATGACGTGCTCATCAATGAAGCCGACGCGGCGCTGTATAGCGCCAAGCGGCAAGGGCGCAATCGCTCGGTGGCGTTTACCTGAGCGTTTCTCGCGAAGCGCCACGTCCCTCATTCCGGCCCCATATTCACCCCTAAACTGCGGCATCTCACAAAGGTTGTTATACTTTTCGCCGTTTCCGGCATCCCAGCCGGGTGTTTCGCGCGTGTCCGCGCGCGCGGGCCGCTTGCCTTGCAGTAAACACCAAACTTCTTGAACGCCTTTCAGCGGGCGCCTCCAGCGGAGATCGTCTTGGCTGTTTCCAATCTTGTCGTGGACGATACAGAAATCGACGCCGCTGCCGCCACGTCCGGCAGCTCGTTCTATCTCGCGATGCGCATCCTGCCGGCCGCGCAGCGCGACGCGATGTATCAGGTCTACGCTTTCTGCCGCGCTGTCGACGATATCGCCGACAGCGACATGCCGCGCGCCGAACGCGCCGCCGCGCTCGAGCGCTGGCGCGCCGACATCGACGCGTGCTACGCCGGCGCACCGCGCGCTTCCTTGCGCGCGCTGACGCGGCACATTCATACGTTTCACCTGCAACGCGAAGATTTTTACGCGATGATCGACGGCATGGCGATGGACGCCGCCGCCGACATCTGCGCGCCCGACGAAGCCACCCTCGACCTGTACTGCGACCGCGTCGCGAGTGCGGCGGGCCGTCTATCGGTGAGGATATTCGGGATGCAGGAAGAGCCGGGCCGTTTGCTCGCGCACCATCTGGGCCGCGCGCTGCAACTGACCAACATCCTGCGCGATATCGACGAAGACGCCGGCATCAACCGCTGCTACCTCCCGCACGAATTGCTGGCGCGTGAAGGTATTGCCGTGACGAGCCCGACCGAGATCGCCGACGATCCGTCGCTGCCGCGCGTCTGTGCCACGCTCGCCGAGCGCGCCAAGGAGCATTTCGCCGCCTCCGACGCGATCATGGACCGCGAGCCGCGCAGCCACGTGCGCGCACCGCGCATCATGTCGGGCGTCTATCGCGTGTTGCTCGAACGCACGCTCGAGCGCGGCTTCGACATTCCGCGCACGAAGGTCAGCAAGCCGAAACTGCGCATGCTGTGGATCGTCGCGCGTTACGCGCTCTTCTGAGCTGATGCCAAAGCTCATCCATGTGATCGGCGCCGGCCTCGCCGGCCTGGCCGCGGCGGTGCAATTGCAGCGCCGCGGCGCACAAGTCGTGCTGCACGAAGCAGCGCCGCAGGTGGGTGGCCGTTGCCGTTCGTATTACGACCCCAAGCTGGGCGCCACCATCGACAGCGGCAATCACATGGTGCTGTCGGGCAATTACGCCACGCTCAACTATGCGCGCGCGATTGGCGCTGCCGACGAGCTGGTCGGCCCGGCCCAGCCCGAGTATCCGTTCGTGGATCTGGCGACGCGGGCGCACTGGACCGTGCGCATGTCGCCGGGCCGCCTGCCCTGGTGGATCTTCGACCCGAACGCGCGCGTGCCGAACACCGGACCGAGCGACTATCTGGCGCTCGTGCCGCTGCTGTTCGCCAAGCCCGGGCGCAGTGTGGCGCAGAGCATGCGCTGCAATGGCCCGTTGTGGGATCGCCTGCTGCGGC
Organism: Burkholderia sp. OK233; assembly: GCF_900230185.1. Classification (GTDB taxonomy): domain Bacteria; phylum Pseudomonadota; class Gammaproteobacteria; order Burkholderiales; family Burkholderiaceae; genus Paraburkholderia. Next base: position 1,731,356 of record NZ_OCSR01000002.1, read on the forward strand.
CGCTGTTTCTCGCGATGCTCAATGTCGAGCCGCGTGAAGCGTCGGCGGAGCTAACGGCCGCGATGGTTAGGGAGACGCTCGCTGCCGGTGGTCTGGCGTGCCGGCCTCTGGTGGCGAAGAATGGTCTCGGCAGCGCCTTTGTCGACCCGGCGCTGCGTCTTTTGCAGCATGGCGGCGCGGCAATCCGGCTCGGGTCGCGCCTGACAGACATCGTGTTTGCCGACACCGGCGCCGGCCCCGGTCGTGTCTCGGCACTGAATTTCGCGGACGAAAGCATCGCGATCGAAGCCAACCAGGCCGTGGTGCTCGCGGTGCCTCCGGACATTGCACAGACGCTCGTGCCCGGTTTGCGTTCGCCGAATCGCTTCGCGGCGGCCCTCAACGTGCATTTCGCGGTCGAGCCGCCGTTCGGCATGGCGCCGATCACGGGGCTGCTGAATGCGACGGCCGATTGGCTGTTTGCCTTCGAGGGCCGCATGTCGGTCACGGTCAACGCAGCTGAGCGCCTGCTCGACACTCCGCATGAAGCGCTGGCGAAAACCATTTGGGCCGAAGTGGCTCAGGCTGCCAATTTGCCAGCCGAGCCAATGCCGGCCTGGCAGGTCGTAGTGGAAAAGCGCGCGACGTTTGCCGCCTTGCCGGATCAGGAAACGCTGCGCCCCGGCACGCGCACTCGCTGGAACAACTTGATGCTCGCGGGCGACTGGACGGCCACCGGCCTGCCCGCGACGATTGAAGGGGCGATCCGCTCCGGCCAGAAGGCCGCGGACATGCTGCTGAATCAACCGATGGAACGCCGATGAACGACTTATCTCAAGCCCAGCCGCTGGACGCCGTCCTGCCTGAATTCACCGATGCGGCGCTGAATGTGCCAAACGCGGTGTCGAGCGCTGCGCCCGATGCTGCGCCGCAAGCGTTCACAACGTCGCTCGACGTCGCGATCGCGCGCGCCACCGACGCGATCCTCGGTGCGCAGAAGCCGGACGGTCACTGGGTCTACGAACTCGAAGCCGACGCGACGATTCCCGCCGAATATGTGCTGCTGGTCCACTACCTCGCCGAAACGCCGAACCTGGAACTGGAACAGAAGATCGGCCGTTATCTGCGCCGCATCCAGCTGGCGGACGGTGGCTGGCCGCTCTTCACCGACGGCGCGCTCGACATCAGCGCCAGCGTCAAGACGTACTTCGCACTGAAAATGATCGGCGACTCGCCGGACGCCGACCACATGGTCCGTGGGCGCGAAGCGATTCTGGCGAACGGCGGCGCGGAGACGGTGAACGTGTTCACGCGGATTCTGCTTGCGCTGTTCGGCGTGGTGTCGTGGCGTGCCGTGCCGATGATGCCCGTGGAAATCATGCTGCTGCCCCAATGGTTTCCGTTCCATCTGTCGAAGGTGTCGTACTGGGCGCGTACCGTGATCGTGCCGTTGCTGGTGCTGAACGCGAAGCGCCCGGTGGCGCGCAATCCGCGCCGTGTGCGGATCGACGAGCTGTTCCGCGGCGCGCCGGTCAATACCGGCATGCGCGATCGGGCGCCGCATCAGCACCTCGGCTGGTTCCGCTTCTTCCGCGGCGTGGACGTGATGCTGCGCATGGTCGACGGCCTGTTCCCGAAGGCGACGCGCGAGCGTTCGGTGCGCGAGGCGGTGCGCTTCGTCGACGAACGGCTGAACGGCGAAGACGGCCTCGGCGCGATTTTCCCGGCGATGGCCAACTCGGTGATGATGTATGACGTGCTCGGCTATCCGGCCGATCATCCGAACCGCGCAATCGCCCGTCAGTCGATCGAAAAGCTGCTCGTCATCAAGGATGACGAAGCCTATTGCCAGCCTTGTCTGTCGCCTGTGTGGGACACCTCGCTGGTGGCGCATGCGCTACTCGAGACCGGCGAAGCGCATGCCGAGCAGGCGGCCGAACGCGGGCTTGCCTGGCTGCGTCCGCTGCAGATTCTCGACGTGCGCGGCGACTGGATCTCACGCCGTGCGAACGTGCGTCCTGGCGGCTGGGCGTTCCAGTACAACAACCCGCACTATCCGGACGTCGACGATACGGCGGTGGTGGTGATGGCGATGCAGCGCTCGGCGGCGCTGACGCAATCGGATGTCGATCGCGAAGCCATTGCGCGGGCGCGCGAATGGGTGGTAGGCATGCAGAGCAGCGATGGCGGCTGGGGCGCGTTCGAACCGGAAAACACCCAGTACTACCTGAACAACATTCCGTTCTCCGACCACGGCGCCTTGCTCGATCCACCGACCGCGGACGTGTCCGGCCGCTGCCTGTCGATGCTTGCGCAACTCGGCGAGTTTCCGCAGGGCAGCGAACCGGCGCAGCGCGCGTTCGACTACATGCTGAAGGAACAGGAATCGGACGGCAGCTGGTACGGCCGCTGGGGCCTGAACTACATCTACGGCACGTGGACCGCGCTGTGTTCGCTGAACGCCGCCGGCTTGCCCCATGACGACCCGCGCATGAAGCGCGCCGCGCAGTGGCTCCTGTCGATCCAGAACGAAGACGGCGGCTGGGGCGAGGGTGGCGAGAGCTACAAACTCGACTATCGCGGCTACGAACGCGCACCAAGCACCGCTTCGCAAACCGCATGGGCGCTGATGGGCCTGATGGCGGCAGGCGAGGTGAATCACGAGGCGGTGGCGCGTGGCGTCGAGTATTTGCAACGCGAACAGCGCGAGCACGGCCTGTGGGACGAAACGCGCTTCACGGCGACCGGTTTCCCGCGCGTGTTCTATCTGCGTTATCACGGCTATCGCAAGTTCTTCCCGTTGTGGGCATTGGCTCGCTTCCGTCATCTGAAACGCAACGGGCAAACGCGCGTCGCGGTCGGGATGTAACGGATGGCGCTGTCGACAACGCCGTCAGCCGACGCCGGCCGCAGCAGCACCTTGCCGGTGATCGTGGTGACGGGTATGGCGTTCGAAGCGCGCATCGCGCGCGGCAAGGGCGTCGAGGTGGTCTACGCGGCTCGCGCCGATCTGCTGGAGCGGGCGTTGAGCGCGGCAGTTGCGCGCGGTTGCTCGGGGATCGTCAGCTTCGGTACGGCAGGTGGGTTGGCGCCGGACCTGCAGCCGGGTGCGCTGATCGTCGGCGAGGCCGTCGATGGGCCGTTTGGGCGGCTCGAGACCGATCGGTCATGGGCTGACAGGTTTGCCGCCGCGCTGGCGACAGGGCCGCTGGCGGCGCGTCTGCGGCGTGGGGTGATGGCGGCTGTGACCGCGCCTTTGGTCACCGCCGACGACAAGCGTTTGCTGCATCGCTCGACGGGTGCTTTGGCTGTTGATATGGAATCGCATATTGCCGGTGCGACAGCTGCCGCGCATGGGGTGCCGTTTGCGGTTTGCCGCGCGGTTGTTGATCCGGCCTGGCGGACGTTGCCTTCTGCTGCGACCGCTGGCTTGCGGGATGATGGCACCACGGCGTTGGGGCCGATTTTGCGGGAGTTGCTGCGGCAGCCGTCGCAGCTTGCGGCGCTGATTCAGGTGGCCGTCGATGCGCGGGCGGCGCGGACCTCGCTGGTGCAGGCGCGGCATGCGATGGGGGAAGCGGGGGTTTTGCGGTTGGGTGTTGCCTGATGGCGGTTGCTTATTGCCTGTGTGTCTGCGGGCTATAGCATGCTTGTATTGCCGTTCCACGCCGCCTTGCGTAAGCCTGCAATGCTAAGTTCTTCGGCAGCAACAGCAAGACCGTCGCAATTCCCTTGATGAAATACAAGGACGCGGTGCGCAATCTCGAGCAACTCTTCCTCTTCACTGCAAACCACCACCACGCATCGCCCCTCTGCTGCCATACGCCGGATAATTGCGTAGATGTCGGCTTTGGCCCCAATGTCGACGCCCTTGGTAGGCTCGTCAAGCAGAACGAGTTTGGCGTTCTGGCCGATGACTCGCGCTAGCAGAACCTTCTGCTGATTGCCGCCTGAGAGCGATTTTATTGGCCCATGAAGATCCCCCCGGGTGTTCATTTCGACGAGTATCTGCCTGGCGCTCTGCGCCGCCTTGCTATGGTCCACAAGCGCATGCTTTCGAAAGCGACGCAGGATAGGCAAAGAAGCATTTGTGAAACTCGACATCAGGGGCACGATGCCGTCTTTTTTGCGCTCTTCGGTCAGATAACCCACGCCTTGACTGATTGCGTTTGCCGGACTGTTTGCCCGATAAGACTTGCCTGCCAATCGGACCTCTCCACCCAGAACTTTTTCCAGGCCGTATAAGGTACGACAGAACCGGGTTCGACCTGCTCCAGCAAGTCCGTATATGCCGACGACCTCTCCCGGCCATGCCTGCAAGGACACGTCACGCAAGCGTTCCGTGCAAAGGCTTCGCACATCAAGAAAGGGCATTGATGCTGTATCCGATTGGTTGCGGGTAGTACGCTCGACTTCATTGAGCGTACTACCCGCGTCGCCGACGATGGCATCGATAATGTCCTGCTTTGCGATGTTGCTCCTGGCGTGATAAATCACCTTGCCACCGCACATCACAGTCGCTTCGTCGCACACGCCGAGCACCTCGTCCAGCTTGTGCGATACCAGAACAACGCCGATGTTTTTCTCTCTGGCAATCTGCTGCACCGACCGCAGTAGTGCTTCGGCCTGAGCACCCTCGAGTGCCGTAGTCGGCTCGTCGAGAAAGAGAAACCGTGCATCTCTGTCCAGATTCGCCACCACCTCCAGCATCTGCTTGTCAGGATGAGACAGGTCCCTCACCAGCCTGGAAGGCTGTACCTTCAACTTATAGTCTTGCAGAACCTGGTGAGTATGCTCCTTCATGGCCACATCGTCGAGCAGCCCGTTCTTCCTTAGCTCGCGCCCGAGGAAAAGGTTCTGCCACACCGTCAACCCTGGAATAAGCCGAAGTTCCTGATAAACGCATGCGATTCCGTGCCGCAACGCATCTCGCGGCGAACTGAGTGAGATGGATTCGTCACCGAGCAAAAGCTCACCCGAATCCTGCTGATTGACCCCGGCGAGAATCCTGAGCAAGGTCGACTTACCTGCGCCGTTGTGGCCAAACAAGCCGTGGATTTTGCCAGGCACCACATCGAAGTCGACACCATGCAGAACAGTGACGCCCGCGAAGGACACCTTGATGTCGCGCGCCCGATAAAGGCGGTTGCTGTTACTCATCGCTCAATTCCTTTCCTATTACGCGTTTGGGGGCGAGTGGCTCGTCAGTGTGACGGATGCCCCCGCGCAACTCAGTAAGCCTGGCTGACCACCTGTTCGGCATTCGCCTTATTCACGAGCAACGGAGGGCTGTTGACCATGGCCGACGGTACCTTGCCCGCAAACTGTTGGCTGACGTTATCCACGAGCAACGCAGCGAGTCGCACCGGTTCCTGAATCGCGCCAGCCCGCAGAACGTCGCCGGATTGAATCTGCTTTACCCCTTCCTTGTCGACGAAAGCGTAGAGCTTCACCTTGTCTTTCAAGCCCAACTGGTTGATTGCCGCGAGTGCGCCAAGTGCCGAAGGTTCGGTATCGGAATAAACAACCGTCATGCTGGGATTTCCCTGAAGCATTTCAGTCGTCACCTTCAGGGACGTTGTCTCTTCTACCTTCCCATTGACGAGAGCGACAACCTTAAGGTTTGGATTGGTGGCAATAGCCTGCTTGAAACCGTCGTCACGTGCATTGGCCGCCGTAGACGTCGGTTCGCCAACAATGCCGATAACAGCATTGGCCTTTTCGCCCAAATCCTTCACCAGTTGCTGACCGATGAATACGCCACCCGCCTTCTGGTCGGTCTGCACACCTTGCACGATGTGAGCGCCTTGCTGCTTCATGCCGTCGGTGTCCGGCAGGATATTGATGGCGAAGGCCGGGATATTTGCACGGTTCAGTTCCGAAATGACTGAGACGCATGGTCCTGAACTGACGCAGTTAACAGCAACAGCGTCTACTTTCTTCTGTATAAAGCTCTGCACCTGGGAGAGCTCTCGAGCGTCATCGTTGTCCGCAATGGATACTTCTACATGCATGCCCTTGGCAGCGCCGCTCTCCTCAAAGCTCTTCTTCATTGCAACGTAATACGGGTTGGTGAGATTCGGAAGAACGACACCGAGGGTTCTGGTCCCGTTCGATGCCTGGGCCCCTGCATCCCGATTACAACCGGACAGACCCAATGCCAGGACGGAACTGATGAGCCCAATTGCCACTACATGATTGTTTCGTATATTGTTCACCTGGTTAAGACGTGCTTTTCAGGGAGTCTTTGTGCTCGGAAAATTTCCGCTCTTTCCGAGACTTCAGCCAGGGAAAGCTGAGCCGTCTGGACGACCGCAACGTATCCAATGTCACGCCGATCAGAATGATCAGACCGATGACCAATGGTTGCCAGTACGCACTCACGTTCAGAACGTTCATCAGGTTCGAGATTGCGGCGATAAGCATTGCGCCAATCATCGCGCCCACTATGCTGCCGCTTCCGCCAAAAAGACTAACTCCGCCTACCACTGCCCCTGCAATTGAGAAGAACAATTCGTCGCCACGACCTGCAGTCGGATATCCTGTCATCAAACGCGAGCCATAGATCAGGCCGCCACATGCGGCACAGAGACCGGAAACTGAATAGACAAACAGTGTGACGCGCGGCACGCTGATGCCCGATAACCGAGCCGCATCCGCGTTACCGCCGACGGCATAAATGTGCGTTCCCGTAACCGTCCTCTTCAGTAGCAACGCCGCCAGAACAATTGCCACAAGCAACGCAAGCACCGGAAATGGAACCCCATACGGACGCGATTGGCCAATCAGGCTGTAGCCGATCTGTGTTACCCGGATGGACTCAGCGCCGGTAATGATTTGTGGGATAGATGCCGCGACGCCCATGGTTGCAAACGTCACGATGAAGGGCGGCACCCCAGTGCGCTCGATAATCCAACCGTTGATCATTCCTGCCGCGGCGCCAATCAGCAAAACGAGCGGTACCGCCAATTGCCACGGCAAACCAGGACTTTGCATCAGCAACGCAGCCACGACGCACGTCATCGCAACGATGGACCCACAGGAGAGGTCAATCCCGCCAGTGAGCAGAACAAATGACTGGCCAAGACACAGAAAGCCAATGACAGCGCCATTCAGCAATAGCACCATCACGTTCGAAAGAGTGAGGAAATTCGGCGTAGCGATGAAGCCGCCCAGCATGACTACGAGAAATACGATTGCAATTCCTGCTTCGCTTGGCAGCCGAAACGGACGCTTTCTCGTCCCAAGTGATTCAAGACTATTCATGTTTGTCTCCTGATTCGGCGAAGCATCGACAGCGGATACGTCAACGCGTTGCCAAGAGGTTAGAGCGCCTCGTTCGCTCCGTTTTTTCCTTTTGACTCGACTCAAACATCCGGATCAACTTACGGAGGGTTCATCTGTCCCTTTCGCACACCGTGTCTGATCGCGAAATGTTCTACATCAACCATATCGTAATCCACAGAAGTTATAGTTGCAACGTAATGTTATAGATATGAACATTTCGAATCGAAGCCGTAGCGCAGGATGCTGCCGCTGGACCCGACGGCAGCGAGTTGCATAAGGAACGGAACGTTCGAAGTTGAACTGTTCGTGCGACCGTCGCCTCCGTTATTTTGGTAATTGAGTTAAAATGTTCGATGTTGAACACAGCGAGCTCGAGACGGCTGCTTGTCACCTTCCACAAAAACACGACATTTCCATGGCTAGCAAAGAGCAACGGTCCGACCATATCCTCGACATGGTCGATTCGCGACATTTCATGAGCATTGGCGATTTGGCCAAGGCGCTAGATGTGTCTGAAATGACGATTCGCCGCGACGTGCGTGACCTGGCTGACGCAGGCAAAGTGCGCACTGTTTATGGCGGCGTGGCGTCGCTGGACAACGGCAGCACAGTTGCGAATTACAACGCACAGACCGAACGCTCCCAGCATGCTGAGGAAAAACGCCGGATCGCACTGGCTGCGAGCCGGTTGCTGAGTCCTGGTGATGTCGTGATTCTTGATTCCGGGACCACAGTTCAGCAACTCGCCGAGTGCCTTCCAGCCGAGGGTGCGTACACGTTCATTTGCTACAGCTTGAACACCATAAATGTCCTCGCGAAACGAGAGGACACAACAGTGATTTCGCTTGGCGGAGTTCTTTCTTCGAAGTCGTACACGTTCTCCGGGCCTGACGCAGTTCAGGCGATGCACAGGTATCGCGCGAACAAAGCCTTCATCGGCGCCACTGGGTACGAACTGAAGCACGGACTCACCTGCAGCTACGTCGAAGACTGCTCGTGGAAGCAGGCTGCAATGCAATCCAGTGTCGAGAGAATCCTGCTGGTCGACTCGTCGAAATTCGGCAAGGTGTCGACCTGCAGTTTCGCCGGCGTAGACAATTTCGACATGGTGATAACAGACACCGGGATACCTGAGCAATACCGGTACGACCTCGAAGCAAAGGGACTCAAGGTACTCATCGCCGACTGACGGTCGCTGCCTGTATTTCGCCGTTCTGGCCTCGCAAGCCAGGAAGCAGACATGCGTGTCTACGAAGCGATGCTTGATGGCGCGGCGGCCACCAAAGACCGACGCAGCTTGAGAAGTTCGCTGAGTCCGGTAGAGGGTGACTCTTTCGAAATGCACATGCTGCCAGCAACAAACATATCGACCGTGGCTGGCGCGAACTTTCTGATGGTCTCCGTGGAGACGCGCCCGTCAATCTCAATTGCCGTGTCAAGCCCATGCTGGCAAATCATTTCTCGCAAGGCGAAAATCTTCCGCTCCGCATACGGAACCTGTGTTTCGCCAGGAGCTCCGGCATAACCCGGGTTGGTGAGCATGAGGAGTACGGTATCGCACCTCTCGAGTACATACTCGAGCGTACTGAGCGGCGTGGAAGGTTTCAGCGCTACGCCTGCCCGCACGCCTTCTGACCGGATGCGGTTAAGCATCCGGTCTACATGTGGTTCCGACTCAATCTGGAACGTGAGTTGTTGAATGCCGATATCGAGCAGCGCGTCGATGAAGTAATCGTGTCGCGCAGCCATGACATGTACGTCGAAAGCCAGGTCCGTCTTGCGTCGCAGTTGCGCAATGGTTTCAATGCCCAAGGGCATGCTCGGGCTGAAATGTCCGTCGATAACGTCGAGGTGTACGACCTCCAGTCCAGATTCGGCGATGACCTGTGCCTGACGTTCGAGGTTACAGAGGTCGAAGGTGATAATCGACGGCACAATCAGACAGGATTTTTGCCAGGCAATATCCACGTTCAGTTTGCCTCGAAATCTTCGTTGGCGATGGTGTCGGTGAAAGCAGCGAACAAATTCTTGTACTGCGCCGCGACGTCTGGGCGTGGCTGAGCCGCTCGCGTCTCATCAAGCTCAACGTAATGCTCGCAAACGTCGTATAACGTGACCGAAGCGCCTTTCGCGCGTTGATGCACCGTGAGTGCGAGCAAAGCAGCGGCATAGGCGCCTCCCTCGTCGCACTTAACGCGAACGACGTCGATATCGAAGACGTCCGCAAGGATCTGCCGCCATGCCGCGCTGTTCGCGCCCCCGCCCGTCAGCCGGAAATGCTCTGCAGGTGCGAAACTCTGCGAAAGCAGTTCATAGCCCCACTTCAATCCGAACGCGACGGACTCGGCCCCGGCTCGCATCAGATTTGCGCGCGTCATGTTGTCTGCCGATAGGCCTTTCATGGCCCCGCGCGCACGGGGGAGGGCCGGAATACGCTCCCCGCTGAAATACGGGAACATCCGGACACCGCCGGCACCAGGGCTTGCCGAGGCAATGAGATTTTCAACCTCGGCAATGTCGACTTCGAAGAGTTGTTGCAACAGCGTAGTAGTCGAGGTGGCATTCATGGTCGCGATGGTCGGCAACCACCGGCCGTCGAGGCCACAGAACACATAGATGCTGGGGTCGACTGACTCCGCCAGTTTTTCCGCGTGGATGTTCAGAACACCTGAGGTTCCGAGGCCGAGTGTGGCACGGCCGGGAGCCACGTTTCCAGTGCCCAGGGCACCCATCACGTTGTCGCCGGAACCGCAGGCTACCAGCGTGCCCGGCGAAAAGCCGAACTCTGCAGCGACCTCCGGGCGTACGGTGCCGATTGGCTCGAGGGGCGAAGCGATTCGAGGCAGTGAGCGTTCGAGTCGTCCCGTCGGGTCAATCAGGTCCGCCATGGGCCGCGACCACGTGCGGGAAAGGACGTCGAAGTAACCTGTTCCGGATGCCTCACCAGCATCCGTTACATACTCGCCCGTCAGCCAGTAGTTGACGTAGTCATGCGGCAGCAGCACATGCTGCACCCGTTCGTAGGTTTCTGGTTCGTGCTGCCTGACCCAGGCGACCTTCGATGCCGTGAAGCCCACGGGAATCGTTGTGCCAATAAGCGTTCGAATCCGCTTTTCGCCGCCGGCTGCGTTGAAGAGCTTCTCGTTAACTGCAGTCGTCTCCGTATCGTTCCAAAGTTTCACATTTCGTACTACCGTGCCGCTGTCATCCAGCATCACCAGGCCGTGCTGTTGCCCCGATACGGCTATGGCCGAGACGTCCGCTGGACTGCGCGTCGTCTGCGCGAACAGTCCTTGCAAGGCTTTCCGCAGCGCAGCTATCCACCATTCGGCCTTCTGCTCACGTCGGCCATTGGCTTCGGAGATGATGGGATGGCTGGCATGACCACGGGCCACAAGCGAGCCGGTTTCCGGGTCTAGCAAAACCACCTTGGTGCCTTGTGTACCGCAGTCGATGCCAAGATACATTCTTTACCTCTCTCTACCGGTCTGGACGGGTTACTGACAGTCGATAACGACCTTGATGACGTCCGACTGCGCGGACGCCGCCAGGTCGAACGCAGCGATGCTGTCTTCGAACGCAAAGCGACGGGAAATCAGCGGCTTGACGTCGATTTGTCCGGACGCAATCAAGGCAATCGAACGCTCGTAGTCGTTCGCGTAGCGGAAAATCGAGACGGTTTCGATTTCCTTAACCTGCATCGCGACGATGTCCATCGGCACAAGGTCTTGCGGCATGCCGACGAACACAATCTTTCCGGCCGGCCGCAGGCAGTGCGGTGCAGCACCAATCGCCGCCGGGCTACCGCTGCAGTCCACGAACAGGTCCGCGCCATTCCGGAAGTGCTGCAGAACAAACTGCTTGAGGTCACCCTTCGTCACGTTGAACGTGATGAGACGGTCGCCGTAGTGCTTCGCAAGGAAGTCGAGTTTCTCCTGCTTCACGTCGGAGATGATGACACGGCTGCAACCGGACGCGAGCAAGGCAAGCGCCATACACGCGCCAATCGTACCGGCTCCGGAAACTACCGCGGTGTCCCCTGGCGAGATTCCCACCTTGCGGGCGACGTGCACGCCGGAAGTAAGCGGCTCGGCCAGAACCGCTTCCTCGAGGCTGACGTTGTCCGGCAGCTTGAATGTGAGGCTTGCCGGGTGAACGACCGACTCGCGCAGCACGCCGTGAATTGGCGGCGTTGCCCAGAACTTGATGCTCGGGTCGAGGTGGTACATGCCCCGCATGGCTTCTTGCGAGTTCGGGTCGAAGATGCCTGGCTCCATTGCTACCCGGTCGCCAACCTTCAGGTGTTTGACTGCGCTGCCAACTTCGGCGATGACGCCGCTCGCTTCATGCCCGAGGACCATCGGCTCGTTGACCACGAAGTCGCCGATGCGACCATGCTTGTAGTAATGAACGTCGCTCCCACACACGCCGACGTTGGCAATCCTGATGCGAACGTCATTGGAACCAAGCTCCTCTTCGATTGCAATATCGCGGATCTGGAGCTTATCTTTTTCTTCAAGGACCAAGGCTTTCATGTCAATCCCTTTCCGTTGCTGAATACACCTGACTGATGCGAATCCGTTACTTGATATCGCCAAGCTTCTTGTGAAGCGCGACGCAGCTGTCTACATTCTGCTTCGTGTACAACTCCGTCCCTTCGACCTCGTGCAGATTGGGGTGTTTGCCGGTAAGAATGTCGTGCGCCATTGCCATGGACTTCTGAGCCAGTTCGTCCGCGCTTTGCAGCGCGGTCGACGTCATCTTCCCGTCCTTGATTAGCAGGCATGCCTCAGCCGTTCCGTCGGTGCCGTATACCAACGGAAAGGGCGTCATTCCCGAACCCTTGAGCGCTTCCACAGCCCCTGCCGCCATGTTGTCGTTCATCGAAATCACCGCATCAATCCTGGGGTTCGCCTGAATCCAGTCTTCCGTCAACTGCATCGCTTCGTCCTTGTTCCAGTTCGCGGTCTGCTCAGCGACGACTTTGACGTCGGGACGTTTGGCAAAGAATTCCTTCTGCCATGCGTCACGACGGCCCGTAGAGTGGGGGTTACCCGGCGGCCCGAGGAGAACGACAACCTTCGCATTCTTCGGCACTTGCGTCAGCGCGAGTTTCGCGTTGACCTGCCCCAGCAGGTACGGACTGGAGTCGACGGATGGAATCGAGTCGTCCTGGAACTTCGGGTTGGTCGCGACGAACTTCATGCCATTTTTTATCGCGCTTTTGACCGGGCCCACCTGGACCGCCGGGTCATACGGCTGGATAATCACCAGGTCGTACTTGTTCGTCACAGCATTCTCGATGTTCGACTGCATCACTGAATTCTGACTCTGGCCGTCAAACACCGTCAACGCAATATCCGGATACTTCTTCGCTTCCTTGACCATCGAATTGGCCAGCCATGCAGCAAATGAATCGCTTTGTGCGCGTGCGAGATAAGCGACGCGATACTTTGGGGTTTGCGCGATTGCAGCGCCACTTGTAGCGAACACGCCCAGCGCCAACGCGCATACCATCAGTTTTTTCAGCTTCATTTTTCTGTCTCCTTGGAGTTGCGACTTTGTGCGTGCTTCATACATTTAGTCGAAGCCAGCACTGTTAGGATTTCTATCCTTTCAAACCACCCTGCCAAAGCAGTCACTTGACAGCCGCCTTCGCCTGTTCCGGCTGCGCGGTCCTGCCGCTTTTCTTTTTCTTTCCATGTTTCGAAGAAATGTCGTACGCGACGGCGAGAACGATGATGCCGCCCTTGATGATCTGCTGCAGATACGACTGAATGCCGAGCAGGTTCATGATGTTGCCGAGGAAGCCCATGATGAATGCGCCCGCCAGCGTTCCTATCGCCGTTCCGATGCCGCCTGAGAAGCTGGTGCCGCCGATGATTGCAGCCGTCATCGCGTCAAATTCGAAGCCGATGCCTGCATTGGGTAGACCCGCATTGACCCGCGACATGTAGAGCACGCCGGCGAGCCCGACGAGTGCCCCGTTCAACAGGAAGGCCATCATCTTGATGCGATTGATTCGAATGCCTGACGCACGCGCGGCTTCCTGGTTTCCGCCAATAGCGTAGATGTAGCGACCGAGCCGCGTATGGTTCAGCAGATACCAGGTCAGCAACGCAATTAGTACGAGGAAGATGACCGGCGACGGAATGCCTAAGACTGCCCCCTGGCCCCAGCCGACGAATTTGTCCAGTTCGTAAATGTTCTGTCCGCTTGTCATCATCAGCGCCGCACCCCGGGCCGCTGTTTGCATCGCAAGGGTTGCAATGAAAGCCGGCGTGTTGAAGCGCGTGACTATCCAGCCGTTGACCAGCCCGCACGCTGAGCCAATCGCGATTCCGACCAGCATGGACGGCACAAACAAACCCGTAGCCTTAAAGAACATCACAGACAGCAGCCCCGAAAGCGCGAGCACGGAGCCTGCCGAAAGATCAATAAGGCCGCAGATGATTAACAGCGTCTGCCCAAAGGCCAGAATCGTCGTAATCGAAATTTGCCGGGAAATGTTCAGGAAATTAGTCGCGGAAAGGAATACAGGGCTAATAATTGAGCTCACCACAATCATCGCCACCAGAATCAGATAGATGCTGTACCTGCCGTTCGTCAGCAGCGTCCAGCGCCCGGGAAGGTTGCGCGTAGCAGTGTTCAATTTTCGTCTCCACCAATTGTTGCCAGGCGCATGATTCCTTCCTGGCTGAATTCAGGCTCTTTCAGTTCTCCACTGATTCGTCCGTTGGCCATCACATAGATGCGGTCGCAGATTGCAATCAGTTCCGACAGTTCTGACGAAATGACAATGACCGCTCTTCCTTCCTGGGCCAATTCAAAGATGATTTTGTAGATTTCGAATTTCGCGCCGACGTCGATGCCGCGCGTGGGCTCGTCGAGAATCAGGATGTCGGGCTCGCAAAGTATCCATTTCGCGAGCATCACCTTTTGCTGGTTCCCCCCGCTGAGCAACCCGATTTGCGTATTGAAACTCGGTGCCTTGACCTTCATCCGCTTGCTGGCGCCGTCAATCAGCCGCCTTTCGGTTTTCGCGTCCCGATAGCCCCGCTTGAAAAACTTCTCGAGCGAGACGAGACCCGTGTTTTCTGTGATGCTCCGCATCGGCACAATGCCGTAGCGCTTCCGGTCTTCAGATAGCATCGCGATTTTGAGTCGGATCGCATCCTGAACCGACCGGATGCGAACCTGCTCCCCGTGCACGTGAATTTCTCCCGTCGTGTACGGGTCAAGGCCAAACACCGTACGAACCACTTCAGTGCGTCCCGCGCCCATCAGGCCGGCGAGGCCGATGATTTCACCCTTGCGGACGTTGAAGGTGACGTTCGAAAACCGCTCGTCGTCGCCTAGCCCTTTGACCTCGAGCGCCGTGGCACCCACCTTGCGCTCCGGCTTTTGCGGATAGACGTTATCGAGCTTCCGGCCGACCATCATCTGAATGATGGTTTCGATGTCGATCTCACTGGCGCGCCGCGTCGCGACGTGGCTGCCGTCGCGGATGACGGAGATGTCGTCGGCAATTCGATAGAGTTCGTCGAAGCGGTGCGAGATATAGACAATTCCCGCGCCCTTTGCTTTCAGCTCAGCGATTTTCTTGAAGAGGACATCGACCTCTTTCGACGTGATCGCGGACGTCGGCTCATCGAAGATGATGATGTTCGCCTCGCGCGAAACCGCCTTCATAATTTCGAGCATCTGGAGGTCCGACACGCTCAGGTCCTTGAGCTTCGTGTCGGGGCGGTAGTGCAGACCCTCTCGCTCGAGCAGCGCCTTCGCATCCGCATAGACTTTTTTCCAGTTAATCGAACCGAAACGCGTTCTTGGCTCGTCGCCAAGAAACAGCGATTGCGCGACGGTGATTTCGGGAATGTAGTTGAGCTCCTGCGTGACCATCGAGATCTTCAGTCGCCGCGCGGTCGCTGGGCTGTCAACTGTGACCTTCCCACCATTGACGAATATCTCGCCAGCGTCCGGCTGGTAAATGCCGCTGACGATTTTCATCAGGGTCGACTTGCCGGCTCCGTTTTCGCCGCAAATCACGTGTACCGAACCCTTCCGAACCGCGAAGCTCATGTCTCTCAGAGCGATTACGCCCGGAAACCGTTTCTCGATTCCGCGCAGCTCCAGGATTGGTGTGTCTCCCATCTTCATCGCCTTATATCTGTGTACAAGGAAAGGCTGACAACCCACTCGGCAAGGAGCACCTGGGCAGAAGGTCGGGCCAGCGCAGCTGGCATCTCGACGTTGCTCAACCATGAACACACTCTACACGCCAGAAGTTATAAGTGCAACATTGATGGTTTATCTTTACCAGTACGCACAAGCCGTTTGTTTGTGTTTTCAGATTGGACGGCTGATGCGATTCTGCGGCTGATCCGAGCTGCAGCGGCCTATTTTAGCGTTGCATGCTTCGAAAACCCAGCATCCGTCGTACCAGGGTATGTCCTAAAGAATATGGTGCAACTCAACCATAGTTACAAGTTGATGTTATAGTTGGCTCAACACCTTGACGTTTTCCCGTCCGACAGGTGAAGCGGCAAAACGAGAAGAACAGTTTCCGGGCGCCGGACTCCATCAACTTGACGCGAGCGACCATGACCGATTTGACACAGCTGGAGATACCCAGGCTGACGAGCGACATCCTCGGTGAAATCCAAGCCTCGCTGCAGGGCGTAAATTCCGCTGAGCTTGATGCGCTGGTCGCCGAAATTGAGCGTGCACCAAGGGTGTTCTGCCTCGGAGCTGGCAGGTCCGGAATCCTTCTGCAGGCGTTCTGTATGAGGCTGAATCACTTGGGATTCGAAGCGTATATGGCAGGCGGTTTGCCTTGCCCCCCGGTCGAAGCCGACGACCTGATCATCGTGGCTTCCGGCTCAGGAGAAACGCGGAGTGTTTCTGCGGTGCTTGAACAGGTGCGCTCGGCGGGCGCGAGAGTTGCGCTGTTCACCGCGCGGCGCTCAGGCGGCCGCTCTATGGCGGCAGATGTGGTCGTGATAATTCCGGCCCCTACCGGCTTGGTGAATCGCGAACATCCGCAGAATCTTCAACCCATGCGAACGCTGTTCGAACAGGCTTTTTTTCTTCTGTGTGAGGCAATCGTGTGTTGGCTGAAGATGAAGAAGGGCATCGGTGAGGACGAAATGGCTCAGCGCCATGCGAATCTTGAGTGACGCGCACGCTATTTCCTAGCCCCGCTCTTCGGGGCTGCCCGGCACGCGTTGCGCGAGCCGGGCGCCTGACTCACATCCCTTATTGGACTGCTGGCGTCGCTTCTTGCGGTTTCTTGTCCGACGGTGCTGTTTGCGGTGCCGGTGCAGGCGTCATTGCGCCCGACGCGGCAGCAGGCGCCGCTGCTGGGGCGTTCATTGTGTCGCCTGCTGGGTCGGTGTAGTTCGGTGCGCCTGCCGGGGTGCCTGCGGCGCTTCCTGAGGCCGCGTTCGGAGCTTCCGGTGCGTCGCCCGGGTCAGCGTAGTTCGGTACGCCCGACGGGGACCCAGCCGCGGCCCCCGAAGCGCCCGTGGCGGGTGCGGCGGCGCCGGAGTCGTCCTGGTCGTCGTAGTTCGGGAGCGGCGCGGCGTTGTCGCCGGTTCCGCGCAGGCGCGCCTTACGCTGCTGGGTGTAGGCGTCGCGAACAAACGAATACTTGTCGAGCGCGGCCTGTTGCAGCAGGCTGGATGCGCCCAGCAGATCGGAACGCACGCTCACGAACTGCAGCACGTACAGCGGATTGCGTACCGCCGGCTCAATGTAGTTCAACGGGTTGAACTTCACGTCCACGATCAGGCCCATGCTGTCGCGTACCGTGCTCGGACCAAACAGCGGCAAAACCAGGTACGGGCCCGACGGGATGCCCCAGTGGCCCAGCGTCAAACCGAAGTCCTGGTGGTGTTTCGGCAGGCCGGCCGGCGTCGCCCAGTCGAGCAGACCGCCGAGTCCAAAGGTCGAGTTGAACGCGAAACGCACGAGGTCTTCGGTCGCGTCGGTGATATTCAGTTGCAACAGGTTGTTGGCGGCGTTGGTCAGGTCGCCCAGATTCGAGAAGAAGTTGCTCACCGCCGTACGCAACGGCTGCGGTGTCACCTTCTGGTAACCCTTGGCGACCGGGACGGCGACGAAGCGGTCCACACCGTCGTTGAAATTGAAAATCACGCGGTTCGCCGGCTCGAACGGGTCGCCGGGCTTGCGGTCGGGGCCGGTCGCGCAGCCAGAGATCAGACCGGTGGCGGCCAGCGCCAGCACGGTGGTTCGCAGCTTCATACTTATATTCCTTTGTGCTTCACGCGACGTTGGCGCGGCTTGCCCATCAATACGGGTTGGAACACCACCGCGCCAATCAGCGTGCAAAACAACGAGAGTGCCAGCAAGCGTCCCATACTCGACGTCCCCGGATGGTGCGACAGCCAGAGGCTGCCGAACGCTGTCGCCGTAGTCGCTGCGCTGAACAGCACGGCATGCGTGAGGCTTGACTGTAAAAGGCTGGTCTGGCCATGGCGCCACGCCATGACGAAGTAAATCTTGAATGCTACGCCGACGCCCAGCATCAGGGGCAACGCAATGATGTTCGCGAAGTTCAGCGGCATGCCGAACACCACGCACAACTCCAACGTTACCAGCGCGGACACCAGCAGCGGAACCAGGGTGCGCAGCATATCGCTGAGCCGCCGCAGCGCAATCCACAGCAGGATTGCAATCGACAGCAGAGCCCAGCCGGCGGCCTGCAGGAACGCCTTGATGATCGTGTCCGCGGAATTCAGGATCGAAATCGGGCCGCCGATCGCGTTCGGCTCCGCTTTCTTCACCGAGTGGACGAAGCCGGCGAGCATCGCGTCGTCGTTCGGATCGGTGCCGGGTTTGACCTTCGGCGCGATATCGACCAGCGCGCGGCCGTCTTTCGAGACCCAGCTCGTGGAAATCTCCTTGGGCAGGTTGTCGCGCGTAATCTCGGTCGGCTGCAGCAGATCCGCCAGTTGCTTCAGCGCGATGCGCAGCGGCTCGGACATCGCGGTTTCGGCGCGGTCGCGCGTGGCGGCGTCGGCGGCAGCCAGCTTTTGCAGCGTCGTGGACAGGTGTTTGGCTTCGGCGGCGCCTAGGCCCGGGTGGTCGTCGGCGGCGAGCGAGAGCTGGTTCGACGCGCGCTTCAACGCGGCAACGCGCACCGCGTCCGTGGCCTGAGGCGCGGGCTGCTGCTGCAGGGCGGGCAGCAGTTGCTGCGCGGCGCTTGCCACCAGCATCAGCTTTTGCTGTTGCTCGGTCGGGATGAAGGTGCTCAGCGTGGTCACGCGGCCCACTTCCGGTAGCGTGCGCAGACGTGCGGCCTTCTGGTCCGCATCGGCAAGCGTGGGCGCCAGCACATGCACGTTGTTGACCGCGGCTTCCGGCGAATCCTTTAGCGACAGCAGCGTCGCCATTGATTCCGTATGCGGGTCCTTCAGATGCAGCGGGTTGAAGTCGAAGCGCAAATGCGTCAGCAAAGGCGCCGCGCCGATCACGACAATGAGCGTTCCGATCAGCACCGGTTTGCGGTGACGATCGAGGAAATCGTCAACGGGCGCGAGTTGCTTAAAGCCAGGCGAAGCGGGCTCACCCGGCGGGTTGAAGAATTTCAGCAGCGCCGGCAGCAGCGTCATGTTGGTGAAGTACGCGACGAACATGCCGACGCCGGCGATCTCGCCCAATTCCGACACGCCGCGATAAGCCGTCGGCAGGAACGAGAAGAAGCTCAGCGCGACCGCCACCGCCGCGAGCGTCAGCGGCACGCCGATGCTGTGTGCGGTATGCATGAGGGCGGCGGAAAGACGGTCGTCGCGATTGCGCTCCTCACGATATTTGACGCCGAACTGCACGCCGAAATCGACCCCGAGCCCGACGAACAGCACCATGAAGGCGACCGAAATCATGTTGAGCGCACCGACCATCAGCAGGCCGAGCGCCGCGGTGATCGCGAGCCCGACGAACAGCGTGATGAACACGGCGAGGATCATGCGGCCCGAACGCAGCGCCAGCCACAGAATGACCAGCACGACGATGAAGGTGCCGATGCCGTTGAGCACGGCGCCGTCCTGGACCGACGCGAATTCTTCGTCCGCGAGCGGCTGTTCGCCGGTCAGGCGGACCGTGGCGCCATAGCGCGCATCGAGGTGCAGCGAGGCGGCGGTGTCGCGGATCGCTTTCGACGCGGTCGCGCCCGGCTCCAGCGCGTCGTAGTTCACAACCGGCTGCACCGTAACGAAGGCGCGCGCCGGATCCGTGGCGGCGCTCCTGTCGACCAGCGCGCGCCACGAGAATGCCGCCGACTGGCCGGCCAGCACGCGGTCGAGCGTGGTTGCGCTTTGCGACAGCAAATGGCTCATGTCGGCCAGCTTCACCTGACCCAGTTGCAGCGGCAGCAACAGGCTCGTGGTGAGCGTGCCGGCGAGGCCGGTCAGGCTCGGATCGTGCGCGAGGGCGTTGACGAGCGGGCGGGACTGAACGAGCTGCGAGGTGGTGGACAGCACCTCGTTGATCGACGGGAACAACAGACCATTGTGTTCGAAGAACGGACCGCCGGCGGGCTGCGAGACGGCGACGAATTCCTTCGGATCGGCTTTGAGCGCCGCGGTCAGGGCATTGGCGGCGGCGTCGGCAAACTCCGGGGCACGGGCTTCGACCACCACCAGCACGGTTTGACCGCGATCCGGGAAGGCCGCGTCCATCGCATTTTCGAGCGACGACCATTGCTTGTCGGTCTCGACCAGCTTGCTGATATCGGTGTTGATCTTGAAATTATGGGCAACGTAGAAGCCGCTCAAAACGGCGAGCACGAGCGACAGAGCGATGATCCGTAACGGATGACGCACCGAATAGGCGACGAGACGGACGATAGATGACTTCAGCATGTAGGCGGAGGTGGCCTTATCACGAGTGGTGTTTTTGACGAAAGTGCACAAGTATACAGAGCCGGAGCGACTCGGCTCCACTTCGGTAGCAAGGACGACGCCCGGGCGGCGCGGCTGGGGCGGGAACGCAATGTCGGTATACTGGTCTATCCTGCTTTCGCTACGGGCGTGCGAGCCTGCCGGCGCTTACTTCTTGGGGTTTTGGCGAACGTATGAAACGTTACCTGTCTGCTTTTCTGGCTGCGGCCGTTGTGTCCACTGCGGCCTATGCGCAAAGCGCGCCTGATGCGGTGGTGAAGGGTGCCGTCGAAGGCACGGTGGCCGCGATGAAGGCCGATCCGCAGGCGCGCGGTGGCGATATGGCGAAGATCACCGAGCTGGTTCAAACGCGCTTCGTACCGGCTACCGATTTTCAGCGGACCACGCGGATCGCGGTAGGGAAGGCATGGAGTACGGCGACCCCCGAGCAGCAGAAGCAGCTCTATGACCAGTTTACGTTGCTGCTGGTGCGCACCTACGCCGCCTCGCTGTCGCAGTTGCGGGATCAGGATGTGAAGTTCAAGTTCTTGCCCGTCAATGTGGCGGCCGGCTCCAAGGACCTGGTGGTGCAGTCGCACGTGATCAGCAATGGCGGCGATGATTCCATCGATTACCGGATGACCAAAGGCGCCAACGGCTGGAAGATTTACGACATCAACATGATGGGCGCCTGGTTGATCCAGGTGTATCAGACGCAGTTCGCCGATCAGATTTCCAAGGGCGGCGTGGATGGGCTGATCAAGTTCCTGACTGCGCATAACGCACGAAGCGCGGGCTGACGTAACAGCGCAAAAAAGAAAAAGCGCGGTGGCAATCAGGCCACCGCGCTTTTTTTCTACCGAGCATGTACTTCATGGGGCGGACAAAACCGCCCCAGGCACAGCGCTTAGTGTGCGGAAGCGGAAGCCGCCGTCTGCACCTTCTTACCCTTTCCAGCGCGCCCGATTTCCTCGAGCTTAATCTCGACGTGTCGCGAGAACACGTACTCAGCGGGACGCTGCTTGTCCAAAGCAATATCCTTGGTGAAGGCGCCGGACGTCTTCGGGCCGCGCAGGCTGACCTTCAACGCCTTCAACGGGTGCGCCACCGTATCCATCACGGCAGTCGCTTCAAAGCCGCAGTGCACCATGCAATCCGCGCACTTCTCATAGTTGCCCGTACCGTA
Source organism: Burkholderia sp. OK233 (assembly GCF_900230185.1). Lineage (GTDB taxonomy): Bacteria > Pseudomonadota > Gammaproteobacteria > Burkholderiales > Burkholderiaceae > Paraburkholderia. Next base: position 1,752,710 of record NZ_OCSR01000002.1, read on the forward strand.
CTTTTCCCACTCCGTGGTTTCCATCAATTCCTTGAAGGTCTTCACGTAGCCTTCGCCGACCAGGTAGCACGGCTTCTGCCAGCCGAACACCGTACGCGCCGGGTTGCCCCAAGGCGTGCACTCGTACGTCTGATTGCCGGCCAGGAAGTCGAGGAACATGCCCGACTGGCTGAACGACCAGTTCTTGCCGTTGTTGCCGCGCTTGAAAATCTCGCGGAACAGTTGCTTGGTCTTGTCGCGGTTCAGGAAGTGTTGCTGATCCGGCGCGCGTTCATACGCATAACCCGGCGAGACGGTGATGCCGTCCACGCCCATCGGGCCGAGCGTGTCGAAGAATGCAGCGACGCGTTCCGGCACGGCGTCGTTGAACAGCGTGCAGTTGATGTTCACGCGGAAACCGCGGCGCTTCGCTTCCTTGATGGCGGCGACAGCCTTGTCGTACACGCCTTCCTGCGACACCGAGTGATCGTGCGCCTGCTGATCGCCGTCCAGGTGAACCGACCAGACGAAGTACGGATTCGGCTCGTAGTCGTCCATCTTCTTTTCCATCAGCAACGCATTCGTGCACAGATACACGAACTTCTTGCGCGCGATGATGCCCTTCACGATCTGCGGCATTTCCTTGTGCAGGAGCGGCTCGCCGCCAGCAATCGAAACGACCGGTGCGCCACATTCGTCGACTGCGCCAAGGCATTCTTCGAGCGACAGACGCTGATTCAGGATGGGATCCGGATAATCGATCTTGCCGCAGCCATTGCAGGCAAGATTGCAGCGGAACAACGGCTCCAGCATCAAGGCGAGCGGGTAGCGTTTGTTGCCAGAGAGATGCTGACGCATGATGTATGCGCCAACCCGGACTTTCTGTAGCAGCGGAATAGACAAGATGTCCTCCTTAAACTTCGCGTGCAGCGAGTGGTTGCATCAGTTTCGATGGCAACTTGAATTCGACTTTCTCTTCACGGCCCGCCATCGTCGTGACATCGACGGGCCCCAATGCGCGCAGCGCATCGATTACGTTCATTACCATCTCTTCCGGTGCAGAAGCACCAGCTGTGATGCCGACGGTTTGCACGTTCGCAAACCACTCCGGCTTCACTTCCGAACCGTCGGCGACGAGATAACTCGCCACGCCGGTTTCGCTGCCGATCTCACGCAGCCGGTTCGAGTTCGAACTGTTGGTTGCGCCTACCACCAGCAGCACCTCGACCTCTTTGCTCAGTTCGCGCACCGCCGCCTGACGGTTTTGCGTGGCGTAGCAGATGTCGCGCGTGTCGGGACCGACGATGTCGGTGAAACGGCGCAGCAGGGCATCGATGATGCCACGTGTGTCGTCGACCGATAGCGTGGTCTGCGTGACGTACGCAAGCGGCGTATCGAGCGGCAGGTCCAGATGCGCGACTTCAGCCTCGCTCTGCACCAGCAGCACCTTGCCGGGAATCTGGCCGATCGTGCCTTCCACTTCCGGATGGCCCGCATGGCCGATCAGGATCAGGGTACGACCCGCCGCCACATATTGGCGCCCTTGCACGTGGACCTTGGTCACGAGCGGGCAGGTCGCGTCGAGCACGTCGAGGCCGCGCTGTTCCGCGTCGCGCTCGACGGTTTGCGCGACACCGTGTGCGCTGAAAATCGCCACGGCGCCGTGCGGCACCTCATCGAGTTCCTCGACAAAGCGCGCGCCTTTCTGGCGCAGGTTATCCACCACGTGGCGATTGTGAACAATCTCGTGGCGAACATACACGGGCGCGCCGTGTTGCTGTAACGCGCGATCGACGATCTCGATTGCACGTACAACACCCGCACAAAAGCCGCGGGGCTGAGCAAGGATGACTCGCATAAATTGGCGAACTCCGACTGACGCGGGTTTCGAAGAAGTCGGTAACTATGACTTTATCGCCGCGACCATCTATTTAGTTGACGTCTTGAGCCCCGGCGACCAGCCGGTACAGCAAAACCAAACGCGCATTCTAACGCTATCAGGCCGGCTTTGCTCTGGCGCGCCTGTCAGGGTGTTGGGGCCGCGCCGCACGGCGGGCTCGCTGCCCGGCGCCGCCCGCGTGGCGCAGGTGGCAATGATTACACGCTGCACCGGTTTGGCGGAACCCTTAAACTACGTGGTCCTGCGGCGCATGTTTGCGGCCGCATTACAAAAAGGTTTCGAGGCTCGCAGGATGGACATCGATCAATACGAAAATTTTCCGGTCGCGAGCGTGTTGCTGCCAAAGGCGCTGCGCGCGCCTATCGGCATTATCTATCAGGTTGTCCGCACCGCCGGCGACATCGCCGATGAGGGCGACTGGAGCCCGGCCGAGCGGCATGCCCGCCTCGCCGACTTCCGCGCCGGCCTCGACGCGGTAGCGGAGCGGCGCGCGGCGCCGGTGCACCCGCTCCTGTTCGGCAAGCTCGCCGGCGTGATCGCGCAGTATAAACTGCCGCTCGCGCCGTTCTACGATCTGCTCCACGCCTGCGGTCAGGACATCGACACCCGCCGTTACGCGGACCGCTCCGCCTTGCTCGACTATTGCCGCCACTCGGCTAGCCCGATCGGGCATCTGATGCTGCATCTGGTGGGCGCCGCCACGCCGGAGAATCTCGCCGACGCCGATGCGATCTGCACGGCTTCGCAGCTGATCAGTTTCTGGCAGGACGTCGCAGCCGACTGGGAAAAAGACCGCGTGTATCTGCCGCTTGCGGATATGCGGCGCTTCAACGTGACCGAGGCACAGATCGCGAGAGGCGTCGTCGACGATGCCTGGACGAAGCTGATGGCCTACGAAATTTCGTTCGTGCGGACCACGCTGGTACGTGGCGCGCCGCTCGCGGTGCGTATTCCCGGGCGCCTGGGGATCGAGCTGTGCGGCGCCATCCACGGCGGTTTGCGGATCCTCGAGCGGATCGAAAAGGCCGGTTACGACGTGTTTCGCGAGCGGCCGGTACTCAACACATTTGACTGGTGCGTCGTCGCGGTACGCACTGTGGTGATGCGCCTGTCGCGGCGCGTCGGCGTAGAAGCGGGTTCACTCGAGGGTAATGCTTAATGGCGGTGGTTCTGTTTCTTCTTTCGTGTCTTTCCCTGCTGATCTGGTGTGTGTTGCTGTTTGCGCGCGGCGGCTTCTGGCGGGCGCGGCCCGCCGCGCCGCTCACGCTTGACCCGCGCGAAACCTGGCCGGCGGTCGCCGCCGTGGTGCCGGCACGCAATGAAGTCGATGTGATCGCGCAAGCGGTCACCACTTTGCTCGATCAGGACTATCCGGGCGCATTCCACGTAATCGTCGTCGACGACCACAGCACCGACGGCACCGCCGACGCCGCTCGCGCGGCCGCGTTGCAACTGCAATGCCCCGATCGTCTGACGGTGCTGAGCGCGAAGCCGCTGCCGCCGGGCTGGTCCGGCAAGGTGTGGGCGCAGTCGCAAGGTATCGAGGCGGTGCGCACGCTCGGCCTGCCAGCCGATTTCCTGCTGCTCACCGATGCCGACATCGGCCATCCCGCCGACGCCGTCGCGCAACTCGTCGCCCGTGCGGATGCGGAAAAGCGCGACCTCGTCTCGCTGATGGTCCGTCTGCGCTGCGATTCGTTCTGGGAGAAGGCGCTGATTCCGGCCTTCGTGTTCTTCTTCGCCAAGCTGTATCCGTTTTCGTGGGTCAACAACCCGCGCAACCGCACGGCGGCGGCGGCGGGCGGTTGCATGCTGGTGCGGCGCAGCGCGCTTGAAGAGGCGGGCGGCATCGAGTCGATTCGCGCCGAGCTGATCGACGATTGCAGCCTCGCCGCGCGTATCAAGCATCGCGGCACGGGGCGTCATCCGATCCGTCTCGATGTGGCGGCGCGCAGCGTGTCGCTGCGTCCTTACGATAGTTGGCGTGAAATCTGGAACATGATCGCGCGTACGGCCTTTACGCAACTGCATTACTCGCCGCTGTTGCTGGCCGGCACGCTGTTGGGCATGACGATCATCTACCTGGTGCCGCCGGCGGCCGCGCTGGTGCTCGGTCCTCAGGGCGCGCCCGCGTGGCTCGCCTGGGCGGCCATGTGCTGCGCGTATGCGCCGATGCTCAGCTACTATCGTCGCTCGCCGCTGTGGGCCCCGTTTCTGCCGCTGGTGGCGTTGTTCTATGTCGGCGCGACGTTTGCGTCGGCGGTGCGTTACTGGCGCGGCAAAGGCGGCCAATGGAAGGCGCGGGTGCAGGCGCCGGTGCAGGAGCGCTGAGAGGCGGCTGTCCAGGGATTGATCAGACAAAAAACGGCGCCCTCGGGCGCCGTTTTTTTACATCGACCTTTGCCTCAGCCTTTGGTGAGCATCATGTACAGCTGGATCACCATGTCGGGCGAGAACGTGAACGGCACCCAGCCGTGGCCGGTGTGGCGCATGACCAGCAGGCGGTCGCCATTCGACTGTTTCTGCACGGCCATGACGGGATTCTTCGTCGAGACGAAGCGCCAGCCCGGCGGGATGCCCGGCGGCGGTTCCGGCGTCATCGAGGCGCGTGCGTTCGACAATTCCTCAATGAGCTGCCCGATCTGCTCGGCACGCAGCGCGACCGTCTGGCCGCCGATCGTCATCGTGATTTCGTTTTGCGCGGGGCGGTTGATTTCCAGCGTGGGCTGTAACTGGGCGGCCGGCGCTTCGCCGGGCGCCGGTGCCGGCTCCGCTGCTTCTGCGGCTATTGCCGCTGTCGTTGCCTCAGACGCAACGTTTTGCGCTTTTGATTCCGATGAGGCGTGATTCGCCGCCGGCGTTTCCTGCGCTGCCGCCTCGGCGGCGTTTGCAGCGTTTGCGGATGTCTCGGGGATGTTTTCGGCCTGCGGGGCCACGACAGCCTGGATGAGCTGATCGACGCCCATTTCCAGCGCGCCGAGCTGTTCGTGAAGATTCATGCGAGCTTTCTCTGGTAAGACCCACGATTTTAACTGCTGCGCGTAGGCTTTTACCTGTCGCAAACACAGTGACGTTGTAACAAAGTGCGTGCAGGCCACGCCGCATCGTCCGGAGTGGCGCGGCCTGCGTGACCTGCGTGATGCCGCTTTCGAGAGCCGGTGCGTCGTAGCCCGCGCGATTGGGCTCATGCCACTCTGCGCGGGCCAGGCGCTGCCGCTTATCCCGCCCGCGTCAGCGCTTTTATCAAGGCTTCAAATACCCGGCTTGCCTGAACCATTCGATCGCATCGCTCAAGCCCTCGCGATAGGGCCGTGCGCGATAGCCGAGCTCGCGTTCCGCCTTCGCCGAGGTGAAGTACATCTTGTTCTTCGACATCTTCAGACCGTCGACGGTGAGGAACGGTTCACGTTTCGTGATCTTGGCGACGGCTTCTGCGCCCGCGGCGAGCGGATAAAGCGGCCAGCGCGGCAAACTCAGGGTTGGCGCCTTGCGGCCGGTTAGCGCGGCGATATCCGCGAGCATCTGTTGCAGCGGCAGATTTTCGCCGCCGAGAATGTAGCGTTCGCCGATCTTGCCGCGTTCGAGCGCGAGAAAATGGCCGGCGGCCACGTCATCCACGTGCACGAGGTTCAGCCCCGTGTCGACGAACGCGGGAATCTTGCCGAGCGCCGCTTCGACGATGATGCGCCCGGTCGGCGTCGGCTTGACGTCACGCGGACCGATCGGCGTGGACGGATTGACGATCACGGCCGGCAGCCCGTCTTCGGCGATCATGCGCTCCACCGCGCGTTCGGCTAGCACCTTGCTGCGCTTGTACACGCCGATCGCCTGGTCGGCTTTGAGTGGCGAGGTTTCATCAGCGGACTGGCCGGAACTGGTGACTTTCAGCGTGGCCACGCTGCTTGTGTAGACGATGCGTTCGACGCCTTCCTTCAACGCCGCGCGCATGGTCGCCTCGGTGCCTTCGAGATTCGAGCGCTCGATTTCGCTCAGGTCCGGCGCCCACAGGCGATAGTCGGCGGCGACATGCAGCAGATAGCGCACACCGCGCAGCGCGTTGCGCATCGACGCTTCGTCGCGCATATCGCCCACGACGATTTCCGCATCCAGCGCCTCGACGTTTTTACGCGAACTGGTGGCGCGCACCAGCACGCGCACCTTGAAACCCTTCTGTTGCGCGATGCGCGCCACCGACGAGCCGACGAAGCCGGATGCGCCGGTCACGAGCACGAGATCGCGATTCTGTTCGGTCATTCTCTTTCATTCCCTGCGTGACAGTCGACGGATTGTACGTGTCGCGCGGGCCGCGTGTCGCGCCGGGCGGCCTCAGGCACGCAGGGGAATTGAGATGCCGCCGAGCATTCTCGTCGCGACGCGACTAGAATGCCGGCTTGAAAGTTTTGCGTTGCATGGGACCGGAGTAGGTGCTTTGCATCGGACCAGAGTAAGTGCTAAAGCGCTAACTCCGGGTTGACACAGGAGAGGACGGCATGGCCCCGGATCTGGATCAGCGGATCGAAACGTATTACGTGCGGGTGCGCGGCACCGTGCAGGGCGTGGGCTTTCGCCACGCCACCGTGCGGCAGGCCCACGCGCTCGGTATCAAGGGATGGGTGGCGAATCTCGACGACGGTTCCGTCGAAGCCATGTTGCAGGGCTCGGCCAACCAGGTCGACCGGATGCTGTCGTGGCTGCGTCACGGGCCGCCGGCGGCGCGCGTCACCGAAGTGTCCGGCGAGGAGCGCGCGACTGAAAAGCGTTTCGAGCGGTTCGAGCAGCACTGAACCAAGCGGACTTCGAGCAAAAAAAGGCGGTGCGCCATCACCTCGATAGCGCGCCGCCTTGCAGTTTGCGTGTCCAGTTTGTCCGATTAGTCAGCCGATAACGCTTTGCGCCTAGCGCGCCACCAGCAAACTCTCAGCGAACCCCCAGCTATCTTCAATCCATTGATGGCTGCACATGAAGCCCGCATCGTCGGCGATCGCGGGCACCTCGTCCGCGCGATATTTGTGGCTGCTCTCGGTCCAGATCGTTTCGCCTGCCTTGAGTGAGACCGTCAATTGCGCGGCGCCCACATGCGCTGTGACATCGCGCTTCGCACGCAAATGCATCTCGATGCTGCGCGCGTCCGGATTGAAGCGCGCGACGTGTTCGAACGCATCGAGCGGGAAGTCGCCGTCGAGCTCCCGATTGATACGCGCCAGCAGATTCAGATTGAACGACGCGGTCACGCCGACCGAATCGTCGTAGGCGGCCACCAGCACCGGTGTCGGCTTGATCAGATCGGTGCCGAGCAGCAACGCGTCGCCGGGCGCAAGCATGTTGCGGATATCGCGCAGAAAACGCGTCGCCGCGAGCCGGCCGAAATTGCCGATCGTGCTGCCAAGAAACAGGACGAGTAAGCGCTCGTCCGCCGCGCGGTCCTGGCTCACCTCGGCGAGCCCGGCCAGGTAATCGCGTTCATAACCGACGATCGAAATCCGCTCGATGTCGCCAAGTTCGCGCCTGCACAACTGCAACGCGCTGCGCGAAATTTCAATCGGGAAGTAAGAAGTGGGGCGCTTTTTACACAGCGCTTCCAGAATGCGCCGCGTTTTGCGGCCGCTGCCGCTACCCAGTTCAGCAACGGTCACGTCGTGTGGCAGATGCGCGACGATGTCCGCTGCGTGCTTCGCGAGCAAGCGCTCCTCGGCGCGTGTCACGCCGTATTCGGGCAGTACGGTGATCACTTCAAACAGCGCAGAACCCACTTCGTCATACAGATACTTCGACGGCAACTCTTTTTGCGGCGTGTGCGTGAGTCCTGCGCGTACCTCGGCGGCGAAGGTGGCGCGGAGCAGGTCGGGCGATGCGTCGTGCGAGAGGGCTGGCTGGGTCATGCTGGCTCCAGTAGTCACATTCGATGAGCGGGATTGCTAGCCGGGCGGCGGCAGGTGCAACGGAGCGCAGTTGCTCGCAGTTGCTGTATGCCGCGGGAAAGAAGGGCGGGCTCGGTCCGCGTGGACTGCCTATGCCGGCCCGGCTCATCGATGCTGTGATGACAATTGAAAATGACGGTTGCAACGGATATCCAAGATGTCTCAGATGACGTTGCAAACGGTGTCGCTAGACTTCATAGCAAGATTCGCGCTTGCGCAACTGCGCGGAAAGTTGCTGGCGTTGCAACTGCGGATTCGCCTGTCGCGCGTGAAGTTATGTTCTAGTGCATCGGCGCGCGATGCGCACGGGAAAAATTGCTCTTGACTGCAAGGAACGAACGGGCACGTTGTTCGGGAACCCGTCTAGAATGCCGGCTTGCATCGCATATCGAAGATAAAAACGCAGCGCTTGGTACGCACTACCCGCCGCACTGCCTGCTTGTGAGACTTTACTTCCAATGACAATAACTCGAGACGTGCAGCCGTATGCTGCGCCGCACACACCTGCACCTGCATCCATTCGCGCACCTGCACTGCATGTCAAAGCGATTGCGCCACGGGCCGCGCAATGAACCAGTATGACCCAAAGCGCGGTATCGCGTTGTCGGTCGGCGCGTCAGCGATGTTTGCTTTACTGTCCGCTTACGCCAGGCTGCTTGCGCCGTTGAGCGGTCTCGACATTTTCGCGTGGCGTGTCGTGTGGACTGTCCCCGGGGCGCTATTGCTGATCATGTTGCGCAGACGCCTGCCGATTCTCCGGCAACTTCTTTACCGCATGGTGACGGAGCCGACGCTCGGCGCGGCGATGGTTGTCAGCGCGGCTTTGCTGGGCGCGCAACTGTGGGTGTTTCTGTGGGCGCCGCTGCATGGGCGCATGCTCGAAGTCTCGCTCGGCTATTTTCTGCTGCCGCTGGTGATGGTACTGGTGGGGCGCTTCTACTATCACGAGCGCCTCGACGGTCTGCAGTGGCTTGCTGTTATCTGCGCCGCGTTGGGCGTCGTGCATGAACTGTGGATGACGGGTGCCTTTTCGTGGCCCACGTTGCTCGTCGCGCTCGGCTATCCGCCGTATTTCGTGCTGCGCCGCAAAATCAACCAGGATTCGCTCGCCATGTTCACGGTCGAAATGGCGCTGCTGTTGCCCGCGGCGGCTGTGTTCATCATCATCGGTGGTTCGTTGACGATGATCGGCGGCCGTATCGACATGTGGTGCTTGTTGTTGCCAGGACTCGGCGCGCTCAGCACCATTGCGCTGGCTTCGTATCTGAAGGCGAGCCGGTTATTGCCGGTCGCCTTGTTCGGCATTCTTGGCTATGTCGAACCGGTGTTGCTCGTGTTTGTCTCGATCACGCTGCTCGGCGAGACGCTCAGCGCCGTACAGTTAGCCACGTATGTTCCGATCTGGATGGCGGTTGCGCTGACGGCCTTGCATAGCGTGCGGCTCATTCGGTTTGCGCCGCGTTGAGCTTCGGCCGCTGAATCACACGCCGCGGTTCAGCGATGTGCTGCTGCACGATCCGCATTGATACGCGTTGCGCCGACCTGTGCCTCGATCGCTTCGCTCAGCGCCGGCCGCCAGCCAAAACCGAACAACGCTTCAGCGAGGACGAATAGCGGTCCGATCAGCAGACCGATCACATCGTCGACAAATGCCGGCTTGCGATGTTCGTAGGCGATGTGGCCGATGAACTGAAACACCCAGCCGACCACGAAGAGTCCGATGCCGGAGGCGAGCCAGGTGAAGGTGGTTTGCGCGGCGAGCCACTGCCCGCACGCGACGCACAGTACCGATACGACTGCCATCATCACGCCGAGCGGCACATCGAGCACAAGGTAATAGACGGTCGCTGCGGCGAACAACACCCATGCGGGCGATAAGGCAAACGGCAGCGCGCCGAAGCTGAAAGCAGGCCGGCTCAACAACACCGCCAGCGCCAGCACGATCATCGGAATGCCGATGAAATGCGTGGCGATATTGCGCCGGTCACGATGGTAGGCCGCGTATTGCGTAAGCTGTTGCGTCAGCGTTCTCATGGGTGCCGCTCCTCAATCAAAGCCAGCATAATCGCGGGCAGCGGAATTTGAAACCATCGGGTAGCCGACAATCGGGCACGGATACCGTTCTATGACTGCGAGTTTTTCATCCAATGAGCTTGCCGCGCGGCTTGAACGCAGCGCGTGGTTTCGCTCGGCGCCCGCTGCCATGCGGGCGCAGCTGATCGAAGCGGGGCGTGTCGAAGGCCTCGCGGCCGGTCAACGGCTCTTCACGCGCGGCGATTCTGACGACGGCCTCTATTGCGTGCTCGACGGTCTGGTGCGAATCGGCGCGGCCAGCTCGGCCGGCAAGGAAGCGTTGCTCGCGGTCATCGAACCGGTCAACTGGTTCGGCGAGATCGCGCTGTTCGATAACCGCCAGCGAACCCATGACGCTTATGCCGAGCGTGACTCCGAGCTGTTTCATGTGCCGCGCGCCGCGCTTGCCGCGCTGCTCGAACGCAAGCCCGAGTATTGGCATGTCTTCGGTTTGCTGTTGACGCAAAAAGCTGCGCCTCGCCTTCGACGCCATTGAAGAAGCCGCGTTGCTTCCCGCCGCACCGCGCGTGGCTCGCCGCCTGTTGTTGATGGCAGGGGGCTACGGCGAACCCGGCGCATTGCGGCGCGTACTCAAAGTGCCGCAGGAGGACCTGGCGATGATGCTGGCTCTGTCGCGGCAGACGATCAATCAGGTGCTCAAGCAGTTCGAAACGCAGGGTGCGTTGAAGCTGGGCTATGCGGAAATCGAAATCACCGACGTGCAAAAGCTCAGGGCGCTAGCCGATCTGAATCCGGCCACGGACTGATCGCCTCGATCTACCCGCAAAGCGCGACGCTGCCTCCCCTATACGTCCACTCGCGCGCCGCTGCATCTTTATAAGCATTTTACGGCGCACCCCTATTTCTTTGGCGATTCGCTACACCAAGCCCGGTAAGGTCGAGGCACCCCCGGTCAGGAAGCGAACCTATGCATGGAAATAGCGCTCTGGATGGTGTCCAGGTACAACGAAACCTTCGCCCGAGAGCCGGCCTGAAGGTGATGTTCGCGGCGATCGTCTTCTCGCTTGCCGCGGCATCGCAAGCCGCCGACGCGCAGTCGGCGTTGCCGTTGGCCGCTCCAACTGTCGCGAGCGACGCAGCGCCTGACGCCGGCTTGCCGGCGCTCAGCGATATCACCGCCATGCTGCGCGCGCAGTTTCGCGTTGCGCCATTGGAATCCATGAAGATCGCGCGCGCGGTATTGATCGAAGCCGAGCGTCAAGCCATCTCGCCGGTATTGCTGCTTGCCGTGATGTCGGTCGAGTCGAGTTTCGATCGCCACGCGGTCAGCATCGCAGGCGCGCGAGGGTTGATGCAGGTCTTGCCCGCTGCGCATCCGCAATTGATTGCGGGCACAACCGACTTATCCGATCCGGCAATCAACGTGCGGATCGGCTCGACCATTTTGCGCGGCTACCTCGATCAAAGCGGTGGCGATCTCGATGCCGCGCTCGTTCGCTACAGCGGCGGCGGCCGCGGTTACGCGCAGCGCGTCGTGTTGCGGATGCAGCGCCTCGACGCAAGTTTGCGCCACGAATGATGAGCTCATTCGCGGCGCATTCCTCCTCGGGCCCTCTTGTTGTTGCTCCAGCTCTTTAGCGCTTTAGCTCATCGCTCCGGCAAACTCGGCGCGCAGATCCTGCAACCTGTCGCGCGCGGTGCCCAGGCGCTCGACGAGTTGTGCCGACGCGCGTGTGATCGGCATACGCGTTTCGTCTGTCATTGAATGATCGAATGCCAGCATTGCCTTGATCGCGGACGGGTTGGGTGCGGCGAACAGCAGACGCAATACGGGCAGCAAGCTGGCGAACAGATTGCGCTCGTCAAGGTCACGATCGGCGCGGATCAGTTCCTGTACGGCAACCAGCAGGTCCGCGCAAACATGTGCGCTCGCCAGAATGCCACCTGTGCCGCCGCTGTGCAGACAGTCGTCCAATGCTTCATCGGTGCCGCACAGCACGTTGATCGGCAGGCCGCGCAGCTTGCTGAAATGGTCCTTCACGCATTCCTTGACTGCGACGATGTTGCTGTATTCGACCAAACGCGCGACCGTATCGGGCGCGATCGTCACACCGGTTCGATGCGGCACGTCGTACAGAACGATAGGGCGTTCGGTGGCGAGTGCGGCCTGTTCGAAATGCCATTGCACGCCGGCCTGATCCGGACATACGTACGACGGTGGAGACACCAGATAGCCCGCGCGGTCCCAGCGCTCATAGCGCTGAATATCGTGCAGGACGTCGCGCGTATTGGCGCCGCCGACGCCAATCAGCATCGGCAGACGGGAGCCGATCACATCGGTCAGCGCCTGCAAGACGGTGAGGCGTTCGGATTCCTGTAACAAAGCGGCTTCGCCTGTCGTGCTTAAGGCGATAAAACCGCTGATCTCCGTGCGCAGGTAATAGTCTGCGAGGCGCTGCAACGCGTCGACATCGACTTCACCATTGCGAAACGGGGTAACGATGGGCAACCAGATTCCTGAGAACATGATTAGCGCGCCTTTGCGACGGCATGGCGGCGCTTCAATGGTCCGATCAGTGCTGCGGGGAGTGTCGAAATCAGCGTATGCAAGGTGAAGTCGAGGTCGTCGAGTGCAATGTCGAGTTGTACGCGCACTTCTTCGCGCACGGCCTCCGTGCTGACTACATACACGCCGAGCGGCGAATGAAGCAATGTGCGGAGCTGGGTGCCAGGAAGATCGTGCGGGGGATGAGGCAGGGTGATCTGCAAGCGGGCGCGAGCCGCGGGGAAGGGGATGACATTGTTGCGCTGGACCGGCGGCGCGCTAAGCGGCTGCATTTCGAAGCTGTCGATTGATTGCGTGAGTGCCATTTGATGCGGCGTTCGTTGACGCCATGGTTGATCAAGACAGTTCGAGATTAGACGTCTACGGGTAAACGCAGTGCAAAAATTGAGGTGTCCGCTGAAAAAATCACGCGGACTAGACGAGTTGCTCGAATTGAATCAGGAGCCGCGCCGGCAAGTTGTGTGCACTTCAACCGGGTCCATGCGACGCGCCCATAAAAAAAGGCGAGTCGTGAGACTCGCCCTCCCTGAACGGCAGAGTTCGGCTTCGATTAACTACAGATGCCTGGCCGGTGCGTGCCGAAAGCCGATCACGTGTTATTGCGTTTTCGTCGTGTCGGTCTTTGCGCCGTCGGCTTTTGCCGGGGCATTGCTGGCCTCTTTCGCGCTCTCCGTCTTTGTCTTGCTTGCGCTTGTATCTACTGCAGTCTTCTTGGTGACCTTATGGGTCTTTGCCGTGTGGCTGGTGGAAGCCTTTTTCACGTGCGTCTTCGTAGCGGCCTTGGTCGGCGCCTTCGTCGTGGCGGTGCCTTCGTTCGTGGCGCCGGTTTGCGCGGCGGTGCTTGCCTTCAGATTCGCTTGACCGGCGGGTTGCGTTTGCGCAGGTTGCGCGGCCGCGGGTGCTGCCGGTGCTGCGGTTTGTGCGAATGCGGTCGACACGACGAGAGCGGAAGCGAGAGCAGCGAAAAGCGTCTTCATGATGTAACTCCTGGTTAAACCGGTTGTTCTTGTGTCGCGGCTGAAATGTTTCAGCGCTGCCGGTTTAACGTTGGCCGGAAGACAGCAGTTGACGGTGCTCTGGTGACAAAACGTAACGGCGGATACATATCGGGGTCCTGAATCAGCCCGAAGCGGTTTGGCGACTCAGCCGCGAATGCGAGGGGAAATCCCATACCTTCGCGCCAGGGCGATTGCGTGAATGCGTTATTGAAACGGATTCTGCACGACACCAGGTTTTGCATCCGGCTCGTCCTTCACCTTCGCCGGCAGATTGGTCTGTGCCTGCAGCGCGGCCACTACCGCATCGATCGCTTCCTTCAGCGCCAGCGCCGCCTTCAGCCCACGCTGGTCCTGAGTCAATGCCAGCGTTCCGTTCAGCACCACGCGTGTGGTGCCGTTGCTGACGGTGAGTGCATCGCCCTGGATGTTGAGCACGTCGTCATCGTTCGAATAGGGTTTAAACACCTTTCAGTCCTCCCGGTCGTTGATCTTTGAGATTTTCCGGAATGCCCGGAAAACGGATGCCCGATGCTGTCTCGAGTTCGTGAATCGTCCTGATGTCGTAGCGGTTGGTCGAGACGTTGTCCACCACCACCGCAAATGCCATCTGCCGGGACGGCACGTAGATCACCTTGAACAATTGCGTCGGCACGAAGACGCGCGTCGGTCCGATGGTCTGCAATTGCTGGCCGCTGAAAATCGGCCCGGTGATGACATAGGTATCGTTGTACGACGTTGCGATCTTACGCACCGACGTTTCGATACGCGCCCACAAGCGCTGGTTGTTTTCGCGATTTTGCGGCACGACGTTCGCCAGAGAAAACGATTGTGCCATCGCTTCCTGATTCCAGCGATTGCCTGCCGGACTCATATGACCGCGATCGAAGCCGCTGCGTTTGTAGTCCGCGAGCGTTGCGCCTTCACCGTCGGGCAAACGCGCGTCTTCGAAGAACTTGTTGGTGCGCACCATGTCTTTGGCGGCTTCGATATGGTCGCGCGTCAGATGCTCAGCGGACCACAACGGACCATGCGTGATACCCGAATGCAGCACCGCGAAATCGCTATAGCAAAGCATGCGCGATTTCGGCGCCATCTTCTGATTGGTCAGAACAGGCCATTGCGCATTCGGGGTGAACTGGGTGCAGGAAGGCGCCGCGCTCGCGTGAGCGGCAACGGCGAACAACAGACAGGCAAACCACTTCTTCATGTGTCAGTCAGTTGAATGATCGGGGGCGCAAGTATAGCGTCGCGAACCGGTGTCGAGCGACGTGAAACGCAGAAGAACTTGGGAGAAGGAAGTGGCTTTTACGCGGCGCCCGCAGCGATGAAAATCGCTGCGGGCGGAAGAAGCGGAAAAAGCACGGCAAAAACCGCTGCACCAAAAAAACGGGCCGCTTTGCAGCGACCCTAATGCGTGGAATTCAAACTCTACGCACGCAAACTTAAGATGGACTTAAGCGCGCGGAATGCGGAGCGCAGAAATGTGGGCCGACGGCCGAACGCGCACAATCTCACCCACCCGCGCGCAGGCGGCGCGGTTTGGATGACTGGAAATTTCGACCGACGAAAAAAGCGCCGAAACCTAATTGCCGAAAACACTGTGTTCGGCGTGCACATTCTGGCGATCGACAGCTTGCAAGCGCCAGAAGCCGCTGGCCGGCGAGCGTGCCGGCAAGGCTGTCCACGCTGCGGCACCTTGCGCCGCGCTCACGCGTTGTTTGCGATCGACATGCAATCCGCGCAACGTGCACAGCGGCGCATCCGTGCTCGGCGCACAGAGGGTCGTCACGCCATTGTCGTCGTGTAACTCGCCCCACGGGGGCAGATCGATCCCTTGATGCGCTTCCCTCGACCACCGATGTTCGTCGGTGTCGAGCCATAACACAGCGTAGTCGTGGCTGACGGTGGGATCGGAACCGTTGATGAGGATGGTCAGGCGCATGGCAGTTCCGTACAAAGTGCGAAGTGATGCTTTATCAGTCTATGTCGCGACGCGTGTTATGCAAGGCAAAAAGGTATGACGATCGGGCACGAAAAAACCTACGCGCGGTGCACACGGCTGTACGATAGCCGCGTCTGAAAGACATTCGCGGAGGCGCGCCATGCTGCGTCGATTGCTGCAACTCACGATGGTGGCGGGATGCCTCGGCGCGATATCGACGCTCAGTGCAGCCGCGGACAGTACCCCCTTCGCCGCGCCCGCGCCGATCGTCTATGTGTCCGACTTCGACCTCGACGTGGCCAACGTGACACCTGACAGCGGACCGGGGCAACGTGTGCGCCGCCTGCGCGGTTTGCTGCCGAGTGGTCCGGGACCGATGGGCAAGGATAAGAATCCGCAGGACCACGCCAAGGACATCGTGAACGAGATGGCGGACGCGCTGACCGCAGACCTGAAAAAGGGCGGCGTCGATGCACGCCGCATTGCGTCCGGCCAGCCATTGCCCGCCGCGGGTTGGCAAGTGCGCGGCGTGTTTCTGAGTGTCGACGACGGCAATCGCCTAAGACGCGCGATGGTCGGTTTTGGTGCGGGTCAGAACAATATTCAGGTGGCAGTGTCATGCGACAGCCTGGGGACGGCTGATTTGCCGCCGCTCTATCAAGCCACCGAAGAAGCCGACAGCAAGGGAAAGCCAGGCGCCGTGATCAAACTCAATCCGTACGTGATCGCGGCGAAGTTCGTGATGGCGAGCGGGGACGAGAAGAAGTCGATCAATAAGACCGCGCAGCAGATCTCAGATGCTGTGATTGCCAAGCTGCACGGGGTGGCACAGTGACGGATGCACTGCTGCTCACCCCGACGCAATAGGCAAGCGGCTTAGGCCAGATTCAGCGTACCAGTCAAATCGCCAAGCGGCGCCAGGCCATTCTGCGCAAAAGCCCGATCTCGCAGGACAACCCCATCGAGCGGCGCCAGCCCATGCACGCGGCTAATCAGGCGAAGAATCGAATTGGTGTCGTACACCGTATGATCGACATACCCCTTCTTCGCCAACGGCGAAATCACTAACGCCGGAACCCGCGATCCCGGCCCCCAGCGATCGCCCTTCGGCGGTGAGACCGGGTCCCACCAGCCGCCGTTCTCATCGACCGTGATGACCACGACTGTATTGGCCCACTGCGGGCCGCGCTGAATATGCTCGATCACATTCGCGACGTGACGATCCCCCGATGCGACGTCCGCATACCCTGCGTGCATGTTCAGATCGCCCTGCGGTTTGTAGAACGTGACGGCCGGCAAACGCCCCGCATCGATATCGGCAATCAGACGATTGGTGGAGGCGTCGTCGCCGAGGCCCGCATCGCGCAGATACTTGCGCCGCGCGGCGGTGCCCGGCGCGTAATTGGTGAAGTAGTTGAACGGCTGGTGGTGGTACTGGAAATCAGGCACCGCGCCCGTGTCCTGATGCTCCAGCGCGTACTGCCACGCACCGCTGTACCACGCCCAGTCGATACCCTTGTCCGTCAGCCGGTCGCCGATCGTCGCGAAGCTTTGCGGCGGCAGCACGCGCGGATTCGACAGGTCGGCGAGCGCGGGATTACCGCCTTCGGCCGGACGCACGCTGCTCGGCTGGTAGGGCGGCGCCATCGTGTTGACGGCGTAGCCGTCGGCGGTAAACGCGCCGTCGTTGACGAACTTCGGCGGACCGTCGAGTGCGGACGCGGGCGAGTCGGCCGCCTGTTTCAGCCGCACGCCGGTCGGATCGTCGCCTTCGACGACCGAGACCATCTTCTTCGCCGGACTGTTGTGGATGTCGGGATAGAACGGCGCCTGCGCCGAGATCAGAAAGATGTGGTTCAGCCACGAACCGCCGAAAGCTGCCATGAAGAAGTTGTCGCACAGCGTGTATTGCTGCGCAAGGTTCCACAGACGCAGCGTGTCGGCGGAATTGCGGTAGTGCCCCATCACCAGGCCGCCGGAGTCGCCCCATGCGGCGAACTGGTTGTTGCGCCCGGCGTTGATCTGCATCTGGTTCTGATAGAAGCGATGCACCAGATCGCGCGTGATCACGCCATTCGGCAACGGTGCGCCTTGCGCGTCGGCAATATGGAACGGGCCGTTGCGCAGGTTGGCGATATCCTTCTGACCGATCATGTAGCGCTTGCCGTCCACCTCCTGCGCTTGCGGCACGAGGCCGCCCCAGATTGCCGGCAGGCGCGCCAGCGGCGTCTTGCCGTCGCGGTCGAGTTGCAGATAACGCTCGGCGCTCACCGCATCGAGTGGATGCTGGACGCCGGGAAAGTTGCCGTACAGATTCGCGAAGCTGCGGTTCTCGGCGTAGATCACCACGATCTGCTTGACCTGGTCGCGTAACGCGGCGTCGAGCCGCATGTCGGCGGCACTGCGCGGCGCCGTGTCGCTCGCGGTACTTTGCTCAGTCTTGCACCCCGTTAGTGCCAGCCCGATACCGATCGCCGCGAGTCCGGTCAGGACACGGCGGCGTTCAGGATCGTCGGGGGTGTCGTCGGGGTTCGGCGGCAGGGCGGAGTCGTTGTCTGTCATCGGTATCTCTCGGAGTTTGCGTGACGGGCGCTTCACAGCCAGAAAGCTACCGCTCGGGGCGGCGTGCGCGCGGCACCGGGTTCAGAATCGAGGTGGCCGGAAGGTTCCGGCACGGCTAGGGTAATCGTCGCTTCACGCGCCAACTGATGTGCGTCGAGTCGACGGCGAGCAGAAGCCAATGTCTGGCGTCCACTGGATGACGCCGCTGTGTAGCGTAACCGTCAACGGTCAATTCAAGCTCGTCGAAAGTCCGCCGATGGCAGGTGGCATGTGCGCCGGAGCCGTCCGCGAATTCGACTATCGCCGCCGCTGCGCGGGCCGGCTCGGGCAGGTGTGCGATCTGCACCGCGCAGCCCGGATAAAGATGTGAGTCGGCAACCTGGATCTGGACGGAATCGGACATGAGCGTGGCCTCCGGACGCCTGGCGGGAGCCGTAGCGCGGCAGTTAGACCTCGCGCGATGGACCGCATCAAAGCATAGCACCGCGCCAAACGAAAATGACCGCCGTGTGCTTCGCGCTATGATGTTGATCTGTATCCGATGAACAGCAGAGACAACGGCAAAGACGGCAGCCAAGATGGCAAAAGAAGAGCAGACAGGAGCGGGACGCAAGCACGCGAGGCCACGCGGCGCGACAGTTTCGACTCCGCGAGACGATGCGGCGCGGTCCCTGGCGGACGGCGCCGATTCCCCCGATTCCACCGATGAAGAGAGCACCGGCGGATCGACTTATCTCGTGCCGGGGCTGGAGCGCGGCCTGCGCATCCTCGCCGAGTTCAGTGCGCGCGAGCCGATTCTGGGCGCGCCTGAATTGTCGAAGCGCATCGGCATTCCGCGCACCACTACATTTCGTTTGCTGCAAACGCTCGAAG
Source organism: Burkholderia sp. OK233 (assembly GCF_900230185.1). Classification (GTDB taxonomy): domain Bacteria; phylum Pseudomonadota; class Gammaproteobacteria; order Burkholderiales; family Burkholderiaceae; genus Paraburkholderia. Next base: position 1,771,482 of record NZ_OCSR01000002.1, read on the forward strand.
CTTTAGGCTTTCTCGAGCGCGTGAACGGCGACCGCTATTTCCGTTTGAGCGTCGCGGTGCTGCGGCTCGGTTTCGAATATCTGAGCTCGCTCGAACTGACCGACGTCGGCACGCCGATTCTCGAACGTTTGCGCGACGCGACCGGCCTCAGCACGCATCTGCTTATCCGCGACCAGCGTGACGTGGTGTTCGTCGCCAAAGCGCAAACCCATGAGCCAATGTTCAGTTCGGTGAAGGTGCATGTCGGCACGCGCTTGCCCGCGCATGCCACGGTGCATGGCCAGGTGCTGATGGGCGATTTGAGTTTCGAAGAATTGCGCCAGTTGTATCCCGAGCCGCAACTCGAACGCTTCACCGAACGCACGCCGGCGACTGTGGAAGAACTGTACGGAAGAGTGCGCGAAAGCGCGGCGCTCGGCTACGCGTTGAGCGAAGCGTCTTTTGAACGAGGGATTTCGGTAGTGAGCGCGCCGGTGCGCGATCAAAGCGGCAAGATCGCCGCCGCGTTGACGGTCACCATTCCCCGTTCCGATATCGGCGAAGCGGAAGAACGCGAACCGCTCATCATCGCAGTTTGTCAGGCGGCGCTCGAATTGTCCGAGCGGCTCAGCTATCGTCCGCGGCCGGATGATCCGACCGCGGCTCAAGCGCGTCGCAGACCGGTTGCGGCGAACTGATTCTGGTTTTCTTACGGCTTCTGCTCATGTCAAACGGCCCGGCTGCTTTCGCACCCGGGCCGTTTGCTTTACATCGTCGCTGTCATTGACGTCAGAACGAGTGGTGGATACCCGTCAGGAAAATCGTCTGATTCCGACCGCTCGACACACCCGCCGTAAAGAACGCGGCGTCCGTATTCGAGCCCGCGCGCTCATACAGCGCATTCACATACAACTGCGTCGATTTCGACAGCGCGTAGATATCGCCGATTTCGAACTGCGTCCAGCGATGGCCCGCCATCGTCGTCGTCGCAGCGCCGCCTGCCACGGTGTTGAACGGCGTGAACTGATAGTTCGCGCCCACGTCGTAGCTCTGATACGTGTCCGAATGACCGGACGATTCCAGCTTCACGCGCGTGTACAAACCATGCACCAGCAGCTTGCCGAACTGGTATGACGCGCCCGCGCCCATGTTCTCGACCTTGCCCGCGGTGTAGTTCGCCGCCGCGACACCCTGGAATGAGGTGATGCCCGTCGTCACGATCGACGGCGTACGGTCGTGCTCGTTCGCATAAGTCGCGCCTGCCTTGAACGGACCGTTCGCATAGCTAAGCGCAAAGCTCAGTGTCTTGCCGGTGGAGAAGTTGGTCGTGTTGCCGAGACCCATCATCGCGCCGACCGAGAAGCCAGCGAAACTCGCCGAGCGGAACTTCACCGAGTTGTCGAACGGCACCACACCCGTGTCGGCGAGTTCGTCGATGTTGCCCGGGTGAAACGCGTACCAGCTCGCGGCCAGATAAGCCGTACTAAACGGGTCCAGCACGTCGAAGCTGAATGGCGTCTGATGGCCGAGCGTCACTGTGCCGATCTGGTCTGAACTCAAGCCCACGAACGCCTGACGATTGAACAGCGTGCCCGCTTTGGCGAATGCCCCGGTGTTGGTATAGAAGCCGTTTTCCAGCTGGAAAACCGTCTTAAGACCACCGCCCAGATCCTCGACGCCCTTCAGGCCCCATCGGTCCGGCTGCATGTTGCCCTGCTCCTCGATCCACTTCGAATGACCACCCGCGTTGCTGATGTACGCAATACCGGCATCCAGGCTGCCGTATAGCGTCACGCTGCTTTGCGCCCAGGCGCCAGTCGTTGCGCAGATTGCCGTCAAGCCGGCCGCCGCAATGATGTGCTTCACCGTTGGTTCTCCTGATCACACGACGGATAGCTCGCGCCGATTTCGTCGTCCCTGATCCTTGCTTTGGGTTGAATGCAGCTTCGGGTTTATGCGCCAAAACTGCTCCGCTTTATGTTCCACCTATGGGCGTATGTATCGCCTATGGAAAAGTATAGTGAGTCTGGAAGTGGTCAAAATAAATTTTCGGACGCCGTACAAACCCGAATGAGGATCCCGGTATCTGTCTGAAAATTATGAGGAAACCCAAGCCCATAAAGGCTCTCGACCAAACGCGGCCATTCCTGTCAGCGCCCGCGAAGCTGTGTTGCGAACGCGACAGTCGGTGTTTTCCCCTACCAGCCCAGATTTTTATTTTCTCGAGCCGAAGCCACTCCTATAATTATCCATACACGAACTGATGTTCCTTATATGGAACAAATGGCTCCAGGAGAAGGCGAGAAATGACTGAACAATGGCGCTGCGCCGGCCATGCCGGCGACCTGTCCGACGACGCGCCGCTCGAGTTCAAACTCGACGGCACGGAAATCGGCATCTACAAGGTGGGCGATGCGCTGTACGCGCTGGAAAACGTCTGCCCCCATGCGTACGCGTTGCTGACGCAGGGCTTTGTCGACGGCGATACCGTCGAATGCCCGCTGCATGAAGCCGTGTTCCATATCCCGACCGGCAAATGCTTGAAAGAGCCCGGTGGCCGCGACCTGAAGATGTACTCGGTGCGTCTCGCCGGCGAAGAAATCCAGATCAAGGTGGAATGACATGCGAGAGCAAACCGTGAACTTCAATCCCTTCCTGAAGCCGTGGCTCGCGCCGCAGCCGAACAACGTTGCCGGCAAGGGCGTGATCGAAAAGCCGGGTGAGACGGAAAACTTCATCTGGCAAACGCGTAAGGCCGAGCCGACGCAATACGAAAACGACTTCGGCGATGCGCTCGAACAGGTCTTCGAAGCCGGCGCGAATGAGTTGCAGGAAGTCGTCGACGGGTTGAATCGCGTGGGCTTCCGCACGCCGGAAGGCAACACGTGGGACGCCGACCGCCTCGCCGCCGAATTCCGCCTGCTCGCCGAATAAGCGCGCTTTCCCGAACACGTCTCATCGCTTTCGTATCCGGAGTCTCTTTATGACGTCGCCCAATACAACGACTCACGGCGCGGCTGATCCGATCCAGTCTTATCTGGACCGTGGCCTGCGCAACTACTGGTATCCCGTCGCACCGAGCTGGCAAGTCGGCGATGCGCCGGTCGGCATCACGCGCCTCGGCGATCAGATCGTGCTGTGGCGCGACAAGGAAGGCAAAGTCCGCGCGCTCGAAGACCGCTGCCCGCACCGTGGCGCGCGTCTGTCGCTCGGCTGGAATCTCGGCGGCAGCGTGGCGTGCTGGTACCACGGCATTGAAATCGACGGCGGCGGCACGGTCACGAAAGTGCCGGCTGTGTCGAACTGCCCGCTGGAAGGCCAGAAGTGCGTGAAGTCGTATCCGGTCGAAGAGCATGCCGGTTCGATCTTCCTGTGGTTCGGCGACGACGCTCATCAAGAACCCACGCCGCTCGTACTGCCGGAAGAACTCGTTGGCGAGGAATACGCGAGCTTCCTGTGCATGTCGCACTGGAAGTGCAATTACCAGTACGCGATCGACAACGTGATGGACCCGATGCACGGCGCGTATCTGCACGCGACTTCGCACTCGATGGCCGAAGGCGACAAGCAGGCCGACATGCGCGTGCGCAAGACCGAAACCGGTCTGATGTTCGAAAAGGTCGGCCAGCGCGACGTGAACTTCGACTGGGTCGAGCTCGGCGAAACCGGCGCGTTATGGATGCGCCTTGCGATTCCGTACAAGAAGAAGTTCGGCCCGGGCGGCAACTTCGGGATCATCGGCTTTGCTACACCAGTCGACGAAAACAACTGCCAGGTCTACTTCTGGCGCACGCGCAAGGTGTCGGGCTGGCAGCGCGACGCATGGCGCTTCATGTATCGCAACCGTCTGGAAGCGCTGCACTGGGCCGTGCTGGAACAGGACCGCTATGTTCTCGAAAGCATGGCGCCGAATGCACGCGAGCACGAATTCCTCTATCAGCATGACGTCGGCATGACGCGTGTGCGCCGCATGTTCCGTCAGCGCGCGCAGCAGCATTTCGCCGACCTGGATGCCTATCGCGCTCAAGCCGCTCAGGCCGGTACCGCTCAAACCGAAGCAGCAGGCCACAGCCATGCATAACGAAGCGCCTTCGGCGTTGGCCGCACTCCAAGGCCGGCGCGTCCTCGTGACGGGCGGCGCGCGCGGTCTCGGCGCGGCGTTCGTTCGCTCGCTGGTGCAAGCCGGTGCGCAAGTCGTGTTCGGCGATGTGCTGCATGACGAAGGCCGTGCGCTTGCGGCGACGCTGGTCGAGCAAGGCCACGCGGTGACGTACCTGCCGCTCGATCTCGCCGATCCCGCCAGCATCAAGCAGTTTGCCGATCAGGCCGCAGCACAACTCGGCGGCCTCGACGCACTGATCAACAACGCGGCGATCACTAACTCGGGCGGCAAGTTCGCCGACGAGTTGTCGGTCGACACGTGGGATGCCGTGATGAACGTCAACGTGCGCGGCACGTGGCTGATGAGCACCGCCGCATTGCCGTATCTGCGCGACTCGGGCTGCGGCAGCATCGTCAACATCGCGTCGGATACGGCGATGTGGGGCGCGCCGAAGCTGCTCGCATATGTCGCAAGCAAGGGTGCCGTGATCTCGATGACCCGCTCGCTGGCGCGCGAATTCGGTGCTCACGGAGTGACGGTCAACGCCATCGCGCCCGGCCTCACCGAAGTCGAGGCCACCGCCTACGTGCCCGCCGAGCGTCACCAGTATTACCTGCAAGGCCGTGCGCTCACGCGCGCACAAGTGCCCGACGACGTCACCGGGCCGGTGCTGTTCCTGTTGTCCGATGCCGCGCGCTTCGTGACCGGCCAGTTGCTGCCGGTCAACGGCGGCTTCGTGATGAATTGATCTTGTCGAATCGAAAGGAGAAAGAGATGGCGGACGCCGATATGGAACGCAAATCGTGGGAACAACCCGCGGACGCGAGCTTTGCACAATGGTTGGACACGCGCGTCGCACGCCTGGAAACGCGCCGTTACGACTGGGATGCGCTGAAGTTCCAGGCCGACTATGACCCGAAGTATCGCCGCGCGCAAATGCGCTATGTCGGCACGGGCGGCACGGGCGTCGCGAAGGACATGAACACGGTGCCCGCAGGCGGCTTCACGTTTTCGACGATGGTGATCCCGGCCGGCAACATCGGTCCGAGCCATATCCATATGGATGTCGAAGAAATCTTCTTTGTGCTGCGCGGCAAGATGAAAGTGATCTGCGAGAAAGACGGTGAAACGTGGGAAGCCGTGCTCGGCGAACGCGATCTGATCTCGGTGCCGCCGGGCGTGTATCGAACGGAAGTGAATATCGGTGAAGAAGACGCGTTGATGTGCGTGATGCTCGGTGCAGCCAAGCCGATTACGCCGACGTATCCGCCGGATTCGCCTTTGGCCACGCTGAAGCGCTAAGCCCTTAAGTTCGCTTTGAAACCACCCACGAAGGAAATCATGTCCGCCGTCCCGTCCGCTACCGTCGATCAGAACGCCACGCTCGAAGCGCGCCTTGCACGCTTTCCGGCGCAGCAGATCTGGCTAGCGTCGCAATGCGCGGTGAGTTATCGCGACGTGGATAGCGCTGAAGGCGAAGCACTGCCTTTGGTGCTGCTTCACGGCATCGGGTCGGGCGCGGCTTCGTGGGTGCAGCAGTTTGAAGTGCTGGGTGAGACACGCCGCGTGCTGGCGTGGGATGCGCCGGGGTATGACGCATCAACATCGGTTGAAGCCGATTCGCCCGCTGCAAGCGATTACGCAATGGTATTGAAGGAATGGCTCGACGCGCTCGGCATCGAACGCTGCGTGCTGCTCGGTCATTCGCTTGGCGCGATCATCGCGGGTGCATTTGCTGTGGCGAATCCGCAGCACGTAGCCGGTTTGCTGTTGTTGTCGCCTGCTGGCGGTTATGGCGCTTCCGCGGCAGAAGTGCGTGAGACCAAACGCGATCAACGTCTGGCCATGCTGAAAGAACTCGGCCCGCAAGGCCTCGCCGAAAAACGCAGCGCCAATATGGTGTCCACCCACGCGAGCGACGAAGCGCGCGCATGGGTGCGTTGGAACATGTCGCGCGTGATTCCGCACGGCTATGCGCAAGCGACGCATCTACTCGCCAACGCCGATCTCGCGAGCGACCTCTCACGCCACAAAGGTCGCATCGGCGTCGCGGTCGGCGCAGACGACACCATTACGACGCCCGAAGCCTGCGAGCGACTCGCGCTCGCCGCCGGCACCAAACTGCAGGTCGTGCCGCGCGCCGGGCATGCCGGCTATATCGAAGCACCCGCCGCGTATACCGCGATCATCGACACGTTCTGCCGCGCGAGCGACGGACAACGGAGCCAATGAATGACGCCCGACACGATTAACGCCGAGCGCGACGCGGACGACGACCGCAACGACGCAGACACCAGCAGCGATATCAGCTATCGCGTGCCGGGTCTGGAACGCGGTCTGAAGATTCTGACGGAGTTCTCGCCACGCGAGCCGGTTCTCGGCGCACCGGAATTATCCAAGCGCCTGAAGATTCCGCGCACGACGGTATTCCGTCTGCTGCAAACACTCGAATCGCTCGGTTTTCTCGAGCGCGCAGATAAAGACCGCAACTATCGCCTCGGCGTCGCGGTGTTGCGGCTCGGCTTCGAATACCTGAGCTCGCTCGAATTGACCGACCTCGGTTTGCCGATCATCGAAGCGCTGCGCGACGACACGGGCCTCACCAGCCATATCGTGATTCGCGACGGGCGCGACGTCGTGTTCGTCGCCAAAGCGCAAAGCCATGTGCCAATTTTCAGCTCGGTGAAGGTGAATGTCGGCACCCGCCTGCCTGCCTACGCGACGACACACGGCCAGGTATTGATGGGCGATATGACGCTCGACGACCTGAAGAAGCTCTATCCCGAGCCGGAACTCGAGCGCTTCACGAAACAAACGCCCGCCACCATCGACGATCTGTACGAACGCATTCGCGACGACGCCAAGCGCGGCTTCGCGATCAGTGAGTCGTCGTTCGAACGCGGCATTTCGGTGGTCAGCGCGCCGGTGCGCAATGACACGGGTCGGATCGTCGCCGTGATCACGACGACGATTCCGCGCCACGAGATCGATGCGTCGCTGCTCGATAGCGGCCTGATCGACAAGGTCCGCCGCGCGGCTGACGAACTCTCGCAGCGGCTCAACTATCGGCCGACGGGTAGCCCGAACGCGGGCGCGAAATACTTTAAGGCACTGGGGCTCAAATGATTCAAATCGACTTGACCGGTCAGGTAGCGGTGGTGACGGGCGGCTCGTCCGGCATCGGCCTTGCGACTGCCGAACTGTTTCTGCGAGCAGGCGCTTCGGTCGCGATCTGCGGGCGCGACAGCGAACGTCTCGCGCAAACGGAAGCCGCGCTGAAGGCGCAGTTTCCGCAAGCGCAATTGCTGGCGCAAACCTGCGACGTGCTAAACGCGGACGAGGTCGCAGCGTTCGCGCAAGCCGTGCAAACGCGCTTCGGCCGCACCGACATGCTGGTGAACAACGCCGGCCAGGGCCGCGTGTCGACGTTCGCCGACACCACCGACGACGCTTGGCGCGAAGAACTCGACCTGAAATACTTCAGCGTGATCCGCCCGACCCGCGCCTTCCTGCCGATGTTGCGCGACGCATCAAACCCCGCAGTGGTCTGCGTGAACTCGCTGCTCGCACTGCAACCCGAGCCGCACATGGTCGCGACCTCGTCGGCACGTGCCGGCGTGCTGAGCCTTATCAAATCGCTGGCGGTCGAACTCGCGCCGCAACGCATCCGCGTGAATTCGATTCTGATCGGCATCGTCGAATCGGGTCAATGGCGCCGCCGTTACGCGAAAGAAGCGCAGCCGGGCCAGAGCTGGGAAGACTGGACCGCCGAACTGGCGCGCAAGAAAAACATTCCGCTAGGCCGCTTCGGCAAACCCGAAGAAGCCGCTCAAGCGCTCTTTTATCTGGCTACCACGCTGTCGTCCTATACGACGGGCAGTCACATCGATGTTTCTGGAGGCGTTGCACGACATGTCTAACAAAACCACCGTTGGCGAACTGATCGCCGCTTTTCTCGAGCAATGCGGCGTTCAAACCGCATTCGGCGTGATCTCGATCCACAACATGCCGATCCTCGACGCGATCCACAACCGCGGCAAGATTCGCTACGTCGGCGCTCGTGGCGAAGCGGGCGCGGTGAACATGGCTGATGGCCTGGCGCGTGTCTCCGGCGGCCTCGGCGTGGCATTCACCAGCACGGGCACTGCAGCGGGTAATGCTGCCGGCGCGATGGTCGAAGCATTGACCGCTGGTACTGCGTTGTTGCATGTGACGGGGCAGATCGAAACTGAATACCTCGATAAGGACCTCGCTTATATCCACGAAGCGCCGGACCAATTGTCGATGCTGTCATCGATCTCGAAGGCCGCGTTCCGCGTGCGCTCGGTCGAAACCGCATTGCCGACGATCCGCGAAGCCGTACGTGTCGCGCAAACCGCGCCGAGCGGGCCGGTCAGCGTTGAAATTCCGATCGACATTCAAGCTGCCGAAATCGAATGGCCCGCTGATCTGGCCGCGCCGCATGTCACCACGCTCACGCATTGCAGCCAGCGTGTCGTGCAACTCGCGGATCAACTGGCGAATGCGAAGCGTCCGCTGATGTGGCTCGGCGGCGGCACGCGCCACGCACGTGCTGCGGTTGAACGTCTCGTGGCCTTGGGCTTCGGTGTGGTGACCAGCGTGCAGGGCCGTGGCGTGCTGCCGGAAGATCATCCGGCGACGCTCGGTGCGTTCAACGTGCACGCCGCTGTCGAAAGCTTCTACAAGACGTGCGATGCGCTGGTGGTGGTCGGTTCGCGTCTGCGTGGCAATGAAACGCTGAAGTACAAGCTGGCGCTGCCGCAACCGCTGTATCGCATCGACGCCGACGCGCTCGCGGACAACCGCGGCTATCGCAACGACATGTTCGTGCACGGCGATGCGTCGGCCGTTCTCGAAGAACTCGCGACGCTGCTCGAAGGCCGTCTGAAGGTCGATCCGACGTTTGCACAAGACCTGGCTGCCGCGCGCGAAAGCGCCGTCGCCGATGTGGGCAAGGGTCTCGGCCCGTACAAGCGCCTCGTCGACGCCCTGCAACAGGCCGTGGGCCGCGACTACAACTGGGTGCGCGACGTCACGATCTCGAACAGCACGTGGGGTAATCGCATGCTGAAGATCTTCTCGCCGCGCGCGGGCGTTCATGCACTCGGCGGCGGTATCGGCCAGGGCATGCAGATGGGTATCGGCGCAGCGCTTGCTGGCAATGCCGCCAAGACTGTGTGCCTGGTTGGCGACGGCGGCTTGATGGTCAACGTCGGCGAACTCGCGACGGCCGTTCAGGAAAACGCCAACGTGATGATCGTGCTGATGAACGATCAGTGCTACGGCGTGATCCGCAACATTCAGGACGCGCAATACGGCGGCCGCCGCTGTTACGTCGATCTGCATCAACCGGATTTCGCGCAGTTCTGCGAGAGCTTGAAGCTCACGCACTACCGCATCAAGTCGCTCGACCAGGCCGAGGAGATCATCCGCGAAAGCATGGCGAAGACCGGCCCGGTGCTGGTCGAAGTGGACATGCTGTCGGTCGGCTCGTTCGCCACCGCGTTCGCGGGTCCGCCGGTCAAGGAAAAGGAGCCGGAACATGCGTGAGACCGGCTACGCGGGGCATCACGCACCCGTCGACGTCGCAATGATCGGCTTCGGCGCGATCGGCCAGGCGGTGTATCGCTCGGTCGAGTCGGATCCGACGGTGCGCGTGTTGCACGTGATCGTGCCGGAGCGTCATATGGCGTCGGTGCGTGAAGTGGTGGGCGCGTCGGTCGATGTGGTGGCGTCGGTGTCCGCGTTGAGCAGCCAGCCGCACTTCGCGCTGGAATGCGCGGGACACAGCGCACTGGTCGATCACGTGGTGCCCTTGCTGAAAGCCGGTACGGATTGCGCGGTCGCCTCGATCGGCGCGCTGTCCGACATGATGTTGCTGGACGCGCTCTCCGCTGCGGCCGATGAAGGCGACGCCACGTTGACGCTGTTGTCGGGCGCAATCGGCGGCGTGGATGCGTTGTCTGCCGCCAAGCTCGGCGGCCTCGACGAAGTGCTGTACACGGGCCGAAAACCGCCTTCGGGTTGGCTCGGCACGCCCGCGGAACAAATCTGCAATCTGCACACGCTGAGCGAAGAGACCGTGATTTTCGAAGGCAGCGCGCGCGAAGCGGCACGCCTGTATCCGAAGAACGCCAACGTCGCCGCGACGATCGCACTGGCTGGCCTGGGTCTGGACCACACCATGGTCCGCCTGATCGCGGACCCGAATGTGTCGCGCAACGTGCACCGCATCGTGGCGCGCGGCGCGTTCGGCGAGATGTCGCTGGAAATGTGCGGCAAGCCGCTGCCGGACAACCCCAAGACGTCCGCACTGACCGCGTACAGCGCGATTCGTGCGTTACGCAATCGCGCGGCACGCTGCGTGATTTAAGACATTAGCTGATTAGCTGAAGCAAACCGGAACGACCGACATGACTCACTTCGATACCAGCCTCGTGCCCACCCGCGATATTTTCATCGGCGGCGAATGGCGGCAAGGGCGTGGCAACCCGTACAAAAGCCTGTATCCGGCGGATCAGTCGGTCAACATGGAAATCTCGACAGCCAACGCCGATGACGCCCGCGAAGCCGTGGAAGCCGCGGATATCGCATGGCGCCGCGCGGATTGGTCGGGTCTCAAGCCGCATCAACGCGCGCTGATTCTGTATCGCATCGCCGATCTGATCATGGCGCGTCACGAAGCGCTCGCGCAATTGCAACGCCGCGACAACGGCAAGCCGATCAACGAAACGCGTGTGCTAGTGGCGAGCGCTGCGAACACCTTCCGCTATTTCGCAGCCTGCCTCGAAACGCTCGACGAAGAAGTGACGCCCTCGCGCGGCGACTATCTGACGATGAGCATTTACGAGCCGATCGGTGTGATCGCCGCGATTACGCCGTGGAATTCGCCGATTGCTTCGGACGCGCAGAAGCTGGCTCCGGCGCTGGCAGGTGGCAACGCTGTGGTACTGAAGCCGGCTGAAGTCACGCCGCTGGTCTCTGTGGCGCTGGCTCGTATCTGCGAAGAAGCCGGTGTGCCGAAGGGGGTTATCAGTGTGGTGCCGGGTAAAGGCTCGGTGATCGGCGACGTGCTGGTGCGCCATCCGTTGGTCAAGAAAGTGTCGTTCACGGGCGGTACCGAAGTGGGCCGCGGGATCGCGCGCATCGCAGCGGACAAACTGATGCCGGTTTCACTGGAACTCGGCGGCAAGTCGCCTACTATCGTATTCGACGACGCCGATCTCGATCACGCCGTGAACGGCGTGTTGTACGGCATTTTCAGTTCGTCGGGCGAAGCGTGCATCGCAGGTTCGCGCCTGTTCGTGCAGCGTTCGATCTACGACGCGTTCATGAAGCGTCTCGCGGAAGGAGCGCGCAAGCTGCGCGTCGGCGATCCGTCGCGTACTGAAACGCAGATGGGTCCGCTCATCACCGCGGCGCATCGCGAAACCGTCGAACGCTACGTCGCGTTGGGTCTGGAAGAAGGCGGCCGCCTGCTGTGTGGCGGCGAACGTCCGGTCGGCGATGGCCGCGAGCAGGGCACCTACTTCCAGCCGACGATCCTCGAAGGCCTCACAAACGACGCCCGCATCTGCCAGGAAGAAATCTTCGGCCCGGTGCTGGTCGCGATGCCGTTCGACGACGAAGCCTCGCTGCTGAAAGAAGCCAACAACAGTGTGTTCGGCCTCGCCGCCGGCATCTGGACGCGCGATTACAAACGCGCTTACCGGATCGCCCGCGCGCTCGAAACCGGTACCGTGTGGATCAACACCTACAAGCTGTTCTCGATCTCGACGCCGTTCAGCGGCTGGAAAGAGAGTGGCATGGGACGCGAGAAGGGCCGTCTCGGCATCCGCGAATACATGCAGCAGAAGAGTCTCTACTGGGGCCTGAACGACGCGCCGCTGGCGTGGGCGAACTAATACGCGAAATACGCAAGAGGCACGTTATGACGATTCTCGGCATTGAACAGATTATTTACGGCGTGACGGATCTCGCCACCTGCCGGCGGTTTTTCGCGGACTGGGGTTTGAAAGAAGTCGCGCACGACGAAACCCACGCACGCTTCGAAACGCTGAACGGCTGCACGATTCTCGTGGTCGATGCAAACGACCCCTCACTGCCGCCCGCATTCGAAGAAGGTCCGACGCTGCGTGAAGTGACATGGGGTGTGGCAACGAAAGCTGAACTCGACGAACTGCGCGGCCGCTTTGCGGGTCAGCCGGGTCACTTCGAAGCGGAAGACGCTGTGGGTTGTATCGATCCGAACGGCATGGCCATTCGCGTCGAAGTGACCCGCAAGCGGGCGCTCGACATTCACGGTTCGCCGTCGAACGTGTGGGGTCAGACGTTGCGTGTCGATCAACCGTCGCCGATTTATGAACGTGCCGAACCGGTTGAAGTGGGTCACGTGGTGTTCTTCACGAACCAACTCGCGGCACAAGAGAAGTTCTACCAGGAACTGCTCGGCTTCGAAATGTCGGACCGTTATCCGGGCCGCGGCGCGTTCATGCGCTGCGCGCCGCACGGCGGCCATCACGACATTTTCCTGCTGGCTTTGCCCGGCGGTAAGCGTGGTCTGAATCACGTTGCGTTCACCGTGCGCGATATCCACGAAGTGTTTGGCGGCGGTATGCATATCAGTCGTTGCGGATGGGACACGCAACTCGGTCCGGGACGTCATCCGGTGTCGTCGGCGTACTTCTGGTATTTCCAGAATCCGGCCGGTGGCCTGATCGAGTACTACGCCGACGAAGATCAACTCACGCCCGAATGGCAGCCGCGCGATTTCGAACCGGGCCCGACCGTGTTCGCCGAATGGGCGATCGACGGTGGCATCGACGGCAATACACGTCGCCAGAAAAACGCGAAGGCGCCGGAAGGCAAGTTCATGACGGAGCGGAAAAATGACTGACGCTGCTGCTGAAAAGGCGCAAGCCGCGCATGCCGGACTTGAAGCACCGCGCACGATCGTCGTGATCGGCGGTGGTCAGGCGGCGGGGTGGGTCGTGAAGACGTTGCGCAAGGAAGGCTTCGACGGCCGCCTCGTGATGATCGCCGACGAAATCCATCTGCCGTACGAACGCCCGCCGCTGTCGAAGGCCGTGCTGGCCGGTGAAGCGGATATCGAAACCGTGCGCCTTGTGACGCCGGATGATTTCGACGCGCTGAACGTCGAAGCATGGCAACCGCATTGCGCGACATCGATTGATCGTGAACAGCGCATTGTGCGCACGCAGTCGGGCCGTGAGGTGCAATACGACCGGCTTGTGATCGCAACCGGCGGCGCGGCGCGGCGCTTGCCGGACGCGCTGGTGAAGACCTCGCACATCGCCTATCTGCGTACGCTCGACGAAGCCGTTGCGCTCGGCGAACGGCTGCGCGCAAGCAAGCGGGTGCTGGTGGTCGGTGGTGGGTGGATCGGTCTCGAAGTCGCAGCCACCGCGCGCAAGCTCGGCGTGGAAGCGACAGTAGTGGAAGGCGCTCGGCGTCTGTGTGCTCGCTCGTTGCCGCCGATGGTGTCGGATTTCCTGCTGCAACTGCATCGTGAGAACGGCGTGGATGTGCGTTTGAACGCATCGCTCGTATCGATCGCGGATCATCCGAACGACGCCAACCGCATCCGCGCAACCTTCGCCAACGGCACGACACTGGACGCCGACTTCGCGGTCGCCGGCATCGGCCTCACGCCGCATACGGCACTGGCGGAAGCAGCGGGGATCAAGGTGGAAGACGGCGTCGTCGTCGATCATTTCGGCGCGACCGACGACCCACGCATCTTCGCATGCGGCGACGTGGCGAACCATCCGAGTGCCTGGTTGAAGCGCCGCGTGCGGCTCGAATCGTGGGCCAACGCGCAGAACCAGGCGATCTCGGCGGCCAAAGCGTTGCTCGGCAATTTCGAACCGTACGCGGACATTCCGTGGTTCTGGTCCGATCAATACGACGTCAATCTGCAAATCCTCGGCGACATTCCGGGCGATGCGCAACTCGCTGTACGCGGCGATTTGCCGGGCAAACGCGCCACGCTCTTCCATCTGGAAGACGGCACGATTCGCGGTGTCATCGCCATCAACACGCCGCGCGAACTGAAACTGTCGCGCAAATGGATGAACCAGGGCCGGACTATCGACCTTGCCACCCTGACCGACGCCTCAACAGCGCTTGCCTAACCACACCTACGGACGGCACCACGGCATGAGAACCATCGACAACACCATGGGGGACCGCAGCAGCGCCGGTGTCTCAGGCCCCGTGACCCGGGGCTCGATCATCGCGCGTCTGGAGCGCTTGCCCAAGAATGCGATGCAGGTGCGCGCGCGCATACTGATCGGTCTCGCGACGTTCTTCGACGGTTTCGACGTGATCGCGATCGCGGCCACGTTGCCGATTCTGATTGCGAAGTGGCATCTGACGCCGTGGGAAATCGGCTTTCTGATCGGCTCCGGCTCGGTCGGGCAGTTGATCGGCGCGTTCGTGTTCCCGTGGTACGCGGAACGCAAAGGCCGCGTGAAGGCGATTGCGTTGAGCTCGGGGATCATCGGCATTACGAGTATTGCGTGCGGCTTTGCGCCGACCTTTGCGGCGTTTGTCGTGTTGCGTGTGATCCAGGGGCTCGGGCTCGGCGGCGAATTGCCGGTGGCCGCGACCTATATCAACGAGATCAGCCGTGCGCATGGCCGTGGCCGTTTTGTGCTCTTGTATGAAATCGTTTTTCCGGTCGGTTTGCTCGCATCGAACGCGTTGGGTGCGTGGATCGTGCCGCGTTTCGGCTGGCAGGCGATGTATTTCATCGGCGGCATGCCGTTGATCCTGTTCTTCGTGTTGCGCAAGCTGGTGCCGGAATCGCCGCGCTGGCTGGCCGAACGCGAACGGATGGCCGATGCCGATACCGCAGTGCATGCTTTCGAACGCGCTGTGAAAGGTCCGCTTCCGCCGGTTGCCAATGCGGCCGAGTTCGACGCGATGGCCAATCGCCATCCGAAGCGCCGTATGGCCGATCTGTTCGGGCCGGCGTATCTGAAGCGCACGATGGCTGTAGCGATGTTGTGGATCACTTGCGGCTTCATTCAGTACGGTCTGTCGACCTGGCTGCCGACGATCTATCGCACGGTTTATCACGCGCCGCTGCAACTGGCGTTGAATCTGGCCGTGGCGGCTTCGGTGCTGGGCGTGGTGGGTTCGCTGACGTGTGCGTTGCTGGTCGACAAGGTGGGGCGTAAGCCGATCATCAATTTGTCGTTCATGATGTGCGCGCTGTCGCTGTTGCTGGCGGGTGTGTTCCACAATTCGTCGGTGTATGTAGTGGCGACGTGCTGCGCGTTCTCGCTCGGCTTCCTTGCTTGCGGTTTTATCACGGCTTATGTGTACACGCCGGAGCTGTATCCGACGAGTATCCGTGCGATGGGCTGCGGTGTGGGCGGCGCATGGCTAAAGGTAGCGGCGATTTTCGCGCCGGCGATCGTGTCGAAGACGATGATCGGCGGCAATCTGGAAGTGGCGTTTTATATTCTCGCGGCCGTGCCGTTCATTGCGGCGATTGCTGTGCACTTTCTTGGGATTGAGACCAAGGGGAAGGTGCTGGAGCAGCTCGAGGCTTGATGCCTTCTGGCGTGTGATGGGTTTGGTGGGCGGTTGATGTAGTACCGCAATGGCAGGAAGGCGAAGGGCGCACTGGGTGGTGCGCCCTTTGTTTTTTGGGCGGCCAGCGTGGATGCGATTGTTTCATCGGCCGGAGAGCTTCATCCACGAATAGAGGGACCACGCTATGCATAGACGGCCTGACGCGCCGCTATCGTGCCGCGCTCTACGACAAACGTCGCTGCTTGAATTCCTCAATAATCCAGACGCTCATCAACCCCGCGCTCACGCAAGCGATGATGTCTGGTTTGGAGAGTGCAAACGCCAACCAGACGAGGTGGACATAGCCACGGAAAAAGCTCGGTACGGCCCGGCGCAAATCACTCCAACGCGTCGTTGCCAACACGCCACCCGCTGTTGCCATTACCGTGAAGAGCGCCCACGCGAATTGCGTCGAACGCTCGTCCCGTTGCAACAGCAAAACGATCAACGCGGCGAAGCCCGCAAACCACATCGTTGCCCCAAACCACGCGAGGCGGGGTCGACGTGCAAGCCAGCCGCGACACTCCTGTTGCGCAAAAGAGAAGAAGAAAGCGAACAGGACACCGTGCGCGAACGGCATCTGCCACGCGCGAGGATCGGTGGAGAGCCAATGGCCGGCGAAACCGAACCCGGTCGCCCCGACGGCGGCGAGTATCGCGAGTTGTTTGATGCGCGGCCATCCATAGATCAAAGCGGCCCACATCGTGCAGGCCCCGAGTGTGTCCATTGCGATCGAGGTCAAGCGTCCGCTGCCGCCGTCGCACAACGCGGCGGCGCTCGCGCCGAGCCACACCGGAATCCACCCGTAACGCAGCCAGCCAATCGAACGCAACGTCTGCAGCTGCTGTTGCTGCGGTTCGGAAAGCAGCACAGTCGTTGCGGCGCTGGCGACCAGCGTCACCATCAGCGTGGCCAGAAGCGCGGCCAACTGGACGGGCGTCCATTGATCGAACCACCGATCGCTATTCAGGTTCATCGACGCGTTGGCGAACAGCAAGCCGCACCAGGCGCTCAGCGCGAGCGCTGGACCGAACAGGCGGCCCGCGCCAATCCGAAACGTCAGGCAACGGGTCCAGAATTCGACCTTCTCGCTGTCGAGCCGCAGGCGCACGACATTCGGATGATAGCGACTGAGCGCAGTCAGCAACTGTTCCATCTCAGTACGCACGCCGGCGCGCAGCAGGGCGTGTGCACCAGCCGCTAACGGAGGCTGCGGCCCTTCGAGCAGCGCCATTGCATTCGTGAAGCGCAGGCGCAGCGCGTTGTAGTCCTCGTCGGCGAACACGCGGTCTAGCGCGAGCGTCGCGATGGTCGCGTTGCGTCGCCGCAGATGGGCTGCGGTGTCCCGCCATCCCAGGACCGCACTCAGGTTCATGCGCAGCGTGGCCGGCGCTTCCTCGTTCAGGCAATGAACCAGCGCCTGCCATTCGAGTTCGTCGCGTATCTGGATGTTGACGACGGCGGCGAATAGATCCTGTAGCGAACGACGCGACTCGAGCTGGTCACGTTGCGAGACGAAGTGCTGCCACAACTGTACAGCGCTTTCGAAGGCGTCGTGTTCGCGGGAGTGAGCCGCAGGCGGCACATGATCCAAGCCAGAGGGTTGCGGCGTCCTTTGCGCAGCGGGTGTTGGACGCGAAACCGACGCTGTTTCCGTGCTCGGCATAGGTACAGATACCGGCATTGGCTCATGCATTGACGTCGCCTCGGCTATCTTCCCCGACGCGCCGTTGCTTGCCATCTGCAACGCCGACTCATACGCGTACCGAAGCCGCTGAAACGCCTCAGCATCCTCATCCGGGCGTTGCTGTTTCAAGAGACGCGCATAAGCGCGGCGCACTGCACGCTCGTCGGCGTTCGCCGTAATGCCGAGCACGTCCCACGGCCATTGATGGGTAGAAGTCGTATCCATAGCCGATCAGTACGTTACATGCACATCGAAGCGATCCAGCAGCGCGCTCAATTCGCTGCGCGCGTGGGCGATCTCCTCGGCGCTCTGCCGCTCGAGCAGCGACTGGAAGCGCGCGATATGCGCGGCCAGATATTGCCGATGCTCGCCGAGCGTTTCCTCATAGACACGATCCGAGCGCGTGAGCAGCGTGCGATTCTCCATTTGATCGCGCGGATGGATCTTCAATGCGGCCAATGCCGCGAGCCGTTCGCTTATTTCTTCTGGCGTCAGCACGCCCGGGTTTTCTTCGATCACCATCGCACGCTTCACGCCGCCCGGAAAGGCAGTGGCTTCAACTTCCAGCACGCCGTTGATGTCGTAGGTGAAGCGCACATCCGCACCGGCCTGGCCGGCTGGCTTGACCGGCACGTCCAGCGTGAATTCACCGAGCGGCACGTTGTCGACCGTCAGGCGCGCTTCGCCCTGGAACACCTTGATACTCAACATCTGCTGACGGTCGCTGACCGTAAAAATGCGCTGCATACGGCTGACCGGCACGATCGTATTGCGCTCGATGATCGGCAGAAAATGTCCCGGCACATATTGATTGGCACTGACCTGCATCGCCGTATCGATGCCGAGGCTATACGGCGCGACATCGGTCAGCACCATTTCGTCGAGACCAGCGTCGCGTGTGACGAGCCCTGCCTGCACGGCGGCGCCGAGCGCGACGACTTCGTCCGGGTTCAGATTGGCGGCGGGCAAGCGGCCGAACATCTTCGAAACCAGCTTGCGCACCATCGGCATACGCGAGGCGCCGCCGACGAGGATGATTTCGTCGAGCGCATCGACGGCAATCTTCGAATCGCGCAACGCTCGCTCGACCGGTTTGCGCAACCGGTGCAGCAGATGCTCGCAGGTTCGCTCCGCAGCAACCGCATCCAGTTCGAGGCTGTGCTCGTTATCGCCAACCGTGAGCTTGAGCGTGACGCTATCGGTAGCGTTCTGCGTGAGCAGACGTTTCGCACGTTCGGCCTGCTGATGCAGACGTTGTGCGGCAATCGGCGTAAGCGATTTGACTTGAAGGCGATTGCGCTGGCAAAACAACTCGACGAGCGCTTCAGTGAAATCCTCGCCACCCAGAAAATTGTCGCCCGTGCTGGCGCGCACCTCCATCACGCCTTCGAAGAAGTCGAGCACCGAGACATCGAACGTGCCGCCGCCCAGATCGAAGATCAGGAACTTGCGCTCGTTGTCGCGCTGATGCACGCCGTACGCGAGCGAGGCCGCGGTCGGTTCGTTGACGAGGCGCAGCACAGTGAGCCCGGCCAGTTCGCCGGCAATGCGCGTGGCTTTGCGTTGCGCGTCGCTGAAATACGCGGGCACGGCGATCACAGCGTCGCGTACCGTTTCGCCGAGAAACGCTTCGGCATCGGCTTTCAACGATTTGAGCACCAGCGAAGACAGTTCTTCTGGACGCAGTGTCTGCACGCCAAGCGGCACGTTGCGATTCGTGCCCATGTAGCGTTTGAAGTTGGCGGCTGTGCGTTCGGGATGCGTGTGCAACCGGTCATGGGCGGGACGGCCGACGAGGATCGAGCCGTCGTCATCGATCGAGACGCACGACGGCGTCAGCACGTCGCCCAGTGCATTCGGGATGAGGGCAGCCTCGTTATTGCGCCAGACCGCAGCAAGACTATGCGTGGTTCCAAGATCGATGCCGATGATCGAAGGCATGTACAGTTTCCGATTCGTTTTGCGCCCCTCCGTGAGGAGATCGCCCAAGGTCGCGTGGGAGCCAGATGGCGCTCCGTCCAATGGCGATAACGGCAGGCTGCCTGCAAACTTGAGCGGCGAGGGGAACGAATGCGGTGAGAGTCGGTGTGGGCGATGCAGTGCGCATGCCGACCGGATGGGCCGTCTGGCATGCGAATGCGATACCTGGCCGCGCAAGGAAGGCGGCGTGAAGAGAGGACGCAAAGCCCGCTAGGCGGGCCTGCTGCGCGGTATCACAACGCCTTGCGGTACACCACAAAACCGGAGTGATCCGCGACCTTGTCGTACAGCTTCATGGCCGTATGATTTGTCTCATGCGTCTGCCAGTAAACCCGCTGCAAGCCGTCTGCCTTGGCCCGTGCATACACGGCTTCGATCAACGCACGGCCGACACCTTTGCCACGCTCCGCTTCCAGCGTGTAGAGATCTTGCAGATAGCAGGTCGGCGCCACCATGGTCGTGTGACGGTGATACAGGAAGTGCACGAGGCCCAGCAACTGGCCGTTGCGTTCGGCGACCATCGCGTGCATCGGTTCGTAGGCGTCGAAGAAACGCCCCCATGTGACCTGCGTGATCTCGCGCGGCAACGCCGTTTCGCCCGAGCGGCCGTAGAACGCGTTGTAGGCGTCCCACAGCGGCAGCCAGGCGTCGAAGTCGGCGGGCGTGACGGGGCGGATTTGAATCGTGTCGGACATGGGTGTGGCTCCTTGTGTGGTGATGGTTGCGGGCAAGCGGCTCGCCGCTGCTAAGGCTGGGTCGAACAGGCGTAGAAGGCTGCACCAACCGTCAGCATAAGAAATTTGTGGCACCATTGTTAGCTCCACAATGCGACCAGAATTTGGAGCCACGAATTTGGACTACGGCCTGTTGATGTCGAACGTCGAACGCGCAATGGGTGGGCGCAAGCTTACGCAACAGGACTTGCTCTACGAGAGTCTGCGTCGCGCGATTCTCGATGGGGATATCCGCCACGGCAGTCGTCTTCTTGCCACGCGAGCGCTTGCCGAGCAATTGGGCATTGCGCGCAACTCGGTGCTCTACGCCTACGAACGGCTTACCGAAGAGGGTTTCATCACGGCGAGCCGGCATGGTTCGATTGTCAGCATGGTGAGCGGCTCAGGCGTTTCTATCTCGGCAGCAGGCGGCAGCGTGCAGGCGCCTGAAAACCACCTGTCGCGCCGTGTCGCCGATCTGCCGCGCGAGCGCACCAACCCCGACGACCCCACGCCGTTTCGCCCCGGCGTGCCCGCGCTCGATGAATTTCCGCTTGCGCAATGGCGTGCCTCGATGGAGCGCGCATGGCGTGTGGTCGAACCGCGCGAACTTGGTTACGGTAACAACGCCGGGCACCCGGCATTGCGTCGCTCGATTGCGGAATACGTGCGCGTGTCGCGCGGCGTGCGGTGTTCGGCGGAGCAGGTGTTCATCACCTCGGGTACGCAGGCGAGTCTCGATCTATGCGCCTGCATGCTGGCCGACCCCGGCGACAGCGTCTGGGTCGAGGACCCCGGCTATCACGGCGCGAAGGCTGCGTTTCAGGCCGCGGGTTTGCAACTGGTGCCGATTCCCGTCGACGCCGCCGGCATGGCGCCGACGCCCGGCCATTGGCAACAGACGCCGCCACGCCTGATGTACATCACGCCTTCGCACCAGTATCCGCTCGGCAGCGTGTTGAGCCTCGAGCGGCGCTGGTCGATCATCGAGAACGCGGTGGCGCGCGGTGCGTGGATCATCGAAGATGACTACGACAGCGAACTGCGCCATAGCGGTCCGCCGTTGCCGTCGATCCAGGGCCTCGCGGCCGACACGCCGGTGATTTACCTCGGCACCTTCAGCAAGACGATGTTTCCGGCGCTGCGTATGGGCTTCATGGTCGTGCCGGCGCACCTCGTCGCCGATATCGACGAGGCACTCAGCGAGATCGCCCGGCAAGGGCGCGTGGCCGAGCAGATCGCGTTGGCGGATTTCATTGATAGTGGGAAATATGCGCGGCATCTGCGGCGCATGCGGCGGCTGTATCAGCAGCGCCGCACCGCGCTGGTGAATGCGATCGAGCGGCATATGGGCGACCTGGTGACAGTCTCGTCCGACGGCGGCGGCATGCATCTGACGATGCGGCTCGATGTGCCGCTTCGCGACCAGGACGTGAGCGCAGTGACACGCGAGCACGGTTTGCATATCGCTGCGCTCAGTGCGTTTTGTCAGCAGCCTGCTAAAGACGCTGCGCGCTACAACGGCTTCATGCTCGGCTACGCGGGTGTCAAACCGCACGAAGCGGACGCGCTGGTGGCGCGACTTGCCGCCGTGGTGCGTGGGCTAGGCTAGATCACGAACGTCGTATTGTTATGACGAAAGAAAGCTAGACCGTTTCCGCTCTGAGCCAACGCGCAAGCCCAGCGTCGTCATCGGTATCGAGCGCTTGCGCGACCCGGCGTCCGACTGCCGCGCCGAATTTATAGCCGTGGCCTGAGCATGCCGACACTACCAGCGTGTTGCCGATACGCTTCGAAAAAAAGCGTTCGTCCGCGGTGAACGTGTAAGCGCAGGTTTTTACTTCGCTGACCGTATATTCGTCGATGCGGCTGAACGGCGGTGAAAACAACCGGCGCAGACTGTCGCCTTCTCCGGGCGCCGCGGCGCGATTGGCATCAGGGTCGGGTGCACGTGATTTGTGCACACTGGCGCCGAACTTCAGGCCGACATCGTCGATTGGCGGCAGCACGTAACCGCTGCTGGCGCCGCCAATATCGACGATAGCGGGCGCATTCGACCATGCGTCCACCAGATCCGCGGGTGGCTCCATATAGGCGACCACGTTGCGATAAGTCATCAGGTTTTCGGCGAGCGAGGGGAACAGTTGCAGCGTCCACGCGCCGGCGGTGACCACGAGCCGGTCGGCGCGAATGATCGTGTCGTCGTCGATCCGCACGGAGGCCGCATGCGCATCGACTGCGAGTACCTTGGTATGGGTGCGAATCTCGGCGCCGCGCATCTTGAGCCAGGCTTTCATGTCGCGAGCGATGCGTTCGCTAAATAGCGCGCCGCCATCCTGATCGAGGTAGGCGTAGCGAAACGTGGCAGGGTCGAGAAACGGGTAACGCTCGGCCGCTTCGCGCGGGTCGAGCTGTTCATACTCGAATTTCATCCGGTCGAGGCCGGCGCGAAATTGCTCGGCGCCATCGCCTGCGTGTTGCGAGATGCCGAGCACGCCGCAGTTCGCATAGTGGGATACGCCCAGGTCATTCCACAGCAGATCCCAACTATCGAATGCCTCGGCGATGGTACGTGCGTAGCCGTCAGCATCGCCATAGGCGCGACGGATCATGCGATTCCGGTCGCCCGAGGCGGCGAGTGGGTTCGGAATCGAGCCCTGCTCGACCAGCGTGATGTCGTGTCCCAGCTTCGCAAGCGACCACGCTGTGCTCAAGCCGGCGATGCCCGCGCCTACGATTGTCACCCGCATGCCATCTTCCCCCGAGTCGATGTCTCCGGGTCAGAGTCTAGCAGTGGGAAAAATAAACCGGTACGCGTTCTGGCAACGCGAAAAATAAATCGGTACGTGTTCTGGCGAATCGCCGCGCGAGCCTGCGGGGTCGATCCAGCGTGCTACCAAGCAGGCGGTGGTCTCCGCGCGCCGCTGTGTCAGTGTTAGTGTTTCGACGTATGGCGCAGCTTGTCGCGTACTTTCTTCGCGGCGAACAGCGGCACGTAATCGAATACACGCGCTTCGTGCCGGTAGTCGGCCAGTGTGTCTGCGTACATCTTCGAGACCGTTTCCGTGGGGGTATCGGTTTCTTCTGCGATGCTTCTTACCACTTCGTCGACATTAGGCTCGGGTTGGGACATGGAACTCTCCGGGGCAAGCGGGGTGGACCGGCGGGTTGCCGGGAACGGGCGCACGACAGGAGTTTCATTAGAGGATGCGATTGGGCGCGATGCCAATTGAATCGGTCTATCGAATGAACCGTTCCACAGAGATTTTTGTCTTGCGCTGCAGCAAGCGGCCGCACCACGCGGTGAGGCGAGAAATCAATGTGTATGACGATGATGAATATCCGGGAAATGCGCGTGCGCATGCGTGATCGGCGCATGGGAATGCGGATGGGTGTGCGGCTCGTCGCCGTCCCAGGCGAAATCATGCTCGTGCTGGTGATGCGCGTCGTGCCGGTGACGATGCGTGTGG
Organism: Burkholderia sp. OK233; assembly: GCF_900230185.1. GTDB lineage: Bacteria > Pseudomonadota > Gammaproteobacteria > Burkholderiales > Burkholderiaceae > Paraburkholderia. Next base: position 1,795,038 of record NZ_OCSR01000002.1, read on the forward strand.
TCTAGCGGGGCATGCGTGTGCGGATGCTCGTGACGTTCGCGGATGTGCAGCCAGACACCCAGCGTCATCAGGGCAGCGGCCACCCAGAACAGCGGCGGTGGCATCTCCGGCCAGAGCAGCCACGACAAGGTCACGCCAAATAGTGGTGCGACCGAGAAATAGGCGCCGGTACGCGCGCTGCCGAGATTGCGCAGCGCGACGACGAACAGCACGAGACTCACGCCGTAGCCCGCGAAACCCGTCAGCATGGCGAGCGCGACGGTCGCGGCCTCGGGCCATGCTGCACCAAAAGTGAGCGCGAGCGTCACGTTGACCGACCCGGCCACGAGCCCTTTTACGCAGGCAATGAACATGGCGTCGTGAGTCGACACTTTGCGCGTGAGATTGTTGTCGATTGCCCAGCAGGCGCAGGCACCGACCAGCAGCAGTGTGCCGGGCGGCAGGCCGGCCGCACCGGGCTGCCACGACAATGCCACGCCGCCCGCGACGATCGCGGCCATGCCCAGGAACACCTGAATGTCGACGTTCTCGCGAAACACGATCCACGCGATCAGTGCTGTGAATACGCCTTCGAGATTCAGCAGCAGTGAGCCGGTGGCGGCCGGCGTCGTTTTCAGACCCAGCATCAACAGTGCCGGTCCAGCGACACCGCCGGCCACGATCGCGCCGGCGAGCCACGGCACTTCGCGCACCGGGAAGCGGTGGTGACTGACCGGTTGCCCGTTCGCCTGACCTTTCAGGCGGCGCGCCAGAATCACGGCGGCAAGGCCCGTGCCGCTGCCGAGGTAGAACAGTCCGGCCAGCAAAAACGGCGACAGCGAGCCTAGCAGCGCCTTGGCGAGCGGCGTGGTCGCACCGAACAAGGCGGCTGCGAGCAGGGCAGTGAAAGCGGCGTTGAAGCGAGTCGGCATGGGAGGAAGATTCGGAGGAGGCAGACGTTGCCGACACGATACCGCTATCGGGCCGCGGACGCCTAACTCCATTGAACCGGCGATCGGGCTGGAAATCCCGGCCGCGCGCATCCGATCCTGCCCTTGCAGCGTATAACCCGTATCGCCCTCGAACGAGAACCCCATGCCGCCACTTGCCGCCGCCGTGATCGCCCTGATTGGGCTCGTCCTGATCTTCAGCGCCGTCTGGACGTGGCAGTTGAAGACCGGGAACGCCGGCATGGTCGACCCGGTCTGGGCCTATTCGCTCGGACTGGTCGCGGTCTTCTACGCCGTACTCGGCAACGGCGATCCGGTATCGCGTGCCCTGACTGCGCTGGGTGGCCTGGTTTGGGGCGTGCGGCTCGGCACGCATCTGTGGAAACGCAATTTCGGCAAGCCCGAAGACGCGCGCTATCGCCGCTTCCGTAAAGAATGGGGCGACAAGGCAGCCAGCAAGATGTTCTGGTTTTTCCAGGTGCAAGTCGCGATTTCGATGCTGCTGTCAATCGCGTTTCTGGTGCCGTCGTACCGGAGTAGTCCACCGGCTATCGGCTGGATCGTGCTGGCGGTTGTGGTGTGGATCGCATCGGTAGTCGGCGAAGGCATCGCGGACCGTCAATTAAAGCGCTTCACGCGGGACCCGGCCAATCACAGCACCGTGTGCCGCGTCGGCCTGTGGCGCTATTCGCGGCATCCGAATTACTTCTTCGAATGCGTGCATTGGCTTGCTTACATCGCGCTGTCGATCGGCACGCCCTGGGGTTGGTTCACGCTGTTGCCGCCGGTGCTGATGGCGTTTCTGCTGCTGAAGCTCTCCGGCATCCCGCTGCTCGAAGAAAGCATGGCGAAAAGGCGCGCCGGTTACGCCGATTACATGCGCACAACCAGCGCGCTGATTCCGTGGCCGCCGCGGCATTGAGACGAGCCAGCCAAGGCACGCGCGTGTTCACGTTCATGTTCAGGAAAGTCCAGAAAAACGCCAGGGAGTCAGCCTCATGAGCTTTTCCACCACCGACCATACAATGCCGCCTTCGTCGCCCGTCGAGCCGCGCGACGGTTGGCTGATCCAGAGCTGCGAACGCGGCTGGCTGCCCGACAGCCTGATCCGTTTCGGCATGCGCCAGCTGATGCGCCAGCGTTTGCGCGACGAAGCGGTCGACAACGGCGAGGTGCGGGCGCAACGGCTCAACCGTCTGCTGGACGACTTGCGCGCGAGTCCGATTGCCATCGAAACGCAGGCCGCCAACACGCAGCATTACGAGGTGCCGGCTTCGTTCTTCCACGCGCATCTCGGACCGCATCTCAAGTATTCGTGCTGTATGTACCCGACAGGCAATGAGACGCTCGCACAAGCCGAAGCGGCGATGCTCGAGCGCTACGCCGAACGCGCGGAACTGGCCGACGGCCAGCGGATTCTCGATCTTGGTTGCGGGTGGGGCTCGCTGTCGTTGTGGCTGGCGGCGCATTATCCGCGCGCGCAGATCGTCGCGCTGTCGAATTCGCATGGGCAACGCGCATTCATCGAAGCGCGTGCGGCGGAGTTCGGTCTGCACAACCTCTCGGTGGTCACGGGCAATGTCGTCTATTTCGAATTCGACGAAGCGCAGCTTGGCGGCGGTTTCGATCGCGTGGTGTCGATCGAGATGTTCGAGCACATGAAGAACTACGGGCTGTTGCTTGCCAGGATTTCACGCTGGATGCGCGACGACGCGAAGCTGTTCGTGCATATCTTCGTGCATCGCACGCTTGCGTACCACTTTCAGGTGCAGGGAGGCAACGACTGGATGTCGAAGTACTTTTTCACCGGCGGCACGATGCCCTCCGAAGCGCTCCTGCTGAACTTTCAGGACGATCTGCGAATGGAGCGGCAGTGGTGGGTGAACGGCACGCACTACGAGCACACGGCGAATCATTGGCTAGCCGCGCTCGACGCAGCGCGTGACCGCGTGATGCCGATGCTGGTCCATACATATGGCGCGCGCGATGCGCCCGTATGGTTTAAGAGGTGGCGGATGTTTTATATGGCCGTGGCCGAGTTGTTCGGCTACGCGAACGGGAACGAGTGGGGCGTGGGACACTATCGGTTTGTAAAACGTTAAACCGAATCCTGACCCGCCCCTTGGTATGACCGCAAGGAAACCCATCTCACTGAACACGTTGTTGCACGACATTCGCGCCTGTACGGTGTGCGCGCCGGTGTTGCCACATGCGCCGCGGCCGATCGTCGTGGCGTCGGCTGATTCGCGCATTCTGATCATCGGGCAGGCGCCCGGTGCGCGCGTGCATGCTTCAGGCATTCCATGGAGCGACGCGAGTGGCGCACGTTTGCGCAACTGGCTTGAGGTCTCCGACGAGACCTTTTACGATGCCTCGAAATTTGCCATCGTGCCGATGGGTTTCTGCTTTCCGGGCAGAGGCGCGAGTGGCGATTTGCCGCCGCGGCCCGAATGCGCCGCGCTTTGGCATCAGGCCTTGCTCGCCCAGTTGCGCGAGGTGCGGCTCACGTTGCTGATTGGTCAATACGCGCAGCGTTTTGGCCTCGGTGACGCGTTCGGGCCGACGCTAACCGATACGCTGCTGCGCTGGCGAGATTACGGTCCCCGCGTGATGCCGCTTCCGCACCCCTCGCCGCGCAATATCGCCTGGTTCAAACGCAATCCGTGGTTCGAAGCGGATGTATTGCCGACTTTGCGGGCGCGGGTTGGTGCGGCGCTCCAGGAATGATTCGCCTCGCGCCGTCGAAATAATCTGAAACACACAATTAAGCGCCTGGCGGAATAAAACGGCAAACTGATGCGTTTGCTTCATACCGTCGGCGTGATCAGACCTGCTGCGGCAGGGCCAAATTTTCAAACAGCTTTCGCCAGAAAACCATTTGCAGACGGAACGACCAATGAATACTCACGCCGACTCCCTGACCGATCCGACCGGCACACCGCTGGCGTCGCGCTATACCCGTACGGCGATGACGCTGCACTGGCTGATCGCGCTGCTGATGATCGGCAATGTCGTACTCGGCCTGAGCGCGGAATCATGGCCCGACGACTGGGTGCGTCCGGTGGTTGATACCCATAAGTCGATCGGCATCACAGTGCTTGGTCTCGCGCTGATGCGCATCTTGTGGCGCGTGACGCACAAGCCGCCGCCGTTGCCGCGAGAGTTTCCGTCGTGGGAAAAGATCGCCGCGCACGTTGCCCATTTCCTGCTGTATCTGCTGATGATTGCACTGCCGCTATCCGGCTGGCTGCACGATTCCGCGTGGAAAGATGCCGCCACGCATCCGATGCACCTGTTCAATCTGTTTCCCTGGCCGCGCATCGGCTATGTGATGAATCTCGACCCGGTGCTCAAGGAGACTCTGCACGACCGCTTCGGCGCCTTGCATACGTGGCTTGGCTACGCGCTATACGCGTTGCTGGCCATGCATATCGGCGGCGCGTTGAAGCATCAATGGATCGACCGCAAGTCGGTTCTGAAACGGATGGTGCCGTAAGCACCGTCACGCTGCTTTCTATCTCGCTGTCTACCTGATAACCGCATCAACGACGGACTCAGCAGTCATTTTGAAGAAAACTCTGGAACAGGCACTCGCCCTTGCATCCCCACGCATTCTGCCGCGTCCCACTACGCTGCTGAGCACGCTGATTCATTTCAGCGTCGTCGTGCTGTGGTTGCTGCTGTTTGCACGCGCATTCTTTCTGCAAGGCGTGGTGGCGTGGTCGACCGGCATTGCGTACGTCGTGTACGACACGTTGCTGCTTGCGTTCGTCACCTGGAAAACGCTACCGTTGATGCGGCCCACGCCGCCGCTCGAGCCGGACTTCGATGCGCGCGACTTGCCGGGCATGGGTGTGATCGTCGCGTCGCATAACGAGGCGACGGTATTGCCGGTGACGCTCGCCGCGCTGCTGCGCCAGACGCATGGCCCGGCGCAAATTGTGATCGCCGACGACGGGTCCACCGATGCCACCCATGCGCTGCTCACCGAACGCTTTGGCCTCACTGCCGCAGCGGACGGCGTGCTGAGCGCGCCGAGTTCGCTGTACCCGAATCTGTACTGGCTGCGCGTGCCGCACGGCGGCAAGGCGCGTGCGCTGAACGCGGCCATCACGGTCATGACCACCGAGACCGTCATGACCGTCGACGCCGACACGCTGCTCGACGACGACGCCACCTACGCAATGCGCGCCGCTTTCGCGAGTGAGCCGAAGCTGGTTGCGGCGGCCGGCATTCTGGTGCCGGTGTGCGGAAAATCGGTTTCGGGCCGCGTGTTCCAGTGGTTCCAGACCTACGAGTACATGCGCAATTTCATCGCCCGTTTTGCGTGGATGCGCGCCGACAGTCTGCTGCTGATTTCCGGCGCCTTCGCGTCGTTCAGGCGCGACGCGCTGGTCGACGTGGGCGGTTTCGATCCGCAGTGCCTGGTCGAAGACTACGAACTGATTCATCGGCTGCGCCGCTATTCGGTCGATCAGGGTCTCGGCTGGGACGTGCGTGTGGTCGGCGATGCCCATGCGCACACCGACGCGCCGGACAACCTCGGCAGTTTCCTGCGGCAGCGCCGCCGCTGGTTTGCGGGTTTCCTGCAAACGCAATACTGGAACCGCGACATGACCGGCAACCCGCGCTACGGCACGATGGGCATGCTGATGCTGCCGGTCAAGGCCATCGATACGATGCAGCCGATCTACGGGCTGACTGCCTTCGCGCTGCTGCTCGGCTTTGTGTTCGGCGGGCATGGCGCGATCGTCCTGTCGATTTTCAGCGTGATCGGCCTCAAAACGGCGATCGACCTCGCGTTTTATCTCTGGTGTATCCATCTGTACCGCCGCTGGACCGGCGAGCGCACCGGCTCCAGTTTGTGGATGGCGGTGCTCGCCGCGATCGCCGAGCCGTTCACATTCCAGCTGGTGCGGCACGTCGGCGCACTGCTCGGCTGGCTGCATTTCCTGCGTGGCGGACGCTCGTGGGGCGTGCAACGCCGCTCCGGGCTCGTAACGCGCGACGAAAGCTAGCCGCCAATCGTCGCTAGCCAAAGGGCACGCAGGGAGGAATACTGGCGCGCCTGGCCAACGGGCGGCGAGCCGGACATGGGATACCGGTGGTGGAACCATGTCGCTTCGGGTTCGAGTAGACTGTACGGCGATGTCGGCCCGCGAATTGCAGGGCGACACCCTTCCATCCGCTCGTGCACGGAGGCTCCACCTATGCATGCTGTTCCCCCGCTCGAACAAGACACCGTCGATGCGCCGGTCCATACGTCGCCTGCTCATACAGCCGCGCAAGCCAACACCACAACAGGCGCGAAATCACACGCACCGGATCAGGCCGCCAACGACGCCCCAGTGCGCGATCTGCGCCGCGTCGGTATTCACCCTGATTACTGGTATCCGCTCGCGTGGTCGCACGAGGTGAAGCGGGGCAAGACGCATGGTGTGACGTTCGCGGGTGAGCCGATCGTGCTGGCGCGTACGGAGTCCGGCAAGGTATTCGCGCTCGAAGATCGTTGCGCGCATCGCCAGGTACCGTTGCATCAGGGCGTGGTGGACGGCGAGTCGATCCGTTGCGGGTATCACGGCTGGACCTACGACTGTTCGGGCACCTGCATCGACGTGCCGTATCTGGGCCGCGAACGGCTGCCCAATGGCGTGCGTTCTTATCCGTGCCGCGAAGTCGAAGGCCTGATTTTCGTGTTTCCCGGCAATGCCGAGTTGGCCGAAGATCGGCCGCTACCCGCGTTCGGCGCTGTATCCGACAAGAAGTACAAGACGCGCCGTTTCGGGCGTCCGGTGAATTGCCACTATTCGTTCATGCACGAGAATCTGATGGATATGAACCATCAGTTCCTGCATCGCCGCCAGATGGGTCAGATGCGCGCGCGTTCGCTGGGCCGGCGGCGCGGCGAGGGCTGGGTCGAAGTCGATTACACGTTTGCGCGCATGGCTGGCCAGCAGCCGATCGGCGAAGCGATCGTGTTCGGCCAGAGCCGCAAGACCGGTGGCGACAACGACAAGGACGTGATGACGATCCGCACCGAGTATCCGTATCAGACGCTGCAGATCCGCACGTCGGATCAGACGCTGGTGATGGATTTGTGGATCGTCTACGTGCCGCTCGATCGCGAGCAGCGCACGAACCGCACCTTTGGCCTGCTGTCGATCCGCAAACCGGGCATTCCCGGCGTGCTGAATCTCGCGTGGCCGCTGCTCGTGTGGTTCACCGAACGCATTTTCAAGGAAGACCGCGAAATCGTCGAAGCGGAACAACGTGCGCACGACTCGCAAGGCGCGGACTGGAATCACGAGGTGTTTCCGGTCATCAACGAACTACGCGCCTTGTTGCGCGAAAGCGGTGCGTCGGACCATGTGGTGGGCGTCGGCACGGGTGGCGCCGCGGTGATCCGCTTCTGGGATTCGCGTCACGGCAACCCATTGTCGAATACCTGATATTCGAGTTTTTTGGGGCCGCGCAGGACCGTACAATCGTCGGCGACGATGAGTGGCGGGCCGGCGGCACCGGCTAAAACAATACGCACAAGGCAGACGCAGGCTCATCGATCGGGAACGCCAAAAATCACAATGAATCGCCTGAGAGGTCCATTCGATGAGTACCGAACTGCATGCAGTGATGCCAGTCGTCGTGTGCTGTGTGGGTTTCGCCATCATGGCGGTGGCGCTTGTGAAGGGAGGCCCCAAACAGCCGCCGCCGCTCGCGTCGATCAATGAGCCTTTCAAGTCTGTCGATACTTCCGATTTACCTCCGGTTGAACGCTACACGGCGCGCGACAACGCGGCGCTCGCGTATCGGCACTATGCAAGCCAGATAACGCGGGTGCACGGCAGCGCGGTCTTGATTCACGGCTCGTCGGCAAGTGGCGTGAGCCTGCATACCCTGGCCAAGGCGCTCGCTGCGGCCGGGTACGACGTCTACGTACCCGACATGCGCGGGCATGGCGAATCGGGCAAGAAAGGCAGGATCGCGTATATCGGCCAGCTTGAGGACGATCTCAGTGATTTTCTCGACGCGGTCCAGCCGGCCGGGCCGCGCATGCTGGTTGGTTTCTCGGCAGGCGGCGGCTTCGCGCTGCGGTTCGCGGGGGACGCGCGGCAATTGGCATTCGACCGCTACGTGTTGCTTGCGCCGTTCATTCATCAGAATGCGCCGACCACGCAGCCCTCCGCAGGCGGATGGGTGAATGTCGGGCTGCCACGCGTGATCGTGTTGATGATCCTGAACAAGCTGCACATCACGCTTTTCAATCATCTGCCGACCGTGGCCTACGCGTTGTCGCCCGAGGCGGCGGCCAAGCTCACGCCGCAGTACTCGTACAACCTGATGCAGAACTTTCGTCCGCATGAGGATTACCGCGCGGATATCCGCGCGACGCGGCAGCCGATTGAAGTGCTGGTCGGTGCGGATGACGAGGCGTTTCACGCCGGGAAATTTGCTGGGGTCTTTGAGGAAGCGGGGCGTGCGGTGCCGGTCACGATCGTGCCGGGCGTGGCGCATATCGCGTTGACGCTCGATGCTGTGGCGGTTGCCGCGATCATGGGGACGGTGTCTGAGCATGCTGGCGAGGTGGCTGTTTCGTAGGCCGCTTTCCGCCCGGTGGAGAATGAATCCATCTCCACCCGGTAGGGAATTCAGGCCGATCGAGCGGCGATAATGGCATCTGACACACCGGGGTTTGCGCCAATCGAGATGCGCCCGCCGCCGACCCGTGTACTATTTCGCTTTTTCCGATCTTTAAGAACGCCTCGTGACTACGCAACACATCCCCACCGCATCCCGTAAATCCCTCACTCTGCTGCAATTGCTGGGCCTCATCGGCGCCGCTGGACTGATTGCAGCGATCGTGCTGAACCAGTTCGTCTGACCCCGCCACGAAGCCCTCGCTTCAAGCATTCGACCCTATACCGGCGCTCCGCCGGTTTCATCGATATTCCGATTTGCCATGTACAAGAAGGGCGTAGCGGTAGAAATCAAGTTTTCTCCCGAACGGCTCAACGACGGCGCCGGCGATCCGTACTGGATCGATTTGACGCAGGCCGAAGCGCAACGGCTGTTGGAAAGCCTGCAGGCACGTCTTGCTGAAAGCGGCGTGGGGACGGCCGCGCCTTTGGTCGTGAGCCTTGACGAGACGACGGCGGCGCGCACGGTCAATGCGCCGCATGCAGCGGAAGAAAGCGCGGCGCCTGCGGACGACTTCAAACAATGGGTCTGCCTGATCTGCGGCTGGATCTACGACGAAGCCGCCGGCTTGCCGGAAGAAGGTATCGCGCCGGGCACCCGCTGGGCAGATGTCCCGGCCGACTGGCGCTGCCCACTGTGTGACGTGGGCAAGGAAGATTTTGCGTTAGTTGAGTTTTAAGCCGGAAAATCCGCGCCGACCGTCGCGGCCTCCCAGGTATCGAAGTCGCCGCGCATGAAGTCCAGCTTCTTGCGCGCCAGTTCGAGCGCCGTCTTGCCAAGTAGCAAACGCAGTGGCGGCTTGTCTGACAGCGCGGCGTCGATGATCGCCTGGGCGGCGCGTACCGGATCGCCCGCCTGCTTGCCGCTGCGTGCCTCGGTCTGCTTGCGGCGCTCGCCAGCCGTGGCTGCATAGTCGTCGATCTCCGTCGCCGATTGCTTGATCGACGGACCCGCCCAGTTCGTGCGGAACGGGCCGGGTTCGACGATCAATACGTCGATGCCGAGCGGCTTCACTTCCGTCGCGAGCGATTCGGACAAGCCTTCCACCGCGTATTTGGTGGCGTGGTAATAACCGGTCGCAGCGAAACTCGTGATGCCGCCAATCGACGACACATTCACGATCAAGCCACTGTGCTGCTCACGCATGATCGGCAACACGGCCTTCGTTATGTCGACCAGACCGAACACATTCGTCTCGAACATGGCGCGGACTTCGTCGTCCTCGCCTTCTTCGATCGCGGCCAGATAGCCGTAACCCGCGTTATTGACGAGCGCATCGATACGGCCGAAACGCTGCCTGGCTTGCGCGACTACGTCCGCGATCTGCTGGCGGTTCGTTACGTCGAGCGGGAGAACCAGCGCACGATCGCCGTGTGCTTCGGCAATATCTTTCACTTTCGACGGATCGCGGGCGGTGACCACCGCGCGCCAGCCGCGCTCCAGCACCAACTTCGCCAACTCGCGACCGAAGCCGGTGGAACAGCCTGTAATCAGCCAGACGGGATTGTCTCGATTCATCATTTGGGAAACTCCTGTTGATGGGCGAACGTGGCGCGGTTTGTTCGTCGAATAGCGCCCTTATTGCTGCTTGCGTTTTGAGTGGGTTTTTAATTGTAGTCGCAGTGCGTCGGCCTCGCTTTGCAGCGCTTCGACGAACGCGCCAGCTAGCGGATGGCCCGGACGATGCTCCGGATGAACCGCGCTTACACGAAACGGCAGCGACACGGCAAGCGACCGTATATGCAGATTGCGGCCCGCGAAATCCAACGCCGTAAGCGGATTGACGATGGCCACACCGAGACCTTGCCGCACGAAACTGCAAACGGAGACGGCGGTGGGCGTCTCGATCATCTGGCGGCGTGCGATGCCCGCTTGCGTGAAGGCTTCGTCGATCTGAATCCGGTAAGGATCGTTCGACGACAGACTGACGAACGGCTGATTCGCGAAGTCTTTCAACTCGATCACGCGCTGGGCAAGCAATGGGTGGCCATCGGGCAGCACGCAGACTTCGTCCACTTCGAGCAACGGCGTTAAGCGGGTTCCGGCGGGCGGCGCGCCGTGTTCGGTCAAGCCGAGGTCATAACGCTGCGCAGTCAGCCATTCTTCGAGAAAGGGCGATTCCTGCGTCGCGATCGAGAGGCTGACGCCGGGCTGTACATCGTGAAAACGTTTCGCCGCGCCTGGCAGGATCGAGTGCGAAAACGCGGGCAACGCGATGATGGAAAGCTGGCCGCCCTGAAATTCACGCAGACTTGCCGCCGTGGACACCACCCGTTCGAGCCCGATATACGCGCGCTTGATTTCACCGAACAGCGTCAACGCGGACATGGTCGGACGCAGCCGCCCATGCACGCGTTCGAACAAGGCAAAACCGATGCTCTGTTCCATACGCGCAAGCTCGCGGCTTACCGTGGGTTGCGAGGTGAAGAGCATCTCGGCCGCCTTGGTGACGCTGCCTGCCGTCATCAACGCGCGGAAGACTTCGATATGTCGATGAGTGAGCGCCATGATGTCTATATCAGGAATGAATGGATTGGCTAAGAATAGGTATTTTACTGAATGATCGGTTCTAAGCATCATGTTGCTCACACTAATGCTTCGATATAGAGAGCCGCCAACCGTGACCCCATTCAATCCATCACAACTCGTCGAACTTGCGCATCAGTACGGCACGCCCCTTTGGGTCTATGACGCCGACGTGATCCGCCAGCGTATCGCCGAATTGCGCAGCTTCGACGTGATTCGCTATGCGCAGAAGGCGTGTTCGAACGTGCACATCCTGAAGCTGATGCGCGACGAAGGGGCGATGGTCGATGCGGTGTCTTTGGGCGAAATCGCGCGTAGTCTCGCGGCGGGTTTCACACCGGATGGCGATCCAGAGGGTGTGGTTTTTACGGCTGACCTTGTCGATCACGCGACGCTGGCCACCGTGATCAAGCATCGCATCACGGTCAACGCCGGTTCGCTCGATATGCTTGAACGTATTGGACAGCATGCGCCTGAAGCTCACCGTGTGTGGTTGCGGATCAATCCCGGTTTCGGCCATGGTCACAGCAACAAGACCAACACGGGCGGCGAGCATAGCAAGCACGGCATCTGGCATGACGACGTGCCGCTGGCGATTGCCATGGTGCGGCGTTACGGTCTGAAGCTGGTCGGGCTGCACATGCATATCGGCTCCGGCGTCGACTACACGCATCTATCGCACGTGTGTGATGCGATGGTCGAAGCGGTGCAAGGCTTAGGCCACGATATCGAAGCCATTTCGGCCGGTGGCGGTTTGTCGGTGCCGTACAGCGAAGGTGAGCCGCGGATCGACGTCGAGCATTATTTTCGTCTTTGGGATGCGGCGCGGCGGCAGATCGAAGCGCATCTTGGGCATCGCGTGAGACTCGAAATCGAGCCGGGGCGCTTTCTGGTTGCGGAAGCGGGTGTGCTGGTTGCCGAGGTGCACGCGCTGAACCGGCGGCCAAGCCGGCAATTCGCCTTGGTCGACGCGGGTTTCAACGATCTGGTGAGGCCGTCGTTTTACGGCAGCCATCATGAGATGACGGTGGTGAAGGGTAATGGCCTGCCGAGCGAAGCACTAGGTGGCTCTTTCGCGGTGGCCGGCCCGTTGTGCGAAGCAGGCGATGTGTTCACGCAGGAGGCGGGTGGTGTCGTCACGAGCCGCTCCATGCAGACGCCAGAAGTGGGGGACTTTATCGTGTTTCACGACGCGGGGGCGTACGGTGCGTCGATGTCATCGAACTACAACTCACGGCCGCTGGCGCCTGAAGTATTGCTGGAGAACGGCACGCCGCGGCTGATCCGGCGTCGGCAAACCATCGAGGAATTGATCGCGCTGGAAACGCTGGACTGATCCTCGTCGCGGCCTCTACCGCGCCCGCACTGTGCGCATGTACGACGCAATCATCGTTGCGAGTTCCTGCGCGGCGGGCGTGACGGGAATCGCCGCGCGCTGCAGCAGGCACACGTTCTGTTCCACCGCACGCTCGCGCACGTTGATCGACGTGAGGGTGCTCGCAAATGGCCCACGCTTCACGACGATCGACGACTCCAGCGACAGGCAGTCCGTCGCGCCGACCAGATGCAGCGTCTCGTACAGACCTTCCACCGTCGCGATGATTTTCGGCGGCGGCAGGCCGTGGCTCTCGAACAGGTGGTTCAGGCGATTGACCTGCGGATCGTCGGTGAGATTCGGCGAGGGCGTCGCCACCCATGTGCAATCGACGAGATCGGCAATCGAGGTGGCGCCCGCTTTCGGATGACCGCGACGGCAGACCACCACGGGATCAGACGGATAGAGTGGCGTCACGGACAGATCGGCCGTATCGGTGTGCTTCGACACTAGCGCGACAGCGAAATCGAGCCTGCCTTCGCGAATCCACGAAATCATCATCCGTGAGGTACCGGTGCGCAAATGCACCGCGACCCGCTCGAAGCGCGCACGGAATTCCATCAGCACCGGCGCGAAGGCGTCGATGAGCGGCTCGGTGGTCATACCGAACGTGACCTCGCCCGCGTAGTCGCCACGCAGCTGCTGCACTTCCTGCTCGGCCCGCTCGCATTCGCCGAGAATCGCGCCGGCGCGCTGCAAGAGCCGCTGGCCGAGCGCGGTCAGCGCGATGCCGCGGTTCGTGCGGGTGAATAGAGTCGCGCCCAGCATCGATTCGAGATTCTGCAACTGCTGCGTGATGCCGCTCTGGGCGATGCCGAGCGCCCGCGACGCCGCGCGAATGCTGCCGTGCTCGGCAACGGCGGTGAACGCGCGTAGCTGGGAGATCGTCAGCGCCATGAGGAGTCTTTGTGATCAGTAAAAGTGATCATGATATTACTTTTGGGACTTCTTTGAGGCGCAACGGCGGCATAGGATGGCCCTGTAGTAATCCGCCCAACCCACACCCGCCTCCCATGAAAATTCCGCTGATGATCTTGAGCGCCGCGCTGGCTTTCAGCAGTGGTGCGTTTGCCGCTGACCCCGCGATGCTGCGTCTCGGTATCGATCCGACCTATCCACCGATGGACTCCAAGGCACCCGACGGCAGCTTCAAAGGTTTCGACGTCGATCTCGGCAACGAAATCTGCCGGCGCATCCATGCGCATTGCCAGTGGGTCGAACTCGAGTTCTCGGGGATGATTCCCGCGCTGCAGGCGCGCAAGATCGACGCGATCCTTTCGTCGATGGCGATTACGGAGAAACGCGAGCAACAGATTCTGTTTTCGTCGAAGCTGTTCCAGTTCAAATCGCGGCTGATCGGGCGACAAGGTTCGGCGCTCGCGGGCGGTACGAATGCGTTGGCCGGCAAGCAGATCGGCGTGCAATCGGGGACGCAGTTCGAGGGCTATGCGCTGAAGAATTGGGCGCCGCTTGGCGTGCAGGTGGTTGCGTACAAGAGTCAGGATGAGGTGTTCGCCGACTTGCAGAACGGTCGCCTCGATGGCGCGTTGCTCGGATCTGTTGAAGCCGACTACGGCTTTTTGCGCACGCCGGCGGGGAAGGGGTTTGCGTTTGTCGGCGAGCCGCTTTCGATGGGTGACCGTGGCGTAGGTATCGGCCTGCGCAAGGATGAGACTGCGGTGCAGGCATCCATTAACGAGGCGATTGCTTCGATGCGCAAGGACGGTACGTACGCGCAGATTGCGAAGAAGTACTTTGACTTCGATCCGTACGGTAACTGATTCTTTTACTTCCTGTTCTTCTTCTCCAAACCTTCAGCTCATGAATAAGCAATCGATTCCGCTTCTGTCGCCGGCTATCGGCACGCACCGCGAACTGGTGTCGTTTCATTTTGGCCCCGCGAATAGCGGACAGAAGATTTATATCCAGTCGTCGCTGCATGCTGATGAAACGCCGGCGATGTTGACGACGGTTTTGCTTAAGCGTCGATTGTTCGAGCTGGAGAAGCAGGGCGCGCTGAACGCGGAAATCGTGCTGGTGCCGGTGGCGAATCCTGTCGGGCTTGGGCAGTACGTGCTCGGGCAGTTTCTTGGGCGCTTCGATCTGGGCAGCGGCAAGAACTTCAATCGACACTTCATGCAGTTTTCGAAGCTGGTGGAGCGGGCTAAGGATGCGTTGGGTTCGAATGCTGCGGAGAATCGGCGGATTGTTCGCGAACTGATCGCTGCTGAACTGGCTGAACAGAAACCGTTGACCGAGTTCGAGTCGTTGCAATTGGCCTTGCTGAAGCTTTCTTTCGATGCGGATGTGGTGATTGATTTGCATTGCTCCTTGGAAGCGGCGATGCATCTCTATACCAGTGAGGCCGCGTGGCCTGAGTTTGAGCCTTTGTCACGGTATCTGGGGGCGCAGGCTTCATTGCTTGCGACTAACTCGGGCGGTGAGTCGTTTGATGAGACGCATAGCCTGTTGTGGTGGCAACTGCAGCAAGCTATGCCTGCTGATAAGCCGGTGCCTAATGGGACGATTGCTGTGACGGTGGAGTGCCGTGGGCAGCGGGATGTGTCTTATGAAGTCGCGCAGGAGGATGCGGACGCGATCGTGGATTATCTTGGTTGGCGGAAGGCGATTCGGGTCGATGCTGTTAAACCGTTGCCCGAGCTATTGTCGCCTGCGACGCCGCTTGCTGGGAGTGAGCAGTTCTATGCACCAGTTAGTGGGATTCTGATTCATCGCGCGAAGATCGGGGACACGATTCGTGTTGGGCAAGCTTTGTTCGATATCGTCGATCCATTGACTGATGAGACGACTACGCTCGTAAGTAACACCGAAGGGGTGTTTTATATGCGGCGGGCAATTCGGTTTGTGACGGCTGGCACGCCGTTGGGGCGGGTGACTGGGAAGACGGCGTTTAGGACTGGGGTTTTGCTGGGGGCTTGAGTTTTTTGCCTTTGACGGCGGCATTTGTGGTTCGCCTGCGACAGTGCCTTTCTTTGCAATCGCCCCTGTGCGGGGCAATTCCACCATCGCACCGAGCTGCTCGGCCATCACGCCGCAGCAAAGAAGAAGGCGCGAATTGCTCGCGCCTTCTTTCGTTCAAGCCTAACTTCGCCAGCGTCGACGTTCCTGCGCGTTCTCGTGCGCGGCCGCCGCTGATTCGCCCAACCCCTTCCTGCGGCGCGTAGCATTCGATTCCGCTTCCTCCGCATCGACCATCATGACTGACATTTTTCCTCGCTCGAGTTTCGCCTCGGTTTCGTACTGATGCGCTGTCCGTTCCAACAACTCCGCAAGCAACATCTGGTCGCGACGGTCGCAATGGTTCATCGCGATACCTTTGCGCAGCGTCCTCGCCAGCATAGCCAGCGACGAGAGCCGTTCCACATACGTACGAGTTGCTTCCAACACCTCTCCCGCCAGACGCTTATATTCAGCGGGCTTCACCGACAGGCGCGGGTTCATGAATGGAGCTTCAGCGGGTTTGCTCATGGCGCGATTTCCGGTTGATTCTCGAAATCGCCCGACACTCGCTGCAAACGGGTGGGCGGGCACGTAGCGAGGTTGAGAGACCGGTGTCCCAGCAGACCGGCGAGTCTTGCGACTCCCTCGCCACCCCCGCCCATTGAACAATGATGCGGTAAGGCAATCGCACGCACCTGCGCAGCAGGCAGTGCGATTGGGACAAGCGGGCTCTCAAACCCGGTCGTCTTTGTTTTGACGACCGCGAGAGTATAAGCGCGCCGCTTTCTTAAAATTCACTTTGCTAAGCTAACTATCCAGATTTGGCCATTCGGCCTAAGACCGTTCTAATTTTTCTTCGCCGCAATCGCGTCACGCGATTGCGCTTCGATCAAGCGCCTCGTTGGCGCAGTCGCCCAATCGAAGCTCAGCTCCGTCAGGCGCCACTTATGCTACGCAACAACCTCGCAACTGAGCTTCGGTCAAGCACCCCAAAAAAACGGCCACCCAACCGAAGCCCATCCACCATCCCCCGCGCTTAATTCGCCACCAACACCGGCGCCACCGCCGCCGGATCACTAATACTCGGCCGTCCATTCTCCACATGCCCAGCCAAACGACGCGAGAAGCTAGCGTCATCATTGCTCGTCACCGTCAAGTCATACCAGTGATGGCTCGATGCCAGCACCCAGGCCTCTTCGATATGCGCTTCGGCCGGCACCAGCACCGGACGCGTCCGCGCACCATACGCATTGTCGGTCACCGTCAACCGCGCAACCCCACCGCCCTTGTTGCTGAACTTCAAAAACACATTCCCGTTCGCAACATCGTATTGCACCTTGATCTCCGGCAGCGCGGGCTTATCGTGACCATGCCAACCAGCAGCCTGCGATGTCTGCGCCGTCGCCTGCTGCGTATTGCCCGCAAACTTACGCACAAAACCATTCGGCCCAAACACCTCGAACGCATACACACCGGTCGTGGTCGTCAGATCGAACGTCTCACGAAGTGACTTACCCGCCTCGACGGTATAACGCCACGGACCATCCGTGCGATTCGTCGAGTACACGTAAAAATGCGCACCCTGGTCGCCGCTATTGGCGATCTCGATCTCGAACGTGTTCTTCTTCGCATCCGCGTGACCGTTCACATGCAACTCATACGGCAACGCGCGGGCGAAGCGAATGCCGCTTTCCTGCGGGTCAATCGCGCCAAGCGTCGTTGGCACAGTCGGCTTCGGCTGCGTCGCGCACTGGTTGTCGGCGATGCTCTTGTAGTTGCTCGTGTCCGGCAGCGGTGGCACTTTCGAGTCCGGCGTGCGGAAGTCGAACGCCGTCGTCAAGTCGCCGCATACAGCACGGCGCCATTGCGTGATATTCGGCTCAAACACGCCAAAGCGCGTTTCGATGAAGCGAATCACCGACGTGTGATCGAACACCTGCGAGCACACAAATCCACCCTTGCTCCACGGCGATACGATCGTCATCGGTACGCGCGGGCCGAGGCCGTACGGCAAGCCGTCCGCGGTGTAGCTTCCGCCACGCGCCGGATTCACCACGTTGTGAATCTCGCCGTCGGTGCTGACCGTCGACTGGCCTTGCGCCGGTGTCGTCGCCGGTTGCGGCGGCACGAGGTGGTCGAAGAAGCCGTCGTTCTCGTCGTACATGATGAACAGCACGGTCTTGCTCCACACGTCGGGATTCGACGTCAATGCATCGAGAATCTGCGACGTGTATTCCGCGCCGTATGCGGGCGTATAGCTCGGGTGCTCGGAGTACGCAGCCGGTGGGCACAACCACGACACTTGCGGCAACTTGTTGGCCAGCACGTCAGCCTTCAGGTCGTCGATGGTGCGCACGGTTTGCGCGCGCTCATACAACGGCGAACCCGGCTGCGCGTTGATGAAGTTCGCGAAGTTCTGCAGGACGTTGGTGCCGTAGTTGCCGTTCAACGGATCGGCGCCCGTCAGACCCTGCTGATACACCTGCCACGAAATTCCGGCGGCTTGCAGGCGTTCCGGGTACGTGGTCCACGAGAGCAACTGATAATTCGGCGGACCGTCGCCGTCGACGAAATCGTTGTTGTCGAGCAGCGGGCCACCCAGTGTGCCGGTCGGGTCGACCATGCCGGTCATCAGATACGAACGGTTCGGGTGCGTCGGGCCCGGCAGCGAGCAGAAGTAGGCGTCACAGATGGTGAATGCATCGGCCAGTGCGTAGTGGAACGGAATGTCGCTACGCAGGTGATAGCCCATCGTCATGTCGGTCTTGTTCGCGGGCCACTGATCGTAGCGGCCGCCGTCGATCGCGGCATGCGTCTTGTACCAGGTATGGTCAAGATCGCCGACGCATTGCGCGCTGGTCGTCGCCGTGTTCAGATGGAACGGCAGCACCGGCTGGGTCGGATCTTCCTTCGACGGTTGATACCACACCGGCTTGCCGCCCGGCAGCGGAATCGGGAAGCGGTCGTTGTAGCCACGCACGCCGCGCAGATGGCCGAAGTAGTGGTCGAACGAACGGTTCTCCTGCATGAACACGACGATGTGCTCGACATCGCTGATCGTGCCTGTGCGCGAAAACGCGGGCACGGCAAGCGCATTGCGAATGGACTCGGGCAGCGCGGTCAGCGCGGCGGCAGCGCCGGCGGATGAAGCCACGGTCTGCAGGAAACGGCGACGGCTATTTGATGTCATCGAATATCACCTTCTGCGGGTGGGGAAAGGATAGCGCGCCTCGTGCGCGCCGGTGAAATCAGGTCAGTTGCTATTGGCGTTGTCGCCCGGTGCGTAATGCATCACGGGCGCGACTTGCTGGTTGTCGGCAGCGAGGCTGGCTTGCATGTTTTGGGTGATGGCGTCGGACGCGGCAGCAGGGTCGGCTGCGAGCGGTGAGGATGTGTTGAGCATTCCAGCCGCAGGCGCTGTTGTGGCGCTTTGCGCGGCAACGTTATTAGCGGCGGTTGGCGATGAAGACGTTGAAGCCGAGGTGGAGTCATCGGCGCCGCAACCGTTCAACGCGAAAGTTGCAAGTGCAACAAAAACGGCGCTGGCCAGGCGGGTGTCTGTTCTCATGCTTGCATCCAGTTTGTGGCGGCGGATGCAGTCTCCATTCCTTTCGAGAAATAATTGTGAAACGTTTGCGAGTGGGTAAACTTACGTCGCAATGTCGGTTATTCGAAAGGAAGTGGAAAGCAGTAAGCAGGAGAATGGTCATGTTAGCGCCATACAGTTGAAGCCTTGGCACACCGAACGATTTGCGGCTTTGCATACCTTGGTAGGTCCATGACACGCATCGAAAGACCTTTCGACATGACGCGTCTCGAAGACGAATGGCTCGAGGCTGACGGCTTCGGCGGTTTCGCTTCGGGCACTGTTGGCACGCTGCGCACGCGCCGCTATCACGCGTTGCTGCTCACCGCCATGCGCGCGCCCGGCGGGCGCGTGGTGCTCGTCAACGGTATCGAAGCGTGGCTCGAAGCGGGCGGCCGGCGTTATCCATTGAGCATGCAGCGGTACGTGCCGGACGTGATCTATCCTGACCTGACGGCGAGTCTTCTCGCGTTCGACACCGACCCGTGGCCGACATGGCGTTTGCAACTCGATTCGCACATAACGCTGATAGCGGAAGTGTTTGTCAGCAAGGCGACGCGCGAAACGGTTTTGCGTTGGCGGCTGGAAGGCGCAGTAGCGGCTTCTGGCGCGGGCGCGTTCAACCTGAAAGTCAGGCCTTTGCTCTCCGGGCGCGATTACCATGCACTGCACCACGAAAACGCCGCGTTCAATTTCAACGCGCAGACGAGCAGCGATCAGACGTGCGTGAATTGGCAACCTTATGGCGACCTGCCGGTCATCAGTGCGGTGACCAATGGCGTCTACACGCACGCACCTGATTGGTACCGAAACTTCTGCTACGTTCGCGAGCGCGAACGTGGCCTCGACTTCAGCGAAGACCTGGCCACACCTGGCGCGTTCAGCTTCAATCTCGCCGATGGCGAAGCGGTGATGATCCTCAGCGCGTCGATCGCATCCGCGGCTTCGGCATCCTCAGTGTCGGCGCCGGCAGGCACGAAGGCAGCCGCCTACGCAACGGAGCCAACCAGCACCGCCGCCAACGCAACAGCGTCGGCAAACACAAAATCAGCCGCCGCCCACGCAACTGGACTCGCGCACATCGAACAGCAGCGCCGCAGCGCACTCGGCCCACGCCTGCAACGTTCCGCCGATGCCTACCTCGTAGCCCGTAACGAAGGCGGCACGATCCTCGCCGGCTTTCCATGGTTCACCGATTGGGGCCGCGACACGTTCATCGCCATGCGCGGCTTGCTGATCGCAACGGGGCGCCTTGCCGAGGCGGAAGCGATCCTGCTCGAATGGTCGGGCACCTTGTCCGAAGGCATGCTGCCGAATCGTTTCCCCGATTACGGCGACACCCCTGAATACAACTCCGTCGATGCATCGTTATGGTTCGTCATCGCCGTCCACGACTATCTGGCGACGAACCACGCAAAAGCCGACACCCGAACGCACCTGCAGCAGGCGGTCGAAATCATCCTTACGGGCTACACGAACGGCACGCGCTTCAACATCAAAGCCTCCACCGACGACGGCCTCCTGAGTGCCGGCGTCCCCGGCGTACAGCTCACGTGGATGGACGCAAAAGTCGGCGATTGGGTGGTCACGCCACGCATCGGCAAACCCGTGGAAGTACAGGCACTCTGGATCAACGCATTGCGCATTGCAGCAACGTGGAATCCGCAATGGCAGCAACCTGCGGACCGGGCGCTGCAAGCGTTTCATGAACGCTTTACCGATCCGTCGACGCAAGCGCTCGTTGATAACGTCGACGTGGATTTCGTGAAAGGTGCCGTTGACCGCTCGATCCGCCCGAACCAGATCTTCGCCGTCGGCGGGCTGCCGTTTCCGTTACTCGAAGGCGCGGCGGCGCGCGCGGTGGTCGATCAGGTCGAAGCGCACCTGCTTACGCCGCTTGGCCTCAGAACGCTCGCCTCGTCCGATTCTGCCTACCGAGGGCACTACGGCGGCACGCCGCTGGAGCGCGATGGCGCCTATCATCAAGGGACGGTCTGGCCATGGCTGCTAGGCCCATTCGTCGAAGCATGGCTGCGGGTTCACGGCGCCGAGCCGGGTGCCCGTGCACAGGCCAAAGCGCGCTTTCTCGACCCGCTGTACGCGCATCTCGATCACGCCGGCCTCGACCATCTCTCCGAAATCGCCGACGGCGACGCGCCGCACACACCCGCCGGCACGCCGTTTCAGGCGTGGTCGCTGGGGGAGTTGCTGCGCATCGAAAACCTGCTTGCCCGATTGGAGTCCATCGTCGCTTAAACCGCGCTACGATGTGAGTCCCACCGCCAGGTCCGACGCAAGGACGTAGTCATGCCACCGCTGCGCGCTGCCAATCTGCTCGAGACGATCGAAGGTTCCCGCCTGCACTCCGCCGACTGTGCCCATTGGCAGCGCTGGGGGCCGTATCTCAGCGAGCGTCAGTGGGGCACGGTGCGCGAGGATTACAGTGCGGACGGCACCGCCTGGGACTCTTTTCCCCACGACCATGCACGCAGCCGCGCTTATCGTTGGGGCGAAGACGGCATCGCCGGTTTCGGCGACGACAAACTCAGCTGGTGCGTGTCGCTCGCGCTGTGGAACCGCAAAGACCCGATCCTGAAGGAACGTCTGTTCGGCCTCACCAACGCGCAGGGCAATCACGGTGAGGACGTGAAGGAGCTGTACTTCTACGTCGACGGCACGCCGACGCATTCGTACATGCGGATGCTCTACAAGTATCCGCATGCCGCCTTTCCGTACGACGACCTCGTGCAGGAAAACGCGCGGCGTGATGGTGACATGCCGGAATACGAAATCCTCGACACCGGCGTGTTCGACGATTGCCGTTACTTCGACGTGCAGGTCGAATACGCGAAGCACGCGCCCGACGACATTCTGATGCGTGTGACGATCGAAAATCGCGCGGACGAGCCGGCTTCGCTCGATGTGCTGCCGCAGATCTGGGCGCGCAATTCGTGGTCGTGGAAGGAGAACAAGGACAAGCCGTCGCTTGTCGCCGGCAAGGACCACAACGGTGAAGTCCATGTGGTCGGCAAGCAGCATGGCCATGAGCCGATCGTCGTGACTGCGTGGTCGAAGGACGTGCCGCAGATGGTGTGGCTGTTCTGCGAGAACGACACCAACGTCAAGCGCCTGTTCAACATGGACGCCGTGGGGCCGTTCAAGGACGGTTTCAACGACTACCTCGTCCATGGCGACGACCAGGCGGTCCGCCGCGACGCTGGCACCAAGGCGGGTGCGCATACGTCGATTGAACTCGGCCCGCATGGCCGCGCCGTGGTGTATATGCGCTGGCGTCCGCAATCGAGTCCCGACGACACGCAACTCGATGCGGATGCGGTGTTCGCTCACCGCATCGCCGAGGCGGATGAATTCTATGGCGCGCTGCAACACGAGATCGACGATCCCGATGCGCGCCTCGTGCAGCGCCAGGCGCTCGCCGGCATGCTGTGGTCCAAGCAGTACTACCAGTACGACGTGCAGCGCTGGCTCGACGGCGATCCGCTGCAACCCAAGCCGCCTGCGTCGCGCAAACGCGGCCGCAACGCGGACTGGCGGCATCTGTGCAACGCGGACATCGTGTCGATGCCTGACAAGTGGGAATACCCGTGGTACGCGTCATGGGACCTGGCGTTTCATGCGGCCGCGTTCGCGCTGATCGATCCCGCGTTTGCCAAGCGTCAATTGTTGCTGCTGGTTAAGGACCGTTATCAGCATCCGAACGGCCAACTGCCGGCCTACGAGTGGGCGCTCGGCGACGCGAATCCGCCCGTGCATGCGTGGGCCGCGTGGCGCGTCTATGAAATCGATCGCGCGCTGACCGGCAAGGCGGATCGGGATTTCCTGGAGCTGGTATTTCACAAGCTTCTACTGAATTTCACGTGGTGGGTGAACCGCAAGGATGCGGACGGCCACAACGTTTTTCAGGGCGGCTTTCTCGGACTGGACAACGTTGGCATCTTCGATCGCTCGTCGCCGCTGCCGACCGGCGGTCACATCGATCAGGCCGACGGCACCGCGTGGATGGCCGCATACGCGCTCGACCTGATGCGGATCGCGCTTGAACTCGCGTATGCGAACCACGTGTTCGTCGACATCGGCGTGAAATTTTTCGAGCACTTCCTGTATATCGCCGAGGCGGTGAGTTGCGACGACGGTTGCGATACCGGTCTATGGGACAGCGAAGACGAATTCTTCTATGACAAACTGCGCCTGCCCGACGGCAGCAATATTCCGATGCGCCTGCGCTCGATCGTCGGCCTGATTCCGCTTTTCGCGGTGCACGTGCTCGAAGAACGTTTGCATGGTCACTTACCGGGTCTACGCGAGCGGCTCGTCTGGTTCCTCGAACATCGCCCCGATCTGGCGAAGCTGGTCTCGCGCTGGAACGAGCCCGGCAAGGGCAATGCGTTGCTGCTCTCGCTGCTGCGCGGGCATCGGATGAAAGCATTGCTGCGCCGGGCGCTCGACGAAAGCGAATTTCTCTCCGATCACGGCGTGCGGGCGCTGTCGCAGTTCCATCGCGACCATCCGTTCGAGTTCAACCACAACGGCACCAGCGTCACCGTCAAGTATCTGCCGGCCGAATCCGACACACGGGTGTTCGGCGGCAATTCGAACTGGCGCGGTCCGGTGTGGATGCCGGTGAACTATCTGCTGATTGAATCGCTGTACGAATTTCATCGTTACTACGGTGATAGCTTCCGCGTCGAATATCCGACCGGCTCAGGGCAGCAGTTTTCGCTCAACGAAATCGGTGACGAACTGGCGCGCCGGGCGACCACCTTGTTCCTGAAGGACAAAAACGGCGAACGTCCGGTGATGGGGGCTTATCCACTTTTGCAGGCCGACCCGCGTTCGCGCGATCTCGTGCTGTTCCATGAGTATTTCCATGGCGACAACGGGCGCGGTGTAGGCGCTTCGCATCAAACCGGCTGGAGCGGGCTGGTGGCGCTGCTCCTGCAACCGAGGGCGATGGGCGCATCCGGCAATGTGCCGCTGGCAGGCGAGCCGGATCGGGCGCCGATACCAACGTCGACTTCGGCGCCGGCCCCCGCATGCCCACCCGAGGCCGCGCCCGAACCTGCGCCTGCGCTGGTAACGGCGGTGACCAAGTAGCGAGCGGCGAGTGGCAACCAAAGCTCAACCGAAGCGCGCGCGAGGTTACGTAACCCATACAGCGCGCTTATCGGGCAGGTTTAGTCGTTGTTTTTGAACTGTGCGGGTTCAAGCGTGGTCTTTCATGTACCGCCACGTCCGTTCCATTGGCTTCCTTCCTTAAGCGAATCCCATGTCGACTACTCCGAACACCCCAACTTCCGCCAGTCGCGAACCCAGTTGCAAAGTCAGCGCGGGTCCGCATGAGGCGCCGTCGTCGCCGGCCGGCAAGCGGCCTGCGCCGCCTTGCACGCTGGTGATCTTCGGTGCGGGCGGTGACCTGACCAAACGGTTGCTGATGCCCGCGCTATACAACCTCGCGGTTGATGGCCTGCTCGATGACGGCATGAAGATCATCGGCGTGAATCATGGCGAGCGCGTGACGAGCGAATGGCGCGAAGACTTGCACACGTCGCTGCAACAGTTCGCCGCCGACAAAGCCAGCACGTTCCACGCCGGCAAGCTCGACGACAAAGCGTGGGACTGGGTCGCGCAGCGGCTCGAATATATGGCCGGTGAATTCGAAACCGACGACACGTTCACGAAGCTCAAGCAAAAACTCGATCAATCGCCGGGTGGTAATGTCATTTTTTACCTGGCGGTCAGCGCGCGCTTTTTTAAACCGATCGTCGAGCATCTCGGCAAAGCCGGCTTGCTGAAAGAAGGTGAGGGCGGCTTCCGCCGCATCGTGATCGAGAAGCCGTTCGGCACCGATCTCGCTTCGGCGCGCGATCTGAACGCGCATATTCTGTCGTACGCGGACGAGTCGCAGGTATATCGCATCGATCACTTTCTCGGTAAGGACACCGTGCAGAGCATTCTCGCGGTGCGCTTTGCGAACGCCTTGTTCGAACCGATCTGGCGGCGCGAATATATCGACAGCGTGCAGATCACCGCGGCCGAAACGATCGGCGTGGAGGGACGCGGCAAGTTCTACGAGCAAACCGGCGCATTCCGCGACATGCTGCCGAATCACCTGTTCCAGTTGCTCGGCATGGTCGCGATGGAGCCGCCCAATTCGTTCGATGCCGAAGCGGTGCGCGACAAGAAGGCCGAAATCTCCGACGCAATCCAGCCGCTAACCGCCGACGACGTCGTCTTCGGTCAATACGAAAAGGGTCCGGCGGGCATCGGCTATCGCGAGGAACCGGACGTCGCGCCGGACAGCACGACCGAAACCTACGCCGCCGCGCGCGTGTACGTGGAGAACTGGCGCTGGGCGGGCGTGCCCTTCTATCTGCGCACCGGTAAACGGCTCGCCGCGCGCCGCACGGAGATCTCGGTGCAACTGAAGCCGGTGCCGTTCCGTCTGTTCCGCGACACGCCGGTCGACGCGCTGACGCCGAACGTGCTGACCTTGCGCATCGATCCCGCGCACGGCACGAGTTTCGATTTCAATGTGAAGACACCGGGGCCGGTGATGCAGATCGGCGCGGTTCAGTCGTCGTTCGACTACGCAGACTTCTTCGCCGAACGGGCCAACGTTGGCTACGAGACCTTGCTGTACGACTGCATGCTGGGTGACGAGACACTGTTCCAGCGCGCTGACAGCATCGAAACGAGCTGGTGCGCGGTGGACGACGTGCTGCACCCGAAGGCCGGCGGCGCGATGCCCGTGCACGGTTATGCGGCTGGCAGCGAGGGGCCTGCTGAAGCAGACGCGCTGCTCGCACGCAACGGCCATGCATGGCGGCCTTTGAAGCAGGATGCAGTCGAAAAGAAGTAATTCCATGAGGCGCACCAACACAATCGGGGGACACCGTGGTCACACGTAAGACGAAAGTAAAAAGCAGTACCGAACGGATTCTGGCGATCGATGTCGGCGGCACGGGCTTGAAAGCCGCGATCATCGATGCGGATGGACAGATGAAAACCGACCGTTTGCGCGTGGCGACGCCGCATCCGTGCACGCCGGATCAACTGGTGGATGCGTTGGTGAAGCTGGTCGAGCCGCTCGTCGCAAAGGAGCCGCCCACGCTGATGTCGATTGGCTTCCCGGGTGTGGTGCGCAACAACCGCATTCTGACGGCGCCGCATTTTGGGGTTGAAGGCTGGCACGACATTCCGCTTGCGGATTCGCTGGCGCAGCGCCTCGGCGGTCTGCCGGTGCGCATGATCAACGACGCGGAGATGCAGGGCTTTGCCGCGATCGAAGGCCACGGGATCGAACTCGTGCTGACGCTTGGTACGGGCGCGGGCACGGCGCTGTTCCGCGATGGCGAGTTGATGCCTCACCTCGAGCTGGCGCATCATCCGGTCAGCAAGAAAGGGGTGGCGTACGACGAGTACATCGGCGACGCGGCGCGCGAGAAGTCGGGGAATAAGCGCTGGAATCGCCGGGTCCAGAAGATAATCGGCATTCTCAATTCGCTGGTGAATTACGACAAGCTGTGGATTGGCGGCGGCAACGCGGCGCGGCTGACGTTCAAGTTGCCCGCGAACGTCGCAACTGTTTCGAACGATGCGGGGATCGAAGGTGGTGCGCGGCTGTGGCATCCGAAGTCTTTGCGTGAGACGCGGCAGTTGCCGGAGGCCAATGAGCGGACGGGCCGGTTCAAGTGAGGCGTGATGTGCCGGTGAATTCGTTGCGCGTCGGCGGAATAAAGCGGCCGGTCGATACGTTTGTCACCGGTGGCCGTGACACGCGTTTGTTGCGGCACTACCTTTATCAGCTTAGCTAACTTATACCCGGGGCAGCCAACGATGATTCGAAGCGATTCCGCTGGCGTTGCACGACGCCTGTTATTAGTCAGCGTGTGTGCCGCACTGACTTTCGCTGCAGTGAATGCCCGCGCGGCCGATGCATTTGCGCTGTCGTCGCCGGGTTTGGCCGACGGCGGCACACTGGATTCGACCCATGCGGCGAGCGCGAACAATTGCGGTGGCGGGAATGTGTCGCCGGCCTTGCAATGGCGGAACACGCCTGCCGGCACGAAGAGTTACGCCATTACTATTTTCGATCCGGACGGCGCAAAGGGTCTGGGCATTGTGCACTGGGTGTTGTATGGCGTCGCGCCGTCGGCGACCGGGCTCGGCGCGGGTGCGACGCCGCCGGCCGGTAGCGTTGCCGGAACGAACCGGACTGGCGGCCCTGGCTATTACGGACCATGCCCGCCGGTCGGGGACGTACCGCATCATTATGTCGCGCAGGTTTATGCGCTTGATTTACCGCCCGACGCATTGCCCGCAGGATTGACGCGCGACGCGTTGCAGGCGGCTATGAAGGATCATGTGCTCGCTGCCGCGAGTACGGTGCTTCGATACGGACGGTGATTCTTATGCCTTCGATGGCGGCAGCCGGGCAACCGACGCCGCCGTCATAGGCACCCCACTACCTGGCCGCATCACCCCATCGATATTCCTGACTCACCTCATCAAGCTGCGCCTTAACCTGTGCATCGAGCACAAGCTCCGAAGCCGCCAGCGTATCGCTCAACTGCTCAGCGCGACTAGCGCCAATAATCGCTGACGTAATCAGCGGATTGGCCAGCACCCACGCAAGGGAAACCCGAGTCAAAGACTCGCCCGTCGGCGTAGCGATCGCCTTCAGTTTCTCGATCGTTTCGAACTCGCGCTGATGCCAGTACCGCTCCTGATAGATGGCTCCTGCCTTCCCGACGGTTTCGGTGAATCGCCCGGACGTGGGGGCAGCGTCCACCCGATGCTTACCGGTCAGCAAACCACCCGCTAGCGGGTTATAAGGCATCACGGCTAAGTGCTCTTCGGCCGCCAAAGGCAACAATTCCCGTTCGATCTGCCGGAACAACAGGTTATAGCGGGGCTGTACCGATACAAACCGCGCCACGCGCAGCACATCGGCGCGACCCAGCGCCCGCGCCAGCCGATATGCCAGGAAATTCGACACGCCGATATACCGCGCCTTCCCGGATCGCACGATCACGTCCAGTGCTTCGAGCGTCTCATCGAGCGGGGTGTTCGCGTCGTCGGAATGGAGCTGGTACAGGTCCACGTAGTCCGTGCCGAGCCGCCGCAGCGATGCGTCGATCGCATCCAGCAGATGTTTGCGCGACGCGCCTTGATCCCACGCTGACGGCCCCATCTTGCCGACCGCCTTCGTCGCCAGAATGAAGCGGTCGCGTTTGCCCTTCAACCACCGTCCGACGATCTCTTCCGTGCGTCCGGCAATACTTTCGCTGCCGCCGAGCGGATAAACATTGGCGGTATCGATGAAGTTCACGCCGGCGTCTGCTGCTGTGTCGAGAATCCGCCGCGAAACATCTTCTTCAGTCTGCAGGCCAAAGGTCATCGTGCCGAGACACAGGCGCGAAACGGTCAGGCCAGTGCGGCCGAATTTGCGGTATTGCATGGTCAACTCCGAAGATGGTCGGAACAGTTGCGGTATGTGGTGTTGTAAAAAGGATAAACGGTGTGGCGATTTCGCGTTCGGCCACCGGCACACGCAAGCGCGCCGAGTTGTTAGTATTTAGAAAGCTTTCCGTGTCACTCAATTGTCTAGCAAATACTCGAAGTTACCATGTGTCGGGCTACTTAACATTACAGATGTGTAATGTTTGGTTGATCGCGAAACCTCGAAAATTACGTATTCCATACGTTGGTAAAACTTCGAAATAATTCCATTACACCAGGCAAGGTTCGACGCGATTGATGCGTCCTTATGCATATGGAATGATATCGATTCTCATTTAACCACTAGCCAGCCATCCCGTCGTCTTTGCTCCAGCCAGAAGACCGGCAGCCAGCCAATTGCGGTTTTGTCATTGATTCCATGTCGAGCATGCGGATCGGGCAAGCGCATATCCGACGGGATTTCCCATGTTCAATCACACGCCGCTTGCGACTGCGTTAGCGCTAGCTTTTGCCGTTCCATTTGCCACGCCTGCCGTTGCGCAGACCGCTCCGCAAGCTGCGTCGCAGCCGTCGGCCCAAAACGCGCCGTCGCCCGCAGTGGCCGACAACGCGACTTTGCCGACCATCGGCGTCGCGGCGCAAACCGAACAACAGGACTTCCAGGCCGAACGCTCGACGGTCGGCGCAAAGACGCCCACCGCATTGCGCGACATTCCGCAGACTGTGACGGTGATCAACAAGTCCGTGCTCGCCTCCCAGGGCGCCACGTCATTCCAGGACGCGCTGCGCAATGCGCCGGGCGTGACGATCGGCGCGGCCGAAGGCGGTCAGATCGGCAACAACATCAACCTGCGCGGCTTCACTGCGCAGAACGATATCTATCTGGACGGCTTCCGCGATCGCAATCAGTACTATCGCGACACCTTCGACCTCGAAGAACTCGAAGTGCTGTACGGTCCGTCGTCGATGTTGTTTGGCCGTGGCTCGACGGGTGGCGTGATCAACCAGGTCAGCAAGAAGGCGAACCTGAAGGACTCGGCGGAAGTCACGGGCATGATCGGCACCGACGACCGCTATCGCAGCACCGTCGACGTGAACCATAAGTTGACGGACACCTCCGCGATTCGTCTGAATGCATTCGGCCAAAGCCTCGGTTCGACGCGCGACGAGATGAAGAACAAGGACTACGGCATCGCGCCGGAAGTGCGCTTCGGCATCGGCACGCCGACTGAAGTCACGATCTCCGCGCTAATCCAGCACAACTACGACATGCCTGACTACGGCGTGCAGGCGTTGAACGGCCGCCCGTCGCCAGTGCCGAAGAACACGTTTTATGGCTTGACCACCGATCGTACGATTCAGGACGTGCAGACGTTCACCGCCGCGATCAAACACAAGTTCTCGGATCAGCTCACGCTGACCAACCAGACGCAGTTCTCGCACTCGATGACCGACGCGCGCGAAACCGCGCCGCAAGCGGTGTTGACGGGGCCGCTTGCCACCAGTACGGCGTTGACCAATGGCAATTTCACGACGCTGTCGCCGTCGCAGCTGTTCATCAAGTTGCAAAGCCACGACCGTGTGATCGAAAACCACTCGCTGTACAACGACACCTCGCTTCAGTACAAATTCAACACCGGGCCGCTCAAGCACGAATTGATTGCCGGGGTCGACCTGGGCCACGACAGCTATTCGAATCAGGCCTACACGCGCAACAACTTGCCGGTTGTTTCGATGGTGAACCCGGCGTATCTGTCTTCGCCTGCCGGTGTAACCACCACGGTCGGCAACTACGCCGATTCTGGCTCGAACGAAATTGGCGCTTACGTGAACGACACCGTATCGATCGGCCAGCACTGGAAGGTGATCGGCGGTTTGCGTTGGGATCGCTTTCAGGCGCAGATCCACAACACGATCAGCCTGCCGGGCTACGCGACGCAAACTAATTTCTTCACCAGCGTTCGCGCCGGCGTGATTTATCAGCCGACTGACTGGCAGTCGTACTACGTGTCGTACGGCACGTCGTTCGATCCGTCGCTCGAAGCGTTGACGGTGACCAACCTGACGCAGAACCTCGCGCCGGAATCCACCAGGTCGTATGAAGTCGGTGGCAAGTGGGATCTGCTGGGCGGCAATATTTCGGTGACCTCCGCGTTCTTCCGCGAGGAAATGACCAACGCCCGCACGCAAGTCTCGCCGACCGAATATGAACTCGACGGCGACATCCGCGTCGACGGTTTCCAGGCTGGCGTGACGGGTCATATTACTGACAAGTGGCAAGTGTTCGGTGGCTACACCTACATGGACGCCATCATCCTGAAGGCGCTCGACGGCACCCAAGGGCACGTGCCGGCCAACACGCCGCGCAACACGCTGGCGTTCTGGACCACCTACGCGATCACGCCGCACTGGGAAATCGGCGGCGGTCCGACCTATATGTCACCGCGTTACGCGTCGAACACGAACTACGTGCAGGTGCCGGGCTACACGCGCTGGGATGTAACCGCGGCCTATCACGCGAAGCAATATGACGTCCGTCTTAACCTGCTGAATCTGACCAACAAGCAGTACTACGACGCGTTGATTCCGTCGGACGGCGGCCGTTCCGTTCCGGGTGTCGGACGCACGCTGCTGGCAACGTTCGACTACCGGTTCTGAAGCATGTCTCGTCGATACGGTAGGCTTGCCGGTCTCGCAAACGGCAGGCCGACGTAACGAGGCCAAGGAAACTCAAGATGCTGCTGCACATTCCGAATGTACTGAACGCCGAGCAGTTGCGCTTTGTGCGCGAGCGGCTCGACAGCGCCGGCGACGCGTGGGTCGATGGCCGCGCGACCGCCGGTTACCAGGGCGCGCCGGTCAAACGCAACCAGCAGATCGCCGAGCATTCGCCGCTCGCGCGTGAACTCGGCGATGTGATTCTCGCGTCGATCGAGCGCAATCCGTTATTCATCAGCGCGGTGTTGCCGAATCAGGTGTACCCGCCGCTCTTCAATCGCTACGAAGGCGGCATGGAATTCGGCAGTCATGTGGACGGCGCGGTGCGGGTGCTGCCCAACGGCGTAAAGCTGCGCACGGACGTCTCGGTGACGCTGTTCATCTCTGAACCCGGCGAATACGACGGTGGCGAACTCGTTGTCGAAGACACCTACGGCGTGCAACAGGTCAAGCTGCCGGCGGGCGACATGATCGTCTATCCCGCCACCAGTCTGCATCAGGTCACGCCGGTCACGCGCGGTGCGCGCCTCGCCAGCTTCTTCTGGGTGCAAAGCCTTGTGCGCAGCGACACGCAGCGCGCTTTGCTCTTCGATATGGACACGGCGATTCAACGTCTGAACGCCACGCATGCCGACGATGCCGCGCGCCGCAGCCTCGTCGGTTGCTATCACAACCTGTTGCGCACCTGGAGCGAAACGTGAGCGTACCCGAGGTTTTTGAATTCCGACCCGCCGAGGTCGTCGATACCGAGGTGAGCGAGCCGCCGCGGCTCGACCGCGACGAACAGAAAACACGGCAGAAGCGCTCGCGTCGCGCAACGTTCGTCAAATGGCTGCGCAAAGTGCATGGCTGGATCGGTTTGTGGGGCGCGGCGTTGGGTTTGCTGTTCGGCACGACGGGTTTTCTGTTGAATCATCGTGGCGGGCCGCTCAAGGTGTCGACCGGCGAGCCGCAGGTGTCGGTCGTGCAGGTGCCGTTGCCGCGACCGGCGCCGGAAACGCCGCGCGAACTTGGCAAGTGGCTCAAGCAGGAACTGAAACTGGCCGGTACCCCGGGACGCGCGCAGAAAGAACCGGCGCATCCGGTCGCGTGGGGCGAGCGCAGCGTGCTGCAGCCCGAGCACTGGCAGCTCACCTTTTCGTCGCCGCACGAAAACACCGCCGCGGAGTATTGGGTCGGCAATGGCTATGTGACGGTCAAGCGCAGCGAAAACTCGTTTCTCGCGACGCTCACGAATCTGCACAAGGGCGTCGGCTTGAGCGTCGGCTGGGTGCTGCTGATCGATACGCTGGCGGGCAGCATCATTCTGCTGTCGCTCACCGGCGTTCTGCTTTGGACGGAGTTGAACAAACGCAAAACCGTCGGTGTGGTGCTGGTGGTGGGGTCGATCGTCGCAGCGGTGTGCGTGGGGCTGATTTAAAGAGTGCGGCGGGCCAGGCGCGTTCGAAGCGCCGCGCTAGACGACGCTTACGCCCGGCGCGCGGACGTCGCGCCGGGCCAGCATGTGAGGCGCGTAGTCGCGGATACCGGCGCGCCCGGCCGGAACCCTGCCCGCCCGCCAGCGGAAAAGTGAGCGCTCGCGCTAGAATCGTCGCAGACCGCCAAAATCGTTGGCCCTGCCGGAATTCTGCCGATGACCACATCCCCCAACCAGGTCGATGCCGCGCTGATATCGCGGCGTTCGATCCGCGCCTTTCTGCCCACGCCGGTTGCGCGCGCGGATATCGAGGCGATTCTCGAAGCGGCCAGCCGCGCCCCTTCGGGCACCAACACTCAGCCGTGGAAAGTGTATGTAGTGACGGGCGAGTCACTCGCGTGCCTCTCGCAGGCTCTGGTCGCCGCCTATAACGACCCTCGGCGCGATGCGCTGTATCAGGAAGAGTATCGCTACTATCCGCACCAATGGGTGTCGCCCTACATCGACCGCCGCCGCAAGATCGGCTGGGATCTGTACGGCCTGCTGGGTATCGAAAAGGGCGATAAGGTGCGCATGCAGGAACAGCATGCGCAGAACTACCGGTTCTTCGGCGCGCCGGTTGGCCTGTTCTTCACGATCGAGCGGGTGATGGAGCGCGGCAGCTGGCTCGACTACGGCATGTTCCTGCAAGCGATCATGACGGCGGCGCGCGGGCGTGGCCTCGATACCTGTCCGCAGGCCGCCTTTACGCCATTTCATCGGGTGATTGCCGAGCATCTCGGCCTGCCGCCCGAAGAGCAACTGGTGTGCGGCATGTCGCTTGGTTTCGCCGACGAAAGCGCGCTGGTCAATACGTTACGCACGGATCGCGAACCGGTTGAACGGTTCACGCGATTTCTCGATTGAACCCGTTTGACGGACACCCCCTCTTCCCCACTTCCCATCGGACCATGATGAAAACCTCACGCCGCCATTTTCTGATGCTGAGTGTGGGCGTGAGTTCATCGCTCATGCTGTCCCGCGTTGCGTTCGCCGACACCGCGAACGCACTGAGCGAAACCGATCCGAAGGCGCAGGCCGTCGGCTATAAAGAGGACGCGTCGAAGGTCGACAAGGCGAAATTCCCTGGCTACGCCGCCGGACAAACCTGCGCCAACTGCTCGCTATTCCAGGGTAAGGCTACCGACGCCTACGGTGGCTGCACGCTGTTCGGCAACAAGCAGGTCGCCGCGCGTGGCTGGTGCAGTTCGTATTCGAATATTTGACCCGGCAAGCGGCCGTGCGCCGCTACGGGTGCCTTGGCGCCTAGTTCAAAGCGCTCAATACGAGCTCATGTGAACGGCCGATCCACAGCGCCGCGTCGCGATGATCGCGCAAGGCGTCGCCGGTATTCGGGTGCAGAAAAATATCGAGTGCGCCGTGATTCAGCGTGAGCCAGCCGACGAGTTCGGCGAACTGCTCCTGCGCGAATGCGAGTTGATACGACCACATCGGGTGCGGCCCGACCGGGCGTTCGTGAAAGCGCCCCATTTGCAGTTTGCCGTTCCAGTGCGCTTCGATTTGCTCGCGAAAGGTCCATGCGGCGTCGCGGCTGCCTGAATCGAAGTAAACATGGGCGTGCCAGCTTTCGATGGCCGAGGTGTCGCGAAAGGTCATAGCAGGGTTTCGTTCCGTCTTTGTCAGACGGTCATTTTGCTTGAGTTTTCGCTGACGCGTGCGGCGCGCGCCAGATGCTCGGTCATGGTGGTTTTGTGCAGTTCGAAGAGAAAGCGCTCGTCGGTTTCCTGCGCGGGGCGCAGGGTAAGGGCAGGTTCTTGAACGGACATGCGGGTAGCGTTTCCGGTGCGGGGGCAGTAAGAAAGAATTGTCGTGGATTCTCGCGTCAGCAGCGCTTTTTTACCACGCGCTTGTGTTTCGGGCGCTCAATCTCACGGCTCAAGTCTGAAGAAACCGCCACGCCGCGGCGATTCGGCAAACTGGCCTGCCAATTCCCCTCGTTTCGCGCAATTGCATTTTCGTGTGTTCACATAAACTGTTTTCCATGGAGCGACAAGTCACCGAGCCCATCGACGCGGTCTTCCCCCGCGTTGTTTTGAACCGTACCGTTGATGGCAGTTTGCCGCGTTTGACCAACGTGGCAGGGCAGTAAAGCAGTAGGAAGTCGAAGCAATGCAAATAGTGCGCGATCGCAGCATCCGTGCGCACGGATCAGCAGGGGGTTGCAGCGAGGCGATGTTGATGGCGAGGGACCGAGCTGTGCCGCAATACCGCAACCGCAATACCGCAGTAACGCAGTAGCAGTTCAAGCAGCAACAGCTTTGGTAGTTTGTGGTGGTTATAGGTCGGCAAGCATCCACGCGCCTGTACGACTCTTCCATCCTGTCAGGCCCTGTTCCCTCGCGGGAACAGGGTTTTTTTTCGTCCGTGCGACCAATGTGACTTGTATTTACCTGATCCGAACCTATATGGCAGCGTTGCATTTCCGGCCAGCCGCAGCGGAGAATCGGCTCGCGCACGAAGAGATGCCACGCACATTCGAGACTTTGAGTTGTTTAAGTCTGTCTTAATAGTTGCTTGCCATGATGGCTACACAGACTCACATTAAGGGCCTGTCAAGCCGCCGGCGGATCGGCGGCGTTTGCCACCGGAGAGCACAGCATTCGGTGGCAAAGCCGAGAGTTAGCGAAGGAGGTTGAATCGATATGTCCAGTAAATCGCGAGTCCGCAAGCACACCCAGCCAGCCATGTCCCCGCTGCTGCGCGCGCTGACCTATAGCCGCACCGCCCACGAGCCGGTCACCGCGGCAATGCTCCTGCAGTGCTACACCGCCCTCGATGCATTCCGGCGCGGTCGAGGCACGCGGGATTTGCACCTGACCTTGAGCCGGCATCTGCTCGTGTCGCAAGAGTTAGCGCGTCTTGGCCTCGGTGAAGACGTCATTGGCGAGATCGAAAGCGCGCACGCGGCGATGGTGCAGCTCGACGCGCGTGAACGTCAAGACGGCGCCTGGATGCTCGAAGACAGCGAATATGCCCGTCTTTGCACGGCGCTGGCGATTCTGGATGGGCAACTGTCGATCGCATCGTTGAGCGAGATCGCGAACGCGGAAGCGAAGATGATCGAAGGGCTGATGAGATCGGCCCATACGCAAGCGATTGTCGAAGCGACCGTCTAGGCTGCGTCGCAGCTCTGCCGCGGCTGGCGCACAATAGAAAAACGCCTCGCAGGAGGCGTTTTTTGACCTCAGCCGGCCAACCTGCCGTATATCTGTATTTCTAGACCTTGCCGCAATGTTAAGGTCATGCGTCACCCGACGACGGACCGATGCCCGCCATCGGGTCACGGTAACGCTTCCTCCTGACTGCGAACGCGGAAGAATTTCTCCACCGGAATCACCGCAACGACCCCATCTCCACTTGCGCCGACGTGCGCGACATCCATGATGGTCTTCACCAGCACATCGGCGTTTTCTGCCTGCGCAAAGATTTCAATCTTGACGTGCTCCGTCGTCCAATCGTCGGCAAAGTAATTCGGATGTACGCCGAAACCCCGCACTTTGGTAACGGTCACGCCATGAATGTGAATGGCACCCAGCTTTCGTTCCAGTACTTCCACTACATCGAGCCTGACAATGGCAACAACGCATTTCAGTTCCATGTCGTCCTCCTCAGCGGTTGATTGTTAGCGAAACTGGCTCCTGCTATCCGTTTGGTGCCCACTTCGCATCCACGGCAGCTTGAATCTTGCCCGCGTCCTGAACGCCGGTTTTTGTCATTTGCCAGGCTATCTCTGCCGTGCCCTGGCAAACCGCGCATGTCACCGCCATCTGGTCTTCGAAGCATTGAAGATTGGAACGGTGTACGCCGCGATTTTCACAACCGCACCAGCAATAGAGTTTGTTAAGCGTCGCAGGAATCTGCGTCGCAACCCAGTAGGAATGCCTGACGTCCTTATCAGCAAATTGATTCGGGTTCAGAACGTGTGACGCATCCAACCGGCCACTGGGAATGATGCGCAACCCATCAGGACGCAACATCCCCACATGCCACGCAGTTTCCGAATGAATCTGCTCTTGCAGACCCGCTTTCCCGGTCGCGGAACTGAGGACCGGATGCCGTGCAAAGAACGACCCCAGAACAACCGCTGCAGGTACAGCAAGAGTCAGCGCGACCAGCAGCATCACTACACGCCACCTGGCCAAAGTGAGTACGGGGGAACGCGCCGCGCGCACCCGATGCTGCTCTTCTTTGCGTATCCGATTTTTCATTGAAACTCTCCTTTTTCACAGGCCAGCGGCTATCGCCAGAGACGCATCGCCTCACTGCAAGCACGCATACCGTGCATCATGCTTACGTGCATCACCGTCATGCCGACGATACCGAGCACAGCGACGAGGCCAATGACGGCGAAAATGACATTGACGACGTTGAGTATCCGAGCGTTGTCGAACATGAACTCCTCCTTCGCACCAGTCGCAGAGCAGCGTGACGAGCAGCGATATCGCGCTGCTCCGCGTGACTTGTCCGTGGCGTGATGAATCAGGTCATGATTTGGGACCCGTCACCGTTTCACTCTGCACGTCCTGCTTGTCGGTACTGGACTTCGTAGTCCGCATCATGAGCAGCATCGAGAGCGGGCACACCAGCATGCAGGCCGCCAGGATGAAGGGTGCGAGGACGCCTCTGAACTGAGGCAGCGCCCAATATCCAAGGGCAATGACAAGCGAGAGCGCAAGAGCAGTCGTCACCATCGTCTTTGTGCTGCACTTCATGATTGCTTCCTTTCTGAAATTGGATCGGCTATTAGCGTCGGGAAGTAATCCGCGTCACTTCGATGGAGACGTACCTGCCTGGTCCGCGTACTTGAGCATGATGTCGCCCATCGCCTTCATCATTTCCCCATGCATGCGCATAGCGGTCTTCGGGTCCATACCCATATTGCCGCCCATCATTGGACAACTGCCCATCATGCCGCCGCCCATCCCTCCCATTCCCATACCGCCCATCATGGAGGGACTGTGCTCGCGCGTTTGCGGGGGGCGAATTGCGTCGTTGCCGGTGCCACTCGCGGCCAAGGCGACAGCGCTCGTACCCAACGACAGTGCCAACAGGGATGCAGTCAATAGTAATTTCGCGTTCATATATATCTCCGGATTCGGTTAAATCGTGTCACTGAGAAAGCAGTTGTCGAGGCGCGAGCCGACGCTCTCCGCGTTTGCGACACACGTGCGTGCACAACGACGCAGGGTCGTTCGAGACTCGTCGACGAGGGAACTACAGGGAGCGAGGCGGAGGCGCTGGCAGTTCGGGGATGAACTGCGGCATGAGAATAAGGTTGGTGGCCCGATAGACGGGCGAGGAAGTCACGACTGCAGTCTTGTACGTCGTGGGTATAACAGCCATGCCGCAGGCGAGACCGCTCAGGCTGCCGTGACATGCGGGCTGAGAACCTGTTACGTGGGCTCTCGCATCTTGTGCGCACGCCACCATGCCCGGTGTATGCGGCGCCTTCATCTGCGACGGCATTGTCGACGACGACATCTCCGGGCAAAACGCCACCTGCGCGGGGTAGCCGAGGAGCGGCAGCCACGCGATAAGCAGACAGGCGACAAGTTTGGCCCAGAATTTCATCGTTTCAGTATAGGTGGTCCGCGCGGCATCGCCAAAGGGCAGGATGACGCTCGCGTCCTACCCGGCAGGTCACTGGCCCCAACGCTTTAGATGCGCGAGGAACGCGTCAGCACCAACAAAACCAACCAACTGTGCGTCGACCTGCTGATGGCCATTACGGTCATAGAAAATCAAAGCCGGTGGCCCGAAAAGCCCAAAGCGCCTCAACATCTCAGCGTCTTCGGTTGTGTTCTTCGTCACATCAATACGCAGCAACTTCCAATGCGCGAACTCGCTAGCCACCCGCGCGTCGGTAAAGGTAAATCGCTCCAGTTCCTTGCAGCTGATACACCAGTCAGCGTAGAAATCCACCATGACGGGCTGGCCGCGTGCCGATTCAAGCGCCCGGTCGAGTTCGGCAGTCGACCCTATTGGCTCAAAACGCGCCGCACTGACCGTCTCAGTCTGTGCCCCCCGCGTAACACCGCGCAATGGTTGAAGAACGTCAAAATTCCCCGATGCAACGCCGACCAGTTCGGCAATCGCGGCGACCAGCAGCAGTACACCAATTGCTTTGCCCACGCGAAGCACACCGTGCGCGTTCGGCGGCAGCGGGTCGATGGCGCGCAGCATCATGGCGCAAGCGGCTAGCAGCAAAGCGAACAGTGCCATCAGCAGCCAGTCCGGCAGTAGCGAATAGACGAACCACAATGCCGCTGCAAGCAGCATGACGCCCAGCGTGTTCTGAACGGCAATCATCCAGTGGCCGGACCTGGGTAGCACGTGCGCGCCGAACGTGCCGACGAGCAGCAGCGGAATGCCTATTCCGATGCCCATCACGTACAAGGCCAGCGCTCCGCCGACGACGTCGCGACTGTTGGCGATATATAGCAGCGCACCCGCCAGTGCTGGCGTCGAGCATGGGCCGACAATCAGTGCGGAGAGCATGCCCATCACGAACACTGGGACAATCC
Organism: Burkholderia sp. OK233; assembly: GCF_900230185.1. Lineage (GTDB taxonomy): Bacteria > Pseudomonadota > Gammaproteobacteria > Burkholderiales > Burkholderiaceae > Paraburkholderia. Next base: position 1,834,312 of record NZ_OCSR01000002.1, read on the forward strand.
GGCCGCCGGGTAGACGGTTACTCCATTCAGTAAGCCTGGTTTGCCAGCCCGTTGGCAACTGCAGTCTGAACAGACCGAACATGCCGAACGCGAGGACGACCATGAGCAAACCAAAGGCGGCCAGCACCCAGGGCTTTTGCGTTACAGCCACCAACGGGATGCCGATGAGTGCCGCAATGGTGCCCGCGACCGCATAGGTAATCGCAAGTCCCTGCACATAGGCGACCGAGAGGGCGAAGCCTCGCCACACGGTTGGCCGTTGCTGACCTCCGCCTATAACGGCGGTCACAATGGGAATGAGGGGATACATGCAAACCGTGCCCGCCATCAATAGACCGGCAAGCAGGAAACCCAGTAGTTCGAGCACACCGAGGCCGTTTGCCGGTCGCAGATTCAAGCCGAAAACAGTGGGGCTCCGGTTTTCGCCGACAACTGGAAACTCGGTCGCACCGGCCGTTGCATTCCCTTCGTGCCCAATTGGGGTGACGACGCCGTTAGCCGCTATCCGGTAGCTTCGGGTGAGCGGTGGGTAGCAGACGCCCAGGTCCGCACACCCCTGCGACGTGACGGACAGCACGGTGCTCGCCACGATAGCGCGGGGCAGTGGAATGTGAATTTGCACGGGCCGGTGATAGACCTGGACGATGCCAAATGTCGGGTCATTTTTCGATTCTGCAGCTGGCATCTGGTCCGGCTTCACGGCCACGCCATCTACGGCGAAGCTGAAGCGGTCCTGGTACAGGTAGTAGCCAGGCTTCGTGCCGAAGTCGAGCGTTACCTGTTGTGGCCCGCTGATGCTGACCGTCAATGGGAAGGCTTCATTGGCGGGTAGCAGGTCGGATTCGTTCACCGCGTAAGCGGCCAGAGACACAAATACGAATAGCAAGCCAAGTGCGAAGCGCAACGCGCGCTTCGCTGCGTCTGTTTGACGGCAAATTCGCTGCCGTAGGTCGGATGATGTCATTCGCATTGCAGTGCCTCTACTCACGAGATGCGAGCGCAAGCGCGCGCGACCGCAGGCCCGCTGTCACGCTGCGAGCCTGCGAATGCGGCGTCAGCGCCCCATCATGACTGCTTTTCCAGTTTCACGATGGTCATGGTGCCGTTAACGTTTTCGACACGGACTTTGACCTTGTCGCCCTCGTGAACCTGTTTGACCATCGCGGCATCCTTCGTCTTGAACGCCATCGTCATCGGCGGCATTCCGACGTTTTCCAGCGCGCCGTGCTTTAGCGTCACCATGCCGGTCGCGGCGTCCACTTTCTTGACCTCCGCATCGGTGAGCGCTGCGTTCGATGACATCTTCGAAGCAGACGGCTTGGACATGTCCATGCCGGCCATGTCATCGCCAGCGAACGCAGGCGCAGCAACGATAGCTGCAAGAGCAACAGACGCAACAATCAACTTCTTCATTGAGTTTCTCCAGTTTGAGTAGATGGCACTTTCATGCCGGAAGGTACTGCATGGGGAAGCCGCGCATGGCCCAGCCTTCGCGCGCGGCGGCGTTGCAGCAGGAACCAGGCTGCAGGGATAACGAACATCGAAAGGATTGGCGCCGTGACCATGCCGCCTACCATTGGGGCTGCAATGCGTTGCATAACTTCCGAACCGGCGCCGTGTCCGACCATGATGGGGATGAGACCAGCCAGCACGACAGCAACCGTCATCGCTTTCGGTCGCACGCGCAACACGGCGCCTTCGCGAATCGCATCGAATAGAAGCGCCTCGGTTAGCGGTTCGCCATCTTCCAGCCGGCGATTGAGCGCACCCTTCAGGTAGAGCAGCATCACGACGCCGAACTCGGCTGCGACACCCGCGAGCGCGATAAACCCGACTGCGGTTGCGACAGACACCGCATGACCCAGAATCCAGATGAGCCAGAAGCCGCCGACCAGAGCGAACGGCACCGTCGACATCAGGAGCAGTGCATCGGCCGCGGAGTTGAAGGTCAGGAAAAGCAGCACAAAGATGACGACGAGCGTCACGGGAATGACCGTGCGCAGCTTCGCCGCTGCGCGTTCGAGATATTCGAACTGGCCGGACCAGGCAATCGAATAGCCCGGCGGAAGCGTCACCTTCTCTGCAACAGCGCGCTGCATTGCCTCGACCGCTGACTGCAGGTCCGTGTTGCGGATATCGACATAGACATAGCCGGAGAGCCGGGCATTTTCGCTGCGAATCATCGGTGGACCATCGGCAATCGTGATGTGCGCGACATCGCCGAGCTGGATTTGCGCGCCACGATCCGTGACGACCGGCAACTGTCGCAGCTTCTCGAGCGAATCACGGATTTCGCGTGGATAGCGGATATTGATGGGAAACCGTTCGCGGCCAGCAATCACTTCGCCCACGTTTTCCCCGCCGACGGCCGAAGAAATGACAGACTGGATATCGCCGACGGAAAGCCCGTAACGTGCAGCCGCCTGGCGGTCGATGTCGATGTCTATGTACCGGCCGCCGTTCAGGCGCTCGGCCAGTGCAGATGTGACGCCCGGCACATTCTTGACGGCTGTTTCGACCTGCGCCGCAATTCTGTCGATTTGCGAGAGGTCGCTGCCCGAAATCTTGACGCCGACCGGTGTCTTGATGCCGGTAGACAGCATGTCCAGACGATTACGGATGGGCGGTACCCACACGTTCGACAGCCCCGGCACCTTGACGGTCCGGTCAAGTTCGTCGACCAGCTTCTCTGGCGTCATGCCGGGTCGCCACTGACTACGCGGCTTGAACTGAATCGTGGTCTCAAACATCTCGAGCGGTGCCGGGTCGGTGGCGGTGTCGGCCCGCCCGGATTTGCCGAAGACGGTCTGCACCTCCGGAACCGTCTTGATGAGCCGGTCCGTCTGCTGTAGCAGTTCACTTGCTTTCTCGGCCGAAATTCCCGGAAGCGCTGTCGGCATATACAGCAGGTCACCTTCGTCGAGCGGTGGCATGAATTCACCGCCGAGCTGGGACAGCGGAATCACCGACGCGGCCAGCGCGACCACCGCCAAACCAATGGCAACCCACGGTCGCCGCAGCGTGGCTTCCAGCAATGGTCGGTACAGTCGAATCAGCACGCGATTGATTGGGTTCGAGTTCTCGTGAGGAATACGGCCTCGAATCAGATAACCCATCAGCACGGGCACCAGTGTCACCGACAATCCGGCAGCAGCGGCAATGGTGTAGGTCTTGGTGAAAGCCAACGGAGAGAACAGCTTTCCCTCCTGCCCCTCGAGCGAGAACACCGGGATAAACGACAGCGTGATGATGAGCAGCGAGAAGAATAATGCCGGCCCGACCTCCGCTGCAGATGTCGCGATGAGTTCCCAGCGTTGTGCCGTCGTGATTGGTTCGCCCGGATGCTCGTGGTCATACGCTTCGAGATGCTTGTGAGCGTTCTCAATCATCACGATGGCCGCGTCAATCATCGCGCCGATGGCAATTGCGATGCCTCCCAGCGACATCAGATTCGCGTTCACCCCCTGATAGCGCATGACGATGAAGGCGGCCAGTACCCCTAGCGGCAGCGACAGAATCGCCACGAGCGCGCTGCGCAAATGGAACAGGAACACTGCGCAGACCAACCCAACGATGATGAATTCCTCGATGAGCTTGTCCTTGAGATTGTCCACTGCGCGCTCGATAAGCTGGGAGCGGTCGTAGGTCGTCACGACCTCGACACCCGCCGGCAACGACCGCTTCAGGTCGGCCAGCTTCGCCTTCACCGCATCGATGGTCGTCAGCGCGTTCTTGCCGGAGCGCATGACGATGACGCCGCCTGCTACCTCTCCCTGGCCGTTCAATTCAGCGATGCCTCGCCGCATCTCGGGTCCGATTTGAATCCGGGCTACGTCGCCGAGCAGAACCGGCGTACCTGCATCGTTCGTACGCAGTACGACGTTGCGGAAGTCGTCGAGCGTATGCAGGTAGCCGGACGAACGGACCATGTACTCCGATTCGGCCATTTCGACGACAGACCCGCCTGATTCCTGGTTCGCCTTGCTGAGTGCGTCGGCCACCGCCCCCTGCGTGATGCCGTAGGCGCGGAGTTTGTCCGGGTCGAGGACAACCTGATACTGGCGCACCATGCCGCCGATACTCGCAACTTCAGACACGTCCGGCACTGACTTGAGTTCGAACTTCAGGAACCAGTCGTTCAGTGCGCGAAGTTGCCCAAGGTCGTGTCGCCCGGTTTTGTCGACGAGTGCATATTCGTACACCCAGCCCACACCAGTTGCATCCGGTCCAAGCGATACAGTCGCGCCCTGCGGCAGGCGGCTCTGCACCTGATTCAGATATTCGAGCACGCGTGAACGCGCCCAGTACTGATCGGTCTTATCGTCGAACAACACGTAGACGAACGCATCGCCGAACGAGGAATACGCGCGAATGGTTTTCGCACCCGGTACGCCAAGCAGCGTCGTGGTGAGCGGATACGTCACCTGGTCCTCGATGACCTGCGGGGCCTTGCCCGGATACGATGCCTTGATGATGACCTGCGTATCGGACAGGTCGGGCAGCGCATCGAGCGGCGTTTGCGTGACCGAATAGATACCCCATGCCGTAACGAGCACGGTCGCGAGCAGCACCAGGAAGCGGTTGTGGATAGACCACCTTATAAGACGCGCAATCATTTGGCGCCTCCGACGGGTTCGACTTTGGTCAACTGGTATCCGTCTGACGACTGCCTGAAGACAAAATGAACAGTCTGGCCAGGCTTCACGTCCGGAAACGCCGTCGGCGACGATTTGCCGAATGCCATCGTCATCGCGCCCCAGCCCAGAGCGGGAACGGGTTGATGTGAAAATGTGATGTCTCCGGCCGTCACCTGTTCGACCTTACCCGTGGTCTCGTAGGTCTGCGGTGCTGCAGCAGCAGGTGTTGCAGCCGGCGCGCTCGCACCGGTCGGTGCGGTTGCTTCGAGCTTCGGCAGAACGGATTTCAGACTCGCTTCCGAGTCAATCAGGAACTGGCCGGATGCGACGACCTGCTGGCCTTCCGTCAGGCCGCTGCTCACCTCGGTATCGTCGCCGGCATCGTTGCCAACGGTGACCGAGACAGGTTGTAACCTGCCGTCTGAATTCTTGACGATGACCACTGACCGCTTACCCGTCGTGATGACGGCCTCCGAGGGAACCAGCAACCGCGATACCTTTTTTGCGGCGCCGATGCGCGCTCGCATCAACATCCCCGGCGTCAACCTGAAGTCCGCGTTATCGATTTCGAGGCGTGCCTGCAGCGTGCGACTGCTTGTGCTGATGCCCGGCAGGATTTCGCGGATGTGTCCTGTGAAATGTTGCGCTGGGTCACCGGCAAACACAGCGTCCACGCTCATGCCTGGTCGAACCTGGAGGGCCAGTGCTTCGGGCACCTCGACCACGAGCCACAGCCTGTTGAGCCCGGAGATCTTCGCGAGCGTCTGCCCGGGCGACACCATCGCACCATCGCGAACGTTCAGTTCGGTCAGCACACCGGTTTCCGGTGCGGATAGCGTGATGTGCGTCTGCGCCTTACCGGTGCGGTCGAGACTTGCAATCACGCCGTCCGGAATGGACATCGCACGCATGCGCGCACGTGACGCCGCAAGCATGCCGTCATCCATGCCGCCACGCTTCAGCGCCAGATACTCTTCCTGCGGCGCAAGCCAGTCTGGAACGAACAGGGACGCAATCGGGGCGCCTTTCGTTACGTGTTGCATTGGGGCGCTGGCGTAAAGATGGTCAATGTAGCCGGTCACTCGCGACTGGACGACATCGGCTTTCGACTCATCGAACTGCGTAGTACCTACCGCGTCGAAGCCTTCCGTTGTTTCCTGCCGGCGCACGGTTGCGTAGCGAATGCCCAGATTCTGCTGAAGACCCGGGTCAATCTTGATACCGCTGGAGCCTCCTTCGTCGGCATAGACCGGCTCTAGCTGCATGTTCATGAAAGGTGACTTGCCCGGCTTGTCGAAATGCTGGTTCGGCACCATCGGGTCATGCCAGTACAGTACTTTCCGGCCAGTCTTCGGGTCGATTTTGTCGCTGGAGGGTGTAGCCGCAAGAGCGCTCTCGCCACCCATCGCCGAACGATGCGTGCCGGCGACATAGCCGACACCCAGCAACGCCGCTGCGACAAACGTCATAAGGGCCGCGCGTGCCAGTTGTTTCTTTTGCATGTTGTTCTCCTTCACTGACTCACGGACATCGAGGCGGGCACGACCTGGTATTCCAGTTGCGCCCAGGTCTGGGATACGTCGCGCTGCAGGTCGAGTACCTGAAGCTGAGCGTCGAGTTGAGCGCGCCTCGCAGCGAAGGTCTCCGCAAGCGAGCCGGTGCCGGCCTTGTACGCTGCAGTCGCCAGTTGGGCGCGCTGGTCCGCAGCGGGCAGCAGGGAATTGCTGAGATTCGCAATACGTTCGCGGCCGCTGGCGAGCGTTGCCGCCTGCGTGCGGATATCCGCGTCCACCTGCCGCTGCGCGTCTTCGTACATCAGCCGCGCCTTGGTGCCGAGTTCCGCTTTTTCGGCGGCGTCCCGGTTCTGGCGGTTCTTACGGTTGATGGGCAACGGAATGCTCACGCCAACCGAAACCATGTTCGAGTACTGCCCGCCGCGCTGCTGGTAGGAGACCTCCCACGTCCAGTTGGGACTGCGGTCGCTGTTGGCAACCGCAGTATCGGCATCGGCTACGGCGATGTCCCGTGACGCTGCGACGAGCGCCGGCTGCACCTCACGAAGCTCCTCGGGCGGCAGGGACGATACGTATGACTGTGGTGCCGGAGGGTCACCGGTCACATCGGAAACCGGCGTTGCCGTCCATCGGGACAGGCCGATGAGCGCGGTCTGAAACGTCTGCTGGGCCTTAAGCAACTGGTCCTGGGTCTGCGCCAGCATCGCCTGGGCCTGCGTCACATCGGCCGCAGTTGCTTTCGCCCCGCGATAAGAGGCTTTCGTCGCTTCCAGCTCATGAGTCATGTGGCCAACGAGTTCCTGCTGCAGTGAGACAGCTTTCTTCGCATAGACCGCGTTCAGCCACGCCGTGGCCGTTTGCTGGCGCGTGTTCGCGAGCTGGGCGAGGTAGCCGGCCCGCTCGCGGTCCACGACCTCATTCGCCAATGCGGACCGCAGCCGCCGCTTGTCCCCCGATACCCATTCCTGTTCGATGCCGATACGGCGCATGGTCATGAAGTCCTGACCGATGGTGAACCGTTGCGGTCCGTTCACCGGCAGGTTGTCCACGCCAGCCTTCAGCATTGGGTCGGGCAACTGACCAGCTTTTACGGCCACCTCTGAACTGGCGCGCACTGATGCCTGCGCAGCCCCCATGGCGGCGGAGCGGTCGGTAGCGGACTGCAGCGCCGCATCAAGCGTGACGGGTGTTTCCTGGGCGTGTGCGGCGACGCTCGCGAGAATCAGCGCGGCAAAAAGCGAACGCGCGCGCAGTGGTGCACGCCGGCATGACGGCGTGCCAATAGTTAAAGGCATGTTCTAACCCCAACGGCGGACTCCCAACGGGAATCCACGTCCTGGACGCAGGACGACCTCGCCGCAAACGCGGCGAACCTGTCAGAAAGGGATTAGATGGCGCGAGGAGGTCGCCAGAAACCGCCCGGTTCACGGACGGACAGGGACTGCGCGTAATGGAAAACAACTGGGCTGGACAGCCCGGCGGGACGAGAAACCTCGGTGCGGGACACCGGGTGATACAGGCTACCGAGCTGGCATTGAGCGGTTACCTTGCAGAACAGGCCTTTGGCTTTCCCTGGTTGCGATGATTTCATTGTCTCGCAGCCAGTCATTTCCGAAGACATCGCACTGCCATCTTCGGAGCCCATGCTCATCTGCATTGGACATTCTCCAGTCAACCCGCTGGCCGCCAGCCCACTGATGGGAAGCGCGGCGCAGAGCAACAGGAGGAGCAATGTCCGAAGAAATTTCATGGCTGGGATTATAGCGGAGCTATTTTATCTATGTCCTGGGGAATTTGTCGCCCGCGGCGGCAGCGTCACAAATCAAGACGCAACCGTGGTCCAACCTCGACAAAACCCGCGGACAGGTAGAACGCCGGCGACCGGGCCCAACGGGGCTGGTCTGGAGCGCCAACGTCGAGTCGTTTCCATCCTCGTTCCTTGCCGAACGTCGCGGCTTCGCGGAACCGCCTCATCAAATGAGTGTGATTCGGCAACAGGAAGCCTGATTGCCCCGACCTAAGACATCCAACGCTACGGACGTGCGGCTGTATCGAAAAACTCCATCCATCGGGTTACCAGACCGTCTTTGATGGTGAAGATGTGTACCCATTCGGATTCGAACGATTTGCCTGTCGCCTTGATGGTCGCCGCAACAAAGCCGAGTACGATAATGTGCTCGCCCGCGTCGATGAATTCACGAGGCTCGAATCGGGTGATTTTTTCAGCCGAGAGAAGGTCATCAAAATATTGCTGCACCTCAGCTCGCGAGCGACATAGGGTGGCATACGGGAGGCTGGCAGGTCCCATCACTCGCCATTCGACGCTAGCTGGAATGAGTGCCAGCAGCGCGTCAATATCGCCCCGGCCAAAGGCGGCGTATGCGTCTTCGACGACCTTCATCGCGCTGCTCATGTCAATCTCCCGGGCGGCGACCAACGAGAAAATAGAGGAGTACGTAGACGTGGACAGAAGCGCTACTCCGCTATCGATAGTGACTGCGTCCAATCATAGAACTCGTCGAGTAAAAATTCACGCTGCAGCGCGGTTGCCTTCGCGCAGCTCGGCAGACGCTCAGTTCTGGAAGTAATTCAAACCGAGCGCCCCTTTCACCTCTGATAGTGTCGCACCTGCCACTTCCCGCGCGCGCATGGTCCCGCGACGCAAGACCAGCATCTGCTCACCGACCTTATCCGCGTGGTCTACGTCGACAGGTACCGTCAGGCGTCCGTCCAGACAAAAGCAACGCGATGGTCAGGACACAGAAACCTGCTCCTGCGTAGAACGTGGCCGCCGCACCCTGGCGGTCCCACAAGGTACCGGTTGCTCTAATCGTTGTACTGCGTCATGTCATAGAACGTGGTCCCATTCTGCCCACCACCCAACTGCACGAGCCGCGAACCACCCGACGTCAACGCCGGGAACGGGCAATTCGTGCAAGTCTGCACGCCAGCGGCATTGACCGCCGCAAAGACCGTGGTTTGATACTGACCGACGGAGGTGTTGTTCGGCGCACCGATCGAGAAGCCATCGATTGCAGTCGTCGAGCCGGAACCCGTTCCGGGGTAGGCCTGGATTTGCACTGACGTCACCGGATACGCGAGATTCTGTCCGTTCACGAGGCTCGACCACGTCACGCTCATCGCGTACTGCACGCCGGCCAGCGACCCGGCTGGCGTGAGGAACTGGGTCGCGAAGTCCGGCAGCAGCGTCGGCCACGCGACCGTGCTACCCGCCGCCGCGTTCAACGGGCTGCCCGGATTGATGATCGACGACTGGCCGAGTTGCGCGCCGTTCGCGTCGTAGAACGTCACGGTGTAGGTCGAGTAGAGCGGCACGGTGCTCGCGTCGATCGATTGCGCCGAGTAATAGCCGCTCGAAGCCGCCGGCGTGAAGCTCGCGGTCGACGACAGCGATTGCCATGACCAGCGATACAGCTCCGTATTGCTGCTGGTCGTCGCCGGCGAAACCGGCGCCGCGCTCAACGACAAATCCGACAGACCCAGCGAGCTGATGCCGAGCGCATTGCGCTGCATCAGCCAGACCGGCGCAGCAAGGCCAGGTCCCGTGACGGAAGCCGAATACACCGTAGGATTCGAGGTGGTCGGAATCGCAATCTTAAGACCCGACTCGTACCGGTTCACATCGTTCAGCTTCGAATCGAGGAAAGTGCGACGCTGGATTTGCGACATGATCGACACAGCGAATTGCGACTGATTGCCGATCAGATCCCAGCCGAGCTGCGTGCCGTTGGCGAGCGTGACAGGCGTGGAGAGCTGTTGCGCGATGGTGTAGAGCACACCGGCTGCCGTGCCGCTCTCCAGCGTGACCGGCAACTGCACGAGCGCAAGCTGTTTGCCGTTGCGTGTGAAGAAGGCGAGCGTCTTCGGCGAACCGAATACCGCACCCGTTAAGGTCGCTTCCGTCAAACCGTGGGCGACGGCCAGATCGGTCGAGCCGCTTTCGAGGTAAGCGGAGTCGACGGCCGGCGTGCATGAGGTGTTGAGCGTGCCGGTCGCCGCGCAGGCCGTCAGCAGGGACGCAAGCGGCTCCAGATAGTTGGCGGCCGCGGACGGCGCTGCCAGCGCGATCGATTGGGCAGTCTGGTTGTTCAGCACGATGGTCGTACCCGGGGCCGCGTTCGATAGCAGTAACAGGCCGCCGTTGGCCGCCGACACGACCGACACCGTGTCGATCACCGCATCGGCGCCGGTGTGGTTCGGCGTAAAGGCCATACCGATGGGATCGAAGCCCGCCGTCAGGATGCCGTTCTGCGTGAGGATTTTCGTCAGCATCGTGTCGAGCGTGATGGTGGCGATCTGCACGGACGGCAGCGTCACCTTGGCCAACGCCGTGGTGGACGCGAGGTCGATCGGGTTGCCGGAGGCTGTCAGCATGGCGGCAATCGCCGTGGTCAGCGTGGTGACGTTGGCGACAGCCGGCGCCGTGCCAGTCGGCAATTTGGCGAGCACGGAGACAAGCGGGGCAGAGATGCCGGTGGCGTCGGTGGCGACGATCAGGAACGGCGCGGTCATGCCCTTCACCGAGATCGTGTACGCGCCCTGGGTGTTGGTGGTTGCCGTGGCCTGAGCGCCGGTCGCATCGGTCAGCGTGACGGTTGCGCCCACCACAGCGCTGCCGGTGGCGACCGTGCCGTTCACCGAGGTGGCCGTGACCGTCGAGGTGCTCGACGACGTTGAACTGGAACCGCCGCCGCCGCAACCGCTGAGTTGGAACAACGCAAAGGCCACGGCGGCCGCGACGCCGCTACGCACTAACGATCGATGCATGAATTTCCCCGATGCTCTGTTTATATGATTCGTTTGTTATGTCGGCAGATTATGCCGATAAATTCGATGGCATTTGCCGCGTCGGTTTATCGGATTGAAAGCAGATTATTTGCTGCCTTTAATCCACACACAATGCGTTCACGACGCGCGCTTAAGCGTTGGGAGAATACTTCAAAGTGGCGTTGTTGTGTCGCGTGGGAGAGCGACTGAATAGGAGAATATGAAGGGTAGTCGTGTTTGCGAACCCGTCATATTCTCTGATCGAATTGCTTCAGACAGTTCAGGCTCTAATTACTTGCCCAACTCGTGTCCGATAATGCCGCCGGCTACTGCGCCGCCGACTGTGCCGACCGCGCTGTGATTGGTTGCCTCGTTGCCGATGACGCCACCTGCTGCCGCACCGCCAAGGGTGCAGCCGGCCGTCAATGTCAGTAGCGCCAATGCCATTGCAATGACGCCCAGGCCAGATCGGTTTCGCATGATGTCACCTCGGATGTGTATCGATACAACCGAAGCAGCAATCCACATGCCGCATCCGTATTACGAGTGTCCGTAGGGCCTGCGGTGCGCTGGCGTCCGGGCGATGAAACGGGTTTGCTGGAGTCATCCGCGCTTGCTAGACTGGCCTTCGCAACCCAACTGTAAGCGCGTTCTTGCTGTCGTACGCCTCGCTGGCGTTCACGTCCACGGCGCGATCAATCGGAGACGCCATGTCTTACATGCTGCTTATCGTCGAACCCCCTAATCAACGCGTCGAACGCGGCGAGCAGGCCGGGCGCGAGGTTTATGACCAGATGGTGCGTTTCGCTACCGGACTCAAAGAGCGCGGCAAGCTGGTCGCGGCCGAAGCGTTGACCTCCTCCAGTGACGCCGTGCGCGTGCAGGTGCGCGACGGTCAACCGAAACTGCTCGACGGCCCGTTCGCCGAAGCCAAGGAAATGATCGGCGGCTTCTACCTGCTCGATGTTGAAACCCGCGAAGAAGCGGTGGCAATCGCGCAAGCCTGCCCGGCGGCCTCGTGGTGCACTGTCGAAGTCCGCAAGCTCGGGCCTTGTTTCCTATAAGCGGGTTCGCCCATCCGCGACTATTTTCTGGGGGTTTTCCCTAGGCTAACGACAAATATGTCGATCCGGCCGCGCATCGCTCGTCGTGTGAGTAAGGAGCCAGCAAACAGATAACGGCTCTCCACCAACCACACACCACCCTGGGAGCGATTGCGATGCGATTCATGATCATAGTGAAGGCGACGGCCGTCAGCGAAGCCGGCGGCCCGCCGGACGATGCCCTGATGGGTGTGATGGGCACCTACCATGAAGAACTGGCCAAGGCCGGTGTGCTCCTCGACGCAACCGGGCTGCAACCGAGTTCGAAAGGCTGGCGCATCCACTACGGCGCGGGCAAGCGCACGCTGATCGACGGTCCGTTCGCGGAAACCAAGGAACTGATCGCCGGCTACACGCTGATTCAGGTTCGCTCCCGCGAAGAAGCCATGGAATGGGCGCGGCGCTTCCCGGCGCCGTTCGGCGAGCAGGCCGAAGGCGAAATCGAAGTGCGGCAACTCTATGAGCTTGAGGATTTCGAGCCGAGCCCGGAAGTGGACCGCATCCGCAAGCTGGACGCGGCCAAACATTGATCGCGACGCCGATCCGACCGCCGAACGAGGCGCCGGTCCGGCCACATCGAGAGGATTCATCATGCTCAAAGTCATTCTGATCACCGTCGTCGCGGCGGTGGGTCTGCTGCTCATCTACGCCGCGACGCGGCCCGACAACTTTCGCATCGAACGCAGTGTGCGCATCGAGGCGCCGCCTGAGCGGGTCTACGGGTTGATCGACGACCTGCATCAATTCAATCGCTGGAATCCGTTCCTACGCAAATATCCCGCGACGCAGGGCACTTACAGCGGCACGCCAAGCGGCAAGGGTGCGCGCTATGCGTGGCAAAGCGGAAAGGTTGGGGTGGGGCAGATGGAGATCGTCGACACGGCGGCGCCGGCGAACGTGACGATGAACCTCGATTTCATCAAGCCGTTTGAGGCTCATAACATTGCCGATTTCACGTTGAAGCCGGAGGCCGGCGCGACTCAGGTCACCTGGGCGATGCATGGGCCTGCGCCGTATCTGTCGAAGCTGATGCAGGTGTTCGTCAGCATGGACCGGATGGTCGGCAAGGATTTCGAAGACGGCCTGAGCAATCTGAAAACGCTGGCCGAGGCGAGCTGAGTACGCGGGATCGTTGTATGCGTGGCGCACTGCGCCGCTCCGGCGAGCCCACAACCCGATCAATGGATTCCATCATGCATAAGCAGATCTACGTCAATCTCGCCGTCGACGACCTCGAACGGTCGAAGGCATTTTTCAGCACGATCGGTTTCAGCTTCGACGCGCAATTCACCAACGAGCAGGCCGCGTGTCTGATTCTCGGCGAGAACCTCTACGCGATGCTGCTGGTCAAGGACCTGTTCAAGTCCTTCACGCGCAAGTCGCTTTGCAATCCGAAGGAAAGCACCGAGGCGTTGGTGGGTCTCTCGTGCGAGAGCCGGGGCGAGGTGGATGCGCTGGTCGCCAAGGCGCTCGCCGCCGGCGGCACGGTGCCACGCGCGCCGCAGGACTACGGCTTCATGTACGGGCACGGCTTTGAAGATATCGACGGACACATCTGGGAGCTGATCTACATGGATCCGAACGCCAAGGCAGCGGGCTGATCCCGTGACCAAACCGGCCACCCATCGTGCCATCGAGGCAGTCTGGCGGATCGAATCCGCCAAGGTCATCGCCCACGTCGCGCGGATCGTGCGGGACGTGGGGCTCGCCGAAGAACTGGCGCAGGACGCGCTGGTCGCGGCGCTCGAACATTGGCCTGAAGCGGGCGTGCCCGACAACCCGGGAGCATGGCTGATGGCGACCGCGAAGAACCGCGCCCTCGACCGCTTGCGCCAGGAAACGCTGCATGCCCGCAAGCGTGAGGAGTTGGGCCACGATCTCGACGCAATGGAGGCGCACCTCGTGCCGGATTTCGTCGATACCCTCGATGCTGCACGCGCCGACGATATCGGCGACGACCTGCTGCGCTTGGTGTTCACGGCGTGCCACCCGGTGTTGTCCACCGACGCACGTCTCGCGCTGACGCTGCGCCTGCTCGGCGGCCTTACCACGGACGAAATCGCACGCGCGTTTCTCGTGCCCGAGCCGACCATCGCGCAGCGCATCGTGCGGGCCAAACGCACGCTATCCGCGGCCAAGGTGCCGTTTGAGGTGCCACAGGCGGATGCGCGTGCGCCGCGGCTCGCGTCGGTGCTGCAGGTGATCTATCTGATTTTCAACGAAGGCTATTCGGCCACAACCGGCGACGACTGGATGCGTCCGGCGTTGTGCGAGGAAGCGCTGCGGCTTGGGCGGGTGCTGGGCGGGCTCGTGCCGGACGAAAGCGAAGTGCATGGCCTCGTCGCGTTGATGGAAATCCAGGCGTCGCGTACGCATGCGCGCACGGATGCCGAGGGTCGGCCGGTGCTGCTGCTCGACCAGGACCGCAGCCGCTGGGACCCGCTGCTGATCCGCCGTGGGCTGGCCGCGCTCGGCACCGCGCACGCGTTGGGCGGCGCGAGCGGGCCGTATGCGCTGCAGGCGGCGCTGGCGGCGTGTCATGCGCGTGCCCGCCGTGCCGAAGAGACCGACTGGGCGCAGATCGTCGCGTTGTACGACGCGCTGGCCCAGGTGGCGCCTTCGCCGGTGGTGGAGTTGAACCGGGCGGTGGCAGTCGGCATGGCGTTCGGACCGGCTGCCGGTCTGGAAATCGTCGACGCGCTTGCCGCCGATGCGGCGCTCGCGAACTATCACTGGTTGCCGAGCGTGCGCGGCGATCTGCTGGAGAAGCTTGGCCGTGTGGAAGAGGCCTGCGCCGAATTCGAACGCGCTGCCGCCATGACACGCAATGCGCGCGAGCGTGAACTGTTGCTCGAGCGTGCTGCGCGCGGCCGCGCGCATTGAACCGTACGCAATTTATCGGATTAACTGACGCACACCCAACGCGACGATCAGGCCGCCGCACGCGCGATCGATCCACGCCTTGCTGCGCCGATACGCCGACGCAATTCGCGCATGCGATTTTGGTCGCGAAGCTCCTTAATTCGTCCATCCAGCAAAGCGTAGCGCGGCCGCTAACTGCTCTCGCCGCGCCGTTCACGCAATCACGCCGAAAAGAACGCCACGGCGGCAGTGATCACACCCGCAGCTGCAATACCGAACGACAGATTGCGCAGCCATTTCTTGCGAGTCAGCAACGTGATCGCGCAGAGGGCGATGGCCACCTGAATCAAGGTCGTGGCCTGCGCCCAGCGATGATGGCCATGCAGCAGCGCTTCGCTTTTGGCGTCGTTGTCCACGACTTCCTTTTCGATCGCTTCTGCCTTCGCGCGGATCGGTTCTTTCTGCTGCTTGTATTTGTCGACGTCGGCGGAGAACTTCGCGTGCGCATCGGCATTGCCGAGCGACAGCGCCGCACCGAGTTCAGCGAGATTCTCTTTCTCGCCCTTGGCCTGGTAGTAGTTCCATTGATTCGACGCTTCGGTCTTTTTAATGGCGGCTTCGTTCTTGTAATACAGCGCCAGATTTTCGCTGTTGCCACTCTGGTAGGCGCACAGTGCGCCGATCGTCGCGAGGATCGCCGTCATCACGGCCATGCGGCTCGCAAAGGGATCCGCGTCGTGGTGGCCAGCGTGTTCAACCGCATGGTCGTGCGGACCATGCACTTCATATTCTTCAGACATCTGATTCTCCGAGCCAGGCTTTTCTTGTGGTCTCCGGGCGGCGCGCATGGCGGTGGCACATGCGCGGGCGATGCTGCAAGCGCGGCTCGCCGGCCCGGCGGGCTCCATCTTAGCGCGCTGCGCCCGGTGATGGAAAAGCTATTGGCGCGAAGAGATGTCGATGACAGACGTTAAGGGGAGGACGTCAGTGAATACCGACGGCCAGCCACGTCCGCACGAACGGGATCACATGCTCGCCGGCCAGCATGCCGAGCAACCCGACTAACGCGACTGTCGGCGGCGCGGGCGACTTCACCTGCATCACGCTGTAGATCAAACCGACAACGACGCCGGCCACGAGCGAGATCAAATACGCTTTCATGTTGTTCATACCCATCTGAAATGCGGGCAGCCACACCCGCCGGTCATTTCGGCAATTACATCGTAATGACGACGCGGCCGCGCGTGCCGGCGGCTACCGTCTCGTAGGCCTCGCGTGCCCGTGCGAGCGGGAATTCTTGCGCGATAGCCGGCCCTTGAAGCTTGCCGCTTTCGAAGCCTTCCACCAGGGCCGTCATCAACGGCGCCGATTCGGCGACGCCCAGCTTGGCGCTGTCCACGCCGAACAGTTGCGTTTCGTTGTGATAGAAATCGATCAGATCGAATTCCACGCGGCGTTTGCCCGTGGCGCTGATTTCCAGCACCCGCCCGCGGCGCTTGACGAGACTCAGTGCGGTCTCGAACGCGACGCCGCCGACCGTGTCGTACACCACGTCCGCGCCGCCGCCGGTCAGTGCTCTGATGGCCGCGGTTGCGTTTTCGTCGAACGGAACGTAGTCGTCGATCAATCGGCCCGCGGGCGTATCGGCGGAAAGCGGATGACGGTCGAGGGCGATCACGCGCGCCCCCCGCGCTTTCGCGATCTGCACCACCGCGCCGCCGACGCCGCCGCCCGCACCGATCACGGCAATCGTCTCGCCTGCTTGGAGGTCTGCATACTCGACCGTGCCGAGCCACGCGACCACGAAGTTCACGCCGATCGCGGCGGCCTCCGTGTGGCTGAGTGTGGTGGGCTTGCGCGACAGCGCGGCGAGCGGAAGCTTGATGAACTCGGCGTGGGTGCCGTCGCGTGTGAAGCCGATATCGCCGCCCGTGCCCCAGACTTCTGCGCCGAGCCATTCGGCGGGACCGGCTGTCACTACGCCGCTGAAGTCGCGGCCGGGCGTGCGCGGCAGGACGGTGTGTTCGAAATGGCCGGACACGTTCTTGACGTCGCTCGGATTCACCGAGGCCGCCTTGACCTGCACGACGGCGCTGTCCGCGTCGGCTTGGGGCGTCGGCAGATCGACGTATTCGAGTACCTCGGGGTTGCCAAAAGTCTTGAGCTGAATCGCTTTCATTGCGTGTCATTCCTGTCGGGGCTTGCGCTGCGTCGTGCAGTCGATGAGCGTAGTCTAGATGACCGGTACAAAGGCGTTGAGCCAAAGACTTTCGAATTTCGGACAAAACGTGCTGTGCGGCGGCTTACAGGCCACGCTGGGCGTCGTTTGGCCGGCAGCGTAAACGGCTTAGCCGACGGTGGAGGGCGCGGGTGTCAGCGCGATTCGTTAAGCCGCCAGCGAGCGCTGGCTCAGCTTCAAGGGCGAATCTTGCTGTCAGCAGCGGGAATAACTTACCCGTCAGTGGACAGCTTGTCTTCTTGCGCCTGCTCCGGCGAAACGTCAAAAGCCGCCTCGCTCAGCGTGCCGCTCGGATCGAAGCTGGTCGGCGGCGCACCTAACTCGCGCCGGAACATGTCGCTGAAGCTGCTCGGCTGGAAGCCCAGCGAGCGCGCGATGCTGCTGACCGGGCGTCCTTCGGCGAGACCTGACACGGCGACCGCCAGTTGCACCTGACGCCGCCATTCGGCAAACCCCACGCCCAGCTCACGTGTGAAGAGGCGCGCTAGCGTGCGCACGCTCGCGCCGACCGAGGCGGCATGCTGTTCGAAGCTGATCGCGATCGAAGGGTTGTCGATCACCGCGCGGCACAACGCATCGAGCCGCCGGTCCGAAGCATCGGGCAGCGCGATACGCAGCGACGACCGCGGCGCGTGGCCCAACTCCAGCATCGCGAGACGGTACGCCGCTTCAAGATAGGTTTCGTCGCGAGCATGGGTGCGCTCGTGTTCCGCAATCGATGTGATGAGCTCGCGCAGCAGGCCGTTGATCTCGAACACGTCGCTGCGTCGGCTCAGATGGCCGACGTTGCGCTCGTGGAGATAGATATTGCGCATCTCCACCTCGCTCATCATGTGGATGGAGTGAACGGTGCCGGCCGGCAACCAGACCGCGCGCTGCGGCGGCACCACTAGCGCCTCGCGGCCGACTTCCACCCACATCACGCCCGACACCGCATAGAGCACCTGCGCCCACGTATGCGAATGCGGGTCGATGCGCAGCCCACGCGGATAGCGCCGCGCGAGGGAGCGGGCGTCGGCGTCGTCGTGAAGTTCAGGTGGGCGGGCTTTGGGAACGGAAATTCGGGTTGCTGTTCGCGGTCGCGCATGGAGAATGCGGACCTTGGTGGTCCGTACGCGAAGCATAGCGCGAGGCACGGAATGGGGGATATTCCCTCGATCCCGTTATGTGCGATGCCCCATCACGAGCAGCAATAACGAAAGGGTCACCACCGACCCCACCGTCGACAGCAAAATCGTGCGCGAGGTGATGTGCGCCTCGCGGCGGTAGAACTCGGCCAGCATGAACGGGCCGGTGCCGGTGGGCAGCGCGGCCAGCACAACAGCCATCTCGACCAGTGTGGCCGGGAGCCCGAACACGCGCGCCGCGAGCCACCAGGTCAGCGCCGGCTGCCCCAGCAGCTTGACACCGGTCAGCAGCAGCGAGATGCCGCGCGCGCCGGTCTCTGACGGGCGCTTTTCCGCGAGGAACAAGCCAAGGCTGACCAACGCGCACGGACTGGCGGCGCCGCTCAGCAGCTTCAGAAAGGTCTCCGCGCTTTGCGGCAACGCGACATGGGTGCTCGCCAACAGCACGCCCAGGATCGGCGACACGATCAACGGATTGCGCGCCAGCGATCCCAGCACTTTCAACCCCAACTTGTGCGGCGTGCGCTCGGTCTGCAAGCCGACTTCGATCAGCACGATCGCAAGCGCAAAAAGCAGGCACGCGACGAGGATCGTGGCGATCGTGGTCGGTGTCAGACTGGCTGAGCCGAACGCGATCATGCCGAGCGGAAAGCCGATGTAGCCAGTGTTCGGATACGACGCCGCAATCGCGTCGACGCTTGCATCGGCCAGATGCCGGCCGCCGATCATACGCATGGCGAGAATCGGCAGAAACGCGCCGAGGCACCCGATCGAAAATGCCGCGACGAAGCCCGGCTGATAGAGCTGTTGCCACGTGGCATGCGCCATCGTGTCGAACAGCAGCGCCGGCAGCGCCAGCCAGACGACGAAGCGGTTCAGTTCGGATGCGGAGTTCGGTCCGAGCACGCCGCGCCGGCGGCACGCAAAGCCCGCGAAAATCAGGCCGAACACAGGAAGCAGAATCTCAAGAGTGGCTAACATCGGTTAGAAAGAAAGCGTGGGCGCAGGGAGCGATGCGCCAGCGTAGTGGCTTGCGTTGATACAATCCAATACTGTTTTCTGCCATCGACAATACCTTTTCTGCATCGTCATTCAGCTTGAGGGTGTCGTGATCGATATCAAGCCGTTACGCTACTTCGTGACACTCGCCGAGACGCGCCATTTCGGCCGCGCGGCGGCGCGCCTGAATCTGTCGCAACCGCCGTTGAGCCGGCAACTGGCGGCGCTGGAGGCGAATCTGGGTGTGACGCTGCTTGAGCGCAGCCCGCGCAGTGTCACGCTGACCGCGGCGGGCGAGCGCTTTTACGCCGATGCGAAGGCGATCCTTGCGTCGGTAGAACAGGCGGTTAGCAATGCCTAGGCCGCGGCGCATGGCGACGCCGGCAAGCTCGCCATCGGCTTCACGATGTGCGCCGCATACAGCGTCGTGCCCGGCTATGCGCGCGTGTTCGGCGCCGCGTTTCCCGAGGTCGCATTGAACCTGCGCGAGGTCGTGTCGAACGATCTGGCTGCGCAAGTGCTGACCGGCCAGATCGATGCCGCGATCATGTTTCCAGGCGTGCCCGACAAGGGCATCGCGACCCGGACGATCCTCCGCGAGCCTTTGTGCGTGGCCTTGTCGCGCAGCCATCCGCGCGCACGCACGCGGCGTCTGAAGATCGCGCAACTGGCGGGCGAGCCATTCGTGCTGGCGTCCGCGGAAGTCGCGCCGAGTTTGCGCGCGACCATTCTCGAGCATTGCCGCTCGGGCGGCTTCGATCCGGATATCCGCTTCGAAGTGCAGTTGCAGCAGACCGTGCTCAGTCTCGTCGATGAAGGAGTGGGGGTGGCGCTGGTGCCGGCCTCGATGCGCAAAGCGCAACTCGCGGGCGTGGTGTTGCGGCCGCTGGTCGATGCGCCGCTGATCGAGCAGGTGCTGGCATGGTCGCCGGCCAATCGCAATCCGTGTCTGGCGCGGTTTCTCGAGATGGCGTGAGGGGCGGCTTCATGAATTCGCCAGACGGTCCGTGGCGTTCGCAGGGTCGGCCGGATCGGCTGGATAGCGCATGGCGTCCTGCTTGAGGCGTTGTCGGCACCAGAACGTCCATGCAGTTAAGCCGGCATAGGCGCCGTAACGCAGCACAACGGAGGCCAGCTCCGAGCGAGGATCGTTCGGCCACTGCCAGATGATCAGACTGCGCAAGAGGTTCTCCCCGGTCACACCCAGGCCCCATACGAGTGTCATCAACCGGACATAGGCGACGAGCGTAGGGCGTTCGCGCCAATGCTTTTCGTAGCTTTCGACGCTGCGATGATCTTCGCGCGCCCTCGTGGAACGGCCGAGGTAGTACACGAGCGGCCGCGGCAACGCCAGGGAGACCAGGAACGACGCGCCGATCATCCCTGAGACCATTGGATCTTCCACCGCTCGCATATGCGCGCTGCCCCCTGCGGCCATTGCAAGCAGCGACAGCACGATGCCGACCAGCACGATTGCACTGAGCGCGTCGAAATGGCGATAGCGGACCAGGTCCCAGCTCATCCACGCGATCAGGGGCAGTGCCGATGCAACCAGCGCGCCGAGCTGGCCGTAGTGGGGGAACGCAAGCCGGTAGGCGAGCCAGGGAAAGGCGACGTTCACGACCAGCGCGGAGAGGTAACGCAAGCGGGCTTTCATGGACGGAGCGGCGGTGAGCGTGGCAATGATGGCGAGTCGCGCACGCCGGTCGGCGACGTGCTGATCGCGCCGGCGTGACTGCGCGTGTTTATCCGGGGAGTGTAGGGCGAAGCCCATTCGCGTACTAGTGTTTGCAGTGCGGTGAGAGCGCCGCCAGGATTTTGGCCGCGAACCTGGCGCGCAAAAAATCTGCGATCATCGCACGCACTCTTCATCGCTTCTCAACCCCACGTTGCGTCAACGCCAACCACCAGCCGCCTATGTCCAACCGCCCCACGCTTCTCACCACCGACCGCCTGATCATGCGTCCGCACGCGCGCGACGATTTCCTCGAGAGCTATGTGATGTGGTCCGATCCCGAAGTGATCCGCTACATCGGCGGCAAGCCGTTCACACGCGAAGAGGTATGGGCGCGCCTGCTGCGCTACGCCGGGCACTGGGCGATGCTGGGATACGGCTATTGGGTGGTGCGGGAAAAGGACAGCGGCCGGTTCGTGGGCGAAGTCGGCTTTGCCGACTACCACCGCGAGATCGAGCCTTCCTTGCTGGACACACCTGAAATCGGTTGGGCACTGGACCCTGCCGTCCACAACCGCGGCTACGCGACCGAAGCCGTGCGCGCTGCGCTCGGTTGGGCCGATGTGAATTGGCCTGACGGCGAGACGGCCTGCATCATCGCGCCGGAAAACCAGCCTTCGCTGAACGTCGCGCGCAAATGTGGTTACCGTGAGCAGCTTCGCACGACGTACAAAGGCAACCCGACCATCGTGCTGCGGCGAACGGCAGGCGTGGTCTGAGTCGTTGCACGGCACGACGCCTGAAGTCTATTTAGTCTCTGAAGTCTCGGGATCGACGAGCCTGCCAGAGCCGGCCTTCTGGCCGGCTCGCAACCAACCCGTAACGGGCTGCCTTATTGACCGCTTTCGCCCGCTGCAGCCCGCTGCCGTGCGATCAGGTCCACCAGCCGCTCAACCTGCTTACCCTGCGCATCGAAATTGCCGGCGTCGAGCCAGCGTGCATAGCTCGGACGCAGCGCAGGCCATTCGCTGTCGATGATCGAAAACCACGCGGTATCGCGATTGCGCTCGCGATACACGATCGCCTGCCGGAAGATCCCTTCGAACGTGAAGCCATAGCGCAGCGCCGCCGTGCGCGATGGTCCATTGAGCGAATCGCACTTCCATTCGAAGCGGCGATATCCGAGGTCATCGAACACGTGGTTCATCAGCAGGAACATCGCTTCGGTGGCGATGCGTGTGCGTTTCAGGCGTGGTGAATAGGTGACGTGCCCGACTTCGATCACACCGTTTGCGCGGTCGATGCGCATTAGCGCGAGCGTGCCGACCGCCTTGCCGGTGGCCAGATCGATCACCGCGTAGTGCAGCGGATCAGGCGATGCGGCCATGCGCGTCAGATGCTCGCGATATGCGGCAAGGCTCTCGAACGGACCGACCGCCAGATAGGTCCAGTCGCGGCCATCGGGCGCCGAGCTGTAGGCCTCGTACAGGTCCGCCGCATGGCGTTCGACGTCCACCGGTTCGATCCGGCAATAGCTGCCCACCAGCGGCTCGCGGCCGGGCGCCTGGGCGCCTTTCCAATCCGGCACGGGGACGCCAATCGGTTGCTCGAACGCATTACGTCTGGGTTCCATGTCTGCTCTCCTGTCCATAGTGGGTGATGGTTGCTTATGGAGAACGATACGGCAAACGTGGTATGTTAAAAAGATCCAGCAGAACAGCATTTGATAGATCCAGCGAGGATGATCGAAATCATTGGCCCACTTGCCAACCCGGTCGCCGCGGCCACCGCGACCGCCGCGACCGCCGCCGTCAGCGTTGAAAAGTCCGTGCCGCTCCAAAAGCAACTGATCGAGCGTCTGCAACAGGCGATCCTCACGGGGCGTTTGCCGGCGGGGTCGCTGCTGCCGTCGTCGCGCTTGCTGGCGGCGGAGATGGGCGTGTCGCGCAACACGGTGGTGATCGCGTACGACCATCTGGCCGCGGTCGGCTATGTGGTGGCCGACAAAAAGGGCACGCGCGTGAGTCCGCTCTCCAGTCCTTCGGCTCGCGGTGAAACGCGGACATCGCCGGCCGCGCCGGAGGTCGCCTACGCGGCGCGTGTCGAGCAATTCGCTGCGACCCGCACCCATGCCGACAACACCTTGCCGCTGACACCTGGCACGCCCGCGCTGGATCGCTTTCCCCTGGCCGCCTGGCGACGCGCGCTCGAACGTTCGATGGAGCGAGCGTTGCCGCTTGCGCTCGGCTACGGCGACCCGGCGGGCGAACCGGCGCTGCGCGACGCGATCGCCGCGCATTTGCGGATGGCGCGCGGCGTGCGCTGCGAGGGTTCGCAGGTGGTCATCACCGAAGGCGCGCAGGAAGCGCTGAACCTGTGCGTCCGGCTGTTCACCAATCCGGGTGACATCGCGTGGGTTGAAGATCCGGGCTATCGCGGCGCCAAAGCTGCTTTCAACCTCGGGGATCTGGGCATGGTGCCGATGCCCGTCGATTCCGAAGGCATCGCGGTGCCGCCCGACGCGTGGCGCGCGCATCCTCCCAAATTGATCTACACGTCGCCCGCGCATCAGTATCCGACTGGTGCGGTGTTGTCGGTGGCGCGCCGGCTTGAACTGATCGCGCAGGCGCGCCGCTGCGGCGCGTGGCTGATCGAAGATGACTACGACGGCGAATTCCGCCATACCGGCGAGCCGATTGCCAGCATGCAAGGGCTGGTCGAGGACGCGCCGGTTCTGTACGTCGGCTCATTCAGCAAAACGATGTTTCCGGCACTGCGCATCGGCTTCGTGGTGTTGCCGCGCGTGATCGCCGCGCACACGGCCGTCGCCTTGCAGGAGATGCTGCGCGGCGGGCATCGTCTGGAGCAACTGGCGCTGGCGCATTTCATCGATAGCGGTGAATTCGGGCGGCATCTGGGCCGCATGCGGCGTTTGTATCGGGAGCGCCAGCAGGCGCTGCGCGATGCGCTCACCCTGCATTTCGCGCCGTCGCAGATTCTGGGCGGCAATTGCGGCATGCATCTGACGCTTCGCTTGCCGCCGCATATTTCCGATCGGACCCTCGCCGAACGCGCGCTTGCCAGGCGGCTCAACCCGCGCGCGTTGTCAGGTTTTGCATTGCAGCAGCGCGAGGAAACGAACGGGCTGGTGATCGGCTACGGCAGCACGCCAGCCGAACAATTGGCGCTCGCTGTCGGCGTATTGGCCGAGCTGGTGCGGGAGATGGCGCGCGAATCGAACAGCGGGTTGACAACCCGGCGCGCCGTGTAAGTTTTTACGTTTGTCCGCGCGGCCCATGTCGCGCTATCGTGTCGTTTATGCGCGGCGAATTCGAAGTGCACAACGTCGACGAATCGCCCGCAGTTCATGTCCAGCGCACCGCCCTGCAGCATCGCGTGACATGCGGCGCGCGCCTGCCGGGCCGCTACCGGGCTCGGGCATGAAGAATGCCTTGCTTGTGGTTATCTTTGACGATTGATCCGACCGGAGACGACATGAAGGAAATCGAACCGACCGCCTGGTTTGAGCTTGTTGCCCACACGCCCGCCCGTGAAGGCTGGTACGAGGTGCAGTTGACGAGCGGCGACACGGCATTTGCGAAATATGGCGACGGCATATGGACCGAGAAACCGCTGCTGGTGTTCACGCACTGGCGCGGCCTTTCCTCCGACCCCTCGAAAGCTGCTGACGGCGAGGCAGAATCGATCGGTGCGGAGGCCACCGCGGCTCAGGGCGTGCGCGCCGCATGGAACGCATTCTTCCCGGGACTCGGCGAAGAACAGCACAAACCGCTGGACGCCCTGCCCAACGGTAAAGCTCCGCATTGACCGATGCAGGGTTTGGGCGGCGGCTTGCCGGCGGTCGCCCAAGGATGTCTACCCACCGACGAGGTTTGTGCGGGACCGGGATGAGAGCGGCAACGCCAGGGCGTTGGCGTCTGCGTCCGGGTGTGGCGGTTTCCTCTTCAGTTCCCTGCAGTCACTTCCGCTTCAACGCTTCGGCCGCCTTTCTGCCGATGTCTATATCGATGTCCGGTGTCTCGCCCGTTTCGAGAATCCACGCCGCGGACAAACCCGACCACGCGAGGATCCATTGCAGCAGACGGTGTCTGTCGAGCCCGGCGATTTGCGCCACGCGTTCGACGCGACGCTCGAACCGTCCGGGTGCCAGCGCGGACGCCTCGTCCGGATTGCAGAAGATGTTCGCGTAGTCGAAGCCGCGTTCGCCGTAGAGACCTTTCGGGTCGATCGCCAGCCAGCCGCGCACGCCGAAATCGAGGACGTTGCCGTGATGAATATCGCCGTGCAGTACGACCGGGTCTTGCGGCGTGGCGAGCAGAGCCTGTGCGGTCGCGGCACTGTCGGAGAGCCAGCCGCCGTGTTGCTGCGCTGCGGGCCAGAGACTCTGGAACCAGCGTGGCATGCCGATCAGGTCGGGAAGCGGTTTGTGACGTGGTGCGTGGAGTCGTGCCGCGGTAGCGCAGAGGATGTCGATGGCGTGGTCGTCTGCTTCATCGTCGCCCGTGCGGGCCTGGTCCGCTAACGCGTGATTGCTTTGGGCGCGCTCCAACAGCAGGGCGTCGGCATCATGGGCGAGCACGCGGGCCGCGCCGTCGCCGTCCCACCACACCATCAGTTGCGCGCCGAATTTCTCTTCGGGTTCCTGCGCAACTTTCAGCATCGCGGCGACGCCATGCTGGCGCACCGGCAGCAGCCGGCTGCTATGCGTGCGAATCGGCTCGCCGTCCGGCAGCAGGTCCCATCTGACGAGGTACTCGGCGAACATCGCGTTTCAGGCTGCGAGTGTCGCTGCGTGGACTGCGGCTGCGAGGGCGATGGCCGGTGTGGTCAGAGGTTTCGCCCCACCGGTGACCATCAAGGCTGCGCCGGCCATCGATGTTTGTGCAAGCGCCACGACGTCCGCGCCGTTTTCGTAGGCCGCATCCGCAGCGGTGGCGATCATGGACAGGTAGCCTGTTGTGTCGTCTGCTCTGAAACGGTCCCATGCACCGCATACCAACTGAACCTCGACATCCGCGGCGGTACGCGTGGCGGCTTGAGCGAACAGGCGAGTGGTCGGGTCGAGTGTGGTGGATACGGTGCATAGCACGACAACCTTGCCGCCATTTTCCACCGCGCGTTGAGCCAACGCGGCATCGGCCTGCAAAACGGGGACCGGTGCGGCTTGCGCGGCTAGGGCTTCATTCACTGACGGGCCGAGCGTCGAACAGTTGAGCAAAACGGCGTGCGCGTTGTCCTTCAGCGTGAGGAGCACCTCGCGGGTTTGTGCTGCGATCGCGTCGGTCAAGCCGCCGGCCTGCTCTGCGGCGGCGAGCAAGTCGGCGCGGACCACGTGCGTCAACTCGAGTGCCTCGAATCCGGCGGCGCGGGCGGCTGCATCGAACAAGGCGATGTTGCTGTCAGCGGTGTGCAAGCAGACGATGCGCACGGTTTCTCCAACGGTTTGTGGTGGATTTGCATTCTCGCCTGGAAATGACTGCCCGTCTGGATACTTCTCTAATCAGGCAGCAGGAGCAAGAGACGACTGAATGGCCTTTATGTCTAAAGCGCAACGACGCCTACGGCGCGCGTGCGGTCGATCGCCTTCAGGTAGCGACCGGCCGCCAGGCGATATTCACCCGTGTTGTTCGGCGGTGGGCGGCGTCTCTTCGAGAACCTGCGCGAGCCCGGGCCGCAGTTTCGCATTGACAAGGTTCTTGATGGTCCAGCTGCCACACACTTGCGCTATGTGCGTCAGTAAGGGTACCTAACAATCGGTTGCAGCGGAGGCGGTCCGCTGCTGAACCGGAGCGTTGGCTGTGCTCGTCCCGCAATTTCAACGTGATTTGTGAGCCACTAGGGCCTGTTGACAATCAGCAGGTCCAGATGAAAGCAGCGGAGAGCGCAACGAATGATGAGAATCGTTCGGAGAGCTTGTCGTAGCGGGTAGCCACGCGACGGAATTGTTTGATGCGACAGAAGAACCGTTCGACCAGATTTCGAGAGGCATACAGATGTTCATCCAAAGGACGTTGCTCAACACGATTGGCGCGACTGGGGATGACAGCTTGAATGTCCGCCGATTCCAGATGCTGCAGGATCGCGTTCGAATCGTAGGCTTTGTCGGCAGCCAGACTGACGGGTTTCAACTCGCCCAGCAAAGGCAGGGCCTCCGGACTGTCTCCAGCCTGTCCGCCCGTCAGATGAAAGCGAGCGAGCATCCCCAAGCCGTCGACCAGAGCGTGAATCTTGGTGCTCAATCCGCCACGCGAGCGCCCGATTGCCTGTTCGCCTTTTTTTTCGCCGCGCCGGCGGCATGCTGGTGGGCACGCACAATCGTACTGTCAATGAAGACTTCCTCAAGGTCCGCGTCGCCCGCAAGCTCGGCGAGTACCGTATGCCATATTTGCGCCCGCGACCATCTGGCAAAGCGTTGGTACACGCTATTCCACGTTCCAAAATCAGGCGGCAAATCGCGCCATGGGCTGCCAGTGCGCGCGATCCATAGCACGGCCTCAACAAACAGCCGATTGTCTGCTGCGGTCCGACCCGGGTCGGTGGACTTGCCCGGCAGCAAGGGGGCGATCCGCTCGTATTGGTCATCGCTGAGCATCAGTCTTGGCATCCTGTTTTTCCGCAAAAGACAGGATGTAAACAGCTTTCCTCACAAGTTAACAGCCCCCTCGGCGATGATTGTCAACAGGCCCTAGAGACCGGCAATCATTTTTTTCGTGTCCAAAGGATAGCGTGCAACGTGGAGTTACCCGCGATGTCGCCGCGCCCGGTGATCCCGACACCTTCGCTGAAGTTGTCCCCGGGGAGCGTGCCCAGGTCGGTCATCGCGCCGTGTTCAAACAGAAACGCGTGCGGCAAGTACGGGTTGGTTCCGGCATCAGACTCGCCGACCACCTGGCCGCGGTTGTTGATCCCGAAAGCGTTACTATCGTTGCGACCAGGGAGCGTGCCCAGGTCAATCATCACCCCGTTTTCATACAGAAAGCCGTGCACGTCCCCGCTTGCTGTAGACGATATGCCGACCACCTGGCTGCGATCGTTGATCGCCTGAGCATGGCTGTTGCCGTTACTACCCTGGAGCGTGCCCAGGTCAGTCATCACCCCGTGTTCATACAGAAAGGCGTGCGCGTACCCACCTGCGATGGACGAATAGCCGACCACCTGGCCGCGATTGTTGATCCCCAAAGCTCCGCTATCGCTGCCACCGGGGAGCGTGCCCAAGTCGGTCACCACCCCGTTTTCAAACAGAGCAGCGTGAACGTACCCGCGTAGGTTGGACGCTAAACCAACCGCCTGGCCGCGCTCGTTGATCCCGGCAGCTCCGCTGACGTCGCCGCCGGGGAGCGTACCCAGGTCGGTCATCACCCCGTGTTCGAACAGAAAGGCGTGCGAGTTCCCGCGTGCGGTGCTAGAGGAACCGACTACCTGGCCGCGATTGTTGATCGCGTTAGCCGAGCTGTAGCTGCCACCGGGGAACGTGCCCAGGTCGGTCACCACCCCGTTTTCAAACAGACAAGCGTGCGTGTTTCCGCCCGCCGTGATCGAGTAGCCGACCACCTGGTCGCGCTCGTTGATCCCGAGAGCGTTGCTGTAGTTATATTCACCGGGGAGCGCGCCCAGATCTTTGATGATGAGACTTTGGCCTGCGGCAGGCTGGAATGCAGCGACCGCGATCAGAGTGAAAACAATCAGGGCGCGGCGAACATAGCGCACATTGCCAATCATGTTGCATGCGGATTGCATAGTGATCCCCTTTCCTGGATTAAACCCGGATCGCGATAAATTCATATGCGGCACAACGGGGCGCACCTTGCGTCTCGATATAGGCGCAGATCGAAAGAAAGTCGAATCTTTTGAAAAATAAAAATTTGCTATATATGCCGTTCGCGCGTCTGTATCAGGATAAATTGCGCTGGCTTTCATCGGAAAGCGGCCATGGTTAGTTAGGATTGCTGGCTGGCACAACCCAGACGTTGGAGCTGATCCGCCATGGGTCACCGTGATCAATGGCGAGATAGTCTGTTATCCGCTTTCCGTGTCGGAGATTCGAATATATATGCGGATAGAAGTTACCGACCACTCTAGTCTATGGAATGCCTTGTTTCAACTTATTAAATAGCGAGGCAAATTAATGACAATGCAAAATTGCGATGACTTGCCTTTGCGTGATAGCGGGTAAACGGTCGCTCGGGTTTGAGGGCTCGACCCGCTGGACCTCTTACGCCGAATGCGCGAAAGTCCGCTGTTCGATTGGGACGCGAGCTGAGGTCATGGTGGTGTGGACGGCGGGGCGAACGCAAGCTGCTGCGTGCGTGACGTTTGGTTATAAGGGTTTGTACTTATTTCTTCAACATTGTTTTGTTCCGCAAGTACTTAATTGCGAGCAGGCCTCGGCCTAGACTGCAAGCACTGAAACGCAAACGGGCGTTTGCGGACAAACGAAGTCTGGAGGTAAGCATCATGAAACTCGTTCAATCGCTCATCGTCGCAGCTGCTCTTGCAATTCCGGCTGCCTCATCTTTTGCTCAATCCAACGAAGCGGTCGCTCCGACCAATGTTCAGGCCGCACAAACTAGCGTGAATCCAGGAAGTGACGCTGCGACCGATTTTGGCGGTGTTACTGACGGTACTTCAGCGTCGGGAAGCCATCATCAACTGCGTTCGTTCGGCACCGCCGTTTCCCACTTGGGACATAAAATTCAGGGCTCTGTTCGCCCGGATCCGAATGATGGAATGAAGCCGCTGTTTTTCGGCGGCGCATAAATTGACCGGATTGATTGCAGCCTTGTGTCGTTGATTGAGTGGTGCCTGGACGTCCTTGGTCTGTTGAGGGAATGACGTTGAGACGCGCAGATAAATCTGCGCGTTTTCGCTTTTAGGAATCTGCCGCTGGGCTTGTTTCGCTGAGTGACGGGTTTCGAGCGGGTCTATTGGCTACAACGGGTCGACTACAGAAGTTCGACGCAAGCCCGGGTTCGATCAAGCCACTTTGACGTTGGACTTCCGGGTTCGGCCAGTTTGAGTCACTCGCCCGAAATCCATGAAAATCTAGTCCCGAACTGACACGAGACACCTGACGCGCGCGTGTCACCGTCATGGGCGTCGCACGAGAGCAAGAATCTGCAGGGCGGTCAGTCGCTTCCCTGCAACACCTCGCTCAATTCAAGCATGCGCAGTGTCGCAGCGACGCAGTCGCTTAACGGCTGCAGGCTGGTATCGAACAACAGATGAGGATTGAGCGGCGCCTCGTAGGGGTCGCTGATGCCAGTGAAATTCGCGACCTCTCCAGCACGCGCGCGGCGGTACAGCCCCTTCGGATCGCGTGCCTCACACACCGCGAGTGAAGTCGCCATGTACACCTCAAAGAACCTGGATTTCCCGACTGTCTGGCGTGCCTGTTCACGGTCGTCCCGATACGGGGAAATCAATGCGGCAATGGCCCACGTCCCTGCGTCATTGAGCTGCCGGCACCGGTAAGCCACGCGCCGGATGTTCTCGCTGCGGTCCTCCCGGGTGAAACCGAGGTCGCGGCTCAATTGCTGCCGCACGACGTCGCCATCAAGAATCTGGCAGGCCACACCGGCAGTCGCAAGAGCATCGGCGAGGGCCTGCGCGAGGGTCGTCTTGCCGGCTGCGCTCAGGCCGGTCAGCCACAGTGTGGCGGGTGGGTGTTTCATTCCGTGTTCCAGAGGTTCGGGGCGGGAATCATCATCTGCTGCGGTTGTACGTAACCATTGCGTGTTCAATCGCAGCGTAACGGGTGATGTCCGGCGTCGGTGATTGGCGTGAGTCCCTCAATAACAGTACCCGACTCACTGGGCAACGTCAGCATGTCACAGGTTCTGGAACACAACCGGCCGCGGCACAAAGGCGATGACCTCCGCGCCCACGGCAGCGACGCGTCTTGCCAGCAACCGTGTGACTGCCGATGTTCGCTCCGGCTTCCACGACCACGCCCGGACGGTTCGCCAGCTGCAACAGGAACTGCGCTTCAATCTCGCCATATTCGCCATGCCGGAGCAGCGCCTGACCGACGTAGCGATCGTTCGGGATGGCGAGCATGGGGCCATGTCGCGTGTTGATGAGCCGGCACGGCGGCAACGCGTGGACTACTGACATTTCTTCTCCCCGGAATTCAGCGTAAACAGGGAGCTGGTCATCCTGTTGCCCCCGGCGGCCCGACGCATGCCGGCGTCACGCCCAGCAACGCCGGCCACAGCGCGCTCCAGTCGCCGTCATGCTTCACATCAGGGACCGTGCGTGCCTGCGCGCAGCGCTTTCCCGTGGTATCGACAAAGCGCTGCGCCACCGCCGGCGGCACCACCGTATCGTCAGCACCACTGAAGTGAATCTGCGGAATGGATGCGACCCGGCTCGCGAAATCGATCGCGTTTTCCGATTGCGGCATCGACGAAACATCATGCAGGCGATTGACGAACTCATCGTCGAGATTGCCGGCCACCGTGCGGATCGAAGCGACATCGGTGCGGCGTGCCGCGACGAGCACGGCCAGCGCGCCACCACCCGAATAGCCGACCAGGTTGATGCGCTGCCCCGGCATCCGCGCGGCGAACTGGCTCACGGCTTCGTCCATCGACGCCACGACCTCGGGCGCAAACCGTTTGCCGGTCCAGTACGGCACACCGCACCGCGGATTCATCGCCATCGGTGTGAACTGGCATGGACGCGCCAGATACACGACGTTGGCCGCCGGGTCCGCTGCCGCCAGCGCAAGACCCGTCGCTTCGCGCGGGGTCGGGTCCAGCGACGGCTCACTGCGCGAAATCCAGGCAAGGCCATCGCCCTCGACATAGAGGTTGAGCGGTGCATCGGGTCGCGAGATCCGCGAGAAAGCGGTCAGCACGAAGCCGTCCGTGTTGATCAGCTCGCGCTTCAGGCCTGCCGCTTCGGCCTGCGCATCGGCGTGGGTATCCCGGTCGAGCGTCGCACAGCCTGTCACCACGCTGATCATCAGCATACCCAGCAGGGTGGCAGTCAACCGTCCTGATCGTATCGATACCGGGTTCAGCATGCGCACACTGTCCTCACGCTGCGAATCGGGCAAGTTCGGGCGCCATGGCGGCCATCACACCCCCCCAGTCGCCGCGCGACGGCTGGCGGAACAGGCGCGTTCCCGGATACCACGGCGTGTCGGTCCGCTCCAGCAACCAGCGCCAGTCCGGCACGAACGGCAGCATGACCCAAACCGGACGCCCCAGCGCACCGGCGAGATGAACCGGCGAGGAATCCACCGAGACCAGCAGGTCGGCGATGGCGAGGATCGCTGCGGTATCCTCGAAGTCGTGGATTTCGTCGCTCAGCGAAACGAGCGACATGCCCGCGGGCGGCCTGGCGGCCTGGGCTTCGGCGGGTCCCTTCTGGATCGACAGAAACGTGACGCCTGGCTGTGCTAGCGGCGCGAGCTGGGCCAGCGTCAGCGAGCGGTTTGCGTCGTTGAAATGGGTGGGACGCCCGGCCCACACCAGCGCAACCAGCGGACGCGGCAAGCCGGCGAGGCGTTGCCGCCATCGCTCGACGCGCTCTGGGTCGGGGCGCAGGTAGGGAATCCTGCCCGGCAGATCCGCCAGCTTCAGCCCCATCGCCATCGGCAGGCTCATCATCTCGCAGTGCAGATCGAATGGCGGCGGGAGAGTGCCGCGTACCACGATTTCGTCGAAGCCAAGGCGTTCCTGGCTGCGCCGGGCGAGCGACATTGTTTCCGCGTTGACCTCGAGAATCACGCGCGCGCCACTGCGCGCCTTCGCCCACGGCACCAGCCGCATGAACTGGAAGGTGTCGCCAAAACCCTGCTCGTCGTGGATCAGGAGGGTCCTGTCCGGTATCGGCCGGCCGTCCCAGCGGGGCAACTGCACCTTGCGCCCGATGACTGCCGTATGCGCAAGGCTGTAACGATGGTGATACTCACGCCAGCCGCGCTCGAACTCGCCGGTCAGCAGCAGCGTTTCGGACAGGTCGAACCGGGTCGGGAAGTCTCCCGGCGCATGCGCCACCAGCATCTCCTGGACGGCCCGGGTTTCGGCCATGCGTCCCTGCGGGCGCAGCGCCGCCGCGAGCAGCCGCCATAACACGAGCGGACCGCTGCCTGAGGCGAGATACGGGCGCAGCAACGCCTCGGTTTCCTCAAAACGTCCGGCCGCAATTAGCGGGCGAACCTCGCGCTCGATGGTGGCGAGTTCAGGCACGATGCCGGACATCATGAGGCCTCGATGCCGGGCGCCTCGATCCCGAGTGCATCGAGCAGCGGGCCGAGATAGCCGGCGTAGGTCCGCCAGCGACCTTTCGAGGTTGTGTAGATCGGCTGGCGCACCTGGTTGACGCTGGCCGTGCGAACCACCCGGCGGTTGTCATGGAAATTCAGGCAGGCGTCGTCCCACGGCAGCCCCAGGAAATCGACCAGGCGCCGCGCCTCGCCCTCCAGATCTTCCACCACCGCTTCGTAATCGACCTCGATGAAACGGTCTGACGGCAACACCTCGCGCCAGTGCGTCATCAGGCGTTCGTAGTGGCGATAGAACCGGCCCAGTTCGGTCTGGTTGTAGGCGAACGGCTGCTCGCCACTGAAAAGTTTCGTATAGCAGGACAGGCAGGTATCCACCGGGTCGCGCCGCGCATGGATGATGCGCGCACCGGGCAGAATCAGCGGGATCAGGCCGGCGTGCAGGAAGTTGCCCGGCATCTTGTCGACGAGGCGCCCGCGCCCCTGGGCGAGCGGCGTGACGCGCGACAGATACGCCTCGCCAAGCTGCCGGAAAAACTGTCCGTCTCCCTCGCCTGCCAGCGCTTTCACCCGGTCCGGAAAGAAGCCGCTGCCTTCGACCACAAGGCGCAGCGCCGACAGCTCACCGGCACCCGTGACCTGCGGGTGCGACGACACGATCTGTTCGATCAGCGTGGTGCCCGAGCGCGGCATGCCGACGATAAACACCGGCAGTGCCGACGGCTCGCCCATACCCTGCAGCCGGGCATACAGTTCCGGCGTGAAGGCTTTGGCGACACGCTCCATCCACTGGCCGGTCGCAGCGGCATCGTGGCTGAAGGTCGAGCGCTTCTGGCGGTTGCCCGTATCGAGGTGATGGAAGGCCCGCTCCGGGTCCTGGATGTCGAGGTACGCCTTGCCGAGCGCGAAATGGGCCGAAATCCGGTCGGTCAGCGAACGACGTTCACCTTCAGCGCGGCACGCTTCGAGCGCCGCGATGTCGGGGTCGCCGACCCGGAAGGTCCGCGCATCGGCACGGCCGGCCAGCGCCTGTACCGAGCCCGGAAAGACCCCCAGCGCCCGATCGAAGGCGGCCAGCGCCTGATCCCGCCGGCCGGCCTCCATCAGCAGCGTGGCGCGCCCGACCAGCGCCTCCTCGGCCACCGCGCCGGGCAGCAGCGCCGCCTGCTCGAACTGCGCGAGCGCCTCGTCGGTCTGCCCGAGGGACTGGAGCACCGTGGCGAGCGTGTTGTGCGCCTCGGCGCTCGTCGGGGCGAGCGTCACGGCCTGGCGCGCAAACGCGAGTGCCTCGTCGAGGCGCTCGACCTGTCTGAGCGCCTTCGCGCGCGCCACCAGCGCGGCCGGATGCTGTGGCGCGAAAGCCGCGAGCATGTCGAGCGCGCGCAGCGCGGCATCATGGCGATGACGGGAGCTTTCCACTTCCGCCAGGTTCAGATACGCGTCGACGAGGCGCGGGCTGAGTTCAATGGCCCGCTGTGCAACGGCGGCCGCCTCGTCGTAGTGACCCTGGGTGGAGAGCAGGAACGCCAGGTTGCTGTGGGCCTCGGCGTAGGCAGGATTGAGCGCCAGCGCCTGGCGGTAATGCTGTTCGGCGCGATCCATGCGTCCGAGGCGCCGGGACGTGTTGGCCAGGTTGTTGTGTGCGTCGGCCCAGTCGGGCTGGAGCGCGATCACGCGTTCGAGACAGTCGAGGCTTTCCGCGAACTTGCCCGCCTCCTGCAGCACGATGCCGAGATTATTCCAGCCGGACACCAGCGCCGGGTCCATCGCTACCGCCCGCCGGGCCGCTTCCTCGCCCTCCGCGAGCAGCCCCTTCTGGCGGTACATCTCGGCGAGGTTGCTGGAATAGACGGCCGGCGCGCGCGGCGCCCTGCACGCCTCGTGCAGATGGGCGATGGCAAGATCGAGGTTGCCGTAGGCATGCGCCATCAGGCCCAGCAGGTGCAGCGCATCGGCCTGGCCGGGCCAGGCGGCCAGCACCCGCTGGCAGAACTGTTCGGCCTGGTCGGCCTGGCCGGCGTTCCAGTGAGCATGAGCGCGGCCAAGCGCTTCCTGAATACTCATTGCGTCGGAAGGCCCCGGCACACTCGACATGCTATGACTCCATAGGGGTAATCGATTTCGATGCGCGGGCATCGTACTCCGTGTTATCGGCATGAGGCGCCGACTTTTTACGGTGGACCAGTCATGCCGGGATGGTGGGCCGTCCAAACTGGTTGGCCGAATCGGCCAACCCGAAAAACTTCAGATCTTCACTCCGGCACACCGGGCCGACTTCATCCGGTGTGTCGACAAAGTACTGCAGGGGCGACTTCGCCCGACCGGATCAGAACAGCTGGCGCAGGCGCACGGTACCGGTCTGCGACACGAAGCCCGGTGCCGCCTGCAGCTCGTAGCGCACCGACAGGCTCAGGTTGTTCGCGCGCAGCAGCGTCACGCCCAGCGAGATGTCCGCAAGGTCCGCCACCGGCGCCGCACCGACTGTCGTGAACGCCGTCTGGCCCGTCGGGTCTGCCGCGAAGCCTGCCCCCGTGGCCTGCCGCGTGTGGTCGTACTCGTGAATCCACTGCGCCTGCAGCTCCGGCACAATCTCGCCATAGCGGGTCGTGAAGCCCTTCTCCAGCTTCGCGCCCAGGCTGCTCTTTACCGAACTCGCATGGCTTGAACCGACCGACAGCGCCGCACCGTTGCCACCGCTCTCCGTATAGCTGCCTTGGTTCAGGTAGCTGTACGTGAGGCTCGCCAGCGGCGTGAGCGTCACGCCACGCAGCGCCAGCGGATAACCTGCCTCTGCACGCGCCACATACTGCTGGCCGCTGAAGCGGCCACTGGCCATGCCCGAGAAACCCTGGAAGCTGGCCACCCGGGTCGTGTCGTACTGCTGCTGCACCACCGCGCCCGACAGGTTCACGTACCACGGCATGCCGGTGTAGCTTGCGTAGCCGATCAGGCCGTAGCCGTTCACGCGGGTCGTATTGCCCGCCGTGTCGCCCGTGTTGTTGATCGCCGTATTGCTGTAGCTGAACACGCCGCCGGCACGCCAGCGGTCGTTGATCGCCCGGTCCACCCCGAGCAGCAGGCCGGCGTAGTTCGCGCTGTAGCCGTCGACCTGGTCGCGCTGATCCTGGCTCGCGTGGCCGCCGAAGGCCTGGCCCCACACGCCCCACTGCGGCGGGCGTTCGCCGGTCGCTACCCCCGTTTCGCCTGCCGACTGTGCGAGGCGTAGTGAGTTGACGTGCGCGCTTACCACGTTCAGCGCATCGAAGGTCGGCGCGGCCGGCGCCCAGCCCGTCTGGGTCGCGCCCAGCTGTTTGCCGATACGGTTGGCGGTGGCGGGCGAGCCTTCGCTCAGGGAGCCCAGCGCCGCGTTGTAAAGGTTCAGCAGCCCGGCACTGCTGATGCCGGTATAGCCCAGCAGACCAGTGAGCGACGTAATCGCGTTCGGCGCGGTGGCAATCGTCGCTGGTGTCGGTGTCGGTGTCGGCGTGGGTGTCGGCGTGGGTGTCGGTGTCGGTGTCGGCGTGGACGTCGGCGTGGACGTCGGCGTGGGTGTCGGTGTCGGTGTCGGTACGCCACTTAGCGTAACCACCAGATCGTTGTGCCCGCCACTGAGCGTGGTCGTGCCCGTCGCGGTTAGCGTACCCGCCGAATAGGTCAGGCCCGGGCCATAGGTCGCGGTGCCCGCCGTATCCACGACAACGTAACGCTGGCCCGCGGCCAGTGCATAGCCAGCGGGTACGATGCTGACGGCGCCCGAGGTCATCGTCGTGTTACCCGTCACGACCAGCTGGCCACTTTGCGTCGAACTGACTGCGCCCACCTGCAGCGTACCGCCCGTCTGGTTGTAGTTACCCGTGATGGTGACAGGCTGATTGATCTGCAGGACGGCCGAGCCGTTATTGTTGACCGCGTTGCTGCCGACGTTGATGTTGTCGTTCAGCAGCAGGTTGCCCGAGCCGAACACGACATTCGAACTGGTATTCGTGATCGTGCCGACCGTGCCGCCAAACCCGGTCAGCGTGCCGAACACGGTGCCCGATCCACCGTTGAGGTTCAGATCGTTGGCTGAGGCGTTCAGGATGTTGCCCGCAATGACACCCGAATTCGTGATCGTGCCGAGCGTGCTGGCAGCGTCAGTATTGATGGCGTAGATGGAGCCGGTAATAAGACCGCTATTGGACAGCGCCACGATAGTGCCACTGCCGCCCTCTCCGCCGCTGTTCTTGATGCCGGCAGAGTTGCCGCTGATGGTCCCACTGTTGACAAGCGTGCCGATCGTGCCACCGAGATTGAGCAATGCCTCAGCACCGTCCACGGCGCCGCTATTGGTCAGTGTACCGCTGTTGCTAAGCGTGCCGATCGTGCCGCCGTTCAGGATGCCGTAGGTGCCCCCGCTGATGATGCCGCCGCTGCTGTTGGCCATCGCGGCGATCGGGCCGGTGGTCAGGATGCCGATGTGGCCGCCGCTGATAGTACCGCCGGTGTTGGTCAGGGTGCCGATCGTCCCGGTGTTCTGGATGCCGAAACCGTTGCCGCTCATGGTACCGCTGTTGCTCAGCGTGCCGATCGTCCCGGTATTCTGAATGGCGAAGAAGCCGCTGATGCTGCCGCTGTTGCCCAGCGTAGTGATCGTACGGGCGTTGAAAATGCCGTTGTTGCCGCTGCTGCTGATGGTGCCGCTGTTGATCAGGGCGCCGATCGTGCCGTTGTTGTAAATGCCCGTGTAGGCGCCGACGATGGTACCGCCGCTGTTGTTATTCAGCGCGGCGATCGTGCCGCCGTTGTTGTCGACGCCAACGGAAGCGGTGCCAGTGCCCTGGATCGTGCCGCTGTTGTCGATGCTGAGCGGGCTGGTCACCGTCACGGCCGCACCCGCCGTTACGATGGCGCCCGCACTGGTGACCGTCAGGTCATTGGTGCCCGTGTAAGCGGTCGTCTGGGAAGTGCTGATGGTCGTGGTCTGCGCTTGTGCGTGCGAGGCCGCCATAACAGCCAGGGCCGCCGTCAGGGCAAGCGTCAGGGCTTTCTGTTTGGGACGATGATGGACGTGCTTCTTCATGCTGGAAATTCCCCGTATCTGGCTGGTCGTTTTATTTTGCGCAGCTCATCCGCGCTGGTCGGGTGGAACTGTGCCCGACCTTTTTTTGGTTGGCTTTACCGTGCGTAACAGTTTTTGATCAAACAAACCGTTTTTTGAAAAAGTTCCTTACCAACCGGAATTTCTGGTTACATTCCGGAATCCACTGATCCAGACGCCCTCAGTACGCCCGCCGGCCAGGAACCTCTCGCATGAACCGCAACACGAACACCGCTAATGTCTGTCCGCGAGCACAGCCCCGCATTGCCTACAGTCATTTCGACGTGCGTGCGGAAGCGCCCCGGCGGCGGTTGCTCGCCTGGCGGGATCGGGTCGGCCACGTGATCGATGTGCTGCCCTCGCTGTCCGATCTTGAAAAGCCGTTCCAGGCATCAATTGATCGTTATCAGGTTGGCGAGCTTGCGTTTACCGATTGCCGGTCGGATCGGATGGTGCTTGAGCGATCGTTGGCCCGGATCTCGACAGACAAGGTTCGCGACTTCGTTTTTCAGGTATTTCTGGAGGGCGGGGTCGACAACGTCGCGGTGCGCGCCGCACCCCACGAGGGCTCGCGTTCGGTCGCGAGTATCCTCGCACTCGATATGACCCAGCCCGTGCGCATGCATCGCCATGCATGCAGGGTGCTCACGTTTTCCGTGCCGGGCGCGCTGGTGCAGGAAGTCTTTCCTGATCCGGATGCCATCCATGGTCGTACGATCCACGGTACGACCCCCCTCACGCGGCTCATCATCGAACACGTTACCGCGCTAAGTCAGGGCATCATGCACATGAGCGCCGACGCAGCAGGCGGTGCCATACGCGCGAGCGCACAGCTCCTGGTCGCCGCGTTCGGCAAGCAGGCGCTCCTGAGCGGCAATGCCCGCGCAGCGGCCCGTGCAGCCATGTTCGGTCAGGCGCGACGCTATGTACAGGCACACCTGCACGAAGCGGAACTCTCCCCCGAAAGCGTGCTGAATGCGCTGCGGCTCCCGCGCCAGACCCTCTACCGTCTGTTTCAGCATGAAGGCGGTCTTGGCGCCTATATCCGTCACCTCAGGCTGCGCCATGCTGCCGACAGGCTGGCTCACAATCCGCATGAAACGGTGACCTATATCGCCTTCGAACTTGGCTTCAAAAGCGGAACCGATTTCACACGCGCGTTTCGCCGGGCGTACGGTATGCCGCCGCAGGATTTCCGGATGCAGACGCTCGGATCGACCCACGCGCGGCGCGCTTCACACGGTTGAGAGCCGGCGGACAGCGACGGCCGGGGTCCGGTTTCAGCCTTCTTCGCGCCGCTCCTTGAATAGAGCGGCCGCGCAGAAGCTCGCCACGCATGACGGCGCGATATACCAGACCGCGGACATCGGGTCGCCCGTCCATTTGACCAGACCCGTGACGACGAACTGGGCGGTGCCACCAAAGAGCGCCACGCCCAGCGCATAGGAAATGGCGAGGCCGCTCGCGCGCACCCGCACCGGTAATGCCTCCAGAACAAGCAGCGTATTGGCGCTCGCGCCCAGCGCGATCAGGGCGGTAATCAACCCCACGCCCAGCAGGATCGGCCAGGCGCCGTGCATGTGGGCCATTAGCAGGAAAACCGGGTAGACGAGCAGCGCCGTCAGGCCCGATGTTGCGAGCACCAGTGGCCTGCGGCGCGGCAGCCGGTCGGCAAGCAGTCCCGACAGCGGCGGAATAATGACCAGCAACAACGCCGACAGCGCGGATGAACTGAATCCGACAATCGCCGGCAGGTGCACGACCCGCGTCATATAGCTGGGCATGTAGAAGACGATTGCGTAGACGGGCACGGTTCGCCACAGCATCATCAGGGTCGCAAGCGCGACCGTTCTGCGGTGCTCGCGGCACAGTTCGGCGAGCGTGCCTTGCGCCCGGTCGCCGGCGCGATGCATAACAGCGGGCGCGTGCAGGCGTCGGCGGAAGTACATACCGGCCGGCACGATCAGCAGCCCGATCAGGAACGGAATCCGCCATCCCCACGAAGCCAGCGCAGCCGGCGGCATCGTGTGCGTGAGCAGCATTCCCAGCGACGCGCCCAGCAACGCCGCGCCGCCCTGGCCGGACAACTGCCAGCCCACCATGTAGCCGCGGCGCGAGGCGGGCGCCAGTTCCATCGTCAAAGTCGTGGCGACGCCGATATCGCCGCCCACGGCGAACCCCTGCAGCAAGCGGCCCGCGACCAGAATGACCGGGGCGGCAACACCGATCGTCGCAAAAGGCGGGCAAAGGGCGACAGCAGCCGTCCCCAGGGAGGTGAGCCAGATGGTCGCATTGAACGCCGCGCGCCGTCCGCCGCGGTCCGCGTAAGCTCCGATCAGCATCGCGCCAAGAGGACGCATGAAAAACCCGACGCCGAACGTACCCACTGCCAGCAGTAACGAAGTCATCGGATCGGTCGACGGGAAAAACTGATCTCCGATCATCACCGCGAAGAAGCCGAACACGGTGAAATCGAACAGTTCAAGCCCGCTCACGAGCGACGTTGCGAAGATGATTTTTGCTAGTCCGTGGCCGGATTGACCGTCTGCGGCTGGCTGGTCGCATGCCGCGGCGAGAGGCGTGTACATTTTTCGTGTCCTGACCGGTACGCGTGTAAAGCGGGAGAACATATCACGACGCGATTTTCTTTCACCGCAATCCGTTGTTCTGTTGTATCTGCTTGCGCTTTCACGCTCCCGTGCAGGCTCGGAGGTTGTGACAGTTGTATCGACGTCGGCACACGTGAGGAAAAGACCTGCCGGGAGACCGACAGCGCCGAATCTGCACCGGTATAGGCAACAGACTTCGATTGAAGCTGGGCAAGCGCCAATCAAATTTGTATGGAGCAGGAGCAACGCGTCAAACGATTGGCTCATGTCGGACCGGGAGCAGACCTTCACAAACCAAGGCTGACGGACAGCTCAGGGTCGAACTGAGCCGCTGATGATAAGGCTGAGTTCGTTAAGGGTTATTCGATGCCTGCCATCGGCCACAGGAATGTGACGGTGGCTCTGCGCGTGTTGGCAGGCGTCGAATAAGCCTCGATGGAGGAAACCGCGGAGTGCCCCGATGCGGTTGGAGCTTCGCGGCTATGGCGATTGATAGACCGGGATGGTCAGTCGTGCCGGATGCGGCGCGGCCAGGCGGGATGCCGGATGCGCGCTGACGCAGTGAGGAAGCGGTGCAGTGGCGCAATTGTGGTGGCGAAGCGGACGTGCGAGGGAGTGCGCGAAGCGACAGGCGCAAACGTCCCCTCGTGGGCCGCGTTGCCGCAGAGCCGACGTTCGACAGGCAGGTCGAGCAAGTGCTGTGCTCATGTCTGACTCCGGCGCATCGGCGGTGCGCGGATCGGGGCGCTGCGCGCGAGGATGTCGATGACGATCATCGGTGCGCCGCAGTGCCGGCAGATGAAGACGGGCCGCGTCTGGATGACGGTGTCATCGGGTGGCGGGCTGACCTCGGGTGCGACGTGCAGCAGGTCCCGCACCTTCGCGAGACTGGCGCGGCGCACCGGGTTGGCGAGCAGCCCGTAGTGACGGATCCGATGGAAGCCACCGGGCAGCACATGGAGCAGGAAGCGGCGCATGAATTCGCCGGTTTCGAGGGTCATGGTCTTGTAGCGGGTGCGCCCCTTCGTTCGGTAGTCCTTCCAGCGGAATGTCACGCCGCGCTCATCGAAGGCGATCAGGCGCTGGTTGGAGATGGCGACGCGGTGCGTGTAGCGTGAGAGGTACTCGAGCACCGCTTCCGGTCCGGCGAACGGGCGCTTGGCGTAGACCACCCATTCGCAGGTACGCAGCGGCGCAAGCCACCGGGCAAAGGTAGCGGGATCAGCGAGCCCGGTGTACTCGCCGAAGAACTGCAACTGGCCGCGCCGGTGTGCGTCTGCGAGTGCTTCGAGGAAGCGGCGCCGGAACAGGCGCGAGAGTACGCGCACGGGCAGGAAGAAGCCGGGGCGGCAGGCGATCCAGCGCTCACCGTCAGGCGAGAGTCCGCCACCGGGGACAATGCCATGCACATGCGGGTGATGCGTGAGCGCCGAGCCCCAGGTGTGCAGTACGAGCGTGGCGCCAATCTGGGCGCCGAGATGCCTGGGATCCCTGGCGATCGTGCGCAGCGTGTCAGCGGCGATGTCGAGCAGCAGGCCGTAGATGATCCGTTTGTTGTACCAGGCGATCGCACTGATGGGTGCGGGAAGCGTGAAGACGACATGGAAGTACTCGACGGGTAGCAGATCGGCCTGGCGTGCCTCCAGCCAGCGGTGTGCGGCGCTGGCCTGGCACTTCGGGCAATGCCGGTCCCGGCACGAGTTGAAGGACACCTCTGTTCTTGCGCAGCCTGAACAGCGCAGCACATGTCCGCCCAGTGCCGCCGTGCGGCACCGTTCGATGGCCGACATGACCTTCAGCTGCCCCAGGCTCAGGTGTGTCGTGGTCCGCCACGCTGGCCCGTGGCTGCGGAAGATGTCCGCAACCTCCAGCATGAGGCGCTACAGCGCGCGGGCCTACTCGGAGGGCAGACGGTCCAGCGGACTGGTGACCTCGTGCAGCAGGTCGGTGGCCACCTGGACGTAGAGCGCGGTGTTCTCGAGCTTCGCATGGCCGAGCAGCACCTGGATCACGCGGATGTCCACCTTCTGTTCAAGGAGGTGTGTCGCGAAGCTATGCCGCCTATGTCGCTGGGTAGATAGGCGGCACTATGTGTCGTTCCGGATTATGTCGGGTAAAGAGATCGGGCTTTTACGATCACCCTCAAATCGTGCGGCGTCGCGCAAGGCAGCCCTCTGCATCACGCGACATAGTTTGTCGATCCTACAGACTGTTCAGGAAGCCGAGGAGCTGGTCTGTCGGCCGGTAGCGAAGCGCCTTGCCCTGTGGCGGAGATGTCTTCGCAAGGGCCTGCTCCTTCATTGCAAGGGTAGCTTCGAGATAGATCTGCGTGGTTTCCACCGATTCATGCCCGAGCCACAACGCGATCACTGAACGATCAACGCCAGCCTGCAGAAGGTCCATGGCCATCGTGTGCCTCAAGCGGTGGACGGTGACCCGTTTCTGTTTCAACGAAGGGCAAACTTGGGACGCAGCCTCGCGATGCTTGTTTAGCAGGTACTGCACACCGTGGACGCTCAGACGTTCGCCCCTGGCACTCGGAAACAGCACTTCACCACTCCCGCGTTGAGGTTCTCGTAGCCAGCCCTTCAGCACTGCGAGCGTGGATCTGGCGACGGGAGTGCAGCGTTCCTTACGACCCTTGCCGATCACACGCACGTGCGCGCCGGTTCCGAGGACGAGGTCTTCGCGTTTGAGTCCGGTCATTTCGGACAAACGTAGTCCCGTCTGCACAGCTACCAGTATGAAGGCGTGATCACGCCGACCTGACCATGTACGCTGGTCCGGCGCGGCAAGCAAGGCATCGATTTCCGGACGCGTCAGGAAGGTGACGAGGGTGCGTGCGAAGCGCTTGCTGGGAATCGCAAGCACACGCTGGATCTGCGCAGAATGAGTTGGCGTCTCGAGCGCCGCATACCGGAAGAACGAATGAATTGCCGTGAGCCGCAGATTGCGGCTGCGAATGCTTACGCCCTTGTGTTTCTCCAGGTCGTCCAGAAACGCGACGATCAAAGGGGCATCGATCTCCTCGAAATTCAGGCGTGACG
This sequence comes from Burkholderia sp. OK233, assembly GCF_900230185.1. Taxonomy (GTDB): domain Bacteria; phylum Pseudomonadota; class Gammaproteobacteria; order Burkholderiales; family Burkholderiaceae; genus Paraburkholderia. The sequence goes on from NZ_OCSR01000002.1 coordinate 1,878,242, forward strand.
GTAGCTTATGCAAACGCTGCTGTACGAACTTCAGAAATTGACGGAAGGTATCGCGATAGGAACTGATTGTGTGAGGACTCGCCTGGCGCTGCTGCATCAGTCGCTGTGTAAAGAAACGCTCGAGCAGCGGAGCGAAGTTGGCGGGCGTGGTCATGGCCGATTCTCCCAGCTCTGTTCGAGCCGGCGCATGGCCTCGTGCATGAGTTCCGGTGAGCCGCTTAAATACCACTGCGTATCGGCGACATGGACGTGGCCGAGGTAGGCTGACAGGATCGGCAGGCAACGCTCCGGATCCTGTTCAGACCGGTACCAGTGCACGAGCGTGTTCGTCGCAAACGCGTGCCTCATATCGTGCAGGCGTGGTCCATGATGGTCGGAAACTCCGCGCAGGCCGACCTGTCGTGACAGCGCATAGAAAGTCCGATGTACTTCTGCGCCATCCAGACGATTACCTCTGTTGGAAACGAACAGATAGGAAGACACTGGCCGACCGGCCCAATGACGATTACGTCGCACGATGTAGTCGGCAAGCACCTCGCGAGTCGAGTCATGCAAAGGCACGAGCCGGGACTTGCCGAATTTGGTGCCACGGATTGTTAGCACCCCAGTGGTGACGTCCACGTCCCGAACCTCAAGATTGCGTGCTTCCCCGAGACGCATGCCCGACACGCTCAGCAATCCAAGCAGGCAATAGAACGTCCATGGTCGGAGTGCACTGCGCTCATAGCGGCATGGTATTTGAAGGGCGGCCCGCAGTAAGTCGCGAATCTCATCGTCCGAATACAGGTACGGTCTAGCCCGTTTCGGTTGGAACGGCAGTAGGCTCTGCGCTGGAATCTGCGTGCGCGAATCGGTGGCGCTGCGATGACGTGCGAACTCGCGTACGAAGCTGAGTCGTTTCGCCCAATGTGCGGGTTGGACTTCGAATGGCTGTTGCGCCCAGGCGAGAGCCAATGCCTGGGTAATGTAGGGGGCGCGATGCTGTTCCATGAAGGTGACGAAATCGAGTAACGCCTTGCCTGCATCGTGCAGCTTGAATCCCAAACTGCGTCGAAGACTGAGATACTCAGTCACTGCATGCCGGAGCGTGTTCATTGCACACCTCCCGGCCACGGCACAGCCAGCGTACGCAATGCCTTGATGTCGACCTTGGTGTAGATCTTCGTGGTCTGCGGGTGGAGATGCCCCAACAACTCTCCTATCTCACCGAGCGAGGCACCATGGCGCAGCATCTCGGTGGCCAATCCGTGACGGAACTGATGAGCCCCCATCGTCGGAGCGTCGATGCCGGCGCGCTGGAGAGCATGCCGCACGACCGAACCAACTCCACTTGGCCCGCTAAACCCTGTGATCGGAGCCCGGGTACGCAAAAATACACGACGACAAGTGCTACGCGGTCGCCCACGAATCAGGTATGTAGCGATCGCCTTGCCAACGTCGGCGGGCAATGGCAATTCGTTGCGCTGCCCGCTTTTACCGCGCACGCTCAAACGTCCCGCGCTCCAGTCGATATCATCCAGCTCAAGCGACGCTACTTCCCCGGAGCGCAGCCCCAATCGAGCAAGCAAAAGCAAAATGGCATAGTCTCGAGGGCCAGTTGCGCTTCGCCGATCGATGCTGGCTAACAACTGCCGTGTTTGATCTGGGGTGATCCCACGTGGAATTGACGGCATCGACCAGTTGGCCACGACTGGAACTGCGGCGGCCAAATCCAGCGTAATGTCGCCGCGATAGCGCGCATAACGTAGAAAGGATCGCAGCGCAGCGGTCAGAAGCTTCGCACGCTTCGGCTTCAACCGCGGCGCCTGACGTTGTACAAATCTCACAACATCGCCAGCACATAGGCGAGAGAGTGTGACGCGTCCTTTACCGAAACAGCCTTCAAGGAAACCGCGGACGAACGGCACGTAGTTCACGATCGTCGCTGTGTCCAAGGCACGCGCTTCGCGTAAGTACGCCACGTATGCCTGTACACAGCACTCAGTAGACGGCAGTCTGGGCAGTGGTACCCGCTCCGCAGGAGTCAGTTGCTCCTGCCGCAGAAAATCAATGAGGTGTCTGAGCGCCGCCTGATCACCCCGGCGGGGGCGAACATGTCGAGCGCGATATCGCAAATACCGTATCGCGTGGTCAGCGCAGATGCTGCGCACTCCGATACCCGTCTGTTCAAGCCAACGGCTAAACCCTGCTGCGATCCGTACTTGCTGCTTTAGTGATCCTGCGCTATATCCTTGCTCACTGAGCGATCTTGCAAACGATGCGATATAGGCCGCAAGCGGCCCTCCAGGCGGTCGCGAGAGAACGGCCCGGTCATGGATGATGTACTTCACGATAAACTCCTTCCCCGACGTTGGGGCGCGGCTGGAAGGAGTCAAGACTATCTCTAGCCGAACGCTTGAATCGCTCGTGAAATCCACGCTATCTCTGGACTACCCGACATAGTCTGGATCGGCACATAGTGCCGCAGCGTGTGCATGGACACGCGCTTGTCGATGTTCGCAGCCTCGGCGGCGGCATGAATGGCACGGTTCAGCTGTCGCGTGCTTAACTGGTCTAGCGGATCGAGCCCGGGAAACAGCCACCCGCCATCGGGCATCCTGCCCTGCGCACGGGCCACGCGCCACCACACACGCAGACGCTCGAGCAGCACCGGCGAGAGCATGGCGTAGCGGTCACGGCGACCCTTGCCCTGCTCGATGCGCAGTGTCATGCGTTCGCTGTCGACGTCGGTGACCTTCAGCGCGACCACTTCGCTGGCGCGTAGCCCCGCGCCGTACGCGACCGACAGCGCGGTCTGGTGCTTCAGGTTGCCGGCCGCCTCGATGAGTCGCCGCACTTCATCGGGACTGAGCACGACGGGCAATATGCGGGGCACGCGCACCGGTTGCATCCTGACCATCAGCTCGGGCCGGTCGAGCGTGACCGTGAAGAAGAACTTCAGGCCGGTGATCGCGTGGTTCAGCGACACGGCCGATGTGCCGTGGTCGACCAGATAGAGCTGGTAGCGGCGCAGGTCCTCGACGGTGGCCGTGTCAGGTGAGCGCCCGAGAAACCGGGCGAACTCACGCACGATGTGCAGATAAATGTCCTGCGTCCTGGGGGCAAGCTGGCGCATGCGCATGTCGTCGATCATGCGCTGGCGCAGTGGGCTGGCGTTTGCCGGTAAGGAGGTCATGATTCGGCTCCTGTTGAAGAACGAGGCGGATTGCCTCATTCGCCAACATAAAGCCGCGTGACCGGCCTCTCCCTGACCTCCAGCGTCAGACCGTAGCCCCTACCGCGCGAGCGGTTTAGTGTACGCCCGTAATGGCGTGCCATCTGCAGGGTGAAAGTCCCTGCCGGAGTTAGCCACAGCTCCGTAGCTGAAGGTAACTGCGTCGTCGTGAGGCGGGGTGGGGAGTAACCGGAAGCGAACTGTCGGTCCGTAGGTTAACGAACCTGTTTCGGCGGAGTATCGCGGCGAGCCTGCACTAAAGTGGCGAAGCCTGGAAGTAACACAGCACGCTGTCGTGGCGGATAAAGCGGTGCGGTGGCATACCACGTGATTGAGGACGGAACGACGGGACGGTGGCACGAAGCAAGCGGGGAGACCTGCCGGCGAGGTGAACGCTGGCAGGAGTCAGAGTCCCGGTAGTACTGCACACGGCTGCGTTAAGCCGTGGAGACCTGCGTCAGAGCAAAAGGCGCACTAGGGAAGCGGGGCAGGAAAGTTGATAGCAAAAGACCGGAAGGAAGCAGAGATGAAGATCGAAGCATCGCCAGTGTCGGAAACGACTAGACGAGATGCAGACGCGCTGGGAAGCTGCGTGCAGCGGAAATTCGCGTCGGCTTCAATCTGGACGGACGCTATGTTGGCTGCTCTACAAAACGGAGTTAAAGGAGGTAAGTGGCACAGTTTGATTGACAAGGTGTTTCGACTGGACACGCTCGCGCTGGGATGGGTTCAGGTCAAGAAGAACGCCGGGGCGGCGGGAGTGGACCGTATGAGCGTGAAGAGATTCGCGCAAGCGCGGGACCGATACCTCGCTGAACTGGCGCATGCATTGCAGGATGGTAGCTATCGCCCGCAGCCGGTGCGGCGCGTCTACATACCGAAAGGTAAAGGACGTCGTCCGCTCGGTATACCGACGGTGATCTCATAATGCACCTCTCACAGTTGAGTGTTGGAATGTTGCCGCTGTAGATGCCCTGAAGTGCGCACCCAATCCTTTAGTTGCCGTTCCTTGGCGGCATCCAGCGTGACCCACCACGGGCCCCGCCCATCGAGCTTGCGGGCCTGGACTACCTGGCGCTCGATCCAGTAATACACGACGTGTGGACTGACATGCAGCCGATGAGCGAGCTGCTGTACCGTGAGCTCGTCTGGCCGCTTGAAGCAGGTTACTTCAATTCGATACCGGTAGCGGATCCATTTGACCATTTCAAGCGTGAACGATTTGCCAGTAGAACTGCGTAAACCTTCCTGATTGAGGTGCGCCACGATTTGCCGGTCAGGCAGATGCTGCGATAGTTCGCGCACCCGCTCGACGAACGCGGCGGGGTAACGCATCGCATCGGCAGCCGGCTTGGGCAAGTCCACGGTGATATCAGTACACGCGCTGCCCTGCCAGCGGATATGCAGCACCGCTTGTCTCGTGGCGGACCGTCTCTCGACCGTGATGTCCCGGATGAGCAGTCGCAACATGCGCTTGCGATCCTTCGCTGATGTGGTCGGCGCCCGCCAGAGGCGCGGCAGATTGCGCGCTAGCGCGAGGACCTGAGCTTTCTGTTCGGACGTGGCGACGAGTGCCTTCTGGCTCCGGAACCGGGCGGCTTCCGTCCTGATCGCCTCAAGGTGAAGCATCGCGTCATTCCAGCGCCGCTCGAGGGTACCCGCGACCAGACGGTTGGCCGGGTCGCATTCCTGGTAGCGACGTTCAGCGAGTGCGACCTCATACTCGGCGCGTTCGATGCGCATGTGCCACTGGCGCATGATGGCATGATCGCGTTGCTCGAGTTCGCTCAGGGCGGTCACGGCGAGCTCGAGTTCGGCTGGCTGCAGGGCGGTGAATACCGCCTCGCCAATTGCGTTGTCAAGTAGTTCGCTGCGCATGCTCATGCAATCGGTGGTCGCCAGCCCCTCGCGGCGGCGAGCACTGCATAAGTACAATGGATAAAGGCCGCCGTTACCTTGGTAGCGAACGGTCAACGCCCGACCACAGCAGCCGCATATCAGCAGTCCCTGAAGCAGCGCCAATCCTTCACGCGCCGCACCACTGAGCACGGTACCTTCGCCGTTGGTCCTGTTGTGCGCCAGGCGGTCCTGGTTGCGCTCAAATTCCTCCGGGGTGATATATCCATCATGATGGTCTGGCAGATGAACACGCCACTCTGCCTTCGGAACCGGCTGCACGCGCTTATGGACCTCTCCCTGTGGTGTGATGCGCTGACGATACTGGTATCGTCCAAAAACATAGATGCCGGCATAGGAAGGATTCCGTATCAAACCGAGAACACGTTCGTGACTCAGGCGCCCCCAGATGAGTCGACCCGCCCATGCACCTCCATAAGCGCGCTTGGGAAAGCGCAGGCCCTCTTCGGCAAAGCGCTTGACAACCGCGTATGCGCTGCCGGTCTCCTGAAACAGACGAAATGCCAGTTGCACGGCACCGCGTACCTCGTCATCGGGATCCAGGACGATGCGTCCTTGATCGTCGTAGCACAGGCCAACCGGGAGCGGAAACCGCAATTCACCCTTCTGCGCCTTGTTGAGCTTACCGCCCTGGAGGCGCCCGCGCAAAAAATGGAGTTCGGCCTGCGCCATCGTTCCTTTGAGACCGAGAAGCAGGCCGTCGTTGAAGTCGCCCGGGTCGTAGCAACCATCGGCGTCGATCACGAGAGTATGAGTAAGCGCACACAGTTCGAGCAGGCGATGCCAGTCCAGGTTCGAGCGCGCCAGGCGCGACACTTCCAGTGCAAACACTGCACCCACTTGCCCCATCGAGACATCCGCTACCAGCGTCTTGAAGTCCTCGCGGCCCGTCATCTGCGCCCCCGACTGACCGAGATCCCGGTCCAGCGTACGGATCGCCGTTTCCGTCCAACCCAATGCCAGCGCCTTGTCCTTCAACGCATACTGGCGCTCGGTGCTCTCCTGATGGTGTCGCACCTGGGCCAGTGTCGACTGCCGGATATAAATGTACGCCGGCTTGCTTTGATGTTGGGGGGTGATCTTGGTGTTCATCGAAGGCCTCCTCGGTCAGCTCCAGCGCGGGCTCGGCGGTGAGCCAGGCCTCGAGCATGTTGGCGATGAGTACGCCGGCCGATTGCGGATCGATGAAATTGGCGAGCGACAGCGACGGCTGGCTCACCGGCGCCCCTCAGAGCGCCTCGCGGCGGCGCAATAGTTCGCGGTTGATCTCGCAGATCTCCTCGATGATCTCGCGAACGCGGTGATAGTTCGCCAGGTGCTCGGCGACGTTGGTGTAATCGGCTTGCGGCACGTAGTTCATTTGCGGCCGGCGGCCGGGAAAGCTCACGGATAGGTAGTACTTGGGGCCATGGCCGGGGCCGTCTGCACACTTGCAGCCCGGTTTGCCGCAGCGCTTGTAGCGCTCGATGAGAGAGCCGCGCAAGAGCGTCTCTAACGCCGGCATTTGCTTCAGCAATTGCGCGCGGCGTCTGCGCAAAGTGGACGACGGAATATCTTCCATTGGCGGACCACGTTGAAAACTGGTCTGATAATAGGACAAGGAGATGCATTGATCAAGCTCCTTTGTTCGACGACTTGCTGGATGGGGCAAGCTGGTCGATCAACGTGACCAGCTCCAACAACATGCTCAGATCGAAGCAGCACACGGGCGCGATGGCGTCGTCGTGGACAGTCGGTGTGCCCCAGTCGGTCCATTCGCGCGCAATGCTAAAGCTGCCCCGTTCTGTATCGCGCAGAAGCAATGTCTCGGTGCCTGCGACGCGGCGCTCCTTCAGAACGGGAAAGCGTTGGCCCCTGAGGGGATGGAACGGGTGACGAATCTCAGCCCATCCCAAATGCTCGTTGAGCACTTGTGCAGTTCGCGCTGACCGTCCCCGCTGTAAAGGACCGCGTTGTTCAAGCGGCCCTGAAGCTGGTAATCGAGCCGATCTTTGAGCATGAGTTCGAGCCGAGAAGCTACGGCTTCCGCCCGGGCTTGGGTTGCAAGGATGCGCTGCGCGAAGTGGACCGGCATGTGAAAGCGGGCTACTGCTGGGTGGTCGATGCCGACCTGCAAAGCTATTTTGACTCGATTCCACACTCACCTCTTCTTGCGAGAGTGGCAGGGCGAATCTCGGACGGCCGGGTTCTGGAACTCATCCAGTACTTTCTCAAGCAAGACATCATGGAAGACATGACGCGTTGGACGCCGACTTCCGGCAGTCCTCAAGGGGCGGTTGTCAGCCCCTTGTTGGCAAATCTGTACCTGCACGAGCTTGACGTGGAGATGCGTCGGGCAGGGCTGGTCATGGTGCGCTACGCGGATGACGCCGTGGTGTTATGCCGCACACGTGAGGAGGCGGAAGATGCGCTTACTCGCCTGCGGGCCTGGGTGGATGCGAACGGTTTGACACTGCATCCCGACAAAACCCACGTTGGGGATTGTCGGCTGGAGGGTCATGGGTTCGAGTTTCTGGGTTACCGGTTCGAGGCGGGTCAACGTTGGGTGCGAAAGAAGAGCCTTATGGGACTTCGGGATAAGATCCGGACCCTGACCAGGCGTAACAGGGGTGACTCGATCGGGGGCATCATTGGCTCGCTCAATCCACTCCTGCGTGGCTGGTTCGGCTATTTCCAGCATGCCCACCGCTACACCTTCTCGTCTGTCGACGCCTTTGTTCGTCGTCGTCTGCGAGCGATCCTGCGCCGACAGCTTCATCGTCCGGGTCAGGGTCGGTGCCTTCGCGATCACACCCGATGGCCAAATGCCTTCTTCGCTGATCTTGGGCTGTTCACGATGTCCGAGGCCCTTCGATTGGCGCGCCAATCCCGATGTGGAAACAACTGACTGGAGAGCCCGTCGCGGGAAAACCGCACACCGGGTTCGGAGGGAGGGGACGGCGATCGCCGTTTCCTACCCCTATTCATCGGCCATGAAGCGTCGTTCGCCTCGGGTGCGGATCTGACATTCGAGTGTCGGCTTTGCTACCAGATTGTGTTGAAAAAGTCGCCCGTAGTTCGGAATGTTCGGTATCCTGGAAGACATCGATCGACGGGAGTGATTCGTCATGATGGGTCAACTGGGCAGCGGACAGGACAAACTCTTCTACTCGTTCAACCTTGATAATCACGTCCCTCGCGAACACCTGTTGAGAGGCATAGATCACTTCCTCGATCTTCGTGATCTGCGCCAGCATCTCGCGCCGTTCTACAGTCCAATGGGACGGCCATCGATTGATCCAGAGCTCATGATCCGCATGTTGATTGTGAGCTACTGTTTCGGCATCCGGTCCGAGCGCAGGTTATGCGAAGAGGTCCATCTGAACCTTGCATATCGATGGTTCTGCCGTCTGGGTCTGGAAGACGCCGTACCTGAGCACTCGACCTTCTCCAAGAACCGCGACGGTCGCTTCCGCGATAGCGATGTACTACGCCATGTGTTCGAGTCGGTGCTGGGTCGCTGCATGTCCGAAGGTCTTGTAAAGGGTGAAGGTTTCGCGATTGACGCAAGCATCATCAGGGCCGATGCAAGCCCTGCACGCGGTGTCCCAGGTACTGAGTCCATCAACTGGGGTTGCGTCAAGGGCCAAAGCCGCGCAGTACGGGAATATCTAAAAGCATTGGAGGAAGCGAATCCGACCAGCGCAGACGCGGTCGAGGAGGCAGAGACATCGCCACCTCCAAAGAAGATATCCCTGACTGATCCCGCTGCGAGCTGGACAGCCGCCAAGGGTAGCCCAGCGTTCTTCGCCTACTCGACCAATTATCTGATTGACCTGCAGGCAGGGATCATCGTTGACGTCGAGGCGACGCCCGCGAACCGTTCGTACGAAGTGGAATCAACCAGGACGATGATTGACCGCGTTGAGCGGCGGCATGATCTCAAACCTCGGCGTCTTGCAGGCGACACCGCGTATGGCTCGGCAGCGATGCTTGCCTGGATGATCGAAGAGAAGGAAATTGCACCACATGTTCCGGTCTGGGACAAAACGACGCGCAAGGACAATACATTGTCCAGCAGCGAGTTCCAATGGGATGAACTGGCCAATGAATATCGCTGTCCCACCGGGCACGCGCTACGCAGTGATCGGCGCAAGTTCAGAAATCCGCGCTCGCGCGTCACGAAGGCTGACACGATCATCTATCGGGCAAGCCAGTTCGACTGCGAAAGCTGTTCGATGAAGGATAGCTGCTGTCCGAATACACCATTCCGCAAGATCGCCCGCAGCATCCATGAAGCTGCGCGTGACGAAACGAGGCGTATTGCGAAGACGCCCGAATACAAGCGATCTTGCCGTGAGCGAAAGAAGGTGGAAATGCTCTTCGCCCATCTCAAACGCATCCTGAAACTGGACCGTCTGCGACTGCGCGGTCCAAGCGGTGCCCATGATGAATTTCTGATGGCAGCAACTGCGCAAAATCTGCGAAGAATGGCCAAGCGGTTCATGTCAGGAAGCAAGTAGATGAACCAGGCAGTCGCATGACGGGCAACGGGGATCGTTGCCTCGTTCAAGTTTGCCGCTTCGCCGATCGCCACAACTCGAAAACGTGCTGCCAATTCCGGCGTCTCCGACCAAAACAAGACTTTTTCAACACAATCCTCCCACAACGAGCGCGCCAGCATTTGCGGCGTACGGATCTCGCGAAAGCCCGCGCGCCGCATGCGGGCACGCATGTAGTCTTCCAGCACGCGGTACAACTCCCAGCCGCGTGGGTGCCAGAAAACCATGCCGGCGCCTTCTTCCTGCTGATGGAAGAGGTCGAGTTTGTTGCCCAGTACACGATGGTCGACGTCGTTCACGATGACACTCCGTTTGATTTGATTCTGCAGATATTGAGGATCGATGCCGCAAACGGAGGTCCAGAAACGCCAAAGGCCCCGTCCGTTTCCGGCGGGGCCTTTGGTGGTCTGCCACAGCTTCCTGCTTCTAGCGTGCGCAACCTCCAGACGACCCGCCTGTGAAGGTGGTCGTCGTGGTGGTGACGGCAGCGAAGGGAATCGAGTGGAAGTCCATGGATCGACAGTAAACGATTTTGTGGCGATGCGTCAATCGCAATCTGGATAAGCGATACGATGGATGTTTGATCCGAAGCCGACGCATTTTCGCTAAACTTCGATCGACCATCCAACCGACCGAGCACTTCACCTTGACCATCCACATCCGCCCCGCCCACGCAGCCGACGCCGCTCTGATTCTCCGCTTCATCACCGAACTCGCGGTGTATGAAAAAGCTGAGCACGAAGTTGTTGCGACCGTTGAAGACATCGAAACGAGCCTGTTCTCCGCTACGTCCACCGCGAAGGCTTTGATCTGCGAAATGAACGGGCAGCCGATCGGCTTTTGCGTTTACTTCTTTTCCTATTCGACGTGGCTCGGCAAACAGGGGCTTTATCTGGAAGACCTGTACATATCGCCGACATCGCGTGGCAGTGGCGCGGGCAAACAGATGCTTCGCCATCTTGCACAAATTGCGTGCGAAACCGGCTGTGGGCGATTCGAATGGAGTGTGCTCGACTGGAACGAACCCGCGATCGGCTTCTATGAATCGATCGGCGCGAGCGCGCAAAGCGAATGGGTTCGCTACCGGCTGGCGGGAGACGCACTTACGGCGTTTGCCGACGGCAATACGTGAGACACGTTTGCCCCCGAACAGAAACGTAGCCGCTAACCGACTAATCGCCCGCGCCGCTCGCCACCGGCGCGACTTCAAACGCGTCGCCCGTGGCGAAGAACGTTCCGCCTGCAACGTAGTGGCACGTGCGCAGATCGGGATCATCGCCGAAGTGCCAGCGGTTGTTCGAATACACGCGGCTGTCCGCGTAGACGGCGACCACTTCGCCAATGATCAGGTCGTGCCGCTGGCTATCGTCCGGAATCACCTTGCATTCCATCCACGTGATGCAGCCCGCCAGCATCGGCACATCGATTTTTTGTGCCGGGAAAGTCTCGAGGTCAAAGGCCGCAAACTTGTCGAGTTCAGCGCCTGCGTTCGTTCCCACCGCCAACGTCTGCGCGGCAAATCCACGGCTCGGCAGTTGCAACCCGAACACGCCGCTCGCTTCAATCAGTTGCCGCGTGAGCGTGCGACTGTCCACCACCACGACCACCTTTGGCGGAGTGAAATCGAGCGGCATCGTCCACGATGCGGCCATCACGTTCGAGCGGCCGCCGTGCGCGCTGGTAATGATCGTGACAGGGCCATGATTCAGTAGCTGCGTGGCCCGCGACAATGCGACGGGTTCCCGGGTGACTTTCATACGTGCTCTTCCGCGTCAAATGGATCAGGCAGATTGTAGCGGGGACGCGCAAAACGGGTGTAACGTGTCGCAATGACACAGAAAGTGAAAGCTGTGCCAAGTAGGTGAAAAACTGCTGATGCAGTTAGTGAATTGACCCGGGCGGCCGACGCCTTTTTGCGAGGATTCGGCCGTCTGCAACTGTCGCGGATCGCCCCACAAGAGACGGTCGTGTCTTCCCGAAGCGACCGTTCGCGAACGAACGAACAACGACGCGGCGGGCCGCCGTGACGGCGGGTTTCCTCAACGCTTGGGGCGAGAAAATATGTTGACGAGATTCCCGTCAGGGTCGCGCAGCAAGAGCGAGCGATTGCCCCACGGCATCAACGTTGTCGGCATCACGATGTTTGTCCCGGCCGCACTCATCCGTTCGAACACTGCGTCAACGTCCTCCACTTCGAACTCCAGGATCGCCGATTGATTTGCAGCCGCAGTGGCAGCACCGACATTGAAAAGCTCGATCAGATGCTCAGACGAAATCGCAAGCGTCGCTCCTTCGAATCGCATTTCGGCAAATCCATCGGCCGGACGTACCGCCTCGATACCGGAAAGCCTTTGATAAAACTCCACCAGCCCATCGATATCCCGGGTAACAACACGAACCGATGCGAACTTCATTTTGAGCTCCTCGCCAAGAAAGGAAGCTCAGTCTAATGGTCGATACTGTCAGATTCTGGCAGTATTGTGCGGCTGGCGACGTGATTGAGCCTACGCCACTCACGAAGCAGTGTTGACCGCCTTTTGGGGTAGCGCTCTTCCAACTGCTCGACGTTCGAGATCCGGTCCGAACGGAAATTCCGAAAATCGGCTCGAAGCTCGCACCAACACATCAGGACCCGTGCCTGGTCGAAATACACCAAGGCAAAGGGCCAAACGACACGCTGAGAGTGAATACCACTGGCGTCCACGTATGTAATATTGAGCTTCTGCTCTTCTCGGACTGCGGCACGCAGAAGGTCAGGCGAGACTTTGTGGGCATGTCTCTTCAACGGCGCGCCGACTAGCAGCGATGACTCCTCCAGTTCGCGACGCAGTTCGGTGGGCAGTATGGCGGCTATCTTCGCAAGCGTGCTCAGCGCACCGGACGATAGCGTCTTGTCGCAGCGATCGGCCACCCAGCGCATGCCAAGAACCAGGGCGTCGAGTTCCTCCGAGCGAAACATCATGGGCGGCAGCATGAAACCCGGTTTCATAATGTAACCAACGCCCGGTTCCCCCTCGATCATTGCTCCTTGCGCCTGCAAACTGGCGATGTCGCGGTATAGCGTGCGGATGCTCACGCCGAGCTCCTCGGCCAGGGTTTGGCCACGCACGGGACGTCGATAACGACGTAACACTTGCAGGAGATGAAGGAGACGTTCGGAGCGGGACATACGTGAATCCTGATATCGACACTGAAGCAAATCGACGACGCTATCGGTTACTTCGAACCGAATGCATAAGTGGCGTCCAGACAAACACTGCATTGTTGACGATCTATGCGGCTCAGTCGAACGCCTCAATCTGGCCGCGTGCTGCCTAACGCACGAGGTATCGTTTCCGTGGTGCGCAATGCGGCGACCGGCAGCGGGCGACGGCGGATTCAACCGCTGTTCGGACTACCTTCTTCGCAACGACTGTTTTCAAGCAGCAACTGCGGCTCGTCCCGGATTGATATGCGCGATCAGAGGTCGTGTGTGCGCGGGATGACAACCGCTTGACCGTGCAGTTTGCCGTCCGTGTCGAGAAGCTGCCACAGCGTGGCTTCCTCGATCATGAAGCGCTGGCCCGACTTCGTGATACGCACACCCTTGTAGCCCGCCTCGTAGCCGAGCCGCTGTACGCGTGCGAGAAATTGCTGCCGCTCCTCGCGATTCGGAGCCTCGGCCGAGAGTCGGGACGGCAGTCGAGTGAGTTCATCCCAGCTATATCCAAAGCGGCGCTGCGCGGCCTTGTTGCCGTATATAAAGAGCGGGTCGGGATCGGTGTTGTGCGCGAGTACCGCGAACGGGGCATTCTCATAGAGCCATTCGGTAGCTTCGGCCACGGGCATGGCCTGTTGCACCAGGGGCCGACCAAGTAGCTGGGCATAGCTGTCGGCAAGGAGCTGATAGAAAGCTAGATCGCGGTGGAGTGGGATCATCTGTGACATTTCGACGGAGATCGTGGGGTCTGTGCGACGGCGGAGGCACTCACGATACAGCATTGGCAGCGAAGGTTTCCAGCTTCCCGGCGTACTGCGGCGGCATAGGGCGGTGATTGATCAATCGCCGGAAAATGGTGGCGGACACTCCACTGTCCGATGCGCACGCGGCCGAGGATCGCTACTGGCCGCGTGCTGACTAATGCATGAGGCATCGTTTCCCGTGGTGCGCAATGCGGTGACCGGCAGCACGCGACCCACTGCCGCCGCTCGAACCGTCAGCGGTTGAACGGCAGGTATCAGAGGATTGTGTTGAAAAAGTCTTGTTTTGGTCGGAGACGCCGGAATTGGCAGCACGTTTTCGAGTTGTGGCGATCGGCGAAGCGGCAAACTTGAACGAGGCAACGATCCCCGTTGCCCGTCATGCGACTGCCTGGTTCATCTACTTGCTTCCTGACATGAACCGCTTGGCCATTCTTCGCAGATTTTGCGCAGTTGCTGCCATCAGAAATTCATCATGGGCACCGCTTGGACCGCGCAGTCGCAGACGGTCCAGTTTCAGGATGCGTTTGAGATGGGCGAAGAGCATTTCCACCTTCTTTCGCTCACGGCAAGATCGCTTGTATTCGGGCGTCTTCGCAATACGCCTCGTTTCGTCACGCGCAGCTTCATGGATGCTGCGGGCGATCTTGCGGAATGGTGTATTCGGACAGCAGCTATCCTTCATCGAACAGCTTTCGCAGTCGAACTGGCTTGCCCGATAGATGATCGTGTCAGCCTTCGTGACGCGCGAGCGCGGATTTCTGAACTTGCGCCGATCACTGCGTAGCGCGTGCCCGGTGGGACAGCGATATTCATTGGCCAGTTCATCCCATTGGAACTCGCTGCTGGACAATGTATTGTCCTTGCGCGTCGTTTTGTCCCAGACCGGAACATGTGGTGCAATTTCCTTCTCTTCGATCATCCAGGCAAGCATCGCTGCCGAGCCATACGCGGTGTCGCCTGCAAGACGCCGAGGTTTGAGATCATGCCGCCGCTCAACGCGGTCAATCATCGTCCTGGTTGATTCCACTTCGTACGAACGGTTCGCGGGCGTCGCCTCGACGTCAACGATGATCCCTGCCTGCAGGTCAATCAGATAATTGGTCGAGTAGGCGAAGAACGCTGGGCTACCCTTGGCGGCTGTCCAGCTCGCAGCGGGATCAGTCAGGGATATCTTCTTTGGAGGTGGCGATGTCTCTGCCTCCTCGACCGCGTCTGCGCTGGTCGGATTCGCTTCCTCCAATGCTTTTAGATATTCCCGTACTGCGCGGCTTTGGCCCTTGACGCAACCCCAGTTGATGGACTCAGTACCTGGGACACCGCGTGCAGGGCTTGCATCGGCCCTGATGATGCTTGCGTCAATCGCGAAACCTTCACCCTTTACAAGACCTTCGGACATGCAGCGACCCAGCACCGACTCGAACACATGGCGTAGTACATCGCTATCGCGGAAGCGACCGTCGCGGTTCTTGGAGAAGGTCGAGTGCTCAGGTACGGCGTCTTCCAGACCCAGACGGCAGAACCATCGATATGCAAGGTTCAGATGGACCTCTTCGCATAACCTGCGCTCGGACCGGATGCCGAAACAGTAGCTCACAATCAACATGCGGATCATGAGCTCTGGATCAATCGATGGCCGTCCCATTGGACTGTAGAAC
The DNA here is from genome assembly GCF_900230185.1 of Burkholderia sp. OK233. Taxonomy (GTDB): domain Bacteria; phylum Pseudomonadota; class Gammaproteobacteria; order Burkholderiales; family Burkholderiaceae; genus Paraburkholderia. The sequence goes on from NZ_OCSR01000002.1 coordinate 1,893,532, forward strand.
GGCGCGAGATGCTGGCGCAGATCACGAAGATCGAGGAAGTGATCTATGCCTCTCAACAGGTGTTCGCGAGGGACGTGATTATCAAGGTTGAACGAGTAGAAGAGTTTGTCCTGTCCGCTGCCCAGTTGACCCATCATGACGAATCACTCCCGTCGATCGATGTCTTCCAGGATACCGAACATTCCGAACTACGGGCGACTTTTTCAACACAATCGGAGAAAAGCGGTCATTGGGAGAAGTTCGGCGCGGCGATGTATTCGTTGGCCGACGCGGAAGAAGGGCGCGCGCTGTGTTTGAAGCCGATGAGTTGTCCGTGTCACGTGCAGGTGTTTAACCAGCGTGTGCGGTCGTATCGCGAGCTGCCGGTCCGTTATAGCGAGTTCGGCGCATGTCATCGTGATGAACCTTCAGGGTCGCTTGAAGGGCTTAAGCGTACGCGTGCGTTCGTGCAGGACGATGCGCATGTGTTCTGCACGGAGGCGCATATCGAAGCCGAAGTGGGCCGCTTCTGTTCACTGCTGCGCGCTGTCTATGCGGATCTCGGTTTCCCTGACTTCAAAGTGGCGCTTGCCACGCGCCCCGCGATGCGCGCGGGCGACGATCAAACCTGGGATCGCGCGGAGGAGGCGCTGGCCAATGCCGCGCGTGCAGCAGGCCTTGAATTCGACGTACTCGAAGGAGAGGGCGCGTTTTACGGGCCGAAACTGGAGTTTCATTTGACGGACAGCCGAGAACGCAGCTGGCAATGCGGCACGATCCAGCTCGATTTCGTACTGCCGGAGCGGCTTGACGCGGAGTTCGTCAACGAGCGCAACGAACGCGAGCGGCCAGTGATGATTCATCACGCAGTGCTTGGCAGCATGGAGCGCTTTATCGCGATGCTGCTCGAACATCACGAAGGGTGGTTGCCGGTGTGGCTCGCGCCCGAGCAGGTCGTGGTCGCGACGATTAGCGATGCGAACGCGGCCTACGCACAAGAGGCGATGCAGGCGCTTGACGACGTTGGCATCAGAGCACTGCTCGACGGCAGACCGGAGCGATTGGAAAAGAAGATCGTCGACGCAAGGGAAAAGCAGGTGCCAATTTTCGTCGCGGTCGGTTCGCGCGATGAACGCGACCGGACGATCAGTATTCGTATGCGCGACGGGCAGCAGTCGACGCTTGCGTTCGCGGAGGGTGTCGAACATTTGCGGCTGCATGCGTTGCCGCCTGCCACGCAAATGAAGCAATGAAAGCATCACCAACTTAAAGGCGCACTGACCTGCGCCCTTAAGCTGTCGTTTTCATTCAGTCACTCACTCGCTGTCATTGAAACATCGACTTGTCCAGTTTGCTCACTACACCCTCTCCGGCCGCATTCAATCCACTTCCTCAAACAATCTGCCCCAACTCCTAAGCGGCTTGGTGTCCACGCCCAACATTCTTAAAGATTGCCAAACGACGGTGGCCACCGTGTCATACGCAGGAATATCCGTCGCCATCTCAAACGCCCGCACCAGATGCGCCGCGTGCAGATTCGTGCAGAAGGTCGTCACCGCGTCCGGCCTCGCAAACGCGGCCTCACGCATCATGATCGCCAGTTGCGTATCCGGCACCTCGGCAAAGCTGAAATTGTCCTGTAAGCCGAAGTGTCGCTCTGAAACGCATTCGATGCCGAGCTTCTCGTAATTGCGCACGATCCGTTGCTGAACCTCGTCGATATACGGCGACACCAAACCGAACCGCCGCACGCCTGTCTTAGCGAAAATCTCATTGAGCGCCAGTACCGAGGTCGTTGCGGGAATACCGGTCGCTTCGGTGATCTGGCGGCACAACGCCTGGTCGCGCTCGAAGCCGAGCCAGCCGGCCGACGTGCCGCTCCAGCCGATCACGTCGACCCGTGCATCGGCCAGTTGACACGCCGCAGCGAGAATCCGGCTCGCGTCGAACTGGCCGAGTGCCTGCTCCGATAACGCGATCTCCGTTACCGTGAAGCGCGCAAAGTGTGCGCTGACGTGCGGCAATTCGCTGAGCATCGCCGCGGTAATCGGCTCCAACGCCGTATTCGACGATGGCGTGAGGATGCCGAGCCGGATTCTCCTGTGTTGCATCGTGGCGTGTCCGTTTGGTGCTTGAGAGCGTCGATGGGTTAGTGGGCCAGCAACAGCTTCACGCCCTCGGCCGCTTCATAGCGAAGCTCCTCGAGATCGAGACCCGGAATCATGCCGTTGTCCACCACGACACGACCGTTCACCACGTTGTAGCGAACACGAGCGGGTTCGCCTGCCGTCACCGGCGCCACCGCCACGTCATGGAACCCGTTGAAACGCAGATCGCTGACGCCATAAAGCACGAAATCCGCTGCTTTGCCGACTTCGAGCGTGCCGACCGCATCGAGCCCCAGCACGCCTGCGCCGCCCGCGCTGCCCCAATGAATCGTCTCTTCGACGGTGGTCGCCGACGCACCTTGCGCCGCCCGATGCACTAACCACGCGAAATGTGCTTCGTTGGTCATGCTGCCGGACTCGTTCGAGGCGACGCCGTCTACGGCCAGCGACATCGGCACGCCCGCCGCCGCCATCTGCGGTGCGGGCGCAATGCCGCTGCCGAGGCGTGCATTGCTTACCGGACAGTGCGAACAGCCGCTGCCGGTTTCCGCAAGCATCGCGATCTCGCTCGGCTGCAGATGCACGAGGTGAGCGAACCAGACGTCCGGCCCGAGCCACTCATGATCGGCGACGAACTCGACCGGCAGTTTGTTGAAGCGTTCTTTGCAGAAATCGACGTAACGGGTCGTTTCGGAAAGATGCGTATGCAGCCTTAAGCCCATGCGCCGCGCCGCGCGTGCGACTTCAGGCAGCAGTTCCGGCGGCAGTGAAAATGTCGGCGTAGTCGGTGCAACCACCACGCGACGCATGGAGGCCGCTCCCGAATCGTGATAGCGCGACTTCAAGCGTTCGACGTCGGCAAGCATCTGATCGAGCGTCTCGGGTTTCAACGCCACTTTGGAGAAGCCCGGATGATCGCCCGCCGACTGCAATGCGCCGCCGCGGCACAGCACGAAACGCATGCCGAACGATGCCGCTTCGTCGAATAGCAGATCGCCGGTTTCGGTGGTGCCGTCCGCGTGATACAGGTAGTGATGATCGGCACAGGTCGTCACGCCGGACAACAACAGCTCGGCAAGGCCCAGACGCGCAGCGATACGCGCCAGGTCCGGCGTAAAGCGTGCGAGACGCGGATACGGCACGGCGGCCAGCCATTCCTGCAAATCGGCGTTAATGCCGGACGGCACCGCCTTCAGCAGGTTCTGGAACAGATGGTGGTGCGTGTTCACCCAGCCCGGATAAACGACGCATGAACGCGCGTCGATCACGCGTTCATCGGCGCGCGGTTCGAGGTTGGGGGCGATGGCCTCTATACGGCCGTTGCGAATTCGCAGATCGACCTGACCCAGGCGCGCGCTATTGCCATCTCGGCCGCTTCGGCCGCTCATCACCGCGACAGGGTTCTTGATCAGCAGCGCTTCAGTTTGCATGCTCACGATTCAATGTCCTTTCAGTTGCTGCGAAGCGACCGTCGGTCCAACGGGACGCGGCGGCCGCGCTCGTATTACTGCATTGGCTACTTATAGGGCCGCTTATTCCCGCACGAGGTTGTGCGTTTCGACGATCTTCTCTTCCTCATGCGCGCCATTCAACACCGCGTTCAACACGACCGATACCAGGCACGCCAGCACCACACCGCTGTGCAAGAACGGCTGCGTCCAGTCGGGCATATGCTTGAAGACTTGCGGCGCCATCACCGGAATCAGCGCAGTGGCGATCGTGAAGCCGACGATCAGCACGTTGTACCGATTGCGCTCGAAGTCCACCTTCGCCAGCGTCTGCACACCGGCTGCCACCACCACGCCGAACATCGCGATACCGGCGCCGCCAAGCGCCGCTGCGGGCGTTGACGCGACCACCGCGCCGATCTTCGGCACCAGCGCCACCACGCACATCAGCACGCCGCTGATCGCCACGACCCAACGGCTGCGCACACCGGTGAGGATCACGAGGCCGACGTTCTCCATGAAGGCGATGAACGGGAACGCCGCGAACATACCGGCAATCGCGCTCGCCAGACCATTCGCACGCATGCCGCGCACCACGTCTTCCTCGCTGACATCCTTGTCGACAATGTCACCGATGGCGACGAACAGGCCCATCGATTCGACCATCTGGACCACCATCACCACGATCATCGTCAGCACTGGCACCAGCGAAAACACGGGCGTACCGAAGTGGAACGGCATCGGCAACGTGAACCATGGCGCGGCGCTGACGCTTGCGAAGTTGCCCATGCCGAGCGAGCACGCCAGAATGCCGCCCGCGACCAATCCGATCAGCACCGAGAGATTGCGCAGAAACGGACCGGCAAAGCGGTTGATCGCGAGAATCACCAGCGCGACGAACAGCGTGACGCTCAGGAAGGGCAACGCACCGAACTGCTGCTGCGCTGCCTCGCCACCACCGGCCCACTGATACGCAACGGGGAATAGTTGCAAACCAATTACCGTGACGATGCAGCCGGTCACCACAGGTGGGAAGAATCTTCGTAAGCGTCCGACCAAAGGCGCTGCAAACATCGTGAAGAGACCCGCGCCAATCACCGCGCCGCACACACCGGCAAATCCAACACCCGGACTCAAGCCGATCGCGATGACCGGCCCGACGCTGCTGAACGCGACGCCTTGCAGAATCGGCAAACGTACGCCGAACTTCCAGAAGCCGACGGTCTGCAAGATCGTCGAAATACCTGAGCAAAACAGGGCGGTGCTGATGAGCACGGTCGTGTCGGCCGGCGACATCTTCAGCGCGGACGCGACGATCAGCGGAACGGCAATTGCGCCGATATAAGCCACTAGCATGTGCTGCAAACCGAGCGTGATCATCTGGCGCTTCGGCAGAATCCTATCGACGGGATGTATGGCGGTGTTCATGACGTGTCTCCATGTCGGCCGGACTTGGCGCTTTAGCGCTTACTCCGGTCCCACGCACAGCGATTATCGTTTTCGATCGGAGCGCGCCGCACGGACTCGCCGTGCAGCATCACTTCGCGCGCCGACCGGCTCTCCCGTCAGGCCGCAACCGGCACGGCAAGACAGGCATGGAAGCGGTCGGTCAGCGCGGCACGATCGAGATCGCGTCCGATGAATACGATGCGGCATGAGCGCGGTTCAGAGCCCCATACCTGTGCTGCGCGCAATTCGATGACGTTGTGCACGCCTTGCAGCACATAGCGGTGCGACTGGCCTTGCACGGCGAGGATGCCTTTCATGCGGAACAGGTTGGCGGCATCGGCCTCGCGCAGTTCGGTGAGCCAGGCTTGCAGCGCGTCGAGATCGATGTCCGCATCGATTTCTATTCCCACCGAGGACACGCTTTCGTCGTGCTGGTGGTCGGCGTGATTGTCGTCATGATGGGCATGTTCATGATCGTGATGGGCCTCGTGTTCGTCGTGGTGATTCTCATGTTCGTGCGCGTGGCTGTGCGCTTCTTCGTGCAAGCCGTCCGTCTCGACGAGAATCTGCGAGAACTCGTTCGCGCCGACGCCGAGAATCTTGTCGAGGTCGATCTGCGCGTAGCTCGATTCGACGATTTCCGCTGTAGCGTTCAACCCGCGAATGCGCTGCGTTAGTGAAGCGATATCTTCTGCAGTCACCAGATCGACCTTGTTGATCACGATACGGTCTGCGCAGACGATCTGATCGACTGCCTGGTTGTCGCTGCCATCGAGCACCAGATCGTCCAGGTGCGCGGCGATATGCTTCGCATCCGCCATCGTGACGACCGCATCCAACGTCACCTGTTTTGCGATCGGATCGTCGAGGAAGAAGGTCTGTGCGACCGGATACGGATCCGCGAGCCCACTCGTTTCGACGATGATGTGATCGAGCCGGTCAGGCCTTTCCACCAGCATGCGTACGATCCGCACCAGGTCCTCACGCACCGCGCCGACGCAGCACACGCAACCGTTCGTCATCTCGTAGATCTCTTCGGTCGATTCGAGCACGAGACCACCGTCGATACCGATTTCGCCGAACTCGTTTTCGATCACCGCGATCTTGCGCCCGTGCTTCTCGCGCAGGATGTAGTTGAGCAGCGTCGTTTTGCCGGCGCCGAGAAAGCCGGTCAGCACCGTGACGGGGATTTTCTCGATTTCATTGTGGGTGGTGTGAATGTGATTCATGGCTCGTCTCCGTTTCTTCGTTCGTACTGCGGTTGGTGCGGTTCGGCTTGTCAGGCGATATGGGGTGCTTGTACCGCTTCTCGTAACGTGGTTTCTGCCTCGCCATCTCGCCAGCGTTTGACGGTGCCCGCTTCGAGACCGAACAGATCGAGCACGCGGCCTAGCGTGTGGTCGATCATCTGGCCGAGCGAAACAGGGCGTGCGTAAAACGCCGGTACCGGTGGGGCGACGATCGCGCCCATTTCAGTGACGGCGATCATGTTGCGCAGATGCGCCAGCGTGTAAGGGGTTTCACGCGCCAGCAGCACCAACGGGCGGCGCTCTTTCAGCGTGACGTCGGCGGCACGCGAGATGAGGCTCGACGACATGCCGCTGGCAATTTCGGCAAGCGTCTTCATCGAACAGGGCGCGACGATCATGCCCAGCGAGCGGAACGAACCGCTGGAGATGGCGGCGGCCATGTCGTCGCAACGGTAGGTGAAACTGGCAAGGGCACTGACATCGGCGAACTTGTAGTCGGTTTCGTGCGTCATCGTCAGCAGCGCGCTGCGCGAGACGGTCAAATGTGTTTCGATGTCGAGATCACGCAGCAGTTGCAGCAGGCGCACGCCGTACGTGAACCCGGACGCGCCGCTGATGCCGACTACGAGTCGCCGCGGGGTCATTGCTGGGCTCCGGTGGCGGCGCGGGCCAAAATCTCAATAGCGTGTTGCGATGCGCGCTCGCCGATCCGTGCGCGAATGCCGTCGAAATGCGAGCCGCGTGTCGCGTCGATTCCCATCCGCGATGTCGTACCCGCTGCGGACGATGACGGATCGAGCGGACTACCCGGCAAACCATCGACGATAAACACGTCCTGATGCGGCTGGAAATGCGTCGCGATGGCCCACAGCACTTGCGAATCGTTGGTGATGTCGATATCGCTATCCACCGCCACCACGTTCTTCAGATACGGGTCCCAGCCGAGCAACGCGAGCATGATCTGGCGTGCTTCGCCGTCGCGTGTTTGAGTCAATGCGACGTAGCAGTGAAAGTGCGTGCCCGAGTTCGGATAGTGCAGTGCGGTGACGGAAGGAAAGCGCGCCTTCAGCTTCTCGCTCATTTCCGCTTCGCGCGGCAAGCGGGCCAGCGTCAGATGTTCAGCGTACGGGCCGCCGACGACGTCGACGAGCCATGCATCGTTACGCCGCATCAGCGTGTCGACGCGCAACACGTTGTTGGTCGAGCGATCCGACGAATAGCCGGTGAATTCGCCGAACGGGCCTTCTTCTGCGTGGGCGTCCGGATCGATCGTGCCTTCAAGGACAAACTCAGCGGAAGCGGGAACGCCGATGCCGTATCGCGGCGTGCGTACCAATTCCAACGGCGCGCCGAACAATCCCCCTGCAATCGCTCGCTCGTCTGTACCGAAGGGCACGCGTGCCGCAGCAGCCAGCATGAATAACGGATGCGCACCGATCACCATCGCGACTTTCAACGTGTCGCCGCGTGCTTGAGCGGTTTGCAGCATGCGCCAGAGGTGGCCGCGCGAATGCAGACTGGTGGCGAGCGCATTGCGGGCGTGCCGCATCGAACGGTGATAGCTGAGATTCGCGACGCCCGTCACCGGATCTTCGGCGACGATCACCGCGTTGGTGATGTACGGACCACGATCGGTATCGAAGTGGCGGATCATCGGCAGTTGCGCGAGATCGACGGCGTCGCCTTCGATAACCTGGTCGAGCACTGGACCGGTCGGAACGAAAACCGGCGCGATAGGGGCATTCGCACGTTGTTGGTAGGCGTCGAATAAGCCCGATGCATCGACGTCGAACAAACGACCAATGCGTGTACGTGAAGCAAAGAAATTGGTTACCAGCGGTGTCGCAATGCCGTTGACCTTTTCGCAGATCAACATCTCATGACGTCCACGCGCGGCCAGTTCGGCCACGAGAGCGGTGACGTCCTGATCCGCGTCCACCGGTTGCTGAATGGTCAATACGTCATCGGGAAACTGCTCGCGATACGCAAGGGCAAAGCGATGAAAATCCTGCGTGGCGCGGAAGAGGTTATCCGCCATAGTGAACTCCGTCGAAAGCGATAACGAAAGCGGACTGTCGGGCGGGGCAGGCGCAGTGTGAACCGCGCCTGCCCTACAACAAGCGTTAAACGCGTTAAGCAGGCTGCGTTACGTCATTCACGTAGGTCGCCTTCAAACGCTTCTCCGCTTCGGCCAGATCCTTCGGCGGCTTGGTCGGTTCGATGCCGACCAGACGGGCGATGTTGTTGCCCATGTAGTCTTCGAGGCCGTCTTCATCCAGATCCATGCCTTGCGGCGCCGGACCGCACAGCATTTCGAGTTCGCGCAGCCACATGCCTGGCTCGTTCGGCGGCGAGTCGGTGCCGAACACGATCTTGTTGCGCGGTAGCTCACGAGCGAATTCGACGATGCGCGACTGATAGCACCAGCCCGATTCGCAATACACGTTCGGTGTGTCCATCGCCATCCAGAACGATTCGAACGAGTAGTTGCCGCCCGTTTGAATCCCGAAATGACCGATGATGAAATTCACCATCGGGAATTCGCGGATGATCGGATAGAACTGAGTCGGAATCGTGTACGGTCCGTCGCCGGTGTGAATCAGCACCACCACGCCGAGCTCCGCGCACTTCTTCATCGCCGGACGCAGCCAGTCGAGCGCACGATCCGGACGATAGCCGTGCATGTTCGCGTGCAGCTTGAGCATCTTGAAGCCGTACTCTTTCACGTGGAATTCGAGTTCGGCGGCGCCGTTCTCCGGACCCCAGCGCGGGTTGTACGTGAAGTTACCGATAAAACGATCCGGGTACTTCTGCGTCAACTCGGCGATATACGACATGTAGTCGCGAATGCCTTCACGGCCGCGGCGGTTGCCGTCGCGATAGCCGGTGTTGCCGGGCGGCGGCTGAATGAAGCCCATGTCGATACGGCGCGGCTTGCCGTTGATGATGTACGGACCGTCCATCATCTTCAGCAGGCGTTCGCCGGTGAACGGCTCGCCGGTGTGGCGCCACGCTTCGTCGACGAGATTGGTCGGGTGCAGATGGGTATCGATGATCATCAGCGGGCTCCTGCGTAGGCTGCTTGCGATGCCTGAGCGGCGTGCTTCTGCGACGCGCCGGCATGTTGTTTCAGATAGGCTTGCGCTTCCTCGACGCTTCTCGGCGGCGCGCTCGGCTCGATGCCGATCATGCGGGCGAGGTTGTTACCGAGGTAATCCTCGAGCGTGTCTTCGTCGAGATTCAGACCTTGTGGCGGCTCGTGGCACAACACTTCGAGCAAACGCAGCCACATGCCGGGTTCATTCGGCGGCGTGTCCGAGCCGTAGAGAATCTTGTGCGTCGGCAGTACCTTCGCGAATTCGACGATCCGCGATTGCAGGCACCAGCTCGATTCGCAGTACACGTTCGGCGTATCGAGCGCCATTTGATACGGCTCGAAGCAATACACGCCACCGGTCTGCACACCAAAGTGCGCCATGATGAAATTCACCGAGGGGAATTCGCGGATCAGCGGATACCACTCGCTCGGAATGCTGTACGGCCCGTCGCCGGTGTGCAGCTTCACGAGCAGGCCGAGGTCCGCGCATTTACGCAATGCAGGACGTAGCCAGTCGAGCGCGCGGTCGGGGCGGTACGCGTGCATATTGGCCTGCAACTGCACCATCTTGAAGCTGTGTTCCTTTGCATAGAACTCGATGGCTTCGGCGCCGTTCTCAGGACCGCAACGCGGGTTGTACACGAAGCAACCGATCAGACGGTCCGGGTACTTCTGCGTCATTTCGACGGTGTACGCCATGTAGTCGTCGATCGATTCGCGGCCCGAACGATTGCCGTCGGTCCACGTATAGATGGTGTTGCCTTGCGGCGGTTGAATGAAGGCCTTGTCGATGCGGCGCGGCTTGCCGTTGATGATGTACGGGCCGTCCATCGTTGCGATCAGACGCTCACCGGTAAATGGCTCGCCGTCGTGGCGCCAGGCGAGGTCGACCAGATTGGTCGGGTAACAGCTGGTGTCGATGATCATGTACTCGATCTCCTTGAGAGGAACTGGTGTATCCAGTTGCCGGATCGCGGGCAGGCGCATCGATGGAACGGAGCCCAGACGGGCTTGCCCATGCGGCCCTTTGCAAGACGCAGTGTTTGTGCGCCTTCCCCTCGCCGGCATCGAGTGTCACACTGATGTGCACTGCTGCTTGCGATGCAGTCTCACAAGATAAAAACGCTCTGTACAATATTTTTTAACCACGATCTTGATACGTTTGCGATATGGACATCCGGCTGTTGCGTTACTTCTCGGTACTTGCCGACGAACTGCATTTCGGCCGGGCAGCCGCACGGCTGCACATTTCACAGCCGCCTCTGAGTCAGCAGATTCGCATCCTTGAAGAAGAGATGGGCACTGCGTTGTTCACGCGCTCGCAACACCGTGTCGAACTCACTGATGCAGGGAAAACACTTAAAGAGCAGGTGCCGCTGATCTTCGCGCAGTTCGAACGCGCGATCGACCTGACGCGTTGCGCGGGGCGTGGTGAAGTGGGAAGTCTCGAGATCGGCATCATTAGCTCTGCGATGGTCGATCCGATTCCGCGCGCACTGCGGGTATTTGCGGAGAAGCATCCGCAAGTGCAGTGGACGCTGCATGAGATGACGCCCGCTGCGCAGATTCTCGCGCTCAAGGAGCGGCGGTTGGATGTGTGCTTCTTCCGGGTGTCGCATGAGGACCCGGAGATTCGTAGTGAAGTGGTGATGCGCGAATCGGCGGTGGTGGCGCTGCCGTTAGGGCATCGGCTTGCCGCGCGGGAGGAGATCGCGTTGCGTGAGTTGGAGACGGAGCGTTTTGTGTCGTTTGGTTTGCGGCAGTCGCAGCTTGCGCGCTTTCTGCAGGACTGTTGCGTCGAGGCAGGGTTTACACCGCAGATCGATCAGGAAGTGGTCGAGGTGCATACGCTGCTGTGTCTCGTGCGCGATGGGCTGGGCGTGGCGTTGCTGCATTCGTCGGCACGGCAATTGACGACCGGTGGTGTCGCATTCGTGCCGCTGACCGCGCCGCGTCCCGAGGTGTCGCTGCATGCGCGCTATCGGGCTGAGGATGCGTCGCCGGTGTTGTCGTTGTTTCTCGATACGGTGCGCGAGGTGGCTGCTAACATGGGCTGACCGTTTGTGCGACCAACTCGCGAATCACCTCGATCAAGGGCGCAACGCGGGCTGCTTTCTCGCGCGGCCATACGGCATTCAGGTTGTAATGCGTCGGAATTTCTACCTGGGTGAGTTCGACCAGACGTCCCTCGCGTTTTGCGTCCGCAGCGAGCAGGCCGCGCGCTAAACCAGCGCCCACGCCTGCGCTGGCCGCTGCAATCAGCCCGGCGGCATTGTCGAATACGGCGACTGCATCCGGTTCGACTGCGGGCATGCCTGCCGCGGTGAGCCATGGAATCCACGAGCGTTTTGTATAGCCGAGCAACGGCAAATCGAGCACCTGTTCGGGCGTGAGCGGCAGGCTCAGCCCGCGCGCTTCAAGAAGCGCAGGCGAACCCATGGCAGTCAATCGGTCGCCGCAGATCAGCGCGTTCTCGAAACCTTCCCATTCTCCATACCCATACCGCAACGCAATATCCACGCGCTCGAACGCGTTGCGCTCGTGGCGCGGCGTAGACAGTACCGTCAACGACGTGCCGGTCAACGCACCGAGCAAAGCAGGCAAACGCGCCACCAGCCAGCTCTGCGCGAGTTCGGGATCGACGTCGAGCGTGATCGACTGCTTGACCGTGCGCTCTTTCACCGACGACAACGCGCGATCGATCTGCTCGAAGCCATCCGCCAGCTGATTCGCAAACAGCACGCCCGCATCCGTCAGTACCACGCGGCCGCTTTCGCGCACGAACAACGGCTGCCCGACGAATTCTTCGAGCGTGCGGATCTGCTGGCTGATTGCGCTATGCGTGAGCGACAACTGGCGCGCCGCGCTCGAAAAGCTGCCGACGCGTGCCGCTTGCAGAAAGGCCTGCATCGACTGAATGGAAGGGTAGCGTTTCAACATGGGTGTTAGCCGGACTTACCGGTGATGGAAGAAATCGTCGCTGGCGTTGTGCTTAACGGCTTTCAATAATGGCCGCAAGCACGCGGACCCTTTGAATCACGCGCCGCGCTGCACAACACCATTCAGGAGACAGCGCATGATCGAGATCGTGGTCAACGACACGCGGTACTCGCTCGACAATGTACCGGAAGACATGCCCCTCTTGTGGGTGTTGCGCGACCGGCTCAAATTGACCGGGACGAAATTCGGCTGCGGCGGCGGCTTTTGCGGCGCGTGTACGGTGCATCTGGAAGGCGAGGCGGTGCGCTCCTGTTTGTTGCCGATTGCGGCGGTGGCGGGCAAGCACATCACGACGATCGAAGGTCTGTCGAAAGACGGCAAGCATCCGCTGCAACTCGCGTGGGTGGCGGAAGACGTGCCGCAGTGCGGCTACTGTCAGTCCGGTCAGTTGATGCAGGCGGCCTCGTTTCTGAAGGACAAGCCGACGGTCAACGACGAAACCATCGCGACGGCCATGTCGGGCAACATCTGCCGCTGCGGGACCTATTCGCGGATTCGCAAGGCGATCAAACGCGCTGCTTCTGGTGATCCGGCGCTCGCGTCAGTCACGTGGGTCGAGTCTATCTGCGCTTCCGTCTGCACCTCCACGAAAGAAGAGGCTTGAATGCGCAACGACAAGCAAGCGCTGAACGGCGCACACGGCGCGGCGCGTCGACGCTTCATCAAACAGAGTTCGGCGTTGTTGGCTTCGGGCCTCGCGATCGGTTTTCAACTGCCCAAGGCTTTCGCGAAAGACGCCAACGTAAGCGGCGATCCTAAACCGCAAGCAGGCGAGTTCGAACCGAACGCATGGGTGCGTGTGTTGCCTGACGACACGATCAAACTCGTGGTCCATAAGCACGACTCGGGCACGGGGACGCGTACTGCACTCGCTGCAGTTGTCGCGGAAGAACTCGATGTCGATCCGTTTCGCGTGGAGGTGATCACGCCGGAGAATCCGTTTTACGGGGACTACATTCATCCGTTGTGGAAAGTGTTCTCGACAGGTGGCAGCACCAGCGTATCGCTTGAGTACGATCGCTTGCGGCGTGCGGGTGCAACCGCGCGTGCCATGTTGATCGAGGCCGCGGCGAAACAATGGAATGTGGCGCCATCCGCGTGTTCGACTGAAAACGGCTTCGTTATCGATAAGGCAAGTGGCAAGCGCGCGAACTACGGATCATTGGCCAGCGTAGCTGCGCAGTTGCCTGCGCCGAAGGACGTCGCGTTGAAAGACCCGTCGCAGTTTAAATACATCGGCAAGCTGCAGAAAAAGCGTGGCGCCGATCTGAAAGCGAGAGGGGCGTTTCCGTACAGCATCGATGTGTCGTTACCGGGGATGCTGGTAGCGGTCGTCACACGCGCGCCGGTGATCGATGCGCGTGTGCGGAGCGTCGATGCTAAAGCCGCGTTAGCCGTGCCGGGCGTGCGGCAGGTGTTGCAGATTCCTGGTCGTCCCGACCTTCTTGGCGGCAATCAGGCGGGCGTTGCTGTGTTGGCCGACGATTATTGGTCGGCGCATCAAGGCCAGGCGGCGCTGAAGGTTGAGTGGGAAGACAGTCCGCTGGAAACCTTCGACAGCAGCACGCTCGCCGCACGTCAGGCTGCCTGGCTTGACGATCCTGTCGCGCATGTTGTGCCGACGATTCAAACCGGTGACGCGAAGACTGCATGGCCACATGGTGCGCGTGTGATCGAGGCGTCGTATTCGATGCCCTATAAGGCGCAAAACGCACTTGAGCCGATCAATGTCACTGCTTGGGCGAAGGATGGGCGCATTGAGTATTGGGGCGGTTTGCAAGTGCCTTCCACAGTGCAGGAAGCGGCTGAGGTGATCGGTGGGATTCCTGCAGAGCGTGTTGTGTTGCATGAGCTTGTATCGGGTGGCAGTTTCGGTTCGCGTGAATCGAAGTACTGGTTGTTCGAAGTGACATGGCTTGCGCTGAAAGTCGGCAAACCGGTCAAGCTGATGAACAGTCGCGAAGATGAAATGCGTGCGCTCTTTTATCATTCGGCGAGTTATCACCGCGCTAAAGCTGCAATTGATGCTCACGGCAATCTCACCACGTTGCAGTTGCGTGCCGTAATGCCCGCTTCGCCGGAACAATGGGAGCCGGGTTATTTCGATCGCCCGGACCGGATGGACTACAGCACCACCGAAGCGATCAGCAAGTACGAGTTCGCTTACGATGCGCCGCATGTCGACATTGGTTGGGTGCGTCATGAAACCGGTGTGCCGACCGGTTGGTATCGCGCGGTGAGTTATATCCCGAACGTGTTCGCGGTGGAGTCTTTCATGGATGAGGCCGCGCATGCCGCGCAGCGCGATCCGATTGAGTTCCGGCTTGCGTATATGAAGGACCCGCGGCACAAGGCGGTGTTGCGCGAGGCTGCGGAGCGGGCGGGGTGGGGGAAGGCGTTGCCTCCGGGTACGGCGTTGGGTGTCGCGACGAATCAGGCGTATAGCAGCTATGTTGCGGTGGTGGCGCGGGTTGTGAGGAAGGGCGATGCGGTTGTGGTTGAGAAGCTGACCTGTGTGGCGGATTGCGGGTTGGCTGTGTCGCCGGGTGGGGTTGAGGAACAGTTGTATGGCGGGCTGATGTGGGGACTAGGGCATGCGACGGCGGATCGCATCGATATTCGGCATGGGCAGGTGGAGCAGAAGAACTTCGATACGTATCGCGTGATGCGGATGAATGATATGCCGGAGGTTGATATTTTGATCGTGCAGGGGGATCCGTCGAAACCGGGCGGCGTTGGGGAGTTGTCGAGTCCTTCGGTGGCGCCGGCTGTGGCTAATGCGGTGTTCAGGCTGACGGGGAGGAGGTTGAGGGATACGCCGTTTCAGTTGGAGAGGGTGGGGGCGAATGGGAAGGTTGGTGGGAAAGTAAAGGCATGAGCGAGCGGCGACGGCTCGTTCTCACCAGCCGCCCCATGTCGCGATAGTCTTCGGCCCTGGGATTAGGTATCGGGCGTTTGGTGTGGGAGTCCGTAAGTCTTGAGGTTTGTTCGACGCCTGCCCATGTCCGCAGGCTCGGCTTGCGCGACGCCGAGGAACTGCCGCAGTTCGGGCGTACGTGGCTGGTTGAACAGCTCGTCCGGCGCGCCGGCCTCGTGTACGCGCCCCTGATGCATAAATACAACGCGATTGCAGACGTCGCGAGCAAAACGCATTTCGTGCGTGACCATCAGCAACGTCATCCCGTCGTCGGCAAGCCTGCGTACTACCGCGAGTACCTCGTTGACAAGCTCAGGATCAAGCGCCGACGTGATCTCGTCGCAGAGCAGCGCGTCCGGCTCCATGCTCAGCGCGCGGGCAATCGCTACGCGCTGCTGCTGGCCGCCAGACAACTGATCGGGGTAGCTGTCGAATTTCGTCTCGAGCCCGACCTTCTCGAGGTTTGCAAGCGCGATCCGCCGCGCGTCGGCCTCGCGCACGCCCTTCACGATCATCGGCGCGGCCATCACATTGCGCCCGACCGTCATGTGCGGAAACAGGTTGAACTGCTGAAAAATCATGCCCACCCGCAGCCGCAGTTTGCACAATGCCACGTCGTCATTGGACACGCGGACATCGCCAACGTGAATCGCACCTCCGTCGATCCGTTCGAGTCCGTTCACGCACCGCAGCAGCGTGCTCTTGCCGGACCCGCTCTTGCCGATGATCGCGATAACCTCGCCCTTGTCGACGCGCAGTTCGATTCCCTTCAGCACTTCGAGTGCGCCATAGCACTTCCGGACATCTTCAATGGTGATGAGCGACATGGAGCTTCCTCTCGAAAACGCGGCTGCAGACCGATAGCGGCCAGCACAGCGCGAAATACATCAATGCAACCAACCCGAACGTCGTGAATGGCTGGAAGGTGGCGTTCGTAATTACGCTGCCGGCCTTCGCCAGCTCGACGAAGCCGATGATCGACGTAACCGCTGTCCCCTTGACGACTTGAACGAGGAAGCCGACCGTCGGCGGCACCGCAATCCGCAGCTCCTGAGGCAAGATAATGTGTCGCATCTGCTGCGACCGGCTCATCGCCAGACTCGCGGACGCTTCCCATTGCCCGTGCGGCACTGCTTCGACGCAGCCGCGCCAGATTTCCGCGAGGAACGCGCTCGACCAGCAGGTGAGCCCGACAAGCGCGGCGCCCCATGCGGGCACCTCGATACCGAACAGCGCCAAACCGAAGAAGATCATGAACAGCTGCATCAGCAGCGGCGTTCCCTGGAACAGCTCGATCCATCCGCGCGCGACGGCGCGGGCAATCGGACGTTGCGACACGCGCAGCATCATCGTTAGAAGCCCAACCGCACCTCCGGCGACGAACGCGGTGATCGACAGCACAATTGTCCAGCGTAGCGCGAGCAACAGGCCACGCACGACATCCCATAGCGTGAAAGTCATCATCGCGATACTCCTTCCGTCGGTGCAAGGAGCGGCGCCGCAGCGGCGGGCTTCACCTGCCGTGCGACCACGTAACGCTCCCCGATCAGGCGTAGCACTGCACGCAGCGCAACCGCGAGCCCGAAATAGATCAGCGTCGTCACCGCGTAGGTTTCGAATGCGCGGAAATTGCGCGCCTGAATAAAGTTCGCCGCATACGACAGCTCCTCGACCGAAATCTGCGAGCACACTGCCGAGCCGAGCATCACAATCACGAGCTGGCTCGATATCGCCGGCCAGACCTTGCGCAACGCCGGGCGCAGGATCACGTGGCGAAACGTCTGCCAGCGCGTCATTGCAAGGCTGAGCGCCGCTTCCGTCTGCCCCTTCGGCACGCCCGCGATCCCGGCGCGCAGAATCTCGGTGCAGTACGCGCCGAGGTTCAGCATCGTCGCGAGCAACGCAGCCGAGTTCGACGAAATGTGAATACCGAAACTGGGTAAGCCAAAGAACACGAAGAACAGCTGGATCAGGAACGGGGTGTTGCGGAACAGCTCGACGTACACGTCGATCGCGAAGCGGAGCGCACGCGCACCGTGCGTCTTGCCCCACGCGCACGCGACGGCGAGCGCCATCCCGGCCACGCCGCCGACGGCGATCAGTTCCAGCGTCAGCGCGATGCCCTTCGCGAGTATCGTCCCATAGTCGAGAATCGACAGAAAATTGAACTGATAGGTCATGACCGTATCCGCTAGCCGACGCGCGGAGCGTCGAAGTAGTCGGCGCGGACAGCAGCACCGATCATGTTGACGATAAGCCGACCCGCGGTAATCGACGTGATGTTGTTCACGTCGGCCGAGGGTGTGATCTCGACGATGTCCATGCCAACCACGCGGCCTTTCTTGACCAAGCCGTGGATCAACTGGCGCATCTGTACATAGGTAATCCCACCAAGCGCGGGGCCCGCCACGCCCGGCGCGATCGACGGGTCGAGACCGTCCGCATCGATCGTCAGGTAGTAGCGCCCGCCAGCAGGGATTCGATCAAGTACGGCCTGCATGCCGGTTTCGTGCACTTCGTATGCCGGAATCAGGTGCGAGCCGTATGCGACTGCGTCGTCGTAGTCTGCCTGACGGCCGCTGCCCTGAGCCCGGAGCCCGATCTGGAAAATCTCCCCGATGTGTTCCATTTCGGACGCACGGCGGATCGTGCTCGATAGTCCTTCGCGCACGCCGTTGATCTCGTCGCGCCAGTCGAGGTGTGCGTCGATATGCACGAGCGTGATCGGCCCCTGGTCGTCGAACGCGCGCAGCACCGGAATCGGGATCGCATGGTCGCCGCCGAGGATGATCGGCATTGCACCCGCCTTCAGTATCTTGCGCACCGCTTGCTCGGACCGCGGGCCATGCGTGCTCAGGTCGCGCGGGTCGGCGGGCACATTACCGCAATCGACGACCTTTAGCGCACGGTTGTCGTAGATCGGGCCGCCGACATCGAAATCGTAGTGATGTAGTGCCCGGCAGATCCGGTCGCTCATCGCACGTACCGCGTCGGGCGCCTTGCTCTGGTCGTTACTGATATGGTCAGCGGTATACGCCTGACCAAACGGAATCCCGAGGATTGCGATATGCGCGTCGAGCTCGTCGAGATTCGTACAGATCGGCGACCACAGGAAGCTCTGGTGTTTTTTTGAAGGTGGAACGGTCAGGGGAAAATCCATCATTGTCTCCAGTCGGCAAAGGGAAACAGCCGCGTGGTTGCGACCGGCGATTTTATAAATCTGCATAACTAAACAGACTGACAAGATCAGTAAGGGTTAAGACTCTTTCGAGGTTAAGGTCTCAGTGACGCGAGCGCGTCGACGCGTTCAATCTTGCGCAGAGTCGACAGCCAGGCCGTGGCGGTTGCGGCATCGTGCACCGTAGCCGCGCATGACATGAACTTGCTATCGAACTCGCCGTTGCTCATCGGCAATGCAGCCGTGCCGACCGCCGCCGCGCGGAAGCGTTCGATCGCCCGCCCGTCGCGCAGCTCGACGCGCAGCCACGCACCTTCCGGTGCGTCGGCCAGCCTTTCCGGGTCGGCCCAACGGTCCGACGTATGCATCCGTACGCGTTGCATGGCGGCGACCAATTCCGGTGTTGCCAGCGCGGCGGGCTCGAGCCCGGCAAGCGTCACGTCGCCGTGCAAGAGTGTCGCTGCCAGCGAATACGGCAGACTGAACTGCGCCTGCTGACGCGTCGCCGGTTGCGCATAGACTAGGTTCTTTACGACTATTGGCGGCACGTCACAAACGATGCGTTCGATACTCGGCACGTCGAGCCCTTCGGCAATCAGGTCGCGTAACGCGTCGACTGCAGCGTGCGACGATAGGCATACCGGAATTCGCTTCACGTCGAGCCCCGGCGACAGCAGACGCCAGGTCCGGCCGAGGGTCTCGAATGACGCAACAGAATACTCGTCGGCGCCTGTCAACACGGCAAGTCCGCTCGGGCCGTCGAGTGCGTTATCTGGCCCGATGCAGCCTTCGCGTGCGAGCAGTGCAGCACTCACGCCCGCTTGTGCGGCATGACCGACCATCAATGCCTTTGCATCGGTACCAAAGCCAGCCTTCATGCCGCCGGTGCCGGCAATCGCCAGCCCGAGCGCCGACGCTGTGGCGTTTGCATCGAGTCCGAACGCGTGACAGGCGGCCGCGCACGCGCCGATCGTGCCGTACAGGCCCGTGGTCCACCAACCGCACTGATACGGTGCGAGGCCCATCGCATGGGCAACGGCGAACTCGGCCTCAGTACCCGCGACGTAGGATGCGATATAGGTGCTGCCGGAGCGGCCTGCCGCTTGCACGGCGGCCCACGCTGCCGGCACGACCACTGCGGACGCATGCACAAAGCCCGCGTAGCAGTTATCGTCGAAATCGAGCGCGTGCGCGGCAACCCCGTTCGCGAACGCGGCGCCGGGTGCGGTCAGCCCCAGCGTGCTGCCCCAAACGGCGGCGCCTCCTTTCCCAAACATCTCGCCCGCGAAGCGCCGGGCATGCGACCCAACCTCGGTCCGGCTGCCGGCGAGCGCAACGCCGATCGTGTCGATCGTCGCATGGCTAGCAACCGCCGCGACGTCCGGCGGCACATCGGCCGGCGTCAGTGCAACAATCCACGCAGCTAGCCGCCGGATTGCCGATTCCTTAGCGCTCATGCAAACACTCCTGGTATGGCGGGGGCGCCACCGCTCCCAGGTCCGGAGCGGCACGCCGTGTGAGTCGTCATTCCGGCAGGTTGCCCGCGGGCGCGCTCAGCCATTTCATCGCGATCCGGTTGACTGTCCCGTCGGCTTTCGCATCGCGAATGATCTGGTTCAGTTTCGCCACAAGCTCCGGCTCGCCTTTCGGTACGCCGATATAGCATGGCGAATTTGACAGGATTGCCTTCAGGCTGACGTCTACACCGGGGTGAGCCTTCTTCATTGTCGCGACCACGGTCGTGCCGACCGCCATCATCTGCGTCTGACCAGAAAGGAATGCCTGGATTGTCGAATTGTTGTCTTCAAAGCGGCGAATCACGGCGCCCGGCGCCATCGTCGTGATTTCCTGGTCCTGCATCGAACCGCGCGTGACAGACACGGTCTTGCCCGCCATGTCTGCGAATTTCTCCACCGCGAGCTCCGTCTTTCCGAACACAGCGTCATAGAACGGCGCGTATGCGATGGAGTAGTCGATCATCTTCTCGCGCTCGGGTGTCTTGCCGAGAGAGGATATCGTGATATCGGCTTTGCCCGTCTGCAGGTACGCCAGGCGCGTCGGCGCCGTGACGGGCACGAGCTGCAGTTTCACGCCGAGCTTCTGCGCAACGAGCTGCGCCGTATCGATGTCGATCCCTTCAGGCTGCATATCCGGCCCGACGAAACCATACGGCGCATAGTCGGTCGGAATCGCGACGCGAATTATCTTGCTCGACTCGATCCGCTGCAACGCATCGGCTGCGTTCGCGGTTCCGATCCCGGCCAGCAGCAGGCATACACATGCAACCGCGGCTCGTATTTTTCCATTCATCTTCATTTTTCTCACCTCACATTAATTAGCATTACAAATCATTGTCAACAAATCCATTCCAGTTCGGAAGATGTTCCAGATTGGTCAGTTCATTCGACGTCCCACCATTCGCCGAGCCCGATCAACTTCTCCTCCGCATCCGAAACAAGCGACTCGACGTCGATTCCGGACTCCGCGGACAACAGCATCACGAGAATCTCGCTGACGAGCATCGCCGGCACAATCGTGTCGAAGAACGACGACGTCTTGTTGCGCACAAGGATCGTTTCCTTCGCGAGCCGGCCCACGGGCGACATCGGGCTGTCGGTAATCGCAATGATTGCGACGCCCTGCTGGTGAAGATGGCTGGCGATGTTGATCGTTTTTTTTGCGTACCGCGACATGCTGCAAACAATCGCGACATCCTTCTGCGACGCCTGATGAATCACCGCCATCACGCCGCTCTCGCCCGCGCCGTCAATCAACCGCACGTTACCGGAAAAATACGATGCGACATGCTCGAACTGATAGCCGACCGCGAATGACGAACGAAGTCCAAGACAGTAGATCTGGCGCGCCTTCGCGAGCCGGCGCGCGGCACGAACGATCGTGGCGACGTTCTCCGGATGACACAGTGTCCGTATGTGCTCGATCACTTCACTCGCAAGATCCTGCACATGCGCATGTCCGCCGATCCGCCGGTTCAGTTGCACCATCTGCTGCGCTCGGCCGCTGTATGCATAGCCTTGCGAACGCATCGCGTCGACGAACACCGCCTTCAGAGAATCGTAGCCCGGCAGGCCGACCCGCTTCGCGAGCCGTGTCATCGTCGACGGCGGTACGTTCGCAAGCCGCGCGAGATCGCGCATCGACACGACCGCGACTTCGTTTGGGTTTTCAAGGATGTAGTTCGCCCCGACCCGCTCCTGCTTCGACAGCAGTTCGTAGCGTTCCTTCAGTAACTGGCAAAGTGCGTCTCGGTCCATGGCGATTTACCGTCAATCCGGAATCCAAGATACACGACACGGGTCAATTTCAAAATTATGTGAATCAAATGAATCAAAGAAAAACGCTTTGCCGCCAAGGCTTTGCGTGAAGGCGCGCGCCTCACAAGGCGCGGCCCCGTCAGGAATGAAACACTTGGAACAAACGACGTGCCGTCTGTTTCAAATCGTCTGGGGTCACGACTGCGGATGCGCGTCGTCGGACGGTCACTAGCAGGTTTCATCCATAGCCGTTAGTCTTACTGTGTCATATAAATATTTGCATCAAAGCGATACCTGGTACTATTGAATAATACAGACTTCGGGCGATCGCGATGAGAGAAGATGTCGACGAATTTGACGCGTATTTGAACCATCTGGCGCAGGCGTTAGGGCACGCCGATCGCCATGCCGGCCTCAAGGGCTACTGTTCGGGCCTGGTATTGCCGTTGTCACGCAAGAGCGTCGAGCCGATGGCCGCGCATATTGACCCACTTCACGCGAGTGCGAAGCACCAGTCACTCCACCACTTTGTGGCCAAGGCAGAATGGTCTGACCGGGCGGTCTTGCAGCGGGTACGCGAATGGGTGATGCCCGCGTTAGGCGCGCACGCTGCTGAAGAAACCGGCTACTACTGGATTGTTGACGACACAGGTTTTCCAAAGAAGGGGCGTCATTCGGTCGGGGTTGCACGTCAGTACTGTGGGCAGCTCGGCAAACAGGACAACTGTCAGGTCGCCGTGAGCCTGTCGATCGCGACGCAACGCGGCAGCCTGCCGATTGCCTGGCAGTTGTATGTGCCCAAGGAATGGATTGACGACCGGGAGCGGGCCCGTCGTGCGGGCATTCCCGACGATCTGGCTTTCGAGACCAAGCCCCAGATTGCGCTGGCGCAACTTCGCGAGGCTGTAGCGTCCGGCGTTGCACCGGGCATCGTGCTGGCCGACGCCGGGTACGGCGACGAAACCGCTTTCCGGGATGGCGTAACTGAACTGGGTTTGTTGTACGCGGTAGGGATCCGGCCTGGCACCTCTGTGTGGGCGCCAGGTACGGCGCCACTTCCGCCCGAGCCCTGGAGCGGGCGCGGCAGGCCACCGACATCGTTGCGCCGTGCGCCCGGCCACGAACCGCTCGCGGTGAAGGAACTGGCCATGCAATTACCCGTGAGCGCCTGGCAAACCGTAACCTGGCGGGAAGGCAGCAACGCAGCACTTTCCTCTCGCTTTGCCGCCGTACGGGTTCGTCCCGCACATCGCGACTATTGGCGAAGTACCGTTCGCGACGAAGAATGGCTGCTCATTGAATGGCCTGATGGAGATACGGAGCCGCTCAAATACTTTCTCACTACCGCCCCTGAGGAGGCGACCCTTGAGCAGCTTGTGTTCGTGACCAAGATGCGCTGGCGCATCGAGCGCGACTATCAGGACCTGAAACAGGAGTTCGGGCTCGGTCATTACGAAGGGCGAGGCTGGCGTGGCTTTCACCACCACGCCACACTGAGTATCGCTGCATATGGGTTTCTGATGGCCCAGCGACTCAGGATGCAATCAGATGTGCGCGATAAAAAAAACTTCCTCGAACGCACGCTGCCTGCCCTTCCCCAGGATTACATCCCTCGGGGCAGTCCAGCGCGCACAACGCCACGTTCCTGATTCCATTACCACGTTGCGTATCCTGCTTGGACTACGGCTCATGCAACGATGGCACTCTTCCTCTGTGGCAATAGATTGCACGAGCATTTATATGACACAGTAAGATTAGCCGGCTGCCAAAGAAGTGTTTGATGCGATATGCGCGGAAGCGCACAGAGTCATTTGGATCGGGGCCATACGCTGTTCGATACAGTAGAGACGTCTCCACCTGAGTTCCAAGAGCAGTATTTCTGTACCTCCTTCACGAGCCCCAGCTCTACGAGCAGTCGGGGAACGATCGCTCGCAACACCATGTCGACCTCGGGGAGCCATACTGCCCCGCCGAAAGCAGCTTTGCGCAATCAGGTGCCACCGATGCGTCTTCGAGCCATCAAATATGCCTTGATTCTTGCCTGCGGGTGCATGGCTGTCGCGGATGCACTTGCCGCCGATGCTGCCGGCGTCGTGAAGACCCTTAAGGGCACGGTGCAGATCGAACGGGCTGGAGGAAGTTCGGGTGCGGCCGTCGGCAGCGAGGTTTACGGCAGCGACCGCATAGTGACCGGCCCGGAATCCTCCGTCGGGATCACGCTGCGTGACACCACCCAACTCTCGGCTGGCGCCAATACCATCCTCGACCTCAACAAATTCGCGTTCAATACCACGACCCATGACGGGGTGCTCGACGCCTCCATCAAACGCGGGTCCCTGGCCGTGATTTCCGGAAAGTTGGCGAAGGCGAATCCGGATGCCGTCCGCTTCAGCACGCCCACTACCACGCTGGGCGTGCGCGGCACTGAATTCATCATCGAAGTCGGCGATAAAGGGGAGAGTGCACGTTGAAGGCTGCAATCCGACGTCACGGGCTGGCATCTGCCGCGGCATTCGTCATGCTGGCTTTCCTGGCCGGGTGCAGCACGCCGGACAAAATTATTCTATTGCCGGATCCTGATGGCAAAGTCGGAGCGGTCATTGTCCACAGCGCCACCGGCGAGCAGACAATTGACAAGGCTTACGCTGGGGTCGGCGTCACCAGGGGCGGCGCCATCGAAAAGACGATGGATAGCCAATCCAGTGTGCAGGCACGATATGGCGAGCTACTCGCGGCCCGGCCGCCTCGGCCCATGACATTTACGATCTTTTTTCTCTTTGATTCCGCCACCGAATTGGCGCCGGAGTCATCCGCCACGGTTAAAAAGCTGAAAGCCGTCCTGGCGACGTGGCCGGCGCCTCAGATCGTGGTGGTCGGTCACACCGATCTGGCGGGCTCTCAGGAATTCAATGACCGACTGTCCATGCAGCGGGCGCAGACTGCTGCAGCGTTCCTGATCAAGGAAGGCATTCCTGCCCGACAAATAGAGACCGCTGCCCGGGGCAAGCGCGAGCCACTGGTGCCCACGGCAGATGGCGTTCCCAATCGCATGAACCGGCGCGCAGTCATCACAATCCAATGATCCGCGCCAGTCATCGGCGCTGAATGGCCTTTCCGTCGATGAAACGCTATTTCGACCCATGGCTTACCCGGATCAGGAATCTACTGAAGACGGTCCAGGGGCGTCCGGTGGCACTCGTGGTGTTGTTCGGCCTGAGCCTGCTCAACCTGTGTAGCGAATGGCCGAGCGACGTAGCACGTCCGGCCTTCGTGGACACGCTCGACGAGGCGCTTCCCGACTCCTTTAAAACAACCCGGCAAATTCTGTTCGATCAGTACCAACGTCACTTCCCACGGATTCCGACTGCTCAGCCCGTGACCATTGTCGAGATCGATGAGGAGACGCTCGCAACCGTCGGTCAATGGCCCTGGCCGCGAAATCGACTCGCGAGCCTCATCGATGCCATTGCCGCACTGAAACCGCTGGCTATCGGTCTCGACATTTACATGCCGGAGCCGGATCAGACCTCTCCCGACAAGGTGGCTGGCAATCTGCCGAAAGCGGCTGCCGCCCTGGCCGCCGGCTTACGCGCCCTTCCTAGTCACGAAGCCATTCTCGCCAGATCGTTGCGCGCAGCGCCGACCATACTGGGTGCTGCGGCGCTCGATCACGCCGCCTTCGCCACCAGTACCGATCTGCTAAGCGCTCCGATCCTCGTTCATGGCACCGACCCACTGGGCCACGTGCAACGGTTCGACTATGTGCTTGCCAGCCTGCCGGAATTGCAGGCGGCGGCCCACGGGCAGGCGATGCTGAGCGTGGCGCTCGAACAAGGCGTAGTCCGGCATATTCCCCTCATCACGGGTTTGCGGGAGAAACTGGTCCCCAGTCTACCGATGGAAATGCTTCGCCTCGCCACGGGCTCATCGGCGATCGACGTCTATGCCGACACATCCGGCGTGCGAGCGGTGGGTGTCGCTGATGTGCTAGTGCCCACGCAGCCCGGGGGTGACATCTGGTTGCATTTCGCGTCCATTCGGTCGACGCTGAGCCGCTACGCGTCGGCACGCGACGTCCTGCAGGGAACCGTCGATCCGGAACGGATCCGGGACAAATTGGTGCTGGTCGGACTGACCGGTGCCGGCGTGACTGACATGCGCACGACGGCGTTGGGGGAACTGGTGCCGGGGATCGAAATTCAGGCGCAGGTCATCGAGACGATTTTCGAGGGACGTTTTCTGCGCCGCCCCACCTGGCTGAAATGGGCAGAATGCGCCTTCATCATGACCTTCGGGCTGCTGATCATCTGGTATGTGCCTCGCCCCCATTCGCGGTTCGCGGTATTAATAAGAACCGTCCCCAAGGGTGTCGCCGCTCTGGGTATATTCCTGCATCTGCTGAATCTTCTGTGCTGCTTCTTTATTTTCATGCGCTTCGGACTGCTGGTCGATGCGGCCTCGATTTTCATTATCCTGTCCGCAGTCATGGGGTGCTTCCTTTCACCGGCGTTACTCCGCGTCTACGAACAAACCAGAACGGAGGCCACGCACGCGCCGGGGCAGGAAGACGACAACGACCGCGCCGGCAAAGCGCCATGACCTTGAGGTAGCGGTTGTACGGATGGCCTGCAACCTGAAAGCTGCCGTTGGCTTCACGCTGCATCGAATGGCCGATGCAAGTACAGGAGGCTTTCGTTAGAATCTGTTTTCGATTCTTTAATTCGTCTATTACCGGAGGCGAACGTGCCAGGGTTACTCCCCGATGTCGACCGCGAGGGACTCCTCGAATATTCAGTCGTTTACACCGACCGATCCATCAACCATATGTCGCAGCTTTTTCAGGGAGTCATGCGGGATATTTCCGGCGCCCTGAAAAAAGTCTACAACGCGCAGTCGGCCATTGTCGTTCCGGGCAGCGGGACGTTCGGCATGGAAGCCGTCGCCCGGCAGTTCGCGACGAACAAGAAGTGTCTGGTGATTCGCAATGGCTGGTTCAGTTTTCGCTGGTCGCAGATTTTCGACATGGGCGGTATTCCGTCTGAATCGATAGTGTTGAAGGCGCGTCCGGTCGAACAAGGAAGGCAGGCCGCCTATGCACCGCCACCGATTGAAGAAGTGGTCGCTGCGATCAGGGAAAACAAGCCGGATCTGGTCTTTGCGCCGCATGTCGAAACCGCATCCGGGATCATGTTGCCGGACGCTTATTTGCGCGCGGTGGCCGACGCTGTGCATGCCGTCGGCGGCATGTTTGTACTCGATTGCATTGCCTCCGGCACGGTCTGGGTCGACATGAAGGCGAGCGGCGTTGACGTCCTGATTAGCGCGCCGCAAAAGGGATGGAGCGCGTCACCGTGCTGCGGGCTGGTCATGCTTAGCCAGCTTGCCCGCGAAAGAATCGACGCAACAACCAGCACCAGTTTCGCTTGCGATCTTCGCAAATGGCTGCAGATCATGGAAGCCTACGAGAACGGTGGGTTCGCTTACCACGCCACGATGCCCACGGATGGTCTCGCGACGCTGCGCGACGTCATGAAGGAAACCGAGGCATATGGCTTCGACAAAGTGAGAGCGGAGCAGGTTGAACTCGGCACGTGCGTTCGCTCACTCCTGGGTGCCAAGGGTTTCAAAAGCGTGGCGGCCGAAGGTTTTCAGGCTCCGGGCGTCGTGGTCAGCTATACCGACGATGACGGCATACGATCCGGCAAGAAATTTGCTGATGCCGGCTTGCAGATCGCGCCCGGCGTTCCCCTTCAATGCGACGAGCCTGAAGACTTCAAGACCTTCCGCGTCGGATTATTCGGCCTGGACAAACTGCATGACGTCGAAGGCGCGGTCGCCAGGCTTGCCAAGGCGTTGGACAGTATCCTTTAGCGTGCTTTTCCGGAGCATGTGCGCATGGCTCGTCGTCCTCGCAACCGCATCGGCAGGAGCGCTCCGGAACCTGCCGGAATAGCTATGCGCACGCTTCGGCTATTTCCGACGGCACTCAAAGTCGGACAGGGGGCCGTCTCCTACATTCCGCACGGCTCGCTGCTGACCGGTGATGCCGAGCACATTCGCGAGTCCCGGGCTCACTCGCCTGGTGGCGAGCAAGCCTCAACCGCGGAGCGCCACAGTAGCCACGACGAGAGCCGAGAAGATCAGCGCCGGAGCGAGATGCCCGAACGGCTCCCGGTTTCGTAGCAACGTGAAGAGCGCGGCGACCATGATCGCACCGGCCAGCGTTAGGCCCAAAACTCTGGTTTGTTGTCCAAAAAGAAGTGCCGCAGACAACAGTTCAAGAGCGCCACAAAGCAAACGAAACCATGCCGGGTAACCCCAGCGTGCGAAGTCGCGCTTCACCGCGCCGAGTCCTGCGAGATTGACCACCCCAGCAACCGCGAACAGAACCGCTACGACCATCGCGAGAATCGATTCGAAAGATGCACTGTTCCACGTCATGGTCATGCTCCGTTGATTTGCTGAAAGTGCTTTTGTTCAGAGAGGTCCGCAATCAGGCCGGGGCCATGGGGCTTCCACGCAAGAACTCGCCGGGCATGCTGGCCGCTTACTGTCTGATCGAGCGCCAGTGCGTCAGCGAACGGTCCAAGCGATTTGCGAGCATCGTCAAGCGGCCAGGGTTCGACGCGATCGGCGCCGACCGAGGCCCGAATCGCTTCACCCATTTCGGCAACGGCAACGGCATCTTCCGCAACCACGTTGAAGATCTGTCCCGCGACTCGATCGTCCCCACTTGCCGCCCGCTCCATCGCGCTCAGGTAGGCTGTGGCGAGATCATCGACGTGAACGGCAGGCCAGTGGTTGCGACCATCGCCGACGATCCTCACACTGCCGGTCTGACGGCCCATGCCGGCAAGCATGCCGAAGACGCCGCCGCCGTAGCCGTGCACCATCGCCGGCCTGAGGATCACTGCAGCAATCGAGCGGCGTGCTGCTAGCGCCAGCACCTGTTGCTCCACTGCGGGCCGCCAGGCGATGAGTGGTGTCGGGTTCAGCACCGATGCTTCAGTCGCGGGCTCCCCCTCCGTATTGCCGTAGACCCAGGTGCCCGACGTATAGACAAACGCCGCGCCCGGATGCAAATGCGAAAGCATCGCTACAGCCGCGGCCTCATCGGCAGCAGCGGCGGAAGCATCGTTGGTCGACGCGGTGTGCACCACGCCATCAGCGGCACCGGCAGTCGCAGCGAAAGACTGTGGCTCGCGCAGGTCGCCGGAATGCAGTGTCACACCGAGACGTGCCAGCGCGCCGGCGGCCGCCGAGCTGTCCTCGCGCACCAGCGCCGTCACCTGATGGCCGAGGCTGATTGCCTTGCGCACGACCGCTTGCCCGATGAAGCCAGTACCACCTGTAATGAACAGTTTCAAAGCGTTCTCCAATGATTGGCTGCGAAGTTGAAAGTCATACAAACGAGACTAGTCGGTCTCGTTTTGGCAAATCTAAACGAGACTGACCAGTCTTGTCAACTACTCAGCGATCTGTTATTTATCTCGCATGGACACTTCTTCTCTCCCCGGCCTGAGCCCGCTGCAATGCCGCAAGCGATCTGCAATCCTCGACGGCGCGAAAACCGTTTTCTTACGCGAGGGTTTCGGTTTGGCAACGATGGACGATGTCGCCTCGGCCGCCGGCGTCGGCAAACAGACGGTCTACCGCCACTTCAAGTCGAAGGAGGCGCTCTTCGTTGGTCTGGTGAGCGCGATGTGCGCTCAGGTGGGCGCGCTGCTTGCCAGCGCTCAGGGCGAGCAATCCGATGGCGCGCCCGAAGTCGAGTTGCGCGAGTTGGGATGGGTGCTGGCACGAAGCCTTATTACGCCGGATACGCTGGGGCTTTACCGGGCCGTCGTTGCTGAGGCCGCGCGTTTTCCGGAACTCGGCCAGGTGTTTTACGAAAATGGTGCGAAGGTCGTACGTGCCTTCGCCGCAAAAATTCTGCGAAGGCGATTTGACGAATCGACTGCTGCATTGCGGGCAGCGACATTCGTTCAGTTGGTGCTAGGCGACGCGCATCTGGAACTGACACTTGGCTACACGGTGCCGGATGTTGACGCACGCTTTGCGCTGCAGATTGACGAGGCGGTAGCGGCTGCCCTTCGCTAAGGAGCGCCGCATAAGATGTCGAGCCGCTGCATGCGGAACGCAACAGCGTGTGGCGCGGGCGATCCATAGCGGCCCAGCAACTGCTTCAACTCGAACGGACTAGCGTGCCATGACAGGCAACCCCGTGTGGCCGGTCACGCTGGAATATTTGTTCCTGCCAGCCGTTTACTGCGCACGGACGATCCCATTCCGTTATGCCTGAACCAGGCCCCGATTGCCACGCACCCGCCGGCAAGGGTCTGCGCTTGCCTGTTTGCAGGATTCGCCCCGCCGTTGCCGACGCTGCGCGACGCACGTTCGAGTTGCAGGACAGCGGTGCTGGTTGCCATCTCGTGGGCACGGGCGAAATTCGCTAGCGGCGGCCGGCACGCACTGCGTGCAGCGACAACAACGCGCCCGCCCCGCGGCCTTCTTGGAGATCCCAGTCATGAACCCCGTCACACACGGCTTCAATCCGACAATCGACCGGCAACCTTGCCAGCGTCTCGTCCGTGCAAAAGACCTCAAGCTGAAACATCTGCTGCTGGCTGCCCTGTACGGCGCCAGTCTCGCGCTTTCGGCAGCGGGCTCCGCCTTTGCCGCCGAGCTCACGCCGCTGCTCCCGCCGTCGTTCGTCACCTCGTCGACGATACCTGCCGACGGTGACGTCAATCCGTACGGCGTCGCCTTCGTGCCCGACGGATTCCCTCGCTTCGGCACCATCGCCGCAGGCGACCTGCTGGTCTCGAACTTCAACAACGCGCAGAACGCGCAGGGCACCGGCACGACGATCGTCAAGATCGTGCCGAACGACAAGCCGGTCACGTTCTTCCAGGGTGCCCCCGGTCTTGGCCTGAGCACCGCGCTCGGTGTTCTCAAGGGCGGCTTCGTGCTGGTCGGCAGCGTACCGACCACGGATGGCACCTTCAATACGATCCAGCCCGGCGTGCTGCTGGTGCTGAATCGAACCGGCGGCGTCGTCGCGCAATGGACGCCTGCGATGGCGAAGATCGACGGACCCTGGGATCTGACGATCTTCGATCAAGGTGACCGTGCGAAGGTGTTCGTATCGAACGTGCTCAACGGGACGGTCGTGCGCCTCGATGTGAGCGTCGACGACAGCGGCGTTCATCTCAACCGCGCGACGCAGATCGCCTCGGTTTACCCGCATCGCGGCGATTCCGCGGCACTGGTCGTAGGCCCGACTGGACTCGCCTACGACCCGCAGCGCGACGTACTCTATGTTGCGTCCACCGTCGATAACGCGATCTTCGCGGTATACGGTGCGGGCAATTCGCAGCACGACGGCGGCAAAGGCGTAGTGATCTATGCGGACAACGCACATCTCCACGGCCCGCTCGGGCTAACCTTCGGACCGAACGGCCATCTGTTCGTCGCGAACGGCGATGCGATCAATAGCGATCCGAAGCAGCCGAGCGAAATCGTTGAATTTACGCCGCAAGGCCGCTTCGTCGCGCAGCTTCCCGTCGACCCGGCCCAAGCCGGTGCCTTCGGACTGGCGTTCTCGCAGCCGCGTCATGAGTTCGTGCGCTTTGCGGCGGTCGACGACAACACAAACAGCGTGACGGTCTGGAACGTGCCTTTCGAGAATGGTGGGCAATAACGCGCGATCGGATGACGTGCAAAGCGGTCGGAAGCGACTTCATGAAATCAGGTCTTTCGCCGGTGGCTGGCATGCGACTGCCAGCCACTGCGCACCGCGGCGCGTCGATTCCACCATGCGCAATCCGGCGGCGGCCGAAGCTTAAGTAAAAATAATTTGTAAAGTACGCTACACATGTGTAGTTTACTTTACATGAATACGCTAACCACCTGGTCTGTCCTCGTCCTGACGTTCCCAACCGAGAACGCCACTGCGCGCATGCGGGCGTGGCGGGCGCTTAAAGCAAAGGGGTGCGCTGTCCTGCGTGACGGCATCTACCTGCTGCCGCACACCACGGAGCGCGAAGACATGCTGCGCGAACTCGCTGGCAGCATCGACGAAGCCGGCGGCACCGCGCATCTGATGCGGGCGCAAAGCATGGACTCGTCGCAGGAAGTGGACTTCCGCGCGCTGTTCGATCGGAACGACGACTACGCGACCCTTGTCGCGTCACTGGGCGCCGCGCGGAAAACGCTGGGAGGCCAGCCGCCCGCGGAGGTCACCCGCCTGTTACGTCGCCTGCGCAAGGACTATGACGCGATCCGGACGATCGACTATTTCCCGGGCGCGGCATCGACCGACGCCGAAGTCGCCTGGGAAGACTTTCTGGCGCTCGCGGATACGGTCTTGTCGCCGGGTGAGCCGCATGCGGCCGAGCGGGCCATCCGGCCCCTCCGGCGCGACGAGTACCAGGCCCGCACGTGGGCAACCCGACAGCGGCTGTGGGTCGACCGCGTCGCAAGCGCATGGCTGATCCGTCGCTTCATCGACCCGACGGCGAGATTCCTCTGGCTGGATTCGCCGGAGGCCTGCCCGCCGGATGCACTCGGCTTCGACTTCGACGGCGCCGCCTTTACACACGTGGGCGAGCGCGTGACGTTTGAGGTGCTGGTCGTGAGCTTCGGTCTCGACGACGACGCGGCGCTTCTTCGGCTCGGTGAAATGGTGCACGCGCTCGATGTCGGCGGCGCACCGGTGCCCGAGGCGATCGGCTTTGAAGCGGTGATGGCCGGCGCGCGGCAACGCGCTTTGGACGACGATCAACTGCTCGACGAGATGGGTCGCGTGCTGGATTCAATCTACGCACACTTTACGGCGAGCACAAAAAACAGCAATGCGGGGAGCCGGTCATGAACAGCACGACGGTGACCGCGCCCGGCTACACGCTCGGCCAGATGGTCCTTTATATGCTTCGGCTCGGTACCTTCGGTTTTGGCGGCCCGGTCGCGCTCGTCGGCTACATGCACCGTGACCTGGTCGAGCGCCGGGCCTGGATCGGCGAGCAGGACTACAAGGAGGGGTTGGCGCTGGCTCAAATGATGCCGGGGCCTCTCGCCGCACAACTTGGCATTTACCTCGGCTACGTACATTACCGCGTCGTCGGCGCAACAGTGGCCGGTATCGCTTTCGTCCTGCCTTCGTTCCTGATGGTTGTGGCACTCGGTTGGGCCTATGCCCAGTACGGTGGCCTTTCCTGGATGCAGGCGGTTTTCTACGGCGTAGGCGCCACGGTGGTCGGAATCATCGCGATGAGCGCGTACAAGCTGACCAGGAAGACCATCGGCAAAGACAGACTGCTGTGGGCGATATTCCTGACGCTCGCAGTCGTCACCGTTGTTACCGAGTCCGAAATCGCGTGGCTGTTTATCGCGGGTGGCCTGCTTAACTGGTTCTGGCGTGCTCCACCAAAATGGCTCGGCAAAGGCGGATTGAATGCGCTTGCCGTGACACAAGCGCCGGGTGTGAGCGGCGTTCTGAGTGGTCTTGATCTGCCACTGCTCGGCCAGATCGGCCTTTTCTTCGTCAAGGCTGGTGCGTTCGTGTTCGGCTCGGGACTCGCAATCGTGCCGTTCCTCTACGGTGGCGTCGTGACCGAACATCACTGGCTCAACGACAAGCAGTTCGTCGACGCAGTCGCCGTCGCGATGATTACGCCTGGGCCGGTCGTGATCACGGTCGGCTTCATCGGTTATCTCGTCGCCGGATTTTCGGGGGCCTGCGTCGCCGCGCTCGGGACTTTCCTGCCCTGCTATCTGTTCACGGTGCTGCCGGCTCCGTACTTCAAGAAATACGGCAAGTTACCTGCCGTCAAGGCGTTCGTCGATGGCATTACTGCGGCGGCCGTGGGCGCGATCACCGGCTCGGTCATTGTCATCGCGCGGCGCTCCATCGTTGACTGGCCGACTGTCGTGCTTGCTCTTGTGACGGTCGTGTTGCTCTGGCGATTCAAGAAGCTGCAGGAGCCGGTGATTGTCGTTGCGGCTGCCCTGTTTGGTCTTGCTGTCTATCCGCTCATTCATTCGCACGCGATCTGACGGAACGCGCGTGCGCGCCTTCTATAAGGAACGTAATCATGGCAACACGTCGGACCTTCCTGCAGGACACCGCTGCTGTTGGCGCGGGAATCATGCTGGCCCAGGCACAAACCGCCCGTGCGGCAGAGGAGCCCGGTTACACCGACAAGCTCACAGACGCGGACGGCAAGTATGCCGCCGCACCGCTGCCATTCGCCTACGACGCGCTTGAACCCGTTATCGATGCGCGCACCGTCGAACTGCACTACAACTTCCACCACAAGCCGGCTGTTGTTGCCGCGAACAAGGCGGAAGACGGACTGGCGAAAGCGCGGGACTCGAATGACTTCGCGCTGGTGAAGTACTACGAGAAAGAGCTCGCGTTCCAGCTTTCCAGCCACATCCTGCACACCATTTACTGGACCAGCATCTCGGGTAAAGGCGGTGAACCGAAGGGCGACCTGGCAAAAGCAATCGACAGGAATTTCGGTTCGTACGCGAAGTTCAAGGCGCAACTGGTTGCCGCGACGATTGCTGTCGAAGCATCCGGCTGGGGTGTCGTTGGCTACCATCCTGCGACGGGCAAGCTCATGATCCTGCAGTGCGAGAACCATCAGAAGCTGACCGCCTGGGGCATCCAGCCCATCCTCATCCTCGACGTTTTCGAGCACGCGTACTACCTGAAGTATCAGAACCGGCGCAACGAATACGTCAATCAGCTTTTCAGCCTCATCAACTGGGACAACGCGGGCCTCAGAATGCAGGCGGCGTCGCCAGCCCGGAGACTGTCGTGACATTGGTGACGCGAAAGGGCCGCAATGGGTTGTGCGAACTCAGCTGATCGCGAACTTGTTTGCGCTGAAGGTGCGCCCTGGATGCAGCCGCGTGTGGAGGGTGAGATGAGTCAAACTGAAACGCCCAAGGTTGCCGTACTGTGGCGCGGTGATCTTGAGGCGCGTAAAAGTGCGACACCGGGGAATAACCGCTTTTATCGCATCTTCGAAGAACTGACGGCGATCGGTATCCATGCACAACCCGCCGTCTATTCCGATGAGATGGTGGACGAAGTCCGTGAACAGCTCCTGAATGTTGACGGAGTACTGGTATGGGTCGATCCGATTCACGACGGGCAGACCCGGGTATTTCTCGACGCGATGTTGCGGGAGGTGGCGTCGCGCGGACCCTGGGTCAGCGCTCACCCTGACGTTATCCTGAAGATGGGCGTCAAGGAAGTTCTACATCGCACCAGGCTTCTCGGCTGGGGAACGGATACCCATCTCTATCCCAGCAGATCTGCGTTCCAGTCTGAGTTCCCGTCCCGGCTTGAATCGGCAGGACCGCGCGTGCTCAAACAAAACAGGGGCAATGGTGGTCAGGGGGTCTGGAAAGTCGAGCAAATCTCCACGCCTGGCAGTGACACCGTATTGGTTCGAGTTCTGCATGCCCGCCGAGGGAGCTTGCCGGAAGAGACAACGCTTCACGATTTCATGGCGCGCTGCGAGACATACCTCACACCCGGCGGCTGCATTGTTGACCAACCCTTTCAGTCACGCCTGCCCGACGGCATGATTCGCTGCTACATGGGAGCAGACAAGGTTGTCGGGTTTGGACACCAGTTGATCAAGGCGCTGATACCGCCGCCACCGGAAGGCCCCGACTCTGACGCTGCGCAGCCCGGGCCACGTATCATGCACCCGGCCTCGGCCGAGCTGTTCCGGGCCCTCAGAGCGAAAATGGACCTCGAATGGACGCCGCAAATGATGGATCTTCTAAACATCGACCGCGCTTCGCTACCGATTATCTGGGATGCTGACTTTCTGTATGGACCGCGCACCGAGTCGGGCGAGGATACCTACGTCCTCTGCGAGATCAACGTCAGTTCGGTTTTCGCCATACCAGACCAGGCACCGGCAGCTGTTGCTCGCCTGGTGAAGGAACGTCTACGTAAAAAGTAACGATCGAACTGCATTCCAGCGGATGGCAAGCAGGTTCCGAAGTGCGCCGGCCGTTGGAATGACGGCTTGGTGTGTCTCGCGGACGACAACTATTAGCCGGCTGCCGTCTCACGCGTCCGGGCGAGCCCGACCCACAGGGCGCAGTCGGCCGTCCTCGTAACGGACAGTCGCACGGGGTGACGAGAAACGGTTCATAGTTTCAATTCGTCTCAAGTCCGATTTCAGTGGAAGTAGGCAGCCTCCTGACGTTCGCGCCACAACGGGGGCGCGACGTCCAACATCGTGCGCACACCACCGGTGTTTCTGATGTTCGATTCACGACGCTCGACAGGTGATCGCATAGAATGAACTAGTCCGTTGCAATAAGCCCAAACGCAATTCCCAAGCATACAAATCCAGATGACTCGGGCCTTTGCAATCTGGGATGCCATCTGATTTTGTTCGCCATCGTTTCTCTCCAGTCGGGGCACCACGTCCTTATGTCGAGAATGACTACAAATGCGATGAGCCGCCGGCACCTGCTGACGCTGATCGGCAAGAACCTCGGCGCGGCCGCCATGATGCAGGGCATGGGCACGTTGGGGTTTGCCGCTAGCTCGACCTACACCGGACCGATCAGACTCGATGGCGCGCCCAAAGGAACGCGAATTCTCGTGCTCGGCGCGGGCATGGCTGGCCTCGTCGCGGCCTTTGAGTTGAGGAACGCGGGCTACCACGTGCAGGTGCTCGAGTACAACAACCGCGCGGGTGGGCGGGCCTGGACTGTCAGGGGCGGTGATCGTTATACCGAACTCGGCGGTGCCACCCAGACCTGCGATTTCGCTGACGGGCTTTATCTGAACCCAGGGCCGTGGCGTATTCCGTATCACCATCAGGGCGTACTCGACTACGCAAAACGCCTGAAGGTGCCGCTCGAGCCGTTCATCCAGGTCAATTACAACGCCTACCTGCATTCGACGGAGGCTTTCGATGGCAAGCCGCAACGATTCCGGGCGGTGCAGACCGACTATCAAGGCTATATCGCCGAGCTACTTTCCAAAGCAATCCACAAGGACGCGCTCGATGATGCGTTGTCATCCGAAGATGCGCATCTATTACTCGAATCCCTGCGCCAATGGGGTGCGCTCGGTCGGGATGGGAGCTATCAGGCGGGCCTGCGAAGCAGTGAACGCCGCGGATTTGCGACCGCGGATGGCGGTGGGCTGATGCCCGAGGCCGTGCCGTCGAATCTGCTCCCGCGCGACTCCTTGCTAGCATCGCGTTTGTGGCATTGGCTCTCGTCTGGAAACGAGCAGGATTTCCAGAGCAGCATTTTCCAGCCCGTCGGCGGCATGGACAGAATTGCCCATGCGCTTTATTCGCAGGTAGCGAGCGCTGTAGTGTTCAACGCAAAAGTCACGGCCATCTTGCAGGACGAGCAGGGCGTCACCGTGCGCTACACCGATACGACCACCCGAACCGAACGGAACGCGCACGCGGATTGGCTGGTGTGCACCATCCCGCTCTCGATTCTGAGTCAGATCGACATTGCGGTCGGCCCGGCCATGCGCGCCGCGATCGATGCGGTGCCCTATGAGACATCGGTGAAAATCGGGTTGCAATTCGGCCGGCGATTCTGGGAAGAAGACGAGCAGATCTACGGCGGTATTACGGATACGAACCTGCCGATCTCGACGATCGGTTATCCGGCAACAGGTTACGGATCGACCGGTCCTGCGGTGCTGCTCGGCGCCTACATGTGGGGGCCCGCCAGCTATGAGATGGGTGCACTGCCCCCTGCGGAACGGATCGCGGTGGCATTGAGCCAGGGCAGCCAGATTCATCCGCAGTACGCGCGCGAGTACCAGAACGGCTTCGCGATGAGTTGGAGCCGATCACCGTTCACGAATGGCTGCTTCGCTGCGTGGACAGATGCGTTGAGAGAAGCGCATTACGCGGATCTCTGTCAGATCGACGGACGGATCGTCCTTGCCGGAGAGCACGCGTCTCATATCCCGGCATGGCAGGAAGGCGCCGTGCTGTCGTCACTGGATGCGATCAGCCGGTTGCATCGGAGAATCGTCAATGGATAGGCCGCCGTTGATCCTCAGCGTGATGCTGATGGCCTGGCTGATGGGAGCTGCGACGGTGTCGGCTCAGGGCGTGGCACAGGACGCACCACGCACCTTCACGATTTCGCCGGGCTACCGCTTCACCGAAAAAAGCGGTGAAGCGCTCTACAACGCTACCTGTGCGGGATGCCATATGCCGGATGGAAAAGGCGCCCAGGGCGCGGGTCACTACCCGGCGCTCGCTGGCAACCCGGCAGTCGAAGCAGCACCCTACGTCATCATCAACGTACTGCACGGCCGAAAGGCGATGCCATCGTTTGGCGACGAGATGGATGACGATCAGGTCGCTGCTGTCGTCAACTACACGAGAACCCATTTCGGCAATCGATTTGCGGGAGATGTCACGCCGAGCCAGGTTAGAAGTCTGCGCTGAGTTCAATGATGAGGCTGCTCTTCCAGCAGCACGCTGATCAGTCTGTCGTCTTGTGGCTCGGCGCCGTGGCGTTATGCCGCGGCGTCGAGTGGTGCGGAGTGATGCGTTCGTTAATTCGGCAGGCGCCTCGGAAGATCCGTGATGCGCGGCCCACAGAATCGGGCGTTTCCGAGGCACGATGCAAGCGCCTGCTCGCCGAACCATTTCTGCGTGTCCAGGTTGTAGTGCACGCTGCCGTCTCCACCGCCTAACGTGCCGCCCTGGAAAATACCGAAGCCGGGCGGCTGTCCATTCCAGTCCGGCGACTGCGACGCATCGGCGAAACTGAAGATGCGAGGATTCGCGTCGACGAAGCCGCCAAACACTTTCTGCATCGACGCAAGCGCGGCGGGATTATAAGGCGCGACCGCGTTGGTGACGTTGTCGTAAGCGGTCGACAACGGCTTCACGATCAGCACCGGAAAGGTCGAACCCACCGCAGCAAAGAAACTGCTGAAGAAGTAAGCGTAATTCTGCGGCGCGCGATGAATCGTCGTTGCGTTGCCGGCCGAATTCAGCGGTGCAGCTTCTGCCTCCCACTGGTTCCACTCCAGACCGAGGATACGCGGCTTCTTGCCGGTCGCCAGAATCTGCTTCAGTCCCAGATACATCATACGGCGCGCGAACGGTGCAAGCGCATATGTCGGCGTCTTGCTTGCATCGAGCATGGGCTGCCAGAGATTAACGCCATGCACCGTCCAGCCGCAGCAGCCGCTGAACGCATCGTCTGCGACGTCCACGCCCTGGCTCCCCCAGCCGATATGAATGATGTACAGATCGGGCAGCGGCTCGCCTGCATTGATCGCCGACTGCCACGCATACGCGGCGAAATCGGCGGCATTGCCGCTGCCGCCGTAGTAGCCGAGATTCATGTCGGACGACGTGCTGTCCGACCAGTTCACCCACGACACGTGATCGATCGCGGATATCGGCTGGGCAAATGGCGCACCCGACCCGTCGGCGTTACCGGCGATGTTCCCCCAGCCGTCGTTGCGGATGCCCCAGACATTGGGTGCCGGCATCCCGCCGGTGCCCGCGCCTGCACCCGAGGCTCCCGTCAACGTCAGATCCGCGGGCAGGCCGTTAAGACCGGCACTGTTGCTCTGCCCCATCACGAACAGGACCGCCACTTCGTCGTGCCGGAAGCGCGCTCCTTTGTTCCACGATTCCGCCGCTACGGCATTCGGTTGGGCCGTCGCGTCGGCGGCAACGGACACCTGCACCCCACTTGCAGCCAATACGAGCGGCAGCGCAATCCGCATCAAGAAGTTCTTCATGCCTGTCTCCAAGGATCGCCGGTTCATTGTTTGACCGGCTGGCTGACTGGCTGGCCCAAGCCGTCGATGTCGGGACCGTAGTTGCCGGAAATCACAGAGAACTTGATGGTGTTGGCCGCACCGGCTTTCAGCGGGACCGTAACCTGAGCACTCGACAGGATCGGAAAATCCCAGGTGCCTTCACCAGGAAACTGCACGGGAACCGGTGGGCCATTGTTGACGCTCACGCTCAGTGCACGAGGCGAACCGCCACCGTCGTCCGCGCTGATATACACCACGGGGACCGCATACTCGCCATCGGCAGGCGCCACGATTCCGTTGAACTGGAGGCTCGAATCCGAGTTCACAAAATTGCCGACCTTCTCGTGGCCGCTGCATATGTTGCATGCCTGGACTGCCGCATCCTGAATGATGTTGGTCGAGCTTTCCGCTTCATAGGCGACGGGCGGCAATGCGGGTTGCGGAGCGGCGATCAGCGTCACCTTGCCGATCGACGCAGCGCGGTGGCCCTTGTCCGGAAGAGCGAAACTCAGCGTGTTGCTTCCCGGCACGAACGGCATGTACAGCGTGACGGTGCCCTGGGCATGTCCGGTGGTAACGGGCAGCTGGATCGTCGTGAGTACGCTGTCGTTGAGAGTCAACGGCACCTTCAGCGAAGACGTTCCTTCATTCCGGTACGTCACGTCAATGTAGCCGCCGGTGGTTGCATTCACCGTATAGCTTGCTGCGTCGTATTCATGTCTGACCGGTTTGGCTGGGTGGATTTTCGATGCATCGTCCACGCCGGCGATGGTCAGCATGACGGAGCCGCCAGCCGGAACAGCAGACACCGTGTACCCGGACGTGTGCGAACCAAGATCCTTGTGCGCCCAGATATCCCGCACGCTGGCCGAAGCAACGGGGTCTAGCCCGAGATCCTTCCAGTTCACCGTGATCGGAGCGGCAGACCCGGTTGTGTTGAGCAGAACTACCGCACGGCGACCTTGACCGGCGAGCAGCTTCGCCCACACGCCCAGACCGTTCTGCGGCACCGCCACCCGGATCGCCTGAAGGCCACGCGGGTCCTGATCGACGGCGAGCACCTCCGGATTGGTCAGCGTCGCCATCGTTGCCTGGCTGACCGGCGCGGTGAGATCGAGACCCAGGATAAGCGGCGCACCGGAAATGGCCCACAGGCTCATGTGCGTCTGATCCTGCGCGGCGGTCAGACCGAACCCGGCAAGCATCATGTCCGCATCGTTGTAGACACCCGTATGTTGGGCTTCCGGAAACAGATTGCCGTAGAAATTCTGGTTCACGATTCTGGAAAAATCAGGCGTGCTTTGATGACCCGGCGTGCCGGTGTCATAGGTGATGTCCTCGGTCGTTCTCCACAGATCCGCGACTTGCCCCCAGTCATACGATCTGCCCGTCTTGTCGGTGTGAAAACTGTTCGGATTGATGCTGTAGACGATCTGCCGATTCACGGCGGCACCCGCACTATTCAGCGCATCGCGCATCTTCTGGAAACCGGCCACCTGATCGTCGACGGTGCCATCCGGCGAGCACCAGTCGTACTTCACGTAGTCGACGCCCCATGCCACGAATGTATTGGCATCCTGAACTTCGTGCCCAAGACTGCCCATCGGGTTGGTGTGTCCAGGGTACAGATTGTTACGCTGAGCACAGGTTTCGGCTGCGGGCACTTCATACATGCCGAATTTCAGACCTCTGGCGTGAACGTAGTCGGCCAGCGCTTTGATGCCGCTGGGAAACTTCACGGGGTCGGCGACCAGGTTGCCTTGCGCATCGCGGGATGGCGCGAACCAGCAGTCGTCGACGTTGATATAGCTATAGCCCGCTTTCATCAACGGACCATCTTTCTTCAGGCCGTCGGAGATAACGTCCGCGGCCGTTTTCACCAGATCCTCGGTGATGTTGCAGCCGTACGCATTCCACGAGGCCCAACCCATAGGCGGAAGTGCAATCGACCCTCGGGCCGGAGTTTGCGATGACGCGTCTTGTGCGGAAACGTTTGCGGAGTTGGCCGCGACCTGCGCGACGCTCGCGGCGTTGGAGGAACCTTGCTGGTCGCCTCCGCAGCCGGACAAAACGAAAGCCATCATGATGCTCGCGAAGAACAGATACACCTGTGTGCGACCCAGGATCTTCATGATTTTCCTTTGCTGAAAAATGAAACTGGGATTTCCGGGTAGGTGCTCATCCCTGTCGTCGTGTAGGCCAGATCGACATCGTTCTTGCTGCCTGACCACAACTGATTTCGTTCAGATAGAGCGCCTTACGTTTGCTCGCGCCGAATCCACCTGCGTCGAAGCGTTGGCTGAATCGAAAGTGTTAGATGGAACTGAAGAGGGAATGCCGGTCGCGCCGGACAAGGAAGCGTTGCAGCGCCGGCACGTGCTGCAACTGGGGGATAACCGCAGTACTGCCTAACTTCAGCAGCTTGCGACGCTTTTGACAGATGGAAATCTTCACCGTGTCTCCCTGCTGGGAATTTATGCTGAATCCACTAATGAATATCTAGTTCAAATATGCACGCGTAAGGATTTGTCAGACATTAGGTTTTTCCCCTGGTATCGTGTTGCAAATGGTGGGATGGCGATGCGGGGAATTGATGTTGGTGTGGGGGTATGTGGATTGGAATTTTGCAAAAGTTAGGAAGCCGTATTTTTTATGGCGTGCGAGATCGTGTGCGGAGAAAGCGGTCTTTTCAGTGGTAACGATATCCGACGACACGGATGAATGCCTGCTGCCATCGCCCCGCCAGAAGGCCGAGATAGTCGGTGCGACGGCAAGGCGCGCGACGAACTCCTAGAATCGGATCAGCATGAGCAGGAGCCTCCGCTTGCCGAGGCGCACCCATCTGCGCCTCGAGTTCAGCGATACAGGCGGGAACCGTGCGAATTCTGGCGGCACCGGCGTCAACAGTTGCACGCACCTTTCAGAGCCTCCGCGCGCTTATTGTTCGCAGCTTCGAGTTCGGCTATGCGGATGGTCGAGGCTTTCAGCGTACAACGCGAACGGCCGCCTGCCGCATGATCGTTGGTACGGTTTCACCTGTGACTTTACGGTGATCGCGTAGTGCGTCTTTCTGCGGGCGTGATCAACTGACTTTGGTAGCATGCGCAAATCGCTACGGATAAAACGAGTGCTTTTATGCCTGCTGCATGCACATTCAGTTTGAACTCTCAAAAAACATCGATCCTATCCTGCCCCGGTGCCGGGTTATTCAGCGCATTTTCAGGTACGTCCGCCGGGCGCGATAATCTCAAGGCCGTCGCACAGCCAGATATCGGGCCGTTGCCACCAGGCAGGTATTACATCGTTGATCGACAAAGCGGGGGACGTGCTGGATGGATTCGCGATCTGGCGGCGGCGGTGTATGGCGCTGATCGCCGCCACTGGTTCATGCTGTGGCGTGAAGGCACGGGAGACACGACGCTAATCAACGGCATCAAACGCGGTGCTTTCCGTCTGCATCCCATGGGGCCGCGCGGGTTATAAGAGGGATGTATAACGATCGTCAATCCCGATCAGTTCAACGTACTAGCCGACTATCTGCACAAGCAGGGCGCTACCCTGCCGATTCCCGGCAGCACGCTTAAGGCCTATGGCTACGTGGACGTACAGTAATGAAACTCGCCCGTTATATTTCAAACGTCGCGGTCACGCTGTTGCTGGGCGTACTACTCGCCCGGTACGTGGCTAACTTGCCCGTTGAATGGCAGTGGCTGACCGGTTCAATACGGTTCGTGCTGCACCTGTTCGGCATTCGCAGTTACGATAACCCTGACGATATGTTCGATCTCGCCGGGGTAGTGGTTTTCTTCGCCTGCCTGCTCGTCGCCGCGCTGGCTGTGTGGCTGGTCAACATCGGCGCACGACGCTATCGGCGAACGGCCCACCGATGAATCACAGGACAATTAGAAGCTAGACAACTGGACTTCGAAAATTGTCTTTGGCGCACTTGCTTTAGCGGCTGCTGGATCGAGCATACGCGCTGCATGGCTGTTGCTCAACACGACCGACTCAACGCGGCCAATTGAGGTCACTGGTCCTTGCATAGTTACCGGCATTCGAACGTCGGCTTCGCAGCAAATGGCAGACATCGTCACATCAATCCAGTACCGCTCGCGTTTCACGAAGAATCTCTTCTGACAGTTCAGGGTTATCAACTGCGCGAGCCAAAACGATGGCTCCGACGATGCTCGAAAGCGTATGAATCGCATGGCGCCGAGCATTTTTCTTTTTTGCCTTCGCAAGTGGTTCCGTAAAGCCTTCGACCATACCCTCCACATGCCGCGTGAATGCATGTTGAGCCGCGGGTTCGCGCGCAATCTCGCTTGCCAATGCTGCCATCATGCATCCGTTTCCCCTCTCGTCGCGATGTTGCTCGCTGAGATATTCATCAATGAATTGAGCCATTGATTGACCAGAAGTCGCATTGTCTTTCATGGAGCCCAGAGCTTTCACCGATGTGTCTTCGATGCTCTTGGAGATCAGATCTTCTTTAGATTCGAAGTGGTTGTAGAAGGCTCCGTGTGTGAGACCTGTCGCCTTCATGGTTTCGCTTACGCTGACCCCGGAAAATCCGCGCTCGCGAAAAAGGATGGAAGCTTGCTCGAGAATGCGGGCATGCTTTTCTGCCGTTTCCTGTGGTGGGTAACGCATATATCCTCCGAAAGGTCGCGAAAAAGAAGTTGACACCAAGCATTATAACCATCATGCTTGGCGGAATGAAACATGACGATCATCATGTTTGACCGGATGCGGTGCACGCTTCCGTGCTCATACGCGCTCCATAACATGATGATCATACTGCTTCATTCTCGGTCACGGCGTACAAACCCTTGGCCAAGTTGTCCCACTCACCGGAGGTCAATATGAAGAAATTTCTCGTCACGGGTTCCACTGGCGCCACGGGCGCTCCCACGGTTCGCTTGCTGCTGGCACATGGCCACACGGTCATAGCTTTCGTTCGACGGGAGGACGACCGTTCCCAGGCGCTGAAGGAGTTGGGCGCGGAAATCGTGGTCGGCGACATGCTGAACATCGAAGATGTCCTTGGTGCGACGAGGGGCGTCGACGGCGCCTACTTCTGCTATCCGTTGACGCAGGGTGCCGTTGAAGCAACCGCGATATTTGCTCAGGCGGCAAGCGAGTACAACGTGAAGCAGATCGTCTACATGTCGCACCGACAGTCGCGCTCGCACGCCCGTAGCCCGGCAACGTTGAATCACTGGCTTTCCGAGCAGATCCTCAACCGCTCAGGCGTTCCGACCTCGCATCTTCGAGTTAACTTCTTTTTAGAATGGTTGCTATACGCAGCTCCTTTCATCCGTGCGGGCCGATATCTGACTCCTTTCGACCCAGAAAGCCGCTTCGTGCCCATTGCCGCTATCGATATTGCACATATCATCGTAAAGATTCTCGAGAATCCCAGCGCTTTCGGG
This sequence comes from Burkholderia sp. OK233, assembly GCF_900230185.1. Classification (GTDB taxonomy): domain Bacteria; phylum Pseudomonadota; class Gammaproteobacteria; order Burkholderiales; family Burkholderiaceae; genus Paraburkholderia. Next base: position 1,938,477 of record NZ_OCSR01000002.1, read on the forward strand.
AACAAGACTATCCCGGTAACTGGCTCGCGTGAGGTGAGCCATATCGAACTGGCCAGCATCCTTGCGACTACGCTTGGAAAGGAAGTGTGCTTCGAGCAGGTCACGACGGACGAATTCGTCAAGACCCTGGGCATAGACGGCGATCCTGCATTCGCGGCGCATTTCGAGGCGATCAAGGTCGATCAACAGGAAGGACTGCTGGTCGGCATTGACAAAAGCGCGGCAGAAATCGTCGCTCAGCCGTTGACGACGCCTGAGCAGTTCATCGAGGAGCATCGCCATCTGCTTGCGTAGATCTCACTACGCCGTCAGACGGATGTTTGAATACCGCGCTGTAGTGATCTGAGCGAGCGCTCGCCAGGGAGGATTCGCGCATCTGTGGGATGGAGTCTTCCCTGATCGAACGGTACTATGGCGTGCGGCGAAAATATTCCGCCCATAACCCTTGGCATGCACTGCACGCGTCGAAACGTTGTGCATACGGATGTCCGTTTGGAACTACAAAGCGGGCACAGTGAGCGCGGTGACCTGAATGACGGCAACAGGTCGACTTCGGCCCCGATGCAACGTCCGCCATTCTCATTCGACGAGCGCGACACCCTCGTCAACATCGATAGCTCCACGGTCGAAGGCAGTGTAACTACCAGGTCATGCCTCCCCGCTCAGCTCGGCCACGCAAGCTGAGTAGATTCCACGCACAACAGGCGATCGATAGTCCAGTCTCCAGCCGTCGGTGAACAGTCTTGCCAGGTATTCCGGATCGCCGAAACCCGGCAGACCTGTCAAGTCGAGCGCGATCTTTTCTGAGAGACTGCCAAGCTGCACCCGCTCTGACCAGTTGGCCTTCGCGCCGTTTCCGGCCAGCCAGATGCGTGTCGACTCGACGAGGTGATCTGTGCGTAGCCAATCACCGCGGCGCGCCATGGCGACAAGCTGCGCTGTTGCAAGATAGCAGAGCAGTTCGGCGCGTGCTTCCTCGTCCAATCCGGTAGATTCGATCATCAGTTATACCGTATCCGGTCAGAATTGTGTTGTGCTGCCTTAGCTGAAACGTGAGGACCTGGCGAAACGTCCCGAACCTCGTATAGTTGCTCGTAAGCGCCGTTTGTCTGGGTGACGTCCAGCATGTCGGCACAGACGATGATCGCACGTTGACAGCCGTCCTCAATAATCGCCGCTCAAGGCGAACTTCAGTGCGTTTGTTCGCCTGGGTTTCGTTCACTGGAACCTCCGTGCAGGATTGGAGCTGCGACCGGGCTTTAAGCGTTCGTAGCCCTGCGAATTGCCGTCCTCAAGTAATTCTACGCATAGCGTCGCCGCAAATGTTTCTGATGCCGGACTGGAGCGGGCGCCGGGCAATAATGTCGGTTTCCTCTCGCGGCAAGCTTCATCGCCGATCTTGACTTCGTAGCGAAAAACACTAGCACTGAAGCTTACCGTCGGTCGAGCTTCCATGTCCCGCGCCCGGACACCTTCTATTCACCCGGCTGCGCCGCCCCGGGCCGCGCAGTACATTCGCATGTCCACCGATCACCAGGAATACTCTCCGCTCTTCCAGCGCGAAGCGATTGCCCGGTATGCAGCCACACACAACATACGGATCGTGCGGGACTACGAAGACGCGGGCATCAGCGGTCTCACATTACGTGACCGGCCGGCGCTGATCCAACTGCTGCTCGATGTGGAAAATCCCGCTCGCAGGTTTTCCAGCGTTCTGGTGTACGACGTCAGCCGCTGGGGGCGTTTCCAGGATGTCGATGAGAGCGCCTTCTATGAGTACACATGCCGCCGCGCTGGCGTGAACATTATTTACGTCGCTGAGCCCTTTGAGAACGACGGCAGTCCACTCTCGTCGGTGTTGAAAGCGATGAAGCGGGCGATGGCTGGTGAATTCAGCCGGGAGATGTCGCGCAAGATATTTCTCGGCCACTGTCTGAACGTCCAGCGCGGATTTCACACTGCGGGGCCTGTGGGTTACGGTCTGCGTCGCGTGCTCGTCAACGCTCGCAGGGAGATCCGACAACCACTTGGCCGCCATGAATACAAGAACGTGCAGACCGATCGTGTCATCGTTGTTCCGGATTCATCGGGCGAAGCGGCCATCGTTCGTAAGATGTTCGAGTGGTATGCGACGCAACCGGTCACGGCGGCCGGGATTGCGCGACGTCTGAACGACTTTGGGATCGTCAACGGAGGCGGGCACCCCTGGCAGGGGCAGCACGTCATGCAGATCCTGCGCAATGAGAAATACATCGGCACCAATGTGTATAGTCGCACGACGTCCAAACTCGATAGTCCCTGGCGACAGGTCCCCTATGACGAGTGGATAAGGGTACCGGGCGCGTTCGCCGCTGTGGTTGACAGGCGGCTCTTTACAGCGGTTCAGGCCAGGCTCGCACATAGCCGGCGCGGACCGACGCGTGAAGAGATCATTGATGGCATGCGCAAGGTCATAAGCCGGACAGGCAAAATCAACCAGAAGTTGCTGAGGCACTACCGAAGCGCGCCGTCGGCGGAGCAGGTGGCGCACGAGTTTGGCAGTCTCAACGAAGCGTACAAAGTTATCGGCTATGCGCCGAACCTCGATCCCGAGCGCTCCGAAAACCGATGTGTCGAACGCCGTATGGAGCGGCACGTCGCGGACAGCGTTTCTGCAATGCTTCGCGAACTCGGACACGACGTCCGGTATGAAAAACACACCACCACGCTGTGCGTCGATGGCGCACTACGGATGCAACTGGTCGTGCGCCGTCCGTGGATGATCCAGGGGCATCTGCCGTACTGGACCGCGCGTTGGCCGGACTGTTTCGCGATCGACTTTCTGGTTTATGTTCGTATCGAACGTGCGGGCACAGAACTGCTTGATTTCTATATCCTGCCGCGCGGCAGTCTGCGTGCAGGCGAATACACCGTGGTGTTCCGTCATGGCCAGTCCCATTTTGAAGCGTACCGACGTCTCGATCTGAAAGCACTGCTTGTGCTAGCGGACACTGTTTCGCTCGACGTGCTGCCGGCGGTCTCCAGTTCGGCCGCGAGGTAGAAGCTATGGCACAGGCGATTCCAGTCAGTTCAGATCTGGCTGTCCCGGCGGACGACCAGGCTCAGGCCCCGTTGCGCGACGGCCAGTGTCCCGCGAACCGGAAATCAACGCCCGAAGCCAGGGCGCGAAAGGTTCTCATGCTTGAACGCGCACGGCAGCAAACTCTTCTTAGGCTGATGGAATCCGTTCGAGCGGAGATGGCTATTCTGGAAAGCGTGCTGCGGGAGCTACTGTCCGATCCCGCGTTTGTGGCGCTGCTAAGACGTCAGGGTTTCGCTACGATGCCACGACTGCTTCGAGATCGCCTGAGCGGAAGGAACTCATGACCACCGCCCGTCCTGCCAGATTCGTCGCGCGGGCCGTGGAGACCTCCACAGGGCGGGCGGGTCCGGCGGGCATCTGTCCGGAGGCACTCGCACTGCTGGCTGGATACCGACTGCCGGACCGCACTGTGGCTGCGCTCAGGCGAATGGTCAAAGTGCGTCAGCTGGCCGCAGCACTGGTGATGGCTGGGGAGGACAACTGTTCGGGCGATCTGGCGCGCGCGTTACTCGCGGCCACGCCTGCATCACTACGCGCGGACGATCCACGCGGCCGGCAGTCTGACCGCCATCGCGCAAGGCTGCTTTCCGGGATGGAAAAGGGTCTTACGCACATGCAGGAGATGGTGCAGTCGCTGACGCCGAGCTATCACGACGACCTTTGCTGTCTCGCCTTGGCCGCGAGCTTCGTCAGGGGCTGGATGCGTGATGACGTCGTCACAGCGTGGCTACAGTCACACACTCCGGGCGCCGCCGCGACACTTGGGCATCTTGTATCAGCTTCGGAGACAGCTATTGCACCGAAGCGGCGGATGAAATTGGCGTATGCATCTGCCACGCAGGCAGCGTATCGCAAGCGGCGCTGAACGGAATCCGACGTGCAGGCTTTGGACAAATTGCTCGCTGCCGTGTGAACTACAGGCAGAGGTCCTGACAAAGTGGGGGGCTTCACATATCTGAAGGCGGTGATCCGTCCTCCCGAGGTCCTGAGGCGCGACCCAAACCTGCAAAAGCTTTTCCTTGCCACTGGCTGAGCGCAGCGATGTCTCGTTGCACACGAGGTTCGCTGCCACCAGTGCGAAAAGGTGTCCCGGCTTGCGGAACGGATCGTTCCATTTCGTAAAGTGGCGGCCAGCCGCGAGATCACCGGACTCGACAAGGTTCCCGTTTGACAGCAGCACGGGATACTTCTGCTTGTCCGCACGCAAGGTGACGCGGTAAGAGGCCATCACATCGGGCCGGTCAGGAAAGTAGGTGATCCGTCTGAATCCAACGCTTTCAGACTGGCTTCGAAGAGTTCAGCACGGCGCCGGTCGTGGAGATCGAGAGGAATTTCGAGCGGGGATATGTCCTCGGCGGGACACCCACCCCATGGTAATTGGCAGCCCCGATGCTCAATTGAAGGTCCGCTCCACTGTAATTCGAGAGACTATTTCGGGTCGACGAGAGGCGCTCGTCTCACCCGACAACGGCCGTTGGCGAAGCCGTCGCGCGATCATGGATCGACGCTACAAGTGCGCACGCTGACCCGGATATTCAGAATGCCGTTCTTATCGCAACAACACCGTTTCAACGTGAAGCCGACTCATCTCCATCAGGGCCTTGCGACACCTTCCTCAACCTCTGCACCTAGCCCGCGACCGAAAATTCCCTGGCAATATCCACCATTCAGAGCCGAAAACCGCTCCATCGAAGCGAATTGGCGGATTTAACTCGGACCTATGTGAATGGCGAGTTTATTTCGTTCGGACTGGAAATAAGCCTGTCAACCCAGGCCCCGCACCCCTGTCTTGACCGGGATGCTGGATTGACAGGTTTATTTGCGCTCTACGCTTCCAGCGTCGATGAGTATGCCGGGGTTTGTGCATGGGCCAATGCAGCGAATGCGGACTTCCTGCAACTGCAACGCGCGTTTCGCCGGTGATCTTGCCGAAGCGTAAGATCATGATGAACAGGAATTCGTCGTGTATCACGCAGCCTGCTGTTCGGTAACCGCGTGTCGTGGATATCTTGCAGGAAGAAAGGGCGCACATTTCCACCATGGTCGTCAAGACGACTGAACTGCCAGACGGACGCTAAGGGATTGCTGTGCACTTTGACTACATGGCGTTTCACAATCGATCGCAGGGCGCGGCGCGTTGACAGCAGCCACGACGTCGCGCGAGCAAGAATAACTCGCCAGTGATGGAGAGGTCGAGTCACACGATTCAGGAGTCATCGAGCCGTTGCTCAACGGGACCGATAGAATTCCCTGCGTAAAGGTGTGTTTTATCGAATAGCGCGACAGAACTGGAGATGCGTCGGGTGCGGCGCTTCCATGCATATAAAAATGGAGACTGATATGGCTGAGGGACAGGAACAGTTTGAGGAGTACAACGGTTTCATGATTCGCGTCATCGCCGTTCCAGAGTATTCGCCTCACCCGCCAAACATCCCGTTTGCCTATACGGGATACGTCGCGCGCCCTGGTGCCGACGTTCGCTACGCGCCGCGGAAGGTGAGCTTTGCCCATCCGTTCGCCGATCTGCTTACTGCCGAAGCGGCTGAACAGGCCGGTTTCGCGGAGGGGCGATCTATCATCGACGGCACCCATCCCGAGGGACTCAACACGAAGGGTCTGTAATCGAAAAGTCGAGCGACTAAGGGAACATTTCCGATCAGCCCAGTGCTGACGTCTGACGTAGTACGATCAGAATCCCGATATCCTGTATGGAGACTGCGCCAGAGCTTGCGCGGACCTGTACCCCGCCGGCTTAGGCCTGTTGCGCCTTCCTCTGGGGTGGTGTCATCTTCGCGGCGATTACAAGCCAGCACAACACCAGCCCCGAACACGCAAAAAAGACTGCACTTTGGCCCTCGACCTTGAGAAGCCAACCGCCCACTATCCCGCCCAGCGCCAGTCCAATCGACTGCGTGGTGTTGTACACCCCGGTGGCCGCCCCCTTGCGCGTGCCCGGCGCCAGTTTCGACACCAGCGAAGGCTGCGAGGCTTCAAGAATATTGAAGCCGAGAAAATAGACGAACAGGATCGCCGCCACACTGGTAATCGTATGGGGTGCGATGCCCAACAGCAACTGTCCGATCAGGACAAGACCGATCGCGCCAAGCAGAACGGCCTTCATCTTGCCGCGCTTTTCGGCCGAAATGATTGCCGGGACCATCATCACGAACGCGAGACCCATGACCGGCAGATACACTTTCCAGTGGGACGCAACCGGCAGGCCGCCTGCTTCGAGAATGCGCGGCACGACCAGAAACAGTGCTGTCTGCGTCGCATGCAACACCAGCACGCCGAAGTTCAGTCGCAGCAGTTCAACGTTGTGCAGCACTTCCGAGAACGGAGCGCGTACGTGTACAGGCTTCGGCGCATCCGGCACGATCCACAGCACCACGCCAATCGCCACGATCGAGAAAATGCCGACCAGCAAAAATAGCCCGCTCATGCCGACCCACTGGAACATGATCGGCGCGCCGACAATGGCAATTGCGAACGAAAGACCAATACTGCCACCCACCATTGCCATCGCTTTGGTGCGATGCTCTTCCGAGGTGAGGTCAGCGATGAAGGCGAGCACCGCTGAAGACACCGCGCCCATTCCCTGAATCACCCGTCCGACGATGATCCAAGTAATGTCGTGCGCCCCGGCCGCGACAAAGCTGCCGATTGCAAAGATCAGAAGGCCGGTGGAGATCACTGGCTTACGGCCGACCTTGTCGGAAATCCAGCCGTAGAAGATGTATAGCAGCGATTGCGTAACGCCGTACGCGCCTAGCGCGATGCCGACCAGAAGGACATCGTCGCCACCGGGGATCGTTCTCGCGTAGATTGAAAACACCGGCATGATCATGAACAAGCCGAGCATGCGCAGCGCGAACACGCCAGCGAGCGATACGGTCGCGCGCAACTCAGGCGCGCTCATGCGTGAAGATGTTGCGGATGGATTGGACATCGAGTGCAATTTTCGAATGAGTGGGCGGCCGGCACCCGGCACGGTGCACTGGATAAAGACGGCGCAATTCTTTTCCTACCGTCGCCTGGTCAAAACACAGATGCCACCAGCGCCGACGCGCACAGGCCTTTATTTACTGCCATGCACGCAACAGCTCGGATGACAGTCGATATCATCTGCCGCGCCTTCCAGCGTCCCTCTTTGCGTTCCAGAATCTCACACGAAACGGTTGCACAGGTAATGCCCGATTCGTCTGGGTGCAGGTTTATTCCGCTCTGCACGAACCGCGCAAAAGGAAGGCCCGGCGACAGAGCCGGGCCCCGGAAGGTCGACCCCGCGCAACGCAGGAACGACTGGACGTAATGGACGCCCCTTACTGACATACTTCATGGACCATTCGACTTCCTTGCAACCACAGAAAGTAGAGGCGCCGCAAAAAACTTTTGATTCCGTTCGGTAGCTCATCTCGCACCCGCTGCCGCCATCCAGCAAAACGCTCCGTCATCCGGAGGCGTCTGGATCGCGGGCCAGCGTATTCGATCTTTCTTAAAGGAAGCTTAAATTCTCTCGCGTAACAGTGTCACTCACTCGCACGACTGTCGCACACGGTGCTACATGGCGTAGACACGCGAAAATCTGGCACACCATGCTATAAATATGGCATATCATGCTACAACTTTGACGGCCTGAATTTAATTGGCTGGATTAGCTGACCGGTTCTACAGGTGGCCGGTCAGCCCGCATGACGCCTGCGAGCCAAACGGTACGGCTTGGTGTGTTACGCGTTTTTCGTAAGAAGGTCTATGTTGGCCGGGTGACGCGGCACAGGGCATACCCGGATCACGTGTCGGACCAAGACATCGACGCGCAGGAAATCGCGCATTGTCCAGATGCTCTCGTCGGCTGGTGTGTGAACCGGCATTGAGGATGAGCAGTTTCTCCACGCGAGGATTCGCCAGATCCAGGAGGCATGTCATGACAGGAGCAAGACTCGGCATCGCAATGCTGCTGATTGCAAGCCTCGCGGGGTGTCATTCCGGGCCAAAACTGAATCAGGCAGCGGGCACTGGTATGGGTAGCACGGCAGGCGCGCAAACGACCAATGTCTCGCCAGCTCAGATCGACGAACTCAACAACCCCAACGGGCCGCTTGCGAAGCGCAGCGTCTACTTCGACTTCGACAGTTACACCGTCAAAAGCGACTATCAGTCTCTTCTGCAGGCTTACGCCCAATATCTCAGAAGCCACCCAAACCGACATGTACTGATCCAGGGTAATACCGACGAACGGGGAACGACGGAATACAACCTGGCGCTCGGTGAACGACGCTCCGAAGCCGTGCTCCATGAACTCGAGACCCTGGGTGTACCCGACTCGCAACTGGAAGCGGTCAGTCTCGGCAAGGAAAAACCCCTGGCGATGGGCCATGATGAGGCATCCTGGGCACAGAACCGGCGCGGCGACCTGGTTTACCGCTAGTGGGGCGAGCCATATTCCTGAGTGCCGCCTGTTGCGGGCAAGTCGGATCATGCATGGCCGGACGCGGAAGATAACCCGCGGTCAAAGACCGATGAACCAGGTCTCGACATCCATCTCCTCAGCCCAGATCTGGACGTCGAGCATTTCGTGCAATTCGACGGGTTCGCCATGATAGATGCAGCAGAAGCCGTGCGCCGTGCGGTAAACGATCACCCATTCTGGCGCCGGTTCCGGCTTTCCCACTCCCATCCCTCCTGAAACCTGTTTCAGGTAGTCGAGATGGAGAGCCTTGCCGATACGCCTGCGAAGGCCGTCCAGGTCATGTGTCAGTTTCATTGCCAGCTCCTTTGGCGTCGCGGTCGGCCTTTTTCTTTTTTCCTTTCCTGTCAAACGAGTGCGCGACGCCTCGACGGGGTCGGCTTTCGGCATGCCCCGGAAATATCCTGATGCTGCTCGCAACAGCATCCGCAATGTGCTCCTTGGCAATTACCCCGAGCACACGAACGGGGCCGTGTCCTTCCTGTCGCCCCACCACGACCGCCATCGCCGCGTGCTGCTTCCACAACCGGGTAATGACCCCGAACGCGACGTCGTTTGCCTGGACGACGATGAAATTGCGCTGCGCGAGTGCGCCGAGCATGATATCCGGAGCGCCCTGGCTCACCGCCCGGCGCAGCCCGGTGTTGATGCGCAGAACGCCGTAAATCTCATGTGCCCGGGTGACCACCACATGCCGGAAAGCGGCGCCTTCCGCACGGGCAAGCACGTCGTGAAATGGCACGTGCTCATCGAGCACGAAGACATCGGTTTCCATGACCTGCGCCGCGCTCTGTACAAGGAACATGTTGGCATGAAGGGCGTTGGGAATCGGATGTCCGCGCCGTACCAGCTTGAGTGTGTAAATGCTTTCAGGTGACAGTAGCCGGCGTGCGCCCAGACTGAAGGCCACCGCGATTATCATGGGCAGCACGATGTCGTAGTCCCGTGTCATCTCGAAGATCATTGCCACGGCGGTCATCGCGGCACCGGTGCCGCCACCCACCATTGCGCCCATGCCCACCATCGCAAAGGCGGGCGCGCTGACGGGCGCCCCGGGCAACGCCATGGCAACCACGGACGCAAATGACGCCCCGAGCGTCGCACCGATAAAAAGCGATGGAGAAAAAACGCCACCCGACGAACCGGAACCCAGACTGACCGATGTCGCCAGCGTCTTGCACAGCGCGAGCAACAGCAGGAAGGCGCCACCCTGCAACTGTCCGTACAGCGTGGCCTGAATGGTCGCGTAACCGACACCTTCGACGTAGTAGTGGCCCGCATAGCGCCACAGCAGATACATCGTCACGCCGACAATCAGCATCCCGAAGGCGTGACGCCCATAACGTCCCGGTATCCGGTCGAATCCATCTTCAGCCCAATGCAGCGCACGGATCAGCAGCGCGGCAGCGGCTCCCGTTACGGCGCCGAGTAGCGCATAGAGAACCAGCGTCAGGGCACTGCCCGGCTGGTTCGGAATGGCACCCAGCTGCGCGGGGACAAAGAACGCAGGCGCGTCACCGAAGAACAGCCGGCCCAGAAAGGTTGCCGTGCCAGTTGCAATCGCCACCGGCAAAAAGGTGTTGACGCTGATCTCCGGCATCATCAGTTCGGTGGCGAACAGCACGCCCCCGATCGGCGTATTGAAGGTCGCGGCAATGCCGGCACCGGCTCCCGCCGCGACCAGCGTGATACGCTGTCCGGCCGTCATGGTCACCAGCTGACCGAGCGTCGAACCGAGCGCCGAGCCGATCTGGATAATCGGCCCTTCTCGCCCCACGGCTGCGCCGGAGCCGATCGCCAGTGCCGACGCGATTGATTTCACAACGGCCACCACCGGGCGGATTGCGCCGCGTTTGTAGTAAATCGCGTCCATCACCTCCGGCACGCCGTGTCCCTTCGCTTCTGGTGCAAACGTACTCACGATCCAGGTGACCGCGAGTCCGCCCACGACAGGCACGAGAATGACAAACATACCCCATGGCGCAGCGGGCGTGAAGCGGCTGGCATCGTATGCAAATGAAAGATGCCCGAGGAAGAACGCGTTGTGCACCAGTCCAATCAGTCCCCGGAACACGACCGCGCCCAGGCCAGTCACGATACCGACAACGAACGCGAGAAAGCATAGCCAGTACAGGGCGACCGGCATGACGGAATCGTCGTCGACATGGGCGACCGCGCGCGGCTGTCCCGGCGCGACCTTCAAGTGGTGTGCATCGTTACCTGCGGCCTGGTCAGGCCGATGAGGTTCGCCCGTCATGGCTTGTCGTCCCCAGAAGGACTACATGGTGGACCTGCTTATGTCATACATCTCTGGCCGGCCGTTCCGGACATCGTGCCCAGCTCTATTGCGATCTGGAAAGACCCAGCCAGAACCGATTACGTTCCGGCCGCCTCCTACTTTGCCAAGCCATTCCTGCTGCAGAAACCAACCCGTTAGTCAGAACTGGCCGGGCAGCTTCCCTGCTGAACGCTCCCCGGCTGGGGCGGATGGCACGGCATCCGGCATCGCGTGGGGCCTGTTGTAGCGCTCCGACAACGCCTCGTAAAGTGCAGGCGCAAACAGCTTTGACACTTGGCTGGCGATCAATGCAGTGGCCATCAGCGAGATAACGAGTGCGTGGCCGTTGATCATCTCGATCACGATCACGAAAGCGGTAATCGGGCTTTGTGTGACCGCCGCCAGATAACCCACCATGCCAAGGGCGATCAGCATCGGCAACTGCATCTGGCCAAACAGCAGGTGCAATGCGTTGCCAATACCGGCGCCGATCGCGAGCGATGGCGCAAACAGGCCCCCCGGCGCGCCTGGCAGATACGATCCCACCATCGAGGCCATCTTGAGCACCGGGTATGTAGCGCCCAACTGCGCGCGTCCTTCCAGCATCGCGCGCGCTTCGGCGTAGCCGCTACCGAACGTGTGGCCGCCCGACGCCACACCGATCACGGCGATGACCAGACCGCACGCTGCACCAAATGCCACGGGCCGGCTACGGCGCCAGGCGCTCACCGGCGACGGCATCCAGCGGTGGGTATTCAGCAGCAGCCAGCAGAACACACCGCCGGCAACGCCGGACACGGCACCGATCAACACCACCGCCACCGCCAGCAGATCTGGAAAGCCGCTGCCGACATCGATCGTTCCGAAATACGTATAGTTGCCCTGCAAGCCCAGTGAAACGATACCGGCGAAGATGATCGCAGTAATCAGCACGCCGCTCGTGCGTTGCTCAAAACTGCGGGTCAACTCTTCGATCGCGAAGACGACACCGGCGAGTGGTGCATTGAACGCTGCCGACAGACCTGCCGCGGCACCGGCGAGGGCTAACCGCCGTTCCAGTTCGATGCCCCGTATGGCCCGGAATCTCTGTGGGTAAAAGCGTCGCAGGTTGAACATGAGCGCGGCGCCCACGTGGATCGTCGGCCCCTCGCGGCCGATCGTGAATCCCCCGAGTATCGAGAGGAATGACACCACAATCTTGCCGATGAGGATCCGGATACTCAGCAGACGTGGCGCAAGATCACCACTGTCATGGAGTGTGGCGATGACCTGTGGGATGCCGCTGCCTTCGGAACCGGGAAAGTAGCGCCTGGTCAGCCACACTCCCAGCGCGCCGATTGCCGGGGTGACAGGAAGCGGCAGCCACCAGTACCGCGTCGCATAGCGCAGGAAAGCGTCATAGCCGAAGTCGATCAGTTTCGCGTAGAAAACCGCGACGAGCCCGGTCGCGATGGCGCCCAGCCAGAACACGCCGTAATGCAACCACAGCCGCCGCGCGTGCTGTATTGCGCGTTTATCGATCAATGCCGTTATGCGCATTCTGCCACCGCAAATGTTTGAGTATAAGCGATCTGGCACACTGTGACATATATGCAATCAGGTGGTCGCGACCACCTGGCAAACGGCGCAAGTGTAAAAAGGGGCGCTTACTGCCTGCCTGCGCCGCCGAATACCCATCCGAACGACTCCATCTCGGACTTATGCAACGCAGCCAGTTTCAGCAGGCAGCGCTCGCCCTTCGCGGTGAGATGCACCTGGACCTGACGACGATCTATCGGGTCTGGCTTGCGAACCACAAGGCTGGCCGCTTCGCAGCGCGAGACCAGTGCGGCAGTTCCATTCGGAGCAGCCTGCAGGCGCACGGCAAGCTCGCCAACCGTCGCCCATTGCCGGTCCGGAAACCCTCTGACATGGAGCAGTAGCTGATACTGCAACGGCGTGACGCCTTCTGCGTGCGTGATCTCCTCCGAGAACCGGAGAAACTGCCGTAGCTGGTAACGGAACTCGGACATCGCCTCCAGATCCTGCTTGCCCGGTGTCTTGACGATAGCGCCTTTGCGGGAGCTCATCCCACCTCCATAAAATTCGATAATCCGTTGAAAATATGTCACCTTGTGCCTAAAATTTAAGGTGACATTGACGCGCCCGGATACGGTGCGCGAGATACTGCAGTGCGGCAGCGAATGCGGAAATCAACAACCGTTTGCTGTGCCCATATGCTGTCGGCATTTACAGAATTTTAAAACGTCTGAACCCGAGGAGGCTGGTGTCAACGTGCTGTCCAATTTGTCTGTTCGGGCAGTTTCGACATCCACCCGTGTGGGAGCAGTAGATGATTCGTTACTTTGCATGCGCGTTCGTTGCCGCGTCGGCGACAGTCCTACCGGTTGCGGCCGTCGCAGGCGCGCAAGGTGTCGTGCGGGTTGCAATGCTCGAGTCCAGTGGTCCGGGCGGCGTTCCAGCTGAATCAACCCTAAGCGGGCGCAACATTGAAAACATCGCCGTGAGTCCGGGGCGATACCGCTCGCCCTCTGTTATCAACGGTCCTACCTATTTCCCCGCGTTGCGACGCTACGAACGCCAGCAGTTACAGGATCACCAGCGACTACAGGGATACGGTTTCGGCACTGGCTGGAGCGCGAAACCGCGATAGTCAGCGTCAACCCCCACCTCCGCCTCCTCGTGACCTCATGCCTGACGGATCAACCACCGGAACGCTCGTCTCAGCTCCGCAGCCCCTCCTGTGCCATACCAGCGGCCGTGCGCGAGGATGACACGCTCCGGGTCCCATCCGATCATCTTTTCCACGGCGAGTCTAAGATCGTTTCTGTTCGGTTGAAGCGCAAACATGAGCCGCATATCGCGCGGCATCTGCCCGTCAGGATGTCGCGCCCCCCCGACGAGCGTCAAAACACGCGCAACACGAGAATCAAGCCTCTCCACTTCGAAGTTCTCTATCAGGTCGGTCAGAATCAGGGTTCGCGAGCTGCGGTGAAAGAACACGATCTCCGTAAAATGACGACCTGCAACCGGCAAGGTGGCCAGATCTTGCTCCCATTCGTAGTCGGTGATGCCGTTCAATGGCAGACGATGGTTGCCGCGCGGGTGCGACATATTATCCTCGCCACCTGGGGCCGCATATACCAGTGCGTCTGGATACGCCTCTGCCCAGTCCTGAAGCCATCGGGAGTGTAATCGGTTGGGGCCGATGAGCCAGCGCGGTGTGCCAACCTGCGCCACTGCGGCTTGAAGGGAAGCCGTGAGCCGGGTGGGCGAATGAATGAACAGTTTCCGCCCAGCAGTTCGCACGATCGTCATCCTGGTCGGAAACGCCATCCTGAAGCACGGCACGCCGAACCGGATCGCTGGGCCGTCCACGACCCAGACGTCCGGCCCAACCTCCTTCATCGTGTCCAGTGGCGGATACGTCACCGCCGGCGTTGCGCGACTGTCCATTGTCCTCGTTGGCCTGAAAGTGCCGCACTACGCGGAACGGCGCCGTGGTTGGAATGGTGCAAGCCCATATCTGTTGCGGGATAACAGTTTTTGCCACAGCATGACATGAACTGAGGTACCCAGTTGGGCATGGCGTCGCAGGATCTGATTCAGGGGTGCCAACGCTGCCCATTGCGTTCAGGTCCGATCCCGATTGCGGGCGCCGCCTTGTAGCCGGCTGCGAATGAAGACAGGTCGTCAACCGCCGAGTCGGATCCATGCGGCAAAATTGCGATGCAGCCGGCAAGGCCGATCATCCGCGCGAAAATTCCCAGAAGTCTGATCACGATTCCGCCACTTTCATACCTGTTGGAGACAATCGAAGCTCTCCCTAGGAAGGGCGACCTGTGACTGCGGGCATGCCGCCATTGAAACCGAGTTCCTCAAGGTCCAGTTCGTCGACGAAGACATCTATGATCCTGACCGGATTGTCTTGTCCGATGTAGTCATCGACGCATTCGGGAAGCAGTGCGACCTGCTTGCGGTCATCGCCTTCAACGAATCGCTTCATGAGTCACCCGGTCTCAACGCGTTGATTCAGTTTAGGCGATGAGTGCGTTTTCACACACCCTCGGCCAACTCCGGACGTTGATCCGCACATTCGCCCGGACATTCGGACGACCGAGGTCCTCTGGCAGCGGACCTTCGCACATCGGTTGCGGTCGCCATACGCTCCTCGCTGGCGAACATCTCTGGCAAGCAAATCCGTTTATGTGCGCGATGTCCGCTTTCCTATATTCACACGTGGTTAGTACTACTGTGTCACATAATTAGTTGCGCGCTCTATTGCCGTACAGGAAGAGAGCCATCGTTGCATAAGCCTTAGCCCAAGCAGGATGCGCAACGTAGTAATGGAATCAGGAACGTGGCGTTGAGCGCGCTGGACTACCCCGGGGGATGTAATCCGGGGGAATGGCAGGCAGCGTGCGTTCAAGGAAGTTTTTTTTATCACGTCCATCTGATTGCATTTGGAGTCGCTGAGCCATCAGAAATCCATACGCAGCGATACTCAGTGTGGCGTGGTGGTGAAAGCCACGCCAGCCTCGCCCTTCATAATGACCGAGCCCGAACTCCTGTTTCAGGTCCTGATAGTCGCGCTCGATGCGCCAGCGCATCTTGGTCACGAACACAAGCTGCTCAAGTGTCGCCTCCTCGGGGGCGGTGGTGAGAAAGTATTTGAGCGGCTCCGTATCGCCATCAGGCCATTCAATAAGCAGCCATTCTTCGTCGCGAACGGTGCTTCGCCAATAGTCGCGATGTGCGGGACGAACCCGTACAGCGGTAAAGCGTGATGAAAGTGCTGCGTTGGTGCCTTCCCGCCAGGTTACGGCTTGCCAGGCGCTCACGGGTAATTGCATGGCCAGTTCCTTCACCGCGAGCGGTTCATGGCCGGGCGCACGGCGCAACAATGTCGGCGGCTTGCCGCGCCCGCTCCAGGGCCTGGGTGGAAGCGGCGCCGTACCTGGCGCCCACACAGAGGTGCCCGGCCGGATCCCTACCGCGTACAACAAACCCAGTTCAGTTACGCCATCGCGGAAAGCGGTTTCGTCGCCGTACCCAGCATCGGCCAGCACGATGCCCGGTGCAACGCCGGATGCTATAGCCTCGCGAAGCTGGGCCAGCGCAATCTGTGGCTTGGTCTCGAAGGCCAGATCGTCGGGAATGCCAGCGCGACAGGCACGTTCCCGGTCGTCAATCCATTCCTTGGGGACATATAACTGCCAGGCAATCGGCAGGCTGCCGCGTTCTGTCGCGATCGACAGGCTCACGGCGACCTGACAGTTGTCCTGCTTTCCGAGCTGCCCACAGTACTGACGTGCCACCCCGACCGAATGACGCCCCTTCTTTGGAAAACCGGTGTCGTCGATAATCCAGTAGTAGCCGCTTTCTTCGGCAGCGTGCGCGTCTAACGCGGGCATCACCCATTCGCGTACCCGCAGCAGGACCGCCCGGTCAGACCATTCTGCCTTGGCCACAAAATGGTGGAGAGACTGGTGTTTCGCACTCGCGTGAAGTGGGTCAATATGCGCGGCCATCGGCTCGACGCTCTTGCGTGACAACGGCATTACCAAGCCCGAACAGTAACCCTTGAGACCGGCATGGCGATCGGCGTGCCCTAACGCCTGCGCCAGATGATTCAGATACGCGTCAAATTCGTCGACATCCTCTCTCATCGCGATCGTCCGAAGTCTGTATTATTCAATACTACCAGGTATCGCTTCGCTGCAAATAACTTTTATGACACAGTAAGATTAGAGACCCGACATGGATGCGAAGTCGGTGAAGCTCGCGACGAGTGCTAGTAAGAAACACAACGCCGAACGGAGCCATCGTGAACTTGATCTCCCGAGCTACGGCTGCAAGCGCGAGGGTGCGACGTCACTCCGGGCCCATGCGCACGTTTCATCCTCCGGGGTCGGGCTCGCACGATGGACAACTACTTCGCCCCGCTTTTTGTTAGCGCTTGCCGGAACGAAGAGATCAATTTGTTTTCGTCGCCGTTGCGCGTGATCATAACCAGCGTAGTCGTGAGCTCAATATCCCTGACCGGAACGAACTTCACATCCCGACGATTGTTTCTGGCAATGGATCGTCCGACAAGCGTGGTGCCGAGACCTGCGCCTACGAGCGCCAGCGCCGTGTGGATTTCAATCGCCTCGTAACCGACGACCGGTTGAGCTCCCGCCGACTGAATCGCTGTGAGCATCTGAAGCCCGAACGGGCTGCGAGGATCCTTCGGATACAAGATAAACGGGAGCTGGGTAAGCTCTACTGCCGACACGGACTTCTGCTTTGCTAGTGAATGCCCGATCGGGATGACCGCAACGGACGGCTCGTCGAGCATCACCGTGTAGGTCAGGTCTGCACTTTTCACGATCGGGCCGAGGAAGCGCGCAATGCCCAGATCGATCCGACCTTCGCGTAATTGCTCAGGCTGGTACTCAGAAAGCACCTCGACGAGATCGAGGTGCACTTCCGGACATGACTGCCGGAACTTCCTCACTGCGGTGGGGAGTACGGAGAAGGTCGTCGATCGGACAAAGCCGATGCCCAGCCATCCGCGCTTGCCCGCTGCAATGTCTCTCGTCTCGTCGTCGAGCCGTCCCGCATGGGACAGCAACTCTTTCGCCCGCGGATAAAAATATTTGCCCAATGAAGTGAGCTCCATCGGGCGCCGGGAGCGGTCGAACAGCTCGCCACCCAGATGCTCCTCGAGCTGCGCGAGCTGCATGCTGATCGCGGTGGGCGCAACGAACAGTGCCTCGGCGGCCAGCGTCGCGCTGCCTGCTTCGACGACCGTGCAAAAGTAGCGGATCTGTCGCAAGTTCATAAATTTTGAACCTAAGATCAAAAAACGATGTTTGATATCGCTCTGACTTTATCTAAAACTACAGTGTCAATCAACTCAGAGGTTTGCCATGGGCAGTCAGGAGACATCGACCGCATCCATTCAAGTGCTGTGCGAATTCGGCAGCGCGACGGTCTATGAGGCGCAAGGCGCCAGAGGAGCGCTTGATAGTGGAATCAAGCCAATCCATCCCGACATGAGGGTCGCCGGCCGCGCCGTGACCGTGGATATACGGCCGGGGGACAACCTGATGCTCCATTACGCGATGCTGAAAGTGAAATCCGGCGATTTGCTGGTCGTCGACGCAAAGGGATTTCTCGAAGCCGGACCGTGGGGCGACGTCTTCACCGAACAGGCGGTCAGACAAGGCGTCGCCGGTTTGGTGATCAACGGCGCGGTCCGGGATGCCAGAGCGATCATCGAGATGGATTTTCCAGTCTTTTGCCGCGGTCTCTGCATCAAGGGCACAGGCAAAAACCAGCCCGGAAAACTGAATGTGCCGGTTTGCATCGGCGACGTGCAGATCAATCCGGGTGACATCGTAATCGGCGATCAGGACGGCGTCGTGGTTGTACGGCAGGACGAAGTCGACGACGTGATCCGCAGCAGCCAGGCGCGAGAGGAGAAGGAGGCGATCTTCCGAGCGCAAATCCGCGACGGTGCGACGACCGTCGAGTTGTTGGGGCTCGAAGAGACGCTCCGCAGACTCAACCTCGACTAATAAAAAGACATGGAGCGAGACAATGAAAAAGCAACCTGTGGAATTGACGAGCAGCGTCACATCTGCGTCGTTAAAGCCGACCCGCTATCGGTGGGTCGTCGCGACGCTGTTCTTCGTAATTTATACGATCGCCGCTGCTGATCGCGCCAACCTTGGTGTCGCGCTACCGTTCCTGAGAAAAGAATTTTCAATGAACAACGCCGAAGCCGGCGCGCTGGTCAGTCTTTTCCTGATCGCCTATGCAGCCGTCCAGCTTCCCTCGGCCTGGCTCGTGTCGAAGTTCGGAGTAAAGCGGGTTTTTTCGATTTCAATGGTCCTCACCTCGATCGCAACCGGATTGACCGGAATGGTCGGCTCGTTGTTCTCGTTGAAAATCTGCAGGATCGCGCTGGGATTCGCCGAAGGACCGCTGCCGATCGGTATCGCAGCAACAATCAACAGCTGGTTTCCGGCCCGAGAAAAAGGCACCGCAGCCGGGATCTTTCTCTCGGCCGTGAAGTTCGGCCCGGTATTGACGCCGATTCTTGGCGCCACGATCATTGCTGCCTGGGGCTGGAAAGAGGTATTTCTGCTCTTCGCGATTCCGGGCATCCTCCTGTCGGTGGTATGGGTTCTCATGGTTGCCGACAAACCGTCCGAAAGCGGAGCGGTGAACCGGGCGGAACTGGAACTCATCAGCGATAGCGACGAGGCGCGCGGCGCAAACCGGCGAGCCTCAGCCGCGAAACCGATGCCTTGGCTCGACAAATTCATTCGCGCCCGGCGCGAAAAAACGCTCGATACGACGCGCGAGATCTTCACCTCGTGGGACATCTACGGTTGCGCACTGGGCTATTGCTGCCAGCTCGGCATTTCCAGCGTGCTTCTGGCTTGGATTCCGACTTATCTACTGACCGTGAAGAAATTCAGCATCATGGGTATGGGTTTCGTCGCGGCCGCCCCATGGGTCGGCGCGGTCGTAGGCAATATTCTGGGCGGTCTCCTTTCGGATCGCCTGCTTGGGGGACGCCGCAAGCCCGGGATGATGCTGTCGGCGCTCGCCACCGTCGGAATGATGTTCGCGCTCATTCATTCCCCGGCTGATCCATTGTTGTACGGCATGTTGATTTTCCTGACCGGCATGTTGTTGAGCGTCGGCTTTTCGGCCTACATGGCCTATCCGATGACGCTGGTTTCGAAAGCGAAGTTTCCGATGGCCAACGCCATGGTGAACATGGGTGGACAACTGGGAGGCGCTGCGACGCCTTTCATAACCGGTATCCTGCTGGACAATTACGGATGGAGTTCAGTTTTTGGCTTCATGTCGGGCATATCGGCGCTGACTTTCATCGTTTTGCTGACGATACGCGAACCGCTTGACGTCGGCGTGCAGCATGCGGAAGTGGGCGTGGCCGGGAAACGGGACATTGGCCATGCCTAGCAAGGTTGGGAACGTTACACAGCCGGTCGTGCCCCGTCGGTTGCGGCGCATCCTGTGCCTTGACGATTTTGAACCGGCGGCCAAGGCGCATCTTCCTCGGCCGTTGTTTGGATATGTTGCCGGCGCCGCTGAGACGAATGCGTCGCTGAATGGCAATCGTCTCGCGTTCGACAAGTATCGTTTCGTGCCGCGTGTGATGATCAACATCGCAGGTCGCAGCACGGCAACCACGCTGCTTTCGCAGCAATTCAACGCTCCGTTCGGGATCGCGCCCCTTGGGCTCGCGGCATTGATGGCCTACCGGGGTGATCTCGTTCTGGCGAAAGCAGCCGCGGCAGCCGGCATTCCGATGATCATGAGCGGGTCGTCGCTGATTCCACTCGAAGAGGTCGCGACGGCATACCCTCAAGCCTGGTTCCAGGCCTATCTGCCGGGTGAGCCGGCGGCAATCGCCGCGCTTGTCGAGCGGGTCAAGCGGGCAGGGTTTCAGACACTTGTCGTCACTGTCGACACACCAGTGGCTGCAAATCGGGAAAATAACGTACGAGCCGGGTTTTCCACACCACTTCGGCCTTCTCTCAGACTGACGTGGGAAGGGCTCAGCCATCCTCGCTGGCTCACCGGCACTTTCACGACGACGATTTTGCGGCACGGGATGCCTCATTTCGAGAACAACTACGCGACGCGTGGTGCCCCGATTCTGTCGCCGACAGTCGAACGGGATTTCTCCGATCGCGGACATCTGGACTGGCAGCACTTGTCGGCGATTCGCCGACAATGGGACGGAGCGCTGATTATCAAAGGTGTGCTAAGTGCCGCCGACGCCCGTATAGCCCGAAACTGCGGTGCGAACGGGATCATCGTCTCCAATCACGGCGGCAGGCAACTGGACGGTGCCGTTTCTCCGCTCACGGTTCTGCCGTCCATAGTGGAGGCGAGCCCGGATCTTCCGGTGATGATTGACGGCGGCATCCGGCGCGGCAGCGACGTCCTGAAGGCGCTCGCTTTGGGTGCGCGTGTCGTGTTTGTCGGACGGCCGTTCGTGTACGCCGCATCTATCGCTGGCGAGGCAGGCGTAGGACACGCCATTCGTCTGTTGACCGCGGAGATTTCCAGAAACATGGCCATGCTAGGGGTCAACCGTCTGGATGAACTCGATCCTCGCGTGCACCTGGCGCTCGAGTGAGTCGCCCACAGCAAACAATGTGACTGCGTAGATGACCGCTGTACGTTGTAAAGCTGCCGTATGGCTGGATTTGGGTCGAATGTCTGCGTCGGGTCGATTCCGGAGATTCGCCCCGCGCCGGGTCAGTTCGAAGATCGATCAGTGCTCGGGCTATCATCGACATCTCAAGGAGGATGTCATGTGTACGAGCTACGAGCCGAACAATCCGCGAGAACCTTTCGATGTCTTCAGTCTTTTCCCTCGGCCCGATTTCGATTAAAGGGGGAGGCTTACAAGGATTACTTCGCGCCGATCTTCTGCCGCGACGGCGATAACTTCATCACGGCGCCGGCATCGTTCGGCATGGTGCCGCGCAAGCGCATCCCGCCCGGGGTGAAGGTGTTTGATACGATGAACGCTCGAGGCGAGTCAATAGGCGAAAAGCGGAGCTTCAGCGGCGCCTGGAAGAACCTGCAACTTTGCCTGATACCGTGCTACCGGTAAGTGGCCGGTCTATGGACATTCCTACCGGCAAGCTGGGCCTCGATCTGGCACAGGCTCAGTCCCGTCCATAGAAACACTATATTCCGCGGTTCTTCCAGCCAGCGTGTCCATGGTTCGAGCGGTCCAAGTTGCTAACCGCCGGGCAGTAGTCGGCCGAGGGTGTGTCAAAACACAAAAGTTGCAGGTTTTGAGGGGTCACTTTACCCTTCCCGACACGCCACCAAGCCGTTGTAGGCCCTTTTCGAAAGCCAACTTTTTTAACGAAAGGCGTGAGCCTGAGTTTTGACACACCCTCGGCCATAAGGTGACGTCTGCGAGCTCTTTGAGAGCATGCTGCCAAGGGGCCGCGTTCTATTCGAAAGCAGTCGGCGGTCAGGAAACACCAAGTGGTCCACCGCATCTGATCGCGCTACGGGACGTCGGCGCCCGATAACGCGTGCTCTGTCCGAAGAGGCTCGTCGTTTCGCTACAACTGCGCACTTTCGCTGACAACCTGGCAGGAGGCTGCACATGGATCGTATGGTGGCGATGGAGACGTTCATAACTGTTGTCGATGCGGGTTCATTTTCCGCCGCGGCACGCCGGTTGAAGCTGGGCCAACCGGCCGTCTCAAAGACAGTCGCACAGTTGGAGGAACGTCTGGGCGCCCGTTTGCTATTGAGATCGACACGTGGTCTGGCGCCGACCGATGCCGGTCAACGGTTCTACGATCACGCACTCAGGGCCATTGATGAGACGGAGCGGGCCGAACAGGCAGTACGTGAATCGTCGGATGGCTTGTCCGGACGACTGCGCGTAGGCGCAGCCGTCACCTTCGCCCGGCTACATGTCTTGCCAGCACTAAAGTCTTTCCTGGATCAACACCCCAATCTGAGCATCGACATCGTACTTGACGATCGGTCCGTCGATCTGCTCGAAGAGGGCGTCGATGTCGCGTTGCGTATGGGCGCCTTAGACGATTCGAACATGACTGCCCGTCGCATCGCCACCGGGCGGCGGGTCGTCGTCGGCACACCGTCATATTTCGCGGAAGCGGGGCTTCCGCAAACGCCTGGCGACCTTAACCGGCATCAGGCGGTCGTGTACTCGGTGCGAGGCGGCGGTGAATCGTGGATGTTCAGCCGCAGTGACGGTTCCGACTCGAAGGTGACCTTGTCCGGCCGAATAAGCGTGAACGCAGCTGAAGGCATGCGCACGGCGGTGCTCGCTCATATGGGCCTTGCTGTCGCTTCGGAATGGATGTTCGCCCCTGAACTCGCGAACGGCACAGTTCATGCCGTCCTGACTGACTGGATGTTGCCGCCGATTGACCTGTGGGCAGTATTTCCGTCCGGCCGCATGGCGACCACGAAGGCGCGTGCCTTCGTCATGTTTGTCGAGCACCTTCTCAATGAGCGCAAATCCAGCGAGGACCTCACCGCCTAGCCGCTTCGTACCAGGGCGCCACTGCCCCGGGCTACCTTCGCAGCAGGAATAGGAGCTATTCCTCAGCCGCGACTACCGGGCGATGCCACCTGAGCGGAGGATACGCGTCAACCAATGCACGAAACATTGGCTCCGATGCGGCAGTCCCTTCGGGCTGTTCAGGCCGGAGGACCGCTTCGAAACCTATCTGTTGAGGAAAACCATGACCCAGGCTCTGAAAGGCAAACTCGCTCTCGTTACTGGCGCTTCGCGTGGAATTGGTGCAGCTATTGCGGCACGTCTTGCGCGCGACGGCGCATCGGTGATCGTTCACTATGCGTCGAGTCCGGCGCGGGCCGAAGCAGTCGTCAAGGAGATCCGCGATGCCGGCGGGGAAGCTGAGGCTGTCGGCGCCAACCTGTCGCAACCAGAAGGCATTAAGAGTCTCATTGGGTCGCTGGGCAGCGTGTTCGGCGGCCGCTTCGAGGGGCGGCTCGACATCCTTGTCAACAATGCTGGCACGGTCGAGTACGGACCCTTCCTTGATTCTTCGGAGACTTCATACGACACACACTTCAACTTGAATGTTCGTGCGCCGATCGAACTGGCAAAAGACGCGGCGGCGCGAATGGTGGCGGCCGGCTGGGGACGCATTGTTAACGTGGGCTCGGCCTTTGGCGAAGCCGCGCCACTGCCTGGCGTGACGCTCTACATCGCATCGAAGTTCGCCCTCAGAGGCTTCACTCGCGGGCTATCGCGGGAACTCGGCAAATATGGCGTAACCGTGAATGCCGTCCAGCCCGGTCCGATCGATACAGAACTTGCTCCGCAGCCCGGCACGGAAGACCACGCAACGATGATAAAGCTCGCAAGCGTGGGCCGTTTCGGTAAGCCGGCGGAAATCGCCGCGGCTGTAGCTTATCTCGCGAGCCCCGAAGCAGGCTACACGACCGGCGAGAGCCTGACGGTCGATGGTGGATGGATTGCCTGAGGAAACCGACGAGCGTTTCCGCTGGCACGCTGCAAGGCTTGATTCGCTCGCAGACGTGCGCCTGAGTCCGGAGCGCGTGCGGGCGAAATAGCATTCGCACGCGGTTCCCACGTTGTCGTTGCGCGTGTCTGCGAGAGCAAACGACCTTCGACAACGGCTGAGCTACGGAAATGGACGAAGACACCAGATTGCATGCTTTGAGCGCGATAGCACACCGCTCGCGATTGGCTATCTTCCGGCTGCTCGCTGCCGTGGGGCCGCGTGGGTTGCCCGCGGGAGAGATTTCTGCGCAGTTAGGAATCGTTCCGTCCAGCCTGTCTTTCCACCTCAAGGACATGTCGCGCGCGAACCTTGTATCCAGCAACCGGGAGGGGACCTTCATCTATTATTCGGCGGGCCTGGATGCCATTCATGGTGTTATCGACTTTTTGACTGAAAGCTGCCTTGCTGACTCCGCAAGAAATCCTTCTTCCCGGTAAGGAGGATACGAAATCAGCGATACGGACGCATGGTTTTTGGCCCCATGCCGGTAGGACGGATGGCCGCTTTACCTGTGGAAGCGGCCGGCGAACCTGCGTCGTAGCAAATGACGGCTTCGGGTCGACTTCAGTCCTCCGCGTTTTCTAAGAGCAGTCATTCGACGCCTGCTCTCAGATGGAAGACCAACGATTGCAAAGGCCGATGACTTGCTGCTGGGAATTCCGCGCCGTATCGGCTATGGCCTACGGTAATGGCATCCTTTCGACCCGAGCCAAATTTCCACGGTGTGGTGTTTGCCGGTTGGTGTGGATCAAGCGATCGATCCACAGCGCGAGGCGCTCCAACGACAGCGCGTATGCCTGAGCTTTAGCGCCGATGGCCGGTCGGTATTGCTCGCGACGCAACGTAGTCGAGTGCTGCGATTCGAGCGTAGCTGAGCCTCGGTCAGTCAACGCTGATGGGCGAATGACGGCCTCGACGGAAGATCGTCCACCCTCGTCCTATCTCCCCTTATCCATTCGGCCAAATCAAACATTTAGCCTACAAGATTGAAGTCAACCCAAGCGGCCTCCCTTATAATTACCAAGTCGTCGGGAAACACCCAGCGACCAGGTTTAGCAGCCTGACGTTCCAACCGCACACCCGCTCAGGCGGGAGTGCGTCTACCTCTGCACGTCTATATTTCTATGGGCGGGCCTTGGTAGGGGAGCCGCAAGGCTCGCCGGTTCGTTGGAACGCCGGTCTGCTAACCCTACTTCGTGCCCGCTCACCCACGTTTCCAGCGAGTGTCGGGCGATCCAAGAAGTAACAGGGAGATCGCACCATGAGCAAGTCCACAAAAAATCAACCCACTTCACGTCCGCCTGTCGACGCAATCCAGTACGAAAAGCTTGCCCTGTCTGCCTTCGATTTATGCGACCGGCACCTGACTCAACTGGATACCTTGATCACACTTGCGTCCTCGATATGTAGGAATCCTTCCATCACGCTTGAGGAAAGACGACGTCGTCAGACGCTTCTTGAATTGCTGGTGGACACGGCGGAGCAATATCAGCAGGAACTCGAATGCGACCGCGAGTTGTACAAGGTGATTGCGCTCGATGCGAAGGGCGTTCCGCAAAGCCGCATCACGGCCCGCCACGCAGCGAACCTGCTTGCAGAAGAGGTGGCGCAACGAGCAGGAGAATCAATAGCCACCGCGAACGTGCCACAACGCGAAACCCCGTCAGAGAAAAATGCAGCAACGTTAAGAACCGACGCTGCGCAGCAACCGGTCGTCGCGCAACACTAGGCGATCGAGAAGGGCCATCGGCTGGCAAGGCGGTACAGCCGAAGAATCGTTCGGAAACCACCCGCACTGAGACGGTTGTCGCCCGTCTCAGTGCTGTCACATGACCCTGACCATCGGCAACCCGTGTCGCACGGCGCAACCTCGCGGGCCTGCCATCGCGCCTACCTGGAATATGTCATATCAATCTGCCAATAGAGCGCTTAAAGTAGGAGAAAGCACCTCCGTGCCGGTTGCCGGTCTGAGTCGACCCGACTACTATGCGTGTTAGCTTTGGCATCAACGTTTCGAGACCTCATGTCGCAGAACGTGAACAGAAAGGGCGGCGTAAGGCGTCGATCATCCTGGCACACAAAGGAGTCTTGAATGTCGATTGAACAAGTCTTGTATCGTGCTCATGCCCACGTCACCGGCGGTCGCGACGGACGCGCGACCATTCCCGATAGCAACCTCGATCTCGAGCTGACCACGCCGAAGGAGCTCGGCGGCGGAGGCGGCGACGGAACGAACCCCGAGCAACTCTTCGCGGCGGGATATAGCGCATGCTTCATCGGGGCAATGAAGTTCGTTAGCGCGCGCGACAAGATCGCGTTGCCAAAGGACGTCGCCATCGATGGCAGCGTCGGCATCGGTCAGATCCCCAATGGCTTTGGCATCGAAGTCGAACTGAAAATCTCGCTGCCGGGCATGGACCGCGCAGAGGCGGAAGCACTGATCGCCAAGGCGCACGTCGTTTGTCCTTATTCGAACGCCACACGCAACAACATCGACGTCAAGCTGACGCTGGTCTAAGCCGCGCGTCATCACGCGCTATTTCGAGTGCAAGCAGCGGATGCCGTGTCGCGCAAAGCGGCGCGTATCTCTGAGGTTCATGACATGGACAATGCCGCCGAAGATGCTGCTCGCACCCGAATCCAGCCGCAACGGGCAATTACCGAATTTGCCAGGGTTCTCTGGCATCTGCGCGCCATTCTGGTGATGCTGCTGATACTTTTCCTTATTTTGTCGGTCGCCATGTATTACGTTGGAGGGGCCGTCGATGTAGCCACACGCGCGCACTCATCGCCAGGCCGCACTTTCTATTTTTGCGCGGTCACGGCGCTGACTATCGGCTACGGCGACGTGGTGCCGACCACCACACCGGGTCTCATCATCGCGGTTTTGCTTGGACTGCTCGGCGTGTTGATAACGGGTGTGGTAACTGGCTCTGCTGTTTATGCCATCCAGCTGGCTGCGCATCTGACCGGGCGGCGCGAAGCGCGGTAGCCGGTTACAACGAATATGTCATACCAGGTGGTCGCTACGTCTCCTAATATGTGTAGTTAGCGTTCTGATATGCTTTTTACCGTGCGCCGGCATGTGAATTCGATGTCGGTACCACTGGCAGGCGGTATCCACTCAAGAGGGTAGAGATCATCATGACCAGTCAATCGAATTCGCGGGGCGTGATCGGCGTCATCACCTTGCTTTTTACGGTGCTGACCGCGCTCTATCTCTTGATCGGTGGCGCTTGGCTGCTTGCTGTCGGCGGCTCGGCGTACTACGTCGTCACAGGCATCGTGCTGTTGGGCGTGGCCTGGCTGCTTTGGCGACGCAGTCCAGCCGCGCTCGTGCTCTATGCACTCGTGCTTATCGGCACGGCGATCTGGGCACTCTTCGAGTCGGGTCCCGACTTCTGGGCACTCGCGCCGCGCTCCGGTGTACTCGTCATCTTCGGCGTGTGGTTGCTGCTGCTCGTGAGCTGGCGGCTGGAGGGCGAGCGCAAGCTGGGTGTCGCTTCGCTCGTCGTCGCGCTCGTGGCATGGGCGGGCATACTCGTGTACGCGAACTTCAACGATCCGCAACAGGTCAACGGCACACTGAACGCTTCCACGCCCGCGAGCGTCGCCAGCACCGGGATCGACCCTTCCGACTGGCCGGCCTATGGGCGTACCCAGGAAGGCACGCGCTACTCGCCATTGCAGCAGATCACACCTGACAATGTGAAGAATCTCCAGGTGGCCTGGACCTTCCGCACCGGTGACATGAAGGGGCCCAACGATCCTGTCGAGATTACGAACGAAGTCACGCCGATCAAGATCGGCGACCTGCTTTACCTATGCTCGCCGCATCAGATCCTGTTCGCGCTCGACGCGAAGACGGGCACGCTCAAGTGGAAGTTCGATCCGCGACTGAAGAACGATCCGTCGTTCCAGCACGTGACGTGCCGCGGCGTGTCGTATGTCGATCTGTCGACCAATGCGACGGCGGCCGCACCCGCTGCGGCGCCGGCGAGCGATGCCGCCGCACCCACGGACGCTTCGGGCGCTGCTGCCACCGCTGCTTCGGGCGTCGCCGTCGCAGACGCCTCAGGCCCCGCTACGGCCGCCTGTACGCGCCGCATCTACCTGCCGGTCAACGACGGCCACCTCTACGCCCTCGACGCGCTGACGGGCCAACGTTGCGCGGGCTTCGGCAACAACGGCGACCTCGACCTTCAACACGCCCAGCCTGTCACAACGCCGGGCATGTACGAGCCCACCTCGCCGTCGATCATCACCAGCAAGGTGATCGTCGTGGCGGGCGCGGTGGAGGACAACTTCTCGAACCGTGAGCCGTCGGGTGTCATCCGCGGCTTCGACGTGCGCACGGGCGAATTGCTCTGGGCGTTCGATCCGGGCGCGAAGGACCCGAATCACATTCCGGGCCCGGGCGAGCATTACACGTGGAATTCGCCCAACTCGTGGGCGCCCGCCGCCTACGACGCGAAGCTCGACATTGTCTATCTGCCGATGGGTGTGAAGACGCCGGATATCTGGGGCGGCGACCGCACGCCGGAGCTGGAGCAATACGCCACCGGGCTGCTTGCACTCAACGCCTCGACCGGCAAGCTCGCCTGGTTCTACCAGAGCGTGCACCACGATCTGTGGGACATGGACCAGCCGTCGCAGCCCACGATCGCCGACATCACCGACAAGGATGGTAAGAGCGTGCCGGTCGTGTACGCGCCGGCCAAGACCGGCAACCTGTTCGTGCTCGACCGCCGCACGGGTGCGCTAGTCGTGCCGGCGCCCGAAACGCCCGTGCCGCAGGGCGCAGCCCCCGGCGACCATGTTGCGCCGACACAGCCGTTCTCACAGCTCACGTATCGTCCGTCGAAGAACCTCACCGACGCCGACATGTGGGGCGCGACGATGTTCGACCAGCTTGTGTGTCGCGTGATGTTCCACCGGCTGCGGTACGAGGGCACGTTCACGCCGCCGTCGCTACAGGGCACGCTCGTGTTCCCGGGCAACCTGGGCGTGTTTGAGTGGGGCGGTCTTGCCGTCGACACCGACCGCCAGATTGCCGTCGCGAACCCGATCGGCTTGCCGTTCGTCTCGCGCCTGATTCCGCGTGGCCCGGGCAACCCGCTGGAACCGGAGCCGGGTGCCAAGGGCAGCGGCACGGAGTCAGGCATCCAGCCGCAG
Source organism: Burkholderia sp. OK233 (assembly GCF_900230185.1). GTDB lineage: Bacteria > Pseudomonadota > Gammaproteobacteria > Burkholderiales > Burkholderiaceae > Paraburkholderia. The sequence goes on from NZ_OCSR01000002.1 coordinate 1,967,570, forward strand.
TACGGTGTGCCGTACGGCGTGACGATCAATCCGTTCCTCTCGCCGCTGGGCCTGCCATGCAAGCAACCTGCATGGGGCTACATCTCGGCGATCGATCTCAAGACCAATGAGATTGTGTGGAAGAAGCGCATCGGCACCGTGCGCGACAGTTCGCCGATTCCTCTGCCGTTCAAGATGGGCATGCCGATGCTGGGCGGTCCGATCGTCACTGCGGGCGGTGTCGCGTTCATTGGCGCGACGGCGGATAATTACATCCGCGCGTTCAACGTGAACAACGGCGAGCAGGTCTGGGAGGCCCGCCTGCCAGCAGGCGGTCAGGCCACGCCGATGAGCTATTCGATCAACGGCCGTCAGTACGTTGTGATCGCGGCGGGCGGACATGGCTCGTTCGGCACAAAGCTCGGCGACTATGTGATTGCCTACGCGTTACCGCCGCAGTAAGCGGCACGCGCCGCGCATGCGGTTTTTCTTGTCCTTTTCTTGTCCCTTACGCGGCGCATTGAATGCGCCGCTTTCTATATTGTCGAATGAACCATTCCCGCTTTGCGCCGCGAGCCTGGGCCGTGCTGGCCTCGATCGCGTTGCACGCCACGCTTGCGCATGCGCAAAGTTCGGTCACGCTCTACGGTGCACTCGATACGAGCATTGAAGTCACCAATCCGGGCGCGGGCTACGTTGCTCGTATGGATTCCGGCGCTTATCGTGGATCGCGCGTCGGCCTGCGCGGCGTCGAGGACATCGGCGATGGTGTCAAGATCCTGTTCACTCTGGAGAACGGTTTCAGTTCCGCCGACGGCACCTTCGCCGTCGCGAACACGGTCTTCAACCGCCAGGCCTGGATCGGATTGGATACGCTTTACGGCACCGTGCGTGTTGGCCGCCAGTACTCGCCTATCTATATCCCGTTCAAGGGCGGCCTCGATGCTTTCGACGCAGGTACGATCGCTTCCGGTCTCGACAATCTCTCCAAGATCACGCCCTACGAGAGCAATGCGATCACCTATCTCTCGCCCGAATTTCACGGCTTCTCCACGACCATCATGGCAGCGCTGCGCGACGGCAACAGCAGCAACGACGGCAACGGACTCGCCGGCCACATCGAAACCTTCGCATGGCGCGAGGGACCGTTCCGCATCTCGTACGCGCATCAACAGACTCACGGCGACGGCGCGATGCGCGCTAACCTCGGCGGCGTCTCGTACGTTTTTGGCCCCGTCACGGGTTTTCTATCGTTCTTCAACGGCGATGGCGGTACGCCGCGATATCACAACGACGGTGCATCCGTCTCCGCGCGCTATGCCGTGAATGCGCGCTTTCGCGCCTCACTCGGCTACACCTATCTGCGTGACCGCTCGGGTGGTGACAACAACGCCGATCAGTTCAGCGCGGCATGCGAGTACGACCTCTCAAAGCGCGCTCTGCTTTATGCGAGCGCCGGCTGGTTGCGCAATCGCGGGCAGGGTGAGTTCACGCTGCGCGGCGTGAACGTGACGGGCCTCACTCCGTCGTGGCCAGGGGCCTCCGTGCGGGGCGTACAGTTCGGCATGATCGAGCGTTTCTAGCGTTGCGCTGTGGGCGCACGTCCGTTCATCCATGTCCGGACCGGGTGACCGTACGTCCTCCGCTTCGCCGGACTACAATCAGTTATGTGTCCCTAATCTTTCATTGGCTGCGCGCCCGGTTTTCGACGGGCGCGTTGACAAACCGGTCAACCAGGTTCGCAGCGGAGTAGCGGTTTAAGCAGACCTGATCGCAGTCAGCCGCAAGTGGCGTCCCGGCAAAGGAGGGGCGATGCATTGGCAACCAAGCTCCGGCGTGAACGTCAGACGCATCGCAATTATGGTTGCGGTCGTCGTGGGCGCCCTGATCGTCGCCGGGCGCCTCACCGGCGTCGTGGTCGACTGGCTGTGGTTTGCTTCAATCGGTTACGTCGACGTTTTCTGGACGACTGTCTCCGCCAAGGCACTCCTCTTTGCCAGCGTGTTCGCAGCGTCGGCGAGCGTTATTGCCGCATCGGGGTTTCTTGCGCATCGTTACGCGAGGCGTCCCGGTAGCTGGCAAGTAGAAACGGCACGTCTGTCAGGTACGCCGGAGTTCATCAGTGAGTTGGCAGACCAGCTCGCACCGCGGATTCCCTGGCGCGCCAGCATTGTCGGCAGCGCGCTTGTCCTGGCGCTGTTCATCGCTGGCGGCGAAATCTCCAACTGGGATCTGGTGCTGCGCTTCCTGCATCAGGTGCCTTATGGCGACCGCGATCCTGTTTTCGGGCAGGACATCAGCTTCTATCTGTTCTCGCTGCCCGCTTATCTTGCGTTCAAGAACTGGCTGCTGCAGCTGATCTTCTGCAGTGCGCTCGTTGCAGCCGCGGTGTATGGGGTTCGCGGCGACATCACGTTCGAGCGGACGCCGCGCGTACTCTCTGTCGCTGCCACCGCTCATGCTTCAGCGCTGCTCGGCGCGTTCTTCCTCCTGAAGGCGTGGTCCTACACACTCGACCGCTTTCTGCTGCTCTACGGCGACAACGGCGTCGTGGTCGGCGCCGGCTATACCGACATCCACGTCGAACTCCCGGTCTTGTGGGTGCTCGTCGGCCTTGCTGCTGTTGCAGCCGTCGCGTCGTGGGTCAATATGCGCCGGCAGGACTATCGAATTCCTGTCGCCTCGGTGTTGCTGGTGTTCGGCACCTCGTTCGTGTTCGCCTTGATCTACCCGGCGCTCTTCCAGCGCCTCTATGTCAAGCCGAGCGAACTGCAACTGGAGATGCCCTATATCAAACACAATATCGCGCTAACGCGAATGGCCTACGGCCTCAACCAGATCGCGGTAAAACCGTTTCCGGCCGAGCAGGAATTGAATCTCGCCTCACTCGACGCCAATCGCGCGACCATCGACAACATCCGCCTATGGGATGTGCAGCCGCTGATGGATACCTATGCGCAGTTGCAGGAGATCAGGACGTACTACAAATTTCTCTCCGTCGACATCGATCGCTACCGACTCGACGCTGGTTATCGGCAGGTGATGTTGTCGGCCCGTGAACTGGAGCCTTCGATGCTCCCCGCGAACGCCCAGACCTGGGTGAACCTGCACCTCCTGTTCACACATGGCAACGGCGTCGTGATGTCGCCCGTCACCGAAAAATCGGCCGAAGGTTTGCCGTCCTTCTATCTGCAGGATATTCCGCCCGTCGCCCACGGCGGGCCGGCCATTCGCGAGCCGCGTTTGTATTTCGGTGAAGGGGGTGAAGGTTACGTCATCGTAAAAGGCAGCGTTCCCGAATTCGACTACCCCAAGGGCAAGGACAACGTCTACACGGCTTACAGCGGGAGCGATGGTATTGGCATCGGCAGCACCGCGCGCCGCAGCCTCTTCGCCTGGCAATTCAACGATCCGAACATCCTGCTAACCGACTACATCACGAACGGTAGCCGCATTCTGCTGCACCGTAACATTCAGGACCGGGTGCGCACGATCGCCCCGTTCCTCAGACTCGACCATGATCCCTACCTCATCACAAGCAACGGCCGTCTCTTCTGGATGCAGGACGCCTATACGACGAGTAGCTGGTTCCCCTACGCCCAACCGGGTTTCGACGATGGCGCCAACTACATCCGTAACGCAGTCAAGGTTGTGGTCGAGGCATATAACGGCACGGTCGATTTCTATGTAAGCGATCCTAACGATCCGATTCTGCGGACTTATCAGCGCATTTTTACGGGCCTGTTCAAGCCGCTCGCGGCAATGCCGCAAGACCTGCAGCAACATATCCGCTACCCCGAAGAGCTGTTCCTGATCCAGGCGCAACTTTATCGGGCTTACCACATGGATGCGCCGGAGGTTTTCTACAATCGCGAGGATCTTTGGCAGTTCCCACGGGAATTGATCGGCATTGATGGCGGGAATAGTCCAGGCACACCGATGACGCCTTACTACATGATCATGCGGCTGCCCGAGGAACCGCGCGAGGAGTTCGTTCTGATGCTGCCGATGGTGCCCAGCCAGCGCGACAATATGATTGCTTGGCTCGCCGCGCGTTGCGATCCGCCTAACTACGGCAAGCTTATCGTTTACTCGTTCCCGAAGGATAAGCTCGTCTATGGACCGTTTCAGATCGAGGCGCGCATCCAGCAGAGTACCGAGATTTCGCAGCAGATTTCGCTGTGGAACCAGATGGGTTCGCGTGTCATTCGCGGCCATCTTCTTGTTGTACCGATTGAGAACTCGATCCTCTACATCTCGCCGCTCTACCTGCGTGCGGAGTCGGGTCAGTTACCTGAGTTGAAGCGGGTGATCGCCGCGTACGGGGATCGGGTGGTGATGAAGGAAACTTTGGGTGAAGCGTTGGCGGCGCTTTTCAAGGAAAGTGCCCCGCTCGCATCGCAGCCTCAGGGCACGGCGGACGCGCGTGCTCGCGAGGCACTTGCACACTATGACCGTGCGATCGAGCGATTGAAGGCGGGGGACTGGAGTGGGTTCGGTGTGGAACTGGATGCGCTGCGGCCGCTGCTCGATGCGCTGGGTGGCGGGCGGTCGGAGGGGAAGAAGTGATTCAACCGAAAATCTCAAGACCGTTCTTTTGTACGAGCTGCAGCATACGAGCTGCGATCCCGCTGGGCTTCTTGTCGCCCTGTTCCCATTGGCGAATGGTTGACGCGGTTGTGTTGAGGTACAAGGCAAACACACCTTGACTGACGTTCACGCCTTTCCGGATGCGGGCGATTTCCTTCGCATTGAACTCCGGTGCCTTTTCGATGCACAGATCGTCATATTCACGCATCGTCTTTTTGTCGATGACCTTTGCGCGATGCAGACCGGAAGCTGCGCTATGAATTGCTTCCGATGCATCGCTTCTGAAGTGTGCCTTAGGCATTGCAAATCTCCACTAAATCCTTCGACTCCAACATTCGATCACATTTCCTCCAACATTGGAATTCCTGCAAGGCAGCGCCCATCACTGGACGCTGCCTGGTTTTGAAGTTAATCAATGAAGTCCGTCGCTTCGGATGAGCCCTTCCACGCATCAAGATCGCGTTGGACCGCTGCGGCTTTTTGTGCCGCCAGTTCGTTGGCGATCTTGCCGGCGAACAGGTGCAATGGCGGTTCGGTGACATCAACAGCCTGCATGATCAACATGGCCAACTTGTCCGGATCGCCGGCCTGATGACCGTGCAACGTGCCCAGGTGCAGATCGAGCGATTCCTTGGCCTCGGTGTATTCATCGATCTGTCGTTTGGCCACCGCCAGCGCGCCGCTCGACAAAAACTCCGTGCGCACCGGCCCGGGGTAGACCACCGTCGCCTTGATGCCGAACTCGGCCACCTCGGCCGCGAGCGACTCGGTCAGGCCCGCGAGCGCGAACTTGCTCGCCACATAGCTGCCCCAACCGGCGTAGCCGCCCTGATAGCCGACGATCGAGGCGATGTTGATAACATGCCCGCCGCGCTGCTCGCGCAGATGCGGGAGCGCGTGCCGCAGTACCAACAGCGGTGCGAACAGGTTGACTTCGAAATTTTGCCGAAGCTCCTCGTCCGAAAGGGCTTCGACGGTTCCCTGTTGTGCGTAGCCGGCGTTATTGACGATGATATCGATCTTGCCGAACGTCTTGACGGTTTGTGCGATGGCGGAGCGCACGCTCTGGTCGTTGGTCAGATCCACTTGCAGAGGAAGAAACCGCTCCGCAGCGGGGCCGAACGCTTCCGTTAACGACGCCACGGTTCGCGAGGTCGCGGCGACGCAATCGCCACGCGCGAGGAGTTGCCGTACGAGTCGTTGGCCGACGCCTTTCGATGCGCCAGTGACGAACCAGATTTTCGCAGATTTGCTCATGATAATTTCCTTGATAAATATGTAGTACAAAATTAAATTGCAGCGACATTTCAAAAGATCGTGGCCAGAGTCTTACTTGAGTGCCACGCTCATTCCACCGTCAGCCATCACAACCGCGCCGACGATATAGCTCGCTTTCTCAGAAGCTAGAAAGGCGATCACTTCAGCAATCTCGCGCGGATCGGCCGCCCGCTTGATCGGCGCGTTCTTGCCGTGCTCGGCGAGGAAGGCCGGGCCGTCCTTGTGAAGGTGGTTTGTGATGTTCGTCACCGCATCGCCGGATCCCACCGCATTGACACGAATGCCGTGATCGATCGCCTCGAGCGACATGGCGCGCGTCAACTGGGCGAGCGCGCCTTTCGACGCCGCGTAAGCGGCGATCAGCGGAAACGCCTGATAGCACGCGTATGAACCAACGTTGACGATTGCGCCGGTCTTCGCCGGCATCATCGCGCGCATGGCCTCGCGCGAGAACAGGAACGCACCGGTGGAGTTGACCGCCTGGATGCCGTTCCAGTCGTCGAGCGTCATCTCGACGACCGGCTTGTTAATGATGATCGCGGCGTTGTTGACGAGAATGTCCAGCTTGCCGAAGCGTTCCATCGCAGTGGCCACCGCGCGCACCGCGCTTTCCTCATGCGCGACGTCGGCGATGAGCGGGACGATCCCGGGCCGGGCCAACGCTTCGACGTTGGCGCCGCGTCCGACGGCGATCACGCTGGCGCCTTGCGCGTGCAATAGCTCGGTGGTGGCCAGCCCGATGCCGCTTGCCGCACCGGTGACGATGGCAACCTTGCAAGCGAACGGTTGGCTGGTGGATGCTTGTGAGGTCATGGTGAATTGGTCCAAAGAGATGAGGCTCGTTAGTAGGGACTCGCCGTCGGGCGCACGACGATTTCGCTGACATCGACATCTGCCGGCTGCTCGATTGCGTAGGCGATCGAGCGCGCAATGGCGTCCGACGTAAGTGCGACGCGGCGGAAGTCACGCATCGCTGCGCGCGCGGTGTCGTCGGAGATCGAATCGGCCAACTCCGACTCCACGACGCCCGGGCAGATCACGGTCACGCGGACCTTGTCGGTTTCCTGCCGCAGACCGTCCGAGATGGCGCGCACGGCGAACTTGGTGGCGCAATACACGGCAGCCGTCGGCGAGACGGACAGGCCGCCGATCGAGGAGATATTGATGACCTGGCCAAACCCCTGGCGCTCCATGGTCGGCAGGACCGCACCGATACCGTGCAGCACGCCGGGGATATTCACGTCGATCATGCGATTCCATTCGTCCACCTTTATTGCGCTCAAGGGCGACAAAGGCATCACGCCAGCGTTGTTGACGATCACGTCGATGCGGCCGAAGGCGTCTAGTGCGGACTGGGCGAAAGCGTTGACGTCATCGGCGGACGTGACGTCGAGTGCCTGGTAACGAACCGAACCGCCGCTTGCCTGGATTTTTTCGGCCAGCGCCGCGAGTCGTTCTGTGCGCCGCGCGCCTATCACGAGCTGGTGCCCCTGGGCGGCGAGCGGCCGGACCGTTGCTTCACCAATACCGCTGCTTGCCCCGGTGATGAGGATGACTTTGGGTTGATAGGTTTGCGTTGTCATGTTGCGTTCTCCGTGCCGATAATCTGTGCAGGTTTGTCTGAGGGAGAGGCTACGAAGTCTGCGCACGAAGCGGCAAAGCAATCGCGGCGTGGTCTCCCGGGCGCTTCGGCTGCACCGTGCAACCGATGACCCATCTTATGAGTCGGGCACCCGCACGCGAATACACGCGACAATCGCGGTATTGCCTATTCCTATTGAAGTGGATGGAGCCCGTCGACCGTATCCAGTAGAATTTCTTCACCCGATCTGGCGAAAGAGGAGTCTTCGTGACCGTTGCCGACAACCCGGTTTCCGCAAGGATGGTGAGCCTGCTTCAGCGTCTGGCGCCGAATGAGGGGTACACCCAGTCCGCGCTGGAGGGCGTGCGGTTCATGCGTTCGAATCGGCCGCTAGGGCGCACGCCGGTGCTGTACGAGCCCAGCATCGTGATCGTGTGTCAGGGGCGCAAGTTGGGTTTTCTGGGGGAGGCGGTGTATGTCTACGACGCCCAGCACTATCTGATCCTGTCTGTGCCGCTGCCGTTCTCGACTGAAACCGAAGCGAGCGAGTCCGAGCCGATGCTGGCTGTGACGTTGCGCCTCGATCTGATCGAGTTGACCGGCCTGATACTGGCGATCGATCGCTGCGGAAGCCACCAGCAAGGCACGCCGCTAGGGATCGTATCGACGCCGCTCGAGGGGGACCTTGCCGAAGCGGCCTTGCGCCTGCTGCAAGCCCTGACGTCACCCCTGGACGCAGAGGTGCTGGGGCCTGCCATCGTGCGGGAAATCTGCTACCGGGTATTGATCGGGGAACGAGGCGCAGCGATGAGGGCTGCGCTCGCGCATCAGGGCCGCTTCGGCAGGGTAGCGAAAGCGTTGCGGCGAATTCACACCGACTATGCGCAACCGTTGGATGTCAGTCGTCTCGCAGAAGAAGCGGGGATGAGTGTTCCCGCGTTTCATGTCAACTTCAGAACCGTCACACTGACCTCGCCGATCCAATACATCAAGTCGACGCGTCTGCATCAGGCGCGCCTGCTGATGATTCGCGACGGTTTGACGGCAGCCGCCGCGTCGGCGCGTGTCGGTTACGAAAGTCCCTCGCAGTTCAGTCGCGAGTTCAAGCGGTTTTTCGGGCGCTCGCCGGCCGATGAGGCTCGAGATATGCGGGCATCGTTCGCGCTATCTCCGGCTGCAACGATCGACGAATTCGCCGCGTCTCACTGACATCAAACAGAGGATGGTGGAATATGCAGGTCAGTCGCACAATCAGTACCGTCGAAGTCCATACCGGCGGTGAGCCGTTCCGGATCGTCACCTCGGGCCTTCCCCGCTTGCAGGGCAACTCGATCGTGGAGCGCCGTGCCTGGGTACGCGAACATGCGGACAATATTCGCCAGGCCCTGATGTTCGAACCCCGCGGACATGCGGACATGTACGGGGGCTATCTCACGCCGCCCGTTTCCCCCACGGCTGATTTCGGTGTCATCTTCCTGCACAACGAAGGATATAGCGACCACTGCGGACACGGCGTGATCGCGCTGGCAACGGCTGCGGTGGAGCTCGGCTGGGTGCAGCGCGAATCGCCCGAGACGCGGGTTGGCATCGACGCACCGTGTGGTTTTATCGAAGCATTCGTCAAGTGGGACGGCATGCACGCCAACGGCGTGCGATTCATCAATGTGCCATCGTTCATTTACAGGCGCGACGTGAGCGTCGAGACGCCGACCTACGGGACGGTGACAGGCGATATCGCGTTCGGGGGTGCGTTCTATTTCTACACGGACGGTGCGCTGCACGGCCTCGCGATTCGTGAGTCGTCGGTGGACGTGCTCAAGCAATTCGGCGCGGAAGTTAAGATTGCCGCCAATCGCGCATTTCCACTCGTGCATCCGCAGATTCCGGAAATCAACCATATTTACGGCACGATCATTCACGGCGCGCCAAGATTTCCCGAATCCACTCAGGCGAACTGCTGCATTTTCGCGGACCGGGAAGTGGACCGCTCTCCGACGGGTTCGGGCACCGCGGGCCGCGTGGCGCAACTGTATCTGCGTGGCGAGATCGGGCGAGACGACGTACTCGTGAATGAATCGATCATCGGCACGGTGTTTCGTGCGCGTGTTGTCGGTGAAACGCAACTCGGCGAATTCCCCGCCGTGATCCCCGAGATCGAAGGCTCAGCCCACGTTTGTGGATTCGCCAACTGGATCATCGACGAACGGGATCCGCTCAAGTATGGATTCCTGGTGCGTTGAGCGGTGCGAACGATGGTAGTAAGAAGCCGACATATCACTGTTGCGGGTTTTCGGGTCAGCAGCTTTTGCAAGGTGCATCGCGCACCCCGTGCATCTTCTTCGACGAAGAATTTAGGGGGACGGACGGTAGCGCGCCACAGTCGCATTTTGTGCCCGGCATTGCAAACTGTACATGTTGGCCAACTTAACGGGCTGATATCGTATTCAACGAATTGGACTGCAGGTTGCTGACTCATCTATCGCTTTGAACAGGAGCATCACATGAAACTGCCGATCTATCAGATCGACGCATTTTCGGACAAGGTCTTTAAGGGAAACTACGCTGCGGTGGTGCCGCTCGAGCGCTGGCTGCCCGATAGCTTGATGCAGGCGATCGCTACTGAGAATAATCTGTCTGAAACAGCATTCTTCGTGAAAAATGCTGACGGCGCGTTCGACATCCGCTGGTTTTCGCCGCTAACCGAAATCGCGTTTTGTGGACATGCCACGCTGGCAAGTGCATATGTGATCTTCAAGCGACGTGATGATCTGGAAGTCATCGAATTTGTTGCGAAAGCGGTCGGTCGGCTTACTGTTCGCCGTATGCATGACGGTCTGATCGAAATGAGCTTTCCACCGCGTCGGCCTGAAAGACTGAACGAGATACCCGCAAACCTGATGTTGGGGCTTTCGATACGGCCTCAGGAAGTGCTGATAAACCAGCAAGCCTACGTCGCCATCTACGAAACAGAACAAGAGGTACGATCCGTCATACCCGAACTCAATCTGCTGTACACACTTGCTCCGCTTGATGTCGTCGTGACGGCGCGCGGCGATGACCACGATTTTGTGTCCCGCTACTTCTGGCCTGCCAATGGCGGCGACGAAGATCCGGTGACCGGATCCATTCACGCAGCGCTAGCGCCATTCTGGTCCGAGCGTTTGGGCAAGTCCGAACTCGTGGCCATGCAGGTGTCACGCCGCAGCGGACTGCTTCATTGCCGCGTACAAGACGACCGGGTGTATATCTCTGGTCAGGCCGTTCAATATCTTGAAGGGACGATCGAAGTCCCGGAAGCGTAGGCTATAAAGTTCACGTTAGGCAGTGTCTTTCGCTGCAGTCCCATGGTTCGACCGTCGACACCAGCGTAATTCCGACAATGGCGAGATTGGCGACCCTCAAACCGCGCTCCAATTCATGTTTTCCCCCGGAACGGAACACGACGAACTATATACTTGCGCGCGCGAACCGAGGAAATTCACGTGTTCCGTGCCGACAGATGCACCGGCATGGCGAAACACTGAGGTCTCGGGACACGTTCCGCTCAACCTCGACGGGACAATTGCGCAACCGGTCGGCAGAGTCGGCGCTGAAGTTTCAGTGAAAGAAGGCTACGCAGCGGCACGCCTTGTGGCGCTCGCGCAGTTGGCGAGCCTGCAGAAAGAGCTTGGAGACCTGGATCGTATTACGGCATGGCTGCGCGTCTTTGCGATGATTAATGTCGCGCCTGGCTTCGATCAGATGCCAAAGATCGCGAATGGCTTTTCTGACCTTATTCTTGAGGTGTTTGGACCAGACATTGGCACGCATTCTCGCTCAGCAGTCGGCGTGGCGCTTCCTCTAAACGTGCCAGTCGAGTGCGAGGCCGAGATCGAGATCGACGGCGGGGAGCGCAGCCTCGTGTGAAACCCGAGTGACGGCTCTACCATGGCAGAGCGATGCGACGCTTGGGGCAGAGACCGGCCAATTTGAGCCACTCAGACAGCCGTTCCGACCGTTCGTTGCTTGCCTGGAAGAGCCAATCATGCGTTAAAAAACCGGTCATCCATATGAGACATGGGGCCATAACACGTTAGCATACCGGACTACCGTTCGATATCGACGGGCGTTCCCTCCCATCGCCCGCCAAAACACAGGTTCCAACTCGCGGAACTCCGCTCGGCCTCCGCCCGGGGTCTATGCTTGATTGGCGCATTCGCACAATATGACCAAGGAGGCGTGTCATGAAACCCGCGCTATGTGTCGCCGTCGTCAGTATGCTGTTCGGGGTCCAACTGGCGCACGCCGCCTGCCCCACCGACGCCGTCTTCCTCGTTCTCGGTAATCAGATTCGCGGTTACTCCTTGCGCGCCAACGGAGCGACCGAGCCCTGCCAGGTGCTGCAAGGGCCGCTCACCACCCTCATGACCGCTGGAGCGACGGTGATCGACAAGAAGGATTCCTTTCACGTCGCGCAATTTCTTACCAGCAGCACGGTCGACATCTTTCCGCGGAAGGCCGAGGGCAATGAGGCACCCAGTCGGTCGTTCATGTTGACGATAACAAATGACCTGCTCAGCATCGCGGTGGATTCCCACCTCAACGACTTCGTCCTGACCGTTCGCCCCTCGGAGGCGGGGGTGCTGGTCGCTCCCGCCAACAGCTCTGGGCCTGTAACCAACGCGATTCATATTACCGATCCGAATATCGTCCAGTACGTGAGCATTGCGATTGACAGCGACGACAATCTGCTGATTGCGGGTTATGACATACGGGGGGCGGCGATCATCGACACGCTTGGCACGCGTCGGAGCATTACCTCGCCGCCACTTCTGCGCAGCCTCACGGGTAGCAAAACCGGCCTGCTGCCGGGGGCCGGACTTTTTGCAAGGAACAACATGACGATCGCTGTCGATCCGCGTACGGACGAGCTATTCGTCTACAACCAGACCGCGGACATGACGCAGATCCAGGTGAGCGTTTTCGCCGCCCAGGCGAACGGCGACGTGCCGCCGATACGGACAATCAGCGGTCCAGCCACGGGAATCACTGGCTCTGGCTTGCCGGGAAACAAGATCGCCATCTCCTCGGACGGGCGACTCTTTGATGCCGAGCCGAACCTGCGCATTCTCGCGTTCGCGCCGGGGGCAAGGGGCAATGTGGCGCCGTCTCAGGTCATCGAGGACTCCACCCCCGGTCCAGTCACCCTGGGCGGCATCGCGGTCCGGTCGAGAGGAGGCCGGCAACATGATGGAGATGACGATGCTCAATGAAACGGACGAAGCCGGTGGCAAATAGTCCGATCAAACTTAGACCTCTAGCGTCGAACGGCCGCTTTGGGTAAATCTGAAGGTCGGTTCAGGTTCGATCTGAGCCGGTCGGCATCGGACTGCAGCCAGCCATAGCGCCGCTTCGACATCGCGTCGATTCACTACACCATGATGAATCCGCGCCGCATACCGAGCATGACCGCTTCAGTGCGGTTGGTTGCGCCCAGTTTGCCGAAAATCGACGAGAGGTGGAATTTCACCGTGTTGTCCGAGATGTCGAGTTGACGTGCGATCTCCTTGTTGCCGAGTCCGTCGGCGAGCATCGCCAGTACTTCGATCTCCCGCAAGGTCAGGGTTTCGAAGGGCATTCCGGGCACCGCCTGCCGCGGCAGTTTCCGTCCGGCCAACAGCCGCGCGAGGATCTCCGGCGACAGCACGTTAAGGCCCGCGGCCACTGCTTCGATCGATGCGACGATTTCGCCTGGCGTCGCGTAGCGCAGCACGATCGCCGTCGCATCACCCGGCAAAGCATCAAGGATCCAATCGCCGTCCGCCTCGTCGATCAACAGGACGAGCGCCGATGGCGCGTGCCCTACGTCCAGTCCGTCTTGGGGCGCGTTGCTCGCCGCGGGCTCCACGTCAATCACGATCACATCGGGTACTGAACCGGCAAGACGGTCGGCGAGCATTTCCGCGTCCGCTGCGCTGGCCACGAATCTGAGTGCCGGACTGGTCTCGACAAGCGCTTGCAGGCTTGCGCGCACCTGCGGCGAATCCGCGATAACCGCGACCTGGACTGCGCCCATCTGTGCCATCTGGCCATCCGACATTTGACCGGTTCCCGGACTTCACCTGCACGAATCCCGTTGTGGGCGTTCGCCGACGGTGACCGAACACTCGTTGCGTTCGCCGCCCCGGATCAGCCCGATTTTCAACTCCTGTCCGATGCTTCCGGAGCCAAGTGCGGTTTGCACGTCGTCCATGTCGCGGCAAGGCTTGCCGTCCAGTTCGATCAGCACATCGCCCAGGAGCACGCCCGCCGCCTCGGCGGGACCGCGCGGAGCGAGCGAATTAACCAGCAATCCGCGGTTGGAAGACAGGTTCATTTTCTTGATCCACGCATCCGACAGGTTCACCTGCTGGGTGCCGACGCCAAGGTAGCCTCGTGAGACTCGCCCCGTAGCCAGCAGTTCGTCGGTGACGCGCTCCACGGTCATCCCGGGAATCACGATACCGAAGCCACGCGCCAGTGCCGATGTGCAGATGCCCATGACCTGCCCGCGCGCATCCGCGACGGCTGCGCCGGAGAAACCCGGGTGCAGGCCGCCGTCCAGTCGCACGAAGGCATCGAGCTGACCGCCGCGCCAGGTGCGCCAGGGACCACCAGCGCTGCCGATCACGCCGAAATCGGCACTGGTGCCAAACTCGTCTCCCCGCGCGACCGCGAGCACAAGATGACCCGCCTTGAGCGAGCGGGCATCGCCGGACTCGACTGGGTCCAGGTCCACGCCGTCCAGTTTCAGCACGGCGACGTCGGTGCCCGTATCCCGCCCGGCCAGGACTGCGGCGACCACACGGCCATCGGCCAGGGTGACCTCGATCCCTTCCACGCGTCTGAGCGTGTGCGCAGCGGTGACAACGACGCCATGCCGCCAGACTACCCCACTTGACGGAATGCGACGCCGACCGTGTACCGCGACGACGCTCTGCCCGACCCGCTCGACGATTGCCGCCAGATTGCCGGATAGCTCCAGCAACGGATTTCCGCTTGACGATGTATTTTCCATGTGAAGTCTCCGGTCATTTGCGACGCGACCTGCTCGTGCCTGACGCCGCCCATTGCGCACAGATCCTGCGTAAGTATGTGGCGACGGGCGGATTCAGAATGACAGAACGACAATGGACGCACACCACCCGAACGGGTAGTTGGCTGGATGCAGCAGGCACATCGGCAGGCATCGCTGCAACACGGACGGTCTTGCCCGAAAACTCTCGGGGCCGGATACCGCCACGCGACTCACCATAAGACTGTTTGCGCTGTCCCTGACGATACGACACGGGGGCAGATTCCGACCTGTGGGGAACGTTCCCTATCAGGCCTCGTTCACCGTTTGCTTGACGTTCACCGCGCCTCCGTAGACTGGTCGGCCCATTTTGCATCGACCACGTCGAGCATTCCGATATCCGGCACGCTGCCTAGCAATGACAGCGAATGCTTGGCGAGCTCCCGAGGAACATGACCCGTCAAGTGCGCAAACCTACCGCCGTTGTCGGGGAAGACGTCAAAAATGCCGAAGTGACCGTCGTCAAGGTGGATGGCAAACCAGGCAACGGTCTTGGGTTCCTGCTCCACGAGTGCTTGCGCGTCGCGAAGGAACTGCGCGACCTGTGACTCATGACCCGCCTTTGCTTTGAACGTGAGGAGCAGCGCCTTCGTGACCGCCTCGCCCGATGACGTTGCAGGCAACTTGTCGGCCAGGACGTCGAACTCCTGAATCAGCGGCGCCCCGGCAAACACGCTGCCGCCGGCATCCAACAGTGCTTGTGTAACTGGCCCCGCCAGATGCGCCTCGCGGCCGGCATCGTCTGCGAACACGTCGAAGATGCCGTACTCCCATCGCCCGAATCTGATCGCGAACCACGCGGTGGTTGCGGCTTCCGTCCGACCCATCGCGAGAGCCGAGCGCAGGACGTTTTCCGCCATGGCGTCGTCGTTGCCGGCCTTGACTTCCAACCTGACGAGCAGACCTTTAGTGCCCATGAGACACCTCCATTCGTGATCGACCGACCGTGAGCGCGTCGAGCGTGCAGTCCTTCGACGCTAACAAGCCAGCAGCGCCGCGCAGTAGAGCCAGTGCCCTCCCTCCAGAGGACACCTTCGGTCCTGCGATCGTCGCCGGCGGCATCGGGCGAGACATCTCGCCCGGCGATTCTGGGCGTGTGCAATGCACCTTAACTGACACGATAGTGGATTTCGCCTCGCCGTTCCAGGCGGGTCCGCTGGAACTGGCTTGTCCTGAACGCCGGGTGAGCCGCGCAAGCTCGAATTCCGCTCTAGCCTGGCGCCCCCGGTCAGGGACTCGTCTGCAGTATGATTGCTTTCTACCAATGCCTGTTCGTCGGCAGCAGGCCCTCGGGAGCACGCGATGATCGTCGAGCGTATCTGGACTGGCAATGCCTACCGCAACTTCAACTACCTGATTGCATGTCCGGAAACCGGCGAAGCACTTGCCATCGACCCTCTGGACCATGAAAAGTGCCTCGCCGCCGCGAAGGCCAACGGTTGGCAGATCACCCAGATCCTCAACACCCACGAGCACCGGGACCACACCGGCGGCAACGAAGCGATGGTGGCGGCCACTGGCGCCAGGCTGCTCGCTCATTTCAAGGCCGGCGCACGCATCGCTGGGGTGGACCGCGGTGTCAAGGCCGGAGACGTCATCAAAGTCGGGAAGCGGGTCGAACTCGAATGCATGGACACGCCGGGTCACACCATGTGCCACATCTGCCTGCGATCACATACCGACCAGCCGGCGCTGTTTTCCGGCGACACCCTTTTCAATGCGGGCGCCGGCAATTGCCACAACGGAGGCGATCCGAGCGAGCTGTATGCCACGTTTGTGGGCCAGCTCGCCAAACTGCCGGATAACACGAGGATCTACCCCGGGCATGACTACGTTGAAAACAATCTGAGGTTCACGCTGTCGCTCGAGCCGGAAAACGCGGCTGCCCGGGCCCTGCTTCCCAGCGTGGCCGCTCATGACCCGAAGACCTCGATCGTCACCACGCTCAAGGATGAACAGCAATTCAACACCTTCTTCCGGCTCACAAGCGCAAGCGTGATCGCCAGGTTGCGGGAAAGCTTCCCGGATCTCCCGGAAGAACCCGATGCCAGGACGGTGTTTCTCAAGCTTCGCGAGTTGCGCAACAGGTGGTGATGCAGCAGGGCGCGGAGCGTTGTTCATCCTGTTCGGCGCGCAACCTACCACGGCCGATGACACCGGAGGTACGACGTAGTCGTGCGGGAAATGCCCCGAGATATACTTCCTGCATGGAACTCGACCCCCGCGACCTCGATAAGATCAGTGCCGTCACGTTGCAGCACTACGACGCGCACGCGGAAGATTTCCGCGACGGCACGTACGACCACGACGTCACGCAGAACATCGCGGCGCTGCTGCGCCATATCGAAGTCGAGCCGCCTCTTACGATTCTGGATTTTGGCTGCGGGCCGGGGCGTGATCTCAAGGCCTTCACCACGCTTGGCCATCGCGCGGTCGGCCTCGATGGCGCCGAGCGCTTCGTTGCAATGGCGCGTGACGCGACTGGCTGCGACGTCTGGCAGCAGGATTTCCTGCATCTCGATTTGCCGGCCGCGCACTTTGACGGCATTTTCGCCAACGCCGCGCTGTTCCATGTCCCGAGTCAGGCGTTGCCGCGCGTGTTGCGGCAATTGCACGCGACGCTGAAGCTCGGCGGCGTGCTGTTCAGTTCCAACCCGCGCGGCACGAATCAGGAAGGCTGGAGCCACGGCCGCTACGGCGTCTTCCATGATCTCGAAGCATGGCGCCGATATATGGCGGACTCGGGTTTCGTCGAAATCGAGCACTATTACCGGCCCGCCGGCTTGCCGCGTGAGCGGCAGCCGTGGCTCGCCAGCGTGTGGCGCAAGCCGGTTGCCTGAACGCCAGGGGGCTGTTCCACCGGATGCCCGGGTTGGGTTTGGCAAATCCTTGCGTTCAAGCCGCTTTGATGCAGCGCAAAGCAGCCGATTTGCAACGGTGTCCATCGCGCAGAGAAACGGCCAGTCGTGGATCTCGCACAATCGGCAGAAGCGGGGACGCCTGTCGTCGGTCGCGACAGGCGGAGTGCGGCCACGAAGCGTCATTCGTACGCACCGTTGCCCCGAAGTTCAGACGTCGGATCCACCGCAGAAAGCGGCCACTCAATTCGCGACGATGAACGTTGCTTCATCGGCCTTTGCATGGGTGCGCGGCGGCTCCCGCCGTTTCAATCGCAATCGGAGACGGCGGAGACGGAATGGCGTCCTTTGCTTGCAGGAAGCTGATCAACATCCACGGTAACGCCGTCGCGCCCCTGTCTGATTTCGCAGAAGTGCAGATCATGCACCTTCACCGCGTCAACCATTCGGGCTTGCTCGAACCCCGTGGCGAGAGCACCGTCCTGAAGGCCCCGGGAGTCTTCGACAAGACCACCTGGTCGGTCATGCCCTGATATGTACCCAGCGGAGTCTCTGCCGTGAACAGATCGGGGGTGACGTAGGCGTGCTCGTCGGAAGATCCGGCGGTCGCCCGGGCATAGTCCCTGTCGAAGATGCCGAGCGAGAACAGCCACAGCACGGTTCGGGTCAGAGAAACGGTGACTCGATAGCTGCCACCCTCGATCGCACGCCGGCGCAGCGCCGCGAGTACGCCGACCGTGCCGAGCCAACCCACCACGTTGTCGACAATGGGGATGATCGGCGGCGATTTCGGACGTGCGAGTGTACCTTCGACAGCGAACAGCCCCGAGACCGCCGCGCCGATTTCATCGAATCCCGGACGATACTTCCAGGGACCCTTGGCGCCGTGAAGCAGGACACTGGCATGGATCAACCCAGGCTTCCTGCCGCAGAGCTCCTCGGCCTCGAGACCATGGCGTTCCAGATAGCCCGGACGCTTGTTCGCGAAGAAGACATCGGCATCCTTCAGCAGGAGATCGAATTTCGCGCGATCCTCCTTCGAGTAGTCCAGGATCGTCGAGCGCATCCCGACCTGAGTGTCCCACGCGAACGCCTCGATCTCGCTGTCGTCGAACGGCCGCCAGATGTTGAGGACATCGGCCCCGTGCAAAGCCAGGTCTCTTCCGATTGCAGCTCCGGCAATCACGTGACCCATTCCGAGTGCGCGAATGCCGTCCAGCGGACTGGTGCCATCTTTCCTGAAAGGGATTGGCTCGCTTTCGCCGATCTTTTCCACGTTGATCAGCGACATTCTCGAGAGGACCTCGGTGTACTGAAGCTCCTTGCGGAATTCCTCGAAGGTGCGCACCTTGGCGATGACGATCCCGGCTTCCGCCGCCGCGTTCTCCAGGTCGTCCGCGCGCCATTGCAGAATGGCGTTGCGCACGGCTTCCGGGCTGGAGTCGCACCGAAGCAGGCTGAGCTCGCGGGCAGCCAGCTTGGGATAGATGTTCAGGGGCACGACGTGCCGTCCGTCGCGGGTTTCGCGAAAGAGATTCGTATCGACTTTGAGGGCCGGAGGACGTCCATTGATCGTCTCCCATTTCAGATCGAAGAACCCGGCGAAGCGCCGCAACGCTTTACGAACGTCCACTTCGATGTCCTGTTCCTCGCCGCTTCGCAGTCGCCATAGCGCAGCGACGCCGACGGCCTTGGCTGCCAGGGCGATCGCGGACAACGAGCCGAACCGGAAGAGCGCGGGAATGATCGGATCCCGGCCGTGGAAAGTGATCTTGCCGCCGCTGTCCGCCGTCGATAACCCGACGTCTTTCAGTACGTCATTGAGCGCGCCGTGCAGATCGATATCCGAGCTCCGCGCCGGATTCGCGAGCTTCGATTGAATGATTCCGGTAAACCGGTCCGGTTCGCTTTCGATTGCAAGATTGGTCGAGTCTTTCATTTGAGGAATTTTTTTCGATAAGGGAGTATCAACTGCCCGCGATCAGTCCATGCGAGCCGCGGCCACGCGTGGAGCGGGCGCATCCGTACCTTTAACGCGCCTTTCTTTTGGTGCGCAGTTCGATGAGGCCGAGAAGCATCTCGTCCCGCTCCGCCTCCAACTCCGCGATGGAACGCGATCCGACTTCGGCATGAACGCCGTCGATAAGCTTCTTCTGCACCTCGGGTGTCAACACCGGCGAACCGAGATCTTTCCACCCGGCCGTCATCGGGCCGGTGAACTGCTGGAAGAAGTGCTCGATGCCGCCCGGGCCGCCGCCGAGGTGATTGAGCATCATGTTGCCCATCACGCCCCAGCGCAGGCCCGGCCCCCAGGAGAGGGCGGTATCGACGTCGGCGGCGCTAAGCACATCCTCGGCCACCAGGTAATAGACCTCGCGCGCCACCGCGAACTGCAGACGGTTGGCGACGTGGCCCTGAAGTTCCTTGTGCAGGCGCACCGTCTGTTTTCCGATTGATGTGTAGAACTCCGTGGCGCGCCGGATCGTCTCTTCCGATGTCTTTGCCCCGCCGACGATCTCGACTAGCGGGATCAAGTGCGGTGGATTGAACGGATGGGCGACGACGCAGCGCTCGGGATGCCACGTGGCGCCCAACTGGATGCTGCTCATGGGGAGGGTCGACGTGCTCGACGCGATGATCACGTTGGGTGGCAGCAACCCATCGAGTTGCCCATAGAGTTTCTGCTTGAAATCGAGCCTCTCGGGGCCGTTTTCCTGGACGAGGTCCACATTCGTGACCGCTTGCGCGAGCACGGGCGTGAACGTCAGGTTCGCTTGCGACGCTCCGGGCGCAAGGCCCAATCTCTTGAGCGCGGGCCAGGCGGCCTCCACGAACGTCCTGAGCTGGGCTTCCGCGTTCGGCGCGATGTCTGTCGCAACGACCTGCAGTCCCTTGGCAAGAAACAGCGCGGTCCAACTGGCGCCGATCACGCCGGTGCCGATGACGACGATGCGGCGAATGGGCTTGGTATCAGTCATGTCATGTCTCCAATGCGTGGGTCAGACTTCGGCATAGGCGATGCCGGTGAGGTTGCCTTGAGCGAAGAGGAAGTTGCGCTGGTTCTTTCCATCGAGATCGGCGGAATAGACGGAGCCGCCCAGGTCCGTGATGAACATCCGATTACCAGGAATGTCGAGTGCGATGCCGATTCCCTCCATCAGGTGCGTAACGAGGATTTCAGACGTCGCCGTTCCATCGATCGGCGTACGATTGACGGTGTTGCCGCGCGGAGGATCGCCGCGGTCGGTCCAGTAGAGGAGACGCTTCGCGAGGTCGAGCTCAAGGTCGATGGGCTCCGGCAACCGGTCGAACAGCACTTCGATGTCGGAGCGGTTCGTCGGGTCTTCGCCCTGCGGGATGTCGATGTTGGCGCGGAAGATGCGGCCCAGGCCGGCGTTGTCCGGGCCTTTCTGCGTCCAGTAGAGTTTCCCGAGCTTCGGATCGGTCGTGATTCCGACGCACCACCGGGTCTGGTCGAGCCGGTCCAGGTCGCCATGTCCGGTCGCGACCAGCGTTTCGATTTGAGAGCCGTCGAGGTTGGCGCGCATCACGCGCATGCCTTCTCGATCGCACCAATAGAGCTTGCCACCTGCCTTGTCGAGATGAATCTGCTTCGGTGTGTGCGTGACGCCTTGCGGGACAATGGCCACGCGGTTCTTGCCATCCAGGTCGGCGCGTTCGATCGAGCCGTCATGGAGACCGATCGAACCCATGTTGGTCCAGTAGATTTGACCGGCATCCACGTCCACGACGATGCCGTCGGGGAGACGGCAATCCGTGACGATCGTCTTGAGGTCGGATCCATCGGGCTTCGCCGAGTGAATGCGACCGCCGCTCAATTCGAGGAAAAACAATCGGCCGGAGCGGGTCGCGTCCGCGGAAACATTCGTTCCGCTGATTCGGGGCAGGGTCATCGTGTGTCCTTTCGGGTCATTGCCATCGGAATAGAGACTGAATGTCGGGCGCGGCTGTGTACCGCCGGGTAGCGGTCTCGTCGATCATCGCGAAGGGATCGGAAAACCAGCGGTTGGCACCAAACGCTTCCGCCTCTTGCCACGCATCGTGTTTATTGCGCGCCAGGCGGCAAGAAAGCAGACATAGCGCTTTTGAGGCCAAGACCTCTCTCCAGGACGAACTGCGGAATCGGGTGCCGTGAATTGCCCGGCAGGACGTTCATCCGGCCCGCGACCACCTCGAGGTCCGCAGTGCAATCACCAAGCCGTCGTGTCTGAATTGAACGGTTTATGTGCCAATTTTCTGATGGTAGTTGGCAGGGCGGAGGGCGGCTATTACATAAAGCTGGAATACGCCTCGTGTCCCGTACCCATTAGAGGCATGTTGTTGCGTGATGACCGTTTGACCTTTGAAACCGGCCATCGCTGGCACGAAGTGTCGTAGGTCCGCTTTGGGTCAATTTCGGCGGTTCGTCGGGAGCCCCGGTTCGGCCAGCAGCGGATCGGTAACTCAGTTGTCCGGTGAATGGTATTTCGCATTCGCCGGGGTTCGCCGGCCTCAACCGATTGATGGCGCCCCCCCTTATCCAGTACTCTGGCAAAGACCTGCATATCGCGATCGGCGGTTGTGATGAATCTAGATTTTCGGCTGGCCGTACCCGGAGACTCGGAATGGTTATTTGACACGTACCGGCGAACGATGAAAGGTTTCGTTACCTCAGCGTATGGCTGGGATGACGACTTGCAGCAAGCGGGGTTTGCAAAAAGCCTTCGCCAGGGCACTTGTCAAACGGTTACGTGGGAAGGCAGCCGATGCGGGTTTGTGCACTGGGACGTCGAACCGGATCTCGTATGGCTGAGGATGCTTTGTATCGTGCCGGAGATGCAAAACAAGTCGATCGGAAGTACAGCGATTGCCAAGGTCATATCTTTGTCCAGTTACTTACAGAAGCCGTTGTACTTGAATGTCTTCGTATGCAACCGAACTGCCTATGACTGGTACAGCAGAATCGGTTTTGTCGAAATCGAAAACGACGGGAAGGTCTCCACTTTGGTGCTTGCTCCTTCGTCGTCGCCAGCCCTTATGGAACGGCACGCGTAGTCTCCCAAGCACCGTGCCCCCCGCGGGAACAGCCGGGTTCGGCCTTGGATTCAACCGGTCGACACCGGACCCTAGATCGTCAACAATCGCGTTTCAACTTTTCAACTGATATCTAGCGGAGATTGACGTAAGAATCTTGTATGCCCGGCTACGAGCGGAAATGGACACCAAGTAAGGCCGTAGGATTCCGCCACCAGAGTTGGTCGTTCTTTTTCTCTGCCGATCGGCGCAATTGCCATTGCGACGTTTGTGACCGACCGAGGTGGCACACTCAGCACTCGGACATGTGGAGCGGCGTGATATGCGTGTTGTAGTACTTGGTGGCTACGGTAACTTTGGCGCACGGATCTGCCGTGGGCTTGCTGGCGATGCGGGGATAGAACTCGTGATTGCCGGGCGGAACGAGGCGCGAGCCGTTGCGTTTGCCACGACACTTGCGAAAAGCGTACATGCGGTGTCACTTGACGCGGGCGCATTGGATTTTACTCAGCGTCTAAGCGTGCTCAAACCCGATTTGGTAATCCATACAGCGGGTCCGTTCCAGGGACAAGGTTACGATGCCGCCCGAGCGATTGCAGAGTGCGGAGCGCACTACATCGATCTCGCGGACGGTCGGCGGTTTGTGTGCGATTTCTCCGACGCATTGGACGCCCCGTTCAAGGCCGCCGGGCGTACAGCCTTCAGCGGCGTAAGCACGCTGCCGACACTCTCGGCGGCTGTCGTCGACGATTTGCGCGATCGTTTCGCCGAACTGTCTTCGATTGAGATCTGTATTGCTCCGGGGCAGCAGGCTCCGCGAGGCAAGGCGACCCTGGCCGCGGTGTTGTCGTATTGTGGCGAGACCATACAGGTATGGCAAGGAGGGCGCTGGATGCCACACATAGGCTGGTCAAACCCAACACGTATTCTGTTTGCGCAGCTGCCGTCGCGCCGTGGAGCCGTATGCGACGTCCCGGACCTGGAACTGTTCCCCCAACGCTATCCGGGCGTGAACAACGTCATGTTTCGCGCTGCGCTCGAAGTTGAGCTAACACAGCGTGTGTTCGCCTTAATCGCATGGGCACGGCGTCGACGATTACTTCCGCGTGCAAGTCTACTGGCGCCTCTGCTGCACCACACAGGGACTTGGCTTGATCGGTTCGGCTCGGGGCTCGGTGGCATGGTGATTCGGCTTGATGGGCTATCTTTGCAAAGGCAGCCTCTTCATCTTGAGTGGCACCTTACTGTAGATAATAACTACGGACCAGAAGTCCCTTGCATGGCGGCGATCTTGTTGGCCCAAAGGCTGGCGCGCGGCGACACGTTTCCACCTGGCGCGCAGACTAGCCCGGGTTCACTACTCCTGCACGAGTTTGAGCCAGAGTTTGCACGTTGGGGCATCCAGACGGAAGTGATCGAAGGCGTTGGGTGATGATTGCGTGCGGTTTCGCGAGCGGTCGCTACGCAGAAACCGGGAGGACTGCTGTGGGTCGACCTGAGCCGGTCGTCGTCAGGCTCAGTGCGGCCAACTGCGGCCGTCGGCATATATCTTCACCAAGACATTCGAGCGTCGGCTTGACCCAATCCAACGGTCACCCGGGAGTCGGCGGCAGGACTGCGTTTGCCACGATCTCTACGCGCATCCCGGGAACCACGAGCGCTTTTACCGCGACACTCGAACGATTGGGATAAGGCGCAGTGAAGAACTCCCGATAAACCCTGTCGATGACCGGCATGTCCGTAATATCGATCATCTGGATCAATACCTGTGTGACATCGTCAAGCGACCCACCCGCCGCAGCCATCGCACGCTCGAGATTCGCAAACGTCAGGCGTGCCTGTTCTTCGATCGGTCCTGTGTCGATCGAACCGTCGAGCCGGACCGGTCCGTGTGATGTGAACACCATGCCGCCGGCACGCACAGCCCATGAGAATGGTTGGCCAAGCGCCGGCAATCCAACATCGATAACTTCTTTCACAATGGGTCTCCCTTCATCATGCCTTCCAGTGCCCGATACCAGTGATTGTGCGGATCACGCAACATCAAGTGAGTGTCGAAGTGATCACGACCCTTCTCGACATGGCAAGCGACTGGCGCTGACTGGCAGGCGAGCAGAGCGGCCAGACGACGATTCGATCTGATTACCCGCGGCGAGTCATATTCACCATAGTTGAGTGCAAATGACAAGTTGTTGCCGACAGTCCAGCAGACGGGACTGAAGATGCCGTCGTCATCTGCCCGCGCGAGCACCATGTCATACACGCGCGCCTCCAGACTCTCCGGCTCTGGTTTTGGATGACTGAGGTCCATGATGCCGCTGATGGGTGCGCAACCGCGAATGGCGATATCGCTGTCTTCTACCCCGCGGTAGTTCTTGAAACGTAGCGCAGTCAACGCGGCCAGATGGCCTCCTGCGGAATGTCCGGCGACGTAGACGTTGCGCATGTCGCCCTGGAATGTTTGCGACGCAGCAAGCGAGCGCAGCAATAGCAGGCAATCATCGAAAGCGGCGGGCATGCGATATTCCGGAGCGAGGCGATAGTCGGGCAGGACCAGCACCGCGCCCAAGCGCGTTACGTGCTCCGCCATGAACCAGTTCCACTCTTTATAGCCATTCGTCCAGCCCCCGCCATGCCAGAAGATCACGACGGGCGCACATCCCGCGTTATGGGGATAGAAAACGTCATACGTTTGCTGTCGATGCGGTCCATACCGAACGTTACGTTCCCAGGGCAGCTGCTTGGGCGCATGCTGCGCCCAAGCCAATACGGTACTGGCATAGCGCTGCGCAGCCATCGTCGGCAACGGCATCTGCTCTTCCAGGTGAAGAATCCTCTCAGCCACTCGAACTCCTCAAGATCGCTGTGGACGTTCGACGCGTGTCGAACGGCGCCAGCAGGTAGGCGCCATCGCATCATAAAACATGCAAGAATTTATATAAAGACACTAATTTATATTGACGTAGATTTTTTACACGCTAAGAATGGTTGCCAATCTGGGTGCGGGTGGCCGCCGAGCGGGCACAGCGACGCACCCCGCTTGTGGCCGTACCAGCGCCATGAGGCCCATTCAACTATTCAGGAGACAAAGATGGATCAACCTTTGGGCACGACTGTCATGCGGAAGGTGACGCTCAGGATCGTGCCCCTGCTTTTCGTGCTGTGGCTCGTGAACTTTCTTGACCGCGTCAACATAAGCTTCGCGGCGCTCGACATGACCAAAGCGTTTCATTTCACGCCGGAGGTCTACGGCTTTGGCGCCGGCATCTTCTTCATCGGCTATATCCTGTTCGAGATTCCAAGCAATCTGGCACTCCAGCGGTTCGGAGCTCGTGTGTGGCTGACGCGAATCATTGTTACCTGGGGCATTGTTTCGGGCCTGCAGGCCTTCATCTTCAACGAGACAAGCTTTATTGCAATCCGCTTTCTGCTTGGTGTTGCCGAGGCAGGTTTCTTACCTGGCGTCCTGTATTACCTGACGCGCTGGTTTCCTTCTGAACAGCGCGCTCGAGCAATTGGACAGGTCATGTCCGCAAACATGATTGCTGTGGTGATCGGTGCTCCGCTTTCAGCCTTCGTGATGTCAATGAACAACGTAGCGGGCCTCGCCGGATGGCAGTGGGTGTTTATTGCTGAAGCGCTGCCGGCGGTCGCGCTTGGCGTATTCACGTTTTTCTTCCTCGCGGGCGAACCAGCGAACGCCAAGTGGCTGAGCAACTCTGAGCGTGATTGGCTGCTTGTAACCATGAAGCGCGATCGTGAGCAGGCCGCGTCAATGGGAACGGAAAAGTTTGGGGTGGCGCTGCGTCAACCAATCGTGTGGCTGTTGGGATTGCTTTACCTGCTGGTGGGGATTGGCTTCTTTGGAATCACGCTGTGGCTGCCGCAGATCATCAAGCAGATTTCGGGAATGTCCACGATCAGAGTCGGCATGCTGAGCGCGCTTCCATTCTTGCTGGGTGCCGTGACGATGATCTTCAACGGTCGCCATTCGGATCGAACGCTGGAGCGTCGTTGGCACCTGTCGATTCCCCTGGCGATTGGGAGTGTTGGCCTCGCCGCCAGCGCGCTGGGCCACTCCGCTAGCGTGGAGCTCGCGTGGGTATGCGTCGCGCTAGCTGGAATTGGTGCCTCGCTTAGCGTGTTCTGGTCCATCCCATCATCGTTTCTGACGGGCCGTGCAGCAGCCGGCGGACTCGCGCTGGTCAACGTGATCAGCGGCTTCTCCGGCTTTCTTGGTCCCTATGCCATTGGCTGGATTCGAGGTCATTCCCCCGACTTCTCGAATGCGCTGTTTTTCATGGCCGGCAGCGTGGCCGCTGCAGCAGTTCTTGCCGCGATCCTTCCGTTTCCCGATGCCCGACAGCAGCGCATCAATGCCGCGCCGCAATCGATCGGCTAGTTCGTCGGACAACTATCAATAAGATGGTTGTCCAACCCAGAGCCTTGTCGCTTCTTGATGTCACGGAGGCACTCAACTCAGAAACTGCGAGACTGCCCGGGCAGTCTCGTCAATGTGCGCCAGAAGAAGCGAACACGCGCGCTTAGTGTCGCGACTCAGGACGGCGTCCATCAGTTCCTGGTGCTCGCTCACAATATCGCGAGCAAGTACGTCCTGTGGCAGTGGCCCTTCAATGCGCATACGACGGTAGCGCTCGGAGTGCCGCACCAGTTGTTCATCGATGCGGCGTAACCAGTTGGAGCGAGCCGCACTCAGCAGCGCGAAATGGAATCGCCGATGGGACTGCTCCCATCGGTGCCCTGCCTGAATGTCGCCAGCCGCAGGCAGCGGGGTATGGACGAGTTTGTAAAAAGCCGCCGTAATCTGTGCGCCCCACTCGTCGTCACCATGCTTGATGGCGTCAGCAAGAAGCTCCGTCTCGATTTTTTTGCGCGCATCGAGGATGTCCAGCAGATCCTCCCTGGAAGCTTCGGCAACCCTGAAGCCTCGTTGGCCTTCATTGGTAACGAGTCCGTCGCAACTGAGCAGCATCAGTGCCTCGCGAATCGGACTTATGCCTACCCCGTACCTCTCCTGGAGCGCCTGCGGTCGCAGCTTTTCACCGGGCGAAAGGAGCCCAGCGAGCAGATCGTTCTGCAGGTACTCGTACGCCTGCTCCGAGAGGGTTGCCTTCGGCGTCTCCGCTCGTGTTCGTTGTCCCGATTGCACCTTCTGATCCATGTCTTCGTCTCCGCGATGCCGTCTGCAGCCTCATACCTGTCGCCCAAGTATACACATTTGCTCCTATGTCAGGGAAAACGCGATATTTCATCAAATCAGCATAATTTATATAGACACATTATTTTATAAAGTTTACCGTTTGTCATGACGATGCACCATGCGCGCGTGACTTCGACAATCAACTTCAGGGGAATGGAATGAAACGTCGTTTGCTTTTGTCTTACCTGCCTCTAGTACTGGCCGGTCCAGCATGTGCCCAGAGCAGCGTGACGCTGTACGGGATCCTGTCGGAAGGAGTGATGTACACCAACAATGCTGGTGGTCATCAGCAATGGCAACTGGCAAGCGGTGTCCAGCAATCGCCACGATTCGGCCTGACCGGCAGGGAAGATCTCGGCGGCGGCAACCGCGCGATCTTCACATTGGAAAGCGGGTTCAGCCTAAGCAACGGGACATTGGGCCAGGGCGGCCGTCTTTTCGGTCGGCAGGCATTCGTCGGTCTCGCTAACGATCGTCTGGGCCAATTAACGTTTGGTCGCCAGATCGACACGATGTCGCAAAGCCTGGGCCAATATGAGGCGGCGGTGCAATTCGCGACTTACGGACCGCCCATCGGCGACAACGACAACATCTTCCCGACGTTCCGCGTGAACAACGCGGTCCAGTACAAGAGTGTGAATGTGTCTGGCTTTCAGCTGCTGTCGGCGTACGCGTTTTCTAACAAGGCTGGCGACTTTACCGACAACAGCGATTTCAACGCGGCGTTGACCTATGCTAATGGGCCATTTAGCGCAGGCGCTGCTTACCATGCCGTCAACATGCCAAACAGCACGTCTAACACCGCCGGCGCGGTGTCTGGTGACTATGGGTTCACTTCGCCGTTTGTGACCAGTTCGACGGGAGCGTCGGTAAGCAAGCAGCAGATGTACGGCGCGGGCGGTTCGTACTCTATCGGTAATGCAAAGGTCTCGCTGATGTACACACACTCCGAGTTTGACTATCTCGATCAATCAAGGCTGAGCCTCAGCAACTACGAAGCTACTGTGACCGACTACCTGACTCCAGCGGTTCTCATTGGCCTTGGTTACATCTACACAGACGGTCACTATGAGCCGACTGGTAAGGAGCCGAAGTGGCATCAGGTGGACGCCGGCATCGACTGGTTCCTCTCGAAGCGAACAGATCTGTTCCTCGTTGGCATCTTCCAGAAGGCTGCGGGCGACGCGAAGTTTGCGCAGGTCTACTACAACTCGCCGTCGAGTTCACGTCAGCAGATTTCTGCGTCGCTCGGGATCAGACATAAATTTTAAAGAGTGTTCACAATTGCGGGCAGCACAGCTTTGTTTAGTTCTGAAAGGATTGGCGAGCAACTCGACCGAACCGAAAGGCTGGAGCATGCCCGCTTGTTGTCAAAGTCGACGAAACTCTGCTTTCTCAAAAGAATGAGTCCGAGCAACGGGTCAACCGATTAGACACACCCTAGATCCGTGTCCAATGGCCGCTTACGGCGCGCGTTGCGATAATTCGCTCGATAGCGAAAGCTGAACCATGTTACGTATAGAAGTCCTCCGGGGCGAGTCGCAGGACTACGAGACCGGCTTGAATGGCTCAGAATCTAAGGCAGTCAAGCATGCATGGATGACCGTTGAGCACTTGAAAGCGGCCGTTCCCCGGACGCGGCGTCCACCGGCAGAAGTGGGTCGCGAGCTGCCGATCACGGCCGTGTGAGATTGAGGCAGTCCATGCCGTCTGCATGAGTCGGTGATCGGCCAATTTGAGACGGTCGACTTCCACGTCCCAATCGTCAACAATCAATCGAAACATGGCGGCACTTGTGGCGTCACTGTTCGCATTGGCAGTGGAAATTACTGTACCTGAACCAAGCGCTTAAGCTCCCGTTCGGCTAGGACACGCTCCACAAACGCTACCGGACATTCGGAGGCGGCCAAAGCGAATAGTCGCCTGCCACTATCTGCATCTTTTCTATTGAGATGAGCCTCGCCCGCATATGCGTACGCCTCGCATAACCGGTCGGGCAAGTTCTTCTTATCTCCTGTGTTGATCATCGTGAAGAGTTCGGATTCGTTGATTTCGCCGAGATATAAAGCGATTATTGAGTACGGCCACCTTTTTTTATCCAGGTACTTCGCCGCATTAAGCAGGTCCCCATGATCGTCAATTCCTAGCCGTGAAAAGGCCATATGTCGCCAGATTACAACGTAATACTCGGATGCGTCGCTTGGCGAGAATTTGCCTTGATGAGCCATGCTGAGCCAGTGATCAGCGTCCTCTAGTGAGCGATGATAGTTCTGCTGGTAGTAGAAGAATCGGAGTCTTCCATACAGTAAGTGGTGCTCGTCGGGATTGATGCGACTTGCGGCTGCGTAGTCTTTCGCTGCTTCGTCGTCACGACCCATATCCACAAGGGCATCTGCACGGAAGAGGATCGGTCGTATAGCATCGGGCCTTGCGTTTGCAACAACGGAATAGTCGGCAATGGCAGCACTGAGTCGACCCAGGTCCTCCAAGCTTTGGCCCCGCTCCCAGTAGACATTGTAATCGCCCGGCTTCAATTGAATTGCCTTGGTGAAGTCCTCTACCGCCAGCTCACTGTCGCCCAAGCGGAAGCGCGCTTCGCCTCTCCCTACATAAAGGCGTGCATCGTTGGGTGCAAGAAGAATGTCCTTCGAATATTGTTCGACCTTCAGGCAGTCGGCGACGGAAATGTTGGCGCCGGTGGAGCACACCTGATTTACTTGAGTATCGGCCGCTGCTACATCGGTGAAGAGCAGTCCTTGAGCAATGAGTACCGCTGATAGAAACGCATTCATCGTCGTCAAACTTTCCTCTGTTATTGACTACGGTGCTAATCGAATACCGCAAAGTGAATAGTACAGCCCTGCTCGATCCGACCAGCATACGTTGGTCGATGTTAGGCCCCATCGATTTTATGTCGAAATTTATATGGAAGCTGTTTGATGAACGGCCGTTTTCGGGAAGTTCCACCGTCCCCAAAGGGTCGCCCTGAGTCGGTCGTCGTCGGACGAAGTTCGTAAGGCTTATTCGCCGCCTGCCCGCACGCGTCATCGCGTGCTCACAGCAATGGGAACGAGGGCAGGCATCGAATAACCCTTAACGGAAGCGGACGGCTGCAAGCCCTGGCCGAACGGCTCAATCGGGGTCGCCCATAGAAAGGCCGAAGTCACCCATGAGCCGATCGCAAAAGGCGGCGTTTGGGCCAGAAACGACCGGTCACTGACGCCCATCAATGACCGCTGGTCGATCAGCTCGCATTCAGTGCCGCCTTCCTGAACATGTCAATCGCTCCAACCGCCGCTGTGGATCGCTCCGCCACCATCAACGCTCGTACAGGCAGCGCAATGGGCGGATACTGGCGGAAGATTCAGGGTTTGTGGGGGATTGCAGTGTCGCCCGTGCGTGTCTCTGTCCTGACGCTGCTTGCAATGGTTGCGTTTGCAGCGAATTCGTTGCTATGCCGGCTGGCCCTCAAAGGCACCGGGATCGATGCAGCGAGTTTTACGTCGGTCCGTATCGCGTCGGGCGCCCTCGCGCTCTCGCTGATAGTGCGGCTCCGGGGCGGCAGGCTGAGCGGCGCCGGAAACTGGCTGTCGGCGCTGGCGCTGTTCGCCTATGCTGCCGCATTCTCGTTCGCATACCTAAGCCTGCCGGCGTCCACTGGAGCCCTACTTCTGTTCGGCGCTGTGCAGACGACCATGATCGGCTACGGTATCCGAAAGGGCGAACGCTTCGAAAGTCAGCAATGGATCGGATTGACATGCGCGTTGGCAGGCCTTGCCGGGCTGCTGCTTCCCGGCCTCTCCGCGCCACCTCTCGGAGGTGCGGTCCTTATGCTCTGCGCCGGCGTCGCTTGGGGCGTCTATTCGTTGCGCGGCAAGGGCACGGGAAATCCCGCCGCGGTGACGGCCGGCAACTTCCTGCGCGCAGTCCCACTTGCCGCTGCGCTCAGCGCCGCCATGTCCGCCCACGCTTCGATTGATGGCGCCGGTTTCTGGTACGCAACGGGTTCCGGCGCAGTGGCCTCCGGCATTGGCTACGCCATCTGGTACGCGGCGTTGCCCGGTCTGAAAGCCGGCAATGCGGCCACGGTGCAGTTGAGCGTGCCGGTGATCGCGACGCTCGGCGCAGTGGCATTTCTTGGAGAGAGCGTGACCATCCGAATCGCGTTGGCTTCGGCAGCAATCCTCGGAGGAATTGCCCTGGTTGTGGTGCGTCGGGAAACCCAGCACGACAGGCGGGCGTAAAAGCACGGCAAGCCGCGACCCCATGCAAGAAGAATCTGCCTCAAAGACGCAGATTGAGCACGCCGTTGGGCGCCGCCCTGCTAGGGTGGGCGGCGCTGATCGTCGTGAACGGCCTTCGGCAGGGCTGATCGGCCTGACTGCGATGTCTGGTGTTGATGCTTGCCAATTGTATTAGCACCGTTGCCCTAGTACTCCATGTCGGGGGCCGCTTCTACCGAAGCAAGACCGTCGCTTGGGGCCGGTATGTGCCGTTCTGTGACCGTCCGCCTCATGCCAAGCTTCGGTCATTCAACTTGCGCAGCGGAAGGGCAGTTGCGGGTCGAGCTGAGACGATCGTGATCTGCCTCCGTGCGGCCATCAAGAGACTTTCGCGGGCTCGCCGCAAATGGCCGTAGGCTCTGCGTATAGTGGACGGTCACGCTTCCTACATGCATCGAACACCATAGATTCATCACAGGCCGTATGTAAAGGCGAGCGCGCATGATCCTTCTCGCAAGAGGTTTAGTGAGGCTATCACCTGGCGTGGTGGCCGTGGCACATGCGCGCGTCTATCCGGGGCGTCGCCGGTCAGATCGGAAGGGCGCTGCGTCGGGCGAAGAAATCGGGGGGTGAAGGGCCGGATAGCCCGCCGGACCACCAGTCAAACGGTGATCGCGAGTGAGCTCATGAGGAGCGAGACCGCGGCGATACGTACCTCAATAGCTATGCTAAATACCACCGGTCGAACGGCTTGCGTCGAGTCATATCGTGCTGACGGGATCAGGCCGACGCGCCAAGCTCCGCCGCGTCCCTATCTTGCCAGTTGGTCTTGCTGCTCAGATGCCAGACGTTCGCTGGCGGCGCATTCAGCCAGACTGTTTTGATGCGGTGCCAACACAAGCCTGTAGGGGCCGTAAACGGGACTCTTGGTTGATACGTGAACTGCACAAGACGTCGAGCCCGGTCCGCGTAAAGGAGTTCAGCGAATGCGGCAACCGTGGGTTCGACGACATCAGACGAAAGCGAACGGAACGGCAGTCCGGAGACAATAATAGTCTTCGCGGGCAGGTCTTGCAGGACCGAAGCGTTCGTATGGAATGCGCCGCCGACCACATGCGCCTGTGGAAATCGCCCTTTCAGTTCGGTGGCCAATTGATCTCCGAGTTCGAATACGATCAGCCGCGCTGACGGGTGCCGACGCACGATAGAGTCCGTCACAACTCCGGTGCCAGCCCCCACCTCGACGATCGCCTCGAACGCCTCAACGCCGTCAGCCATGGCATCGGCGAGACAACGCGACGAGGGAGCCACTGCGCCTACGGTTGCAGGGCCTCTTAACCATTGCTTGAAAAAATTTAGGCTCATGCGAGGAAAGAACACGACGTCGGACGGTCTACGAATCTACCCCAGTCGTGATGCAATTGCGGAAACCGCTTCAAGTATGCCTAATTGTGTCGAACGAACTTAGCACGACGTGAGGGACGCAATGTAGCCCTAGCAGCTTCGTATGTGTTTACGGAGAAACGCTGAGCCGCCCGCTTGCCGACAGTTTGGCCCGCACCTTTAGATCGCCGCTCAATTGTCCTAGGATAGAACAATTGAGGCGTCACAGTTGGCTCGCCGAACGACGACAAGGAGCGACATGCCATGCACGCTGATCCCGTGGAATACAAGGCATCGACGATCATGCCTCTCGCCCCGGTTTCCATCCCAGGCTACGCAGCAACAGCGATAGTCACGCACCGGAACGGCAAACGCGAAACTTTCGGCATTCTTGGTTACTTCGCATCCGAGAGCGCGGCATGCAGGTTTGCCATTGAATACGCAAAAGCCCATATCGACGGTCGGCGACGCCCGAGGCCGCCGTTTTCCCTTCGGTAAGTCTGCGCTGGCCGTTTGTGCCGTCGAAGCTAGCGGCGCAGGATGGCTTGCACAAATGCCGGAGAGATTCCGGATGCAAAAAAAAGCCGCAGACAACTGCCGCGGCCTGAACACACACGCCGCGCAAGGAGCGCTGACGTTGGTTTGATGCTACACGTCCCCGTTGCTGAAGCAATCGGGTATCCCGTCTGAATATTTGCGAGAGGCCGCATTGCCGCGTCAGTCGTGGAGCGGGACTGTGCCATCGCTGACGCAGGCGTTGCTGAATGGCTACAGCGTCAGTCGTCCGGCCTCAGGATCATGTATCCGGACTTTCATCTGGCCGGGGCCTTCGCCAGTGCATCGTCCTGCCGTGTCGATGAATCAGCCTCCGTGCTGGCGAGGTTAACGTCGTGCGCATCGATCCACTCAATCGCCCATTGGTGCGCGACCTCGATCGCCTCGTCTTCGTTATCGAACCAGGCAAGATTGCGTTCGATGTGCATTTCAGTGTCCACATCATCGTCCGGCGATGCCCGGATGATCCGCGCATGGGCGAAGAACTGTCCAAGCGAAAATTCCGGGGTTGCATCGATGACCCAACC
Source organism: Burkholderia sp. OK233 (assembly GCF_900230185.1). Classification (GTDB taxonomy): domain Bacteria; phylum Pseudomonadota; class Gammaproteobacteria; order Burkholderiales; family Burkholderiaceae; genus Paraburkholderia. The sequence continues at coordinate 2,001,893 of NZ_OCSR01000002.1, forward strand.
GCCGTACTCGTACTCCATGGTCACCTCCGGTACCCAACCCAACTAATCGAGATTCGAAAAGAGAAAACATGGATTTATCAGATCGTAATTGCTACACCTCCAAGGTTGAACTCGCTGACTTCAGGGGCGGTGCGGGACCAACGAGTTGCCCCACCTTGGGTTTCGTTATAGACCCTCCAGCGAAGCGCGTATGTGGTTGCTGGGATGGAAAATCGCAACAAATGCGACAAAATGTTTCTCCCCTTACTACGGCCGGGCTGACGACCTGACTACGTTTCCCCAGTAATGGTGAGCGATCATCCATGCAAGGAGCACGGCAATGAAGATTCAGTATTTCCTTGTGGCGGCCGCCGTCGCCATGATGACCTGCCCGGCATTTGCCCAGCCACAGACGTCTGTGGAGATCACAAAAGGAACAGACAAGACCACCGTGACAGGAACGGCAACGGTCATTGCCACGGTCGTCGCCATTGACCCCGCTACCAGGACCGTCACGCTCAAGGACAAGAACGGCCGCGTCGAAGACGTTGAGGCGGGCGAGGAAGTGCGCAACTTTGATCAGCTCAAGGTTGGCGATGTGGTCACCACCGAGTACCGGGAGGCGAGGTCTCTGAGTCTCAGAAAAACAAGCGGCCCGCGGTCTGCCACGGAGCGGCAGATCGTGCATCCGGCCGCGTCCGGAACTGAACCGGGCGGCACAATCAGTCGTGAGGTGACAGTAGTTGGCGATGTCGTTGCCGTCGACGCAAAGGGGACACACGTCACAATAAAGGGGCCGCAGGGCACGATGGATGTATTGGTGGACCCCGAGCAGCTGAAGAACATTCGCCGGGGTGATCAGGTTGAGATTGTGCATACCGAAGCGGTTGCGATATCCGTCACGCCCGGAACGAGCAAGTAGTCACCGGGAGAGTTCAGGCGTCGCGTTTTGCGCCATTCTGGCAAAGCGAGACCGGCCTCCCTTTAGCCGAGCTGCCGACGGTCCAATTTTCGCCAGTGCCAGTACTTCAGCGTTCTAACACGCTCTACATTCAGAACCGGTAGCAAGCTCGGCCACCTCAAGGGCCGTCATGGCCAGGAAGTCGGCGACAGCCAACAGTCCACGATCTTCAATGGTTCTTGTGGCTCCGATAGCGGCCGGTCTTGACTTTCGGTAGGTTGACCGGGTTGGGTCGCGCTGAAACTCCTGGGGGGTATCGTGTCCGCCAACGAATAGGCGGACACGTCAACACTATCGAAGAACAAACACCCCCTGGACGTCGCCGTCGGCGAACGTTATAGGGCGGAGTCCATACGCTGCTGTTGTGTGGTTCGACGTTTTCGAGCGTGCCCGATCAGAGCCTCTCGAGAACCTCAAGAAAGAGCAATATGCCGATGAAGAAGCCGATCCATCTAACCGTGGTCATGAGGCTAGCGAGCCTGAGAGCCAGTGAGTTCACGGCATCCGCGACAGGGTTCGTCGTTAATTCGTCATCGCGGCCGCCGCTTGGCGCGGCGGCACGCAATTGAGTCGTGGCGAGGTCAATACGAAGGTGGGTGACATAGCCAATTGCCATTTCCGGCCATTCAATTGTGCCGTCGCTTTTGTTGGGCCTGAGAAAAAGGTTCGACCCGCGCTGAGGGTCAGCCATAGCACTTTCGGCAGTGTAGAGGTGCCGCAGCGCCAGCCCCAACTCGACCGCGCCAAGCTGGCCATCAGACATCGCCTTCGAAAGCGCCTGTATGCATGCTTCGGGAATGTGGCAGGCGAGCCACCACCGATCGGGTTCTCCGGTCTCTGCGTCGGCCCGATTGACGCCGAGACGAGCAGTACCGAGCGGCACGTCGGAAAACGAAATACCGAGTTCGTCCTCCAACTCGCGCAGACCTAACCGGTCAGCCCTGCTGACGTCGCGTGCCTCGAAGGACACCTCAACGGTCTGCATTGCTTGTCCAGTATCGCCAATGATCGACAGCTCCTGGCCATCGAGATGTGCCACCCCGTGCAGCGACGTGGAAAGTGTTGGCTGTTTGTCTGCATCCAGAGGCTCTGCGAGCTCCTGCGCCGCATGAAGCTGCCCCAACCTCAACCACATTGACTTGGCTGGGAAATACGTCCGCTTCTCGCCCTCGAAGCCAACATGTTCGAGGGTGTGGTCCGTCCGCTCGATTAATTCCGTCGCGACGTTTTTTTCCAAAAACACCATGGCGCACCCCACTCGTGATTGCGTAGAGCCCCTAGACGATAAACGACAAGGGCGTGGGTGTTGTCCACCTGAGCGCGTGGTCAAGGCGTCGGCGGTTGCGTATTGCAGTGCAGTACGCTGATGGGCGGAATTCTACTCATCCGAACGTTTGGGTGATATTAGGAAGAGCACATAAAAAATGCAATTTCTTTCGGACGGACGCGCGAGCGCGCCGAATAGGTGCCCGGCTTCTGCGCCGGGCGTCGACGAAGAGAATCTACTCGGTCGTCGTGTGTATGAAAAAAGCTGGGTGGGTCGATCTGGGGCTTCGGGAGCAGGGGAGAGCGCCAAACTTGCGGGCTCACTGCTGACAAGCGTGTGGTCCGCCAGTGCCTTCTACTCGAACAACGAGGTCGATAACGGTGAACGGGAAAATCGCCGTTGCCGCCGCACTATGGACTGTCCGCCTCTATCCCGTCGTCAGTGGAGGAATTAGCTTTCTACGCAGGTCCGCTTCAGAGCGGTGCCGACCGTTCGTATTCTTAATCGTTAGACTACACCGAAGGACTCGACAGATATCGCGCGTACAGCATTACCTGGCTTAACATGCCCGCCAAACTCTTCTGAATCGATTTGTCAGCGCGGAATCACGGAGCCTCACATGCCCAAGATCAACATCGCCGATGTACCAGAACGTCAAGGTACGAGTTATCCGTCACCGTTTGATGCCCCCTGCGCCGATCGTATACGCCAGCGACTGGGCAACGCCGGTGGACTCAGTGATTTCGGGGTCAATCTTATGCGCTTACCACCGGGCAATTGGTCGAGCCAACGCCATTGGCACTCTGCCGAAGACGAATTTGTCTACGTCCTTGAAGGCGAGCTTACTTTGATCGAAGACGACGGCGAAACGGTGCTCCAGGCCGGCGACTGCGCTGCCTTTCCAAAAAACACCGGTAACGGCCATCACATGATTAACAAGTCGAACGTGATGGCCGTTTATCTCGAAGTCGGCTCGCGGTCGCCAACGGATGTCATTACCTGCTCCGACATTGACATGATGAGCCCCAGTGTCGACGGCCGGTTCTTGCATAAGGATGGCACGCCGTATTCCGATTCTTGAGGACCATCCAACATCCTGATTGACGACCTGGACGCCGCGCTAACGCTGCCATTTAGCTTCGCGCTGCTATTCAACCGCCTGCGCTCCGTCGGCGACTTCAACCAAGTTCGGCGTTTATCCGAAGATCTTAAGGTGCTCGGCAAGTATGGTCCCGCCGATCCCGATCAGTACCACGCCGCCCGCCATCTCAGCGCGTCTGCCCGCGACGTGGCCGATGACACGACCGAGCATGACACCGATCGTGACCATTGCCATGGTGGCGAGACCGATTGCTGCTGCCGTCGAATAGATGTTGACGTCGACAAAGGCAAGCCCCGCGCCGACCGCCATCGCATCGATGCTCGTGGCGAAGCCCGTCAATGCCAGCAACCAGAACGAATGGGATGCGGGCTTCGTCTCCTCGATGTCTTTTGCCGTAAAGCTGTTGAACACCATGTGGGCGCCGAGAACGAACAGCAGGGTAAACGCGATCCAGTGATCCCATGCGGAGACGTATTGGGCTGCTGCTTTACCCAGGAACCATCCGATCAAAGGGGTCAGCGCCTCGATGACCCCGAAGATGAGTCCCGTCCTGACCGCTTCGCGCCAGTGAGGACGATTGAGCGTGGCGCCTTTGCCGATTGCCGCTGCAAAGGCATCGGTAGACATGGCGAAAGCAAGGAATAGCGTTGCGACAGGATTCATAAGAGGAGTGGCTCAAGGTCGGGCGGAAAACCGCGACACACCGCCGCGCCCGACCGGTCGCGTGGTGTGTCGATGGTCTTGCCAACCAAAGGGCTGCCTGCACCACGGTCTGCGCGACCGAGTATGTTGACGCAGGCGCTTCTGGGTAGAAGCCGGCTACTCCCCAAAGACAAGGGCGAGCTTATCACGAACGAAAGGTATTCGTAATAATTGGCGCGCGCAGCAATGCTCGATTGCGAAAAGCGCTATTGTGGCGACTTGCTTCGGTAACGCATGGCGCGATAGAATCGCGCCTGCTCATTGGGGAGTAGCCGCCTCGAACGCCATGTTCGAGGGCGCACGTCAACATACTTGGCGAGTCGAGAGACCCGCTATGGCGTGCGCAGCTAAATGCCTGGCAAGACCGATGACTCGCATTCCGACCTAACCGGGTCGCCGGAATGCGCGTCATCGCGTTTTTCTGCGCGGCCCGGATACAACAACCCCCATGCAATCCTTCCTCATTTCGACCAGTGTGGTCGGCCTTGCTGAAATCGGCGACAAGACTCAACTCTTGTCCCTGGTATTGGCAGCGCGATATCGCAAGCCCATTCCCATCATCCTTGGTGTTTTTGCCGCTACCCTCATCAACCATGGTGCATCCGGCGCACTCGGCGCGTGGCTTGCGAGCGTTCTGAGTCCAGGCATTCTGAATTGGGCTGTTGTTGCGTCATTCGCCGTGATGGCAGTGTGGATTCTCGTTCCGGACAAGCTGGACGATGCCGATGCGGTTTTGACGAAAAACTCGATGGGGGTGTTCGGCACAACCGCGCTGACATTCTTTCTCGCCGAGATGGGCGACAAAACCCAAATCGTCACGATCGCCCTGGCGGCGCGCTTTCACGAGTTCTTCGGCGTCGTTGCGGGTACGACACTCGGCATGATGCTGGCAAATGTGCCCGTCATCTACCTGGGACACAAATTCGCCGATCGCCTGCCAACAAAGGCGGTCCACATTCTGGCCGCCATTATCTTCGTTGTGCTCGGTGGCCTCGCCCTCAGGACCGCGCTGTATCCGCAAGCGCATCCGCTCTTCTAGTTCGCGGGTGACGCGTGCGCAGCTGTCCACCAACGCGAAACCTTTAGAAAAAACCAGCGCGTGCCGTTAATAAGCGGTGGTCCGACCGAACGTGGACCGGAAAGGGAGTCGTCCGTCATTTACTCGGTTCGAAGTCAACGAACGAACCGAGCGATGTTTCGGATCACGACTTCCGGATGCGCACGTCGTCTACGGGCGGACTGACACTTTCAGTTTCCTTCCACCCAACCTGCTCGAACAGGTCACCTCGTCGGCGTGCCGTTCCACATCGGAGCAATCGTGACCAGACAGACAGGCACCCAAAGGCGTCGATATCCGTGGCGACGCAACGCAAGTGCAGACCCAGTTGAGCAGACGTCGTCGAACGTGCCCCCCGCGCGGCGCACCGCCGTATTTGGTCTCGTCCTCGTTCTGTTGAGCGTGCCGCTCCTTGCCTTCTGGGGAGCGTATGAAAGCTTGAGTGCCGGTTTCGCCGCGCAAGCTGCCAATCAGGCGGATAAGGCTTTCGAGGAAGCTCGCTATAGCGTTGCGTGGGAGGAATCGGCCGAACGCAAGTACTTCCAGGATCCGCGCCCGGAGGTTCTACGCGAGCACAGCGAGGCCGGCCAGGCACTTGACGCGTCGCTGAAGAGGGCAATGGCACTTGAACCTGGCAGCAGCACGATGCTGCTCGGCCTGCTGGAGAAGCACGCGAAGTATCGAGCGTTCGCAAAGCCGATGTTCAAGGCCGTCGACGATCACGATATCGCGAGAGCCAATGAGATCGACGAGAAATCGGCCGATCCGCTTTTCGACGATATCGAGCAAAAGGTTCTCGCAGCAGCGGCACAGCACCGCGACGACGCGACGAAGCAACTCGATCGACTCGTTGCCGTACAACGGATCGTCCTGATATCGACCCCTGTCGTGCTAGCGATCGGCGTGGGGCTCGCGCTGCTGTTTCTTCAGATGCTGCGGCGTATCCGCAAGAACGTGGATGCGGCGGCCCAGGACGCGCTGCGCACGAGCGAACAGAGGCTGCAGGCGCTGGTCGCCAACACGTCGGATGCGATACTCGTTTCCGACGTCAACGGGACCGTGACTTACGAGGCGCCGACGCGAAGACCGGACCCCTTGAAGAACATGGGCCAGCTCGTCGGCACCAGTCTGCTCGATCCGATTCATCCCATAGACCGTCCCACGCTGCAAGGCCTGTTGGAGACCGTGTCGTCGACCGCTCGATCCACGAAATCCATCGAGATCCGTACCCGAGGCGAGGGTGATGCATGGCGGTATATTCAGCTTACCTTGACGAATCTGCTCGACGAACCGGCCGTCGGCGCGATCGTGGCGACAGCGAGCGATACCACCGAAAGAAAGAGCTTCGAAGAGCAACTCGCGCGACGGGCGTTCTACGACACGCTCACCTCGTTGCCGAACCGCGCACTGCTGCTTGATCGTATTAGCCAGGCCGAGGCGCGCGCGCGTCAACGTAATGCGATGATCGGCGTCGTTTTCATCGACCTGGACAACTTCAAACGGGTGAACGACAGTCTCGGACATCACGTGGGAGACCGGCTGCTGATCGCAGCGGCCAAGCGCCTTGAAGGATGTGTTCGCCCGACCGACACCGTCGCGCGACTCGGCGGAGACGAGTTCGTCATCCTGCTGGAACACCTGGGGAGCGAAGCGACGAACGAAGGAACGCTGGTCGCGGACAACATTCTTGCGCAATTCAGTCAACCGTTCGATCTCGACAACAAACAGTACATCGTCAGTGCGAGCGTCGGGCTGGCATTCGCGCTCGCCGGCCGCGGCCGCAGCGATGCTGACACGTTGTTGCGGGACGCCGACGTTGCCATGTATCGAGCCAAGAACGGCGGAAAGGGCCGTTATGTGGTTTTCGAAGAGAACATGCACGCTGAAGCAGTCAAAAAGCTGGAGATTGAAACGGACCTGCGTTACGCGATCGAGCATCGCGATCTACGGGTGTATTTCCAGCCCATCATGCAGCTTCAGGAAGCAGGGTTCCGAGAAATGGAAGCGCTCGTGCGGTGGCAGCATCCCACGCGAGGTTTGTTGCCGCCGTCCGAGTTCATTGCGATTGCGGAAGAGAGCGGCCTGATCATTCCGCTTGGACGATACGTACTGGAAGAGGCTTGCCAGCAAGTCGCCCGCTGGCAGCGGGAGTTCCCAACAGAACCGCCACTGCAGATTAGCGTCAATCTCTCGCCTCGGCAGTTCGATGATCCCAACCTCGTGGCCGACGTGGCTGCGGCGCTGTCCAATGCTCACATCGGTGCAGCCTCGCTGAAACTGGAGGTCACGGAGGGCCTGATCATGCGGGATACCGAAAGGAGTATCGAGACGCTCCGGAAGCTGAAAGACTTTGGCGTCACAATCGCAATCGATGACTTTGGCACGGGCTATTCATCGCTCAGTTATCTTCGCAGGCTGCCGCTGGACGTGCTGAAAATCGACCGGTCCTTTGTTCAGGGCATTGGCACGAGTGCGGAAGACGATGCGATCGTTCGAGCCGTGATTTCCATGGCGCAGTCTCTTGGACTGTCCGTCACGGCCGAGGGGATTGAAACGAGTGAGCAGGCAAGGCTCCTTCGGGAATGGTCCTGCCAGACTGGGCAGGGCTATCTTTTTTCACGGCCTCTGCCTGCGGAGGAGTTTGCAGCGCTGTTTCGCACAAGTTCACCCGGTTCCAGCCGCAGCCATTCTGCGGGGGACTTCACCATGGAGCTGCTCTGACCCATGCGCGGGTGGTGTCGGTTGAGCGGATATCGGTCACCTCTGCTGCATCGTGATCTCACGAAGCGCCCTGAGTACGCTGTGTCGTGTCGTCTCACATCATGCCGCCCATGCTTCCAGTGCCGCCCACGCCGGTTCCACCGGTCCCGTTTGTGCCGGTACCCGGCGATATCGCAATCGGATGTGCGGCTCCCATCGTGGCGATAAGTGCGACGGCGGCTGCGTCCGGTTCGCCATTGGTGTCGATTGCGCCGAGAGCGAGGAGCGCTTCGAGATCACTGTCCTCGCCTGGCTGACCGACAGTGAATGCGGTGGTCAGAAAATTGGGGGTGGAAAGCGTAACACCGTACTTTTGCTGCAGATTCTGGACGACAGCGGCCTGCGCAGTCAGAACGTCGGTCTGATTCTGCAGCGTCTGCTGAAACTGCGTGTTCGTCGCGAAGCCGGCGATCAGCCCGCTTTCATTCGTACCGAGTTGTGCCGCCAGATACGACAACAACAGATCAGTCTCCGGCGTGACGTTGTACGTGCCGCCGGCGAACGCTGCGGAGTGCAGCGTCGTCCCGCCCGAAGTCGCTGCGATCATGCACGGCATCACTGCGCCGAATGCCGCGTGGTAGTTTCCGTTCGCGTCTGCGGCGACCGACATCGAGCCCCGCGCGCAGTTGATGCTAATCGTCGCGTTAGCGAGTGCCTTGCCGGTTGCCGCCGTACCGGTGATCGAAACCATCGACTGGCTGCTTGCGCTACTGCCACCACCGCCTCCGCCGCCGCAGCCAGCGAACAACGCAACGGATGCAATTAGCAGCCCCGCGCTGACAGAACGGATGACGTGCTGTTGTCGAGTGCTCATCGAAGTCTGCCGGTGGTTCGTATGTCGTCTAAACGATTTTGCAGGGGCGTCTATTCCATCTTTCGCGCAGTTCCTGATGGAATATAGCGGCCCCGCCGTACGTTTATTGGGGGCGTCGACGCTGGAAATGATGCATGGCGGCATGCGCGACACTCCATCATCACGCGGCATCCGGCGGGGGAAGTTTGGAACGAGTCATGAACGACCATGGAAACCGAACGAGGCGAGGCCGGGGCGACCAGGATTTGCGGCCGCTGTCAGCGTTTGCCGACGATGAACTGTCCGCCGCGGAGCACGCGACCACGCTCGTCCGGCTGACGACCAACCCTCGGGCGGCCGAGCGCGTGGCGGACTATCGCGCGCAAAAAGCCGCGCTGACAGCACTGTTCGGAGACCCGCTAGACGATGCACGTTGTATCGTCGTGCGCCACCGCACGCCGTGGTGGCAGCAGGCCGGCGTGGCAGCATCGTGCATGGCTATGGGCGTAGCGCTCGGCTCGGCACCCGGTTGGATGTCGGCAAATTTCGTGGCCGATCCACCCGTGTTCGCGGAGCGCGCCGACATCGCTTTCGCGGTGTACGCGCCTGAGCAACGCCACCCCGTGGAGGTAGCGGCGCCGCAACGCGATCAACTGGTCGGCTGGCTGTCACGGCGCCTCGGTCAGCGCTTGTCGGTGCCTTCGCTTCGGGAATATGGCTATTCGCTGATTGGCGGTCGCCTGCTGCCCGGAGAGTCCGGCCCTGCCGCGCAGTTCATGTATCAGAGCACGGCCGGCGCCCGGCTCACGATGTACGTTGCGGTGGTTCCAAAGGACGCGACGGCATTCCGCCTGTTTCGTGACGGTAATCGCAGCACGTTCTACTGGGAGAGTCAGGGGACGGGATGCGCGCTGACTGGCCTCGTCTCGGAGGTGCAGTTGCGATCCATGGCGATCGACGCATGCAGCATGCTCGGGTGGGCGTTCAGAAGCCGGGAAACCAGCGGCGGTTTGAACCCATGATGCTTTGCGGAGTTCGTATTTCCGATCATCCAGCAAGCCGGAGCACGCTGCCTGCCGCAGGTTGGCAGGCAACCGCGCGGACGTTGCTGTGCGCGTTCGCTTTGACGTGCCTGTTTGTCTCAACGGACGCTCACGCCCAATCGACCAAACCGATTACGCCGGCTTCATCCGGTACATCGGCGGGATGCGCTGATGTCGCTACGTCGGATGCCGTGAGAGTCGACGTCAACCGGTTCCGGTGTCTCACGGCCCGCGATCAGGCGGCTTCGTTGCGAACGTGGACTGAGAGCCACTCGCTTGTGTCCCTCACCGACGCTCAGATCCTTTCCCTGATGGACGCGATGAAGCCGGACGCCTTTGTCGAGTACGCGAGGTCCGACATGGTTCCCAATGACGCCTGCGAATACAGGATGTTCCGGCAGGAGCGGATATCCGGAAGATGGTCCGACCGGCCCGATCACATGGTTATCCGCTACCAGGACACCCCTCGAAAAGTCTACGCAAAATGGCTACCTGATGGCGCCCATGCGGGACAGGAGATTCTCTACGACGAAACAAGGGATCCTGATAGCGTTGTCGGTCATCTGGGCGGTGCCTTGCGTATCGTGTCAGGCAAGATCGCCATCGACGGCCCGTTCGCACACACCCAGTCCCGCCATAGTGTCCGCGATCTCGGCCTGCAGTACATCGCGCGCACTGTCGAGCACGATGCCCACAGCTTTCGTGAAGAGGGCCTGACTGAAAAGCCGACCCGTATCGAACTCATGAACGTGCGCGGCGCGCGGTTGCTTGCTTGGACATGGACTGCTCCGTCAGGGCCGCCAGCGCATTACGCACAGCGTGTGAGACTGCTATTCGATCTTCAGCACCCCTGGCCCAGTGGCGAAGCCGCATGGAACGAACGCGGCGACTTGGTGGAGATGATTCGTTTCGAAGACGTCGTGCCTCACCACTGGAGCGAATCGATTTTCGATCGACGTAACCCTGAATACGGTTTCCACTGAGGACGTGTCCGCAAAATATTCGGAGAGCTCGTCTCTGATTCCGATCACGGACTGCAGATCGTATGAGGCGCTGACCCAGCGATGCAGAGACGGCGCATCCGCACCAGGCCAAAAAAATAGAAAACTGAGAGACCCGCATGAAACAGCCGGACCAGTTGTTGCACACGGTTTATGTGAAGGCCGACAGGCCGATGTCCAGCGCGTGAAGGGCGTCGCTTCGGCGTCGGCATGTTTGCGAGAGGAAGCGCGGACTTTGCGTGAGGCGATGTCGATATTCGTCGTCGAGCACGACGTGAACTAATCCTGAAGGTGGTCATAACTGCTGCGCGGCCGTGCGATTTCGAAAGCGGTAGCAGGCGAGACACGGCACTATTCCCTCACGCGCCCCGCGCCGGATCGAGCGCTACCGCGGATCGTATTCTGCTCGCGCGTTGTGTCCTCGAACGGTCCGCGGCAGGTGATACGCGGCCTTCCCACGAAACACATGGATTCCAGGTAAAGCGACTTCCCGTCGCGCCGATCAAGGAGAAACGAGATGCCTAAAGCGTTTTCGGTCCCTATTACTCCGCAAGGAAAGTCCGCACTGGCGACGCTGCCGCCGTGGCACTATTCCAGCGACTGTCTTGCCATCGAATACTGGGCCGACCAGAAAGCGATCGCAGCGCTCCTTCCGCCTGGCGTCACGGTGGACGAGAAATCCGGTGGCCGGGCCTTCTTCTGGTTTCTGGATTGGCAGTTTACGGGCTCCAATGACGAATTGACGGACCCGGCTCGCTATCAATACCGCGAGGCTTTCGTTCTGGTCGAGGCGGTCTTCGACGGTGTTCCGGTCAACTACTGCCCATACATCTTCGTCGATAACGATGCCGCCATTGCCCGCGGATGGGCGCAGGGGTTTCCAAAGAAGCTCGCCAGCGTCTACCAGACTCGCACTTTCTCCGCGCCCAGTCTGGCGGCTGCGCCGCTTGCCAAAAGAAGTCGCTTCGGCGCCAGTGTGTCCGCGCACGGAGAGCGGCTGGCGACCGCCCGTATCCAGCTCGAGGAACTTGTTGCTGACCCGACGACCGTGTTCAACCGGCCAACAACGATGCGCCGTTACTTTCCTCAACTCGCAGCGGGACTTCAGGAGAAGCCACCGGTCGACGAACTCACCATGTCGCTCACGGACAATCTTGCGATCGTGGATGTCTGGACGGGGTCTGCGGAACTGAAGATTCCCGAGGTCGACGGTGAGGACATGCATCTGATTGCGCCCGTGCGCGTCGGGCAGGGTTATCGGCTTGGTATGGCGTACTCCGTGACCGACCTGCGCATTCTGAAGAACTACGTCGAATGATCGTCTGGACGTTAGTAATGGGCCGGGTTACGTGGGCCGCCGGCCCGTGAACAATCAGTCTAGCAGTCGCTCTCATGCCGCTCTACACCTTGACTACTCAGGACGTGCCGGCCAGTCCGGCGATGGAGATGGGATAGGTCATGCCGGACGTCGCGAACGAATAGGGTGAGAGGTAGTGCGCCTCAAAGGTACACACGCGTGGTGTGCTACTCGTCGTTGTCTGCGACTGCCGCACCCGCGATGTGATGCCGCGCCAGCGACGCCGCGACGAAGCCCGACGCCTTCATGTCTTCAACGAACTTCGACAGATACGCGGCCGCTTCATCGCCCCTGGTCTTTGGCACGCCCATCGCCTGACGGATCACCATGAAGCGCTGGTCCAGTATCCGCAATCCGCCCGCTTTAGCGGCGTCTTTTTCGAGCTGCTGCTTAACGCCTGCAGCCACGTCCAGATGTTGATCCAGAAAGCCCTGCACAACTGCCGGTGAAGTTGGAATCCGGACGATTGTCGCGTGATGCAGTTCGCGCGTCAGAAATAGATCGTAGGCGCTGCCTTTGCCGACCGCGACCGTCACGCCGGGTTGATCGACACCCTCGTTGGTGGTGATCGGCGAGGTGTCGCGCACGAGATAAAAGCCTTCTATCAGCACATACGGTTTGGTGAAAGCGATTTCCTGTCCGCGCTTCGGATCGACGGCGAAGAAACCGATGTCCACCTTGTTCTGATTCACGTTGTCAACCGATTCACCCGCCGACTTGACCGCGACCAGTTGCAGCGGCACGCCAAGTCGTTTGGCGAACTCGGTGGCGAGATCGACGGACACGCCGACGGGCTTGCCCGTTGCCGGATCAAGACTGGCAAGGACCGGATTGCCGAGATTGATCGACGCGCGCAGCGTGCCGTTCGGCGCGAACACCATTGCCATCGATGCGCTCGCGTCTTTCGTTTGCGCGACAGCGGGCGTTGGCACGGGCACGGATAGGACCGCACTTGACGCCATTAAGGCTGCCAATGTTTTGAACACACCGCTACGGCGATTTGCGATTGAAGGCTTGGTCATGTTGGGTTGCCCTTGATTAGCGCGCAAGAGCGATATTAGCCTGGCATCTGTCGAAACGCGTGCGCAGACACCCTATGCCTATGTCGTGATTCGCTACGGGCTGTCGGATCTTTTCGAGGGAGTGTTCTTTGCGGGCAGAGGTGGAGGCCGTCACACGACTGCAGGCAACCCACCATCCTGTTCGATCGCTCGCGCGATTCGAGCCATCATCAGCTTGACCACGCGTGCGATTCAGTACGCGTAAAGCGTCAAGGTGCGACTGCAGGTGAGTTGGTGGGCTTTTGACCGTTCGCCTTTTGTTGAGCATTCTGTAGATTCTGCGGATAGTTCGTTTGATTCCCCGCCGGGCTGTACCCGTTTTTCTCCAGCTTGCTGAGCTCGGCGTTTTTCTTCGCGCGGCGCGCCTTGCGGTCGGCCTTCTTTTGCGCCTTCATCTCTTGCTTCGACATCGCACTATCGGAGGCGCCGGCATCGGTTGTCGCCGCATGAGCTTGCAACGTCGGAAGCGAGAGGAGACTCAAAGCCATACCTGCTGAAACAACAAAAACAGACAGTTGCTTGAACTTCATACGTATCTCCGTATGGGTGCGTTAGGCGGCGTGAGACTGCTCACGGACCATTTGGGTTGGTTCCTGAGAAGAACGCGTCTCTTCGTGTTGGAACGCTCGAACCGTAATCGATGAGACGTCGACAGGGATACAGGGGTTAACCGCGAGGAGGTGACGAGGCATAACGCTGAAAGGCTCTTGCACGCTTGCTTTAACGCGCATTTTCCCTGATTTCACGAAAGAGATTCCCCTTTCTGCTCTTTGTTCGAGCGAATGGGGAATATACACTCGGGCAAAAATACAAGCGCAGTTCAGGAGACGTGCCCCACGGAAATTATTGCCCTCCGCATAAGCCTCACTCCAGTGCTTGTTTTTTCTTCTCATTTTTCTTTCCTGCGAGCGTCTCTGAGACTCCACGTCCTTCAGCCGTGTCGCATTTGATCAAAGATAGACGGGTACTGGGAAAGGTGTGAGCACTTTTGGTAGCAGGGAAAGTACGTAGTATAACTATATTAATGGAGATAGCGATGAAGAAACTTCTGTTCGGCGTGTTCGCATTGTCTGCGACGGCAACTGCGATGGCTCAGAGCAGCGTCACGTTATACGGCATCGTTGACAACGGTATCGCATACGAGACCAATCAACCGAAGGGGCATGTATTCGGTGCGCAAAGTGGAGGCTGGGCGCAATCGAGATTTGGTCTCAAAGGCAGTGAGGACCTCGGCGGCGGCACCCATGCAATTTTCACGCTCGAGTCCCGACTGAATACCACGACCGGGGCTTTCGCGAACGGAAGTTTCTTCGAGGGACAGGCGACCGTAGGCCTGCAGAATGATACCTGGGGTCAAATCAAGTTCGGCAACATGGGATCGGCTGAGATAAGTCAATACTCAGGCGACGTCGACCCACAGCAAACAAAGAAGTATGCGATTGGAACGCTGGTACGCGGCCGCATCTTCTCGCAGGCAGCGAACGGCGCGGAGTACCTGTCGCCGACGATTGGCGGTTTTACCCTGCAAGGTCAGTATGATTTGACGAATTCGTCGACGTGGAACGCAGGAAATCCTGGAAGCGCGCCCGGTCAACTCGGTACTTCTAGCGGACTCGGAAGCTCGCAGGGCCGCTCAGACGGTATCAAACTCTCTTACGCGAACAAGGGCCTTTTCTGGCAGGCGACCTATGACGAGGTTCGCGACGGAAACGGCCAATTCAGCAACGTGTACCTTGCTTCCCGCTCGATTCTCACGGGTTTGACGTACGCATTCGGTCCTGTGACTGGATACGTTGGCTACCAGCACCTGAGCGCTCCGAACGCATCGAATGCGGGCTATTTCGGCACGGCGACCCCGTCAGCGTTGCCGGCAGGAACAAGCCTCCCGACAGCAGTCAATCATGAGTGGATTGGCGCGATCTGGCAGACGACGCCAGCGCTTGCTATCACCGGCGCCGTCTATCACGCAAATGCAAACAATGGGAACGGGAACGCAACCCTCTACACATTAGGTGCGAACTATTCGCTGTCCAAGCGAACTCTCCTGTACACGGAACTGGCGTACGTTAGAAACAGTTCGTCGTCTAACGTCGGCCTCGACAGTGGTCTGTATGGCGCGAACATCAACAACGACCCGGTCAACGGAAGCACCTCGAGCACTAACCCTAACTATGGCAAAAGCCAGTTTGGCGCTATTGCAGGGTTGGCGACGACGTTTTGATGCTGTCGATAGGTCCGAGTGACGACTTTCTCTCGGACCTCTCAGGCGCTGCGTCGGCGCTTATGAGCGGTCGATTCAATCGCGGAAACGACTGGCGATGTGGTCCGGAATATTTTCTGGCGTCACGACCACGACCGAAGAGGATGACGCGACAGATGATGCTGGCAAGAGCTTGTGAAAGTGCATGACATGATGACACGCGGAGCGCATGTCCTGTCGGATGTCATGATGCAAGATTGCCTGAATCCTTCCCGCGCGTAGAAGCTGCACATTATCCTTGTCCAGGTCGTGACCGATGAAGCAGACCGGAGCTTGCTGCTGCGCTTCCAGCGCGCGAAGAATCGCGACGTTACCCCCTCCCATGGAGTACACGGCAGCGATACAAGTACCATCGTTGAGAACGCTTCGGACGCGCTCTTCAGTCGGCAAATCAAGGCCATGTCCGCCGCTTGCATCAATCAGTCTGAGTCGGGGGTGGTGCCTGCGCAGTGCTCGACGAAAGCTTATCTCGCGCTCTTCTTCGCCCCGAAAATGCTCGTCGCTCATCGTTATCAACACGTTAGCCGGCTGAGGTCCCAGCAATAGGCCCAGAAGGTAGGCCGCCGTGGCCCCGGCGACGCGATTGTCGAGTCCGGCGTAGGCGATGCGGCCTGACAGCGGTATGTCGGTGAAGACGGTGACGACAGGAATTCCGTGACGCTGGAGTTCGCCGACCATCTCAGCAATCTCGGGAACGTCACGGGCCTTCAGGAAAACACCATGGCTGCCTCTTCGGGCGATAGACCGAAGGGCGTCCACGACTTCGGGCGTTGTCATCGTCTCCCGCAACAGGAAGCGCGGACGAACAACCGCCGGGTGCATTAATGCGAGTTCCGCTTCTAGCGCATTCTTTATCTCGTCGCTGAACCGCGCCGGTGCCTCTACTACCACGTCGACCATGAGCTTGCGCCCCGTGTTCGCCAGGTTTAGCTCCTGTTTCTCAAGTTCTTTTATCGCCTGCTCAACCCGATTGCGAGTGTGCTCCCGGACGTTTGCGCGTCCGTTCAGCACCCTATCAACAGTCGCCACTCCAAGCCCTGCCTGAAGGGCAATTTCCTTAATCAAGAAGCGGTGAGCCAATCCGGCCCTCCTTAATTGATAGTTTTTTGATGTGTTTATGATAATTCGATTTGTGCTTTGCGAGCTATCCTACATTGAAAATAGGAGGCACGTATGGACGACCGACGCGAAGACTATCTCGCTGAGCGAACCAATTGGTATCGCGAAAGCGACTGCAGCTTGAGTGATTTCGTGACGGCGCTCAACGCGAGAGGGAAGCGCGGGCTACGCTACGCGGCAAAGTCGGTTCAAGCGATTCCTGTATACGAATGCCGCGACCTGGAAGAAGTGGGCTCGTCTGAAACAGAAAGGCTTCAGCTACTCTCCGAGTGGGCCGGGGTCCTGCGAGATGGAGCGGGCGTCTTTGTGCTCAAGCGCGCTTTTGCCGACACCGGGTGCGTGGATGAGGCGACGGCCATCTTCGAATCGATTATTGAAGCCGAGAAGAAATCGGGCTCGAAGGCTGACCATTTCGCGAAAGCAGGCGCGAACGACCGTATCTGGAACGCGCAGGAAAAACTCTGCGTTGCAGCACCTGAGGTCTTCGCCAGATACTTTTCGAACCCGTGGCTGCCGGCGGCCGCCGAGGCATGGCTTGGCCCGTGCTTTCAGGTTACGTCCCAAGTCAATGTCGTCAGACCCGGCGGAGAGGCACAGCAGGCCCATCGCGACTACCATCTGGGCTTTCAGTCAGTGGAGGTGGCAGCGTCTTTTCCAGCGCACGTGCATAGGATGTCGCCTTTTCTCACGCTGCAAGGGGCCGTTGCGCACAGCGACATGCCTGTTGAGAGCGGCCCAACCAAACTCCTGCCTTACTCGCAGCGATACGCTCAAGGCTATGTCGCCTGGCGTAGACCTGATTTCCGGGAGTATTTCGAGAACAACTTCGTTCAGGTGCCGCTTGCCAAGGGCGATGCCATCTTCTTCAATCCCGCGCTATTTCACGCAGCCGGGTCGAATCGAACGAGCCACGTTCAGCGCATGGCAAACCTGCTTCAAATCTCGTCAGCTTATGGTCGCGCGATGGAAGCGGTGGATCGAACGCGCATGTCTGAGACCCTCTACCCAGTCCTTCGGGACAGGTTTAAGACCGGCACGATAACCGAGTTCGAGGCGCTTTCAGTAATTGCCTCCTGCGCTGAAGGCTATGCGTTCCCGACAAACCTTGACCGGGATCCGCCCGCCGGGGGACTCGCGCCGCAGAGCCAAGGCCAGATGATGCTCCGAGCGCTTCAGGAGGACTGGGAGCCGGCCGAGTTTACGCGAGCCCTCGCAAAGCATGCCTGGCGTCAGGGGGACGGCGAATCCACTGAATTGATAGATTATTGATGTGTTTTCGTGACTAAAAGATAGAGACACGGCACTATCATGGTGCCGACGCGACACACGAAATGACTCAGCGAAGTCGCGCGTGCTCCCGCATCCGGCTCGGATGTGGGCGAACGAGGCGTAATGGTGCAAGGGCATGGATCAGTTCAAGGAACTACAACTATTCGTCGAGGTGGCCGAGACGGGCAGCATCAGCCGGGCTGCGGAAGCTGTCGAACTTTCCATCTCGGCCGCAAGTCGGTATTTGATTTCGTTGGAGGCGAGACTTGGCGTCCAATTGGTGCGCAGGACGACTCGCAACCTTTACCTAACTGAGGCTGGCGCTGAGTTTCACCGACGCTGCAAATCCATCCTCGCCGACCTTGGCGAAGCAGAGGCTGTAACCAAGGAAGCGGTTGTGCGTCCAAGCGGCGTCCTTCGCGTCACCGCCTCGTTATCGTTCTGCATGCTTCACATAGCGCCGATGCTTCCTGATTTCACGGCGCGCTACCCTGACATCACAGTAGACGTGGTAGCGGCCAACCGTTACTGCGACATCATCGAGAACGGCATCGACGTCGCGATTCGTACGAAAGTCCTTGAGCCAGACAGCAACATCACGATTAGAAGACTGGCCTCAACGCGCCGCATATTGGCTGCATCGCCCGGCTACATCGAGGCGAACGGGCGCCCTCGCTTCCCGGCGGAGCTCGCGAAGCACAGGCTGCTGAACTATCAACTCGCCGACAATCCACGCGAGCTTTCATTCACACGTGGTGGTGAGAACGTCGTAGTCAGAGTGAAGCCGTTAGTGGAGTCGAATGACGGCCAGATATTGCGTATCGCCGCGCTAGACAGCATGGGCATTCTGGTGCAGCCCAAATACATCATCTACGACGACCTCAAGGCAGGCCACCTTGTCCCGGTGCTCGACGACTGGGACCTTCCCCGGTTGACCATGAACATCGCGTTTCAGACCCGC
The DNA here is from genome assembly GCF_900230185.1 of Burkholderia sp. OK233. Lineage (GTDB taxonomy): Bacteria > Pseudomonadota > Gammaproteobacteria > Burkholderiales > Burkholderiaceae > Paraburkholderia. The sequence continues at coordinate 2,020,585 of NZ_OCSR01000002.1, forward strand.
TCACACCTACCTGTAAAGGTGCGACTGTTCATTGACGCGCTTGTGGAGCGGTTCCATCGGAACGAATACGAACAGCATTGGACAGCGTGAGCCTGCGCCCATCGCATTTTGGCTTTCTTCCCACTCAGCGCGAAAGACTTTCCCTTTCTAGCTCTGTTTTGCCAGTCACGACGAATATAGACTCGTCTCAAAGCTACAGAAGAGATTGATGGAGACACGCAATGCAAAGCGCAACCTCTGCAGTTCCGTCCGCATCGCCTTATTTCGATGAGGCTCGCTCGGCCGAAGTCGTCAATGCCCGTATGAGCGAAGATGCCGACGCTCGGCTGCGCCAGGTGATGTCGGTTCTGGTCAAGCATCTTCATGCTGCGGTCAAGGAAATTGAGCCGACGCATGAAGAGTGGTTTACCGCCATTCGCTTCCTGACCGAAACGGGTCAAATGTGCACGGACTGGCGGCAAGAGTACATCCTGCTGTCGGACATTCTCGGCGTCTCGATGCTCGTTGATGCAATCAATCATCGTCGTCCGAGCGGTGCTACGCCGAACACCATTCTGGGTCCGTTCTACATCGCCAACGCACCTGAATATCCGAACGGCGCGAACATCTGCCTGGACGGAAAGGGCGAGCCCATGGTGGTCAAAGGTCAGGTAGCCGATATCAAGGGAAACCCGATTCCTAACGCGAAGCTCGAGGTCTGGCAGACCAACGACGACGGCTTTTATGACGTGCAGCAGAAAGGCGTTCAGCCTGACTCAAATCTTCGTGGCGTTTTTACGTCGGATGCTGAAGGCCGCTACTGGTTCAAGTCTGTCAAGCCGCGTCACTATCCGATTCCTTCGGACGGCCCGGTCGGTAAGCTCCTCGCCGCAATAGGCCGACACCCTAACCGAGCTGCTCATCTGCACTTTATCGTGACCGCGCCTGGCTTTGATCCGGTCATCACTCACATTTTTACGCCCGACTGCCCGTATCTCCCCGAAGACGCGGTATTCGGCGTCAAGCGTGAACTCATCGCTGAATTCAACAAGATTAACGACCTGGAAGCTGGTAAGCGCGTCGGGGTCTCGTCACCGTTCTGGTCTGTGGTGTGGGACTTCACCCTCGCGACGTCCACGAAGCCCACGCCGGCAATCCCGTAATCGTTTGGTGCGCGGGAGCGTGCCGCCGAAAAAACTGATGACATTGAGAGATACAGGAGTACTACATATGAGCGCGAAGAAAGAATTGCTGGCTGCGTACTGGACCCTCGCCGGCGACGTTTATCCGTGTGCACCGAACGAAATCAGCCCGTTTCCGCTGCGTGATCGCTGCGAAGCGGCTTCGCGTGCCGGTTGGAGCGGCGTCGGCCTCATTCTCGATGATCTCGAGTACAGCATCGAGAAGTACGGGGTGTCCGGCGTCAAGAAGATTCTGGACGACACGGGCATGAAGTACTTCGAGCTCGAGATCCTCATGGACTGGTACTTCGACGGCGAGGCGCGCGTCAAGTCGGACGATTGCCGTCGCCGTTTCATCGAACTGGGCGGCGAACTGGGCATGCGCAATCTGAAAATCGGTGCGAGCCCCTTCGACAAGAATCCGGCCGACTTCCCCCGCATGACCGACGAATTCGGGAAGCTTTGCCAGGACGTGGCGGCGGTTGACGCCACGGTTGCAATCGAGTTCATGCCTTTCTCTCCCATTCGAAACATCGCAGAAGCGCTGCAGGTTGCTGAAGGCGCTAACCAACCCAATGGTGGTCTGATGGTTGACCACTGGCACGTAGCGCGCGGTGGCAGCCCCTATAGCGAAGTCGCCCAAATCCCCGTGCGCTTCATCAAGGGGGTAGAGATGGATGACGTAGGTGCGCAGGTCAAAGGGTCGTTGTTTGATGATTCGACCTATAACCGCCAGCTTTGTGGCGAAGGTGCAGGCGACTGCCCCGCCTTCGTGGATGCCCTGGAGCAAGCAGGCTGCACGCTGCCGTACTACGGCGTGGAGCTCATCTCGGAGGTGCACCGGAAATTTCCGCTCGACGAGATGGCAAAGCGCGCTTACGACACCACCATCGCGCAGTTCCCGGCAAAAACCGCGACTTCTGCCTGAAGCTCTTGACCTTAACCGACAAAGTATTTCTGGAGACTCACATGATTCGAATCGCCGTTCTCGGTGCCGGCCGCATTGGTCGCATTCACGCTGGCAACGTCGCCGCGAGCCCGAACGCAAAACTGGTCGTGGTGGCAGACCCTGTTGAAAGTGCAGCTAAGTCGCTGGCTAGCCGTCTGGGCTGCGAGGCCTCGACGGACGCTGCAGCCGTCCTCGAGCGCAACGACATCGACGCAGTGGTCATCGGTACGCCGACGGATACGCACATCACGTTCATGCTCGAAGCCGTCAAGCGCGGCAAGGCTGTTCTGTGCGAGAAACCTATCGACCTCGACATGGAGAAGTCGCTAGCCGCAGCAAACGAAGTCGAGCGACTGGGCGGTCGCGTCATGCTCGCGTTCAATCGACGTTTCGACCCGACATCGCAAGCCTTCCGCAAAGCGATTGACGCAGGTGACGTTGGCGAAGTGCGCCAGGTCATCATTTCGAGCCGTGACCCGGGCATGCCTCCCCGTGACTATGTCGAGCACTCGGGCGGTATCTTCCGCGACATGGTTATCCACGATCTGGACATGGCTCGCTGGTTGCTCGGCGAAGAGCCGGTCGAGGTAATGGCCATGGCCAGCCGTCTCGTCGACGAGTCGCTTGAGAAGCTGACTGACTTCGATACGGTGATGGTGCAGTTGGGGACAGCTTCGGGCAAGCAATGCCACATCAACTGCTGTCGCGAGGCTGTGTACGGCTATGACCAGCGCATGGAAGTGTCGGGGTCGAAGGGAATGCTCCTGCAAGAAAACCTGCGTCCTTCGACGATTCGACGCTGGTCCAAGGAAGCGACTGATGTCCGCGAGCCGCTGCTTAACTTCTTCCTGGAGCGCTACGAGGCTGCATACAAGGCCGAACTCGAAGCCTTCGTCGACGCACTGAACGCGAACTCGCCTTTGCCGACCTCCGTGCAGGATGGGCTGAAGGCGCTGCGTCTGGCGGACTGCGCGCTCGAGTCCGCTTTGTCGGGCAAAGCCGTCAAGGTGTAACTGGAAATCTGGAGGAGATAAGTCATGACGCGAAAGATCGGTCCCAACGAAACGTTCGGCGTAGCATGTCTTGGCATCACTCACCCCCATACGTCCGGGCGGGTCAAGGCAATCCAGCGTCGCACCGACGCAAAGATGCTCGGTGCGTGGGACAAAAGCCCGCTGCTCACACCGTTCGTCGACGCGCTCGGTCTCGAGGCGCGCTCGAAGGAAGATATCCTGGCGGACGAGAATGTTCACGTCGTGCTCGTCCACTCCAAGAGCGAGAAGATGGCCGACCTGACCATTGAGGCGCTCGAGGCGGGCAAGGCAGTGTTGTGCGAGAAACCTGCTGGCCGCAGTTCGGTCGATGCAAAGCGAATCGTCGAGGCTGTTGAGCGTACCGGCGGACTCGTGCAAGTCGGCTATTGCTGGCGCTTTGCACCATCGGTCGACGCCATGCAGGCGGCACTCAAGAGCGGACGTCTCGGCAAAGTCGTTCAGGTGCGCGCCCACGGCGGCTGCTCGCACGATGAGGCTGGAACGCCGCACATGACCCAACCAGGCGATATTGGCGGCGCGGTATTCGTTATTGGATGTCACCTGGTGGACCGCATCCTTCTGCACTTCGGCTTGCCCCGTTCTGTCAACGCGCGTATCACGAAGTTCCCGAACTTCCACGGTGATGAATCGCGTGAAGACGCAGCAGGCGCGGTGCTGAACTATGAAGACAAGATTGTCACAGTCGACTTCATGTCGTGGGACGTCCTGCCGTGGACCGAGAGCTGGGACATCACCGCCTACGGAACGGAAGGGATCATGTCTTCCCGCTCGCTGCCCGCGAGTTACAAGATTTATGACGCGGGCAAGGGCGACCATCCGGAGGGCTGGACCGAGTGGCAAGAGACCAGCTTCCCGGAAATCTGGGCAACAAAAAAGACGGAGTATTCGCCCGATATCGCTGAAATCGGCAACCCGGTGTACTTCGACCGGGAGTCGAACGCGTTCTTCGACGCTTTGCGCAACGGCACGCAGTCGGTTGTGCCGGCTACGCAGGCGTACAACATTAGCCGTGTCATCGAGGCCATGTTTGCTTCTTCCAAAGAAGCGGGTGCAGAGGTCTTTATCGGTTAAGCGTTTGAATGGCTGACGCCTTTGGGCGTCGGCCAAGAATTCTGTACTTCATAAACCGGCAACACAAATACGCATTCCTAAATAGGAGACGAAGTCATGAAAATTCTGAAAAGTGTCGCGGTCATCCTGGCCGCTTCGGCAGCTTTCTCGGCAATGTCTGGTGCTGCTTTCGCCCAGGATAAGGGGGTTATTGGCATTTCGTTGCCCGACAAGACCGAATCCCGCTGGATTACCGACGGCAAAAGCATGGTCGATGCGCTGAAGGCGAAAGGCTACTCGGCCGACCTGCAGTACGCGAATTACGACGTTCCGACGCAGGTGAATCAGGTCGAGAACATGCTTGCGAAGGGTGTCAAAGCACTGGTCATCGCACCTATCGACGGCAAGACATTTTCTGACGCTCTGGCGCTCGCTCAGAAGAAAGGCATCAAGGTCATCTCATATGACCGTCTGATTAGCCAGACCAAGGATGTCGACTATTACGCAACCTTCGACAACTATGGCGTCGGCGTTCTTCAAGGGCAGAGCATCGTCAGCGCGTGGCAGAAGGCCGGCAGCAAAACCCCGTTCAACATCGAAGTGTTCGGTGGTTCCTCGGACGATAACAACGCCCATATGGTCTACGCGGGGGGCATGTCGGTCCTCAAGCCGTACATCGACAGCGGCAAATTCGTGGTTCGGAGCAAACAGGTTGCCTTCGATAAAGTCGCTACCCGCAACTGGGATGGCGCGACAGCGCAGGCTCGAATGGACAACTTGCTGAGCGCTTTTTACGGCAAGGACCACCTCGACGCGGTCTGGACGCCCAACGACGCAATTGCAGTGGGCGTTATCTCATCGCTTAAGGGCATCGGATACGGTTCAGCCCAGCAAACCATGCCCGTTGTCACGGGCCAGGACGCAGACATCCAGAACGTCAAGAACATTGTTCGGGGCGACCAGACCTCGACCGTGTTCAAGGACACTCGCAAGCTTGCTGGCGTGACCGCCGAAATGGTTGACAACGCGCTGAGCGGCAAGCAGGTACCCGTCAACGACACGAAGAGCTACAACAACGGAACGAAGATCGTTCCGACCTACCTCGTGAAGCCAATTCTCGTCGACAAGGCTAATTACCAGTCGGAGTTGGTGACCAGCGGTTACTACACGCAGGCCCAAATCAAGTAAGGCGTCTGAATGTCCGCGTGGCGGGGCGCCCACCGGGGCCTCGCTTCACGCAGGCACGCTCACGAGCGTGACCAATCAGAGGAATTTGACCATGGATACCATTCTGGAGATGCGCGGAATTCAGAAAAGCTTTGGCGCTGTCAAAGCCCTGAATAACGTCAATCTGAGGGTCCGTCAGGGCGAGATTCACGCCATTTGCGGAGAAAACGGCGCGGGAAAATCGACCCTGATGAAAATCCTCAGTGGCGTCTATCCGCACGGCTCTTATTCTGGCGACGTCCTTTACGACGGTCAGGAGCGGGCATTCGCCGATATTTCCGATAGCGAGGCCGTCGGAATCATCATCATCCACCAGGAGCTGGCCCTCGTACCTATGCTCTCGATTACCGAGAACATCTATCTTGGTAACGAGCAGTCGAAGCGAGGCGTCATCGATTGGCAGGTGTCTCGTGCGAAGGCAAAGGCGTTGCTGGCGAAGATGGGCCTCTCAGACTCGCCAGATTCGCCGGTCGGCACGCTCGGGATCGGCAAGCAGCAACTCATTGAGATTGCAAAGGCATTGTCTAAAGAGGTTCGCCTGTTGATTCTCGACGAGCCCACCGCGAGCCTGAATGAGAAAGACAGCGACACACTGCTTAGTCTTCTGCTCGAACTCAAGTCGCGCGGTGTGACGTCAATCATCATTTCGCACAAGCTTAACGAGATTTCGCGTGTCGCGGATGGAATCACCGTTATCCGCGATGGCTCGACGGTCGACGCCCTCGACTGCAAAGCCGAGAGCGTGAGCGAAGACCGCATCATCAAGGCGATGGTCGGCCGGGAGATGTCTGACCGGTACCCGCCACGTACGCCGAACATTGGCGAAGTCATTTTTGAAGTCAAGGATTGGCGTGTCCAACATCCCACGCAGAGGGATCGTGCAGTCATTAAAGGCGTCAATCTGGAAGCGCGCAAGGGTGAAATCGTTGGCATCGCAGGACTGATGGGTTCTGGGCGCACGGAGCTCGCCATGAGCGTTTTCGGTGGCACGTATGGTCAGGACATCAATGGCCAGGTGCTGATGCACGGAAAGCAGGTGGACGTTTCGTCGGTACAGAAGGCCATCAAGGCGGGCATCGCCTATGTGACCGAGGACCGGAAAGGCAACGGTCTGCTCCTGGACGACAACATCAAGCGAAACGTCACGCTGGCGAACCTGATCGGGGTCTCCAGGTTTGGCGTCGTCGACGAGCACAAGGAGATCAAGGTTGCGACCGATTTTCTAAAGAAGCTCCGGATCCGCGCTCAAGGCGTTACCCACGTCGTTGGCAACCTGTCGGGTGGAAACCAGCAGAAGGTGGTGCTGAGCAAGTGGCTGTTCTCTGAACCCGAGGTACTGATTCTCGACGAGCCCACGCGAGGCATCGATGTGGGAGCGAAGTACGAGATTTACAACATCATCAATCAGGTGGTCGCGGCAGGTAAGTGTGTGGTCATGATTTCCTCGGAAATGCCCGAACTGCTTGGCATGTGCGACCGCGTGTACGTCATGAACGAAGGCCGGTTTGTCGGCGAATTCACCGCAGAAGAAGTTTCGCAGGAAAAGATTATGCGGGCGATTATGCGAAATGGAGGCATTGAAAATGCGTAAGGCACTCTCTCCAGTGGTCGCCGACGGCGCCGAGGTTAAGAAAAGCGAAGTTTTTGGCGTGGTGAAGCGCATTGGCAGCGAGTATGGACTGCTCATTTCGCTCGTCATCATCATGGTCTTTTTCCAGGTCTCGACGAGCGGCGTACTGATGCAACCGCTCAATCTGACCAACCTGGTGCTTCAGAACAGCTACATCGTCATCATGGCCCTTGGCATGCTGATGGTGATTGTTTCAGGCCACATCGACCTGTCCGTCGGTTCAACGGCCGGGTTGGTGGGCGCGTTGGCGGCGGTATTGATGGTGCAGTTTGAGGTCAACTACATCTGGGCAACCATCATCTGTATTGCGGCCGGCGCGCTGATTGGCGCCGTGCAAGGCTACTGGATTGCGTTCTGGCGGATGCCTTCGTTCATCGTGACGCTGGCCGGCATGCTGGTTTTCCGTGGGATGACAAACCTCGTTCTGCAAGGCCAGTCCATCGGCCCGTTCCCTGATGCGTTCGGCGCCGTGAGTTCAGGTTTCATCCCTGACTTTTTTCACGGGCAGGCACTTCACATCACCTCGATTGTCCTCGGCGCGTTTGTCGGCGCGCTTTTCTTCGCGATTGAACTTCGGCATCGCGCTGGCGCGGCGAAACATGGCGTCGAGAGTAGTTCGTTTTCGATGTTCGTGGCGAAGAATCTCGTCCTGACGGCGCTGATTGTGTTCTTCTGCTACCTGCTTGCATCCTATCGTGGCTTGCCCACCGTGCTCGTCATCATGGCTGTGCTGATTGGTGTGTACACGTTCATCATGAATCGCACCACGATCGGTCGACGCATCTACGCGGTTGGCGGCAATGCAAAGGCAGCGAGATTGTCGGGTGTCAGCGTTCCGGCAGTGAGCTTCCTGACCTTTGTGAACATGGGTGTCCTTGCAGCGCTGGCAGGTCTGATTTTCGCCGCGCGTCTGAACAGCGGAACGCCGAAGGCTGGCACGGGATTCGAGCTCGACGTCATCGCAGCGTGTTTCATCGGCGGCGCTTCCGCCTCTGGTGGCGTCGGGAAGGTCGTCGGAGCGGTTGTGGGCGCCTTCATCATGGGCGTGATGAACAACGGTATGTCCATCATGGGCATCGGTGTGGATTATCAGCAAGTTATCAAAGGCATCGTTCTGCTCGCGGCCGTGTTCGTCGACGTGTACAACAAGAACAAAGCGTAACTACTGTTTATACGGCAGACCGGATTTAGAACTCAGCTGGGCCAGGTGCGCGGCGGGGCCCAACTGACATGCATACTTGAGTCATGAGATTGCATCTCGAACATTTGGCCTTGTAATAAGTATCACTAATGGAATCAAATATGGTCAAGCATATCGTGATGTGGAACGTTCGCGGTGAGACTCCCGAGCAGAAGAAGGAATCCGCGGTGCTCGTAAAGACTGCGTTCGAGAGTCTGAACGGAAAGATTCCCGGGCTTACCAGGCTGGAGGTCGGGCTGGATGTAAGCGCCGTGGATTACGCCTGCGACGTGGTCTTGTACACGGAGTTCGAAAGCCAGGAGTCGCTCGACGCGTATGCGTCGCACCCCGAGCATCTGCGAGTGAAGCAGATCGTGGGTGACGTTCGTATCGCTCGCCACCAGGTCGACTATATCTAAGCGAGCTGTACCGTTTGACGACACAGGGAGCTAATCTCATGTATGAGTTCACCTATACCACGCAGGCGTCGAGAGTCGTATTCGGTGCTGGAAGCATGAAGCTGATTCAACAGGAAGTGGAGACGTTGGGTGCCCGCCGGGCGCTGGTTCTTTGTACGCCCGAGCAAAAGGCTCAGGCAGAAGTGGTTTCGTCTCTTCTTGGACCGGCGAGCGCAGGAGTCTTCGACGGCGCCCAGATGCATGTTCCCATCGAGAACGCTCGCCGCGCGCGCGAACACGCGAAGTCAATCGACGCAGACTGTGCTGTGGCTATTGGTGGCGGTTCGACGATTGGGCTCGGCAAGGCGATTGCGCTCGAATCATCGTTGCCGATTATCGCGATACCGACGACGTATGCCGGGTCGGAGATGACTCCCATCTACGGGATAACTGAAAACGGCCTGAAGAAAACCGGTCGCGATGCCAAGGTCATCCCCAAGACGGTCCTGTACGACCCGGAGTTGACCATCGGGCTCCCGGTTCGCCTCTCGATTGTCAGCGGTCTCAATGCTATCGCTCATGCTGCGGAGGGACTGTACGCAAAGGACGGAAATCCCGTCATGTCGCTAATGGCGGAGGAAGGCATTCGCTCACTCGCCAACGGCCTGCGTGGTGTGAAGAAGAACAGCAAGGACAAAGCGGCACGCAGCGAGTGCCTCTATGGTGCGTGGCTGTGCGGAATGGTGCTCGGCAACGTTGGCATGGCTCTTCATCACAAGCTGTGCCACACCCTGGGTGGAACATTTAACCTCCCTCATGCCGAGACGCACGCAATCGTTCTGCCTCATTCTCTTGCTTATAACAGTACCGTTGCGGATGAGGCGATGGGCCGAATCGCGAGGGCGTTGAACGTAGACTCAGCGCCTGACGGCCTTTACCAACTCAACGAAGAACTTGGCGTTCCGCGAGGCCTTCGCGAGATTGGGTTGGGCGAAGCCGACCTTGATCACGCATGCAAGGTGGCATTGTCGAATCCATACTGGAATCCGCGACCGATTGAGGAGGAGCCGCTTAGAGCACTGCTACAGCGTGCCTGGGAGGGCGCTCGTCCGTCCGTGTAACCTTCGGAAAGGGCACCAAAAGGAGGTCCGCGGGAACGAGCCTTCGATCTGGCGGCAGCAAACTAGCCGGCAGCTTAGGACTGCGCGTCGCTGTCCTAAGCTGGTCGACCCGCTACCGGAAAGTCGAGTGCCTTCACCCCTTGCGGAACATAGGCGCTCCCCAGGGCGCACCGATCGTGCCGCCGTCGACGACGATTTCTGCCGCCGTGATTCCCGAAGCATCGTCGGACGCGAGGAAAAGCACGGCCTTGGCAACTTCTTCAGGTGTAGCGAGGCGAGCCATCGGAATGCGCGGCGCGAACGCTTCTTCGGTCCCGTCGATCGTTGCGCCGGCCCGTGCGCCGCGCGTCCAGATCGGCGTGCGCGTGCCGCCGGGAATCACGGTGTTGACGCGAATGCCACGCTGCACGAGTTCGGACGCAAACACCTTTGCCATGCCGGTGACGCCCGCCTTCGTTGCGGAATAAGCGGCCGACCCGGGCGAGCCCAGCTCGCGCATCACGGAACCGTTCAATACGATCGAGCCTCCGGCGCTCATCAACGGCAGGGCCGATTGGACCGTAAGAAAAACACCGGTGAGATTGGTGCGAAGAATCGCCTCAAATGCAGCAGCGGTCGTTCCGCCGAGCGGCGTCGGACCGGAGATGCCTGCGTTGGCGAACACGATGTCGAGGGACCCAAATTCTGCCTGAATCTGCTTGAACGTCGACTCGATCGCGGTTTCATCATCCAGATCGGCCTGAATGCCAAGGGCGTTTTCGCCGAGCTCGGATACTGCCTGATCCAGTTTTGCGCGATCGCGGCCGGTGATCGCAACACGGGCGCCTTCGGCGATCAAAAGCTTCGCTGCAGTAAAGCCGATGCCGCTGTTGCCGCCAGTGACGAGCGCTGTCTTTCCAGTAAAACGCATTTCCTTCTCCTGTGTATTCCGCCGCGAGATCACGTCCAAAGCCGCATCTGCTGACGGCGCAAAAACCTCGCAAAAATCTCCGTTAAGCAGCGCAGAACAGCCGCTGCATCCAAGCTGGCATGAACGTCGTCAACATCTCATTCTGTATGTTGATCATCATGCAGAAATTCAGTATTATGCTCATCATGCAGTTTGTCAAGTGTGATGAGGCGGAAAATGGGTTATTCGCAGGCACAAAAGGCTGAGAGCAGGCAGCGGGTTCTGGAGAACGCGTCACGACAGATTCGCGAACACGGCATCGAGGCGCTCGGCGTCGCCGACTGCATGCGCAGCGCGGGGCTTACGCACGGCGCTTTTTACGGCCATTTTTCGTCACGTGATGCGTTGATCCTGGAGGCGCTCGAGCACGCGGTGAGTCAGAGCGAGAAGCGCATGGCTTCGCTCGCAAGCGGCTCGGCAAAGCGTGGGGAAACGCCTCTGCAGGCTATTGCCGAAGCTTTCCTCAATGAGCGTCACGTGAAGAATCCCGGCAATGGATGTGCCTTGTGCGCGCTCGCCGGGGAAGCGCGCCATGCAAATCCGGACGTCAGGGAACAGCTCACGGGTTACGTGCGCAAACTGGCGTCACGAATAGCGCAAGCGGCATCCAGTGATAGCAAAGACGCTGGCCTGGGTATTGTCGCGACCATCGTGGGGGCCATTACGCTTGCGCGCGCCGTTGACGACGACAAACTGGCGAAATCGATTCTCTCCGAGTCGCTCGCGCTGGTCATGACTCGCGACTCGTTGGGGGTTAGCTGAGTGTTACTTGCGACAGGCGCTTGGCAGTCGCCATAGTCTGAAGCGGTACCGGCGTTGCGCGGTGAGGATCGACGATCCTACTGTTGCACCTGCAGATGCGTGCCTCACTCACCAAACATGGCCTTTATGTCGCGCCCCGTCTGCTCGGCTTCGGCAATCAGCCAGTCGAGAAATTGCCTGGTTGCGGGGGAGTCTGCCGCAGTTCGCTTCCAGCAAATGAAGTATGGGAACGGCATGGGTAGGGCGACCTTGAACGGCGCGACGAGTTCGTGTCGCTTGATGCTATCAATGGCAAAAAAACCCTGTCCCAACGAAATGCCTCTGCCCCGAATTGCTGCATCGATTGCCATGCCGGAAACGGAGTAAGTGAGTGGCGCCAACCCCTCGGGCAGAGGCACGCCAACCGCGTGCAACCAGTGTCCCCACGTTGGTGGTGACAAGTTTGCCCATCCCCACTCCACGTGAATCAGCGGATAGCGCAAGATATCCGCCGGTTGCGAGATCGGTTTTTCCGCCTGCAACAGCGAGGGTGCAAACACGGGTGCAACCCTGTCCGTAAAGACGACGTGATAGGGCGTTCCGTCATTCGGTAGTGCCCCATACGTTAGCCGGACGTCGGCACTTCTCGCGGCGATACTGGTTTCGTGGTCGACGACCTCGACATGGACCTGCACGTGAGGGCAGATGGTGTGCCACGTGTCCAATCTGGAGGCAAGCCAATGGGTCGCGACTGACGGAAATGTCATCAGGGTGAGTCGGCGGCCCGTCTGCGCCTTGAGCGCCGCCTGGGCGCTATGAAAGCACTCGAACCCCCGGGAGATGTGCGAGTGGTACAGCTCGCACAGCGGGGTCGGTCGCAGGCCGGTGTTTTCCCGCTCGAACAGCGCGACCCCGAGAAAGTCCTCAAGGACGCGAATCTGCTGACTAATCGCACCGGGCGTCACGTGAAGCGCCTCGGCGGCGGCTATGACGCCCCCGTAACGAATGACGGCATCGAATATCTGCAAGGCTCGAAGAGGAGGAAGGCGGTTCATGTCGTTGACCTGGCAAATGCCATCGTGAAGCCAGTCTAGCAAAGACTGATCTCCGCCTCGACGCGCAACAGCGTCATGCAGTGCCGCATGCTTACGGCTTCACATCGGTCTTGAACCACTTTTCCGACAAGCGCGTCACGGTACCGTCTGCTAGTGCTGCGGTGATCGCTGCGTCGAATTTTGCTTTCAGATCCGTATCCTGTTTGCGAAACCCAAGACCTTCTCCCGGCCCCCAAACCGGGCCACCGATCGTTGGTCCAGCGATCCGGATGTGGGCGGTCTCTTTGTTGTCGGCGATTCCGGCGTAGTAGGTGACGTCGTCGAAGGCTATGTCGACGCGTCCGTTGACCAGGTCGAGGTCACGTTCGGCCGAGGTCTTGTAGAGGCGTACGGAAGTGATGTCCTTGAAGTTGTCGTTGATGAACTTCGTATAAACCGTGCCGGATTGAATACCGATCGATTTTCCTTTCAGTTGATCGCGCAGCGGGGCGATCATGGGGCTGTCGGTCTTGGGGTCGCCAGTCAGTTTGAGCGAAGCGGTTTTTCCCGTCGTGTTCGCCAATCCATGCCCATCTACCGTCGCGAACGCGGCCGGCGTTGCAGCGTAGGGCTTGGAGAAGGCAATGACCTGTTGACGTTCGGGTGTGATTGCGAGGGCATCCATCACCGCATCGAATTTGCCGGCCTGCAGGCCGGTAATGAGGCCGTCAAAGTCCTGGGCGACTGTCTCGCATTGCAGGTTGACCCGCTTGCACAGATTGTCGAGTAATTCCGGTTCGAATCCCGAGATTTTTCCGTTCGGCGAGGTCAGATTCCATGGAGCATAACTGCCTTCCAGGGCGACCTTCACGGTCTTCCATTCCTTTGCTTGAGCGCCGTTTCCTGCCAGTGCCAGCACGCCGAGAAAGGTGACGAGAGAAGTCTTAAGGACTCTTATGGAAATCGTATTCACATTACACCTCTATAGTGTCGAATCAAGCTTGTGCCTGGATTGAAAATACTCGGATCGCCACAGTTCGCGGCATTGCTGGCGCTACCGGCTTCAGTTGTGCAATGTGCCGGCGATGTTTTCCACGATGCTCAGCAAGTCGCCCTGTTCGACGAGCCGGTGGACTCCCATCATGTCCGGATAGAAGAACCGATCGCCTTCTGCTGTCGGGGCAACCTGTCGAATTCGCGCATACACCGCGGCGGTTGCGGGTGATGCGTCGGCTGGATCGAAGAAGTCCAGTGCCTGGGCGGCGGTGAGCAGTTCGATCGCCAGCACGTGCTGCAACTTCTGCGAAGTTGTGTAGGCTTTTCGCGCCGCGTGATAGGCGAAGCTCACGGGGTCTTCCTGGTTACCGCTCGTCGGCACGCTATCGACGCTTGCTGGTTGAGCAAGGGTGCGCATCTCGCCAAGCAATCCGGCCGCCGTGTACTGAATGATCATGTAACCGCTGTTCAGCCCGGGATCCTTCGCGAGGAACGCGGGCAGTTCGCTGAAGTACGGGTTGACGAGGCGGTCCGTCCGGCGCTCCGAAATCTTCGCGAGCGTGGTCATGGAGATGCAAAGGAGATCGCACGCGATGCCGACGAACGTACCGTCGAAGTTGGCACCGGATATCGCAATACCATCCTCGCCGTCGGGATGGATGACAGGGTTGTCGCCGCACGAACCCACTTCATCGAGAATCGAGTCGTACGCGTCCTTGATCGCCCGCTTGGACGCCCCGTGTACCTGAGCAATACCGCGAAGGCTGTAGGCGTCCTGCAGTCGGTAATCGGTAAAGCGATCGCATAGCGCACTTCCGGCCAGCAGCCGCCGGATGTTGTCGGCCGTGTTCCTCTGATCGACATGTTTCTTGACGGCGTGATACCGGGCATCCAGCGAGCGCGTGGTGGCCTTGAGCGGCTGCAGGGACATCGATGCGGCAATGTCGGCAACCTTCGAAAGCTCGAGCGCGTTGTAAAGCGCCAGCATCCCGATCGCGGTCACCGAGGTGGTGCCGTTGGTGAGCGAAAGCCCTTCCTTGCAGCGCAGCGAGTGCGGCTTCAGCCCCGCTCGCTCCAATGCTTCGGCACCACTCATGCGTTCACCGCGGTAGAAAGCTTCTCCTTCGCCGATCAGCACGAGCGCCATATGTGCCTCGGGCGCGAGATAACCGACCGATCCGTCGCCCGGTGCGAACGGCGTGATGTCGTTGTTCAGCAGTCCGGCGATTTGCTGCAGCAATTCGAGGCTTACGCCGGAATAACCCTTGCCGAGGCTGATCAGCATCATCAGGAGCGTAGCTCGGACAACTTCGCGAGGCAGCGGTTCGCCGACCGAGACGGCATGGGAGCGCACGATATTTCGCTGAAGCTGCTCGGCGTCGTCCGGGCTGATGACGCGTGTCGAATTTGCGCCAAAGCCAGACGTCACGCCATAGACAAGCCGGTTTTCGCTCAGAAAACGATCGACCAGGCGGCGCGAATTCAATACGCGCTCGCGATAGACGGGCGAAAACTTTATCTGTGCGCCATGTCGGGCTACGGCGATAAATTGCTCGATCGAAATATCGGATTCTCCGAGCTGAACTTCGGATATCTTGCTTGGTCGAGATTCGATGTGTGCCAGACTCATTCTGAATTTCCTTTGCCGAATGCATGAAATGAAATGGATGGCAAAATCCGCTTCAAAGCGTGATGTTTGCCGGAGATCATTGCAGGGCAGAGTAGCGTTGGTGCTGCTGGCGCACAAACGATTTGATTTGAGTTCGGTGTTTAGTTTTTCTAAAGTCGGATTTTTTTGCGTCGTGTTTAATTTGACTTTATAAAGGGTGAATTCGGTTTTAATCCGAGAAAATTATTTTCTCGGATTTTTTGGGGGTATCAGAAAATCTCGATTCTTGAGATCGGCAGAGCCGGTCCGGCTCTGCCGTCCATGTCACACCGTTACGGCGTGCGCGGAAACTCGAACGCGTCGAACAGATCGTCGATTGCGGGCGCATTGACCGGCACATACGGATGCGTCTGTAATTGGATCGGATTCGGCAGATTGTCGCGGCTTCTTTGCGTGATTGGCTTCAGATGCCAGTTGCGGTCGATGAACTTCACGATCGACGCGTGATCTGCGTACTGGTGCGCGACACGGCCACCGCGCGAGTAAGGCGACACGACGATCATCGGAATGCGCGGGCCGTCGCCGAAGAAGTCGAGCGGCTGGATGTAGCCCGAGTCGTAGTAGCCGCCGCCTTCGTCGGTCGTGACCAGGATCGCCGTCGAGGCCCACAGGCTCGGGTCGCGCTGCACCGTGTCGACCAGCTTGTGCACGAACGATTCAAAGAGCCCGAACTTCGACGACTCCGGGTGCCCGTCGAGCAGACCGCCCGGCTTCACGAACGAAACCGCAGGCAGCGTGCCGTTCGCAATGTCCGCGTACAGATCGGTCGTGTCCTGCAGGTGCGCTTTGACGAGCGCGGGGTTCGTCATGATCGCGGTTTCATACAGGAACGGGTTGCAGATATTGCAGTAGACACTCGTGGCAGGGGTAGTCACAAACGTATTCCAGCCTTCGCCGTAGTACTTCCACGAGATGTTCTTCTCGATTAGCGTATCGGCGATCGTCCGCACCGGCGACGGCGGGATCGTGAACGTACTCGTATTGACCGTGCCATCCCCGTTGTAGCCCGGGTTGTAGTTGTTCAGCAGGTAATACGTGTTCGGCGCGCACTTCGCGTCCGGCTTGTACGGCAGGCGGTTCAGGTACTGCCGCAGTGCGCCGGACCCGGGCTGATGACTGTCCGAGCAGTTGCTGTACGTGCCGCCCGAATAGCCGTCCTGCGTGTAATAGTTGTTGGTGTTCGCCTGTGGCAGCGGATCTTCGATCTGATCAACCGGCGGCTTCGCGGCATTGCCGTTGCCGTCCGTGTAGTAGAGCGCATCGGCGGTGCCGATCATGATGCTGTTTGCGCCCGTGCCGCCCATCACCGGCTGGTGATAGTTGTCGCTGATCGTGAATTCGCGCGCGAGATGCGTGAAATACGGCATGTCGCCGGTATTCACGTTGTAGTAGCCGAGCGCGGTCGCTCCTTCGCCGGTCGTCTCGTCGTTGAAGTTCGCGGGCCGCGGCTTGCCGTTCGAACCGGCGCCCACCGACGTCTCTACCCAGGCGAACAGATCCATCTGGCAACCGCTCGGATTATCGAGCGTGGCGTGATCGAGACTGCAATCGGCCTCCTGCCAATTCTGGTAGAAGCGGTGCACCGGACTGTTGATGTACTGGTCGTAGTCGGGACCGACGCGCGAGATTTGATACGGTCCGTTCGGCAGGTTATATGTGTTCGAGCCGAAGCGCGTATCGACGCTATGCGTCGGCAAGCCGCTCGCACCGGTGGTCAAATGTACGACGTCCCAAGGCTCCATCATCGTGCCCTCGGCGGCCTGCGCCGCTGCGAGCGTGGCGAACGGCGGCGGACTGGTATCGCTCGGTGTGCTTGCCGTAGAGCCGGTATTTGGCGCCGGCAGCACCGTATATAGCTGCTTGCCGCCAGGCGCCATATCGAAGCGCTTCGGGTCCGTGGCACTAGCCGTGTATTGCGCGGCCAGCGCGAAGTTCGGACCCGGGCGGCCGTCGGCCGTGATGATGCCCTTCGACAGCAGGTTCGCCACCGTCTGCCCCTGGCGTGGCGTGTAAGCACCGAATACGTGATCGAACGTACGGTTCTCGCCGACCACCACGATGACATGTTTGATCGGCGACGCCGTGTTCACTGTCGCAGCCGCTATCGCGGCCTGCTGCTGGCTTTGCGCGACGGTGGGCCAGATAGCCGCGGCAAGCGCGACGGAAACGGCGCCGCAAAGCAGGCCGCCTCTAAATATTGGTGTACTAATTACATTGGCAATTTTTTTCACGAACGCCTCCATGACGTTACTCGGACGAGCAAGCGGTAATGTGGCGTGTGGAAACGACGGCCAGCTCCCTGCGTGGGGACGCTGCCTTTATTACGAAGCGTTACGACGGAAAGAAATTATAGGGAGTGAATGACAATACGGGGACAAAAAAAAGTCGATGGCGTGTGGATTTTCTAACGAATTACTTTCATTGCGATTCAGATTGCATAATTCGCCCGTGGCACGTCGCCATCTGGACGCGAAAATGACTCCAGGTCGCTCCCCCGGCGAATGATAAAGTCCTGTCGAACTTAATCTCCGTGAAGAAGTTATGCCGAACGAATCAAAGCGCCTAACTCCCGCTGGCTGGGCGGATTTGCTCCGTCGGGACAGTGTCGTTATGAACTACTACAACGACGTAGCGAACAACTGCACTTACGGACACGGCACACTCGTCCAAGAGGCCGCGCCATTTACGCAGGTGGGCCGATGAAGCGCGCTCTCCTCGTACTTGCACTCGCGTGCTCGCCCGCATTTGCTGGCGTCCCGGATCCCGCTGACGTCATTTCGCAACAGAGCGGACTGCCTGCGAGCGAGGTGCAAGGCATGCTCGCGAACTGCGACGCGAACCAGATGAGTCTGAACTTCTGTGCATGGCGCGACAAGGTGGTTGCCGAGCAGAAGCTGCAGGACGTCGTCGAAGATAAGTCCGCAAAATTCCCGAACTGCAAAGCACGCCTCGAAAAGAAAATCACCGCGTGGAAGAAGCGACGCGATGCGAGTTGCAAGAAATCCGCCGAGGCAGAAAACGGAGGTGGTTCCATCGTGCCGATGAAAACTGCCGCCTGTCAGGCCGCGGAAACCGATCGCATGGCGAAGGTTATTGCGTCGATTGATCGATGCAATTGACTGGTAAGTCGACGCATGGCCGGTAACCGTGATGGCAAGGGAAAGAACTTGGCCAACGCCGTAGCCTTTCTTTCCAAGATCAGGCGCTCGGATCTCGGCTGATTCAGAAGCGACATTGGGCCGGATTCCGTCGAACTGAGACGGTTACCATTCGTTTCAGTTCGGCCATTTTGAGGCGTTGAACATCATCCCCGAGATTGTCGACAAAGTGGCGTTCTTTCGCATACGCCGAGTTGACGCAAAAGGCATTTCCCGGGCATCAAACTATTTAGCGAATTGTTGTGCGACTGTTTATGCGGTGGCTTTAGACGAGACAGGTGCATCAAGATGAAGTTTGGAATAAATTTGGTGCCTCTATGATTGTCGCTTCAATCGAAAAGGGGATTCGCCGTGGGAGAAAACCGTCGTAGGGCACTGATCAAGTCGACCGCCGCACTCGGTCTGGCCCATCTTTGTGGCCTTGGGAGCCTGAGCGCTTTGGCAGCGTCGGCAGCGTCAGGCAAACACATCAAGCCCGGAAGCAAATCCGCATTGATCGTCGTGGACGTGCAAAATTGTTTCATCGATGGCGGAACGCTGCCGGTGAAAGGCGGCGCCGAGGTCGTGCCACTTATCAACGAGTTGGCTGGCAAGTTCGAGAACATTGTCATTACGCAGGACTGGCACACGCCGGGACACGCGTCGTTCGCCAGTTCCCATCCCGGTAAAAAGCCGTTCCAGACGGCGCAGTTGTCGTACGGCACACAGGTCTTGTGGCCGGATCATTGCGTGCAAGGCACCGACGACGCCGCGCTCGACAAGGACCTTAAGCTGCCCACTGCACAAGTAATCATACGCAAGGGTTTTCACAAGGACATGGATAGCTATTCCGCATTTGAGGAAGCCGATCACAAGACAGAAACCGGCCTCTCGGGATATCTGAAGCAGCGGCGTATCGACACCGTGTTTGTGACCGGACTGGCGACTGATTTCTGCGTTGCATGGACAGCAATGGACGCCCGCAAGGCGGGGTTCCAAGCTTATGTCATCGAAGACGCAACGCGTCCGATTGACCTCAACGGCTCACTTGCGACTGCGCGAAAAAACATGGATCGCGTGGGTGTAAAGCGGATTCAGTCAAAGGATATCTTGTCGACGTGAGCGGACGGCTCGGATCACTGCCTGGATATCGCCCAACCTTAGCAGGCTAAGGTTGGGCCTTGGGTGTCCAACGTGCCCAGGAATATTTCAATATTTGGATGACGGGTTGTCAGCGGTCGAGGGTGTGTCAAAACACAAAAGTTGAAGGTTTTGAGGGTTCACTTTACCCTTCCTGACACGCCACCAAGCCGTTGTAGGCCCTTCTCGAAAGCCGACTTTTTGAACGAGAGGCGTGAGCCTGACTTTTGACACACCCTCGGTCGATAGCACGCGTTCGCCGCTAACCGTCGGGCAGAAGGACACCCCAAATCGCGCGCGGATCTGCCCACGCTGCGCAGCTTCCAGCACTGGCTCTTTGTTCAGCTCGACGCATGAGCGGCAAAGCATGAAAGTTGCTGAACGGTAAGAACGCTGACAAACCGTAATTGCGCAGACAGTCGGGTGCAATTCAAACGCCACCTGGCTTGTCCAAGCAATGTGGCCCTGCTATCGAGGCGCCGTTATGGTCGGGACGAAACGCATAGCGCACCTCATGCATGAGCCGCTCTTTCCGAGGGAGGAATCGTGCAAAAGAAAATCGTCATTCGAACCATCGCGGGAGGCGTTTGCCTGATGGCGCTGTCCGGCGCAGCGTTCGCTCAATCGCTGGCGTATACGAATCAGCCTGTGGACGTTTATGCGGGTCCGTCCGGGGAGTATCCAGTGGTCGCGCAAGTGCCGCCGAGCGCGCAGCTTACGGTGTACGGTTGCGTTTCCGATTACAGCTGGTGCGACGTCGGAGTGCCCGGACTGCGCGGCTGGGTCTACGGCGAATATCTCGACTATCCGTACCAGGGTGCCGAGGTGCCGATCATGACTTACGGCGTGCAGATCGGGGTGCCGATCGTGGCGTTCTCGTTCGGAACTTACTGGGATCACTACTATCGCGGCCAGCCTTGGTATCACGACCGGGACCGGTGGGCGAATCATCCGCCGCCGATGCGGGGCGGTCCGCCGCCGCATGGTGGTCCGCCGGCGGCGGACGGTCCGGCCATGAACCCGAGGCCGGTCATGCATGGCGGCCCGCAGCCGCAACCCCAGCCGGGGTACGCTCATGGGCCTGCGCAGCCGCAGCCGCAGCCGCAGCCGGGATACGCGCACGGGCCTGCGCAGCCGCCCGGGCAAATGACGGGTGGTCCTCACGGACAGGCTGCCGGGCACCCGGGCGGTCCGTCCGGTGAGCACGGCGGCGCGGCGCGCGGCGGCAATGAAGACCGCAATCATCCGCAGGATAACCATTAGCGATTGAACGCTTTTCGCCCACCACCGCTTCGCGATCGCATGGCAACGCGCCTCGCGCCCATGCCGCTCAATTCGACGGATGATCGTCGGCGTGATCGTGAAGCGGGTCCGGGCTCTTTTGCGTCGAGCGCAACACGCCTGCGTCGTCGAAATAGAAGTGAAAGAGCTGGTACCACGTATTGTCTTCCAGGTACCGGTAGGTCCAGACTTCGCGCTTGACGAGCGGCAGGTACATCGTTTCTTCGGGACGGCCGAAATTGACGAGCACGTCCGCGCGGGTCCATTTTCCCGGCTCCGCGCGATAGAACTCCAACGGCTGCAGCACCTGGCGGACGTCGACGACTTTGCCGTCCGCGTCGATATCCGCGGCGACGGTGGTTTCGCCCATCGGTTGCGTCGGCCACATCAGACGCTTGCCGCCATTCGGAAGGTCATAGGTTTCTTTAGGCTGGCCTAGCGCGGCAGTCACGGCGGATTCCGGCTCGCCGGCCTTGAAGCGATCCCATGGTTGAACGCAGGCGCTCAAGGCAAGTGTCAACGCAAAAGTTAGCGTGAAGCGCCACACGTCTAAGCGATGTTCAAGTGGACAGCCGATCTTCGATTTGCGCCGTGTCATGCCGAACCTCGTGCGCGATGCGATGCATGAGGGTTAGACACGGCGCGCCGCAGAAGATTTGAGGGCGTCAGAAACCGACGACGAGCTCGACACATTCGTAATCGCGGCCACCGCGGGCTTGCCGGTCGAGTCCACGCCGCTCGCATGCTCGTGGATGGCGACAAGTATAGATCTGTGCGGTCGGTGAGCAGGTAAGGTTGCGCGTGAAGATGTGAGGCAGATCGGCGACCGACGACGGATATCAGCGGTTGATGATTTGAGGCGGTAGGCGGCCATGAACCGCCATTCGCCCGCACCGTCGCCCGGGCATTGAGGCGTCGGTTCTACCCAGGAAGCGGCCATTCAATTCGCGACGTTGAACGTTGCTTCATCGGCCGAAGCGGTCGTTGGTCCATCAACAGATCAACGGCCGGTATAGGGCGTTCAGCTGACACCAGAGGGGCAGTTCGGGTGAACGGCAGCTTCCTCAGCTTTGCCTCGTTTGCACAAGATCACCAGATCGTCCGTGTAGGTCGCAATTCGACTGCCAGGACTGCGCTCAAGCCCGAGCTTCTTCCATGCAAACACAAACCGGCGCATGTAAATATTCGCCAACAGTGGTGAGATGGGTGAGCCTTGCGAAATGCCGCGCCTGTTGTCCCTGGCCTCGGTCGTGCGTGCCTTCCGCCCTCGGTTATCGGTTTCTTCCACGGGGCATCCCAGCCACATCTTGATCAGATGCAGACCGGACGCGCCGGCACTGCAGTTGCCGCCGGCGCAGCCCTATGAGCTCGCGCGCTTTGGGACGGTGAACCGCCCGTTCGAGCTCGTGCGGCCAATTGGGGAAGGGTTTACGTGGGTACGTATATTTGAAAAATCAAATATACTCAACCGGCAACGTGCTTGAAAAATCAAGCAAATCTTGTCGGATGAGCTCGAATAACTGGCCCTTTCTGACATCAGCAAGGCGTCATGCGTCGAATTGGAGCAAATTGATGAGAGACGAGACGACCCATTGACGGCCGGTGCCATGCTCAGTTCCGTTCGCAGATGACCCAATCCTAGCTTTATTAAGGACTTCATCATGAAAAAAGTTGCATTGATCACAGGTGCAGCGCGCGGTATCGGTCAAGCGTTTGCTCAAAGACTTGCCCAAGACGGTTTTACTATTGCTCTCCTCGACCGTCTCGATTGCCAGGTCACTGCGAAACTCGTTCAGGAAGCCGGCTCGGAAGCACATATTTTCCGCGCCGACTTGAGCCAGAAGGCGGATATAGACCGCGTAGCGGCGGAGGTGCACAGCCAGTTCGGCGGCATTGACGTGCTAGTCAATAATGCCGGCATTCTCCCCAATAAATCCTTTGATGAAATTACCGAAGAAGATTATCGATTGCTGATGGCCATCAATCTGGATGCGCCATTCTGGCTGGCGCATGCGCTCGTGGGGAACATGCGCGGTAAAGGGTGGGGGCGCATCATTAATATCGTATCCAATACCTTCGGCGCTCCGATAAAGGACTTCACTCACTATATTGCCAGCAAGATGGGATTGATCGGCTTGACGCGCGCATTGGCAAGCGAACTGGGTGCCTCCGGTATCACCGTAAATGCAGTTGCTCCTGGATTGACCAGAACACCCTGGATGCTCGAGCCTGGACGTAAGGGGCCGGGTGGAATGAGTTACGAGGAGGAGTCGAAGCTGGTGGTTTCCATGCAATCCATCCCGCGAGCGCAAACGCCGGAGGATTTGGTCGGAATCATTTCGTTCCTATGTTCGAAGGATGCTGATTTCATCACTGGTCAGACTATTGTTGTTGATGGCGGATTGGTCCGCGTTTAGTGTAAGGGCGCCAACATAAGGAGTTTTCAACATACTACGATTGAACCGTACCTTACCGACTCGATTTCGATTGGCGTTGCATGCTGCCGCTCGTGTTTAGGGTTGTAGGACGCCTGCCCTGATCCGTCGGCGCGTCAACTCGCCCAGACGCCAGCGGGCAGGCGTCCTACAACCCTAAACACGAAGCGTCATTCGCCCGCACCGGCGCTCGGGCATTGAGGCGTCGGTTTTCACCCACGAAGCGGCCATTCGATTCGCGATTGTGACCGTTGCTTGATCGGCCTGAGCGGCCGGTCGGGAATCGGAACTCCACGTTGTCGCGAACGTCCGCTATCAAGTCGACCCTGAACAATGCGTTGCTCGTGCCGTCGGTGTCACGCCATCACTTCGGCGGCAATGCCGCGATTGAACCAGGCCGCGAGAACGAAGGCGCAAAGAAGCCGCAGCTTCCGGACGATCATCCTCAGGTTGTGACCTGCGCCGCACAGCACCGCGTGCATCGCATCTGCGAGCGCGTCTTTGAGCCAGTTCCGATCGAGTTTTCCGTCTGTCTGGTGTGGATGGCGGCGGAAAGCGAAGACGCTGCAGCGATGGAAGCTGAATCCTGAGTACCCCGGACACGCCCCCGACTGCTTACACCTCCGCCTCCGCCAGGTTGGCAGCGCTTTCAGAACTTGTAATTCAGCCCGACGGAGAAACCCATTTCTCTGCCGCCCGCGTAGCAAAACGGCGCACCCTGCGAGACCGAGCTGCCGTCATGACAATCGACGGTGACGCTTCGCCCGCCTGCGCCCAGCGCATAGTGCGCCGCCGCTTGATTGATGACCATGGCATAGTCGGCATACACAGTCGCATGTTTGTCGATCGCATGCTTGTACATCGCAGTGACCATATTGGCACCGTTGGAAGGATTCGGGATACCAATAGCGTTCGGGTCGGCTGGAGCCGTGTTGTGTTGCCCCGGGTCACCCGGCGTGCGATTGGCGTGCGCCCAACCGACGCTCACGCTGTCCTTGGGGGTGATTTCCTGCGTCAGGGCGAGCCAGAAGCCATTACGGCTCCGCTCGTTCTGTGTTTGCAGGTAGGCCGGAATCTGTCTGCGTATCACTTCATAGATTGCGCTCACCGTGGTCAGAGTGGGAAATTTATATTGCGCACCGACCTTGAATGCCCATTCGTTGCCGATATCGTTGGGGTCCGTCCCATCAGGCGATGCCAGCGCAGCAGGAGTGTTCAATACATCGCTTGAGCGATTCACGCCGAGGTGTATCTCATAGGCTGTCGTAAAGTACAGGGGGCCGTTGCTATAGGCGAGGTTCGCGCTGTAGGCCGACCCGTAGCTGCCGTCGTTACACGCAATTGGATTTCCACCACTGCCAGGGACATTGCCGCCCGTGCAACTCGACTCACCTGAGGCCTGCACCGAATTTTCGTAACCGCGGTTTTGCCCGGGCGAAACCAGTGCGTTGAGAGACCAGCCATGGAAACTGGGCGACTCATACCAGATCGCATGGTCCAGCCGCGTACCGAATTCGACGCGATTGTCGCCGCCCGTGTTACCCATGATGACGGAGTAATCGCCGAGCATGCCGGAAAACGGATTCATGCGTGCGGTCGACGTTTTGTAGGGCGCATCGGTCTTGCCGATCTTCAACGCGCCCCAGGTGGACGATGCTACGCCGATGAAGCTGTTGCGCGACGTCAGGGCGCCCTTGACGGTCGAATCCTGAGCGGAGTTCGAATTGGAAGACCCTGAGGTTGCCGAAATATCCAGTTGGGTTTCCAGTTGATAGACGAAGGCCAGGCTGGCGTCGGAGCCGAATGGCCGCTTGCCGCGAACGCCGACATAGGAAAGATTGGATGAGACGTCGGGCTGCCAGCCCATATGCCCTCTAGGCGAGACGACAGTCCCGCCCGGCGTGACATACGAGTCTTTGAGGCCTTTGGTCGCATAGTCCACGGAAAGATCGAGGTTGCCGTAGAACTCCATATCCCCCAGCGCGGCCAGCAACGACTTAAGCTTGGGCGGCATGCCGGCGCCCCACCCGGAGGCGTCGGCATCCGATGTTTTTTGCGCGCCTGAGGTTGTACCCGTGTTTGCGCTTGTGCCTGAACTTGTACCTGCGGTTGTGCTTGCGACAGCGGGACTGACCGCTTGCTGGTTGTTCGCTGCCTGGGCTTGCTTTGACACAAGTGCATCGAGCTTCTTATTGAGCGCTTCCATTTGTTGTTTCAACAACTGGATCTGTTGTTTGTCGTCATCCGCCGCAATTGCCTGAGCGAATGCTCCTCCCGAACAGGTCACGCTGCCAGCTGCAAACAGGCATAGCGAAGCCGCCGCATGACGCGGCTTCAGATTTCTTATTCTCATCATCTCCTCCAATATTAATTTGTAATACTAATGAATAAGAAAAATAGATATCACAGCTCAAACCTCCGTTTCTATCGACTATCGGTGCCGCAACGCCTTCATGAGGCACACATGTCCATATCCGGTAATCAGAGATATCCCTTGGTGAGCGCGCCAACCGCAACCGTACGGCCGATCCAGTGCCGTCTCATCGGAGCGAGGACGAATTTCGCGCACACCGCCGCTACGATCGATACGGCCGCTGCACAGATGAACCGTGTTCCACGAGCCATGCGCCGACAACACCGAAGCGATCGGCACAAGCATGGACGCTGTGCCCTTTGCGGCACAAAGCGAACCGCCAATGACGACAGGACGCGGCCCGAACTTGTCGACGAGCCATCCTTCGACTGGCACGAGCCAGATTTCCGTGACGATGAAAATTGTGATTGCAGTCTGAATTGCCGCCTGCCCCCAGTGATGCGCCGCGTCCATCGGCACGACGAACAAGGTCCACGCATACTGCAGATTCGCCACCAGCCCCATGCAAACGATGCCGATTGCCAGTTGAACCCACAGGTTATGCCGTAGTGCTGTGCTGCCCGGCGCGTCCACTTCGGAATGTCCCATGTCTCCATCTCCATTTTTAGAATTCATCGTGCCCGAGCGGCGCGTCGACTGACGTGGTCGAATCACTTCATCGCTTGCATATGCGTCGGCAATGAAGCGCTAATGGTCGGTCAGATGGAGATCGCACCAACGAAAGACATGCGGAGGCACGCAAAACGGTCTGATAAAAGTCGTTGTGTCTTCACGGACTGAGTGCATGCTGCGCGAGAACAACGATCAGTGAAAGTTAAAATATTTTATGGTTTGCATCAGGCATCCTGTATACGCCGGCGGCCTTCAACGAATTTCGACTATGAAAAGCGCTACCTTGCGTCAACTCAATATCTTCGAAACAGTTGCCCGGAACCTGAGTTTTTCGCGCGAGGCAGACGAGTGGTACCTGACGCAGCCGGCAGTCTCAACCCAGGTCAAACAGCTTGAGGAGCACGCCGGCCTGACCCTGTTCGAGTAGCTCGGCCGGAAAATTTATCTGACACCGGCGGGTTCCGAAATGCGCTCTTACGCGCGCTCGATCATTGAGCAATTCCACGAAATGGACCAAGCGATGGCCGGCCTCCAAGACGTTGCGGGTAACCAATTGAACATTGCGGTAACCGGCGCGGGAAGCGGTTGTTAGCAGTAACGTATTTCACGCTCAGACGAACGTCTGCAAAGGCCGAGGACTTGAGGGCCGAGAGGGCGGCTCGAATGACCGTTCCAGTTTGATTGTGTTGAAAAAGTCGCCCGTAGTTCGGAATGTTCGGTATCCTGGAAGACATCGATCGACGGGAGTGATTCGTCATGATGGGTCAACTGGGCAGCGGACAGGACAAACTCTTCTACTCGTTCAACCTTGATAATCACGTCCCTCGCGAACACCTGTTGAGAGGCATAGATCACTTCCTCGATCTTCGTGATCTGCGCCAGCATCTCGCGCCGTTCTACAGTCCAATGGGACGGCCATCGATTGATCCAGAGCTCATGATCCGCATGTTGATTGTGAGCTACTGTTTCGGCATCCGGTCCGAGCGCAGGTTATGCGAAGAGGTCCATCTGAACCTTGCATATCGATGGTTCTGCCGTCTGGGTCTGGAAGACGCCGTACCTGAGCACTCGACCTTCTCCAAGAACCGCGACGGTCGCTTCCGCGATAGCGATGTACTACGCCATGTGTTCGAGTCGGTGCTGGGTCGCTGCATGTCCGAAGGTCTTGTAAAGGGTGAAGGTTTCGCGATTGACGCAAGCATCATCAGGGCCGATGCAAGCCCTGCACGCGGTGTCCCAGGTACTGAGTCCATCAACTGGGGTTGCGTCAAGGGCCAAAGCCGCGCAGTACGGGAATATCTAAAAGCATTGGAGGAAGCGAATCCGACCAGCGCAGACGCGGTCGAGGAGGCAGAGACATCGCCACCTCCAAAGAAGATATCCCTGACTGATCCCGCTGCGAGCTGGACAGCCGCCAAGGGTAGCCCAGCGTTCTTCGCCTACTCGACCAATTATCTGATTGACCTGCAGGCAGGGATCATCGTTGACGTCGAGGCGACGCCCGCGAACCGTTCGTACGAAGTGGAATCAACCAGGACGATGATTGACCGCGTTGAGCGGCGGCATGATCTCAAACCTCGGCGTCTTGCAGGCGACACCGCGTATGGCTCGGCAGCGATGCTTGCCTGGATGATCGAAGAGAAGGAAATTGCACCACATGTTCCGGTCTGGGACAAAACGACGCGCAAGGACAATACATTGTCCAGCAGCGAGTTCCAATGGGATGAACTGGCCAATGAATATCGCTGTCCCACCGGGCACGCGCTACGCAGTGATCGGCGCAAGTTCAGAAATCCGCGCTCGCGCGTCACGAAGGCTGACACGATCATCTATCGGGCAAGCCAGTTCGACTGCGAAAGCTGTTCGATGAAGGATAGCTGCTGTCCGAATACACCATTCCGCAAGATCGCCCGCAGCATCCATGAAGCTGCGCGTGACGAAACGAGGCGTATTGCGAAGACGCCCGAATACAAGCGATCTTGCCGTGAGCGAAAGAAGGTGGAAATGCTCTTCGCCCATCTCAAACGCATCCTGAAACTGGACCGTCTGCGACTGCGCGGTCCAAGCGGTGCCCATGATGAATTTCTGATGGCAGCAACTGCGCAAAATCTGCGAAGAATGGCCAAGCGGTTCATGTCAGGAAGCAAGTAGATGAACCAGGCAGTCGCATGACGGGCAACGGGGATCGTTGCCTCGTTCAAGTTTGCCGCTTCGCCGATCGCCACAACTCGAAAACGTGCTGCCAATTCCGGCGTCTCCGACCAAAACAAGACTTTTTCAACACAATCGTTTGGAAGCTGACTTACCGCTCGCGCCGGGTCGAAGGACGCCTATGGCGTCGAAAGCGGATGTTAGGCGTCAGCGCCAGAATTCGGTGAGCTGATCGGCAAGGGCTCTGCCTTGGTTGTAACCGGCTTGAGCGGCGGGCGGACGCGTCGACAGATCCATCATGTTGACGCCGAACGCGCTGAGCGAGTCGCCGTCCGGGAAGATCGTCTCGACTCTGCTGTTGCCCGCGCGGAGTTCGTCGACCTGTGCAGCAAGGTGCATGCCCCACTGCAGCGGATGCCGTGATCTGCCACCGAAGGGTGACAGCACCAGCACCCGTGCGTATCCGGCTGCCAGATCGGCATTCTCGTTGCGTCGGTAGCCGCCGTCGATGTATCGGTTGTCGCCGATGCCGTAGGGAGGGACACCGAAGCCGTTGGAAGTGCTGGCGGCGACGGCGTCCACGAGGTCGACTCCGCTGTGGCGGTCGAACACGACCGGTTCACCGGTATGGGCGTCGACCGCCGTGATGAGCAACGGCCGTTCCGGCCAGCGCGGACTGGGCAGCCGAGCGGCGACGACAGCGCGCCACCGCGTTTGCCCGGAGCCGTCCGACGCCGCGTCCATTTCGAGCGCCGCCGCACCCATTCTGCGGCGCATGTCGGCGGCATCCTCAGCGGCGGCGATGATTCGGCTCGTTAACTCCATATGGTTCGCCACCGGCCCAATGGAAACGCGTCCACCCTCGGGTCCGCTCGGACCAGTCCGTTGCTGGGATGCAGCGGAAAGGATGGCGGCAAGCAATTCGGTCGGGGTCGCGCTAGTGATCTGGGCCGCGGCCGTCGCTCCGGCCGACGTCCCGATCATCAAATCGGCCTCGGTCACATCCAACCCGGCATCGAACAGGCCGGCGACGACGCAGATCTCCCACGCATTGCCGGCCGATCCACCACCATGGAGGACCAACGCTCGCTCATGTCTGGTTTCCATGCCACCCCCTGTATGGATTGATCCGATCAAGTCGATGATTTTTGCCTGCTGGTCAAGGATGTCTGCTTCATTGGGTCAAAAGCGGACCTTTTCAGAATATAGCCTGTGGGGCCTGACAGCAGCAGGCCACCCGCCCCTGGTCATCACCAGCAGGGTGTTCAGTGCTCGCCGGAATCAATGTTCAGCCTGACCGGAATCCGCATCTGACGACCGAGACGAACTGGTTACCGCAGGTGCATGTCCCGCTTCCACTGGCAGCAAGCTGCCAGTGCCACCAGTATCAATGAAAGCGGAACGGCATATCTATATCGGGTCGGTCGATAGGACTCATTCGTCGCACGCTGGATTCCGACCGCCATCCAGAGACCGACGGTGGTCACGGAACGCCCGGGCGTCTAATTCCTGCCTGGCAGTTCTACGATCTTGCGAAATAAGCATTCCTATTCGTGCCGTCTCGACTTTTCCTGATTTTCGTTACCGCGACAGTGGCGATCAACGTCGATCTTTTTGACCATTGATCTGCGCGGCGCAATCAGGCGGTAACCGCTAGAATTGCGGCTTTAGCCCGGAATACGCCAATGTCTTTTGCCTCGCTTGGCCTGATCGATCCCTTGCTGCGTAATGTGCAGGACCTCAATTACCAGACACCTACGCCGGTGCAGGCCAAGGCGATTCCTGCTGTGCTCAGTGGCAAGGACGTCATGGCCGCGGCACAGACCGGCACTGGCAAAACGGCGGGTTTTGCGCTGCCGCTGTTGCAACGGCTAGTGCAACACGGCCCGGCGGTGTCCAGCAACCGCGCGCGTGTTCTGGTGCTGGTGCCCACGCGTGAACTGGCCGAGCAAGTGCTGCAAAGTTTTATCGATTACGGCAAAGGCCTCGACTTACAATTTCTGGCCGCCTACGGCGGTGTGAGTATCAACCCGCAGATGATGAAGTTGCGCAAAGGCGTGGATGTGCTCGTTGCCACGCCGGGCCGTTTGCTAGATCTCAATCGCCAGAACGCAGTGCAGTTTGATCAAGTACAAACGCTGGTGCTGGATGAAGCCGACCGCATGCTGGATCTGGGCTTTGCGCGCGAACTCAACGCCGTCTTTGCTGCCTTGCCCGCTCAGCGCCAGACCCTGCTGTTCTCTGCCACGTTTACCGATGATATCCGCGCCATGGCGGCGGGCATTCTGCGCGGCCCGGTCAATATCAGCGTCAGCCCGCCCAATGCCACGGCCAGCAAGATCAAGCAGTGGGTGGTGCCGGTGGATAAAAAGAACAAGCCTGACCTCTTCATGCACCTTGTGGCTGAGAACAACTGGGAGCACGCGCTGGTGTTCGTCAAAACCCGCAATGGCGTGGATTACCTGGCGGCCATGCTGGATGAAGCGGGCTATGCGGTCGACACCATCCACGGCGACAAACCGCAACCCGCGCGCATGCGTGCACTGGAGCGCTTCAAGACGGGCGAAGTAAATATGCTGGTAGCCACCGATGTGGCTGCGCGTGGGCTGGATATCGACGACCTGCCGCTGGTGATCAACGTAGATCTGCCGATCGTGGCGCAAGACTATGTACACCGTATTGGCCGTACCGGCCGCGCGGGCGCCAGCGGCGTGGCGGTGTCCCTTGTGTGTGCCGATGAAGCGCCGCAACTGGCCGCGATTGAAGCGCTGATCCGGCAATCGCTGCCCCGTGAAGAAGAGCCGGGTTTTGAAGCCGAACACCGCGTGCCGCAAACTAGCGCGACGGGCCAGATCATCAAGAAACCCAAAAAGCCTAAGAAGCCCAAAGTGCCGCAAGCTGCGCCGGGCGCCATGCAGGTGATCAGCAAAAAACCGCGCCCGCAAAATAGCGAAAACAAACGCAAACCTGCGGCGCAGCGCGCCGTGGCCGCGGGTAAAGGCACAAGCTTGTCCAGCGGTAGCCCATTCAGCGTGCAAAAGCCACGCAGCAAACCCGCCAGCAAGCCAGCTGCGGGTTCACGTAAGCCGGCTGGCAAACCCGCTGGTGGCCGCGGCAAACGCCAACCCTGATCCGTGGGGACGAGTAACGCCAGCCTTGGAACAGGCTGGCGCGGTTCATCAAGCGCCGGTTCTGGCTCACACGAGAATCGCCCGTGCAGCGCTGCGAAAGGTATTCGGCGTTTCGGGCTTAACCTTTGATTGAACCACGCCGTTTTTTGCTCAACGTTCAGTCATGGTGGCGATGTTTGTGATGGCGCTTGTCCGGTCGGTAGCCGCGGGCATAGTCGTCCGCGTACGAATTGGACCGCGACATGTTACCGCCAAGCGCTGAACCCGCGCCGCCGCCCACGGCCGCGCCGACGAGGCCGCCGGTGCGGCCGCCCATCGCATTGCCTGCCGCTGTGCCGGCTCCGCCCCCGAGCGCGCCACCGATGATGGCGCCCGTGCGTTCCCTGCGGTTTGACGTGACTGCGCCGCCGGCGCCGCCGCCGACTGCACCGCCAATGACGGAACCCGTGCTGCCGCCTACCGCGCCACCCAGGGCAGCGCCGGCTACGCCGCCGAGCGCGCCGCCAAGGGCATTGTTCATATCGCCGGCCACCGCCGGTAACGACGCTGCAGTGGTGAGCGCTGCAATGGCAACGATCTGGAAGATTCTCTTCGACATAAAAGGTCTTTAGTTTTTGGGACGGCGCCGAGTATAACCGCCCGCCGAAAGGTTTTTGTAACTCGCCAGTTCGGACCTCGGTAAGAGGTGTAACAAAATGATCCGATGGCTTTTTAGTGAAACGCTTTCGGCACCATTGGCGTCAGGCGGCCAAGAAGGGACACTCGACCTCTGCACATAGATCGCCGACAATTCTGCTGCGTGCGAATGCGCGATTCGCAGCGCCGAATTGGAGGTCACAGGCTTCGTTAAATAAACTGTCGTATCCGCGCCTCTCATGCGCGACTGGGGCAATGCTGTGCCGACAACTAAAGTGGTGAAAGTATACGGGGCCGCATGGAGTGTATATGTGCGGATCGTCCGGCTTGCGCTGGAAGAGAAGCAAGTCAAATATGACTTGGTCGAAGTAGATGTATTCGCAGAGACGGGTGTTCTGCAGGAGCATTTGAGGCGTCATCCGTTCGGCCGCATTCCAGCCTTCGAGCATGGCGATTTCCATCTTTACGAGACAGGCGCGATTGTTCGCTATATCGACGACGCTTTTCCCGGATGCAAACTGCAACCGACAGATTCGAGAGCACGCGCCAAGATAAACCAGATCGTTGGGATACTGGACGCCTACGCATACCGAACGCTCGTTTGGGACATATACGTTGAACGCGTGGTTTCAGCTCGCGAAGGCCGGTTAGCAGATGAGCGGAAGATCGCCGGCGCGCTACCGTGTGCCGCTGTATGTCTATCTGAATTGACCCGGCTATCCGGCGACCGAGGGTTTCTGATCGGCGGTGACGTGACAATTGCCGATCTGTACGCCGCTCCAATGTTCGCATGCCCATGCAGGCACCTGAAGCCGTTTCACTAATGGAAGGGTGCGAAAAATTGACCAACTGGTGGCAGCGATTCGCCGCTCGCCACAGCATGTCCCAAACAACGCCATGAGCAGCCGCGTGCGGCACGCAACGCCACAAGCGGTCGCTCGACGACGGAGCGTAAATCGCCGACGATCCCGCGCTGTACGGCTGAACGCGTTACAACTGCCCGATCGAACAAAGCCGTCGTGATAAGCGGTGAATGCGAGATTGGCGTGACGGCGTTGATCGGGCATTACGCCTGCACGTCGATCAGCACGCCGAGCGGCCGCCATTGAACTCCCTTCGTCTCGTCTGACAATCCGCCGAGTACGGCAGCTAGCGAGACTTTCGCGCTCGGATTCTGCACGAGCGTCGCGACGTGATCCCGTAACGCCTGATTCAATTGTCCGATTGCGGCTGTCATCGAGTCGCCCGGCGCTGTGACAGCACTCGATGTGTTTTCGGAATTGCCGATATTGAAATCCCATTCGTCCGTATCGTCGTCGCTTGCTACCGTGCCGGACATCTTCGCCAGATCGGCAATCTGAGCGCCGAGATCGCGATAACCGTCTACGGCCGAACTAGATGGCTGGATATCTGTCGCGGCGGAAAGCGCGTCCTTCGTTTCTTTGCCCGACGTGCTCAGGCCATTAGCCACGGCAATTGACCGCTGCAGCTCGAGCGCCTGATAGAGCGCCGCGATCAGTGACGCGCTCGACGCACTCACTCGCCTGTGCAAAGACAAGGCGTCGGAGTTGTCGCTGATGGTTAAGCCCGTTGATGGTAACCGCTAAATAAAGCACACCTTGAGGAACATCGTCGTTACCGGGTAACGTTGGCGCATGCGTTGTTACCGGGTAACGGAGGAGTTTCAGGATGGCGCAGACGACAGCACAGCGGCAGGCGGCCTGGCGCGCAAGTCGAGCGACGGCGGGCAAGGATGGCAACGGAGAGCGGCGACTGGACATGTGGGTGAGCACAGAGGCGGATCTTGCGCTTGCTCGCCTGGCATGCCGTTACTCGGTAACGAAGCGAGAGATGCTGGAGCGGCTGATCGTGCGGGCGGACGACGCTATCGTGCGCCGGCTCGATCCGGATTCGGAACAGTGGGACAGCTATTTCAACGCGACCCGATAACACGTCGGCGTTACCGGGTAACGAATGACTTTTCCTGATCAACCGGGTGTCCGGCCTGGACACGTGATCGGCGTCTCGCTCAGGCAGGGGGTGGTGTCGCGGTTTGCTGTCGGGCGAAGTTGAACGGTAGCAGATCGCCGATGTCGGCATCCGGCGCGCGCTGCGGCAACTCGGTGAGCACGTGGAGCAGATAGGCATACGGCTCGACGTTGCAGGCGCGGCACGTGAGCATCAGGCTGTAGATCATCGCGCTTGCCTTCGCACCGGCGACCGTGTCTGCAAAGAGCCAGGCCTTTCTCCCTGTGCAGAAGGGGCGGATGTCGCGCTCTTATCCACGTGACGGAATTATGCAGGGTACGCACGAGTCAGCGGTCGCGTAGGACGTGCCGGGCTGGCTTTGTTGCAGCGCACGGGGACGGGCTCTTGCTGAACATAATAAATGGTGCTTTGCTGAGGGACTCCATTGCCTCAGAGGAGAGCTACCATGGAAGCGGATCAGGTCGGAGTTCGATCGTGGCGACAACTCGACGATAGTGTGCTTGCAGCGAGCCGTCCGGCGTATGTCGGCTACCTGCAAAGTCACGGCTACGCCCTTCACACCATCGGACATTATCTTGCCAGCGTCGCACATTTTTCGCGCTGGCTCAGCAGCAAGCGCATCAGGCTCGATCAGATCGATGAGAATCTGGTACGTCAATTCATCTCCGTGCACCTGCCGAGCTGCGACTGTCCCGGGCGAAGGAAGTGCGCATTAAATTTCACGCGGGCAGCGCTCAAACATTTGCTTAAGGTGCTTCGCGCGGATGGTCGTATCCGACCACCGCCGCTTCGGTTGCCTGGCACCATCGTCGACGAGTTAAACCGCCTTGACGTTTATCTTGACGAGATCCGTGGTCTTGCCGCGAGCACCCGCCGCAACCACCGCGACTGCGTGCACGACTTCCTGGTCTATCAATTCGGTAGTCGCCGCATTGACATGTGTCGAATCAAACCGGCTGACGTGCTGCATTTCGTCGTCGAGCGGAGTACGGGCCACGCTCCATCGAGCGCCGGTGCCATCGCAAGCAGCGTACGCGTTTATCTACGCTTCCGTCAGTTTAGCGGCGACGATATCGAGGCATTGATGGCTGCTGTACCAAAGGTGGCGGTATGGTCAATGGCTCGCGTGCCCAAATTGCTGACGCAGGTCCAACTCGCACAATTCCTGAATGCTTTCGACACACAAACGGCGTCAGGCCGGCGAGATTACGCCATGGCGCGTTTACTGGTAGATCTGGGGTTGCGCGTAGGAGAGGTGGCTGCGCTGCAACTCGCAGACGTGGATTGGCATGAGGGAACGTTGCGCATCAGGGCAGCCAAATGCAAGCGTGTCGATCTTTTACCGCTGCCCGCACTAACAGGGCGCGCGCTCATCGATTACGAGCGCTTCGGTCGACCCCAAACCGCTAGCCGCGCGCTGTTCGTACGACATCGGGCGCCATTCGATCGGCCAGTTACCCCAGCTGTTGTATGCAGTGCGATCAGACTGGCCTATGCCCGATGTGGTTGGCCAAGCACGTCGATGGGCACTCATTTACTGCGGCACACGGTGGCCAGTCGCATGCTGGGCAATGGTGCTTCTCTCAAGGACATCGCGGATGTGCTTCGGCATCGCAGCATCAATACCACCATGATTTACACGAAGGTGGATTTCCGCAGACTTGCGGCCGTGGTCTCACCCTGGCCGGGGAGCAGATCATGAAACACTTGTGTTCGATGACTACCCGGGTAGAGGACTATCTCTATGCCAGGCGGCAAGTTGGTTTCAAACTGAAGAGCCAGGGCACGCAACTACTTGCGTTTGCCCGGTTCGCCGAACGTGGCTGTCACAAAGGCCCGGTAACGTTGGAACTTGCTTTACGTTGGGCCCAGGACAGCCACTCTGCCAGACCAATTACTGCAGCGAAGCGGATGGAAGTGCTTCGCCCGTTCATCAGGTATCTGCAGCAGTACGATCCCGCCACTGAAGTCCCGCCACCTAGGCTACTGGGGTCCACCCGTCGTCGACCGGTACCTCATATTTACAGGGATGAGGAAGTGGAGGCGCTCCTGGAAGCGGCAGCGCGGCTGCGCCCATCAGGTGGGTTACGGCCTGCAACCTACTGCACACTTTTTGGTCTGATTGCCGCTACAGGCATGCGAATTTCGGAGGTGCTGCGGCTTGGGCGCGCGGACGTAATGTTCGAGCGCGGCGTGCTGATTGTTCGTCAAAGCAAATACCGCAAATCCCGTCTTGTTCCTTTGCACACGACGACTGTCGCCGCTCTTCAGCGCTACGCTCAACTACGCGACCAGTTTCTCCCACTCGCAACAGACGAGAACTTCTTCCTGTCTTCGTGGGGACGAGCCCTGAACATCTGGAATGCAGAGGAGACCTTCTGTATCTTGCGGCGCCAGCTTGGCTGGATCGCCCGAGGTAACTATCCGGCACCACGTATCCACGATTTAAGGCATACGTTTATCACGAATTGCCTGGTTCGCTGGTATCGGCACCAGATCAATGTCGATAACGCGATCGTATCGTTATCCACCTACGTGGGGCACGTTCGTGCCACTGACACCTATTGGTATGTCAGCGCCGTCCCTGAATTGATGGCGTTGGTCTCTCAACGCTTCGAACGTTACGCCCGGGAGATTCCAAATGACTAGCTCCGATCCAGCAGTACGCTTCTCGACCTTGATTCAGCAGTTCTTTATGGACCGTCTGATCGAGCAGCGCAACGTAAGTCCTCGCACTGTAGCCAGCTACCGCGATACCTTTCGGCTGCTTTTCAGCTTCGCGGAGAATGACTTGAACAAGCCGCCGCATAAGCTCCGGTTAGTCGACTTCAGTGCAGAGCTGATTCTCGCTTTCCTCAAATATCTGGAGACTACACGTCACAACGCTATCCGCAGCCGGAACGCGCGGCTCGCAGCGATCCGGTCTTTTGCTCACTATGCAGCGTTACAGGAGCCTTCGGCGCTGCCCGGACTTCAGCGCGTGTTGGCCATTCCCATGAAACGCTTCGACAGACCCATGGTTGGTTTCCTCACTCGAGAAGAAATGCAATGCATCCTTGCAGCTCCTGCTGCAAACAGTTGGTGCAGTCAGCGCGATCAGGTTATGCTGGCTACGCTCTACAACACAGGTGCACGGGTCTCTGAACTTACAGCCATGCGTGTCAGGGATGTCGTATTGGACCGCAGCGCCTACGCAAACCTCCACGGCAAGGGACGAAAGGAGCGAACCGTGCCACTGTGGGCTGATACCGCGAAACATATTCGCCGCTGGCTACACCAGATTAGTCCAGATCCGGATCAATGGCTCTTTCCTAACCGTGCCGGCGGCCAGATGACCCGGTCCGGCGTAACAGATCGCCTTAAGCTGGCTGCGACTGGCGCTTCAATCCGCTGTCCGCAACTCAAGACGCGAAACGTCACTCCGCACGTCGTTAGGCACGCCACGGCCATGCACATGCTTCAGGCTGGTGTAGATGTCACGTTGATTGCCTTGTGGCTTGGCCATGAAAGTGCCGCCACCACCCATATGTACATCGAAGCCGATCTCGCCATGAAACAGCGGGCACTGAACGCCATTCAAGCACCGCAGTTCAAACAGCGCCGGTTTCGGCCGCCGAAAGACATCTTGGCCTTCCTTGACAGGCTATGATTATGCTCGCTTCGTGAGATGCATCTGGTCGCGCGTTTTCATCAATGCACAGTCTTCCTGATGCCTGCCCAAGGCCTGTGCCGGTCGCGACAACTCCGGATCATAGATGCGGCTGGCGTCGCGGCAACGCAGAGGTCTGCATAATTCCGTCACGTGGATAAGAGCGCCTATGGATTCGAATCCATAGGCGCTCGATCACGTTATTGTCCACGGGGGCGCGCCCATCGGTGACGTAGCGGCTCAGGTAATCCCATTGATTGCGCGTATAACTGATCGCCTTTCCCAGCAGGCTCTCGGGCAGGACCTGTGGGGCCTGTTCGTCGAGCCACGCCTTCAGGGACGCCAGCAGCGGTACGCTGTGCTGCTGGCGCAGCCGGTACGTGTGGGCGACGCGTGTTTCGCCTTGCGGCGCATCAGCTTTCGCCAGCGTCTCGACCTGATACAGTGCCTTGAAGTACTCCAGTGCCTGCGCGGCGCGCCCGCCAGGTTTCTTCATTCCCTTGAGAGCGTCGACAAAGGCCCGCCGCGCGTGGGCCAGGCAGCCTAAGTGCGTCGCGCCTTCGAGCGTACGCCAGGCGGCATACCCGTCGGTCATCAGCAGACCTTCGTAGCCGGCGAGGAACGCCTGGGGATGTTCCTGCCCACGCCCCGGCTGGTAGTCGAACAGCACAACAGGCTCCGGGCAGTCTTCGGCGCTGCGGTACACCCACATATACGACGTGCTCTGCGCGGCCCGGCCGGGCTCCTTGAGCACCTGCACCGTTGTCTCGTCACCGTGGATCAGCGTCTGCGAGAGCAGCGTCCTGCGCAGTGCCTCGTAGAGCCGGCTGTAGTGCAACCCGGCGGGCCGGATGATCCAGTTCGCCAGCGTGCCGCGCCCGACTTCAATGTCCGCGCGGGCCAGCGCATGGGCCATCCGGTACAGCGGCGTGCCGTCGACATATTTGCCTGCCGTGACGGTGGCGATCATCGCTGCACTGGCGTTGCTGCCCGGCAGCGGCTGCGCCGGCATCGGCGCGGTGATCACCGGGGTGCGTTCGGCATGGCGCTCGCAGTGGCGGCACGCGTACTTGAAACGCACGTGCTGCAGCACCGATGCCTTCACCTCGATATGCAACTGTTCGCTGACCTCTTCGCCCATGCGGTGCAGTGCGTGCGCGCAGCACGGACAGACCTTCTGGTCTTCGGGCAGGTCGTATTCGATGCGCTGGCGTGGCAGGTGCGCTGGCAGCGGCTTGCGTCCGCGTTTGTTCCGTGCCGGCGCGGGCGCATCCGGCAGGCCCGTGTCGGGCAACGCAAACGTGTCTTCGGTATCGCCGGCGTCGTCGTCGGGTTCGGCGGCGGCGATCTGTTCAGCCTCGTCGAAGACGCGATCCCGCAGCTTCTCGCTGCTCGGGGCGAAGCGTTTGCTCTGCGCCAGGCGGAACTGTTCCTCCAGATGGGCAATCCGTTCGCCCAGTTGCCGGTTGCGTGCCTCGAGTTCACGGATGTAGGCCTGGGCGGCCGGCGGCAATCGGGAGAGGTCGTCTTCGTTCATGCACCTCACGATAGCGGACTGCTGCGTGCGGTGGGTTTACGTCAATTTGTAACGGCCCCTCGAGCCGTTGTTTACCGGCAACGCCCGGCGTTCAGCTCGCGTGACGGTACGGCCGTACCGGATGGCGGCGCACTGCATCAACGTCGATGCCCTCGAGCAGCCAGTGCAGCTGTTCGGTCGTCAGCTCGATCACTGCCTGCTGCCGGCGTGGCCAGACGAAGCGATCTTCCTCAAGGCGGCGCAACATCAGCCAGAAACCGGTGCGCTCGTACAGCAGCAACTTAACCCGGTTGCGTTTGCGGTTATGGAAGGCAAACACCGAGCGTGCGAACGGATCGAGCTGCATCGACTGCTCGACCAGCATCACGAGACTGTTGATACCGGCCCGGAAGTCGATTGGCTCCCGATGCAGGAATACCTTCAGGTCGGCCTCAAAGCGAAACATCAGCACGCTCCCAACGCGGTAACCATTGCGGCCACCAGTTCGGCATCGCCTCCCGCGCATTCGAGCTCGAGCTTCACGCCGTTGGGCAACTGGGCCGACAGCCACGCCGACGTCGCTGATCGTGGCGACAGACTCGATGGTTTCCGTTCTGGCACAGGGCGCGCAGCGGGTGCCGCAGCCAGCACCGGCGCCGGGCCATCGATCGCGACGACGACCGGCACGAAGGCCGATGACCCGCACGCCACGTCGTCTCTCACTGGGGTATTTGAGCGTTCGTGCTGCCGAACCCATTTGCACAACTGGTTGGCGTTCACTCCAGCCTTCAGGGCCAGGCCAGACAGCGATGCGCCCGGTTGCAGGCAGGCCTCGATCAGCCGTCGCTTGCCCGCCGGATCGAAGCTGCGCTTGCCACCGACACCAACGCGCGTCACACGCAAGGGCAAAAAGCTCAGGTCATCCTGGATCATGGATTGCGTCCGCAAGTTGTGGGTTGCGGACGCAATCGTGGTCCTTCTCAAACACGGAAGCTAGGTGGGCGGAAACTGGCGCTTACCGTTGATGCATCGATGCCCAGCCGCATCAACGTGTGCTTGAGTGCTGTTATCAGTGCATCGTTGCTGCGGTCGGACGTGCTGTCTGTCGACGATGCATCCTTTGATGGAGGAGGCTCGGGTGGTGGCGGTGTGGTGACTGACGTGTTTGTGTTGATCGGATCAGGCGACATGGGCTGACGCTTCCTTTGTTCCGCGCTTGCGGAGACGGTCGAAAATCGAATGCACGGTAGCGACGTGCAATCGAGTTATCGGGACCGCCGCGCGAGACTTGATGTTTTGTAAGTGCGCGAAAGGAAGCCAGCCGTGCTTGTGATCGAGCCTGGGTAATCAACCGCGAATGGCCGATACCGCCGTCGTTCGACATTCTGGTCTGCGTGGCGTACCGCGAGCAACTTGGGGCGACGCGACAGAGAGGCGTAGCACCGCCCGTGCGAACTAGCGTTTCAAAGCTGTTTTTTCTCTGTCGGCCAGCAAGGGGCGCTCGACCCCGGCAGATAGATCGTTGATGGAATCAAAGATGCCGGGTTTCTGATGGCGGATTGCCCCAGTCGTTTTGTAGGCCATTCACGTAGACAATCGGTGCACTCAACGCTTCGTCAACGTCAAGGTCATCGATGCACATGATGTTGATATTAATGTATGGGAATCCGGCTGCGTTTGGCATATCAATGCGATCAAACACGTGGACGCCGCACCGCTTGCAGAACGGATGAAGTGCAACCGGATTTTTGCCCCGATACACCATCAGTGCATTTTCATCGGAAAGAAGACGGAACGCCTCTGGGCAAACCTTGACGAGCCAGAGCCGCACTTTGCTACAGAAGGTGCAGTTGCATCTCGCTGTGCCCTGACTGAAATCGATCTGAGCTTCGAACCTCACTGATTGGCAATGGCAACCTCCTCGATATGTCCGCAGCATTGAGCGCTCCTATGGATCGAGATGCGCTCAGCATGGTTCGGGTTTATCAGCCAAAGGTAATATCGAGCGCTGCTAAAGGCTAGCATTCCGATCAGGCATAGGCAACGCTGCGCGTTGCATCGCGCCAGTTAGGACCAACTCGGACGTCAGCAGGTGGGAATATCGTTCTAGCCTAAGGTGGGAATGAGTCGTCGGCATGGATCCGTTGCAGTCCAACATGGCCGGGCGAACGGCCGCTTTAAAGAAAGCCGATAGGCCAATGTGGGTCGAAAGTGCACGTTCGCTGAAGTTGGGATCGGGTGTTCGTGCGGCGGAATGACGAACGTCCGGTCAGCGGCAGCTAGCGGATAGGCCAACGCCGATGGGCGAATGGCGGCTTCGGCCAAGCTCCCTCGACCTACCATCCCTTATCCATTCGGCCAAATCAAACATTTAGCCTACAAGGTTGAAGGCAACCCACGTCGCCTGATTTATAATTATCAAGTCGTCGGGAAACATCCGGCGATCAGGTTTGACAGCCTGTAGTCAGAAACCGCACCCCCGCTCGAGCGGGGCGTGCGTCTACCTCTGCACGTCTATATTCCAATGGGCGGGCCTTGGTAGGGGAGCCGCAAGGCTCGCCGGCATGTTTCTGACCCGGTCTGTCAACCCTACTTCGTGCCCGCTCACCCACGTTTCCAGCGAGTGTCGGGCGATCCGAGAAGTAACAGGGAGATCGCAGCATGAGCAAGTCCAACAAAAATCAACCCGCTTCACGTCCGCCTGTCGACGCACTCCAGTACGAAAAGCTTGCCCTGTCGGCATTCCATTTATCCGGCCGGCATCTGGATCAACTGGATACCTTGATCACACTTGCGTCTTCGATATGTAGGAATCCTTCCATCACGATTGAAGAAAGACGGCGTCGTCAGACGCTCCTTCAATTGCTGGTGGACACGATGGAGCAGTATCAGCAGGAACTCGAATGCGACCGCGAGCTGTACCAGGTGATTGCGCTCGATGCGAAGGGCGTTGCGCAAAGTCGCATCACCGCACGTCAGGCGGCAAACCTGCTTGCAGAGGCATCGCAGAGAGCGAAAGAATCCGTAGCCGCCGCAAACGCGCCACAGCGAAAAAGCGCGTCAGAGAAAAGTGCTGCAACGTTAAGAGCCGACGCGGCTCAGCAACCGGTCGTCGCGCCACACTAGACGATCAAGAAGGGCGGGCGAGTGGTAGCGTGGTGCGCCACGAATCGTGGGGACGCCAACTACGACTCGCCTCTCAGGTATGTTGTCGCCGATAGTGGATTGATTCTCGCGATCAGTCGCTGCCCGCGAGTGTGCGGCAGGCGGTCAAGTCCTGCCAATTACAGCTAGTCGACATGGGTATCCAGATCGTCGGCAATCTGTCGTAGGTAGGTTTCCGAAGGTAATTTCCTTTTGCGTCCAACATCATGACTACCACTCCCGAGATCGCGTCGCATGTGGTTCAAGAGTTTTGGCGGCTTATGGCCACAAATAATTTTCACGCCGTCGCGGCGGTTCTGGCGCAGGACTTTGTCCTTGAGTGGCCTCAATCGAAAGAGCGGATCCGGGGTGCTGCCAACTTTGCGCTACTCAACACAGAATACCCGGCGCAAGGTCCGTGGGTTTTCACGATCAATCGTATTGTCGGGAGTGAAAAAGAGGCTGTATCGGATGTGTTTGTCACCGATGGCGTCATGCATGCAAGAGCAATCTCGTTCTTTACGGTCGAACACGGAAAAATCACTCGCATGGTCGAATTCTGGCCGGATTCATACGCGGCTCCATTTGATCGTGCGCAATTTGTCGAACGAATTGAGTGAGCGACGCGCCGTCCTCAACGTATGACGGCTATTGAGCAAGACAAGTGGCTGAATTGGGTTGGCTAGAGCTGGTTACGTCGCACCGTCACAACCGCCGCCGGCGCGCTATGACAACCCTCGTCGCGAATGAGTAAACAGCGGTCGACGCCGGAAACAAGAATCAGACGCCTTTCAACGCAGCGCGCACAAACGAGACAAACCGTGATGTAACGGGATTCTTCTGCGCATCCGCCCACACAAGCCCTACGCGCCACTTCGCGTGCCTCCCGCGAAGCGGCAGGACTGTAGCGTCCCGAAGAAGATGTTGCGCACGCGAGGGAACGAACGCGACGCCGACTCCAGCGGCGACAGATGCCAGGACAGACTGCACATCATCAGCCTGTTGCGTCACGTTTGGTACAAAGCCCTGTTCGCGACACCAGCTATCGACTTGAGCAGCGAGTCCTGGCCCACGCGCACGCCGTAAAGCCAGGAAACCTATTTCATTCAGCTTGCCAAAATCTGAGGGAAGACGCACGTGCTCAAGACGTGGGGGTAACGCCAGCGCCAGTGTCTCCTCCATCACACGAAGCGACGAGAGGCCATCGACCGAGGGCGCCCGCATAAAGCCCACATCCAGCTTCCCCGCCAGAAGGCGGCGCGTTTGCTCAGCGGAAGACAGGTCACTCAACGCGACGGCAATGCCCGGATACTGCTGACGGAAGTCGGCAATGATCTGCGGCGCGATCGTCAGCACGGACAGACAAATGCCGATCCGCAAATGCCCACGCCTGCCGCGGCCTGCCTCTCGCGCACGCGCGAGAATCTCGTCCGCGTCGTAGACGAGCGCTTGTGCATCGGGCAGGAAAATTTCCCCGAACCGCGTCAGCTCCGCGCCATGCCGGCCTCGCTCGAACAGCTTCGCGCCCAGGCTCGCCTCCAGCGCGCCAACCTGTTTGCTCAACGCCGGTTGACTCATGTGTAGAGCGTCCGCCGCGCGCCCGAAATGACGCAGTTCGACGACCGACAAAAACGTTCGCAGCAGTTTGAGTTCCATTCCGGTTCGTTATCGTATCGATCAAATCATTCATTTTACTAATCGATGGCCGAGTTGTTCAATACGGATATGTCCTTTCACACGCGAATACCCATGGCCTCGACAAACCCTAAGCGTCATCCACACTGGCCGGGCCGCACAGATGTCTCGGTTGACGACCACGCCGGTGATCCTGAACCTGCGCCGGATCCTTTGGTTGGTAGGGAGCGCCGCCCTCGTCGCCCGCGCTTCGCCGGCGTATCCTCGGCAGACGATGGCCAGATTCAA
The DNA here is from genome assembly GCF_900230185.1 of Burkholderia sp. OK233. Classification (GTDB taxonomy): domain Bacteria; phylum Pseudomonadota; class Gammaproteobacteria; order Burkholderiales; family Burkholderiaceae; genus Paraburkholderia. The sequence continues at coordinate 2,064,862 of NZ_OCSR01000002.1, forward strand.
ACGGGCGCGATCGCCGTGAGCTTCGCCGTCGTCTCTCGCAAACGATGGCCGCGCTGAACCAGGCTGCTCCCCGGGGCGCGGCTCGTGTCAACCGAAGCGACGGAGCTTGGACATCAACAGGGGAATCTGGAGGCCGGCCAAGCAGGCGGTCTCAATGATGAGATTGATGTCTGCGCGCTACGGTTTCACCGCATAACGCACCAGCTCAGTTGCAGTCGTCGCGGGTGCGCCCTTTCCGGCCATACGGCCTTGAAACTCCTCGCGGACAATGCGCTTGACGGTCGAGGCATACCACAGTGTCTCCTCCATCGGTCCGCCCCCAGCGCCAGATTGCGGCGACCAGACTCCCGTCATCCTGATCTTGATCGCGGAGAACGAGCCGGCCCTTGTCTTGATCTCCTCCACACCTTGCACTTCGCACTGGGCTCGCCGCAGCACAGTCGTGCTCGCTTGGCCGGAGGCCTGGCAGTCCGCCTCGTAGCGCGTTCCGGCCCGCAGCGGAAAATGAAGCGCGATACCGCAGGCGTGCTGGGCGGCTGCGTTGGGAATCACGTTTGCTTCAGAGGTCAGTTCTACATGCCCGCTTCCGGATCCTATCTGAAGAGATGCACTCCCATCCGCATGGACGGACGTCACGGTTTGCGTGATCGTTTTACTCTTTCCGGACAGCAGGTCGGACCACAGATAGGTCCAGTTGTCTCCGGTCCTGTAGTGCGGCGCATCCTGAGGCAGAAGGATGGATTCTGCACCGGCCGCGGAACTGGTTGAAGCGGCTAACCCCGCTGCCAGCAGGCACGCGGCCGCCCGCGAGCCGATATGCATGGACGAACGCATGCTTTCGATTGCTTTCATGTCTACCCCTCGTGTTGACGGATTCGGGTGGAACAGGCGCGAATCGAATTCGACCATTTGCAAAATCAACCGTTCCGAGACGAATGAAACGCGTCACATACCGGTAGAAATTTCGCCGTCCCAAAAGACGGCATCTCGCGGCTGCTGTCACTGCCCGATGGGTTACTCCGAGAAGACGTACTTCCCATTCATTTTTTTAGGTGCAATGAAATTGAAATCAGGGAAGATCCGGGTTCTGACGTACCAGATATAGGCGAACAACCCCAGACCGATCAGACAACCAATCAACGTTGATACTGGACGTTCCGCAAAGTCCGTGAACTGCCTTGGCAATTGCGTAATCGCCAAAATCAGATAGGCGTTATAGGCGCCGACGTTGTTCTTCGAAAAACCCCAGACGAACAACAGGGAAATCGCCACAGCCACCCCCGCGACGATCAACCCCGCCACCGCAGATATCTCGCTGCCAACAGCATATCCAGCCAACAAACCAACAATCACCTGCAGCCAGGCGATGACCCGAACGGCAATCAAATGGCCGCGGTTTGCACGGCACCGCTCAGGATCTGCGTGCGCTGCGATGAAATATGCAAGCAGACGATCCTTGACGCCTTGTCCCGCCAACCTGGTGAACACTTCGGACTTCGCAACGCCATCCGATAGAAGCTGCACGACCTAGGCTTTGATTTCTTTTCGATTCATTGACTCCACCCCTATGTTTTTTGGTAACGGTCAAAACACCCTGATTCATTCGCTATGCATAGCGATACGCCAGGACAAGGCGAAATATTACCTGTTGCGCGAGCGAAGGCGAGGGGAGACCGCAATTCATGTCCGCATGCAAAGTCGCAGTGCCGCTTGTAAAGGCGCAATGAGTTGCATATGGTCATACGTGGGTCACCGATCACGAATTTGAAATCTGACTGGCCGACTATTCACGTGAATGATCACTACGTTCTGGAGAGCATCAGTCATGATTGAGAAAAAACGAATCCATGCTGTGCTACTCGCCGCAGCGATCGCCACGATTGCGCCGGCGTGTCAGGCAGGAAACACCACCGACTGGCTGGCGAACACCTATGGCACCCTCGCTGCCCACGTGGGCAACACCGCGCGTTCCATGTGGGTCGCGCCCGAAGGCGTCATCTATACGGCCTCCATGTGGGACGAATACGAGGGTGGCGTTGCTATCTACCAGGCGGGCAAGAGCCTCGGCTCGATCGGCGCGCACGGCGAGTTTCAAGGCAGCGCGATCGCGGGCAACGCGACGTCGATCTTCGTGGCGCTGCAGCCCGGCGGGACGTACGGAAGTGGTGCCGTGGGACGATACAATCGCACCACCAAGGCTCGCGATCTTCTGATTCAGATCAGCGCGTTAAACAACCAGCCTCGGGTCGATGTCGTCACTGGACTCGCCACGGCGGGCTCACTCCTCTATGCGAGCGACTTCTACGGCAATCGCGTCCGGATCTTCACTACCGACGGTGTCTGGAAGCGGGACATCAACGTCACGGGCCCGGGCGCTCTCGCACTGGATGGCGCAGGCAACGTCTGGGTCGCACAGAAGAGTGAGGGTTCGATCGTCGGGTTCAATCCAGCCGGTGGCCTGTTGGACACCATCCGGATGCCAAGTGGGTCGCTGCCATCGGCGCTCTATTTCGATGCGTCGTCGGGGCAGCTCATGGTCGGGGACGAAGGCCCCGACATGAACATCAAGCGCTACAAGGTTTCGGCCACGCCGACGCTGGCCGGCACGTTCGGCATTCAGGGCGGTTATCTCGACACCACGACGGGAATCAAAGGCCAGGTTGGCGACAAGCGCTTCACTCGCGTCGCTGGCATCGGCAAGGACACCGCGGGCAACCTCTATGTGCTCAACAACCCGTGGGGCGGAAGCTGGGACCTCGGCCGCGACGGCGGCACCGACATTCACTCCTACAACAGTTCGGGTCGCCTGCAATGGAAGCTTCAGTCTCTCAACTTTGAGGGGATCGCGGCTCCAGACCCGGGTACCGACGGCGTCTACTTCTATGGAGGCACCAACATCTACACCGGCACCGCTGGGGGAACCTTCGTAGCGAACACTGTCGATCCGATCGCCTATCCATCCGATCCACGCATCAACATCAACGATCGCTCACGGGATGAGCACTTCGGTCAACTTGCCACAGTCGGCGCCAACCGGATCCTCGTGGCGTCCGGCCAGAATCCCGATACCTACTACTTCTTCCACTTCAATGCTGCGAATGGCTACATCGCAATACCGGACGCCACGCTTCCCGGTGCGGCGTTCAAGACGACCGCATCGGTCAGGGAGGGATTCTGCATCGACAGCAAGGGCGGCGTGTGGGCCGGCCTCGACAAGACCGGTTACATCTACCACTACCCGCTGACCGGCTTCGACGCCAGCGGCAAGCCAACATGGGGACCCGGTATCCCCATCCGCATTCCCGACAGCATCAAGCCGTTGACGCGCATCGTCTACCTCGCGGACAGCGACACCATGATTCTCGGACAGGGCGTTGTTGGGAGTACGGACTGGACGTCGATAGGCTCGCGGATCGAGGTGTATCACGGCTGGAGCGCGGGCAACACCACGACGCCCAATCCGGTAATTAAGCTCCCCCACGCTGGCGCCAAGTCGATTGACGCGGCCGGCAGCTATCTCTTCGTCGGTTACTGGTTTGGCACTGGGCAAGCTTTGCCGAACATCGACGCATTCAATCTGGCTACAGGCAACCTTGACACCACGCTGGTCAACACCAGTACCGGCACCGTCGACGCCAGCAGCGCCATCGATTCGATGTACGGCATCAGGGCATACCTTCGATCGACGGGTGAGTACGTGGTCACGAAGAACAACGTCAAGGGTTCCAGTATTACTGTTTATCGTTGGACGCCCTGATCTGTGGTTGTTTTAGGTCTTTCGATTTCAGAACCCATTTAAGGACCTGCTTGTACTGCGAACCAGTACGTCAGGCCTGCGACGGCACCCGCAACTGCGAATACGTTTGCGATTGAATGGAATTCCTGCCAAAACGTCGGGGTCGGTGGAGGGTTTGGGGGATCTGTGTACCACGTCCAATCAGACGTTGCCGGGATTACGGGAGCGACAGCGAGAAGTGCTAAACCACATCCCATAAAGACATAAAAGAAAGGGTTTCGAATGCGGTATCGGGAAGCCAAGAGGTTAAGCAGAGCAGGTATGCCAATCGCATGAGACGCCACCCGGCCAGTTTCATACGCTCGACGCTACCAGCTAGATTGGCGACAATCCGCGCCTACTTGCCCAACTACAGTGAGGGGAAATCGTTGCAGGGTTGGTGTTGATAATAACGGGTCAAATACTGACGTTGCGTACGGAGCACGTCTCCTTGATATTGCAGACTGATGCCGAGTAATACGGGAACGCTAAAGAAGTCATCTCCCACAGCCGATATTCAATCATCAGGCCAATGGCAAGACTGCAACTCGCGTTGCCTGAAAATTCGAATGCTCTGCGTGGCTGAGGCCTTGTCCGGGGCACTCGGCGCTTCTGATGGCGCGGTCTGCGCGACAAGCGCCATTGGTTGCGGCGCGAACAACAATACCGTGTCCCAGAGGGGTAAGCATTCGTATGGACATGTGCCGTCGGCGTGGTCCGGCAACCCAAAGTGCATACGTCAGCCGCGCAAAAGGTCCGCAATCTCATTGGCTCAGTCTGCCATCTGCTTCCATGCTCGCTAGAACCCTTAAATCTTGCCTTCTTATCGCAGGCAGCGCACTACTGACGGGCCATGCCGTTGCAGCCGACGCGGGCCGCCTGTCGCCCGACAAAATCCGCGCGCCGGAGCAGGCCGCCGAATTCGTCGTGGACCAGGAAAAGAACAGCTACCAGCAGGTGCTCGACCTTTATCGTCAGGTTCAGCGCAAAAGTCCCGGCGATATGTCGCTTCTTCTCGCGCAATGCAAATTCGTCGAGCGCTTCGCGTGGTCGGAGGATCTGAGCTGGGGCGAGGTCGCCGGGAAGGACCTGGAAGCTTGTCGCACCGCGCTCAACAAGGAGTTTGCAACCGATCCCGAAGCGGCACTTTATCTGCTCGAACATCGGTTCGGTGCAGATGCGCTCGCGTATGGCGAGCCGCTTGTTGCCCATTCGACTGGCTGGAGCGCGGCGCAGCGCGCGCGCCTTCATGCCGCGTTGTCACGCGGTTACGCGACCACGAAAAACGACACCCGGGCCGGGCAGGAGGCGGTTCTCGCGGTGCAGCTCGATCCGGCCAATGACCGTCTGATCGACGCGATGCGGTACCTGGCGAGAACCGGTCGCGCACGCGATGCCAGCAAGCTGCTGGCGGCGGCACCCGTCGGCAAGACAGCATGGCAGGAAGCCATACGCATCAATACGGCTGTCGAAGTACTGCCTGGCACGGAAGCGAGCGACGAGTTTCATCGCGCCCAACGCGCAGGACTCAAGATCGACGCTTATACGGCGGCGCGTGTATTACAGCGTGCCGGCGATTCGGCAGCGGCGGAGGCGGCTCTGACCGCTGACGCCGCGTCGCATAAATTCGAGTCTCCGCAAAACCAGCAGCTTCGCCTTGATGTTGCATTCGATGTGGGCGACGCGAAGATAGCTGCAGATATTATCCGCGACCAGTACCAGAAGACCGGTAAGGCCACGCCGTTCGCGTATGCATACGCGCATCTGCTTGACCTCAATCCGGGTATCGCCGCCCGCGCCGATTTGCTCCCACTCGCGGCCGGCCTGTTCGGTATGCTCGCGCTTTATCTTGCATCGCCAGGCCTGTTGCTCTTCCCGGTGCATTACCGTGGTACGGTCCGGCAACGCGTCGGAAAAGCGTCCACACCACTCTTCGCGCGGATAGGTTTGCGGCACGCATGGTGGGGGCTGGGCGTCTTTTCCATGGCGCTCTACCTCGTCACGATCTTTCGCATGGGCACGGCGGCGCTGTCGCCGACCGGCAGCGGCGTCGTGCGCATCGATGCCTCAGATCGCATTGCGATTTCACATTTGTGGGCGCTGTTTTTCAGCGCGCTCGGGCTAGCGGCAGTCGGTCGACTGATAGGATGGCGCGAATGGCTCGGTAATGGACGATGGAAGTTGACGTGGATGTTGGTACCCGTCGCCGCGTACGGTATCTATCAGATCCCCCACTTGCTGGCTCGGCACAACGTTCCGCACGGCTTTGCTCCGAACTCGTGGGCGGTGAACCTGGCGCACGGTGCAATCGCGCTCGGCGGCATTCCGCTCGCGCTGCTGGTGTTATCGGTGTTCGTGCCTGTAATCGAAGAACTGGTGTTCCGCGGTTGCCTGTTAGGAGGATTGTCTCGCCATATCAGCTTCGGCTGGGCCAACGTGCTGCAGGCTGCGATATTCGCCGGTATGCACGAAGACATGCGCCATTTTATCTACCTGTTCGTCATGGGCTTGATTGCCGGTTGGCTGACCAGGAAGACGAAAGGGCTGTCGATGCCAATCCTGTTGCACGCGATCAATAATGCGATCTTCGTCTACAGCGTGGCCGCAGCGTAGCCGGTCAGGGACGGCGCCGCCACACTTGTTGCGCGACTTTTACGCGACCCCAGACGACCATGCAGACCTGCTAACCTGGCTATTTTCCGAAGGAACGTGCGAGGTCCTGGGTCGCCCTGAGCCGGTCGTCGTCGGGCGAAGTTCGGCCACAACCGGTCGTTCGACATCGCCGCCCAGATCGCTGACAATCTCTTACGCGCACCCGCGCCCACCGGCGCGATTCCGCATCCGAAAGAGCCTCAAATGACTGGAATATCCATCAGAACCGCAAATATCGACGATGCTCAAATGATCGCCGATTTTCATGTGAAGGTCTGGAGACACACCTACCAGGATCTTGCGCCAGCGGAAGCATATGCGGTCCTCAACGAGCAATTTCGTGGCAAGCAGTGGAAGGAAAAACTGTCTTCGAATGACGGCAGCCAGGTAGTGCTCATCGCTGAGATTGACAGTAGAACCGTTGGAATCGGAGCCGCTGGGGGGCCATCAGAATCGATATTCGACGGTCGCGGCGAGATCAAATTCCTTTATGTCGATCCCGGCTTCAAGCGCCTCGGCATCGGCCGCGAGTTGCTTGCACAACTCGCGATTCATTTGAGAAAAATGCACTATCAGGGAGTCGCTTTAAGCGTCGTCAGGGGAAACGAACCCGCGATCGCCTTTTACCAGGCGCTGAATGGCCGGGCAGCAGGCGAGTACATCGATCCGGGACCGGTCTGGCGATCGCAAAACATCGTCTTTGCGTGGGACGACGTTGCGAGTCTGATTTCCTGATAGATGTTGTCAGGGTTCTCACCCGATGATAAATCGGCTGACTAACTTTCAATCAGAACTCCGATACGCCCACGCTTGTTGCCTCGAATCCACCCGACACCAGCCCCGCCCCAACCCCCAGTCACTATCCCCGTCCAGTCGTGCAACTTTTGCGATGCGACCGAACAGACGGACACACCGCGCCGGATTTCTCTAGAGTTGAATGTCGGCAGTCAATCCTGACTGACGACGCTGCGCTGACTTCCCAGCGCGAGTTCAACCAAGGGAACCCAAATGAGAACGTCTCCTCAACAAGAAATCACGATCAATTTCGATGAGCAGGCCAACTCCAGTCTGCACCCCAATAGTGCGCCTTTGACGCTCAAACACACCATTCACCCAGAAGAGATACGGGACAACCTGTCGGCGGGCCAAGGTGGCATTGGGTTTCTGTTTCACGCTACGGACTGGGATACGCTTTCATTTTCATTTCATAATGTGAAACGTAGAAATGCGTCATTCGAAGAAGAGCTTTGGAATGCAAAGCCTTTTATCGCATCGCCTATCTATTCGGGATCTCAGATCATAGGGGCCAATATTGCGTGTCCAGTTCCCCTCGAGTTGTGGCTTGGGAGTCCACGCGGCATCAAGCGATTTCGGGAGACGCAATTTTTTCCGGCTCTCGAACTCGCAAGGCGGGCGGGCTTGAGCATGGTGGCGATGGGCGCTTCCACGCCCTATGCCTGCAACTACGGCGCACTCCCCCGGCATACGAAGCCGCCCCACATCACCACGGGTCATGCCGCCACGGCAGCGATGCTGAAAGACTGGGCCACCCACTGCTGCAACGAACTTGATCTCGAATTCGGCAAGACGAAGCTCGCTCTATTCGGTGCCGCTGGGCGGCTCGGCGTCACGGTGGCTAAATACCTGCTTTACAAAGATGCGCCGAAAGAGCTTGTTCTGATCGATTTACCGGACAAGGTGAACCTGCTCAAGGAGCAAGCAAAAGAACTGCTGGCAACCGATCTGCTGGGACGAACCCGGGTTTCGGTACACACGTTCAGTCCGGACACGCCGTTGCCGCAGTTCGATGGCGCAATCCTCGTCAGCAGTACCAGCGTTCCCTACCTCACGTCTTCTGACCTCAAACGGGCGCAGTTCTGGATTGACGATTCCCATCCCCGGGCGGCGAGCGTCGAGGCTGAACTCGCGTCGCGGGCCCACACGCTATATATTGAGTGTTTCGCCCGTGGCCCTGCCGGACTCAACACTGTGTTTCCGTTCAGACTGCCGACCACCCGCGATTGCTATACCTGTTTCGCCGAAGGCTACGCAGCCTGGCAGGAAGGCATCGCTTCCGATTTCATCATCGGCAGCCCTCCTGTGTGGTCCGTTTCATATACTCACGGTCTTCTGAAGAAGTACGGGTTTTCGGTCGGACCTTTTCACGGCAAAGACGGTTCGACGATCGCCCGGAGTACCCAGCGTCGTGGCAAACATGAACTGATAGGGTCGTGAACGTCATTGGAGGCCAGATGGTGATGCCGCGCGAGAGCATGCGGGATTTGCTGGAACGAAGCCGGCTCGCAATTCGATGGGGAGGCATACTTGGCCTTCTGTGCCACCCCATTTACTACGTCGTCTGGACCTATGTCCTGCCGCAGCCGTACGACAACCTCTTCCTCCGGTTGAGTGCGGCTGTCATCTGCATTCCCTTGATCTTTCAGGCGCGTTGGCCCAGGCGTTTTAACAATTACCTGCTGATCTATTGGCATGGCTGCCTGATCTACGTATTGCCATTCGTTTGTACTTTCCTCGCGATCAGAAATTCATTCTCCACCATGTGGATGATGACCGAGGTCATGATGCTTTTCATCATGGCGCTGTGCATCGACAATCCGCTTTTGCTGATAGCCTGCATAGGCATAGGTATTCTTTCCGGCACGCTGTCCGCGGTGGCCACCTCACCGGCTCCGATCGTTCTAAGCGCGGCCAATCAGTCGGATCTCGCCGTGCTGCCTGTCGTCGTCCTGTGCAGCATGGCTTTCAGCTATGCGATCAGCAAAGGACGCATCTTTGTCGAAAGAAACCGGGCATTGCAGGCCCTCGCGGGCTCGATCGCCCATGAAATGCGTAATCCCCTCAGCCAGCTAAAGCACGTTCTGGACCGCGTGGAAGATGCGCTGCCTGCGAGGACCGAATCCACTCCGTCGCCAGCGTTGTCGCAGGACGGGGCGGCGTTGCTCTATCGTCATCTCGCCCACGGACAACTGTCGATTGAGCGAGGCCTGCGCATCATCGCGATGACGCTGGACGAAGTCAGCGCAAAACCCATCCGCTCCGGCTACCTGACCTATCTGAGTGCGGCGAGTACCACACGCAAAGCGCTGGACGAATACGGTTTCAGCGATCAGAAGGAGCGCAGCAAAGTCAGACTCGTGGTGCTGGAGGATTTCACTTTCAAGGTCGACGAAACCGTCTATCTGTTCACACTGTTCAATCTGATCAAGAACGCGCTCCATCACATTGCAGCGCATCCTCTTGCGTCGCTCACACTCACGGTCGAGCGGCAAACGGTGATCGTTCATGACACGGGCCCAGGTATTGCGCCTGACATTCTGCCGCATCTGTTCGAGCCTTTCCGCACGGCGGGAAATTCGGCGGGCACTGGGCTTGGGCTCGCCTACTGCCAGCGCGCGATGCGCGCCTTCGGCGGCACCATCGGCTGCCGGTCGGAGGTCGGAAAATTTACACAGTTCACGCTGCAATTTCCCGTCGTCTCTGAAAGCGAAGTCGCGAGCCATGAGCAGAAGATTCTCGACCACGCCACGCCATTTTTCAGGGGGAAACGGGTTCTTGTCGTGGACGACGATGCCGGTCAGCGGACGAGAACCCGCCGTGCGTTGTCGAAGGTGGACGCGGACGTGAGCGAAGCCGCAGACGGCGAGACGGCGCTGAGCATGCTTCGACAGGCAACGCCGTGGGACCTTGTACTGATGGACATCAACATGCCGGTTCTGGACGGCTACACGACCACCGAGAAAATCCGCGCCGGCCGTCAAGAACCTAACTGGAATGTCCTGATCGTCGCTTATACGGCAGAGCCAGGCAATGTGGCGCGCGTTCTCGCACGGCAAGCCGGCATGGACGGACTCATCAGCAAATCCTGCGGCGTGGTGGAATTGGTTGGCACCTTGCAGACGCTCTTCGAAAACGGCAAGCAGCATCATTCGAAACAGAGTTTCGATGGGTTCGCCGGCAAAACGATCCTGGTGGCGGACGACGACACCTACAGCGGGCTGGTTGCCAAAAGTTATCTGGAGCGATGCGGCGCGAGCGTTGTCGAGGCCGAACATGGGCTGGCTGTGCTGGCCAGGCTGCAGGAAGACGACACTATCGATGCCATCGTGATGGACCTGAATATGCCAGGAATGGGCGGCGTGGCAACCACCACGTTGATTCGCGCCCGTACCGACTCGTATGCCCAGATACCGATCATTGCCTTGACCAGCCAATCCGATATGGAAGCCGTACAGGCATGTCTCGCTGCAGGGATGAACGAGGTCATGATAAAACCCGTGCAGGTCGGTTCCCTGTATGCCTCCCTTGCAAGACAGTTTGCCCGGCAACGTACCTCGAATGCGCCAGCGAAGGCACATCTATCCCAAACATCGGCTAGCCCAATCGGCAAGCCCGAAGCAGTCACGGAAGGCGATCTGCTTGACGAGAAACACCTCGAAGAGCTTATGGCGCTCGATTTGCTGGATCAGTCGTTCCTCAACGGCATTGAGCAGATTCGCGTGCTTATGGTGCAACTTACTACCAGTGTGACGGCTCGTGACCTTCAATCGGCGCGCGGAGTATTACATCTCCTTCTTGGCGTCAGCGGCAATATCGGAGCAAAGGGGCTGCACCAATTCACGAGGCAGATTTATCCGCGAGTGGTAGAAGGCGGATGGCCTTCGGAGGCTGACTGGCTTGCGCGGATTTGCGTGTTGGGTGAGCGTTCAGCTAACGCGCTGGAGATGTATTTCGATTCGACCAAAGCACATCGCGATCATCGGGACGTGCTGAGTGATGGGTAGCCGTCTGACGGCTACCCGGTGTCAGTGACGTGCATTCATTCGACTTCTGAAACTGGGAAACCCCATCGTCACGGTAGTGCCCGCACCCAGGGTGGATTCGATCCGGAGGCACCCACCAAGAGACTGCATGATGCGGTTGCAAAAGATCATGCCCATACCGTGCCCGCCGGACTCTGCGTAAGTCGTGACGGGGTCCAGCAACAGACGCGCTTTTATCTCCGGTGCAATCCCCGGACCGTTGTCGTGAATACGGATCTCAGGTTCGGGGGTGTCCACTACTTCGAGGCGCAACGAAGGCGAGGGCGCACCGTCGAGCGCACGCAACGCGTTGGATAACAACGAAGAGATGACGAGCGCTACGCAATTGGGCATGGCGTGCACGATAAAGTCCCCTTGCACGTCGACCTGTATCCAGTCGCGCTGCGACGCGGCAAACGGATAGGTATCGAGCAAGGTAGCGATCAATCGCGTCGCGCGGACCTCGTGGATGCCAGTGCCCGATGCGGCCTGTTGGCCTCCGTTCTTGTGCACCGCCGCCCAGAAAGACGAGATCAGCGTCAGGCAATACTGCGCATTGTTAAGCATTGACGCTGCCGCCTGGCCAATCGCCATTTGACGCTCTGGATCGTATTGCTCAGCAACGTCGGTTTCGACGCTGCGCGCAAAAAGCGAGATCGTTGCCAATGGCGTATTCAGTTCGTGGGCGAGGAAAGCAAGCGTCTCATCCATCGCCAGTAGGCGCTGTTGACGCGCTTCCCGCTCAGCGTAGCGTGCGGTTGCCAGTTGCAGGACCTCACGCACCGTTTCGGCCCGAAGCGGCTTTTCGAGGATACGGAATACGTCACCGGTATTGACCGTCCGCAACAGCATGTCTTTATCAGCATAGGCGGTCACAAGGATGCGCACGATTTGCGGATACTCCCGCGCCACCTGACGCAGCAGATCGTCTCCATCGCGTTTCGGCATGCGGAAATCGGTCACCAGTACGGCAATCTCCGCTCCGTATTCACTCAGCATAGCCATCGCCTCGTCTACACCTTGAGCGACATGCACACAGTATTCCTTACGGATCACCCGTGCGAAGTGATTGCGCGACATCTCGTCGTCGTCGACGAAGAGAACGGAAAAAGGCGGCTGCATAGTGTCACTCATCGCGTTCCCAGCAAGTTTCAATGTTAAGCCTGCGGCGCGACTGTGTCGGCGACATTGGCATACGGTTGGGCCGCTCCGGGTTAGAGCCTGATTATGAATCACACTTTGGGTGTTCAAACCGCAGAATAACCTGCGCTTTGATGGTCGGCGTTAGGGTTCAAGCGATGGTACAAAACCCTATCGGCTGATACCTTCAAAGTACGCTAATCTAAAACAATAAGATCCGTTATATAGGGGCGAAAGCAAGATGAAAGCCCGCTCGCCACTCACTATCTGTTTGCCGCTTGCGATATTTGTCGCCGCGTGCGTTCTGTCGCTCCCCACCCTCGTGATCGCGCTTGTCTGGATGACGATTGGTGTGATGGCGCTCGGCCATCGCAGCCTTGAGAGCTTTCCTGCGACTGGCATAAACCGTGAGTGGCTCCGGGGATACCGCGGAGCATGCCTATGGTTCTGGCATCTGGCCTGGTGGCCTTGGTATATGCGCGCGTCTATCCACGATGTCGCCGGACAGATCGGAAACTCGCTGCATCGAACGAGGAAATCAGGGGATAAAGAGTTGAAGCGTTCGTCGGACAGACGGTCAAATGGCGACCATGATTGAAAGCGTGACGGGAGGGGGCAGCCATCTTCCGATGTCTAGTGTCTCCGAGCCGACGGACTCCGTTAAATCAACCCGCTTTCACCGGCCGCGTCCCCCAAAACAATATCGCCTCGATCGCGAAAAATGCAACGAGCGGCACAATGGCGCCCACCGTCCCCGCGATCTCACGCCCAAACCGGCTCGTTACATACAGCAGCACGATCATGCTGACCGCCATGCCCGGCGCCCCGAGTCCGCGCAGCGCAGCGCTGCGATGGTAGCCGAGCCAGAACGCGGCCCGCGCGACGATCCAGACCACGGTCGTCGCCACGACCGCGCGCATGGACGAGCCGTCGGGGCAGTAGGCGGCCAAGCCGAACAGCGACGCCGCAAACACGATGATTTGCTCCACGGTGTTCTGCAGGTATCGTTGATTGACACGCAACCTGCGTGTCTCGAAGCCCGCCAGCGGATCGAATGCGGGCGAGGTCAAGCGTTCGTGCGCCACGGCTTCGACGCCCGTCACCAGGCAGAACAGCACCGCAGCACAGCAGCATTTGAGCGTCAGAAGCATCCGCGCGCCGAGGCTGTCCATGCCCGGCAGGGGCGACATCAAAAGATCGATGCCGAGCCAGAGCCCCGAGGCAAACAGCGACGCGACTGCGATGCCGCCAATGCCGACGCTGCGCTGCTGTCGAAAGTCGGACGCGTGATAGGTCGGGTCGGTCATGGATTTTTCCTCCGAGCGTTTCGTACGGGGGCATCGGCCTCGGCCAACTGCGGACGGCTATCTTCAGTGTACAAATAGCCCAGAAGCAGGCTTTGACTTGTGTAGTACTGCCGTACGGTTACTGGCACCCGTGCCAGACATCGCACATTTGAATGCCTCCGCCATTGCTGGGTGCATCCGGCCGCAAACAGGTGTCTTGTTGCGTCGCAACGCAAATGGCACACCGGTCACCTTCCTGCTATGTGTACCTCACGTGGTGGTTCAACGCCACGCGATAGATCAACCAACTTGTCTAGGTTCGAGTCTATACCGCCGCCAGGTGCACGTCCGGAAAATCCCGCAGCTGCGAAGAGCAGGCCGTTCTTACGCGAACGCGGCTCGGCGCGGTGCCGAAGCCGGCGCGAACGCTGTGCCGCCGCTAGCGTCGGCGTCGTTCACCCGGAAGGCAGCGGCCGCGCGTTGCAGGCTCATCGCCTGCTCTTTCAGCGACTGCGCCGCAGCCGCAGCCTGCTCGACGAGGGCCGCGTTCTGCTGCGTCATGCTGTCCATCTGCGTGACCGCGAGATTTACCTGGTCGATGCCGGCGCTCTGTTCCGCCGCTGCCGCCGCGATCTCCCGCACGACGCCGGTCACACGCATGATCGCGTCGCGCGCTTCGTCGATCGTCGAGCCGGTGTTTTCAACCAGCGTTGCACCACTGCCGACGCTGCCCACCGCATGACTGATCAGCTCGCGGATTTCCTTCGCCGCGGTCGCGCTACGCTGCGCGAGGCTGCGTACCTCGCTCGCGACCACTGCGAAGCCGCGGCCCTGCTCGCCCGCGCGTGCCGCTTCGACCGCCGCATTCAGCGCGAGGATGTTGGTCTGAAACGCGATGCCCTCGATCGTCGCGATGATCTCGACCATGCGGCCCGATTCGCTCGAAATGCCCTTCATCGCAGCGACGGCCTGCGTGATCATGTCGCCGCCGCGGTTCGCGATTTTCGCGGCGCCGGCCGCAAGCTCGCTGGCGGTGCGCGCGTTGTCCGCAGTCTGGCGGACCATCGCCGTCATCTGCTCCATGCTCGACGCCGTTTCCTGCAACGACGCCGCCTGGCTCTCGGTGCGCGACGACAGGTCCGCATTGCCGTTCGCGATCTCGTTCGCGCCGCACGCGACGTTGTCGGACGCGTGCTTGATCTGGCAGATGGTGCCCGTCAGCGCGTCGCGCATCCGCTGCATCACGTGCAGCAGGCTCGACGTGTCGCCGTCGCGCGTGCGGATCGCCACCGTCAGGTCGCCCGATGCGATCGCGTCCGCCACGTTCGCCGCATAGGCCGGATCGCCGCCGACCGTGCGTGCGATGCTGCGGTTCGTCACCGCGACGAGCGCCACGAGCACCGCCGACACCGCTACGAAGATCGCACCGATCAGCCACAGCGACGCCATGAACGCAGCGTCGATGTCGTCGACATAGGCGCCGGTCGCGATGATCCAGTCCCACGGCGCATAGCGCACCACGTAGCCGATCTTGCCGACCGCCTGCGCCGACGCCGCGCCCGGATGCGGGAACACGTAATCGACGAAACCGCCGTCCGGCGCCTGTGCGGCCGACGCGAACGTCACGTAATGGTGACGGCCGTCGGCATCGGCGCTGCCTGCGAGATCCTTGCCTTCGAGTGCCGGCTTGATCGGATGCATCACCATCTGCGGCGTCGAGTTGATCACGAGGAAGTAGCCGTCTTCGCCGTAGCGGACGCCGCGCAGGCGCTCGAGTGCCTGCTTGCGGGCATCCGTTTCCGGCAGCGCGCCGCTTTGCGCCAGCGCCGCATACTCCGTCACGATGCTGAGCCCGACGTGCGCGACGTTCGTGAGGTCGTGCTTACGTTCCTCGATGCGCGTCTCGCGCGACTGCCACGCCGCCGATACCGAGACGGCGAGTAACGCGATGAGACTGATGATCAGCGGCAGCCACAGCTTCTGCGTAAAACTGAGCTTGTGCATCCTGAGTCCTCGTGCAAACGAATGGAAATCGCGCAGGGCTGCCGTGCGAAGTGGCATGTGAATGGGCGCGCCGGGTGGCGCCAGTGGACTGTCCGGCGGCCATCGAGGTGGTTCCTGTTCGAGTTATCGGCGGATACGAGCGAAAGTTTCGTCCTGTGAAACCCTCGGTTAACACCTTGCCGTTGCTTCCACCCCGGCTTCGCGCAGAAAATGCGTGATCGTCTCCTCGATCACCGACCGGGCGAGACCCTGCACGATGAACACGAGCCGCGTCGTGTGATCGTCGTCAGGCCACGCTTCAAGGCGCAATGGTTCATGCAGCAACTGCTGCACGCCATGGAACACAACGGGCCGCGATTCGCCGATGAAATTGCCGATCCCCTTAACCCGCAGGATCCGTTCGCCGTGATAGCCGAGCAGTACGGTCAGCGCGGTTTCGAATGCCTGCATCGGCAATGCCTGCGAGTAAGTCAGGCAGAAGCTGTCGATGTCCGGATGGGCCACGCGTGGCGCTGTCGCGCCACGCATCAGCAACTTGCGCGGCGCAGGCTCGGCGCGCAACCAGGGCCGCAAGGCACGCGGCGTCAGGATGTCGAGCAGCTGTTGTGCTTCTATCTCGCCGTTGCGCACCGGGATGCGTGCCGCCCCCGGATTCAGCGCCTCAAGCGCCGCCTCGAGGTCGGCCAGCGCGGGCGCATCGACCAGTTCAGCTTTGGTCAGCAACAGCCGGTCCGCGACGGCTACCTGCTGACGCGATTCCTCATGTCGGGCAAGTTGCGCGGCGCCGTGTTTCGCATCGACGGTCGTTACGATGCCATCGAGTTGCAAACGACCTTCAAGGGCTGGGTCACCCAGCAGCAACGAGATCACCGGGCCGGGTCGCGCCAGCCCCGTGGTTTCGATCAGAATCCGCTCGAAGCAGGGAATCTCGCCGCGCGTGCGGCGCTCCAGCAGATCGGCCACGGTCGCGGCCAGTTCGTCGCGCACGCCGCAGCACAGGCAGCCGTTTTCCAGCAGGGCAATCGTGTCGTCGCGCGAGGTGCTGACGAACAGATGATCGAGACCGATCGCGCCCAGTTCATTGATCACCACCGCACAACGGCCCAGCGCGGGTTGCGGCAGCAGGCGATTAAGCAACGTGGTCTTACCCGAACCGAGAAAGCCAGTCAGCAACGTCAGGGGAATCGCAGCAGATTGCATAGTGGCTTTTCCCGGCACTCAGATAACCTGCAGGTCTTTGCCGACGATGATCTGTCCGTCGAAATGCTTGCGCGCATCGGCGGCCCACATCTCGTCGGTAATCGCGGGATCGCCGCCCGGCACGAAATGGCTCAGCACTAGCGTCTTGACGCCCGCCGCCGCGGCGATCTTGCCGACCTGTTCAGTGCTGGTGTGGCTCTTCACGAGGTGATCGAGCAGCGTCGGCGCGTTGTCGACGGTCTTCATCAGCTTTTCGAGCGCGGGCAGGTACATCACTTCGTGCACCAGTACGTCAGCGCCTTTCGCGAACTCGGCAAGCGCCGGGTAGTAGGTCGTGTCGCCGGAGAAGACGACGGTGCGGTCCCGAGTTTCGAAGCGGTAAGCGAAGGCCGGCTTGATCGTGTAGTGGTCGACCAGGGTCGAGGTGACGCGCACGCGGTCGTCTTCCATCACGAGGCGCGGGCCGTCGAATTCATGGATGTTGATCAGCGGCCGGAACGGCGGGCGGCCTTCTTCGCGCATGCGCACGTCGAGGTCGATCGCGTTCATGTCGACAAAGTCATCGATCATCTTTGTTATGCGCGGCGGCCCGTACAGGTTGACGGGCGTGTGTAGGCCGGTGGCCCAGGCGAGGAACACGAGATTGCCGAGGTCGGCGTTGTGATCCGAATGATGGTGGGTCAGAAAGATGTCGCGGATGCCCGGTAGCTTGATGCCTGCTTTGGTCAACTGCAGCGCGACGCCGTTGCCGCAATCGACCACGTAGGGCTGACCGTCGACCACCAGTACGTTCGCCGGCGCCGCGCGCAGGTCGGACGGCGTCGGGCCACCCTTGGTGCCGAGCAGGATCAGCTGCGTGCCTTTTGCCGGATGTCCCGCAGAGGGTGTCGCGGTTGCGGAGTTGGCCGGTGACTGCGCGTGGGCGTCCTGCATCCACGGCAGCGCCGCGGTAGTGCCTGCTGTCACGGCAATACGCATGAAATCACGACGGGAACGTCCGAACGGCTGATCACTCATGGTTCTGTGTCTCCTGATATTCTGGTTGGGCGCGCTCGATTTTCTTGGGTAACCGGGCTCGAAAGCGATTGAATTCTAGCGATTTCATCAGCCTGCGGGTCGGGCCGCAAGCGGCACGCCCCTGACCTGCAACGCGGGTGGACTGACGAGTATCCTTAATCCGAAGGAGTTCGACAATGACACTTAACGGCGCGGCTCCGATCGAACCAATCACCATTGGTCAATTGAGCATTCAGTACCTGATTGATGGAACTGCCACCGGCGGGATGGGTGTTTTCGAATTGACTGTGGCGCCGGGTTCGCAAGTCCCACCGCCACATAGCCACACGCGCAACGAAGAGTGCGTCTACGTGTTGGAGGGCAAACTTCGGTACTCGGTCGACGGGGTAGTTCGAGACCTGGTACCGGGAGAATGGATGTTTACCCCACGTGGGTCGGTTCATCACTTTAGCAACCCGCACAATGACACGGCCCGCGCGCTGATCGTCCTTACGCCCGATATAGGTGCTCAGTATTTTCGTGATGTCGGAGCAGTCGTAAGCGCCGGCGGGCCACCCGACCGCTCGAAGCTTATCGATGTCATGTCCAGGTATGGGCTAGTGCCGGCGGCACCACCACCGTCACCACAATGAGACCTTGGGGCGATAGTGGCAGTCCCGTGTAATCACAACCATTTCACAACCGACCGCCCGAGAACGAGTAGTTCGTCGAACTGGGTGATCAGTTCAAAACATATAACAAATAACACGGCATAAGAGGGCCCAGGAAATCTGTGCATCCATCGCAAGATCGGCACTGCAAAACGCGTTCTAACGGCGTCCCGAGTCATGATCCAGGTGATCGTCATTCCTATCGCCGCCCCCGCGAGTACGTCGGTCGGATAGTGCCAGCCGAGATAAACGCGCGGCAGACATATGAAGATCACGGTGTACAAAAGTGCGAGCACGCCGATGCCGCGCCAGACGAGAAAAATCCCGGTCGCGACCGACATCCACAGCAGCGCATGGTCACTCGGAAAGGAACTCCAGGTTGGCAGCACGGCCGTTCCCAGACCGCCCGATGGAAAATGCAAGTGCAGTTCAGGGTTGTAGAGAGGCCGCATCCGAAATGGCAAATAATGGGCAAAAAGCCTGAATATTGCGAGCCCAAGAAGGCTGCTCGCGATCGTCGCGACGACCATTTCACGCTCCCATTCACCACGCCGACTAGGTTTGAACCATATCCACCACAACACGGGGATGAGCACGAAACCTTTGAATGTGTAGAGGCCCGCGATGACCCTTATCGCGTGGTTCAACACGGTGGAGCTCAAAGCAAAGCGCGTCAGGAAAGTTTGGATTGAGGTATCGAAAAGGTCCATTCGTCAATCCCTCCTGGTTTTTACTTATAAGAAAATGCTTAATTAGCGGAAGCTGACGCGGATTTTTTCGGCAATCAGGGGCATGCGTTAAGTGTGCCACCCTATACGAAAGAGATGAGACATAAGCCAATAAAAGTCCCGGGACAATCGTACTTTCCTCAATTCCATTCCGACGGTCTTACCTACGCTGATCCAAACCGACAGAGCAGACTCCTCCGAATTCACCGCCGCGGCGACGGCTAAAACCGGTCCACCCTGAAGGGCCGGGTATCCACAAGGGTCCCCTCGCCGGTCATCATCTCCGCGATCAGCCGTCCTGTCACAGGACCGAGTGTCAGCCCGTGATGCGCATGACCAAATGCGAACCACAAACCCGTGTGATTTGCTGCCGGTCCGATGATCGGCATCATGTCAGGCGTACACGGGCGGCGGCCCATCCACGGCTCGGCGTCCAGTCGCCCGGCCAGCGGGAACAGCGTGCGGGCCGTGGGCTCGACGGCGGCAAGCTGGGTGGGCGTCTTCGGTGCGTCGTGCCGCGCGATTTCGGCGCCGGTCGTCAATCGGATACCTTTGGCCATCGGCGCGAGCAGGTAACCGCGTTCGACATCGAGGACCGGATGATTCAGACGCGCGCCTGGCTGCGCGCCATAGTGCATGTGATACCCACGCTTGGTACCGAGCGGCAGGCGATAGCCCAGCCGCGAACTGAGTTGGTCCGACCACGGGCCCAACGCGACCACCGCCGACGATGCCACGAGGGTGCCCACCGATGTATCCACCTGCCAATGATCGCGCAACGTATTCGCATCGCCGATCAAACAACGCCCGCCAAGCTGCTCGAAGTATTCTGCGTAAGCTGTGACGAGCGCGTTCGGGTCACTGACGGAATCAGATGCCGTGTAGCGCAACGCGCCGATCAGGCTGCGGTCGAGATCGGGCTCCATCTGTTGCAGACTCGCCGAGTCGAGCGATTCGAATTCGACGCCATATTCGCGATGCCACTGCTCGGCAAGCCGCGTTTCACTGTCGCGAACCGCTTCGGTGCGGAACACCTTCATCCAGCCGATCGGACGCAATAATGCGCTCGCGCCGGCCTCGGCGGCTAACGCGCGGTGCTCGCTCACGCAATGTTCGATCAGCGTCGCATAGGACCTTGCGATCGCCGCATGCTTCACCGGATGAGAATTGCGCCAGTATTGCCACAGGAACGGTGCGGCCTTGAGCATCGCGTTGGCGTGATAGCGAACCTCCGGCGACCGGTTGCGCGCGTAGCGCATCAACGTGCCGAGTTCGCGCGGAAACGCATACGGATACACGCCTTCGCGCTGGATCAGCCCTGCGTTGCCAAACGATGTCTCGTTGCCGGGCGGCTTGCGATCGACCAGCGCAACCCGGTGGCCGCGCTTCTGAAGATGGACGGCGATGCACACGCCGACGATGCCCGCGCCAAGTACGACGGTATCGAATTTCATCATGCTCATGAGCTCACAGACTGACGATTACGCCGACAGTGCCGTTTAGACCGTTGAAATGCCGGCGCCATTCGGGCCGGACTCATTGAAGAGAGGCGGTGCCGTCACGATCGACTTCAGCGACGGATCAGCCTGCGTGAGCTTCGACAGATCGGGACGCGGCCGGCGCAAGACCGGCGATTGATCGAAGACCTGTTCCATGGCGTGCGCGACGGCGAGCGTTTTCCGATCGCCATGAAACGGGCCGACGATCTGCAAGCCGAACGGCATGCCCGCATGATCGACGCCGCAGGGCAGCGACACGGCGGGATGCGTCGTGAGCGTGACGACGTAGGTCAGCGCGAGCCAGCGATAGTAGTTGTCCTGTTCGCGTCCGCCGATCTGCGCCGCGTACATGTGTTGCCAGGGAAACGGTGAAACCGGCGTGGTCGGCGAGAGAATCACGTCGTACTGTTCGAACGCACTCTGGAAGCGTTTGAAAATGCGGGTCTGCTCGGCTTGTGCCCAGGCGCTGTCGGCGAGGCTCATGCTCGCGCCCATTTCGTAGTTCGCACGCGTGTTGGGTCCGAGCTGGTTCGGATCGCGCGTATAGGCATCGTGCAGACCGGCGACGAAGCTCTCCGCGCGGATCACGTCGAAGCAACGGTGTACGTCGCCGAGATCGAAGCTCGCCTGCTCGCAGGAACGGAACGACGGCGCGATCAGCGCGATGCGCTCGCGGAACACTTTGCGGATTTCGTCGTCGACGTCGCAACTGCTGAAGTCTTCGGTCCAGCCGACTCGCAGCGAGCCGAGGTCGATATCGTCAGGCCGCGCAAAGTCCAGCGGATCGACATGAAAGCTGAGCGGATCGCCCGCGGAGATTCCCGCAGTCGCGGCGAGCTGCAGGCAGGCCTCGGCGACGGTGCGGCCCAGCGGTCCGACCACCGAGATCGGCGTCCAGCCGACCAGCTTGCGCGAATTCGGCACGAGGCCCGGCGTCGGACGAAAGCCCACCACGCCGCATTTCGAAGCCGGAATCCGCAAGGACCCGCCGGTATCGGAGCCGGTGCAGACCGGCAGCATGTCGCACGCGAGCGCGGCGGCCGAACCGCCTGACGAGCCGCCCGCGTTCAGCGTGGTGTTGAATGGATTGCCCGTTGCGCCCCATACCGGATTGCGCGTATTGGCGCCCGCGCCGAGCTCCGGCACGTTGGTCTTCGCGGTGACGATCGCGCCGGCGGCGCGCAGGCGCTCCACCAGCACAACGTCATGCGTGGGAACGTTGCCGCGCGACATGGGCGAGCCATACGTCGTCAGGAGACCTGCTGTATTTTCGAGGTCTTTGACGCCGAGTGGCAAACCATGCAGCAAGCCGAGCGCTTCGCCGTCGAGCACCTGCTTTTCGGCGCGCTTCGCGGCTTCTCGCGCGGCCGGGAAGTCCGTCGCGGTCACTGCGTTGACTGCGGGATTGATCGCCTCGATACGCGCAATGCAGGCGTCGAGCAGTTCGACCGGCGAAATCTCTTTCGCGCCGATCATCCGGCGCAGTTCAACGGCGCTGCGTCCAACCAGTTCATTATCGTGACTCATTGCATCCTCGATTCATCAGGCGAGCGCTTCGCCTGTACGGTCTTTCAGCCAGATTACCGGCACCAGCGAGATGGCGCACGCGGTGGCCACATACCAGGCCGGCGCGAGTGGGTTGCCGGTTTGCACGACCAGCCAGCTTGCGATGAACGGCGAGAAGCCGCCAAAGAACGATGCGCTCACTACGTAGGTCAGCGCAATACCGGTTGCGCGGACATGCTTCGGAAAGAGTTCGGGGATCATCACGAGCACCGGTACGATCTGTCCCGCGACAAACACGGCGAGCACGGCCGATACGATGCACAGCGCGGTCATCGACGGATGCGCGCTGAGGAAGGCGAAGGCCGGATAGACGAGCAGCAGCATCACGACGCGCGAAATAACCAGCACGCGCTTGCGGCTGAAGCGGTCCGCGAGCATGCCCGCCAGCGGCGCCGCAGCGAACAATACGAGCGAGCTGACAATGCCCGACGTGACAGCAGCGGTGGACGAGAGATGCAACGTGCGGACCGCGTGGCTCGGCAGGAAAAACGCTGTGATGTAGACGGACACGGAGCCGCCCAGTTCGGCGAACGTGCCGAGTAGGGTGAGATTCAGATGCGTGGTCAGCGCCGCTTTCAACGCGCCGCGCGGCGGCGCTTCGCCGGGCTTGCGCTCGGCGAGCGTTTCTTCGAGCCGCTTGCGGATCATCATGCCGGCCGGGGCGGCGAAGATGCCGAGCAGGAAGGGGATACGCCAGCCCCATTCGAGGATCGCCTGTTTGGGCAGCGTGGCGTTGATCAGCGTGGCGACCAGGGCGCCAAGCACGAGACCGGCCGCAGTGGCCGCGAAGTTCCAGCTGGCGAAGAAGGCGCGGGTGTTGTCGGTCGCATATTCGACCAGCAGGGTGGTGCCTGGGCCAAACTCGCCGCCTGCGGCGAAGCCCTGGATCAGACGCGCGCTCAGTACGATCAACGGCGCCGCGAGCCCTGCGACGGCGTAGGTCGGCGCACAAGCGATCATCGCGCAACTCAGCGCCATCAGCATGATGGTGAGGACCATCGCCTTCTTGCGGCCCGCACGGTCCGCGTAGGCGCCGATCACGATGCCGCCCAGCGGCCGCACCACGAAACCTACGCCGAATACACCGATCGACAGCAGGAACTGATTGACCGGCGAAGCGCCCGGAAAGAACAATTGCCCTATCTGGATCGCGAAGAAACTGTAGATTGTGAAGTCGTAGAATTCGAGCGCCGTGCCGATCGTCGTGGCGGTGATAACGTGGGTTTTCGTCAGACCGGACTTACTCAGAGCAAGGGTAGACACGATAGGGTTCCCACAGGAAGGGTGGAATCGACGTGAGTTATCATATACGAGAAAAAATAAATTCTCTTATGTGAGAAAATTTTCTGTGGATGTGAGTGAAATGGCCAAAGCAGCAGTGATGGACAACCAGGCCGAGGCGCCGCACGAGGCGCCGCCTGCGCTCGACCACAAACTCGTAGGCGGCCATTTGCGGCAGGCACGCAAGGCGCGCGGGCTGACGCTGACGGAATTGTCGGAGCGCTCCGGCATCGCCGTATCGACGATCTCAAAGGCCGAGCGCGGTGATATCGCCCTGACTTACGACAAGTTTGCGGCGCTGGCACATTCGCTTGAACTGGAGTTCGACGCGATTTTCAGGCGCAGCCGCAAACGCAACCAGCCAGCGGGCGTGATGAAACCGTCCTTTACGGCGAACGGCAAACAGGAGATCTACGACACCCCGAACTACGAGTACGGCATGCTCGCCAACAATCTGACCGGCAAGCGGATGGTGCCGATGCGCGCGCACATTCGCGCACGCGCCGTCTCGGACTTCCCGGAGTACATCCGGCATTCAGGCGAGGAGTTCGTCTTTGTGCTGGCAGGCAAACTGGAATTGCGCTTTGAAAAAGGCAAGTCGTTCAAGTTGATGCCGGGCGATAGCCTGTATTTCGACAGCTCGATTGGGCATGTTTACCTGAGCCTCGGCAAGGACGATGCGGAGGTGTTGGTGTGCTGCGTAGATACGGATGAGCATCGGCCGAATGGTGCCATCTGAGCGGCGTGTTGCCACCCGGCGCTGCGCCGTTACTCGGCCAGCGCCGCGAGCAGTTGATTCTTGACGATCGCGGTGGCCAGCGGCTGCCGTCCGAATTCATACCAGCCGATGTGCCTGCGCCACGCTGTGCCCGGAATCGGCCTCACCGACAGCAGCGGGTCTTCGTCCCAGGCGGCGTGCCGCAGACGCGGCACGATCGACACGCCGATGTTCTGCCGCACCAGATCGGCAATCGCCGCAATCGAGTTCATTTCCAGAATAGGGTTGACCTCGACGCGCAACCGCCGAAGCAGGCTCGCCACATGGGTGCCTGTCAGCGATACGGTTTCGAAGCCGATGAACGGATGACGCTTCAGCAGTGAGGTCACCGACGCATCGGCCGGGGCGATCGCCGGATTGACCAGCAGCACCAGTGGCTCATCGTAAAGGCGCTCCCACGACTCGGGTAGCGTGGTCGCCCGGGGTTCGCTGACGATCACCGCCGCATCGATTTCCCCGGCACGCACCTGGCGGTCCAGTTCGGCGCTGCTGCCGTGCGCGAGGCGCACTTTCAGGCCGGGATAGGGGACCCTCAGCCGGATCACGTTGGCCGCCAGAAAACCCATCGACGACACGGTCGAACCGATCGTAATCGAGCCCTCGATGCTGAGTTCGTCGGCCACGCCGCGCAACAGCGAGTCGTACGCGGCCACCACTGTGCGCGCCTGCTCGATGATCGAGCGGCCGGCATCGTTCAACTGGATGCTGCGCCCGCTGCGGTCGAACAACTGGCGCTGGCATACGCGCTCCAGCGTGCGCATCTGCGCGCCGACAGCGGCGTGCGTGAGCGCCATACGATCGGCGGCGGCCGCCATGGTCCCATGTTTCTCGATGGCGAGAAACGTCCGCAGCATTCGAATTTCACTCATGCGGAATCTCCTGCAAGGCCTCCGGGACGTGCACGGATCGCACGATTTCTTCCCGTCTCCACGCGTCGGATGATCTCACGAAACGAAAATTTTTCTTTCCTATCGGTAAAGAAAATAACGCTTTTTATTTTGTTTGTGGCCAATGAGAATCGATTTGTCACAAATCAGGCCGATGACGTCAGCGCGCGCTCAGTCCCGCTCGACTCCCGTCGGCGGCAGCCAGGGTGAGGAGTCCCATCAATGTCGCAAACCCAGCAGTTTCCGCAGTTTCCATTCGTCAGCGTGTCCGGCAAACCGTATGAACGCGGAATGCAATATGGTCGTGCGGCGGCGGCGCGTGTGCGCCTGAGCGCATCCCGCTACGGCCAGACGCTGCGCAATCTCGGCTATAGCGAAGCGTCGCAGACGGCGCTGATCCGCTCGCTCGAACAGGTCATCGGCGAGTTTCAACCGGCGTACCTGGACGAGATGCGTGGCATTGCCACCGGCGCGGAAGTGCCGTTCGAAGACATCGTGATGATCAATGCCCGTACCGAGGTGCTGGCCAAGGCGCGAGTCGAAATGGCGCTGCAGGCCGACGACGAAGACGGTTGTACCGGTGTGCTGGTGCTGCCGTCGCGCACGTCGACCGGGCAGTTGATCCATGCGCAGAACTGGGACTGGAAGGCCGATTGCGTCGATACCGGCATCGTTTTGCGCGTACGCAGCGACGACGGCCCCGATTTCCTGACCTTCGTCGAAGCGGGTGGTCTTGCGCGCAGTGGGCTCAATGCCGCGGGCGTGTCGATCACCGCGAACTATCTCGAGTCCGAGCGCGACTTCACGCAACTGGGCGTGCCGCTGTCGCTGCTGCGCCGGCGCGTGCTGGAAGAGCCGGTGTTCGCGAACGCGTTGCGGGTGATCGCCACCACGCCGAAATCGTGTTCGAACAACATCATGCTCGGGATGGCCGAGGGCTTCGGCATCGATTTCGAATGCGCGCCGAACGAAGCTTTCCCGATCTATCCGGACGACGACCAGATGATCGTGCACGCGAACCATTGGGTCAGCCCGGTTGCCCGCACCAAGCTGCTGGATACCGGTTGCGAGAGCTCGCCGGACAGCTATTACCGCGACTGGCGCGTGCGTCAGTTGCTGATGGCTGCACCGAAAGTGGATCGCGACGCGGTCAAGGCCGCGCTTTTCGATGCGTTCGGTACGCCGTTTTCGGTGTGCCGTCCGCCGCGTCCGGGCACACGTCACACAATGACCGCGACGGTCGCGATGATCGTCATGCTGCCGGGCGCAGGGGAAATGGATGTCGCACCGATGCCCGCGCTCAACCGGGTCTTCACCCGCTACAGCCTGCACCACGAACCGCTCGCCGAAGCGGCGTGAGCTGTGAATAAACACGTGTGCCTCGCAGCGCGGGGCATGCACGAGACCGCTGAAATCGTCAGAGAGGAATGACAGATGTTCGATGCAGAGACGCGATCCGCTCAGGGTTATGAGAAAGCGCAAGCGCTGTACGACCTGGGTTCGACCACCGTATACGCGAGTCGCCACGATCCGCGCTTTCCGTATGTGCTGTATGTGCCGCCTGAAGTCCTGACACCCGGCAACGACGTGGAACTCGTCGTCGTAATGCATGGTACGGGGCGTCAGTTCACCCAATATCGCGATGCGTTCGCGCCGTTCGGCCGCTGGAACCGCTGCATCGTGCTGTGTCCGCTGTTTCCGGTGGGCGTGCGCGGAGACGGCAACCGCAGCGGCTTCAAGCGCCTGATCGAAGGCGATATCCGCTACGACAAAGTGCTGCTCGACATGGTGACCGAAGTGGGCGAGCGTTATGGCAAGCGCTTCGACAGGTTCGCCCTGTTCGGCTATTCGGGCGGTGGGCAGTACGTGAACCGCTTTGCGTACGCGCATCCGGAGCGGCTATGGGCCGCGTCGATCGGCGCACCGGGCAACGTCACCGTGCTCGATGACACTAAGGACTGGTGGCTAGGCACGGGCGGTTTCGAGCGTCACTTCGGCAAGCCGTTCGATCTGGCCACCTTGCAGCGTGTGCCGGTGCAGATGGTGGTGGGCCGGGCGGATCTGGAAACCTGGGAAATTATGGTGTCCGAAGATAGCCCGATGTATCTGCCAGGTATCAACGATGCCGGCGCGACGCGCCCGGAGCGGCTGCGTACGCTGAAGGCGTCGTTCGAGGCCGCCGGCGTTCGCGTGCGCTTCGATGAGATGGCGAATATCGCCCACAACGGCATGCAGGTCGTCGAGGTGGTTCAGGATTTTTTTGCGCAGACGTTGCGCACCCTGCGGGCCGGAGGGTAAACACATGGACGCCCAAAGCGATTCAGGGAAGGTCTGGAAAACCATTGTATCGACGGTGATAGGAGGCACCTTCGAGTGGTTCGACTTCATGGTGTATTCCTATTTCTCGAGCACAATCGCGCGGGTGTTTTTTCCCAGCTTCGACCGCGGCGGGTCGTTGTTGCTGACCTTCGGCACGTTTGCGGTCGGCTTTCTGGTCCGGCCGATCGGCGGCGTGGTGATGGGGATGGTCGCGGACCGGGCAGGGCGGGTGAAGGTGCTGTCGTGGATCATGGTCCTGATGTCGGTGGGTTCGCTGTTGCTGGGCCTGACACCGGGCTACGCGACGCTGGGCCTGGCGGCGCCGCTGCTGGTACTGATCGGCCGCCTGGTGCAGGGCTTCGCGGTGGGCGCGCAGTTTGCGCTGTCGTCCGTGACGATCTACGAGGTGGCGCCACCCAACCGGAAGATGTTCTACGGCAGTTTCAATATGCTTTCGCTGGGGATTGCGGGGATGTTCTCGTCGGGATGCAGCTTCTTCCTGTCGAGCCATCTGTCGCACGTGGAGCTGGAGAGTTGGGGGTGGCGCGTGCCGTTTCTGATCGGTGCGCTGGTCGGGCCGATTGGCTTCTACATCCGGCATCACGTTCGCGAATCGGACGAATTTCACCAGATGCAGGCGCAACCCGCAGCGCGGGCGCCCATGCGCGAGCGGCTGCGCGAATTTGTCCGAGACAACGGCGATGCCGTGGTGTGCGCGATGGGCGTGATGATCGCCGGCACGTCGCTGAACTATGTATGGAATGCGTATCTTCCGACTTACGCGCAATACGAGTTACACCTGTCACTGAGTTCGTCGCTGCATGGGGTGTTTGTCACGAGCATCGTGGCGACCGTGCTGTCGCCAGTGTTCGGCTTGCTGGCGGACCGTGTCGGCGCATATCGGCTGTTCTGCTTCTTTATTGCGGCCTGGCTGACGTGCGTCTTTCCGCTGTTCTGGTACTTGCTGGCTGAGCCCACCGCCAGCCGTCTGATGATCGTGCAGGTGATCGGCATGTTGTTCGTGACGCTGCAAGGCGCCGCGCATCCGGGGATGCTGGTCAAGATATTCACCGTGCAGGGCCGTTCAACCGGCGTGGCTATTTCGTATAACACCTCGGTCATGCTGTTTGGCGGGTTGGCGCCGTTCTATATTTCGCTGGTGGCGCGTTTAACGGACGCGCACTTCATTCCGCCGAGTTACCTGTTCGGTACGGGATTGCTGGCGATCACGCTGGTGCTCGCTACGCGCACTGGGCGGCGGGTGTTGCAGGAAGACCGGCTGGAGCGCAGGCAACGGCGTATGGCACGCGAGACCGGTATGCAGCGCGTGGACTCGGGCGATCCGGCGGTTTAGCTCGCGCTGTTCCAGATCGAACCCGGCGCAGTCATCTATTTGCAACCGCAGGAATTTCGGATTGCGAATGTCGGGTTCAGACGGATGGTCTCGGTCTCTTCCGTTGCGGAATCGATTCTTTTCTTGAGCAGCGTTGCTGCCATCCGCCCAATCTCATGGCAGGGCTGAACCATGGCGGTGAGGCGAGGCGCGAACGCATCGGCCCAGTCGAAATCGTCGAAACCCGCTACCGCGAGATCGGCGGGCACCCGCATATTGCAATCCTGCGCCGCGAGCATGATTCCGATCGTCGTCAGGTTGTTGCCGCCAATCAGCGCGGTGACAGGTTCAGTCATGGTGAGAAGGTGTGCGGCGGCGTCTTTGGCCGTCGCTAGGTCAGTGTGTCCGATGGAAATGCACGCCTCGTCGACGGGAAGCCCCTGGTCGCGCAGACCGTCGCGAAAGCCGTCTGCCCGCTCCAGCGCAGTCGTGAAATTGGACTGGCCTGCCAGGAAACCGATCCGCTTGTGCCCATGGCCGACCATGTGGGCGACCATCGTCGCGACCGACTGCCGGTTCTCGACGCCGACACCGTCGAGGGCGACATCGGGAAGACGGTCAACCATCACTGAAGGGATCCGCTGCTCGCACAAGTAGGTCAGCGCGCGGTTGTTGAGCGCGCAGGAGGGCGCGATGATGATTCCATCGACGCGTCTTTGGTGAAGGGCGGCCACCATCTCGAACTCCCAGTCCGGATCGTCCCGGGTATTCGCAAGAAGCACCATCATTCCAAGCTTTGAACATTCCTCTTCGATGGCGTTGATCACATCGGAAAAATACCGGTTTTTCGTCGACGATATGGCAAGGCCAATCGTATTGGTGGTCGAGCGTGCCAGGGCTCGCGCCACGGTGTTGGGTGCGTAACCCAGCGCGCGAACCGCCTCGCGAACGGCCTGGGTTGTTTCGGCGCTGACGAACCGCGTGCCATTGAGGACGTGGGAAACGGTCGACGTCGCGACCCCCGCGAGCCGCGCGACATCAGCAATGGTTGCCATCTCGTTCTTCCCTCGGTCTGATGGATACGGAATCGCAGCGACGATGCGATCCGCAACCCGGTATTAAGTGGTTTTTGAATGACGCGCCACGAGCTTATCTTGGTGGCGATGTTCCAGAATATGAGGGTAAACAACGAAAGGCAAGCGCTTGCGCAAGCGCTTGCCTTTGAATAAGCTTTGATCCGACGGAGAACCAAGAAGAGAAAAATCCATCGAGATGGAGGCGAGATGTACGTGCTCATTCGGCAAACCTGGTCCGGCGCGTTATGACCGCGCGGCTCCTCGAATTGCGGCAAATCCAGAAACGTTTCGGCGGTGTGCATGCGCTGAAGGGCGTGGATTTTGATCTCGATGCCGGCGAGGTGCACGTGCTGCTCGGCGAAAACGGCGCCGGGAAATCGACCTTGATGGGCGTGCTTTCGGGTGCGGTCGTGCCGGACGAAGGCAGCATCAGGCTTGACGGTAGCCCTGTGCGTTTTGCCACCCCCCGCGAGGCCCATGCGGCGGGGATCGCAATGATCCCGCAGGAACTCGACCTTGTTCCGGGGCTCGATATCGCGGCCAATCTGTTTCTCGGCAACGAGATCACCCATCACGGTGTGCTGGCCGGCGCCGCCATGCGGCGCAAAGCCCAGGATCTGCTGGCGCGCGCCGGCGTGTCGCTGGATGCAAGCCTTCCGGTTGCCAGTCTGCGGATGGGTGAGCGCCAGCTCGTTGCCATTGCCAAAGCCTTGTCGGCCAAGGCACGCATCCTGATCATGGATGAGCCGACCGCGGCCTTGTCGGCCGTTGAGGCTGACCACCTCTTTACGGTTGTGAAAGAACTCTCCGGGCGCGGCGTCGGCATTGTCTATATCTCTCACCGGCTCGAGGAAGTGACGCGCATCGCGGATCGCGTGACAGTGATGCGCGACGGCGCTGTGGTCGGAACGACGTCGCCCGACGCACCGCAAGCAACGCTGGTCCAGCTGCTTGTCGGGCGGCCGTTTTCCGATTTGTTTCCGGCGCGGGCTGAGAAGGTCGGCGCACCTATCCTGCGGCTCGAGCATGCCGCATTCGATCCCGACATCCCGCGCGCGGGCTGGCAGGCGCCTCGCGACGTCTCACTGACGGTGCATGAAGGCGAGATCGTAGGTCTGGCAGGGCTGATGGGTGTCGGCCGGACGGAATTGCTGTCGGCGCTGCATGGCTTCGGTGCGAACGGACGTTGGCGCGGCCTCGTCGAAATGCACGGGAGACCGGCGGCACTCGGCACGATTCGAGCGGCACGGCGTGCCGGCATCGCCTATGTAACGGACGACCGGCGCGGCACGGGGCTCATCCTCAATCACACGGTTGCGCAGAACGCGGTCATGTCGACGCTCAAGCGCGTCACACCCTTTGGTCTCGTTTCACGAGCACTCGAGCGGCGCCAGGTGACGCGCGCCCTCGAAGACTACGACGTGCGCCCGCGCCGTCCCGAGGCCAAGGTCGTCAACCTCTCGGGCGGCAACCAGCAGAAGGTCGTCTTCGCCAAGGAACTCATGAGCGATCCAGGCCTGCTGCTGCTCGACGAGCCGACACGCGGCGTCGACGTCGGCGCCAAGGCCGAGATCTACCGGCGCTTGCGCGGCCTCGCCAACACGGGCCTGGGCGTGTTGGTGGCGTCCTCCGAACTGCCCGAACTGATCGGACTGTGCGACCGGATTATCGTGATGCGCGCGGGCCGAACGATCCACGAGTTTGGCCCGAGCCCCGACGAACACGCAGTCCGGCGGATCAGCGAAGGCGAGGACCTGGCAGCATGACCCCAACCCCGACATCCACATCCACCGCTACGGTCGCGGGTCGTCCGCGTCACGGCCTGCTGACTTATCTGGTCCGCTTTCAGAGCCTGCTTGGGCTCGTTCTGGTGGTCAGTGCGGGCATCATGTTTTCTCCGCGCCGGCATGGGCACATCCTGTTCCTCGCGCCGGACAACGTCGCCAATATCATCCGGTCGATTTCCGAAACCGGCATTCTGTCGCTCGGCATGACCTTTGTGATCATTGCGGCCGGCATCGATCTTTCGGTCGGGGCCGTGCTCGGCCTCTGCTCCGTGCTGACCGCAACGCTGCTGGTCAATGAAGGGTGGGGCCTCTTGAGCACCTTGTCGCTGGTCGTGGCGACGGGCGTGGTGTTCGGCGCCATCCAGGGTGTGATCTCCACCAGGTTTCGTATTCAGGCCTTCATCGTCACGCTCGCGGGACTTCAGGTGGCGCGCGGCCTGTCATTGCTCGCCTCCAACAACTCGTTCATCAACATCAACTACGGCGCAGGACCCGGAAGCGCACCGCCGGCCTTTGCGGTTCTCGGCACACGGATCGGCGGCGTCTTTCCCGTCGCAACCCTCGTGTTCCTCGTTCTCGCCGTGGTCGCTGCGTTTCTGCTCAACAACACGCGTTATGGCCGCTACGTGGTTGCCGTCGGCGGAAACGAGAAGGCGGCGCGCCTGTCCGGCATTCCGGTGAGCGCAATCAAGATCTCGGTCTACGCCCTAACGGGCTTTGTGGCAGCGATCGCCGGCATCGTCCATGCCGGGCAGTTTTCGTTCGGCAGTCCCAATGACGGTGCGGGATATGAGCTCACGGCAATCGCGGCTGTGGTGATCGGCGGTACGGACCTGTTCGGCGGAGCCGGCTCGATGATCGGCACGATCGCCGGCGCCGTCATGCTGGGCGCGCTCGCCAATATCCTGCAACTCAACGACGTCAGTGCCGCCATGCAACTGCTTGCGACGGGCGCGATCATCGTGATCGCCGCAGCACTGCAAACCTACGTCGTCGGGCGTGGAAGCTCGGCACGGTGAATTGCCGGGCGTGACGTCGGGAGATAAGAGTCGGAGCGGGTTAGGCGCATGTCAAAACTATCTGGAGACGAACTCATGAAAGTAGTTCAGAAAACCACGTTGCTAGTTGCAGGCGCTGTGCTCGCGTCCGGCGCATGGGCGGCCGGCGGCAAGCCGCTGGCCAAAGAATGCGGGCCGAACAACGATTACGTCATCGGTTTCAGCCAGGCGAACTTCAAGGAGCCGTACCGCGAGCACGTCAATCACGAGCTCGAACGCCTCGTGAAGAACTATCCGAAATTCAAGCTGGTCATCGCCGACGGACAGGCGACTGTGAACACGCAGGTTTCGCAGGTCGAAAATTTTATGACTCAACGCGTCGACCTGTTGATGATTTCACCCTTCGAGGCGGCACCGCTCACACCGGTCGTATCGGCCGCGTACAAGGCGGGCGTTCCGGTGATCGAACTTGACCGCAAGACGAGTGGCGACAACTACACGGCCTTCGTGGGCGGTGACAACCGGGCGATCGCGAGAGAAGCGGGCAAGTGGGCCGCCACGACGCTGCTGCCCAACGGCGGCGAGGCGGCCATTCTCGAAGGACTGCCGAGTTCGTCGCCCGCGATCGAACGTCTTGAAGGATTCAAGGAAGGCATCGCCAGCAATCCCAAGATCAAGCTCGTGGCTGTGCAGCCAGTCGACTGGATGGAAGACCAGGCCGTGACCGTGTTTTCCGCCATGCTGCAAGCACATCCCGACATCAAGCTCGTCTATACCAGCAATGATCTTGCCGCAGCAGGCGCGTACATCGCGGCCAAGCAGGCCGGCAAAGCCGACCAGGTGAAAATCATCGGAACCGATGGCCTGCCGGGGGCGTCCGGCGGCATCCGCGCGGTCGCGGATGGCCAGTGGGCTGCAACCTTCACTTACCCCACCGGCGCCGCTCAGGCACTCGAACTCGCCAAGAAAATCCTGATCGACTGCGCAACCGAGGTTCCACGCAACATTCTGGTGCCAACCCAACGCATCGATCAGGCCAATGCGAAGTCGCTCTACGGCAAAGAGAAGTTCTAGGACTAGGATTTCCAGGCCCGCATTGAGCGCAATGCAAGGGGAATCCCGCGGCTGGACTTCCTGGCGACATCGGTACACGAGGCATACGAGATGAACAGGGTGACTGTGGCAACAACAAGCGTGAAGCGCCGGGCTGGCCTTGGCGCGCGCCTCCTGCGATCACGGGAGACGGGAATCATCGGCGCGCTCCTGATCATGGTGCTGGCACTGTCGATCTTCGCGCCGAACTTCGCGAGCGTCGATAATCTTCTCAATGACACGCGGAACCTCTCGTTCATCGGGATCGTCGTGCTGGGTCAGGCTGCGGTCATGATCACCGGCGGGATCGACCTGTCGGTCGGCAGTGTCTGGGGGCTGTCTGCCGTCGCTTCCGCCGCCATGATGCAAGCGGGCCTGGGCGTCGTTCCGGCGTGCGTACTCACGCTTCTGATTGCGGCGTCAGTGGGCCTGTTCAACGGTCTGTGCGTGACCAGGCTGCGCATGCTGCCCTTCGTCCCGACGCTCGCAACCATGAGCATCGCGCGTGCTCTCGCCCTTATCATCACCCGCGGTAA
Organism: Burkholderia sp. OK233; assembly: GCF_900230185.1. Classification (GTDB taxonomy): domain Bacteria; phylum Pseudomonadota; class Gammaproteobacteria; order Burkholderiales; family Burkholderiaceae; genus Paraburkholderia. The sequence goes on from NZ_OCSR01000002.1 coordinate 2,099,286, forward strand.
AGCCATTGACGGATTCCGGCCGGACGGCGATGCGTTCTTCGCGCTTGGCGGCGGTGACATCTTCGGGCTGCCCACGCCGTTCGTGATCTTCGTGGTCCTGTCGATCATTGCCGGCGTTGTTCTCAAACGCAGCGTCTATGGCCGGCAGTTATACGCAGTCGGCGGCAACGAGCGGGCTGCCATGCTGACCGGTCTCGATGTCGATCGGCTGAAGATCAGCGTCTATGTCATGTCTTCCGTGCTGGCCGGTCTGGCCGGCATTATTGAGGTGAGCTATCTGTCCTCCGCGATTTCCAACCAGGGCTTGGGCAAGGAGCTCAGCGTCATCGCGGCCGCCGTTATCGGCGGCACTGCGCTCAGCGGCGGCGAGGGCACCGTGATCGGCGTCTTCGTCGGCACCGTGATTCTCGAAGTGCTCCGCAACGGCCTCATCCTGCTTGGAACCGACGCCTACTGGCAAGGCGTCTTCGTCGGCTCTGTCATCGTCTTTGCTGTATTCATTGACCAGCTCAGAAAGGGTGTCTGGCGACGTCGATGAGTGATTTATCCATAACGACCCTTTGGAGGAAACAATGACACGTATATTGCTCGGCGCCGTAGCCGCCGCTGTTTTAGGGCTTGGGATCGCAGGACAGGCCCATGCTGCTGATAAAAAGGTATTCGCTGTCGTGCCGAAAGCGCTTGGCGTGCCCTTCTACGCGGACGCGGAAAAAGGCTGCAAGGAAGAGGCGGCCAAGATCGGCGCCGAATGCCTCTTCACCGGACCTGCCCAGCTTGACGACGCTGAACAGGCTCGCATTGTGCGCGACCTGATCACCCGCAAGGTCGCGGGAATCGCGATTGCGCCGAACAATCCTGATTCGATCAGCAGTGTGATCAGTGCGGCAATGGCCAAGAACATCCCGGTCGTCACCTTTGACTCCGACGCGCCGAAGTCCAAACGTGTCGCCTTTATCGGCACCAACAACGAGGGCGGTGGCATGTCGGCAGGCGAGGCATTCGCCAAGGCGCTCCCGAATGGCGGGACCTACGCCGTGATCACCGGAGGGTTGTCGGCGGCGAACCTCAACGACCGCATCAAGGGTTTCAAGTCGAAGCTCGGCGGCACGTTCAAGGAGGTCTCCGGTTCGCCTTTCCCTTGCAATGACGATTCCAGTACGGCGGTGCAGTTGATTCAGGACATCCTCGCCAAGAATCCCAATATCGACGGCATTTTCTTCGCCGGAGGCTGGCCGATGTTCGCACCGGAAGCCTATACGCGAGCGCTGAAAAACAAGGCGGCCGATCTCAAGGCGGGTAAGTTCGTGATCGTGTCGTTCGATACCTTGCCGACGCAGATCAAGCTCCTGAAGGAGGGGTATGCGACCACGCTCGTCGGTCAGCGACCGACAAGAATGGGCTCGGACTCTGTTGGGCAACTGGAGAAACTGACCAAGGGCGAAAAGGTGCCGCCCGTCACGGACACAGGCGTGGACATTGTCGATTCGTCGAACGTCGACAAGTTTACGGCTGGCAAATAATCCACTGCGCGGGACGGTCCCTGCGCACCGGCCGTCCCGCCGCTTTTCGCGCTAGTGAGTGCCGCCATGACCGTGTTGTTGAGCGTTGAGCATATTTCAAAGAGCTATCCAGGCGTCAAGGCATTGCAGGACGTGTCCTTTGCCGTGGAGGCTGGGACCGTGCATGCGGTCATGGGTGAGAACGGCGCCGGCAAGTCGACGCTGATGCAGATCATTGCCGGCGCCCATTCCCCGACATCCGGGCGACTGGTGTTCGACGGCGTGGAGTTGCAACTCGCTGGCACGAAGGATGCCGCCCGTCAGGGTATTGCAATCGTTTTCCAGGAGCTGATGCTTGCGCCGAACATGACCGTTGCCGAGAACATCTTTCTCGGCGCGGAGCCTCGCATGGCGCGCGTGCTGGTCGACCGCCGCAGGCTGATTGCACAGGCCAGCGCCGCCATGGAGCGGTTGGGCATCGCGCTAGACCCGGACACCCGGCTCGGAGATCTGACGATCGCGCAGCAACAGCTTATCGAGATCTGCAAGGCGCTGATACACGAACCGCGCCTGCTCATTCTGGACGAACCTACATCCAGTCTGTCGGAGGCCGACTCCCTGACGCTGTTCAAGGTGGTGCACGACCTGCGGGCTCGAGGCGTGACGATCCTCTACATCTCGCATCGCATGCGCGAGGTGTTCGACAACTGCGACGCCGTTACCGTATTGCGCGACGGCAAGCATGTCCGCACGACCCTGCTCGCCGACACGTCGCCCGAAGAGGTGGTGCGCCTGATGGTGGGCCGTGATCTTGCCGAAGTGCGGCGTATCCGGCCCGAGAACGCGGCGCAACCGATTGTTCTATCGGTGCAGGGTCTGGGTGACGGCAAACGCTATCAGGACGTCTCGTTCGCGTTGCGACGCGGCGAGATCGTGGGTCTGGCGGGGCTCGTCGGCGCCGGCCGCTCGGAAGTGGCGATGGGGATTTTCGGTGCGCCGCCGCCGATGGCCGGAACCATCACGATGGAGGGCCGGCCCGTCACCGTCGCGAAGCCGCGCGACGCCATGAAGCTGGGGATCGGACTGGTTCCCGAAGACCGCAAGGACCAGGGGCTCGTACTCGGCATGGCGGTGGGCAGTAATCTGTCCCTCGCGGCGCTGGGTCTCGGCCGGATTTCGAACGGGGGCTTCATCAGGCCGGGCGAGGAATCCCGCATGATCGAAGGCTATGTCGAGCGGTTCCAGATCAAGACGCCGACGGTTGAGCAACTGGTCGGTCTGCTGAGCGGCGGCAACCAGCAGAAGGTGGTGCTGGCGAAATGGCTCGCCTCGAAGCCGCGCGTGCTTATCGTCGATGAACCGACGCGTGGCGTGGACGTCGGAACGAAGGCCGAGATCTATGCGCTCATGCGCGAGCTGGCTCGCGATGGCCTTGCCATTCTCGTGATATCGAGCGACTTGCCCGAGGTGCTGACGATCTCGGACCGCATTCTCGTCATGCGTGCGGGTCGCCTGGCGGGAGAAATCAGCTTTGATGACGCCTCCGAGGAACGCATCATGTCGCTTGCCGCTCTTGAACATGCCGATCCGGCTCATCCGGAGATCAGGCCAACGGGTTCTGCGCCGTAGGCGCTTGGCTTGCCCCTGCGTTAAAAATGGGTGCTGCCTGCCAATGTCGAGCGGCGCTCGATACGGCGCTGAAAAAATCAGACTTGCACGCGTCCGCCATCAACGAACAGTTCTATCCCGGTGATATAGCTGGCATCGTCGGAGGCGAGAAAGGAAACCGCCTTTGCGATCTCATCGGTGCTGCCGACGCGACCAAGCGGTGTCGTCTCGGCAACCTCCTTGCAATAGGCTTCGATCTGTTCATCGCTCAGCTTGAGTTCGGTCTTGTAGGCAGGTGTGACGACGACGCCAGGCGCGACCACATTGACGCGGATGTCGCGACCTTTGAGATCCGATGCCCAGGTGCGCGCGAAGGAGCGCAAGGCAGCCTTGGTGGCGGCATAGACGCCGAATGCCGGTACACCTTGTACCGATGTGATCGATCCTGTAATCACGATGGCGCTGCCGGCCCGCATGAGCGGCAATGCGCTCTGCACGGTTAGCAGGGTGCCTTTCACATTGATGTCGAAGTACTTGTCGAATTGTGCTTCGGTGATTTCTCCAAGCGGGGTGAACTCTCCGCCGCCCGCATTGGCAAAGAGAATGTCTATCCGTTGATGTTCCGCGGACACTGCGTCGACGACTCTCTTAAGGTCGGCGGCCGACGAAATGTCGCCACGAATCGCGCGCGCCCCGTGTCCGATTTCAGATACCGCTGTGTCCAATTCCGCCTGGCGTCTACCGGTGATAAACACCGTTGCACCTTCGCGAGCGAGACGCTTGGCGGTAGCGAGGCCGATGCCGGTGCTGCCGCCGGTCACGAGCGCCACCTTTCCCGCGTGCTTCGTCGAATGGATGTTGTCGTAGAGAGACGTTGTCATTTCAAGGCTCCTGGTTCAGTTGTGGATTAATGAGCCCAGCTTAGTTTAAACACCCATGCAGATAAATATGTATATTGTGGTTTATCTATCCACCTGGATGGATAATCGACGAGGTAGATCCATGGACCATCTGCAGGCCATTCGTATTTTTGTCCGCGTTGTCGAAACAGGGGGCTTCGGGCGGGCGGCACTTTCTCTGAATATGCCCAATGCCACGGCGAGCAAATGGGTCCAGTCACTGGAAGCGCATCTTGGCGTAAAACTGCTGGAGCGAAATACGCGGCGGGTCAGTGTGACGACCTATGGCGCTGCTTACTATGAGCGCACTCGGCAACTCCTCAGCGAGCTTGATGACATCGAGGCTACGCTCGGTCGGGAGGAGGCGAGCCCGCGCGGTGTGCTGAGAGTCGACGCCGGCGGATCGACTGCAAGCGGCATTCTCATTCCTGCGTTGCCAACCTTTCTTGCGCGTTATCCCGACATACAGGTTCAACTCAGCGTTACTGACCGCACTGCGGATCTTGTCGCCGAAAACATAGACTGTGCAATTCGAAGTACAGCCGATGATCCGGATCTCGTGACGCATCCGATCGGGAAGCTTGCGTGGACAACATGTGCGAGTCCCGCTTATCTCGCGAAGTACGGCACACCGAAGCATCCGCAGGAAATCGTGGATAACAACCTTCCTGTTGTTGGATATTTTTCTGCCAGTACGGGCGTGACGCAGCCCCTTACCTTTTGCCGGGACGAGGAAACGATCACGCTTGGTCGCGTACGCAATGACGTTCTTGTTAGCGAGAGCAATGCGCACGTTGCTACTGCACTGGCTGGTTTGGGGATCGTCCATACATTGGACTTCATGGCTCGCCCGTCCATCAAGCAAAAGAGACTTGTACCCATTCTCACGCGATGGCGACCGAACCCGCTTGAGGTCTATATCGCGTATCCGCCTAGCCGAAGATATAGCACCAAGGTGAGGGTGTTTGCCGATTGGGCCGCTACATTGTTCGAGTCTGCGTGAGTCGTAGCAGGTGACCGAATCGCGCTGCCCGGGCGCGATCAGTTTGATACCGCACTCCGATACGAAGTTGAAGGCGGCAGGACGTTGCCGCCCGTTACGGAAACGTTCGTTGCAGCGTTGATCGAAAGGCTGACGAGGTGCTCGTCGTCGTGATCAGGCGCGTGCTTTGCTGACCTACTTGACTAGAGCGGTTTCGTTCTGTGCCAGCTGAACGCAAAACCGGCGAACGGTTTCGAGCATCGGTGCGTGCGTTCTGCCACTCAAGGTGACGAACGCATATTGCGCGTCGAGCTCAAGCGGCGCATCGAGAGGGACGGCTACGACCTCGCCGGTATCGAGCCACGTGCGAGCCGTGCCCAGTACGCCTAGGAATACCGCGTTGGTGGACCGGACGGCATCGATAAGCGTCGACACGGTGTCGGACGACGCACGCAACAGGCGGTCCGGATGGGCCCCCGGTCCGAAGCGGCGGGTAAGCGCGCGCGTTGCCTCATCGCTTAGCATCGTCGAGATGATCGGAAACTCGATCAGATCTGCAAACGACGCACGCGAGACCGTCAGCAGCGGATGGCCGCGACGCACCATGAAGCCTGAACGGACCCGTCCCAGTAGCTCGACCGCAAGATCCTCGTTTGGCGGTACGGCGCGCGAATGAACCAGCAGCGCATCGAATTCGCGCGTTCGTAGCGCAGCGAGCTGTGCCTCCGGCGTACCGGCCGAAAGGTGCAGGCCAACGGATGGATGCCGCTGAAGCATCATCGTCATCAAGGGGCCGGCGAACATGCCGTTCGGCGTGAAGCCGAGTCCCAGACGAATCGTCCCGCCCGTCCCTTCCGTCAGCATCTGTGCGCTGATTCTCAGATCCGCGGCTTCCGAAACGATCTTTCGCGCTCTTTCGGCCGCAGCAACGCCAAATGGCGTCAGTTCGTTGCGCTTGCCGATTCGATCGATCAGCCGTACCCCCAACTCCTGTTCCAGCATCTGGATGCTGCGGCTTAAGGCTGGCTGAGTGAGATGCAATTTCTCGGAGGCGCGGCTGAACGAACCTGTTTCAACAAGAGCAAGAAAATGGACCAGATGGTGGAGGTTCATGGTGTTTCCGGACGTCGGGTGGTGTACAGGCTCAAACGTTTATCATCAGACAATGTAATGTAAATCAAAAAAATAATGCATTGGACACATAGTTTTGACGTTTCTAGCATACGCAACATCCAGTCCGCCAATCCTGCGGAGTTCGCAAAGCCGGGTCTGTTCGGACGCTCCGCTTGACGGGCTGGCGTCATCGGCCCGATCGATGTGGACTGAATCAAAACGACATAGGGGAGCACTATGAAATCGAACGGCATCGGGCGGCTATGCGCCGCCCTCCTGGCGTTATGTCTTGCCGCATGCGGAGGCTCGGTTAGCCAGCCGAATCCGCTGGCAGCGCAAACAAACGAGGGAAGTGTGGTTGGGAGTGCGAGTGGAAACGTGGTTTCCTTTCTCGGCGTTCCGTACGCGTTAGCGCCGGTCGGCCAACTTCGCTGGAAGCCGCCGCAGGCGCCGGCTCGGCGCGCAGGCACCTTGACGGCGACCTCGTACGGCAAGGCGTGCCCTCAGAACGACATGGCCGAAAGCGACATGTCAGAGGACTGCCTCTTTATCAATGTGCAGAGGCCGCTTCACGCGCTGCCTGCCAGCAAGCTCCCTGTCCTTGTATATATCCACGGTGGGGCATTTACGGTCGGATCGGGGGCGCAGATCGACGGCAGCACGCTTGTCGACTCCGGCAACATGATTGTCGTGACATTCAACTATCGGCTTGGGGCGCTCGGCTATCTTGCCAATCAGAGCCTTAAAGCGGCAAACAATGACGGAACGCTGGGCAACTTTGCCGTGATGGATCAACAGGCAGCGCTGCGCTGGGTACAACAGAATATCGGCTCCTTCGGCGGCGACCCGGGCAACGTGACGGTGTGGGGCCTGTCGGCCGGCGCGACATCGACCTTCACGTTGCTTGAATCGCCTCTGTCGAAAGGTCTCTTTGCGAGGGCAGTCATGGAAAGTGGGGGCGGCGGTGCGTATTCGAATCTGACGCCCGACACCGCAACGGCGCAGGGCGATGGTTTCATCTCGACGATAGGATGTAGCGGGTCAGCTGACGTGCTCTCGTGCCTTCGCGGCAAATCCGCCGATGACATCGTCGCAGCGCAGGCCAACGGCAAATGGCGTCCGACGGTGGACGGACAGATCGTGACCCAGGTGCCATCGACTGCCTTTGTCGCAGGTAATTTCAATCGGGTGCCGGTAATGATCGGCGGCGTCTACGACGAGGGCACGCTGTTTGTCCCGCCCACCTTGCCAGCATCTGTCTATAGCCAGGCTATTGCATCTCTGGCGCCGCCCGGGTTCGACACAACGCAAATTCTCACGGCCTATCCTTTGTCGAACTATGCTGTCCCCGCACAGGGCTACGCTCGCGCAATGGGTGACGCTATGTACGGATGCGGTAACAGTTCGCGGCGTGATGAACTGTCGGCATGGGTGCCCGTGTATGGATGGGAATTGACCGATCCGTCGCTGTCATTTCCAGTCAATCCAACGGCCTTTTATCTGGGCACGTCCCATGGGACTGATGCGGTCTACTGGTTCGGTCCGACGGTTGTGGCTAAGGCGAGTACGAATCCCGCGATGCAGGCTTTAGGTGTGCAGATGAAGCAGTACCTGATCAACTTCGTGCGTGCTGGTGATCCGAATGGCACGGCTGGCAGCCAAAGCACAGTATGGCCGCGCTATACCGGTCCAAACAATCGGCAGACGATAGAACTCACCACGCCGTCGATCACCGTCTCGAACAGCGCATTCGAAACAGTGCACAAGTGCACAACGCTGTGGGGCAAGGGTGTATTCCCTCCGATTTATTGAACCCGGGCCGCGCAGTGGATGGCGCTGTTCGAACAGGATGCCGGTTCTGAGCAAGGAAAATACTCATATGGTCGAGCAAGTCATTGAACATCTCCACAGTGATCGAGAAGCGATCCTCGAGAGACTTAAAGCCCTGCTGAGAATACCCAGCGTGAGCCCGGATCCTGCATACGCGTTGGATATGGCAGAGGCGCGACGATTCCTCGTCGCGCGTCTTGCAGCAATCGGTCTCGTGAACGTTCAAGAACTCCAGGGCGGAGGAGAACCGGCGATCTATGGAGAATGGACTCAAGCGGTGGGTAAGCCGACAATCATCGTGTACGGTCACTACGATGTTCAGTCCGCGGAGCCACTTGATCAGTGGAAATCGCCACCGTTCGAGCCGACCATCAGGGGCAATTGTCTTTTTGCGCGTGGCGCATCGGACGTGAAGGGCTCGACCATGATCGCGCTAGAAGTCATTGCAGCGTATCTTGCCGTTCATGGCACGCTTCCGGTCAACGTGAAGGTGTTCCTCGAGGGCGAGGAAGAGACGGGCAGTCCGACGCTGAACACGATCGTGGCGCGGCATCACGCGTTGCTGCGCGCGGACGGCGTGCTTTCGGCAGACGGCGGCAGAGCAAGTGCAACCATGCCGACGATCAACACCGGTGCGCGCGGCAACGGCCAACTGGAAATACGGTTGAGAACAGCGGCGAAGGACCTGCACTCAGGTCGCTACGGCGGCGCGGTGCGCAATGCCCTTCACGAGATGGCCCGCCTGATTGCGACGCTTCACGATGCCGACGGACGCGTGATGGTGGAGGGATTTTATGAAGGCGTACTCGAACCGTCCGGTCGTCAGCGATTCGACACGGCCGCTTTCCCTTTCAATGAGGTCAGCTTCTTCGCCGATGTAAACGCGGTTCCTCATGGAGAACCGGGGTACACAGCACGAGAGCGCATTACGCTGCGACCGTCACTCGACGTCAACGGAATGTGGGGAGGTTACACAGGGGCCGGCGGCAAGACAATTATTCCTTGCGAAGCCGGAGCGAAGATGACTGTGCGCCTCGTCGAGGGGCAAAAATCGCAGGATGTTATTTCGAAGATTCTGCAGCACTTGCGTGATCACTGTCCGGAAGATGCGTCTCTTTCTATCGTGCACCAGCATTTTGGCGCGCCTGCCGCGACCCTGCCACCAGACCATCCGCTTGTTCTTGCGGCCGAAACGGTGCTCTTCGAGGAGACGGGAATTCGACCGATTCATGTGCGTCTCGGCGCGAGTGTACCGGTCACTGCATTGTTCAAGGAGACGCTTGGGATTGAGACGCTTATGTTTGGCTACAACTTGCCAGACGAAGACGTCCACGCGCCGAATGAGTTCTTCCGACTTACATCGATCGACGAAGGGGTACGCGGCTGGGCTCGACTGTTCGAGGGACTGGCCACTTACCCGCCGGATTCATTTCATTGACCGTGATCGGACGAGTCGTACGGGTCAGCAATGGCGGGATGTGCTGTCTACCTGGGCGCAGGGTCAAAGACGCTCTGCACTTTCAAAAAATAGCCGAACAAACACCTGATGCGCGATCAGAAATCATTCTAATGAGGAGACGTTTATGGGGCACACCCTGAGTACATCGGAAAAATACGGAAGCAGGACGTCGCGATCTCGACTCCTTGTCGTCACGACAATCGGAAACGCGCTCGAATTCTTCGACTTCACGGTATTCGGCTATTTCGCAATCGTTATAGGTCGACTTTTTTTTGCACCGATGTCGGCGGAAGGGCAGCTGATGTCGTCGCTCGCGACATTTGGCGTGGGTTTCCTGATGCGCCCGCTCGGTGGTGTCGTATTCGGCATCTACGCCGACCGAGCCGGCCGGCGTGCAGCCATGACACTGACGCTCACGCTGATGATGGTCGGTGTTTGCCTCGCAGGGCTTGCCCCCACCTATGCACAAGTGGGCATAGCTGGCCCGATTCTGATGGTTCTGGCGAGGCTCATCCAAGGGCTTTCAGCAGGTGGTGAAGTCGGACCCGCCACCACGCTTCTGCTTGAACACGCTCCCGCTGGGTCGCGGGCGTTCTACACCAGCTGGCAGCTTGGCAGCCAGGGACTCGGGATCGCCGCGGGCGCGGCCTCGGCAGCATTGTTGACACATTTCCTTCCTGAAGAGCAACTGTATGCGTGGGGCTGGCGTTTGCCATTTTTGTTAGGTGCGGCGATTCTCCCGGTCGGCATCGCCTTGCGTCGTCAACTTTCGGAAATCGAGACTGAATACCCGCAATCCACCACGGGGTCCGATTCCGCCATACCGTTACGCGATCTATTTCACTCGCATTTTCGGCATCTCGCGGCGGGCGTTCTGCTCATTATGGGCGCGACGGTCGCAGCGTACCTGATCACGTTCTTCATCCCAACCTATTCAATCCGCGATTTGAAGCTCGGTGAGTCTGCTTCATACGCCTGTGCTGTCGCGTCCGGGATCGTCATCGCCATCGTTGCGCCCATAGCCGGGAAAGTCACGGATCGAGTCGGACGGAAGATTCCAATCGTCTTCGCCCGACTCTTGCTGATCGCCTCCCTCTACCCTATGTATGCATGGTTGAGCAGCGCACCAACAGCGGGGCGTCTGCTTGTTACCGTAGTTTTTCTGAGTGTCCTGCTGACGATTCAAGGTGCTGCGACAATTTCGCTGATCCCAGTGCTTTTTCCACGGCATGTGCGGGCGACAGGAACCGGAACGGTGTATAGCTTTGGTGTCGCTCTTTTCGGCGGATCGACGCAGCTGGCAGCGGTCTGGCTTATCAGCGCGACGGGCAATCGTCTATCGCCTGCCATCGCGACAACGGCAGTGCTGATCGTCTCGACACTCTCTCTTCTGTTGATTGGCAGCGAGGCGGACGCTGAAACATAAGATCGGGACTACGTGCATCGCGTAGCGATGGACTATTAAGCAAAGCACCTTGGATTGCCTCTCATACCCATGGCATCGAACAGAACCCGCTGTTTCGCCGCGATAGTTACCTGGTTTCGTTTTCCTGGATAAATCAATTCTTTAGTATCAAGTGGAGATCAATATGAAAAAATACGTTATCCTAATTTGTGTAGCGTCGTTGCCGACTATGAGCCATGCGCAAGGGTCGGTGACACTTTACGGGGTTATCGATGAAGGAGTGAACTACCAGTCCAACGCCGCCGGCAACAGACTCTTCAATCTGTCCAGCGGTGTCATCCAGGGCAGTCGGTGGGGGCTCAGGGGCGCGGAGGATCTGGGCGGTGGAACCCGGGCCATTTTCGTGCTGGAAAATGGATTCGACGTAAATACTGGCGCGCTAGGCCAAGGGAGCCGGATGTTTGGCCGGCAGGCCTATGTGGGTCTTTCGTCCGATACCTACGGTACGTTGATGGCGGGGCGGCAGTACGATTCTGTCGTGACTTCTTTAGCAGGCCGTTGAAATATCCGTCGTTGATGCGCCCAGATGCATTACGACGGATGCTGGGTTCGCACTTTTGAAACGCGGAACACGTTGCGGGCATTCGACGTTGCTCGCGGGTTCGCCATATCGATGTTATCCATTGCTTCCTGCCCCTTAACCGGCAAGTGTGCGCATACGCGTCAGGTTGTAGCCGACCTGCGTCAGCACGAAGAGCTGGTCTACGCGTTCAAGTCCTCGATACATCGCTTGTCGAATTCGTCCGACTGTCTTGCCCCATCCGAACACCTGCTCAATGCGTTTACGTTTTTGCTGGCTGACCGCGTAACCCGGCCAGCGCGTAGTTCGCTCGTCAATTGCTGAGCCTCCTGGACGACCATCGTTTTGCGCCACATGCGGCGTGACACGATTCGCGCGACAACTGCCGACGAAGCCGGCGGTGTCGTAGTTCTTGTCCGCACCGACCGTGATGGCACGCGACGCAACACTCGCGGCATCAGCAAGCATCTGCCCGGCCGCGTCGCGCTCGGCGGTGCCCGTCGCCAGCGTCACCTGTGCGTTGACCACCAGGCCGTGCCGGTTGTCGGTCAGCACGTGGCCCATATAACAGAGCATCGCTCCGGTTCCTTTGCTCTTACGAAACAGGCGCGCCTGCTCGTCCGTCGTGGATTGGTGCGTCTCGTTACTGCGCTTCTGTCCATGCCAGTTGTCATTCGGCGCGGGCGGTTCGTCAGGAGGCCTGTCTTCTTTGTCCGGACTTGCCTTGGGCACAAAGCTCTTGTGCCCGGCCCATGCCTGAATCAACGTGCCGTCGACGCTAAAGTGCTCCCCAGAAAGATATCCGCGCTCGCGCGCGGTCTCGACTGTCTCGTTGAAGAGCAACACCAGCACATCGTGTTCGAGCAACCGGTCGCGGTTCTTGCTGAACGTCGAGTGGTCCCACACGGTCCCGTCCATCGGCAGGCCGACGAACCAGCGGAACAACATATTGTAGGAAATCTGTTCCACCAGCATGCGCTCGCTACGAATTGAGTACAGCACCTGCAGCAAAAGAGCTCGCACCAGCTTCTCCGGCGCAATGCTCGGCCGACCTCCTTTCACGTCAGCCTCGTACATCCGCGCGAACACATCGTCCATGCGTTTAAGCGCGTCATTGAGCCAGGTGCGAATCGGACGCAACGGATGGTCCTTCGGCACAAAATCGTCCAGCTTCAACACCGTGAACATTGATTCGGTAAAACCATCTGGCCCACGCATCCGTTCCATCTCGCTCTCATTGATGACATACGTTCAACGTTTACGCCTGCGTTCCGGATGACCGCTACATGAGGTATTTCACCGGCCTGTTAGGGCAGTTTGCCGTTGGAGACCAATGGGGCGGTTACATTACCGCGCACCCTGGCGATCTGGACAACTTCAACAATACCGTCCGGACCAACAATGCCATCAAGTACATGAGCAGTAACTACGGCGGTCTTTCCTTTAGCGCGATGTATGCCCTCGGCGGGCAGCCCGGTAGTTTTACCGGGAACCAAACCTGGTCATTGGGCGCCAATTACGCCCGCGGTCCGATTAGCATCGCAGCAGCGTATTTGAACGCAAGAACCCCGAATGTCGGATTCTTTGGCAACAGCAGCACGTCGACTCCCACATCCGTATCGACGAGCATTATGTCGCCTGTCACGACCGGTTTCATTTCGGCGCACGACTACAGCGTGGCTGCAATCGCTGGGTCCTATGTATTTTCAAGGGCAACTGTCGGACTGACTTACTCGAATATTCGTTACGGAAATCTTGGTGACCTGCAGTCGGGCACCAACCCGCACGGCTACTCAGGTAGTGCAAGTTTCAACGATGTCGAAGCCAACTTTCAGTACCAGTTTAGTCCCAGCTTCCTCGCCGGATTTGCGTACAACTATACGGTCGGCGGAAGCGTCAAGACATCGACGGGCGAGAAACCGGATGCCCGGTACCATCAGTTTTCCCTCGGCGCAGACTACTTCCTGTCAAAACGAACGGATGTTTATGCCGTGGGCGTTTACCAGAAGGCGTCAGGTGTCGACTCACGCGATCTATCTGCTGTCGCATCGATCAACAATCTGAGGCCTTCAAGCGGTGATCGCGCGGCCGTAGTCCGACTCGGTATCAGGCACAAGTTCTGAAACCCCGATCGCTGCTGGCCACATTAGATCCCACGATGGATTAGCCCGGCTCGACAGGCCAGACGATCCATCGGAATCGTCTGTGGTTCGCACCGTGAGGGCGCCTACAGGGCATGAACTACGAATTCGCTCCGACATCGGGCAATTTGCCGACATGACTGCGCGGAGTGGCATCCGGTTCTCGTGGTTTTGCGCATTTCGAGTTGACTCTGAAGCGCCCGCGTTGCGGCAGTTCGATCTCCCGGTTTGGGTCGACCCATCGATGACCTATGACTTGCGCCCCGCCTTCTTTTTTTGATCGTAGATCGAAGCACCGGTTTCGACAGGTATAAACGGTGCTTGAAAGCGATCGATCAGAAAGTCGATGAATGCTCGGGCGCGGGCCGTCTGGTTTCGCTGGCTCGGATAGTAGACGAAGAGGTCGGCTGACGGCAGCACCGTTTCCGGCAACACCAGTTTGAGCCGCCCACTTTGGACGTACTTCGCCAGATCCCATTCGGAGCGAATCAATATCCCATGCCCGTCAAGCGCCCACCGCAGCACAATATCGCCGTCATTGCTCGATAGCGCGCCTTTGACTTTCAAAGCTTCGGTGTGGTCCCCCTGCATATACCGCCACACGCCATAGGCATCATCGTTCTGGCGATGAATGATGCAACGGTGCCGAACGAGATCCTCTACGCGCTCCGGTGTCCCAAAACGCTCAAGGTATTTCGGGGAGGCGCACAGAAAACGACGATTGCTCATGATGCGCCGGGCGCTAAGCCGGCTGTCGGGGAGTTCGCCAAAACGGATGGCCATATCGAACGCCTCCTCCACCAGATCGATGGGCCGGTCGGTCACTTCAAACTGGATTTCCACGTTGGGAAAGCGCTTCGCGAATTCGGACACAAGCGGCGCGATGGTCGTGCGCCCGAAGCCGAGCGTCGCGTTGACGCGTAACAGCCCGTGGGGATCGGATCGAGCCCCCGATATCTCGTCCTCCATCTGCCGGACTTGCCCGACGATCTGTGTCGCGTAGCGCAGGTAAGTCTCGCCCTCGGGCGTCAGGCTGACACTCCGAGTTGTCCGGTTGACTAACCGCGCCCCCAGCCTGTGTTCCATCAGCCCCAGGCGCTTGGTCGCGGCCGGCGGGGTGAGATCGAGCGCCCGCGCCGCGCCCGACAAGCTTTTGAGTCTGGCGAGGAGGATGAAAAATTCGAAGTCGGAGGCTGAGTCAGTCGTCACTTTAGTTGTTCACCTAAAGTAAAAAATGAAATGAATTCAAGTGAATTCTAATCCCTCCTTTCGCGGATAAGCTAGTTTCCATTGCAGCCGGACGCATGCAAAACGTGCCCAAAACTCAGGAGACACCGTCATGAGAATCGTTGAAATCCGCGAAAAGACCGTTCTGATCAGTTCCCCAATCCGGAATGCCTACATTGACTTCAGCAAGATGACGCTGAGTCTCGTCGCCGTGGTGACGGATGTCATCCGGGACGGGAAGCCGGTCGTGGGTTATGGCTTCAATTCCAACGGCCGCTACGGCCAGGGCAAGCTGATGCGCGAGCGCTTCATTCCGCGCCTTCTCGAAGCCGATCCCGCCACGCTCGTCAACGATGCCGGCGACAACCTCGATCCGCACAAGATCTGGGCGACCATGTTCACGAACGAAAAGCCGGGCGGTCACGGTGAGCGCTCGGTCGCCATCGGCACGATCGACATGGCGATCTGGGACGCGGTGGCGAAGATCGAAGGTAAACCGCTGTTCCAGTTACTGGCCGACCGCTACGGTGATGGCCAACCCGATCGCAAGATCTTCGTGTACGCGGCCGGCGGCTACTACTACCCAGGCCAGGACCACGAGAAGCTGAAAGACGAAATGCGCAGCTACATCGACCGAGGCTATACGGTTGTGAAGAAGAAGATCGGCGGGGCTTCGCTCGATGAAGATCTGCGCCGCATCGACTCGATCCTGAGCGTACTCGGTGACGGTCAGAAACTCGCTGTCGATGCAAACGGCCGCTTCGACCTTGATACCGCGATCCAGTACGCGAAGGCGCTGTCGCAATACGACCTGTTCTGGTACGAAGAACCGGGCGACCCGCTCGACTACGAATTGCAGGCGACGCTGCGCAATTACTACGACAAGCCGATGGCGACTGGCGAAGACCTGTTTTCGATGCAGGACGCACGCAACCTGATCCGTTACGGCGGGATGCGTCCGGATCGCGACTGGTTGCAGTTCGACTGCGCGCTGAGCTATGGCCTGGTGGAGTATCTGCGCACGCTCGACATGCTGCGTCAACACGGCTGGTCACCGAGCCGCTGTATTCCGCACGGCGGACACCAGATGTCGTTGAACATCGCGGCCGGGCTCGGTCTGGGTGGCAATGAATCCTATCCGGACCTGTTCCAGCCTTATGGCGGCTTCCCTGACGGCGTGAAAGTGGAAAACGGCTTCATCACAATGCCCGATCTGCCCGGCATCGGCTTTGAAGGAAAAGCTGATCTTTTCGCCGAAATGCAAAAGCTGTCCGCATAAGCCGTCAAACGGCAAAACGCGCCGACCAAGGCGTCGGCGCAGCGTTCATAAGAATAGACAAATGGAACGCACGCGAAATCAGCCCGTGCTCGTCGCAGCGGTGAATTCCGCTGCGGTAGCCGGTCCTGACTTTCATTAAAAGATGCCACGCATAGGAGACAGTCATGCGGGTTTCAAAGATCGGAAAATCTCTTTCCAAGCTGTACGTACAGGTGCTGATTGGCATTGTTGCCGGCGTCCTCGTCGGCCATTTCTATCCCGACATCGGCTCTCAGCTCAAACCTCTCGGGGATCTGTTCATCAAGCTGATCCGGATGCTGCTTGCCCCGATCATTTTCGCGTCCGTTGTCGTCGGCATTGCCCGCATGAACGACCTGCATGCGGCCGGTCGCGTTGGTGTCAAGGCAGTCGTTTACTTCGAAATTGCATCAACGATTGCTCTCGCTGTTGGCCTTGTCATCGTGAATGTCATCAAACCGGGCAGTGGTATGAACATCGACCCGGCACATATCGACAGTTCGGCCATTTCCACCTACACCCATGCGGCACAGCAGCACGGAATGCTTGAGTTCTTCATGAGCATCGTTCCGAACAGCATTGTCGGAGCGTTCGCAAATGGAGATATCCTGCCCATCATCTTCTTTTCGCTACTGCTCGCCATCTCCCTCGCCAGGCTTGGGCCCCGCACTGCGCCGTTCGTCGACATGCTCGACATGTTCCTTCAGGGCATGTTCGGCGTCGTGCGAATCGTGATGTATGTCGCGCCCATTGGTGCCTTTGGGGGCATGGCATTCACCATCGCGAAGTACGGAATTGGCACGCTGGCATCGTTTGGCCAACTGATGCTGTGCCTCTACCTGACCTCGATCTTCTTCGTGGTCGTTGTGCTTGGTTTTGTCATGCGGATGAGCGGGCTGTCGCTGTGGAAGTATCTCCGCTACATCAAGGACGAGATCTTCATTACTCTCGGTACAGCGTCGACTGAAGCGGTGCTCCCGCAGATGCTCATCAAAATGGAGAAGCTGGGGTGTTCACGCCCCGTGGTCGGGATGGTGCTGCCTACGGGCTACACCTTTAACGCCGATGGCACGGCGATCTATCTGACCATGGCCTCGATGTTCGTTGCGCAAGCGATGAATATCCACTTGACGATCGGGGATCAGTTGCTGCTCCTCGGTGTGCTGCTGCTGACATCCAAAGGGTCCGCGGGTGTGGCCGGAGCCGGATTCGTCGCTCTGGCTGCCACGCTGGCCTCGATGCACAAAATCCCTGTGTCTGGACTGGTGCTGCTGCTAGGCGTCGATCGCTTCCTCAACGAAGCTCGTGCCGTCACGAACCTGATCGGCAACGGGGTGGCGACGATTGTGGTCGCTCGATGGGAGGGGGCGCTCGATATGAACAAGGCCCGCGCGATGCTCGACCGTACTGACTTGAGCGTCGATGCATTGGAGTCCGCCGACGAGGCGCCCACAGATCGGACGCCTCCGAAAGACGCCGTTATTCGGTCCCACACTCATTGAATCGTCGAGGCAACTTTATGCTGAGCAGATTCCTTCGCCGCGAGTAGCGCAACGCTGGCGCAAGCACTCGTAGAAACACATCCTTGGCGTATGGCCGATCCCTACACGTTGTGCGGTTTTCGCCCCCAAAACACCTCGGCGTGTTCCTACAAGCGCTTGCGGCAACCGTCTACGAAAAAGCGCGAACGGTAAGACTGCGGAGACGGGGCGCGTTCGTTTCGTATTGACGAAATCTCAACCGAAGCAGGTAGCCCCTCGCTCTGTGACCTCGAGATTCTGTCATCAACCGTATAACGAATTTATAAAACCGAGGGGTGTGTACCGTAAATTCAGCATATCTAAGTGCACGTCTCGCTATTCCGCTCGACCCACATACCTTCTTTATCAAGAAGCTCTCGCTTTATACAACGGATTTAGATACAGCTCGATATCATCGCTCCGCTTGACGCCGCTGCTTCACAGCCAGGCGTCATTCTTCGGAGAAAAATCATGTTTGAAATTGGAAAAGAGTATTCCCGGGAAGACATCCACAGGGTGACGGGAGGATGCAAGCAGGCATTCTTGCCTACGAAGGGCGGCAAGGTCGTTGCCGCGCGATTGCGTCAGGACCTCAACCCCTATGCCCCGGATGTGATCGTCTGCGATAGCAGCGCCGCCGCACGTGCGGCCGGCCGGACGCTCGCGCGACAGACCGACCCGCTTCCTGTTTTTGTCCGAACAGCAACTGACCGATTCCGTTTCATGGGCGAGTATGTCACCGATGAATCGTTCACCGCTCCACTCGACTACGCCAAATACGTGCAGAACACCGGATTTACGCTGGGTCAGATTTCGCGCGTGATCAAGATGAAACGCCGTTGATCACAACGGCGTCTTCGAGTCGTAATCGCCTCTTCGCCGGCTGGGTTGTTGCTCGTGCCCAACCGGCGATCATCAATAGCACGCCAGACAGCGCTCACTCCTCGCACTTCACATCCTGCCGTCGCACGACGATGATCACCGGGTAGGTCCCGTGCTCGAGTTCCACGCGCGCGACCACGGCCATGGTCGCGTTGTCGACGTCGTCATACACGCTGACTTTTTCATTCCGAAGGTTTGTCACGCCGGTACAGGCTGACGCGCGACCTTCGTCGGACACCTTGCATTGAATCGGGTTGTCAGCAACGTAGCGATATTTGTCCCGGTCGGGGGTCGCAAGATATTCACGAAAGCTTTGTGCCGATCCACCGACGCCGGTGACATACCCGATGGCGCACTGCAGTTTGGGTGCGTCGCTGCCCCCGGTTGTTTGGGCGGTCGCGATCGTGCTTGCGGTTGCAATGACCGCGGCGAGTGTCAATGCAAGGGGATATCTCATGGCGCAAATCACTGTTGTCGGTTCGAAGTGCTGGATTGTAATGGCATCTTGCCCAACGGGTCCGAAAGCGGTGATCGGTGCGCCGGCCTGAGATCACTGCTGCTTGCGTGGCTTTCCTCTGCCCGTGGTTTGCGCCGGGGGTGTGAGCCCCTCGTCACGTTCCCGGCTCCAATGCTCGAGCAGCGTGCGAGTCTGATCGCGAACGGTCGACGTGAGCAGTGCCGCCTTCTCCGCGTCGATGCTCTTCCAGCCAAGCAGCGACAGCTTGGACGGATGCACGAGGTGAAAAATCACAAGTTGCCCATGCAGGCTGAAGGTGCGGATCAAGGTGACCGGATCGTCGGCTGCCCGCCCGGAAATTCGCGCCACTAGCGCCACGCTGACATCGTTGAGCGGCTGGCGGATCCGGCAGCCGAAAATCTGCAGGGCACTCTGAGGTTCGTGTCCCGCCTGTTCGCGTGCGAAGAACATCCGCCGGCCAGGTTTGCTTGCCTTGACGAAAGCGCCGTGCGCGATCGCTGTCTGAATGCCGATGAAGGCGTCGATCAACGCCGGCGTGTCGGCGTTTTCACGCAGCGCTTCCTGCGCATGTTCGATGGCCGGGCCGAATGTCTCCCATGCGTCGTCGGCGAGCATCTCGACGCATGCGCGATACACCCCTTCCTTGTTCTCGAAGTAGTACTGCAGCGCGGGCGCGTTGACGCCGGCGCGGGCCGCGATGTCGCGTGTCGACGCGCCCTCGAAACCATGTTCGCCAAACAGTTCGATCGCCGCCTCGATGATCCGGTGCCGCGTTTCGTCGCCGCGTGCATAGCCGCCCTCCGGCGAGCGGCGCAGCTTCTTTGCGGTGCTCATGCATCTTTCTCCATTACGCCTATTGCGGAAATTCGTAAGAAATATATCACTTGACACAATTTGATCAACTGGAATAATTGTGCCACGTGGAAATAATTGGACCGATACGATGTCAGCGACCGCAGGCTCTCCCTCCCTCCCGATACCCGCCGAAGATTCGCCCGCCGCGGGCGCGAGGCGTCCCAGCCGGCGCACGGTGCTGATCGCGCTCGGCGTTGTCGCGCTGATCGTCGGCGCCGTCTGGCTCGCCCGCTGGTGGACGGTGGGCCGCTTCATCGAAAGCACCGACGACGCCTATCTGCAGGCCGACAGCGTTACCGTGGCGCCCAAGATCGCCGGCTACGTTACGGAAGTTTACGTCGCGGACAATCAGGTCGTGAAGCCGGGCGATTCGCTTGTCCATCTCGACGCCCGCCAGTATCAGGTCGCGCTCGACCAGGCGCGGGCCACGATCGACGCGCGTAAGGCCGACATCGAACGCGCGCAGGCCGACATCAAACAGCAGCAGTCCAACATTGTGCAGACCCAGGCGCAGCAGCAGGTGGCGCGCGTGAGCGCGCAGCATGCGAGCGACGAAGTGCGGCGCTACGCGCCGCTCGTCGCCACCGGCGCTGAAAGCAGTGAACGGCTGGCGGAATTGACCAGCAATCGCGATCAGGCGAATGCCACGCTCGCCGCGAATTCGGCGGCGGTCGAGGCAGCACGCTCGCAGATCGGTTCGGCCACCGCGCAGCTCGCGCAGGCGCGCGCGCAACTCGAAGCGGCCCAGGCCAGTGCACAACAATCGCAACTTGATCTCGACAACACGGTGGTGCGCAGTGTCCTCGGCGGCAAGGTCGGTGATCGCACCGTGCGAGTCGGTCAGTACGCGCAACCCGGCACACGGATGCTGACGGTCGTGCCGGTCCAAAGTACCTATTTGCTGGCGAACTTCAAGGAAACGCAGGTGGGCGGGATGCGCATCGGTCAGCCGGTGGAACTGCACGTCGACGCGTTGCCCGGTCATACGTTGCACGGCGTGATCGACAGCTTCTCGCCCGGCACGGGCTCGCAATTCGCGCTGCTGCCGCCGGAAAACGCCACCGGTAACTTTACGAAAATCGTGCAGCGGGTGCCCGTGCGGATTCGGATCGACACAGGGGTGGAGACGCGCAGCGTGCTCTTGCCGGGGCTGTCGGTGACCGTGGATGTCGACACGCGTTCAGCGCGCGATCGTGACGCACGCATCGATAGCGAGAACCATCGTGGCTGAATCGGCAACCACAACGCCCGCCGCCGCACCGCGTGGGGAGGAGCGTGCCAGCGTCGGCGACTGGATCGCCGTCGCCGCAGGCGCGCTCGGCGCCCTGATGGCGACACTCGACATCTCGATCACGAACTCCGCGCTGCCGCAGATCCAGGGCGAAATCGGCGCCACCGGTACGGAAGGCACCTGGATTTCGACCGGCTATCTGATGTCGGAAATCGTGATGATTCCGCTGGCCGCATGGCTCACGCGCGTGTTCGGCCTGCGCAATTTCCTGCTGACGAATTCGGCGCTTTTCATTGCCTTTTCGATGATGTGCGGCTGGTCGCATACGTTACCCATGATGATCGCCGGCCGCATCGGGCAGGGCTTCACGGGCGGCGCGCTGATCCCAACGGCGCAGACCATTATCCGCACGCGCCTGCCGCTATCGCAGATGCCGGTCGGCATGACCATGTTCGGCCTGATCGTATTGCTCGGGCCGCTGCTGGGACCGGTTGTCGGTGGCTGGCTCGCGGAGAACATCAGCTGGAGCTGGTGCTTCTTCATGAATCTGCCGATCTGCCTTGCGCTGATGACCCTGTTGATCGTCGGCTTGCCGTCAGATCGGCCGCACTGGGAAGCGTTTTTCAAGGCGGACTGGCTCGGCATCGTGGGTCTCGCGATCGGTCTCAGTTCGCTCACGGTCGTGCTCGAGGAAGGCCAGCGCGAGCGCTGGTTCGAATCGTCGATGATCGTGACGCTTACCTGCGTGTCGGTCTTCGGCATGATCCTGATCGCCGCCTCGCAAATGACCGCCAGGAAGCCGATCGTGCGCCTCGGTCTGATGCGCAACCCGAATTACGCCAGCGTGATCGTGATCGTGTCCGCGGTCGGCGCAGCGCTTTATGGCGTGTCGTATCTGCTGCCGCAGTTTCTCGGGGTGGTCGCGGGCTACAACGCGGAACAGTCCGGCGCGATCATGCTGCTTTCCGGGCTGCCCGCCTTCATGATCATGCCGGTCCTGCCCCGGCTGCTCGGTAAAGTCGATTTCCGCGTGCTGGTGATTACCGGGCTGGTGTTGTACGCGATCAGTTGCATGATCGACATTGAGTTGACAGCGCAGAGCGTCGGGCACGATTTTATCTGGTCGCAACTGATACGCGGTACCGCACAGATGCTCGCGATGATGCCGCTCAATCAGGCGTCGATGGCGGCCGTGTCGCGCGAAGATTCCGGTGACGCCGCCGGTCTCTACAACATGGCGCGCAACCTTGGCGGGTCGATTGGCCTTGCGATCATCGGTACCGTGATCGACCGGCGCACGACCTTTCATACCGCGATGATCCGCGAGTCTGTCAGTGCAAATTCGCTGATCGGCCAGGAGAGCCTGGCGGCGAACGCGGCGAACTGGTTCGCCCATACGGGCGACATGGCGTACTCGCAGATGCGCGCGCTTGGGCAACTCGGCGCGCAGATCCAGCAGCAGGCCATCGTGATGACCTATTCGGAAACCTTCTATCTGCTCGGCATCGCGCTGATCGCCTGCATTCCGCTTGCGCTGCTTCTGAAAACACCCAGCCGGAATGCACCGCCGCCTTCTTCCGCCGGACACTAATGTCTTTTCATCACACCATGATGTTCAACCGTCCCTCGTCTATCGCACTGGCCGCCGCCGTGCTTCTGTCCGCTTTGTCGGGTTGCACGGTCGGCCCGGATTATCACGGCGCACCACCGGTTGCGCAGGACGCCCGCAGCAGCGCGACCTTCGTGCGTGCGCCGGCTTCCGGTACGACTACGACGCCCGCGCCGAACCAGTGGTGGCTCGCATTCAACGATCCGCAGTTGAACGATCTCATCGCCGCCGCCTTTGCGCATAGTCCCGACGTGCATATTGCGCAGGCCCGGTTGCGGGAATCGCGTTCACAACTGCAGAAGCAACGTGCGAACGAATTGCCGAAAATCTCTGGGGACGCTGCCGCGCTGCGCATGCGCTCGCCTGATCTGAGCTCGCTCAGCTCCGGAAGCTCGTCAGGCAGCAGTACAGCGTCGTCGGGTCGTGGCCCGCTGCAGCTCTACACCGCGGGCTTCGACGCCACGTGGGAAATCGATCTGTTTGGCGGCACGCGGCGCGCCATCGAAGCGGCGTCCGCGGATGCGGAAGCCGTCGATGCCGATCTCGCAGACACTCAGGTGTCGCTCGCGGCCGAGGTTGCGCAGGCCTACATCGAACTGCGCGACCAGCAGACGCGGCTTGAACTCGCGCAGCGTCAGGCGGAGACCGAACAGAAGATGTTGACGCTCACGCAGCAGCGCCGGGAGCGCGGCACGGCTGCGGACATCGATGTCGAACGCCTGAGCACGCAGGTTGAGAACACGCGCGCAACGCTGATTCCGCTCGACGCGCAACTGACCGATTCGCTCGACCGCCTCGCTGTGCTGACCGGCCGTGAGCCCGGCGCGCTGGACCAACAACTCGCGGGCACGCGGCCGCTGCCGGCATTACCGGGGACGGTGGCGATCGGCGATCCGTCGGTGATGTTGCAGCAGCGTCCCGACATTCGCGCAGCGGAGCGGCGGCTTGCGTCGAGCAATGCGCAGATTGGTGAACACGTCGCAGACTTTTTCCCTAAGGTGACGTTGCTCGGCGATATCGGATTCAGCGCAGGCGATCCGGGCCATCTCGTACGCAAAAACAATTTCAGCTGGATCGGCGCGCCGTATCTGCAATGGAACGCGTTTGATTTTGGTCGAACACTGGGCAGCGTGCACGCAGCCGAGGCATCGCGGGACGAAGCCGAGGCGCGTTATACGAAGGCCGTGCTCGGCGCACTGCAGGACGCGAACTCGTCGCTCTCGCGCTATGGGCATCAGCGCGAGCATGTCGTCACGTTGCAAAAGGTGGAAGCATCCGCAAGCCACTCGGCCACGCTGATGCGGCAGCGCTATTCCGCCGGTGTTGCCACGCTGATCGATCTGCTTGATACGCAGCGCGAAGAATTCACCGCGCAGCAGAGTGTCGTCGCGGGACAGGCCGAGTTGCTCAAGGACTTTGTGTCGCTGCAGAAAAGCCTCGGCATCGGCTGGCAAGCGCAGCAAGGCTAGCGCGCGGACGCGACCATATCCCTGATAGATCATTCAGTTACGCTTTAGCGGTAGCGACGCCCTGCGGATTCGCACGGCGCGCCGCTTTTGCCGCAGCTTCAATACTTGTGGCGAGACGTTGAGTGGCAATTTCAATTTCGGCGTCGCTGAAACCGCCGAGACCCAGTATCAGACCCATCGGGCCTTTTCCATCGGAATACATGGGCGATACCGCTCGTACAGCAACCCCACTTTCGCCCGCCAAGGACGCTACCAACCTGTCGTCGACACCCCCTCCAAGCCAGAGCACGAGGTGCATGCCCTGATCGCTCGGCTGCAACCAGGCGACCTCTTTCGGCAGCAGTCGCTCGAGCGTCTCGATGATGCACGCGCGGCGGTCCGCATAGACACCACGAATTCGCCGGATGTGACGGTCCAGGTGGCCTTCCGCGATAAAGGCTGCCAGTACGTGCTGATCTGCGTTCGGGGGATTGCGATCCATGAGCACGCGCGCGCCACAGAATGCTTCCACGAGGTTCTGCGGGACAACCGCATAGCCGAGCCGCAATGACGGAAACAGGATCTTGCTGAAGGTGCCGAGATAGACCACCCGGTTAGGGTCCAGCCCCTGGAGCGACGGAAATGGATGTCCTGCATAACGCAGTTCGCTGTCGTAGTCGTCTTCGACCACCCAGGCGCTGTTGGCGCGAGCCCACGCCAACAGCGCGTTACGCCTCGCCATGCTCAATGGCATTCCCAGCGGATACTGGTGCGACGACGTGACGAATGCCGCCCGTGCGTGCGGCGCCAGCTTGATACCCTCGTCGACGTTGAGGCCCTCTGCATCGACGGGTACCCGGATCATGCACTCCGGGCGGCCGGCGCTTTCCAGTATGGCCGTAATGCCCCTATACGCCGGGTCCTCGACCCACGCCGACGCGTCGCCATCGAGCAGCACCTGGCATGACAGGTAAAGGCCTTGCTGCGTGCCGCTTGTGATGATCACCTGGTCCGCCTCGCAGCGAACCGAGCGCGATTTCCTGACGTAGTCGGCCACCGCTTCGCGCAGCGCCAGCGCCCCTTGTGGATCGCCATACCCGGCCGGCGCGCCGGGTCCGCGGGCGCGCAGCCGGTTGCCGAGCCGGCGCCAGACGTCATCCGGAGCGGCAGGGCCAGTGGGTACCGAAACTGCGAAAGGCGCCTGCGGTACGGCAGAAAACTGACGTGCAACCTGTGCGAACAGACGGGCGCGTTCTGGAAGCGGGGCAGTTTCAACGGATGAGGACCGCCCTCGGGCATCGGCGGGGAGCGTCAACGATTGCGCCACGCGCGTGTCGGAGCCAGGCTGCGATTGCAGAAAGCCTTCGGCGATCAGTTGCTCGAATGCCTCGACGACGGTTCCCCGTGCAACATGCAACGACGCAGCTAACGTGCGCGTGGATGGGAGCACCTCACCGGGTTTGAGATCGCCTCGGCGGACGGCGTCGCGGAGTGCCTGCGCGAGCTGACGGCCCAAATGGCCCGCGGCTCGATCCAGCATGCCGATCGCCGGAACTTCCACCGCTTTCGGTTTGCGGGCCATGGCTTTCTGGTCCAAAGAAAATGATCCAAACTGGTTCTACAATATAAACCAGTTTGCCGCCACAATTCTTTGCAGGCCTGCCGCACCGGCGTTGCCTGCAATGAGGGTTAGCGCGTCGCAGCACTCATCACGGAGCCCCTATGTACGTACCCACTCATTTTGATGAACCGCGCACCGAGGTGCTGCACACGCTGATCACAGAGAATCCGCTTGGCATTCTGTTCACGCATGGCAAAAGCGGTCTGGACGCCAACCACATTCCGTTTGATCTGAAAGCCGGCGAAGGCGCATGTGGCGTCCTTCATGCTCACGTGGCTCGCGCAAATCCGGTCTGGCAGGACGTGGCCAACGGCGACGAGGTACTGGTCGTGTTTCGCGCCGGCGACGCCTATATCTCGCCCACCTGGTATCCGAGCAAGCACGAGTTTCACAAGCAGGTGCCGACATGGAACTACAGGGTGGTCCACGTGCACGGCCGGGTGACCATCCGCGATGACGAACGCTATGTGCGAGGGCTGGTCGCTCGCCTCACACGAACCCATGAAGCCTCCCAGCCCCAGCCGTGGAAGATGACGGACAGCGCCAGCGACTACATCGATACGATGCTCAAGGCGATCGTCGGCGTCGAGATCGAAATCACACGGTTGGTCGGGAAGATCAAGCTCAGCCAGAACAAGGAGGTGCGGGATATACAAGGGGCCGGCGCAGCCCTCAACGAACGGGGAGAAAGCGTGATCGGCGGAGCCATGCTTGACTACGCCGCGATAAAGGCCGCAAAGGCAGACGATTCCCCCGCCTGACGCTCATGAAAAACCGCGACCAGCGCGGCCTCTGATGTTGAGCAGACAGCGTGGCGGCAGGAAGGGGAGGCGGCTCAGGCAGGAGGGAGCGCGAGCCGCGCGACTTCAGCAAAGTATCGCGCACCGGTGAGCAAGATCTCGTCGTTGAAATCGTATGTGGCGTTGTGGAGCGGAGTACTCCCTGCCTTCCCCGTCTCTCCGTTGCCGGTCGCAGCGGGAATGCAGAACAGCGGTGAGTCTCGGTAAAGCTACAGACGCACCGCCGAACTACACATTGGGCTACCGCCGGCGCGAACGTCCCCGCGATTGAGTTTCAGACTGCGTGCCCACCGCAGCAAGGAGATGCTGGCGACCCTCGTCAAGAATTTCATCCGCGAGCGCCGGGTCAACGTCTGCAACAGCACGCGAAAGCAGCAGCGCACCGACCATCTGGCTGAACAAAGTGATCGCCTTGCTACGGCCGCCTTCGCTGATCCCCTCGGTCTCTTCGATGACCTTGGCGAATCGGTCGAGGTTCACCGTGAGCCCCTCTGCGTAAGAGCCGCGCGCGACGTCGTCGAATCGGCGGGCGTCGCCTACAAAACCCGACCAGGGGCAACCCGCCTCGATATTCGCGCGATGCTCGGGAGACAGGTACCACTCAATGTTGTACTTGACCGGGTCAGCGCCCGATGACTTCGCGCCGTCGATCAGGGCGGCATAAGCCTCTCCCCCTTCTTCCATCGCCTTTTCCATCACCGCGGCGACCAGCGCGTCTTTTGATTTGAAGTGGTTGTAGAACCCGCCCTGCGTAAAGCCCGCAGCCTTCATCAGCTCGGCGAGCCCGACTGCATCGACGCCGCGCTCGCGAAACAGCTTCTCAGCCGCAGCCACGATCGCGTGCCGGTTTTCCACCGCCTGCTGCCTGGAAACACCCACTTTCCCTCCCTTTGGCCGATAGCGACCCAATAAGACCCATCAAAAAATACAATGGTGATCACCATTGACATTGCCTGGGTGGACGCCCACAATCCATTTCAATGACAATGTCATTCATCATTGTCTTAAGTATAGCCTTCTTTACCTGTATGTCCAGGCAGCAGGAGGCACAACGGTTATCCGACGCCTGAACGCGTCGTCACCTCACTCTTGAAAGAGGGCATCACCATGACGAAGACAACCCCTGAACAGAACAAGGCGCTCGTGCTGGAAGCATTCGACACCCTGTTCAACAAGCGCGACTACGCAGCAGCCGGGCGCTTCTGGTCCGACGGTTACATCCAACATAGCGCCCATATCGCGCCGGGACGCGACGGCCTGTTCAACCTGGTTCGCACGCTGCCCGATACCTTGCGCTACGAGAACCAGCTGATCCTGGCCGAAGGCGACTATGTCATTGCACATGGGCGCTTCTCGGGACACGGCCGGCCCGCTGCGTGGATTGCAGCCGATGTGGTCCGCTTTGAAGACGGCAAGCTCGCCGAGCACTGGGACGTGCTTCAGGACGAAGCGACCCGGGCCGAATCAGCGAGCGGTCTGCCGATGTTCGGCGACAGCTTCCCTGCCTGACCACGCCAACCCCATCTACAGCAAATCAACTTCATCAGGAATACGATCATGAAACTCACCGGAAACACGATCTTCATCACGGGCGGCGGTTCGGGCATTGGCCGCGGGCTTGCCGAGGCACTCCACAAGCGCGGCAACAAGGTCATCATCAGCGGCCGCCGGCGCGGCCACCTCGACGAGGTGGTGGCAGCGAATCCCGGCATGTCTGCAATCGAGCTCGACATTGCCGACCCGGCCAGCATCGAGAAGGTAGCGGCGCAACTGATCGCGGACTATCCCGACCTTAACGTGCTGATCAACAATGCCGGGATCATGGAGCCCGACCAGGCGGGCGGCCACATCGACGACGCGCTGCTGGTGTCCACCATCACGACCAACCTCATCGGGCCGATCCGCATGACATCGGCGCTCCTCGATCATCTCAAGACCCAGGGCGACGCTGTCGTCGCCTATACGAGCTCGGTCCTTGCTTTCGTTCCGTTGGCCGTGACGTCAGTGTATTCGTCGACCAAGGCGGCGCTGCATTCTTACGTCCTCTCGCAACGCTTCATGCTGCGGGACACGAACGTTCGCGTACTCGAAATCGCACCGCCCTGGGTGCGCACGGACCTCATGAACAGCCGCGAGGCCGAACAGGCGATGCCGCTTGACGCCTTCATCGACGAAACGATCGCTGTCCTCGGAACGGACGCGGATGAGGTTCTGGTCGAAGGGGCGAAGGCGTTCCGCGCGAACCCGGGACCCGGAGAGCACGCCTTCGTCAATAACTTTAATGCGCAGATGACGGAAGTGTTCGGTGGGTGAGTGAGTGCTTGCCGGATACGCATCGCAGGCAAGTCGACGCGTGTCCGGTGGCAGCAGCATTGAGGTTCAGCCGCGCCGGGCAGCGGCAAATCGTGAGCGGAGGCGGCGTGACACCCGCTTAACCTCCGTCATCCCGATCCCACGGCGGCACGCCGCCGAACGCATCGACCAGGAAATCGACCACCGCGCGTATCTTGGCACTCAGATGCCGACGACTTGGGTACAACGCGAGTACGTCGATGTCAGGCAAGCGATAGTCAGGCAATACCTGAACCAGCTTGCCGGCGCGCAGGTCGCTACCGATGAGAAAGGTGGGCTGCCAGATCACGCCTTGCCCGGCGAGTGCAGCCGCACGTGCTGTGTCGCCATTGTTGGTATGCATGTGGCAGTTGACCTTCACGGTGTGAGCCTTGCGTTCACTGTCCATCAGTTGCCACTCGTCGCCGGTGGCGGCATACGAGTAGCCGATGCATTGATGCTCGATCAGGTCCGCTGGCGCAGCAGGGTATCCGCAACGCGCCAGGTAGGCTGGCGACGCACACAGAATGTTTCTCGATGTCGCCAGCTTGCGGGCTGCGTGGCTGGTCGAACCGGCGTGTGAGATGCGAATGGCGAGGTCGTAGCCTTCCTCGACGATATCGACGACGCGGTCAATCAGAGCGACATCGAGTTCCACGCCGGGATATTTCCGCATGAACTCGGGCCATAGTGGCGCCAGATGCAGAATGCCAAAGCTCACAGGCGCATTGATGCGCAGCCGGCCGCGCGGTTCGACCGACGCCGATGACACAAGTCCCTCCGTCTCGGCTACGTCGTCGAGGATCGATTTGCAGCGGGCGTAAAGGGTCTCGCCGCCCTCGGTCAGCGAAAGCCTGCGTGAGGTGCGATTCAGCAGACGCGTGCCGAGGTGCGCTTCCAGCTCATTCACGTAGCGGGTCACGTTGGCGGGCGACGTCTCGAGCGCATCGGCGGCGCGCGTGAAGCTGCCGCGGCTCACCACGGTCACGAAGACTTCATAAGCACGCAGCCGGTCCATGTCGGTCTCCTATCATTCACAAATACTGAATGATATACCCATGTTTTGAGCCTTCCTGCATGAGTGACTGAAGCCTATATTGCTTCTCACGGACCAAGGCACTGGGCACTGGTCAACACACTGCAGCAGGAGATTCAACATGCAACGCTTAACAGGAAAAGTCGCCATCGTGACCGGCGCCAGCGCGGGAATTGGCCGTGCCACCGCAAAACTGTTCGCCGCGGAAGGCGCAAAAGTGGTGATCGCGGCGCGCCGCGAAGCTGAACTTGAAACGCTCGCGGCCGAGATTGCCAGCGAAGGCGGCGAGGCCGCGTTTCTGGCGGGCGACGTGCAGTCAGAGGACTTCGCGAAAGCGCTGGTCGCGCTCGCCGTCAGCCGCTTCGGCCGGCTCGACATCGCCTATAACAACGCCGGCACGCTGGGCGAAATGGGCCCGACCTCGGGCGTGTCGGAAGCGGGCTGGTCGGCTGCTTTGGCGACCAATCTGACAAGCGCCTTTTTGGGTGCGAAGCACCAGATCCCGGAGATGGTGAAGCACGGTGGTGGGTCG
This sequence comes from Burkholderia sp. OK233, assembly GCF_900230185.1. Taxonomy (GTDB): domain Bacteria; phylum Pseudomonadota; class Gammaproteobacteria; order Burkholderiales; family Burkholderiaceae; genus Paraburkholderia. Next base: position 2,129,669 of record NZ_OCSR01000002.1, read on the forward strand.
GTCATCTTCACGTCGACGTTCGTTGGCTACTCTTTCGCATTCCCGGGCACCGCGGCATACGCCGCGAGCAAGGCCGGCTTGATTGGGCTGACACAAGCGCTTGCTGCCGAGTATGGACCGCAAAGTGTGCGCGTCAACGCCATTCTGCCTGGCGCCGTGGACACACCGATGTATCGCGACATGAACGACACCGCTGAGTCGCAGGCCTTCGTGACCGGGTTGCATGCGCTCAAGCGGGTCGCTCGGCCGGAAGAACTCGCCCGTTCGGTGCTTTATCTCGCGTCCGATGACTCGTCCTTCGTGACCGGCACCGCTTCGCTGGTCGATGGCGGCGCATCGATTACGCGTACGTAAGTCCCTTGACGGCATCCAATGTTCAGGATGCCTTGTTTGAGGAGATCACCCGGCGGCCAAGGCAAATGGCTTAAGCCGGAGGCGACTGCACGATCACACCGTACCACCCCAAGCCGCGATAACTTTCGTAGCCTGGGGTGGCGGCGAACGACACGGTGCGGCCGTCAGTCAGTTGATAAAAACCTGCCGGACGGCCGTCGGTATTCAGACGGAACTGTTCGTCGAGCACGCCTTTATCGTCCGAGCTCGCAATCACGCGGTGCGACGCGTTGACGATCATGCAGCGCGTGCGCCGCCATTCTTCCTCCGTGAGCCGCACGCCTTTGACGACTGCCGAGGCTTGCGGCGCCCAATCGAAAAAGATCACTAGCGCACCGAGCGGCTTGCCGTCGACCGCACCGTTTTCGCGGATCGCTGTCGCATAGGTCGCGATGTGCGCGTGTTTCAGAAGCGGCAGCGCCTCGATGTCGCCGGCAACAAAGTCCGCGCCCGAAGGCGTCTTCATCGCATCGCGAAACCAGCTGGCTTCGCCGACATTGCGGTCGTGCACCGCATACGTATCCGGTCGGCCGTTCGCGACCACATTGCCTGCCGCGTCGATGATCCATAAATCGCGGTACACGGTATAGCTGTCGAGAATCACCGACAGACGGCGCGACGCATACGCCCGCGTTTCGGCACTCTGATGGGCGAGGCAGTCGACCACGGCGGAGTCGGTAGCCCACCAGCGCACGTCACATGAGCGCTCGTACAGATTGCGGTCGATCACGTCGATCATGTTCAGTGCGAGATCGGCGCTGCGCTGGCCTTCGTGCGAGCGCAGCCGTTCGATCATGCTGTCGCCGAGATCGGTCAGCTTGGTCAGCGAGCCGGCGAGTTCGCGATTGAGCACCGTGGTGATTTCGCCGATCCGCGCGGACACATGCTTGACCTGATTTGCCACGACCGCGAAGCCACGGCCCGCATTGCCCGCACGTGCTGCTTCGATCAAGGCGTTGAGTGCGAGGAAGGTGGTCTCGCGATTGATGTCGTTGATATCGGAAATTTTCCCCGTCGCGAGCTTCTTGACGTGATGCGTCAGTTCGACGATTTCGAGCGGATTCGACATGGCCTAGTCCCGGTAGCGTGAAAATGTTGTGCCTACATAAAAGCAAGCATTGGGCCGGGCTGATTTCACGGGCTTCGTGGGCGTTGTTGCGCACACCGCAAACGTTTGGCGATGCATGTCATGGTGCAGGCATGACTGGCGCTGACCGGCGGCGCACCCGGTACGTGCATCGCGGTGGGAGATCACATAGGCAGCCGGCACCCGTTTATCGGCGGAGCATCACGCGGCTGGTGCGGGTGTCTGAAACGCCCGTGCATACCGCGTTGGCGGCAGTCCGACACAGCGGGTGAACGCCATGCTGAACGCACTTGCGGAGCTGTAGCTGACGCCGTGGCGTTGGCCGCGATGTGCTGAACCCTGCGTGCGATTTTTGACCGGGTCGCTGCGGACTATGACGCCGGCGAAGGCTCAAGCTTCGACGTCTGCGCGCCGTTATACGGGTTACAACCGTAAAAACTCGGGCAGGAGAACGGCGATGAACAACGATGAGCGTCTCAGGCGTGAATTCTATGTGAACCCGGCTTCCTATTGCCGGGTGATGGCCGTTGTCTCGGCCGTCACCTTCGGTCTCTACCGGGTGGAAGGCGGCGGAACGGTCGGCATGCTTTCCGTCCGCTGGGAAAAGCTGGGCAACGAGGTCATACCGCAGCTGCATGCTTACTATGACAGTTGGCGCGTTCTTGCTTCGTTCTCTGATGTTCTCGCCCGGATGAGCGAAGTGGCGGGATCATCCTGCTCGCCCGAAGCCTTGTGTCAGATCCTGCTGGATTGCGGATTCGTCAATCGAATCGAGTCGAACCGGGACTGACTGATAGCGTTCAGCCGTCGATCACTCGTGGGATATTGGTCTTAACAGGAAGGAAATCGTAATCATGTCAGTAACGGTTCGCGTGGAGTATCAGTATTGCCAGCATGGCAAGAAAGCGGTTCAGACAGGAAGTGACGAGCTAACCGTGTCAGAAGATACCAGGAGCGCGATTCTCGCTATGTTGCGGCTCCTGCATCCGCGTTGGGAGTCGATCAAGGTGCTGTCTACGTCTTCAACGTCGCCGTCAGAAGCGATCTCGAGTAAATAAAAAGCAGCGTTGTCGGTGAAGCGCGTGCGCGGCACCAGCCGCGCACGCTCTCCATTCGCTTAAAAGCGCTCGCGATCGAAGCCCGGTAGCGCACGCGTTCCTTCAATAGCGACCGAGTGCAGCAGCTCAGGCTTCAGGTCGAGCAAACGCAGGATCGTCGGCGCGACCTGCGTGGTCGCCACACGCTCGTCGTTGGTCCGACCAGCGTGATGGGCGTGAGGCACGTAGATCACGAGACCAAGATGGCTGTCGTCGGGAGCGTTGCCACCGTGCTCTTCGTCTTTAGCCGTACTCGAGGTATAGATGACCCCCGGGTTCGGCTGGACGATGATGTCAGGCGTGCGTCCGCGTGCCGGATCGCCAAACCAGCCGTTCAACTGCGGGCCGTACAGAATGTACGCCTGCGGGCCGTCCGCACAAATGCCGGGCGCGTTGCAGCTCAGGTTGTCTTTCAGGGTCTTCACCACCGCAGGCAGTTGGCTTTGATCGCGTAACCAGATCAGGCCGACGTCATCGGTCTGCACGAAACCCGTACCGACGAGTCCCGTTCCGTCATTGAGGTTGCCGCTCTGCGTATTGTTCTGCCCGAAGTTGCCGTTCGGATCCAGATAGTTGTTTGCTTCAAGCAGTTTCGAGAGCGTGTCGCCGTTCTTGACCAGCTTCGAATGATCGGTCGGGGACTGCCCGTGCTTCGCCGTGACGATGATCGCCGTCGACGAATAAAGGTTGTGCTGCTTGAGTTCGGACACGATGCGACCCAAGGCGTTGTCCAGATAAGCAATCGCGCCGGTTACCTGCGGACCCGGTGTGAAGCTCGCATCCAGATAGCCGCCGCCATTCGCGACCGTTGCCTTCTGGGCGACGCTCAGTGTCTGGAAGTTGGTGCCAAACAAAGTGGGTATGTCGGCGGTTGATTGACCTGTCGAATCCTTGCCGTCAATTTCATTGATCAGCGACTGCACGTGGAGATTGTCGAACTTTTCCGTGTGCGTGTAGACGTCGGTGTAGTTCGTATTGGTAGCCGGATCAATCGAATTGATCTCGGTGCGAGAAAGGTCGTCGACGCCCGTGCCGGACGGTCCATTGAGCCAGTCGTAGCCCCACGCATGTTTGTCCGCCCATGCGGTGCGAGCGCCCTTCACGTTGCTTTTGACTACTTCGAAGATCGTGTTGGTCTTCACATAGTTGTGCGGATAGACGGGCGTGCAGACGCCATTGACCAACGCATGCGGGATGGCCTGCGGATTGAACGCGCCGCCACCGTTGAGATGGGTCAGTGCACCGCCGTTCTCGCCGTCGATGCCGGTGGTCTCGTCGAATACGGCGTTCCAGCCTTGCTTGCCGGTGCAATTGTTATCGGACGGCGCGTAGAGCGTGCGGTCATACGATACGTCGTAGAACAGGCCCGCGGATTTGGGCGAGCCACCGGTGACGAGCGCCGCGAGGCCCGGGAACGAATCCGAAAGACCTGGCGTGTGCGCGTTGGAGTAGGTCGTCCCCGACTTGGCCAGCAACGCAAGATTGGGGCACGAATTCGAACCGATACAGAGTGCGACGTCCTGCTCATGCAAACCATCGAAGCTAATCAGCAGCACATGTTTCACTGACTCATGCTCGTGATCGTGTTCATCGCCCGCCGCTGCGCCCAGCGAGTACAGTCCAGCCAGCAAGGCGACACTTACGCCAACGGCGCTTTGTGTACGCTTCCATCTCCTGATCGTCTTCATCTCTCGTCCTTTTGGTTGCTACGAAACATTTCGTAATCGGGGATGAATGTGCAGTGGAATTGAGTCGTCTGGATGAATCGACGCTTTCGATTCCATAACGCACTAACGATTTATGCTACAGGGAGAAAATCACGTAATAGTGTGTATTCGTTAAGGTTTCCTTAAGCATTGCATGTGCTGGCGACGCGTTGCGACGTGGCTATCTTGAGCCGTCGCTTCACGAAGCCTTAAACAGCTTCGCGCACATGAAATCGACGAACACCCTAAGCTTCGGCGACAACTGCCGGCTCGATGGCCATAGGATCGAGAACTGTCCTGGGGATTGACGGTCGTGACGCTGCTGTGCGCGATTGCGGTGTTCGTGATTCTTGGCCGAACTCGCGCCGACGACGATGCGTCGGCGGATCGTGAGAGACGTGCGTGCGTGCTGACGAACGCCGACTTGCCCTAAAATGACGCTTACCGCTACGAACAACAAAATCCAAGACCAACCATGCCACGCTACGCCACATCGAGTCTCCGACGCGCTTCCGCCGGCATCATGTTGGCTGCGATTTCCACCTTGGTAACCGGCTGTAGTGACGGCATATCCGAGACCGACGTCGCATTCGTTACTACCGGGACACCGCCCCAATTCGAATCACTACGGATGTACGGCGCGGCTCCGGACAACTTCGCTCCGGGCAGCGGCAACACGCATGGTCCGAGCCGGCTCCACCAGGGATGCATGGCGATCATCCGCGCCGAAGGGCGCGATGTGCGCGAGACGGTGATTCTCGAGGACGAGCCGGGTCCTTCCTTCGATCTTGATGTCATCCGTACGTCCGACGGATGGAACGTGACGTCGGACGGACTCACACCGCCGAGCACCGATCCCGTTGGTTTCCGCACGCGCTTCACCCACTGCGTGAACGCGATCCGGGACAAGTACGCGGCTGAACCGGAAAAGGCGCCGTTCAACAAATAAGCTTCGATCGTGCTGCGCGCGCGGTCTTCTTTAGTCGTGCCGGTTTTTTGACCGGCGCACCGGTTCCTGCTGCTGTGCCAGGAGCTGATTGGCCAACTCCGCGCCGTCGACACACTTTCCTTCAGCCCACGCTTCGCTGAGCGTGGTGCGAAGCGTACGTAGCGTCTTTCGCTGCGTACGCAGGGCGGTCATGAGTTGCTCGATCTCGTCGAGCCGCGTATCAAGTTTTTGCAGCAAATCCTCTTTCGGATACGCCTCGTCACCGGCGAAGGCCTCACGCAGTTTGTCGAGCGGGAAGCCCAGATTCTGCGCCAACTGCACCATACGCAGGCGCCCAATGGCCAGGTCAGAGTAGACGCGATAACCGTTGGCACTGCGCTCCGGCGCCGGCAGCAAGCCGCTCTGCTCATAAAAGCGGATGGCAGACGGTGCGAGGCCGGTCTTTTCCGCGAGTTCGCCGATTCTCATAACGCTTGACCTTCAAGTTGACTTGAATCTTAGTATAGCGGCATCGCTCCTTTTGTATGCTGACTCCGCCATGACTACATCGCTGTTCACACCCGTCCAGTTGCCCAACGGCAGTTGGCTGCCCAACCGTCTGGCCAAAGCGGCGATGGAAGAAAATCTTGCCGACGCGGGGCAGCTGCCTGGCGAGACGATCCATCGCCTATACCGTTCGTGGGCCGAAGGCGGCGCAGGTCTTATCGTCACGGGTAACGTGATGATCGACGGCCGGGCGCTGACCGGGCCAGGCGGGATCGTGCTTGAGGCCAATACGCCCCTTGCACCCTTCACGCAGTGGTCACAAGCGGCCCGCAGTCGCGGTGCCCAGGTGTGGATGCAGATCAATCATCCGGGCCGGCAGGTGCTGGCGGCGATGGGCGGCAAGGCGTGGGCGCCCTCGGCAGTCCCGATGGCGCTCGGCAAACACAGCAAGCTGTTCGCGCAGCCGAGCGCCATGAGCGAGGACGAGATCAGCGAGACCATCGGGCGCTTTGCCGCGACGGCGCACGCTGCCGAGCAGGCGGGGTTTACAGGCGTGGAAATTCACGCCGCACATGGTTATTTGATCTCGCAGTTCCTATCGCCGCTGACCAATCGCCGCGCTGACCGTTGGGGAGGCGATCTCGCCAACCGTGCCCGTCTGTTGCTGGACGTGGTGCGTGTGGTGCGCGCAAGGGTTTCAGCGGGTTTTTGCGTGGCCGTCAAACTGAACTCCGCTGACTTTCAGCGCGGTGGCTTTTCGGAAGAGGACGCCCGGCAAGTCGTGCTGTGGCTGAATGACCTGTCGGTCGACCTGGTCGAGCTATCCGGGGGCAGCTACGAAAGCCCCGCGATGCAGGGCGACACCGCCGACGGGCGTACTCTCGCGCGCGAAGCCTATTTCCTCGAATTCGCCAAGGATCTGGCCGGCGTCGCCACGATGCCTGTCATGACCACCGGCGGCATCCGGCGCCGCGCTGTGGCCGAGCAGGTGCTGAACAGTGGCGTCGCCGTCGTCGGGATGGCCACGGCGCTCGCCGTGATGCCCGATCTGCCGGCACGCTGGCAGGCAGGCGCCGATCTGGGGGCGCACATTCAGCCGGTCGAGTGGCGCGACCGGGCGCTCGCGGCACTTGTGCGCATGGCGCTCGTCAAACGCCGTTTGCGTTCGCTCGGCACGGGACGTACGGCGCCTGCCCGGTATTCCGCGGTCTTGACGTTGATCATTGATCAACTGCGCACGCGCCGGCTGACGCGGCGTTATAGGCAATGGAAGCAGGAGCATGCTTGAAGCGTTAAATCAGACGCCGCATGGCCGATGGTTAGCCATCAGCCGACGATTGACGATTCCGTCACATGCTGGCGTTTTCGACGACGCGGCCTTCTGCACGCCAGCGGAGCATGCCGCCGGGAAGGTTGGCAACCTGCTCGAATCCGGCCTGTCGCAGCATGATCGTGGCTTGTGCCGACCGTCCACCGGCCCGGCAGACAGTCACGATCGGACGTTCCTTCGTGAGTTCAGCGGCGCGCCCGGCGAGCTCACCCAATGGAATGAGTGTGGCAACGGGGATGCGCCCCAGCGGCCCGTTGAACTCGTCGGGCTCGCGCACGTCGACGATCTCGACCGCACGCAGATTTTCCTCGAGCCACTGGGCATTGATTTCCCAGATGCCCGCAAAGCTGCATGTCAATGGCGCCCAATCGGGCTCCGCCATCTGCGCGGGGTAGCTCGCCGCCAGGCCGCATTTCAGGTTCGCGGGCATCGCCACATCGATCTGCTTCGGATGCGACAGGCGCAGGTTCGTCATGTATCCGGCGAAATCGTCTTCACACAGTTCACCGCCAAGACGTGGATTGAAGCGCCGCTCCTCGTCCACACTGGTGACCGTCAAACCGCGATAGTCGTGGGCCGGGTAAAGGAGGCACGCGGCGGGTAGCGTAAAAATGTGGTTGTGGACCGCGCGAAACATGGCGTGCGCGTCACCGCGCTGGAAATCCGTGCGGCCAGTGCCTCTGATCAACAGACAGTCGCCGGTAAACGCCATGGTCTCGTTGTCGAGTACGAGTGTGATGCAGCCATCGGTATGACCCGGTGTCGCACGTATGGCCAGGTACCTCGCACCGAACTCGACCTTGTCGCCATGGCTCAGATAGCGGTCCGCGCCTTCGGCGCCGCTCGCTGCCGAGATCGCAATCCGGCTACCTGTACGGCGATTCAGCATCCATGCGCCGGTTACGTGATCGGCGTGGACGTGAGTGTCGATGGTGTAAAGCAGATGCAATCCGAGCTCTTCGATCAGGGCGGCGTCCCGGCGCACCTGTTCGAATACCGGATCGACCAGCACGGCCTCTCGCGTTGCGCTATCGGCAAGAAGATACGTGTAGGTTGACGATTGCTGATCGAATAGCTGCCGGAAGATCAACACGATTTCACCCCGCGGCCCGCTTTTGCGAGCGGTTAAGAATCGCGGCCCATGGAGCGTCGCCAATCCGTCCTGCAGGCAGTCGAATTGGACGCACCCCGTTCAGCGGACCGGGCACGTGAATGCACCCGGACCCGCATTGGCTGCCGGACTTCGCACTATCCGGCGCTCGCCGCGCCAATCAATGAGCGCTTTACTTCGGTTGCGCAACGTATCGCAGGTACGGCTTCACGGTTTTGAAACCCTCCGGATATTTTTGCATCGCGGCATCGTTGGAAACAGAGGTTGGAATGATCACGTCTTCACCCGGTTTCCAGTTCACCGGCGTCGCCACCGTATGTTTCGCGTTGAGCTGCAGGGCATCGAGCAGCCGCAGTACTTCGTCGAAATTGCGGCCTGCGCTCATCGGATAGACGAGCATGGCTTTGACCTTCTTGTCCGGCCCGATGAGAAACACCGAGCGTACGGTCGCGTTGTCCACCGCGGTGCGCGGGCCGCCGCCGCTCGCTTCGGGATGAATCATGTCGTAGAGCTTCGCGACCGTCAGGTCCGAGTCGCCGATCAGCGGGTAGTTGACCGCGTGGCCCTGCGTCTCCGCGATATCCTTGACCCACTCCTTGTGATCGCCGACGGGATCGATGCTGAGCCCGATAATTTTCGTGTTGCGCTTATCGAATTCTGGCTTGAGACTCGCCAGGTAGCCGAGTTCCGTCGTGCAAACCGGGGTGAAATCCTTCGGATGCGAAAACAGGATCGCCCAATGGTCTCCGATCCATTCGTGAAAACGGATCGTCCCTTCGGTGGTTTCGGCAGTGAAATCGGGAGCGTTTTCTCCAAGTCGAATCGACATCATCAGTCTCCATAGGTGAGTGCACCGAGGTAGCCGTGCCGCGGTCGGCGTGACATCCCCTGGGCTGCCTGGGTGTTGAGTGGCAATTGGTCTGACCAGAAACTACCCTCCGGCCGCTTGCACCGTATTGCTCCGGAGGACCGTCTGCGGACGCAGCAGATTCAGAGACGCTCTCAAATAGCCGGGATTAGGGACAGACGTCGGGACGCGCTGCGGGTCGCTCCTATAGCGTAGAACAAAAAAGACTGTCCCTGTAGGCAGGTTGTAGGGCGAATCCGCCGTTGCGCTGCAACTAGTTACCGCGAGGCAGGCTTGCGGACAATGTTGTTGAACAACAGCGCGATCAGCTGCAGCACCAGCACACCGGCCAGGATTGGCAGAATCAGAAAGCGTGGAGACATCCCACCCGCCAGCATGATCACGAGCGGATCGGCGCCTGCGGGGGGATGCACGGTCCTGGTCAGTTGCATGGCGGCAATGGCGGCGCCGACGGCCAACGCAGCCTGCCAGATTCCTGCGCCGGCAATCCAGAAAACCGCCAGCCCGACCGCCGAGGCGATCAGATGTCCCAGCACGAGGTTTCTCGGTTGGGCAAAGGCGCTATCAGGGGCCGCAAACAACAATACGCTCGATGCGCCGAATGGCGCGATCAACAGCGGCAAGCCTGTCAGTTTGCCGATTGTGCCGAGTACGCCGATCGCAAGGGTGCCGCCTAGAAACCCTAGTGCGGCCGGTATGGCGACATGACGAAATGTGGAACGTGAGCCGGCCGCCGCCGCCCCGGGAACACTTTGTTGCATGGATACTCCGGCGTGAGCCGCGTGCCGTCCGCGCGGCTGATCCGCGCCTGACGGCAAGCGGCAACAGGATCAGGTAGCCTTGAAGCGGCTGGCTTCTTCGGAACCCGTCGTAGCATTACCCGCCGAGTACGAATGGGCGCCCACGCCCGCGAGTTGTCCGCCATCGACAATCAGATATTCGTCGCGAATCGGCCGCTTTTCGAACCAGCACTCCAGAATTTCGCGTGTGCCAGCCGCATATCGTGTTTGTGCGGACAAGGTCGTACCCGAAGTGTGGGGCGTCATTCCCTGGTGCGGCATCGTGCGCCACGGATGATCGCGCGGCGCGGGTTGCGGGAACCACACATCACCCGCATAGCCTGCCAGTTGTCCGCTTTCGAGCGCGCGAACAATCGCGTCGCGGTCGCAGATCTTGCCGCGTGCCGTGTTGATGATGTACGCACCGCGCTTCATCTTTGCGATCATTTTTTCGTCGAACAGATGCTCGGTTTCCGGATGCAACGGACAGTTGATCGTCACGACATCGCATACCTTCACCATCGATTCGACGTCCGGATGCCAGGTCGCACCCAGTTCGCGCTCCACATCCGCCGGCAGACGATGCCGGTCCATGTAGTGAAGCTTGACGTCGAAAGCCTTGAGCCTGCGCAGCACCGCCGCGCCAATGCGACCGGCTGCCACAGTACCGACGTGCATGCCTTCGAGGTCGTATGCCCGTTCGACGCAATCGGCGATATTCCAGCCGCCTTGCTTTACCCACTCGTGTGAAGGCAGATAGTTGCGGACCTGCGAGAGGATCATCATCACCACGTGTTCCGCGACGCTGATGCTGTTGCAGTAAGTCACCTCGGCGACCGTGATGCCGCGTTCGATCGCCGCCTGTAAATCGACGTGATCGGAGCCGATGCCGGCGGTCAAGGCGAGTTTGAGCCTGGGTGCTTTGGCGATGCGTTCCGCTGTCAGATAGGCCGGCCAGAACGGCTGCGAAATGACGACCTCCGCATCGTGCAGCTCACGTTCGAACACCGAGTTCGGGCCGTCCTTGTCGGACGTGACGACCAGCGTGTGTCCTTGCGATTCGAGAAAACGACGCAGCCCCAGTTCGCCGGATACGCTGCCGAGCAGCTGTCCTGGCGTGAAATCGATCGCCTCGGGTGTCGGCGCTGTCTGACCATCGTGATAGCGGGTGATTGCCGGAATGTCGTCGCGCGCATACTTTTTCGGCATGCCGCCGACCGGGTCGTCATACAGTACACAAAGAACCTTGGCCATGTTGTCTCACTCCACTCAATGCAATAGTGATCCGGCGTCATGCATCTGCCGGGTGGATCGATGCGTGACATCGACCGGCACAGTGTCTGTGAGGGAAGCGGGGCCGGTCCAATCGTTTGGACGGATTGGCTGATAACCTGTACTTATCAAGCGTCGTTCATTGCAACGCTGCTATGTCAGCTTTCTGTAGCAATGCATCGAACGACTGCTGCAGGTCGAGTCGTTCTGCGGCACTCCACATGGCCGCCGCCAGCGGTGGCATCGACGGAGAATTGCGCGTAATCAGGCCAATCTCGCGTGTCAGTTCGGGCAACAACGGCGTTGCGCTGACGCGGGTCCGGGTGTCGAGTACGCTCAAAAGGCTGTGCGGCAAGATGCTGTATAAGCCGGCATGCTGTACGTTCGAATACAGCGCGAGCAACGAATCTGTTTCGAGCACGACGGTTGGTTGAACACCGGCGCGGCGAAATGCAGCATTGATGACCTGCCGGTTCTGCATCGAGGTGCCCAGCAGGCAGAAAGGCAGTTCGCCGAGCGCGTCCCAGCGGTTCAGAGCGGGGTCGGCAGGCGAGTCAGGAGGAGACAGCAGAAAGTAACGCTCGCGATACAGCGGGAGAACGGCAAAACCGGCCTGAACGCGATCGTCCAGGTAGGTGAACCCGACATCCAGTTCATAATCGTCCAACTGGCGCAGGATGGTGTCGGCACTGAGCGAGCGCGCGGAGTATCGGATCGCGGCGTGATCCGCCCGGCACGCTCCCAGCAGCAAACCGACGATAGGCATCGTCGTCGGAATGACGCCGATGCGGATCGTGCCGGTCAACCGCACCTGAGCGGCCGACGCGTCCTGCCGCATATGTTCGAGTGTGGCGAGTGTCTGACGGGCCCATCCGAGCACCCGCTCGCCTTCCTCGGTGAAGCCGATGAAACGTCTGCCGCGCCTGACGATGACGAGGCCCAACTCTGCATCGAGGCTTCGAATCGCCGAGGACAGCGCCGGTTGCGAAACATGGCTCAGCTCGGCCGCCTTGGCGAAATGCTGTTCTTGCGCAAGCGTAACCAGATAGTGAAGTTGACGGATGAACATCGCGCTCCCCGAATACCGGCATATGCCGTTTGCACACGCCCGCCTCGTTATATCACATGGAATATAGCGACCGTGCGTGCCCTGAACGGATCGACGCACGCCATTTCGCGCGGAATGGCCGTCTCTGCGATGCACGATCGGCAGAAACAGAACGTGGACACCGATGCATTCGATCGTTATATTCGAACGGACATAACCGGAGAAGATGGATGGAAGCAGCGGTGAAACAGGCGGTCGGAAGCAAATACGTGCTCGAGTCGATGAAATATGCCCAACGCCGAACGTGGGACGTGGTGGAGCTGTTGGCGCAGCGGATTCAGCCGGGCATGCTCGAGTCGGAGGCGACGGCCGAATGCAGGAACGTATTGAACGAGCTGGGCATGGATCGTATCTGGCATCCCGTGCTGGTGCGCTTCGGCGAGAACACGCTGAAGACTTTCAAGCAGCAATCGGATGGCGATCCGCGACTCAAGGACGACGATATTTTCTTCGTCGACCTGGGCGTGGTTTGGGATCAGCACGAAGGCGATGCGGGTGCGACCTTCGTGGTCGGCCATGATGCGGAGATGAAGGCCTGTGCCGATGCCGCAAAGACCGTGTTCGACGAAGTGGAGCATCACTGGCGCTCGACGCGTGCGGGCGGCAAAGCGTTGTATGACTTCGCCGCGCAACGTGCAGCGGCGCTCGGGTGGCGTCTGAATCTGGATATCAAGGGCCACCGCGTCAGCGACTTTCCGCATGCGATATACAAAGCAGGAAATCTGGGCGATTTCGCCGAGTGTCCGGACGCCGGCCTGTGGATTCTTGAAATCCAGCTCGCGCATCCGACCCGGCCGTTCGGGTCGTTCCATGAGGACTTGCTGGTCTGATCGCGCCCGTCAATCGCTACCCTGGCATACGGCAAGCCGCCGCACGATCGGTCAGAGCGGGATGCCGGCGACAGCCGGCTTTTCGGTGGTCGGCAGCTCGAAGCAGAATGCCGTGCCCGTTCCCTCACGCTCGAGCAGGCGTATCTGGCTGTGATGCAACTGCAGCATGCGTTGCACGATCAGCAGACCGAGTCCGCCGCCGCGATGCGCGCCGCCTGAACTGAACGGACGCTCGAACAGCCCTTCGCGTTGCTCCGCTGGAATGCCGGAACCGGTGTCGCTCACCGTGACCGATACCTTGCCGTCCTTGTGCGCGAGATCGACGTCGATCGACCCGTCGGCGGGCGTGTGGCGAATCGCGTTGTCGAGCAGGTTCGTCAGCACGCGCTCGATCATCCCCAGATCGGCGTAGACCGCCGGCAGGCGAGGGGGAAAGCCGGCGCGCAACTGGATGTGCCGCGCCTCGGCCGGCAACTCGAATTTCTGGAACACGTCCTGGACCAGATCGACCAGCGAGAACGGCTCTAGTGCAGGTTGCACGTTGCCGTGTTCGAGCCGGGCCAGTTCGAATAGCGCCTGCGCGAGCCGCCCGACTTTGACGCTTTGTGCAAGCGCAATCGCCAGGTAGCGTTTGCGCTCCGTTTCGCCGAGCGTCTCGGCCTTGAGTGACAGCGTCTCGAGGTAGCCGTGCAGCGAGGTCAACGGCGTGCGCAAGTCGTGAGAAATATTGGCGATCAGCTCGCGCCGCTGCTGATCCTGGCGCGTCAGCGCGCGCCATTGGTCGCCGATGCGGTTGGCCATCTGCGCGAAGGTGGCTTCGAGTACGCCGATTTCGTCGCGCCGTCCAGCAGGCGACGAGCGTGGCACTGCCGGCTGGGTGTCCGGCTCGCCGTCGGCATCGAAACGGCGCATGGCGTCGGTGAGACGGCGTAGCGGCCGCGTGATCAGGCCGAATGCCGTCAAACCTGCAAGCAATCCCAGCAGCGCAACCAGCGCCATCGACCAGAGGGTGGTACGCAGCACCGAGCTGGCGGCCACGCGTGCGGCAAGCGCGTCGTGTTCCTCGCCGAGCAGGACCACGTAGATATAGCCGGACGGCGGCTGCCCGCTCAATTGCAGCGGCGCGGCGCTAAACACTTTTCTCCCGTCGACGCTACGCGGGTCGTCGCCGAGGATCGGCAACGCCTCCCCGGCGATGAATTGCCGGATCGGCGTGAGATCCACCTGAGCGCGCTTGACGTGGCCCACGGGGGCGTCGTCACCTTCGATGCGCCCCTGGTTGTCGAGCAGGTACACCTCGACGCTCGGATTCACCATCATCAACTGGCCGAACAGTTGGCGCACCGCGTCGGGCCGCAAACCGTTCGCGTCCATCAGCGTGGTGCGATGCGCGATATGGTTGGCGAGATCCTTCGACAGGCGCTGCACGACTTCCTTTTCATGCAGATCGCTCGAACGGATCTGCAGCCACGCCGACGCGCCGCAGCACGCCAGCAGCAGCGCGGAGAAGACGAGCGAGAGCCGCTGGGTCAGTGTCAGATTCACGGCGCGTCCTGATGGGCGCCGGCGGGCGTCGGCCCGTCGCCTGGATTGCCGGGCATAGCCAGCTTGTAGCCGCGCCCCCAGACGGTCAGGATGCGCTCGGGCTGGGCGGGGTCGGTCTCGATCTTCGCGCGCAGGCGGTTGATGTGGGTGTTGACGGTGTGTTCGTAACCCTCGTGCTGATAGCCCCACACGGCATTGAGCAGGTCCATCCGCGAGAACACTTTGCCGGGATGCTGCGCGAAGAAATACAGCAGGTCGAATTCACGCGGCGTCAGTTCAATAGGCTTGCCGTCGACTGTGGCCTCGCGCGTCAGCGGATCGATCGTGAGGCCGGCGAGCTGCAGACTGCCGGCGTCGATGCGCGAGTCTTTCGCCATGGCTTCGACGCGCCGCAGCAAGGCTTTGACGCGCGCAACCAGTTCGAGCACCGAGAACGGTTTGGCCAGGTAGTCGTCGGCGCCGAGTTCGAGGCCGAGGATCCGGTGCACTTCGCTCGAACGCGCGCTGGTGATGATGATCGGCGTATAGCGCGTCATCGCGCGGGCGCGCCGGCAGATTTCCAGGCCGTCGACGCCGGGCAGCATCAGGTCGAGGATCAACGCGTCCCAGCCGCCTTGCTCCAGCAGGCGCAGCCCTTCGCTGCCGTCGGCGCTGTGCACGACTTCGTAACGCTCGTCGCGCAGATGAAGGCTCAGCACGTTGGCGATGTCGACGTCGTCTTCAACGATCAGGATGCGCTTCAGTGGGTCCATGGAGGGCTTTAGCCGCGGGTAAGGGCGTGGTTCAGAGCGGTGGAAAGACAGGGCGCCCGCAAAAACGGGCCGTTGCGCCATTGTGCAAAATTTCCGGGCGGCGAGTTATCACATTTAATTTAACTTTTCGTGAGGACTTTGACACCCCCCGCGCCCTAGGATGTGGGCACTTTCCGCTCGCTTTCCGCTGCGCTTTCCGTTGATTAACAGCGTACCCAAGCCGCGTAACTATCCTAACCGACTTACAACAACGCCCGGAACCGACATGCTACTCATCGTTCTCGCCTATCTTGGCGGCGCTCTGACGATCCTCAGTCCGTGCATCCTGCCGGTGCTGCCGTTTGTCTTCGCGCGCGCCGATCAGCCTTTCGTGCGCAGCGGGCTGCCATTGCTGGCCGGCATGGCGCTGACTTTCGCCATCGTCGCGACCCTCGCCGCGGTGGGTGGCGGCTGGGTCACGCAGGCTAACCAGTATGGCCGCTGGCTCGCGATCGTGTTGCTCGCCGTCTTCGGACTGACGCTGCTGTTGCCGCGTTTCGCGGATCATCTGATGCGCCCGCTGGTGAGCGCCGGCAATCGCCTGTCGAATTTCGCGCAGGGCGACGGTCAGCAGGTTCGCGCGGGCTCGTCCTTTCTGCTCGGTATCGCCACCGGCTTGCTGTGGGCGCCGTGCGCCGGTCCGATTCTTGGCCTGGTGCTGACCGGCGCGGCATTGCGGGGCGCGAGCGTCGGCACCACGCTGTTGCTGATTGCCTATGCGGCCGGCGCCGCGACCTCGCTCGCGGTGGCGCTGCTGATCGGCGGCCGGGTGTTCACGGCGATGAAGCGCTCTCTGGGCGCGGGCGAATGGATCCGCCGCGGGATCGGTGCGGCGATGCTAGGCGGCGTGGTGGCGATTGCGTTCGGGCTCGACACCGGCGTGCTGGCGCGTGTATCGACCATTGCTACCGGTGGTATCGAACAGAGACTGGTCGACAAGTTCTCGCCCGGCGCGACGCCGGCCAACCCGGTGGCGGCGGGTAACAAGACCAATGCACCAGCCAACGCACCGGGCAGCGATGCCGTGGTGACGGCCAACCCTGCCGCCGATGCTGGCGACGCCGGCGCGATGATGCGTGCCTCGCAAGGCGCGTCAGGCGGCGCGGCGGCGTTGCCCGTCGAAGGCGTGCTGCCGACCTTGAACGGCGCTGTCCAGTGGCTGAATTCACCGCCGCTGACGGTTCAGGACCTGCGCGGCAAAGTCGTGCTGGTCGATTTCTGGACGTACTCGTGCATCAACTGCCTGCGTTCGCTGCCGTATGTGAAAGCGTGGGCGCAGAAGTACAAGGACCAGGGGCTCGTCGTCATCGGCGTGCATGCACCGGAATTCGCGTTCGAACGCAATATCGACAACGTGAAGAAGGCCGTCCACGACCTCGGCGTTGACTATCCCGTCGCGATCGACAACAACTACGCGATCTGGCGCGCGCTGAACAATCAGTACTGGCCGGCCCATTATTTCGTCGATGGTAAAGGGCAGATTCGCTATCACCATTTCGGCGAAGGCGACTATGCGGAATCGGAAAAGGTGATTCAGGAATTGCTGACTGAGGCGGGGCATGCGAATGCGTCGAAGGTCGCAATCGGCATCGCCGGCACGAGCGCGCAAGGCGTGCAGGCAGCGGCAGACAGCGCCGACATGCAGTCGCCGGAAACCTATATCGGATACGAGCGTGCCGAGAATTTCACGTCGCCCGGCGGCGCAGCGGAGGACAAGGTTCATACCTACACGGCGCCGTCACAGCCCGCCGTCAACGATTGGGGGCTGGCCGGCGCGTGGAAGGTGGGCGCCGAGCACGCGACGCTCGCGGCGGCCTCCGGACGGATCGTCTATCGCTTCCATGCGCGTGATCTGCATCTGGTGCTCGGTCCGGGCAAGGACGGCAAGCCGGTCCGCTTCCGCGTAAGCGTGGATGGCGCTGCACCGGGCGCTGCGCACGGAACAGACGCCGCCGCCGACGGTACCGGCACCGTCACCGAGCAGCGTCTTTACCAACTCGTGCGCCAATCCGGCGATGTTGCGGATCACACGTTCTCGATCGAGTTTCTGGATCCGGGCGTGCAAGCGTATGCATTTACGTTTGGCTAACCTGAGCCTGACGGCGTGACTCAACCACTTTTTGAAAGACTGACATCATGCAAACAACCTCTACTAGCAAGGTTTCCCAGCGCAGGCGTTCGTCGTTTTTTCGGCTCGCGGGTTGCGTCGCCATTGCGGCGGGCGTCTTCGCCGCGCAGCGCATCGCGAACTCAGCCGAAGCAGTGACGAAGATTTCGCCGCCAGCCCATGACGAGAGCGTCGGCACGGTGCATAGCGAGACCGCTGTGTTCGCGGGCGGTTGCTTCTGGGGCGTTCAGGGCGTGTTCGAACACGTGCGCGGCGTGAAGCAGGTCGCCTCGGGATACACGGGCGGCGCGGCTGGGACTGCGCAATATGAAACCGTCAGCGAGGGCGATACTGGGCACGCGGAGTCGGTGCAGGTCACTTATGACCCGACGCAGATAACTTACGGACGTTTGCTGCAGATTTTCTTCTCGGTCGCACACGACCCCACCGAGTTGAACTACCAGGGACCCGACCACGGCACGCAATACCGCTCGGCGATCTTTCCGGCCAATCCTGAGCAGCGTAGCGTCGCCCAGTCATATATTGCGCAGCTCGACAAGGCGCACGTATTTTCAGGGCCGATCGTCACCCGCGTGGAGGATTTCAAGGGTTTCTATCCGGCAGAAAGCTATCACCAGAATTTCCTCGCGCTCCATCCTGACTACCCGTACATCGTGATTAACGATCTGCCGAAGGTGAGTGGACTGAAGCGCATGTTTCCCGATCTGTATCGCAACGATCCAGTGCTGCTAAAGGTGAGCGGCTAGTTTCTCGCACGAGCCGCCCAACCCTCGAATCAAGCCTTCAGCGGCAGCCAGATTTCGAGCCCGCCCATGCCGCTGACCGGATCGAACTTCTCGTCGTAGCGCTCGAAGTTGGGCGCATCGGCGGGAATATGTCCCGATGCCGGCAGCCACTGATTCCAGATCGTGTTCCAGGTGCGCCGCACGGTCGAAATATGCTCGCGGTGGCTGAACACTGCGTAGCGCTGCGGGGCAATGCGCACGCGGCTCAGTTCGGCAGGCAATGCCGAAAAGTCGCCGACTTCGACGCCGCACAGATAGTCGATATTACCGACGTCGTCGGCGTTGTAGCAGACGCCATATGCCACGTTGCCGACCTGGCCCGGCACTCTGCCGAAGTAGTCGCCAAAGCGCTGCCACTGCGAGGGAATCGCGGCGCAGGTTTCGCTTGTGTAGCGCTCGCTCAGACCCGCGACGAGAAACGGTTTGCCGTCTTCGAAACGCGGCGGTTCGAGATGCGTGAGAAGGGTTTCGTCCATTTTGATCGGCTCCACGATGGCAATGTTGTCGAGGTGACCACACGTGCGCAGCGCTTCGGGCGTGAGTCCGAATTGCTCGCGAAACGCACGCGTGAATGCTTCGTGAGAACCGTAACCGGCGTCGATGGCGACCGTCAGGATGTCGGGTGCACCGTCGGCGAGTCGCCGTGCCGCTTCGCTCAAGCGGCGCGCGCGAACATAGCGCATGACCGAAAGCCCCGTGGCCGCTTCGAAAGCACGTGCCAGGTGAAAGCGCGACACACATCCACAGTTGGCGATGTCGTCGAGCGTCAGCTCGCGAGCAAAGTGGCTTTCGATAAACCAGAGCGCTTTTCCAACGGGGTTCATATCGGCTCTCATGTCAGCATGAAGCCAGCATAGCCAGGCGCGGTACGGCGGATTTGATCGCGCTTGCGGTTTTGCAGTGGGCGCCTGATTGACCGCGATCGGCCTGGTTTCAGGTCGGAGAGGTCAGTAGTTTTCGGTCGCTGCCGCGTTACCGGCGCCACGCGACTGCTCTGCAGTGGACCCGCCGTCACCGTGTGCATCCGCATGTGCGCTCGCGCCGCCAGGCTGCCCCGGGCGCAGCAGCAAACCGCCCAGCACACCCGCCGCCGCGGCGAAGATCGCACCGAACAGGAACGCCACGTGATAGCCGCTATTGAGCGCCGTCACCGCGTTTTCAGACGCCTGCATTGCGTCGCTGCGCGCAGCCGCGAGACTCGCCAGCACGGCGAGACCGAGTGCGCCACCCATCATGAACGACGTATTGACGATCCCGGACGCGAGGCCCGAGTCGCTCGGATCGACGTCGCTCATGGCAGCCAGCAGCAAGGGATTGAATGCGATGCCCGCGCCGAAGCCGAGCAGGATCATGCCGGGCAGCACGTCGAGCACGAAGCTGCCGTTGACGGGCGCGCGTGCAAACAGTGCGAGGCCAACCGCCGCGACCAGCAGCCCGACGGCAAGCGGAAGGCGCAGACCGAAGCGCATTACCACGCGCGCCGACAGTCCCAACGAAAAGAACGCCATGATCAGATTGGCCGGCAAAAACGCGAGTCCGACCTGCAAGGGCCGGTAGCCGAGCACGCGCTGCAGATACAACGCGGAGATGAAGAACCACGCGAACATTGCCGCCGCCCACAGTACGCCGACCACGTTCGCGGTCGCGACATTGCGCAAGCGGAACAGGCCGAGCGGCATCAACGGATGCTGCACGCGCGCTTCGATCACGAGAAACACAGCCAGCAGCGCGAGCGCGGCGAACAGCAGACCGAGTGTCTGCGCCGAGGTCCAGCCGGCTTCGTTGCCGTTCACGACCGCGTACACGGCGAGCATCAGCGAAGCGGTGACTGTCACCGCGCCGGCCACGTCGAGCCGTTCGCCATGAGCATGACCGCGTGCCGACGGCAGGAGCGCGACGCAAAGCGCATAGACGGCGATGCCAATCGGCAGGTTGACGAGAAAGATCCAGTGCCAGCTCAGCAGATTGGTCAGCAGACCGCCGAGCAACACGCCGATGCTGCCGCCGCCCGCGCAGACGAAACCATAAATACCCATCGCTTTCGCCCGTTCGCCCGCTTCGGTGAACAGATTCATGATCAGCGACAGCGAAACAGCGGAGACGACTGCGCCGCCCAAACCCTGTACGGCACGTGCGCAGACCAGCAGGATTTGCGAGTTCGCCATGCCGCATGCAAGCGACGCCAGCGTGAACAGCGTGATGCCGCCGAGGAACAGCTTGCGATGGCCGTAGAGATCACCCAGCCGTCCGCCAAGCAGCAGGCAGCCGCCGAAGGTGAGCATGTACGCATTGACCACCCACACCAGCGAGGTTTCGCTAAAGCCGAGGTCCGCGGCGATCGACGGCAAGGCAACGTTCACGATCGTCGTATCGAGCACGATCATAAGTACGCCGAGGCACAGAACGATCAGCGCCAGCCAGCGTTTGTTGCCGTGGATGGAATGGGTCATGCAGGGGCTCCTTTGCCGTGGTCTATCAAGCGCAAGCGGGCGCAAGCGGGCGCCAGCGGATGCAAGCGAATGCCGGACGTTCCGCCGCTCGGCACGAATTCGAAGCCCGGTCGGCAACCCGTTGATGGCAATGGGGATTTTTAGTCTAGCACCCGCGAGTTTTAAGCCACAACTACGAATTCCTGGGCGGCGTTGGCCGTCAATCGCCGCCCAGTAGTTCGTACTTGCCGCCGCGCTCCAACGCTCGCTGATAGGCCGGCCGCGCGTGAACGCGTTTCAGGAAATCGACGACGGCGGGAATCTGCCCTTCCATGCCGCCGCGCGCGGTGGCGGCTTCGAGCGGAAAGCTCATCTGAACATCGGCCGCCGTGAAATCGTTGCCGACGAACCACCCAGTCGCGCCCAATTCCTTGTTGATGTAGCCGAGGTGCAGCTTCAACTGCGGATCAATGAAGCTCGATTGCAGCGTCCACGCGATCTTGCGGGCGATCGGCTTGGCGAAGAACGGCATCGGCGCGCTGGCGATGCGCAGGGCGATCAGTTTCAGCAGCAGCGGCGGCATCGCCGAGCCTTCCGCATAGTGCATCCAGTAGGTGTAGCGCAGCCGCTCGGGCGTGCCCGCTGCGGGCGCGAAGCGGCCTTGACCGTACTTGTCGACCAGATACTCGATGATTGCGCCGGATTCGGCGAGGGTCTGGCCATCGTCCGTAATGACGGGCGACTTGCCGAGCGGATGAACCGCGCGCAACTCGGGCGGCGCCAGCATCGTTTTCGGGTCGCGCTCGTAGCGCTTGATCTCGTAAGGCACGCCGAGTTCTTCGAGCAGCCACAATACGCGTTGCGAGCGGGAGTTGTTCAGATGATGGACGATCAACATGGGTCAAGGAAGGTTGGCCGGTGAAGCGTCACATCATAGGGGTGTTGTGCCGAGGTGGGGCTCTATTTGCTCGCCCTCGTGCTCGCCCTCGGCCACATGTCACACGCGCGACTTCGCGCCCATCAGCTGGTTCGACGGCAATGTCTCATCGAGCAGCTTGCGCGCGCTTTCGATGCCGGCCACCGGCAATCCCTCGGGATTCAGCAAGCCGACCTGCACCAGCACCGATGCCTGATCCCAATAGATGTGCTCGTTGTACAGCTTGTCGCCGCGAAAGCACACCACGGCCAGCATCGGTACTTCGAAATATTTGCCGGTTGGCGCGACGCCAGGCAATAGCCAGTCGATCTCGCAGCTATGCGTGCAGCTGAAAATGAATTCGTCGACGATGCGATCCGCGCCGATCGTGCGTGAAATCGGAATCAGCTTCGTATCGGCAGGATTCGAATTGACGAAGTGATGCGTGTAGAAACGTTTGAGCTTGTCATGGCCCACACCGCCGGTCATGGTCGGGACGTGGTTGACGTAAGGTTGCGCGACCATGGTCGGCATGACGGCGTCGACGTCGCGCGTGGCGAACTCGTAATAGCAATGCGCTTCCCACAGCGCGTTCAGATCGTAGACCGGACCCAGCACTTTACGGAGCAGGGCGAGCGTGCGCGAATAGGCCATCATCGCGGCGGGTTTGTCGTACTGCGGACGCGATGGTGCGGCGAATGCATGATCGCAACCCGGGTACACGTACTGCTCGATCTGCGGACGCGTGCGCAATGCGGCGCTGATTCGCTCGCGCGTTTCGGGTGGACAGTGTGCGTCGTTTTCGGGGAAGTGAAACACCATCGGACAGCGCACGGCCGGCACTTCATCCAGATACGCTTCGAGTCCGACGCCGTAGTAACTGACTGCGCAGTCCACGTCGGTGCGTGCCGCGCTCAGGAACGCGAGTTTGCCGCCGAGACAGTAGCCGACTGTGCCCACCTTGCCGGCCTGCTCAGGCAACGTGCGCAAGGCCGCGACCGTTGCCGCGATATCGTCGACGGCGAGATCGACATCGAAGCGCCCGAGATAGTCGAGCGCCTGCTTCATATCCGCATCTCCATAGCCGAGTGAGATGCCTGGCTTGATTCGCCAGAACAGATCCGGCACCAGCACCACATAGCCTTCCTCCGCGAAGCGGTCGGCCATCGACTTCATCGTGTCGTTGATGCCGAAGATTTCCTGCAGGAGGACGAGCCCCGGGCCCGAGCCTTGCGCCGGACGCGCGATGTAGGCGTTGAAACGGCCGCCATCCTGGGCGACGACTTCGATGAAAGAGGCGGCCATGCGGTGTGTCTCCGATGCAAAATAGTTGCTGCGGAAAGAGAGGCTACATGAAGGGCTACCCGAGCGTACGTAATTCGAAGCGTTTGATCTTGCCGGTTTCGGTGCGCGGCAGTGCCCCGATGAAGGCGATAACGCGTGGGTATTTATACGGCGCCACGCTATTTTTCACGAAATCCTGCAGTTGCGCGACCATTTTGTCGTCAGGCGTATAACCTGGGTTCAGCACCACGAAGGCCTTGACGATCTGTCCGCGCGTCTCGTCGGGTACGCCGATCACGCCGCATTCGGCCACCGCGTCGTGTTGCATCAACACGCTTTCCACTTCCGGGCCGGAGATGTTGTAGCCGGCGGAGACGATCATGTCGTCGGCGCGGGCCTGATAGAACACGTAGCCGTCTTCGTCGAGATAGACCGAGTCACCAGGAAGATTCCAGCCGTCGCGAACGAACTTTGCTTGCCGCTCGTCGGCGAGATAGCGGCAGCCGGTCGGCCCGCGCACCGCGAGTTTGCCGATCGTGCCAGCCGGGACCGGCTGCATGGCGTCGTCAACGGCCTGCACGACGTAACCCGGCACCGCGCGGCCGATGGCATGCGGGCGGATCGCGTCGCCCTGCGCCGAGATGAAAATATGGATCAGTTCCGTACCGCCGATCCCGTCGATCATCTCGATGCCGCTTGCGTCATGCCATAGGCGGCGCGTCGAATCCGGCAACGCTTCTCCCGCCGAGACCGTTTTCTTCAAGCTTGAAATGTCGTGATGGGCAACGAGCGGAGCCATCTGCCGATAGAAGGTCGGCGCGGTGAACATGATCGTCGCGTGAAAGCGCTCGACGGTTTGCAGCAAGGTCTCGGGCGTGAGCTTCTCGATCAGCACCGTCGACGCGCCCACTCGGAGCGGAAAGCAGAGCAAACCGCCGAGGCCGAATGTGAAGGCGAGCGGCGGTGTCCCGCAAAACACATCGCTCGATGAAGGCTTCAGAACATGACGCGGAAACAGATCGCACATCGCCAGAACATCGCGATGAAAGTGCATGCAACCCTTCGGTGCGCCCGTCGTGCCGCTGGTGAAGGCGATCAGGCAGACGTCATCAGCGGCCGTGTCGCAGGCCGTGAAGTGGTCCGGTTTGTTGATCGCGAGGGTGTCGAGTGAATCGTCGGAATCGTCATGGAACAGGCATGTCTGTTTCAGGCCTGCGCAGTAGAACTCGTCCTGAGGATTGGTGCAGCGCGCGAGTTCATCGGTCAGGCGTGCGTCGCATAGCGCGGCGCTGACTTGCGCCTTCTCGATGATCTGCTTAAGTTCTTTCGCGCGAAGCAGCGGCATGGTGGGCACTACGACAAGGCCGACCTTCAGCGCGGCGAGCGCTGTCACCGCCATGTGCAAGGTGTTCGGTCCGCGCAGCAGCACGCGGTTGCCGGGTTGCAAACCCATTTCATCGACCAGTACATGCGCGCTGCGATTCACCAGGGCAAGCAACTCACCGTAAGTGGTCGCCTGCGGCTTCCCCTCCACCTCCGACCAGATCGCCGGATGGTCGCGGTGTCCCGCTTCGATCGTTCTGTCGAGCAATTCCGTCGCGCAATTGAAGCGCGCCGGGTAAGCAACGTCCGGGTTGTCGAGCAGAAAGACAGGCCATTGATCCTGCGGCGGAAGATTGTCGCGCGCGAAGGTATCGACGTGTGCTGACGGTTCCATCATGGTCTCCCGGGGGTGAGCCGGCTGAATGCGCTTCGGTTGGCGGGGTGGCTAGGTGTTTCGTGTTTCGTGCGCTTACTGGGGGATCACTGCCGTCGCTTCGATTTCGACTTTGGCTTCGTCTTCGATCAATGCGACGACCTGTACCGCGCTCATCGCGATGTCGTAGTCGCCGATCAACTCGCGAAACGCACGGCCGATATCTTTCAGCGAGGCGAGGTATTCGCGCTTGTCCGTGACGTACCACGTCAGGCGGACCAGATGCTCGGGCTTGCCGCCCGCTTCGTGCAGGACGGCGAGGATGTTCCTGAGCGCCTGAATCGCCTGCTGTGCGAAGTCGGTGGTCTGAAAATGCGCCTGTTCGTCCCAGCCGATCTGGCCGGCGATGAACACTTGCGTGCCGGTTGCTGCAACGCCGTTCGCGTAGCCGCGCGGCTTGATCCAACCGGCGGGAAGGAGAGCTTTTTTCATGAGCGATGCGCCTCGATGGATTCAGGCTGTGGGACAAACGCCGCGAGCGCGCTCGCGATGTCTGCGGGAATGTCGATGGATGTGCCGCGTTCGAGCGATGTCGTCACCAGCACCTGTTTTGCGCGGAAGCGGATTTCGTCGCCGTGCTGGCCGACGATCTCGATACTGATCGAGCGGCGCCCTACCTTCATGACGCTGAGTGACAGCGTGATCGATTCGCCCATCTGGCTCGGCCGCGAAAACTCGCAATCGAGTTTGACGATCGGCAAACCGACCCGGCGTTGCGCGATCATCTGCGCATAGTCGATCTGCATGCCTTCGTTGAACCAGTCTTCGACCAATGCGTTGGTCATCACCAGATATTGCGGAAAGAACACGATGCCGGCCGGATCGCAGTGCTGGAAGCGGATACGGACAGGTCTTTCGAAGATCGCGTTCATTTCGCCGCGTCCTTGATGACTTCGGCGGCGTGCGCCTTCAAGAGGTCGCGGCCGACAATCAGCTGTTGCACTTCAGTCGCGCCTTCATAGATCCGCAACGCACGAATTTCGCGGTACAGCATCTCGACGGCAGTGCCGCTTTGCACGCCCATGCCGCCATAGAGTTGGACGGCGGCATCGATCACCTGTTGCGCGCCTTCGCTTGCGTGCCACTTGGCCATCGCTGCTTCACGCGTGACCTGTTCGCCCTGATCGCGCAACCAGGCAGCGCGATAGACCAGCAATGCGCTGCTGTCGATCGTCAATGCCATCTGTGCGAGCTTGGCTTGCGTCAGCTGAAAATCGCCAAGTGTCTGTCCGAACATCTTGCGCGACGATGCGCGTGAGAGACCTTCAGCCATTGCATGCCGCGCGAAGCCCAACGACGCTGCCGCCACCGAGGTGCGGAAAATATCCAGCGTACGCATCGCAAGTTTGAAACCTTCGCCGGGCGCGCCGAGCATCTGGCTGCGCGGCACGCGTGCGCCGGCAAAGTGCAAACGCGCTAGCGGGTGCGGCGCGATCACGTCGATGCGTTCGGCGATTTCCAGGCCTGGCGTGTCGGCATCGACGATGAAGGCGGTGATGCCGCGTGCGCCAGGCGCTTCGCCGGTTCTGGCGAACACCACGTAGAAATCGGCGATGCCGCCGTTCGAGATCCACGTCTTGTCGCCGTCGAGTACGTAGGCGTCGCCGTCTTCGCGTGCGCTTAATGCCATTGCCGCGACGTCTGATCCCGCTTCCGGTTCCGACAAAGCGAAGGCGGCGATAGCCGTGCCATTTGCGACCCGTGGCAAATAACGTGTCTTTTGCTCATGCGTGCCGCCGAGCGAGATCGCGCCGGAGCCGAGTCCCTGCATCGCCAAAGCGAAATCCGCGAGACCGGAATGCTTGGCGAGTGTCTCGCGCAGCAGGCACACGGCGCGCGTGTCGATCGTGTCGCCATTCCCGCCATAGGCAACGCCGCCGACACCGTATTTCAGCCAACCTGCTGCCCCGAGTTCGCGCACCAGACGGCGGCAGGTCGCGTCGACGTCGTCGTGTTCTACATGCGAGAGATTCGCTCGGCACCATGCTTCGATACCCGCGGCCAGTTCGCGATGGCGTGGTTCAAAAAACGGCCACGCCAGTGCGCTGTGCAGATCCAGATTGCTGTCGGTGCTCAATTCAATCTCCCTCGAAGACAGGCCGCGACTTCGCGGCAAACGCGCTATAGGCACGTTCGAAATCGCGTGTGCTCATGCAGATGGCCTGGGCTTGCGCTTCCGATTCGATCGCTTCGTCGATGCTCATGCTCCATTCCTGGTGCAGCATCTTCTTTGTGATGCCGTGCGCGAAGGTCGGACCGGCGACGAGATCGGCGGCGAGCTTCTGTGCGTCTGCGATGAGCGCTGCCGGTTCGCACAGGCGGTTGTAGAAGCCCCATGCGTGGCCCTCGTCCCCACCGGCTGAGCGGCCGGTGAACAGCAATTCGGCGGCGCGGCCCTGGCCGATAATGCGCGGCAGGATCGCGCAAGCGCCCATATCGCAACCGGCGAGGCCGACGCGGGAGAACAGAAACGCGAGCTTGCTGCGCGCGGTGCCCAGGCGCATGTCGGACGACATTGCCAGGATCGCGCCGGCGCCGGCGCACACGCCGTCGACCGCGGCAATGATGGGTTGAGGGCAGTGGCGCATCGCTTTGACCAGATCGCCGGTCATGCGCGTGAACAGCAGCAGCTCCGGTATAGGCAGATCGATCAGCGGCGCGATGATGTCGTGCACGTCGCCGCCGGAGCAGAAGTTCTCGCCTGCGCCGTGAATCACGACTGCCTTGACGTCGGTCGCATAGGCGAGTTGCCGGAACAGATCGCGCAATTCCGCATACGATTCGAACGTCAGCGGGTTTTTGCGCTCGGGGCGGTTCAGCGTGATCGTCGCGACCTTGTCGGCGACCGACCAGCCGAAGTGTTGCGCCTCGTAACCGGCGAGCGTCACGCGGTTGCCGGCCAGTAGGGCGTCGGCGTTGGATCGTGTCATGAGTGTCTCCTGTCGACCAGAGTTGACGCTTTAGCTGTCGATCAGAGTTCGCGCTTTAGCGCGTTACTCTGGTCCCATGCAAAGCTGGGATCGGATCAGTCTTTCAGACTGTCGAGCAGATGTTGTTTGAGTTTGCCGAGGCGCTGATGGGTGCGCGATTTTTCGTCGAGGCTCAAGCCGCCGAACAGTTCGACAACCCATTGCTCATGCGCGATGGCCATCTTGTCGAACGCCTTGCGGCCCGCGGGTGTGAGGCACACGCTGATCGAGCGGCGATCGTTGGGATCGGTGCCGCGGGAAACCAGACCTTCTTTTTCAAGCTGGTCCGTGATGCCGGTCACGTTGCCGCCCGTCACCATCAAACGGCGCGACAGTTCGGTCATCTTCAGGCCTTCCGGATGACGTTCGAGTTGCGCCATCAAATCGAAACGCGGCAACGTGGTGTCGAATTCGTTGCGCAGACGCTTGCGCAGTTCGGCTTGCACGAGATTGGTCGTGGTCAACATGCGCAGCCATAAACGCAGGCCCATGTGACTATCGGCGCCGGTGCTCATTTCCAGATCCACGACGTTCTCCGCTGGTTTGGCGACGCCTTTGCGCGGCGGCTTTGCTTCAGCCGTCGTAGTTTTTTTAAGGTTCGATAACTTGGTCACATTACTTCTCCACCGGAGATGGAAATGGATTGACCCGTGATCGCGTCCGAGCCGGGTTGGCAGAGCCAAAGCACGGCGTTGGCGACCTGCTCGGGGCTCACGAAGCGATGTTGCGGATTCGAGCGCAGCAAGGTTTCGCGCGCCTGCTGTTCGGTGCGCGAGGTCTTGCTGGTGATCTGTTCGAGCGATGCGTGCAGCAGTTCGGTTTCCGTGTAGCCGGGGCACACGGCATTGACGGTGACGCCTTTCGTCGCGACTTCCAGTGCGAGTGAACGCGTCAGGCCGATCACGCCATGTTTCGCGGCGCAGTAAGCGGCGACGTAGGCATAGCCGATCTGCGCCGCCGTGCTCGCGACGTTGACGATGCGGCCATGGCCGCGCTCGAGCATACCGGGCAACACGGCGCGCGTGCCGAGGAAGACGCCGGTGAGGTTCACGTCGAGCATGCGCTGCCAGAGCGCCATGTCGGTGTGAGTGAAGGGCGCGGCTTGCGCCTGGCCGGCGTTGTTGACGAGGATATCGATTGTGCCGGCTTGCGCGAATGCTTTCTCGACCGATTCTTCGCTTGTGACGTCGACGCTGATGCAGGCGACTTCGCCGAGGCCGTTGAAACTTTCCCGCTGCGCGTCAAGACGTTGTGCGTTGCGGCCCATCAGGGTGACGCGAGCGCCGGCGTGCAACAGCGCTTCGGCTACGGCTGCGCCGATGCCGCTGCCGCCGCCTGTGACGACAGCGTGCTGTCCTGCGAGGGTCATGTTGGGCGTATTCACGTGGTTCCTTCAGCGCGTTGCGCGCGTTCTTGAGGCGACAACCCTGCGTTCGCGGCGGCCTGTGCACGTTCGCGTTCGAGATTGCGCTCGAGTTGCGACTTGGCTGCCGTGTAAGGCTTCGGCCACGTCACGTCCAGATAGCCGATTTTTGCGGCTTCATTCAGCGTCCACGACGGATTAGCTAGATGCGGCCGCGCGATCGCACAGAGATCGGCGCGGCCAGCCGCGATGATGCTGTTCACGTGGTCCGCTTCCGAGATCGCACCGACGGCGATCGTTGCGATGCCGGCTTCGTTGCGCACACGGTCGGCGAATGGCGTCTGGAACATGCGGCCAAACACGGGTTTTTCCTGCTTGCTGACCTGGCCCGACGAGACGTCGATCATATCGACGCCTGCGGCTTTGAAGGCGCGGGCGATTTGCACGGCGTCGTCAGGCGTGGTGCCGCCTTCGACCCAATCGTTGGCGGAAATACGCACGGAAATCGGCTTGTCTTGCGGCCAGACCGCGCGGATCGCCTTGAAGACTTGCAACGGGTAACGCAGACGGTTTTCAAGTGAGCCGCCATATTCGTCCGTGCGCTGGTTCGTCAACGGCGACAGGAAGCTCGAGAGGAAATAGCCGTGCGCACAGTGCAGTTCGAGCCAATCGAAGCCTGCCTCGGCGGACATTTGCGTGGCGCGTACGAATTGCGCTTCGATTTCTTTAAGTTCGTCTCGTGTGGCTCCATGCGAGGTCTGACTGACGCCGCTTAAATATTGCTGCGGCGAAGCGGACACGAGCGGCCAGTTACCGTCGTCAAGCGGCTGGTCGATGCCTTCCCATGAGACACGTGTCGAGCCTTTGGCGCCAGAGTGTCCCAACTGAATGCCGATCTTCGCGTCCGACTGGGCGTGCACGAGATCCACGATGCGCTTCCATGCCGTGAGATGCTCCGGCGCGTACATGCCGGGACACGCGGGTGTGATGCGCGCTTCGGGTGACACGCAGGTCATTTCTGTCATGACCAGCCCGGCGCCGCCCATCGCGCGGGCACCGAGATGCATCAGGTGATAGTCACCGGCGATGCCGTCGACGGCGGAGTATTGCGCCATCGGCGAGACGACTACGCGGTTTTTCAGTGTGACGCCACGCAACGTGAATGGCGTGAACATCGGCGGAACGGAGTGTTTTTCAGGCGCGCGGACGATGCCGGAGCGGTGTGCGAGCCAGTCTTCGAACGTCGAGAGATAGGTTGCGTCACGCTCCCGCAAATTCTCGTGCGAAATGCGCTGCGAGCGTGTGAGCAGCGAATACGCGAACTGTTCCGGTTCGAACGACGTATAGCGGTCGACATGCTCGAACCACTCCGTCGAATTGCGCGCGGCGTTCTGGATGCGCAATACGTCGATACTGCGGACATCTGTGTAGTGCTGCAACGCAGCAGGTAGATCACCCGGATGCGCGCCCATGCTGTTGGCGAGTTCGATCGAATCTTCGAGCGCGAGCTTGGTGCCCGAGCCGATCGAGAAGTGTGCGGTGTGCGCCGCGTCGCCCATCAGCACGATCGGCGTTTGCGTGCCGTCGGCGTTGCCGCGCCAATGCACCCATTCCTCGTTGACGACGCGCGGGAAACGAATCCACTGCGACGACCCGCGCAAATGCGCGGCGTTCGACAGCAACGGGTTGCCGTCCAGATACTTGGCGAACAGCTTCTCGCAGAACGCGATGCTGTCTTCCTTGCTCATTTCGTCGAGACCGGCGGCGCGCCACACGCGCTCCGGTGTTTCCACAATAAACGTCGAGGTCTGATCGTCGAAGCGATAGGCGTGGGCCTGGAACCAGCCGAACTCGGTTTCTTCGAAGGCGAACGTGAAGGCGTCGAAGAGCTTTTTGGTGCCGAGCCAGACGAAGCGGCAATCGCGCATGTCGATCGCGGGCTTGTAAGTGGCGGTGTGCTTCTGGCGGATGGCGCTGTTGGCGCCGTCACAGGCGATGATCAGGTCGGCTTCGTAGGCTGTGTCGTCCGTGACCTGGGTTTCGAAAACCAGTTTGACGCCCAGTTCTTCGCAGCGCGCCTGCAGGATATTCAGCAGACGTTTGCGGCCGATGCCGCAGAAGCCATGGCCCGACGAGCGAACCTGCCTGCCGCGGAAATTGATCTCGATGTCGTCCCAGTGGTTGAAGGCGTCGAGAATCGCGTCCGCGCTGGGAGCATCGGCGGCGCGCAGGTTGCCGAGCGTCTGGTCGGAGAAGACCACGCCCCATCCGAAGGTGTCATAGGGCCGGTTGCGCTCGACCACCGTGACCTCATATGCCGGGTTCCGGCCCTTCATTAACAGGCCGAAGTACAAGCCGGCCGGGCCGCCGCCGATACATACGATGCGCATGTTGACTCTCCATGTGGACCTTGCTCTGGAGGGTAATTTAGGCGTCGATAGTTTAGATGTCAAGTAAATTGTGGGCGGGCTTGGAGCGTGGGCGCTGAGGCTGATCCGAAAGAATAAAGTCCGTCACGAGAGAATAAAGTCTGGCACGCACAGCGAACCCTGGTCCCATATAACGCCGGTGTCTCGTCGAACGGTATAGCGAAAGAGTCGTGGATGGTTCATTTCGCGACTCCACCGGAGCATTGTCGAGCGATGTAGAGAAGACTGAGAAGCTGGAAGAGATTTCGACGGTAGCTGGCCGAACAGGCGAGACAAGCAGCCTCGGATACGTTCTGCTCTGCCACCTTGCCGCCACCCGCAACTGACTGCCCTCATCGACCGCGCACTGTCGATGTCTCCGACGATGGCGCTTGCGCGTCAACGTGTGGCACGAGCGCACGCGCAGGCAGAATTGGAGGTGGCGGCGGCTGGACCGCAGATCGACGCGAGTGGAACGATCGACCGCGAGCGTGTCTCGTCTCACGGATTCCTGAGCGCGTACGCGGGATCCCAGCCAACGATCGGCGCGGATGGTCCTTGGTATACGACGGGGCTGGTCGGCTTCGACGGCGTTTGGGACCTGGACATCTGGGGACGGCACCGCGCGGAGATTGCGGCCGCCGTGGGGAACGAAAACGCACAAAAGGCGGAGCAAGCGGAAGTGGCGCTCGAGCTTTCGACGGATATAGCGCGAATCTACTACGCTGTACAAACCTACCGCTCGGCGATCGACTTGCTCAAGCAGCAAAGAGACGCGATTTCGATCGAAGTCGACGCGCACCGTTCGCGATTCGCGCGCGGACTCGAGCCCGACACGCCGGTCAAACAGGCGCAAGCCAGGCTTCTCTCGGTGGATCAGCAGATCGCGCAGACATCCGAGGACGTGGCAAGCGAGCAGGAGTCGCTGCGCGCGCTGATTGGCGCGGATTCTGGTGGACTCGACGAGGTGGCACCACGGCCTTTGCCGGTTGTTGCGACCAGCGTCCCGGCCAGTCTCGGTTTTCAGCTGCTTGCTCGCCGCCCCGATTTACAGGCCTTGCATTGGTATGTCATTGCCTCGCTAAGACGCGTGGACGCAGCAAAGGCGGTCTTCTATCCGGACTTCGACATCAAGGCGTTCTTCGGCTTCAACGCGTTGGATTTGTCGCAACTTTTTCTTCATCAAAGCCAGCAGATCAACATTGCACCGGGGCTTTACCTGCCTGTGTTCGACAGCGGCCGTCTGAATGCGTCGCTTGGCGGCGAGCGTGCATCGAGCAACGCCACCATTCTGCAATACAACCAGGCCGTCTTGAACGCCGTTCGGGACGTGGCGCAAAACGGAAGCGCGCTGAAAGACCTGAGTGAGCGGACCACGATGCAGTGGAAAAAACTTCAGGACGTGCAGTTTGTTTTCGATAGCGCATCGGCTCGCTATGGGCGTGGACTGGCCGACAGGCCGCAGGTGGAGGAGGCGCGCGAGACGGCGATTCAGGAACAACTCGCCTTGCTTGAACTGACGGGCCAGGGTCTTCAGACGTCCATTGCGCTCACGAAGACGCTGGGCGGCGGTTATCATGCGACAATCGACGCGCAGTGATCCGGCGCTGGCCTCGCGGGAGGTCAATCGAACATTCGTCTTTCGTGAGACCGTAGCCATCTGCGCAAGTCCCCTGTCGGCCACGAGCGGTTATTCGACCGAAGACGCGGATAGTCGCTCCAACGTCGCTACGGTTCGAATAACGGACTTTCACGTCATTGGTCAACTGCACTAGTTTCCCGTTGCAGGACGGTCAGTGTGAACGCGTCGAAGCCCATGTGCGCCATCTTCGCGAGCGCCTCGTTGAGTGGCGCGCTCACGCGCTCATCCACGCATGATCGACCCCGATGAACGGGGCGATCGGCACGGCGCAGCGCGGCGGCGAAGCCGTGAGACAGGTAATCGACACGATGGAGCCCATTGGGCAAAGCCCCGACAAGTTCGTCGACATCATCGCCGTCATCGAAGGTATCGCATTTCAGACGAACATTCTTGCGTTGAACGCAGCCGTTGAAGCGGCGCGTGCGGAAGTGATCGATGCTCTGGCCCGCCGCCACTGCGCGGTGCAGCCACTGGGGCATCTCGCCGAGACCCGTCCACGCGTTGCCGTACGCATCGCGATAGCGAATCATCTGCTCATCCTCGCTTTCCAGTCTGTTTTCGGACTTCCCTCGCCTTCCCCCGTGTTCCCCTATACATACATATGATTTTCTCGGCAGGGGTTTTTCCATAAGATGGGAACACCTGAGCGGCGGGCAAGACGACATCGTGCCGTCGTAACCGCATGTATGGCAGAGGATAAGTCGCTTGCATACCCATCCGATCGTTTCCATCATCGACGACGACGAATCCGTCCGCATCGCCACATCGAGCCTGGTTCGTTCACTGGGTTGGGACGTCCGGCTCTATGCGTCCGCCGAAGATTTCCTCGATTCCGGCCAGATCAGCGATGTCGCGTGCATCATCTCCGATGTGCAGATGCCTGGCATGACTGGGCTCGAGATGCAGCGGCGCCTGCTCGACGGCGGCATTATGCTGCCGATTATCTTTATCTCCGCTTTCGCATCGGAAACGGTGCGTCGCCAGGCGCTGGACAGCGGAGCGATGTGCGTGCTGAGTAAACCTGTCGATGGCACGGCCGTGTCGCGTTGCCTCGAAAGGCTCTAGGCCGAAGGCGGCGAGCTTCATTGAAGCCCGCTCGCAGCGGGCCTTAATTATTGGATATTGGAAGATTCGGATAAAATAAGTACCGGATTAAATGGGTCGGCATCCTGCATGTCTGACTTTGATGTGCCGTTCTTGCGGCACGAGACAGGGTTCCGGTACTCGTCAACGAACGTTTGCCTCGAATGCCTATGCCAACATCGCGCCGTCTGGTCCCCCTCCTGCCCGCGCGGCGCGCTGAATCGTCGACATGATATTCCGCTCACGCACCGACGAACCGATGCAGCATGACGCACGCCTGCCGTGCGTTCTCGCGGCCGCCATCGCGCTGGTCGTATTCCTGCTCGACGCGCTGATGCCACACGATAACGCGATTGCAGTGCTGTATGTGGTCGTGGTTCTGCTCGTCGCATCGACAGGGTCGCGGCCTGCTGCGATCCTCACCGCATGGAGCTGCGTGGCGCTCACGTTGATCGCGTTTGTGATGTCGCATCACGGGCACTACCCGAGCGGCGCGATTGAGCGATGTGTCGTCAGCCTGCTCGCCATCGCCACGACGTCGGTGCTGGCGTTGCGCAATCAGAAGAACACCGCGACGCTGCAGGAGCAACTGCAGTTGCTCGATCTGACGCATGACGCAATCGTCGTGTACGACATGAACGATCTGATCACGTTCTGGAATCACGGCGCGGAAGAACTCTACGGATGGACCGCGCACCAGGCGATCGGCCAGCCGATTCACGAGTTGACGCAAACCCACTCGTCAGTCTCACTCGACGAGATTCGCAGCGAGCTGTTGCGTTCGGGGCGCTGGCAAGGCGAATTACAGCGCGTGCGCAATGACGGCACCACCGTCATCATTTCGAGCCGCTGGGCGCTGTGGCGCGATGCGAAGGGTAAACCGTGCGCCGTGCTCGCGACCAACAACGACATCACCGTTCGCAAGCAGATGGAAGTGGAATTGCAGCGGCAGCAGGACGAATTGCGCGCGACCATCGATGCAATTCCTGGGATGGTCTGGAGTTCGTCGAGCGACGGGCGCCTGAGCTTCATCAACCGGCGCTGGAACGAACTGGGCGTGACGCTTGCCGAAAATGGTGGCGATATCTGGAGCTCGATCGTTCATCCCGACGACCACCCCGCGGCGCGGCACGCCTGGCACGAAGCCATTGCAACGGGCGCGTCGTTCGATAACGTCTTGCGCATCCGGCGCAGCGATGGGGTGTACCGATGGATGCATATCGGCGCGGAACCGCTGCGCGATAACGCCGGTAACATTTTGCGCTGGTACGGCGTGAACACCGATATCGAAGAACTCAAGCAGGCGAAGCAGGCGCTCGAGCGCAGCGAAGCGTTCCTGTCCGACGCGCAACGCCTGAGCCGCACGGGCAGTATCGCGACGCAACTGCCGGGCGGTGAAATGTCGTGGTCCGACGAGGTGTACCGGATCTTCGACTACTCGCAGGACGTCACGCCCACTATCGATCTGATCCTCGCGCGTACGCATCCCGACGACATCGCGCTCGTCAGGCAAGCGTATGAAAGCAGCGTCGCGGGGGAGCCGTTTATCGACGTCGAACATCGCCTTGCAATGCCGGATGGCAGTGTCAAATACGTGCACTATGTCGCGCGTCTTGCAGCACCGCAGTCGGCGGATACCGAGTACGTTGGTGCGTTGATGGACGTGACGGAGAGACAGGTCGCGCAGGAGGCGCTCGACCGCTCGACAGCGGAACTCGCGCACGTGACGCGCGTGACGATGCTCGGCGAACTGGCCGCGTCGATCGCGCACGAAGTCACACAGCCGCTTGCCGCCATCGTCACCTGCGGCGACGCCGCGCTGCGCTGGCTGAATCGCCCGCAACCGGATCTGACGGAAGTCGGGCAGTCGATTAACCAGATGATTCGCGACGCCAAGCGCGCCAGCGAAGTGATTCGCCAGATACGGTCGATGGCGCAAAAGCGCGATCCGAGTCAGGCTATACTCGATCTGAACGCTGTAGTGAGAGAATCGATCGAACTGGTGCGACGCGAACTGGATGGGCACCGTGTCGAAGTGGATGCCGATTACGCGTGTCCGCCGCCGCAGGTGTGTGCCGACCGGGTGCAGTTGCAGCAGGTCGTCATCAACCTCGTGATGAACGGCATGCAGGCGATGTCGGGCATCACGGGACGGCCGCGGAAATTGCGGATCCGCACGCACCGCTTCGATGCGCGGCATGCCCAAGTGATCATAGAAGACTCCGGCATGGGCATCAGCGAAGAGAACGCCGGGCGGCTTTTCAACGCATTCTTTACGACGAAGGCGGAAGGCATGGGAATGGGACTGTCGATCTGCCGCTCGATTGTCGAGGCGCACGGTGGCCGGATCTGGGCGGAATCACAAGAGGGAAGGGGTGCCGTGCTGCAGTTCATTCTGCCGCTCGATGAGGGAACCTGCCATGAGCAGTGAAACGGGCGACGCCGCGAGTAACTCGATTGTCTATGTCGTCGACGACGATGAGTCGATGCGTGAAGCGGTCAGCAGGTTGCTGCGCTCGGTGGGCTTGCGGGTCGAAGTGTTCGCGTCCGCACATGAATTTCTTGCGTTCCAGATGCCGGATGTACCGAGCTGTCTGATTCTGGATGTGCGGCTCAAAGGGCAGAGTGGCCTCGCCGTGCAGGAACAGATTGCGACGGGCGAACTGCGTGTGCCGATTATTTTCATGACCGCGCATGGCGATATTGCCATGTCGGTCAAGGCGATGAAGGCCGGCGCGATGGACTTCCTCGCGAAGCCATTTCGCGACCAGGACATGCTGGACGCCGTGGCGAGTGCCCTCGGCAAGGACGAAGAACGGCGCGAAGCGGACCGCTCTGTCGCGGATCTGCGCCGCCGCTACGAGTCGCTCACGCCGCGCGAGCGCGAAGTGATGGCCTTTGTCGCGAGCGGCTTGATGAACAAGCAGATCGCCGCCGAAATGAACCTGAGTGAAATCACGGTGAAGATTCACCGCGGTAATGGGATGAAGAAGATGGAGTCGCGCTCGCTTGCCGATTTCGTGCTGAAGGCGGAAGCACTCGGCGTCAAATCGTCACAAGGCACCACTACGCCGCCGCGCGTTCAGCGCGGCTGAACCGCGCGGGCATCTTTGCCTCCCGAACGGCGAAAATCGGATCGCCGTTCGTTTCTCCCTTGAATTCCTCTCAATGTGACGCCCCCGTGCGCGAACGGGCGCCGTCGCGCGGCTATTGCATCTGCGCATTTCCCGTCCGCATTAAACCTTCATATAGGTTGACTCACCCATTCGACGCCGTAGGCAACCGTATGTACGGCTAGGCGCGCGAGCTCCGTTTGATTAACTTTGAGTCATCGCGGTGCCGGTGTTTCGACCGCAGGCAGATCACTCTATCGGACGGACATATCATGACCAGCTCGCTGCTCTCGTATCCTGAACCCGGTGCCGACATTGCGCCGCAGCGCATCGCCAGCTCAATCGACACCGAAGATCAATGGCGCAGCCTGCGGGCGCATCATGCGCAGTCGCACCGGCAGCAGGGCAATGTGCTGGTGTCGCGCTGGACGCGCAACATCACTACGCCGCTCGAAGTCGTCAATCACGGCAACGAGTCCGATCACTGCATCGGCCTGGCTCTGAAATGCGCGTTGCTGACCTTCAATCACGCGGGCCGCAGGCTCATGCAAGGGCGGGTGACTGCGGGCGCGGTTCAGGTCACGGCGCCCGCCGTGCCCGTCAGCGCTGTTTTCGAGTCGCCCGTCGACGTGCTGCATCTGTTCGCGTCGCAGCAAGTTCTCGCGGAGTGCTACGAAGATCTGTTCCAGCGTCCGCATGCGGGCGACATCGTGCTTGGCGACCCGAAGCTGATCCGCGATCCCGCACTGGATCGGCTTGGTCAGGCGCTAGTCGTGTCACGGACCGACGCCGCCGCGTTGGACAAGGTCTTCACTGAAAGTGTCAGTCTCGCCATCGTGTCGCGCATCGTCGCGCGTCAATTCACTGCTTCGAACACGCAGAACCGCGAAGGAGCCGCGTTGCCGCAGTGGCGCATGAATCGCGTGATCGAGTACATCGACGCGCATCTGTCCGAGGCGATCGGCCTCGCCGACATTGCCGCGAGCGCCGGTTTCACCCGCATGCATTTCGCCACGCAATTCCGGCGCGCGACGGGCTTGCGTCCGCATGAATACCTGCTGCGCCGCCGGATCGAACACGCACAGCATCTGTTGTTGAGCTCGAAGCACAACGTCTTCGATGTCGCGCTCAGCTGCGGCTTTCGCTCGCAAGCGCATTTCACCACTGTGTTCAA
The DNA here is from genome assembly GCF_900230185.1 of Burkholderia sp. OK233. Taxonomy (GTDB): domain Bacteria; phylum Pseudomonadota; class Gammaproteobacteria; order Burkholderiales; family Burkholderiaceae; genus Paraburkholderia. Next base: position 2,168,071 of record NZ_OCSR01000002.1, read on the forward strand.
ACGCTTTGTCGGCGAGACGCCCTACTGCTGGAGGATGAAAGCGAATGGCGCTCAATAAGCAGGTTCATTTGTTTCTCGCGATCAGCGAGGCGTTTCTGAAGCACACCGGCAATTCATTATCCATCGACGATAGCCGCGAAGCCGACGAAATCCCTGTGACGGCCTAAGCGCACGGCGAAGCGGTCTGTGAATACCTCAACGCGCTGCGATAGATCCCCGTACAAAGCCATTCAATCAGGTAACTCTTCAACAGGAGTCGCGATATGCTGGCAAACGCAAATTTCATCGATCCGTGGATGCAAACCATTGGCCTGCTGTCCGTGCCTGCGAGCGAGTCGAAAGACCGCGGCAGTGGGCTGAATGAACACAACGGGGCGCGTCACGTGGACGACACGGCGCTTCACTGCGTCACGGTGAGCTTGCTGGACCGGCCGACGTCTTCGACGGCGACGATCTCCTGGCGCGACTCGACGCGCTGCTGCTATGGCGACCAGGTGTGGTCCGCGTCGTGGGCTCGCACCGAGGGCGTCTGCGCGATGAGCGGGCGCCCGATTCGTCGCGGCGACGCGGTGTACACGCCGCGTCCCTGCCGGCGTGCGCCGCGCAATGCCGGTGCAATGATCCTGACGTCCGCTCTCGACGATGCAACGGAAACCTGATTTCGCTTCTTTCTCGCACGGCTTGCGCGGGCTGGCCGTCGTCGTCCGCACCAGCGTTGCCTCGGCATCCGGTCGAGAATAAAAAAAGCGCCGCTCATCCGAGCGGCGCCGATCGAACCTCAAAACTCACACACAGCGGTACGCTTCTGCAAGATGCGTTTCAATTCGCGCCATCAACGCCGACACGCCGCACCATTACGTCCAGTACTTGAAATCCGTAATCGTCCGCTGATAGCCGGGCGTATGACGTGGCGCGCGCGCATTGGCGTCCGCGCGGTGGCTGCTCTCCTGCCACGAATGAACCGACGATTGCGCATGCGCGGACTCCGAAGCGGAAGTGTGCAGCGGTTCCGGCAGGTCGGTAACTTGCGCAGGCTCCCGGTTATCTGTGGCGATGCGTTCGAGCGGCAGCTGAACGTCCGTTCCGACAGTCATGAACGCCCGCATCAGGCCGGGTGCCGGCAGCATGCACGATGCGCCGATCGTCAGACAAACGGCTGCGGCGACGTAGCCGGTTCGGACCCACGGAAATCTGATCGCGTTCATCGTGCGCTCTCCGCAGTGCGCTCTGGAACACATGCAGGGCGCGCAAGGATGTGATTGGACATGAGATCGAGTATCGCCGTGCGAACCGGTCCTTTCTTTCGCACTAGCACGCCGCCTTGTCTAATCGCACCCGCATGAGCCGATAGTTTAAAAAACAACCCGGAACGCGCGGCGATCCGGCAAAGCGCCGGTCGTCGTACGGACAACATTTCTACCAACAACTTCAAGTTTCCGTGCATTTCGGAAAGCGCTGTTCTATTCCAGCTGCGAATGCTTGTATCCGGACGGCATGCGAGCCGCAATCGAATCATTTACAAGGAGATTGCTATGTCAGTAGTTCGCGAAGGAGCGGTGGTCCGGCCAGAGCAATCGAACAGCGCTCATCAGCCATTGGTTGCCCGCCTGAAAGGCATCGTGGGCGACAAGTACGTTCTAACCAACGACGCCGCGACACGTCGCTATCGCCCCCCCAAAAAAGCTTAAACCCCGGTATCGGGCAAACCTCGAAGTTCGCAAACTACCGAGAATCGGCAGCTTGACCGACAGAGAATAGTGGGCGCGGGGCTGGGACCGTTTTCGTTCAGCAAACTGCTGGTCATGCTCAACGGTTACGACGCGGTCCTGTTGATCAACGCCGTGATGGTCGTCGCAGGCGCGGGCGTGCTGCTTCTGCTCGGCGGCTATCCCCGCTTTGCCGGTGCGGCCGATGAGGCGCGACCCACTGGCGGTCGTCTGTTTCAGACCAAAGCATCGGGCGAAGCGAAGTAAAGGGAAGTTGAGCTTGGCCAGTTATCTGTAATAGGAGTTTCTGTGACACATAAGATCGAATCGGTAGCTATCCTTTCATCCAGTCCCGGCACGCAGCGCACGGTGAAGGTCCATCGCATTGGTAACGTCGGCGCGCGTCCGAAGGCCTACTTCCAGGCCGCGTTGCATGCCAACGAAACGCCGGGACTGCTGATTGGTCATCATCTGCTCGACCTCGCGCTGGCTGCCGACCGGACAGGCAGGTTCAAGGGCGAACTGGTGATCGTTCCGTTCGCGAATCCGATCGGTTTGTCGGATAACGTACTGGGTAACCAGATCGGTCGTGAATCACTCGATGGCGGGGGCAACTACAACCGTGGCTGGCCCAGTCTGAGCAGCGGCCTGGCGGCGCGTGTCGAAGGCAAACTCGGCGCCGATGCGGAAGCGAATAAGGCGGTGTCGCGCTGCATTGAAAGAGACGCTCGACGCGCTGCGGCCCGCCAACGAGGTGCAGTCGCTTCAGACCACGTTGCTGAAACTCGCGGTCGATGCGGATTTTGTCGTCGACTCGCATTCGGAACTGGTTGCTATCGCCGGGATGGTGGTGGCGCCGTGGTGCGAGACGATGCTTGATCCGTTCATCGCCGAGATCGATCCGGATCTGGTGCATGTCACGGATACGCCGGTATTGTTCGATGGTACGTGCAGCAAGCCTTGGCATGATCTGGCGCAACAGCTCGGCGAGTGCTTCCCGATTCCGCAAGGCAACGTCAGCGTGACGATCGAAATGCGCGGGACTGCCGATGTTTCGGATGAACTCGCGCGTGGCGATGCGCAGGCCATCTTCCGGCATCTTGCGCGAATCGGCGTGGTGGAAGGCGAGTACGACGCCGATGCAAAGTGGGAGGGTGAAAAGACCCCGCACGAAGCGATTTCGATGATGCGCACGCCAGTGGGTGGCGTGATCGTTTATCCGTATCCGCTCGGCACAGATGTGCAGGCGGGCGATGTCATCGCTGAAATTATCGATCCTGCCGCAGACGATCCCGCACAGGCGCGAACACAGATCCACGCGGTGCGTCCGGGGCGGCTGTATGCGGCAGTGTCAAACCGCCTGGTTCGGCCGAACGACATCGTGATCAAGATCACGGCGAATGATTGCGCGCGCAGGTGAGGGTGGTTTGCATGTGCGCGGAGAGTAGTCGGGAACGGCGAAAAGAAGATGTTGCATATTGGTGAGCCTTCAAAAGATCGGGCTGGCGGCATAGAAGCCCAGGATTTTTGAAAAATCGGGCGCGTTCTTGAAGGTTTGCGCGACTCGCGAACGTCGCTTTGAGGGTTGCGAGCAGCCGCTGATGGCACGCTGAGTCAATGTCTCAGTTGGATCGATCTCGGTCCTTCGATCCCTGAAGGGGCGGCTGCAAGCCCTCAGTTCTCGCACATTTAGATGTGAGAGATGATTTGCGGCGACAACATCGGTTAAGCTGAGTGCGTCCTTCGGCTTCTTTTCGTTGTAACCCCATCGCGATTCTAGTTGCGCAGGTTTAGCCGTGGGGGAGCAATCGGGAATCTTTCGATAGCTGCTCTCGCTCGCGGATGCATCTATTACTCGACAATAATTCCGACCTCCGTAAGGCGATACCCTTTGTGCTTCAGATGAGTCCGGAGGATACGGGCAAGCGTTGGTCCATCGCGCCGTACAAGTGCATTCAACATCCCTTCGTGCTCTGCCATTGCTTCGGACCACCGATCTCTCGGCATCGACGCCACATATCTCGCGCGGCGAATCCGCGCATTCACGGCGCCATACAACGAGATCAATTCCGAATTCCGAGACGCATTCATTATCAATTCGTGGATGCGACGATTGCATGCGTAGTAGCCGCGCATGTCTTCCGCGTCATAGAACCCCACCATTTCCATGTGGATGCGCCGCAGTTCCGCTAGCTCGTCCGCACTGATTCGCTCACACGCCAACTCACCCCCTAAAGCTTCGAGTGCACCTGTTACCTCGTAGAGCTCGGCAATCTCCCTAAGCGTCAGTTGTACGACTCGTGCGCCCCGATTCGGGAGCAACACGATATGACCTTCCGCAGACAGCATCTTCAATGCTTCCCGTAGAGGGGTGCGCGAAATGCCGAACTTTGCGCATAGCTCCTTTTCCGGGATCCGGGACCCTGGGGCAAGGTCGCCATCGATGATCATCTGACGAATGCCGTTCATCGCTTCCAGATGAAGCGTACCGGAGTTCATCGCCAGATCGTGGTCATCCAACCCTATTGAAATGTCATTTTGCATAAATTTTGCACTCTCCAAGGCCACCGTCTCCCAAAATTATAGCGGTTTACACTTATTTTGCATGCATTCCGCTTGACCTCCAACCAGAATCGGCTAAGATCATCTGCACTTTGCATGCAAAACATCGATCTATACATCTTTTGGCGCAGCAAAACCCGATTTTTCTGTATTTTTGAATGCAAATTGGAGGATGTATGGCTGAGAACAGCTTGGAAGCAATTGAAAACACACGAATCGACCGCGAGAAATTCGTGAACGCAATGGGCCCACGCGCAGTGATCGGCGTCATGACACCGGGCCCTAACGTTAACGTCGAGAACGAAATGATGGATCTGCGGCCGCGCGGCGTTATCAATGCTATCGATCGTTACTTCGTGCCGAACCAGAAAATTGCGGCGAATGCTGATTGGGAAACGATTATGGCGCATGTCACCGCGAACCTTGACGACTCGGTACGCCGCCTGAACGAATGCTTAATTGATCATCTGATTCTTGGTATGTCTTCTGAGAGTTTTATGGGCGGAGAGAAGGGCAGTTTTGCTTTGCAAGAGCATCTCGAAAAGTTGTCGGGCGTCGACGTAACAATGGGCGCGCAGTCAGCGGAAGCCGCATTCAAAGCTGTCGGAGCAAAGAAGATTGCCCTCATCACGCCGTACTACCCGGTGATCGACCAAAATGCAGTCAGCTATTTCACCTCGAGAGGTTTCGAGGTGGTGCACGTTGAAGGCCTGAAGTGCAAGAGCATCATCCATGTCGGAGCGCAAACACATGAGCCATTAATCCAGGCCGTTCACAAGTGCAATGAATACAAACCTGACGCGATCATCCAGTTGGGGACAAATCTCCACTTCGCCCAAGTCGCCGACGAGGCAGAACGCTGGATTCGCAAGCCGGTGTTTTCTGTGGGCGTGGCGATCTATTGGCACGCGCTTCGAAAACTGGGCATCAACGACCAGCGGGACGGTTTCGGGTCATTATTCTCTCAGTATTAATTAGTCTTACGAAATGTATACCGCGGCGCAGCCCGTCGACGCACGACGGCCGCGGTGTTCTGCCTGGCCGAAACATATAATTTCAGAGACGAGATCATGAACGACGTAACCTGGAGGTCATCCATTTTGGGGAATCGTTGGTCCCAATTGGCACTAGGCATCCTTTGCATGGGCCTTGTCACCAATTTGCAGTATGGATGGACCCTATTTGTCCGCCCAATGCACGAAACGATGCGTTGGAACGAAACGGGCATCCAGGTCGCTTTCACGATTTTTGTCCTCGTTGAAACCTGGCTGATTCCCGTGGAAGGCTGGCTGGTTGACCGGTATGGTCCACGGCCAGTTGCAGCTGCCGGCGGCCTGCTAATCGCGTTGGCTTGGTCCATCAACGGCTTGGCGACGGCGCTTCCCACGTTGTATTTCGGTTCGGCCATTGCGGGCATTGGAGCTGGCTGTGTATATGGCACCTGCGTCGGCAACGCTCTAAAGTGGTTTCCAGATCGTCGTGGATTTGCGTCCGGGCTAACGGCATCAGGTTATGGCGTAGGCGCCGCTCTCACTGTGATTCCGATTGCGAAATCCATCGACAGCGTCGGATATCAGGCCACCTTTATCCACTTTGGGCTCGTCATTGGAGGGGGAATTTTCGTCCTCGGTTGCGCGCTGCGGCGTCCGCCCGAAACGTTAGTTGCTCGCGTCGCAACTGTCCGAAAGGCCCATTCCTGCCGCGACTACACGCCCCTGGAAATTGTTCGGAAGCCAGTGTTCTGGAGTTTATATCTGATGCTCACACTGGTGTGCGCGGGAGGTCTGCTCGCATCGGCACAAATCGCGCCAATAGCAAAGGACTTTGGCATTGCTGCCAAGCCGATCGTGTTTGTCGGCTCGACGCTATCGCTCATCACACTAACTATGACCCTTGACAATATTGTCAACGGTTTGACGCGTCCTTTGTCCGGGTTGTTGTCGGACTGGATTGGCCGCGAAAACACGATGTGTATTGTGTTTATTGGAGAAGGGGTTGCCCTCGGCGGATTGGTTCTTTTCGGTCGAGCCCCGTACGCGTTTCTCGTTTTCGCACCCATGGTATTTCTTTGTTATGCGGAGCTCTATGCAATCTCGTCCGCGATCGCAGGTGACATTTTCGGTACACGTAATGTTACGGCAAACGCAGGGATGCTCTATACGACGAAGGGGATTGCAGCGTTGCTTGTACCTCTCGGGAGCTATATGGCGAGCAGGACGGGATCATGGAACGTCGTTTTCCTCGCGTGTGGCGCTGCAAGCATATCGATGGGTATTTTCGCCAAGCTTATTTATCAGCCTATGAGGATTCGATTCGTCGCGTCGGGAAATAGGGAATTCAATACGGCGCATCGATCCAATACTTTGGACAAGGCCGATCCAGAAACGATGCGGCAAGCAGTTTGACTTGAGGTCTCTTCTGGATGTACACGAGAGCTATCAAATCTAAATAATTGTCAGGATAACGAAATGAAGAAGAGTTTGAAATTTACAATTGCCACGATCTGCGCCATTTCGGTTGCGGTTGGCGTGCTTCATGTTTCGTCATTGAAGGCGCAGACACAATCGGTTACCCGCACGGAGATACTTAAGACTGACTTGGTGGGCATGGACGGCTATGAGGGCGTTATGTACGTCACGGACGTAGCTCCCGGTGGCGTCGCGCCTCGTCATTCGCACCCTGGCTACGAGTTCAACTATGTCCTTAAGGGAGCGTTGAAATTCGAGCCCGACGGCGAAGCCCCCATCTTATTGAAGGCAGGGCAAGCCACATTCAATCCGTTGGGTCACGTACACAAGGTCAGCAACGCGAGTACGACTGAGCCAGCGCAACTGGTCGTTGTATTGATTCATCAAAAAGGTAAGCCACTTGCGATTCCGGTTCAGTAGAAACGCATCTGTTCACGAAGAGAATTGCATCACGGCAGGCATGACACCTGAATCTCAAGTACGCGCCGAAAAACAGACGTTCCGTTGAAGTCAACGTCGTTACATTCGGATTCGGATCACTTTCGCCAAATAGTTGAGGATGCGAAATGTATTCAAGATATCGTCAATCGGCAATTTCATTAAGTATCCTGGCTTGTATCGTATCGAACGGCGCCATGGCGCAAGGTGAATCCCGATCGATAACGCCGGATGCCGATGCTGTGGCATCGGTACAGGAGAATCTGAAACACATTCATCTTCCGCCCGGATTCAAGATCGAGTTGTATGCCATGGTGCCCGGAGCTCGCTCGATCGCCATCGATCCAACAACGGGAACTGCCTATGTCGGCACCCGCAAGAATACGGTCTGGGTTCTACAGGATGGCGGCAACGGCAAGGCGAGTCAGGTCACAGAATTCGCCCCCACGGCAGGATTCAAGGATCCGAACGGCGTTTGTTTTGCACCCGATGGCACCATGTTCGTAGCCGAGCTCAATCGGATACTCTCGTTCACGAAAGTGAACAGTGCCATGCCGGTTGAAAAGGACGTCGTGTCGCAGGGACAACTGATCCCTGTTGAAGACGAAGCTTTTCCCCACGGAGCGCGGGTTTGCCGTGTCGGGCCCGACGGCAAACTGTATGTCGCCATCGGACAGCACTACAATGTGTTGCCGCCGGAGAAATACGATAGCTATTACAGACTCGGCATGGGGTCAATCACTCGCTTCAATACCGATGGCAGCGGCCGGGAAATCTATGCTCACGGCATCCGTAATTCAGTCGGACTTGACTTCAATCCGAAAGACAAGACGCTCTGGTTCACTGACAACCAGACAGACACGCTCGGCGACGATCACCCGCCTGGCGAGTTAAATCGCGCAATCAAGGCCGGGCAGGATTTCGGTTATCCCTTTTACGGTGGCGGTCATGATCGCACCGTCGAATACATGGGCAAGATGCCGCCGGCCGGCGTAGTTTTCCCCGAGGTGAAATTGCCACCGCATGCAGCCGACCTTGGCATGTCCTTTTACGAAGGCACGTCGTTTCCGAAGAAATATAGAGGTGGCATCTTTGACGCAGAACATGGCTCATGGGCAAGAAAGGTACCTATCGGAGCGCAGATCATGTTCACGCATTTGAAGCCGGATGGCACAGCTGCCGGTATAGAAGTATTCGCCTCTGGCTGGCTCACCGCCGACGGACAATACAAAGGACGACCTGTTGACGTAGAGCCGATGAAGGATGGTTCGCTGCTTGTTTCCGACGACTTCGCGAGCGCGGTTTATCGGATTTCTTACGTCGGAGAGTAAGGGGGAAACGTGCGAAATATTTTCTTGGGACTTAGCCTGTCCGTTGCGTTAGGTCTGGCTGCGTCAATGGGGATGGCGGCCGATCTCGCCGCCGGAAAAATGCGTTCTGCTCAGTGCGCTGCATGCCATGGATCGAACGGACACGCCGTTGTTCCTGAAACGCCAAACCTGGCTGGCCAGGACGAAGACTATCTATTCGCTCAGTTGAAAGCGTTCCGCTCGGGAGAGCGGAAAAACGAAACTATGTCGGTTATTGCCAAACCGCTTACCGACGCTGAGATCGCTAATCTGGTCGCCTACTACCACAGTCTGAAATAGCTTCGCGGCCGTACACCAACCCTGCGTTCATTTTTGAAACTTCTACTGCGGACAATGCCGTATTCGCCTCAGGTCGAAGAGCTTAGGAGACGACAATGAAGATGACTTCCTTGCGCGCATGCTGCCTGTCAATTGCCGCATTTTCCGTTGTGTCGGTGGCCCACGCGAGCGATCCATGGGTTTTCACTCAGACCTGTCCAAACGGGGACAAAATCGCGGTGGACATGAAGCATAAGACACTATCGTTTACTCGCGGATCGCAGACCTATCACGCAACGTACGACGATGCTTATACGATGTTTTGGGCAAAAGATAATCCTCCGTTGCCTGCCGGTGTCAAATCAATGCCAACCGGTGGGAACTTCGGGACTGACGGAGTCTTCTTTGGAGATGGGGACGTTGACAGTAACGTTGTCTGTCCTCGAGACAAATGACGACATGCTTTCGTCGAGATAGCACCGCTGTTTAAACGCGGTACCGATCGGGACGCTGTGTTGTTAGCAAGGCTATACCCTGGGCAGTTGAGATTTACGCCGCAGAGCATAGAGGAGTGGTTGGATAATTTTCTGACCGGAATGATCATGTTTTTCTTGAACTTAACGAAGGAGCAAGTGATGACTTGGCAAACACCGGCTTATACCGACCTGCGTTTTGGTTTTGAAGTGACGATGTATATAGCCACTCGCTAGTATTGGTGTGATGGACGTTCGAGATGACATGCGCTCATCTCGAACGATGTGTTCAGCGAGACCGGTTAGGATTTGACGTCTCGTGCGTTGATCCGACCTTTGGTCTGTCGATGCGCGTGAAGATCTCCAATGAAACTGAAAATACTCGGTTCGTCTGCGGGAGGTGGATTTCCGCAATGGAACTGCAACTGTCGAAATTGTGATGGCGTGCGAAGCGGTTTCCTGAATGCGCGACGGCGAACGCAGTCGTCGATCGTGGTTAGCGGAAACGGCGAGGACTGGTTGCTGGTGAACGCATCTCCCGATCTGCCCGCGCAAATTGCGGCGCACCCCGAGCTCCAGCCGGCGCGTTGTGCGCGCGACAGCGGCATTGCCGCGGTGGTGACCGTGGACGCGCAGATCGACCACGTGACCGGCCTGCTGATGCTGCGCGAGCGCAATGGGCAGTTGCCGCTTTACGCTACCGACGCCGTCCTGCAGGACCTGAGCACCGGCTTTCCAATCGTGTCGATACTCGCGCATTACTGCGGCGTCGAACGGCACAGGGTTCTGCTCGATGGAACGTCGTTCACCATTCCCGCGTTGGCTGGCATCCGCATTGAAGCGCTGCCGCTGTCGAGCAAAGCGCCACCCTATTCCCCCCATCGCGAAGCGCCTCAGCGCGGCGACAACATCGGGCTGACGTTCGTCGACGAGCACTCCGGCAAGCGCGCTTTCTACGCGCCCGGTCTGGGCGCGATCGAGCCTCATGTACTCGAAGCGATGAACGGCGCGGACCTGTTGCTGGTCGATGGTACGTTCTGGACGCCGGATGAAATGATCGAGCTTGGTCTTTCGAAAAAAACCGCTTCCGATATGGGGCATCTTGCGCAAACCGGTGCGGGCGGCATGATCGAAGTGCTTGATTCCATTGAACGTGCGGGCGTGCGCAAGGTTCTCATTCACATCAACAACACGAATCCGGTTTTGATCGAAGACGGTCCCGAGCGACGGCAGCTGGCGGAGCACGGCATAGAAGTCGCGTTCGACGGCATGGCGTTCGAACTGTGATAACCGATAGCGCTTCACAGGAGAAACATGTGAACGGCCCGAAACCCGTCGTTGCGGACAACATCGACACTGCCGTCTGGACCCACGAGGAGTTCGAAGCCCAGCTTCGCGCAAAGGGAACCGCGTATCACATTCATCATCCGTTCAATGTGAAGATGAACGAAGGCAGTTGCTCGCGCGAGCAGATTCGGAGCTGGGTGGCGAACCGGTTCTATTACCAGATCAACATTCCTCTCAAGGACGCGGCCGTGATGTCGAATTGTCCGGATCGCGCGACGCGGCGACGCTGGGTGTTGCGCATTCTTGATCACGATGGCTACGGCAACGACGAAGGCGGCATCGAAACATGGGCGCGACTCGGTGATGCTGTCGGCCTCACCCGTGACGAACTCTGGTCGCTGCAGCACGTGTCGCCGGGCGTGAAATTTGCCGTCGATGCCTACGTCAACTTTGCGCGTCGCGCGCCGTGGCAAGAGGCCGTATGTTCATCGCTGACCGAAATGTTTGCGCCGCAGATCCATAGGGACCGCCTGGCGACGTGGCCCTCGTTCTACCCGTGGATTGAGCGCGATGGACTGGCGTACTTCCGGTCACGCATCTCGCTCGCTCAACGCGATGTCGAGCACGGCTTGCAAGTTACGCACGATTACTTCAAGACCCGTGAGCAGCAGGAACGCGCGCTCGATATCTTGCAGTTCAAACTCGACATTCTGTGGTCAATGCTCGATGCAATTGAAAAGGCCTTCCCGCAATGACCGTTCCTATACTTAAGCTCAACCCTGTCTTCCGGCTGCAGTGGGAGCCTGCGCAGGATGCGCACGTGCTGCTGTATCCCGAGGGCATGGTGCAACTGAACCAAAGCGCCGGAGAAATTCTGAAGCGCTGTGATGGCATGCGCGACATCGATGCTTTGATCGCCGATTTGCAACAAGCCTTCAATGCACAGGACATCGGCGGCGAGGTGCGTTCGTTTGTGGCGGAGGCCGAGCAGCGGGGATGGCTGGAGGCTGTGAGATGACCGATATTGCCCCGCCTCTGTGGTTGCTTGCCGAGCTGACATATCGGTGCCCGTTGCATTGCGCGTTTTGCTACAACCCGGTGAATTACACCGATCACAGCAGCGAGCTGTCCACTGACCAATGGCTTACCGTGCTTCGTGAGGCGCGTGCGCTCGGTGCGGCACAACTGGGCTTTTCCGGCGGTGAACCGCTTTTGCGCGATGATCTTGAAGTGCTTGTGCGCGAAGGGCGCCGGCTCGGTTTTTATACGAACCTGATCACGTCGGGCATCGGTTTGACGGACAGGCGTCTCGAAGCGTTGAAAGATGCCGGACTCGACCACATCCAGTTGTCATTCCAGGATTCCACACAGGAACTCAACGATTTTCTCAGCAGCACGCGCACGTTCGATTTGAAGAATCGCGTCGCGAAGTCCATCAAAACGCGCGGTTTCCCGATGGTGCTCAACTGCGTGCTGCACCGGTACAATCTGCCGCACGTCGACAAAATCATCGACATGGCGCTTGCGATGGGCGCCGAATATCTCGAACTCGCGAACACGCAGTACTACGGCTGGGCGCATGCAAACCGCGCGCAGTTAATGCCGACGGTAGAGCAGTTGAAGGAGGCCGAGATAGTTGTTGAGCGGTATCGTCAGGAGATTGGTGATCGCTGTAAGATCTTCTTCGTCGTGCCCGACTACTTCGAAACACGGCCCAAACGTTGCATGAATGGCTGGGGCTCGGTGTTCCTCGGCATTGCCCCCGATGGCGCCGCGCTGCCGTGCCACTCGGCGCGCTCGCTGCCCGGACTGACGTTTCCAAGCGTGAAGGACAGTTCTATCAGCGACATCTGGTACGAGAGCGACGCATTCAACCGCTTTCGCGGCTTCGACTGGATGAAGGAACCGTGCCGGAGTTGCGAAGAGAAAGCCATCGACGCCGGCGGTTGCCGTTGCCAGGCGCATCTGCTGACAGGTGACCCTGCCAACGCCGACCCGGTCTGCGACAAATCACCCTTCCACGAAGTGGTGGTCAATGTGGTACGCAGGGCCGCCGTCGAACGCAAACCGGACGAACGTCCAATCGTTTTTCGCAATGACATCAACTCGCTTCGGCTGTCATACGAACGATAGGAGCGGAAAGATCCAGCAATCCGGCTGCCGAAAGGCGCTCTATGCCTCAACGACGTGTCAGCCAGCATCGGAAAAGCTGGTTTACCCGCTCTTATGAATTTCTCGGCATGACGCCGTCTATCTTCGCTTAGCTGACCCTGCGTGGCAGCGTCAGCGCCGCATCCAGTGGGTCAAGTTTGTCCCGCGAGATAAGATAGTCCAGCCGCGACAACTCTGCATTGCCGATGTATGCGGTCCGCAGGTCCCGAACGGCGGCATCGGGCAGCTTCTGCACCAGGCTATGCCGAGCGATGAGCGTAGCTTCGTCCGCGAACGGCGGCTTCATTTCACCGGACAGTTTCATGCCGGGCGCTCAACCAGGCATGCTTCGGAAGATACCGGGATGGCTTCGCGACCCGATGGGGCCGCTGGCAATCGACCCGCACTATATTCTGCGCGCCCTCCCTTGGTTTTTTCTCTGGCTGAGAGCAGGGCGACTCCAACGGATGACGGCACTCGCCCACAGTCTTTACGCCCTGCATGCACCCGCTTTGAAGGAATGGAAGAGACTGCTCGGGCAGGAGCTCTATGACCGCTATATTCGAGAAGGGGGCAAGGTTATTCTGAGTGACACGCTGCCGTCGGGTTCTGCCGTCGAATTGGAGCGGCGGCTGATTGCGCAATTCGGCCTCGAAGTAGACACCCTTTCACCTGCCGACATCCGAAAGCTGTACCCGCAAATTTCTGATTTTGTGAAATTTGGAATACTGAAGAAAGGAAATGCTTATACCGTGAGTCCGGCCGGAATAAATTCTGCACTTGCGGAGAGGATTCTTGCCGACGGTGGACAGTTTCACCGGGAGTCAGTTCTCAAGCTCATTCCTGAAGGCGGCCAGTGGCTGATTCTGACTTCTACTGGAAATCATCGGGCGAGCGACGTCGTAGTCACCGCAGTCAATCTGGACGGGGCAGCGTCCCTCCACGCCCGATAGCCTGCCCGTGATTGGCGGTATGGCGGACAAGCCTGGTCTCTGGCTATGTTTTGGACATGGTACACACGGAATGACAGCTGCACCTCCGAGCGGGCGTTTGGTTGCGGAGCTGATGATGGGAGAGCGGACTTTCATTGACCCGGCGCCGTATTCCGCAAGCAGGTTCAAATAATTGGTCTGTGCTGGCTCATTGCTCGAGCGTTCTCGAATTATTCGCCTCGGGCCTGCATACCACGCCTTCGCCTTCGACGGTGAAGGAACCACGTTGGCACTAACCCAGGAGAGGCGGCAATTCGTCCTTCAGGAAATCGACGAAGGCGCGTACCGCAGGCATCATTCCACGGCGAGTCGGGAATAGCACGGCCAATCGTCCCTCCCGGGAGCGAAATTCCGGCAGTACGAGGCACAAAGTCCCCATTTCGATTTCGCGCCTGCATGCATAGAGAGGCAGGCTCGCGATGCCCATTCCTGCCAACGCGGCTTCCTTCAGCGCCGCGATATTGTCGCTCTGAAGGCGGGGCTGAATCGTCTGCGTGGAAACATCGCCATTCGCGCCGATCAGGCGCAATACGGTCGCCGGCTTACTGATCGACTCGTAGATCAACAGATCGTCGCGAGGTAGCGCTTCCGGCTTACCAATCGTCCCGGTCTCCGCCAGATACACGGGGCTCGCCACCAATCCCCAGCGCACCGTGCCCAACGGGGCCTGGACCAGGCTGGAAAGCTCCACGTCAAAACCGAGGCCGCGTATCACCACGTCGACATGTTCTTCGAGAAGGTCGACCTGTCGATTACTTGCCTCGATTGCCAGTCGGACCTTCGGGTAGCGCAACATGAAGCGGGGCAGCAACCTGGCCAGCACGATGTCTGTAATCGCGACGGACATGCTGGCCCGCACTATCCCCGAGGGCTCGGCCGTCCGGCGCCGGACCGCTTCCTCACCGGCCTGCGCTTCGGCAATCATGGCCCGGCAATGCGCGTACAGCTCTTCGCCGGCGTCGGTCAGGCTAAGCCGGCGTGAGGTTCGGTGAAGCAGCCGAACGCCTAGCTTGGCTTCCAGATCGGTGATGCGGCGGGAGATATGGGATTTGCTTACGCCAAGCCTGCCGCGGTAAAACCGTGATGCTCGATCACCTGAGCAAAGAGATAGAGGTCGTTCAGGTCAGAAGATACGGGGTTCATCCGACGTCCGGTTTTCGTTGGATTGGTCTATTGATCGTTTCCTGTGGGAAACGATAGGTTGAGAAATACCATATTTATCGTTTGTCGTTGCGCAAATATGATTCATCTCAACCCGGCGCAGTTGTGCACCGGACGGTCCGGCAGGACGTCCCTACGTCGTTGCCGTATCCAGAATGCCAACGTTAATCACGACCATGAAAATCCTTAATCTCCTGAAAGCTGTCGTTCTCCCCCTGGCTATCGTCACCACCTCTGCCGTCACGATCCAGACGGCCAGCGCAGCGCCCGCGACGAACGCGGTCGCTCCATCGGGCGCACCGTACTCGTTGCTGTCGCGAGACAACACGGTGCTGGTGCTGGTTGATCACCAGGTTGGCCTGTTCACCGGCGTACGCGACATCGATA
This sequence comes from Burkholderia sp. OK233, assembly GCF_900230185.1. Taxonomy (GTDB): domain Bacteria; phylum Pseudomonadota; class Gammaproteobacteria; order Burkholderiales; family Burkholderiaceae; genus Paraburkholderia. The sequence continues at coordinate 2,183,324 of NZ_OCSR01000002.1, forward strand.
CCGGTGAGCTCAAGCATAACGTCGTGGCGCTCGCCAAAGCCGCGAAGACGCTCGGCATCCCGGTCATTGTCACCGCTACGATGCCCGACGGCATGTGGGGTCCCACGATCCCTGAACTGACTGCCGCACTTCCAGGTGTGCCGGTGATCAGCCGGACCTCGATCAATGCCTGGGACGATCCGAATGTGCGCGCCGCCATCGAGAAGACTGGCCGCAAACAGATTCTGATCGCCGGTGTTTCGCTGGAAGTGTGTGCCACGTTCCCGGCGCTGTCGCTCAAGGCTGCCGGCTACGACCCCCGCGTGGTGCTCGACGCATCGGGTACGTTTAGCGATGCCAAACGCACGGTGGGGCTGCAGCGTCTGGCAGGTGCCGGCATCCCGGTGACCGACTACGCCACGGCTGGTGTGGAAATGCTGCATGGCAACGATGATCCGAAGGCGCAGCAGGTCTATGCCGATCTCGACATGCCGTTTGCCAACCTCGTGTGGCAGCTCAAGAACGCTTCGCGCAAGTGAGGCAACAACCCGATCCGGCGAGGGCGAACTGCGTCCTTGTCCGAACAACCCCGAAGCTATCCAGGCATGCAGGCTTGGATAGCTTCGGGGTTGAACGCCACGATAAGACGGGATATCACCATGGACAAGTTTGTGCGCGTGTCGCATGTCGTTGCCGGTCACGACGTGACCATTGGCGAAGCTTTCTGGGCAAAGCGTTTCGATGAGCGATCGTTCGATGGGTTGATAGATCCAGTTGTCATGCTCGATCATTTTCATATGACTGGTCCAACCTTTGCCGCGCATCCGCATGCTGGAATTTCGGCGGTGACCTACGTGTTCGAGGACGCGATAGGGGCGCATGTCAATTACGATTCGCTGGGGAATCAAGGCCCCATCAATCCAGGCGCGTTGCATTGGTTAGCCGCCGGCCGCGGAGCGGTGCATACCGAACAGCCTGAAGGCAAGGAGCAGCGTGTTCACGCGCTGCAGATCTTCGTGAATCTGCCGGCCAGCAAGAAATTCAACGCACCCTATGCCGTTCATGCGGAGCCGCATGACATCCCGGAGTTCAAGGCTGCCGGTGTTCGCGTGCGTGTGGTTTCGGGCAGCAGCAGTGGCGTGGGCGCCGCCCACTCTGACCAACTACCTGAACCGTTCACGTTGCTGGATGGCTTCCTTTCCCGTTCGTCTGCATTCAACCATGAACTATTGCGCGGCTGGAACGGGTTGATTTACGCCGTCTCGGGAGCGTTACGGATCGAGGTCGGGGGCGAGGTGCGATACCTGATGGCCGGAGAGGCAGTAGGTGTCGCTTTGGATGAGCGCGCTACGGAGGGTGGGGTAGCGATTCGGCTCATCTCTAACGAAGGCAGCCACTTTGTCATGCTTTCCGGCCCAGCTCTGAATGAACCGATTGCCAAACACGGGCCGTTTGTCATGAATTCCAATGAGCAACTTGAAGATCGCATCAGAGCTTTTCAGAACGGCGAATTTGGGCAACTCGTCACGTTGCCGTGAAATGATCTGGAGCGAGCGATCGCGACACGCGAAATGAACATCGATGTTACTGACCGCAACCTGGACGCTCTGCCGACGAGCCGTCCGGCGAAAAGCGAACGCCGTGGCCCGTCAGCCTGCGGAGATTCTATTGGCGCGCAACCGGCGTGAACCCGTAACGTGTGAGTACCGCCTGTGCCTCCGGGCTCATCAGATACAAGGCAAGCCGGTAAGCGGCATTGCGGGTAGTAGCGGTCTGCGGCAGCTCCAGAACCGTCATCCCATAGTCGGCGGAGATGCTGAGGTTGGCCGGAAGCTCGATCTGCAAAAGGTCCGAATCGGGCTTTGTTTCGTGAGAGCGGCAATAGCCAATGAAGACGTCGACGCGCCGCGTCGCCATAAAGTATTTCACGGGATTCTGCCCCGCAGGAACCTGAGGCACTGCTGGACCACCAACCAGTTGCTGCGCTTTCGCCTCCAGAATCTGCTTCGCTCCGGGGCGAACTGAGTCAGCCTTCGCGAACAACTCCCATGCGTAGTCGCCGCCGGGGTCTGCCTTCGGTGTTGACGTGCCGATCTTTACAGTCGGATCAAGCAGTTTGTCGAGCAGATTGTCGGTTGTGAGGCCGACGTCCGGGCGGGCCTGAACACAAACCCGATTCCTCGCAAAGACGACGGTGGGCGCAGCCTTTCCTTCTGCCGTCAGGCGCTGCGGATGCGCCATATTTGCGGAAACGAAAATATCCGCCTTGGCGGAATTCTCGATCCTGTTCAGTAGAAGACCTGCTGGCCCCGTAACGAGATCAACTTTCTGGCCGGACTCCATCGTGTACTGCTGCGTGATAGCGGCGAGCGCACCGCTCATGCTTCCGGCCGCGTAGATCGTGACAGCCGCTGTGTCGGGCGCTTGCTGCGCCCACGCGATGCTCATGGTGCTACCGAGAACGACGGCAAGGAGAGTGCGAAGTACCATATGTCGGTCCTTGTTCAGAGATTGATTTGTAGCGAAGCACGGACGGTACGAGGGGCACCAAGCGTGCCCGTACCATTGTCGGAACCGCTGTAGCCATTTTGTCCACTTGGTGTGATGTTGGCCCAGTACTGGCGGTTGGTGATATTGTCGATGGCAACGCGCAGCGTCACTGATTTGCCGGCAATTTTCGTTCTGTAGCGCGCGCCGAGATCAAAGATGGTATAGCCGTCGACATAGTCTGTGTTCGTAAATTTCCTGGTCGACGGCTTGCGTAGTTCATGTTGATGTTGAACCCGAGACCGGCAATGGCCGGTACGGAGTAGTCGAGTAACGCATTGAATACGACGCGCGAAAGCCCGAGGATCTGTTTATCACTGGTAGACGCCGAGCCAGTGTCGAACAGCCGGGGATCGAGTAGCGAGATCCCTGTGAAGATGTTGAGATCTCTTGTCACCGCGCCTGTCGCAGTCAGTTCAAGTCCGCGATTAACTTGTTGACCTTGTTCAGCAAAAACGTTGTTCGCACCAACATATGCATACGGTCTCTCGATGCGGTAAAGGGCGGCGCCGAGCGTAACCTGGCTCACATCGACTGTGTAACCCAGTTCCGATTCTTTGCTTCGGTATGGAGCGAGACTATCTCCCGCATTGGCTGATCCGGCCGGGGCATTGTCCCCCTGTTGAAGACTGTCGGCGTACGTCAGATACGCCGTCATATTGTCTAGCGGTTTATATATCAGACTGGCCGTCGGGCTGATGCCGTTCGTGTTGTACTTGCTGGTCGTCGCTCCCTGCTTGTTGTAGTTCTCCATGTGTATCCAGCTCTGGCTCGCCGCCAGTAGCGTTGACCAGTGCTTATCGAATCCAATCGTGTCCCCGACGCTAATCGACTGCTGGACCGTGTTGACGGACCGATATCGATTTGAGAAATCGGGCAGCGGAGGTTTCGCAAAAGACAGTGGGTCGTTGATGCTTGCGTTGCCGAGCGTAATCGCTCCTGTCTGAAATGGCGTGTATCGATTCCAGAAGAACCCGGTGTTTGACACGAAGACGTCGTGTGATAGGCCTGCGAGCTCCGTGTGGCCATTCAGCGCGACCGTGTTGCTGACGATCGTGTCCAGGCTGTACGTGGTCGTCGCGGTGGTCGTCGTATAGGCACCTGTCTTGCTGGTGATGGTGTTGGTCGGCCCGTGCAAATCAACACGTGTTGCCAGTCTCAACCATCGAGAACCGCCTGGAAGGATTTCAAGCGACAGCAGGAGCCGATAGATAAACCCAAAAATCCAAACAATACAGTAACAAAAACTGGCTATAGCTAGATAGGATAGTGGAAAAAGCTGCCTACAGACCATAGCGCTGGTCTTTACCAACGGGCATCCATTCTCCTTCCAAACTAGCCCTCAACGCCTGCTATGCCACGCCCGATCGTTGCACAGATTCATCCCGCCGCTGTCAGCCACAACCTCTCCATCGTCAAGCACCGGGCATCTCGATCACGGGCCTGGGCCGTGGTCAAAGCTAACGCATACGGACACGGAATCGATCGCGTTTTCCCGGCACTCGCGAATGCCGACGGTATCGCACTGCTCGATCTCGACGAAGCGGTCCGTGTGCGGCAGTTGGGTTGGACCAAGCCGATCCTTCTTCTGGAAGGTGTGTTCAAGCCAGGCGACGTGCAAATCGCCCAACAGTTCGATCTTTCCATGGCCGTGCATTGCCGTGAGCAACTTGATCTGTTGCGCCTGTCGTCGCATGCGCGCGTCAACGTGCATCTGAAGATGAACTCCGGAATGAACCGCCTCGGATTCCGGCCCGACGCCTACCGCGCCGCGTGGGAGCAGGCCAGTTCGATTGCGGCTATCGCGGACATCACGTTGATGAGCCATTTCGCGAATGCTGACGATGGTGACGTGGCATGGCAGATGGATCGCTTCGATGCGGTGACTCAAGACCTACCGGGTCAACGAAGCCTCGCGAATTCAGCGGCCGTACTGTGGCATCCCCAGGCGCATCGCGACTGGGTGCGGCCAGGTGTCGTGCTGTATGGCGGTTCGCCCACCGGTCAGTCGCGCCATATCGACGACGTGGGCTTGCGCGCTTCGATGACGCTCAGAAGTGAAGTAATCGGTGTGCAGTCATTGTCGGCGCAGGAAACGGTTGGCTATGGCCGTGCCTTCGCCGCGAATCGCGACATGCGCGTCGGCGTGGTCGCATGCGGGTATGCGGACGGATATCCCCGGCACGCATCGACGGGTACGCCAATCGCTATCGACGGCGTCATGACGCAGGTGGTGGGCCGTGTTTCGATGGACATGCTTACTGTCGATCTGACACCGTGCCCGCATGCGCAGATTGGCTCGAAGGTCGAACTGTGGGGCGAACAGGTCAAGATCGATGACGTCGCTCACGCTTCGGGGACGATCGGGTATGAACTGATGTGCGCTTTGGCAAAACGGGTGCCGGTAGAAGTCGCCTGAATGACCGCCTTTCTCGCCGGAGCGTGAGGTAATCCGCCAGGGGTTACTCGCGTCTTCAGGCGAGAGGCGGCCCCACATTGCCCGTCACACAGGCGTTATGGTGTCTAATGAAGCGGCGCAATTGCGTTGTAACGGACGTTTTGTGTTTACGTAATAATTGCGAGGTGTGTCCGATTCGACCCATTAACCATTAAAAATGCGTAGGTCATGGCTTTCAGCGAACCAAGGTCTCCATTTTTCAAATGGGTGGTGTCCTCCGCTCAGAACCTGAGCGCTGACAATCGGCAAATATTGCTTGCCAACCTGTTCACCCGAACCGCATCGATTGTCTTTGCGTCGATCTGCGAAATCAGTGTCTGCGCAACCGCCTACTACCTATATCCGAGGGCCCTTTACGCGTGGTGGGGCAGCGCCGTGGTCGCGCTGTTGATGACGCGTCTCGCGTTGATCTGGCTGTGCTGCGAGCGCAGTGCCCGCAACCTGCCAACCCCTACCTCAGCTTTTCTTTTTGCCAGTCTTCTCTGGGCGGCCCTGTTTGGCTTTGGCACCTTTTTGTGCAATACCAGCGGAAATCAGACACTTTTTCTGCTCGGCAACGTTTGCGCCGTGGGTGTGATCGGCGGATTAGCCGGACGCAACGCTGGCACACCCAGGCTGGTGCTTCTCCAGATTACGTTCATTCTCGGGCTGTTGGGTTGGGGTGCGGCGCTTTCTCCCGGCTCCGGCAAGCTCGTGCTGCTGTTTCAGGCGCCGTTTTGCGCGGCGGGTTTCTTTACCGTGGCGTTGCGCAGCAATCGCGACACCGTTGCGTTACTGCTGGCGCGCGAAAGCAGTCATCGGCTGGCTCACCAGGACAGTCTCACTGGCCTGCCTAACCGCGCCCGCATTACCGAGCTTCTGCTGGAACGCACTGCGGCAGGCTCGTTACGGCTGAACCATCGATTCGCGGTTCTACTGATCGACCTCGACGGCTTCAAGGCGATCAATGACAGCCTGGGTCACGCCGCCGGCGATCAGATCCTCCAGGAAGCCGCGATTCGATTGCGTGAAGTACTGCCGGCCGGCGATCTGGTGGGACGCCTGGCCGGCGACGAGTTTGTCGCCATTACCGACGGCACGGCGTTGACCCGCGACGTCCATTTGCTGGCAGACCGTATCGTCAAAACGCTGGCGCGTCCTTTCATTCTCAGCGAGGCGTTGGTGCATATCGGTGCGAGCGTGGGCGTCTCGCTCTATCCGGAGCACGCCAAGACAGGACCGCAATTGCTGATCTGCGCGGACCGCGCGTTGTACGCCGTCAAACGCAGTGGCAAAAGCGCCTTCTCTATTTTCGACGCCGTCAGACACGCATCCGATGAAAGTTTGAGCCTCCTGCGAAGCGATCTGGAAGGCGCGATGCAGACTTACAGCGATTTGCGCATGGAGTACCAGCCGATCGTCGATCTCGCCGACGATACGATTTCCGGCCGCGAGGCGCTGCTTCGCTGGACGCATCCGATGCGTGGCGAGCTTTCTCCCTCCGCATTTATTCCTACCGCCGAACGGACGGGCCTTATCCTCGCACTCGGCGAGTGGGCGCTGCTGCAATCCTGCACGGAAGCTGTCACTTGGCGTGACGCAGTGAGCGTCGCTGTGAATGTTTCGCCGGTGCAATTGCGGGAGGAATCGTTCGCGTCGACGGTTGCTGCAATCCTCGGCAAGACGGGATTGCCGCCGGCGCGCCTGAATATCGAAGTCACGGAAACGGTATTGTTGAGCGATGATATCGTCACCCGGCACAACGTCGAGAAGCTTCGTGCATTGGGAATCGGCCTCGCGCTCGACGATTTCGGAACCGGATTCTCAACCATGTCGACGCTTGTGCGCTTCTCATTCGACAAGCTCAAGATCGACAGTTCGTTCGTGAAGGAGTCCGTGCATCGACGCGAATCCGCGGCCGTGGTTCGCGGGATTGTGGCTTTGGCACGAGAAATCGGCATGCCCACCACGGCGGAAGGCATTGAGACGCAGGAGCAGTTGAATTTCGTGCGCGTTTGCGGATGTACGCATGCTCAGGGTTTTCTTCTGGGAAAACCGGTCCGGGGTGAAGAGATCCCACACCTCGAAAAAAGACTCGCTGCGCATTCCGCGGATAAGGAGTGATAGTCTTTTCCGACCGACATGCGGTCGAGTCGGGAATCAATCTCTTTGATACCCCGAACATGCACTCGCAAGTTTCGAGCGATGAAATCACCAGGTTCAACGTGTGACAGCTCGCTGCCTTCGCGTGGGACCGCTCATCAAATGTCCGACGAAAAGACTGTTGGCACTCCTGGTATCAAATGTTAAAACGTTTAGGAGTCGGCAATGGTCGGCGCTCTTCGAGCGAACTGCCGATTTGAAAGACATGTATCTTTTTTGACCTGGTACGTTCATATTTCTCGAGATATTCCTCTTCAATCTCGGCAACACTCCGGCTCAAAACCCCATCGCTGCGAACGTGTCGTGATCCGACTGTACGATGGCGTCTGCGCGCGCTATTGAAGTATTCGGCGCGCGGTATGGGGTGTTACCCTCCTCTTGAAGTCACAGCGATGCTGGCGGTGCTTATCGCAACAGCCCTCGCGTTCTATACCAAACCGGATTTGAAATCGAAAGACGCCGCGTACGTGCTGCACGTTGGCATCGTGTCATATGGTGCCCGCATTTCAAGGAGTTTGCATGTCCGATTCCCAAGTCCGCACGGATCCGAAGTTGGGAGACGCGTGCCTCGACGTAACCTCGCAGCTGGGCGCCCCCGATGACACCGTTCCAAAGAACGCGAATTTTTTCTCTGGGTGGTGGGGGGATTTTTTAAAGAGGACGGTTGACGTCTGCGGGGCTTCCACGTTGCTTGTCGTATTGTTTCCGATTCTGATTGTCATCGCGATCGCTGTCATGAGCGACCGGGGTAGTGTCGTGTTCGGGCATCCGAGAATTGGTCGGGGAGGCAGGACTTTTCTGTGTCTGAAATTCCGCTCGATGGTCAGGAACGCAGATCAGGTACTGGAAAAACTGCTGGCCACCGATCCGCAGGCTCGTGAGGAATGGAACCGTGATTTCAAGCTTAAAAACGATATTCGCATCACACCGATAGGACGCATTCTGAGACGAACGAGCCTTGATGAACTTCCCCAGCTTTGGAATGTGTTGCGTGGCGATATGAGCCTCGTGGGGCCGCGTCCGGTTGTCCGCCAGGAACTGGCACGGTACGGACCCGATGTGAGTTATTACCTGATGCTGAAGCCCGGAATCACAGGTCTGTGGCAGATCAGCGGTAGAAACAACGTAGATTATCCGACCCGCGTTTCACTCGACGTTTGTTATGCCATGAACCGTTCGCTGGTGCTCGACGTCACGATTCTGTTGAAGACCGTCAAAGTCGTGCTGGAAAAAGACGGGGCGTACTAAGTCGTCCGCATTCAATCCATGTCTTCGGTTGCAGATCCCTTCGATTGGGTTTGACATGGTCTCCATGCTGTGTACTTCTTTGCAAACAAAATAAATCATGAGAGTAGTCCACGTAATCGAATCGACTGCCACAGGAACGCTTGCGGTTGTATGCACGATCGCCAATCGTCTGGCTACGGAAGGACATGAAGTCCATGTGATCTATTCCGCGAGAAATGAAACGCCACAGAATCTGCATGCCCTGTTTCACCCGGACGTCGTTTTGCTGAATCTACAAATGAAAGGGCCTTCGTTGGCGAGCACACTGCTGGGCTTGCGCCGGAAGCTTATCGAGCTGAAGCCCGACATTGTTCACCTGCACTCATCGTTCGCAGGATTTCTGGGCCGGCTATCTACATTGTTCTGCCTGACGTCAACAGCATTTCTATATAGCCCCCATTGCATTTCTTTCATTCGCCGGGATATCGGCCGTATGAAACGATATTGCTTCGCCGCGCTGGAACTGTTGGCCTGCGTGAAGAGCTGCACCTATGTCGGTTGTTCGGAGAGCGAGTGCGCTGCAATCCAACGTTACCTCGGACGGCGTGCCGTGCTGATCGAAAACGCGGCGGATCGAACTGTGACAGTGCGTCGCGATTGGAATTGGGATAAGGCGCGCTCGAAGACGACGCAACGGATTGTGACGGTCGGCGGCATTCGTGCGCAAAAAAATCCGCGGTTGTTTGCGGAGATTGCGCGCTCGTTTAACCGGGACGGCACCGAGTTCGTATGGATCGGCGACGGCGATCCCGATCTTAAAAGAGCGCTGGAGGAAGCGGGCGTGCACGTGACGGGATGGCTGGCGCGAACAGAAGTTATCGACGCTGTCGCACAGGCGGATATCTATTTGTCGACGGCCTCCTGGGAGGGCATGCCAATTTCCCTCATCGAGGCCATGACGCTCGGGACACCCGTGGTGGCGTCAGATTGCCCAGGAAACATCGATACCGTTCGTCATGGTTCGACCGGTGCGATCTACCATTCCGCTCTGGAAGCCAGAATGCTTCTCAAAAGAATCATGGACGACGACGTCTTTCGAAACGCGCTAACGCGCCAGGCTCGCGAGGAAGCACGCGAGCGATTTAGCGAGGATCGCTTCTTTAACAACGTGGCGTTGCTCTATGCGACGCAATTAAAAGGTATCCGTCAGCGGGTGCCGGCCTGAGCGTGCCGTGCAGGCCAGACATTCCCGACCTCAAAAAACCTTCACTGATTGAGACGTTCAGGTAAGGGCGAGAGCGGGCTCCTCTCCCTGCTCGCGAAGTGATTTCAGCCGGAGAACCAGATACATAATCATCGGCGACACCGGCGAAAGATGTCTGAGGAACGATCCATAGTCGGGCTCAAAAATGGCTTGGGTCGAGATGAAGCAGACAAGAAAGCAGAAACACAGCTTCTCAAACCGGCCCACCGGAAATAGGGTTGAGGCCACGCGGTATCGAAGGAGGAGGAGGGCAAAAGTGCAAAAAACGCCGATGCCGCCGATCGTCTGCATGAGTGCGCCCGACATGATCAACCGCAGCGGCAAGATAAAGGTCGCAAGCGTTATCGCAACGTTTGCAACGCCAACGAAGATTCCGTCGCCAGGAATGAACTGGACAATGATCGAGCCCACCTCGTTCGGATCTCTCCACTCATTGGCGTTCAGCCTCGCAAAATCCAGCGATTCGCCGTAGACCTTTGCGAACAGAAAGGCTACGACGATAAATAAACCGAGTGCGAAAAAAACCAGAGACGCCGGTTTCCTCAAGCCATTGGGTCCGAGATACAGGATTGTGGTTGCGACCAGCGTGATACCCCAGTAAGACCTGAAGAAAATGGCTACCAGTACTGCGGAAAATATAAAAGCGAGGATCACGGCTCGTGATGAACTAAAAATGAAGACAAACAGTACCAGCAGCGAGATGATCAACTCTTTCGACGGGACACCAATATAGACGGTCTGGTTGATGAGCCAGAAGACTACCAGGAAGAACTCGAGGGGCTTCAATGAGCTGACGTTGGATCGCCAGATTGCAAAGAACAGGCCCAACGTCGAGGCGAGAAAGCCGATCAGCGATATGGAAAAGTTTCCAAGTCCAAAGAAGTTGAATACCCACGCGAGATTGTCGAAAGAGTCTCCAAAGGCACGAAACGCAGCGACGGTTTTCATGCGATCGAATATCACAACCTCGTCAAACAGGAAGCGCGCCGGCAAGGAGGTCTCATGTGTCGCTGAGACTGCGTAGAGTGCGACAAACACGACGAACCAGACTGCGGCCGAAACGCCGGCGCTCGCATTGGTACCGATCAGGCCAGGTATTTTTACAATGCGCATTTTCGCTCCTCGAACGGCCGCACCGCTCGCCTTCCGGTTGTGCGTCCGTCTGCGGAATACCGATCGCAGGGCGGTAACGCTTCAGGCTCTGACATCACTGGCTCCCTCATTCGGGCCGGCGGCCAGGATGCGCTTTTCTTCCGGTCCTTTTCCTATCCTGATCGCCTGATAGGTACCGATGCTGGCAACAATTGCCCCCGAGATGCTGAGAAGGGACACTGTCTCCATGAAGCCGACGTTCAGAAAGTGGGCGGTGGCGAAGACCAGAAAGATGAGAGCGGCGTTCGTGGTTTGGATGATCAGGTCAATTTTCTGGTGATTCAGCACGATAAAGATCTGCGCCATGGAGCCGTAGATTGCCATTGCGAGGAAGTACGGAACGAGAATGAAGTACACCGACATCGAGGGTTTCCATTCGTCCCCCATCTTCAGCGTAATGATCAAACTCAACCCTGCATAGCACGCTGCAACAAGCGCGACACTGATGAACGTCAGCGTGACAAAAAATGTCTTCGACGGATTCTGCTCCCCACGTCTTCCTTTGCCGTCGAAAAAATCGATCAGGTCCCGGCGGAACACGGCGCCAAGGCTTTGCGATAACAGCGAGGCTGGGAAATAGCCCACGCGATAGGCCAAAGCGAAAATTCCGGCATCACGGTGATCAAAGATGAGCGGCATGACAATCGCCGACGCATAGATCACGAACGAATTCAGGGTGGTCGTGGGCAAGCCAAATTTTGCGTACTGTATCTGGATCGCTGAAAGGCGCATGAACCTGGCTGGGATTAGCCTCCGGGCGCGGAAAATGTAAATCGCGGCAGGCACCAACGTCGAAGTCAGGAAGATCCAGCTGTAAATGTTAAATACGTTGGTGCCCGCGCACGCCTTCTTTGAGAACGCCATCAGACAGACAAAATAGACCGCAAAAGCTGCGTTCGGAAAAAACCTGATGGTTGCGATTTTTGTATACTTTCTTTCGCTGGTGAGCGCTGCGCACAAGGCTTGCTGCAGAAATACGCCTAGCGCCAGCGCGATCGCCGGTGCGTATTCTTGCCGGCCGCCAAGCATCGCTGCCACGACAAGCGCCAGTCCGATTGCAAGAGCGATGACACTGGAACTGACCATCGCGCGGACGGCAAGCGCCTTCTCCGACGCCATGCACGCAACCTCCAGGCGCAAACCGATCACCGATCCGATGAAGAGCCCGCTGGCAGTGAGCTGGCTGAAGTAGCCAAGATCCGTCGGACCGCAATACTTCCCAATCAATAGTATTGAAACAAAATTCAGTGCCTGGCTTAATACAACACCAACGACACTGACGAACGAGTGCTTGATATTCACAGTTGTATTTGCGTCGGAAGCCGGTTGGAATTTTCAGCGATCTTTACGGCGGTGGTTCCTCGTTTCAAGATCAGGTCAGGTTTTATGGGACTCGTCACCCGCGGGCAACGCGTAGAGATAGGAGGCGTTACGATTCAGGCCCGCACGCGAGCCCAGGCTGTAGCGATAAGTGCTCGCGTTGAACCCGTTGAAAATGACGCCTTTTACCTGGGCGTTCGCCTGCTTCAGTTGCTTGGTGGCCTCCATCACTTCATCAATGGAGGTCGCTTCGAAGCGGGTGACCAGAAGCACCGTGCCGCAGCAATGGGCCAGCGCGGTCGCGTCGGAAACGGCAAGCACGGGTGGCGTATCGATCAGTACGATGTCGTACTCGTCACCTATCGAGAGGAAACGCTCCATGCGCTCGCCGAGTAAAAGCTCGGCCGGGTTGGATGGAGTTGTTCCGCGCGGAACGAAGTCGAGGCCCGGCACCACGTCCCGTCTGACGACTTCGTCAAGCGTCGCATCTGATGCAAGATAGTCAGCCAGACCGGGTTGTGAGGTCACACCGAAGTACTGATCGAGATGACCCTTGCGAAAATCGGCGTCTATCAGGAGCACGCGCTTTCCGGCTGTCGACATGACAGCCGCGAGATTTGCCGAGAGGAAGGACTTGCCGACCCGGTCAGTGGGTCCCGTCAACAATACCCGATTGTCGCCGGCTTCGAGCATCGCGAAGTGCAGCGATGTTCTGAGTCCGCGGAGGCTCTCAATGGAGGGATCGCGAGGGAACTGGCTTGCCAGTAGAAACGGGTCGTGTGAGAGTCGACTCGACCCATTTCCTATCCGCGCCACTTTTGCGAGTGACAGCGGCACCGTCGCGTATACGTTGAGTCCCGTTTGCTCCTCGATTTCGTGGGGATCGGTCACGCCTCTGTGGAGCGCGGTGCGAGCGAATGCCGCCCCGGCGCCCAGAATCAGCCCAGCCGCAGCGGCATAGATCAGCACCAGCAGCTTGTTAGGCTTGACGGGCTCCTTCGGCACAAGCGCGCCATCGATCAGCCGCACTGTTCCTACTTTGCCGGCCCGCACCAGCTTAAGTTGCTGCATGTTATTAAGCATGCCGACATAGAGATCGTTGTCGACATTCACGTCACGGGTCAGGCGTAACGCAGTTTGTTCCAGATCCGGAAGTGCCTTCACCTGCTGGGAGAGGCCGTCGATCTTGCTTGTCATCAAAGCAATTTGCCCGTCGACCGCCTCGACATTCGGATGCTCCGGGGTATAGAGCTGAACCAGCTCCGCCCGCTTCTGCTTCAGTTCGAGCAGGCTACGTTGCAGCGCGACGCTTTCGTCGAGGTAGGCTTTGCCCTGCTCGCTGAGATTGAACATGCCGCGCTTGTTTCGCATTGCGTTGTAGCGCTGTTCGGCACGCTCGAGATCGCCTTTGAGTTGCGGCAGCAAGTCGCTCAGGAATGCGAGGGACTTTTCGGCCTCAGCGGCTTTGCGTTTGAGGTTCTGGTCGACATACTCGGCGCCGATCTGATTAAGTATGGCGGCGGTCAACAGCCGATCCGTACCCGTTAGCGAGGCGCCAATGACGCCGCTATCTTTCCCCTTTTGGGCAATGCTGAGTTTGTTTTGCAAGTTCTCCAGCGTCTTCTGCCGCGATTCCTTTACGAGCACGAACTCCGTGCCTGGTTTTGCATCCACGGCATCGACCCGCAGCGTGATCGTGCCGTCGCCCTGCTTTGAGGTTACGGTTTCGCCCACGTGACCTTCGATGGCGCCGGCAAGGTCCGATTGCTCGAGCCGATAACGGCCCTGGCTCAACACGGTCAACGTAAACTTTTCACCTTCCAGTTCCTCAGGGACGGTGAAGCCCGACACCTTGATCTGCTCATTACCCCACGCGTAGCCACCCAATCCAAATAGTCCAGGGTCGGAAAGGCCTTTGGCTTGCCTTCCCAACCATTCTCCGATCAGAGGAAAGCGCTTTGGATTGGCGCTCAAATCCAGTCCGAGGTTGTCGACGGCTTTCCCGACCACCATTCGTGACTGAAGGATTTCCATTTCGGCCGTGGGCTCCGTCTTCACGTCGAACATGCTGGAGACGTCGCCTAGCGGGCTCTTCGGATTCGAGGTTGTAACAGCGTCTTCAACCTGTACGAGGATGTCGGCCTGGTACACGGGGGGCGCGATAAACGCGTAGGCTGCGCCGAGTGCCAGCACGCTTCCGGCGATTGCCCCAACCAGCCAACGGTTCGCTATCAATACGTCGATATAGCGGGAAAGACTGACATCGTCATTTCGCTGCACAGCAACTTTCGCAAGAGGAGTGCTCAGATTCATCGAAACTCCATGGTTCGGTATACGAAATATTGGGATGCGGCGTGAAGATTGTGTCGAACTTGTGTCTTCTGAAGAGGGGGCTCGACATTCAGTCTTGATGAACCCCGTCTGCCCAATTCGGCGCGCCGAAACACGCCAAATTCCGGATTGCAGAACTTTGGCCGAGTTTGGCGGATACTCAATGCAAAAAATGGCGTACTAGAACTAAAGGGAAGCGTATATCGGACAAGGCTTCTTTCTATTTACGCCTATGCAAAGAACTGAAAGAAGCATGCGTCCACAACTACTTATGCAGGAACTTCCTGTTCCGATTCGTCAGTCAAGAAACTATTGCGAGTTACTTAAGATGATTGAGCGTTCGCTTCGCTGAGTGTTTGCGAGAACATCACTGGAACCCTGATTACCGTAGCATAAATTTATCATCGAGCAAAAAATTAAATTAGGTATCCAACAGATAGTGTGGTCTAAATAGAGCCTGGTCCCGTCTCTGTTCGCTAACGCACATTCGCGTCTTTTCCGGCAACGGCACAATCGGATAAGACGCTTGGAAAAGAGGCATACACATGAAAGCTCTGATGCGCGAACTACTCACGCGTGTTTTGCTCTTCTCCGGTGTGGCGATGGCAATTCGGGCGATGTTTTGGCGTGATCGAGTCGCGATATTGCTGTATCACGATCCTACGCCTGCTACGCTCGACGCTCATCTTCAGTACCTTAAAGACAAAGTTGATTTCATTCCCATGTCACAGATTAGTGCGCCTGGAAATGGTCGTCCGCGTGCTGCGATCACATTCGATGATGGCCATGCCGGCAATGCAGAATTGCTTCCCGTGTTCATCAAACACGGTGTGCGTCCAACCATCTATGTTTGCAGCAGCATCGTGGCGCACGAACGTACGCATTGGTGGCTACATCCGATTGCCAAAGACGCAGGTGTGAAGCGGCTTATCCGTATGAAAAATGATGAGCGCCTGGCTGAACTGAGCGCGAAAGGTTTTCACCAGGATCAATTGAACGGCGAAGCGAAGGTGAGCGGGCTTAGCGACGCACAGATTCAGGCGATGCGCCCGTATGTCGACTTCCAGTCTCACACGCGCTTTCATCCGACGCTGACGCGCTGTGAGGACGACGAGTGCACCGAAGAGTTGGTCGGATCCAAGGCGGAGGTCGAGCGGCTGGT
The DNA here is from genome assembly GCF_900230185.1 of Burkholderia sp. OK233. Taxonomy (GTDB): domain Bacteria; phylum Pseudomonadota; class Gammaproteobacteria; order Burkholderiales; family Burkholderiaceae; genus Paraburkholderia. The sequence continues at coordinate 2,198,906 of NZ_OCSR01000002.1, forward strand.
CGGCAGGTCGTGCGAGCATTTCGCTTACCCATACGGAATCTACGGTTCGCGCGAGGTCGCCATGCTGAAAGCCGCTGGATACAAAACGGGACGCACGACGGATGTTGGCTGGAACGACGAACGAAGCGACCCGTTTCGGCTTAAGGCATTCGACATTGAGGACGATTCCTCAGTGCCATGGTTTGCCGTACAGCTAACGGGCCTGACGCTCATGCCGCGTTATTTACGGTTGGGACGGGTCCGGCGTCTTGGGGCGCGTCTCTTCAACAGGTTCGGGCAATTGAAGCAGGCGCAATGATCGCAGCACCAGTCCATGTTGCGTGCTTCCGATTGCAGTCCACTTCCGGAAAGGCGCTCGGACCGAGTCGCCACTCGGCCGCATCCATAACGCCGGTTGCCCGCGAAAGCGGGCGTGGATAACGGGGTAACGGGATAACGGTCTTATTGTCCAGCATCTCTTTAGATCGAAAGAGGCGACATGCATAAAATCTTCATCATGTATCCCGGTAACGCCAACTATCCGGAAGTCACTGCGTATAAGAATTACTTTCAGGCCCGCGGCGTGGATGTGATCGCGGGAACAATGAGCGAATATCGGCTGCTGGACAATAAGAGCGATTTCCTGCTCTGGGCAATTATGGGTTTTTACCCCAACCGTTTCGCGTCAAATTTCGTGATTCATGATTACAGGTCACTCTCCGTTGGTGGATGGCCGGCCATGAAGGACTTCGCGAAAAGGTACTTTAACTATCGACCGGATCTTCGGATATTTCAGAACCGGCGGCAGCAGGAAATAATGGGGTTCGGCACCGATGTGCCGAATGTCATCCTGCCAATGGGTGTTCCTAACTGGATATTCGACGTCCACGGGGAAGGCGGGCAGGACGGGAAAAAGGCCGATTTTTGCTATATCGGAGAAATGAGCTTCGAGCGAGGATTCGACCATGTGCTGGACGCTTTCCTCCGGAAATTTGCCGACCGTGACATTTCGCTTCTCCTGGTCGGAAAACCAGACGCGCGAATTTATGAAAAGTATTCGAAACGGAAGGGTTTGGTCTTTACGGGGCCGTTGCCTCAGATCGAAGCACTGAAGCTGGTGGCCGAATCCGACGTTGCCGTATGTTATTTCCCCTATCACCGCCCACACTGCTATCAGACGCCAACCAAGCTCCTTGAGTACGCTGCGTTAGGCAAAAAAATCCTGTGCAACGATTCTCCTTCGAATATTCAATGTTGCGAGGAGATGGGCATTAATAGCGTCATCACCAAAGCCAGTATTTTCGACGAGATCGACGACGACGCCATGCGCGGCGCGAAGTCAAATCGCGGCTCGGATTTCAGAAATCTGATGTGGGACAGAGTGATAGAGCAATCGAACGTCGCGTCTTTTTTACCTAGCGGACTCAATTTTGGCGCTTCTTGATGGATGAATTGTCATGCGATATCGAGACAAGTCGTATCAGCGCTGCCCGTCGCAGAGACGGGGTATAGGTGCAGGCCTAACAGAAAGGCGGCAATAAAATGAAAATATTCATTCTTCACCCCGGGAAGGCGAACTATCCAGAAATAGACGCCTACGCCGAGTATTTCCGGGAGAGTAGATGCGAAGTGTTATCCGGAACGCTGGACGAGTACCGGGACATCAAGCACCCTGAAGTTTACGTTCTGTGGTGCATCATGGGTTTCTATCCGAGAAAGCTGACAGCCCGGTATGTGATTCACGACTACCGCTCGCTTTCGATCGGAAGTAACAGCGTCCTGAAGGATCGAATTAAAAAGGCCTTCCACCCGCGGCCGGATCTGAGGATTTTTCAGAACGAACCCATGTGTGACCTGATGGGCTTTCAGGACGATGTCGATACCATTTTCCTGCCAATGGGCGTGCCTGACTGGATCTTCGCGACGGACACTGCTCAGAACGAGGCGCTACCGTCGGGCACCTATTGTTACCTCGGCGAAATAACGCGGGAACGTGGCTTTGTTGGATTTCTTTCGGACTTTTTGCTGGCGAGGCGCGGCTCGGATTCCCTCGTTCTGATTGGGCCGGTTGAGAAGGAGATTGCTGACGCCTATCGCCGGTCGCCAGGTGTCTTGTTCACTGGGCGGTTGTCCCAACGTGACGCGCTCGCGGTTGTGCGCAACTGCGAATTCGCCGTTTCAACCATACCCTATACGCGTCCGTACAACGTGCAGACGCCGACCAAACTGCTGGAGTATGCCGCGCTTGGTAAAAGGATCATCTGCAATGACTCACCCTCCAATCTGAATGCCGCCGCAGCGTTCGGTATTCAATGCAAGGTGACTGGCCCTGACGTATTTTCCAGCATATGCGATTTTCATGGCGATACGGTGCCGCTGAACGATCCATCAACACTGGTGCATTTACGCTGGAAGAACGTCATTGCCGCGTCCGGCGTTGACCGTTATCTAGGACGTGTTGGTTAGGTCAGAAAGCATCTTCGACGTCTGGAACTCGCGTCGTTCGGAGGTCGTAAAAGCGGCGAGCTTAACTATCGTCTCTTGGCGTCCTTGACCGCGCAACGCATAGCGCGCATACGAACACGCCGATTGCCACGCCGATCAATAAACATGCGGCATGCGTTAAGAAACTGACCATCTTCTACTCCCTTGGAGGCAATATAATTTTTTCTGAAATATATAACTACAAGATGTCGCTCTGATCACGGCTCATTTCACGAGCGTACACCGAAGTGCGCGCAACCCATCCCGCCGCGCTCCGTCGGCAGGCTGCACGGCACGAATGCGCCAATATACAGAGGAATTATTTTTTGCGGTACTTTGACTGCGGCGTTGGCCGACCAGTCACAGGGCAAAGTGGCGTGATCCTCTGCGCGTGCCGCTCGTGGCGGATTTGCCACGCCCAAGATAGGCGTCGCGCAACGCATCCAGTTCCAGCAACGCGTCTGCCTTCCCATGCGCAACTACGCGGCCGCCTTCGAGCACATATCCAGACTGCGCATACTGCAGCGCGATCGCTGCATTCTGCTCCGCCAGCAGGAAGCTGACGCCGTCGTCGCGATTGAGTGCTGCCACCGTCTCGAAGATTTCTTCGACGACTTGCGGGGCGAGCCCCATCGACGGTTCGTCGAGCAACACCAGCGAGGGCCGCGCCATCAACGCGCGGCCGATCGCGACCATCTGCTGTTCTCCGCCGGACGTATAGCCTGCAAGCGCCTTACGACGCTCCTTGAGTCGCGGGAAGGTGCCGTAGATACGTTCGAGATCCGCTTCGAGATCAACGCGGGCAGGCCGCCGCACAAACGCGCCGAGCCGAAGATTCTCCTCGACGGACAAATGCGCAAAGCAGCGCCGTCCCTCCAGCACCTGGACGAGGCCGCGTTCGGCGAGCGTCCACGGGTCCGCGTCGGTAATCGCATCGCCGCGATACGCGATGCGGCCCGACGTCAGCTCGCCCCGTTCCGCGCGAATCAGGCTCGAGATGGCCTTCAGCGTGGTCGTTTTGCCCGCGCCATTGCCGCCCAACAGAGCGACGATGGCGCCGGACGGCACCGTCAGCGAAACGCCGCGCAATGCCGGAATGAGCTGGCTATATGTCACGGCGATTTCCTCGACCTGCAGGATCGGGGCGGCGCTCATGCTCAGAGGTCCTTGCTGCAATCGCGCGGCGTAATACCCTTTTCTTTGGCATACGCATTCGCCGATTTCTCGATGATCGGGCGCAACAGTGCGCGATCCGCCTGAACCCAGCCGCCAATGACCTCCCATTGCTGGCCGTCCCATTGCTGGAAGCGCACGGCGCCGCCGCCCTCGTGATCGGAGCACGACAGTTTCAGCGGTTGAACGAGGCCGTATGCGCCGAGCTGTTTCAGACGCACGTCGTCGAGATTCAAGTGCTCGAAACCCCAGCGGACCTGTTCGCCCGTAAGCGGTTTGTCGCCGAACCTGAGCTGAGCCACGCGCAACGCTTCGACGTTGAGAATGCCGTTGACGACGCCGAGGTTGTAGTACACCGTACCGAAGCGCGCCGGGTCCTTCAGGTTGCCGTTGCCGGGTTTGATAACGTACTGATTGATCGCCTGAAGTACCGGAAAGTCGGTTCCCGAAGGATGGGTAGTGATTGAAATGAATCCCTTCGCAGCGTCGCCAGCCGGACGGGCATCCTCTTCCGAATTGCTCCAGATGTTCCCGATAATGTGATTCGCCGGGAAGCCGACCTTCTGCGCCGACTTCAACGCGACCGGATTCATCACGCCCCAGCCACGCAGAATCACCCAGTCCGGATTGATCCGGTGGATGGTGAGCCACTGCGAGCCCTGCTCGTTACCCGGGTGCGGGACTTCGATCTGCGTGAGTTCAAAGCCGTACTTCTTGGAGAGCGCATCGAGCACGGGAATCGTCTCGCGGCCATAAGGAGAACCATGGTAGAGCACCACGATCTTCTTGCCCTTCAGCTGATTCAGGCCGCCTGACTGTTGGCCGATGTAATTGACGATTGCCGAGACTTCGCTATACGGGTTCAGTTGAAGCGGAAACACGTACGGAAATACTGCACCGTCCGTGGAATCCGTGCGGCCGTGATTGATCGTGACCAGCGGGATCTTGTCGGCGGTCGAACGGTCGAGCGTCGCATAGGCAATTCCGACCGAGAGCGGATTGGTCGCTGCAGCCGGCGCGCCGTTCAGACCGCTCTTGAGCCGCTCGTAGCACTCCACGCCTTTTTCCACGACGTATTCGGTTTCGCATTCGCTCCACGTCAACTTGACCCCATTGACGCCGCCATCGCGCTTGTTGATGAGGTTCATATAGTCGATAAAACCGCCGAAGAAGCCGCTGCCGCCCGCCGCATACGGCCCGACGCGGTAGCTTTGCAGCGGGAAGTATTCTTCGCCCGCGGCCTGCGCGGTGGGCGCAAACGCGGCGGTGAGAGCAAGCATCAGGCTCGCGGCGGCGGCGACGCGCGAGACCGTCCCGCGCCTTTTGAAGGAGTCGATGAAATTCATGCTGGATGGACCTTGAATGGATAAGCGATGGATTAAAGAGCGATGCGTGAAAGCGAAGTCATGCCGAGAGCGGCCAGTCACGCAGACGATTCCGCGCGGTCTGAACCAGTCTTGCGAGCCCGTCCGGTTCCTTGATGAGAAAAACAATGATCAACGTGCCGAAGAGGATCTTCTGCAGGTTCTGCAACTGACCGGCTTCAATGCCGACGCTGGCTAGTGCACCTGCCGTATTCGAGAGAAGAATGGGCAGCAGCACGATGAATGCCGCCCCGAGAAAATTCCCGCCGATGCTCCCCATGCCGCCAATGATGATGATGAACAACACCTGAAACGACAGATTGAGATCGAAGCCGTGCGGCTCGACCGTGCCCAGATAGGCAAATGCCCACAACGCGCCGGCAATGCCGATCACGAATGAACTCAGCGCGAATGCGAGCAACTTGGTGCGACCGGTCGGGATGCCGATCACGCGCGCGGCCGTGTCCATGTCGCGCACGGCCATCCAACGTCGGCCGAGTTCGCTGCGCACGAGGCGAGTTGCAAGCATGAACAGGACGGTGGTGACGCCGAGTACGAGCAGATAGCGTGCGGCCGGCGTGTCGATTTTCCAGCCGAACGCTGTGAGGCGCGGCGCGCTGAGTACGCCCGAGGTGTCGTCGTTGGAAAACCAGCTGACACGCGTGAAGATCCATTCGACAAAGAACTGCGCGGCCAGTGTCGAGACGATCAGGTAGAAGCCTTTGATACGCAGACTCGGCAAACCGAATACCGCGCCCACGGCGGCAGTGATCAATCCCCCGAGCAATAGATCGATGACCAGCGGCAACCCTGGCACCCGCACCATGAGGTTGTAGGTGGCATAGGCGCCGACCGACATGAACGCCGCGGAGCCGAGCGAGAGCTGGCCCGCGTAGCCCGTGACCAGGTTCAGCCCGAGTCCTGCGAGCGACAACACGAGGAACGGAATCAGAATCGCATTGAGCCAGTAGTCGTTGCCGATGAGCGGCACGGCGACGAACGCGATCAGCGCGAGAATCGTCGCGAGCCATAACTTCAGCCCCGGCAATTGCAGCGGGTACGGTTCGAGCTGACGTGGCGTGTTCAGCGTGGTGCGAGGAGATGACATAGCGAGCCTCACACGCGTTCAACGGCGGGTTCGCCGAACAGGCCAACAGGCCGCACCAGCAGGAATAGCATCGCGAGCAGATAGGGAAACCAGTTTTCGATTCCGCCACCTAGCAGGCTGCCGACATAGACTTCGGCAAGCTTCTCCGACGCGCCAATCAGCAGGCCGCCGACAATCGCTCCACCGATCGACGAAAATCCGCCGATGATCAGCACCGGCAGCGCCTTCAGCACCACCAGCGACAGCGAGAACTGCACACCGAGCCGCGCGCCCCACAGGAGCCCCGCCACGAGGCTGACAAAGCCGGCGAGAGCCCATACGATCGCCCACACGCGCGGTAGCCGTATGCCGATGGCGAGAGCGGCGAGCGGATCGTCCGCGACTGCGCGCAGCGACAGCCCGAGCCTCGTGCGCTGGGTCAGAATCGACAGGCCGGTCACCAGCACGCCGGCGGTCGCCGCGGCAAAGATGTCGAACTGGCTGATCATGACGCCGGCCACGTTCAACGGTTTGTCGTCGATGCCGAGATCCAGGCCGTGTACCTGGGCGCCCCAGAATAATTGCGCCGCGCCTTCAAGAATGAAGCTCAAGCCGAGCGTCGCCATGAACAGGACAATGGGCGGCCGATTCACCAGCGGCCGCAAAACGAGCCGGCCGATCAGCAGCGCAATCAGCACCAGGGCTGCTAGCGTGATCGCAAATGCCAGCACGGGGTGCACATGCCGCTCGACGAGGCTCACGTATGTGAGCGCACCGAACAGCACCATCGAACCCTGCGCGAAATTGAACACGCCGGACGCTTTGTAGATCAGCACAAAGCCGATCGCGACCATCGAATACATCACGCCCGCCAGCAGTCCGCCGACGAGTACTTCGAGGAAAAATCCCATGTTGTTCAATCTCTCAGTGGCGGGTGCCGAGATAAGCGGCCAGCACGTCCGGGTTGGTGCGCACGTCGGCGGGGGCGCCGTCGGCGATCTTCTTGCCGTAATCGAGCACCACCACGTGATCCGACAGGTCCATCACCACGCCGATGTCGTGCTCGATCAGCACGACAGTCACGCCGAATTGTGTGTTGGCGTCGAGCACATAACCGGCCATTGCACGTTTTTCGTCCGCATTCATGCCGGCCATCGGTTCGTCGAGCAGTAAGAGACGTGGCTCGGCGGCGAGCGCGCGGGCCAGTTCGACGCGCTTTTGCACGCCGTACGGCAGGGTGCCGACGGTCGTATGCCGGTAGCGCTGCAAGTCGAGCGCCTCGATCACGACTTCGGCATAGCGGCGTTGCACTCTCTCATCGTGGCGCGCGCGACCAATGCTCAATGTCTGTTCAAGCCACGTGCTGCGCCGATGCAGATTACGGCCGGTGAGCACGTTGTCCAGCACGCTCATCCGCCGGAACAGCGCAATGTTCTGAAACGTGCGGGCAATGCCGCTGTGCGCCACGTGATACGGATTCATGCGCCGATAGACGTGACCGTCGAAATTCACGCTGCCTTGCTGCGGTTGATAGACGCCGTTGATCACGTTGAGTAGCGAGCTTTTTCCCGCGCCGTTCGGGCCGATCAGTGCGCAGATCTCACCCGTGTGCACAGCGAAGCTGATATCGGTGACCGCTTTCACGCCTTTGAACGACAGCGAGATATGGTCGAGCGAGAGCAAAGCGTTTGAGGATGAAGTCATTGAACGTTGAGTCATGCGTCAATAGGCCGGTTGTTCTGACGCACCGTCTGTTGCATAGCGCTGCGGCGCCACGGCCTGATGTTTATCTTCGACACGCCGCCAGTCGCCGGTATCGGGCCAGGCGCGCACATCGACGCGTAATGCTTCGAACAGCGCAGCAGTTTTTTCATCGAGCGGCGGCCCGATGACGAGTGCAGCATGCGTGCGCGAAAAGCCGATCACTTCGCGTAACGGACGGGTGATGAGCCACCAGGTCAGCGCACGAGCAAGTGGGCCGCCCTGTCTGCGCTGCGCACGGCTGATCAGACGGCGCCGCCATGAGCGTGCACCGGGCAAACGGTCATCGACGAGCCGTGCCACCCGGGCGCATGTTTCGCGAGTGCCTGCTACGAGCGTGGGCGCGAGTTCGCGGCGATCGTTGTCGCGGGTCGCGAGTGACTCCGGGAAATTCAGGCGAAAGCCGCTCAGTACCCACGGCGCAATGAGGTAACGCGCCTGGGATGCGGCGGCGAATGCGCGTGCGGCAAACGCTTCGTCGTCTGCGTTCAGTTTCTCGGTGGCGATGAGTTGCTGTGCTTCACGTACCAACGTCGCATGCGGGAAACGTTGTTCGACGAGTTGCCCATCGGCGTCGAGGCGCACGAAGGCGAATGCGTCGTCATGGGGGCGAGCAGCGGGGACAAAGGCGCCCTCGTTGTTGAGCGAAAATGCACGATAGTCGGTCACGGCGGAATGCGGATGCGGCGTCAGATTGCGTGGGTTGGCATCAATCACGCACAATCCTTCATGCGTCACCAGGCGATCTATCTGGCTGTCGTCTTCGGCGAACACGAAGCGCGGGGCGATGTGCGTGAGCACTGAGCGTAACGCTTCGTCGGTGAGTTGCGGGTCGAGCGGTATCGCGACGCCGCCGTTCCATTGTGCGGCTAGCGACAGGAGTAGTGCCTCCTCGCGCGGATGACTGAGGAGCAGCAATGCGTCACCCGCCACAAAGCCATGTTGCGCGAGACCGGTGGCCAACTGCCCGACTGACTTAGCGACGTCGTGCCACGACAGCGCGTGCCATGCGCCCAGCCGCTTGTGCCGCAATGCGATGGCGTGCGGCCGGTGCTGCGCCTGATGGCGCAGCCAGTCCGGCAGCGTCGACGGCTGTGCGTTTGTCATGATCAGGCGGCTTTGGCCTGCTGCTTGAGTTCGAGTTCGCGCACCAACGGTAAGACCCGCTTGCCGAAATACTCCACTTCTTCGATGAAGTGGAGAAAGCCGGTCAACACGAGATCCACGCCGATTGATTTCAATTCGACAATGCGTTCGGCGATCTGCTGCGGCGTACCGATGAGATTGGTGCGGAAACCGTCGTTGTATTGCACGAGGTCTTCGAAACTCGACTTGGCCCAATTTCCTTCGCCTTCCGGCGAAGCCTTGCCTGCTTGTTTGACGGCGTCGCCGAAGGCATGCACGGCTTCGACGTGCGCATGTTTGATGATGTCGGCGAGTACGGCCTTGGCTTCTTCTTCGGTATCGCGGGCGATCACGAAGGCATTCACGCCGATGCGCACCTTGTGATTGTTCTTTGCTGCCTTGGTCTGAATATCGTCGATCTGTGCTTTCAGGTTCTCCGGCGTGTTGCCGTTGGTGAAATACCAGTCGGAGACGCTGGCCGCGTTGTCGCGTGCGGCGCGTGAACTACCGCCCTGGAAGATCTCCGGATGCGGTTTTTGCACGGGCTTGGGACTCAGCGTGTAATCGTTGAAGCGGTAGAAGTCGCCCTTGAAGGTGAAGTTGTCTTGTGTCCAGATGCCTTTGAGCGCCTGAATGAATTCGTTCGAGCGGCGATAGCGTTCGTCGTGCTCGAGCCACGGTTCGCCGAGTGCGGTGAATTCACCTTTGAACCAGCCGCTCACCACGTTGATCCCAATGCGGCCATTGGAAATATGGTCGATGGTGGCAATCTGTTTGGCGACAACGGCGGGGTGCCACGGACCTGGCAGAATCGCCGCCAGCACCTTGAGTTTGGTTGTGGCGTGCAACAGGGCCTGACTGAACGAAACCGATTCATGCTGATATTCCGCACCATATCCGGCCGTGAAGCGGATCTGGCTCAGTGCGTATTCGAAACCCGCCTTCTCCGCGGTTAGTGCTAGCTTCTGGTTGTACTCGAGACTCCAGTCCGTGCGCTGCTCGATCGTGCTGACGACCAAACCGCCGCTGACGTTAGGTACCCAGTAGGCGAACTTGACGGCGTCGTCGTGAGAAGGGTTCTGGCTCATGATGTTCCTGATGATTGGATAAAGGGGTCTATGCAGCCAGCGTTGCGGCTTGCGGGGAAGAGGCAGGTAAGCGTCCGGCATGCAGCCATGGGAGCGCGCGTGTCACCGCCAGTGCAACGCGGTCTTCCAGTGCCGGGTTAGAGATCGCGTAGCCGTTGAAATCCGCTTCAGACGCATACACGCCGATCGGTAGCGTGCGAGCCTGGAAGAAACTGAACAGCGGACGAAATTGATGATCGATGACGAGCGCGTGACGATCGCTGCCGCCCGTTGCGGCGAGCAGAACCGGCACGTCGACCAGCGCCTCGTGATGCACGAGGTCGAACAGATGCTTGAAGAGTCCCGTGTACGACCCGCGATAAACCGGGCTCGCAACGATCAGCAGGTCCGCCGATTCAATCGCTTCGATGTGAGCCTCCACGTCAGCAGGGACTTGCGATCGATGAACCGCGCCGGCGAGACGTGAAGCGATCTGCCCCAGTTCGACGAGATGCGTGTCGATCGGCAGCGCGTCGCCGAGCGCGGCAAGCAAACGTTCCACCACCACGAGGGTGCGCGACGGCCGTTGCAATCCACCGGAGACGGCGACCACTTTCAATCTCTTGCTCATTCGAACGATCCTTTCAGGCGAAAGCGAATTAATCGGGAGTGCCGCTTATTTAGCGAATACCGTGCCATCCAGCTTTGCGTGAGCAAGACGCGTTGATGACGAATGCGCGGGCCAACGTCGATCGTGCGCCAAGTCAAATGGCATAACCGTTTGCGGTTCTCGCTCCCGCGCATATCGCAGTGGAATGGAACCATTGCAGGCTGACGTATGAAGCTGGCGAAGCAGGATGGCCTCGGTGTTGCTGCTGGAGAAGCAGTGCCGGGTGTCGGCGACGGACGCGTGGGCTTTCAGTATTCCAACAGGCCTGCTGCCTGGGAGGCAGTGAGTGAGGGTGGTGCTGGTGCAGAGGCAGCATCCATACCGATGCTGCTGCGTAAGCAGCAATCCGACTTTGGATACCACAACAAAATGCATCGGAAGTCGCGGTAGATGTTCAGAATACGCTTCTGAGGAAGCAATCCTGATCGATGCCGTTCAACGCCCGTCAACCGACAGATGACGGTCCACGCCCGCACGTAGCGGAGTGAGTGTCTTGCCTATATGAATTCGACCTACGTACTGCCGGACGCGCCGGCTTCTCTGTTACCGAGCGCGGAGACAGCATCGGCCACTGAAACGCCTCTGCAGATCGCGCAGCGGCTTGCGACCACATTCGCGCTAACCGCAGCCGAACGCGACGCGCGAGGCGGAACGCCGAAAGCGGAGCGGGATGCATTGCGCGCCAGCGGCCTGCTTGCGATGAGCATTCCTGCGGCGCAAGGTGGTCTCGGGGCGAACTGGCGGCAGACGCTGGATGTAGTGCGCACGCTTGGCCGGGCCGACAGTTCGCTCGGCCATGTATTGGGCTTCCATCATCTGATGCTGGCGACGGTGCGGCTGTTCGGTTCGTCGGCGCAATGGCGCGCCTGGTTCGAGCAGACTGCCCGTCGCCAATGGTTCTGGGGCAATGCGTTAAACCCGCTCGATGAACGGGCCGTGAGCCACTCGCACGCGGATTGGCGGGAGTTTAGCGGGCAGAAGAGCTTCTGTTCCGGCGCGCTTGATTCCGAAATGCTGATCGCGTCCGCACGAGATGCCGATACGGGGACGTTGCTAATCGCGGCAGTCCCCACCGGGCGCACGGGCATCTCTGTCGCGGAGGATTGGAACAACTTCGGTCAGCGCCAAACGGACAGCGGCACGGTGACGCTGGAAAAGGTGCGGGTGGAGAACCACGAGATTCTGACCGACCCGGGGCCGCTGTCGACGCCTTTTGCGTGCCTACGACCGTTGCTCGCTCAACTGATCCTGACGAATGTCTATCTCAGCATCGGCGAAGGCGCGTTCAACGACGCCCGTCATTACACGCTTCATGAAGCGCGTCCGTGGCATACGTCAGGCGTGCAAACTACCGCGGCGGATCCTTATATCCTCGGTCAGTACGGCGAGTTCTGGGCGGGCCTCGAGGCGGCGCGGCTGCTGACCGATCGCGCGGCCGATCGTTTCGACGCAGCCTGGATTCGAGCGGATTCGCTGACCGACGCCGAGCGCGGCGAGGTGGCATTGGCGGTTGCAACGGCGAAAGTTGCCGCCACAGAAATTGGGCTCACCATCTGTACCCGTATGTTCGACGTGGCGGGCGCGCGTGCGACGCATGGCGCGCTGAGGCTGGACCGTCACTGGCGAAATTTGCGCACGCATACGCTTCACGATCCGCTTGCCTATAAGCTTCGAGAAATCGGCGAATGGGCCCTGACGCAACGATATCCGACGCCGAGCTTCTACTCATGAACTATTCACTCAATCACGTGTTACCAGACCGGTCAGCCATCGCGCGAACGGAAGTGCCGCCTTTGTTGACGATGCCCGACAAGCGCACGCTGACCACCTCGATTCGCGCGACCGCACAGGTCTTCTCGGACCCGCAATCGCTGGCGTTGCTCGAACGTATTCGCATGGTCGCGCCGAGCGACGCTAACGTGCTCGTGATCGGTGAGACAGGGACGGGTAAGGAACTGGTCGCGCGTCATGTGCATAACCTGAGTGCTCGCAAGGACGGTCCGTTTGTGGCGGTCAATTGCGGGGCGTTCTCCGAGTCGCTGGTGGAGAGCGAGCTGTTCGGCCACGAGAAAGGCGCGTTCACCGGTGCGTTCTGCGCCAAACCCGGCTGGTTCGAAGCGGCGAATGGCGGGACGCTGTTTCTGGACGAGATCGGCGATCTGCCTCTATCGATGCAGGTCAAGCTGCTGCGCGTATTGCAGGAACGTGAGATCGTGCGGCTCGGCTCGCGCCGGAGCATTCCCATCGACGTGCGGGTGCTGGCGGCCACCAATGTGCACCTGCAGGACGCGGTGGCGGCGGGTCATTTCCGCGAGGACCTGTTTTATCGCCTGAATGTTGTGCATCTGGCTGTGCCGACACTGCGCGATCGGCCCGGCGATATATTGCCGCTGGCCCGCTACTTCATTGAAGAGTACCGGAATCGGTTGGGCTACGGTCCCGTCGACATCGAGCCGCGCGCGGAGCGAAAGCTGCTCGGCCATAGTTGGCCCGGCAATATTCGCGAGCTTGAGAACGTCATCCATTACGCGTTGCTGGTGTGCCGCAGCAATTCGCTGGGCGAGGGCGATTTGCAGATGTCGTCGTTCGGGATTCACGCCGCGCGCCGAGCGGCCGCTGAACCTGTTGCGTCTACACCGTTGGAAGGGTTGGAGGGGGCGTTGCGCCATCTTTTCGATCACGCGGAAGGTAACCTGTTCGAACAGATCGAAGACACAGTGATGCGCGTGGCGTTCGACTTCTGCTACCGGAATCAGATTCAGGCGGCGAGGCTGCTGGGCATAAGTCGGAACGTGTTGCGGGCGCGCTTGATTCGGGCGAAGCAGATTTCCGCGCAGAAGTAGGCTCACGTGTGTGATGGCGGATGCAGTACTGCCTTTTGCGTGCCTTTAGAAGTCGAAGCGGACCGGCCGCGAGACCGGTCCGCATGTTGTTGCGTATCGCCGCTTTCGCGGCGGTAGCGGACTATGCCGCGGTTCTGCTGTTGCCGATCTGCCAGACGAAGGGCGGCTCTTTGCCGTTGATTTCCCAGTCCCCCACGATCCGCTCCTTGTAGATCAGCGGGTTGTGTGACGCCGCGGTGCGCGTGTTTCGCCAGTGACGGTCCAATAGTTTGTTTTCGCTGGTGCCCGAAGCACCGAGTGCATTGAACAGGTCGGTGGTCGCCTGCAAAATCAAACTGGCCACGGCGACCTGCGCTTTTGCCGATTCGATTTCGGCCGCCACGTTCGCCGCATGTTCAGCATCTCGGTCCGCGCCGAAGCGCGTTTCGTACGCTCTTTGTGATGGCTCCGCGGCTCGCACAGCCGCGGCCTCCGCCGCATACACGCGTGCCGCTATCTGCCCCACCACCTGCTGCACCTGGGCATCTTCGCTGACGCGTGGCGCGTTGCCGTGGCTGTAAACCCGGGTGCGTTTGCGTACTTCATGCGAGATGTCACGCAAGGCGGCGCGTCCCGTCCCAGCAATGACGGCGATCAGCACGAGTTGATAGAACGCTGTCTGGTATTTGAAGCGTGTGGAGAAGTCGATGATGTTCTCTTCTTCGACCACGGCGTTTTCGAATACGGACGTCCCGCTTCCGGTGGTGCGTTGGCCGAAGCCATCCCAGTCGTCGCTTTGTTTGACGCCTGACTGGTGCGTGCTCACTGCGGCGATGACGTCGGCGCCGTTGTCGTCGCGCTGCGCGTAGACGTCAATCCAGTCCGCAAAAATGCTGCCCGTGCTGTAGTACTTCGTTCCGTTGACGACCCACTGGTTGCCGCGGCGCGAGACACGCGTGATCACGTCGCCGATCTTGACCGCGCCGACTTCGGTCCACGCATTGCCGACGATTTCCCCCGCCACGAAGCGTTGCAGCCATGTTTCCTGTGCAGCCCCGGGTGCTGCGTTGATTCTGTCTTCGACGAAGGCGAAATGGCCGCGCAACGCTTGCGGCAAACTCGAGTCGGCCTCGGCCAGTTCGATCAGGAGTTGCACGAGTTGCGGAAGTGAAGCGCCGGCGCCGCCGTATTCGCGCGGCACTCTGACGGCGCCGAACCCCGCTTCCTTCAACCAGACAATCTGCTCGTACGGCAGCGCACGAGTGCGTTCGCGTTCGAGCGCGCCTTCCGCGATCCGGTTGAAGATCGGCCTGAACCTGGCAGCCAACTGTTCATAATCTGTGCCGTACGAAAGCGGGTGTTTTTCACGCTGGTTTTGTGATGTCATGCGCCTGCTCTTAAGTCGATAGGTGGTGTAAGGCAGAGCGATTGGGCTCTTGACCGTATGGACTACAAAGCACGAGCTATGCCATCGAGGCGGGCGTCCTGCCTCGCCGCTCGATAGGCGATACCGGGGTTTAAAGCTGCTGGATTGCGAGCAGTGTGCTGATGGACTGCTTGTCTGACAGCAGCTTCAGGTCGATGCGCCCGCTGAATCCAGCGGGCGCCGATCATTACAGCTTGCCTTTACTGACGCAGTTCCGGTGAATCCTGCATGGCCGCCTGCAGCTTCTGCACAGCGTCAATCGTCGCGCGCTGTGCGGCGAGACCGAAGTTGCGCTTGAATTCGCCGAACTCCGCGTGGCCGCTGCCGGTCACTTCCTTTTTCGTCACGAGCTTGCCGGTCGGATCTGTCACGGTACAGACGAGCGTCACTGAAAAGTCGGTCGGCGGCCAGGTCAGGAGGCTCGGCGATGACGACGTCGTTGAGATGGTCGGCGTGACGACATAGCTCAGGCTCTTTGATTGGACCGTTGCCTGATCAGGCGCGGCATTCAGCTTCACAACATTGCTGAACACCTGGCTGAGTTCGACGTAGATCGGAAGCTCCAGATCGCGATACGGTTTGTAGGCCACCTTGTCGCCACCACCGCCGGGCGAGACGACTTCCTTTGCGCGCAGTTCGTCGGTAATGACGAGCCCAACTGTCTTGTTGATCGGCTGTGTTTGCGCCGTCGAGGTTGCTGCGGTAGTGGATGTCGCTGTGAGCGCTGCCGGGTCGCCGGAGATGGTGATGTCGTGTGCGCAGCCTGCGAGCGAGGCAACGGCGCCGGCAACCGCGATACTGCGAATAAAGTGGATCAGCTTCATGATGATTTCTGGTCGTTGAGAAAAGAGGGGTTAGTGGATGGCTTGCATGAACGCGGGATCCGCATAGAGCGACGCGAGCAGTTTCTGGACGATGAGCGGATACTCCTGGGTTGCCCGCGGAATCGCGATCGCGGCTGCGAACGACGAATCCCATTGCGTCGTCGCGCTTTTCACGCTGTCGTATCTCACCTCTGCGCCACGCTTGACGATGAAGCGCGCGGAGATCGTGCCCGTGGCTGTACCGATGTTGGCATCGACGTTATTCTTCAGCAGCACGCCGCTCAGTTCGACCTTGGCGTCAGGTGAAAGCGCACGGCCGATCGTCAGTTCCTGCTGCAGAGCGCTCGAAAGGTATTGGGCAAACGAATCACCAACGGGCGAGCGCATGCTATTTGCACGCAGTTGCACCGACGAGTGATTGCCATCGCTTGGGTCGTTGGTGAAAGCGCCGAGACGCGTTGCTACGGGAGATGCGTTCTTCAGCGTCTGGATATTGTCGACAGAAGCCGAATAGGGCGGCGCGACAACCGAGCACGCAGCGAGCGCGGCAATGGGGGCTAAAAGGAGAGTCCTTCGCAGGGCAAACATGGGCTTCTAATGCCTCTTTGGTTATGGTCAAAATGAGGTGGCCGACCGCCTCGACGCTTATGTAAAGGCAGTTCACGTGTTATCGGCAAGTCCGGAGAAAAATTGACTGAAGAGTTATTCTCTTTTTGATTGAAAGCTTTCGGTAATACTTTTATGCGAGATGTATCGGCGGAGTAATTCAGAATCACCTGGTCTGTGCTCGGCAATTGCGCTACTGCCAATAGCACTGACTCATCTCCGCCAGCGCGCGCTCATGATTCGATACCGAGGTCCACATGGAACCCACCTGGCAATTCCAGCTAAGAATCACCGTCTCACCCGAACTAGCAAACGATCTGCGCACAGACCCGGCGGGTGCTTCGCATGCTGCGCTTCGCAATGTGCTGCGCAAGCACAACGCGACCTTGAAGTGTCAATTCGACGCTTTCGCCGATTACGTGAGTGAAGCGGAAAAGCAGGGCCTGGAAAACTATCCGCTTTATCAATGGACCCGGCAGACAATTGAGAACCCGGAGAAGAAAGCGAAGTACTTGCAATCATTCACGGTCTATGTGGATGGCGACGAGATATACGGCAAGGAAATCACCGACGTGCTGGAAGCTGAATTGACGGCGCTCGCCAGTGACGATGACATTAAAAGCGTCGCCCGGTTCGATACTAATCCCGCGAATAACCCGCAGCCACCCAAGCGCTAGCGGTTACACGTAGTCCACCTGCTTTCCGGCACGACACTCGCGTGTAATAAATCGAAACTATTGTCTCGGCACCGCTTGCGCCAGAGCGCGGCGGTTGCCGACGCGCGATCGCGTCCGTCAGTCATTCATATCCACGGAGACCTCCATGCCGACGTCGGCATTCCGGCTTTTTGCGCTCATCTGTTCTGTTGCTGCGGCAGCGCTTCTTAGCGCATGCAGCGACGGCGTATCGTCCACGCCGGTCAAGGCAGCATGCGGCAACGCCACCGTTGCGAACGCGCGCATGAGCTGCCCGCCGGGCTTCGTCCCGCCCGCCTCCTGAGTCCAGAATTCAAATTAGGTCCATCGCATGGTCACCAAAACTCGTCGAGATTTTCTGAAGCTGTCCGCCGGACTGGCTGGCGCGACAGCCGCCACCACCCTGTTTCCCGAATCGATTCGCAAGGCGTTGGCGATCGAGCCGAATTCGGTGACCGGCACGATCCAGGACGTGCAGCACATTGTCGTGTTCATGCAGGAGAACCGCTCGTTCGACCACTATCTCGGTCATCTGAGCGGCGTGCGCGGTTATAACGACCGTTTCCCCGTGACGCTGCCGAATGGCCTGCCGGTGTGGTTCCAGCCGCGTCAGGAGGATCAGACGAAGGTGATCGCGCCGTTCCGCTACGACACGACCAATCCGAACGTCAACGCGCAGTGCATCGGTGGCCTGCCGCATACCTGGGCCACCACGCACGGCGCAATCGACAGCGGCCGCGCCGACAAGTGGGCCGTGCAGAAGACCAACATGACGATGGGCTATCACGTGCGCGAGGACATTCCGTTCCACTACGCGCTCGCCGACGCCTTCACTGTGTGCGACAACTACTTCTGTTCAATTCCGGGTAACACGCACCCGAACCGCATGTATTTAATGACGGGGATGGTCGATCCGCTAGCCACGGGTGGCGGGCCGCTACTCGACAACACCGACTACATCGACAACCAGTTCGATAGCATCAAACTGCAGCCCTTCAACTGGACCACGTATCCCGAGCGGCTGGAAACGGCCGGCATCTCCTGGCAGATTTATCAGCAGGGCACCGGCTTCGACAATTTCAGCGGCAACTACGGCACGAACATGCTGGCCTCGTTCCAGAATTTCGTGAACGCACCGGCGGGCTCGTCGCTGCAAAGCCGCGGGATGAGCACACGCACGCTGACACAGTTGAAGGCCGACGTGCAGGCCAATGCATTGCCGCAAGTGTCCTGGCTGTTGCCGCCCGCCGCGTATTCGGAGCATCCGAAGTTCACGCCGCTCTATGGCGCCAATTACATCTCGACGATCCTCGACGCACTGACGTCGAATCCCGACGTGTGGAGCAAGACCGTCCTGTTCATCATGTACGACGAGAACGACGGCTTCTTCGATCACGTGGTGCCGCCGCAGGCGCCTACGGTGCCCGGCTCCGGCATGAGCACCGTGGACATCTCGCTTGAACGGCACAACGTCGTGACCGCGACGCAGGCCAGCACGTATACCGCCGACAATCTGCCGTACGGCCTTGGGCCGCGTGTACCGATGACGGTCGTGTCGCCGTGGTCGAAGGGTGGTTTCGTCTGCTCGCAGGTGTTCGATCACACGTCGGTGCTGCAATTCGTCGAAAAGCGTTTCGGCGTAGTCGAGACCAATATCTCGCCGTGGCGCCGTGCCGTTTGCGGCGACCTGACCACGGCGCTCGACTTTTCGAAATCCGATTCCACCGTGCCTTCGCTGCCGAGCACGCAAACCTACGTCGCACAGGCCGATCTGCAATGCGCGCGTTCTACGGCCCAGGCTGCGCCGGCCAGCACGGCTCAGCAACTGGTGTCGGCGCAGGAGCCGGGCACGCGGCCGGCGCGGGCGCTGCCGTACGAATTGCATGTGAACGGGCTGTTGCAGTCGCAAGGGTATGCGCTGACGTTTGCGAACACCGGCACGCAAGGCGCCCATTTCTGGGTGTACACGGGCGACCCGACCGCGATGCCGCGTCGCTATACCGTCGAGGCCGGCAAGCAGTTGATCGATACGTGGGCATTCGACGCGAACGGCAATTACCTGGTGAACGTCTATGGCCCGAACGGTTACTTCCGGCGCTTCGCGGGTTCGTCCACGGCAGATGCCGCCGCAAAGCCGGATGTCGTGACCTGTTACGACGTGGCCAACGGCAACGTCTACGTGACGCTGTCAAACGCAGGGAGTGCGCCGCTCACGGTTACCGTGGCCGACGTCGCCTATGGACAGGCGCCGCGCACGTTGAGCGTGCCCGCGGGAAGCAGTGTGGAGGCGCATTGGGACCTGTCATGCAGCAGCCAGTGGTATGACTTTCAATTGGCTGTTGCAGGCAATGCGGGCTGGTTGCGGCGCATTGCAGGTCATGTGGAAACAGGCCACACCAGCATCACCGATCCGGCTGCCACCGCGCCGGTGACGAAGGCGATATAGGCATACGGATTGGACATTTCTTTCAATGTCATTTCGGGTCGGCGGCAAACTGGTAAGTCAATTTTACATTTGGCGACAAGGCGCCGAGTTCGTGAGAGGATGGCAGTTCACTTTTTCTCGCGGAGGGCGAAATGGGACTCTTGGACGAAGTAGGCAAGATCGCTGGTGCAGTAGCGGCCGTTGAAGCAGCAGAAAAAGTCGATCCGGAAGCAGGTTTGCTAACGAAAGGCGTTGCAGCGATTGCCGGCTTTGAAGGCGCCGGTGCATTGGAGTCGCTGGTCGAGAAGAAAGACGGCGAGAAGCAGGACGACGCCGACAATGCTCAGGCTGCAGACGGTACGAATCCTCAGACGTGATTTTTGCGCTGTGAGCGGGCCAGTCCTACGTAGGACTGGCCCGTTTTTTATGGTGAGCCGGGACCGGCGCCCGCCGCAACGCAACCATGGAAACCGGTCGGCGGGATGTCGGATCGCAGCGTGATATGCCTGATCGTTGCAATCCGTCGCATGGTTGTCGCGAGCGAATTGAATTTGAGGACGATTCTTTGACCATCTCTGCGACGCGCAGGACCCTGACACTCGGGTTGCCCCTGCTCCTGAGCCTTCGCGTTACCCCCATACTGGCCGCAAACTCACCTCCATTAGCCGACATCGAACGCCGCCATGGCGGGCGTCTTGGCGTGTTCGCTATCGATACCGGTTCAGGCCGAACCTTGACTCATCGCGCTGACGAACGCTTTCTGATGTGCAGCACCTTTAAGGGACTGCTCGCTGCGCAGGTGCTATCTCGCGTGGATGCCGGCAAGGAGGATCTTGGCCGCCGTGTGACATACACCGGGAAGGACCTGATCTTTACGTCGCCTGTGACGAAGGCACACGTTGCAGAGGGTGCGATGTCGGTGGGCGCGCTGTGCCAGGCGATTGTCGAAGTGAGCGACAACACGGCGGCAGTGTTGTTGATGAGAAGCGCCGGCGGTCCCGCCGGGTTGACTCAATTCGTTCGCGGTCTCGGCGATACCGTCACGCGTTCCGATCGGTACGAACCCGAATCGAACAAATATAGCGGTGTGCTCGACACCACTACGCCTCGTTCGATCACGAACTCGGCGAGCAAAATTCTCTTGGGGAATGTTCTGAGTCCCCAATCGCGTGCGCAACTGGAAAACTGGATGATTGCCTGCAAGCCGGGTTTGAATCGGCTCCGTGCTGCGTTACCGCCGGACTGGAAAGCGGGTGACAGGCCCGGAACCAGCGTCGAAGAAGAAACCAACGACTATGCGATCGTTCGCCCACCCGGACGCGCGCCGCTTCTGATCGCAGCCTATTACGATGCGCCGGCGCTTGACATGCCCGCTCGGGAGGCTGTCTTGCGGGAGGTCGGTGCGGTATTCGTGAAGTGGACAGCGGATCGGGCGTGACGAGCGTTGACCCGCGCAACCCGCGGATGGATGTGATGCGCGGCGTCTCGATTCTTCCTGTCCTGTTTCATGGTTTCAACATCGCGTACCGTTTGAACACGCCAATTGCTCGCTCATGCCAAGTTCGGTGAAAACCTTCGACATCATGCCGGCGCGTCGCCACTCCAGCCATTTGATGTAGCAGGTTTGTGATGGTCCAGGGGCTCGACAGATTTGCCCTCGCGCTAACGCGATTTGCCCCTGGTATTCTTTTTGGCGCTTGTGGCGCGAGGCGCATCTTCAGCCGGCAAGGCACCGCCGCCGTTCATCTGGTCCATCCACGACAAGGCGTCGACGTACGACAGGAACTGCTGGAGATACCCCGGCGACAACTCGCGCATCAACGAGAGCGATCGATGCACGAGGCTGCTCGAGTTGAGCGGACCGGCATTGCCCGGCGCTTTCTTCAGCGACTGCCGCAACTGTTTCTCGGACCGGACCTTGGACCAGGTCTCCCTGAAGTAATCGAGCGCCTCCAGCTCCGGATAGGACGATGGCCGAGGCGTGACGCTACCCGCTGTGAGGCCGTCACCGTCTGCAGGCGCATGACTGGCGATGTAGTCGATCAGTCCAGCCAGCGCTCCGCGAGCGGCTTCGCCGGATGATGGCGGGGGGCCGATGTCGGCGTCAGCATCAACCGCCCTGGATGCAGCGTGCTCGAGATCGACGGCATACGCCTCGATTAGTGTGGAGAGCCTCTCATCCAGGAGACGCCGCGCCTCGCCACTGTGACTCGCTGCCCGCCGATCCAGCGCATCGATGAAATGAAAGCGGATGGGATCCAGGCGATCGGCGCCGCGCTCGCGCCATGCGTCGAGCGTTGCCCGGGTGCCACCTGTCACGTCGCCAGCGCCACTACTCGTATTGCTCACACTACTCACGAGGCTTCACCGTTGCACTCGAAGGCCTCGGGACCGGTGCTATTTCCACGCGCCGGTTTTTCGCCCGGCCCTGGTCGTCGGCATTCGAGCTGACGGGCTGCTGCGAGCCGAACGCGGCCGCGAACACGGACGAAGCGGGGACGCCTGCATCAATCAAAGCACGGGTCACCGTGAGCGCGCGCTGGGCCGACAGCTCCCAGTTGTCGGCAAAGCGACGGTTAGCCTCCCGCACTTGCCGGTCATCGGTAAAGCCGCTCACCATCAGGATCTCGTCATTGGCCCGGAGGTAAGCGGACAGCGGCCCCGCCAGGCTCTTGAGGACGTCCCGGCCTTCGGGCTGCAATTGATCGGAGTTCAGCGCGAACAACACGCTGCCGTTGATGCCGATGCGTCCGTTGACCAGCGTGACCCGGCCCGCTGCCAGCGGTCCTGCCAGCGCCTGCTCCAGGGTCTTGCGGCGCTGCGTTTCCATCTGACGCTGCTTGACCTCTTGCGCAAGCCGGGTCGAGAGTTCCAGTTGAACGCCGATGACGCCCACCAGAATCAGCACGAAGGCGCCCAGCAGCACCGACATCAGGTCGCCGAAGACGGGCCAGATGGGCGCCGTGGTCTCCACGCCGCCGTCGATTTCCTCGCTCATGCCGCTTCAGCTCCGACGGACGCCCGCTTGCCGGCGAGTTGCTGCAGGTCTTCGACGATCTGCTTCTGCGACATCATGCTCAGGTCGATGACTTCTCGCGCCTGGGCGACGTAATAGGCCAGCTGCTCGTCACTGCGCGCGAGGGACTTGTCCAGCGCGGCTTCGATACGCTGCAGATGCGCGACCAGCGTGGTGTTCGATTCGCCGAACACCTGGACGGCCGCGCCGAATGCTTCGCCGAGGCTCGCCACTTCGACGGCGCTGCCGGTGACCTGCGCGGCCACCGCGCCCAGCTTCCCGGTCTCGAGTTCGACCTTGTCGGTGAAACGGGTGCCGACACGATCCAGCAGATCCGCTGACGTGGCAACGAGCGCGTCGACGGCTGTGCGCTGTTCGGTGGAGGCGTGGTTGACTGCATCGAGCAGGGTTTCCAGCGTCGCCAGCAGGCGGCTACGCTCGTCCAGCATCGCGGTGTCGCGGACCATGCTGTCGGAGAGCTTCTGACGCAATTCGGCAACGACTTCGGCTGCGGCCTTCGGTGCTTCCGACGCGGCTTGCACAAGCTGGCCGATCTCGGCGATTGTGCTGCTCGCGTGCGCTTGCGTCTGGGCCGAGATGTCGTGTGCGGTTTGCGCCAGCGTGTCGCAGATCTCCTGCTGCCTGCTCGCGCTGCGCGTGCCGGCCTGCTCCCACTCTTTGCTCAACGTCGTGGCCATGGAGCCGAGTGTCTCGGTCCAGGTGGTTAACCGCTGCTGATCTCGCGCGGCGAGTTCCGCCTGCAAGTCTGCGGCAGCCTTGGGGGCATCCGCCGCCACTTGCACGAGCCGGTCGATCTCGGCGATCGTGCTGCTCGCGTGTGCCTGAGTTTGAGCGGAGATGTCGCGCGCGGTTTGCGCCAACACGTCGCAGATCTCCTGCTGCCGGCTCGCGCTAAGCATGCCTGCCTGCTCCCACTCCTTATTCAACGTAGCGGCCATCGAACCAAGCGTCTCGGTCCAGGCCTCCAGCCGCTGCTGATCTCGCGCGGCCAGCTCCGCCTGCAAGTCCGCCGCGGCCTTGGGCGCTTCCGCCGCCGCTTGCACGAGCCGGTCAATCTCAGCGATCGTGCTGCTCGCGTGTGCCTGAGTTTGAGCGGAGATGTCGCGCGCGGTTTGCGCCAGCACGTCGCAGATTTCCTGCTGCCGGCTCGCGCTAAGCGTGCCCACCTGCTCCCACTCCTTGTTCAACGTAGCGGCCATCGAACCAAGCGTCTCGGTCCAGATCGCCAATCGTTGCTGGTCTCGCGCGGCCAATTCCGTCTGCAAGTCCGTATGCGATTGACCCACTGCGCGTAGCAGTGACGCCGAGTGCTGCTCGAAGGTTGCAGCGGCCGCCGCCAAAGCTTGCTGATTGTGTCCCGCCAGTTTCTCGCCGACCTGTTCTTGCCGTGACAGCGCCTCGTTCCACGCTGCCGACACGCTGCCCGCGGTTGCCTCGAGGCGCGCAGAGACGCCTTCCAGCAGGCCGGCCGAGCGTTGCTCGAAAGTCTCGGTGAATCGATCCAGCGACGTGCCCAGCTGCTGGGTGAGCGCCTCGTTCGATCGCTGCTGCGCTTCCAGCGCTTTGTTCCAGATGCCCGCGACGGTGGTGGTGGTTGCCTCGAATCCAGTCGAGAGTCCATCCAGCTGCCGCTGCACGGCGTGCGTGACGGTGTCGTGCATCGCGGTCGTCTCGCGCGCGAGACCTGCCAACGTGGCCGCCATGACCGGCTGCAGTGCCGCGCTGGCGGCGCGGGTGCTTTCGGCGACGCTCTCCTTCAATGACTGCTCCACGGAGGCAGCAAGGCGTGTATAGGTGGCTTCGGCCCTGCCGTGGAAAGCGTCCTGGCTGGCGATCTGCCGCTCGTTCAAGGCGAGGCTCTGCTGTTCGATGGCCGTCATCATTGCCTGCAGACGATCGACCAGAGTAGGCATCACCTCGGCCTGCCGCTGCAGGAGCTTGAAGCTTTCCTCGCGTTGATGGGTCTGCGAGTAGATGCGCAAGGTCGTCGCGACTTTCACGTCGAGCATCTGCGCGGCATCGATCCGTTCGCGCCGGCTCAACGCCGAAAGCAGTCCCAGCATCGCGGAGGTGGCCACACCCGCAATCGAGGTGCCGAACGCGAAGCCCAGTCCCTTGACCGGCGCGCCGAGCGAATCGCGGATAGCCTGCAGGTCCGTCGCGCTTTCCAGCGCCATGCCGGTGCCTCGCAGGGTCGCCACCATGCCGAGGAGCGTGCCGAGCATGCCCAGCAACACGAGCAGGCCGACCAGATACGGCGTTAGCGCCGGGCCCGGCAAGGCCACACGCTCGCCCTCGACGCGCAGGCGCACCGCATTGCGCAGGCTGGGATGCAACGGCTCAAGCCAGGTGCCCAGGCTGGGCGGAGGCCCGGACAGACCCGCGACCGCACGCGCGAGCGTGGACGTGGCCTGGCTGTAGCGCTGCAGTTCGAGCGCGCCCGCCAGGTAGCAAACGCCGATCAACATCGTGACAGCCAATGCCAGCGCGTTAGAGCCGACGTAGCCGGCACCGATCCAGCACGCCGCGCCCAGACCTACCAGAAAAACAACGAGATTGAGATATCTGGACATAGTGTCCCAGTTAGCAGGTGCGAAGGGCCGCGAGCAGCCCCTCGACCGGTTGTAAACGAACATCCAGTTCGGCAAGCAACACGCTCTGCATATCCTTGCGGAACGTGTTCAGCCATGCGCCGGGTGGGGCGGCTGGGACGGGTTTGCCCGTTAGGGCGTCCCCCGAGGCTTCGGCGTCGGCCAGTGTCTGTTGCTCCGCCTCACGCAAACGCTCGAAGTGCCCCTTGAGCAAGCCGGGCACAGCGGCCAGCAGACTCCGCTCACGCTCGCTGAGCGCTCGCTCCATCACGGCGTCCACCACCGCAAGCCGGGCCATAGCCGGCGTTCTGGCGGCCAGCATGGCCCGCAGGCGAGCGCGCAGGGTGCCGATGCCCGTCTCCATCGACTGCTGCATGGAGAGGTAGCGCTGACGAAAAACCGCGTAATCGACCGGCGCATCCACGGGGGCGCCTTGCGGGAGCGCCTGCGCCGCCGACCCGCGACGCCTCGCGACGGCAAACACGCTATCGCCGACGATGGCATCCGCCAGCGACGCGCGCACGCGGGCGCACTCGCTCTCTTCAGCGTCGCTGAAGGCGCGTGCGCCGGCGGCGACCGCAGGCGGAGCGTTGCTCAGCGCCGAGGACAACGCGATCGCGTCAGTCCAGCCGAGCCATAGGCTTAGCCGGTCCGAAAGCGACTGGCTGGATTCGGGAACATCGACGTCCGTCAGGCGAGCAAGTAAACGAATGAGCGCCGGGCCACTGAAAGCTGTGCGCTGTGGGGCTTGCACCATACCACCAGAGTCAAAAAAGTCAGCAGTTTACACGCCGACGGGGTGAGGGATGCAGCCCCTTAATGAGTGGGGCGTCTGAGCACGGCATTTCGGCGTGACCGACAGGGCACTCGTGGCGCCTGGATTCTGGCCACGAAGGGCAGTATGGCATCCCCCACGTCCAGCCATTTCATCTGCCTGTCATAGCTTCGCGACTAGGATGCCCTGTCACTTCTGTCGCGCCCTGGTCCGGCACGGCACTCACGGCGCACATCGCGCGGTGCGCTCGCCGTCCGCGTTGCCGACCTTCCACCCCCATACAAAAACACCCGACATGACAAACAAGAAAATCGACAAGGATTTGCCGACCGATCAGGGCGCTACCATCGTTTCGCGCCGCGGGTTTCTGAAGTTTGCGGGCGCATCGAGCCTCGCGACGGCCGCGGGCACGCTCGCGTCGGCGGCGCGGGCCGCGAACAGTGCGCCCGACGGTACGCCGGAGCAGATCCATCTGACTTGGGGCAACGATCCGACGAGCGAGGTGACCGTGTCATGGGCGTCGCCGGCGCCGGCGGTGAACCCGCAGGTGCGTCTGAGCAGCGCGGGCGAGTCGAGAGCGACGGTCCATGGCGTGCAAAGCACCTATACCGATGGCATCAACGGCGAGGTCGTGTTCACTTATCACGCGCGTCTGCGCGGCCTGAAGGCCGATACGAGCTACGAATACGAGGTGAGCACCGACAACGACAGCAACGCGGCTCAGCCCTTCACCGCGAGCTTCCGCACTGCGCCCCGCGGCCGCGCGGCGTTTCGCTGGACGAGCTACGGCGATCTGGCGACGCCCAACACCGGCTGGGTCCTGTCGTCGCCGCAAAGCCGTTTCGCGGTTCAGGCTGTCGAGCGATTTCAGCCGCTGTTCCACCTGCTCAACGGCGATCTCTGCTACGCCAATCTGAACCCAACGCACCAGCCGGACGTGTGGCGTGATTTCGGCAACAACTGCCAGACCTCGGCGTCGAACCGGCCGTGGATGCCATGTCCGGGCAATCATGAGCTCGAATTCCACAACGGCGAACAGGGCCTCGCCTCGTATCTCTCGCGCTACACGCTGCCGGAGAATCACACGCGCTTCCAGGGACGATGGTATAGCTTCCGCGTGAGCTCGGTGCTCTTCATTTCGCTCGATGCGGATGACGTGGTCTATCAGGATGCGGCTGCGTTCGTGGCCGGCCCGAGTCCCCTGGTGCCGGTGGCGAGCACCGGCAATCCGCCGATTCAGCCGGGCACGTCGCTCTATGTGCGTGGATATAGCGAAGGCGAGCAGACCCGCTGGCTCGAGAAGACATTGCGCCGGGCGGCGGAAGACGACGAAGTCGACTGGATCATCGTGCAGATGCATCAGGACGCGCTGAGTTCATCGAAGACCGGCAACGGCTCCGACAAGGGCATCCGCGAAGCCTGGTTGCCGCTGTTCGACCGCTACGGTGTCGATCTGGTGCTGTGCGGGCACGATCATGACTACGAGCGCAGCTATCCCGTGCGCGGCTGCAATCACAACAAGGGTGCCGATATCGCCACGGGACGCGTGGTGGATACGTTGCAGCCGCGGCCGGTGATGTCGGCGGTATCGTCGGGGGCATCGACGTTCGAAACGAGTCACGGCACCATTCACCTGATTCTCGGCGGCGGCGGCACGAGCGCGCCGCTAGATGTGTACGGGGTGGATATCGGCACCGGCTTGCCGCAGGCGCGTATTTTCACGCGGCCGAATCGCCCGGTTGCCGGGACGGCCGCGGGTACTTTCGTGCGTGCCAGCGCGGATGCCGTCGAAGATGCGGTCTGGTCGGCGCAACGGGACACGGGCACGGGCTACGGTATCGCGGTGTTCGATCATGATCCGGGACATCCGGGTGGCGAGACCACGATAACGATGAACTACTATCACGCACCGGGTGCGGATCAAACCCCGACGCAGAACTATGAGTTATTCGAAACGATCGAGTTGAAGAAGAAACGGCGAGGATAAGCTCAACGCGATCTCACGTGTCGTGATTTGAAGCCGGGCAGTGTCCCCTGCAGACTAGCAGGCCGTTGAAATATCCGTCGTTGATGCGCCCAGATGCATTACGACGGATGCTGGGTTCGCACTTTTGAAACGCGGAACACGTTGCGGGCATTCGACGTTGCTCGCGGGTTCGCCATATCGATGTTATCCATTGCTTCCTGCCCCTTAACCGGCAAGTGTGCGCATACGCGTCAGGTTGTAGCCGACCTGCGTCAGCACGAAGAGCTGGTCTACGCGTTCAAGTCCTCGATACATCGCTTGTCGAATTCGTCCGACTGTCTTGCCCCATCCGAACACCTGCTCAATGCGTTTACGTTTTTGCTGGCTGACCGCGTAACCCGGCCAGCGCGTAGTTCGCTCGTCAATTGCTGAGCCTCCTGGACGACCATCGTTTTGCGCCACATGCGGCGTGACACGATTCGCGCGACAACTGCCGACGAAGCCGGCGGTGTCGTAGTTCTTGTCCGCACCGACCGTGATGGCACGCGACGCAACACTCGCGGCATCAGCAAGCATCTGCCCGGCCGCGTCGCGCTCGGCGGTGCCCGTCGCCAGCGTCACCTGTGCGTTGACCACCAGGCCGTGCCGGTTGTCGGTCAGCACGTGGCCCATATAACAGAGCATCGCTCCGGTTCCTTTGCTCTTACGAAACAGGCGCGCCTGCTCGTCCGTCGTGGATTGGTGCGTCTCGTTACTGCGCTTCTGTCCATGCCAGTTGTCATTCGGCGCGGGCGGTTCGTCAGGAGGCCTGTCTTCTTTGTCCGGACTTGCCTTGGGCACAAAGCTCTTGTGCCCGGCCCATGCCTGAATCAACGTGCCGTCGACGCTAAAGTGCTCCCCAGAAAGATATCCGCGCTCGCGCGCGGTCTCGACTGTCTCGTTGAAGAGCAACACCAGCACATCGTGTTCGAGCAACCGGTCGCGGTTCTTGCTGAACGTCGAGTGGTCCCACACGGTCCCGTCCATCGGCAGGCCGACGAACCAGCGGAACAACATATTGTAGGAAATCTGTTCCACCAGCATGCGCTCGCTACGAATTGAGTACAGCACCTGCAGCAAAAGAGCTCGCACCAGCTTCTCCGGCGCAATGCTCGGCCGACCTCCTTTCACGTCAGCCTCGTACATCCGCGCGAACACATCGTCCATGCGTTTAAGCGCGTCATTGAGCCAGGTGCGAATCGGACGCAACGGATGGTCCTTCGGCACAAAATCGTCCAGCTTCAACACCGTGAACATTGATTCGGTAAAACCATCTGGCCCACGCATCCGTTCCATCTCGCTCTCATTGATGACATACGTTCAACGTTTACGCCTGCGTTCCGGATGACCGCTACATGAGGTATTTCACCGGCCTGCTAGACTCCCATAAATAGACGCGGTAGTCTGTCAGTGTTGGTGACTCTGTTTGGCTATGCTGGTCTTGAACGACAACGTGGAGCCTGCACATGAACGTGAGCACTGAAACGCTGGTGGAACTGCTGCGGGAAGTAGAAGCCGACGACCCGATCGACTACGCGGACCTTCCATTTGGAGAGCAGGAACTCAGGCGGCTCGTCATGAGTTCACTTGTCGAGCGTCACCACCAGGTCGAAGCAGGCAACATGTCGATCTCCGACATCCACGCACTGTATCTGCTGAGCACCGCCAAGCTTGTTCTTGAGAACACGGTGCTCCACGCGAGACTGCTCCTGCTCCAGGGGCAGCAGGTCGACGTACGGTCACTGCTGGCGCCGTTCACCCTCAAAGGCAAACCTTAAAGGCTGGCCGCCGACTCTGCCACCGGCAGTGCATCGGCACCGGCCTGGGCGACCTGCGCGTCCTGGTCGGAACGCATACCCGACACACCGATCGCGCCGACCACGGCGCCGTCGCGAATCAGCGGGATTCCCCCATCTAGTGGCACGAGGTTAGTCATACCGAGCAGGCGCAGATGGAGTCCGCCTTGCGCGAGTGCGTCTTCGAAAACACGCGTGGGACGCCGGAATCGCACGGCTGTTTCGGCCTTCTGTCTTGCAACGTCGTTACTGCCGAGTTGCGCGCCGTCAAGCTGCTGCTGAAGCACCAGGTGTCCGCCGCTGTCCACAATTGCAATGACCATCGGCCAACCGTGACGCATCGCCTCCTCTTCGGCTGCACGCGCGACCTGGCGTGCGTCGGCCAGGTTGAACCGGTCGCTGTATTTCATGGGCATGCCATTCTCGTTTCGTTGGGTCATTCGTCGCCTCCTTTGGTCCAGTTGGATATCAACATGGCTAGAATGTAAGGCGGCGATCAGCTCGCGCATAGCCGCGCGAACCGTCAGAGATTCTTCCAGAAAACGAGAGAATGACGCGCATGAACAAAAACGAATATGAAGTGCTGCTGGCTATTCTCGACGAAGGAAGTCTGACGGCCGCGGCGCGCTCGCTGGGTCGAACGTTGCAGTCGGTCAGCCGCGCCATTGCCGCGCTCGAGCGTGAGTTGAACGCGACCTTGTTCCGTCGAACGACACGCCGTGTTGAGCCCACTGCGGCGTGCCTGAAATTCGCCGCGCGAATTCGGCCCGCGCTGGGAGAAATCGACGCAGCGCGTGACGAACTCGTCGACCTGGTGACGCAGTTGCGCGGCAGCATTCGCGTCGGCGCACCGACAGCATTCGGGGCTGAATTTGTCTCGCCGATTCTTGCGAAGTTTTTGGCGACTCACGAGTCTGTCAGGGCCGAACTCGTGCTCGCCGAGCAGCATCTCGACCTTGCGAAAGCCGACATCGATCTCGCGGTCCGCCTCGGACGTCTGCCGGATTCGAACTTACGCACGAAACAGGTGGGCACGTTGCGACGGGTGGTGTTCGGCACGCCGGACTATTTCGCCGCGCGCGGCTACCCGGTCCATCCGTCCGATCTTGCCGCACACGATTGCGTGTTGCGCCAGCACGCAGAGCGTGAAACATGGGCATTCAATCGGGCAGGGGGCGCTGTCGATGTCACGGGGCGGTTCCGTTCCGCAAGCGCGTTGGCGTGCAATGCGGCGGCCGCGGCTGGCGCAGGTGTCGGCCGGGCACCGATCTTTCAGGTGCAGAAGCTGCTCGACGCGGGGCAGATCGTGACGGTGCTGGATTCGTTCGAGCCCGAACCCGTACCCGTGCATCTGGTGTGGATGGCGGGCCGTCCGGTTCCGCGTCGTATCCGCACGTTGATCGACTTTTTGGCAGCTCGTCTTGTTGCCGGAACAGGAGGGGACGCTGTCTGAGCGCCCTGTGAGGAGAGATCGCACCTTCTCCTGTCGACTGTTTGCGCATGACCGGATCAGAGCCGCACGCGCATCACTTCTCAAGTTCCGCAAACAGCCAATCCTGGAAGCTATGCAGCTTCGGCAATTCGGCGCGGGATTTCAGCAGGTTCAGCGTATAGCCGTTCACAGGGAGCCCTTCCAGGCCGAACGGCGCTACGAGCCGGCCTGTTTCCAGTTCGCGCTGCGCCAGAAGCAAGCTTTCGAGGCAGACACCCAAGCCGTCGACCGCCGCGCTGATCGCCATGAACGATCGATCGAAACGCGGACCGCGTCCAATATCGAGCCGCGTCTTGCGATAGAGACGCATCCAGTCTCGCCACCCCACCAGACACCCCTCGCTATGAATCAGCGCATGGTGCGGTAAATCCGCGACGCTGCGCAGCGGATGTTCTCCGGCCATAAGCGCGGGCGAGCACAACGGCACGATCGTCTCGGGCGGCAATTCGAGCACCATCGTGCCGGCCGGCTGCAGTTTTCTCGGACCGTAGCGGATGTCGATATCCACCGCCTCCGAGATCAGATCGACCGCCTCTGAAGAGGCATTCAGCCGTACATCGATATCAGGATGCGCCGCACTGAAACGCGCGATGCGCGGCATCAGCCATTGAGTCGCAAAGCTGGGCGTGCAATGGATCGTGAGGATATCGCTCTTGGCGGCGCGCCCGATCTCGCGGGTGGCTGAGTCGATCCGCGCGAACGCCGCGGTGATTTCCTCAGCGTATTGGCGCCCGTAGTCCGTCAGGATCACCGTGCGGTGCAGCCGATGGAACAGACGAATGCTCAATTGCTCTTCCAGCAGCTTGATCTGATGGCTGACGGCTGAGGGCGTGACAAACAGTTCCTCTGCTGCGAGCGCGAACGACGAGAGCCGCGCGGCGGCCTCGAATGCCTGTATCGACTTGAAGGTGACGCGATTGTGCATGGCAGCATCAAGGTGAATTGAATTCATCCATTGACCTATCTTAATTCGTTTGAGCGCGTGTGAGCGCGAGATTACCCTTGAGTCACTGGGATCGGCATCACAGCCGCCCCTGCAAAGAGATCCACAAGGAGACAAACAGTGACCACCAGCGAAACCGCGCCGTACGCCCAGCTCGCGGAGCACGCCTATCAGATTCGCCGCAACGCGCTGCGCATGGGCGAAGTGCAGGGGCAGGGTTATATCGGGCAGGCGCTCGATATCGCCGATGTCCTGGCTGTCGCCTACTTCCGCGCCATGCGCTATCGCGCCGACGACCCCGAATGGGAAGGCCGCGATCGCTTCCTGCTATCGAACGGTCACTACGCCATCGCGCTGTACGCCGCGCTGATCGAGGCCCGCATCATCGCCGACGAAGAACTGGAAACCTACGGCAGCGACGACAGCCGTCTGCCGATGTCCGGTATGGCGAGCTATACACCCGGCATGGAGATGTCCGGCGGCTCGCTCGGGCAGGGACTGACGATCGCGGTGGGCCGCTGCCTGGGTCTGAAGCGCAAAGGCTCGGATGCCCGCGTCTACACGCTGTTCTCCGACGGCGAGCTCGATGAAGGCGCGATCTGGGAAGGCCTGATGTCCGCGGCCCACTGGAAGCTCGACAACCTGATCGCGATGGTCGACGTCAACAACCAGCAGGCCGACGGCCCGTCGTCGAGCGTCATGGCGTTCGAGCCGCTGGTCGAAAAACTCCAGGCGTTCGGCTGGTTCGTGCAACGCGTGGACGGCAACGATCTCGCGGCCGTCGTCGCCGCGTTCGATGCGGCGCACGCGCATCCGGAACCACAACCGCGAATCATCGTCTGCGATACGCGGATGGGGTGTGGCGTGCCGTTCCTCGAAGCGCGCGAGAAAAATCACTTTATCCGCGTCGATGCGCACGAGTGGCAACTCGCGCTGCAGGCGCTCGAAGCCGGGAGAACCGTATGAGCGCCGCCGTACCGAAACCGCGTCTGAAAACATCGGCAATGATCGCCTCGATTGCCGGTGAAGGGCAGATCACCCGCTCGGCCCCGTTCGGGCACGCACTGGTCGAACTGGCGCGCAACCGGCCCGAAGTGGTCGGCATGACCGCCGATCTCGGCAAGTACACCGACCTGCATCTGTTCGCGAAGGAATACCCGGAGCGCTATTACCAGATGGGCATGGCCGAACAACTGCTGATGGGCGCCGCGGCCGGCATGGCACACGAAGGCGCGCAGCCGTTCGTCACGACGTACGCCGTGTTCGCCGCGCGTCGTGCCTACGACTTCATCCATCAGGCGATTGCCGAGGACAACCTCGACGTCAAGATCGTTTGCGCCTTACCCGGCCTCACAACCGGCTACGGTCCAAGCCACCAGGCGGCGGAAGACCTCGCCCTGTTCCGCGCGATGCCGAACCTCACGGTGATCGACCCGTGCGACGCCATCGACATCGAGCAGATGGTGCCGGCGATCGCCGACCATCGCGGGCCCGTGTATGCGCGGCTGTTGCGCGGCAACGTGCCGGTCGTGCTCGACGAATACGACTATCAGTTCGAACTCGGCAAAGCGAAGCTGCTACGCGACGGCGCCGAGGTGCTAATCATCTCGTCCGGGATCATGACGATGCGTGCGCTGGAAACGGCGAAGGCGCTGGCCGCCGATCGCATTGACGTGGGCGTGCTGCACGTGCCGACCATCAAGCCGCTCGACACCGCCACGCTGCTGCGCGAAGCGCGCCGTTCCGGCCGCCTTGTCGTGGTGGCGGAGAACCATACGGTGATCGGCGGGCTAGGCGAAGCGGTGGCCGCCGTGCTGCTGACCAATGGCGTCACGCCGCCGTTCCGTCAGATCGGCTTGCCCGACGCGTTTCTCGACGCGGGTGCGCTGCCGACCTTGCACGACCGCTACGGTATTTCCACCGAGGCGATGTGCGACACGATCAAAGGCTGGCTGCGGTAAAGGTTCATCAAGGCTGGTAAGCGCCGCATACACGCGTACTCACCGATAGCAAACAACGTAGCAAACCATAAGCTTCATATTCAGGAGATCCGCATCATGTCAGAGTCACGTCTACTCGACGGCAAGGTCGCCGTCATTTCCGGCGGCGCGTCGCCGCGCGGCATCGGTATGGCGACCGCCCGCATGTTCGCGGCGCACGGCGCACGCATCGCCATTTTCGATCTCGACGAAAATGCCGCGGTCGAAGCCGCTGCGTCGATTGGGCCCGAACATCGTGGCTATGTGTGCAATGTGACCGACCGTGGCGCCTGCCAGGCCGCTGTCGAACGCACTGTCGCCGATTTGGGATCGATCGATATTCTGATCAACAACGCCGGCATTACCCAGGCCGCCAAGCTGCTCGAGATCGACCCGGCAAGCTGGGATCGTATTCTCGACGTCAATCTGCGCGGCGTGTTGTATCTGTCGCAAGCGGTCGTCCCGCAGATGAAGAAGCAGAAGAGCGGCTCGATCGGCTGCATGTCGTCGGTATCGGCGCAGCGCGGCGGCGGCATTCTCGGCGGTCCGCATTACTCGGCGGCGAAGGCCGGCGTGCTGGGCCTCGCCAAAGCGATGGCGCGCGAACTCGGCAACGACGGCATTCGCGTGAACTGCGTGACGCCGGGCCTGATCCAGACCGACATCAACGCAGGCAAGATCAGCGACGACAAGCGCGGCGAAATTCTCGCCGGCATTCCCCTCAACCGCCTGGGCGTACCTGACGATGTGGCCGGCGCCTTCCTGTTCCTCGCGTCGAACCTGTCGTCGTATATTACCGGCGCGGTGATCGACGTGAACGGCGGCATGCTGATTCACGGCTGACGCCCAACGGCAGGACGGGCCGCCAGGCGGGAGGCCGGCGGCGGCGATGGGGACCCTGTAGTAGAGAACAGACGACCGCGGTGAGCAACACGTGCAGCCGCCGCGGTTCAGATTCGAAAAACATAACGACGCGCGATCCAGGATTGGAGGAAGACACCATGACTACCCGTTCTAACGCCCCGCAGGGCATCAGCCGCCGCACCTTTCTGAAAGCCGGTGCGACCTTGTCCGCCGCCGCGCCGTTATGGAGCATCTCGCGAAGCGCGATGGCGGCCCCCGAGTTTTCGTACAAACTCGCGACCGGTCAGGACCCGACGCATCCGGTCAACATCCGCGCGCAGGAGGCGATCAATCAGATTCGCGAAGCGACCAAGGGCCGCCTCGACATCAAACTCTTTCCGCAGAATCAGCTCGGTTCCGACACCGATCTGCTTTCGCAGGTGCGCAATGGCGGCGTCGAGTTCTTCAACCAGGCATCGTCGATTCTGGCGACGCTGACGCCCGCCGCGGGTATCGTCAACACCGGCTTCGCGTTCAAGGACTACGACGCGGTCTGGAAGGCGATGGATGGCGATCTCGGCAACTACATCCGCGCGCAGATCGGCAAGTCGGGCCTCGTGTCGGTGAGCAAGGTGTGGGACAACGGCTTCCGGCAGATCAGTTCATCGACCCGGGCGTTGCGCGCGCCGGCTGATCTGAAAGGCTTCAAGATTCGCGTGCCGCAAGCGCCGATGCTGACCTCGCTGTTCAAAGCGCTCGATGCCGGCCCCGCGCCGATCAATTTCAACGAGCTGTATTCGGCGCTGCAAACCGGCGTAGTGGAAGGTCAGGAAAACCCGCTGCCGATCATCGCGACGGCCAAGCTCTACGAAGTGCAGAAGTACATCAGCCTCACGTCGCACGTGTGGGACGGTTACTGGATTCTCGGCAACCGCGCCGCGTGGGAGCGCCTGCCTGCGGACATTCGCGCGATCGTCACGCGCGAGTTCGAAAAGGCCGCGATGCTGCAGCGCGCGGATATCGCCAAGCTCAGCCTGTCGTTGCGTGACGACCTGAAAACCAAGGGCATTACCTTTATCGACGTCGACCGCGAGGCTTTCCGTGGCGCGCTGGCCAAGACGAGCTTCTATCACGACTGGAAAGCCAAATACGGCGACGAGGCGTGGGGGCTGCTGGAGAAATCCGTCGGGAAACTGGGGTAATGCGATGATCTCGATCTCCTATTCGCACGAGCGGCAGCATCGGTTCGCCTGTGCGCTCGATTCCGCTCTCGGCCATCTGGTGGAGATTCCCGCTGCCTTGCTGGTGCTCGCGGAAATCGTCGTGCTGCTTGCCGGTGTGACGAGCCGCTATCTGCTGCACGCGCCGCTTGTGTGGTCCGATGAACTCGCGTCGATGCTGTTCCTGTGGCTTGCCATGCTCGGCGCCGTGATCGCCTTGCGCCGCGGCGAGCATATGCGGATGACGGCGCTGGTCGGCATGGCGCCGCCAGGTGTGCGCGCCTTTCTCGACGTGGTCGCAATCGCTGCGCCGATCGCGTTCCTCGCGATGGTGATCGGCCCGGCGATCAGCTTCGCGCAGGACGAATCGTTCATCACCACGCCGGCACTCGAATTGTCGAACTCGTGGCGCGCGGCTGCCTTGCCGGTTGGTTCGGCGCTGATGCTGCTGGTCGCCGTGGTGAGGCTCGCCCGCATGGGCAACTGGCGTCTGACGCTCGCCGCGATCGCAACGGTCGGCGCGCTGGCCGGCATCTTCATTGCACTTGGACCGCTGCTGCGCGATCTCGGCAATATCAACCTGCTGATCTTCTTTGTCGGCCTGGTCGCGCTCGGTGTGCTGAGTGGTGTACCGATTGCCTTCTCGTTCGGACTCGCGACCTTCGGCTACCTCGCGCTGACCACGAATACGCCGATGCCCGTGGTGGTCGGCCGGATGGATGAGGGCATGTCGCATCTGATCCTGCTCTCGGTGCCGCTCTTCGTGTTTCTCGGCCAGTTGATCGAGATGACCGGCATGGCCGCGGCGATGATCGCGTTTCTCGCGAGCCTGTTGGGTCACGTGCGCGGTGGGCTGTCCTATGTGCTGGTCGGCGCGATGTATCTGGTGTCGGGCATTTCGGGCTCGAAAGCCGCGGACATGGCGGCGGTTGCGCCCGTGTTGTTTCCCGAAATGAAAGCGCGCGGTGCGAAGCCGGGCGATCTGGTCGCGCTGCTGGCCGCCACCGGCGCGCAGACCGAGACGATTCCGCCGAGCCTCGTGCTGATTACGCTCGGTTCCGTGACGGGCGTGTCGATCTCGGCGCTCTTCACGGGCGGCATGCTGCCGGGCATCGTGCTGGCGATCACCTTGTGCATCGTGGTGCAGTGGCGTTATCGGCGCGAAGACATGTCGGGCGTCACGCGTGCGACGGGCATCCAGATTCTGCGCAAGTTCGTCATCGCGTTTCCTGCGATCGCGTTACCGTTCGTGATTCGCGCAGCGGTGGTCGAAGGTATTGCAACGGCGACCGAAGTCTCGACCATCGGCATTGCGTATGCGGTGCTGGCGGGGTTGCTGATCTATCGCCGTTTCGAGTGGAAGCGGCTCAAGCCGATGCTGATCGATACCGCAACGTTGTCGGGTGCGATTCTGCTGATCATCGGCGCGGCGACCAGCATGGCGTGGGCGTTGACTCAATCGGGCTTCTCGGGGCAGCTCGCGGCAACGCTCGGCGCGCTGCCGGGCGGCGCGGCGATGTTCATGGCGGCATCCATCTGCGTGTTCGTGATTCTCGGCAGCGTGCTCGAAGGCATTCCGGCGATCGTGCTGTTCGGCCCGCTGATGTTTCCGATCGCGCGCGCCATGCATATCCATGACGTGCACTACGCGATGGTGGTGATCCTCTCGATGGGCGTGGGCCTGTTCGCACCGCCGTTCGGTGTGGGCTATTACTCGGCTTGCGCGGTGAGCCGCATTCACCCCGACGAAGGCATGAAGCCGATTCTTGGCTACATCGCCGCGCTGATGGTCGGGCTGATCATCGTCGCCGCGGTGCCGTGGATTTCGACAGGGTTCCTGCATTGATCTGCTGACGTATGAGGTGGCGCGGTGCCGCCTCATACGAGTTCTTCCGCCTGATCCGATCCGATCCGATCCGATCCGTTTTGATTGCCGTCGCCCTGCATGCCGGGGCGGCGTAGAGGAGCCTTTTGTCATGTCCACCACTGAAGCTCAGCCTGCTGCACCGATTGCTTCGCTTACGCCATCGACTTCGCTATTGGCCACAGTGACGCAAACACAATCCCGTCAGCAAGGACCCCAATTGCCGCTGGCCGACGCGATCCGCTTCCTCTCCATCGATTCAATTCTGCGCGCAGGCGAAGGCCATCAGGGCGTGCCGCTCGGTATGGCCGAAATCGCGACTGCGTTGTTCACCCGGCACCTGAAATTCAATCCCGCCGATCCAACCTGGCCCGACCGCGACCGCTTCGTGCTGTCTAACGGCCACGGGTCGCTGCTGCTGTATTCGCTGCTGTATCTGACTGGCTACGCGGCGATCGGGCTTGACCAGCTCAAGACCTTCCGCGAACTGGGTTCGCATTGCGCGGGACATCCCGAGTACGAACCGGCGCATGGTATCGAGGCGACCACCGGTCCGCTGGGGCAAGGCATTGCCAACGCGTTCGGCATGGCCATCGCCGAAGCGTATCTCGCGGCGAATTTCGGTCGCGAGCTCGTCGATCACTACACATATGCGTTCGTCGGCGACGGTTGTCTGCAGGAAGGCATCGGTCAGGAAATGATTTCGCTGGCCGGCCATCTGCGGCTCGGCAAACTGATCCTCTGCTGGGATGACAACCAGATCACCGACGACGGCAGCACCTCACTCTCCATCAGCGAGGATGTCTGCGCGCGATTTCGCGTTGCCGGTTGGCAGGTGATTGAAGTCGACGGCCACGATCTCGAAGCGGTCAGCGCCGCGTTGACGATTGCGCGCGCCGACCCGCGGCCGTCGATGATCGCGTGCAAGACGGTTATCGGCCGCGGCATTGCGCGCTTGCAAGGACAACGCGGTGGTCATAGCGGCAAGCTGTTCCAGACGGATGTGGACGCGGCGCGCGCACAACTCGGCTGGCCGCACACACCGTTCGACGTGCCCGTCGATGTCCTGAACGCATGGCGCGAAGCGGGCCAGCGCAGTAGTGAGGAATACAACGCGTGGCATGCGCGCCTCGCCGCGCTGCCGGACGCGCAGTGTGCGGAATTCGAACGGGTCATGGCGGGTGGCTTGCCGGAAGGCTGGCGCGACGTGCTCGACACTTACCGCAAGCGTGCCGTGGAACGCGACGAGCCGCAGCCTGGCATCACCGTGTCCGGTGAGATCAGCGATCTGTTCGCGCCGCTGCTGCCTGAACGCATGGTGGGTTGCGCCGATCTCGAAGCGCCTACAGGCCACAAACGCCAGTTGCATGCCTTCACCGCCGACGACTACAGCGGCGCGTACGTCCACTGCGGCGTGCGCGAACATCTGATGGGCGCGATGGCCAACGGCATGGCCGCGCACGGCGGCATCGTCGCGACCAGCGTCACGTACCTGGCGTTCTCCGACTATCAGCGCCCGGCGATGCGTATGGCCGCGCTGATGGGCCTGCCGGTGCACTACGTGTTCAGCCATGACTCGATCGGCGTCGGCAAAAACGGGCCGACGCATCAGCCCGTCGAGATACTTGCCTCGTTACGCGCGATGCCAAATATGCGCGTGTTACGTCCCGCGGATGCGGTGGAGGCCGCCGAGTGCTGGGCGCTCGCCCTCGAGCATCGGCGCGGGCCGAGTACGTTGATTTTTGCAAGGCAGGCGTTGCCGCTGGTGCGCCGCGAATATAGCGCCGAGTCGTTGTCGCGTCGCGGTGCCTATGTGCTGGCCGAAGCGGAGGACGGCGCGCGTGTCGTGACGTTGCTCGCCACTGGCTCCGAGGTCGCGCTGGCGTTGCAGGCGCGCCTTCAGCTACAGGATGAGGGCATTGCGACCGCCGTGGTGTCGATGCCGTGTTGGGAAATCTTCGATGAACAGAACGCCGACTATCGCGCCGCGGTTTTGGGTCCAAACACGGTGCGCGTCGGTATCGAGGCCGCACTACGTTTCGGTTGGGACCGCTATCTGGGCGAGCGCGGTGGTTTTGTCGGGATGACGGGCTTCGGCGCTTCGGCTTCCGCGGAGACGTTGTACGAGCACTTCGGTATCACGGCGCAGCACGTCGTGGCCGAAGCAAAGCGGCACCTGTAAATCAAAAAGGACATGAGCATGCATAAGATCGTCTTTCTCGACCGCGCTACGCTCGCGCCCCAAATCGTGTTGCGCGAACCGCGCTTCGAGCATCAGTTGATCGAGTATGAAAACACGGCGTCTGAGCAGGTGTTGCAGCGGCTTGCCGGGGTGTCGATCGCGATCACCAACAAGGTGGCGCTGACGCAGGAAGTGCTCGCTAAATTGCCCGATCTGAAGCTTGTCGCCATCGCCGCCACGGGTACTGACTGCGTCGACAAAGCGGCTTGCCAGCGGCTCGGCATCGCCGTGTGCAATATTCGCAGCTATGCGATCAATACCGTGCCCGAGCACACCTTCGCACTGATACTCGCGCTGCGGCGCAATCTGATCGCGTATCGCGATGACGTGCTCGCCGGTGAGTGGCAGAAGTCCGGGCAATTCTGTTTCTTCACGCACGCGATTCACGATCTGGCCGGCGCGCGTCTGGGCATCATCGGTGAAGGCGTGCTCGGGCAGCGTGTCGCGGAAATCGGCAAAGCTTTCGGCATGCAGCCGATGTTCGCCGCGCATAAGGGGCATGACGGTCTGGGTCCGCTTTACACGCCGTGGGACGAGGTTCTCGCAACTAGCGACATCATCACCGTGCACAGTCCGCTCACACCGAACACGCGGAACATGCTGGCCATGCCCGAGTTCCGCGCGATGAAAAGGAAGCCCTTGATCATCAATACGGCGCGCGGCGGCCTGGTCGACGAAGACGCATTGGTGCAGGCGCTCGACGAAGGTTTGATCAGCGGTGCGGGATTCGATGTGACCGCGAGTGAACCGCCTCCGGAGGGCAATCCGCTGATGCGTGCGGCCGGTCGCCCGAACGTCATTCTGACGCCGCATGTTGCATGGGCGTCGGACGAGGCGCAACAGTGTCTTGCCGATCAATTAATGGACAACATTGAAAACTTCGTCAACGGTGTGCCGGCCAATCTGGTGCAAGGGGCATATTGATTGACAGGGCACGCGGCGTCACGCTGCGTGCGGATCGTCGGACAAATCGCGCGCGCATCGATCGCGAACAGAACTAGCTCGTTGCCGACAAAAATCTGACTACTCCGGACGAGAAAATCGCCTCTCGCCGACCGAATGGTCCATCGCATCGCGCTGTAGTCCCCTGTGGCCGCGGGCGCGCAGAATGCCCGCGGGTTTCGAACGATCTCGCCCCGACTTCGCCACCGTTCGGCACAGATTCTTTTTTCGCATTAGCATACAAAGGGTGTCCCGTGCCGTCCGGTGGAGTGAATCACCGGACCATTGCCACCGGACAATCAACGTGTGCGGATCACGCAAATCATCCCCACATCAACCCATCGCAGGCTCACGCTGCGAACTTGCCGTTTGGCGTGCTCTTCTGGCAGACGGCTGTCATCAATCCAATCGCATCGATTGAACGAATCGTTGGTTAATATGAGGAATGTACGCACATCATTGATAGTCGGAGTGCTTCTCCTCGAGTTGGTGTTCGGCGCTTTTTTGCTGTTACACAAAAGCAATCGCTCGACGGTCGACCCCGACGCTACGACAAGCGATTCGACGGAATTGGCCGCGACTTCTCCCCCGTTGGGTGACACCCATGTGACGGCGGGAAGTGTGATCGGCGCGGCGCCTCTCTCCAGCAACTCGGTGACTGACCCCAAGCAGTCTACGAGCGGGACAGTGGTGACCGTATCCCGCTCGCCAGTGGACGACGCCGTGCCATTGCCGCGAGCGAACACGCGGCCACGCGAATCGGTCGCCGTTCGTGGTTATGCCGAGTCGAAGACCAACCCCGTGTGGCGAACCGATGGCACGCGTGACAGTCTGCGTCGTCATGGCTCGAATCCGGTCGCGGCCGCGATCACGGATCAGCTGGTCAAAGAGTCGGCAAAGCTTGATCCGGCTCTGCCGCCCCCGGCCAGGCCCAGTCATGACGACTCGTATCGTCCTGGCTCGAACGCGGTTGCGGCCGCAATGACTGACCAGCTGGTGAGAGAGTCCGCGAAACTCGATCCGTCACTGCCGCCGCCGAACCAGTCCGACCTGAAGTAAGCGCGCGACGTGAAGCCTGGCCGGCTAGCGGTAGAACACGTAGTCCGCGAGATAGGGCGAGCTTCCGGTTTGATGTTCCGTTGAACATGGTGCCGTCGGCGCTAACCCGCCGACGGTATGCACGCGTTGCACATACCGCACCGCTGAAAGTGTGCCGGTACCGGACGTGCTGTGCGTTTCGAGCAATAGTTGGGGAATGCTCGCCCGCGTTTCGCTGGGCTGCTGTGCCAGCACATGGCCGACGATCCGGCTACCGTCTTCCGCTTCCCATGACGGCCCCGCGCCGTGCCGGACCGCAGCGTGGCCGCTCGCATCGTAGAGCGTTGCCAGCGGACTCTTGAACACCCATCCCAGCTGATGCTGCGCGTCGAATTCACACGAATAGTTCTGTACGCCGGACGCGGTGAGCATCATCACGCGCTCGGCTTGAGGTGGATCGATGGATGCACTCGGGGGACTTGCGGGCGGCGTCGCACACGCGGCTAGCAGGGATACGGCGATGGTTGCGAAGCTCGCTTGCGAAACTTTCCTGAGCATGGATATGACCTCGAGTGACACGCGGCGCATGGCGGTTGCGGCCGTTGATTACGGCCGGTGAACCGGATAGTCGGGATGGTACGCGTGATCTGTTCGACTGCTCAATCCATTCGATCAGGCAATTGATCAACGGTCATGCCGGGGAACGGGGCGATCAGATGATGTAGCCGCCGGCGACTTCGATCGATTGCGCATTGATCCAACCGTTGTCGTCGGACAATAGCCCGGCAATCACGCGGCCGACGTCATCGGGTTCGCCGATGCGGCCGAGCGCCGTCTGCGATGCGAGCATGGCCTCGAATTCATCGTTGAGGCCGCCGCCGAGTTCGGTTCGGATGGCGCCGGGCGAGACAGCATTGGCCCGAATCTGACGCGGTCCGAATTCCTTCGCCATGTAGCGGGTCAGCACCTCGAGCCCGCCCTTGAAGGCAGCGTAAGGCGCTACACCGGCTGTCGCCACGCGAGTCGTTGCGCTCGTCACGTTCACGATGTGAGCGCCGTTTGCCAGCAACGGCAGTAGTGCCTGGGTCAGGAAGAAGGGCCCCTTGAGGTGCACGTTGAGCAGATCGTCGAACTGCGCTTCGGTCACCGTCTCGATCGGGTTGAAGAGGCCAAAGCCGGCATTGTTCACGAGGCCGTCGAAGTTCGTGCGACCCCAGCCTGACGCGAGCACGTGCTGCACTTCCTGGCGAAAGGCGTCGAAGGCGCCAACCTCAGCAACATCGAGCTTGAGCGCCACAGCTTGACCGCCGCTCGCCTCGATGCGCCGGACGACTTCCTCGGCTGCCGCCGGAGCGCTCTTGTAGGTCAGGATGACACCTATGCCGCACAGTGCACACTGGATGGCGGCGCTGGCGCCGATACCGCGGCTTCCGCCGGTGATGAGGGCGATCTTCAATGTGTGTCTCCGTGACGTGATGGGGTTCACGTAGATTAATTCCCGGAGGCGATCAGGGGCTCGTCCGATCCTGCTGGAACCTTGCCTATTTCTGCTTTTCGCTTGCCAACGTTGCGACGCTCCTGTCGAATAGCACCCATGAAAGAACAGCTGAGAGAAATGCGCCGGCTTGCCGCTCGTGCCCAAAACTGGCGAACGGAAACCGGCATCCCGCGCGTCGCGATGGTGCAGGGCGCGGTTCCTGCGCATGCGCTCGCGGCTGTCTATGAGCCGATGGTCAACCTGATCCTTCAAGGCAG
Source organism: Burkholderia sp. OK233 (assembly GCF_900230185.1). Taxonomy (GTDB): domain Bacteria; phylum Pseudomonadota; class Gammaproteobacteria; order Burkholderiales; family Burkholderiaceae; genus Paraburkholderia. The sequence goes on from NZ_OCSR01000002.1 coordinate 2,242,936, forward strand.
GAAGTCGATCACAGTCGGTGAGCGCACGCTCGACTACGACCCGGCCACTTACTTCGTCATGTCGATCGACCTGCCGGCTGTTGGCACAGTCCATCCGGCCGACACCGGAGAGCCTTATCTTGCAGTCGCGCTGACGCTCGATCCGGAGATTGTCGGGACGCTTCTCGCCGATATACCGGCACCGTCTGGTGGCTCGGCGTATGACAGTGGTTTTTCAGTCGCCTCGGTCACGCCGGAATTGCTGGATGCGTGGGTCCGCATGCTTCGTTTGATGGAGCAGCCTGCCGACATTGCGGCGCTGGCCCCCGCCTACGAGCGGGAAATTCTCTACCGTGTTCTGCAAGGTCCGCATGGCTGGATGTTGCGTGACATCGCTACACCCGACACCGCGTTGGCGCGCGTGAGCCTCGCGATCCATTGGATCCGGCACAACTTCGCCGAGCCACTCAGGGTCGAGTCGCTGGCGGATATGGCGGCCATGAGCGTGTCGGTCTTTCACCGCCATTTCAAGGCGGTGACCGCGTTGAGTCCGCTGCAGTACCAAAAGCGGATTCGCTTGCTCCACGCGCGGGCGCTGCTGGTCGCCGGAGGAAAAAATGCGACGTCTGCTGCGTTCGGTGTCGGCTACGAGAGCGCCACGCAATTCAGCCGGGAATACGCTCGCTTCTTTGGTCTGCCACCCGCGCGGGATGCGGTACTGAGGCGGAACGCAACGCGTGGCGAATGAGTGCATTAGCAGGTCCATCCTGCTTCCAGACTCGCTGGCTAACCTGAGGCCGATCAGCCGCGTCTACTCGGTGTATCTTCGCCGCGCAGCTATTGATCCCCCGCTACGCGGGCAATCCGGTTCCGGACTACGCCAATCGCCTGCTTGAGTGCGTAAACGTCCTGGAAATAACGCTGCGGCATCCGGATCTGGTTGGCATTCGCATCGATGTGCTCGATCTCATCCCGCCATTGCGCAATCTGGTCCGCCGTTGGATGGTTGTTTTTCCAAATTTCATCTTCAAGCGCTTTGATCTCGCGATACCAGACAACCAGGCGCTTTTTTATCCGTGCCGCCGCCATGCGCGGCAGTGCCTGTAACAGGCCCAGCAGTAAAGCCATGAAGGGGAGCAGGATCAGCAGACGTCTTTCGACAAAGCTGGCCAGCCAGAATGGCAGGTAGCGCTGCAGGAAGGGGCGCCCCGTTTTGAAGTAACGCTCGCTCTCTTCGGAAACAGGAAATTCTTCGGTGTTCAGATTGGGAAACACGCCACGCGGCGTGAAGTAGTCTTCGCCGCCGTGGACGGTTTTGGCCGCGTCCAACAACAGGTAGGCCAGCGCGGGGTGCAGCGTGTCTTTGGAAACGAGCAAAGCGGTGGCGGCGAGCAGCGTGACGTCGGATTGCGGCAGATCGTTGACGATGCTGGTCGCGGCGCGCGGAAAAATAACCTTGGATAGCGACGGGAATTTCTGCACCAGCGCATCGGCCTGCGCAAAACTCATCAGTTTGAGATCGCTGTTCAGCAGCGTTGTCTGCATGGGCGCATCGGGCCTGCCGATAAAGAAAGCCGCATCCAGCTGACCGTTTTCGAGAGCTTGATAGGCTTTGGTCGCGTCCATTTCGAGCAGCGTTGTGTTGTCCCGTGTGATGCCGCTGTACCCGAGCAATACCTGGGAGACGTTCAGCAGGCCGCTGCCGGGAACGCCGATTGAAACCCGCTTGCCGCGGAGTTGCACCAGCCGGTTGATGGTCGACTCGCCACGGTAGAACACCCAGATCGGTTCATAGGAGACGGCGGCGATCGTTTGCAGGTGGTCGGTTTCTTTGGGGCTGGTGGTGCCGGACTGGATAAAGCCCACCTCGTATGCGCTGTCCGGATCCTTCAACCGCTGATAGTTTTCGCTCGAACCCGACGAGCTGCGGATATCAAGCGTAATGCCATCACGCTTCAGGATGGGCGCATAGCGATCTGCAAAGCCGCGATAGATCCCGTTGTTTGCTCCGGTAGTGATGACGATCGTGTGCCGGAAGGCGGGTTCGAGTATGACCGAGAGTCCCCAACCTAGCGCGGCGATCAGCACGATCACGCCGGCGATGAGAAGCCGCCGGCGACCCGGTGTCATGGGAGGTTTTTCATTGCGATGAAGCGCTGGGTTGTGCCTGGGCATTGTTCGCCTCTCTCGCGCCTGTGGTGTCTAACAGCCAGCATGGATAATGCAGCGCCTTGAACGCCTTGTCCATATCCGCACTCAGGATTGCGATCGTCGCGACGAATGAAAATTCAGTGCTTCAAGGACGGTTGCGCATCGTCCGGCACAAATACATACCCATGACTGCGGACGGTCTGGATGAACCTCGGCGCGGAGGGGTCTGCTTCGAGAATCCTGCGCAAGCGCCACACCTGGACATCGACCCCCCGGCCGGTATGGTCGTCTTCCGGGCCGTGCAGCAATTCAAGCAAGCGCTCACGGGTAAGCGTGCGCATGGGGTGACTGACGAAGATCTTAAGCAGCGCGAATTCTCCCGCCGATAGCGTGAGCCGGTTGTTCTCCGTCTGGAGCGTGCGCAACTGAAGGTCCAGCGTGAATGGGCCGAATCCGACGACTTCGTGTTTTTCCCGCGCGGCGGCCGACGCAGACAGGGTTCGTCGTCGCAACACGGCCCGCATGCGTGCAAGGAGTTCGCGAGGATTGAAGGGTTTGCCGATGCAGTCGTCCGCGCCCATTTCGAGCCCCACGATCCGGTCCATGTCGTCGGGTCCCGAGGCCAGAATCACGGGGACGGTGTTGCCCGCGGCGCGTAGCGTGCTCAGCGCTGCGAGGCCATTCACCCCGTGCATGATCTGGTCGAGGACAATCAGATCGGGCGGGTTCCGTTCGATGTGTTCCCCGAGCGACTTCACCTCGTGCAATACGGAGACCGCCATGCCTTCCCGTCCGAGAAAGTCGGCCAGCGACCCAAGGAGTTCGACATCGTCGTCAACGACCAGTATTTGAGTTGTCATAGTAGGGAAATCGAACGCATAGGCCGGCAATCGGGGGTGCAATAACGTCGGCCGCCACGTCACGACTGCTGGTTTACCGCGCCAGCTTTCAGTGCCGTCAGGCTACTCGTGACCCGCGAACGTTGTGCTCCAGCTTCTTTAACGGAGCACCCAGCGGGAATCCGTCGCCGAATGCGGGCTTTTTTTAAAGGTCGTGGAGCCGATCGAGGTCGCGAGGCCAGCGCCTTCCCAGGCCAGGTGGCGTAGCATGGCAAACTCCTCGCGCCTATCATCCATGCCCGATGCATCCCACTCGCCCATTACCGCCTCTGCTGTCGCTACGCGCTTTTGAAGCAGCCGCGAGGTGTCTGAGTTTCAGCCATGCGGCTCAGGAACTCTTCGTGACCCAAAGCGCCATCAGCCACCAGATCCAGAAGCTGGAAGCCGACCTGGGCGTCGCGTTGTTCGAACGACGCACGCGCGCCATCGAGCTCACGCCGGAGGGAAGGGCGTACTACGAAAAGGTGCACGCGGCATTCGAACTCCTGCGGGCTGGCACCAGCGAGGTTCGCGCCCACGCCGACGAGCGCGTCACGTTGACGGTCGGGTTATTGGCGTCTTTTGCCACGCGCTGGCTGGCGCCACGCCTGCATGCGTTCTCGGCCGCTCATCCCGGTATCGACCTGCAACTGCGCCCCGAGATTGCGCTTGCCGACGTGTCCGGCGGTGAGGTCGATGTGGCGATCCGTTACGGCCGCGGAGGCTGGCCGGGCGTGCGTTCGCAGCAACTCATGCCGGAGCGTCTGTCACTGGTTTGCATCCCGGCTCTCGTCGACGGAAAGAGCCGTCCGCGCAAGCCGCAGGACCTGCTGCGCTTTCCACTGCTGGCGTCGTATTCGAAACATGCGTTCGAGTGGGAAGTCTGGGCGCATCGTTTCGGGCTGGACCTGACCCGGGCGCAGCGCGTGCAACTGCATGACTACAATATCGTCGTGGAAGCGGCCCTCGCCGGGCAGGGCATCGCCATGGGCCGTCATCGGCTGATTGCCCAGCAACTGGCGAGCAAGGCACTCGTCGAGGTGTTGCCCGATGCGGTGCTCGACGACCCGCGCATCGGTTGGTGGCTCGTGACGCCCAAGGGGACCCTTGGCGACCCGGCGTCCGCGTTCCGCGCGTGGATTACGCAGGCCGCGGCGCAAGACTCGTTGGACCGTATGCATTAGTTTTGCTCATGCATCGAGTGGAAAAACTGATTTGCCGCGCGTTGGCCTAGCCAATAGGATTGGGAATCCCTTACGATCCGACACGCGTGATATGACCTCTTCGATCCTCGCACCGATCCTCGCACGTGAGCCGCTATCTTCCTGACACAAACCCAAGCGTGCACCCACCGCGCGTTATCGGACCGATCATGCCTTCTCCTCTTTCGCCTGCTGCCGTGGACGCGTTGCGCGCCCTCACGCCCGGTGCTCAAAGCACCACGCATTTCAATCACGCGGGGGCCTCGCTGCCGTCGTCCGCCACGCTGGAGGCAATGCGCGCTCACCTTTGGCTCGAAGCCACGACGGGGCCGATGGAAGCCGGCATAGCCGGGCGTAAGCAGTCTGAGCGCGCTCGCTTGCTAGCTGCGCGACTGCTGAACGCGCGTCCGGCGGAGATCGCCCTGACCAGCGGCAACTCGGCAGGCTGGGGGCGCGCATTCGCCGCGCTAGGACCCTGGCGATCCGGCGAGCGGATCCTCGTCGGGCGTCACGAGTGGGGCGGAAATCTCGCCGCCATGCGCCTGACGGCGCAGCGCGCGGGGGCGACGATCGAAGTCATTCCGTCCGATTCCAGCGGCGCCGTGGATCCGCAGGCGCTGGAGGCCATGCTTGACGACCGTGTGCGCCTGATTGCGCTGACCTGGTTGCCGGCGAACGGCGGGCTGATCAATCCGGCCGCAGCGATCGGGCAGGTCGCACGCCGCCACGGCATCCCCTATTTCGTCGATGCTGCCCAGGCGGTTGGGCAACTTCCTGTCGACGTCGCCGAGGTGGGTTGCGATGTCCTGACCGGTCCGTGCCGCAAGGCGCTGCGTGGTCCGAGAGGCACGGGCCTGTTGTATGTGCGGGAGGATTTTCTATCCCGCTTGACGCCGGCTTTCGTCGACATGCGATCCGCGCCGCTGGGCGCTGACGGCGAACCTGTCTTGCGGGACGACGCGGTGCGTTTCGAGTCGGCGGAAGCATCGCCGGCGCTGCATTGCGGCCTGGCTAACGCGTTGGAAGAGGCATTGGAGATCGGCGTTGAAAATATTCGCGCGCGGATCGACAGCGTGGCACAAGCGTTGCGCGGGCAACTCCCGGAGATTCCCGGTGTGACGGTGCTGGACCAGGGCCGCGAGCAATCCGGGTTGGTGGCGTTCAACATAGCAGGTCTGGAGGCTGCGTCGGTGCAGCGCAGTCTGGCGGATCAGGGTGTCACGATCGGCAGCAACGGTGTCCCGTACACGCCTCTTGATATGGAATCCAGAGGACTTAAGCAGATCGCGCGCGCGTCGGTCAGCTATCTGACTACGGAGTCGGAAATTGGCAGACTGCTGGATGGAATCCGAAAGTTGGCAATCCAGTGACCCTTTGCGCGTTTGGGTTGGTTAGATCTGAAGCGATACCAATTCTCATTCGTACCGTCGACCGTGCCATGCACTATGCTGCGCAAACGGGTGCCGCACATGAGCAGCGTGATGCTATGCACCAGACAGCATCACGCGAAGTGCGTTGCCTGAGCGGCGTGGCGTAGCGAATAGAGGAGGCGGTATGCAAGGAGATGCCAAGGTACTCGAATACCTGAACGCGCAATTGAAGAATGAGTTGTCTGCGATCAACCAGTACTTTCTGCATGCCAGAATGTATGGTCATTGGGGCCTGAAAAGTCTCGGCAAGCACGAGTACGACGAATCGATCGGCGAGATGAAGCATGCCGATCTGCTGATCGAGCGCATTTTCGTACTGGACGGTTTACCGAATTTGCAAGACTTGCACAAACTGCTTATCGGCGAGGAGACGCAGGAAATCCTTGAGTGCGACCTCAAGCTCGAGCGGATGTCGCAGGCAACGTGCAAGGAAGCCATCGCCTACTGCGAGACGGTTAGCGATTACGTCTCACGCGCGATCCTTACCCATATTCTCGACGATACCGAGGAACATATTGACTGGCTCGAGACCAATCTGGCGTTGATCGACAAGGTGGGGATTCAGAACTATCAGCAATCGGCAATGGATTCACCGGAGTGAGTCCGTCGAGACCCCGGGCGGCGAAGTGAACCGACGATCAGCACTGCGTCGTCACGCACTCCGGCCGCCCATCAACGCATCGAATTCTCCAGATACGCTTAGCGTTCAGCCGGCTTTTTCTGCCACGTTCCATTCCGATTGCCGCGCGAGTTCAACGAACGCTTTCAGATAATCGATCGCCGCGTCTGTCTCGCGCACGCCGAGAAAAATCTGCTTGGCGATGCCTCGCTTGCCTAATCTGACTGGACTGATCGCGACCTTGCCGGCGTACTCTTCCACCAGCCAGCGAGGCAGCGCGGCAACGCCCCGTCCACTGGCCACCATTTGCAACATGATGTCGGTTGTTTCAATGACCTTGTGGCGCTTCGGCATGACGTTCGCCGGCATCAGAAACTGGTTATAGATATCCAGCCGATCGATTTCCACCGGATACGTAATGAGGACTTCATCCGCAAGCTCCTCGGGCGGAATAAAGGGCAAGTGCGCGAGTCGGTGCCCGAGGCCGACCACCAGCACCTGCTCGTAGTCGAACACCGGTTCGAAGCGTAGACCGGGCTTTCTCAACGGGTCCGGTGTGACCAGAATGTCGATGTCGTAACCGAACAGCGCGCCAATGCCGCCAAACTGGAATTTCTGTTTGACGTCGACATCCACATCCGGCCAGCGCGCGAGATACGGCGAGACCACCTTGAGCAGCCACTGATAGCAGGGGTGGCACTCCATACCGATACGAAGCGTGCCGCGCTGCCCTTGGGCGTATTGCTTCATCCGTTCTTCCGCGTGTTCCATTTGCGGCAGCACCCGGTTGGCAAGCGCCAGCAGATATTGACCCGCCTGGGTCAGACGCAGGTTTCGGCCCTCGCGATCCCACACGGCGGTGCCCAACTGTTGTTCCATCTTCTTGACGGTGTGACTCAGCGCCGATTGCGTCAGGCACAGCACGTTGGCCGCCGCGGTCAGGGACCCTTGGCGGTCCACTTCCCGAATGATCGTCAGATGGGTTCGTTCGAGCATGGCGAGTCCATGAAGAAAACTAATTGATCAATGAAATAATGCCATTATATTTCATGAGCCATCCACCCTATGATCGAGCCGTTCATTTTCGGAGCAGCTCATCACCATGGTTACGACACACAATCTGGGTTTCCCCCGCATCGGCGCAAAGCGTGAGCTGAAGTTCGCCCAGGAGCATTACTGGAAAGGCCAGTCGTCGCGCGACGAACTGAAAAGCCTGGGCGCGCAACTGCGTCAGCGCCACTGGGAGAACCAGTCCGGCCTCGATCAGGTTCCGGTTGGCGACTTTTCGTTCTATGACCAGGTGCTCGACACGAGCTTCATGCTGGGCAATATCCCGGAACGGGTTCGGGGCTTTGAGGGCGACGCGCTCGACAATTACTTTCGCGTTGCACGTGGCCGCTCCGCGCATGATTCGGCCTGCAGTTGCGGCGTGCAGGCCGGCGAGATGACCAAGTGGTTCGATACGAACTACCACTACATCGTGCCGGAATTCAGCGCATCGACTGAGTTTTCGCTCGACGCGTCGCGCCTCCTCGATCAACTCGCCCAGGCCCGCGCGCAGGGCGTCAAAGCCAAGCCGGTCATCATCGGACCGGTGACGTATCTATGGCTCGGCAAGGCGAAGGACGATTCGGACAAGCTCGCGCTGTTGCCGCGCCTGCTGCCTGTGTACGCGGCCTTGCTCGAACAACTGGCGGCGCAAGGGGTGGAATGGGTGCAGATCGATGAGCCGGCCCTGGTCACCGAGCTTGAGCCGGCATGGCAACACGCTTTCGTCACGGCGTACGACGTGTTGAAGACCACCCGCGTGAAGCTGCTGCTGGCAACCTATTTCGGTGAGCTGCGCGACAACCTCGCGCTTGCTTGCGGATTGCCGGTTCAAGGTCTGCATGTCGATGCGGTCAATGGCCGTAGCGAAGTCGAGCAGGTCGTCGCGCGCTTGCCCGCAAACAAGATTCTGTCGCTTGGCGTGATCAACGGACGCAACATCTGGAAGACCGACCTGAGCGCGGTGCTGGAATGGCTGACGCCGATTCATCGGACATTGCAGGCTCGCCTGTGGATCGCGCCGTCGTGTTCATTGCTGCATGTTCCGGTCGACCTGAACAGCGAACAGAAGCTCGATCACGAAATCCGTTCGTGGCTCGCCTTTGCCCTGCAAAAGCTCGATGAACTGAAGGTCATCGCGAAGGCGTTGAACGACGGGCGCGAGTCGGTGCAAGCGGCGCTTGCCGACAATCAGGCCGCCATTCAGAGCCGTCGCACGTCGCCGCGCGTTCACAACCCGGCGGTCAAGGACGCGATCGCGAAGATCGATGCCGCGCTCGGACGTCGCGCCAGCGCCTATCCACAACGTGCCGCCCGGCAGTCTGCGCTGTTGAACCTGCCGGCTTACCCGACCACCACCATCGGATCATTCCCGCAAACCGCCGAAATTCGCCAGGCACGCAGCCAGTTCAAGAGCGGTGAACTGGACGAAGTCAGCTACAAGACGTTGATGCAGCACGAAATTGCGCGCAGCGTGCAGGAACAGGAAGCGCTCGGTCTCGACGTGCTTGTGCATGGCGAAGCAGAGCGTAACGACATGGTCGAATACTTCGGCGAACAACTCGACGGTTACGCGTTCAGCCAGTTCGGCTGGGTGCAGTCCTATGGCTCGCGTTGCGTGAAGCCGCCCATTCTGTTCGGCGACATCAGCCGTCCGAAGGCGATGACGGTCGAGTGGATCAGGTATGCGCAATCGCAGACCGCCAAGCCGATGAAGGGCATGCTGACCGGCCCGGTCACGATCCTGAACTGGTCGTTCGTGCGTGACGACCAGCCGCGTTCGGTTTCCTGCTATCAGTTGGCGCTGGCAATCCGCGAGGAAGTGCTGGATCTGGAGAAGGCGGGTGTACGGGTGATCCAGATTGACGAAGCGGCGCTGCGTGAAGGCCTGCCGTTGCGCAAGTCGCAGTGGGACGACTATTTGCAATGGGCAGTGGAGTCCTTCCGTATCACCGCAAATGGCGTGCAGGACGAAACACAGATTCACACGCACATGTGCTATTCCGAGTTCAACGACATCATCGCTTCGATCGCCGATATGGACGCTGACGTCATCACGATCGAGACCTCGCGCTCGGACATGGAATTGCTGGATGCCTTCGACAACTTCAATTATCCGAACGAGATCGGACCGGGCGTCTACGACATCCACTCGCCGAATATCCCTAGCCAGGAGCACATCGTGAATCTGATGCGCAAAGCGGCCGAGCGGATTCCGGCTGAGCGGTTGTGGGTGAACCCCGATTGCGGCCTGAAGACCCGTGCGTGGGAAGAAGTCATCCCCGCACTGAAGAACATGGTCGCGGCAGCCAGAACGTTGCGCGCGGGCATCTGATCAAGCTAGCTGAGACCACACTGCGCGAGGTCGTTGACCTCACGAATTCGCTTGTCGGGTCTGGCGGCAGAAGAACCGGCGCCGCGGTGTCGCGGGTTCTCGCGCACTCTCGGTCTCGGCGACTTCGCGCCACCACTTCTCGCCGCGGTGCGGCGCGGCCAGGTCCAGCCGCTCGCCCATGCGGGGCGTCGACAGCGGAATGCCGCGCGCGGCGGTGAGCCCGATCACGCGCTCGTACGGTTCCTGCCAGCGATGCATCGCCAGATCGAACGTGCCGTTGTGAACGGGCACCAGCCAGCGGCCGCGCAGGTCGACGTGGGCCTGGACGGTCTCGTCGGGCTGCATGTGGACGTACGGCCATTGAGCGTCGTAGGCGCCGGTTTCGAGCAGCGTTACGTCGAAGGGACCCAGCCGCTCGCCAATGGCCTTGAATCCGTCGAAGTAGCCCGTGTCGCCGCTGAAGAACACGCGCAGCGCGTCATCGACGATCACCCACGAAGCCCACAAGGTGCTATTGCCGTCGAACAGACTGCGGCCGGAGAAATGCTGCGCCGGGGTTGCGGTGAACGCCAGGCCGTCGATTTCGACGCCCTGCCACCAGTCGAACTGGCGGACCTTCGACGCGTCGATACCCCACTCGATCAGACGGTCACCGACGCCCAGCGGCGTCAGAAATACGCCTGTCTTCGCAGCGAGTGCCAGCACGGTCTCGCGGTCCAGATGGTCGTAGTGGTCGTGCGACAGAATTACGCCGCGCAGCGGCGGCAAGTCTTCGAGGGCAATGGGCGGCGCATGAAAGCGCTTCGGACCGAAGCGCCGGAATGGTGATGCCCGTTCTGCGAAGACCGGGTCGGTCAACCAGAACTGACCCCGCAGCTTGAGCAGCATGGTGGAATGCCCGAGGCGATACAGGCTCCGGTCCGGCGCGGCCTGGAGTGGTTCAGGCGACAGGGCGTCGACGGGCAGGGCGCCCGCCGGTGTCGTGCCGGCCGGCTTGTTGAGCAAAATATTCCAGACGATGCTCAAGGTCTTGCCGAGTCCTTCGACAGGACGCGGTTTGACGTTACGAAAGCGCTCGCCGTCGTGCTGAGCCGACATATCGAACAATTCACGCCCGCGTCGCGCAGCCGTCAGCCCCAAGGCGCGGCGAATAGAACTGGTGAACGATGTCATGCGAGCAGCCTCGAAGCATAAAGTAGACTGCTGAGTGTAGTTTATTTTCGAGAAAAGTAAACTGCCCGGTGTAAAATTTAATGATGAACACCAGTGATACCCCCCTCCGCCTGACCGACCGCAAGCGCGCCGCCGTAATTGGGGCGGCAATCGAAGAATTTCTCGCGGCCGGCTTCGACGCGACCAGCATGGACCGTATCGCGGCACGCGCCGGTGTTTCGAAGCGGACGGTCTACAACCATTTTCCGAGCAAGGAAGCGCTGTTTGCCGCGATCCTGGGGCAGTTGTGGGAGTCGAGTGACACGGGAGAGGTGACGGCTTATTCGGCCGTGCATCCGTTGCGTGCGCAGTTGCTCCAGCTTCTGTTCAAAAAGCTGGCCCTTCTGAATAACGAGGCGTTTCTGTCTCTCGCGCGCGTGGCGATCGCGGCGGGCATTCATTCGCAGGAACGGGCACGCGACATGGTGGCTCGCATGGGCGAGCGCGAGGAGGATCTGACAGTGTGGATTCGCGCAGCCGCTGCCGATGGCCGCCTCAAGACGCCGGACCCGATGTTCGCCTCGCAGCAGTTGCAGGCCCTGGTGAAAGCGTTCGCGTTCTGGCCGCAGGTGACGATGGGCCAGCCACCCCTCAGCGTGGATGAACAAAGGCACGTCGCGGAATCTGCCGCCGATATGTTTCTTGCGCGCTATGCATGACGCTCACGCGCCCGCGGACGCTTCCAGTTCTGCAAGACGCTTGCGCAGCAGGCGATCCTCCTGGAAGCGGCTGGTTTCGTCGCGGATCACGGCGACGATGCCGGTGAGCTCGTTTTGCGGCGAATGCAGCAACGCGACCGTAAAGGCGATCGACAGCGACCGCCCTTCCTTATGGACGGCAGGGACACGCAGCACGTCGTTGCCATAACGGGTTTCGCCCGTGGCCATGGTCTTGTGATAGCCGTCCCAATGGCGGCCGCGCAAACGTTCCGGAATGATCAGGTCCAGCGACTTTCCCAGTGCCTCGTCCTGCGTAAAGCCGAACATGCGCTCAGCGCCGGGATTCCATAATGTGATGCTGCCGGCGGCATCGGAAATGATGATCGCGTCGCCGATTGCGTTGACGAGTTGCTCGAAGTCGATAGCGCTTTGCATGGCGCTCCCCGGAAGTAAAACTGCAGATCCTTGAATTGGATACGGCGCCCGCTGGGGGGCGCCGTATCCACAGGCCCGAGCCTACACATAGGCCCGCAGCGTAACACCATTAAACCGCTTTGATTTCGCGCAGGTTGAAGATGTCCTGCCGGCTGTAGCCGAGGCTCGCCAGCACTTCATCCGTGTGTTCGCCAAGCAGCGGCGACGCGGTCACTTCGGGCTTCATGTCCGAGAACTTGATCGGACTGCCGACCGTCAGATACGAGCCGCGTTTCTTGTGCGGCACTTCGACGATCGTGCCGCTCGCGCGCAATGACGGATCGTTGGCCAGTTCTTTCATTGTCAGCACCGGCGCGCACGGAATGTCGAACTTGCGCAAGATGTCGACCGCTTCGAATTTGGTCTTGTCGGCGAGCCAGCCTTCGATGGTGCCGAAGATCTCGAAGATATGCGGTTGACGTGCTTCAGCGGTTTTGTAGGCGGGGTCGTCGATCCACTCGGGTTTGCCGAGCGCCTTGCAGATCGGCTCCCACGCATGGCCCTGGATCGTGAAGTAGATGTACGCATTCGGATCCGTTTCCCAGCCCTTGCACTTGAGCACCCAGCCCGGCTGACCGCCGCCGCCCGCATTGCCGCCGCGCGGCACCACGTCGCTGAATTCGCCGTGCGGATACTGCGGATATTCCTCGAGATAGCCCACGCGCTCCAACCGCTGCTGATCCCGCAGCTTCACGCGGCACAGGTTCAGCACGCTGTCCTGCATCGACACCGCGACCTTCTGGCCTTTGCCGGTTTTGTCGCGTCCAATCAGAGCGGTCAGAATGCCGATGGCCAGATGCATGCCGGTGTTGCTGTCGCCGAGCGCCGCGGCGCTGATGGTCGGCGGACCGTCCCAGAAGCCGGTGGTGGACGCCGCACCGCCGGCGCATTGCGCGACGTTTTCGTAGACCTTCAGGTCGTCGTAATGATGGCCGTCGCTGAAGCCCTTCACCGAAGCCACGATCATCTTCGGATTGAGTTCGTTCAGGCGTTCCCATGAAAAGCCCATCCGGTCCAGCGCGCCCGGCCCAAAATTTTCGACCAGCACGTCGGATTCGCGAATCAGCTTTTCCAGTACTTCCTTGCCTTCGGGTTTTTTCGTGTCCAACGTCAGCGACTTCTTGTTGCTGTTGAGCATCGTGAAGTAAAGCGCGTCGGCATCAGGGATGTCGCGCAACTGGTTGCGCGTCACGTCGCCCGAACCCGGTCTTTCAACCTTGATCACGTCGGCGCCGAACCAGGCGAGCAACTGGGTGCACGCGGGGCCGGCCTGAACGTGGGTGAAGTCGATGATCTTGATACCTTCGAGTGGTTTGGTCACTTTGCTATCTCCGTGGTTACGCTGGATCACTTTTTCATTGCCGCGCTTTGCGGATTCAGATTGGTCAGGCGGCCGCTTTCGGTGCCCGCCGCTTCGTCGATGACGGCATTGATCAAGGTCGGCTTGCCTGACGCAATCGATTCAAGCAGCGCCTTCGTCAGCTCTTCCGGTGTGGTTGCGTTGTAGCCGACACCGCCGAATGCCTCGATCATCTTGTCGTAGCGCGCACCCTTCACGAACACGGTCGGCGCGACGTCCTTGCCACCCGTCGGGTTCACGTCGGTGCCGCGATACACGCCGTTGTTGTTGAAGACGATCGTGCAAACCGGCAAGTCGTAACGGCAGATGGTTTCGAGTTCCATGCCGCTGAAACCGAATGCGCTGTCACCTTCGATCGCGACGACCGGTTTGCCGCTCGTCACTGCCGCGCCGATCGCGAAGCCCATGCCGATGCCCATGATTCCCCACGTGCCCGAATCGAAGCGTTTGCGCGGCTCGTACATATCGATGATGCTGCGGGCGTAGTCGAGCGTGTTCGCGCCTTCGTTGACGACGTTGATGTCCGGGCGCGTTTTCAGTACATCGCGGATCGCACGCAATGCGCTGTGGAAATTCATCGGCGACGGGTTCTTGTCGAGTGTGGCGGCCATCTTTGCGAGGTTCTTGCTCTTGCGCTCGGCGATCGCGCCGGTCCATTCGGCGCTCGGCTTCGCGAATCCCGCATCGAGGCCAGCACGCAAGGCCGCCACGCACGAGCCGATATCGCCGATCACCGGCGCGGCAATCGCGACGTTGCTGTCGATTTCGGTCGGCGAAATATCGACCTGGACGAACTTCTTCGGCTCCGCGCCCCACGTTTTGCCCTTGCCATGCGAGAGCAGCCAGTTCAGACGCGCGCCGATCAGCACGACAACGTCGGCTTCCTGCAGCACGAACGAGCGTGCCGCCGACGCCGATTGCTCGTGCGTATCGGGCAACAGGCCCTTGGCCATCGACATCGGCAGATAGGGAATGCCGCTTTGCTCGACGAACGCGCGGATCTCCGCGTCAGCCTGCGCGTAAGCCGCCCCCTTGCCGAGCAGGATCAGCGGACGCTTGGCGCTCTTCAGCACATCGATCGCACGCTTGACCGACTCCGGCGCCGGCAACTGACGCGGCGCGGCATCGACCACTTTGACCAGCGATTGCTGCGCCTTCACGGCGTCCAGCGTTTGCGCGAGCAGCTTGGCCGGCAAGTCCAGATACACGCCACCGGGGCGGCCCGACACCGCGGCACGAATCGCACGCGCCACGCCGATGCCAATGTCTTCCGCATGGAGCACGCGATACGCGGCCTTCGCATACGGCTTGGCCGCATTCAACTGATCCATTTCCTCGTAATCGCCCTGCTGCAGATCGACGATTTCACGCTCGCTCGAGCCGCTAATCAGGATCATCGGAAAGCAGTTGGTGGTCGCGTTGGCGAGCGCGGTCAGGCCGTTCAGAAAGCCCGGTGCCGACACCGTCAGGCAGATACCCGGCTTTTGCGTCATGAAACCGCTAATTGCCGCTGCATTGCCCGCGTGCTGTTCATGACGAAAACCGATGAAACGCATCCCTTCCGCTTGTGCAAGCCGCGCGAGGTCGGTGATCGGGATGCCGACCAGTCCAAAGATGGTGCTGATGTCGTTCAGTTTCAGCGCGTCGATGACGAGATGAAACCCGTCGGTCGTCTCGGCCGCTTGTTGTGTCGAAGTCTCTTCTACTGTTTGCCGGTCGGCTTCTGCCATGATGCTGCTCCTTGGTCGCGGGACGTTATGGGTTCGTCGTGAGTGGCGAGCTCACGTTGTTGTTCATTCAGGCGCGCCGCCGGACGACGGCTGCAGGCGCGCTTCAGCGATGACTACGGCAGCCGACGCGCCTGAGTTTTCGATCCAGCGTTTTCTCATGGGGGCGAGGATGAATTTCGCGGATACGGCTGCCGCGATCGACACCACCGCCGCCGAGATGAACACGGTGCTCCACCCGCCGCTGGCCGACAGCACCGATGCGATCGGCACCAGCATCGACGCGGTGCCTTTCGCGGTATAAAGCGTGCCGGCATTGGCCGCGGCGTACTTGCTGCCGAACGTGTCCGCGCAGGTCGCCGGGAAGATCGAGAAGATCTCGCCCCAGCACAGGAATACGGCGGCGGCGAAGAACATGAAGGTGTACGGGTTGTGGCCGAACTGCATGAGCCCCAGCAGTGCGACGCCTTCGCCGAGAAAGATCATGAACATCGTGTTTTCGCGGCCGATGCGGTCCGACAGAAAGCCGCACAACGGACGCGTGAAGCCGTTGCACAGGTTGTCGATCGACAGCGTCATTGTGAGCAGCGGCAGGGTGATGCCCATCAGGTTCACCGGCAGCTTGGCAAAGCCGAATTCCTTCGCGATCGGCCCAAGCTGTGCGGTGGCAATAATGCCGCCGGCTGCGACGAATACGAACATCAGATACAGCACCCAGAAGAGCGGTGAACGGATCATCTCGCCGGGCGTGTAGTCGATCTTGCTGGCGACCACGCGTTTGGCCGCGACTGCGAATGCGGGAGGTTTCGGCCGTACCAGCATGGTGGCGAGCAGCAGGATGCAGACACCCTGGAAAATGCCGAAGAACATGAACGTGTGCTCGTAACCTGAGCGCTGGATCATGTTCGCGATTGGAATCACGGTGACGGCCGCGCCGGCGCCGAAACCTGCGGCGGTCAAGCCAGCCGCGAGACCGCGCTTGTCCGGAAACCATTTGAGCGCCGTGCCGACGCAGGTGCCATACACGCAACCCGCGCCGATACCGGCGATCACGGCCGCGACGTATAACTCGACGAGACTGCTCGCATGCGCGTCGATGATCCAGCCGAGCGCCGCGCACACCGAACCGCCAATCACAACCGGGCGCGGCCCGAACTTGTCAACGAGCCAGCCTTCGATAGGCACGAGCCACGTTTCAGTGACGATGAAGACCGTGAAAGCGGTCTGAATGGCCGCCTGGCCCCAGTGGTGGACGTTGTCCATCGGTACGACGAACAGCGTCCATGCATATTGCAGATTCGCGACGAGCCCCATGCATACGATGCCGATCGCTAGCTGCACCCAGCGGTTTTGCCGGAACGGCGTACTGCCTGTCCCGGATACGTTGGAATGTCCCATGTCCTTCGTCTCCTGTATATTCCGTCGCGCTCGAGCGGCGCGTTGGACCTACGTGATCGAATCGCTTCATCGCCGGTTTGTCTGTGGGCAATCAAGCACCAGTGGTCGGCCAGCGGGAATTGCACTGACGAAAACCCTTGCCCGTCGATCTCACAACAACTGGGTAAAAGGCGTTTCGCGTGGAGCGCGTCTGAAGGATGCTGCGCGCGAACAGCGATAAGTAAAAGTTAAAACATTTTATGGTTAGCATTAGGCATACCTAATGGATGGGTGTGCCGGTTTTGATTGCTGGTCATGAGCAACGCGGTCCTGCATCGATCGAGCAGGGATGTGGTGCACTGCAAGAACGAGCGCATGTCTTCTGTCGTGTTTACGTTCGGGGAGTTTTCGAACAACGAAGGCTTGGGGCGGACTGCGGAGATGAGCTATGTCGACGCGAAGCTGCTACTACTGCGCAGCTGACAGAAGGGCGTATTGCGGACGACTGTTCAGGCACTCTGACGTCGTCGACGTCGTCGGCAGAGGAAAGGATGTATAAACAAAACGTTATAGTTTTTCGAAATAACTTTAACTGTTGTTTATCTACCTGCGCTCCTATTCTTGGTCATGCCAACTGCCTGAAGGAGACGACCATGAACACGTCCCAGTTCGACGCGCGCGATAGCGCACATGACGCGGAAGTAGAGGCGCAACTGTGCGCCTATAACAGCGCTTTCGACGAGCTCGGCCTGCGCTTCCGCTGGGATGCGCACACGCTCGCGTTGCTTGCCACAATCGACGATGAGGAAGCGCAGATTGCCGCGTACATCGAAGCGCATCACGCGCACTTGCTGAAAGCATATAGCGCCGGGTTTCTGAGCCGGGCCATTCTCGAGAAGAAGAAAGCGCGCTATCCAGCGCGCGTATCGATGCGCGTCGAAAGCGCGCCGCATGTGACCCAGGCGGTACGTCAGCCGCAGATGAGCAGCTGGCGCGAGCACGTGTCGTACGAGGTAGATCTGCCGGCGCTGGTTGGCGTTTAGACGCAGTGCGCGACTGGGTAAGCAGGCGGTAAATTACTCGCTCGCAGACTCGACGGGGACCTCGGCGTCTCGCGCGGGTCGGCGTACGACTCGCACCTTCCCGCTGTTTCCGCCGCCGCAGAAGAACAGATCGCCGCCGTCGGCTTCCAGCCCCGATACGATCAGGCCGGGCGGCATCTCCAGGCTCTCCAGCACTTCGCCCGTACCAGGATCGACTCGCCGCAACTCGCTCGCGTCGTCTTCCCAGGTGCCGTGCCAGAGCTCTCCGTTGCTCCAGGTGACGCCGGTGACGAAGCGGTTGGACTCGATAGTGCGCAAAATCGCCCCGGTTTCGGGATCGACCTGGTGGATCTTCCGGTCCTGATACCGCCCCACCCAGAGCGTTCCTTCGGCCCACGCGAGCCCTGAGTTGCCACCGCCGCCGGGCGCCGGAATTGTGGCGAGCACGCGGCCGGTATCCGGATCGATCTTCTGGATGCGATCGTCGGCGATCTGAAACAGGTGCTGGCCGTCGAAGGCCGTGCCTGCCTGCGCGGCGACGTCGATCGAGCGCAGCGTTTCTCCGCTCGCCGGATCGAAGGCGTTCAGCTTGTCTCCGGCAGCAATCCACACGCGCTGACCGTCATACGTGACGCCCCCCACTTGGACGACACCCGGAAAGGGCCCATATTCACGGACGATTTTGGCGGCTGATTTGTTCATGTTTTCATCCTAATCACTCGGTAGGGGGAGCGGGGAGTAACAAAGTCGTCGTGAATCCAGGCATGGGCGGCGTCATCCAGCGTCGCGCACGCCCGCGACCGAACGACTGCACCTTGCCGGCTGCCGCCAGCGAATCGAGTGCCCGCTGCATGGTGCGCTGGCTGGCGTCCAGTGCAATCGCGAGCGCCGAGCTTGACCACGACTCACCGTCGGCGAGGAAGGCGAGCACCATCGCATGGGGTTCTTCGACCGGCCGCGCAAGCACGACGACCTCGCGCGCGCCGTGCGGCACCAGCGCAAAACCGCGCTTCGTGGCGCTCACGCCGGCCAGCGGCCCAAGCAACGCGCGAAGCCGCCCGACTTCGACGCGCAGCCGCGCGCGATGCGATTCATCGGCATGCTTCGTCCGGAATGCGCGCGCGATGAGTGTGTCCCTCGATACGTCTTCGGGCCACGCCTCGGCCAGTGCGCGGACGAGCGCGAACAACACCGGACGTCGCGCGAGCGGGACCACGATGTTTGCTTCACGCACGACATAACGGCACGCATCCACCACGAGCGCCTTCGACGCCAGTAACGCCTCAACTTCCTCGAGCACGAGCAGCCGCTCTTCGCCATGTGCAATCAGACGAGCCGCGGGCGTGTCCAGCAGAAGGCGTGCGCTTTCGACCTCCGCCGTCAACGACGGGATACCGGCGTGACGCGCGGCGTGCTCAGCCTTCGCGAGCGCAGCGCGCGCTGTTTTCGTCTGGAGGCGGCGCATCGCAATCCCCGCGACGACCAGCTCGTGGGCGGCGCGCAGCGCGGGTGGGAAGGGCGTGGGATCGAGTTGGGCGAGCAGGCGCTCGGCCTCCTCGAGGCGCCCGATCAGGAGAAGGCGCCGGACTTCGAGATACCGCGCATGCGCGGCGTTCAGCCTGTCACCGTGGGCTTCGAGCGTCGCCCGCGCGGCGTCGAGCGCCTTCGCGGGCCAGCCCAGATCGCGTGACGCGAGCGCGATTTCGGCCTCGGCGACCACGCACCGCGCGCGGGCCACCGGCGCTTTCGGGCCGAAGGCGCGCGCCGCACTTCGCACAAGCGCTTTCGCCCGAACGAGATCGCCGAGCTGCGCCATCGCGATGCCGCGCAGCGCGAGCGCAGCTGCGTCGTCGCGCAAGGCGACCCGGTTCAGTGCGCCGAGCGGATCGCCCGCCGCGAGCGCACGCGCCGCTGCCGTCACTAGCGAGTCCATGGTCTATTCGAATCCCGCCACACTTGTCACTCCCACCGTTCGGGTGCCCGTGGCTAATCTAGCACGACCACCAACCAGTTCGTCGTATCGACAACTGAACGAACGACGAAGGACTCCCAAGGAGGGAAGCATGACTACGACACATACGACCGGGACGCGTGAGCAGTGGCTGGCGGCGCGGATCGACCTGCTCAAGGCGGAAAAGGCGCTCACGCGGCAGAGCGACGCGCTGGTGCAGCAACGGCAGGCGTTGCCCTGGGTGCGAATCGACAAGGCGTACACATTCGAAACCGCTGCGGGACGCGCTTCGTTGGCGGACCTCTTCAAAGGACGCTCGCAACTCCTCGTGTACCACTTCATGTTCGGACCCGACTACAAGGCTGGGTGCCCGTCGTGCTCGTCGATCGCGGATGGGTTCGACGGCCTCGTTGTTCATCTGGCGAATCACGACGTCACGCTGTCGGCGGTATCGCGGGCGCCGCTCGAGAAGCTGCAGACGTATCAGCGCCGGATGGGGTGGACGTTCCCCTGGGCGTCATCGGCTGGCAGCGACTTCAACTTCGACTTCAACATCGCGTTCACCGAGGCGCAGCAACGTGAAGGAAGCATTGAATACAACTACGAGCGCGGCGGCCACGCGATGGACGAGACACAGGTCGTCCCGGAGCCCGTCGCCCAGTTCGCGGCTACATGCGGAACCGACGCGGCGACGTACACGCGCGACAGGCCCGGCCTGAGCGCGTTCGTACTGGAGGACGGCGTCGTCTATCACACGTATTCCACCTATGCGCGCGGGTTGGACGGCATCTGGGGCATGTACCAGTGGCTTGACCGCGCGCCCAGGGGGCGCAACGAGACGGGCGTCTGGTGGAAGCGTCACGACGAGTACGAGACGACGCGCTGAGCCGGGTGATGGAACACGTTTGCGCAACCGGAGGACGGGAGATGCCAGGACGTGCGATCGAAGCGCGAGTTTCCCAGCGGGCTTTCTTCGGCGTCTCGGCGTTACTCTTCACCGTCAGCGCGGCGCTGACGATCGCCGGCGCCGCGTCCATGTCGGCGATGGGCGAGATACCGATGCCCGGCGGCTGGGCGATGTCGGCGGCGTGGATGCGGATGTGCGGACAGACGTGGCCAGGCCTCGCGGCGTCGTTCCTCGGCATGTGGGTGGTGATGATGGTCGCGATGATGCTGCCATCTCTCGTTCCCATGCTGTGGCGCTACCGCGAGGCTGTCGGCGGGACAGGCGTGACGGGCCTGGGCTGGCTGACGGTGCGGGTGGGCGTGGGGTACTTCTTCGTGTGGACCGCGTTCGGCATAGCCGCATTTCCGCTCGGCGTTGCGCTGGCGGCGCTCGAGATGCAACAGCCGGCACTGGCGCGCGCCGTTCCGTTCGCAGTCGGTGTGATTGTGCTGATCGCCGGAGGGCTGCAGTTCACTGCGTGGAAAGCACGCCGCCTTGTTTGCTGCCGCGAGACACCGCGACACTGCCTCATGTTGCCCGCATTGCCAGCGGACGCCGCCACGGCATGGCGCCACGGTCTGCGCCTCGGCCTCCACTGCAGCTACTGCTGTGCCGGCCTGACGACGGTCCTGCTCGTTGCCGGGGTCATGGATTTGCGTGTGATGGCTGCCGTGACGGCGGCCATCACCGTTGAACGTCTCGCGCCGCGCGGCGAGCGCGTGGCGCGCGTGATTGGGGTCGGTATCGTCGGCGCAGGCGTGTTGCTGATCGTGAGGGCCGTGGGGTTGGGATGAGGCACTCGCCCCATGCCGATGACACTCAGTCCGTCACGCCGCCGTAATTGCGTTGTCCCCGCAGACGCATTGCGATGCGGCCAAAGGCGCGCCATTGCTGTGCGATCAACCCGTCTCCATAGGAGCGCGCTGCGCCGTGCGGTACCGGCAACTGGTCACGAATGCCGGTCGGCTCGACGGTGCGGTCCCACGATACGGTCCTGAACATCATGTCCCACCACGGAAACAGCACGCCGAAGTTACAGCCGTAGCGTGTGCCTTCATGACCGTAGCCGACCGCGTGATGACGCCGATGAAAAATCGGGCTCACGATCACGCGTTCGAGCAGCCATCCATACGGCAAGCGCGCGTTCACGTGCTGCACGCTCTGCATGAAGTTGCCGACGGCGACCAGTACGACGAACTGCGTCGGCTGCACGCCGATGAACAGCGAAATCGCGGCGAAGAACGCGGCCTGAATGATGTCGTCGAGAAAGTGATTGCGGTCGTCGGCCCACAACGACATCTGCTGCTGGCTGTGGTGCACCGCGTGCAGTTCCCACCACACGCCGAAGCGATGCTGCCAGCGGTGATACCAGTACCCGAAGAAATCGAGCACGATCAGGTAGATGAGGAACGACACGACCGGCTGATCGGTAACCCCGGGCCACAGTCCGTCGATGTCGATGTTCGGCACGTTGTAGATCGCCATCAGGCTCTGCCAGTGATTGAACAGCGGCTGCAGCATGAAGAAGAACGCGATATTGATGATGCCGAGCTTGGCGATCCACGTGTAGATCACATCGGCGCGCAGCGCTTTTCGATCGGACCACGCTTCGACCGGCCGCAGCGCTTCCAGCGGCCGCAAGGCGATATACGTAACCAGGATTTCCAGCACGCCGACGATCACCCAATAGAGTGCATCGTAGATGTCCTCGTCGTATCCCATCAGGC
The DNA here is from genome assembly GCF_900230185.1 of Burkholderia sp. OK233. Taxonomy (GTDB): domain Bacteria; phylum Pseudomonadota; class Gammaproteobacteria; order Burkholderiales; family Burkholderiaceae; genus Paraburkholderia. Next base: position 2,265,053 of record NZ_OCSR01000002.1, read on the forward strand.
CGAAGCGATAGAAAAACGGCTGCACCACGTCGACGTACAGGAGCGTCTGCAACGTTGAGATGCCATTGTCGAGTTGCGCGAGGATTTCGTGGATCATCAAAAGCCTCTTGAAATTACGGGTGCTGTCATCAGAACGAAAGCCTGTTCAGTCCGGATTGGGTGCATACACGGGCGCGCGGTTGGCGAAATACAAACCATGCGGTGAACGTCCGACCGCGATCGTGTCGATAAGTTTATGCGTTGTCAGATCAATGATGCCGACATGCCGCGAAAAACGGAATGTGACCCACAGGTAGCGGCGATCCGAGGACAGTTCCATGTCGTCAGGGCCGGGCATGAGTCCTGTGATGTCGGCGGTCTTCGTCAGCGTGTTGTAATCGAGAATGCTGATCGTGCTTTCTACGCGGTTCGTGAGCGCCACGTGCTGGCCGTCGTCGAGGTTGCGGAAGTTGTGCGCGCCGCGCCCTGTCTGGATTCTTTTCACGACTTGCTGTTTGTGCCAGTCGACCACGGCCACATCGTCTTCGCCCGTCATACCGATCAACAGATAGCGGTCGCCCGGCGTCATCCAGAGGCCGGCGGGTGTATTGCCCACATGCAGCTTCCACAGCACCGACTGCGTCGCCAGATCGATCGCGGCCACCTCGCCCGTGTCCTGCAACGTGACGAAGACGGTCTTGCTATCGGACGAGAACGTCATGTGACTCGGTGTCTTCGAGAGCGGGACGCGTTTGGCGAGCGCCATGTTCTGGCCGTCGTAGTGGTACACGTCGACGCGATCCAGTCGCAGACCTGCCGTCACGAACCATGTGTGATCGGGCGAGAAACCGAGCTGATAGGGATCTTCAATATCGTCGACCTTGCGCTGCACCTTCCCGGTGTGCGGATCGAGAAACATGAGATCGTTCGAGATCGAATCCGCGACGATCAGCGAGTGACCGTCGGGCGTAATCATCAGATGGTGCGGTTCCTTACCGGTCGGCTCCGTGCCGATGACCTTGTGCGTAGCGGGATCGATCAGCGTCAGTTGGGCTTCACCGGAGTCGAGCACGATCACGTTGTCGGCTGCCTGCGCCGGCATCGCCATGCTTAGCGTGCAATAAGTTAGCGCAGCAAGCGCGCCGGTCTTTGTAATCGAAACGATAGAAAGTGGCATCTGAGCGATAGACAGGCAGGAAAACAATTTGGGGGAACATCATGGCGGCGGGCGCAGGGGATTCAGCGCGCGTGGCTCGTGCCTAACTTGCGCGCTCAAACCCGCGCTCAAACCGTTAACGGCTTAACGCGCCAGTTCGCTCTGTCGATGACACGCGGCACGTTGTTATTTGTATGAAGGGTTCGACGTTGGCTGAGGCAACGTCAGAGGGAAAATGAATAGGCGCGGCTGACAGCAGCGCGCGCCTTTGATCTGATAACTGCTGCCTGGTTCTTGTACTCGCGGACACGTTCAGTCGAAATCGAACATATCGAAAAGCGAACGCTTCTTCTTGTGGCCCCGATAATCCGTTCGGTGATTGTCATACGTGCGGTTGTTGTCGTACGCATGGTCGCGATGCCGTTCCCGATCTCGATCCTGATGGCCGTCCCGGCTCGTGCGTGCGGTAGCGCTCGCCGACGTGTCATCGGTCCCGGCGTCCTGTGCAATCAGCTTGTCGAGTTCGCCGCGATCGAGCCAGATGCCCCGGCAGACTGGGCAGTAGTCGATTTCGATCGAGCGTCGCTCGGTCATCAGCAAGTCAGTGGTCTTGCAAACGGGACATTTCATTTCGGTGCTCCTCAAGGGTAAAAAAGTTCATCGAGCGTTCATTGCTCAGCGCCAACCATCCGCTTCGAATTCGCCCGGCGCACGAGCATGTTCAGTGCCTCGACAAACGCGGAGAACGCCATAGCCGCGTAGATGTAAGCCTTCGGCACGTGTGAACCAAAACCTTCTGCGATTAGCGTCATGCCGATCACGAGCAGGAAACCGAGCGCGAGCATGACGATGGTCGGATTACGATCGATAAAGCGCGACAGCGGGTTGGCGGCGAACAGCATCACTGTGACCGCGGCGATCACGGCAACGAACATGATCGGCATGTGCTCGGTCATCCCGACCGCAGTGATGATGCTGTCGACGGAAAACACGATATCGAGCACGAGGATCTGTCCAATCGCAGCCATGGCGGTCAACTGCACGGTTGTGCTCGCCTTGTCGCGTACTTCTTCCGCATGGACGACGTGGTGGCGAATTTCGCTCGTCGCCTTCCAGACGAGGAACAGGCCGCCGCCGAGCAGGATCAGGTCGCGCCATGAAAACGCGTGGCCGAACAGCGTCACGGCAGGCGCGGTCAGTTGCGCAATCCACGCGACGGTGCCGAGCAGGGCGAGCCGCAGCACGAGCGCCAGCATGATGCCCATGCGCTGCACGCGAGCGCGCTGTGCTTCCGGCAGCTTGTTGCTGAGGATCGAAATGAAGATCAGATTGTCGATGCCGAGCACGATTTCCATCACGACCAGCGTGAGAAGCGCAGCCCATGCGGCGGGGTCGGCAGCGAGTATGAGTAAAGAGTCCATGGGGTCCGTAAGCAAAGGGTGACAGGCAACGTCGGTATGCCGTCATCATCGCTGCCTTCATGGTTCGGATAAATCAGTGATAATCTGAGCGATATATCGTTTTTTTCGAAGTGTCTTCAGCATGCTCAACTATCGCCATCTCTACTATTTCTGGATCGTCGTGAAGGAGGGCGGCTTCGCGCGTGCGGCCGAGCGTCTCGACATGGCGGTTCAGACGATCAGCGCGCAGGTGCGCGAACTGGAAAAATCGATCGGGCGCCAATTGCTGAAACCGGCAGGGCGCGGCGTCACGATGACTGAAGCCGGCGAGACGGCCTTCAATCGCGCGGAGCAGATTTTTCAGATCGGCGAGGCGCTGCTCGACGAGATGCGCGAGGCGGGCGGCGAACGTGTTGCCCGGCTTGCAGTGGGTCTTTCCGACGGCATCTCGAAGCTCGCTGCGCACGCGCTGCTTGCGCCGGTGCTCGACACGCCGTCGCTCAGGCTGCTCTGCCACGAGGGCGAACATGCGCAGTTGCTGTCGGAGCTCGCGCTCCATCGGCTCGATCTCGTGCTGGCGTGCCAGCCTGCGCCGCACAATGCGGACCTGCGCGTCGTGAGCCAGCGCCTCGTCGGTTCGCCCGTCGACTGGTATGGACCCGCGGAGATCATCCGCAAGTCCGCCCGTACGGGCTTTCCGCAGTGCCTGGCCGATCTGCCTGTGCTCCTGCCCACCGGGCACGGCGCGTTGCGCGCGCGGCTCGACCGGTGGTTCGAAAGCGAAGGGATCCGGCCGCGGATCGTTGGGGAATTCGAAGACAGCGCGCTGATGGCGGTGTTCGCCGCGCGTGGTCTCGGCGTGTTTCCGCTTGCGGAGCTGGGCGCGGGGGACGTGGCGTTACTGCGAGGATTGCGCTGGCTCGGTCGAGCGGAAGGCGTGGTCGAAGAAATCCACGCGATCCGCTCGCGCCGCGGGCAACATCACGCGCTCGCTTCTCAGGTGGTGGCGGCCGGGCGTGCGTGAGCGCACGGCGCGTCCGGCAACGGGATGTGCCGGCTTGCCATCTGGATTGGCTTAGGCCCCCAAGCGTTGAACACAGCAGCGAGCAAGGCAATTTCGCCATCCGCCAGATAGTTGTCCGCGATCGCGACGGCGATACACAGCCGCATCACCTTGCGACGCAACGCGGGGTCGTCGATCTCATCTAACAACGTGGTGAGCAAGGCCGCGCCAAGCTGGCCGACTGGCGGCGCGAACGGCGTGTTCGCGACCGACTGGTCCTCGCATAGCGTCTGCACGATCTGCGCGAATTGCTCCGGTGCGAGACCGAGTTGGCCTGCTATATCCAGGCTTTCGAGGGCGAGCTCTTCCGAGCTGCTGACGTGTCCGTCGGATGTGAGGGCCAGCGCGACGATACGTGCGGCGGCTTGGGGACTGTTGCGCGGATAGGTTCGCATGTTTGGGCTCCTGGCGCGGACAATGTCCGCAGTGGTGGTGAACCTCAGTCTGCGTCAGGTTGCGGAACGGATAAATCTGCTAATCAGGGAGAAAAGGTTCGGAAAAACCGAACCTTCCGTGGCGGACTGCGCGAAGCCTCATCGTTCGGCGCGATGCAAAACACCCTATCGGATAAGATACGGCTCGCCGTATTTTTCCGAATAGAAGGAGTGTTTTCAGTGATTCAACCGAGCAACGTGTTCAAGGACAACCTCGCCCAACTGCCCGCCATTGAGGGTATCGAACGTATCGATCTGGTCGACGGCAAGGGTGCCGTGGTGGCCAGCATCGAGAACAAGCCGGGCAAGCAGGGCTCGCTGGCGGTGTACAACTATCTGCAGCAGGCCTTTGGCACGCTGGATGCCAAGGCGGCCGAACATGGCCTCGCGGTGTTTGCCGAGCATACGGCCGACGCGCGCAACCGTCCGGGCGCGCACCCCAACGTCGACCATCTGCTCGCGATTGTGGCCGGTGGGGAAGCGTTGCGCATCGACGTCGTTGCAGCGGGCTGAGCGCGCTGCTGCTACACGGCAAGACGTGGATCGCGTGACACCGGTCCGCGCCGTAACCCGTACCGGTTCACCTTGGCGTTCCGGCCTGCGCCTGACTACCTGAATCGTTCTCGGCAAGAATAAAGTCAACGAACGCCCGGAGCGGAGCCGGCATGTGCGTCCGGCTCGGGTAGTACAAAAACGGTCCAGTGAAGGATTGACACCACTCGCCGAGCACCGGTACCAGCGTGCCTTGCTCTATTGCCGGCCGCAGAAACTCATCGAACGAATGGACGATCCCCAGTCCCGCGATGGCCGCGCCTCGTTCCAGTTCGATCACGGAGGCGATCATCGGTCCGTTTGGCTCGATCCGCACGACTTCGTCGCCTCGCTTGAATTCCCATGTCGCGAGCACGCCGCTGTCGAAGCGGTGTCCGATACACGCATGGTTCAACAGTTCGCCTGGATGCTGCGGTATGCCGCGGGCCGCGAGGTAGGACGGCGAGGCCGCCGCGACGAAATGTTGAACGCGCGGGCCGATCGGCACAGCGATCATGTCGCGCTCGAGGCGTTCGTCGTAACGGATGCCGGCATCAAAGCCCGCCGCGAGGATATCGATGAACGTGTCATTGGTGCCGACGTCCACCGTGATGCCCGGATGAGCGGCGAGGAAGCGGGAGAGGAGGGCAGGCAGAATTTCTCTTGCCGCGATCGACGGAACGTTTAATCTCAGTGTTCCAGTGGGACTCTCGCGAAAGAGATTCACCGCATCCAGCGCGATGGTGATTTCCCCGAAGGCCGGCGCAAGCCGCTCGAAAAGACGCTGCCCGGCTTCCGTTGGCGTGACGCTGCGTGTCGTGCGGTTGAGCAACCTGACGCCGAGCTGCTGTTCGAGCCGTCGAACCGCTTCGCTAAGCGATGAGGCTGACACGCCGCCCGTCAGTGCGGCATGGCGGAACCCGCGTGCCCGCGTGACGGCGACGAATGCTTTCAAATCGGACAGGTCGGGTTCCTGCATTGTTCGCCTTTCCGCACAGGTCATCCAGATTGAGGTGGATTATCGCACGCTGGGAATCGGCCGATACTTCAGGCCAAGCGCCTTTCTTGCGGCGCACCTACCGAGGAACATCATGAAACAGCTTCAACTGGGTAAGACGGGTCCGCAAAGCTCCGCCATCGGTCTTGGCTGCATGGGGATGTCGGGCATGTACGGTCCCTCCGACCGCGCCGAAAGCATCGCTACGATCCACGCCGCGCTCGAAGCCGGCATCACGCTGCTCGATACCGGCGATTTCTACGGCTCCGGCCACAACGAAATCCTGATCGGCGAGGCCCTGAAAAGCGCGCCGCCGTCACGCCGCGACGCGGCCATCATCAGCGTGAAATTCGGAGCCATGCGCGACCCCGCAGGGGGCTGGTCGCTCTACGATGCGCGTCCCGCGGCGGTCAAAAACTTCCTCGCCTATTCGCTGCAGCGCCTGGGCGTCGATCATATCGACATCTACCGCTCTGCGCGGCTCGATCCCAACGTGCCTATCGAAGACACGGTCGGGGCGATTGCCGACATGATCAAAGCCGGCTACGTGCGCTACGTCGGCTTGTCCGAAGTAGGCGCCACGACCATTCGCCGTGCGGCAGCGGTGCACCCGGTGAGCGACCTGCAGATCGAGTACTCGCTGATTTCACGCGGCATTGAAGACGAGATCCTGCCGACGTGCCGCGAACTCGGGATCGGCGTGACGGCGTATGGCGTGTTATCCCGTGGTTTGATCAGCGGCCACTGGAGCAAGGATGCCGCGGGGAAAGGCGATTTTCGCGCCATGAGTCCGCGCTTTCAGGGGGACAACGTCGATCACAATCTCGCGCTGGTGGATGCGCTGCGCAAGGTGGCCGATGCAAAAGGCGTCTCGGTTGCGCAGATTGCGATTGCCTGGGTTGCCGCCCAAGGCAGCGATATCGTGCCGCTAGTGGGCGCGCGCCGGCGCGATCGTCTTGCCGAAGCACTCGGTGCGGTCGATGTGACGCTCACCGCGGACGATCTGGCTGCGATCGCGCAGGCAGTGCCGCAGGGGGCCGCCGCAGGTGAACGTTATGCAGCGGCGCAGATGGCGCATCTCGACAGCGAACAGGGAAGTCAGGGCCACGCGGCATGATGCGTTGACGGGTCGTGCAAACCGGGTGAGCCACGCGCGGTTGAATGTGCCGCGGCGTGGCTTCACCCTGTTGTCAGCGCGTCAGAAACGGTGGTCCGGATCTGTACCGGGCGTGAACGAGACGCCGCGCAATACCTCACCAAAGCCCGCACTTCGCAACGCGACGAATTTCTCGCGAGCGGCGCCGGACGCAGTCGTATTCGCGAGCAGATCGCGAATGACTACCAGCTTGTTCGGATCGGCGCCCACATCGCCGTTCCCGCTGATGGTCGACGTCATTGCCCAGAGCGTGACTGTGCCGTCATTTTCGACGCGGCCGGTCAGGTTGCGCAGCCCATCCGTCGCCGGTGCCCACGGCAGTCCAGTTGCCGTATTGGAGCCGGACGGATATCCGGAAACCGTGTATTGCTGGCCCAGGTTCAGACCCGCCTGCAGGGTGTAGGCGAGCGTCCACTTCTTCGCACCGGCGTTGTACACCCACTTCTGCAGACCCGCGCCAGTAGTCTGCGCGGCCGCATGCGTGTAAAGATCGGCGCCGCCCGTGTAGCCATCACCCTCGTCCGCGACATAGAGCGTCGTCGCGTTGGCGAACCAGACGCCAAACGGATAGGAGAGCGTAGTCGCCGTCTTGTTGGGTGTCGACGGAAAGCCGGCCAGCACGCACATATTGTTTGGCAGTCCAGTGGTTTGGACCGTGGCCGAGTCGTAAGCAAGCGCCTTGCTGGGCAATGCCGCATTGGCGGCCGGCACACCCGTGCCAGACGGGCAGGCGTTTCCAGTGGTATCCACAAAGTACACCGTGTTCACGCCGTTGCTGCCGCTGCCCTTCGTAAAGTAGAGGACATTGTTGAATACGGTCATGCCCCGGAAGTTGTCGTCCTTGCCGATCTTGTCCGCCGGCTTGCCAAGTTCAGTGACCGAGAAGCTGGCGACCGGCGTCGGTGCGCCGGGGTCCTGCTGCGCCTCATGCTTTTTCGTGGCGTCGATGAATTGTGCGCCGGCGCCGATGATCACCCCGGCCGGTTGAGGGTTGGCACCGTTACCCGCGTTGCCGGCTGTGTAGAAAAAATCTTCGCCATCGCGGTTATTCAGAATCGCCGAACGGCCGTTGTTGCCGCTATATGCATTCGTCTCGGTGATGCGGAAGTGCCCATCGCGGTCGACGCGAGCGACTGCCCGATAGTAATTCTGCCCCACCGGATTAGTGGGATCGACTACGCCTGGCGTGTTCGAATTGGAGACGTCCAGCGTATTGACCGGCGCCACATAACCCATAAAGGTCAGGTACTGGCCGTCGAGCGAAAGGTGCAGGCCGAGTTCCGATTTGGAGCTGAAGCTGGTGACCAGTTGGTCACGTCGCGGCGTTTTCTGCAAACTGTTGGGCACTTCGAGCGAGCTTACCCACTCGCCTGACGGCGTGAGCTGATCGAGAAAGATCCGCGAGGTGATGCCGAAGCTGCCGTCATAGCCGTCGTTGTTCCACACAAACGGATAGGTACCGTCGCTCGGCGCGCCAGTGGCCGCGCTACAGCCGCCTTGAGTGGCTCCGCAATTCGGCGGTAGGACCGTGCCAACCTGAACGTTGCTCGACTGGTTGTCGTACACGCTTCGACTTACAACCAGTAAGCCTGGCTCAAAGCGACTTTCACCGCGGAAATCGGACTGTTCGGCATGTGCGTTGAGGGCGGCGGCGCATAGCACCAGTGCTACCGTGGAAGCCGGTCGGGGGAATGACAGGCGGCGTGTCGCGTGGCAGACGGGAGTCGTTTTCATCTGTAGGTTCCGGGTGGGGAAGTAGAAGTTCTTTTCAGACGGACTAGCACGTACAACCCGGTTACCGTATCAACGCATGATGAAGGATTAGTGGCGGCGACTTCGGTGCAAACCCCCATTGCGTATCGGCCTATCCGCTTCCCATTACCCAACGCTAATGGGAAGCGGATAGTGTCAGCATTTATTCAGAAAAGTCAGTCGATGCCGACAACGCGTTCCAGGTTTCGGTTTCCTGCGCGACATACGCATTCTTCTCGGCGATGGCCTTCAGCGTGTCGGTGCCAAGCGGCAGCCGCAGCGGAGGCGTTTGTGCGTCGACCAATTGGACCATGGCGGCGGCGAGTTTCTCCGGGTTGCCCGGCTGGTTGTGGTTCATGCTGGTAGCACGCCGGCGAACCTCTCCTGACGTCTCGTCATAGTCGGCAATCACGTTCCCGGCAACCACAAGCGATGACGCGTCGAGGAAGTCCGTACGGAAGTATCCAGGCTCCACGACCGTTGCGTGAATACCGAGCGGCTTCAGCTCGGCGCGCAATGCCTCAGTCAAGCCTTCAACTGCGAACTTGGTCGAACAATAGGCGCCGAACCCGGCGACTGACCGATAGCCGCCGATCGACGACATATTGATGACGTGGCCGGCCCGTTGCGCGCGCATCACCGGCAGAACGGCGCGTGTGATATTCAGCAGGCCGAATACGTTCGTGTCGTACATGCGACGCACGTCGGCGTCGCTCGACTCCTCGATGGCGCCAAGCAAACCGAAGCCCGCGTTGTTGACCAGCACGTCGATCCGGCCGAACCGTTCAACTGCGGCCTGAACCGCGGCCTTCGCCTGGGCTTCGTCGGTCACGTCCAGCGCGACTGGAAGGAGTGCCGGCGAGTGACCGAAGCGCTCGTTGATCGCTGCGACATTGCGGCCAGTGGCAACGACCGCGTTGCCGTCAGCCAGGGCGGCCTGGGCGATCAGGGCGCCGAGGCCGCGCGTCGCGCCGGTGATGAACCAGACGCGCTTGAAACCGTTGTTCGTGTTGTTAGCCATGATGTTTCTCCTACGGTTCGGGTGAAAGTGAACGAATAATAGGAGGAGCGATTGGCACAAACTAGACGCCGATTGGTAGACTTATAATCAACTTTTATTTGCTAATATTTGCTACCTCGGGCGGCCATGAACGAAGTACGCGCAATCACGATATTCGTCCGGGCCGCGGCGCTGGGAAGCCTGCGCAAGGCCGCCGTGGATCAGGGCATCTCGCCGCAGGCCGCGAGCCACGCGGTCATGCAACTGGAAAAGGAGCTGGGCGTTCGGCTTTTTCACCGAACCACACGCAAGTTGAGCTTGACCGAGGAGGGGCAGGGGCTCCTGGACAGTGTGAGACCTGCGTTGGCCATACTGTCGTCGGCACTCGACGACGCGCGGCGATCGAAAGACGCGATCGCGGGGCCGCTGCGGGTGAGCGCACCAAGCGCGTTCTCGCGCACCGTGCTCTGGCCATATTCCCTGGAATTCGCCGAATTGCACCCGAATGTGCAACTGGATGTGCAGTTCGACGACCACTTCACCGACCTCGTCAGCGATCGTGCCGACGTAGGTTTTCGCGGTGGTTCTCCGCCGTCGGGCGGCACGATCGCACGCCGGCTGTTGCCGATCCAGCTGATTGTCTGTGCGTCGCCTGCCTATATCGAGCGTTATGGCGCGCCGCGGACCATCGACGAGCTCGACGGGCACCGTTGCACCGGCTATCGACGGGCGAATACAGGCAAGCAGGCTCCGTGGGAATTCCTGATAGGTGATGAGATCGCCTATCGCGACGTCGCGACAACCTTATGCGTCAATGACACGGACGCGGAGACCCAAGCCGTGCTGGCTGGACTCGCAATCGGTCAACTCGGCAGTTTTTCGGCGACCTTGCCTATCAGGCGTGGTGAACTCGTTCCGCTGCTCGTCAGGCATGTCACGCAGCGTGAGGCCATCTACGTCTACTATCGCCATCGAACCGAGCAGCCGCTGCGCGTAAGGGCGTTCATTGACTTCATGGTCGAGCGTCTCACGGGGAACAGGAATTTCTATCTCGAGCCATCTGAGCTTCGTGCTGCGCGTTGAGCGCGCTGGGTTCGATGAGTCGATAAGCGTTCTGAACGCGGGTAACGTACTGCGGCGCTGGCGTTCGGACGTCATGCGGTGAGGCGGCCGGCGGCGATACCTTACGTCTTCGGCAACGTGGATTTGCCGCTCCGTTTGCGCGGCTTCGGTTCGACACCTACGCGCGGGTCGCGCGCGAGCACGAGCGCCGTCATTCTTTCGACGGTGGTTTCAAATGCCGGATCGTCTTGCGGGACATAAAGCCATTTTCCAAGCACCGGATGCGGCCGCAAAGCGGGTATTTCTTCAATGAGCGCGGCATGACGCTCTTGCGAGGTGCACACCAGCAAGCCATTCCACGGCTTGTCGCGATCGGCGGCAATCAGACACAACAGGCCGTCGATATAGGCGGCATCGCTGCCGAACATCCGTTTGTGAATATAGGTGGAGTCGCGCTCGAATGCGTCGAAGATCCAGACGAGCGAGTTGCGGATGGAAGATGGCATCGGCGTGAAATCCCAAGGGGCGATGAGCGATGTTAACCAATGTCTGCTGTTGCTGCCTATGACTGATTGTTGAGCGTCGACCTCGGCGTATCTCAGCGTCGACTCCTCCGGCCATTGCGTTTCATAAGCGTTTCCTATCGTGCAAGAACGAACCCGTCTTGGCGTGATTTGCGGGGGCGATATACCGTTATATCCGTGTTACAGCGGTGTCGTGCCTACTCGTTCATGATCTGCATGAGCCGCTCCCCTTACATCCGGAAGCGAAGATCGACCATGTACAAAGCCATCAGGAAGAACCCGTCGGCGGCTCAGGCTGCCGAGACGATCCTTAGCGCATTGCGCGACATCCCCGTCTCTGCGCTCAGCGACAACATGCATCGCAACATCGGCAGCGTGGGGCTCCACCCGTATCAGCGGCCTGGCAAGAAGACGATGGCTGGCACTGCGGTCACGGTGCGCTCACGTGGCGGGGATAACCTGACTTACCTGCGCGCGCTGGAGTTTTGCCGTCCAGGGGACGTACTGGTCGTGGACGCGGGTGGCGATCTCAACAACGCCGTGGTCGGCGGCATTCTGTCTTTCTACGCAGCAAATATAGGCGTTGTCGGTTTGGTCGTAGATGGCGCGATCCGTGATGTCGCGGAAATCCGCGATCGGGATTTTCCGGTCTACGCCCGTGGGGTCACGCACCGTGGGCCGTATAAAGACGGTCCGGGTGAAATCAATGTGCCCGTGTCAGTCGGCGGAATGGTGGTCAATCCGGGCGACATCGTTGTCGGCGATCAGGACGGCTTGCTGGCTATTCCACAGGACGATGCCGGGCATGTCATCGAAAAAGCGCTGGCCGTTCTGGAAGCAGAGGCTGAGACGATGCGGGCGATGAAGGAAGGCCGCTGGAACCGCGCGTTTATCGATGCCCTCGAAGCACGATGCAATAACTGAGCACCGCATGGAGAGAAGGACAAGAGCCGACGTCCGCATTGCGACGTCGGCTTTTTTATGGCTATTTTTTCATTGCCCGTACCACTCGATGAGTGAACGTAGGGCGACGAACGCGGCTTGCCGCGTCATCGTCGCCCTACGTGCGCAATCAATCGAAACTCACCAGCACCTTCATCGATTTTGAACGGTCGCCCGCTGTCTGGAACGCCTTGACTGAATCCTGATACGGGAAAATGCCTGAAATCAGGGGCTTCACATCGATCAGTCCCTTGTTCAGCAACTCGACGGCAATGGCGAATTCTTCGTGAAAGCGGAATGCGCCGCGCAGATCGAATTCCTTCGCGACGATCACATTGATCGGCAACGCGATGTCGCCACCGAGGCCGACCTGGACGATCACGCCGCGTGGTTTGAGCACGTCGAATGCACCGCGCAATGCCGCTGCGTTGCCACTCGCCTCGAACAGAACGTCGAAGCTGCCCTTGTCGACGGCGAACGGCTGGAGCGCGTCCGGCGTCTCCGCGATGTTGCGCGCAAGGTCGGCGCCGACCTTTTTTGCGCTGTCGAGCGGCAACGTATTCACGTCAGTTGCCACGATCATCGCCGCACCGGCTCTGCGCGCAGCCGCCACGATCAACGCGCCGATCGGCCCGCATCCTGTGACGAGCACCCGCTTGCCGAGCAACGGACCCGCGCGCCGAACCGCGTGAAGGGCGACCGAGAGCGGTTCGGCCATCGCGGCTTCCGCATCGCTCAATGAGTCCGCCACTACGTGCGCCTGTGAACGGTCGATCACGATCTCCTGCCGGAATGCGCCCTGCACGTGCGGCGTGCGCATGGCGCTGCCGTAGTAGCGCATATCCAGGCAGTGGTTCTGCAGCCCTTGCTGGCAGTATTGACACAGGCCACACGGCCGGCTCGGGCTGATGGAAATACGTGTGCCGGCCGGCATATCCGTCACGCCAGGTCCCACACGCGAGACGGCGCCCGAGACTTCATGGCCGAGCACCATGGGCTCCTTGATGCGGATCGTGCCGAAACCACCGTGATTGAAGTAGTGAAGATCCGAGCCGCAGATACCGCCGGCCCGAACCCGTACGAGCAACTGGTTGGCTTCCGGTTCAGGCGTGGGAACGTCCTCGATGCGCAGATCGAGTGGTGCGTGAATGACAAGTGCATGCATGGTGAGGGCCTATAACGGTGAATGCGGGATCAGCACGCTATACGGTAGCGTCTCAAGGCCCAGTCGACAAAGATCAAAGTTGTCTGGGCCAATAGTCGATGCTTATGGATGCTCATAGGGATGGACGGAATGTGCGGATCGAGGCCCGCCTTTTGATGCTGGGACCGTGCATTGACGATCGGGACAGGACTGCGCGTCCCGATGCTGTTTGGCCTTCGGAGCGGTCTGTTGGGCGTCGGGCGACGCCCAACAGACCGTCAATACCGCAAATTAGAACTTGTGACGCAGACCGATCGTGGCTTCGAACAGCGAGTTGAAGCCATAGAACGGCTGGTTCGAGCCGGAGGCGGCGGCGAGGGTCGTCCATGCGCCGGTCAGGTGGTTGTAGTCCACGCCGACATAGACGTCGGTGCGCTTGCTGAGGAAATAGTCGAACGTCGGACCGGTGGTGATGCGCGTACCGCTCTGGCCTGCGTGATGGACGAAGTCGATGTAGAACGGCAGATCGAGCACGAGTGACGGCGTGATGAAGTACTGGACCGCGGTGGAGAAGGAGTCGTTGCGATAGTCGGCCGGATAGACGTGGCTGTAGATATACGAGCCGAACACCTTCGCCGCGCCGAACTTATATGTTGCGCCCGCGGTGAAGATCTTTTGCGAGCTGTCCGGGATCGTCACGCCGAAGTACGTGCTGCCGTAGGTGCTGGTGGCAGGCGTCAGACCGCCAATGTCGTTGACGATCTGATAGGCCGCGCCAACGCTCAAGGGGCCGTGGTCGTAAGAAAGGCTGACGGCCGGCGACGAGTTCTGGTGAGTATTTCCCGCTACACCGCCAAACGTATACGAGCCCTTGAGGGTAAAACCGGCAAGCGTCGGCGAGGTATATCGCACGGAATTGTCCAGACGGCCGCCGCCAGTCAGACCGGCGCCCTGAAAGCCGACCGTGCCGGTGTAATTGGCGAACGCATAGATATCGTGCGTCCAGCCCATTTCATGCACCAGCGTGTATTGCCGGCCCATCGTCAACGTGCCGTAGTCGGTACTGCGCAGCCCTACCATCGCGGTGCGGCCGAACAGGCGGGCGGTGCCGGACGGCGTGGATTGCTGTGTCACGCCGGTATTCGGTGTAAAGCCGCCTTCGAGCTGGAAGATGGCGGCCAATCCGCCACCAAGATCCTCGGTTCCCTGCAGACCCCAACGGCTACCCTGAATCTCGCCGCCGCTACCCATCGTGAAAAGCTTCCCGCCGGATTTGTTCTGGTGGGTCTCGTAGCGCACCGCTTCGTCGATGATGCCGTACAGGGTGACGCTCGACTGCGCGTGCGCGATCCCAGAAATTGCCAGTCCAAATCCAGTTAGTATGCCTAATGTATGCTTTTTCACGAGTAGATCCCCTTGCAGATTGACGAAAAATGGAAAACTCCAAACCGACTGCCGCGTCCTCTCGGCGCGGCATGTCTTTTTTACAAAGCGACGACGCGACGTATTCACGTCGTCGCCGTACTCTCAGTTCAGTGCGGCGACCGCGGCGGCAATCTTCCTGCAGCCTTCATCGATGATGTCGATGCTTGTCGCGATCGACATCCGGAAGAAAGGTGAAACGCCATAGGCCGATCCGGCAACCAGTGCGACGCCGGCGTGCTCGAGCAGATACAGAACGACATCCACGTCGCCCTCGAGGCGCTTGCCTTGCGGTGTGGTGCGGCCGATCATGCCGCCGCAATTGACATACAGATAGAAAGCGCCGCCGGGCGTTTTGCAGCTGATGCCGGGAATCGCGTTAAGCGCTTCGAGTGCGTGGTCGCGGCGTTCCTTGTAGGTCCGCACCGATTGCTGCACGAATGTCTGGTCGCCGTTCAGCGCCGCGAGCGCTGCGGCCTGGCTGATCGAACTGGCGTTGCTGGTGGATTGGGACTGGAGCGTGTCCATGGCCGCGATCAGGTCAGCGGGGCCGGCGGCGTAGCCGATGCGCCAGCCGGTCATCGCGTAGGTCTTGGACACGCCGTTGACGACCAGGGTGCGCGAGCTGAGTTCGGGTTCAATCGACAAAAGGTGCTGTGATGCCTCGCCTTCGAACCGGATATGTTCGTAGATGTCGTCCATCATCACCAGCACCTGCGGGTGACGCAGCAGCACATCCGCCAATGCGCGCAGTTCGCCGGCGCTATACGTTGCGCCCGTGGGATTGGTCGGCGAATTGATGATCAGCCAGCGCGTGCGCGGCGTGATCGCCGCTTCGAGGGTGGCGGGGGTGAGCTTGAAACTGTCTTCCTCGGTGCAGGGCACGACGACCGGCACACCGTCGCAGGCGAGCACCATGTCCGGATAGGACACCCAGTAGGGAGCGGGAATCAGGACTTCATCGCCGGCTTCAACGGTGATGGCGAGCGCGTTGAAGATGGCGTGTTTGGCGCCGCATGTCACGATGATGTGTTTGGGATCGTATGAGAGACCGTTCTCGCGTTGCAGCTTTGCCGCGATGGCGGCGCGCAGCGCCGGTGTGCCCGCGGTTTGCGTATAGCGCGTTTCGCCGCGCTCCATCGCATCGAAAGCGGCCTGACGAATGTGCGCCGGCGTGTCGAAATCGGGTTCGCCGACCACGAGGTTGACGATCGTTTTCCCCTGCCGCCGCAGTTCCGCGGCCCGGTCCGCCGCGGCGCTGCTCGGCGAAGGTTTGATTCGTTGGACGCGGGCGGCAATTCGCGATGCACTCACACTTGACTCCTCAACGGCATTTGATGAGGCTTCACCTTAAGCGCGCGAAAAAGTTCAAGCCAAGATGACTTTCCGCTGGCGCAATAACATCCACTTATGACGTGACGCTACACGTGCGCTTCCTGCGTGATGGGTCGAGGTCCATGCGGGAATACGCTGACAGGCGACGTTTTTAGCGTTGCAGGAGCGGGAGCGAGGTTTTTTAAGCACTGTGCGCGGGGCGGCGCTTGCCCTATCATTGTTGCCATCACTTAATGTTGAGACGCGACTACCGTGAACCTGCGGCGTTTGAAGTACTTCGTGAAGATCGTCGATATCGGCAGCCTGACGCAGGCTGCCGAAGTGCTTCATATCGCCCAGCCGGCGCTGAGCCAGCAGTTGATCACGCTCGAAGACGAGTTCCAGCAACAACTGCTCGTGCGCACCAAGCGGGGCGTCACGGCCACTGAGGCGGGCGCGACGCTGTATCGCCACGCTCAGTTGATCCTGCGCCAGTACGAACAGGCTCAGGCCGACGTGAAGAGCGCCGGTCAGACGCTGTCAGGCCAGGTTTCGGTGGGGCTCGCGCCCGGCACCGGCGCGTCGGCGCTGTCGCTGCCGCTGTTGCGGACCGTGCGCGCCCGCCATCCGGACATCCTTCTCTACATCAACGAGAATTTCGGCACGACGCTCAGCGAGCTGATCATGAACGGGCGGATGGACATGGCCGTGCTGTATGGCGATAAACCCGTCCATGGCCTGTCGTTCCAGCTTCTGATGAACGAGGAATTGTTCCTCGTGGCGCCGCGCAGCATGGGGATCACGCAGGAGCAGATCGCCGTGACGGAATTGCGCGACGTGCCTTTGCTGCTGCCGCGTCCGTACAACTATCTGCGCAAGTACGTTGACGAGGGTTTCGCGCGCGTGCAGATGATCCCCAAAGTCGTAGCTGAGATCGAATCCGCGTCGACGTTGTCGGCGGCGGTGAGCGCGGGGATCGGTGCGACCATCCTGCCCGATTCCACCGCACGGGTCGTGGCCGCGGCGGGCGACGTCGTGCAATGCCGGATCGTTTCACCCGTCATCAAGATTCCGCTTTCGGTCTGTCTGTCCGACCATTTACCGCTTTCCGAGCCCGCCGCGGCCGTCAAGGACATCCTGCTGGAACTGGCCGGCGACCTTGCGCTCGACGTGCGCTTCGAGTCCGGCGCCGATACATAAGCGCGCCTTATCGCTACAAAGCCAAACCGTCTTGGCGCAATTTTTATGCGCCGGATACATTGAGTCCATCGTCGATCGCCCCGGTTCGCAGTGAGCCGGCGCGACGAGGCTAGCCGTCACGAGGGCGAGGCAACTGGAGATCGAATCTGGTTGCCGTACAGCCCCAGCGGTGCTTCGCGCACGCCAATCGACCGGCGCGCGTCCAACCGGCTACGGACTCAAAGATGGATCTCCAGAAGATTAAGGCGCTGATCGACCTGTTGGCGGACTCTCCGCTAGCCAGGCTCGAAGTCATCGAGGGCGAGGAACGGGTCAAGCTTGTCAAGACGAAACGGCGTGGCAAACGGGCTGAGGCGCCTTCGGGCGATGAACGTGTAGCCGTGATGTTCACCTCGGGCACCCAAGGGAGCCAAGGGGCTCAATCACCGCTCGCCGGGCCGGCGCAATCCGTCGGCACCCCCCAGACAGCCCCCGCAACCGCCAGTGAGCCGCAACTGGTTCGTGCGCCCATGTTTGGCGTCGTTCATCTGACGCCGGCGCCCGGCGAGGCGCCCTTCGTAAATCCCGGCGATACGATCAAGGAAGGACAGGTGCTCTGCACGATCGAGGCAATGAAAATGTTCAACGCGATCGAGTCCGAGCTCAGCGGCGCCGTTCTGGAGATTCTGGTGGCGCCGGGCAGCGAAGTGGAATCCGGGCAGCCGCTGTTTCGGATCGGCTGATCGACCATGTTCAACAAAGTACTGATTGCCAACCGCGGCGAGATCGCGCTTCGAATCCAGCGCGCCTGCCGGGAACTCGGCCTGAAAACCGTCGCGGTCCATTCCGAGGCAGATGCCGATGCGCGGTATGTGCGGCTCGCCGACGAGGCGCTGTGCATCGGACCTGCCGCGCCGGGGCAGAGTTATCTGAACCGGGCTGCGATCCTGTTCGCGGCGCACGTGAGCGGCGCACAGGCGATTCATCCCGGTTACGGTTTCCTGTCGGAAAACGCGGATTTTGCGGCGGAGGTCGAGGCCGCCGGCATGGCCTTTATCGGCCCCGAGCCCGACTCCATCCGAACGATGGGCGACAAGGTCGCCGCCAAACGGGCCATGCGTGCGGCCGGCGTGCCCTGTGTGCCGGGCCCGGACGGCGGCCTGCCGGACGACCCCACGGAGATCCTGCGGGTCGCGGAGGAGATCGGCTATCCGGTGATCGTCAAGGCGGCGGGTGGCGGCGGCGGGCGCGGTATGCGAGTCGTGCCGGGCCCCGAGCAGTTGCTCGAGGCGGTGTCGGTAACGCGTGAGGAAGCACGCCGCGCCTTCGGCAAGCCCGAACTCTATGTCGAGAAGTTTCTCGAGCATCCGCGTCACGTCGAAATTCAGGTCTTGTGCGATACGCACGGCAATGCCCTGTGGCTCGGTTCGCGCGATTGTTCGCTGCAACGGCGTCATCAGAAGGTCCTGGAAGAGGCGCCCGCACCCGGCATCGACCCGGAACTGATCCGGCAGGTGGGCGAGCGCTGCGTCGAGGCCTGCCGACAGACGAATTACCGCGGTGCGGGCACCTTCGAATTCCTGTTCGAGAACGGTCAGTTCTACTTCATCGAAATGAATACGCGGCTGCAGGTCGAGCATCCCGTGACGGAAATGACGTCGGGCATCGACATCGTGCGGGAGCAGATAAGGATCGCCCAGGGACACGCGTTGACCCTTCGTCAGTCGGACATTCGCACGCTCGGCCATTCGCTGGAATGCCGGATCAACGCCGAAGACCCGTTCACCTTCGACCCGTGTCCGGGGAAGATTTCCGTTTGGGAACTGCCGGGTGGCAACGGCGTACGGGTGGACTCGCATATGAGTGGCGGCGCGGTCGTGCCGCCGTATTACGACTCGCTGATCGCCAAGGTGATCACCCACGGCGCAACCCGTGAAGAGGCGCTGGCGCGCATGCGCATTGCGCTCTCGGAGATGCGCATCGAAGGCATTCGCACCAACGTGCCATTGCATCAGGCCATGCTCGAGGACGAAGGGTTCTGTGACGGCGGCGTCGATATTCATCATCTGGAGCGTTGGCTCGCAAAGAGGAAACAGACATGACGCTGACCGTTGAGCATGCGTCGATCGCGCACGGGGACGTAGTCGAACGGCTGCGTCCGGATTCACAGAGGACTGTCCTTGCAATGAAACAGGATCAATCGGAGCAGGCGCTTTGCATCAGCATGCTGGGTACGACGGCCATGCTATTCGAAGCACCGGGTGCGCTCGATCTGCATGCGCAGCGCCGCATCTGGACACTCGCCCGCGAAGTTGAATCATGGCCCGGCGTGCGTGAGGCGGTGCCAGGCGTGACCAATCTGATGCTGACGTTTTCCACGCCGCCCGCAGATCCGGACTCGCTCGGCGCCGCGTTGCGCGACGCGTGGGCCGCGGCGGGCGAGTTGCAGATCGAAGGGAGGGTGGTGGACTTGCCGGTGGAATACGGAGGCGAGTTCGGGCCGCATCTGCAGGACGTCGTGGATCACACGGGCTTGTCCGTCGACGAGGTCGTGCAATTGCACTGTGCGCCGCTCTACACGGTCTATGCGCTCGGCAGCCATCCCGGGTACTGCTATCTGGGCGGCATGGACCCGCGGATCGCCACGCCGCGGCGCAAGGTGCCGGTGCTGGGTTTGCCTGGCGGTGCGGTGTCGATCGGCGGAGTGCAGACCGGAGTCTCGGCATCGACGGGACCGAGCGGCTGGAACACCATCGGCCATACGTCGATGTCGTTCTTCGACCCCACGCGCGATAACCCGGCCACGCTCGCACCTGGCGACATGATCCGTTTTCGCGTCGAGAGGATTGTTCCATGATCGAGATCTTGTCTTCGTCCGCGCTCGCGACGGTGCAGGACCAGGGGCGTGAGGGCTATCTGCGCTACGGCGTCGGAACGGCCGGCGCGATGGACCGGTTGGCGCTCGCGGTCGGCAATCTGTTGCTCGGCAATCCGGACGACGCGGCCGGCATCGAAATTCCGATGTTTCCCTTCCGTATCCGCTTCCTTGAAGATCTTTCGTTCGCCATTACGGGTGCGGATTGCGCGGCGCGGCTGGGCGACCGGCCGGTGCTGCCGTGGTGGACCGTGCATGCGAAACAGGGCGACGTGCTGACGATCGGCGTGCCGGCCAGCGGGACGCGTTGTTACCTGTCGCTCGCGGGTGGCGTGGACGTACCGGTGGTGCTCGGCTCGCGCAGCACGCAATTGCGCGGCCAGTTTGGCGGCTTCAACGGTCGCCAGTTGCAGAAGGGGGATGTGGTGAAGGCCGTGGGTCTGGCCGAGCGCATCGTGCCGCAAGATGCTGTGCTCGCAGCGGGATTCGGCACGGTGCCGCCTGAGTACTCGTTGCCGGCGCCGTTATCCCTGCCCGCAGCCGAAGCCGGCGAAACCGTGGTGCGCGTGCTGCCCGCCGCGGAATACGACTGCTACCAGCCGGAATCGCTCGAAGCGTTCTGGCGCGATGGGTGGAAAGTGACGCCGCAGAGCGATCGCTACGGATATCGCCTCGCCGGTCCGACCCTGGTCGCGACGCATTCGATCGAAAAGCGCTCGCATGGAATCGTGCCGGGCGTGATCCAGGTGCCGCATAGCGGCCAGCCGATCATTCAGCTTCGGGATGCGCAGCCGTCGGGTGGCTATCCGAAGATCGGCACCGTGATCGAAGCGGATTTATGGCGGCTCGCGCAGGCGCGCATTGGTACGAAGATTCGCTTTGTTCAGACGACGTACGCGGAAGCCGTCACCGCGCTGGAAGAACTGGACAGCTATCTCGTCAAGGTGCGCAATCTCGTTGAGTTATTTCGTCCTTCCCGACATTGAAAGATGACACAAAAAATCGAAGTGGATATCGGCGAGCTTCGGCAGATCACGTCGTGGCTGGCGGCGGTCGATATCGAGTTCATCGAAATCAGCAAGCCCGGGGCGACGGTTCGGTTGACGATGGAGCAGGCGTCTTGCTCGGTCGGTGCGGATGCGCCGGCGCCGGCGGTTTCGGCTCTGGTTGCTGGGGGGCTCGCGCGCGCAGCGGAAGCCGTGCAGACCCAGGCCGTCAGCATCACCGCGAAGTCGGCCGGCATCTTTCTGTCGACGCATCCGGCACGTTCAACGCCTTTAGTCAGCGCGGGCGATCGCGTCAAACCTGGCGACATAGTCGGCTTGCTGCAGATCGCGCAATTGTGTGTGCCGGTGGTCGCGTCGGCGGATGGCGTGGTGATGCGGTTGTGCGCCGCGCATGGCACAACGGTCGGTTATGGAACGCCCTTGCTCGAACTCTCGCCGGCGACGTAGACGCATATCGACAGATAGAAACTGAGCTGGCGTGGTCCGCTGCGGATAGCCCGGCACAGATCGCTTAAAGAATGGAGAGTGGATTGTGGAAATCGACCTGAACGCGGACCTCGGCGAAGGCTTTGGACCCTATCAAATGGGCGAAGACGAAGCGATGCTCGATATCGTGTCGTCCGCCAACGTCGCATGCGGCTATCACGCGGGCGACCCGGTCATCATGGACAAGACGGTGCGGATGGCCCTGGCGCGCCAGATCGACGTCGGCGCGCATGTCGGCTTTCCCGACCTGATGGGCTTCGGCCGGCGGCAGATTCAGGTGGACCCGCTTGAACTCGCGAATTACGTGGTGTATCAGATGGGCGCGCTTGCGGGCATCGCGAAGCGGGCCGGACATCGCGTCACGCACATGAGCTTTCACGGCGCGTTGGGCAACATGGCTGCGGCATCGTATGAACTGGCCGAGCCGCTGGTGCGGGCGCTCGCCGAATTCGATCGCGATCTGATCATCAGCGTTTCGACGAACACGGAAATCGAACGGGCTGCCGATCACATCGGGATGCGCACGGCCAACACGTTTCTCGCCGACCGTGCCTACGACGATCAGGGCGCGCTCGTGTCGCGCAAGCTGGAAGGCGCGATCATCAAGGACCGCGCGGCCGTCCTCGCACGCGTCAAGGAGTTGCTCGAAGACGGCACGATCACGACGATCACGGGCAACAAGCTCAAGGTCGCGGTCCAATCGATCCTGCTGCATGGCGATACGCCCGGTGCCGTCGAACTCGCGCGCACGGTGCGCGGCGTGATCGAATCGGCGGGCGGCCGGGTCGTGCCGGTGTCGAAGCTCGTACGCTAGGCGCGCGTCGGCCAACCTGCATCGAGCAACCTGCATCGATCAACCATAAGCCAGTCTTATCGCCACAAAGCCAATCCGTCTTTGCCCCACGTTTTCACGGCGTATACATTGGTAACAGGCTTATCGCACGCCTCAAAGGGCGACAGTTCAGAACTACAGATAGAGGTCATTCATGCCGTTTTCAGACTATAAGACCGCGCTGGTGACAGGCGCTTCGACCGGAATGGGCGCTGCGATCGTCGAGCGCTTCTGCCGTGAAGGACTCGAAGTGCATGCGCTCGCCCGCAACGCGGATCGTCTGAATGAACTGGCGGAGCGAACCGGTTGCATCCCGCACGCGATCGACGTGTGCGATCTGCCGGCCGTCACGAAACTGACGCAGGACGTGCAGTTCGATATCGTCGTGAACAACGCCGGCGTATCGACCAAAGGCTCGATTCTGGACGCCGCTGCCGCAGACATCGACCTTCAGGTGGAAGTCAACCTGCAAGCCGTTCTGCACATCGTGCGGCTCACCATGCCGGGTATGGTTGCCCGCGATCGCGGTCATATCGTCAACATCAGTTCGATCGCGGGGATCTACACCTTCAACGGCAACTCCATTTACTCCGCGACGAAGGCGGGCATCCATGCGTTGTCGCGTCAGTTGCGAGTGGATGTGACCGGCAGGCGCGTACGCGTGACGGAGATCTGTCCGGGCCGTGTCGCCACCGATATTTTTGGCCACGTGCATGGCGATATCGAGGCGGCGCGCAAGCAATTCATCGACGGCTTCGAGCTGCCGCTGCCGTCCGATATTGCCGACGCCATCGCCTTTGCGATCGCCGCGCCGCTCGCGGTCAACATCAGCAATATGGAAATCCTGCCCACGCTGCAGGTGCCGGGCGGGCTGACGACGATCAAACGCGATCCGGCCGATCACAACGAGTAAGTGCAAACCAGAGTTCAACAAGGAGGTTTTCCATGCGTGCATCGGTACTGGTTACCCGTGCGTCATTTCCGGATATCGTCGATCGCCTGCGCGCGAACTTCGAGGTGACCGACAACCCGGTCGACACGATCTGGACGCAACCAGAGCTGATTGCCAGGCTGCAAGGCAAGGTGGGGGCCATGACGGCCGGCAGCGACCGGATCGACGCGACCTTGCTCGACGCTTGCCCGCAGCTGAAGGCGGTATGCAACATCGGCGTGGGCTACAACAACGTCGACGTGGAAGCCTGTACCGCGCGTGGCGTGCTGGTGACGAATACACCGGACGTCCTGACAGATACCACCGCCGACTTCGGCTTCGCGCTGATGATGGCAACGGCGCGGCGCATCACCGAGTCGGAACACTTCCTGCGCGCCGGCGAATGGACCAAAACCGGACGCTACGACATGTTCGTCGGCAACGACGTGCATGGTTCGACACTCGGCATTCTCGGCATGGGACGTATCGGCCAGGCCATCGCGCGACGTGGCGCATTCGGCTTCGGCATGCGCGTGATCTATCACAATCGCTCGCAACTGGCGCCGGATGTCGAGGAGAGCTGCCGGGCGCGTTATGTCGACAAGGAAACGTTGTTGCGCGAGTCGGATCACCTGATCGTCGTGGTGCCTTACTCGGCCAGCTCGCACCACGCGATTGGCGCGGCGGAGCTCAAGCAGATGAAATCGTCCGCCACGCTGACCAACATCGCGCGTGGCGGCGTGGTGGACGATGCCGCTTTGGCTGTGGCGCTGAACGAAGGCAGCATCGCGGCGGCCGGTCTGGATGTATTCGAAGGCGAGCCGGTTATCTGCCCGGCGCTTCTTGCGCAAAAGAATGTGGTGCTCACGCCGCATATCGGCAGCGCGTCTGTCAGCACACGGCGTGCGATGGCCGCGCTTTGCGCAGACAATTTGATCGCCGCTCTAGGGTACGGCGCAGCGGCCGGCAAGCCGCCGACACCGGTGAACCCGCAGGTGCTGACGCGCCCGACAGCCACAGCCTGAACGATGACCGGCGCAGCATGCTGCGCCGGCGTAATGCCGCCGTTGTTTCTCAAGCGTGAGCGCTCCGATGGAGGAGCGCACCACTGACGATGAGGTGCCCGCAGAGGCGCTGCATACTGGAGACAAACACCATGCACAACCACGCCTGTCGCACTGCCGCACACCGTTCCGATTCATCATTCCCGAAACTTATTGCACCAGAAGAAAGGCCTCTGCAACGGCCTTTTTTCGCGAGCTAGTATCAATTCAACACGGAAGTCAATGACGGCTTCCGGGGGATGACGATGCTGCCGCAGGTCGAGTCAGACCGGGATCATCGCTTCGATCCGAATCATTGGGACGTGCAACATGAAACTTCACTTTGACCTGGCGACGGTGCTGCGAGGCGACTATGGGGCGCTGTTTCTCCATGGGATCGAGCTCACCCTCGCGATGGCCGCGCTGGCGTGGATGCTCTCGCTGGTCGTGGGCATTCTCCTCACGCTGATCCGCCTGACCAACAATCGCCTCGCGACGGCCTTCGTCGCGTCATTCGTGGCCTACCATCGCAATGTGCCGATGCTAGTCCAGATCCTGTTCTGGTACTTCGGCATTTCGAACATCCTGCCCGAATCGTTGCAGACGCTGCTGAACCACTACAACGGCCAGTTCATTTTTGCGGTCGTGGCGATCGGCTTGTGCAGTGCAGCCTATCTCTCCGAGGATATCCGCAGCGGCTTGCGTGCGATTCCTTATGGTCAGTACGAAGCTTCGCGTGCGCTAGGCCTGAACTTCCTGAACGGCATGCGTTTCGTCGTGCTTCCGCAAGCGTTGCGCAATGCAATTCCGCCGATGGTCAATCACGCGGTCCTACTGTTCAAGAACACGAGTCTCGCGATGGCGATCGGCGCGGCGGAGCTGACCTATGTCACCCGGCAGATCGAGAACGAAACCTTCCTGTCTTTCGAGTCGTATTTCATCGCCACGGCGGTGTATCTCGGCCTCTCCCTCGTCATCATGCTGTGCGGCGCCAAAATCGCGATGCACTACCGCATTCCGGGAGTGAAGTGACATGTTCGATATCCTGCGCGACAACTGGACACTGCTGCTCATCGGACAGTATCCGCATGGCCCGCTAGGCGGCATCGTGCTGACGATATTGCTGTCGCTTTCAGCACTCGTCATCGCATTTCCCCTGGGTATCCTGGTCGCCCTGGCACGCATCAGCCCTTTCCGGTTTCTGCGGGCGCCGGCCACAGGTCTCGTCTACATGGTGCGGGGTATCCCGCTCCTGATGGTGATCTTCTGGGTCTACTTTCTCGTGCCTGTTCTAACCGGCTATCCGGTCACGGGGTTTGTCACGATGCTGTGCGCGCTCGTCATCTATGACTCGGCTTATCTCGGGGAAATCATCCGTGCGGGCATCGAGGGTTTGCCGAAAGGGCAGACCGAAGCCTCGAGAGCGCTCGGCATGAGCTACATGAAGACCATGCGCGCGGTCATCCTGCCGCAGGCGCTTTACAACGTGGTGCCGAGCATGGTCACGCAGTTCGTATCGACGATCAAGGAAACCTCGCTGGGTTACATCATCAACGTCCAGGAAATCTCCTTCGCGGCGGATCAGATCAACAACCGGCTGCTGACGAAGCCCTTTTCCGTGTACCTGATTCTCGCCTTGAGTTACTTCGCGCTGTGTTACGCGCTCACACAGCTTGCGCAGTATCTGGAGCGGCGCGTGACGCGCAAGCGGGCAGGCGTTGCATCGAAGACCCAGAAGGCGGCCAACGTTGCGCTGACCGATCCGCTGCCCACCGAGAACTAGGCGCTCAATCACTTCGAGGTATTTCGCATGATCAAGTTTTCCAGCGTCAACAAATGGTACGGCGAATATCACGCTCTCGTGGACGTGAACGCCGAAGTTCGCAAAGGCGAAGTCGTGGTGGTCTGCGGACCATCAGGATCGGGTAAGTCGACACTGATTCGCACCGTCAACCGGCTCGAGGAGATCAACCGTGGGCAGATCTTCTTCGATGGCCAGAACATTCACGACAAGAAGCTGGGTCTGAATTCTTACCGTAGCCGTGTCGGCTTCGTGTTTCAGCAATTCAACCTGTTTCCGCATCTGTCGGTGCTGGACAACATCACGCTTTCGCCGATGCGTGTGCACGGACTCAAGCGCGCGGAAGCGGAACGTAAAGCGGCGGACTTGCTCGCGCGCGTCGGTCTGTCGAACAAGGCCAGTGCGTTTCCGCCGCAATTGTCCGGCGGTCAGCAGCAGCGCGTGGCGATTGCGAGAGCGCTGGCGATGGACCCGCCGGCAATGTTGTTCGACGAGCCCACCAGTGCGCTCGATCCGGAGATGGTCGGCGAAGTGTTGAACGTGATGAAGAGCCTCGCGCAGGAAGGCATGACGATGATGTGCGTCACGCATGAGATGGGGTTTGCTCGCGAGGTTGCCGATCGCGTCTGGTTTATGGACGCAGGGAAGATTCTCGAAACGGCGGAGCCGGAGGAGTTCTTCTTGCGCCCGAAACACGAGCGGGCGCAGCGATTCCTGTCCGATCTTCGCTCGCATTGAGGCAAGCAAGGCGGTATTGCTTTCGCGACACAAATACAGATTCAGATTCGGTTTGACCACCGTTGATCAGCAGTCGATTGCTTTACACATAAACTTCAGGAGCATCACGATGCAGGTAAAGAAGATTTTCGCGGGGATGTTGGTCGTTGGCGGTGCGGTTGCATCGATTGCCCCGGCACATGCTGATCAATTGGCCGATATCAAGGGCCGTGGCGAGTTGAGCTGCGGTGTGTATTCGAACGTCGAGCCGTTCTCGTATCCCAATGCGCAGACGCGCCAGCTCGAAGGCATGGACGTGGACCTGTGCAACGCGGTGGCAAAACAGTTGGGCGTGAAGGCGAAGCTCGAACCGTTGGCGGTCGAGGCGCGGATTCCGCAATTGAAGTTGGGGCGTGTCGACATTGTGGTTGCCAACCTCGCCTACACCAAAACCCGCGCTACGCAGATCGCCTTTAGCGACTCGTACTACTCCACCAAGGAAGTCCTTGTCGTGAAGAAAGCCGACGCGAGCAAGAAACTGACCGATTTCGCGGGTCAGAAAATCAGCGCTGCGGACGGCTCCACGTCCGCTCAGTCGATTCCCATTTCGATCAAGGATGGCCAGGCAGTGACGTTTCACGATACCAGCTCGGCTTTTCTCGCACTCGAGCAGAACAAGGTCAAAGGCTTCGTGACCAATCAGATGACGGCCACGAAGATCGCGAAGCAGGTGGACGGCACAGATGGCGCGGTGGCTATTGCGTCGGAGCCGATGCTGATCGAGCCGATCGCGGTGGGCTTGCGCCAGAACGAACCGGCGATGGTGAGCGCGGTCAACAAGGCCCTGGCGACGATGGAACAGAGTGGCGAGATGAGCGGTATCTTCAACAAGTGGCTTGGACCGAAGACGCCTTATGGCCTGACCCGGACCGACAAGGTCACGCCGATCGACCAACTTAAGTTCACGCCGGTGTCCTGAGGCGGAAAGCGTGTGATGCAGCGGCGCGCTTTCATCCGCGCGCCGTTGCCTGTTGAATGGCCGGCGCGATTCTGTGGATCGCGTGCCGGGACAATGTGGCTGGATTTTGCAACGTGACACATAAAATAGTGGTGATGGGCGTGTCGGGCTCGGGCAAGTCGACACTTGCACGCGAGTTGGCCGTGGCGCTGGAGGGCGTTTTCATCGAAGGAGACGAGCATCACTCGGCGGAAAGCCGTGACAAGATGTGCCGCGGAATCGCGTTGTGCGATAGTGACCGCGAGCCGTGGCTGGACCGCCTCGCCGAGCAGGTGGATGATATGCATGGGACGGCCGTGCTGTCCTGTTCCGCGTTGAGACGTCGCTATCGGGAGCGCATGCGCGCGCGTGTCGCCGGGCTGAGATTTGTGTTTCTCGACATCACTTTGTCCGCAGCGGTTGCACGGGTTTCTGGGCGGCCGGATCATGAGTTTCCAGCGACCTTGGTCGCGGATCAATTCGCAACGCTCGAGTCGCCTGTTGGTGAAGATGGTGTGCTCCACCTTTCTGCTTTGCAGGACAGCGCATGCAGTCTGAGAGAGGTCGTGCGATGGCTAGGCGAATCGGATAGCGCTGGATGGAAGTCGGACGAACTAGAGTCAAAGAGGAGTTGAGTTGAACAACAATCTGAAGATGTTTGATCTGTCGGGGCGTCGTGCTCTGGTTACCGGGTCGAGTACGGGTATCGGTTATGCGCTGGCCAAAGGATTGGCAGGTGCCGGCGCTGAATTGATTCTGAATGGTCGCAACGCGACCAGGCTGGCAGAGGCTGTCAGCCGGTTGCGCGACGAGGGGGCGACCGTCCATGCCGCGAGTTTCGATGTGACGTCGGCCACTGAGGTCGACGCAGCGATCGCCGATATCGAACGCGAAATCGGTGCGATCGACATTCTCGTCAACAACGCCGGCATGCAACGCCGTGCGCCGCTCGAACAGTTTTCCCATGCCCAATGGGAAGAACTGATGAAGACCAATGTCGACAGCGTGTTCCTGGTCGGGCAGGCGGTCGCGCGGCACATGATTGCTCGCAAGCGCGGGAAGATCGTCAACATCTGTTCGGTACAAAGCGAACTGGGCCGTCCCAACATCGCGGCTTACACCGCGAGCAAAGGCGCGGTGAAGATGCTGACGAAAGGCATGGCAATCGACTGGGGGCAACATGGCATCCAGGTCAATGGACTCGGGCCGGGGTACTTCAAGACGGAGCTGACCGAGGCGCTCGTCAAGGATGAAACGTTCAGCAATTGGCTGATTGGACGCACGCCATCGCGACGCTGGGGCGATGTGGAAGATCTCGTCGGCGCTGCTGTGTTTCTGGCGAGCGACGCTTCGAATTTCGTGAACGGCCACATTCTTTACGTGGATGGCGGCGTGACGGCCACGTTGTAGGGTTTGGTTTGTCGTGACATAGTCGAACACGGCTTTGGAAGGACGTTCGATCGACTCAAGCGTAGCGCGTGAAAATTGAACGAGCCCGTCAATGAGCAGCGCGCAGTGCTTCGTCCGCAACCGCTAGCCGCGACGCCATGACCTTGACGACAAATCGATGAATTTGCTGCGCGGTCTCGGGATCGTCCTGCTCAAGCGCACGCAACGACTCGAGCGTCAAACGCCGGACACGCGCGGGACCCTCTGCAAGCACATCCGCGCTGCGCACCTGCTGCGTGTACACCGCCATTTCGCCGACGATGGTACCTGGCCCGAACGAACGCAACCTGAAGGACCTGCCGTCCGCAACCCGCAGTAAGACGGTGACACGGCCGCGTTCGACAAAGTACATAGCGTCCCCCGGTTCGCCGTGACGGAACACCGGCTGTCCCGCGTCAAGCTCGCGCACTTCCAGAAGGGCTAATAGCCTTTCGAGCGTGCGCGATGTGAAATGCGGCGCGAGCATCGCCTGGAAATCCTCTTCGCCGCGCGGCAGCGCGCGTGAATCTGACGCGAGAAGTGTGTCTTCGATCCATTCCAGCCCAGCGTCCAGCGTAGCGAACTCGTGGATCCGGAGGTTCAGCGTGCCGGTCTTCAGGAGCAGGTCACGCGAGCGTGCCGGCAGCCCCGTCAACACCAGGTCCGCGTCAAGCGTTGCACACAGTTGCCTGAGCTTGACGAAGCTGACCGATACCGACGCGTCCAGCCCGTTGGTCGAAGCGAAGTCGAGCACGACAAAGCGAACGGGTACCGGCCCGCGCCGGGCTAGCCGTTCGCGCACGCGCTGCATGATCGAATTGGCGGTGCCGAAGAAGAGGAACCCCTGCAAACACGTTCCACACACCTGTGTACCTAGTTCGTGAAGCCGTTCGGTTGCCTCGATACTGCGCTCGACGTTCGATGTGCGCGTACTGCCATCGAACTCCATACGAACGCAACTGACACGGCCGTACAGCAGCGCGAACATTACACATGCGGCGATGACGCCGGCCACCACACCCGGGACGACGCCGTAGAACGCAATGGCGCCCAGAATAAGCGGTACAAGTAGATACTCATGCCAGTTGAGCTGGCGATATGCACCCACTAGCCACTGGATCAACAGGCGGAGTCCCATGAAGAGCTGCAGCCCGACCAGCACGGGCACCGGAAATAGCGCCACCAGGTCCGGCGAGACGGCCAGCACGAACAGACACGCGAGAGAGGCGAATACGCCGGCCAATCGACTTGTCGCACCCGCGCGTGCGTTGAGCATCGATCGGTTGTAAGACTGATAGCCGACCATCCCGCCTAACATCCCGCTCGCGATATTGGCGATGCCGGCCGCCTTCATTTCGCGGTTCAGATCGATGTCTTCGCCCGTGGCTGCGCCGATCGCCGTCGAATTCATCAGGATCGTGATTGCCGAAATCGACGTGACCATGAGTGTCTCCGGCAAGTGCGCAGCGATGGCCGACCAGTCGACGCTCCCGTGCGCCAGCGATGCCGGCAGATGCAGCTCTGGAATCCGGATCGCGTGCAGCGCCGCGCGCGGAAGCAATAATCCCGTGTTGCGGGCGTCGTCGATCGACAAGCCTGCAGCAAGCAGGAGCAGGTAAAACAGCGCGACGCCGAAAGCAAGCGTGATCGGCAGCGCCGCAGCATGTTTCCATGTGCGCGACAGGAGCGTGGCTAACGCGCACACCAGCACAGCGGGTGCCCACACCAGCCAGTTCAGGTGCGTCACCAGCGCCAATGTGTGCCAGTTCAAGGGCACGCCGGTCACAACCCGAAACGCGCCAGCCAGCAGGAGGTAGCCCGTACCGGCAAGGAAGCCGCCTACAACCGGGTATGGCAGGAATTGCAGGGAACGGCTGCGCTTCGACGAACCGACCGCATACAGAATGACGCCTGTCACCACGGAACACAGCGCGATGGCGATCAGCACTGTCAGCAGAATGGTCTGAGGCGTACCGCCGTTAGCGCGCACGCTGCTCGCAACGCCGGCCGCCACACCGGCAAGGAACGCCGTCGCGTTGCCGTCGGGTCCGGCGATATTCATGCGCATCGAACTCGTCAAGGCGATCACCAGCGCCGTCACTACGCAACTGATGAACGCCGTGGGTACGCCAAGCTCGGCGTAACGGGCGAGATCCGCGCTAAAGATCAGGGTGCCCAGGCTCATTGCGTAGCAGAGCATGACCAAGGTCGACACCATACCGGCCGACAGATCCCCGACCAGGCCCGTGATGCGTGGCCCGGAGCGGGCAACGGGGGAGGAACCTGTCGTAGCTGGTTTCACGGTGCTTCCCGGTGAGGGCGGATGGAATCCCGCCCGGTAGCCGTTTCCTTCACGCCGGACGTACACTGTATTTTAGGCGGGAAGGACTTGAACACGGAGTACGTTGCGCCAGTCGTAGCGCGGCGCCAGGCGGTGCGCCGATTCGTATGATTGTTCGCGCGACGCGACGCGGATCGGGCATACGGTCGGTGACCCGCGCGGCAACGAGCTGCGACTTAGCATGCGTGTTCGTACACGCACCGGATTGGGCGGCGGCGATGGATATCGATCAGTGGCTGCATGCATTGGGGCTTGAGCAGTACGCACCCGCATTTGCCGGGAACGACATCGATCTCGCGATGCTGGCACAGCTCGACGACGCGGACCTGAAAGAGCTCGGCATCCTCTCGCTCGGCCACCGCAAGCGCCTGCTGGCAGCGATTGCCGAACAGCGCGGCGCTGCACTATGCGCAGCGTCGCCCGTTGTGAATGCGCCTGCAAGCGAGCGCCGGCAAGTCACGATTCTCTTCGCCGATCTGTGTGGTTTTACCGCGCTGTCGCAGACGCTCGATCCTGAAGAGTTGCGCGAGTTGACAGGTCGTTACACCGCGCTGGTCGATGGGATCGTCCTCGGTTACGGCGGCACGATCGACAAGCACATCGGCGATGCCGTGATGGCAATCTTCGGTGCGCCGCGCGCACACGATACCGATCCACTGCGCGCGGCGCGTGCCGCGCTCGAGATTCATGAGGCACTTAACGGACTGAGCGAGCATGCGTCGCCTCCGCTGAGGGCGCATGTGGGCATCGCCAGCGGCGAGGTGGTCGCGGGGCCGCTCGAGCGCGCAGATGTTCAGGACTACACCGTGCTCGGCGATTCCGTGAACCTCGCCGCCCGGCTGGTTGCCGCCGCCGGCCCCGGGGAAACGCTGCTCTCCGATAGCGTGCATCGCGCGCTGGGCAACGACGTGATAAGCGACGCCGTCGGCGCAATGCGCTTCAAGGGGATCGACTCGCCAGTGCGCGTCTGGCGTCTGCGCGGTCTCGCATTTGAACCCGTCATGGCGAACCGCAGCGTGTTTGTCGGCCGCAAGGCTGAACTCGAGCAGTTCAAGGGCGTCGCCCGCACGTGCCTCGAGCAGCAAGCCGGCCACGTCGTCTATGTTCGCGGTGAGGCGGGCATCGGCAAGACGCGGCTCGTCGACGAAATGCGCCGTTTCGTCGAAACGCTGGGCTTTGCCAGCCACCGCGGCCTCGTGCTGGATTTCGGCGTGGGCAAAGGCCAGGACCCCATTCGCACCATTGTGGGCAGCCTGCTGGGCTTGCAGCCCGCGGCCGGCTCCGACATCCGGCGCGCGGCTGCCGAACGGTTTGCCACGTCCGGTGCCGTCGGCCCCGATCAGTTGATGTTTCTCCATGACATCCTCGACCTTGCGCAAACCGGCGAATGGCGCACGCTTTACAACGCGATGGACAACACCGCTCGGACGCGAGGCAAGCGCACGGTTGCCGCGGCGATCGCGCAGGATGTCTGCCGGCACGGGCCCACCATGATTGTCGTGGAAGACCTTCATTGGGCGGACCCACAGGTGCTCGGTTACCTGGCCGCCTTCGCCGTAGCGATCGCGAACGGGCCGGGCCTGCTTGTGATGACTTCGCGCGTGGACGGCGATCCGCTCGACGCGGCATGGCGGGCAGGTTGCCGCGGCACGCCCTTCGCCACGATCGACCTTGGCCCATTGCGCAGCGACGAGGCGCTGAACCTTGCCGGCAGCTTTATCGATGCGACCGAACGTATCGCGCGTGCCTGCATCGAGCGAGCCGGCGGCAATCCGCTGTTCCTCGAACAGCTCCTGCATAACGCCAAAGAAGGGAGTGAGGAGGCCGTCCCCGCGACGATCCAGAGCCTCGTGCTGGCGCGCATGGACCGGTTGACTTCGCGCGACCGCGAGGCCTTCCAGGCTGCCGCGGTCATCGGACAGCGCTTTGGCCTCCCCTTGCTGCGGCGGCTGATCGATGCACCGGAGTACGTATGTCACGGGCTTGTCGCCAACGCGCTCGTCTTGCCGGAGGGCGAAGATTTTCTGTTTGCCCACGCGCTCATCCAGGAGAGCGCTTACTCGACACTGCTGCGGGCACGCCGGCGCGAGTTGCATCGCCTCGCCGCCGACTGGTTTGCGGCGACGGATCCCGTACTGCGCGCCCAACATCTCGATCGCGCCGAGGACGAGCGGGCACCGCAGGCCTATCTCGACGCCGCGATCGCACAACGCGCAGCCTACTTTGCCGATGCGGCATTGCGGCTCGTCGAGCGAGGTCTGCAAATCGCGCAAACGGATAGGGATCGCCATGCGCTGATCTGTTTCAGGGGAGAACTCCAACGAGATCTCGGCGACATCGCCGCTTCGATCGCGACGTACCGTGCGGCGGTGGCTGCCGCTCCAGACGAAGCGAGTCTCTGTCAGTCCCAGCTTGGGCTCGCCGAAGGTCTGCGGGTGAGCGAAGGCCTCTCCGAAGCCCTCTCGCTGCTCGACGCGGC
This sequence comes from Burkholderia sp. OK233, assembly GCF_900230185.1. GTDB lineage: Bacteria > Pseudomonadota > Gammaproteobacteria > Burkholderiales > Burkholderiaceae > Paraburkholderia. The sequence goes on from NZ_OCSR01000002.1 coordinate 2,299,045, forward strand.
CCAACAAGTGGCGCAACGCCTGGATCAGGTGCCTGAACTCGCGCGCCTGCATCACCTGCGCGGCAACATCCTCTTTCCGCTTGGCAGGATCGACGATTGTCGCACCGAACATGAGTGCGGGCTCGCCTACGCACGGCGCATCGGTTCGCCGGAAGCGGAGGCGCGTGCGCTTGGCGGCCTTGCGGATGCGGCCTACGCGCAAGGGCGCATGCGTACTGCTTTCGAGCACTTTAGCCGGTGCGTTGCGTTAAGCCGCGAACACGGCTTCGGCCGCATCGAGGTCGCGAATCGTTCGATGGCGGGCTTCAGCAGAATCTATCTCAACGAGGCACGCCCGGCGCACGAGGACGTCAGCGCCGCTGCACGCGCCGCTGCGCTGGTCGGCCAGCCCCGTGCGCAGATGCTGTGCGAAACGCTGGGCGCCTTTGCCAGCTACGAATTGGGCGACATGCAGGCTACGCTCACCCATCTCGAGCGCGAGGCGTTGATCATCCGTCAACTGGGCGCTCGCCGCTTCGAGGCACAAAATATGGAAATGCGGGCACGCGTGCTGCTCGCGAGCGACCATCGGCGTGAGGCCACGGCGTTGTTGCGTGAAGCGCTGGCGCTGTGCCGCGAGGTGGGCACGCAGTTCAGCGCACCCAAGGCGGTGGGCGCACTGAGCCGCGCTGTCGAGGACGACGGCGAACGCGCGCGTCTGCTCGCCGAAGGTGCCGACATGTTGGACCGCGGCGCCGTTGGTCACAATCATCTGTGGTTCTATCGCGACGCCATCGAAGCGATGATGTCCGCCGGCGACGCGGCCGGCGCGCTGCGCTATGTCACTGCCCTCGAAGACTATACGCGCGCCGAGCCGCTGCCGTGGGCGGACCTGTTTGTGGCGCGCGGCCGCGCCCTCGCTCGCGCGCAGCAAGATCACGCTGGTGAAGAAATACAGCGCGAACTCGAGCGTGTGCGTGCAGCCCTCGTGGAAGCCGGCTTCAACAGTTATCTGCCTGCGGTGGACGCCTGGCTCGCGCGCTGAGATCGATAATCTTCAACATCGCGATGACCGAACCGGGCCACCCGTGCGTAACGATGTGGCGGAGTGCCTGCCGCGCTGTAGCATTGCTTCGGAATCTCCCGAAGTGCATTTCTCATGTTTGGCATTTTTCCGTTGAATTTGTTTGCCTAGACTCCGTTCCAGATAAACCGCTGGCCCGTCACAACGGGCGTTGCTGCCGCGAAGACGGCGGTAGCGCGTGCGCCGCACCTAGCTGAATCCATAACAGGACGGAGATAAGCATGTCTGAAAACAGCTACGAAACAGGTCGGCTCAATTTGCCGTTTGTTGGAATCTGCACGTTCGCGAAGTCTCCGTTGTGTCTTGACTGGGACAAGATCGACGCGGATGTCGCGGTGATGGGTGCTCCCTTCGACTGCGGTACGCAATGGCGGGCAGGCGCCAGGTTCGGCCCGCGTTCGATTCGCGATGCGTCGACCCTGTTTTCGTTCGGCCATGGCGGCGCATACGATTTCGAAGACGACGTCGTCTATTTGCCGAACAACGAAGTTCGGATCGTCGATATCGGCGACGCGGACATGGTGCACACCAACACAGAGAAGAGCCACGCAAATATCGAGTACGGCGTGCGCAAGATCCTGGCGGCGGGCGCGTTGCCGGTGGTGATGGGCGGCGATCACTCGATCAACATTCCCTGCATCAATGCGTTCGAAGGTCAGGAGCCGTTTCATATCGTCCATATCGACGCCCACCTCGATTTCGTCGACGAGCGTCACGGCGTGCGTCACGGCCATGGCAATCCGTTGCGTCGTGCCGCGGAGAAGAGCGTGGTGTCGGGCATGACGCAGATCGGCATCCGCAACGTGTCGTCCACCGCACGCGAAGGATATGCACAGGCGCGCGAGATGGGCTCGGACATCATCTCGGTGCGCGACCTGCGGCGTCTCGGCATCCAGGGCGTCCTGGACCGCATCCCTAAGGGCGTGCGGTACTACTTGACGATCGATATCGATGGTTTTGATCCGTCGATCGCGCCGGGCACGGGCACGCCTAGCCACGGCGGCCTGCTCTATTACGAAGGACTCGAATTGTTCGCCGGCCTCGCCGAGCAGGGCGACGTGATCGGCATCGATCTCGTGGAAGTCGCGCCGGATTACGACCATTCCGGTTCGACTTCGATTCTGGCGGCGCAATTGCTGCTGAACACGATCGGTCGCGTGATGCATCAACGCAAGGTCAAGCGAAACCTCACCCGCTAGACGGGATTCTCTTATGCCACGCGAACGCGATTGCCGGTCACGCTCATCGTGGACCACAATCGCATAACGCGGCGCGCGCTATTTGCTGCTCCGCGTGGCGCGGCTCACCTGTTTGGCCGCAACCCGCAACTGGTTGCAAAAGGCCAGCACTACCCGCGCCGATTCGCCGCCCTTGCGCGTGATGATCTGAAAGTCCAGATGGGTCACATAGTGCTCGGGATCGATACGGGTCAACAGACCACTGTCTACCCAAGGCTGCGCGTAGTGGGGTGGTAGAAAGCCGATGTAGTTGCCCGACAGGATCAGCATGGCGCGGCCTTCGACGTTGTCGACCGAGGCCGCGGCCTGCGGCATGCGCAACAGCTTGAGCTCCTGGTTGCCTAGATACGCGCGGGCAGCGAGCCGCTGTTTGCTGAGTACCGCAACGGGCACGCGTCCGCTTGCCCGCTCATACAGCGGATGGGTCGACGCGCAGTAAAGCCCCTGCTCCTCGCGATAGAGCGGCACGTAATTGAGGCCGGGAATACGCGCGGGAAACGGCCCCACGGCGAGATGCAGGCGGCCGTCCAGCACGTGCTGCTCCATGCTCCCCGGCGTGTCGATCTGCACGTGCAGGCGGACTTCGGGCGCCATCTGGCCGAACTCGCGAATCGCGGTCGGCAGCGGCGAATACTTGTCGGTCAAGGTCGCTTCAATCATGCCGAAGCGCAACACGCCGGAGAGCTGATTGCGCAACGCGCCAGCTTCCATATGAAACGTATCGACGGCACCGAGCAGACGTTGCGCGGCGGCGTGCAACTCCGCGCCTTCTTCCGTGAGGCGAAAACCCGCGCGTCCGCGTTCACATAACCGCAGCCCGAGGCGGGTCTCCAGTTGCGACATGTATTCGCTGATGCTCGATGCACCAATGTTGAGAATCGGTTGTGCTGCGGCGAAACCGCCGCATCGCACGATGGTTTCGAAGATCCGCAACAGCTTGAGATCCGTGTCCTGAACTTGCATCGTGCCGCCCCTCGATTACTTCGGGAATTACCGAAATGTGTTTCATCAATGGTGCATTTTATTGAGGAATTTGGCTACACAGAATTGCTGTCAACCCCACTGCCCAACGTTCGGCGAAGGCATACGGACAGTGCGGCCCCAAAGCGATGTTTTCTGTGCCGAAGCGCTACGCGTTCGCCACTTCCGGCGGCAAGGCGGTCAGGCACGTCATGATGTGAGGAGAGCACGATGAAAAAGCCGTACGCAGGTGCAAGCTGGTTGGCAGCAGTCGCTTTGAGCATGGTGTCGGTGGGCGCGACGGCGGCAGAGCAGGTGGTCAAAATCGGTTTGACCGGCCCCTTGACCGGTCCGCAGGCCGCCATCGGCAAGGACGACGAAAACGGCGTGAGGATGGCGATCGAGCGTCTGAATGCCCAGGGGCTTGTGATCGGCGGCCAGAAAACCCGTTTCGAACTGGTTTCGCAGGATGACGCCGCCGATCCGCGTACCGGCATGACGGTTGCGCAAAGCCTGGTCGATGCCAACGTGAAGGTCATCTTCGGACCGTTCAATTCGGGGGTCGCGATTCCGATTTCAAACCTGGTGAACGTGTCCGGAATCGTGATGGCGACCGTCGCGTCGAATCCATCGATCACGCAACACGGCTATCCGTTCGTGTTTCGCATCTCCGCCAGCGATACGCAACTGGGCAGCCGGATGGGTGAATTTGCGGCAAAGGAACTGAAGATCAAGCGCATCGCGGTGATTGACGATCGCACCGCATATGGCCAGGGCCTCGCCGATGAATTCGTCAATGCCGCTAAAGCCAACGGCATCGAGATTGTCGATCGGGAATATACGACCGATAAGGCGACCGACTTCGTCTCGATCCTCACACACGTCAAGGGCGCGAACGCGGAAGGGATTTTCTATGGCGGTTACTACGCGCAAGCCGGTGCGCTGCGCAAACAGATGAAGCGCCTTGCGATGAACGGCTATCTCCTCGGCGGCGATGCCATGTGCAACGCCGAACTGGCGAAACTCGGCGGCGATGCGGTCGATACACGCGTGTATTGCCCGCAAGGCCGCCCGGTGCTCGATCAGACACCCCAGGGCCGTCAGTTCAAGGCGGACTACAAGCAACGCTTTCATACTGACCCGTTGACCTACAGTGCGGCCTTGTACGATGGCGTGAATATCGTGGCGCAGGCAATGCAGAAAGCCAATTCGATCGAACCGGCCCAGTATCGTGCTGCGCTCGCCGGCATCGATTCTCATGGTGTTTCAGGGCACTACCGGTTTGACAAAAACCGCGACCTGACGGACTCGCCAATCACGATTTATACCTATCGAAATGGTGAGCCTACACCGCTGGCGTCGACGCTGCCGTAGGTTCATGTCGGCCAACCATGGCGAAGGGTCGTGCCGCATGACACTGCGGCAGCCCTATGCCATGAGTGCCGTCCGCTGAACCATACGGTAGCTTTCCATCAGGTCGATCATGAAGACCTGCAGGATGGTAGGGGGCGCGGCGGCCCGCCGTGTGATCGCGCAAAATGGCCAATGCGAGCCGAGCTGCTCCGGACGGATCTGATGCATCTCGCCGCGCGCGACCCAACGGGCAGCGTAGTGAATCGGCAGAAATCCGATGTAAGCACCCGATAAAATAAGGATGGCCTGCGCTTCGATATTGTCGACGGTTGCTGCGGCCTTGCTCACTTTGAGCATTCGCAGGTCGTGCTGCTGCAGATATCCCCGCGCTACGACACGGCTGGACGCGATGGCCTCGTCGAGCGCGGCGTCGCCAGGCGATTGGCCGGCGAGCGCGTGACCCTTGCCGCAATATAGACCGTCCGGTTCACAATACAGGTCAGTGTAGGTCAGCCCCGGCACGTGAAGCGGAAAATGCCCGACTGCGATATGCAACCGGCCGTCCAGCACACGTTCTTCCAGTTCGGCGGGCGTGCCGACGTAGACATCCAGATGCACGTCGTGCCCTCTCGACACGAACGCTTGCAGCGCCTGCGGCAGCGGCGAGGCCGAGTCGGTCACCGTGTTGTCAATGATGCCGAGGTACAGCTTTCCTGAGATGTGCTTCTTTAACGCATCCGTATCCACACAGAAGCTCTCTACCGCCACTTGCAGCCGCTGCGCGGCCTCGAACGTGGCCACGCCATGTTCGGTGAGGCGAAAGCCGCTCCGCCCCCGCTCGCAAAGCTTGAGCCCCAGGCGCGTTTCGAGCGTCGTCATCTGCTCGCTGATTGTCGACTGGCTAACGTTCAGGGTCGCCTGGGCCGCGGAAAATCCGCCGCACCGTACCACCGTCATGAAAACCCTCAGTAGCTTGAGGTCCACGTCCTGCAACTGGATCACGGTAGTTGCTCCCATTGCGCCGCTTGCTTCGACATTCCCGATATGAACATCTGATTCACGTGATTTTTACCTCCTGCCTTGTCGTCCATAGTCTCTCAAAACACCGCGCTGCCACAAGCCGCGTTTATATCGATGGACCCCGGTCGCTTTTGAACGGCTGAACCTGTCGGCTACAACGCAGGATCCACGAACAATCGTGGCAGGAACAGGCGGACCTCTCTGCACGAAACCGGCCCATGAGAGGCCGAATAGCAGTCAATCCGTAAGACAGGAGACAATGATGGACAAGGTCGTACAGCATTACCTGGAGACGTTCGGCATCCGGGAAGAGACACAACGCTTTCTCACCAGGCCGCAGAAAATGTTGATTGGCGGTGCGTGGGTGCCGCAAGGCGACCGCGAATCCTGCGCGGTGCTCGAACCCTCCACCGCGGGCGTGATCACGCACATTCCCCTGGGCACGACCGCCGATCTGGATCGTGCGGTCGACGCTGCCCGCAAGCAGTTCGACGGTGGACCGTGGAGAAAGCTCAAACCCCTTCAGCGTGAACGGCTGCTGCATCGCCTCGCCGATCTGATCGAAGCGAACGCAACGGAGTTGGCCGAGATCGAATCGATCGACGTAGGCAAGTCTGTCGCCAATGCGCGCGACGTCGACGTACAAGGCACGATCGATACTTTCCGCTATTTCGCCGGTTGGGCGTCGAAGCTCCACGGCCGTACGGTAGAACCCTCCCTGCCTGGTGAATACGTTGCCTACACGCGCAAGGAGCCCATCGGCGTGGTCGGCGTCATCGTGCCGTGGAACTTCCCGCTGCAAACCATGGCGTGGAAAGTTGCGGCGGCGCTCGCTGCCGGTTGTACGACCGTAATCAAACCCGCCGAACTCACGTCGCTGTCCACACTTCGCTTCGCGGAGTTGGTGCAGGAGGCTGGAATTCCGGATGGCGTCGTGAACGTCATAACGGGGCGAGGGCGCGAAATTGGCGCGGCGATGGCCGCGCATCCGGGCATCGACAAGATCACGTTCACCGGTTCCACCGAGGTGGGCCGAACTGTCGGGCAAGCGGCCGTGGGCGGCATTAAACGTATGACACTAGAACTGGGCGGCAAGTCGCCGGTACTCGTGCTCGAGGACGCCGACATCGAAGCGGCGGCCCAGGCCGTAGCAAACGGCGTCTTCTTCAATTCTGGACAGGTCTGCGATGCGGGCACGCGGGTGTACATCCAGCGCGGCATTCACGACAGGTTCATTAGCGCGCTAGTCGAGCACACGCGTAAGTTGAAGATCGCACCAGGCCTCGATCGGGATTGCTTCATCAGCCCGCTCGTTTCCGCGCTGCAGAAGGATCGCGTCTCGTCCTATATCGAAGCCGGGCGGCGCGAAGGCGCGGAAATTGTGCATGGCGGCCATGTACTGGACCGGCCAGGCTACTTCGTCGAACCGACCATCTTTACGCATTGCCGCAGCGACATGAAGATCGTCCGTGAAGAAATCTTCGGACCTGTGCTGGTGACCGCCCCCTTTGACGATCTGGGCGATGCGTTGTCGCAGGCGAATGATTCGCCGTACGGTCTTGCTGCCGCGATCTACTCCAATGACCTGAACCGCGTTCATAAACTGATCCCGCAACTGCGCGCGGGTACCGTCTACGTCAATGCCCATAGCACGATCGATCCGTCGATGCCGTTCGGCGGATTCAAGGAATCCGGCTTTGGCAAAGACCTCGGCCCCGAGCAACTCGATCATCTGATGGAGAGCAAGGCGGTCTGGATCACGCTGCATTGAACCGTCAATCCGCCGAAGGCGTCTCCAGATGAACGTGAGCCAGGCACCACGTGACGAACGTGGCGCCGCGGCCAGCACGCATGTCGGATCAAATCTTTTCCATCAACCTCTCATTGCTGTCAGGGGTACATGATGCAAGCAACAGACGAAGTAGTTAAAAGCACGGTAGTTGGCGTCGAGCATGGCGCCATCGAAGGTCATTCGATCGATTTCATTCCGGATAGCGAAAGAACCGACAGATTGTCCAGGCAGGGGCCATTCTGGTTTCTGGGTAATTTCACGTTCTTCACCATGACAATCGGCTTTGTGGGTCCCAGCATTGGCCTGAGCGCGCTGTGGACCACGATAGCCGGCACGCTCGGCATCATGTTCGGCACCTTGTTCATGGCCTTTCACGGCTCGCAAGGGCCACATCTCGGCTTGCCGCAGATGATCCAGTCGAGAGCGCAATTCGGTTATCGCGGGGTCATCGTCGTTCTGTTGGCGACGCTCTTCGTGTTTGCGGGATTCAACATCGTCAATCTCGTGCTGATGATGCAAGGTCTCAAGGCATTGTTCAATTGGGACCCCGTCAAGGTGGCGTTGGCCGTGACTGTGCCGGCTTCGGTTCTGGCGATTCTCGGCCACGACTGGATGCACCGCAGTTTCAAATGGGCGTTGTATCTGTCGCTTCCTCTCTACGGTCTGGTCACGGTGGCCGTCCTGATGCACTGGGTGCCCGACGTGCCCCTCGCCGCCGTCGCACCGGGCGCGACACCGACGCCACCGCTGGGCTTCAACTGGATTGCGTTCATTGCGCAATTCGCGGCCGCCGCCAGCTACAACATCGCTTACGCACCGTATGTATCCGACTACTCGCGCTACCTGCCGAAAAACACGCCGAGCGGCAAGCTGATCGCGGCGGTGTTCCTCGGCGCATCCCTGTCGGGTGCGTGGATGATCGCGATTGGCGGCTGGCTCGCGGACCATCTGCACGCGACCGATGTGCTGGTCGCATTGAGTCAGGTGGGTAACGACCTGGCGCCGGGGATGGGAAGTGTTGTGGTCGGCGTCACGATTCTGGCGTTTCTGCCGGTGATCGCAATGAACATCTATAGCGCCAAACTGACGGCTATCACGGCACTCGATTCGTTCAAGAAAGTCCAGCCGACGCCCAAGGCTCGCATTCTGGCGATTCTCTTTGTGGTGATCCTTCAGCTGGGTGTTGCGCTCAGCATCTATACCTCGGGTAAGGGGCTCTCCGTCCTGAATATTTACCTCGTCGTCATGCTGTATTTTCTCGTGCCCTGGACCGCTGTCAATCTGACGGACTACTTCTTCGTCCGCAAGGGTCGCTATGCCATTCCGCACTTCTTCATGCCTCACAACAATCTGTACGGGACATGGGGCGCGCGCGGTCTGATTGCGTACGCAATCGGCTTTGTGGCGATGATTCCGTTCTTCTGCGTTCTCGACGGCGCCAACGAAGTGTATGTGGGTCCGCTTGCCCGTGCGATGGGTGGCGTCGATCTGGCGTGGCTGGTCGGTCTGTTCGTCTCGGGCATCGCCTACTACGCCTTGTCGCGCTCGCTCGATCTGAAGTATGAGGAATCGGTGATCGCTCATATCGAGAAGACATCACCGCAATACACCACCGGCGACAAGGGTCGCTACTGAAATACGGACGACCCCGTCAAGATCTGGAAATCAGGAAAATATCATGGTTACCGAGCAATTCGATTACATCATTGTGGGCGCCGGATCGGCCGGATGTGTGTTGGCCAACCGGCTTACCGAGGACCCGGCGGTCCGCGTTCTGGTGCTGGAATACGGCGGTAGCGATCGCAGCGTCATCATTCAGATGCCCAGCGCGTTTTCGATGCCGATGAATACGGCCAAGTACAACTGGCGTTATCAGACCGCGCCCGAGGCTCATCTGAATGGCCGGCAGTTGCATTGCCCACGTGGCAAGGTACTGGGAGGATCGTCGTCGATCAATGGCCTCGTCTATATTCGCGGCCACGCTTGCGACTTCGACGAATGGGAGGAACTGGGTGCGCGAGGTTGGGGTTACCGCAACTGTTTGCCCTATTTTCGCCGCGCCGAGACCTACAAGTTCGGCGGCGACGAGTACCGTGGCGCGGAGGGGCCGCTGAGCACCAACAACGGCAACAACATGGAGAATCCGCTGTACGGTGCGTGGATCGAGGCGGGGGCAGAGGCCGGATACATCAAGACGGAGGACTGTAACGGCCATATGCAAGAAGGCTTCGGTGCGATGCACATGACCGTCAAGGATGGTGTGCGCTGGTCGACCGCGAACGCCTACTTGCGCCCTGCCATGAAGCGGCCGAATCTGACCGTAGTGACGAATGCGATGACACGTCACGTGATTCTCGAGGGCAAGCGCGCCGTTGGGGTCGCATACGATCAAGGCGGGCGCACGCATGTCGCACGGTGCCATTCTGAAGTATTGATCGCCTCGGGTCCAATCGGCTCGCCGCACCTGCTGCAACGTTCAGGCATCGGGCCGGCCGACGTGCTGCGAAAGGCGGGGATCGAGGTCCGGCACGACCTGCCCGGGGTCGGCGAGAACCTCCAGGATCACGCGGAAATCTATATCCAGTACGCGTGCAAGGAGCCCGTGACGCTCAACGCGAAAATGGACCCGTTTAGCAAATTCATGATTGGGTTGCGCTGGCTCCTTTTCAAGGATGGCCTGGGCGCCAGTAACCATTTCGAGGCGGGCGGATTCATCCGTTCCGAAGCCGGGTTGCGCTGGCCGGACATTCAATTCCATTTCTTGCCGGCGGCCATGCGCTATGACGGCGATAAGCCGTTCAAGGGACACGGATTCATGGTGCTGACCGGGCCGAACAAACCGAAGAGCCGAGGCCACGTGCGAGCGGTGTCAGCCGATCCCTATACGCATCCGGAGATCCGCTTCAACTACCTGGATCGGGAGGAGGACCGGGAAGGATTTCGACGCTGCGTGCGCTTGACCCGGGAGATCATCGGGCAGCCGGCCATGGACCGCTTTCGTGATGTTGAACTCGCTCCCGGACCGGACGTGCAAACGGATGAGCAGATCGATGCCTTCGTCAGGGCGAACCTTGAAAGTACGATGCATCCGTGCGGTTCATGTCGCATGGGAGAGGATGACATGGCTGTGGTCGATTCCGAGTTACGGGTTCGCGGCATTGAAGGCTTGCGAGTCATCGATTCATCTGTTTTCCCGACTGAACCCAATGGCAATCTGAACGCGCCGACGATCATGCTTGCTGAACGCGCTTCGGATCTGGTCCGTGCGGCGTCTATGCTGCCCGCGTCCGATGCCGACGTGGGCTTGGCAGAAGGATGGGAGACGCGGCAACGCACGCGTGCGCCGACTCGAGATTTGCATGTCGGGTAGAGCGATCGGGGCCCTGAAGCGGCGGTCTCTTTCCGGGTAATCGAGCGGCAGAAACCAGTTTGATGGCGGCCGTCCGACGATGGGCGAGAAGGACAGCGAAAGCGTATGATTGCCCGATCAGCGCTGCCTCTCGTCCTGTCTTGCTTCAACTGCCTGGATCGCCAGTATGGATACCGAACATCTGAGGATTTTCGTCGAAGTCGTTCAGCAAGGCAGCTTTGCTGCGGCGGCGCGCAAATTCGATATCGACCCGTCGGCGGCAACGCGCGCGGTGACCTCGCTCGAAAAGGATCTGGGACTGAGGTTGCTCGAACGCACGACGCGCCAACTGGTACTCACCGAGGCAGGTAAGGTCTATCACGAGAAAGCCTGCACGATCCTGCGAGAACTTCAGTACGCCGCCGACGAAGCGCGCGATCTTGCGGGGCGCCCTGCCGGCGTCGTGAGAGTCACCACCTCGGTCACGTACGGACAGGCCGTCATCCTGAAGTTGCTTCCCGCGCTACGCGAAACCTACCCCGCGCTCGAAATCGACTTGCTGCTCTCGGACTCGGTCGTCGACCTGTTGGCCGAACGCGTCGACGTAGCGGTGCGCCTGCGTCAGGAGACCGATACGTCGTTGATCGGCACCCGGCTCGCCAAGATTCGCTACCTCGTCTGCGCGAGTCCGGCGTATCTGGCGCAACACGGCCGCGTGCGGATGCCAGGCGAACTGGCGGAACGCGATTGCCTGCGCTGTTCGTTGCGCGGATATCGAACGCAATGGAAATTCCGCAACCCTGCAGGCAATGTGCAAGCAGTCGACGTGGGGGGCTGGCTGGTTGTGTCCAATTCGCTCGCATTGCAGCGGACTGCGCTGGATGGTCTTGGTCCCGCTTTGCTTCCGGACTGGCTCGTGACGGATGATCTGACGACGGGGCGCCTCGTCAACATGTTTCCGGATTACGAAGTCACGCCGACCGACTTCGACAATTCGGTGTGGTTGCTCTATACGTCGCGCTTCTACGTGCCAAGGCGGGTCAGGGCGTTCGTCGAGTTCATCAAACAGCACATTGGCGCAGGGTTGCCCACCGCTCTCGACACACCTTTGCGGCTATCCGATGCGTTGACCGAATCTGATGCGAGTCAGAGTGCGCTGCTTCAGGACGCACAAGCGTCGACCTACTCGCTGACCTGATGTGCCGCTTTGCCTCAATGCGAGCGCTGACTCTTGCATTTTCTGCAATGCACCCGTGAGATAAACGGCTGTTCGACGAAAAGGCGTGCAGGTAGATTGGCTGCTCCACCAACGAGGGAGCGGGTCCATGAATCTCAGTTCTACCGTTGCATCCGGCCGTCGGGCAGCGAACCGTTTCGCACAGCGGGCCAGCGCGGCCATTAGCAGACGTCCAGCCGGCGTCCTGATCCTCGCCGCGCTTTTGGCCACGCCCTTCGGTGCGCAGTATGCGCATGGAGGTACGCCGACGTTTGCCGTGTCGAGTCCGGATCTGACCACAGGGCAGTTCGACAAAAAATTCACGTTGAACGCGTTTGGCTGTACCGGTTCGAACGTGTCGCCTCGCATTCAATGGTCGAACCTGCCGGCTGGAACGCGATCACTGGCTCTGCAGGTGGAAGATCGGGATGCTGCAGCGGGCAATGCATTCTGGCATTGGACCGTCTACAACATTCCCGCGAGCGAAAACGGCTTGCCGCAGGGCGCTGGAAACGCCGCCGACGCGTTGCCTGCGCTGGCATTCGGCGGCGCAAACGACTTCCTCGATACGGGTGCGACCGGCGCGAACGGCAATTACGGCGGCCCATGTCCTCCGGTTGGCGAAAAGCCACATCACTATGTGTTTACGCTCTATGCGCTTGCGGTCGACAACGTGGAGACGGCGAGCGGTATCCCCAAAACGGGCAGTCCTAACCTTCATTCGTTCATCCTGAACAAGGGGCTAGGTGACAAACTCCTCGGCAAAGCCACGTTCACCGCGACCTATGGACGTTGAAACGATGACGTGTCCCACGAGGCGATCATGAGAAAGCTCCGTATTCTTTGCTTGCATGGATACCACGGCAGTGCCGACGTGTTACGCAAGCAAATGAAAACGCTCACCGACGGTCTCAACGATCTCGCGGAATTCGAGTGCGTCGATGCGCCATCGCTGGCAAGAGGGGACTTTGGCTGGTGGCATGCGGTGGAGCACCACGGAGTCGCCAATACCAGGGAATCCGGCTCGAATCGTGTTGCAATGACATACGAGGGTTGGGACGAAACCTGTCGCTGGGTGGTTGCCATTTTTGCAAATGAAGGGCCTTTCGACGGGGTGTTCGGTTTTAGCCAGGGTGGCGCGCTGGCCGCATTGCTGGTTGGGTTACGCGCGCCCGACGGCAAACCCACTGAACACCAGCCGCTCTCTTTCGGCTTTGCCATATTGGTGGGTGCCTTCGCGGCGAGAGACCTGCGCCTTGCAACGTTGTATGAGTCGACGGCGAACTACGATCTGCCGTCGATTCATATCATCGGCCGTGCGGATTCGGTGGTGCCGAGCCAAGCTTCCCGGAGTCTGGCCTTCCAGTTCAACCGTCCACTGATCCTTGAGCACGACGGAGGACATGTCATTGCGGCCAATCCGGAAATACGGGCGCAGGTGGCGAAATTCCTTGAGGCGTGCGCTCCCTGATTAGCGGCGGACGCCGCTAATCAGGGCTTGCCTGCTCACCGTCAAAAGGTACCCGAGAAGGCCTGCTGGACTTTGCCGGGGTTAGTGATGCCGTTTGCGACGAGTAACTGAGTGAGCAACCGTGCCTTCTGCGGATTCAGATCGAGTGAGACGACGAAGCCGCGCTTGTCATCTTCGACCTCCACATTTCTGTTGACGAATCCAGACATCACACGCGTCGAGCGGACGACGACAATGCCCTTTTTCGCCGCCCGGTCGAGGGCGGCCAGTGCTTCCTTGGACGCGTCGCCATCGCCTTCGCCTGCCAACACGATCCCCTTTGCGCCATCGGCAATAGCGTGATCAATCTGGGCGCCGTCCATATTGCTGTGCGCATAAACGATTTCTACACGCGGCAGGTGGCCATTCGCGGGCAAGCCAAGCACGTCGCGTGTTGACGCAAGCGCAGGCGCAGGCGCGACAAAGCGAATGCTCGCCGGGTCGACATAGCCGATCACACCCGCGTTGGGCGAAGCAAAAGTCTGCACTGCAGTCGTGTTGGTTTTAGTAATCCAGCGCGGCGCGTGAATCTGGTCATTCATGACCACCATCACACCTCTGCCCCGGGATTTCGGACTCGCTGCTACTTCCACCGCTTCGTATAGATTGCCGGGTCCATCCGCGCTCGTCGATCCGCCCGGCCGCATTGACCCAACAAGTACCACCGGTTTGTCCGAGTGCACCACGTTTTGCAGGAAGAACGCTGTTTCTTCCATCGTATCCGTGCCGTGGGTGATCACGATCCCATCTGCTTCGTTTCGATCGAAGGCCTCCTGGATTCGTCGCGCAAGCCGGAACCAGATCTCGTCGTTCATATCCTGCGACCCGACATTGGATATCTGCTCGGAGTTGATGCTCGCGAGTTTTTCAATGCCCGGAACCGCCCGAACCAGTTCCTGGCCTTTGACGTTTCCCGAGTTGTAGCCAATGGCTGAACGCGGGTCCGTTGTGCCGGCGATCGTGCCGCCGGTTGCCAGCACGAGAATCCGGGGCGATCCGGTTGCCGGACTCGTCGCCTCGGTGGCTGGCGCACTATCAGAATCAGACGTGGCGCCTGCAGCCCACACGCTCGTGCCACACAAGCAGCCAGCGCAGACGAGAAGCGCAGCGGTGAACGTCGTGCTCGGCCTGCGCAGAAAGGCGAGTTGTTGAAAGGTAGTGTTGATGTACATATCCAGTCTCCTAAAGGATTTAACAGCGCAAAGAAACCGGGCGTTCCGCGGCCGCTGTTGCCAGAGCCACGCATTGCTGTGCAAGGACATCGGTTGGATCGACGAGACTGACGCGTGCGCCGGTCGTCCCCACGAAACTCGTCTGCGGCAATAAAAGCGGTAACTCGGTACATCCCAGGACGATGACCTCAACGCCTTCCGCTATGAGCCCATCAATGGCAGCGGCGATGTCGTCGAGGCATTGCCCGGTAGTGAATCCCGCTTTTACCCCTTCCTTGCCGTAGATTGCATCCATCACGCGTGCCTGCAATTCCGCGGTCGGGACGATTTGCCGCAAGCCCTGTGATTCGAGAGCCTTCTCGTAGACGCCGCTAGCGATCGTGCCGGAGGTGGCCAGCACGCCAACGGCGCGCAACAGCGGAAACGTTTCTCGGAGATGGCGGACCGTAACCGTCAGCATATTGACGATCGGTATGCCCAGATACGGTTGAATGCGTTCGACAAATGCGTGAGCGGTGTTGCACGGAATCGCGATGAGGTCCGCGTCGCCCGACTCGAGCTTCTTGCAGGTCGCGTAAAGCGAAATTGTTGGGTCGGGCCCGTCACCGATCAGGTTTTCTGTGCGATCGGGAATCTGCGGATTCTGTTCAATCAGAAGCCTGATATGGTCCTGATCCCGATTCGCTGGCGTATTGCGTACGATTTTCTGCATGAAGTCCACCGTCGCCGCTGGCCCAACTCCACCGACCACGCCCACTTTGAAAATGGATTCGGGCAAACCGTATTCGCCCGCAATCACGTACTGCGCATACGCAAGATTCGAATCGATTAGCGGCACTCGAAATGAGCCCATTTCCTCCGCCACGAGCGCAATCTCCGTCAGACCCGGCACGATGATTTGTGCACCTTGTGCGATGAGGTCCTCGCACGCCTCGCGCAGAAGCGTGACGGGCCGACCAGACAGATTCCCGCTCTTGATGCCGTTCGCGCCGTAGACGGCTTCGGTGATGAGATCGACACCGTCGCGCGGACGGGGATGAATGACTTCAAATTCCGGCTCCGCGAAATACTTTTCGAATAGCCCCTTTCGACGGGTGTAGTCCGAGGTCAGCATGCCGATTCGCCGTGCAGCCGGAAATTTTCTTCGGACATGGCTGCGGACGGCTTCCACCATATCGACAATCTGCAAAGGCGAGTTAGCCTTTAGCTCGTCGATAAACGTGTGGCTGAGAAAGCAGGGGAGGACAACGGTTGTCACCCCCCTCTTCTCGAAGCCGCTAATCATGTCGAAAATGTACAGTTTCCGTTGAGTCGTCGCCTCACTCCCTATGGCCGCGCTTCGGAAGGGATGCTGCTCGAAAATGACATCGACGTGTTCGGCATCGCTCGAAGCGGGCGTCGATTTGACGAGCTTGAAAAAGACATCCGCGCTAGCCAGTGGACCCAGACCGCCTACCACGCCGAACCTCTTTCCGCTCAGCACGTTTGCGCTGATCATTTTGTTTCGCCTTGCAGTTGGCCCAGGGCAACGTTGTGCTCTGCGTCGTTCTGCGTGGCAACCCGCTTGGCTTCCCACTTCGCGATAACGGCCGTCGCGATGCTGTTACCGATCACGTTCGTGGCGGTTCGCCCCATATCGAGAATCTGATCGATGGCGAGGATCAGCACCACGCCGGACGGCGGCAAATGAAACATCGGGGCAACGGCCGCAACCACCACCACGGAACCTCTTGCGACGCCGGCCATCCCCTTGCTGCTCAACATCAGCACCAGCAACATCATGATTTGAGCACTGAGCGGCATGTCGATGCCGAAGGCTTGCGCGATAAAGATCGCAGCAAACGCCTGATACATCATGGATCCGTCGAGATTGAACGCGTAGCCGAGCGGCAACGTGAAGCCGACGACCTTTTTGTCGATACCAAACTGTTCAAGCTTCTCGGTCAGGCGCGGATAAGCGGCTTCACTGCTCGCGGTAGAGAAGGCCAGCATCGCGGGCTCCCGGACCGCTTTAAGCAACCTCCAGATCGATTTGCCCAGAAAGACGTGACCAACGAGGATAAGGACAGCCCACAGCAGGACGAGACCGAGGTAGAAGCTTCCGACGAGCTTGCCATAGGTGGTCAACACGTCCAGGCCGTGCACCGTAATCGCGGAGGCAAGGGCGCCGAAGACACCAATGGGAGCGAGCCGCATCACATAGTCGGTCAGCTTCAGCATCGCGGGAACGAGCGCATCTATGCCTGCGATCAATGGTGTTACGCGTGGGTCCGTCTTGATGGCACTTAGGACCACACCAAATAGCACGGAAAAGACGAGGATTTGAAGAATGTCATTCCGAGCCATCGCATCGATGATGCTGGAAGGGAACGCATGCGTGACGAAGTCCTTGAAGTTCAGACCCGCGGTGTTGAGGCCGGTGGCAACATCGGAACTGGTCTGCGTCATATGCAAGCCGGCACCGGGTTGGAGCGCATTCGCAAGGACGAGGCCAAGCGCGAGCGAGAAAAGCGACGCGCACACGAACCATCCCACCGACCTGAACCCGATTCTGCGCACGTCGCTCGTTCCTTCCATTCCGGCGAGCCCGGACACCAGCGTGGCGAAGACGAGCGGCGCGATAATCATCTTCACGAGGCGCAAGAAGATGTCGGTAATGATCGAGAAGTAACCGGCGATTGTTTTGGCTTCCGCAGCATCGGCTACGGTCCGATGGCACACGTAACCGACAATCACGCCGAGCACCATGCCGACCACAATATAGAACGTTAGGCGGTTTTTCATTTCCATCAGTCCGAGGAAGGCGCACGGAGGTCTGACGTGACCACCGTGCGCTGGCAGGAGGCAAAAACGCCGCTAGAGGAGCGACGTTTCTGTGTATGGACGGATGATAGAGATGATCAAAAAAGACTCAATGCGGGTCCTGCATAGGGATATGCGAGACTCGCATAACGCGGGATAACCCTTAATCGACAGCCTGCGATGCAGCGCGGAGGTGGCGCCAAAGCGTGTCCAGAAACTCACTGCGATTCGAGGCATCCCGGTAGACGCGAAGTTCAACTTCGAGATGCCACGCGTCCCGGCCGGCTGGGACGAGTTCGCCCGCGTCGAGTTCGGCGACGATCGAGCTTTTCGGCAGCCAGGCAACGCCTTCGCCTTCCAGGACCAGTTTCTTGAGGACCTCGGCCATGTCGGACTCGTAGTGAGGCCGCAAAGCTGGGGTGGCGTCGACGCGGCCCAGGAGGAGTGCGAGGCAGCGGCCGAAATAGCTGGTTTCCGTGTACGTAATCAACGGCAATGGACGCGCTGCGGTTCCCGGTAACCGGAAGATGGGAGCACCACGAGGGTTTGGCCGGCAGACAGGCATCAGTACATCGACGCCTACGGTGAGATGCTCGTATCTGATCGGGTCGAGATGGAGAGGCAACTCCGGGTGATGATAGGAAAACATCAGTTCGCAGTTGCCGTTCACGAGCATCAGGATGGAATCGTGGACATTGGTAGGTATCACCCGGGCACGTACCTCCCCGAAGCGCGCAGTGAGCGCCTTCAACCAGGCAGGCAAAAAACTTAACGCGATCGTATGGCCCGCTGCAATCTGCAAGCCTTTGCCCGCCATACGTTGGTCGATGCGAATGATCGCTCGCGTATCGAATAGCTTCCCAAGAATATCTACCGCGGCCTCCCGAAACAGTTGTCCGGCAGGCGTCAGCGTGGGAGGGAAACTGCTTCGGTCAATGAGGTCTGCGCCCACCCACTGCTCAAGCGACTGAATGCGCCTGCTGAACCCCGACTGGGTGACATTCCGAAATTCCGCCGCCCGCGAGAAGCTCTGATACTGGGAGAGCGCGATGAAGTCCTCAATCCACTTGATTTCCATGTCGGGTCCGATGTGTGCGGCGAGTGTGCGTGCCTCGAAACGAGTGGGTAATTCTACGCGGGCTCGACACCCGCTTAGCCTCCTCTGCAATACATTGCGATACGAATCACGGGTTTTCCGCCAGCCATGCACCGGGAGCCTTGGCTGCCAACAGGCAAATTTTTGCCGCTTATATGTACTTTTCCCAGTTAACCGGCCAAAAAACGATGGTTAATTTAAGCGGTCGCGGTGAGCCGACGCTGAAATCGCTCACGATCGCGCGGTTGCACTACGCATGCCTGCGTGGCCGACGATCGCGGCCGCTCCGCATCCAGCTTCGCGGAGCTGCCACGCTAACAAAACGACGGCGAGACGGCGATTGAGGAAGGATGGTGTCTGACATGGCATTTCCGATGGGCGATAAAGCGAGGTTCCCAATCAATGGCAGCGTGGTCTCACGAGTCATTGAACGCGATACGCCCACGCCGAGCGTGCTCAGTGTGGGCGTTGTGGAACGTACGAAGCATCTTGAACCAGGAGGATTGCTTACCGTATTGGGAGCAGAGCTCAATCCGGCGGCGCTCAGATAATCAGCTACCGCGATACAAGCTGCTGAGCTGGGCGAGCTGACCATCCCGCTGGGCTTGCACCAGTTCGTGGCGGACCTCTGCGCGCGTCTTCTGCATTGCGCCAGTTTGACTCGGGTTCCATTGCTGCACTTGCGTGGCGGCCGATTGAGCAGCGGTTGTTGCCGGAGCTTCAGAGGCGTGAGCGAAACCAGCGGTAGCGAATGCAGCGAATGCCAAAGCGATCATTGAAGTTTTCATGTCGTTCTCCGTGAACCAATCAATTAAAAGGAAGGCGCCGCGATGTCAGGAGCAAGGGCAGCAATTCGGTCAGTCATCTGCGAAGTTGCTTGTGTCTTGCATCCGGCGTTGACGCATTAGAACGTGCCGACGTATCTGACTTGTGTCGGGAAACCGGGCAATTGCAATGTTCTGTATCACCTGGATGCCCAGATACATTGCGATACGAATCGCGGGTTTTCCGCCAGCAGGTCCAGATGCGAATGCGTCGACGCGCTAGGTGTTATCCGCTTCCGCGAACATGGTCATGTGGCGCAGGATCCATTCGAGCATCTCCTGCGGGGCGGCCGCGAGCGGCCGGCCGGATTTGACGAGCAGCCGCGCCTTGATACCGCGGAACAGGGGGTGGTCGATCGGAACGACGGTCAATTCGCCCGCCGCGATCTCCCGATACGCGGCGAACTCTCCAACGAGCGTCACGAAGTTTTCTGACGCGACGAAGCGCTTGAGCGCGCTTAGCGAATTCGTGGTGAGCGTCGGACGGATCTCGACGTTCTCGGCGAACGCCAACATCTTTGCGGCGTGGCCGATTCCGAAGGTGGCCGGCATCAATGCAAGCGGGTAGGCGAGCACGTCTTCGATGCTTGCCGGCCCGCCTCTCACCGCCAGCGGATGCTCCGGGCGAACCAGCAGAACGACGGGTTGCGATGAACTCGCGCGATATTCGATGCGCGAATGCGGCGGCGGATTGTAGGCAAGACCGATATGTGCGCGGCTCTCGGCCACTTCATTCAGCACATCGTCGACTGCCAGGATCTCCACGCCGATGTCCAGCTTAGGGTAGCGCGCACAGAACGGGGTGAGCACTTCATCGACCAGCGCATCGACATAGCCTTCACTGATGGCCAGTTGAACATGGCCTTGCTGGAGGCCCTGCAAGGCATGAAGCTGGTCTTCCAGTTTCTCCTGCTGTGACCGGTAGCCTCTCCAGAACTCGAGCAGATGCGCCGCCGACTCAGTGGGCTTGACGCCGCGAGCCTGGCGCTCGAACAGCATCACGCCGAGTTCGTCTTCCAGTAGCTTGATCTGCCGCGTAATCACGGAAGGGGACGTGTTGAGGCTATCCGCGGCGCCACGAATCGTGCCGTAAGTCAGCACTTCATTGAAATACCGGAGGCGTTGCTGGTTGATTTCTCGCATGTCGGCTGTCCTTTCATTGCTGTCGTTGCCCTATGAGCAACGATACGTGAACTTAGTTGCTGTTGCTAGTTCGGCTGGGCGTTGCCACTATTCATCCGGAAGGCGAGCCGAACAAAACGGTGAACAGGGAGACAGGCATGACAGCAATTCAAACCACAATCGACGGGGACGATGTTTCCGCGCTCTATGACAGGCTTAACTGGCGGCTACTCCCGTTTCTTCTGATCTGTTATCTGTTCGCCTATCTGGATCGTGTCAACGTCGGCTTTGCCAAGTTACAGATGCAAAGCGATCTTGGCTTTTCCGATGCCGCTTACGGTGTTGGCGCCGGTATCTTCTTTCTGGGGTACGTGCTGTTCGAGCTGCCGAGCAATCTCATGCTACCGAGAGTCGGTGCACGGAAAACCTTTTGCCGCATCCTGGTGTTGTGGGGCATTACCTCGGCTTGCATGCTGTTTGTGCGCAACGTGCATATGTTCTACGGAATGCGCTTTCTGCTCGGCATCTTCGAAGCGGGTTTCGCGCCGGGCATGATCTTTTACCTGTCGCGCTGGTACGGTCCCTCGCGTATGGCCCGGGCCATCGCGATCGTTTTTCTCGCCGGGCCGATCGGCGGCATTGTCGGTGGCCCCGTCTCGGCTTGGCTGATGACCACTTTCGCCGGTACAGCGGGCCTGGCCGGCTGGCAGTGGATGTTTCTCGCCGAAGGCTTGCCGTGCATTGTGCTGGGCGTGCTGACGCTGTTTGTCCTGTCGGATCGGCCGGCGCAGGCCAACTGGCTGAGCGATGACGAGAAGCGCCTGCTCGAGGCCGAACTCGTGGCGACCCCGGCTGGAGATCACTCGTTCAAGGCTGTGTTGCGTAACCCCAAGGTCTATCTGCTGGCGTGCGCGTACTTCTGCATCATTGCGTCGATCTATGCCATGAGTTTCTGGCTGCCGACCATCGTGAAGTCGCAAGGCGTCAACGATACGATCCGGCTTGGCTGGTACTCGGCGATTCCGTATGTTGGGGCAGCCTTCGGCATGTATTTCATCGGCCGCCGGTCGGACACACGTGGCGAACGGCGCTATCACAGCTCGGTGCCGGCGCTGCTCGCCGCGGTATTGCTTTCCCTGTCGGTTTTGACCGACGGCAACCTCGTCGCTACGCTCGTCCTGCTGACGCTCACCACGACGATGCTGTGGATGGCATACACGGTGTTTTGGGCCATCCCCTCTGAATACATCAAAGGCGATGCGGCAGCGGGCGGTATTGCCTTGATCAATACGATCGGTTTGTCCGGTGGATTCTGGGGGCCTGCCATCATCGGCTGGGCGAAGACGGCAACCGGCAATCTGCATCTTGGACTCCTGATAATTGCAGGTCTGGCGCTATGCGGCTCCGCGCTGCTCGTCGCAAACAGATTACCGTCAGAATAGAGATCTGGGCGCGCCCAGATCCGGATAAGGACGCTCCTTGACAGTCACCCGCAGGCGTCGTCGAGGAGCAGCAGTCAACCCAATGCGCCGCGTTCCTGCGGGACGCGGCGAAGTAGAGGACTTGAAATGCTTTTACACCTGTCGACATGGGCTGAAGTGGGGCAATACCTGGAGCGAAGCCGTTCGATCGTCGTTCCTATCGGCTCGAACGAGCAGCACGGCCCCACCGGTCTTTTGGGCACCGACTGGCTGTGCCCGGAAATCATCGCGCACGAAGCCGAGAAGAGTGCGGACATCCTGATTGCGCCGACCTTCAATATCGGCATGGCGCAGCATCACCTGGGCTTTCCGGGAACCATCTCGTTGCGCCCATCAACTTTCATTGCAGCCATTGGTGATTGGACGCGCTCGCTTGCGGTTCATGGCTTCGAGAAAATCCTGTTTCTGAACGGCCACGGCGGCAACATCGCATCGATCGAAGCGGCTTTCTCCGAGATTTATGCTGAGGCCAGTTTCGCGCGGCGCCGCTTGGGGTTCGCACTGAAGCTATGCAACTGGTGGGATCTCGAAGGCGTTGGCGAGTTGGCGCGCGAGCAGTTTCCTGAAGGACATGGCGTGCATGCGACGCCCTCCGAGATCGCCATCACCCAGTGGGCGCTTCCTGAGGCGATCAAGACCGCTCGCTACGCCCCGCAGATCGCGCCGTCGGGGCCGATTCGCGAGGCGCTCGAGTTCCGCGCGCGCTATCCCGACGGGCGGATGGGCTCGGATCCAGCCCAGGCGTCTCAGGAGAAGGGCGGCGCGCTGGTGAAGCTGGCCGCCCGGAGCCTGATTCGCGAGATGGATGCGTTCAGCCGCGAGATCGTGCCGGGCGGGCACGACTGATTGATCAGCCAGTTACATTGCGATGCGAATCAAGGGTTTTCCGCCAGCAAGGCCTTGATCTTCGCTTCGGTCTGTTCGTAGTCGCCTTCGCCGAAGTGCGTATAGGCCACGTGTCCTTTCTTGTCGACCAGATAAAACGCGGGCCAGTACTGGTTGTCGTAGGCGCGCCATGTTGCGTAGTTGTTGTCCTGCGCGACCGGGAACGTAATGCCGAAGCGCTTGATCGCCGTCTTGACGTTGTCCGTGCTGCGCTCGAACGGATACTCGGGTGTGTGGACGCCGACCACCGCCAGACCCTGGTCCTTGTATTTCTGATTCCAGGTCTTGACGTAGGGCAGTACATGGATGCAGTTGATGCAGGTGTAGGTCCAGAAATCGACCAGCACAACTTTGCCCCGCAACTGCTGCATGGTCAGGGGATCGCTATTGAGCCATCTGTCGATGCCGGTGAATTCCGGCGCGGTCGTGCTGTTGTCGAGCGGATTTGCAACGGGACCGGCGGCAGCGCTGGCCGCGGGACTTGCAACGAGCGTTGCGATTGCGGCGGCGCCGGCTGCCACGGTTGCGGCGAACAGGGCGACGGTAGCGGTGGTTTTGAGTCGGGAGAGCATGTCAGCATCCTTTCAGGGAGGAGAGCAGAGCGGCGATCCGGGCATGGACCCGTACGCCGCATCGGGCATTCCAGTGGTTGGCATGGGTGCATTTGAACGCCCGTTCGTATCTGGCTTGTGTCGCCGAGGCGGCGCGGGTGCAATGTTTTGTGTCAGGGGAATGCCCAGATACATTGGGATACAAAGCGTCGCGCGTACTGGGCTATAAAGCAGCCATTCCTACCGTGGAGAAGCCAAATGAGTACCGAACTGCTGCAAGGATCCTGTCATTGCGGGACCGTGAAATTTGAAGTCCGTACCGATGTCGTGCCCGCTGCGCGTTGCAATTGCAGCCTGTGCCGGCGCAAGGGCGCGCTGATGACGCCGCTGTTCGATGCGGGTGAACTGAAGATCCTGCAGGGTGAGGAAGCGCTGACGCTCTATCAGTTCAATACACGCACGGCGAAGCACTACTTCTGCAAGCACTGCGGCATTTATCCTTTCCATCAGACGCGTAAAGATCCGCAACTGTGGCGGGTCAACATCGGTTGCCTGGAGGGTGTCGACCCGTATACGCTGGAGGCGAGCGTAGCCAATGGCGCCAGCTTGTCCGTCGTGGAAGTTGCATGAGAAAGCTCATGACAATTCTTGCCTTCCTCGCGGGCGGATTGGCGGCGGAACTGGCACACCCCGTGCACTGTTCGCTGATCAACGTGAACCGGGTGCGCGTCAATCGTCGAAAGGATTGATCCGTTGATGGAAAACACCGACCACGTCCTGATCGTCGACGACGATCGCGGCATCCGCGAATTGCTCGCCACCTATCTCGAGAAGAACGGCATGCGCGTTTCGCTGGCCGCCAACGGCCGGCAGATGCGCTCTGTCCTCGAGCAGGGCGCGCCTGATCTGATCGTGCTCGATCTGATGATGCCCGGCGAAGACGGTCTCGTGCTGTGCCGGGAATTGCGGGCCGGCAAGTTTCGCGCGGTGCCGGTCCTGATGCTGACGGCCCGCAGCGAGGAGACGGATCGCATCGTCGGGCTGGAAATGGGTGCTGACGATTACCTGTCCAAACCGTTTGCGGTGCGCGAACTGCTGGCGCGCATCCGCTCCGTGCTGCGCCGCGCGCGGATGCTGCCGCCCGGCATGCAGGTGACGGAAACCGCACCGATGATCGCCTTCGGCGACTGGCGCCTCGACACCACCGCGCGTCATCTGCTCGACGCCGAAGGCACCATGGTGGCCTTAAGCGGCGCGGAGTACCGGTTGCTGCGCGTGTTCCTCGATCATCCCCAGCGCGTGCTTACGCGCGATCAGTTGCTCAATCTGACCCAGGGCCGCCAGGCCGATGCGTTCGACCGCTCGATCGATCTGCTGGTCAGCCGTTTGCGGCAGCGCCTGCAGGACACTGCGCGCGAGCCCCGTTACATCAAGACGTTGCGCAGCGAGGGTTATGTATTTTCGGCAGCGGTGACCATGATCGAAGGCGCTTCATGAAGCTGAATACATTGCTGCGTTGGCCGCGTACCTTGTTCGCGCGGCTTGCCCTGATTCTCTTTGTCAGCCTTGCGCTGGTGCAAACGCTGTCGGTCTGGCTCACCATGACGGAACGGGACCAGACCATGACGAACGTGATGATGGGTTACATCGAGCGCGAGGTCACCAGCTCCGTCGCGCTGCTCGATCATTTGCCCGCTAACGAACGCGCCGAATGGCTGCCGAGGCTGGCGCGTCGCACCTACACCTTCAATCTTGGGCCCGGGGTCGCCGGCGCACCTCCGGATGCGAAGCTCTCAGCGAGGGTGGCTCAATCTATCGCAGACGGCATCGGCAAGCGCTATCCGCTCACGGCCAACGCCGTCCCCGGCGATCCGGACCGCCTGCAGGTCCATCTGCAGTTGAGTGACGGCACGCCGCTGACGATCGACTATCGTCCCATGCCCGGCGCGCCGCTGTCGCCGTGGTTGTCGTGGCTGCTGGTGCTGCAACTGGTGGTGCTGGCCGCGTGCTGCTGGCTGGCGGTACGGCTGGCAACGCGCCCGTTGAGCCAGTTGGCGCGAGCGGCCGATACCCTGGGCCCCGACCTGAAGGTGGAGCGCCTGCCCGAAGACGGCCCGGACGAAGTGGCGCGCGCGGCGCGGGCGTTCAACGCCATGCAGGACCGCATCAGGCTGTACATGACCGAGCGCTTGCAGATCCTCGCGGCGATTTCGCACGACCTGCAAACACCGATTACCCGTATGCGTTTGCGCGTCGACGTGATGGACGAGAGCCCCCAGGGCGCCAAGCTGCAGCAGGACCTCCAAGAAATGGAAACGATGGTCAAGGAAGGCGTCACCTACGCGCGCACCATGCACGGCGCCAGCGAGGCGCCCCTGCGTATCGATCCGGACGCGCTGTTCGATAGCCTCGTGTTCGACTATGTCGATGCCGGCCAGGACGTTTCGCTACACGGTCGAATCGACACTGCACTGGTGACGCGTCCTCAGGCGTTGCGCCGGATCGTCGGCAATCTCGTCGATAACGCGCTGAAGTTCGGTGGCGCGGCCGAGATCAGGGTCGCCTCGCAGGACGGGCACGTGAGGATCTCCGTGCTCGATCGTGGGCCGGGAATTCCGGCCGAGTCGCTGGAAGCGGTGTTCGAACCGTTCTATCGGTTGGAAGGATCGCGCAACCGCGGAACCGGCGGTACCGGGTTGGGCCTCGCGATTGCGCGACAACTCGCTTTAGCGATGGACGCGACACTGTCGTTGCATAACCGGCCCGATGGCGGTCTTGAAGCCACACTTGTGTTGAAAGGCGTCGGCTAGATTCCGATCGCTCGCCGATCGCGTTCTATGCCGTACTTTTTCGCCGATGAGCGTCAACTCCCGCCCCCCGTCCTGTATCTCAATGTATCCGCACCGTCGGTAAATACATAACGTTGCACTGGCGCTTTTCGCAGACACACGCCAGATACGTCCACGGGCTTTAATGATTCCAGGCCAGATCGTCTGGCTTCGCAGGCCGGAGATGCCCTGCGTTCGTGTAGCTAACCTTTGAGGAGAATCCGCGATGCCGGATCAGATCAATACTCGACGTCGTCGTCTGCTTGGGACGACAGTTGCTGGTATCAGCTTGATGGAGTTGGGTTTGAGCGGGCTCGCCAAGGCGCAGTCGACCGGTACGAACGCTGCAACGCGTGTCGTTTCGTTCGAGAACATTCGCCAGGTCAATGCCGGAACGCTCAACGTGGGCTATGCGGAAGCGGGCCCGCAGAATGGACCGGTTGTGATCCTGCTGCACGGCTGGCCCTACGACATCTACAGCTTCGCCGAAGTCACACCGTTGTTGGCAGCCGCGGGCTACCGCGTCATCGTGCCGTATCTGCGGGGCTATGGTTCGACGCGGTTTTTATCCGCTGATACACCTCGCAACGGTCAGCAGGCGGTGGTTGCCGTCGACATCATCGCGTTGATGGACGCATTGAAGATCGACAGAGCCATCTTTGGCGCCTTCGATTGGGGCGCGCGTACGGCGAATATTATCGCCGCGCTGTGGCCGCAGCGATGCCAGGCGATGGTGTCGGTCAGCGGTTATCTGATCGGCAGCCAGGAAGCCAACCGGGCGCCGCTGCCGCCGAAGGCGGAACTGGCCTGGTGGTATCAATTCTATTTCGCCACGGAGCGTGGCCATGCAGGTTACGAAGCGAACCGCCACGACTTCAACAAGCTGATCTGGCGTCTCGCGTCGCCGAAATGGAATTTCGACGATGCGACGTACGACCGCTCGGCTGAGTCCTTCAAGAATCCCGATCACGTCGCGGTGGTGATTCACAACTACCGCTGGCGTCTGGGTCTGGTCAAGGGCGAGCCGCAATACGACGAACTCGAAGCGCGGCTCGCGAAGGGGCCGACCATTTCGGTTCCGACCATCACGATGGAGGGCGACGCCAACGGCGCACCGCATCCCGAACCGGCAGCCTACGCGAAGAAATTCACCGGCAAGTATCAGCACCGGAACATCGACGGCGGCATCGGACATAACTTGCCACAGGAAGCGCCGAAGGCATTTGCCGATGCCATCGTCGACGTCGCCCGGCTTTAAGCGGAGTGGAGGAGTCCGGGGGCTCAAGTTGGCTGTGGCCCCCGGGCGGGCTAAAGCGGCGCAAGTGGTGCACTTGGTTCACTCTGGATCAAGTTCTGGATTCCGGCAGGGACAATCCGCTGGATCGGCCAAAAATTAAGCTGGGGGCACGAAAACAAATGCCATGAGGAGCACATGTCCCCAAGCCCACGCAAACATAGGCCGTACGTTTTCATCTCGGCGTTTCTCGGCACGGCGATCGAGCAATACGATTTTCTGCTGTACGGGACGGCATCGGCGCTCGTCTTCAGCAAGATTTTCTTCCCGACTCTCGATCCGCTCGCCGGTACGATCGCTTCGCTCGGCACCTACGCGGCCGGCTATTTTGCACGCGGCGCGGGGGCGCTGATCTGCGGGCATTTCGGCGATCGCTTCGGCCGCAAGACGCTGCTGCTCTCCACGCTGCTGGTAATGGGGATTGCGTCGACGCTCGTCGGTTGCCTGCCGACCTACGCCGAAATCGGTATCTGGGCGCCCATCTTGCTGACTCTGCTTCGGATATTCCAGGGCTTTGCGATCGGCGGTGAGCAGAGCGGCGCCACCGTGCTTGGTGTGGAAAGCGCGCCGGCGGGACGCCGCGGCCTGTACGGAAGCTGGAGCAATTCGGGCAGCTACGGCGGCGCCTTGTTATCGACGGGTGCCTTACTCCTCATGTCGAGGCTACCCGAAGCTGACTTCCTCGCCTGGGGCTGGCGCATTCCATTCCTGTTCAGCGCGGTACTGGTCGTGATCGGACTGATTGGACGCGCACGGTTGCCGGAAACGCGTGAATTCGAACAGATGAGGGCGACCCAGGCCGTCGCGCGTTTTCCGCTCGCCGACCTGCTTCGCAACCATCGCCGGGAAATCGCGATTGTCTTCATGGCTCGACTCGGCGAAATCACGTGGTCGATCTTCGTGCTGCTGTTTTCCGTGGCCTATGTGACCGTCCATCTTGGACTGCCGCGTCAGGTGGTGCTCGTCGCGATTATGGCGGGTGCAGCGCTGGCCGTCTTCATGGTGCCGCTGTTCGCGGCGCTGTCGGATCGCATTGGCCGCAAGCCGATCTATCTGGCAGGCCTCGTCGCTTGTGCGTTTTACGTCTGGCCGTATTTCAACCTGCTGAACACGCGCGATCCAGCGCTGGTCAAGCTCGCCATCGTCATTGCAATCGGTCTGATCCATCCGTTGATGTATGGACCGCAAGGTGGCTTCTTTGCTGACATGTTCGACGTCAAGGTGCGCTTTTCCGGCGTATCCGTTGGCGCAATCGGTGCAGTCATTGGCGGCGGCATGAGCCCGGTGATCTGTTCCGCGCTGCTCGCCGCGCGCAACGGCGATCCGCTGTGGGTTGCATGCTACGTCGCGGCGAGTTCTTTGATCGCCGCCAGCTTCGTGTTGCTTGCGCCGCGCAGCGGCAGCGCATCGAACGCGGTTCCCGAGCCGGTCGCGCAATCGCAAGTCGGCCAATCCTGAGCACTTATCCGACCACAAGGAGGCTCACATGAGCGACGATGACAAATCGAACCTGAGTCGCGGCATCGCCGCCGAGATGGACCATAAACTCGAGCGGGGCGCATGGGACGACCGGCAGAAGCTCGCGCTGGCGTGCCGGATGCTCGCACACGAAGGACATTCGGAGACCCTCGCGGGGCAGATTACGCTGCGCGCTGCCGACGGTACATTCCTGACTACAGCGATGGCCGTTGGCTTCGATGAAATCATGCGCAGCAGCGTGATTCGCATCGACGATGAAATGCATGTGATCGAAGGCAATGGCATGGCGAATCCCGCCATCCGTTTTCATCTGTGGATTTACCGGCGCCGGCCGGACGTCAACTGCATTGTCCATACGCATCCACCGTATGTGAACGCATTGTCCATGGTCGGCGTGCCGCTCGAAGTCGCTCACATGGACGCCACACCGCTCTTTAACGACTGCGCTTTTCTGAAAGAATGGCCGGGGCTCCCGATCGCGGACAATGAGGGCGAGATGATCTCCAGTGCGCTCGGCAACAAGCGGACGATCCTGCTGGCGAATCATGGATTCCTCGCGGCCACCTCCTCGATAGAGGAATCGGCCTATCTGTCCGTGCTGATTGAGCGCGCCGCGCGTAGCCAGATTCTGGCCAGGTCGATGGGGCAGATCGTGCCTATCGATCCCGCGTTGGCGCAGGAGTCACACGATTTTCTGCTGCTGCCTAGCATCGTCAAGGCGAGTTTCGCGCTGTTCGGCCGGCGCGTGATCCGGCGTGACCCGGAGGTTCTTTTCTAGTAAGTTCCTCTCACTTTTGCCGGACAGCGGGCTGCGCGATAATCGCATGACATGGGCGGACGCCGCCTCCAACGCAGTTTCCGGGAGTTTGTCATGCGCACTATCGACTTGCCGTACGCTCCGACGCTCTGCGAAATGCCCGCGCGTTGTCTCGACGACTGGAAGCTCTCACTCGACGACATTGTCACGCCGGGCGACATTCTGCTTGCCGGAGACATGTCCGAGGGTGAAATCCGCGCGGGCAGGCTGATGGGCGGCGGTGTGCTGGCGACCGTGCAACTGGGGCTGTCGGAAGTGCGTCATGAATGGGCGCACCTGCAGAATCTCGCTGGCGACGATGTCATTGTTCTGATCGTCCTCAATGGCTGCGGCACGGTCACGCAACAACAGCGCACGCTGCCTTTCAACGCCGGTGACATCACATTCCGGCGTGCACGCGTGCCGTCGACGGCACGCATCGACGCACCGGCGAAGTTTGTCATGCTTCGTCTGCCAATCACGCGCTTTTTCGGCCATGCGATGTCGCGCTTCACCCCTTTTGCACCTGCCTGCGCCAGCGGCGAATCGGGGATTGTCCTCACGGTGCACCGATTCATCGAATCGGTGTTGCCGTCGCTCAGGCAGCAGAGCGCAAACACGGCGGCAGCAGCGGAGCAGTCGCTTGTGTCACTGCTCGCGGCCGCGTATCTGGAGTCGGCGGGGGGCGCAACCGCCGAGCCCGTTCCGGGAGGCGCGAATCCTCTGCGATGGTCGCAACTGCGCGCGTTCATTGCCTCCAATCTCCACGATCCCGAACTGGACGTCGAAGCGTGCGCGAGGGCGCTAAGCGTGTCGAAACGCTACGTTCACAAGATGTTCGAAGCCAACGGAACGCATTACGGGAGGTTCGTGCTGGAGCATCGCCTGACCCGCAGCCGTGACGATATGACGAATCCACTTTGCGCGGAATTGTCGATCGAGCGCATTGCATACAGGAATGGCTTTAACGATCCAGCGCATTTCAGCCGAAGCTTTCGAATGCTGTTCGGCACGACGCCAGGCGCGTACAGGAAGCAAAGCGGCGGTGCTGTTAAGGACAACAGAGACGCGGCGTTGTAGTTGGGAAATCCGGGACCTGAGTGAAAAACTGCACGTGGCCGATAGTTCGCGCGGCTGGCTCCTCCGGATTGGGGCTGGCCGGTCGCGTAACGCCGCTGCTAGTGCGGCACGGTTCCCGGGTCTTCCAGCCATCGTGAGACGGCCGACAGCACCTGCGCCTCGATGCCAAGAAAACCATGTGGCGACTTCGCCCCGCATTCAGTGGCGCTAATCCCGCCGCGCTCGCTGCTTGATACCGCCAGGAACTGCAACCGGTTGTCCTGAGCGAGCGAGCGTGCCGCGCTAAACGGTGAAACCCGACATCCGTCATTTTCGTTCGACACCACCAGAACCGGAGTCGCGCCGACGTCCCAGTGCATGCCCGAAAGCCCGGCCTCGCCACGCATGCCGATCGTGACGGGCGAAGTCAGTACATACGCGTCGGCCAGCCGTGGTTCCCGTTGGAGCACATTGCCAACCGAAATCGTGCCCCGGCTGGTACCCACGAGGGCGATTTTTGCGGCTGGAAAGCGTTGCCTCAGCGCTGCGACAATGGCGTGCAAGTCCTGAGCGTGAGCTTCGCTCAGACGGAATGCGTCATTCATGCCGGATGATCGATCGGATGGCGCATCGACGATCGCGATCGCATCGCCCGCAGACGTCCAGTATCCGGCGGTCCGGAGAAGGAAATTTGCCTTCATTGTCGTCGGGCCGGTCTCGTTGAGGGCGATCACACCGTTATCGCCGGCAAACAATACGATGACCCATGGCGGTGCGCTGGCTGGCTGTTCGATGAGGATGGCCTGGGTCTGCGGCCCCCGTACTGGGACTTGCAGTAGTTCACCTGAATACGCGGGTATAGCGGTTAGGACCGTGCAGGCGAATGCGCAGATTGGGGCCGCGAATCTGAGCAACGGTTTCCAAAGCCTGTTGGTGAAACAGGTTATGGGTGTTGCTCGTGTTGATTTCCGATTGCGCATTCCGAAGGCCACGTTATTGTTTCATTCACAGCATACGTGAGTTGGATACGGGATAGGCAAGATCGTCTGGATTGACCAACGATGTAAGTACGTGATCGGCCCAGGAACCATTGATCTTCAAGTACGACCGAGCCAGGCCTTCCTTCTCGAAACCAAGGCTGGCCAGTAGGTGCTCGCTGCGGGTGTTCTCCGGTCGATAGTTGGCCATGATGCGATGCAAGCCGATATTTCTGAACACATGCTGGATGGCCACCGTTAGACTCTCTCGCATCAGGCCTTTCCCTTCGACCACTTTCGCAAGAGAGAATCCAAGGTGACATGCTTGGAACGATCCCCTAACGATATTGGTGAAGTTGCATTCTCCGATCAACTGGCCGCCTTCGCGTTCAAACAGCACGAGATGAAAAGCGTTTCCTGTTGCGGTTTGATGAGCCATCGTGCGTAGCCTGTCAGCGATGGCATCCAGGTTGAAAAAACTTTCCTGCCGCGTAGGCTCCCAAGGCTGAAGATGTATTCGATTGACTGCGTAGTACGCCTGCAGCGCGCTCGCGTCATTCTCACTGACGGCTCGCAATATCACGCGTTCAGTGGTCAGTCCTTCGTCTGGATGGTTTGCCGCATTTATCATTAGTCTATCGCCCTTGATATGCAATATTGCGCGTGATTGTACCGAGGCCAAAAACTACTCTCGGCACCTGCGAGTCACGAGCCACACACGCAAAGAGATCGACCCCGCGCCAGGTTGAACCTTTCAGGAACCCTCCACAGCTGCCCAGTGATTCATTTGCTACACTCGATCAAGGAGCAGACCTGTTTGGTGCTCGGTTTGACCCTGATGGCGGCTGCCGGGTAGCGACTCGACTACTTTGACATTTTCTGTTCATACACCTGGCACCACAATTGCAAGCCTGAGCGTCGGTTCTCCGTCGCAGGGCATGAAATAGTGCGGAGGTGTCGCCATGATTGAGTCTTCCGATTTCCGGAGCAAAAAGTTAGTGCTCAATCATGGAGGCGGCCGTATGCCCTCGCTCGGATTCGGCACGCTGATTCCCGATGCTGCTACGACGACCAGTGCTACCAGAGACGCGCTGGAAACCGGCTATCGACACTTCGACTGTGCCGAGCGATATCGGAACGAGCGCGAGGTCGGCGAGGCTCTGCGAATAGGGCTTGCTGCCGGAGGGATCGCGCGCGAAGACATCTTCGTGACCACAAAATTGTGGAACTCTAATCATCGGCCCGAGCGTGTTGAACCGGCTTTCAATGCAAGTCTTGAAAGGCTGGGGCTCGACTATCTTGATCTCTATCTGATACACACACCATTTGCATTTCAAGCGGGGGATGAGCAGGACCCGCGCGATGAAAACGGCAATGTCATCTACGACAAAGGCGTGACATTGCTAGACACGTGGAGGGCGATGGAGGATCTCGTCGACCGTGGAAGATGCCGGGCCATCGGACTGTCTGACATCGGCTTGAACGAATTGCGGCCTCTCTGCGATTCGGCACGAATCAAGCCGGCGGTGGTGCAGGTCGAAGCGCATCCGTATCTTCCAGAAACGGAACTTCTGGAATTCTGCAAAGAGAAAGAGATCGTGTTTTTGGCCTTTGCGCCATTGGGTCACGGAATCAGGCCGGGGCCGGTTGAGGATCCCGTCGTCTCGCAGATTGCCACTCGAATTGGAAAGACCCCAGCGCAGGTACTGCTTGCCTGGGCGATCCAGCGTGGTGGCGCTTTACTCACCACCCCCAAAACTGCGACCCGCGCGCGCGAGAATTTCGATATCTCCGCGCTTCCGGCAGACGCGTTCGACGAGATCAACCGGATTGAGACGAGGCAGCGGTTCAACGAAGTCGTCAAGACGGGCAGCCCGGGGTTTATTCCGCGAAATACGCAATAGATCAACGTGAACGGTATCCGGAGGCAAGCCATGCAGGAAGAACAAATACGTGATGCACTAAATGCCCACTGGCAAGCGTCAGCGGCCGGCGATCTCGACGCGGAACACGATATTTACGATGACGACGCCATTTGTGACTATCCCCAATCAGGTGAACGGATCCTCGGGCGAGTTAATTTGCAGGCGCTACGGGGTCATCATCCAGACAAGCCATCAGGCTTCGACGTCAGGCGAATTCAAGGAGAAGGTAATCTCTGGGTCACGGAATATTCCATCACCTATAAGGGGCGAGCGGCTTATACGGTAAGCATTATGGAGTTCCGCAACGGCAAGGTTGTTCACGAGACCCAGTATTTTTCGGATCCCTTCGAAGCACCGGATTGGCGCAGTCGATGGGTTCAGCAGAGCGCGTGACCGGCCGTTCGACACCAACCCACCAATTCTGGAGGTTTCGACGGGTCATCGCGAGTCGAACTAAGACAACCGTCATCCGACTCAATGGGGCTACGGAGCGACTGTCGTAGAGTCGAGCTGAACGACCGCAGCTCGACTCTTACGGGCCATTCCTGAAGACTTCGACGGTCTAACGGGGCGGAATCACTTGATCAGACATGTCCGTACTTCGCCAGAGCCTCAGCCAGACTAAGACCCTCTTGCAACTCCGTGCGGATAAGGCGTTCCTTCTCCGTTAGACGTTCTGCTTCAATCAGCACGGTATCGACCACGTCGTTCGGAATCACCAGCACACCATCTTCGTCGCCGAGCACGAAGTCGCCGGGGTGCACCGTTACCCACTGTGAAGTGGCGCCTCGGACGCTTACTGGCACCTGCCAGCCATTGACCTTCCAACGCGCAATGGACTGCACCGGCGTGCGATAGCGTGCAAACACCGGAAAATCCTGCTCGGCAATCCAGCGAATGTCGCGAATGCCGCCGTCGACTAACGACCCTACGCAGCCTCGCTCTTTCATTCCGATGGCGATGAGCTCGCCAAAATAGCAGACGCCTTCCCCGTCGCCGCTCCAGACCGTGACATCGCCTGTCGACACCCCTGAGCAGGCCTTCATCTTGTCCGGGTCGCCGCCGAGTTCATACGGTGACATCTGGCCGCGAATCGTGTATGCCCAGCCTGCCAGCTTGCCGCTGGAGGTGGGATACGGGGTAAGGACCGACGAGAGCCCCTGGTTGAACAAACCGAGCGTGTCGAGCACGTCTGCGACGTTAGACGTATCAACCAACAGAAAGCGTTGGCGAATAGCCTCGCGATCCGCGACGCTTCGCACTACAAGAGTTGTTTCCATCATCTGTTCCTTAAAAATGTTGATTAAATACTGGGGATCATGCCGCCGTCGACGCGTACAACGGAACCCGTAATGAAAGCTGCGCGTTCGCTAGCAAGGAATGCCACCGCGTCAGCATATTCTTCGGGTTTGCCATAGCGCCGTGCCGGTATCGACGCTGTACTCGCGGCCACGACTTCTTCGTAGGTCTTGCCTTCACGACTTGCACGCGCCTCGTCCAGTGAGCGGATGCGGTCCGTAGCGATTCGTCCTGGCAGGACGACATTGACGCAGATGCCATCGGCGGCGACTTCATTGGCGAGCGTCTTCGACCAGCCCACCAGGGCCAGACGTAACGCATTGGACATGCCCAGGTTGGATATCGGTGTGACGACGCCGGAAGAGGTGCTCGTGATGATGCGGCCCCAGCCTCTCTGTTTCATCGCCGGCAACACCAAATCTGTGAGATGCATCAATGACAGGACCATCGCATCGAACTGGGTTCGCCATTGCTCTGGTGCCACGCCAGCGGCCAGCGAGGGGGGCGGTCCACCGGAATTGTTGATCAGGATGTCCGGGTCGCCGATCGTGCTCCTGACATCTGCGACCATGGCCGAAATGTTCTCGAGGTCGGCAAGATCGGCCTGGAAACCATGGGCGGTTCCTCCGGCCGCACGAATGCGTGATACGGTCTCTTCCAGCGCATTGCTGTTCTGGTCCGATACTGCAACCGTCGCACCTTCGCGAGCGAGCGCGAGAGCAATGGCTGAGCCCAGTCCACCGCCAGCTGACATGACAAGTGCAACGCGATTCTTGATACCCAGGTCCATGGAGAACTCACTAGTGTTCAATAGATACGGAAGTGCCTGTTAATCAGGCAAGCATGCTTGTGCGGATTCCAGCTATGTGCAGATGCAAACCCGCCAGATTTTCATGTCAGCAGTTCGCAAGCCTGACTGATTCGATCGCACCCCAACGCTAAACGCTCGTCTGACGTAGCAAACGAAATCCGGAAATGACCACCCGTGCCGAACGCGATTCCAGGCACCACTGCAACGCGCGCGTAGTCGAACAGGTAGTCACACAGGTCAACATCGTTTTGCAGGATCTTTCCTTCTGGCGTTGCCCTGCCAATCAGGCCTTCGCAAGACGGAAAGAGATAGAACGCGCCCTCCGGACGTCTGCAGCGAATGCCGTCGATCGCGTTCAACTTTTCTAACGCTGTATCACGCCTGCGTTGGAAAGCGCCATTGCGTTCCTTGATGAAATCCATCGGGCTGTCCAATGCGGCTTGCGCGGCAGCTTGAGAGACGGAGCAGGGATTGCTGGTGCTTTGCGACTGGACCGTTGCCATCGCCTCGATTAGCGACTTTGGGCCACCGGCGAATCCGATGCGCCATCCGGTCATCGAATAAGCCTTTGACATGCCATTGACGGTCAGAATTCGCTCCCGCAACTCTGGCGCATCGGAGGCAATAGTCGAGAACTGCCATCCGTCATAACGAATGTGCTCGTAAATGTCGTCCGTCATCACCATAACGTGCGGATGCCTGAGGAGCTCAGCTGCCAGGGCGCTCAGTTCAGTGCGCGAATAACCCGCCCCAGTGGGGTTGCCTGGGGAGTTGAGGATCAGCCACTTGGTGCGAGGCGTAATGGCTTCGCGAAGCTGCTCTGCAGTGATCTTGAATCCCTGTGCTTCGCCGCACTGGACTTCGACAGGCACAGCGCCGATCAGCCGGACCATGTCGGGGTACGAGACGTAATAGGGTGCCGGGAGAATCACCTCGTCGCCAGGATTGAGTGAAGCGAATAGCGCGTTGAAAATAACCTGCTTGCCACCGGTGCCAACGCTGATTTCGCTGACGTCGTACGAAAGGCTGTTGTCACGCCAGAACTTTCGAACGATAGCTTCCTTCAACTCGGGGGTGCCATCAACGTCGGTATAGCGCGTGACACCAGAGTCGATTGCGCGTTTCGCTGCATCACAGATATGTTCGGGCGTAGGGAAGTCTGACTCTCCCTGAGAAAGGCTGACAACGTCGATACCTCTTCGACGCATGTCGGCTGCACGTTTGGTAATGGAGAGTGTCGGTGAAGGTTTCACCGCACCAAGAAGTTGGGAAAGCATGGGCGATAACATTCGTTTTCCTAAATTAATATACAGCGTGATCATCATGGTAGTGGCAAGTCGCTCAGAGGAAAATCAATATATATCCTTGCCAATCACCAAGAATTTTGATGGATTGAATGATCAGAAAAAAATTCAACCGTCATCAGATCACCGCTGCAGCGTGCAACCTTCGTCGAAAACAGGTTAGTGGTGAAGAATTCTCGAAAGAAACTGTTTCGCACGATCGGTTCGCTGCTCAACGTTGCCGAAGAATTCTTCCTTCGGGGTGTCTTCCAGTATCTTTCCATGGTCCATGAAGATCACGCGGTGTGCAACTTTCTTCGCGAACCCCATCTCGTGCGTCACGCACATCATCGTCATCCCTTCGCGCGTAAGCTCAACCATCACATCGAGCACCTCGTTGATCATCTCCGGATCCAGCGCCGACGTCGGCTCGTCGAACAGCATGGCGATCGGGTCCATTGAGAGCGCGCGGGCAATTGCCACGCGTTGCTGCTGGCCACCCGATAGCTGGCCGGGGTACTTGTCCGCCTGCGTCTTGAGGCCCACGCGGTCGAGCAGCTTCAGGCCCTTTTCGGTCGCCTCGTCCTTGCCGCGGCCCAGCACCTTGATCTGCCCGAGCGTCAGGTTCTCGGTGATGGTCAGGTGTGGGAACAGCTCGAAGTGCTGAAACACCATGCCAACCTTTGAACGAAGCCTGGAAAGATTCGTCTTCGGACTGCATACGGGCGTCCCGTTGACCAGGATGTCGCCTTTCTGAATTGGTTCCAGGCCGTTGATGGTCTTGATTAGGGTGGATTTGCCTGATCCAGATGGGCCGCACACCACGACCACCTCACCCTTGGCGACCCGGGTGGTGCAATCGGTTAGCACCTGGAAAGCCCCGTAATGCTTGGATACGTTGTTTATCTCGATCATATGGAAGCCCTTTTCTGGAGACGCCTTACCAACTGGGAAGCGAAGAAACAGATCACGAAATAGACGACGCCGGCGAACAGCAGCATGTCGACTG
This sequence comes from Burkholderia sp. OK233, assembly GCF_900230185.1. Taxonomy (GTDB): domain Bacteria; phylum Pseudomonadota; class Gammaproteobacteria; order Burkholderiales; family Burkholderiaceae; genus Paraburkholderia. The sequence continues at coordinate 2,337,239 of NZ_OCSR01000002.1, forward strand.
TGCGTCCGTCGCGCTCACCGATGTCGTAGGCCCGGCCGAAGAAGTCTGCTAGTGCGCTGACGTAGACGAGCGATGAGTCCTGGAAGAGGATGATCCCTTGCATCAGAAGCAGCGGCACCATATTGCGAAAGGCCTGCGGCAGGATGACCAATAGCATGACCTGTCCATAATGCATTCCCAGCGCCTGTGCCGCGAATAGCTGGCCACGTGGAACGCCCTGAATACCTGCGCGGATGATCTCGGAGCAGTACGCGGCCTCGAACAGCGAGAAAGCGATCAGCGAGGACGTCATTCGCAGATCCGAGGCGGCCGACAGGCCTAATACCTTCTGTAGCAACTGCGGGACGATCAAAAAGAACCACAGCAATACCATCACCAGTGGAATGGAGCGGCAGACGGTTACGTACCCCTCCGAAAACCAGCTCAACGACCGAATCGAGGATAGACGCATCATCGCGAGAATGGCGCCCCAGACAATGCCGACGATTGCGCCCGTCAATGTAATCTCGAGGGATACCACCATGCCTTCGCCAAGCACTTTGAGGTTGGCGGGATTGATCAGGCTGAAATCGAATGCGTAGGCCATATTGATCTCTTATTTGGAGCTGATATAACCGGGGACTCGAGCGCGTCGTTCGATCCAGCGCATCAGCATCATGACGGCCACGTTCAGGAGGCAGTACAACAGCGTTACCGCGATAAACGACTCATAAGGACGGGCCGTGTAATCGACTAATTGGCGTCCCTGACCGGCCAGATCCAGAAGGCCGATGGTTGAGGCCACCGCGGAATTCTGAAAGATGTTGACGAACTCCGTTGTGAGTGGCGGCACAATGATACGGAACGCCATCGGTAGCACGACGTACCGGTATGTCTGTAGAGATGTCAGACCCAGAGCGAGGCTTGCGTTTCCCTGTCCACGCGAAAGACTGCCAATCCCGGAACGCACCTGCTCGCAAATCCGAGCGGCCGTGAAGGTTCCCAAACAGATGACGCCGGCCATGAATTGCTGGGTGACAGGGTTCATCTGTTTAATCGCTGTTCCCCATGGCAGCAATTCTGGAACGACGAAATACCAGATAAACAACTGCACCAGCAGTGGAACGTTTCTAAAGAGTTCAACGTACGCGCTGGCGAATCCGGATGCCCATTTGTTTGGTAGTGTGCGCATCACGCCGAGAACGGAGCCAATGCAAAGGGCAATGATCCAGGAAGTTGACCCGACTGCGATGGTTACCTTCAGCCCGGATACTATCCAATCAAGGTACGTCTCGCTGGCCGAGGCTCTTTCAAGAAATACGCCCCAATGGAAGAGGTAAGGCATGGTATCCGTATGACCGCGTCCCGACCGCACAGCTCTTCAGGCTAGTTTGCGATCTTTCGGCGTTCGCCAAATGTGAAGCGTGGATCTTGCGCTTCGTGTGGTCATTGGATATGACCACACGCCTGCGCGCCGATTGTGCAACGAGTTTGTACGTACCGGTCTTTGCCATACCGGAAGGCGACTGCCTTCCGGTCGTCAATAATCGATACAGGCACACTACCTACTCGTCAAGCGCCTTATCGTTCGGGTTGGTAATGAGCGCCTTCATATCGGCAGACATCGGGAAATCGACGTTGAATCCTCGTGGCGGGATCGGCTGCATAAACCATTTTGTGTAGAGCTTATTGATCGAACCATCCGTCATCATTCTGGAAATGACGTTGTCCACCAACTTCTTGAACGGCGCATCGTCCTTTCGGAGCATGCAGCCATAAGCTTCCCGGGTGAAAGGCTTGGCGACTATCATCCAGTCCTGGGGTGATCTCGCCTTTGCGCGCTCAGCGTACAAGATTGCGTCATCGTCCATGTATCCAGCCGCGCGGCCAGATTCCAACATCAAGAATGCCTCCCCGACGTCTTTGGCACCGATGATGTTCATTCCCAGATTTTTCTTGTCGTTCATGTCTCGCAGCAGACGCTCCCCGGTCGATCCCGCTGCAGCAACCACGTTGTGGCCCTTCAGGTCCGACCATTCCTTGATTCCACTGTCTTTCTTTACAAGAAGGCGAGTGCCGATGATGAAGATGGTGGTTGAAAATCCCACCTGCTTCTCGCGCTCCAGGTTGTTGGTAGTCGTACCGCACTCGAGATCAATTGTGCCGTTCATCAGCAACGGGATCCGGTTTTGGGAAGTGACGCTCAGTTCCTTCACCTGCAACGTCGGCATATTCAGTTGCTGCTTGACGGAATCGACGATCTTCGTGCTGATGTCATATGAATATCCTGCTTGTTGATTACCACCGAGGTTGTAGTTGAACGGGGGCGAGTCATATCTCACACCAAGTGAAATGATTCCCGTGTCTTTGATCTTCTGCAGGGTAGGGCCCAGATCGCCAGCCATGGCATTGCAAGCCATTGTCAGCAAAGCGATCCCTGAGAAAATCTTAATGCTCTTAAGCATGATTAATACTCCTCTTTACATTGGTCTCGACTTGAAAATCTTGTTCTGAAGTGCGCGGGAAGATGGGCGCACTAGCCGCAACGCGGTTCGCGGATCACATAGGGTTCGTACCTATCGGTTTTTATGTAGACATATAAAAATCCAGGGCAATGGCAGGGTTGCCCGGGTCACGGAGCTGGCCTGTGACTTCAGAGACTGGGGCGTAAGAAAGTCACGGGGTACAGTTCTTTACTTCTCAAGGTGGATCGTTAGAGGTAGTCTATGGCGAAAAATAAACCACCGAAAACGATATGTTTTTGCCCTTGTGAACATTTTTTTTGATGAGTCGCGATGCTTCGGGAACTTCAGACCTTCTTGGCCGTGGTGCGCTACGGGTCGTTCGCTAGCGCTGGCGCCAATATCGGGCTCACGCAATCGGCCGTTAGTGCGCAGATCCACAGGCTCGAAGAAGAGCTGGGCCTCGCGCTGTTTGATCGGAGCGGCCGGCACGCCGTGCTGAATTCGGCCGGCTACGAGGCTCTTGCCGTAGCGGACGAAATCATGGCGGCCTATTCGAAGCTTGGCCGTAGCGCGGCCAGCTCCCGTGCCGGCTTGATCCGGGTCGGCGCCATCGCTTCGGCGCAGGCCTCTTTCCTCGCGGACGCACTGGCAGTCTTCCGATTTGAGAATCCGGAATGCCGCGTAAGGCTGGTTCCGGGGGTTTCCCTGAATTTGCTGGGGCAGGTGGATTCTGGGGAAGTGGACATGGCGGTGATAATCAAACCCCGGTTCACTCTTCCCGCAGATCTACAGTGGAGAGTGCTGCTATCTGAGCCCTTCTTCCTGCTGGCACCGGAGACGCATCAACGCTTCACGTGGCGAGAGTTGCTGGAAGCAGAGCCGTTCATCCGCTACGATCGAAACGCTTTCGACGGCAGGCTGGTCGATCAGTTTCTGCGCCGCTCAAAAATTTCTGTAAAGGAGGCAATCGAGCTTGATGAACTTCAAGGGATTGTTCAACTTGTTCGGCGTGGCGTGGGAGTGGCGCTACTTCCATCTACATCTGCGTTGTCGATTCCGGAGGGGGTTGTTGCCTTGAGTCTTGGGGAAGCCACCTTCTTCAGGGAAGTTGGACTGGTCGAGCGGCCTGCCCATAGCCGCCAGCCAGCCGCCAATCTGCTAGCGCTGCGGATACTCGAAGCTGCGCAAGCGCAAGCTGGTGGGTGTGCTAACTAAGTGGACATTAGATAGCGGTGCTGTGGATGCGTTCGCCGGGTAGTTCCCGGTTGCAGCGGCCAAACCGTTGACTCCCAGTGCCCTGGATATTCATCGTTTCGTACCATCGACCTAGACCACGACGACAAACTTCCCCGCCGCCTCATTACGCTCCATCAGTTCATGAGCAATCGGTACCTCGGACAGGCCGAAGATACGTGCGGGTCGACATTGATAAAAACCGCTCGCGCCCAGCTCTACGATTTTCTGCATTGGCACATCCGACAGCGGGAAATCCGGAGTCCCAAACATGAAGCTCCCGAAGAAACTCAAGTGAACACCGCTAGGCATCTGACCGAGCGGATCGAACTCAGCGAGTGGCTTAAGCCCGCCCAGGAATCCGGCCAGGCACACGCGGCCGCCACGACGTGTCGCACGCAACGAGTCGAGAACACTGCTGTTTCCAATGAGATCAAGCACTGCGTCGGCCTTACCGCCCGGCCATTCCGGCGCCGCACCTAACTCACCTGCGCTCGTCACTACATGGGCGACGCCCCGCGCGCGCAACATGGCTTCGCAATCCGGCCGACGCGTGGTAGCAATCACCTTGGCACCGAGTTGGACGCCGATATCGATCGCTGCCAGCCCGAGGCTCGAGGTCCCCCCGCGCACGACGAGTCGCTGCCCGGACTTTACTTCGAGGTTTCTATGAAGGCAGGTCCATGCGACTGCGTACGCTTCCGGCAGCGTGGCGAGATCTGCCCAGTCGAGGGTCGTTTCAACGGCCACGACATTGGTGGCGGGTACAACGACGTATTCTGCATAGCTGCCGTCGATCGTTCGCCCCATTCCGCCCATCAACGCAACTACCGTCTGGCCCTCGTGCAGGATCCCGGCTGCATCCGATACCACAGACCCAACACATTCTATGCCGCTTACTTCCGCCACCTCTCCCCATAACCCTCGCCGCATATAGAGCTCGGCGCGGTTCAGACCAAACGCCCGAACGCGAATCAAAACACCGCCGGGTTTAAGGGCGGGGCGCGGCCGCTCGACGATGTGAAGCACGTCAGGACCACCAAACTTGTTTCTCACGATTGCCTTCATGTCGATCTCCTGATTGGGAGACTGAATGGTAGGATCGATCTTCGTCGAGAGAAATTACTCTCTTTCGACAAAGACTGAAGGCCATTTCTACAATGAACGAGCCCACGCTTTTACAGTTGCAGTGCTTTGAGGCACTGGTTGCCGAAGGCAGCTTTGCCGCGGCCGCTGCGCGGTTAAACCGAACGCACCCAACGATCCATGCGGCGGTGAGAGCGCTTGAAGCCCAAGTGGGAATGGTCCTGCTGGACCGGGCTGGATACCGTGTCACGCTGACCGCAGAAGGCACGGCGTATCACGAGCGGGTGATGCAGTTTCTTCGTCAATATGAAAATCTCCGGCGCGAAGCGGCTCAGCTCGCTGCTGGACAGGAGGCAGAGTTGCGCGTCGTGGTGGGCGACCTGTGTCCGTTGCCCGAGACCCTCGGCACGCTCAAACGGTTCTTCGAGACGAGTAGCGGCACGCGTCTTACGCTTCTGTTCGAGGCGATTAGCGGCCCTTGGGAACGGCTGCGGAACGGCGAATGTGACCTGATATTTCATCACCTTGACAAACCGTCGCCCGCGATCGAATCGGTTGAGTTGTTCGAGGTCAAGCTGGTTCCGGTCGCAGCACCTGGGTACATCAAGCCATTGACGGTCGAATCGCTCACGCCGGCAGATTTGAGACCCTATGTTCAGTGCATCATCCGCGATACGAGCAAGCAGTCCTCGGACGCCAACTACTATCTGATCGAGGGCGCGCCCACCTGCACCGTGCCTGACCAGTTGATGAAGCGCGAGTTGATTGTGCAGGGGCTCGCGTGGGGGCACATGCCTTATCACCTCGTCGCCGCCGACCTCGAGAAAAAGCGGCTTGTGTCACTCGAGGGGCGGCACTTGCAAGGCGCGACGCTCAAACACTACGCGGCGCGGCTTCGGGATGTCGCGCACGGTCCCATTGCGCAGCGTCTTTGGAGTCAGTTGCTGGAGCGGGGTGCACGTTGAATAGCGGTCGCTGGCCACCTCGATAACGCGAGTCGCCTTTTCTCGCGACGACCGCGTATTTGCTCCGGTAGCCGTCCGCATCACGGATTGTATTTGGAGATTTTTTGACCTTGCACGCCGAGACCGGCCATCAATCCCTGCTGTCCGAAGATGAACGCGTAGACGTCGGATTTCATCGTCGTGGTGGTCATCGACTTGCCCATCCCCGCGTCCACGACTACGACACTCGGACCCATGCCGACCGACCATCCATCGCTACTGTTGAGGTAACTGACGGCCGAATCTGTCATCAGGAACATCGCTTCCGAAAACGTTTGTCCGCCCGCCTGCAAGCCGTAGGAAACCGCACGCGCGGTGTAGTAGCCAAGCACCTTCCCATCGGGGCCGAACATCACGCCCTTGCCACCTTGCGCGCCGACAATGAAACCCGCCTTCAGAATATCGGGGAACACGAGGATGGCTTTTGCCATTTGCTGGAGTTGTTGCGTCCGGGGTGCATCGTCGACCAGCGTTTGCAGCGCCGCGCGCGCCTTTGCCTCGAGTTCCGGATCGGTTCCCGGCGCTGACGTTGTCTGCTGGGTCGAACAGGAAACCGCGATTAGCAGGAGTGGCACGGCGAGGATAAGCCGAAGGTACTTGAACATGTTCGTGCTCCATTCAGGGAAATGACGTCTCGGTATGAACGTGGCTCGCGCGCCGGATTCTTTGCCGCTTGAAGAGACGGTGATCGTGTGACCGATGTGGTTTGCGGCTGGCTTCGGTTGAAATAAATAGTGGCGTCGACGACCTGCAAAGACAATTGGACCTTGGTCCAATATCGCGCCATGAGGCCCGGCATGTCACGGCAAGGACTTACAGCGATGACTTTCTGGAATCATCGGCGGCAACGTGCAGGGAAACGAGACGTGCGAGCACGATGGCCGGATAAAGCTGCCCGATTAGCGCCTCGAGAATCGCGAGAGATCTCGCGATATGAGCGAGCGGCGTGATGTCGCCGTACCCTACAGTCGTCAGCGTCACAAAGCTGAAGTAGAGCCAGGTCGCGCGATCGTATTGAGCGCTCCCATACGCAATGCCTGCATAAGCTTTGGGTACGTGGCTGTTGACGAGTTGGCAGGCCTCCGCGCAGACGACACCGATTAATATGTAAAGCGCGACCGCGCCGAGGATCCGGTCGAATGTCGCCCGGCCGGTCCCGAACACGTTGATGCCGACAACCGTACCAAGAACGCCCAGCGACAGAGGCGCCGTGACGTCGAGCAGGCCGGGTATCGTGTCCAGCGGGACAAGCCAGGACATGCAGCGAATCAGGATGGTGGCGCCGGCGGCCAGCGCGACGACGATGTATTCCGTGCGATGGTCCGATACCGCCGCGATCCCGCTTAGCAGGATCAGCGATAGCAATACGTCTCGCGCGATCCGCACGGTGAGGCTGTCCGGCGCCAGTGCGAACGGTACGACGAACACGTCGAGCACGAGAAGGCAAAGGAGCAGCGCCATGCTGCCGATGCGTAAGCGCCCGGTGCGATCATGCCGCCGCCTTAATATCATCGCTGCTCCTGATTGGCCGCCGGCCGTGGGCGCTCATAGGCTTATAGCGGGCGTCAATGCTAGCGGCGGAAACCTCCACCGCCACCCCGCGCGCCTGTGCCATTGCCCGCAGCGCCACCCGCACCTGTGGGTCGAGCGTAGCGTTGGCTCTGTGCGGCGCCTCTCTGCCGGTTCTGCATCTGCTGATTCAGATCGCCGGAGTTGGGCTGCGCGCTGGTGCGGTCGATTCCGCCGGCGGGGCGTTGGGGTTGGGTAGCAGGCGTCGCCTGAGGACGCGATTGCTGGGAGGCCTGGGTGGTCTGCTGTGGCGCCCGCGCGCTATTGGGCTGGGTCGTAGATGGGCGCGGCTGCTGATAGCTCTGGGTATTTCTTGGCGCGGTTGGCGCGTTAGTTGGCTGAGTGCCGGCGGCGCGGTTCGCCTGGGTGTTCTGAGCGTTCTGTTGAGCGGCACCCGCGTTCGCCGTGCCGGTTGTTCGCTGCGCTTGCGTGGAGGGTGGTTTTTGCGCAGCCGACTGCGAAACGGTTTGAGACGTCGGCTTGTTCACTGTGGACCAGGAGCCGTTGTCGTATTTCTGCCAGCTGCCGCCGGTGTTCTTGTAGACATTCCCGTCTCGCCCTGCATACAGATCACCGTTGGCGGTTTTGCCTGCTACTGCGCGGCCATTGGCCGTGCTGCCGGCCACGGCCTTGCCGCCTGCTGAATTCTGATAACTCCCGACCGAACCATTGGCGGTGGTGGTGTGTTGCGTCGCAGCCCACTGATTGCCCTTCGTCACGACTGAGCTGCCCCATTGGCCGTAGGCGTTCGATCCTTGATGGCTTGCCGCGTAGGCACCGGTGTAGGGGTTGTAGGCCTGTGCAACGCTCGCGCTGCCGTACCGTCCTGAGGCCGTCGCGCCGCGCGCATAGGTGCCCGTATAAGGGTTGTACGACGCGCCCCATTGTGCGCTGCCCGCCGGGCCATACACGCCGCCGCGGACGCCGCTCGCACCCGTATAGGGGTTATAAACCGGATAACCATAGGGCGCGGGACGCGGATAGTAAACCGGATACGGCCCGTAGCCGACCCGCACATACGGCGGATAGTAGTAGCCGTTGCCTTGCGCGACGATCGCGCCGACCGCGGCGCCCGCGATGAACATGCCGAGATATCCAGCGGTATAGCTCGCCTGAACAGTCCCACCCGGCACCACCTGTTGCGTCACGTAAGTCACGTTATAAACAGGCGAGGCCGGCGGGATCGTATAAATCACTGGCGGCACGGACATGCTGGTGGTCCACGGTCCGCTGGGCGATGGCGAGTCGAACCATACGCCGCGTGAGCAGAGGTAATAGTGGTTCTGAACCTTGATGATCTTGTCCGGGGTGTTGGTCGCATAAGCGAGCGGCGTGCCCTGGATCGGAGCGAACTGCGGCTCGCCGGTGTAGACCACCTTGATTTCTGCCGCCGCTGCGACAGGGTTTACCTCGACGGTGGTCGGAATCTGCGCGAGTAGCACCGCATCGTTCGCCTCGGGCGTGCCTGGTACCGAAGCGAGCACGCGCGAGGCTGGGCTATCGCGGGGAATTCTGGCGAAGTCGGCCGGTAGCTGGTTGGTCGCGTAAATCCATGGACCGCCGGGAGCAGGTGACGAAAACCAGCGGCCCGCCGTCAGATAGTAATAAGTCCTGGTCGGCGTATCGACGAATACATCGCTATCGGTATTCTTCGCGAATACCAGGCTGGTGCCGGGGATCGCACTGTAAACCGGTTGGCCGTCGAAGCTGATCAGTTCGGCGGGCGTGCTGCTATAGAACACCGCAGGCGCCTTGCCGGCGTGCTTGGCCGGCGCCGGGATAAATGGCTTGAGGTCCGACCACGTGGGGTCGGCGGACACCTTCGTCATCTTCGCGGGGAGCGTTGTTATTTCTGCCCAGCCCGTTCTCATATCCGTCGACGTCATCCACGAACTGCCGGTGAACAGATAGTACTGGTGGGTGGCGTTGTCGACGAATAGCGGCCAACTCGCGTTGACGACGAACGCGATGTCGGAGTCCTTGATCGGCGCCAGCACGGGATCGCCATCCACGAACAGCAGCAGCCCCGGACCAAAGCTGACGAAGATGGTGGGCGGGTCGCTTTTGATCGCGACAGCAGGGGGTGCCTGCTTTTTATCGATACTGGCCACCAGCCGATCCATCGACAAAGTCAGCGACGCTTGCGGATTGAGAAACTTTCGCACCACCTGATCGAGCTTCTGTGTCGTAGCCTGGTCCGCACCGGGAAACGATGTACCAGTGATTTGCGGATTGCTTAACCGTGCGTTGCGGCTGTCGATATCCACATCGGTGTGTGCTTGCATGGTGACCACGCCCACTTGTGGCTTGCCGCCGCGCAGCGTCACGCTCACCGCCATGCGACCGGTCAACTCCTTGAAATCCTTCCAGTCATCGATCTGTGGCTGGTAGTAGGTAAGCGTTGCATCGTCGCGGACGATCTCACGTGGCCAGCCGGGGTCGAGCGCGGCGGCGCGATTTGTTTGCGCCGTCGCCATGGTGAGCGCCAGCGCCAGCGTCAACGCTCGCAGGCGCGGTCTGAAGGTCGACATGTTTTTGCTCCTCGCGGGACAAAGGCGCTCGCGCCGTGCGACCGCGTCCAGAGCGGGAGAACGAAATCGCAGACACGGGACAGGCCTGGGGTGTCGCCGCCCTCCGCAGGCTCCTGCAACGATAGGTGCGCAGCGATGCGCGTGCAATTGGACCTTGGTCCAATTGCACGCTGCGGTGTGGCGAGCAACATGTCGAATCGCACCTGGCGTGACCAGAGACGGAGGACTGCAGGGTGAACCACCTAGTCGACGCGACAATCGTATTCGCTTGCGTTTTCGGCAGCGCGCTGCTCGGTTCGTATCTGCGGCGCGTGTTGCCGCAGCACCACCTCAGCGATGAATCCACCGGCGTCGTGAAGCTTGCAACCGGTCTGGTCGCAACTATGGCCGCATTGGTGCTGGGCCTGCTGATTTCGTCGGCAAAAGGCTCGTTCGACACCACGAACACGGAGCTTCTGCATAGCGCTGCCGCTATCGTTCGCCTTGATCGCGTGCTGGCCCAGTATGGCCCTGAGACGCAAGAAATTCGCAGCGCGCTTAAACGCACTACCGCGGCGTCGGTCGCAGTGATGTCTTCCGGCGATCCTGTCCAACTCGCCAGAATGAGCAGCCCCGAAGTGGTTGCCCGCGGAGAAGAGTTGCAGCGTCAAGTCGAGGCACTCTCGCCGCGCACTGACACGCAGCGTCAATTGCAGGCGCGGGCGCTGCAAATCGTCGATGATGTACTGGCTACGCGGTGGCTAGCGCTTCTTCAGCAAACCGGCTCGATTCCGGTACCGTTGCTCGTGGTCCTGGTGTCGTGGCTGGCCATTCTCTTCGGCACATTCGGCCTGTTTGCGCCTCGCAACGGTACGACGATGACGGCGCTCGTGATGTGTGCGCTGTCGACCTCCGGTGCGATCTTCCTGATCATGGAAATGAATACGCCGCTCGGCGGAGTAGTGAAAATATCCTTCGCACCGATGCGCACGGCGCTCGACATTCTCGGACACTAGGACCAGGCATTAGGTACTAAGCACTAGGCACTAGCACCAGGCATTGAGAAGCAGGTGCCGGGCATTGCCTTTGGTGCGAATCCGCTGCACAGGCTGCATTGCCTGACAGGGTTCATTGATTGAACCAGCGGTATTGAAGCGCGACCGAGATTGTCTGGAAATTGCCGCCCACACGTGTCACCAGGCCACGCGACCACGCGAGCTTGGCGGACCATTTGGCGGCCAGCGGAACGGACAGCGTGACACCGTATCGCGCACTGAGTTGATAGTCCTGATCCTCGACTCCGTTGACGTGGGTGCGTCCGCCCGTAAAGTAAGTGACGTCCGCGGCAAGCCACAGTCCGGGGCGCCAGGTATACCCGCCGTGCCATTGGAAAGTCGGCATGGGATCCTGGCTGCGCCGATGGCCGCCGAAAAAATCATCGTTGTCGGTGAAAAGCCATACGCCTGCCGCAGCGTCCATGAACCAGTTGCCGAATGGCTGGGAGAGCCCGATCTCGGGTTTGAACGACCAGCGATTGGCGCCGATATTGATGAGGCGGGTAGGTACGTACTGACCCGTCGGCGCCACCACGCTGAGACTGATGCCGAGGATCGTGCTGGGCGCGCGTCGCATGAATTCTTCCAGGGTGAGCGCCGGGTCGCCGAGCAGGTTCGCCGCGATCCTGAAGTGCACGTCGCCGAGCCCCGAGCGGTATTGCTGCTGATCAATGCCCTTTACGTCGCCATTCACATTCGCGTTTGCATAGGGCATCGATACCGCGACACTCACGGTATGCCCCGCGACCCCGAAACTGTGCGAATAGCCGAGCGAGAAAATGTTGATATGCGCCTTCACATTGGTGATAGGCAACGACGGATCGAATGACACGTTGCCGCTCGTTCGCGCATAGTCGAATACGGCGAAATTTGTTCCCACCGGTACGGCCGAATAGGCGCGCGGCTCCATTTCCTGCGCATGAGCCGAGGGTACCGGCATCGAGCACAACAGAGCGGGGCCGACCCACGCGAACCGGAAGCGCCGCGATTGCGGGACTGCGTGGTTCGAATCGATCGATGCATGCGGCATTGTGGTCAAGTCCACTTCACGTGTCGCCCGATGTGCCGGACGACACGCCGCGAGCCCGCGCGCCAGCGTCGAGCCAGCGCTTCCGTTGCGGAGCCTCCATGAGGCGGCTGAAATGCCGCTGCTTGCAATAGGACCAAGGTCCAATATGCATGCGAGTAGATGAGGCTAATCTGGAAGTCGTGGCGGGCGCAGCCGTGCCTGTGCCTGCTGCCTCAGGAGACGACCATGAAAGTGTTGTTAGTGTTGATAGCCTTTGTGTTGTCTTCCAATGTATTCGCGGAATGCACCACTAACGCGCGAGGTATGACCGAATGCAATAACGGGCAAGCGGCGGGCGGCTATAACCCGAACACCGGCAATGCATGGAAGGCGCAGAAGAATCAGAACGGTGTCACGACAACAACGACGAGCAAAGGCGGAGAAGCGAAGACCAAAAACGGTAAGGGTGTATATAAGAGCCCGAGCGGAAAGACCTGCTATCGGACGGCCAATGGCCAGGGGTGCAATTGATGTGACCGGCGGCTGTGGCGCCAATCAATGCAGCACGCGGACAATTTGACTTTGATCCCGTTCGTCGGTGGACCGATATATGTGCAAGATAAATACATCAATTCTCGTTTACATGTTCTGCTCTCCGTACTAGGATTGATTTTACCGGCTGGAAGCGCTTCTCGGCTGTAACTTTTGCCGGTGCGCTCCTTCGTCCTGCAGCCACCTTCAGAGCGCGTCTTCTTTAGTTTGTTAACTGTCTAATGAGACGATGAGCCTGCTGTTCAAGAGGGGCGTAGTCTCGCATCGATGTTCAGCACGACTTTTGGCAGCCAACCTCGCGGTGCCGAATCTTGAGAGGCCGTTCGGTCATGAGCATCGTCATGCCTGCCATTGTCATTTTGCAAACAGCGATCATTCTAGGGTTGCTGGTACTCGGATTGCGGCATCGCGCATCGGCGTCGTTCAGCAGTGTTAATCCGCCAATTGGCGGAGCGAATTATCGCGAGCGCGGTATATCCAGTGAACCTGCGGCGCATTCGGCTCTTCTCGAATCGGCCGATAAAGCGGGTTTACGCGAGTCTTTTAATCGACCTCGTCAATCGGGACGTCTGCGTCCCAGGCATCTTCCCAATCCTCCCGAGGTTTCCGGCGCGCCAGACAGCAGTGTGGCGGCGTCGCGCACGAAGCGGCGTTTTACGGATCGGCTTCGCATGATGACCTCCGCGAGAACCGCGCGCAGGAAAACTTATGATGACGTCGCGCGAGCGGCGCTCGCGCACGATTCACACGTGGATGTTGACGAAAAGGTGAGCGGCGAGCGCTATTTTCGTGAAGTACTGGCCTTATTGCCGCTAGCGACCCTGATGCTCGACGAGCGCGGCGTGATGACAATGGTCAATCCGCAAGCGGAGCGGCACTTCGGTTATGACGGTGATGAGTTGCTAGGTAAGCCGGTGGAAATGCTGGTTCACGCGCTGAGTATCGACAGCCACGCGTCGCGCTGGGCCGATCCCTTAACCACGCAGCAATCCTGCGGGTTCCCGCCGCTGGACGATCTATGCGCACGCCGTAAGGACGGCACTGAGTTTCGTGCCGACATTGACCTGAGTGCATTTCGTTTCGACGGTGAAAACGTCACGCTCGCATTCATCATCGACAAGACGGACCGGTATGAGTTACGCCGTCAGCGCCAGGACCTTGCGCATCTGACACGGGTGTCGACGATGGGGCAACTCGCTTCCTCGCTGGCGCATGAGCTGAATCAGCCGCTTACCGCGATACTCAGCAACGTGCAGGCCGCTCAGCGTTTCATGACAGCCGATCCAATCGATCTGGCCGAATTGCGCGACATTCTGAACGATATTGTCCAGGACGATTACCGGGCCAGCGAGGTAATCCGGCGCATTCGCGCGGTCGTCAAGAAGGGCGACCTCGAGATGATTCCGCTCGATCTCGCCAGCGTGATGCGGGATGTGGTGGCGTTGGTGCACAGCGATGCGATCGTGCGCGGCACGCGCGTGACACTCGATATCGACACGACATTGCCGCGCGTGCGCGGCGACCGGGTTCAATTGCAGCAGGTGATGCTGAATTTGTTGCTGAATGCGTTCGACGCGATGAACGAAGTCCCACCTGGCGACCGCGTGGTATGTGTCACGCTCAAACCGGCCGACGGGAGCATGGTGTTGATCGCTGTTCGGGATCGGGGTCACGGATTGACCGCCGATAAGCTGGACCAGATCTTTAAGCCGTTTTTTACATCAAAACCCCAAGGGCTCGGTTTGGGATTGTCGATCAGCCGTTCCATCATCGACATGCACCGCGGGCGACTATGGGCCGAAAACAACAACGATCGAGGCGCGACATTCTACGTGGTATTGCCGTCCGGCGATGCCACGCCGGAGGATAAGTCGCGATAAAGGCCATGACTGAATCCGATTCGCTTGTCTTCGTCGTCGACGACGATGATTCCGTGCGCCGTGCGTTGGCGCGTCTGATCCACTCCGCGGGCTATCGTGTCGAAGCATTCGGCAGTGCCGGCGCATTTCTCGAACGGCTGCGCGAGGTCGATTCGCCCGCCTGTCTGGTGCTCGACGTGCAGTTGCCTGACCTGGACGGTCTGGCATTGCAGCGCGAACTCAAAGCGAAGCTGCCGATCATCTTCATCACCGGTCATGGCGATATCGCGATGACGGTGGGCGCGATGAAAGCGGGGGCCACCGATTTTCTGGCGAAACCTGTGAACGACACCGATCTGCTCCACGCGATCGAAGCAGCGTTCGAACGCGCGGCGCAGACCCGCACGGTGCGCTGCGAACTGGACGCGATCCGTGTCCGTCTGGACAGGCTCACGCCGCGCGAAAGGGAAGTCATGGCGCTCGTGGTCACGGGTCGCCTGAACAAGCAGGTGGCCGGCGAGCTCGGCACGGTCGAAAAGACCATCAAGGCGCATCGCGCGCGCGTGATGGCGAAGATGGAAGTCACTTCGCTGGCCCAACTCGTGCGCGTCGCGGATAAAGTCGGTCTCGGCAGTGCGGGCGAATCCCACGTTTCACACTGAAATCATCGCAGCGGTTCGGCGGCGGCGCGACCTGGTTCGGGGCCTCTCCCGGTGTGGCCGCAGCCGGACGGCTGCAGATCGATCCACACACGGTTCGCAACAGGTCCGCGGATCGCAGCCGATCCGCACCCGGTCCACACGAGACCAAGGTCCAATATCCGCGAGCCTTTCTGCCTCGTAGGCTTTCGTCTGGGGGAGAGCGCTTATTCGCGCATTCCCGGACACCGGACTACTTTCCATGGGAAAACTCAAACCATTCGTTGTCGTCGTCGATGACGATGAATCGGTGAGCCGGGCGATCAAGCGATTGCTGCGCTCCATCGGGATCGCCGCCGAAACGTTCGCCAGCGGCGACGCGTTTCTCGACGTCCTCGCATCGATGCCTTCCTATCAACCCGATTGCGTCATCCTCGACGTGCAGATGCCCGGGCTCAACGGACTCGAAGTCCAGCGGCGTTTATCGGGCAAAGGCATGCCGGTGATTTTCATTACCGCACACGACGAGATCGGTGTACGCGAGCATGCGCTCGCGGGCGGCGCGGTTGCCTGGCTGCGCAAGCCCTTCAACGACGAACTGTTTGTCAAGACGGTGCGCGCCGCACTCGACGGTGAGCCACCTGCATGAAGCGATTGACGAGGCCCGCGCAAAGCCCGCGGCGCTAATTCACGCGTTATGGGACCAAAGGCCAATTGCCATTGAACGACGCGAAATCCAATAATTGACTCGGGTAATCAGGGTCGAAGATGGCGCCTGGTTCGGAATCGGGCGCACGCATAAGCGCACGCCAATGGCTCGCCTTCAGGGAAATCGAACGGAATCTGACCATGCAACCGATCGTGCGAGGGTTGACGGGTGTGCTTGTGCTGACGCTGGCGTGTTCAGCGGTTGCGCAGCAGCCCATCGTTTATCCGGCCAAAGGCCAAAGCGTCAGCCGGCAGCAAACCGATACCGCGGAGTGCCAACTATGGGCGAAGCAGACGACCGGTGTCGATCCGGTGGTGCTTGCCCAGCAAGGCGCAACGCAATCCGGCGCTCCGCAGCCGCAAGGGCAACGCCTGAGAGGCGCAGCCGGCGGAGCAGCGTTGGGGGCCGCGGTGGGCGCGGTGGCCGGTGACGCCGGCAAGGGCGCCGCGATCGGTGCAATCACCGGCACGGCCGCCGGTGGTATGCGAGCACGCCGCACGCAAGAGAATGCAGCCGCGCAAACGCAGGCTAACCAGCAGCAAATTTCGCAAGCGTTGAACACCTACAACCGTGCGGTGGCTGCATGCATGACGGGCCGAGGCTACACGGTGCAGTAGAACTCACGCGCAGCAGGAGAGAGGCATCCATGAACAGGACATGCAAACGTGCAGCGCTTGGGACTCTGGCTCTGATGAGCGGGCTCTTTTCGGTGGCGTTAGCGCAGACGGCAGCGGCGGCTCAGTTCGACGGCAGCGTACCGCTGATATGCGCCACCATCGACGCCGACGATTGCGACCCCGGTGAGCTCTGCTTGCGCGCGCTGCCGTCCGAGTTGGGAGCGCCGCAATTCCTGCGCATCGACTTCGCGAAGAAAGCCGTCATCGGACCGCAACGCACCACCGCCATTCGCTTCATGGACACCGGTCCCGACCAGATCCTGATGCAAGGCATAGAACTGGGTTATGCGTGGACGATCGCGCTCGACAAGACGGTGGGCTCGATAACTGTCACGCTCGTCAACCATCAAGACACGCTGGTGCTGTTCGGCGCCTGCACGCTAACGTAGCCGCAACGGGTGAAGCGATGAAACCTGCAAGCCACGCGATGTTCACGCAAAGGCCAGTTCCGGGCCATGGTGACGCAACGGTAAGCGTGCGCGGGCTTCTCATGCTTGCCATGCTGACCCTGTGCCTGGTTGCCTGTCACAAGGCGGCGACGCTGCCCGCAGCAGGACAGACCGAGGTCACCGTGATGCCGGTGGTGCAGACCGACACCCCCGTCGATTTCGAATATACCGCGCAAACGCAGAGCTCTCGCGAAGTCGAGATTCGCGCGCGGGTGGATGGTTTTCTCGACAAGCGGCTCTATACCGAAGGGCAATTGGTTCACGCCGGACAAACCCTCTTCCAGATGGACCCCAAGCCTTTTGACGCGGCGTTGCAAACCGCCAGAGGCCAGCTCGCACAGCAGCAGGCGCGTCTAACCGTCGCGAAGGCGAATCTCGCGCGTGTGATTCCGCTGGCCGCGCAGAACGCATTGAGCCAGAAGGATCTCGACGACGCAACCGGCAACGAGAAGCAGGCTGAAGCAGCGGTGATCGCGGCACAAGGCCAGGTGCAAACCGCGCAACTGAACCTTAGCTACACGACCATCAAGTCGCCGCTCACCGGTTTGTCCAGCTTCGCGAGGCAACAGGACGGCAGCTTTGTCACCGCCTCGGCGTCGGGCTTGCTGACCTATGTCTATCAACTCGATCCGATGTGGGTCAACTTCAGCATTTCAGAAAATGAGTTGTTGAAGTTCCGCGAAGAGGTCACGGCAGGCCGTTTGCGGTTTCCGGCTAATGACGACTTTGAAGTCACGGTGATCATGGCGGATGGCACCGAGTTTCCTAACCACGGTCATATCAGTTTCGCGAATCCCGCTTTCAGCACCGAGACCGGCACGTTTCTCGTACGGGCGTCATTCGCGAATGAGAAAGGCCAGTTGCGTCCTGGCCAGTTCGTGCGGGCACGCGTGTCCGGCGCTTCCCGGCCGAAGGCGATCCTCGTGCC
Organism: Burkholderia sp. OK233; assembly: GCF_900230185.1. Lineage (GTDB taxonomy): Bacteria > Pseudomonadota > Gammaproteobacteria > Burkholderiales > Burkholderiaceae > Paraburkholderia. Next base: position 2,354,961 of record NZ_OCSR01000002.1, read on the forward strand.
GCAACGCGCGGTCTTGCAGGGTGCGAAGAGCCATTTCGTGTGGGTTGTGGACAAAGACTCGAAGGCGCATCAGCGTGTCGTGGAAGTGGGTGAGTGGCATGGCGACGACTGGTTCATCACCCAGGGGCTGCAACCGGGCGAGCGCGTGGTGGTGGACGGCGCGATTCGCGTGGCGGCCGACGTGCCGCTGAAGATCGTCGCGGCGCCGGCCGCGCATGCGGCGGCCAACGTGCCAGGGGGCGGGGAGAGCAGTTCGACGGGACGCCCGTCCGACACGACCGCCGCGCAGTAGGGGGATCGCGACATGAATATCTCCCGCTTCTGCATTGACCGGCCGATTTTTGCGTCGGTGATTTCGATTGTCATCACGCTCGGCGGCGCGGTAGCGATGTTCAACCTGCCGATCGCGCAGTATCCGGACGTCACTCCGCCGCAGATCACGATTTCCGCCAATTATCCCGGTGCGAACGCCGACGTGGTGGCCAACAACGTGGCCGCACCGATCGAGCAGCAGGTGAACGGTGCGGACAACATGATCTACATGAACTCCTCGAGTTCATCCACCGGCAACCTGACCATCAACGCATTCTTCCAGATCGGCACCAATCCGGAACTGGCGCAGGTCGATGTGCAGAATCGCGTGAACCTCGCGTTGCCGCAACTGCCTTCGTCGGTACAGTCGCAGGGTATTCAGGTGCAGAAGAAGTCGTCGGCCTTCATGATGGTGATTGCGATCTACTCACCGGGCGAGCGCTACGACGCGACGTATATCGCCAACTACGCGAACATCTATGTACTCGATGCGCTCAAGCGCATACCCGGTGCGAATCAGTCGGCCATCTTCGGTACGCCGGATTACGCGATGCGAATCTGGCTCAAACCCGACCGCATGGCACAGCTCGGTATCACAGCGGGCGATGTGCAGCGGGCGGTCGCCAACCAGAACCAGCAGTTCGCCGTAGGCCGTCTCGGCCAATCGCCGACCGGCTCGCCGGTCGAGCAGTCGTTCGCCGTGACCACCACCGGCCGCCTCAGCGAACCCGACCAGTTCGACAACATCATCATCCGGGCAGCCAGCGGCGACGCGGCGATCGTGCGTCTCAAGGACATTGGCCGCTCCGCGCTGGGTCAGAAGGATTATTCGATCCGCAGCCGCTTTCAGGGCAAGCCGGCCACGGTCATCGCGGTGTATCAGCAGCCTGGCGCCAACGCGCTCGACGTCTCGAAGCAGGTCCACGCGGCACTCCAGGAAATGAAAAAGACCTTTCCTGAAGGCCTCGAATACGACATCGCGTTGGACACGACCGACTTCACGCGCGCGTCGATTTCCGATGTCGTGTACACCTTCTTCGAGGCGCTCGTGCTGGTCGTGATCGTGGTCTTCGCGTTCCTGCAGAGCTGGCGCGCGACGATCATTCCCGTTATCGCGGTACCGGTGTCGATCATGGGCACCTTCATGGGGATGCTCGCGCTCGGCTTCTCGATCAATATGCTGACGCTGTTCGGCATGGTGCTGGCGATCGGCATCGTGGTGGACGACGCGATCGTGGTGATCGAGAACGTCGAGCGGAATATGAACGTGCACAAGCTGAGTCCGAAAGACGCCGCCAGGCGCGCGATGGACGAAGTGGCCGGCCCGGTGGTCGCGATCGTGCTCGTGTTGTGCGCGGTGTTCGTGCCGGTGGCTTTTCTCGGCGGCATTACTGGGCAGTTGTACAAGCAGTTCGCCATCACCATCGCGATTTCGGTCATTTTCTCCGGGCTGGTTGCGTTGACGCTCTCGCCGGCGCTGGCCGCCTTGCTGTTGAAGCCGGGGCATCACGAAAAGAAGGGCTTCTTCAAGTGGTTCGACAGGAACTTCGCGAAGATGACGGACCACTACACGTCCGTCGTCAAGCTGGTGATCAAACGCTTCGTGGTCGCGCTGTTGCTGTTCGCCGGCATGATCGCGCTGGCGGTGGTGATGATGCGCACCATTCCAACCTCGTTCCTGCCACCTGAAGATCAAGGCTATCTGCTCGGCGCGGTCATCATGCCGGACGCGGCGAGTCTCGATCGAACCGGTGACGTGTCGAAACGCGTCACCGATTACTTCATGAAGCAGGCTGCGGTGAGCAGCGTGACCATCGTCGACGGCTACAGCCTGCTCGACAGCCAGAACAAGAACAACGCGAGCACGTTCTTCATCGGTTTCAAGAGTTTCGATGAGCGCTACAAGTTCGCCAATATCAGGACCCAGAACGCGAAGGCCGTGCTGATCGATGCCTACGAGAATCTTTCAGAGGTCAGGGAAGGGATCATCCTGCCGGTCAATCCACCGTCGATTCCGGGGCTCGGCACGACGGGCGGCACCGAGATGTGGATTCAGAGCAAGGGCGACGCGACCACTTCGCAGTTGGCCGGGGTCGTGGACGACTTCGTCGCGAAGGCGAAACAGCGGCCGGAATTGTCACGTGTGACTTCCACGTTCAATGCGTCGTCGCAGCAGTTGCTGGCCGACGTCGACCGGGACAAGTCGGAAACACTGGGCGTACCGGTTGAAGAAGTGTACAGCGCGATGCAGACGATGTTCGGCTCGCTCTATGTCTCGCAGTTCAACCGTTCGAGCCGGCTATGGCAAGTGATTTTGCAGGCCGAGCCGTCATACCGCCTGACGCCGCAGGATCTGAGTCAGCTCTATGTGCGCAGCAGAACAAACAGCATGGTCCCGCTCAAGGCGGTGGTGACGACGAAGTACGTCACGGGTCCGGACCTGGTCACGCGCTTCAACAATTTCCCGGCTGTGAAGATTACGGCCAACGCCGCGGCCGGCTACAGCTCCGGGCAAGTCATCACTGCGCTCGAGGAAGTGGCCGATCAGGTGATGCCGTCCGGCTACGGCGTTGGCTGGAGCGGAGAGGCTTACGAGGCGCGCCAATCGGGTGGCACCTCGGGGCTCGTGTTCGTGTTTGGTCTCGTGATGGTGTTCCTGATTCTGGCCGCGCAATACGAGAAGTGGAGCTTGCCGTTCGGGGTGCTGCTGGCGGTGCCGTTCGCGCTGTTCGGGGCGTTGCTCGCGATTCTTTTGCGCGGCCTCGAGAACGATGTGTACTTCCAGATCGGCTTGACCATGCTGGTCGCGCTCGCTGCCAAGAACGCCATTCTGATCTTCGAGTTCGCGGTGCTCAATCGCGAGGCCGGCGAGTCGGTATACGACGCGGCGGTCACGGCGGCAACCGAGCGCTTGCGGCCGATCGTGATGACCTCGCTCGCGTTCATTCTGGGTTGCGTGCCGCTTGCCATCGCGCTCGGCGCGTCGGCCAACAGCCGGCATTCGATCGGCACGGGTGTGATCGGCGGCATGCTCGGCGCGACGGTGATTGCGGTGTTCTTCATTCCGATGTTTTTCTACGTGCTCGAAACCATGTCGGAAAAGAGCGGCGGCAAGAAGACGCCCGGAGCGAGCGGCGGGTCAACCGCGGTAGACGGCGTGGGGCCGAGCGCACCGATTGCGCCGGTGGGTTCCGGCGGTCCTACCGTCACGCCGTCCGCACGGCGCGAGGGCGACTGACATGAGAGGCTCTCCATTCCGGCTGCGTCTGGCGCCCGCGTTGCTGCTCGTAACGGGTTTGAGCGGTTGCCTGTTCGGTCCTGACTACGTGCGCCCAAACGTGGCGACACCCGCGAACTTCCGTTTCGCACCCGGTGAAACCACGGCGGTCGCCAATACGCCGTGGTGGGAACAGTTTCAGGACCCGGTTCTGAACGATCTGATTCTGGCCGCACTCGCGGACAACAAGGATGTGAAGATCGCGGCGGCCCGCGTCGACCAGTTTCTCGGTCAGTTCGTGACGACACGCTCGGCGCTGTTTCCGCAGATCAACGCCGGTTTCGACGCATCGCGTCAGCGTGCTTCCCAGGCCGGGCCGACGCCGTTGCCCGCGGGCTTCGGTCCTGTCTACAACGCGTTTTCTGCGCCGTTGTCGGTGGCGTGGGAACTGGACCTCTTTGGCCGGGTGCGTCGTGAGACCGAATCGGCGCGTGCGAGCCTGCTCGCGAGCGAGGAGGGCCGTCGCGCGACGATTCTCTCGCTGGTTGCTTCGGTGGCCACCGCCTACATCAATCTGCGTGATCTCGACCAGCAACTGGCGATCGCCAAGGCGACCACCGACAGCCGCGCCGGATCGGTCAAAGTGTTCCAGGCGCGTTTCTCCGGCGGCGATGTCTCGCAGATGGAACTCGCGCAGAGCCAGTCCGAATACGAAGCATCACTCGCGACGATTCCACAGCTCGAGACGCAGATCGCCCAGCAGGAAGATGCTTTGTCGGTGCTGCTCGGGCGTAACCCGGGTCCGATTCTACGGGGCCGTGAGCTGACCGAACTGGCGCTGCCCGCCGTCCCTGCTGGTCTGCCGTCCGATCTGCTCGAGCGACGTCCCGATCTGCTGCAGGCCGAGCAAAACCTCGTTGCGGCCAATGCGCTGATCGGTGCGGCGCGCGCGCTGTATTTTCCGCAAATCTCGCTGACAGGTCTGTTCGGTTCGACGAGCGGACAGTTCTCGAAGCTTTTCACGGGGCCTGCGCGGGTCTGGTCGTTCGCCGGCTCATTGACCGTGCCAATCTTTACGGCGGGCAGCATCAGCGGTCAGGTCAGTCAGGCCGAGGCGCAACAACAACAGGCGCTGATCCAGTATCAGCAGTCTATCCAGACCGCGTTCCAGGAAGTCGACGACGCGCTCATCGCGCTGCAGAAGTCGCGCGAGCAACTGGTCGTGCAGGCACGCCAGGTGGAGTCGCTGCGGACTTATGCACGGCTTGCGCGGTTGCGTTTCGAAGGCGGCTATACGAGCTATATCGAGGTGCTCGACGCCGAGCGCAGTCTGTTCAACGCGCAGTTGAGTTACACGCAGACCAATGGTCTGGTGTTCAACTCGCTGATTGGTCTCTACAAGGCGATGGGCGGCGGGTGGGTCGTGCAGGCTGAGGCCATGACCGGGCGAGTGATGGGGCAGAAGGCGGTGGCACAGGTCGCCAGTCAGGCTGGCGATCAATCAGGGGCTCAGTTGGCGAATCCGTCAGCGAGTCCGGCGGTGAGTCCGTCAGCGAATCCACCAGCGAATCCGTCAACCACCTCGCCCGGCGCGGAGCAACCTGAATGATCACCGCCACGACCAGCGAGCCAACCGAGGCCGCTCCGATATCCCTCGTCGCCTGCCACGAATGCGATCTGCTGCAGCGCGAATCCGCGGTGCCGCCCGCCGGCACGCTGCGCTGCTGCCGCTGCCACGCTGAACTCTATCGCGCGCATCCCGACAGCACGGCCCGGGCGCTCGCTTTTACGCTAACCTGCGTCGTGCTGTTCTTCATCAGCAATCTGTATCCGATTGTCGGTCTCGCGGTGAACGGCGATCTCGTCGAGACGACGTTGCTCGGTGCGGTTCGCGTGCTCTACAAAGACGGCATGTGGCCGATCGCGGGTCTCGTGCTCGCCACCACCTTCCTGATGCCGTTGTTGCAGATGACAGCGATGGCGTATCTGCTGGTGCCGTTGCAACTGAACCGCCGCCCGTATCACGCCGATCTTGTGTTTCGCCTGATGCATCTCGCGCAGCCGTGGGGCATGACCGAGGTCCTGATCCTCGGCATGCTGGTGGCTCTCGTCAAGCTCGCGCACATTGCGAGCGTTGTGCCGGGTGTCGCGTTATGGTCGTTCGGCGCGCTCATGCTGCTGCTGGCGGCCGCCGCTTCCGCGTTCGATCCGCGCGCACTCTGGCAGCGCATGGGCAGCTTCGACGATGCAGCCTCGAAGACGGAGGCGGCCGCCGCCGCGGCGGCCCATACCGCGTTGCGTTGCGGGCTGCTGAGCTGCCATAGCTGCGGTCTGCTGGTGAAGTCGGCGGCTCATGTGCACGGCGCGGCGTGCCCGCGCTGCGGCGCCCATCTGCATGCGCGCAAACCCGAAAGTATCGCGCGCACCTGGGCCTTCCTGATTGCCGCCATCGTGCTGTATATCCCGGCGAACGCGTTGCCTGTGATGACTACCAGCTCGCTGTTCGGCGCGGAGAAGGACACTATTCTGAGCGGCGTCGTCTATCTCTGGACTTCGGGGTCATGGCCGCTCGCGGTGGTGGTCTTCATCGCCAGCATCGCGGTGCCGATGCTGAAGATCCTGGCGTTGATGTACCTCGTGATCTCCACGCAACGGGGCTCGGTCACGCTCGTGCAGCAACGAACCCGCATCTACCGGCTCGTGGAGCTCGTGGGCCGCTGGTCGATGCTGGATATCTACGTCATCACCATTCTTGTCGCGCTCGTGCAGTTCAATGCGCTCGCCACGATCCAGGCGGGACCGGCCGCAGATCGTGGTTCGCAGCGGCGACAACAAGGTGGATATCGACGAATTTGCCCGCTGGGCCGATCCGTTGAAAAGCCAGATACCACGCGTGATAAGTGCCGACCTGGGGCAGTTGCTGAACAGCGCGCTGGTGTCCACCTATCCGGTAGGCGGTGATCCCGCGTCGGCTTACCGGGTCCAACTCGACATCCAGCGCTTCGATGCGGCGCTCGGCGACGCCGTGACGGTCGACGTGTTGTGGTCGGTAGCGCCGCCGGCGAAAAGGCCGCCGCTTAGCGGCCGGAGCACGGTCCACGAACCTTGCACCGGTGCTGGTTTCGATGCGGTGGTGGCGGCATACAGCAGGGCGCTCGGAACCGTGAGCCGCGATATTGCCACCGCGATCCGACCGGCTTCGCCTTGATGCGCGGCGTGGCATGACGTCGTGCGTCAGTCAGTGTGGGTGAACTGGACCCTTGGCGGCGCGTCGCGACACTGGAGAGATATCGTGAGACGCGTGGAAAATCTGTGTTGTAACGGGGCCCTTCTCAGCCTCGTGCTGATGGTTTGCACCGATGCAGTCGCTCAATCCGTGGTGGCGGGGCTGATCGAACAGCAACACTGCATGTTCTGTCATACCACCGACGGGGCCGATCTGGCTCCGTCATTCCCAAAGATCGCACAACGCTATCGCACGTCGCCAGGGGCGAGCGTGATGCTCGAAAAGAAGCTGCTGGCCGGTGGAAAACCTCACTGGGGCGATATCACCATGCCGGAGGCCGATCCCGTTCCACCGCTTTCAGGTGACGATGCCCACATGCTCATTCAGTGGGTCTTGCGCCAATGACGGATTGAGTTGGCCTGATCAGCGTTCTGAAAAGCTGCGAAGTCGTGTCTTGCTCATGTCGATTTCTCCCACGATCATTCGTCGTAGTCACAGGAGGCGCTTTTGCCTCCGAACACTATCGTCTTCAAAGGAGAAACCCAAATGCGTGTAATGGTCATGGTGAAGGCAACCCCCGAATCCGAAGCCGGGCAAATGCCAGGCATGGAACTCATCGCGGCGATGGGCAAATATAACGAGGAACTGGTAAAGGCTGGGATCATGCAAGGCGGCGACGGGCTGAAACCGAGTTCGGCAGGCGTCCGCGTGAGGTTTTCAGGGAAGGATCGAACCGTCGTTGACGGCCCATTTGCAGAGACCAAGGAATTGATCGCCGGGTACTGGCTCTGGCAAGTTCAATCGATGGACGAAGCGATTGAATGGGTCAAGCGCTGCCCGAATCCGATGGTGAGTGATTCAGAGATCGAGATTCGGCCTTTCTTTGAGCCTGCGGACTTTGGTGAGGCCTTTACACCTGAGCTTCAAGAGCAGGAAAAGCGTCTGCGTCAGCAGATTGACGGGCAGACCCGCTGACAATTTTCACCGCATCAGTCTGCGGGGCACGCGGAGGCAGCCCCGCCCCGGCTGTCTGAGTCTTAAGTCAGGCGTCATGGTGTTGTGCAGGGGACGAGGTGCATCGCGATTTCATGGCATTATCGTGTGCACCTTCACACCACCGCTGGAGCGGACGCCATGGCGACTTACATTGTTTTCACAAGAGAAAGCACCCAGGATCAGGGGGAACTCGACATCTACCAAAGCAAGGTGGGCGAGACCTTTAAAGGTCATCCCGTCAAAATTCTTGCTGCTTACGGACCTCAGCAGATCCTTGAGGGCGACGCGCCACAGGGCGTCGTGATCGTAGAGTTTCCGTCCACGGCGGCCGCGCGCGCGTGGTACGACAGCCCGGCATATCAGGAGGTCGCGCAGCACCGGTTCAAGGGCGCGCGCTATCGCGCGGTTCTCGTCGAAGGCCTGTGACGCAAGGCGGCGCAAATCTGTTTTGCATATTGTTAGGCCTTCCAGCCAGGGGTAGTCGTGAACAGCGTTTCAATTGAGGCCGTCGCACCGGGCGATGCCGAGGTGTTTGTGGCACGTCAACCCGTCATGGATCGGGCTGGTCGCGTTGTCGCATACGAGCTTCTTTTCAGGGACGGTCCCACCGGGGGAGCGCGGATCGGGGACGAACTACGCTGTACGACGGCGGTGATTGAACGCGCAGTGGGCTCGATCGGTCTCGAACGGCTTGCCGGGAGCAAGGCTTGTTTCCTGAACTGCCCACGTGATTTTCTGTTTTCGGACTACCCGTATGTGCTGCCGGCGTCACGTTTCGTTCTGGAGATTCTGGAGTCTGTCGAGCTGACATCGGACCTCTCGCGACGGTGCAGCGAGTTGCGAGGAGCGGGCTTCCAGATAGCGCTGGACGACGTCAGGAGCATGACTGACGAGGTCCGATGGTTTCTTCCTTCCGTCGACATCGTCAAGATCGACTGGCCGTTTGTTGAACGTGCGGAGTTACCAGAGCTGGTTAGTCAGTTCAAACGTGCGGGAAAGGTCGTGCTCGCCGAGAAAATCGAAAGTGCGGAGGATGCGGAGCATGCCCGGCAACTGGGTTGTGATCTGTTGCAGGGCTATTATTTCGCCAAACCGCAGATTCTTTCAGGCAAGCGCGCGATGCCGCCAGTCAAGGCGATTCTTCACGTGTTCGACCTGGTCGGCAGCGACGCGCCGTTGGGCAGTATTGCGCGAGCGCTAAAAGAGACGCCAATGCTGGTTGCCCAACTCTTACGGCTTGCAAACAGCAGCGAGCAGCCTAACGGCAAAACGGAGCGCATTTCATCGCTCAAGCAGGCACTTTCGATAGCCGGAAGCCGCAGACTTTTGCATTGGTGCGGACTTCTGCTTTACGTCGGCCGGGACGGGCTTCCAGTCGAGGACGATCCGCTTGTGCTGCTTGCGCAACGACGGGCACATTTCATGGAAGAGGTGATCGACGCGATGCCGGACGGATCGCGCTCGCTGGCGTCTGCTGGCTATCTGACGGGCATGCTGTCGCTACTGCATGTCGCGTATCACATGGAACTGCGCAGCTTCGTCGACGAGTTGCCCGTTTCCGATTCCATCCGGCTGGCTATCCTGAACGGCGGCGGCGTACTCGGCGAATTGCTCTCGGTCGCCACGCTGCTTGAACGGGGCGATGTGGATGCGGCGACGGTGAGACTTCAACGGCTGGCGGTTTCTCCTGCAGGGGTTCGGAAGATCGTCGAGTGCTACTGAGGTGTTTTGTTACGTGTCGTGGCTGTCAGCGACGATGGGGCGCAAAGCTAATACTGGAAGATCCGCAGCCAGCCACTATCTTGCCGGTAAGTCGGGGTAGCGCTCAAACGTGCGCTTGATGAGCTGTCGGAGCCAGATGTTGGCCGGTTCGTCGTGAAATCGAGGGTGCCAGAGCTGGCGAAGTGCAAACGGTGGAAGCGGCACCGGCGGCGGGACAATCTTAACGGTCCCGAGCTTGGCGAAGACGTTCCCAAGCTCCAGCGGCACCGTGGCGATCAGTTCAGGATGTTCGTCGATCAATAGCGGCACGACCAGGAAGTGCGGCGTCGTCAGATAAACATTTCGATGGATGCCGTACTCGTCGAACGCACTGTCATAAGCCGCACCCGTGCGCCCAGTCAGTGAAACGGCAATCTGCGGCATCGTTTCGAACTGTTCACGCGTAATCGATTCGCCGACCTCCTTGTTTCGCACGCTCACCATCGTTACGAAAGAGTGCAAAAAGAGTTGTTGCTGGTAGAGATCATCGGGCGCGGCACGGATTGACCCCAACGCGAGATCCACTTCTCCAGACGCAAGCAGCCCCTCGATCTGCTCGATCGGGACTTGCACGGATCGCAGCGTGCAGTTCGGCGCCTCCTCTCGCAACCGCCGGATGAGCGGTGGCAGAAAGACGAGTTCACCCATGTCCGTCATGCAAAGAACGAAGGTGCGCCGCGCTGTTGAAGGATCAAAGCGTGCTTGCGAGACGACGTCCTGACGCAAGGTCGTCATGACTTCAACGATCGAAACACCAAGCATGGTTGCTTTCGGTGTCGGCTCCATGCCCGATGGCGTCTTGACGAACAGAGGGTCCTCAAAAAACGCCCGCAGCCGATTCAACGCATGGCTCATTGCTCCCTGTGACAGCCCCACTTCGGATGCTGCTCGCGTCACGCTTCGTTCGCGGAGCAGCGCATCGAAGACCACGAGCAGATTCAGATCGAGATCACGTATATGCACGGCGTGCATTCCTTGCATTAGTCCCATTGGCTTGACGCATGATGGTGCCGAATCTATCTTGAGGTCAAGCGTGCCAACGATAGGCCGCACCCACATGATGGAGACAAGGATGTTTATCAGGAATACGTGGTACGTAGCCGCCTGGTCGCATGAGGTGGAAAGCGAAGCGCTGTTCGCTCGCGTCATTACCGGTATCCCGGTTCTGCTGTATCGCGAGGAAGGCGGCGGCGTCGTTGCGCTAGAGGATCGTTGCTGTCATCGCGGTGCGCCGCTGTCGGTTGGCCGGCGCGAGGGCGATTGCGTCCGCTGCATGTATCACGGCCTGAAATTCGACAGCACCGGAACCTGTGTTGAAGCACCTGCCCAACAGCGCATTCCGCCGCAGGCCAAGGTTCGAACATTCCCGGTTGTCGAGCGGCACCGGTGGATCTGGATCTGGATGGGCGACCCTTCGCTCGCCGACCCAGAGACAATTCCTGACACCCATTGGCTCGACGATCCGCAGTGGCGCAGCTTGCCCGGTTACATTCACTATGACGTGAACTACCTGCTGATCTGCGACAACCTGCTGGACTTCTCGCATCTGCCGTTCGTCCATCCAACCACGCTAGGTGGCCCGGAAGACTACGCCAAGGTACAGCCCAAAGTTGAGCGGATCGACGGCGGCGTTCGCATCACGCGCTGGACGTTGAATACGGATGCGCCTCCGTTCGCCGCCGCCGTCAAGAACTGGCCGGGCAAGGTCGATCGTTGGAATTTCTACGACTTCACGATTCCAGCGATTCTGCGAATGGATTCCGGCATGGCGCCGGTCGGTACCGGCGCGCAAGAAGGTGCGCGTGTCGACGCGGCGGAATTCCGTGGCTGCCAGGCACTCACGCCCGAAACAGAAAATTCCACGCACTACTTTTTCGGCCATCCGCACAACTTTGCGATCGATCAGCCCGACGTCACGCGAGCAATCCATCAGGCGGTTGTCGATGCATTCGACGAGGACCGCGACATCATCACTGCCCAGCAGAAGAATCTTGCACTGGATCCTGGCTTCAGGATGATGCCGTTCGGCATCGACGCCGCGTTGTCCCAGTTTCGCTGGGCAGTCAATCAGCGTCTTGAAGAAGAGAAGCAGCAGATGCCGGAAGCCGTGCAAGGAGCCTGAGATGATTCAGGTGAAAGTAACGCAACTGACACGCGAGGCGGAAGGGATACTAGGCATCGAGTTGCAGGCTGCAGACGGCGCGACGCTTGTCCCTTTCGAGCCCGGCGCGCATATCGATGTCCATCTGGCCGGCGGCCTCACGCGACAATATTCGCTCTGCAACGATGCGTCAGAAACAGATCGTTATCGTCTGGGCGTCGGGCTTTCCGCGACATCGCGCGGTGGGTCGAGTTATCTGCACACGTTGCTTCGCGAAGGCGACTTGCTCACGATCAGTGAGCCTCGCACGTTGTTCGGTCTGTCACGCGAGGCGACGTCTCATCGTTTCATTGCGGGGGGTATAGGCATCACGCCGATCCTTAGCATGATCCGATGGTGCGTCCGCCATGCCGTACCCTGGCAATTGCACTATTGCGTACGGTCGCGGATCTGCGCGGCATACCTCGACGACTTGCGTGCATTCGCTGGCGAGGTTCATGTGCACGCCAACGACGAATCAGCCAGTGGAGCGCCTGAAATGCAGACCTTGATGAGCGACGCAAAACCCGGCGAGCACGTCTATTGTTGCGGACCGGGTGGACTGATGGACGCCGTATCGCATCACGGCCAGCAGTCCGGCATACCGCGCGAGAATCTGCATTTCGAGCGGTTTACCGCATCGCCTGTGCAGGTCGCCGACAGGAGCGAGCGGGCATTCACGATCGTGCTTGCAAGGCTCGGAATGCGATGCGTGGTCGAATCCAACGAGTCGATTCTGGAGAGCCTCGAACGTCACGGTGTCTGTCCGCCGTTTTCCTGCCGGGAAGGACTGTGCCGCAGTTGCGAGGTGGAGGTGTTATCGGGCGAGGTCGAGCACCGCGACTACGTGCTGAGTGAACACGAGCAAAAGTGCAGCAAATCGCTGATGATCTGCGTGTCACGAGCAAACTCTGACGAACTGGTAATCGACCTTTAGTCGTCATTCGAGTGTTGAGCCCGGCGGGCGAGGTCACTGCCATCGAGTCTGCCTGTAACCAGCCCGCCATATTGCCGCAGAACCTGATGCACGTTTTTACGGTCAAGCCGCGCATTCCGCGTAATACCGATTCGGTGCCGGAAAAACGCCGGTCATCACTTCGATCAGGAATGGACCGTTAAGCCGTGACGCCTCGCTCAGCGCATCTGCCAGATCATCGAGGCGCTCGACCCTGCGCGACGCGACACCGAGCGAAGCGGCAAAAGCAGCCCAGTCATGACTCGGGAGCTTGCTGAACTGCTCCGGAATGGAGCCATTGCTGATCGCGTCGATATGGACCGCGCCATGCGCGGCATTGTTCAACACGACATAAAGCACCTTTACGCCGTATCGCGCTGCGGTCTGGATCTCCATGCCGTGCATCAGCATGCATCCGTCTCCGGTCACTACGACACACGGGCGCTCCGGAGCCGCAAGCTTGACGCCGATCCCGGCGGCGACTGCCCAACCCATCGGCGCGAGGGAGCTGGATGAAAAGTAGTTGCCAATGCCCGACGAGAGCCAGTAATGGGCCATGAATATCCGGTGGGCGCCGGAATCTACGACAACGTTTGCGTCTTTCGGCAAGAGTTGACACAGATGCTTGACGACGTCTCCTGTATAGAGCGGTTGGCCGTCATCTGAACCCCGCACGCCGGGTTGCTCGAACTTATAGTCGTACAGCGGGGTCTGGTTGACCTCGGCGACCCATGCTTTTCTTCTCTGCAACACAGTGTGAAAGTCGGCGCTCCCGTTCGTGTCCATCTGGGACAGCAAGCGGAATGTGGCGCCAATTCCGGAGAAAACCCTGCTGCGCGCGACATGCCCCGTTGCGGGTGCGTCGAAGCTGTCGTCGAAGATGATCAGTTCCTTCCAGGCAGCCAGCTTTTCTGTCCAGTTCATGCTGTCGCGCTGATTCAGGTCGCTGCCGAATACGACGAGGACGTCGAGCTCGTCCGAGTTGATAACGCGGACGGCCCGCGAATGGCCCGAGAATCCGTACACGCCGAGCGAAAGGACATGATCCTCAGGAAACGCGCCCTTTCCCGATAGCGTGGTCGCAACAGGAATGCAAAATTTTTCGGCCACGTCGAGCAGGACCTTCGCGGTTTCCGGGTCATTGCCGCGACTGCCGATCAGGAAAGCGATCCTCCTGGATTTGAGCAAATACCGGTTGCACAAGGCATCCAACGCAGTGCGGTTCGCGGGGACCTCGCAGGCGTTGAACTCGTCATGATCGTACGGTTGCCGTGTTGCGTCGTGGCCGGGTAAAACTTCCTGCCGTTGAACGTCGACAGGGATGCTCACGAAAGACTGCGCTCGACGCATCCAGTTCAACCCGTCTGTCGCGCGACGCATTTCGGCTTGCAGATTGTCTTTGTTCTTTAGCTCAACGACATTTTCGACCAGGCTCCTTACCACGCCGCTTTCGAAAATGCCGCTCATCGTAGCGTCCTGGAACGCGCCTTTGCCTTCCGCGCGCGACGAAACCCCTCCGACAAGATAGAGCATGGGAATCCGGTCTGCGTGAGCGGCCGCCATTCCGGGCACGAAATTCATGGTGCCTGGTCCGGAAATCCCCACACACACGCCAAATTTCCGGCTGGCCCGCGCATAACCGTCAGCCATGAAAGCACTGCTGGTCTCATGAGCACAAACAATTCCGCGAATCGACGGCGACTTGTCGATTGCATCCAGCAGCGGGTAAATCATCTTCCCCGGCACGAGGAAGACGTGGTCGATTTTCGCGACTTCCAACGACTTCACGACCGTTGTCGATACATTGAGGGGAGCGTGTGATTCCATATTTTTTGAGTACGATCCGAGTAGAAACCAATAGTCGGATCTCGCTATCCCTCATCCGGACGTCGCGCGTGGCCCTCGAAAGAGCAACATGACGAAGCTGGCGGCACAACGCCGGCATGAAGAGACAGCGAGACGGCCCTGAACGCGTTGCACACCGGCTGCAATCGTGTCCCGTGCTGCTTCATCGAGCCCGCCTGAAACGGGCCAGTGTCTCCATCCGTGAGTACTCTTTCTCGGCTACGACGTCGCTCGCATGCACTGCCTCAATGGCTGAGGCGAGCGCTGCGAGGTGTTATCGACCATGCGGCGCGCGTGAATCGCGAGCCTCGGTCCGTTCAACTACAGGTTGTGGTCCAGCTTGAATGCGCTGTCCGTTCAGAATGTCTGCCAGTCGGCAGCCTCATTTGCACTGGTCGCGGCCGCGGTGCTTCCGCCGCTTGTTAAACGTGGCGTCGCCGTGGGTTTTGCCAACCGCGCAGGGGACGATGTGTGAATTTTCGGCGGCGTCCCACGTGGCTCCTTCCGAGCTGTGTTCGCAGGCGACATAGATACTCGCCTGACGTCGACCTTGAAGAAGGCTACCGCTGCACGCAGGCCTTGAGCCTGCTGCGCCATTGACTGGGCCGCCGCCGAAGCTTCTTCCACCAGCGCGGCATTCTGCTGGGTGACCTGGTCCATCTGGTTGACTGCCTGGTTGACCTGCTCGATGCCAGTGCTCTGTTCTTGCGACGCCGACGAGATTTCGCCCACGATATCGGTGACACGCCTCACCGACGCGACGATCTCATTGATCGTGCCGCCCGCCTGCTCGACAAGATTCGAGCCCACCTCCACCCGGTTGACCGAATCGGCGATCAAGTCCTTGATTTCCTTTGCGGCGCTGGCACTGCGCTGCGCGAGCGCGCGGACTTCACCGGCCACGACGGCGAAGCCCCGACCCTGTTCGCCGGCGCGAGCCGCCTCGACCGCCGCGTTGAGCGCGAGGATGTTGGTCTGGAAGGCAATACCCTCGATCACACTGATGATCTCGGACATTTTGGTCGAACTTGCGGAGATCTCGCGCATCGTTTCGACCACCTGCCCGACGACCTCGCCGCCTTGCTGTGCGATGCCGGAGGCCGTACCGGCGAGCGTTGCTGCCTGCTTCGCGTTGTCCGTGTTGTGACGGACCGCGGCGGTTAGTTCTTCGATGCTCGAGGCGGTTTCTTCGAGCGATGCTGCCTGCTCCTCCGTGCGGCTCGACAGATCCAGATTCCCTTGAGCGATCTGCGAACTCGCCGTCGCCACGCCTTCGGCGTTCTCGCGGACTTCCGCCACGACCTGCGCCAGCGCATCACGCATTGCCTTTAGCGATGCCATGAGGCTGATCGTGTCGCCGGGCCGGAGGTCGATGCTTACGCTGAGATCGCCGGCTGCCACGCTTCGGGCGAGGTCGGCGGCTGTCGCCGGCTCAGTCCCCAACTGCCGTGTCAGACTGCGCGCCATCCAGACGCCGATTCCCCAACCGATCAACACGGACAAGATCACCAGAACAAGCATCAGATTGCGGCCGTCCTCGTACACCTTGTCGTTAGATCCGGCCGTCGCTTGGGCGTCGCTCTGTTTCACATTGACCAGCGTGCCCATCAGGACCAGGGTCTTGAAACCCTTCTCGTGGTATTCGCCCAGCAGATAGGCGGTCAGGGCCGCTTGATCCTGTAGCCCAGCGGCGTTAATCCGGCCTTTCATTTCATCGAAGGCCTGTATGTAGTCGTGCCAGCCCTGATCGAGGTCGGCGAAGGTCGCCTTCCCTTTATCGGTGTAGACGAGGGGCTCGGCTTGATTGAGGTGCTCGCGCGCCGAGGCCAGGGCTTTTTCTGCCTGGGCTAGCGAGGCAGTCCGCTGCTCGGCAGCGGAAGCCAGAATGGCGTTGCGTAGATATGTGCCGACTCTCAGCACATCGGCGTTCGCTTGCTGGATCTGGTTAAGCCCCACGAGATCCATTCGATAGGTCGTGTCTGCGTTGGCGCTGATCTGTCCCATGCTGCGGACGCCGATCACGCTGACGATGGCACTGATGACCGATACGAGGATAAAGGCGCTGATCAGTTTGGCGCCGAGCTTCATATTGCCGATATTCATAGCTTGCTTCGTCAACGTGAAAAAACCCGAATAGAGAAATAGATCCAACAACGCTCGCGCGCCGCCGGATAGTCGGCAATGCCGTCCGGGGGTGCGACAAGTGGTTCATGTATTCAGTTAACGGCAGCCACAATACATTCTTCATACCAATTATCGTTTACGCGTAAATTCACCCTACTTTTATACTTTCAAGTTATTACTTTGTAAGGTTTTGGCGAAGACGAAGGTCGCAGGTCCAGCGACTGAACGCGGCAGATGAGATGACGTTTCGACAACTGGTAGTCCTTTCATCGCGTCTTGATAGACTTGCGCGTACGGAAAGAGATGCGGGGGAAATGCGTGAGTCTTGACGAATACTATAGGCGGCTGAAGTTGCCGGGCACTGCGTCGCCGGCAGACGTCAAGCGCGCGTATCGACGGCTGAGAGCGAAGTACCATCCCGATCGCAACAAGGGGTCCGAATCGACAGTCGAGCCGGTGTTCAAGCGCATTCAGGAGGCGTTTGAGATTCTGACCGGCGAGCGTGAACCGCCCGTGTCCAGCCCGGTGGCGGCATCGACTGAGCGCCGCGACAAGCCAGCCCACTCACGCGAACACCGCAGCCCGCCTCCCATGCGCGGCGCGAACTGCCTGATCGAACTCTTCGTGCCGCTCGAAGCCGCGATTCACGGTGGCCAGGTCGAAGCGAGCTATGCGGTGAGGGGACCGTGTCACGCATGTCAAGAAAGGGGCGCCCAGTGCGCGAGCTGCAACGGCAGCGGTCTGTCAGTCTCGGGTATGCACTGCATTGCCTGTGGGGGAACCGGTCGTCCGCCAGCGAGTGACCGGTGTCAAGCGTGTCTTGGCACGGGCATCAGAACCTTTCGGAAGTCCGAGACAGTGAAGGTTCCAGCGGGTGTGTGGGATGGCCAGCGTCTTGTCGTCGAAGGTGGCGGCCATCCTGGGCCGAATGGCGGTCCGCCGGGCGACGCGATCTTCTCGGTCACGATTGTCTGCAGCGCCGCCTTTCGTCGTGACGGCCTGAATCTCGCAAGCGAGATTCAGGTTGATTTCGTGACAGCCACGCTCGGCGGTAACTTCGAAGCGCAGATCCTGGGGCGTGCGCACCAGATGACGATTCCGCCGAACGCGCAACAGGGCAGCACGATCCGTCTACGCGGACATGGGCTCACGGACCGCAACGGTTCGCGCGGTGACCTGACGCTGCAATTGGTACTCGCGATGCCGGCTGCAGCTTCACATCTCACCGACAACGAACGACAGCGGCTGCATGAGATGTTTGCGGACGCTGGGCGTCGAGCAATGCAGGCAATGCCTGCATGCTCGAGCCGGAGTTTCGCAGCCAAGTAGTGTCTTTGAGTAAGCCAATCATGAAACATAGTTCAAAAGGCGGCCTTGTCTATTCGACCGATGGCGGACAGATGTGTCCCGAATGCAGAAAGGCGCTCGCGGAATGTATCTGCAAGACGGTTGCCAGGACATTGCCGGCAGGTGATGGCGTGGTGCGAGTGAGTCGCGAGACCAAGGGCCGTGGCGGCAAAAGCGTAACGATCGTTAAGGGGTTGGCGCTCGATCCTCTTGCGTTGGCCTTGTTAGGCAAGCAATTGCGCACGGCCTGCGGTTCTGGTGGAACGGTCAAGGATGGCGTGATTGAAGTGCAAGGTGACCATTGCGAGCGGGTCATTGAAGCGCTCAAGAAGTACGGCCACAGCGCGAAGCGCGCCGGGGGCTAATCGCTTCAATAAGCGTTAGCCCGCTGCATAGATTGATTCCGCTCCACGCCGATCAACAAAAGTGACTAGACATACCGCGCTTCGTTTAGGTCGGCGATGAGCGTCGGACCTGTCGGGTGCCAGTCCAGCCGGGCCCGGGTCTGAACACTGGAGGCCGGCATATCCAGGCCGACGAACATTGCCATCCATCCAAAATGCGACGCCGCTTCACCCGGGCTAATCGAAACAACAGGCAAGTTCAAACCCCGACCAAGCGCCTCGGCGATTTCGCGGCTACTGATCCCTTCTTCGCCAACCGCATGATATCGAGCCCCCTGTTGGCGCTTTTCTACGGCGAGCCGATAGAGACGCGCCACATCGGAGAGATGGCCGGCCGGCCAGCGGTTACGGCCCTCGCCCACGAAGGCGCTAACGCCTTTCTCCCGAGCGATAGCAACGAGCGGCGAGATGAGACCCTGCTTGAACGGGTTGTGAACCTGCGGTAGACGTACCACCGACACGTTGACTCCCGCCTCCAGGAGAGCATTCCCTGCCACCTCGGATGCGATCCGCGGATTTGGATGGCTGATGTTAAAGACATCTTCGGTCGCCGGTTGACCATGCTCGCCGCTACCCATGCCGGTCCCTGAGGTGATGATCAGAGGGCGGTCGGAGCCGGCGAGCGCGGAACCGAGTGCCGCGATTGCACGCTTGTCCTTTTCGCAATTCTCCACGAACCTTGAGAAATCGTGATCGAATGCCGTGTGGATGACGGCATCTGCATTTGCGGCGCCGCTGCGCAGGCTCTCCGGATCCTCCAGGGTTCCGCGATGTACCTCCGCCCCTGCATCGATAAGCGCTTGCGCTCCCGCGTCCGAACGCGTCATGCCGATCACATGATGACCCGCGTTGATGAGTTCGGGAACGATGGCCGCACCGATGAAGCCTGTCGCGCCCGTCAGAAAGATACGCATAGTGAAACCTCCGTGATTGTCACCGCGACTATCTGACCATTTCCCGTTCTGTTGAAGTGGTGACGTCATCCTATGAAAAGAACTAACAGGATCCCGATGTCGGCCGGCCGATCCAACGCTGAAGCAATACGTCGATCCGCCTCAACTTCAGCGCCCGGCCTTAAGCTGTGTCCACAACCTGTTTTCAAGGCGCAGGATATCGGCCGGCAAAGGCAATGACAGCGTGAGCGATTTCATCTTTTCACCGCGAGGATAGACCGCTTCGTTATCGAGGATCGCCGGCTTCACATAAGCACGGGCCGAAGCGTTAGCGTTCGGATAGAACACCTGATTGGTGATCGCCGCGCTAACCTTGGGCTGAAGAATGTAATTGATCCATTGCATCGCAGCTTCCGGGTGCGGCGCATCTTTAGGAACACCCATCAGATCGAACCACAACACCCCATCGCCCTTAGGAATCACGTAGCGAATCTCATAGGCGCGATGGGCCTCTTCTGCACGCCGCTTCGCGATCCCGACGTCGCCCGACCACGCTAGCGCGATGCAGACATCGTTATTGGCGAGATCGTTGATGTAGCCGGAAGAATTGAACTGGGTGATGTACGGGCGAATCGTTTTGAGCAGCTTGAACACGTCCTGATAATCAGCGGGGTTCTTACTGTTGGGATCCTTATGCAGGTAGATCAACCCAACCGAGAACGCGTCCTCCGCAGAGTCGAGCACGGAAACGCCGCAGGTTTTCAGCTTCGATACGTATTGCGGATCGAACAGCAAATCCCAGCTATCGTAGGGTGCGTCCTTGCCCAGGATTTGCGTCACCTTCGTGACGTTGTAACCGATACCGTCCGTTCCCCATGACCATGGCACGATGTATTGATTGCCCGGATCGGCTGACGCCAACATCTTCATAAGCACAGGATCCAGATTGGCCAGGTTTGGAATCTTGCTCTTGTCGAGCTTCCGATAGACACCTGCTTCAATCTGCTTGCCGGCATAGCTGGATGACGGCACCACCACGTCATAGCCCGATGACCCGCTGAGCAACTTTGCCTGCAAGGTGTCGTCGCCGTCGTAGACGTCGTATCGCGTGTGAATGCCGGTTTCTTTTTCGAACCCAGAGACGGTGTCGTCGGCGATATTGTCCGACCAGTTGTAGACATTCAGCTCTTCGGCTTGTGCATGGTTGGCGGTCGCAGCCAGCATCCCTGCAGTTGCGAGGAGTCCAGTGACGACAGTGATGAGATGGCGGGGTGTCATAGCGGCCTTTCGGGTTTAATGAAGGAACTCATGCAGGGGGAAGAAGCGTCAGTCAGCAATCGGGCGGTCGCGGCGCCAACCAACTTGTTCCAGTGCTTTCAGCAGGCGGGCGGCGCCGAGCGCGGAGACATGAACGCCTTGGCCGTCCATATCTTCAGCAGCAACGAGGGCGTTGAGAATGGCTTCTTCGACCGCTTCCGCAGCTGCGACGAATAGCGGAGAAATGAAATCGTGAATGACGCTGCGCACGCTGATGACAGACTCGATCGTCTTGCCGTAGTCCGCCGGCGGTATGCCGCGGTTGCCTACCGAGAAGGCGATGAAGATGTCGCCACTGGAGTATTCGGTGCCGCCGCCTACGCGGGCCAATCCAATGCTCGCGCGCCGTGCAATCTGCTCGCACTGATGCGGAAGAAGCGGCGCGTCGGTTGCAAGCGTCACCACGATCGAGCCCATTCCGGGGACACCCGCCCGACGTCTGTCAAATGGCGACGGCAGATCTCGCAGCACCTCGCCAACCGGATAGCCGGCCACACGCAACGCATCGCGACGGCCGTAGTTCGCCTGGACCAGCGCGCCGACGGTCCAGCCGCCGTCCTCTGCTGCGAGCTTGCGTGAGGCTGTTCCGATGCCGCCTTTGAACTCATGACAAATCATGCCGGTACCACCGCCAACCGAGCCCTCGGCCACCGGTCCGCTGCGAGCCTCGGCCTGCGCTTCGTGGACATGGGTCGTGGTGACATGCTGCCCCCAGATGTCGTTCAGCACGCCATCGAAAGTTTCCAGCACTACCGGCATGCACCAGTACTGGCTATCGCCGACCCATGCGCGTTCGGCGGCGACCAATGCATCGCGAACCACGCCGACGCTGTGCGTGTTGGTGTAGGCAATGGGCGTGGTCAGCAAGCCGGATTCGCGGATCCATTCCAGGCCGGTGGCATCGCCGTTTCCGTTGAGCACGTGACAGCCGGCAAAACACGGCTCAAGCCGAGCCATGCCGGCACGTGGCTCGATGATCGTCACGCCGGTTCGGATCGATCCTTCTGCGCGATTGTCGACCAGGGTACGATGACCGACTCTTACGCCTTGCACGTCGGTGATGCTGTTAAACGGACCGGGCGTGCCGCGACCAACTCGAACACCGATGTCTCTGATACCCATACTTTTCTCCTGTGTTGCTCGCTGCGAGCAAGCCTGCCGGCGCGCGTGCGTCGGGGTACAGAGATGGTAGGGTGGGGGACGACGGGTGAAAATCAGGCCGAAGGGCTAGAACGATGGGACGACCTACCCTTTAAGGGGTAGTGGGGGAAACTGACATGCAGCTTGATGTATCGGACGTTGCCTTTCATCAGCGGCTTGGACGTCTGGTCGAAAAGCTCGACGACAAACAGTTCTGGCATGCGCTGATCGACCTGTTGCGCAAAGTGGTCCACTTTGACAACTGGGTGGTGGTGATCTTCTGGCCCAACGGGAAGCCCCAGTTGATTGCGGAGATCCAGTCGCGCACGCCGAACGCCGAACTGTTCAAGGGGTATTTGAACAGCGTCTATTTGCTGGACCCTTTCTATCAATTCAGCCTCGGCGAGATCAGTCCGGGCGTGTATTGTCTGGACGAAGTCGCGCCCGATCACTTCCGGAAAACCGAATATTTTCGCCGCTATTTTTCGGTGAACGTGCTGGAAGATGAGGTGCAGTTGTTGGCCCCGCTACCTGCGGGTGGAACGCTGTCTGTATCGATGGGCAGTGAACGCCGCTTTAGCTCGACTGAAATCGGAACCCTCTGTCTTTACGGCGCATGGTTGCTTCCGTTGATGTGCCATGCCTTGGCGGCGCAAACAGCCGTGCTTCCCCCGCCGGTGAGTTCACCTGCGGGAGGTGACCGGCGCCTTCACTTCGAACAGGCGTTGCGCAAGCGATCCAATGCGTCGCTGACCAACCGCGAAATCGAAATCGCGCTGATGATTCTTGCCGGTCATTCCACCAAGAACATGGCAAGGCTACTTGGCGTGTCACCTGCTACTGCCAAAGTTCATCGGCGCAATCTTTACAGGAAGCTAAACATCTCATCTCAGGCGACACTGTTTCTGCTCATCATGGATGAAGACCCGGAGACCAACTGAGGCGGACTGGTTCTGAAAGGTGATCCTAAGGAGATGCCTGGCTTTGAGACGCGCCCTTTCTTCTGTAGGCTGTCACCGTAGGCCGTCCGCTGATCAGCCCATTGCAGGAGGATCAGCGTGACCAGACGGGCCGCCCGGCGCTTGAGCGCCGGCGCACCGTTCGTTGGCCGGGGGCCCCACCCACTGAGAAGGAGCCATTCATGGAATCGTCTTCAGGCCAACAACCGGGCGCCCCTGCCGGCCACGTCGCGGAAACCAGCCATGGGTCGATGCCCAAGCTGGCGCTGGCCGCCATCGGCATCGTGTTCGGCGACATCGGCACAAGTCCGCTCTACACCATGAGCACGGTATTCGACTCGGGTCACGGGCTGGTGCTCAACCGCTTCAATGTGCTGGGCGTGGTGTCGCTCATCGTCTGGTCGCTGATCATCGTGGTGACACTTAAGTACGTGACGCTGATCATGCGTGCCCATAACCACGGCGAGGGCGGCATTATGGCGCTGCTGGCGCTGGCTTCCAGTTCGGTAATGGACCGGCCCCGCCTGCGCAACGGGCTGCTGCTCGCCGGTGTGTTCGGTGCGGCGCTGTTCTATGGCGACGGCGTCATCACGCCGGCCATCTCGGTGCTCAGCGCGGTAGAAGGGCTGGAAGTGGCGGAGCCGCAGCTCAAGCCCTTCGTGGTGTCGATCGCGCTGGTCGTGCTGATCGCCTTGTTCCTGGTGCAGCGGCACGGCACGGCCGGCATCGGCGCGGTGTTCGGGCCGGTGATGGTGCTCTGGTTCGGCGTGATTGCGGTGTCGGGACTGCTCTGCATCGGTCGCGCGCCGGCCATCCTTGATGCTTTCAACCCGTTCGTGGGCCTCGAATTCCTGATGCGCAACGGCTGGCGGGCCTTTGTCTCGCTCGGCGCGGTGGTGCTGGCGCTGACCGGCGCCGAGGCGCTGTATGCCGACATGGGCCACTTCGGCGCGCCGCCGATCCGCCTGTCGTGGTTCGCACTCGTGCTACCCGCACTGGCGCTCAACTACCTGGGCCAGGGCGCGCTGCTGTTGTCGGACCCCAAGGCCGTGGACAACCCCTTCTTCCACCTCTTCCCGTCGGTGGCGCTGTTTCCGATGGTGGTGCTGGCCACGGTGGCGACTGTGATCGCGTCGCAGGCGGTGATCAGCGGCGCGTTTTCCATGACCAAGCAGGCCATGCAACTGGGCTTTATGCCGCGCATGGGTATCGTCTACACCTCCGAACGCGAGGTCGGCCAGATCTATGTGCCTGCCATCAACTGGATGCTGCTGATCGCGGTGGTGGGGGCGGTGCTGGGCTTCGGTTCCTCTACGGCGCTGGGTTCGGCCTACGGTATCGCGGTAACGGGCACCATGATGATCACCACCTTCCTCACGTTCTACGTGGTGCGCTATGCCTGGCACTACAACTGGTTGCTGTGCGTGCTGGCCACCGGCTTCTTCTTCGTCATCGACCTGGCGTTCTTCTCGGCCAACCTGCTCAAGTTCGTGGATGGCGGATGGTTCCCGCTGCTGCTGGGCGCCATCATGTTCACCATTATGTCCACCTGGTATCGCGGCCGTGCGCTGATGATCGAAGAGGCCAGCATCCATGCCGGCGCGCTGCCGCTGGCCAGGTTCCTGGACAGCCTGTTCGCGAAGGACACGATACGCGTGCCCGGCACCGCCGCGTTCCTGACCATCGACCCCAGCACCGTGCCGCACGCGCTGGTCAACAACCTGGCGCACAACCACGTGCTGCACGAGCGAGTGCTGTTCGTGCACGTGACCAACCAGGATGTGCCCTATGTGCCGCATGAGCAGCGCGTGGCGATCACGCCGCTGGGCCACAACTGCCACAGCATCCTCGTGACTTACGGCTTCAAGGACGTGGCCAGCCTGCCGCAAGCGCTGCGCGACTGCGCGCCGAAGGGCCTGGTGGTCGATCCGGCGAAGGTCTCCTATTTCCTCAGTCATGCCACCGTGGTGGCGACCGGAGGCAAGGGCATGCCGGTGTGGCGCGAACGACTGTTCAGCGTGATGGCGCACAATATCGGCAACCCCGCGGCTTATTTCAAGCTGAGCTCAAACCGGGTGATCGAGCTGGGCTCGCGCGTCGAAATATGAGGTAGAACCTATAAGGTAGAACCTGCAAACATGAAGAGACTTTTCGTTTGCTGCGACGGCACATGGAACTCGGATAGCGACGAGTTTCAGGGGGTGCCCGTTCCGACCAATGTTGTTCGCTTTTTCAACGCGTTGAGTGTCCACGGCGACGATGGCGTCGAGCAGCTCCGGTACTACCACGTCGGCGTTGGCGCCAATGAAGGCTGGATTCGTCGCATCGTAGATGGTGTGCTAGGAATAGGCCTCTCCCGGGACATTCGAACCGCATACAAGTGGCTGTCCGATCACTACGAAGACGATTCTGAAATCTTTGTCATTGGCTTCTCTCGTGGTGCGTTCACGGCGCGAAGCCTGGTGGGCATGCTGCATCATTGTGGACTACCTCACGAGGCCACCTGGGCGCTGGTAAAAGAGGCATGGAACCTGTACCGGCTTGATCCAAAAATACCGGAAAACGTCAGCCGGCAAGAACGGTTCCGTATCGCGCATGGCAAACCGCCTCCCGTTCGCTTCCTGGGGGTATGGGAGACGGTGGGCGCGCTCGGCATTCCGGAAATCATGAACTTCTTCGGTTTCCGGAGAAAGCGCTTCGAATTTCATGACACGACGCTTTCGCCAGAAGTTGAGCGTGCGGTACATGGCCTTGCCATTGATGAGCAGCGGAACAACTTCTTTCCAACGTTGTGGACGGACGAGGATGGCTGCGACCCGATACGCGTAACGCAAGTGTGGTTCCCTGGTGTGCACGCTGACGTCGGGGGCGGCTACAAGGAGACCGGGCTTTCTGATGCCACACTCAAATGGATGATTGCCGAGGCTGCGCAGTACGGCGCGGTGTTTGAACCAGAAATGTTGAACCAGATAGTCGATGCGGGCCAGTTGTCACCCCCTGCAGTACATGGCGTCCTGCACAACTCGCTCACAGGTTTCTACAGGAGAATCGGATTTCGTCCTCGGTTCTTTCCGTATCTGGAGAAGGGCTCACGAATATGTTCTGAATCGATATCGGATCTGGCATTGGCACGGCAGGCTAGCCCGCCGATCTTTCAGGCACCCTATCGACCGAACATAAACCCTGCGGTGGCAGTCCAGGTGCGGGTTTTCGCCAGCACGTTGTGGAACTGGACAGGTATTTTTATGAAGGAGGGGGTGCGCTACCGGTTCAGGGTGCCTGAAGGTCAAACGTGGCTGGATGGGGACAGCGCATCGGGCGCAGAGGGAACGCGAGGCAACTGGATGCAGCGCCTGTTTGCATGGCCCAAGCGGGTCAGGGGGGCGAACTGGTTCGAACTCTGCGGTGCAATTTCATATCCAGGGGAACCGAGCGAAGCAGGCGTGCCACCTCAACCCTTCTACTTCAGAATTGGTCGAGAGGTAGAGATCACGGCGCCCTACTCGGGTTACCTGTATTGCTTTGCCAACGATGCCAGTTGGGCGTACTGGAATAATCAAGGCAGTCTGCGGGTTGAAATCGCCGAAACAAGCGGGCTGCCGGGTGGCAACGGGGCGGCATACCCGCACTCAGACGAAGACCTGACTGCGCCGGCAACAGCACCCGGCGGTTCTGGAGCAGATCAACCATCATGATGCGTCACGCAGTTCGTCAGGTGCACTCGATCCGCAGTCACTGCGCACTAGAGGGTGTTAGGCACTTTCCGCCAGACCTGGTACCCTGGCGGAATGACAGAACGCAAGCCATACCCCACAGATGTCTCGGATGAAGAGTGGAGCTTTGCGGCTCCCTATCTAACGTTGATGAATGAAGATGCGCCACAGCGGCGGTATGAACTGCGCGAGATGTTCAATGCGTTGCGCTGGATGGCGCGAGCGGGTGCGTCGTGGCGTATGCTGCCGACCAATTTTCCACCATGGGAGTTGGTCTACCAGCAAACGCAACGCTGGTTGAACGCGGGCTGCTTCGAGGCAATGGTCAGTGATCTGCGATCTGTAATTCGGGTCGCGCAGGAGCGTCAGGGGCAGCCCAGTGCGGTGATCCTGGATGGGCGCACCTTGCAGTCCACCTGCGAGAGCGGACCGCGCGCGGGTTACGACGGTCACAAGCGCAAGCGAGGCAGCAAAGTCCATATGGCTGTCGACACGTTAGGTCTGCTGCTGGCGGTACACATCACGCCGGCCAACGAGCAGGAGCGCGCACAGGTAGCCGAGCTTGCGCGTCAGGTTCAGCAGGCAACCGGTCAGACGGTAAAGCTTGCATTCGCTGACCAGGGCTATACCGGTGACACAGCTCGACAGGCTGCGCATGACGAAGGCATCGAACTTCAGATCATCAAACTACCAGAGGCGAAGAAGGGCTTCGTGCTGCTGCCGCGCCGATGGGTTGTCGAACGTAGTTTCGGCTGGCTCAACCGGTTCCGGCGACTGGCGCGAGACTACGAGCGCCTACCTGAAACGTTAGCAGGCCTGCACTTCGTTGTCTTCGCCATGCTCATGCTTGTACATGTTGCGCCGACTGTCCAAGTTCCTAACACCCTCTAAGGGGCGTTCATGAGCGACCAATCTTCCGGCCTTGCATCGGGGCAAGCGGACAGTGTCTCAGCCTGGAGTCTGATCAGACCGTACTGGGTCTCTGAGGAACGCAAGACCGCGTGGGGTCTGCTGATCACGATCATCGTGATGGACCTGATTCTGGTCGGCATCAACGCCCGCTTGAACACGTGGAACCGTGATTTCTACAACGCACTGGAAGGCAGAAAGGTCCATGAATTCCCGCAGCTGATGCTGCTTTTCAGCGCGCTTGCGTTCGCGTTCGTCGCGATCTCCGTCTATAACCGCTATCTGCGCCAGATGCTTGGCTTCCGATGGCGCCAGTGGCTGACCACGCGCTATCTGCAGGAATGGCTGGGCGACAGCACCTTCTATCGCATCGAGCGCGACCGCCTCACCGACAACCCTGACCAGCGGGTCGCTGTCGACCTCGAGTCATTCGCCAACACCACACTTTCGCTCACACTTGACCTGCTCTCGACGCTCGAAACACTCGTCTGGTTCTCAATCGTCCTATGGAGCACGGCGGGCGCGCTGGCCGTCATGATTGGCGGCACGCCCGTCCAGATTCCTGGCTACATGCTGTGGGCAGCCATCGTCTATGCGATTGCCGGTTCGCTCCTGACAAACAAGGTCGGTCATCCGCTTGTGTCAATCAACTACCAGTTGCAGCGCGTCGAGGCGGATTTCCGGTTTGGCCTGATCCGTCTGCGCGAAAACGCCGAGCAGATTGCGTTCTACGACGGCATGCGGACCGAGGAATCGACCGCCCAGGACCTGTTCGGCCGGATTCGTGAAAACTGGTGGCGTGTGATGAAGTACACGCGGCGCTACAGCTTCGTGCTCAATTTCTACGCTCAGATCGCGGAGATATTTCCGATCGTCGTGGCGTCGCCGCGTTACTTCGCTGGGTTGCTCAGTTTCGGGACACTCATGCAAATCGCCGACGCGTTCAGTTCGGTGAGCGCGTCGCTTTCGTGGTTCATCAACAATTACGACACGCTTGTCCAATGGCGCGCCACCGTCAACCGTCTGCGCGAGTTCAAGCGCGTCATGCGGCACCCTCATCTGAAGGAGTCTGTGTCGCCCGCCACCGAGCATGGCGGCATCAATCTGCACTACGTCGACGAGAACCAGCTCGCCACGCACAACCTGACGCTTGCGCTGCCCAACGGCGAGACGCTTGCGAGTGTGCGCGACATTGCCGTCAAGCCCGGGTCGCGCTGGCTCGTGCGTGGGCCTTCCGGCTCGGGCAAAAGCACGTTATTGCGCGCGCTGGCGGGTCTCTGGCCGTTCGGAAACGGCTCGATCGATGCACCTGTGAACGCGCGCATGATGTTCGTCCCGCAGCAGAGCTACCTGCCGGTTGGTACCTTGAAGGCCGGGCTCACCTATCCCGCAGCGGCCACCGACTTCAGCGACGAGGAATGTTGCGAGGCGCTGCGTCTGTGCCGGCTTGAAGGCTACGTTGACCGATTGCACGAATCTCACCATTGGTGGCGCATTCTTTCTCCCGGCGAGCAGCAGCGGCTAGCAGTCGCACGTGTTGTGATGCACAAGCCTGACTACCTGTTTCTCGACGAAGCAACGAGTGCGCTCGATACGGATAACGAAGCGTATCTGTATCGCCTGTTGACCGAACGATTGCCGAACGGGGCGATTGTCAGTGTCACGCACCGCGAGTCGATTGCGACATTCCACCAGGAGACGCTCCATATTGCGCGTGCGCACGAGCACACCGCGGCATATACACGGCCGTCGTCGACGTGATCGGTTGACCGCTACCCTTGCGCAGAACGTCCGGTTTCATCAAGCCACTGAACAATGTTCCGCACCGTATCCCCATAGAAGGTGCGATACAACTCCTTCGACACATAGCCGATATGAGGCGTCGCGAGCACGTTGGGCAATTCGCGCAGCGGGTGCGGATTGTCGAGCGGTTCGACGTCGTAGACGTCCAGTGCAGCGCCGGCAATCTGACCGGTCGTGAGTGCCCGAAGCAGGGCGGCATTGTCGACGATCGCTCCTCGCGACGTATTGATCAGCCGGCTGGTAGGTTTCATCTGCGCGAGTTCTGTCGCGCCGACCAAACCTCGGGTTCGCTCGCTAAACCGCAAGTGGATCGACAGGAAATCGGAAGTGGAGAACAGCACATCCTTGCTGACTCGCTTCACGCCTTTTTCCGCGGCGCGTTCCTCGGTGAGGTTCTCACTCCACGCGATGACGTTCATTCTGAATGCCCGCCCAATGATGCCGACAGCCGAGCCGATATGGCCAAGGCCAAGCACTCCGAGCGTCTTGCCCGCGAGTTCTTCGCCAAGCGAAAGCTGCCAGCCTCCCTGACGCACTGATTGATTCTCGAGGGGAATATTGCGGGCCATCGCGAGAATCAGCGCCCACGTCATCTCGATCGTCGGCGTGGACGAATAGCCCGTATGGCGAATTTCGATGCCGCGTTCCGCAGCCGCCTCCTGATCGATCGACACATTCCCGGCGCCGGTCGAGGCAATCAGCTTCAGGTTCGGCAGGCTTTCGATAACCGAGCGGGATAGCGGTGTGCGTTCTCGCATTACGCATACGACGTCGAATGGTTGCAGGCGTTGAATCAGACTCCCGATATCGGCGACGTGATCGTTGAACGCCGTCACGTCTGCCAGGTTCTTAAGCGGCGACCAGTCTGCCACGCTCAGCGCGACGTTCTGATAGTCGTCGAGGACGGCGACCTTGATCGGGAGTTTCAAGTCCATGTTGCGTGCTCCATGAGTTGTAGACGTTGCTGCTAACCGAATGCTAAGAATCCCGGCCCGTCACGTAAATCAGTAAGTAACGACGCCACCCATCGCGAGCCGCGATGGCTCACCCTTGACTTGTGACAGTGCTCATGACTCGTTGCTGCGGTGCTTGTCCAGGTGGTCGACCAGCATGCGTGCAGGAAGCGGCAGCGTGTCAAAGTTGCGCGCGATGATTAACAGCGGACGCAGCGACCACGGTTCATCAAGCTCAACGACGCGAAACGGCACCGACTGCATATAAGGCGTCACGCTTCCCTTGGGGAGCACACCAATGCCGAGCCCTGCGCTGACCATGTTGCGTACGCCCTCGAAGCTGGTCACCTCGATGCGCACGCGAAGCCGCATGCCGGCGCGCTCGGCGGCGGCGCGACACAACTTCGAAATGGACGTGCCGTACGGCATGCTGACGACGTCGTCCTCCAGAACTTCCGCGAAGGTCACGCTCGCGCGCTCGGCGAGCCGATGATCCGACGGCACGATCACGACCAGCTTATCGACGCTGTATGGACGCCACTGCAGATCGCCGAGGGTATCCCTGGTAGCCGCGCAGATGCCGAGATCGGCGACACCGCTTGCGATCGCCTGCACCACTTCATCGCTCGACTTCTCGGCCATATCGATCCGCACCTTTGGATTGGTGCGCAGGAAGGTGCGCAACACACCCGGCAGATACTGGACCATGGCCGTAAAGTTCACGTAAATCCGGGTATGGCCCCTCAACCCCGCCGAATACTCAGACAATTCGTCCGAAATTTGCTGCAAGTGCTCGCTCAGCCGCTTCGCGTGATGATAGAGCGCCTCGCCGGCCGGCGTAGGTTGCACGCCGCGGCTGTGCCGATATAACAGCGGCGTGCCGGCGTCGTCTTCGAGATCCGATACGCGCTTACTGACCGCCGACGCCACGATGTGCGTGCGGGCTGCTGCCGCAGCAATGCTGCCCTCCTCAATGACAGCCACAAAAATGCGCATGGACTCCATGTCGAGGCGCAACGGCCGATCTGCTGAAACACGCATCCTTACTCCTTCGGGTTGGCTATCCGGTCGCCTGGCACCCATCGCGGTTGGCGATGCCTCTATTGAACATTGAGAAGTTTTCAATCCGCCTCGTGACCGGCATCCTATGTGCCATAGGGCTCAATCCTCGCAGGATGATCGGTTGAGGCGCGAGACCGGGCACTGTGCCTCGCGATTCTATGTCGAGGCGGCGCGGTTGTCCTGGACGCCGGCCCATTGGCCTTTTCAGAAGCGCAAACCGGTGAACGGCCGGCACGCAGGAAAACGCCGTTGAAAACATGAAGGAGACGAAAGATGGAACACAAACACCTTGCCTTGAGCGCGCGAACGCGCTGGTACGAGGGGCTCACGGCAATGCACTGGCGTGTGCTGAAGGCCAGCTTTCTCGGCTGGATTTTCGATGGATATGAGGCACTGGCACTCGTCGTCGTGCTTGGGCCGATGCTGCATTCGGTGCTGTCGCCGGCACAAGCCGCGTCGCCCACGACATATGCGGGTCTGGTCATCGGCATCACGTTGCTTGGCTGGGGGGCGGGCGGTCTGGTCGGCGGGATTCTCGCGGACTATGTCGGACGTAAGCGGATGATGCTCTGGTCCGTCTTCCTCTATGCGGTGTTTTCGGGATTGACCGCGTTCTCGCAAACCTTCTGGGTGTTGTGCGGGCTGCGTTTCCTGACTGGCCTCGCCATGGGCAGCGAATGGAGCACGGGTGTCGCGCTGCTGTCGGAAACCTGGCCTGAGCGGGCGCGTGCGAAAGGGGCGGGTTTCCTGCAATCGGGCTTTGGCTGGGGCACGCTGATCGCGGCGGTCGTGTGGTACGCACTGTCGTCGACGCATCCGCTCGGCGCTGAAACCTGGCGGCTGATGTTCGTGCTTGGTGCGGTCCCGGCGCTTTTTGTGCTGTACATCCGCCGCGGGGTCAGCGAGTCGGAGAAATGGCAACGCGCGGTGCGCGAGAAACGCTGGAGCGCAACGAGTACGACAAGCACCCAGCCGGTTGCGGGGGACACGCCTGCATCCGACAAGCGCCCGTTCACGCTCACGCAACTGTTCAGCGAACCCGAAGCGCTGCGCCGCACGCTGCTTCTGCTCGTGCTGTCGATCGTCACGACCGTCGGCTGGTGGGCCATTTCCAGCTGGCTGCCGACTTATACCGTGGCGCTCGCTAAGGCCGAAGGTATCCCCGATGCCTTGTCATGGGGCTCGAAGATATCGATCGCATACACCGTTGGCGCGATTGTGGCCTACATGATTGCGGGCTTCGTGGTGGATGCAATCGGCCGGCGAGCGTTCCTGTCACTCACTTTCGTCGGTGCGCTGGTCACCACGGTCGTCACGTACAAGCTGACGACAAGCGTCGAAGCGATGATGGTCGTGGCGCCGATCAATGGTTTCTTCACGCTGGGCTGTGCCTATGTCTGGATGGCGATCTACCCATGCGAACTCTTTGGCTCCAGCGTGCGTTCCACGGCGATTAGCTTCGTGTTCAATGCAGCGCGTCTGATTGCGTGGGTGTTCCCGATCATCGCGGGCAGCATGATCAAATCGTTCGGTGGTGTGTCTCAAGCTGCGTTGGCACTCGGCTCGGTGTATCTGCTTGGTATCGTGGTTCCGTGGTTCTTGCCGGAGACGCGTGGCACGGGCATGCCGGACTGAGTCAGTTAAGAAATTTGGATACCTAACTCTATTTCGGAGAGAAAGATGCCTCAAAATTTTCGTATTGGACAAATCGTTCCAAGCTCGAATACGACCATGGAAACTGAAATTCCCGCCATGTTGCGAGCCCGTGAAGCGATCCGCCCGGAACGGTTCACGTTCCATTCGAGCCGGATGAGAATGCACAAGGTCACGAAGGAAGAACTGGTCGCGATGAACAAGGAAGGCCTGCGCTGCGCGGCGGAACTCGCCGACGCTCGTGTCGATGTCATGAGCACGGCGTGCCTGGTTGCGATCATGGCGATGGGGCCTGGATATCATCGGCAAACCGAACGCGAACTGCTGGAAGTTGCGCGCGCCAATCATTGCCTTGCGCCTGTCATGACCTCCGCGGGCGCGTTGGTAGAAGGCCTGAAGATCATGGGCGCTCGCCGGATTTCGCTGATGGCGCCGTACATGCGTCCCTTGACTGACCTTGTCGTCGCTTATATCGAGAACGAAGGCATTGAGGTTATCGATTCCCTCTGCTTTGAGATTCCGGACAATCTTGAAGTCGGTCTGCGCGACCCGATGCAACTGGTCGAGGACGTTCGCGGCCTGAACACGGAAGGCGCGGACGTTGTGGTGGCGTCCGCTTGCGTCCAGATGCCTTCATTGCCGGCGATTCAGCGCATTGAAGACATGCTGGGAATCCGCACTGTTTCGACTGCGGTATGCACTGTTCGGCGCATGTTGGATCATCTTAAGCTCGAGCCGATCGTGCCTGGTGCGGGGGCGTTGCTGTCCGGCGTGTGATCGGCTATTGCTGACACTCAGCCGATTTTTTCGAATGCGGCTTTGTACAAGCTTCGCTTCGGCTCGGCAAACACTCGCCGCACCATCGGTTCGAAGAACTCTAGCGGCAGTGTTTCCGCATCCGGATCGAAGGCCGCCGCGTCATATTTCTCGCAGAAATGCGCGGTACGTTTGAACAACTCCGGCACGTCGCGGTACTTATCGCGCAGATTGCGATCCATGCCCATGTGGTGGAAGAAGTAGTACCCCTGGAAGATCCCATGGTGCTTGATCATCCAGTGATTTTCCGCGCTGACGAACGGCTCCAGCAGCACGGCTGCAACGTCGGCATGGTTGTAACTTCCCAGCGTATCTCCAATGTCGTGCAACAGCGCGCAGACCACGTATTCCTCGTCCTGGCTGTCGCGATGCGCCAGCGTGGCAGTCTGCAAGCTATGCGTCAGACGATCGACAGGGAAGCCGCCAAAGTCGCCATTCAGCAAACGCAGGTGGTCCAGCAGGCGGCCAGGCAGTCCTTTGGCGAACGGCCCAACCTCACTACCGATGATCGCCCAATCCTGCTCGGTACCGTCGCGCATATGGCGGAACGCGGCGCACTGTTCGTTGTGTTCCATGGGACTACTCCTTCTCTGTGTGATTGGAGCTTCATTATTTGAGCGAGGGCGATATAAAATCCAATAACTGAAAAGCCAACATCCATAACTTCAGGGAATGGCATGATTGACGGCGACCTTACCTACTTCCTGACCATCGCGGGTACCGGTACGCTGGCACGCGCCGCCGAACAGCTGGGCATTTCTCAGCCGGCCGTGACCAAGGCCATACAGCGGCTGGAGCGCAAGGTGGGGGTAACGCTGGTCGAGCGCACCGCACGCGGCTCGGTATTGACCGAGGCGGGCAAGATATTCCATACACGGGTATTGGGCGTGTCCCTGCAGCTCGATAGTGCGGTGCAGGAAGCGCGCGATATGGGTGGAGGACACGCGGGCCTGCTGCGCATCGGGGCGACGCCGGCCACCACGAGTTTCGCGCTGCGCTCGCTGTTTCCAACGCTGCTGGTGGAGCGGCCCGCCGCACGCGTCAGTGTGACGACAGCGTTTAGCGACACGCTCTTGGACGCCATCGACAAGCGTGAAGTGGAGTTGGCTGTATGCCCCTTGCCCGAGACATTGGACGCATCCATGGTCAAGGAGGTGCTGTATGACGATCACTACAGCTTGATGGTTAGCACCGGGCACCCTCTGGCCAAGCGGGAATCGGTCACGGTAGACGATCTGGTGGACTGCGAATGGGCCGCGTCCAGTCGACAGGAATTTGCACGGGTGCAGATCGAGCAAGCCTTTGCAAAACTGGGCCACCTGCCTATGCGCATTGTGGCCGAGGCCAATAGTTTGGCCGCGTTGATTCTTATCGTATCCACTACCCAACTGGTCAGCTTTATTAACGCGCGCAGCTTCGACCCTGGCCCCCTACCGTTCGATATTGCTGTGCGCCCGATCCAGTTCGACGGCCTGCTGCGTCGGGTCGGACTGATACGAAGGGCCGGCTACCTATCCCCGGTCGCGCAACGCGCCCAGGAAATTTTGCGCGACGCAGCTCGGGCGTTGTAGGCCTGTACGCCTCGCGCCCGCTCGTCCGACGCTGCCGGGATATCGCCCATAATATCGGTCTCACGCCGTACCGCGCGGATGACGTCGGTCATCGTGTTGCCGGTTTTTTCAGTGAACTGCGAATCGCGCGGTATGAGCCAACCCGCAATCCTTTCATTGGGCACGCCGCCGGATGGAGTAACGTATTGGGGACTTAATCTTTCGTCAGGTCAAAATGAGCTTTGAGGCGCTTATGTCCACGGACGCAGACACAATCACGGACGAACTCGTCGCGGGAATCGCGGATCGCATGGTCGAGGAAGGCCGGAAAGTTTCTCCAGTGACCATTTGGCCGGAGATTCCGGGCGGCTCGGTTGTTGCCATTGCGGGAGCTTTGCAACGCTGGCGCGAAGCGCGACAGCCTGTCACGCCGCCCGTGCAGGTCCAGGCCGGGTTGCCGGAGCATATTGCCGAAACCATGATGAGCGCGGCAGATCGGCTCTGGATGGCCGCCCAGGGCGAAGCTGACCGGGCAGTCAGTCAGCACCTGAGCGCCGTGAATCAACACCTCGACATCGCTCGCACTGAACGGGATGAGGCGCTTGCCGAGTATCAGAAGACGGCCGCGGAAATCGAAACCGGGCGTGAGCGGCATATTGCGCTGACGAGCGCGCTGAGCAGCGCCGAGGATACGTCCAGGCGTCTCGCGGCAGAACTTGCAACAGCGACCGGCCGCGCCGAAGCTGCCGAGGCTCGCGTGGACGAACTGGCGCAGCATGTGTCGGTGGAAGAGGCCGCGCTGGAGCATACGAAGGCGGAACTCGAGCAGGAACGTCACGCGCGTGGGGAGTTGGCCGCTGCCGTTTCCAGCCAGAACGATCAGATCGCACAGATGAAGCAGGAGCTCGACGAGGCGCGGCAGGAGGTCACTTCGTTGGGCTACGACTGTCAGGCGAAGTCGGCCGAAGCGGATAGAGCGTTGGAGGAGGCTAGCGAGGCTTCGGCGCGTGCGGAAGCGGCCACGGCGCAGATGAACGAGGGTCTCGCGCGGGTCGCTGGACTGGAGGCCGAACGGAATGAGACGCGCTTTGCGCTCGAAGCAGAGCGCCAGACAAGCGCGGCGCGGAGCGAAGAAGCGTTGATTCAGTTCGACGAATTGCAGCGCGTTGGCCGGGAACTGGAGGCGGCGCGGGAGCAGGTTAGCGCTATGACTGAGGCGCAGGCGGCTGTGAGCGCTGAGCTGGCTCAGGTTTCGCACGACG
Organism: Burkholderia sp. OK233; assembly: GCF_900230185.1. Lineage (GTDB taxonomy): Bacteria > Pseudomonadota > Gammaproteobacteria > Burkholderiales > Burkholderiaceae > Paraburkholderia. The sequence continues at coordinate 2,391,318 of NZ_OCSR01000002.1, forward strand.
CGTCTGTGGCGAGCGATGAACTGGCTCGGGTATCGCAGGATGCGTCGGCCGCGAAGGAGCGGGCAGAGTTCGCGGAACAGCATGCGGCGACGTTGCAGCAGCGTCTGGCAGAAGTCGAGCAGGCGAAGTCGGCCGAAGCTGAGCGATGGGCGCAGGAATCTAACGCGGCATCGTCGCGTGCAGAAGCCGCTACGGCGCAGGTGAACGAGAGCCTCGCGCGGGTCGCCGCGCTGGAGGCTGAGCGGGATGAGGTGCATGCCGCGCTCGCAGCGGAGCGCCAGGCGAGCGCAGCGCGGAGCGAGGAAGCGTCGGGGCAGTTCAACGAACTGCAGCGCGTCGGTCGGGAACTCGACGAGGCGCGGGAGCAGGTCAGCGCCATGACTGGGGCGAACGCGGCCGCGACCGCTGAACTCGCCCAGGTCTCGCAAGACGCGTCTGCCGCGAAGGAGCGGGCAGAGTTCTCGGAACAGCATGCGGTGGCGTTGCAGCAGCGTCTCGTAGAAGTCGAGCAGGCGAAGTCCGCCGAAGCGGAACGATGGTCGCAGGAATCCAGTGTGGCGTCATCACGCGCAGAAGCTGCTACGGCACAGGTGAGCGAGAGCCTCGCGCGGGTTGCTGCGATCGAGGCTGAACTCAATGAGGCGCGCACTGCGCTCGCTGCCGAGCGCCAGACAAGCCTAGCCCGGGGCGAGGAAGTGTCGGGCCAGTTCAACGAACTACAACGCGTCGCCCGGGAACTTGAGGAAGCGCGAATCGCGCTCGAAGCAGAACGGCGGACAAACGCAGAGCGGAGCGGCGCAGCGTCGATCCAGCACGACGAACTCCAAGGCGTCACCCGGGAACTCGAGGCGGCGCGGGAGCAGGTCAGCGCCATGACCGAGGCGAAAGCGGCTGCGATCGCTGAACTGGCTCAGGTTTCGCAGGATGCGTCTAGCGCGAAGGAGCGGGCAGAGGCCGCCGAACAGCATGCGGCGACATTGGCGCAGCGCCTTGGAGAAGTCGAGAAGGCTCGCGCGGAAGAGGCGCGACGCAGCCATCAACTTGCCCTTCAAGCGGGCGACTCTGCGAAGGCGGAAGACGTCGCAGAGTTACAGCGGCAGATATCGGCTCAGGCCAAAACGCATGAGAAGGCCTTTAACGAGCTTCGCACGATTGCTGAGCAGTGGGTGGAGCACGCCAAGGACCTGAAGGAACGACTCGCGTCGGCAAACGAGAAGCTTCTGTTCATCGACTCGCGCAGCACGGGAGAAGTGGCGCTCATCCGGAAGCTCTCATCTGAACTTGAGCGGCTTAAGCCCGATAGTGAGTTGGTATCCCGGGACACGCAGCAAAAGCTGATCGGGGCGACGATGGCCGAGCGGCTTTCGCAGAAGGGCTATCGGTATGATCCGACGACGGCGGTTATGTCGAAGGTAGAGCGTTGACTTTCTGCAGGCCATCGATACCGTCAGCCAGCCCACCGAAGCCCACCGAAGCCCGCCGGATCCTTCGATCCGGCGTTCTGCACCGTCATGCAGGCAAGTCACACTGCTTACCACTTATGCCGAAGTCCGACCACCGCTGAGACTTGCGACTTGGTGGTGGACGGGGAGAGCGAATAGATCTGCGCGTACTGCGCATCACCCGCCGCTTTCTGATAAATGCCCACTAGAAATAAATCGGTGCGCTTGCTGAGCAGGTAGTCCACGCCGGTATTCACCTGATGCCATTTTGGACTGTTGTTCTGCGGGTGATATTGCCCTGTCGTGAAGATATACGCGGCGCCCAGAATGAACTGCGGCGTCACGTAATCGGTCAACGAAACCTCAAAATTCTGCAGCGTCAGGCGCGACGTGTCGAGATAGTCGAATCGCGCGTTGGTATAAAGCAGCGACAGGTTCGCCGGCCCGAACGCGTAAGCGCCGCCCGCTCCAAACATCCTCTGCTTACTGACGCCCGCTTTGGTCGCCGGATTCGTGATGAACGGCGACGTGAAGCCATAGTCGCTTACCACCGCGCCATTCGTGTTATTTGCGTCGTTCGGCGTATTGACCAGAAGGAACGCCAGGCCGGCTGACAGCGGTCCGTTGCGATACTGCACGCCGGCACTATAGGCGTTGTTGTCGGAGAAGCCACCCGCCTTATTCGAGAAGCCGTAGAGCCCTTCAAACTGAAGACCCTTGTAGTCGATGCTCTTGTACTGGACCGCGTTGTTGATCCGGAACGTGTCGAACACGTTATCACTGTCGCCAATGTGCGCGCCGTACGCCGCGAACTGACAGGCCGACGAAAATACACACAGTGTTACCGCCTCGTCGTATTGACGGCCTAACGTCACCGTTCCGAGGGTATCCGACGACAAGCCGACAAACGCCTGCCGGCCAAACTCACGGCCTCCCTGGGACAGCGCGCCAGTCGCCACGCTGTAGCCGCCTTCCAGCGTGAAGATGGCCTTCAGACCTCCACCCAGATCCTCTACGCCCTTCATCCCCCAGCGTGGCGTCTGCATCGGGCCGCTCGCGAATTGCCACGTCGCGTGGCCTTGCTTGTCGGCCCCTTTCTGGTTGTTCGCATAGACGATACCGGTCGAGATCAGCCCGTACAGCGTCACGCTGCTTTGGGCGGATGCGGTCTGGCAGAACAGGGCCATTGAAGCGAGAACAAAGATGCGTCGATTCATGATTTCCTTTGAATGGCTTGTTTTGGGAAAGTAAAAGCAAATACTTCAATCTGAATTGTTTTTAGGATGACGAAATAAAACCATTGCGCAGCGAAGGCATTGTGTCTCCGATGACCGTCTCAACTTTCTCGGGTGAATGGCCAGATCAGCAAGGCGTTCCCGCGCCGCGAAGGTCTGTCGCTGCCACTGGCTTTCGGTAATCGACCTGTACGGCGATACGAATCTGGTGCGATTGCTGGCGATTCTTGCGGAACAAAATTCGCGACAGCTAGCACCGAATTTGACCACCAGTGATCGAATTTTTAGCGCAGCGAAGGCCTGGAGATGTGCAAATCGCGCACGCTCGCGTGCAATTTGTCTGATGTTTTGCGCAGAAAGGGTGAGCTAATTCCGGCATCACTCATCTTCAAAATTGATGCTTGCGGGGACACTTTTGGCTCTTAATAATCGTTTGGACCGGCAGCACTGAGCGTTAAACGACCGGCCCCTTGTATCCCAGGAAGGACCAACGGAGGAGATGATGTCAGTAATCGAAAATGCCGGACGTCGGCGTTTGCTGCGGATGACACTCGCGGCGGGCGGCATGGCTGCAACGGGCGCACTGCTTTCGGTGCGCGCCTTTGCGGGCGACAGGGCAACCGTCAACATGCAACTGGGCTGGGTTCCGGGCGGCAACCAGGTCGGTGAGGTGACGGCGAAGCGGCTCGGCTATTACGATCAGGAAGGAATCGATTTTCACATCCAGCCGGGCGGCCCGAACATTGACGGCGTCGCGATTGTCGCCTCGGGCCGATCCGAGGCGGGAGAGATTTCGTCGAGCCCGTCGATCATGCTGGCGGTCTCGGAAGGCTTGCCGATCAAATGCATCGCGGTCGGGCTGCAGCAGCATCCTTACAGTTTCTTTTCGCTCAAGAAGAATCCCGTGCGCACGCCGCACGACATGATCGGCAAGCGTATCGGTATTCAGTCGACGGGCATGGTGCTGCTCAAGGCGCTGCTCGCGAAGAACAAGATCCCGGAAAGCCAGGTCAACATCGTGCCGATCGGCGCGGACATGATGCCGCTTCTGAGTGGCCAGGTCGACGCGGTGACCGGCTGGCAAACCAACACCACGGCGCTCAAGCCGCTCGGAGCAGATCGCGTCGACCTGCGCCTGTGGGACACCGGCGTGCGCCTCTACGCGCTGCCGTACTACGCGAACACCGCGACACTCAAGGACCATCCCGACACCGTTGCGCGTTTCATGCGCGCAACCGCGCGTGGCTGGCTCTACGCGAATGCGCATCGCGACCAGGCTGTCGATCTGCTCATCAAGGAATATCCGAATCTGAACCGCGCCGATGAGCGCGTCGCGATCGATTCGCTGATGGGCTACGCGTTCGATCAGACCACGCAGACCCAGGGCTGGGGCACGATGGATGCGAAGGTCTGGGAAGAGCAGATCACGATGTACGGTCAACTGGGCCAGTTCCAGAAAGGTCAGCCCAAGGTCGACGACGTGATGACGATGGACGTTCTCAACGCTACCCGTTCCTCTCGCCTCAAGGTGTAATCCATGCATGCTGCCACTATGAATCCGCCGCGCGCGGAAGGGTCCGGCTCGTCCGCCGGCGCGCTGCAAGACACCAATCTGTCTATCAGTTGCCGCAATATCAACGTGCGCTTCTTCACCGACCGGCGCAGCGTCACGGCGATCGAAGGCTTGAGCCTTGACGTCGCCGCCGGGGAATTCCTCACGCTTCTCGGTCCCTCTGGCTGCGGGAAGTCGACGTTCCTGCGAGTCGTCGCGGACCTCATCAAGCCGAGCCGCGGCGAGATCAGTGTGCTCGGCGCGGCGCCCCGTGTCGCGCGTGAGCATCGGGACATCGGCTTCGTGTTTCAGGACGCGGCGTTGCTGCCGTGGCGCACGGCGATCCAGAACGTGCAGTTGCCGCTCGAAGTCGCGGGTGGCAAGGCGCGTGCGGGCCGGGCGACACCGCGCGAACTGCTCGAACTCGTCGGCCTCAAAGGGCGCGAGGACGCCTACCCGCACGAGATGTCCGGCGGGATGCGCCAGCGTGTCGCGATTGCGCGAGCGCTCGTCAGCGACCCGAAAGTCCTGCTGATGGACGAGCCTTTTGGCGCGCTCGATGAAATCACGCGTGACCGTCTGAACGAAGAATTGCGCCGCGTCTGGAAAGAGATGGGTCTCACGACGCTCTTCGTCACCCACAGCATCTATGAAGCGGCGTTTCTCGGCCAGCGCGTGCTGATGCTGGCCGCCAACCCTGGGCGTGTGAAAGAGATCGTCCCGGTTGGACTGCCAGAAGACCGGACGCTCGATATCCGCGAGACCCGTGAATTCGTCGAACTCGCTGCCTATCTGCGGCGCGTACTGGAGACCTGCTGATGACCACGTCCGAAATGCAATTGAACCTGTCGTCCCAAGCGGCGGACCCTGAAGCGCAAGCGTGGCTTGCGCAACGCCGCCAGCGCCTGTGGCGCGCGCGCCTCCTGCCGGTACTCGGCGTCGTGGGTTTGCTGTTCGCGTGGTGGGCGGTGGTGGCGGGCTTTCATGTGAAGCCGTTTATCGCGCCGTCGCCGTTCCTGGTTCTGGAGACGCTGTTCAACAAGAGCGATGTGCTGCTGCAGAACCTTGTGCCGACGGCGATTGAGGCAGTGGGAGGTTTCCTGCTCGGCAACCTGGCGGCGATCCTGATCGCCACCGTCTTCGTGCACAACAAGACGCTGCAGGACATCTTCTATCCGGTCGCCGTGATGATCAACTCGATTCCGGTAGTCGCGAAGGCGCCGATTCTCGTTCTCATCATGGGTAACGGTCTCGAGCCGAAGATCACGATCGCGGCGATCGTCTGTTTCTTCCCGACGCTTGTGAACATGGTTCGCGGGCTGCAAGCGGTGAACCCGCAGGCGATGGAACTGATGCAGATCCTGTCGGCGAGCAAGCGCGAAATCTTCTTCAAGCTGCGCCTCTACGCTTCGTTGCCCTATCTCTTCTCGGCATTGCGCATTGCCGCGTCGATGTCGGTGATTGGCGCGGTGGTCGGCGAATGGATCGGCGCCACGCAAGGCATCGGCGCCATGATCATCCAGGCGACCTACAGCTTCGATTCGGCCTTGCTGTACACGGCAATCATCATGAGCGCAGTGCTGTCCGGCATGTTTTTCCTGGTGATCGCGATTATCGAACGCCTGGTGGTCAGATGGCAGCCCGAAAGCACGCATTGAACCGAACACGAAATACCCGAATTCTCAGAGGAGACAAGTGAACATGATCAGCGATTTGATTCAGGAAAATGCGCGCGATGTGCGCGTTGCGGCCAAGGCAAACGTCGTGGTGGTGGGCGGCGGTCCCGCAGGCCTCTCGGCAGCGATTGGGGCGGCGCGCAACGGCGCCGAGGTGATTCTGCTGGAGCGTTACAACCACCTGGGCGGCCTTGCATCCGGCGGCATGGTACTGGTGCTCGACGACATGTGGGACAACCACCTGCAGGAAATCTCGGTGCGCGGCGTTTGCATGACCTTCATCGAACGGATGGCGGCGCGCAAGCTGGCGGCGTTCCCGCGTTCGGACGAGTGGGGCGAGGATCCTGCCGCGTATCGCAAGTGGGGACGTTGGGGCACCTTCGACTTTCACAGCCAGAAGACGCCTCACCCCGTGTGTTTCGCCGCAGCGTTCGATCCGGATGGGATGAAGCGCGTCGCGCTGGAGATGGTGGAATCGCTCGGCATCAAGTTGCGTCTGCATTCATGGTTCTCGCGCACGCTGGTCGAAGACGGTCAGGTGAAGGGCGTGATCTGCGAGTCGAAGAGCGGTCGTGAAGCGATCCTCGCCGACGTGGTGATCGACGCGACGGGGGATCTCGATGTCGCGGCGTCGGCGGGCGTGCCGCATGTCGGTGGCACCTATATCACGACGACGGTATTTCGACTGGGCGGCGTCAATACAGAGGCAGCCGAGCGTTTCGAAGCCGAAGAACCCGAGGCATTCGCGGCACTCGATCGTCAGATCAAGCGCATTCTCGGTGGCTCGTGGGGCTACTGGTGGCTGAAGACACCGTTGCCCGGTGTGGTGTGGTGCAACTGCCCGCACATGGCCGGTCTCGATGGCCTCAAGCCCGAAGACCTGACACGTGCGGAAGTGCAGGGCCGGAAGCACATTCACGCGGTGGTCGATTTCGTGCGCGAGAAGCTGCCTGGGTTCGAGCAGTGTTACGTGATCGATGTCGCGCCGCAAACCGGCGTGCGCCAGACGCGCCTGCTCGAAGGCGAGTATGTGATGACGAAGGATGACCTCGCGCAGCGCACCCGTTTCGACGACAGCATCGCGCGTGGCCGCGACTACTACATGCCGTATCGCGTGTTGCTGCCGAAGCAGATCGACAACCTGCTGGTTGCCGGCCGCCACTATTCGGCGACCTCGCAGGCGCAGAAGATGTCGCGTGAAATTCCGCCTTGCATGGCGATGGGCGAAGCCGCCGGTGTAGCTGCCGCGCTCGCGCTCGATGCGGGCGTGCGAGTGCGTGACGTCGACGTGCACACGCTGCAGAAGACCTTGCGCACACAAGGCGCCGACCCGGGCGACCAGACCGGCCGCAACGCCGACGTTCCGTCGCTTGCCGCACACATCGAGAAGCGGGAGGCCGCATGAACGTCGCCAACAACGTTGCAAAGACAGCTGACCTGCCACTTGCCGGCGTGCGCGTAGTCGATCTCACGCAGGTCATGATGGGCCCGGTTTGCACACAGATGCTCGCCGATTACGGCGCCGACGTGATCAAGGTCGAGAGAAAGGGGGCGGGCGACTTGAGCCGCTCGACGTTCGAGCCGGTGGCCGGCGCGGACAATCCGATCTTCTGCAGTCTGAATCGCAACAAGCGCAGCGTGGCGCTCGACCTGCGCGACGCGCAGCAGTTGGCGGATCTGAAGGCGCTGATCGCGGACGCAGACGTGGTCGTCAGTAATTTCCGCGCAGGCGTGATGGACCGTATGGGCGTCGGCTACGAAGACTGCCGCCGATTGAATCCGCGAATCATTTACGCGGTGGGCACGGGCTTCGGCGAAACCGGACCGTATGCGCACAAGGGTGGCCAGGACGTGCTCGCCCAGGCGATGAGCGGTGTGATGGCGCGCCGCGCGGATGAGTCGCTGCCGATTTCCGTGTACCCCACAGCGCTCGCCGACTATTCGGCTGGCATGCACATGGTGCAGGGCATCCTGCTCGCGTTGCTGCATCGTGAACGCACGGGTGAGGGGCAGAAGGTCAACGTGTCGCTGTACAACTCGATGCTCGCGATGCAGATGCAGGAAGCCGCCATGATCATGATGGCCGACTCGGAAGTGAACTGGGCCGCGATGCCGCTTTCGGGTGTCTTCGATACGCAGGATGGTGCGCTGGTACTCGTGGGTGCGTTCAAAGCGAATCCGTTGCGCGACATCTGTACCGCGTTGCAGATCGACGACCTGTCGCTTGACGCGCGCTTTTGCAATCTCAATCAGCAGTTCGTTCACAAGACCGAATTGCAGCGGATCTTCCGGGCTCGCTTTGCGAGCAACACACGGGACTTCTGGCTCGCCCGGCTCGAGGAGCAGGACCTGCTGTGTGCACCGGTGCGCGATCTGCGTGAAGCGCTGGTCGATCCTCAGACGCTGCATAACCAGCTGATTCTGGAAGGCGAGGGCGAAGGTCAGCCGGTGCGTTTCATCGGCAGTCCGATCGAGCTTTCGCTCGCGCCGGTTGGCTTGCGGCGTGGGCCGCCGCGCCTCGGCCAGCATACCGAAGAGGTTTTGCAACAATTGCGCGGCAAGGTCGCCACGGAGGCTGTATGAGCGTACGTCTTGTCATCGACCAGCACGTTGCCACGGTGACGCTGGCGCGGCCGGAAGCGCTCAACGCCGTGGACCTTGCTACCGAAGCCGAACTGCAACGCGTGTGGAGCGAGCTCGAGCGGAATCGCGATGTGCGGGTCGTGGTCCTGACGGGCGAGGGCGAGCGCGCGTTCTGCGTCGGTGCGGACCTGAAGAATCCGTCGGTGAGCGGTCTCGAGTACTGGGCGGCGCCGCGCCCAGGCGGCTTTGGTGGCATCGCGCTTCGCGAGACCCTGAACGTGCCGGTCATCGCGCGGGTCAACGGTTATGCGCTGGGTGGCGGATTCGAAATGGTGCTGGGGTGCGATCTGGTGGTTGCCTGTGACGAGGCGAGTTTCGGGCTGCCGGAGGCGCTCGTCGGGCGCATGCCGCTCGACGGCGGCATGACCCTGCTGCAACGCCAGATCCCGTACCGCCAGGCGATGGCAATGCTGATGACCGGCCGCCGCGTCTCGGCACGCGAAGCACTCGACATGGGCCTCGTCAACGAAGTCGTGCCGCGTGCCGAACTGGATGCCGCCGTCGAGCGCTGGGTTCAGGCGCTGCTCGCGTGTGCCCCGCTTTCGCTGCAGGCAATCAAGCAGGTCGTCAAACGCACCTCCACACTCTCGCCGGCGGACGCACAGGCATTGCGACTGCCCGCCTTGGTGGCCGCGTTGCAATCCGAGGACGCGAATGAAGGCGTGCGCGCGTTCCAGGAAAAGCGCAAACCGGTCTGGAGTGGACACTGATGGCCTACGTCATCACGTCGCCCTGCATCGACGTCAAAGACGGTGCGTGTGTGCAATGTTGCCCGGTTGACTGTATCTACGAAGGCGGGCGCACGCTCTACATCCACCCTGAGGAGTGCATCAACTGTGGGGTGTGTGTATCGGTGTGCCCGACCGAAGCGATCTTTCACGATGAAGAACTCCCGCAATCGGAGGCCATCTTCGCCGCCGTGAACCGGGATTTTTTCGGGCCGGAAGCGAGTGCGCTCGGTTCCCCGGGTGGCGCATGTGACGTCGGCAAGGTAGCCTGCGATCATCCCGTGGTCGCCGCCTGGACGGTGCGGCCGATGAACTGAGAAAACACGATGCATGCGAATGTCCTGAAGTATTTTGTCGAAGTGGCTCGGTGCAGTTCGATCCGCAAGGCCGCGCAGAACCTCTATGTCGCGTCGAGCGCGGTCAACCGGCAGATCCTGAAGCTCGAAGCCGAGATGGGGACCGAACTGTTCGACCGGCTGCCGAACGGCATCCGCCTGAACGCGGCCGGTGAGCGCATGCTGCAACACATTCGCGCGACGCTGAACGACTTCCACTTGATGCGCAGCGAACTTGACGACCTGAAGGGCGAACGCAAGGGGCACGTCTCGGTCGTGGCAATGGATTCGCTTTTCGTCGACTTTCTGCCGGCGACCGTCGAGGAGTTTTCGGACGCCTATCCGGCTGTCACGTATTCGATCGCCGCGGTGCCGCCGCACGACGTACCCACGCGACTCGTGAGTGGCGAGTATGACGTCGGCATTACGTACATTACGAAGCTGCCCGCCGGACTCGATGTCGTGAGCGAGGTATCGTTGCCGCCGGGTGTGGTCATGGCATCGTCGCATCCGCTAGCGAAGACGGAGCGCATCAGCTTCGACGAATGCCGCAATCACGCGTTTCTGCGGCTCGAAGGACGATCGCCGATCCAGGGCGTTGTCACGACCGACTTTCCCGAGTACTGGGAGTCGCTGCAGCCGAGCGTCACCTGTAACTCGACGACGCTGCTCAAGCGGCTGATTGCGTCAGGGCGGGGTATTTCATTTTTTTCCAAACTGGCTTTCCTCGACGAACTGGCGCGCGGTGACGTGGTATGGAGACCGCTCGACGACGTGAACGTGAACGCACTCACCGTCGGCGTCATTACACCCAACCAGCGTGCGTTACCTCACGTGACGCTGGAGTTCGTCGAACGCATCGTGCGGCGCCTGAGGCATGTCGAATTGGCGTTGCGCGACGCGTGATCTTCAACTAACAGGAACACAACGTGGTCACATCAGGCTATACCGATACCCGTCTTCTGATCAACGGCGAGTGGTGCGACGCCGCCAGCGGCAAAACCCTCGACGTCATCAATCCCGCCACTGGCAAGGCCATCGGTAAGGTGGCTCACGCCGGCATCGCCGATCTGGACCGGGCGCTGGCCGCCGCACAGCGCGGCTTCGAAGCCTGGCGCAAGATTCCGGCCAACGAACGCGCCACCACCATGCGCAAGGCCGCCGCGCTGGTGCGCGAACGTGCTTCCGACATCGCCCGCCTGATGACCCAGGAACAGGGCAAGCCGTTTGCCGAGGCGCGCGTCGAAGTGCTGTCCGCGGCAGACATCATCGAATGGTTCGCCGACGAAGGCCGCCGCGTCTACGGCCGGGTTGTGCCGCCGCGCAATCTGGCGGTGCAGCAAACCGTGCTCAAGGAGCCGATCGGCCCGGTGGCGGCCTTCACGCCGTGGAATTTCCCGGTCAATCAGGTCGTGCGCAAGCTGAGCGCGGCGCTCGCGTGCGGCTGCTCGTTCCTCGTCAAGGCGCCGGAAGAAACCCCGGCGTCGCCGGCGGCGCTGCTGCAGGCGTTCGTTGAAGCCGGCGTGCCGCCCGGTACGGTCGGCCTCGTGTTCGGCGATCCGGCGGAGATTTCCAGCTACCTGATTGCGCATCCGGTGATCCGCAAGGTCACATTCACCGGCTCGACGCCGGTCGGCAAGCAGCTGGCCGCGCTGGCCGGCACGCACATGAAGCGTGCGACGATGGAGCTGGGCGGGCATGCGCCTGTCATCGTGGCCGAAGACGCCGACGTGGCGCTGGCCATCAAGGCCGCGGGCGCCGCAAAGTTCCGCAATGCCGGCCAGGTCTGCATCTCGCCGACGCGCTTTCTGGTGCACAACAGCATCCGCGAAGAATTCGCCGCGGCGCTCGTCAAGCATGCTGAAGGCCTCAAGCTCGGCGACGGTCTGGCGGAAGGCACGACCATCGGACCGCTCGCCAATGCGCGCCGTCTCACCGCGATGAGCAAGGTGCTCGACGACGCGCGCAAGACCGGCGCGAAGGTCGAGACGGGCGGCGAACGCGTGGGCTCGCAGGGTAACTTCTTCGCGCCGACCGTGCTGACCAACGTGTCGCTCGACTCGGACGTGTTCAACAACGAGCCGTTCGGCCCGATCGCCGCGATCCGCGGTTTCGACACGCTCGAAGAAGCGATCGCCGAGGCGAACCGTCTGCCGTTTGGCCTCGCCGGTTATGCGTTCACGAAGTCGTTCCGCAACGTGCATCTGCTGTCGCAACAGATGGAAGTCGGCATGCTGTGGATCAACCAGCCTGCCGCGCCCTGGCCGGAAATGCCGTTTGGCGGCGTGAAGGATTCGGGCTATGGGTCGGAAGGTGGTCCGGAAGCCATGGAAGGCTATCTGGTCACCAAGGCCGTTTCGGTGATGGCTGTGTAGCATCGACTGGGCGTTTCTTTCACGTTCTTTGCGGCCCCGCTGTCGGCGATACCTGCGTGCTATGGTCTGTCCGGAATTGAGAAACAGGCATTCAAGACTGACGGACGCGGGGAATGGAACGGTTCTTTATGCGGCGCTCCAGCGCCGTGATTATGTTGCTATATCACCGCCGCGGCTGGCATGGAAAGATTGCGACCGCCGCGAGCGACAACGTCGAAAGGGAAATGCTCGAGATCGAATTGATAGACCGGTTGGTGCTCGACGTCCGCGCGGGCCGGATTCGTACATTCGAACTGACCGATCCAAAAGCCGTTGAAGTGAACGTCATTGACTAACGGCTGGTTGAAGGCACTTATCACGCTGGGTTCCGCATTGCATCGGAGCAATGCGGAGCATGGTTAGAAACGATACCCGATGGAAACATAAGAAATGATCGGGTTAAGCTTGAGCTTCGTGCTACTGGTCACAGTTCCTACCTTGGACTGGGTAGTCAGCGTGGCACGCGTCGACAACTGCATATACGACAGCGAGACATCGACCGACCAGTGCTTGTCGATGTTATAGGCAAAGCCGGCATTGATGACCGGTGCAAACGAGCTGCTCAACTTCGCGGTTGTCGTCCCCTCCAGAGCGGTTCCATAGGTTTGCGAATACAGAAAACTGCCGCTCGATACCGCTGAACTCAATTTAACTCCGCTATACCAGACGTACGATCCGCCCGCGCCAACGTAAGGACGGAAGCGACTCTTTGCATCATTGAAGTAATACTTCAGGAGCAGCGTCGGGCTCCATTCGTAAGCGGAGCCGATCTGCCCAAGCGCGGCGAGCGACCCGGTGCCGGTTAAATGGAACTTCGGCGGTGCGCCGAGCACGGCGGTAGCGGCAATGTGATCGGTGAAGAAATAGGTGCCCGTCAGACCGAAGGTGTCCGAATCATCCACTGTCGCGCCCGTGCCGGTCTCGGTTACGCTCGTGCCGAGTGCGTTTACCGTCAGCGGTTTGCTCGAGTCCTGCGGCGCGAGATGAAACCAGCCGAAGCCTGCAACGAAATCGCCGGCGCTTTGCGCCTGGACGGCCGTACTCACTAACAATGCGGCAGCCACGCCGAATGCCTTTATCTGCTTCATCTTATCTCCTCTGTCTTTGCTGTTTTTGCTGATAGGCTGCGATGATTCTATGCGTACGTCCGTGCTATTTGCGATCTGTTCTGTCGAATGTGACCTCTGAAATTTGGTAAGGATTGAGCGCGTAGTCGATTCAGATATTGAATACGTGTGGCTACGTTCAGCGGGAGTAAGAAAGCCAAAAGCCCGCTGGTTAGAGCGGGCCTCTGGTTGCCTTTTTGAAGAAATTCACTGTGCCTCGGCGCATTGAAAACAACGCGATGAGGTGGGGTTATTTAACCGTAGGAGAAACGTTATACGCAAGGAGGATGGCGAAGATATCGATGTCGATTTGCTTCCCTTGCCTTACTGGCGAGACCAAACGCCGCGTCGCAACTGCCGGTCGCCTTGCCGACTATCAGCGCTATTGCAGCGAGGTGGCATCGAGTCGCAGGGTCTGCTCGAGCGCTGAGCGGAGGCGGTGCATTGGCCGCCTCCGGTTGTGCTTGTCCCGCGCGCTGCTCGGTCAGGTTGTTTGATGCGGCACGGATGTTCCCGTCGTCGCTATTGTGATGCCTCTGCAAGAAGGCGCGCTGCACGGTTCGCGGTGATGCGGCTCTGCGGGATGCCCTTCGCATCGAGCGCGATCACCTGATACAGCTCACGGTCACACTCGAGCTCTCGCTGATATTGCTCTGCTGTGTCGACAAGCAATTCAAGCATGGTCTGCTGACGCCGTCTTTCGTCGCTCGTGATGGCAGGATTCCTACACATTGAGGACGCAAGGGTGATCAATGTGTTGAGTTGGCTCAACTGCCGGTTGCATAGATCAAAGGTGGAGAGCGCAAGCTTTTCGTACTGGAGCGCGTCGACAGGCGGGCGTGAAGCGGGTTGAGATTGTTTTGTAGGTTTGCTGCTCATGGTGCGACCTCCCTGGTACTTCTTGGATCGCCCGACACTCACTCGCTTGGGTGGTGGGTGAGCGGGCACGAAGCGGGATTGGAAGACCGGCGCTAAACCAAACCGGCGAGCCTTGCGACTCCCCCACCACGGCCCGCCCATTGGAATATAGACGTGCAGAGGTAGACGCACGACCCGCGTGAGCGGGTGTGCGGATTTAGCTAGGGCCTGTTGACAATCATCGCCGAGGGGGCTGTTAACTTGTGAGGAAAGCTGTTTACATCCTGTCTTTTGCGGAAAAACAGGATGCCAAGACTGATGCTCAGCGATGACCAATACGAGCGGATCGCCCCCTTGCTGCCGGGCAAGTCCACCGACCCGGGTCGGACCGCAGCAGACAATCGGCTGTTTGTTGAGGCCGTGCTATGGATCGCGCGCACTGGCAGCCCATGGCGCGATTTGCCGCCTGATTTTGGAACGTGGAATAGCGTGTACCAACGCTTTGCCAGATGGTCGCGGGCGCAAATATGGCATACGGTACTCGCCGAGCTTGCGGGCGACGCGGATCTTGAGGAAGTCTTCATTGACAGTACGATTGTGCGTGCCCACCAGCATGCCGCCGGCGCGGCGAAAAAAAAGGCGAACAGGCAATCGGGCGCTCGCGTGGCGGATTGAGCACCAAGATTCACGCTCTGGTCGACGGCTTGGGGATGCTCGCTCGCTTTCATCTGACGGGCGGACAGGCTGGAGACAGTCCGGAGGCCCTGCCTTTGCTGGGCGAGTTGAAACCCGTCAGTCTGGCTGCCGACAAAGCCTACGATTCGAACGCGATCCTGCAGCATCTGGAATCGGCGGACATTCAAGCTGTCATCCCCAGTCGCGCCAATCGTGTTGAGCAACGTCCTTTGGATGAACATCTGTATGCCTCTCGAAATCTGGTCGAACGGTTCTTCTGTCGCATCAAACAATTCCGTCGCGTGGCTACCCGCTACGACAAGCTCTCCGAACGATTCTCATCATTCGTTGCGCTCTCCGCTGCTTTCATCTGGACCTGCTGATTGTCAACAGGCCCTAGCAGGCTTCCAAACCTGACCGCCGGGTGTTTCCCGATGGCTTGATGATTATAAATCAAGGCGGCGGCGTAGCGTTCAACCAGGCAGGCTAAGTGTTTGCGTTTGGCCGATCGGATAAGGCTTCGGCAGAGGTTGGCGTGTTGCCGCGAATTCGGAGGCCGCAGAGGGCACGCGGCTAGTCGTCTCAACGTCGACAGTCAGCGCGAAGGCGTAGCGGTTTTCGTCAGTGCCCGGACTTAGCAGTCGATGGAAGTTCATCGGCCGAAGCGGTCGCTCGCGACTCATCGTTTCCCGCGCGCAGCAAATGGCCGCTTCCATGGTAGGTCTAACACCGTGGTCGACCCAACTTAGCCGTTGACCGATTGCGGTCGAGGGACGCGTCCAAGCTCGGAAAGAGGCATTGGTTTTAGAGACGGACCAACCCACTTTAAATCTGACGGCCAGTTCGCGAAGTCCCTGCCCGACCGCGCCATATCGCCCGGCGTTACCTTTGGTCGCCCATCCGACCTTTGCTTTCAGGCGTGGAGCGATTCCCTACGCCGTATCCGTCGGCAACCGATTCGATAGTTTTTCCAACCCGAGCGGCTATGTCTCGTAGTTCAAATCGCATGTGCCACGGCCACCAAACTAGATCGAATTATTCTCGGGGTCGTCGCTCCCCAGCTTCCCGATTCTCAGCCACGGCTCGGCGAACGGCTTCCAAAAGGTCGGGGCGCGCCTCGGGGTCGGGGACTTCGATCAGCTTGCGCGGAGCCTTGGCGTGGGGCTTCAGCGTCACACCGTCAAGTTTTTGCGGCGCAGTCATAGTTCGTCTCCGGCTTCGATCACAGCTAATTCGGACGGCAGGCTCGGTCTTGCTTCTGATTTCCGAAAATCAGGCTTTCGGAACTTTACTGAGTTGGGAACTATGGACTCCGTGCGTCGTACGTCTCCAGGCTTCGTCGGCGCGTTGCTGGGCCGATTTCACGGTATATGCGACCCCTTGCTTGCCCTTCGGACCTGGCGAAAACGCCGAAGTCAGACCGGAAAATGTCCGGCGGACGGTCTTGGTGACCATGGCGCGCTCCGCGTTTGTGTCGGAATTATAAGTCTAGGTCTTTACGTACAATCTCCGATACTGTACGTTTACACAGTACTTTGGCGAGTCCACTATGGACGCGAGAGGAGGCCTCAAGCGAAACCGTGCCCGTACGATCACGTTGCGCCAAGGGAGTCCGCGTCAATCCACTACGCCCTTAAGAGAGTGCTAATGGGAATCAGGGAAGCTCGCCGGATTATCCGCGGCCTTCGGCATCAGCAACGAGATCCAGGCACACTGGAGTCGGTGGAGCATGTCCAGTACGAACAGGATGCGTTCGTCCGTCGGGAGGATTGAAATGACCGATGAGCTGCGACGGCAATTCCGCGAAGTTGAGCAAGCCCTGGCGGCGCTTGAAGGCGTGATTGCGGTGCGAAGGGAGTACATTTCGCTGCTTCAGCGTTTGGGATCTCGCGACAAGGAGTTAGCGTCCCTCGACGCGCTTATGACCGCCTGGTCACATCTGCAGTCGCAGCGAGACTGCCTTGCCGCCGCTATCGCCAGCGGAGCCCGGTGACTAGCGTCGGGGAATGTCCAGGTCGCATGCCGGTCAATATCGATTGCAGTTGGGCGCAAGGTGATGGCATACGCGCCCTTGGGGCGCTGGACCGTCGAGACATGCGGATCAGTGGCCTTGCACGGTGCTGAAGGAGCAAACGGATCCCACGAGTGTCAGCATGACGCGCTCGGCGGCAAAATCAACGCACCCCGGCATACCTGGTAGTGCCACTTAATCGACAACATCCATCGTCCTGACAGGCGATCTACCGACGTTTGTGACGGAGTTCGCGCCCCGCGTAGACGGCAGAAAACAGGCCGACGATGACGGCCGCTACGGCCAACGATTCATCTTGTCGTCCGGAGGGGGCCGACGACGTCGCATAGAACCAGAGGCCCATTCCGATTGCCGTCATGAACATGCCAAAGACAAGCCCCCACACCGGCCCCGCCGTATCGGGGCTTCCTAATCTGTGAGACATTTTCATCGCTATACTCCCCGTCCCGTACCGACATTTCCTGATTGCCGCAGCCTGCGAGTTCCGCATTGGCACGATCTTACGGTAGCGTACGCGGCCAAAAAGACGTCATCAACAAGCTAAATTATCATCAAGGTTATTTAGAGTCTTGCGATCAAACGGACAGACATCCATGAAAGAGAGGGCAACAGTTTTGTGTGTCCGAGACAACCGTATCTTGCTGGTTGCCAGGCTGAGATCGCGATGGGCGCTTCCGGGCGGGCGAATCCGTCGAGGGGAAGCGCCTCACGAAGCCGCACTGCGTGAACTGGAGGAGGAAACAACACTCACCCTGCGCGAACTGACTTACCTTTTTCAGTTCAGCGGATTCAACACGCTGCACTATGTATTCTTCGCCGAGGTGGCGTATCAATCGATTGCGCATCCGAGCAACGAAATCACTAGATGCAAATGGTTCGCGCCCGTCAAGATCGGGACGCTTTCCACGAGTGTACCGACCCGGGGAATCGTTGAGCTTTTCTTCGGACACGTGGCCGCTGTTGAACACTTGGGTTTGCGGCGGATGTCGGAGCAAGTCGTAGATGTGGCGCCATGAACTGCACATATCAATATCAAGGATTCGACATCGAAGTGGCCGTTGAGGCAGACCTCAATTGGAGGGGCGGGCGCACCGCTACGGGAGAAGTTGGATATGTAGCGGTGGTGAGGATCTGCAAGGCTGGTGCCGCAGTAGCCGTTTTCTCCCCCCTGCGTTTTGGCGAATCACAAGGTAAGCCATTTCTCAGTGAGGCAGATGCGCTCATGGGCGGTTATAGCGCGGGGCGGCGGATCGTCGATGATCTGTTCCATTCATAGTCAGCCGATCAGCGGACAAAACGAATCGGAGCCTCGGGTGTTTGAATCAATTGTTTGTTCAACGACGAATGACTGAAGTGAGCCTATGACCTGCCGTTTTGCTACGCCTCGCGACTGTCGGTTCATGGCCGAGCCCAGTCCGATGGCGTCGCGCGCTGCTTCAAGCGCCTTCCTCGGACTCCACTGCTGTGACGGCTGGTTTAGGGAATACATGAGAGCATCTCTCATGTCTCAGCGCACCGGTTCGATCTTGAAAGCATCGACCGCTACGCCAAGGTCCACGCCTTCACCGCTGCCGCTCAACGCCATCGACGTAGTTCCCTTGGTCAGCACCTGCGCAGTACCGCTCCTCCCCGCGCCGGCCGAAGCGCCGGCCTGCGCGTAATTGCCGTACACATCCCTGATGCTGTGGACATTGCTGATCTCGCCGCGGCCGCTGACGTGGAACTTGCCGGCGGTCAGGCCGCCCCCGTGCACGCTGATCGTGACAGCGGACCGTTGCCCATTATTGCAGCTTACTTTGCCGCGTCCTTCGGCATGCTGATAAATCGCCGACCATCCGGACATGCTGTAGGTCAGATGGCATTTCACCGGCGCGGTGCCTGCCTGAGCCGAAGTGGCGGTCAAGCCCGTCAGGGCACCCGCGCACAGCAACGTGGCAACAGTCGATACAACGGTATGCTTGCTCATAGAAGTCTCCTGGCACCCGAACATAGGTTATCCAGTGTAACCGTCATTCGCAGCTTGCAATTACCCACATCTCCGCGGTTTTCTGTTAACTTTATCTATCAGGACTACATATCGATGAGATGAAAAATCGGACTAACCCTAAATCGGTACGTCAGGCAGACGAAGTGGCGACGCCGGACGACGGAGAGTGGATGGACCGCGAGGTCGCGGGTAGCAATTTCCGGGACGGCCGACTCGCCACACGATTTCGGACATTACTCGATCGGTTGTGGAGGAGCGTAGGCCAGAGCATTCCGCTCGCTTGCCAGGATTGGGCCCAAACCAAGGCAGCTTATCGATTTCTATCCAACGATCGCGTGAGCGAGCATGATATTTTGAGCGGACACTTCGAGGCAACGTGCGCTCGCTTCGAGGCAACGGAAGGTCCGATTTTGGTGCTGCAGGATACGACGGAGTTTTCATACCAACGAGATCAGCCAGAGTCGATCGGTGCGATCGGCAAGATGCCTTACAGGAAACAGGTGAGCGGCAATCCACCGGTGCGTACCGTATGCGGCATCCTCATGCATTCAAGCCTCGCTGTCACGCCTCAGGGTTTGCCATTGGGACTGGCGGCCATCACGTTCTGGACTCGCAAAAAGTTCAAGGGATGTAACGCACTAAAAAAGGCAATCAATCCAACACGCGTGCCGATCGAAGAGAAAGAGAGCTTTCGGTGGCTGCGTAATCTACAGCAGTCGACAGCTCGCTTCAACGATGCAGATCGTTGCATTCACGTCGGCGATCGCGAGAGCGACATCTACGAATTATTCTGTACGGCACAGGAGTTAGGAACTCATTTTCTGGTGAGAACTTGTCAGGACCGTTTAGCCGGCGACGGCGAGCACACCATGAGTGACGAAGTGTCTGCAGTGCAGGTCAAAGGGCTACACCGCGTAGAGACGCGAGACGCGAAGGGCCATTCGTCGCATGCACTTCTCGAAATTAAATATCGTCAGGTCACGGTCTTGCCGCCGATCGGTAAGCGAAGCCGCTATCCAGCGCTGCAAGTGACGGTGATCCATGCTACGGAACGAGGCGAACCGACCGATAGGAAACCGATCAAATGGAAGTTGATCACGGATTTGCCAGTGCGCTCCCGTCGTGACGCTATCGAAAAACTCGACTGGTACGCGATGCGATGGAAAATCGAGACGTTTCACAAGATTCTGAAGTCTGGATGCAAAGCCGAAGAGTCGAGGCTGCGGTCGGCCGACCGGCTGGCCAACCTGATTTCGGTGTTTTGTATCCTTAGCTGGCGGATATTCTGGTTGACCATGATCAATCGATACGCTCCCGATGCACCCTCTCAAGTTGTGCTGACACAGGCTGAGGTCGAACTGCTCGACCAGGTTGTCAAGGACACGGCCCGAACGGCCCATGCGCCGCCGTTGTCGCGCAGTCTTATCAAGCTCGCACAGCTCGGAGGTTACCTCGCCCGTGCCAGCGATCCGCCTCCTGGCAATACCGTCATCTGGCGCGGCTTGCGCCGCCTAGTCGATATCCAACTCGGCTTCGAGCTCGCAAACTGTGGGTAATTGCAAGCATTCGCAGTGGGTCAGCTGACGGCCACCCAAATGTCCATGCGGCAGTGCGGGCGAACGCCGGTTCATGGCCAACCCGGTCTCGTGCGGAATTTCCGTGAACGACCCTGAAGGGACTTTCGTACAATGCTGACCGCGTACCACGTCTTGTTTTCTGCTTCAGCGTACTGCGCGGCCGATCCGGTGGCGACCACGCGCGGCCATGCTGCGGCCTGGCCGCCTGCCGATTGCACGCATATCGCCGGATGTGCACATTGGGGAGCCCACCATCCGGAAGATCCTACGAAATTCGTACGACACCTTATGCCTGACCACTGGCAACATGCGTAGTTGCGCATTTGCAGCTATCAACGGACGAGGGCGGATGATGACACGAACGGCTAGTTTCTTGATCCTGATGGTCCTTGCTGTGCCCATCGCGTCGGCGCAAAAGAAAGTCGATCCGATCGAGGCTCAGGTCGAGGCATGTCTCGGCACGCCGGCGGGGCAGACTACGGCGGGCATGACCGACTGTTCACACAAGGCCTACCTTGCGTACGACAGACGCATGAACGACGTGTATCAACGGATCATGCGCAACGCCGACCCGCAATCGCGCGTGCTGATCCGCAACGCACAACGTCAGTGGCTGGCCTATCGCGATGCGCAGCGTCAAGCCGATAACGGTCCATGGAGAGCCGACCGGGGGTCGATGGCGAGCGCCGATATCGAGGCACTCAATGTGGACGCGATCCGTGCGCGGATCGATGAATTAAACTACTACGCACCCTAATGTGCGCAGGTCGGGTTCGGCCCGGCTGATGACCCGAAAGCTGACATATACCGTGAGGCAAACGACTTCTTCGCGAAGCAAACCAAAAAAGTCGAAACCGTGTCACTGAAAATGACCGATTCGGGGATTGCTGGACCTGCCGGGACGATCTGTCGAATCTGACCCAATTCCTGCTCAGCGTGCCCGGTCACTTCGCGAACAGATTGTCTTTGTAGGGTTCAGCCGGGTTCAGCCTTTGCCGCCGCTGCCGTTATCGATGTAGTAAGCGACGGTGATTCCCGTTACTTGCGGCTTGTGAATGCCGCTGCATGTCACGTGCAGCGGCATCTTTTTCGTCGCCTGTTTGCCGGACCACTTGAGCAGGTAACTCGCACCGGGCGCTCGCGCCGAAGGCATGGGCGACCGAATCCGCGAGGCGAAACTCCCCCTCGATATGGCGACTCATATGGTGCTGACGGCGTACCACGTCAACTGGACCAGCAGACCGACGTGTCCTGACCTCGCGTATGTGCGCACCGCGGTGAACCGCCGTGGGGACGTGATGTCCAGTTTTGCGACAAACCGGACCGCTGAGAAAGCCTGTATTGACGCAAATGCTCGTGTGACGACACCCCACAGATCCTTCTACGCGCGGCGGGCCGCACATAAGCGGCACCACAGCGCCACTACGTTCTGCAAGAACGCGGCTACAAGAAAAGACTGTACGTGCGAGACGAACGAGGAAATCGTTTCGTTATCGACGATCGCAGTACAAATCTGAATCACTTCGGCACGGCATCCGCGTTCCCCAAAACCTTTCCGGGCTGTCCGCCAATGGCGACGGTGGCTTGAAGGTGATGGCATGTTTGGTGCGTGTGTGTGCTCCGTGCGGCAATTCAGCGAAGACAGAATCAACGAACAACCAATAGCCGCATAACAAATCGCTCCTTGATAGCGAAGGGACGGCCTATCCAAGGCAAGCACAACAAAAATGGGGAAATCTATGAAATCGACATACATGGGTGGTGCAGGGACTGCTATCTCCTGGCGGTTGCGCTTCGATCGTTGACGACTCAACGCAGTTAGTCCTCGCTTGGCCGGCTGTAGAACACAGCCCGCGTCGCACTGCGACGTGATTGCCCCCTCGTTCCCCCAAAACCTTTCGGAAATCCTGAAAATGAACGATTCAACACGCAGCATGATGATGTACGACGCTCAGAAAAAGAGTGGCGTGGTGGCCTTTCTGCTTTGGCTCTTTCTCGGTAGCCTTGGCGCGCACCGGCTCTATCTCGGCTTCACCGGCACTGCTGTCCTTCAACTGCTGCTGTTTATTTTCGGTTGGACTACGGCGTTCGCCTACATCGGCGTGTTCCTGTTGCTGGCGCTATACGTGTGGCTCTTTATAGACGTGTTCTGCATCGCCGGCGGCGTGCGAGAACACAACACGATGCTGGCGCAACGGCTTTCAGAGTGAAGAGGTGTGGAATAACTAACGGGGTAAGCCATGGTGCTTTGGCCTGGATACTAAAGATGGACAGCTAAGGTAGTGTGGGCAGAAGGTCCCACGCTAGCTCGAGCGAAGAATTCAAAGTTCTCCGGCTCGAAGCAGCAGTACGACATGGCATCGCTTACGCACGACGACTTGCTCGCGGCGCATCGCATCCCGCCGCAGTTCATGGGGATCGTGCCACGCAATGCGGGCGGTTTTGGTGCTGCCGACACGGCTGCCGAGGTATTCGGGCGAACTGAAATCGAACCAAAGTCGATTCGCGCACCGCAATGACTGGATCGGCGAGGAGATTGTGCGGTTCAACCCGTATTCGATCAGGATGCCGCGGGTCGCTTAGGCGCAGGGGCTGCGTTCGATGCGGGTACGTCGAGATTACCGATTGCGTGTGCCGAACGCTTCGCGATAGGTGCTTTCGAACGGCTCTGATCGACCCTGAAGGGACCGTCGATTTTCTCGATAGCGGACGGTCGCGGACAACCGCCCGGATCGTTGATCAAGCACCAGAACCTACGCTGTGGGATAGATGGGTCGTTCAGCCTTGATCAAGGAAAAAAGACGAACGTCGTGAAATGCGTCTTTCCAGTACCCCCACTGTCGCATGATGCCTTCCTCTATAAATCCCAAGCTGCGCAGAAGCCCTATAGACGCGTGGTTGTCGAGGTCGGTCGTTGCCTGAATTCGATTGATGTCCCAGCGATCGTAGGCATGGTCGACAATTGAGCTAAGAGCTTCGCGCATGAGACCTTGTCCCCAAAAGCGTCTCTCCAACTCGAAACCGATGCTCGCCGACCGGAAGGCCCCATTGATGGCGAGTCCGCAGGTACCAATAAGGCACATCTTGCCGGCAAACGGCAGGCTTGCTCAATCATGAGTAACTCATCCTCCATCCTATTCAGAACGAAGAACGTATGGCGTCTGGCTGTGCGACGAAACCTTCGGCAAGGATGGAATGTGAGGTGTTCGAGCGAGCAATACCAACCATGTTTCAGGGGACTGGACCGTGTTCGTACTCTGCTTCTTGAGCTTTCATGGCTCGCGCGATCAATAGGAAGTCCGCTTGACTGATCCGAAGGCCCCCTCCGCCATCGCTGACCATTTTTCCTAAGTTTGGGCGACTAAATACGCTGCGGTATAGCCTCTGCGAAAAAATCGGTGACTTGTCGCACACGCGCCGGTACAAACCGGCGTCTTGGCCAGATGAGGCTTATGTCTCTGGCGTCGCCCATAAATTCGTCGAGAACGGTGATGACGTCCGGATGTCGGAGATCATCGGCAAGAGAGATCTTGGCAAACAGGCCGATTCCCACACCGGCTAGAACACCAGCCCGGATCGTTTCGATACTGTTGGACGTGAGATTTCCGTGCACAGACACGCTAAATCGACCTGCTGGCCCTACAAAAGGCCAATGCGTTGACTCCGTCAAGCCGCGATATAAAAGGCAATTGTGATCAACGAGCTCGGCAGGGGTCTTCGGCATTCCGCGTTGCTCGAAGTAGCGACGGGATCCGACGCAGACGAGAGGGGTGCTGGCCACGCGCCTGACGATCGCGTCAGGATCGTTCACGGACCCCACTCGGATCGCCAGATCAATCCCATCTTCCACCATATCTCGCACGAAGTCCGAGAGAATGAGATCCACCTGAAGGCCAGGATTGACTGATAGCAGGTCGGGAATAAGCGGCAAAATATGAAGACGGCCAAAAGTACCTGATGCGGCGATCCTGATCAGACCCGAGACATTATGCGTGCTGCTGGTCAGCTCGCTGTCGGCGTCATCCATCTCGTCAAGAAGCGGTTTTGCCCGATCGTAGTATCTCTGCCCCTGATCCGTCAGGGTCACGCTGCGCGTACTTCGGTTAAATAGCACCACGCCGAGGCGCCTCTCGAGCGCGCCGATAGCCTTACTGATTGCCGACTGTGAATCGCCGGTTCTACGCGCGGCGGCGGTAAAACCGCCTGCTTCAACCACGGCTATGAAGGCGTTTAACTCGTGGAATCGATCCACCTCCATTCCTCCTGGGAATTAATATTATGCAAAATTAAGTCATTATCATTGATTCCGACATCACCCACAATCCAGCTTTCTCCACATGTTGAAGGACTGGTGTCATGAATATCGATCTTACTGGCCGCAAGGCGGTCGTTACCGGGTCAACGGCAGGTATCGGCCGAGCCATTGCAGAAGGGCTGGGGCGCGCAGGCGCCGCGGTCGTCATCAACGGCCGCACAGAGAAGCGCGTCTCCACGGCGCTTCGGGAGCTTCGCGAGCTCTTGCCAAAGACGGAGTTTACCGGCGTCATCGCAGATCTTGCGACCCCGGAAGGCGCGGCGGAGTTGTTCGCGCAGGCGCCGGATGCGGACATTCTCGTCAACAATGTGGGTACTGGGCGTCCGAAGTCCTTCTTCGAAATTGAGGACAGCGAGTGGATCGATCTCTTCCAACTTAACGTCATGAGCGGCATTCGCGCCTCCCGCCACTATGTGCCGAACATGACGAAGCGCGGCTGGGGGCGCGTCGTCTTCATCAGCAGTGAGTCCGCGCTTGCCATCCCCAAGGACATGATCGACTACGCCACGACCAAGACCGCTCAGCTCGCCATTGCGAGGGGCTTGGCCGAGGTGGTCGGCGGAACGGGCGTCACCGTTAATTCGGTTCTCCCTGGTCCGACGAATTCGGAGATCATGGGTGGTTGGGCGCAGGCGAACGCAGATGCGCAAGGCATTACGCGTGAGGAAGCCGAGCAGCAGTTCCTGAAAACGAATCGCCCGACCACGCTCCTCAATCGCTTCGCGACAACCGAAGAAGTCGCAAACCTGGTCGTCTATGTCTGCTCGGAGCAGGCGTCGGCGACAACAGGTACTTCCTTGCGCGTCGACGGCGGTGTCGTTCGGACAATTGCATAGGGCGCCCGCTTTTTCACTCGCTCAACGCGGCCTAGGGAAGGTCCAAACCATCGGTTCCTTCCCGGAGTAGACGACAGCCCAAGTTGAATGTGCCTGCATTTGTACGAGTATTTCCACTCAAAAATAGCCGCCCAGAGTTGCCTTAATCGCGCCGACCGGTTGGTCCATGGTGACACGATTGCCGACGATCCTCGGCTTAGGGTCGATGGTCCGCTCCTGGCCGTCAGCCGGATGGTGATCGGCTCAGTTCGACCCGATGCAGCCCCTGACGAGTGGCTGCTTCGGAGCAGTCAATTTTAGGGCACTCTCGATCAATGTTTATCCACCACCCCTCATTCCAGATACGGCGTCAGCACAACTTCGATCCATTTCATGAATGCGCGGACTCGGCGCGACAGATTGCTCCGATGTGCTACGACGAGGGACACCGCGAGCGCCCGGCGACGAGAATCGGGCATAACCTCCACAAGCGCTCCATTCTCCAGGTATCGGCCAATCCCCAAGAGTGGCGCCTGAATCAGGCCGAGGCCGGCGAGGGCAGCGGCTTCGTAGGTCTGCGCGTTGTTGACGTGTAGCGTACCCGGCAACTGAAGCGTCGCGTAGCTGTCGCCGTCCGGATATTCCCATCCATAAGGTCTTGAGCCGAGCATCGTCGAAAAATGAATTGCCCGATGTTCCTGACGCTGGAGATCTCCTATCGATCGAGGCACGCCATAGCGCGCCAGATAGACGGGACTGGCAGCGTTGACCATGCGCAACAGGCCCAGTGGGCGGGCAATCAGCGTCTCGTCCCGTATGGGTCCAAGCCGCAACACGCAGTCGAACCCCTCTTGAACCAGATCGACTTGCCGATCCGTACTCGACAGCTCCAGCTCCAACTCGGGATGAGTCGCCATGAACTCCGGCAAGGCTGGCATGACCGTGGTGCGCGCCACCTCGGACGGAAGATCCACCCGTAGACGCCCGCGAAGTGCCACGTGCTCGCCTGCGAACATCGAGTGCAGGTCATCGACTTCAGCAAGCAGATCGCGGGCGCGCGCATGAAACGCACGTCCGTCCTCTGTCAACTGCACGCTCCGCGTCGTCCGGTGCAGGAGTCTGACACCGACATCTTCTTCCAGCTTCCGGACAGCCGTTGAGACCCTGCCCTTTTGGATGCCCAAGCTGTCGGCCGCGCGGGTGAAGCTCCCCATTTCCGCGACCGTTACGAATATGAGGAGGGGTTCGAGATTCTGCATTTTCGCGCCTCGGTATTGTTACCCGCAGAGAGAACAGTTAATTCACTTTATCGGCGTTTATCATATCTTAGAAACACAATAAGCTTCGAAATTGAGACCCACATCGGAGAACAACAAGTGACTGAAACTATGACCTTGCATCGCGCCCTGTGGGCCGGCCGGGTAATGAGCGCGTTTGTCGTTATCGCTCTGGTGGCAGACGGGATTATTCAGCTTTTCGTGCCAGCACAGATCGCGAGCATGTTGCAGGAAACCGGGTTCGCGATGGACGTTACCCGCGTCGTGGGTCCGATCGTCCTTGCCTGCGCCATCCTTTACGCCATCCCGGCTACCGCCGTCCTCGGCGCGATCCTGGTGACGGGCTATTTGGGAGGTGCCATCTGCGCCCATGTCCGCATTGGTGAGTTGGGATCGCCGCCAGAAATCATTTCGCTGGTTCTGGGCGCGTTGACATGGGGTGGCCTCTACGCGCGCAACTCCCGTATCCGAGCCATTCTGCCGCTCATTCGTTAAGCCAACCGGGGCAGTCCTCTGTCCCTCAATATCCGGAGAAAGCATATGTTTTTAGTAACGGGAATCACGGGAAAAGTGGGCGGCGCAACGGCAGAACATCTGTTGGCGCACGGCAAGAAAGTACGCGCGCTGGTCCGCAATCGCGAGAAGGCGGCTCACTGGGCGAACCAGGGCGTGGAACTGGTAGACGGTGATTGGAATGATTCGGCAGCCATTAAGCACGCGCTCAAAGGCGTCAAAGGCGCGTTCGTCATGTTGCCGGCTGTCTGGGCGCCCTCGCCCGATTTCAAAGAAGCCAGGGGCGTGATTGCAAACTATGTCGAGGCGCTCACCAGGGCATCGCCGCCGCGAGTGGTTGCGCTTTCGTCGATGGGGGCGAACAGAACCAGCGGGCTGGGGATGATCACGGCGCTGTCGCTTCTGGAGCAAGGATTTCGCGACCTGACATTGCCGATCGCTTATGTGCGCGCCGGCGGATTTTTCGAAAACTTCCTCTACGGCTTGCATGTTGCCCAAGGTGGCACGCTCCCCGTCTACTACAACCCGACCGATCGGAAATCGACCATGGTCGCGACCAACGACATCGGCGCCGAAGTCGCAGCGCTTCTGACCGGGCCGGCATGGTCGGGGCATCGCGCCATCGAGCTCGGTTCGATGGTC
Source organism: Burkholderia sp. OK233 (assembly GCF_900230185.1). GTDB lineage: Bacteria > Pseudomonadota > Gammaproteobacteria > Burkholderiales > Burkholderiaceae > Paraburkholderia. The sequence continues at coordinate 2,419,140 of NZ_OCSR01000002.1, forward strand.
AGTGCGGATGAAGTAGCGACACAATTGGGAGAAGTCCTGAAGGTCGACGTCAACGCTTTTGCTGTACCGCGGGCCGGGTGGCCGGCAGCGTTCGAGCAGCTCGGCGTTCCGAAGGGCCAGACGGGACCGGCCGAAGCGATGTATGACGCCGTCAACTCGGGCTGGATGGACCTCGGCGTCGAGGGTACGGAGCACGTCCCGGGCGCGACGTCTGCCCGCGATGTCTTCGCGGCGGCCCTGAAGGCCGCTACAGAATAGGTCAGCGGATCAGCGATGGGATACGACTTTGGAAATCTACTCCGGGTATTCGTACTCCATCGTGATTCTGGCAGAGCAACCAAAAAAGCCCATTTCCATATGAAATGCGGCGTTCATACCAACAACTATCGAGATCGACTATGAAGGTTCTTGTTTTGGGTGCAACGGGCGGAACCGGACGGCTGATCGTCCACGACGCCTTGGAGAAGGGTCATTCCGTAGTCGCGTTAGTTCGCTCGAAGGCGCGCGCGCCCGACTTCCCAGGCGCAAACCTCATTGAGGGGGATGCCTGCGACGAAGGCGCCCTAATGCGCGCCTTGAAAGGCTGCGATGCCGTCGTCAGCTCGCTGGGCACGGGCGTTAGCCCTTTCAGCGAAGTCAGCGTTCTGACCGAAGCGACACGCGCGTTGCTCCCGGCGATGAGTCGCAGCGGCGTCCGCCGTCTGGTCTGCATCTCCGCCCTGGGGGTGGGAGATAGCCGCGGCCACGGCGGCTTCGTGTTCGACCGGCTGTTCCAGCCCTTGCTGCTTCGCCATGCCTACAAAGACAAGGGGCGCCAGGAAGCCGCGATTCGCACCAGCTCACTCGATTGGGTCTTAGTCCGGCCCGCGATGCTCACCAACGACCCAGCTCGCGGAAGCGTCAGGGCCATCGTTGACCTCGCCGACGTCTACGGCGGCAAGGTCGCACGCGCGGATGTCGCTCAGTTCGTGGTGGAGCAACTGGCGAAGGATACGTGGTTGAAACAGACACCCGTACTCCTATGGTGAGGACGGGTCTCGTGGATCACGTTCTTCAACCACCTAGTAGTCAGGCATACAAGCGGTCACGAATGAACAGATTAGAAGGCAAGATTGCGCTCATCTCGGGAGGCACAACCGGGATGGGGGCGGCGATCGCGAAACGATTCCAGACAGAAGGGGCCACGGTGATCGCCACGGGCGCCAACCCGGAAACACTGGAGAAGGCCAAGAAGGAACCATGGGCCTCGAAGGCCACTTCATTTTTATGTTCACCGAAATGAAAAAAAATATTCCATCCGCGCAATTCGGCGGCAAGATCCGCGCGCTGAGACAGCGGCTAAAGCTCACTCTTGACTGTACGGCAAGGGCTGCAGGGATTTCGAAACCTTTCCTGTCACAGATAGAGCGCGGCTTGGCCATGCCCTCGATTGCCTCGTTGAAAGGCATTGCCGACGCGCTTGGTGTTGCCGTGCAATACTTTGTTGACGCTCCAAGCGAACAGAAATTTGTGTGTCGGGGTGAGGAACTGAGTTTCTTCGAGTTCGCGGATACCGCAAACTCGTTCGCCAGACTTACGCATAAGTCTGGAGGCAGGCGGCTTGAGGCCGTCCTTGTGAGATTCCCGCCCTATCAGAGCGGACCTGCCGATATGCCAACCAGCGCAGAAGAAGAGTTTCTTTACGTCACTTCGGGTGAAATTTCGTTGACTCTTGAGGGCAAGACATTTGTGCTCAAAACAGGGGACAGTGCGCATTACCAATCGACGCTGCCCCAAGGATGGTTGAATAACCGATCCACGGAGGCGTTTGCGATCTGGGTCGGGACGCCGAACCTACTTTAAATGTTGAAACAGAGTAATCGCAAGCCACCAATTTAGTGCGATCGCCTGGGAGCCAACGATTCCGTGACCTTGAATCGCAACGCTGCGCAACCCGATCGAAGAATAATCGTCGTTCGCTAAGCTACACTCAGCGCGCATAATGATTAGGGTGCGTTCGCGGTCCGCGTCCAATAGGCAACTTGCGTGTTTTCCAGCAAAGTTGCGGAGCGACGATTGTCGACAATCTAGGGGCCAGCGTTGAACGTCCGTAAGTGGCCCAGAGCGTGTCAAAACGCCTAGCCACTGGGAATTGATGAAACCTGTCTCGGCGCGGATCGCCGCATGTCAATGGCGGCAAGCCGAACGTCAAATCACAGCCGCACACATCACGAAGGCTCGACAAGCCCATACGGGCGTCACGCCCGCATCGCCTTCATAACCGCTTCGGAACCGAGTAGCCTGATCACTCGCTTGATGTTGTACGCCAGCACGTGCAAGCTCATCTCCGTGCTCACCCGCTCTATGGTCCGCGTCAGGAAATGAGTGGCGCCCATCCATGCCTTGATCGTGCCGAAGGGGTGCTCGACAGTCTGTCGCCGGATGCGCATCATCTCAGGCGCATGATCAAGTCGCGCCTGCATCTCATCAAGAACAGCTTCGTGTTCCCAGCGTGTCACGCGACGTTGAGGACCTGGCGTGCAGTCCCCTTTTAGCGGACATTGCTGGCAATTCGAACTCCAATACTTACTGATCTTCAGGCCGCGCTCAACGGTTGTGAATCGCCAGATGAGCCGCTCGCCTGCTGGGCACCGATACTCGTTCGTGTTTGCGTTGTAAATGAAGTCCTCCTTGCCGAAGCGGCCATGAGCCGTTGCGCTCGATGTCACCGTCTTCGGAACGAACACGCTTATTCCAGCCTCATGGCATGCAAGTATCTCCTCACTCTTGTAGTAGCCGCGATCTGCAACTGCGGTGAGCTTGTCGACACCCATCTCTGTACGGGCAAGCTTCGCCATCGACGTCAACTGATCACGATCAATGCCGTCATTGGTAACGACGTGCGCGACGATCAGATGGTGCTTCGCGTCAACCGCCGTCTGGACGTTGTAGCCGACGACTCCCGTTCCTCGTGTCTTCATCGAACGGGCATCCGGATCCGTGAGCGATACCTGTCCGTCGGGTGCCGCGTTGAGTTGGACCTCGATCTCCTTGAGGCTTCGCATCTGTTCCTTCAAGGCCGCAATCTTGTCCTGCAGTCGCTCTGTCCTGACCTTCGCGATTGCAGGCTCCTGACGATCCGCTGTGTCCATCGCCGCAAGATAGCGAGCGATACTTGACTCGATGTCGCGCATGCGTCGTTCGAGCTTGGCGCTGGTGAAGTTGCGGTCGCGATGGTTCACCGCCTTGAACTTGCTGCCGTCGATTGCGACCAATGCATCGGAGAACAGGTCCAGACGCTGACAGAGCATGACGAACTGACGGCATACACTGCGAATGGCCTTGCCGTTGTCCTTACGAAACCGCGAGATGGTCTTGAAGTCCGGCGCCAGACGGCCCGTAAGCCACATCAGTTCGACATTGCGCTGGGCCTCCCGTTCGAGGCGACGGCTGGATTGAATACGGTTCAGGTAACCGTAGATGTAGATCTTGAGCATCACCTCGGGGTGATACGACGGCCGACCAGTCAACGCTGGTTCGACGCCTTCAAACCCGAGCTTCTGAAGATCAAGCTCGTCTACAAAGACATCAACTACGCGCACGGGATTGGTGTCCGTTACGTAGTCGTCAAGTGCTTCGGGGAGGAGAAAGCTCTGAGTACGACTGTCGCCTTGAACGAACCGCTTCATCTCGCTCATCCCCCGCTATAGGATGAAGAATTGTAGCGCTCCAAAAATGCGTTTTGACACACTCTGGGCCGGTCACTGCCCTTCGTCGATCGGCTGCACGCGACCCTTGACTGCCGTTCGCCACCGGCCGCTTTGGCGAAGGCTAGATTGCGAAGTACCAAGGCGGGGGAACCTGACAACCACGGAGTTCGACACAAGGAGAGGCCCCGCTAGGGGCCTCTTCTCTGTTGTGCGCGTGACCGAGGTCAGCGCGTTCGGGCCGCTCCGCGGTTGATCCACCGTTCGATGAGCTAAGCCCGCGTTTTCGAGGAGCTTGAGATGCTTCGAGACGGCGGCCAGCGACATATTCAGCGGCCGCGCGAACTCGCCCCTAAGCGCCACGCGCTGAAAATAATTTCGGCCGGTGCGATGCATCACCGGGCGCCGGGACGTCTTACTCCACGTTACTAACATGGAGGAGCCCGCAATGGCCAATTTGTCCCGTACCCCCGTCACCCTCATCGGCGCTAGCCGCGGTCTCGGCCGCGTCCTGGCCGAAACCTTCCATCGTCTCGGCGCGCAGGTGCTGGTTGTGGCGCGGGGGCAGGCCGGCCTCGACGCCGTGGCGCGCGACCTGCCGGGCGTGGCGGTGCTGGCGTGCGACGCGTCGGCGGCCGATGCGCCGGACCGCGTGTTCGCCATCCAGGCGCCGCGCATCCTGATCCTGTGCGGCGGCGCCATACCGCCATGCCGCCCCTTCCCCGAGGTCGGCTGGGAGGCGTTCAGCGGCAACTGGAACAACGATGTGCGTATGAGCTTCCATTTCCTGCAAGCGGCGCTGAAGCGGCCCCTGCCGCCGGGCACTACCGTCGTCACGATCACCAGCGGCGCCGTGCGCCAGGGCTCGCCGATTTCCGGCGGCTATGCCGGCGCCAAACAGATGCAGATTTTCATGACTGGCTATGCCCAGAAGGCGGCCGACCGCGCTGGCCTCGACCTGCGGTTCCTGTCGCTGGCCCCGGCGCGCCTCATGCCGCAGACGGACATCGGCGCGGCGGGGGTCAAGGGCTATGCCGCCTATAACGGCACCAGCGAAGCTGCGTTCCTCGAGGCAATGGGGCCGGGGCAGACGCCGCAGCAAGTCGCCGACGCGCTGCTCGACCTGATCGGGGAGGCGCCGCCGGGCGGCAATTTTATCGTTTCCGCCGATGGGGTCGCGGCGCTAAGCTGATGCGAATGGAGACTTCGACCACCGTTCCCGATGCTTCAGGCGCGCGCGATGCGTCGGGCGGCTTTTCCGCCCTGGCCGGCGCCATGCGCAGCGAGCTGAAGCGTCATTGCTATCGCATGATGGGCGGCGTGCAGGATGCCGAGGACTGCGTCCAGGAGACTCTGCTGCGCGGCTGGCGCGAATTCGCCAGCTTGCGTGACGGGGCGGCGGGGCGGCCGTGGCTTTACAGCATCGCCACCCGCGTCTGCCTTGACGCCCTGCGCACGCGTCGGCGGCGGCAAACCCTGTTCGGCCCCAGCCTCGATGAGGTCGAGCCGGGGACGCAGCCGTGGGTCGAACCGTGGCCGGGCGGGGTTACGCCGTCCGGCCCTGAGCGCGGGCAGAACATCCGGCTAGCCTTCGTCTCGCTGCTGCACGGGCTGCCACCGCGCGCCCGCGCCGTGCTGCTGCTGCACGACGGCGTGGGCATGACAGCGGCGGAGGCGGCGGCCGCGCTCGGCATCAGCGTGGCGGCGGCGCGCAGCGCCCTGCAACGGGCGCGGACCGCCCTGCCGCTGCAGGATGTCGTGGCGGCGGACGACGCACCGGTAGAGGCCTATGTCGACGCCTGGAACGCGGGCAATGTCGGTGCGCTGATCGGCCTGTTGCACAGGGATATCGTGCTAACCATGCCGCCGTGGCACCGCACATTCACCGGCGGCGACGAGGTGGCGCGCTTCATGACCGGCGTCTGGCCGCGCTATGACGGCTTCCGCGCCGTGGCCGTCGTCGCCAACGGGCAGCCGGCGGCGGCCGTCTACGTCCGCCGCGGCGACGCGCCTTATCTGCCGCATTCCCTGCATGTCTTGGCTGGCAGCGGACAGGTCGGCGAAGTCGTCCTCTATGCCCCACCGCTGGGCGCGAGCCTGTTTGCGGCTTTCGGCCTGCCGCCGACGGGCTGATGCATAGCGCGTCGGCGGCAGCCACGCGTTGTACCCCCGGCATGCGTTGCAGGGCGAACCGAATGTGGCTCTCACAGCCATTGCAGTGGATTTTTTCGTCACCGGTGACGATGAAATTAATCCGGTCTGCCATGAAATACTACTTCCGGTTTTGCGTGAGCCCGGCGCCTCGCCTGGGTCGAAACGCTCAAGCCGGTCCGGCATGGCCCGTGCAGATCGAATCCGGTATTCGATCACCGACAGCAAAGCTGGCCATCGGATTCCCGTCACTTGAATCCGGGCAGGCCGGGCGGCGGCTGGATCGCGATACCTTGCATGTCAAGCACTGGTCAACGATCGCCAACGCGCGCGCTAATCGAGGCCACTCTGCTTGCTCGCCGCCTTGAATGACGGCTTTGTCGCGTCGAATTTCACTGCTGCTAGTTCCGCTTTTGGCCGGGTGCCGCCTTATGCAGGTGGCATGATGATCTTCATCCACGCACGGCTGCGAACGGCAGCTCGCGACCCTGAGCCGCCGTTCGGACTCGTTCCATAGCAACGGCCGCCTCCGAGGAGGAGCTGCCCGTCGAGTTATCTGCAGACAGCGGCCCTTGACCCGAAAGACAATGTCGGTCATCGTGATTCCCGGCTTGATAGCGGGCTTTCCGGGCGAGGAAAGGGCGAGCCCGAAGTCCAGGTCAAGTAGCGGAGATGCGAGCTTTGAGGCGCGGTGACATGAAGTCAAGAAAGGCTCGCAACTTGAGCGGCAGCGGCGCTTGCCCGGCATGTACGAGATGGATCGGTAAAGGCGCCAATTCGAATTTCTCCAGTACCAACTGCAACCGGCCTTCACGTAGGGCATCGACAATCTGATAAGACAGAACCCGCGTCAGCCCGGTCCCGAGCGTCGCGGCGTCGATGGCCGATTCCGCGGTACTCGTCACCAGTCGAGAGTGGATCTGCACGGTCTGCTCCGATTTGCCGGCGGAGAACGTCCACGCGCGCGGCGAAGTGAGTCCGTCGAAGCTGACGCACGCATGGTTTGCGAGTTCGGCCGGGGCGCCCGGCGTGCCGTGGGCGGTGAGATAGGCGGGGCTCGCGCACACAATGAGACGCGTATCGCCGACGCGTGTCGCAACGAGTGTGCTGTCCGGCAACTGACCGATGCGTACCGCGACATCCACATGTTCTTCGAGAAGATGAACGTTGCGATCGATCAGGACGAGGCGGGCGTCGATCTCCGGGAAATGTGCAAGGAACGCCGCCATCACAGGGACGACGTGCAGCCGGCCGAAGACCACGGGAGCCGTGACCACCAGATAGCCTTTCGGGGCCGCGTATTCGCCGGTCGCCGCCCGTTCGACTTCCCCGACTTCCTCAAGGATGCGCCGGCAGGATGCGACGTAGGATTCGCCGGCCTCAGTCAGCGAAAGTTGCCGCGTGGTGCGATGGAGCAGGCGGGTCTTCAGGTGCGCTTCGAGCTCGCCGACTTTGCGGCTGACCGTCGCCAACGGAATGGCGAGTTGCCGGGACGCCGCCGACAGACTGCCCGCATCGACGACCGCGACCAGAATGGACATCGCTTCGAGACGATCCATGATCCTCTCAATAATTGGAAGAAAGATTCCCGATATTAGCGGATTCTCTCTTGATTCGGGAGTAGATAGTATTTGGGTCGGTTGCTCCAGTGCAACTCAATCTCAAAGGAGAGAATCGTGACCCGAATTGCTACCCCGGCCACCGTCGCAGACACCCCTGCCGCATCCCAACCGCTGCTCGAAGCGGTCAACAGGCAACTGGGCGTCGTGCCCAACCTGTTCCGCATGGTCGGCAACAGCCCAGTTGCCCTCGAAGGCTATCTGAGCCTGATGGGCGCGCTCGGCAAGGGCGAGCTGTCGGCGCAGACGCGTGAGCGCATCGCGCTCGCCGTCGCAGAAATCAATGGCTGCGACTACTGTCTGTCCGCTCACACCTACCTCGCAAAAAACGTCGCGAAGCTCGACGACACCGAAATCACCGCGAACCGCAACGGTGGTTCGAACGATCCGAAGGCCGCCGCCGCCGTGCTGTTTGCGAAAAAGGTGGCCGACGCGCGTGGTCGCGTATCGGAGGCCGATCTCAGCGCGGTCAAGGCAGCAGGCTATAGCGACGCTGCTGTAATCGAAATCGTGCTGAACGTGGCGTTCAACATCTGGACGAACTACGTCAACACGGTCGCGGGTACTGAGATCGACTTCCCGGTTGTACACGCCCAAAAGGCGTAACACGCCGGGACGGAGTCGATGTTGTTGATGCCACGAGCATCCGCGGTATTTCATCCATGGCAGAGATCAAATGTGATGGAGGGCAAGATGAGTAGTTCGCACAGGTATCCCAGCGATGTGGTCTTCACGCCCTCCGTCAAGTCGATGCAGTCCCGTCGTGGATCACGCTCCGCTTACGCACGCCGCGAGCAGGACGGCGGGTGGGAAACGTCCATCACACAGGAGTGCGCGGATTTCATCGGCAGGCAGACGAGCGTCTTCCTCGCGACCGCGAACGACGACGGGCAGCCTTATATCCAGCATCGCGGCGGACCGCCGGGGTTCCTGCACGTCGTCAACGAAAAGGAGATTGCATTCGCCGATTTCTCCGGGAACAAGCAGTACGTCACCACCGGGAATCTGGCGGATAACCAGAAGGCGTTTCTCTTCCTGATCGATTACGCCCGTAGTCAGCGCATCAAGATCTGGGGCGAGGCATATGTGGACGAGGACGAGGCGCTGATTGCCAGCCTCATGCCGGAAGGTTATCGGGCGCGTGCCGAACGGGCCATCGTGTTCAAGGTTTCCTTGTGGGACGCCAATTGTCCCCAGCACATTCCACAACGCTTCGATGCCGCGGACGTACAGGCAGAACTCGACGAGCGGGATGAGCGCATTCGCGAACTGGAAACCGAGGTCGAGCGCCTGCGCAGAAAGGTATCGAGTTGATATGGCCGAACTGAGCCGCATGACGTCCGACCCAATTCGACCCAAAGGGGGCGCCGATGGCCTCGTCTAGACGACGACGGCGCCGCCCGCAATGGCGAGCTCCGCGGGAGGGTACACCAGTGCCACGAGGCCGAGAAGCGCGCCGGTCGCACCGCCGAGCGCCACGCCGCGATCGAGCGAGTGCACGACGTCGCTGCTTTGCAGCAATGATGCCTCGGGTAACTGTTCGAGTGCGACACTGTGATTCGCGAGGACATGGATATGTCGCGATGTGATCCGCGCCTGCAGCAAGTCGTCGTACGCACGTCGCACACGTGAACAGACCCTAAACACCCGGCGCCCTCGGGAGACGGCCGCCTCGGCAACCGATACTGGAGGCGGCCGTTTTGCATTGCATCGCGGCAAGTGACTCCTCCATTCGCGCGATCCGTATATGGGGCGCGCTTCCCCCTGGCGCTGGCTTGCACGATGCAGAGGAGAGGACTACCTTTGATTTAGAGCCGCTTACTATGCACAGCGAAGCGGTCCTGGCAGAAGTGCCGGCGCAGGCAGTACGAAGTACGGCAACGCGGCACAACGACGCCAGGCGCTTTTTTGTTAGCGGCTCCAGCGAGTGACGCGCAGCGAGGTGGACTATGGCGCTTGCGATTGCCCTGAGCCTGATCATCGTATTGGCGGTAGGGTTTCACTTTGCCAGTCCCTGGTGGATCACGCCGATCGCCTCGAACTGGGTGCGCATGGACGACATGCTGACGATCACGCTCGTCATTACCGGCGCGCTCTTCATCGCGATCAACCTGTTCATCGTGATCGCACTGGTGCGCTACCGCCACCGCAGGGGTCATCGCGCTGCTTACGAGCCGCACAACAAGCGGCTGGAATGGTGGCTGATCGGCCTGACCTCTGTCGGCGTGGCAGCGTTGCTGGCACCGGGGCTCTTCGTCTACGCGGACTACATACGGCCGCCGCGCAACGTGCTGCAGATGGAAGTGCTCGCCCAGCAATGGCAATGGCGCTTCCGGTTTGCCGGCCCCGGTGGCAAGCTGGGCACGACGGACGTGCGCTACATCAGCAACGACAACCCCTTCGGCCTGAACCCCGGCGACCCCAACGGCCGTGACAACTACCTGATCGAGACGCCCGAGGTGCACCTGCCGCTCAACCGGCCGATCCAGGTCCTGACACGGTCGCGCGACGTGCTGCACGACTTCTACGTACCGCCGTTCCGTGCGCGCATGAACATAGTGCCCGGCATGGTGACCACCTTCTGGTTCACGCCGACCAAGGCAGGGCGTTACGACATCCTGTGCGCGCAGCTTTGCGGTATCGGGCACTCCAACATGCGCGGCGTGGTGGTGGTGGAAGACGAAGCATCGTTCTCGCGCTGGCTGGCACAGCAGAGCACGTTCGCGCAGCGGCAGCAGGCCAGGGTGCAGGCCGCACCCGCCGCTGCAGGCGGCAGCGCCCAGGCGCTTGCTGACCAGGGCAAGACGTTCGCAGAGGCCAAGGGCTGCTTCGCCTGCCATACCGTGGACGGCAGTCCGCGCGTGGGCCCCACCTGGAAGGGCCTGTACGGCAAGACCGAAACGATGGCCGACGGCAGTACCGCGAAGGTGGACGAAGCCTATCTGCGCGCCTTTATCCGCAACCCGAAGGCCCGCGTCGTGAAGGGCTTCGCACCCATCATGCCGACCTTCGACCTGAGCGAGCAGGAGCTGACCGCGCTGGTGACCTACATCGAATCGCAAGGCGGCCCGGCCGCCATCAGCGCAGCCAAACCCTAGCGGAGCAGACGCAATGTCCTACGCGCACACCAACCACGCCCAGCAAAGCTTCTGGACCCGCTATGTCTGGAGCCAGGACCACAAGGTCATCGCCGTGCAGTATTCGCTGACAGCCATCGCCATCGGCCTGGTCGGCCTTGTGCTGTCGGACCTGATGCGGTTGCAGCTCGGCTTTCCGGGCAAGTTCAGTTTCATCGACGCCAGCCACTACTACCAGTTCGTCACCATGCACGGGATGATCATGGTGATCTACCTGCTGACGGCGCTGTTTCTGGGCGGCTTCGGCAACTACCTGATCCCGCTGATGCTGGGCGCGCGCGACATGGTGTTCCCGTTTCTCAACATGTTGAGCTACTGGGTCTACCTGCTGGCCGTGCTGGTGCTGGTGGCGAGCTTCTTCGTGCCAGGCGGGCCGACCGGCGCGGGCTGGACGCTGTATCCACCCCAGGCCATCCTGCCGGGCACGCCGGGCGTGGAATGGGGCATCGTGTTGATGCTGGTGTCGCTGGCGATCTTCATCGTCGCGACAACGATGGGCGGCTTGAATTACGTCACCACCACGCTGCAGGCGCGCACGCGCGGCATGACGCTCATGCGCATGCCGCTCACGGTGTGGGGCATCTTCGTGGCGACCATCATGGCACTGCTGGCGTTTCCGGCGCTGTTCGTGGCGGCGGTGATGATGCTGCTCGACAGGACACTCGGCACCAGCTTCTTCATACCGGCCGTGGTGTCGATGGGGCAGACGCTCAAGCATGCCGGCGGCAGCCCGCTGCTGTTCCAGCACCTGTTCTGGTTCTTCGGGCATCCGGAGGTCTACATCGTCGCGCTGCCGGCCTTTGGCATCGTGTCGGACCTCATCAGCACGCACGCGCGCAAGAGCATCTTCGGCTACAAGATGATGGTGTGGGCCATCATCATCATCGGGGCGCTGAGCTTCGTGGTCTGGGCGCACCACATGTTCATCGCCGGCATGAATCCGTACTTCGGCTTCTTCTTTGCCACCACCACGCTCATCATCGCCATCCCGACCGCCCTCAAGGTCTACAACTGGGTGCTGACGCTGTGGCGCGGCGATATCCACCTGACCGTGCCGATGCTGTTTGCCATCGGCTTCATCAGCACCTTCGTCCTGGGTGGGCTGACCGGGCTCTACCTCGGCAACGTGAGCGTGGACATTCCGCTGTCGAACACGTACTTCGTGGTGGCGCACTTCCATATGGTGATGGCCGTGTCGCCGATCCTGGTGGTGTTTGGCGGCATGTATCACTGGTATCCGAAGGTGACGGGCCGCATGCTCAACGACACGCTCGGGCGTGTGCACTTCTGGGTCACCTTCCTCGGCACCTATGCGATCTACTTCCCGATGCACTATCTCGGCATCCTGGGCATGCCGCGGCGGTATTACGCGTATGAGGGCTACAGCTTCATTCCACATTCGGCGCAGACGCTCAACACGTTCATCACCGTCATTGCGCTGATCGTTGCAGTGGCGCAGTTGCTGTTCCTGTACAACCTGGCGTGGAGCCTGGTGCGCGGCAAGCGTGCCGACAGCAACCCTTGGCGGGCCACCACGCTGGAATGGCAGACGCCGCAAACGCCGCCAGTGCATGGCAACTGGGGCGCCGCGCCGCCCGTCGTTTACCGCTGGGCGTACGAATACAGCCCGCCGGGGCAGGAGGAAGACTTCGTCCCGCAAAACCAGCCGCCTGCGACGGCGCCTGAACCGGCCACCCACCCGACGCTTCAACCCGGAGAGGCACGCGAATGACCACACTGCCCCGTTCCTTCGTTCCTGACGCGCCACCTGTCTCGCCGAATGCGAGCCGCATCGGCCTGATCGTCTTCATGGCGGTGGCAACGACATTGTTTTCACTGCTGCTGTTCGCCTACGCAATGCGTATGCGCGAGCCCGACTGGCAGCCGATCCCGCATCCAGCGCTGCTGTGGTGGAACACCGGTGCGCTGGTGCTGGCAAGCATTGCCATGCAGCGTGCCCGGCAGATTACCTTGCACCGCGCAGCGTGGCTGGTGTCAAGCGGTGTGCTGGCGGCCGTGTTCGTGATCGGACAACTGGCCGCCTGGCGCATGCTGTCGGCGGCCGGGCAGACCGTCACCGTCAATCCTTCCAATAGCTTCCTCTACCTGCTCACCGGCCTGCACGGGTTGCATGTGCTGGGCGGGCTGGTGGCCTGGGCCGTGACGATCGCGCTTCTCCAGCGAGCGGACCCCTTCCGGGCCCACCGCGCCATCGCGCTGTGCGCCATCTACTGGCATTTCCTGCTGGCTGTCTGGCTCGTGCTGCTGGCGGCGATGTGGTGGATCACCCCTGAGTTCGTGGGCGCCATCTGCGGGCCGCTGTATGGAGCCGCGCCGTGACCACGCCCACGCTCCCCACCGAATCCGCTGCCACCACGCCCACGGGCGCCGGGTCTGACGGCTGGCGCGGCATCGTCACGGACTGGTCGGCCGACCGAGAAGCCTTCAAGGTGCCGTGGGGCAAGGCGATGATGTGGATCTTCCTGCTATCGGACACCTTCATCTTCAGCAGCTTCCTGATCGGCTACATGACGGTGCGGATGTCGACCACGGTGCCGTGGCCTGACACTTCCAAGGTGTTCGCGCTCACGGTGGGCGGCGTGGATGTGCCTTTGCTGCTGATCGCCATCATGACGTTCGTCCTGATCAGCAGCAGCGGCACCATGGCGATGGCTGTCAACTTTGGCTACCGGCGTAACGCAAAGCGCGCCGCCGCACTGTTGCTGGCGACCGCGCTGCTGGGCGCGACCTTCGTGTCGATGCAGGCCTTCGAATGGACCAAGCTGATCGTCCATGAAGGTATCCGCCCCTGGGGCAACCCGATGGGCGCGGCGCAGTTTGGCGCGTGCTTCTTCATGATCACCGGGTTCCACGGCTTTCACGTGAGCTGCGGTGTGATCTACCTGCTGCTGACCGCACGCAAGATCCTGCAGCCGGGGTTCACCGAGCACGGCAACTTCCAGATCGTGGAGATTGCCGGCTTGTACTGGCACTTCGTCGACCTGGTGTGGGTGTTCATCTTTGCGCTGTTCTATTTGTGGTGAGGCAGACCATGGACCACACCGATCCCGCCCATCGACCCGACGCCGCGCACGGCCAGCAGCATCCGATCGGCATCTACCTGAAGATCTGGGGCCTGCTGTTCGTACTGAGCACGATGTCGTACATGGTGGATTACTTCCACGTGCAGGGCCTGCTGCGCTGGGCGCTGATCGTCGTGCTCATGATCGCCAAGGCCGGGCTGATCGTGTCGATTTTCATGCACATGATGTGGGAGCGGTTGGCGCTGGTGTACGCCATCCTGATACCGCCCTTGGGCCTGCTGGTGCTGCTGGTGCTGATGGCTGCCGAAGCGCATCACACCTTCGGCATGCGGGAACTCTTCTTCCACTGATCCCTGCGCCGACCGTTCCTCAGGCGAGTGCCTGGAACGCACCGCTCTGAATACAAAACGACCCGACAAATGAACTGCACCCCAAAGTTGGATCAGTGTCCAACTTTGCGGGGGCAGTTCACAAATGCCGGGCCGTTTTTGTTTCCTGGCTCGCTGAAAATCTCGGCGAAAAACACCTTCAAATCAGGCGTGCTTCTCACTGAATTCGTTGAGCGGCACAGGCTGCTTGAGCGGATCGAAGTCGGCCCACCGCCCTTGTTGCCAGCGGCCGGTCGCGCGTTCGATCGCCGCGCCTCCCGCATCGCGCAGCACCCGTGCGGCGTCCAACTGGCTGTCCGGCGACACGTGTACGGCCACCAGCACGCCGGAATCACGGGTTTCTTCGTTGCTGGCTTCATGCGTGCGCATCATCGCGCCGACCAATGAACCGACATACGCACTCACCCCGGCCGCGATCAACGACATGATAAGCGGCGCCGAAAACACCGCGAAGATCCCGACGCCGACCACGGCGCCAACCGCTGCGCCAATCGTGATGCCTATCTCGGCACCCTTCGGCGCCTCCCTCGCGTTTGCGTCGGCGCTGATATCGCCGCCGGGCCGAAAACGTGCGTGTTGGCCGATCGGATTGACAAAAAACAGTGTGACGTCCTCCTCGACAAAACCGGCATTGAAGAGCCGTTGCGCCGCGTCTTCAGCGGCGGGGAATGTCGTAAAGCGTGCTGCGACGATGAGTGACATGTGGCCTCCTTCGATCGTTGACTAGCGATTGCAGACTATGCCGCCCGACCTCACTCGCGCCGAGACAGAGGTGCATGCGGCGGCACGCGCCGGGACTATGCCGTGGTGCCGCGATCGGGTTCCATGCCGTCCACTCTGAACAGTCCGCTATGTAACACTACTCCTTTGCCGCCGTTCTGGTCGATCGCTTCCGCGCAAACCGAACGGATAGGATTGCGGCCGTTGTCGAAAGCAGCCATTAACGCGGATTCCAGCGGAGATCCAACACGTAGACGCCGAAGAGAGTCAGTAGCGGAATCGTCGCTAGCACGCCACGTCGTCGCCAGAACGAGGATCATCCGTCCGGGTGGCGATAGCCATGCGGCGCTATCAGTCTCGCGAGCTGGAGGACTAGAATGAATTATCCGAATCAATCGGGAGAGAAATTGTGGAACTTCACATGGATTCCCATCATTTCACACACGGCCAGCCTGACTGGCGGGCAGCCGTGCTGGCAGGCGTCATCGCGGGCGTTGTGTTCCTGGCGTTAGGGGTTGTCCTGATGGCACTGATGACGGGCGCAAGTCTGCTGGAGCCCCCACGCATGGTCGCCGCGATCATGCTGGGACGAGGCGCATTGCAATCGCCGCAAGCATTCTCAATTGGCATCGTGCTCGCGGCCTTTGGGGTGCATTTTGCCCTTGCCATCGTATTCGCGCTTATCCTTGGTCTGATCATGACGTCATTCAACCTTGACTCGAGCATGGGGATGGCTTCACTGGCGGGTGGCGCTTTCGCTGCAGCCGTTTACCTGATTAATTTCTACGGCATGACACGGTTTTTTCCGTGGTTCGCAGAAGCGCGCAACTGGGCCAGCCTGTTCGTTCACATCGTCTTCGGCATCGTGGCGGCGAACATGTACATGAGACTGGAGCGCAACACATCCCGCGGGGTCAAGGCGGACGCGGGCGGCCCGTCGTAGTCCGGTGCCGTGTTGATCGACCGGTCTCCAGAGCAGAAAAGGCTCGCCGCGCAACAACATGAGCACCTCGTCGAGATAGGGATGGTCGGCCAGACGAGACGAAAGAAAAGCCAAGCTGGAAGATCGGCCAGCGCCCGAACGGAGCGGGACTTTCGATCATGTATGCATACTTCAGACGGTCGTACGGGCCTGGCCCTTTCGACGACGAGGGAGATGTGCCGAGCCGCGAGTGGCGCATCAAGCGCAACTGCTCTCTCACTCCGCGGCAGTCGCTCGCCGCGACCGTGTTCCTCATGGCGCTCGACCTCGCGATCGGCGTGGTAGCGGCATTCGCATTCGGCGCGTGGCTCACGCTGCCCTTCTCGATGCTTTGCACCGTGGCCATCGGCATCGCCTTTATCGCCTACTCCAGGCACGCGACGGACGGCGAGGTGCTGACGTTCGCGCCCCCGTTCGTGATCGTCGAAGTACACGAGCGCGGACGCCGCACGATGCATCGGATGAATGCGGCCCGCTTGACCGTGTCTCTCGGCGACAGCGATGGCGCCGTCTACCTTTGCGACGGCTGGCAGCGTATTCCCGTCGGACGGCAACTGCCTGCCGCCGCCCGCGCGGAGTTCGTGCGTCAATTGCGCCGCTTTATCCTGGCCGACAGTTGACATGCCGGCCGATGATCGCCCGGCATGTCTGATTGGCCTCACAGCAACACGCCGAGCGCCCCGACGATGCCGATGCCGCACGCGATGCTCACGCCAATGATCGGCGCCACGCGAAATGCGCCGCGGACTCTCTGTCTTCCGGTGTACACAAGGGACTAAGGTCCAATATCGGCATTTCCTCCTGCCTCGTAGGCTATTGTCTGGGGAGTGCGCTTACCGGTCGCCGCCCCGGCCTTTTGAAAGATAGAAATCCGACGCTGCGCAGATGTCGTCGGGCGTCAATGGCCGTGGAGGCAACGGCACTTTCAGACCCAAAAGGCGAACATCGATGAGTAGCCCGACGCGCCGGCTAGCCTTGGCTGTTAACGCTCTGCTGGGTAAAGCGAGGGTGCGACGCGGCCAGTCCGTCCCAGGCAACGCCCGTCTGGTTGCTCTCCTGACCATCGCGCGGCTGTTGCTGGTCGGAGCAACCGTGACGGCTGCGGTGGCGCAAGGGGAGCCGCCCGGCGTTCGTTCAAACGCTGACTTGACCGTCGAACAGGTACGACGCACAGCCCGGGAAGCAGAGGCCCGCAAGGACATCGACGTGCCCACCAAGGCACGCATAGCCGAGCTGTCCCGCGCAGCGCTCGCGGATCTGGAGCGTGTACCCGAGCTGCGTGCCCAGGCGGAGAACTATCGTCAGTTGGTGCGGGATGCGCCGGCCCAGATCCGTGACCTGGAGCGGACGCTGGAACGGCTGCGCTCTGAGTCAGACCAGGTGGTTTCCGGCTCCTGGAGTTCCGGTAGCACGCTTAATGAGCTGGAGCAGGTGCTGGCCCAGACCGAGACTCTCCAGGCTGCGGCGGGCGCCGAACTCGCGGTGCTCGACCTCGAAATCGAACGTATCGGCACGGAGCCCGCGGAGTTGCGCAATACGCAGCGCGAGGCGCAAGCCGGTCTGGAGCGGTTGCGCGAAGAGATCCAGACCGCTGCAGGTGCTTCACGTCAAACGTTGCTCGCGCAGGCAGAGTTGCAGGCCAAGCGTGCCGCGCTGCTTGTTCGTGAAGCTGATGCTGAAGTCTTGCGCAACCGCATCAATGCGCAACCCCTGTTGGCCCGTCTGACGCAACTTCGGCAGGCCGCTATTCGGGCGCAATTGCAGCGCGGAGATACTGAAGTGAAGCAGCTGGTGGCGCTCGTCGACCAGCGTCGGGTAGATGACGCACGGCGGGCCGAGGAGGACGCCGCCGAGCGCCAACGTCAGTTGGTAGGCCGCAGTCCCTCCTTGAGTCGATTGGCGGCAGCCAATGTCCAAACCTCTGCTCAGCTTGCCGAGACGGCGAAGGAAATCGAGTCGTTACGGCAAGCTCGCGATCAGCGCGCGGCAGAGGCGGAGAACCTGGAGATCGATTTTCAGCGCGCGCGCCTGCGCCTGGAGCGCAGCAAGCTCACGGAATCACTGGCTCGGGTGCTCGCGGAGCGCGGTGCCGCGCTGCCTGAAGCCGAGCAGTTCCGTCGCGAGCGCGGCGCGCGCGCGCGGGCCGCCGAGTCGATCGCTGCGGCTGCTTTCCAGGTTGAGCGCGAGCAACGTCGCCTCGCGAACCCGGACCAGGAACTCGACACCGTCATGCGCAATGAAGCTGCGAGCACGCGCCCGGCGGAGTTGGCGACCCTGCGCGACGAGGCTAGAGTCCTGATTGCGGACCACAAGGAACTGCTCGACCGGCTATCGACTTCGCAGCGAACCTACCTGAACACGCTGGACGAACTCGTCACTGCCGAGGATCAGCTCCTGAGCACGGCGCAAAACTATCGCGGTCTAATCGACAAGGCGCTGTTCTGGGTGCCTGTGGCTCCCCTGTCCGAGCGGTCCTTCAGTGATTTGCCGCAGACGCTGCTATGGCTGGCCTCGCCCAAGGGCTGGCGCGAGGTGGGCGAAACCATTGAGCGCGAGGCGCAGCAACGCTCGCTGCAAGTGCTGGTCCTGTTTGGCGCGGTGCTCGCCATCCTGGCTGCACGCAAGCGTCTCCTTGCGCGCCTGCAGCGCCTAGCCGAGCGGAAGGACGCGGCCGGCGATCGCAACGTCGCCGCCACTGTGCAGGCCCTTGGCACAACGCTGCTCATCGTCGCGCCGCTGCCGCTGGCGACCTGGACGATCGGCAACTTGATCGTTTCCTCGTCGACGGCTTCGGAATTTGCAAATGCCGTCGGTGAGGGACTCGGCCTGACCGCGTTCGGGGTACTCGTCGGGATGTTCTTCTCGCGGCTGTGTCGTCCAGATGGCATTGCCGAGCTGCATTTCGGAGGCGACGCTCAGTCGGTGCGTGTGTTCCGTCGCGCATCACGCGTGTTCACGTTCCTCGTGGTGCCGCTTGGCTTCGTCAACCTGGCCGCGTCCCAGTACGACGATCCCATTGTACGGGCCTCGCTCGGGCGGCTAACCCATATGCTGGCCCTTATCGTGTGCGCTGGACTGATCGGCGTGACCTTCCGACCGGGCGGCCGGGTTCTCACGCGGTATTTCGGTCCCAGGGCAGAGGACCGGGGCGTGGTCTTGAAATATACGATCTACCTGTTCGCTTGTATGGTGCCGCTGTCACTCGCGGTGCTCTCGGCGGTTGGCTTTTACGATGCCGCGCAGGTCTTCGGTCGGCTCACGTTGTTCAGTTGCCTGATTGCGGCAGCGATCGCGCTGTTCCATACGTTGGCAGCGCGCTGGTTGCGCAACCAGCGCGACGAGCTCGAGCGTGCGCGGACTGAAGGCGAGGATCGCGCGGTAGAAGTCGTCATCGACGGAGTGCGCAAAAACCTGGATCGACCTGACCTTGCGTCGATCGGAGCCCAGGCGACGCGGTTGTTGCGAGCCTTATCCGCGATACTGCTGCTGATTGGCGTGCTGGTGGTCTGGCGCGGCGCATTGCCGGGCTTGAGCCTGCTGAACGAGATTTCTCTCTGGACCTATGCCGATGTCGAGGAGGGCCAAACGGTCGAGCGCGCCGTCACCCTCGGGGGCGTGATGCTTGCCCTGTCGATAGGGTTTGTCGCAGTCATTGCGGTCAAAAACATCGGGGGCTTCCTTGAAATTGCGTTTCCGGAGCGGGTGCAGCTGTCAGGCGGCAGCCGCTATGCCATCAGGACTGTGGCCCGCTACGTCATTGTGGGTGGGGCGGTGATGACGGTGTTCAGTGTGCTGGGTGGCAACTGGTCCCGGATTCAGTGGCTGGTCGCGGCCATGGGCGTAGGCCTCGGCTTCGGCCTGCAAGAGATTTTCGCAAATTTCGTTTCCGGTTTGATCATATTGTTTGAGCGGCCGATCCGCATCGGCGATACCGTCACTGTCGCAGACGTAACCGGCGTCGTGACCCGTGTGCAGGCGCGTGCCACGACAGTGACCGACTTCGATCGCAAGGAGGTGGTGATACCGAACAAGACCGTCATCACAGAGCGAGTCACCAACTGGACGCTGAGCGATCCCGTCACGCGGGTCGTGCTGAAGGTCGGCGTCGCCTATGGATCCGATACCGCGGCCACCTGCGAATTAATCCTGAAAGCTGTGCGCTCAGTGCCCTACGTCCTATCGAATCCCGCCTCCAGCGTATTCTTCCTCGCTTTCGGCGACAGTTCCCTCGATTTTGAGGCGCGTTTCTTTGTCGAGGGCGTGGATCAACGAATTCCCGCCACCCACGACGTACTCACGGCGATCGAACGTGAGTTGCGGCAAGCGGGAATTGAAATTCCGTTCCCGCAGCGTGACGTTCATCTCAAGTCCGCACTCCCGGCGCTTGCGGCGCACGACGCGGTACCGCGCGCGGAGGACGGATCTGCTGCGGACGGTGCGGTCGCGCGCAAATCAATAGATCACAAACCATAGCGAGCCTTCTGATCTTGCTGCGTGAATAAATTTGACTGCATGGAGCAAAAGGCACATTGACGGCGGTGTTAAGTGCGCATCCAGCCGCTCGCCGGATCGCCCGCATTCGCAGGCGGCCCGGGCTCGAGCTACTTCGCTTGACCAGGCGCATCCGTCTGCGGCAGCGTGCCGGGCGACCTCGCACTCAATCCCGATGCGCCACTCGATGTCGTCCTGCGTTGACTCGTGAGAATGCCGTTTTCGTCGAACTCGAACACGACTGTCGAAGATTGCGTGTCGGCCCCGCCGAAGAGCGGACCGATGATCGGGATAAAGCTTTCGGGACGGGGCCTGGAAGTGACAAATGAATAGATCAGCACGGTCGATCCATCGCTTAGCGTGGTCTGTGCCGTTGGAGACCCGAGTTCGGTGACAACCTCTTCAAGGGTGGTCCCGCCTTGCTTGAAGGTCGACAGTTGCTCTGGTTTGACGTCGACGCCCGCCGATATGCAGGCGGCCAACGCACTGCAAAGCACAATCAGAACGTAAATACGCTTCATATCATCACCGCCACCACTCAAGGCGCTGCGACCGGAATCGCTGAACCCACCTTCCATGCTCACGTGTTCGGTGCGACTGCGACGCCCTATCTGAAGGATACATCCCGGCCGTGATCCAGCAGTTTTATAAAATGGGTTATCAGTTATTTGCCCCACCAAAAAAGACGTTTACTTCCTCCGTTTCCGGGCTTAGCTTGACGCACCAGGGTACAAGCGTCCCGGGATCATCTGGGCGGTGGCTGATGCTCCCGGCCCGGCCCAGGTTTGTGACGCAACCAGGTCGTGTCAAGGTGGTCGATCATGAACTCACTTATCGGACTGTCATGACTTTCGTCGGCGGAAAGTGGATTCGGAGATTGGTGCTGCTTCGCGCATTGTTGGCTGCGGTATCAGTGATGAATTCCAGCCCTTCCTACGCGGCAGCAACGTCGGACGCGATGGTAGCCACTGAAGAAATCTGCATGCCTGAAGGGACGTATCCAATGATTGGCGGTGGCGCGACTGTCTTCTCTCACAACAAGACCTGCTTTAGCCGCCCTGTCACCCATCGCTTTCCGTGGGAGAAGAAGATCCCGCGCGCGAAGATGGGCGCCCCAGACACTTTCAGTGGAGCCAGGGTGTCGCGGTACGACTACCACGATGCGCTGTACCAGTGTGCGAAGCGTCGTATGCGGCTACCGACAGTCGAAGAGCTGAAAGCGCTGTTCGCCTACGCGAATACTGCTAACGGGGCGGCTACGGGGAGCAGGTACGCGATCGTCGCGCCAAAAAACGATTCACGTTATCCAGGTGGCCTTTATGGCTGGGGAGGCGAAAGCACATACTGGTCGCACACCTTCGCCGGCAAAGGCTTCCACAAGGTCGTCAATCTAAGCGATGGTCGGGTAAGCGTTTACCACGATTCGCGTGTCGGCTACGTGTCGTGTGCGCGCTGAAGGGGCCTGAGACGGTTCGTTGTCCTCGTCTGCGTCTGCCACCTCGACTAGTTGGCGCGCATCCGCCTGATTCGCGTGGTGGCAAACTGGGCCACGTTTACCCGTAAATTGGCAGCAGCAGGAACAGCTTGATGACGATCGCATTCGCGATGTCGATAAAGAATGCGCCCACCATCGGCACGACCAGAAAGGCAAGATGGGATGGACCGAACCGATCCGTGATGGCCTGCATGTTGGCGATCGCAGTCGGCGTAGCCCCCAGACCGAAACCGCAGTGCCCGGCAGCCAGCACCGCCGCGTCATAGTTACGCCCCATGACCCGAAAGGTGACGAGAATAGCGTATCCAGCCATAGCGATCGCCTGCACGACCAGGATTGCGAAAAGCGGTAGCGCAAGCGAGGCCAGGTCCCCTAAACGCAGGCTCATCAGTGCGATCGCGAGAAAGAGGCCGAGGCTCACATTGCCGAGCAGGGACACTGCGCGCTCGAAGACCTGATACCAGCCGAGCACGGCGAGTCCGTTGCGCAGAACGACGCCGACGAACAATACGCACACGAACGCGGGTAGCTCGAAAGCCGTGCCGTTCAACCACGATCCGAGCGCCGAGCCGACGGCGAGGCAAACGGCTATCAGCGCCACGGTTTCGATGACAGCGTCGACCGTGATCAGCCGGACAGCTTTGGGTTGCTCGAAACCCGTCACGGCTTCGACATCGGGTTCCGCTTTGGGGACAAGGCCGTAGCGCGTGATCAGGAAACGCGCGACCGGGCCGCCGATCAATCCCCCGAGTATCAGGCCGAACGTGGCGCAGGCAATTGCGATTTCCGTCGCCGCTTTGAGCCCATGGCGCTCGGTAAACACCTTGGCCCACGCTGCGCCGGTGCCATGACCACCTGAAAGGGTCACCGACGCCCCGAGCAGGCCGAGAATGCGCTCCTGTCCCAACACCCAGGCGAGGCCGATGCCGAGCGCGTCCTGCATCACGAGCAAGCCGACCACGGCGCCGAGAAAGACAATAAGCGAACGCCCGCCCGCTTTCAGGCTTGCCAGGTCTGCGTTGAGACCGATGGTGGCAAAGAAAGAGAGCATCAGCGGCGCCTGAAGCGCCGTGTCGAAGCGCACATCGATGCGTAAGGTACTGCGTAACGCAAAAGCAAGCAGCGCGACAAGTAACCCGCCGACAACCGGTTCGGGGATGCTGTAAGTCCGCAGTATGCGTACCCGGGCAAGGATCTGCCGCCCGAGTAGCAGAACGAGGGACGCGGCCATTAGCGTTTCCAGCGTGTCGAGGCTCATGATGCCCATCCGTACCTGAATGAACGGCTAGTTAGTCCCGTTCGATGAGGTTGTTCCAGAATGACCCCGCACGAACCGGAGAAGCAGATAGCCCATCACGCCCGATAGCATCGAGCCCACGATCACACCCAGCCGGACAGGTGTGAAATATTCGGAACCTTCGAAAGCGAGGGAGCCGATGAACAGACTCATGGTGAAGCCAACACCACACAGTGCTGCGATGCCAACCAACTGAAGCCAGTTAGCGCCCTCGGGTAACCTGGCCAGACCGAGCCCAACCAGCGCGGCGCTCGCCCCGCAAACGCCGACGAGCTTTCCGACGAACAGACCTGCGGCGATGCCAAGCGGTAGCGGCTCTGCCAGCGCCGTGAGCGTCACGCCAGCGAACGAGACGCCGGCATTGGCGAAAGCAAAGATCGGCAAAACGGCGAAGGCCACCCAAGGGTGGAGGCTATGTTCAAGCTGATGCAGCGGAGCGTGGCCTTGCGCGTCTTTCGTCTTCAACGGCACGGCGAAAGCGAGCGCAACGCCTGCGAGCGTTGCGTGAACGCCGGACTTCAGCACGCATACCCACAAGATCACGCCGACAATAACGTAAGGTGCAATTCGTGTGATTTTCAGCAGGTTCAAGGCAATCAGCACTGCAATTGCCACGGCCGCGAAAAGTAGCACCGGGATGGAAAGATCAGCTGTGTAAAACAGCGCGATGATAACGATCGCGCCCAGATCGTCGGCGATCGCCACCGCGGTGAGGAATATTTTCAGCGACACCGGCACCCGGTTGCCGAGCAGCGAAAGAATGCCGAGCGCAAATGCAATGTCTGTGGCCGTTGGAATGGCCCAGCCATTCAAGGCCGCGCCATGCCCACGGTTAATAAGGAAGTAGATGAGTGCGGGCACTACCATTCCGCCGACTCCAGCAACGACAGGCAGCACGACCTGTGCGAGCGTGGAAAGCTCTCCTTCAATGACCTCGCGTTTGACCTCCAGTCCGACCAGGAGAAAGAAGATGGCCATTAACCCGTCGTTGATCCACAGTAGCAGCGGCTTCGCGACGATTAACGATCCAAAGCGCACCTCCACGGGGATCTTCAGCAGATCGTCGTACGCGTGTCGAAGCGGCGAGTTGCTGCAGACCAACGCGAGTACTGCGGTAGCCATGAGCAGCAGTCCGCCCGCCGATTCCAGTTTGAGGAACGCGGCGATTCCATCGGTCGTCTTGCGAAACGCGTTGTCGATCACGATGCCCGTCCGTTGTCAGCGCATGAACTCGTGAAGGTATCTGGGTCGCCCGGTCAGCTTTGGTGGCATGGGGCTGTCCCGCGACTGCTTCTGGAATAACCCCAAACACATGGTATTTTTAATGGAATTCACAGGCTATTGGACTTTGGTCCTATATTGGACTTTGGTCCTATATAGGGGGCATCTCACCGCCCGTCACGTACAGCGAAAATCATCGATACCTGACGGCGATGGCTGTGTATCATCAGCGTACAGTCGACGCTTTCAGCGCGGTCGTCACGCTGCTCGCGGTGGTTGGCCTGACACATCGCGAATGCTATTGCGACACTGTGATGGTAGGTATTGTTGGCGCGCTCGTGGCGCTCGTCATAGTGATCGCAACCGGTTCGGTCGCGGGATCGTTCCAGGTTGAGGTTGTTCGCACCGCTATGTGTCAATCTCGATTGGCCCGGAGGGATGCGATGGCTCCTCGCATTGTTGCCCGTCGCGAGAGGCTGCGGACCCACAGCCGCCCATCGCATGGGGCTTAACTCGCCGAATCTCACACGAGCCATAACGATCATGCAAGCCGCACATGTGCTGTTGCCCGACGCGCTGGTAGTGTTCGCGATCGTGATCGCCTCCCGGGTGGGAGACTTCTGCTCCGAGGCAACGAACCGGCGTCTTACTTACCTCATCGCGCTCCTGTCGTCGGCCGCGGCGTGCGTGGGGTTCGCGATCCAATCATTCGACTCGCATCAATACTATTTCTTCTCGCGGATGATCGTGATCGATTCATTCGCCAGCGTGATGAAGGCGGTCGTGTCGCTTGGCTTCGCTGTCGCGCTCGTCTATTCGCGTAGATATCTCGAAGATCGCGACTTGTTCCGCGACCACGTGTTCCTGCTCGGCATGTTCTCGCTGCTCGGCCAGCTGATCATGATTTCGGGCAACCACTTCCTGATGCTGTACCTCGGTCTCGAACTGATGTCGCTGTCGCTGTACGCAATGGTCGCGTTGCGCCGCGACGTCGCGCAATCGAGCGAAGCGGCGATGAAGTACTACGTGCTTGGCGCACTGGCTACGGGTTTCCTGCTGTACGGCATCTCGATGCTCTACGGCGCGACGGGCTCGCTCGAACTGAACGAGGTGCTGAAGGCGGTTGCTTCGGGCCGCATCAACAATGCCGTGCTGCTGTTTGGCGTGGTTTTCATCGTCGCAGGCGTTGCATTCAAGATGGGCGCGGCGCCGTTCCACATGTGGGTGCCGGACGTCTATCAGGGTGCGCCGACTGCGATGACGCTCTTCGTCGGCGGCGGTCCGAAGGTCGCGGCGTTCGCGTGGGGCCTGCGCTTCCTCGTGATGGGTCTGCTGCCGCTCGCAGTCAGCTGGCAGGGAATGCTCGTGCTTCTCGCGGCGCTATCGATGATCGTCGGCAACATCACGGGTATCGTCCAGCGCAACATCAAGCGGATGCTGGCTTACTCGGCGATTTCGAACATGGGCTTCGTGCTGCTGGGTCTGCTGGCTGGCGTTGTCGACGGCGAGGCCGGTGGCGCGGCCAGCGCGTACGGTTCGGCGACGTTCTACAGCATCGTGTATCTGGTTACGACGACAGGTACGTTCGGCGTGATTATGCTGCTCGCACGCCGCGATTTCGAAGCCGAAACGCTCGACGACTTCAAGGGTCTCAACCAGCGCAGCCCGATCTTCGCGTTCGTGATGATGGTGATGATGTTCTCGCTCGCCGGCATTCCGCCGACGGTCGGCTTCTACGCGAAGCTCGCCGTGCTCGAAGCGACGGTGAACGCAGGTCTGACGTGGCTCGCGGTGCTGGCCGTAATGACGTCGCTGGTCGGCGCGTTCTACTACCTGCGCATCGTCAAGCTGATGTACTTCGACGCACCGCAGGACACGACGCCGCTCTCGGCCGGCGCCGGCAACCGCACGCTGCTTGCGCTGAACGGCGTGGCCGTGCTGGTCCTCGGCATCGTTCCGGGTCCGCTGATGACGGTCTGCCTGCAGGCGATCTCGCATACACTGCCGCGCTGATTTCGGTGGCTAAAGCCACCCGCCTGAACACCCAGCGCGCCGATAGAACAATTGGACTTTGGTCCCATCCCGTGCGAGGAGGAGCGGTTTTCGCCCCTTCAGTGGGCACAAGTGATGGCTTCAAATCGCCCGGTACCCACCGGTGGCTTTGGCTGCTGACTCGACGAGCCTTGTCGGTGCTTGGCAGTCAGCTAACTGGGGCAAAGGCGACGTTCAACTGAACGATTAAAGGAACGGACGAACGGCCGTAGATGGCCGCACTAAGACCCGGCCGCTTCGCGCTCGCATGCACGCACGGCCGTACAGTCTGTCGAACTGAAGCGGTCGTCCCGGGTACTCGTGTCAGGCAGGGCAACCCAGTCGCTTCGATCGGAATAACCAGGCCAGTTCGCGGTCCGGCACGGGCCCTTCAGGCCCTCTGTAGAATGTCAATCGCCTTTTCGGCATCGTCCAACGAGTCGACCGCGAGATACGCAATGAATTGTGTGCCAAGCACAGCAGCGGAAACGCCGCGGAGGTTGATACCGCCGTCTGCCAAGATCTGGGTCAATTGCGCGATGATCCCCAACTGGTCCAAACCCATTACACGGACGGAGTGAAGGCTTGGGGTGACGGTGAACCCCACCTGTGTCGCGGCACGGATCTCGTTCTCCCCCTGCAGCGGTGCGACAAACACGACTCCCTTGCCCGATGCTTCAGGTGTGCGACGTGCGACGACGAACTGCAGATCCACGCCGGCATCCCGCAAAGCGCTTAGTACTCGCGCAAGCCCGCCCGGCTTGTCCTCGATGGCCGCTGCCCAAACATCGACGCGTTCTACGCTCAGTTCCATGGCAGTCCCTCCCGCCTGATGCATCTCCAAATAAAAATCTAGTTCATCAACGGCACGCGAGCAAGGCCCGCAGCGCATGCGACACACGGAAATGCCGGAATCCCCGGGCCGGCACTGCCGGGTTTCATGCTATGCAACGCCGGCACTGCGCGCCCAGGAAACGGTCCGGTTCTGGTTGAAGGCCTTGTTGTCGGGTACTGTTTCGGCGCGTACGATGCCACGAATGCCGCGGAATTTACCAGTGCCACCCGTGATATCCAACTCCGTGAGGTTCGTCGAGCGGTCGCTACCTGGCAACTTGTGCGTGAGGAAGAATCCGCGTGCAAAAATCTGGTCGCCATTCTCCATTCTGTATTCGACATAACTGCGGCCGAGCCCATTCAAGTCAGTCAGGTCGCTAGTGCCGCGGATAACAGCCCCTTGAGGACGATGCCCTCAATTGTCTGGTCCTTGCTAATCGAATGCCCGCAACTGGCCGGCTGCTGCCCGATAGTGGCAATGCCAGATAGCGGTCGTTCGTTCCTTGCCGTTTGCGATGTACCACGACCGGCGACAATGGTCGGGGGGGCGTCCAACGAGCTGGAGGCCGCGAGAATGATCAATCTCGCGGCGCAGATTGGTGGGCCAGTCATCTGACAGAAACCGTCACGGAGGATCAATAGCCAGTCTCGGGCATGGGAACTCGGGAATCAGGGAAACCTCATCGGGCTCCCATACGCGAAGCAGGCGCGTCATCCACATCGCCCGCGAACAGCGGCTTGCGCGCAGAGCGTATGAACCGGTCGTTTCGAATCCGTCAGGATCAATGGGGCCTTCGGCAGGCTTCGACGCAGACTGACCCCGCGGCCAAAGGTCTGCCGCTTTGTAGCGGGCACCCGTGGATTATCGGCTTAGGGCGGCTTGCGCCCGTTGCAGCCACTCGCTGTTATGTTCGCGGGCGTGGCGTGGCCAATGCCTGGCATCCTGCACAATCTCAGCGTAAAGTTCGCGCGCACGCTGGCGGTCGGCCTCGTCGGGCTGCACCGCTAGCCAATCGGCGTACAGGCAACGCGGTGCAGCGTCTCTTGCACTCGTGAGCGCAATCTCGAACGCCGCGCGCGTGCCTGGCGCACCAATCGCGTCCAAGGCCCGTGCATACAGCGAGGCAGGCTCCGGCTGCCGGCGGGTGAGAGGATGGGCGGCGAACAGTTTTTCCAGTGCGTCCTGCGTGGCCGAAGCATTGCCGTTGGCAAACTGCGCACGCGCCAGCCCTTGGAGTAAAGCCGGATCGGATGAGAACGGCCCGCTGGCCGCCGCTTGGTAATGCTCCAGGGCTTCGGCGGCATTTCCTGCATCGAGCAGCGCTGCAGCCAACCGCATGCGATGCGCGACGGTCGGCGCGCGATCGAAATCCGTGCGCGCCTCGCGCACTGCTCGGTTGGGATCGACAAGCTGCGAGATGGCCCTCGTTGCCGCCCTTGCCCCACGCGACTGGCGCAGGGAGGGCAAGTAAATGACAAAGAAGTAGACCGCACTGCCAAGGCCAGGGAAAAGAAACAGGATCAGCAGCCAGTACATGTTCTGCTGGGTGCGCACGGCATGCACCGCTAAGAACACAGCGATGATGACGTAAAGGCTGATTCCGAAGATGCGCATTTACGAGAAGGTCAGTTGTGGGGCGTTGCCGACGGTACGTCAGCGAAGCTGCAGAGCGCCATTGTGACAGAAACGCGCTGCCATGCCTGGTAGCTCAGCGCGCCCTTCCCGCGACCTGGCAGTTAGCGCGGCCCGCCAGACAGCGGATGTCCATCATCCGGCCAACGCTATCAGACCGGGCATCGGGCTTTGCGGACGTCCCGGTGCCGCTCCTGGTGAGCCTCGCGCTTCCCCCTCGAAATGCTTGGCCGACTGACTCAGGGCGTAAAGCGGCCCTTCGACTCGATGCGAGCGCTATGGCAGCTTCCAAACTGGAACTGCCAGGGGGTTAACTCAGGCGATGACCTTCTGCTCCCCGGCAGCCTGCTCGCGCATGCGACGGGCTTCGTCGCGCAGGAACTGCTGGTAATCGTCCAGATCGCCGTCGAAGGGCTCGACGCCACCCTTGGCGACGAGCCAGAACTCGTCACATACCGCGCGCAGCAGGGACCGGTCGTGACTGACCAGCATCACTGTGCCTTCGAATTCGTTGAGTGCCATGCCTAGCGCTTCGCGTGTGGCCAGGTCGAGGTGGTTGGTGGGCTCGTCGAGCAGCAGCAGGTTGGGGCGCTGCCACACGATCATGCACAACACGAGCCGCGCCTTTTCGCCGCCGCTCATCGTGCCGACTTTCTGATGGACCATGTCACCACTGAAGTTGAAGGTGCCGAGGAAGGTGCGAAGCGATTGTTCGGTGCCACTCTGGCCGGGGGCGCGCATGTTCGCCGGCGTGTCCTTGGCAAGGCGGATCATGTGTTCCATCGGCGTGTCGAGAGGACGCAGCACGTCGAGTTCCTGCTGTGCGAAGTAGCCGATATTCAGGCCTTTGCCTTCGCTGATTTCGCCGGCAATCGGCGCCAGCTCGTGCGCGACCGTCTTCACCAGCGTGGACTTGCCTTGGCCGTTGGCACCGAGAATGCCGATGCGCTGCCCGGCCAGCACGGATCGGTTGATGCCCCGCACGATGACCGTGGGCGGCGTGCCCGGCAGTGCGTCGGTCGGCGCCGGGTAGCCGAAGCTCGCGTCCAGCATCGACAACAGCGGGTTCGGGACGTTGAGCGGTTCCTTGAACTCGAAGTTGAAGTCTGCGTCGGCAAGCACCGGTGCGATCTTCTCCATGCGTTCGAGCGCCTTGACCCGGCTCTGCGCCTGCTTCGCCTTCGAGGCCGTGGCCTTGAAACGGTCGATGAATTTCTGCAGGTGGGCGATCTTGTCCACCTGCCTGGCCATCGAGGCCTGCTGCAACACGAGCTGCTCAGCGCGCATGTCTTCGAACTTGCTGTAGTTGCCGCCATAACGCACGAGCTTGGCGTTGTCGACGTGCACCGTCACCTGCGTCACCGCGTCCAGGAATTCGCGATCGTGGCTGATCACTACCATGGTTCCTTGATAGCGCTTGAGCCACGCTTCCAGCCAGACCAGCGCGTCGAGGTCGAGGTGATTGGTCGGCTCGTCGAGCAACAGCAAGTCGGACGGGCACATGAGCGCGCGCGCCAGTTGCAGTCGCATGCGCCAGCCGCCGGAGAAACTGTTGACTGGCTGGCTAAGCTGCGCAGCACTGAAGCCAAGACCCAGGATCAGCGCTTCGGCGCGTGCGGGGGCATCGTGTGCACCAGCGTCGTGCAGGGCCATGTAGGCGTGCGCCATGCGCATGCCATCGTCGCTGGCCTCAGCGGCCGCTACTTCGGCCTGCGCGGCCAGCAGCATGGTGTCTCCCTCGACTACGAAGTCGGTCGCGCTCTGCTCGGTCTCCGGCATCTCCTGCGCGACCTGGCCCATCTTCCACGCAGCGGGAATCGAGAACTCGCCGCCGTCTTCGTGCAGCGTGCCGTTGAGAAGGCCGAAGAAGGATGACTTGCCGGCGCCATTGCGGCCGACAAGGCCAATCTTTTCGCCGGGGGTGAAGGTGACAGACGCGCTGTCGAGTACGACATTGACGCCACGGCGCAGCGTGACATTACGGACGGAAATCATAAGGAGCTACTTCGAGGAGGATAGGCATGATAGCCGACCGGACGCACAGGGCCCTCTCTTTTCCGGCCGCACGACTGAAAAGCCGCTTGCGCTTTGTGGCGCCCACCGGCCACAAAGCGAGGCGGGCACTGGCGCACCGGGCGATCCGGCTGCGGGGCCAGCGAACAGACGGTGAGTGACGGCTCCTGGCCAACCTCTGCCTGATGACGCCAGCCTCAAACTGCCTCAGTTTACATCATGCCGCTGGGGGCGCTCCCTGTTCCGCCAGTGCCGGATGCAGGTGTGGACGTCGTTGTGAGCGGATGGGCGAGACCCGCCGCGGACAGCAGCGAGACGGCAGCCGGATCGGGCATGCCATTGACGTCGATGGCGCCTGCTGTCACCAGCGCGCCGAGATCGCTGTCCACTCCTGCTTGCCCGACGACAAACGGCGTCGTCAGAAACGCCGGTGCCGTCAGCGTGACCGCATATCGCTGCTGCAGATTCGCAACAACTGCCGTTTGCGCAGCCAGTACATCGGTCTGATTTTCCAGCACCCGCTGGAACTGTGAATTGTTCTGGAAGTTCGCAATCAGACTGGTCTCGTTTGTGCCAAGTTGCGAAGCGAGATAGACGAGCATCAATTCGGTCTCAGGCGTCGTATTGAAAGTGCCACCGGCAAATGCCAGCGAATGCAGGGTCGTGCCGCCGGCGGTCACGGTGAGGATGCAGGGAAGCGTGGCGTTGAGGGTCGTGCTGTAGTGTCCACCGCCGTCTGACAGGGTGGAGCCCGAACCCGACGCGCAACTGAGGCTAACCGTCGCGCTGGCGAGTGCCTTGCCGATGGCTGCCGTGCCGGATACGGCGACGTTCGGCGTCCCGTTTCCGCCGCTACAGCCGTCGAAGCCGAAGCAGGCGCTTCCGCCGCACGCCGCGAGTGTGGCGAGCGAAGCCGCGCAAAGTGCAGCCAGCACCGAGCGAACAAAAGGCGCATCGTGAGTGTTCATGGCCGCCTGCCGTTGACAGAAGAGGATAGGGCGAGCCGCCCCACACAAAGGGACTGGCGCTATTTTTAATTTTAGACCCTGTACGCCAAGCGTTTCCAATCCAACGATCTGTCATCGTTGGCGCGTCGAAGAAGCTCCTGTGCGATTCCCTCGCACCAGATCAAGGTTTCTTCCGCCGATCCTGCCTCGATAAAAATACTCCCGATGACGATTCGTAATCTTCGATCAGTCCGCGCTCGAATAGCTCGCGCGGTTCAGGCTCGTGGTATTGGAAAATGACGAGATATTCGTGCGCCATGCCGTAAGGGAAGGATTGACGGTTTTTCCCGGACGCAGTTCGTGCCAACGTTGTCGAGACCTGATATCGATTGTCGGCGATCTGCGCACCGATGTCGAACATCTGAAAATGTTTAGGTTTATACGACGCCTGCCCACATCTGCTTGTGGCGCTCGCCCATGCTCGTGACTGAGGGCAGGCATCCTACAAATTTAAACAACTGAAGTCACTCACCTTCTCGATGGCTAGTGCTGCGCGGGAGCCGGCTGTTGGGCAGCGTCTGCTTCTTCGTCTGCTGCGGATTTGGCTGACGTTTGTTTGCTCTGGCTCGGCTTCGTGGCCGCCGGAGTTTCCATCGTCGCTATTTGTGATGCCTCTGCAAGAAGTCGTGCTGCGCGGCTCGCGGTGATGCGGCTTTGAGGGATGCCTTTCGCATCGAGCGCGATCACCTGATACAGCTCACGGTCACACTCGAGCTCTCGCTGATATTGCTCTGCTGTGTCGACAAGCAATTCAAGCATGGTCTGCTGACGTCGTCTTTCGTCGCTCGTGATGGCAGGATTCCTACATATTGAGGACGAAAGTGTGATCAGTGTGTTGAGTTGACTACACTTACAGCAGTTCGACAACGTAACCGCGGACATTAGACATGTCTATTGATAATCGAGCGTGTCATCAGCAATGCGATCAACAATCTGCCGGCCGGGCTGGTCGCCAGCGCGACCGCATTGCAGGCGCACAGCCCGGAGCGGGTGATCGACGCCATGCTGATCGGCGTGGACCTGTCGATCACCGGTTCACTCGCCACTATCCTGTGGCTCCTCTCGATCCGCCGCGAGGGTGAAGAGGTGGATTTCATGCAGTTTCTCAGGATCGGATCTGTGGTCATGCTGCCCGCGCTCGTACTGGCGATGGGTGCACGGTTTCTGATCGGGCATTGAGGGATTCCAGCGGAGGAGCGTGATGAGCAGCTCATGGGCCTATCCATTTATCGTCATCGGCGGCATCTTGCAGGCTGTCAGCACACCCATTAACGGCGAGCTGAAACGATCGCTCGCCAATCCGTGGCTTGCTTCGAGCGTTTCGTTTCTGCTGGTGACATTTCTGACCATCGCGGTGTTCAGCGTTCAGCCCACGCCACTTCCGACCCTCGAAGATTTGCGCAGGATGAAATGGTGGGCCGCCGCTCGGCGGTATCGTCGGGGCGGTCGCCGTGCTTGCGGGGCTGACTCTGGTGCAGAAGGTCGGGGTCGGCACGCTCAATGGCCTGACGATCTGTGCAAACCTCATTGCCTCGGTTGCGATCGATCATTTCGGCCTGGTTGGTGCAACTCAACATCCTCTCAACGGGTTACGGCTGGTGGGTACCGCGCTGATGGTGGCCGGGGTCACGCTCGTTATGCGCTTTTGGCGGCGTGCACGGAATCGCTGCCATAAATGGCGACATACGCCTGTGACCCGTTCGGCTGTTGGTGTTTCGTGGGAGCCAGACCAAAGGAGTTGGCATTGCGGAGGGGCGGGACCTGCGCGCGCATCCAGCATCGTCCCCGGTTTTGGAAATCGCATTGTCAGTGCAACACGGGCCACGTCATGTCTCGACCTCGGGCCACACTCATCGCTTCCGCGCAGTGGGCCCGACCGAATACAATTTGCAAGTAGTGGAGCTAACGTGAAGTTGAGCCCGATTTTCAGGTGAGTTTTGTCCGAAGACGACCCTGCATGCAGCATCGGCCAATCCTTAGAACCGATGCTGGATACCTAGCTGTATGCCTCTAGGGTTGGCACCGGGGTACGCCACCGGGATCCCCACCGGAGCACCGTTAATCGTGAAAGTCGCGTGATTATGATTGTCCAAAAATGCTGCGCTTGCATACAGGGTGGTACTCTTTGAGACAAAATACCAGTACATCAGCCCAAGCTGGTCACCTCCATTGCCCATGCCAGACCTGTCGTGAGCGTGAGCGCCACCGAAGGAAAGCATTGTTGAAACGCTGAATTGATAGCTGGCCGATAGCGAATAAACGTCCCGATCAACCAGACCTGTGATTTTTGCGTTGTGATATGCAGCAAAAACTTTAAGCGGCCCGAATGCGTAGTTGCCTCCAATGAACAGCGCGTTGAGGGTGGAACTACCCACGAAGTTGGTAACCCGTTGATAACCTATTGCAGAATTTAACGGCCCGCGATTGTATTCGGCGGCGAGGTTATAGGCTGCAATACCGTTGTCCGGTTTTGTACTTGAATCACGCAAGCTCACCATGACCTGGCCGGAAAGTCCATGGAAGTCGGGACTCAGATAGGTAATTGCATTATTTTGTCTTGGCGAGATACTTAAAAAGCTGTCCAGGCCGGATGCTAACGTGTTGACGGTAAATGCATCAAGCACAGCAGTCACCGTTACGTACACGGGCGAGTTCTGCAATCCGGCTCGTACCTCACCCCAGGGAGCAGCCATTCCGACCCAGGCCTGACGGCTGAATGCGAGCGCAGGATTTGATGCGGCGCCATTCGCAGATGAAATCCCCTGTTCAAGAGTAAATTTTATTTTGTAGCCAGCCCCGATGTCTTCCGTACCTTTCATGCCATACCTGGACCCGTTCACTCCCCCGGAATCCATTCTTGCCGTCGCGCCATTTCCAGCATTTGTGAGTTCCACACTGGTATCGAGAATTCCGTATAAGGTAAGGTCACTTTGTGCCCGAACCTGAGTAGAAGCTAGAGGCAGAGCAATCAACAAACCATGTAAGTATCTCCTCACCGCTATCTCCTTGATATGTATTACTTAGTATCTAATGTGCTCATAACTGGTAACGGACATCCAGCCACTCATGCAAGTGACAGGACCAGGAAAGTCGCGACATCGATCGGTATCGTGATGCAGCGCAAGCGTCGGCCCAGTTGTTGTATGGCCGCACCGCTTGACAGCCATCCATGGCCATGATCGCAAGACCAGCAACCCAAAACGATCCAAACGTGCAGACAATTCAAAGCGCACACGCGGAGGAGAAACGCGTTGTGGTATTTATATCTTATTATGGGAATAAAGTCTCACGATGGCATATCGGTGGATACCCGCGGCTTTGCCGCATAGTCCTCGACATGCCTCCCACCGTC
Source organism: Burkholderia sp. OK233 (assembly GCF_900230185.1). Lineage (GTDB taxonomy): Bacteria > Pseudomonadota > Gammaproteobacteria > Burkholderiales > Burkholderiaceae > Paraburkholderia. Next base: position 2,454,242 of record NZ_OCSR01000002.1, read on the forward strand.
GAGAGTGACGACCTGAACGTCGCATGAGAAAGGCATCGACGACCGGCCCGGAGGCTCGACACGACCGTAGTGTGATGATCACGTCGATCACTGCCGAGACAGGCTACGCTGTATAGACGCAGCGACTGGATGCGTCAGAAAAAACGGAGACGGTGCCTGCGGATCGAGGCAACGCCTCGGCGCGGAACGCCTGAAAAAGCTTGGGCGAGGAAAACCTTGAACTGCGCCCAGGTCAATGCGATTCTGCAGCGAGCTGTTGGTGTGATTCGCACAGGCGAGGCTTGACCGCTATCACCGTTGATAGCGGCGTACAGCGAATGGAGGTCGGTCGGAATGCGTGGACGCCAACGGGTTAAGTCGCGACCCGATTCAGATAGTATCGCTGCGTGAATGCTACAGGTGACAGGTAGTCAAGTGAGGCTGCGCCCGTTGCCTGTTACAGATTCGCGTTCAATTTGTGGTGTAAACGGATGGCGGCGAGCGGCACCTCCGGCCTCTGACAGACCGCTGTCGCCTGGGCTTTGAACTCCATACTATAACGTCGGCGTCGGCGTCGGCGTCGGCATCGGCCACGCAGTACTTCTTCGATAGTGTTCACGTGTCCACCTATTTAAGCGGACGCGATCTTTCCGGGTCGGTCAGCGCAATTCAAGTCGGGATGGTCGCGCGCATACGAGTATTCGACGAATACCGGTATCGTAACGTTACGATTTCGTCCCTAATACTGGGGCGCCAGACGCCGCGATGTCTATCGACTTCAGTCCCTCAATTGAGTCTTCGGCATCGGCAATCAACTTTGCATACCGACGCCATGCCAAGCCAAGAATAATTGCGCCAGACAGCGCGGCTGTGGGCGTCACGATAGCCATCGCAATCCCGACTTTGGCGCGGTCATGAAACAGATGCTGTGTCAGCATCGCGACGATCAGCGGACCGAGGCCGGCCCCGAGCATATTAGTGCAGAAAAGATATAGACCGGACACACGGCCCCTCAATGCAGGCGGTGTAAGCAGCTGAAGTGAGGTGGCGCCCATGTTGAGTGAGACTGCTGCCGCAAAATACACCACGAATATTCCGGCAAGAAAAATCCAGGGACTGGGCGAGAGAAAGGCGACAACGCCGAATGGAGAGGAGACGGCTAAAGCTGATGCGGCGAGTATGTAATGGCTGCCATTTATGCCGCGTGCCCACATGCGATCCGCCAGGTATCCACTGCCAAGAGTGGCGATAGCGCCACTTAGGCCGAGAGCGAGTGCAAGCGCTGGACCGATCTCACCCGGTCTCCAGCCGTAGCTCCGGCTCATGAATGCTGGTGCCCACGCCATGAGTGTGTAGCCCATCAATGCATTCATGGAGAACCCCGCGAACTGGGCGGTCATGATGCCTCGACGCCGACGAAGCACGGCGAGTAGCGGAGTCGCAGCAGGCGGATGCCCGGAGGCCCGTTTTTTCCGGGTGGGTTCAGGCAGTGTCAGCGCGAGCAGGCCGAAGACAAGCGGAGGACATCCCGCTATAACAAACGCTGCTTGCCACGGGTCAAGGTGGCCCAAGGGCGTTTCTATCCCACGAGAGCGAGCAAACAGCGCCAGTAGATAGCCACCGAGACCGAGAGAAATTGCGATACCAAACGTGGCGCCAAACGAAAAAACTCCCAGTGCAGTGGCTAACTGCCGCCGTGGGAATGTGTCGCTCAGGAGAGCATATGCCGCCGGCATCAACGTTGCTTCGCCGATGCCAACACCCATGCGAGCGACGAAGAGCCATCCGAACGACGTGGTGAGCCCACAGCCGATGCAACTCAAGGCCCAGACAATTGTGCCGACGAAGATAATCAGCTTTCGTGGGAAGGTGTCGACGAACCATCCAAACGCTATTCCGCCAATGGCGTACACCAGCGTGAACGAGAAGCCAATCAGGAGCCCGATCTGGACCTCGGTCAAGCCCAAGTCCTTCTCGAGGGGCTCCACCAAAAGCGAAATGATTTGTCGACCGAAAAAAGACAGGATGTACAGGCATAGCAGCAGACCGACCGCATACCACGCACGTGCGCCAGCACGTGGCTCCGCGGATAGTTGTGTGTCGTTCAGGAAAGGATGATGGGCCAAGATGATGGACCTCGGTCAGTTTTCAGGTTTGTGTTCTCATCTCGCGGCGCCGAGATCGGCTGGTCGAGACTGTCTCCTATCCCACGGTAAGCTCGGGATACATTAAGGAAATGAAGTTCCGATATGGGATTTAAGTACAATAAACGCCGTCTTCGACGTCGTCAAGGCAAAAGTGAGAACGTTCCGCGCTTCGCTCCGTGGAGGCCGTCGTTTGAGATCGGCGAAACCACTGGACGACCATGCAGCGCTAGAAACTAACTGATTCCTGGCGAATGAAATAAATACCTGGCGATTAAGACCACGAGACGTTGAGCAAGCAAACGTCAGACGTAAGTGTGCCGCGTGCGAACAACATGGGTGAATCCCTGCCAGAGAAGGACGACCCGGGGATGAATCGGACGTCTTCGTTTCATGCAGCCGCAAATTCCCGACCTGGTCCTCGCCCTACGGGCACCAATACATAGCCCTGCCTGCATTCGTATTGAGTGCTCGAATAATTTTATGGTACTGTAGTTCAACAAAGGGATACAAGACCTGTAACCGGAATCGGATTGAGGGATGCAATCAGCACCGCCTGAGGTCGCCCTTGATGTTGTGACATGAGGAGATGAGCATGGAGATAGCTGGACTCGCCGTGATTGTCACGGGTGGAGCTTCTGGTCTGGGTGGGGCAACCGCACGTCACTTGGCCGCGCTGGGGGCCAAGGTAACGATCTTCGACTTGAACGAAGATTCTGGCCGTGCACACGCCCAAGCGATCGGAGGGAGGTTCGTAAAGGTAGATATTTCTCAGGAGGACAGCGTTATTGCCGCTCTCGACGAGGCCGAGCGCTTTCACGGCGTTGCACGCGTATTCGTTGGTTGTGCCGGCGTGGCGCTTGGCGCAAAAACGGTAGGTCGCGATGCAGCGCCGCACAGTTTGCGTCAGTTCCGAGACACGATTGAGGTGAACCTGATCGGTAACTTCATTGTGAGTTCCCGATTCGCGGCACGGCTGAGCAAGATCGAGCCGCTTGCAGAAGAGCGCGGCGTGATCATCAATACAGCGAGCGTCGCTGCTTACGAAGGGCAGATCGGACAGGTCGCATACGCAGCGTCAAAAGGCGGCGTGGTCGCCATGACACTTCCGATGGCTCGGGACCTGGCGTCACTATCAATCCGGGTTGTGACGATTGCGCCGGGATTGTTCTGGACGCCGATGCTCGCTGCCTTGCCTCAAGAAGCTCAAGATTCTCTCGGAAGTCAAGTCCCATTTCCCGCGCGCTTAGGCAAACCGCAGGAGTATGCACACCTGGTAGAAAGTATCGTGCGCGATCCAATGCTTAATGGCGAAACGATTCGACTGGATGGTGCGATCAGGATGGGACCGCGATGAACTATTTTTCTACTACTCCAAATCTTGACCGGGGCCGTCGGCTAGCCGAGCGCGTCGAGATGTTCGTCCGCGAACATGTCGTGCCTTTTGAGCGTGATCCTCGCCAGGGCCTGCACGGCCCTGGTGACGAACTCGTGCAGCAAATGAGGGACATGGCGCGCGCCGAAGGGCTGCTGACGCCCAATGTACTTCCCGATGGCAGTCATCTGACCCACGGAGAAACCGCTTTGGTTTTGCGTGCGGCGGGTTTATCACCCCTTGGACCGCTCGCGCTCAACGTCGCCGCACCCGACGAAGGGAACATGTACCTCTTGGAAAGGGTGGCGTCGCCCGCGCAAAAAGATCGATTTCTAACGCCGCTCATCGGAGGTCGGGTTCGCTCCGCCTTTTTCATGACCGAACCGGCCGAAGACAACGGTGCTGGCTCCGATCCGTCAATGATGCTGACTACCGCTCGACGGGATGGTGATTTCTGGGTGATCGACGGTCGCAAAGCTTTTATCACGGGAGCTGACGGCGCTGGAATGGGCATCGTTATGGCTCGCTCCGAGCAGGGCGCGACGATGTTTCTGGTTGCATTGCCGGATCCAGCGATTCGCATCGAGCGTGTTCTCGACACGCTTGACGATTCGATGCCTGGAGGTCACGCTATCGTGCGTATTGATGGTCTTCGTGTCCCGGAGAGCCAGATACTTGGAGCGAGTGGAGAAGGTTTCAAGTATGCCCAGATTCGTCTGGCACCCGCTCGACTCACACACTGCATGCGTTGGCTTGGTGCGTGCATCCGGGCTCAAGAGATTGCAACTGCGTACGCAGTAAAGCGTCGTGCGTTCGGTCAACTACTCATTGAGCACGAGGGCGTAGGCTTTATGCTCGCGGAGAATCAAATCGACCTGAAGCAGGCCGAGTTGATGATCGACTGGTGCGCGGGGGTGCTGGACAGCGGCGCGAAGGGTATTGGCGAGTCTTCGATGACGAAGGTTGCTGTATCCGAAGCACTATTTCGTGTCGCAGACCGTTGCGTTCAGGTAATGGGCGGGACAGGCTTGACGGGCGACACGGTAGTCGAAAAAATTTTCCGGGAGATACGCGCATTTCGAGTGTACGACGGGCCGACAGAAGTGCACAAATGGTCGCTCGCGAACAGGATCAGAAAGAATGCTCTGGATAGGATGGCTCGATGAAAGAAGCTATTTCATTCAACGGGACTTCGGAGGTACGAAGTGAACACCGCATCGACATCGCCAGCCTGACGCAATGGATGACTGAGAACGTTCGAGGATTTCAAGGTCCAGTAACGGTCGAACAATTCAGGGGCGGACAGTCGAATCCCACCTACAAGGTGAACACGCCCGACAAGGCATACGTAGTGCGGCGCAAGCCACCGGGCGATCTTTTGCGCGGCGCGCACGCTGTGGAGCGCGAGGCGCGAGTGTTGCAGGCGCTCGAAGGCGTAGATTTCCCTGTCCCTCATCTGCACGCCATGTGCATGGACGATGCGGTGATTGGCACGTGGTTTTACGTGATGGACTTCGTACAGGGGCGAGTCTTCTGGGACGCGACGTTCCCGGATGTTATCCGCGACGAGCGACCGCGCTACTTCTACGCGATCAACGACACGCTCGCGAAGTTGCATCGCGTTGACTATCGGTCGGTGGGCTTGACCGATTTCGGGCGTCCCGGTAATTACTTCGAGCGGCAGATTGCGCGTTGGTCCAAACAATACACAGGTGACGCTGACGCCGGTCGGGACCCGCATTTTGAGAAGTTGATGGAATGGCTACCAGCACACATTCCGGCTGGCGATGAAACTACCATCGTGCATGGTGACTTCCGCGTCGACAACATGATATTCCATCCTACGGAGCCCCGCGTTCTGGCCGTCCTGGACTGGGAATTGTCGACGTTAGGCCATCCACTTGCCGACTTTGCGTACAACGTGATGATGTACCGTATGCCACCGCTGATCATCGCGGGCCTTGAAGGCGCAAATCTGAATGAGCTGAACATCCCAAGCGAAGATGAGTACGTGGCGGCCTACTGTGCTCATACGGGACGTGACGGTATCACGAACCTGAACTTCTACGTCGCCTTCAATATGTTTCGACTCGCAGCGATCTTTCATGGCATCAAGGCACGTTGGAAGCGTGGCTCGGCGGCTTCGCCCCATGCGAAGGAGTTGGTCGCTGCGCTGCCGTTTGTAGCACAGCGGGCCTGGGAACAGTCGCAAGGAGCACTTTCATGAACTCATCAGGTACTTTGCTCTTCGAGCGCGAAGGGTCCATTGCGAAGTTGACACTGAACCGGCCCGACGTAGGCAATGCAATTGACCTCTCATTGGCGAAGAGGTTGATGAAGGCCGCTATCGATTGCGACGAAGATGATTCGATAGGCTGCGTCGTGCTCACGGGTGCAGGACGCTTCTTTTGTACAGGAGGCGATGTGGGGGGATTCGTATCTGCCGGAGATACGGTGCCTTCTTTGCTGAAAGAACTGACTGCGTACTTGCATATGGCCATAGCGCGGCTCGCGAGGATGCAGAAGCCGTTGATTACCGCTATAAACGGTCCGGCGGCTGGCGCTGGGCTCAGCCTGGCGGTTCTCGGAGACATCGCTCTGTCCGCTCGTTCGGCGCACTTTACTCCGGCCTATACGGGCATTGGTCTTTCCCCGGATGGTGGTTCAACGTGGCTCCTTCCTCGTCTTGTCGGCCTGCGCCGGGCTCAAGAAATTGTCTTGACGAACAAGCGGCTAGGTGCAGAGGACGCGGCCACGTTAGGTCTGGTTACACGCGCGGTGGATGACGAACTTCTGGCTGATGAGGTCAGGGCGATAGTTGCACAACTCGGGAGATCGACCACCGCCGCAATCGGAAGAACGCGGAATCTGCTGCTTTCAAGTCTGGAGACGAGTTTCGAGACACAGATGGAAGACGAAGCGAGGGCTATCGCTGAACTCAGCCGAACGTCGCAAACTCGTGACCGTATCCAGGCATTTGTTTCTAAGCGCAACGCCAGTACAAGTCATCGGGAAAGCACGGTATGAACGCATACATTGTCGAGGCGGTCCGGACAGCCGGTGGTCGCCGCGCCGGAAAACTCGCCGATTGGCATCCGGCTGATATGGCAGGAGAAGTGCTGAATGCGCTGGTCGATCGCTGTGGAATCGATCCCGGCGCCATAGAGGACGTCATCTTTGGTTGCGTGAGCCAGGTTGGTGAGCAGAGCTTCCATATTGGGCGTAACGCCGTCCTGGCATCCAGGCTACCCGATAGCGTTCCGGCCGTTTCAATCGACCGGCAGTGCGGCTCATCCCAGCAGGCTCTCCATTTCGCAGCGCAGGCGGTCATATCGGGCACGCAAGACGTCGTGATCGCGGCTGGCGTCGAGAGCATGAGTCGCGTACCAATGGGTACGCCGACAAGCCTCGCATTGGAAGCAGGATTAGGTGGCCCCTGGAGCGAACGAATCCGCAGACGCTATGGCGTGGATGGTTTTAGCCAGTTCACCGGAGCCGAACTCATTGCTGGGAAATACGGGTTTAGTCGCGAACAGCTCGACCGGTACGCCTTGAAAAGCCATCAGCGGGCCGCGGCAGCCACCAATGCAGGGGCCTTTCGAGCCGAGATTGTGCCGCTTGAGGTGAATGGCGAGTTACATATTGTTGACGAAGGTATCCGGTTCGATGCGACGGCAGAGTCGATTGGATCGGTAAAGCTATTGCGGGACGGCGGCGTATTAAGTGCAGCAAACGCAAGTCAGATCTGCGACGGTGCCGCCGGCATTCTGGTGGCCAATGAGCACGGATTGAAGGCGCATGGACTGACGCCCTGTGCCAGAATTCTCAATCTTACGGTTACTGCAGGCGACCCGATCGTCATGCTCGAAGAGCCCATTCCGGCCACGCGAAGAGCGTTGAAGCGAGCAGGCCTATCAATCGATCAAATCGACCTCTATGAAGTAAATGAGGCGTTCGCACCGATACCGCTCGCCTGGCTACGGGCCGTTGATGGGGATCCAGATCGCCTCAATGTGAACGGAGGAGGGATCGCCTTGGGGCATCCGCTCGGTGCCTCCGGCGCGAAGCTTACAGCAACGCTAGTGCATGCGCTGCGAGCGCGTGGAAAGCGGTATGGCTTGCAGACCATGTGCGAAGGCGGTGGCATTGCGAATGTCACCATCATCGAGGCCCTCTGATGCACGCTCAAGGCTTGCACTTCATCGCCAGTTGATCTATTATGGGATTACAATCCCATAAAGAAACACCGCACTCAACTCAAGACCGTGTATTGGAGAAGGTGACCAGGCAGCCCCTGCCGACTAGCGGACTCCGACGCAAACGAAATCTCATGCCGTCTGTCACCGATCAGGGCGTTAAGCGAAGCGCACGCGGCAGATGAGACGCACTTTTCCTGTTGCGGTTTTCGTACGTCTTCTCATGGACCGGCAGATCATCGCGTTAATAGTCACCGACTGCGGCGCGGTTTGGAATTAGGCGATGTTCAGGTGGGCTTGCTCGAGGGTTCTGAAACAGGAGACAAACTCTTTAGCTCGTTGGTGAAGTCGTGCAGAGTAAGGGCACATTTCGTAAAGGCGTAGTTGAGCCGCAGGCTGAGGCGGCCGGTTCGCTGCAGCCTGGAAGGAGACGTCGATGAAAAGCGCAGAAATCTGTTTGCGGTCAGTTGTTGAGAAGTGGTTTGCAGCCGCACCCGTCCGCGTAACCCGATTCAAATGGAGCGGCGTTTGTCACAGCCGCTCTGTTCGAGTTGAGGCGCGCTCCTCAAGTAGGGCTCTTTCCATCTTCTTTTTCAAACACGAGGATGGTGCATGGCGAGTCTTTCCACCAGACGGGCGGCGTCCTGCCATGCGCTTTTATATGAATTCTGAATTGCCCAAATCATAATCTCATTTGCGCGATTGATATCGATGATGATCGCCCCAGCGCAATACATCTTGCTTAGCTGCGGCCTCAAATCTTTGAAAAGATCGAACCATGACAGACGATAGCAGTACATTGCCCCTTATGGTCATTACCGGAGGTGCCGGTCATATTGGACTCTCCTGTGCACGGCGGTTTCGCGACCACCGAATTCTGGTTTCAGATCTTCGACCGGATGCGGTCAATTCGACAGTGAGTACGCTCCAGGCCGAAGGGGTAGATGCTGTTGCGATGCCCGCGGACATCACGCGCGAGGCAGACGCGCATGCTCTGGCGGCGGCCGCAAACGAAATGGGGGGATTTGCAGTACTGATTCATGCCGCTGGCGTCGCGCCACCTACGCCCCCCGAGATCATTTATGCAGTGAATCTGTATGGAACTATCAATATACTGAAAGCCTTCGAACCCTTGGTAAAACCCGGAGTGGTGGGGGTCTGTGTGGCCTCGGTGGCAGGACATAGAACGCTTGCACATCGGTTCGACTCCTTATTGTTAGAACCCGCACAGGGGCCGGCCGACCTGGCACGAGTCATCGAAGCCGAGGCTCCCACGGCGCCGAAACATCGGCTGGCCTATGCAACTTCCAAGCGCGGAACGATTCTGCAGGTGCAGCGTCGAGCTTACGCTTGGGGCCAGCGGCAGGGGAGATTGCTTTCAGTGTCTCCTGGTGTACTCGGCGACACCGCGATGGGGGCGCAAAGACAGGCCGGTCTTGATCATCGCGGCAACGATTCACCACTTGGAAGGCTGGGATCGTCGTCAGAGATTGCCGAGGTTATTCGATTCGTAACTTCTCCAGCGGCTAGTTTGATGACGGGTGTCGATCTATTGGTGGACGGCGGTTACCTTGCAACTGCAGATCACCAGTTTTCGGCCGATCGTCGTGAGAAGTGGCATGCCCTCGAGTTTTAGAGGAAGCGATGCCATCTGAGGTGACAGTGCGGGTGATCCTTCGGGAGAAGGGAGGGCTCCTGGATAGTCCGCTTCGGATTGTCCTTGGCTACACGGCCTTGCACATCGAGCGGAGATATGGAGTTGACCACTACAGGCATCAGCGAGGTGCTGACGGCATAACCGCCGGATCGATGGCACCCTCTCAAGGGCGCCATCGTGAACTCGATGATTATCGGTGTCACTCCGGCAGGCGGACTAGCTCAGTCGGCAAACTGTCGAGGATCCGGTCGCTAACAAAGTAGTCTGCGGTCAATGGTGCGAGTGGATTCCGTGCGTAAGAGGAAAAATCTGTCACTCCCTCCTCGCGCAGTACCTGTTCATCCAAAAAGAAGTTGCCCGTCACTTCTCTTGCCTGCTTTGTCAGAATTGCGTATGCGGCATCGGCCATGATCTCGGGATTTCGACTGGAGTTGGCCATGTCGCCGAGTTTGTTGCGGACTGCAGCGGTGTCGATAGTGGTAACGGGCCAGAGCGAGTTGACGGCGATGCCTAGTGACTTGAATTCACGTGCCTGTCCTAACGTGCAAAGGCTCATGCCGAATTTCGCAATACTGTAGGCGACATGTGGGCCGAACCACTTCGGATCGAGGTCGAGTGGAGGAGCGAGGTTCAATACATGTGGATTCGCTGCGCGGCTCAAATACGGTAGTGCTGTTCGAGTGCAGAGATATGTGCCTCGGACATTGATCTGCTGCATCAGGTCGTACCGCTTCATATCCGTCGATGGCGTGTCGGTAAGCGAAATGGCGCTTGCATTGTTGACCAATATATCGATACCACCAAAACGCTGTACTGCCTCGTCAAATGCGCGGACAACGCTCCCTTCATCACGGACGTCCACGATAAGAGGAAGAGCCGTACCGCCGGCGCGCCCGATCTCTTCCGCGGCGGTATAGATCGTGCCGGGTAGGTTTGGGTGTGACTCGACAGTTTTAGCGGCGACGACGATGTTGGCGCCATCTCGCGCCGCTCGTCGGGCGATTGCAAGACCAATACCGCGACTTGCACCAGTGATGAACAGAGTTTTCGAATGTAGAGTCATTGCCGTGGCCAGGAAAGGAATGATGGGTACGAGGCAGTCAGGTGTGGCCGGAACGTAGCTCCGTTGTCCGGCATTCAACATCAGAGATGTACATCTCTTTCATGGTGTGAACTTCCTTTGTGGGACTAAAGTACCACGAAAAGACGTGCATGTGCAGATTTCACGGTGTGCAGCAGCAAATCGCTCGTCAGAGTGCAATCAGGCGCGAACACATCGACGACGACCATCACGAAGTTTCGTTCCGTGCTTGACAGGCGCTTTTTCTAAATGGTACAACAGTCCCATTATGAAAATTTATCCCGAGGAAGGAGTTGGGTCTCGGGGCGTGATAAACAGGAGCGAACATGGGTTGTCCAGTGCATGGAAGGTTGAATGATGTTCCGGCGGACCGGGTTGTGTCCTTTAACTATCGGACTGGCGAAACGATGGTCGTTGATCCGTGGAACGTGTTACACGACTTGGGATCCGGTCCGGGCTTTTTCTACTCACCGGAACTCGGCGGCCATTGGTGTGCCGCGAAGCGTGAGACTGTCATCGACATCCTGCGCAATTACGAACTGTTCTCCAGCCGAAATATTCGGGTGCCTCGTGTGGAACGTACGGTTCCGTCGATTCCACACCACATGGACCCTCCTGAGCACGGCAAGTATCGGATTAGTGTCGTGGAACTTTTCGGCCATCGGATCCTGGACGAACTCACTCCAGCAATTCGCGCCACTGCCCGCGGGTTGGCGAACGAGTTGGCGGCACGTAACGAAGCTGAGTTTGTGCGCGACTTCGCCATGCGTATGCCGGTTGAGATTTTTATGCGAATGTGCGGTCTACCGCTTGAACGACGCGACGAAATGATCGGTTGGGTGCAGAGCTATTTTCATGGCGCGTCGCAACAGGAGTCTAACGACGCGCATGAGAAGTCGATTGCCTATCTCAGTGGTTGGCTCGACGAACAACTGGCAGGTCCGGTCAAAAGCGGTGGTCACATCATGCCTTCGTTGCTGAGGACACGAGTCGACGGAAGACCGCTTACTCGCGGGGAGATGCTGTCGATCCTCATTACTCTTTTCAATGGAGGACTCGACACGGTGGCTGCCCAGATGACGCACATCATGCGTTATCTGGCCGAGCACGAGAATCAGCGTCAGAAGCTACTGAATAACCCCGACAAAATCCCTGACGCCGTCGAGGAGTTGCTCCGCCGTTTCAGCATCATAAGCATCGGTCGTGAAGTTACGCGTGACGCAACGTACGCAGGAGTAGAGCTTCGCAAAGGCGACATGGTGCTTTGCCTTATCTCTGCCGCAGGCTTGGACGAAGAGATATTCCCCCAGGCGCTTGAGGTTGATTTTGATCGCTCAAACCGACGGCAGCATTGCGCGTTTGGTTCCGGACCGCACATGTGCGTTGGCGCTCCTCTTGCCCGGTTGGAGTTGCGCATCATGCTCGAAGAACTGCTCCCCAGATTACCAGAGCTGCGGGTAAGGCCTGGAGCATCGCTCTCCTACCACACGGGTGTAACGCTCGGTCTGGTTGAGTTGCCGTTGCAATGGGGTGAGTCAGTCAACGTCTCTTGAAGAGAGAACGCCATGTTGGAGACAAGTATCAACTCATTGCAGTCACCTGGCACGGTGATTATTGGTGCAGGCCATGCTGGGGGATCGGTCGCAGCGTTTCTACGCCAGAATGGTTTTGCCGGATCAATCACCTTGATTGGGGAGGAGCCGCTGGAGCCGTATCAGCGACCACCTCTCTCCAAGGCATGGCTCAAAGGCGAAGCAAACGAAGAAGGTCTTCGGTTGAGGCCCGCAGAGTTCTATCTCGAGAACTGCATACAGCTATACCTCAACACGCGTGTCGACGCCATCGACCGCTCGGCCCGGCTGGTATGCATGGCGGATGGCAAAACAGTGAACTACGACAATCTCATCCTGGCCACTGGAGCCCGAGCCCGTACTGCGCCTTTCGAGGGAACATCGCTGCCTGTTGTGCTTGAACTGCGCACTGCGACCGACGCGGAAAAATTGAAGCTCGCACTTAAGCAAGGCGCGCGAGTAGTGATTGTGGGTGGCGGGTATGTGGGTTTGGAGGTGGCTGCATCGGCGCGTGCTCTCGGCGCAGAAGTCGTGGTAGTTGAGAGGGAGGCGCGTCCTTTGGCGCGGGTTGCCTGCTCGCAACTGTCGAGCTTCTTTCTTCGCTATCACAGTCAACGCGGCGTTACTTTTCGCCTGGGCCGTTCAGTTCAATCCGTGCAGATGCTGGATGGAGCGGCACGCGTGTGCCTGGACGACGGGGAGCAATTGCCGGCCGATCTGGTCCTCGTAGGAGTTGGTGCGGTTCCAAATGAGGAATTGGCGCGTCATGCTGGATTGCCATGTGATGACGGCGTGCTCGTCGATCTCACAGCGCGCACAGACGATCCGAACATCTACGCAATTGGAGATTGCACGCGTAGACCGCTTCCACTGTACAACCGAAAGGTGCGTCTCGAGAGTGTGCCCAACGCGCTTGAACAGGCGAAGCAGGCGGCGGCATCTATCTGCAACTTGCCGGCACCAAGACCCGAGACTCCCTGGTTCTGGTCAGATCAGTTCGATGTGAAATTGCAGATTGCCGGTTTGCCCATGGATGTTGCCGAGATAGTAATTCGGGGCGACCCCAACGAAGACAGGTTTGCGGTCTTTCACGTCAGCGCCGATCGACGGATCCAGGCGGTTGAAGCCGTAAACGCGGTGCCTGAATTCATGATGGGTCGTCAACTCATCGGTGCCAGGACCGAAATCGACGTAGAGCGTCTGCGCAATCCAAGTATTTCAATGAAGGAGGTCGCGATCTGATCGCGAAGAGTTTATGCCCCAGATCACTTTTATTACGGCTGATGGTACGCATCGAACCGTGGATGCTCGAAATGGCGACAGCGTGATGCAGACCGCTATCAAGAACGGGATACCTGGAATCGATGCGGATTGCGGTGGTGCATGTGCATGCGCAACGTGCCATGTCTATGTCGATGAGTCCTGGAAAGACAGGGTAAACAAGGTGGGCGACATGGAAGCCAGCATGCTGGATTTCGCGCAAGTTGTTCTCCCGAATTCCCGGCTTTCTTGCCAATTGCAGGTTGTTGAGGCGCTAGACGGTCTGGTCGTGGCCATTCCTGAGAGTCAACATTGACCAATGGACCAAGATAACTCGATTGAGTTAAACGACCCGGCTGGAACGGTCGCGCCACGGGAGGGTGTCGCAGGGGCGGCTTGTTGGCACGAAGGTCTTCCCGCCCCGCGGCGCTATCTTGCGCTAGCCGGGGTCTGGCTAGCCTTGATTGTCAGCATACTTGACAGTTCAATTGCTAACGTTGCGCTCCCGACGATTGCGCGTGATCTAAGGGCTTCGCCTGCTGATTCAATTGCGATCGTAAGCGCGTTTCAACTGGGTGTCGTGATTTCGCTGTTGCCGATGTCAGCGCTCGGGGAAATCATTACCTATCGTCGAGTCTTTATCGGCGGTCTATGTATTTTTACGCTAGCCTCCCTCGGCTGCGTAACGTCGCACGATCTCACTGAACTGGTCGTCGCTCGGGCAATTCAAGGCATCGGCGGCGCGGGCATTATGAGTGTGAATGGTGCACTCGCTCGTTTTATGTATCCACCACGGCTCCTCGGTGCGGCGCTCGGTGCGAACGCTTTGATCATCGGCGCGTTTGGCGCATTAGGGCCTACGATTGCCTCGATCATGCTTGCGCTGGGTCCTTGGCAATGGCTATTCGCTATCAATCTTCCGGTTGGTGCACTGGCCTTAGCCTTGGCCTGGCGAACATTGCCAGAGAGCCCGAAGGCAAATAGGCAGCTCGATGTATTGAGCATTGTCCTGAACGTCATCGCTTTTGCGATGCTCCTGAGTGGGGTCGATCTGGTCACGCGAAATCCTTCCAGATTGCGGGGTAGTGCGGTCTTGATCGGTGGCGTCATTGCGGCGGTAGTGCTGGTGAATCGTTGTTTGTCTCAGAGTCGACCGCTTGTACCGATCGACCTTCTCAGGGTTCGCCTGGTACGTTTGGCTGCGCTAACGTCAGTGTCCACGTTTACCGCACAGACGCTGACCCAGGTTGCTCTTCCTTTCTACCTTCAGGATGGTTTGCATTTCAATCTTGTGCAAATCGGTTTGCTTATGACGCCATGGCCTGCCGGCGTGGCGCTTGCCGCGCCCCTTGCGGGCAGGCTCGCGGATCGCGTGTCGGTCGAGGTGTTGATTGGGTCTGGCCTTTTCGTGATGGCAACTGGGTTGACCTCACTTCTGTGGCTTTCACCTGGAATGGAGTTGACCTCTATTGCCATTCGCATGGGCGTCTGCGGTATAGGCTTCGGCTTCTTCCAGTCGCCGAACAATCGTGCGCTATTGTCTTCAGCTCCAATGCACAGAAGTGGCGCGGCGGCAGGACTCGTTGCGATTTCGCGTACTACGGGTCAGATCCTTGGCGCGATGCTGGTAGCGATATTTTTCCGATTGTTTGGTCACGTAGGCCAAGCCGCCATAGGTGTCTCGGCCATCATGGCAGTGCTAGCTGCTCTACTGGGTTTTGCACGCAAGTCCTCGGGGTCACGTACAGTCAACTGAAGGGCTTTCGCATCCTTCGATTTGCAGTTGCGCTTCACTTCTGGACCGATGCGTAACGGAAGCCGAGGCGCCGGCGTAAGCAAGTTGATGGAACCGTCCCAAGACAGGTGGGCACCTCGCGACGCACTTGAGAATGTTGATCAGCGAGGGACTTGTCACTCCGACATACCGTCGGTCCTGGCTGAAATCGCCGCAGCGGCGCGAGAACGACGCGGCCTCGATTCTGTCGGGAAAGGTTTTGGCGGATTTGCGCGATGGCGAGAAGAATTCCAACTGAATTTGCGGAGCGCAAACTACTGAAGAGATTGCAAGAAATCATACAGTTCCGTCACATCGACGTTCGGCTCCAGAGAGGCTCAACTCGGTTGTTCTGTCTCGCCATGGGGATGGTGTACCATTCAGCAGATATACGTTGAAGACTTCCTTGTCTGCGGGCCGCGCCCGATTGGAGAATCATGTCGAACCTTGTTGGTGGGCGAAGCAATCAGAAAATGCGCACGCATATGGCACTAGTCGAATGCGCCGCACAATTTGTACGTGAGGGGAAAACGTTCACCGTTGCCGAGGTGGCAGATAGCGCTAGAGTGGGGCGCACGACAGCGTATCGCTACTTTCCGACCGTCGAGACGCTAGTGGTGCACGCCACGCTCTACGCGTCAACGGAGGTTGAGAAACGAAGTATTGACGCGGCGCTCGAGAGCAAGCAAACGGTCGAAGATCGTCTCCGCTCGGTGGTTGAGGCCAGTGACATTACGATTACCGACCACAATTACCTTTATCGCACGATGTTGAAGCTCTCGTTGAACAATGAGGGCTCAGATGACGAGTTGCTCCCGCATCGTAGAGGGGCACGGAAGGAAGTGATTGAGTCGGCAATCGGTATGCTGCGTACTCAGCTTGGTACGAAGCGTTACGAGAAGTTAATCGGGGCGCTCAGCCTGTTTATTGGTATCGAGTCGGTCGTTGTATTGCATGACGTCTGCTTTCTCTCCACAGAAAAGGCTCGGGAAATCAAGATCTGGGGGGCTCTCGCCATTCTTAAGGCTGCGTTGGCCGAAACGGAGCAAGCCGGTAGGTCCAAATCTGCCAAAAACGAAGATGAACCCCTTGCCGTCAAGCGAATCGTTCGGAAGACGGTGTCTCGGAAGACGGTGTCTCGGAAGCCGGCTCAACGGTGATGAAATGCCGCATAAACGTCGTCAGTAACACAACACTACACCGCCCCAAGCGGGATTACGAAACGCGATGTCGGGAAATCCTTGAACAGGACCGAGGACAGGCGCCCACGGATGCGGACGTATCCGCGTTCATTTTGTCCGCGCGCGTGTTATCGAAATACGCACTGCGACTCGTGCTGATGTGCTAATCGTCGGAGTGTTGTACTCGGTGATCATTTCGTAGATCGGGTACCAGTAACGGTCGGACAGCGAACGCTCGCCCAGCGGCTGCCCGATGGGGCGGGTTCAGATTTATACCGACGTGCCGTGCGTAAAAACGATATCCGGCTTGATGAGCCACTTCAGGCCGCTGAATCCGTTGTTCGTTACGTAGTCCCGGTCGCCCGGATTTGCCGGTCCTCGGACATGAAGCCGCCCGACACTCGTACCGGCCCCAGGTGATAGCTCGCGCCGACCGAGCGGGTCGCTCCGCTGCCGAATTGCCCGCGGCGCCGCCAAACGAATTGTCCATTTCGAACAGCGGTGGCCCAAGTTCGTTCTTGTATTTGACCGCATGGTCGTTGCGAGTGCCGTCCAACGCTACTGTCAACGGCAGGATCGGCGTGTCGTGAAAACAGAACGGATCGTAGATGCTGACGATGTCGTGCGAAATCGTGTACTGGCGGCCAAAGTCGATCGACTCGTACTTCTTGCCGCCAATGCCGACGCATACCTGACGATTGAATAGCGTGCCGGTGGTGTTGCTGAGCTCCCCGTTACCGAGCTTGAAGCCGTTTTCCAGCCGGAAGTGCGCGTTCCAGCCATCACCGAAATCTTCATTGCCGAGAAAGCCGAGCTTGCTCGAACTGTAGTAGCCGTTCGAATTCATCGTGAACACGGTGCCGCCGCCGTTCGCCGCGTTGGTCTGATTACGGACACCACCGTCCGCGCCTTCACCTCTCCCGCTGTCAGTACCAAGTTGAGTTTGGTAGCACCGCTGCACGAGCGCTCGGCTCTGGCAAGCATAGACACATTCCCGACAGTGAATCCAGCGATTGCCGACAAAAGTCGCTTGACGCCTCACGAACAAGGTTATATTGTTCCTATATGGAACTGTGATCCCATAAAGGACAACGGATCCCGAATGATTTTTCGTCCAATGAACCACCGCAGCTTCGGAGCTATCGCATGATCATCGACAGTCACGCCCATGTTGTTATGACCGACGAACTGTATAGGTACATGAGCGAACTGGTAGCCAGCCGTGCCAACCCGGCCGCGCCGTTCTCTGGAGTCAAGGAGGAGGCGCTGCATGCTGTTTCGAATCGACTGATCGCAATTATGGATGGCGTGGGAACTGACGTGCAGTTTCTTTCGCCGCGCCCGTACATGATGCTGCACTCGATCAAGCCGGCCAAAGTAACGGCGTTGTGGACTCGTGCAGTCAATGATGCCATCCATGCCCAATGCCAGTTGCACCCGGACCGTTTCAGAGGAGTTGCCGGCCTTCCGCAGTTTCGCGCCGAAAGCCCTGCAAACTGCCTGGCCGAGTTGGAGCGATGTGTGAAGGAGTTGGGCTTCGTCGGCTGCCTGCTGAATCCGGATCCCACGGAGGGTGAAGAAACTGCGCCGCCCGGGCTTGGCGATCGCTTCTGGTACCCCCTGTACGAAAAACTTGTCGAGCTTGATGTGCCGGCGCTCATTCACTCGGCGAGTTGCTGCAATCCGCGAGAATCCTACACGCTGAAATTCATCAATGAAGAGAGTATTTCGATCATCTCCTTGTTGGAGAGCCCAGTATTTGAAGATTTCCCGACATTGAAGATTGTTGTCGCGCACGGCGGTGGGGCTATTCCGTATCAAATGGGGCGCTTTCGCGCATGGGCCGAGCGACGGGGGGGTGAAACGTTCGACGAGAAGGTTCGCAAACTCTACTACGACACCTGCAACTATTCGCCCGAGGCGCTGGAATTTCAATTCCGGGTGCTTGGCGTGGACAACTGCCTCTTTGGTACGGAACGACCAGGGACAGGCACGATCGCGTGTAGGCATACGGGGCGGGACTACGACGACCTGAAGCCAGCGATTGAGGCCATCCCATGGCTGACGGCTGAAGATAAGTACAAGATTTTCGAAGGGAACTGCCGAAAGGTTTACTCGCGTGCGTTCAAAGACTAGCGAGCGAACGAACTCGCAACCAGTCCCGCAGATCGGGCGGGGCGGCTCGACTAACAATGGAGATACCCCATGCTGTCAAAGGCTGACAATGAATTGATGTGCAGTGTAGAAGGAGACCAGCCCATGGGCATCTTCCTGCGGCGGTTCTGGATGCCGGCATGTTTGCTGGATGAGATTCCGTCACCCGGCGAAGGGCCGGTTCGCGTCAATCTGGTGGGCGAGCGACTCGTGGCCTGGCGAAATGCCGAAGGCCGGGTAGGTTTGATGTCCGAGGCCTGTCCCCATCGCGGTGTATCGCTCATGCTCGCGCGCGACGAAGGTGACGGACTGCGCTGCATTTATCACGGCTGGAAGATTGATGTCGCCGGACATGTATGTGAAATGCCTGGCGAGCCGAAAGATAGCCGGATGTGCGGAAGGGTGAATAACATGACCTACCCGTGTGTCGAAGCGGGCGGACTGTTGTGGGCTTATTTGGGACCCGGAGAGCCACCTCCGCTTCCACGCTTTCCGTGGATGGACTTGCCGTCGACTCATTACGTTGTGAGAAAAGCGCTCTACAACGTCAACTTTGTGCAGTCGCTCGAGGGTTCACTTGATTCGGCACACAGTGATTTTTTGCATAGCGCAGAAACAAGTGCGTCGGGCGATTACGATCAGGATCAAGTTCACAGCGATGGCCGACGTTCGCGGCCGTCAACCGATACTTCACCCGAGATCGACGTAAGAGAGACCGAGTTCGGCTTTGTCTATGGCGCAATCCGCAAGGCAATGGCCGATCCGGAGAAACTCACGTACGTGAGGGCTACGGCTTATGCCTTGCCGTTCTACAGCATGATCCCTCCCGTGTACATGCAAGCGTCAGTGCCGCTAGATAGCGAAAACACGGCAATGTACCTTGTCTGGTACGACAACGAACGTCCACTCTCGCCGGTCGAAGTGAAGGCGCATGAAACCTTCCTCGGCTTGCGGATGGGAGAGGATCTGCTGCCCGATTATCGTCGTCCAGGACGTGCCGACAACCGGTGGTTCCAGGATCGCGAAGGCATCAAGTCGGGTAAGACTTACACCGGACTGTATGGCACGACCATGCAGGACATTGCCGTGCAGGAGTCGATGGGGCCCGTCCAGGACCGTACCATCGAGCACCTGGGGATGACCGACAAGGCAATTGTTCACATGCGACGCATGCTCCTCGCAACAGCTCGTCAGATTCGCGACGGCATGGAACCTGAAATCCCCGCGCTGAATAGCGACTACCGCCAGGTACGTAGCGCTGCGGCGACGATCAATCGCGGCGACGATTGGTGGGAAAAACTTTACGGTGCCGCGTCAACGGCGTCACTGGAAAAGGGCGTTTGATGCGAGGCCTTGTTCACATCGGAGACGGCAAGCTGGAGTTGCGCGATCTCCCAGCGGTATCAGCGGGTGAGCGTGGGGCGGTTCTCCGGGTGGAAGGGAGTGCTGTTTGTATCGGAGATGCCGAAACACTCCATGGATATGGTCCGGTGATGGCTACACCTTTGGTACTCGGGCACGAGATCGTGGGGCGCGTCGAGGGTGTTGGTCCTACTGCTCCGCGTGTGCTACAGGCGTTGCGCGGTGCAAGGGTCTTGATCGATGACGCACGGCCTTGCGGGAAGTGCGATTGGTGTTTGCGCGATCAAAAGCGGTTCTGCAAATCACCGCGATATGGACATATTGTTCAAGACGCATCTTCCAGTAACTGGGGAGGATATGCAGAGACAGTGACGCTCGACGAACAATCAGTACTGGTCCCGATACCTGAAGATTTGCCCATCGATCTCGCGACTTTCGCGTTTCCCGTCGCGTCGGGCGTTGAATGGCTCCACCTTGGCGCGGAGATCAAGGCAGGGGAATCCGTGGCGATCCTCGGCACGAGTCGGATGGGCGCGGCAACGGCTTTGGTGGCGCTACACGCGGGAGCGTCGAAAGTCGTCGTGTACGGCGATTCACGTGGCGTAGACGCGATCAAAACCTGTTGGGCAATGGGAGCCAACGTGCGCAGCTTTCCTGTTGCACCGAAACTGGAAGAACCCTACGACGTGGTCGTGGTCGTGACAGAGGCGCCAGTGGAGTACGTCGCGGCTTCGGTGGAAATGGCCGGTCCACTTGGGCGAGTGATTTTGGCATGCACATCAACCAAACCGTCTGGGATGGAGCCGGAAACGATTCGTCGCAAGGGACTCACCCTCAAAGGCGGACGTGGCGCATCGGCTCAGTCTCTGAAAAAGGCGGTGGAGATTGTTTCGGCCGAGCGAAAGAGGCTGAAAGGGTTTGCAGGGGAGGTCCACGGATTTGAGGCTGCGGAAGCTGTTCTCAAAGGATTGCTCGATGGTGGTGTAGTTCGTGGAGCGCATGTCGTCATTCAGGATGCAGCCTCGTCAAGGAGCAACGTCGATGCGTAAGCGCCGTTTAGGACGTACCGGGTTTGAAGTTTCTGAGATTTCATTTGGCTGTGGCGGAACCGCTGGGCTCATGGTCCGCGGTAGCGAGCAGGAACAGTGCGCCGTTCTCGGCAACGCGCTGGAGCAAGGCATTAATATCTTCGACACGTCTCCGACGTACGGCGGCGGCCACTCGGAAGTCAACCTGGGAAAAACGCTCAAGACCCTCGGAGCATCACCGATCATCAGTACCAAGATCGACTTTGCCCCTGGCGACCTGGATGACCTGGAGGGTGCAATCGTCCGTTCCGTCCAGCGCAGCCAGGAGCGGCTGAACCGCGAACGTCTGGACATCCTGTACCTGCATAGTCGCGTGGGACGTCAACGGGATCTGGCTGGTCGTGTTCTCTCCGTAGACGACGTATTGCAGCCCGGCGGGGTAGCTGACGTCATGGAAGGATTGAAACGCAAAGGCATTGTCGGTGCCGTTGGTTTCACCGGTCTGGGTCATACCGACTCGATTCTTGAGGTCATCGAGGCCGACCGCTTCGACCTTTTTCAAGCCTACTACAACCTCATCAACCCGAGCGCGGCTGCCCCGACGGTTGCAGCGTGGCGGGCTCAGGACTACGGAGAGATGATCTCGAAGGCGTCGAACCGCGATGTTGGCGTGGTCGGTATTCGCGTTCTCGCGGCCGGTGCTCTTAGCGAAAGCGGTGAGCTTCATCGTTTTGCGAAATCCTATTCGTCACTGTCTCGAGCCGAAGTGGATGCGGACCGCGTGAAGGCGGACGCATTTCGCGCCTTTGTGCCAGAAGGGGGCTCAATGGCCAGTCTTGCGCTGCGTTTTGCCCTGAGTGAACCCCTGATCAACACAGTTCTGGTGGGTATCTCAGAGCGCTCACATCTCGACGAAGCAATCGCTGCCGCACAGGCGGGACCGCTGGAGCTCGAACGGCTCCAGCAGATCGCCGCCCGTTTCCGTGAACTCTATGAAATGGCATGACCATGTCTGAGATCCGCCCCTCCGATGGAGTATCGAGTAATGAAGAGACAACCGACGATCGCCGGTGGGTCCGCCTTTACGCCCCTGGTATCGGCCCGGACGTCGCTATCGAGCCAGCATTGCCGCTTGACGCTTTTGAGGCCAACGTGTCGAGGCGCCCCGATGCGATCGCGCTCTGGTATTTCGATGCCGCGCTTAGCTTCCGGCAACTAGGCCAGAAGGTCGACGCCCTGGTTACAGTGTGGGCCGACCGGGTAAAGAAAGGCGACCGTGTCGTCATCCTGAATCAAAACACTCCGGCAACGGTAATCGGCGTGCTCGCGGTCTGGCGTCTGGGTGCAATCGTTGTGCCGCTCAATCCCATGCTCACACGGCGAGAGCTGGTTCACTATCTGCACGACGCGGAACCGTGTGCTGCGATTGTCGGGGCCGAGCAGGCCATGGCACTTCATGGTGCGATTCTGGACTGGGGAGGCAGCCTTTCTGTCGCAGTCTCGTTTGCCAATGAGTTTCTTCGCGAGGGCGACACGCCTGCTCTTCTCGGGAAAGTCAGTGAGAACATTGAGATGCCCGACGGATGGAGCCATCTGTCGACGCTTCTCGACGAGCCAGGCACATCGTCTGGCTGGTCGATTGATCGGAGTGATATCGCCTTCCTGACGTACACGTCAGGAACCACGGGCGAGCCCAAGGCTGCACTCATCACTCACGCAAATGTGGCGTCCAACGCGGAGGTCTATCGTCAATGGCTGGAACTTACCTCCGATGATGTCCTCTTTGCGGCCGCGCCCTTTTCGCACGTGACAGGGTTGGTCGCCCATATCGCGGCAGGGTTGGTCGCGGGAGCTGCCGTAGTCATGTGCTATCGGTTCGAAGCAGCCACCGTACTCGATTTGCTGGCGCGCCATCGCTGCACGACGACGGTGGCGGCCATTACTGCTTACATTGCGCTCCTCGACCAGCCCGCGTTCGACCCCTCGCGCCTAACCCATTTTCGCAAGTTGTTTAGTGGGGGCGCACCCGTGGCGCCAGCGATCGTCGAGCGATGGGAGGCAGCGACGGGCGTGTATATCCACAACGCCTATGGTCTGACGGAGACGACGTCGCCTTCGCACCTGGTGCCTTTGGGGCGCCGGGCTCCGGTGGATGAATTAACTGGCTCGCTGTCGATAGGTGTACCCGTCCCCGGAACACGTTGCCGGATAGTCGATTTGCAGTCGCGGGCCACGGTGCCCTTCGGCGCAGATGTTGGCGAGGTGATGACCTCGGGTCCGCAGGTCGTCGCGGGGTATTGGCGGAAGCCGGACGCATCGTCGGCTGCATTTGAAGACGGCTGGTTGCGCACGGGGGACATCGGGCGCGCCGACGCGGAAGGCTGGTTTTATGTCGTAGACCGGTCAAAGGACATGATCGTCGCATCCGGTTTCAAGGTGTGGCCACGCGAGGTCGAGGACGTGTTGCTGGAGCATCCAGCGATTAGCGAGGCCGCGGTGATAGGAGTGCCTGATAGTTACCGTGGCGAAGCACCGAAAGCGTTCGTCGTCTTGCGTCCATCGGCGACGATTACGCAAGAGGAGTTGACGCTGTTTTGCCGGGAGCGACTGGCGTCGTACAAGGTGCCGCGCCTGATCGAGGTCCTCGACGAGTTGCCTAAGACCAATTCGGGCAAGGTGCTACGACGTGTTCTGCGGGAGAAAGCGGTATGAGCAATGGCGCAGGCGTGCCATTTGATTTAACCGGACGGGTCGCGGTTGTGACCGGAGGATCAAGAGGACTGGGCGCAGCGGCGGCTGCCGCCTTGGCCGCTGCCGGAGCTCATGTGGTGCTGGTAGCACGTAACCAGCAATCGCTTGATGAACGCGCCGAAATACTCGCAGGCACTGGTGCGAAGGTTTCCTGCGTCGCTGGAGATCTGTCGCAGCCGGGAACTGCGCAAGAGGTAGTGGAAGCGACGATCAGACTCGCGGGTAGCGTCGACATTCTCGTGAATTCTGCTGGCGCGATTGCTCGTGGAACGTTGCAGGCCACGTCGGATGCCGAGTTCGAGCAGGTCATGCGTGCGAACGCATACGGCGTATGGTCGATTTGCCGTGCCGCGGTGGCGCACATGAAACCCGGCAGTGCGATCGTCAATGTTGCATCCACTGCAGGGCTGATCGGAATGAGCGAGCGCTCGGCCTATGCCGCCTCCAAGGGCGCGGTGGTGCAGATGACAAAAGCGCTTGCTGTCGAACTTGCGCCACGTGGTATTCGCGTCAATGCGGTTGCGCCTGGTCCATTTGCAACGGACATGTCGCAACAGAGTCAGGCAGGCGAGCGCTGGCGCATGCTCATTCAGCACAGGGTGCCGCTCGGTCGCGCCGCTCATCCAGACGAGATAGGTCCACCGATTCTATTTCTGGCGTCTGCGGGCGCGAGCTTTATAACCGGCGTGATTCTTCCGGTGGACGGCGGATGGACCGCAAGCTGACTTTTACAAGTACGCATACACATTGATGCGCACAGCGCGCATCTTCAAACGAGGAATGAGGAGTTTTATGGCCGAGATCGTGCTGGGACTGGCTATGTCGCACAGTCCTCAAGTTAGCCAGGAGCCGAAGTGGTGGAGCGAGCAGGCGCGGATTGACCAGAATCGCACACCCTATGAAGAGCTCCTGAAGCGCAAGCCTGACTGGATTGCCCAGGAACTCAGTCCAGAGGTTTGGGAAAAAAAGCATA
The DNA here is from genome assembly GCF_900230185.1 of Burkholderia sp. OK233. Classification (GTDB taxonomy): domain Bacteria; phylum Pseudomonadota; class Gammaproteobacteria; order Burkholderiales; family Burkholderiaceae; genus Paraburkholderia. The sequence goes on from NZ_OCSR01000002.1 coordinate 2,478,728, forward strand.
GCGCAGTCCAGAGCGCAATCGCCGATCTCGCTCAGACGCTCAACGATGTCGCCCCCGACGTCGTCGTGTTGATCGGTGATGACCAGGAGGAACTGTTTCTCGACGACTGCATGCCGACGTTCTCAGTCTTCTGGGGCGACAAGAGCTGGGACAGGCCGGAATTTATCCATGGCGATATGAGCGTTCCTTCCAGAGCGTCAGTGCTGTGGGCATTTCATGGCGAGGCGCCGGAAGCCTATCCGGGTCATCCGGAGTTCGGTCGCCACATCATTGAAAATCTGATGGAGCAAAACTTCGATGTGGCTCAGTACTCACGCCAGCACGAACAACGCTCTCTGGGACACGCCTTTACGTTCGTGCGGCGCCGCATCATGCGCGAGGACAGGATCATCCCGATGATCCCCGTGCTTATCAACACCTACGTTCCTCCGAACCAACCCACTGCGGCGCGTTGCTACGCGTTCGGACAGGCAATCCGCAAGGCGATCGAATCGTGGCCCGGCGCGGAACGCGTAGCGGTGATTGCCTCTGGTGGACTCAGTCACTTCGTTATCGACAGCGAGTTTGACCGCCAGATACTGGAGGGGCTTGCCAAGGGAGATGGCGAGGCGCTCTCCTCAGTACCGAGGAGTAAGTTGCAGTCCGGATCTTCGGAGGTTCTGAACTGGATTGCGGCGGGCGGGGCGCTCGAAGGGTTGCGCATGACGCTCGTTGACTACATTCCCGGATATCGCTCGGAAGGTGGGACGGGCGTAGGCATGGCGTTCGCAAAATGGCTATGAACCCAGACCGACCACACCGCGAGTCTTTTGATCTGGAAGGGATTTCGCATACCGTGCCGATTCCTTTTGGCACCCGAGTCGGGGACATGCTGTTCTCCTCCGGAATCATGGGAGTCGACCAGTCGACAGGTAGTCTGGCCGAGGGTCTCTCTGCGCAGGTCCGATTCGCTTTCGCAAACATGGAAAGGCTGTTGAAAAAGGCTGGAGGTGATTTGGGCGATGTCGGCCATGTCCGGGTGCTCGTTAGCGAGGAAGGAAATCGCGCTGCTGTCAACGAAGAATGGCTGCGCGCTTTCCCTGACGCGCACGACCGTCCCGCTCGCCATACGGTCTTGTCCGCGCTCCGAGGCGGCATGCTTGTTCAACTCGAAATCATAGCCGTACTGAAATGACCAACGTGAACGATTCAACGATCCTGGAGCGGCTTGGCCGGCTTGACACCTGTGCCGTTTCCGACAGCCTGGACAAGCTCTCTCTCAAAGGCACAGTCACAGGACTCTCACCGCTATCGTGTCCGGCGAAAGTAGTCGGACGCGTTATGACCAGTGAAACTGGTGAAGGCCGATGAGGTTTCGAGCAGAGGACCGCCCACTCCGCACCTCGGTGCGCGGGCCATCGAAATGGCGCAGAAAGGAGACGTCATCGTAGTCGAACAGCGTACCGGAATCGTCGCTGGATCCTGGGGCGGAATTCTGTCGACTGGCGCAAAAGTTCGCGGGATCGCAGGTGTTATCTCTGACGGGCTAGTGCGTGACGTTGACGAGGCGCGTGGATTGGGATTCCCGATCTATGCGCGTGGCTCGACAGCCCTCACAGCGCGTGGCCGACTTGCAGAACTGGAGACGGGCGGAACAGTTCAGATCGCGGACGCGACTGTGCAAACGGGCGATTACGTGATTGCAGATGGAACCGCCGTCGTGTTCGTTTCAGCCTCGCACATCGCCGCTGTCCTCGACACAGCAGAGCAGATAGCAGCTCGCGAAAGCATCATGAGCAAGGCTTTGATGGAGGGGATGTCGATTACGGATGTCATGGGTGCCGACTACGAGGAGATGCTGAAGCGATGAATCAGGACCGAAATGTTGAACGTGCAGCCTCGCTCGACTGCGCAACTTTGAGCGATGCATTGGATCGCCTTGGAATCCACGGGCAATGTGCCTGGATCAAGGCTCGTGCTGACGAGTTCCGGTTGACGGGACGAGCCTTCACGCTTCTTTACGGGCCGGCGTCCAAGCCCGCTGGTACGGTCGGCGACTATATCGATGACGTTCCTCCCGGATCGGTTGTCGTCCTCGACAACGGGGGCCGTGAAGATGTAACAGTGTGGGGCGACATCTTGACGGAGATCGCTCATCGTAGAGGGATTGCCGGAACAGTCATAGACGGAATCTGTCGCGACGTCGCGCTCTGTCGCAAGCTCGGATACCCGGTGTTTTCTCGCGGACATTGGATGCGAACTGGCAAGGATCGTGTGCAGGTGGAGGCCACTGGAGTCGTGGTTTCAATTGGATCGGTTCGCGTCGCGCCAGGTGACCTCTTGCGCGGCGATGCGGATGGTGTAGTGGTCCTACCCAGCGCCCATGAGGACGCCGTCCTTGACGCGGCTGAGGAGATTTCGCGTGCCGAAGACGCAATTCGCGCTCTCGCAGGAAAGGGTGCTCGGCTAGACGAGGCTCGCCGTCAGTTTGGGTACCACCGCCTTCAATCTTTGAAGGACTCAGCATGAGTGACAAACACGATCCGTTGGCCGATACGTCGATCTCGGTGCGCAAAACGGTAGCGCTACCTGCAGACCAGATCAAGCGTGCCGCCAGACTCGGCTCGGCGACACTTCACGAAGCTGGAGGCCGGATCGGGGCGTTGCCGTCGTCGATCAAGCCGACAGCCGCCAGTTTCAGGCTGGCAGGACCGGCTTTTACTGTGCACTGCCCGCCGAACGACAATCTGTGGATTCATCGAGCCATCAAGGCGGCCAGCCCGGGCGATATCCTGGTCGTCTATGCGAGCGGCCACTACGAAGCCGGATATTGGGGCGAGGTCATGTCGACTGCAGGAATGGTCGCCCGACTGGGCGGCCTGGTCATAGATGCGGGCGTGAGAGATGGCGCTCTGCTTGAGGAAGTTGGGTTTCCTGTTTTCTCAAGAGGCTTATGCATCCGCGGTACCGGGAAAGATTTTGGTGCGACGGGATGGCTCAACAAGCCTGTGCTGATGGGTGACATCTTCGTGAGTCCAGGTGACCTGATCGTAGGTGACATCGACGGAGTGGTCTCTATCCCCAATGAGGGGATTGGTGAGGTGCTTCTCGCCGCCGAGAAACGTGAGGCGGCGGAGAGGGAAATTCTGACGAGGCTGCGCGCTGGAGAGTAGACCTTGCAAGTATTTGGTCTAGACCGTTGAGGAGGAGCGCGAAATGACGGTTAAACCGCTTCGTGTGGGCGTGACTGGTGCTGACTGAGGCTTGAATCATCATGACGCGTGGAGAGCGGTGCCCGGAGTCGAAGTAGCGGCGATTTGTACTTCGCGCCGGGATACTGCAGAAGCGGTGGCGCGCGAAACGGTTGCGATCTCGACGGCCAGCAGTGAGGCCGCTTGCGAGCGTGAAGCCGCCCGCGGCCACGGCTCTTCGCCACGGCTTCACGACACCCCCAGCAACGTCTTTGCCTCCAGGTACGATTCCAGGCCAAGCACGCCGTACTCGCGCCCGACGCCCGACTGCTTAAATCCGCCGAACGGCGCCAAAGGATCGTGCTGTAGCGTGTTGATCATCACTCGACCGGCCTGCAGCCTTGTCGCCACAGCCTTTGCCCGTGCCGGATCGGACGACATGACGTAGGCGTGCAGGCCAAACACCGTATCGTTGGCCATGTCGATCGCTTCCTCCTCGCTGCCATATGTCAGGATGGACAGAACGGGGCCGAAGATTTCCTCACGTGCGATGGTCATCTCGCTGCGCACATCGGCAAATACCGTCGGCTTGACGAAATAGCCTTGCTCTAGCCCCGCCGGACGCCCCTCGCCACCCGTGATAAGCGTAGCGCCCTCGGCGAGACCGAGCCTGATGTAGTTCTGAATGCGTTCGTACTGGTTGCGATTGGCCAGGGGGCCAATGACGGTCGTTGGGTCGGCCGGGTCGCCCACCTTCATCTGCGCCACCGTCTCTTTCACCACCGTGATCACTTCTGCCAGGCGCCGCTCAGGTACCAGCAATCGGCTCCCCGAGATGCATGCCTGCCCGTTGTTCATGAACGCCGCATTGAGCGCGAGCGGAACTGCCTTCGTCAGGTCCGCATCGTCAAGGATGATGGACGGGGATTTCCCGCCCAAGGCGAGTTGAACACGCTTCATGGTGTCGGTCGCCGCGCGCTGGATGATCTTGCCCACCGCCGTGGAGCCAGTAAAGGAAATCTTGGCGACATCCGGGTGCGTGCTCAATTCTGCGCCCACGACGTCGCCGCGTCCGGTGACGATATTGACGATGCCTGCCGGCAACCCTGCCGCATGAATTGCTTCCGTCACGATCCTGTTTTGTATTGGGCTCAGCTCGCTTGGCTTGATCACAGACGTGCAACCTGCGGCGATGGCCATCGCCAATTTGCTACAGATCGAACCGGCAGTGCTGTTCCACGGAGTGATGAGGGCAGCGACGCCCACAGGTTCCATCACTACGGTTGAGGTACCCATCACGCGGGTGAAGTCATAGGCCTCCAGCGTCACTGCGGCGTCAAGAAATGATTGCGCCGCGAAGTGAGAGATCCAGGTGGCCCGTGAAACAGGCGCGCCATATTCTTCAATCGTCGCATCGCGCAGTGCATCGCTGCATTCCAGGACGGCAGCGTGCAGCCGCTTCAGCATGGCGACGCGCTCGCCGACTGTTGTTTGCGCAAATGCCGGCAAAGCCTTTTTTGCCGCAGCGATGGCGCGACGCGTGTCCTCGGTATCGGCGAGGGTCGCGCGTGCGAGGGGCCTTTCGGTGGTCGGGTTGATGATTTCAACGGTCTCGGTGCCGTGCGGGGTCACGAAGGTGCCGTCGATGTAGATCTGGTGGATGGTTTGCATGATCGCTCCTGTGTTTCCTCGGACAATCCGGAGGCAGTGCATGCAGCATACGTCGACCCCATCGTTCTGATAAGATAGATAAAAGTTGATATTTTGATTCGAAAATCGGGATAATGCAGAAATCTGGCCTGGTCGGCCTGGAGGCCGCGCTTGCTGTCGCCAGATGCCAAAGTTTTCGCCGCGCAGCGAATGAACTCGGCATCTCGACCACAGCCTTGAGCAACGCTGTTGCGGGACTGGAAACGCGACTCGGCGTTCGCCTGTTTCATCGGACCACGCGTAGTGTCTCGCTGACCGAAGCTGGCGAACACTTCGTGGCCCGGATCGGGCCGGCCTTGTCGGAGATTCGTGGCGCCATGGAGGAAACCACCCTCCATCGCCTTTCGCCTATTGGCACGCTCCGGATCAATGCCTCGCTTGGCGCAGTCCGCATGGTGTTTGCACCCATCGTACTGGTGTACCTGAGCCGCTACCCCGATATGAAGGTGGAGATCGTGACGGAGGGGCAAATGGTCGACATCGTGGCCGAGGGCTTCGATGCCGGGATTCGCCTGAGCGAGAGGGTGCCGCAAGACATGGTCCGCATACCGATCCACGGTGATCTCCAGATGGCGGTGGTGGGTTCGCCTGAGCACTTCTCACGGTTTCTGATCCCGGCTTCACCGGCCGACCTTGCCGGGCACCCCTGTGTACGGGCCAGGTTTCCCAGTGGTGCGCCGTCGCGCTGGGAGTTCTCCCGTTATGGCGAACCAATGAATGTCGAGGTAAGCGGGCCACTCACGCTCGACGACCCGGGCCTCATGCGCGAGGCCGCCTTGGCCGGTACGGGCCTGGCCTATCTGGCTGATTGGTATGTGCGTGACGACCTGGCGGCTGGACGGCTTGTGCGCGTGCTGCAGGACTGGACGCCCAGCTACCGCGGTCTGGCGCTCTACTATCCCCCTGGGCGGCAGCTACCAGCGGGACTCCGCGCTTTCGTTGATCTCATTCATGAACTTGGCGAACGATAGTGCACGTGGCGTTGTTCGCGTTCTTCCCGCCACCCGGCATGAAATGAACTACGGCGACGCCCGGTCGGTCGCGGTAGGGACGGGGATTGCTCCCCGCTCCCCGCAGAGATCCGTCCGTGCAGAATTACTCAACGCTTGATGTGTGGCAACGGCGAGGGTCATTGGAGATCGGCAGTCAACTTCTGCCGGAGCAGCGCGTCGTAGTCATCTACGGTGTTCACAAACGCGAGACGCTGGAACAGCCAGTTCAAACAGCCAGTTCAGTTAGCGGTACGGATCGATGCGGTTGCCCGGTTGATACGATGATCAGGAAACGCCAGGTCATTCAATGGCTCACAGCCGCCTGTGACGCTATCCGGAAGGTCTGATATCGGGGGCGAGCCGCGTGTCTCTGCGCATGAACAGCCGCTCTGGCGCGGACCAGACGACTGAAGTGGACCGCCAATACTCATTCGTCGAAACAGGTAGCAGCCATCCTCTGCCGCCGTCGACGGATGACTGGTACGAGAACGGTGAGCGGGCATACAAGATAAATGGACGAACGACAGCATTGGCCGACGACCTGTCAGATCAAGTTTCAGCTAATACAGATGAGGCGGTCGCGTTGGACCAGGGCCCCGCGTCCAATCCTCACTTCACCGCCCCTAACGCCAACCCCTTCACCAAAAACCGCTGCAACCAAGCAAACACAATCGAAACCGGCAACGTTGCACAAAGGGTAGCGGCCATCACCAGATGCCACTCAACGACATACTTCCCAGCCACCATATCCGTAACCTGCACGGTCAAAGTCTTATTCTCCGGCGACCGAATCAACGTATAAACAACCGCAAACTCATTCCAGGCATTGATAAACGTAAAGATCGCGGTAACAACAATCGCCGGCACAGCCAGCGGCAAGAAAACCTTAAAAACAGCCCGAGTCCTCCCACACCCCTCCAACCAGGCCGACTCCTCAAGATCCCTCGGCACCGTCTGAAAGTAAGAAGACAACATCCAAACCGCAAACGCGATATTGAACGCAGCATAAGAAACGATGACCCCAATCTTCGAGTCAACCAGATTCCCATCCCCATAAGGAATCATCGCTGCGAGCCTGAACAACCCAACAACCAGCAAGATCGGCGACAACATCTGCGTCACCAGCAGAAACTGCGAATACAACCCTTTCCCACGAAACGGAAACCTGGCCAACGCATAAGCCGCCGGCAAGCTCACAGCCAACGCCAACGCAGTCGATAAAAAGCTAATCACGCAACTATTCCTCAGCGCCACGCCGAAGTTAGCAGCAACCCACATATCCGAAAAATTGCTCCACTGCCAATGCACCGGCAACCACCTTGCCGGATAAACAAAAATCTCTGTAGCCGGCTTCAAAGCAGTAAACAACATCACAGCAAACGGAAACAGCACGGCCACAATCAGCGGCGAAAGTGCCAACCAGCACCACAGCGAGCGCTTCATCTTGACGCTTAGACTCATGACGTCTCTCCTTCTTTCGCGGGCTGCAGGCGCAGATAGGCGATCGAGAAAACGAACAGCATGACGAGCATGATCAGCGACACCGCCGCGGCTTCGCCGGGACGTCCCAGCCGGAAACCAAGCTCATAGAGATACGTAACGAGAATATGCGTGCCGTTATCCGGCCCGCCTTGCGTCATCACCCAGATGATCGGGAAAGAATTGAACACATAGATCACGTTCAACAGAATCGTCATGTTGATGAACGGCCGCAAGAGCGGCATCGTCAGCTTGCGAAACTGCTGCCATGCACTGGCGCCATCCATCCGCGCCGCTTCATAAATGTCACCCGGCACCGACGACAACCCGCCCAGCAGAATCGTCACCGTAAATGGAATCGACACCAGAATGCCAACTGCGATCTCCACCGGAAACGCGAGCTCCGGCGTCGCGAGCCAATGAATCGGACCGTTGATCAAACCGAGCCGCTGCAACGTGACGTTGACCATGCCGTAGTCATCGTTGAAGGCCCAGCGCCACACCACGGCGGTCATCGTCAGCGAGACGGACCACGGCAGCATCACAATCGTGCGCGCCACGCCGCGTCCATAGAAATCCTGATTCAGCACCAGCGCAACCGGCACCGAAATCAGCACCGTGCCGCCCACCACGCACACGGTCCAAACAATCGTCCGCTTAGCAGCAGCGAGAAACGAGGGGTCCGTGAAAATCGTATAGAAGTTCTGCAGACCGGTGAAATCGCGGATCGCGCCGAAGCGCGAGACCTCGTGCAGCGATTGCCACACGATGTTGAAAATCGGATAGCTGATGATGAAAAGCGCCAACACCAGACTCGGCGCAATCAGCAACCAGGGCGCCTGGAGGCGCGAAGAAGCGGAACGGCTCATGCGTGCTCGATCGTAAGACGCGTCCACATCAAAAAAGCGGACACGACGGGATGGGCCGGATAGTGCATTACGGACATAACAGCCGAAACGCGCGCCGCCTTCGCAACGGCGGCGCGCGTTTCGTGTTCAGCAAATCACTACGAGACTACGCGATCACTTACCGAGTGATTTGTTCGCTTGCGCCGCCGCAGCAGTCAACGCGTCCGCCGGCTTCGCCTTACCCAGGTAGATCGATTGCATTGAGTCGGTCACAGCCTTCGCGGTGTCTTCCCAACCGGTCACGGTCGGCGCGAAGTGAGCCGTCGGCAGCAGCGCGACGAAAGCTTTGGTGTCCGGATCGTTGAACGCCGGATCGGTCGCTTCAGCCTTGGTGGTCGGCAGGAAGCCTTCGGTCGTCGTGAACTCGACGCGCGGTTCCTTCGTGAACAGATAGTCCAGGAACTTCCAGGCCGACTTCTTCACCTTCGAGTTCTTGAACATCACGATCGAGTCGGTCACGGCATAGGTGGCGTGCGTCGTGCCCATCGGGATCGGATCGATGCCGTACTTCAGGTTCGGCGCTTCCTTCTTGATCTGCTTGGCGAGGAACGGTGCGGAGATCATCATCGCAACGCGGCCCTGCTTGAACAGGTTCTGCACGTCTTCGCGGCTGTAGCCGGTCACGCCAGGCTGCGTCAGGCCGTCGTCGATCATCGTCTTGTACAGCGTGGCCGCCTTGATACCGGCCGGCGAATTGAAGGCCGCCTTGCCGTCCTTGCCGACTACATCGCCGCCGTTGGTCCACAGGGCGTAGTAATAGTAGACGTCGGTTTCGATTTCCTTGCCTTGCAGGCCGAAGCCGGCAATGCCCTGCGCCTTCAGTTTCTTCGACGCTTCGATCACGTCATTCCACGTTTTCGGGCCGTCGGGATAGCCGACCTTCGCGAGCAGATCCTTGTTGTAGTAGAGCGCGCGTGCGGAAGCGGCGATCGGCAGGCCGTACACCTTGCCGTTGATTTCGCCCGGTGCGAGGAACGGGCCGATGAAGCGGCCCTTGAAGCTGGCGTCCATGTAGCCGTCGAGCGGCTCGGCGACGTCGTCCTTCACGAAGTCGAGCAGCCAGCGCGTACCGACGATCGCCAGGTCGGCGTTGGCGCCGCCGGAGATGTCCGTTTGCAGTTTCTGTTGCAGCGTGTCCCAGTTCACGTCTTCGATCTTGATCGTGGTGCCGGGATTGGCCTTCTCGAAGTTACGGGCCATCTTTTCGAAGTACGGCGCGGTCGCATCGCTGTAATGCGCGACCGTCACGCGAACCGTGTCGGCGTGAGCCGCCACGGCGATACCTGCAAACGCGAGCGCCACGGCAACTTTGCCTAGCGCGAGGGAAGCACGGGCATGCAACGACATTTCTCTCTCCTGTGTCGATCGGAGTTAGCGTTTTAGCACTTACTCCGGTCCCATCCAACGATGGTGGGGGGTGGTCTGCTGCCGTCGCCGGCCGCTTTGGGTTAAATTGTTTGAAAAAATCCTACATGACGCAAAATAGCTTGTCACGTAGGGTCTGCCATATTTTTTCTCGGCCAGTTTTGTGCATAACATGCTGTAAAGCAGGGGTATTCTGCATAACGCGAAGTCACGGATACCCAATCTTCGGGATGACTAGTCAACTGTTCGATGTCGGTTTTGTAGGAAACTTACACGCCAAACCGGCGCTGCAACGAGGTTGAGGAGCGAGGGCAGACATGAATCGTGTGGTGTTGGTGACGGGCGCTTGCGGCGGGATCGGCAGCGTGTTGTGCAAGCGTTTCGTGGAGCAGGGCGACACCGTGCTGGCGCTCGATGTCAACGCGGTCGCGCTTCATGGATTGGTTACGCAACTCGGCGACGCGCACGTCACGCCGATCGCGGTCGACCTGGGTGACGCTGCCGCAGTGCAGCAAGCGGTTGCCGAAGCGGCGAAAACGCGCGGTCCGGTGGACGTGCTGGTTGCCAACGCGGGTGCTGCCAAAGGTTTGACGCTCGCCACGACGGATGCTGCCAGTTGGCAGCGCGACATCCATCTGAATCTGAACGGCACGTATCACTCGGTGGAAGCGGTGCGCGCGTCGATGATCGAACGGCAGAAGGGCGTGCTGGTGCTGATTGGCTCGGTGAACGGCATGGCCGCGCTCGGGCATCCGGCGTATAGCGCGGCGAAGGCGGGTCTCATCAGCTACACGAAAGCGCTGGCGATCGAACTCGGCCGCTACGGCATCCGCGCGAACATCGTCTGTCCGGGCACGGTGAAGACGCAGGCGTGGCAGGCGCGCGTCGACAAGAATCCGCAGGTCTTCGAGGATCTGAAAAAGTGGTACCCGTTGCGCGACTTTGCGACACCGGACGACATCGCTGATGCGGTGCTGTTCCTCTCATCGCCGATGGCGCGCGTGATTACCGGCGTCGCGTTGCCGGTCGACGGTGGACTGATGGCCGGCAACCGTTTGATGGCGGAAGAACTGACGCTCGAATCGCTTTGAATGGATTGGATTCGCTTTGAACTGCTTTGACCCGATAGCGCGGCGTGCTCTTTGCTCGATGAAGCAAGGCAACACGTTCGCATGACAGCACGACGATGAGGACAGCATGGCAGCAGTGCAACTGAGCGGCATCTTCAAACGCTATGGCGACACGCAAGTGGTGCACGGCATCGATCTCCACATCGACGACGGCGAGTTCGTCGTGCTGGTCGGCCCGTCGGGTTGCGGCAAGAGCACGCTGATGCGCATGGTGGCCGGGCTCGAAGAAATCAGCGGCGGCGATCTGATGATTGGCGGCACGCGCGCGAATACGCTCGCACCGCAGCAGCGCAATATCTCGATGGTGTTCCAGAGCTACGCGCTTTATCCGCATCTGTCGGTCTACGAAAACATTGCGTTCGGGCCGCGGATTCGCAAGGAATCGTCGGCGAGTTTCAAGCCGCGGATTGAAGCTGCGGCGAAGATGCTGAACCTCGGTGGCTATCTGGATCGTTTGCCGCGTGCGCTGTCGGGTGGTCAACGTCAGCGGGTGGCGATGGGCCGCGCGGTGGTGCGCGAACCGTCGCTGTTCCTCTTCGACGAACCGCTGTCCAATCTCGACGCCAAACTGCGCGTGCAGATGCGCACAGAAATCAAGGCGCTGCATCAGCGTCTGAAGAATACGGTGATCTACGTCACGCACGATCAGATCGAAGCGATGACAATGGCTGATCGCATCGTCGTGATGAACGCGGGGCGGATCGAGCAGGTCGGCCGTCCGCTCGACCTGTACGACCGTCCGGCGAATCTGTTCGTCGCGAGCTTCCTCGGCTCGCCGTCGATGAATTTTGCGGAAGGCGTGTTGGTCAATCGGACGGAAGGGCAGGGTTTCGCGTTAAAACTCACGGACGGTGGCGAGATTGTGCTGGAAGGCACGCCGGCCTCGGCGGTGGTCGGCGCAAAAATCACACTCGGCGTACGTCCCGAACACATTGAAACGATGGCTGACAAGCCGGACACCACCATGGAAGTCGAAGTGGTCGAGCCGACTGGCGCCGAGACCCATTTGTACGGGAAAATAGGCGGCAACACGTGGTGCGTGACGACTCGCCAGCGCTCGAAAGTCGAGCCCGGTCAGCGCGTCACGCTGCGTCTGCCGGCCGAGCATATTCATCTGTTCGATACGGAGAGTGGACGCAGGCTGGTCTGAACCGCGTGTTGCCGCTTGAGGCTGATTCAAGCTGATTGAAGCTGCGATGCGACGCGGATTCATTTAACCCTTAAGGAACACCGGGTGTCCGCACCGAACTTGATTCCCCACATCCGCGGCGCGCTGGCCAATCTGCGGCCCGCCGAGCGCAAGGTTGCCGAGATGGTGCTGAGCGACGTCGACTTTGCGATGCGCGCGAGCATCACCGAGCTCGCCCAGCGTGCGGACGTGTCCGAGCCTTCCGTCACGCGCTTTTGCCGCGCGATCGGCGCGCATGGTCTGCGCGACTTCAAGATGCAATTGGCGCAGAGCGTGGCGGGCGGGGTGCCGTATGCGTCGACGGCGGTTGCGCGTGATGATGACGTGCAGACGCTGATGGACAAGGTGGGTGAGGCTGCTGTCGATGGGATCACGCATGCCTGTGCTGCGTTGGATCCGGCGGTGGTTGAGAGTGCGATTGCGGCGTTGTCGAGCGCTGGGCGGGTTTTCTTCTTTGGTGTGGGCTCGGGTTCGGGGCTCGTTGCGCAAGATGCGGCTTTGAGGTTTTTGCGGCTGGATATTGCGGCTACTGCGTTTACCGATGGTCATCTGCAACGTCTTTACGCGGGCCTCATGGAACCGGGTGACGTGGCGTTTGCGATTTCGCATTCGGGCCGCAGCGTCGAAGTGAATGAAAGCATTCAGATCGCCAAGGAGCGTGGTGCGACGACGATTGCGCTGACGAATGTGGGCTCGCGGCTCGCGTGGCTCGTCGATATTCCGCTGCTGCTGCGCGTGCCAAGTCCAATCGATCCGAATACGCCAGGCGTGTCTCGGCTCGTGCATCTGTGCATCATGGATGCGCTCGCGATCGGCGTCGCGTTGAAGGCGAGGCCCAAGACGCTTGAAAAGATGCGGAACGCGAAGGCGCGGTTGTCGTCGCATGAGCCGGAAGCGGCGGGGGATTGACCGGGAAGGACGGTCCGCTCCAAGAATCCTGCGACGAATACGTGAACAGTCACGCTGCTTGAGGACGCCAGGCGATCATGCCCGCCGTCCGCGCACGAACCTCCGGCGAGGCCAAACAGGTGGCAACGGCTTCGTATCCCGGCGTGCCTGGATAGGGGGCGACGAGTGTGGGCGGGCAGGATGATCGATTCATTTGGGCCGATTGCAGTCAGATCCAGGATCGTTGATGAGCGGGTCAGTAGAAACAGCGGACGTTCACTCACTTTGGCGCGTTGGCGCAGATGGATGATCAGTGCTTCCTGCGTGGCCTGATCTAGCCCTTGCTCCACCATGTCGATGACCAACACGTATGGCCCTTCAGCCTCCAAACCGACAAGCAGTGCGGTTAACGCTTCCGATTCTGCGGCGCTTTCATCGATGAGCCACGCCAGAGTGTGATCAACTCGCGATTTGAGCGCGGTATCCGCTTCCAGGCGGGTTGCGGCATTGCCATCTTTTATCCGCTCAAGATCCAGAAATGCGGCGTTAGGTAGTTCCTCAGCCAGGCGCATAGCCAGCCGTGTCTTGCCGCTTCCCAAAGGACCGATGATGTAGTTCAACGGCCGGATGTCGCGAAGCTCGAACCGTTCGCCACCCCACGGCGACGGCAGATCGAAGGAGGTGCTGAATTCGGCGGAAGGGTTGAGCAGGCGTATCAGCTCTCCATCGGCAGGCGCCTGACCTCGGGCAAGATCGGACCGAAGCCCCCTGACCTTGGCGATTGTGTCCACGAGCCGGCGAATTTCCGCTTCAAGCGTCGCCTCGTGGGCAGCCAACGCGGGTTCCAGACTCTGAGGGTCGCCTTTCAACACCTGTGCCACTTGGGCGAGGCTGAGGCCAAGCGCACGCAGGGCCACGATCTCCGCAGCGCGACTCATCTCGTCGGGACCATAGGTGCGATACCCGGGGACCGTGCGTGCCGGCGTCACCAGGCCTCGCTGTTCGTAGAGTCGCAGGGCCTTGGCCGAGACGCCGAGCTGTCTCGCCGCTTCGGAAGCGCTTAAAAATGGAGTGGAACAACGCATGAGTCACCTCTTCGTTCGCTGATCACTCACATCCTGGAGTTGGCCCTTGGGGCCGAGTCAACAAGATATTTACGGTGCGGTATCGCTTTCGCGTTTGTTTCGCGTCAGCCGTGCGCCGGTGATGACTAACGGTTGTTCTCGTCTGAAAATGCTTCGGTAATCGCCTGCACGATTTGCGCACTCAACTCAGGCCGCTCGTCAAACAGCGGATAGCGCTTGCGCAGGGTGTTCGACACGCTGTTGCCGTTCTGCCGGACGCTGCGAATGATGCCGTCCAGGTCGTTGTCTGGCGCCTCGAGAAATTCCTTGATGGCGCGCCGTGCTGAGTCGTTGGCGTGCAGAAAGCGCGCTTCGGTGCGCATTTCATGCGTTAGTGTCATGTCGATCACGTCAGCAAGATAGATGACGTGTGCGGTCAGATCCGGATAACGCCACGCGGGCAGTGCGTCGTCATAGGCGCGGAAGTGCAGGTTGTATTCGACACCGTCGTCCGCGATCTCGGTCTTGCCGAACGTGTACTGATCGGCATAGTGATTCATCAACGGGCGCGAAAAGCGTTCGAGCACTTTGTCGTAAGCGGCACGATCGCGCGTGCTGTGGGTGATCGTGGCGGATACCGGCAAGATAATTGGCGCAGGTACCGCGCCGTCGCGACGCAGAATGTCGTTGATCAGGAAGCGCGAAATGCGGCCGTTACCGTCAGCCATAGGGTGCACATAGACGAAACCGAACGATGCCGCGGCAGCACGCACGATCGACGCTCCCCCTTCGGTCCGTTCCAGAAAGTGGCTAAGCCCTGCGAGCATCGTTTCGATGTGTTCCCAATGCGGCGCGATGTAGTCGACCACCGGTTGATAACGTGCGATGTGTCCCACATACACAGGGGAGCGGCGGATGCCGTAACGCAGGGCTGACTGCCCGAGGATGCCGCGCTGCAAGACGTCGAGCGTTTCGGCATCGAACGGATTCGCATGCTGTCCGCATTCGCTTTCCATGACCGCGGCAAAGCGGCGGATTCGATCCTCTTTGTCCTGCTCATGTTCGATCAGAAAGCTCGCGCGGCTCTCTTTGACCGTCAGCCAGACGGCGCTGCGCAAGATTAGATCGATGCCATAGTCCGCTTCCAGTTCGGCAAGCGGTGCGGCAAGGTCATAAGCTTCGGCGCGCTGAACCGCTTCGACACGTCGAATCACCGGGCAAAAATCCCGATTGCCCGGCAGGTTGTCGCGCACACGCCAACGCGCGTTGTTGACCGGGGTACCTACGATGAAGTCCGCGGGATTCAGTGCATCGACATAGTTTCCCCGGGAGATGCTCGGCGCGTTTAACGGCTCCGGCATCAACCACTCATAAAAGAAGCAGGCGCGGCGGGCATACGCGCCAGTGGGTTCGCGGGCGATCCATGCCTCCAACTCGTGGCGCACCGGTTGCAGCGCATAGAGTCGCGCGAGGAATTCCAGGTGAATGCCCTCGTGCCGGAAGGCGAAAGTCAGGTTGTCGGTCAGGCTGGCGGCCGGACGATAACGTTCGGGGTAAACCTCGCGGCGGATGTCACCGTCGGTGGACGTTGAGCGAATCCGGCCGATTTCACTTTGAACGGCGAACGGGTGGACCGGTACGACGCCGTACGTGTTGGATAGCCATTGATAACCGATCTGCGGCATGATTTTCGATCCGGGGTTGCGGGGACGCGCGCGAGGACACATTGTTTCGCTGAGTTTTGCGTAGTTTCGATTACTCGGCTCGCAAAACGATTACAAAACGCATGTTTTCTGGAAAAACGATTATACGGCGTCTTCGCGGTATTTCGATTACTGGGCGTGTAAAACGATTACAAAGTGCCGGTTTTCTAGGAAAACGATTACTTATCCCTTGTTGAGGCCGCTTTTTCAGGTCTCGTCCGCCGCCGCCACCCACCCAAACCGCCGCGACAATCTCAGGGTTGCCGCGCGCAAAGTCTGCGCGGGGCCGCCCGTGAGCTCGCTATCGAAGCTGCCGCTCGGTCCCATCACTGCGAGCACCAGACAGATTGCGCCGGTATGGTCCAGCACCGGCGCAGCCAAGGTGTTGATGCCCGGCACCGGCCGGCTCAACGCGGTATCGATGCCATCCACGCGGATTTGCGCGAGCCGCTGTGCGTAGGCTTTTGTCTCCCCCGCCTCAGCCCCCGCCAACCGCAAATGATCCTGCGCCAGCAGCCCAGTACGCACATCGTCCGCGACATACGCAGCAAACACCCGCCCGATCGCCGTATTCACCAGCGACATCACCGTGCCGACCCGCAAGCTCACGTGCAGCGGCCGCGCCGACTCCTCCAGTCGCACGACGGTCGGCCCGAGCGGCCCAAGCACCGCCATCGCGACGCTCATTCCCGTCGATACCGCCAGTTCGACCACTTCCGGCTCAGCTTCCCGCGTCGGCGACAAACGCTGCAAGCCGATCAACCCAAGCTCGAGCGCTAAAGGTCCGGCTTCGAAGCAGCCAGCAGCATCGCGGTTCAGCAAACCGATCTTAAGCAGACTCACCAGATGCGGAAACGCTTTGGCCGGCGGCATGCCCGCGGCGGCTGCAAGATCGCGCAAGCTCAACGGCCGCGCAGCCGCAACCAGCGCGCCAAGCAAGTCGCCCGTGCTATCGAGCGACTGGATACCGCGCTGCGGTTTTGCATCGGCAGAAGTAGCGGAAGCGCCGGAGGCAGCGTAAGAGGGGTCGAGAGAGTCGGTCACGATGCAGAAGAAGCTAACAAGGAAGGCGCGGCCGCAAGTTCGGCGCTAATGTCATGAGCCGCGGCAAGCAGGGCGCGAGCCGTCGGACCATCGGCGGCGACGTCGATCGCGCCCGTCGAGCCGATCACGGTCAGCGCGAGGCACAAGCGGCCGTCCGCATCGAGCACCGGCGCGCTCAAACTGCTGATGCCTGGACTCGGCGCATCGACGCTGCATTCCAACCTGCGTGCGCGGATAGCATCCAAAGCTGCTTCGAACGCGGCACGTTCATCAGGCGGCGTCATCGCACTACCCATCGAGCCCGACTGATTCGCCCACATCCCCGCCAGCGCCTCGCGTCGCAGATAAGCGCAAAACACGCGACCTGTCGACGTCGCCGGCAGCGACATCACCGTGCCCACATGCAGATTCACATGCAACGGAAAGCCCGCATGCTCATAGCGGACGATGGTCGGCCCTTGCGGCCCGGCAATACAGATCGCGACGCTGAACCCGATCGCCTCGGCCAGAGCCGCAACGCGCGGCACGGCGGCGCGAAACGCCGGCTGGTTCTCCAGATGCATCAAACCCAGCCGCAATGACAGCGGACCGGGTTCATAACGGCCCGACAGCTCGTCACGTTTGATCAGACCTAAGCGGCTCAAACTCACCAGATAAGCATGCGCTTGCCCCGGCGCGATCTGCGCGGCTGTGGCGAGATCGGACAAAGCCAGCGGGCTGCGCGCCTGCGCGAGCGCCAGCAACACGCGGCCGCCCACTTCAACGCTCTGAATCCCGCGCTGCGTCTTGCCGGCATCTGCCGTCTCGCTGCCGCCCGCGCCTTTGCCGGTGGCCGATTTCGCTGCTTTGCTCACACCCGCGCTCGTCCGTAAAAAGGGTCCATGTTAGCCGAAGCCCTGCGCGAAAGCCGCGCCTTCCTGTCCTCATCTTAGGCGCTTTGAGATTTGTGTATAGCGATACATTTCGCTATTGACAAATAAACTGGTGCGGCCATAAGATGCATTCACCCCGACATACCGGTGCAGTCACAGAGTCAAAACGGGGCGAGACAATCCTCCAATACCGTCAGCCCGCGCCTCTGAAATCTGAACGCGCAGCCGGCCGTCTCGCCTCACGTCCAACTTTTGAGGGAGACAAGCATGGCAAAGGCATTCGCATCCCAGGCCGACCTGGAAGTCAAGAAAGTCACGTGGACCAAGCTGTCCGAGAACGCCTACGCGTACACCGCTGAAGGCGATCCGAACTCGGGCGTGATCATCGGTGACGACGGCGTGCTGATCGTCGACACCACCGCCACGCCGGCCATGGCGCAAGACCTCATCGCGAAGATTCGCAGCGTTACCGACAAACCAATCAAATACGTCGTGCTGTCGCACTACCACGCAGTGCGCGTGCTCGGCGCATCGGCGTATTTCGAAGAAGGCGCGCAACAGGTGATCGCGAGCCGCGGCACGTACGAGATGATCGTCGAGCGCGGCGAAGCGGACATGAAGTCGGAAATCGAACGCTTCCCGCGCTTGTTCGCAGGTGTCGAAACGGTGCCGGGCCTGACGTGGCCGACGCTCGTGTTCGAAAAGGAAATGACGCTGTTCCTCGGCAAGCTCGAAGTGCGCATCGCGCATCTGGGCGCGGGTCACACGAAGGGCGATACGGTGGTGTGGCTGCCGTCGCAGAAGGTGCTGTTCTCCGGCGACCTGGTCGAATACGACGCAGCCTGCTATTGCGGCGATGCTCAACTCGAACAATGGCCGGCCACGCTCGAAGCGCTGCGCGCGTTGAAAGCCGAGAAGCTGGTGCCGGGCCGCGGTCCTGCATTGACCACGCCGGAAGACGTCAACAAGGGCCTTGATTACACAAAGGACTTCGTCACCACGCTGTTGCAGCAAGGCCGTGAAGCCGTCGAACAGAAGCTCGATCTGAAAGCTGCGATGGCGCACACGCGCAAGGCAATGGACCCGAAGTTCGGCCACGTGTTCATCTACGAACACTGCCTGCCGTTCGACGTCTCGCGTGCTTTCGACGAAGCGAGCGGCATCACGCATCCGCGCATCTGGACCGCGCAACGCGACAAGGACATGTGGGACGCGTTGCAAGCCTGATAACTGCATGTAAGTGCTGGAAAGCATCAAGCAAAGCAGAGAAGAGATGGACGGAGACACAAGATGAGCATCAACTACCAGACGCTGTCGTTCGACTATAAGCCGTGCCGCGAGCAGGCCGGGCAGGGCGATGCGGAACAGGTGGCCTATCCCGTGGTCGTGGTCGGCGCAGGGCCTGTGGGCCTCGCTACCGCGATCGATATCGCGCAACAGGGCGTGCCGGTTGTACTGGTCGACGACGATTGTTCGTTGTCCACCGGTTCGCGGGCGATCTGCTTCTCGAAGCGCTCGCTCGATATCTTCGACCGGCTCGGCTGCGGGCAGCGCATGGTAGACAAGGGCATCAGCTGGAATGTCGGCAAGGTGTTCCTGAAAGATGAACTGGTGTACACGTTCAATCTGCAGCCGGAAGCGGGCCACAACCGGCCCGCGTTCATCAACCTGCAGCAGTACTACGTTGAAGGCTTTCTGCTCGAACGCGCGCAGGAGATGCCGAATCTCGAGATCCGCTGGAAGAGCAAAGTGGTCGGCGTGCAGCAGAACGGCGCGGCTGGTACTGCTCAAGCCAGTGTGACGCTGACGATCGATACACCGAACGGCCAGTACCCGTTGTGCGGCCGCTATGTGGTGGCCGCCGACGGCTCGCGCAGTCCGATGCGCAATCTGATGGGACTCGACAGCCACGGCGTCACGTTTAAAGATCGCTTCCTGATCGCGGACGTCAAGATGGAAGCGGAGTTTCCGACCGAGCGTTGGTTCTGGTTCGATCCGCCGTTCCATCCGAATCAATCCGTGCTGTTGCATCGTCAGCCGGATAACGTGTGGCGGATCGATTTCCAGTTGGGCTGGGACGCCGATCCGGTGCTGGAAAAAACACCGGAACGTGTGATCCCGCGCGTGCGTGCGTTGCTCGGGCCGGATGCGAAGTTTGAGCTGGAATGGGTCAGCGTCTATACGTTTTCGTGTTTGCGTATGGACCGCTTCCGGCACGGCAACGTGTTGTTCGCGGGCGATTCCGCGCATGGCGTGTCGCCGTTCGGCGCGCGCGGCGCGAATAGCGGCGTGCAGGACGCGGAAAACCTCGCATGGAAACTGGCGATGGTGCTCGAAGGCAAAGCCTCCGACGCCTTGCTCGATACCTATGCAAGCGAGCGTGAATTCGCCGCTGACGAAAACATACGCAACTCCACGCGCTCGACCGATTTCATCACGCCGAAGAGCCCGATTAGCCGCGTGTTCCGCGATGCTGTGCTGAAGCTCTCACGGCATCACCCGTTTGCGCGGCAGTTGACGAATAGCGGCCGCCTGTCGGTGCCGGCGGTGTTGCGTGATTCTCCGCTGAATACGGCGGACAGTGACAGTTTTGAAGGTCTGATGGTGCCGGGGGCATCGTGTGTCGATGCGCCGGTTCACGCCGCTGGGCAACCGGCATGGTTGTTACAGCAACTCGGTCAGCAATTCACGGGCGTGTTGTTCTGTGGCTCGCAAGGTATCGATCAGGCGACGCAAGCCGCGTTGGATGCTTTGCGTAGCGGGCCGATTCCGCTGAAGCTCGTCGTGGTGACGAGTGGCGATGCGCAGATCGTCGCGGCTTTGGGTGCGAGGGTGGTGCACGACGTCGACGGTCTTGCAGCCGCTCGTTACGACGGCAAACCAGGCACGTTCTATTTGATCCGGCCGGACCAGCATGTGTGTGCGCGTCGTCGGCAACTCGACACGGGCTTCGTGGAAGGTGCGTTGAAGCGGGCGTTGTGCGTTGAGGGCACGGCCTGAAGGCAGGGCAAACGCAGCACATCGGCAAAAGAAAATAGCAGGAGACAGTCATGACATTGAACACGCAACCCAATCTCGCCCGCCCCGACGATTTCTACGAGGCGCTGATCGACATGCATCGCGATCTGGACGATGCGCAGAGTCAGTCAGCCAACGCGCAACTGATCCTGTTGCTCGCCAACCATATCGGCGATCACGCAACGTTGCTCGAAGCGATGCGGCACGCACGTGAAGGCGTGACCGATGTTTCGGGGCAAGGCGCGCAGACGCATTCGCTGGCTGCCTGAACGCGCGACGCATTTATACCACCGCATGCCGTTCCAGTAGAAAACCGAAACGCGGCGCATCAAGACGCCGGACCCAGCGGGTCCGCTGGACCCTCACGTTTGGAGAAAACCGATGAGCCAATCCCTCGCCCCCGCGCTCGAGCCGGGCGCATCCGCTGCTGCGCACGACGATCTGTTGTATCGCAAGGTCTCGATGCGGATCATTCCGTTTCTGTTCCTGTGTTACGTGGTGTCGTTTCTCGACCGCATCAATATCGGCTTCGCGCAATTGCAGATGAAGCACGACCTCGGCTTCAGCGACGCAATGTACGGTTTGGGCGCAGCGGTCTTCTATATCGGCTACGTGTTGTGCGAAGTGCCAAGCAACATGTTGCTTGCGCGCTTCGGCGCGCGCCGCACGTTCACGCGGATCATGCTGCTGTGGGGCATTGCATCGGTCGGCATGATGCTAGTGTCGAAGCCCACGCACTTCTACGTGCTGCGTTTCATGCTCGGCGTGTTCGAAGCGGGGTTCTTCCCCGGCATCGTGCTGTATCTGACCTACTGGTACCCGGCGCGGCGGCGCGCAGCGGTGCTGTCGATTTTCTTCGCGGGCGTCGCGGTGGCGGGTGTACTCGGTGGCTTGGTGTCCGGCTGGATCATGCGCGATATGGGCGGCGTGATGGGTCTGTTCGGGTGGCAGTGGATGTTCGTGATCGAAGGTGCGCCGGCCATCGTACTCGGCCTGCTGGCCGCGTTTTATCTGGTCGACGGTCCGCAGCATGCAACGTGGCTCAATGCCGCTGAGAAGGCGAAGCTGATCGCGCAGCGCGATGAAGACCGCCGCGTTTCATCGGACGCGCATTCATCGCGTTCCGTCATGCAAGCGCTGCGTAACCCGCGGGTATATCTGTTCGCGTTCATCTATTTTTCGCTGACCTGCGCGTCGCTGACGCTGAACTTCTGGATGCCGCTGATGATTCGCGACTTCGGCGTTCACGATGTGCTGGCGATCAGCCTGTACACCGTGATTCCGAATGCGGTCGGCGCCGTGGGCCTGATTCTGATTGCGCGGAACTCCGATCGTCGTGGTGAGAGACGCAGACACTTTGCGGTTTGCACGATCGGCGGCGGCATCGCACTGTCTCTGCTGACGCTGCATCTGAGTAGCTTCCCGGCGATGCTCGCAATTCTCTCGCTGGCGGCCGTGCTGATCTTCGCCGCATTGCCGATTTTCTGGACCGTGCCGTCGGGCTATCTAGCGGGCACTGCGGCAGCGGCCGGCATTGCGTTGATCAGTAGCATTGGCATTACGAGCGGGATTGTCAGCCCGTGGGTGATCGGTCTGATCAAGACGCACACGGGCAGTATGGACAACGCGTTGTATCTGCTGACCGCACTGCTGTTCCTCAGTGGTGTGGCGCTGCTACTCGGCGTGCCGAAGGAAACGAAGCGCATCTAAGACGTGTACGGGCCGATGACCAACCGTTCACCACCATCATCGCACCCGCGCCTATCAGAAGAGCGCTCAACGGATAGTCCATTGCCTCGGATGTCGGCAGCCTCATGAGGCACGCCTTACGCAGACGCCGCCCGTGCGCTGACCATCCAGCAGGCCGCGGTGTAGCGAACATCGGTACCATGCACATAGGGATCAAACGCGGCGCGGACCGTTTCGATCACATGCACGCGTGTCCGCTCATCCGCGTTTTGAAGGACCAGACCGACGGGGCCGAGCCGGGTGAAGCAGCCGGCCAATTCCTTCTCGGGCAGCGAGCAGTCCACATCGATCGGCCGGATGTCGATCTCGGCCCACCCGCTCTGTTCCAGGATGGACGACACCTTGCTCAGGTCCGCGAAGGCGAACTGTCCAGGCGCGCCCGGCCGGCGGGCGGGCAGATTCGGCAGCAGCGGTGCGGCGGCGTGCTCGGCGGTGGTCATGAACGGATTGTCCGCTGCATTCCGCCAGACGATGCAGCGTAGTTCAGCGCCGTCGCTGGCGGCGCGCCGCAGGTTCGCGAAGGCTGTGACCGGATCGGCGAAGAACATGACGCCAAACCGCGACATGATCCTGTCGAAGCTCGCTGGCGCGAACGTATAGGTCTGCGCGTCGGCGCAGATGAAGCTTGCCGTCGAGCCTTCTCGTTCGGCGCGTGCCTGGGCGGCGGCGATCATCGGAGCTGAAATGTCGGCGCCGATGCAATGGCCGTTCGCGCCGACCCGCCGCGCCGCGGCCAGTGTCGTGCTGCCCGTGCCGCAGCCGACGTCGAGCACCCGCTGCCCGGACCCGGCGCTCATGCTGTCGACGAGCAGGTTTTCGAAGGGCTTGAACATCTGGTCGAGCACCTCCTGCTCCGTCACCCAGGCGCGTCCGGCGCTGCCGTTCCAAAGCGCCGCCTGCTCGTTGTCGGTCTGATGCATGGTATCCATGGTCGTTGTCCTGTGTGTGTCCCGGGAGCGGAAGCTACACTATGCAAGTTCAAGCCGACTTGAGGTCAAGGGGTGATCAAGCTAGACATCGCCGAAGTGGCGCAGCGATCCAGCATACCGGCATCGACGCTGCGGTTCTACGAGGAAAAAGGGCTGATTGCATCAACCGGCAGGCGAGGACTGCGCCGCCTGTTCGATGCGGATGTGTTGGACCGGTTGGCACTGATCGCGCTGGGGCGCGCCGCCGGCTTCTCGCTGGACGAGATCGCGCTGATGTTCGCGCCGGACGGACAGCCGCGCATTGACCGGCAGATGCTCGTGCTCAAGGCGGACGAGCTGGACAGGACAATCCGCAAACTGAGCGTCATGCGCGACGGCCTACGGCACGCTGCTGCCTGCCCCGCGCCGAGCCACATGGAGTGCCCCACCTTCCGCCGCATCCTGCTAGCCGCCGGGTCTGGCGCCATTGGCGGGGCGCGAAAGAAGAGAGGTCCGCAACCACCGTTGAACGCCTCCTCTTCGCGATCACCTGATCGGGGCAAGAGATAGAGCCGATTCGATCGCCATATCGGGTAGAGTCGCGAATATTTCCTTGCGACCTTACCGCTTGCGTTCGAACCTTCGCGATGTCTTCAATCGAACCTGTTCCTTTACCGCATGACGGCCCGTCCGACGTTTCGTTGTGGCGAGTCGATTTTGCTTTCGACGCGTCGTTGGAGGATGCCACCTTCGCCGCGCTCAGCGACGACGAACGCAAGCGAAGCGGCGTGGATCGACCACCTCGACATTGAAGAGCAGCGCGCCGCGTTCTACGACGCATGGGTCTCCAAAGAAGCGCTTGTCAAAACGACGGGTGTGGGCATCACGCGCGGTTTGCAGCATCTGACGGTGCTGCCGCGTGACAGCGCCGAGGTGACGCTACGCAATGAGATTCCGGATGACATGCGCGAGATTGCCGCGCGCTGGATCGCGGCGCCCGAAGCCTATGCGGCATGCGTGGCGTGGTCGACGAAAGCGTTCGCCCGCTAAACGTTTCGTTCGTCAAACACCAACGCCTTCGGCCATCCAAACGCATGCACTTGCGTGACCGGCTGGGCGAGTGCAACGGCCGCGCGAATCTTTCCCGACATCGGCAGATCGAGCACATGCCAGCGGCCATGTTCGGCAAGATCGAACGCACGGGATGCGGCATCGCTCGACAGCAGATCCAGATCGATATCGACAGGCGTATAGCGCAACGCATTGCACAAGCTGCCGTAACGCGCACGTTGGCGTGAGTTTTCCGGCGTGTCGTCAAGCGCGGCGCCCGGCGCGGGTACGACGACGCTAAGACCGAGCGTCGTCGATGCAATGCCGATCACGATCCAGATGCCGGCGTACGCGATATCAATCGTGATGCCGCGGCCGTCGTGCGGATGTCGCGCGCGCAACTTCTCGTTGCCGTCGTCCTGCAAATCGACGGCATGCGGCTCGCAGTCGAACAGATTCGCGACGATCCAGCGCGTCACCACGCGTGCGCTGATAAAGCGTTTGCGCAGCGCCGAGTTCGGGTGAAGCCGTGCGCGTTCGCGCTCTCCCTTCGAAATCCACGTTTCGCCTTCCTGCACCGGCACCGGCAGCCATTCGCAGCGGAACCGCCACAGATGCAACTCACCCACGCGTGGCGCGGCGAAGCGGTGGGGATAGCGGCGCGTTAGCGGATGCGAGACGAATTGCGGCGCGGCCGCGCTGACAAGCGCGTGTGCGGTTCGAGCAGGTTGAACCGGTCGAGCAGGTTGATCGGCTTGCAAGGCGTCTGCGTTATTCGTCGCCTGCGAGTCGATGCTGTCACGCACACGCGACGGCGCGAGATAAGCGAGTTCCGACGGCATACGCTCGGGTCCTCAATGCATATAGGTGACGCGGCGCGCTTGCACGTCGAGTTCGACACCGGCGTCGAGCAGATCGATGGCGAACCAGCGGATCAGCTTCAACACGCCACTGACGGCCGGCGCCGGCAGCCATTCGCCCAGCATGCGCAATGCAGCGCCGCTGTGCGTCTTTTGCAGCAGCGCGATGGTTTGCAGGATCACGGCTTCGTCCTTGCCGAGATCACTGGCGCAGCGGCATCGCATGTCGAGCGGACGATAGGACACGTGCATCAGCGAACGCATCAGCAGATCGAAATGTTCGATGCCGTCCTGCCGCAAGCCCACGCCGATCAGGATGTCGCGCCAGTGCACCCCGCCGCGCACTGTTTCACACGCCGGCCGCAGCCAGGTGCGCACGGCGCTGAGGACCGTGCGATCGGGCGCGTCGGTGGAATCCGTGACGTGATCGTCGACCAGTTCGGGACGGCTGCTGTATTGAGAGCGGAAGTTCATCGATGCTCCTGAATGGACACGGTCCAATGAGTCGCGCCGGCCTGATCGGAGGAGGCCACGTCGCAGGCCAGCGCTTGTCGCTCGCGACGGATAGGCGGTGACGCAGTGATTGCGCCAGGTGCTTGCTTCAATTTTTAGCCGGCTGCGGCGGCAGCCATTCGCGCACATGGTCGCGACGTGACGGACGTGCTGTTTCTTGCCCGGGGTTTTTCGGGGTGCCGACAAAGAGGAAGCCCAGCAGCCGCTCGTTCGGCGCGAAGCCCAACGCGTCGTGCAGTTGCGCTTCATAGCTATCCGGTCCCGTGGACCAGAAGCCGCCATAGCCGAGCGCGTGGATCGCATTCAGCATGTTCATCGTGGCCGCGCCGACCGCCAGCAACTGCTCGACCTCGGGCACTTTCGGATGGGCCGAGAGCGCGGCGCCGAGCGCGATCACCAGTGGCGCCGCGTAGGCCTTCTGCCGCCGATGCGCGTGCACGGAGCGCGGCTCGCCCGGCGAACGGGCGCAGGCGAGGTCGACCAACACGTCGCCGAGCTGGCCGCGCGCGTCGCCGCGGATCGTGACGAAGCGCCACGGCCGCAGATTGCCGTGATCGGGCGCGCGCAAGGCCGCATCGAAGATCAGATCGAGTTCGGCGTCGGCCGGACCCGGCTCGGTGAGCGGCCATTGGGACTGGCGCGACAGCAGCACTTCAAGCGCGGCCGTCGCCTTCGACCCGGCGGCGGTGTCAGGCGTCGCGGCGGCTGTGCGTTCGCTTTCGGTTTCGGGGCGGCTGAGGTCGGCTGTGATCATGATTTCGGTATTCGTCTGGTGGCATGGGCTCCATGATGATCCAATTCCCACGTAAATGCAAATCATTCTCATTTAGAAAATGAATTGGACGGAGCGTTGAGCTGATGCTTGACACTGGCTGCGCGCAGCCAGAAGGCCTTGCAGCTGAGCGTCGGGCGTCTGCTCCGCAACTAACCGTCAGCCGAACGGGGCGCCCCCAGATATGATGGCGAAATGCCGCAGCAAGCCTGCCGCATCCTTGTCTACCCACGCTAGCCAATGCCAACAAAATCTCTCGACGCCGCATCGACCGCCACGCCCACCGAAGCTGCGCAGCGCCTCCCCACCTTGATGCTGGCCGCCGGCCTGTCGCTAGGCAGCGCGATCGCACTGGGCCTCGCGCGCTTCGCTTACGCGTTGCTGTTGCCGTCGATGAAACTCGACCTCGGCTGGAGCTTTGCGCAAGCCGGCGCGATGAATACCGCTAACGCACTGGGTTATTTGCTGGGCGCGCTGGCTTATCCGCGGCTCGCACGCCGCTGGTCGGCCGGTGCATTGTTCGGCGCGGGCTGCGTGGCCACGGCGCTTCTGATGGCCATCAGCGGTTTGCTGGACGACACGCATTCGCTACTCGTGCTGCGCGTGATCACCGGCGTGAGCAGTGCGGCGGTTTTCGTCAGCGGCGGGGTGCTGGCGGCGCGACTGGCGTCGGCGAGGCCGCACGATGCGGGGCTTGTGCTCGGCTTGTATTACGGCGGGACCGGTTGGGGCATCGTCGCTTCGTCGGTGTTGGTGCCGTTGACGATTTTCAACGTCGTGCATGGCTGGCAGTTTGCATGGTTCGCCCTGGCCGTTGCGTGCGCGGCGTTCTCCGCGATCGCGATCGGCGCGGCGAGAAAAATCGAAAGCGTGCACGCGACGGGGTCCTCGACCGCGCATGCTTCCGATACCGCCGACGCGCCACGTTGGCCGCGTTTCAGCCTCGCACTGGCGGGCTATGGACTGTTCGGCGTCGGCTATATCGGCTACATGACGTTCATCGTCGCGCTGCTGCGCAACGCGGGCATGAGCGCGGTGGTGGTGACGGGCTTCTACCTGTTGCTTGGCGTGGCGACGGTCGTTTCGGCGCGTTTGTGGTCCAGTCTGCTCGACCGCATGCGCGGCGGCCACGCGCTCGCCATACTCAACGCGTTGCTCGCGGTGGCGACACTGTTGCCCGCGTTGTTCACGCAACCGTGGGTGGCGTTTGTCTCCGGCGTCCTGTTCGGCGCGACCTTTCTCTCGGCCGTTGCGTCGACCACGGCGTTCGTGCGCCACAATCTGCCGGCGAGCCACTGGGGCAAGGGCATTAGCGCATTCACGATCGTGTTCGCGTTCGGCCAGATTGTCGGGCCGATGGTGATCGGCTGGGTCTCGGATGGCGCGGGTCTCGCACGTGGGCTGGTCTATTCCGCGTTGCTGCTCGCGGCCGGTGCGGTGCTGGCGGCTTGCCAGAAGCCGTTACGCGGAGCCTGACTGAATGATCCCCAGGTATTCCCGGAGTACCGGGCGACTGTCTTAAGCACGTACACTCATCGCTTGTTCCCTGCGCTGAGAGAAACCGTGCCTGCCATCACCTGCATAGAAGATTTACGTGTGCTTGCCAAGCGGCGTGTGCCGCGCATGTTCTACGACTACGCCGACAGTGGCTCGTGGACCGAAAGTACCTACCGCGCCAATGAAAGCGACTTCCAACGCCTGAAGCTGCGCCAGCGCGTGGCGGTCAACATGGCGGGCCGCAGCACGCACACGGAAATGATCGGTCAGGCGGCCGCCATGCCCGTGGCGCTCGCGCCGACGGGGTTGACCGGCATGCAGCATGCCGACGGTGAAATCCTGGCGGCGCGCGCGGCGGAGAAGTTCGGCGTCCCGTTCACCTTGTCCACCATGAGCATCTGCTCGATTGAGGACGTGGCCACCCACACCACCCAACCGTTCTGGTTCCAGCTTTACATGATGCGCGACCGCGACTTCATCATGCGATTGATCGAGCGCGCTCGCGCGGCACGGTGCAGCGCCTTGATGCTGACGCTGGACCTGCAGATCCTCGGCCAACGCCACAAGGACATCAAGAACGGGCTGTCGGCGCCGCCCAGATTGACCCCTGCGAACCTCATCAACCTCGCGACCAAACCACGCTGGTGCCTCGGCATGCTCGGCACCCGGCGGCGCACCTTCGGCAACATCGTCGGTCATGCGAAGGGCGTGGGCGATCTGTCGTCCCTGAGCTCGTGGACCGCCGAGCAATTCGATCCGGCGCTGAGCTGGGCAGATGTCGAGTGGGTCAAGAAGATGTGGGGCGGCAAACTCATTCTGAAAGGCATCATGGATGTCGAAGATGCGCGCCTTGCCGCCGACAGCGGCGCTGATGCGTTGATCGTCTCCAACCATGGCGGCCGACAACTCGACGGCGCGCCTTCTTCGATCTCGGCGCTCCCCGAGATCGCACGCGAGGTTGGCTCGCGCATCGAAGTGTGGATGGATGGCGGCATCCGCAGCGGACAGGACGTGCTGAAGGCCGTTGCGCTCGGCGCGAAAGGCACGCTGATCGGCCGCAGCTTTCTCTATGGCCTGGGTGCAATGGGAGAGGCGGGTGTCACCCAATGCCTGCAGATCATCCAGAAGGAACTGGACATCACCATGGCCTTTTGCGGGCACACCGATATCCGTCAGGTGGACGAGCGGATCCTGCTGCCTGACAGGCGTTGAAGACAGACGCCTGTCGGTGGGCGGTTGGTGCCGTTCAGCCAGATGTTCGGCCTATGCCGTTCGCCGCCACTTCATTCGGCTCGCAGTCTTCCAACGCTTGTAGAAACGTTGAACTCCACCAGTGCACATCGAACTTGCGGATCCGGTTAAGCAGCGCTTCATGCCGGTTGATGCGCTCGTCAAGCGACATGGTTAGCGCTCGCTGAATGGCCTGCGCCGTCCCTTGTGTGTCGTAGGGATTGACCAGCAGCGCTTCCTTCAATTGCTCGGCGGCCCCGGCAAAACGCGAGAGCACCAGCATGCCCGGGTCGGCAGCGTCCTGTGCGGCGATGAATTCCTTTGCAACCAGATTCATGCCGTCCCGCAAGGGTGTGACGAGCGCCACCCGACTCGCGCGATAAAGACCCGGCAAGCGCTTACGGGCCACGTTCCGATGAATGTAGCGCACCGGCATCCAGTCCAGTTCACCAAAGTCGCCATTGATCGCCCCGCACAGGCTATCCATCTGACGCCGCAGATTGTCGTAGGCACCGACGTCTTCGCGGCTAGGGGAAGCGATCTGGATCAGCGTCGCGCTATCGCGGTTTTCCGGGTAGTAGGTCAACAGTTCGCGGAAAGCATGGACGCGTTGCGGCAACCCCTTTGAGTAGTCCAGCCGGTCGACGCCCACCAGCAAACGCCGCCGCGAATACTCGTCACGCATCCGGATGAACATGTCGCGCCCTTCCTTTGAGTCGGCAAGACGCTTGAAATCGTCGACGTCGATGCCGATGGGATAGGCGCCGACCCGCAGCGTTCGATTGAACGCCCGAAGGCGATCCGGACTCAAGCGTTGCGCGTGCGCTTCCGATTCGACGTAGTGAGAAAAATGCGTCAGATCGGCTTCGCTCTGGAAGCCCACCAGATCGTAGGCAAAGAGCGAGCGCATCAGCCATTCGTGTTCCGGAATCGCTGCCATGATCAGCGGCGGCGGCATCGGAATATGCAGGAAGAAGCCAATGCGGTTGGTGCATCCCATTGCGCGCAACTCGGCCGCGAGCGGGATCAACTGGTAATCGTGAACCCAGATGAGGTCGTCCGGCTTCAGGAGCGGCAGCAGCTTTTGCGCGAATAATTGGTTGACCCTGCGATAGCCTGCTGCGAATCGCGTGTCGAAATTGGCCAGGTCCAGCCGGTAGTGGAATACCGGCCACAGGACATCGTTGGAGTAACCCAGATAGTACGTGTCGTGATCCTCGCGGCTCAGATCAAGCGTCGCAAGCGTGACGTTGCCGGCCGTTTGGACATGAACTTCCCCCTGCCCGGATTGCGTGCCATCCGCGGCTTCCCGGATTTTGCCACTCCAGCCAAACCAGAGCCCACCAGTCTGTTGGAGGCTTTCTCGTACCGCTACGGCGAGTCCGCCGGCGGCAGGCTTGCGAGGGTCGGCAGTGCGATTTGAAACGACGACGAGACGACTCATGAGGTCCTTGTGCTGTTACGTCCACATTGCGATATCCGGCGCGGCCCGCTGTGCCGGACAAGGAGCACTTCGTGATAGACGCAGTTTACTATGTCCTCAGCACATGCTTACGACCGCGCTTTCAGCGCGTCGACAGGTGAATCAGGATCCAAAGCGATGCTCTCGCGACAACAGAGTTACCAGGACCTCATTCGTTCACAGCAAAGCGGAGAACAAAGCCGCTTGCGGAGCGAGCATGAGCAAATTGATGCGGAGCAGATCTCAGCTCTTTCTCGACGTCTTGGCGACAAATGGTGTCGGTACATGCTGACACGTCTCGCTTCCGCATTTCGGGCAACGCGGATGGGCGACCTCATGTTCCGCGAGATGTTCAGCGTGTTCGAACAACTCGCCACATTTCTCGCAACGATATTGGTACGTCGGCATTGCGCTCCTCCAACACGAATCCCACCTGCGCTGGCCAGCTACGGCTCGCAGCGCTTTCCGGTAGTCTGAAAATTAATTCTAGTGCAGCAAATGCGCAGTCATGCGTCTCATCGCAGCCAGTGCGCGCTGGTGACTACGACGCCACCCGCCACCCGCGCTTCCGCTGACGACGGGTTCGTACTACGCTTGATTGTGGAAGGCAGTCGCCAGTTGGTGAAACTCGACGAATCGAGATCTGCTGACGAAAGCAGCCTCCCGCTGGTGTTCCTGACGCCACAGAGCGAGGTCCGATATGCAACTGCTCACGGTAACAATCGACAAACCCGAGGCGACGAACTTCATCCTGGGGCAAACCCACTTCATCAAGTCTGTCGAGGATCTGCACGAGGCCATGGTCGGTACGGTGCCGGGTATCAAGTTTGGTTTGGCCTTTTGTGAAGCATCGGGCAAGCGCCTCGTGCGCCGGTCCGGCACCGACGCCGAACTGATCGAGTTGGCGTGCCGGAATGCCATGACCATCGCGGCAGGCCATAGCTTCCTGGTCTTTTTGGGCGATGGCTTTTTCCCGGTCAATGTTCTGAACGCGATAAAGGCTGTGCCGGAGGTATGCCGAATCTTCTGTGCGACGGCGAATCCCACGCAGATTCTGGTTGCCGAGACCGATCAGGGGCGCGGTATCGTGGGTGTGGTCGACGGGTTTCCGCCGCTCGGCGTGGAAAACGAGGAGGACGTTCAATGGCGCAAGGATCTGTTACGCGCAATTGGTTACAAAGCGTAGGTGTGGTTGCTCTCACTCCGCGACGTGCGCGTTTGCGACATGCGCGTTTGCGACGTGCGTGTTCGCGAGACGCGCGCCGCCTGACCTGATCCATGGAGCCTCTACGTCTCCAGCCCGGCACCCTGTGGCCGGCCATCCTGCGCCAGACTGAGCATGCGCTGCGTTGTGGTGCGCTGCGACCGATCGAGACAACTCAGGCGCTGATCGAAGAACGTGACGTAGGCTTCCTGATCCGCCAGGTCTCAAGCCTCACTCGCAAGGAGGAAGCCCGACAAGCGCCTAAGCTCGACGCCGGGACGTTCAATCCGTTCCTTCCTTACGACCCGGACCTCTTTGTGGCCGATATCTCGGACACTCACGTCGCCTTGCTCAACAAGTTCAACGTCATCGACCATCATCTCCTGATCGTCACCCGCAGCTTCAAATCGCAGGAAACGCTGCTCGACCTGACGGACTTTGCTGCATTGATCGCGTGCATGGGCGAGTTCGATGGTCTGGGTTTCTACAACGGCGGCGCGGAGGCCGGCGCGAGTCAACTTCACAAGCATCTGCAGATCGTGCCGCTGCCGCTTGGAGAATCGGGTCCGCCGCTTCCTGTTGAGTCCGTTCTCGAGTCCGCGTGCATGGAGGGTCTGATTGGCAAGGTACCCGGTCTGCCTTTCAGGCACGCGTTCGCCCGTCTGGAATTGGCGCCTGCCGCCTCCAGGCACGCTGCATACGCCGCGTTCGATTGCTATCACGCGTTGCTCGAAGCGGTCGGCCTGCGAGCGATCGAGGTGAATGGCGAGTTGCACACGTCGGCGCCGTACAACCTGCTTGTCGCCCCTCGATGGATGCTGCTTGTGCCAAGGTCTTCGGAACGTGTCGAGGGAGTTTCGGTGAATGCGCTGGGGTTCGCGGGATCGCTCTTCGTACGAGACGCAGCACAGATGGAAGTCATCAAGAGGCTCGGTCCGATGACTGTGCTGCGACGAGCGGCGGTCTCCGCAGACGAATGAGAACGGCAGTCGCTATTTCTCTGGTCACCTAAAATACAGGCATGGTTCTGACCTCAAAGGAGGTTGCCATGACCGAGTCGATGACCAGTTTTGTAGTGGGAATCGCGGTGGTGCTATGCATCGTGATATTTACCGCGATACGTTACAGGCGGGAACACAACGACCGACCGGTCGCCCGCTGGCTGCACGCGCATCCGATCAAGGACTGGCTGCACCATAAGCACTGAAGGCGCAACGTGATGTCTGGAAGCGCCGGGCCGCGCGGATGCTGTGGAGGCAGCGATCGCGTGGCGGTCCACATCGGACTGCGCGGCGCTCCTATGTTGCATCTTCCGCAAACCGGACTAGATTGCAATCGACGGAATGCTCTTCATGCAACGGAGGGCAAACATCGAGCGGCTATGGCGAATACCCGCGATCTTATAGAGCTTCTCGCGCAGAAACCGCTCGTAGCCCGCCGTTCCGTCGACGGCCACTTTGACCAGGTAGTCGTAATCGCCTGACACCAGATACGCCTCCAGCACTTCGGACAACGTCGCCAGTTCGGCGCCAAAGCGGGCGAGGGCGTCGTCGTCGTGACGGTCGAGCGTGACTTCGAGCAGCACCACGTCGGCGAAGCCGAGCTTCTGCTGATCGAGCAACGCAACGTAGCCGCGAATGTACCCCTCCGTTTCCAACTGACGCGTGCGATTCCAGCACGCCGTGGTCGACATGCCAACCAGCTCAGCGAGTTCGGCATTGCTCAGGCGCGCGTTCTTCTGCAACTCGCGCATGATCTTCCGATCCTGGTTGTCCAGTGGGCGATTTCGGGTGGTCATGGCATTCTCGGAAGTTTATTCAGATGAGTGCCATTCTAAAGGAATATCGTCCTGCGTCCGGGCGGTTCTACGAACTGTGTCGAACATACCGTGCGTGTGCGATGCGCATGAGGCAATGGAAAAACTGGGTCTCACCAGGGGATTGAAGCCTTGGGTGATAGCGACGCGTAGCGAAACTAATCGGCTTCGCGCAGGGCATGGAGATTGTCCAACGCTTCGGCGAGGCAGGCGGCAAATGCATGGCAAGTTCCGCTGATCGGATCGGATTCGAGGGATGCTATCCCGGTCTCGAAGCTGATCGTTGGCACGAATGGCCTCATCACGAACTGTTCCGTGTCGCAGCATTGCGCGATCAACCGGTTGACGATCGCCGCGCCGACCCCACGTGCCGCCATCGCGCACGCCACGCTCACCGAATGCACTTCTGCAACCACATTAGGCGTAACCCGCGCGCTGCGGAACGCTGCGTCCACTTCGTGACGAAGCGCGCTCTGGCGCCATAGCAGCACGAGCGGTACGCCGTCCAGATCACGTGGGGTGACGGTCGCGTTCCGGGCGAGCGGATGCGAGCGTGGTATCACGCACACCGATTCACTGTTGAACCGCCATTTGACTGAAAAGCCGGACAGGCGCGTCGGTAGTCGAATGAACGCCAGATCGACCTCCCGGCTCAGCAATGCGCGTTCTGAAGCGTCGTAAGTGCCCGAAAACACCTCCAATACCGCGTCGCGATGCGTTTCGTAGAAATGCTGCATCACAGCGGGCAGCAGGAACTGTGCAAAGGTATTGGGAACCATGATGCGCACGAGCTTGCGCTGCGTGCCGGCCAGTCGCAGTTGCTGGGCATGCCGTTCGAGGCACCGCGCCGCTTCGACGATCGTCTCCACTTCCTGCACCAGCGCGTCTCCTTCACGCGTTGGCGTCAGGCGGCCCTGTTCGCGCACAAACAGGCTCAGGCCGAGATCCTCCTCCAACTGGCTCAGCAGACGACTCACCGCCGACTGCGAGCATCCCAGCCGCTGCGCGGCCGCCGTCGTCGTATGCAGCGTTGAAATCGCCACAAAAGCTTCGAGTTGCTTAAGGTTCATTTCAGGTTCTGCATAGGGTTATGTTGATTCGACATAAGGTTGCGGACGGTTTTTTGCCGTCGAATGATCGGGGCGTTGCATGAGCCCGGTGCCGTTTGGGCCACCGGACCCCCCGCATTTTCATCATTTGAGGTTTCACACGCAATGATCGCCTTCATCATCCGGCGGCTCATCCAGAGCATCGGCGTGTTGCTGCTCACGTCAGTGCTCGTCTTCTGCGGCGTGTTCGCCATCGGCGACCCGATCGCGATCCTCGTCCCGGCCGACGCGACCCCGGCCGAGATCGCACAGGCCGTGCAATCGCTCGGGCTTGATCAGCCGCTCTGGCAACAGTATCTGCATTTCATCGGACGAGCCCTGCACGGCGATCTCGGGCGCTCCTTCGTGTTCAACCAGCCGTCGATCCAGCTGATTCTTGAACGCCTGCCGGCAACCCTGGAACTCGCGCTCGTGGCGTTGGTGCTTGCGCTAATAGTCGGCCTGCCGCTCGGCTTGATCGCCGGGCTGAAGGCGGGGTCGGTGCTCGACCGCACGGTGATGACGGGCTCGATCCTCGGCTTCAGCCTGCCGAATTTCTGGCAAGGCATCATGCTCGTGCTGATCTTTTCGGTCACGCTGGGCTGGCTGCCGTCGGCCGGCCGCGGCCAACCCGGCATGCTGTTCGGCATTCACACCAGCCTTGCGACATGGGATGGCCTGCGGCACCTGCTGCTGCCGGCACTCAATCTTTCGCTCTTCAAGATGTCGCTCGTCACGCGCCTCACGCGCGCCGGCGTGCGCGAAACGCTGCCGCTCGACTACGTGAAATTCGCCCGAGCCAAAGGCCTGCGCGAGCGGCGCGTGATCTTCGTGCATGTCCTGAAGAACATTCTGATTCCCATCGTTACGGTTGTCGGCATGGAATTCGGCTCGTTGATCGCATTCGCCACCGTGACGGAGACGATCTTCGCGTGGCCAGGCGTCGGCAAGCTGATTATTGACAGCATCACGAAGCTCGACCGTCCGGTGATCGTTGCCTATCTGCTGATCGTGGTCGCGATGTTCACGCTGCTCAACCTCGTCGTCGACATCATCTATTCGCTGCTCGATCCGCGCGTGCGGCTGGAGGCGGCATGAGAAGTAGCGCAACCGTTTTTTCATGGCGGCCTGACCGCAATACCACGTCGGGCATCGTGCTGCGCAGCCTGTTCGGCAAACCGGCCGTTGCCGCCGCGACCTGCGTATGTCTTGCGCTCGTCGCGATCGCGCTGCTTGCGCCTTGGATCGCGCCGCAGAATCCGTATGATCTTGCCGCGCTCAATATCGTCGACGGCCGCCTTCCACCCGGCGCGCGTGGCGTGAATGGTCATCTGTACCTGCTCGGCAGCGATGCGCTTGGGCGCGACATGTTCGCCGCAATGATGTACGGACTGCGCATCAGCCTGGGCGTGGGCCTGCTGAGCGGCGTCTTCGCAATGACGCTCGGCACGACGCTCGGCCTCGTCGCCGCATATTTCGGCCGCCACGTCGATACGCTCGTCATGCGTGCCGTCGATCTCATGCTCGGTTTTCCGACGATTCTCGTCGCGCTGATGATGCTCGCGATTCTCGGTCAGGGTGTCGACAAGGTGATCCTCGCACTGGTAGTCGTGCAGTGGGCCTATTTTGCCCGCACCGTGCGAGCAGTCGCCGCCGTCGAACGCCGCAAGGAATATATGGAGGCCGCGCTGTGCCTCGGCTTGAGCCACCGGCGCGCGTTGTTCAGCCAGTTGCTGCCGAACTGCCTGCCGCCCGTCATCGTGATTGCCCTCGTACAGATTGCCGCCGCCATTTCAGCCGAAGCGACCTTGAGCTTTCTCGGCATCGGCCTGCCGGTCACGCAGCCCTCGCTGGGTCTGCTGATCGCGAACGGCTATCAGCAACTGATCGCAGGCTTTTACTGGATCAGTGTGTTCCCCGGCCTGTTGCTGCTCGTGCTCGTGTTCAGCATGAATATCGTCGGCGACAGTCTGCGCGAAGCATTGAACCCGCGTCTGCAGAAATAGGATTGCGCATGTCCACCCCTACCTTGTCCGTGCAGAATTTGCGCACGCATTTCTTCACCGGCGCGGGCGTCGCGAAAGCCGTCGACGACGCGAGCTTCGACGTGGCGCCTGGCGAGATCGTCGGCCTCGTCGGTGAATCCGGCTCCGGCAAATCGATTACGGGCTTTTCCGTGCTCGGCTTGATCGACGCACCGGGACGTATCGTCGGCGGGCGCGTGCTATTCAAAGGCGAAGACTTGACGACGCTCACGCCTGAAGCACTGCGCCGGCTGCGTGGCAACCGCATCGCGATGATCTTCCAGGATCCGATGATGACGCTGAACCCGGTACTGCGGATCGACACACAGATGATCGAGGCGGTCCAGGCCCACACGCGCGTATCGAAGCACGCTGCGCGGCAACGGGCGCGCGATGCCCTCGCGTCAGTCGGCATTCCGTCGCCGGACGAACGCTTGCGCGCCTATCCGCACCAGTTGTCGGGCGGCATGCGGCAGCGTGTGGCGATTGCGATCGCGCTGCTGCACGACCCGGAACTGATCATCGCCGACGAACCGACCACCGCGCTCGACGTCACGATCCAGGGGCAGATCCTCGCGGAAATGCAGAAGCTGTGCGCCCGCTCGCATACAGCGATGGTGTGGGTCAGCCACGATCTCGCGGTGGTGGCGGGGCTGGCGGACCGCATATGCGTGATGTACGCCGGCCGGGTCGTCGAAACGGGCAGTGTCGACGAGATTCTCGAACGACCGCGCCATCCCTACACGATTGGGCTGATCGACTCCGTGCCCGAAAAGGCCCGGCGCGGCGAACCGCTCAAACAGATTCCGGGTATCGCGCCGAGCGCACTCAAGCTACCGGTGGGCTGCGCGTTCGCACCACGCTGCGCGTACGCCACCGCGTTGTGCCGTAGTGCTGAACCTCCCGTCACCGGCGACGGCACGCATCTGTACCGTTGCTTCCACCCACGTTCCGGAGCGCCCGCATGAACGCACCCCATGTCATGGCGCCGCTGGTCGAAGTCGATCACGTGTCGCGCCGCTTCGTTCGTCGCCTGAACTACGCGGAGCGGATCGCCGGCTGGCTCGGCGCACGCGCAGAGGAGCAGATCGTCCATGCGGTGGACGATGTCAGCCTGACCGTTCATCGCGGCGAAGTGGTCGGCCTCGTCGGCGAGTCCGGCTGTGGGAAATCGACGCTCGGCCGGATGCTGGCCGGGATCGTGGCGCCGTCGAGCGGCGCGATCCGTACCATCGAGAAGACTGCCGGGCTATCAGCGCCGGGCAGCGAGCACACTGGCATTCGCGCTGGACATCGCGCCCCGCGTCACCGGCTCGCCACTCAGATGATCTTCCAGGACCCGCTGTCGTCGCTCAATCCGCGCAAGCGGGTACGCGACATCATCGGCGAGGCACCGCTCGTGCACGGAATCGTGGAGCGCAAACAACTCGATGCTTATGTCGTCGACGTGATGGAGCGCGTTGGCCTGAATCCCGATTTCCGCACACGCTTTCCGCATCAGTTTTCCGGCGGCCAGCGTCAGCGCATCGGTATCGGACGCGCGTTGGCGGTGAAGCCGGACTTCCTGATCTGCGACGAATCGATCGCGGCGCTCGACGTGTCGATCCAGGCGCAGATCATCAATCTCTTCATGCAACTGCGCCGCGATCTCGGTCTCACCTATTTGTTCATCAGCCACGATCTCGGCGTGGTCGAGCACATCAGCGATCGCGTCGCCATCATGTATCTGGGCCGTATCGTCGAAACCGCGCCGACCGTCGAGCTGTTTGCCAATCCGCAGCATCCCTACACGATCGCGCTCCTTGCGCAGGTGCCGCGGCTGTCGAACCGCAAACGGCAGTTCGAATCGATTCAAGGCGAAATTCCGTCGCCACTCGCGCCCCCTGAGGGCTGTCATTTCCATCCACGCTGTCCCCACGCAACGCAGCGTTGCCGCACCGAGCGCCCCCTGTTGCGCCCAAGCGGCCCCGCTCATCAGGTCGCGTGTCACCTGGTGGAGGTGCAATGACGGCGGTGATTTCATCCCTGCGCCGACGCGGCCTCAAGCGCACGGCTGCAATCGCGCTCGCATGCGGGCTGAGCTTTGCCAGCGCGGCCACCAGCGCGCAGGCGCGCTCGCTGACGATGGCGCTCGCCTCCGAGCCGCAATCACTCGATCCGCTGTTCTCGCGTACGCAGAACAATATGCAGACCGCTGAAAACATGTTCGAGCGGCTGATCGAACAGGACGACAACCTGCAGGTCCGGCCAGGCCTTGCGGTGTCGTGGCGGGCGGTCGATCCGCTGACGTGGGAATTCCATCTGCGCCCGAACGTGCGCTTCTCGGACAACTCGCCGATGACTGCGGACGACGTCGCGTATTCGTTGCGCCGCGCGCGGTCCGTGCCGAACAGCCCCGCGCCGTATTCGGGCGCGGTCGCGAACATCGAGCGCATCGAAGTCGTCGACCCGCTGACGCTGCGCATTGTGACGAAGACGCCGTCACCCGCCTTCGTCGAACAGATCGGGCTCGTTTATATCGTGTCGCAGCATGCGACGGCGGGGCACGCGAGCAACGACTACCGTCTGCCCGACGTCGCGGTCGGCACCGGTCCGTATCGCCTTGCACGCTGGATTCCAGGTGACCGTCTCGAACTCGTGCGCAACGACTATTACTGGGGCAAGCGGCCCATTTTCGACACCTGCACCATTCGCTTCGTGTCGAACGACGCCGCACGGCTGTCGGCCTTGCTCTCCGGCTCCGTCGATCTGATCGACAACGTACCGCCCGTCACGATCGACCGCCTGCGCCGCGAACGCAACGTGACGCTGTTTTCCGGTCCGTCTGCGCGGCTCATCTATCTCGCGCTTGATTCGTCGCGCGACGCTTCGCCATTTGTCGCGGCCGCCGACGGTTCGACGATCACGCGCAATCCGCTGCGCGACGTGCGCGTGCGCGAAGCCATCTCGAAGATGATCGACCGCGACGCGATTACCCAGCATCTGCTCAACGGTGCCGGACTACCGGCTGCGCAAATCGTGCCGCCTGGCATGGGCGGCTACGACCCGCAACTTCAACCGGACCGGTACGACCCCGTCGGCGCGCGACGCCTGCTTGCTGCGGCAGGCTATCCGCACGGCTTCCGGTTGACGATCCATTCGTCGAATGATCGCTTCGCGAGCGACGGCGATCTCGGCCAGGCACTCGGCCAGATGCTCGCGCGCGGCGGCATCGCCGTGAACGACGTCGTCACGCAGCCCTACAACGTGTATGCAGGCGCTGCCGCACGGCGCAGCTACAGCGCATTCGTCTTCAGTTTCGGCAATACGACGAGCGATTCCGCGATTGCGCTGACCAACGTGCTCGAAAGCTATTCACGCGAGGGCGGGACTGGCGCCTTCAACCGCACGCGCTATTCGAACCCGACGCTCGACCGGCTGTTGCGCGAAGCCGCGGCAAGCTTCGATCCGGTGCGCCGCAACCAGTTGCTTCAACAGGCGGCGCGCGCGGGATTCGGCGACTACGGCATCGTGCCGCTCTATTTCCCGGTGGACTACTGGGCGACACGCAAGGGCGTGATCTTCCATCCGAACAAATCTGAACGCACCTCGCTGCTCTTCATCGAGACTCAACCATGACCGATGCTTCTTTCCGTAGCGGAGCGCTTCCCGCTGATTCGACGTCCAGCCCGCTTTCTGACGCGATGGTGCCAATGCGTGATGGCGTGCACCTCGCTACCGACGTGTACTTCCCCGCTGGTTACCGCGCCGGCATCGATGCGCCGCTGCCCACGATTCTCGAACGCACGCCGTATGGCAAATCCGATATCTCGCGCTCGGAAATCCATCACGGCCAGCCGCCCGCGAATCGCGCCGACGTGGCACGCCATTTCGCCGCACGCGGCTACGCCGTCGTGCTGCAGGACTGCCGCGGGCGCTACGACTCCGAGGGCACGTTCACAAAATATGTCGCCGAAGGGCCGGACGGCTTCGACACGATCGAATGGATCACGCAACAGCCGTGGTCGAACGGCAAGGTCGGCACGATGGGGCTGTCGTACGCCGCCCACACGCAACTCGCGGCAGCCTGCCTGAATCCGCCGGGGCTCGCGTGCATGGTGCTCGACTCGGGCGGCTTCGCCAACGGCTATCGCTGCGGCATCCGCCAGGGTGGCGCTTTCGAACTGAAGCAGGCAACGTGGGCGTTCAACCGCGCGAAAAACAGTGCCGCGGCCGCTGAAAATCCGCTAGTCGCGGCGGCGCTGGACGCGAGCGATCTGCGTCAATGGTTTGCCCGCATCCCATGGCGGCCAGGTCACTCGCCGCTCGCGGCGGTGCCGGAGTACGAGCGCTATCTGTTCGAGCAATGGACGCGTGACGTATTCGACGACTACTGGAAACAGCCCGGCATCTATGCCGAGGGTTACTACGACACCATGACGCGTGTGCCCACGGTGCTGATGTCGAGCTGGTACGACGCGTATGTGCGCAGCACCCTAGATAACTTTGCCGCGCTCTCCGGCACCCCGGGTGCTCCTGCCTATCTGATCATGGGTCCATGGCTGCACGGCGACCGCAACGTGTCATATAGCGGCGACGTTGAATTTGGGCCGGACGCCGTGATCGAAGGCCAGATTGCGCAAGACTGGCTGACGTTCCGCGCCGACTGGTTCGACCGCTGGCTGAAACCGCACGAGGCGTCGCATGAACCCGCCGATGCCGTTGCACGCATCTTCGTGATGGGTGGAGGCAGCGGGGCGCGCAATCCACAGGGCCGCATGGAGCACGGCGGACGCTGGATCAACTCATCGCAATGGCCGCTGCCCGGCACGCGCTTCACGCCGTTTTACCTGAGCGCGAACGGCTCGCTTTCAGCGTCGGACGACGCATTGGATAGCGAGCCCGCTGCGACCTCGTATGCGTTCGATCCTTCGAATCCGGTGCCGACGATCGGCGGCGCGCTGACCTCGGGCGCGCCGGTTTTCGAAGGCGGCGCGTTCGACCAGCGCGAAGACCCGCGCTTCTTCGGCACGCGGTACGCAGGCATGCCGCTCTCGGCACGCTCTGACGTTCTCGTGTTCCAGACCGAGGCGCTCGAAGAAGACGTCGCCGTGGTCGGACCGATTGTCGTGAAGCTATGGATTTCGTCCGACGCGCCCGATACCGATTTCACCGCGAAGCTGATCGACGTCTATCCGCCCAATGCAGATTACCCGCATGGCTACGCGATGAATCTGACCGACGGCATTTTCCGTTGTCGCTTTCACGAATCGTGGACCGAGCCGCGCATGCTCGAAAAGGGCCGGGTCTACGCGATCGAAATCGAACCGTTCGCCACGGCGAATCTGTTCAGACGCGGCCATCGCATCCGTCTCGATGTCTCAAGCAGCAATTTCCCACACTTCGACGTTAACCCGAATAGCGGCGAGGCGCCCGCGCTGGCGCGCACGCCACGCATCGCGGTGAACCATGTGCATTTCGGCGCCGGTCAGGCGTCGCATGTCGTGCTGCCGCTTGTTCCGGCGGCTTCGCTCGAAGCAATGCCGCCGAACCCGCCGGATAGCCGCAAAGCTGGCTAGAAGAAGCTAGAGGCACCTCCGCACCACTCCGTTGCCGGTCATTGAGGCGTCGCGTTCAGCGCGACGTCCGAGGCCCCTTTTTGCCCGAATTTTTTGCGAACGCCCGGAAGCGACCCGAAACAGCGCGACAGCTTTCAGTTCGTTGCACGCCGATTTTCAACAGCAAGTCCCACTCCAAGAGGAAAAAGCACCATGCGCAAACAGACACTTCCGGCGACGCTGCTCGTCATCGGCGGCGTCGGCCTATCAGCCGGCGCAGCACACGCACAGTCGAGCGTCACGCTATACGGCATCGTCGACGGTGGTTTCGCCTACACCAGCAATCAGGGCGGCAAGTCGAACTATCAGGCGACATCTGGCAACGAACAGGGTTCGCGCTGGGGTTTGCTCGGCAGCGAAGACCTCGGCGGCGGTAATCATGCGGTATTCCGGCTCGAGAACGGCTTCAATCTGATGAACGGCACGGCCAGCGCGAATGGACGCATCTTTGGACGACAGGCATGGGTCGGTTTGTCGAGCGATCGTTATGGCACGTTGACGTTCGGCCGTCAGTACAACGCGTCGCAGGATTCGCTGGAGCCGCTGCAAGTTGCCGCCGACACCGTGCAGTACGGCACGCATCCGTTCGATGTCGACGATATCAACAACACGTTTCGCACCGACAACTCGATCAAATACGTGACGCCGACCTTCTACGGTCTGCAGATCAACACGATGTATGCGCTGTCGGGCAATGCGGGCAATTTCGCTACGAACCGTTCATACAGCGTTGGCGCGACCTACGCGAATGGTCCGTGGCATCTGGGTGCGGCCTACGTGATGCTGGATCATCCGGCCACCGATACAACCGGCGCGATTCCATCCGATAACTACTTCACGTTTCTCAAGGGCATCAGCCAGCAGCGCATTTACGGCGCGGGCGGACTGTACGACATCGGCAATGCAAGTGTCGGGTTGATGTACACGAACACGCGCTTCGAGCTGACGCCCGCGAGCCAGTACCAGACGTACCAGAACGCTGAAGCGAGCCTGCGCTACCGCATCACACCCACCGTGCATGCGGCGGTCGGCGAGACCTATACGAATGTCTCGACGAACGGGAAGGTGGACTCGTGGCACTACTGGCAGACGACGGCAGGGCTTCAATACTTCCTGTCCAAATCGACTGACGTCTACATCGATTTGCTGTATCAGCGCGCCACGAACGCAGTTGCGCAGATCGAAGGGGCATCCGGCCCGTCGAGTAGCCACACGCAATTTATTGCCGTCACGGGCATCCGTCACAAGTTCTGATCATTCTCGGAATTATGTTCAGGTAAATTCAAATTTAACGGAAGAACATCCTGCAGTCGGCGGGCAGGCACATCGCTTTAGGAAGCATATCCAGCCTGCGTCCGGGTATATTTTCAGGGTGCATTCATGTCCGGGACAACCGTCCGGGCCGCCGGCCTTGGGCCTGCGGTCAAGCGCTGCCACAAGCTGCCATCCGGTGTCTCGCTGTCTTCACACGAAGGCAGCACGCGGGCGAATTCCGGCGTTACCCGCGCCGGAAGACGCGCTCGCCGGGCATGGAGGCATTTTCTCAACCGAATGCTTGCCGCCACCAACCTTCCGTACGCCGTCTTTGAACGATCGTCGAGTGCGGCGGCCGCGCAGCAATGCTGGCGAATCAGTAACTTCTCCTGCTCTTCAGCTTGACTTGGTCGGCGCTCTGATCGCGCTTTGTACCGCGACATTGCGATACACGTCGCGACAGAATTGCATGCCGCCTTCATGCGCGCCATTGACGGCCGCCGCTATACGCACAGCACTTTCAACAGGTTCAGGTACCGGTGGATTGACGAGGGTGGCGTCGACGGCAAGTGGATCGGTAGGCGAGGCCCGCATGATGCCGATGCCCTTGATCGTGACGGCGAGACAGGGGTCCGGCACGAGCGGACCATGAGTGGCGGCGACGTTGAAATTGATGTTCAGCGTCCAGAAGCCCTCATGAATGTTCTGATGAATGATCACTGCCTTCACCACGTCCTGATGTGACAGCGTGTATTCGTCGTTTGCCATCGGTCCCTCCTTGCTCGTACGCAGTTTGTGCGTGCGTGTGCAGATATGGCATTTTGCGCGGGCTAATAGGCCTACTTTTACGCACAGTTTTTGTACAGCGCAAGTGAAAAGGCAGATGTGCCGACGCGTGACTTCGCGCTGACGGGGAGGAGGGTGACTCCGGGGGGCGAGCATCTCGGGACGCGCGGCCGCCGGGGCAG
The DNA here is from genome assembly GCF_900230185.1 of Burkholderia sp. OK233. Lineage (GTDB taxonomy): Bacteria > Pseudomonadota > Gammaproteobacteria > Burkholderiales > Burkholderiaceae > Paraburkholderia. The sequence continues at coordinate 2,523,252 of NZ_OCSR01000002.1, forward strand.
GCAGGGCCGCGCTGATTGACCATCAGGTGAACTGCTTATGTTGCAAAGGATTAGTGGAAAATGAGGTACAGGATGACCAGTACGATCAGCGGGACGCCGAGAAGCCAGCCAAGAAGGTAAGGCATGATGTGATCTCCTTTCGTATCAACGTTTGAATACGAAGGTGATTCAGCATCCGGCGTGCCTGACGTGCCATCGGCGTCCGGCCGGATGGCCAGCACTCCAAAGTATTCGATTCAAGATGTGAATGAGCTAACGTCTAACCGTTCTCAGTAAAGCCGGCGTGACGACGCGAACTTGTATCGACAATCGACATAAGAATGCCGCCGGATACCGATGCAGTTCGCTGCATCGATATCCGGCGGCCGGCTTGGCTTGAACTGCTGACCTGATCACTTCAATTCGGCTATATCACGCCGGCGACGAGCAACACGATCACGACGATCAACACGATGCCGATACCACCGGTCGGTGCGTAACCCCATGAACGGCTATGCGGCCACGTCGGAAACGCACCGATGAGGATAAGGATCAGCACAATCAGAAGAATAGTTCCCAACATATTAATAACCTCCGCTTAGGTTCACAGGACCCGCCTGTCACGACAGCCATGGAGCACGCGGTTTAGGCGAGCTTGCGAAAAGGCAGTATCGATGCCTTGGGGTTGAGCAAACCGTGTGCCCAAAGTAGAAGTCCTGCCGCGAATTGTTTAAAACGATCGTTGATTGCACGCGTCCGTACCGACGCGTGCTGCTCTGATGAATCGACCGTCGAGGCGATTCGACTTACATCTGGAGCGCTGCTCGCGCTGCACAAAACCCCCTCCCCACTTTCTATTCATCAGACATTTTCCGCGCTTCGCAGCTTCCCACTAACGATCCCCCGATCGATCGGGACCGTTACGGGCGGTGTTACGTAACGGGCGCGTTACCGCACACGATTCCGCGTCTTTTTTCTCCGGCTTCCTGAACGACCGGTTCAAATAAAAAGTTATATCTAACAAGGGTTTGCCCGATGCGCGCCGATCAATTGTGAAAGAAATCTAAAGGTTGGCATGCTTGCTGCTTTATAGGTTGCGCGGTGCACAAGACAGACAAGACAAGCAGTAAGTGTTGGTGAAGTTCGAATCAACGACTGGCCTGGTCGGGGGTTATCAGGTCAGTCTCCTCAACGCACAAGCGGTGTGATCTTTTGTTCGGATTCGTCGTGACGGCGTTTTGCCTGAGTACCCAGGTTAGACGGGTGCGAGCGGCTTGTAGTCAATCCCCCATCGTTGTTCAGTAACGTCCGGTCGCTTGGTTTCGCGCTGGACGAGTGAAATCAAGGTTGTTTTGCATTGCGCGCTTCTTCGTGTGCCGGGGTGGTGTTGTCGCGAAGAGCGTGGTGGTGGAAGTACGAGAGACATGAGCTGTTGAAGCGAACGCAAGTTGAGCAGCTCGACAAGAACGTTTGGCGCGAGAGACCAGCGCGGGGGATAAGAATGGACACGGCGAATTTTGCGCAGCAAAGAAGAACGATACCGGGGTTGCAAAGCCTGATCGCGCGCTTGCTCGATGTGATGCTCGTCGTCCTCGGGGCGGTGGCCGCTTCGCAAGTGCGATTTGAAGATCTCATGCAAAGCCGCATCGATACCGCATTCGTTGCGTTTGCAGCTGCTTTTACGCTGGTTCTGTTCCCCGCATTCGGCGTGTACGGCTCATGGCGTGGGCGGGCAATGCTGCGCATGGCCGGACAGATATCGCTAGCGTGGTTCGTGGTTCAAGGCTGTGGTCTCGCGCTGATGTTCTCGCTGCATCGCACGGATTTCATCTCGCGTCTCTGGTTTGCCTATTGGATGGCAATGACGGGCAGCGCGCTGATTGTGTCGCGTCTGGCTGTGCACGCCGTGCTCGCGCGAGTCCGGCACGCAGGGATGAATCTCCGCCGGGTTGCGGTGGTGGGATGCGGGTCGCATTGCCACCAGGTCGTGCGCAATATCGAGGGCTCGACGACTAGCGGATTTCGTGCAGTGGCGGCGTTTGATGTGCGGCCGGTGACGGGAACGATAGGTTCAGGTGTGCCGGTCTACGACGACATCGTCAAGTTCGCCGCCTACGTGAGATCTCACGACGTGCAGGAGTTGTGGCTTGCGTTGCCGCTTTCCGAGGAACGCACGCTGTCGCGCTTTGTTGCTGAGTTTCGCGATGACCTCGTGAACGTGCGCTTTGTACCTGATATGCGCAGCGTTGCGTTGTTCGATAGCGGCATGATCGATTTGATCGGTATGCCTGCGATTAACCTCGTTGCGTCGCCGGTGCCGGCTCGCGCTTTGTTGCAGAAAGAGGTCTTCGATCGCGCGTTCGCCGCTTGCGCGCTGATTGCGCTTGCCCCGTTGCTGATCGCGATTGCGATTGCCGTCAAGTTATCTTCGCGTGGACCGGTGTTCTTCACGCAGAAGCGCAAGGGTGCGGATGGACGAATCTTCAAGATCTACAAGTTCCGCTCGATGCGTTCTCACGCCGTAGAAAATGGCGTGGTGAAACAGGCCACGCGAGGGGATCCGCGTATTACGCGAGTGGGTGCGTTTCTCCGGCGCACTAGCCTGGATGAGTTGCCGCAGTTCTTCAATGTACTGCGCGGCGATATGTCGGTAGTGGGGCCGCGGCCTCATGCGATTGAACACGACGAGCTTTATCAGAAAGTGGTGAACGGCTACATCCATCGGTACCGGATCAAGCCGGGGATCACGGGATGGGCACAGGTCAACGGATTCAGAGGGGAGACAGACCAGATCGAGAAGATGCAAGGACGCGTCGAACACGATCTGTATTACCTACGCAATTGGTCGTTCGGGCTCGACATGCGGATTGTCGCGGCGACGATAGCGAAGGGTCTGGTTCATAGCAACGCGTACTGACACCTGCACACATAAAAAAATACATGGCCATGAAACTACGCGGACAACAACTCCGATCGGCGCCGAGAGCGCTGGCGCTTGCTGCGGCTTTAGCGTTCTCCGCTTCGGCGCAAGCGGCCGACCCTGCGCTCAATGCGCTCGGGCAGGCGGGTGGTTTGGTGATTCCGTATGCGTTTGCACTGCCCGAAGGGTCAGTGGAGGCGCAGTACAACAATTACATTGATCCGCGCTACGGAAAGAAAGCGTCGGACGCACAGATGTATTGGGGTGCAGTGGGCTTGCTGCCTTATGTCGAGTTGTCCGGTGGACTCGCAAATTACCCGGCTGATGTCCACGCACCCTTCAGCAACGCCGACCACAACCTGTTTCGCCACCTGATGGCGGACGTCAAGCTCGAAGTGCCGAAGTTCTTCAAATATCAGCCGAGCATCGCGTTCGGCATTAGCGACGTTGGCGGCCAGACGCATTTCTTCCGTTCGAAATACGGCGTCGTGTCGCAAGCATTTGGACCGGTGACGTTGACCGCCGGCTATGGCCAGGGCGATCGCCTCGATGGTTTGTTCGGCGGCGCGCAGGTCTCGCTGTGGAACACGGGTTTTTCGCTGCTTGCAGAAGACGATTCGAAGACGCCCTATGCCGGCGTGCGCTATCAGTCTCCGCGGATTCGCTGGCTAGCCGATGCGAACGTGATTGGTACGTTCATGCGTTCGATCCGCTCGACGGATGGTGTGTCGCCGCGCACGTCGTTCTCGGTAGGCATCCAGATTCCGCTGGGCAAACGGTTTAGCGGTGCGCGTTGTGCAGACGGGTTGTGCGAGGGCCCGCAGGTGCCGGCCGCGCAGACTGCGGACGCCGACGATGACGGTCCGATCCGCCTCGCCAGCCTGCAACCGGTAGACATGCGTGCAGTCGCAGCCAACAACAACCCGCTGGCAGCAGTGCCGATTACGTATGTGCCGCCGCTGCAGTCGTATGCGTCTGTGATGCTGAGTGATGTGACGGCGGCCAGATCGTCGGATGCGCAGTCTCCCGCCATTCCGGAAGCGCTGGATACCGCCTCGCTCGACGAAATCGCCGCGCAACTCTTTGCCGCCGGCCTCGAGCGTGTGCGTGTCGGGATGAGCGGTCGCGATCTGGTGGTCGAGTACGAGAACCACCGATACAACCAGAACGAAGCGGACGCGCTCGGCATTGTGCTTGGTGTGGCGAGCGTGAATGCGCCGCACGGCACGGACAAGATTCATGTGGTGATCAAGAAGGCCAATGAGCCGTTAGGCGAAGTCATTGTCGATCGCGATGCGTTTGCGCAGTTCGTTGCGGGCGGTGCGCCGACAGCTGCAAGCGCGTCCATGACGATGCGCACGCGTCCGACTTATGACGCGGATTCGATTGCATGGCATGGCAACGAGCACACGCATGGGCTGACGCGGATCCAGATCGAACCGATCGTCAGTTACCTGTACGGCACCGAGTACGGCAACTTCGACATTTCTCTCGGCGCCAACATTGAAGGGTTTGTGCCGCTGTGGCGCGGCGCGGAGTTGTATGCGAGTTATATCGCGCCGATCTACAACACCAAGAACATGGACGAAGGCCGCGTGTTCAGCAATTACCGCTTGCGCGGCGGCCTGAATGCGGTCGCATTGGCACAAAGCTTCTGGATCGTGCCGCAAGTGTTCAACGTGGCATCGGTCGGCAAGTTCGATTACTCGTATGTTGGCGTGCAAAACGAAACAACGGTGTTCGTGCCGGGCCGCCCCGATCTGATTCGCTTGCGGCTTGCCTATTTGCACCATGAGCCGGGCCATGACGCATTGCCGAGTGAGAAGAATGCCGAGCTGACTTACCGCTGGGTGCAGCCGTCCTGGAAGTTGTGGATCGAGGCGGGCGTGGCGCGCTTTGTGGGTGGAGACAAGGGGCCGGTCGCGACACTGACGCGCTGGTTCGACGACGTTTCGGTGAGCGTGCATGGCGAGCATAGCGGGCAGGGCACCTTTGTGGGCGCCGCAATCAGCTTCCCGCTGACGCTGCGTCAGGGCATGAAGCCCGGGATCAGTCAGGTGTACGGCTCCGAACAGTTCGGGCTCGATTTCCGTACGCGAGTCGGATCGACGAATTATCTGTCGGGTAATGCGGCGGAGAACATGGCCTTCCCGTACAGCACGCAACAGTTCTTGCTGAATCAGGGCCGCTTTAGCGGCGAGTACTTCTCGACCCAGCTCTACCGGATGCGTGATGCGTATCTGCGTTACGGGCGGCCTGGTAGTGACGGAACGAAGCCGAAGCCGCAAGTGAGTGTGCCTGCTGTATCGACGGGCGCGGCGTTTTCACATGGCGTCTGCGGAAACGGTTTGCAGGGTGTAAGCGACGGACGGGCATTGGTGCCGGTCAATTGTGAATGACTTTCTTTGGAGATAGGCGATGAAGCTTCTAAATGGCGCCACGCTGCGCACGCTGCAGTTCGGATCGATAGTGCTTGCGACCAGTGCGCTGGTCGCATGCGGTGGCGGAACCAGCAGCGGCGGCTCGCCGGTCGGGACGGTGGGCGGTACGGCCGCTGTCGGCGCGGCGCTGGCTAATGCGAGCATCACGCTGACTTGCAAGAACGGTTCGGGTAGTGCGACGGCTAATTCCAACGGCGCTTATACGGCGACGTTCGCGTTTGACGGTCCTTGCGCGATTACGGGAACTGGCGGTGCGATCACGATTCATTCGTTTGCGGCCGGCGCGGGTACGTTCAACGTGACACCGCTGACGGAATTGTTGCTTGACTATCTGGCGGGGCAGTTGGGAACGACGGAGAGCGGGTTGCTCTCGGGGATCGCTTCTAACACTTCGTATCAGAGCGCGCTGTCGAACAGCACGGTGATTGCGAATGCTGAGGCGGCCGTCGCGAAGCTGATCAAAGACTCGTATGGGATCACGCTTTCGTCGTCGTCGTTCCTGACGGTTTCGTTCACGCCGGGCACGCCAGGTGCGGATGCGGATCTCGATACGTTGCTGGCGGCCGGAGCGATTTTGAGTAATGGGCAGCCGGCGGCTTCATTGGTTGCGGCCGCGTTGGCGGCAGGGGCAGCGGCGCCGATTCCGAGCGGGAGCAGTGGAGCGACGGGTGGGACGGGGGGGAGTACCGGGACGGGGACTTCGGCGAAGTAACCTTGTCTGCCGCAAAGCGAAGAACCATCTTCGCACATCCATGACGGATCGCTATTTCACAAAGTGGTCCGTCATGGAAGCTGACGAGTAAAAACAGCAATTGGATTTGACGACCAAACGAACGCGTAAGCGGGAGTTCATTGGCGAGATGAACCGTGCGGTTCCGTGCGGCGAACCGGTAGCGCTGGTATTGCCGCATGCACCCGAAGGTAAGCGAGGGCGGCCACCGTCTCCCGTCGAGACGGTGTTGCAAATCCACTTCATGCAGCAGTGGTTTACCTTGAGCGATCCTGCGATGGAAGAAGCGTTGCATGACGTCCCGCTGTTTCGAGAGTTTGCTGCAACGGACAACTGGAGCATACGTTTGCCTGACAAGAGCACAATCTTGCGATTCAGGCATCTGCTTGAGAAGCACGAGCTTGCAGCCCAGATGCTTAAAGCGGTCAATGCGGTACGGAGCAGCAAATGGCTGCTGCTCAAGGCGGGTACGGTCGTTGACGCTAACGCTGATCGCAGCGCCTGGCTCGACCGAGAATGCGAGCGGTGAGCGCGATCCCGAGATGAGATCGACGAGGAAGGGCAATCAATGGATTCGGCATGAAAGCGCATATCGGCGTGGACCCCGAATTCGGGCGGGTACACACCGGTGAAGGACCGGCTGATGAAGCTTGGTTTAGTTTGCGTCAGCCAATGCAGTTCTCACGCCGGTCGAAACAAGGACCGCGCCTGCCGGTGACAGATGTTGTTGATCGATGTACAGGAACGCATTTTCTTCTCTGAATCGACACGCCTCGGTGTTGCATAGCAAGGACGTAAGGTCGACGACGATCGCCCGCGTTCCAACGGCAGCCGTGTCGATCGCTTTATTGCTGTCCGCATCAAACCGGACAGCTTCGCGCGTCTCGCTGGAGCATTCGGCAGGGTCTGAGCCGAGGCGGTTAACCACCCCACGGATATGATTGAGACATGTGGAGACGCGCTTAATTGGCGCAACAGGCAAATATGGTACGTCCCTGACAATCACGACGCGCTTGCCGGCCTGAACCAAAGTTACGATCGCCGATGAAAGTCCTTTGGCGAGTAGTGCTTCGGGAGCAGCGTGGTCGTTCGAGGGCGATACGTACATTCCATCGCGCATCAGGCCTGCGCCCCAGTATCCAGCGATCACGACGGTCTTGATGTTCGGACTATCGAGGAGCGTCTGGATCACGGTTTTGTTAAAGGCAACACATTGCGCCGCATGCCGAGGCTCAATATCGACCTTGCGGCTCACGCCTACCAAGAAGGGGCAGGAGGACTTCGTCAGTTCGGCGAAACCGAAGCCGCGGTCGGATGCTATCATTCTCAGTCCTGGGGCGAGGGCCGCAGCGTGGCTGTCACCGACGACAGCGATAGATTCAGTCGCTTTGGAGACGTTGGCGCACTCGAGTGACAAATTGGGTCGCACAGTTCCATAAGGTGCATCGCATGGATCCGTCGGAGGCAATGATTGCGCCTCAGCAGCGAGCATTTCATGCGACCAACGTTGAGGATAGCCATGAGATAGAGACGCTGAGCCAACGATCAACGAGCAAAGCCCCACTGCGACAGCATATTTGCCCAGTACTGCGACATTCGACTTATCAGTCCTTGCACGGCGAAACGGCGTCTCGATGAACCTGTAACTTAGCCATGCCGTCGCAATCGAGAGCAATAGAAGGGAACAGCGGAGCGTAAGCGTTGGTTCTGTCTCAAGTATCATCCGCGCGCAACTGATGATTGGCCAGTGCCATAAGTACAGCGAGTAAGACACCAATCCAAACCATCTCAGTAGCGGATGACCAAGCAACCTCCGATTTATAATGGAGTGCTGCGAGGCAAGTAACAGTACCGTTCCGAAAACAACTGGGAATGCGGCAAGCCCAGGAAACTGAGTTGAGGAGTTGTAGGTGACAACGGGTATCGAGATGAGCGCCAACCCGGCTATCGCCAAAAAATTCTGTAGGAAAAGATTTGTTCTAGTCCCAACGCCGAGCTGTCTCGCATGGTAAGCGAAGATGCTAAGAAGCGTCCCCGCCGCCAGTTCCCACGCGCGCGTCGGAAGCAGATAAAACGTGAGTGTTGGCTTGTACGCGACTCCCACCACAGCGACTGCGAATGAAAGAAGCGTGATGCCAGAAAGAACGAACAGGCGGCCCCGCAAACGAAGGCGCGCGGTCAGCAAGAAAAGAACGGGAACACAGATATAGAACTGTTCTTCCACCCCTAATGACCACGTCATTAGCAGAGGGTTCGATTCGGCTGTCGGACGGAAGTAGCTTACGGATTTTGAGAGCGTTACGTTCGAAGCGGCGAAAACGGTTGCAACCCCATCGCGACCAAAATCTCGTAACTCCTGAGGCGTTGCTACCGCAGTCATCACAACGAAGGTCGCTAGCAACACCGCGAGCAACGCGGGCATGATGCGCTTCGCCCGCCTAGCGTAAAAATCGACGTAAGAGAAGCTTCTTTCGGATGCGGCTTGATAGACATGACCTCCGACGAGGAAGCCAGAGATCACGAAGAAAACGTCGACGCCTACAAATCCGCCGCTGGTCGCCAAGCCAAAATGGAAAGCCACAACACAAAGAACAGCGATTGCGCGGAGTCCGTCTATGTCCGGGCGGTAATTGGTTTCGCGCTGGCTTGGCGCAATTTTGTCGATTTTTACTTTGCGCGCTGCCGTGGCGCTCGCCGGTGGTATGGCGTGATCCTCAATGAAGCGAAACATTGATTTTTCCCCGGGGTCGATTCTTCGAGTCGAGATTAAGCGAAAACTGTGCCACTAACGTTGCGCCTGTTTGTGGCGTCCGACATCAAATAAACTCGTCGAGTCAAGAAAGGCAGACACCCCTTTGCAGCCGTGCGATCGGCTCGCTGGCCCGCAGCGGCCAAACGGCCTCTCGCATCGCACCCCGTCCACAAGGTTTACCGAGGCGGATATAAGCTTGAGGCACTTCACTCGCGATCATCAAAATGGCAAACTGCCTGCTCGTCCTCGGGCAAACCGTTGACCTAGGCTGAAACCCACAATATGAAGCCGGTTGGAAGCGCTGCGATCGCTACAAAGGCGATGTGCCTGAGCATCTTCGGTCTGATCCTTTCTCGGTCACCACGCGCACGTTGAGGTTGGACCTCGAGAAGGAAAATTTTGCCGCCGTGACACCCATAGGTGTCACGCGTTGTGCATGGAAAATGGTGGGCAAACAGAGTCTGCGCGACGGGACTGCACTGATGTTAGACGTACCTATGACGAAGATGCTGTTCATCTGCAATGTCACTATCCGGCCGTTTGGTGTTCGACACTGAACGACTCGTCCATCGCGGGTCCGTTTGGCTGCGGTAGCGTGCGGCCGTCGCGCTTCTCCCTGACGGAAATTGCCAGATGACATCCGATGAACGTCCAGAAATACCAGTTGTAGCTCAGGTAGTAGAGCGTGTTGTCCGAGTAACTTTCAAGCAGGTACGACACGATCAGCCCAATCGCAATAACCGCGGATCTCCGGTTCAGCCGGGTCTTCCAGATTGTGACGAGATTGGCGCCGAACATCGCGATATACAGGCCGAGTCCAATCACACCGGTTTCGTACAGCGTCTGTATATAGGCGCTGTGTGCGTCGGCGGTATCTTCCAGCGGGAAGAAGCGTTGCGAGTTGCTTCTGAACGAGCCCAATCCTTTGCCCTCCGTCCGTGCGTCGCTGGAATCGATCAAGGCGTATTCCCACAGCAGTTGCCGCCATGAGTAGGAGTCGACTTGCACGCCGCTTTGCACGTCTTGAGCGGAGCCGCTTGTACCGAGATCGGTCAGTCTGTCCGAGATGGCTGGCACGAATAGCAGCGGCGGCACCAGAATCAGACAGAGCAGCATCTTCCGGTTGATCAGCGTCGAATACAGAATGAACGACACTATGATTGCGATCCATGCACTGCGTGTTTCGGTCAGAACAAGCAGGATCAGCAGGAAGGGCACGTACATGAGTCTGATCATTTTCCAGCGCGGATTCGTTTTCTCCGGGTTGATCTGTGGCAGATAGAACAGAGCAAGAACGACCAGCACCAAATAGAACGCGAGGATGTTCGGGTGTTTGAACGTGGATTGCAGCCGGCCGCTCAGCTTGTCGATAAAGACGTACTGGATGATCGCGAAAAACGACACGGCAAACGACGAGTAGATCACGCACTTGATCAATTCTTCCGCGTGCTTTCGCGTCGTGATCACGTTCGCTGCGATGAAAAAGATCATCGCAGCCGAGAACTGGCCGAGAAACAGCCGGAAACCTTCGTAGAAATCTGGTGAGCGTAGCAGCGAAAGCAGGGAGTAGCCGAGATACGCAATCCAGAAGAGCAGCGGCGTGCGGGGTATCGACAGGCCTTTGCGAAGCAGCACCACGAGCCCCAGCATGATAATGAGGCCGTTCAATGCCGCGCCAGGCGACATGCCGCCCTCGTCGAGCCTGAGCGATTCGAAGACGATATCCAATGCCGAACGGATGATGATGATTGCGTATAGCGTGCGTCTGATCAATGTCATTTTATTTTTGTCCTCGATTTTCTGCCGACGATGGCCCAAATCCGTCGGCATCTCTGCTGTTTAGATGGCTTCGCCAACCTGACCCGCATCCGACTTGAGCACGGAAGCGCGCGTCGGCCGGCGTGACAGCGTGTTCAGCAGAAACCGGAGGTCGCCCGTGACATGCAAAATCGCGGCGTAAGCGCCCGTTACGCCGATGATCTTCACGGCGAGAACAATCGGGTTGAATTCGAATGCGCTCATCGTCAATTTCACCGCAGCGCTTGCGACGAGCATCAGCGCGATTCCGCCGAGGCATCCGATCGATGGCCGGAACAGCGAAAGCATCGACGCACCGAATCCTCGGTGCGCGAGAATGTAGAAGGTCAAAAAACCGTTGATCACGAAGCTGGCCGACACCAGCCACGCAAACACGACCAGACTGCCCGACAGCGCGCCGATCACCATCGTGCCGATACTGCAGGCTGCGCATAGCGTCCCTGAAAAGGACAGCAGGTCCGTGCGTCCAATGGCCTGGAAAATCGCACCGACAGTGGACAGCACGACCTGTATTGCAATCGACAGGCTCAGGATCGAAAAGATCGGCGCTGCAAGCGACCACTTCTTGCCGTAAGCCAGGAAGATGATCTCGTCAGCACACAAAAAGCAGCCAACACCCGCAAAGCCGCCTGCAATCAGCAATGCGCGGATCACCGTTTGGTACGAAGAGAAGATCGTGGCCTTGTCGTTTTGATGGGCTGCGTAGATGGGTTGCAGCGCAGGCGAAATAATTTGCGTCAGATTGGCATTGGGTAGCAGCATCAACCGGTACGACATGTCGTAGAGGCCAAGCGCATTGCTTCCCATCAACCGTCCCACGACGAGCTTGTCGAGGTTCTTTGTGAAGTAGTTGGTGAGGTTGAAGAAGAACTGATACACCGAGTACGACAGGATTCGCGTCATTCCGCGGAAGATCGGTCGCTTGAAAGGGTTGAAGCGGCTCGCGACGAGGCAGAACGCGAACATGCTGCACGCGTAGGACGCTCCTTTCAAGGCAAGCGCAAACACGCCGAAGTTCGCGTATGCCGTGGCGATACCGACGCAGCCGGAGAGAATCGCGGAGGCGATCTCCACCATCACGATCTCTTTAAACTTCAGTTGCTTGCGCAGTACCGCGAACGGCACGATCCCCCAGCATGACAGCGCAATGTTGAGCGCGAGAATTTTCGCGATCGCTACATAGCGCGGCTCGTGATAGAAGGTCGCGAGAAATGGTCCGCCGAACACGAAAATCATCGACAGCATCGAGCCGACGAACACCGTCAGCCAGAACAGCGCGGACAACTGTTCGCGTTTCAGTTCGAACTGGACGATGGCCGGCCCCAGCCCCATCTCGCTGATGAACGAAAAGAATGTGACGAGGACCGTCAGCACGGCGATTACACCAAAGTCGGACGGACCCAAGAGGCGCGCCAACACTGCCGTCACGACCAGTTGGACAAGCGTATTGCTGTAGCGCCCGATAAAGTTCGCGAAGATGCTCTTACGGATCGTGTGATTCAGATTGGACATGATTCGACTCTCGCAGCGTTAGTGCGCCGATACTTCCAGCGCCACTTCCAGCCCACTCGAGCGGCCGATCGCGTGATACGTGAAGCCCCATTCGCGCACCTGTTGCGGCTCGTAGAGATTGCGGCCGTCGAAGATGACCGGCGCTTTCATTGCACGGTGCAGTTCGCCGAAGTCCGGGCTCTTAAACTCTTTCCATTCGGTTACGACGACGAGTGCGTCCGCATCCTCGACCGTCTCGATCGGGTTGGCCGCGAACGTCAGTCTGGAGAACGCGCCGCGCTGTCGCGCGAGGTCATCTTCCAAAACGGCTCGTGCCGCGTCCATCGCGACCGGATCGTATGCGCGGACCCGCGCGCCGCGCGCGAGCAGATCGGCGATGAGGCGTCGGCTCGGCGCTTCGCGCATGTCGTCGGTATTCGGTTTGAACGCGAGCCCCCAAACCGCAAATGTCATCGAAGACAGATCGTCGCCGTAGGCGCGAGTGATCTTCCGGATCAATACGTCCTTCTGACGATCGTTCACGGATTCGACCGCGCCGAGAATTTTCATGTCCTCGCCAACTTCAAGCCCGGTCGAGATCAATGCGCGCACGTCTTTCGGAAAACACGAGCCGCCGTAGCCGCAGCCGGCGTACAGAAAGTGATAGCCGATGCGCGGGTCCGCGCCGATCCCGCGTCGCACTGCTTCGATATCGGCGCCGACCCGATCGGACAGATTGGCCATCTCGTTCATAAACGAAATGCGCGTGGTGAGCATCGCATTGGCTGCGTACTTCGTGAATTCCGCCGACCGGATATCCATATACAGCGTACGTTCGTGGTTCCGGTTGAACGGCGCATACAGGCGACGCATCATATCGCCGGCACGGCGGCTATTCGCGCCGTCTGCTTCGACGCCGATCACGATCCGGTCGGGCCGCATGAAGTCTTCAACCGCTGCGCCTTCCTTGAGGAATTCCGGATTCGAAATCACCGAGAATGTGTGCGCCGGATCGTCGATCTCGCGTCGCGTCAGTTCCTGTTCGATGACGCGTCGTACTCTTTCGCCCGTCCCAACCGGTACGGTGGATTTATCGACGATCACCTTGAAGCCGGTCATATAGCGGCCGATATTGCGCGCCGCTGCGAGCACGTACTGAAGGTCTGCGGAGCCGTCCTCGTCGGACGGTGTGCCGACGGCAATGAATTGCAGGTCGCCATGTTCCACGCTGGCCCGGATATCGGTCGAAAAGCTAATCCGTCCAGCCGAGCGATTCCGGCTGATGATCGCATCGAGGCCCGGTTCGTGAATCGGAATATGGCCGCTATTGAGCGCGTCGATCTTGTGTGAGTTGACATCGAGACAAAAGACCTCATTGCCGAGTTCTGCGAGGCACGCGGCCGTCACAAGGCCCACGTATCCGGTGCCGACTATGGTTATTTTCATAATATTCGCGGTGTCGATATTTATTGATGCTTCGCGCGTCATCCGGTTGGCAAACCCCGTTGCCCCCGTAACACCTGATGACGTACCCGACGCAGCGCTTTTCAAAAAGCTGAGCCTCCTTATGCAACATCCGTACCATTCCCTTATTTGAGTTGGATTCGCTCAAGGGACGTGGCATTCAAGCGCCTCCTCAACCGTGCGAAACGATAAGGAAGACCCGCATGGCGATGTTCGGGCGGACAGGCGACCGTACGAAGCTGTTGTACAGAAGCGTGTTTGATGCAGCGTGTTATGAATGACCCGTGCGAACACCGGTTGTGGGGTTACGTAACAACGTGGACGGCACGCAAGCGATGTCACGTAACGTTTTTGCTCCGCACCAGATCTCCACGACGCCAGGTCGAACAAAAATCGGCGAGGCCCCTTGTCTGAAGGGGATGGGAAAGATCCGCACGCTTCTTTTGCAAATGTCCGTACCGATGGCACGTTTTCTGCATTAGAGGATTAAGCGATGAATTCTCCCCTATTGACGCCGCTTGCATCCAACGCGCGTTTGACGGACGCCGGGGTGATGAAGGTTGAGTCGATGAAGGTAAAAACAGAATCTCAGACCAGAAGTGCTGTTGGTTCGAATATAGATAATTTTGCTGCGGTCGCGCCGGATCTAATCGAAGGAACAACGGTGCGGCCTTCGCAGCCTACTAGATCGAGAAGTGTATCGGGGGCCGATCGTTGCAGTTCGACGTTCGGGTTGCATGAGAGAAGAGACGCTGCTCGATCCGCGTGACTGGCGGCTAGGCGAGACAGTAGCTCTAAATAAAAAACGAGGCGTTGGTGAATCATTATTTATCCACGGGGATTAGCGTCAAGCCGTTTCTGCGCGTGTTGGCTCGTGCAGCCGCCTGCGCCGCAATAACGGCAACGCTTGGCGCATGCGCCGTTGCACCGGGCATGAAGATGGGAAAATCGCCGAGCGTGCCGGCGGTCAGTGCGGGCGAAGCCACCCCCGCGTCGGATCTGGGTATTCCCATTACGCCGATCGACCTCACGTTGATCCGGCAGATGCAGGATACAGACGCACGAAAGAGCGTCGAAGAGAACCAGGCATTGTTCACGAAAGCGGGCGCGTACCGGCTCGGCGTGGGGGACGTGCTGCAGATCACGGTGTGGGACCACCCGGAGCTTAATGCCGCGTTGGGAACGCAAACTGCGCCTGCCACGAGCCGCCCGAACGATCCGCCACAAGGTTTTGTCATCGACAGCCTCGGCAACGTGCAATTCCCCTATGTCGGCAACGTGCCGGCGGTCGGCAAGACGGTCGAGCAAATGCGCGTCGAGCTTTACGCGCAGCTCGCCAAGGTGTTCATCAGGCCACAACTGACGGTGCGTGTCGCGTCGTACCGGTCGCAGCAGGTCTATGTCGATGGCGAGGTCAAGGTGCCTGGTCCGCAGCCGGTCAACGATATCCAGATGACCTTGTACGAAGCGATCGGCCGGGCTGGAGGCTTCGCGACGACAGCCGACCAGAGCCGCATGAACCTCGTCAGAGACGGCTCGACATACCGGCTCGATCTGTCGCAGATGATCGCGAAGGGCGTCAACCCGGCAGAAATCGTGTTGAAGGGCGGCGATCTGCTGCGCGTGGTGGCCCGTGACGACAACGGCGTCTATGTGATGGGCGAGGTCAACCGTCCGACCACGGCCGTGCCGATGAGGTCCGGCACGCTCACCCTGAGCGATGCGCTTTCTCAGGCGGGCAGCATCAACACCGCGAGTGCCGATGCGGCGCAAATCTATGTGATTCGCGGCAAGGACCAAAGCGATCTCAAAGTCTTCCATCTCGACGGGCACTCCCCGGTATCGATGGTGCTGGCCAACCAGTTCGAGTTGCAGCCGCGCGATGTCGTCTACGTGGACGGTAACGGTCTGGTGCGCTTTAGCCGTGTCCTTCAACTGCTGCTGCCGGGCATCAATGCGGCGCTTACCGGTGCGTTGATAGCCAAATGATCAGTGAAATTCTCATCGTCTGCGAAGGCAATATTTGCCGCAGCCCAATCGCGCAAGGTCTTCTCGCGAATGCGTTGCCGGGTGTCGATGTGATGTCGGCGGGGCTGAGTGCGCTGGTCGGGCAGCGAGCCGATCCGATTGCATGCGGTTTGATGGCGGCACGCGGGATCGATATCGGCGGGCATGTCGGCAGACAACTCGAATTGGATCACGTCAGGTCCGCGCAGATCATCCTCGCGATGACACGGGCGCAATGCAAGCGCATCGAAATCGCGCATCCGTTCGCGATTGGAAAGGTGTACCGGCTCGGGCACAAAGAACAGATCGACGTTGTCGATCCATACCGGTTAGGGCGTGATGCATTCGAAGCATGCCTCGCCCAGATCGATTGCGGACTCGAACACTGGCTCGAGTTGATCGGCAACCTCACCTATTCAAGCACATGCAACTAATTCATAAACCCTACCGTATCGCGCCGGCCGGCGATGAAGAGATCGATCTGTCCAACTATCTCTCCGTGGTGCGTGAAAAATGGAGGACGATCGCGGCGTGGACCATCGCGGGCGCGTGTGTCGGTGTCGCGTATTCGCTGCTCGCCAGTCCGATCTATCGTGCGGACGCAATGTTCCAGATCGAAGAGAGTATCAATCCCGCGCAAGGCGCATTGAATGGGCTCGCGTCGATTTTCGATACCAAGCAGACCGCGGCGTCTGAAATCGAAGTGGTCAAGTCGCGGCTGGTGGCCGATCAGGCCGTCCATAACCTGCATCTGGACATCACTGCTTCGCCACATAATTTCCCGGTGATCGGCGCGGCGATCGCACGTTTTAACGGGAGTGAAGAGCTCGCGCCGCCGCTTGCGGGGTTGTCGAAATTCGCGTGGGGCGGCGAGAAGATCGCCGTGTCCACCTTCGACGTGCCGCGTGACGATTACGAAACCCGTTACACACTCATCGCAAGGGAAAATGACGCGTACGATCTATTCGACGCAGACCGTCAGCCGGTGTTGCATGGCACGGTAGGTACGCTGGCGCGCGGCCGTTTTGTCGAATTGATGGTCGATCGTCTGGTCGCGCGACCGGGCACTGAGTTCCGGTTGACGCGCACATCGCCACTCAAGGCTACCGCCACCGTGCAAAATGCGTTGAAGATCGACGAGAAGAGCAAGCAAGCCGACATCATCAAGCTGTCGCTCGATGGCACCGACGCAACCCGCACCGCCGACATCGTCAATTCTCTGGCTCATGCTTATCTGCAGCAGAACATCGATCGCAAGTCCGCGGACGCGGAGAAAGCGCTGGAATTCCTGAACCATCAGCTACCGGATCTGCGCAAGGAACTGGAGCAGGCGGAGACGCGCTATAACGATTTCCGCAACAAGAAAGGTACGGCGAACATCTCGGAAGAAGAGCGTTTGCTGCTGCAGCAGGTTGTCGATAACAAGGCGAAACTCACCGAGCTTCAGCAGCGCCGTCTGGAAATGGGCCAGCGCTTTGCCGACACGCATCCAGCGGTGGTTGCGTTGGATTCGCAGATCACGGCGCTGGAAGGTCAACAGGAGTCGCTGAGCAAAAACGTTGCGGGGCTGCCGGCAACCGAGCAATCCGCAATTCGTCTGCTGCGTGACGTCCGTGTCGACACGGAGCTTTATATGAATCTGCTCGACAGTGCGCAGCAATTGCGGATCACGAAGGCGGGGCAACTCGGCAATGTGCGGCTCGTCGATTTCGCTGTGGCGCCGGAGACGGCGGTGTGGCCCAAACGCTGGATCATCGTTGCGATCACGTCGGTGCTGGGTCTGTTCGTGGGCGTAGGACTGTCGTTCGTGAGACGCGCCGTGTTTGGTGGCGTCGAGACGGCGAGCGAGATCGAAACGGCACTCGGCGTCCCGGTGTTTGCGGCGGTACCTCGAAGCTTTGCGCAGCGTCGCATGAACCGGCGCCTCGGTCGCAACCAGCCGGGCGATGCCAACGTGCTCGCGCTAGCCGCCCCGGACGATATCGCGGTAGAAGGCATTCGCAGTCTGCGTACAGCGCTGAAGTTCGGTCTTGGCGAAGCGTCCAATAACATCATCGCGCTAACCGGCCCACGCCCCGAAGCAGGCAAGTCGTTCATCGCGCTAAACCTTGCCGCCGTGCTTGCGAGCGGCGACAAGCGCGTCTTGCTGATCGACGGCGATATGCGGCGCGGGGTTCTCGATACCGTGCTGGGCATGCCGCGTTCGCCGGGTTTGTCGGACGTGATCCGCGGTCGCGATCTGCTCGACAGCATTGTTCGCGACGTACTGCCTGGCATCGATGTGCTGCCGCGCGGCTCGGACGAAAAGAATCCGTCCGAGTTGTTGTTGCGCGAGCGCTTTACGACGGTCCTCGAAGAATGCTCAGCCGCATACGATGTCGTGATTATCGACACCCCGCCGGTACTCGCCGTCACTGATCCGGTGCTGATCTGCAAGCACGCGGGCGTCTCATTGCTGGTGTTCCGTTTCGGTCATAGCCCGCTCAGCGAAGTCACGGAGACGGCGAATCGCCTCCTTCATGCGGGCGTATCGATCAAGGGCGCGCTTCTGACCGATATCCCGCAGCAGCGGATCAAGTATGGCGCCGGGTACTACAGCCATGCGCGCTGATCTACGCGTCGTCGAGCGTGCGCCGTCAGATAGCGCACCGCGCTCCACGGAGACTCCCGCCGCGAGCTTGAACGCAAACGCGTGCAGACAGGTTGCGATCATCATTCCGACGAAGAACAGGCGGGTTCTGCTGGAGAGGGCGCTCGCGTCGGTATTCCGGCAGACATACACGAACATCGCGGCAATCGTCGTGAACGACGGCTCGACCGACGACACGCGCCAGTTCCTCGACGCACTCGCTGCCCGTGAACCGCGCCTGACCGTGTTCCATACGGAGAAATCGATGGGAGCGCCGTCCGCGCGTAACCTCGCGATTCGTCTTGCAAATGCGCAATACGTCACCGGCCTCGACGACGACGACGAGTTCCTGCCTGACCGGATCGCGTTGCTGGTAGCGAAATGGGAATCGCTGGGCGACGCGGCCCAATCGATCTCGTGCCTCTTCACAGAGAGCGTGATGACGGACGGCGTTAACGCAACCGTCACAGTGGACCGGAAAGACTCGGTCAGCTACGCGGATCTGTTCACGCATAATTTTATCGGCAACCAGATTTTCTGTCCGCTCGAGCGGATTCTGAAGATCGGCGGCTACGACAGGGATCTTCCCGCCTGGCAGGATCTCGAGATGTTCATGCGGCTGGTTCAGTCGCACGGCGCGGCGCTCAGAGCGAAGGACGCGACTTACATCTGCTATGTGGACCCGCGGCGCGACCGCATCTCCGCCAACACCCATTCACTGCGACGCGCGTTCGATCTGATCTCGAGCAAGCATCTGGACGTGCCGAAGCATCTTCATCACCGTTTGTACATGCAAATCTTCTCGCCGTTTTACGGCACGCGTCCGACGTTCGAAGACTGGCTCCGGCTGTTCAAATGGCGCGCGTCGCCCGCGCTGTTTCTGAGAATCCTGCGCGCGAGTATCCGCCACAGTGCATTGAACGTGTTGAGTGCGATCCGTGCTTAAGACCGCGAGAAGCGGTTCGGTCTTTACGGGCGTTGACTTGTCGAACATCGTTGGAGTGACGTGATGGGCACAGATACGATACAGGGCGCGACAGCAGAGAATGCGGCGCGCTTCAGGGGTTTGGGCTTCATCACGATCGCAATCGGTGCGGATCGATATCTGAAGCAGGCTGAGACCTTATCGTTGTCGTTGCGACGTAACATGCCGGGCGTACCGATTGCGATCGTGTCCGACAGCGAAACGATGCGCGCATACTGCGACGTTCTGATTCCGGTTGATCATTCGATGCCGATCGCGACTGCGCAAAAGCTGCTGCTGGACCGCTATTCGCCATTCGAGGAGACGTTCTTCATCGACTCGGACTGCATAGCAGCGCGTGATTTCGGCGATGAGCTCGACGAGATTCGCTGCTATCCGATCACGCCGATCGTCGATCTGTTGACCCCGATCGACGGCACGGACGAGTATGTCGACGACTTGCGCGCCGCGCTGACGAAGGTCGGCGGCGAGGCGTTTCCCAAGTTCAATGGCGGCGTCTACTACTTCAGACGTTCGCCGGAAGCGACTGCGGTGTTTTCGGCGGCGCGCGAGTACTTCAACGATTATCGGCACTATGGCTTAAAAGCATTCGACCGTGGCGGACCGGGCGATGAAACGGTGATCGCGCTCGCGCTGTCGAAACTCGGCTTCCTGAATCTGTACCGGGACGGCGGACGCCTGATGCGCACGCCGACCGGATTGAAAGGCACACTGAATATCGATCCTATCGTCGGCTATTGCAGCTTCGAGCGATACGACGGTCTGGTGCACCCCGCGATCTGCCACTTTGCCGGGCCTTATCTGCTGATGCCTGAGTACCGGCTGGCCGCTGCGTCGTTGCGTAACGGCATGTCGCGCGCTGAGTTGTCTTCCGTGGTGCGGATTCGTGCGACCTTCGGTGCGTGGGCTGCGACGGTCAAGCTGCTGATCAAGTACCGCATCGATGGTATCAAAAAGCGGTTATTCCGCGCGCTTGCCTTGAAGCAAGGGACCTGAGCTTGTACGGGTCTTCGACAGGAGCAGTGACGTGAAAACGAACATGTTTCGACGGCGGGTAGCGAAGTCGATCGCGATCGCGCCGATGATTGGCGGGTTCGCTTCATTGAGCGGCGTCGCGCATGCACAGCCGCAGCCAAAATCAGTAGATCTGTTCGAAAAACCTTTCTCGCCGCGCTCATTGTGGAATGCAAGGCCGCTGAATCCCGTGCTTGGAAATACGGCGATCCCCGCAACGATTAACCGGGCGTATCTGGAGCATGGACCGTTTTCAAGCCGCGTGTTCGAGGCAACGTCGTCCGATCCGGCTATCAGTATTGCCGGCGCGCAAGACGCTCACGGGCCGTGGGTGTCCGACGAATTGCGCCATCGCAACGTGGTGATTCCGCACTTTCCTGCGGATACGAAACCAGCGACGGGCACAGATGGTCACTGCGAAATCCATGATCGTGTGAGCGGATTGATTCACTCGCTCTACGGCATGAAGTACGACGCCAATGCCCGGATGTGGCGTGCCAAAAAGTACGCGGTTGTCCAGGCGGGCGGCAGCGGTTGGGGCTCGCCCGAAAGACCCGATGGACCGCGCGCGGCGGGCGTATCGACTGCCGGGGGGATGTTGCGCATTCACGAAGCGGAATTGTTCGAGCTGTCTCATGCGATAGCCGTGGCCGCCGACGCCAACGTGCTGCGCAGCGGGCCGATGTTTCCCGCGACGCTGGAAGACCGGGACGGCGGCATGCGTTACACGGGACCGTTCGCGATGGGCACGTTGCTGATGTTGCCGCGCGATTTCGACGAAGCGAGTTTAGCGTTCCCGCACGCGCGTGCCATTGCGCGCACGCTGAAGACATTCGGCGCGCGCCTTGTGGATCAGACCGTCGGCACGTTTGCGTTCTACGGCGAGATCGGCAGTGCGTGGTCGCAGTCGCGAAACGGAACCGGCGCGTGGAACGGCGGTTGGGAGACGGATTTGACGCGCATACGCGATGCGCTGCGACCGGTGATGTCCGTCGAAGGATGGTTGGACGCGAACGGTGCGAGATTTGCACCAACAGCATGGTCGGACATGAACCTGCTGTCGATGCGCGGACCGTGGACCTTTGCAAATGGAACCGGCCGGCCCGATTGTGAATTCGATACGGCAAGCGGACTGCTCATGCTGCCCGCGTGCGATCAGCCGCTTTTGTGTCGAAAACTTCTTTACCTGAGAGACGACGCATCGCCGGCGGGGTGGTTCAAATGGCAAGACGCGATGCGTTGGTACACGAACCCGCAAGCGGGAAGCGTCTATCGGATTATCGCGTCCGGTACGGGCGAGTGTGAGGCCTCGTTCGAGATCAGGACCGGAGACGGCGCGCAGCGCCTTGGCGCAACGCGGTCTCTCAGACCGAGCGAAACCGACTTGATCTCCATACCGCGCGACGGTGCGCCGCTTTGCGTCGTTCATGTGCTGAAGCATCCGGGCCCTGCTGCTGCGATACGTCTGGAAGTGCTCAAAGCTTAGTGGAAGTCGACGTTGTATCTGAAGGTGAGAGGGCGGGGAATAAGAATGAAAGTTGCATACGTGGTCAATCAATACCCTAAGGTCAGCCATAGTTTTATCCGGCGGGAAATCCTTGCACTGGAGAGTCATGGCGTGCAGGTGTGCCGCTATGCGATACGCGGATGGACCGAGAATGTGGTGGACCCGACCGATATCGCCGAGCGCAACCTGACCGAATACCTGCTTCGCGGTGGACTGCTGCCGCCGCTGTTTGCCGTGCTCTATCAGCTGGTTGCCAATACGGGGCGCTTCTTTCGGGCACTGGGTCATGCGTTGGGAATGGTGCGAAAAAGCGATCGCAGTTTTGCACTGCACGTCATCACCCTAGCCGAAGCATGTCTTCTCGCGCGTCTGATGAAAGGTCGCGGCATCACGCATATGCATGCGCATTTCGGCACTAATTCGACCGAGGTGGCGATGCATGCGTCGACGCTGTCGGGCATTCCGTATAGTTTTACGGTCCACGGTCCCGACGAGTTCGACAAGCCCGAATTCATCAAGCTCAGCAAGAAGGTGCGACACGCGAAATTCGTCATTGCAATCAGCGATTTCTGCGCGAGTCAGATCTATCGATGGTGCGCGTATGAGGACTGGCAGAAAGTGGTGATCGTCCGATGCGGGATCGACGCGTCGTTCGGTGCGACCGGCTATGTGACGCCCGCGCATCCCAGGCGGCTCGTGTGTGTCGGCCGTCTTGCGGCGCAGAAAGGTCACATGTTGCTGGTGAGAGCGCTGGCAAATGTTATCGACGATATTCCCGACCTGGAACTGATGCTGATCGGCGATGGCGAAATGCGCGTGGAAATCGAGGCACTGATTCGCAACGAAGGGATCGAGCATGCCGTGCAAATTACGGGCTGGAAGGACACCGAGGGCGTCCGCGACGCATTGATCGCAGGGCGTGGCCTGGTGCTGGGCAGTTTTGCCGAAGGCTTGCCGATCGTGATCATGGAGGCCATGTCTCTCGGGCGGGCCGTGATTGCCGCGGATATCGCTGCGATTCCCGAACTCGTGCAGACCGATAAAACCGGCTGGCTGTACTCGCCCGGCTCGGTCGAGTCGCTGTCTGGCGCGATTCGCCAATGCATCGCCGCGCATGAAGACACGCATTCGGAAATGGGCGATCGCGGGCGGCGCCTGATCAAGGAGCGCCACGATCAGGCGCGGGAGGCGGGACTGTTGGCGCAGCTTTTTGCGGGGCAGTTGGAGCCGTCGAACCTGAGGGGGTGGTGATGAGCGAGACTGCGAACGCAATCTTGACGATTGCCGTTCTGATCGTGTTGGTTCCTTCGGCGACGCTGTTCGTTCAGGTGATCGTGGCGACATTCAAGCGGCGATCGTCCTGTGTGGACGAATTCGCAACGCGGCCGCGCATCGCGGTCGTCGTGCCTGCGCACAACGAAACGAAGATGCTGGTGCAGTTGCTGGCCACAATATTGCCGCAATTGCGCATGCAGGATCGCGTGGTCGTAGTCGCAGACAACTGCACCGACGACACTGCTGACGTCGGCATGAAAGCGGGTGCGGAAGTACTCGTTCGCGACGATGCGCAGCGCAGAGGCAAGGGCTTCGCGCTGGACTACGGCGTTGCGCATCTCGCGCAGTCCGGCGCGCCCGATGTCGTGATCTTCATCGACGCCGATTGCGAAGTCGCACCGGGCGCAATCGGCAAGCTGGCGAAGCTTGCCCATGCGACTATGCGCCCGGTTCAAGCGCGCTATGCATTGAACGCACCTCCATCCGCAAGTCTTGGCGCGCGTGTATCGGCGTTTGCGGTGCGGTTGAAAAATCACGTTCGACCGCTCGGCAATCTTGGACTCGCCGCACCTTGTTCGCTGAATGGCAGCGGAATGGCATTTCCATGGCCAGTGCTCTCCGGTGTTCAACTCGCAACGTCGAACATCGTGGAAGACCTCGCGCTTGGGATCGATCTGACACTGGCCGGACGGCCGCCGCTCTATTGTCCCGAGGCGCTTGTGACCAGCCCGCTTCCGTCTTCGGACACAGGACACCAGGTGCAACGAAAGCGCTGGGAGCAGGGACATCTGAGCACGATTGCGCAAATGCTTCCGCGTTTGCTGCTATTGGCGATTATGCGTCGCTCGTGGATATGTCTGGCGACGGCACTCGATCTCTTCGTGGTGCCGCTGACCTTGCTGGTGTTTGCGCAGATAGCGTGCTTCGCCGTCGGTGCGTGTTTTCATGCGTTGGGCGGCAGCGTGACCCCTGTGTTGATTCAATGCGCGTCGCTGTGTTTGACGGTGAGTGCGATCGTCATGGCATGGTGGACGAGCGGTCGCGACCTGCTTGCCGGATCGGACGTGTTATATATCCCGATGTATATGCTGCGCAAGGTGCCGATGTATGTCAGTCTGATCGTCGGTCGTCGGGTGGGCTGGGTTCGTAGCGATCGGGAGTGATTTTGCGCCGTGTCTGATTCGCAGACCCGGCGGACTCGCCAACCGACAACTACCGTTCCATGCGAGCGGAAATCGCAATCTGCGTCGCATGCGCGACGAAGCTCACGCCGCCCAGCAGATACCGGCGCCACAGTCGCTTAGGTTCGAGAATCACGCGGAACAGCCATTCCAGTTTCAGCTCACGCCACACGCGCGGCGCGCGCGGAAAACGTCCCGCCATGAAGTCGAGGATCGCGCCGCCGTTGAGAATCACGCAAGGCTTGGCGATGCGCTCGGCCAGCAACGCAGCGACACCTTCCTGTTTGGGCATGCCCATGCCCAATACCACCAGATCCACATCGAGCCCTTCGAGACGTTCGACATACGCTTGCGGATCCTGAAACCCGTCCATCGTTGCGACGACACGTGCGCCCTGGCGGCCGAAGGCTTCAGCGGCTTGCGACAGATACGGCTCGGCGGTGCCGAACAGCGCAATCGAACGGCCCTCAAAAGCGCGAACGATTTGCGGAATCAAGTCGGTGCCGTTCATGTTGCCGCGCGGATCGATACCAAGCATACGCAAAAGAATGGAGACGCCGATACCGTCGCGGAAAATCAGATCCGATCGCGACAACGTTTCAGAAAACGCGCGATTGTTTTTAGCGAGCATCACAGCGTGCGCATTCACCCACGAAACAATAATGGGGTGCTCTGCAACGCTTTGCGTGGTGTTGATCATGTCGAAGACATGGTCTTCGTTGTCGAGCAGATTGGTGTGGCTGAGCAGATCGCGAGTATTTCTGAATGGTAGTACGTTGCTTGTCATAGTCGGTTTCGCGTATAGGTTGGCGGTCAAGTCCGACGTGCGTCCGTCTTGTGTTGGCACGACTTGAGTAGGCCGGCTATCCACGGCGTCAAAACGTCAAGGCGTGACGAAGCGAGACGAGTGATTCGTCTGAAAGGCGGTGTGTCGGACGTAGCGTCTTGCTTAGGCGATCAGCGTGCTATGACGGGCGCTTTCGGATGAGTGCTGTTGTTTGGGCCCGTTGCGTGTATCGACGTAGATGTGTCATTTCTCTTTCCCCGGTGATTCATGTTGTCATTCGGACTGCTAGTGCTCACGAGGCGGATTGCGCGCCCGGTTTGGTCGTTTGATGTTCTTTATCGCTTTACTTTTTTGCTTGTACGTCTAAAACAAAAGCCGTTTAAAGCGTTCAATCCTTGAACACATGCTGGACTGCTTGCGTCAATAAACGGGATACGGATCGGCTTTCCATACCGGCGCATAGATCGCCGAAGCGGCGTCCGTGGCGCTGTATTGGCCGCCCGGATAGATGCCCGGTGCAGCCGCGTCGATGTTTTCCGGCGAGCGACTCTTGCTGCCGGTCGTGCGTGCGTTCGCCCTGGGTGACGAGGTCGTGGTCATATACGAACCGGTGTCCGTGTCAGACTGACCCATGTAGTCGCTAGAAGCCGGATCGGTTACTGAGCGGCTTTTGCTCCGGACCGCATGCGAAGCAAACGTACCGGTGCTGCCTTTAAAGCTGGAGTCGAGCGCGCTGCGCGAGGTCGCGCTCGTAGATCGTCGTGATGTGCTGCCCTGATGTGGGCCTGCCGACGCAAATTTGGAAGACGGCGACAGGCTCGACTGACGAGGCATCAACGCGGTGTAGTCGCTCCCGGTGTCGGACGTGTCGTCGCTGTACGTCCCATATGTGGCAGCGTACGAACCATTATCGGTAGACGACGAGCTCCAATCGGTTTGTGCGTGTGCGGTTCCCGCGTTACAAAGCACGATCAGGAGCCACGCTGCGCGTGAAGGCCTTAGCGTGGGAATGTGACGCTGAGAGTCGGATGGTGTTGACAGGTAATTGGATCGACGCATATCGGCACGCTTCAATGATTGCGGGAAACGGGATATGCGCTCGAGTCGAGCCATAGACAGCTAGTTCGATCGCCAGATTGGCAAGGACTCCCCGTCGTCCCTTTGTCACTGATAAAAGCAGGTTGCGTGCCATATCGCTTAATCGGGACAACAACGGCCGTTCTTAAGCGTCGAGGACTCGGCTAAGTGCTTTTGGTGTTTGTCGATACAGAATTGGACACGCGGAAGAACCATCCGCAGTGTCTAAAGTAGGGGGTGTTACGGGGGACGTGTTACTACGTTACGGATAAAGGGAACATCCTTTAGCATCCGCGACGCGTCATGCAGGAGTCGAGGTTGAGTGAAACCGGTCTCTTGCGACTGGATGGTTCACGCCTTTCGCCTTGCAGACCAGGCGCAAATGGTCGAGCAACCCGGACGCCTCCACCGAAGAATTGAAGCGCCTAACCACAGTCTCCCGGGCGGCAAGCGTGATAGCCGGCAAATCGAACTGCCCGCGACTGATCGCTTCGATGACCTTGGCCAATGCCTCGACATCGCGCTCGTCGACGAGGAACCCGGTTTGCCGATCGTCAATCAGTTCGGGAATGCCGCTATGCCTTGACGAGATGACGAGCAAGCCGGCCGCCATTGCTTCGATCAACGCGACGGGTATGCCTTCCATGTCACCGGTGCTGGATGTGACGGACGGCAACAGGAATGCGTTCGCGTGACGCAACCGGCGTGCGACTTCCGCGTGCGCCTGTTTGCCGAGAAACTGCACGCGCTCCTCTACATTCAACGTTGCCACAAGCTGTCGAAGCGGCTCGAGCAATTCGCCGCCGCCGATGATGGTCAACTTCACGGGCGCGTCGATCATTGCCACCGCGCGAATCGCGTATTCGATTCCTTTCTTCTCCGTCAGCCGTCCCACGGCGAGCAGTTCGAACTGGCGGTTAGGTGGAACCGGGGGGGCGTAGTCGAATCGATCGACGTCGATGCCCATGCGCACGACGTGAATTTTCCGGTGATCGCAACCCCATCCGCGGAGCCGCTCTGCCCAGAAGTCACTGACGGGCATGAACAAATCGCCCGACTCGAACAACCTGCGATAGTGCGGAGCGTAGCGTTCCACGACCTCGGTAATGCTGACGTCGTAGCCGTGAAAGACGGTCCCTAAAGCGCCTTCGATCAAGCCCGCCTGGCGAAGATACTGTGCCGCGACGCCGGTCGGGCCGAAGTGCGCGACGATCGCGTCATATCGACGGGCAGGGCCTTGATAGAACAGTTGTGCGATCTGCTTCGCGTGAGACACGAGTCCATGGCGAGTTGCCGCGATCGCCGCGCGCAAGGCTTTACGCCCGCGCGACGACAGCATCGCAACGACCGGGAACGCCAGGAGGGTTGCGAGCTTCATGGCGCGGGCTACGCCGTCAGGCTGGACCGCGTGGACGGAAAACTCCGTTGCGATCGTCCTTAGGACATCCTGATCGCCTTGGCGGAGCGTTAACACTTCGACGTCGGCACCCGCGTGCTTCAACGCATTCGCTTGCTCAATGACGAAGGTTTCGGAGAGGGTGGGAAATTGGGCAGCTACGATCAGGATACGCATGTCGGGGGCGGCCGGATTGGCTCGACGCTCGTGTGGAGAAGTGACGCGAACGATTTCGCGCACTGTTCTTGAGCAATAGTCATGCCAATCGGTAGGACCTGTTTTCGTAATGCGTGCTCCGA
Source organism: Burkholderia sp. OK233 (assembly GCF_900230185.1). Classification (GTDB taxonomy): domain Bacteria; phylum Pseudomonadota; class Gammaproteobacteria; order Burkholderiales; family Burkholderiaceae; genus Paraburkholderia. Next base: position 2,551,004 of record NZ_OCSR01000002.1, read on the forward strand.
TCCCGCGCGTTAAGCCCTCTAAATCCCCCGGCATCGTTCCGCCTCAAACCGATCCAACTCCCCAAGCAAACGCTCGATCTGAAACGTTTGCAATTCGGTCAGGGGGAATTCATCCTGTATGCGCTGTAGCCGCTTTCGCCAATATGCTGGTGGCAGCACAGGTTCACCACGAAAGGCGCGCAAAGACGGCGCCATCACACGCGCCACGTGCGCGATGTCTTCATCCATTGTCATGCAAGAACCCCGGAAGACCTCGTTGTTTAGTTTTGGCCTTGTTCTATGCGCGCGCTTGGGTGAGAACGAGTTGGTTGTGCTGCGCAAGCGGCGACGCCAATGGTAAGAAATCGCAATTGTCCGGTCAAGCTTTCTGACCACCGTGTCGAATATTCCCTTTAATTCAGGATTTTTTAGATCACGCAAGGGTTCCATGCCGTAGCTAGAGGGAAGTGTTGCTCAAAGCGCATTCCCCCGCGGCGGAATCGCATCCGCTTGCGCCGGCCCACCCACCACCAATTCCCCCTCCGAATAACTAATCCTCACCGGCGGCACAAACCACGCCAGACACAACCCAATCAACGCCGCCGCACCCGCTACCAGAATACCGATATGAATCGACTGCACGAGCGCATCCCGCGCAGAATTCATCATCGCATCGCCCGCATGCCCGGCGCTCACCAGACGATTGATCAACGCCGCCTGCTCCGCGCGGTCCACCAGCAGTTCGGGACTCGCAAACGATTTGAACCACTGCGTCGCCTGATACGAAGCAAGCGAGCGATGCACCCCCTGCGTATAGAGATGCCCGAGCAACGCACCGGTCATCACCGTGCCCAGCATCCCACCAAAAGTACGCAACGATTGCAGTAATGCCGTTGCCGCGCCGAGCTGGTCACGCGCGACGATCTGCTGCGAACAGACCGTCAGACTGGTTGCCACCAGGCCGAGCCCGAGACCGCTGAGGCCCATGCACGACATCCACACCAGGTGCGGTTCCGTACCTCTGAGTACGATCACGCCCAGACACGCCAACGCGGACAGTGCGAAACCGACATACATGATGCGGTTCGCGCGGCGAATCCGTGTGACGATACGATTGTTCACCACGCTGCCGACCGTCGTGCCGAGCAGCAGCGGCGTGATCAGCATGCCCGAGTCGTGCGCGGACATCGCATAGCCGCCTTGAAACAGCAGTGGCACATAAAACACCAGCGAAAACAGCGCGAAACCGCCAAGCACAGACATCGCGAAGAGCGCGGACAGCTTACGGTCCATCAGCATATCCACTGGAATGATCGGATATTTGATCCTTCGCTCCCATAGCCACAGCGTCAGTGCAAAACTCGCCGCAACGACGGCCAGCACGATCGTTATCGTGCTGACGCCGTACTTCGGAAGCAATTCGATCAGCAATTGCAGTGAACCGAACGTGACCGCGACCACGAACGCGCCGAGCCAGTCGAGCCGCACGGGGCCTTTGTGTCGCAGGTGACGCAGAGGCGGCAAGAAACGCTGCACGAACAGCAGCGACACGAGGCCGACCGGCACGTTGACGAAAAACACCAGCCGCCAGCCGCCGTATTGTGTGAGCACGCCCCCAAGCGTCGGCCCGACCATATTCGCGACCCCGAATGCAGACGTGACGAACACGAGCCAGCGCAGCCGCAGTTTCGGATTGGGGAACAGATCGGCAACGGTGGCGAACACCGTGCCGATCAGAATGCCGCCGCCTATCCCCTGCAGACCGCGTGAAATCACCAGCAACAGCATGCTGGTAGCGAAACCGCACAATACCGACGCGCCGGTAAACAACAGAATCGCGGCGATCAGAAACGGTTTGCGGCCGAACAGATCCCCGAGCCGCCCAAAGATTGGAATGGTGATCACCGAAGCCAGCATGTACGCAGTCGCGACCCATGCGTACAGATCGAAGCCCTTAAGATCGGCGACGATGCGCGGCAGTGCGGTGCCGACGATGGTTTGATCGAGCGCGACCAGCATCGAGACGAAGGCAATGCCAAGCATCGCCAGCAGCGACTCGCGAAACGGCAACAGTTGTCCGCTGGGCAGCGGTGTGTCGAGGCTGGGCGTCATGATCGTCCTGCTTGCATACTCACCTGCGCGCGGCCTGATACGCGCCCAATGCCGCGCCGAGATCTTCGTCAGTCATCGCCGGGAAGATGCTCATCGTCAGCAGGTCGCCCCACTCGAGCGCCAGCGCCGACAGTCCGCGCGTATCTTCCGCCTCGACGACCGCAAAGCCATGCAATCCGCCGATCGCGTGCCAGCGGCCCAGCAGTTTGACACCTTCAGGCGCCTGGCCACCGGTTTTCATGAAACGCTCGACTACGGGATTTTCAGCAGTCGGCAGGCCAGTCCATTGCACGATGAATTTCATTGCATGTCTCCAATTTGATTGGACGATACAGGCTCGTGGCGTTCCGTTGTCGCTGTTCGTGCTGCATGGCGCTTTTGCATGCTTCGCGCCGCAAGCACATTTTCGCCAGAAGGCTGTCCGGATAGCGCGTGCTATCGGCGAACGGCACAAAACCACGTGGCGTCCTAAGCATCATAGGTGAGGGTGCGGTCTCCAGCGTCGCCGCGTGCGGACATTCACCAGGTCGATTGAACAATGCACCTGCCGTCGGGAAAGCGTTGCGGACGCGTCTGTTTCCAATTGCGGGCATCTCGTGCGTCCTACAAGAGGAACCTTTTAAAACGGCTGTCGAAGATGTCGGAATCGACCTGGTTCGGAGCGCGCCATGCAGTGTGCCGGCACCACCAGCACGCATGCGAGTGGCGCGCCGAACAACCGCCGATGCATCAAACGCAAACGGCACGCGCGTTAAGCGCGTGCCGTTCCTGCGAATGTCTGATCAAAGGCCTAGCTACGCGACGAATTGTGCGGCACCGCATCGGCGGGCACATCGACAATGGCCTGATGCGCTGCGGGAAAGCCGGGTGGGTAGTCGACGACGCGAGCGGATCTTGGCACCACCTGCACGGCGACGCTTGCACGTGCACCGATGCGTGCGCCGCCGACAATGGCGGCCATCGCCTGGCGGTCGAGTTCGACGCTGTCGGTGAGGTCTTTGATAGCGAGCTTTGCCATGGTGGCTCCAGGGAAGCGATTGAGCCGGCGGCTGGTGCGATTGTCCAGCCGTCGCCCGGGTGTGTCTTTAAGTGTGCTGAGGTCTCGTCGCACTATCAGTATAGGAAATCTGCTTACGGCTCGCCTGCCGGATGTGAGCAGGCAGCAGTAGGGAAGCCCCCGGTCCTTCGCTACTGCATGCCGTTAAACGTTGATGTTGTTGCTCGACGTTACGCAGGGGTTGATCGACGAAGTGAGGCCTGCAGCGAACGCGACGTTGTTGCCGTTGGCGTTCTGGATGTTCATTTCGTTGCTGATCAACTGCGTGGCGCTAACCTGGTTGCTGTTGTTCGGCGCGAACACGGGGCTGATGTTGGTGTACGACGTGCTGGGGTAGCCAAAGCCGAAGCCAAAGCCGAGGCCGCCACGCACGGCGCGCATGGCCTTGCTGTCGAGTTGTTCGGTGATGGACAGGTCTTTGATCATCAGCGTGTTCATGGTAAATCTCCTGCAAGGGAACATCACAGTCTTGCGGTTGGGTTCGAGCACCTTGTCTGCTCGAGTGTCACGACTGCATGGGCTGTGCCACTTTTATTCTCGTCTCCTAAGAAAGTTGACGAACGCCTGATGCACAAGGCTTTCACGCCATGTCGCCGCATCGAAGCGGCAACAAGCTCGCGAGAGGACGACTCGCGGCTGATGGTGCGTACCCAACAACGCATCGGATTCTGTTGGATGTCGCAAGACACTCGCCGGGCGTGCATGCAACGGGGCAATCCTGGTTTGCGAAAGACCGGGTCGGGAGCTAGTATCGAAGCGGCACATGTAACTGGTTACGACAGGTTTTCTATCAGCCCGAAAGGCTCCGGTCGCATGCGATCCGGCCGAACGGCAGCGGGGGCGCTTCGCACAAATGGCTAGCCTTGCGCATGTGATTCGCGACTATCAGAGCGGCGAGCTGTCACGCGACGAGTTCGTGGCTCAGCTCGACAGCACGTTGACGACCGATGGACTCGATCGCACGCAGCTGCTGGAAATGCTCGGCGCAGCGCATCGCAAAGCCCCTCTACCTGACGATCTCTATACCGAGGTGCGGCGGCGCATCGAGCAGTTGCGCGTCTCGAACGTGGCGGCGGGCGGCGAAGAAACCGGCATGCAGACCACCGTCGAGATACCGTCGGTGCGCTCTGCCAGTGCGTCCAACGCCGCGAGCTCGACGGGCGCCGCGAGCGCCGCTGGCGCGCCGGGACATGATCAGATCAAAGGCACCGGCGACACGCTGAACAACCGCTTCGTACTCGAGGAATGTCTGGGTGTCGGCGGGATGGGTACGGTGTACAAGGCGCTCGATTTGCGCAAGCTCGAGGCGTCGGATCGCAAGCCGTATCTCGCGGTCAAGGTGCTGAACGTCCAGTTCCGCGGCAACCCGAATTCGCTCGTCGCGCTGCAACGCGAGGCGCGCAAGGCTCAGGTGCTCGCGCACCGCAACATTATCGCGGTGTACGACTTCGACCGGGACGGACCGATCGTTTACCTGACGATGGAGTACCTGACCGGCAAGCCGCTGAGCCAGCTATTGCGCACCCCGGGCTATAAGGGGATGCCGGTTCGCGCCGCGTTGCCGATTGTGCGCGGCATGTGCAATGCGCTCGCCTATGCGCATGAGCACGGCTTCGTGCATTGCGATTTCAAGCCCGCCAACGTCTTTCTCACGACGAATGCCGAAGTGAAGGTGATCGACTTCGGTATTGCCCGCGTGTTCCAGCGGCCGGAGGAGGAGAGCGATGCAACCGTCTTCGACCCCGGCAGTCTCGGCGCGTTGACGCCCGCGTATGCCAGTCCTGAGATGATCGAGCATCGCGAGCCGGACCCGCGCGACGACATCTACGCGCTCGGCTGCATCACCTACGAGCTGTTGACGGGCCACCATCCGTTCGATCGATTGTCGGCGACGCAGGCGCGCAATGCGGACTTCAAGCCGCAGCGTCCGCCCAATCTCGACGCGAAGCAGTGGCGCGCGTTGCGGACCGCGCTTTCGTTCGATCGCAACACACGCATGCCAAGTGTTGTGCGCTTCATCGCGGAGTTCGACAACGAAGCGCGCGCGGAGAAGTCGGGAACCTTGGTCAAGGCGGGATTCGCGGGTTTTGCGGTGGTATGTGCCGCGGCTGTCGGCGTGTTTGCTTTCCGGTCGGCCCCGAATCGTCAAGATGGCCAGCAGCCGGCTGCGGCGGCTTCGGAGGCGTCGGCGGATCAAGCGGCTTCGGCGGCGACGAATGCGCCCGAGTCATCCGCCACTGCCGGACCCGTCGCCGGAGGCACAGCAAGGTCGGCCGCAGGCGCATCTGCCGGGACAACCACAGCGCTAACCGCCGCTGCGTCCAGCGCACCACCGCCTGCGCAGCCTACTGCGCCGCCCGCGCCCAAACCTGCGTTGACCTTAGCCGCCGTCGCGCCGGTTCTGGCGCAAGTGCCCTGTTCGGCGCTGTCAGCTTCCGCGCAAGACCATTCGTTGACGGTGCGCGGCTACGTCTCGCAACGCTACGGCGCAGCGCATCTGAAGGACACGCTGACAGCATTGCCGGGCGTCGATACGCTCACGCTCCAGGTCGAGCCAATCGCCGACGACAAATGCGACACGGTCAAAGCGCTCGCCCCCTATTGGACCCGCAACTGGCAAGCGGGCCACGTTGCGTCGCTGCATGTGCGGCCACCCGGTGGCTTGTTGAGCGAAGGTGATCCGCTGATTGTCGACGTCACCACGCCCGCTTACGACTCGTACGTGAACCTCGATTACTACCAGCTCGACGGAAGCGTCGTGCACATGGTGCCGAGTCCGCGTGCGAAGGACAATCAGGCGCCCCCGCGCTATGCGGCCACGATCGGCAGCGCGGGTGACTGGATCATTTCGAAGCCATTTGGATCGGAGATGGTGGTGCTGTTGATTACGCCGGCGCAGCTATTCGACAAGCCGCGGCCCGAAAGCGAATCACGTGCGGATTACCTTCGCGCACTGGAAACGCGACTCGCGCAGATCGCCGGCAAATACGGTCAGGATCATATCGTCGCGGACTTCGCGCCGATAACGACGAAGCCGCGCACGCCTTAAGCTACGCGTCAGGATCAATCACAACGCCCCTGAAGTGCTCGCAGGCCCGGAATTTACTTAAGATCCTTAACTACCCTGAAGCCATCCTGCGACTGGCGCACGCTCGCGCTGTATTTGAAGCGTGTCGCGCTCAGCATATAGCCCGCGCCTTCGCGCCACGAGCCGCCGCGAATCACCCGCATGTCGCAGGTGGGACTGTCCCATGCGTGGCCGTCGGCGGGCGCACCCTGGTAGGAGTTGTGCCAGCAATCGGCGACCCACTCCCAAACGCTGCCGTTCATGTCATACAGGCCGACCGGATTCGGCGCGAACGAGCCGGCGGTTTCGGGCCCTTCCTTGTGCCACGGATCGCCGCAGTCCTTGCAATTGGCGTTGCCCTTGCGCATCTGGTCGCCCCACCAGTATGCCGTCGTGGTGCCGCCACGGTCCGCGTATTCCCATTCGGCCTCGGAGGGTAAACGATAGGGTTTGCCGGTCGTTTTGCTCAACCACTTCACGTACTGTTGTGCGTCCTCCCAACTGAGGTCGCGTGCCGGTGCAGCTTTGTTTGTGTTGCTTTCGGGCGTCAGCTTTTGACAGGCGTTCGCTGCGGCGCAGGCATTCCATTGCTCGACGGTCACTTCGTACTTGCCGATCGCGAACGGCGCGCCGATGGTCACGTGATGGACGGGCTTTTCGGAGGGGTCGTCGGTGCTGCTGCCCATCGAGAACGCGCCCGCAGGCAAGGCGATCATGATCGGGCAGGTGGCGCAGTCGCGGCTTTCGCCGGCGCTTGGCGGATGCGTCGTGGTCTTTTGTGCGGCTGCTTGCGCGGCAGGTGCCGCGGGTGGGGCAGTCGTTGCAGGTGGCGTAGTTGGCGCCGGCGTGGTGGCGTGCGGGTGGTCTTGCGGCGCGACGCTGGCCGGTGCGGCCGGCCGCGCGGCTTGTGGCGATGGTGCAACCGGCGGTGTCGCAGATGGCGCACTCGCCGCTGCAGCCGCGCGCAGCCGGTCGATGCGCGCGTGGGCGAGCGCGGCGAAGCGGCCGTTCGGATAGGCCTTCAAATACGCCTCGTAATCGCTTGGGTAGTTACTGTCCTTGATGGAGTCCCAGAAGGTGATCTCGTATTGCTCGCTGCTGTCCTTCGGCAGAATGCCTCGACTGTGCAGCGCGACAATTATGTCGTCGCCGGCAGCGGAGAGGAGCGCTGCACTAGCACCGCGAGATACCGGCTCGCTCAGGCTCGCGTCCTTGGCAAGCGAAGAGGCGATCCACGGCGTTTGCTCGCCGCCAGTAAGCTCGCTAACTCTCGCCGCGACGCGTTGAAACAAGCCCGCAAGTGCCGGTGATGAAGACGCCTCATTGAACGCGCGCAGCAATGCGCCGGTATAGACGCCGTGCCGCATGCCGTCCGCTGCAAAGCCGCCCGGCGCTGTTGCGTAGGCAACGAGGGTATTGGCGGGCAACCGGGCTGTACCCACTGACACGTCAGAGGAGAACGGGTTGTTCAGGCAAGTATCGAGAATCACGAGATTGAGTGCGCCGGCACGCGGTGCGCGCAGCGCCTGCAATACGGTATTCAAATCGACTCCTTCGCTGACCAGCCGAGCTGGCGCGCGCGCGTCGAGACCGGCGGGCACAAGTAGCGTCTGCCGTCCGATTTGCATGCCGTGCCCCGCGAAATAGAACAGTCCAATACCGCCCTTCTGCAGACGTTGGCGGAATTCACTGATCGCTTGGTGCATTTGCTGCGACGTTGCATCGGTGCGCATGATGACGTCAAAGCCGTGCGCACGCAACGTGTCGCGCATGGCTTCAGCGTCGCGGGGTGCATTGTCGCTAACCGGGCCGGCATGATCGCCGTACTCGCCGTTGCCGATCACCAACGCGATACGCGCCGGTTGCGGATTGTCCTGTTGCAGTGTGGGCCGCGCGCTGGACGTAGCCGTCGTACGCGTAGCGGCAGCGCCGCGCTCCGCGCCGTCACGCTGCGCCGCGGCATAAACACTGCCCCAGTGCGCCTGACTCGCCCCGACCATGCACACCAGCAGGAATGTTCGCCACATATTCGTATCCTGTTTGTTCCGGACAGAACATAGGGTTTCGACGACCGCGTCAGCCTTTGGCGCGAATCGATCGCAGCATCGATGCCGTGATCGACTCTCCATCGACAACCTATGAACAACGATAGCACGCGGTTTGCGCGTGACAATGGTCCGCGCATCCTTAATGCGTTATACGGTTAACGAGTGTGGCGTATCTTTTTGGCAAGTTACGTCCTAAGCTAATTCACAAAGTAGCGCTGTACGGCCGTTTTAATAAAGCGGCTGCTCATCGACGTCGACCCGTCACGTGAACCCACGTGCAACTGCGCGAGCGCCCGCGACATCCAGTCGGAGCCTCCAGTCTGCGCTTCGCGCAGCCGGGGCGGAGATGACTATTCTTCGGGAGAGTGCGCAATGCGAAGAACCCTCACACCTGGCGTGCTCGACATACGTCGTGGAACGAAGGCGAGCCTTGTCAAGCTCTGCACGGCTTTGTGCGCCGCCTTTTCATTCCTGCTCGTTATTGCGCTCATGTCTGAGTCCGCGCTTGCCGAACAAACGCCTTCGCCACCGGGCGCCGAGGAATACATCATCTGGCCGTCGGATGGCACCGTGATTCACGGCGGCAAGCTGTGGGTGCGCATGGGACTGCGCAACATGGGCGTGTGCCCGAAGGGCGTGGCGGTTCCGAACACCGGGCATCACCATCTGCTGATCGACACGGATCTGCCGGCGCTCGACCAGGAAATTCCGTCGGACCGCAATCACCTGCATTTCGGTGCGGGTGAGACCGACGCGCGCATCGAGTTGCCGCCGGGCAAGCACACCCTGCAGCTCATTCTCGGCGACCAGCACCACGTGCCGCACGTACCGCCCGTGTACTCGAAGAAGATCACCATCACCGTGCTAAAAGACTAGCGCGTCCCGTTCATTCATAGCGGGTCCGTCAGGACGGAGAGACCAACATGTACAAGATCATCGCGCTCGCGGCGCTCGTGGCACTTGCGACATTGGCGTCACTGGCCTCGCCGAATCTCGCCACGGCTGGCACGACGCCGTCGCCGGCCGGCGCGCACGCCTATATCGGCTATCCGAACGATGGCCAGGTGGTGCAGGCCAACAAACCGTTTCGGGTGTGGTTCGGCTTGCGCTATATGGGTGTGGCGCCGAAAGGCGTCAAATATCCGAACACCGGGCACCACCACCTGCTGATCGACACCGACCTGCCACCGATGGACCAGGAAATTCCATCGGACCGCAATCATCTGCATTTCGGCGCGGGCGAAACGGAAACGATGATTCAACTGCCGCCCGGCAAGCATACGTTGCAACTGCTGATGGGCGACGACATGCACATACCGCACAACCCGCCGGTGTATTCGAAGAAGATCACCGTGATTGCGCGCTGACACGGCGCTCCGCTTCAGTGTCACGTTACAGCCAACACAGTTGCAGGCGTTGTTGGCTGTGATCCACCAGCGTCAACCGGCCGCATCGTCGCAGTCGCGCCGCCACTAGCGGCATACCATCCCCGAAACCCTTTATATACGGCCGTTCGAAAGATTTCTTAGGATCGGAAAGCAAAACTGGCACAGCCCATGCGTTAGTGACACTCGAGCAGACAAGATGCGCGAATCCAACCGCAAGGCTGTGCTGTTTCCCTTCCAGGAGATTTACCATGAACACGCTGATGATCAAAGACCTGTCCATCACCGCTCAACTCGACAGCAAGGCCATGAGCGCCGTGCGTGGCGGCTTCGGCTACGGCTATCCCCCGTCGTGGTTTTTCAACTACTCGCCCGTGTATGCACCGAACAACAGCAGGACTGTCAGCGCCACGCAGTTGATCAGCAACGAAATGAACATTCAGAGCACCAACGGCAACAACGCAGCGTTCGTCACCGGCACCACCACCACGATCGACCCGCATGTGAGCTCGAGCAACAACATCAACGTGTATTGAACGGCGCAAGCCGCCGCGGAGGCTCTCAGGCCGCCGCGGGACGCGCAAGCTCGGGCAACCCCGGCGCGTCAAAAAGAACTCGCATCCAATCGTTCTTTCCACACGACCCCAGCGTCACCGCCCGATCCCCGCGCCGACCTTCTTGCACCGCTTCGATGGTGAAGCCGGGCAGGACATGCTTTACTTAAACAGCGCGTTCTCCTCGTGCAACGTAGCCGGCGTCATCGGAGAAAATCGTGTCAACGTCGCTTGATTCAATGGTTCGTCAGCGCGTTTTCAACGCCACTGCACGGTGCTGTCCTGGCCGCCGGCCGGCGCGTGCGAGCCGCATGGCCGCGGCGCTGCGCGGACTCTGCGCTGCAACGATCTGCGCACTGTCGCTGAGTGCGTGTATCGATGTCAGCATGCCCGACTACAAGCGGCCGGATACGCCCGCCAAGGCGTCGTGGTCGGATCAGAAAGGCTCGCCGGTATCGGCCGCCGCGACCATCGAGCCGGAGTGGTGGAAAGGCTTCCACGATCCGTATCTGGACACGCTGATCGCGAAAGCGATCGCAAGCAACTTCGATATCAAAGTGCTGGCCGCGCGTATCGACGTGGCCGGCACGCAGATCGGCGAGGCCAAAGCCGGCGCGTTGCCGACCATGGATCTCGGCGGCGGCGCCGATTTCGAAAAGACTACGCGCCAGACGTTTTCGAAGCAGTACAACGTCGCGGCGCAAGTGAGCTGGGACATCGATATCTGGGGCAAAGTGGAGAAGGGCGTGCAGGCGCAAAAGGCCGAGTTCCACGCCAGCGAAGCGGATTGGCGCGCCGGTTATCTGGAACTGGTGGCGAACGTCTCGAGCACCTACTTCCAGATCCTGCAATTCGACGACCAGATCGAGCAGCAGCAACAAACGCTGGTCACGAACCGGCAGATTCTCACCATCTATGACGGCCAACGCCGGAACGGCCTCGTGCCGCAGACTCAGGTATTGCGTCAGCAGGCCGAGATCAACCGTCTAACCAATCAGTTGCTCGAACTGCGCCGCTCGCGCGCTGTCGCGAACAACGCGTTGTGCACGCTGCTCGGCGTGCCTGCGGGCGAGTTTCAGTTGCCCAAAGGGCATTTGCAGCAACGTGTGCAACTGCCCGTGGTGCCGGATGGCTTGCCCGCGCAACTCCTTGCACGACGCCCCGACGTGGTGGCCGCCGAGTTCAGAGTGCTGGAAGCCTACGACCTGGTCGGCCAGGCCAAGCTCGCGCAATTGCCCACTATCAACCTCACCGGCCACGGCGGCACCGCGAGTTTCGCGCTGACCGATTTGCTGAAGTCGTTCACCTACGGATTCATGCCCAGCATCAACATTCCGCTGCTCGACCCCGGCGTGCGGGCACATGTGAAGGTCACAAAAGCACAATCGACGGTCGCGGAACAACAGTACCGCGTGGCCGTCATGGGCGCGTTCGAGGAAGTGGAGAACGCGCTGGTCAATCTGAATTCGCACAAGGAGCAGCGGGTTGAATTGCAGCAGGAGGTGTCGCGTTTGCAAATCGTCGCCGAACAGATCCAGTCGCAATTGCGCCTCGGCGTGGTGTCGCAACTGGAAGTTTTCGAAACTGAACGGACCTTGCTGGAAGCCCAGCAGGAACTGCTCGCCAACCATCAGCTGATTCTGTCCGACACGGTGTTGCTTTATAAGGCGCTGGGCGGCGGTTGGCCGAGCGTGGATGTACAAGCGGAAGTAAAGGAACACTGAGCTAATCCGGGGGCGCTACACGCGGCGTAGCGTAACTCGGCTGCAAATGACGCATGAATGGCCCTTACTACCGACGATCTGAAAATTGACACTTTCCATGCGTGACTTAAAATTTGTAAGGAGCCCGGTTCTGCCCGGCTCACTAAAACATTCGCAATTCGCCGTAGTTCTTCTTTCCGTTCCCGTTGCGCTCTCGTCGCAGCGGGTAAACGATTAGTGATCCAGATAAAATGACCGCCGGCGAAGCCCCGATTGCTGAGATGCGCGCGACACTGGACTCCGCGTTCGACGTGGTGCTGTCGCCGGTTGCGTCCGCGCAGCGTCCCGCACTCGACGCGATCCGGATCGTCGACAGCCTGTTCGCGATCGGCCGCAGCGAACCGCCGTTCACCGACTATCCCGCCGAACGCCTTACTCGCCTGTCGCGCCGCCATGCGCGGATTTTCACGGAGCACGGCGCCGTCTATGTCGCCGACCTCGGCAGCAAGAACGGCACGACGCTCAACGGTACTGCGGTGCGGCAAGCCCCCGCACGGTTGCGTGCCGGCGACGAACTGTGCTTCGGCGGCGAGCTCTGCTACCGCGTGAGTATCGAGCCGCGCGCGCGGATCGTCGTCGCGCGTGCGGCGCCCGCACCCGGCCTGCTGCTGGTGCCGCAGCGCGACGATCTCGACCTTCAGCCGATCGACGTGCAGGCGTTCCCCTTTCTCATCAGCAAGGCGGACGAGGTTTTCTCGCGCTACAAGGATCGCTATCCGCATCAGGTCAACTACATCTCGCGGCGTCATGCACACGTCTTTCTGAAGGGCGGTGAGCTCTACCTCGAAGATCTCGGCAGCACCAACGGCACATTCGTCGGCGGAAAGCGGCTCGACGAAACCGCGGTGCCCCTTGCGGAGGGGGACCTCCTTGCATTTGGCGGCGACCACTTCGTCTACAGGGTGACGCTGCAGAAACCCCCTGAAGTCGAGCCGACCGTGACCCAGCTATTCCTCAATCACGCTACCGACGAGGCTGCCGATACCGACAAGACCACGTTCGTTGGCGCCGCGCATTCGTTCCTGGATATCTTTTGCGTGGACCCGGGGCTACAACGCGAAGACGAAGTCAACGAAGCGGCGCAGGCAACATCTGCGCGGGCGAAACGCGACACGCCGACGGGCAGTGCGAACGGCACGAACGGTACGAGCAGAGCAAACGGCACGCATGACAGGCAAAGCACAAACGGCGCACGCGGCACGAACGCAGCAAAGAGCCGGCCGCAGCGTTGGCGTCTGCTCGCGGGAGAGCTCAGCAAGGCCTTTGCGGGTGGCGATCATACGATGTCGCGTCGCGCCGTGTGGTGGAGTGGCGCCGCCTTCGCCATTCTGGTGGCCATTGCGCTGACACTTTACATGCGCGGCTCATCGGAGCGCGAGTTGCGAAACCTGCTGGCGAGCGGCGATTACACCAGCGCGGTGACGGCCGCAAACGGCTATCTGGCGAAGCACCCCGCCGACACGAAAGTCAGCGCATTGGCGAGCGAAGCGCTACTGAAGGCGAAACTCCCCGGTTGGCTGAATACGCTGCAAAAGGCGCAGTTCGACCAGGCCGACTCGTTGCTCAAGGAGATGAGAGCGTTGAGTGAGAACAATGCGGACGCCGCTGCTCTGGTCGGCGAATTGCAATGGGTGGGCGACCTGGAGCGTTTCGTGGCGGGACGCGGCGGGGTGGACGCGCCAATCCGCATGTACGCTGACGAGACGACCATCAGCGGCCTGCTGCAACGCTGGGACGACGACGCCAGGAGCCATCAGCGCGCACTCGACCGCATCGCCTCGTATGTGCCAATTTTTGCTGAGCCGTACGCGCAGGCGCTGAGCCATCTGCGCAAACTGGAAAGCGACGACTCGGTCTATCTCGCCGCCATCGACCGCCTGAACGGCACCATTCGTACCGAATTGGCGCGCGACAAACCCGACGCGCTGCCTGTCGTCCTCGACGATTACGCGCAGCGCTATCCGCGCCTCGCCGGCCTCGATCGCGTGCGGGAAGATTTGCGCCACTACACTGATGTGCTGAACGCAGCGCTCAGTCGGCAACTGACGCCATTGCTCGCCTTGCTGAAGACGGTGCGTTTCAGCACCCCGCCGTTTCAGGCGCAGTTTCAGCAACTGTCCGCAAGCCGTTTGCCGTCCGCGGACGTTATCCAGCGTCATGACGCGGCGACCGCTGCCTGGCAGCGTGGCGACACCCAGCAGACGCTGGCGGATTTGCAGGCCATGCCTGCCGGGCCGTGGTCCGACGTGATCACCGCGGAACTGGGGCACAAGAAAGCGCAGCTGGACCAGTTCGCCGACTTGCAGAAGACGCGCGGCGGCAAGGATTATGACGAGCGCCTGCTGTCGTTCTACGCCAGTCTCGATCCGGTGGCAGATGTGTGGTTCGTGCAATCGATCCAGAAAGACGTCGCCGCGCTGCACGACAAAGCGCTGGCGCGCGCTCAGGACCTGATGCTGCGCGGGCAGAGCCTGTGGAAACAATATCGGGCGAGCGGTCCGATCGGCGGCACGCAGCGACTGGAAGCGGGAATTTCGCCCGGCTTTCGCAGCGAGGCGCGTCTGCTTTCCGATGCACAGTCCGCCGCGCAGCAAGGCATGCGCATCTATACGCAACTGAAGGCGGATCATCCCGCCGACTTCGATCGCCTGCTGACGGATATCCAGGCCGAAGCGGATTTGCAGCGCCGCTCGCTGACCGAGTTGCGCATGGTGCTGGACCCAGGGCTCCTGAAGGCGAAGCTGGCGTTGATCGGAGGCGAGCAGAGTGAAGCGCGACAATCACCCTAGACCGTTGTCGGAGGCGCTGGAGGATCACAGCGTCGAAGGCATCGCGATTCTGACCGCCGAGCCGGTGCGGCTCGCGCGCGCGCTGATCTGGGCGATGGTCGCGCTGGTGGTGGCCGGCTTGCTGTGGTCGTTCGTGGGGCGCGCGGATGTAATCGTCAGCGCGCAAGGCACGCTCTCGCCGGAATCGGAGGTGCGCCGCATCTATGCGCCGATCGACGGCGAGCTCGCCGATCTGTACATCGCCGAGGGGCAGCCGGTATCGAAGGGCGACGTGCTGGCCCGGCTGAATGCGCGCGGCGCGATCGAGGCGGCGAGCAACGCACTACAAGCGCAGCTCAAACTCGAAGACGCCGAGCGTGACTGGAAGCAGTTCCCCGAGAAGAAGGCGCTGATGGCGCGTAAGGCGGCCGCGCTGAAGGCGCAGATGGAAGTGGAAGCCCATCAGCATGAAAATCGTATCTCCGAAGGCACGAGCAAGCTAGCCGAGGGCCAGAAGGCCGAACTCGACGAAGCGCGCAGCGTGCTCGACAACGCGCGCCGCACGCGTGAGGCGGCGCGTCAGGAGCTGGATCGTTACTCGCGGCTGTTCGCGCAGCCGGGCGGCGGCGGCATCGCCGAGTTGCAGGTGGAGCAGAAGCGAACCGCCGCGATGGAAGCGGATAACGCCTACCGCGTCGCGCAATCGAAACTCGCGGAACTGGATTTCCGCCTGAGCCACGAATACGCGAAGGCCAATGCGCAACTCGAAACCAGCGGGCAGCAGACCACCGACCTGCAACTCCAGTACGACTCGGCAGTCCGCGACATCACCGACGCCGAAGACAAACTGCGTCTGCAACTTCAGACCGCGCGCCTCGTCTCCGAAGCCGCTGCGCGGATCCGTTTTGAGAACATCGACAAAGACAACTTCCTGCTGATCCTCGCACCGGTCTCCGGCGTCATCACCGACGTGACCTCCACGCAGCGGGGCGACAAAATCCAGGCGAACGCGCCGCTCGGCGGCATCGCGCCAAAAGATGCGAAGCCCGTGCTGAAGATCGAAATCGCCGAACACGATCGTGCTTTTCTGCACGAGGGCCAGCCCGTGAAGCTGAAATTCAACGCCTTCCCGTATCAGCGCTACGGGCTGATCAACGGCACGCTCGCCTATATTTCGCCGGCCACCAAACCGTCCTTGCAGGACAAGCAGCCGGTGTACGAAGGCCGCGTCACGCTCGACAAGAACTACTACCAGATCGCCGACACCCGCTATCCGCTGCGCTACGGCATGACGGCGAGCGCGGAGATCGTGGTGCGCGAACGACGCCTGATCGATCTGGGGCTCGATCCATTCAGACAGGTGGCGGGATGAGCGCGCCGATCACACGTCAATTAAAGGAGCGGATGACATGACCGCGATAGTGCGAATCGATGACGAAGTCGTGGACGTTTCCGAGTTCATTCGTCTTCTGAAACTGACCGGCCAGTTCGATAGCCTGATCGAGCAGATCGTGCGCGACAAGCTCACGGTGCATGCGGCAAAGAAGCAGGGCATCGCCGTCACGGCCGACGATATCCAGCAGCGTGCCGATCAGTTCCGCCGCGTGCGCGGCTTGCATCGCGCGACGGATATGAATCAGTACCTCGATGCGCTCGGCGTGAGTCTCGACGAGTTCGAGGCCTTCATTACGGACGGGCTGTATCAGGAAAAGATGCTCGACGTGGTCGGCAACGAGGCGGCGATCAAGGATTATTTCGCGCTGAATTCGCCGAAGTTCGATGCGATCGAGGTGAGCCATATCGTGCTCGACAGCGAAGGCAAGGCAAAGGAAATGATCTCGTACCTGCACGACGATCCCGACAGTTTCGCCGACATGGCGCGTGAGCATTCGATCGCGGATACGCGCGAAGCCGGCGGCGTCATCGGCAAAGTGTTGCGCGGATCGTTGAAGCCGGACATCGAGGCGAAGATTTTCAACGCCGGGGTGGGCGATCTGCTTGGACCGTTTCCGTCAGCGGATCGCTCGTGCTTCGAGATTTTCGCCGTGACCGCGAAATATCCGGCGGTGCTCGATGCGGATGTCACCTCCGAAGTCAGACGTCTGCTGCGCGAGAGCTGGCTGATAGCGCGCTCGCAGGAACATGTGATCGAAGCACGCTAGCCGAACCGAGGCCCGCAAGCCCATGGATGCACCCCAGACCGCGCCCACCGCTGCCGAGTTTCTCACCTCGGTGGAAATTCTCTCGCCGTTTTCGCGCGACGAGATAGAGCGTCTTGCCGAATACGCGCAGGCGCGCTTCTATTCGTTCGGTGAAACGGTGTGCTCCGCGGGTGAGACCGCTGACGGGCTTTACGTGGTTCGCTCGGGCTCGGTACGTATCTTCACCGAGGAGCATGGCAAGGAAACCAGCATGGGCGTGCGCAAAACCGGCGAGATTTTCGCCGACATCGCGATGTTGCGCGCGTATGTGCATGAGGCGTCGGTACGGGCGTCGGCGAAAACCGAACTGCTGTTCATTCCCCGCGCCGCGATCGAGCCGGTGATCGCCGGCAATCAGGCGGCGTTGGCATTTATCGCGAGCTATGTGGCGATCAGTTCGGCCGGCGGCTTCGTCGCGCAGTTGTTCGATCTGCGCGGTAAGCTCAACAAGGCGGAACTCGAAGAATATGTGCGCAGCGTCGGCGTGAAACGGGTGGCCGCCGGCAAGGAAATTCTCAAGCAGGATGGGCGCGACGACCGGCGGCTCTACGTGGTGCGGCAAGGCGGTGTGCGCATCGTCCGTCACGAGGAAGGCCACGACTACACGCTCGCAACGTTAGGCGAAGGAGAAATCTTCGGCGAAAAAGCCTGTTTGATGCGGCAGGAGCAAATGGCGTCGGTGGTAGCGACGATCGATACGCGACTGTTGGTAATCCCGGAGCGAACCGTCCATTTCATTCTGGAGCGCAATCCGAAGCTGCGCGAAGTCCTGGATGAGCGGATTCGTTACGGCGACCGCGAATTGCAACGGCAAAAGCGCGTCGAGCAGCGGCGCAAATTGCCTTTGATGCTCGACCTACAGACCAAACCCGAGTTCGGCGAAAAGATTATCAAGCGTTTCGCGCTGGTCGAACAGGCTGAAGAAATGGATTGCGGCGCCGCGTGTCTCGCCATGGTATGCCGCCACTACAGCATCCCGATGACGCTCGGCAAACTGCGCGAACTCGCCAACGTCACGACACAAGGCGCCACGCTCGACAGTCTCGCACGCGCCGGCGAATCGCTCGGCTTCACCGCACGCGGTGTGCAATGCACATTCGATTCATTGCGCGGTTTCGATCTGCCCTTCATCGTGCACTGGGAGGGCTACCACTATGTGGTGGTGTACGGACTTTCGAAGGACTACGTGTGGGTCGCCGACCCGGCACTCGGCTTCCGGAAAATGACGGTTGAGGATTTCGAGCGCGGCTGGAGTGGCACGTGTCTGCTCTTTATCGGCGGCCCGAATTTGTTGCAGATGTCGGCTGCGCGTTCGCCGTGGATACGCTTTGTCGGCTACCTCAGGCCGTACAAGAAGATTCTCGGCCACCTGTTCCTTGCCACGTTCGTGATTCAGGTACTCGGGGTGATTCCGCCGCTGATCATTCAGAACATTCTCGATGGCGTGATAGTGCATCAGAACGTCAGCCTGCTGAATCTGCTGATCGGCGGCTTGATTATCGCCAATGTGTTTTCGCAATTGATGTCGTCGATTCGCGCGTATCTGGCGAATTTCATGGTGCGCAACATGGACTTCGCGATGATGTCGCAGTTCTTCAAGCACACCATGTCGCTGCCGTTCTCGTTTTTCGCCAAGCGGAAAACCGGCGACATTTTCGCGCGCTTCCAGGAGAACCAGACGATCCGCGCCTTTCTCACCGAATCCACGGTGACCACCGCATTGAATCTGCTGATGGTGTTCATCTACTTCACGATCATGTTCGTCTACAACGTGAAGATGACACTGGTACTGATCGCGTTCGTGATACCCATCATGGCGTTGACCGCGTTAGCCACGCCGAAGATCAAGAACTATGCGCGTGAGGTGTTCACAGCGTCGACCGAGTCGAAGTCATTTCTGATGGAAGCGCTCGCCGGTGTCGAGACCATCAAGGGTATGGGTATCGAACGGCCGGTGCGGTTGCGCTGGGAGAAGAAGTACGCGAAGGCGCTCGAAGTGCAATACCGGGCGCACGCCTTCAACATTCTCATTGGGCTTGGCAGCCAGTTGCTGAACGCGGCGACAACAATCGCCATTCTTTGGGTCGGCGCGAATCTGGTGCTGGCGCGCGAAATGACCATCGGTCAGTTGATCGCGTTCAATGCGTTCATGGGCAGCGTGCTGGGTCCGCTGATGGGACTGGTCGGCTTATGGAGCATGTTGAACGACGCGGGCGTGGCGATGGAGCGCCTCGGCGACGTGCTCGATATCGAGCCGGAACAGAAGCCGCAGGATTTGCCTTCGCGTGTGATGCTGCCGGAACTGCAAGGCGAAATCAGTTTTAGCGGCGTTTATTTCCGCTACGGCGAGGACGACTCGGCGTATGTACTGGAAAATATCAGCTTCGACATCAAGCCCGGCGAGCTGGTGGCGATTGTGGGCCGCAGCGGTTCCGGCAAAACGACGCTCGCCAAGCTGCTGGTCGGCTTCTACGCGCCGACCGAGGGCAAGATGACCATCGACGGCTATGACCTCGGCGTGGTCGATAAAGCCTATTACCGCGCGCAGATCGGCTATGTGATGCAGAGCAATCTGCTCTTTTCCGGCACGATTGCCGAAAACATTGCCAGCGGCGACGACGCACCCGAACGCCGCCGGATCGAGGAAGTCGCGAAAATGGCCGATGCGCACGCGTTCATCAGCAAGATGCCACTCGGCTACGAACAGATTGTCGGCGAACGCGGCATAGGCTTATCCGGCGGGCAGATCCAGCGGCTGTGCATCGCGCGGGCGCTGTATCACGATCCGCGTCTGTTGGTTTTCGACGAGGCCACCTCGGCGCTGGACTCGCAATCGGAAAGCAATATCCTCGGCAACATGCACGACATTCTGAAGGGCCGAACGGCAGTGATCATTGCGCATCGGCTCAGTACCATCATGCGTGCGGACAAGATTCTGGTGCTGTATGAAGGGGCGATTGTCGAACAGGGCCGTCACGATGAACTGATCCAGCGCGGCGGCATGTACTACCAGCTGGTCCAGAAACAGTTGAGTGCGTGATGAAGATACTCGACCAGGTAGAAGAGCTCAGCCCGGCGATTTCATACGCGGGCTTGATTGAACGCATCGAGATACTGCGCTCGACGCTGCGTTGGTCGTCCCGGCTCGAGCGCGCCGACATCGACAAGCTGCTTCGGCAAGCTACTTCGTTGCGCGACGAGGTCATGCAGCTCTCGCACAAGGAGCGCTTCGTACAGGCCGCAACGGCCGCTGAGCCCACCGCGCCCATCGATCAATCGCGGGGTGCGCGCAGAAAGGCGTTGATCGAGCGCAGTTTCATTTTCGAAGGGACGTTCGGCGACAATCCGCGTTTGCTCGAATCGCTTGAAATCGCCGAGAAGGCGGCGCCGACCGATTTGCCGGTGCTGATCGACGGCGAAAGCGGCACCGGTAAAGAACTGATGGCGAAGGTGATTCACGCGAATGGTTCGCGCCCAGACAAGCCTTTTATCTCCGTGAATTGCGGCGCGATTCCGGACAATCTGCTGGAGTCGGAATTGTTCGGTCATCGCAAGGGTGCGTTCACGGGCGCTTCGAATGACCGCAAGGGCAAATTCGAAAGCGCGCATACGGGCACGATCTTTCTCGACGAAATCGGCGAGTTGCCGCTGGCCGGTCAGGTGAAGCTGCTGCGCGTGCTGGAAGCGCACGAGATTCAGCGCGTGGGCTCCGATGAAACGATTGCCGTCGATACGCGCATCGTCGCGGCGACCAATCGCAATCTGCGGCAACTCAGCGAAGAGGGCAGGTTCCGCGAGGATCTGTTCTACCGTCTCAGCGTGATTCATGTCACGTTGCCGCCGCTGCGCGAGAGGCGCGATGAGATCCCGCTGCTGATCGCCTGGTTCGGCGATGAAGCCGCTGGTACGCTAAAACGCAGGCCTGTCAGATTGACGCCGCGTTTGCGGGACTTTCTACTGAACTATGCGTACCCGGGCAATATTCGTGAACTGCGCAACGTGATGTATCGCGTGTCGTGCCTGGCCGGCGACATGGCGGATGTCGATCATCTGCCGGTGGATATGCGGCCGGCCGCGCCGGGGGCAGCCGCGGCTGTGTCCAATGTAGCCACTGCGACGGGACAGGAGCCAATCAGCGTGGAGAATCTGATGTCGCTGAGCGACGCGAAGCGCGCCGCGAGCGACGACGCGGAAAAGGCCTTCCTGGAGCGCGGCCTGCGCGAGGTGAGCGGCACGGTTGCGGAACTGGCGCGGCGCATCGATATGAACCGCTCGCATCTGCAAATGCTCCTGAAGAAGCATGGCCTGCATTCGAAAGATTTTCGCAATCGCAATGCGCCGTCGACGGGCAGAAACGGCGCTGACGAGCACGATGAAGAAGACAGCGATAGTTGAGGCCGGGCGCGTTCTTACTGCAATCAACCCTTTTTAGCCTGCGCCAGCCACTGGTCGAGACTGACGCGGCCGATCCGCGCGTCGCCGAGCGGCACGAGCGATTGTTCCTCGACACGGCCGCCGTAGTACGGCGCATCGCGATCCGTCATCACCGGGCGTGCGTCGCCTACCGATTTCAGATAGCGGGTGACGATCTCCGCGAAGGGCGCACGATCTGGTCCGGCGATATCGACTGTGCCGTTCAGTGGTGCTGCGAGCGCGACCTGCGCGAGGCTCGCCGCGACATCGTCGGCGGCGATCGGCTGAAACAGGCCGTCGCTGATGCGCACCGCGCCGTCGACCGTGCTGTAATCCGCGATACCGCCGATGAACTCCATGAACTGAGTCGCGCGCACGATCGTGTACGGCACGCCCGCCGCTTCGATCACCTCTTCCTGCGCAACCTTGGCAACGAAATACGCGTTCTCCGGCGTGCGATCACAGCCGACGATTGATAGTGCGACGTGATGGCGCACGCCTGCAGCCACTTCGGCTTTGCCGAGGTTACGCGCGGAGGTGCGGAAAAAATCGAGCACCGCCTGCGGCTCCCATGAGGGGGCGTTCGTCACATCCACGACGACGTCCGCGCCCACGAGCGCGTCGCTCAGGCCTTCGCCCGTAACGGCGTTTACGCCGGTGCGCGGCGACGCGGCAAGCGCTTCGTGACCCGCGTTATTGAGCAGCGTGACGAGACGCGATCCGATCAGGCCGGAACCACCGATTACGACGATTTTCATGGCAGATTCTCCAGATGAAAGTAAATGGACGCGTGGGGCGCCGGGCGGGCGTTGTATTGCGTGAAAGTGTTCGCCGCCGTCGCATCGCGTGAGGCTATTGTGGAAGAATCATGCTCTATCGAAAAGTGACAAGAATTGTCGATCCGACTAGGGCCTGTTGACAATCATCGCCGAGGGGGCTGTTAACTTGTGAGGAAAGCTGTTTACATCCTGTCTTTTGCGGAAAAACAGGATGCCAAGACTGATGCTCAGCGATGACCAATACGAGCGGATCGCCCCCTTGCTGCCGGGCAAGTCCACCGACCCGGGTCGGACCGCAGCAGACAATCGGCTGTTTGTTGAGGCCGTGCTATGGATCGCGCGCACTGGCAGCCCATGGCGCGATTTGCCGCCTGATTTTGGAACGTGGAATAGCGTGTACCAACGCTTTGCCAGATGGTCGCGGGCGCAAATATGGCATACGGTACTCGCCGAGCTTGCGGGCGACGCGGACCTTGAGGAAGTCTTCATTGACAGTACGATTGTGCGTGCCCACCAGCATGCCGCCGGCGCGGCGAAAAAAAAGGCGAACAGGCAATCGGGCGCTCGCGTGGCGGATTGAGCACCAAGATTCACGCTCTGGTCGACGGCTTGGGGATGCTCGCTCGCTTTCATCTGACGGGCGGACAGGCTGGAGGCAGTCCGGAGGCCCTGCCTTTGCTGGGCGAGTTGAAACCCGTCAGTCTGGCTGCCGACAAAGCCTACGATTCGAACGCGATCCTGCAGCATCTGGAATCGGCGGACATTCAAGCTGTCATCCCCAGTCGCGCCAATCGTGTTGAGCAACGTCCTTTGGATGAACATCTGTATGCCTCTCGAAATCTGGTCGAACGGTTCTTCTGTCGCATCAAACAATTCCGTCGCGTGGCTACCCGCTACGACAAGCTCTCCGAACGATTCTCATCATTCGTTGCGCTCTCCGCTGCTTTCATCTGGACCTGCTGATTGTCAACAGGCCCTAGTCCATGTCAGTTGCCGCTCCTCTTGCCCGCGAGACCGTCATGACCGTAGCAACGCCCGCATTGACCATTGAAATCGATCGGCACCATCAGTTGCCGGTCTATCTGCAGATCTGCGAGCGTTTCAGAACCGCGATCGCCGCGGGGCATCTCCGTCCCGGCGATCGCGTGCCCGCGCTGCGCGGCCTCGCCACGCAACTGAGCACGGCGCGCGGCACGGTCGAGCTCGCCTACACGATCCTCGTCGACGAGGGCTACCTGCAGATGCGCGGCGCGGCGGGCACGTTCGTATCGTCGTCGCTGCCGGCATCGGTGATGCGTTCGTCGCGTGCGCAAGGCGTTCAGGACGCGCGCGGTAGGCCAAGCACTGAAGGAACGGGCACGCCACAGACGCCGGGCGAATCGCGCAGTGGTCAAGCGGCGCCGCGCCAGCAGGCCATCGCCGTCGCCATGAGCGGCGAGCCGCGACCGTTGCAGCCAGGGCTGCCCGCGCTCGACGCATTTCCGGGCAAGCTATGGAACCGGCTCGTTTCGCGTCACGCGCGCAGCGGCGACCGCGCGATGCTCGCGTACCCGGATCCGGCCGGCTACCGGCCGCTGCGCGAACATATCGCCACCTATCTCGGGCTGTCGCGCGGTGTGACCTGCCTGCCGGAACAGGTGTTCGTGACCGGCGGCTACCGTGCGACGCTGGAACTCGTGTTGCGCAGTCTCGCCCGCCCGAACGATCGCGTGTGGTTCGAGGATCCCGGCTATCTGCTCGCGCGTGGTTTTCTGGCCGAGACCGGCGTGCAGCTCGTGCCGGTGCCGGTGGATAGCGAAGGAATCGACGTCGAGCGCGGCACACTGCTGGATGCGCAGGCGCGCTTCGCAGTGGTCACGCCGTCGCATCAGAGTCCGCTCGGGCACACGCTGTCGCTCGCACGACGCATGGCGCTGCTGGACTCGGCAGAGAAAGCGTCCCGCTGGATCATCGAAGACGACTACGACAGCGAGTTCCGTTATCTGGGCCGGCCATTGCCGGCTTTAAAGAGCCTCGACCGGCGCGATCGCGTGATCTATTCCGGCACGTTCAGCAAGGTGATGTTTCCCGGCTTGCGGCTCGCGTATGCGGTGATGCCGGAGCGGGCCGTAGAGCGCGTCGGGCGGGTGGCACACAGCATGAACGCTGGATCGCCGACGTTATGGCAGGCGGCCGTGGCGGATTTCATTGGGCAGGGGCATTTTGCGCGGCATCTGAAGCGGATGCGTGCGTTGTACGGCGAGCGGCGCCTGCTGATCGTGCGCGCGCTAGAGCAGGCGTTTGGCGAACGGCTAATTGTCGATTTGCCGCCAGGTGGAATTCAGTTCGCGGTGCAGTTCGCCGAAGGTCCCGATGGCCCGGTCGACGACGTCGCCGTCGCCGCGCGCGCCCGCGCGGCGGGGCTCGCGGTGTTGCCGCTTTCGATCTGGTACGCGAATGGCCGCGCGCGGCGCTCGCTGAGCGGCCTCGTGATGGGCTTCGCGAACATCGCCGATGCGCGTGAGGCAGGCCGTCTCGCGCGAACGTTGCGCACGTGTCTGGACGGCTAACACGCGGAGCATGTGTCCAGATCTCGAATTCGCGCAGCACACGCCGGCAATCAAACCTGTGTTTTCAAGGCGCCGGGTTCAGCAAGGTTTTGTCGGACGCATACGGATCTTCAGCGTGCACTACCACGGCGGTGACATTGTCGCGTCCGCCGCGCGCAATGGCCAGGTCGACCAGTTCGTCAGACGCGCGCTCGCACGTCACCGTGGTCAGCACCCCCAGTATTTCCTCGTCGCTGATTTCGTTGCTCAATCCGTCGCTGCAAAGCAGGAAAACGTCGCCATCTGCGACTTCGATCGCATCGTCGTCGAGCTCGAGCACATCCGTTGCGCCGACCGCGCGCGTGATCATGTGCTGTGCCGGATGATGCCGCGCTTCTTCGTCGGTAATCACGCCGCGCGACTTGAGTTCTTCCACCTGACTATGATCGCGCGTGAGTTGCCGCAATTGCCCTTCGCGATACAGATAGAGCCGACTGTCGCCGGCCCATAGGTAGCCGCAGAAGCGGTCGCACGCGAGCAGCACGATGACGGTACTGCCGATCCGTTGCACCTGGCGGCGCGCGGCTTCGTCCCTCAGTTGGCGGTTGGCCTTTTGCAGCCGTGCTCGCGCGTCGGCAATACAGGTTTTCATCGCGAGCGGCGGCGCGAGCCGGCTCAGCGCATCGATCACCAGCCGGCTCGCCAGATCGCCGACCGCGTGCCCGCCCATGCCATCGGCGACGGCCCAGCGTCCGGGTTCGGGCTGGGCGAGGCAGGCATCTTCGTTGATTTCACGGACGCGTCCGGCGTCGGACCGCGCGGACGACGTCCATCGAAATTGGCTCGGACAGGTCACAAGGGCTACACCGTATCGTTTCTACTGCGCGCGTCCGGGGAGACGTTGATGTTCGAGTTCGCGCCGGTATTGCGTACATCGACCGACTGGAACGTGTTGATCATCTGGTTAGCATAGAAGTTGTTCGAGATGTCGTACAGGTTCACGACCGGACCGATGCTCGGCGTTTCCCGCACATAGGGCTGAATCCAGCCGTACACCCAGGGCGCACCGCCACCGCCGCGGATCGCCGCCATCGCTTTACGGTCGAGCGCGAGGTTCAGCGAGAGGTCGTTTACTGTGATGGAAGCCATATCGTTCTCCGGTTGCCGCGTGCGTCGGGCGCGCGGTTGAAAAGGAATTGAACGTGATGGTGCAAGTGCTGTGCCAATTGGCGGTTCGAGCGGGCGCTTTCTCGTAACGCGTTGATTGGTGGGCGGTTCCGCGCGGCGGGGCAGGCAGTGCTTGTTCGTGCGGCGCTGAAGAGGTCGGGATGCAGCCAACATCTGGGCGCTCACACCGGTGCAGGACCCAACACATTGGCCGGACTCCCGGCCCCAGGCGAACGCACTCGCTGCGGCTCAGCCAACCCGCCAAATGATCGACGTCTGCCAACAGATCGCCCTGATTTGTGTCGGCTCCTGACGGACACATGCTGCACTCAAAATGCCTCCCAATTCCTGCCAGCCCTTTAAATAAAGGCTTTTCCCGACATGGCCCGGATGATGCAAAAGATCTCGCAACAGTGTTGGATATTGAAGCGAGACCCGCCATGAACACGAACCATCTCCCGACGAGCAGCGAAGACCAAGACGAACGCTGCAATGAAACGTCGACCATCGACCTGCCGATCGGCGCGCATCTCGTCACGCAACGGCGCGGCTACGAACACCACGGCATTTATGTCGGCAATGGCCGCGTGGTTCATTACGCGGGTTTTGCGAGCTCGGCGCATCGCGGTCCGGTGGAAGAAGTGGAATTAAACAGCTTCGCCGCCGGTCATCCATTGACGATCCGCCCGACCCCGAGCGCCCGTTACGTCGGCGATGAAGCCGTGCGCCGCGCGCGCTCCCGCCTCGGCGAAAACCATTACCGCCTGCTGACGAATAACTGCGAGCACTTCTGCGCGTGGTGCCTGCTCGGCGAAAGCCGCAGCGAACAGGTGCATTGCTGCTTAACGCATCCCCGTGCCGGCGTGCTCACGCTGGTGTGTCTGGTGAAGGCGTTTGTCGAAGGCACCGCGAAGAATGGTCAGGTTGCCGCCCAACTCGCCTGAGTGAGCAGTAACGAGCAGGAACGAGTTCAGCAATTCAGGGATTCAAGGATCGAGGAGAGCATCATGGTTGCCGCAGAAAAGACCTTGCACTGGGCCGTCGATAAATGGCTCGCACCGACCCCGTCGATGCCCGCGCGTGTCGTGCGGTTTTGCCACAGCGCGTCGCAGCATCAGCGCTACGTCTGCGTGGAAGCCCTGCGGCCGGGCGGCTTGTTGTCGATCTTCTTCTTCCGTCATGACGACGGCTCGTGGAACGTGTTCCCGCCGCAAGCCGAGCGGCCCGCCATGAACGGCCATCGACGCGCGGCGGTTTGCTAGCTTTGTGAGTGCGTGGCGGCTTCCTTGACGATCCACTGACTGAACAGCAGCATCGCCGGCGTCATCGGTTTGCCCTTCAACCACGTCAGCCAGTAGCTGCCGGCGTGAACTTCCACCTCGAACGGCCTCACCAGCCGGCCCGTGTTGATCTCGTGATCGAACATCAGCGCCGGCGCCAGCGCGATACCCGCACCCTGCATGGCCGCTTCCACCATGAGCCGCGATGAATCGAACACCGGGCCGCGAATTGCCCGCGGTGGAATGCCGGCGGCCGTGAACCAGCTCATCCAGTCGTCGACGCGATAGGAACGCAGCAAGGTTTCGTTGGCGAGATCCGTTGGCTCGGACAGACGCTTGGCGATCTCGGGCGCGCACAGAATGGCGAGCGGTGCGTCGAGCAGCCGGGTGGCGAGCGAGCCTGGCCAGGTGCCGTCGCCGAAACGAATCGCGAAGTCGAGGCCTTCGGTGGCGAGATCGACCAGATTGTTGTTCGTCAGCAGCCGCAGCTCGACAAATGGATGCGCGTCGCGAAACGACTTGAGCCGCGACATCAGCCAGCCCACCGCGAAAGTGCCCACCACGCCGACCGTCAACACCTCGTGGAAGTGGCCGCCGTCGAACTGTTTGAGCACGGCTTCGATGCGATCGAACGCGTCCGTGAGGACAGGGCGTAGCGCGAGACCTTCGTCGGTCATGGCCAGTCCGCGGGGCAGACGTTTGAAGAGTGCGGTGCCCAGCCGCTCTTCCAGCGTTCTCACCTGCTGGCTCACGGCCGCCTGGGTGACGTTCAATTCGAGCGCGGCGCGCGTGAAGCTCAGATGCCGCGCGGACGATTCGAAGGCGCGCAGCGCATTCAACGGGAGATACGGTCTCATGGTGGAAGCATAAGATTTTCTTGGGGTTAGACTAACTTATCATCGTTTGCCAGTGGGCGCCGAAAAACCGATAGTTGCGGCTTCACATAAGGAGCGGCGATGATCACAAGACGGAAATTCGCGGGCGCGATGCTCGGCGTTTCGATAGCTGGGGTTGCGGTTGGCAGTGGCGGCGCGTTCGGGAAAGCGGTGATGGCGGCCGGTACCAAGCAGGGCGGCAGCGTGGCCAAGGCGGACGCCATTCGCCAACGGCTCGCGCAGATCGAAGCGGAAAGCGGCGGGCGGCTCGGCGTGTCGATCGTCGACACGACCTCCGGATTGCATGCCGGTTTGCGGACGGACGAGCGTTTTCCGATGTGCAGCACGTTCAAACTGCTGGCGGCGGGTTTCGTGCTGACGCGCGTGGATCACGGACAGGAGGACCTGGAACGGCGCATCGTGTTTTCTAAAAGCGATCTTGTGCCGTACTCGCCCGCCACCAGCCAGCACATCCGCGAACGCACCGGCGACGCGGGGATGAGCGTCGCCGACTTGTGCAAGGCGGCTATTACGCTTAGCGACAACACCGCGGCCAATCTGCTGCTGTTGAGCTTTGGCGGCCCCGCCGCTTTGACGGCGTTCGCCCGCAGCATCGGCGACGGCATCACGCGCCTGGACCGCAATGAGCCGACGCTGAACGAAGCGACGCCCGGCGATCCGCGCGACACCACCACGCCCAACGCCATGCTCGGCAATCTGCGCGAGCTGCTGCTGGGCGAGCGTTTGTCTTCTTCGTCGCGTGCACAACTGCTGGCCTGGCTCGCCGCCAATCAGACCGGCGGCGAACGGATTCGCGCGAAGCTGCCGAAGGATTGGGGCGTCGGCGATAAAACGGGCACGGGCGATCACGGCACGGCAAATGACGTCGCGATTCTGTGGCCGCCAGGACGCGGGCCGATTCTCGTGACGGTCTACCTGACCGAGACGAGTGGCGATGCGGCACGCTGCAATGCGGCGATTGCAAACGTCGGGGCGTTGGTGGTGGCGTCGGTCTGACAGTGTGAGTACGTGCAACGCATGAACCGGTTCGTGGTGCAAACGCGCTGATCACTGGAAAAAGGCGGACGGGCCACGGGAACAATGGGCCGACTTTGGGAGAGGTAGGCCTGCGTCTTTCACTTACGATTGAAAGTCGAATCGTGCGACACTAGGGCCACACCAAAGGGGGCCCCTATGTCTGTCTATGTACTGGCATTGCTAATCGGCGTAGTGGCCGGCCTTCGCGCGATGACCGCGCCCGCGGCCGTCAGTTGGGCGGCGCATCTGGGATGGTTGCCGCTGCAGGACACGCCGCTGGCATTTCTCGGCTTTACCGCCACGCCGTACATCTTCACGGTGCTGGCGATCGTCGAACTGATTACCGATCAATTGCCGAAAACGCCTAGCCGTACCGTGCCGATGCAGTTCGGTGCGCGTGTGGTCCTGGGTGGGTTGAGTGGCGTGGCGATCGGGGCCGCACATGGCGGCTTGCTGGGTGGTTTGATTGCCGGGGTGGTCGGTGCGGTGATAGGCACCTTGGGTGGCGCGAAGGTGAGAGGCGCCCTAGCGCGCACGTTTGGCCGTGACTTGCCGGCTGCGTTGATTGAAGACGCGGTGGCGATCGTTGGTGCTGTGGTGATTGTGATGGCGTTGCGTTGATGTCGGAGAAGCGTGCGTTGACAACCCATCCGTCATCGCGAACAATTTTTTCGCCCAAGGGCCGCGACAAATACCTGACTAGCAACAGACGGTCGGCTATCCGTGGACTTGGGCGTTTTCATTTCCAGGCCCGCGCAATACGCCCATGCCCCTTCCGCGGGTATGACAGTCCCGCGTCATGGCGTAAAATTTCAGCTTCGATATGAAGCAACGTCATTTACGCTAACTCATGCCAACGCCTGCGGACAAATCAAACTCAAAGGAAAGCGAAGGCGTTGCCGTCATCGATCGTGCTTGCGCGATTCTGTTCGCCTTCAGGCCGGACGACGTCGCGCTCACGCTCGCCGAGCTTGCGGCGCGCACGGGGCTCTACAAGAGCACGCTGTTGCGGCTTGCGGGCTCACTGATCCAGCACCGCCTGCTGCTGCGTCTGGACGACGGCCGCTATCAACTCGGCGCCGCCACCTTCATGCTCGGCGCGTTGTATCAGCGCAGCCTGAACGTCGGCGACATTCTGGTGCCGCTGATGCGCGAACTCGCGGAAACGAGCGGCGAAAGCGTCTCCTTCTATGTGCGCGACGAGGCAGTGCGTGTGTGTTTGCATCGTGTGGACTCAACTCACGCGGTGCGATTTCACGTGCGCGAAGGTGATGTGCTGCCGCTGGAAAGCGGATCGGGCGGTCTTGCATTGCTGGCGTTCGGCGGTATGCCGGGCGAGCCGTACGAGAAAATTCGCGAGGACTTTTACTGCGTGTCGATCGGCGAGCGTGATCGCGAGACGGCGGGGGTGTCGATGCCGGTATTCGGTGTGCGGCAGAGTTTACGTGGCGTGCTGACGCTTGCTGGCCCGAGTTCGCGCATCGATCAGGCGTTCCTCGAGCGCAATCTCGGCGCACTGTTCAATTGCGCCGCACGCGCAACGGATGCGTTAGGCGGCGATTCGCGCGCGATGCGCAACGCGCAGCGCCGCGCGGCCGAAGTTCAGGACAGGTGACGCTCGGGCTTGCCCGTGTACGTGTAGCTCATCTGGCGCGGCATCGGGCCTTTATTGCGCTCGTTGCGTCCGCGTTGCTCCCAGGCATGCGACAGAATGCCGACCGCGCGTGACAGGCAGAACACGCCGCGTGCCAGCTCCGGCGCAAAGCCGAGTTCCGCGTAGATCACCGCGGTCGCGCCGTCGATATTCATCGGCACGGGTTTGTTCTTGCGCTGCTTGAGCAAGTCTTCAATGCCGCGCGCGATAGCGGCGTATCGTCCGCGGATACTTTTCTGTTCGACGCTGTCGTCCACGAGCGAAAGAAGCCGGATTGCCCGCGGATCGACCGGATGGAAGCGGTGTCCGAAGCCGGGCAAATACTTGCCATGTTCGGCGGTAAAAGTATCGACGCCTTGTTCGACCGCCTCTTCTAACGCAGCGCCTGCTTGCATGCGTTCGGCGATGGAATCGTAAAGTTCGACCGCCTGTTGACCTGCGCCGCCGTGCACGTCGTCCAGCGCATTGATCGCTGAAGCCATCGCACCGTTCAACGGCAAACCGCAACTGGTCGCCATCCGCGAAATCGCAATCGACGGTGCATGCGGGCCATGATCGACCGATGCCACTAACGCCGCTTCGAACAAACGCGCTTGCGCGACATCAGGCAGTTCGCCGCGCAGCATCAGCCAGATCATCTGCGGAAAGCTGATGTTGCCGATCAACTCCTGAATCGGGAAACCGCGCACCTTGATCGAGCCGGGATGAATATCGATGATCGAGGTGCTCCAGTACTCGGCGGCGAGCTTGGCGGCGTCGAATGCTTGCGTCATATTCAGACCACTCCTTCGGAGCGTAGATGATCGATTTGTGCGTCGTCGTAGCCGAGCGAGGCGAGATGCTCACGGGTGTGAGCCGATAGAACCGGCGCGGGCGCGGTAGGGGCGGTGTCGGCATCGGATAGCCGAAAACCCGCACGGGTGACGCGTTGCCGCTCAGTGGTGCCGTCGCCGGTAAATTCGCGGATGAATTCGCGCGACGCCAGATGTGGGTGCGCGAGAATCTCCGGCACCGACATCACGCGCCCGGCCGGCACGCCTGCTTCGAAGAATTTGGCCTCCCAGTTTGTCGCGTTGTCGCTTGCCAGCGCCGCTTCGATTTCGGCCTTCAATGCCGCGCGATTCACTTTGCGCGCGTTGCGCTCGGAAAAGCGCGCGTCGTCGAGCAGATCGGCGCGGCCGATCAGATGGCAGAGGCTCGCGAACTGCTTGTTCTCGTTCGCGGCGATATTGAGGGGGCCGTCGCCGGTTTTGAAGGTGCCTGAAGGCGCGGCGGTGAAGTTCTCGTTGCCCATCGGCTCGGGCGTGACACCGGCGTTCAAATAGTTCGATACGACCCAGCCCATTGTGGCCAGCGTGGCTTCCAGCATCGAGACGTCGAGCATGCGGCCGTGTCCGCTCGCGCGGGCATCGACCAACGCCGCGCAGATGCCGAATGCAGCCGTGAGGCCGCCCACGGTGTCCGACACCGGATAGCCGACGCGCAACGGTGCACTGTCGGCATCGCCGGTCACGCTCATCACACCCGAGATACCCTGAATGATCTGATCGTAGGCCGGGCGTTTCGAAAACTCGCCGTCCATGCCGAAGCCGGAGATCGCGCAATACACGAGCTTGGGATTCACTTCACGCAAGGCGTCGAAATCGAGGCCGAGCCGCGTCATTACACCGGGCCGGAAGTTTTCGACCAGCACGTCCGCGGTTTTGACGAGCTCGCTCAAAATGGTCTTGCCGCGCGGGTCTTTCAGATTGAGCGTGATGGACTGCTTGCCCGCATTCACTGCGACGAATGAGGCGCCCATGTTGCGCATGGACGCTTCCTTGTCGGCGCCCAAACGCCGGGCAAGGTCGCCGCCTTCGGGGTGTTCGACCTTGATCACGTCGGCGCCGAGCAGCGCGAGTTGATATGCGCAAAACGGCCCCGCCAACACATTCGATAAATCCAGTACCCGCACTCCAGCCAACGGCAGCGTCATCTTTGAAGCCTCTTGTTCAATGCATTCAATGCGAAATTTCGTCGAGGTTGCGATTGTTGGTACGTGGCCCGAAGATGCCGATCGCGCCCATCACCATCACCATCGACACGGTGATCAACGCGAACACGCCCGGCACCTGGAAGTGGCGCAGCGCGAAGGCGATCATGAAGCCGGAAAACATCGCGGATAAACGCGACATCGAGTAGACGAAGCCAACCGCGCGCGCCCGCAAGCGCGTGGGGAACAGTTCGGTCTGGTACGCGTGGTAGCCGACCGAGAGCAGCGTGCCGCTAAGGGTGATCAGCACACCGAGCGTCATCAGCATGGCGGGCGAGGTTTGCATGGCGAACAGGCTGCCGAACACGGCGATACCGAGTGCCGACAATACGATCAACGTCTTACGTTCGATGCGGTCCGCGATCGCCATGCCGATCAGCGGTCCGAACGGATTCGAGGCTGCGATAACGAACGAGTACATCAGGCTGTGCGTGATCGTTATGCCTTTCGAAACCAGCAGGGTCGGCACCCATGATGCGAAACCGTAGAAGCCGATTGCCTGGAACAGGTTGAACACGAGCATCGTGATCGCGCGTTTGCGATACGGCGGCTGCCAGATTTCGCGGAAGGCCGCCTTGGTGGTGGCCGGCTCGACTGTCGGGACAGGGGCGGGCAATGGCTTTCCGAATTGCTTCGCGACTTTCGCTTCGATCGCCTGCAGGACCTGTTCCGCTTCGGCGGCGCGGCCTTGCTGCGCGAGCCAACGCGGGCTTTCCGGCACGCGCCGGCGAATGGCCCACACCACTACCGCGCCGAACGCGCCGATGATCACGACCCAGCGCCAGCCGTCGAAGCCGTACGGCGTTTGCGGCACCAGCCACCATGCAAGCAGGGCGACCGACGGCACGGCGGTGTACTGCACCAGATGAACGAAAGCGAACGCGCGGCCACGCAGATGTTTCGGCACGAGTTCGCTGACGTACGTGTCGATCGTCACCAGTTCGACGCCCACGCCGATGCCCGCGATCAGGCGCCACAGGTTGATGGCCGGCGCGGTGGTTTGCAGCGCCATGACCAGTGTGGCCGCGGAATACCACAGGAGCGAAACGGTAAACACGGTTCTGCGGCCATAACGGTCCGCCATGCCCGCAAAAAAGAACGTGCCGATGAAGAGCCCCGCGAACGACGCCGCCACGAAGGCGCCCAATCCGGACACGCCGAAGAACGACGCGGTAGTAGTCGCGTAGAGCCCGCTTTTGACGAGGCCTGGGCCGACATAGGCCGTAAAAAACAGATCGTAGAACTCGAACCAGCCGCCGATCGACAGCAGGAACACCAGCATCCATACCGTGCGCGTCGCGGGCAGACGGTCGATGCGCGCGTTGATGCCGGTCGTGAGTCCCTGCGCACTGGCGCTTGAATCGGGCGACGCGCCGGGTGCGTCGATCGGCAGACTTGCCATGGAATCCTCCTTGGATGCTCTTGCTGTGTCGTTCTGTCTAACAGAACGACGTTCTATTTAATGAGTGTGCCGAGATTAGTCCGTGTGGCGCCTGGCAGGAATTCGGGGTTTTACCTAGGAAGGGGGCGAGGCAGTGAAGGGAGAGGGCAAAGAGGGCAGAAAGATCGCGCTGGGCTCGTTGTCTTTTGTTGTCCGGTACGTCTTCAAACCCCCATTCGTTGCAGCATCGCGAGAAGGCTGTCGAATGAAAGCGGCTTGCGCGCGTATGCGATGGTGGGATTCGGTTGCACGGGGATATCCGCGGCCGCGCTGCACAGGATGATGGGAATCGCGCGCAGGTCGGGGTCGTTGTACAGTGCGGTGCACAGTTGCAGCCCCGACATGACCGGCATCATGCAGTCCGACACGATGATGTCGGGCCGGGTGTTGCTGATCTGTTCAAGCGCGGCCGCCCCGTTGGACGCCGTCAGTACGGTATAGCCATGCCGCTCCAGCAACAGTCGCCAGACCGTGAGGATGTCGAACTCGTCGTCCACGACCAGAATGGTTTTCATGGGCGGCTAGGTATTTCGTCGCGGCGCCAGCGTGGCCGACAGGCCTTGCGCTGAAACCACGCTCGCGGGGCTGACCGGGCTTTCGATCACGTCGAGGCCCTGGGACGAAATGACGAGTTCGCGCAGCGACGTGTCGTGCGCGCTTTCGCGCTGCTTGACCACCGAAATCATGCGCCGCAAACCCGTTTCCGATTCCGCGTAGCGCAGCAGCACGAGGTTTTCGGTCAACGCGGAGACTCGCACACTCTTCGCATGGCCGGGGTCGGCGTAAAGCGGCAGTTCCTCCGTCAGTATCGTGGTGACGCAGGCTTCCCGAAGCTGATGAAGCAGGGCATTCAGGAACAGGCCGAAGCGTTCGGTTCGCAACGCGGAATCGCGAAAACCTTCCACGCCGTCGATCACGATCCGCTTCGCACCGCTCTTTTTGACCGTGGCAAGCGCCACCGCCGCGAGTTCGTCGATCGCCAGTTCTATGGCGGGTTGCCATTGAATCATGAGACGGCCGTCGTCGTATGCGTCGGCGAGATCGATCGAGACGGCTTCGGCTTTGCCGACCAGCCGCTGCGGTCCTTCGTAAAAGCCCAGATACACGCAGCGTTCGCCGCGCGCCACGCCGGCTGCGAGAAACTGCAGACAGAGCAGGGTCTTGCCGACACCTGACGGCCCGATCAGCGTGGTCGTGGAACCTTGAGCAAAACCGCCGCCGAGCAGACTGTCGAGATGCGGGAGACCGAAGCCGAGCCGCGTTTTCAGATCGACCGGACCCGGTGGCGCGGCGCATTGCGATTCCAGACGCGGGAACATCAGAAGCCCGCTTTCAGCGATGCGAAAGAAATGCTTGCCCATCAGATGGTTGCGCGCCCGCATCTTGTGAACTTCGATTTCGCGCGCGCGGCGCATGCCGTCGTTGTAGCGGTTCAGTTCGATCAGACCATCGACCAGCGTGTGTTCGGGATGCGGTTCGTTGCCCGAGAGCGGCGCGAGCAGCAGCGTGGTGCAATCCATTGCCGCGGCCAGCGCGTTCAGTTCGTGGATGAACTTCGACAGCGACAACTCGGTTTCGCTGAATTCGCGTGCGCTGCGAAAGCCGTCGATGATCATGAGGCTCGGCCGATGGTCGTAAATGCTCGACGCAATCAGCTTGAGGAAGCCATCGAGACCGTCCTGCATCAGTTCGTGATAGCCGGACACGAACAGCATTTGCCGTGCGACCGCGGTTTCGTCGAAGAAGCTCAGGCGTTTGAGGTGCGCCAGCAGCTTGTCGTGCGACTCGGCGATCAAGGTCACGTACAACACCTTTTCGCCCTTGCTGACACGGTGAAAGCCGATCTGGCTCGACAGGATTGTTTTGCCCGCGCCGGCCATGCCTTCCAGCAGGTAGACCCCGCCGCTGACCAGACCTCCGCCCAGGATCTCATCGAAACCGGGGACACCTGTTTCCATGTTGGAGCGGGAGGATGTCTGAGATTCGTGGATAGTCATTGTCGAAATGTCGTTCAAAGTACGGAGGATCGACAGCTGGCACATGGAAGCAAGCGGACGTGCATCGCTCAATCTAACCGTGCCAGCAATTCGCGTTCCCGCTCGTGGGCGGTGATATGCGTATTGGCATTCGATGAGGTGGGACTTGGCTGGGGCCGCGCCCCACTTGGGGAACAGCATGCGGGAGGCTTGCACGCAGCATGCGCAACGGGAGCGAGAGGGACGGGGCTTAGAGGGCAGTGCGGAAGGAGGGCCGTAGTGCTTTTTTCAAATCGATGCAACTAAGGGTGCAAGGTAGGAGACGGGACGGGCATTTCCCTCGCGCATGCAAAGTGCAAACCATGCGCGAGGATGCCGTGTTTTCCGCGGGTTCAGCAATGACCCGGCAATGACCGGGCAATGACCGCGTTACGCCTTAGCTACACGCGAAACTGCTCGCGGCATTGAGGTCTCCGCCTTGATAGCGGGCGACTTTCGGATACGCGCACAGCGGCCGCGTGCGTCCCGCACCCCAATCGGCCGGCACGTCCGTGTTCGGCACGACATTGGTCGCATCGCGCGCGGTGGCGACCACGCTGTCCGGCGCCTTGCCCTGTTCGACCCACGCGATCATCGGCGTGAGCATGTCGAACTGGTCGGTGCTTGGACCGCCGGAGCAGTGGTTCATGCCGGCGATCGTGTAGAGACGGGCGAAGTTCGAGGCGTCGCCGCCGTTGGCCGTCGTGAGCCGCTGGTACCAGTCGGTCGTATCGTTCGACGAAAACACCGGGTCGCTCGTGCCGTGATAGACCATCAGCTTTGCACCGCGCTGCTTCAACGCACTGAGGTTGGTCTCGTCGGGCGGCGTCATGAACGACCAGGCCGACTCGCTATACACGCCACTGGTGGCGAAGATCTTCGGCGCGTCGGTATCCATGCTGAAGTTCAGCGCGTAGGCCGACAACTGGCTCAATACCGACGCACTCTGTGGTGGCGTGGTGAACGTGAATGCCGCTGCGGCGGGATCAAGGGTGATCGAGTTCGCCTGCTTCCATGCCGACCAGCCCGGGCCGAGGCCGGCGTCGTACGGAAAGCTCGAATACAGGGTCGTGCCGGCGCTGTTGCGTGCGCCCGAGAAGACGTTGCCGATCGCGTCCTTCTGCGCGCTCGTCAGACACGTCCCGTCGCGCACATTGTTCGTGCAGGTGGGCACGTCCGTCGCCAGGCTGAAATTTGCCTGGCATGCCTTGATATCCTGAATGAGACCGTCGCTGGCGCCGTCGAGTGCGTCGCATTTGGCCAAAATCTTCGACGCCACCATCTGACGTTCCGCCGCCGTAAAGCCGGTCGTGATGTCGGGCAAGCCATTCGCGGTCGTGGCGGTCGCCACTTTGGCCAATTGCTGCGCGCTCCACATTTCGCCGATTGCCGCTTTCGGCAAGTGAAAGCCCGGGTCGCCGGCAATGATTCCGTCGTATTGCGCCGAAGAGCGTGCCGCTGCGACCAATGCATGACGGCCGCCGTTGGAGCAACCGTCGAAATAACTGCGGTCCGGCCCCTTGCCATAGGCGAGTTTGATCACCTGCTTGGCCATCGGCGTGAGCGTGGCGACCGCGTTGTAGCCGTAGTCGAGGCGCGCTTGCGGGTCGAGGCCGAACAGCGGATTCTGCGACGCGCTGTGGCCCGCGTCCGAGCTAATGACAGCGAAGCCCATGTTGAGCGCGTCGTTGGTCGGGCCGCCGCCGCCGATTTCACCGGTAGCGGTCACGACATTCCCGTCGAGACCGCCATTGGCCTGTTAGAAGAAGCGCCCGTTCCATGCCAGCGGCAGACGCATCTCGAAGCCGATGGCGTACGTCTTGCCGTCGACGCTGCTCACGCGCTGATTCATGCTGCCCTGGATCAGGCAGTGTTCGGCGATCGGTTTGCCGGCCACCTTGAGCGTGCCGGCCGCGACGTCTGACACCGCGGTGAATACGGTGTTGGCGAACGTGAGTTTCGCGGCGAGCGCGGCACAATTGCCGGCGAGCGTGCCGGGTGTCGCCGCATTCAGTTGTGGCAGGGCGTCGGTGCTCGTGCTGGTGGTGGCCGGGTCGCTGACATTATTGCCGCCGCACGCGGCGAGAGTCAGTGCCGCTGCGGCAGCCAGCGCGATGGAGGTGTGCTTCATGCGGTGTCTCCTAGAACGAATGACGAATGCCGAGCATCACGCCGGTCTGGCCGGTGCCTGCCGTGGGTGTCGTGCCGCCGCCGCCGGCGCTGACCGAGTAGCGCGCCTTCGCGCTGTTGGCGAGATACGAGCCTTGCGCATAGACGGCGGTGCGTTTCGACAGCAGATAGGTAGTGCGCAGCGTGCCCATCGTGGCGCGCGTGTCGTGCTCGCTATTGGTGATGTGATAGACCTCGCCGTCGACGATGAAGGCCGGCGTCACGAAGTACGAGGCGCCGACGAAGAACAGATTCGAGCGCACGGCCGCAATCGTGACGGCCGATGGTTCGACCCGGCGATTGAGCCAGCCCGCGCCGATCTTTGCCTTACCGATATTCGCGTAGGCGCTGACGTGGGTGCGGATGTCTTTGTCGGCGGCATTGGTGAGTGGAATGGGCGCAACGCCGTCGAAGAAATTCGCCGCAGCAGTGCTCCCACCCCGTTGTTCTTCATACGACGCCGCAACGCCGAATAGCGGCGCGTCGTACTTCAACATCACCGACCACTCGCGGCATTCCGTTGCATGCCCGGCTACCGAGCCGGTGCAGGTGCCCTGGCCGGGCGAGTTGCCGGTGCCCGCCGCGTCGCGGCCGAACGAATAGTTCGCGCCGAACGTCACACCCGCATAAGTGCCCAGGTAGCTCACCGAATTGTCGGCGCGGGCGTTCGGCACGTAGGCGTCGAGCGAGCCCAGGCCGTAGATGTCCGGGCCGATCAGGTCCGCGCCCATCAGCGCGAGATACGTCATCGTGTACTGGCGTCCGAACGAGACCGTGCCGTACGTACTCTTGATGCCGACGAATGCCTGGCGCCCGAACAACCGGCCGCCCTGGCCGAGATCGCCGGCGCGCACGTTGAAACCGCTTTCCAGCGTGAATACCGCGCTATACCCGCCGCCCAGATCTTCATTGCCGCGCAGGCCCCAACGCGAAGGCAGTTCGCCGGTAACCGACGGCATGCGAAAGACGCTTTTGCCCGCAGCGTTCGCGTGCGATACGTATTCGATGCCGGTGTCGATGATGCCGTAGAGCGTTACGCTCGATTGGGCCGCCGCGGCGCCGCTGACGGCGCACAATGCGCCGCAAAGAAGAAGGCGTGTGGATGCTTGCATGCAGGGTGTCTCCAAACCGTTGATTGAATGTGTTTGTTGTTGGGTCTTCTTGAGTCTTCTGGAGTCTTCGTGTCTGGCCGGTCAGTCGTCGGCACGCGGACGGCGCAGCAACAGCAGCGCAGCAGCGGCGGCGATAAGCGTGACGGGAATGCTCGCGCCGATGACCGTCGACGAACTGCGACCCATCGCCAGCAATTGACCTGCTGCCAGCGGTCCGACCACCGAGCCGATACGGCCCACCGCCACTGCCGCGCCGACGCCGGTGCCGCGCATGGCAGTCGGATAGAACGCCGCCGAGAGTGCGTACAGCACCGATTGCCCACCGATCACGAACATCCCCGCGAAGAACGCTGAGGTGGCGAGCGCGCCGAAGCCGGGCGCCATCGAGAGCGCCGCGAGCGACGCGATGATCCCGATATACATGCCCGCCACCACGACACCCGAGCGCATCCGGTCCATCAACATGCCGATGCACAACGCGCCGATGCCGCCGCCGACGTTGAAGAAAATCTGCACGTAGCCCACTTGTGCGCGCGACAGGCCGCTTGCGGCCATCAGCGAAGGCAGCCAGTTGAGCAGGAAGTAGAGGACGATCAACGTGCAGAAATAGCTGACCCAGATCTGCACGGTCGAGAGGCCGCGTGTGCTGCCGAACAGGATCTCGCCGACCGGCGCGGGCTTCGCATGACCGTCTCGCGAGGCCTGGGTGAATGCCTTCGAATCCGCGAGAAACACGAGTAACAGCGGCACCAGCACTAGCGGCCCAGCGCCGCCGACGTAGAAGATGTGCCGCCATTCGGTGTCGCCCGCACTCAACACGCCGATCACGGAGGCGATCACGCCGCCGAACGGAATGCCGCAATACATCACGCTCACGGCGGTGCTGCGCGAGCGCGGTTCGACCGCTTCCGACGACAAGGCGATCAGGTTAGGCAATGCACCGCCAAGACCAATCCCCGTCAGCACCCGCACGATCACCAGGGTGTGAAAATCACTTACTAGCGCGGTCGCGATCGACAGCAAGCCGAACAGGCATGCGGAAATCACCAGCACGCGCTTGCGGCCGATCCGGTCGGCAAGCCGTCCGCCGAACATCGCACCAGGCAGCAGGCCAAAGGTTCCGGCGCTGAACGCGAGCCCCATTTGCCCGACCGACAGACCGAATTCGCGCGCCATCCGTGGCGCGGCGACGCCGACCGACTGCAGGTCGAGACCTTCGAGCAGTGCGATGGCAAAACACAATCCGAGTGTGACAAAGACGCCTGTCCGGCTGGACGTCGCCGGTCCGGCAAGGCTTTCTGTCGAGGGTAGTGCTCCGGCTCTTTTCACGTTAGTGATCCTTATTAAAGTGCGTGGTTTTCCGGTGTCGACGAAGAACGGCAGGTGCAGAGTCGCCGTCTGGCGTGCCGGTTTGGCGCAGAAAAACGGTTGCGTTTGCTCAGCGCCGGGGTGGTCCGGTGTTCCAGGCCCCTCGGTGAAACGGAATTCAGACCGTCAACGAGGTCACGATGGGGTGCTTAAGAACGGCCGAGCGGAAGCCGCAGCGCACAGCACATCGGTTCGATGCCTGCGTTGCTGTCCGTTTGCTTCGACGCGATGCAACGCGTCTCCAGGCGTTGCACCGTGGACTGGATTTAATATCAGGTAGACTGATAATACAAGTGCAAATGCTTCGGTGAAAACACCTAGCGATTTGCAAAGACGGGAAAGTTAGCCGCGCAGGTTGCGCACGAAAGTTTCGAGGTGGGTTTGTACGACACCGGCCGCTTCGAGCTCGAGGCCTTCCATCATCTGTTTCTCGATTGCCTTGACGGTCTGCTCGCATTCGCGCAGCACCGCCCGCCCTTCATCGGTCAGTTGCAGCAGCACGATGCGGCCATGCGTTGGGTCCGGCTCGCGGCTGACCCAGTTCCGGCTCGCCATGGCGTTCATCACTTCATTCGCCGATTGCGGCGTGATGAAGGAGCGTTCGGCAACTTGTGCATTGGACGCTTGCCCCTTTGCATCGAGCACCGAAAGCGCGGTGAATTGTGAAAGCGTGAGACCGAGTGGTGCGAGTGCTTCGGTCATGCGGCGCCGCAGGATGCGGTCGAGACTTCCGATCACATAGGCCAGCCGCAGGTGGGGGCGACGGGTGCGCGTGGTAGTGGGTTCGGCGGGCGAATCTGGATTTTTGCTCATGGTGGGCTGGAGGTCCGGTCTAGCCCGCATCTTAGCGCGCCTCTGCGTTAATTCGACCGATAGGGGTTTGCACCGACTCCGCGAAATTCCGCTTTACATATCAGGTAGCCTGATATTAAATGCACTCATCGGGCCGCTGCTGCGGTCAACATTCACGGAGAAAGCGGATGAATTACGAAGGTCGTTGGGAAACCGTCAAGGTCGATGTGGCAGAGGGCATCGCATGGGTCACGTTCAATCGTCCCGAGAAGCGCAACGCAATGAGCCCGACGCTAAACAAGGAAATGATCGAGGTCCTCGAGGCAGTCGAGTTGGACGCCGAAGCGCAGGTTCTCGTGCTGACAGGCGAGGGCGACGCGTGGACCGCCGGCATGGACCTGAAGGAATATTTCCGTGAAGTCGACGCCGGCCCGGAAATCCTGCAGGAAAAGATTCGCCGCGATGCATGCCGCTGGCAATGGCAGTTGCTGCGCATGTACGCGAAGCCGACCATCGCGATGGTCAACGGCTGGTGTTTCGGCGGCGGCTTCTCGCCGCTGGTGGCGTGCGATCTCGCGATTGCCGCGGACGAAGCCGTGTTCGGCCTCTCCGAAATCAACTGGGGCATTCCGCCGGGCAACCTGGTGAGTAAGGCGATGGCGGACACCGTAGGACATCGTCAGGCGCTTTACTACATCATGACCGGCGAGACGTTCACGGGTCAGGAAGCCGCGCAGATGGGCCTCGTCAACAACAGCGTGCCACGTGCCGAACTTCGCGAAGCCACGCGTGTTCTTGCAGGCAAGCTTTTGCAGAAGAATCCCGTGGTGCTGCGCGCGGCGAAGAACGGCTTCAAGCGTTGCCGCGAACTGACGTGGGATCAGAACGAGGATTACCTGTACGCCAAGCTCGATCAGGCGCAACTGCGCGATCCCGAAGGCGGCCGCGAGCAGGGCCTGAAGCAGTTCCTCGACGAGAAGGCGATCAAGCCAGGTCTGCAAACCTATAAGCGCTGAGCTATCGCAGGCGCCAAGGTAACGCCAGTCTTCACACGCGCACGAAGCGGCGCGTGTGAAGACTGGCGAGACGAGTGAGACAGCGAGGAGACGAGACACATGCATGAAGTGACATTGTTGATCGGCGGTGAGAGCCGCGGCGCATCGGACGGCAGAACCTTCGAGCGGCTCAATCCCGCGAGGGGCGT
The DNA here is from genome assembly GCF_900230185.1 of Burkholderia sp. OK233. Lineage (GTDB taxonomy): Bacteria > Pseudomonadota > Gammaproteobacteria > Burkholderiales > Burkholderiaceae > Paraburkholderia. The sequence goes on from NZ_OCSR01000002.1 coordinate 2,593,805, forward strand.
GGCGGCCTCGCGTGCGGCTGCCGCCACGTTGGCCGATGCGGACGCCGCAGTAGATGCCGCGGCGCGCGCGTTCCCGGCATGGTCCGCATTGGCGCCGACCGAACGCCGCAAACGTCTATTGGCCGCAGCCGATCTGATGGACGCCCGCACCGCGCAGTTCATCGAAACCGGTGTGGCCGAAACCGGCGCCATGCCGAACTGGTACGGCTTCAATGTGATGCTGGCCGCCAACATGCTGCGCGAAGCCGCCGCGATGACCACGCAGATCGACGGCGACGTGATTCCGTCGGACGTGCCGGGCAGTCTCGCGATGGCCGTGCGCCAGCCGTGCGGTGTGGTGCTCGGCATGGCGCCGTGGAATGCGCCGGTGATCCTCGGCACGCGGGCAATCGCCATGCCGCTCGCTTGCGGAAACACGGTCGTGCTCAAGGCTTCGGAAGGCTGTCCCGGTGTGCATCGGCTGATTGGTAGCGTGCTGCAGGAAGCCGGCCTCGGCGACGGCGTGGTGAACGTCATCACGCATTCGGCCGAAGACGCGCCGGGCATTGTCGAGCGCTTGATCGCTCATCCGGCGGTACGGCGGGTCAATTTCACCGGTTCGACGCGGGTTGGACGCATCGTTGCGCAACATGCCGCGCAGCATCTGAAGCCGGCCTTGCTCGAGCTCGGTGGCAAGGCGCCCGTGGTGGTGCTCGACGACGCCGATCTGGATGCGGCGGTGGATGGCATCGCGTTCGGTGCGTTCTTCAACCAGGGGCAGATTTGCATGTCGACGGAGCGGCTGATTGTCGACCGCAAAATCGCCGACGTGCTGGTCGAGAAGCTCGCGGCCAAAGCGCGAACCCTGAAGGCGGGCGATCCCGCTGCGGCCGATTCCGTGCTCGGCGTGCTCGAAAGTGTGGCGGCCGCGCGGCGCATCAAAGCGCTCGTTGAAGACGCGCACGAGAAAGGCGCGAAGCTGCCGGTCGGCTGCTCGGTTGAAGGCGCAGTGATGCAGCCGGTGATTGTCGACGGCGTGACGCGGGACATGTTGCTCTATGCCGAGGAATCCTTCGGCCCGGTGGTGACGGTGCAGCGTGTGGACAGCGACGAGGAAGCGATTCAGGTTGCCAACGATAGCGAATACGGTCTCTCCGCGGCGGTATTCAGCCGCGATATATCGCGCGCGTTGAATGTGGCGAAACGGATCGAATCGGGCATCTGCCATATCAACGGACCGACTGTGCACGACGAAGCGCAGATGCCGTTCGGCGGAGTGAAGAAGAGCGGCTATGGGCGGTTTGGCAGCAAGGCGTCGATTGCCGAGTTCACGGACCTGCGCTGGATCACGATTCAGACCGGCCCGCGTCACTATCCGATTTGATCGTCCCGACAGGAGACAGGCATTGCATTCCGAGCCGAGACAACCGAACACCCCCGTCGCGCACGACAACGCGCCGACGCATTACCGCGCGACGACGATCGGTGCGTCATCGTTGCACACGCAACGGCACGGCGACACGTGGTATTTGCGCGCTGCCGAGCCGCTCGGCGAACACCCGCAGCGTATGACTGATCGGCTCGCGAGCGGCGCGCGCGAGCACCCGGAGCGGTGGCTGGCGGCGCGACGCGGCAGCGACGGTCAATGGATCGGCCTGAGCTACGCGAAGGCGCTGCAAAGTGCCCGCGCGATTGGGCAAGCGCTGCTGGCACGTGATCTTTCCGTTGAACGTCCGGTCGTGATTCTGTCGGGTAACGATCTCGACCATCTGCAACTGGCGCTCGGCGCGATGTGGGCCGGCATTCCGTATGCGGCGATCTCCCCGGCGTATGCGCTCGCTTCCGGCGACTTTGGCAAACTGCGCCATACGATCGATCTGCTGACGCCGGGCCTGGTTTTCACAAGCGGCTACGACGCCTTTGCCAGAGCGATCGATGCCGTGGTGCCGGTCGACGTCGAAGTCGTCGCTGCAACTGGGCCTAAGGAGCCGGGGGCGGCGCGCAGCGTGACTTTGCTCGGCGACCTGCTGAATACAACGCCCGGCACGGTCGATTCCGTCCAGGCCGCGGTGAGCCCGGACGCCATCGCCAAGTTTCTGTTCACGTCGGGCTCGACCAAATTGCCCAAGGCCGTGCCGACCACGCACCGCATGCTGTGCAGCAACCAGCAGATGCTGCTCGAAACGTTTCCTGAGTTCGCGGACCTGCCACCGCTGCTGGTCGACTGGTTGCCGTGGAATCACACCTTCGGCGGCAGCCATAACGCGGGCATCGCGCTCTACAACGGCGGCACGCTCTATATCGACGATGGCAAACCGGTCAACGGCAAGTTCGAGGAAACGCTGCGCAACCTGCGTGAAGTCGCGCCGACGATCTACTTCAACGTGCCGAAGGGCTGGGAAGAACTGGCCATCGCGCTGGAGCAGGACGCGCAATTGCGTGAGACGTTTTTCTCGCGCGTGAAGGTGTATTTCTTCGCGGGGGCGGGGCTCTCGCAAGCCGCGTGGGACCGGCTCGAACGCGTCACGGAGCAATATTGCGGCGAGCGCATTCGCATCATGGCCGGACTCGGCATGACCGAGACTTCGCCGTCCTGCCTGTTCACCACGGGCCCGATCATGCGCGCCGGCTACGTCGGCTCACCGGCGCCTGGCTGCGAGGTCAAACTCGCCCCGGTCGGCGACAAACTCGAAGCGCGCTATCGCGGACCCCATGTCATGGCCGGCTATTGGCGCGCGAATTCTGCAGAATTGGACAACGCCTTCGACGAGGAAGGTTACTTTTGCAGCGGAGACGCGTTGCGCTTTGTCGATGTCGAACGGCCGGAACTCGGGTTGCTGTTCGACGGGCGCATCGCCGAGGACTTCAAACTGAGTTCAGGCACCTTCGTCAGCGTGGGTCCGATGCGGGCTCGCGTGATTTCCGAAGGCGCGCCGTATGTGCAGGACGTGGTCGTTACCGGGATGAATCGCGACGACGTGGGCTTGCTGGTGTTTTCGCGGCTCGACGATTGCCGGCGGCTGGCTGGTTTGCCTGTGTCGACAAGCGCGCGCGAGGTGGTCGAAGCACCCGTCGTGCGGGCGCATTTTGCGGCTTTACTGGAGACGCTCAATCGCAGCGCGACCGGCGGCGCGTCCACGATCGCCCGTATCCGGCTCATGGACATCGCCCCTTCGCTCGATCTCGGCGAGATCACCGACAAAGGGTCGATCAATCAGCGCGCGGTGCTGACGCATCGGGCGGCGCTCGTCGAAGCGATGTACGACGCGGCACAGCGCGACCCCGCTGTGATTTACGCGGCCGCTTGTGGCGCGACGTAAGGCACGCGTCGCTCGCTGACTCCGGGTCCCTCGCGCACGGCAAAGGCGCTTCGCCGTATACAATTCGGCAGCGCCTGATTTTTGCCCAATACCGACCTGATCCCATCCATGCCGAATCCGACCCGGGCCTTTCTTCTCGGTCCGCTCCTGAAAGGCGTTTCACGCTCCTTCTATCTCACCCTGCGCGTGCTGCCTGCCGGGATGCGCGATCCGATCGGCCTCGCGTACCTGCTTGCGCGCGCGGCCGATACGATTGCGGACACTTCACTGATCTCGCCCGGGCAACGCCTTGCAATGCTGCTGTCGCTGCGCGACCAGGTCAACGGTGCCCCGAATGACGGCGCGCTGTTCCAGCGCATGGCCACGGAAGTGGCGGGCCAACAGATCCAGTCCGATGAAAAGGTCCTGCTCGAATCGCTAGGACCTGCTCTCGAGGTGCTGTCGCAGTTGAGCGAGTCCGACCGCAAGGCCGTACGCGAGATCGTGTCGACGCTGACCGAGGGCATGGAGTTCGACCTTCGCACGTTCCCCGACGAACGTTCCGGCCAGATCGCCGCGCTGCGCGAGTACGACGAACTCGACCGCTATACCTACCTGGTGGCGGGCTGCGTCGGCGAATTCTGGACCACCATGACCTACGCGCACATGCCCGGCACGCTGAAAGAGCCGCCCGAGACGATGGCACGCCGCGGCGTACGTTTCGGCAAAGCGCTGCAGATGACCAACGTGCTGCGCGATTGCGGCAAGGATTTGCGGATCGGCCGCTGTTACCTCCCGCAGACGATGCTCGATCAATATGGTCTCAGCGCACAAGACCTCCTGCAGCCGGCAAATTCTGTTCGCGCCCGGCCGCTGATGGTCGAACTCGTGCGCAAGTCGCTCGATCATTTTCGCGAGGCGTTGGACTACACGCTGGCGATTCCCGCGTTTTCAGTGCGTTTGCGTTTGGCCTGTTTGTGGCCGATCCTGATTGGCCTGGATACGCTGCTGTTGCTGGTGGATAACAATGACTGGCTCGACCCGGCGAAAGTCTCCAAGGTGCGGCGCAATCAGGTGTATCAGATCATTGCGTCTTCGCTGCTGCTGGTGCCTTCGAACGGCCTGGTGCGCGCGTCGGTTGAAAAGCGGTTCAAGCAAATCGAAGCTCGACTCTGAGCGTGGGTTGCGCTGTATAGATAATGTGGATTCAGCCACGCCGCATAGCCGATTCATGCGGCATTGCTTTTCAACTTAATCGGCATCATTGAATAGCCACCAATCGGGAAACCCCTAGCATCCTGCATCGATGGTTCGCGTTAGTCTCTTCAAAAGAGGAGACGATTCATGAGACAAGCGTTCAATATTGCAGTGGTGTTGTTGCTTGGCTATTTGATGGCGGATAGGGCGCTGATGCGCGCGCAAGCCGGAGAGATGGGGACAATTACGTGCCACCAGGGCGCGGAGATGGTCAAGTCGAATGCGTTGAGGAAAGGCTTCGGTGACGCCGGGGCCAGCAGCCAGGGTGAAAATTTCCTGTCGAGCTGTCTCGTCACGGGTCGTGGCCAGGTAGGCGATCTGATTGCACGGGAATGACGCAGGCAGCCTGGCATCGCTGAGGCTCAGACCAGACGTAGCACGACAAAAACAAAAAGCGCCCAGACCGTGAAGGTCCAGGCGAAGTCATCGGGAGCCCGATGACGGAGGTATCGAATACAGAACTGGCCCGCGATCGGGGATACTCGGTCGCGGGCCAGTTCGTTTGAATCAGAGCGTGCGGCTGTGTTGCTTGCCTGGCGGCCGATCAGGGCAAACGGCGTGGCCTTCTGCGGTTCGTTCCGCTGGACAGCCTGGCCTCCGGCCTGGTTGGCAGCCTGATCGTCAGGTTGGTTAGCGGCTTAGTTGCCGAAGTAAACCGACTTCGGACCGTTTACCGGAACCGGGTGAGCCGATTGCGACGAGCCACTCACCGCACCGCCGTAACCGCTCTCCGCAGCTTGTGCGGTGCCGTTTTGCGCGTCGACACGGGCTTGTGCAGCCTGAATGTTAGCCGGGTAGTACGGGTCCGCGAGGCCCGGCTGGTAGCCGGCCTTTTCGAGTTGAACCAGTTCTGCACGCACCTGGGCGCGGGTCACGGGCTGGTTGGACTGCGCAAACGAGGCAACAGGAGCGGCCAGCACAGCGGCGATAACAACAGCTTGAATGAGCGATTTCATGATGAACTACCTCCAGTTCGGTCTTTATCTTGCTACGAGCGATGTTGTTCGTAGTCAGTGATTGCACTGTAGTTTTGCGATCTGACCGGAGTAATCATCAATTCAGCTAATGTTTGTTGCGAAATTCGCAATAAAAGAAGGGGGTTCAATTGATGGACCCTCGTGCACGCTAGCTTGCTAGGACCGCGATGCCGTGACTGGGGCGCCGTCTTGCTGAGTATTCGCAGGGACATTCGTGGACTGTGTGAGCCGCGTGAATGCCTGGCCGGTGCGCGCTTCACGATTATCTCGGGCTTGATAGAAGTCTTTGCTGAGCCACTGCCCAAAACGCATCATCGCGGAGCCGAGCGCGCTCTTTAACCGAACCCATCCCGTCTCGGTAAGCGCGAGATGCGAAGCCGATTCCACCAGGTCCGCGGTCAATTTGTCCAACTCTGCGTGCAAGTAGTCCGCGAAATGATGGAGTCCGTGCTGATTGCCGTTCGACGATTTCCTTTCGAGCTCCACATGCTCCGCAATCAGCGATTGATTGGTCACGTGGATAAAAGGTGGTGTATCGGTCCGGGCAATTCCCGTGGAACGGATCGCCTGTCCGACGCTTGCCGCGGCCTGTGTGCGATTGCCGAGCGGCGCAAGCTCCCACTTGTCACAGAGATATTTCAGCAGGCTGCAATGATCGAATCGCGTATTGCACACGCCTGCGTTGCACCATGGGGAGACGAGAATGGCGGGAACGCGTACGCCGAGCTGGGTGAAGTCGAAGCTTTGGGTGTGTTCGTCGGGCGCTACTGCGTTCGACGGCGGAGGCACGTGGTCGAAAAAACCGCCATGTTCATCGTACAGGATGACTAATAGTGTGCGTTCCCACAATGCCTGATTGGAGCGCAGCGCATTGTAGGTGTCGGCGATCAGCTTCTCCGCCTTCATGATGTTGTGCGGTGGATGGTCGTCGTTCTGTGCTTCACCAAAGTATTTCGGTTCGATGAGAACGAACGCGGGAAACTCGTTCGCCGGACCGGCTGCGTCGTCGAAGAACGTGTCGAACCGCCGGTAATTTGCGAGATTCTTCGCTTGACGCTGGTTTTTCAACAGCAGGGACGCGGGAAAATCGTAGAAGTAGATCTTCCACGTTTTCTCTTTGTCATTGAGGCGGTCGAAAATCGTGTCCTGGTTTTGCTCGGTGTACCACCTCGGATTCAGGGCTTCGAGTCCTACGGGCATCCCCACCTCGCCCATCGACGTACCCGTCAGCGCAAAATAACGGTTCGGCCAGGTTGGGCCGGGTAACGATGAAAACCACTTGTCGCACACGGTGAATTGCTCGCCCAACGTGTGTAGCGCCGGGAGAAAGCCGCGCGGGTAATAGCCCATGATGTCCTGCCGCGCGGCGAGGGTGCTCTTCGGGTAGTCCTTCGCGAACGATCGAACGAAGCCGCCATTGTCACCCGCGATCTGGGCCAGCACGGCCTCATATCCGTGGTCCGGATCGTGCTGCATCTGCCGCTCTTGTGTCGCCTGAGGGAAAAAGGTATGGCCTTCGCCGTCGTCGTTGGACTTCGACGCGGCGTTGCGTATTCCATCCAGGCCGGTGTGCACTTCGTCAAGACAGCCGAGCATCTGATCGAAGGAATGATTTTCCATCAACAGCAGAACGACATGCTCGATCCGATCCTTCGGCACATTCGTTGCATTCGACGTGTTTGCCTCACTTGCTGCTTTGCTGTCGTGGACGTCACTCATACTCATCGCTCCGGCAGGGGATTGGATGGATTTTTGTGCGTACTACCGTGTCAGCTTGCTCAGGTGATACCAGCGTTGCAAACGTAGCGCAAAACGCGCCGTCGCGAAAGCGTGTCGTGCTTCGGCTCGTTATGCTGAATGGGTGCGAAGCGAAAAAAAGGGCGCCGACGGCGCCCTTTCTCCCTTTACGACCTGACGGTCAACTCAAACCGCTGCCGGCCGCCACTTCAACAGCCGCTGTTCGACCGCAGTCAACAGATAGTCCGCAGCCAGCGCGACCACAGCCAGCACAATCATCGCCGCGAACACGCCGCTTGCGTTAAACGCACCTTGCGCGGTCGAGATCAGCAGGCCGATACCTTGCTTCGAGCCGAGGAATTCGCCCACCACCGCACCGACCAGCGCAAAGCCGAAGCTCACGTGCAAGCTGGCGAGAATCCAGCTCAACGCCGACGGAATTACCACCGAAGTCGTCACCTGACGGCGCGACGCACCCAGAATCTGCGCATTCGCGATCATGTAGCGATCCGCTTCGCGCACACCCTGAAACGCATTGGCGAACACGACAAAGAACACCATCACCACGGCCAGCGCTACCTTCGAAGCCATGCCAAGACCGAGCGAAATCACGAAGATCGAGCCGAGCACCACGCGTGGAATCGAGTTGGCGATCTTGATGTAGAGGCTGAACACGTCGGACAGCAGCTTGTTGCGGCCGAGCACGATGCCGCAGACCACGCCCGCCACTGAACCGATGATGAAGCCAAGACCGGTCTCTTCCAGCGTGACCCAAACCTGGGTGAGCAGCGGGCCTTGCGATGTGCCGTTCACGAACCAGTCGATGATCTGATCGAAGATCGCACTCGGCATCGAGAAGAAGAACGGATCGATCCACTTCAGGCGCGCGGACAATTCCCACCCGCCGAGCACAACCACCAGCACGATAATGCGCAGCGAGATCACCAGCGCATGGCGTTGCCGGATGCGTTTTTGTGCGACACGTTCGACCTGCGCGAGCGTCGCGGGATCGATACCCGAAGGCATCGTCTGTTGAGGGGTAGTAGACATGTTTGCCGTTCCTTGATTAACCGATCTGCACTTCTTCGCGCAGGTCGTGCCAGATGTCGCGCGAGATTTCGATAAAGCGTGGGTCGTAACGAACCTCCGACGTGACGCGCGGACGCGGCAGATCGATTTCGTACACTTTCTTGAGCGTCGCCGGGCGCGCGGTCAGCACGAACACCCGGTCGGCGAGTGCAATCGCTTCTTCCAGATCGTGCGTGACGAACACCACCGAACCGGCGCCGCCCCACAATTGCAGCAGTTCGTCCTGCATCAGCGTGCGCGTTTGCATGTCGAGCGCCGAGAAGGGCTCGTCCATCAGCAGGATTTCCGGCTTGTTGATGAAAGTCTGCGCGAGCGCCACGCGTTTTCTCATGCCGCCCGAGAGTTGATGCGGATAGTGCTTGCCGAACTTGTCGAGGCCCACACGGCGCAGCCATTCGTTGGCCTCGTCGTACGCGGCGGATTTCGAGCGGCCGCGATACAGCGGGCCGGCCGCCACGTTGTCGATGACCGAGCGCCACGGAAACACGGCGTCCGCCTGAAACACGAAGCCGATGCGCGGGTCGATGCCGTCCACCGGCGCGCCCATTACGCGCACTTCGCCGGTGGTCGGCTTCAGCAAGCCGGTGATCATGCTGAGCGTGGTCGACTTGCCGCAGCCAGTCGGACCGACAACCGCGACGAACTCGCCGCGTGCCACCGACATGCTGAAGTCGCGCAACGCGATCGTCGCTTTGCCATCCGGAGAGATGAAACGGCACGATACGTTGCGCATCTCGATGGCGGGCGTATCGCGGGACATAGGTTGATTCATCGGCTGGTGCCTCGCAGTTCTCTTGATGTTGATGGGGCGTTACGTCGAGGGCGTTACTTCGCCGCGGTCTTGACCGCTGTCGACACGTAGTCGTTGCTGTAGGTCTTGGCGAGGTCGATATGCTTACCCTTCACCGAAGGATTGAACGCCGACAGCACCTTCAGGACAGTGTCCGGGCCGTCGGCGGGCATCTTGCCGTCCTTGGTGAACATCGGCAGTGACGCCTTCAGCGCGCCGACGTACAGGTCCTTGTTGTTGCCGTAGTAGTCCTTCGGCATCTTCGCGGCGATCTCTTCCGCGCTATGCGTCGCGATGAAATTCAGCGTCTTCGCAAATGCGTGCGAGAGCTTCGTGGCGTCGTCCTTGTGCGACTCGGCCCATGCGCGCTGCACGTAGAAGCTCGAAGCTGGATACGTGCCACCGAGCGCGGCGCGGGTGCCTTCCAGCGTGCGCATATCGACCAGCACCTTGGCGTCGCCGGTCTTCAGCAACTGCGAGACGGTCGGCTCGGTGGTCATGCCCGCGTCGATGCGGTTCTGCTTGATGGCCGCGATAAAGCTGTTGTCCGCGCCAACCGGCAGCAGCGTGTATTGCGTCGACGGCACGCCCGCGCGTTGTGCGAGGTATTGCGTGAGGAAGCTGGTGGACGAGCCGAGGCCGGTCACGCCGAGCGTCTTGCCCTTTACGTCTGCCATGCTCTTGAGCGTTTCGGAAGCCTTGGTGGAGACCATTTCCACTTCACCCGGCACCTGGCCGAAAATCACCAGCGCCTGGACTTCCTTGCCCTTGCTCTGCAGGTCGATGGTGTGATCGTAGAAGCCCACCACGCCTTGCACCGCACCCGCGAGCAGTTCGTTTTCCGCGTCCACGCCGGCCGGTTGCGAGAGAATTTCGACGTCGAGGCCTTCGTCCTTGAAGTAGCCGAGTTGCTCGGTCAGCTTGGCCGGCAGATAGATGATCTTGGTGGCGCCGCCGACCATGATCGTCAGCTTCTCCGCATGAGCCGCGGCCGAAGCGGCGGCAAGGGTAAACGCAACACCTGACACGGCGGCAATCTGGCGCAAGGTACGCATGAAGCAGTCTCCTTAGGTTTGGTCGCCGCCCTGTGCGGATGCGACGCTTTCTGGGTGAATGACGGCGATTATAGAAATCTGAAACCTTCTGGCAGCTTTCGGGGCTGTGGACAAATCATGGGTGTTAACCCGAGAATCCACCACAATCGCGCGGCCACCCCCTGGCAAACCCCATAACGTGGGCCACAAACCACGCAAGCCGCGCGCAAAGCCCTTGTTTTACGGCACAATCGGCGTCCTGACTTTTGCTGCGCATTTAATCGCTTATTTCGCCGTTCCCGCCATGAAGCTGCTGCTCATCGAAGACAACCCCACCCTGGCACACTGGCTCGCGAAGATGCTGGAGCAGGAGGCGTTCGCGCTCGACGCGGTGCAGGACGGCGACGCCGCCGACCGCTTGCTGCGCACCAATCACTACGACGTGATCCTGCTCGACCTGAATCTGCCGAAGCTGTCGGGCAAGAACGTGCTGCGCCGTTTGCGCCAGCGCGGTGACGCCACGCCCGTGCTGATCCTGACGGCGAGCGGTTCGATCGACGAAAAAGTGGAACTGCTCGGCGCCGGCGCGGACGACTACCTGGTCAAGCCTTTCGAAGTGCGCGAGTTGATCGCGCGCATCAAGGTGGCGATCCGTCGCCAGTCGCCCTCGAAGGCGAGCGAGGTGGTGTGCGGCGATCTCGCGTTCGACATCGACACGCGCCAGTTCACGTTGAAGGGTGCACCGCTGAACGTTACGCCGCGCGAGCGCTCGGTGCTCGAAACGCTGATCCTGCGTTTGGGCAAGACGGTCACCAAGCCCGCTCTGGTCGACGCGATCTTCACGCTCGCGGATGAGCCGAGCGAGGATGCAGTCGAAATTTACATTTCACGGCTGCGTAAGAAACTCGACGGCAGCTCGGCCGCGATCGTCACGTTGCGTGGGCTGGGGTACTTGCTGCGCAAGAAAGAAGATGACCAATAGCCTGCGCATGCGCTTGCTGTGGTGGCTGCTGGTGCCGCTCGCGTTGTACGTGTTCGTCACGGGCAAGGCTGAGTACGACAACGCGCGGCGCACGGCGGATCTGGTGCAGGACAACCAACTTATCTCATCGGCGCGGATGATCGCCGGTGAAGTGGAGTGGGTGGACGGTTTTCTGCGTGTGGACGTGCCGCCCGCCGCGCTTGAAGTGTTCGTGTCGCCCTATCGCGATCAGGTGTTCTACAGCGTGCGGGTCGACGATGGCCGCCTGCTGGCGGGCACGCCGGATTTTCCGCCGCGCGCGGCGCTCTCGCCTGACACGGCCGATCACTACGACACTGAACTCCATGGCCAGCCCGTACGCGCGGTCGGCCTCGTGCGCCTGATGTACGACAACGGTGCAACGCGCCGCGTACGGGTGACGGTGGGCAAGACCGTACGCTCGCGCGACGCGATGGCGCAGCAGTTGTGGCAACCGCAACTCGTGCGGCAGATCGAGATGATCGTGCTCGCGGTCGCGCTGGCCTGCATCGGCCTCACCTTCGAATTGCGGCCGCTGATGAAAGTGAAGGAAGAGGTCGCCGATCGCGATCCCATGCAACTCGAACCGATTCGCGTCGAGCGCCTGCATACGGAGTTGCGGCCGATCGTCGAAGCGATCAATCAATGTATCGCGCGCCTCGGCGTACAGGTGGCCGCACAACGGCGTTTTATCGCCGACGCCGCACACCAGTTGCGCACGCCGCTCACGCTGCTCGGTACGCAGTTGCAGTTCGCGCGGCAGCAGGACGGCCTGAATCCCGCGCTCGACGAGGCGCTCGCCGCGATGCACCGCAGTAATCGTTCGATGGTCGGACTCACCAACAAGCTGCTGTTGCTCGCGCAGGCCGAAGCCGCCGACAACACGCAACTGGCGGTGGAAACGGTCGATCTGGTGCCACTGGCAATGGAAGTGGTGGAAGATCTGGCGCTGCTCGCGCAGGGCCGGGACATCGATCTGGGCGCCGAACTGAATGGCCCCGCACCGGTGGCAGGGCATCGCGGCCTGCTTCAGGCGCTGATCGCCAACCTCGCGGAGAACGCGATCCGCTATACCGGCCGAGGCGGCCACGTCACGGTGGCAGTCAGCGCTGAAGCCGATACAGTCACCGTGGCGGTGCTGGACGACGGCCCCGGCATTCCCGCCGAGTCGCGCAGTCGCGTGTTCGAGCCGTTCTTTCGGGCGTCGACAGATACTGAAGGGACCGGGCTGGGCCTCGCCATCGTGCGCGAAATCGCGGACGCGCATCACGGAGAGATCACGCTCAAACCCGGTGAGGGCGGCAAAGGCGTGCACGTGACCGTCTCGTTTCCACGTGCACAGACGGAAGAACCTCGGCCCGATTGAATCATGCCCTTTAAATCGGCGGCTTCAAAAGTAGTCGGGACAAACCCGCAATCGGCACAGGAAACGCGTGTTCGAAAGCTTACGGAAGGATTTGTACCCCTAGAATTCGGCGCAGGCGATTCATCGAACGCCCACCGCGCGCACGGGATATAGCGGAGACATCCAGCAGAGAGGAACGACGAATCGTGTTTTCAGGCAGTTTGCGCGGACGCTTGTTGTGGTGGCTCTTGCTGCCACTGGCGGCGTTCGTTTCCATTTCCGGGATGATTTCGTATCGCAACGCGCAGACCACAGCCGACCTGGTTCAGGATAACGCGTTGCTATCGTCGATACGCATCATTGGCGAGGACATCGACTGGGATAACGGCCACGTGTCGGTCCAGATTCCGCCGGCCGCGCTCGAGCTGTTCGAGTCGCCGGAACAGGACAGTGTGTTCTATCGCGTCGAAGCGAGCGGCCACCGCCTGCTGGCCGGCAGTCCCGAGTTACCGGTGCCGCGCGGCGTGAGCGACGTCCCCATGCTCTATTCCACTCATCTCGGCGACGGCCGAGCGGTGCGCGCGGCGACTTACGTGCGGCAGCTATACGACTCGGGCCGCACCGAAGAAGTCGTCGTAGCGGTCGCGAAAACGGAAGGTTCGCGCGACGCCATGGTGTGGCGCCTGTTGCGGCCGCAACTGTTCGGTGAGGTGCTCACGCTGGTGCTCGCGATGGTGTTCGTCTATCTCGGGCTGACCTTCGAATTGCGGCCGCTGATGAAAGTGAAAGACGACGTCGCCGATCGTAACGCATCGCAACTTGAACCGATACGTGTGGCGCGCTTGCATGTCGAATTGAGGCCCATCGTCGAAGCAATCAACCAGTGCATCGCGCGCATGGGCCAGCAGGCCGCGACCCAGCGGCAATTCATCTCCGACGCGGCACATCAGTTGCGCACGCCGCTCGCGCTGCTGGTGGCGCAGATCCAGTTCGCACGGCAACGCGAGAATCGGGACGCGCCGCTCAGCGAAGCACTGGCCGGCATGCATAAAAGCAGCCGCAAGCTGACCACCTTGACCAACAAATTGTTGCTGCTCGCTCAGGCCGAGTCCGCCGCGCCCTCCAATACGCGCGAACGGGTCGATCTGAGCGCGTTGATCGCGGGTGTGCTGGAGGAGTTGATAGCTTTCGCGCAGTCGCGTGAAATCGATCTGGGCGCTGAGTTGGAAGACGGTCTATACGTGACCGGCGACGAGGCGCTGACCGCGGCGCTGGTGACCAATCTCGTCGACAACGCCCTGCGCTATACGCAACCCGGTGGCCGCGTCACCGTGCACACGCAGCGCGGCAATGACAGGGCGATCGTGCGGGTGATCGACAATGGGCCGGGTATCAAAGCCGAAGCGAGGGTGCGCGTGTTCGAGCGTTTCTATCGTGCGTCGAGCCACGCTGACGGAACCGGTCTTGGCTTGCCGATCGTGCGCGAGATCGCCCGACGGCAAGGCGGCACGGTTACGCTCGAGCCGGGAGAGGACGGTGTCGGCCTGGTCGCCACCGTCGAGATGCGACTATGGTCGGCGGCGGGTTGATGCGCCGCCAAATCAGGGGAAACCTATGAAACTGCTGCTCGTTGAAGACGACGCTGACCTCGCGCGCTGGGTGATGAACCTGATGCAGGTCGAGAATTTCGTGGTTGACTGGGCGCAGGACGGCGAGCGTGCGGAGACGCTGCTCGGCGTGCAGTGCTACGACGCGGTGCTGCTCGATTTGCGCTTGCCGGGCATTGGCGGCAAGGACGTGCTGGCGCGTCTACGGCGCAAACGCGACAACGTGCCGGTGCTGATGCTCACCGCCAACGGCTCAACCGACGACAAGGTAGCCTGCTTCTCGGCCGGCGCGGACGACTACGTCGTCAAACCTTTCGACGCGCGCGAGCTGGTGGCGCGCATCAAGGCGCTGATCCGCCGCCAGGCGGCCGGCGACAAGGGCCAGTCGATCGACTGCGGCGATCTGCGCTATCTGTTCGATTCCCGTGAATTCGTATTGCAAAACGAGCCCTTGCCGTTACGGCGGCGCGAACACGCCATCCTCGAAACGCTGATGCTGAAGCAGGGCAAGACAGTCTCGAAGGTCACGCTGATGGACAAGGTCTTCACGCTCGACGACGAACCCAGCGCCGATGCCATCGACATTTACATTCACCGCTTGCGCAAGCATCTGGCGAGCTCCAGCGCGAAGATCATGACGTTGCGCGGGCTCGGCTACATTCTGCGCGAAGAAGTGCCGTGCGAAGGGTTTGTCGGCGGGGTATAACGCACTCCAATTCGGCGGGACCGCCGCCGATCCGGCGCGGCGGTCCCTGTTTTCCGGCTGGACTTCCTCAGTGCATTAATGCACCTTGGCTGCGGCCTCCCTGGCGAGCAGGCGTTGCGCCTGCTGATCGCCCTTTCCTGCTTCCTGCGCGGTTTGAACCGACGTCTCGCTTGCTTCGGCCAACAAAGCACGCGCAGCGCTGCTGATGTTGACCGTATACGACGACGCGGACGCGCTGGTGCTCGACCCCGTAGCCGAAGAAGCGCTCGTGCTCGATGCCGGCGCGCTCGGCGCTGAACTCGATGTCGGCGCGGCGGATGAGGCCGACGCCGACGCTTGTGCGGTGCTTTGACCGATTGCCTGAATGGACATCCCAATCTCCCGATAGAAAAACGTATGTACTGCGTTCTGTCTATCGGCCTCGATTCGGAGTGCTTGAGCAGTATATTTTTCGATTTATTCGACGTCCTTAAGCATCTCTTAAGGCTCGCTCAAGACACCTCTCAACCACCCGGTTCGCTGCCGCGAGTCGTCGGTTTCATCGGCATTTTCCGTAAGGTTTTCCTAAGGTTCCCCATTGCACTATTCGCCGCATTGAGCGAGCGCAGGCGCGCCTGCTCGCCACCTCGAATTAATTGCCTATTGATGGGAGAACGAGCTTGCTAGAGACCTCGACTTATCGTGTTGCCGCGATGCGCAACAAAGTGCCCGAGGCAACACTTGTCTTCTGGGCGATCAAGATCATGGCGACGACTGTCGGCGAAACCGGCGCGGACTATCTGGCCGTGCACGTCGGGCTCGGCACCGCGCTCACCGGCGGGATGATGCTCACGTTGCTGGTTGCCGCATTGGCCGTGCAGCTTCGTATGCGCAAGTACGTGCCATGGATTTACTGGCTGACCGTGGTGCTGGTCAGTGTGGTCGGCACGCAGATTACCGATGCGCTGACCGACAAGCTCGGCATCAGTCTCTACGCCAGCACGATCGCGTTCTCCCTCGCGCTGGCCGTGGTGTTCGCGCTCTGGTATCGCAGTGAGCGGACACTGTCGATTCACACCATCTACACGACCCGGCGGGAGCTTTTCTACTGGGCTGCTGTGTTGTTCACCTTCGCGCTGGGCACTGCGGCCGGCGATCTCGCGACCGAAGCGTTGGGGCTCGGCTTCATGATCGGTGTGGTGGCATTCGGCGCGCTAATCGCATTGGTTTGCGCCATCTACTACGTCGGCGGAAATCCGGTGCTGACATTCTGGCTTGCCTACATTCTGACGCGGCCGTTGGGCGCCTCGTTCGGCGATCTGCTTTCGCAGTCGCGCGCGTACGGCGGTATCGGCCTCGGCACGATCAATACGAGCGTGCTCTTTCTGAGCGCAATCGTCGTGCTGGTCGTCTTCGCAAGTGCAGTCGAACAGCGGTCCACGCGCGCGATTGCCGCACGTGAACCTTGAGCGCGTGTCGCTCGACAAGTCGTAGACGTAGCCCTTTTTCAATCGTATAGCGGTTCAAACGGAAGAGAACAATCATGAATCAACGCACGCTCAACAAAGCTGTCATCGCTTCTTTCATTGCCCTCTCCGCCATCAGCTTCGGGCATCTTGAGGCGGGTGGGATCGGCTTTCCGTCGGCCGAGGCGGCCGAGCCTGTCAAGGCGTCAAAGCTCGGCGACCTCTCGCCGTTCCGCCAGATCGCCGCCGACACCGCGGTACTCGTCGATAAAGGCAATCTCGCGGGCGGTAAGGCGCGCATCAAGGATCTGGAGCTCGCATGGGACGACGCCGAGCCTTCGCTGAAGCCTCGTGCCGCAACTGACTGGCATACCGTCGATAAAGCGATCGACCGCGCGCTGAGCGCGTTACGCGCCGGCACGCCGAACGCAGCGGAATGCAAGCAGACGCTCGCTGATCTGCTGGCGGTGATGGATCGAATGAACGGGAAGGCCTGACGCGCTGAAGGGCGCGAGCGATCACTGAGGCCGCCTGTGAAACATCTGTTCGCCTTTGAATCGGTACGGTATGCAAAACAATTCTTACCGCTGATTCAGCAGGTTGAAAGCTCCTGGTCGCACAGTGGCAGGCGCTCATTCACCTGGTCTAGAACGCCCGTTCTTTTCCAGGCCATATACCGAAGATAGCAAGTCTGTTGCGGCGGAAAAGTCGCCGGCAGCCGGTGCCACTTTTCCTTCGTCTGCAGCACCCAGAGTATCGCGTTGAGGATCTCGCGATCGCTGCGACGGGGGCGTCCGCGACCTGACGAAATCACGGGAAAAAGACTCTGAACACGCGCCCAATCGGCGTCGGTGAGGGGGATCTGAAGCATGTGCCGCCTTGAATGACTGTGTGGGGAATGCGCAGTCGTTGCATGCTGCGTTTGGTGCCGATACTAGTAAATCTTTTTTTCTCGGTCAAATTTTATTGTTGCGGTGCGATGCCTTCATTCATCGCTTGTTGTTTAGCGATCTTATTCACGATGCATGACACGGTTTCCCCGTTTGAAGCGATGGACTTGTGGTAATTGGCGCGCTCACCGTCCTGTGCGATGGTCCCGTAACGTCGATGCGAAACGCTACGTAACACCCGCGTTCATACAAACGTTTGGCGATTGGAATTACGCTTCGGCTGGTTTGATCGGAGGGCCGTAAACCATTGACCAGTGGGGCTTGCCGGTCATGGTCGCTGATAGATCGCGCAGCAAACGTGCCGCTTGGCACGACATGTGCGTGCGTTAGCCAGGTTAATAAACTGCGCCTACGCCATGCTATCGCTCGACTATGAAAAGCCTGTATCGCTCGCAACGACCTTTGGCACGCGTAGCGCTTGCATTGAACAGACCAATTGGGATGACTCGCGCGACGATTCCGTGGCGCTGAGCGAACTCGAAAGCCGCGTCCGCCAGGGTCTGCACGCGGGTGAGTTTCATCTCGTGTTTCAGGGGGCTTATCGCGCGGCAGGCGGCGCGCTCGCACGCCTCGAAGCGCAGGTCCGATGGACGCATCCCGACTACGGGCTGCTGCTTCCCGGTATTTTCATGATGCCGCTCGAACACCCGCAGGTCGCGCGGGAGATGGCCTTGTTCGTCATCGATGGTGTGTGCCGCGAACTGCGCGACTGCCGCTCGTTGAAGATGGCGCTGCTGCCGGTCGCGATCACGGTGCCGGCGCAAGTAGCCGTGCTCGAATCGTTTGCCGACGACCTGGCGCGCATCGCGCGATCGTATGGCGTGCCCGGCAACCTGCTTGAAATCGAAGTGCCGGATAGCGCGGACGCAGCACGTCTCCTCTCATTGCGTACCTTGACGGCCGGCCTTCGGTCGGCGGGAACTGCCATCTCGGTGGGCAAATGGGGCAACAGCGCGTCTTCGCTCGCACTGCTAGGCGCACTCGACGTGGATACCGTCACGATGGCGCCTGAGCTGATGGCAGCGGTTCCACGCGATCCGCGTGCCGGCGTGGTGACTTCGGCGTTGCTGGATCTGCTTCATGCGCTTGACGTGCAGGTCGTGGTGAACGGCGTCGAGACCAAAGCACAGTTGCAATGGTTGAGCACGTCATGGCCGCAAGCGCTGGTGCAAGGCTTTCTGTTCTCTCGCCCGAAGGCCGGGCTGGCCAATGTCCTGGCGCCAAGCCTCGAATCGTGACCGCGGCAGAGGACGTTACGTAACGTCCTGCGTGCGATGTCGTTGAGGCGAGCACCCACTGCTCGCGGAAAATCGGCAATGGGCGCTATGGTCTGCTTCCACCGGCGACTGCCTGGAAGCGGTCGAAGATACTCATCACCATCCTCACGCCGTTAAAGAATGGTGCGTTGCAAAAAAATGCGTTCGACCGCGTTCGTAGCATAAACATCTTATTGAAACGCACGTGTGATCCTGGCGAACAGCCCGTTTCTCGCGATCCATTCTGCGTAGGCGCGATAGTCAGGATCGTTCATCAGATGCCGCTCTTCGGTTTTAGCGCGCATGAAGTACAGCAGATTCACGGCTGCCAGCGCGAAGCAGTGAGTGAGCGCGACTTGCCAGCCCATGGGTTCGATGAACGGCACCGAGACCATCCAGAACGAGAGATTCTTCGTGATGTAGGCAGGATGCTTCGTGAAGCGATAAGGGCCCGACGTAATGATGCCGCGATTGGTCAAGTTCGAAAACCGCAATCCGAACGCGATGGTGGAAAGCGCGTAGCAGAAGACCAAGGCGATAATCACGGTGCCCCAGATGATTCGGACAATGGGCACGGATATCAGCCAGCTGTCCCAGAACATTGCGCCCTGATAGTGCATGTACTGGGCCGAGATCAACGACCAGAACGGCTGATAACAGAGAAGTGCAACCAGCCAGCCGAGCGTGGTCGGCTCCGCGCTGCGCACGTGGGTATCGAGAATGCGCAGTGTGCACAGATAACCTACCGTGCCGAACATCAGGTCCATCGTGAAGGACAGGTCGTACATGAACCTGAACGTCGCAAGCGAGAACGGCGCGTTCATGGCGGTCGCAAGCGATGCGCCGATATGGTCCGCATCGGTGGAAAGGTAGGTGATCATCAGCGGCAGGAAGAACGCTTTCACCATCCATCCCGCGAGCATTTCACGCACGGGCTTCCAGTTGCCTGGGCGCTGCCCGAGGAATACGAGGCGGCCCCACAACACATAGGCATCGTCGACTTCGCGCTGACGCCTGTCCATCCACGCAAAGTAAAACGGCGCGACCACGATCAGATACGGTGCGAGCGTATGGATCAGAGACCAGAAGGGGTTATAGAACGTGCCGTGATACTCGGGCAAAAGCCAGTAGAGCACACCGATGCCGACATACACGGAAGCCAGCGCGGCAAGACGCAATCCCACGCGCGCGACACTGAGCGGCCGAACCGCCTGACCGGTCAGTCCGGCGCTTGGGCGTAGATACACGCGTGCGACGAACAGCTCGTATAGGGCGATCGTCGCGATGATCGCGAGGCAGGCGGCGGTGCTGCGGCGCGCGCCATCCAGTGCGGTACTGTCGCGTAGCAGCCAGAGCGTCAGAAGGCCGACGGCGATGCCAAGCAGGCCAACGGAAAACGGCGTCGCCGAACGCGGACGCTGCTCCTGCACGTGCGCTACGTTATCCAGAGTGGAGTTCATGTCATCCTCGTATTCATGACATAGATAGCGGCCGGGCTTTTGATTTTTTAAGTCCCGGCCGCTGTGCTGACTACCGCTTATTTACCGGCGACCCCACCCAGCAACCCGGTGACAAGGTTCGTCACTGGCGCCAGCGGATTCGTGCTGGACGAACCGCTTCCCGCACTGCCGGTCAGGCCGGTCACAAGGCCAGTGACCGGCGCGAGCGGCGAGGCCTTGCCGGATGATGCCCCACTCAGCGTCGAAGTCAGCGTCGTGACGAGACCGGTGACGGGCGCGAGCGGTGAGTTTTGGCCCGCGGCGCCGCCCAGCGTCGAGGTCAGCGCCGTGACGAGACCCGTGACCGGCGCGAGCGGACCGCCGGCTGGGGAAGTGCCGCCGAGCGAACCCAGGTTGCCGAGAAGTCCGGTGACCGGAGCAAGAGGACCGCCGGCGCCGGAAGTGCCGCCGAGCGAACCCAGGCCGCCGAGGAGTCCGGTGATCGGCGCGAGCGGATTACCGCTGCTACCGGTCCCGCCGAGCGAACCGAGGTTGCCGATCAGGCCGGTCAGCGGCGGGATGCTGAGGCCGCCGCCCGATCCGCCCAGACCGCCAAGCGGGCCCGGCATGCCGGCGATCGGCGCCAACGGGTTGGTTGTCGCGCCCGTCAGCAGTCCGCCCGTGCTCGTGACCGTCTTGCCCAACTGGCTCACTACGCCGCCGACATCTTTACCCACCTGATCACCCGTCGCGCCAGACACTTTCTGACCGGCCGAATCGAGTCCGTTGCCGATGGTGCTCAGCAAGCCGTTGAGCGGCGCGCCGAGACCCGTGGTGTTGCCGATGGTCTGCGTTGTATTCGAGACCACGAGGGTGATCGGGTTGATGACCGTGCTCAGTTGGGTCTCGACCTGTTGAACAGGCGCGCTGGTCAGCGCCGAGTTCAATCCCGAGCCAACTTTGACGACGCCGGCGCCCACACCGGCGACAACGGTACCCACCGTCGACGTGACGGGTGCGAGCGGCGCAAGCGGCCCGGTTCCGAGACTCGTCACCACACCGCCGACCGCCTTAACGGCCGCGCCTGCATCAGTAACGAGACCTGATGTCGAGGTCAGGGTCGGGCCGAGCGGATTGGTCGAACTGCCCAAGGTGCCGAGACCTGCGGCCGTGCCGTTACCGAGTACCTTGACGCCGTTGCCGAGATCGGTGATTGCGGCGCCGAGATTCGCGGTCGTTGCGCCGTTGACGCCGGGGACTGAGGTGCCGGTGATTTTGGAACCCGTATCAGCGACGGTCGTGCCCACGGCAGTGATGAGGTTGCCGCCTTGCGTGACGACGTTGCCGATAGGGGTGGAGGACGTGCCCGAGGTACCGGAGCTGCTGGTGCCGGAGCTGCTCGTACCGGAACTGCTCGTACCGGAGCTGCTGGTGCCGGAACTGCTCGTACCGGAGCTGCTGGTGCCGGAACTGCTCGTACCGGAGCTGCTGGTGCCGGAGCTGCTGGTGCCTGAGCTGCTGGTGCCTGAGCTGCTGGTGCCGGAGCTGCTGGTGCCGGAGCTGCTGGTGCCTGAGCTGCTGGTGCCTGAGCTGCTGGTGCCGGAGCTGCTGGTGCCGGAACTGCTGGTGCCGGAGCTGCTGGTACCGGAACTGCTGGTGCCGGAACTGCTGGTACCGGAACTGCTGGTGCCGGAACTGCTGGTGCCGGAGCTGCTGGTACCGGAGCTGCTGGTACCGGAACTGCTCGTACCAGAACTGCTGGTGCCCGAGCTGCTGGAACCGGAGGTACCCGAGCTACCTGAGCTAGAGCCGGAGCTACCCGAGCTACCCGAGCTACCCGAACTGGAACCCGAAGTGCTGCCTAGCCCAGCGCCAGCAAGCCCGGTTTTGGGAGTGCCGATATTACTGGTTCCGCAACCGTAGATCGCGAGTAATGCGGATGTCGCAACAGCGATGGCTGTCCGACCGACGATTTTTTGCATGATGTCCCCGTAGAACGATTATTGGCGGGGCCAACATTGCAAGTTGCACGCCAAATGCGAGTTATGGCTTAATTTCAATGATTCGATGCATATATGGTTGAAGAAGTTTAAATATGAAGAATTTATCGCGTCATAAACACGATTCTGCCCAAAGGAACGGTGCCGTGTTCCACGTGCATGCTACGTAACGTGTCCAGTGGACGTAACGGCGCGGAGCCGCCGTCAAACGCTGCGGCAACTCCCGCCCTTAATTACGCCTCGCACTGATTAAAACGCAGCGGTATAGATCGCCAACGCATCGGCCTCAGTAACAGGCCGGGGGTTATTCACCAGAAGCCGCGTTTGCAGCATCGCGTCGCTCGCCATCCGTTCGAGTCCGCTACGGTCGATGCCGACATCGCGCAACCGGGCCGGAATCGCGGTCGCGGCAATCATCTGTTCGAGCCGTTCGATCAACGCCAGCGTCCTGCTTTCGGCACTGCCCGTCATACCGGGCACGACCACGTCCGCGAGTTCCGCATACAGATGCGTCGCCGCCTCGGCGTTGAACCGCAATACGTGCGGCAGCACGAGCGCATTCGAAAGACCGTGCGGGACGTGATAAATGCCACCGATCGGATACGCGAGCGCATGCACCGCGGCCACCGGTGAATTGGCGAACGCCTGACCGGCGAACGCCGCGCCGAGCAACATCGCTTCGCGCGCCGCGCGGTTCTGGCCGTTCTCGCATGCGGGCAACAGGTTGCGCGACAGGAGTTCGAGCGCCTTCACCGCCAGCATGTCGGACACCGGGTTTTTCAAATGCGCGGACGTGTACGCCTCGATCGCGTGAACCATCGCGTCGATGCCGGTTGCCGCGGTCGCGGCAGCAGGCAGTCCGAGCGTGAGTTCCGCGTCGAGAATCGCCAGATCGGCGACCAGTTGCGGCGCGACCACGCCCATCTTCTTCGCCTCTCCCACCGTCACGATCGACACGGCCGTGACTTCGGAGCCGGTGCCTGCCGTGGTCGGCATCTGCACGAGCGGCAGGCGCGACACGGTCACCTTGTTCACGCCGTACATGTCGCTGAGCGCTTGTTGATCCTGCGGCGCCAGTACGGCGATCAACTTCGCCACGTCCATCGACGAACCGCCGCCGAGTCCCAGCACGATCTCAGCGCTAGCCTCGCGTGCGCGCGACGTCGCCTCGAGCACGATGTGCTCGGGTGGATCGGCGATCACGTCGTCGATCACGGTGGCATTCCAGCCGTGTGCCGCGAGATCGGCGAGCGCCGGATTCAGCAGCCCACTTTTGTGAAGAAACCCATCCGTCACCACGCACAGGCGTGTGAGCGACGGAAATTGCGCGCGCAGCAAAGCGCCGAGACGGCGCGCTGCGCCAAATTCGACGACCATCGTCGGCACGGTTTGAAACCGGAATGCGTTCATCATTTCACCTGCAGGTCAGCACTGGCCATTGACTACTCCAGCAAGATCGGTACTTCAAAACGTTCAGATTTCACCATTCGCTATCGCGGGTGGATAGGCCGACATCAGTTGTACCAGATTCGGATCGCTTTGCTCCAGGCACCAGGCTCCAGGTGTCGAGCTCCGCTTAACTTTGAACTTTGTTCGCTTGTGTTCGGTTGAGACAATGTGCGGCGGCCACACCTATCTTATAAGGATATCCCTACCGCCATTTCAGGAATGACCCACCGAATAGTGTCTTCAGCGGTCGGCCTTCGCAGCCGTATACGTGTAGTGAGCGAACTCTGATACTCCGAATTGTCAGCGGGTATTTTTCCCTTTGGTTATTGAAGAAACTGACTATGCCAACGTTTATTTCCAATCTGCCCATCGCCAGGCGACTGGGGGCGTTGCAAAAGTCGATAGAAGCTTTGATGACCTCTGACGAGGAAAAATCCTTGTTTGCCGCAATTGGTGAACAGCGCAAAATTTTTATCTCTACCCGCGACCAGATCTATGCACTGAAAAAGTCGGGCAAAGCCGAGGAGGCGAACCAGTTGCTAGAACAACAGTTCATACCCGCTTCCAGGCTCTTTGTGACGAAGGTTGACGCTTTAGTGAAGCAGCAGCGCGAAGAAATTGACAGGGTGGCCACGCAGATTGAGGCCAACTACGAATTCAGCCGCACGCTGATGATCGCTCTTGGAGTGGTCAGCCTGCTGCTGAGCGTGGTGTGTGCGTGGCTGATCTCCGGCAGCATCACGAGGCCGCTGGTCAAAGCCACCGGGGTAGCGCGCCAGGTCGCCGAAGGCGATTTGACCGCCCGTATCGACAACCACAGCACCGACGAAGTTGGCCAGTTGCTCAACAGCCTGAGAGACATGCAAACCAGCCTCGTGCGTGTTGTCTCCAACGTACGTTCCGGCTCGGAAAACGTAGCCACCGCCAGTGCCGAAATCGCCCAGGGCAACGACGACCTCAGCGCCCGCACTGAAAGCCAGGCCAGCGCCCTGGAAGAAACTGCCGCCTCCATGGAAGAGCTCAGCTCCACCGTGCGCCAGAATGCCGACAATGCCCGTCAGGCGAACCAGTTGGCCATGAACACATCTGAGGTCGCCATCCAGTGTGGCGAAGTCGTCAATCAGGTCGTGGAAACCATGAAGGGCATCAACGACAGCTCCAGGAAAATCGCCGACATCATTGGTGTCATCGACGGCATCGCCTTCCAGACCAACATCCTTGCCTTGAACGCTGCGGTGGAATCAGCCCGTGCCGGTGAACAGGGCCGCGGCTTCGCGGTAGTGGCCAATGAAGTGCGCAGTCTGGCCGCACGTTCCGCCGATGCGGCCAAGGAAATCAAAAAACTCATCAGCGCGAGCGTGGAACGTGTCGCTCAGGGTTCGGCCCAGGTCGAGCGGGCCGGCCTCGCCATGACCGAAGTCGTCCGCTCCATCCGCCGCGTTACCGACACCATGGGTGAGATCAGCGCTGCCAGCAACGAACAATCCCTGGGCGTGGCCCAGGTCGGCGAGGCCGTCACCCAGATGGACGAGACCACCCAGCAGAACGCCGCGCTGGTGGAGGAAATGACCGCTGCGGCCAACAGCTTGCGCAACCAGTCTCACGAACTGGTGCAAGTCGTCTCGATCTTCAAGCTCGACGGCGGCGCGGGTCTTGCCACGTCGCTGGGTTGAGGGAGATGCAACGACAGTCGTGCGAAGCAGCATGCCGGCATGCGTGAGTGGCATGGGTCCAGTTGATTCGTGTTTTTTTGTTGTGCAAATATGCATCTATACAAAATTATCACGCATAAATATCGCGACGATGTTTCTTAAAGTAAGTTTGATAAATTTTTTTCGCAATCTGATTTCGGATCAAATTCCTTAGAATTTGAATCAGAACGCGGGTCTGGCTTGTCTGGTGTTTTGAAGCGACGTTGACCTTTCCGGAGGGTGCAATGGGTAGCCTGGATTCGCATGATGTGTCGAGCGCGGATTGGGATTGGGTACTGCGGGCATCGGAATTCACGCAACTGTGCATCGTCGTCGACGGGAGCATTCCGACTTCGGTTGCACACGCGCTGGCGCAGCGTTTCGCCGCCGTGTCTCAGGTCTCGATGCTGCGAATTCCGGCGCCGGTATCTCTGCATCGAGAATGGATCGAATCCAGCGAACGCGAGACGTTCTCCGGGGCTATCGCGACGGGGGATGCCGCAAAATCGATGCGGCAGTTATCTCGGGCCGTGCACCTGTTGCTGTGGTCCAGTGTCCCAGAAGAGCTGGACTGGCTCGGCGGTGTTCACGGGCAGCCCGTCTTGCACATGCGCAATCGAATCGATACGGACGAGGCGTCGGCAGTTCGGATCGGGATCGAGCGAGTCTTTGCTGTTCTCCGCGCAGTAGTCCTATGCAACGTGGCGACCGGTTATTGACCACATCGGGTGTATGGCCCGCAGGTTCACTGCTAAGCCCTTATGGAGCATGTCATGGATACACCCGCAAGCGTGAGCACCAGCCTTCTTTCTCAGCCGAAAATGACCAGCTTCTATCTAACCATATTTGCCGCGACTATCGGAAATGCTTTGGAATGGTTTGATATCCTGATTTATGGATTCTTTGCAACGACAATTGCGAAGACGTTCTTTCCGGCATCCAGTCCCGCGCTATCGCTGTTGGTCACGCTTGGCACTTTCGGTATTTCCTATCTTGTGCGGCCAATTGGTGCTCTGGCACTTGGCTCCTACGCCGACCGGCACGGCCGGAAAGCGTCGATGCTGGTATCAATCATGATGATAATGGTCGGCACACTCACGATCGCCGTCATGCCGGGATACGCGTCAATCGGCGTGGTTGCACCTATCGGCGTGCTTGCTGCCCGGCTTCTGCAGGGCTTTTCCGCAGGCGGCGAGTTTGGCAGTACGACCGCGTTTCTGGTTGAGCAGGCGCCGCACAGAAGCGGCTTTATGGCGAGCTTCCAGTTCGCGAGTCAGGGACTAAGTTATCTACTGGCCGCAGGGTTCGGCGCGGTGCTGACCAGCACCCTGGACACGGCATCCATGGAATCATGGGGCTGGCGCGTTCCGTTTCTCTTTGGAATTCTGATCGGGCCAATCGGACTGTACCTTCGCAGACAGATGAAGGAGGAGCATAACCTTCATAACCTGGACAAATCGCCTGTCGCGCGTACGCCTGTCAGGACTGTTCTCGCGCAACAGAAGCTGCGCATGCTGCTCTCGATCGGCGTGTTGGCCGTGTCGACCGGCACGAGCTACGTGATTCTTTATATCCCGACCTATGCGGTCAAGCAGCTTCATATGCCCGCGAACTTCGGCTTCACCGCGACCGTGTTGACGGGGGCAATTCTGATGTTCGTACCACCGTTCGTCGGTCTCCTCTCCGATCGGGTGGGCCGAATTCGCTTGATGGCGGCCTCTGGCGTGATCTTCACGTTGTCGATCTACCCAGTGTTTGCCGCATTGATCCGTCATCCGAACCTGGGCGCGTTAATGGCAATGATGGCGTGGATTGGTTTGCTGAAAGCCGTGTATTTTGGCGCGCTGCCCGCGTTGATGGCAGACGCCTTTCCAAAAGAAACACGCGCTACCGGCATGGCAGTCAGCTACAACATCGGTGTAACCGTCTTCGGCGGGTTCGCTCCGTTGATAGTTGATTCGCTAATTCAACTCACCGGCAACAAGCTTTCACCTGCGTTGTACCTGGCATTTCTCGGTGCACTGAGTCTTGTGGCCTTGTGGAAATGCAAAACCGCTTTGCGGTTGCGCTGAGCGTTGCGAGGGGCAGAGCATTTCAATTCTTTATTGAGAATGATTCGCGTTTACGCTAGATTGACGCTCTTCCTTGAGAAATGCGGAGCGAATCTATGGCTGAGGTCGTCATGCGGGGCGAGCCTTCCACAACAATGGCGATGTCCGTTTTCAGCGTCGGCGTTGCGCGCTCTCCCGCTTCGCGGCGCGCGCGCAGCCAGCCTCGCTCCGTCGATTGGGAGAAGGGCACGCTGCTCGACCTGCTGATCGCCAACCGGCCGATGCTCGTCGATCTGGCGCGCGGCATTGTGGGTTGCGCGAGTCTCGCGGAAGACGTGGTTCACGACGTCTTTATCAAACTGATCGACTTCCCGAATCAGGATGCCGTGCGGCAACCCGTGGCCTACGTGGCCCGCATGGTGCGCAATGCGTCGATCGATGCGTTCCGCCGCCAGAGCCTGGAGAGCACGTATCACGCCGATGAAGACGACGGCCTGCATGTGCCTTCGCCGGAACCGTCGCCCGAAGCGGCTTTACTCGTGCGCGACACGCTGCAGCACGTCTACAACGCGCTCGAACAACTGCCGCCGCGCAGCCGTGCAGCGTTCGAGATGGTTCGCTTGCGCGAGGAAACCCTGCAAAGCACAGCACGCGCGCTCGATGTCTCGCAGACGCAGGTGCATTTCATGGTGCGCGACGCCGAGAAACATTGCGCCGCCTGCCTCGACGCCGGCAATCGTGGCGTGGCTGGCGCCATGTTCTGCAGTGGCCGCGCGCGCAGGCGGTAAAGAAATGCGCATCGAACGTCAATTGACCGTTGGCATTTAGCAGGAGTCACATCGAACGGACTGCTGCGTTGAGATCGTTTCTATTTTTCTCAGCCTTCTCGAAGCACTTCCCGAAATCACAAAACTCAGCGCGGCGAGTACCCAGACTCCGGCGCCGCCATAAAGCATCACCCAGCCAAAGCCTTCTATTAGCGCGGCGTGCACGGCGGTTCCGGATGGGTCGAGTGTGGCTAGTGCAGGGATTCCACGTCTGACGGCTTCGACGTCGCCTGCGGCAATCTTCTCCGCCAGTCGTCCGAGTGCGGCGGTGTCGAGCGTCGCAGGAAGTCTCGCCCGCAGATTGACCAGGATGCCGCCAACCAGGATCGCCCCCATCAGCGCGATGTTGATCGCAAGCGTAATCATCCGTGCGCTCATATCGATCCCGGATGCCATACCCGCCCGCTCGGCCGGAACCGCACCGGTCGTGGTATTGGTGACGGGCGTGTTGGTGAGGCCGAGGCCGGCGCCGGCGAGGACGCAACCCGGCAACATGGTCCACACGCCGGGATGCGGGACGTTACTGCCGTATTTCATCAACATGAAGCCGAGGCCGATCGTAAACAGGCCTGCAGGTATCGCGATTCCTGATCCATAACGCAGCGCAAGACGTTCACCGAGTGGCGGAAATAACAGTGTCGGCAGCGTGTACGCGAGCAGCGCAAGACCAGCGCTCACGCTGTCGTAGCCGAGGCCGATCTGGAAATAGATCGGCAGATAGATCATGAACGGCCAGAAGCTGAAGTTCATCCCCGCAGAGCCCATCAACGCGCCAGAAAATTTCCGAATCCTGAATACGGAGAAGTCGAACATCGGGCGAGCACTGAGTCGCTCAGCGCATAGAAAAGCCACGAAGGCGACGGCCGTTGCCACCAGAATCAGGATCGCGCGAAGACTCGCGAAACCAGGATCAGAGCCCTGTGTGATGTAGTACGTGAGCCCGAATACCGCCAGCGAAAGCGTGACGATGCCGGCCACATCGAGTGTGTGCGCGTGCGGATCGCGCGACTCCTGGACGCCGCCGAAAACGAGCGTCAACGTGACGGCGGCAAGCAGCGCGTGGATCCAGAAGACCCATTGCCATCCCGATACCGCAACGATCATCCCGCCGATGATCGGTCCAAAACCAAGCCCGATGCCGAGAATAATGCCCCAAGCGCTGAAGGCCCGGACGCGCTCAGGTCCCTCGCTAAATTGATGGGATAGCACGGCGACCTGACATATCAGCATCGCGCCGCCACTCGCGCCTTGCAGCAAGCGCGCGACGATCAACGTCGGCACGCTCTGCGCGAAACCGCAGATCAGCGAGGTGAGGCCGAACAGCGCGATCCCAATGACGAAAATACGTCTGCGGCCGAATCGGTCCGCCAGCGCGCCTGTTGCCATCAGCACCGTCGTCACCCCGAGTGTGTAGGCATTCATGATCCATTGCATGCCCTTGAAGTCGCCGTGCAGGAGGCGCTCGAGCGTCGGCAGGATCACCGGCACGCTGGAGATTTCGAGGCCGAACATCAGCGAAGCCAGGCATACGGCGCCCAACGCCAGGGTGTTCTTGCTGATGGAGAAGCGAGTGGTCGGTTGCACGGCGTCGCTCGAAGGGGCGTCTGCTGCCCGCGTGTCCGACAAGCTTGATGGATGTTCTTCCGCGATAACCGCCTGGGAACCTTCGTCGTAGGACGGCGGCGCGTTTCTGGACCTGGACATAGGAATTCACCTCGATAGTCGATGGCTTTGGCCACCATGGACTGTGTAATATAGAGGGAATTAAAGTCCCTATTGACGCGAATAAATCCCGGAAATGCGTCCTGTACGGAACCAATAAGGTAAGGGTATGAGCGACATTCTCGACGGCGTGACAACGTTCGTGCGGGTGGTTGAGACGGGCAGTTTCGCGTTGGCTGCCGAACGCATGGACCTGACACGCTCGGCCGTCGGCAAGGTCATCGTGCGGCTCGAAAAGCGTCTCGGCGTGCGTCTGCTCAATCGCACGACGCGCAGCCAGAGTCTCACCGAGGCCGGGCAAGCGTATTACGACCGTTGCGTGCGCGCGCTGGCTGAACTCGAGGCCGCCGAAGCCGATCTGGACTCGGGGCGACGCGAGCCGAAAGGACGTCTGCGGGTGAGCGTGCCGCAGGCCTTCGGTCATCATTGCGTAGCGCCGGTGCTGCTTGGGCTTGCGCGCAGGCATCCGCAATTGAAGATCGACATTTCCGTCACGGATCGCTTTGTGGACGTCGTGGAGGAGGGCTTCGATCTCGTCGTGCGGATCGGTCCACTGGTCGATAGCGTGAGTCTCGCGGCGCGGCGGCTCGGTGTTCAGCATGCAAGTATTGGCGCCGCGCCGGCGTATCTGGCGCGCTGCGGCACGCCAGGCCGTGTGGCTGAATTCCATGGGCACACGATCATTGCTTACTCACGTAGCGGGGTCATCGAGCCCTGGAACGTGCTCGATGTCGATGGGCAAATTCGCCGCGCGGACGTAGTGCCGCAGCTTAGCTTTGACGATATGCAGGGGATTGTGGATGCCGCGATTGCGGGCTTCGGGCTGGCGTGGCTACCGAGCTGGCTGCTCGCGCGTTTTGAGGCAACAGGTCAGTTGCAGACCGTGATGGAGAATTGTTTTCGACCTTCGCAGGAGATCCACGTTGTGTGGCCGAAGAGTCGGTATCTCGCGTTGAAGACGCGCTGCGCGATCGATGCGCTTGTCGCCGAGATTCCCGCGATGCTTGGCGTGCCCCAAGCGAACTGACGAGGAGGCGCGCCCGGCTGCGGGCGCGCCTCCGTTCCTACGTAATGCTTAGAACTGCAACGTAGCGCTAGCCACGGCAGTCCGCGTCGGCGAAGGCGCCACGTAATAGCCCCACGCCGTGGTCCAGTAGCGGCGGCTGAACAGATTGTTGATCCCCGCACGGAACGTCACATCCTTGCCGGCGATTTTCGTCTCGTAGCGACCGCTCAAATCGTACGTGACATAGGCCGGCACGAACTGCGTGTTGGCCGCGTCGACCGCCTGATTGCCGACGTACTTGCCGCCGAACGCCAGCGTCAGCGGACGCAGATACGACGGGTTGTATTCGATCCGGCCCGTCATGGTGAATCTCGGCGCGCCATACACGCGCTTGCCTTCGACGCTGGCATCGTCCACATCGACCGCCTTCGTGTCGAGCCACATCACACCGCCCATCACGCGCCATTCGCTCGTCAGCGCGAGCCAGCCGCTTGCATCGACGCCGGTATAGCGCTTCGTACCGTTCTGCACGAAGATGTTGGCCGAGTTCGTGTAGTTGTAGCCCTGATCGACGCGGAACAGCGCAAGATTGGCGCCCCACTTGCTGTGGTCCGTCTTGAAGCCGACTTCATACTGCTTGCTCTTCAGCGGGCCGAACGTGTCCGGGTAGTTGAGGTTGGTGTTCGATGCCGCGCCACCCTGTTCCAACGATTCGACATAGCTTGCATACACGGTCGAATACGGGTCAGTCTTGAACATCAGCGCGAAGGTCGGCGTGACCGGATCCGCACTGTATTGCGACGATACGGCGCCGCTCGTGTCGTACACGTGCTCGCGGTATTGCGTGTAACGCACGCCGACCAGGGCGGACAGACGCGACGTGAACTGCACCGTATCGCTCGCGTACACGGCCGCCTGCGTGGTGCGCTGCTGACGATAGAGATCCGAACCGATACTGACTTCGTCGTTGGTCAACAGCGTGCTGTTGTACAGATTGCCGTTGCCGAGGAAGTAGCCGTTATTCCAGCCCACACTATTGCTGTACTCGCTGGTTTGCGTCTCGAAGCCCGCGCCGACCACGACGTCGTGCTTGATGCTGCCGGTGTTGAATTTGCCCTGCACCATCGCGTCGACGTTCTGGTAAAAGTAGCGCGTCATCGCCGCATAAAGCGTGTTCGAGTAGTTGCCCGCGTTATCGGTGACATACAGGAAGCTGTCCGAATTGGTGCGGTTTTCCTTGGCGAAGCGGTACTTCACGCTCGCATGCCAGTTCTCGGAGAGGCGGTAATCAAGCCCCGTGCCGAACGAGGCCATCTCGGTCTGATAGTAATTCTGCGGCTGCGTCAGCGCGTGGGTGACGGTGCTTGCGTCGGGAATGCTGAGTCCGCTGCCGAACATCAGGCCGAATAGCGTGCCGTTGGTTTTGCGCTTCTGATAGAAGGCGTCGGCGGTAAAGGTCAGGTCTGGCGTAATGCGGAAGTCGAACGCAAGCGAGGCGACCTGGCGGCGGATGTGGCCGTGGTCTTCTGCGGTGTTGCCGTCTTCGTTGACGAGGTTCAGGCGATAGCCGAAACGGTTGTCATTGCCAAAGCGGCCACCCAGATCGACCGCCTCGCTGAATACGCCAGCCGACTTGTAGCCGATCGAGATGCTGCGGTAGGGATCGTCGGTCGGGCGCTTCAGCACGTAGTTGACGATACCGCCCGGCGAACCGAAGCCATACATGAAGCCGGACAGACCCTTGAGCAATTCGACCTGCTCGAACGGCTCGAGCGAGAGATCGGTGTCCCACGAGGGGAAAGTCTGGCCGTCGACCTTGATGCTGTTCAGCGTGTCGATCGGCATGCCGCGCACGGTGAACGTGGAGTTTTCGCTGATCCCGTTTTCACTGATGGCCGATACCGCCGGGTCGTACTTGAACAGATCGTTGGCGGTTGCCGCCATCAGGTCCTGCGCCTCGTCGCTCGTCACCACGCGCGTCGAAAACGGCGTGTCCACCTGCTTGCGCGAACCCAGCGCGCCGGCGCTGACGGTGTCGGCCTGCGCCACGGTCGTGTCTTTCGTGGCCGACACACTCACGGCGGGCAGGGTGGCGGCCGTGTCGCTTGCCGCGACCTGCGCCCATCCCGAGGATGACAGCGTAGACAACGACAAACCAACGCTGACGAGGAGCCCCGCACTGAGTAACGACGGAGTACGGCGGTGGCCGCGCAAAAAGGTTGGGCGCGCCGGGCGTCCCGCGACAAATGAATTCTGCATATTGTTTGAATTAGGCAGCATGACGCCGAGCACCAAAAAAGTGCGGGATGGCGGCGATCGAGCGAGTGGTGGTTAAGCGGACGGTTCAAACTACGAATTTTACGAATGTTAATGCATCTGATTCGCATTCACAATCATTAATTTCATACGGCAAGTCATCTATAAGACATCTGTCTTAAGGTATAGGGCATTCGGCTCAAAGCCTTGTCTGGCGGGGCTTGACCCTGTGCGGGGCGTGACGGCGGCATGTTTGTTTAGCAGCGAGTACTGGAAAACACGCATATACTCACGGTCGGGCCGTAAAAAGTAGTGCGTGGGTCGCGCTGCGTTCTTGCTGCTTTGTCGCCACCTCGCGGCTCAGCGCCACCAACGCTCTGTCTAACACTTCACCTAGCAAAGCATCAAACATGTCCACATCGCCGAAGATCATCTACACCCTGACCGACGAAGCGCCTGCTCTGGCGACTTATTCGCTGCTGCCGATCGTCAAGGCGTTCACGCGCTCGTCCGACGTGATCGTTGAAACGCGCGATATCTCGCTTGCTGGCCGGATCATCGCTGCATTTCCGGACTACCTGACCGCGGAACAGAAGGGTTCCGACGATCTGGCTGAACTGGGTGGGCTCACCACGCGTCCGGAAGCGAACATCGTCAAGCTGCCGAACATCAGCGCATCGGTGCCGCAACTGAAGGCCGCGATTACCGAGCTGCGCGATCAGGGCTTCAAGCTGCCGCCCTATCCGGACGTAGCGAATACGGACGCTGAAAAAGACGTCAAGGCGCGTTACGACAAGATCAAGGGCAGCGCGGTGAACCCGGTGCTGCGCGAAGGTAATTCGGATCGCCGCGCGCCGTTGTCGGTCAAGAACTACGCACGCAAGCACCCGCACAAGATGGGCGCGTGGAGCGCGGACTCGAAGTCGCACGTATCGCACATGAGCGGCGGCGATTTCTACGGCAGCGAAAAATCGGCGCTGATAGCAGCAGCCGGCGCCGTGAAGATCGAACTGATCGCCGCCGACGGTTCGACGAAGGTCCTGAAAGAAAAGACGGCCGTGCAAGCGGGCGAGATCATCGACGCTTCGGTGCTTTCCAAGAACGCGCTGCGCAGCTTCATCGAAGCGGAAATCGCCGATGCGAAGAGCAAGGGCGTGCTGTTCTCGGTGCACCTGAAAGCCACCATGATGAAGGTGTCGGATCCGATCATCTTCGGTCACGTGGTGTCGGTGTTCTACAAAGACGTGCTGACCAAGCACGCTGACGCGTTGGCGCAAGCCGGCTTCAACCCGAACAACGGTATCGGCGATCTGTACGCGCGCCTGAAGGACCTGCCGGAGCAAACGCGCGAAGCGATCGAAGCCGACATCAAGGCTCAATACGCGCAACGCCCGCAACTGGCCATGGTCAACTCGGACAAGGGCATCACCAGCCTGCACGTGCCGAGCGACGTGATCGTCGACGCCTCCATGCCGGCCATGATTCGCGAGTCGGGCAAGATGTGGGGTGCGGACGGTGCACTGCACGACGCCAAGGCTGTGATTCCGGACCGTTGCTACGCCGGCGTCTACCAGGCAGTGATCGAAGATTGCAAGAAGAACGGCGCGTTCGATCCGGTCACCATGGGCACGGTGCCGAACGTCGGCCTGATGGCACAAGCGGCTGAAGAATACGGTTCACACGACAAGACGTTCCAGATTCCGGCAAACGGCGTGGTCCGCGTGACCGACGCAGCCGGTACGGTGCTGATCGAGCAGACGGTTGAAGCCGGCGACATCTGGCGCATGTGCCAGACCAAAGATGCGCCGGTCCAGGATTGGGTCAAGCTCGCGGTCAACCGCGCTCGCGCCACCGGCACGCCGGCTATTTTCTGGCTGGACGCGGCGCGCGCGCACGACGCCCAGATCATCAAGAAGGTCGAGCAATACCTGAAGGACCACGACACCACCGGTCTGGATATCCGCGTCATGACGCCGGTTGAAGCGACGAAGTTCTCGATCGAGCGCATCCGCGCCGGCAAGGACACGATCTCGGTCACCGGCAACGTGCTGCGCGACTACCTGACCGACCTGTTCCCGATCATGGAACTGGGCACCAGCGCGAAGATGCTGTCGATCGTTCCGCTGATGGCAGGTGGTGGCATGTTCGAAACCGGCGCTGGCGGTTCGGCGCCGAAGCACGTTCAGCAACTGGTTGAAGAAGGCTTCCTGCGTTGGGATTCGCTCGGCGAATTCCTGGCGTTGGCGGCTTCGCTCGAACACCTGAGCGGCGCGTATCACAACCCGAAGGCGCAGGTTCTTGCCAAAACGCTGGATCAGGCAACGGGCAAGTTCCTCGACAACGACAGGTCGCCGGCGCGCAAGATTGGCGGTATCGACAACCGCGGCAGCCACTTCTACCTGGCCATGTACTGGGCGGAAGCTCTGGCCGCGCAAACCGAAGACGCTGCCTTGCAGGCGCAGTTCGCCGGCGTGGCGAAGGCCATGGCCGACAACGAAGCGAAGATCATCGAAGAGTTGGGTGCAGCGCAGGGCAAGCCGGTGGAGATCGGCGGCTACTACCGTCCGAATGTCGAACTGACGAGCAAGGCCATGCGCCCGAGCGCCACGCTGAACAAGATTGTGGACGCGATCGCCTAATGGTCGGGATGAGGTACTGAGGCTGTTGCTCAAAGTAGCCAGGCAGACACTGAAGTAAGCAGCAAACAAGACGATGGCGCTCCCGACGAGCGCCATCGTCGTTTCTACGCGTACGTGGGTGGCGGTCATGCCTGCCCTCACACGTGAACGATTTCCCAATCGCTGAGTTTTTCTGGAATTTCGAGCGTCGACGTGTCGATTTCGGTCAACTGCGGGCAGGTCAGGCCGCGTGCGACTTCATCCGCTGCCTGTTGCGGGCTGGAAAATTCACCGAGCGTCTCGTTGCCGTAGGTTGCCTCCCAACCATCCTGGCCCGGCAAAATGTAGAACGCTCCCTGGGTCGATCCAAAGCGAAAGCCTTTCATTTTTAGTCTCCCAATTGCCATTTAAAAACCGCTGCGCCGCGGCGGCTTCATGCATGGAGCGGGGGACACACTGCCACTGCGTTTTCGTCCCGTGTATTTCGCTGCACCACATGAAGCGCCGGCTCTTGTAAAAGAGTCTACGTCAGCGGGTCTCGGCGCAAGGGGCTGTTAGACGGTTCATTCGATCAAAAAATATCGTTTAAAAATAGAGACTTGTCGTCGTCATTTTACGATGTGCAACGTGGGGCGACATTGCGAAATGTCGGATTTGTGCCACGCAACACGATTTTTTACGAAGCAAGGCCTCATATCACATCGTGAAATTTTGACGGGTTGGCCACATAGTGGGCCGGCATGCATTCGGGGTGGAGCGAGGCTTCGCCGTGATCGTTCTGTTCAGGAAAGAACCTGGCCCAGGAAAGCGAGCATCACGTGGTTGAATTGCTCCGGCCGTTGCAGCGGGGCGAAATGGCTCACGCCAGGCAAAAGAATCAGCTTCGCGCCGGGAATGGTGCGGGCGAGATAGTCGGCGTGTTCCGGCTTGATGAATTCGTCATGCTCGCTCTGGACGATCGCAACCGGCACGCGAATTCCGGCCAGATCGCGCGCGGAGTAGTTGGGCTGGGTTCTCATCATTTCGCTGACCGCGCCGACAAATGCATCGAAGTCGTCCGGCGTTGCCGAGAGTTGCGCGTAGTCTTTGGCATGCCGTCCGAAGCAGCGATCGATCATCGGCGTTGGCACGAATTCTTTCGTCCCGCCCGGATCCATGTTGCAGCCGAAGAAAAACACGCCTGCAACACGCTCCGGGGCCTGGCGGCCCAGCACCAGGGCGACGCAGGCGCCGTCGCTCCAGCCCACCATCGCGGCCCGGTCGACCTGTAGCGTGTCCATCACGGCCAGAACGTCGGAGGCCATCAGCTCGTACCTATAGGGGCGCGCATCGCGGGTGCTGCGGCCATGGCCGCGGCTGTCGATGACCACCACGCGATGCCCCGAGCCGACCAGCGCCGGGACCTGATAGCCCCAGTTGCCGCTGTGCCCCAGACCGCCATGCAGCAGGACCACCGGTTTGCCGGTCCCATAGGACGCGTACCAGATTCGCGCGCCTTCGTGCTCCACGTAGCCGTAGTCGTTCGAGACCGGCAGCGGGGCTGCGCCGTGGGCTTCGAAATGGGCGAGGTCGTCGTCGTGGGATTGCATAAGGGGTGCCTTCCTGGTGAGCTCAGTAACGCAAGGATCCACCAGGTTGCCAGCGCCGCCACCAGAAAATCAACAAAGCTACGAATTTTCGCGCCGGGGCGGTGGGTGCACGCCGCGACTTTCCTCCCCGGCGCGGGAAACACCACCAGCATCAACACGATCGACGCCACCAGAAAAAAACGCGGCGCTCAGGCCGGGTTTATTTGCAGAACCACTACCCCTCAGCTCGAAACGTACGCTACATAAGGCCCCGTGCCCCCACCCGTGGACGCCTTGCCCGAAATGCCGTAGTACACGTGCCGCCCGTAGAAGAACGGCATGCCGAAGTCGAACTGCCGCGATATATAAATGCCGAGGTTATTGAACGCGTAATTCCCTGACGCGTTCAGCGTCGCTCCGTTCGCGATATTGAAACCGAGTGAGACACTCGCTGGACTGGTTGCCACCAGCGTCGACGTCCGCCCCACCGTCGTCGTCGGGATGTAGTATCCGGACGCGCTGTCAACCGGGATCGTCAAGTCGGGGAAGAACAACACCGTCGATCCGGAATCGAAGAACGTCTGCGTCAGCGTGGTGCCACCGTAGCTCGACGCGAAGTCGCCGTTCCCGTCCGTCCTGATCAGCGTGGCGCCCGTGCCTGACAACGCATTGTTGGCCTGCGTGTCGATCCCGAACACCAGCGTACCCTGAGCCGTCGCGCTGCCGCTGTCGGAAACCTGGCCCATCTCCAGAATCACACCATTACTATCCTGCCCGAACAGTGTGACCGGATTGGTGATCTGTCCGGCTACGGGCACCGAGGTGGCCGTGCCGGCGTTGGTGTAGTAGAACGTCGATACCGCTGCATTCGCGCATGACGAGCCGCAGTCATTCGGGCTCACGCCGATGCCGAGAATGCCGTTTGCGCCGAGATCGGCCGTGGTGACCAACGGACGGCCAACCTGGCACTCGGCCGGTGCGGCCACGGTCAGTGCCGAATCGCCGATCACGTGGATCGGAACGTTTTGGGCAATCTCACCCGAAAGCGAAACGTCCGCAAGATGCACGGAACCCCATGCATAGCCGCTGCCGAACAATGCGCATTCGGCAAGCGGGAGACCGCTCGGCTGGGCGGTTTCGGCTGTGAGCGCACTGAAGGTGGCGGCCGGAATCGCTGAGCGAACCAGACGCAGCCCGAACGATGCGGTATCGACGATCACGTTCGGGATCGTCGCGCAGTTGGTGGTGGCGTTAGATCCAGGCGTGCAGATCGTGACGCTGACCATGGGCTGATTGTGGATGCCCGTTTGGCTGACCGTCACGGCTATCGTATTGCCGGGACCGACCGCAGTAGGCACCGCCGACGCGTCCACCGCGAGGACGTTGGACGAAGAACCTGTTCCGCTCGACGTTGCCGGCGAACTTCCACCGCCCGGTGCATTGATCGATGTGTTGCTGTTGGTTCCACTGTTGCTACCCCCGCTACCGCCCCCACCGCAGCCAGCCAGACTCAGGCCGAGCGCCGCGGCAATAATCCATGCGATTTTGCGCACTTTTATTCTCACGATTAGTTTTAATAGACTTACTTGATATCGTCAGCGCTAACGCCTTGCGGCAACGCTTGCGGCAGATAGGCTCGACCCACGAAGGCGCCCATATGCCCGCCCGTTTCAACGACCAGGGCCGACTGACGCACGACGGCTGCGCCATAGCCGCCGCCTTGCGCTGCGTGCGCGTCGGTGAGTCCCTGCACGTAAGACGGGAAGTAAGTGGCGAGCAGCGTGTTGAGCGGCGGCATGGCTGGGCCTTCCCAGCTCAACGCGAACACGGTGTTGCCTGCCGTGATGTACTCGTTCACGACCGTGCCCGACGCAAGCGTGGTCTGACTCACGGTGTAAGTGGGCGAAGCCGCATTGGCGCTGGCAGCAAAGCGGGCCACCGCGCTGCCGCCCTGGCTGGCTGCCCCCGCGCTGGCACTGCTGGCGGTCACGGGGTAGGTCGGTGCGCCGCCCAACCCTGCATACGCCGGAGCAATCGTGGCGAACGAGGCCGCGGCCACCACGAGCATTCGAAATTGGCTGATTATCATTTTTTGGTTTTCGACGTTTTTTTGGAAAATACGCGCGAACGTTTCCTCGCGCCCACGCGATGTAAATACTAGCGTGCTTCTCTTCGATTAAAACAGACGAATAGCGTGGCGATTCGGGTTCTATTTGAAATTGAAAGGTAATCCGCGGGAAACTGAACGATGTATTGCGAATGGAGTAAGGGCTGCCAGTGGGAATCCCCGGCATTCACCGCGGCACTTTCAGATAATGCGCAACGCGTCGAACTGGCGAGTCTGGGCGCTTCTAGATCTCAATCCTGCCCGGACGTTGAAATCCTGCCGAGCTTTTCGATCAACACCGCAACGAAGGTTTCCGTGACAGGCGGCAGGGTCCTGCCGCGCTTCTTGATGAGGGCGATAGGGCGGGTGAACGCGGGATCGTCGACGGGGCGGACGATCAGTTCAGGTTCCGCTCTGACCTCGCGGGCCGACGCCGGCAGGATGGTCACGCCGAGCCCTGCGCGGACCATCGCGACCGCGCTCATCATGTAGGTCGGCTCGCACGCGATCTCCGGCATGGCGTGCGCGTTGGCAAACGCGCTGTCGACTACCGCACGCACGCTCGTGCCCTGCGCGGTGAGCACGAGCGGGACACTCGCAAGGTCGGCCAGCGTGATGCGCTTGCGGCGCGCCAGCGCATGGCGCTTCGGAAACACTGCCACCAGCTGGTCGATGCCCGCATGCAGCACCTCGAAGCCGGTGTCGGTCAGCTCGCCGCCGGTCAGACCGATATCCACTTCTTCGTTGCGTACCAGCGTGTTGACCATGCTGGCGACCACGTCGCGCACGTGAAAGCTCACGCGCGGAACGGTCTTCTTCAGGTCCTGCACGAGTTCCGGCAATACGCTTGCCGCGAAAGTGGGCAAGCACGCGATCCGCACCGTGCCGCTCGATCCCTCGCCGAGCGCACGCGCGTCGATCAGCACGTGCTCCATGTCATGCAGGGATTTTTGCAACAGCGGCAGCAGTTCGCGGCCGGTCTGCGTCAGCGCGACGTTGCGGCTGTTGCGATCGAACAGGCGCAGGCCGACCGTCTCCTCGAGGCGGCGTATTTGCACCGTCAAGGCCGGTTGAGAGAGATGCAAGCGCGTGGCCGCGCGCGTGAAACTGCCGGTTTGCGCCACGGCGATAAACGCGCGTATGTCCCGAAGGTTCAGATCCATGATGATTTGTAATTGCTGCGATCAATTCATTTCAATTGATTTATCGCCGCCTCGAACTTGCGCTGGATCGCAGTAAAAAACAACATCGGAGACAAGGACATGCTGCCACTGCTGGGGCTAGCCACCATCGTCGTGCTACTCGGCGCGATTCTGTCGAAACGGATGTCGCCACTGGTGGCGCTCATCATCGTGCCGCTCGCCGCGTCGCTGATCGGCGGGTTCGGTTTTCAGACAAGCAAGTTCGTGATCGATGGGCTCAAGAGCCTCGCGCCCGTCGTCGGCATGTTCGTGTTTGCGATTCTCTACTTCGGCACCATCACCGATGCCGGCACGCTCGATCCGATCATCGACCGCATTCTGCGCGCTGTCGGCACGCGGCCCACGCGGATCGTGATGGGCACCACGTTGCTTGCGCTGCTGATTCACCTCGACGGTTCCGGGGCGGCGTGCTTTCTCGTCACGATTCCCGCGATGCTGCCGCTCTATGACCGTTTGAAGATGGACCGGCGCGTGCTGGCCGCGGCCGTTTCGATGGCCGCCGGCATCAATTTTCTGCCGTGGACGGGGCCGATGATCCGCGCGTCGGCCTCACTGCATCTGCCGATTTCGGCGTTGTTCAACCCGCTGATCCCCGTGCAGTTGATCGGCTTGGTGTTCGTCTTCGGCGTGGCGTTCTGGCTTGGGCGGCGCGAGGAAAAGCGGCTCGGCCTCACCGCCGCGAACGGCTCCGCGCCGATGCCAAAACGCGAGTTAACACCCGAAGAGCAAGCCTTGCGCCGGCCGAAAAACTTCTGGTTCAACATCGTCCTGACGCTCGTCGTACTCGGCACGATGGTGGTGATGGGCGAGAAGATTCCGCCGGCCATCATGTTCATGGTCGGACTATGCATCGCGTTGATGGTGAACTATCCGAACGTCGACATGCAACGTAAGCGGATCGACGCTCACGCGCGCCGCGTTGATGATGGCAGGCATTCTGCTGGCGGCCGGCGTGTTCACCGGCGTGATGCAGGGCAGCGGCATGCTGAAAGCAATGGCCCAGGCGGCAGTCGGCTTCGTGCCGCCCGCGATGGCGGGCCACATCCCCGTCGCGCTCGGGTTGATGTCGATGCCGCTGAGCATGCTGTTCGACCCGGACTCGTTTTACTTCGGCGTGCTGCAGGTGATTGCCGAAGTGGCCGGCCAACTCGGCGTGCCCGCCGTGCATGTCGGCCAGGCCGCGCTGCTCGGCCAGATGACGACCGGTTTTCCGGTCAGCCCGCTGACGCCGGCGACGTTCCTCGTGGTCGGCCTGTGCGGGATCGATCTCGCCGACCATCAGAAATTCACGTTCCCTCTGCTGTTCGGCGCCTCGATCGTGATGACGATTGCCTGCGTCGTGCTGGGGATATTCTCGTTGTGAGCTTGACTGTTTTACTGAATGGAAGCGACCAGCATGATAGCTACTCCACATAGACGGCCGGTCCGGATCGGCGCAGGCGCGGGGTATTCCGGCGACCGCATCGAACCCGCGGTCGAACTGGCGGAACACGGCGCGCTCGATTACCTGGTGTTCGAGTGCCTGGCCGAACGCACCATTGCGATCGCGCAGCAGGCGCGCAGCAAGGACCCTGAGCTGGGCTACGACCCATTGCTCGAAACGCGCATGGCGGCCGTGCTTCCCGCTGCCATGCGGGGTTCGGGCAACGGCGTGCGGATCATTTCTAACATGGGCGCGGCCAATCCACTTGCGGCGGCGCGGAAGACCGCTGAGATCGCGCGCTCGCTCGGTCTCGGCGATGTGAAGATTGCCGCCGTCACCGGCGACGATGTGCTCGACGTCGTGCGGCAGGGCAATTTCCGTTTTGAAGAGTCCGGGGAAAGCGTCGCTTCGTACAGTGATCGCCTCGTGTCCGCGAATGCCTATCTCGGCGCGGCGGCGATTGTCGAGGCGCTTGCGGCCGGTGCGCAAATCGTCCTGACCGGACGTGTCGCCGATCCGTCGTTGTTCGTCGCGCCGCTGATCCACGAGTTCGGCTGGCAGATGGACGACTGGCAGACGCTTGGCCAGGCCACTGTGACCGGCCATCTGCTCGAATGCGCGGGACAAATCACCGGCGGGTATTTTGCCGATCCGGGTTTCAAGGACGTGCCCAATCTCGCGAGGCTCGGCTTTCCGATCGCCGAGGTCGCGCCGGACGGTTCGGTGGTCATCACCAAGCTCCCGCAGGCCGGTGGCCGGGTAACCGAGGCAACCTGCAAAGAGCAACTGATGTATGAGATTCACGATCCGCAGCGTTATCTGCAACCGGACGTGGTCGCCGATTTCACGCAGGTGCGTGTCATGCAGGAAGCGCCGGATCGCATTCGCGTGAGCGGCGGGCGCGGTACGCCGCGGACCGATACGTTGAAGGTGTCGGTCGCTTACTTCGATGGCTATATCGGCGAAGGGCAGATTTCATACGGCGGTCCCGGCGCGCTGGCGCGTGCGCGGCTTGCACTCGATATCGTGCGGGAAAGGCTCGCCCTGACGGGCGTCGAAACGCGTGAATTACGCTTCGATCTGATCGGTGTGAACGCATTGCATGGCGACGCGGTGGCTGCAGGTCACGCCGAACCTTATGAAGTGCGAGTACGGGTCGCGGGGCGCGCTGAATCGCTGGCGCAGGCAGTGAAGATCGGCAACGAGGTAGAGACGCTTTACACGAACGGCCCGGCAGGCGGTGGCGGCGTGACCAGGTCAGCGCGCGAAGTCGTCGCGGTGCAATCGGTGTTGTTGCCGCGCGAGCATGTCAAGCCGACATTCTCGCTGGTGGAGGCGTGATATGAAACTACGTGAGCTTGCTCATTCGCGGACCGGCGACAAGGGCAATACGTTGAACATCTCCGTCA
Organism: Burkholderia sp. OK233; assembly: GCF_900230185.1. Classification (GTDB taxonomy): domain Bacteria; phylum Pseudomonadota; class Gammaproteobacteria; order Burkholderiales; family Burkholderiaceae; genus Paraburkholderia. The sequence goes on from NZ_OCSR01000002.1 coordinate 2,637,044, forward strand.
TCTGCTATGACGCGAAGCACTATGAGCATCTGCGTGCGGTGTTGACGCCGGAACGGGTCAAGGCGCATCTGAACGACGTGGTACGCGGCGAAGTCGTGCGTTATGAACTGCCTGGCATCGCCGCATTCAACTTCGTACTCGGCCATGCGCTCGGCGGGGGCGTGACGCGCTCGCTTGCGCTCGACGCGCACGGCAAATCATTGAGTTCGGCCTTGATGGGCCTGGATGTGGAGGATCCGGCTGCGGTCGGCGACGCGCCGGCCCCCTAGTTAGCCGGCGCTGCCGGGCAGCCAGATGCGTTAAGCGGGTTGAGGTCGCCGGGCATTCGGCTCAACCGCCCGCCTTGCTCAACTCGTGCGCGCGTCGAAGTCTTTCGCGGCTGTTGCTCAGATGCATGCGCATGGCGGCGCGCGCATCATCCGCGTCCTGGCGTTCGATGGCCCGATAGATCATCTGATGCTCGCTGAGCACGTTGCGCAGGTGCTCGATATGGTCGAGCTCCGCGATCTCGGCGGTGCCGAGCCGCGTGCGCGGACTCACCGCGCGGCCGAGTTGGCTGAGCACGTCGAAGAAGTAGCGGTTGCCGCTTGCGCGCGCGATCTGCAGATGAAACTCGATGTCGTGCGCCAACGTGTCGGTACTTCCCCGCTCGAGTTCGGACTCAAAGCGTTCTAGTGCGGCGCGAATCTGCTTGAGATTCTGCTCGGTGCGTCGCGCTGCCGCGAGCGCGGCCGAGGCTGCCTCGACGTCGATGCGGAATTCGATGATCGCCATGACGTCCAGCATGCTGGAGAGGTCGGCGGCCGGCAATTGCATGGACTGTTCCGTGGCCGGCTCCAGAACGAACGTGCCGATGCCGTGACGCGTCTCGACCACTTTGGCCGCCTGCAGGCGCGAGATCGCCTCGCGGACCACGGAGCGGCTCACCGAGAGCTGCTTCATCATCGCGACTTCCGTCGGAATGCGGTCTCCGGGCCGCAGGGAGCCGCGGCGGATTTCATCGGAAAGGGTGGCCACCACCTTCTCAGTTAGGCTGCTCATCTCTGTTGTTTATTGACTAATCGGCTGGGAATTCACACGTTGCGTGTGCGAGTGACGTCGCGTGTCGTCTCGACATAGTCATCATAGCGTCAGTCCGAAAGATGCCGATTTGAATCTCGTGCTCCCGATGCCTGCGGCGACGACTCGTTGACCGGGGCTGGCCGGCACAGCTAGCCAGCCTTTTATCATGTCATCAGACGTCTTAATTCGATTCTACTGTGTCAATGACTGCAGCGGCGTTGCGACGGCTGCGCCCCGGCATACATAGCTTGCATGGCAGGGTAAACACCCCATTGGAATCGGTGAATGTAAAGAGGTAGACTGTCGTCAGACAACGTATCACGCATTTTGGGACCGAATCGCCCGGCCTGCTCGAATATGCCGCGGTGCGTTCGATCAGGCCGCCGGAATGGCCGGAACTGGAGACAACCTTGACATCTGCCCTCACCGCCGCCGCTGACCTGCTCGAGTCCGCGGTCTCGAAGGTCAAGCGGCACGTGCTGCCGCTTTTTCTGATCATGTTCATCGCGAACTACATCGATCGCGTGAACATCGGTTTCGTCAATTCCCACATGCAGACGGACCTCGGCATCGGCGCTGCGGCCTACGGTCTGGGGAGCGGGTTGTTCTTTGTCGGCTACGCGCTGTTCGAGGTGCCGTCGAACGTATTGATGCAGAAGTACGGCGCGCGCGCCTGGCTGACCCGCATCATGGGCACCTGGGGACTGGTCGCGGCGGCCATGGCGTTTGTCTGGAACGATACGTCTTTCTACGTGCTGCGATTCCTGCTCGGCATCGCTGAAGCCGGCTTCTTCCCGGGCGTGGTGTTTTACTTCACCCAATGGCTGCCGCAGAAAGAGCGGGGCAAGGCCGTGGCGGTTTTTCTCTCGGGCTCCGCGCTGGCGTCGGTGCTGTCCGGTCCGATCACAGGCAGTCTGTTGTCGATTCGCGGCCTTGGCCTGCACGGCTGGCAATGGATGTTTCTCATTGAAGGCGGCTTCTCGATCGTGCTGTGCGGTGTTAGCTGGCTGCTGCTCAAGTCGCGCATTCGCGATGCCTCCTGGCTGACGGCTGAGGAGCAGAGCGTTCTCGAAAGTGCGATCGCCGCGGAACAGGCCGAGCGCGAGGCGCACGGCGGCGCGCATCTGCCGGCCAGGAAGCTGCTGAAGGATCCGCAGATCCTGCTGTTCTGCTTCCTGTACTTCGCGATTCAATTGACGATTTACGCGGCCACTTTCTGGCTGCCGACGATCATCCGCAAGATGGGCGGACTCTCGGACTTCGAAGTCGGCATGTTCAATACCATTCCTTGGCTCATCGCCATGGTCGCGATGTACTGCTTCGCGGTGTTGTCCGCGAAATGGCGCTTCCAGCAGGCGTGGCTGGCGGTAGCGCTCGTCATCGCTGCGTGCGGGCTGTTCGCCTCGACGTCGGCTAATCCGGTGCTGTCGTTTGTGGCAATCTGCTTCTCGGCGATCGGTTTCAAGGCCGCGTCTTCGCTCTTCTGGCCGATTCCGCAGGGTTATCTGGACGCACGCGTTGCCGCTGCCGTCATCGCGCTGATCAATTCGGTCGGCAACCTCGGCGGGTTCTTCGCACCGGCTGCTTTTGGTTATTTGCAGCAGCACACCGGCTCGATTACCGGCGGACTGTACGCCTTGGGCGTGGCTTCGCTGATTGCGGCGGCGGCCGGCTTCCTGACCCGCAATCGCCGTGTGAACCGCGACGCGTTGCCGGAGCCGCTTCATAGCAAAGCGCATTGAATTGTCGATCGACCGCCGCCAGTCGGCTTACTCACTTACCTGGTCCCCTATCATGTCCACGAACTCATCCCAATCGAACGCCACGCCGATCGTGACCGAGCTGCGCGTCGTGCCTGTCGCCGGCCGTGACAGCATGCTGATGAATCTGAGCGGCGCACATGGCCCGTTCTTCACGCGCAATATCGTCATTCTGCGCGACAGCGCCGGCCATACCGGCGTCGGCGAAGCGCCGGGCGGCGAGAGCATCCGCAAGACGATCGACGACGCGCGTCCGCTGGTTGTCGGTCAGTCGATCGGCAATCTTCAAGCTATCCTGAACAAAGCGCGTACGCAGTTCGCCGACCGCGACGCCGGCGGGCGCGGCCTGCAAACTTTCGATCTGCGCACCACCATTCACGCGGTGACCGCACTCGAAGCCGCGCTACTCGATCTGCTCGGGCAGCATCTGGGCGTCCCTGTCGCGGCACTGCTCGGCGAAGGCCAGCAACGCGACGAAGTGGAAATGCTTGGTTATCTGTTCTACATCGGCGACCGCAAGAAAACCGATCTGCCCTATGACAGCGGCGCGGAAGGGCGCGACGACTGGGAGCGCGTGCGTACCGAAGAAGCCATGACGCCCGAGGCGGTGGTGCGGCTTGCCGAGGCAGCGCAAGCACGCTATGGCTTCAATGATTTCAAGCTCAAGGGTGGTGTGCTGCCGGGCGACGCCGAAATCGAAGCGGTGACGGCGCTCGCCGAACGCTTTCCGAATGCCCGCGTCACGCTCGACCCGAACGGCGCATGGTCGCTCGCGGAAGCGGTGCGCCTGTGCCGCGATCAACATGACGTGCTGGCTTACGCGGAAGATCCATGCGGTGCGGAAAACGGCTACTCGGGACGCGAGGTAATGGCCGAATTCCGCCGTGCGACCGGTTTGCCGACGGCGACCAACATGATCGCAACTGACTGGCGCCAGATGGGTCACGCAATCCAGTTGCAGTCCGTGGATATTCCGCTTGCCGATCCGCACTTCTGGACCATGCAGGGTTCGGTGCGCGTGGCGCAGATGTGCAACGAGTGGGGGCTGACCTGGGGCTCGCATTCGAACAATCACTTCGACATTTCGCTGGCGATGTTCACGCATGTCGCGGCTGCGGCGCCCGGCAAGATCACGGCGATCGACACGCACTGGATCTGGCAGGACGGTCAGCGCCTGACGCGGGAGCCGCTGCAGATCGTCGGTGGCAAGGTCAAGGTGCCTCAGACCGCCGGCCTCGGTGTCGAGCTGGATATGGACGAGATCGAGAAGGCGCATGCGCTGTATCAGCAGCATGGCCTCGGCGCACGCGATGACGGCGTGGCCATGCAGTACCTGATTCCGAACTGGAAGTTCGATAACAAGCGCCCGTGTCTGGTGCGCTGAGTCTCCCTTGATCTGAGCGGCGGTCCGTGGGACCGCTCGCTTTTACCCACCATTCACGCTGTTACGCTATTCACGCAATGACCTCACCTCAAGAACTCAAAGCGATCGTTTCTGAAGGCCTGCTGTCCTTTCCGGTGACCGACTTCGACGAACAAGGCGATTTCCGCGCCGATACCTATGCTGCGCGCCTCGAATGGCTCGCGCCATACGGCGCGACCGCGCTGTTTGCCGCTGGCGGCACGGGCGAATTTTTCTCGCTGACCAAAAGCGACTACACGAACGTGATTCGCACGGCGACCGAGACGTGCCGCGGCAAGGTGCCGATTCTTGCCGGCGCCGGTGGTCCGACGCGCGTGGCGATCGATTACGCGCAGGAAGCCGAGCGTCTCGGCGCGAGCGGTGTGCTGCTGATGCCGCACTATCTGACCGAGGCATCGCAGGAAGGGATTGCCGCGCACGTCGAGCAGGTCTGCAAGGCCGTGAAGAGTATCGGCGTGATCGTCTATAACCGCGCGAATTCGAAGCTGAATGCGGACATGCTCGAACGTCTCGCGGACAGTTGCCCGAACCTGATCGGCTTCAAGGACGGCGTGGGTGAAATCGAGGCGATGGTGACGATTCGCCGCCGTCTCGGCGACCGTTTCTCGTATCTCGGCGGCCTGCCGACCGCGGAGGTCTACGCTGCGGCGTATAAGGCGCTGGGCGTGCCGGTGTATTCATCGGCCGTGTTCAACTTCATCCCGAAGACGGCGATGGATTTCTATCGCGCGATTGCCGCCGATGATCACGCGACCGTCGGCAAGCTGATCGACGAATTCTTCCTGCCGTATCTGGCGATCCGTAACCGCCGTCAAGGTTACGCGGTCAGTATCGTGAAGGCCGGCGCGAAGCTCGTCGGCCGCAGCGCCGGTCCGGTGAGGGCGCCGCTGACCGATCTGACCGAAGAAGAAATGGCGCAACTCGACGCGCTGATCAAGAAGCTCGGCGCGCAGTAAGGGGCGCAATAAGTGGCGCAATAAGCGGCGCAGGTAGTGGCGGCGGTTTCGCCGCCCTCAACTCCGGCGAAACACAACGTGCGAGATGCGCTGCACGAGCAATGCGGCCGCCAGTGCCGCCACTGCCGTCAGCCACACACCGATATGAATCGACTGCACCAGTGCGTCGCGTGCCGTGTCGATCAGCGCCGGCGTATTGAGCCCCGACGGTTTCATATCCGCAATCAGTTTCAGGCGTGACGCTTCGTCGATCAGGATGCGCAGATCGACGAAGCGCGGCCGCCATTGCGACGCGGCCGGCTCGCCGAGCACGCTCATCGTGCGCGTGACCACGTCGCGGTAGTGATGCTGCACGACGGTTGCCACAATGCTGGTGCCGAGCATCCCACCCACCATCCGCGTGGACTGCAGCAGCGCTGTTGTGATGCCGAAGCGTTCACGTCCGGCAATCTCCTGGCCGAACACATTCAGATTGTTCAGGATGAAACCCAGGCCGATGCCGACGGCCGCCATCGGCAATTCGATCCATACGTGCGGTGTCTCCGGATTGGCAAACGCCAATGCGATCGCTGCAAACAGCAGCAGCGCGAAACCGATCGACAGAATCCGCGTGGGCTTCTTCATGTGAATGACGATGCGCGTATTCAGCAGGCTGCCGAGCGCGATGCAGGCGGCAATCGGCGTCGCGAGCAGGCCGGCCTGTTGCGGTGACAGTCCGAAACCGCCTTGCAACAGCAGCGGCGCGAAGAAGATCAGCGAGAACATCACGAAGCCGGACAGGAAGCCGAGTATGAAGAGCGTGACGAGTTGCGCGTCCTTGAACAGGTCGAGCGGAATGATTGGATGCGTGGCGCGTTTCTCGCACACCAGTAACGCAATGGCGCCCACGATCACGAAAGCCGCCAGCGCCAGGTTGCCGGCCGTCAGACCGTCTTTCGGCACGGCTTCTATAAAGGCCTGCAGGCCGCCCAACACGGAGGCGACCAGCGCCGCGCCGAGCCAGTCGATCTTGACCTCGCCCTCGTGCGGACGCTGGAAGTTGGGCAGATGCGCCCAGATGAAATAGAGCGCCGCGGCGCCGACCGGCAGGTTGATCAGGAAGGTGGAGCGCCAGCCCCAATGCTCGCTCATCCAGCCACCCAGCGACGGACCCGCCGCGGTGCCGATGCCGTATGCGGCCGCCATCACCACCTGCCAGCGCACCCGTGCGCGCGGATCGGGGAAAAGATCCGGGATCGACGCGAACGCCGTGCCCACCATCATCCCGCCGCCGATCCCTTGCAGGCCGCGCGCGATAACGAGGAACAGCATGTCGTTCGCCACGCCGCAGAGCACCGACGCCACCGTGAACGTGATGACCGCGGCGATCACGAAACGCTTGCGGCCGAAATAGTCGCCGAGACGGCCGAACACCGGAACCGTCACCACCGACGCCAGCAGGTACGCGCTGGCAATCCATGCGTAGTACTCGAAGCCATGTAGTTCGGCGACAATCGAGGGCAACGCGGTGCTGACGACGGTCTGGTCGAGTGCGACCAGCATGTTGACGAGGCCGATGCCGAGCATCGCGAGCAGGGCGTTTCGGAAAGGCAGGGCAGTCGCAGTCGGGTTCACGGGGCTGGGAAAGAAGGGCTTGTCAGGGTAGGCGCTGCGCGGCAGGGCGCGGCCAGGGTCTTGACCACTATATTGTGTCCTATAGTTGTCTGACCTCTCGCTCGGCGATTATACGGGTTTTCCCTTACGTGAAACTATTCCCAACGGTTTTCCCCGGAAAAATGCCGCGCATGGCTGAGATGGCCAGGCGCGCGCAGTTTGATGTGCGAAAGAAAATCTTGCGGGCTCGCAGCACATCGGCGTGCAGGAGCGGGAAAATTTCCCGGAATATGTGATAAAAGTCACATATTTAGAAAAAGCCTGACTGAACAGGCCGTCGGATTGTGACCACTGATAAGAATTTGACTGAGCGTCGTTCCGCTACGGAGGCGTTGTGATTCGAAACTGGCTTGCCGGGGTGTCGTTTGCGGTGTGTTTCGTCAGCAATGCGTTCGCAGGCGGACCGGATTGTTCCCGGCCGTTTACGCTTGGATTGCACGACCACGGGCTGCTCTATTCGCTCGATACGGATAGCGGCATCGACAAGGACTTCGCCGATGAGTTGATCCGGCGTAGCGGTTGCCAGATCAAGGTCAGTCTGATGTCACGCGCGCGTATCTGGAAACTGATCGAGTCTGGCGCACTCGACTTCAGTCTTTCTGGAATCGCGAATGACGAACGCAATCAATATGCTTCGTTTGCGTGGTACTTCAGCAATAAATACTATCTGCTCGTGCGTAAGGATGCCGGCATCCAGAACGTCGCGGACTTCGAAAACAATAAACGCGCGCAGCTCGGCGTGATCCGCAGTTTCCGCTACAGCACCTCGGCCAATGAATTGGTCGACAGACTGACGTCGGAAAACCGGGTAAGCCTGGCGGGCGGGCTCGAACCGCTCTACCAGGCGCTTATTCTTCGACAGATTCAGGGCATGATTATCGAGCCCTTCGATTACCCCGCGCTGGATGAGAAAAAGATCCGCGACGTGACGACGATCGTTGAGTTTAATGATCCTTCGGTGCCGCACGGTCTGATCATGTCGAAGAAAGCGCTCCCGGCCGCCGAGCGGGAGAAGTGGCGGGCGCTGGTAGATGAAATGCGTGCTGACGGAACGGTGCGCCGTATCTTCGAAAAGTACTTCAGGCCGGATCTGGCCGATTCCATGGTCAACTTCAAGGCGTCACCGTGATCCGGCTGCGCTCCGTCCTGCTGCCGTTGCTGGTGTTATCCGCGTCGCTTGGCGTGACGTGGGTAGTGTGGGATCACGAACGTCAGGCGACGCGCAAAGAGTTTCAGACGCAGTTCGATTACACCCTGAGTGACGCGGTAGGTCGCATCGAACAGCGGATGGCGACCTACGAGCTGATGCTGCGAGGCGTGCAGAGCATGTTTGCTGCGAACGGAGTGTTCGATCGCGACAGGTTCAGGCGCTACGTGAGCGCGCTCAATCTTGACGCGAACTTTTCCGGGGTCCACGCCGTGGGTGTGGTCGAATGGGTGCCCGCGGCGCGTAAAGCGACCCATATAGCCGACATGCGCGAGGGCGGTGTTCCGGGCTACACGATTCATCCCGATGGGCTGCGCGAGGACTACGCCCCGATCGTTCAGCGCGAGCCCTTTGTTGGCCTTGCACGCAGCTCGCCCGGTTTCGACGCCTGGAACGAGCCGGTGCGGCGGTCGGCGTTGGAGAAAGCTCGCGACTCCGGCCTCGCGGTTCTCTCGGGAAAGGTGCGCCTTTCGGTCGACATGGATGCGGACCCCCGGGCTGGCTTCATCCTTTATCTGCCGATCTACGCTTCCGGCAAACCGCAGGACAACGTTGCGCAGCGTCGGGCGAACATTGTCGGTTGGGTCTATGCATCGTTCCGTATGCACGATGTGATGGCCAGTCTCTACGGCGAACAGCCCCCCGGCATTTCGCTAGCCATTTACGATGGTGTGGAGCCATTGGAGGCAGCGCTGCTGCATCGCACGTCAGATGCAAACAACCGGCATGCGCCCGCGCTCATCTCCGCAAACGAATATCTGGTTGTGGACGGACACGACTGGATGCTGTCGATGAGCGCCTCCGACGAGTTTCGATCCCGGATGGGACGTAATGCGGAGGTGTTAATTGCAGGGACTGGCACCGGGTTGAGTCTTCTGCTGGCGCTTCTGACCTGGCTCATGATGACAGGGCAGGGGCGTGCCATGCGCCTCGCCTCGGCGATGACCCGGGAGTTGCGTGAGAACGAAGAGAAGTTTCGCGCCATTGCCGACTGCACGGTGAATCTGGAAATCTGGTGGGGACCGGACGGCAAACCTCGCTGGATCAATCCCTCGGTTGAGTACTACACGGGCTATACGGTCGCCGAATGTATGGCAATGCCCGATTTCGCTCGCACGCTCATTCATCCGGAGGACATCCCGCGCGTTGCGCCGGAATTTAAAAAGGGGCTTCAGGGTTCTCGCGGCGACGATCTCGAGTTTCGTTGTGTGCGCAAGGATGCATCGCTCCTCTGGCTGTCGGTCTCCTGGGTGCCGATTAGTAATCAGAGGGGCGACTTCATTGGTTTTCGGACCAGCGGCCGCGATATCACAGAGCGCAAGAAGTCGGAGGAGATAATCCGGGAACTTGCCTTCTATGACACGCTGACGCGCCTGCCCAATCGCGCGCTTCTTCTGGATCGGCTGAGGCAGTCGATGGCAGCCAGCCGGCAGAACAAGGTCTGCGCCGCCCTCATGTTCATCGATCTTGACCACTTCAAAACGCTGAACGATACGCTTGGGCACGACAAGGGCGATCTGCTCCTGCGACAGGTCGCGTATCGCCTGTCGAGTAGTGTCAATGAGGGCGATACGGTTGCCCGGGTCGGCGGCGACGAGTTCGTTGTGGTGCTGGGCAATCTGAGTCTGGACGAGGCTGAGGCGACCATGGAAACCGTGGCGGTGGGAGAAAAAATTCTCGCCGTGCTGGGGTGCGCCTACGAGCTCAACGGTGTTCAGTTTCGAAGCACCGCCAGCATAGGGGTCACCGTATTCAATGGGGAGCAGACGTCCACCGACGAGCTTTTCAAGCAGGCCGATCTCGCCATGTATAAATCGAAGGAGCGCGGCCGCAATGCCATGTGCTTCTTCGACCCCGCGATGCAGACGGCGGTGCTGAAGCGAGCCGAGCTGGAGGTGGGTTTGCGCAACGCCATCGAGGAGAACCGGTTTGTTCTTCACTATCAGGCGCAGGTCGTTGACGGCAATCACATAACCGGTGCGGAAGCGCTGGTGCGCTGGGAGCATCCCGAGCGTGGCCTGATACCGCCAGGCGAGTTTATCCCGCTCGCTGAGGAGTCCGGGCTGATTCTCGAGATGGGCCGAACGGTATTGGCGTCCGCATGCACCCAGCTGGCCGTATGGGCGACGCGGCCATCGATGGCGCATCTGTCTGTGGCAGTGAACGTCAGCGCCCGGCAATTTCGCGAGCCGGACTTCGTAGACACTGTGCTCGAAGTCATCAACCGGACTGGGGCGAGGGCGGACAGGTTGAAGCTCGAGCTGACCGAGAGTGTGCTCGTTGAGAACGTGCAGGACATTATCGAAAAGATGACCGCCCTTCGCGCTCGAGGCGTGACCTTCTCGCTGGATGACTTCGGGACTGGCTACTCTTCGCTGTCTTACCTGAAACGATTGCCGTTGGACCAGTTAAAGATTGACCGGTCATTTGTGCGCGACATTCTGGTCGACTCCAACGACGCTGACATCGCGAGAACGATCGTGGCGCTTGCCCGAAGTTTTAACCTGGGTGTTATCGCCGAGGGTGTCGAAACTGAAGCGCAAAGAGATTTCCTGGCAGTCGCAGGATGTCACGCCTATCAAGGTTTCCTCTTTTGCAAGCCGCTTCCGATTCAGGGTTTTGAACAGTTTGTGAGCCTGTTTAGCTCCCGGAGCCGGAGGGAAGTTCGGTCGACGGGGAGTGACGGGAGAAACGTCGGTTCGGGTACGGTAACCTGATCAAACGGTATTGAAGACAGACGTGCAAGCCCCTCAGTCGTGGCGAAGGGCCGCTTCGTCGCCTTTGGCGGACGCGCGCCACTGAACGCTGAGCAGGTGCTCGCGCATACATCGAGCCGCGGCTTCGCCATCGCGCGCCTTCATGGCACTGACGATCTCCTGGTGCTGCTGGGCGAAATAGCTGCGTGTTTCCTGGGCTGACGTTTTCTCGCGTACGTCGGGTTTGACGCGCATCCCGTTGATCACTTCCATCAAGGAGATGAGCGCCGGATTGCGGGTGGCCTGTCCGATCAGCAAATGGAATCGATGATCCCATTGCTGCCACTCTTCATCATTTTTTGCCGCGGCGTTTTTCCGTGCGCATTTTTCAAGTTCCAGCAAGTCGTCCCGACTGGCTTTCGTCGCGGCTAACTGTGCGAGTGCCGGCTCGAACAACAGGCGCATTTCTGCGATGTCTGCCGGACTGGCGCCCGCCCGAAGTCCGCGCAGCGTCGGGGCGAACTTCAACGGTCTCGCACCCAGATAGGTGCCGCGACCGACGCCGCGCCATACACGCCCTGATGCCTCCAGCGAAGCAAGCGACGAACGCAATTCCCTCCGACTGACATTAAGGGCCTCGGCGAGCTTTCTTTCAGGAGGCAGTGCGTCGCCGTCCTTGAGTTGATGGTCGGCAATATAGTCCAGCAGCCTGTCCAGTATCGAGTTTTCCATTGTCTTTTGCGTGAACCAATATTAATTGGTTCAAAATTTACCATAATCAAACCAACTGGGGTGAGATCCACCGATTTTTTTTGATCTGCTATTGTGTGCACAATTTCGGGTTAACGCTTGGTGCAACCCGACAACGTTCGCCGTAATCTCTTAGCTTATCGGATTCGTACCAATAGTGATTGGTTCGCAAACATTCAATCGTTGGTCATCGTAAAAGGAGTCGCGCATGTCGTTTACAACCCGCCCGGAGCTGATTGGCACATTCGGCATGGTGGCCTCCACGCACTGGCTGGCGAGCGCGTCAGCGATGGCCGTTCTGGAGAAAGGGGGAAATGCGTTCGATGCGGCAGCCGCTGCCGGCTTTGTCCTGCAGATCGTTGAACCGCACCTGAATGGTCCGGGCGGCGAGTTGCCGGTTGTGTTCTACAGTGCGCGCGAAGAACGTGTTCGCGTTCTGTGCGGGCAGGGCGTGACGCCGGCGGGAATGACGATAGCGCGCATGCGTGAGTTGGGTCTCGAAGTCGTTCCCGGAACCGGGTTGCTGCCTGCGGTAGTACCTGGCGCATTTGGCGCGTGGATGGCCATGCTGCGCGACTATGGCCAACTGCCGCTCGAAGACGTCCTGAGCTACGCGATCGGTTATGCGGAGAACGGCTACCCGGTTCTCCCCCGCATGACGTCGTCGATCCTCGCAATCAAGGATTTCTTCCAGACCGAATGGCCCACTTCGGCTGAGCAATGGCTGCGCAACGGCGACGCACCGATGCCGAACCAACTGTTCGCCAATCCGGCGATTGCGCAGTCGTACAGGCGCATCCTCGCGGAGGCGAATACCCGCAGTGATCGTGCGGAACAGTGCGAAGTCGCCCGCAAGGTTTTCTATCGCGGATTCGTGGCGGAAGCTATTGATAAGTACTTCCGGTCAACTGCCGTTCTCGACACCTCCGGTCAGCGCAATCATGGTCTGCTTAACGCGGATGATCTCGCGCGTTGGGAGCCGTCCTATGAAGACCCGGTTTCATACGACTATGAGGGCTTCCGCGTTCACAAGACGGGCCCTTGGGGTCAGGGACCGATGTTCCTGCAGCAACTCGCGCTTCTTAATGGTTTCGACCTCAGCGCGATGGACCCGATGGGGCCCGATTTCGTGCACACGATAATCGAATGCTCAAAGCTCGCGTTCGCCGATCGCGAGGTGTTTTACGGCGACCCTGCGTTTGCGCATGTGCCCATGGATGTGCTGCTGAGTGACGCTTACAACGACGAACGCCGCCGGCTGATCGATCCCAGCCGCGCGTCGTTCGAATTCCGCCCCGGCATGCTGGGTGACAGCGAACAGCGTGCTGCACTGATTGTGGCCAAGGCGGGAAGGCAACAGTCCGGCGGCTTCGGCCAGGGCGAACCGACCTTTGCGCCGCTGCCTGAACTACGGGGCGATACGGTTCATCTCGACGTGGTCGATCGCTGGGGCAACATGGTTTCGGCAACACCGTCGGGTGGCTGGCTGCAAGCCTCGCCGGCCGTGCCCGGTCTCGGCTTTAACGTGACGACGCGCGCGCAGATGTTCTGGATGGAGGAGGGCCTGCCGTCCTCGCTCGGCCCGGGGCGTCGCCCCCGCACGACGCTCTCGCCCACGCTCGTTACCCGCGAGGGCAAGCCCTATGCGGCATTCGGCACGCCGGGTGGCGACCAGCAGGATCAGTGGTCGATCCAGCTGTTTCTCCGGCACGTGCATGCCGGCATGAACTTCCAGGCTGCGGTGGATTCGCCCTCGTTTCAGACAGCGCATTTCCCCGGCTCGTTTTATCCGCGTTCGATGCAACTGGGCAAGATGTCCGCCGAGTCCAATTTTCCGGAACACACGCTTGCCGCGTTACGTGCGCGTGGACATGACCTGACCGTGGCCGAACCGTGGTCGCTGGGGCGCGTCTGCGCGGTCGGGATCAGAAACGGTCTGATGCGTGGCGCAGCAACACCTCGTCAAATGCAGGCATACGCAATCGGGCGATAAGCTTCGCGCCCCAGAAATCGTATCCATTTCCGTCAGGGAGAACATGCCGTGTCTGCTATTGCCGCCCGTCTCGAGCGACTGCCGTTATCAGGTTTTCATCGCAAGCTCCTGCTGATCGGCGGGTTGGGGTACATGTTTGACGGACTCGATTCGTCGTCGCTTGCATTCCTGCTACCCGTCGTGAGCAAGCTATGGCACCTGACCAGTGCCGAGACGGGCCTCGTGGCGAGCAGCACCTACATCGGCTATTTTTTTGGAGCCTTTTTATCGGGTGTGCTCGCGGATGTGATCGGGCGCCGTCGCATCATGATGAGCGCGCTTGCAATCTATTGCTGCGCGTCGCTCGCGAGCGCGACCGCCACAGACTGGCACACCTTTTTCGCATTGCGTATCGTTGCGGGCTTCGGATCCGGCGCGGAGACGGTGGTGATCGCACCGTTTCTGGCCGAGTTCGTGCCACGGAGATATCGGGGCATCTTTTGCGGCGCGCTGGTCGGCTTCATGTCGTTCGGCTATCTGGGTTCGTCCATTCTCGGCTTCACCGTTGTGCGTAACTTTGCCGAAGGCTGGCGATATCTGGCGGTGGCGACTTCGTTGCCCGTCGTCATGCTCCTCTGGTGGCGAAGAACTTTGCCCGAATCGCCGCGCTGGCTTGAAAGCCAGGGGCGGGTCGCTGAGGCGGACAGTATCGTGAGCGCAATCGAGTCGTGGTTCGCAGGCAAGGGTATCAGTCTGGTACCCGTGGCATCCCTCGGCACCATGCCTGCATCGGCGCCTGCGAAGGGCAACGCGTTACAGAATGTGCTGACGCTGTGGTCGCCGCGACTGGCGCGTACGACAGCAGTGAGCTGGCTGATGTGGTTCTCGGTCGCATTCGCGTATTACTCGTTTTTCTCCTGGATTCCGAGCCTGCTCCTCAAGGAGGGGCTCACCATGACGAAAAGCTTTGGTTATTCGATCGCGATTTACGGGGCGCAGATCCCCGGATATTTCTCGGCGGCATGGCTCAATGAACGGCTTGGCCGAAAGGGCGTGGTGGCGTCGTACATGCTGTTGGGCGGGATTGCGGCGATCACGCTGGCGTTTTCCCATACCGGCTTACAGATCATGGCTGCAGGCATTTTCCTGTCGTTCTTCATGAATGGCGCGTTCGCCGGTGTGTATGCGTACACCCCAGAAGTTTTTCCGACCGCTGTGCGAGCAACCGGCACTGGATCGTCCTCATCTTTCGGCCGGATTGGCTCGGTGAGCGCCCCCATTCTGGTCGGCCTTGTCTACCCGGTGCTCGGATTCCTGGGCGTGTTCGCAATGACCACTACGGTCTTGCTGGTGGGGGCATGCGTGGTGTTCTTCCTGGGTATCGAGACCCGCAACCGGTCGCTCGAAGACATCGAGGAGGGTGGCGCCGGCCAGCCCCAGGATCTGCACGTCCCGCTCAGCTCGACCGAATTGCGCGGCTGAGTGTGCATGATGTCCCAACTAAACAGACAGATAATGCCAGGCAATCCGATTGATCCAGTCTCGCCAGCCCCGAAAACGTTGGATATTTCAGACCTCGGACGACTAGCAATAGTTATGCGACTGAGAAATCAACCCACCGAAATTTTCCGTGCGGTTCACGCGTTGGCTGCGAGCGCGATAGGCCTCGGCCTTTTTACGATCATGTCCTATGACGAGCAACGGGAGGAAGTCGAGCGCGTTTATACAAACATGCCGGACGTGTACCCAATTGGAGGCCGTAAGCGAAAACGCGGCACCGCGTGGGCGAACCAGGTATTGCAGGAACTCAAGCCATTTCGCGCGGAAACGACGCAAGGCATCCGGGAGGCGTTCGACGACCACGCAGTGATGACCAGCATGGGACTCGGATCGATACTGAACATTCCGGTCGCGTACGACGGGGTATGCGTCGGCACGATGAACATGACACACAAGGAAGGGTGGTACACGGGCAGGCACGAGGAAATGGGCATGCTGATTGGCTCCTTTCTTGCACCCGCGCTAATCAGGTGCAACATGATGCACGCCGATAGCGTCACGCGTCTCTGACGTCACTACGATCAAATGCATACAAGAACAACCTTGACCCGATCCGCTGAGTCCCAAAACACCTGGGTGCTTGTCTTCGTCCTCGGCTACCTCGCATTACTGGCGGATGGCGCGGACGTGATGATGTACGGCCTGACGCTTACGCGAATCAAGGACGAATTCGGATTGAGCAATGTCGAAGCGGGGGCCCTGGGCAGCTTGACCCTGGTTGGCATGGCCATTGGCGGCATTCTCGGCGGCTGGGCCAGTGATCGCGTGGGGCGGGTGCGGGTCGTGGTCTGGGCATTGGCGCTCTTTTCGCTAGGAGCGGGGCTGCTGGGTTTTACGCACAGTTTTCTGGAGTTTGCGGTCGTGCGGTTTATCAGTTCGTTGGGCATAGGTTGCATGGTGCTGGTCACCACGCTGGTTGCCGAATACGTACCCACAGAGCGGCGTTCACTGATTCTTGGCGTGTTGCAAACCGGCATTTCCGCGGGCTATATCGTTGTCATCTCGCTCAGCAACTGGATTTTGCCGCACTACGGCTGGCGTACGCTCTACTACGTGTCGGCAGTTCCCGTACTGCTGGCGCTGGCGATAAAGTTTGCCGTGCCCGAGCCGGCAGCATGGCTGGCGAGTCGCGCCGCCAACCGCAAGGGCGAACGTGGGCATCGCACCAACCGCTACTATCAGATTTTCAGTAACCGGCAGTCGCGAACCTTATTCATTCTGTGGACCTTGGCCTCGTTATTCGCACTGTCCGGCTTTTACGGTCTGAACAACTGGTTGCCGACTTACCTGGAAAAGGAACTGCACATCAAATTCGGTGCGATGGCCGGGTACATGATCGGCGCTTACGTGGTCGCCTTCATTGGCAAGATCTTTGCGGGATGGCTGGGGGACCGCTGGAGTCGGCGTGGTGTTTATGTGCTCGGCTGTGTGGGCGCCGCGCTCTTTCTGCCGGTGATCATTTTCTGGCATACGCGCGAAAACATTGCGTACCTGATGCTTGTGTTCGGATTTTTGTATGGTGTGCCGCTGGGGACGATCGGCACCTTCATGTCCGAGAGTTTCGCTACCGCCATCCGTGGGACAGCCGTGGGCGGCTCCTATAACATCGGTCGTTTCTGCTCAGGCGCCGCCCCCATTATTATTGGTTACATTGCCACCCAGTTCTCTATCGGTATCGGATTTCTGGTGGTCGGTGGAGTTTTCTTTCTAAGCGGTGTCACCGCGTTTTTTGTTCCGGACCGGCTGTATGACACACAACGTTAGTCCATGGGCAACGTGGGCGAAAACGTTGTGCGTCTGTCTGATCGATGCGAAGCAATACGCTACTTTATTGCGCCCCGATCCTGGCTAACGTAATGGCACGTTCGGGACATGCGGTTACGCACAAGCCGCATGCCCGACACGCATCGGCGTTTGGTGTGTACGCGACTTTCATTCCGTGTACGCGCAGCTTGAATTTGTTCAGCGCGCCCAATTGCTGGTAGTCGGCCGTATCGATCCGGCGGATGTCGAAAACGTTCTCGGGACAAACCACCGCGCAATCGCCCTTGCCTTCGCACCGTTTCAGATTGACCACGGGAGCAATCACGCCAGGGGCCTGTTTGCATGCGGATGTCGAAGCGGTGCTCATGCGCGATCCTCCGGACGCTTGTCGTCAACGGACGACAGGTTCTTCTGAAAATTTTCGCGTTCCTCGGGCGTCATCCGTTCCCACCGGCGCCAATGCCGGCGTCCGTGGCAACCGCCGCGTCCTCGGAATCCGCCAAACAGAATCCGGCTCAGAATCAGCAAGCCCATCGCGTGCGGAAAATCGATCGCACGGCCACCGATGAACAGCGCCGGGATAACCCAATTCCATAGCGCCATCACCAGCCATCCCAGCACGGCAATGCCCACCAGAACCAGCAGTGCCTTGCCGAAGCATCTCAGTTTGAAACTCATCTATCTGCTCCTTTAGATATCCAGTTCGTCATACACGGCTTGCAAGCGAACGCGCAGATGCAGGACCGCGTAACGCTTGCGCGCCAATAGCGTGTTCACGCCGACACCGCTCTCGGAGGCGAGCTCCTTGAAGCTGCGCCCTTCCAGTTCATGAGCGACGAACACGTCGCGCTGATCCGCCGGCAATTCGTTGAGCGCGTCTTGCAGAGCCTCCAGCAGCACCGACCTTGCATAGAGGGCTTCCGGGCCTGCGTCGGTTGCCGGGAGGGCGAGATCCAGTCGATACTCGGCGTCATCCGGGTCGTCGACCATGTCGGCCAGCGGTTGCTCCCGGTGCTTGCGAAAGCGGTCGATGATGCGGTTGCGCGCCACGCGGAACAGCCACGCGCTAACCTGTTCGATCGGCGCAGGGAGACGGTAGGCTTGCACGAACTCGTGAAAGACATCCTGCAAGATGTCTTCAGCGTCGCCCTGATCGTGCACGCGACGCCGGATGAAATTCCCGAGTTTCGTACGCTCACGCAACACAGTTGCAGTGATGTCGGTATCTCGTTCGATCATCGATTTCGGGGTGCGCGGCGGTTCCATACGTCTGTAGACGGTTCACGATCAGGAATATTGTCGGCGCCGGAAAAAATAGCGTTGCTACGCCGGTGGCGGGGGTGTTCGGTCCGAAGACGGCGATATCGGCCGTTCGCTGTATGGCCAGGCGCTAGAACCGCTCCACCCTGAACGGCTGGGTGTCCACGAGCGTCTCCTCTTGGGTCATCATCTCGGCGATCAGCCGGCCCGTAACCGGGCCTAGTGTCAGCCCGTGGTGCGCGTGGCCAAACGCGAACCACAAGTCTTTGTGATGTGTCGCGGGCCCGATGATCGGCATCATGTCGGGCGTACAGGGGCGTCGTCCCATCCAGGGTTCATCGTCGAGACGCTTGCCCAATGGAAACAGCGTACGTGCAATCGGCTCGACCGCGGCGAGCTGCGTGGGCGTCTTGGGCGCATCGCAGTGCGCGATTTCCGCTCCCGTGGTCAAGCGGATGCCTTTTGCCATGGGGGCCAGCAGGTAGCCCTTCTCGACGTCCAGAACCGGATGATTCAGGCGAGCCCCCGCCCCGGGCGCGTAGTGCATGTGATACCCGCGTTTGACGGCGAGCGGCAAGCGATAGCCGAGCCGCGAACTTACGCGATCCGACCACGGCCCCAATGCGACTACCGCTGACGAAGCGGTGATCGTTCCGGCATCGGTATCGACCGCCCAACCCTCACGAAACGAGTCCGCATCGCCGATGAAAAACCGTCCCCCCAGCGCTTCGAAATACTCCGCGTATGCGGTGACGAGCGCGTTGGGATCGCTAACGGAATTGGATGCCGAGTAGCGCAAGCCGCCCGGCAGTGCCTTGTCGAGATCGGGCTCCTTCTGTTGCAGGCGGCCCGCATCCAGCGATTCGAACTCGACGCCATATTCCCGATGCCACCGTTCAGCGACCCGCGTTTCCGCGGCCCATGCTTTTTCGGTGCGAAACACCTTGATCCAGCCGGTGGGGCGTAATAACGCGCTCGCACCAGCATCGGCCGCCAGCGCGCGGTGCTCGTCCACGCAATGCTCGATCAGCGTCGCGTACGACTTCGCGATGGCCGCATGTTTGGCCGGATGAGAATTGCGCCAGTATTGCCAAAGAAACGGTGCCGTCTTCAGTATGGCATCGGCATGGTAGCGAACGTCCGGCGACTGGTTGCGCGCATACCGAAGCAAGGTGCCGAGGTCGCGTGGAAAGGCATAGGGATACACGCCTTCGCGCTGGATCAACCCGGCGTTACCGAACGACGTTTCGCGGCCGGGCTGCTTGCGGTCGACCAGGGCGACGCTGCGGCCGCGTTTCTGGAGATGCACGGCAACGCAGACGCCGACAATGCCTGCGCCAAGCACGACGGTATCGAATTTCATTGTGGTCACGAATTCACCTGTTGCCGATCTGACACGGCGACCCTAGCAGGCCGGTGAAATACCTCATGTAGCGGTCATCCGGAACGCAGGCGTAAACGTTGAACGTATGTCATCAATGAGAGCGAGATGGAACGGATGCGTGGGCCAGATGGTTTTACCGAATCAATGTTCACGGTGTTGAAGCTGGACGATTTTGTGCCGAAGGACCATCCGTTGCGTCCGATTCGCACCTGGCTCAATGACGCGCTTAAACGCATGGACGATGTGTTCGCGCGGATGTACGAGGCTGACGTGAAAGGAGGTCGGCCGAGCATTGCGCCGGAGAAGCTGGTGCGAGCTCTTTTGCTGCAGGTGCTGTACTCAATTCGTAGCGAGCGCATGCTGGTGGAACAGATTTCCTACAATATGTTGTTCCGCTGGTTCGTCGGCCTGCCGATGGACGGGACCGTGTGGGACCACTCGACGTTCAGCAAGAACCGCGACCGGTTGCTCGAACACGATGTGCTGGTGTTGCTCTTCAACGAGACAGTCGAGACCGCGCGCGAGCGCGGATATCTTTCTGGGGAGCACTTTAGCGTCGACGGCACGTTGATTCAGGCATGGGCCGGGCACAAGAGCTTTGTGCCCAAGGCAAGTCCGGACAAAGAAGACAGGCCTCCTGACGAACCGCCCGCGCCGAATGACAACTGGCATGGACAGAAGCGCAGTAACGAGACGCACCAATCCACGACGGACGAGCAGGCGCGCCTGTTTCGTAAGAGCAAAGGAACCGGAGCGATGCTCTGTTATATGGGCCACGTGCTGACCGACAACCGGCACGGCCTGGTGGTCAACGCACAGGTGACGCTGGCGACGGGCACCGCCGAGCGCGACGCGGCCGGGCAGATGCTTGCTGATGCCGCGAGTGTTGCGTCGCGTGCCATCACGGTCGGTGCGGACAAGAACTACGACACCGCCGGCTTCGTCGGCAGTTGTCGCGCGAATCGTGTCACGCCGCATGTGGCGCAAAACGATGGTCGTCCAGGAGGCTCAGCAATTGACGAGCGAACTACGCGCTGGCCGGGTTACGCGGTCAGCCAGCAAAAACGTAAACGCATTGAGCAGGTGTTCGGATGGGGCAAGACAGTCGGACGAATTCGACAAGCGATGTATCGAGGACTTGAACGCGTAGACCAGCTCTTCGTGCTGACGCAGGTCGGCTACAACCTGACGCGTATGCGCACACTTGCCGGTTAAGGGGCAGGAAGCAATGGATAACATCGATATGGCGAACCCGCGAGCAACGTCGAATGCCCGCAACGTGTTCCGCGTTTCAAAAGTGCGAACCCAGCATCCGTCGTAATGCATCTGGGCGCATCAACGACGGATATTTCAACGGCCTGCTAGAGTCCAGCGATCAGCTTTTTGAGCAACGCGTTGAGCTTTTCCTGCTCGGCCTGGGTCAGTACGGAAAGCAGTCGCTCCTCGTTCGCGACATGGCGGCCGATCGTCTCGTCGATCACCTGTTTGCCTGCCTCGGTGAGCGCGATCAGCTTGCCGCGACGGTCGTTCGGATCGGGAAGACGCTCGACCAGGCCGGCACGTTCGAGGCGGTCAAGGCGATTGGTCATGCCACCCGACGAGATCATCGCGGCTTCGTAAAGCTGGGTTGGCGAGAGCATGTAGGGTTCGCCCGAGCGCCTGAGCGTCGCGAGCACGTCGAACTCGCCCGACTGCAGCCCCGCTTCGGCGAACAGCGGGTTCATATGATCGGTCATCACGCGTTCGGCGGCGTCGGACAGCCGGCCGAACACGGCCATTGGCAATGCCGGAAGATCGGGGCGTTCGCGGGCCCATTGTTCGACGGCAATCTCAGCGCGGTCCATCGTCAATTCCTCTCGACGAAATGTATCTTGACATTAAGATATATTTGACTAAGATACATTTCGCATACTAGCACGGTGGCGAGCCAATCTCGCGACTCGCACCTTCCTTGAAGGAGACAGTGATGAGCAAGATGATTTTCGTGAACCTCCCGGTGCATGATCTGGCCGCGTCGAAGCGCTTCTATGAGGCGGTCGGCTTCACCAACAACCCGCAATTCACCGATGACACGGCTGCCTGCATGGTGTTGAGCGACACCATCCACGCGATGCTGCTGACCCACGATAAGTACCGGCAGTTCACGAGCAAGGCGATTCCCGACGCACGCACGACGAGTGAGGTGTTGATCTGCATTACGGTCGATAGCCGCGCGGATGTCGATGACGTGGTCGGCAAGGCGAAGGCCATGGGCACAGTGATCGATCCGACCCCGACGCAAGATTTCGGCTTCATGTACGGCCGCAGTTTCGAGGACCCGGACGGCCATATGTGGGAAGTGATGTGGATGGACGCCAACGCCGCCGCCCATTGACGCAGAGTGTGTCAGAGTAACGACTCTCACTCGTGGAGCGACCCCGCATGACCCAATTACCGATTGCCGACCGATGGTTCGAACTCAAACGCATCAGCGACGACATCACGCTGCTTTGGGAACCTCATGTCGTCCCGCTGATGCGTTGCAATATCTGGCATGTGCGTGGCCGTGACCGGGATCTGATGATCGACACAGGGATGGGCATCGCCAGTCTGCAGGATGCCGCGAAGCACCTGCTGCAGAAGAGCATCACCGCCGTTGCGACGCATACGCACTCGGACCATATCGGTGGACATCATGAGTTCGAACACACGCTGGTTCACGAACTGGAGGCCGAGAACCTGCGCGCGCCGCGCGAGCGCGGCACCCTTCTGGCATCGGTATTGGGCGACGCGGCCATTCGCCGGTATCGTGAAGCAGGCTATCCGTTCGAGGGCGATCTGATCACGGCGCTACCCAGCGCCGACTACTCGATGTCCGACTATCACGTGCGGGCCGCAACGGTCACGGAGATCGTCAAGGAAGGGAACATCGTCGATCTCGGCAACCGGCATTTTGAGGTCCTGCATCTGCCCGGCCACTCACCGGGCAGCATTGGCCTATGGGAAGCGGCATCGGGCACGTTGTTCTCGGGCGATGCGATCTACGACGGCCCGCTGCTGGATGAGATAGGCGGTGCGGATATTCCGACCTATGTGCGCACCATGAGGCGGCTGCGCGAATTGCCCGTGCAAGTGGTTCACGCCGGGCACGACGGGAGCTTCGGGCGAGAACGACTTCTTGAGTTGGTCGACGCCTATCTGGCTAAACGCACCTGATCGCGCCCGTTTAGCGTCCCGCTTCTCACCCCGATAGCCCGTTTTTACGCGTCTTTCAGCCAGGGCATTTCCACGGGTGACACCACCAGATGCCGGGCCTCCCGTTTCAATTCGAAGATGAACCCGACCAGGATCATGGAGTCGGCATACGGGATCGGGAATACGTGGGGATTTTCCGCTGTGCGCAGCGGGTGGGCCGGCGTGTTCGCCGTCGTCGCGGCGTTCTCGCGGACGCTTTCCAGTTCGTCGACCATTGCCTGCCCACTGACTTTCATGACGCGGCTACGCAGATCGCTGAACGGTTCGATGCGCGCCCCGTCTTCGTTGTATTCGGGCACTTCATAGATGAACCAGGACATGTGCGTCTCCAAGGAAAAAGGCAAGTATTCTAGCAGTGGGCGTAACGCATCACCGTTTTCCTCGCGCAGGAGATCAAGTTGCGCTCAGGCCCCACAACAACAGAAAGACTGAGACAAAAGTCTCATCCGGAATGATGGTGCACTGCAATGTGCTGTTCCGGAACCCGCATGTTAAAAGTCATCCTAAGCGTGCCACTGAATGACGATGCGCGCCGAGCCGACCGGAGACATTCATGCCCTATGTTCCGCAAGTGAGACACATCGACCGGATCCGCAGATTGATCGAAGGTCGAATGCCTGATCGCGGCGGCGATGCTACACGGCTGACTTCATCGTATTGGCGTTCGCTCGAGCAATATCATCTCGATCCTGGCTTGACGAAAGGGCCGCGGATTCTGACCACGCCGGAATTGCGCGACGTGCAACATCGGGAAGAATCGGTTTTGCGGGCGTCGGGAGAATGCCTTTCACGTCTGCATGAGACGGTTCGCGAAGCGGACTACTGCGTGATGCTCACCGATGCGCAGGGCGCGACGATCGATTATCGCGTTGACCGGGATCGCCGCCATGACTTCAAACGAGCGGGATTGTATTTGGGCTCCTGCTGGTCCGAGCAGGAAGAGGGAACCTGCGGCGTCGCGACCGTGCTGCTCGATGCCCAACCGATCACGGTTCATAAGACCGATCATTTCCGTGCCGCCTTTACCACTTTGACTTGCAGCGCTTCGCCCATCTTCGGGCTGGAAGGCGAACTGATCGGCGTGCTGGATGCATCGGCGATTCGCTCGCCTGACGAACGCGAAAGCCAGCGGCTGATCAACCACATCGTGCGTCATAGCGCTGTGTTGATCGAGGACAGCTTCTTTCTCAACGCGACCACGCATTACTGGGTTTTGCTGGCGCACCGGAACCGCCACTACGTAGAAGCCCAGCCGGAAATTCTGATTGCCTTCGATGCACGCGGAAATGCGGTCGCGGCAAATCGCCGGGCAAAAGAGTGCGTGCCTGGCCTCGATCGGTTGCCGCGACCTGTCGCCGAGCTTTTCGATGTCCGCGCCGAGCGTCTTCTGGATGTCAGGCCGGGCCGCGACATGGTTTCGATCAAATTCGCGGGCAACGGCTCGCCGCTCTATGCCCGCGTTCGTCCGCCCGTCATTCGTGCGCAAAGGCAACCTGCATCGAAGCCCCGGAATCCCGCGCCTCAGGCGCAACCCACACTCACCGATATCGACGCCCTTGAGCGTGAGCGCATCGTCACCGCCCTGACGGATGCGAAATGGCATCCGGACGAAACAGCCAAAACCTTGGGCATCTCGCGCGCGACGCTTTACAGACGGATCGCGAAGTTCGGCATTGTCCCGCCTCACCGGCGATAGCGGTCCACGGTTATCCAGCGGGCAAAGAACCCGCGCGTTACTTCGACGTTTCACTAATCCGTATCGAATGGAGGAGCAACCATGCCTGAAAACAATGCAAGCCAGATTATTGAAAATGTTCTGGAATCCATGGAGTCGGCGCTTAAACGCGGTGATACCGCTGCGGCTGTCGCGCTGTTTCAACCCGAGTGCTATTGGCGCGATCTGGTTGCGTTCACCTGGAATATCAAAACCATGGAGGGCCGGGACCAGATCGGCGCCATGCTCGACGCACAACTCGACGCCATCAAGCCGACCAGGCTGCGGGTCGCCGACAATGAAGTACCGACTGAAGCCGGCGGTGTGGCCCAGGCGTGGATCACCTTCGAAACGGAAGTCGCCCGCGGCAGCGGCTTTATCCGCGTGAAGGATGGCCTGATCTGGACTTTGCTGACGACCATGGGCGAACTGAAAGGCTATGAGGAACCCAAAGGCAACCGCCGTCCGATGGGTGCGGAACATGGCGCACGTATGGACCGAACCAGCTGGAAGGAACGTCGCGAAGCCGAAGCGCAGGCGCTGGGTCGCGCGGAACAACCTTACTGTTTGATCGTGGGCGGCGGGCAGGGTGGGATTGGACTGGGCGCGCGTCTGCGGCAACTGGGTGTGCCGACGATCATCG
Organism: Burkholderia sp. OK233; assembly: GCF_900230185.1. Classification (GTDB taxonomy): domain Bacteria; phylum Pseudomonadota; class Gammaproteobacteria; order Burkholderiales; family Burkholderiaceae; genus Paraburkholderia. The sequence goes on from NZ_OCSR01000002.1 coordinate 2,662,082, forward strand.
TCGATAAGAATCCACGTCCTGGCGACCAGTGGCGCAACCGCTACAAATCACTGTGTCTGCATGATCCTGTCTGGTACGACCATATGCCTTATTTGCCGTTCCCGGATAACTGGCCGGTTTTCACGCCCAAGGACAAGATCGGCGACTGGCTGGAGATGTACACCAAGGTCATGGAGTTAAACTATTGGGGATCGACTGTTTGCAAGTCCGCGCACTATGACGAAGTGAAGGCGGAATGGGTGGTCGAGGTCGAGCACGACGGCGAGACGCTGACGCTGCGGCCCAAGCAGCTTGTGCTTGCCACGGGCATGTCGGGTAAGCCGAATATTCCCTCATTCAAAGGCATGGATGTGTTCAAGGGCGAGCAGCATCATTCGTCGAAACATCCTGGACCCGATGGGTACAAGGGCAAGAAAGTGGTGGTGATCGGCGCGAACAATTCGTCGCATGATATTTGCGCGGCGTTGTGGGAAGCGGGCGTCGACGTCACGATGGTTCAGCGTTCGTCCACGCATATCGTGAAGTCAGATTCGCTGATGGAACTTGCCCTTGGTGATCTCTATTCCGAGCGAGCGGTGGCGTCTGGCATGACGACATCGAAAGCCGACCTGACGTTTGCCTCGATCCCGTACAAGATCCTGCACACGTTTCAAAAGCCCGTATGCGATGCGATCAGAGAGCGCGACGCGGCGTTCTACGACCGTCTGGAAAAGCGCGGCTTCATGCTCGACTTCGGGGATGACGACTCGGGGCTCTTCATGAAATATCTCAGGCGCGGGTCGGGTTACTACATCGATGTTGGCGCCGCCGACCTTGTAGCGGATGGCAAGATCAAGCTGCGGAGCGGTGTAGATGTGGCCGAACTGAAAGAGCATGCTGTCCTGCTGAGCGACGGCACCGAGCTCGAGGCGGATCTCGTCGTCTATGCAACCGGCTACGGATCGATGAACGGCTGGGCCGCCGACCTCATCTCGCGTGAAGTGGCGGATAAAGTGGGCAAGGTGTGGGGGCTGGGTTCGAATACGACGAAAGATCCGGGGCCGTGGGAAGGCGAGCAACGGAACATGTGGAAGCCCACGCAGCAGCCTGCCTTGTGGTTTCATGGCGGCAACCTGCATCAGTCGCGCCACTACTCCCAGTATTTATCTCTGCAATTGAAGGCGCGCATGGAGGGCATTGCGACGCCAGTTTATGGCCTGCAGGAAGTGCATCACCTTTCCTGACGTCGGTGTGTTGTCGATGCGCGCGCTCCTTGCGGCCCAGAGTTCAGAAGGCCAGCTGGGGGCGACGCGCATCGATGCAATACCGTTGCCGGTGATGTTGATCAGCGCGCCGCGTTCCGGAATGGAGCCGTACGCGCCGAGCACGTGCGAAACACGACGAGTGCCTTAACCCGGATTGATTTCGTCCTGACTGCGTCGTGTAGTACGAGGTCCAAAGACTCGCACCGTGATCGCCACGACTATCAGCGCAGAGGCGATGATGCCGAACATAGCGCCCGCTCCTTGCTGGTTCAATACGGGGAGCAAGACGAAAGGCAGCATGCCGCTAACAATGCGGGACAACGAGTAAGTACTGCCGATGGCGGTTGAACGCACGCTGGCTGGAAAGATCTCAGACTGATAGACATGGTACGCATTGCTGAAGACGTTCGATGCACATGTTGTCAACACGCCAAAGAGAACGATCAGCCCCGAGCTGTTGGAATAGGCAAAACCCAGGCCAAAAACTGCAATGGACAATATGGCGCCGATAACCAGTGTGCGGCGTTCTATCCAGTTGAGCAGCGGAATAGAAAGCAACGATCCGACCGGGTAGCCGAGAAATGACAGAGCGATAAAAAGCGTGCCGTCCGTCACGTCAAAGCCACGGCTTTTCACCACGGTGCTGGCGAGCGTGCCGAAACCATAATAGCCAAATCCCTGAAGCAGATGGAAGATGGTCAACATCAGGTAGCGCTTGCTATAGGGAGCACGGCGCAGCAATGCAATGCGCTCGCCCAGCGTCATTGGATTCCGCTTGACGGTCGTTTCAGGTGAGATGACCGACACCGTCACTCCGGCGCTGGCGGCAAAGCGCCGAAGCATGGCATGGGCCTCCTCGACGCGGCCCTGCGCCAGTAGCCAGCGCGGGCTTTCGGGCAACTTATGTTGCACAAGCAGAACCAGCACTGCGCCCAGGCTGCCGATAACCAGAATAACGCGCCAGCCAGCCACGGCGCCAAAGTGCAGAGGATTGAGCCAAAGCGCCAGGAATCCAACCAGTGGCACGGCGATATACGATGTCGTGTACGCCCATGCGGCCATTCGCCCGCGACGTTCCTTGGGCAGAATCTCGGATAGAAAGCTGTCGGCAACGGGATAAATTGCACCTACGCCAATGCCGGTGAGGAAGCGGCAGATCACCAGCATCTCGGCGTTGACCGAGAATGCCCCGATCAGCGAAAAGGCGCTGTACCAGATCAGGTTGAACAGGAAGGCCTTGCGCCGGCCGATTCGGTCGGCCATGCTGCCCAGAAAAAATGCACCAAAGAACATGCCGATAAACGCCGAAGCCAGCAGCAGCTTGAAGTCCGTGCTGTGTCTATCGATACCGTATTCCCCCTGCAACGCCGCGCCGATTGAGCTGACAAGGAAAATCTCGAACATGTCGAAGAACAAGCCTATGCCGATCACCCACACCACAAATCGATGCAGCGAACCCGCAGGCATGTTATCCATCCAGCCGCCCAACGTGGTGGCTTTAGCATGAAGGGCGTGTGTATCGTCGGCTGCGCCCGGTTCGGGTGAAGCGATGCGCGAATGGGCGGTCACACTGCCGCCCACGTCCAGATTCCTGGTGTTCATGTTTGTCTCCGTTTCTTTGCTTTCGGGTCGGCTTATGCGCCGTTCACCACGTTAATCGGCGCGCCCGCATGGAACGCAGCGAGATTGGATTCGATGCCGGCATTGAGCCGGTTCGCGGCATGCGTTGCCGCCCAGCTGATGTGCGGGGTGACGATAAGGTTGGGATGCGCACAGGCGAGCAGGGGCTCATGCGAATCGGGCGGTTCCTGCGGGAGTACGTCGAGCGCGGCGCCGCCGAGGTGGCCGCTCATGAGCGCCTCGATGAGCGCAGCCGAATCGACAAGACCTCCGCGGGCGCTGTTCACGAGCAGCGCGCCGGGTTTCATGGCGTGAAGTGTGGGTGCGTCGATGAGGTTGCGAGTTGTCTCCGTGAGCGGGCAGTGGAGCGAGAGAACGTCGGCGGACCGGACCACGTCGTCGAATGGTGTGAAGCCTTCGCGAACCGTCGGCCGCGCGCGATGCTCCGCGAACATCACGTTCATGCCGACCGCGCGAGCCAGCCGTGCGAGTGAACTTCCGATCGCACCGCGCCCGACAATACCGAGCGTCGAACCGGCGATGTCGAGAATCGGCGCATCGTGCACACAGAAATGCGGCGACCCCGGCCAGGCGATGCGAGCGGCTTCACGATAAGCGAACAGGTTGCGCCGCAACGCGAAGATCGACGCGAGCGCCCACTCGGAGACGCTCTGTGCCGAATAGCCCGGCACATTCGACACGATCACGCCGGACTCGCGGCAGGCATCGATATCGATGCAATCGAAGCCCGTCGCGGCGACACAGATAAAGCGCAGTTTCGGCAGACGTTCCAGATCGGCTGCGCGGATGGGCACTTTGTTCGTGATTGCAATGGCGGCATCTTCGAGCGCATGGACCACGTCGGTGGCGCGCGTGGCCGGACGAACGGACCATGCGATCGCCCAGGCCGGCGTGGTGAGCGGCGTGGGCAACGTGCCGCTGTCGAGCAGGACGATGTTCATTGAACCCCCGCCTTGGGCAGCGTGGGCCACAAAGCCACGCTGTTCAGCTCACTGAGCGACACGCGAAACTCGCCGGATCGTGGATAGCAGGGTGTCATTCCATCACCCCATCAGTTCGGATATCTCGATCAGATTCAGATCGGGATCCCGCACATACACCGAACGAATCTTCTGCGTAGCGCCGGTGCGCGCCACCGGACCTTCGACAATCGGCCATTCGCAACGGGCCAGATGCGCAATCACTTCGTCGAGCGGCACGGTGGCGATGAAGCACAGGTCGAGCGCGCCCGGTACGGGAACATGGGCCTTCGGTTCGAATTCGGCGCCACTCACGTGGACGTTGATCTTCTGATTGCCGAAGCGAAATGCAATACGTCCTTCGCCAAACGTCTCGAGTTGCATCTGCATGACCTCGGTGTAGAACCGCTTCGTTGCAGCGAAATCGACGCAGGTGAGTACGAGGTGATCAAGGTGGTCGATGAGCGCCACGTCATGCTCCTTATGAAAATGCGTGTTGTTCCGGCAGACCGTCAGCCGCGCTGCAAGGCATCGAGTGCAGGTCCTGGCGCCGTCCGGCCTTGAGCAACTGGCTCGGTAAGTCGTGGCCGATCAGTCCCGGAAGCAGGGCGGAGGCGGACAGCACGGCAGTAAGATCCACGCCGGTGTCGTAGCCGTCGAGCTCGAGCATGTGCACCAGTTCCTCAGTGCAGACGTTGCCCGTTGCACCTGGCGCGTAGGGGCACCCGCCGAGTCCGCCGAGCGACGCATCGAAGCGGTCGATGCTGGCGTCCAGCGCGGCGAGTGTGTTGGCGAGCGCCATGCCACGCGTGTTATGAAAATGCAGCGTGAGTTCGAGCGCGGCGAAGCGCGCGCGCGCAGCGGCGCACAACGCGCCAACCTGCGACGGGTAAGCCATGCCGGTGGTGTCGCACAACGTCACGCCATGCACACCGAGATCGGCGAAGCGCTGCATCCAGTCCAGCACTTCAGACTGGTCGATATCGCCTTCCATGGGGCATCCCATCGCCGTGGACAGCGACACGTTGATCGCCACCTTCGTTTGCCTGACCACGCCGATCACGTCGCGTAACTGGGCTAACGACTGCTCGCGGCTCATGCGCAAGTTCGCGCGGTTGTGACTCTCGCTGACCGACATCACGAGATTGACTTCATCGACGCCGCACGACAGCGCGCGCTCTGCGCCGCGCTGGTTCGGAACGAGCACGGTGTAGACGACGCCTTCACGTCGTGCGATCCGTTGCATTACCGCTTCGGCGTCACGCAAGGCGGGAATCGCTTTCGGCGAGGTGAACGAGGTCACTTCGATTTTGGCGTAACCACACGCGCTCAGACGATCGATCAACTCGATCTTGGCGTCGGTGTCGACGAACCGGGCCTCGTTCTGGAAGCCGTCGCGGGTGGCGACTTCCTGGATATACAGACGCTTGCTGCTCATGCCGTGCTCCTGTTCAGATGATGCCGCGTGCACGCCAGGCGTCGCGGGTCGTCGTGTCGATGCCGAGGTTTTCCAGCACCTCGTCGGTGTGCTGGCCGAGCGTGGGCGCGTGGGTGTTCACCGTGCCCGGCGTCGCGCTCAGCTTCGGGACGATGCCGGGCAGTTGCACTGGCGTGCCGTCGGGGAGCTGGCCGTCGAGGATCATGTCGCGGGCGTGGTAATGCGGGTCGCTCGCAATGTCGGCGACGTCGTAGATTTTTCCGGCGGGAATGCGGGCTTCATTGAGCGCAGCAAGCACATCGTTGAGCGTGCGGTGGAGGGTCCAGTCGGCGATCGCGGCGTCCAGCCGTTCGACGTTCTTTACGCGGCCATCGTTTTGAGCGAGTGCGGGATCGTCGGCCAGATCCTGACGGCCGATCAGTTCCATCAGACGCCGGAAGATGCTGTCGCCATTGCCTGCGATCAGCGCATATTTGCCGTCGCTGCAGCGATACGCATTCGACGGCGCGATCCCGGGCAAGCTGCTGCCCGCAGGTTGACGCACGGCGCCGAACGCCGAGTACTCGGGCAGCAGGCTTTCCATCATGTTGAAGACCGACTCGTAGAGCGCGACGTCGATCATCTGTCCCGCACCGCCGTTCTGATCGCGATGGCGCAGCGCGAGCAGGATGCCGATCACGCCGTGCAAAGCCGAGAGGGAATCGCCGATGGATATGCCCACACGCACAGGCGTGCGGTCGGTTTCGCCGCTCAGATGCCGCAAGCCGCCCATCGCTTCGCCGATGACGCCGAAACCCGGACGGTCGCGGTAGGGACCGGTCTGCCCATAGCCGGACACGCGCAGCATCACGAGACCAGGATTTAAGGCATGCAGTTCATCCCAGCCGAGCCCCCATTTTTCGAGCGTGCCGGGACGAAAGTTTTCGATCAGCACGTCGCTTTGCGCGACCAGCTGGCGAACCACGTCCTGGCCTTCGGCCGAGCGAAGATCGAGCGTGACGGATTCCTTGTTGCGCGATTGCGCCGCCCACCAGACAGATGTGCCTTCATGCAGCAGGCGCCATTTGCGCAGCGGGTCGCCCGTGCCGGGTGGTTCGATCTTGATGACATGCGCGCCGAACTCGGCGAGCATTTTTCCAGCGAAAGGACCGGCGATGAGCTGGCCCATTTCAAGCACGCGAACGCCTTCCAGCGGCTTCGTCATGGTTGTCTCCTTGCAAACGTCGTTCTCTTGACGCTCACTTTGCGACAACCCGCGCGTGCTGAAAATCAATGGATTCTCAACGACCCTTTCCGTTCTGGAAAGGGTCGGCGCGCTTAACCGTCGGTGCTGTCTGTTCGGCCGGACATGAAGTCGAGGAGGCGCAGCGCTTCGGGCGACAGTGTTTCGCGCGACAGCGTGCCGATCCACAAGGTGCGATGCGCCCACGCGTCGGTGAGTTTCACGGCGCGCAGGCCTGTCGCGAGAATTTCGGTGCGTACGGCGCCCTCGGGCAGTATGCCAATGCCGAGCCCGTGCTCGATCATCCGGCAGATGCCGTCGAAGCTGTGCACCTGGATGCGTAGCTTGAGGGCCCGGTCCGCGCTGAATGCGGCATCGAGCAGCCGAGCGAGCAGTGAACTGCCTTCGTTCAGACCGACGTACTCGAAGTCGAGCGTATCGGCGAAGGCGACTTCTTCGAGGGATGCGAGGGGATGGTCTTTCGGCACCAGCAGCACGAGCTTGTCCTGACGATAGGCGGCCTTCTCGATACCTGGCGCCAGCACGTTGTCCGCAAAGATGCCGATGTCGGCGGTGCCGCTGCGGATCGCCGCGACGATTTCGTCGCTCAACCGCTCCTCGAGCGATATCTTGACGCTGGGGTTGTCGGAGAGAAAAGCCTGCACGTCGTGCGGCAGAAACTGGATGATCGATGACGTGTTGGCCCAGACTCGCACATGACCGCGCACGCCGGCGGCGTAGTCGCTCATTTCGTTGGCCATGCGGTTCACGCGGTCGGCGACTTGCCGGGCATGCGCGAGTAGACCTTTGCCGGCGGCAGTCAGCTCGATGCCGCGCGGCTGCCGCAGCATGAGCGTGCAATCGATGCTGCGCTCCAGGTCGGCCATGCGCTTGCTGACTGCTGACAACGTCATGCAGGTGCGCTCAGCCGCTTTTGTCAGGCTGCCGAGTTCTGCCACGACGATGAAAAGGCGCAGCGATTGCAGGTCGTAGTGAGAGGCGCTGGTCATGGGTGTATGGCGTTTAGCGCGCTGGAAATCGATAGCCCCGCGCGTCGGGTCCTGGCCCGGCGTGGCGGGCTGACTTCGTGTGAAGCATAGCAGGGAGCGGGGCGCCGCCGGTCTGGGCAGTGCTGGACGTTGCGATACGGGAGGCGCTTCGCAGCGGATTTAATCGGAGCGACAGCCTTTACCCGCGCGAGTTTCGACTTGCACAGTTGTTGTGCAGGCGTATGCGGATTTTCGTTGTGATTTATTATCTGCTCCAGTGAACGTCACGTGGCGCCGGGGCATACGGGACACCGTGTGCAGTGCGTTTCTGCATTGACTGATCTGAGCGTCACCGTACAGACTTGCCGGGTCAGCCGTACGATTCTGGGATCTCAACGATCTGCTGCCTCATGTCCTCGGGCTTTGCGGGCAATCCAGCAGAACGATCGCGCTACTACGATGAAACTGTCCGTTCTCCGCATGCTGATCGCCATTCCGTCGCTGGGCGTGGGATTCTCTGCAGCCGTGTGCAATGCCTATGCGCTCGATGCAAAACTGGACTGCCAGTCGAGCCCGCATGATTTCATTGCTCCGCTTCTGGACGAGCAGTCGATCGATGCAAAGCCAATGCGCATTGAAGCGAACTCGGTCAACGCATTTCGTCCCACGAGCGGCAGCAACCTGACGGCATTCGGCTTTCATGTCTATGCCGTTTTCGGGTATGAGCAAAACGATCCCATCTTCAAACAAGGCAGCGGCCAACCCGTTACGCCCCCAACATACGGCGTGGTGGTGACCGGCTCTGCCGCGTCGGTGGAGGCAAGCGTACGACGGGCCGGCAGCGATGCGGTCATTCGCGATGTCGTTCCACTTTTTCTCACAGCCGTTTTCTGCAACGGGCATTGAGGCCGATGCCTCAGGCGTCCTTCAGTTCGTCCATTCCTTCAGAAGCGCCATCGCACGCTGTGCGAGCGGAGAAAGGTAAGCCCCCTTCCGGGAGACCACGCCGATGTGTCGGCGCAAGTCGAGTTCATTCGTGTCGAGGTTGAGCGCGCGCAATCCTTCGAGCGCATCGAACGATTCAGTGCCCGCAACGCAGAGCATCGTCGTGCCGCGCAGCAGGTGCAGCAACGACGTGCTGCCGAAGTCGGTTTCTACACGCAGCTTTGGCACTGCGAGACCTTGCCTGATGAAGGCTGCGTCCACTTGCTGCCGAACCACGATGGTCGGCCCCGGTAGTAACCATTCCTGATTCGCCAGATCGGCCAGCCGCAGATTACGCTTGCGGTGCAGCGGATGCGAGTCGTCGGCGAGCACAGAAAGGCTGTCGCGAAAGAGTTCGACGAACGATAGTTCGTCCGCATCCCGGTTTGGTTCGGGAGCCACGATCAGGTCGAGTTCACCCGCAACGAGTAAATCGACAAGGTCGCGCGCAAGCCGGCGCCTCAGTCGCAGGCGTGCAGCCGGTCGTTCCTTCAGCAACTGGCGACATGCGCCCAGAACGAGCGCCGCCGGCACCGTCGGAGAATAGCCAAGACTCAGCACACCCTGTTCGCCGCTGCGGATCGCGTGCATTTCCTTCAGCGCGTCCTCGTATTCCAGTGCAATCCGGCGCGCACGCGCGAGGAATAGCGAACCCGCCTGAGTAGGCGCGACACCATTCGCCGTGCGCTGGAACAACGCGAGGCCGGTCTGCGCCTCGACACGCTGAATGGCTTTCGTGAGCGCCGGCTGGCTCATGCCCAGCGCCTCCGCGGCCTTGCCGATGCCGCCGTGCTCTTCTACCGCAAGCAGGTAATCCAGATCCCGCGTCTCCATGGTCATTCCTGTTGGCTATGGCTTTATAGCCAACGCCGCATTGTGGTGATGACATGCATCTTACAGACTAGCGCCAGCATTGATAAAGGAGACACCGATTGGGCTTTGCTTACTTTCTGCGCCGCGCCGCGCGTTATTGGGGCGACAACGTAGCGGTTATTCATCACAGCCGCGAGTTGACGTACCGTCAGCTCGACGAGCGCTCGACCTTGCTGGCGAATGCACTGCTCGGCTTGGGGCTCGCGAAAGGCGACCGGGTTGCGGTTCAGGCACGCAACTGCATGGAGCTGGTGGAAATCGAATGCGCGCTATACAAGGCGGGGCTCGTCAAGGCCGCGCTGAATCCGCGCTTTACGGCGCATGAAGCGGCTGATGTCGTCGAGAATTGCGCGCCGCGCGTCATGATCGCAGGCGAGGGATTCACGGCTTACGATCGTGCGTCGCCAGGTTTCGGTTCGGTCGAGTCGTTCATTTCGCTCGGCGTTGCTGCGAACGGATACACCGGTTACGAAACACTGATCTCGCGTGCCAGCCCGCATTTACCCGAGGTCGCGTTGTCGTCTGATGATCTTGCCGTGCTGCACTTTTCCTCCGGCTCGACCGGCAAGATCAAGGCAGCCATGCAGACCTATGGCAACCGCCTCGCGTCACTGCGCAAGATTCTGCAGGGCATGGATTGTCCTGCGAAACCCGGCGATCGGCTCGCGCTGATCGGTCCGGTCACCCACGCGTCTGGCATGTTGATGCAGCCGTACCTGTATTCGGGCGCCACGCTCGTCTTGTTCGACACGTTCGAGCCCGCGCACTTTCTGCGGGAAATCGAGCGGCTGCGGATCACGCACGTGTTCATGGTGCCCGCGATGATCAATATGCTTCTCAACGATCCCGCACTGGACACCGCCGATCTGAAGAGCCTGAAGATGCTCGGCTACGGTGCGGCGCCGATGGCGCCGGCGCGTATCCAGGAAGCGTGGGCGCGGATCGGTCCGGTGCTGTCGCAAGGTTACGGCGCGAGCGAGTCGACCTCGGGCGTCACACGTCTTTCCATCGCCGATCATGCCGACGCGATTCTCCATCGCCTTGAGCGGCTCGCGTCGTGCGGCCGGCCCACAGGCGAGACCGAAGTGCTCGTGGTTGACGAACACGGCCGCGAGGTCACCGGGGATGCGGTGGGCGAAATCGTCATTCGCGGCGCAGATGTGTTTCAAGGCTACTGGGGCGCGCCGGAGCTTACGCGCGAAGTGCTCGTCGACGGTTGGTTGCGGACCGGCGATCTCGCGCGCGTCGACGAAGAAGGCTACATCTACCTCGTCGACCGCCAGAAAGACATGATCATTTCCGGCGGCTTCAACGTTTATCCGACTGAGGTCGAGGCATCGCTCTATCAGCATCCGGACATCATGGAAGCGTGCGTGATTGGCGTCCCCGATGAGAAGTGGGGAGAAAGCGTCAAGGCGGTCGTCGTGCTGAAGAGCGGACGCAACACGATTGCGGACGAGATCATCGCCCATTGCCGCGCGCGGCTCGCTGACTACAAGCTCCCCCGTACCGTGAACTTCGTTGCCGATCTGCCCAAGAACGCGAGCGGAAAGATCGCCCGCAAGCTGGTTCGCGAGCAGTACTGGCAGGGCGTCTCGCGTCGAGTCAATTGAAGAGGAAGCTTATGTTCGATTACCTGAATAATCCGGCATTCGTCGAAACCCGCGAGGGCATTCGCCGCTTCGTCGCGGAAGAACTGCAGCCGATGGAGCAGGAGCTTGGCCTCGGTAGTGAAGACGTCTGGCCGCGCGAGACGCTGCGCCGCGTATGGCGCCGCTCCGCCGCACTCGGTTTCTACGCGGCATGCCTGCCCGTCCAGCTGGGCGGCAAGGGGCTCTCGATTCTCGAGCAGTGCGCGCTCAAGGCGGACCTTGCCGCATCGGGTTCCGCGCTCGCGCCGCATGTGCTCGGTGACCTCGGTGGTCCGCCGCGTGTCGGCAACATGCTTAAGTACGCGAGCGCGGATCAGCTCGCGCGCTATTTCGACCCGGTGATTCGCGGCGAGAAGTCGACCTGCTTCGCGCTGACCGAACCACACTCCGGTTCGGACGCGCAGAGCATTGCCACCACGGCGGTCGTGGACGGCGACGAACTGGTGATCAATGGCGTCAAGCACTACATCAGCGGCGCACCGTTCGCCGACTTCGCAATCGTCATGTGCGTGACCGACGCCACGACCACGCCGCCTGCCATTACGGCAGTCCTCATTGATCTCGATCTGCCCGGCGTGACGGTGGAACAGCAATACGTGCCGATGTCGGGACAGCACATCGACGCGGACATCCGCTTCGCCGATGTCCGCGTGCCGCGTGCGAACGTATTCGGCGGCGAGGGCAACGGGTTCAAGCTCGGCATGTCGCGCATCAACGTCAACCGGCTGTTGCACTGTCCGACGATGCTCGGCCTCGCCACCGCGGCCTATGAAGCGTCGCTCGATTACGCCCGCACGCGCCGGCAGTTCGGCGGCCCGATCGCACGATTTCAGGCGATTCAGCACATGCTCGCCGATATGGCCGCGGCGCTATGGGCATGCGAAAGCATGACTGCGCAAACGGCCGCGCTCGCCGATGCAGGCGCCGATTTGCGCATGAAGGCTGCAGCCTGCAAGCTGTTCGTGTCGGAACGCTGCTTCGAAATCGCGGACAAGGCCGTGCAGATTCACGGCAACGTCGGGGTCACGCGCCACCATCCGATCGAGCAGACGTTCCGCAAACTGCGCATGTTTCGAGTCTTCACCGGCACGAGCGAGATTCAGCGCAATACGATCGCCCGCGTGATTCTCGACCCTGCCGGCACAGCGGCATGACCGGCCAACACAGTACGCGTGAAACACGCCGCACCTATTGCAAGGAAACGATGCAGATGAAACCGGACTGGTCATGCCTGAACGGCGTCAAGATTGTCGATCTGAGTCAGTTGTTGCCCGGGCCGCACGCCACTTCAATGCTGATGCAATTGGGTGCGGACGTCGTCAAGGTCGAACCGCCGGGCACGGGCGATCCGGCGCGGCAACTTGGAAGCGCGGTTTTCGCGCAGCTCAACCGCGGCAAGCGCTCGGTCGCGCTCGACCTGAAGAGTGCCGCCGGCAAGGCGGCGTTTCTCGATCTGATCCGAGACGCGGATGCGGTCGTCGAAGGCTTCCGGCCTGGCGTCATGCAGCGGCTCGGACTCGACTACGCCACGCTCGCCGAGGTGAACCCGCACATCGTCATGTGCTCGATATCGGGGTTCGGGCAGACCGGACCGTATTCGGCGCTGCCCGGTCACGATCTCAACTATCTGGCGCTGGGCGGCTTCTGGTCGATACCGGTTCAGGTCAACGACCGTGTCGCGCGTCCACGGGTTCGCCTCGCGGACTATGCCGCGTCGAGTCATGCCGCGCTTGCGCTGGCCGTGGCGGTTCTCAGCGCACGTCAGAACGGCCGCGGTCAGCATCTCGACGTGTCGATCCACGACTGCGTAATGGCGTGGACGGCGCCCACCGCCTGGACGTCGCGCGACTACGCGCAGGAGCCTCTGGCATCGCCGACGGTCATGCCAGAGAACGACATTTTCGAAACCCGGGACGGCCGGCATCTCGCGCTGGGCATTCTGGAAAACAAATTCTGGCTGACCCTGCGCGAGGCACTCGGCGCCGACTACCCCGCGCTAATGGACGATCGGTTCGCCTCGCGCCTTGGCAGGCAGCAGTTCAAGCGCGAGGTCAACGCGCTGCTCGCGCACATGTTTTCGGAGCGCACGCTTGCCGAATGGCTCGACACGCTGGGGACTTTCGATCTACCGGTTTCGCCGCTGCTTGACGCACACGAGCTATTTCTCGACCCGCATGTGCATGCACGCGGTATGGTCCGCGAGTTCGCTCATGACGGAGCGATGGCGGTGCGCTTTCCCGTGAAGTTCTCCGCAGGTCTGCCTGACGCAGGCGACACTGTCCCGCTGCTCGGACAGCACGACGGTTGAGACCACTCAATACCAGGAACGCAAAGACGTTCCGACAATCATGGAGACAAACCGAATGGCAACCGAACAAAGCCGGTATCGGCCCTGGCGGGCGTGGTCCATTGCGATCATGCTGGCTTTGATGATGCTCGTGAACTTTCTGGACAAGGTCGTGCTTGGCCTGGTATCCGTACCGATGATGCGCGAGCTTCATCTGTCGCCCACGCAGTTCGGGCTGATCGGCGGCAGCCTCAACTGGCTGTTCTCGATCTCCGCGGTGCTCGGCGGCCTCGCGGCGAATCGCGCGTCGACAAAATGGCTGTTGCTGCTGATGGCCGGCGCATGGACCGCGCTGCAATTGCCGATGCTCGTCGCTGGCTCGATCTGGAGCGTTATTGCGTGCCGTGTCCTGCTCGGCGCGGGCGAAGGGCCTGCGTCGCCGGTTGCCGTGCATGCGCTCTACAAGTGGTTTCCCGACGCAAAGCGCAATCTGCCTGTCGCGGTACTTCACCAGGGTAGCGCGCTCGGCCTGCTGGTGGCCGGCCTGACGATTCCGGCTATTACTGCCCATTGGGGTTGGCGAGCCAATTTTCTCGTGCTGTCCGCACTCGGCAGCCTCTGGTGCGTCGCGTGGCTCGTGTTCGGTGCCGAAGGGAAACTGTCGAGTCCGGTGCGATCGGGTCATGCCGCGCGGGTTCCTTATGGGTTGCTGCTGACGGACCGAACGGTTCTGGGCATTTTCGCGGGGCATTTCGCTGCAAACTGGATTCTCGCGATGACGCTTACCTGGACGCCAACCTGGCTGCAACTTGGGATGGGTTACTCACCTCAGGTGGCGGGCCGAATGTTCGCGTTGTTCGTGGCGGTCACCGCGCCGCTTAGCCTGGGCCTGGCCTGGCTGTCGCAGCGCCTGCTCGCGCGCGGCGTGCCGTCGCGGGTTGGGCGTGGCGGCTTCCTGACCGTGACGCTCGTCGTGGCGGGTGCGTTGCTTGCCTCACAGGCATGGCCGGGTCTCCCGCCGATTCTCAGGTTCGTTTTGCTGACGCTCGGCAGCGGCATGACGCTCGTGACGTACTCGATTGGGCCGGCCATGCTCGGCGAAGTGACGCCTGATTCACAGCGGGGCGGCATTCTCGCGCTGAGCAACGGTTTTTCGTCACTCGCCGGACTCGCCGCACCGATCGTTACCGGTTTGTTGATCGAAGGCGCCGGCCGGTCGACTGCTGTCGGGTTCGAACAGGCAAGCGTCGCGAGCGGCGTGGTGCTGCTGGGATGCGGCGTGCTCTGCGCTTTCTGCCTCGACCCGCAACGCTCGCAACGCCGCCTCGCCCTTGGCACGACACACGTACCGGCGGAACTCAACCTGGTCGAACGGGGCTGACGGCACCAGAAAGACTGTTTTTCGTCGCGTACCCTGGGATACGTGACGGTTTTTCGTTTCATTAGTTATCCATATGAATATAGATAAAATAATCAAGGAGACGTATGAAGAAGATCTTGTATGCGACGCTGATGAGTGTGCTTTCCGGTGCAGCCTATGCGCAATCGAGCGTCACGCTGTACGGCGACATCGGTGGCGGCGTTCGATGGACGAACGGTGCCAAGGGCGGTAGCGTGGTTGGCTTCAACAACAATATCATCGCCGGCAATCAGTTCGGCTTTACCGGCAAAGAGGACTTAGGCAACGGTCTCAAGGCGATCTTCAAGCTCGAGGGCGCATTCAGTAGCGGCACGGGCGCGGTAAAGACCTCCGGTACGCTGTTTTCTCAGGCTGCATTTGTTGGTTTGACCGGCGATTTCGGGCGTCTGACATTCGGCAGGCAACTGAACGCCAACGAAGACTTTGGCATTCTCATCGATCCTGCCGGCGGGCGAGGGCAGTCCATCGCCATCGAACCCGGCGTGGTGTACAGCGCGAACTATTTCACGCTCGATTCGCGCTTCAATAACACCATCAAGTACCTTGGGCAGGTCGGTGGATTCCGCTTCGGCGCCAGCTATTCGCCAGGTGGCGTGGCCGGCAATTCGCGCGCCGGTACGAACTTATCCGGTGCCGCCATGTACCAATGGGGGCCGGCGCTCGGTGGCGTGTCCTATCAGAAGACCTACAACGCCGCCGCGACGCAGTGGGCGCAAACGTTCCAGACAGGCGGCACGCTGCAGATCGGGCCGGCGCGCCTTTACCTGAACTATGCCGACCTCACTGTCACCGGTACGGCTTCGAGCGCGCCCCGGCGTCGCGACAAGATTCCAGGCGGGGGCCTGGTGTGGGTGGTCACGCCGTCATTCCAGGTCACGGCGGCTTTCTTCGACGACATCGCCAGCGATCTCGGCAACGTTCAGTCTGCCAGCGGCCACAAGATCACGACTTTTGCGATCGCTGAATATTTCCTTTCCAAGCAGACCGAGCTGTATGCGGCGGTGGATCGCAATGGCTTCTCGGGCGCCTATCGCTATGACCCTGCCAACATCACAGCCCTTGGCCTCAATCCTGGCGGGCATGGATTGACCGGCGTTTCAGTCGGGCTGATGACCCCCTTTTAGGCATTCGCGGCGGCGTGATGAGCGTTCGTTTCCCTACTTGTTCACATTGATCGAAGGAATGGCATGATTAACCGGCACCTAAGCCTGCATACCCTGTTTGCGGCGGCGCTTCTAGCATTCGCCGGCAATGCAATGGCGCAGCCCGCGCCCGCTCCGGCAGAAGGGACGTCGATCGCCAGCGCCTCTGCCGTCGCCACCACGAAGACGTCGAAGACTGCGGACAGGAAACTTGCCCACCGCGTGGCTACCGCGCTCGAAAGGACCCGCGGACTGAACCCAGCCCGCATTCTCGTCAAGGTTCGCGACGGGCATGTCACGCTAAACGGTTCGGTAACCGATAACGAGCAGGTCTCGTTGGCTGCCGATGCCGCAAGGCAAGTCGACGGCGTCAAGACCGTGGAAAATTTCGTCCGCGTTTCCGGGCCGTCGCTTTAATGGCTTTGAGAAACCTCGTATCGTGTTGCCTCGGGCCTTGCTGCTGGTCCGAAGGCGACAATGACAATGATGAATCTGCAAGACCGTTCACCCAGAGAAAACGTATGAACATCAGCACACTTTCGGCGGCTTCGACAGTCCGCTTGCGCGTTGCCATGTCCGCCTTGCTCATCGGCACAGTATTGCCGACAGCCGCGCATTCGCAGATGGCTGCACCCATCACGGATCCCGTTGAACTCGGCGTCATGCAAGGTTTTCCTCCGCCGGCGGACAAGCTGGTAACCAAAGCGAATTCCCTGCGCTTTCCGAACCTTGGCTGGGCGCTGCGCAACACGCGCATGATGATGCCGACGGCCAATGTCGAGCATGCGCGTGTGCCGATGCCTTTGCCCGCAGCGTCCACGCTCGATCCTGAGAAAGTGCAGTTCACCGTGGATGGAACGACGTTGAGTCTGAGCGACTATCTGCGGCGAACCAATACCGATGGTTTCATCGTCATTCACGATGGAAAGATCGTTTACGAGGGCTATTTCAACTCCTATACGCCGCATCAGACTCACGCGTGGGCCTCCATGACCAAATCGGTGACCGGACTGATTGCCGCGCAATTGATCGACGAGGGGAAGCTCAACCCGGAAACGAAACTGTCCGCGTACGTACCTGAATTGGCGGGCACCCCATTTGGCGATGCTACCGTGCAGCAGAACCTCGATATGGAGGTGCCGGTCAGTTATCCGGCTGAATTGCCACCGGATCTGGGTCTCTTTGGCGCCGTAGGATTCATTCCCCGGCGCAGCGATGCACCAGACAGCATCTACGATTTTCTGAAGGTGACACACCCAACGCCGAATGCGACAGCGGGGGCGATGTGGTACTACCAGAATGGCTCGCCGGAAGCGGTCGCCTGGGCGCTCAGGCGAATTACCGGCTTGTCGTGGAGCGACATGGTATCGCGTTCGATATGGCAAAAAATCGCTGAAAACGACGGTGACGTCGTCGTGGATCGCACTGGGGCGGAAATGGCAAGCGGCGGTTTCAATACAACGCTGCGCGACGCCGCACGCTTCGGCGAATTGATGCGCAAGGGGGCGGCCGGTGCTTCTCCATTCTTCCCGGGTTCGTCGATTCGCCTTGCCTTGAAACCCACTGACAACGCTGGCGCATTCGCGAAGGGCAATCTTGCTGCCGGGCATCCCGGGTATTCGTATCACGACTACTGGTACCAGGTGAACGACGGTGACAGGTCATTCGCGGCCGGCGGACGATTTGGTCAGTCAATTCTCGTGAATCCCAAAGTCGGCATCACGATCGTCAAGTTCTCCTCGTATCCGGATCAAGCTGTGCGCCCGACGAGTGCCGCCGAAGGCAACGCCATCCCTCGTGCACCACTTGCAACGGCTGGAGCATTGGACGCGGCGGCACGTGCGATCAAAGCCGCCCTCGGATCTTGAACCCACACGCCTGGTAAGACGCCGGAGACACATGGAAGGCTTGTCCAACGGCGCAGGCATTGGTCGGGGGCGGGCGTGGTTGACAAGCAAGTGCAGCCGGCGGTTTGTACGCTGACGTACCGCCGACCGATTCGATCCGGCGTAGTGTCAGAGTCATCATCTGGAGTGGTGGAGACGATCATGCATATGCTCACAAGTGCCGGTCCGCTGGCGTCGCTAATCGCCGGCATCCTGATTCTTGTCGTGCCGCGCCTATTGAATTACATCGTAGCGATCTATCTGATCGTGATTGGACTGCTGGGCCTTTTCGGAAGCCACATTCGTTGAACGCACGTCTTTCAGCGGGAAGACGAGGCGCCGAACAGAGTGTCGCGAAGCAGAATCGGAGTATCGACCATGTTACGAAACATAGAGTTTTTGCAGGGAGCCACCGTTACGGCGCGCGACGGCGGCGTCGGGACGGTCACGCAAGTCTATTTCGATGACGAAAAATGGGGCGTTCGCTATCTGGTCGTCGAAACCGGCGACTGGCTCAGGGACCGTCAGGTGCTGATTTCGCCGTATGCCGTTTCGCACAGCGATCCAGGTTCAAGCGCCGTGCACGTGAAACTCACGCGGCAACAGGTGCGTGACAGTCCGAATATCGATGCGCACAAGCCTGTGTCGCGCCAGCATGAAACCGAGTATCTGCGGTACTACGGCTATCCGACGTACTGGGGCGGCGTCAATGTATGGGGAATGGGCGCCTATCCGGCCTTCGACGACCCTTCTGCGACGGCGGAGCTGCCATTGGCCGCATTGGGCAATCCCCCGCCCATAGAGCCCGACCCCGACGAACCGCCGGCGGACATCCATCTGCGCAGCACGGAGGAGGTCAAGGGTTACCACATCGAAACGATTGACGGCACCATCGGTCACGTTTCCGGCTTCGTCTTCGACGATGAAGCCTGGGTCATCCGTTACCTGACCGTCGATACACGCAACTGGTGGCCCGGCGGCAAGGAAGTGCTGCTGGCGACAGAATGGATCGAGCTGATCGACTGGTTCGGCTCGACCGTCTCGACCACGCTGACACGCGAAGCAATCAAACACAGTCCAGCGTACGACGATGCGATTCCTGTCAATCGGGACTACGAAGCGGCGCTTCACGAGTATTACGGCAGAGAGAGCTATTGGTCCAAAGACGGGACGACCTGACCGGGCGAGGCGTGACTGAACCCATGCGTGCAAACGGACGGGATTTGTCAGCCCCGCCCGTCGTTCGTGCGTCAGTCACTTGACGGCGCCTTTCGCCCCTCCTGATCAATCACCCCTTCGCCCACGCGGCGGCCGTGGCGACCGCGAAGTCCCGGTAGGATCGCGGCTGCCGCCCGAGCAACCCAGCCAGACGATCGACTTCCGCTTTCGAAGCGACTGCGCCGTCCTGCTGATACCGGCGCATCATCAGGCGCATATCGTAGGCAAGCCAGCCTGGCGCGACCGCCTTGAGACGCTGTTCGAGGATGTCGAGATCGTCGCCGCCGTAGCGGACCGGACGTCCCAGCGCCTCGGCCCAGATCGCAGCGATGCTTTCCGACGTCAGCGCGTCAGGACCGACGAGTTCGTATGTCTCACGCGGCAGCGGATTGGCAGCGCGCTCGCGGCGCAGGAGTTCGCGTGCCGCGGCTTCGCCGATATCGCGGACATCGACCATGGAAATACCTTTGCCGCCAATCGGCATGCCGTACACACCGTGCGTCAGTAGCGGGTCTTTCTGCCTGACGTCGTTCTGGATGAAATAGGCCGGGCGCAGCACCGTCGCCGGCAGGTCGCAGTGTTCGATCATGCGCTCGACCGTGTGCTTGCCGGTGAAGTGCGGCACGTCGACATATTCCGCGCCCTTGAAAACCGACAGATAAACAATGCCTTTCACACCGGCCTCCCGCGCGACGCTCAGCGTCTGCAGTGCCTGGGTCAGTTCGTCCGCGGCGTTGGGGGCCAGCAGGAACACCGTGCTGACGCCGTTCAGTGCGCGCCGCACTGCGTCGATGTCGGACAGGTCGCCCTTGACCGCGGTGACGCCAGCGGGGAATTGGGCCTTTTCCGGCGAACGGGTCAGTGCCCGCACTTCGGCGCCGCTGCCGTTCAGATGGTCGAGAACCTGCTTGCCGATCACGCCTGTGCTGCCAGTTACGAGGATTGCCATGACTTTCTCCTGGGGTTGAATGGACTGGGTTAGTCCGTGAGACGAACAATAGTCGTTCCACTGGACGACAGAAAGTGCCAGAATCAAGACATCTCGTCTCGTATATGGAACGATCATGGATTTGACGTCGCTGGCGGATTTCAACGCCGTTGCACTGCACGGCGGCTTCGGGCCGGCCAGTCGCGCGCTCGATCGTCCCAAGGCCACGCTGTCGCGGCGGGTGGCCGAGCTGGAAGAAGACCTCGGCGTGCGGCTGATCGAGCGGGGCGCCCGCAGGCTGCGTCTGACCGAGGAAGGTCTCACCCTCCACGAGCGCACGCGGGGGCTCATGACGGAGATTCAGGAGGCGGGTGAAGCGGTCGCGTCGCGTGCGCCCGTGCCGCGCGGGCGCTTGCGCATCAGCGCGCCGGTCGTGTTCGCGCACGTCTTGCTATGCCAGATCGCTGCGCGCTTTGCGCTGGCCTATCCGCAGGTCGAGCTCGAAGTCATCGCGGAAGACCGCGTCGCGGATCCGGTAGAGGACGGTTACGACCTGGTGATCCGTATCAATCCACCGCGTGACGAGCAACTCGTCGGGCGGCGCATTCTCGGTGACGAGCGCCTCGTGGTCGCTTCGCCAACCCTATCGATACCGTCGATGCCTGTAGACGAAGCCGACGAGTTGCAGGTGCCGGCGGTCGTGTCGATAGCGGCGCATTCCGGCTTGCTCTGGAACATGCGCACGGAAGGCGGCGGCGTGAGGGTCATCAAGCCGATGCCGGTGTTGCGGATGTCATCGTTGCTGATGGTGCGTGAGGCCGTGATGCAGGGCGTGGGCGCGGCGCTCCTGCCGCGCTTGCTGGTCGAACAGGATGTGTCGACGGGACGGCTCGTTTGTTGGGGCGCGGAGGCGGGCTCGCCCGTGGAAATCTGGGCGCTCTATAGTTCACGCCGATTGCTGAGCGCCAAGGTGCGGGCGTTCATGGACATGCTGAAACCCGACTCAGTCAGGTCCTGACGGTTGCTCCTTGAACAGGGCAAGCGCGCAGAAGCTCACGAAGCACGCCGGCGCCACGTACGTTGTTCTTCCGTCTTGGTCTTGCTTGCTGGTCTTATGCGTATGCGATCCTTAATGTCAAAAACTTGAGCGATACTCGCGAACTTGCAAATGGCCGGCAACAAATATGCTTGCTGAATTTCTCACGTTTCACTCGGTGATTTACGGTGATTTATGTTATCGAGGCACAACTGTCAGGAGAGCATCACTCATGCTTAAGAAACGAATTCGTGCTGCACTGCTTGGCGCACTGATCACCGTGATTGCGCCGGTGTGTCAGGCGCAATACACCACCGACTGGCTGGCGAACACATTCGGAACGCTTGCCGCGCACGTGGGCAATGGCGCGCGCTCGATGTGGGTCGCGCCTGAGGGCGTGATCTATACGGCTTCCCTGTGGGATGAAAACGAGGGTGGCGTCGCGATCTATCAGAACGGCAAGAGCATCGGGTCGATTGGAATCAACAGCGAGTTTCAAGGTGGGGCCATCACGGGGAATGCCACATCGATTTTCGCCGCCTTGCAGTACAGCACCGTGTACGGCAGCGGGGCGGTAGGACGATACAACCGCGCGACCCAGAAACGCGATCTCCTCATCCCCGTGAGCACCTGGAACGCCGTCAAGCGGGCCGATGTCATCACCGGACTCGCAACAACCGGCTCGCTCCTTTATGCGAGCGATTTCCCGGGTAATCGCGTCCGGGTCTACACCACCGACGGCGTGTGGCAGCAGGACATCAACGTCTCCAGTCCCGGCGCACTGGCTTTGGATGGCGCGGGAAATCTCTGGATAGCGCAGCAAAGCGCGGCCGCGATCGTCGAGTTCAGTCCGGCCGGCGCTCCGCTGAACACTATCCAGATGGCCGCGACTTCGCGACCGTCCGCGCTGTATTTCGATGCACCGTCAGGACAGCTCATGGTTGGCGACCAAGGTCCCGACATGAATATCAAGCTCTACAACGTCTCAGGTACGCCGACGCTGGTCGGCACGTTCGGCATTCAGGGCGGCTATCTCGACAACACCGCAGGCATCAAAGGCCAGGTTGGCGACAAGCGCTTCACCCGTGTTGCCGGCATTGGTAAAGACGCGGCCGGCACCCTGTACGTGCTCAACAACCCATGGGGCGGCGGCTGGGACCTAGGCCGCAACGGCGGCACCGACATCCATGCGTATGACAGCGTCGGCAATCTGCAATGGAAACTTCAGTCCCTCAACTTCGAGGCGATCGCCGCACCGGACCCGGTGACGGACGGCGCCTACTTCTATGGTGGCACCAACATTTACACCGGCACCGCGGGTGGCACCTTCGTCGCGAACACCGTCGACCCGTTCAGCTATCCCTCCGATCCGCGCCTCAACATGAACGATACGCAGCGTGACGAGCATTTCGGTCAGCTCGTTAGCGTTGGCGGAAATCGGATCCTCGTTGCGTCCGGTCAGAACCCTGGCATCTTTTACTTCTACCATTTCAATGCGGCGAGCGGTTATATCGCGATTCCGGATGCGTCGATTCCAGGCCCTGCGTTCAATACGACGCGACAGATCACGGGCGGATTCTGCATCGATAGCAGGGGCGATGTCTGGGCCGGTCTGGACAGAACGAATCACATCTATCACTACCCGCTGGTCAGCTTCGATGGCAGCGGCAAACCGACATGGGGACCAGGAATTGCCATCCCCATCCCGCAGACCATCCGGCCGTTGACACGCATCATCTATCTGCCGGAGAGCGACACTATGATTCTCGCGCAAGGGATCGCCGGGAGCTGGGACTGGACGGCGATTCAATCGAGGATCGAGGTGTATCACGGCTGGAGCGCGGGCAACACCACGAAGCCCAATCCGGTGATCAACCTTACCAGTGCCAATCCGAAGTCGATCACGGCCGTGGGGAATTATCTTTTCGTCGGCTATGTGCATACGGTGCCCAACATCGACGCCTTCAATCTCACTACGGGCAACCTCGATACGACATTGGTCAACTCGAGCGCGGGCACGGTGGATGTGGGCAACGACGTGGATTCGATGTATGGCCTGAGGGCATACCTTAGGTCGGCCGGCGAGTACGTGATCACGAAAGACAACTACAACGGTTCCAGCATTATTGTGTATCACTGGACGCCTTGAGCGGTTGCCTTCGAGGCTATGATCAGACGAAAAAAATGCGGTGCGCGTTCCATGCTTCGTTGAATTCGTATCGCGCAGTTCTCTCTGTCTACGCATTTGGTACGCGGACGTATTGATATTAATAATATAAAAACGAGCCGCGTAATTCTTTACCCGGTCGATTTATTTTTCTTCGAGAGAAAGTCAAAGACCTGCGTTTTCCCCGCCCCGTGAGGCAGAGATTTTCCGTTTCCTCTGCTTTGGAAAACCGTCGGAAGCGTTTCCCATAAGATTCTTTGAACTACTACTTATCGTCCATGGTCGTCCCCACGTTACACAGATGAAACGTTTATAATTCGTCTGCCAAAACACTGGCTGTAAGTAATGCCGGGCTTGCGCCGGAGACGGCATCGATCAAGTAAAGGTTGCGTGGATAGGCGTTTTCGCGGCGCTGGATCAGCGTCTCTCATACGAATGGGTTGCGAACGAGTCGAGCGACTTTAACGCTACCTGTCAGCGGTTCTCACAGCTTTTCCTATTCGGGAATTGGGCTCGAAACCTAATTAGTTTTAGGTTCCGGACGGGCCTGTCACGTCCTGGATTTTGCCTCGATTGACATCAAGGACACCGGGTTCGCCGTCAATCACTGATAGAACTCTGTCGTGCAAACATTCTTGGCTGATAGTAAGGATTACGTAATTATTATCTGTTGATGGGTGACAGATCAAAATGCTGGGCGCACTGCCGCCAGGCGACGCTCAGTGTGCGTTCGAATGCGTAACGGTATCTGCCAGCGGATACCGGCACAACGGAAGCGCCAGTTTCATCAGCAATGAACGCGATCATCGCGTTCGCCGCTTCAACTCTCTCAGTACTCAAAGAACGCCAAAGCGGGACGGCTCAGACCGATCTTGCTCAATCCTCGGGGACAACCTGATTTTTAGCGATACATACGGACGATGACGAGAAACTTCAAACTTTTGGGGGTTGCGGCAGCAACACTGTTTGCATGGTTGGGTGCAGAGAACGCGCAGGCTGCTACGAGCACCATCACCGTTGCAGGACTGCAATACAAGTTGTGCGCACAAGAGAACGGCACCTGCAATTTCCTCGGAACAGGCTCGGTGGTGTTCGGTGCAGTTCCGCCCACCGCGCCGTCGGTCATGCTGACGGCCCCCGCCACCTTTAGCAACGGCGTCGGATGCTATGTCGGCGAGGTCTCGCAGACAGATCCCGCATACGGCTACGGCAAATCATGTTGGGTGAGAGCGGTTGCCGCTAGCCCAACGCCGGCTCCGACACCAACGCCGACACCAACGCCGACACCAACGCCGACACCAACGCCGACGCCGACGCCGACGCCGACGCCGACACCGACACCGACACCGACACCGACACCGACACCGACACCGACACCGACACCGACACCGACACCGACACCGACACCGACACCGACACCGACACCGACACCGACACCGACACCGGGCAGCTCGACCCTCTCGTGCGGCACCCCTACGCACACAGCTGGCGGAACCGCCAATGGCGTGATCAGCGCCGACACGCCCACCATCGACGGCATGCGCATTTTCCAGAACAACGCAGCGTTCAAGCTTGCGATTACGACGAACGCGCCGAGCGCGGATACGGTCGTCTGGTCCGTGGCGGACTCGAACGGCGCGATCAAGGCGCAGGGTAGTTTTGCGGTTAGCACCGGCGTGCAAACCAACTCGATTCCATGCACGTCGACGTGGTCAGGCTATGGCGCGCTGACGGCGACGCTGCGCTCGAACGGTGGCACGTTGCCCAACATAGGAACGCGTCCGGTGGGCATTGCGACGTTCGGCGTATTGCCGAACCTGACGTCGGTACTGGGCACCGTAACGTACGCACATCAGGATCAGCACCGCTTCGGCATGCAGGGCTTCAACGGCAACATCGCCGCGCTGCATGATCTGGGCATCTCGTGGACCATCGACGACCGTGAGGTATCGGCCATGGAACCCAATGGCCCCAACACGTACACGCCGAGCGTCAACGACCTCGATCCGTTCTACAAGGCCAACCCTGATCAGATGCGCATTGTGCGTCTCGATGGACTGCCTGCATGGGATTCGAAGACGGGCCAATTCAACGACAGCTACTATGCGCCGTCGAACATGCCTGAATTCCAGAGCTTCATGGCCAAGGTCGGTACCGATACGAGCCTGATTCGCGCTGCCAACTACCCGAACCAGCAAAGCAACTATTACCAGGTGACCTGGGAGCCGAGCCTCGGCTGGGCGGATAGCGACGCGAACTTCGTCGCGATGTACAAGGCCGCTTACCAGGGCATTCACTCGACCGATCCGAATGCCGTCGTGATGGGCACCGGCAACCCGTTCCCTTCGAATTGCGACACTTGCACAACGGGCTATCTGCAGAAGTTCGGTGCGCTGGGTCTGTGGAACTACATTGATGCAGTTTCAACGCATGGCTACTGGAATGCGGGCACCTATCCGGCTCATCCGCCTGAATTGCAGGACTCCGATCCGGATCCGGCGAACCAGGCGAACGCGCTCGACAACCAGCTGACGCAGTTGCGTTCGGTGATGCAGGCGGGTAAGCCGAACATGAAGCTCTTCTTCACCGAAGCAGGCACGAGCTACGATCCGGGTCTCAACTACGGCCCCACGGTGCCGTCGCAGAACCAGTTGTTCGCCCACGCTGCGGTCGGCGTGCGGTCGCACATCATTGTGCTTGGCGGCGGCGCACAGTTGACGACGCTGTTCTATGGTCCTGACTATCCGGGCGAAGTGGGATACGGCTCGTTCTTCGACCTGAATGACGCGCAAGGTGCTTACGGTGCAACGAACCTTTCGCCGAAGCCTGAAGCGATGGCCTTTGCCACGATGACGCGTGTGCTGGACGGCACGAACACGTTGGGTCGGGTCACGGGTACGCCGTCAGGAACCTTTGCGTATGCGTTCCAGCAACTCGGCAACGGCAAGGTGGTGACTGCTGCATGGGCGCACAGCAACGCGCAGTGGCCTGCGAGCAGTGGCCTGTATAGCCAGACGTATTCGACGAGCTATTCGCTTCAGGTCGACAGCGCCGGTACGTCGGGCAATGTGACGAAGATCGATGGGTACGGCAATACCAGCACGGTTGCCTATGCCAACGGCAAGGTCACGTTGACCCTCACTGAGGTGCCGCAGTACATCGTGTCGAACAACGCGACGGTCGCCAAGACCAATGCGACTGTTCCGGTCGGGTATACGGGCCAATAAGGGCTGATTAGTATCGACGCGCCGCCGGGGAGAGTTGCGGCGCGTCAATCAACCCGAAGTGGTAGCGGTTGGATGAATTTTGGCGGGATAATCTCGCCAGCTTCGGACCGCCTCGCCAACGTGTCGTGCCTCGCGGATCGCTACAACAAACGTCAATTCAAACCTCTCCATGCGACGACGCAGATTCTTTGAATCAGTCGGTTTTTTAGCCGCCGGGTTATTGTCAAAAGGCGCCAGCGCCGCTTCGCCGACATCCGTACCTGCCCGCCACTCGCCGTTTATACCGGACGGCGAGACAAGCGCCACGCAGGCCGTGCGTCACTCTCTAGGTCGCATCGAAGCGATCGACCGGCGCGGCCCGCGGTTGCGCAGTATGATCGAACTCAATCCCGACGCCATGCGGATCGCAACCGCCCTGGACGCCGAACGCCGCGAGGGCAAACGCCGCAGCCTGTTGCACGGCGTGCCCGTTGTTATCAAGGATAACATCGCGACTGGCGACAAGATGGCAACAACGGCAGGTTCGCTTGCCCTCGACGGTGTGCGCGCAACCCGCGATGCCGACCTCGTGCGCCGCCTGCGTGAAGCGGGCGCGGTCATCATCGGCAAGACGAATTTGAGTGAATGGGCGAACATCCGCTCCACGCGCGCGACTAGCGGCTGGAGCGCGCGCGGCGGCGTGACGCGCAACCCCTATGCGTTGGACCGGAACACGAGTGGATCGAGTTCCGGTTCCGCGGCGGCGGTCGCGGCGGGGTTGGTGGCAATGGCGATCGGCACTGAAACAGACGGGTCGATTGTGTCTCCTGCATCGATCTGCGGGGTGGTCGGGCTCAAGCCGACTGTCGGACGGGTAAGCCGTGACGGCATCATTCCGATTTCACACACGCAGGACACGCCCGGTCCCATTAGCCGATCGGTCCACGACGCGGCGTTGCTGCTTTCGGCGATTGCCGGAACGGACAGGCGCGATCCGCACACGTCGGCGGCGCCCACACCGGACGACTACGTGCGGGCGTTGAACAAGGACGCGATGAAAGGCGCCCGGATTGGTGTAGCACGAGAGTTTTTCACGGGCCACGACGAAGTCGACCGGCAGATCGAACTGGCTATCGCGCAACTGCGGCTGCTCGGCGCCGACGTGATTGATCCGGTCGATCTGCCGCGAGTCAACTACGACAAGGAAGAGCTTTCCGTACTGCTGCATGAATTCAAATACGATCTGCCGCTGTGGCTCGAGACGTTCGCGCCACATGCGCAGGTTCGTAATCTCGCCGACGTGATGGCTTTCAACAACGCGCATCGCAATCTCGAGCAGCCGTACTTCGGCCAGGAACTCTTCACTCAAGCTGAAGCGCTAGGTGATCTCGATAGTGATGCATATAAGCATGCGTTGGCATCGTGCCGTACGCAATCTCGTGACGAAGGATTGGATCGCGTGTTCGTTCAGCATGGTCTGGATGCGATCGTTGCGCCGACGGGCGGGACCGCATGGCTGACCGACTTTATCAACGGCGACAGCAGTAATGGCGGCTTTTCAACGCCAGCCGCAGTGGCCGGGTATCCTCATCTGACAGTGCCGGCCGGACAGGTGCGTGGTTTGCCGGTTGGTTTGTCGTTTGTTGGACCCGCCTGGAGCGAAGCGCGGTTATTGGCATTGGGTTATGCGTTCGAGCAGGCGACCCAGTGGCGCAGGGAGCCGCAATTTCTGGCGCGGTCCAACGTGCCGCCGTTGGTCAGCGACTGAGCAAGCCACCGTCGCGACTGTGACTCAAGCCTGTGACTCAAGCCTGTGACTCAAGCCTTTGGCTCAAGCAAGCGCCTGAATTTGCAGCCCACTTGCCGCGATTAGCGAAGGGGGCGAACCCTGATCACTTTCGGTTGTTCGCCTGACATGCCATCAGCTAAGATTATCGATATTGTCGGCTTATACAAGAGAAGCTGAACCGCCATCGGCCTCGCGATGGCTTTCACCTGGCTTCCTCAAGTTCGGGGTGAAACCTTGCACCGCTCGCCAAAATCGATACATCTCGCATTATTCGCCTTGTCTTTCCTGGGCGCGCACGCAATTTGCCTGATGCTGTTTCGATCCCGGGCGACGCTGGTCACCTATCCGTTCTCATCCTTGCTCCGTCGTTCGCGCTTGCGGGCGTCTGCTGGCGCGCCCGCGCCGCGGAGCGACAATCACGGACGCCGTGGATTCTGCTCGGTGCCGGCCTGTTTCTGTGGACCTGTGGCATGGGTCTCAGCGCCTGGGAAGATCTGTTCCAACAGATGCCCGGGGACATTGCGTGGTTCTCCGACTTCTGTTTTTTTCTCTACGGCGTGCCGGTACTCCTCGCCATCTCGTCCGTTTCAAGCAGACAGCGAATCCCGCTCTTCGTGTGGATGGATGGAATCCAGGCGGGTTTGACCGCTTATCTTGCCTACATCACCATCTTTACCGTGGTGCCGTTTTCCGACACTGCGCTCGAGCCAATCTACTGACCTACAACGTCGAGAACATTGTTCTCGCCGTGGCGGTGACGCTGCGTCTTCGTCTTTTGCCACGAGAAAAAGACCGCGGATTTTACAAACTCCTGTGCGGCTACTTGTGGATCTATGCAATCGTGGCCGGCGTGTACAACACTTGGGCCGCATCTTCAGACGGTCATGCTGTGATCGACGTGATAATCGACGTTCCTTTTCTTCTGTTGGGCGCGGCGTGCATGATGCGCTCGCCGCAAGAGGGTGAAGCCGCTGTCGATGAGGAGACGCGGCCCCTCGCCGTTGCCATCGAGCACGGTAGTCCAATTTTTTATACGTTGGCATTGCTCGCGTTGAGCATTCCGCTGATGCGCGAACATTTTTATGTCGGGACGGTTGGCATAGTCACCGCGTTAGTCGTGCACACGATACGGACGACGGCTTTGCAAAGCCAATTGGTGCGCACTCAGCAGGAGTTGCGCGACGCAAGAGACCGCCTCGAAAAGATTGCACTCACGGACGCGTTGACTAATGCGGCGAATCGTCGTTGCTTCGATCAAACGCTCGCGCTCGAATGGAACCGCGCGGCTCGCAACCTGCTTCCGCTTGGCTTACTGCTTGTCGATATCGACCACTTCAAGAAGTTAAACGACCGCTACGGCCACCCAACGGGGGACAAGTGTCTCGTTGCGGTTGCAAGCGCTTTGCAAACGGCTCTGCCGCGAAGTGGCGATCTGCTTGCACGTTATGGTGGCGAAGAGTTCGCCGCGATCCTGCCTGCGACGGACGAAGACGGAGCACGTCTGGTGGCAGCGAAAATGCTGGCTGCCGTCAGCTCGATGCATATCAGGAATGAGACGTCGCTTGGCGACTTCGTGACAGTGAGTATCGGGATCGCTGTTTTCGGCTCGGCCGGTACGGGTTCCGTGCACCAGATCGTTGAGGCTGCGGATCGAGCCTTATATCGCGCGAAAGAGCGAGGGCGAAATCGTATCGAATCGATCGGGCAACGAGATTTCCTGGGGACTGGATCAGTGTAGCGATGGCCCGCACAACGATTTTTAGATCCCAACGGGTACCGGCAGCGCGATGGCTGCGGCGCAGATACCTGTTGACAGATTGCTGCGGCGCATAGTGCTCTGCCGATATCCGTTTATTGTTCATACAAATAGTTTTCGGATATCTTATACGGGAAAGTTAATGCCTCTTTCTTTCAATTCCCACGCCTCGGTGTGTCTGTCGTGACAGCGTCAGCTATCTGCTCTGTCTAACGGCGATTGTTCGCAAAGAGTTTAATCCGGCAAAGGTTTGCGGAAGAATTAATTTCTCAATTTAATTAATGACTTGGAGAATCAGCCGGATTTCTATTTCAATAAGTAATCGGCAAAAAAAGGCCGACACATTGTGTCGGCCGGAAAGACTCTGGCGTCCGAGGATTGCATGCCAGAACCTGAGAGACGTTAATCAGTCAATTTTACGGATCGTAGTGCAAGGTGCGGGCATTATTGCCACATACCAGGATTTAACAATTTAGCGGCGTGTTTTCTCGGAACCGGGTTATTTTTAGAGGCCGACTTCGCTGGGGAGAGATCATAAACGAAAAGCTTCGGCCAAGCATAAGGACGTCAAAAAAATTTGTCGATCGGCCGTCGCCGAATTCGCGACCAGAGAATCCTGATGTTCGCGTAGGGATTTCCTTGATTGAATTTATTCCGTACTAATGTGATGCCTGATCGCATAGCGAATCAATTCTGAATTATTAGTGATCCCCAGTTTTTGCATGAGGCGCATTTTATGTGTGCTGATGGTCTTCGCGCTCAGCGCGAATGCTTCAGCGATATCGTTGATGCTCTTTCCAGCGGCCAAAGCTTGTAACACCTGGAATTCGCGATCGGACAGCATGTCGTGCGGCGGGGTATCGCCGGAGTGAGTGCCGAAGATCATCGAGTCCACCAGCTTCGGATCGATGAATCTGCCGCCTTCGGCCAACTTGCGAATCGCGGCAAGCAGGATCTCGGGGTCGCTGTCTTTGGTGAGGTAGCCGGTTGCGCCGGCGCGCAGCGCGCGCGAGACGACCTGGGCCTCGTTGTGAATGCTCAGCACGAGCACGGGCAGGGCGGTGTACTCGGCCCTGATGCGCCGGATCAGGTCGATGCCGCTAATGCCCGGCATGGTCATGTCGAGCAGCAACAGGTCGGGACACCGGGCGCGCAGTTTCTCGAGCACTTCGGCACCTTCGGCCGCCTCGTCGGCGACGATCATGTCGGTGGTGGTCGCGATGATCTGCTTCAGGCCACCTCGCACGATCGCATGGTCGTCTGCAATGAGGATCTTTATCATGTGCTTTTCTCGGTCCTGAGCGGGATGTGAATAGAGACGGTTGTGCCCGCGCCGGGCGCGCTCTCGATCTGCAACGTGCCGCCAATCAGCCGCGCGCGTTCGCTCATTCCGAGTAATCCGTAGGAATAGCGCCGGCGCGCCACGGGCAGATCGAAGCCGCATCCGTTGTCGCTGATATGGAGTGTCAACGCGCCGTTGCTTGCGCTCAGTGTGACGTCGACTCGCGAAGCGTCGGCGTGGCGCGCAACATTGGTCAGCGAGGCCTGCGCGATGCGGAACACGGCCGTTGCATGCGCATCCGGCAGAACCGGTTCGCTGCCATGAATCGACAACTGGCACGGCATGCGATTACGTCGAACGAAGTCGTCCACGAGCCACTCGAGCGCCGACAGGATGCCGAAGTTTAGCGCAGCCGGCCTGAGGTGGCTGGCCACATTGCGGACCATCCAGATGGTCTTCTCGACCAGCTCACGCATGTCTTCGGTTTTTCTGGCTGCTTCCGAATCGCTGTCGAGTCGCATCCGCAATAACGACACGTCCATTTTCAGCGCGGTCAGCAATTGCCCGAGTTCGTCGTGAATTTCCATGGCGATCCACTTTCGCTCTTCTTCGCGAACCGCCTCCATGTACGCGGACAACTCACGCAGCCGTTCACGCGACTCGAGCAGTTCCTGTTCGACCCGCTTGCGTTCCGTTATGTCCTGAATCGTACCGACCAGCTTGAGCGGATAGCCCGGCCCTTCATGCGCCGCTTCGACGTGAAGCTGCACGATGCGAGGCTCGCCGTCTGCACCGGTCAGGCGGCAATCGAGAAAATGCGGCTGGCGATCGGCGATCACCGCGCGCACGGCCTGTCGTACAGCGGCCCTGTCCTCAGGATGAATCGCCGCGCGCAGTGTTCGATAGCTGGGCCGCACGCGGTTCGGCTTGAAACCGAGGATACGGTACATCTCATACGACCAGTGCATTACGCCGGCGGCCGAAGTCCATTCCCAGTCGCCAAGTTTGGCCAGCCGCTGGGCGTTCGCCAGACTGGCTTCGCTGGCGCGCAATTTCTCTTCTGCCTGTTTGCGCGCGGTGACGTCGTTGAGACCGACATAGATTGCCGGGGCGTCGGCGAACGTCGCAATGCGAGCGGTTGCCACGGCCCAGAAGTGCTCGCCTTCCGAATTCTTGAACTGGATTTCGTTGTTGGTGAATCCGCCTTCGTGGCGCAGAAGTTCGACCGCTTTGTCGCGCTCCGTCGGGTCGACATAGAAGTCGCTCATGTAGGTGGTGGCGCAATCGTCCACGCCGAAACCGAACAGCCAGCGGAACGGCCCGTTCATGTAGAGGACCTGCCCATCGTCCATGGACGTAATGCACAACGGCACCGGGCTCGTCTCGACGATCGTGCGAAAGCGGGCTTCGCTCGACACGAGTTTCGTTTCGGTCCGTATGCGTTCGTCGATTTCGACAAGCAGGCTTGCATTCGCGCGCGCGAGCTGGCCGGTCCGTTCGGCGACGCGGTCTTCGAGTTCGTCGCGCACGCGAGAGAGGGCTTCTTGTGCCTGTTGGCGAACCGCCACCTCGCTCGAGAGACTGGCGTTCTGCGATCGGAGTGCCTTGTGCATGGCGCGCAGCGCGAGGTGGGTGCGAATACGCGCCAGCATTTCGGCGATCTGGAACGGTTTGGTGACGTAGTCGATGCCACCCGCTGAGAACCCTTCGACGAGGTCGTCGGTATCGGCGAGCGATGTCATGAAAATCACCGGAATCTCGCGGGTCTGCTCATTGCGCTTGAGCCGGCGACAGGTTTCGAAGCCGTCTATGCCCGGCATTTTCACGTCGAGCAGGATCAGGTCGGGTTGCGAAAATTGCGCCCGTTCGAGCGCCTCCTCGCCGTCGAGCGCAACGAACACGCGAAAGCCCTTGTCCTCGAGACTGTCGGCCACGACACCGATGTTGATCGGCGCGTCGTCCACAACCAGAATAGTGGCCGGCTCTGCCGCGTTCGTTGTGTCGTTCATGGCTTGGCCTTCCTCTCGAGATATTCCTCCGCGAGCAGCAGAATGGCCTTTGACTGGTAGCCTTTCACGAGTGCACGCAACTCTGTTGTGAATACCAGATTGCGCTCGTCGAGGGCCGCCATCCTGTCGGCCCATTCGGCGATGGCACGCATGTCGCCTAGACGGGCGAGGCGGTGTAGGTTGTCGAGTTCGTTGTCGGGCAACACGGGGGAGTGCGTGCTCGATGTGTCAGATTGTTGCGAGCGGGGCGCCGGCGAGTCAGTCCACTTCAGCGCCAGCAAGTCCGCAAGGTGGGCCTGCAGCCTGTCGAAGTCGACCGGCTTGGGAAGGAAGGCGTTCGCGCCCGCGTCGGTGCTTCGTTTCTCGTCGCTCCAGGAAGGATTCGCCGACACGGCGATGATCGGAATATCGCCGAGTCCCGGTAATCGACGCAGTCTGCGCGTTGTCTCGAGTCCGTCCATTTCCGGCATCAGGATATCGGTCATGATGAGCGACGGCGCCTCGCTGCGCGTCTTTGCGAGTCCCTCCTGCCCGCTGGCGGCCTCGAGGGTGTCGAAGCCCAGTTGATCCAGAAGCTCGACCAGGACCGCACGATTGACGGGCTCGTCGTCGATCACCAGCACTTTGCGGCGCGGACCGGTGTAGCCCGTCACGCGCCGCGCGGCCGGCGTTGCCGGGTCGGTACGCGCCGCGGACACATCGGCGACGGCCGGCGCGAGATCGAACCAGAAGACGCTCCCATGCGCGAGCGTGCTTTCCGCGTGGATTTCGCCACCCATTGCGCGCACGAACTGCTGGCTGATCGCAAGACCGAGCCCGGCGCCGCCGGCGCGTCGTTCGGGGCCGCCGGCCTGCTCGAAAGGCTCGAAAATCGCGCCGAGCTTGTCGGCCGCGATGCCGATTCCCGAGTCACGCACGCAGAACCGCACTGCGCCGGAGGGCGCACGGGTGACTTGCAGGCTGACGCAGCCTGTGTCCGTGAATCTGACCGCATTCGCCAGCAGATTAAGCAGCACCTGCCGTAAGCGGCGCTCGTCTGCCCGCACGGCGCAGCCCAGGTCGGGGGCCAGGTCGCAAAGGAATCGCAGGCGTTTTTGCTCCGCCTTCACATTGATGATGTCGCGGATCGTATCGAGGACGCCCGGCAGCGATACGTCGGCCATTTCGATGCGCATTTTGCCGGCTTCGATGCGCGCGAAATCGAGCGTATCGTCGATCAGCGTCAGCAGATGCTCGCCGCTACGGTGGATCACTTCGACCGCATTGCGTTGGCGCTCGCTCTGGCTGCCGTCGCGCAGCAAAATCTGCGTATAGCCGAGGATGCCGTTCAGCGGCGTGCGCAGCTCGTGGCTCATGTTCGCGAGGAACTCGCTCTTGGCCCGGTTGGCAGCTTCGGCGAGGTGCCGCGCTGCCCGTTGCGCGGTGGCGTCGCGCTCGGCGAGATAGGCGTCATGCAGCCGCGCGCCCATGCTGTTGAACGCGGCGACCACGCGATCGAGCTCGTCCGGCCAGCGCGGCTGGCGGCGCGGCAGGACGAACGGCTTCGGCGCCGCACGGAAGTCGTATTCGCCGACCAGCCGGGCAATCGTGGCGAGATGCCGCGTAACGAGGCGCGAGAAGATGTAGATGGTGAACAGCGCAACGATGAACGTATAGGTGGCCTGACTGACCAGAATGACCAGCGCGGTTTGCGCTAGCGCCTGATAGAGGTTGGCAAGCGTCGCTTGCACGTAAAGTGTGCCGATCTTCTGCTGGGCGCCGTGGATGCGATAAAAGATCGGAAATTCGCGGGATATCACGGCACCTGTCCTGCGCTCGCCAGCCGTCACCACCAGTGGCGTCGCGCTCGATCCGGTCTCGCGCACCTCGGCGGCGCACATGTCGGCAAGCCGCAGGATGCCGTTCAGTTGAAGCTGAAGTTCAGTGCGGTTGAGTTGCCACAGACCCTCGCCAAGGCTGTCGCGATTGCTTCTGTCGATGTCGGACAGACGTGTTTCGATCAGTTCGACGCCGCGGCTATAGTCGCGATAAAGCTGCAGTGCGGTCAGCAATAACGTGACCGCGCAACTGAATAGCAGCACGGTGGCCAGCAGCCGGAAAACCACGCTGTGCCTGAATCGGCCGGGCGAGGCAAAGAGTGAACCAACGCTATTCGCCAGCATATTTCCCCGCGAGTGCTGTGATTCTTGCTTGTGTATTCTGCACTCGTCGCCGAATCGCGGTCTATAAGGGGCCGTCGAGGAAGTCCGCTGCGGCAAACGCCGGCACTTGACCCGCTGCCTTCGCGAGCCGCACTCGCGCCCACATAATGCCCGCACCGTTTGCGGCAGTGGCGCCACGCGGCAATGTCTCGCCAATGATTTCGCGGGCGTTGCCGATGATTTCGCGGACCAGGGTCGACTCACGAGCACTGAGTTTCGCTGTCTGGAACTGGCACAGATCCGACATGGCGTCAGCCAGACGCTTCACCGCAACCGTATCGTGACCGGTCAACGGCCAGCAGTGCAAAAGATAGGCGAGCGGTACCAGTTTTCTTTCTTCACACCAAAGCTCGAATAGACGTAAGCACAGGTCGTCGATGCGTTCGACTGTTTTCTCGCGCGGCAAAAAGTAGTCGGTCATAACGGTGATCCGGCGATGGTATGTAATGAACCACTTTAATCGCAGCGCTTGAGTGTTGCCGTCAGGTAGTCCGGACTATGGCCTGGTGGTTTCCTGATTTTTGGGTCAGGAAATCCTTAACGACTATCGTCCCGCGCATCAATTCCGTTTCCTTCCGTCGAACGGGTCGAGCCAGAGTTCTTTGCGATCCAACGGCACCCATGACGGGAGCAAGGGATTCTTCAAATCGATCAGCACACGGCGCTCGAGATGCAGATCGGCGATGCCTTGCGCGAAGTGTTCGCGGAATAACGCCTCGAAACTCCCGTCTTTCAGCATGGCTTCGAGGCCGTCTCGAATCCGCTTCGCCAGCAACGGCTCGGTTTGGCTGACATAGAAGAACTGCGCGTACGGGTATCGGATGAGCAGGTGGGAGTCGATCCTCATATTCGGGTAGCTCGGCTGAAAGGCCTTGATTTCACGCGTGATCTCGACTACACCGCGCGGGAACATATCGAAGCGGTGGTCAGCGAGCATCGGAAAAAGCAGGTCGTAACGGCTTGCAGTGACGAGTGGAACGCCGGCCGCGCGATAGATGGGGACGTCGCCCCAACCCTGGCCCTGGCCAATGCTGAGTGTGCGAAGACCCTGGAGGTCGTGGATGCTGTCGAGCTTCGCCTGCTCGCCTTGATTGATCAGCGCCACGCGATAGCCGAGCAGGCCACGGTCGATGGGAATCGGCACCGGAATCGCTGCGGCGTCGAGTTCCGGGTGTCCGGGCTCGCTTGCCAGGACGTTGATCAGGCGGCCCGATATCACCTCGTCGATCTCGCGCTGAGCCGACATCGGTGAAAAATAGGCGTCGATGACGTATGGGCCGTAGGCCGCTACGGTGTGGTTCAGCGCGGTGATAAGAAAGGCCCAGCGGCCCTCTCTCACCACGTCCCCGGATAGGCGAAGAATTCGCACATGAGTGACGGCGGCGGTCGACGGGCCGGGCGCGCCAGCGCTGCCGAAGGCCGGGCTCAATAGGGCGCAGGCAATGAGGGAGAGCACCACTGATGGTTTGAAGCGTCCGCGGAATCTGAACCGGCGGATTCCATCAAGGTGATCGAGGACGAACATGAGTAGCCTGAACCGGAAACGACGGGTAAGCCGCAGTATGGGTTCGAGGGGTCGCTTTGGCCAAATTCAATAAGGAACTGGACCATGGATCGCAAAGAAGTGACGAAGCAGATCATCGCCGCAAAGTCAGGACGTACAGGTCGCATTGATCGGCGTGCCGGGGGCTCAGCAGAACCTGCCACTCTGGCGCTATGCTAGCGGCTTCGGCTACTTCGAGGAGCAACTGATGCAACGGACTGCAGGATCGATGATCACGTTTAACCGCCCTGACGGCAAAGACGTTCAGGGTTATCTGGCCAAGCCACAGAAGCTGGAGGGTGCGCCTGCCATCGTCGTGATTCAGGAATGGTGGGGCTTGAACGACCAGATTCGCGGCGTGGCGGACCGGCTCGCGCAGGCCGGCTATCTGGCGCTGGTGCCCGATCTCTTCCGCGGCAAGTCGACGGTTGAAGAGGCGGAGGCGAACCATTTGCTGAGCGGACTCGACTTCGGCGATGCCGCGACTCAGGACGTGCGGGGCGCCGTCCAGTATCTGAAGCAGCACTCGGCGAACGTCGGCGTGACCGGCTATTGCATGGGCGGCGCGCTTACCTTGCTCGCGCTATGCAATATCCCTGAAGTATCGGCCGGGGTGGTGTGGTACGGCTTCCCTCCGCTCGAGTACATCGACGCATCGAAAATCAAGGTTCCGGTTCTCGGTCACTGGGCGACGCAAGACGAATTCTTCCCGGCTGAAACGGTCGACGCATTGGAGGCCAAGCTCAGCGCGGCCAATGTCGACGTCGAGTTCCATCGCTATCTTGCGTACCATGCGTTCGCGAACGAAACGGCAGTCGGGCCGGGCCGCATCTCCAGGACCCAGTTCGATCCGGTCTGGTCGCAGCAGGCCTGGGACCGCACGCTGACCTTCTTCGGCCGCACGCTCTGGGCGTAAGCGGCAAGCGCGGATCCACATTGCAAGGTGGACGCAAGCTGCGACCTGATCCCGTCAGGCAGCGGCGAGCCCGGTCGGCGTTTCTCATGCCGACGGGGCTTGGCGGCCGGACACCTCATGAAGCATTCCATTGCAAAATTCGTGAAGGATGAGGCTGGCGGCGCGCCAATCTGTTTACCTATACTCCTCTCACTCTGTAAGGCAGCCCAACCGCCGTAATACCAACAAATACCAACAAGACGGAGCCTCACATGCCTGTAGCGATGCGGAACGCGGCCCTCGTGCTGCTGACATGTTTCACGTTGGGCGGCAGTGCTTATGTGCAAGCCGGCTCCGGGTGCGATGAGGGATGCAAGGCCCGCGGCCAACTACTCGAACATCGCGTCACGCTACGGCTCAGTGCCGCGGCGTTTTCGAAAGTGCTTGCGTCGAACGCATCCGGTCAGCAACTCGCGCAGGTCGCCGGCGCGCCCGCTTGCGGGGTGGAGATCGTGACTTTCCGCTACCGCACCGTCGGCGGCGCGGGCGAGCCTACGACCGCCAGTGGCGCACTGATGATTCCGGGCGGACGGTCGGCGGCATGTAGCGGGCCGCGTCCGCTGATGCTCTACGCACACGGCACGACCGCGTACCGCAACTACAACATCGCCGATATCACCCAAACCGATCCGGGCAACGGCGACGGCGCCGGGGAGGGCATCAGCGTGGCCGCCATGTACGCGGCCCAGGGTTATATCGTGGTGGCGACTAACTACGCGGGCTACGCCGGCTCCGACCTCCCGTACCACCCCTACCTGAACGCCGATCAGCAATCCGCCGATGTGATCGACTCGCTTCGGGCGGCGCGGGTTGCACTGAGTGACGTGAAGCCGGAAAGAAAGACGCGTGAAAACGGCAAGATCTTCGTCACCGGCTATTCGCAAGGCGGCTTCGTGGCTCTCGCGACGCATCGTGCTTTGCAGGCGGCCGGTGTCAAGGTGACGGCATCCGCGCCGGGATCGGGTCCATATGCGCTTGCAGCGACCGCGGATGCGCTCATCGAAGGCGAGGTGAACCTCGGGTCGACGCTGTTCACGACCTTGATCGTGACGGGCTACCAGCATGCCTACGAGAACATCTACCGCAAGCCCGGCGACTTCTATGAAGCGGCCTATGCCCCCGGCATCGAGAACCTCCTGCCGAGCCTGCAGCCGCTCGATACGCTATTTTCGAAAGGGAAACTGCCCTCGACGCAACTCTTCAGCAGCGTTCCGCCCGCGCCGCAATATGCTTCGATGACGCCGCCGACTTCGCCGCCCCTCACCCCGCCCTCGCTGACGCCGGTGTTTGCTGCCGGATTCGGCAGCGCCAATCTCGTGCGCAACGCCTATCGCCTGAGTCTGCTGGAAGATGCTGCGGCCAATCCCGATGGCGCGTTTCCCAACACCACGGTGGCCTTGACGCCGGCGGCCAATCCTATGCATCCACTGCGCCAGGCGTTCAAGCGCAATGACTTGCGCAACTGGCTGCCGCGCGCGCCGGTTCTGCTGTGTGGCGGCGGCTCGGATCCCACCGTGTTTTTCTTCAACGCACGCATTGAGCAGGCCTACTGGCAGAACGCCAAAGTGCCGGCAGGGCTTACGTCCGTGCTGGACGTGGACTCTCCGATCTCCGGGCCCAATGATCCGTACGCGCCCATCAAGCAGGGTTTCGCGAATGCGAAGGCGACGCTCGCGAATCAGGCCGTAGCGGGTGGCGCGACTGACGGTGGCGCCTCGGCTGTGCTTCAGGCCTATCACGGTGAACTGGTCGCGTCGTTCTGCATGGTCGCCGCCCGGGCCTTCTTCACGAACTTTTGAGCGTTGCCGTCTGCGGCTATCATGCGCAGACAACAAGACTGCGCAGGGGAAAGCTTTGACGACCGATTCCGTGGTGAGGGACGCGGCGCCCTCGGCGTGCATTCACAGCCACTTTGATACGCACCGCGAAGCACCGCACGAGCAACTGCCCGCGTGGCGGGACCGGCTTGGCCACTTTCTCGACGTGCCGATCTCGCGCTGGCAACTGGCTGATGGCTTTAGCGGCACGATCGACAGCTACAAGGCCGCCGATCTGACATTCATGGATTGCCGCACGGACCCGGTTTCGCAGGCGCGATCCGTCGCGCGCATTTCCACCGATTCGGTCCGCCAGTTCGTCTTTCATGTGGCCGTGGAGGGCAGCATTGAGACCGGAACCGGTCTGTATCCGAAGCGCAAAGCGCTGCAGACGAGGCCGGGCATTCTCGCGCTGGATATGAACCAGCCGATGGAAATGGTGCGTAGTGCGTGCCGTGTGCAGGCTTTTTTCCTGCCGCGTGCGCTGGTGGAATCCGTCTTGCCGGAAGCGGAGTCGATTCATGGCAGCGCGATCGAATACCATTCGCCGCTCGCGCGTATGATTCCGGGCCATCTCGCCGACCTTACCCAGAACCTGCACAAGATGAATGGGCAGGAAGCGTATCGCGCGATGCGCACCTGCGCGTTGTTGATTGCGGCGGCCTTCGGCAAGGAGGCGCGTCTAACAGGCAACGCACGTGCGGCCGCTCGCACCGCAATGTTCGCGACGGCGCGCCGCTACATCGATGCCAATCTGGGGCAGACGGATCTCACGCCCGAGAGCGTGCTCGCTGCATCGCAACTTTCCCGGCCCACGTTGTATCGTCTCTTCGAGCCCGAAGGCGGATTGGCCGCCTATATTCGCAACCGCCGGCTGCGCGAGGCGGCCGACGAACTGCACCGCTACCCGGGGAAGGCGATCGTCGAAATCGCCTATGGCGTGGGCTTCAATAGCGCGTCGGATTTCAATCGCGCGTTTCGTCGTGCGTACGATATGTCGCCGACCGATTTTCGGGCGCTGACCCGATAGAAGTGGCAGAAACTTGAATCGATGACGAAGGTCTGCGAGAAAGCAAACACGAAGGCCGGGAATAGTGGCCGAAAGCTGCGGCCGAAAAAACCGGAAGCATAGGCCGACAACAAAGCCTCGAAGCAGCGGACCGCGTGCTCACCAAGCCCTATGAGGACAACCAGCCGCGCTCTATCGGCCACGCCAGCAGCTTGCGGTACACCGTGACAAGGCTGCGTGTCAGCATGGCTCCTCCCACCCGCCACAGCGGCGCGATCAGCAGGAACGCCACGCATGCCACGGCGACGGCGCCAATCATGTCGAGCGGGAAGTGGACGCCGACAAACACGCGCGCCCAGGCTACCGCGAGTCCGGACAGCAGGATCGCTACGCCGTAACGCCTCACGCCGCCGAGCAACAAGGTGAGCGCAACGCTGGCGAATACGGTCCCATGATCGCTTGGGAACGACGAGTCGGGCGCGTGCTCCAGAAACGTATGGCCGATTCCGATCACGAATGGCCTGGGATGTGGCCAAACCAGACCGATGATCTGACTAAGCCCGAGGGCGAGCAGGGTCACGCAAAACGCGTGCACCGCGACTTCGCGCTGACGCTCGTCGCCAAAGAGCCATATTGCGATCAGCGACAGCGGTACGAGATAAATGACGTAATCAGCAATTATTCTCGCCATATCGATTTGCCAGGCCGGCGTCGACAGCGTTGCGTTGATCATCAGAAAGAGCGCCTGATTGAACGCTTCGAGTGTATTCATGCGGTGAGTTTTTCGAGGGACGTGTGATGAATCGCGCCCCCAATCATAGCGGGTCAAGCTTAGGGGAGGCTTAGGTGCAGGCGGAAGCGATTGACTGAATCTTCCAGTGCCGTGCCGTGTAATCTGTCGATGCATATCGGGAAAAATACCAGCGGCATGGGCAAACCTCAAAGGAGATCAGACCGTGGTGAAGATTGATCCAGACCGGTTGTTGACCGATCTCAAACAATTGCGCAGCTTTGGCGCCAGAGGTGTGGGCGTCGTGCGACTGGCGCTTTCGCCGGTGGATCTTGCGTCGCGCCATTGGCTGGCTGGGCGCATGGCGGAGGCCGGGCTCGATGCCGTTATCGACGGCGTGGGCACCGTGTTCGGCCGCTCGCGCAAAAGCGGACCCGCGCTCGTGATCGGCTCGCATACGGACACGCAACCCACCGGCGGCTGGCTCGACGGCGCGATGGGCGTCATCTATGGATTGGAGATCGCTCGCGCGCTGGCTGAAAACGACGCGACGAGCCATCTCGCGGTGGACGTGGCGTCGTGGATCGACGAAGAGGGGACCTTTTCCGGTTTGCTCGGCAGCCGCAGCTTCGTCGGCGATCCCGTCGAGGAGTCGATCCGGAGCGCAACGAACCGTGAAGGGCAGCGCCTTCAGGACGTGCTCGAAGCCGCCGGTCTTGCCGGGTTGCCACGGGCCCGCTTCGAGCAAGGCCGGCATGTTGCATACCTCGAGCCGCATATCGAGCAGGGCGGCCGGTTGGAAGCGATCGGGAAATCCATCGGCGTCGTCACCACGATCGTCGGGCTTCGCGAGCTGCGGCTGCGTTTCACGGGACAGCGTAATCATGCAGGCACCACGCCCATGTCGATCCGGCGCGACGCCGGCGCGGTGTTGGTCGCTTTTATCGCACGGATGAACGACGCGTTCGCGCAACTCGCGGACGCCGACACCGTATGGACAGTGGGACGCATCGATCTCGATCCCGGCTCGCTCAGCGTCGTGCCGGGGCAGGCCGACATGTATCTGCAATTTCGCGATGCGAACGCCGCGCGCCTGCAGGCGATGGAAGAGACAGTCGCGGCGCTCGTGCGGGACTTCAATGCGCAAGGTCCCGCGGGCGTGGAGCTGACGACCGTCGATGAACCCATGGAGCCGGTGACAATGGATTCGGCGCTCGCGGAACATCTCGCGAGTGCCGCCGAGGCCGTGGCGCCCGGACAATGGCTGCGGATGCCGAGCGGCGCCGCACACGACGCTCAGGTCATCGCCCGCTGCATGCCGGCCTGCATGATGTTCGTGCCGAGCATCGGCGGCGTGAGCCATGACTTTATCGAGGATACGGCTGAGGAGCATATCGTGCTCGGCTGTCAGGTGGCAGCCACTGCGGCGGCCGCTATGCTGCAGGCGCAGCGGGCGAGGCGATCGTGATGACCCCGGACGAGCAACGTGATTTTATCGTGCGCACCATGTCCGCCGACGACGTGGCGTTGTCGGTCGAATGGGCTGCGGCGGAGGGATGGAACCCCGGCCTGCACGATGCCGAATGCTTTCGCGCCGGGGACCCTAACGGTTTTTTCATCGGAGAGTGGCGCAGCGAACCGGTTGCCTGCATTTCCGCGATCGCTTACGGCGAGCATTTCGGCTTTATCGGTCTATATATCGTGAAGCCGGCGTTTCGCGGCAGAGGCTTCGGTATGCGCCTCTGGCAGCACGGCATGGACTATCTGGGTAACCGCAATGTCGGATTGGACGGTGTCGTCGCTCAGCAGGCGAATTACAGAAAGTCCGGCTTTCGGCTTGCGTATCGCAACATTCGCTTTCAGGGTGTCGTTCATGCCTTTGCCCAAGCCGCGACGGGTTCGAACATCTGTTCGACCATTTTGAATGCGTCGGCGCTGCCGTTCGAGCGACTGCTTGACTACGATCGTCAGTGCTTTCCCGCCATGCGTGAGCGTTTTCTCGCGACATGGCTCGACCAACGTGACGCCACGGCACTGGCCGCCGTTCGTGACGGTCAGGTTGCAGGCTACGGCGTACTGCGTCGTTGCAGAACGGGATGCAAGATCGGTCCGCTCTTCGCCGATAGCGACGAGATCGCGAGCGATCTGTTCGATGCGTTGGTGGCGCGCATGCCGGGCGAGGTCATCGTCCTCGATGTGCCGGAGACTAATCCCGCTGCCGTCGCGCTGGCGGAGCGGCATGGCATGACAAGCGTCTTTGAAACCGCGCGGATGTATACGCAGGTCCCGCCCGCTATTCAAATCGAACACGTGTTTGGCGTGACGTCATTCGAACTCGGGTGATCGGAGCACACGTCGGGGCCTTTGCGTGCGTTGCCGTCTGGGGTGCGTCTTATGAACCGCAGACGGCAAGTACATCGTTTGATACGAGCGTATGCGCTACTTCCATTTTGAGCCGAGATTCTCCAGTCCGGCTTTCATGAGGTCCTGCGGCAACATGACGACGCGTAGCTCGCAATCGGCGTTGAACTTCAGAAAAAATGGTTCTGCGAGTGCGGGAATTCCCGATGGATCGTCGAGGTTCACGATGAGTATCGCGCCACGTGTTCCGTTCTGCTCGGTGAAGTAGGCGGCTTCCGGTTTTATGTCTTCAAGTATTCGTCCTATCACCTCCCCGGCAGTGCCGTCGCGCACTAGCGCGTTGAACGGTTCGTGCGGAATACGTACGTTGAGTAGCATGCGCATGTCATCCTCCTGGTTGATGCCCAAAGGGCATCTTAAGAATAGGAGCTTTATGCGCTGTGAGCGCCAGGGTTAGCACTGCCGAGTGCCACTGCCGTCATTCTGTTTCGCTGTCGTCGGTGTCGGCATTGGCGCTC
Organism: Burkholderia sp. OK233; assembly: GCF_900230185.1. Classification (GTDB taxonomy): domain Bacteria; phylum Pseudomonadota; class Gammaproteobacteria; order Burkholderiales; family Burkholderiaceae; genus Paraburkholderia. The sequence continues at coordinate 2,706,344 of NZ_OCSR01000002.1, forward strand.
GCTGCTTCATGAATCATCGCGTTGGCCGCCAATGCGCTCGCCAGTTCCGGATGCGCTTCCTTGCGTTCGCTGTAGCGATCGGTCAGGTAGTCCGAACGGTCGCGCACGAGCAACGTGAACTTGTACAACTCCTCCATCACGTCAACGACGCGATCGTAGTAGGCGGAGGGTTTCATCCGGCCGTCGGCGTCGAACTCCTGATACGCCTTCGCCACCGACGACTGATTGGGGATCGTCACCATCCGCATCCACCGGCCCAACACACGTAACGCGTTGACGGCGTTGAACGATTGCGAACCGCCGCATACCTGCATCACCGCGAGCGTGCGTCCTTGCGTGGGCCGCACGCCACCGCTTTCGAGCGGTAGCCAGTCGATCTGATTCTTGAACACCGCCGTGAGCGTACCGTGACGCTCCGGGCTGCACCATACCTGTCCCTCCGACCATTCCGACAGTTTGCGTAGTTCGACGACCTTCGGATGATCGGCCGCTACGCTGTCCGTGATCGGCAGGCCGTGCGGATCGAAGATGCGTGTTTCAGCGCCGAATTGGCGCAGGATGCGTTCGGCTTCGAGAGTGAGCAGTTTGCTGAACGAAGTGGGACGCAACGACCCGTACAGCAGCAGAATTCGCGGGGCGTGCTGCGAAACCGCGTGCGGTTCGAGTTTTTGCAGATCCGGTGCGTGGAAATGTGGGGCACTGACGTTAGGCAGATTCCCGGACATCAACGAACCCTCCGCCCCGCGCTGTCGATCACATGCTCACCGTCCTCTTTGATAAACGCCCCCTGTTGCGCTGCGGGCAGGATATCGAGAACAACCTCGGACGGTCTGCACAGACGCACGCCGAGCGGGGTCACCACAATGGGGCGATTGATGAGGACCGGATGCGCCAGCATCGCATCGAGCAATTGCTCATCGCTCAAGGACGCCTCCGCGAGGCCGAGTTCGGCATACGGCGTGCCTTTTTCGCGCAGCGTGGCGCGCACGGTGAGCCCGGCGCGTTCGATCAGGTCCTTCAGCGTGGCCCGATCGGGTGGGTTCTTCAGATACTCGATGACCTCCGGCTCGATGCCGGCATTGCGAATCATTGCGAGCGTATTGCGCGAGGTGCCGCAATCCGGATTGTGATAGATCGTAACGCTCATACAGGTTGTCCTTTAACGCTGTGTTTTCGCCTCGTACCAGTGCTGCGAACGATTGACGACGCCGACCACTAACAGCATCACCGGCACTTCGATCAGCACGCCGACCACGGTGGCAAGCGCCGCGCCCGAATGAAATCCAAACAGGCTGATCGCCGTGGCCACCGCAAGCTCGAAGAAATTGCTTGCGCCGATCAGACTCGACGGACCTGCGACGCAATGAGCGACGCCAAGCCGGCGATTCAGCAGATAGGCGAGGCCGGAATTGAAGAACACCTGAATCAGAATCGGCACCGCGAGCATCGCGATGACCAGTGGTTCCTTGACTATTGCCTGCCCCTGAAAGGCGAACAGCAATACGAGGGTTGCCAGTAACGCGCTGATCGAATAGGGCGCGAGATGTGCGACTGCCTGCTGGAAATACGCATCGCCCCTGGCGAGCAGATGGCGGCGCAGAAATTGGGCGAGGATGACGGGGATGACGATGTACAAGCCGACCGAAACGATCAGCGTGTCCCATGGCACCGAAATCGCCGACAAACCCAGCAGGAGGGCGACGAGCGGCGCGAATGCCACGATCATGATGGAGTCGTTGAGCGCCACTTGCGATAGCGTGAAATACGGGTCGCCCTTGCAGAGTTGCGACCAGACAAACACCATCGCCGTGCAGGGCGCAGCGGCAAGCAGAATGAGACCGGCGATATAGCTGTCGAGCTGATCCGCAGGAAGCCATCGTGCGAACACGTGCCGAATGAAAATCCAGCCGAGCAACGCCATCGAAAACGGTTTGACGAACCAGTTTACAAACAAGGTCACGCCGATACCACGCCACTGGCTTTTCACCTGCGTCATCGCGGCAAAATCGATCTTGACCAGCATCGGAATGATCATCGCCCAGATCAGCACGCCAACTGGCAGATTGACCTGCGCAACTTCCATGCGGCCGATCGCCTGAAAGAATTGCGGAAGCAGTTGCCCGACCAGGATGCCGCATACGATGCACAGCGCCACCCAGACGGTCAGATAGCGCTCGAAGAATCCAATCGCCGGCCGTGCGCCGCGCGCCATTGAGTTGGCGGTGCTCATTTTTTGCAGCAATCGGGGAGGTCGCTCGCGGCGCATGGTGCGCCGGCGCAGCAGTTTTCGGTCAGGAAGCCGATCAGGCCCGTCATCGCGTCGAAATTCGCCGAATAGATGATGAAGCGCCCGTCCTGCCGGGGTGTCACCAACTCGGCATGTGACAGGTCTTTGAGGTGGAACGAGAGACTGGATGGGGAAAGCGCTAGCTGCTGCGCGATTTCACCGGCGGCCATGCCATCCGGCCCAGCGATGACCAGCAAACGGAAGATCGCCAGCCGCGATTCATGAGCGAGCGCGCCAAGGGCGCGTACAACACGGTTCGAGTCCATGGCTGAACGATACGCCGATCGTTTTCATATTTCAAGTATTGTCGAAATGATGTGGCCGATGAGCGTATAGGTGAGCGGGACCTGGTTGCATTGGTGAGGTGGTGCATCAGGCGGCGTTGAACGCCACCTCGTGATGTCACGACCGTTGCATCCAATCCGCTCAGTTGCCGAACAGCGAGTGCTGCGTCCCACGGCTTGGCGCCGGGCGTGCCGGTTTCACAGGCGTTTCCCGGACGACCGTTCCCGAAGTCGCGGTTGAAGCCGCAGCCGTTGTGGTAGCCGCAGCGTCATTCGAATCCGCAGCCGCTTCCAGCGAAGTCTGCCCTGCTTCAAGTGACAGAAGAAACATCTTGTTCGCCAGTCCGCCGGCAAAGCCGGTCAGGTCGCCAGACGCGCCGATCACGCGATGACACGGCGCCACGATGGAGATCGGATTTCTGCCGTTCGCCGCGCCCACGGCGCGCACCGCGTTGATGTTTCCGATTTGCGTAGCGATGTCCGAGTAGCTGCGTGTCTCGCCGAACGGGATCGTCAGGAGCGCCGCCCAAACTTTCTTCTGAAAGTCCGTTCCCTGGAAGTCGAGTTCGAGGTCGAACCGGTCTCTCGTCCCTGCGAAATATTCGTTCAATTGCCGCTCGGTTTCGATCAGGATCGGGCGGTCATCCGCCTCGACCCTTTCCGGCAGACGCACCCGGTTCGGCTTGTCGTTTTCCCACAGAATGGCGGCGAGCCGGTTGCCGTTTGCCACGAGTTTCAGTTCGCCGACGGGCGAATTCATTAACTTGTATGCGTATGTCACTTTGCCTGGTTCCTGACTGGCTGGAGACTGAGATGGCTTCATGCGAGGCTGCGAACTCGCTCTGCCATGGCTCCGATACCTGACAGCTTAACCCTCGTCCTCGCCGAGGTCACGCCGGATCTTGCTATCCAATTCCGCGCGTGGCCCGCGACTCAGTAGAATTGATACCCTCGGCACATCGCTCACCGGCAACCGGAACTCTTCTCTACGACTGTGACAACCACCCTCGAACAACTGCGGGCCGGACAACTGGCGGGTACTCGCCGACTCAAACTGGCGTGCGGGCTGAGCGAATTTCCACGCGAGATTTTCGATCTGGCCGACACGCTGGAAGTTCTCGATCTATCGGGCAATGTACTATCGAGGCTGCCCGATGATTTGCCACGGCTGAGCAACCTGCGCATCATTTTTGCCTCTGACAACCCCTTCAACGAATTGCCGGAAGTCCTCGGGCAGTGTTCGCAACTGAGCATGGTCGGCTTCAAGGCAAACCGCATTCGCACGGTGTCGGGTCAATCGCTGCCGCCGCTGCTGCGCTGGCTGATCCTCACCGACAACGAGATCGAAGCACTGCCTGCGGAAATCGGTGCCTGCACGCAACTTCAGAAGTTGATGCTTGCCGGTAACCGGTTGCGCACACTGCCCGAGGAATTGGCGAGCTGCTCGCGGCTCGAACTGCTGCGTCTCGCGGCGAATCGACTCAGCGAACTGCCTGCGTGGCTGTTGCGCTTGCCACGGCTTTCCTGGCTGGCTTTCGCCGGCAATCCGTTCAGCGAAGCGCTGGAGACGGCAGCACTCACCGATACGCCGAGTGCCGATATTCGATGGGATGAATTGAAACTCGAGCAGCAGTTAGGCGAGGGCGCCTCTGGTGTCATTTATCGTGCGGCGCTTCTTACTCGTCGTGAACAGGCGGGTAGACCTGTGGCCGTCAAGTTGTTCAAAGGTGCGGTCACGAGCGATGGATTGCCAGACTGCGAGATGGCGGCCTGCATTCGTGCCGGCGATCATCCGAATCTGATTCCGGTGGTGGGCAAGGTGAAGGACCATCCGGCAGGCGCGCATGGACTGGTGATGGAACTGATCGACCCGCAATTCACGAACCTTGCCGGACCGCCGAGCCTCGAGTCATGCACGCGTGACGTCTACGATGCCGACACGCGCTTCGAGTTGGCCTCGGTGTTACGCATTGCATACGGCATGGCGTCGGCAGCGTGCCATCTGCATCGGCAAGGTGTGATGCATGGCGATCTGTACGCACACAATATTCTGCACGGTGGGCAGGGTCGCGCGTTGCTGGGCGATTTTGGCGCGGCGTCTTTCTATGCGACTGATGATCGAGATTTCCGCTCCGCGCTGCAGCGGCTGGAAGTCAGGGCGTATGGTTGTCTGCTCGAGGAGTTGATCGACCGATGCGACTGGCTGGCCGCGGAAGCGAACATTGCAGCGAAGCTGGTCGCGTTGAAAGAGAATTGCGTGAGCGAGGAGATCGGTAACCGGCCGTTGTTCGACGAAATCGCTGCCGCTTTGCGGCAGCTAACGGGCGCCGGCGATCGGGACACTGCATTGTTCGCGGCGGTTTGATCCGTCGTCTGTGTGAACGCAATGCAAGCTTTTCGTCCGTGTGGTCCAAGGAGAGAAAATCAATGACACAGAGGATGCGCCGCCGCGTGCTGGTTGCCGGCACGCTTGCTGCGGCAGGCCTGACAGGTGCGGCTCGTGTCGATGCCATGGAGGGCGGGAAACTGAAGATCGCCCTCGTGTTGAAGGCAATGACTGATCCGTTCACCGTCGCTATGGCGAACGCTGCGCAGAACTATCAAAAGCACTTTGCGCCGCAGTTCGGCTTGACCATTCGCGGAACGGCAACGGAGCACGACACTGCCGCGCAGATCCGGATGGTGGACGAATTGATCAAAGCGAGGATGAACGCGATCGTCATCGCGCCGACTGACTCGAAGGCGCTGACGGCGATCGTGGCGCGGGGGATCAAGGCCGGCATCATCATGGTCACTATCGATAACCCGCTCGATGACGCCTCGCAGGATGCCGCCCACATCTCCGTGCCGTTCGTCGGCCCGAATAATCGTAACGGTGCGAAGCAGGTGGGCGATTATCTTGCGGGGCGGCTCAAGGCGGGCGATCAGGTCGGGATCATCGAAGGCATTTCCGCCGACCGCAATGCGCAGCAACGCACGGCCGGCAGCAAGGACGCAATGAACGCGGCCGGCATGAAGATCGTCGCCATACAGGCAGGCGACTGGGACTATGGGAAAGGACGGGACGCTGCATCGAAGATGTTGGGTGACTATCCGCAGATCCGTGCGTTGATGTGCGGTAACGACAACATGGCGATGGGGGCAGTGGATGCCGTTCGCGATGCGGGGAGAACCGGCGGCGTCTATATCACCGGGTATAACGACAGCGACGCGATCAAGCCGCTGCTCGCCGACGGTCGCGTGCTCGCGACGATGAATCAGTTTGCCGATCGGCAAGCTGTGTTCGGCGTCGACGTGGCATTGAAGGCGGTCACTGAACATAGAAAGCAGAGTGACTTGTCGCGGATCATTGAAACGCCGCTGCAACTGGTGACTGGTGTAAGTCACTGAGGTAAAAAATCTATTGCCTGCCGCCCCGTGACGCCTGTGCTGCGAATCTCACGGACACGCCGCCGATGCGCTGCTCACCCGGATCGGACTTTCCGTTGCCACGAATCGCACTTCTCGGCGCTGACATCATCTCTTTCGACGTCGCTTTCCTCGGCGATCCACCGCCGGGCCCATTCGAGCGCGTACTGCTGCGCAGCCTCGAAGCTCGTGAAGCTCGGACCGATAAGCCCGGAGCGGGCGACTCGCTGTGCGTCCCGCACGACCTCGGCCCATCCACGGAACCGGGCGTTCGCCACCCGATCGGCCGCAACGTATATGACGTAGCCACGCGGGTCGGATTCGCGCTTGCCTTGCGAGGCGAGGCCCATCCATGGCGAGGCAGGCCGGTGGATGGATTGAGGGCTGTTCATCGAGTTGCGGGATTCGACGCGATCAGGCACAACACGCGAAGAATCCTGGAGCTGCTGTGCGACCTGAGTGAACGTATCCGCGGTATGGAGTGGCTGGCGTGCGCCATGCGGTGTTTGCCAGGACGCCTGACTTGTCCAGAACACCTTGCGAAGTCCCTCGTCCCTGGATTGACGGTCGATGGAGCGTGCCTGGATATGCTGCGGTTCCAACAGGCCATCCGGCCCGCAACGGAACGTGCGGCCGCGGTTCGAAAGAAGCCGGTGCATTTCCGCAAGAGCGCCGGTCGTACGCCACTTTTCGAAGCGTGACCGGCACGTCGGCACCGACGGATAGATGTTCGGCAACCTGGACCAGGGTTCGCCCGTCACTAGTACCCACAGCACGGCGTTCGCCACGAGGCGAACTTGCGCACGAGGCCGGCCGCGCTGCCCATGAACGATGATGGCGTCATCCGACAGAACGGGCGCCAGCAGAAGCCACTCTTCGTCACTGATTTCGTTGAAATGCACGCAGTTTCCCCCCATACCAGTCGCGTCACGCGGGTTCGATATCCCCGTCCACGCTACCCGCTGTTTATCGCCCACGTTGTCATGGCCGACAGAACAAGCAGGTCTTCGACGCAATCCGATAACTCGCAGAGTTCCTGAAATGACGCGCCGTTGGTGTCAAGCAGATGGTGTCGTCTGAGATCGCGTAGCGCGTTGCCGAGGCGCCGGATGGCCTCGGGATCGCTGTTCGTCAGTGGCCAGCCTTTTAACAGATACGTCAGTGGCACGACGCTTCTGCTTTCGCACCAGAGATCGAACAGGTGGATGCACTTCGCGTTGATATGCTCAACCGCGTTTTCTCGCTCAGACAAATACGGAACCATGGCCACACTCAGGAACAGGACGATTGATATGTCTTCATCCTATGTGGACAGTTATCGCCGCGCTGTCAGGACATCAAGAAAGAAGGGCCGGTCAATGCTGAACTTCGTGTCAGGAAATCCCTATACGTTGCCTGTGTTTTCTCTGTTGATTCGGCTCAACGGTAGTCTGAACTGACCCGCCATGCGATCAGACACCGCTTCGCCGCCGAAGAAACGAAGCTGTATTGATCGGTGTAGCGGTTGGATTAGGGGAATCCTGACATACGAATCAGCCTTTCCTTAACGAACTATCCGGTGCTCCCGACGGAATCGGCGCTTTAGGCACCTTACGATGACTTCACTTGCATCATGGAGTGCAGACATCGTGGCTGAAAAATCGTTGCGTGGGCTGGTTGGAAAGCTGCTTGGTACGGAATGCCGCCAGTCGGTCCGCGTGCTGTCGATACACCGCTCACGATCTGGCCGCACTCGTCGTGTGTGCCTGGAAGTGCAACGGCCGGGTGGTTCGCTCGCCCTGTTTTTCTTTCGCCACAGCGATGGAATCTGGCATGTGTTTCCGCCCAGAGATGCTAGTCCTTCGATGAGCGCCGCCGTGTTGCCGCAGAACGGCGAGACAATGGCGAAGGAGGCAGCGCATGGCTGAAGACCTGTCGAATGGATTTTCGCAGGACGAAGCAGGTCTGCGTGCATGGATGTTGGCATGGTACGACCATGCCGTTTCGGTCGGTTTCCTCAGCCCGCCGTTCATCCTGAGCGACTTGACGGCCGAACGGCTTGAAGGCTATTTCAGAGTGGGACTCACGCCGGCAGAAGGCGCGGAGGCATTTTTCGGCGTCGCGCACTGACTTCGGCACTTCAATATTCGACGCATGTCAGGCCATCTGGTTATGGCTGATTGGTTACCCTCACACACCGAAAGCCCGCATACACAAATTGGTAATGCGGTTGAAACCAGTTCCGGAAAGCCGGCCGTAACATGCATTGCGCGGTGCGTGCCGAACCGCCTTTGATCACGTAATGCTGCCCGTCGAAAAAGTTGGCGGAGTAGCCCGGATAAAACGGAAACGCTTCAAAGCCCGGCAGTGCGTCGAACACCGTGGAGGTCCACTCCCAGCCATTGCCGAATTGACCTTCCACGCCGAACGCGCTGACGTTGTCCGGATAGGTGTCGACCGGTTGTGGGTCCCAGCTACGAAAATCGAAATTGCCCGATGTGGCATGCGGTGCGCCATGTGCCGCGCGTTGCCATTGCGCTTCGCTGGGTAGCGTCTTGCCGGCCCAGCGCGCGTAGGCGCTCGCTTCGGCGTGACTCACGTACGCGGGCCAGTCGAGTGGCAGCGGCACGTCGTCGAACATCGTGCGCAGCATCCATGCGCTGTTCTGTTCGCTCCCGGTTTGCTGCGACCAGCAGGTGGGATGCTCGATATGTTCGGCTTCTTTCCAGGCCCAATCCTTGTCCGTCCACCACTTCGGTTCGCGATAGCCACCCGCCTCGATAAACTCCCGAAACGCGCCGTTCGTCACCATATGGCGGTCGATCTCGAACGCGGGCACGTCGACGCGCTTTTCGCCGAACTCGTTGTCCCAGCCGAAATGGCCACTCTCGCGCGACATGCCGAGCACCGTTGCGCCAGCCGGCACGCCGACCATCGACGACAACGCCTGCCGCGGGTCAGGACGCGTGAGCGCCGGCTCCCGCAACCCGGCGACCTTTTGAGCAAGCGGCAACTGATGCAGCATGTACGCGAGCGTTTCAGCATGCATCAGCCGATGCTCGATCGCGACGTTCAGCAACTGCTCGGACGCGTCAGCATGGGCGCCCTTGCGACCGACGCGTGCGGAGTCGCTCAGCGCGTCGAGTTCGCGGTCGATCTGCTCGCGGGCGCTCAACGCGTAGGCGCGCACGGCGGCGAGCGAGGGCCAGTCGCCGGGTTGATCGGTCGGAAAGCCGCCGTCGACAGGATCGATGCCGAAAGCGAAGAGCTGGTCGAGGTGCAGATCGAATGCCGGCAGATCGCACAGACGCTGATCGAAGAGATTACGATCGAAAGCTTCCAGATGGCCGACGTAAAACACGATCCGGTGGCGCTCACGGATCGGCCGTTCGTACAGAAATTCGGGTTTGACGATGGAAAACAATGCGTCGGTCACTTGACGCGCGTCGATCAGACGCTGGACGAGCGGGTGATGCGGGGCGGGGTCGCGATTCATTTCGCCAGGTCTCCTTGCGGGGGACGGACTAAAGACTGTACCCGCTCGCAGGAGCCATGCCAAGACGAATGCGCGCTAAAAAACAGACGGCCGGGGACGTGGCGGCGCGGGCCAGGTCCTGCGCGTAAGGCCTACACCTTCTGCAAGCCTTCCAGATCGACGATCCGGATGTGTTTGCCTTGTGTGTCGATCAGGCCGCGCTTTTGAAATCTTGACAGGGTGCGGCTCACGGTTTCGAGCGTCATGCCGAGGTAGCTGCCCATGTCCTCGCGTGTCATGCGTAAATTGAATTCCGCCGATGAATAGCCGCGTTGCGCGTTGCGCTCCGACACGTCGAGCAGAAATGCCGCCACGCGTTCGTCCGCTGAAAGGGAGCCGAGCACCATCATCTGCCCGGCTTCGCGGACGATCTGTTCGCCCAGCAGTTTGTGCAGGCGGTCCTGCATCGAACTGATTTCACGGCACAGGGACTTGAGGGCGGGGTAGGGAACGATACACACGGTGCTGTCTTCAAGCGCGACGGCGCTGCATGCATGGACGTCTTCGCTGATACCGTCGAGGCCGAGCGCTTCGCCGGCGAGGCGCAATCCTGTGACCTGTTCGCGGCCGTCACGGTGGGCCATGACGGTTTTCATGGAGCCGGAACGCACGGCGTAAATATTGTCGAAGCGGTCGCCGCTGCGGTAAAGCGCTTCGCCGCGCTGTACTGACCGCGCGCTGCAAATGAGCGCTTCGAGTTTCGTTAGTTCGTCGGGCGACAAGCCTTGCGGCATGCAGAGCGCCCGCATCGAACAACTCGAACAACGAGCGGCGGTGCGCGCCGTTGCCCTCACCGGAGCGGCACGACGGCGGCCACGCGCCGGCGACGGGTTCGGAGTGGAATCGGCGGCGCCGGCGGAGCGAGTCACAGCGGTAGGAGTAAGCATGATCTGCAGCCATTTGTCAGAGTAACAACTGATTGTCCCACCGCCCATGCCCCCCGTTTAGCGACAAAATGACGCGTTCGCGCAGTTAGGCATCTTGAGCGATGTCACGCTCGCATTGCTGCTTGTGGTTATGGACTGCTATGTATCGTGGCGAGCATGCTCTGCTCTGATTTCGGCGATATAGCGCTGCGCGTGCCGCCCGATGCGGCAAGCTCATGCAGTGGCAATGTGTGTGACCAGGCGTTCAGGCGTCTTCACTGACCTTGCCGGCTGCGGAGGGGATCAGCAGTACAGGCAAGGTCGCCTGACGCACGCAGCGCTCTGCGACGCTGCCGAGAATCAGGCGCTGAAAACCGCGCCGGCCATGCGTGCCCATCACCAGCAGATCGGCGTTGAAGTCGGCGGCCGCTTTTAGCACGACCACCGAAACGTCGTCGAGCGAGGAGGCTTCACCCACGATGAGCTCGCCCTTGACGCCTTGCGCTGCCATGGCCTGGGCGAATTCCGCGCAGAGTTCCTTGCCCTCTTCGACGAGGCGGTTGCGCAGAATGGACGGGTCATAACCGGGCGCTTCGAAATACATCGGGGTGTTTTCGACGACGTAGAGCGGCTGCATGACAGCGCCGGTGGATTTCGCCAGCGCGAGCGCTGCTTCGAATGCGCGGCGCGAGGTGTGGCTGCCGTCGACCGCTACGAGGATGCGTGTGTACATATCGACTCCGCGTCTGAAGGATTGGGATGCCGCGGCCATTGCGTACGGCCGGGCTCACTGACGATTTATTACCGATGCCAGCTTAAATGATCGCTGAAAAAGGTGCATCCTGCCAGGATGTAAATCAAACACTTGTCAAATTTTGCGATAGCGGCGCCCTAGCCGGCAAACACCGTGCAGCAGGCGTTTGCGGCATTCCTGTTAAGCCCAGGCGCACATATCAAATCAAGATAGGGTCAGGTTTGCCTTACAATCAGGACCTACTCAGACAAGCTGCTTCAGCACCGCTGATGAACGAGCGCAAAACGACGGGCTTGCCCGACAAGATCTACGGCGACATCCTCAACCGCATTCTTGAGGGCGAGTACAAGGAAGGCGAGCGGCTGCCTACCGAGCATGCGTTGGCCGAACGTTTTGCGACGTCGCGGCCAACTGTGCGCGAGGCCTTGGCGCGCTTGCGGGCGGACGGGATCATCATGACGCGGCACGGTTCGGGCACCACGGTCGCGCGGCGGCCGGACCCGGATGTGCGGCGGTTTGCGCCGCTCGAAACGCTGTCCGACATCCGCCGCTGTTATGAATTTCGCATCGTGACCGAAGCGGGCGCGGCCGAACAGGCCGCGCTCAAAGCCGATGCGGACGACATCGCCGCGATCCAGCATGCGTGGGACCAGCTGGAACGCATCATCGAAACTCGGGGCATCGGCGCGCAGGACGATTTCATGTTCCATCTGGCGGTGGCGCGCGCCTCGAAGAACCCGTTTTTCATCACGGTCATGTCGTTCATCGAAGAACAGATTCTGTTCAGCATGAATCTGTCGCGCAATCTTTCGCTCGTGAAGACGGTGGAGCGGCAGCGGCTCGTGCAGGCCGAACATCTGGCCGTGCTTGAGGCGATCCGCCGTAAGGACGGCTCCGCAGCGGGGAAGGCGATGCGCGCGCATCTCGAGAATGCGCTCGAGCGGATGTTCGGTTCCTGATATCCCGCGTGTCTCCCCCACGGGTCGCAAATACCAGGTAACCGGGCCGCCGGTCTGCCGGTCTGCTTTAGCCGGGCAACCGCAACTAGCCCACCGTGACCAGTCCACGGCAACTAGCCCGTTGCATCCGGACCGCCCGCAACCGGGTCACCGCAACCGTGGCCCCAGTCGTGTCCAGTCGTCAGGCGGCAGCAGCCATCGGCCCGAACAGGGCGGTGCGGGTCTTCGGACTGACCGCGATATCCAGCGCCACGGCCCGTTCCACGCCGATCTGCAGGGGTGACCCGAGCCTGCTGATGTCGATCCCGGTCTTGCGCAGCAGCCGTTCGATCGGCGTGGTGGTCACCGTGACATAGCGGGTGATGCCCATCCGGTCGGCGAACGTCACGAGTTCGTGAATCGCCTGCATCGTCAGGTCGGCAAAGCCGAACGACTGTTCTTCGCCGCTGGTTTCGATCGCAAACCGGCTCAGTTCCCAGATATGCCGCCCGACCGGTGCATCCGCGCCATGGAGCAATTGCGGGAAGGTGTCCTTCAGCATGTTCGGCCCTTCCGTCGGCATCAGGCGCCAACAGCCGCGCACATGCCGATCGTCGCCCTGAATCAGCATGTAGTGCGGCCCGAGAGCGTCGTAGCCGTCGATTTCCATGCCCGCGATGGTCGGGATATCCCACCCGAGCCGCCCGTGAAACACCCGGGCCCGCAGGCGGTACATCTCGTTGATGTCCGCGTTGTCGAATTCTTGCCGCATTCCAATCCGGATTGCTGTTTGCATGACGTTCTCCTGAACGTGTTGGGGTACCCAATACGCAAGAAAACTTATGCATTTTGAATCTTTCCGCCACCTACCTACCTGGATAGGTGTGCATGCTTATCGGATAACGCAGAATTCGAGATAAGCCTCAGCCCTCAACCGACGGGACACAAAATGGAACTTCTCGAAAACCACTGGCAAGCACAACCTTCGGTCCAAACCCGCCCGGCAGAGCCGTCATCGGCGGTGGATCGTGTTCTGATCATTGCGTACCGCAAAAAGAAGAAAGAGAGCCAGCGCCGTTTCTGGGCACGCTTTGGCGTGACGCAGTCGCGTGGCAGCCGGTTCGAATCGGGTGCCGAAATTCCGGCGCCGGTGTCGATCCTGCTGGGCCTCTACTTCACCAAAACCGTTTCCGACGCCGATCTGGGACGGGCCGAGCGGGTGCTGTACAGCCGCGACGCCGCCGCCTTGCTCAACCCGGGTCAATAAGCCCCAACTGCGCGGCGATCACGGCCGCCGCGCGCCGCGAATTCACACCGAATTTCGTCCTGATGTTCTTCATGTGGAAGTTCACAACGGCTTCCGAGCAGCTCAGGATATGGGAGATTTCCCAGGTGGATTTGCCGCGCGCGGTCCATTTCAGACATTCGCGTTCGCGCGGCGTGAGCTTGGGCAATAAAGTCTGAGCGTGCGTATTTAAATGGCGCTGACTGGTATCGATCACCAGATCGCGCAATAACACCAGATTCGGCAACGCAACGTTGACGTGACGCCAGAACGCGTCGGACGGATTGCTGTCATTGACGAAGCACATCATGCCGGCTTCCTGGTTCGGCCCATGAATCGGCAACGTCACACCGGCGCGCAGGCCGTGCGAGCGGGCTTCCTCATACATCGACTGCTGTGGTGCGGTCGTAAAAATGTCCGGCGACCAGATCAGCGGCGTGGCGCGTGTCGCGCAATGCGAGACAGTCGGGTCGATATGGACGAGCCCCTGCTCGTCGTAGGTGCGTCGCCATGCCGGTGCGTAGGTGCTTCGCACATAGGCGTCTTCAAGGCGAATGGTCGGGCGCGGCAGCATGGCAATCAGAAGCCTGTCGAAGCCCCATGTGTCGGCCAGGCCCGCGATCGCGCCGAACCATTCCGCTTCATCTGCGGCGTTCAGTAGCGGTGCCATTTCCTCGATAAAATGTAGCGACAATTTGGTTCTCTCAGACTCGCAAACGTCCCGTTGCGGTTAATTGCGGTACGGCAATCCGTCCGGCTGTTTTTATCTTCACAATCTATCACTAAAAATTATTTCGCAAGCCGAGGGTGATTTCTAAAGAAACGCCACCAGCGCTGGTTCTGCAACCAGGCGAACGAATTACTCCTTATATCGGATTTCGTCGGCCTGATTAACATTCACGGGTCGATAAAGTGGGTAATTTTCTCGTAGGGCCTTTTTGATGCTTTTGATTTGCAACATTATTGTCAAACCACTTTGAATGACCGTACGTGCCGAGATTCTGGACAAAACCACGCTAATTGCCAAATTGACAATTTCCGCCTGGTCCTTCGCCATTCTCTAACACCCGCCTGTTACCGTCTATTGTCATACGAAAGCAGCGCGCCGGACTTTGCAAGCTTCGGCTTCTTCGCATCGACTTCGACTCGAGATCGCGCGATGACACCGTACTCAAGTTGTTTGACAACGTTGCGAACCCGGTGCTAACTTGAACGCCCAGTCCCCGTGCGTTTGAGGCGTCATGAACGAATCCCCGATTCTCGACAGTGAGCTCGTCGCATCGGTGATGGCCGTGCCGCAGCTTTGCTCGCGCTGGAGCGTCAGTTCGCGCAGAAGCCGGCGTCGCATTGACCTCGTAACGGCTCCGATTGCGGGCGCGGGCGCGGGCGCGTGCGCCGCGTCGGCTCGCAGAGTGCCATGCGCTTCGACCCGCTTTCCCCCTCAAATTCCATCGTCCAAAGCCTACGCATGACCGACACCAGCCGACGCTATCCCGATCCCTCCATTCGCGTTCTCGATCCGCGCTTCACATCGCTGATCCTGGCGTCTGCTTCCGTCGAGTGTCTATATCAGGGCGCGCGCTGGTCAGAAGGGCCGGTCTGGTTCGGCGACGGCCGTTATCTGCTATGGAGCGACATCCCCAACGACCGTATCCTGCGCTGGGACGAAACCAGCGGCGTGGTGACGACGTTTCGCCAGTCGTCGAACAATGCGAACGGCCACACGCGCGACCGCCAGGGCCGCCTCGTGACCTGCGAGCACCTGACGCGGCGCGTCACGCGGACCGAGTACGACGGCTCGATTACCGTGCTCGCCGACCATTACCTCGGCAAGCGTTTCAACTCGCCGAATGACGTGATCGTGAAGTCGGACGGTTCGATCTGGTTCAGCGATCCGACCTTCGGCATCGACAGCTTTTATGAGGGCGAGCGGCAGGAGTCGGAACTGCCCGCGTGTGTGTACCGGATCGACGGCCAATCCGGCGAGGTGACGATGCTCGCCGACGACGTGCTGGGCCCGAACGGCCTCGCGTTTTCGCCGGATGAGTCGGTGCTGTACATCGTCGAATCACGTGGCGTACCGCGCAAGATTCGTGCGTTCGACGTCGGTGTCAGCGGTGAGCGCGCCGTGCTGTCGAACAACCGTGTGCTGATCGACGCCGGCCCGGGCACGCCGGACGGCTTTCGCGTCGACACGCACGGCAATCTCTGGTGCGGCTGGGGCATGGGCACCGACGAACTCGACGGCGTGCGCGTCTTCACGCAACAAGGCGAGCCGATCGGCCATATCGCGTTGCCGGAGCGCTGTGCGAACGTGTGCTTCGGCGGACGCCATCGCAACCGGTTGTTCATGGCCGCAAGCCACGGACTGTATTCGCTGTATGTGAATACGCAGGGCGTCCAGGGCGGATGAGCGCGCAAGGCGTACGGGCAGCCTGAATGCGCAGTGCAAGTTCAAGTTATCTGACAACTAACTGCGCGATTCGCTTGCAAACTCCGGGTTTGCCCGTGGATAACGCGCGCAAACCGTTGAACCACAAGGATTCTCGCCAAAAAAAGCCAATTTTCTGGACAAAACTCGGTGGCGAGTATTTGCTTGACATCGGCAGTTCCGCTTCGCTATGTTCCATTGGTAGAGAGACACCGCCAGCAGTCCCTCTGGCCGGCGGACTTCCATACCAAGAAGCGAGGAGACGCAATGACTGTTTCAGGCAGGTTGGCGCTCAGGCTGGTGTCCGTATGTCTCGTGGCAAGCGCCGCATTGGGATCCACCGCGCATGCGGCCGATCCGGTAACGCTCAATATCGTCGATGTGGCCGGCGACCTTCAACTCACGCAGAAGGGTTTCGAAGCCTTCAAGGCGAAGTATCCGAATCTCGTCGCCAATCTCACGTTCACCAACGCGCCCGCGCCGCAGTTGCCCGGCAAGATCAAGGCGATGCAGGCCGCGGGCCGCTCCGACATCGATCTCGTCCTGACGGGCACCGACGCACTGGCCGCCGGCATCGAACAGAATCTCTGGATGAAGCTATTGCCGGACAATGCGGCGGCATTCCCCGGCGTGCTCGACAAATACGCGCTCGGTCCGCGCAAGATGCAGGACCTCGCCCAAGGCTTCGGTCTCGAGGTCGCCTATATGCCGGCCGGTCCGTTGCTCGAATACAACCCCGCCAAAGTGACTGATCCGCCCAGAACGCCTGAACAACTCCTGCAATGGTGCAAGGCGCATCCGGACAAGCTGATCTACGCCCGGCCGGCGAACTCCGGGCCGGGCCGCACGTTCCTGATGGGCCTGCCTTACGTGCTCGGCGACAAGGATCCGCAAGATCCGATTCACGGCTGGGACAAGACGTGGGCTTTCCTCAAGCAGCTGAACGATTGCATTCCTTACTATCCGGGTGGCACGTCGGCGGTGATGAAAGAGCTCGGCGAGGGCACGCGCGACATGACCGTGACCGTCACCGGCTGGGACATCAACCCGCGCGCGCTTGGCATCGTGCCGGCGGAATTTCGCGTGCAGTCATTCGACAACATGACGTGGGTGAACGACGCGCACTTCATGGTGATTCCGAAGGGCATGCCAAAGGAAAAGCTCGACGTGATCTACAAGCTGATGAACTTCATGCTCGAACCGGCGCAGCAGGCGATGACCTATGACGACGGCTATTTCTATCCCGGGCCGGCAATCAAGGGCGTAAGCATCGAGCAGGCGCCCGCGCACAGCCAGGATGTGCTGAAGAAATACGGGCGGCCGGAGTACGCGAAGCTGCTGGCTGAACGTCCGCATGTTTTGCCGCTGAACGCCACCGCGATGGTCGCGGCTTTCAAGAAATGGGACAGCGACGTGGGCGCGCAGAAGACCAAGTAGCCGCAGGATGAGTCCATGCACGCGTCCACGCGGTCCGCCGAATGTCGTGTGCCATGCGCGCAGGAAACCGGCGTGAAGCATCGCGCGCATCTGTTCGATTGAGCCTTCGCGATTCGCGCGTCACGCGTATCAGGAAACCGCCATGAAGTATCACTTTGAGCAGTTGCGGCTCGATTCGGTGAGCCGCAGTTTCACGAATGCGGAGGGCCACGCGGTCGCGGCGCTTCAAGGGCTCGATCTGAATATCCAGCGTGGTGAGTTCATTGCATTGCTCGGACCTTCGGGTTGCGGCAAATCGACGGCGCTCAATTGCATCGCCGGTTTGCAGCCGTTGAGCGGCGGCGGCATCTGGCTCGACGATAGACGCATCGATGTGCTGCCGCCGGAAAAGCGCGGCTTCGGCATGGTGTTCCAGAACTACGCGCTGTTTCCGCATATGAGCGTGCTCGATAACGTCGGCTTCGGATTGAAGATGCGTGGCGTCGGTAAGAGCGAGGCCATGCGCCGGGCGCGCGAAGCTTTGCAGCTCGTACAACTGGTCGGCCATGAACGTAAGCTGCCCGGACAATTGTCGGGCGGTCAGCAGCAGCGCGTGGCGATTGCGCGGGCGATCGTGATCGAGCCGCCACTGATTCTGATGGACGAGCCGCTGTCGAATCTCGATACGAAGTTGCGCATCGAAATGCGTGCTGAGATTCGCCGCATCCACAGTCAGCTCGAACGCGCAACGCTCTACGTGACGCACGATCAGGACGAAGCGCTTTCCATGGCCGATCGCATCGTCGTGATGAAAGAGGGGGTGGTGCAGCAGGTCGGTACGCCGAAAGAGGTCTACACGCGGCCGCAAAATTTGCACGTCGCGCGTTTCATGGGCTATCGGAACGTAGCCGAATTCACGCTCGAAGGCACGCAAGGCGATGGGGTTGCGGTGAGCGCAAATGGTGTGCGTCTGATCGGCACGCCGATGGCCGGTTTCAACAGCAAGCGTGTGAGCGTTGCGCTGCGCCCTGAGGATATGGAGCGCGCAGCATCTGGCATGGAAAACGCCTTCGACGCGTTGGTTGCCACCGTGGAATACGGCGGGCACGATTCACTGCTGCGGGTGAAGACCGCGTTCGGCGAGTTGTGGGCGCGCATCGCGGGCGAATTCGAAGAGGGCGAACGCATCAGTTTGCGCGTGCCGCCGTCACGTACGCTCGTCTATGACGGAGAGGCTGCTTGAACACGCCCACGCTGTCGCCGCCGCTCGCACCGCGCGACGCCAAGGCGTGGCTGGTCGCGCCGGCTTTGATTTTCATCGTCGCGTTGTTCATCTATCCGTTTGCGTATGGCCTGGTGTTGTCGTTCCGACCGATGAACGGCGGCGGCCAGTGGGCCAACTATCTGACGTTCTTCACCGACACGTCGATGTGGCCGACCATTCTTGTCACGCTCAAACTGGCGGTGCCGGCGACGCTGATCAACGTGGGCGTGTCGGTTCCTGTGGCGTTCGCGCTGCGGCGCAATTCGCCCTATCAGAAACTCGTCACGACGCTGCTGGTGATCCCCGTCACGCTCGGCACCGTGCTGATCGCCGACGGCATGCTCACGTACTTCGGCCCGAACGGCTGGTTTCCGCAGGCGTTACAAGGACTGCATCTTTACACCAATGAAGTGCGTCTGACGCATAACTTCTGGGGCGTGCTGATCTCGCTGATCGTGTCGGGTTTTCCGTTTGCGTTTCTGTTGACGCTGTCCTACGTGACCGGCATCGATCCGACGCTCGCGAGCGCTGCCGCGACGCTTGGCGCGAGCCCGTGGCAGCAGTTCCGTCGGATCTATTTGCCGCTGCTGGTCCCTGGATTAACGATGGCCGCCTGTTTGTCGTTCGTGCAGGCGTTCTCGGTGTTTCCATCGGCGGTGCTGTTGGGCGCGCCCGCTGGCCCGACGCGCGTGATGTCGATCGCCGCCGCCGAAGCCGCGTTCGAAAGCTACGACTATTCGCTTGCTTCGGCGATCGCGATGGTAATGGGCTTCGTTCAATTGCTGGTGGTCGCCACGATGCTCGGCGCGCGCCGATTCTTCTACACCGGTCCGGTGACAGGAGGCAAAGGCTGATGGCTACAGATCACCACGCCGCGCATCGTTCGTGGTCCGCGTCCGCGTCGAACGAAAACAACGACGGTGCGCACCAACCCAGCAAGCGCGTGAAGCAGCGCGCCAGCGTGCCGGGCCGCATCTGGCACGTGCTGGTGTGGGGCGTGATGGTGTTCTTTCTCGTCAACGTAGTGTTGCTGATTGCGACTGTCGCAGTGAACTCGCTGGCGACTCGCTGGTTCGGCACCTTGTTGCCGCAAGGTTTTACGCTGCATTGGTACGCGCAGGCGTGGAGCGATTTTCAGCTGGCGAGCGTGTTGTGGGTCACTGTCGAAGTGGTCGGCGCGGTGGTGATGTTGTCGGTTGTACTCGGCGTGCCCGCGGCGTATGCGCTCGCCCGCGTGCAGTTCCGCGGCAAACGCGTGGCGATGCTGATTTTCCTGTTGCCCCTGATGGTGCCGCCCGTGACGTACGGCATTCCGATGGCAACCGTGATGTACAAAGTCGGCCTCGCGGGCACGTTGGGTGGTGTGATTCTTGCGAATCTCGTGCCGGCGCTGCCGTTCGTGATTCTGGTGATGACGCCGTTCATCGAGCAGATCGATCCCAATCTCGAAGCGGCGGCGCGCATTTTCGGCGCGAACACGTTTCGCTATTTTCGCTACGTGCTGTTGCCGCTGCTGGTGCCCGGCATGTTGGCGGCCGGGCTGCTCGTACTGGTGCGCACGATCGGCATGTTCGAACTGACATTCTTTACAGCGGGCCCCGCGACGCAAACGCTCGTGGTTGCCTTGTACTACGCTGTATTTTCGACCGGCGTGCGTGCGCCGCAATCGATCGACGCGATGGCGATGATCTACATGGCGATCACGTTGATCTGGGTGCTGATCGCGCTGCAATTCGTCAGCCCGACGCAGATCGTGTCGCGCGTGAAGGAGCAGAAGCGCTGAAGCGCTCGGCTTCACGTTGCCCGGATTTGCCTCCATTCCTGCAGTGGATTCGCGGCACGCGCGGATGGCGGCGAAATCCGGCATGCCGAGCTGGATGTGCTACGGCGGGCCGGCGCGCAGACGGATGCGACCGGCGAGCCGGAGATTCACTGAGCTTTTTGACGGATCAATACCCCACGCGATACACACGGCCCGTTTGCGCGCCTTCCACGCTGCGTAGATAGGCCTGCGCCGCACGTTCGGCGCTCACCGGCTCGAAGCCGCGGAAGTAGGGCGCAAAAGCACCGAGCGCTTCGGTGAGTACTGTCGGGCTCACCACGTTGATGCGGATGCCGCGCGGCAATTCGATCGCGGCGCCGCGCACGAAACCTTCGAGGGCCAGATTGACCGTGGTTGCATTCGCGCCTTCGCGAATCGGTTCGTCGCCGACAATGCCGCTCGTCAGCGTGAATGAACCGCCGTCGTTCACGTACCGCTGGGCGCCCAGCACCACATTGATCTGACCCATCAGCTTGTCGCGCAGACCGACCCAGAACTGCTCGACGCTCATCTCGGGCAACGGGCCGAAATGCAGCTTGCCCGTGGCGGTGACGACTCCGTCGACCTTGCCGATCTCGCCAAAGAGCCGCTCGATGCTGGCCGGGTCGGTGCTGTCCACGCGATACTGGCCGCGCGTCGCACCCACTTCGATGACTTCATGGCGCGCTTTCAACGCCGCGCTCACTGCCTGGCCGACCGTGCCGGTTGCGCCTATTACGACAATTTTTTTCATCTGCTGCTCCGTTTGGTATTGGACGTGCAGTCGATTGTGTCGGCGTTCGACGGACGGAAAAAGCCCGTTCGGCTTGCAGGTCCTGCAACCCTGAGTTTCTAATCCGTAACGAAACGCGCACCGTCATTCAAACGGTGCGCACTTTGGAATGGGCTGATTAATCGGTGCGAGCGGCGTAATTCAAACGAATACGCGGCGCGCGAATAGTTATTTCGCCCGATGTAATTCAATCACACGAGTGGGCCGCAGGTGATTGAGGGCGAAATGCATGCGGCCACGTTCGCGACGGTTGCGGATCGGGCGCGGGTCGTCGAACAGTTCATCCTCTGAATCGACGCCTTGCGGCTCGACCATGCCTTTATCGATGACCGTGTAGCCCGGTTCGAGCGCCAGCAGCAGATGATTGCCGCCAACCCGGCTGTCGAAGCCGGCCATGCCGTCCTGTGCCTCGGGCACGCTGTTGATCAGGGTTGCGTTGGACGTCGTGATCTCGTCCGGCGAGATCGGGCTGTGGCCGGCTATGCGGGCGGCCTCGAGATTCTTGCCGTCGGTGTCGACCGTGCTGTCGTGAGTGCGGTCGTTGTGCACTTCCGTCGTAGTCGGGCCGGTGGTGCGCGGCTGTTTGCCGGCGTCTGCCGGCTTGTTGATATCGCTGTTCATCATGCATTCTCCATTGAAGAGGACATGGTTGAAGTGCAGCAAAACCCGTTCCGCCTTGCACAACCTCTTTGTGCATGTGAGTCGTACCGCGGTTGCCTCGCAGTTTATGTGCAATGACATATGCGGGCATTTCACGTGACGATTGCGTCCGCGATTCTTTTCGTTTTTTTTAATGGACGCCTATTTTCTACAGAGTATGATCTTACTCCGACGAGCGAAGCGCGGTTAAATCGACGACATGCGTCCGGCTGTTTTTTACATGGCCTGACAGCGAACACACGCCGAACAGACGCGCGCTACTCAAAACATCTTACGGGGCCGTCAGGGCGGGTGACACATGCATTTCGATGCTGCATTCACACATCGCGGCTACTTGTTGAATTGCGCGCCGGCGCGCGCGTGCGATGGCACTTGGCAACCTTATGTGGTCATCTCCCGCTCGAGCGACGGCGAACTGGTCGCCAACCGTTTTTTTCCCACCGAATTGCGTTTTCCCGATGAGGTCGCCGCCATCGCGCACGCACGCGACTGGGCCGTGCGCTGGATCGATGCGAGCAGCGTGACGATCTGAAGCGCATCCGCCATGCGCGGACCGGCATACCGGGCAGCCGCGCGGCGTTGCGCGAGCCGCGGCAAAACGCGGTAATCTCTTGGGACAATCACTCTGAACCGTGCCTGGCGCGCGGCGCTGTCCTTTTATGCCTAATGTGCCTGCCCACAACTGGGGTCTCGAACAGATCGTCGCGGACTTGCGCGCGTCGCGTGAAGAATTGCATCGCACGCGGCATCCGCTCGGCATTCGCGAGCTGCCTTCGCGCGACGCGGTAATCGCGATTGTCACTGGCTTGCGTGCGGCGCTGTTTCCCACGCACTACGGCGCTCCCGATTTAACCGACGAAACGGTCGACTACTATGTTGGCCACACGCTCGAAAGCACGTTGCGATTGCTTGCCGAACAGATTCGGCGCGCCTTGCGCTTTCTGCCCGAGTTTGGCGAAACACCCGATGCGGATCTGAAGGAGCGCGCGTTCAACGTCGCGCGCGAGTTCGGCACGCAGTTGCCCGGTATTCGCGCGTTGCTGGTCAGCGATATTCAGGCCGCTTTCACCGGTGACCCGGCCGCGCAGCACATCACTGAAATTCTGCTGTGTTATCCGGGTGTGTGGGCCATGACGCACCATCGTCTTGCGCACGCGCTGCACCGCCTCGGCGTGCCCTTGCTCGCGCGCTTTATCAACGAGATCGCGCACTCGGCGACCGGCATAGATATTCACCCGGGCGCGACCATCGGCCCGAGTTTCTTTATCGACCACGGCACGGGCGTTGTGATTGGCGAGACCGCGATCATCGGCGAGCGCGTGCGTGTCTACCAGGCCGTGACGCTTGGCGCGAAGAGCTTCGCTGCGGATGTTGATGGCACGCTGGTCAAGGGCAACGCGCGCCATCCGATTGTTGAAGACGACGTCGTGATTTATGCCGGCGCGACGATTCTCGGCCGCGTGACGATCGGGCGCGGCTCGGTGATCGGCGGCAATGTGTGGCTTACGCATAGCGTGCCGCCGGGCAGCAGCGTGTCGCAAGGCAAGATCCGCGAGGGTGAGCGCACGGGCACGGACGAGGGGGGCGGTCGATGAGCGTGTTGGCTCACGCGTCATCTCGCACTTTGCCGCGAGGACTGGTGTGCTGGGTGCTCTGGCGATCTGCATACGGCTCGCTGCGTGATTCAGCGTGCAGACCGCCGCGTGTTGTGCCGCGCGGAACGCTAGTTAACTTCTGAAAGGCGCACCATGTCACGCGGCCGTGTTCACATGCCTCGCTGCGCGATTGCTGGCGTCGAAGCGACGGTGGCCGAAACGGCGCATTCGTTTCCGCGCCACTCACATGACCGCTTCGGCGTGGGCGTGATCGTCACAGGCGGACATCGATCATCAAGCGGCCGCGGCGTGGTTGAAGCGCGTGCTAGCGACGCGATCATGGTGAATCCGGGAGAGGTACACGACGGCAGCCCGCTCGACGAGCGCGGACGTGCATGGCGCATGCTGTATTTCGAGCCATCGATGCTGAGCGACGCCGCGATCGAGTTAAGTGGCATGGCCACACACGAGATCGAACTAACTCAACCGGTGGTACACGACCCACTGCTGAAGATACTCTTTGAGCGCCTGTTCGCAGTATCGGTGGAAGCGCAATCCGTGCCGGACGACTTGATTCGAGAGGAGAAGATGCTGGAGTTGCTTGGGTATCTACTTCGAACTCACGCGACCACGCACGCACGTCCGCGGTCGGCAGAGGTATTTGGCCCGATTGCACGAGCGAGGGCACGCATCGACGACGACCCATCGTCACCGCTGACGCTAACCGACCTTGCTACCGACGCCGGCATGAGTCGCTTCCAGTTGCTACGGGGCTTCGCGCACGAGATGGGGTTACCACCGCACGCATACAGGATGCAGCGCAGGGTAATACTTGCGCGGCAACTGATCGCACGCGGCGCGACATTGGCAGACGCGGCAACCACAGCGGGGTTTGCCGACCAGAGCCACATGACCCGAGCATTCGTGCGATTGATGGGCATGACCCCTGCCAACTACGCCGCCGCGAAGCGGCGCTAGAGCAAACAACGGGGTTAAGAACAACGCTTCGGCGCGCAGCGCCGCCGGAAGAATGAGACCCTTGTCACTAGCGCATGCCGGTGCACGAACCCAGATTCCAGATGCACCACTACCCGCAGTAAACCACGGCCCCCACTTAGCATGAGCGGTTTGAGCCGCTTTCTTTTGCCTACTTTTCTTTGCGGCGGCAAAGAAAAGTAGGTGCCGCCCCGCACAGGGGCAACGCTAATAGACCACTAACAAATCAAGGAAAGGCCAACGCCCTAAGAACACTGACAACAAGCGCCGCGCAGGCAAAAAAACCAACCCCTACCCAACCCTAAAAAACCTCAAAACCGAAACCCCATGCAACCAGACATGCTGACCAACAAACCACGCGGCGACCCAAGCCGCTCCCACAACAATCAAATCACAATGCCCACTATTCCAAAGATTCAAAGAGTGCCGCCCGGCGACCCAGGGCACCCCCAAAGGATTCGGCCAATCGGCCAACAGATGCATCAACCCACCGCAAGCAAACCCAAACACCGGCGCAGCATAAACCGAATGCCCAAGCCAATGATAAGAACCCACGAGCAACGCGACCCACCCCACACCCCAATGCGTCAACGTACGATGCGTAATCCACAGCCTTCGCGCGCGTGACCACCACGCCACCTCCAGCCAGTCCGGCGCCGTACTTCCCGCCACCCCAGCGATGAAACTCAACAACACGCCGATATGAAACGAACCACCGCCGCCGACGCGTGCGACAACAGCCGCCGCGATAACGCCGGCCGCAAACCCAGTCGCGTGATGTGCTTTGTTGGATGCCATCGAACCTCACGACGCAGCGCGCCAGATAAAAGCCAAAGGGCGGCTATGTTCGCAGATGAGCAGATAAAAAAATAGCCGACAGGCGAGATAAAAAATCGCACATCGGCGTGGCCTTCAGTGTGGTCCTCAACAACGCAGCCGTGTGATCCGAAACTCAGGTCGCACAGCGCGCAATATCGACGCGCATTTCCGGTTCAGGCGGATCGTCCGGCGCGTTCGCGGGATGCATCACCTTGATGACCGAGCCGGCGTTGTACGGCGTCAGCGTGACGAAATACGAGTTGTTCGAATCGGAGCCGACGGCGATCTCGGTCGCGTCGCCTACGCGCGACATTCGCGCGCGTGACAGCTTGCTTTCGAGGCAATCGGCGATATAGGCAGGGGTGCGTTGCGAAGACACATACATCATCGGCTGGGACGCATCGCGGGCGGGGCCGCCGGAGGAACCGCAGGCAGCGAGAAAAGCAGTGACGGCAGCAGCGGGAGCAAGCAGGAGAAGTCTTTTCATGGTCCGATCGTCGGCGTCCCCGATCGTGCACGGGAACTTGGGGCGCGGGCGAAGCGCAACGCGATTGAGCGCAACGTCATGCTTCGCGACGAAGCAGCCGTTCAACCGCAACGACGTTACGGCAAGGAAGGCAACCGCCCTCAGTATACCCACCGCATGCTTGCGCCGTCACTATCGCTACGTCGAAACGTAAGAACGTAAGGCCCTTGAAAAAAACCGCACGTGATCGTGCCACCCGTGGGTTCAGTTGCAGAGCGGCCTGGTACACCGCTCTGCACGTGCCACCGGAAAAACCTAGAAGCGGTGACGCAGGCCGACTGCCGCAGCAACCTGGTTGCCGGTCGACGACGGCGCCAGCGTGTTGATCGCCGCCACGTTCGCACCGAAGTTGCCGAGTTCGCCCGTTGCGTGCTGATACACGCCTTCCACGTACACGTCGGTACGCTTGCTCAGCGAGTAGTCGCCCTGCAGCGATACCGTGTGCCACTTCGGATCGCCCGAGCCGTTCGAACCCGACATCTTGCCGTCGGTGAACGTGTACGAAGCGGCGAGGCTCAGCGCCGGCGTCAGTGCGTATTTGCCGTTCAACTCGTAGTTGTCCAGATGCAGGTTCGTGCCTGCCACACCCGGCAGCGTCGCGCCGCCGACGTCCACGCCCGTGATGCCGTCCAGTTGCGTATGCGTGTACACGAAGCCAGCCGTCGCGGGGCCGTACGTGTAGTTGATGCCGGCACCGAACGTGCGTTGCAGGTTAGCCGCGACGGCGGCGGTGCCGTCGCCTTGCGAGACTGCGCCGCTCAGGTTCGAGCTACCCGAGTTGTTCAGTTGCAGGTAAGCGGCGGCTACGCTCAGCGGACCGTTGTCGTACGAAGCGCCGACGCTCCATGCGCGATTGTTCGAGAACTGGCCGGCCGAATTGCTGAAGCCGTACAGGCCGCCGAATTTCAGGCCGGCGTAGTTCGCGCTCGTGTACTTCACGGCGTTCTTGATCGAGAACGAGTTGTCCAGATTGTCGTTATCGAACGGGTGAGCGGCGAGATTGTTGCCGTAGCCCGCGCCCGCTTCGGACAGCGGCGCGAGGTAATCGACCACGGAGTCGTACTGACGGCCGAGCGTCAGCGCACCGTATTGATCGCTCTTCAGACCGACGAACGCCTGACGATTGAACATCGTGCCGTTTTCCGAGTCCTGGCCGTTGTTCAGGTTGAAGCCGTTTTCCAACGTGAAGATGGCATGCAGACCGCCGCCAAGGTCTTCGCTGCCGCGCAGGCCGAAGTAGGTGTTCGACACCGAACCGCTGCCTCGTTGCCAGTTGCTGTGGCCGCCCTGATTGTTCGAGTAGACGAGACCGGCGTCCAGCGTGCCGTACAACGTAACGCTGCTTTGTGCGTGAGCGGTGATGGCGAACGCGCCCATGAGGCCTGCTGCGATGAGGGTTTTTTTCATGTTTAGATAACTCCGGGACAGTGCGTAGAGAATCGCATTCCAGTGCTAACAGCCGATTCCGCCGGCTGCCTGACGATCCGCTGCGAAGTGTATGCCTGCTATTTATATCTTTAAGCGCATATGGCGCAACAATGCATTTTCTAATTCGTAATAGCGGATTTAGAATTGTGTAAGTTCAGGTAAATAAAGAAAAAAATATTTGTGCGCGATGGCACTGTAATTGTTCGTCAAATTATGGGTGTTGCTCGATCGCGACGCTCCCGCTGCGTCATATTCGGTAAGGATTTGAACGCATCGTTGCCTGGATTTAGAATCATTCTGATTTCTGCAATGCACTCTTCCAACTCGTGTGCTCTATCCCGGCGAATTACGGTTCTACAATTCGTTTCACCCCCTGACCAGGGGTGTCTTTTTCATCTCTTTATACGCGGCTTTCGGGCCGCGTTTTTTTCGAACGTTTTATAATCGGTTTATAAGTTCCCGCGAATAACGAAATGCACTATTTCGATTGGCGAATGGCGTGCCCTGGCTTGTCCGTTCGGCAGAGGGCCGCGTTCGGCGGGTGTGGGGCGGGTAGAATCGCAGGCTTGAGATGTGTTTCCGCCCCGCGAACGTGAGTAAACCTGTAATGACCGATACCGCCCTTCCATCGTCCGACACCGCTGCTGACTCCCCGACGGAAGGCGCGTCCGAAATCCACGAAACCCCGCTCGAGCATCTGGAAGAAGCGCTGCCCGAAACCCAGCACGAACCGCGTCTGTGGCGCGACGACGGCTGGACCGCGCGCGTCATCAAGAACGAAGACGATGAAGGCTGGGCCGTCGCAATGATCAAGGACGGCGAAGCGGAACCGGCGCTCGTCGGCCCGTGGACGATGGGTCGCAACAAGAAAGATCCGAAGCCGCTCGACACGTCGGCCTTCAACACGCTGGTGAAAACCGCGTCTGAAGTGTTGCGCCGCCATGAGCAGCAACTGCGCGCCCAGTTGCACAAAGAAGTGCGCGTGGCCAGCGCGGACGGCAAGAACGAACTCGACATTACGCTCGACATCGTTCCCGACGAAGACGAACCGTACGCGCTGCTGACCGCGCTTGATACATTCGGCGAACAGCTCGCACAAGTGCAGGTCGCGCCGAACTTCAAGCTGAGCAAGGCGAGCGCTGCTGCGTGGGTCGAAAACGAATTCCGCCGTCCGGGCTAGATCGGCGGTGATGGAATTCAGCTAACGGATGGCTGAATTTAATATTACTAAAGCCTGTCAATATACTTTCATATTTATTTCATAGAATCCTCGCGTCATAGCGGCGCGAGCGTGAACCATGCGGTTTTGGGTCTGAGTGCGTGCCGGCTGTGCATTCACCCACGCTACCCAAACCCTGGATCACGACAACATGGCAGAGCCGTTCGACCTTTCCCGCCGCAAGGCCCTGAAACTCCTCGCCGGTGCGCCGATGCTGCCGTTAGGCGGCCTTGCAACGGCGTCGATGCTGACCGCGTGCGGCGGCGGAGGCGACGAGCTGTTGGCGACGCCGGTCAAGCCGGTGGCCAACTTCGTCTCGGCGGCATTCAGCGGCATGGCCGCGCCGACGCTGGCGGACCCCGCCGCGATGGCGAAAACCACGATCGGCTCGACGCTCTCGGTGCAACTGAGCGACGGCAGCCGCCGCACGTTCAAGCTCGCGTACCAGCCGTTTTTCGTGACCGGCGATACGGTGCCGAACATCAAGGGTGGGAAGATCCTCGCCGGCGGCTATTTCGACATCAACAATCAGCCGATCATCGATAAATCGGTAGCGGGCAAAGAGCGCCAGTTCTATTCGGACTGCCCGGACGGCAGTTCGCTGATTCGTCTCGACAAGCCCACGGTGAAGGGCCTCAAGGGCAATGCGGTATTCGCCGTCGTGCAGTTCGAATACGCGACCCGCGATCAGAGTCTGAAGTCGATGTATGGCCAGTTGCCGTCGCCGATCGCCGTGCTCACGCTCGATCAGGACCCGGCCACCGGCAAGCTGACGCTGGTGGGCTACCACAATGTCGACACGTCGAAGGCGCATGGTTTATGGATCACTTGCGGCGCGAGTCTGTCGCCGTGGAACACGCATCTGTCGAGCGAAGAGTACGAGCCGGACGCCGCGACGATCGCAACCAACAGTCAGTTCAAGGGCTTCAGCCGCAGCCTTTACGGTGACGAAACCACCGCCAATCCCTATCACTATGGCCATCTGCCGGAAGTGACCGTCAATCCCGACGGCACCGGCACGATCAGGAAACACTACTGCCTCGGCCGCATCTCGCACGAACTGATTCAGGTGATGCCGGATAAGCGCACCGTATTGATGGGCGACGACGCGACCAACGGCGGCCTCTTCATGTTCATTGCCGATCGCGAGGCCGATCTGTCGGCGGGCACGCTGTACGTCGCGAAGTGGGCGCAGGTGTCGTCGAGCGGCGCAGGGGCGGCAACGCTTTCCTGGATCAATCTGGGCCACGCGACCAGCGACGAAATCGAGGCGCTCGCCAACCAGCTGCGCGCGAGCGACATCATGGACGTCGCGACCAGGGACCCGGTCGATTCGACCTACACGAAGATCAACTACAACGGCACCTTCAACTGGGTGCGCATCAAGCCGGG
This sequence comes from Burkholderia sp. OK233, assembly GCF_900230185.1. Taxonomy (GTDB): domain Bacteria; phylum Pseudomonadota; class Gammaproteobacteria; order Burkholderiales; family Burkholderiaceae; genus Paraburkholderia. Next base: position 2,736,020 of record NZ_OCSR01000002.1, read on the forward strand.
CATGACGAAGGCGGCGACCTTCCTCGAAACGCATCGCTACGCAGCCTTGGCGGGCGGCAGCATGGGGTTCACAAAGCTCGAAGGCACGACGGTGAATATCAAGGACAAGGTGCTGTATTCGGCGATGTCACGCATCGAGAAATCGATGGTGCGAGCTCACGCCGCATCGACCGATGTCGCCGTCGACAAGGCGATCAACGCCGGTGCGGTTTACGCGCTGAACATGAAGGGCGGCCAGCGTGACCGCAGCGGCGGCGCGATCGATAGCGATTGGGTGCCGGTGGACATGGCCGCGCCGGTGGCGCTGGTCGGCGAGGATCTGTCGTCCGCCGACCTGCTTGGCAACACGGCGAACCCGGAGCGCATCGCGAATCCGGACAACCTCAAGTTCTCGGAGAAACTGCGCACGCTCTTTATCGGCGAAGACAGTGGCATGCACGTCAACAATTTTCTGTGGGCATACAACGTCGACACGAAGACGCTCGCACGTGTGTTGTCGTGCCCCGCGGGCGCGGAGTCGACAGGCCTGCATGCGGTCGACGAAATCAACGGCTGGACGTACGTGATGAGCAACTTCCAGCATGTCGGCGATTGGGAAAGTCCGTTGCACGACAAGGTCCAATCGACGCTCGATCCGCTCGTGCGGGCGAACTATAAGGACCGCTTCGGCGCGACGGTGGGCTATATGACGGCGGACCCAGCGGGGATCAAGTTGTAGGGGGAGAGTAGGGCGGCGCGACCCTCGCCTCAACTCCGCTTGCAGAAAATCGCCGTCACGAGCGGCGCCACCCGATGCACGATCGCTGTGCTGCCGGCCTCGGCGAGCGCGGTCTGGACCTTGGATTCGCCGCCGAACACCACGACGCCATAGGCGGAGCGGGCCACGGGTTCACCGTCGCCGACGCGAAACATCGGATCGTCTTTTTCGTAGCCGACCACCGCGAAAACGTGAAAGCCGAACGCGGTCAGGTCGGCGCCCTGCGCCGGCGAAAACGCATTGATGGAGTTGCTTTCGACCCGCATTGGCTTCGGATCGATCAACTGCTGCTGGGCGAGATCGGCAATGAACTGATGACCGCTCTCATTGCAGGTGAGCGGTGCGTCGAGAGCGGCAGCATGACTGCTGAGCGGCAGCGCGGCGGCCAGCGCAAGGAGTACGGATGAAAAGAAGCGTTTCATATACGTGAATGGCGACCCGCGTTCGATGTAGTGAGTTCGCACCGGGTGGCGGCGATGCGCCGCACCCCGAAAAGACATTGCGCATCGAAGTGATCGGGCGTGACAGGCGCAACTGGATTCGCACTTTAACGTGATTCGGCATATCTTGCGCGGCGGCTGACACGCATCGGCAACAACGAGCTCTTAAGAAAACGTTAAGGAACGAAGCAAGCTTTTACGATCCCGTATATATTTCCGGGTTATGAATTCGCGACCACCAATTCCAATTAACGTTCCGGCCCCCAGAACATGGGATGCGAGGCTCGCCCGCCGACTAGTCACGCCGCTTGTCAACACCTGGGTCACGCCGAATCATCTAACTACGCTGCGCCTGCTGATCGGGCTTGCCGGCGCGCTCTGTCTCGCCCACGGCGGATTCGCCTGGGCCAATGCGGGCGCCTGTCTGATCGTGCTGTCGAACTTTGTCGACCATACAGATGGCGAACTCGCGCGCATCGGCGGAAAGTCGAGCCGGATCGGTCATTTTTACGATCTGGCTTGCGACGCGCTAGTGACCGTCATGTTGTTCGTCGGCATGGGCGTCGGTTCGACGCATGTCGGCTCATTGAAAGTTTCACCCGGCTGGCTGGGTGCCGTGGCGGGCGTTGCGGTCGCGCTGATTTTCTTCTTGCGCATGCGCATCGAGGAGATGGAGGGCAAGGCAGGCACGAAGCAGGCGTCGGTCGGCGGTTTCGAAACCGAAGACGTGCTGTACCTGCTACCCATCGTCACGCTGACGAGCGTCGTCATGCCGTTTGTTGTGGTCGCGTCGATCGGCGCGCCGCTTTTTGCCGTCTGGGTGGTGGTCGATTACTGGCGCGTCGCGCGCCGCACCGCACGCTCGGCGGCCGCCCCCGCCAAGGCGTCTGAAACCAGTCAAATGTGGGCCAGTGAATGAGTATGCACGCCGAAGACGACGTGATCGCACCAATTTCAGTTGAACGTTCGCCGGCATCTTCGTTGGCCCCGTCGGCCGCACCTGCGCCGAATGCCGATCGCGCCGTAGCGAGCCGCACGCGCACGTTCGACACACGGCGTCTCTCAAAGGATTTCGCCGATCAGGGCGCGTTCCTCTATCTGGAAGATTTTCTCGCGCCCGAAGTCACCGCCCAGCTCGTGCAGAGCGCGCGCGGCCTCCTCGACGAAGTGAACCGCAACTATCTGCCGGGCCACAAGCAGGGCGGCAGTGTCAGCCGTCATACGATCGACCGTCTCGCGCCGTTCATCGCCGAACTGTATCGCTCGAAGGAACTGATCGGCTGGCTCGAGCAACTCAGCGGCGACAAGCTGCAGGTGTCGCCCGCGGACGATCCGCACGCCTACGCGCTGTACTACTACACGCGGGCCGGCGACCACATCGGCTGGCACTACGATACTTCGTACTATGACGGCCGCCGTTATACGCTGCTGCTTGGTGTGATCGACGAATCGTCGTGCCGGCTCGATTACGAATTGCATACGCGCAATCCGGGCGTGCCGGATCAGCCGGGCTCGGTGCAGATTCCGCCGGGCGGCCTGGTGTTCTTCGACGGCGACAAGCTGCGTCATCGCATCACCCCGGCGGGCGCCAACGAAATGCGTGTGTCGCTGACGTTCGAATACGTCACCGACCCGAACATGCGGCCGTGGCGCCGTTTCATCTCGAACATGAAGGACGCGATCGCGTACTTCGGTTTCCGCCAGGTTTTCCGTCAGATGACGAAGCGCGGCAAGGACCACGCATGACACGCGCGGCCCTGATTCTGCTGTCGATCGGGACGGCGCTTTTTGTCGGTCTGCTCGCGTGGCAGGGTTTCGGCGCCGTTGCTTCTGCGCTGGCCGCGGCAGGCTGGGGGCTCGTGCTCGTCGCGGCGTTTCACCTCTTGCCGCTGGTGCTCGACGCTGCCGCAATCTCCGTGCTGTTCCAGCGCGACCGCCACCGCGACGGCGTGCATCACAACGTGACGCTGCGCGACGCGTTGTTCGCACGCTGGATCGGTGAATCGGTGAATAGCCTGTTGCCGGCCGGCCAGATCGGCGGCCCGGTGGTGATGGTGCGGCAACTGTCCCAGCGCGGCATGCGCATGCGTGATGCGGCCGCAGCCGTCACCGTCAGCACCACGGCACAGGCGGTCGCGCAAATCGTCTTTGCGTTGCTCGGGCTGCTGCTGTTCGGCGCCTACGCCGCGCACGGTGCGCTTCACGATTTGCGAACCGCCACGCTGATTGCCACCGGCGTGCTGGGTGCGATGATCGTGGGCTTCTACTATGCGCAGCGGCGCGGTCTGTTCGGCCGTTTGCTGGGCGTGGCCTCGAAGCTGTTCGGCAAGCGCGACTGGTCGTCGCTGATGACGCGCGCCGAAGCCGTCGACGCCGCCGTGCAGGCAATCTACCGCGAGCGCGGCCGCGTCGCGGCAAGCTTCGCACTGAGTCTGGTGGGCTGGATCGTCGGTACGGTCGAGGTGTGGCTCGCGCTGCGCTTTCTCGGCCATCCGGTCGACTGGGTCGACGCACTGCTGCTCGAAAGTCTCGGCCAGGCGATTCGTGGCGCGGCGTTCATGATCCCAGGCTCGCTCGGCGTGCAGGAAGGCGGTTATCTGCTGCTCGCGCCGCTCGTGGGTTTGCCGCCGGACGCGGCGCTGGCGTTGTCGCTCGCCAAGCGCGCACGTGAAATCCTGCTTGGTTTGCCTGGACTACTGGTTTTGCACTTCAGCGAACGAAGCTGGCAACGGCGGCGCGCCACGGGGCGCGTACCGGTTGTCGATTAATCTCCGAATTTTTTAAAGGACTGCGCATGCGTGCCATCATCCTCGCAGCGGGCCTCGGCCTGCGTCTTCAGCAACCGCCGCAGGCACAGTTCCCGAAGTGCCTGTTGCAGTTCGACGGCATGAGCCTGCTCGAACGGCATCTGCAAATGCTGGAAACCGCCGGCGTGACCGACGTCGTGCTGGCGCTCGGTTTTCAGCCGGAATCGGTGCAGGCGGAACTCGATCGAATCAACTGGCCGCATAAGGTGGAAACGGTGCTGAACCCGCGTTACGACCTGGGCAGCGTGCTGACGGTGCACACGGTGGCCGAGCCGCTCACGCGCGGCGGCGACGTGCTGCTGATGGACGCCGACGTGCTCTACGACGAACGCATTCTGAGCGCGCTGGTGAAGGGCGAGACGGTCAACCGCCTGTTGATCGACCGTGATTTCGAAGCCGGCGACGAACCCGTCAAGCTGTGCCTGAAAGACGGCGTGCCGGTCGAATTGCGCAAGCAGCTTGCCGTCAATCTCGAGTACGACACCATCGGCGAATCGGTGGGCTTCTTCCGCTTCCGCCAGGAAACCGCGCAACGTTTCGCGCAGATCGTTACGGGCTACGTGGATAGCGGTCGGGCCAACATGCCGCACGAAGAAGCGGTACGCGACCTGCTGCTGGAGCGCAGTCAGGTATTCGACACGGCCGACGTGACCGGCGCGCCGTGGATCGAGATCGACTTCCCGAACGACGTCGCTCGCGCAAGCACCGAGATTCTGCCGCAGCTGCAACCGCTGGTCAGTGCATCGCGTTAAGTCCCGCTCCTGAATAGCCGCTGTATTGCATGGTGAACCGGCTGTATGCCGGCTCACCATCGCGTCGTTTTTCCCTTCTTTTTCGCGCCCGTTTTGTGAAGTCCGTTCTATCTCGTTGCGCGCTCAACTATTGGACACCGGATAGCAACTCGTCATCCGCGCGAGTACGAAAAGGCTTCGCTTAACAACATCTGTTGTCGATGCGATGCCATAATCGCAGCTTTACACCGACGGCCTTGCAACCCGTCGTCATGCCAATGCCTCTCGCTTTAGGCGCTTTCATCGTTCCGCTGATCGTCGCGTGTGCGATGTTCATGGAAAACGTAGACGGCACGGTCATCGTGACGTCGCTCCCCGTTCTGGCGCGCGATCTCGGCCAGGACCCCATCACCCTCAAGCTCGCCGTGACGGCTTATGTCATCGGCCTCGGCGTCTTCATTCCGATTTGCGGCTGGGTCGCTGACCGCTTCGGTTCCCGCACCGTCTTTCGCACCGCCATCGGCATCTTCATGGCCGGCTCGCTGATGTGCGCGGCGTCCACGTCGCTCGGCACCTTCGTGGTTGCGCGCTTCGTGCAAGGCATTGGCGGCGCGATGATGGTGCCGGTGGGGCGCATCATTATTTTCCGCTCGGTGCCGAAGTCGGACTTCATTCGCGCGGTCAACTATCTGACGGTGCCCGCGTTGCTCGGGCCGGTAGTTGGGCCGCCGCTGGGTGGCTTCATTACGACCTATCTGCACTGGCGTCTGATCTTCTTCATCAACATTCCAATCGGCCTGCTGGGGATCTGGCTTGCGAACAAGCACATCGCCAACGTGCGTGAAGCGCATCCCGGGCGGCTCGACTGGACCGGCTTTGTGTTGTCGGCGAGCGGGGCGTCGCTGTTCATGCTGGGGCTCTCGCTGGTAGGCGGCGAACTGGTATCCAACACGGTATCGGTCAGCATGTGCGTGATCGGCGTGCTGCTGCTGGTGGTGTACGTGCTGTACGCGAACCGGGTCGAACTGCCGGTGCTCGATTTGCGGCTGTTGCGCATTCCGAGTTTTCACGCGAGCGTGGTGGGTGGTTCGCTGTTTCGCATTGGCCTCGGCGCGGTGCCGTTTCTGTTGCCGCTCGCGTTGCAGGAGGGTCTGGGCATGACAGCGTTCAAGTCGGGGTCGATCACCTGCGCGTCCGCATTCGGCTCGATCTTTATGAAAGCGGCTGCGTCACGCATTCTCGAACGGTTCGGTTTTCGCACGGTGCTGATGTTCAATGCCGGTTGCGCGGGCCTGGCGATTGCCGTCTACGGTCTGTTCTTTCCCGGCACGCCGCATTGGTTGATCTGGTGTGTGGTGCTGTTCGGCGGATTCTTCCCGTCGTTGCAATTCACCTCGTTGAATACTTTGGCGTATGCGGATATTCCGAGCCGCGACGTTGGCCGTGCGACGAGTGTCGCGAGCGTGATCCAGCAGATCTCGTTGGGGCTCGGCGTGACGATTGCCGGCATCGTGCTGCAAATCTCGCATAACGTGCAGGGTCATTCCGCTATCGTGTTCTCCGACTTCTGGCCGGCGTTCCTCGTGGTCGGCCTGTTCTCGTTCCTGTCGATTCCGGTGACCGCGCGCTTGCCGCAAGGCGCCGGCGACGAAATCGCGCGCGGCAGCCGCGGTAGTGCCTGAGTGTTCAACCCGGTGCGCTGTGCCGTGTCTCGTGGTGCGGCGCACTGACTGCGTTCGGTGCCGATTCGAGTATGGCTACTCGCGGTAATCGGCGTTGTTAAATGGGTCGTTTTTTGTGTGCTGCAGCACGCACCATATGCGTGCAGCAGCTTCGCAATTGGCGGATCGGCATGTTATAAGCCCAAGGCAGCTTTCGTTATCGTCAGATGAAGAAGTCGTCTTGGGGGATATATCCAATGAAGTTGTTTCACAACGCCAAGCCGTCCGTTAGCGGACTTGCGCTGGTCGCACTCATCTCCGTTTCGAGCGGTTTTCTCGAAGCTACTCCAGCCTTTGCCAAAGCGCCCGAGAAAGCGCAGCCGGCTATTCTCACGGCGTCCGCCATTGCGGTCGCCGACAAGTACAGCGCCGACGCCGCAGAACAGATCTTCAAGGAAGGCGGCAACGCCGTCGACGCGGCAGTCGCGATTGCCTTCACGCTTGCCGTGACGTATCCGGAAGCGGGCAATATCGGCGGCGGTGGTTTCATGACGCTGTATGTCGACGGCAAGCCGTACTTCCTCGACTATCGCGAACGCGCCCCGCTGGCCGCAACCAGGAACATGTATCTCGACGACAAAGGCGAGGTCATCAAAGGCATGAGCCTGTTTGGCTATCGCGCGGTGGGCGTGCCGGGCACCGTCGACGGCATGTGGCAAGCGCAGCGCCGCTTCGGCAAGCTCAAATGGAAGCAGGTGCTCGCACCGGCCATTCACTACGCACGCGACGGCTTCGAGGTCAGCGAACAACTGCAGCAACGCCGCGACGACGCCGCGAAAGACTTCGCCGGCAAGACCAACTTCGATACCTACTTTGGCAACCTGAAGCAGGGCGTCAACTTCAAGCAACCGGATCTCGCCGCCGTGCTGCAGCGCATTTCGGATCAGGGCGCGAAAGACTTCTACTCGGGCAAGACGGCTGATCTGATCGCGGCGTCCATGCGCGGTCACGGTCTGATTACGAAGGCCGATCTGCAACTGTACAAAGCGGTGTGGCGCCAGCCGATCCAGGCGGACTGGAACGGCTATCGCGTGATTACTGCGCCGCCCCCCAGCTCGGGCGGTATCGGTCTCGTGCAGTTGCTGAAGATGAAGGCCGACATTGCGCCCGACTTCAAGGACGTCACGCTTAACTCCGCGCAGTACGTGCACCTGATCGCGGAAATCGAGAAACGCGTGTTCGCCGATCGTGCGCAGTATCTCGGCGATCCGGACTTCTACAAGGTGCCGGTCGCACAACTGACCGACGACGCGTATATCGCGAAACGTGCCGCGGAAGTGAACCCGAATACGCCGTCGGATACGAAGAGCGTGCAACCGGGTCTGGGCACGACGATGCCGGAGAAAGCGGAAACCACGCACTTCTCGGTGATCGACAAGTGGGGTAATGCCGTGTCGAACACGTACACCATTAACGGCTACTTCGGCTCGGGCGTGGTGGCCGATCGCACGGGTATCGTGCTGAACGACGAGATGGACGACTTCTCCGCGAAGCCGGGCGTCGCGAACATGTTCGGCGTGGTGGGCAGCGACGCGAATTCGATTGCACCGAAGAAGCGCCCGTTGTCGTCGATGAGTCCGACCATTCTGACGAAGGACGGCAAGGTGTCGCTAGTGATCGGCACGCCGGGCGGCTCGCGCATCTTCACGTCGATCTTCCAGGTGATCAACAACATCTACGACTTCAACATGCCGTTGCAGGAGGCCGTGGGCGCGATGCGCTTCCATCACCAACTGTTGCCGCCGAACACGATCTTCTGGGAGCCGTACAGGCCTATCGACGGCGAGCTCGCCAAGCAGATCGAAGCCAAGGGTTACAAGCTGGAGGGGCAGGACTTCAGCGGCGACATTCAGGCGATCAAGGTCAATGGCGATACGCCGGCAGCCGCAGCCGATCCGCGCGGCCGTGGTGTGACGCGGGTGATCCAGTGAACGTATGACCTAACTCGTTCAGGTGCATCCGAGCCGCGCATCTTTGCGGATGCGTCGCATGCAGGAAAAGGCCTCGCGCTCAATTGAGCGCGAGGCTTTTTTTTGTCCGTGAGATTGATCGAGCGTGAGGTTCTTCGAGCCGTTATGCAGTCGTACAGTCAGCTTGTCTGCTCGACCGGCGTCAAGATCAATTCGAGCCGTTGCGCGCCGCGCAGCACAATCACGCTAACCGGCTTGTCGATACGCGACGCATCGAGCGTGCGTTGCAGACTATCGACGTCTTGCACCACAAGCGCATCGATCGCGACGATCGTGTCGTCGGTGCGCAAACCGCCGAGCGAGGCCGGGCTGCCTTTGACGATTTCCATGACGTGCACGCCGCTCTCGGAACTCAAGCCGAAATAGCGTTGCACGCGGCGCGACAGCGGCCTCGTAGTGCCGGCCACGCCGATGTACGCGCGCCGCACGCGGCCGTGCGCGAAGATCTGCATGATGACCCACTTGGCCGTATCGATTGCGGTGGCGAAGCAGATCGCCTGCGCGCCGGGAATGATCGCGGTGTTCACGCCGATCACCTGACCGGCCGAATTGATCAGCGGGCCGCCCGAATTGCCGGGATTGAGCGCGGCATCCGTCTGGATCACGTCGTAGATCATGCGGCCCGAATTCGAGCGCAGCGAGCGGCCGAGCGCCGAGACGACGCCAGTCGTCACGGTTTGCGCAAGCCCGAGCGGATTGCCGACCGCGATCGCGATCTGGCCGACGCGCAGCTTCGACGATTCGCCGAGTTCGACGTGCGCCAATGGCTCCGGCGAGCCGATGCGCAGCACGGCCAGATCGCTGCCGGGGTCGTCGCCGACCAGATCGGCGTCGAATTTCGCGCCGTCGGCGAGCGTCACCGTGATGTGCGTGGCGCCGTGCACGACGTGGCTGTTGGTGAGCAGATAGCCGTCTGGCGTGAACAGAAAACCCGAACCGGTGCCGCCGCGCGCGCCGCGGCTGTCGCGCCCGGACGGCGCGCCGGGTAGCCGGCGTTCGACGGAAATGAAGGCGACCGCCTGCTGAACGCGTTCCAGCGCGCCGATCACGGTGCGGGAATAGTTGTCGAGCAAGGCGTCGTCGGATAAAGAGTTGTATGGATCGGACCCTGGGGCGTCGGATGCGGCGCGCGACAGGTCATCGATGAAGCGTGGACGGCTTCCCATGGCGATGCTCCGGATAAACGGGAATCCAGATGCGGGGCGGCGAGCGGGTTTTTCAAGTGCGAGCGATGCGGTGCGCTCGAGGCTGCTTGTGAGACACTTTCTTGTGTCGGCCCACGCCAAAGCGGGGGCGTTGTCCAGGTTGAAGCGCCGGCCAATACCCGGACCGACGCCGACGCCGACGCCGACGCGAATGCCGACGCAAATGCCGACGCAAATGCCGACGCAAATGCCGACGCAAATGCCGACGCAAATGCCGACGTCCGCGCGAATGCCTGCAACGCTCGGGCACACGCCGTGCAAGCCCGTCAGGCGTCGCTGCACCAAGGAGACAGCCACCATGAGTTCGTCCGCCACTTCCGCCGCAGCCTCTGCCTCGTCGAGCGCCTCGAGCGCGTCGACAGATTCGACAGAACCAACCGAGCCGCGCATCGAGTCCCTCAGCGCCATCACGCTCGCCACCCACGATATGCCGCGCGCGGTGCTGTTTTACGAAGCGCTCGGTTTTCCTGTCAAATTCGGTGGTTCGCAGGAAGCGTTTACCTCGTTTGCATTCGGCGATGCGTATCTGAACCTGATCGTCGATACGCGCGCGCCAGTCAACTGGTGGGGCCGCGTGATCATTTATGTCTCGGACGTCGACGCTCTGTACCGGAAGGCGCTGGCGGCGGGTTTGAAGCCGTCGCTCGAACCGTCCGATGCGCCGTGGGGCGAGCGCTATTTCCATATCACCGATCCCGACGGCCACGAACTCAGCTTCGCGAAGCCGTTGCGTTAGCGCCTGGCGGCCGCGCCAAATTCGCTATCATGGATGGCGATAAGGCGTGCAAGTCGCCGGCGAGTACCCGTCGGCGCCAAGGCGCGGCGGCCGCATTGGTAACACGGCTGACACCTCGCGCTTCGATAATCGAACCCGTTCGCGACGCGCATGCGCCGCGCGCCTAACTATTTCCGTTGCCAGGAGAGTCGCAATGAAAGAGCTGGATCCGAGACCCGAGGCCGAAGTCATGGCACAGCGGCAGCGCCGTTTCGAGGAGGACCTCATCGATGCGTACGACGAGGAACTCGAAATGGAGGTCGACGACCGTATCATCGACGGCGCGGAGGGCTTCACGCCCGAGCATCGCGAGGCGCGCAAGGTGTACTTCCGCGAGTTGTTCCGTTTGCAGGGCGAGCTTGTCAAACTTCAGGACTGGATCGTGCAGACCGGCCACCGTCTGGTGGTGATTTTCGAAGGGCGCGACGCGGCCGGCAAGGGCGGCGCGATCAAACGCATCACGCAGCGGCTCAATCCGCGCGTGTGCCGCGTGGCGGCATTGCCGGCGCCGAATAACCGTGAACGTACGCAGTGGTATTTCCAGCGTTACGTGTCGCATCTGCCGGCCGGCGGCGAAATGGTGCTGTTCGACCGCAGCTGGTACAACCGCGCCGGCGTCGAACGCGTGATGAATTTTTGCAGCGACGACGAGTACGACGAGTTTTTCCGCTCGGTGCCGGAATTCGAAAAGATGCTGGCGCGAAGCGGCGTGCAGATTCTCAAGTACTGGTTTTCGATCACGGACGAAGAACAGGAAATCCGCTTTCAGAACCGCATTCACGATCCGCTGAAGCAGTGGAAGTTGAGTCCGATGGATCTGGAAAGCCGGCGCCGCTGGGAAGCCTATACGCAGGCGAAAGAAGTCATGCTGCAGCGCTCGCATATTCCCGAGGCGCCGTGGTGGGTCGTGCAGGCGGTCGACAAAAAGCGCGCGCGCCTGAACTGCATTCACCATCTGCTGAGCCAGGTGCCGTATCACGAGATCGAGCATTCGCGCGTCGAGTTGCCGGCGCGGGTCTATCACGACGAATACAGCCGCCAGCCGGTGGTGTCGTCGATGATCGTGCCTGAAATTTATTGATCGATCTTCGGCTCGGTTGAATGCAAAAGCGCGGCAAGGGCCGCGCTTTTTTTTAATTCGTTGTTGCCGCGGACTTGCACCCGGCAACAGCAGTCTCAGCAGTTTCAGAACACCATCCGGAACACCCAGTATAAGGCTCCGGCCAGCGCGATTGAGACCGGCAGCGTCAGCACCCACGCGAGAATAAGGCTGCGCACCGTGGCCCATTGCAAGCCGGAACCGTTGGCCGCCATGGTCCCGGCCACACCTGACGACAGCACGTGCGTCGTCGAGACCGGCAAGCCGTACATGTCGGCCGCGCCGATCGTCAGCATCGCCACCAGTTCAGCCGATGCACCCTGTCCATAGGTCAGATGCTGCTTGCCGATCTTCTCGCCGACCGTGACGACGATGCGCTTCCAGCCGACCATCGTGCCGAGCCCCAGCGCGATGGCCACGGCGACCTTCACCCACGTCGGAATGAATTTGGTGGCGTGATCGGTTTGCACCCTGAAGTTGTCGATAGCCTTGCTGTCTGCCGGCGAGAAAGCCGGCTGCTTGCTCTTCTCCATCAGGCGAATTGCTTCGGACGCGACATACATGTTGTTACGCACGTTATCGACGATGTTTTGCGGCAAGGCTGCCATCGATCCAGACTCGCTGACCTGCTGGCCGATCAGTTCGGTCAGTTGCTGCAATGCAGGCACCGTGGCGGGCGTCAACTGGCGCGTGCGCACGTACGCTTCGACGTCGCCACGCGGATCGGTGGAGGGCGCCGTGCCTTGGGTGTACTTGGCGAGCGTGGCCGAGGCCTGGTGTGCGACCGCGAGATAGGTCTGCGTTTCCGCCGGTGTAACTGCCTTGTTCAGTGCGTACGCCGTCGGCACCGTGCCGATCAGGATCAGCATGATGAGGCCCATGCCTTTTTGCCCGTCGTTCGAACCGTGCGCGAACGAAACGCCCGTACAGGTCAGAATCAGCAGGCTGCGAATCCAGAACGGCGGCGGTTCCTTGCCTTTAGGCTCCGCATACAACGCGGGAACCCGCACCACCGCCTTCAGGATCAGCAGCAGCAAACCGGCGGCAAGAAAGCCGATCAGCGGCGAAAACAGCAGCGACTTGCCGACGCCGAGCGCCTGGTTCCAGTCCACGCCGCTCGTGCCGTTTGCGCCGTGCATCAACTGATTCATCAGACCAACGCCGATGATCGAGCCGATCAGCGTATGCGAGCTCGATGACGGCAGTCCGAAATACCACGTGCCCAGATTCCAGATGATCGCCGCGATCAGCAGTGCGAAGACCATTGCAAAGCCCGCGCTGCTGCCCACTTGCAGAATCAGTTCGACGGGTAGCAACTGCAGGATGCCGAATGCAACAGCGCCCGTTGAAGTCAGCACACCGAGGAAATTCCATCCGCCGGACCAGACCACCGCAATGTTCGGCGCGAGCGAATGCGTGTAAATCACGGTCGCGACCGCGTTGGCGGTGTCATGAAAGCCGTTGACGAACTCGAAGCCGAGCGCGATCAAAAGCGCAATGCCGAGCAGGAAATAGGGCAGGGCTGAGCCTTCGCGAACCTGTTCCAGATCGGTTGCCAGATGCATGGCGCAATAAATAGCGCCGACCGCAATCACGATGAGGAAAATGACGAGGCCGAGATGGCGCCCCTTTCCACTTGCAGCGCCCGGTTGCGGGTACGAAAGTTCCGGCATGGCATGAGCCCTAAAGTTTGTCGCGGGGAACTGCCGATCCTGCTGTGCCTGTGTGTCGTAATGATGACAATGGCGTGACCGTTATGCGGGACGGGCGTTCGCGGAAAGGTGCGTAGAAATTTGCGCTGCAGGAAAGGCTGCCGCCTGCGCGGCGGGGTAGAACGATAAGCGGTCCGAAAAGAACTATGCGCGAACTGCGCCTCGGCAGCGGAACGGATTGTCCGGTTCAGCTGCCGCCAAGGTCGCAGATGAACTGGCGCGACCCAGGTGGTCGCCACGAATGCGGCGGATTGCAGTCCATGCAACGCGCATTGTCTTGCGACCATCCTCGTGCAGTTTAGGCGACGCGTCGGCGGATATCCACCAGGACCTTTTTTTGCTAGGCTGACATAAAAGGGCCTTCCGAAGGACATCCGATGAAGCGGGCGAGCCGGAAAATCGACAAACAGGCTGCGAACAGCAAGCCGGCCGGCGCGGAACCCTCGGCGGAGGCAGCCTTTGCGTCGTACGCGGCGCCCCTTGTCGATGACGCGATCGAACTCGCTAATGCGGTGCGCGAAGACGCGTCGCCGGAAGCGCTGCACAAACTGCGTGTGTCGCTGCGGCGTTTGCGTTCGTTGTGGTGGGCGTTCGAACCCTTGCTGGACAAAGGCGAGAATACGCGCCAACGGGCGCTGTATAAGTATCTGGCGACTGCCGCCGGCAAGACCCGAGATTGGGACATTCTGATCGAACTGATTGCGCAGGACGAGCGCGTTGCGCATGAGATGACGCCCACGCTCCAGGCGGCGCGCGAAGGCGCGTTAGCGACGAGCCGTGAAACGCTTTCGAACGCGGACGTCAAACATTTGCTGCAAGACGCTTTGACCAGCGCCAATAAGGAACTGAACACCGCCGGTGAGCGCGTGCCGTTGCAAACGTTCGCCGACAAGCGCGTGGCCGCTTCCGAACGTTCGCTTAAAAAGCGTATAAAACGCGCGTCTGACGCGAAGCGCTCCAACTACGCCGCATTTCACGACGTCAGAAAGGCGGGAAAGAAAGTGCGCTATCTGCTCGAGTTTTTCGAGCCGGTTCTTAGCGGGAGCCACAAGCGCATCCTGAAGCGGTTAAAGCAGATTCAGAAGCGTTTCGGCACGCTGAACGATATCGTCGCAAGCGAGATGCTGCTGCGCGACAATACGGACTTGCTGGCTGGATCCGGCGACACCGATGCAGCGCTTGACTGGCTGAAGAAGGAGCGCAAACGCCGGATGCGCGCGGCGGCGGGACTGTTGCGCAAACTGTGATGCGGCTTGAAGGGCGGTCGCACGTTCGAGCGGACCGGCCAGAATAACGACATTGGCTGTCTTTTGCGAAGGAGGCGATGCGCACGTGGCACATCAAACGCTTTCGCTGCGTCGACGGTTGCGATTCATGTCGCGTGCCGGTGGGATCGGCGTGTCGCGTTACGTGGGTAACCACCCGTATTTCGCCGGCCTCGCCGGCACGCTGGTCGCCGTAGCGATGGCCGGTTTGACGTTGCTGACGCTGAGCAGCGGCCGCGTCGATGCGCTCAACCACGCGCGCGAAACCGCACAAAACCTCGTCTCGATCATTTCCTCCGATCTCGAACGAAATGTCGAGATCTACGATTTGTCCCTGGAGGCCATGGTGGACGGGGCGCGGGATCGTGCCACGTGGACCCTGCCTGAGGACTTGCAGCAAGCCGTGCTATTCGATCGCGCAACCACGGCGGCCTACCTCGGCGGCGCCTATGTGATCGCTGCGGACGGGCGGGTGATCGCTTCGCAGAACGGCGAGATCACTGCCGCAGTCCGCCTCGCTGACCGTGACTACTTTCTGGCGCATCAACGCAGTCCGGCCGTAGGGCTTTATTTCTCCCACCCGTATCGCTCGCGGCTACGTGACGGGAAGCTGTCGATCGGCCTCACGCGGCGCATCAACGAAGCCGATGGCACGTTTGGCGGCGTTGCGCTTCTGGCGATTCGTATTGAATACTTTCAGCATCTGCTGGATCGGATCAATACAGGCGAACTGGGCTCCGTATTCATCGTGATGGACGATGGCACCTTGCTCGCCCGCAAGCCGTTTTCCTTGCGTGATATTGGCACGAGCATCGCGAAGTCGCCGACCTTCGAAGTGATGGCCGCGCACAACTCGGGCTCGTATGTGACGAACTCGACGGTGGACGGCGTGCGCCGGATGTTCACCTATGCACGCGTGCCGGGTACGCCGCTGATCGCGGTGGTTGCACCGTCCGAAGATGAAGTGCTCGCTCCGTGGCGGCATCGCAGCAGGATTGCCGGCGCGCTGACGCTCGCTTTCGGCGCGGTATTCGTGATGGTCTCGTGGATGCTTGCTTTCGTTTTGCGCGACAAGCTGCGCGCGCAAGCCGCGCTGGTGCGTCTCGCCGCGACCGACCCGCTTACCGGCCTGAGCAATCGCCGCGTGCTCGATAACCGGCTTGACGAAGAATGGCGGCGCGCGCGGCGCTCCGGGCAACCGCTATCGGCATTGTTCATCGACATCGATCATTTCAAGCAATTCAACGACGTCTACGGCCACGCGAGCGGCGACGAGGCGCAATCGGGTCAGCTCGGCGACGTGGGCGGGGCGGTCGATGGCGCAGGATGCGTCGTCGTGAAGGATGCCGCGTGATGGCAACGGCTTGCGTGTGACGCCGTTCCGGCACTCCGGCCGGGCTGTCACTCCCTGACTTGCCCTGGCGCTTCAGCTGCGCCGGGGAGCAAACCCGCGCAACGTTACCGCGCCGCGAACTTCACCGTAGGGCTCCGGCTTGCGTTTGCGGGTGGTCGATTCGTCCGTCAGCGGGAGCGGCTCGACGGGGAACCCGCGCCTTTGCCAGGCGTCGAGGCCGCCCTTCAGTGCGCGGATCCGCGTGTAGCCGTTCAGGCGCATCCGTTGCTTGATCTCGACGGCGGTCGCGCTGTCCGGGCAAATGCAATAAATCACCATGTCATGGACGAGCAGCGCGCCGTCGATCTGTTCAGGCGAGTGCGGGTCGAGCGCCAGCACGCCGGGGATGGTGCGCAGCGCTTCACCCATTGAGGCGGGTGGGCGGGCATCCAGGACCTTGGGTGGCGTGATGCGGCGCCATCCAGCGAGAGTCGCTTGCGACGCAGCCGCGGAGGCCGAGTCCGCGAGACGGCGTCGTTCGCGGCGTCGCTGCTGCAGGCGGTACACCAGATAGGCCAACGCTGCGGCCAGCAGGATGTCGAGTACCGTGCCGCCACGTGCTCTGACGAACGCGAGCAGCATATGCAACTGTCTTTCCGCCGCGGCGCCACCGAGTAGCCAGAAGGTGGCCCACACCAGAGCGCCGGCGAGGTCCCACAAAGCGTAGATGCGGCTGTCCACCGCTGTCGTGCCCATGAGCGGCGGGGTGATGAGTCCTAGTCCGGGGACGAACTTCGAGATCGACACGAGCGCTACGCCGAAGCGCTCGAATAGCGAGCGGGCCTTGTCGACCCTGGAATCGATCGCAGGGGAGATCCGGCCCAGGGCGGCGATCAGTTTGCGGCCGTAGATGCGGCCGGCGGCGAACCACGTACCGTCGCCGATGAGCGCGCCAAGCACGGCGGCGAACAGGATCGGCCAGAAAGACAGTGTGCCGGCGGCAATCGCCGAGCCCGCGAAGAGCAGCACGGGGACCGCGGGAATCGGCAGGCCGAGCCGTGTCAACAGGACGTTCACAAAAACGAATACGCCGCCCCAGGTTGACACCGCCGACGACGGAAACTCTACCAATTGCGGAACTCCTGTTGTGACGGTTGGGCCGGACTGCGGCGAGAGCTTGTTTTGCCGGGTTGCAAAGGGTGTTCCTGGGCGCGTGTATCTACGCGCGCGTTCGGTTCGTGTCCAGGGTGGGATTCTATTTCGATCAGGATACTCGATGAGTCCAGGGATAGCGCCGGGCTGTCCTACCTGACTGCAAGTCGGATTCGCGCCGGTATGACGTGGAGCTGCACGCCTGTTCGACCTGACGGCGCTCCTTGTCTCTTTGGCGGGCGCTTTCTCTGCAATTTCGTTCAAGACCGCGCGTGTCCGCCGCCGCTAATGTGTCTGCTCGTTCAACGGAACAGGACAGTAGCATGAGCTCACGGTACGTCGGATACCTGTTTTGCGCGCTGGCGATGATCGGAGTCGGCAGCACGGTGGTCGTCAGCAAATCGATCGCAAGCGGATTGCCGCCGTTCAGTGCGACCGCACTGCGTTTTGCCATCGCGTTTCCCCTGTTTGTGCTGGTGATGCGCTGGCGTGGCGTACGCTGGCCACGTCTCGATCGACACGATACGTTGCTTGTGATCGCCCAGGCCGGGGCAGGCAGCGTGGGTTATACGGTGTTGCTCATCAGTGGCATGAAGCTCGCCTCGGCCGCCGATGCGGGTGTGATTGCCGGCACCCTGCCGGCTGTGTCGGCCGTGGTTGCCATGCTCGCGCTGGGTGAGCGCCCTGCGCCCGCGTTGATCGGTGCGATTGGCCTCGCCACCCTGGGCGTGCTGGTGTGTACCGTGCGTATCGACGATTTCACCACGCCGCATGCCGCCAGTTCGCTGACAGGTAACGCGCTGGTGTTTGCGGCGATCGTCTGCGAGGCGCTCTTTATCCTGCTCAATCGCAAGTTGCACACACCGGTCGCGCCGCTGCCGCTATCGGGGTTGATGTGCGGCATCGGTTTCGCGGTGGCGTTCGTGCCGGCATGTTTCGAAAGGCCCTGGAGTATGCCGTTCAATGCGAGCGCCCTGAGCGGTGTGCTGTATTACGCGCTCGTGCCGACTGTGGCTGGCTTTGTTCTCTGGTATGCGGGGGCTGCGCGGATTAGCGGCGCGGAAGCGGGGCTCATGACCGCGCTCGTACCGGTGAGCGCGGTGGCGTTGGCCGCTGTCGTATTGCGGGAGCCGGTGAGTGCGGCGCAACTTGCGGGCGTTGCATGCGTGCTTGGCGCGGTGTTGCTGGCCACCTTCGGCCAGATGCGTACCGCGCACAGCACGGCGTGAGGCCGCGGCCAACGCTGCAGCCTGATTCGCCGTGCGACCGAACCGCTATCAGGTATTGGCGACCGCCACCACGCCCGGATTGCCCACGATCGACAAAAACTCGCGACGCGTAGACGGATCGGTACGGAACGTGCCCAGCATGCGCGAGGTGACCATCGTGACACCGGCCTTGTGCACGCCCCGGGTGGACATGCACTGATGCGCGGCTTCGAGAATCACGCCGACGCCTGCCGGTTGCAGCACTTCGTTCAACGTATCGGCGATCTGCACCGTCATCTTTTCCTGGATCTGCAAACGCTTGGCGAACGCATCGACGAGACGCGCCAGCTTCGAAATGCCGACCACCCGATGCTCGGGAAGATAGGCAACGTGCGCCCGCCCGATGATTGGCACCATGTGGTGTTCGCAGTAGCTTTCGAAGCGGATATCTTTCAGCACGATCATTTCGTCGTAGCCGTCCACTTCGGAAAAGGTGCGAGCGAGGAGCTCGCGCGGATCGATCTGATAACCCGCGTAGAACTCCTCATAAGAGCGCACTACGCGAGATGGCGTATCGATCAGGCCTTCGCGCTCGGGATTGTCGCCGGCCCAACGCAGCAGCACGCGTACTGCCGCTTCAGCTTCTTCGCGGCTGGGGCGGTCCACTGCGGCCGCGGGTTTGGTTTTCTTCGCTTTGCTGCTGGCCATCCGTCGCTCCTCTGGGATTGCGCGTCGATGCTGAACGGAGCGCGCGGGTTCAATGAGTGCGGCCATTGTTCCATGTTTTACGTCGCATCGTGCCGATGCCCCCTCTCGCGGTCGGGGCGTGTGCTTACTTTGGCCATTCGTCCATGTCGTCGTTGAAGAGTTCTGCGACGACACCGCGCAGCCAGCTCGCCCGCGGATCGTTATGAAACTTGCGATGCCAGTGTTGCCGCAGATCGAAGCGCGGCAACGGTAGCGGCGGCTCGACCAGTGTGATCGACGCATGCTCCGTCACGTACGCGAAACCGATGGCGTGCGGCACCGTGGCGAGCAGATCGGTGCGCGCGAGGATGAACGGCAGACTCATGAAGTGCGGCGTTTCGAGTACGGCGCGGCGCTTGATGCGCTTCTTTTCCAGGTAATGTTCGAGGACTTCCTGGCTGCGTCCTTCGGCACGCACGACGGCGTGGCCCGACGCCACGTACTGAGCCAGTGTGAGGGGCGTCTTCGCAAGGGGATGCCCGGTGCGCATCAGGCAGATGAATCGATGGGTGAAGAGCCGTTGCTGGAAGAAGTTATTACCCGACAGATCGGGAAAATAGCCCACGGCGAGATCGACGTCGCCCGATTCGAGTCCACGTTCCACGTGCGAGGGCGAGAGCGACACCGAGCGCAGATTCGCATGTGGCGCGCGTTCGGCGAAGAGTTGCAGGATCCGCGGCAGGAAGACGATTTCGCCGACGTCGGAGAGCGCGAGGGAGAAGGTATGGGTGCTGGTGGCAGGATCGAAGTCCTGCACGTCGAGCATGCCTTTCTCGATACGTAGCAGCGCGTCGCGGGCGGCGGGGAGGATGGCGAGTGCTCGCGGCGTGGGTTCCATGCCTTTCGAAGTTCGCACGAAGAGCGGATCGTCGAAGTATTCCCGCAGGCGGCCTAACGCGGTGCTGACGCGGGGTTGGCTGACGCCTAATTGCTCCGCTGCGCGGCTGACGTTGCGCGTGTCTTCCATTGCTACCAGGTAGGGGATCAGGTTTAGGTCCAGGTTTGTGTCGGGCATGGTGGGGTTTTTTGCCTGCGGCGCTGGGGGTATTTCGGATCTGGATAGAGGGTAGTTTAATAATCTTGATTTTGGATAGTGGTTTTTTTGCCTGCTCGGCGCTTTTGTCAGTGTTCTTAGGGCGTTGGCCTTTCCTTGATCTGGCTTTGGTGCCTTTCCTTGAATTGTTAGTGGTCTATTAGCGTTGCCCCTGTGCGGGGCGGCACCTACTTTTCTTTGCCGGCTGCAAAGAAAAGTAGGGCAAAAGAAAGCAGCTCAAACCGCCAATGCTAAGCGGGGGCCGTGGTTTGCTGCGGGTAGTGGTGCATCTGGAATCCGTGTTCTCGCACATTCCGCGTTTGTGACAAAGGATTCATCAGCTCCCACTCCGCACTGCGTGCGTCGCGGACGGGTCTGCCAGGGAAACCAGGCGTTTCGGTTGGCGCAGCGGGGGCCGTCGGCTTCGCCTCAGCGAGGCGCCGAATGAAGGGCACACGCGAAAACGTAGTGATCGGTTTTATGAAGTGCTCTTCGGCGCGCGCAGGCAAACAGCCCAACAAACAGCCACTCCCCCAAAAAAGCAAAAGCGACCCCGCCGGGCAGGCCAAAACCTATGATTAAGGGGAATCCCCCGCCTTGACAACCTGCCCAAAGGGCAACCATAATCGCCCCGAACGTTCGCTAATCGAATCCATGTTCATATAACGAACAAATCGGTAACGAACAAACCAAAGGCGCCAGCCCGCATCTCCACCCGGCGAGCCGCCGCCAGCCCAGGCCCGGAGACCGTCCCGCACAAGCCCTTGCCTGCAAAGGCACAAGCCCAGCGATACGCAGCGCCCCAAAAGGAAATTCGACATGATCAACAAGATTTTCGAGTCACTTCAGTCGGCGGTCGCCGATGTCAACGACGGCGCGACCGTCATGATCGGCGGCTTCGGCACGGCCGGCATGCCGTCCGAGCTGATCGACGCGCTCATCGAACAGGGCGCGCGCGAACTCACCATCGTCAACAACAATGCCGGCAACGGCGATATCGGCCTCGCGGCGCTGCTCAACGCCAAACGCGTGCGCAAGATCATCTGCTCGTTTCCGCGCCAAAGCGATTCGTATGTGTTCGACGCACTCTATCGCGCCGGCGAAATCGAACTCGAACTGGTGCCGCAAGGCAACCTCGCGGAACGTATTCGCGCAGCAGGCGCGGGCATCGGTGGATTCTTTACGCCCACTGGCTATGGCACCAAACTCGCCGAAGGCAAGGAAACCCGTTTGATCGACGGCAAGCACTACGTGCTGGAGTCGCCGCTGCATGCGGACTTCGCGCTGATTAAAGCGTTCAGGGGCGACCGCTGGGGCAATCTGGTCTATCGCAAGACTGCACGCAATTTCGGCCCGATCATGGCGAGCGCGGCGAAAACGGCCATCGTGCAAGTGTCGCAAGTGGTGCCGCTCGGTGAGCTCGATCCGGAAAATATCGTCACGCCAGGCATCTTCGTGCAACGCGTGATCGAAGTGCCGCAAGCCGCGCATCAAGCCGAACTTGCATCCGCGACCGCCGCCTGAGGAGACCGACATGAAAAAACTGACCCGCGATGAAATGGCCAAGCGCGTTGCGCTGGATATCCCTGAAGGCGCTTACGTGAACCTCGGCATCGGTGTGCCGACGCTGGTGGCCAACCACCTCGCCGCCGACAAGGAAATCTTTCTGCACAGCGAAAACGGCCTGCTCGGTATGGGCCCGGCACCCGCAAAGGGCGAGGAAGATGACGAACTGATCAACGCCGGCAAGCAGCACGTCACGCTGCTTACGGGCGGTGCCTACTTCCATCACTCGGATTCGTTCGCAATGATGCGCGGCGGCCATCTGGATTTCTGCGTGCTCGGCGCGTTCCAGGTGTCGGCGAAGGGCGATCTGGCGAACTGGCACACCGGCGCGCCCGACGCGATTCCGGCAGTCGGCGGCGCCATGGATCTCGCCATCGGCGCGAAGCAGGTCTACGTGATGATGGAGCACCTGACCAAGCAGGGCGAAAGCAAGATTGCGGCGGAATGCACGTACCCGGTCACGGGCGTGAACTGTGTCGACCGCATCTATACGGACCTGGCGATGATCGACGTTACCGAACAGGGCCTCGTCGTGCGCGAGATCTTCTCGGACATCGACTTCGATGCGTTGCACAAACTGACCGGCGTGCCGCTGATCGACGGCACCCAAGCGGCTCGCGCGGCCTAAGCACAGACGGCAGCCGTCAGCACAGAGGCTGCCGCGAAGTCGAAACGCTGGCGAGGCTTAAGCGGCAACCGCAGCGCTGGCGAGGCGACGGCGAGGCTTAAGCGGCAACCGCAACGCTGGCGATGCGACGGCGCGGCTTGCGCGGCAACCGCAATGCTTGCATTGCAACGGGCAACGCTCACATGCCGCTACGTCACGCCAGCGTGCCGGCAACCACGTCTGGAGCGCGCATCGGGCAAGCTTCATGCGCGTGACCCGATATCCTGGCGGTACCGCGAGTCATCGCGTCGGCATGCGAAGCAGAATGCGCCGCAACGCCGCGTGCGGTACGCTGTCGATAGATAGCGCCTCGAGTGCGCCTTGGCGCGCCTCGCAGCGCGCCCAGATCGCCGCGGCGAAACTTTCACTTCCGATTTCCTCATCGACGCCATCATGCTCGACTCCAGCGCCCGTCTGACCGGCCTTCTTTGCGGCACGCAACCGATGAACGACATCTGGGCGCCGCGTGCCACGCTGCAGCGGATGCTCGATGTCGAAGCAGCGCTCGCGCGCGCTTCGGCTGCCCATAACGTGATTCCGCACAGCGCCGTGGCCGCAATCGAGGGCGCCTGCCAGGCAGATCAACTCGACGCCGACGCACTGGCACGCGACGCGGCGCTCGGCGGCAACCTCGCGATTCCCCTCGTCAAACAACTCACCGCGCGTGTCAAAGCGGCGGACGCCGAAGCGTCGAAGTACGTCCATTGGGGCGCGACAAGCCAGGACATCATCGATACGGCAACGGTGCTGCAACTGCGCGACACCTTCGACCTGCTCGACAGCGGCTTGCAAGCCACATGCGATGCAGTGGCGAAACTCGCAGCCGCCCATCGCGCGACGCCGATGATCGGCCGCACCTGGTTGCAGCAGGCGCTGCCCATCACGCTCGGCCTGAAGTTCGCACAATGGCTCGACGCGCTGCTGCGTCATCGTGAACGGCTCGATGCGTTGCGTGCGCGTGTGCTGGTGCTGCAATTCGGTGGTGCGGCAGGCACGCTGGCGAGCCTGCGTGACGCGGCGCCGCAAGTCACGCAATCATTGGCGCAAGAACTCAATCTCGCTGTGCCCACCTTGCCGTGGCACACGCAGCGCGATCGCATCGCTGAAACAGCGGCGCTGTTGGGCATGCTGATCGGGACCCTCGGCAAGATCGCGCGCGATATTTCCCTGCAGATGCAAACCGAAATCGACGAATTGGCCGAGCCCGCCGCGGCAGGCAAGGGCGGTTCGTCGACGATGCCGCACAAGCGCAACCCGGTCGGCTGCGCTGCGGTGCTGACGGCCGCGACGCGCGCGCCGGGACTGGTGGCCACGGTGTTCGCCGGCATGGTGCAGGAGCACGAGCGCGCGCTCGGCGGCTGGCAAGCCGAGTGGGACGCGTTGCCGGACCTCGCGCGCCTTGCCGGTGGAGCGCTCGCTAACATCGAACAGATCGCCACGGGCCTTAACGTGAATGTTGCGCGCCTTGCCGCCAATCTCGACGTCACGCACGGATTGATTCTCGGCGAAGCCGTGATGCTTGCGCTTGGCGACAGCATCGGCCGGCTCGATGCGCATCATCTGGTTGAGCGCGCATCGAAAGCCGCAATCGCCGGGCGCAAGACGCTCTTCGACGTGCTATCCGCGGACCCTGCCGTGACCGAACATCTTTCGCTCGAGCGCCTGAAGCAACTGCTCGATCCCGGCCAATACGTCGGCCAGGCGCACGCTTATGTGGACGCCGCGCTGGCCCTTCATCACACGCGCGCCAAGCGCGCCACTTCCAAGGAGTAACCGGCATGCCCTACGCCGCAGTCAACGGTACCGAGCTGCACTATCGAATCGACGGTGACCGTCACGGCAATGCACCGTGGATCGTGTTGTCGAATTCGCTCGGCAGCGATCTGTCGATGTGGACACCGCAAGTCGCGGCGCTGTCCAAACACTTCCGTGTGCTGCGCTACGACACGCGCGGTCATGGTCACTCGGAAGCGCCGAAGGGGCCGTACACGATCGAACAACTGACCGGCGACGTGCTCGGCCTGATGGATACGCTGAAGATCGCGCGCGCGAATTTCTGCGGCGTGTCGATGGGCGGCCTCACGGGTGTCGCGTTGGCCGCGCGTCACGCGAATCGCCTTGAGCGCGTGGTGCTAAGCAATACGGCGGCGCGCATCGGTTCGCCGGAAGTGTGGGTGCCGCGCGCCGCGAAAGCTCGCACGGAAGGCATGCTCGCGCTGGCCGACGCGGTATTGCCGCGCTGGTTCACCGCTGACTACATCGAACGTGAGCCGGTGGTTCTGGCAATGATCCGCGACGTCTTCGTGCATACCGACAAGGAAGGCTACGCATCGAATTGCGACGCGATCGACGCCACCGATCTGCGCCCTGAAGCACCCGGCATCAAGGTACCCGCGCTGGTGATCAGCGGTACGCACGATCTGGCCGCAACGCCGGCACAAGGTCGCGAACTGGCGCAAGCGATTCCGGGCGCGCGTTACGTCGAACTGGACGCGTCGCATATTTCCAACATCGAGAAGGCCGAGGCCTTTACGAAGACTGTGCTCGACTTCCTGACGGAGCAGAAATGAACGACGAAGACCGTTACGAAGCCGGACTCGGGGTGCGCCGCGCGGTGCTGGGAAGCGCGCACGTCGACCGGTCGCTTGCTAACCGCACCGAGTTGACGGAGGAGTTCCAGAACTTTATTACCCGCTATGCATGGGGCGAAATCTGGACGCGGGAAGGCTTGCCGCGTCACACGCGCAGCCTGCTGACCATCGCGATGATGGTTGCGCTCAATCGCAGCGAAGAACTCGCATTGCACTTGCGCGCCGCGAAAAACAACGGTGTGACGCGCGAGCAGATCAAGGAATTGTTGCTGCAAACCGCAATTTATTGCGGCGTGCCGGCGGCCAATTCGGCGTTCCACCTGGCCGATAAACTGTTCCGCGAAGACGACGCCGCAGCGGCAAAGCCGTAACGACGTTGCGACATTGGCGCGGCGTGTGACCACGCCGGCGTTCGCCGCGTGCCAAGCTGTCACGCGAGTCCTGCCTTCCGCCGGAATGAAGCAGCTCAAAACGCGATGCGGGGCCTGAAGCGTACGTCAGACGAAACGCGCCTCAGGCCGTTCTGCTTTCGTTCATCGCTACCGTGTCCGCCGGCAACTGCAAGCGCACGGCGCGTAAAACCGTATCCTTGATGACCTCGCGCCAATGCGCGAGCGCGGCCTTGTCCATCAGCGGTTCACCGAGAAACGCCCCTAGAGTGTACTGATTGGCGTTATAGAAATAACCGAGCGACGCGATCATCAGGTACACATCACGCGCTTTGACGTCGGCACGAAAGACGTTTTGCGCCTTGCCCGCATCCAGTAACTTCTGCACGACCGAAATCGCATACCCCGAAATCTCCTTCAGCTTTGACGATTTCTTCGCGTGCTTGCCCTGATGCAGGTTCTCGCTCGACAGCAGGGTGACGAACTCGGGGTGATCGAGGTAGTACTGCCAGACGAATTCGACCATCTGCTCGAGGCCGTGTACGGGGTCGTCCAGATCGAGATCGAGCTTACTTTCGGCCTCGTTGAACTGCGTGTAGATCGTCTCCAGAACCTCGACAAACAACTGTTCCTTGCTGCCGAAGTAGTAATAGATCATCCGGTCGTGCGAACGCGCGGCCTTCGAAATACTTTCGACCCGGCCGCTTGCATAGCCTTGCTTTGCAAAGACCTTGATTGCCGCTTTGAGAATCTTGGCGCGCGTGTCTTGCGCCTGTTTCGCTCGGATGCCGATAGCGCCCGGCTTGCGGGCGGCAGTGGGACTCATGGCGGTCTCGGATCTCTTTGTTAGCGTCAGGTTGAACGGCATGCGCCGCAGCCGCTTGGTGCGCTCAGGTATGGCGCGCCTTCATCATACAGCCCCTATCACGCGCTACGAAATGCCCTGCAAGGTCATGTGCTTCGGCGTAGATTGATTCGTAATTCCTGCGGCGATGCCGCGCCGCAGCATTCAGGCGGGTACCGGGAAACTCGTTGCGCAGTCTATTTTGATCGAGTAGATTTCAAGCAAGTTTGGTGTAGTGGATGCTACACGAACGGTGAGTGACCGCAACATGGAAAAAAGCGGATCACGCGAAAGCCCCTTAAAACAGGGGCTATTTGTCAGCCGGGCAGGACCGATTGTAATGTCGTCGTATGGAAACCCCACCATGACAGAACATACGAAGGTCGATTTCGGTGCGGAGAGCGTCGACGGTGAAACCGCCTCGACGCCGGGTCCGACCGTGCTCGAGAAAGCGGCGCCGCGCAGCGAGCGGATGGCGTCGAACAAGATCGAATGCAATGCGTGCCCGGTGTTGTGCCAGATTTCGGAAGGCCGCACCGGCGCGTGCGATCGCTATGCGAATGCGGATGGGCGGTTGATTCGCGTCGACCCTGTGGTGTTTCTTTCGCGCGCCGCGGGTTCGCCTGAAGCGATCACAAGCAATGCGGATACCACGGTCGAATTTGGTGCATCGTCAGAAGTGCGCGATCCCGCCGCGGAACAGGCGCTGTTCGTGACCGGCGTTGGCGCATCGTCCACGTATCCCGACTACAAGCCTGCGCCCTTCATCGTTTCCTCGAAACTCGACGACGTCGACATGGTCACCGTCGTCACCGAAGGCATTTTCAGCTATTGCAGTTTCAAGGTGAAGATCGATACCGACCGCTTTCTCGGGCCGGAGCAATCGAACGTGCGTTGCCATGGCGAGATCGTCGGCCATGTGACCACGGCGGAGTACGGCTCACAGATGTTGAGCCTCGGCGGTGTTCACCATCTGACTGGCGGCAGCAAGAAAGAAGGCCGCGTGACGTGCGACATGATGCTCGCACTCGGCAACAAGGATGCGGTGGAGTTGACCATCGACGGCGGTGCGAGTCTGGTGATTCGTGCGGGCGCGGCGCCGATTGTCGACGGTGTCGAAGAACAGCGTATGCGGGTGGGCTGTGGGTCGGCCACCATCGGCATCTTTGCGAAGCAATGGTTCGGTCATGCCGACGAGGTGGTGGTGGTCGACGATCACATTACTGGCGTGCTCACTGAACACCAGGCGGGCCGCTGCCTCGGCATGACGCCCTCAGGTCTGAAGATTCGCGGCCGCAAATCGACCCCGGGCCGCTATTTTCAGGTCGCGAATCCCGGTACCGGTTGGGGTGGCACCGACATTCAGGACCCGCTGGCGATTGTCGAAAGCTTTGATCCGGCAGTGGCGAAACCCGGCATGCGCCTGCTGATGGTGTCGACCACCGGCGAACACGCACAGTGGTATGAACTCGATCAGAACCTCGTGCCGCGCATCGCCGCCATGCCGGATGCCGTGCGCAGCACGGTCGAGCGAATTGGCGAGAACTGCGAGCCGTCGCTTGCTACGGTGCTGTTTCTCGGCGGCGCGGGCGGCAGCCTGCGAGCGGGGGCAACGGAAAACCCGGTCCTGCTCACCCGCGCGATCAAACAGAAGCTGGTGAACGTGACGTGTGGCGGCGCACCCGCCTATGTGTGGCCGGGTGGCGGCATTACCGTGATGGTGGATGTCTCGCGCATGCCTGACCGATCGTTCGGCACCGTGCCGACGCCCGCGATCGTGGCGCCGATCGAATTCACCATGACGTATGACGCGTATCGCGATCTCGGTGGCCATCTCGACGCGGTGCGTTCACTGGAAAGCGTGCTGGCGAATGGACCGGAGCATACGGAAGGGGCGCCGCTCGCGCGCAGGACGCTTGCGCGTCATCCCGACAACCCGTGGCCGCCGGCCATGCTGCCAATGCCAGGCTAACGGCGGCGCCACCACCGCCATCACCGCCACAATCGACACGACGAATGCGACGCACACGATGAACGCAACCCGAACCCAGCTCGACGCGGCCCGCTGGCATTGGCAGCATGGTCCGATCGATCTGATCCTCAGCGCGGACGGCGAGCCCTCGGCAGTGCAGGCTGCTTACGAGGTGTGCTGGGCGCGCTTTGTGGATGTATTGCCCGAGTTGGTCGGCGAATTGAAGCTGCTTCGGCAGCCTGTGCCGGGCAACGCGGCGCAAAGGGATTGCGCGTTGAAAGGCGCCGTAGCCCGCCGCATGTGGAACGCATGTCATCCGCACCGCGCGCGCTATATCACGCCAATGGCGGCAGTTGCAGGCAGCGTCGCGGACGAATTGATCACGGCGTTCGTACGCGAAGGCATTTCACGCGCCTTCATCAACAACGGCGGCGACATCGCACTCCATTTGACCGAAGGACAGCAGTACCGCGTGGGCGTGTTCGCCGATCTGTCGGCGTTCTCCGTTGAGAAGGCCTCAGGCGATCTGGCTTTGGACGCAAACCTGACGCTCGACGCCGCCACGCCAATTCGCGGCGTCGCGACAAGCGGCTGGCGGGGCCGTAGCTTCAGCCTGGGGATCGCCGACAGCGTGACCGTGCTTGCCCGTAACGCCGCCACCGCCGATGCCGCCGCCACGATGATCGCCAACGCCGTCAATCTGGAGCATGCGGGAATCGTGCGCAGGCCGGCTTCCTCGTTGAAGGACGATAGCGATCTCGGCGACCTGCTCGTGACCGTCGACGTGCCGTCCTTGCCGCAACCGCTGATCGATTTCGCGCTGGCACGCGGTGTCGACGCCGCGCAGCGCTTGCACGAACAAGGTGTGATCGAAGGCGCCGCACTGTTCCTGCAAGGGCGGGCGCGTGTGACCGGTGGTACCTATCAGAATGGCGCGTTATTTACGCAGCGCGCCCGGATAATAACGGAGGCTCCGTGTTCGAAATACGCCGCGTGCTGACGCACGTCGAAGACATTTTTCACGAGTTCGGTCCCGCGCCCGCGCAGCCGCTCAGGCGCGGCGCAATTGCCGCGGTGATGACGAATCCGTTCGCCGGCCGCTACGAAGCCAGAATCGAACACGCGATGGAAGCGCTCAAGCCGATCGGCTTCGACATGGCGCAGCGGCTGCTGGCGGCGATGGCCGTGCCGCACGCGGCGATCGAAAGCTACGGCAAGGGCGCAATCATCGGCTCGCGCGGCGAACTCGAGCATGGCGCGTTGTGGCATGTGCCCGGCGGCTATGCGATGCGCGAACTGCTGGAGAAAAACGGCGTGCCGACCAACGCAATCGTGCCGTCGACGAAGAAAGTCGGTGCGCCTTCCACCGCGCTCGATGTGCCGCTGACGCATGTCAACGCGAGCTACGTGCGCAGCCATTTCGATGCGATCGAAGTGCGCGTGCCCGGTGCCCCCGCCGCGGATGAACTGGTGTATATCCTCGTGATGAGCACGGGACAGCGCGTGCATGCGCGCGTCGGTGGCCTTGCGAAAGAGGCGATTGTGGGCAAGGACGGCTTGCGCTGAGCGGCGCCTGAACCCCGCAACGCGCTGAGGTGAGTAAGAAGAACACTAAGCAGAACACGCATCGAAACCAGGAGTTCGAAATGGCAATCAAGCTTCGCAAGCTGGTCGTGCAGGTCGATGAAACACGCATTGAAATGGGGCAGGCCATCGAGCCGCCGACACGCCGTGCAGTCGCGATTGCGGTGATCGATAATCCCTACGCGGGCCGCTATGAGGCCAGGCTGGACGCGCTGATCGAAGCCGGTGAGGAACTGGGTGCCTTGCTCGGCAACAAGTGTGTGGAAGCACTCGGCATCAAGCCGGGCGAGGCGCAAAGCTACGGCAAGGCGGCGATCGTCGGCGAAGCGGGCGAACTCGAACATGCGGCGGCGATTCTGCATCCCAAGCTCGGTGCCCCGCTGCGGGTAGCGGTCGAAAAGGGCGCGGCGCTGGTGCCGTCGGCGAAAAAAATGGGTACGCTTGGCACCGCGATCGACGTGCCGCTGGGTCACAAGGACGCCGCCTTCGTGCGCAGCCATTTCGATGCGATCGAGGCGCGCGTGTCGGACGCGCCGCGCGCGAATGAAATCGTCGTGGCGGTGGCGGTGACTGCCTCGGGCCGGCCGCTGCCGCGCATCGGCGGCTTGCAGGTGAGTGAGATCAAAGGCGAAGACGGTTTGCGCTGAGTTACTTTAAGGGTCGCGATGCTTTCGAATTTGCTGGTACAGCTGGTCAACGGACTCGCCGACGCGTCGACGCTGTTTCTCGTCGCCGCCGGTTTGTCGTTGATCTTCGGCGTGACGCGCATCGTCAACTTCGCGCACGGCTCGTTCTATATGTTCGGCATCTACGTCGCGTATAGCATCGCGAGCCGTTTCGGCCATACGGCGGGCGGGTTCTGGCTGTCGGTACTGGCTACCGCGCTGGTGGTTGCGGTGCTCGGTGCGCTGGTCGAAATGATCGTGTTACGGCGCATCTACCAGGCCCCGGAGTTGTTCCATCTACTGGCGACATTTGCGCTGGTGCTGATCTTTCGCGATGCCGCGCTTTGGCTGTGGGGCCCGGAAGACCTCTTCGGACCACGTGCGCCGCATCTGGCCGGCGCGGTCGATTTTCTCGGCCATCCGCTGCCGACCTACGATATCGCGCTGATCGTGATCGGGCCGGTGGTGTTGCTGCTGCTCTGGTATGCGTTGACGCGTACACGATGGGGCACGCTGGTGCGTGCCGCGACGCAGGATCGCGAGATGCTCGGCGCGCTCGGCATCAATCAGGCGTGGCTGTTCACCGGCGTGTTTTTCGTCGGCGCGTTTCTCGCCGGCCTGGGCGGCGCGCTGCAAGGGCCGCGCATGTCAGCGAATCTCTCGCTGGATCTGGAGACGATCGGCAATGCTTTCGTTGTCGTCGTGGTCGGCGGCATGGGATCGATTCCGGGTGCGTTCGTCGCGGCGTTGTTGATCGCCGAGATCAAGGCGCTGTGCATCGGTATCGGCCATGTTTCCGTATTCGGTATCGATCTGTCGTTGAGCCGCTTTACGCTCGTTGCGGAATTTGTCGTGATGGCGGTGGTGCTGGTGGTGCGGCCGTGGGGCCTGCTAGGAAAGGCGAGCGCCGCGGTGCGAGGCATGGCCGCGCCTGAAGCGCCATTGCGGCCCGCAGGCAAGCGCCTGAAGTGGCTGGCGGCAATCGCTTTGTTGGTGCTGGTGCTCGCGCCGCTTGCGGCCAATGCGTTTCCCTACATGCCTGTGCTGCTGGTTGAGATCCTGATTGCCGTGTTGTTCGCGACGAGTCTACATTTCATCATGGGCCCTGGCGGCATGCATTCTTTCGGCCACGCCGCGTATTTCGGCCTAGGCGCATACGGTGCCGCGCTGTTTCTCAAAGTTTTGAATCTGCCCATGGAAGCGGCGTTGCTGCTCGGTCCCTTGCTCGCCGTGGTAGGCGCGCTCGTGTTCGGCTGGTTTTGCGTGCGTCTCTCAGGCGTCTACCTCGCGATGCTGACGCTCGCGTTCGCGCAGATTGTCTGGTCGGTCGTGTTCCAGTGGGACGACGTGACGGGCGGCAGTAACGGCATTCTCGGCTTGTGGCCGTCGAACTGGTTGTCGTCGCCGGTCGCCTTTTACTATCTGACGCTCGCTTGCGCGGTGATCGGCGTGTGGCTGCTGCGCAAGATGCTGTTCTCGCCGCTTGGCTACGCGATGCGGGCGTCGCGCGATTCCGTGTTGCGCGCGGAAGCGATCGGCATCGACGTGAAGCGCGTGCAGTGGGCGGCGTTCGTCGTCGCGTCACTGTTTTGCGGCCTCGCCGGATCGCTTTATGCCTTCTCCAAAGGGACGATTTCGCCGGAGGTTATCAGCGTCAGCCGTTCAGTAGATGGCCTCGTAATGGTGCTGCTCGGCGGCTTGCAGACTTTGACTGGCCCGATCGTCGGCGCAGCCGTGTTCACGTGGCTGCAGGACACCGTCGCGCGGCAAACCGACTATTGGCAGGCGTTGCTGGGCTTCACGATCCTGCTGCTGGTGATCGCGTTTCCGCAGGGTATCGTCGGTTTCATTCGCGAGCGTTTCGGCGACGATACGGTGGATAAGGCGGAAGAGCGTGCTCCATCGCCATCACAGGGTACGGCGATCAAGGAGGGGCTATGAGCTTGCTGCGCGTGTCCGGCCTCTCCAAATCGTTCGGCGGTCTGAAAGCGGTCGACGATGTTTCATTCCATCTCGAAGCCGGTCAATTGCTGGCGCTGCTGGGTCCGAATGGCGCGGGCAAGTCGACCTGCTTCAACATGGTCAACGGACAGTTGCAGCCGTCGTCCGGTTCGATTCGCCTCGACGATCATGAACTGGTCGGCATGCGGCCACGCGATATCTGGCGTCTGGGCGTCGGCCGCACGTTTCAGATTGCCGCGACCTTCAATTCGATGACCGTGCTCGAAAACGTGCAGATGGCGCTGGTGTCGCGTGAACGAAAGACCTTTGGCCTCTGGAAACCCGCGGGCTCGCGCTATGCCGATGAAGCCATGACGTTGCTCGAACAGGTCGGCATGGGCGCAGACGCAAACCGCGCCTGCGGCGTGCTCGCATATGGCGACGTCAAACGTGTTGAACTCGCTATCGCACTGGCAAACCGCCCGAAGTTGCTGCTGATGGACGAGCCCACTGCCGGCATGGCGCCAAAGGAGCGCAACGAGCTGATGGCGCTCACCAAGCGACTGGTCACCGAGCACAAGATCGGCGTGCTGTTTACCGAGCACAGCATGGACGTTGTATTCGCGTACGCCGATCGCATGATCGTGCTCGCACGCGGCAAGCTGATCGCCGAGGGCGACGCCGAAACGATCCGCAACGACGCACGCGTGCAGGAAGTCTATTTCGGCACCGGCAAGACCTTCCAGCCGCGCGCGCCGCTGCATGAAGCGGCAGGCGGCCATCAAGGACAAGGAGCGCTGCAATGAGCGAGCCGATGCTGAAAGTCGCCGGCCTCAATGCGTTCTATGGCCGCGCGCACATTCTGTTCGATGTCGGCCTCGAAGTCGGCCGCGGCGAAGTAGTCGCGCTGATGGGCCGCAACGGCGCCGGCAAATCGACGACGATGAAAGCCGTTATGGGTCTGCTGCCGCGCCGTCAGGGAGAGGTCCGTTTTCGCGGGCAAAACATCACGGCGTTGCCGCCGTATCGGATCGCACGCATGGGCATGGGTTTCGTCCCTGAAGATCGCCGGGTGTTCTCCGATCTGACCGTGATGGAGAACCTCGATACGGGCCGTCAGCCGCCACGCGATGGGGCGCCTGAGTGGACGCCGGAAAAGCTGTTCCGCCTTTTCCCCAATCTCGGTGAAATGCCGAAACGTCCCGGCGGACAGATGAGTGGCGGCGAGCAGCAGATGCTTACCGTCTCTCGCACGCTGATGGGCAATCCGTATCTGGTGCTGCTCGACGAGCCGTCCGAGGGCGTCGCGCCCGTGATCGTCGAGCAGATGGCCAACATGATTCTCGAACTCAAGCGCGAAGGGCTGTCGATTCTGTTGTCCGAGCAGAATCTGCACTTCGCCGAGCTGGTCAGCGACCGCGCGTATGTCCTCGAAAA
Source organism: Burkholderia sp. OK233 (assembly GCF_900230185.1). Classification (GTDB taxonomy): domain Bacteria; phylum Pseudomonadota; class Gammaproteobacteria; order Burkholderiales; family Burkholderiaceae; genus Paraburkholderia. The sequence continues at coordinate 2,769,631 of NZ_OCSR01000002.1, forward strand.
AGGGCAGATCCGCTTCAGCGGCACGATCGGCGAACTCGCAAAGAACGAAACGGTCAGGCGCGCTTATCTGAGCGTGTGATTCCATTGGCGTCGCATGCGTGCAGGGCGTGCACGCATGCGACGCCGGGCAGTCGGTGCGAAAGGAGAAGCAGATGGCAGCAGAGACGTTGACAGGCTTGTCGGGCAAGGTCGCGGTAACGAACATCGGTCTGCTGTTATCCGGCGATATCGACCAGCCGATTCTCGACGCGAACACGCTGGTGATCGATGACGGCGTGATCGTCGCGGTCGGCCGCGAGAAAGATTGTGACCTCGAAGGCGCGCGGACCACGGTGGACTGCAAAGGCACCACTGTCGCTCCAGGCCTGATCGATTCGCACGTGCATCCGGTGTTCGGCGACTGGACGCCGCGCCAGAACCAGATGGGATGGATCGAATCGAACCTGAACGGCGGCGTGACGACGATGATTTCCGCCGGCGAAGTGCATTTACCTGGCCGTCCGAAAGACGTGATCGGCGTAAAGGCGCTTGCCATTACGGCTCAACGCTCATTCGAAGGGATGCGCGGCGCGGGTGTCGGTGGCGGCGTGAAAGTCCTGGCGGGTGCGCCTGTGATTGAGAAAGGCATGGTCGAGGAGGATTTCAAGGAGCTCTCGGAAGCGGGCGTGAAGCTGCTCGGCGAGGTGGGACTCGGTAGCGTGAAAGGCGGCGAGGAAGCCGCGCAAATGGTCGCCTGGGCCCGCAAGTACGGCATTCAAAGCACGATTCACACAGGCGGCCCGTCGATTCCGGGCTCGGGCCTGATCGATAGGGACGTGGTACTTGCCGCTGACGCGGACGTGATCGGCCACATCAATGGCGGCCATACGTCGCTTTCCTATCGACACGTATGCGATCTGTGCGAGCAATCGAGCCGCGCGCTGGAGATCGTTCACAACGGCAACGAACGGATCGCGCTGCTCACCGCACGTCATGCGATCGAGTTGAAATGTCCGCATCGGATCATTCTTGGCACCGATAGTCCGGCGGGATCCGGCGTGCAGCCGCTCGGCATTCTGCGGATGATCGCGCTGATCTCGAGTCTCGCTGACGTCCCCGCGGAAATCGTCTTCTGCTTCGCAACCGGCAATACCGCGCGGCAACGCAATCTGCGGCAAGGGCTGATCGAAGTGGGCCGTCCCGCTGACCTCGTCTTCATGGACCGCGCGCAGCACACGGCCGCGGATACGCTGCTTGAGAGCATGCAACTCGGCGATATTCCTGGTGTCGGCATGGTGATGATCGACGGTTTGATCCGCTGCCGGCGCAGCCGCAATACACCACCGGCAACCGAAGTGCCGGTGGTGCTTTGAACTCGCGCCGCGCGGCGTGGCCGGCATTGTCATGAACCGCCCGGCACCTCTTACGCTGAATGTCAATGGCGCGACGCATCTCGTCAACGCCGGCGCCGACACGCCACTGCTTTATCTGCTGCGTAATGATCTGGCGTTGAACGGTCCGAAATTCGGCTGCGGACTTGGCGAATGTGGCGCGTGTACGGTCCTGCTCGACGGCATGCCGACGCGTTCGTGCGTGACGACCGCGAAGGTTGCCTTGGGGCGTGAGATCACCACGCTCGAAGGACTGGGCACGCGTGCCGCACTGCATCCGGTTCAGCAGGCTTTTATCGAAGAACAGGCCGCGCAGTGCGGCTATTGCCTGAACGGCATGATCATGACCGCCAAAGCGTTGCTCGATCGCGATCCGCATCCGAGCGTCGAGACGATCCGGCGGGAACTGTCGCACAACCTCTGCCGGTGCGGCACGCATGTCGAGATCGTACGCGCGGTGCTGCGCGCGGCCGAACTGCTCGCTGCGCAAGCCTCCGTGCGTCAAGGAGTGCGCGCATGACGGGGCCGGATTTCAGCGTCGATCGACGTTCCGCGCCGCTGTCCCGACGACAGCTCTATGACGCGCAAAGTGTGCTCATCATCACGCGGCCGCCGCAGGCACCCGTGAAGCCTGCAATCGGTCAGCCGGGGTCGCGTTCGTCGTTCGTGCCGACCGAGGCGGACATGTTTCTCGTGGTGCGCGACGACGGTAGCGTGGTGGCGTTCAACGGTCACGTCGACCTTGGTACCGGCATCGGCACCGCGCTCGCGCAGATCGTCGCGGAAGAACTGGATGTGCCGTTGACGCGTGTGTCGGTCGTACTCGGCCACACCAGCGAGGCGCCGAATCAGGGGCCGACGATTGCAAGCGCGACGATCCAGATATCGGCGGTGCCACTCAGGCACGCAGCGGCACAAGCACGTCAGTTCCTTCTGGCGGAAGCGGCCGCGCGCTTGAACGTAAGCACAGAGCAGCTCGACGTGCGAGACGGTGTAGTTTTCACGCGTGACGGTGGGACGGAAAAAAACATTGGCTACGGAGAATTGATCACCGGGCGGCGCGTCGAATTGGACCTTTCCACCGATGCGCCTTTGAAATCACCGGACGCGTACAGGATCGTCGGCAAGAGCACGCCGCGTGTCGATATTCCGGCGAAGGCAACCGGCGAATTGAGTTTCGTGCATGACGTGCGTGTGCCTGGCATGCTGCACGGACGCGTTGTCCGTCCACCCTATGCCGGTGTCGCGCAGGGCGACTTCATGGGCAACAGTCTGCTGCATGTCGATGAAGCTTCGGTCAGTGATTTGCCGGGTATCGTCAAGGTCGTGGTGATCCGCGATTTTGTCGGCATCGTGGCTGAGCGCGAAGAGGTCGCACAGCAGGCGGTGAAGCGGTTGCATGTGCAGTGGAAAGCCGTGGAGGGTTTGCCGCCGCTCGAAACCAGCGAGGAAGTGGAAGCTGCGCTAAGAGCGAATCCGGCCAAAAGACGCGATCTGGTGATCGAAGGCGATATCGACGCAGCACTCGCGCAAGACCCTGCTCGAACGCTGGAACGCACTTATGTATGGCCCTTTCAGATGCATGCGTCGATTGGACCGTCGTGCGCGGTGGCCGACTACCGGGATGCGAAACTGAAAGTCTGGTCGGGCACTCAGAACCCTCATTCGTTGCGTGCCGATCTCGCCTTGCTGATGGCGCTGGATGAAGGGAACATCGAAATCGTGCGTATGGACGCGGCGGGTTGCTATGGCCGCAATTGCGCGGACGATGTCGCCGCCGACGCCGCGCTGCTATCGCGCGCAACCGGCAGTCCGGTGCGCGTGCAACTATCGCGCGAAGACGAGCATGCATGGGAGCCCAAAGGCGCAGCGCAATTGATGGACGTGCGCGGCGCTTTAGGTGCCGAAGGCGAGCTCGCGGCGTACGACTTCGCGACACGCTATCCATCGAACGACGCCCCCACTTTAGCGTTACTGCTCACCGGCACTATCTCTGCGCAGCCGCAAGTCTTCGAAATGGGCGACCGCACGTCCGTGCCTCCGTACGACTACCAGACCATGCGAATCGTCTGCGACGACACGCCGCCGATCGTGCGCGCGTCCTGGCTGCGGGGCGTGTCGGCCTTGCCGAACACCTTCGCGCATGAGTCTTTTATCGACGAACTCGCAGCGGAGGCGGGTGTAGATCCGGTCGAGTTTCGTTTGAAGCACCTGAGCGATCCGCGTGCGATCGATCTCGTCAAGGCAGTGGCCGAGAAAGCTGGCTGGCAGCCTCGTAACATCGCCTTGAAAGATGATCAGGAAGAGGGCGACATTGCGCGCGGTCGAGGTTTTGCCTACGCCCGCTACGTGCACAGCAAATTCCCCGGTTTCGGCGCGGCATGGTCCGCGTGGGTCGCTGACGTCGAAGTCAATCGCAAGAGCGGCGAGCTCGCGGTGACGCGCGTGGTGGTCGGCCAGGACACCGGCATCATGGTGAATCCTGACGGCGTCCGTCATCAGATACACGGCAACGTGATTCAGGCGACCAGTCGTGCGCTGAAAGAACGCGTGACGTTCGGCGATAACGCGGTCACGAGCCAGGAATGGGGCGCGTATCCGATTCTGACGTTCCGCGAAGTGCCGGTGATCGAAGTCGTGATGATGCCGCGCCATGGCGAGCCGCCGATGGGCACAGGCGAATCGGCGTCGCTGCCTGGCGCTGCGGCGATCGCCAACGCGCTGTACGACGCGACAGGTGTGCGTTTTCGCAGGCCGCCGTTCACACCGGAGACGATTCGCGCCGCGCTCGCCGATGCGCAAGCGGAAGAAGCGGCGGCGCGCAAAAAGAAGCGCTGGCGGCTCGGTTTTCTCGGCGCAATTGCCGCGGGCGCTGCCGGCTGGCTGGGTGCATTGGCTTTGACGCCACAAGCCATTGTGCCGATTACGTCGCCGCTCGCGAGCGCGTTTGCGCCCGAACTGGTGGCACGCGGCAAACTGCTGGCTGCGCTGGGCAATTGCGCGGTTTGCCATACCGCGCACAACGGCGTGCCGAATGCCGGCGGCAAACCGCTCGATACGCCATTCGGCACCATCTATAGCACCAACATCACGCCTGACGGACAGACCGGGATCGGCACATGGTCGCTCGACGCATTCGTGCGGGCGATGCGGCAAGGTATAAGCCGCGACGGACATCATTTGTATCCCGCGTTCCCGTACACGTCGTTCAGGAACACGTCCGACGACGATCTGAAAGCGCTCTACGCGTACCTGATGGCGCAAACGCCGGTGCGCTCCAGGCCGCCGGAAACGAAGCTGGCCTTTCCATTCAGCGTGCGTCCGTTGATGGCTGTATGGAACGGGCTCTTCCTCGGACGCAATACGTTTGCCGCCAGTGCGACGCAAAGTGCGCAATGGAATCGTGGGGCGTATCTCGTGAACGGCCTCGGCCATTGCAGCGCATGCCATACCCCGCGCAATGCATTCGGCGCCGAGAAAACAGGTCCCGCGTTCATGGGCGGCGGCATGGCGGAAGGGTGGGAAGCGCCCGCGCTGTCGACGCTTTCCAACGCGCCCGTGCCCTGGAGCGAAGACGAACTGTTCAGCTATCTGCGCTACGGTCATGCGCCGCTGCATGGTGTCGCGGCCGGGCCGATGGCGCCGGTCGTCAGCGATCTGGCGGCGCTGCCCGACAGCGATATTCGCGCGATGGCCACGTATCTGGCGTCTTTGAGTCCCCTGGAGCCCAATGCGGATCCTGTGGCGATGGCGCGTCAATACGAGCAGGCCAGCACGATTACCGGCACGGCAACGGGTCTTGGGGCGCGTCTCTTCGACGGCGCGTGTGCAGCCTGTCATCACACGGGCAGTGGACCGCAATTGTTCGGTGCGCATCCGTCGCTGGCGCTTAACACGAATCTGCATAGCACGACGCCTGATAATCTGATTCGCGTGATTCTCGATGGTATCGGCTCGCCTGCACGGCCCGAACTCGGTACGATGCCGGCTTACCGCGACAGTTTCAACGACGCCCAGGTCGCCGAACTGGTGATCTACCTGCGTCAGCAATTCGCAGGCGGCAAACCGGCATGGCAGGACGTCACGGCGAGCGTTGCGAGAATTCGCGCGACGCCGCGGGCAGAGTGAAATCGCCACACGCATTGCAGTATCACTCGCAGCACCACTGGCAGCACAATTCGCAGCACGGCTCGCCGAACGAATCGCCAATCGCTTCAACGCTTGATAAAAACGACCGCATTCCCGCAATCCTTTTGATAACGGAGAAACGCATGACCACGCGCGCAGGATGGATCTCTCGCCTCACGGTTTCAACGGTTCTATCGCTCGCGGCCGTTGGCGCGAGTGCACAGCAGACCATCAAGATCGGTGAAATCAACAGCTACAAGGCGCAGCCCGCCTTTCTCGGGCCTTACAAGAACGGCTGGAATCTCGCGCTCGAGCAGGTGAACGCGGCGGGTGGCGTACTGGGCAAACAGCTCGAAGTGGTGTCGCGCGACGACAACGGCAATCCGGGCGACACCATCCGCGTCGCGCAGGAGTTGATTGCACGCGAGCAGGTGCAATTGCTGTTCGGTGGGTTCCTGTCGAACACGGGTCTCGCGTTGACCGATTTCGCGAAGCAGAAGAAGATTTTCTTCCTCGCGGCCGAGCCATTGACCGACAAGATCGTCTGGGCCGACGGCAATAAATACACGTACCGTTTGCGTCCTTCGACGTATATGCAGGTGGCGATGCTGGTGCCGGAGGCGGTGAAGCTGAAGAAGAAGCGTTGGGCGCTTGTGTATCCGAACTACGAGTACGGGCAATCGGCGGTGGCGACGTTCAAGAAGCTGATGACGGTGGCGCAGCCGGACGTCGAGTTTGTCGCCGAACAGGCGACGCCGCTGGGCAATGTCGATGCAGGCGCGGTGTCGCAGGCGATCGCCGATGCGAAGCCGGACGCGATTTTCAACGTGCTGTTTGGTGCCGATCTCGGCAAGTTTGTGCGTGAGGGCAATACGCGCGGGTTGTTCAAGGACCGCGGCGTGGTGTCGTTGTTGACGGGTGAGCCGGACTATCTCGATCCGTTGGGTGCGGAGGCGCCGACGGGTTGGATCGTGACGGGTTACCCGTGGTATTCGATCGATACGGCGGCGAACAAGAAGTTTGTCGATGCATATCAGGCGAAGTATCACGATTATCCGCGACTGGGGTCAGTCGTTGGGTATTCGGCGCTGATGTCGATCGCGGCGGGGATCAAGAAGGCCGGTTCTACGGATTCGGATAAGTTGGCCGCTGCGTTCAAGGGGCTAGGGGTGGAGACGCCCTTCGGGCCGATTACTTATCGGGCTCAGGATAATCAGTCGACGATGGGGGCTTTTGTTGGGGTTACCGGTCTTAAGGATGGGAAAGGGGTGATGACTTCGTATCGGTATATTGATGGTGCGAGTGTGCAGCCGGCGGATTCTGAGGTTAAGAAGTTGCGGGTGGGTGAATGAGTTTTTTTGCCTTTTGCGGCGGCATTGGTAGTGTTCTTGGGGCGTTGGCCTTTCCTTGATCTGGCCTTGGTGCCTTTCCTTGATTTGTTAGTGGTCTATTAGCGTTGCCCCTGTGCGGGGCGGCACCTACTTTTCTTTGCCGCCGCAAAGAAAAGTAGGCAAAAGAAAGCGGCTCAAACCGCCAATGCTAAGTGGGCCCCGTGGTCTGCACGGGGTAGTGGTGCATCTGGAATCCGTGTTCTCGCACATTCCGCGCTAGTGACAAAGGACTCATCAGCTCCCACTCCGCACTACGTGCGTCGCGGACGGGTCTGCATGGGAAACCACGGGCTTCGGTTGAGGTCTGTGGGAGCCGTCGGCTTCGCCTCGGCGATGTGCCTCTGCATTCAGCCGAGAACCCCCACTTAAAATGATATGTCGGTGTGCCGCAATCACAGTCGCGACTGCGGCAGGCGGTTGCAGTTGCTGTTCCAATCACAATCACAATCGCGGTGGTGGCGGTGCAATGACGAGCCGCGGCCCGGTGGCGAGGCGTGGGCGTCAAAACGCAGTGATCGGTTTGAGACATACGCTTCGGCGCGCGCAGCGCCGCCGGAAGTATGACGCCCTTGTCACAAGCGCATGCAGGTGCACGAACCCAGATTCCAGATGCACCACTACCCCTAGCAGACCACGGTGCCCACTTAGTATTAGCGGTTTGAGCAGCTTTCTTTTGCCTACTTTTCTTTGCGGCATGCAAAGAAAAGTAGGTGCCGCCCCGCACAGGGGCAACGCTAATAGACCACTAACAATTCAAGGAAAGGCCAAAGCCCGAAGAACACAGCCAATGCCGCCGCCAAAGGCAAAAAAACCTACTCCTCCGCATCATGCTCAATCACAAACCGCCGCAAATAAGCCAGCACAGCGGCTTCCACCGCTCGATGATCAGCGGTACTCTTCGACCCTGCGTTTTCCTCATCGCCAAACAACGAGGACGGCGCATTATGCACATCCACTTCCTGGCCTTCGCGGAATACACGAATCTCGTGAACGTCTTCAGCGTACTCGGCAACCCAATGCACGCCTTCAATGTGCGCACCTGCGCGAACGGTAGGTATCTTCATGGATGTCTCCCGTCAGGTCGGACCACGGCGCCAACCCTTGCTGTCACCATACGCCGTCCAGTTGCCAGGCGCGAGCCTTGTCGCCCAATTTTCTGAAGTTTCGCTGCGCCGCAGCGAACACCCCCGGCACACGCGTTGCTGCACGCACAAAGCCAACAGCTAACCGGAGGACTGTCATGCCCGAACAGAAAACCATCAAGCGTGCCCAAGCCGACAAGCGTGCCGGCAAGGCATCGAGTACCCAGGCGGGGGAATTCGTCAAGGAACAGATCGATAAGGTGCGCGCCGGCAAGCACGGCGTCAGGTCGGCCAGGCAGGCGATTGCAATCGGCTTGTCGGAAGCGCGGCGCGCAGGCGTCGCCATGAAGTCGCCGAAAAAGGGCGCCACGAGTGAGGCGACCCGCAAGAAAGCGCAAAAGGATAACGCCGCGGGCCAGCACAAGAGCGCGGCGAAGAAGAGCGCGAGCAGCGAGTCGACAGCTAAGCGATCACGTGCCGCGACCAATGCATTGAAGCGTGAAAGCACCGCCGGCGCATCGCACAAGGCTTTGTCGAAGCAGACGAAATCGGCAGCGGCCAGGCGGCCGGCGGCTAGCCGTTCTGCCGCGGCGAAGAAGGCCGCAGCGACCAAAGGTGCTTCAGGCCGCTCGGCCGCTGCCAAAAAGGCCGCGCACACGAGGGCTTCGCGCGCGCATCACTGATGCGCTGAGAGGGTGATGTGGGCGAGTGGGGCGCGCGCCACCCACGCGCGCCGCATCTCTCAGTCTTACTGCACCGTCGCCAGCACGTCGCCCACTGTCTTGAAGATGTGCGCGATCTGTTCTTCATCGATGATAAGCGGCGGCGAGAACGCGAGGATATCGCCGGTAAAACGCACCAGCACGCCCGCCTCGAAGCACTTTACAAACGCTTCATAAGCACGCGCGCCCGGCGCACCGTCGCGCGACTCGAGTTCGACGCCCGCGATCATGCCGAGGTTGCGAACGTCCTTCACATGCTTCGCATTGCGCAGCGAGTGAGCGGCGGCTTCGAACTTCGGCGCCATCGTCGCAGCGCGCTCGAACAGGCCTTCGCGGCGATACAGGTCGAGCGTCGCAACTGCGGCCGCGGCCGCGGCCGGGTGGGCCGAATACGTGTAGCCATGGAACAGCTCGATCGCACCTTGCGCGCCGCCGTTGACGATCGTGTCGTGGATCGTTCGGCTCGCGGCCACCGCGCCCATCGGGATCGCAGCGTTGTTGATTGCCTTGGCCATCGTGATCAGGTCCGGCGTCACGCCAAAGTATTCGCTCGCCGTCGCCTTGCCGATGCGGCCGAAAGCGGTAATCACTTCGTCGAAAATCAGCAGGATGCCGTGTTTCGTGCAGATCTCGCGCAGCTTCTGCAGATAGCCTTGCGGCGGAATCAGCACGCCCGTCGAGCCGGCCACCGGTTCGACGATCACGGCGGCGATCGTCGACGCATCATGCAACGTGACGATGCGCTCGAGTTCGTCGGCGAGATGCGCGCCCCAGGCGGGCTGGCCCTTCGAAAACGCGTTGTGTTCGAGGTTATGCGTGTGCGGCAAATGATCGACCGCCGGCAGCAACGCGCCGGAGAAGGTCTTGCGGTTCGGCGCGATGCCGCCCACCGAAATGCCGCCGAAGCCCACGCCGTGATAGCCGCGCTCGCGGCCGATCAGACGCGTGCGCTGGCCTTCGCCACGCGAACGGTGATACGCCAGCGCGATTTTCAGGGCGGTGTCGACCGATTCCGAACCGGAGTTCGTGAAGAAGATGCGGTCGAGGCCATTCGGCATCAGTTCGGCGACTTTGGTGGCCGCTTCGAATGCCAACGGGTGGCCCATCTGGAAGGTCGGCGCGAAATCGAGCGTGGACAGTTGCTGGGTGATCGCGGCGACGATTTCGTCGCGCCCGTGGCCGGCGTTCACGCACCAGAGACCCGCGCAGCCGTCGAGCACTTCACGCCCGTCCGTGGTGCGGTAGTACATACCCTTGGCCGATTCCAGCAGGCGCGGCGCAGCCTTGAACTGGCGGTTGGCGGTGAAGGGCATCCAGAAAGACGACAGGTCGTCGATGACGGGGCGCGAAGTCATGGTTTTCTCCTCGAAGTGGTAGCGAAACTGTAGCGTCCGCGGTTTAATGGCGGCATAAACAGTTGACGCAGTGTGGTGCTAACTGTGTTGGTGGAATTGCAGTAACTGTGTCGATCGCGCGATGACGCCATTCGACGCTTTATCTGGCGCCTTCCTGGCCATCTTTCTGGCAACGTAGCCGGCCGTCGCGACCGGCCTTTCAGTCCGAACCATGATCGAACTACAACTTGAGCGCGACCGACGCGCCGCTCCCACGCTCGTCGAGCAGGTCGTGCAGGGCTTCGCGCGCGCCATCGAGGCGCAGGCGCTGCGCGCCGGCGCGCTGTTGCCGTCGGTGCGGCAACTGGCGCAAAGCCACGAACTGAGCACCTTCACGGTCACCGAGGCCTACAACCGTCTTGTTTCGATGGGTCTCGTCGTGGCGCGGCGCGGTTCCGGTTATCGCGTGGCGGCGCGCGCGCAGTCCGCGCGGGCTGCCCCCACCGACTGGCAGCCGCCGAGCCTGACCGCGACCTGGCTGCTGTCCGACGTGTTCGCCGACCATTCGGTGCCGATCAAGGCCGGCGGCGGCTGGCTGCCGAACGAATGGATCAACGAGACGGGTTTGCAGCATGCGCTGCGTGCGATGAGCCGGGTGCCGGCGGCGCGTCTCGGCGACTACGGGCATCCGTACGGCTTCGCGCCGCTGCGCGAGCGGATCGCCGAGCAACTCGACCGGCGCGGTTTGCCGGTGGACGTCTCCAACGTGCTGCTCACGCAGGGCGCGACGCAAGGGCTGGATCTGATCGTTCGGACGCTGCTGCGCGCGGGCGACGCCGTGATCGTCGAAGATCCCGGTTACTGCAATCTGCTGCAGATTCTCAAGCTGGCGGGGCTGGTGGTGCATGGGGTGCCGCGCACCCCGGCCGGCGTCGATACGGACGTGCTCGAAGCGCTGGTCGCGCAGCACAAGCCGAAGGCGATTTTCGTCAACACCACGCTGCAGAATCCGACCGGCGCGACCTTCGGCATGTCGGCGGCGTTCCGTCTGTTGCAGATCGCCGAGCGTCAGCGCATGTGGGTGATCGAAGACGATGTCAGCCGCGAACTGGCGCTGCCCGGCGCGCCTTTGTTTGCCGCCATGGAAGGCTTGCAGCGTGTGCTCTACGTTGGCGGTTTCTCGAAGACGGTGACGCCGGGGCTGCGTTGCGGCTACGTGGTCGCCGAGCGGGCAGTCCTGCGCGAACTGGCGCGCACGAAGATGGCGGTGGGGTTGACCTCGTCGGAAGCGATTGAACGGATCGTCGACAAAGTGTTGCTCGAAGGGCGCTATGCGCGTCACGTCGAAGCCGTGAACGAGCGGCTCAAGCTCGCGCATGCGACCGTCGAGGAGCGGCTCGATTCGCTCGGTCTGGAACTGTTTCACCGGCCGCGCGCCGGTCTGTTCCTGTGGGCTCGTCTGCCGATCGAAGCGGAGCGCGCGGGCGAGGTGGCGACAGCCGCGCTCCAGCACGGCATCTGGCTCGCACCTGGCTCCTATTTCCGTCCCGACGATGCCCCGAGCGCCTGGTTCCGTTTCAACGCACCGTACTCGACCGACGACGCGTTGTGGCGCTTCATCGAGCGAGTCGGGCAGGGTGCGATCTAGTTGTGCTCGATCTTAAACGGACTGGCCGAGCAGCTTGAGCGCGATCGGATACATTGAGAGCACCAGCAGCAGCGCCATGGCGACATTGAAGATGCGCAGCCGCTTCGGGTCCGACAGCACCTTGCGCATCGCGGTGCCGAAGCCCGCCCACAGGCAGATGCACGGAAAGCCGATCACGTAGAAGATCACCGCCATCGCGATGGCGTTCACGCTGGTGCTCTCGCTGAGGTGGATCGTCGTGGCGGCGGTCAGCACCATCATCCACGCTTTCGGGTTGACCCACTGGAACGCGATGGCTTCATAAAACTTCATGGGCCGGCGATCGCCTTTCTTGACCTTCAACTCGCCCGACGTGCCGATTTTCCACGCGAGATACAGCAGGTACGCGACGCTCGCGACTTCCAGCACCGTGTACAACACCGGGAAGTGCACGAAGGCTTCGCCCAGACCAATCCCGACCGACAGCATCAACAGCACGACCCCGGCGCTGATCCCGGAGAGATGCGGCAGCGTGCGGCGAAAGCCGAAGTTCACGCCCGAGGCCAGCAACATCGTGTTGTTCGGACCGGGCGTGATGGTGGTGACGAGCGCGAACAGAATGCCGGCGGGCAGCGCGCTGAGGCTGAGGTAGGACATGGACATGGGTGGCTCCGAGGTTGGTCAATAAGACCCTCGGAGCATTCTAGCGAACCATCCCGGTACAGTACCTATACGGTTTGTGGGATGGTGCCCGGTACGGGTGACGGTACCCAGCCGTTTTTCAGTGCGCAGCTGCGGCGGCGTCGCTCGAACCGCCAGCCTTGCCAGGCTTGGTGATCCAGATGAGCGGAATGATGATGATCATGATGATCGCGGCTCCATAGAACACGTCGTTCAGCCCTAACATGGCCGCCTGCGCCTGTACCGTCCGATCGAACAACGCATACGAAGCGCCTTGCCCCAGACCAAGCAGCGAATGGTAGGTATCCATTTGCGCATTGAAGAGCGGATTGGTCGGGCTGGACTGCTGCGTCAGAATCTCATGATGCATGATCGTCCGGTTGTTCCACACGACGTTCGCCAGCGACGTACCAATACCACCGAAGAATACGCGTCCGAAGGTGGACAGCCCGGCAGCGGCCGGCACCTTTTCGGGCGGCTGTCCCGACAGGATGATCACGGTGAGCGGAGCAAAGAACAGCGCCATCGGAATACCCTGCAGCAGGGTCGGCAGGATGATGTATCCCTCGCTGATGTCGGTATAGAAATACGTACGCATGAAGTAGACGATCGCGAATCCAATAAACGCGAACGTGCCGATAATGCGCGCATCGGAACGCGGCAGAATCTTGCCCATGATGGGAGCGCCGATCACCGCGAAAATGCCCAGCGGCGCCGTAGCAAGGCCTGCGTCGACAGCCCGATATCCCAGGTACTCCTGCATCCACTGCGGAAGCAGCACCAGCGTTCCGAAGAAGATGCCATACGCGACGGCAATCGAAACGGTGCCGCCGAGAAAGTTGCGCTGCTTGAACAGCGTCAAGTCGACGATCGGATTCTTTTCCGTCAGCTCCCAGATAATGAATGCCGCGAGTCCGACTGCGGCAACAATAGCCAGCACGACGATCGTGCTCGACGAGAACCAGTCGAGATCTTTACCCTTGTCCAGCATCACCTGAAGCGACGCGACCCAAATAATTAGCAGCACCAGCCCGACAACGTCGATTGGCAGCTTTCTGGCCGGCGTATCGCGCTTGCGATAGAGAAGCCAGACCATTGCGGCAGCGAACAGCCCGACTGGGATGTTGATATAGAAGATCCACGACCAGCTATAGCTGTCCGTCACCCAGCCGCCGAGCGACGGCCCGACAATCGGCCCGGTCACCACGATCATCGAGAACAGCGCGAGTGCCAGCGAGGATTTCGCTTTCGGCCACGAACTGAGCAGCAACGCCTGCGACATCGGGATGAGCGGTCCGGCAACGGCTCCCTGCAGCGCGCGCGCAAGCAACAGAATCGGCAACGTCGGCGCGATGCCGCAGAGCCAGGATGCGAACACGAACAACAATATCGAGCCGACGAACAGCCGGACCTGCCCCAGCCTCTGTGTCAGCCAGCCAGTCAACGGAATCGCGATTGCATTCGCAGCGGCAAAGACGGTGATGACCCACGTGCCTTCGTCGACCGATACGCCGAGGTTGCCGGAAATGGTTGGAATGGCGACGTTGGCGATCGACGAATCGAGCACGGTCATAAAGCCCGCGAGACCAACGCTCAGGGAGCCCAGGGCGAGCGTCGCCCCGGTCAGCGGCGGGTGATTTGGATGGTTCGGGTTCATGGTGATACGGCTGTCCTGTGTCTGGCAAGAAAGGCGCGGCATCTTTCAGGTGCCGCGGTCCAATGAGCGGCTGTCATTCGTTTTCGGCGATGATCCGGGCGATCGCGGCATCGGCCTCGTCGCCGTACTTTGCGAAAACGTCGGTCTTATAGGCGGACGTAGACTGCGTACCGAGTTGGGCGCCGGCAGGGTCCTTGACGTTGACATCCACGTTCATTGACAGACCCACGCGCAGTGGATGCTTTTCCAGTTCCGCGGGTGGAATCTCGATGCGCACCGGTAGCCGCTGCACCACCTTGATCCAGTTACCCGTTGCGTTCTGCGCCGGCAGCAGCGCCAGTGCCGAACCGGTGCCTGGCGTAAAGCCCACCACCTTGCCGTGATAGACGACGGCGGAGCCGTAGACGTCGGCGGTCAGCTCAACGGGTTGTCCAACCCGGATGTGACGAAGCTGCCACTCCTTGAAATTCGCATCGACCCAGACCTGCTCGAGCGGCACCACCGACATCAGCGCTGCGCCGGGTGACACGCGCTGCCCGACCTGAACCGAGCGCTGCGCGATGTATCCGGTTACGGGGGCCGGCAACGTGGTGCGCGCATAAGCCAGGTAGGCGTCGCGAACGTGGGCGGCGCTTGCCAGTACGTCCGGATGCCTGTCGACCGACGTGTTGGCCGTCAGCGCGCGATTGGCGCCAAGCTGCTGCCGGGCCGCTTCAAGCGCAGCCTGAGTCGACCGGACCGCATCACGTGCATGTGAGATTTCCTCGTCCGACACCGCCCCCGTCATGCCAGTGGCAAGCCGGCGCTTCAGATCGTCCTGTGCCTTCGAAAGATCCGACTGGCGTTCAGCGATATCTGCACGGTATCTGTCATCGTCGGCATACAGGCCATGGACTCTGCGAACGGTTTGGCCCAAGTTGGCCTCGGCCTGTTGCAATGCAATCCTGGCGTCCGCGGGATCGATCTGGACGATCGGCTCACCCTTCCTGACGATTTGCGTGTTGTCCGCATTGACCCCGATGACGGTTCCCGTGACCTGCGGCGTAATTTGCACGACGTTGCCGTTGACGTATGCGTCGTCGGTGTCCACGTGGTGACGGGCGTCGACGAAATAGAAAGCGCCATACGCCGCGCCTGCGATCGCGAGCGAAGCGACAAGCAGTGAGAGCAGAAGTTTGCGTTTGCCGGGCTTCTTTTCCGGCTCTTTATCCGACGGTGACTGAGGTGCGTTCATGGGTAGCTCCAATAAAGTTTGATGGTCACGCTCAGGCCGTTACGCCTGAGCGCAGATCTGGTCGTTCAGTGAGTCGCCGTGCTGCCGGACGGCGCGGGAATCGGCGTCTCCGTGTTCGCAGCAAGGCCGGCGTGCGAAGCATCGAAGCCGCCGCCTAGTGCCTTGATCAGCCCGATCTGCATGCCGCGGCGATTCATTTCGAGGTTCACGACGGCCGTTTCGGCTGCGAGCCGGTTGTCATCCGCGTTCAACACCTGCAGTTGCTGGTTCAAACCCGCCTTGTATCGAACGAGCGCCAGTTGATAACTTTTGGTCTGCGCATCCAGGGCCTGCTGCGCATCGACCAGTTGACGATCGGCCGAGTGGATCTGCGTGACCTGCGTGGCAACATCGGATAAAGCGCTGATCAACGTCTGGTTGTACGTTGCGACGTCGTAGTCGAAGTCCGCGTAGCGGCCCTTCAGTTGGGCGCGTAGCGCACCGGCGTCGAAGATAGGAAGATGAATCGCGGGTCCTGCCTGAAGTTGGCCGCTTCCGGCCGTCAGGAATCGCCCCCAGCCAAACGCGTCCAGTGCAGCTGATGCGGAAAGATTGACGTCCGGAAAGAACTCGGCCTTCTTTTCCTTTACATCGTGGATTGCTGCATCCACCTGCCAATAGGCCGCAACGATGTCCGGGCGCCGCGAAATCAGATCCGCGGGCAGGTTGTCGGGAAGCGCGACGCTGGCGCCCTCTCCAAGCGATGGATTGGCGATCTTGAGGCCGCCATCCGGGCCTTCACCAAGCAGGGCGCCCAATTGGTAACGTACGGTCGTGATCTGTCCATCGAGGTCGCTGACGCTGGAACGGCTCGTCGCGGTCTCACCGTATGCGGTCTGCCGCTCCACGTTGGTATCGAGCCCCGCCCCCACGCGCCCATCCGTGATTCGCACGATATCCTCGCGATTCTTCACTTCGCGGGCCTCGATATCACGCAACGCATAGAGCTGCGCAAGATGGTTGTAGGTGCTGGCCACCGAAGCGGCCAAAGAGATGCGCACCTCTTCGGCTTCGGCTTCGGCGACCTTCTCCTGCGAGACGGACTGACGAAGCCGCTCGCGATTCTTGCCCCACAGGTCGAGATCAAACGAAGCACTGGCGAGTACGTTGTTCTCGCTCTGCCAGGTGCCGTTGACCGGCGGTGGAGCGGACCCATTGTCGCTATAGCGCTCGCGCGTCCATGAATAGCTTCCCGTCACGTTTGGATAGAGAGCGGAATGGGCCGTGCCGACAGAGGCAGAGGCTTTCTCAATGCGTGCACGTGCCTGATCGATCGTCGGATGGCCGGCCAGCGCCTCGTCGATCAGCCTTGGCAACTGCGCATCGCCGAACTGCCTGGCCCAATCCATTGCAGGCCACTGTCCGCCCTCGGCAGGCAAGCTCTCCTTCGTCTCATACTGGGTGGGCGGGGCAATCTGCTTATCGCTTTTGATGCCGGCGTAGTTGACGCATCCGGCGAGGCCAAGCGCCGCCACCGCCGCGGCTATCGTGGCAGCCCATGCGCTCGCTCGGAGCTGGGGTCGGTCGTGGTGCATGATGGTTTCCGTTTTCCTTTGGCTCATCTGGGTTGTATGTCTTTGTTTCGCTTGAGGTGCATATGCACACATTAGCGTTTAATTTTTCACTGATCGATCTACCGCAGTGAATCAGTCTGTTGCGTTGTGGTTACCTTTCGGACAGGTAGCTCGTCATGCGAAACAGTTCACTTCGCAGATGCGCTGCCTGTTGCTGGCCAAAACTACGTTCGAAACTGGCCTGCGCCGTTGCCCAATGAGCGGCCGCTTCGTCGAGCTTCGTCAACCCTCTTCTGGTGAGTACGACTCGCAGTCGCCGATTGCTTTGCGGTTCGGCAGGAGCAACCACGAGGCCACGCCGGAGCAGGGGTTTAAGCGCTCGAACGAGGGTCGTTCTGTCCATTACCATCGCTTTGGCCAATTCGGCCATCGTCAGATTCGTACAACGACTCAGCGTTCTGAGGACGCTGAATTGCGTCGGCGTGATGCCGGCCTCAGACAAATGACGCTCATAAAGCTTTGAAATATGTCGGGAGGCCTGACGGAGAGCAAAACAGTCGTCGTCCGGAAGATCGTTTGAGTGCATACGCACAGAGTAATGCGGCCCCCGCCGGGAAGCGATGCTGGCCGGATTATCAGTTTGTTGTCGTTTCCTGTACCAATCGCCCGGGGAGCAACGGGGAATTGGGCAGGGCGCCGACGGGGCGCGCGCAGCGTGGGCCGGATCCAGTCGGCCTCGTCACCTAAAGTGGCGACTCATGCCGCCCTTTTTTCTAGCGCGCTTCGCAGGTCGTCTTCGCTGGACTAGCGCGATGTCGCCAGCGTTTCGAAAAAGGCAGCCGCATAGTCAATAAATGCACGCACCTTGGCAGGCAGCAGGGTCCGGTTGCTGTAAGCGAGCTGAATGTCGACGCTGTCGTCGACAAGCTGTGAACGGGTGAGCAGCTGGACGAGCTTCCCCGAGGCCAATTCGTTCTCGACAAGGGCTGCCGGCACGACGCCGATTCCGAAACCCTGCAGCACCATTTCCAGGTTGAAGGCGGGGCTGTTCGACGAAACATCGAAACGAAGCGGAACGCTCAGCTCGTCCTCGCCAATCCGGAAGCCGATGACGGGGCGGCGAATGGACGGCGACATCGACACAAAAAGATGCGCGGCCAGTTCCGATGGATCTCCCGGCGTCGACGACGCCTGCAGATACTGCGGCGTCGCGACGATGACAACCGGAATGCGTTCGAGCAGACGCACGACCGTCGTTTCGCTCGTCAGCATGTACGGAAGGATGAGGCCAAGGTCGAAGCCGTCGCCGACGAGGTCGACGGGCCGTTCCGTCAGCGTCACGTCGAGCGTGACCTTCGGATGGGCCCGCTTGAATCCGGCGATCAGGGGAACCAACCGGCTTACCGTTGCCGTCGTATGGGCGACAAGGCGTAAGACGCCACCGGCTTCGCGTGTCTGGTTGGCTACGTCCGCTTCGAGTACATCCAGATCGTCCAGGATACGCACGCAGCCTTCGTAGAATCGTTCGGCGGCTTCGGTGAGTGAGACCTGCCGGGTCGTCCGGTTTAACAGCCGGCATCCGATCCGCTCTTCCAGCCCTGCGATCGCCCGCGACACCGCTGGCCGGGCCAGCCCATGAATATCCGCCGCGCGGGTGAAACTCTTCAGTTCGACCACCGACCGGAAAATGCGTAGGCTTTCGATATATTCCATGATGAGATCTCGTCGACCAACGGGAACAAAGGATGGACGGAATGCCGTTTTCAGCGCCACCGGAAGTTCCAGTTGCAGACCCTGTCTCCCACGGTATTTCGCAGGATAAGCAACTGTTGAGGCGGCGACAGAGAGCAGTCTATGCCACAGCGGCTCTGCCTTCATGTCTGATAACCACGTCGCGTCGCTTGGACGATTGCGAAGTCGCTTGACAGTCTATCTATGAGTAGATATAGTTCGTTCCATGGAACCGACAACGACAGTGCGCGAACAGATCCTCGACCACGCAATCACGCTCATCATGCTCCGTGGTTACAACGGGTTCAGCTACCGTGATCTGTCCAACCTGGTCGGCGTAAAAACCTCGAGCATCCACTACTACTTTCCGTCTAAAGACGATCTGGTTCTGGAGGCGGTTAATGCGTACAGCAACGAGGTATTGGGCGCGCTCCATGGCATTAACGCTTCATTGGCCGCGGACGCAAAGTTGAGCAAGTACGCGAAGCTGTTCGGCAGGACCCTCGGTGACGGTAATCAGATCTGCCTGTGCGGCATGCTGGCTGCGGACATCGAATCACTGCCCGACAACATCCGCCAGGCCTTGCAGGGGTTTTTCAAAGCGAACGAAAACTGGCTCGCCAAGGTTCTCACACAAGGCGTGCAGGAAGGGACGCTGGCGGTGAACGGCAAACCGGAAAACGCGGCGCGGGCACTGTACGCGGCGTTTCAGGGCAGTGTGCTCGCAAGCCGTTTGTTCCACACCAAGGCTCGGCTCGAAGACGTCGAGGCAACGGTGCGGATCGCGCGGTGAAGCCCGCATCGCGGTAGTCAGGTAGTCAGGTATGAGGCGGTACGCCGCCTCTTTGTTTGGCCCGCTTGTCTATCTTTGAGTAGATAGACAAGCGGGGAATATGAAGTAGCCAGGAAAAGCCTGGTTTGTCTGTTAATTTTGCGGATGAATCTATCTAGTAGTAGATAGCAAATCCAATCACTCACTCTTGTAAGGAGCCTCACCATGTCACTCGAAAAAGTCCTCTACCGCGCTCAAGCTCATGCCACCGGTGGCCGCGATGGCCGCGCCGTGGTGCCCGCAGGCAACCTCGATTTCAAGCTGACCACGCCGAAAGAACTCGGCGGCGCGGGCGGCGAGGGCGCCAATCCGGAACAGCTCTTCGCGGCCGGCTATAGCGCCTGTTTCCTCGGCGCGATGAAATTCGTCGCCGCCCGCGACAAGATCGCCATTCCCGCAGACGTCGCGATTGACGGCAGCGTCGGCATCGGCCCGATCCCGAATGGCTTTGGCATTGAAGTGGAACTGAAGATCTCGCTGCCCGGCATGCCGCGCGAAGCGGCGCAAACGCTGGTCGACAAGGCGCACGTCGTTTGCCCGTACTCGAACGCGACTCGCGGCAACATCGACGTCACCCTGACCATCGTCTAAGTCTCAGCCTCTCACCGTCACAAACCGGGAAAACATCATGAAGACCCTCAAGCCTTTGCTGCTGGCCACCGTACTTGCAACCAGCGCCACCCTCGCCATCGCCGCAAGCCCGGCAACACCCGCCTCGCCTGATCTGGTGACCAGCCAGTTCCTGCATGCGCTGAACAGCGGCACAGGACCGGCAATCAACACGCTGACACCGGCAGAGGCGCGTCAGGTGCTGGTCGGCGCTCAGAACAGCGTGAAGGTTGATCTGTCCGGCATTGATGTGTCGAACAAGACCATCGAGCAGGACGGCGTCACCGTGCCGATCACGATCGTGCGGCCGCAAGGCGCAACGGGCACGCTGCCAGTGTTCATGTTCTTCCACGGCGGCGGTTGGATCCTTGGGGACTTCCAGACGCACGAGAGGCTGGTGCGCGACCTCGTCGTGCAATCCGGGGCTGTGGCGGTGTTTGTCAATTACACGCCGTCGCCCGAAGCGCGTTACCCGGTAGCGATCAATCAGGCGTACGCGGCCACCAGATGGGTCGCGGAACATGGCAATGAAATCGGTGTGGACGGCAGCCGCCTTGCAGTAGTGGGCAACAGCGTCGGCGGCAACATGGCCGCGGTTGTATCCCTGATGGCGAAGAACAAGCAGGGCCCCGCAATCCGCTTTCAAGGCCTGATGTGGCCGGTGACGGACAACAATTTCGGTAACGGCTCGTACAACGCCTATCCGGAAGGCCACTTCCTGACCCGGCCGATGATGAAGTGGTTCTGGGACGCGTACACCAAGGATCCGAAGCAGCGCAATGAGATCTACGCGTCGCCGCTGCGCGCGTCGGTGGAGCAACTGAAGGGTTTGCCGCCGGCGCTCATTCAGGTCGCGCAGTTCGACGTGCTGAGCGACGAGGGCCAGGCTTACGGCCGCAAGCTCGATGCTGCGGGCGATGAAGTCACGACGGTTCGCTACGACGGCACGATCCACGACTTTGGCTTGCTTAACGCGCTCGCCAACGACGCGCCGACCAAGGCGGCAACGAGACAGCTTGCCAACGAATTGCAAGCGCGCCTCAAGTAAGCTGTACCGCCTTGACCGCGGCGCCTTGCATGACAGCATCGCGCCGCGGTTGCCAGAGCATTCGACTCTACGGTGATGAAAGGCGTTGTCTGTGTTCGGGCATGGAACAGTTTCATTTCCCTCGTTATGTAAGTCGATTACTGAAACGGCAGCCTATGGCGCTCCATGTCCGATAGCAAAATAAACGGTATATACTGTTTATACGGTTATCAACACGGAGAGACCACATGACAACACCCGTTACGAAAGAGCACACCAAGAAGGCGTTCCACTTCCCCAAGAGCTCGTCCAAGCATGCAGTAGATGGCGCCGAGCCGGTAGTCGCGCCGGAGCAGCCGGCGGAAGCGGCGCCTGTCGTCGAAAAGGCGTCCAAAGCGAAGCGCGCGGCCGCTGCGGAAGCAACGCCTGTCGTCAAGAAAGCAGTCAAAAAAGTGAAACGCGCGGCGACTGCGGAAGCGAAGGCCGCCGTCAAGAAGCCAGCCAAAGCGAAGCGCTCGGCAACGGCGGAAGCGGCCCCTGTCGTCAAGAAGGCGGCTAAAGCGAAGCCCTCGGCAGCGGCGGAAGCAAAGCCTGTCGTCGAGAAAGCAGCCAAAACCAAGCCCGCGGCAACTGCCGAAGCGGCGCAAACCACCAGGAAAGCAGCCAAGCCGAAGCGTTCCGCAACTGCGGAAGCCGCGCCTGCCAGCGCTCCGGAGGCCAAGAAAGCCAAGCAGCCGAAGAAAGAGAAAGTCGTGCGCGACAGCTTCACGATGCCGAAATCGGACTACGACATGATCGCGTCTCTTAAGCAGAAGTGTCTCGACGCCGGCGTGCCGGTGAAGAAGAGCGAGCTGTTGCGAGCAGGCCTGATGATGCTGGAGTCGGCAGCGCCGCAGCGCCTGCTGGCCGCGGTGTCGTCACTCGAGACGGTGAAGACGGGGCGTCCCGCGAAGGGTTAAACCTTGCATCGTGATTCGATGCAAGGTTTAGAGAAAGGCGTGCCCGCCCGGGCGGTGTCGGACTGCAGCGCATCCGGCTGCAAGTTCTCGAGCCGCAGGGGCGGGTACGAAGCATCATCATGACATCGCCATATTGCTGGCAGGTGACGGACAAATTACGCCGAACCGCCAGCAGCTTCCCACCGGATCCGCCTGGCACGTTGTGTCGCTTCCGTTTTGCGGAGCCGGTTTCCAGAACCGGACAGGCGCGCTTCGCCAGTCCCCTCAGCTCCCCACCGGCGAAGCCAGATAATTCCAGTCGTGCAGGAAAATCTGCTCGAAGTAAGCCGCGGCATCGGCGCTATGAATGATCAGGCCCGCATCGCGATTGCGCAGCGTGCCGTCCGCCGACCAGTTCTGACTGCTGACCATGACGACCTTTCCGTCGACCACGATTCCTTTGTTGTGAACGTTCGCCTGCCGGCGCAGCACGGATGACGGCACGCCCGCCGCGACCAGTTTTTCGACCCATGCGTCGTTCTGGAACTGACTGGTGATGAGACGCACGTCGAGTTTGCGGTCGATGAGCGCTTTCACCGCCGCAATCAACGCATCATGTTGTGCATCGTCCGGGCGTCCGCTCGGATGGATATATTGGGTCTGCATGTAGAAGCGCTGCTGGGTGGACTCGATGAGCGCCTGAACATGCGGCTGATAGTTATCGGGCGTGAGTAGCGGCTGGATTTCTACGGTATCGCTCAACGTCCTGGGCGCGAAGAACTGGCGCGGGGCTTTGCCGGCTGCAAAGGCTTCGATCGGAACGTCGAGAGCGGCGGTCCCGGCTCCCGGAATATCCAGCCCCTGTGCCTTGGCTTGAGTTATCGCGTCGTGAGAGACCGTATAGTCGTTCTGCAGGAACGCGCGGAACGTGCTGGCCAACGCCTTGCTCGTGACAATCACATGCCAGTCCCGATCGCTCTTCTCGGCGAGCTTGCGCGCGGCTGCCACGTCCGACAGATCGATCTCCGGCTGATTGCTGTTGTTCCAGTTGCCCGAAGAGAGCCAGAAGGTATCGTCTTCGCGCACAGCGACCTTGATGTGATACGCGTTCGGATAGATCCAGACAGGTGCTTTCGGGTCGGCATTGGTGAGCGCCCAGGTGTCGGCGAAGCGCTCGGCGAACTTGGCCGAGAGAGCGGTCTGCGTTTGCTCGTCGGTCTGGTCGGCCGTGGGATTCCTCGCGGGATGGTCGAGCGTGAGCGTCAGCTTCTGGCCTTCGGCAAACGCGGACTCGACTGCGGTGAGAATGTGCTCCGACGTGAAGTCGTACATTCCCACCACCAGTTCTTCGCGAACGCCGGCGATGAAATTCGATAGCTCCGCCCATCCGGCATCGGGACTCACGTGCAGGACCAGAGAGACCTGCTCCGTCACCGCATCGAGACTCGCATCGGGCGCCGGTGCGTACGGAATCTGCTCCTTGCGCGTACGGGCAGCGACGAACGCCTGAAGCGGCGCAGGCGGACTCGCGAGTGCGTTGCCTTGTCCATCGAAGAACACCTGGTCCGCGAAATCGGGTTGCCGCAGTTCATGGCGTGCTTCAGCCAGTGCGCAATATCGCGAGGGGTCCAGCGCCTGCATCGATTCCATGGCGTCGGCAGCGCGTACATCGACGGGCACGCCGTCGATCTGCTTCGGCAGCGCGGCTTGCAGCGCTGTGAGCTTGTCCGCAGCCACGGTGACGACAATCGCCGGCATCACAGCGCGCCCTGGCGCCGGCCATTGCAAGCCGCTGCGCACGGACAGCACGCCCTCTTGCCGGAACGACTCGGCGCGCGTGTCGAGCATGGTCCGGATATTGATTGCCTGAGTTTCCTGTGCTGCCCCGGTGGCGTCGGCAGGGTCCGTCTTGAGGCGGGCGAGCGCCGCGGAGAAAAGGGCCGCGCCGGTTGGCAACGCACTGGCGAATATCATGCGGCGCGCGTCTCGCCGTTCCACCGCCGGCGCGCTGGCTTTCAATTGCGAGAGCGGCTGAGGCAACTGCGTGAGGCCGTCGACGAAGCTGCGCAACGACCGTCCGCCCGTCAGCGATCCGCCACCGGGTTGCCCGGATGCGAGATCGATAATTTCGGGCGCGCCGAAATGCCTGACCTGCTGCAACTTGTTGTTCTGCGGGTTGAACCAGGTGAGGTAGCCATCAGGCAGCACCTGACGAGGCCGCGTGATCTTGCCACTGAAACTGTAGCGTGCGCCTGACGTGCCGGCAGGGTCGAAATAGTTAGGCGTGTAGAAGTCCGAGACCAGCACGTCGTCAATCAGATAGGCGCAGGTTGCGTCTTCGGGCGGATCGCATATCTCGACCAGATATTCCACCTTGCCGTCACCGTCCTGCACTTCGTTGTCGATGATCGTCACGGCATTGGCCGCGGTGAGGCGGTTGCCGCCCGGATCGACCAGCATTTCGAGTATCTCGTGACTTGCCGAGAGCGACCATGTATTGCCGGCCAGGACAACCGCGAACGGCTGGTTGTGCTCGGTCAGGTGAAAGCCGGCGGCCCCCGCCTGAACCTCGTCCACCACGTAAACCGGCCAGACGCCTGGGTCGAGTTGGTCGGTGGACTCGAGCGCGACGACGGTGCCCGACACGTTCCAGATCGGTGCGAGATCGCGGCTGATCTGCAGGTTGAGTGCCTGCGCGACACGGACGACATCGGTGTAAGGTACGGCGGCGGATTGCGACACGATTCCAACACGGGCGGTCAACATGGCATGTCTCCTGGGCGAGGACGGAACAGCTCATGCCCAGCGTGACGCGTTGTTATGGCGTAGCCATGACAGCAGTGTGTCCGTCCCGCAAAGCGGCCACGATCGAGTCGCCCATATTCTATCTAGACGACTGGTCTAATTGAGTCCATAATCCGCCAACTATGAGAGCTAGCCATCCCCACATTCGCCGGCACATCCTCGACGCCGGGCGCGCGCTGATCGCACGCAAAGGCTTTGTCGCGGTCGGGCTGAACGAGATTCTGACAACTGCCGAGATCCCCAAGGGGTCGTTCTATCACTACTTCGGCTCGAAGGAATCGTTCGGCAGCGAGTTGCTGCAGCAATACGTTGCCGACTACGCGACGCGTCTCGACGAGCTGTTCGGTCAGCCCGGTGTCAACGGTCGTGACAAGCTGCTGAGCTATTGGGCTGCCTGGCAGCAGGAGCAACTCGATCAGGACGGCGACGAAAAATGTCTGGTGGTGAAGCTGAGCGCGGAAGTCGGCGACCTGTCCGATGAGATGCGCGTGGTGCTGCGTGACGGCGTAGACCGGTTGATGGTGCGTCTTGCTTCCGTGATCGAAGAAGGCCAGGCAGACGGCTCGCTTTCGCCGGAGATCCGGGCCAGGGAGGCGGCTGAACTCCTGTACCACATGTGGCTCGGCGCGGCGCTCATCACCAAGCTGCGACAGGATGGAAGCGCAATGGCACAAGCCATGGCGTTCACACAGAGCGTCTTGCGCGCGGCATGACAGTGCTGCGGCTAAGGCTGTGTTGCTGTTGAAATTTCTCGAACAGAACCATTTGCAGAAGCACTCAGAGAAGCACCCGCAGAACCACTCACTCCGCGCAGAACGGAGCCCTCATCGTTTCACATTCCAGGAGATCGACTTTGCGTAGCGTTATCTATTCCTCTTTCGGCAATCCTGCCGAGGTGCTGCAGGTCGCGGAACGTCCCACGCCGAATCCCGGCGCGGGACAGGTGCGCATCAAATCGACCTTGTCGCCGATCCACAATCACGACCTCTGGACGATTCGCGGTCAATACGGCTACAAGCCGAAACTGCCGGCCGTGGGCGGCACTGAAGTTGCCGGCGTAATCGACGCGATCGGCGAGGGTGTCGAACACTTGAAGCCGGGTCAACGCGTAGTGGTGGCCGGCATTTACGAGGGCTGGGCCGACTACGTTCTGGCGCCGGCGGCAGCGGTCGTCCCGCTGCCTGACGCGATCAGTGACGAAGTAGGTTGCCAACTGATCGCCATGCCATTGAGCGCGGTCATGTTGCTGGAATATCTGCACCTCGAACCCGGTCAATGGTTCATCCAGAACACGGCGAACGGTGCGGTCGGTAAGACTCTGGCGATGCTGGCCAACGCGCGCGGCATCAACGGGGTCAATCTGGTCCGGCGCGAGGCGGGCATTGCGGAATTGGCCGAGGTCGGCATCGGCAATGCAGTGTCGACCGAAAGCGAAGGCTGGAAGAAGCAGGTTCGTGACATCGTCGGCGATGCACCGATTCTGGCAGGTGTCGATTCAGTGGGAGGCGACGCCAGCGGTGACATCTTCGGTCTGCTTGGCGAAAACGGCACCCTGGTGTCGTTCGGCGCGATGTCCAATGAGCCGATGCGCCTCAGCTCCGGCGATGCGATCTTCAAGCAGGCGACCGTCAAGGGTTTCTGGGCGAGCAAGATTTTCGAGGTCACTTCGGGCGCGGATAAAGCGCGAATGATCGGCGAATTGCTGAGGCTCGCTGCGTCGGGTGAACTGAAGCTGCCGGTGGAAGCCGTCTTCGATGTCGAGAACGCGGCGCAAGCGGCAGCGGCGAGCGGGAAGAGCGCGCGCAAGGGCAAGGTGCTGTTGCGGTTCTAACGGGCAGCGTGTCCCTGCGTCGGTGAAGAGAGGTGTGCCGCGCAGTGTCGCGCCGATGCCAGTTCGCAAGATCCTCCCGATGCCTGCCCATCTGAATCGTCGAACGGTTTCGGGGCAGGCGTTGGCCGCACTTTCCCTCACCGACTCAAAAACCTACTCCATGATCGAAGTCCATCACCTCAACGAATCCCGTTCGCGCCGCATTACCTGGTTGCTGGAAGAACTCGGCCTCGACTACAAGCTCGTTCAATATCAGCGGAATCCGCAGACCCGTCTCGCTCCGCCGGAACTGACGGCGATCCATCCGCTGGGCAAGGCCCCCGTGATTCGCGACGGCGAGAAAGTGATTTTCGAGTCGGGTGCGATCGTGGACTATCTGATTCGCCGCCATGGCAACGGCCGCCTGACCCCTGCATACGGAACCGGCGAGTACGACCGTTACGCGCAGTTTCTGCACTATGCAGAAGGCTCCGCCATGCTGCCGCTCATGCTGAAGGTGTACACGGCCCGTCTTGGCGACGGTGCGGCTCCGCTGCAACCGAGAATCGAAAGTGAGTTGCAGAATCACCTCGGTTTTCTGAATCAGGAATTGGCCGGCCGCGATTACCTGACGGGCGATGAATTGACGGGTGTCGATATCCAACTCTCGTTCGTCGCGCAGACGTGCCTGAAGTTTTGCGGACGCGACGCGTTCCCGAATATCACTGCGTTTGTCGATCGTATCGAGGCGCGCCCCGCGTACCAGCGCGCGATGGAGAAGGGCGGCGCGTAAACGACCGAGGGCTGCTGCGCCGCCGCTCTCCTGGCGCAGTTCCAGATCGATCAATCGACGCAGTGACGTCCCTGCAGTTCCACATGCAACTGGACGAGCCACGCACGCGCGCAATACGCGTCGATCGATGCTTCGTCGGCGGGCTCGTCGAGCAATCTGACCTGGTGTGCCGCTAAAGCCGCGTCGAACGCACGGCGCGCGGCCCATCGCAACGAAAGCATGACGAGCAAAGCGAGTCCGATCGTGGCCCCGTGATAGGGCAGCAAGGGCGCGTTGTCGTCGAACAGGCCGAACAGCACTGAGAGGATCAGGCTCGGTATGATGGCGACGCACGTCGAGAGGCAGAGGAGCACGGCGTTTGCGCGCAGTGCGGTCGTAGTGGTGAGTTTCATCGAGTGAGATCCCGCGATCGGATAGCGGCTTCGATGCTGAACTCGCATGACTTACCTGATACTTACGGCCGGCGGCCCTTTCCGGGGCATCTGCTGCCGCGATCGTCCCCCATCCCGCGTGCTGCAATCCAATACGTCTGTTCCCACCGCTTCGAGTAAGTAACGAGTAAGTCCAGTGGTCCTAGAGTCGATGCTGCCTCATCCATCAACTCAGGACTCGACGTGAAAAAAACTCTTCGCCGTGAGCGCAGGTTGTTACTGGCTATTGCATCGTTCGCATCATTCTGCGCGTATTCGGGCACGGCCTGGGCCGACGGCCAGAGCCCGGAGCCGCCCACGGCGGACGACACAGGCTTCACCGTGCTGAACAATTCCACTAACGTGACGCATTGGGGCCTGGGACTGGGCGCGGGCATCGAGCAGGCGCCCTACAAAGGCTACGGCACGAAATACACGCCGATTCCGTTGATTTCGTTCGATAACAAATGGGTGCATGCATTTGGTACGGCAGTCGATCTGAAGATCGGCAAATGGAGCAACGTGAGCCTCGCGTTGCGTGGACAGTACGCCATCGGCGACGGCTACAAGGCGTCAGATGCGCCGATTCTGAGCGGTATGCAGAACCGCAACGGTGCGTTCTGGTACGGCCCGGCGCTTGCATGGCACACCGCCTACGGCACGCTCTCGGGCGATTTTCTGGAAGGCGGTAACAAGGGGCAGAAAGCCACTATCGATTTCAGCAAATCCTTCGAGTACGGGAAATTCGAGTTCGAACCGCACGCCGGCGTGGATTGGTTGAGCCGCAAATATGTCGATTACTATTACGGCGTGCGTTCGTCCGAAGTGCGCGCCGGGCGCCCGGAATATGCCGGCAAGGCGACCTACGACATCTCGGTCGGAACGCGCGTCGACTACAAGTTCACGCGCCATCAGATCCTGATCCTCGACGTCGGCGTCGCGCACCTTGGCAGCGGCATCACCGACAGCCCGCTGGTGGGCAAGCGCTATATTCCACAAGCCAGGATCGGCTACCTTTACGAATTCAACTGAGCACCACGGCATGTCGCGAGTCGCACTGATCGAGGACCACGAGCGCCTGGCCGGCATGATCCGCCAGGCGCTTTCCGCTGCGGGTATCGAGACCGATGTGTTCGGCACCATGTCGGAGGCGCATTATGGCGTGAGCCGGGCCGACTACGCGGTGCTCATCATCGATCGCGGTTTGCCGGATGGCGACGGCCTGACCTTGCTGCGGACATTGCGCGCGGCAGGGCGCATGACGCCGTCGCTCATGCTGACCGCGCGCGACGCGCTGCATGACCGCGTCGACGGACTGGAAAACGGCGCGGACGACTACGTGACCAAGCCCTTCGCCATGAGTGAACTGGTCGCGCGGGTGCGTACGCTGATGCGCCGGCCGGTGGCGCTGACGGATCTGGTGATTGCGTTCGGCGACATCACGGTCGATCCGCAGCAACGCGCCATGCGCTGCGGCGCGCAGTCTGTTCTGCTGGCGCCTGCCGAGTTGCAGATCGTGCTGTGCCTCGTGAAGGCGGCGGGCGCCACCGTACGGCATGCCGCGCTCGAACATGCCGCGTGGGGGCTCGGCGAAGCCGTCACGCCCAACGCGCTCGAAGTCACACTGCATCGTCTGCGTAAAAAGCTGACCGCGATCGGCGCGACGACGCGGCTCGCCAATATTCGCGGCGCGGGCTTCGCGCTCCAGGTTGCCGCCGGGTCCACCGCGCAGCACTAGATCAACGGCCCATTGCTCACCATGCGTAATCACTGGATTCGCAGTTTGTCCGCGCGGCTTTGGGTGACCAGCATTGTCGCTCTCGCCATCAGCCTGACCGTGCTGGCAACCGCTGCCACCTATGCGTTCAATCATTTCCCTCAGCAGATGCTCGGGCAGCACGAGGAAATGGAAAGTGCTAAGGCAATCGCGAGCGGACTCCGGTTCGACGACGCCGGCCGTCCGGTTTCCGTGGCGCTTCCTTCGCAGAAGGCCTGGCTTTTCGAGGTGGCGCCGACGGAGTTGAAGTACCGGGTACTCGACGAACGCGGCAACGTATTACTCGCTTCGAAAGGCGCCCAAGGGGATGAAGCATGGATTGCGGGCGATCTATCCGGATTCGTTGATAACGTCCGGCGGGCAGAGATAGGCGCCAAGCTATTCGAAGTCTTGACGGTGCGGATTGCGCGTGGCCCGGCGGTCTTCTATATCCAGACCGCAACGGCCGAGCGTTTCGTCGACGCGCTCGTAGACAGCAAGGTCAAGCCGATGCCGGCGATCATCAAGACGATCATTGTTATCGCCACGATCATTTTCGGTCTGACTTTTCCGTTTACCGTGCATCGGGTGCTCAAGCCGCTAAGAGAGGCATCTCGTGCGGCAGCGCGTATCACGCCGCGCAACCTCACTACGCGTCTCTCCATCGAGGGCGTTCCGAGTGAAATCAAGCCGCTGATCAATGCCTTCAACGAAGCACTCGACCGACTCGAAAACGGCTTCGCCGTGCAGCAGCAGTTTCTCGCGTCAGCCGCGCACGAATTGCAGACGCCGCTCACCTTGATCCGCGGCCAGATCGAACTGCAGCCCGGGATCGACGACAAGGAACTGCTGTTCCGTGAAATCGATCTGATGGCGCGTCAGGTTCGGCAACTGTTGCACCTCGCCGAAGTCAGCGAGTCGCAGAACTTCAGCTTCGGCGAGGTGAATATCGTCGACGTGGTGCAGGATGTCGTGGCTTATCTTGCGCGCAAGGCCGACCGCAAGGAGGTGACGCTCAGGCTCGAAACCACGGTCGCTCCGCCGTCGATCTGGGCGGATAGAAGCGCGTTGTTCATTCTGCTCAAGAACATTGTCGAGAACGCGATCAACGCCTCGCCGGCGCATGGCGCGGTCGTTTTGATCGTCGATGCCGTCTCGGTGCAGGTTCAGGACGAAGGGCCGGGCATCAGGCAGGAGTACCTGCCGTTTCTCTTCAAGCGGTTCTGGCGTGCGCCGGATGCCCGGCATGACGGCGCCGGTCTCGGTCTCGCGATCTGCAAGGAGATCGCGACGGCTCACGAGTGGCGTTTGACCGTAAGCAGTCTGGTATCGGGCACGTGCTTCGCGGTGTGGTTTTCGTAGCGCCGCGCCGTCGACCTTCACCTCAGTCGATTTTCAACCGACCGTCAGGCCGGTTCGCTCAATGCCGGTTCATTGACGATCTGTTTGACGATCGCCTCCATCAAGCCCGGAAACCGGGCGTCCAACTCGTCACGCCGCAGCGAATTCTGATGCACGGTGCCGGCAACGCGCGTGCGTACCAGCCCGGCTTCACGCAGGATCCGGAAGTGATGGGAGACGCTCGACTTGGGGCGGCCGCCGTCAAGGTCGCCGCAGGTGGCCTCGTCGACCGTTGAAAGCTGACGGACGATCTCGAGGCGCACCGGGTCGCTAAGAGCATGAAAGAGCCGTCCGAGCGTGAAATCCTCAGCGGCAGGATGGGTATAGGTGCGCATTGTGCAGATGATAAAGGTTTCTGCCATACTCCATAGTTCGATGTTTATCGAACTACCGTACAAGCATGTTCACAGGAGTTTAGCCCGATGTCAGCATTATTTCAGCCCTACAAGCTCAAGGACGTTTCCTTGCGCAACCGTATCGCCATTCCGCCGATGTGCCAGTACACCGCCGAAGACGGCCTGATCAACGACTGGCACCGCGTGCACCTCGCCGGTCTGGCGCGTGGCGGAGCGGGGCTGGTGATCGTCGAGGCGACGGCGGTGTCGCCCGAGGGCCGTATCACGCCGGGCTGTGCGGGCATCTGGACCGACGAGCAGGCGCAGGCTTTCGCGCCGGTGGTGGCGTCGATCAAGGCTGCGGGCGCCGTGCCGGGCATCCAGATCGGCCACGCGGGCCGCAAAGCCAGCGCCAACCGGCCGTGGGAAGGCGACGACCATATCGCCGACAACGATCCCCGCGGCTGGCAGACCATCGCGCCGTCGGCGATCGCGTTCGGCGGCGGCCTGCCGAAAGTACCGAAAGCGATGACGCTCGACGACATCGCCCGCGTGCGCGAAGATTTTGTCGCCGCCGCCAGGCGGGCGCGTGATGCGGGCTTCGAATGGCTCGAGCTGCACTTCGCACATGGTTACCTCGGCCAAAGCTTTTTCTCGACGCACTCCAATCAACGCGACGACGCGTATGGCGGCAGCCTCGAAAACCGCAGCCGCTTCCTGCTGGAAACGCTGGCCGCGGTGCGCAAGGTGTGGCCTGAGAATCTGCCGTTGACGGCGCGTTTCGGCGTGATCGAGTACGACGGACGCGACGAGGAAACGCTCGCCGAATCGATCGAGCTGGCGAAGAATTTCAAGCGCGAAGGGCTGGATATGCTGAGCGTCAGCGTGGGCTTCTCCACGCCTGCCGCACGTATTCCATGGGCGCCGGCGTTCCTCGCGCCGATCGCTGAGCGTGTGCGCCGCGAAGCCGGTATCGCCGTTTCGTCGGCATGGGGTATCGATACGCCGGAACTGGCCGACCGCTCCGTCAAGAACGAGCAACTGGACCTGGTGATGGTCGGCCGCGCGCATCTCGCCGATCCGCACTGGCCGTACCATGCGGCGCGCAAGCTGGGGATTGAGCGTCCGTCGTGGACGCTGCCGGCGCCGTACGCGCATTGGCTCGAACGTTACGCCGTCGCTTGAGCGCTGCGGATTGCTTATCCCTTGATGTGCTCCGTCGAGAGCCAGCCCCCGCTTACGCCGATCTGCGCCACCTGTTTTGCCACCGCGTCGGCGAGGCGCTTTGCATCTGCCGAAACACCGGCTTTCTTGGTTTCGGATACGGCGTGCAAGCCGCCGCCCACGGCTGCCGAAGTCGCGATGCTTCCGGCTGCGGCGCCCACGCCGGCTGTTTCGACCATGCCGGGTGCTTTGCCGCTGTCGCCGGTGGCATTGAAACTTTGCACCAAGCGCGCGGTGCCGCCCGCCGGTTTGTAGAGAATCTGCACGGAACCGCTCACCTCGCTCTTGCCTGCGCCGAGTCCAATCAGCACGCGGCGGCGGCGATTACCCGCGTCGATCTTGTCGAAGCTGCCTTGCACGAGCAGGACATTCTGGTCGGCGGGGGCGGGGATGTCCGAGCGAATCGCGCGCAGCCCCATTGATTGCAATTGATGCACGATTTCGTTGGCCACCTGCTCACGCACGGCAATCGCATCGGCCGATTGCTTTTCCGCAGCGGACGAGCCGTCGAGTTGCGACTTCAATTTCTTCAGCATGCCGCCGTTGTCCAGTTTTACCTGATCCGGATTGCTGTCGAAGGTGTAGACATAAATATTGTCCGGGCGCACTTGCGGCTGTGCGCTGGTCTGGGTCGCGTTGTTGATGCTGCCGCCGGCGCAACCGGTCAGGAGCGCGCTGCCGCAGACCATTGCAACGCATGCAAAACGGGCGGCATTCTTTCTGAGGAAACTCACTGAAGTCAACATGTTCATCCTATCGTCGGCACGCGGTGCCGTTAGGTTCGAACGCATCTTCCGATGATCGGGCAACCGTGGGATCGGTGATCATCGGGGTCGCATTCGCACGCGCGTTTTCACGCAAAGCACCCTTGATCTCATGCGTCTTTTTTCGTACGCACCGGCAGCGAAACGAAGTATGGGCGAGTCACTTCCCGAACTCCATTCAACAATTATTTCGCGCAATGTCACGGCGAAACATGCAGCCGCGGGGCGGGTTTGGCATGGGGTGAAAGCGACGGCAGGGCGTCAACTCAAAGCAAGTTTGACGATGCAGCAAAGAACGAAGACGAGAAGGGCGGCGGCGACGGCCAGATTGAGCGGATAGCGCATTGTTCACCAGGCACTAGCGTTACGGATGCTCTCATCCTAATCACCTGAGGGAAGATGAAAAGTGGGCAGTGAGGCGGTTATGTGCGAAAGCTAACGCAGCGCGCCGAACGGCTGCGCTGCTTTTCGACGGGAGCGCTTCCAACCGATTTTGTATCGGGACGAATTGCTGTGTCCCTCGCTTTGGGTTGGAATTGCCGTCTGTTCGAGTGCGTGATGATCGAGGCCGCGCTTTACTGCGATGCAGGCGGCTGCATCCCTGCCGGCATGCCACGCGGCGGCCTGTTAGCCGCAACGAGATCTTCCGACAAACTGGTGCGTAGCGTAGCAATGGCCTGGTCAGGATTGGCCGGCTTCAACTGCTCGCGCGCCAGCGAGTCGTACACGTAGTGGCGCAGCATCGGATCTTGCGTCTTGCTCAACACCTCGTGATACACGGCGACGATCTCGCCTTCACGCCCACTCATTGCATACAGGCGGCGCAACTGTTCCAGGTCGTTGATTACCGCGAAACCCGGACCCATCGGCCCATGAGGTGAAGATGGCCCGTCGCCGTGATGCGGCTCGCCGTGCGCGGGGGCCGAAGCGGGCGGCGGCGTTGCCGCTTCCTGCGCCAGCGCGCCGGTGGCGGCCGTGGTCAAAACGGCGGCCAGTGCCGCGCTCAGCAATTCTTTTTTCATGATGTCGCTCCCATTGAGACAGCACCGGCGCAACGTGCGGCGGTACATCGGAAACGATAGTCGACATGCGGTTTCGTCGGATTACTGAAGCTATCTTGTAACTTACCGGGCCTTGCATCCTTCGTGGCCAAAGCCTTGAAACGTTCCGGCAAAGAGACGCCTGACGCCAGGGTGTGCCCGCTGGCGCAATGTGGCCGGATGGCGCATGATTGACGCAATGTGCCGTCCGACCCCAGAAGCAGCATGCCTTTTGCGGGAGGCGCGGCGCACGCGACGCCACTGGTGCCTATGCCGGAGAAACCCATCGCGGCGATGCACTGCGGGCGAGTATTCAACCGTTAAGGAGGATTTCGCATGGACCGACCTGACGCCACCAATCCGTTTGGCGATTTCACCAAAATGCTGGAGCAGTTCAAGCTTCCCGGCTTCGACGTACCCGCCATCATGGACGCGCGACGCAAGGACATGGAAGCACTGGTTCAGGCGAAT
This sequence comes from Burkholderia sp. OK233, assembly GCF_900230185.1. Taxonomy (GTDB): domain Bacteria; phylum Pseudomonadota; class Gammaproteobacteria; order Burkholderiales; family Burkholderiaceae; genus Paraburkholderia. The sequence goes on from NZ_OCSR01000002.1 coordinate 2,804,356, forward strand.
CAGACGGCATTCCAGGGCATGCAGTCGCTCGCGCAGAAACAGACCGAGATGCTGCGTACCACGTTGGGCGAATTGCAGTCGCTCACCGGGCAATTGTCGGCCGGCGGCGCCGCGCCTCCGGCGAAAGCCGCCGAACTGATCCAGCAAAGCCTGCATAAGTCGCTCGCCGACATGCAGCAGTTGGCGCAAGCCGCGTATCAGACGCAGGCTGAGTCGTATGCGGTAATCGCAAAACGCGTAGAAGAAAATGTGCAGGAGCTTAAATCGCTCTTGCAACAGCAGCAGAAGAAATAACGGACGTTGCCGCGTCGAATCGCTCGATTCGAATCCGGCGTGGTTTGCAGAAGTCGTAATGAAGTAACAGTAAAGACCCGATGCCGCGGATGACCACCAGGTTATCCGCGGCATTTTTTTGTCGCTTCGAACCGCACTCGTGCGCGATTTTCTCTTCACACAAAAGCAGTCTGCACGCGCCGTAATGATCAGATGAAATAGGCCAATAGATGCGAATTATTCAGCGAACGCTTACATTGCTCGTGACATGCCGCACGCCTTAATATTTTTCTACTGTGGCCCCGTTATTTAATGCGTGTGTTCGCTTTAAACAGGACGTGTCGGCAAAATCTGCGCTCAAGCGACGCCCCTTGGTGATCCTGTCCTCAAATATCAAACAGGTTCGAACGGCGTCGAGCATGCAGAAGGTTTAAATCGTCCCGCAAACGATTGCTACGCCCTTGCGCGATAGCTAAAGTTTCGCGCTGCCACTCCGTAGACGCATTCACGCAACCCAACCGGTGTGAATGCAGAACCGGCACCGCCGGTCAGGAGTGCGCCCCTGGATTCCCCGTTCGTGATCGGCCCACCCGCCGGCCACGAGCGTTTCACCTCGAAGGAAATCTCTTGAAACCGATGCTTTCTACAAGCATTGCTCGCGCAATGCTCGGGGCTGGCTGCGCGCTGTCGTTTGCCGCGCACGCCACGCTCGGCCAGAACGTCAGTTCTGTCGACAGCGATCAGACAAGCCTTCACGCAGTGGCTCATACGGTCACTACGCAAAGCGCGTATTCGGTACACGTGATGACGATGCCGTCCGGCACGCTGGTGCGCGAGTACGTCGCGCCCAACGGCATCGTCTTCGGTGTCGCATGGCAAGGGCCGACGCTGCCGGATCTGAAAACCATGCTGGGCGCCTCGTTCGACCAATACGTCGCCGCCACCGCAACCCGGCGTGGTACGCCGCTCGCGGTGTCCGGCAGCGATCTGGTTGTGTACTCCGGCGGGCACCTGCGCGCGTTTGCCGGCTACGCCTATCTGCCGCAAGCGGTGCCTGCGGGCGTCGATGTCGGCGTCATTCAATAACGGAGCGAATCATGCGTCATACGTCTTCGTTCGTTACCCTCCTGTGCGCGGCGCTGCTCGCGTTGCTCGTCAGTGCCTGCGGCGGCGGAGGCGGCGGCTCCGGCGGTTCCGGCTCCTCATCGAGTTCCGGCACGACGAGCCTTTCGGCCGGTCCCACCGTCACCAATACCTCGCCTTCGCCGCAAGTGGTGGCCGCCAACGCGGTGCGCGTGACGGTCGACTCCGGCGTGAGCAATGTGCCGAACATGCCGTTCGTCAGCATCACGATTTGCGCGCCCGGCACCAGCCAGTGTCAAACCATCGATCACATCCTGGTGGATACCGGTTCGTGGGGCGTGCGCGTGTTCGCCTCGCAATTGCCCGCCTCAATGGCGCTGCCGCAACAGAAGGACGCCGCAGGCAATCTGGTTGCCGAATGCATGCAGTTCTTCGATGGCTACACGTGGGGTTCGGTGAAGCTCGCGGACCTGCAGATCGCCGGTGAAAAAGCGGCCTCGCTGCCGATCCAGGTGATCGACCCGAACTACGCTTCGGTGCCGACCGATTGCGCGAGCGTCGGCGCGTCGCGCAACATGCCGGGGACGTTGCAGGCCAACGGCATTCTGGGCATCGGCGTGTTCAAGCACGACTGCGGCGCGAACTGTGTGCAACAGGCGGTGGCCGGCACGTATTACGGCTGCACCGGCACGACCTGCAAGTCGATTCCGCTTGCCGAGGCGCTGCAGGTCGCGAATCCGATTCCGTACTTCGCGACCGACAACAACGGTTCGATGTTGAGCCTGCCGACGGTGTCGGGTGGCGCGCAGTCGGTCAGCGGGCAACTGGTGTTCGGCATCGGCACGCAGACCAACAATGCGCTGGGCAGTGCGCAGGTGATCGGCGTGAGCCCGTCGAACGGCACCTTTACGACGGTGCAGAACGGCACGACGTATTCGAGCAGTATTCTGGACAGCGGCTCGACGGGCCTGTTCTTCCAGACCAGTGCGTTGCCGACATGCGCGAGCCCCAATAGCGCGTACTACTGCCCGGTGTCGACCGCGTCGTTGAGTGCGATGATCCAGGGGGTGAACGGCACGACGAGCGCGGTGAACTTTAGCGTCGGCAATGCCACGACGATCTCGCAGACGTACAGCGGCGATTCAGCGTTGCCGCTGCTGGCTGGACCGGCCTTTGTGACGTCGTCGATTTTCGACTGGGGCCTGCCGTTCTTCTACGGACGTAATGTGTACGCCGCCGTCGAGCAGCAGACGACGCCTGGCGGTACGGGGCCTTACGTCGCGTATTGAGCGATAGCCAGGTTTGGCTTCGATGGAAAAAGGCCCGCTGCCGATTGATTCTGCAGCGGGCTTTTTTTATGGGTTCTCGAGGCGTTCCATCTGCGGTTATCGCGACTGGACTAACGCCGGCGTGCAGCCCGCTTTGCGGGTGCTGCTTTGGCGGCGGCGGGTCCGGATTGCAACGGCGGCGGTGACGGCGCGGCTGTCTCCATGACGGGCGCCTGCACGGGTTCTTGTGACACGACAGGTGGAGCGACCGGTTGTGGCGCAGACAGTGGCGCCGGTTGCGCGACCGGTTGTGCCGCCACCGCTTGCAACGCGCCAGCCTGCGCCGTCTTTGAAGGCGCCCGCCCCGTCCCGGCTTTACGCGCCGGTTTTGCCGGTTTGCGCGGTTGCGTTTTATCGCCGGCTGCCGCAATCACCCGATGCACGAACCGCAGCTTGTCCACGACCGGCGAAGCCAGCGTGAACGGATACCCGTCGGGCATGCCGAGACTGCGGTTCAGGCTGTTCAAGGCATACGTGAGCGGGAACCAGCGTTTCATCAGATTCTCGAAGCTCGCGTCTTCGACTGGCGTGCGGTCGGTCAGCGTCGGCTCGCTCGGGTCGTCAGGCAACAAGGCGAGGCCGTACGAGGTCGACGTATCCAGCACGTCGACGATCAGCATGTAGTGCGCCCACGTCTCGGCCCAATCTTCCCAGGGATGCATCGTCGCGTAGGCGCTGATAGTCGAGGCCTGCCAGTCTTTCGGTGCGCCGTCGCGGTAGTAGGCCGTCAGCGCTTCGCCGTAGTCGGCACGCTCGTCGCCGAACAGCTTGCGGTAGGGCTCGAGCCAGCGCGGGTCGTTCTCGACCAGCTGGCTGAAGTAGTAGTGGCCCGTCTCATGGCGGAAGTGCCCGAGCAGCGTGCGGTAGGGCTCGCCCATCGCGCTGCGCACTTTTTCGCGGTAGGCGTCTTCGGCTTCGGCGATGTTCAGGGTGATGAGGCCGTTGTCGTGGCCGGTCATGACGCGCTCGCCGTCGTCGCCGTCCTCGAGGAATTCGAATGCCAGCCCGTATTCGGGATCGTCCTGGCGCGACGGCACGTCGAGGCCCAGCGCGGCCAGCGTGTACAGCAGACGCCGCTTCGCTACCTCCAGCCGGTACCAGTAGAGCCGGTTGTCCGGGGCGCTCAGATTCGGAATCGTGCGGGTGAGCTGGCAGGCGCGGCACAGCGTGTCTGGCGAGTCGGCTGGGATCATCCAGTTGCAGACATTTTCGACCGCATAGTTGTGGCACTGCCGGAACAGCGTGCCCTCGGCACGCGGATGCAGACTGCGCCAGCGGCCTTCACCGGCGTCTTCGAAGGCACTGATTTCGGCCAGTTCAGGCACATATCCGAGCAATGCCTCGCACCGTTCGCAACGAACGTTTTCATAGAACACAAGGTGCGAACAGCGATTGCAGTGGAAGGTTTTCATCGATCGGGCCTGGGTGGTGGGTGGCAGTCGTGGAGCGAAGCCAACGCGCAATCTTCATGCCGCATTTGCCAGACGTCACTGGTTTAACGCACATTACGTGCATGATCGTGCATCGGCGCTGCGCCGCTTTGGTGCGCGGCTGCTGAAAAGGTAATGGAAAGGCGCGCTGATCGATCGACCGGACGGTCGACAGATGCGGCAAACTTCGTAGCAGGCGGTAATCCGGGCGGTACAGGCAGTTCACGCGGTTTTTCGCGCTTGTTCTATAAACGGCACGAAGCTTGCTTTTTGGCGGGCTGCCATCCAATGTCCAGGAGTCCGGTGTGTCCATACGCGTCGCGTTGAATCATGTCACACATTACCGCTACGACAGGCTGGTTGCGCTGTCGCCCCAGGTCGTGCGTCTCAGGCCTGCGCCGCATTGCCGAACCCCCATTCTGTCTTATTCGATGCGGGTCGAACCGGCCGAACACTTCATCAACTGGCAGCAGGACGCGTTTGCCAACTATCAGGCGCGCCTCGTGTTCCCCGAGAAGACGCGCGAATTCAAGGTGACCGTGGATCTGATCGCCGAGATGGCGGTCTATAACCCGTTCGACTTCTTTCTCGAGCCGTCGGCGGAGAAGTTCCCCTTCGAGTATGCGCCCAGCCTCGCGCTGGAACTCGCCCCGTACCGAGTCAAGCGGCCCATGACGCCGCGCTTCGCCGAGTTCGTCGCGAGTATCGACCTCACGCCGACCGTTACCGCCGACTTTCTCGTCGCATTGAATCAGCGGCTCCAACGCGAGATCCGCTACCTGATCCGCATGGAACCCGGCGTGCAGACGCCCGAGGAAACGCTGGTGAGCGCCGCCGGCTCGTGCCGCGATTCGGGCTGGCTGCTGGTCGAGACGTTGCGGCAACTGGGGCTGGCGGCGCGTTTTGTCTCAGGCTACCTGCTGCAACTCGCGCCCGACGTCAAATCCATCGATGGCCCGAGCGGCACCGAAGTCGACTTCACCGACCTGCACGCATGGTGCGAGGTGTACCTGCCGGGCGCAGGCTGGATCGGCTTCGACCCGACCTCCGGGCTGCTCGCCGGGGAGGGGCATATTCCGGTCGCCTGCACGCCCGAACCGGGCAGCGCGGCGCCGATCTCCGGCGCCGTCGACGAATCCGAAGTCGAGTTCGAGCACACCATGTCGATTGAACGGGTACTGGAGACGCCGCGCGTCACCAAACCGTTCAGCGAAGCGGTATGGGACGACGTGCTGAAAATGGGCGCGCAGGTCGACCAGCGCCTCACCGAGATGGATGTGCGCCTGACGATGGGCGGCGAGCCAACCTTCGTGTCGGTACGTGATCGCGACGCCGACGAATGGAACACCGACGCGCTCGGGCCCACCAAACGCGGCTACGCGGTCGCGCTGATGGACAAGCTGCGCTCGCGCTACGGTGCGAATGGCTTTCTGCATATCGGTCAGGGCAAGTGGTATCCGGGCGAACAGTTGCCCCGCTGGGCCATGTCACTCTACTGGCGCGCCGACGGTGAGCCGTGCTGGCAGGATCCGGAGCTCTTCGCCGACGAACGCGAGCCGGGCACCTACACGGCAGCCGACGCTCAACGTTTCCTCGCTCATCTGGCGACCAAACTGGCGCTCGACACCGACTGCATCCAGCCCGGCTTCGAAGACGTCTGGTACTACCTGTGGCGCGAGCGCCGTCTGCCGGTCAACGTGGACCCGCTCGATGCGCGCCTCGACGACGAACTGGAGCGCGTGCGCCTGCGGCGCGTGTTCGATGCAGGCTTGGGCGGCGCGACCGGCTTTGTCTTGCCGCTCGGGCGCGAACGCGACGTGCCGAACGAGGCGCCGAAGTGGGTCAGCGGCCGTTGGTTCTTCCGCGACGAACGCATGTTCCTGATTCCCGGCGATTCGCCAATGGGTTATCGCTTGCCGCTCGATTCGCTGCCGTGGGTGTCGAAGACCGACTATCCGTATCAGCACGCGCACGATCCTTTTGCGCCGCCGGTGCCGTTGCGCCCGGCCGCGCAATTGCGCATGCAATACGACGGCGACGGTGAGTCCCTGCGCACCCTGAGCGCTGCCGATGCACGGCAGGCGGCGGCGTTGTCGTCGTCAGCGGCGGAGTTGCTGAGCGGCATGGCGGGCAGCGGCGTGCTGGCCTTTGCCCCTCAGCCGGGCGACCAGTCGCCGCCGGAGCGCGGGCAGTCGTCGAAAGAAACACTGCGTACGGCGATCTGCGTCGAAGCGCGCGACCCGAAACGTGCCGCCGGTCCAAAGGCGGAAACCGAAGCGTTCGGCAGCGGCCGCTCGCTGCTGCATGTGTTCATGCCGCCGCTCACCGAACTCGACGACTACCTCGACCTGCTCGCGGCGATCGAAGCGACGGCGGCCGAATTGCAGATGAAGGTGGTGCTCGAAGGCTATCCGCCGCCGCGCGATGCGCGCCTGAAGATCCTGCAGGTGACGCCGGATCCGGGTGTGATCGAGGTGAATATTCATCCGGCTTCGAGCTGGGAGCAACTGGTCGACAACACGGAGTACCTGTATCAGTCCGCGGCCGAGAGCTATCTGAGCAGCGAGAAGTTCATGACCGACGGCCGGCATACGGGAACCGGCGGCGGTAATCACTTTGTGCTCGGCGGCGCGACGCCGGCCGACAGTCCGTTCTTGCGCCGCCCCGATCTGCTGGCCAGCCTGATCGCGTATTGGCACAACCATCCGTCGCTGTCGTATCTGTTTTCCGGGCTGTTCATTGGGCCGACGAGCCAGGCGCCGCGCGTCGATGAGGCACGCAACGACCAGGTCTACGAACTCGAAGTGGCGTTCCGCGAGTTGCAGCGGCAGATCGATCTGCTCGGCGGCCGCGACAGCGCGAACCTGCCGGCGTGGATGATCGACCGCTCGTTGCGCAACATCCTGATCGATGTGACGGGCAACACGCATCGTGCCGAGTTCTGCATCGACAAACTCTACTCGCCCGATGGTCCGACGGGCCGCCTCGGCCTGCTCGAACTGCGCGGTTTCGAAATGCCGCCGCATGCGCGCATGAGTCTCGTGCAGCAGTTGCTGCTGCGCGCGCTGGTGGCGCGTTTCTGGCACACACCGTACACGCAGCGGCTCACGCGCTGGGGCACGGAACTGCATGACCGCTTCCTGCTCGGCACCTTCGCGAAGATGGATTTCGACGACGTACTCGGCGAACTCAACCAGGCGGGCTTCGCCTTCGAGAGCAACTGGTTCGCGCCGCACTTCGAATTCCGCTTCCCGCTGGTCGGCGAGACCACGGTGAACGGCGTCTCGCTGACCATCCGCAATGCACTCGAACCCTGGCACGTGATGGGCGAGGAGGGCTCGCCGGGCGGCACGGTGCGTTACGTGGATTCGTCGGTGGAAAGGCTCGAAGTGCGGGCGCTCGGTTTGAACGACAACCGTCATGTGCTGACCGTGAACGGCGTGCCGGTGCCGTTGCAGCCGACGGGCCGCGTCAGCGAATATGTGGCCGGCGTGCGCTTTCGCGCGTGGTCGCAACCGTCGGCGCTGCATCCGACCATCGGCGTGGATGCGCCGCTCACCTTCGACCTGGTCGATACATGGACTGGCCGCTCGGTCGGCGGATGCCAGTATCATGTCGCTCATCCGGGCGGGCGCAACTATCAGACCTTCCCGGTTAACGCCTACGAGGCGGAAAGCCGGCGGCGCTCGCGCTTCGTAGCAATCGGTCATACGCCGGGGCCGCTCACGGTCGACAGGCCGCAGCGCAGCCTCGAGTTTCCGTTCACGTTGGACCTGCGCTACTGGTAACCTGGTAGACTGAAGAGCGGCAGTACACTTTTAAAAACGACACGACCTTGGCCTTTCAATCGACTTTTCCCTTCGAAACGTCCGCCGCACGCGCGGACGCTTCGTCCTTATTGCGGCTGTTGCCGGCCTACGAAGGACATTGGGACGAGTTACGCGACGCATCAGGCGCGTTGCGCGAACCGTGGCGGCAATTCTTCGAGCGGCTCGGCGAAGACGGCATCGCGCGATTGGAAGATCACTACGCCTCGATCGCGCAGCAGATCCGCGACAACGACATCAGCTACAACGTCTACGCGGATAACGGCGAGCCGCGGCCGTGGGCGCTCGACCTGCTGCCGTTCCTGATCAGCGAGGCCGAGTGGGCGCATATCGAGCGTGGCGTAACGCAGCGCGCGCATCTGCTCAATGCCATCGTCGCCGATATCTATGGGCCGCAGACCTTGCTCGAGCGTGGGCAGTTGCCGCCTGCGCTGGTGTTCGGGCATCCGGGTTACCTGCGCTCCGTGAAGGGCTTCACGCCGCCTGGCGGGCAATATCTGCAGGTGGTTGCCGTCGATCTGGCGCGTACCCCCGGCGGCAACTGGACCGTCATGGCGCATCGTACCGAGGCGCCATCCGGCCTGGGCTATGCGCTGGAAAACCGGCTGATCGTGTCGGCGCTGTTCGCCGAACCGTTCCGCGCGATGCGCGTGAGCCGCCTCGCCCCGACCTATTCACAACTGATCGCGACGCTCGCGCAGGCCGCTCAGGCCACCATGGCGCCCGACAGTTCGGGCGGCGATGGTTTGCCGCATATCGCGTTGCTCACACCTGGACCATTTAGCGAAACCTACTTCGAGCACGTGTTCCTTGCGCGCTATCTCGGCGTTACGCTGGTCGAAGGCAAGGACCTGACCGTGCGTGACGACATGCTGTATCTGAAGACGCTCGCCGGTCTCGAACGTGTGCACGTCGTGTTGCGCCGTCTGGACGATGCTTTCTGCGATCCCGTCGAACTGCGCGCGGATTCGAGCATCGGCGTGCCGGGCCTGTTGCAGGTGATGCGCGCGGGCAATGTGATCGTGTCGAACGTGCCGGGTTCGGGCTTTGTCGAATCGCCGGCCTTGCATGGCTTTTTACCGGGCATCGCCGAGGTCTTGCTCGACGAGGACCTCGTGCTGCCGAGCGTGGCGACCTGGTGGTGCGGCGAAAAGGCGGCGCGCGTTCACGCATTCGGGCGTCTGGACGAAGCGTTCATCGTGCCGACCTGGCCGGTCGCGGCACGCGATGCGCCGCCTGGGATCGAGCAGGGCAGGCAGCGGCTGTCGACATGGCGTGAGCGCATCGAAGCGATGCCCGACACCTATACGATCCAGCAGCCGCAGCGCTTTTCCTGCACGCCGCGTTACGAAGACGGCACCATTGGCCGCCGTCCGTCGGTGCTGCGCGTCTATGCGATTGCCGACGTCAACGGCGGCTGGCATGTGATGCCTGGCGGCTTCACGCGGATGGCCGCCGAGCGCCAGGCGACGGTGTCGATGCAGTACGGGGGCAGCAGCGTCGACACATGGGTGTTGTCGAGCCAGCCGACGTCGACCTTCACGCTGCTGCCTTCGCCGATGCAACCCGCCGACCTCGCGCGCAAGCATCGCACCGTGTCGAGCCGTGCGGCGGAAAACCTGTTCTGGGCCGGACGCTATGGCGAACGCGCCGAAAACAATGTGCGGCTGTTGCGGCTGATTCTCGGCTCGCTGGAAGGCAACGACGCCGACGCGATGTTCCCCACACTGGTTGAACTCGCCATGCACTGCGGTCTCGTACAATCCGGCGATATGTCCACGCCGCATTCGCCACAGGCATTCGAGCGCGCGCTGGTTGCGAATCTGAGCGAGAGCACCGGCGCTGCGAGCATCGGCCAGAACCTCAACTATCAGGCGCGTGCAAACGGCGAGGTGCGGGGGCGTTTGTCGAACGATCACTGGCGCACGATTCTCGCGGCGCGCAACGACTTCCGCGATGCATTGCAGACCTTGATGCCGGCTGCGGGTCTCAACGGCAACGGCAATGGCAATGGTGGTGGTAGCGGTAGCGGCTCATCGCAGGGCGGCGTGAATGGCAGCGGGCGCGCCGAGCGCAGCGAACGCTACGACCGTTATGACCGCGTGACGCTGATGAACGCGCTCGAACGCCTGTCGGTGCAGCTATCGGCGATCAGCGGCGCGCAAGGCGATCGCATGACCCGCGACGAAGCGTGGCGGCTGCTATTCGTTGGACGGCACATCGAACGCGTGTCGGCGATGTCGTCCATCTTGCGTGTTGTCGCCGATAACGGCCAACTCTCGACGCCGGCCGGGTTCGATCTGCTGCTGCAATTGTTCGACAGCACGCTGACGTACCGCTCGCTGTATCCGGGCCGTTTCGAAGTGCCGGCCTTGCTCGACCTGCTGGTGATCGAGCCCACCAATCCGCGCGGCGTCTATGGTGTCTATGAGCGCCTGCGCAAGAAACTCGACGAGATCGCCGTGGCCGCGGGCAGCATGCGGCATCGGCCGTTTGCGGAAATGATGCCGCCTGCCGCATCGTTGCCGGCGCTCGCGGCCCTGTGCGCCATCGACGAAAACGATTCATACGCCGACCTGATTGCGGTGTGCGATCAGATTGGCGGCTATGTCGGTGCGGCGGCGCATGAGATCAGCGCGCGCTATTTCAGTCATGCCAGTACGGTGGCATCGCAGGTGTGGTCATGAAGAACGCGCCGACCGTCTTGTCCGTCTCGCATCGCACGACCTACCACTACTCCACGTATGTGGAGACCGCCCAGCATCTCGCGACGATCCGGCCGATCGCCTGTGCGTGGCAGCGCGTGGTCTCGCACAGCGAAAAGATCGAACCGGAGCCGTCGTATCAGACCAGCCGTATCGATGCATTCGGCAACGATGTCCTGTACTTCGCGCTGGACGCCCCGCACGAGCGCCTGCAACTCGTCAGCGAAACCACGGTGGCGCTTATGCCGCGCTGGACCGACCTCGACCCCGAAGAGACGCCGGAATGGGAAGACGTGGCGGACGGGTTGCGTTTTTGGGTGGGTGGCGAGTTCCGTCCTGAGGTGGAGTTCTGCTTTGCGTCGCCGAACATCGTGCCGCGGCCGTCGTTGCGCGCTTATGCGCTGCCGAGCTTTCCTCCCGGCATGCCGATCGTCGCGGGAGCGATCGATCTGATGCATCGGATTCACAAAGACTTCGCGTACAAACCCTCGGCGACGATGTTCGACACGCCTGCCGAGCGCGCTTTCGAATTGAAGAGCGGGGTATGCCAGGACTTCGCGCAGGTGATGATCGGCTGTTTGCGCTCGCTGGGTTTGCCGGCGCGCTACGTGAGCGGTTATCTGCGCAACGATCCGCCGCCTGGGCAGCCGCGCCTGATCGGTGCGGATGCCTCGCATGCGTGGGTGTCCGTGTATTGCCCGGGGAGTGGCTGGATCGATCTCGACCCCACCAATGACGTGCTCGCCGACATGGATCACGTCACGCTCGCAATCGGCCGCGACTACAGCGACGTGTCCTTGCTGCGCGGGATGATCCTGGGGGGCGGGGCGCATCGGGTGGAAGTGGGCGTGACGGTGCTCGCGCTCTAAGCCCCCGCTTTTGCCGGATGCTTCTACTCGCTTTACCCCTTCAGCAAGCCGTTTTCCGGTCAGACGAATTCACTCGACGTGCCGCGCGTCTGCTGCGGCACGCTCTTTTATCCCACTTTCGGGGAAAACCCTCTCTCCTCATTCCCATTCACCGGGAATCCAATTTTTGAATTCCGAGAATGTTCTGGCATTCTGATTCCGTTATTCATTGTGGGTAGTTTTCATCGTGAACGCGGAACAGGGTGTGACAGGGGCTGAACGGGTGCTGCTGGTGCTGGCGGCACTCGCCAGTCACGGCAAGGCCATGTCGGTCAAGGATCTGCTCGCTGTCACCGGTCTCGCGCAAAGCACGCTCTACCGGCAAATCGCGCTGCTCAAGCGCTGGGGTTTCGTCGCTGAAAACGCGGGCCATTACGCGCCGGGTCCGATCAGCCTGCAACTCGCGCTTGGCTTCGACGTGAATTCGCTGCTCGTCGAAGCGAGCCGCGCGGAGATGCAGCAACTGGCGCGCGCTTCGCAGGAAAGCATCGGGTTGGTGGTCGCGGTCAAGCATCAGGTGATGTGCCTGGAAATGGTCGACAGCCAGCACTCATTGCGCTGCTCGTTCGAAAAAGGCCGCGCCGTGCCGCTGAAAGCCGGCGCTTCGGCGAAATCGCTGCTGGCGTTCATGGCCGACAAGGCGCGCACCGAAGTGCTCGATAGCGTGTTCGACAACGACCCCGCCGGCCGCGCCGCGATCGAAGCCGAACTCGAACAGATTCGCGCTCAGGGCTACGCCGTCAGCGACAGCGAAGTCGATCCGGGCGTGTGGGGCGTGAGCGCCCCGATATTTCATCGTAGCGGACGCGGCGCCGGAAGCAGCGCGTCGATCACGCTGATGGCGCCATCTACGCGCGCCATCGGCCGGGAAAGCCAATTCATCGACGGGACGCTACGTACGGCCCGCGCTATTTCCGAGCATATGCAAACCGACTGATCGGGCAGGGCCGCTCGCGGCCGCATTCGATCTGGATACCGAACGAACTGAACGAACTGAACGAACCACCAGGAGCCCTCCCATGAAACTGAATCGACTGTTGTCCCTCGCATGCGTCACGTTTGCGGTGACGTTTGCCGGCTTTTCCGGCGCGGCGTCCGCACAAACGCCGGACGTGCTGAACGTCGCCACCGACGCGACCTTCCCGCCGATGGAATACACCGAAAACGGCGCGCGCACCGGCTTCGACGTCGACATGATGAATGCGCTCGCGAAAGCCATGGGCAAGCGCGTGCAATGGACCGATATCGACTTCAAGGGTCTGGTTCCGGGCCTGATCGCGCATCGTTTCGACGTGGCGATCTCCGGCATCTACATCACCGACGAACGCGCGAAAGTGATCGATTTCACCGATTCGTATTACGCTGGCGGCCTCGTCGTGCTGGTGAAAGACGGTTCGCCGATCAAATCGGTGGCGGATCTGAACGGCAAGAAAGTCTCGGTCCAGGTCGGCACGAAGTCGGTCAACTTCCTGCGCGATAACTTCCCGCAAATCAATCGCGTCGAAGTCGAAAAGAATCAGGAAATGTTCGACCTGGTGGGTATCGGCCGTGCCGATGCCGCGGTGACCGGTAAGCCCGCTGCCTATCAGTTTGCGAAGACCCGTGGCGGCTTCCACGTGCTCGACAAGCCGTTGACGACCGAAGCCTACGGCATCGCCGTACGCAAGGACGAGCCGCAACTGAAGGCGGCATTCAACACCGCGCTGGCAAAGATCAAGGCGGACGGCACGTACGCGGCGATCGTCCACAAGTGGTTCGGCGCCACCGCGCAATAACCCGCTGAGCAGAGATAATGGAACTCGATTTTTCACCGGTGATTGCCGGCTTTCCGGACATCATGCATGGCGCGGTGGTGACGGTCGAAGTGACCGCTGCCGCCCTTGCGCTGAGCTGCGTATTGGGCCTGTTGATCGGTATCGGCCGGCTCACGCCGAAGCGGCGCATCGTGTACGGTTTTTGCACGGCGTACCTCACGTTTTTCCGCGGCACGCCGTTGCTCGTGCAACTTTTCCTGCTGTTCTTCGGCTTGCCGCAATTCGGCATTCTGTTGCCGGCTTTCGTGTGCGGGATGCTGGGGCTCGGCTTGTATTCGGCGGCTTATGTGTCGGAGATCGTGCGCGGTGCGATTCAGTCGGTGGATCGCGGGCAGATGGAAGCGGCGCGTTCGATCGGCATGTCGTCGGGTCAGGCCATGCGCGCAATCATTCTGCCGCAGGCGATCGTGCGGATGATCCCACCGCTCGGCAATGAGTTCATCGCGTTGATCAAGAACTCGGCGCTGGTGTCGCTGCTGACGATCGACGATCTGATGCATGAAGGCCAGAAGATCATCAGCGTGTCGTACCGTTCGCTCGAAGTGTATCTGGCCATCGCGCTGGTGTATCTGGTGTTGACGCAGGTGACGAATTACGCGCTGCATCGTGTGGAGCGCCGCTTGCGTGCAGGAGGGATGGTGCAATGAATACCGTAGCCAAAGTAGATCAACCTATCGTCAGCATTCGTGGGCTGACCAAATCGTTCGGTTCGCACACCGTGCTTAACGGCATCGACTTCGATATTCAGCCGCAGCAGGTGGTGGTCGTGATCGGGCCGAGCGGCTCGGGCAAGAGTACTTTCTTGCGTTGCTGCAACGGGCTTGAAGAGGCCGAAGGCGGCACGATCGATATCTGCGGACATCGGCTGGTCGATCATGGGGCGATGCTCAAGGAGCGCTCGCTGAATGCGTTGCGCACCGAAGTGGGCATGGTATTTCAGTCGTTCAATCTGTTTCCGCATCTGTCGGTGCTGCATAACATCGCGGTTGGTCCGCGGATGTTGCGTGGCGCCAGCAAGGCCGAAGCCGAAGCGGCTGCCACCGCGTTGCTGGAAAAAGTCGGTCTGGCTCACAAGGCGCACGTGATGCCGGCAAGTCTGTCGGGCGGTCAGAAGCAGCGCGTTGCCATTGCTCGCGCGTTGGCGATGCAGCCGCGCGTGATGTTGTTCGACGAGCCCACTTCCGCGCTCGATCCCGAACTGGTCGGCGAAGTGCTGCAAGTGATGAAACTGCTCGCGAGCGAAGGTATGACGATGGTCGTCGTCACGCACGAAATGGGTTTCGCGAAGGAGGTCGCCGACGTAGTGGTGGTGATGGACGGTGGCGTGATCGTCGAGGCGGGGCCGCCTGCTGAGATTTTCTCGGCGCCGTCGCAGCCGCGCACGCGAGCCTTTCTGCAGGCGGTGTTGTCGCGCGCATGAGAGTTCCATTCGACGACAAGGTGTGGAGCGGCCGTTCCGACGAGGGTGAACCCGGCGACACCCGGCGTATTTTCAATCAGGTGGTGCCGTTCGGCGGCGCGCGGCGGCGTGAGGATGTTTTACGCGCCGCGCCGTGCGTTGAAAGCGATGCGACGGTGATCGTCGGCTTTGGTTCCGACGAAGGCGTGCGGCGCAATCAGGGGCGCGTTGGCGCGGCGCATGCGCCAAAAGAGTTGCGCCGTGTGCTGGCCGGTCTGCCGGCGAAAACGTCGACGGCGACGCTCGCCGATGCGGGCGACGTGGTGTGCGATGACGGCGACCTCGAAGGCGCGCAGGCGGAACTCGCGAACGTAGTGAGCGACGTGCTCGCGAGTGGCGGCCGGCCGTTGGTGTTCGGCGGCGGTCACGAGGTTGCGTGGGGAACGTATAGCGGTTTGCGCTTGCATCAGGAGCGCGTGGATGGGGCAACTTCAGCCACAACCCGCAAGCTACTCATCATCAACTTCGACGCCCACTTCGATCTGCGTCAGAAGCGGCCGGCTAATTCAGGCACGCCGTTCGATCAGATTGCGAACGACTGCGCTGGGCGGGGCGTGCCGTTCAACTACGCCTGCTTCGGTGTCAGCGATCTGGGCAACACCGCTTCGCTGTTCGCGCATGCAGCGGAACTCGGCGTGCGCTACGTGCTCGACGTCGACATGCAGGAACCGCAATTGCCGCAGCGTCTGGACGACCTTCAGCAATTGCTGGATTCAGCGGACGACGTCTACCTGACTATCGATCTCGACGTGCTCCCGGCCGCTACCGCGCCGGGCGTATCGGCGCCTGCCGCATTGGGCGTGCCCTTGTCGGTGGTCGAATCGATGGTGCAGCGCGTGCGTGCGTCGGGCAAGCTGCGCGCGGCGGATATTGCGGAGTACAACCCGTCGCTCGATCAGGATAAGCGCACGGCGAGGGCGGCGGCGAGGTTGGCGTATCGGTTGCTTTAGCGCACCCTTACTCCAGGAGCACCCCAATCGACGGGAACGGATTCACCTTGCCCGCATAGTTCGCCGGATCGTAGTAGGTCATGCCCGGCTGATTCGTCCCTTTCAGCAGCAGACCATAAGCCGGCCGGTCGAACCCTGCGGGGTATCTTTTGAGCGAAAGTGATCTTGACATAGTGCGTATGCACATATACACTGCGCAGCATGACCCGTCCTCTCTCTTACGACGAATGCAACTGTTTCGCGCTGCGCCAGGCGGCCCGGCACGTCACGCAAATCTACGAACGCCATCTCGGCGAGGTAGGGCTGACGGCTGCGCAGTTCACGATTCTAGCCAAGCTCGCGCGCACGCCGAACCTGCCGATGGTGGACCTCGCGGACACCATGGTCATGGAGCGCACCACGCTGGTCCGCGCCATGAAACCGTTGCAGCGCGACGGGCTGGTGGTTGCCGAATCGGCGGAGCATGACGGCCGCACGTTTCTGTTCAGTCTCACGGAGAAGGGCGAAACGACCTTCGATCAGGCGGCAATCGCATGGCGTGCCGCGCAGGACGAATTCGAGGAGAAGTTCGGCCACGCACGTGCCAAGGCGCTGCGCTCCGAACTGTTCGGCATCACCGGATAAACAAGGCGTATCAGCTCGTTCCGACGAGCTTTTTTACGCTTGATTATGTGCATACGCACTCACGAAAAGGAAGCGTAGTGATGGACGGGCTCTTCGACGACGACTGTTTTGCGATCCGCCAGGCTGCACGCTATGTGTCGCAGATTTACGACCGTCACCTTGAGAATGTCGGTCTCACCATCACGCAGTTTTCGCTGATGGGGCGCCTGAAGCGCGTGGGTCCGATGACCATGAAGCAACTGGCGGAGGCCATGCGCATGCAGCGCACCACGCTGGTCCGCACGATCCAGCCGCTGCGGCGTAACGGACTGGTGTCGAGCGAGACGCTTGGGGCGGATGTGCGGGCGTTGTCGATCGCATTGACGGCCGCAGGCGAGGAGCGTTTGCAAGCCGGGCGCAAGCACTGGCATGCGGCGCAAGCCGAATTCGAAGATCGCTTCGGCGAGCAGCGCGCGGCGGCATTGCGTACTGAATTGTTCGCCATCACAAAAGACCCCGTTTGAATCTGCCCCGCGTGAAGCGGGTCAAGCCGGCGCAGCGTAACGCGCTTATTTCAAGCCTAACGAGTGCATACACACATACGACCATCATGTCCACTACACCCTCGACTATTGCTCCGCCCAGCGCGGCGAACGCCGCCAAATCGGCACGTCGCATTCCGTGGATGCTGCTCGCGGTCATCACCGTGCTTGCGGTGCTGGCACTTGCGGCGTCGTACTGGTTCTTCGTCGGCCGCTTTGTCGAAACGACGGACGATGCGTACGTCGGCGGTGATGTGACCGTGATGTCGCCGAAAGTGAACGGCTTCGTCACGGACGTGCTGGTGCGGGACAACCAGTTCGTCCATGCGGATCAGGTGTTGATCCGGCTCGATGCACGCGATTACGACGCTCGCCTTGCGCAGGCGAGTGCGGAAGTCGAAAGTGCGCAGGCGGCTGTCACCGAGTTGCAGGCGAAGAAGTCCCTGCAGCTTGCCACGATCAACGAGCAGGTCGCCGAAGTTCGCGCGTCCGGCGCCGAGTTGACGCGCAGCACTGCCGACCAGACGCGCTATCGCGAACTGGTGAAGGACGATGCGGTATCGAACCAGGTCGTGGAACGCGCGGACGCCGATCTGACCAAGGCGCATGCCGCGGTTGACCGCAGCAGCGCGGCCTTGATCGCGGCGCAACGGCAGATCGCCGTGCTCGACGCGCAGATCGGCGACGCCGAGGCGCGCATCGCCACTGCGCAGGCGGCGCAACGGGTCGCGGCATTGAATGTGGAGTACACCACGATTCGCTCGCCGATCGACGGTTACGTCGGCAATCGCACCGCGCGCGTCGGCTTGCTGGCGAACATTGGCGTGTCGCTGCTGACCGTGGTGCCGTCGAGCGGACTGTGGATCGACGCCAACTTCAAGGAAGACCAGTTGAAGAAGATGCATGTCGGCGACGGTGTCGACGTCGATCTCGATGCGTCGAGCAAGCGGATTCACGGCGTGGTTGAGAGTCTCGCGCCGGCGACCGGCGCGACCTTCAGCGTGCTGCCGGCAGAAAACGCGACCGGCAACTTTACGAAGATCGTGCAGCGGGTGCCGGTGCGCGTGCGTCTCGAGGTACCGAAGGAAATGCAAGGCGTGCTGCGCCCGGGCCTATCGGCGACGGTGAAAGTGCACCTCGACGCTGCTCACGGTTAAACGATCATGACTCAGGTTCTTGCCAATCCCGCCGACCTGCCGACGCGCACCAAAGTGTTCGCGTTCGTGCTGATGTGCCTCGGTTTTTTCATGGCGACGCTCGATATCCAGATCGTGGCGTCTTCACTCAAGGATATCGGCGGCGGCTTGTCCGCGAGTCAGGATGAGCTCTCGTGGGTGCAGACCGCGTATCTGATCGCGGAGATTCTCGTGATTCCGATGTCCGGTTGGCTCACGCGTGTGTTCTCGACGCGCTGGGTGTTCGCATTTTCCGCGCTGGGCTTTACGGTCACCAGCATGCTGTGCGGCCTTGCATGGGACATCAACTCGATGATCCTGTTTCGCGGTCTGCAGGGCGCGCTCGGCGCCGCAATGATTCCGACCGTGTTCACGACGGCATTCGTGCTGTTCCCCGGCAAGCAGCGCCTGATTGCGTCGACCACCATCAGCGCGCTCGCCACGCTGGCACCGACGGTCGGCCCGGTGATCGGCGGCTGGATCACATCGCAATGGTCGTGGCACTGGCTGTTCTATCTGAACCTGGTGCCGGGCGCCGTCGTCACGCTGATGGTGCCGAAGTACGTGCATTTCGACAACGTCGATCTCTCACTGCTGAAAAAGGGCGACTATCTCGGCATCCTTCTGATGTCCGGTTTTCTCGGTTGCCTTGAATACGTACTGGAGGAAGGGCCACGCAAGAACTGGTTCGGCGACGATGTGATCCTGACGTGTACCTGGGTAGCGGCGATCTGCGGATTTCTGTTCATCGTGCACGCGTTCACTGCAAAAGAGCCGATCGTCGATTTGCGCGCACTGGCGATCCGCAACTTCGGCATTGGCAGTCTGCTGTCCTTCATCACAGGGATCGGGATTTTCTGCGCGGTGTTCCTGACACCGGTGTTCCTGTCACGTGTGCGCGGCTTCGATTCGTTGCAGATCGGCGTGGCGTTGCTGTCGGTCGGATGTTTCCAATTGGTCGCTATGGTTGCGTATTCGATAGTCGCGCGTTTTGTCGACATGCGGATCCTGCTGGTGTTCGGCCTGGTGCTGTTCGGCGTCGGCTGTTATCTGTATGTGCCACTGACCAATCAGTGGGGCTGGCAGGAATTGC
This sequence comes from Burkholderia sp. OK233, assembly GCF_900230185.1. Lineage (GTDB taxonomy): Bacteria > Pseudomonadota > Gammaproteobacteria > Burkholderiales > Burkholderiaceae > Paraburkholderia. The sequence continues at coordinate 2,823,546 of NZ_OCSR01000002.1, forward strand.
TGATCCCGCAGGCGTTGCGGGGCATTGGCCAGCAGTTCTGCATTCCGCCCATCGTCACGATGGCCCTCGGTTCATTGCCGATGTCGAGGCTTCGATCCGCCAGCGGTCTCTTCAATCTGATGCGCAATCTCGGCGGCGCGATTGGCATTGCCGTGAGCAGCACCATGCTCAACGATCGTTTGAATCTCCACTACGAGCGGCTCGACGAACATTTGAGCGCGGGCCGTCCGGTGATTGAGTCGATCTTGCAGCAGCAAAGCGCACATTTCGCGGCAGTCGGCGGCGATGCGCTGAATGCGGCCAATGCGGGCCTCGGGGCGTTGCATTCGCTGGTGATGCGCGAAGCGCTCGTGCTCACGTTTTCCGACACGTTCTTTGCGCTGTCGCTCTGTTTCGTCGTCGGTTTGCTGAGCGTGCTGTTCTCTCGCCCGTTTGGCAACAGCGCGCCACCGCCCGATGCTCATTGAGGAACTCAGCATGAAACCAATCGTTATGAAAGTACTCGCGAGCGCGGCACTGCTGACACTGGCGGCATGCGCGGTGCAGCCTGAAACGCATGCGGACCTGCAGCACACGGTTCAGACCGTCGCACCGACAGCTTGGAATGTCGATGCTCCTCAAGACAGCATCAACGCCAATACATGGTGGGCGCAGTTTGGCGATCCCGTCTTGCATCAGCTGGTGGAATCGGTATTGACCGGCAATCTTGACGTGCAGGCCGCGGTGGAACGCGTCAAGCAGGCGCAGGATCTCGCGAAGCAAAATCGCGCGGCCTTGTTGCCCGAGTTGAACGCTAGCGCGACCGCATCCGACTCTCGCCAGAACACGCCGCCACCGCTCGGCTATGTGCGTCAGGCCGGCGTCGGCGTGACGGCGAGCTGGACGCCGGACGTTTTTGGAGGCGAACGTCTTGCTGTTCTCGCAGCCGAGGCGCAAGTCTCGGGTCGGCAGGCGGCCTTGAATCAACTGCGCCTGGCACTCGCGGCGAACACGGCGGCGGCGTATATCGATCTGCGCTGGGCGCAATCGCAATTGCAGATTCTCAGCGACAACGAACAGATCCGCGCCCGCGCCTTGAAACTCACGCAGGAGCGTTTGCATTACGGACTGTCGACGCAACTCGACGTCGCGCGTGCCCAGAATCAGTTGGAGGATTTGCAGGCACAGATCCCACGCATTCAATCGGCGGTGCAGCATCAACTGAGTCTGATCGCGGTGTATTCGGGGCGTACGCCGGAGAGCGTCGACGGCTTGCTGCTCGCTAACGCACGCGACCTTCCAGTGCCCGCGCAAAGCGTGCCGCAGACGCTGCCGTCGGAAGCTCTGTTGCAGCGCCCGGACGTGCGCAATGCCTACGCCACGGTCGAACAGCGCGCGGCGGAAGTGGGAGTGTCCAAAGCGCAACGCTATCCGCAGTTCAGGCTCAATCTCGCCGATGGTTTGCTGGCCTCGTCGTATCTCGGCTTGCCGACGCTGACCGATAACCTCTTCAGCGCGGCATTGAACGCAACGAGTCCGATCTTCAACGCCGGGCGCATCACCGCGAACATCGATGCGAGCGAAAGCCGGATGCGCGAATCGCAACTCGGCCTGCAACAGACCATGCTGCAGGCGCTTAAGGAAATTGAGGACAACCGCAGTGACCTGGTGAGCGGCGCGGTACAGGTGCAACGCCTGGGCGGCGCGCTCGATGCGTCGAACCACGCGCTGCGTCTGTCGAGTGAGCTCTACAAGGGCGGCGCGACGGACTTCCTCGATGTGCTCGCCGCGCAGGAGGCGTATCTGCGCGATGCGGAATCGTTGAATCAGGCCAAACGCGAGCATGCGCTCGCAGCCGTCGCGCTGTACCGCTCGCTCGGCGGCGGCTGGGATGTGCCCGAAACGGTCCAGGCCGCATCGGCGAATTGATGCGCGTGGATGTGGCGGTGAAAGTAGTAGTCCAACTGGAGATGAATGATGAGTACGCGAGAAGTGGTGATCTGCAATCCGGTGAGAACGCCGATCGGCGCATTCGGCGGATCGCTGAAAGAGGTACCCGCGACGGAACTCGGCGCGGTCGCGGTGCGTGAGACGCTGCGGCGCAGCGGCCTCGATCCGGCCGCGTTGGCCTCGGTGGTGATGGGCAACGTGATCCAGGCCGGCAATAAAATGAACCCGGCGCGTCAGGCGTCGATTGGCGGCGGCGTGCCGGTGGCCGTGCCTGCATTGACGGTCAATCGCGTGTGCGGTTCGGGCGCGCAGGCGATTGCGTCCGCAGCCCAGGAAATCTGGCTTGGTCTCGGCGACGCAGCCGTGGCCGGGGGCATGGAAAACATGGACCGCGCGCCGTATCTGCTCGACGGCAGCCGCTGGGGCTACCGGATGGGCAACGCGCAAATCCATGACAGCCTGCTGCGCGACGGCCTGAACGACGCGTTTTCCGGCGAGCATTCCGGCTGGCATACCGAAGACCTCGTCGCGCAGTTCGACCTTACGCGCGAAACGCAGGACCGTTGGGCCGCGCGTTCGCAACAGCGTTTTGCCGAAGCGCAGGCGCGCGGCGATTTCGACGCTGAACTGGTCGCCGTGGAAATTCCGGGGCGCAAAGGCCCGCAGCATTTTACGAGCGATGAACAGCCGCGCCCGGATACCACCGTCGAAACGCTCGCCAGACTGCGTCCGGCATTCCGTCCTGACGGCACGATTACCGCGGGCAACGCGCCGGGCTTGAATAGCGGCGCGGCAGCCATGCTAGTTGCTGAACGTGGGTTCGCCGAGGCGCGTGGCATCGAACCATTCGCGCGGCTGGTGGCATTTGGCGTCGCGGCCGTCGAGCCGGGCATGTTCGGCCTCGGTCCGGTGCCGGCGGTGCAAATGGCACTGGCCCGCGCAGGTTGGCAACTCGAGGACGTCGAACGCTTCGAGATCAATGAGGCTTTCGCCGCCGTGCCGATCGCGGTGGCGCGCAGACTCGGTATCGCGGATGAACTGATCAACGTGCAGGGCGGTGCGATCGCTCACGGTCATCCGATCGGTGCGACCGGTGCGGTATTGACGACGCGTCTGCTGCATTCGATGCGCCGCGACGGCCTGAAACGCGGCGTCGTCACGTTGTGTATCGGCGGCGGGCAGGGGATTGCGCTGGCATTGGAAACGATCTGAGATTGGCTGTTGCGGCGCGATCGCGGTGCCACGAACCGCGATCGTGCCGTAGCCGCATCGGCTAATGAAAGATCGGCAAGGCCAGATATCCCTTGATGACGAGCGCGTTAGCAATGTCGATAAAGAAGGCACCGACCATCGGCACCACCAGAAAGGCGAGGTGCGAATGGCCGAAGCGGGCCGTGACGGCCTGCATATTGGCAATGGCCGTGGGCGTGGCGCCGAGGCCGAAGCCGCAATGACCGGATGCGAGCACGACAGCGTCGTAATTGCGGCCCATCACGCGGAACGTGACGAACATCGCATAGAGCGCCATCAAAACGGTCTGCGCGACGAGAATCGAAACGACCGGCGGCGCCAGCGAGGCGAGGTCCCAGAGCTTGAGCGTCATCAGCGCCATGGCGAGGAATAGCGCGAGGCTCACGTTGCCGAGCAGGGCGACGGCGTGATCGATAACGGGCTTGCCCGCAAGTCCTAGTACATTGCTTAGCACCACGCCAACGAATAGCACGCAGACAAACGTCGGCAGCTCGATCGCCGTGCCGGCCAATACTTGTGCGAGCACCTCGCCGGCCGCGAGGCTGATCGCGATCAGCGCCAGCGTTTCGATGAAGGCGGCCGGTGTGGTGGCTTGTTCCGCCTTCGGTTCTTCGAAGGCGAGCGGCGGCTCGGCGGGGTTGTCGCCGTGGCTCTCCGCGTCGTTTTCGGCGCGTGCGACGTCCTTCCTGGCGACTTTCCGCATCAGCACGCGCGCGACTGGGCCACCGAGAATGCCGCCCATCACGAGGCCGAACGTCGCGCAGGCGATTGCAGCCTCCGTGGCGGACTGGAGCCCGTGGTGTTCGGCGAACACCTTGCTCCACGCAGCGCCGGTGCCATGACCGCCGGACAATGTGATCGAGCCGACCAGCAACCCGTACAGCGGATCGATGCCCAATAGATAAGTGAGAGCGATGCCCACTGCATTTTGCAGGAGCAGCAGGCCGATCACGAGACCGAGAAAGCGCAGCAGCAGCGGGCCACCTGATTTGAGGCTGGCGAGGTTGGCGTTGAGGCCAATGGTCGCGAAGAACGCGAGCATCAGCGGCGTTTGCAGCGCTGTATCGAAACGTACTTCGATGTGGCTCGTCGTGCGCAGGATCAACAGGACGATTGCCACAAGGAGCCCGCCGGCGACGGGTTCGGGAATCGTATAGCTGCGCAGCAGAGGGATCCATCCGACTAGCCGGTTGCCGAGCAGCAGAACCAGTGAAGCCGTGACGAGCGTTCCGTAGATACCGACGTTCATAGGCGACCTCGTTGAGCATGAGTGGTGATCACAGCATTACGAGGCGTCTGATGGCGTGCGGAGCGGCAAGGGAGCGAGCGAGAAACGCCTATCGCGTGAGAGTACCTGAACGGAGTTGATCCAACAACGATGGCAGCGAGGCGCACCGGCGCGGACCGCCTGGCCGTCGATACCGGAGTAAGGCCATATTTAAAGTTTTCTCCAGCATCGGTTTCGATTAGCATCATTGGCACTTTCACAAGAACACCAAGAGACATGGCACTGATCGCACGAAACATTCTCGGGATTGCCGTCCTGCTACTCATCGCTTTCATCTTTTCGACCAACCGGCGCGCCATCCGCTTACGGACTGTAATCGCGGCGCTGCTTGCGCAGATCGGTATTGGCGCTTTCATTCTCTTCGTGCCGATCGGCAAGACGGTCCTTGCGGCGGCTGCGTCCGGCGTCAATCACGTGCTCGGCTATGGCAACGCGGGCATCGAGTTCCTGTTCGGCGGCCTCGTGCAATCGAAGATGTTCCAGGTCTTCGGCGATGGCGGTTTCGTTTTCGCCGTGCGGGTGTTGCCGGCCATCATCTTCGTTACCGCGCTCATTTCCGTGCTGTACTACATCGGCGTGATGCGCTGGATCGTGCTCGTGCTCGGCACGATATTCCAGAAACTGCTCGGCGTAACGAAGCTCGAATCGTTCTCGGCCGTTACCACGATCTTCCTGGGACAAAGCGAAATGCCTGCCGTAGTCAAACCGTTCACGCGCGACATGACCGGCGCTGAACTGTTCGCGGTGATGTCGAGCGGCATGGCAGCGGTTGCCGGTTCGGTGCTGGCGGGCTATGCGGGTCTTGGCGTGCGGATTGAATATCTGCTGGCCGCGTCGTTCATGGCGGTGCCGGGTGGCTTGCTGTTCGCCAAGATCATTCACCCGACCACCGAACCGAGCCGCGTGCACCTCGAGAACCTCAGCTTCGACGAAAAGCGCCCCGCGAATGTGATTGAAGCCGCGAGTTCCGGCGCGACCGTGGGCCTGAAAATCGCCGTGATGGTCGGTGCGATGCTGATCGCATTCGTCGGCTTGATCGCGTTGCTCAACGGCGTTGTGGGCGGCATAGGCGGCTGGTTCGGCCATCCGCAACTGTCGATGCAATCGGTGCTCGGCACGGTGTTCGCGCCGCTCGCGTATCTGATCGGTGTGCCGTGGAACGAAGCCGCCATCGCCGGCAATTTCCTCGGCCAGAAGATCATTCTCAATGAATTCGTGGCTTATGCGTCGCTGTCGCCGTATCTGAAAGATGCCGCCAGCGTGAGCGCCGCCGGCCTGCAGGCACTCGATCCGCGAACCCTTGCTATTCTGTCGTTTGCGTTGTGCGGCTTCGCGAACTTTGCGTCGATCGCGGTGCTGACGGGCGGCTTTAGCGCCGTCGCGCCGGAACGCCGCGCTGAAGTCGCACGCTACGGCCTGCGTGTCGTGCTCGCCGCGACGCTCTCGAACCTGATGAGCGCCACGATTGCGGGCATGTTTCTGACGCTGAATTGAATCGAGGATCGTTGAATGAACATGGAACAACTGCTGGAACGCGCGGGCGTTGCGCGAGAAAGGGCCTATGCGCCGTATTCGAAGTTCAAGGTCGGCGCTGCGCTCTTGACTAAAGACGGCACCGTGTTCGACGGCTGCAATGTCGAGAATGCCTCGTACGGATTGTGCAATTGCGCTGAACGTACGGCGTTCTTCAGCGCGATTGCCGCGGGCTATCGGCGCGACCAGTTCGCCGCGCTTGCCGTGATCGGCGATACGGATGGACCGATTGCACCATGCGGCGCGTGCCGTCAGGTGATCATCGAACTGGGCGGCCCCGAATTGCCGATCCGGCTCGGCAATTTGCATGGCGCCACGCGCGACACCACCGCGCGTGAACAATTGCCGGACGCATTTTATCTATGAGCAAGCACAAAGTTATCTACGACACCGATCCTGGTGTGGACGATGCGATGGCGCTCGTTTTTCAGGCGCGGCATCCGGACATTGAATTACTGGGTCTGACGAGCGTATTCGGCAACGCCACGATCGCGACCACCACGCGTAATGCGCGTTTTCTGGCGGGCCGGTTTGCGCCGGGCGTGCCGGTTGCGCAGGGCGCCGCGGCACCGCTCAAGCGTGCAGCGCCCGACCCGCTCGCCTGGATTCACGGCGACAACGGACTTGGCAACATCGCGATCGAAGCCGGTGTTGAAGCAACTCTCGACGCACGCCCCGCATACCGCTTCATCATCGACACGGTGCGCGCCCATCCCGGCGAAGTCACGTTGATCGCGGTGGGCCCGCTCACGAACCTCGCATTGGCGCTGGTCGACGATCCGCAGATCGCGCCGCTCGTCAAACAGGTGGTCATCATGGGCGGCGCGTTCGGCACGGACGGCGTGCTCGGCAACGTGACGCCGGCCGCCGAAGCGAACATCCTCGGCGACCCCGACGCTGCCGACATCGTGTTCGGCGCACCGTGGCCGGTTGCGATCGTCGGACTCGACGTCACGCAGCGCACCATCATGAGCCACGACTATCTGGCGTCGCTGCGCGAGCGCGGCGGTGCAGCAGGGCAGTTCGTGTGGGACGTGTCGCGGCACTACGAAGCCTTTCATGAGCAAAGCGCGCAACTTGAAGGCATTTACGTACACGACTCGTCGGCAGTCACTTATGTGCTGGCGCCGCATCTTTATACGACTCGCAGTGGTCCCGTACGTGTGCTGACGGACGGTATCGCGGTGGGCCAAACCATCCAGAAGCCTTCCACGATGCCGGTGCCCGCGCCGGACTGGGACAGCCGGCCCGACAGCACAGTCTGCCTCGACGTGGATGCGCCTGGGATGCTCGCTCTCTACGAGCGCACCATTTGCGGCACGTTGTAGGGCGATCTTGCGATGCTGCCGCCGCTTGCCAAGGGACGCCGCCTCTTAAGCACCTCGCTTCATGCAGCCTGGGGCGTAGCAGACGGCTGGCGGCGCGGCGAATGATCTGACGTAAGGGACAACCCCGAAACAGTGTGGGAAACAGCGAGGCCGCGGTGCAATGCAGCAAACCGGCCCGCCATTGTGGCCGATGCGTATCGTCAATCTTTGCTACATTTCTGCAGACGTGCTGCGCAGGCGGTTTTCGAAGCCTTTGCATACCGGCCCGGCGCGCGTGACCCAAATCTATCAAGAGGCAAAAGATGCGAATTCTAGTAGTAGGGGCGGGCGCCGTGGGCGGCTATTTCGGCGGACGTCTCGCAGCGGCGGGCCAGGACGTGACCTTCCTCGTGCGCCCCGGCCGCGCGGAAAAGCTTGCGCGTGACGGTCTCGTCATCAACAGCGTGCGCGGTAACCTCACCTTGCGCGACGTCAAGACGATACTCGCCGGTGTCGGCGCGGAGCCGTTCGATCTGGTATTGCTCAGTTGCAAAGCCTACAGTCTCGACGACGCGATCGATTCGTTCGCACCGCTGGTCGGCGAATCCACGCTGATTCTGCCGATGCTCAACGGCATGCGCCATATCGACGTGCTTAAGGAAAAGTTCGGTGCGTCACGCGTACTGGGCGGTCAATGCGTGATCGCGGCGACGCTCAGCCCCGAGCAGCACATCATGCATCTGAACGAAACGCACGCGATCACTTTCGGTGAACTGGACGGCGGCACGTCCGAGCGCGTTCAGGCGATCGCGGACGCGATGGCCGGCACGAATTTCGATACGGTGGTCAGCGACAACATCCTGCTGCGCATGTGGGAAAAGTGGGTGTTCCTGGCCACACTGGCGGCCAGTACGTGCTTGATGCGCGGTTCGGTCGGCGATATTCTGGCTGCGCCGGATGGCAAGCGCATCATCGAGAATCTGCTCGGCGAGTGCCGTGGCGTCGCGGAGCACAACGGCTTTACGATGGGCCCGGACTTCGACGCCCGAGCGACCCAAACGCTCTTTACGCCGTCGCCGCTCACGGCTTCGATGTTGCGCGACGTCGAAAATCACTCGCATACCGAGGCGGATCACATCCTGGGCGATCTGATCTCGCGCGGCGGCGATGCGCAGAAGGGTGAGCATGGCCTGTCGCTGCTGCGTATCGCCTATAGTCATCTGAAGACGTATGAAGCGAGGCAGACCCGTACATCCTGAATGACGGGAACGCGGGCGACGGGGACGGCCACAGCAGCCTAACGTTTCGGAGGTGAAGCATGCCGAGTCCAATCGGATCCGTACCCGCGCTCAGTGCCGCTTCGGCGACGATCTTCTCGATCGGCATCGTCTTTCTCGGCTACTGGGGCTTGTACGATCAGACGAAATGGCACGTGTCCGACGTCTTCGTCTTCGTATTCGCGATGATCGGCTTTGGCTGCCTCGGGCTCGTGCCATGGATGGCGACGAGCCCGGTCGAGCCGGACACCAGCGATTCCCGCGTCCGTATCGCGCGACACATGTTTCTTGTCGGCGTCCTGTCGATCTGGCTGGGCGTGGCGATTTCGGTGATTTTCTGATTAACGCTCGATCTGCCTGTTCCAGCGCGTATCCCACTGCGCGCGATGCGCATTGATCGTGTCCCAATCCACCACGGTCACCTTCTTCACCAGATCGTCGACATTACCCAGGCTTTGCTGCATCGGCGGCGTCATCTTCGCGAGACGATTGGTCGGAATCTGCTTGCCGGCCTCGGCGGCTTTAGTCTGAGCCGGCGCGGACAGCAGGAACTGCGCGAGTTTCTGCGCCAATTGCGGGTCCGGGTTGTTGTTGACCACGCACAGATCGACCAGCAGCAACACCGGACCTTCCTTCGGACTCACATAGCCGACCGGAATGCCCTTGTCCTGCAGATCGCTTACGGCAGTCGGCGTCAACGGGAACAGGCCCGCTTCGCCGGTCTGGACCATTTCGGAAATCTTCGCGGAGTTCGGCACGTACTCCACCACGTTCGGGCCAACCGTCGTGGCCCATTTCGTGAAGCCCGGTTCGACGTTCTGCTCGCTGCCGCCCATCAAACGGTTGATCGCCAGAAAGCCGTGCAGGCCGAAGGTGCTGCTCGACGCGGACTGGAACACCACCTTGCCCTTGTACTTCGGATCGGCAAAGTCCATCCATGAAGTTGGCGGCGCCCAGCCTTTTTCAGCAAACAGCTTCTTGTTGTACGCGATGCCGGTCATGCCGAGTTGCACGCCCGCGCCCATGTCGTCCTTCATGCGCGCGAACGGGTAGAGCTCCTTGAGCACCGGGGAGTCGTCGAGCTTCTTGCACACGCCCATGCTGACCGCGCGCGCCATCACGCCGTCGTCGAGAAACACCACGTGGATTTGCGGATTGGCCTTGTTGGCGAGCAGCTTGGCGAGAATGTCCGACGAGGTGCCGGGCACCACGACCACTTTGACGTCGTTGGCTTTCTCGAAGTCGGGCAGGACCTGGCTCGTATAGGCCTTTTCCATCGGACCGCCGTTCATGCCGATGTAAATGGTTTTGGTCTCCGACCATGCCGGTGCGGCCGCACCGAATGCGCACAATGCGGCCAGCGCCGCGATCGTCTTGAACAGTTTCATTGAGGGGCTCCTGAGTTTCATTAAACGATAACGAGGCGATGACTGCGCGATAACAAAGCGAAAACCGATAACCAGGCCATGACTAGGCGACCGATGGCGCAGCAACAGCAGCGAAGCGATTGATCGAAAACGCGTCGAGCGGGGTGGCCGTGGCGCCGTCGATCACGAGATCCGCGAGTATTTCGCCGACCCCTGGCGCCAGCAGAAACCCGCCGCCCGAAAAACCGAACGCATGCAGCAGGCGCGGCACCGTGCGACTCGCACCGATGATCGGATTGCTGTCGGGCGTTTCGCCTTCCACGCCGCTCCACGTGCGGATCAGCAGCGCCTCGCGCAGCGGGGGCAGCAGGGCGCACGCATCGCGCATCACGGCGCGGGTGGTTTCCGTCGACGGTTGACCGTATTCGCCGTCGCCATGTCCGCGCCCGCCACCGATCACGCAATTGCCGCGCGCCACTTGCCGTGCGTAGATGCCGCCGCCGTACACGCCGAGGTTGTGCGTGATGAAGTGCGGCAGCGGCTCGGTGACCCACATGTTCGGGTAGATCGGTTTCATCGGCGCGGTTTCGCCGAAGTAACCGGCGACCGTATTCGCCCATGCGCCGGCCGAATTGATCAGCCAGTCGGCGCTGATGCACGTATTGCCCGCGCGTAACTGGAAGCGTGTGCCGTCGTGATGGATGTCGGTCAGTTCGGTTTGCTCGCGTACATCCGCGCCAGCGGCGCGCGCGGCACGTGCGAACGCGGGTGAGACGAGACGCGGATTCGCGTGGCCATCGCTCGCACACAGCGAGCCGCCGATTGCCGCAGCGCCCAGCCATGGATAACGTTGCCGGAACGTGGCGCCGCTGATTACCTGCGCTTGCAGTCCATGGCCGCGCGCCATGCCCGCCCATGCTTCGAGCGCGGCAAGATCGGCTTCGCTGCGCGCGAGCCGCAAATGTCCCGACACGGTGAATTCGCCGTCGATGCCGATCAGCTCCGGCAAGCGATCCCAGATGCGCCGTGCACGCATGGCGAGCGGCATCTGCTCGGCTGGCCGTCCCTGGACGCGCACACCGCCGTAGTTCACGCCGCTTGCCTGTGCGCCGCAATAGCGCCGCTCGAACAGGCCCACGCGCAAGCCGCGCCGCGCGAGCGCCAACGCTGCCGATGAGCCGACCAGGCCGCCGCCCGCAATCGCGACGTCGTAGTGCAAGGTGTCACTCATCGCGCGCCTCCTCGGGAATCTCGGCGACGTCATCGGCATACATCGCCGGCGATAGCGGAATTGGTTTGACAGGCGGCTGGCTACGCAAACGGCCTACGGCTTCGAGGGGTTGACCGGTTTCTTCCGCCAGTAGCGTCAATGCCGCTTCGCCGCACATGCGTCCCTGGCAACGACCCATGCCGACTCGCGTGAGGGCTTTCAGGCGATTGATCTCGTTCGCTTCGCCACCGCGGATGCAGCGCCGCAAGGTGCCTGCATCGATTTCTTCGCAGCGGCACACGGTCATGTCGTCGGGCCATTGCGTCGCGCATTTTGCGGGTGGTGCGAATGCCGCTTCGATACCCTGGCGAAATACCGCGATACGTTGCAGGCTGCGCTCGAGTGAAGCTGCGTCGCGCATGCCGAGGCCACGCGGATGCGCGATGCCGAGGTCGTCGAGTAACGCCAATGCCGTGCGGCGGCCGGCGAGTTCGGCAGCGTCGGCGCCCGCGATGCCCGCACCGTCACCCGCCAGATAGATGCCGCGCACGGAGCTGCGGCCGGCGGAGTCGAGCTCGGGTAGCCAGCAACGGTTGTGGACATCGAAACGGAAGCGGCACCCGGCGAGATCGGCGAGTTGAGTTTCGGGCTTCAGGCCGAAACTGATGCCGACAGCGTCGCAAGGGATGATTTCGCTCTTCTTCGAGTGGCCGGTTGAGGAACGCCATTCCGTGGCACTCACGCCGTGCTTACCGTGAATGCCGATCAGGTTCACATCGCGTTCGATCCGCACGCCGTGCATCTTTAGCCAGCCGACGTAGTAAAGCCCTTTGGCGAACGTAGCAGGTTGCCGCGCGAGTTTCGGCGCCGCGGCAATCTGCTGCGATAGCGGACTCGTGTCGAGCACGGCCACCACCTGTGCGCCGGCTTTCACGTACTGATAGGCCACGAGATAGAGCAACGGCCCGGTACCAGCGAGCGCCACGCGCTGGCCGATCGCACAGCCTTGCGCCTTCAAGGCGACCTGCGCCGCGCCCAGCGTGTAGACGCCGGGTAGGGTCCAGCCCGGCACCGGCAGCACGCGATCGGCGGCGCCGCTCGCGATGATCAGATGCGAAAACGGCACGCTGATTTCCCGTCCTGCGTACAGCGTATCGAGCCGGCCCTGCGCACAAGCCCAGGCAAGTGTGTCGGGGCGATAGTCGAGATGCGGAAGCAGCGCGGCCATCGTCGTATGTAACGCCTCGGCTTTGTGCGCTTCAAAGCCGTAGAGCGTTTTCTTCGAGCGCTGGAATGCACCGTTCGCGGGCGGTTGACGATAGATCTGTCCGCCCCAGCGGGCGTTTTCATCCAGCACGATGGGCTTGATGCCGGCCGCCACCAGCGTTTCGGCGGCGCGCACGCCAGCCGGTCCTGCGCCGACGATAACCACGCGGTGTTCGTTGCTCATTGCGTGTCCCCAATTGCCGTCGCGGCAGAGCTAGCAGCAGCCGAAGCAGAGGCGGGAGGGGCAGCGACAGTCGACGCAGTGGCAGCAGGGACAACGACGGAAGCAACTTCAGCGAACCGCGTGACCACCCGCATGCCTTGCGTCACCAGTGTCGAGCACGCGCGCAAACGCAGACCCTCTTCGGTACGCATCCAGCAATCCTGGCAAGCGCCGATCAGGCAGAAGCCGGCGCGTGGCGCGCCGCTGAATTCGCTTTCGCGCACGCGACGTTGTTGCATCAGCACGGCGGTGAGCAGCGTATCGCCTTGCAACGCGGTGACTTCATGACCGTCGATAAAAAAGCTAAGCGGGTCACGCTGCGTCTCCGCAACGCGAACGAATTGCGCATCGCGTTTCGGCGCGGCGGATTCGGAGGACGGCAAATTCGACGGCATGTGAGAGAGAGCAGTAGAAGACATCAGTGCTGGCCGATCAGAATCCGGTTGAGCCCATACACGCGGTCGAGCAGCAGCATCGCGCCGGCCGTGATGAAGATCACCAGCGCGGAGACGGACGCCATCATCGGGTCGATCGATTCAGTAGCGTACATGTACATGCGCACCGGCAGCGTGACGGTTTGCGGCGAGGTGACGAAGATCGACATCGTCAGTTCGTCGAAACTGTTGATGAACGCGAGCAACCAGCCGCCGGTAATGCCCGGCAGAATCATCGGGAAGGTGATGCGGCGAAACGTGGTCCATGCGTCAGCGCCGAGCGAGTGCGCGGCATGTTCGACGCTGCGGTCGAGACCGCTGACCGAGGCCAGCACGAGCCGCATCACGAATGGCGTGATGATGATCATGTGCGCGAGCACGAGCCAGGCGAACGAGCCGGTCGCGCCGATCAGCGCGAAGAAGCGCAGCAGCGCGATGCCGAGCACGAGGCCGGGAATCACCAACGGTGACAGCAGTAAGCCGTTGAGGAAGCCGCGGCCCGGAAAGCGGGCACGGCCAATCGCCAGTGCGGCAGGTAACGCGACGATCAACGACAACGTCGCCGAGGCAAACGCCAGCTTCAGGCTATTGAAGAATGCCGAGATGAAGTCCGGGTAGTTGAGGATCGCGCGGAACCAGCGCAGCGATACGCCGTGCGTGGGCAGCGTGAGCGTTTCGTCGGGCGTGAAGGCGACCAGCACCACGATCACGAGCGGCGCGAGCACGAACGCAATCACGAGCGTGTGGAAAATCAGCGCAATGGGGCCGTTTTTTCGCATGATGATCTCGGGAGGTTCAACCGAGGCTTCTGGTGTACTTGCGTTCCAGAACCCGGTAGTAAGTGAGCATCACGATCAGATTCGCGACCAGCAGCAGGAGCGCGATGGTCGCGCCGAGCGGCCAGTTCAGCGAGCCGAGGAATTCGTCATAGACGGCGGTGGCGGCGACTTTCAGGCGCCGTCCGCCGAGCAGGCCGGGAATCGCAAAGGCGCTCGCCGACAGGCCGAACACCATCAGGCTGCCCGACAGAATGCCAGGCGTAAGTTGCGGCAACACGATGCGGCGCAAGGTCGTGGCGGGCGAAGCCATCAGCGAGAGCGCGGCGTTTTCCGTTTGCGGGTCTAGCTTCTGCAACGCGGTCCACACCGGAATCACCATGAACGGCAGCATCACGTGCACCAGTGCGATGACGATCGCGAAAGTTGTGTATTCGAGCTTGTACGGTCCCAGCCCGATAAGACCGAACGCCTGATTCACGAGGCCGTTGCTGTTGAGCAGCATGCTCCAGCCGAACGCGCGCACTACGACCGAAACCAGCAGCGGCGCGAGAATCATCAGCAGGAACATCGAGCGATACGGATCGCGCATGCGCGACAGCACGTAGGCTTCGGGCGTGCCGATCACGATGCACAACAGGGTGGTCAGAAAGGCGATGCCGAAGGTGCGCAGGAAAATCGTATGGAAATACGACGATGTCAGTACTTCCGCGTAATTGCCGAACTGGAATGCGGCGAGCGGGCCGCTCGACGGATCGAAGCGGTAGAAGGTCAGCACCAGCGTCATCGCGAGCGGCACCAGCACGAGTGTCGCAAACAGCAGGAAAGCCGGCGCGCACATCAGCCACAGCGGCAGGAACGCCTGCCACGGCGCGCGGCGGGCATTGCCGGTCTTCACGCTGTCGTTGTTCGAAGCGGGCAGCGTACTAGCCATGATGCGCATCCCGTTGGATGAAGCGGATCGCCTCGCTGTTCCAGTCGACGCCGACCGCAGTACCCTCCGGCAGCGGCTCGGTGCCTTCGTTCTGGCAGCACACCAGCACTTCGCCGAGCCGGCTGTCCACGCGGTACAACCATTGGCTGCCGAGGAAGAAGCGGCTCGTCACGGTGGCAGCCAGACGCCCCGCGTTCGGCGCGCACAGGCGCAGCTTTTCCGGACGAATGCACAACGTGACCGCGTCGCCGACGCCGATCACGCGTTCACGCATCGGCAGTTGCGCGGTGTGGCCTGTCTCGGCGAGGTCGTGTCCAAGGTCGATGCGGATCGCGTCGCCGTCGCGCGCCACCACGGTGCCTGCAAGCATGTTCGCCTTGCCGATGAACTGCGAGACGAATCTGTTTTCAGGCCGTTCGTACGCTTCGTACGGTGTGTCGATCTGTGTAATGCGGCTGGCTTCCATCACCACCACGCGGTCGCTGATCGACAGCGCTTCCGACTGGTCGTGCGTGACCATGATGGTGGTCGTGCCGATCTTGCGTTGAATGGCGCGCAGTTCGAACTGCATGTCTTCGCGCAGCTTGGCATCGAGGTTCGACATCGGTTCGTCGAGCAGCAACACAGGCGGCGCGATCACGATCGCGCGGGCAAGCGCCACACGCTGCCGCTGACCGCCGGACAACTCGCGCGGAAAGCGGTGCGCGAGCGTATCGAGCCGCACCAGTGCCAGCGCTTCGCGCACGCGCTCCTTGCGTTCGGCCTTGTCGATGTTGCGCATCTCCAGGCCGAAACCGACGTTGTCCGCGACGCTCATATGCGGAAACAGCGCGTAGCTCTGGAACACGATGCCGAGGCCGCGTTTGTTCGGCTTCATGTGCGTGATGTCGCGGCCGTCGAGCGTGATGCGGCCGCGCGTCGTTTCGACGAAGCCCGCGATCATCTGCAACGTAGTGGTCTTGCCGCAGCCAGACGGTCCAAGCAGCGAAACGAACTCGCCTTTTTCAACCGACAGGTTCACGTCGGCGACTGCCTGCAGATCGCCGAACGATTTCGCTACGTCCGTGAGTGTGAGGAACGACATGATCTGGCCTTTGGATGGATCGACACCGGTTCAATCGGCTACTGCCTCGATGGAGCCGACTCTATCCAGCCAAATTGCACGGCGTCAATTTCAAATTCCGTTTACCGGTATAAGTTTAGAAAAAATTCCGATGAACGGAATATATCCGGCAAGACCGGCATCAAGTCTTCCGTTCCATGACGTCCGGAAAATCCCTATGAATCAGAATGAAATACAAATGGAACGGGCGTGCCTGGAATATTCCATTCACGGATAATTCCCTCTATAGTATTCCGATCATTGAAATAATTCGGAGCACCAGAGATGAATGCTGCCACCAAACGAGATGCCGATGCCGCGCTGGCCGAAACGGGCAGTCCGCCCGGCCCTGGAATGCTGGAGCGCGCTTTCGCGGTGATCCGTGCGCTATCCGAAGCGCAACCCGACGGAGGCCGCGTCACGCGTCTCGCGAAAGCGGTGGGTCTCACGCAAGGCACGGTGCACCGCATTCTTCATGCGTTGATCGCGGAGGGCATCGTCGAACAGGACGAAAATTCGAAGCTGTATCGGCTGAGTGTCGATTTCTTCGCGCTTGCCGCGCAGGCCGGCAATCCGAGCGGCATGCGCACACTGTGCCGTCCCGCGTTGCTGCGGCTGTGCGCGAGCCTCGGCGACACGATTTTTCTGCTGGTCAAAAGCAGCTTCGACGCGGTGTGTCTCGACATCTGCGAAGGGCCGTTTCCGATTCGCTCATTCACCGGCGATATTGGCGGGCGCGTTGCACTGGGTGTCGGCCAGGGAAGCCTGGCGATTCTCGCGTTCCTGCCGGAAGCGGAGCGTGAAGAGATCATCCGCTTTAATGTGCCGCGCATTCGCGGCTATGGCGTGCTCGACGAAGTGTATTTGCGCACCGAGATCGAACGTGTGCGCCAACTCGGTTACGCGGGCCGCAATAGCGGGGTACTCGACGGCATGGCGGGCGTGGCGGTGCCGATTCTGGACCGCACTGGTGTGGCGGTGGCGGCGCTGAGCGTGGGCACGCTGGCGGCGCGTCTCGGCGACGATCGTCTGCCGATGGTGGTCGAGTTGCTGCGCCGTCAGGCGGATGCGATCGGCCCGCAAACCAACCCCTTCGACGTCGCGCTGCGCCGGCCGATGCATGGTTTGTCGCGTGCTATGACTACGGAGCGGATCGCGGGGTGAGCGGAGACGAAGAGGGTGTCACGTTGAGCCGAAATCTGACATGGGGCGAGCGGACTTGTTGTCGAACATCAAACGTCCCTCTACGTCGCCGGTGCACCAACTGTGAGGCCTAAAACTCGCTGCGACTGTATGGTCGGATTGCACTGACGACGACCTCTTTGCAAGTTAAGCGGATATCGAGTCCGATATTGGGTTCAAGGTCGAATCGGATCAAATCATTGGGCGTATCGGATAAAGAAACCTCCATAATCGAGGCTTCTTCGAGCATGGCGTTTACATCGATCTCCGAACCTCGGATGTCCAGGATATCTAACACGACCAGATAGTCGGGACCTCCATCAGTGCGAGGAGCCGCGTAGCGATTGTGCAGCACCTCAAGTTGGAGATCGACTAAATAGCGCGCACGGCCAGCCGGCAGCGGCTTCGAGTCCATGCCATCGAATGAACGTCGCTTTCTTTGCAAAGAGAACGTCATCACGGCTGAGTCGTGAAAGGATGGGTACTCTCCAAAAACCCTAAGGAGCAAGCCGCTGTTCCTCGCCAGTTCCCAGCCCCACGTCTTATTTTCGATGCTCATTGTTTCCCCTCGCGATACGCTCTACCTGCAGTTGATCGGTGACATTGGAAGGTGAATGTCATCTCTCACTCCGGCATCGAAATTATGACCGTGCGCTTTCCCGTGGCTCTCGTGGTATTGGGCGCAAAGGTTGCCGCTCGAATCGAAGTAGTCTACATCGAGGCCATTCGGGTTGATGCGGTATCCGCCCGGTTCATTACCTGTCATGCGGACCCCGCGTGCGGCGACTTCCTCTGTATCGCCACCGAGCGTGCCCGGCGTGTATTCGAAAGGTTGCGCATCGCCTGGCGGCGTAGCGGTTTCCGTTAAATCGCTCGCGGCGTCGGCCATTGATGCAGCGGCCCCGTTCGCATAGCGGGCCGCAACTGCGTTAGCCTTGTCCACCATGTCGTCGTATCGATCCATGTAGGCCGTTGCAGCGTCGTACGACATACCCAACTTCGTCATCAGCTCTTCGCGGAAGCTGGCAAAACCTTTGGGTTTAGGCGCTGGATCGATCCGCGCGCCGCCTGTCCGTGATTGCTCAGCAACGAGGACGACACTTTCGCCGCGGATCATGGACTGCAAGGTCTGTATAACTTCAACATCACCGCCGGTCTCTGCCAACCGCAGGTGCCAATGGAAGTTCGTTCCGAGGAACGCGCGCACGCGCTGGACGAGTGCGGTATCGAGGGCCCATATATCGGCATGTGCGCGTTGTGAGAACTTTTTGCCTTCTTCGACCGCCTGTTTTTGCAAGGTAGTGAGAAAGATACGCCCACTTGCGTAGGCATCCTTGCTATACATCATCCACCGTTGCAGCGAATCCGTTTTCAGTTCAGTGCAGCCCATTGCCTGGTCCTGTCGCGTGTGACGGCGTAAACCTAGCAGATTGCTGGACGTCCATGTTTTTGGGATATTCGCCGGCTTGCTCAGGGCGAAAGATTGCCGCCTGGAAAAACAGGCGGCGCGGGTCCGAACTTATCCTGTCGGTTCGCGCCGCCGTCACACCTGCACGCAAAGGAAAACGGTTTCTATGCGCTTAAGCACAGGGCCTGTAAACCACCCCGCTCAAAACACCTTCACCGGCACATTCACCACCAGCCGATACTCCATATTGTTGCCATCGGAGTAATAGCGCGACGCGTTGTGCCACATCGCGATGAACGTGACTTTCGTGTCCTTGAAGCGGCCGCTCTGCAGCGTATAGCTCGGAATGAAGCCGAACTCGTGATGGTGCCCGTGCACCGGTTCGCCGTTCTTCCAGTACAGGTTGTGCAGCGGCGCCGACGCCGAAGCATTATCGGCGGCGCCCGCCGACGCGTCCGCGCCCCAGCCATACTCGCCCCAGAACATCGCCTTGAGCCCAGGCACGCCGGCGTATTTGCCGTCGAACGTGTAGCGCAATTGCAGCGACTGCTCATGCGGCGCGTTGTAGTCGACGTCCATCGAGTTGGTCAGGTAGATGCCGTTGGTCTCGTTGACGTAGTCGAAGAACTGGTCGCCGAGCACCTGCTGATAACCGAGCAGCAGCGCATGCGGGCCGTGCTGTGCGGAAACCGACAGGCTGTACGCGTTGCTGTTGATATGCCCCTGGCGTGATGCGCCGGTATCGTGCGTCGAGTAGATATTCGCGAGACCGCTCCATTTGATCGTGGTCGGGTCACCGAACGACTGCGCGACCGAGCCGTAGTACTGACGCCAGACGTCGTCCGCCTGGTCGACGTACAGCGCCATTTCGCCATTCTTCGCGTAGTGCCACGTACCGCCCACGTAAGTCAGGCGGTCGATGCGCGTGCCACCGTACGAGGTGGTCAGGTTAGTCAGGTTCGTGTGGCCGCGTGCATCGACTTTGGTGAAACTGCCGGCCTCGAGCGCCGTGTGAACCAGATCGTTGCTGACCATCGAGGCACCGAGGAAAGTCGGTGGCAATGCGCGGTTGTCATGCGGTTCGAGGAACGGGTTGGTGACGGTCTGCAGACCGTACTTGACGACCGTTTCCGAAATGCGTCCCTTGATGTCGTACATGCCGGGGTAAGCCCACGCGAGCTGCTGCGAACCGCCGCCGTCCTTGCCCACGTGCACCATGTTGCCGGCGCCGTTGCCGCCGTCGAGTTTGAGTGCGGCGAACAGTGACGCGTCGACGCCGAAGCCCACCAGGCCCTGTGTGAAGCCTGATTCATAGTTGGCCTGCGCGCCCTGAATCCACGCGTGGCGATAGATCGAGCTGGGCGCCTGGAAGTAGTCGGAATAGTTGCGGAACTGCAGGTTCAGATGGCTATCGGCGATAAAGCCTTTGCTCGCTGCCTGGCTCGACGGCGGCGTGGGTGGCGTGACCGTCTGATTGGCTTCCGCGTTGACGACGGCGTTAGTCGTGTCGGGTTGATCGTTGCGCACCTGGCCGCCCTGTTCGGCTCTGCGCTTGCCGGACGTGTTGGCTTGCGAAGTTTGCGAAGTTTGCGAAGCGGGCGTTGCTTGCGAGCGTTGCGTGGGAGACGAAAACGTTTGCGCGAGTGTTTGAGTTTTCGTCGTATCGGAGGTGGGCTCCAATACGGCGTCATCGGCGTAGGCACTCGCGCCGATGGTCAGCGCGGGCAGCGTGAATGCGCAGTAAAAGAAGGTGGCTGCATTAGTTTTTTTTGACCGCTTTTTTGTTCGGCTATCTTTCATGGTGTACGTCTCTGTTATTTTGGTGAATCTTTGGCTGGCGGTTAGCCAGTCCACGCTTCTCGCTCATCCTGCTGATGGCAGGACGAACGGATCCAACGGCGCGACGGCCCGCCGCGCCGGGGAATACGGTTTTAAGTTTTCAGACTGGTTTCTTTAGCGATGCGATCCCTCAAGGGGATCGTCCTACGGAGCGTCCCCCACGCGAATGCATGCGACGCGTGTCGCGCTCGCATCATGCGTGACAGCCTGCGGAATCTCGCTGGCGCAAGCCTCGATCGCATCCGGGCAGCGCGTCCGAAACGCGCAACCGGAGGGTGGGCTGAGCGGCGAGGCAATCTCCCCACGCAACAGCAGATGGCGGCGGGCGCGTTCAACCACCGGATCGGGCACCGGCACGGCCGACAGTAACGCGCGCGTGTACGGATGACGCGGCGTGCCGTATACGTCACGCTTGTCGCCGAACTCCATCACGCGTCCCAGATACATCACCAGCACGCGGTGGCTGATCGCCTTGACGACCGCGAGATCGTGCGCGACGAACAGCAGCGACAGCGACAACTCGCGCTGCAGATCGCGCAACAGGTTGACGATTTGCGCCTGGATCGAGACGTCGAGCGCCGACACCGGCTCGTCGCAGATCACCAGTTGCGGTTCGCCGATCAACGCGCGCGCAATCCCGACTCGCTGACACTGGCCACCGGAAAACTCATGCGGATAACGGCGCAGATGCTGCGCGTTGAGGCCGACGCGTTCGAGCATGGTCAGAACGCGCCGTTGCACGTCCGTGCGGGCAATGTCCTGGCCATGCGTGCGCAACGGTTCGGCGACGATCTGTTCGATCGTCATGCGCGGATCGAGCGAGGCGAGCGGGTCCTGGAAAATCATCTGCACGTCGCGGCGCAGGCGCGAAGTATCGCGGTGCGCGCCCGGCAGCACGGTTTCCTTGTCGAGCCAGCGCACACTGCCGCTCGCCACTGGCGCGAGCCCGATGATCGCGCGCGCCAGCGTGGACTTGCCGCAGCCCGATTCGCCGACGAGGCCCACGGTTTCGCCGCGCCGCACGCTGAACGACACGCCGTCCACCGCGCGCAGCGTCGCTTTGCCGGACCACGGAAAGCCGCCACGCGGCACGCCGAATTGCACCTTGAGATTGTCGACCGACAACAGCGTTGCCGGACCCTGGTCTTGGCCGTGGCTTGCAATGGAAGTGGCGTTCATACGTGTTGTACCTCCATGATTTCCTGCACCGGCCGGTGGCATGCGCGCAACGCATCAGCAGCCGTAGGCGACGCGATGAGCGCAGGCCGCGACTCGCGGCAGCGGTCGGAGCAGTGCGTGCAGCGCGGTGCGAATGCGCAGCCCTCGCCGATTTCGCCGGGCAACGGCGGGTTGCCGGGAATGGTTTGCAGCGGACGGTCATCGTCGTCGGCGAGGCGCGGCAGCGCGTTCAGCAGACCGATCGTGTACGGATGGGTCGGTGCGGCGAACAGCGTGGCGGCGTTCGCCTGCTCGACGGTTTGGCCCGCGTACATCACCATCACGTCGTCGCACAAACCGGCCACGACGCCCATGTCATGGGTGATCAGAATGATCGCGGTGCCACGTTCGCGGTTCAGTTCGCGCAGCAATTCGATGATCTGCGCCTGCACGGTCACGTCGAGCGCCGTGGTCGGCTCGTCGGCAATCAGGATTTCCGGCTCGGAGAGCAGGGCCATCGCGATCATCACGCGTTGCCGCATGCCGCCGGAGAACTCGTGCGGATACATGTTGATGCGCCGCGCGGCATCGGGAATACGCACCGTTTCGAGCGTTTCGATGGCGCGGCGGCGCGCTTCGCGGCGCGACATCTTGCGATGCAGTTGCAGCGTCTCGGTCATCTGCCGTTCGATCGTCAGGAACGGATTGAGCGAGGTCATCGGGTCCTGAAAGATCATGCCGATGCGGTCGCCGCGAATCCTGTTCAATGCGGCTTCGTTCATCGTCAGCAGGTTCTCGCCGCGATAGGTCGCGGCGCCCGACACCTTGCCGTTGCCGGCCAGCAGGCCGAGCAGCGCCATCACCGTCTGGCTTTTGCCCGAGCCCGATTCACCGACAATGCCAAGCGTGCGGCCCGCTTCGAGCGAAAACGATACGCGCTGCACCGCGTCGACGGGTGCGCCCTCGCGGCGCGTGAAGCGCACGCTCAGGTCTTTGACTTCGAGTAGCGGCATGTCAGCGGTCCTTCGGGTCGAACGCGTCGCGCAGACCATCGCCGACGAAATTCACGGAATACAGTGCGATGCACAGCATCACGGCCGGGCACAACAGCAGCCAGGGCATCGAATCGAGTTTCTGCGCGCCGTCCTGGATCAGCACGCCCCAGCTCGTCATGGGTTCCTGCACCCCGAGGCCGAGGAACGACAGCACCGATTCGGTCAGCACGATATTCGGCACCGTCACGCTCGCGTACACCACCACCACGCCGAACAGATTCGGCACGATGTGGCGCGCGATGATCGAACGCGAACTCACGCCGATCGCACGGGCGGCGTCGATGAATTCGCGCGAGCGCAGCGACAACGTCTGACCGCGCACCACGCGCGCCATGTCGAGCCACGAGAACGCGCTGATGGTGAGCACGACCAGATAGAACGCGCGGCCGAACAGCGTCATCATCAGGATGGCGATCAGCATGTAGGGGATCGCGTACATCATGTCGACGATACGCATCATCACCGCGTCGACGCGGCCACCCAGATAGCCGGCGGTAGCGCCATACGCCACGCCGATCAGCCCCGACACCAGCGTGCCGAGCAGGCCGACTTCGAGCGACACGCGCCCGCCTTGCAGCGTGCGCGCGAGCAGGTCGCGGCCGAGTTCGTCGGTGCCGAACCAGTGCATGTTTTGCAGCGTGGGCGCGAGGCTGATCGCGCTCCAGTCGCTATCGATCGGATTGTTCGGCAGGAACCACGGACCGGCCACGCAGGCAATCACGATCAGCAGCAAGACGACAAAGCCGGCGAACGCCGCGCGGTTGCGCACGAAGCGGGCGGCAGCGGTGGCGAGCGGGCCGCGCGAACGCGGCGCGTTGGCAATGGCCGCGAGCGGATCGAGCGCCGCGGCAGTCGTTTGAAATGAGCGGGCCATGGATCAGTACCGGATGCGCGGATCGAGCCATGCATACGCTAGGTCGACCAGCAGATTGAACAGCACGGCGACGGCGGTCGTTAGCACGACGAGGCCGAGCACGAGGGTGTAGTCGCGGTTGATCGCGCCGTTGACGACCAGCTGGCCGAGACCCGGCAGCGCGAACACCGATTCGGTGACCACGGCCGCGGTGATCGACGAGATGCAGATCGAGCCGAGCAGCGACACGACCGGCATCAGCGCGGGCTTCATCGCATGGCGCAACACGATCGTGCGGCCCGGCAGACCTTTGGCGCGCGCCGTGCGGATGAAGTTGCCCGACAGCACTTCGATCATGCTGCCGCGCATCACGCGCGCGATCCCGGCGACGTTGATGATGACGAGCAGCACGATCGGCAGCACGCGATAGCGCCACTCGCCTTCGCCCCAGCCGCCGGCCGGCAGCCAGCCGTGGCCTTCGGAAGTCTTCAGCAGGATCGCGAAGATCCACACCAGCACCGGTCCGAGCACGAACGGCGGCACCACGTTGCCGATATTGCCGAGCACCATCACGAAGTGATCGACGAAGCGGTCACGCCGCACCGCGGCCAGCGTGCCGAGCGCGACGCCGATCACCAGTGCGATCGGTACCGACACGCCGCCGACGCCGAGACTCACCGGCAACGCCTTCCACACCAGATCGTTGACGCTCCAGTCGGCGTAGCGGAACGACGGGCCGAGGTCGCCGTGCAGCAGCGAGCCGAGGTAGTGGAGGTACTGCAGCCACAGCGGTTCGTCGAGGTGATACTTGGCGTTGAGGTTCGCGAGCACGGCCGCCGACAGGTGTTTCTCCGTGTCGAACGGCCCGCCGGGGGTGAGGTGCAGCAGCAGATAGCACGCGGTGATCACGGCGAGAATCGTCGGGATCGCCCAGAGCGTGCGGCGCAGCGTGTAAGCCAGCATGACGGTGCTCCCGCGCTTAGTGCTTGATCAGATACATGTCTTGCGTGGCGCGCTGGTCGACGTAATTGGTCGACGTGTAGCCGCCGACATACGACTTGACGAGCCGGTCCGCCGAGTACTGGAAGAGCGATACCAGCGGGTAGTCGTTCATGGCCAGATCATGCGCCTGCGTGAGCAGGGCGGTGCGCTTCGCGTCGTCGAGCTGCTGGTTGCCTTCATCGACCAGTCTGTCGACTTGCGGGTTGCAGTAGCGCTGATCGTTCTGCACGCTGTTGCAGCGTATCAGATCGAAAAACGAGTTGGCGTCGTTGTAATCGACAAACCAGCCGTCGCGCGAGGCCTGCACCTTGCCGTCGTGGCGTTGCTTGAGCAGGACCTTGTATTCGACGTTTTCGAGCCTGGCGGTCACGCCGAGCTTGGTGCGCCATTCCGACGTGGCAAACAGCGCGACTTTCTTGTGCAGGTCGTTGGTGTTGTAGGTGAGGGTGAACGTCAGCGGCTTCGCGTCCGAATAGCCTGCGGCCTTCAGCAGGTTGCGCGCGTAATCGACGCGCCTGGCCATCGGCCAGCTTGCCCAGTCAGGCGTGAAGACGTTCGCGCCTTCCGTGCCCTTGGCGATCAGGCCGTACATCGGCACCTCGCCGTCGGCCGTCAGACGCTTGGTCAGCAGGTCGCGATCCAGCACCATCGCGAGCGCCTGGCGCACGCGCTTGTCCTTGAATGCCGGGTCTTCGTTGTTCAGGCTGTAGTAGTAAGTGGCGATCTGCAGGCCGGTTTTCAGTTCGGAGCCGAACTGCTTGCTCACCTGCGCATAGATGCCCGACGGAATCGAATACGTGTAGTCGAACTGGCCGGCCTGGTACATGCGCATCGCCGTTTCGTCGTTTTCGATCGGCAGATAGGTCACTTTCGTGATCATGACCTTGCTGGCATTCCAGTAGGTGCTGCTCTTGGACGCCACCAGCCGGTTGCTCGGCTGCCAGTCGGTCAGCACATACGGGCCGTTACCGACGAAGTTGCCCGGGCGGGTCCAGTCGCCGCCGAATTTGGTCACGGTCTCGCGATTGACCGGGGCCATGGCCGGCATGGCGGTCAGTTGCGGGAAGAAGGCGGCGGGCACTTCGGTGGTGACTTCGAGCGTATACGGATCGACGGCGCGCGCGGCGAGACTCGTCAGCGGCGCCTTGCCGGCGAGGATCGCCTTGGCGTTTTTCACGAACTCGACCAGCACCGTGTATTTCGAACCGGTCTTCGGATCGAGCACGCGTTGCCATGCATAGATGAAGTCGGCCGCCGTGACCGGCTGGCCATTGCTCCAGCGCGCATCGTGGCGCAGCTTGAAAACCCACGTAGTCGGCCCGGTGCGCGTCCACGATTGCGCGACGCCTGGCACGATCGCGCCGGCCGCGTCGATGCGCGTCAGCCCTTCGAACATGTCGAGCGCGATCGTGTCGCCGGTCCAGGATTCGATATGCGCGGGGTCGAGCGATTCGGTTTCGGACGGCACCTGGCGGGTCATTTCCTGGCTGGCGGCGAGGGTGACACCTGCGGGTACGTTGACGGCGAAGGCGGAGGGCTGAAACGTAAGGACGAGCGCAGTCAGCGCCGTCGCGTAGGCAAACGGGGTTTTCATCGGTTGAGGTCGCAGGAAAGGTCGAGAGAAGAACGCGCTGGCGCCGGGGCGCCCGGTTATCTGCGGTGCTCGGGCCGGGGCGGCCCTTGTTGCCCGTGTTGATTGCGCGACATGCAGGATTCCTTACATTTCGTAATGCAGGCAAACCCTGGCCGGATCAACCGGAAAAGGTGCCTGCCTCTTAGAACAGTCTTGGTGTGCCCACCCAGACGACTACCGACTCTTTGCGTGCGGTATTCACCCAGCTGTGCGGCACCGTCGATTCGTAATGCGCGCTGTCTCCCGCGTGCAACACGAACGTCTTGCCTTCCAGCGTCAACGACACTTCGCCGTCGATCACATAAACAAACTCTTCCCCGGCATGCGTGGTGACTTCGGAGCGTTTCTGCCCGGGCGGCATCCTCACGAGGATCGCTTCGAGCTGACGGCCGCCCGTCAGATTGGTCAGCCGTGCAAACAGATTGGCTGAGTCCGCAAAACCGAAAAACTTCAACTGATCGCCGCGGCACACCGAGCGTTCTTCACTTGGCGTGTCGACGAAATACTGCACCGTCACCCCGAGTGCGTGAGCAATCCCGGCCAGCGAAGTGATGGACGGTGACGCCAGACCCCGTTCGACTTGCGACAAAAACGGTTTGGAAATACCCGCTGCTGTTGCCGTGTCATCCAGCGTGCGCTTGAGCCGTTGCCGCAGCGCGCGGATCTTACTGCCGAGTTCGAGTGCCGGATTCTTCTTTTGAATTGTCGTGACCATAGCAGGAGGAAATTAGCCCGTCAAAATTTGTTTGATATAAGTAAATATGGTTTGATTGCGGTCCAGGCCGGGGTGGCGGGCCGTTCAGCGCCCGGTCGTGCAAGGGGCCGCAATTTCGAGACAACGCTCTATGTTGCCAGAACCGAAATCCGCGCCAGCCGTTTTGACCGGTAATCGACGAGAAACTGAAAGCGGATGCGGTAAAGACTGCTGTATGCAAAGGGAGTCGGCATTGATGCAGATTGAGTATCAGGAGGCGTTAAAGGCATGACATCAAAGACTATTTTCAGTCACGCCGCTACTGCGGAACCATGGAATATGGCATGTAAGAACAGGTAATTGGCGTGGCATCAGTGAATTCCCTGAGTGACGAACCGTGTTTCTGTTTGCAGAATCAGGCCCGCTTGGCGGAGGGGCGCACGTGTTTGTATCAGACGCGGCGCCGGCCGCTGTTTTTTATTCCGCGCGCAGCAATCCTGCGCGGCGGAGCATTGTCCGGCACGTTCCATCAGAACGCTGGCCGGCATGAGGACATGACTATCACTGCCGATTTTTCCCGCCGCGGGCTGTGTGCCCGCCGCCCGGCGCGGCCGCCATCTGCCGCCCGCCGGATAGCCGTTCCCCGCAATGCTTTATCATTGAGCCCGTTCCGCTTGCCGGAACCCGAGACCGATGTGGCGCAGCGTCCCCCAAGGGCAGTTCCTTCGGGACGTCCCGCGTGGCGGGCCTCCATCCCATTCCCTGGTTTTTCTGCTGGTTCTGCTGGTACAGACGCCTCATTTTGCCGCTTGGTTTGCAGATGAGCGCGCCGCTGACTGCGCACGTGCCTATGAAAATGCGTGTGCCGCGTCGCGCGGGCTCCGCCGACCGTTTCCCAGATCCAGTTTTTCGCGCCGCGTGGCCTGTCCACGCGCCGCTGCAACCGTAAGAACAAGAGGTACATGATGAATTCGTCCAATCCGCACAGCGCACCGGTCTCGCAGACCCGTTCGTTCTCGACGGTCTTTCTGATCGAGATGTGGGAGCGCTTTGGCTACTACGGGATGGCCGCGCTGCTGGTCCTGTTCATGATCGACAAGCTGAACTTCACCGACAGCCACGCCACCCTCACGTGGGGCGCGTTCACCGCGCTGGTGTATGCCTCGCCGTCGATTGGGGGCTGGATCGGCGACAAGATTCTCGGCGCGCGCCGCACGATGATCTTCGGCGCTGGCGTGCTGGCAGCCGGTTATTTCATGCTGGCGCTGCCCAACGAGCAATTGAGCTACATGTATGCGTCGCTCGGCGTGATCGTGGTAGGCAACGGGCTGTTCAAGGCGAACGCCGCGAACCTTGTGCGCCGCATCTATGAAGGCGACGACGCGCGCATCGACAGCGCATTCACGATCTATTACATGGCGGTCAATATCGGCTCGACGGCGTCGATGCTCGCGACGCCGTGGATCAAGGACCATTGGGGCTGGCATACGGCATTCGCGGTCTGCTGCGCCGGCATGCTGCTGTCGGTGCTGAACTACTTCATCATGTTCCGCACGCTTGCACATATCGGCTCCACGCCGGACGCCGAACCGATCCGCTGGAAGCGTGTCGGCGCGGTCGCGCTGGGCGGGATCGTGCTCGGCACGGTCACGATGTTCGTGCTGCAGCACAAGGCGATTGCGGTGGCCTGCGTGTACACGGCGGGTGTGGCGATTCTGGCGATCTTCGGCTACATGCTGATGAAGTGTGAACGCTCCGAGCGCTCGGGTCTGGTTGCGGCGCTGATCCTGACGGCGCAGGTGATCCTGTTCTTCGTGTTCTATGTGCAGATGTCGACGTCGCTCACGCTGTTCGCGTTGCGCAACGTCGATCCGCGTTTCATTCTGTTCGGCCAGACGTGGTTCACGTGGAGCGCCGCGCAGTTCCAGGCGCTCAATCCGATCTGGATCATGTTGCTGAGCCCGGTGCTCGCGCTGCTCTATACGAAGCTCGCGAAGAGCGGCAAGGACGTGCCGGTGGCGGTGAAATACGCATTCGGCTTCGCGGTGGTGGCGGCCGGCTTCTTCGTCTATGCGGCGAGTGGCAACTACGCGGTGAACGGCCGCGTGTCTTCGTGGTTCATGGCGGGTGGCTACGGTTTGTATTCGCTCGGCGAGCTGCTGGTGAGCGGCCTCGGCCTCGCGATGATCGCGCGCTACGTGCCGGCGCGGATGAGCGGCTTCATGATGGGCGCTTACTTCGTGGCGACCGGTGTGTCGCAGTATCTGGGCAGCGTGGTAGCGAATTTCGCGCAGATGCCGGCGGGCAATCTCGATCCGCTCGAATCGCTGCCGCTGTACACCAAGCTGTTTAACGGCTTGGGCTGGCTTGCGGCGTTGGGCGCGCTGATCGCCGTGCTGCTGTTGCCGTTGATGCGCAAGCTCTCGCGTGAGCATCAGCGTTGCGGCGATGAAGCGCGTGAGAACGCGCGGCAAACGGCTGCATTGAATGGGGCAGTGGCTGAGTAATCGCTCCCGGTAGTGCAACAAAAATGGCGCGCCTCGTATTACAGAGGCGCGCCATTTTGCGTTTTACGCCCGCTCCAATGGCGGTGACGGAGGTAAGCTTACGGTCGGTATTGGTGTTTCAGAATAAGCATTTCCCGGATATTTAAGGTAACCACTCGGATGGATATCCATATTGCGGTCGACGGGCGTCACGATCTGTCCGGACAGATCTACCGGCAGTTGCGTGCCGGCATACTCGAAGGACGCCTCGCCGGCGGCACGCGTTTGCCTTCCACACGCGATCTCGCCACGCAACTGGGCGTCTCGCGCAAGACGACGCTCGACGTGTTCGAACGCTTGCTCTCCGAAGGCTATCTGAGCGCCCGCGCCGGTTCGGGCACCTTCGTCGCCGATGGTCTGGAGCGTCTGCCGGCGGAGCGCTCGTCGCATGCCCTGGCGGCCGGGTCGGGCCGCGAGCGG
Source organism: Burkholderia sp. OK233 (assembly GCF_900230185.1). GTDB lineage: Bacteria > Pseudomonadota > Gammaproteobacteria > Burkholderiales > Burkholderiaceae > Paraburkholderia. The sequence goes on from NZ_OCSR01000002.1 coordinate 2,853,233, forward strand.
GCGAAGGCGAAGCCGAAAGCTGCGGCGCGCGCCCAGCCGCTGTGGGAGGAGATGCCCGAGACTTTGCCATTGCCGCGGCCCACGGTGGCCTCGCCGCAGGATTTCGTCGGCGGCGCGACCGATAAATCGCTGTTCCCCTTCGACGTCTGGCGCCGCTGCGTGAACCACGCATTGCGTGTGCAGGCGCGCGGTCCCGGAACGTATCGCGACGTGGCCGGCGAGCAGGAATTGCGCCTCGCGATTTCGCGCTACCTGGCGTTCAACCGGGCGGTCGCGAGCAACTGGGACGACGTGATCGTCACGCAAGGCGCGCAGCACGCGCTCGATCTGATCGCGCGCATCACATTGCGGCCTGGCGAGATCGCGGCGCTCGAAGACCCGGGCTATCCTCCGGTTCAGGCGTGCTTCACGGCCACGGGCGCACGCGTGGTGCCGGTGCCGGTGGACGCCGAAGGCCTGATCGTGAGCAAGCTCCCGGACAAAGCGCGGCTCGTCTACGTGACGCCCTCGCATCAGTTCCCGCTCGGCATGCCGATGAGCCTGGAACGGCGCGTCGAGTTGCTCGAATGGGCGCAGAAACGCGGCGCCGTGATCATCGAGGACGACTACGACTGCGAGTACCGTTTCGAAGGCCGGCCCATGGAGCCGCTGAAGAGTCTCGACCGCGCTGGTCTGGTCGCTTACGTGGGCACGTTTTCGAAGACGATTTTTCCGGAACTGCGGGTCGGCTACGTGGTGCCGCCGGCTTCCCTCTACGGTCCGCTTCTCAAGGCCCGCCAGATTGCCGACTGTCACGGCTGCACGCTCACGCAAACCGCGCTCGCGACCTTCATGCTAAACGGCGACTTCGCCAAGCATCTGCGGCGCATGCACAAGACTTATGCGGCGCGCCGCGAGATGCTGCTGAAGCATTTTCAGGGCGACCTCGCGCCGTGGTTCGAACCGATCGTGCCGACCGCCGGCATCCATATGGCGACGTGGCTGAAGGCGCCGTTTACCGAGGAGGCGTTAGTGAGCGCCGCGCGTGAAGCGTCGATCGGGTTGTATGGACTCGCGCCGTTTTATCAGCGTGCGAAACCGCAGCCCGGCTTGATGTTGGGTTACGGCAGCATCGCTGTCGAACATATCGACGCGGCGCTTACCAGGCTCGCCGACATTCTGCCGCGCCTCGCCCGTTGACGAGCCAAAGCACGCTCGAATATTACTTAAGCCTATCCTTGAAACCGCCTGTGATTTTCTGTCGCAGAGCAACGTTAGCCGCCCCCTGCAGAGACTTTCGCTGCAGGGGGCGTGTTTTTTCCGCCGCGTGAATCGGCGTGGCGAACGCGTCGGTGAGCCACGGTTTCGGCATCGAACCGCGATCCGTCGACGATTGCCCGGCGCCGAAAGTGCCTCTATTCAGGCATCGAAATGACCTGTAACGCACGTTACGTGTTCGTGTTGCAGACCAGTCCGACGCGCGCCGACGCACGTTTGCCCGCTAAAACAAGGATCAAAATGTGTTGCGCAGTCTGCGCCGCGCAACAAACCTTCGCTGTTATACACAAAAGAGTCGCGCAAATCGTATTAGCGCTTGTAGAATCCGGCGTTGAAGCGTGCGCATACCGTGTGCGCTTCGTGCAATTCACTGACCACTACAGGTAGGAGAAACATGCCGACTTCCGCAAAAAAGGTGGCCAAGAAGGCTGCTGCCCCGGTACCGACCAAGAAGGTTGCTGCAAAGAAAGTCCCTGCGAAGAAAGCCGTCGCAGCTAAGAAGGTCGCCGTGAAGGCGTCCAGCGCTCCGTCGCCGATCAAGGACACCTTCACGAAGGCCTCGCTGGCTGCACACGTCGCTGAACGCGCCGCTGTTGAACCGAAGGCTGCCAAGGCTGTGCTGGCCGCGCTCGAAGACACGATCCTCGGCGCTGTGCACAAGAAGGGCGCTGGCGAATTCACGCTGTCGGGTCTTCTGAAGATCGTCGTGCAAGCTGTGCCGGCGAAGAAGAAGCGCTTCGGCAAAGACCCGTTCTCGGGCGAAGAGCGTTGGTTCCCGGCCAAGCCGGCTAGCGTGCGCATCAAGGCACGTCCGCTGAAGAAGCTGAAAGACGCAGCAGCAGGCTGATCGTGCTTCATGCGTTGCCGCGGTTTTTGAGCGTGGTTGTTTAACGGTGCGTTTTTAACGGTGCGCTTTTAACCGTGGTTAACGTTTGAGCCGACCCGCAGTGCGAGTTGTCCGAAATCCCCGTGGATGCGAGTCCGCGGGGATTTTTTTATACGCGCCTGCTGTCGTTTGGCGAACTAGCCGCTGCCCGCCAAAGTGCCGCTTATGCACCGTACTAGCGCATCATGAGCCGCCGCAGTACGATGGCAGCGAGGCCATGCCGGTCGGGATGCGCTCTTGGCGTGCATGCACTGTATCTGGTACGCGAAAAGCTCAATGGCATAGCGCTTGCTTGAACGATTGTCGAACACCGAATGCGCAGCGCATTCGCCTTCTATCCGACAACAAGAGCGGGGCGTGACATGCGATGCTATGACGAGATGCGTCATCATGACGATGCCGTGCGGCCACACTACGCGCGCTTTGAGCGGTGGCTGGTGAAGCAGGGCAATGAGGCGATCGCACGCAAGCGTGCGGAAGCCGACCTGCTGTTCCGCCGGGTCGGTATCACCTTCGCGGTGAACGGCGATTTGTCCGGCACCGAGCGGCTGATCCCTTTCGATCTGATTCCGCGCATCATTCCGCGCAGCGAATGGCAGACGCTGGAGGCCGGTTTGCGCCAGCGGGTGCAGGCGCTCAATCTGTTTATCCACGACGTCTATCACGATCGCAACATCGTGCGTGCCGGTATCGTGCCGGCCGAACAGGTCTATACCAACGCGCAATACCGGCCTGAAATGCAGGGCGTCAACGTGCCGCTCGGTGTTTACGCGCATATCGCCGGCGTCGACGTGGTGCGCGCAGGCGACGAGGGCGAGTTCTACGTGCTCGAAGACAACCTTCGGGTGCCGTCGGGCGTGTCCTATATGTTGGAAAACCGCAAGATGATGATGCGGCTTTTCCCCGAACTGTTCGTGCAGAACCGCATTGCGCCGGTCGCGCATTATCCCGATCTGCTGCTCGACACACTGCGCTCGGTGGCGCCCGAAGGCGTCGACGATCCGGTCGTGGTGGTGCTCACGCCGGGCATGTACAACTCCGCGTATTTCGAGCACACCTTCCTCGCGCAGCAGATGGGTGTCGAACTGGTGGAAGGCAAGGATCTGTTCGTCGACGACAACTATGTGTTCATGCGCACCACGCAGGGACCGAAGCGCGTCGACGTGATCTATCGCCGCGTCGACGACGATTTTCTCGATCCGCTCGCTTTCCGCAACGATTCGGCGCTGGGCGTGCCGGGTCTGTTGACCGCCTATCGAGCCGGACGTGTGGCGCTGGCGAACGCCATGGGCACCGGCATCGCCGACGACAAATCGATCTACCCGTACGTGCCGGAAATGATCGAGTTTTACCTCGGCGAGAAACCGATTCTCAACAACGTACCCACGTTCCAGTGCCGCAAGGCTGACGATCTCGCGTATACGCTCGCGCATCTGCCCGAGCTGGTCGTGAAGGAAGTGCACGGCGCGGGCGGTTACGGGATGCTGGTGGGACCGGCGTCGACGAAAGCCGAAATCGAATCGTTCCGTGAGCGCCTGATTGCGCGGCCCGCGGGTTATATCGCGCAACCTACGCTCGCGTTGTCGGCGTGTCCGACCTTCGTCGAATCCGGCATCGCGCCGCGCCATATCGACTTGCGGCCCTTCGTGCTGTCCGGCAAGAGCGTAACGATGTGTGCAGGCGGCCTCACGCGCGTGGCGTTGCAGGAGGGCTCCCTCGTCGTCAACTCGTCGCAGGGAGGCGGGACCAAAGATACGTGGATGGTCGACTGACGCGGTTGCCAATGCGGTTGCTCATGCTGGAGTTCGTCCAGCAATTCATGCAACCGCGCTCGCAACCCAACGTGCCGGCGAAGTAGTCGAACCGCCGCCGGTGCACACGGATAACCAGCGCGAGCCTTTTTACTTTTACCAGGGTCTCGCGTCATCAGATACGGAACGCCGTCATGCTAAGCCGAACCGCCGATCACCTCTTCTGGATGGCCCGCTACATGGAGCGCGCGGAGAACACCGCCCGCATGCTCGACATCAACCTGAAGGCGTTGCTGTTGCCGCAAACGCCCGAACAGGAGGCGCGCGCACAACGCTCGGTGCTGCGCATTTCCGAACTCGAAAGCGCGTTCGCGCAGCGCTATGACGAACCGACCCGCGAACATGTGCTCGATTTCATGGTGGCCGATGCGAACAATCCGTCGAGCATTCACTCGTGTTTGCAGGCCGCGCGCGAAAACGCCCGCGCCGTGCGCGGCACCTTGACGACTGAATGGTGGGAAACCATCAACGACACCTGGCTCGAATTCAACGAACGGAGCCAGTCCGGTCAGGCCGTGAGTAATCCAGGTGCGCTATTCGAGTGGGTGAAGTTCCGCTCGCACCTGTCGCGCGGCGTGACGATCGGCACTGCGTTGCAGGACGACGCGTTCTTCTTCACGCAGCTCGGCACCTTCCTCGAACGCGCCGACAACACGGCACGGATTCTCGACGTGCGCTTTGCCGACGTCGAGCCGAATTCACGCGATGCCGCGCGCCAGCTCGAAGACTTTTACTACTGGACCTCGATTCTCAGTTCGGTGTCGGCGCTGGAGATTTATCGCAAGGTGTATCGCGATGTCGTCACGCCGGCGCGGGTGGTCGAATTGATGATCCTGAACCAGCAGATGCCGCGCTCGCTGCTCGCTTCGCTCGAAGGCGTTTGCGCGAATCTGGCGATGCTGCGCACGCCGGGCTCGAACCAGTGCGAGCGGTTTGCCGGCAAGCTGCGCGCCGAGCTGGTGTATTCCGACATCCGGCAGATTTTCGAAGCCGGCCTGCACGCCTATCTGACGCAGTTCCTTGCTCGCGTGTTCGAGCTCGGCAATCTGGTTGCGCGTACCTATCTGATGTTGCCAGTCGCCTGACGGAGTTCTTTTTATGTACCTGACGATCCGCCACGACACGTCCTATCGCTACGAAGCGACTGTCCATTATTCGATCCAGCAACTGCGTCTGACGCCGGCAAGCGGGGCCTCGCAGGTGGTGCGGCGCTGGAGCATCGATGCGCCCGGCAAGCTCGACGCTACCTTCGACGCCTACGGCAATGTGCTGCATACGCTCGTCATCAACAAGCCGCACAACGAGATTCGTCTGCACGTAGCGGGCGAAGTGGACACGATTCCGCTGAAAGATGGTCAATTGCCCGACGCGGTTGGCCCGATTCCGCTCGAGCATTTCACCTGCTCGACGCGTCTCACCGAGGCCGATGCGGCAGTCCGCGAGCTGGCCGCATCGGTGCCGAGTCTTGCGACATCCGGCAATCTGATCGAGCTGGCCGAACAGATCGTGCAGCGCGTGAAGTACAACACCGGCATCACCGAAGTCACCAGCACGGCCGCCCAGGCGCTCGCGCTCGGCAACGGCGTGTGCCAGGACCACGCGCATCTGATGCTGGCCTGCTGCCGCACGCGCGGCATCCCGGCGCGTTACGTGAGCGGCTACATCGAACCCGGCGACGTGAGCTCCGGAGCAAGTCCCCTTGGGGCGGACCACGGCGCGAGCCACGCATGGGTCGACGTGTGGCTGGACGGCAAGGGCTGGATTTCCGTCGACGTCACGCACGCCGCGTTTGCCAGTGCGATTTACTGCCGGCTCGCCGTGGCGCGCGACTACGAAGCCGCCGCACCGGTGCGCGGCCGGCGGATCGGCGGGCTGGAGGAGCAGCTGAAGGTGTCCGTCACGGTCAGTGGGCAGATGCCGCAATAGCGGGCGGGGACTGCCGAGCAACAGGGCGCCAGGGCTGCATGGCAGGCCGCCTGCGGCCGCCTCGGCGCTCACGTCACAGGACGGCTCGCCGGGAGGGCTGGCGAGGCGTTTAAGTGAGCGTCAGCCCGCATAGCCGTTCAGATTCGGCGCGCGGCGGCCGTAAAACGGGGTAAGGCGCATGCGCGCCGCATTACAATAGCGCCGTTCTGTCGTTTTTTTGCGGGTACTTTTCCTTATGACTTACTGTGTAGCGATGTCCGTCGACGACGGGCTCGTGTTCCTGTCGGACACGCGCACCAATGCGGGCGTCGATCACATCAGCACCGCGCGCAAGATGTCGGTGTTCGAGCAGCCGGGCGAACGCATGCTTGTGCTGCTGGGCGCCGGCAATCTGTCGCTCACGCAAGCGGTGCTGCACGAGCTGTCCGAGCCCGTCGATCCTTCGCAGCCCACGCTCTGGAGCGCGCCCACCATGGCCGACGCGGCCCGCGTGATTGGCCACGCGGTACGCCGCGTGCATCAGCGCGAAGCCGAGGCGCTGCAGGAATTCGGCGTCGAGTTCAATTGCAGCTTCATTCTCGGTGGTCAGATCGCCGGCAACCGGCCGCGCCTGTTCATGATCTACGCGGCGGGCAATTTCATCGAAGCGTCGGCTGTGAACCCGTATTTCCAGATCGGCGAGGCCAAGTACGGCAAGCCGATCATCGATCGCGTGCTGACGCCGTCTACCCCACTCGACGAAGCGGCCAAGTGCGCGCTGATTTCGATGGACTCGACGCTACGTTCGAATCTTTCGGTCGGGTTGCCGCTGGATCTGCTTGTGTATGAGAAAGATTCGCTGCACGTCACGCGCTTCGTTTCGATCGATCACGACAACGCGTACTTCGAGATGATTCACCGCACGTGGGGCGAGCGGCTGCGTCAGGTATTCGGCGAGATTCCCGATCCGGACTGGCAAGAATCGCCCAATGTGCCGCTGCTGCAGCGTGAGCGTGCATTGGTGCTGCATCGCGCTCCGGTGGGGGCTGACGGCGTGGAGCATGAGCTCGATGCGAAGCCGGCGCAGACGTTGGCGCAGGCGGAGAAGGGAAAGGCCCAGCGGCGCTAGGGCGGCTTCGGTTGAGGGTAGGCTAGCCGGGCTAGGGGCTGGCAGCCGGCATCTGGGGCGCTCCGATTGCGCGTTGCGTAAACGGGCTGTGCGCATCACACCAAGGTCGTTACGAGCCTGTTAAGGGCTTGCTAGCGGCCTTTTCTTTTGCATCATCCGTTCAGTTGATCATGATGGACGTGCAGCGCGTGCGTGCTTGCCGGTCTGTCCGCACTGTGTTTTGCGCATGCCAGGGTTCGCGCACATGCGCCAGAACCAGCAGACGAAAAAAAACCAGCCACCGGCTTGCGCCCGTGGCTGGTCTTCAACTGCGTGTTGCTTCAGCAGGCCGTCAAGTTCGATTAGAACTTGTGGCGGATGCCCAGGCTGAGGATTTCTTGCGAGCTCGTAGCCGACGACACGCCGTACGAACCGACCGAAGCCGTCGCCGTAACCGAGGAACCGTCTGCAGCACGTTGTTTGCCGGTTGCGTGCTGGTAGGCGCCGACCAGGTAGAAGTCGGTACGCTTCGAAATCGAGTAATCCCCACCCAGCGAGACCTGGTTATACGTCGCCGACGTATCGCCGCTTGCCTTCGTGTAGATGTAGCCGAGGCCCACCAGCAGTGCCGGCGTTGCCTGGTAGCCAACGTACGCGCCGCCAACGTTGTACTTCTCGGTCGACGTGAAGCCCGTCGATGCGCCGTCCGGCTTGTACTGTGCGTTGCTGTAACGCAGAGCGAACGTGAACGGACCTGCGACGTATTGCGCTGCAACTTGAGCGATACCGACCGACTTGGCCGACGAGTACGTGTTGTTGATCAGCGAACCGTCAAACGTACCGTCCGACGTGCTGCTCCACGAAGCGCCCGTTGCCGCGTTGACCTTGCGTGCCGTTGCCGACGCGTTGTTGTCTGCCAGGAAGTAGCCTGCTGCGATGCTGAACGGACCCGTTGCATAGGTCGCAGCGGCCGACCACGTTTGGCCCGAACCCGTTTGACCAGCCACGCCGCCGAGTGCGTACATGCCTTCGAACTGGAAGCCGCCCCACACCGGCGAGGTGTACTTGACAGCGTTGTTCGTGCGCGAGGAGTTGTCGTTGTTGTCGACGTCGCCCGGCGTTGTGAAGGTGGAGCCGAAGTAGTTGTCACCCGTCAGCGGCTGAACCAAGTCAACCACCGGGTCATATTGACGGCCGATCGTCGCGGTACCCCACGAGTCGCCCGTCAGGCCAACATAAGCCTGGCGACCGAACAGCGAGTTCACGCCGTTGTAGTTGCCCATCTTGCCGTTGTTCGGGTTGAAGCCGCCTTCCAATTGGAAAATCGTCTTCAGGCCACCGCCCAGGTCTTCCGTACCCTTCAAGCCCCAGCGACTGCCTTGCAGATTGCCGGCGGCGAGGCCCACCGAGTTGGCGTTCTTGCCACTGGCATCAACGGTGTTGTGAATGTACTGGACCGAGTCGTCGATCAAGCCATAGAGGGTAACGCTGCTTTGAGCATGTGCTACGCCGGTGGCGCCGAGCAGCGCCAGCGAGAGGGTAGACAGGGCGATTCGTTTCATCCATTTCTCCACGCAGATGATTAGTTTGTTGTTGCGGAAAGGAGAATAGCTCACTGCCTCAACCGGCAAGAACCGGAAAAAAAAGAGTGTCTCTAAAAAGTGACAAACGACGCAAAGCCTTGTATTTAAAGCCCGTTAACGATTATTGCTATTTTCGCAATATTGACTGCTAGACCGCGCATTATTGTTGTTTTGTTGACAGTGAAGCCCTCGCTACCTTCAATTTAGACACTTGTTTGAATGGCCTTTGTAATCTAGTCGTCTAGCTGTTCTCGCCGCTTTGCAGCGTCCATATAAAAATGGTGCCGCGTTTCGCTTGACGGACGCGCTGGACAGAATTTATGCGCTATGAGCAGGCGCGACCGCGGCGGGGGCAGCGTCTGGTTGAGATTTGACGTTGTGGTTGGTCGTCGTGGTCGGCCGTTGCGGCCCGCTGCGATGGTCCGCCGCCATGGTTCTCATGTGGGGGCACGCTCTTCCAGTAGTGTCAGTGCAAGCCGCCGCCCGCGTCAGTCTTCACTCGCCACGGCTGTCATCGTCCGCCGTTGCGGCGCGCCACGGCAGCGGCCGTCAGTCCGGCCGCTGCCGCAAACAGCACCGAGGTCCACGGATGCCGTCTGACATATCGATCGGCGGCGACGGCCGTGCGGCCCGCTTCGACCAGCGTAACCGCGGCGACGCGCGTCGCTTGCACTTCAGCACGAACGACAGTGCGGCCGATCTTGACCGCGGTTGTCTGCGCTGACGTCTTTTTGCGCGGTTCCCGCAGCGGTAAAGCTGACGCTGGCGTTGCTGCGGCACGCGCCACGGCCGCAGCAGCCGCTCCGGCTGCCGGGGCAAGCCCGGCAGCCGGGGTTTCGCGGTCTTCCACGTGAGGCACAGCATCGGCCGATACCGTCGATGCCGCCAGCACCGAAGCAAGCATGGCACGGCTGCCAGGCGGCGAGTTTTCCTGCATGCCCCAGCCGCCGCGCGGATCGTGCATGCGCCCGCGCGCCGCCGAAAACTCCGCACCGAGCAGCAGTACGGCGGCCGAGAAGTACAGCCACATCAGCAGCACGGCCAGCGAGCCGGCGGCGCCGAATGAACTCGCCATCCCCGCATGCGCGATATATAACGCGAACAGTTTCTTGCCCGCCGAGAACAGCACAGCCGCGACGATCCCACCGACGAACGCATCGCGCCACTGCACCTTGGCGTCCGGCAGAAACTTCAGCAGTCCGGCGAAGGCGAAGGCCAGCACCAGCAGGCCGACACCGAGTTGCAGCAGGTTGCCGATCACCACATAGGGCGAGTTGCCCCACAGCCATTTGCCGATAAATGTGATGACCGTATCGAGCACCAGCGAGACGATCAGCAGGAAGGCGACACCGAGCACGAGGCCGAACGAAATCAGGCGCACGCGCACCATCGCGATCACGCTCGACGAGCGCGGTCCGGTATAAGGCCACACCAGATTGAGTGCGCTATTGAGCGATGAGAAGGTAGCCGAGGCGCCGATCGCCAGCATCGAGAACGAAATGATCGCCGCGATGCCGCCGGCGCTGCCGCTGTGATGAGCGTTCTCGACGATAGTTTGCACGCCCGCGGCGGCCTGGTCGCCGAGGAGGCCGTGAATGTGGTTGAACAGTTCGCCGCGCGCGGCTGCGGCGCCGAAGAACCAGCCCGCCACGGCGATCACCATGACCAGCGTGGGCGCGAGCGAGAAGGCCGCATAGAAGGCGATGCTGGCGGCCATGGCCGCGCAACGGTCGTCGGCAAACTGTTTGAATGCGCCGATTGCCCAATTGGCCTGCCTGCGCGCTACCAGCTGGAGGTTCTCGGCGGAGAGCGTGTCGATGTCCATGGTCGTTTTTCTCAAGGGGATACTGGCGCCGGAAGCGCCGCGTGCGTGCCGTTGAGGTGGCTTCAATGCAGCATTTGCAGACTTCGCATCGACGCCTTTCGCAAACCTTGTGCCTGTCACTATAACAAGCGCTTCACGCACATGCGCGCGATACGCCGCAAGCATGTGTGCCGTTAGAATGCCGATGGACCTTCACACTTTTATTACTATGCACTCGCACGAACTCGTCAAGCAGCTGGATGTCATTCCCGCGGAACAATTGAGCGCGCATTTGCCCGCGCATGTCGTCGAGAATCTGCCGGCCCACGGCGTGACTGTATTTGCCGTCAGCGACGACGCTTCGGACACCGTCGAATTCAGCGCGCGCTACGGCTTTGGCCTCGCGCACTGCGCCAACACGATCGTGATCCGCTACAGGAAGGAGGGCGCCGAGCATTACGCGGCGCTGGTTTCGCTTGGTTCGCTGCGTCTGGACATCAATGGCGCGGTGAAGGCGGCGCTGGGCGCGCAGCGCCTTTCGTTCGCCAAACGGGAGGCCGCCGTGGAGCATAGCGGGATGGAGTTCGGCGGAATTACGGCCTTCGGCTTGCCGGAAGACTGGCGCATTCTCGTCGACGCCGCGGTCATGGAGCGTACTCAGATCGTGATGGGAGCAGGGGTGCGGGCGGCCAAGTTGCTGCTGGCGCCCGAGGTGCTGCAGCAGTGGCCGCGCTGTGAAGTTGCCTCGCTTGCGCTGCCGCCCGAGTGAAGGTTTGGGGCGCCCCCGCCCCGGCAAGCAGCACCAGTCAAGGCCAGCCCCATAGGTCAACGCACGAAGGCACCAAACAACCGCATCAAACAAACGCTGAAGTTTTCCCCCGCTCCGCCGTTATTCCGAAGATTGACATGAACAGTTACGGTGCCCGCCCGCGCGGCGCCTGACTATAAGTAGAAAGGAATACGGAGATGGAACGCTTTCGTCTGAAAGTGCGGCTTTGGCTCGCGCTAGCAGTAATGTGCATGGGAATTCTGGCCATCGGCCTGTGGGGCGCGTTCAAAACGCGCGACACGATGATCGCCAACCGGCAGGCCGAGCTGAAAAGCGTAGTGAGCGTGGCCTACAGCGTGCTGGATCGCTATAACGGCCTCGTCACGGCCGGCACGATGCCGCTCGCCGACGCGCAACGCACGGCCATGGCCGACCTGCGCGCAATGCGCTACGACGGCGCCGGCGGCTACCTCGTCATCGAGGACCCGCATGCAAGAGTGCTGATGCACGGCGTTCGGGCCGATCTCGAAGGCAAGGATATGAGCGGCTTCACGGACCCGCAAGGCCGTCACGTATTCAAGGACGGCTCGGATCTCGCCCAGCGCGAAGGCGAAGGCTTCATCCACCTGCAGTTCCTGAAGCCGGGCTCCAACCAGATGGCGCCGAAGATCAACTACGTGCGGCTCTACAAGCCATGGGACTGGACGATCGTCACCGGTGTGTTCACCGACGATATCGACGCCGCGTTTTACACCACCCTCGTGCAGTACGTCGGCGCCGCGCTGATTCTGTGTCTGGTGGTGGGAGTCGTGATCGGCGTGATCCTGCGCAGCATCTTGCGGCAACTCGGCGGCGAACCGGCTTACGCGGCGCAGATCGCTTCACGTATCGCCGATGGCGACCTCGATGTGGACGTCGAGACGAAAGCCGGCGACAACGTCAGCCTGCTCGCCGCGATGCAGCGCATGCAGCATCGACTCGCGCAAGCGATCACGCAGATTCGCAGCGGTGCAACGCTGATTTCGACGGTGTCCAATGAGATCGCCGCCGGCAACGCGGACCTGTCGCGCCGCACCGAACAGCAGGCGACTGCGCTCGGCGAAACCGCTTCCAGCATGGAGCAGATCACCGCGACCGTGAAGCAGAACGCCGACAACGCCAAGCAGGCCAGTCAACTGGCGCACAACGCCTCGGAAACGGCGGCGCGCGGCGGTGAAGTGGTCGGCCAGGTGGTCGAGACGATGCGTGGCATTTCGCAGTCATCGCACCGGATCGGCGACATCATTGGTGTGATCGAGGGGATCGCATTTCAGACCAACATTCTTGCCTTGAACGCGGCGGTCGAAGCGGCGCGCGCCGGTGAGGAAGGGCGCGGCTTCGCGGTGGTGGCGGGCGAAGTGCGCAGCCTCGCGCAGCGTAGCGCGGCGGCGGCCAAGGAGATCAAGACGCTGATCGAAGAATCGGCTGCGCAGATCGAAGGCGGCTCGCAGTACGTGGGCCGGGCCGGTGAAACGATGCAGGAAGTGGTGCACGCGGTGCGCCGCGTGACCGACATCATGGGCGAGATCAGTGCGGCGTCGGTCGAGCAAAGCTCGGGTATCGAGCAGGTCAACATTGCGGTGGCGAGTATGGATCAAACGACCCAGCAGAACGCTGCATTGGTGGAGGAAGCCAGCGCGTCCGCCGACGTCCTGAAAGCACAGACCGGGCAACTGGCAGCTGCGATTGCCGTGTTTACGCTGCCGGAAGCGGCGTGAACAGCTTGGGCGCCAGACGGGCCGGATGTCGTGGCCAAGATGGCGCAGTGGCCAGGCGGGATTGTAAAAAGGGGGGAGTTTTACCGCAATTTGGTCAATGTGACTGGTGAGGCAAGAAGAGCCGTGATCGTGGCGCGCGTGACGCCGCCTGATGGAGGCGTCACGCAGCCGGTTGCGTGACAGCGCCTGACTGTGCGCTAGCGAGCGCTCGCTCAGATGATCAGGCGCGAGATCTTGGTGCCTTCGAGCGACACACCGGCCATCAAGCCGCCGTTCGTCAGCACAAAAGCTTCGACCGGGCTGGTGGCGGTCGACGTATCGACCGCGCCGTTCGCGCCGACCTTCAGCACGGCGACCGTTGCATCGGCGCCTGCCGCCCATCCCTGGCTGCTGAGGAATGTGTCGAGCGCTTCTTGCGTCATGAACAGGAAAATCAACGCTTTGGACTGCGCGCCGATCTGCAAACCGAACGAGCCCGCGACGGTGCTGTAGTAGCCCGTTGTGCGTCCGGCCACGCGCAACGCCCCTTCGCCGTATTGCCCGCCAACCCAGAAGCCCGCGGAAATCACCGACGGGAACACGAGCACGCCGCGCGCCTTGGCGACCAGTTCACGCGAGCCGGTGACGTTTGCGTAGAGACGCGACAAGGTGGAATCGACGCCGGCGTTGATCGTGTCGCGCTTGCCGGCGTTCGCCGACTCAGACGCGCTCGAGGAGGGCGAGGTGGTCGTGCAGCCGGCGAGGCCAAGACCCGCCGTAGCCAAAGCGGCGCTCGTGGTCATGATGAATTGTCGTCTGCGCATGATTGTTCTCCTTGTGCGAGTGAAGATTGCGTTTTCGTGTCTGACAGTGAGTGCCGTGACGCCGGCACACGCGTACGTCGGCAGCCCATATGCCTGCTGACCAGCATTTGGCGTGCCTGACGCCGCGGCCTGTGTATAGACAGCTGTCATGCGCTGACGTTCGCGGGGGGATTCACGGCGTTCAACGCCACATCCCCCCTCAACCCCCTCGATCCCTAGGCCGCCGGGAGGATATTCTGATTGTGGCGGAACAGGTTGTGCGGGTCGTAGCGGTTCTTCACGGCGACGAGACGCGCGTAGTTCGGCCCATACGCGTCGGCCACCCGGCCGCCTTCCTCCTGCGTCATAAAGTTGACGTACACGCTGCCTAGCGCGAACGGTGCGGCTGCGTCGAAGAACGCGCGGGCCCAGGCAATGCAGCGCTCGTCATCGCTCGCGTCGTCCCAACGGCCGTGCACGTTCATTGCATATTGCGTGTCGCGGCTCGAATAGGCCGTGGCTTCGACCGGCACCCGGCTCGTCTGCGCGCCGATCTGCCCGAAGAAGATTTCGCATTGCGGTGACGGCAGCTTGCCGATCGCATCGAGCAGCGCATCGATGAGACCGTCCGATATTTTGTCGAGGTTGTGCGACTTCCAGTAGTTACGAGCGCCCGGCGTGAGCAGTGGATCGAACGCCTGTTGCCACATGGCATACGGCATCGGCCCAAGATGTTCGCCGACCGGCGTACCGAAGCCGCGTATGGCCTCCACCACGGACGGCCCGTTTTCGATGGGGCCCGAGTAGCACATCGCGAATACGATGACCGGTTTGCCGTGCACTTCGGGCGGCAGGAACGGCAGCGGTGGGGCAAGCCGTAGAACGGCCCATACGCTCAGCGCCTCCGGCATCTGTTCTGCAGCCGTGCGGTATTGGAGCAGGGCATTTTTCGCCTGATCGAGCGGTAGCACGACGAGGCCGCCGTATACGAGCGGCCCGACCGGATGCAGCGCGAACTCGAAGCGCGTCACGACGCCGAAATTGCCGCCGCCACCGCGAATCGCCCAGAACAGATCGTCGTGCGAGTCCGCGCTTGCGTGCAGCAACTCCCCGTCGGCGGTGACCACGTCTGCTGAAATCAGATTGTCGACGGTCATGCCGTATCTGCGGCTCAGCCAGCCGAACCCGCCACCTAGCGTCAGACCCGCCACGCCGGTGGTCGAGTTGATGCCAAGTGGCGTGGCGAGTCCGAACGCTTGCGCTTCGTGGTCGAAATCGCCGAGCGTAGCGCCAGGCTCGACATACGCGCGCTGCGCGAGCGGATCGATGAATACGGATTTCATCGGCGACAGATCGATCACGAGGCCGTCGTCGCATAGCGCGGTGCCGGCGATGTTATGGCCGCCGCTATGCACCGCCAGCGGCAGATTGTTGTCGCGCGCGAATGCTACGCCGCGGCGCACATCGGCTACGCCGGCACAGCGGAGAATCAGCGCCGGATGCCGGTCGATCATTGCATTCCAGATGCTGCGGGCCTCGTCGAAACCCGCTTCGCCGGGACGCAACAGTTTGCCTCGGATCGCGGCTTTTAGTTCTTCAGCGGCGCTGCTGGACACGCTTGCCATGACACACCTCCAGACATAATAGGAGACGCTTTCGGAATACCATTCAGCTGAATAAAGTAAATTGAAAGCGTCTGGACAGGTTCAGGTTGCGTCCAGTAAACGGCCCTGCTTCCGTAAGTCAAACGAAGGTAAACCCGCGTCCACGATCGACGCCGCGCGAAAGCACGTGCGGCATGTGTCCGTGCGCTGCGGCACGAGTCATGGCTGCCGCAGCCGCTGCGTATGGTGGAAATGCTTCGGGAAAAGACCACGAGAGGAAGTGTTGGTTGTGCGCTGCGGTGGTGGCTGCGCGGCGACACTTTTGTGGGCGAACGGTGGAATTTTCGTTTGCGTACCGTGCGGAAGTGTCGATTTACATGCGGTTTCGCACGGAGGATTATGGCCGTATCGACTCGTTCACGATCAATCGCTGGGAGGCGGATGTCCATGCAAGCGCTCGTTCTCATGCAGCACAACGGTCCGCTCGAACTGACCGAACTACCGCGCCCCGAGCCTGCGCGCGGTGAAGTTCTGGTGCGAATCGCCGCGAGCGGCCTGAATCCGCTCGACACAAAAATCCGTGCCGGCGCCGCCGGGCACGCGAAACATCCGTTGCCGGCGGTGCTGGGGATCGACATGGCCGGCGTCGTCGAGGTAGTGGGCGCAGGTGTCGACAGGTTCAAGGCGGGTGATCAGGTGTACGGAATGACGGGTGGCGTGGGCGGCCTGCAAGGCTCGTTGGCGCAATACGCATCTGTCGATGCGGATCTGCTGGCCTTGAAACCGTCCAATCTCTCGATGCGCGAAGCCGCTGCGCTGCCGCTTGCTTTCATCACGGCGTACTCGGGCATTGTCGATCGCGCGCATCTGCAGGCCGGGCAAACGGTGCTTGTGCACGGCGGGGCGGGCGGTGTCGGATACGTCTGCGTGCAGTTGGCGCTCGCGCTTGGTGCGAAGGTCTTTACGACCGTGAGCGAGCGCGATCGCAGCGTGGTGGAGGCGCTCGGCGCCAGGCCGATCGATTACCGTGCGCAGCCGGTCGAGCAATATATTCAGTCTGCGACGGATGGCGTGGGTTTCGACCTGGTCGTCGATACGGTTGGCGGGACGACGCTCGACGCATCGTTTGCCGCCGTGAGGCATTTCGGCCATGTGGTGAGCGCGCTCGGGTGGGGCACGCATGCGCTAGCGCCGCTGTCGTTTCGCGAAGCCACCTATTCGGGCGTGTTCACGCTGCATGCGTTGCTTTCGGGCAAAGGCCGCGCGCATCACGGGGAGATGCTGCGTGTGGCGGCGCGGCTTGCCGAAGAAAACAGGCTCGCGCCACGCCTCGACGCGCGGCGCTTCGATCTGGGCACTGCGCAGCTTGCTTATGAAGCATTGGCCGACGGTAGCGCGCGAGGCAAAGTTGTGGTCGAGGTGAGCTGAGCGCAGCTTTGCTGCGCGCCTTGGGATTAACCCTTCACGAGGCCGCCGTCCACGATCAGATTCTGACCCGTGACTGCACGCGCCCACGGCGACAGGAAGAACAGCACGGCGTCGGCGAACTCTTCAGGCGTCGTGACACGCCGCACCGGTGTCGAACTGGCGATCAGGTCGAAGACGAATTCCGGCGTGGCCGCGCTCGCGTCGGTAGTGCGCAGCAGGCCACCCGATACCATGTTTACCGTAATGCCATCCGGGCCGAGATCGTGGGCGGCGGTGCGCGTGAGCGACAACAGTGCTGCTTTGGCTGCCGTGTAGTCGTGATAGGGGACCACGGGGTTCTGGAACAGATTGGTGCCGACGTTGACGATGCGGCCGAACCCGCGCGAGCGCATGCCCGCGGCGGCCGCTTGCATCGTATTGAGCGCGCCCTTGAGTGAGCCGTCCAATTGCTGCTGGAAACGCGCCCAGTCGATTGAGTCGATTTTTGGGCGGGCGTCACCGTCGAACTGAAAGTCGGCCAGCGCGTTGTTGACCACCGACACGATGGGCTGCCCAGTTTGTGCCCGCGCCGTTTCGAACAGGCGGGCGACGGCGGCCGAATCGGTCACGTCCGCCTGGATCGGCAGGATACGATCGCCGAATTCGTCTCTCAGCGCGTGAGCCAGCGTTTCGCTCTTACGGTAATTCACCACGACGCCGGCGCCTTCGCGTACCAGTGCGCGTGTGATCGCGGCGCCGAGTCCACGAGCGCCGCCCGTTACCAGCACCCATTGTTCGGATAAAAGCATTTCTCTTCCTGTTGTCGATGAGGTTGCGATCTTCCTATTGTCGCCTGATTCGGTTTTCTCGCTCGCTTTGGGGGGGCGCGAGGATAACGATGCCGCGAACGCAGAGCGGTGGTCGTTGTCCGCGACGAGGCGTGCTTCGTTTGGCCGAGTGGTGGGCCGCGCACCTTTGCACTGTCTGTGTGATTGCCCTCACTCCCGTCTTTGTAAATTCTCTTTTGTGTCCGGACAAACACATATGCGAAACATTTGTTCACGTGATGGTCCACTTACTCCGCCGAAACTGCTCACTCCTGGGTAAGTAGTTTGTTTTCGGCTGTTCGAATCATCTGACGAAGCGATCCGAGATTGAAGTAAAAATAATAGTTTGGACTGCATATCTACAGATGAGAATTTCCGACACTGTTAAAAGCGGCAATTGACGATCTTTGACAGTCGAGCAGTGCAATTAATCGGAAACAGGCCAGCAATCTCGCATTGCGTGGGGTAGCGCACGGTCATCAGATGGCGCTCCGCATAACTTCAACTTCAATCAGGCCCCTGCTGTGCTCTTTTCAAATCTTTGTTCGCGCACGGCTAGTCGCTTCTCCCGGGTCACGTCAAATCGGACCGGGACTATCTGCGGATGAGATGCCGGGTGTCGCGCGCTTTTCGTGTGGTGCCTGGCAATGTCGACCGGGCTTTGAAGTTTCATTTTTAACAGCGAACAGAGATTCACTTGTTATCTGGATCTGTCTTTCGGTTTATATGGTTAGGATAATGAAATGAAAAATAAAAATGGGGACACGCGGACGTTGGGGACAAGCAAAGCGGTATTGGCGGTTGCTGTGAGTCTTTATGCGGCGATGGTGGGCGCTCAAACGAACCCGGCTGCACCTGTGGCGCCGTCCGCAAGTTCGACGAAGCTGATGGTTGCGCAAGCATTGCCGAACGATTGTCCGCTATTCGACCCGCTCGGTTGCAAGAAGGAGGACGGTGGATTGCGGGCGTTCGGTGGAAGTGGAGTGGCAGCGGCTGCGGGGCCGGGGTCTACATCGGCGTCGGGCTCGCAGAGCAGCAATGGCAGCGGGACTTCGTCGACTGGGTCAGGCGCTAACGGTAGCGGAGGCGGATCGACGTCCGGCGCGGTGGGACTCGGTGCGGGGAGTGCGGGGAGTGCGGGGAGCGGCAGTGGCGGAAAGGGCGGGACGGGGAGTGGTGGGACGGGTAGTGGTGGGACAGGTAGCGGTGGGACGGGTAGTGGTGGGACGGGTAGTGGTGGGACGGGTAGTGGTGGGACAGGTAGCGGTGGGACGGGTAGCGGTGGGACAGGTAGTGGCGGGACAGGCAGTGGTGGGACGGGTAGTGGTGGGACAGGCAGTGGTGGGACAGGCAGTGGTGGGACAGGCAGTGGTGGGACAGGTAGTGGTGGAACTGGCGGAAATGGTGACGGCGGTCATGGCGATGGCGGTCATGGTGACGGTGGCCACGGCGATGGCGGTCACGGCGGTGGTGGTCATGGTGACGGCGGTCATGGCGATGGCGGTCATGGTGACGGCAGCCACGGTGACGGCGGCCATGGCGATGGTGGTCATGGTGACGGCGGCCACGGCGATGGTGGTCATGGTGACGGCGGTCATGGCGATGGCGGTCATGGTGACGGTGGTCATGGCGATGGCGGTCATGGTGACGGTGGTCATGGCGATGGCGGTCATGGTGACGGCGGTCATGGCGATGGCGGTCATGGTGACGGCAGCCACGGTGACGGCGGCCATGGCGACGGTGGCCATGGAGATGGCGGTCATGGCAACGGTGGTCATGGAGATGGCGGTCATGGTGACGGCGGCCACGGCGATGGCGGTCATGGTGACGGTGGTCATGGAGATGGCGGTCATGGTGACGGTGGCCATGGAGATGGCGGTCATGGCAACGGTGGTCATGGAGATGGCGGTCATGGTGACGGCGGCCACGGCGATGGCGGTCATGGCAACGGCAGCCACGGTGACGGCGGCCATGGCGACGGTGGCCATGGAGATGGCGGCCACGGCGATGGTGGCCACGGCGACGGCGGTCATGGCAACGGCGGCAACGGCAACGGCAGCAGCGGCCAGGGCCATGGTGGCGGTTACGGCGGCGGACACGGCCACTAACGCATCCTTGGCTATCCACAGCGCGCGGGCGGCCGGTAAACGGCCGCCCGCGCCGCTTCAATCACCTGCCTTCTCGAGTTCAGCAAGCATCCGCTCGACGCGACCCACGAAAACGCAAACGGCGTCCGCCTGATAGAGTGCCGTCCATGATTAAATGCCGGGTCTCGCTCACCGCGTAAAACGCCAGAGCCAGCCCCCGGCGGGCACACCGCACCAGTCCATTCATAACGGAGTCCGCGTTGAATAACAAACAGTCCCCGCTGCCGCAAGTACCATTGCGAATTGCGGCAGCGCAAGCGCAACCGGTTTCCGGCGATGTCACGGCGAACATTGCCAGAACGGTCGAACTGACCGGCGTTGCAGCCGACCGTGGCGCGAAGCTGGTGGTCTTTCCCGAGAAATTCCTAAGCGGCTACGAGCCTGACCTGATTGCCGGCGACCCCGCGAAATACGCCTTCGACGAACACGATGCGCGGCTCGAACCGATTCGGGAAGTTTGCCGCGAGCGCGAGATCGCCGTGATCGTCGGTGCCGCAACACGTGGCATAGGCAGCGTGGACGGCCTTCATATTTCGTCGCTGATCTTCAACCGCTCCGGCGAGCTGATCGAGCCGTATCACAAGCAGCATCTCTACAGCAGCGAGACGAAGACCTACCGGCCCGGCACGCGAGACTGCATGCTGGAGATCGACGGATGGCGGCTCGCGCTCGGCGTGTGCTACGACTCCGGTTTTCCTGAGCACGCGCGCAACGCCGCTGTGAACGGCGCGCACGCTTATCTGGTAAGCGCGCTCTTCAGCGTGAAGACTGGCTATCACCAGTCACGCATCTGGTTTCCCGCGCGTGCTTTCGACAACACCCTGTACGTGCTGTTGTCGAATCATGTCGGCACCACCGGCGGCTGGGAAACGTGCGGCGCGAGCGCGATCTGGGGCCCCTATGGCGACGTGGTGAAGGAAGCCAGCCGCGATCAGGAGGAAGTGATTACCGCGCTACTCGATCCGGCTGTGCTGGCTGATGTCCGTGAGCGCGAAACAGTGCTCGCGGATTTCAAGGCGCACGCCGTTGAGACAGCGGGTGAGTACGTGGTGCATCGTCTGGATTAACCGCACGTGCGGCCACTAACTTCAACGCAGCGGGCCGCACCGCGCCCACCGCATCGCGGTGCGGCGCAGGCACGGCCCGCTATAACACTAAGTTCGCGTCCTGCCTGAGCGATGAAGAAGCGCATTTACTCGACGGCTTGCTCAAGCGGATGGAGCAGCAAGCCGCGCAGCTGACGCAACGCGAGATCGGCAAAAGCGGGCCGTTACCGTTACTCAGCGAAGACGTTGAATAGGTTCACACGGGTTGTCATGTCGGCCAGAACATGCCGACCGCGGCAAGCCCCATTGCGGCGGTGGCGATCCAGCCAAGCCAGCGCAGCCAGCCGGTCACGACGAACTGGCCCATCACCTTGGGGCTGGCCGCCATCACCATCACGAGCACCATGATCGGCACGGCCGCGACGCCGTTGATCACCGCGCTCCAATACAGCGCTTTGATCGGGTCGAGCCGCATGAACGTGAGCGCAATGCCGCCGACAATCGCTACGGCGATCACGCTATAGAACTGCTTTGCCAGATTGACCTGCAACGCCAGGCTATTGCGCCATTTCATCGTGCCCGCAGCCGCATAGGCGGCCGAACCCGCCAGCACCGGCAACGCCAGCAAACCCGTGCCGATGATGCCGAGGCTGAACAGCGCAAACGCCAGGTTGCCGGCAATCGGCTTGAGCGCGCTGGCGGCATCGGCGGTGGTCTTTACTTCAATGTGATGCGCGTGCAGCGTCGCGGCGGCAGTAAGCATGATGAAAAACGCCACGCCGTTCGAAACGGCCATACCGACCCACGTGTCCGTGTTGATTCGCTTCAGTTGTGCGGACGCCTGCATCGGCGCGCGCAATAGCGATCGCTGCGCTGAATTCGAGCGGATCTCCTCGACTTCCTGGGACGCCTGCCAGAAGAAGAGATATGGGCTGATCGTAGTCCCGAGCACCGCGACCACGGTAGTCAGATAGTCGCCGGACAGTTGGACGGGCGGTTTCACGATGCTCAGGCCGACTGCTTTCCAATCAATCGGAATCACGAAGACGATGGCGACGTAGGCGAACAGCGAGAGCGTCAGCCATTTCAGAATGCCCGCGTAGCGTTCGTATGGAATGAATACCTGCATCAGCAGGGACGCCGTGCCGAATAACGCGACGTAGAGTTGCACCGGGCCGCCGATCACCAGTTTGGCGGCGGCGCCCATTGCCGCGAGATCGGCCGCGATATTGATGGTGTTGGCCGCGAGCAGCACCAGTACCGCAAGGTACAAAATCGGCGCGGGGTAGTGGCGGCGCAGATTGGTTGCGAGTCCGCTGCCCGTCACCCGTCCCATGCGCGCACTGACCAGTTGTATCGACACCATCAGCGGGTAGGTGATCAGCAACGTCCATAGCAAGCCGAAGCCGAATTGCGCGCCGGCTTGCGAATAGGTGGCGATGCCGCTCGGGTCGTCGTCCGCGGCGCCGGTGATCAGGCCGGGGCCTAGCCGCTTCATCCAGGAACGTTCGGCGACATCTTCAACGACAAGTTCCGGCTCCAGGTTTTCTGTGGTCATCGTCATCCGCCTGCAAAGGGAGCCGTATCGAGTCGCTTGTATAGCGCGCGTGCGCGCCGGGTGGCGGCGGTACGCGTCGCTCGTCATGAAGTAGCATTCTCTGTGCCACGGACCTTGCCGCTCAACTGCCGTTGCGTCTGCGATTACCGGGCATCGCTGGGCCGCCGCGTGCAACACGTCATCCGCTACAATGACACGCACTACCCACCTGGAGACTCGCTTTGAAATCTATCGTTGCTTTGGTCGCCGCGGCTGTTCTTTCCTCGACGGCGATGGCCGCTTCCACCACTGAGAAGCTGCCTTCCGGCGTAATCGTTGAACATCTTACGCAGGGCACGGGTGCCCAGCCGGCCGCAGAAGATGTCGTGAAGGTCAACTATCGCGGCACGCTCGCTAACGGCACCGAGTTCGACAGCTCGGCGAAGCATGGCGGCCCGGCAACCTTCCCGCTCAATCGCGTGATTCCGTGCTGGACACAGGGCGTGCAAAAGATGAAAGTCGGCGAGAAAGCCAAGCTGACCTGCCCGGCGGCCACGGCCTATGGCGAGCGCGGCGTCGGCCCGATTCCGCCGAATAGCGACCTGACGTTTGAAGTCGAACTCGTTGGTATCGTCAAGTAATACCGCGCGAAGTGCGCTGTGACTGAACCCCGCTCCGGAGATCGCAGCGGGGTTTTTTCTTTTTCAGGGCACTGCATTTGCCCGCTGAAATCTATCCGGGATGAAGCATCGAGATGCTCGCGGGGTAATCGAGCCTGACGTATATTCGATCGCCCGGATTTTCTGGAAGAAGAGAAGTTCTGGTCTTACTCGGCTGGCGCGAATAGCATCGACACATACACGATAGTGGAAACGACGATAATGCCGACGCCGACGAAGACTTTGGTGCGATTGAATTCAAGGCCGCCGTTAATGGCCACGCCGATCCCGGCTACAGAGGAAAGCGTACCGATAGTGGCCAGCAATACGTGAAGTTTGCTGCGTATCAGGCTACGCCGCTCCGGACTTGCACCCTCTCTCCACTCCTTGAGTTTCATCGTAGTATCCTTTTTCACCCGTGTTCAAGTGACCCGAAGATTCGAATGAGAGACAATGCGACAAAGCATACCGTTTCGCATTGAGGCTGGTTTTCCAATTACACAAAGCATATATGAGCCGCCAGACTGTGCAAACAACAAACCTGAAAATTCAGCATCTGGTTGTCGCAGCGCTATTCGGCAGCTCAACTCACGTCGCCTGGGCGACGGCAATCGATCTGCCGAACTCACTGCCTAATATGATCGGCGGCGGAGTCGGCTCGACGACCGATTACGCGGGCGGTAAAGATCGCATGGTAGGTGTCGTGCCAGGTCTGCGTTACGTGACCAGCGGCGGACATCTGCTGGAATGGTATGGGCCGTATGCGCAATTCGACTTCGGCGGGGTGACGGGTTTCCAGTGGGGTCCCGCCGTCGCCCTGCGATTGGGACGCAAGCACGTCGACGATCCGGTCGTCTCGCAGATTCACGAGGTCGACACCACCGTCGAGGGTGCCGGCTATGTCGGTTACGAGTATGAGCATGCCGGTAGTATTCCCTATCGTTTGCGCGGTTCCGTCACGGTCGTGACGAATGCCGGCGCCGTTTATACCGGCGCTCGCATTTCGGTCAACGGCAGCGCATGGGCGCCGGTGTCGCCGCGCGTGTTTCTCGGTGCAGGGCTGGGCGCCGGCTGGGTCAGCCAGGGTTTCAACCAAACCTACTACGGCGTGACCACGGAAGATGCCGGGCGCAGTGGTCTGCCCGCATTCAGTCCGTCAGGTGGCCTGGAACAGATCACCAGTTGGGGCGCCGCGATCTACCAGTTCAACAAAAACTGGTTCGGCGGAGCGATGATCTACTATCAGAGATTGACGGGCTCGGCTGCCGAAAGTCCGATCGTCACGCAGCGCGGCACGCGCAATCAGATCACGTATGGGGTAGGCGTGGCGTATGCGTTCCGCTAAAAGCCGCGGCGTTTTTTTAAAAGTCCTGTTTTAAAGTCCTGTTGCACTCGGTCGTTTACCCTCTGCGCGTGCGGCACCACTGCAACGGCCGCTTTGCGCATTCTGGAAGATCTAGCCGTCATTCGTCGCGCGTCAGGAGCGTCTGCCATGAACATCGACTTTCACTACGGGGTGGTCTATATCGTCGCCCGTACTGGCGGAATGGAGCCCGCTGAGGCGCTCACGGTGGCACACGCCTGCCAGTATGTCGACGACGCGACCACGGCAGGAATACTGCGTTTTGCGGGTGGCGAGACTTTCGAGCGCTTCGCCACGGCGCACAAGCTATTTGACTACACCAACACGGAAGACGACCAGAACCGCCTGGTGTGGACGCCATTTCATTTTCTGCCTGCCGGTGAGGGGGAGACGCTTGAAGAGAAGGCGGTGTGCCGGCCGGATAGCGCTGTTGCTCGCGAGGTGGTGCGCCGGGCGATCCGCCAGCGGGGCACCGAAACGGCATTGCACCGCCTGGGCGTGACGCTTCACGCGTACGTCGATACATGGGCCCACCAGGGTTTCGCCGGTATCGTAAGTTCAATGAACCGCGTTCATATGCTGGAGGCGGAAGATTGCACGCGGGAAGGCTGGCTTGCCCGTCTCGCCCGCGCCACGCGGCATCTGGTCCAGCACGTCGAGGAAGATGTGCTGACGCTTGCACTGCCCGTCGGTCACGGCGCCGCGTTGCACTATCCCGACCAACCGTGGGCGAAATGGCATTACATCGACGGTAGAGATGTGCGCGTCAAAAGGCACAATCTGCCGGAGTTCATGCAGGCTGCCGAGATGACTTGCCGCGCGGTGCGTGCCTATGTTGCGGGACGGGAAGATTTTGAATCCCAGCCCGGTCTGCCGGAAGATGTCAAAGCCGCGCTCACGCAGCTTCTCGACACCAATCGGAATCTGGACGACAACAAGCGCCTGCAGACCATTTGCGAAGCGGTGAAAACCGACGCCATTCCAGGCCTGTCAGAGTCGATTCCGGACTATGTGGCGAAGGGGCTCGGCTCCTGGAAATATAAGGCCACCGGTTTGCAGTCCGACGACGACAGCGGGGACCGCCCCCGGTGGAGCGATGTCTTTGAGAAAAGTGATTATCGGCGCTTTCACGATGCCGTCAAAGAGCACCGTTTCGTGATTACGCAGGAGATTCTGCCAGCTTGCGGACTACGGATCGCGTGAAAAGCGCGCGCTATTGCGCGTCATTTCAATAGCCGCCCCAGCGACCGCGTTCGTGCCGTTCGTGCTCGCGCCATTGTTCGCGACGCCATTCATGTTCACGCCATTCGCGGCGTTCGCGCCACTCGCGTGCGCGCCAGTCGCCGTAGCCGCCATAGGCTACCGCGACCGGAGCCGGACCGTAGGTGACCGGCGGTGCAACATAGACGGGTGAAACAGCGCTACGAGATTGGTAACGTGGGATTACCGGCAAAAAAATGAACTGCCGCCCTTTGAATCTCCGGATGCTTGCCTATAGTAGAAGCGACTATTGCCGCATTGCACGGCGGCCGGCTTCTCTTGACATGGGTGACGGGGAAACAGAAATGACGCCATCGAATGCTGCGATCTATCAGGCCCAGGCGTGTACGCCGGATTCGTTACGAACGCTTGCCGCCTATCTCGAACTCGCGCTCGACGAAGGAGAAAGCGTGGTTCTGATGCGGATCGGCACGCAGGTGCGCAGTGTTTATGTCGGTAATCCGTCCGGCACCCTGGAGGATTTGACGGATCACGGCGTAGTGGCCGCCTTTCAGGCCGACGAGATGCTCGCACTAACGCAGTTGGGACTCAACCGGATAACTGCCGACGATCAGCAGTATCGGTTCATGCGCAGTGTGAGGTATATCGCTGACCGCCAGGTTGTCGTTTTTACTCCTATCTGAGCAGCTGGCCGGCAATTGGAAAGGTTAAAGAATGCGGCTATCGAGTAGTGAGCTCGAAAGGTTCGTACTCCACGGGATGCATTCCCGTGTAAACCTGATGCCTTTATGGTTGCATAGATCTGCCTTTCTCTCGCTATTCATGGCATAGTTCGATCGATTACCACATAAGGAGCAATCAAATGCCCACGTTAGAGCAAATCCAGGCAAAGCTTAAGAAGCTCCAGGCGCAAGCTGACGTCCTTATTGCCAGGAAAGCACAAGTCGCGGTCGACCAGATTCGGGACCTGATGCTCAAGCACGGCCTCACTACCGCAGATATCGAAGCAAAGGCAAAGGCGAGACGCGCCGCACACGCCTTGAATGGTCATGCTGCAGGTGGCAAGGCAAAAGCCACCGGCGCTGGTAAGTCGTTGCCGAAGTACCGCGACCATAAAACCGGTGCGACATGGACGGGTCACGGGCGTGCACCGGCATGGATTGCCGCCGTGAAAGACCGGACTCAATTCCTGATTGAAGGCGCAAGCGAACTGAAGTCTGCGGCAAAGGCAGCGGTTACTCACGCCAAAGGTAAAAGTAAAGGCCAGCCTAAAGGCGCACAGCCGCCCAAGTACCTCAATCCGAAAACCGGTGCGACCTGGAGCGGACGCGGCCCGGCGCCGGCATGGCTCGCCACGGTCAAGGATCGCACCAAATTTCTGATCGATAGCGCCGCAGCTACCAGCAATGTCGCCGCCAAAAAGGTTGTGACGGCGAAAAAGGCAGTGGCATCCAAAGCGGCTGCGAAGAAGGGCACTGCGGCGACTAAAAAGTCTGCGGCAAAGAAAAGCGCCGCCAGGCCCGCTGCGAAGAAAGCCGCGGCAAAGAAGACTGCTGTGAAGAAGACCGCTGCCGCAAAGAAAGCGCCGGGCCGCAAGGCGGGTGGTAAAGGCAAAGCCGGCGCGACGAATGCTACCGCAGCGCCGCAAACCTCGACGGTGCAAGCCGGCGCGTGAGCGCAACGGAGTCACGAAGTAGATGACCAGCATGCTCGAAGTACCCCAGCAGGAGGACCATGTCGTCCTGCTGGACTCCGTTCCTTATCCGGCAGCCGACGCCGCCGAACCATTCATCGTCGCCAGCGACCGCCGGGTGATTCTGGCTTATCCGATTGGTGAATCCGACTTCGAACGGTTCGGACCATTCGATTCCGACGACGATCCATTTTGCACGGTGCTATTTCCCGACGCTGTGTTTCATCGGCTCGGGCCGCCCGGCGATGTCGATCTCGAGATCCATCCACTCGCGTCACAAGGACTCAGTGGATACTCGGTTCACGAAGTCATGAATTCGTCGCTGGCCGCCGAGATTTCGGCCGTCACGTCACCTGGTCCCGCTCAACGCCATTTCGTCATCACGTTTCAGGGCGCGACGTTCGAATGCGTGGCGTCGGACTATACGGTGGTCGGCGTGTATGGCGCCGGTGAGATCGCCTGCCGGGAAGCCTTCTCGTTGGTCCGTTAATCTTCCTGGCGGTTATTGCCGCTGGGTGACGCAGCCTCTTTCCGGTCTGTCCCGTCGCCTGAATGATCGCCTGGCGCAGCGTTTAGGGCTCTCCGATGCCGGCCTCCCCAGTCAATCGGCAGGCTGTGTAGCAAAACGCGGTCCTGACAACGGGCACGCGCAATGCGTCCTGCCCAGGTAGTAAAAACCCGGGCTTAAGGTCCCGGCGTGCCCACCAAACGGCAAACCACCCACCGCAGGGTGCCTACCCGGCGCGTCCTGCCGATTAGCATCGAGGCCACGCATGCTGACGATTCCAATTACCGCCTTTGTCACGCTCGTCATCGTATTGGTGATTGCCAATCTGTCGAGTGGCGAAAAGAAGATCGAACACAAGATCGAACGGCTTTATGCGAGTGACGACCCGCAGTTTCTCCGTTCGATGGGTCTCCTGCTCGGGCCGCCCGTAGTTTCGGGAAACCGCTTCGAGATGTTGCTGAACGGCGAACATATTTTTCCGTCGATGCTCGAAGGCATCCGTTCCGCACGTAAAACCATCACGTTCGAAACCTTCATCTACTGGTCCGGCGAGATTGGCGAGCAGATCGCTCGCGCACTGGCGGGCAAAGCACGCGAAGGCGTCGCCGTGCATGTACTACTCGATTGGGTGGGCTCGTCGAAAGTGGACAAGCGTTATCTGAACATGCTGCGCGACGCGGGCGCGGAAGTGATCCAGTATCACAAGCCGCACTGGACCGGTCTCGGACGAATGAACGATCGCACTCACCGCAAGCTGCTGGTGATTGATGGCCATATCGGCTTTACCGGCGGCGTGGGCATTGCACCGGAGTGGACCGGCCACGCGCAGGACGAAAAGCATTGGCGCGATACGCATTTTCGTGTGGCCGGCCCGGTGGTTGGCCACATGCAGGCCGTGTTCATGGACAATTGGGTTAAATCGACCGGCAATGTACTGCATGGGGCCGACTACTTTCCGGCGGTCGAAGGCGTCGGTGACGGCCTCGCGCATATGTTCAGCAGCTCGCCTTCAGGCGGCAGCGACGACATGCAGTTGATGTATCTGATGGCGATCACCGCGGCGACTCGCTCCATTCATCTGGCGAGTGCCTACTTTGTACCGGACAAGCTGACGATCAATGCGATCGTCGAGGCGGCAAAGCGCGATGTGAAAGTACAGATCATCACGCCCGGAAAACGTATCGATACCCATACCGTGCGTGAAGCGTCGCGCGCCTGTTGGGGCGACTTGCTGCGAGCGGGTGTCGAGATGTTCGAGTATCAACCGACCATGTTTCATTGCATTTTACGGACATACAGGCCCGGGGTGTCACTTGAAGCCCGTAAACGATGCTTTGCAAATTGCGGATGCACCAATCTTCAGTCGAGGGGATCGTGGATTGCACGTTTTGGCTGAAGTGGTTCCAGAGCGCTTCGTTAAGAGTTGTCCGGAAGAATTCAAGTTTGGGCAAGCCGGCGAAGCCGGCGCGTCAGCCACAAGTGTGTATAACTTGGGAACCGCCGTCAGGCGGCTGTCCACGCCCTTGTGGTGTGGGCAGCCAAGTTATGCACACGGGGAGCGCCGCTTTTCCGGAATAGCATTCGTTTGTGACTCAAAGTCGGCCATTGCCGCCGTTCGAACATCTTGGCTTGCACGTCTGCCATGCGCTACTGACCGGACGCTTACAACCTAACGGCCGCCAAAGTCCTGTCTAATCTCAGCGGATGCGTGCTCTCGACCCAAACGAGATACCCCGCGAAAATCCATGAACGACTGCTTTGGGCGAGCGAGCCGTCGCTAGAAGTGACTGGATCAAACTAAGCACCATAGCTATCTTGCTCAAAGGTCATGCCCCATTCACGCTCGACGGGGCTAACGACGAGAGGAATGAGTGTCTCGGCGGCCTATCTTCCGTGGGCACCACGACGGGAGGACCAATGCGATCTATTTCCCGGGCTCGATTGGATCAAGCCCCGTCCTTTCGAATACTGCCGACGCTGTCGGCGTTCTCAGATAAGAAATGAGGGCTGCGGCGTCTTCGCGCTCCTGCGCGTTTGTTGATAAGGCGGCGGAAATGACGCTCACCTTCTGGACTTCTTGCGGGAGCGGGCCGACGTACTGGATCCCCTGAATGGCGCGAAGTTCACTGATCTGTTGCAATCCAAGTTCGGCGTCCCCGCGCTCAATGGCCGTTCCGACCAGTTCCTTGCCTTTGATCTGAACACTCCTGGCTTTCATTTGATCTGCGATGCCAAGCTTGGGGAACATTGTCTCAGTAATATAGGTGCCGCTAGCTCCTTCCGAGAAAGCTACTGATTTCGCTGCGAGCAGTGCATTACGTAGTGTTTCCACAGTACTGACATCCGGCTTCGGCATGCCGACCTGGACCGCGACGCCAATTCGGGACGCAACGAGATCTGTGCGAGTGTCCCGGAGAAACTTACCCTGTCTGATCTGTTCGTCTAGCGCAGGGCGGATCATGAAGCAGACGTCCATTGCTTCGCCATTCTTGATGCGCGTGGGCAACGCGTCAGCGGACGTACCGTATGAAGGCCCCCACGATATGACGAGGTGATTCCCGGTCTGCCGTTCATACCCTGGTCCGAGCTCCCTAACAGGCCGGTGAAATACCTCATGTAGCGGTCATCCGGAACGCAGGCGTAAACGTTGAACGTATGTCATCAATGAGAGCGAGATGGAACGGATGCGTGGGCCAGATGGTTTTACCGAATCAATGTTCACGGTGTTGAAGCTGGACGATTTTGTGCCGAAGGACCATCCGTTGCGTCCGATTCGCACCTGGCTCAATGACGCGCTTAAACGCATGGACGATGTGTTCGCGCGGATGTACGAGGCTGACGTGAAAGGAGGTCGGCCGAGCATTGCGCCGGAGAAGCTGGTGCGAGCTCTTTTGCTGCAGGTGCTGTACTCAATTCGTAGCGAGCGCATGCTGGTGGAACAGATTTCCTACAATATGTTGTTCCGCTGGTTCGTCGGCCTGCCGATGGACGGGACCGTGTGGGACCACTCGACGTTCAGCAAGAACCGCGACCGGTTGCTCGAACACGATGTGCTGGTGTTGCTCTTCAACGAGACAGTCGAGACCGCGCGCGAGCGCGGATATCTTTCTGGGGAGCACTTTAGCGTCGACGGCACGTTGATTCAGGCATGGGCCGGGCACAAGAGCTTTGTGCCCAAGGCAAGTCCGGACAAAGAAGACAGGCCTCCTGACGAACCGCCCGCGCCGAATGACAACTGGCATGGACAGAAGCGCAGTAACGAGACGCACCAATCCACGACGGACGAGCAGGCGCGCCTGTTTCGTAAGAGCAAAGGAACCGGAGCGATGCTCTGTTATATGGGCCACGTGCTGACCGACAACCGGCACGGCCTGGTGGTCAACGCACAGGTGACGCTGGCGACGGGCACCGCCGAGCGCGACGCGGCCGGGCAGATGCTTGCTGATGCCGCGAGTGTTGCGTCGCGTGCCATCACGGTCGGTGCGGACAAGAACTACGACACCGCCGGCTTCGTCGGCAGTTGTCGCGCGAATCGTGTCACGCCGCATGTGGCGCAAAACGATGGTCGTCCAGGAGGCTCAGCAATTGACGAGCGAACTACGCGCTGGCCGGGTTACGCGGTCAGCCAGCAAAAACGTAAACGCATTGAGCAGGTGTTCGGATGGGGCAAGACAGTCGGACGAATTCGACAAGCGATGTATCGAGGACTTGAACGCGTAGACCAGCTCTTCGTGCTGACGCAGGTCGGCTACAACCTGACGCGTATGCGCACACTTGCCGGTTAAGGGGCAGGAAGCAATGGATAACATCGATATGGCGAACCCGCGAGCAACGTCGAATGCCCGCAACGTGTTCCGCGTTTCAAAAGTGCGAACCCAGCATCCGTCGTAATGCATCTGGGCGCATCAACGACGGATATTTCAACGGCCTGCTAAACGCTGCTGACAGCGCTCCGGTTGCCAGGACATGAACGTCAGCGGCATGAACCGCATTTGACAATAGTGACGCGGTGCAGAGTGCGGCAGACACGGTCGCGCGTCGGAGCTTTGCATCGTTGATGACCATCGGATTATCCTTTTTTAGTAAAGCTACGGTTTGTTCAGGTGTCGAATCTCGCCGCATGTACTGACATGCGGCGGCTACAGGGAAGATGTGCCCGGCAGGAAGCGCAGATTTGCGCATGCTCCAGCAATTGGCGCGACCGGTTTGGAACCCGGCCGGACCGAAGATGCGCAAAACCATCCAGTTCCTAGAAGGGAAGCCCGCAACTGCACAGAGAGTCTGCGAATATCCACACGAAATCTAGGAGGGTTACCATCTGCTGCGCCGATAAAACGTCGCCCCCTACAGGTTGCCGTTCCGGACGCCAATCGCGAGATGATCCGCGGACCAGGCCGCGGCGCTACGATGCGGTCTGATTCGGCATCGATAATCGACCTTTCCACGTTAAGCACGGCAAACCCACTGTCTATGGCGAACCACACAAATCAACAACCGGAATCGAACGCTACGCCATCGAATCGATCGCTCGAACGCGGGCTCGAACTGCTCCGCGCGTTCGGCCCCGGTGCGACACTTCTCGGCAACGGAGAACTCGCGGAACGCACCGGCCTGCCGAAGGCAACGGTGAGCCGCCTTACGCGAACGCTCGTCGAGGCGGGTTATCTCGAGCACGATGCGGCACGCAGGGCGTACAGACTGGGCCTGCCCGTGCTCAGTCTGGCGCAGGCGTTGCGCAGCGGATCCACAGTACTCAATGCTGCAGGACCGCTAATCCGCGATATTGCCCAGGCAAAGCACATCAATGTCGGAATCGCGGGCGCCGACCGGGAAGAGATGGTCTACCTTGAGTCTATTCGTTATAACCAGCGAGCCTCATTACGCACGATCGTCTCGGGACAACGCGTGCCGATGGAACTGACTTCGCTCGGGCGCGCGTATCTCGCAGCGCTGCCGCTGGCGGAATTCACCGCCCTGATGGACGCGTTCAAGCGGCGCAAACGGAGCGGATGGGAGCGTCTCGCGCTGGAAATCACTGAAGCTGTAGACGATGTGCGCCGAAGCGGCTTCTGCGTTGCAAGCTGGCAGCCGGAAGTGATCGCACTCGCGACGCCCCTCGCCATTCCCGGACATCGTTTGCTGGTCCTCAACTTTAGCGTCCGCACGGCGGCGTCAAACGACAACGTTGTAAGCGAACTCGCGGCGCCCCTGCTGCGTCTGCGCGACGAGATTACAACCGCATGCGCGCGCCTGGAATGCTGAAGACTGCAAGCCTCTCTTTCATGCCCGGCGTTCACTGATCGCGCGCGCTGGAATACCCAGCACCACTGCAAGACCGCCGAGAATGGAGACGAACGCAACCGCATAGAGCCCCACGGCGCTGCTGCCGAAGTGCGTCGATGCATAGCCGATGACCGAAGGTGCCGAAATCCCGCCAAACTGGCCGAGGCTGCTAATGAGGCCGATGCCGCTTGCTGCGGCGGTGCTCGACAGGTACGCGGGTGGGATCGTCCAGAACAGCGACAGCATGCCCAGATAACCAGCCGTCGCGATGCAAAGCAGTGCTACCAGAATGCCTGCGTGATTCGCCGCCGCCGGCAGAAGCGCGACGCCCAACGCGGCCATCAATGCGCTTGCCATGAAATGCCACCGCCTCTCCAGCATACGATCCGAGTTCCGGCCGAGCAGATACATCGCGACTGCGCCGACCACATACGGAATCGCTGAAAGAAGCCCAATGTGCCAGTAGTTCGATACGCCGCTTTTCTGGATCACGCTCGGTGCCCAGATGTGCACGACGATGCTCGCCCACGGCACGCTGAAATAGGCGAACGTCAGGAAATAGAACTTTGGCTCCTTCAATGCGACCCAGATCGAACCATGAGCGCGTGCGGCCTTCGTTTGCGCGTCCCGGTTAAGCTCTGCAAGCAGCAGGGCCTTCTCGTCGTCCGAGAGCCAGGTCGCCTGCTCGGGGCGGTCCGTCAGATAGACATAGGCAAAGACACCGGCGATCACTGACGGAAATCCTTCGAGAAGGAACAGCCATTGCCAGCCGTTGTAGCCAAGTAAGCCCGACATGCTATTGAGAATCCATCCCGACACCGGCCCACTGATAATGCCGGATACGCAGATCGCCGTCATGAAAATTGACGTGACTCGAGCCCGCCGCGCGGCCGGAAACCAGTAGGTAAAGTAGAGAATCACGCCCGGGAAGAATCCTGCTTCCGCTGCGCCCAGCAACACGCGCGCGATGTAAAACTGCGTCGGCGTCTGCACGAACGCGGTGCCCGCCGAAACGATGCCCCATAGTGCCATGATCCGCATGAGCGTTTTTCTCACGCCGACTCGCGCGAGCCACAGGTTGCTCGGCACTTCAAAGAGCATGTATCCCACGTAGAAGAGCCCTACGCCCAGACCGAATGCGGCGTCGGAAAGACCGATATCACGCGAGAACTGCAGGTGCGCGAAGCCGATATTGGCGCGATCCAGATAAGCGAAGACGTAACAAACGAAGAGGAACGGCAGCAGCCGCCAGGTGACTTTCCGGTAGACGGCCTCTGTCTGCGGTTGCGCGACAGCGCTGACGTCGATTGGATTGGAACGGGCTGCGTGCATCATGTCTCCGGGCTTGTATTGAGCCGCAGGATCGTCGTGGCAAGTGTCCTGCGTTGGAATCCATTATCGGCGCCGAACGTTCGATGACAATCCGCCAATTCCATCCAGTGGAATTTATCGGGCCTTGGGATGAAATACGCTCCGTTCCACAGAGTGGAATTAACGGGGTGTCTTGGGCGGCAGGTGGGGCTAAGCTGCATTGGCAGATTGACCTTGTCAGTCGACTCCAATTCAACCATCGAGACACGCATGAGCACATCCACCATTCAAGTCACTATCGACTCGCAAGTCGCCATGATCGCGCTGAATCGTCCTGAAAAACGTAACGCCATCACCAGCGAAATGCGTGCCGAACTAATCGAGGCGCTGGACACCGTTTCGCGCGACCGGGGGGTGCGCGCCGTAGTGTTGACTGGCAACGGCAAGGGGTTCTGTGCTGGCGGAGACGTCAGCGGTATGGCGCAGCGCATGGAAGCGCCCGCCGGCGAGATTGCGTTCAATGGCTGGTCCCGCCAGCAACTCGTGCATCACACGGTCAATCTGCTCTACTCGATGCCCAAACCGACCATCGCTGCCGTCAACGGGGCGGCGGCAGGTCTCGGTGCCGATATGGCGCTCTCCTGCGACTTTATCCTCGCGTCACAGGAAGCGAGCTTCACGTGGAGCTACATCAAACGCGGGCTGATTCCCGATGGTGGCGGCATGTACTTATTGCCGCGTCGAGTCGGCCTCGCGCGGGCGAAGGAACTGATCTTCAGCGGGCGCAAGGTAGATGCAAAGGAAGCGCTGGAAATTGGCATCGCGGATCGCCTGAGCGACCCGGAATCGCTCATCGCCGACGCCCACGCCTGGGCCGCCGAATTGAGCCAGGGTTCGGCCACCGCGCTCGCGCTTGGCAAGAGCATCCTCAACCAGAGCTACGAACTGTCCGCGCATCAGGTGTTTTCACAAGGTAGCCAGGCACAGGCCGTCTGCTACACAAGCAGTGAACATCGCGACTCGGTGCTCGCATTCCTGAACAAAACCAAGTGAGCACGAAGGAGATCGATGTGAATGCAATTTCAAAATTGATGCGTCCGGCGAGCGTAGCCGTAATCGGCGCATCGGCGGACGCAGCCAAGACTTCAGGCCGCCCGGTGGCTTACCTCCGGAAGCACGGCTTCGACGGCGACATATACCCTGTCAATCCGCGTTACGACTCGATCGATGGCCTGCCCTGCTATCCCGATGTAGCGTCGCTGCCGCACGCACCGGATGTCGGCATCGTGCTGCTCGGCGCCGAGCGCGCCCACGTTGCGGTGCGGGATCTGGCGAGCCGCGGCACGAGCGCTGCAATCGTGCTGGCGAGCGGCTATGCAGAAATTGGCGAGGAAGGCGCGAAGCGTCAGGCGCAATTGATCGAGGCTGCAGGGTCCATGCGCCTGCTCGGCCCGAATACGATCGGACTCGTCAACCTCACCGATCGCATCACGCTGTCAGCAAGCGGGGCGCTAGAGACCGACACTTTTACAGTCGGCGGGATCGGCGTGGTGTCACAAAGCGGGGGGATTCTTGGCTCGCTGTTGTCGCGGGCGGCAGCAAGCGGTATTGGCTTATCAAAGCTGGTGTCGACAAGCAATGAAGCAGATCTCGACATGGCGGACTTCGTCGATTATCTGGTTGACGATGATTCGACTTCCGTCATCGCGCTCTATATGGAGGGGCTACGTCATCCGGACCGGTTTCGCCGCGCCGCGCTAAGGGCGGCCGCCGCGGGCAAGCCGGTCGTCGTGTTCAAGATCGGACGCTCGGAATCAGGCGCGCGATCGGCGGTCTCTCATACGGGCGCGCTGGCCGGCTCGGACCGCATGTATGACGCGCTTTTCAGCCAGGTCGGCGTCATTCGCGCCCGGACGTTTTCCGATTTGCTCGACATCCCTCATGCGCTCGCGACGCGTCGCAAGCTCTCCGGGCGACGGGTGGCGATTCTGACCTCGACCGGCGGTGCCGGCACGCTCGTCACCGACAGCCTCGGCATGGCGAACTTTGAGACCCCGCCTCCCGATGAAGCGACTGCTGCAAAGCTGCGCGCGCTCCAGACCGGCGGTCATGCCGTGCTCGACCGCAATCCGATCGACGTGACGCTCGCGGGTCTGCAGCCGGCTCTGCTGCGCGGTGCGATCGGCACGCTACTCGACAGTCCGACTTACGACGCGGTCGTAGTTATCGTTGGATCGTCAGGCCTCGCGATGCCTGACCTGATGGCTAACGCGATCCGCGATTCGCTGCCCGGGAGTGACAAACCCGTGATGGCATTTGTGAGCCCTCACGCGCCGGAGATCACACGGTTGCTTAACGAGCAGGCAGTGCCGGCGTTCCCATCGCCCGAAAGCGTGACTAGCGCACTTGCGGCGATGTGGCAGCACGGCGAGTACATGCAACGCGCCGTGAGTTTGGACAAACAACACTCCGAAGCAGACGTCAACGTGAGCGATCTACCCGCCGGATCACTAAACGAAGCGCAGGCGAAAGAGCTTTTTGCCCGCTTCGGTGTGACGGCGGTACGCGAGCGTGTCGTCACGAACGCGAATGAAGCCACGAGCGCCGCTCGCGAGCTGGGCGACAAAGTCGTGCTCAAACTGCTGTCGAACACGATCACCCACAAGAGCGATGTCGGTGGCGTAGCGGTTGGGGTCACAGCCGACAGCATCGGGGCGCGCCTGAACCGTATGCGGGACGACGTTGAAACCGCGACTGGCGTATCCGCGAATACGTTTCTCGTTCAGGAAATGGTGGCCGCTGGAACGGAACTGATTCTCGGCCTTCATCAAGACCCGTTAGGCACAGCATTGCTGCTCGGCATGGGCGGCGTCACAGCGGAACTGTTCAAGGACACGACGATGCGACTCCTGTCCGCCGAAGCGCCGCTGTCGCGCGCAGACGCGCTCGCAATGATCCACGAACTGAAAACGTGGCCCCTGCTAGACGGGTATCGTGGACGGCCGCGCGCTGATATTGACGCCCTCGTGACCGCAATCGTCGCCTTTGCGCGAATGGCGGTGCGGCTTGGCGGGCGTATTGTCGAGGCAGAAATCAATCCGATCTTCGTGCTGCCTGCGGGCCAAGGCGTACGGGCGGCTGACGGCGTTGCTGTACTCGCATCGGAGGCTCACGACGAATGACGATGCTCTGGTCACACTCGACGAAACATCCCCGCTCGCCTATCTTGCGCGCACCGGGAGCGATGTGGCAAATCCCACCTAAATCGACCTCCCGATTGTCAATCGAAGGGCTCGACGAGCGAACCATTTGCTACGTCTATTTCGACGAGGTGAGGTTCGCTCGCATTTGAAAAGTAGGTGCGCGCGCCTACCGGTAACCAGGAAGCAAGAGCGTGAGAATGTGGCGGCTAAGCAGAAACCTGGTCTCGGCAACAGTCTGCAAAATAGCAATTCAAGATTTGCCTCATCGCCTGGTGGATCATCGTTGTATCCCTTTCGGATACAACAGGATCGTCCTATCAGCGAAGCGGTGGAACATACCAAAATCGTAGCCACTATCTGCGGATAGCGAAATCGCGCTTTAGGTGCGCATTTCCGACGGTCTTGACTGCAGTAACGTACTAAGAAGCGGCAACCAACGGCTATGAAATGCTAAGGATCGACGAAGTCACGGATAGCGAAGGTTTCCCCGAGCGATGCGATGTCGCGATAATTGGCGGCGGCATTATTGGCGTCAGCACCGCGTATGAACTGGCACGACGCGGCGTCCAGGTGGTTCTGCTCGAAAAGGGCATCATCGGCTGCGAGCAGTCGGGGCGCAATTGGGGCTGGGTGCGTCAGCAGAACCGCGACCTCCATGAGTTGCCGCTCGCGATGCAGAGCCTCAAGCGCTGGAGCGAACTAAGCGAAGAACTGGGCGAGGACATTGGGTTTCGTAAGGCGGGCATACTGTACGGCACGGAGCATCAATCGGACATCGCGCAGTGGGAATCGTGGCTTGCCCGCGCCCGGGAAGTCGGCTTTAACAGCGAGATCCTCAGTGCGCGCGAACTGGCAGCGCGCATTCCGTCCGGACGTGCGAAGTGGGCTGGAGGGCTGTGGTCTGCCACGGACGGCCGAGCCGAGCCGTCGAAAGCCGCGCCTGCTATCGCTCGCGGCGCGCAAGGTCTCGGCGCGATGGTGTATCAGAACTGCGCGGTACGAAGTCTCGACATGAGTGCTGGGCGTGTCTCTGGCATCTGGACGGAGCGCGGTCGGCTCGCAGCCGACATCGTCGTTCTCGCGGGAGGCGCCTGGAGTGCGTTGTTCTGCCAGCATCACGGCATCGATCTGCCCTCCATCAACGTGATGGGAACGGCGTTGCGAACTGCTGACGCGCCGGGGGTCATCGAAGGCTGTTTCTCCGGGCCTAACTTCGCGCTGAGGAGGCGGTTGGACGGCGGCTACACCATCGCTGTTCCCGGCTACGGACGCGTGGAACTCGCGCCGCAAAACCTGCGGCATTCGGTGAAGTTCCGCACCATGTTCCGCAGCAAGCTGAAGAAAAAACTGAAGATTCGCGTCGGTACCAGTTTCTTCCACGGACCGGAGGCAAGCGCAACGTGGCGCGACGATGACGTCTCGCCGTTCGAAGAAACGCGGGTGCTGGATCCCCGGCCTGATACCGAATGGCTCGAACGTGCCCTGCAAAATGTGTCCAGCGTGTTTCCCGAGCTGGCGGGCCTGCGGATCGCTCACGCATGGGCGGGCGCGATCGACACGACGCCGGACCTCGTTCCCGTCATCTCGAAGGTTAATGCGAAACCTGGTCTCGTGATCGCATCCGGCTTCAGCGGACACGGCTTTGGACTAGGGCCAGGCGCAGGCGTTCTCGTGAGCCGGCTGGTAATGGACGAGGCGCCGCAGTTCGACATTAAACCCTACAGACTGACCCGCTTTTCCGACGGAACGACATTGAGCAGCCCCGAAATGATGTGAGTCGAGGCCGCGGGCGAGCTTTCGCGGCAGCCCACTTCGGGAGGTTGAACCTCCAGTACGATTCAACTGTCTTGATTAACGGCCATTGCAGTTCGAAAAGCGGCCGGAGATCTTGATTGACCTCGTATGACGGAGAAGGGTCGCAGTGCGCATTCGCTAGCGGTGAGACCGGTCATTCGCGAATGCCGACCTTCGAATGTCAGGAAAAGGACCCATAGCGGCCAGACCGACGTCGATACTCGAATGACGGCAAAGGCCGAACTGCCGTCTCCTAGGTGTCAGCTTGAGTGACCGGACCACTCGGTTTACAGCCGTTGAATCCCTGACATCGCGACCGCCGGCAATGGGCCAATCTGCGACCTTAATGGATGGGAGGAAGCTGGTCCGAACCGTCAGATCATCGCGGCAAAGCATGTCGTCGCATCATTGCCGCGAGAACGCCGGTTATCACGGAGGCCGCGTGCGCCTTTAACAGGCCGTTGAAATATCCGTCGTTGATGCGCCCAGATGCATTACGACGGATGCTGGGTTCGCACTTTTGAAACGCGGAACACGTTGCGGGCATTCGACGTTGCTCGCGGGTTCGCCATATCGATGTTATCCATTGCTTCCTGCCCCTTAACCGGCAAGTGTGCGCATACGCGTCAGGTTGTAGCCGACCTGCGTCAGCACGAAGAGCTGGTCTACGCGTTCAAGTCCTCGATACATCGCTTGTCGAATTCGTCCGACTGTCTTGCCCCATCCGAACACCTGCTCAATGCGTTTACGTTTTTGCTGGCTGACCGCGTAACCCGGCCAGCGCGTAGTTCGCTCGTCAATTGCTGAGCCTCCTGGACGACCATCGTTTTGCGCCACATGCGGCGTGACACGATTCGCGCGACAACTGCCGACGAAGCCGGCGGTGTCGTAGTTCTTGTCCGCACCGACCGTGATGGCACGCGACGCAACACTCGCGGCATCAGCAAGCATCTGCCCGGCCGCGTCGCGCTCGGCGGTGCCCGTCGCCAGCGTCACCTGTGCGTTGACCACCAGGCCGTGCCGGTTGTCGGTCAGCACGTGGCCCATATAACAGAGCATCGCTCCGGTTCCTTTGCTCTTACGAAACAGGCGCGCCTGCTCGTCCGTCGTGGATTGGTGCGTCTCGTTACTGCGCTTCTGTCCATGCCAGTTGTCATTCGGCGCGGGCGGTTCGTCAGGAGGCCTGTCTTCTTTGTCCGGACTTGCCTTGGGCACAAAGCTCTTGTGCCCGGCCCATGCCTGAATCAACGTGCCGTCGACGCTAAAGTGCTCCCCAGAAAGATATCCGCGCTCGCGCGCGGTCTCGACTGTCTCGTTGAAGAGCAACACCAGCACATCGTGTTCGAGCAACCGGTCGCGGTTCTTGCTGAACGTCGAGTGGTCCCACACGGTCCCGTCCATCGGCAGGCCGACGAACCAGCGGAACAACATATTGTAGGAAATCTGTTCCACCAGCATGCGCTCGCTACGAATTGAGTACAGCACCTGCAGCAAAAGAGCTCGCACCAGCTTCTCCGGCGCAATGCTCGGCCGACCTCCTTTCACGTCAGCCTCGTACATCCGCGCGAACACATCGTCCATGCGTTTAAGCGCGTCATTGAGCCAGGTGCGAATCGGACGCAACGGATGGTCCTTCGGCACAAAATCGTCCAGCTTCAACACCGTGAACATTGATTCGGTAAAACCATCTGGCCCACGCATCCGTTCCATCTCGCTCTCATTGATGACATACGTTCAACGTTTACGCCTGCGTTCCGGATGACCGCTACATGAGGTATTTCACCGGCCTGCTAGTCTTACTGTGTCATATAAATGCTCGTGCAATCTATTGCCACAGAGGAAGAGTGCCATCGTTGCATGAGCCGTAGTCCAAGCAGGATACGCAACGTGGTAATGGAATCAGGAACGTGGCGTTGTGCGCGCTGGACTGCCCCGAGGGATGTAATCCTGGGGAAGGGCAGGCAGCGTGCGTTCGAGGAAGTTTTTTTTATCGCGCACATCTGATTGCATCCTGAGTCGCTGGGCCATCAGAAACCCATATGCAGCGATACTCAGTGTGGCGTGGTGGTGAAAGCCACGCCAGCCTCGCCCTTCGTAATGACCGAGCCCGAACTCCTGTTTCAGGTCCTGATAGTCGCGCTCGATGCGCCAGCGCATCTTGGTCACGAACACAAGCTGCTCAAGGGTCGCCTCCTCAGGGGCGGTAGTGAGAAAGTATTTGAGCGGCTCCGTATCGCCATCAGGCCATTCAATGAGCAGCCATTCTTCGTCGCGAACGGTACTTCGCCAATAGTCGCGATGTGCGGGACGAACCCGTACGGCGGCAAAGCGAGAGGAAAGTGCTGCGTTGCTGCCTTCCCGCCAGGTTACGGTTTGCCAGGCGCTCACGGGTAATTGCATGGCCAGTTCCTTCACCGCGAGCGGTTCGTGGCCGGGCGCACGGCGCAACGATGTCGGTGGCCTGCCGCGCCCGCTCCAGGGCTCGGGCGGAAGTGGCGCCGTACCTGGCGCCCACACAGAGGTGCCAGGCCGGATCCCTACCGCGTACAACAAACCCAGTTCAGTTACGCCATCCCGGAAAGCGGTTTCGTCGCCGTACCCGGCGTCGGCCAGCACGATGCCCGGTGCAACGCCGGACGCTACAGCCTCGCGAAGTTGGGCCAGCGCAATCTGGGGCTTGGTCTCGAAAGCCAGATCGTCGGGAATGCCCGCACGACGGGCCCGCTCCCGGTCGTCAATCCATTCCTTGGGCACATACAACTGCCAGGCAATCGGCAGGCTGCCGCGTTGCGTCGCGATCGACAGGCTCACGGCGACCTGACAGTTGTCCTGTTTGCCGAGCTGCCCACAGTACTGACGTGCAACCCCGACCGAATGACGCCCCTTCTTTGGAAAACCTGTGTCGTCAACAATCCAGTAGTAGCCGGTTTCTTCAGCAGCGTGCGCGCCTAACGCGGGCATCACC
Source organism: Burkholderia sp. OK233 (assembly GCF_900230185.1). Classification (GTDB taxonomy): domain Bacteria; phylum Pseudomonadota; class Gammaproteobacteria; order Burkholderiales; family Burkholderiaceae; genus Paraburkholderia. Next base: position 2,895,463 of record NZ_OCSR01000002.1, read on the forward strand.
CATTCGCGTACCCGCTGCAAGACCGCCCGGTCAGACCATTCTGCCTTGGCCACAAAGTGGTGGAGTGACTGGTGCTTCGCACTCGCGTGAAGTGGGTCAATATGCGCGGCCATCGGCTCGACGCTCTTGCGTGACAACGGCAATACCAGGCCCGAACAGTAGCCCTTGAGGCCGGCATGGCGATCGGCGTGCCCTAACGCCTGCGCCAGATGGTTCAAATACGCGTCAAATTCGTCGACATCTTCTCTCATCGCGATCGCCCGAAGTCTGTATTATTCAATAGTACCAGGTATCGCTTTGATGCAAATATTTATATGACACAGTAAGACTAGACGTCTGACACTGTTAGGCGATCATCCTCTGATAAACACCTATTCAGATCGAAAGCAACTGCGACATTGAGCGCAGGGTTCTTTCCCGCGCGGAATTCTTAATCCTGTTCGACTAACCCGTTGTTCCTGCACACAACAGACGAATCGTTTCTGTACACGGACTATCACATCCAGCGGTACTGAGGAGCGGGTAGTCAATCCCTACAAATATCAAACTTCACAATCCGGAGGATGGTCCGTAATGGTTCGTATTACTAATGTAATTTCAGTCGGCTTGGTATCAATGGTGATCGTCAATTTCGCACACGCGCAATCTTCTGTGACGCTGTATGGAAATATGGATACCGGACTATATTACCAGTCCAAGACAGCTGGCAACGGAGGGAAGATGTACTCGGCGCTCGACGGCGGGTCGTTCCCATCGTTTTGGGGGGTGACCGGGAAGGAGGATCTTGGCGGGGGGCTCCATATGGGATTCAAGATTGAGAGCGGGATCGATACGACGAATGGAGGATTTGGTAACTCCAACGGAAATCTCTTCGGGCGGCAGGCTTACCTCGAATTTGGTGGAGGTTTTGGTCGGATTCGTGCAGGGTTGCAGTTTTCGCCCTTCTTCGTGACGAACAATATCAACGGTGATCCGCGAGGTGGTCTGAATAACGGAGGTATTTTACCCATCTACGTCAATGGGTTCAACGGCATTTCGGGCATCTTCGACAGCAACGCCGTTGAATACCTGAGCCCCACAGTCGGTGGTTTCTCGGCTTCCATCGAGTTCGCGCCCGGCGGCGTTGCCGGAAGCTTTCAAGATAACCAGCGGATCAGCGCATCGCTGAACTACCAGGGGGCGTCTTTCGGGGCCGATATTGCTTACTATCAGGCCCGCGATAACGGAGCGGATTTTGTTTCGCTGCGCGGCAAAACGGCTGATCTCAAATATACGCTCGGGCCCGTGAAGTTGACGGCGCAAGCGACCAACTATCAGAACAATGCACCAGGCGTTAATACTGACGACTATGCGTATGACGCCGGTTTGATCTGGAACGTAACTCCTGCATTGTCTCTGAATGGTGCGTATTACTACGTGTACGACAAAGCCCACAAACCCAACCAGTCGTCTTTAGTTGCCGTGGGGGCGAATTATTCGTTATCCACTCGGACGACACTTTATGCTCAGGCCGCCTATGTTGAAAATCGAGGGACCATGGGAACCGGTATCGCCGCAAACGCGCCAGGCCAGATCATGGGTTTGCCGCAAGGCGGTACTACCGGTGTAAACATCGGCATTCGACACTATTTCTGACGGCGACTGATAGCTGTGAAGGCGAGGTTGGATCGGCTATCGACGGTTTCGAATAGCGCCTGGGTTTTTGTACGCGTCATGAGGCATGGACTGCAGATTCCCAGGTTTTCGAGACAGAGTGCAAGCTGACGAAGAGAAAAAATCATCCAGACGCGATCGAATGGCGACCGAAAGGTTTCCCATGTGGTGCGGACGCGACCGACGGATGCAACGGGACGAAGAGAAACGGCGCTCTTCCGTGGACCGAAGCGATGCGTGAACGCAAGCACTTGCGGCGGCTTCGCGAGTCAGGTAGCAAACAGGTCACGGAACGCGCTGACAAATCAAAGTTCATCTGACGCCTGTTGCGACAACTTTCCATGACAGAACGAGAAGGAGAACTGTGACGAAGCAACCCGGAATGGACGACCGTCACCGCGACAACGGGCAAATCGACTTGAAGCGCGGCAACACGAGGAACAAAAAACCTGCCAAAGCCCATTGCAGGCTTTGGCCCCGAAACGACGTTGAAAACGATGAGCGATAAAACCGGAAGGGTTAGCGAGAATGACATCCGGCGGTCATTTCAAACGGGAAGCGTTAGAGCTGACGCTACCTGCTGCAACGTGCGAGTGTTCTTAACGTTACTGCAGAGGTGTGCTTCGTCAGCGAAGCAGTAAAAACCCGAGCAGCAGTGCCAGGAACAGCCGACAAGATAATTAGAGTTGACCCCGGCCATCGGCCCCAAGCCACTACTCAACACAAGCAGGTCAGCAGGGAAGGAGGCAGTGAGATCCATGCTGCCCGTACTCGTGCGAATCCAATCACTCAAGGAATGACGATACCACTGGTAACTCCGATAGTGTTGATGGAAGCTTTCCCCGAAGCGGCGGCTTTACCCGAGAGATAGCTCGCCGGCACGGACCAGAAGATGGGCAATGCGGCGAAGATCAGCACGGCGGCGGCCAGTGAGAGGATCGCGAGCATCGAAGGAACGCTGCTGAGGTACAGTGTCAGCGCCGCGAGCGCGAGGCCACCCCCGATCGTGCAAAATGCAAAGTGGTTGAAGCGGGGCGTGCGCGCGACGATGACGCGCGCCTCGGAGGAGGTTTAGTAGCCGCCGCTGGGCGCGGAAGCTGGGCTTGCCGTCTGTTTGTAAGAGGCTGCGAGATCGGCGGCCGCCTTGCTGAGCAGACCGGTGTCCGTGCCGACCGCCACAAAGGTCGCGCCCGCTTCGAGGTAGTCGGCGGCAATCCCCGGATCGGGCGCGAGCACGCCGGCCGCTTTGCCCGCGCGCAGCACGGTCTGGATGCCGTTGCGAATCGCTTCGCGCACTCGGGCGTCACCGGGTTTGCCGAGCAACCCCATCGACGCGCTGAGGTCCGACGGGCCAAAAAACACACCGTCAACGCCTTCCACCGCGGCGATCGCCGACAGATTCTCCATCCCCTGGACCGTTTCTACCTGGACTAGTACGCATAACTCGTGCGCCGCCGTGTTCAGGTAGTCCGGTATCCGGTTCCAGCGCGATGCCCGTGCCAACGCACTTCCCACGCCGCGAAGGCCCTGCGGCGGGTAGCGCGTGGCGGCGACCGCGTCGGCAGCCTGCTCGGCGGTGTCGATCATCGGCAGCAACAGAGTCTGCGCGCCGATGTCGAGCAATTGCTTGATCAGCGCGCTGTCGCTGCGCACCGGACGCACCACCGGATGCGAGGCATACGCGGCCACCGCCTGCAATTGCGCGAGCGTGCTGCGAACGTCGTTCGGCGCATGTTCGTTATCGATCAGCAGCCAGTCGAAACTGGCGGTTGCCAGTAACTCGGTCACGTAGGCGGCGGCGAGTGCGGCCCACAGGCCGAATTGCGGTTTGCCTTCGGCGAGTGCGCGCTTGAATGTGTTTTGCGGCAGTGACATATCGTGTCGACTCGAATGATCTCAGATGAAATTCAAACCGATGCCGCCCAGCGGACCGTAGTCGACGTGGAAGGTGTCGCCCGCTCGTGCCGGGATCGGGCTCGTGAAGGAGCCGCTCAGAATGACGTCGTTCGCGTTCAGGACTTCGTCGTAGGGGGCGATCTTGTTCGCGAGCCATGCGACGCCCGTGGCGGGGTGGTTCAGTACCGCGGCGGCGAGGCCGCTTTCTTCTACGGCGCCGTTCTTGTAAAGCAATGCGCCAACCCAGCGGAGGTCGACATCCATAGGACGTACCGGTCGGCCGCCCAGCACGATGCCCGCATTCGCCGCGAAGTCGGAGATGGTGTCGTAGACCTTGCGCGGCGCCTTCGTCTCGCGGTCGAATTGTTCGATGCGCGCGTCGATGATTTCGACTGCCGGGGTCACGTAGGCCGTGGCGTCCAGAACATCGAAGAGCGTGACACCGGGACCCTTCAATGGCCTGCTCAATACGAAGGCCAGTTCCACTTCCACGCGCGGCGCAATGAAACGGTCCGCGCGAATGTCCTGGCCGTTTTCGATGAACATGCTGTCGAGCAGCGGCGCGTAGTCGGGTTCGTCGATCTGCGACGAACGCTGCATCGCGCGCGAGGTGAGGCCGATTTTGCGGCCCTTGATCACGAGGCCTTCGGCGAGCTTGAGCTTTACCCACTCGCGTTGAATCGCGTAGCCGTCCTGCACGGTCATCTGCGGATACTTGGCCGAGAAGTGGCGCAGCTGGGTACGCGTTTTCTCGGCGTGGTCTAGTTGTGCCGCGAGGTCGCGGATAGTCTGTTCGTCTAGCATAATGGATTCTCTCAGTGCCGCTATTCAGCCTTCAGGCGTGCGTGCAGGTTGTTATGTTTCCACGTACCGGCTTCGCTGAATTCGTTGATCTCCAGCGACAACGCCAGACCACGCTGTTCGAATTCAGTGGCGAAGTGCTCCTTGATCAGCGCGAATAGCGCGTCGCCGGTGGCCTTTTTTGCGGCCCCGGAGCGGCCTGCGCCGATCTTCAGGTTCGCATGCAGGAAGGCGGCGTCGGGCCGGCCGTCGGCGATGCAGTACTGGTCGCAACGCAAGGCGCGCACGCGGATGCCGCCGAGCGGATAAACGCGTTGGTCATTCTCGCGCTGCGCGTCGAGGCAAGCCGCGAGCGAAGTGCAAAGCTGCCCGATGCCTGCTTCATCAGCAAGATTGGCGCTGTATTCGAGTGTCAAATGTGGCACGGTAAGCTCCTTTCTCAGGCCTCAAACGGGCAGGGGCGTCACGGGGAAGATCGCATTGATCTGGCCAGTGCCCGAACTGCCGAAATACGGTGTGACGACTTCAACCTTGCCGTTGTAACGATCCCAGCCGAGCGCGCCGAGCAGCATCGCGGTGTCGTGCATGCCGCCTTCACCCCAGCACTTCTCGTTATAGAGCGGCAGCATCTCGCAGAAGGTCTTCCAGTCGCCGGCTTCCCATAACTCGACCACACGGCGATCCATCTGCTCGAGAAACGGGCTCCACACCTTGTGCATGAACTGCTCGGCAGTGCCGTTGTTGGCGAAGTGGTGGCTCAACGACCCGCTCGCCAGAATCGCCACGGTGCCGTCGTAACGTTCCTCGATGGCCTTGCGTACCGCGAGGCCGAAGCGCGCGCTGGTTTCGAGGTCGTGCCACATGCACCAGCCGGCTACCGAGACGGTCTTGAAGTGCTGGTCGCCATTCATATAGCGCATCGGCACCAGCGTGCCGTACTCGAGCTCGAGCGTGGTCTCGCTGTGCGCGCGGCTCTTCACGCCCATCTCATTCGCAACGTCCGCGATCAGATCGCCGAGCCCGACGTTGCCGGGATACGCGTACGGCATGTTCTTGATGAAATGCGGCAGTTCGTTGCTCGTATAGACACCTTCGAACTTCGGCGCGCAATTGATGTGGTATTCGCTGTTCACCAGCCAATGCACGTCGAAGACGACGATCGTATCCACACCCAATTCGCGGCAGCGGCGGCCGATTTCATGGTGGCCGTCGATTGCCGGTTGACGGCAGCCCTTATGCGGGCCGTCGAGTTCGGATAGATATAACGACGGGACGTGAGTGACTTTTGCTGCCAACGCGAGTTTGCCCATCGCGGTCTCCTGTTCTGTGTGGCGCGAGGCGTGATGCCCTCGCGCGCAAATGACCGGCGCTTCAGACGCCCCAGCGCGGAATCTGATGGGAGCCGAGCGATACGCATACGTTTTTTGGTTCGAGGAATACTTCGTAGCTCCACGTACCGCCTTCACGGCCCACGCCCGATGCTTTGGTGCCGCCGAACGGCTGGCGTAGATCGCGCACGTTCTGGCTGTTGACGAAACACATGCCGGCCTGAACGGCAGCGGCGACGCGAAGCGCGCGGCCGGTGCTCTCGGTCCAGATGTAGCTCGACAGGCCGTAGGAAATATCGTTGGCGAGTTTGATCGCGTCGGCTTCGTCGTCGAACGGAATCAGGCAGGCGACCGGGCCGAAGATCTCTTCCTGCGCGATTCGCATGCGATTGTCGACGTCGACGAACACGGTGGGCTGGACGAAGTTGCCTTTGCGCATGGCTTCGGGCAAGTCGGGTGCGTCGAGTCCGCCGCACGCGAGCGTGGCGCCTTCCTTCGGACCCAGTTCGATGTAGCTGCGCACTTTGGCCAGGTGGCCCTGGCTGATCATCGGGCCGACGATCGTGCTGTCGGCCAGCGGATCGCCCACCGTTAAACGTTTTGCGCGTTCGATGAAACGCTCGGCAAAGCGCGCATAAATCGAGCGCTGCACCAGAATGCGCGAACCCGCCGTGCAGCGTTCGCCATTGTTGGAGAAGATCATGAACACGGCGGCATCGAGCGCGCGTTCGAAATCGGCGTCGTCGAAAATCACGAACGGCGACTTGCCGCCCAGTTCCATCGAAAACTTTTTCAGGCCCGCGGTTTGCACGATGCGATTGCCGGTTGCCGTCGATCCGGTGAACGACACCGCATGCACATCCGGGTGCGCCACCAGCGGTTCGCCGGTGTCCTTGCCGAAGCCGTGCACGACGTTCAGCACGCCGGCCGGAATGCCGGCTTCGAGCGCGAGATTGCCGAGCATCGAGGCGGTTAGCGGTGACAGTTCGCTCATCTTCAACACGGCGGTATTGCCGAACGCGAGACAGGGTGCGACTTTCCACGTTGCCGTCATGAATGGTACGTTCCACGGCGAAATCAGTGCGCAGACGCCGACCGGATGGAACAGCGTGTAGTTCAGATGCGTATCGGTGGGATAGGTATGACCGTCGACGCGCGTGCACATCTCCGCGAAATAGCTGAAGTTGTCGGCGGCGCGCGGCACGAGTTGCTTGCGCGTTTGCGAGATCGTCTGGCCAGTGTCTTTCGTCTCGGTCTCCGAGATGTCCGGCACATTCTTCGCGATCAACTCGCCGAGCTTGCGAATGATTTTTGCGCGTTCCGCCGCGGGCTTGCCGGTCCATGCCGGAAACGCTTCTTTAGCCGCGCGCACGGCGGCGTCGACGTCTTCCGCACCGCCGCGGGCGACTTCAGCGAGCACCTCTTGCGTCGCCGGATTGACGGTCTCGAAGTAGTCTTTTGCGGCGCTCGATTTGCCGTCGATCAGATGTTCGATTCGCATTGCCTTGTCCTTTCTTTTTTGCTGTCTTTCACTGTCGATCGGAGTTCGCGCTTTAGCGCGTTACTCCGATCCCATGCAAAGCTGTCGATCAGGCGCGGCCAAAATCCGCGTCGGATGCAATCGTATTGACGAGACGGCCAAGGCCGTCGATTTCGCAGACCACTTCATCGCCCGCGTTGACGTTGATGATGCCTTCCGGCGTGCCGGTCAGGATCACGTCGCCGGGTGCGAGGGTCATGAAGCTGCTCAGGTATTCGATCAACGCCGGGATATCGGTGACGAGATCGCGTGTATTGCCGTGTTGCTGCCGCGTGCCGTTCACGAAGGTGCGCAATTCGAGTTGCGTGACGTCTTCGACTTCGGCGGCATCGACGAACCAGGGGCCGAGCACCGTGCCGCCGTCGCGATTCTTCACGCGCAGGTTAGGGCGGTAATAGTTTTCCAGGTAGTCGCGGATCGCGTAGTCGTTGGCGATCATGTAGCCGGCCACATGCTGCATGGCGGCGTCGCGCTTGACATTCTGCGCGGTTTGACCGATCACGACAGCCAGTTCGCACTCGTAGTGCATGAAGGTGACGTCGGTGGGGCGGCGCGTGAAGCCGCGGTGACCGATGACCGCGCCCGGGCCTTTGAGAAAGACCAAAGGCTCTTCCTGCATGTTGAACTGCAATTCCTTCGCGTGTTCGGCGTAGTTCAAACCGAGCGCGAAGATCGTGCCGACCTCGATCGGTGCGAGCCACACCACTTCATCCTCACGACGCACGCGGCCATCGGCGAGGCGCACGCCGTTGGCGTCCGGATAGGCTTCGTGAATCGCCCCTGCATACGCAACACGGCCGCGCATCATTGCTGTTCTCCATCTTGTTCTGCTGCACCGACAAACGACACCTCGAGCGGCGGCAATCCGCCAATCGAGAGCGTGGCGGTGTCGCCGATATGGGCAACTGGCGAACCATGCGGCACGCCGAGCGTAATGACGTCACCAGCACTCAGTGTCATGAAATCCGTTACGTCCGCAAGCAATTGCGCCACATTGCGTACCGACGACGCAGTACTCGCAGTGAAGACCGCGCGTCCTGGGAGCGAAACCTTGATCGCCAGATTGTCCGGCGCAGCAATATGACGCGCCGCAACCACCGCCGGTCCGATGACGCAAAAGCCGTCACGTGCCCGGAACCGTACCGAAGGCCGGTACACGCTCGCATGCGGCACGCTCAGATCGGCGACCAGTGTGTAACCGGCGATGTAGTCGAACGCTTGATCCGCGCTAACGCGTGTTGCAGTGCGGCCGATCACGATACCCAGCGAAGCGCCGACTTCCACGCCCAATGCGTTGTCAGGCACAACGACACGCGCGCGATGACCGGCGAACGTATTGCGCGGCTTCAGATAGAGAATCGGCGCCTTGGGCGGGGCTTTATAGGGAGCGGCATGCACCGCCTCGCCCAACGCCTCCAAAGCGGTCCGGTCGTTGAGCAAGGTTCCATAAACTGCGCCGGAAACCGGCGCGCGGCAGGCAATGCCGCGTGCGAGCAGCGCGGCAACGGTGTGCGCATCCACGTCGCGAGGCAGCGCGTCGCCTTCGGGATGCAGCAGGTGATCGGCAAGTGCAAACATAAATTAGCTGTCTCTCGGCAAAAACACTAACATGTTAGTAGTATTGCGCTTGATATCATCCACGGTCAATAGCCTGTCGGCTGATCGCGGGTTTTCCCTTAAGCTTCGACAGCTGTTTTTAACTTATTCGCCATGTCCGCTTCCGCTTCTACCCGAGTTTTGCACCGCAACCTGCCGATGTTGTTGCTGCGCGCCAGAGAAAAAATGATGGAGCGTTTCCGGCCATTGATTACCGCGCACGGACTGACCGAACAGCAATGGCGCGTGATTCGCGCGCTCAATGAGCACGGGCCGATGGAGCCGCGCCACATCTCCGATATCTGCACGATTTCGAGCCCGAGCATGGCCGGCGTGCTCGCGCGCATGGAGAGTATGGAACTGGTGACCAAGGAGCGTTTCGCGGAAGACCAGCGCCGCGTGCTGGTATCGCTCACCGAGACGAGCGTGGACCTGGTGCGCGTGATCTCGAAGGATCTCGAGGCTCACTATCGCGAGCTGGAGCGCAAGGTCGGGCCGGAGATCGTCGAGCGCGTGTATCGCGCGGTCGACGATCTGCTCGCGGGGTTGGAGGAGGACGAGTAGGAGGGCGTTGAGACGCATAGGCAGACCCGGTAAATATGCGACCGTGACTCCTTCAGCACGGGCGACTGCCATGGGCAACGCGCCGATGGTGGCGGCCGACAGTTCGTATGCCTCCCCATGCAGCGTCGGTCAGAGTGATGCCCGTCAATACCGCAGCCAGGAGCACCGCGGTCGCGCCGGATACCGGCGCTTCAGGCTGGCAGGCTTTCTGAGAGAGGTCGAAAACTGGATGATTCCAACCGTGCGCCGAACCACATTAGCAGGTCGTGACGCTCAACAAGAAGACCATGGGCATGCCTGGGGCGCAGACTATAGGAGTCAATCGCCAGTCAGTAACCGCATCGGCGCAGCTTTACTTGGGCCTCCTATGAGTGTCGGCGCCATGCTGCGCTATGCGTGGCGGGCTCTGCGTAGCGGCGATCTGCGGCACATCGCCATGTGGCTGGCGCACGGGGCCACCGTGGCGGTGCTGCTGGCCTGGGTGCAGTTTCACGCGGGCGTGCCGTGGTGGTACTACCTGCTCGCCGTGACGTGGCCGGCGCTCGACCTCGCAATGGTCCGCTCGCTCTACGAGCATCGCGCGGAGTCGCATCCCAAGGCACGTATCGTCATCAACGAGGCGGGGCTGTTCATGCGGCTCCTCTACCTGAACAACAATTACCATCTCGTGCACCACGATCTGCCCGACCTGCCATGGTTCCATCTGCCGCACGCGTATCGCATCCGGCGCGAGGACTATCGAAACAAGTGCCGCGGCTTCGTGATCCGGGGCTATGGCGAGTTGCTGAAGCGATACGCGTTGTGACCGACCGACCGGCCCGTACATCCGTTCGGCCATGGCGCCGCGGCGGCGTCGCTGGCGGGCGGCGCGCGCGTCGCCGTGGTCGACGGCAGGGTGCAGATCAGCACGTGATCTCAGCACACTCCACGGGCAACTGGATCGCGTCGTCATCAGTGGTCGCGAGGCGCTCGATGGTGGAACGCGGGCGCATCTGAGCCCGCTTTTCTTAAGCGGACAGAGCAAGGCGCCTTCGGCCGACGCGGCACGCCCGTCGGCTATTTCGGTCAAGGGCCGGCCGAGGCCGGTGTCGTCGCTGCGCTCCGCCCCTGTGTGTCTGGATCGCGAGCCATCATAAACGATCCGTCTAGGACGCAATGCTCTGCAGCATCATCACAGAGGTGGCCCCGGAAATCTGGACAGTCGGTTAGGTGGAATCGGTGGGTTCTGAGATAGACATAATGCCTACAGGAACTCTCGATTTGACGCTACCGCGTAATTCGGCTTCGGCCGCTTGCGCGGCTCACCCACTTTTAGTCTCGCCTTGTAAGGCATGAAAGCTCGCTGGTCGGATAGATCACTGGGCTCTTTCTACCGGACCCTCGGTCGCCACTGCTGAACAAAGCCACTTGACACCTGATCTGCGGAGATTTTTCATTGTGGCACTAATTGACCAATAAATGTCAATTGCGCCATATGACTTTTGCTTAGACTGAGGTCTCTGACACTCGCATCCATCAAGCTCGTGTGAGTGCGCGTATCGCCATTGGAGGCCCCGCTGCACCGGATACCGAACTGACGCGCAGAACGCTCATTGAGCTTGCTCGCAAGAGGCGGCACCCGGCGATCGTACGGGTCTTCAGGGCGTCGGCCATAGCCATGCTCACGGCTTCTCGTACCCGAGCCTCTGTGACAGGATCGGCGCGGCTCCTCTTGGGGGCTGACAAGCAGACCTGACTTGGGTCGATTGTGGTGTGTCTACGTCTTCAACCCCGCTCATCACGGACGGTTTGTCCTCGGTGAAGCGGATCAGCATCCCCTCCCGCGGCACAGGCAGGGCTCGACGATGCAGTGCTTCACTTTTCAGCCAACGAAAATGTCTGATCTATTTAGTCTGCAGCCAACTTTTGTAGAGATCGACGGCCTCAAGTTGCGTTACGTACGCGCGGGCCGCGAGAATGGCACTCCTGTGCTTCTGACGACGCCGTGGCCAGAAAGTCTCTTGGCTTTCCACGCACTGTGGCCGGCGCTCACTGAAGCGGCGCCCGTGATAGCTGTCGATCTGCCAGGCTTTGGGCGCTCGGAAGGGCGGCCCGAAGTGATGTCGCCGACAGCCATGGGGCGGTTCATCGCGCAATTCATCGAGAAGCTCAACATAGGGCCGGTTCATGGCGTTGGTCCCGATGTCGGCACTTCCGCGCTCTTGTTTTCGGCAGCGGCCTCGCCGAAACTTTTCGAAAGCCTCGTGCTGGGAAGCGCGTCCGTTGTACTTGAACACGCAGGTAGCCGTGTTCTAGACCTCATCGGCGCACCAAACGGGGCGTTTGACGGTCTCGAAGGAAGCGACTTGGCCTTTGGAGCGCTTTCGCAGCTGATGCGCACGCCTGTGCCTCGGGAAGCTGTCGAGGATTACCGGCTTTCGTCAGCTGGTGGCCGCTGGGCGGCTGCCGCGCAGTACATCAAGAGCTACGCGAAAGATCTACCCAATCTTCCCCTGGCACTTGAGAAGATGAACGCGCCGGCACTTGTGATTGCTGGGCGCGAGGATCCCGTTGCACCTCTGGCCAATGCCGATTTTCTCGGGCGCAGCTTGGCTCGGGCCCGCGTGGAGATCGTGGAGTGCGGCCACTTTGTCTGGCAGGACGCGCCCGACAAGTACGCAGACTTGCTGACCGAATGGATTGGCGGGGCATACAAAATGATTTGAGATTGGCTGCCCGCGTGGCTGCGTATTTCGGCGAAGCCGAACAGAGATTTCGGTTGATGTCGAACAGGGTTTTCGCTGGAAGATGCACACGGCCAAAAGAAATTATCGACGTCGTTACCATCTCCTGCTCCTGCTCCTGCTCCTGCTCCTGCTCCTGCTCCTGCTCCTGCTCCTGCAACGACGACCTTCAGCGGATGACGCGCGGAGCCCCCCTTATATGCCGTCGCAAGCGCATCTAGATAGGCGGCCATCTCATGAACCTGAAGCCCGAGTTCCTGCCTGTTCCATAACAGGTTCGACGCGGTAATTGATTCGAATACGCCCACCACATCCCGGATAACCGCATCGTAGTATCGACGAGTAGTCAGCGTGACCTGATGCAAGGGTAGAAGTCCGGCCGGAACGGAATCGCCGGATGGACTAACAACAGGGTAGAGAACATGATGCCCACGCCTCGACAGTTCAAGGAACACTTTGTCGTCGGAATTTTCTGGGGCCAGCGAGGCAAGGCAGCTGAATACGAACTTTCCGTTCTCCGACGACAATGCGGCCTCGGATGCCTTGAATTCTAAGGAATCAATTTCTTTCAGTCGTCCGAAGGCTGTTTTTCGCATGTAAGGGCATGGGTGCCTCCACACGCGGGTGACTATCATGTTTGGCTGTCACTATCCGTCATTCAGCGAAGTCACAACAAACACATCGTCACAGTTCACCTGAGCTTGACTAGCTGTTTGCACTACATCGGGATGCGACGCGGTGGTTTTCCAGACTTCAGAACTGCGACCAAAGCGCCGTTATCCAGAGTGGAGCGAGAACCTGTGGCGGAAACCCAAGCTTCATCTCGATGTTTTCACGAGATTTTCTGATGAGCGTATGCCCCGCCTTCACCGTGACGCTCGGACGGCTTCAGTTTCTGGTAGGGTCTGTCGTATCAGGCTAGTCAGCACTTCATGGAAGTTGTTAGCTTTTGAATGTGTTGGCCGTCCTGCAATTGTTCACCATGAGAACCAGTCGCGCGCTCAATGTTCCCATGCCATCCTGGTAAAATGATTCTGTCACCTCGCAGATGGTGGTCGGCCATATCGAAGGCGGCGGGCAGTCGGCCCGTCGTCGCTGGGCTGGCGTGCACGGGCGTCGCCACAGCCATGGCAGCTCTCACGTTGGCGACGCTATATACGGGGCGAGCCGACGCGCTCAACCACGCCCAGGAGACGGCGGCAAACCTGGTGTCGCTGATATCAAGCGACCTTTCCAGGAATGTCGAGATTGACGACCTGTCACTCAAGGCAATGGTTGATGGCGCGCAGCAGCCAATAACGTGGAAGCTGCCGCCGGGCATTCGGGACGCCGTCCTGTTCGATCGGGCGACGACTGCCGTTTATCTCGGGGGAGCATTCATACTCGACGCTTCCGGGCGAGTAGCCGTGTCGCAAAACAAGATGGCTTATCCGGCTGTTGGGCTTAATGACCGTGATTACTTTATTGCTCAGCAGCGCAGCCCGAACGGCGGGCTATATTTTTCGCATCCGTACCGGTCGCGTCTGCGCGGCGGTAAATGGTCGGTTGCGCTTACCCGACGCATAAACAATCCCGATGGTTCTTTCAATGGCATTGCGGTTCTGGCTATCCGGATGGAATATTTCCAGTCGCTTCTCTCCAGGGTAAGCACGGGCCGAGCGGGCTCAGTTTTCGTTGCACTAGACGACGGAACGCTATTGGCACGAAAGCCTTACGTTGAAGAGGCCATAGGGATACGTGTACGCTCTGCAAGCTTCGACTACATGCGGACTCATCCGTCAGGTTCCTTCGTCGCCAAAGCTACCGTCGATGGTGTTGAAAGGATGTATTCGTTTTCCCGCGTACCGGGTACCGCTCTTATTGCGGCGGTTGCTCCGGCGGTTGATGACATTCTGTCGCCATGGCGGCAGCGGTCTCTTCTCGTTGGAATGCTCACGCTAGCGTTCGGCACGATTTTCGTCGCCGTTTCCTGGATGCTTGCCTTCGCCCTAACAGGCCGGTGAAATACCTCATGTAGCGGTCATCCGGAACGCAGGCGTAAACGTTGAACGTATGTCATCAATGAGAGCGAGATGGAACGGATGCGTGGGCCAGATGGTTTTACCGAATCAATGTTCACGGTGTTGAAGCTGGACGATTTTGTGCCGAAGGACCATCCGTTGCGTCCGATTCGCACCTGGCTCAATGACGCGCTTAAACGCATGGACGATGTGTTCGCGCGGATGTACGAGGCTGACGTGAAAGGAGGTCGGCCGAGCATTGCGCCGGAGAAGCTGGTGCGAGCTCTTTTGCTGCAGGTGCTGTACTCAATTCGTAGCGAGCGCATGCTGGTGGAACAGATTTCCTACAATATGTTGTTCCGCTGGTTCGTCGGCCTGCCGATGGACGGGACCGTGTGGGACCACTCGACGTTCAGCAAGAACCGCGACCGGTTGCTCGAACACGATGTGCTGGTGTTGCTGTTCAACGAGACAGTCGAGACCGCGCGCGAGCGCGGATATCTTTCTGGGGAGCACTTTAGCGTCGACGGCACGTTGATTCAGGCATGGGCCGGGCACAAGAGCTTTGTGCCCAAGGCAAGTCCGGACAAAGAAGACAGGCCTCCTGACGAACCGCCCGCGCCGAATGACAACTGGCATGGACAGAAGCGCAGTAACGAGACGCACCAATCCACGACGGACGAGCAGGCGCGCCTGTTTCGTAAGAGCAAAGGAACCGGAGCGATGCTCTGTTATATGGGCCACGTGCTGACCGACAACCGGCACGGCCTGGTGGTCAACGCACAGGTGACGCTGGCGACGGGCACCGCCGAGCGCGACGCGGCCGGGCAGATGCTTGCTGATGCCGCGAGTGTTGCGTCGCGTGCCATCACGGTCGGTGCGGACAAGAACTACGACACCGCCGGCTTCGTCGGCAGTTGTCGCGCGAATCGTGTCACGCCGCATGTGGCGCAAAACGATGGTCGTCCAGGAGGCTCAGCAATTGACGAGCGAACTACGCGCTGGCCGGGTTACGCGGTCAGCCAGCAAAAACGTAAACGCATTGAGCAGGTGTTCGGATGGGGCAAGACAGTCGGACGAATTCGACAAGCGATGTATCGAGGACTTGAACGCGTAGACCAGCTCTTCGTGCTGACGCAGGTCGGCTACAACCTGACGCGTATGCGCACACTTGCCGGTTAAGGGGCAGGAAGCAATGGATAACATCGATATGGCGAACCCGCGAGCAACGTCGAATGCCCGCAACGTGTTCCGCGTTTCAAAAGTGCGAACCCAGCATCCGTCGTAATGCATCTGGGCGCATCAACGACGGATATTTCAACGGCCTGCTAAGGGACAAAATCAGGGTTCAGGAGCAACTCGTGCGTTCGGCGGCAACCGATGCTTTGACCGGTCTCAGCAATCGTCGCGCTCTGGATGCACGCCTCGACGCAGAATGGACGCGGGCTGCGCGGCAGGGAAGCCCCATTTCTGTGGCGTTCATCGACATCGACCACTTCAAACGATTCAACGACCTTTATGGACATACGATGGGTGACGAAGTGCTTTCGACTGTTGCCGACTGCCTGACTGAGGCAGCCCGCGCCTCGGACGTTGTCGTGCGATACGGTGGCGAGGAGTTTGCCGTGCTGCTTCCTGACACCGACGAAGCGGGCGCTATCGCTGCGGGCGAGCGGATGCGCAAAAACGTAGAAGGCATGACCCATTTCGCACTGACAAAAGGCCGGCCAGTTGTCACGATCAGTGTCGGCTGCGCGACGCGATCGCCGGCTGCGGGCGGAGGCCCTCGGGAACTGCTTCTTGCTGCGGATGAGCAGCTTTATGCGGCCAAGGGCGCGGGCCGTAATCGCGTCATGCACGAATTGAGCGCAACCGGTTCGTTTGCTACCAGTACTTGACTCGTTGCCCTTGAGCAATGACCTCGCAGCGGTAAGCCCACACTGTTCGGCGACGCGCAGATACTCGCGCGAAGTCTGCGCTGGATTCAAATGTCCGGTGCCAGCCGCGATAACACCGGGTTGAACGAAACCGCTGACGCGGTAGCAGGTGGTCGGCCGGCGGCGTCGCCTTCGATGCCGTTCATCGAGTGTCTCCCCTCGGGTGGGACGATGGCAGTGCAGTTTGCTGCCCCGTCCCTTCTGAGCGGAGTCCACCATGACACCCCTACGTCGACGCATGATCGAGGATATGCGCGTGCGCAACCTCGCCGCCAATACGCAGCGCGCCTATCTCCAGCAGGTGCGTGCCTTTGCCGAGCACTTCGGGCGGTCCCCGGACCTGCTTGGTCCGGAGGAAGTGCACGCCTGGCAGGTGCACCTGATTGAAGTCCAGCGACGCTCATCGAGCACGCTGGTGGTGGCCACCGCGGCGCTGCGCTTCCTGTACAACGTCACGCTCAAGCGCAACTGGTCCGTCGAAGAGCTCCCCAGATCGAGGCGGCCAGGCAGGCTGCCGGTGATCCTCAGTCAGGAGGAGGTCACCCAGTTCCTTGAAGCGATCCGCAGCGTCAAGCATCGTGCCGTGCTGATGGCAGCCTACGCCGCGGGCCTGCGCATCTCGGAGGCCACCCGGCTGAAGGTCAGCGATATCGATAGCCAGCGCATGATGCTGCGTGTCGAACAGGGTAAGGGACGCACCGACCGCTATGTGATGCTCTCGCCACGGCTGCTGGAGATCCTGCGCAGTTACTGGTGCATCGGGCGGCCCCAGTACTGGCTGTTCCCCGGCCGATTCCCGGATCAACCTGTCGGCGCCAGCGTGGTACGTCAGGCATGCCAGGACGCTCGCCGCCGCACGGGCATCAGCAAGCCCATTACACCGCATTCCTTGCGCCATGCATTTGCGACGCACCTGCTCGAATCCGGCACCGATGTGCGCGTGATCCAGTTGCTGATGGGCCATCGCAGCCTGGCCACCACGGCGCGCTACCTGAAAGTGGCGACCAGCACGATCTGCGCGACCACCAGCCCATTCGACCGGCTGCCCCCAGGCACCTCGCAGACTTCACCCGAGCCGCCAGCTGAGCACGTCTGAGCCGCGATGAAGGCCCCGCTGGAACTGGCATCCTGCACCGTCACGGCCCTGCATACCGGCATCTGCACGCCGATTCACTCGACCGTGAGCAGTATCGTGTCATGCGCGCCATTGAACAGTGCCGCACAGCAGCCCTGGGCGGTCACGTCGAGCAGTGCGACGCCTGCGGACACCGGCGCATCGCCTACAACTCGTGTCGTAACCGGCACTGTCCGAAGTGTCAGTCGCTCGCCCGCGCAGAATGGCTCGACCACCGTCAGGCTGACCTGCTGCCCGTCCCGTACTTCCACGTGGTGTTCACCGTGCCGCAGGAGATCTCGGCCATTGCATTCCAGAACAAGCGCATCGTCTATGACATTCTGTTTCAGGCAACCGCCGAAACGCTGCAGACGATCGCCGCAGACCCAAGGCACCTCGGCGCCACGATCGGCTTCATCGCGCTCCTGCACACCTGGGGACAGAATCTGGTGCACCATCCGCATCTGCACTGCGTGGTCCCTGGCGGCGGCCTTGCTGCAGACGGCATGCGCTGGGTCGCCTGCAGGCCTGGCTTCTTCCTGCCCGTGCGGGTACTCTCGCGCCTGTTCCGGCGACTGTTTCTCGAACGGTTGCAGCACGCATTCGATGCCGGCGCACTGGGTTTCTTCGCGTCACTGGCCCATCTGTCCGACCCGGGCGAATTTGCCCGCTATCTGTCGGGCCCGCGTCATACCGAGTGGGTCGTCTATGCCAAGGAGCCGTTCGGCGGTCCGCAGCAGGTACTCGACTATCTCGGCCGCTATACGCACCGCGTCGCGATTTCCAACCACCGCCTGCTCAGTCTGACCGACGGGCATGTGACGTTTCGCTGGAAGGACTATCGCCATCCGGGTAGACCACGCGCAATGCGCCTGCACGCTCACGAGTTCCTGCGCCGCTTCCTGCAGCACGTGCTGCCGCACGGGCTGCAACGGATCCGCCACTATGGGCTGCTTAGCAACCGGTTGCGCGCAACACGCATTGCCGCGTGCCGGCACCTGCTTGGCGTACCGCCTGCCGAAATCCGGATGACGTCCAGACCTGATTACCGCGACCGTTACGTCCAGTTGACCGGCCGATCGCTGCGCGACTGTCCGGTCTGCAGACACGGTCACATGGTCTGCGTCGAATGCCTCGTGCCTGGCGCGCTACCCCGGGCACCTCCGAACGACCCATGAAGCCCGAATCGCCACCGCTGGCAGGCCGGAACCGCCACGTCCTCACGGGGTCGGCTGGACGCGCATGTCCGCGACGGTCCCAGCCTGCCTTCCACGGGCGGCGTAACCTGTTCGCTAACCACCGCGCTCGCACGTTCCTGGCCAATCGTGCGCCCCGACCCTCGCGTATCCACCCTTCAATCCCCGCATCTGATCGTCACAATCATCGCGACGCCAATTCAATTCCCATAGCCACCGTCAGTGGAGCGGTTTAGCTCAACGAATTGTTAGCGGAACGGGAACGGCCCGTTCGCCGTGCCTGCGACCAACTCGTTGCGCCGTTCCCGTTCCGCTAACAATCCTCTGGGTTATCGCGGCAAAGCTCACTGGAGCGCACAGGGAGCGTTTATGGCATGAGACTATTTTTCCAAGGGAGGGACTTCCAGCGCAGATTGCCACGGATCGCTAGTCGGCGAGGCTGTGTGAAAACGGCCCGGTCACATCAACTGAATCAACGCATTCAGTTGATGTGGCCGGATGAAGCGATTCTTAGAAGGCGAACACCGCAAGCAGGTTACGCTGCTTCCCGAATACCTCGATGATTTCATTGATGACGACAACCCAGTCCGGATAATAGGTGCGTTTGTCGACGGCCTTGAACTTGGTCCACTCGGTGTCTCTGTCTCCAAAGGGCGGGCAGGCCCATTCCATTTTGGTCAAAGATGACGATGAATCACTCATCCTCTACTCCAAGTTCGGTCCTGCCGTTACCTGTTATCTCGATCAGGCGTTTAGCAATCGATTCGACGAATTCCGTAGGAGTTGATTGTGCATCCTTCGCTAGATCGTGTTGTAGAGCGAGTAAATCCTCGAAAAGTCGATCAGCCGCGTTTAACCGTGCAACCGCCTTATCGACATTTCCCCACAGGTTCATTTCGTCCCACGCAAAATCAACGTAGTGCCATATGCTTTGTGGTGATCCGTGCCCCGTCTTACCGATCACGCGTTTCAACATCGCCATGTATTCTGTAACGGTTATCAGATTTCTAGCCTTTCCGCTAGACCGAAGTTGTGCAATTACTTCGTACGTGATAAACCGGTGCCGAAACATACTAAAACAGGCTTCCGTCCGTTTGTGACCAGCGGCGGCAATAATTCGGTTGAAGTCTCGCTCAAGTGCCCCCTTGCCGATCGCTTGGCAAGAGGAACCAAGGAAAAGCGACTTACCCGCATTGAGGTGCGGTTTGCGCTCCATCGTGGCCGCAACGAATTTGTGTCTTGCGGCAAGATAGCGTGCGAAGATAGTGGCGTCCACCAGCGAAATTGGAAAATTGCGTAAGGGGGCGACTGCCTGGCGGCGCTTCCTTGTTGGAATTTGAATTCGCTTCTGATGCAGAATGTCGGAATGATCCTTAACAGATATGTCGGTCATTTCGGAAGAGCGCAGCCCAGTTCGCTTCATGAGCCAAAGCATGAAATGCCTTCGCGATCTCAGATATTCGAGCTGTGCGGCGAGTAGCCCCGGCCAGCGTTGGTATCGACAAATATGTGAGGGTTTTTGCGATTCCACCAGACTTAGCTTATCAATACATCGCTCAAGATCTTCAACTACCGATTGGGAAATTGGATGCTTTGGATTGCGAATGGAATCGGGGGGCATCGCCCGGTGTGTGTAATAAGACTGTTCCTTCCGATCTTGCCAAGAACTTTTCCTCTGTTTCTTGACGATGATTTGAGGTGACGACCTCCATTCACCTATCAGCGTGCCGAGCCAGAACGGCCGAAGTCTTCTCTGATACCACATAAAAAAATGGATGGTCCGCCTAATGATTGCGCGTACTGTATTGTTGTTTCTCCTAGGTCCGCCGTCCCAACGGGTAGTTTGTTCAGATTGAAGTTCTTTGGAAAAATCGAGCATATGGCTGTCGTTGAATGCGTCGAACGAAATGTGTCGACCTCCGCAAAACCGGATTATATGAGACAGCTGGCTAGCGTAACATTTGAGCGAAGCACCCGTTGTCTCATGAGCGATATCGATGAAATATAGATTGACCGCGTCGCAAGGTCGGCCGTCCGGCCAGTAAATGAACGGAAGATCCTCGACATGTTGAGTGAAAATTCGCGTGCCATTTGTCAGCGACAATGCTGAGTATGGCAGGTCGACGGAATGAACGGCGAAGAGCTGGGTTTTCATCTGGCGTTCTCTTAACGCGGATTTAGTGACGAGACCGTCCCATTATTCATTTGGTCTGATAAGTCGGGGGACGGGCAGTTTAACGCTCCAAAGATCTTCTGATGATCCGTCAGTATGTTTCTAATAGATGATGCGATGGCTTCGTCGGAGGAGCCAGATCTAACTAAATTATCTAACTTCCCATAGAGATCAAAGTATGCTTTCAGTCGCAAAATATTTTGTGATTCAACTCCACGCAGACGCGATTCGAGTATCTTCACCGCTTGCGAGAGGGTTTCGCCCGCAGGTTGTGTCTTTTTGGGACTGGTCTCTGCAATGAGTGAATGCAATTTCGCACGCTGGGCATCCAGAAATTTAAAGCCACTTTCCTGTTCGCCAGCCTCTTTGCTAAGAGCTTCATCGGATAATGATTTCAACGTGTTTAACGATATCCCTTTGATTTCCGTGCCTTCAAGGGTGAGGGCCGCGAAGGCACGTTGCCCTTGCAGGCTTTGAGCAATGAGGGGGGTGACCTTTGACGGATTTTCGAGGCATTCAAGCAAAAGCAGATGGCGCGCTTTTACGTTCGCTAGATTTGTCTGCTTTTTCTGGTAGGCGCCTTTGCTATTCGCCATAGATCTCACGCAGGACAAAAGAGATGTTCATGCCAATGACCTCGCTTCCGTGTTTTGCACGCACAGAATGTGGCTCAATATGAAAACCTTCGTTCGTACGTAGCAACGCCACATAGTCCATCCATTCGCTTTCATCCACCAATGAAAGGGAGCGGACCTGGAAGTGGCCGAGGACGGTTTCATAGAGAGCATTCAATCCGGTCTCGCCTTGCTGGGTTTCTTTGATTGCGTCCAGAGCGCGAAGACGCTCAATTGCATAGTCCGCTTCGAGTGTCGCAAGGTTTTCTTCGGGAAACTCGGTCACAAGGTATGCATAGACTTGTGAAACATCCGAATGCCCCGCAATCCATCTAGCGGCATCGAGTACGTCGAATTTTCCGGACCAAAACAGAAGCAGAAGAAACCACTTCCGCATCTGATGGATTCGAATGTACCAACGCCTTCCGAGCCTGTCGGGCCGAAGACCGACAAAATCGCAAAAAATGTCGAGTCGCTCGTTTAGCAGGGAGGTATCTGCAACACGACAGTGATCGGACAAGTCTGTCGGCAGTAGAAAAAGATTATCAGCAATCTTTCTATCGACGGCAATCTCAGTCGCGATCGACGAGCCGAGCCGTTGCAGCAGTTGAATTGCTTTCGCAGAGATGTAGGGGATAGGTCGCTCAATACTGCGATGAGTTTCGCCGACATTACTCTTCCCCAATGCGTATGTAATGTAATATCCCGTGGGATCAGATCGTAAGCAGTCTCTTTTCAGATGAGTAAGCTCGGCTTCCCGCGATGGCTTGAGGAAACCGATTGCGACAACGCATGCACCGACAAGTACATTCAGCATATCCGTTAGAGTCGGATTATCGCGAAGTTTGGTAAACCAGCCTTTCCCTTGTGGTCGCCGATCGATAAAATCTGTTATACCGAGTATGTCGGCAAGCGGTCTTGGTGACCCATCGACCAGTACTCGCGCTTCGTCTCGGCATGACGAAAAGATCAGATTCAAGACGTCGAGATCGGGGGGGGTGTTGGTGTATTAGTTCGGGCCGCATTCCTGACCGCGAGATACAGATCTACAATTTTTTCACCGTACAGATGTACTATTCGGATAGCTTCGCGCATATATGCGAGCCCAGTGTTGACGGGGATAAACGGAGTATGCCCATCTGGGACGGCCTTCCGTAGGGCGATTTCACGTGCGCGCGTGATTGAGATCGCGGAAGACTTTGGAAGGAGGTCGGGTACGTGGTGATGTGCTGATAGTAACAGCGCAAGGGTCTTTGCAGCCGCAAAAACCGTACCTTTGGACGCTCCAAATTTAGTTACCGCTTCAAGGACAGGCGTTTGTTCATCGGGACATTCGGAACTCTGTGCAACGTTTAGGAGCAGTGGGTCGTCATAGTCAGGTTCAAATTGCCGGCAAAATGCGTTAAATCTTATGCTAGGGCGCAATGACCCCAGCGGCTCGTGAATCTCACGAGCCAACCGTTCGCGGGACAGATAGCGTCGTCCGGTATAAACGCCGGCGGTTGACTTAACGTAATAGCCATTGGATGAAAACCATTCCGAAATTGCCTTTCTGACTTCTGAGGGAAGCTCGTATATCGATGTCAGATATTTTTCAGGACAAGGTTCGCCAAAGGTAAGCAGAAAGTATTTTGATAGAAGTCGCTGCAGAATTTGAAGGGCGCTGGTCCATGTGTCTTCCGCGAGTAGTTGCAGCAATGAGTCAATGCCATTCTGATCGATCTGAGAAAATGCGAATGTCTCTGGTTTGAACCTTTGCTCGTGCAGCACCAGCCAACGGGAGAGCGCAAGCTGAATTCCAATGCGCGCCCTCCAGACGTGCGGCGAATAGGCATGGTTAAGGTAGCCGCTTCGAACGAGGAATGCGACAGCACGATTGGCCAGAAGTAATTTTTCGTAGCGTGCGTCAAGCAGATTTTCACCGTTGGGCAGTACCACGTTCCAATTTATTGTGATCGCGTTTTTCCACTCGCCGTTGATGCATTCTTCGCGCCCATACGCAGATGTAACCCAGAGTGGTGCTGTAAAGTCAGACAAAAGCCATGAAGCAACAAAGGGCCCTCGAAACGGTCGAGCACGTTGCCTGGCATTGTCGAAAGCGAGTTGTACGAGCTGACTGTCGTGCTCGCTAAAATGTGGGGGCGGGACGGGCGGCACGAGTTGATCGATTCGGGAAGCCAAGTCAGGCATGATGGGTCCAGTCACTTGAGAGATGAAAGCTATCAAATTTCGCTCGAATTAGTTCCTCGCTTTTTAGCGCCGCGCCGTGCACGGAAGAGAGTCGGCCGATGTCGAGTAGCTCGCGCAATTCATCGGATACCGTACCGTTTTCGCAGGCGTGTCTGAATAGGCGAGCAAGATCCTGAAAGTGCTTCGGAGCAAGTCCGGTTTGGGTATCTACCCTGTGAAGTTCATGGGAACTAAGATTTGCGGTCGCATAGGCGCTAAACGCGTATAGGTAACCGAGGCTCGTGGGGGAGATTTTTACGTTCAGGACGCTGTCGACAAACAAGTCTGGCATTGCGACACGTTGATCTTCGGGATCCACGATCTTCCGAAGTCGTCTCTGGATTTCAGGTGCGAGCGGATCGGATGGGTTCCGGTGTTCGAAGATGAGTTGAGCTACGAAAGCTTGTAAGTCAGAAATAGTAGAAAAATCCGTAACCTCCAATAGGATCTCGTCATCATGCATCGCGAGAGCAATAAGCATGTTCTGAAACCGCCGGATGATTCGGGTATTCCAAGCGTGAAGTAGTGCAGGCGGCAAATAATGAACAAGGGAGATTCGCGCAGAATTCCCTAGTGTTCGGGCCATTTCGACGATTGATCCGGTCTCGAACCATCGCAGCACTCCCATGGTTGTTCTAATTCGCCGATAATCGAAAGACCCAGACGAAAGTTCGTTTTCCTGGAAAACGGGATACATTCGGGACAGGCTAGTAACGGTGGCGGAATGAAGGTACGTAGTGTTAGGGGCGAGTGTGCCAAGTTTCCCTCCATTTTGTAGGCCAAGAAACAGGAATCGCCATCTTGCGTCTTCCGCGCGACGCATCATGTTTCTGATCGGGGTAGTCCACCGAATTACATCTTTTATAATTTTCTCCGCTAGCGGAGAAAGGGGGGGCTGACGTTTCTTCTTGGCCCGTTCCTTATCGAGACTAAGAATTGAAGAGTTGGCATTGTCTGTAATAATGAGTTGCGATTTTCCTCGATTATTAACCAGCTTTGCGTTCTTCAATGACTCCGGTGTAAATTGAGGATGCTCGGCTATTAAGATGCACCATGCGGCAGCAATGTCGCTGGGTAAAAATATGCCCAGAAAGTGATAAAATCTTTGGACGTGAGTTAATTTATTGTTGGCGTCGTTTGGTATCGCTGTTAATTTTGTGATGGCCTCGCGATAGTTCTGCATATCATCTGCGAATAAAGTTTTGTTGAAATTTCCGGAGGCGCGCAAGGTTTTAAGTGAAACGCAAGAAATATCTTTCCCGGTTTTTAGAAAATCACTTGCTATAGCCAAGCCCCACGCAAGTCCGTCCGGCAGCGCCGGCGTTGAACGGGGGCGTTTGGGTCGCGACAGTTTTTCAGATTCGATCGTTTTTTGGAGCTCGTGATCCGGAATTGAAAACGCAAGGGCTCACCCGGTTTCGAAGTCGCGCGTAACGGCGTCCCAATGGGATTTGCACGTTTCAATAATTATATTTATTTTTCTGCGGCATGTCTCTTCAATTGCGGATAAATAATCTGCATCGTTTTTGGAAAAGTCGACGTTTGTTATTATTTTTTGTGAAAAGGATGTTGTGCTACGTAGTTCGCTTTTCGGTTGACTCAGCAATTTGTGTGATGGGGCGGAGTCTGGATTCGATTTGATGTTAATTTTTGGTATAACTACGTCAAATGGAATTATCTCTTCTTCCATCCAAAATTCCAGCATAACTACGACTAAGAGCTGCCAGTTTGAGAATCGAGTCGATGCGGCGCATTTTGAGTACGACGTATCAATTAAGTAGAATCGCAAAAATTCCAATAAAAAGATCTGCCACTCGTCAGAGTCGGTGGGCATCCTATACGGCGAACCAGCTGACTTGCTGGCAACAAAGGCGATTAGCGGTTTAAGGAAGGTGGCGACTCGGCTACGCTGAGTTAATGGGCGTAACCCTTGTGCCTGACGGCACATAGTGATTGCGATACGCTTCACAGTCGCATGGTCTAAGCCGCTGTTAGCAATGGCCACCCGACTCTCCATAGCACTCTCGCGATGCTCTTCCCGAATGTGGAACAGCATATGATCATCCCGAATCTCGAAATCCATTCTGCCCCCGTTGCGAGATGCCCCTAGGTTCGCGTGTCATATGAAGATGTCATATGAAGCTTGCGAGATCTCCCTCGAAGGCAAACATAGGCGACCGTTTGAAAATTTCAACATCATTTGATACGATAGTATGTCTGTGAAAACGACAAGTTGCTGGTGGTAGACGAGTACCTGGTCTCGGTCGGCTCCACCAATTTCGATAGCCGCTCGTTCAAACTCAACGACGAAGCGAACCTGAATATCTACGACCGCGACTTCGCGAAGCAGCAAACCGCAACGTTCGGGGACGACATCAGGCAGTCGCGCCAGGTCACGCTCGACGCCTGGCTGCGACGGCCGTTCTCGGAGAAGCTGATCGAGAAGTTCGCGTCGCTGCTGGATGCGCAGCTGTGATGCAATGACCGCGCAACGCGCTCCTGTTTCCTTTCAATAACATTTTCCGGCCAATTTCGAACGTATGCTCAATGACTTTTTTTAGCTTTTATTTTTGAAACATGTTAAAAAGCTTTCCGTCATCGTATATTGACATGAAGCCTTCACGTAGTGAGGGCAGACTGGCGTCAACGAATGGCGTGCCGCAGAGATTGAAGCAACGCATTCGAAATTACATATAAATATATTACGAGGCATCGAACGCTCGATTGAAGCGGACCTGAGTTCAGGCGCGCGTCACTAAGAGCCGGCAGGTATCACGTCGAGTGGTACATGTTTTCGGTGCAGCAGCGGTCGTCGCGGATCGGATTTGCCGGCGTAAAGATACGTAAAGGCAAATCGCATGGGCCTGATCCCCGGTAGTACGGCCGCAAGGCGTCCGCGAGTGCGGGCGCGGTATCGATACGCATTTGCTTTGCGCAAGTGCATGCGAATACGCCATGCCCATCGAAAAACTCCTTGTTCCGCTACCGGCGGGCCTGAAAGTCTACGTTGAACGTCACGTATTCGATCCGGCCTTCGAGAGTGTCATTCTGATCAACGGCGCGCTGGCCACCACAGCGTCGTTCGGACAGACAATCAAATACCTCGGCGAACGCTATAACCCAATTTGTTTCGATTTACCCTATGCGGGTCAATCGAAAGCGCATAACGTGTGCGACTTCGTTCTAACAAAAGACGATGAAGTCGACATTCTGCTGCATCTAATAGGTTTATTCGAGCCGAGCTTCCTGTTGTCGGTGTCGTGGGGCGGGGTGGCGTCGCTGCTTGCGCTCTCGCGGGCGCGCACCAGCGTGAGGCGTGCGGTGATTGCGTCGTTCTCGCCGCGGCTCAACGCAGCGATGACCGCGTACGTGACCGCGGCACGTGACCACATCGCCGCCGGCGAAAATCTGAAGGCCGCGCAACTGCTCAACGATACCGTTGGCCAGCATCTGCCGCGCATCATGAAGCTCTATAACTACCGCTACCTTTCTACGCTACCGCGCGATGAGCAGGAGCAGGTGGCGTTTCACGTCGACCAGATTCTGGCCATCCGTCCAGAGGACTATCTGCACGAGTTCCGCAACATCGAGTGCGGCTTGAAATTCCTCAACGGCGAGCTCGACGACTACACCACGCCTGAGGACGCACGCTCGCTCAGCGCGCATCTGAAGCGCGCCGAGTTTCTCACGATCGAGCAGGCCGGGCATTTCCTCGATCTCGAAGGGCGCGCCGCGCTGCGGCAGGTTCGGACGGCCATTTTCGATTACTTCGGCGCCGCGCCGGTGCCGGCGGCAGGCCGTGGGCTCGACTGCTTCGACGCGTTCGCCGCCCGCTCGTCCATCATGCCGGTGCAACAACCCGCTATCGCGAACGCCGCGAATGTCGCGTTGCAAGCCACCGCCGATCACTCGTTCCAACAGGTCGAACTACCGTGAATATCGCTCAGAGCATCGCCATCGTCGTACCGTGGACGCTGTGGCTGCTGTATTGGGTCGCGACGTCGAACCGCGTCAAAGAAACCGCGCGCAAGGAGGCGTCTCTATCGCGCACGTTGCAGTCGATTCCGTTGATCGGCGGAGGCGCGTTGATCGTCCTGCCGGACTTCAACGCAGCGGCGTTGGTAGTCGATTCGCATGCGATCGGGCCGCTGCAGCTGGCCGGCTTCGCCGTGCTGCTGGTTGGGCTGGCGTTTTCCGTGTGGGCGCGGCTGCATCTTGGCACCAACTGGAGCGTGTCGGTCACGCTGAAGGACGGGCATGAGCTGGTGCGCAGCGGACCCTATGGACTGGTTCGTCATCCGATCTATACCGGCTGCCTGCTGGCGCTTCTCGGCGCCGTGCTGATCGGCGCGCAATGGCGCGGCGTGGCTGGGCTAGTGCTGATTTTCGCGTCGCTGGCGTACAAGGTCCGGGTCGAAGAGAGCTGGCTGACCGGTCACTTCGGCCGTGCGTATTCGCAGTATCGTCGCGACGTCGCCGCGCTGATTCCCGGTCTCTTCTGAGCGACCTGAATGACGAAAGTCATCATCACCGCGATCGGTTCGGCGGGAGACGTGCATCCTCTGCTCGGCATCGGCGCGGCGTTGGCTGCGCGCGGTCACGAGATCGTCTTCTGCACGCATCCGCCGTTCGCGGAAGCTGTCTCGCGCCAGGGTTTCGCATTCGTGCCGATCGGCACCGCCGCTGAATATGAAACGGCGATGGCGAACCCGGCGCTATGGCATCCGCGTACGTCATTCCGGACGCTGTGGGCGGTGATTGCGCCGACGCTGCGAGCGCATTTCGACACGCTGGCTGCGTTGACCGATAGCGACACCGTGCTGGTCGGCACGTTGTGGGCCTTTTCCGCACGGTTGATGCAGGAACTGTATCGCGTGCCGTTCGTCTCGGTGCAGGTGTCGCCGTCGACGCTGCTCTCGGCGCATGCGCCGCCGACACATCCGCGGCTGACGATTCCGCGTGGTTGGCCGCTAGCTGTAAAGACGGCGCTGCTGCGGCTGATCGAGCACCAGGCGCTCGACAAGGTCTGTGGCCCCGCATTGAATGCGTTGCGCGCGGAACTGGCGCTCGCGCCGGCGCGCCGCATTTTCGGCGAGTGGCTGCATTCGACCGACGGTGTGCTGTGTCTCTTTCCGGACTGGTTCGCGCAAGCTCAGCCGGATTGGCCGGCGCCGCGCTGCCTCAGTGGTTTTCCGCTGTTCAACGACACGGGCGTGCACGCGCCTGATCCGCAACTCGATGCCTTTCTCGCCGCGGGCGAGCGGCCGGTGGTTTTCACAGCGGGTTCGACTTTGATCGATCAGGCGCGCTATACCGATGCAGTGAGCGCGGCGCTGATGGAAAGCGGGTTGCGCGGGATTCTTTTAACGCCGGATGCGCCGCGAGCCGAGGCGCCTGCCGCCCAGGCGGACGCACGGACAGATGCGCAGGGCGTGCTGCTCAAGCGGCGTTACGTACCGCTGCAGAAGCTGTTGCCGCGCTGCCGGGCGCTCGTGCATCACGGCGGAATCGGCACGGCGGCGCTCGCGTATGCCGCAGGCATTCCGCAAGTGGTGACGCCGTTCGCGCACGACCAGTTCGATAACGCGCAGCGTGTCGTCGCGAGCGGTTGCGGCGTTCGGCTCGATAAGCCGCTGCAGCCGCAGGCGCTTGCGCGTGCGTTGAGGCATTTGCTCGGCAGCCCGTCGATCGCGACGCAATGCGGACGCGTGCAGGACCGGCTCGCGTCGTCGCCGGATGGTTGCGAGGCAGCCGCCTGCTATATCGAAGGCTTCATACCCACCGGCATGCGCGCGCAAACCGTCGGCCGCATAGCTTTGCCGGCATTCGCAGACAGCGGGCATAGCGTATGAGCGCCGCCCCGCCGTTGCCGAAGCGCGCCGCGTCGACTGACGAGGCACATGGCGTCGGCCCCGGCCCCGCCGGCGAGCGCAGCGTACCCGGCATGCGCGGCGCGCGGCTCGCCTTGCTGACGTTCGCGCTGTCGCTGGCCACATTCATCGAAGTCCTGGATTCGACGGTAACCAACGTCGCGGTACCCACGATTTCCGGCGGCCTCGGCGTGTCCAATAGCCAGGGCACGTGGGTGATCAGCTCGTACTCCGTGGCCGCCGCCATCGCCGTGCCCTTGACGGGCTGGCTCTCGCGGCGGGTCGGCGAAACGCGGCTGTTCCTCGCCGCGGTGATCCTTTTCACGTTGACTTCCCTGCTATGCGGCGTGGCCGGCGACTTTCATCTTCTGGTGGTATGCCGGGCATTGCAGGGGCTCTTTTCCGGGCCGATGGTGCCGCTCTCCCAAACGATCCTGCTGCGGACCTTTCCACCGGATAAGCGCGTCGTGGCACTCGCGCTGTGGGCGATGACGGTGCTGCTCGCGCCGATCTTCGGCCCGGTGGTCGGCGGCTGGATCATCGACAATTTTTCGTGGCCGTGGATCTTCCTGATCAATCTGCCGATTGGCATCTTCTCGTTCGCGGTGTGCATGACGCTGCTGCGCCGCGATGCACCCGTTGGCAAGGCGGTGCCGATCGATCTGCCTG
Source organism: Burkholderia sp. OK233 (assembly GCF_900230185.1). Classification (GTDB taxonomy): domain Bacteria; phylum Pseudomonadota; class Gammaproteobacteria; order Burkholderiales; family Burkholderiaceae; genus Paraburkholderia. The sequence goes on from NZ_OCSR01000002.1 coordinate 2,925,366, forward strand.
GCATTATTTTGCTGGTCGTCGGCGTGGGCTCGCTACAGACGGTGCTGGATCTCGGTCACGACCGCGGCTGGTTCGATTCGCCTTTGATCCTGACGCTCGCGATCATCGCCGGGTTGGCGATCGTGTCGCTGTTGATCTGGGAGGCGGGCGAACGGCATCCGGTGATCGACCTGAGTCTGTTCCGCGATCGCACGTTTTCGTTCTGCGTGCTGATCATTTCGCTCGGGATGATGAGCTTTTCGGTGGTCGGCGTGATCTTTCCGCTCTGGCTGCAGGCTGTGATGGGATACACCGCGTACCAGGCCGGGCTCGCCACCGCGCCGCTTGGCGTGCTCGCGCTGGTGTTCTCGATTCTGGTCGGCATTTATGCGGCCCGCTTCGACGCGCGCGTGCTCGCGACTTTCGGCTTTCTCGTGTTCGCGGCCGTGCTGTGGTGGGATGCGCATTTCACGCTGACCATGACCTTCACGCAGATCATCACGCCAGGTCTGATTCAGGGCATCGGCTTGCCGTGCTTCTTCATTCCGTTGACCGCGGCGACGCTCTCGCGCGTGTCCGACGACAAGCTCGCCGCGGCCTCCAGTCTGTCGAATTTTTTGCGCACGCTGTCGGCGGCGTTCGGCACGGCGATTAGCGTCACGCTTTGGGACAACCGCGCGCTGTATCACTACGACGTCGTCGCGCAGTCGGTGACGAAGTCATCCGGCAATACGCAGCGCTTCGTTCAAAGTCTGCACGGCATGGGCATCGACGGCGCGCGCGAACTCGCCACCTTGCATCACGTCGTGCAGCAACAGGCCTACATGATGGCGACCGGCGATATGTTCTACATGGCAAGCATCACCTGCCTCGTGCTCGCCGCAATGATGTGGCTCACGCGTCCCAAGCGCGGCGCGGCGATGGCTTTAGGTCACTGAGGAACTTCGAATGACGATCCTGGGCGCATTGATCATCCTGTTTCATCCGAGTGAAGAGCAGCTCGCGCGCGCGGTGGCGATGCGTTCGGCGTGCGACCGCTTGCTGGTGGTCGACAACTCGCCGTTGCCGGACGCGCGCGCCGCGATGATGCTGGGCGAGGCGGGCGTCGCGTTGCTGCATCACGGTAATCGCAACGGCATTGCCGGCGCCTTCAATTGCGGTTTGAGCGCGCTATTCGACGCAGGCGCGGATGCGGTCGCGCTGTTCGACCAGGATTCCGAGGCGCCAGACGCTTACTTCGCTGTGATGCGTGATCGGTGCAAGTCGATGAGTGGCCGGGCATTTTTAGCGGGCCCGCGCATCTTCGATGAAAACGATCAACGCTTCCTGCCCGAACTCGCGACGAGCGGTTTGGCGGTAGAGCGGCTGTCGATACACGCCGACGCTGCGATGCAGCGCTGCGCGTTTCTGATTTCGTCCGGCTGTGTCATTTCGCGCGAGGCGTTCGCGCGGCTCGGCCGCTTCGACGAAGCGCTTTTCATCGACCACGTCGACACCGAGTACTGCTTGCGTGCGCTGCTGCGTAATGTGCCTGTGTACGTGGTGCCGTCACTCGTGCTGCTGCATCGGATCGGCTCGCGGCGCCGTCACAAACTGGGCTCTTTGGAACTGACGACGATGAATCACCCCGGTTTCCGCCGCTATTACAGTGCGCGTAATGCAATGCAGCTGGCGCTGCAATATGGAATGCGCCTGCCGGTCGCAATCGTGCCGAACGTGCTGACACTCTGGCAAATCGTGCAGATTGCGCTGCTGGAAAAGGACAAGCTGGCCAAGCTCAGCGCGATTACGCTGGGTCTATTCGATGGCTTCTTCGGACGAATGGGTCCGCTCGAGCGGACCCGTCCGCGACTTGCGGCCAAAGTGGCCAGGGCCGCCAGGTGGGCCAATGCGGCCGACCCGGCGAGGCTTGGCGAGATCAACACGCCGGCGGCAGGAGAGCGCGCAATGCATCGTCCCCGGCACTCATGAGGCAGCCTATGCGATTTCCCATGCCACGTGCCTGGCCGCTGCTGCTGATTGCAGCGGCGCTGACGGGTTGCGTGAGCGATTCGGGTTTGCAGGCGAACGTCAAACCGATCAAGCCATCCGCTGATGCGCTTCTTCAGAGTATCGGGCCAGGCGCGAACGGCGCATGGCCCGCGCCCGACTGGGTCAAGCGTTACCGCGATCCGCAACTGGATGAGCTGAGCGCTGAATCATTGCAAAACAATCCCGACCTGCAGATTGCCAGGGCGAGAGTGGGCGCCGCGCAGGCGCAACTCGAACAGTTTGCTTCGCTCACCGGCCTCACCGGCACGGCGGGCGCGACCGTGAGCAAGGCCCGCTTACCGCAGCCGGACGACGTGGCTAACGTATCCGTCGGCGGCCAGCAGATTCCGGTGAAGTTGTTCAACGACCCGGTCGTGTCGCCGGCCGCGTTGTTCGCAGGCCTTAGCTACCAGCTCGACCTGTGGGGCAAAAATGCCGCGCTGACCGGCAGCCTGCTTTCCACGCGCGACGCCGCACGAGTCGATGCGGAGCAGGCGCGGCTCACGCTGACGGTCGCGCTCGTGACGCTCTACTGTGAGCTCGATCGCGCCTTTGCGATGCAGGACATTCTGCTGCAAAAGCAGCAGGCCGCGGATAGGGTCGATGCGGTGTTGCGCGAGCGTGGCGCGCGTGGCATCGATAACGCGTACGACTCGGCCGACGCTACACTCAAGCGAAGCCGGCTCGCCTCACAGCAGGCGCTCAACGACGAGCGCATCAAGTTGACTGAGTTGCAGATTGGCGTGTTGACGGGGCGCGGCGCGGAGCGAGGTTTGTCGCTGCATCGTCCACAACTGGCTGCGGCGGCCGATGCGCCGATGCCTGCGCAATTGCCGATCGATCTGTTGGGCCGCCGGCCCGACATCGTGGCGGCGCGTTTGCGGGCCGAAGCGGCGCTCGCCAACACCGACGCCACGCGGGCCCAGTTCTATCCCGACGTGAATCTGGTGGCCTTTGCCGGGCTGACAGCATTGACGCCCGGCGCGCTTTTCTCGCGCGCGGCGTTGACCGGCTCGGTGGGACCGGCGATCTCCTTGCCGATTTTTGACCGGACCCGGCTGCACGCGCAACTAGGCGGCGATTACGCGAATGTCGACGCCGCGATCGGCCTCTACAACAAGACCGTTGACGAGGCGCTCGGCGAGGTCGCGCGTCAGCTGACTTCCTTGCGCACGGTCGATACGCTCGCGACCGAGCAGACGCGCGCGGTGGAAGCGGCCTCGCATATCGTCGCGATCGCTGAAGAGCGGCATCGCCGCGGTATCGGCATGCAGAAGGACGTGACGCTGGCCGACCTGTCTTTGCTCGACGAACGCGCGCAGCAAGTGGACTTGCAGGGCCGCCGCAGAATGCTGCAGGTTGCGCTGGTCGGCGCGCTCGGTGGCGGCTTTGACGTACGCAAGGTGGCCGGCGCGCCGATTTCTCACTATCAGACCACCTTTCCCTCCCACGCACGCATCACGGATACGCACTTCGATTGAATGCACAACGATAAACAGGCACAACATGCCGCGGGCTGGGCCGAGGGGCAGGCAAACCCGGCGAACGCGGCAGGCATAACGAGCGACGCGCATGATTCGAAACGGGCGGTGCGCCGGCGCCGGTTTGCCGTTTTCTTCGGCGTGGTGGCGCTCGCCGGTGTGGCGTGGCTGACGTACTGGGGGTTAAGCGCGCGCTTCTTCGAAGAGACCGACGACGCCTACGTGGCGGGCAATATCGTGCAGATCGCCGCGCAGATACCCGGCACGGTCACCGATATTCTGGTGGACAACACACGGCAGGTGCGTGCCGGCCAGCCGCTCGTCAAACTCGACGATGCCGAGGCGGCCGCCGCGTTCGCGCAGGCCAAAGCGCAATTGACGCTCGCCGTGCGACAAGTGGCAAACGCGACGATCTCGCGCAAGCTCTATGTGCAATCGATCGACGCGCGTCGCGCCGAGCTCGCGTTGGCGCAACGTGCGCTGGCGGCGCGCGATCATGCGTCGGTGGAAGTCGTGTCGCCGGAAGAATTGGCGCGCGCTCGCGAAGCGGTAGCAGTCGCGCAAGCGAATCTCGCCTCGGCGCAAGTCCAGCTCGACGCTGCCCGTGCGCTCGGCGGCAAATTCCCGGTCGAAGCCAGTCCGCCGGTGCTGCAAGCCGCGGCGCAATTGCGGCTCGCTTACCGGAATCTGCAGCGCACCACGGTCGTTTCTCCCGTCGACGGCACCGTCGGACAGCGTTCGGTGCAGATCGGCCAGCAGGTCGGGCCGGGCCTCGCACTCATGTCGATCATTCCGCTCGAGCGTCTGTGGATCGAGGCGAATTTCAAGGAAGGCCAGATTCGCAGCATGCGCGTGGGGCAGCCGGTGCGCATCGTGTCGGATGTGTACGGCTCGCAAGTGGTGTATCGGGGCCGCGTGGAGGGCTTTTCGGCCGGCACGGGTAGTGCGTTTTCGATGCTGCCCTCGCAGAACGCGGCCGGTAACTGGATCAAGGTCGTGCAGCGCGTGCCGATCGTGATTTCGCTCGACCCGGCCGAGCTCGCGGCGCATCCGTTGCGGCTCGGCCTGTCGATGCAGGTGTCGGTGGATACGCATGTGCGCAGCGGTCATCTGATCGGCAACGATACGCCTGCGGCCACGCAGAGTACCCGCGTTCACGATAACGTCTCGCGCGATGCCGATGCGCTGATCGCACAGATCATTCGGGACAATAGTGACCGTGGTGCTACTGACTAGATTGGCGCCGCTGGGCTACTGTGGCTAGTTGCCCGGATCGATCACGGGCTTGTCAGGATCTGCAAGCGTTTTATAGGGTAGCGACGCTGCGTGCGGGTTGGTTGTGGTGTCGTCGATCACGCGATCGACGTCCGCGGTTTTCGCGAGTTCCGCGAGGAACGTCTGTTTGTCGAAGCCTGGTGCGACGCAGCCTTGCACGTAAATGAAGCGGCGTTGCAGCGTGAGCCACAACGTCGACTGTTCGCGCCAGTGGGTGGCGTAATTGATGTTGGTGAGACGCCGTTGGACGGCGTCGGCGATTTCCGCGTCGTAGAGGTAAGCGTTCGACAGACGGCAACGGCCCTCCACCCAGCAGCTATTGCCGCGCTCGATCCGGTAATGGCTGTCGTCGAGCCATTCCTGCTCGGTCTCGAGTGGGCCTAAGGGCGCCGGGCATTTGTCGATCGCTTTGGATATCTGAAAGAACGGATCGTGGCCGCGATTGACGCGTTGCGCTTGCGCCTGGGCATGCGTTGCGGCCATGCAGATCAGGAGACTCGCCAGGTGCTGTTGGATCAGGCGTTTCATCGTCTTGGGCTCCGGGATTTTGAGCGTGGGGCAGACGGGTCGACGGTTTGGATTCTCGGCTACCCAGTCGAGATTATGCAGTGGCGGCTCAGAACCTCACTGACCCCTGCGACGATTTTCGACGGCGAACTTGATCAACTCTGCCTGGCCTTCGATATCGAGCTTGCGCTTCAGGTTCAACCGATGTGTTTCCACCGTGCGCACTGAGAGGTCGTTGCGTTGAGCGATCTGCTTGCTCGAGAGACCTTCCGCGAGCGCATCGAGAATATCGCGCTCGCGCGGCGTGAGCCTTTCAATGGGCGATTGCGTCGCCGATGCCTGAATCAATCGCGCGCCCAACCCCGCGCTGAAAAACGTCTTGCCTTCCAGCACCGCGCCGATCGCCTGAATGATTTCGGTGGCGGGCGAGTCCTTGAGCACATAACCGCTGGCCCCCGCGCGCACCGCCTGGGTCACGTACTCGAGGTTGTCGTGCATGGACAGCATCAGCACGCGTATCGCGGGGAAGCGCTCACGAAACATGCCGGCCAGCGCGATGCCGTTCATCCCGTTCATGCCGACGTCCATCAGCACCAGATGAGGTTCCTGGCTGGCGGCGAGCGCGAGTGCTTCCTGCGCATTGCCCGCTTCGCCGACGATTTCGATGTTGCGCACAGCTTCGAGCCGGGCGCGCAAACCGTCGCGTACAAGCGGGTGGTCGTCGATCAGAATCAAACGTGCGATGGCGAGTGACATGTCGTTCATTGTGAGGTTTCCTGCAAGGCCGGCGATTGAAGCGCGGACGCAACGACGGGCACGCGCGCGGTCACGATCGTATGGCCGGCTTGAGAGCTGAGCGACAGTTTGCCGCCCAGTGCGTCCAGCCGCTCGCGCATATTGCGCAGACCCACGCCCGCGTGTGGACTGACGAGTGCGTGCGCGACGTCGAAACCACAGCCGTTGTCCGAAATCGTCAGCGTGGCGGCGTGGCTCGATACCTCCAGCGAGAGCGCCGCGCTGGACGCCTGAGCGTGCCGCACGATATTCGTCAGCGCTTCCTGGGCGATACGGAACAGCACTGTGTTCACCGCTTCCGGTAAAGGCGCTGCATGGGTGTGGGCAATCTGCGTGAAACCGATCTGGATGCCTGATTCGTCGCTCATCTCGCGCGTGAGTTGCTCCAGTGCTGCCGCTACCCCGAGGTCGTCGAGCATCGACGGACGCAGCGCGTGAGAAATACGACGCACTTCCCGCAAGGTATCGCCTATGCGCGCAACGCTGGTCGATAGCGCGGCTTCCGCCGCGGGCACCCGTACGTCGCTGCGTTCGAAGCGCGCCAACGCCGATTCGAGCAGCAGCTTCACCGAGACCATCATCTGACTGATGCCGTCGTGCAATTCTCGCGACAGGCGCGCCCGTTCATTTTCCTGCGAGTCGACCACCTGCTGCGCAAGCCGCTTCAGTTTTGCATCGGCGCTGCGATATTCGGTGACGTTGAGCACCAGTGCGCACAATGCGATCACGGCGAGCCCGGCGAGTGCGATGGCATCGATCCACTGCATCGTGCGATCGATGTTGGCCGCCGCGCGCTGATCGATGTCCGCGAGCGTGGCGTCGACGTCGTCGAGATAGATGCCCGTGCCGATCATCCAGCCCCAGCGTTCGAGCGGCACCACGTAACCCAGTTTCGACGCGAGCTTGCCCGTCGATGGACGATGCCACACGTAGCGCACATAGCCGCCGCCGCGCGAGGCCGCGGCGAGCAGTTGCTGGATCGTCAGCGTGCCTTGCGGATCGCGCAACTCCCAGAGGTCGCGTCCGACGAGGTCGGGTTCGCGCGGATGCATCAGCGAACGGCCGTGCATGTCGTAGACGAAGAAGTAACCGTCCTTGCCGAAATCCATTTTTTGAAGGATGTCGAGCGCGCGGGTACGCAGCATTGCGTCGTCGCGCGCGTTGTCCTGGCCGGCGTTGTAGAGCGGGGCGATCGCCGTGGTCGCGAGCTCGACGTAGTGTTTGAGCTCGATTTCCTTACTGGCCATGTACGCGGCCTGGGTGGTCGCGTGCTGCGTTTCGGCGAGCGCCGTGGCTTCCTGGCGCACGCCAATTTCAATGCTGGCGATGGCCGCCAGAAAGGGCACGATCGCCAGCAGGACAATCTTTGCTTTGAGTTTCATCGTAGACAGGGCGGCCGACGGGCTACGTAGTATTACGTAGCCGGCTTACGTAGTTGCGCGCTTGTGAGAGCGCTCACGAAGGCGAATACTACATCCCCACGACGCACCGCGCCTTCCGGTGTGCGATTTCAATAATAGACCTAGGAGAAGTTTGTGGAGACCTCCCAACCTGCCGGCCGTTCATGGCTATGGCTAATCCTGCTGATCCCGTACATCGCGTTGCTGTGGTTGCCGTTCTATAACGACACGCGTCCCTCGTTCGCCGGCTTTCCGTTCTTCTACTGGTATCAGTTCTTGTGGGTTCCGTTGACCTCGCTACTGATTTACGTCGTGTACCGAGGTGTCAAATGAGCGATATCAATCCTGTCAACCCGGTCGCGATGACCGTCTTTATCGCATTCTTTGTTCTCGTCACCGTCATCGGTTTTTTTGCCGCACGCTGGAAGCGGGGCGATCTGACGCAACTGCATGAATGGGGCCTGGGTGGCCGCCAGTTTGGCACGTTGATTTCGTGGTTCCTCGTGGGTGGCGACTTCTATACCGCCTATACCGTGATCGCGGTGCCCGCGCTGGTGTATTCGGTGGGCGCGTATGGCTTCTTTGCGCTGCCGTACACGATCATTGTCTATCCGTTTGTGTTCGCGGTGATGCCGAAGCTGTGGAAGATCGCGAAGGCGAAGGATCACATCACGGCAGCGGACTATGTGCAGGGTGAATACGGCGGCAAGTGGTTCCCTGCTGCGGTCGCGATCACGGGTATTGTCGCGACGATGCCGTATATCGCGCTGCAGCTGGTGGGCATGCAGGTGGTGATCAAGGGGCTCGGCGTGACCGGCGAAATGCCGCTGATCGTCGCCTTCGTGATTCTTGCGCTGTACACGTATGCAAGCGGCTTGCGGGCGCCGGCGATGATCGCGTTCGTCAAGGACATCATGATCTACATCGTCGTGATTGCGGCCATTTGGCTGATTCCGGCGAAGCTCGGCGGCTATGCGCATGTGTTCGACGCGGCCGATACGTATTTCAAGGCCAAGGGCGGCGCAACCGGGATCATTCTGAAGCCGGCGCAGTTTACTGCTTATGCATCGCTGGCTTTAGGTTCGGCACTGGCGGCATTCATGTATCCGCATACGATGACGGCGGTGTTGTCGTCCTCGTCGGCTAATACGGTGCGCAAGAATGCGATTTTCCTGCCGGCTTATACGTTGTTGCTGGGGTTGATTGCGTTGCTTGGATACATGGCGATTGCGGCAGGGGTGCATGTGAAGTCGGCGTCCGATATGGTGCCGGCGCTGTTCAACACGTTGTTCCCGTCGTGGTTCGTCGGCTTTGCGGCAGCGGCTATTGCGATTAGCGCGTTGGTGCCCGCCGCGATCATGTCGATTGGGGCGGCTAATCTCTTCACGCGGAATTTGTGGCGTCCTCTCGTCTCGCCGAATATCACGCCTCAGGCGGAGGCTTCTACGGCGAAGATCGTTTCGCTGGTTGTGAAGTTTGGGGCGCTGTTGTTTATTGTGTTCTTGCCGACGCAGTACGCGATTGATTTGCAGTTGCTGGGTGGGGTTTGGATTTTGCAGATTTTTCCGGCTATTGTGTTTTCGTTGTATACGCGGCGGTTGAATACGCCGGGGTTGTTTCTTGGGTGGCTGGTCGGGATCGTGCTTGGGACCGGGCTTGCTATTTCTCAAGGGCTAAAGCCGGTGTTTGCTTTGCATGTCGGTGATGCCACTTATCCGCTTTATATCGGGTTGATCGCGTTGGCGGCTAATATCGTCGTGAGTTTTGTGGTGTCGGTTTTGTCGCCGCGGAGGGTTGTGGCGGCGGTTTGAGGTGGTTGTCCGGCTGGCGCTGTGGGCTACTTGCGGCGCTGGCCTTCACTGATCAGACCAGCGCGGCCACGCAACGGCTGCCCGCGCAACATTGGGGCCGGTAACGGCGCAACAATAAAAAAGGCACGATTGCTCGCGCCTTTTTTCGTTTTTACCGCTTACTTTTTCCCCTCTTTGGTGGACTGACAACCACACCTTCAGGGGCAATGTCGGGGTAGTCCTCCCATAGCGGTAACAAAAGTAGCGTTATGCCACCCGCCACCCTCCCAGCCTCTGTGCGGAAAAATTCGAACTCCTCCACCGAGCAACGAGCTTGAACGAGCCTGATTGCGTCTTCAACAGACCGAAACGCATCACGCAATGTCTTGTCGATATTCTTCGCAGTTTCTTTATCCATAGTGTTTTCCTAACAGCCGTTATCGGCCAGGCATCGAGTAACGCAAAGATGATAGTTTCTGCCGTCGTTCATTGCGGGGGTCGGAAGATATTGCATCGTGCATTTGTCAATATACTTTTCACCTACATTCCGGCATCGACTCGACGTAGGCCTACCATAGTTACTGTTGCTTGCCTCTTCTCTTTGGCGGAGGGCCCATATCCAACCCTTCGGGCGCAAGTTCAGGATGCGCATGCCAAAGCTGTCTCAGAAGAAGAGCAAACAGGTGTCCCGCCACATCCGCTGCTTCAGTACGAAATGCTCGAATTTCTTTCTCCGAGCCGCGCTCCTCAGCCAGTTTCACAGCGTCGACAATTGAGAGGTGCGCCACCAGCAATTTCTGATTAACCTCTGCCGCAAGATGCTTTTCCTCAATCATGACAATGTTCCCGAGCATGCGTTGTCTGCCATACGTGCATTCCTGCACCTGAAAAATTTAACTCCATAGTCGGAGGTCTGAAACAACTTGCGCCGCAGCTTCTTTCAGGTGCGGCGCAGGATAAAGCTGCGACGGGAAAGCGGGAGCGCGTAAGGACTGCAGAGCGTGCGCGGATGATGCGCGGTAGGCGGCTGTGCAGCACTATAGTGATGTGGCGGTCGGCACGCCGCCACGCGAAAAAGGCGCAATATTTTCCCCGGCTTTCGTTACAGCGGCGGTGCTGGAGACTTTAGCCGCGCCGTCGCCTAATCTGCTATCGCTTTTTTCGGCGAGGCTTAAATTCCAACTCTGGCGGTGCGATGTCGGGATGTTCTTCGTAAAGTGGTTCCAGACCCAACACGTATAGACGATCAAGCAACGTACCCATCGCCAGGCGGAACTCTTTGAACTCATCGTCTGGGCAGCGGTCCTGCACAAGAATGATTGCGTCGTTAATTGCGCCGCTCATCTTTAGTCTTACTGTGTCATATAAATATTTGCATCAAAGCGATACCTGGTACTATTGAATAATACAGACTTCGGGCGATCGCGATGAGAGAAGATGTCGACGAATTTGACGCGTATTTGAACCATCTGGCGCAGGCGTTAGGGCACGCCGATCGCCATGCCGGCCTCAAGGGCTACTGTTCGGGCCTGGTATTGCCGTTGTCACGCAAGAGCGTCGAGCCGATGGCCGCGCATATTGACCCACTTCACGCGAGTGCGAAGCACCAGTCACTCCACCACTTTGTGGCCAAGGCAGAATGGTCTGACCGGGCGGTCTTGCAGCGGGTACGCGAATGGGTGATGCCCGCGTTAGGCGCGCACGCTGCTGAAGAAACCGGCTACTACTGGATTGTTGACGACACAGGTTTTCCAAAGAAGGGGCGTCATTCGGTCGGGGTTGCACGTCAGTACTGTGGGCAGCTCGGCAAACAGGACAACTGTCAGGTCGCCGTGAGCCTGTCGATCGCGACGCAACGCGGCAGCCTGCCGATTGCCTGGCAGTTGTATGTGCCCAAGGAATGGATTGACGACCGGGAGCGGGCCCGTCGTGCGGGCATTCCCGACGATCTGGCTTTCGAGACCAAGCCCCAGATTGCGCTGGCCCAACTTCGCGAGGCTGTAGCGTCCGGCGTTGCACCGGGCATCGTGCTGGCCGACGCCGGGTACGGCGACGAAACCGCTTTCCGGGATGGCGTAACTGAACTGGGTTTGTTGTACGCGGTAGGGATCCGGCCTGGCACCTCTGTGTGGGCGCCAGGTACGGCGCCACTTCCGCCCGAGCCCTGGAGCGGGCGCGGCAGGCCACCGACATCGTTGCGCCGTGCGCCCGGCCACGAACCGCTCGCGGTGAAGGAACTGGCCATGCAATTACCCGTGAGCGCCTGGCAAACCGTAACCTGGCGGGAAGGCAGCAACGCAGCACTTTCCTCTCGCTTTGCCGCCGTACGGGTTCGTCCCGCACATCGCGACTATTGGCGAAGTACCGTTCGCGACGAAGAATGGCTGCTCATTGAATGGCCTGATGGCGATACGGAGCCGCTCAAATACTTTCTCACTACCGCCCCTGAGGAGGCGACCCTTGAGCAGCTTGTGTTCGTGACCAAGATGCGCTGGCGCATCGAGCGCGACTATCAGGACCTGAAACAGGAGTTCGGGCTCGGTCATTACGAAGGGCGAGGCTGGCGTGGCTTTCACCACCACGCCACACTGAGTATCGCTGCATATGGGTTTCTGATGGCCCAGCGACTCAGGATGCAATCAGATGTGCGCGATAAAAAAAACTTCCTCGAACGCACGCTGCCTGCCCTTCCCCAGGATTACATCCCTCGGGGCAGTCCAGCGCGCACAACGCCACGTTCCTGATTCCATTACCACGTTGCGTATCCTGCTTGGACTACGGCTCATGCAACGATGGCACTCTTCCTCTGTGGCAATAGATTGCACGAGCATTTATATGACACAGTAAGACTGGCAGTCGGTCGCTTAACTCTACGGCAATCTCTCGATTCTTAATCATGGCATTCCTCTAACATCCGTTGTCAGCAATACATTTGTTCTTGCACCGGAAAACGGAATTCCAGTGCCACCGGGCGTCGGAAGTGTTGTATCGGCGCAGTACTCGATACACTTCTGGTACACCTTGGCGCACCTTCCTGACATGGCACATTTGACGAAGCCGGGATCGGAATCGCCATTGGCCTGAAACAGTTGAGCATATAGCACTGCGCGTTTTGATTGGCCGTTCTGGTCGGGCATCAGGATAGGAAATGGAACCTGCTCCTGCGCAGCTATTTGCAGTTCAGGCGCATCTCCCTGAATCGGTTGCGTTGTTGGCGTGACGGTGAGTCCGCGATAGAAAAGTTTCCAGGCGAACTTCGCCCGTGTGAAAACGTAACATTCAGGGCATACCGGGCTGATTGCCGTCGTGCCGCTTGCCTTCAGCGCACTGCGCGCACCTGAGAGTTTTGCAGGCGGCCCCACCGGCTCGATACCACCCTCGTAGTTGCTAATCCATTGGTCGATCTCATCAGCAGAAATGGTTTGCGCGGCTTCGTTGTTCTTCGCCACCGTCCCTGTGCGGCTCGCCACACGTCCATCGGGCGTATAGGTGTAGTCTACTGTCAGGGTACGTTTTACCCCGGCCGTCAGAGGGATTGCGTCTTCCTTGTATACGAACCGGGCAACGCGTCCGCGTTTATCATAAGTGAAACGTCCTTCCCGGGAGTTGCCACTAACGACGGTTAGACGGTTCGAGGCATCGCGCTCCACTTCGCTGATGAGGAAGTGAGAAATATGCTCCTGGGCACTCATGAGATTGCCCGTTTCGTCTGGAAAGTACCACCAATATTCCGTCTTTACGCCGTTGACGTAAACTGTCGCTTCTGACATGCGATTGTTCGCGTCGTAGACTGCGCCGACCGTCAACTTGGTCCCCGCACTGGTGGTATCGAAACCGCGTGCTCCTGTCGCATCGGTTGTGTCGAATTCGCTGTATCCGGTAACGTTGCCGTTTGCGTCGTACACGAACGCCCGCATTTTTCCCGGTGATGCGACAAGCGATGGACGCAGGCTTGTCGCGTCCGCATATCGCACGGTCGTTATGACGGTCCCGCTCGCACTGGTCACAGCCGCGCGCACCGGCCGACCCGCCGAGTCATACGAATAGGCAGCGGTTCCGTCGGGTGCTGTTTTCTGTAGCAGGTTGCCGTTCGCGTCCAACGTTCTGCTCTCGTTGCCGTCGGCAGTACTACCGCCCGTCAAGCGCAACATTCCAGCGATAGACGCGTAGTTAATAGTCCCGGATTTGTTACTCCAGGACATCGTGGTCGAGTTGTTGCCGTAGGCAAATTGGACGTTCCGCGTCGTGTCCGGGTGACTCACGGCGGTCGCGCGCCCCCGCTCGTCATATGTCCACGTTGCGATGCGTGAACCGCTTTCGTCAACTACACCGGTAAGCGCACCTTTGAAGCGGGAATCGTCATAGACATACCGGCGAACATAGCCATCAGGCCACGTTACGGATACGAGGTTGCTATTAACGTCATACCCATATTGCGTGAGTCCGCCGCTCGGGTCTGTCATGCGGTAGATGCGCCCTTGCGCGTCGTAGTCGAGCTTGATCGTGAGAAGGTCGTACTTGGGCATTGCTCCCGCCGCACGCTGGTTGATCGCCGTGAGCCGCCCAGCGCCATCGTAAGTCAGCGTGCGTGTGAAGCCCGTATGTGTCGTCTCGGCCTGCAATACACCTCGCGCGGAATATGTTTCGACCGTATCCGTAGTCAGGTCTGTCAAGGTCCAACAGCTTGTGGATTGCGCGAGCGCCAACCCGCTGAATGCAGAGGTCTTCCACTGTCCGCTGGTCAACAGAAAGGTTAGCGGCTGGCCGCTTGCACGGTAGGCAATGACTTTCGGCGAACTGCCGCTCGCTCCGGTAACGTTGAGTTGGCGTTGCCAGTTGTTTCGCCACATCGGCCCCATCGCCGTCGCAGACTTAACGAAGGGGGAAGAAAGATAGCTTCGCGTAAAGATCAGGGGCACTGCATCGCCACTGCGGAAGTCACTTTCCATCAGGGTTACTTTGCCGTTGGCCGGATACACGGGATCGGCGACCGGGCATGAGTCGTCGGGATCGCCAGGCGTGGAACACTACGCGTCAATCAATGCCATGTCGTTGCGGCATCCAGAACTACCCATACCACTCGGCGTATTGCTTGCTACGTCAGGTCGGCACGAGGAAGTGCCCGGCGTCGCCCCCGACTTTGGATAAAGATCCCAGCAACTTTCAGCATGAGCGCTGATGGCGGTCGATGACAGCGCTAGCGCAGCCAATAGGCGCACGATATTGGCCCGCAGCCCGTTAGGCGTTTTCTTTTGCCTCATAGATCTCCCTTTTTGCAATGCATCGTTGGCAATTCGTAATGCGCTCGACACTGCACCAGGTAGAGGCTTTCAGTAAAATAGGACAGTTCCTAAAATCGGATGTCGCTTTGATGGATCGAATTGTTCGACATTGCGTTGGCGCGCAATCCCACGTCATTGCCGTGCGATTCGGACTTCACTCAGGAGGGCACTGATAAAAGTGACCGTGCACAACGAAGGCGAGCGTGCCGTGCGGGTCATCGTTGCCCATGACGCGATCAGCGGTCGACAGATTGAGACGGAGCCAACCGTTGAAGTGGATGCACCTGGGGGGATTATTTAGCTGCGGGATTGCAAACAAAAAAGGCGGAACGTAGACAACAGCTCTGGTCAAACCGCAAAACCCACGCAAAGGAGGCGCCAGAAAGCAGTTCGACTACAAGCACTTTCACATCGACTGCTAAGCTCGCCACGCTGACGAAGGCGTCTACTACGCTCGCAGCATGAATAAATACAATCCGGGGAGAAATAGGAGAGCCACAAAAAAACGAAATGATCAGCGTCTACGCCGGAAGTTAATCCCCACGAACACGGCCATCAACATCAAAAATCCGCCAAACGGTAGGGCGGAATTGACGACAACGTGTCTGACGCCAAGCACGTCGACGTTGATGAAGGGATACGGATAAAAGTCTGACAAACTGCCGCGCCAGAAGGTAATGGCGAGGCACGCGACGGGATAGATCAGCCACAACAGGCAATGCCGCAACCACAAATGAAATCGCGGTACGAATAACACCCAGTAAAGTACGGCCAGCATTGGTAAAAGGCTGTGCATCGATTCGTTGAGCAGCAGCCTGTACGCCCTAGGCGACCACATTCCGCGTAGAAGCAGGTTGTAGGCGATCCCCACAAATGCCATGTAGACAACGACCGCGGTCACGACGGTTGGCTGTCGAAAAAAACGCACGACCGCCGAACTGTGCCCACGTAGCGCTACGCAGGTAAAACAGACCGCGCAAGCCAATACTGTCAGATTGGTGAGGTAACTGCTCATCCGCGCAACCCCATCGAGCATGCCGAGCCCGCGGGCAAGCGTGCGATCAATCGTCAGGTCGGCTTGTGCGACGATGGCAATCCACGCGATGACGGCAATTATCGCCGCCAGCGTCACAGACGAGACGCTGGGCGTATGGAGCGGAAGCTCGGGTTCATGGTGCTGATGAAGGGCAGGGCGCATGCGAACGATTCTATACACACTGTATTCGCTTTGCAGCAGGCGCGAAAAATCGCGCGAGCCGAAGTCGAAGCCGATCCGAACTCAACCTCTGCCCAAAAAAATTCTACGGCGTGCTACGTGAAACGCTGACCGGCTGCGAACGGTTCACTACCTCGGGAATCGTCGAACTCGCGGAGGACGTTTCATCAATCGTCGTACGGCCGCCGTCGTGGAAGAACGCGAGTTCCGCAGCCTTATTCAGCACGAGGATACTGATCCGCCGATTGGTCGGTTCGTCGGCGACGTTGCTGTTCAGCGGCAATACATCGGCGAGCCCGCGCACCTGCAGCAGCTTCTCGCCGTGCATGCCGCCAGCCACCAACGCGCGGCGCGCGGCATTGGCCCGCTCGGACGACAGCTCCCAGTTCGAGTAGCCCTCCGGCCCGGCCGTGTAAGGCACCGCGTCGGTATGGCCGGCAATCGAAATGCGGTTCTCCACGTCGTTGAGCGCGGCGCCGATCTGCGTCAGGATCGTCACGGCGTAAGGCTGCAACTTCGAACTGCCAGACGGAAACATCGGCCGGTTCTGCGAATCGACGATCTCGATGCGCAAACCTTCGTTAGTGATCGAAATGCGGATCTGATCCTTGAATGCCTTCAACGCCGGGCTCTGTTCGATCAGGGCGTTGAGCTTCTGTTTCAACTGCTGAAGCCGTGCCGCGTCCGCAGGCGCCGCGATCGGTGGGACCGTGGTCGGCGGCGTCGGTTCGGTCTGGGTTTTCTTGCCGTCGCCGGGACGGGTGTCGGTGATGTCGCGCCCGCCGCCCTGGATGACGTTGGGACGTGCTGCTGCCGTTCCCTCGTTGCCGCCGAGCAGGCTCGACAGTGGGGTGTTGAAGTAGTCTTCGATGCCCTGCTTGTCGTACTTCGACGTCGAACCGAGCAGCCACATCAGCAGGAAGAACGCCATCATCGCGGTGACGAAGTCGGCGTAGGCGATTTTCCATGCGCCGCCGTGATGGGCGCCATGATCGCCACCCTTTTTCGAGCGGCGCACGATCACGGGAGCGGGTGTGTCGTCCTGCTGGGACGCGCGCGATCTTCTTTCACTCATGATGCCGCTCCGCGTCAGGCCGATTTCGGCATCTTGGTGGCGCGTACGGCGTCGTCGAGTTCCTGGAAGCTCGGACGGTCGGCCGTGAACAGCACCTTGCGGCCGAATTCGACGGCGATCGGCGGTGCATACCCGGAGAGCGAGGCGAGCAACACGGCCTTCACACACTGGTAAGGTTTGGCCTCGGCGCGGCCCTTGGCATTGAGCAGATCGGCCACCGGACCGATAAAGCCATAGGCGAGAAGAATGCCGAGGAAGGTGCCGGCCAGTGCGCCGGCGATCATTTCGCCGAGCACGGCGGGCGGCGCGCCGACCGAACCCATCGTATGAACCACACCCATCACAGCGGCGACAATGCCGAATGCGGGTAAGCCATCGGCCATTTTCTGAATCGCGTTGGCCGCAACCGACGCTTCCGCGTGATGCGTGGCCAGTTCTTCGTCCATCAGGTCCTGCACTTCAAGCACGTTCACGTTGCCGCCGGACATCATGCGCAAATAGTCGACGATAAAATCGAGCAGATGATGGTCCTTCAAGACGTGCGAATACTTCTGGAACAGCACGCTTTCTTCCGGCGCGGCGACGTCGGCTTCGAGTGACATCATGCCTTCCTTGCGTGCCTTCTGAAGCAACTCGTAGAGCAGCGCGATCAGTTCAAGATATTTTTCCTTCGTATATCCACCGCTTTTAAAACACGAAGGAATCGCCTTGATCGTTTTCTTCAGCGTGGAGGTCGGATTGCTCACGACAAACGCGCCGATCGCCGCGCCAAAAATGCATAGCAATTCGAACGGTTGAACGAGCGCCGGAAGATGCCCGCCTACACCGACAAAACTACCGATCACAGAAGCAATTACCACTACCCAGCCGATTGCGACAAACATGCTCTCTCCGTTATCTTGCGCGACGCACGTTCAGTGGAACAGGCCCTATTTCAAGGGCTTTTTCGAGTGCGCCACTAATATTCTGTATATACCGGTAAGCGGCCAGATTCGCGATGTCTGAAGTGTGCGCATCAGTGAAAAAGAAAATATTCACCAACTGGTTAATCGCCGGTTCGATTTCCGGTAATTTTGTCCGCCGTGTTGTGACCAGTCGTTGCGGTCGCAACCAATTGTGGGCATTCGCGGACTGGATGATTGAGGACGTGGCTGTGTGACCGGATTATTCAAAATGCATGGTGTGACATTTTTGCCGGGCGGTCTGCTAGCATGGCAAACAGTTTGTAATGACAGCCAGTCCCGGCGCTCAAAGCCGCCACGCGGCTTCTCGTCGGCTCGCGAATGCCGGCAGCGACAGCGGCCCATCCGGAGATGAGAAAAGCATGCGGAATCTGAATTCTGCCGAGAACATCAAGCTGGCAACCAAAGCGGCCTCCTGCATTGCCGGTCTCGGGCTGCTGTTCGCATCCAACGCGGCTCACGCCCAGGAGTTTTCCCTATTCGGCGGCGGCTCGCGCGCGGGCAGCACGAACACCTACACGTGGGCGTTCAACTATCAGGAAGGGCTCGGGCAGTACTTCGCCGCTAGCTTCACGTGGCTGAATGAAGGACACATTCCCGATCATCATCGCGACGGCCAGATGATCCAGCTATGGGGCCGTATTCCCGTCGGGAGCCCGCAGTTCGTCCTGCAGGCAGGCGTCGGTCCATACCGTTACTTCGACACCACCACTGCCGTGCAAGGCGGAAGCTATTCGGACACTCACGGCTGGGGTGTCGTGTATAGCGTGCGCGCGGCGTACTACGCGTCGAGCCAGTGGATCACGCAACTGCAGTTGAATCGCGTGCATGTGCAACGCGGGCCGGATGCGACAAGCGTGATGTTCGGCGTCGGCTATCAGCTCGATGCCCCGGGTACCCCGGGTCCGCGCGACTGGGCGAGCGGCAGTACGCACAAGGTCACTAACAACGAAGTGGCGGTGTACCTCGGCGAGACGATCATCAATTCGACCAGCTCGCCGACTGCACTTGGCGGCGCGATCGAGTACCGTCGCGGCCTCGCGAAATACCTCGACGTGACGGTCGGTTATCTTCACGAGGGCAGCAGCAAGGTGGCGCGCCGCGACGGCTTGACCAGCCAACTGTGGGCGACGCGTGCCTTCCTCAACGATAAGGTATCGCTCGGGCTCGGCATCGGCGCCTACTATGCGATCAACGAAAACGAGAACAGCCCGACGCCGGGGCCGGGCGCCGGGAAGTTTTCCGGCCTCGTCACGATCGCCGGCTCGTATCGCGTGACCGATCACTGGAATGCGCGGATCGAATGGAATCGTGTCGTGACACGCTATGATCGCGACTCGGATGTGATTTTCGGCGGTGTGGGCTACCGTTGGTGATGGCTCACCGTGCCAGCAGAAGCAGTCTTCTAGAACCGATGGTAAAGATTCACACAAAAAAACCGGAGAAGAGCATGAAAGCCAGCACCATCGCCGAACGGGAGGCCCGTGGCCGTGCCGCCCGTGAGCACTCGAAGCGGTCGAGCCATCGCACGGTAGGCGAGTTGCATCGCAACCCGATCGAATTGCTCAAGCAAAGCAGCGAGGGGCGAGTCGAAAGGCTCGTGCCGCTACGCTACGGGCGCATGTCGGTGTCGCCGTTCACCTTCTTTCGCGGCACCGCGATCATTCAGGCGCACGACCTGAGCCGGATCCCCGACACCGGCCTCACCATGCCGATTTGCGGCGACGGCCATCTGATGAATTTTGGCGGCTTCGCGACGCCGGAGCGTCAACTCGTATTCGATCTGAACGACTTCGACGAAGTCGCGACGGGTCCCTTCGAATGGGACCTGAAACGCCTGACCGCGAGCCTCGTGGTCGCCGCGCGTCATATGCGTTTGAGTCGTGGCGCGGCCGAGAATCTGGTGATGACCGCCGTCACCGAATACCGCGACCGCATGGCGCAATACGCGCAGTGCGGCGCGCTCGAGCTCTGGTACGACCGCATCACCTTCGACAGGATGGCTGAAACCGCGCTGACTCCCGAGCGCCGGCGTATCGTGCGGCGCGGCATGGAAAAGGCCGCGAGCCGTACCCACGAAAATCTGCTGGAAAAAATGGCCGAGCACGACGGCGACCACTGGACGATCCGCGATGCGCCGCCGGCGCTGTTCCACGTGCTAGGCGCGAACACGCTGTTCACGCCTGAAGAAACCGAAGCATTCAGAGGCGCCAACTGGCGCAAGATGCTCGAACGCATGTGGGGCGAGTACCTGAAGACGATGTCGCACGACCGGCGCGAGTTGCTCGGTCATTTCACCGTGCAGGACATCGTGTTCAAAGTGGTGGGCGTTGGCAGCGTCGGCACGCGCTGCATGGTCGTGTTGAACACGGATCACATGGGCAAGCCATTGTTCCTGCAGCTCAAGGAAGCGCGGCCGTCGATGATCTCCCAGTACTACAAGGCGCCGGCCATCAAGCACGAAGGTGAACGTGTCGTGCAAGGGCAACGCATGTTGCAGGCCGCGAGCGATATCTTCCTCGGTTGGGCAACGGGGCCGTTAGGGCGCCATTTCTACTTCCGGCAATTGCGCGACATGAAGCTGTCGGCGAACATCGAACTGTTCGACACCGACCTGCTGGAAGGTTACGCGAAACTTTGCGGCTGGATCATGGCGCGCGCGCATGCCAAGGCGAGCGGCCAGGCGATCGAAGTCAGCGCGTATATCGGCCGTGGCGACCAGTTCGCGGAATCGCTCGCGGGTTATGCCGCCAGCTACGCGGACCAGGTGGAACGTGATTACGACGTGTTCCTGAAGGCCTGCCGCAGCGGCGAGCTCGAGGCGCGCACGGACGAAGACATGGCGGCGGATTTCCGCGTGTAACAGTCAATCGCGCTTGAGTTGTGCTTGCGCCGCGTGAGCAATGTTTGCGTGGCTCGCCGCGTGTTGGTGGCCGGGCCACGCGGAAACATTGCTCACCGTTCAGTCGTCGATGCGTGCTTCACGCAGCGTAACGAAGCGCAGGTGCTGGCGGCGCGCCGCGTCGATCACGCTCGGCAGGACGGCGAGTATCAGCGGTTTGCCCTCGATGGTGAGCGCGGCATTGCCGTCGTGCAGTAGCAGGATGTCGCGCGGGGCAAGGCCATGGAGCAGCCGGTGCGCGACCACGTGGGGATCGCGCTCGCGCGTGTCGTAGCCCCGCCGCGTCCACGCCGCGAGCCGCAAATCGAGTTTGCGCAGCACGGGCTCGAGAAAGATGTTGCGCAACCCCGCCGGGGCACGAAAGAACATCGGCCGCTCGCCGCTCAATGCCTCGAAGGTGCGTTGCGCCGCGTCGATCTCGCGGGTGAGCGCGCCCGGAAACGTGATCGAAAACGTGTGCACGTGAACCTGCGAATGGTTTTCCAGCGCATGGCCGCGTGCGACGATCTCGCGTGCGAGTTCCGGGTAGCGTTGCGCTTTCGCGCCGATACAGAAGAAGGTGGCGCGCACCTTGAAGGCGTCGAGCAGATCCAGCACTTCCGGTGTGACGACCGGGTCGGGACCGTCGTCGATGGTCAGTGCGATCGCGTCTGCGTTGCGCGCGCCGGCGGGCAGACGCGTCCAGTTCGGGCCCAGCAACGACGTGCGTGGCAACAGGCCTGCCACGGTGAAAATAGCGTGATTCACGAAGATCGCGGCGAGCCACCACGGCCATGCGGCGGGTGCCAGCAGCCAGCCGGCCAGTACAAATACGTGCCATGCAGCGGTGGCGGTGAGCATCGCGGGATAACCGGTGCGCGGCCAGCGGCGCTGCGGCGCGGCCTCATTGCCTTGCGGCGGCGTGAAAAGTTCGTTCATAAAGCGTGCTTCCTGTCTTCCTTCCTCCGTCCTGGGAAGGCCCTGAATCGCGCGCGTGGCGCGCAACAGCAAACGATACCATTGATGCGCAATTCGACGCTGTTGCGGAAGGTAACGATAAGTAATGAAAGAATGCTGAAAGACACCATGCTTCGCGACGGCCGCGCCGTTGCATTTGTGATGGGCGATCCGCTGTTGTATGGTGCTAAGGCCAAAGAAACCGAGCGGGAGAGGTGCTGTGACAGGAACGGGAATCAAGAAAGTCGCGCTGGTGACGGGCGCGGGCAGCGGCATCGGCCGGGCCTGCGCGCTCAAGATGCTGGAACACGGCTATAGCGTCGTACTCGCCGGCCGTCGTCAGGCGCCGCTCGACGCCGTGGTGGAAGAAGCGCAGCAACTGGGTGGCGACGCGCTTGCCGTGGCCTGCGACGTGACGGACGCCGACAGCGTCGCCGCGCTGTTCGACACGATCCGCGCGCGGCGCGGCCGCCTCGACGTGCTGTTCAACAACGCGGGCCGCAACGGCTCGCCCGTGGATATCGACGAACTCCCTATCGACGAATGGCGCTCGGTGGTCGACACCAATCTCACGGGCGTGTTTCTCTGCACACGCGCCGCCTTCGGTCTGATGAAAACGCAGACGCCGCGGGGCGGCCGCATCATCAACAATGGCTCGATTTCCGCGCATGCGCCGCGGCCGAACAGCATCGCCTACACGGCGACCAAGCACGCAATTACCGGCATCACGAAAGCGGTTTCGCTCGATGGCCGCAAATACGACATCGTGTGCGGGCAGATCGACATCGGCAATGCAGCGACGGAAATGGCCGAGCGCATGGCGCGCGGCGTGCCGCAGGCGAACGGCGAAATCGCGGTCGAGCCGTTGATGGACGTGCAGCACGTCGCCGAGGCGGTGCTGCATATGGCCGAATTGCCGCTGTCGGCGAATGTGCAGTTCATGACCATCATGGCAAGCAAGATGCCGTTCGTCGGCCGGGGCTGAGCTTGGGGCCGCACGTATCGCGGGAGATCAACTTATACTGAGCGCTTCCCGCCTCCTGGAAAAAGCGATTCGCCGTGCCCCGCGCCACACCCAAGGACGACCCGCAGCCGGTGCCGCCCGTGCAGCCCGACCTCGACGATTGTTGTCATAGTGGCTGCAATCCGTGTGTCTTCGATCTCTACGATGAAGCACTCGAGCGCTATCGGTCAGCGCTCGCCGCCTGGCAAGCGCGGCAGGCGGCGCTGACGGTGGAACCGGTGCGAACGGCGCAAGCGCGGCAGAGCAAACCGCGCACACGCCGCTAAACGGTGTTTCAGGTTTTACGCCAAGGCCGCAGCCATACCCCGTCCCCGCCATGACCGACCTTCAGCCCGCGCACATCGAACCCTTCAACGAAACGCACACGCTGGACGACCTGCATACCTTCGTGCAGCGTTATCCGCGTCTGTTCGTGCTGACCGGCGCGGGCATCAGCACCGATTCCGGCATTCCAGGCTATCGCGACGACAACGGCGAGTGGAAACGTTCGCCGCCGATCACGCTGCAGGAATTTCTCGGCACGGCCGCCATGCGCCGGCGCTATTGGGCCCGCAGCATGGTCGGCTGGCCGGTGGTGGCCGACGCGCAGCCGAATGCCGCGCATACCGCCCTGG
The DNA here is from genome assembly GCF_900230185.1 of Burkholderia sp. OK233. Taxonomy (GTDB): domain Bacteria; phylum Pseudomonadota; class Gammaproteobacteria; order Burkholderiales; family Burkholderiaceae; genus Paraburkholderia. Next base: position 2,948,635 of record NZ_OCSR01000002.1, read on the forward strand.
CACGGCTCGAGGCAGCGGGCCATGTGCCGACGCTCGTCACGCAGAACGTCGACGGTTTGCATCAGCGGGCGGGCAGCCGCGAGGTGATCGAACTGCATGGCGGCATCGACGGCGTGACGTGTCTGAACTGTGGGATGCAGCATTCGCGCGCGTCGATCCAGCAGACGCTGGAAGCCGACAATCCCGCGTTGCTGGACGTCACCGCCGAAACCGCCGCCGACGGCGACGCGCATCTGGAGTGGCACGATCTCGACGCTTTCCGCATTCCGGCGTGCACGAACTGCGGCGGTTTATTGAAGCCCGCAGTGGTGTTCTTCGGCGAAAGCGTGCCGCGCGAGCGTGTCGAAGCGGCGTCGCATGCGCTCGACGCGGCGGACGCAGTGCTGGTGGTCGGCTCGTCGCTGATGGTCTATTCGGGCTACCGCTTCTGCGTGTGGGCGCAGAAGCAGGGCAAGCCGATCGTCGCGATCAATCTGGGGCGCACGCGCGCCGATCCGTTGCTGTCGCTGAAAATCGCCGCGCCCTGTGCCGACACGCTGACCGCGCTGGCGGGCCGTCTGGCATTGGATTGAGCGGACCGCCCGGGCCTCCCGTTCAGCGCGCGGCCCGCATAAATCGTCGATAATCCCAATCCCACGCAGCGCCGCTCTCACGAAAAGCAACCGTCCCGCAAAAGGAACGCCGATGTTGACGACGATCGAACAGCTCGAAGCAATCTACGGTCAGCCCCACGAACGCGCAGTGAAGAAAGAGATTCCCTACGTCAACGAAGACTATCGCGCGTTCATCGAAGTCGCGCCCTTCGTCGTGCTCGCCACTGCCGGTCCCGAAGGCCTCGACTGTTCGCCGCGCGGCGACTCGCCGGGCTTCGTGCGTGTGATCGACGAACGCACGCTCGCGCTGCCGGACCGCATCGGCAACAATCGCGTCGACAGTCTGCGCAATATCATCGCCGAGCCGCATCTGGCGCTACTGTTCATCATTCCGGGCGTCGGCGAAAGTTTGCGCGTGAACGGCCGCGGCCGCATTTCCAACGATCCGGAATTGCTGGACAGTTTCGCCGTCGAAGGTAAACTGCCGCGCACCGTGCTGCTGATCGACGTCGACGCGGTGTACTTTCATTGCTCGAAGGCGCTGGTGCGCTCGAAACTGTGGGACCCCGCGCGTCATGTCGAACGTTCGCGCCTGCCGAGTGCCGGCGAGATCCACCGGCGCATCAACGGCGCGAGTTTCGATGCCGCGACCTATGACCGTGAACGCGCCGAACGCGTGCGCACCGCCCTGTACTGAAACAACCTGAACATGACTGATTCCCATCCGGCGCTGCGGCAACACTCGCCCTCTGCCGAACGCAATCGCGAACCTATCCTTGCCGTATTGCGCGAAGTGCTGCCGCCCACCGGCCGCGTGCTGGAAATCGCGAGCGGCACGGGCCAGCATGCTATCTGCTTCGCCGGAGCATTGCCTGGGCTCGACTGGCAACCGAGCGATCTCGATGCGGATGCGCGTGCGTCGATTGCTGCGTGGATCGCGCACGAAGGGCTGGCGAACGTGCGCGCACCGCTTGCCCTCGATGTGCATCAGCCGGAGTGGGGCGTGCAAACGCTGAATGCGCTCGATCAGTTCGACGCCGTGGTCTGTATCAACATGATTCACATCTCGCCGTGGAGCGCGACGCAAGCGCTATTCGCCGGCGCGAGTCGCCGACTGGTCGACGGCGGTGTACTGTATCTGTACGGCCCTTACAAACGTGGCGGCGCGCAAACCTCGCCGAGCAACGATGCGTTCGATCAGCAATTGCGCAGCCGCGACCCCGCATGGGGCGTGCGCGACATGGAAGCCGTGGTAGCGTTGGGCGCATCGGTCGGACTCGTGTGCGACGAGGCGATCGCGATGCCGGCTAACAATTTCAGTCTGGTTTTCAGGAAACGCCTGGACGCGGTGCGGGTCTGACAGACGTTCGGTTACGCACGGTGCCTAAGTGACGTCGTGCGGTGCGTCATAAAGCGCATCACCGGGGCGCCGCATGAAGTATCTCGTGAGGCCCGCACGCAGTGGAAAGCCCGCTTGTTGAATGCCAATGCACGCCAACGAGCGGCAAGCCGGCATTTCTTTTATCCTTTCACCCTCGACGTTCCGCCGACGTTCTTTCCGGCGCAGCGTCTCGACATTTTTTGGACTCTGGAGAATTCACATGGGCAAACAGGCAATCGGCGTGGTGGGGCTAGCGGTCATGGGCCGCAATCTGGCGCTCAACATCGAAAGCCGCGGCCACGCGGTGTCGGTGTACAACCGTAGCCGCGAGAAAACCGACGAACTCATCGCCGAATATCCGGACAAGAAGCTGGTGCCGGCCTTCACGCTGGAAGATTTCGTGGAGTCGCTGGAAAAACCGCGCCGCATTCTGCTGATGGTCAAGGCAGGCGAGCCGACCGACGCCACCATCGCTTCACTCAAGCCGCTGCTGGACAAGGGCGACATCCTGATCGACGGCGGCAATACGCATTTCACCGACACCATCCGCCGCAATCAGGAACTGGCAAAAGCCGGCCTGCATTTCATCGGCACGGGCGTGTCGGGCGGCGAAGAGGGCGCATTGAAAGGCCCGTCAATCATGCCGGGCGGTCAACGCGACGCGTATGACCTGGTTGCGCCGATCCTCACCGAAATCGCCGCCAAGGCGCCGGACGGCGAGCCGTGCGTCGCGTATATGGGTCCGGACGGCGCGGGCCACTTCGTGAAAATGGTGCACAACGGCATCGAATACGGCGACATGCAGTTGATCGCCGAGAGCTATGCGGTACTCAAGCAGGTCGTCGGTCTGTCGAACGAGGAGCTGGCCAAGGTCTACACCGAATGGAACGAGGGCGAGCTCGACAGCTATCTGATCGAAATCACCTCGAAGATCTTCAAGAAGAAAGACGAAGAAACCGGCAAGGATCTGGTCGACGTGATCCTCGATCGCGCCGCGCAGAAGGGCACCGGCAAGTGGACCAGCCAGAACGCGCTCGACCTCGGCGCACCGCTGCCGCTGATTACGGAAGCCGTGTTCGCGCGCGTGTTGTCGTCGCTGAAAGTTCAGCGCGTGGCGGCGAGCAAGGTGCTGGAAGGGCCGGCAGCCAGGCCGCTCGGCGCCGAGCGGGAAGCGTTCATCGAATCGGTGCGCCGTGCGCTGTACTTCAGCAAGGTGATTTCGTACGCGCAAGGTTTCGCGCAACTGCGCGCGGCATCGGAAGAGTACAAGTGGGATCTGGATTACGGCACGATTGCGAAGATTTTCCGCGCCGGCTGTATCATCCGCGCCCGCTTCCTGCAGAAGATCACCGACGCCTATACGAAAGACAAGGCAATCGCCAATCTGCTGCTCGATCCGTACTTCCGCGATATCGCGAAGAACTATCAGTCGGCGTTGCGCGAAGTGGTGATTGCTGCCATCAATGCGGGCGTGCCGGTGCCGGCATTCGCGTCGGCAGTCGCCTATTTCGACGCGTATCGGTCGGAACGTCTGCCGGCGAACCTGGTGCAGGCTCAACGCGATTTCTTCGGCGCGCATACGTTCGAGCGTATCGACAAGCCGGGCAGCTTCCACGCGAACTGGAGCTGAGCGTTTGAATCGTGGCCCGGCGCGCGCTTGCAGCAAGGCGCGCCGGGCCACGCGAGCGATTGAACTCGAGATGGGCAATTATTGCTGATAGCTATCGGACAGATAGCGTGGCAGCACGCCGGACCGTCTACTATTGCGAATTTCGGAATAGAGTTTCATCGTTTTAGGGGTTTCCCCTAGATGTTGACGCTCCTAAACTTCTACTTAAGCGCTACGGGACAACGAGCCCAAAGCGCATTAATTACAAGTTCTGGAGGTTTACATCATGAAGACTCTTATCTCTGCTGTTGTCGTCGTCGCCGCTCTGGTCGCTCCTGTTGCTTCGTTTGCTCAGTCGAACCAGCCGGTTACCCGCGCTGAAGTGCGCGCTCAACTGGTGCAGCTGGAAAAGGCCGGTTACAACCCGGTCGGCGATCATGTCGACTACCCGGCTAACCTGCAGGCTGCGCAAGCACGCGTCGATGCACAGAACGGCACCGCTCAAGCTGTGAACAGCGGCTACGGCGCACCGATCGCTGGCACCTCGCAAGCCGGCCGTCCGGTGAGCGGCAACGACCGTAACTCGGTCTACTTCGGCAACTAATTCGCCGAAGCCGATGTGAACGCAGCCTGGCTGACAGGCTGCGGGTAATGAAAAAACGCCGACCGGATTGCCGGGCGGCGTTTTGTCGTTTACGGCCAAGCCTGGCCGTCAGATCGATTTCAAGCGCGACTCAACGGTTCGGCAAATGCGGAATCCCTTCGTTGCTGGTCAGATTGAGCTGGTGAATCTGCCGATGCGCCTTGTTCAGATGCGCCTGCGCGGCGACGCGTTGCGCTTCCAGTTGGGACACCTCCTTGCGCACCTGATGCTGCCGGTTCGACACCGTCTGTTCCTGCGCGCCGCGCCGTTGCAGGTCGGTGCGCAGCCGTTCGGCCTGCGCTTCGGAGCGCGCGATCATGCGCGCAAGCTGTTCGTTTTGCGCCTCGAGTTGCGCGCGGCGCGTTTCGCTTTCCGAGAGCCGCGTCGCCTGTTCCTCGAAGTGATGGAAGGCCGTTTCCGCGGCTTCGAGGTCGGCGGCTTTGAGCGCGCGCCACAGCGAGCCGTCCTGATACAGCGCGACGTAGTACGCCAGCTCCTTCGCGTGGAACAGCAGACTGACCGAATAGGCGAAGCTGCGGAACACGCGGAACGGCGTCAGCGCTTCTTCTTCGGCGAGCCATTCGATTTCGGCAGTGTCGGCCATCTGCACGCCGCGCGCGCTAACCTGCGAAGGCACCACCGGCACCGGCCGTAACGTCGTCACCGGCCGCGCCGGCTCGGCGACTGGGGCGGCCGGTGCGCCAGCGGCAGCGGGCGTGACGCCGGCTGCCGCGGCCAGCGCCGCTTCCTCGCTGTCGTCGGGCGATATGGAATCGGCGGCGTTCTCTCGCGCGACCTGCACGAGATGCGATGGGCCTGCGAGCACGCTGCGGCGGTTCAGGAGACTTTTCACGGCGGTTCCTCCGGTTGACTCGCCCGAAACCTTCAGACGGCGCCGACAGTCAGGCATGCCGGGCATTCTGTCGGTTCGGGCGGTGAGCGAAAAGTGGCGGACCGGCGGTACTAGCGGGTGAGCACCGGGGTGCGCGGCAGTGCGGATGCGTTTTCCGCGAGCGCAGCTTTAATGCAGGGTGCGGTGCCGGCGGCCTATTTCATCGAACAGCGCGCGGCTTGGTTCGAGGGCAAGCAACCAGGATTCGTCGTAACCGCTGAGATTGTCGAGCGCCTCGCGCAGCCGTTCGATCGCTAGCGCTGGGATCTCGACGCTGGCTTCGACGCCGCTCGACAATCCCGCGATGCTGGCCAGTTGGACCAGCGCGTCGGCGGCTTCGGCGACGTCTGCCGCGAACACCAGATGGGTGTTCAGCAACTCGACCAAACCTGGCGACGCCGCAACATCGTCGACGTTGAGTTGCACGGCCAGAAACGTGGCTTTGTTCATCCTCAACTCCTCGCAGGATCCAGGCGCTTGCGTACGGTGCGTTGCGGCAGCATGACTGAGTATAGGCGAGGGTTGAAAGGATTCAATAATCACACGAATGCGCTTTGCCCGGCCGTGTGGCGGCGGTCGCGCCTGCTGCAACACCTATAATGGGGTCGGTCGAAACGCGTGATCCTGCCGGGCCGGGCGGCTCGGTATGCGGCACGGATAACGCGTCGACAGCGTCTGCTTCTCAACCCACTATTCACCATGAAGATCATTCGCAGCAAGAGCTTCACCGCGACGCGTCCGTGGGGCGCGCTCGATATCGCCAACATGGGCGGCATCACGACGCGCCTGCATTGGACCGATCAACCATACAAGTGGCATGTCAACGACGGCGAGGAAGTGTTCGCCGTGCTCGACGGCCGCGTGGAGATGCGTTACCGCGAAGGCGGCGTCGAACAGTCGGCGATTCTGGAGACGGGCGATGTGTTCTACGCGTCGGTGGGCACCGAACATGTTGCGCATCCGATTGGCGTGGCGCGCATTCTGGTGGTCGAGGCCGAGGGCAGTGTCTGACGGTTCCCTGGCCCGTGCCCATGCCCGTGCTGAAGCCGTTGCCAACGCGCATGGCGGCATAATGGATACGCGCCGTGGCGCCCGTACCGAGCGGCACGGCGAATGCTTGGGGCTGATTGAATCCGATTGAATCTAAGTATCGAGGAAAATCACATGACAAGACAATGGCAATTCACGGCGACCCGGTTGCTGATCTCGGCGACACTCGGCGTGATGATCAGCGGTTGTACGTCGATGCCGTGGGAAAGCACGCCGTTCTACAGCAGCGCGCCCTCCCGCCCGACTACCCTTGGCACGGTCCCTGTGCCGGCCGGTTACTACCGCGCCAATCCGGGTGACACGCTGGCCGGCATCGCGTCGGCGTACGGTCGCAAGCCGCAGGAGATTGCGACATGGAACGGCCTCGCATCGAATTCGGCGGTCAATCCGGGGCAGGTGCTGCGGGTGGCGCCGCCAATGGCGTCGGGTAGCGTGGTGACGCCGCCGGTCAATGTTGCCGGTCAGAATGGCGCTGCCGCCACGCCTGGCGTGGCGCAGCAAGGCGTGCTGCTGTGGCCGTTGCGGGGTCCGGTGCTGAAAGGCTTTGCGCCGGGCAAGTCGAACGGTATCGTGATCGGCGGCCACGCAGGTGATCCGGTCAAGGCCGCCGCGACCGGCCGGGTGGTTTACGCCGGCACGGGTATCGAGGCGTACGGTCCGCTCATCATCATCAAGCACGACGACTCGCTGATTACCGCCTACGGGCAGAACAGCACGCTGCTGGTCAAGGAAGGCGACGCAGTCGCGCAAGGGCAAACCATCGGCGAAGTCGGCGTGGATAGCCGGGGCGTGGCGTCGATCCAGTTCGAAGTCCGCCAGAACGGCCAGCCGGTCGACCCGCTTGCGTGGCTGCCGAAGTCGGGCGGATGAGCGGCGTTTTAGCGCGATTCTCAGCGCGGCGTTAATTGATACACTGTGTGGCTCAACGGTCGGAGCCGCGTCCGTCTTTCGAAACAGATGAAGCGATACGCGGGTCGGCTGTCACAGGCTGTCATGTATTGACACAACCAGGGACACAGAAGGCTCTCATCATGATCGATTTGCGCAGCGACACCGTAACCCGTCCGACCGCGGCAATGCTCGCGGCGATGTCGGCCGCCGAAGTGGGCGACGACGTCTGGGGCGACGACCCAACCGTGCTGCGTCTGCAGGCAACGGTCGCGGAGCGTGCCGGCAAGGAAGCCGGGCTGTTCTTCCCGAGCGGCACGCAAAGCAATCTGGCGGCGTTGATGGCGCATTGCGCGCGCGGCGACGAATACATCGTCGGCCAGTTGGCGCATACCTATAAGTACGAAGGCGGCGGCGCGGCGGTGCTCGGCAGCATTCAGCCGCAGCCGCTCGAGAATGCCGCCGACGGTTCGATCCCGCTCGAGAAGATCGCGGCCGCGATCAAGCCGATCGACAACCACTTCGCGCGCACGCGGTTGCTGGCGCTGGAAAACACCATCGGCGGCAAGGTGCTGCCGGCGGGTTACGTCGACGAGGCGGTCCAGTTGGCGCGCCGGCATGGCTTGTCGGCCCACCTCGACGGCGCGCGGGTCTACAACGCGGCGGTTGCATCGGGCAAGCCGGTCGCGGCGCTGTGCGAACCGTTCGATTCGATCTCGATCTGTTTTTCGAAGGGCCTGGCCGCGCCGGTCGGCTCGGTATTGGTCGGCAGCCAGGCGCTGGTCGATGTGGCGCATCGCTGGCGCAAGGTGCTGGGCGGCGGCATGCGTCAGGCCGGCGTGCTGGCGGCGGCATGCCTGTACGCGCTGGATCACAACGTCGAGCGTCTCGCCGACGATCACGCGAACGCCGCACATCTGGCGGCCGGTCTGGAGTCGATCGACCAGGTCAAGGTGCAGTCGATCGCCACCAACATGGTGTTCGCGCATTTTCCACAGCAGCATTGTGTACCGCTCGAAGCGTGGCTCAAGGAGCGCGGCATTCTCACGCAGATGCTGTATGCGTCCCGATTCGTCACGCATAAAGATGTGTCACGTGCGGATATCGATACGTTTATCGCCGCGGTGAAAGGGTATTTCGCCGCGCATTAATCGATCGGAACAGTGGTGCTGAGGACTTCGGCTTGAACCGCCGAGTTGGATGGCCGGGATTGAAGGGCTGAGATTCAAGGGCTGAGATTCAAGCGCCCTGGTCGAAATGCCGGGGAGGAAAAACGGGCGCACTGCCACAGCAGTGCGCCCGTTTTGTTTATTCCGCCGACGCTTTCGCGTGCACGCCCGCGCGATGCGACGGCGCGAACAGCCGCAGTCCGCTCGCAAGGCTCGCCGCGCCTGCAAAGAAGGCGCCGGCGCTGAGCGCAAGCGTGGGTCCATGCCGGCCGGCGATGCCGAAGCTCAGCGCGACCAGCGCAGCGCCGGTGGTCTGCCCAAGCAGCCGGGCAGTCGCGACGATGCCGCTGGCGCCACCGCTGCGCTCGGGCGGCGCACTCGCCATCAATGCCTTCAGGTTGGGTGACTGGAAGAAGCCGAAGCCCGCGCCGCATATCGCCATGCGGATGCCGATGTCGAGCACGTGCGGATGCACCGGCAACAACGCCAGCGACGCCATCCCCGCCGACATCACCGCAAGGCCGATCGCACCGAGCAGGCCCGGCGGATAGCGGTCGGACAGACTGCCTGCCAGCGGCGCGGCCAGTGCGACCACCACCGGCCACGGCGTCATCAGAAAGCCGGTCTCGACCTGGCTGCGATGCAGCACATCCTCGAAGTAGAAAGGCAGCGACACGAACGCCAACCCTTGCGCGGCGAACGAGCACACCGCAGTCACTGCCGACAACGCAAACACCGGCCGCTTGAACAGATCGACCGGCAGCATTGGCGCGGGGTGACCGGCTTCACGGCGAATCAGCAGTACGCCGAACACCACAGCGATCGCGGCCGCGCTCAGCACCAGTTGCGTCGAGGCCCGCTGGGCCGCCTCGCCGAGCGCGAAGATCAACGCGGCGAAGGTGATCACGTTGAGGAGTGCCGCAATCGGGTCGAAGTTGTGTTTGCCGCGCTCGGTGTGCGGCAGCGCGGGCCATGCAAAGGCCAGCGCCAGCAGACCAAGCGGCACGTTGACCGCGAACAGCCACGGCCACGCGGCAACGGACAGAATCAGCGAGGCCACCGTCGGCCCGACCGCGAACGACACGCCGACAATCAACGCGTTAGTGCCGAGGCCTCGTCCGAGTCGGTGCGGTGGATACAGATAGCGGATCAGTGCCGTGTTGACGCTCATGATCGCGCTCGCGCCGAGCCCTTGCAGCACGCGCGCGGCCGCCAGCATCGGCAGTGCCGAGGCGAGCGAGCAAGCCAGCGACGCCAGCGTGAACAGCGCAATCCCGCCGATATAAATCCTGCGATGCCCGACGATGTCGCCGAGCGCGGCAAGCGGCAGCAGTGTCGCGACCATTGCGAGCTGGTAGGCGTTGATGATCCACACCGACGCCGCGGGCGCGGCGTGCAGATCCGCGGCGATGGCGGGCAGGGCGGTGTTGGCGATCGCGGTATCTAGCGTGGCGAGCGCGACCGCAAGCATGATCGCGGCCATCGCGCGGCGGTTGGCCGCGGTCATCGGGCCGTCCGCTGGAAGGGTCTGGTCGAGCGTGGCACCACGGGTGGCGCTGGGTTTGTCGGACAAGGCGTGGCTCGTCGGGTATGCATGCCGCAGCGCCGGGTGCGTCGGAGGGATAGCGCGGCGGCGTGCAGGCGGCAGGGTTGCGAGGCGTGAAGCGCGGGGCCTGAGTCCAGCGGTCAGGGCGGCGCGCGCGGCGAATGAAGTGATTGTTACAGAGACGTGGAAATCGTGCTGGGAGGCCGGCAGGGCGGGGCACGCGGTCGGACGTCCACAATGCAACTAACGGTCAAGCTCGCGCGGCGTCTTCGAATCGGCGTGGCGCCGCGTTGTCGCATATCGTTTCGTCATAACGGTTCAGCAGACGAGGCGCGCCGATTTGACCACGTATCGAACCGGTCAACGCATTCATCGGCACGTCACACGTCGAAAAAGATAATCGTGCTGCTTCTCCCATGCAGTCGGCTTTCATTGCTCGCCATCGTTTGCCTGTTTTGCGGGCCGATGCACGCGCCCAGTGCTGCGCACAGGCTGCCTCTGCACCGCGTGCGTGCGCGGAATGTGTGCGAAACGCGTGAAGCACCGTCTGTCGGCGGGCATGGCATGTGCATGAGCACCCGCTCGCGCTCGCCGGTGTCCGCGCGCCGTAAAATGTCGTACTCTGTTTGTTAACCCGCCTGACCGACACGCGCCTCCCGTCCGTCATCTATGCGGTTCGCGTATGTCGCGTCGTTTTTTCCCCGGAGGCCTCGATGACAGCCGTCGATCTGGAATTCGACCAGCTCAACAGTACCGTCGACGCGCTACGGCGCTCAATTTCCAATCGCATGATGTACGGCGTCGGCAAGGACGCCGTCACCGCTCACCCACATGACTGGCTGCACGCCGCGGCGCTCGCCGTGCGCGACCGGCTGGTCGCGCGCTGGATGAAGACCACGCGCCTGCAGTACGAACAGGACGTCAAACGCGTCTACTACCTGTCAATGGAATTCCTGATCGGCCGCACGTTTACGAACGCGTTGCTGGCGCTCGGCATCCATGATCAGATGAAGGAAGCGCTCGCGGATCTCGGCGTCGACATGGAGACGCTGGTCAATATCGAGCCGGACGCGGCCCTCGGCAACGGCGGCCTCGGGCGACTCGCGGCCTGTTTTCTCGATTCGATGGCGACGCTCGGCATTCCGGGTTTCGGCTACGGTATCCGTTACGAATACGGCATGTTCCGTCAGGAGATCGTCGACGGTGAGCAGGTCGAGGCGCCGGACTACTGGCTGCGCGTGGGCAATCCGTGGGAGTTTCCGCGGCCCGAGATCAAGTACATGGTGCATTTCGGCGGGCGCACGGTGCAGCGCGGCGAGCATGTCGAGTGGATCGACACCGAGCATGTGAACGCAACCGCGTATGACACCGTCATTCCAGGTTACGCGACGGACGCGACCAATACGCTGCGTCTATGGTCGGCGCGCGCAACCGAAGAACTCGATCTCGGCGCGTTCAATCGTGGCGACTACCGCAACGCGGTCGATACGAAGAACATGTCGGAGAACGTCTCGCGCCTGCTGTATCCGGACGACTCGACGCCGGCCGGCCGCGAACTGCGGCTGCGGCAGGAATACTTCTTCGTCTCGGCGACCATGCAGGATCTGATCCGCCGCTATCAGCGCACGCACAGCACGTTTGGGCGCTTCTCCGAAAAGGTGGCGGTGCATCTGAACGACACGCACCCGGTTCTGGCGATTCCGGAGCTGATGCGTTTGCTGGTGGATGTTCATCATCAGCCGTGGGACAAGGCGTGGCATCACGTCACGAAGATCTTCTCGTACACGAACCACACCTTGATGCCCGAAGCGCTCGAAACGTGGGACGTCGAGATGCTCGCGCGCCTTTTGCCGCGGCATCTGGAGATCATCTTCGAGATCAATGCGGGCTTTCTCAAGCATGTCAGCGAACAATCGGGACATGACGGCGAGATGATCCGCCGCATTTCGCTGGTCGACGAATATGGCCAGCGGCGCGTGCGGATGGCGTACCTGGCGATCGTCGCGAGTCACAAGGTGAATGGCGTGTCGAAGCTGCATTCGCAACTGATGACGCGCGATATTTTCGCCGACTTTGCGCGCATCTATCCGGACCGCTTCACTAACGTCACCAACGGCATCACGCCGCGACGCTGGCTGGCGCAGGCGAGTCCGTCGCTCTCGTCGCTGATCGATCAACAGATCGGCAAGCATTGGCGCAGCAATCTGTTCGAGCTGGAGCAACTGCGCAATCTGCGCAACGACAGCGCGTTCGTCGACGCCTTTCATGAAGCGAAGCGGCAGAACAAACTGCGGCTCGTGCAGCGGCTTGCGCATCACACGAAACTGCACTTCGACCCCGATGCGTTATTCGACCTTCAGGTCAAGCGCATTCACGAATACAAGCGGCAGTTGCTGAACGTGTTGCACGTGATCGTGCGCTACAACCAGATTCGCGCGAATCCGGAGCGCGATTGGGTGCCGCGCGTGGTGATGTTCGCCGGCAAGGCCGCGTCCGCGTATCGCATGGCGAAGACGATCATCAAGCTGATCGGCGATGTCAGCGAGAAAGTCAATCACGATCCGCTGATCGGCGATCGCCTCAAGGTGGTGTTCGTGCCGAACTACGGCGTGAGCGTGGCCGAGTTGATCATTCCGGCGGCCGACCTCTCCGAGCAGATTTCAATGGCCGGCACCGAAGCATCGGGCACCGGCAATATGAAGCTCGCGTTGAACGGTGCGTTGACGATCGGCACGATGGACGGCGCGAACATCGAAATCTGCGACGCAGTGGGACGCGAGAACATTTTCATCTTCGGCCATACCGCTGATGAAGTGGACAACCTGCGCGCCAGCGGCTACCGGCCGCGGCAAGTGTACGAGGAGAATCCGGAACTGCGCATGGCGCTCGACCAGATTCGCACGGGTTACTTCTCGCCGGATGATCCGCTGCGTTTTTCGGACATTTTCCACACGTTGGTGGATTGGGGCGATCACTATATGGTGCTCGCCGATTTCGCCGCGTTTGCGAAAGCTCAGGACGAAGTGGATGCGCGTTTCGTCGACAGGCGCGCGTGGACCGAGAGCGCGATCGAGAACGTCGCGGGCATGGGGCAGTTTTCGTCGGACCGAACCATCGGCGAATATGCGCGCAACATCTGGCACGTGAATCCGCTCAGTATGGAGTGACGGGGTGGAGTGACGGGGTGGAGTGAGACAAGCACGTTTGTGTATGGCGCTTGCTCAAATGAAAAAGGCCGTGCGAAATTTTTTGCACGGCCTTTTTTTATTAGTCGATGACTATCACGGGGCGAATCGTTCGCTCTCTTGCGCGGCATGTAACCCGAACTGCCCACGCGGGAAATCGAATAGCACGTCGGGCCATCAAACCGACCACGATGCGGTTAGCGTCCGGCTTTGCCTTGACGATCGTGACTTGCGCCTTCTCGTAACGGTGCACCCACGCGCCGCTGCCGATGGCGGTCTCATAGTTGCCCTGATCCAGCACATTGCCGACCTCGCCGTCACCGGTCCAGTTGGGCGCTTTGTCCATTTCGAGACGGATCATGCCGGTGCTGCCGGTTGCGAATACCAGCGGCGCGCAGAAGGTCATCTTGCCGCCCACGTTCACACAGCCTCGCGGCCATTGCGCCGTGCCGTCTTTCGATATTGTCATCGGCACCATCGTGTAGTCCTTTGTAAGGGTGCTCGAGGGACTCAACACCATGTACGGCTTAGTGAAGTTCGAGTGCACAAGATAGCGTTGGCCGATGTTGCCAGGCAACGCGCGCAACGGTTGGGTGCAGCAGCTATCGTCGGGCTGCGCGGCGCCGACGCCGACGATGCCGGAAAACGCCCAGCCGAATTCACCGGTGTAGCCGTCCATCCCCACGCACTTCCGCGCGTTCGGCAGGCAACGCACGACGTCCACTGCTTGCGCGGCGATCGGCGTTGGCGTGGTGCCCGCGAGGCTGAACGGCACCTTCACGGCCGAACCGAGAATCTCCACGCCGTTCGCGAACGACAACGACGTCACGCCGCCGGCGCTTGCATAGCCCGAACCGGGCAGCACTGACTTCAACACTCGCGTGCCTTGCGTACCCGTGTCGAGCGCCATGTATACCGGCTTGCCGTCGATCTGGACCGGCAGACCGAGGCGCGCGTGGTCTTCGTCGGCACGCTCCACATGCAGCGGAATCAGCAGGCCATCGTTGCCGCCGTTGATCAGCGCGGCATTGGGGGCCGGCGGCGTGGGGGTGGGGAAGGTGACGGAGCAGCCGGTCAGTGCTGCGAGCGCGCCGGCTGCAACTAGTGCCGCTGCGGCTGAGCGACAAAGATGATGACGGACGTGCCGGCGTGCGGCATCGAGAGACGACAGGAACATAGGATCACGCTTTGCAAAAAGGCGGGTCCCTGGCGAAGGCGATGCATCGTGAGCTGTGGGTTGGACTACTCGAACAGCACTGGCGGCAATCTCACTGGATTGCCGCGGCGTGGGCGGGGAAACCGGGACGCTTGCGGGGGCCTGCGGGAGGGAACACGCGATAACAGGAGCGGCGACTCTACACGGCCACCCGCGGGCAATTGCAAAGATGTGTAAAGATTTGGAGGGCGGCTAGCAAGTCGCCCGTGCAAGCATTGATCTATGTCAATAGTTGCGCGGACGGCGGATCACGGTGGCTTGCGCGCGGCCGAGCGTGGCGCGGTCGAGGGCGCTTGTCAGCAGGCTGATCACGTCGTCGAGGGTGCGCGAGGTGACTTCGACACGAAAGGTCATGCGCTCGTGTTGCTGGTCGACCGTAACGACGTAGAGACGCAGATCGTCGCCGAGAGCGGTATGCAACGCGCGCCGCCCATGAGCCGACGAGGTGCCGGGCACGGTAACGTCGATGATGACGAGCGGAACGACGACATGCGTGCGGCGGGGAAGGCGTGATTCGCGCGATGCGCGCGGGATGGAGACTTCAGACGTTGCAACGGACGTGAGCATCATGATTGCGCCGATTCGGCGAGGCGGCGCGCGTTGTTGACACCCAACCACTCTAACCACGCGCGCCTCAACGACGCGCAAAAGCTGCCGCGTCGCGAATCAATTTTGTGTTAACGCGCCACGCCTGGCGCATAGCGGGCAGCGGCTGCTCAGGCCTTGGGCGCCGCAGCGACGGCCTTCGCTTCGTGCACGGCCGCGGCAACGTGCTCGACGAACTCCCGATCGGTGCTCATGAGCGCCTCACGCAGGCCATTCGCGGTCTGCACCATCAGACGATGCGTGATGTCCTGGGTCGCCCACGTGAGCCAGCCGACCACGATCAGCATCGTGCCGCATACCATGCCGACCGGCGAGCGCAATATCCCGCCGACAATAACGCCGACGAGTCCAAGCAGCGAGATCGCGCGCGGCATGACCTTGTTCTTCTGCACGGTGACGACTTGCACGTCGACGATGTCGCGCAGCGGAAAGACCTGGCCGGCCGACGAGAGTGCGTTACGCGTGACCGACACGCCGCGATCGTTGAAGGGTGTTTCCATCGAGTCCAATGCAAGCGGTAGCAAAGGGCGCAGCGTACCAGATCTTTGGTTGACTATTTCCGACGCGTGCCTTCACGCAGTTCGCCAAAGCGCAAACCACTCGAAAGGCCGGTCGGTACTCGATCTTCTGTCGAAGGCTAATTGAAAGAAATCGAGTCGACCTGATGCGCCTGCCAGCATCGGTCAAGGAACCGGGCAGGTGCCAGACGCGATCGGCGCACTGCTTTTTTCTACCTTGGCCAGCCAATCTGAAGAACGTCACTGGGTTTGCCCTACTGCAAGTGTAGGGGGGTGACCCATCCCATGCTACGTCGGTCTTGTTCAGAATCCAGATACGGACTGATGTAACAGCGTAACCAGCCCGCATTCGCAGTAGAGCATGACGTCCAGCGCGTATCGCGCTGGCTGACCCCTGGGACGGAGGTCATATGTTCAGTACCCGCGTTTATCGCAGCAGTGTTGCAGCGCTGCTGTTCCTGCTATTTGCAGTTCCTTCGTTCGGCCAGTCGTTCCGGGTTCAATGCCCGCCAACTACGCCGGCACATCCGACGGCGCTGCCGCCCGGTACAGGGGAGCCCGCCTACACCGGACCGTCCTACACCGGACAGACCTCCACGTCGACTGGCGTCATTAACGGCGCAATCAAGTGCCAGCAGATCTCGGGCGGTGATGGTTACGCCACGATGGCGAACGGTGTGCAGACCTACCTGTTCGCTTTCGGCCCGTTGTCCGGGCTAGCCGACATCAAGGCGGGTCTTCCCGGCACCGAGTTCGCCTCGGTGTTCAATACCGTCGGCGACCCAAGGTCGGACCCGACCTACAACGGCGCGGTCGGCCTCGTGCCTGACCCGGAATCTGTGCCCCCGGGCCAGTTGACCGGCCACGTCGATCCACGACCGATCATGGATATCGGCGTGATGAACGGCAACGAGCCGGCGCCGACGATGGCGATCGACGAGGACGACGAGTTCTTCCTCACGCTGACGAACGTCGGGATGATCATGCGCCCCGACCTGTTCGAGAGGCACACGGTGCACTTCCACGGCTACCCGAACGCATCGTCGTTCTATGACGGTGTACCGGACGCGTCAGTGGCGATCAATATCGGCGCGAGCTTCACGTACTACTATCTCGCGCCAGATGCCGGGACTTATTTCTGGCACTGCCACATCACGCCGCCAGAACACTTGCAGATGGGCATGGTCGGCCAGATCTTCGTGCGGCCGCGCCAGAACCGCGTTCCCGGCGGCGCATCGCTGTACAACTCGCTGGCGCAGCAGCAATTGGATCTGCGTACGAAATGCGGCACCGACATTCTGTGTACGACGCCGCTGCCGCCTCAGAACAGCGTTCTCCACGTGAACAACAAGAGCGGTAAGCCGACGCTGTACGCGTACAACGACGGCGACGGTTCGACCGCCTATGACGTTGAGTATCCGGTGCAGATACACGGCTTCGATCCGAACTTCCACTTCATCGGCATGACGTTCAATCCGGAGCCGTTCACCGACATGAAGGACAAGCTCTTCATGTTGAACGGACGCAGCTATCCGGACACCGTGAATCCGAACCCGCTCTCGACACAGGTTGCCGATGGCACACCGCATTTTTCGCAGCCGCTGCCGACGCTGATCAACATTCCGGCCGGCGGCAAGGCGCTGCTGCGGATCTCGGACCTGGACGTCACCGAGTTTCAGACGCTGGCGTCGCTCGGTATTCCGATGCATGTGATTGCCCTCAACGCCCGCTTGCTGCGCGACATGTCCGGCAACGACCTGACCTACAACACGAACTCGATCACGTTGGGGGGCGGCGAATCCCTGGACCTGATCCTCGACGCCAGCGACACGACGAAATATATGCCGGGTGCGATCTATTACCTGTACACGCCGAATCTCGATCACCTGGCGAATGACCAGGAGAATTTTGGCGGCTTGATGACCGAGGTCCATATCTGCCATGCGGTGGATCCGACCACGAAGTCCTGCACCTAGGAGAAGAGCCGTGGCCCACATTACTCACCACACATGGCGCGCGACACTCGCGCAGCTTGGACGGCTTGCGCGAGTCGGCGCGGCGACGCTCGCCGCGCTCGCCTGCATGCACGCGCAAGCCGCCGCGCCCGGCATCACGGGGACGCACTTCGATCTGAGTGCCGAGGCGAACCGCATCACCCAGCCCGATGGCGCGAGCGTTTATTCGTGGGGCTATGGATGCCGCACGGCGCCGGCCGGCTTTTCGCCGTCTACGATTGCGGGCGCGAACTGTCCGAGCATGCAGATTCCCGGTCCGACGCTGATCGTGAAGCAGGGCGACGTCGTCACGGTGACGCTCACCAATAACCTGCCGGCGGCGGCGGGCAACACGTCGATCCTCTTTCCAGGATTCCAGGTCTGCGCCGCGGCGCTGAACCCCGACGGGACCTGTCCTGCCGCGCTCACCGGCTCGCCGGGTTTGCTGACCCGCGAGGCCGCTCATGGCAGCACGGTAACGTATAGCTTCGTCGCGGCGACGCCTGGCACGCATGCTTACTACAGCGGCACGCAGGGTGATCTGCAGATTGAGATGGGCCTGTACGGCGCGATCATCGTTTTGCCGACCTCCTCGCCCGGCACGGTTGCGGTTCCAACAGGTTGCCGCGCGGTCGCGGCGACGCTGCCGGATGGGCAGCCGGACTTCCGCAATGCCGGCGCGGCTTATAACCACATCGCAGCCTGTTACGACCGTGAGTATCTTTTTCAGTTCTCCGAAATTGATCCACGCATCCATGCGCAGGCGGAACAGCAGTCGGCGAACGCGTGCACGGCGCCGAACGGCTGCATGACCGTGGAAACGGAGCCCTATCACCCGGCCTATTTCATGGTCAACGGCCGCTCGATGCCGGACGACATGGACCCGAACTACGCGGTGCAGTATCCGCATCAGCCCTACAACGGCAATCCACATATGCACCCGGGTGAACTGGTGCTGTTGCGGATCATCGGCACTGGCCGCTGGCAGCATCCGTTCCACGAGCACGGCAATCACGTGCGGGTGCTGGCGCGCGATGGAAACATGATCCTGAGCAAGACGGACCCGACCAAGGTGGCCGGACCGCTGCTGTTCACGACGACCACGACGCCGGGCCTCACGATGGACGGTATTTTCTACTGGACGGGCAGGGGTCTGAACTGGGATGTCTATGGACATAAGCCTGGGGACCTGTACACCGATAGCGATCCGAAATACGCGGCTTACCTCGGCAAGCCGGTCGTCTGCATCCCGGACGTGAACGGCTATTACACGGCCGACCCGCTCGCGCCGAACTACTACGAGTGGTGCGCCGATCACGGCAAGGCGCTCGAAGCGCATCCGTTCGGCAACGTCGGCAGCGGCGGCCCGGTCAGCCTGCCGGACTCGCACGTGCTCACCAACGGCTTCTGGTATGGCGGCAGTCCCTATCTCGGGCCTGACGCGACCATACGCGCCACAGCGCCCACTGGGACCACGCCGCCGAGCGGGACGGTCGTGAATCCACCGGCAACCGAAGCAGGCTTCGCGTTCATGTGGCACTCGCACAACGAGCGCGAGATCACCACGAACAACATCTTCCCAGGCGGAATGATGATGATGATGCTCGTCGATCCACAGGTTTTCCTGATTGACGAATCCAATTAGAGGCGGGGAGAAGCGCGATGAGATCCAATCAGGTTAAGGCGACCCTCTTCGACGTGTTCAAGGCAGGGGTCACAGCGTGTATTCTGCTGACAGCCAGCAGCGTATCTTTTGCTCAAGTCGTCAATCTGACGGCGAAGGCGACGACTGCCACGTTGCCCGACGGGCAGGCGGTGCCGATGTGGGGCTACACGTGTACGCCGGCTGCGGTTGCGCCGGCTACCTGTGCGGCGGCGAATACGGGCGCCGGAGCGAACTGGTCGCCTGTGGTGATCACCGTGCCGCCGGGATCGCTGACCGTCAACCTCACCAATAGCTTGCCCGGCGCCGTGCCGACCTCGCTCGTGGTGGTGGGGCAGTTGGGCGGCGGCCTGGGGACGACGGCGACGAGCATGCCGAGTCCGCCGCATCCGACGCAAACCGCGACGACCTGGCCGATTGCCACCACCGCGAGCGGCGCGACATTCACGCCGCCCGCGCAAGCGCCTCGTGTCCAGTCGTTTGCAACCGAGGTGGCGACCGGCAAGACAACCGCGCTCACCTGGAGCAACCTCAGCCCCGGTACCTATCTGATCGAGTCGGGAACGCATCCGTCGATCCAGGGGCCGATGGGGCTATACGGCGTGCTGGTGGTGAAGGCACCGGTCGGTGGCACCGTGAGCTGCCCGGTGGCATCGCAGACGTATCAGGCTTATACGAATCCGGCTATCTGCTATGACGCCGACGTACCGCTCGTGCTGAGCGAAATCGATCCCGTGCAAAACACGGCTGTCGCAGCGGCGGTAACGACGACGGGCTTCAGCGAAACCCTGGCGTGGTCGGGTCAGCCCGGCGGCTGCGGCGACTCGAAGTCGACGGCGTTCGGCACCTGCTATCCGCCGACAGTGAACTACGATCCGCGCTACTACCTGATCAACGGCGTCGCCTTCGACCGGACCAATCCAGGCGGATCTTCATTTGCCGCCACCGCGCCTGTCGCGACGGGCCAGGTGCTCGTGCGTTTCGTGAACGCTGGTTTGCGGATGCACGTTCCGTCGATAGTCGGTGCACAAACCGGCAATACTGCCGCTTCCGGTTTCTCGCTGATCGCCGAGGACGGCAATGTGTTGCCGGGCAATGTGCGAATCCAGTCGGAAGTGTTTCTGGCGGCCGGCAAAACCTACGACGTGATGATCAACGCACCGGCTACAGGCGCAACGGCGCTGCCGGTGTATGACCGCGAACTGAGCCTGTCGACAAACAATCAGCGTGACGGCGGGATGCAGGGTTACGTCGCCGTCAATGGCGGTGCGCTGCCGACGGCGGGAGCCGCGAATCAGAATGCGATCGCCAATTCCGCTACCTACTTCTTTGTCCCGGGCACCACGTTGACCGTGTCGGACCCGGCCAAGGGCGTGAAAGCCAAGGACGTGAATGTTTACGGCGTGGAGGTCAAGACAACGACCACCGGCGGCGCGCTGACGCTGAACGCGGACGGCACGTTCGTGTATGTGCCGAATGCCGGCACGACAGCTGACAGCTTTGTGTATCAGGCCAACGGCAATCCCGCGGTATCGGCGACGGTCACGCTGTCAGCCTGCAGCGCCGGCAACGGCTGTCTGTCCGGCCCGCCGGTGGCCAGCAATGGCACTTACATCAGCAACATCGCGTCGCGGCTGCAGATCGGCGCGCCCGGCGTGCTGTCCAACGCCACGGATCCGAAGGGGCTGCCGCTCACCGCAGCGATCTCGGGGGCTGTGACGGGCGGAACCGTCACGCTGAATCCGGACGGATCGTTCACCGCGATTCCGACGACGCCGCCGGTCGGCAGCAGTGCGACTGCCACCATGACGTTCAAATACACGGCAAAGAATTCGCAGAACACGTCGAGCACCGCCGCGACCGTGACGGTGACGTTCAAGGGCGGCAGCGGACTTGTCGTCAAGCCGCTGGACGCGCCGAGCACGGCGCCGGGCAAGACCGCGGTTCAGCTCGCCGACTACCGCTGGATCATCGAGGAAGATCGTACGTTCCAGATCGATCCCGCATGCCAGACCACCGCGACAACGCGTCCGGCTACGTGCCCGCCGCTGCCGGTTCCCAGCCTCGGCGCAAACTTCCATACCAGCTACATGCCGGTGGTGGCAGCAGGCTGCGTTGGCAAAGTCGCCTGCGAGTCGGGGCA
Source organism: Burkholderia sp. OK233 (assembly GCF_900230185.1). Lineage (GTDB taxonomy): Bacteria > Pseudomonadota > Gammaproteobacteria > Burkholderiales > Burkholderiaceae > Paraburkholderia. The sequence continues at coordinate 2,969,731 of NZ_OCSR01000002.1, forward strand.
AACGGTGTATGACCCGGCGAGCAACTCACACTTGCCGGCCGTGTGCGATATCGGCAACGGCGTGTGCCGCACGACGGCCGCGCAACAGGTGCAGGTCAATCCGAACCAGGTGGCGCTCGATCCGACGAAGCACTATTACATCTCGATCTTGCCGGGGGACGCCGGTAACAGCTTTGGGAATGGTGCGGGCTTGCCGCAGCCGGTCGATCCGACGAAGCCAACCGGGGCGCAGAGACAGTTCGATATCTCCAAGGATTGCCCGTCGGGTCCCGGCGGCGCGGATTTTGCGCCGGGCACGGGTAAGTGCGGCCACACCATGGGCGGCGCCCCGATCGCGCCCGGACAGACCACCGTCAACGTGTTGCTGCAACAGACGCCGATGGCGACCGCGAAGGTCTCGGTATTCGTCTTCGAAGACGACGCCCCGGTGAATGGCGAAGTGGACGTCAGTGGCGGCACCGACACGTTCGGCTCGGCGCGCGAACCAGGACTTGGTGGGTTCGAAATCAAGCTCTGGGACGACGCGGGCGGCACCGGTGACGCAACCGGACAGATGACTTACGACATGTTCAACATGCCGCTGTCGAATTCCTTGCAGGGCACCATCGATCCGGTCACGGGGCTCAATGCCTGCCCGATTTCGACGGCGACCGACGGTATCGTCGGCATGGTCCCGACGTGTCCGAAATTCGAATCGGACGGCAAGACGGTGTCGCCGCTCGTCGGCCAGGCCATCATTGCCAACCTGATGCCCGGCCGGTACGGCGTCGTCGCGACGCCAGCAGCCGATCGGATCGGCAGGGGAGAGGAATGGCTGCAGACGAACACGCTGGACGGACAGAAGGCACACGACGCGTTCATCAAGGTGGGCGGGCCGGCGTACTTCCAGGAGTTCGGGCCGGCAGGCTTTCACGTGGCGGTCGGCTTTGCCAATCCGAAAATCATCAATGCTCGCCTGCCGCTCCTTTGCGCAGGTGCGACGTGCACCAGCGGGCTCAAGGGCAGGGTAACGAACCTGCACTACAGCCGTCCGCCGAACGAGAATCTGTATGGCGCCGGCTCGCGTACCTCGCTGAGTTTCACGCAGTGCTATGTCAGCGTCGGCGATCCGGACGGCGAGGATATGGCGTTCACCAAGTGCAACGCCGACGGGACGTTCAGCTTTAGCGGCTTGCCCGCAGGCACGTTCAGAATCACGATCTTCGATCAATGGAACGATCAGATCGTCGACGGGCTCGCGACTGCGGTGCAACTGGCGACCGGCCAGACCGTGGATGTCGGGGATCTTTCGGTGCTCCAATGGCACACGAATCTCTACACCCGGACGTTCCTGGACACGACCGGCACCGGCGTCTCACAGGCGAGTTCCCCAGGGCTCGCGCTGGTTCCGACCAATGTCCGCTTCCGCGACGGCAGCTATTCGAACTTCAACAACACGGACATGAACGGCTATGCGTCGTTTAACGAAGTGTTCCCACTGTTCAACTGGTACGTCGTCGACACCGACGAAACCCGCTTCAAGCAGACTGGCGTACACGTGGTCTACGACGCGGGCGGCCCGCCCGACGGCACACCCGGCGGCGGCACCTCGACCATAGCGGCCAATTACGCCAACACGCTGGAATCCGCGACGGCGCACCTGCCGACGAACCTCCGGGTACCGGGCGCGGTGTATTGCAACGATGCGGACTGCAAGGACCGTTCGGGTACGACTCCTTCGACCGGCAGAGTCGATCCGCCGTGGGTGACCACGATGGGTTGGCAGGGCTTCTCGGGGCAGAGTTCCTTTATCGAGTTCGGTAAGGCGCAGTTTGGCGCGACTGAAAACGGCGGCATCAGGGGCGAAGTCATCTATGCATCGACGCGGCCGTTCGACGATCCTTCGCTGCTGATCCACACGAAGTGGACGCCGGACGTGCCGAACGTCACGGTGAACCTGTATCAGGAGGGCACCGCGGCGGACGGCACCACCAGCCTGACGCTGGTGGACACGACGAAGACCGCCAGCTGGGATGACTGGGCCCAGGGCTTCCGTTCCGACGGTGTGCCGAACATGAACTGTCCGGGACAGGAGACCACTGACCCGTTCTTCTTCACGTTGAAGGACACACCGCAGTGGCTCGACGCGCAGAAACGTGCGTTGCCTGCGCATTCGCAGTTCAAGTGCTACGACGGCATGCACGCGTTCAACCAGCTGCAGCCCGCACCGTACGACGGGATGTACAAATTCCCCAGCGTGACGGGCCGGAATACGACGACCGGCAAGCCGACCACGACGAACTGCACGGTCTGCGTGGCCAATCCTTCGGGCGACGGTACGCGGATGCTGCCTGCCGGCAAGTACGTGGTCGAAGTGATCGTGCCGCCGGGCTACGAACTGGTGAAGGAGGAAGACAAGAACATCCTGATCGGCGACAACTTCATTGCGCCGGTCACGCAGCAGTTCGCCGGCATCGGCGCCATCTTCATCCTGCCCGACCAGGCTGCGGTGAACTCCACCTATAACCGGAACAATCCGCAGAATCCGACCCAGGATCTGGGCTCCACCACGTACCCCCGGAGCGAGGGCGACACGGGCAGCATCGAAACGTCCTGGCCTTGCGTCGGTGAATTGCGCATCGTGCCCGACTTCATCAGCCTGTTCCCGGGCTCGCAGGAAGTCTCGCCGTTCGCGGGCGCCTCACGGCACCTGTGCGACCGCAAGGAAGTGACGGTGTCGCCCCAGATGACGGTGTTGGCGAAGTTCTGGATTTTCAGTTCGACGCACGTCGCCGCGCACTACACCGGCTTCATGCTGGATGACTTCTCTTCGGAGTTCGATCCGTATTCGCCGCAATTCGGTGAAAAGTTTGCAGTGCCGAACGTGCCGATCTCGATGAAGGATTTCGCTGGCAACGAAGTTGCTCGTACGTACACCGATCAATGGGGCATCTTCAACGGGTTGAACTATTCGACCTGGCAGGTCAACCCGCCGAACCCCACCGGCTACGCGCCGACGATGATGGTCGCCTGCATGAACGATCCTGATATGCCCGATCCGGCGCATCCCGGCCAGACGATTCGCGATCCTCTGTTTAACACGGCATACAGCCAGTTCTGCTACGAGATTCCGTTCATGCCTGGACAGACCCAGTACATGGATACGCCAGTGGTGCCCGTTTCGGCCTTCGCGGAGGGCTACAACCAGCCTGACTGCGCGTACCCGGACGCCACGCCGGCGATCTCCAGCGTAACGGGCGACTCGATCGGCGGCGGCGCGGGACCATGGGTCAGCAATTCCCTCCACACGCTGACAATCAACGCTCAGGGCAACCAGCAGGTGCCGAACCATGCCTACACGGGTCCAGCTGCGACCACAGCGCCGTTCAACCAGAAGTTCCTGACGCGCCACTATGGCTTTGGCAACCGGCCTTCGACATGCCCGGCCATCGGCCAGTGCCAGAACGCCACGATCGGCGGTGTTCCGATGAACAATGTTGTCTGGAGCGACACCAAGATCACAGGCCAGGTGCCTATCCTGGTCGGCTCGCAATCGAGCTGCACTATCCAGCAGCGCGGCGTGCTGAACCCTACGTCCTGCGGTGAACTCGTCATCACGGCGGCCAACGGCAAGCGCTCGATCGACACGGTCACGGTCACGATCGGCGGCAAGACGCCAACCTACGTGAATGGCGAGAACGCCACCAGCAACGCGATTCAGACCGCGATCGACAAGGCGGCCCCGGGCGACATGATCGTCGTCGGTCCGGGCGTCTATAACGAAATGCTGCTGATGTGGAAGCCGGTCCGGTTGCAAGGTGTCGGTGCGACGGCGGTAACCGTCAACGCGAACACCCACCCGTCGGGCAAGATGGACCCGTGGCGCAGGCAGGTTGGCTGTCTCTTCGGCGCCGCATTGAACGGCGGCCTGATCTCGGCGAGCAATCCGTACGATCCGACCGGCACGTATTCCTGTGCGCCCACGATGCAGCGCAAGGTGGATGCGATACCGTTCGAACCCGCCTCCGGATGGGATTTCAACCTCAACGGCAACCTGGCTGAACTGCTGATCGAGCCGACGCTGATGGGCGCGTATGAAGGTGCGGCCATTACCGTGCTCGCCAAGGGCGTGAAGGACGTGACGGTGGGCGGCGTGACGCAACCCGACCCGAACTGCACCGCGAACGGCATCTGCACGCCGCTCACGGGCCCGACCCTGCTCCAGCCGAACCCGCCGGATTGCGCAAACAACCCGGGCAACTTCCTGTGCAATCCGTCGCGTATCGACGGTATGACCTTCACCAACAGCTCGCAAGGCGGCGGAGGGATCTTCCTGCACGGCTGGAACCATTACACGGAGGTCTCGAACAACCGCGTCTTCGCCAATGCAGGGACGCTCACAGGCGGCATCACGGTAGGCCAGGTCGAAACGGCCGAAGCGACCATCGCCGCGAACGGCGTGACGGAGTTACCGTTCCTGCTCAACCAGCATGTGAACATTCACAACAACGCGGTGACGTCGAATGCTTCGTACGGCGACGAAATCAATTCGACTACGCCTTCGTCGGCGGGCGGCGTGACCTTCTGTAATGGTGCCGACTACTATCACTTCAACTACAACTGGGTCTGCGGCAACATGAGTGCTGGCGACGGCGGCGGTATCGCGCACTTCGGGTTCAGCTATAACGGCGACATCTCGCACAACTGGGTGTTGTTCAACCAGAGCAACAACCCGACGCTGCCCACGTACGGTGGCGGCATCATCGTCCAAGGCGTACCGCCCGACGGCACGTTCTGCGAGAACTCGACGGTCGACATCGATTGCGCGCCTCAGCTTTCGGATGGCGTTGGCCCGGGTCTCGTGATCGACGGCAATCTGATTGTCGGTAACACGGCGGAAAGCGGCAAGGGCGGTGGCCTGCGGCTGCAGAACGTCAACGGCACAGACGTGCAACGCAGTCCCAGCAACTCGAGCGCGTGGTATCAGGTTCGCGTGACCAACAACATCATCGCGAACAACGTGGCCGGGTGGGCAGGAGGCGGTGTCTCCCTGCAGGATGCGGTAGCCGTGAACTTCATCAACAACACGGTCGTCGCCAACGACGCAACGGCGTCCGCAGGCGTGCTCTTCAACACGTCCGCGGCCACGCAGGCCAACGTCGGGCCGCCGAACTGCACGACGGTGGGATCGGAAACGACGTGCTCTCCGATCACGACGTCGGTTTTCGAGCCGGCTGGGCTGGAGACCGCGCGTCACACGGGGAACTTCATCGTCGCGTTCAGCAATCAGAGCGTGGCGTGTCCGGCGGGGTTGCCCAACTGCACGACGTTCTCGAACCCGGCGCTGACCAATAACGTGTTCTGGCAGAACCGCACGTTCTATATCACCGTGGGAGGAAAAAATCCGAACATCGCGGGCCTGCAGAACGCGGTCACGTTGAATCCGTCTCTGAATCAGGCAGGCAAGGCGACGGGCTTCTGCGATCCGAACGCAGTCTATTGGGACATCGGCGCGTTCGGCGACACCTCGGCCAGCAGTCGTCAAGCGGCTTTGACGATGCACCCGCAGTACTCGATTCTGACCGACGCCGGTGACTACCCGGGGGCGCACAACAGCAATCTGAATCCGGCGGTGGTGCACCAGTACTGCAACGGCTCGCGTGTGCCGCCGGAAGCGGGCGGAATCGGTATCACGGTGCCTCCGGGCATCGCGGATACGGTTCTTCCGAATCCGCTGTTCACCCTGCTGCCGTCGGCGACGCCGGATGAAGGCAACAACTGGATCAACATGTCGTACGGTCCGCTGTCGCTGTTCAACGAAGCGCTCACGTCGGGTATGACCGGCTATAACGTCGTGCTGGGCAACTACTCGATCAATAGCGGTTCGCCGGCCATCAATGCCGGTACGGCGACCGGTGCGCCGAATCACGACATCTTCGGCACGTCGCGGCCGCAGGGCCCCGGAATCGACATCGGCGCCGTCGAGGTCGTGCAGCCAGGCCTGTTCGGCGGCACCCCCCCGCCGATCGATCCGCTCGCATTGGGTGGCTCGTCGACGGGTGGCCTGCTCGGGCTGTTCCAGGTGGTGGCGCCGAAGCTGCCCGTCGTGACGCCGCCGCCTGCGTTGACCCCGGCGCAGACGCAGCCGCCGATCGTAAAGTGAGAGGGGCGCGGAAATGAAACTTCGTTCCCCCACGACGACTCCGGCGGCGATGTTCGCGAGCAGCGTATGTCTGGCCGCGGCCCTGGTTCAAGGGGCCGCGGCCCAGCAGAGCCCACCGGCGGCGTCTAAACCGTCGGCGGCGCCCACGCTCAGGCATTCGCCGTATTTGCCGGTGAGCATGTCGCAGCATGCGAAGAACTACTACGGGATGATGAAGGGCATCGACAACCTGAGCGTGCGCAGCACCGCATCGGGCAATCTGATCCGCTTCAACTATCGCGTGACGGATCCGGTGGCGGCGCATCTGCTCGGCGAGAAGACCGCGACCGCCTATCTGTACGGGCAAACGAGCCACGCGGTGCTCGAGATTCCGGTGATGGACAAAGTCGGGCCGTTGCGCCAGACCGGTCCACTCGAAGCCGGGCAGGAATACTGGATGGTGTTTTCCAACAAGGGCGGGCCGATCAAGGCCGGCGAGCGCGTCGACATTTTCATCGGCTCGCTTCATGTCGACGGACTGATAGTCGAATGATCGCGGCACGGCGATTTGCAACACAAATGGGGGAGGTGAAACATGTCCCGGTTTCTTTTGAAGGCGATTTCGGCGGCCTCCGTGGCCGGTGTTCTGGCATCCGGCCCGGTCGCATACGCGGCCTCGGCCGCAGGAACGGCGCAAGCCGCGGCGGCGAGTCATCTTGGTGCGGCGCAGATCGTCGAGCGGAACGTCGCGGCACGTGGTGGGCTTCAGGCGTGGCATGCGGTCAATACGATCACGATGTCAGGGCAGATCGATGCCGGTGGCAAGAAGAACACCAGGCTGCCGTTCACGATGACGATGAAGCGGCCGAACAAGAGCCGCTTCGAGATTCGTTTCAACGAGCAGACGGCGTTTCAGGTCTACGACGGCGCGCGGGGCTGGAAGGTCAGGCCCTTCCTCGGACGCGACGAAGTCGAGCCGTATACGTCTGCGGAGGCCAAATCGGCCGCGGCGTCGGCTCAACTGGACGGGCCGCTGATCGATTATGCAAGCAAGGGCTCGCGGGTCGATGCTCTGGGTATGGAATCGGTGGAAGGGCATCGCGCGTACGTCCTTAAGCTGACGACGAAAGACAATTCGTCACGCCGCATCTGGATCGACGCAAGCAGTTTTCTCGAACTGAAGATCGATGGCGAACCACGCAAGCTCGACGGCCGGATGCACGACGTCGCCATCTTCTATCGCGATTACAAGAAAGAAAATGGGCTCGTCATTCCGCACACGCTGGAGACCGCCGTCAGCGGCGTCAAGCCGACGCACAAGCTGACGATCGACCATGTTGTGGTGAATCCGCCGGCGGACGACACCTTGTTCGCGAAACCGCAACTGGCCATGGCCAAAGTGCCGAACCAGCAGCCGCTGGCGAATAGCCATTAGCCGCTATCGTGCGAGGTCCACTGCCATGACACGAATCGCACTGTGGGTGCTCGTCGGCTGCCTGACGGCGGCGGTGTACGCGAGCGAGCAAATACCGGAGCACGATCTGAGCGCGGACCAGATCGTCGAGAAAAATATCGCCGCGAGGGGAGGGCTCGACGCATGGAGGAATATCCAGACGATGGTCTGGGTCGGGCACGTGGATAGTGCGAATACACCCGCGGAGGAAATGCCGTTTGCGCTCGCGCTGAAACGTCCGAACAAGACACGCTTCGAGGTCACCGTACTCAACCACCGGGCCGTCCGGGTATTCAACGGCAAACAAGGCTGGAAGGTGAGCCCGAGCGCCACGGGCAGCGGCGAAGCGCGGCCGTACACCATGGACGAGCTGAGCTCCGCGCATGACGAGCAGGTCATCGACGGATTGCTGATCGACCATCAGGCGAAGGGTTTTGATGTCACGCTCGACGGTATCGACAAGGTCGACGGGCACGATGCATACCGCCTCGGCGTGAAGTTGCCTTCCGGTGTGACCCGTCATGTGTGGGTCGACGCGCAGAGCTTTCTTGACGTGAAGTACGACCGCGTGGCGCGGGGCCCTCACGGGCCGGTCACAGTGGAAGTGAAGTACGGCGACTACAGGAGCGTCGGCGGTTTGCAGATACCGTTCACGATCGAAAGCGGCGCAGCGGCGGCCGGAAAGCGTGACAAGCTGACGATCGACAAGGTGACGCTCAATCCGCCGCTTGACGATGGGATGTTCACGAAACCGGGCTCGCAGGGCCGGCGCAACTCGGTGTCGGTGAATGCCGATGCGCCGCCGCCCGCTCTGAGCCGGCCGAGCCCCTAGCCATGGACTGCGCCCGGGTCAGCCGAGGAGCCAGCGCTCGGGTGCGCTGGCTCGCGGCGCTCGCGCTCGTTCAATGGGCATTGCTCGCCGCGTTGATTGCGCCCGTAGACAAGGCGAACGCTGCCCCCTCGACGCCGCCCGCAACGACAGCGAACACGGGGGAAGCGATTTTCCAGAAAGGCGTGCTGGGTTCGGGCGAACCGGTTGAAGCGATGCACGACGGTGGCGTGAACCTGCGAGGCGCCGCCGCGGCCTGCATGAATTGCCATCGGCGTAGCGGCCTTGGATCCAGAGAGGGGAATAACAACATCCCGCCGATCACTGACCGGTATCTGGTCCATCCTCGCGTAGAGAACCCTGAAGAGTTCGACCTCCCGTACATTCCCGGCATGCGCACCAATCGCGAGCCCTACACCGATGCGACGATCGCAAGAGCAATACGCGAGGGGCTCGATTCGGAGGGCAAACCGCTCAGCAATCTGATGCCGCAGTACGCGCTGAACGACACCGACATGGCAGCGCTGATCGGCTATCTGAAACGCCTCGATCGACGCAGACCAGCAGGTGTGACGGACACGGTGCTGCACTTCGCGACGATCATCACACCGGATGCGGACCCGGTGAAACGGCGTGGCATGCTCGATGTGCTCAAGCAGTACTTCGATGACAAGAACGTGTTTCCGCTTGGCGCGACGCCGCCGCTGCGCGCGTCGCACAAGATGATGTTCATGGTCAATCGCCGCTGGGAGCTGCACGTGTGGGAGTTGAACGGACCGCCGTCGACGTGGCATGAACAGTTGCGGCGCTATCTGGCGGAGCAGCCGGTGTTTGCCGTGTTGTCAGGACTCGGGGGCAAGAACTGGGCGCCGGTTCACGAGTTCTGCGAGCAGGAGGCCGTACCGTGTCTCTTTCCCAACGTGGAAGTGCCGGTCGAAACCGATCAGGATTTCTATTCCGTATATTTCTCGAAGGGCGTGCTGCTCGAGGCGGCACTGCTCGCCAGGCGGATTCTCGATGAAGCCGGTGGCAAGCCCGCGCGAGCGATGACAAAGGTCTGGCAGGTCTATCGCACGGGCGACAGCGGTGAGCGGGGTGCAGAGGCGCTTGCCGCCGCATTGAAGGGTCATGGCATCGCGGTGTCGAGCCGCGCTCTTGTGCCAGGCGACAGCATCGCGCGCGCGCTGCACGGAATGTCGCATGGCGACGTTCTGGTGCTATGGCTGCGGCCGCCCGACATCGCGGCGCTCGGGCGTTTGCCACCGCCGTCGGACAACGTGTTCATGTCGGGGCTGCTGGGTGGTCTCGACAGCACACCGTTGTCGGCGAGCTGGCGCGGCGTGACGCGCCTCGCGTATCCATTCGACTTGCCGGACGGGCGGCGTGTCCGTGTCGATTATGCGTTCGGCTGGTTCTCAATTCGCAAAATTCCGATGGTCGCCCCGCAGGTCCAGGCGGACACCTATCTCGCCTGCGGTCTGCTTGCGGAGACGCTCAGCCATATGGTCGATGCGTTCGAGAGGGATTACCTGATCGAGCGCATTCAGGACATGCTTGAACGCCGCATTCTGACCGGCTATTACCCGCGCCTGACGCTGGCGCCGGGGCAGCGCTTCGCGTCCAAAGGCGGTTATATCGTCCGCTTTGCCGAGCCGGATCGAGTGAGGGTCGTTGCCGATGGGGACTGGATGGTGCCGTGACGATGTCGTGAGACGAGGCGTGAACCGCCGCGCAAGAACTCACGAAACGTTGTCGCCTGCGCGGTCGAGCGTCTCCCCTACCGCAAGAATAGGACGTTGACCCATGTCGTTTCTCGTCGCCCGTTTGCACAATAAAAACGTGGCGAAGGGCACAAATGCCTCATCGGGATGGGTCACTGTAGTCGCAAGACCTTTCTATCATTTCGCCTGTTGCCGTCAGGCGCAACACAGGAATGCAGTCACTGACTTTTGCCGCCGTTGGTAGAGGTGTGAAACACGGCGCAGGGAGAGATAGCCATGACAAAGACCATTGTCAGTATTCCTGCATTTTATCAACTGCTTCGTGGTGGTTGGCTGGCAGCCTTCGTGGCGCTTTGTCTGTTCCAGGCGTCTACCGCACACGCTCTGCCTATATTCGCACGTCAAACAGGACAAAGCTGCGTGGCGTGCCACGCCGGCGGTCAGTTTCCCGAGCTCACGCCGTATGGGCGCATGTTCAAGCTGAACGGCTATACGCTCGGCGAACGCACCATTCCGCTCGCTGTGATGGGAACAGTCGATGCGACCAAGACCAGGCACAACAACGACGCTAACGGGAATCCCATCTCGCCCAAAGACGGCAATCTGACATGGGATGCGACCAGTATTTTCCTCGCCGGGAAGATCACCGACAAGATCGGCGGGTTCGCTCAATATACCTACACGAACTACGATCACCAGAATGGCGACGGCAGGTGGATCGGTAAATGGGCATCGGACAACACCGATATCCGTTACGTGGAACGGATCATCGGCGAAGCGAGCGACTTCATACTGGGCGTAACGTTGCACAACAATCCGACTGTACAGGATGTCTTTAACACCGCGCCGGCATGGAGCTACCCCTACCTCTCTTCGTCGACGAGCGCGGTTGGGTCTCCGCTGTTCACGCCTCTCATCGAGGGGGCATTGGCGCAGCAGGTCGTCGGCATTGGCGGCTACCTGTACTGGAATAAAATGGTATATGCAGAACTGACCGCGTACAGCACCGCCGACGGAATCTGGTCGTTTCTGAGCCATGGCAGCAAGGCCGGAGACCTGGCCCACCCGCAGACCTATCTGAAAGGCTACAACCCGTATTGGCGGCTTGCGCTGACCCGCGAATGGGGCCCACACAACATCATGGTGGGGACGTTCGGCTTGCTTGCCGATGTCTATCCCAACGATCCAAACGCTTTCCCGATCTTCACGCAGGGTGTGACCCGCTATCGCGATATCGGTGTGGACGCGCAGTATCAATACCTGCTGGATCCACATACGATTACCGCGCAGGCACGCTACACTCATGAGAATATCAGTGATCCGAACAATTTCGTTTTAGGCGACAGCCAGTCGGCCAATCTCAAATCAATGCTGCTGAAAGTGTCGTACATCTATCAGGCCAAGTACGGCGTGAGTCTCGCTTTCTTCAATGTGACGGGCAGCACCGACAGCGTGGCTTACGCCAGCAGCGCGAACTTTTCGCCTGCCACGCAGGGATGGATACCCGAGATCTTCTGGATTCCGGTGCAGAACATTCGGGTCGGCCTGCAATACACGCATTTCACTAAATACCTTGGATCCCGATCCAATTACGACGGCACCGGGCGAAACGCATCAGACAACGACACGCTGTTCGTCTATTTATGGGCCGCGTATTGGTGACATCGATGCCGGCGTTTCCCACGCAAGTTAGTCGTACTTGCCCCTGGAATAAAAGGAAGGTGCCTTGCGTTTTTGCAGTATCGGCGGAAGCGAGGGCGTTGAAATACGTACTCATCGCGCTGCGCTTTGTCGCGCAGCCTTTAAGGGCGGTAAGCGCAGTTTGGAGGTTTGTGACATGAAAACGTTGGCGCAAATCATCTCCCTTGGGATGTTGCTCGCAGGGTCGGGCTGTCACGACATGGATCGGTCAAGGGCCGTCGATAACCCGGCTGTCGCCGGAAAGACCATTGCTCTGCAGGTCTGCTCGAACTGTCATGGTGTGAAGGGCGTTTCGGTATCGCCGGTCTTTCCCAAGCTGGCGGGGCAACGACGGGAATACCTTGTCGATCAATTGACGGACTTCAAGGTGCATGCCCGATCGGACCCGAACGCCCAAAGGTTTATGTGGGGCTTTACGCACCTGAGCGAGGCGCAAATCGACGAACTCGCAGCGTATTTTTCCAGTCAGCAGCCGGTTCTGGGTGAACCCGGCGATCAATCGCTCATTGGCGAAGGGAAAACGATTTATGCGTCCGGGTTGCCGGACAAGGGCGTCGCGGCATGCATTTCGTGTCACGGCCAGCATGGCGAGGGAATGAATCAGTTTCCGCGGCTCGCCGGTCAACACGCGGACTACATCATCAAGCAGCTATTGGTTTTCCAGAGCCACGTCGATCAAAGACCTCGCGGTGAGATCATGAAGGCGGTCTGCGGCAATATGTCGGAGCAGGATATGCGCGCCGTAGCGGCCTTCGTGGAAGCGTTTCCTCCAGAGATCGAGGCAGCGGCCAACCCGCCGGCCGAGCAATGAGCAAGTTGCCTTACGTGTCGCTGCGCCGGTGGACGTGGCGATTCAGAGTCCAGGCCGTCCGTCTGGTCTGTGCAGCGCGGATGCACCGTTGCACGGCAGCGGCACCTGCAAGAACGCCTGCGTCATTGTTGAGGTCGCCTCGGCTGGGGGCATCAGTAGCGATGTGGCGAACAGTTTGCGCTCCGTCCCCCCCGGCGGGCGCTCTTTTTACAATCTGCAGTGCAAACTTACGGAGCGAATCGGGAGGCGGGTGCTCATGGCAGCAATGGTTCTCCCGGTCAGGTCCGACAGTCTGTCGACGCGATCTGCGGAGAGGACCATGAACCTGACCCGATCGTCTCTTGATGCCGGTGCGCCGGACCCGGCGCCCGTGCTTAAGTGGGACGTCTCAAAGACCGCGGCTCAAACGGTGGATCTGCTCGACGAACGGCCCTTCCTCAAGCGCCTCGGTATCGTCGACTGGCTGTTCGCCGTCGTGATGGTCGCGGGCGCGGGGTTTGCGCTGTCGCGCTACCACCCGTTCATGAATTACTACGACAAACTGGTGCTGTGCCTGGCGGTGCCGGTGTTCGTCGTACTCGGCTGGCGCTGGAAGCCGGTGCGTCCGCTGATGGTGGGCATCGCCGCGCTGTCGCTGCTGGCGATCCAGATCTATCACGGCGATCTGACGCGCGCGGATAACGCGTTCTTCCTCAAATATTTCCTGTCGAGCCAGTCCGCGATTCTGTGGATGAGCGCGCTCTTCGTCTTCGCCACCGTCTTCTACTGGATCGGCCTGCTGTCGCGTTCACCGACCGGCGCCGCGATCGGTTCGAAAATGACGTGGGCCGCGGTAGTGATGGGCTTCGTCGGTCTGATGGTGCGCTGGTACGAGTCGTACCTGATCGGCGCGGACGTCGGTCATATTCCAATCTCGAACCTGTACGAAGTGTTCGTCCTGTTCAGCCTGATCACAGCGCTGTTCTATCTGTACTACGAGCAGCACTACAACACGCGTGCGCTCGGCGCATTCGTGCTGCTGGTGATCGGCGCGGCGGTCGGCTTCCTGATGTGGTACTCGGTCGCGCGTGACGCCCAGCAGATCCAGCCGCTCGTGCCGGCGCTGCAGAGCTGGTGGATGAAGATCCACGTGCCGGCCAACTTTATCGGTTACGGCAGCTTCGCGCTGTCGGCCATGGTTGGCGTTGCGTATCTGGCGAAAGAGCGCGGTGTGCTGGCAGACCGTCTGCCGCCGCTCGATGTGCTCGACGACCTGATGTACAAGTCGATCGCCGTCGGCTTCGCGTTCTTCACGATCGCGACGATTCTCGGCGCGCTGTGGGCCGCGGAAGCATGGGGCGGTTACTGGAGCTGGGACCCGAAGGAAACGTGGGCGCTGATCGTGTGGCTGAACTACGCGGCCTGGCTGCATATGCGCCTGATGAAGGGCCTGCGCGGCGCGGTGGCGGCATGGTGGGCGCTGACCGGCCTGCTGGTGACGACCTTCGCGTTCCTCGGCGTCAACATGTTCCTGTCGGGCCTGCATAGCTACGGCAAGCTATAGAGGAATGCCGGAACGGCCGCACCCTTCGCCCGAAGCTCCGACTTGGCGGAGCATGGTTCGACGGGCGACACACTGCGGGTCTCTACCCATTCCGTTCGGCGAGCATTCCTACTTTTTCGCGTTGCCAATCCGCGCAAGAATGAAGTCAGGGGTCCGGGTAGACCCCGATCTACGGTCAGCGAGGTCGCCATGAGACGCATATACTTTTTGCTGCCGAGCACGCAATGTGCACGGATGATTGTTGACGAGCTTCTGGTGAGGCGAGTCGACTGGCGGCATATCCACGTGATTGCCAACCATAGTGTACGGCTCGACGATTTGCCGGCGGCCACGCTTGCGCAGAGCAGCGACTTGCTTCACGCACTGACGCGAGGTACGGCGGCGGGTTGCGCGACCGGCATGTTGACGGGCCTGGTTGCATTGGCTTATCCGCCGGCGGGCCTGACCATTGCGGGCGGCGTTGTCGTTGCGCTCACGCTCGCGGGCGCCGGGTTTGGCGCATGGACGGCGACGATGATCGGTGTCGATGTACCGAATACGCGGCTGAAACGTTTCGAAGACGCGATCGAGCGGGGTGAGCTGCTGATGATGATCGACGTCCCAAAGGACCGCGTCGAGGAAATCGAAGAGATGATCAAGCTTCATCACGCGGAGGCCGAGATTCGGGGAACGGAGCCGACCATTCCGGCATTTCCGTAATCTGTTCCCGGACTCGGCAACAGTACGACGAGGCCGGCGGCTGGTCACGCCCGGATGTCATCGATATGGGTGCCGGCTTGCCGCCGGAGCGCGCAACGGTTAGCCGGCTGCGAGCATGCGCCGGTAGCGCTCCAGAACCCGTGGCACGTAAGCGCGCGTTTCCCGCAGGGAGGGCACGCGATAGCCGGCCCGAATCACGGCATTTTCTCCAGCGTTGTACGCGGCCACGGTGAGTTCGACATCGTCCTTGAAGAGATCGAGAAGGAAGCGTAGATAGCGTGCTCCGGTCAGCACGTTGTCGCGCGGATTGAGCATGTCTCCACCGGCAAAGCGCCGTGCTGTTTCCGGCATGACCTGCATCAGTCCTTGCGCACCTTTGTCTGAAACCGCCTTCGGGTTGTATCGGGATTCGACGTCGATCACCGCGCGCAAGAGTTCGGGCTGAACGCGAAAGGTGCGGCTTGCTTCGTCGATCACATCGGCGAACCGCGATGCGTCACCGTTCCCGGACGATGAGGCTTCCGCACGCTTTGCATCGCGTGCGGATGGCGGATCGCCGGCAACGATGACGGTCATCCCTGCTTTGCCCGGTACGTTGGTCAGGACGATTGCACCGTTACTCGCAACCGCTCCAAAAATCTCTGCGCGTGCAACCCCCGGTGATGCCATGCCAAGCATCGCGAATGCGATGAGGATCGCATGTCCTGGTCCGGATGAAAGGCTATAGCGCATGGTCGTGTTCCCCCGCATCTCAATTGTGGTGTGGAGAAATGCGCATCGGCAATGGGGCACCTCCCTACACTTTGAGACGCAAAACGGACGGGTCGGAGGGCTGTACAAAATCGTTACGTTCGTAACGACCAGTAACTGCCAGTAATCAAATGCGTCGCCACTCGGGGCATCCGTCGGGGGGGAATATTTCTGATTCAGACAGGCAGTCGGCAAGTCTTACCCCGTTGAGCGACTCGGACGCGCAATGTCTACTCTATCGGTATTGTTACCAATCTCCGGTCCGAGGCAAATGAGTTCAAATTTGAAACATACAGGCAGCTATTTTCGGCCGTTTCAAACGTCGTATGAATTCCGCATGCTGATCAATGCTGGCTTGCAGAGGCATGGCGCGAACCTTGCAAAGGGGGAATGCGTGCAGCGTGACTGCCTGGCAAGCGAAGGAAAAGGTTAGGAACTCGAAAGTATTGGTTGCAAGAAAAAGACGAGACATGCGCTGGGCACCGGCTGCACAGCATTGTCACGAACGGTTCATGGTTGCCAGGGGTAAACACATGAGTACCAACTGCCGCGTCGTGATCGCCGAAGACCACGATCTGCTACGAAACGGTCTGCGCTCGATGCTTTCGGCGCAAGGGGGCTATGACGTCATCGGTGAAGCGAGAGACGGCAAGGAAGCCTGTCAAATGGCGATGACGCTGAATCCCGATCTGATGCTGATGGATCTGTCGATGCGAGGCATGAACGGAATCGATGCCAGCGCGGCGATCAAACGACGATCGCCGAACATACGAATCGTGGTGCTCACGGTTCACCAGAGCGAAGAGTATGTGCGTGAGGCGCTGCGCGCCGGCGTTGAGGGTTACGTGCTGAAAGATGTCTCGTTCGATGAACTCCTGGTCGCCATGCGCATGGTGATGCAGGGGAAGAAACATCTGAGCGCCGACGTGTACGGGTACATGGTCGATTCGTTCGTCACAGGCCGCGAAGTGCACGCGCCAAAGAAGGCGTGGGACGTCCTGACGGCGCGGGAGCGCAGTGTGCTGAAGCTGATCGCCGAAGGGCGTACCAACCGGCAGGTCGGGCAGTACTTGAATCTCAGCCCGAAGACGATCGAGAAATATCGAGCCAGCATGATGCACAAGCTCAATATCGCCAATCTGACGGAACTGGTCCTGGTCGCCATCAGTATGGGTCTGCTGACTTCTCTGGCCGAAAAGTGCTCCGAGCCGAACGTTGACGACACGCATGTCCACTTGTCGGCCGAGCCGGATAGACCGCCGGAATCGCCCGCGGACCAGGAGTTGCTCAAATACCGGCTGGGCGGGGCGGCGGGCTGAGCGTGAGCGGAAATTGCATCAGGCGGCCCATGCCGCCGAGACCAGCGTTCCGCTCGTACCGAACGACTGGATTGAAAATGTTCCGCCGTGCGACTCGACCCGGTGCTGCATGCCGATGAGGCCAAGCCCGGTTGTGCAGGCGTCTTCTGTCGACAGAGGACGGTTTTCGTAGCCAATGCCGTTGTCCTGAATCGTCATCAGGAGGCCGCCCGCAATACGCCGGAACCCGAGCGTGACTTCCGTGGCCGCTGCATGCTTGACGGTGTTGTTCAACGCTTCCTGAGCGAGCCTGAACATGTCGGCCTTCAGATGCTCCGGCACGTCCTCGTCGCCGACGTCGCAGTTGAACACAACTGAGACATTTTCGGCGCTGCGCTCGATGCGGCGGCATAGCGAACTCAACGCGGCAGGCAGGCCGAGTTGATCGAGCATCAGCGGACGCAGTTCGCCGCATATCTGCCTCACGTCGCCGATCGTCTCGCGGATTCTGAGCACGGTTGCATCGAGCAACTGGGCCGCGTCGTCGACCTGCCCACGGCGTATCCGCATCAGCGCGTCTTCAGCCATCAGCTTGACGAGCGTCAATGCCTGCCCGAGACCGTCGTGCAGTTCCGCCGCAAGGCGCTGACGTTCTTTCTGTTGACCCATAGTCAGGTACGTCAGACGGTCCCGCGCGCTCGCATCGAGCAAACGTGTGGCATCCGCAAGTTCGGGCCCGGAAATCAGCGGCTCCTCAAACAGCGTCAGCAACGCGCTGCGCCCGGTCTGGCAGGTGGGAACCGACTGCTGGTGCAACATGAGTTGGGTTGGGTGGCCGGTGCGGCCGCTGAGTACCGCAGGAAAGGAATGAAATTCGCGATGTGCGCTCACGGACAATTCGCTCGCGAGCGACGCGCAAAAGTTGTCCGGCGCCATGTTGACGAGTTGCTTGCCGACCAGGTCGGCATTCGAGTAGCCCAGGAGGGCCGCCGCAGTGCGGTTCGCCGACAGGAATGTTCCATCTGACGTGAGAATGGCAAGTGCCGCGCCGCGCGCATCGGTGACGGTGGCGGTGCCTGGCTTGTGGGTCCGGGCCGCAATGCAAAGCTTGCGCATAGCCTCGATCAGGTCGGCCAGCTTCATCTGCGATCCCGTGGGCTCGTTTGCATCCATTTGAGCTCCCGATGCGTTTTCTTAAGGAAACCTTAAGGCTATAAGTGATTGTAGGCCTCGACTCATGCTCGCTGCAACCGGGCAAGTACTGAGTCGCGATGTGGGGACACCCCGGCTGAACGTGGCGGGTTTTCCCGCAGGCGGACATGCCCTACCGCGCTTTGGGGGCTCTCATCCAATGACGCTCGCGCGCAAATTCATGAGACTGAATATGCACGGTGGCGCGCCTTTCATGCGGTCACGCGGGTATCGACGCCGTGCTCATGATACTTCTGGAGCCAGCGATGAGAACGACCAACGTAGCGCTGATCGGCGCGGTCCTGCTAGCCGGCGCCGGACTGGCAGGTCCCACGGCATGGTGCGCGTCTGCCGCAGACGCCACCGATGACGCCGACGCGCACATGCATCATCACATGATGTCGGGCACCATGCGCTCGACCGTCGACTACACGCTGCCGCCGGTGAAGCTCGTCAGGGACGACGGCAAGACGGTCTCGTTGATCGATGAATTGAATGACGGCCGGCCGGTGATCCTGACTTTCATCTACACCACGTGCACCACCATTTGCCCAATGGTCAGCCAGACGCTCGAGAGGTTACAAAGCGAGTTGGGCGGCGACCGGGGCAAGGTGCACATCGTGTCGATCTCGATCGATCCCGAGCAGGACACGCCGGCACGTCTTAGAGCGTACGGAGCCCGATTCGACGCGGGCCCGGAGTGGCAGCACTACACCGGCACCGTCGAGGCGAGCATTGCGACGCAACGCGCTTTCAACGTCTACCGGGGCGACAAGATGAATCACACGCCGGTTGCATTCGTGCGAGCGGCGCCCGGAAAGCCGTGGCTGCGTATTGACGGATTCGCGACGCCGGCGGAACTGCTGAGCGCCTACCATGACGCCGTTGCGTCCAACTAGCCGCGCACGGTGCAGTCAGGAGCGACGAAATTGACAAACGAGCATCGTGTGCTGATTGCGGAGGATCAGCCTCTATTGCGCAGCGGTCTTTGCCGCATGGTGTCCGAACTATGCGACTACAGCATCGTTGGCGAGGCGAGCGACGGACTCGAGGCCTATCGGCTTGCGATCGCGACGATGCCCGATCTGATCCTGATGGACCTGTCGATGCCGGGCGGGAGCGGTTTCGAGGCGATCGCCGCAATCAAACGCCGCGCGCCGCAGATCCGCATCATCGTCCTCACCGTTCACCGCAGCGAAGAACACGTGCGAGAGTCGTTTGCCGCGGGCGCCGACGGCTATGTGATCAAGGACGCATCATTCGAAGACCTGGTCGGTGAGATGCGACTTGTCATGCAGGGCAAGCACAACACGAGTCTCGACGTTCGCGGCCGCTGTGCCGGTTCGCTGCACCTCGCTGCGGGTACCCCGCACAAAGCACACCTCTGGGATGCGTTGACCGGCCGCGAACGGTCGGTGCTGCGACTCGTTGTCGAGGGGCACACCAATCGGCAGGTCGGCGAGCACCTGAAGCTCAGCCCGAAAACGATTGAAAAGCATCGCGCGAGTCTGATGCGCAAGCTGGGCATCACGAACGTGACAGGTCTTGTGCGCATCGCCATCGACATGGGTGTGCTGACGCTGCCGGACGAAGAACGCGTGCATCACCCGTCCGCATAAGCGCGGCGCAACTGGAGGGTCTTTACCCATGTCTTTGGACGGCTCTCCCTACTTCTGGCCCGTATCGACCTGAACAAGAATGCATTCAACGGCTTCGGCAATGCCGAAGCGGTCGGTCGATACAGGGGGGAGCCGTGTACACCGAATTGTCCTCTATGAAGCCCGGCATGCCCGGGCGCCCGTGGCAGTGCGTCCGCCTTGCAAGGGGCGCGCGACGCAGCCGCGGTTTCACACTGCTCGAGCTGCTCGTGGTGATGGTCATCATCGGCTTGCTCGCAGGTCTCGTTGCCCCGCGATATTTCGAACAGGTCGGCAAGTCGAATACGAAGATCGCGCGCGCGCAGATCGTCTCGCTGGGGCAGGCGCTCGATCAATACCGGCTGGATGTCGGGGCATATCCGACGACCGAAGAAGGGCTGCAGGCGCTCATGGCCAAACCGCAGGATGCGGCACATTGGAGCGGGCCGTATCTGGCGAAGGCGGTGCCGGTCGATCCGTGGGATCGCGCGTACCAGTATCGTTCGCCGGGTGAGCACGGCGACTACGATCTGTTTTCGCTTGGCAAGGATGGACGAGGCGGTGGCGTCGGCGAGAACACGACCGTCTCTTCGTGGTGACGGTGCGCCGCGCGGTTGCCGCGACGCCGGGCCGGTAATGGATTGTTTGCAAGGAGAGTCGACGTGAAGTACGTGCTGCGTGTCTTCGATACCAGTGGTGCGGTCCAGACGCTTCGCATCGATAGCGATTCGTCGTCGACTGCTGCGTCACTTGCACGCGCCCGCGGCCTTCGCGTCGTATCGGTTCGCGCCGATGCGGGCCGGCGGCGCCACCGGAAGAACTGGATGGCGCTGCCCGGCGGCAGGTTCAACGTCGAACTGTTCGCGCGCGAACTCGCGGCATTACTCGATGCGGGCGTCGGCGTCGTCGACGCATTGCGCACGCTCGGCGGCAATGAGCGCCGCGAGGCCTCGGCACAGGCGTACCGCGAGCTGTTGCGGCTACTGGAAGAGGGGCAGTCACTCTCCGCGGCGCTCGAGCACGCGAACCACATCTTTCCGCCGGTGCTGGTCGCCTGCGTGAAAGCCAGCGAGCAAACCGGCGGCCTCGCGGATAGCTTGACCCGCTATTCGCGCAATAGCGCGATGCTTCACGAATTGCGCGGCCGGGTGGTGTCGGCAGCGATCTATCCATCTGTTCTGCTGCTGGTGGGCGCGGCGGTCGTGCTGTTCCTGCTGGGTTTCGTCGTACCGAGGTTCGCGACCTTGCTTGAACACAGTGGGCGCGAACTCCCGCTGCTCTCGCGCTTGCTGATCGCATGGGGCAGCATGGTGCACGCCCACGGGGCGGAGTTGAGCGTCAGCCTTGCCGTGCTGTCGGTGGCGGCCGGTTTCGCGCTGCGCAGACCGGCGGTCCGGAACTGGATCACCGATCGCATGCTTGCCCTACCGGGCATCGGGCAACACTTCCGTGTCTTTCGCCAGTCGCAGTTTTATCGCACGACCGCGATGCTGGTCGACGGCGGTATTCCCGCGGTGCGCGCGTTCGAACTTGCACGTGGGCTGGTCGGCCGCGCGGACCAGACCGCACTCGCGGACGCTTTGCAGCAGGTGCGCAACGGCACAAAGATCTCCGACGCGTTTCAGCAGGGTGGACTCGCCAACCCGATTTCTTATCGGCTCCTCACGGTGGCGGAGAAGACTGGCGGTCTTGGGGCCGTTCTCGACAGAATCGCCGCGTTTCAGGAGGCGCAGGTGTCCCGCACGATTGATCTGATCTCGCGCTTGATCGAACCCGCGATGATGATTTTTATCGGTGTGGTGATCGGTGGAATTGTCGTGCTGATGTACATGCCGATTTTCGAAATCGCATCGAGCATTCAATAGACCTTCCTGGAGAAAAGACGTGGATTCCGTCAGCACAACTCTGGCAAGCCTCAATGTCGAACCGCGTGTCGAACCGCGTGTCGAGCTGCGCGACGCGCTGCGAACGCTCGGCGAGCGGCATGGTTCCGGCATTCGTGCGCTGGAGGAGTTGATGACGCAGACGGCACTGAGTGCGGACGAGATGTGCGTCCAGTTGGCCGCGCAATTCCGCATGAAGCCGATCAGCATGCGCGAGTTGAATCAGTACGAACCCGATTTCGAAGTGATGTCGTTTGTCGAAGCGACGACCCGCCTGTGCGTGTGTTTTCGCGAGGCGAACGGCACGAACGGTACAAACGGCACGAACGGTACAAGCGGCGCAATCAGTGGCAAGGGTCTTCTGTTCGTCATCGCCGATCCGCTCGACGCGCGCACGCGAGGTGTCGTCGAACACCGCATGCGCTCGCGGCCGACCGTGCCGTACGGCTGGGCGCTCGCGAGCGCGGGAGACATCAGCGCGTATCTGGCCGTGCGCGAAAAAGACGTGAGGGCGATGGACTCGCTCGCGTTCGACGACCCGATCCAGAGCGCGGTCGATCCGTCTTCGCTCGCGTTGACGCTGCAGGGCATCAGCAGTGACGACAGCCCGGTGGTGAGGCTCCTCAACTCGACGATCTATGACGCGCTGAAGATGATGGCAAGCGACATCCACCTCGAATGCCGTGCCAGCGGTTTGATGATCAAGTGCCGCGTGGACGGCGTGCTGACTGTGGTCCGCCGGGTGGAAGGCCGCGATGTCGCGGACCAGGTCCTGTCGCGCGTGAAGGTGATTTCCGAACTCGATATTGCCGAGCGCCGGGTTCCGCAGGATGGGCGTTTCAAAGCGCAGTACGCGGGCCGTGACATCGATTTCCGCGTGTCGATCATGCCGAACCAGTTCGGCGAGGACGCGGTGCTGCGGATCCTCGATCGCTATCAGCTTTCGCAGGCCTCCGGCGGTCTGACGCTCGAGGCGCTGGGCTTTCAGCCGGCCGATACACGCTTCATGCGCTCGGTCGCGTCGATGCCGTATGGAATGCTGCTCGTGACCGGGCCGACCGGCAGCGGCAAGACCACGACGCTCTACGCGATTCTTACCGAGATCAACAACGGCCTGGAGAAGATCGTGACGATCGAGGACCCGGTCGAATATCAGCTGGGCGACATCCTGCAAATTCCGGTCAACGAAGCGAAAGGGCTGACGTTCGCGCGTGGACTGCGATCGATTTTGCGGCATGACCCGGACAAGATCATGGTCGGCGAAATCCGCGATCCGGAAACCGCGCAAATCGCCGTGCAGGCAGCGCTGACCGGTCACCAGGTGTTCACCACCGTGCATGCGAACAACGTGTTCGACGTGATCGGCCGCTTCACGAACATGGAAGTCGATCCGTACAGCTTCGTGTCCGCGCTCAACGGCGTCGTCGCCCAGCGTCTCTTGCGGCAGTGCTGCCCGGATTGCACGACCGATGAGACGGTCGACGCGGACACGCTGGTCCGTTCGGGCATCGATCCGGATACCGCCGGCAGCTACCTGTTTCATCGCGGCACGGGCTGCGCGGCGTGCCGCGGCAGCGGGTACCGCGGACGCCGCGCAATCTCAGAAGCTTTGCGCATGAACGACGAGTTGCGGCAACTGCTGTCGGAGCGCGCGCCGCTTGGGGCTATCAAGGCGGCGGCGATGCGCTACGGCATGCAGTCGCTGCGTACCGCCGCGGTCGAACTTGTGAAGCGCGGCGAAACGACTCTCGAGGAGATTAACCGTGTCACGATGGTTGAATAATCCGGTTGCAATCGGGGTCGGCACACGTGAGATTGTCGTTGGTGCGCGCGCGCCCCGGCTGTTGCGCCTGCGCCAACCGGCGTCCACCGCTGAGCCTGCCAGCGTTGCGATTCCCGAGGCGCGCTGCTGTACTGAACCGGGCGCACTCGATGCGTTGCGCGCAGCGCTTGCCGAGACGCTCATCGCCACGCCCGCCGCCAATGATGTCGCTGCCGCGCCGCAGGAGGGTGTGCAAAAGCGCAGCGCATACATGGTGCTGGATGATTTCTGGGGCAATCACGCAATCTTGCGTGGCGATTTCCGCACGCTGCGCGCGCGCGAACTCGAAGAGATCGCGTTAGCCCATTTCACCGATACCTATGGGATCGACGGCGCGTCGCTGGTGGTGCGTTTCAGCGTGCAGCGCGGCGGCCGGGCTCTGTTTGCCAGCGCGATGTCGCGCGCGCTTCATGACGGTATCCACGACGTGAGCGCCTCCGAACATGTCGGGATCAGCAGCCTGAGGCTATGCCTTCCGGAGATGCTCAATCGCATCGGCGACGCAGCCGAGGGCGGTGAGGCGCTGCTGCTGTTCGTCGCGGACGAGCTGATGCAGGCGGTCATGATTGAACAGAATCGCTGGGTCGCCTACGACACACAGCGCCTCTTTCCCGGTGATGCGGGCGACGCGTCCAGACTGGCCGAGCTGGCCGAGCAGTTGTTCGAACGCTCGGCGACCCGCGCGAACTTGAGGCACGAAGACTGCAAGATCTATCTGTTCGGGGTCGAGACCGAGCTGGCGCCGTTCGAAGCGCGTTTCGCCACGGCGATCCGGCAGGCGCCGCCGGCGGACGTCTCGCCCGCGCATCGGCTGATGGAGTGTGCGCAATGATTCCGCGCCTTGACCTCGACTTCAGCCGGCGCCGCGCTCCCGCCGCGATGGGCGGCGTGATCCTGCTGTGCGCCGCTGCCGTGCTGTTGCTCGCAAGCGGCGCGCGGCTCTGGCATGCGTACGCGGAAAACGATCGCGTGCAGGCGCAGCTGGAGGCTGTTCGGCAGCAGACAATGGCAAACCGGCACGTCGTGAGGGCGCCACTGACGCCGGCCGCGAGGCTCGCGGAAAAGCAGAGCCAGTCGGTTCTGCGGGAACTGACCGTGCCGTGGCAGGACCTCTTCTCGATCGTCGAAGACTATCCGGATCACGATGTCGCGCTGATCGGTATCGATCAGAACCCCGCGCAAAGCCAGATCCGTATCACGGCCGAGGCGAAGAACTTCGACGCGATGATTGCGTACCTGAAGTATCTGCAGACCAGCGTGCTGTTGCGGGAAGCCGTGCTCAACGATCACCTGATCGAGACGAACGTGCCGGGCAAACCGGTGCGTTTCCAGATCACTGCTGTCTGGAGGAAGTCATGAAAACGGACCAGCTACAGGACAGGCTGTTGACGCTGCGCTTCGAGATGCAGCGCGCGTTCGGCCTGCCGGGACTGCTCGGCGCGCTGTTGATCGGCGCGGCTGCCATAGTGGGCGCCTCGACTCCCAGTGTGCACCCCGGGACGCACGAAATGCTTGAGATGCAGGATCCCGCGCGAGTCGCGCGGGCGGCGAACGCGCATCACGTTGCCGGCGAGCGCAGCGCGGCGGCGGATGCGGTCGCACTCGATACCTTGCCAGGACTGTTCCCGGGTTTCACGCAAAGCGCGAACGATATCGCGGTGATACTCGCGCAGGCTCGCGACAGCAATTTGACGCTCGGCTCCGCCGAATATCAGGTGACGACCGAAGCCGGTGCGCCCTTTACGCGGTATCAGGTGCTGCTGCCTGTCAAGGATCAGTACAGTGCGATCCGGCGTTTTCTCGCTGCGGTTTTGAACAACGTGCCCAATGCGGCGCTACAGGCGATACACGTCGAGCGTCCCGCGGTCGACGGCAATATTCTCGATGCACGGGTCCGCTTCGAGCTCATCTATCGGACAGCACAGCCATGAAAGCCGCTCTGGTCAATCGCGTTCGAGCTCATCTACCGGACAGCGCAGCCATCAAACCCGCTCTGGTCAAACGCGTGTTGCTGACGTTCTGCGGGATCGTCGCCGTGGGGCTCGGGTATCGCGCGCAGGTGGCGGCGACCCAGACGCCGGTAGTGCTTGCAGCGCTCCACGGCGAGAGGCATGACAACATGCGGGCGCGGCCTGCTTCCGTGCATCACCAGTCATCCGCATCTGCCGTGCCCGTAACCTCGCGGGGAGCGGCGGCTGCTCCGGTTCCTGCGTCGCATGCCGGTGCCGTCGGCGCTGGACCGGCGATAGCGGCGACGCCACGTGCAAAACTGACCGCCCTGCGCGCGCCTCTGTCCATCGAATCGGCCAACAATCCGTTTGCCGCCTCTTCGTGGCTTCCGCCGCCACCTCCTGTCGAGGTGGCGGTCGTACCCGAGGTGCGCGCGCCGGCGCCGACTGCGCCGCCAGTGCCATTCACTTACCTCGGCGAGCTGGATGCGAAAGCGGCTAAACCGCAGGTATTTCTCAGCAACGGCGACCGCTTGCTGATTGTTTCACCGGGTGAAGTCGTGGATGACCAGTACCGCGTCGAGTCGGTTTCGGAGTCCGACGTGGTGCTGACCTATCTACCGCTTAACCAGACGCAGGCCGTATCCATTCCAAGAGAGGCAAAGTAGATGAAAACCTCACGCACACGGGGTGCGAGCCGCAATGGGGACAGCGGCCCATCGAACCCTCTCTCGCCACCCGTCCCGTTCCGTGCTCAGCGCACGTCAATCGGGGGGGCCGCGAGAAAGCGTGTGCTCGCGATCGCTATCTCCACACTTGCCTTCAGCAGTTGCATGCAGATTCCGACCCGGCAGGACAATCCGACCGACGCCGAGACGAAAATCAACACGCTGCACGACCGCAATGATCAGGTTAACGCGCTGCTCGATCAGGCCGACCAGTTTCGTCTGAGCTACCAGTTCGACGCCGCGATCCAGAAGCTCTATGCGGCAAGCCAGATCGATCCGACCAGCGAACGTGGCCGCAAGATCGGCGCGCTGATCGACCAGGACCGCCGGGATCTTGCGACCCTCCAGGAAGCGGACCGCATGATGCAGCGCGGCTCGTTTGGGCCGGCGGCCGATCGCGTGCACCGCGTATTGTTGAAGAATCCGACCAATGCGCTGGCGTTGCAGATGAAAAAGGAAATCGACGACAAGATCCGGCAGCAACGCGCGGACAAGGAAGAGGGGCTTGCCGCTTCGTCCATCATGCGCACGCCGATCACGCTGCAATTTCGCGATGCCAACGTGCGCATGGTATTCGAAGCGCTGTCGCGTACCTCCGGATTGAACGTCATCTTTGACCGCGACGTCCGTGCGGACCTGAAGACGACCATCTTCGTGACGAACGCGTCGCTGCAGGATACGGTCGATATGATCCTGATGCAGAATCAGCTCGACAAGAAGCAACTCAACGCAAATACGCTTTTCATCTACCCGGCGACTCCGGCCAAGCAGCTCGAATATCAGGAATTGAAGGTACGCACGTTCCAGTTGTCAAACGTCGAAGCCAAACAGGTCCAGTCGTTGCTGAAGAGCCTGCTGAAGATCAAGGAAGTCGTGATCGACGAGCGTGCGAATACCGTGACGATTCGCGGCACTCCGGACACCATCAAGGTTGCTGAAGAGATGATCGCCGCGCAGGATTTGCCTGAACCGGAGGTGATGCTGGAAGTCGAGGTGCTGGAGGTGTCGCACGAACGCTTGTCCAATCTCGGGATTGAATGGCCAAACTCGTTCACGATGTCGACGCCGTCCACGGTGGATACATGGGGCGCGTTGCACCATCTTCCCCTCAATGCGCTGAATGTCAGCGGTCTGTCCGCGACGGCGAACTTCAAGCTCACGGATACCGACGCGAATTTGCTGGCGAGTCCACGTATCCGGACGCGCAACAAGGAGAAGGCCAGGATATTGATCGGCGACAAGTTGCCGGTGATTTCGAGTTCCAGTACGCCCAGCACGAGCGGTCCGTCATACACGCAAATGATTCAGTACATCGATGTCGGCATCAAGCTCGAAGTGGAGCCGCAGGTCTATCGGGATGGCGATGTCGGCATCAAACTGAATCTCGAAGTCAGCAATATCACCAATACGATCCAGAGCGGCAACTCGCAAACAGGTCTGAGTTCACTCGCTTATCAGATAGGAACGCGTAGCGCGTCGACAAGCCTGCGCCTGCGAGACGGTGAAACCCAGATTATGGGCGGCTTGATCTCTGATCAGGACCGCAGGTCGGCCGACAAGGTGCCCGGCCTCGGGCAGTTGCCTGTGCTCGGGCGCCTGTTCTCGGACCACAACGGCGACCATGTGAAGACGGAGATCGTGTTGCAGATCACGCCGCACATTGTCAGGCCGCAGCTCTCGGCGGACGTGGACACGCAGGAGGTCTGGTCCGGCACCGACATCAATGTGCACGCCGACCAGCTTCGGCTCGATCCCGTCATGGCCGCCGCGGCGGTGCCCGGAACGGCGATCATGAAACCGGTGCCCGGCAGTGTAGGCGGTGGCACGACCGGCGGCAAGTCCGCTCAAGCCGGCGCAGCGGCGAACAGTTCGACGACCGTGCCCGCGACCGGGTCGTTTGGGCAACTGCCTCCGGCGCCGCGCACGACGCCGCCACCCGTACCGTATGGCGGCCGCTTCGCGCCGCAGCTGAGCGCGCCGGCGCCGGTGCCGGTTCCCAATGCGCCGCCGGCAGCGGAGCAGGCGGGCGGTGAGGCGGAGCCGGGCGGCGCGGCAAACGCGGCGCCAGCGGCCACCCAGCCGGCTGCGCCTCCCCCGGCGGCGCCCGCACCGGCGCCCACGCCCCCTCCGTCGATCCTGCAGATGCCGCCGGGTGACATGGGGAACGATAACCCGCTTCGCTCGATTCAGAACGGGTATTGAGCCGTGGCCATGCTGACGAACACGGTCCGCTCGCGTGGCGCAAGCCGGCCCGATCAGCGTGGGTTCACGTTGATCGAGCTGGTGATCACGCTCGCGCTCGTGTCTATCCTGGCGCTCGCGATCATGCCGTTTTCCGAACTGATCGTGCAGCGTCAGAAGGAACAGCAGTTGAGCGCCGCGTTGCGCGAGATTCGCACGGCACTCGACGCATACAAGGATTCGAGCGACGTGGGTTTGATCGACAAGGAGGCCGAGGCGTCCGGCTATCCGTCGTCGCTAACCGTGCTGGTGACAGGGGTGCCCAATGCGAAGGATCCGAAAGGCGGTCTGTTGATGTTCCTTCGCCACGTGCCGCGCGATCCGTTCTTTGCAGGCGATCCGGACACGCCCGCGGAAGACACCTGGAACCTGCGGTCCTATGGGGTGCCGCCGGATCAGGCGGGTACCGATGTGCCGCTCGGCAATGATCAGGCCGGCAAGGATGTGTTCGATGTGTCGTCGAAATCCGATCGCGCCGGCATCAACGGCGTTCCGTACAAACAATGGTGACGGTGCATCATGAAACCCGCTCATACGCGCAGATACCGCGGTTTTACGCTGATCGAACTGGTCGTCGTGATGGCGATCATTGGCCTGCTTCTGACGATCGCGCTGCCGCGTTATATGCACAGCATCGAACGCGGCAAGGAGCAGGTCCGGCAGCAGAACGTAGCAGTGATGCGCGATGCGATCGATAAATACTACGGCGACAACGGCCAGTACCCGGAGACGCTCGATGAACTGGTGACGAAGCGTTATCTGCGGGCGGTTCCGGTCGATCCGGTCAACGGCGACGACAAGTGGGCGGTGATCGCCTCGCCCGACGAAACCAAAACGGGCGTGTACGACGTCATGCCGGCGAGTAGTCCGCTGGGCACGCCTGCCGGTCCAGCAGGAGCAGGCAAGTGAGTCGCCACGCTTTCCCACCGCGAGGCGGCGCGCGCATTTTGTCGGCTTCGAAGCAGGTTGCCCGGCACCGAACCGGGCCTTGCACCGCGCGCCAGCGTGGGCTCGTGATGCTGGCGCTATTGATTGCGCTCATGCTGCTCTCGATCGCGTTGGCGGGCGCGCTCGACGTCTGGTCGTTGGAACGGCGGCGCGAGCAGGAGAAGCAACTGTTGTTCGTCGGTGACCAATACCGGCAGGCGATCGTGCGGTATTACCGCGTCGGCCGCGTCTACCCGGCGTCGGTCGACGATCTGCTGGACGACGCGCGCTTTCAGATACCGATGCATCACCTGCGCCAGGCCTACCCGGATCCGCTCACCGGCAAGACCGATTGGCTCTTCTTGCGGCAGGGCGATCGCTTTTATGGAGTGTATAGCAGCTCGGAGGCGTTGACGATCAAGCGCGCGGGGTTTCCGCGGCGATATGCAGACTTCGAGACCGAGCAGACTTACGGCGGGTGGAAATTCATCTATCTTGCGCCGGGGTTGCGCAGCACGCCCACTAATGCTGGTACCGCAGCGCCTCGTAGTCCGGTCCTGAACATCAATCCGCAGAATGGTGCGGGACACCTTCCGTCGAGACTGACTCGATAGCAGTTGAGACGCTTGAAGCGAAGCAGCAGAGGCCTGAAAAACCGCTCCTCCAAAAGAAAAACGCCCCGCAGGGCGTTTTCCAGAACCTCGGGACAGCAAGGAACTCGCGTTCCTCGCCGACAAGGCAAGACTCGCTTAGAACTTGTGACGGATACCGACGCGGAAGGCCAACTGGTTGTCCGCACCCGTGCCCGACGTGCTGAAGTAGCTCGTGCTCGAACCGATCTGTGCTTGCAGATCTTGCGTGCCGTTGTGGCCAGCAGCGATCTGATAGATGCCCAGTGCGTAGACGTCCGTGCGCTTGCTCAATGCGTAGTCGACGCTCAGGTCGGCCTGGTTCCAGTGGCCGCGATTCGCATCGCTCAGGTGCATGTACGTGTAGCCCGCGCCCGCCGTCAGTGCCGGCGTGAACGCGTACTTCGCGCCCGCTTCGTATGCAGCGAACGTGGTCGAGCTGCCCGAGATCGGCTGGAAGCGCGTGTTCGTGTACAACGCCCACAGCGTAGCCGCGCCGATCGAGTAACGGCCGCCGACGCCGAACGTGCGCAGATCACGTACGTTGCCCGTCGTCACGTTGGCGATGGCCGTCGAGAATGCCGGGGTAGACTGGCTCGGGTAACGGATGTCCGTGTACGCTGCGCCGACGCCGAACGGGCCGTTCGCGTAGTTCACGCCAAAGCTGTACGCACGCGACGAACCTGCGACCGGTGCTGCGGTCGTGCCGGTTGCCGGTGAGCCGGCGAATGCGCCCGCCTGGTTCGAGAAGCCATACATTGCGCCGAAGGTCAGGCCCGCGAAATTCGCGCTGCTGAACTTGACTGCGTTGTTGATGCGGCTCGACGTCAGCTGGTCGACGTCGTTGATGTGGTAAGCGTAGTTACCCGCGACGGTTTGGCCACCCGTCGAGTAGTTGCCGCCCAGGTAATCCGTCGAAAACGAATACTGGCGGCCGAACGTCAGCGAACCGACGTTGTTCTGCGACAGACCGACATACGCTTGACGGCCGAACAGCGCGCCGCCCTGGCCGAGCGTGCCGTTGCCGCTGTTAAAGCCGCTTTCCAATACGAACAGCGCCTTCAGGCCGCCACCGAGATCTTCGGTGCCGCGCAGACCCCAACGGCTGCCTTGAGCAACGCCGTCGTCGTACTTGAAGAGGTTGTCGTGGCCGGCGGTGGTCTTCGAGTTGTTCACGTAGCTGATACCGGCATCGATCAAGCCATACAGCGTGACGCTGCTTTGCGCGTGGGCTGCGGTGGCGAAGACGGCGAGAGTAGCGGCGGTCAATACTTTCTTGTTCAAGACTTTCTCCGATTAAAAATTAAGCGATCGCGACGCCGAACTCTTTGGTAAGGTCGTGCGATGGCCCGAAATTTAAGGGAACGCAGAGTAAGGTATGTGACAGCTTTGCTTATTTTCGTAATCTGTCGCGCTGGCGCGACACTCACATAGCTTTGCGAGTTGAAATCAAGCAAGGCACGCTGCTCATATGCTTTTTCCAGATCGCGCATATAAGCGTGTGAAAAACGATTGGTTTTCGGGCGCATCGGCTGCATGCGAGGATCCGCACCTATCAATCAAAATCGCTTGTGGGGAAACGCATGCAACGTCGGAAAATCATCCAGAATCTGCTCGCTATCGCCGCCGTTTCGCTTACGGCAACGTTTGCGCACGCCGACGACAAACAACTGAAGATCGGCACGATGAGCGGCCCGGACGCACAAATCTGGTCGGTCGTGACCAAGGTTGCGGCGCGCGAAGGGCTGAATGTGAAGGTCATCGAATTCAACGACTACGTGCAGCCGAACGCGGCACTCGACTCCGGCGACCTCGACGCCAACGGTTTCCAGCACCAGCCGTTTCTCGATAGCCAGATCAGGCAGCGTGGCTACAAGATCGTCAACGTCGGCCTGACCTACGTTGCGCCGATGGGCTTCTATTCGAAGAAGCTCAAGTCGCTCAAGGACTTGCCAGAAGGTGCGAAGGTCGGCATCCAGAACGATCCGTCGAATGGCAACCGCGCGCTGCTGCTGTTGCAGAAGTACGGCGTGATCAAACTGAAGCCGGGCGTCGGCACGAACGGCGTCAATACAACGCCGCTCGACGTCGCCGAAAATCCGAAGAAGATCAAGCTGGTGGAACTCGACGCCGCGCAATTGCCGCGCTCGCTCGACGACCTCGACGCGGCGTCGATCAACACGGACTACGCGGTGAAGGCCGGCTTGCAGCCGACGAAAGACGCGATCGCGATCGAGGACCTCAAAGGTCCGTACGCGAATCTGATCGCCGTGCGTGCGCAGGATCGCGACAAGCCGTGGGTCAAGAAGCTGGTCGCGGCGTATGAGTCGGACGAAGTGCGCAAGTACATCGACACGCAGTTCAAAGGCGCGATCATTCCGGCTTTCTGAGCGGATTTATTGACGGCTTTCCGGCCGCCTTTGAGCAATCCGGTCTTTCGCAACAGACCCGTAAACGCAGAACGCCCGCTGAAATAGCGGGCGTTCTGCTTTGCAAGCACAGCTTTCGCAGATGAAGCCAGGAAAGCACGGCTTCAGGTGTTCCTTAGTTGCTCAACAACGACCCGCTTCTGAACGCCTTCGCACCGGCAATGCGCGCGAATTCCAGCCCGGCCGTCGCGAAGCGCGTCAAATGCCGCGCATACAGCACACCGGCTACGGTGCTCTTCAGCGTTACGACGCGATCGGTCAACGGATCGACGATATCGGCGATCTCATGGCCGACGTCGACCCAGGTACCGACTTCGCAGCGATACACGAGCACACCGCTGATCGGCGCGACGATTGGCTCGGCGCCGGCCAGAGGCGTGGCGGCGAATTCGAGCGCGGGCAGCGGCGCCGGTGTGCCATCGATCACACCACGCGAGGTCAGGTATTCGATGATCGCCTGGGCGTCACGGTCCGCGTACTCGTACGACACTTCGCGTTGACCGCGCAGTTCGATCGTGACCGAGATCGAGCCGTTCGGAATCGGGAAACGGTCGCCGTAACGGCCGCGCAGATCCGACCAGCAGAAGCTGTGGATTTCGTCGAACGGATTGCCCACCGAATTCAGCGCCAGCAGCGACGCCTTCGCGTCCAGATAGCAGGCGAGCGGCTCGACTTCCGGCCACAGGTCCGGGTTCGTGTAGAGGTGCATCGCGGCTTCCCAGTCGCAGTGCAGGTCGAGTACGACATCGGCGTCATACGAGAGCTTTTGTAGCGCCAGACGTTGCGATTCGAGTTCGGTTGCCGGCTCTTGCGCATCGAGCGCTTCGCGCATCGCCGCGCGGATTGCCGTGCGATTGGCGTCGACGTTGTCGGTCAGGTGCGCTTCGATGCCGGGCTGAACCAGCGCCGACAGCTCGTAGAAATTGCGGTTGAAGTTCTGCGCGCTGTTGGTCTCGAAGCGGCCCGTCAGATGGCCGAGAAAGTGCTGATTCAGGCCGATCGGATTGGCCACCGGCACGATCACGACTTCGCCGCGCACCTTGCCGGCGGCTTCCAGTGCGGCGAGCTTGCGGCGCAACGCCCACGAAACCAGCATGCCAGGCAACTCGTCGGCATGCAGCGACGACTGGATGTAAATCTTCTGCCCGCCGCCGGGACCATAGTGAAAACTCGTCAGATTACGGGCGGTGCCGAGCGTCGGGGCAATCAGCGGATGGGTTTGGGTTTGCATGGTTTTCAAATCCGCGGGCATCTGGGGCGTGCCGCGCTATGTCGTTGATTACAAGGGGAAAGGGTGCTTAAAGGTCGGTCGTTGGCGGGCGGGTTCGCAGCGCCTCTAGCGCACGATCTTAGCCGATATGACGCGGCGCGTGGTCTTATGCGGCGCGGCCCGGAGCGCGCGGCACGCAGGCAGGCCTGTCCGGTTCGATCGCAGTCCGCGCGGCGCGGCAAAGCGGTCCCGCAAACGAAACGGGCTCCGCGTGGTGCGGAGCCCGTTTTTTGCAAGCCGGCTAGCGCGTCGTCAGACGCGCGTGGCTGGCTTAGCCGCCGTACACGTCGAAGTCGAAGTACTTCTTCTCGAGCTTCTTGTACGTACCGTCCTTGATGATGTCGGCAATCGCCTTGTCGACCTTCGCCTTCAGATCGGTGTCTTCCTTGCGCATGCCGATGCCTGCGCCGTTGCCGAGGATCTTCGGATCGTCGAGGTCCTTACCGACGAAGTCGAAGCCCGCGCCGCGCGGCGTCTTCAGGAAGCCGATTTCAGCTTGCACCGCGTCTTGCAGCGCTGCGTCCAGACGGCCCGACAGCAAGTCGGCGTAGACCTGGTCCTGGTTCTGATACGGCACAACCTTCGTGCCCTTCGCTTCCCAGTACGTCTTCGCGTAGGTTTCCTGGATCGTGCCTTGCTCGACACCAACCGTCTTGCCCTTGAGCGAATCGGCGGTCGGCAGGATGCCCGAACCCTTCTTCGCGACGAGGCGCGTCGGCGTGTTGAACAGCTTCGACGAGAAGGCGATCTGCTCAGCGCGTTGCGGCGTCATGGACATCGAAGACAGCACGCCGTCGAACTTCTTCGCCTTCAGGGCCGGGATCATGCCGTCGAAGTCGTTTTCGACCCACACGCACTTGGCCTTCAGGCGCGCGCAGATTTCATTGCCGAGGTCGATGTCGAAGCCCGCGAGCTTGCCGTCCGAGCCCTTGGACTCAAACGGGGGGTAGCTGGCGTCAACGCCGAAACGGATTGTCGACCAATCTTTAGCGTGTGCGCCAATCGAGACGGTTGCAAGCAGAGCAACCGTCAAAGCCGCTAGCAGTTTTTTCACTGTTTAACTCCTCGGTGTAGTTCGAATACTCCCGTATGCGGTTGTGCCGCTGCGGGACGCCCGGCGCGACTCACGACCGGGCTTGGGTTGAAGCTGCCGGCCGGGGCGGCCAGCAGCGCGCGCCAAGCTTATCAGTTCAAAAAGATTGGGTAGCTAGTGAAACACCGGATAGCGCAAGGGAATAGCTTCTAAAGCCTGAATGTGGTGGAGATTCGGCGGCGCCGTCATGCATCCTGCATGGCCTTGGGATGCTAGTTGTTGTCGCGTAAAGGAGCCGTAATGAAGTTGGCTAACCACGGCGATTTGCCGGCGTGCTTCGCACCAAGGGTTGTGCCGTCAAAACCAGTATTCAGAATGGCGCTATTACCAGCACTTATTGCAGACTATTACGGCGCCCGCGATTGTTTCGATTGGCTGTCGATGAATTAAAGATTTCGCATGAACAACCGTTAAATACAGATGAGCGTATTTGTTAAATCACACCTGACCGATTGTTTTTTCCCGATTGAGGCTGGGCCGGAACCAAAAATGCATTGCTTGGCGCTATGATCAACGCTCCGCACGGCTGCCTTTGCAGCGTTCGATCGTATCGGTATCTGTCTGAACAAAGTCATCGAGCACTACGCCCGCGATTAAATACCGCGCGCCTGTTTGCATTCGTCTTAATGACCTTCTGCTAAGCGGTTGTATATGCACAAGATTTCGATGGCAGACGAAATGCGCTGTTTCAAACCATCGCGCCGGAGCCGAACTGCAGTCGCAGCGGCACGCGCGAAGTCACTGCGCGGCCGCAGGTTTTCCGGTTTTTTGACATTACTGATAAACGCCGCTTTCTGCTGTAGCCTTTTGTCTTCAGCACCCGTCGTGGCCGCCGACAACGTTCTGCGTGTACTGGCATGGCCCGGTTATGCGGACGCCGACGTCGTCAAGACTTTCGAGGCGCGTTACAACGCGAAGGTCGAAGTCACGCTGGTCGATTCCGACGAGGCGCTATGGGCGCAGATGCATGCTCAGGGCACGCCGCAGTTCGATGTGCTCGCTGCGAATACTGCTGAAATCGAGCGCTATACCCGTGCGAATCTGCTGGCGCCGCTCGATCTGGCCAGTTTGCCGAATACGAAAAAACAGCTGCCGCGGTTTCAGGCGCTGTCGTCGATCGAAGGGTTGACCTCGGCAGGCAATGTGTACGCCATTCCATTCACGTACTCGTCGATGGGGCTGATCTATGACCGCAAGCAGATCGCCGTTGCGCCGCGCTCGATGCGCGAATTGTGGAACCCGCGCTACCGCGGCAAGGTTCTCGACTTCAATAGCGCCCAGCATAATTTCTCGTTCACCGCGCTGGCGCTGGGCTATCCCCATCCCTTCCAGCTCGACGCCACGCAGATGCGCGTGATCGCTCACAAGCTCGTCGATCTGCGCCGCAACCTGCTGACCTATTACACGCTGCCTGAAGAAGCGACCGCGTTCTTCATCCAGCACAAAGTTGCCTTGATGTTCGGTAACTACGGCACCCAGCAGGTTGAATCGTTGCGCCGCGCCGGCGCCGACGTGGGCTACGTGATTCCCGACGAAGGGGTGCTCGCCTGGCTGGACTGCTGGTCGATGACGCGAACCGCCAGGGATCGCCCGCTCGCGCTTGCTTGGATCAACTACATGCTCGAACCGGACGTCAGTGCGTTGCTGACGCAACGCCAGGGGCTCGCCAACACGTTGACGGCCCCGGCGGAGAACAGCGACAAGGCGCATATCGTCTGGATCGGCCCGGTTGAAGATATTCAGCGGCGCGAAGACCTGTGGAGCAGAATCGTGTCCGGCGACAGGTCGGAGCGTTTCTGATGATGCGCCCCGGCCTGACATTCAAGTTATCGATTCTGCTTGCGTGCATTGGCGTGCTCGCGTCCGGTGCGACCGGTTATTACACGTATCGTGCCAACCGTACGATGCTCGTGAACGAAGCCGAACACAGCCTGCTGACTTCAACGGAGTTGTTGGGACAGCGCTTTTCCGTGGCGATCGACGATGTTGCCGCAGACGCGCTGGTGCTCGCGAGTTTGCCGTCTTTGGCGGACGTCGCGCAGACCGACAACGGCGTTCGCGCGAATGCGCCGCGCGAACAGCTGGCGCAGGTGTATGCCAGCTTCATGGTTCATCACTCCGAATACCTGCAGATTCGTTTCATCACCCGCAAGCACTACGGACTCGAACTGATCCGTTTCGACCGCGATGCGGACGGCCTGGTGCGGGTAGAGGGGAACAACCTGCAGGAAAAAGGCCAGTTTGCGTATGTGTTCGACACGCTGGCGTTCTCGCCCGGACGCATTTACACCTCGCCGATCGCGGTGAATCACGAGTACGGCGCGCATGCGGCCGAGGGCAAACCGACACTGCGGCTCGGCACACCAGTGGCGGACGCGAGTGGCGCAGTGGTGGGCGTCGTGATTATCGATATCGATCTGGCCGGACTGCTTAACCGTTTGCAGAGCGATTTGCCGAGCGACTATCAGGTCTATCTCGCCAACGAATGGGGCGATTTCCTGGTCCATCCGGATGCCTCGAAGACATTCGGCTTCGACAGGGGCCGCCGCGTTCTGATGCAGGACAGCTTTTCCGCCACCAGGCCGCTCTTCGATCAGTCAAAAAGCGAAGTTCTGATGAACGGCCTCGTGCGGCCGAGGCAGGCGGCCGGTCAGGTGCTTGCTTTCGTGCGCAGACCGTTCGGCGCATCCGAAGGCAACCGTTTTATCGTGATCGGCCTCGCCAAGCCGCTCGAGGATGTCTTGTCCGGCGCCACCCAGCTGGGTAACAGAATCATTCGCATGGTATTGATCTTCAGTGTGCTGGCGCTGTTCCTGGCGATTCTGTTCGCGCGCGCCCTGACCAAGCCTTTGCACATCCTCGCGTATGCGGCGACGCATCTGTTCGCCGAGCACGCGATGGAAACGCTGCCGCTTAAACGTACCGACGAGATCGGCATACTCGCGCGTTGCTTCGATCGTCTGCGCCGGGAAATCAAGTCGCAAATGGATGTGCTGCATAACAAGCAACGTGAGCTCGTGCATCTCGCCACGCACGACGGGCTGACCGGCCTGCCGAACCGCATGTTGTTCATGCAGAAGCTCGAGGCGGCGATCGAGGAAGCGACACGGCGTCAGGAACGGCTTGCCGTGCTGTTCGTCGACCTCGACCGCTTCAAGCAGATCAACGACCAGTTCGGCCATTCGATTGGTGACAAGGTGCTCGCTGCCGTGGCGCTGCGGCTGAAGAAGGTGCTTTGCACGGCGGATGTTGCCGCGCGCCTCGGCGGCGATGAGTTCATCGTGTTGATCGAGGGGCCGCGCTTCGCGGAGGCCGCACCGGGGATTGCCTCGCGGATCATGGGGGCGTTGAACGAAGAACTGCTGATCGACGGACAAAGCATGACGGTGGGTGCGAGCATCGGCATCAGCCAGTTTCCGGAAGATAGCGCCACGGTGGAGGAGTTGCTGCTCCATGCCGATGCGGCGATGTATGCAGCCAAGGCCGGTGGACGGTGTGGCTATCTGCGCTACCAGGATGTGCTGGCGGCGCGCAAGCGGGAGCAGGAGCAGGCGAGCGAAGGCGCAACGGAAGGCCGTGAAGCGGAGCCGACCGCCTGAAGCGCCGATGCGACGCTTCTATAAAAGACGCCTATCAACCGCAACGATAGACAATGCCGGTATGGTGTGCCGGTTGGACGCCTCCAGCCGCCTGTGCCGGCCGTGCCCGGTTCTCAAACGCGCGGTTTCATTGCGATGCCGCAATGGCTCCTTGTGCACCGTTTTCGTGAAGCAACTGCAATGCGTGTCGAAGCGCTTTTCTGAACTCGGGCAGGACAGCCAGATCCGCCGGAAACACTTCACGCACAGACAATAATGCGTCCATCAGCGCCTGCGGCTCGCCCTGTGTGGATGCCGCGAGCGCCTTCAACCTGCTGGCCAGCGGATCGCTGATTTCGTAACGCGTGCCGTCGTCCGCGTGGCCACGCAAAAACATCATCCAGGCCGCTATCGCCAGCGCGAGACGCGTGAACGGTTGACCCGCCCCGATCCGCGCCGCAATCGTGGCGAGCAGACGCGGTGGAATCTTCTGGCTGCCATCCATCGCGATCTGCGCGCAGCGATGTTTCAGCGCCGGATTCGCGTAGCGCTCGAGCAGCGCGTCCCGATAGGCGGCCAGGTCGAATGATGCGGGCACGGTTAGCGTCGGTGCGATTTCTTCCGTCATCATCGCGTGGATGAGATTGCGCATGGCGGGGTGAGAGATCGCTGCATCGATCGTCTCGAAGCCGCCGAGCATCGACAGATAGGCCAGTGTCGAGTGCGTGCCGTTCAGCATGCGCAGCTTCGCCAGTTCGAAGGGCGTCACGTCCTCGACGAGTTGCGCGCCGACTGCGTCCCATGCGGGACGTCCCCCGGCAAAACGATCTTCAATGACCCACTGCCGGAACGGCTCGCATGGCACCGGTGCGGCATCCTCATAAACGATTGCGTGGGCCACGGTGACGCGTTCGGCATCCGTGGTGGCCGGCACGATACGGTCGACCATGGTCGATGGAAACGCAACGTGGGCGGCGATCCAGTCGGCCAGATCGGGATCGCGTTGCCGCGCGAACGAACAGACCACCTGGCGCAGCGCGGCGCCGTTATGGGAAAGGTTATCGCACGAGAGCACCGTGAACGGTTTGCCGTTCGCACCGTCGCGCCGCTCGCGCAATGCCGCGACGAGTATGCCTGGCACCGTGCGCGGTTCGAGCGGGTTGGCCAGATCGTGTGCAACGGCGGGATCGTCCAGCGCGACCTCGCCGGTTTTCGGGTCGCGGCAATAGCCTTTTTCCGTGACGGTCAGCGAGACGATCTGTACCAGCGGATCCGCGAGGCGCGCGAACAGGGCGGCGCGATCGTGCGGCATGGCCAGCACTTCGCGCAGTGCGCGCACGACCGTCACCTTGGCGCCGTGTGGCCCGCGTTCAACCACGCTATACAGGCCTTGCTGCGCCATCAGCGCATCGCGCTTGCCGACATCGCCTTGCAGCGTGACGCCACAAATGCCCCAATCACCGCCCGCGGCAAGCATGGCCTCCTCCGTATAGAGGGCCTGATGTGCGCGATGGAAGTTGCCGATCCCCAGATGAACGATACCGATGCGCGGCTCCTGCCATTGCGGTGACAGCAGATGTGTTTGCAGCGTAGGCAGTGCTTGGCGGACGAGGCGAGGCAAGGTGGCTGCAGAAATCATGTGACGAAATCCAGGTGGCGGTAAAAGGCTTCGGACCGACACCGTTCAGCGGGAAAACCCTGATTTGACGTGTCGCTATACTTGTATGGTAGCATCGTTCAAACGGTTTGGGACAGGTTGACGAGTGCGATTTTCCACTTCAACGAGAGCTCAAAATCGACATGAAAAAACAGCCAGTCGCATGCCGCCGTTGTGCGCGGTTTGCGACTCGCCTCTGCAAGGAAGATGTCATGAAGATCGTTCGCGCCGACGTGATCGTCACGTGCCCCGGCCGCAATTTCGTCACATTGAAAATCGTCACGGATGAAGGCGTACATGGTATCGGCGATGCAACGCTGAACGGCCGCGAACTCGCGGTCGCTTCGTATCTGAAAGACCACGTGTGCCCGTTGCTGATCGGCCGCGATCCCGGCCGTATCGAAGACACCTGGCAGTAC
Organism: Burkholderia sp. OK233; assembly: GCF_900230185.1. Taxonomy (GTDB): domain Bacteria; phylum Pseudomonadota; class Gammaproteobacteria; order Burkholderiales; family Burkholderiaceae; genus Paraburkholderia. The sequence goes on from NZ_OCSR01000002.1 coordinate 3,010,110, forward strand.
CTCTACAAGGGCGCGTACTGGCGTCGCGGCCCTGTCACGATGACGGCGATCGCCGCGGTGGATATGGCGCTGTGGGACATTCTCGGCAAAGTGACAGGCATGCCGCTGTACAAGCTGCTCGGCGGCGCCTCACGAGAAGGCGTGATGGTGTACGGCCACGCCACCGGCCGCGATATTCCCGAAGCGCTCGACCGTTACGCAGAACACATCGAAGCCGGCTATCAGGCGATCCGCATTCAATGCGGTGTGCCGAATATGCGCTCGGTGTACGGCGTGTCCAAAGGCAGCGGCATGTACGAGCCGGCCACCAAGGGTGCGGTGGAGGAGCAGAGCTGGTCGTCGGAAAAATATCTCGACTTCGCACCCAGGCTCTTCGAAGCGGTGCGCGACAAATTCGGCTTCGATACGCATTTGCTGCATGACGTCCACCACCGTTTGACGCCGATCGAAGCCGCGCGTCTCGGTAAATCGGTCGAGCCGTATCGTCTGTTCTGGATGGAAGACCCAACGCCCGCGGAAAACCAGGCCGGCTTCCGGCTGATTCGCGAACACACGGTCACGCCGATCGCCGTCGGCGAAGTCTTCAACAGCATCTGGGATTGCAAACAGTTGATCGAGGAGCAACTGATCGACTATATCCGCGCGACCTTGACGCACGCGGGCGGCATTACGCATCTGCGGCGCATTGCGGATTTTGCGTCGCTGTACCAGGTGCGAACCGGTTGTCACGGGCCGTCGGATCTGTCGCCGGTGTGTATGGGCGCGGCGCTGCACTTCGATCTGTGGGTACCGAATTTCGGCGTGCAGGAATACATGGGTTTTCCGCCAGAAGCGCTCGACGTATTCCCGCATGCATGGCGCTTCGAGCGCGGCATGATGCATCCCGGCGAAGCCCCGGGCCACGGCGTCGATATCGACGAAGCAGCGGCCGCGCGGTATCCGTACGACCCCGCGTATCTGCCGGTTGCGCGTCTCGAAGACGGAACGCTGTGGAACTGGTGAGCTGATTTCGCTCGACTGCCCCCAACTAAAAAATCATGGAGACACGCGTGAACCCAGCACGTCCGCAAGCCGCCGCGCCGGCCAGCACCGCCATGCTGCGTCGCGTGGCCTTCGCCTCGACCATCGGCACCGCGGCCGAGTACTACGACTTCTTTGTCTACGGCACGGCCGCCGTGCTGGTGTTCGGTCAGAAATTCTTTCCCTCCGCTGATCCGCTGATCGGCACGCTCGCCGCCTTCGCTACCTACGCCGTCGGTTTTCTGGCGCGGCCGCTGGGCGGCATCGTGTTCGGTCATTTCGGGGATCGCGTCGGCCGCAAGAAGGCTTTGATCGTGACGATCCTGATTGTCGGTTTGGGGACGTTTGCGATCGGCCTGCTGCCGGACTATCAGTCGATCGGCGTCTGGGCGCCGATCGCGCTGATCGTGATTCGCGTGCTGCAAGGCTTCGGTGTGGGGGGCGAGCAGGCGGGCGCCGTGTTGCTTACGGCGGAATACGCACCACCTGCGCGGCGTGGCTTTTTCGCGAGTCTCGTGCAACTCGGTGCGCCGGCCGGTTTCCTGATTCCGTCAGGCTTGTTCGCGCTGCTCAGCGCAACGTTGACGCCGGCGCAATTGCTCGACTGGGGCTGGCGCATTCCGTTTCTCGCGAGCGCGCTGCTGGTCGCCGTGGGCCTGTATATCCGCTTGCGCACCGAAGAGTCACCGATCTTCGCGACGATCCAGCGCACCAAGGCAGTGGCTTCGCGCCCAGTGGTGGAAGTGGTGCGGCAGTTCGGCTCGACGATCGTCAAAGGCGTCGGCGCGAAATTGATCGAGGCTTGCGCCTTTGCGATGTACACGATGATCGTGCTCGCCTACGGCAAAGCACACGGCATTGCGCAAAGCATGCTGCTCGAAACGGTGATCGTCGCGGTCGCGCTCGAGCTCATCACGATTCCGCTCGCCGGTGCGCTGTCCGATCGCATCGGACGGCGGCCGACCTTTATTGCCGGTGCGTTATTGCATGTGGCGCTGGTGGTGCCGTTCTTCATGGCGATCGATAGCGGCAATCGTGCGGCAATCCAGCTCGTGATGATTCTCGCCATTAGCGTGGGCCACAGCCTTTGCTATGCACCGCAAGCGGCGCTGTTCCCCGAACTGTTCCCCGCGCGTGTGCGGTGCAGCGGTATCGCACTGATCTGGCAGATCGGCTCTTTGCTCGGCAGCGGCGTGCTCGGACTGCTGGCCGTCAAGCTGATTCAGGTCACGCATGGCAATTCACTCGCGTTGATCGTCTACGTGGCCGTGCTCGGCATTGTGTCGGCTGTATCGCTTTTTGCATTGCCGGAAACCGCGCCTCTGCGCCGCGGCGGCGATCTCCACGATTGGGGCGGTGGCGAACCGGTAGAAGCCCATACGGCAGCGCAAGCCCTCGCATCCTCATCTTCCTCTTCTTTCGCGCGGCACTGAGCGCGAGACCTTTGCCATACCGGAGTCCTTCATGCTCGCAGCTGTGCTTCACGAACCCAAACTGATCCGCATCGACGAAGTCGAGCCGCCTGTACCCGGCCCCGGCCAGGTGCGAGTACGCGTGCGCGCCGGCGGCATTTGCGGGTCCGATCTGTCGTACTACTTCAAAGGCAGGAGCGGTGATTTCGCGGTGCGCGAGCCGTTCGTGCTCGGACATGAAGTGGCCGGCGAGATCGATTCGCTCGGCGAGGGCGTGAGCGCGGAGAGTCGTCTGACACCCGGGCAGCGTGTTGCCGTCAATCCGGGGCTAGCCTGCGGGACGTGCCGCTTTTGCATCGGCGGGATGCCGAATCATTGTCTGAACATGCGCTTCATGGGCAGTGCATCGACGTTCCCGCACACGCAGGGCATGTTCCGTCAGTACATCGTCGTCGCGGCGCGGCAGTGCGTACCTGTGCCGGACGGCGTCGATTTTGCGCAGGCGTCGATGGCCGAGCCGCTTGCCGTTGCATTGCATGCGGTGAAGCAGGCAGGTTCGCTCGTCGGCGCGAGCGTCTTGCTGGTGGGTTGCGGGCCGATCGGTTGCATTCTGTTGAGCGTGGTGCGCCGCGCCGGTGCTCATCGCGTGGTCGCGCTGGATCTTTCGGATCGGGCGTTGCAGGTCGCGCAGCAACTCGGTGCGGATCAGATCGTGAACGCGGCAGACAGCGCCACGATCGATCAATGGTCCGCGCAACGCGGCACGTTCGACGTGGTCATCGAGGCATCGGGCAGTCCGGCCGGACTCGATACGGCGCTGCGTGCGGCGCGCGCCGGCGGCACGGTGATTCAGGTGGGCAATCTGCCGGCCGGCCAATCGCCGGTGGCGGCGAACCTGGTGATGTCGAAGGAACTCCGCTATCAAGGCTCGTTCCGCTTCACCGGCGAATACGCCATCGCTGCGGAAGAAATCGCCTCCGGCAAGGTCGACTTGCGACCGCTCATGACGCATGCGTTCGCGATGAGCGACGCGAACCGTGCGTTCGAAGTCGCGCTCGACCGCTCGCAGTCGATGAAGGTGCATCTGAACTTCGACTGAGCATCGCCCGTGGCATGAGGCGTTGCATCTGACCGCAGCGCCTTGCCAGGCCAATCCAGCTACTTAAGCTATTCAAAACGCCCACCAAGAGGCGACCCGAAGGAGACACCTGATGATCAAGAGTCAACGCTGGTTTGTTGTCGCGCTACTGTTTCTGGCCGGCGTCATCAACTATCTCGACCGCGCGGCGCTGTCGATTGCCGCACCGTTGATCCAGAAAGATCTGCACTTCTCGCATGCGCAGATGGGCATCGTGTTCAGCAGTTTTTTCATCGGCTATGCGCTGTTCAATTTTGTCGGCGGCGTGCTGTCGGACAAGGTCGGCGCGAAACGCGTGTTCGGCACCGCGATGGGCGTGTGGTCGGTGTTCTGCGGCGCGACCGCGTTGGCCAGCGGCATCGGTTCGCTGATCGTGCTGCGCGTGCTGTTTGGCATGGGCGAAGGTCCGTTCAGTTCGTCGAACAGCAAGATGGTCAATAACTGGTTCCCGCGCAAGGAAGTCGCGAGCGCGATTGGCGTGATCAGTTCAGGCACACCCCTCGGCGGCGCGCTGGCGGGCCCGGTGGTCGGCTTCATGGCGGTGCAGTTCGGCTGGCGCTGGGCCTTTGTCGCGATCATGCTGCTGGGACTCTTGTGGCTCGTATTCTGGGCGGCCACGACGACCGAGCATCCGCATGAAAACGCGCGTGTTACGCCTGATGAGATCGAACTCATCCGCGCCGGACAGGCGGACGAACATGCGATCGCGCATTCGGCCAACGGCGAGCGGCTTGGTTTGCGGCACTTCCTGAAGAAGCCGATCATTCTCGCGACCGCCTTTGCATTCTTCTCGTACAACTACGTGCTGTTTTTCTTCCTGTCGTGGTTCCCGACGTATCTGACCGAAGCGCATCACCTGAGTCTGCGCGACATGAGTTTCGCCACGGTGATTCCGTGGCTGCTTGGCAGTATCGGGCTCGCGGCGGGCGGCTTCATCTCCGACTTCATCTTGCGCTTGACCGGCAAGCCGCTGCTGTCGCGCAAGCTCGTGCTGGGCAGTTGCCTCGGCGCAGCGGCAGTGTGCGTCGCGTTGGCTGGGCGCGTCGCGAGTACTCAGGGGGCGGTCGCGTTGATGTCGGTGTCGATCTTCTTCCTGTATGTGACGGGCGCCGTGTATTGGGCCGTGATTCAGGACACCGTGCCGCGCGAACACGTCGGCGGCGTGGGCGGCTTTGTGCACTTGCTGGCGAATCTGGCCGGCGTGATCGGACCCGCGGTGACGGGCTTCATCGTCGAAGCGACGCACGGAAATTACGCCAGTGCGTTCGTGCTGGCGGGGGCGATCGCCGTGCTCGGCGCGGTGTGTTCGCTGGTGTGGATTCGCGAGCCGCGACCGAGTGCGTTGAACATGAAACGTGCATGGTAGTATGGTGCGGCACACTTTAGTGGATATCTAGGCGGGTATTCATGGTGCGTGCCGCCCCTGTCGCTATTCATTCGTTGCTATCCGCTGCTTTACCCGATGCCGACCAAGAACCTCCACGCCAACGCGTCTTCTTTCTCCTCCGATGCCACGCTTGCGTCCCGCACAAGGCGTCGCGCGAGCGTGCACGCCGGCGCGCGTGTCGAACTGCCGGATCTGACCGCCAGCGTCTCGTTCGACTCGCATGAGCCGATCGGCAAGCAGATTTTCCGTGCGCTGCGTCAGGCAATTTTCGCCGGTCAACTGGTGCCGGGCACGCCGCTCTCGGAGAAGGAAGTGTCCGACATGTTTCAGGTGTCGCGGCAACCGGTGCGGGAGGCGTTCATCAAGTTGGTCGAAGCGGGTGTGCTTCAGGTATTGCCGCAGCGTGGCACTTTCGTGAAGCGCATTTCGCCGCGCCAGGTGCGGGAAGGGCGTTTCATTCGCGAAGCGATCGAGACGGCGGTGGTGCGTAAGGCAGCCGTGTCGATCACGGACGAGCAGTTGCAGGCACTGGCCGACAACCTTCGCGACCAGAGGCTTGCAGCGAAATCGAACGACACGGCCGCTTTCCTCGCGCTCGACGAGGCGTTTCATTACGCGATCGCTCAGGCGATCGATTGCACGGCGGCATGGGAAACGATTCAGGACATCAAGGCGCAGATGGACCGGGTGCGCTACCTGAGCTTGCCCGAAGTATCGCCGCTCGATCTGCTGATCAAGCAGCACGCGAAGATTCTGGCTGGCCTGCGCGCGCACGATCCGAGTGCTGCTGAAGACGCGATGCGCAGTCATCTGCGCGAGATTCTGATGTCGCTTGGTCCGATTGCGGAGCGCAATCCGGCGTGGTTCGATGCGGACGAACCGGAGCGCGTACCGCTGTCGACTTAGGCCGATGTGCCGGTCGGCCGCCGGCTTGCTCGCTTACTTACGGCCATATTACGGCCATAGGCGTAGTCCCCCCTGCGCCCGCCAGCCAATTTCACCCACGCATGGCCCACCGAGCCCCGTCCCGCGGCCTCTCCAGCCCTGAATCATCATACGAATAATCCCCTCGAAACGCGAGGCAACTTCGCCTCGTTCGACGCCTCATCGAGCGCCGAAGCAATCGTTTGCGCCGATCTTGAGGTAACTCTTTTTGATTTTCGCGGGTGCGTTTTCGACCTATCAACTTTTCCCGCGGGTCTGCCGAAAACATGGCTATAGCAACGGGATTGACTGGAGACGGGTGTGAAGCGACAGGTGTGGTTTTTGGTAGCCGTTCTCGCGCTGGCCGGGTGCGCACAGATGCCCGCGCAGAATGCCGCGCATCCGGACAAGGCGCCCAACGAAGTCATCAGCTTCGAGATTCCGCCGGACGCGCTTGGGGCGCATGACCCGCAACTTACCGCCGTGCTGACCAAGGCAGGCGCACTGGCTGCCGCGCAACAGCAGTCCACGGTCGTGCTGGTCACCGCGCTGGGTCAGGATTTCGCGTACCTGAACCAGGCAGTATGGAAGGGTGTGCCTGCGCAACGCATGTCGAAGGTGAGCTTCGAGAATCGAACCGCTGGCCTGGGTCAGCCGTACAGCGTGTCGATCAGGACGGTGCAATGAAGGAGGCCATCGCGATGCTTCGAATCACCTTACTGGCGGTGACCACATTGCTCGCCTTGCCTGCTTTTGCAGGCTCGCCGGGAACGGATCTGCATTCGGCCGGCGCGTTTCCTGCCACGTTTCCTCCGGCGGCGGACAAGGTTTATCCGCCGTTGCCAACGCTTGCGATGCTGCCGCCGTCGAGCGGCAGCGATGACGACTTGCCGGTGAAGCCGGCGACGCATCGAAAGAAGTCGCGTGCGCCGATCCAGACGCAGGAACGCAGGGGTCCGCCGATGCCGGCTGTCCGGCTCGTCGTGTCCGATGCTTCGCATACGTACCTCGACTCCGTGCAACGGCAAATCGATCTGGCGTTGGCCAGGTAATTCGCCCGCGGCGTAGAGCTCACCACTTTTGCCGCTATCAAGCGGAAGGATGAATCGTGTCCTTGAAACTCTTCTGTGCCGCGCTAGCGTGGCTGTCGATGTGCGGCGCGGCCCACGCGGCCGACGATTGCTTCAATGAGGCCGCAGCCTATCAGGGCGTCAATCCCTGGGTATTGCGCGCGGTTGCGTGGTACGAATCGAAGGGGGACCCGGACGCGATACACCAGAACGCGAACGGTTCGATCGACGTCGGCCAACTGCAGATCAATTCGATTCATTTCGGTGACCTCGCGCGAGAGGGCGTACCGCACCGCGCATTGACCGATCCATGTGTGAACGTCTACGTGGCCGCCTGGCTGCTGAAGCAGAAGATGGTCAAATACGGCAATACCTGGCGCGCGATCGGCGCGTACCACTCGGAAACCCCGAAGCAGCGTGACGCCTACGCCCGCAGCATCCAGCAGGTGCTGGTCGGATGGGGGCAGTTGCCGACAGATCGCCAATCGCTACTCGCCGATCGCTAGTCACGAAAACGCAGCTTCGCGTGGTTATCATGAGGCCCCCGGACGGCCTCGATTTCACGCGCGACGCAGCCTCATGCATGCTGCATCGCGTGGAGAAAGCAGGGCCAGGCTGTACTTGCTGAGGCCTTCGTTGATCAGATCCCATACGCGTAAAGCGGCAGTGTTGGTGGCGCTTGCCGGTATCGGCCTCGCCGTGGGCGCGCCTTTCGTTCTCAATTCGCACGCGGCGTTCGCCGGGCTGCGTAACGTCTCTCTATACGTATTCGCCGCGCTTGCCGCGAGTGCCGCGATCAGCGCGACGGCAAAAGCCGGCAAGCTTCATCTGATGCAGACCGCGCTTGGCTTCCGGGTCAGCTTCCCGCGCACGTTTGCCATCACGCTGGCTACCGATTTCGCGTTCCTGGCTTCTCCGTTGGGCGCGGCGGGCTACGGCGTCAACATCGGCCTGCTGCAGCGCGCCGGGGCATCCTGGTCGCTTGCGACGACGGTCGTCGGCGCGGATCAGGCGCTCGATCTCGCGTTCTTCACGACCGCCGTCCCGGTTTCCCTGCTGTTTGCCTTCGGGCCGCTGACGCAAGTGATCCCGCGCGCGAGCGCGCCGCTCGTGTTCGGCGGGCTGGCCGGCGCCGCCTGTCTGATGGGTGTCTGCTGGTTGAACCGCCGCCGTATGGCGGCGGCATTGGACGCCGCCGGCCGGCGCGTTCATTGGCTTAACGAGCGCCGCGCGAGATTGAGCAGGTTTTTCCATAGCGTTCGAAGGCAATGGCTGGAACTGGTTGCCGTGCCCAAGTGGCGGCTTGCGGCATTGTGTCTGCTCACGACGCTGCAGTGGTTACTGCGCTATGGCGCCCTCTGGTTTATCTTGCGCGAACTCGGTTACCGCCTGCCGTTGGGTTTCGTTCTGGCCGTGCAGGCAGTCGTGCTGCATGCCGCGTTGTGGACCGGCGTGCCCGCGGGTGGAGGCACCGGCGATATCGCTCTCGCTGCCGCATTCGCGAGTTGGGTGCCCCGCGCGGGCATCGCGACGGCGCTGGTGTTGTGGCGTTTCGCGACGCTTTACAGCCCCTTGGCGCTGGGCGCGGCGGGTTTCGTTGCGCTTGCAACGAGGGGGCGCAACCCACTGTCGGCCGCCGACTGAAACCTCGAGGGCCGGGTATGAACGGCACTGTGCGGCTCACGGGGCTCGCCAGGTTCGGTAAACGCTTTAGCGCGGACTATCGGTATCGGGCAGTTTGCGCATGCGCGCCGCAAAACTCGCGCGTGAGTCCTGCTCACTGCGTAAGCGAAGCATTTGAAAGGTCTGTGAAATCAGGGCGAGCGGATAGACCGCCTTCAGGAGGTCCGCGATCATGCGCCATTCCGCGCGCATGCCCTTCCAGTAGCCGAGTTTCTCGGTTTTGCGGGCCTGCGTGACGTGTGGCCAGTGAGTCACCGCGATCGGCAGACGGCGCGCGATGATGCGGCGATTCATGAACACTTCGACCCCGAAGCGCGGCAAGCCGTGAACCTCCTGCAGGACTTCGCTTAGCAGCGCTTTTTTGACCACGCGCTCGCCGGAGACGAAATCCAGGCCGATGGCGCGGAATGCCAGCAGGCTGTTCTGGCGCAGGCTCATGCTCACTTGCGCGCTGCCTTGCAAGACGGGCAGGGCGAGCGCGCTGATGCTCCCGGCTGTCAGACCCTTCAGGTCGGCATCGAGCAGCATTAGTAGTTCGCCACGCGCGGCGGCGATCCCGGCTGCCATGGCGGCGCTTTTACCGCGGTTCCCGGCGTACCGGATCAGCCGCGCCGACGCGAAACGCCCCACCACGTCGGCAGTGCCATCGGTTGAACCATCGTCCACTACGATGACTTCGCCGAGCAAAGGATGCGCGCAGGCCACCGCCAGCACCGTGCCGATGCGAGGCGCCTCGTTGTAAGCGCAAATGACGCAGGAGATTCGTGGAGGCGGTCTGAACGGGGCGCAAGCAGTCATTGGAAAGGGACATAGAGAACAGTAATGGTGCGCTGCAGCACAATGCGTGTTTTTCAGCTATAGTCAGGGCACGGCTTATGTCCAGAGAGGTACAGAATGTACGACGCCGAAATCGCCGCCACCCTCCTGAATCGTTGGGCCACACGTTCGTCAACGACTGACTTCGACGTCTACCTCGAGTTGTTGCGCGAAGGCAATCTCAGTTTCACTTACCAATCCGGTCACGTGCGCGACGCCGGCATTGAAGAGGGGAGCGCATTCAATATCGAATCCCTGGTTTTCGGCGACGGCTCGCGCACCTTGCGCGTCGAAGCGCCTGACCAGACACCCCGCTGGACGCGCTGGGCCGCGGTCGAACCGCTGCTGCCCGTCACCAGCGAGGCCTAACAACATCGTCAGACGATCCGTGCTCCGGCGCGATACGTCGCGCGCGGCACCGGCAGCGTGTCGAGCATCGTGACGCGCACGAAGTCCGCGCGCAAACCCGCTTCGATCGCCCCGCGGTCATGCAGGCCCGCCGTGCGGGCCGGCTCGGCGGAAACCGTCGCCATGGCGCGCGGCAGGGTCCAGCCGGCCTTGCTCACCAGGTCGAACACGGCCGTCATCAAACTGGACGGCACGTAATCCGAGGACAGGATATCGAGCAAGTCCGCCTTCGCCAGTTCGAGGGCCGAGACGTTGCCCGAGTGCGAGCCGCCACGCACGATATTCGGCGCCCCCATGATGGTCGAAATGCCGTGCTCGCGTGCCGCCTCGGCGGCGATGCGGGTGGTCGGAAATTCGGCCAGCACGATGCCTTCGGCCTTGGCCTGTTCGACGTGCTCGATCAGCGTGTCGTCATGGCTTGCCACCGGAATGCCGAGCCGCTTGCAGCGCGCGACGATCTCGCGGCGGTGCGCGTCGGCGTAACGTTCCTGTTCGACGGATAGTTCGGCCAGCGCGGTCGCAACATGTTCGTCGGTCAGCTTGCCGTTGCGCTCCTGGAAGCGGCGCCATTGTTCGCGATCGTGCCATTGACGTTGGCCGGGCGTGTGATCCATCACCGAGGCCAGTCGTAGCAACGGATGCGCGCACAACGAATCGAACACCTCCACGACATCGGCGGTGGCGATTTCGCAGCGCAGATGCAGAAAGTGTTCGGAGCGCAGCAGCTTGCGCTCGGAGAAGCGCGTGAGGGATTCGGCGCATTGCGTTTGCAGATCGCGGCCGCGCAGCCCGACGTTCGAGCGCGAACCGATTGCGAGGGAATCGAACACCGTGGTGATGCCGGCCGCCGCCACTTGCGCGTCGTGGATCACGAAGGCGGCATCGGTATTCCACTGCACGCCCGGACGCGGCGCCAGATGCTTCTCGAGGTTGTCTGTGTGCAGTTCGATCAGACCCGGCAACAGATAGTCGCCGTCCCAATCTTCCGCTTCGCGCGCCGAGGTTGTGCCACGCTCGACGTCGCGAATCACGCCGTCTTCGATGCGTAGCATGCCGGTAAATACTTCGTCTCGCGTCACGATGCGAGCGTTCCTGATCAACATCGACTTGCTCCGTAGTCTGTCCTGAATCTTGCACGCAGTGTTTCGACCCAGTGCTTGACTCAATGTTTCAGCTAAGTGGTTCAGTTTAGTGCCGTTTCGTGTCAGTTAGTGACGCAACTGCGGACGCAACTGCGGACGTAACGGCGGCTGGAGTTCAAGACGGCGTGTGGCCACCTTGTTGCGGGTATCTTCGTCGTGAAAGATGCCGACGATCGCCGCGCCACGCTCGCGCGCTTCGACGATCAGATCGGCGACCACGTCGCGGTTCTCGGCGTCGAGCGAGGCCGTGGGCTCGTCGAGCAGAAGCAGCGGATGCCCGGCAATCAGGCCGCGGGCGATGTTCACGCGCTGCTGTTCGCCGCCGGAGAAGGTAGCGGGCGCGAGCGACCACAGTCGCTCGGGCACGTTCAATCTCGCCAGTAGGGCAGCAGCACGTGCACGGGCTTCGTCTTCGGCCACGCCGCGCGACAGCAGCGGTTCGGCGACGAGCGTCAGCGTCGGCACGCGTGGAATCACGCGCAGAAACTGGCTGACGTAGCCGACCACGCCGCGGCGCAGGCGCAACACGTCGTGCGGCTCGGCGCCGGTGATCGACACCGGCGCCCCGTCATCCGCCGCCGCATCGCGAATGGCAATCGAGCCCGCGCTGGCCAGGTAGTTGCCGTACAGACAGCGCAGCAGCGTACTCTTGCCCGCGCCTGAGGGTCCGATCAGCACGACGCACTCGCCGCGCTCGACATCGAGCGACACGCCCGCGAGCGCTTCGATCTGCACGCCGCCCTGGCCGTGCAGCGTGAAGGTCTTGCCAATGCCGACCGCGCGCAGCATCAGTGCATTGTTCTCGATGAACGCACGTTCGGTGGCGTGGGATTCCTTGCTTGTTTCAATGGATCGCATTGTGAGCCTCAAACCGGCAGAACCGAGGAAACCAGCGTTTGCGTGTACGGATGCTGCGGATCGTCGAGCACCTGGTCCGTCAGGCCCGACTCGACCACTTCGCCGCCTTGCATGACCATCAACCGATGCGCGAGCAGTCGCGCCACGCCGATATCGTGCGTCACGATCAGCACCGACAGATGCAGCGTGGACGTCAACGTGCGCAGCAAATCGAGCAGACGCGCCTGCACCGAGACGTCGAGACCGGCGGTCGGCTCGTCCATGAAAACAAGGCGCGGGCCGGTGACGAGATTACGCGCGATCTGCAAACGCTGCTGCATGCCACCGGAAAACGCCGCGGGAAATTCGTCGATGCGGGTGGCATCGAGTTCGACGCGCTCCATCCACTGCGTTGCGGTGTGGCGGATGTCGCCATAATGGCGGGCGCCGACGGCCATCAAAGGCTCGCCGATATTCGCGCCGGCGGAGACGCCACTGCGCAGGCCGTCGCGCGGATTCTGCTGCACGAAGCCCCACTCGGTGCGCATCAACAGTCGCCGGCGCGGTTCGGACAAGGCGAGCAGATCGAGCTTTTCGCCATGCGTGGCCGTGTAGTGGAGCGAGCCGCTATCGCTTTCGGTTTTCAGGGCGAGTGCATTGAGCAGCGTGGTCTTGCCCGAGCCGGATTCGCCGACGATGCACAGCACTTCGCCCGGATACAGATCGAAGCTGACGTTCCTGCAGCCGTTGCGGCCGCCAAATTGTTTGGTGAGCGAACGGGCGCTCAACAGCGGCGTCATGCGGTTTCTCCTTTGCGCGCTTCGTATGCCGGCAGTTCGAGGTCCTGATCGCCGCGGCGTTCGTGGCAGTAGTCGCTATCCGAGCAGACGAACATGCGCTTGCCGGCGTCGTCGACGATCATTTCGTCGAGGAAGCTTTCCGTCGATCCGCACAGCGCGCAGGCGTGCTGCCACTTTTGCACTTCGAACGGATGATCGTCGAAGTCGAGACTGCGCACGGGCGTGTACGGCGGAATAGCGTGAATGCGCCGTTCGCGGCCGGCGCCGAACAATTGCAGCGCGGGGTTCATGTGCATCTTCGGGTTGTCGAACTTCGGAATCGGCGACGGCGAACTCAGATAGCGGTTGTTGACGATCACCGGGTAGTCGTACGTGGTGGCGATGCTGCCGTGATGGACGATGTCCTCGTACAGCTTCACGCTGATCAAGCCGTAATCAGCCAGCGCGTGCAGCTTCCTGCATTCGGCGACGCGCGGCTCCAGACGGAATAACGGTTCGGGCATCGGCACCTGATAGACCAGAATCTGCTTGTCTGTGAGCGGCGCTTCCGGAATCCGGTGACGTGTCTGGATGATCGTCGCTTCGGTCGTGCGGCGCGTGGTCGCCACGCCCGTGGTGCGCGCAAAGAAGCGGCGGATGTTGACCGCATTGGTGGTTTCGTCGGAACCCTGATCGATGACCTTCAGCGTATCGTTCCTGCCGATGATCGCCGCGGTCACCTGAATGCCGCCCGTGCCCCAGCCGTACGGCAGGGGCATTTCCCGCGAGCCGAACGGCACCTGATAGCCCGGCACGGCGACCGCCTTGAGCAACGCGCGGCGCAGCATGCGCTTGGTCTGTTCGTCGAGGTAGGCGAAGTTGTAACCGTCCGCGGCGCTGTCGTACGGCGCGGTGGTGAGAGATGTGGCCGGCGCGTTCATGCGGCTTGCTCCTGCTGATCGTGATCCTTGCGCAGATCCTGGCCCTCTGCGCTGTGTTGCGCCCGCAGTCGCCGCACGAGTTCGAGTTCGGACTGAAAGTCGACGTAGTGAGGCAACTTCAGATGCTGAACGAAGCCGGAGGCTTCGACGTTATCGCTATGCGAGAGCATGAATTCGATGTCCTGCGTCGGCGAGGCTAGCGTTTCGCCGAGTTCCTCGGCGCGCAACGCGCGATCCACCAGTGCCATGGCCATCGCTTTGCGTTCCGAGTGTCCGAACGCGAGACCATAGCCTTGCGTGAAAGTAGGCGGCACGTCGCCGCTGCCGGCGAACTGGTTGATCATCTGGCATTCGGTGACATCGATGTCGCCGATTTCAACGGCTTCACCCAGTTCGTCGAGTTCCATTTCGACGGCGATCGTGCCGAAGCGGATCTCGCCGGCAAACGGATGCGTGTGCGCGTAGCCCCGTTGGGTGGCGTAGCCCATGGCCAGCAGGAAGCCTTCGTCGCCGCGCGCGAGATTCTGCAAACGCGTGGCGCGGCTCGCGGGAAACGCAAGCGGCTCGCGCGAGAGGTCACCAGGTTCCGGCGCGTCCGGCGTGGGGCGTTCCTGTTCGATCAGGCCTTCCTTGTCGAGCAGCGTGACCACGCGCGGCATGGCTTCAGCTGCGCACTGAGCGGCTTGAATGGAAGCGGGGGTTGCGGCCGCATCGGTTCCGGCATCGCCTTCGGCAAGCAGCGCGAAATCCAGCAGACGTTGCGTGTAATCGTAAGTCGCGCCGAGCAATTGCCCGCCGGGCACGTCCTTGAACGTTGCCGAAATACGGCGCTCTACTTGCATGGCTTCCGTGTCGATCGCCTGCGTATAACCGAAACGCGGCAACGTGGTGCGATACGCACGCAGCAGAAAGATCGCTTCGACCAGATCGCCCGCGGCCTGCTTGATCGCGAGCGCGGCGAGTTCTTCGTCGTAGACCGAACCTTCGGTCATCACTCGCGCGACGGCGAGGCGCAATTGCTCGCGAATCTGCGCGACGCTGAGTTCGGCCAGTCGCGTATCGCCGCGGCGCGACTTGTCGAGCAGACGCCACGACGCTTCGATCGCGCGTTCTCCACCCTTGACGGCAACGTACATCAGTTCACCTTCGCTTGAGTTGTGCGCGGCAGGCCGATCAACGTGCTGCCGCAGACGAGATAACAATCGATACCGCACGGAAAGAGCGGTGCGAGGGCGGCGCGTTCGCGCCAGAAGTGCTCGGGCAGGCCGATCGGCGCGATCGTCGTGGTGTGCTGAATGCCGGGGCCGCTGAGCACGATCGGTGCGCCACCTGTCAACGCTTCGACGCGGATCAGCAAGGTCACCGAGTGCTCAGGTGATTCCGCTTCGCCGAGTGCAAAACTTTCCAGCGCCGGCATTGCGCTTGCGTCGTGGATATAGGCGAAGGCCGCAAGCTCTGGTTCGTCGACGAGCGGCGCGCCGGTATGAAAGCGCAGCGCCGAACCCAGCGCCGTATCGGGTTGCGCGAGCCATACGGGCGTGGCGTAGTCGCACAGGGTCAGCAGCGCGGCGAAGGCGGCGAGCGCGGCACGAGTGGCCCGCACCTCCGGCAAGCCTTCTTCGACGACGCCCACCGTGCCCGGACGCGACAGCGCGTCGAGCAGCGTGCGGAATACCGCCTGGGTGTCGTGGACCGGGTCCGCGAAACCGGGCGTCAAGGTAGACAATGCTATCTGCGAGTTTTCCATCAGTCGCCTCTGACCATCGTGAAGAATTCGACGCGTGTGGCTGCGGCGTCCTGTCTGCGTTCGGCGCGTTGCGCGGCTTGCTGTTCGGCAAACGGCGCGATCAGGTGCTGGTGCAAGGCGGTGTGATGCTCCGGCATTTGCAGCAACGCATCGGCAAGCGCTGCCAGTTCGGCGCGGCGGCGGTCACGGCCCAGATGGCACGCTACGCCGACGGCTGCGGCTGTCTCACCCGTGACGCGCAAACGCAACGTGGCGCGCGTGACGGTGGCTTCGCCGAGATTGAACGGGTCGCCGCTGCCGCCGACGCGGCCGCGCACCATCGCGAGGCCGATTTCGGGTGGCCGCAGCCAGTCGTAAGCAGGGGGTGGAACGCCTTGTAGCGCGCGTTCCAGCGCGGCTTCGAGATCGGCGCGCGGGGTGCGGGCCAGCACGGCCATCCATGCGCGCCGCGTGGCGGAGGAAGGCGAGGCGGAAGTGGCACTCATCGAAATTCCTGTTGATCCAGCGAGTGAACATTTAAGCATCTATTCATCTAAACGTCTAGACGTTTAAGGGTATGCTTGCGGAGCGTTGTCGTGCATGGTCACCGTTTCACATTTCCATCACGGCTTGCGCACTACAATGCATGGCATAGCGAATATTTGAACCCAAGGGAATGACAGCACCATGACATCGAACGACAACGCGACGCCGGGCACGCTGCTCGAACGCGGCGCGGGCGTTGCCGTCTGGCGGCAGATCGAACAGATTCTGGCAGCGGAAATTGCAGCGAGCGGCTTCGGCGAAGACGGCCGTTTGCCGAGCGAGGGCGAACTGGCCAAACGCTTCGACGTGAACCGGCATACCGTGCGCCGCGCCATGCTCGGTCTTGCCGCATTGGGCCTCGTGAGCGTCGAGCAGGGGCGTGGCACGTTCGTGCAGCCCGGCGCGATCGACTATACGATCGGCCGGCGCACGCGGTTTACAGAAAACTTGCGGCAGCAGCATCACGCGGCGGCGGGCACGATGCTGTCGTCCGCGCGCGTGAAGGCCGAGCCGAATGTGGCGAAGGCGCTCAGCCTGCGGGCGGGTGCTTCGGTTTACCGGATCGAGACGCTGCACGAATCGGACGGCGTGCCGCTCACATTCGCGCGCAACTGGTATCCGGCGGCGCGTTTTCCGGACTTGCCGGAAGTGCTGGAGCGTACGGGAGGCGTTACCAAGGCAATGGCCGAATTGGGCGTAACCGACTATCTGCGTAAGTGGAGCCGTATCGGCAGCGTGTTGCCAGAGCCGGAAGTGGCGCGGCGTTTGAATATCAACCGGCAGCAGCCGGTGTTGTGGGTCGAAAATGTCGACGTCGATCTGGAAGGCACGCCGATTAAATACGGTTTCACGCATTTTGCGGCGGACCGCGTGCAGTTGCTGGTGGAGCACGAAATATGAGCGCCGTGGCGGGGAACGCAGGCGATCAGGTCGAATGGAGTACCCACGCACGTTTCGCGGTGTATTACGCGCCGTCGCACGAGTCGGCATGGTGGCGCGCCGGTTCGGCGTGGTTGGGGCGTGACGCGGAAAGCGGCGAGCGATGTGTATCGCCGCAACCGGAAGGCTTGACGCGGCCACTGGCGGATCTCGCCGAAGCACCGCGTCGCTATGGTTGGCACGGCACGCTGGTCGCGCCGTTTCGTCTCGCTGAAGGCGTGACCCAACAGGACGTGCTGGAAACAACGCGTCAATGGGCACAGACGCAAAGCCCATTCGCGTTGCCGGTCGAAGCCGCAACGCTCGGCGATTTCGTCGCACTGCGTCCGGCGGATCAGAACGGTGAAGCGAACATTGGCGCCGTTGCCGCAAGTGCCTTGCGCTCGCTCGATGCGCTGCGCGCCAGACTGTCGGCGGCCGCTCTCGCGCGCCGTCTCGCCGCGCCGTTGACTGAACGGCAACGTGCACTGCTGATCGAATGGGGTTATCCGTACGTCTTCGACGAATTCCGTTTTCACATGACGCTATCCGGTTCTCTCGCCAATGCCGACGAGCGCGCAACGCTGGTTGCGTGGTGGCAGGCGCAAACGCCCGCGCTCGGGCCACTCGCTATCGATCACGCGGCGCTCTTTGTCGAGCCTGCCCCCGGTGAACCGTTCGTCCTGTGGCAGCGCGTGCCGTTTCAGACCCGCGAGGTGAAATAACAATGGCAGGTCGTCTGATCTATGTAATGGGGCCGTCCGGCGCGGGCAAGGATTCATTGCTGAGTTTTGCGCGCAGGCGCCTGATGGGCGAGCCGATTCTGTTTGCGCACCGCTATATCACGCGGCCGAGCGGCAACGGTGAAGAGCACGTTGCGTTGAGCGTCGAAGAATTCGCGGCGCGTTCGGTGCTCGGTCTGTTCGCGCTCGAATGGTCGAGCCATTCACTGCGTTACGGCATCGGTATTGAGATCGATGCATGGCTTGCGCGCGGTTGCACGGTCGTCGTCAACGGGTCGCGTCAGCATTTGCAGCATACGTTGGCGCGTTATCCGCGCACGGAAGTCGTGCATGTGGACGCCGCGCCGCATATTCTCGAAGCACGGCTCGGCGCGCGGGCGCGTGAGTCGGCAGAACAGGTTGCGGCCAGGCTTGCACGGCGGGCACCGTTTTCATTGCCCGAAGGGCTTCGGTGTACGACGATCGATAACTCCGGCGCGCTGGAAGATGCGGGGCACGCTCTGATCGCTTTTTTGCAGGCGGAAGCCGACGTTTCCGACAGTCGATAGGCTCGACTAGCCAGTCACCGCCATTCGCTCCCGGGTCGCTTCCTGCAAACACGACACAAACTGCAGCACGGCTGGCGTCGGCAGCAAATCGCGCCGCGAGATGATGCTGAGATCGTAATTTGGCAACGCCTCTTCGATCTGCGCGATGCGTACCCCGAGCGGCGCGACCATCTGCGCGAGGGGTCGCGTGAAGCAGCCGATCACATCCGTTTGCGATACCAGCCCGAGCGTCACCGCGAACGACGACGGCGCCCGCACCAGCCGCTTCGGCACCGGCAACCCGTGTGCGTTGAACATCGCCATCATCACGCTATGCGGAAAGTGATCGGCGCCCACTGTCACGATCCACTCCGCGTCGAGCAATTCGTGCAGACGGGTGACGTTCGCGAGCGGATGCCCGGCGCGCATCGCCACGACGAACTGCGTCGAGTAGAGCGGCGCCTGCACCAGATCGCTGTCGAGCGCCTGCACGTGATGGATCGCCGCGATATCGAGCGCGCCGTTACGCAAGCGCGCGACGGCATCCGGAATCGTGACTTCTTCCAGATGCAGATTCACTAGCGGCATCGCGCGGCGAAACTTCGAAACCGCATGCGGCAGGGCAGTCAACGCGATCGACGACATCGTGCCGACGCTTACCTTGCCGGCCAGTTCCCCCTTCACCTGCTCGACCGCTTCGACAGTGCGACGCATATCGCCCAGCAACTGTTCGGCGCGCGGCAACAGCGCAAGGCCGCACGCCGTCAACTCGATGCCACGCACGCTGCGCACCATCAACTCGGCATTCAGTGCGCTCTCCAGCTCGCGAATCGAATGCGTGACGGCCGGTTGCGTCACGCCAAGCTCGCGCGCGGCGGCGCGCAGACTGCGGCGATGGGCGGCGGCGACGAACGCTTGCAGTTGTTGTAGCTTCATGAGGGTAATCCCGTATATAAAGCTTGTTAATCGGGGTGAAAAAAACAGCATCTTATTCGAACAAAACGGCGTGGCTATAGTGCATGCCTGTTTGCCGCGTAATGCGGCGTGAATCCCATGGAGCGATAGATGAGCGAAGCCGCGCGTTTTACCGAAGTGTCCGACCTGGCGCCTGCAACCGAGAGCCTGCGCGAGATCCGCCATCACATCCATCACCATCCGGAGCTCGCCTACGAGGAAGTGCAAACCGGCGCACTGGTGGCCGAGAAGCTCGAACAATGGGGCTGGCAGGTCACGCGCGGGGTCGGTCAAACCGGCGTGGTGGGCACGCTGAAGGTGGGCGGCGGCACGCGCAGCATCGGCATTCGCGCCGACATGGACGCGCTGCCGATCATCGAACAAACCGGCCTGCCGTATGCGAGCGGCACGCACGGCAAGATGCACGCATGCGGCCACGACGGCCACACGACGATGCTGCTTGGCGCCGCGCAGCACCTGGCCGCCACGCGTAATTTCTCGGGCACCGTGCATCTGTACTTCCAGCCGGCCGAAGAAAGCGGCATCGACAGCGGCGCGATGAAGATGATCAACGACGGCCTGTTCGAGCGCTTCCCGTGCGACGCCGTGTTCGGTCTGCACAACCATCCGGGCGCGGAACCGGGGGTGATGCTGTTCCGCAAGGGCCCGTTCATGTCGGCGGGCGACAAGGCGATCATCACGATCGAAGGCGTCGGCGGGCATGCGGCGCGTCCGCATCTGACGGTCGATCCGGTGGTGGTGGCGGCGAGCATCGTGATGGCGTTGCAGACGATCGTCGCGCGTAACGTGGACCCGTCGCAGCCGGCGGTGGTGACGGTCGGCTCGATGCATGCGGGCACCGCGAATAACGTGATTTCAAGTAGCGCGAAGCTGGAGTTGAGCGTGCGTTCGTTCAGCCCCGAAGTGCGCGCGCTGCTGAAAAAACGCATTACCGAACTCGCCGAAAGCCAGGCCGCGAGCTATGGCGGCAAGGCGGTGGTGGAGTATATCGAAGGCTATCCGGTGGTGATCAATTCGGATGCCGAAACGGATTTCGCGGTGCAGGTGGCGCGTGAGCTGGTCGGCGACGACAAAGTGGTCGAACAGACCGACATCCTGATGGGTAGCGAAGA
Source organism: Burkholderia sp. OK233 (assembly GCF_900230185.1). Classification (GTDB taxonomy): domain Bacteria; phylum Pseudomonadota; class Gammaproteobacteria; order Burkholderiales; family Burkholderiaceae; genus Paraburkholderia. Next base: position 3,030,214 of record NZ_OCSR01000002.1, read on the forward strand.
TTTCGCCTTCATGCTGCAGAAACGGCCTGGCACGTTCCTGCGGATCGGCAACGGGGCGGGCGAAGACGGCTGCATGGTGCACAACCCGCATTACGACTTCAACGACCGCAATTTGCCGGTCGGTGCGGCATTCTGGACGCGGCTGGTGGAGCGGTATCTGGGGCGATGAAGAGCCTGAGGTGCTAATTAGGCGCCTGAGGTGCTGATGAAGGAGCCTCAGGTGCTGATGAGGAGATCGAGGCGCTAATTAGGTGCCTCTGGCGCCAATGAACTGCCGATGAGCAGGCATTGAGTTCGCAATGCCTGCCACACAATCATAACGACGAGGAAGACCTGCGATGAACGCCACAACGGATGCGAGCCGCGCCGTCGACACCCCCCGAACCAGCAGCCGCGGCGCAATCGCCGCGGCGGTGATCGGCAATTGGCTCGAGTTTTTCGACTTCACCGTGTACGGTTTTTTTGCCGTGATCATCGGCAAGCTGTTTTTCCCGTCGGCGGATCCGACGACCTCGCTCCTGTTATCCGTGGCGACTTTCGCGGCGGGTTTCATCACCCGGCCGCTCGGCAGCGTGATGCTCGGCGTGTATGCCGACCGCAAGGGCCGCAAGGCAGCGCTCAACCTGACCATCATGTTGATGGCGGTGAGCACAGGCCTGATCGCGATTGCCCCGACGTATGCGCAGATCGGTCTCGCGGCGCCGCTGCTGGTCGTACTGGCGCGTCTCGTGCAAGGCTTCTCTCAGGGCGGCGAGTTCGGTGCGGCCACCTCGACCTTGCTGGAACAGGGCGGCGGCACGCGGCGTGGTTTTCGCGCCAGTTGGCAACTGGCGACACAAGGCGGCGCGGCGCTGATGGGTTCGGGCCTTGCGGCGGCGCTCTCGGCCGCTTTGCCTAAGGAGTCGCTGGAAAGCTGGGGCTGGCGCATTCCGTTTCTGATCGGCGTGCTGATCGCACCGGTCGGCATGTATCTGCGCCGCCGTCTCGCGGACGACCCGCCCGGCGCACACAGCCACGCGATCGAACGCGGCGTGCTGCACGAACTCTTCACAGAACATCTGCGCCCGCTGTTGCTGATTACGCTCACGGTGATGGGCGGCACGGTCTCGACCTATATCCTGACCTTCTACATGCCGACCTATGCGATCCACACGCTCGGTCTGCCGATGTCGCTGTCGATGCTGGTCGGCGTCGCGTCGGGCTTCGTCATGCTCGTCACGTGTCCGTTGTTCGGCATGCTGTCCGATCGTATCGGCAGCCGCAAGCGGCCGATTCTGTTCGGGCGTGGCGTACTGGTGTTGCTGCTGTTTCCGGCCTTCATGCTGATCAACCGCTTTCCGCAGTTGCCCGTCATCATGTCGCTGACCGCGCTGATGCTGCTGTTCTACTCGATGGGATCGGCGTCGGAATTCGCCTTGATGTGCGAGTCGTTTCCGCGGCGTGTGCGCGCTACCGGTATTTCGATCGCCTACGCGCTGAGTGTGTGCGTATTCGGCGGCACCGCGCAGCTGGTCGCGACGTGGCTGATCAAACTGACCGGCAGCAAGCTGGCGCCGGCCGGTTACGTGGCGGCGTGCGTGGTGGTGTCGTTGGTCGCGGTGTCGCTGTTGAAGGAGACGGCGGATAAGCCGATCGATTGACCCATAGCGTCGCCGCCGTGGCGGGGTCTTGCATTGGACGGTTGATGGCTGAAGGCTGAAGGGCGCGCGTGCGAGAAACGCGCGCCTTGATCGGATGCACCTGCCTGCGCTCAACCGCGCCGTGCCACCATCTCCGAGACCGTCTGCGCGGCCTGCTGCAGCGGCTCCAGAAACGCCTTCACCATCTGCTTGGCCGAATTGCGCTGAGCATTGCCGCTGATATTCATCGCCGCGATCACGCGCCCCTGGCGGTTGCGAATCGGCGCGGACAGCGAAATCAGACCGCCTTCCAGTTCCTGGTCAACGATCGCCCATCCCTGGCGGCGCACCTGCGCGATCAGCTTTTTCAGCTCTTCCTTGTCGGTCACCGTGCGCGGCGTATGCGCATAGAGCGGCGTCGAGCTCAGGGTCGCTTCGAGCGCTTCGTCGTCGAGCGCGGACAACAGCACACGGCCCATCGACGTGCAATACGCCGGCAAGCGGCTGCCGATCGACAGGTTGATGGTCATGATCTTGTGCGTCGGCACGCGCAGCACGTAGACGATCTCGGTGCGGTCGAGCACGGCCGCCGAGCAACTCTCGTGAACCTGCGACGACAGATTTTCCATCACCGGTTCGGCAAGATTCCAGAACGGCATCGAGGTCAGATAGGCGAAACCCAGGTCGAGAATCTTCGGCGTGAGGCGGAACAGGCGGCCTTCGGCCTCCACGTAGCCGAGCGTCTGCAGGGTCAGCAGAATGCGGCGTGCGCCGGCGCGTGTCAGGCCGGTGGCGGCGGCGACGTCAGTGAGCGTCTGTTCGGGGCGGGTGGCATTGAACGCGCGAATCACCGAGAGGCCTCGCGCGAACGACTGCACATACGAGTCGCCCGGTTTGTCCGCGGCCGGTTCGGCGCTGACAGGAACGGCAGAAGGCGGTGGCAGGGCTTTGCTCATGGACCTTGAAAGATGCGTTCGAAGAAGGGCGCGTAGCGTTCGAGCGTTTCAGCCGGCGCGATGCGGTGCAAAGGCGTGACGATAGCGTAAGCCTTCTGTTTCGCCAACTTTGCCCGCTTCTGCCCCTAGGTCGCCGCGAGTGAAATCTGCCTTGCGCTAAGTGGCTAAGCCATTGATTATAAATAATTCGTTGGCTCAGAGGGCGTTGCACCGCTGCGAATAAATGTGGCCTGATCGAGCCGCGTCGCCTGGATGCCCCCCAAAAGGGCGCGTAGAAGGTGGATTAAACGCTAACCCACCTTCTGCGCGCCAGCGTCCCGATGATGATCGGCGGCGAGGAACATATACATCGCGGGCACCACGAACAAAGTGAAAAGGGTGCCGATCGACAGCCCCGTGAAGATCACGAGCCCCATCGCATTGCGGCCCGCGGCGCCTGCTCCCGAGGCAAACACGAGTGGCACGACGCCCAGCACCATCGCCGCGGTGGTCATCAGAATCGGGCGTAGCCGCACGGCCGCCGCTTCTTCCAGGGCTTCGCGCTTCGACTTGCCGGCGTGTTGCAGCTCGTTGGCGAACTGGACGATCAGGATGCCGTGCTTGCTGACGAGCCCCATCAGCGTGACGAGCCCGACCTGCGTGTAGATGTTCAGCGTCGTCAAGCCGATGTTGATGAAGATGAGCGCGCCGAAGAGCGCCATCGGTACCGAAACCAGGATCACGATCGGGTCACGGAAACTTTCGAATTGCGCCGCAAGCGCAAGGAACACGATGATCGTGGCGAGCAGCAGCGTGATGACGAAGCCGCCCGATTCCTGCACGAACTGCCGCGACTGGCCCGAGTAGTCTGCCGCATAGCCTGCTGGTGCGACCTGGGTGGTCGCCTTGCGCAGAAAATCGAGCACCTCGCCTTGCGACACGCCCGGCACGATCACGCCTGAGATCGTCGCCGAGTTGAGTTGCTGGAAGTGGTTGATCGATTCCGGCACGACGTTGTGTTCGAGATGCGCAATCGTCGAAGCCGGCATGACGCTGCCGTCCGGCGTGCGCAGGTAGTAATCGAGCACCTGCGAAGGATTCAGCCGATCGGTCTGCAAGACCTGCGGAATCACCTTGTATGAGCGCCCGGCGATCGAGAAGTAGTTGACATAGCCGCCCCCGAGCGCCGACCCGAGCGCTTGCCCGACGTCGCTCTGCGAGAGCCCGAGGGAGGCGACCTTGTCGCGGTCGACGACGAGCGTGGCTTCCGGCTTGTCGATCTTGAGATCGCTGTCGACGAAGAAAAACATCCCACTCTCACGGGCTTTTTGCAGGACTGCCTGTGAAACTTCGTTGAGGTTCTCGAATGGCTCGGTCGTGCTGATGACGAATTGCACCGGCAAGCCTTGCGAGCCCGGCAGTGGCGGAAACTGGAACGCCGCGACGCGCGCCCCTGAAATCTGATTCCATTTCTGCTGCAGTTCCTGCTGCAAGGCGGTCGCGCCCTTGCTGCGCTTGTCCCATGTCTTGAACAGCACGCCGCCGATCCCCTGGTTGAGTGTCGGCGCGCCCGTGAGCTGGAACATCTGCGCGTATTCAGGCAGCGCTTTGGAAATATCGAACACCTGGTCCGCGTACATCTGCATCTGCTGGATGGTCGCGTTCGGCGGCCCCTGGATCTGCGACAGGACGATCCCCTGATCCTCCTGCGGCGCGAGCTCCGCTTTCGACGTCATGAACAGGTAGACGGTGCCGCAGAGCAGCAGCGCGCCCATTATGGTGAACACGGGCCAGGTGTCGAGCGTCGAGTGCAACAGGCGGCTATAGCCACGATGGACGCGTTCGAACTGGCGGTCGACGAAACGCGCGAAGCGCCCGGACTCCTGGTCCGCACGGAAGAAGCGCGAGCACATCATCGGCGACAAGGTCAGTGCGATCACACCGGACACCGTCACCGCGCCGGCGAGCGAGAAGGCGAACTCGGTGAAGAGGGCGCCCGTCAGGCCGCCCTGAAAACCGATCGGCACATACACGGCGATCAGCACGACGGTCATCGCGAGGATCGGTCCGCCGAGTTCGCGCGATGCGATCAGCGCGGCATCGAAAGGCGCCTTGCCTTCCTCCTTCATGTGGCGATCGACGTTTTCGACGACGATGATCGCGTCGTCCACGACGAGCCCGATCGCGAGCACGAGCGCGAGCAGTGTCAGCAGATTGATTGAATAGCCGAGCAACTGCATCACGAAGAACGTGCCGATGAGCGACAACGGCATCGCGATCAGGGGCACGATGACCGCGCGGAAGCTGCCGAGGAACAGGAAAATCACCGCCGTGACGATCAGCAGCGCCTCGACCAGCGTCTTGATCACTTCGACGATCGCCGTGTTGACGAAATCGGTCGCGTCATAAACGATCTCCCCCGTCATGCCGGTCGGAAACTGCTTCTGCAACCCGGGAAAGACGGCCTTCACGCGTTTGGCGACATCGAGGATGTTGGCGTCCGGCGCCACCTTGATGCCGATGAACACCGAACGCTTGCCGCTGAACGCGACGTTGAAGTCGTAGCTGTCGGCACCGAGCACGACGTTCGCGACGTCTTCGAGGCGCACGATCGCGCCGTTTTTCTGCTTGATGACGAGTTGCTTGAAGTCGTCGACGGTATGCAGGTCCGTGCCCGCGTTCAGGTCGACGCTGACCATTTGCCCCTTCGTCGTGCCGAGTGTCGCGAGATAGTTGTTGTTGCCGAGCGCCGTGAAGACGTCGCTTGCCGTTACGCCGTGTGCAGCGAGCCGTGTGGAATCGAGCCACGCGCGTAACGCGAACTGCCGCCCGCCGAGGATTTCAGCCGTCTGCACGCCTTCGATCGAATCGAGCTTGGGCTTGATGACGCGCAGCAGATAATCCGTGACGTTGTTGCTTGGCAGCACGTCGCTGTAGAAACCCATGTACATCGCGTCGGTGGTCTGCCCGGTCTGTACCGTCAGCACCGGCTGCTGCGCCTGCGGCGGCAACTGGTTGCGCACCGAGCCGATCTGCGTGTTGATCTCGGTCAGCGCGCGGTTCGCGTCATAGTTCAGGCGCAGTGTCGCGGTAATTGTCGACACACCGGTGCTGCTCGTCGAAGACATATAGTCGATGCCTTGCGCCTGGGCGATCGCCGCCTCGAGCGGCTGCGTGATGAAGCCGGCGATGGTGTCGGCGTTCGCCCCATAGTAGGCCGTGCTGATCGTCACGACGGCGTTTTCGGTTTGCGGATACTGGCTGACTTTCAGGGTGGCTAGCGAGCGCAGTCCGAGCACGAGAATCAGCAGGCTGACGACCGATGCAAGCACGGGCCGCCGGATAAAGAGATCGGTGAATGTCATCGCGCGGTCTCTCTATTGTTCCTGCGGCGTCGGGTTTGGACTGTCCGACGGCTGCACGCTGTTGTTGATGACGAGCGGCGTGCCGTTCTTGAGCTTGAGTTGCCCGCTCGTCACGACCTGCGTGCCGGCGTCGACACCTTTGAGGATCGCAACCTGATCGCCGCGCGTCGGCCCTGGCGTGACGAATACCTGCTGGGCGATGGGCAGCGTCTTGCCTCCCTGCGCGTTGGGTTGTGTGCCCGGCTTGACGACGAACACGGTCGCGCCATAAGGGTTGTAGGTGATGGCCGTTTGCGGCAGCGTCAGGTAGCGCTGTCCGGCGCCTGCGTCGATCTTCACGTTCGCATACATGCCCGGCAGCAGCTTGCGCTCGTGATTGTCCACGCTCGCTTCGATCTGCACGTTGCGTGTGGTGCTGTCGACTTTCGGGCTAAGCGACTGGATCTTGCCCACGAACGTTTGCCCGCTGTACGCACTGGTGTCGACCACGATGGTCTGGCCGATCGCGAGCTGGCCGAGCTGCTGTTGCGGCAGGTAGAAATCGGCGTAGATCGGATCGATCGCCTGCAGCGTGACGATCGCATCGCCTGGATTGATGTATTGGCCCGGATTGATCGTGGTGATGCCGAGGCGCCCCGCAAACGGAGCGCGGATGGTTTTCTTTTCCACGAGCGCGGCCTGTCCCACGACTTGCGCCTTCTTGCCTTTTAGGTCCGCTGCGTCGGCGTCGAGTTGCGCCTTGGCGATCGCCTTGATGTCGTACTGCGCCTTGTCGCGCTGGTAGACCGTTTGCGCGAGTTCCGCTGCGGCCTGGAGCGACTGGAGCAGCGCCACATCGGTGTCGGCATTGAGCTTGACAAGCACTTGCCCGGCTTTCGCTTCCTGCCCCGAACTGAACGCCACCTCGCGCACGAGGCCCGCGACTTCGGTGGTGACGTCGACGCCGCGCACGGCGCGCAGGCTGCCGACCGCCGCCAGCTGCGGTTGCCACGACTGATAGCTGGCAACGACCGCCGAGACGGTGGCGGGCGGCGCCGCGTTGCCCGCCATGAACCTGGCGAACATGTACGTGCGAAACTGGTTGAAGCCGGCGAGTGCGGCCAGCAGCAGGCCGACACAGATCAGCATGATCACCATCCGCTTCGTCATCGGTTTTCTTTCGGTCATCGTGATGTCCTTGCACGGCATTGGGCGAAGCGCCGGACTTTGCATGCCTTCGTGTCTGACAGCGCGTGTTGCAAAGAGCGGTACGGCGAGCGTTGTGTCTGGTTAGGTCAATGCATCAGTCAATGCGTCGTTGCGGCGGTGGCCGGCGCAGGGGCGTTCCACCAGCCGCCACCGAGCGCCTGGAAGAGGGCCGCGGTGTCGGCGTAGCGGGAGGCCTGTGCCTGCGCGAGGCTTACCACCGTTTGCTGGTACTGGCGTTGTGCATCGAGAAGCGACAGATAGCTCACGCCGCCGACGCGATACTGCCCGCGCGTGAGCTCCAGCGAGTCGCTGGCGGAGCGCCAGGCGTCCGTCTGCGCTTTCAGGCCGGTCGCGTCGTGATCGAGCGCGCGCAGCGAATCCGCGACGTTCTGGAACGCCAGCAGCACCGTTTCACGATATTGCGCGTCGGCCTGCTCGTACGCCGCCTCGGCCGCGCGCTTCTGCGCGCTCAGTTGCCCGCCGTGGAACACCGGTTGCAGCAGGCCGGCGCCCAGGCTCCAGATCGTGCTGCCGGCCTTGAACACCTGTGCCGGCGTCAGTGCCTCGGCGCCGTAGCTGGCGGACAGCGTGATCTGCGGATACATCGCCGCGGTCGCCACGCCGATTTGCGCGCTGGCCTGATGGAGCACGGCGTCGGCGGCGAGGATGTCGGGCCGCTGCTGCACCAGTGCCGACGGCAGGCTGACAGGCAGCGCCTCGGGCAACGAAAACATGTCGAGTCTGAATTCAGGCAATGTGGCGTCGCTGGGCAATTTGCCGGCGAGCACGGCGAGCTGGTGACGCGTCTGGTCGAGTTGCTGTTGCAGCGGCGGCAGCGTGGCGCGGGTCTGCGCGAGGAGGGTTTGCTGCGCGAGCACCGCGGTGCGGCCCACGCCCCCCAGTTCGAACTGCTTGCCGAGCACGCCCAGTTGCTCGTCTTCTTCCGCGGCGATCCGCTCGGTTGCCTCGATCTGCGCGCGCAGTGACGCTTCCTTGACGGCCGCGGTCACGATGTTGGCCGACATGGCGAGATAGGCGGCCTGCAATTGGAAACGCTGGTAATCGATTTGCGCGTGCAATGCTTCGAGTTCGCGCCGCGAGCCGCCGAACACGTCGAGTTTGTACGACACGTTCACCGATGCGTTGTAGAGGTTGAACTCATCGACCACCCCGGGCTGACCGAATGCGATGCCGTTCAGTTTTTCGCGCGTGGCGCCAAGTTGCGCGTCGACGCTAGGCAGGAGGGTACCGCCGGCTTGCGCCGAGAAGTTTTCGCGTGCCTGCCGCAATGCGGCTTGCGCCGCGGTGATGTTTGGACTGTTGACGAGGGCCTGACGGATCAACGCGTCGAGCGGTTCGCAATGAAAGAGCGCCCACCAGGCGGCGGGAATGTCCTGTCCCGGCACAAAGCGCTGCGGCAAGCCGGCGGCCCCTGGAGAAGAGGCCGTCTGGTCGGGCAGTGGCGAGGCGGTGTAGGTGTCGGTAGCGGGTGCGGGGGGAGTACGGTAGTCGGGACCGACCATGCAGCCGGCGACTGCGGCGCAGCCGCATAACGCGACGCACAGGCGCCGCTGCCGGACAATACGCTGGATAACGTCGATCATCGATCCACCTTATATCGCCTGCGTTTAACCTAAACGACGGAGCGGACGCGGATATTCAGGCAACTTGAACTTTCGATGTTTCTTTTCCCGACGCTGAAATTTATACCACGCGGGACATTTCTACGCTTAGCCTAGCATGGTCGATCGCTGCGCTTGCGCACGAGATCACGTAGTCAGGGCGCTTTACGGTCTTTCAGGCAGCCACCTGCATTGCAACCGGTGCGCGGCCGCCGGTCGTACCCGTCGCAGGCAGAATCGATTCGCTCCCTGAAAAACAGAGCGACGCCACCTCGGCCTGGGCGACCCCCGCAGTTTCTTCCTCCTTACCTCCTCATCGATTTCGCCTCCGCACACCGATCTACGGCGCGGCCCCCTCGCGTAAACCCCAGAAAGTTTCACCTTGCATGTGTATTTTGGCAAAAGTATATTGCAATACACTATCAACTATCTCTATGAGATAACAAATGAACGAAGACATCCTTGTTTCAAACCATGGGCGCGTCGCCGTCATCACGTTGAACCGACCCGAGCGCCTGAATGCGTGGACGACCGCAATGCGCGACATGATCATCGACGCCCTCACGGATTTCGACGCGGATGATGGCGTTGCCGCGATCGTCATGACGGGCGCGGGCGACCGTGCGTTTTCGGCCGGGCAGGATCTGTCGGAGGCGCATGACTTCGACGGCGAACGCGCGGTCGCATGGGTCAAGGAGTGGGAGCGCTACTACACGGTCCTGCGCGGCCTGAAGAAACCGCTCGTCATGGCCCTGAACGGTACGGCGGCCGGCTCCGCGTTTCAGGTCGCGTTGCTCGGCGACATCCGCGTCGGCCATCCGGGCGTGCGCATGGGTCAGCCGGAGATCAACGCGGGGATCGCCAGCACAACCGGCCCGTGGATCATGAGCGGGATGCTCGGGATGTCCCGCACTATCGAATTGACGCTGACAGGCCGTTTGATGGACGCCGAGGAGTGTCACCGCATTGGGCTGATTCATCACCTCGTCCCGGCGGATCAGGTGTTCGCCAAGGCCCTCGAAATCGCCACCGAACTGGCCGCGAAACCGCCCATCGCGATGCGTCTCGACAAGCAGCGTTTCCGCGAAATGACGGAGCCGAGCTTCCGTGACGCCATCGAGGCGGGCGCGCGCATCCAGCGCGAAGCCTACGATTCCGGTGAGCCGGCGCGAATGATGGAAGCGTTCTTCCGCGAACGCGCGAAGTAAAGCAAACCGCGGCTGTTTCTTTTCATCCTGTGCGGGAGACCCGAGCATGACGCAAGACTTCAACCTGATCCGGCGCCGCTTTCTGCAAGGCGTCGGTAGCGCTGCACTCGCCAGCGCCATGCCGGTGCTGGCCGGCGCGCAGTCGAAACAGATCGTCGTATCCGATCCCGGCGGTCCGTACACCACCGCGTATCGCCAGGCGTTTTACGACCCGTTCGAAAAAGCCACCGGCATCAAGGTGGTGAGCGTTGCGCGCGAATCCCAACCGGTTGCGCAACTCGCGGCGATGGTGCAGACAAAAAATTATGTCTGGGACGTCACCACGCTCACGCTTTCCGCGGACATCCCGTACCTGGAATCAAAAGGTTTTCTCGAGCCGATCGGCCTGAAGGGCAGCGACTTCCCCGACGTGATGGCCGACGCGGTGACGCCGAACTGGCTCGGCGTCGACGTCTATGCCACCGTGCTCGCGTACCGGCAGGACAAGTTCGGACAGAACGGTCCGAAATCGTGGGCGGACTTCTGGGACGTCAAACGCTTTCCGGGCCGGCGCTGTCTGCGCCGCAGTCCGCTGGACACCCTCGAGCAGGCGCTGCTGGCCGATGGGGTGTCGCTCGACAAGCTTTATCCGCTCGACGTCGATCGCGCCTTCCGCAGTCTCGACCGGATCAAACCGCACGTGAACATCTGGTGGACGTCCGGCGCGCAGGCCATGCAGGCGATCCAGAGCGGCGACGTCGACATGATCTCGGCGTGGAACGGCCGTGCCCAGGCCGCGCGCGACGGCGGCGCTCCGGTTACGATCGTATGGAACCAGGGACTCTATTCGATCGAAGGTTGGGGCATTCCCAAAGGCACGCCGCGCGCCGACTTCGCCCGGCAGTTCGTGCGCTTCTGCGGCGATGCGCAGCGCCAGGCCACGCTCACCGGCACGCTCGCCTACGGTCCGACCAACCGCAAGGCGTTCGACTCGATCCCGGCCGCCCGCGCCGCAATCCTGCCGACCGCGCCGGACAATCTGCGGGACATGCGCCTGCCGAGTCCGCAATGGTGGGCCGACAACCGTCAGAAGGTGACCGAGCGCTTCAACACCTGGATTATTTCGTGAGGAGCAGCGTGATGACTGCGAAGCTTGAAACGATCGGGATTGCGAAGGACTACGGCGAAACGGCTGCGTTGCAACCTACTGATCTGACCGTGCAGGCCGGCGAATTTCTCACCTTGCTGGGTCCCTCCGGATCCGGCAAGACCACGCTGCTGCAGATGATCTCCGGGCTGGTCGCGCCGACGGCGGGGCGCATCGAAATCGACGGCCGCGATGTGACGCACGTGGAACCCGGCAAGCGCGGCATCGGCATGGTGTTTCAGAGCTATGCTCTGTTTCCGCATATGAGCGTGTGGGACAACGTGGCGTACGGCCTGCGGATGCGCCGCAAATCGCGCGAAGACGTCAGGCGGGCCGTCGACGATGCGCTGACGATGGTACGCATGAACGACTACGCGAAGCGCTACCCGAAAGAGCTGTCGGGCGGCCAGCAGCAGCGCATCGCGCTGGCGCGTTGCTTCGCCTACCGGCCTTCTGTGATTCTGCTCGATGAGCCGCTCGGTGCGCTCGACAAGAAATTGCGCGAGCACATGCAGTCCGAGATTCGCCGCTTGCACAAGGAGCTTGGCGCGACCTTCGTCTACGTGACGCACGACCAGGACGAAGCGTTGACGCTCTCCGATCGCATCTGCCTGATGAATCAGGCTCGCATCGAACAGGTGGGCACGCCTGTCGATCTGTACGACCGGCCGGCCACGCGCTTCGCGGCCGGTTTCATCGGGCATTCAAATCTGCTCGAAGGCGCGGTCGATCACGAGCGCGGCCCGGCAGGCGAACCGATTCTGCTGACAGCGGGTGGCCGCGTGCCGCTGCCGCAAAGCGGCGCGGCTGCGGCAGGCTCGCCGGGTGCAAAGCACTGTCTGCTGCTACGTCCCGAAGCGCCGCGTCTGGTTGAGCCGAAAAGTGGCTTCCTCGACGGCACGATCTCCGACATCGTGTTTTTCGGCAGCGATACCCGCGTACACCTGACCCTGACCGACGGCAGCCATCTGACCGTGCGATGCGAGCGCAGTCTTTCGCCGTGCGTCGGCGACACGGTCGGCCTGGTGTGGGACCCCCATCGCACTACGCTACTGCGCGCGTGACGAACGCCAAGGAAAGATCATGACTATTGCCCTCGAGGCACAGCCTTCACACGATGCCGCTCGCCCGCGTCGTTTCAGATGGCTTGCGTACGCGGTCCGCTTCCTGCCGATCGTTCCGACGTTGTTGTTCCTGCTGTTCTTTTTCATCGTGCCGGTCGGCGAGATCCTGCAAGGTGGCCTCTTCAACGCGGACGGCACGTTCGGCCTCGGGCAGTTCGAGCGGATTGCACGCACGCCGGTCTATGCGAAGGTGCTGTGGATCACGTTTTCCATCTCGTTCCTTACCGCGGCTATTTCCGTGTTGCTCGGCTATCCGGTCGCGTATCTGCTGAGCCGTCTGTCGCCACGCGCACGCGAGCGATGGCTGCTCTGGATCATGCTGCCGTTCTGGACAAGTTACCTGGTGAAAACCTATGCGTGGATGCTGCTACTGTCGAAGACCGGCGTGCTGTCCACTATCGCGCTCGCGCTGGGACTTGTCAGCGAAACCAGCGGCACCATTCCGTCGCTGACCGGCGTCCTGGTCGGCATGGTTCATGCCATGCTGCCACTCGCGGTGATGACGATGTTACCCGTCATGCGCGGCATCGACGATCGCCTCGCACAAGCTGCCGAGACACTCGGCGCGGAACGCAGCACGAGCTTCTTCACCGTATTTCTGCCGCTTTCTTCGCCGGGTGTCGCCGCGGCGGGTTTGCTTGTTTTCATTTCGAGCCTCGGCTTCTTCATCGTTCCCGCGCTGCTCGGATCGCCGAAGGAAACGATGATCGCCCAACTGGTGATTTCGTCGGTGCTCGACCTGTTCGATATGCGCTTTGCGGGCGCCTTGTCCACCGTGCTCCTGCTGTGTTCGATTGTTATCTTCCTCGTCTACGACAGGTTGGTCGGACTGTCCTCGCTTACGGGCGAGGTGCAGGACAAGCGCCGCGGTTCGCGTGCACAAGGCGTGAAGCTGGCGCTGCTGATGGCGGCGGGGCGTTTGACGGCGCCGCTCGTCAGACGGCGCATGATGCGTCCGGCGAGCGCAGGTGAGGGTGTGGGCCCGCTGCGTCTCTATACCGTAGCGGTGCTGATGGTCCTGGTGGCGCCGGTGTTGTCAGTCATTCCGTATGCCTTCACGCGCAGCGACTTCATTGCGTTTCCGCCGAAGCTGTTCAGCTTCAGATGGTTCGGCACGTTCCTGCAGTCGCCGGTGTGGCAGAGCGCACTTCTTCGTTCGTTCGAAGTGGGCCTCGGCACCGCGGTACTCTCGCTTGCACTGGGCTTCGGCGCGACGCTTGCGCTGACCCGCATGTCGCAGCGCGCGAGCAAGCCGCTCTTCGCGCTGCTCGTCGCGCCGCTGATCGTGCCGCGTATCGTGGTTGCGGTCGGCCTCCTGTATCTGTTTGCCAATCTTGGGCTGACGGGCACCAATACCGGCCTGGTGATCGGACATACCGTGCTGGCGATTCCTTACGTCGTCGTGACGCTTGCGGCCGGTTTCCGCCAGTTCGACTGGCGTCTCGACGACGCTGCCAGGGTCATGGGTGCGTCGCCCGCGAGACGCATTGCGACGATCGTGCTGCCATTGTTGATGGCGAGCGTGACAGCGGCCTTCCTGTTCGCCTTCATCGTTTCATTCGACGATCTGACGATCGCGATCTTCGTTAGCGGCGGCATCAACACCACGCTGCCCAAACAGATGTGGGACGACATCCAGCTTGCCATCACGCCGACGCTCGCAGCGGTATCGACGACGCTCATCGTCCTGATCGCGCTGGTCGTTTTCATTTCCTCCCGGCTGCGGCACGCAACACGCTAACCGTACGGCTTCCAACTTATTCGACCATGCACAGCTATTCCGACTTCTTCGCTCACCGTCATCCGCAAGACGCGCTGGACTGCGCGCCGCTGATCGTCGCCGGTTTGCGCGACAACGCGCCGGGCGCCGTTCTCCATTTCGACGAACACGCCGTGACGCGCGCTGAAACCGCGCAACGCATCGCGCAATTGCAGCGCTGGTTCGCGGACCAGAAGCTGGTGGCGGGCGACCGTGTGGCCGTGATGCTCGGCAACAGCGCCGAGCATATTCATCTCATCTATTCGCTGATTCTCAGCGGACTGGTGTGGGTGCCAGTCAATACGAAGCTGCGCCACGCAGGGCTCGAATATCTGCTCGAACACGCGGAGCCGAAACTGTTCGTCTCGGAACCCGCGTTCGACGACGTGATCGACGGTGTCGAGTGCGGCAACGCGCGCAGAGTCGAACTGCCTGCTTTCGATCCCGGCGATACCGGTGCAACGGTATCCACGCCTTGCATCGATCCGTTCGATCCATTGTGCGTGATCTATACGTCCGGTACGACGGGCGCGCCGAAGGGGGTTGTCTTTACGCACCGTATGATGCGAATCGCCAGCGAAGCAGCCCTGCTGGTCGCGGACGTCCGTTCAGGCGACAAGCTGTTCTTGTGGGAGCCGCTGTGCCATATCGGCGGCGCGCAGATGCTGTTGCTGCCGTTTCTGGAGGCGGTCGAGTTGCACGTCGTGCCGCGCTTTTCCGCGACGCAGTTCTGGCCGCAGATTGCACGCTCACGGGCGACACAATTGCATTATCTCGGCGGCGTGCTCGACATCCTGATGCAGCTTCCCGACGACGCACAGCCGAATACGCACACGATTCGCGTGGCATGGGGCGCGGGTGTCAGCGCTTCGGCCTGGACGGCTATCGAGTCGCGTCTGCAGGTTCGGCTGCGCGAGTGCTACGGCATGACGGAGTGCTCGAGTTTCGCGACGCTGAATACAAGCGGCAAGCCGGGCTCGATTGGCAGGCCGCTGCCGTGGATCGAGGTGGCGTTGCTCGACGAGAACGGCAAACCGGTCGCAGACGGCGAAGCGGGCGAAATCGTACTATCGAGCCGTGTGGAAGGCACCTTCTTGCCGGCCTATCTGAAGAACGAAGACGCGACCCGCTCCGCACTGCGTAACGGCAAGCTGCACACCGGCGATAGTGCACGGCGCGATGCCGATGGCGATCTGTTCTTCGTCGGTAGGCGCACCGACAGCATGCGCGTGCGCGGCGAGAATGTCTCGGCGTGGGAGATCGAGCGCGTGTTCGCGCAGCACCCGGCCATCCGGGCGAGCGCGGCGATCGGCGTGGCCTCGGCGGTCGGCGAGCAGGACATTCTGCTGAACGTGCAGTTCAAGGATGCCGCCGTTGACTGGGAGGTGGTGCACGCATGGGCGGCGGAGCGTCTCGCGAGCTTCCAGTTGCCGCGTTACTATCGGGCGGTGACGCACTTCGAGTTGACACCCAGCGAGCGGGTTAAAAAGCATCTGCTCAAGCGCGATGTCAGCGATGCCTGGGACCGATCGACCAGCGTGGTCGCATGATGCAAATTATTGCGTATAGATAGACTTATATCTTCATGCGATAATTGGAGCCTGTCAGAACAACAGGTTTTCATCGTGACCACTGCGCTGCCCAAAACCCCTCGTAAGAAAAAGAGCGACTCGACTGCCGCGCCGGACGTGCCCGCCGATCCGACAGCGTCGTCGCTGTACGTTCAGTCGGTCGAGAAAGCGATGACCGTGCTCACTGCTTTCGACGGCAGCAAGCGGCAGTTGTCGCTCTCGGAGATCGCGGCGCTCACTGGCTTCGACATGAGTGCGACTCAGCGCTTTACGTTCACGCTCGCGGCGCTTGGCTATCTGTTCAAGGACCCCGAGAGCCGCAGGTATGAGTTGTCACCCAAGCTGCTCGATTTCACGTACCACTATCTGACCTCGAACGATCTGGTTAGCCGCGCCACGCCCTATTTGCAGCAACTCGGATCCGAGACCGAGGAGGCGACCAACCTCACTGTTCTCGACGATACCGATATTATCTTCGTGTTGCGTATTGTCAGCCGCAACGTCTTCAATGCGCATGTCATCACGGGCTCGCGTTTACCGGCTTATTGCACGGCGCCGGGACTGGCCATTCTCGCCACCTTCGACGACGGCGAGGTCGACGATATTCTTTCCCGTACGAATCTCGTCGCATACACGGCTGCTACGATTTACCAGCCGCGCAAGATCAAGGAGCGCATCACTCAGATTCGCAAGCAAGGTTACGCGCATACGGAAGACGAGTACTTCGTCAGCGACATCTCGACCGCCGCGGCGATTACCAATGCGCGGGGACGTGGGGTGGGAGCGGTCAATATCGCCGTGGCGCGGCCGCGGTGGCAGGCGGATCGCGATGAGCGTCGCTTTGCCGACCTGGTAGTCTCCACGGCCTCGGCGATTTCATCGCGGCGAAGGGCCGATTAAGGCTTCACTCTTTCTTCGGCGGGCGCTTGGGTGGTCTTCGTCCACGTGTGCTCCAGCGGGCCTTTTATGGTGAATGCATTTGAACCAGGTGTTGACGTCGCCGGGACATCCGAATGAAAGAGATCGCTTCGATTCCGTCCTTTAGCCGCCGCGATAGCGAAGCGGTCCCATGGCAGCGATCGGCCGTCGCCCCGGGTGTTGAGGTCAAAAACCTCGGCACCGCGGACGGCCGTGCAATTCAGTTAGTGAGGTTCGCGCCGGGCGTGACCTTTCCGGACCATTACCATACGGGGCCAGAGTTCATCTACATGCTCGAGGGGCAGGCTGTTCAGAACGGCGAGGTCCTGTCAGCAGGATGGGTTGGCATTGCCTGCGCGGGGACCGTCGATCACGGGTTCAGGAGCGAAACAGGATGCGTATTCCTGTTTATCTATGACCATGGGCAGGTATTCGATTCTGTGCAGCCGCCAATGAAGGGATAGGCACTTCATAGCTGAACCAAAATCGCCTGCTTCTCGCATCGCCTGCGCGCTCCAACATCCGACAGTCATGCGAGAGCCGTATCCCGGCAGGCGTTACGACGCGCGCGTGCCGTAGACGTCGTGTGACCGTGCTCAAAAACTCAGGGTTTGCATCGATGCAGCCAACGGCTCAAATTTGTATGATGACCCGACAACCTGATTCATCGGGGCACCCATGTTCGACAAGATTCCTGCCCGGGCGCTGAGCGATACCGTCGCGCAGCAGTTGCTCAAGCAGATCGACAAAGGCACCTTTGCGCGCGTCGGCAAGCTGCCGACCGAGGCGGTGCTGGCGCAGCAGTTCGGCGTGAGCCGCACGGTGATCCGCGAGGCGATTTCGCGGCTGAAGAACGAAGGCGTGGTCGAGCCGCGCCAGGGCAGCGGTGTGTTCATCGCCACGCACGGCGCGATCCGGCCGCTGCGCATCGACTATGCGGAAGCGGTCGAAACGGGCTCGGTGCTGCAGATCCTCGCGCTGCGGCGGGCGATCGAGGCTGAAGTTGCTTCGGAAGCCGCCATGCGCCGCAGCGACGCGGACATGGTGTCGATCGACGCCGCCCTCGCGAGGATCGACGAAGCGGTGGCCGAAGGCGAGAACGGCGTCGCCGAAGATGTCGCTTTCCACCGCGTAATCGCCGCGGCCACCGGCAATCCGTATTTCCTCAAGACGCTCACCTTCCTGAATCAGTACCTCGAGGCCGGCACCCTGGTCACCCGTCGCAACGAAGCGCTGCGCGATGACTTCTCACGTCAGGTGCGTGAAGAACATGCGGCCATCGTCGCGGCGATCCGGGCCGGCGATTCGATGGCGGCGCGCAATGCGGCGACCACGCACATGAACAATGCGGGACGGCGGCTCGCGGACGCGGGCATTTGTTGAGCTGAACTGAGCCGGGGCGGGTTGCCGGGTTGAGTTTCATCGGGCGCTCGCGGCTAACCAGAATAGAGGTCAGGCATGTCCAGAAATGTCGGCGTTATCGGTCTCGGGGCGATGGGCATGGGCGTCGCGCGCTCGCTGCTGCGCGCAGGCTTTCAGGTCCACGCGTGCGATCTGCGCAGCGAGATCTTGCAAGCGTTCGTGGCGGCAGGCGGCGTCGGCTGTGCGTCGCCTGCCGAACTCGGCGCGCAATGCGAGGTGGTCGTCACGCTGGTCGTGAATGCCTCCCAAACGGAAACGGTGCTGTTCGGCGCGCAAGGCGCGGTCGCCGTGATGAAACCCGGCGGCGTGGTGATTGCAAGCGCAACCGTTGCACCGGACTTCGCGATCGAACTCGGCAAGCGCATCGAAGCGGCCGGTTTGCAGATGATCGACGCGCCGGTGTCCGGTGGCGCGGCGCGCGCCGCGTCCGGCGAAATGACGATGATGACGTCCGGCCCGGACACCGCCTATGCCGCGAGCGAGGACGTGCTGGCCGCGATGGCGGGCAAGGTCTATCGGCTGGGCTCGGCGCACGGCGCGGGTTCGAAGGTGAAGATCATCAATCAGTTGCTGGCCGGCGTGCATATCGCCGTGGCCGCCGAGGCGATGGCGCTCGGTTTGCGCGAAGGCGTCGATCCTGATGCGCTGTACGAGGTCATCACGCATAGCGCGGGCAATTCCTGGATGTTCGAGAACCGGGTGCCGCATATTCTGAGCGGCGATTACACGCCGCTCTCGGCGGTCGATATCTTCGTCAAGGATCTCGGCCTGGTGCTCGATACCGCGCGCCGCTCGAAATTCCCGTTGCCGTTGTCGGCGGCGGCGCATCAGATGTTCATGATGGCGTCGACCGCGGGACATGGCGGCGAGGACGATTCCGCGGTAATCAAGATCTTCCCCGGCATTGACTTGCCGCCGGCGAAGTAAGCGCGGAGCCTGCCATGACCACTCTGTCCAGACGCGCGCTGCTCGGCTGTATCGCCGACGATTTCACCGGCGCTACCGATCTCGCCAACATGCTGGTGCGCGGCGGCATGCGCACGGTGCAGACCATCGGCGTGCCCGTGTCGAACGATGCCGTCGAAGCCGATGCGCTGGTCGTCGCGCTGAAATCGCGCACGATCCCCGCCGCCGACGCGGTCGCTCAATCGCTCGCCGCGCTCGACTGGTTGCGCGAGCAAGGATGTCGTCAGTTCTTTTTCAAATACTGTTCGACGTTCGATTCGACCGACGCCGGAAACATCGGTCCGGTCACGGATGCCTTGCTCGACTCATTGTCCGCTGAGGTCGGAGCAACAGCTTTCACGCTTGCCTGTCCGGCGTTTCCCGAGAACGGCCGCACGATCTATCGCGGCTATCTGTTCGTCGGCGATACCTTGCTGAACGAATCGGGCATGGAAACCCATCCGCTGACGCCGATGCGCGATGCGAACCTCGTGCGCGTGCTGCAGCGGCAGACCGGGTCGAAAGTCGGCCTCGTGCGTTATGACACGGTGGCAAAAGGCGTGTCGGCAGTACGCGATACCGTCGATGCGCTGCGCAGCGACGGCGTGCGAACGGCGATTGCCGACGCGGTATCGGACGCGGATCTTTACGTGCTCGGCGAGGCATGCGCCGACCTCACGCTGATCACCGGTGGCTCCGGCGTCGCGCTAGGCCTGCCCGCCAATTTCCGTCGCGCTGGTTTGCTTGCGGAAGGTAACGATGCCGCGCGATTGCCGCGTGTCGAAGGATTGTCGGCGGTGCTGGCCGGCAGCGCTTCGAAAGCGACCAACGCGCAAGTGGCGGCCTGGCGCGAAACACGGCCCGCGTTCCGCATCGATCCGCTGGCGGCGGCGCGCGGCGAGCCGGTGGTCGAGCAGGCGCTGGCCTTTGCGCAGCAGTGCCTGGATAAAGCCGAGCCCGTGCTGATCTACGCCACCGCCACGCCCGACGAAGTCAAAGCGGTGCAACGCGAGCTCGGCGTCAACGAAGCGGGGCACCTGGTCGAATCCACGCTGGCGTTGATCGCACGTGGTTTGCGCGAAGGCGGCGTGCGCAAGTTCGTGGTGGCGGGCGGTGAAACTTCGGGCGCTGTGGTGCAGGCGCTTGGCGTGCGCACGTTGCGGATCGGCGCGCAGATCGATCCCGGTGTGCCCGCCACCGCAACGACGGACGCCGAGCCGCTCGCACTCGCATTGAAATCCGGCAACTTCGGCACGATCGACTTTTTCGAAAAGGCACTGCGTCACCTCGATGGAGCCGTGCAATGACCGGCACACCCGCACTCCACACGACGAACGAAGCACGCGTGCGCGAAGAAATCTGCGTGACCGGAGCAAGTCTCTATCAACGCGGCTATACGGTGGGCAGCGCGGGCAACATCAGCGCGCGCCTTGACGACGGCTGGCTGATCACGCCGACCGATGCCTGCCTCGGCCGGCTCGATCCCGCCGATATCGCCAAGGTCGATTTCGCCGGCAATGCGGTGTCCGGCGGCAAGCCGTCGAAAACGCTGGCGCTGCATCGGGGCATCTACGCACGCAACGGCGAGGCACACGGCATCGTCCATACGCATTCGACGCATCTGGTGGCGTTGACGCTCGCCGGTGTATGGCACGACGACGACGTTCTGCCGCCGATTACGCCGTACTACGTGATGAAAGTGGGTCACGTCCCCCTGATTCGTTACAGGCGCCCCGGCGACGCGCAAGTGGTCGTGCAGATCGCCGCACTCGCGGGCACCGTTCGTGCGGTGTTGCTCGAGCGCCTCGGCCCGGTGGTGTGGGAGCGCTCCGTGGCGCAGGCGTCGTATGCGCTTGAGGAACTCGAAGAGACCGCCCGCCTGTGGCTGATGACGAACCCGCGACCCGCGCCGCTCGACGAAGCGGCGCTCCAAGAACTGCGAACCGTATTCGGCGCGCGCTGGTAGACGCGCGCCCACATCGCGAGATCTTGTGCGCGGAGCACGCATTCATTGCAGCTTCCGTGCGCTGAACGAAACCGTTTTAAAGGAGTTGCTGCCATGCCTCGCTTTGCTGCCAACCTGACCATGATGTACAACGAGCACGCTTTCCTCGACCGTTTCGCCGCTGCGGCAAAGGACGGCTTCAACGCAGTGGAGTTTTTGTTCCCCTACGATTTCCGTGCCGGAGAGATCAAGACGCGGCTCGAAGCGAACGGTCTGACTCAGGCGCTCTTCAATGCGCCGCCCGGCGACTGGGCCGCCGGCGAACGCGGCATCGCTTCCCTGCCGGGGCGCGAAGACGAATTTCGCCGCAGCATCGAAACCGCGCTCGATTACACGCGCGTGCTCGGCAATCGCAAGCTGCATGTGATGGCCGGTTTGATCGGCGCGGATCAGCCGCGGGCGAAGCATCGCGAGGTGTATCTGAAGAATCTCGCCTATGCCGCCAAGGCCGCGCAGGAGGACGGCATCACCGTCGTGATCGAGCCGATCAATACGCGCGATATGCCGGGCTTCTTTCTGAACCGCCAGGATGACGCGCAGGCGATTTGCGCGGACGTGGGCGCACCGAATCTCAAAGTGCAGTTCGACTGCTATCACTGTCAGATCGTCGAGGGGGACCTCGCGGTGAAGCTTAAACGCGATATGGCAGGTATTGGTCACATTCAGGTCGCCGGCGTGCCGGAACGCCATGAGCCCAATATCGGTGAACTGAATTATCCCTATCTGTTCGATCTGATCGACACGCTGGGCTACGACGGCTACATCGGGTGCGAGTACCGGCCGCGGGCCGGCACGTCGGCTGGGCTTGATTGGCTTAAGCCGTATCTGAATGCCGCGCGCTAGCAGCCGATAAAGCAAGGACAAAGCACATCATGAAAGTACTGATTACCGGCGGTGCGGGTTTTCTCGGCCAGCGTCTCGCGCGCGAACTGCTGGCGCGCGGTTCAGTGAAGGATGAACACGGCAAGTCGCAAGCGATTACCGAGCTGGTGTTGCTCGACGTGGTGCACGGAAGCGATTTCGGCGACACGCGTGTCCGCACGGAAGTGGGCGATATCGCCGAACGGAGCGTGCTCGAGCGCGTGATCGACGACAAGACGTTGGCCATCTTCCATCTTGCTGCGATCGTGAGTGGGCAGGCCGAGGCGGATTTCGATCTCGGCATGCGCATCAATCTGGACGCGTCGCGCCTGCTGCTGGAAACGTGCCGGCAGCGTGGGCATGCACCGCGTGTGGTGTTTACGAGTTCAGTGGCCGTGTATGGCGGCGATCTGCCTGAAGTCGTGCAGGACGACACCGCGTTGAATCCGCAATCGTCGTACGGCGCGCAGAAGGCGATCGCGGAATTGTTGCTCAACGACTACACGCGGCGGGGTTTCGTCGACGGCCGGGTGTTGCGCCTGCCCACTATTAGCGTGCGCCCGGGCAAGCCGAATGCGGCCGCCTCGTCGTTTGCGAGCGGCATCATTCGCGAGCCGCTGAACGGCGAAACGGCGGTGTGCCCGGTAGCGGGCACGACGCGTTTGTGGCTGCTGTCGCCGCGCAAGGCCATCGAAAGCCTGATCGCCGGACTCGAAATCGATTCCGCTGCGCTCGGCAACCAGCGCGTGTTGAATCTGCCGGGGATTTCGGTGAGCGTCGACGAGATGGTGGCGGCGCTGCGCGAAGTAGCGGGGGAAGAGGCCGCGGAGCGGATCGTGTGGCAGCCGGATGCGCGCGTGGAGAAGATCGTCGGCAGCTGGCCGGGGCAGTGGGATCCCTCGCGTGCCGAACGGCTCGGGTTGACTGGCGACCACAGCTTCGCCGACGTGATTCGCGGCTATATCGCCGACGAGGGTATTCAGATCCGCTGATAACGCGTGTGTTGGGGTGGGTATTTCAACGGCATCCCGGACAGCAGAACGATCCAAAGCCTCGTGCCGGCAGGCGTAAGAACACGCTTGCCGGCACGAGCGCGTCAATCTTCAGACCTTTTGGCCGGTCATGGCTAAACGCCACCCCCTGCAGATATTCCCTGGTCCGAGGTCGGCTTCGCTTGACATGGTTTCGGGCACACGCCTATTATCGAGTCTAGTTGTTCGATATATGACCTTGTGTTCGTGTATAGAACAAATGGCTGTAGTCCTGAGCCCATCGTTCATCATCCTGCGCTAAGCTGGTCAATCGCGACGGCTGCCATGTGAGCGTCCCGTTGCGTCAGCCGGGTCGATACCGCACGGTATCCGGCGCGCGTCACGCGTAAGCGGCCGGCGCCACGAACCGATATCCGCTAGCGGCGCAGCGCATGCAGCACACCAACTGGAGACATCACATGACAGAAGCATTCCTGTGCGACGCGATTCGCACCCCCATCGGCCGCTATGCGGGTTCGCTGTCGTCGGTTCGCGCCGACGATCTGGGCGCGGTGCCGCTCAAAGCGCTGATGGAGCGCAACAAGGACGTCGACTGGAACGCGATTGACGACGTCATCTACGGCTGCGCGAACCAGGCGGGTGAAGACAACCGCAACGTCGCGCGCATGTCGCTGTTGCTGGCCGGTTTGCCGCAAGGTGTGCCGGGCTCCACGGTGAACCGCCTGTGCGGCTCGGGCATGGACGCCGTCGGCATTGCCGCACGCGCGATCAAGTCGGGCGAGGCCGCGCTGATGTTGGCAGGCGGCGTCGAAAGCATGAGCCGTGCGCCGTTCGTGATGGGCAAGGCCACCAGCGCGTTTTCGCGCCAGGCCGATATCTTCGACACGACGATCGGCTGGCGTTTCGTGAACCCGCTGATGAAGCAGATGTACGGCGTCGATTCGATGCCCGAGACTGGCGAAAACGTCGCGACCGATTACAACATCAGCCGTGCCGATCAGGACGCGTTTGCGCTGCGCAGCCAGCAGAAAGCTGCACGCGCACAACGCGACGGCACGCTCGCGCAGGAAATCGTCGGCGTGACCATCGCGCAGAAGAAGGGCGATCCGATCACCGTCTTGCAAGACGAACACCCGCGCGAAACCAGCCTTGAAACGCTCGCCAAATTGAAGGGCGTGGTGCGCCCGGACGGCACCGTCACGGCAGGCAACGCATCGGGCGTGAATGACGGCGCGGCGGCGCTGCTGCTTGCCAACGAAGAAACCGCGAAGCGCTTCGGCCTCACGCCGCGTGCACGCGTGCTGGGTATCGCTACGGCAGGCGTCGCGCCGCGCGTAATGGGCATCGGCCCGGCACCCGCCACGCAGAAGTTGCTGGCGCGCCTCGGCATGAGCATCGATCAGTTCGACGTGATCGAGCTGAACGAAGCATTCGCCTCGCAAGGTATTGCCGTGCTGCGCACGCTCGGCGTCGCGGATGACGACGCGCGCGTGAATCCGAACGGCGGGGCAATCGCGCTCGGCCACCCGCTCGGCATGAGCGGCGCGCGTCTGGTGACCACTGCAATGTATCAACTGCATCGCACGCAAGGCCGTTTTGCACTGTGCACGATGTGTATCGGCGTCGGTCAAGGCATCGCGATCGCGATCGAACGTGTGTAATGGTTTAGCGCTTGTGCAGGGAAGCGCTGCGGCGTCTTGAGTGTCGACGCTTCGCGTATAGCGCTCCTCTGGCCGCATGATGAACAGCTCCTTCGCTCCGGCGACGGGGCTGTTTTATTTTGCGCGGTGCATGGATTCACCGGCTATTGAATTGGTGTTTAATCGATGTTAATACGGCTTCCGATTGCATTGCGGCGAATGTCATCGATAAAAGAATAATGAAACCATCGGACCGTCATGCAGTATGTGTTTAATGCTTTATGCATAACATGTATTGTCGCCCTATATGGATGGTCTGGCAGATTAAAGCATTGCTGTCAACCCGCTAGATGCCGCTGTGACGCCACGTTTCGGCATTTCGCAGCATGCCGTTCGCTGATTTTAAAATCGCAATATAAACAGTGGTAGCTTCTTGTAAGGCATGTACAATCATTGCGCCGTACCCATTTAGTAATTGTCACCCCGAAACTGTATGCATTCGTGGCGTTAATCGGCATCCTGCGGTTTCAGATCGCCGTAACGCCAGATCGAACAATTTCTCGAGGAGAAAGTAAATGAAGGCAGCGACGATTGGAGCAGCGTTGATGGTAGCGGCTTTCGCCGCGGCACAACCGGTGTGGGCGCAAGATGCGATGGCCAGTGCCGCGCAGGGCATCGTCGGCGCAGTGCAACCGGTGCACGTGAAGGCGCAGATCGTCGGTATCGATCCAGGTAGCCGCACGCTCACGCTCAAAGGGCCGGGCGGCAACGCGGTGGTCGTGCTGGTGAGCCAGGAAGTCGCGGGCTTCGACCAACTGAAGGTCGGCGATTGGGTGGACGTGCTGTACAAGAATGCGTTGCTGGTGAAGGCAGACAAAGTCACCGGCGCGGACAAGGGCATTCGTGCGCGCGTCGATACGCAGGTATATGCCCCGGCCTCGGGCGGCTTTGAATCCGCGCGTCAGATCGAAGTGCTCGCCACCGTGCAGAAGATCGATCACAAGAAACGCCTCGTCACGCTGCGCGGCGCGTATCAGACACAAACGCTCGAAGTCGGACCGGACGTCGATCTGAAGGGCGTCAAGGTCGGCGATACGATTCACGCGGTATTCGTTTCAGCAGCGGCCGTGCAGGTGACGCCGCAATAGGTGGCACCACATTAGGTGGCGCAGTCAATGCCACGGAAGCAAACACCCCTCATTGCAGGGGTGTTTGCTTTTCTACAGTACGAAAGCTTGACCATCGAGTCGCGAGATGGCGTGCTATCGAGCCGCCGGTGCCCCCAGGCCCAACCATGCGAGCCGTCCCAGCCATCGCCTGACGAAACCACGTCTGGCAGGCAGCGCGCAACTCAACGACACGCGCGCGGTGCGTTCGCTATCCGTGCTGAGCCACACACGTTCGCCGCGTTGCAGCCGGAACTCGTTGCCCGGTTCGAGCCAATGATCGTAAGGCGAGTTGACGCGCGTGAGCCATAGGCGCGCGCCTTGAACACGGAGCGTGCTGTCGGCATCGACACGCCACGTCAGCGTTGCGCCTCGCACTACGGAAAAATGCACAACTACCTTCGGCAGACGCTCGTCCGGTTGATATGCAGACAGACTTGAGTCGTCATCCATGCACTGCGGGCTTGCCTGATCCATCTTGCTCTCCGTCATCGAGCCGGCGGACGGAGGCACCTACAAAACAAAAGGCCCCTTCCGTTACCGGCGGGGCCTTTGGGTCTTGTTTGCAGATTCAGACTGCTAACGCGCACATGCTCCCAAACGCCTGCCGATGATGGCATGCATTGTTGGGTTTTTAATCGCGACTGCGATGGAGGTGTGCGTCAACATGCGAATGAGTGTGCCGTTTTGCCGCATGTCTTGTCAATAAAAAAATCGCAATGAATTCAAGCGACGAGGCGAGGCACGCAGAGCCGGCTCGTTTTGCTTGCCGAGACGCTGAGGCGGATTTGCGCGGCGAGTGCGCTTCGCAATGCGTAACGCTTGCGACGGGTTGCGTTGCCGGTATCGTCGCCCTGACGTTCGGCCAGATAGCGCGCCGGCGGCGCGAGAACGAACCAGCCATTCCAGCGAGCGAGCGCCCCGCACTCGATCGACAGTCGATCGTAGTCCGCGGCCACGCGACGCTTTCTCAGGCAATAGCGCCAGTTCGCGTAGATGTGCGCCTGCTTCGAGACGATGAAGGTACCGCCTGCATCGAGCGCCGCAGCGACACATTGCGCGAGGTAAATCACCAGCACTTTCGGTCGCAGCCCATGCCAACGCTTGGTGAGCGCGCGAAACAGCTCGCGGCCGTTGACCGAAGTGTCCGGACCCTGGACGGAGCCGATGCAAAGACGTGGACGCCGCACTTTGCCGCCGAGATAGGCGAGGCTGAAGGTGCAGGAGACGATGCGCCGGTCCCGCGCATCGCGGATGCACAAGGTCCAGTCGCCTTCCTTCTGAAACTGTTCGATCGATTCGAGCGACACGTGCCAGCGCTCGGCGCCTACCTCGAACGATGCGATCGGCGCCGAGCCGGCTGCGGCGATGCGCGCGGCGAGTTGCGGCACGCGCTGCCGGGTCAGCGCGTGATGATCGAGGCTCGCCGTGAGGCGTTCGCGCGGACTGAAGCGGGTATGGAGGAACGGCCGATGCATGCGTTCGAGCGCGGTGGGATGACGTCGCACCAGATCTTGCAAGGGTGAGATGGCGCAGCCTTTGAGCCATACTTGCGTCGAACGCCACGACATCAGCGAGCGCAGCCATAATCGCAGACGGCGCCAGCGATGAAACACGCTGGTGCCGGGATAGAGTGCGTGAGCGGCTTGCTGAATGACCGCAAAGGACGCAGTGGCTCTCGCAAACCACGGCGAGCGGGCGCGAGCCCCCTGGTTGGAAACGGTCGTCATGGCAGATCCCTTGGCTATTGCAACGAGGCGATCCTAGTGGCGGGGATCGCGCTTCCGTGTCGAATTGCTTGAGTGTTTGTCGAGTTTTGTCGCGCGTGTCGCATGATGTGTGGCGCATCCGCTATGCTGTGCGTCGAGCTGACTCGTCCGGCTCGTTGCCGGCCGGGTCCGTGCCGTGCGGATGCGTATGCAGAGCGGCGCCATTGCTTGCTGGCCGTGCAGCGCGTCGTACCGTTGCCCGCCGCTATTAAATGAGTTAGCCCTGAACGATTCGTCCCATGCCATTCCGGATCCTGCTTGTCGAAGACGATGACCGCTTGTCCGCGCTGGTCGCCGGTTATCTGCGCAAACACGAATACGAAGTCGAGACCGTGCTGCACGGCAACGACGCCGTGCCGGCGATTCTCAAACGCTGCCCGGACCTGGTGATTCTCGACGTGAACCTTCCCGGCAAGGACGGGTTCCAGATTTGCCGCGAGGCGCGCGAGCAATTCGACGGCGTGATCATCATGGTGACCGCCCGCGACGAGCAGTTCGACGAAGTGCTGGGCCTCGAATTCGGTGCGGACGACTACGTGCACAAGCCTGTCGAACCGCGCGTGCTGCTGGCGCGCATCAAGGCGCAGCTGCGCCGCGTGAGCGCACGCACGCCGGAGGCCGGCCGACCGGAGAGCTATATCTTCGGCAAGTTCGAGATCAGCCGGGCAAGCCGCACCGTGAAGCTGCCGGACGGCAGTCTGCCCGATCTGACATCGGCCGAATTCGATTTGCTGTGGGCGTTGGTGAGTTGCGCGGGCGAGGTGGTGAGCCGCGATGAGCTGATGCGGCAACTGCGCGGCATCGAATTCGACGGCCTTGACCGCACGATCGACGGCGGCATTTCCAAGCTGCGCCGCAAGCTGCATGACGACGCCGGCACCCCGCAGCGCATCAAGACGATACGCGGCAAGGGCTATCAGTTCAGCAAGCTGGCGTGGGATTGAAGACGCTTGCGGCGGTTGCAGTCGAGTTGCGGTTGCAGTTCAGCGGAGTCGGCATTGAGTTTCGATTGAGTAATACGTCGAAATATCGGCCGACGAAACTCCACAAACGCGGTAGCAAATCGACAGTCATGCGAGGCGGGGATGATTAGCATCGCAAGCTTGTGTAAAGACAGGCTTATCGATGTCCGCTCGTGTTCCCTCACTATCCCGCCATGCCGTGTTGATGATCCACGGCTTGGGTGGCACCCGCCACGATTTCGGCGCGCTCGACCGCAAGTTCGAGCAGATCGGTTGCGACGTGCATTTGCCGTCGCTGCCGGGGCACGGCTCGAACCCTGACGCGTTGAGTCGCGTGACGTTGAGCGACTACATGCAGTTGTTGAGCCGCACATACCGCGAACTGGCTGAGCGCTATGAGCGGGTCGACGTTGCGGGCATTTCGATGGGGGCGTTGCTTGCGTTGATGTTGAGTGCGCGCGAGCGCATGACGACGGGGCGCCTGATTCTGCTGTCGCCGCCGTTATTCCTCGACGGCTGGGGCGGTTCACGCTTGCGTCCGTTGCGTTATCTGATGTATTGCGTGCCGGGACTGCGCCGATTGATTCGCGTACCGGAGGGCGAGCCGTTTGGCATCAAGAACGCGCGCATCCGCAACCTGATCCGCCGTCATTTGCAGAAGGGGAGTGGTGTCCACTATCCATATGTGCCGTTGGCGGCGATCGAGCAGGTCGACTGGATGCGCTTCGCGGTGAAGCGAGCCTTGGGCCGCGTAACATGCGAGACCTTGGTCATGCATTCGGAGGAGGACGAAGTGACGAGCATCCGCTCCGCGGAATTCGTGTGCGAGCACTTGGGAAGCCGTGCCGTGACCTTCGTGCGCCTGACCGACAGCTACCACATGATCACGCTAGACAACGAGCGAGACAAGGTAGCGGAGCAAACCCTGGCATTCGTACAGAGGGCGTAAGACGCAAGCGGAAGGATAGAAAAAAACGCAGGCCTTCGCGAAGCAAACCGCCCGCGGCTCACCGAAGAAACCAGGCCGAAGAAACCAGGCTAACATGCCAACTGGTTCGAAGAATTACGCTTCGGCGCGCGCAGCGCCGCCGGAAGAATGACGCCCTTGTCACTGGCGCATGCAGGTGCACGAACCCAGATTCCAGATGCACCACTACCCGCGGCAGACCACGGTACCCACTTAGCATTAGTCAGTATGACTCCTGTGAGGCAAGGGCTGGCCTGCCATGAGGAATCAAACGCGGGTTAGCATTGCTACCAGAGCCGCACGGTGCGGACAGGGCCGCACCCGGCGAATTCCGGCACGGAGGCCAGCATGGAACACGATAGCACGCTGTACGTCGGTTGCGACGTTCACAAGGACTCGATCACGATCGCCTATGCGCTCGATGCGGGCGAGGTTGAGCTGCCCGGCAAGACCGGTACGACGCAGGCCGATATCGATCGCCTGTGCAGGCGCCTGCAGTCAAAGGCGCCACGCATCCGCTTCGTCTACGAGGCGGGCCCCTGCGGCTACGGGCTCTACCGTCAACTCGTGAACAAGGGTTTCGACTGCATGGTGTGCGCGCCGTCGCTGATTCCAAAAAAGCCGGGCGAGCGGGTCAAGACCGATCGGCGTGATGCGATCAGGCTGGTGCGCTCACTGCGCGCGGGCGACCTGTCAGCGGTGTACGTGCCCAGCGTGGACGACGAAGCGTTCCGCGATCTGGCGCGTACGTGGGTAAGCGCCAGGGATGATCTGAAGCGTGCGCGGCAACAGCTGAAGGCTTTCCTGCTCTCGCATGGGGTGCGCTATACAGGCCGCGCCGACTGGGGAGCGGCGCACCAGCGCTGGCTGGGCGCGCATGCATTCGACAGTGCATGGCAGCAACTGGCGTTCGAGGAACATCGGCGCACCATCGAGGACCGCCTCGCGCAATGCGCGCGTCTGGAAACCGCGTTGCGCGAAGCGGTCCCCAACTGGCGCTTCTATCCGGCCGTGCTGGGCCTGCAGAGCATGCGCGGCGTGCAGTTCACCACGGCCGTGGGCATGCTCGCGGAACTGGGCGACCTGTCACGTTTTGCACACCCACGACAGTTGATGGCCTGGCTGGGCGTGACGCCCTCGGAACACTCGTCAGGCGAGAAGCGTCGTCAGGGCAGCATCACGAAGAATGGCAACAGCTGTGCGAGAAAGCTGCTCGTCGAAGCGGCCTGGAGCTACCGGCACCCGGCCCGTGTCAGTCCCGACATCCAGCGCCGCCACGAAGGTATCCCCAAGCCGATCGTTGATCGCGCCTGGGACGCACAGGTGCGCCTGTGCCGGCGCTTTCGCAAGCTCGTCGCGCGCGGCAAACAGAAGAACATCGCGGTGGTCGCCGTCGCCCGGGAACTGGCGGGGTTCATCTGGGACATCGGCCGGCTCGCGATGTCGCTTGCCCTGCCGCACGAGGTGCCCCATGCATGACGCAACACACCAGTAATCCCCTGACCCCACCCTGAACACTGGAAGACGAGTTTCCTGAAGGCGGCGTAGCCCGGCACACGAGTAACCCGCGACACCGCTACGCAACGGATTGCATCCGACTTGCGGCTTTAGATTGCGGCAGGCTCATTGGGCGGACCTCTGTAATGCGGTACCCAACCCGCGGATATCAGCGTGATCCACCGTCGAGATGTACTGCTACGTCGCCCTCAGGAAATTCCGACAAATATGAATTCGAGAAACTGAAAAACCGATCCCGATTGACACCAGGAGTCATATCAGCGGTTTGAGCCGCTTTCTTTTGCCTACTTTTCTTTGCAGCCGGCAAAGAAAAGTAGGTGCCGCCCCGCACAGGGGCAACGCTAATAGACCACAAACGCATTAAAGAAAGCGAAGAGAAAAAAATGCCACCCCCAGCGGAGCAAAAAAAACTAACCCCCTACCGCTATGGAAAATGGCGCTTGCTCCGTTTCCGCCGCTCGTGGACGGACACACGAGCAGACAGAATCCCGAGCTGGTCGCGGCTATACCTCCGTGTCTACACACGCCTGCTGACACTAACACTGCTAGTACTAGCAGCATCGATAGCAACCCTAAGCCTGGCACTAAAAACATCGCCATCAATCTGGCAAACACTAACAACAGCAAAAGCGTCAATACCAATCGCATTGGCAACCCTACTGCTCCCAGCAATAACAGCATACCGCTGGATGCGCCCAGTCTGGCTAGACCTGGTGATGGTCCGCGAACGCGCGATCGACTTCACGGGCGGCCGCTTCAACACCCGCGCCCGCGAATCGCACAGCGTCATAATCGGCCCACTGGCCCGCACGCTAAACGCCCTGGCCGAGCGCATGGAGCGCCTGATCGCCGCGCAGCGCGAACTCACCAACGGCATCTCCCATGAATTACGCACACCCTTGGCCCGCGTGCGTTTCGCGCTGGAAAACCTCCGCGAACCCGCGTCCGCGGCTGAATACAACAGCGCATTGGCGAGCATCGACCAGGACGTCACCGAGCTCGACGAGCTCATCGACATGAGCCTGACCTACGCGCGCCTCGAATACAGTTCCCTGCAATCGAACCTCGAATCCACATTGCTCACGGCATGGTTCGACAGCCAGATCACCGACGCCACGCTGCTTTACGCGGACAAGCAACTCGTCGCGCAAGCAGACGTCGACGCATCGCTACGCGTGGTGATGGACAAGCGCCTCATGTCCTACGCAATGCGAAACTTGCTGCGCAACGCCAGCAAATACGCACATTCGCGGATCATGGTCGGATTGAGCGTCAAGCACGGCAACGTGGAAATCTACGTGGAAGACGATGGCGCAGGCGTGCCGCCTGACCAACGTGAACGCATTTTCAATGCCTTCGTGCGGCTCGATCGTCAGACTGGCGGCTACGGGTTGGGTCTCGCGATTACGCAACAGGTGCTGCGCGCCCACCATGGCCGGATCGCCGTGACTGATCCGTTGGCGCTAGGCGGAGCACGCTTCGAAATGAGCTGGCCGGTGGGCACGATGGTGTGAAACACACACCGTTCCCATGCAGCCTCAATAGGTATGGCCCAACTGGAAGTAAAAGTTATGGCGGCCGCCCGGTGCGAGCGCTACGCCCAGATATATCGGTCCGAATGAACTGGTCATCGCGGTGAATACCGTCACGCTGCGCTTCAGCGGTCCGCTGCCGAACGTCGAATCGCGGGTCCAGACGTTGCCGGCTTCAATGCTCAGCCCCGCAAACAGGCCGCGAATCGGCAACGCATTGAACGTGGCAAGCTGATTCATGTAGGTGATCTGGCCGTACGCCATTGAGTTGCCGGACAGTTGGTCGGCGGCGTAGGCCGACAAATGCTGGAAACCGCCCAGCGTGAAGCCGAACGGATTCGTCAGATTGGTGCCGCCGAAGTCGTTACCCGCTTCGATGCTCGCGTTGATGCTGTGCCGTCCATAGCTCGCCGCGACCAGGCTTTTTCCGTACACCTCGGTGAAGCTATCGCTGCCCGCGAACAACGAACGTTCCACGCGTAGTTCGCCGAAGTAACCTTTGCGGGCAAACAGCGGATCGTCGAGCTGATCGATCACGAGACGTGCGCGCGCGCTAAGCTGCCGCCCATAGATATCAGGGAACAGCAGCGGCGAGTTAAACGCATCCTCGAGCGGCAAGTTGTATTGCGGCGACGCGTAACCATGCGCGTAGGCCACGCCGATACGGAAGTCGCCGAAACGGGCGAGCGGTACGCCGAAGTCGAGCCCGGCGCGCTCGGTTTGCAAGCTGTATTGCGTGATCTTGACGTTGCCGGAATCGTCGTAGAGGTTGGCGTAGCGACGCTGAAACTCGAGATAAGGCGCCACGTAATAGCCGAAAGAACTCGACAGTGGCTGCCGCAGCTCCGCATGCAGGTTGATCAGATCGCTGCCGACGGTCCCGTCCACTCGCCCTTCGAGCCCTGACGACGTGAGCCACGGCCGGCGATATCCGAGATGCAGCCGGAAGCCGCCTTCATCCGTCGAACTGCTCGACAAACCCAGCCCGAACAGCAGGAAATTCGGCCCCCACAGCTTCTGCTGCGCGGAGACAATGAGCGTGTGCGCGTCGCCGTCGTCGACGAGTTGCTGGCTCACGCTGTCGAAGTCGCCCGCGGTGGTGAGCGCCAGCAAGTCCTTATTGAGCGCGACCGGATCGTAGACATCGCCGGGTTTGACGTGCAATGCGGCGCGAATCCGTGCCTCGGGCACGACGCCTTGCGAGGCGATCTCGATCTGCGTGATCCGCACCGGATGCATCGCGGGCGTACCGTGCCGGGCGCGCCACGCGGCGTAGTCGGCGGGCGAAAGCGCCAGATGCTGAAGCTGCGGCATGGCCGCGCGCGTGGCAGCGGCGCCGGCGGCGATGGCCTGGCTCGCGTTGGCGAAATCGGTGAAGCTCAGCGAGCCGAGCGCCGGTTCGATCAGTACGTCACCGGCCTGCAACTGTTCACGTTGCCGCGCAACGTTCTGGTGAATCAGGATGCCGATCATCTGCTGCATCACATCGGCGGGCGAAGCCAGCGCATCCAGTGGTCGCAGAGGCGAGCCGATATCGACCGCGATCACGACTTTCGCGCCCATGTCGCGCGCCGTTTCGATGGGCAGATTGCTGACGATGCCGCCGTCCACCAGCGTGCGCCCGTCGATATCGGCTGGCGCGAACAGGCCGGGCAATGCCATGCTGGCGCGAATCGCCTGCGGCAGCGAACCGCGATCGAGCACCACCTTCTGGCCGGTGCGCAGATCGGTTGCGATCGCGCGATAGGGGATCGGCAGCCGGTCGAACGAAACGTTGCCTGGAACCGCGGACGTCCAGTCCTGCAGCAGCGCTTGCAAACGATTACCCTGGACGAGCCCGACCGGCAACCGGAAGCCATTGGCGCCGTAGCCGAGTGAAAGGCTGTTCACATACAACCGCTCGTCTTCACGACGTGATTGCGGCAGATCGGCGCGCTCGGTGACGTCGAACGCGATGTCCGCGAGATTGATGCCCGCGAGACGGTTTTGCATGTCCTGCGCCGTCATACCGCTCGCGTACAGGCCACCGACCACGGAGCCCATGCTAGTGGCGGCGATGCAATCGACCGGGATGCGGTTTTCCTCGAGCACCTTCAGTACGCCGAGGTGTGCATAGCCGCGCGCGCCGCCGCCCGACAGCACGAGACCGACCGAGGGGCGGCCGGCTGGCCCGGCTTCTGCGCTGCAAGCGGATTCGGCTGCGAGAGCGGGGCGTGCGAAAGTGGCGATCCCACACGCCAGCAGCACCACGGTGCAGCGTAAACGAAGAACGATGGGCCGGCGACACATGTGCGCCGCCGTTTGTTGAAGTTGTTCGCTCGCCAACGCTCGACTCATCTGTTTTGATGCCGGAAGAAAACCGAGAGATTACATGGTTTTGCCCCGGTAAAAACGGGTGATTGGGTGCAAACACGCGTTTGCGGAAAAGCGTAGCCCCGATGCTTTTTATCCTGCATCGCGGCGGAATACGTGTTACGGCCGTCAGCGTGGTCCCTGAAACACGTCCCGCGTTCTTCGCCGCTAGCCGCGCATCAAAGCTCGCACGGCCCTGGCCGCCATCGGATGCCCCAAATCTGATGCAACGAAATGAGCCACTTTGCGCTCAGCGAGGTTGATCGTCACGTAGTCGTTCGGCGCTTTCGTGTTGAGGCCGTCGGACGCCGAGTGATACTCGATACGTAACTGCGTCGCGGTGACGACCACGCGCAGATAGCCGTAGTTGGTGTCGTCATAGTTTTCCAGCACGACCTGATCGGCGGTGGCCGACGCCGCCTGCATGATTTGCGGCGCGCGGATGGCGGGTGCACCTTGTGCGGCGAGCTTGACCAAACCGTGTCCGCCGTTGCCGCACACAAGGTAGGGAATCTGCGTGCCGTCCGCATTTCGCGTGCGCGTGAAGCGCTGATAATTGTGTGCATGGCCGGACAGAAACGCATGCGGCCATACACCATTGGCTTCGCAGACCTTGTCGATCTGCGCCAGCATATCGACGCTCGATCCGTGTCCGCCCGCGCTGTACGGCGGATGATGATCCGCGATCAGCAGTGCGCCGGTGAACTGCTCGGCCTTGACGCGCTTGAGCGCGGCGTCGAGAAAATCGAGCTGAGTACTCCCGATCTTCGGGTCTGAAATCACACCGGGATCT
The DNA here is from genome assembly GCF_900230185.1 of Burkholderia sp. OK233. GTDB lineage: Bacteria > Pseudomonadota > Gammaproteobacteria > Burkholderiales > Burkholderiaceae > Paraburkholderia. The sequence goes on from NZ_OCSR01000002.1 coordinate 3,065,573, forward strand.
TCGAGCGTGTTGCTGTAAATCACCAGCACGCGTACGAACGGCGCCTCGAGCGTGAAAAAAACGCCCGGCTGGATTTGCGCGGTGCGCGACAAGCCGCCGGCTTCGGGCGTAACGGCGAACGTCTCGGCGCAGAAATTTCGCAGGAACGCAGTGAGACTCGCGGCGTGCGCTTCCGGCGAAACCATCCCGTCATGATTGCCGGCGCAGGCGAGGATCGGCGCCGGATAGTCTCGATACGGTTCGTAAAACTGATCGTAATAGTACTGGCTCTCGCCAAAGCTATAGACGACGTCGCCGAGCAACAAGGCGAACTGCGGCACCTCACTGGCGTTGGCTTCGTTGAAGTCGGCGGTCAATTTGTCGGCCACTTCGCTCTGGGTCGCCGGGCCCTTTGTATTGCCGCAATCTCCCAGCGCGTGAAACACCAGCTGTCCGGCAGCAGTGATTCTGTCGATGGCGGTTGCGTTGCCGCCCATGACCTCGGCCAACGTGAGCTGGGGCTCCACGCCGCCTCTCGGCGCGGGAAACGGCAACGGAAACAGTTTGTGCTCGGCATTGAGCTTGTCGATTTCCTTATAGGCCGCATCGTCCGACGGATGAGGCACACGAAACACCGTGGGGTCCGCGGTCGGCTGAGGCTGCGCGAATACGGGCCGTTCCAGCATCCGCGGACGGCGTGCCGTTGCGTTGACGGTCGCGACGGGCTGCTTCGAGCCGCTTGCGAGCGTAGTGGCCTTTTTGCCGGATGCCGCTGCCTTGCTGGGCGACTTTCGTTTGCCTTCTGCTTTCGCCGTGCTTTCTTTTGCCTTTGCTGTGGATTTCGACTCGCGTTTTGCCGACATGAGCACCTCTGGAGGAAGAGTAAGCGGGGGATTCGCAAGCGGCTTTCGCCGTTGCGTTCATCGAACCCTACGACATGCGTATTTCGGAAAAGTGTCGCGGTGATGTCGAACCCGGCCTGCTGAAGCACCTGGCTCCACGCGCGGCTCGGGCGGAGTCTGCCCTGAAACAATTTATGTCGGCTTATGTCACGGCGCCTTCGAATCGCCCGGGAAGCCTTGCCCAGCGGGCCTCTTTCATGGTGAAACAGGGTGACATATCTTCGCTGCTGATTAAATCCAGGCGTCCTTCTATAGTCCGTTTGTCGCCACGCCGCAGTGCGCAAAAGTGGCCCGAAATCAAGAAGGACATACCGTGAAAAACTGTTCGTTCGTCGTCGCAGCCACCGCCGCTTCCCCTGCCTCCGTGACGCCCGCCGCATCCGTACGTGGCGCGCTGCGCAAGCTCGCGCTCACCGCAACCGTTACCGTGCTCGCGCTCAGCAGCGCTTCCGCGTTCGCCTGGTCGCAGCACGGCACCGCCTACACGTCGCGTGGCACCTATAACGGCGCGCGTTACGGCTCGTGTGGCGGCGGTAGCTGTTCGCACGCTGGCGGCGTGGCCGGTCCCTACGGCGGCGTGGCGACCAACACCGGCACGGTGACCCGCAACGCGCCGGGCCAGTTCTCGAATTCGGGCACCGCGACCGGACGCTATGGCAACCAGGTCCAGCACGCCGGCGACACCAGCTGTGCGGGCGGCACGTGTGCCCACACCGGCACCCTCACCGGACCGGACGGGAAAACCACCACGACCTCAGGCGATGTGACCAAAACCGCGCCTGGCCAGTATTCGTCGTCCGGGTCGGTCACGGGCTCGAACGGCAATACGGTCAACCACTCGGCATCGACTAACTGCGCGGGCGCGTCGTGCTCACGTTCCGGCACGGTAACCGGGTCCGATGGCGGAACCGTCAATCATTCCGGCACGGCAACGCGTTTAGCACCGGGCGTCGTGACGACATCGACCAGCACGACGGGCACGCATGGCAACACCGTGACGACGAGCGGAACGGTCACGACTACCGGCGTCGTCACGACGGGCAGCACGACGGTGGTGGTTGCAGCGAAGCCGGTTGTCGTCGTGCCACCTCCAGTCGTTGTTCCGCCGCCGGTTGTGTATGTGCCGCCTCCGGTTGTCTACGTTCCGCCGCCCCCGCCGCCTGCTGTGTATGTCGCGCCGCGTGTTGTCTATGTGGCTCCCGCGCCGCGCCCCGTCGTGTGGGTGCCGGGGCACTGGGTGGGGAATGTCTGGGTGCCGGCGCACTGGTCATGAGTGAAAACGTGCGAGTGAGAACCGGCGAGGAGGCCGGCCGGATCGGTCCGCAGTGGATGAGCGAGCAGGGAAGTGCTCAGGCGGTGCGGCCACGTTTCAACGCGATACGCACACGGACGCTATGCAAGGTAGGTGCGTTGGTCATGATGATCGTGGCAACAGGGGTAGCGATTGCAGTCGGTGAAGGCATCGCAAGCACCGAAACACCCGCTGTGCACCGGGCGATTGAACCTGAACAGGACTGTTCGGCGAAATACGCAGCGTTACTCGACCTCGCCGAATTGGCGAGACGTGATGGCAAATCGTCCGAGGTTGTGATGCGGGGACTGAGCGACCGCGGTGGCGCGATGGGCGACTGTTTGCCGACTGGCGGGAGCGCCGGGGCGAGGTAAGACGCGCGAATGGCCGGAGCGGCCATCCGCGCTTGTCAAAAGCGGTCTTCCAGAGAGGGCGTGCTTTTAACCAATGGCCGGTCGCTACCGGCCCTGCTGCTGCAGATACTGTCTGACGTCGCTCATGGTCACACTTCCTTTGTGGCTCGTGTCGATCTGATCGAAGTGCTTGGCGACGTAGCCGAGCCCCGCCGTCTGAGCCTGCGTTTTCGTGACCGCGGCGCCATTGCTGAGAGCCGTGTTCGCCCCCAATCGCGCTTCAAGCCGCTGCTGGGCTTCCTGCTGCAGTGCCGTGCCGGTCGACGGCGTGACGGGAGCAGCACGGTTTTGAGGAAAGAACGGACCGTCGACTCCCCTGGCCCCGTTTGGCGGCGTCGCCGGCGCTACCGCTTGCGGCGGTAACGCATGCGCGCTGCCAATAAAGCAGCCGAGGGCGATCAACGGGGAGACACGCCGCAACATATCGAAAAGGGACATGATGACTCGCATTGATTGAGTGAATAGAGTATCGCGAACGATGCGCATCGCGTCAGTTCAGTCAGGGGGCCGTGGCTTGCGCCGTGGCGGTAGCGGTCGGCTGACTGGCGGGGCTCTCGTCGCGCCACGGCGGCGGCAGCGTCCAGAGGGCGAGCGCATCCGGAAGTGGCGTGCCGCGGTAGAACCGCACCAGATCCCGTTTCATCAGCGGACGGGCGACGTCATCCAGATAGATCATGTGTCCGCCCTGGAAGAAGTTGACCTGCAAGTCAGGATTCAGACCGGGTACCGTCTGCAACCGCGCCAGTTGCTTTTCGGTATTGAAGAACGGTGTGGCCAGATCATGAAAGCCGTTTTCCGAGAGTACCTTGAGCTGCGGGTTGAGCGTCAGTGCGCCCAGCAGATCCGGGATCGTGTCGGGTAAAGCCTTTCCGTCATGCGAGAAGTCCCACACATTGATGATGTTGTCGTTCAGCGGCAAATAGGTCGCGTTCGGCGCCGTGTATCCCAGGTAGTCAGGCATCTGCGTTGCCAGAGCCGTGGTGAACGGCTGGGAGATCAGGATGTCGGACGGGTCCCCGTCGTTTTGCAGACGCGGATCCGAATTCGGCAATGACACGCGTCCGTCGTACCGGCCGATCGTCGTGCCTGGTATGAGGCTCGTCGAGAACGGGTTGGCGCCGAAGTAGCCCTGCAGCGCCTGCAGGGTCAAACTGGATGGCAAGGTCCACGACTGAAGCGTTTTCGCATCGGGAAACACCGGCGTGCCCAGAGCGTCCGGTATGCCGAGCTGACTGAGCACCCACGATTGCGAATACCGCCTGAACTTGTTGTATTCGGCCGTGACGAACAGGCTTGCCTGGTATGCGTACAGGTCCTGATTGAGCGGTGCTGGCGACACCTGGTTGTAGTAAGCCGCGACTGCCGCGTAGCCCGGGAAATAGCCGGCCAGCGTATCCGTATCCAATGCCAGCGCGCTCGTCGAGTTCGTGATGGCGACGGCCTCGATCGCATCCGCGAAATAGTTCAGGATTGCAGACTGAAGGACGATGCCGGTCAGATGCACGCCGGCCGATTCGAGCGCCAATGCGAGCATGTCGGTGCGCGGCGTGCCATACGACTCTCCGTACAGATAAATCGGCGAGCTGCTGCGACTGTTGACCGTCAGATAGCGCTGGATAAAGTCGCGCATGATGTTGACGTCCGCATCGGTCGTCCAGTATTTCTGGTTCGTATTCGGCAGAATCGCCTCGGAAAGACCTGTTCCGGGCGGGTCGATGAAGACCATGTCCGTGGTGTCGATCAGGCTCTCCTTATTGTCGACGAGCGGATAATTCGGCCAGTTGCCGAACACCGGGTCGGGCGTGGCGACCCGCGTCGGCGCGAACGACCCGAGCCGCAGCCAGATGGAAGAAGACCCCGGGCCGCCGTTGTAGACGAACGTGACAGGTCGCGGCGAGCCATTCGTACTCGGCACGGTGTACGCGACATAGGACATCGTGGCTTCGGGGTTGCCGCTCGAATCGGTGGCCGTCAAATGGCCGGTCGTAGTGGTGTAGCTGATCGGCGTTCTGCCTTGGGTCCACTGGTAGTGCATGACCGCAGCTTTCTCTGAGGCCTGAGCCGGTGCGAGGCCATCCGTGGCATTGCCCGAATAGGCGACCGGGTCGATATAGGTTTGGTTGGCCGTTGGCGCTTGCGACTGCGCGGCGGCCTGTGCGCTGAGCTGCTGATTCGCTGCAGTCTGCTGCATGCTTACAGCCGTGCCGGAGGACGAACCGCCGTCCCCTCCGCCGCATCCGCTGAGGAGCATGATCGCGACCGCTAACGTTCCCAGACTCGTTCCCAGGCCCGGCAGCCTGTTTTGGCGATGTTGGCTATTGCCGGAAAGACGCTCGTCTCGTTTCATCTCTATCCTTGGTGGTGGCTTCAGATACCGTTTCACAAAGGCCGCTAGCGCCGATGAAAATATATCGGAGTTCGAAATATTGGTGATGCAGCGTCGGCATGCAGCGGTGAGACCAACTTACTTCAAAGCGCATAGATTCAGATCTCTATGCAGTATGCGTAGAATAACTAAATATCTGGTTTGGATATTCCGGTTCTTTTCGGGGCATTTTTCCGCAATCGGATATTCGTATATTGGCGGCAGATGAAAAATAGGTGACGCCACCGGCGTTTGTCAAGGATGTACCGGATTTCCGTAATTGCAACTTCGGAAAATCGCGCCTGAATTCGCACAGGAGCCAGGCAGCACGGGCGTGGCGCCCGTGTGAGTTAATCAATTATTTATTACGAAATTAAATGTGTTTGTTTGTTAATCGTAATAATTAAAATGTACTGATCATCCGTTCTGGCGCCAACTGCCGGCAGGTGGTTATTCGGCTTCGGCCAGCACGAGCGGGAACCGGATTTCGAACGTTGTCCCAACGCCTTCGTGCGACGCAAAATCGATCTGACCGTTCAGCACGCGGCAGAGCTCCTTGACGATCGCGAGGCCGAGGCCCGTGCCAGGAATATCGTCGCCTGCAGCGCGCTCGAATTCGTCGAAAACGCGGTTCGCGTCCGAAGGTGCGATGCCCACGCCGGTATCCGACACGCGAATCGACCAGTGCTCCGCATCGGCCATTGCGAAGGCAAGTTCGATCTCGCCGGACTTCGTGTACTTCGTCGCGTTGGAGAGCAGATTGACTGCAATCTGCTTAAGCTTGAGGCGATTGGACGTGACTACGGCTAGCGCCGGATCGAACGCTGTGCGTAACTTCAGACCTTTGGCCTCGATGGCCGGGCGCGAGGAGGCGACGAGTTCGTCGTAAAGCTCGTGCAGCTCCACCGGCTCGAATGTGTTCGGCGTGCCGTCGCCGAGCACGACGGAGTACTCGACCATCTGGTCGACGAGTTGCTTCATATCCGAGGCTTGCCGGTTGGCCAGCGTTAGCGCCATGTCGGCCTTTGAAGGCGCCCGTTCGATCAGTTGCAGCGCAATTGAAAAAGCGTTCAGAAAATTGCGCAGATCATGGACGACGCTGCGGGTGATCTGCATGCGCGACTCGTAAAGATCGCCGACCAGCCGCTGCTTGAGCGTCAGTTCGTGATTGGCGCGCTCGAGCCTGCCGGTGTACTCGTCGATCTTGCGGTCCCGTTCGCTGACCACCTCCTTGATCGACGTGAGCGTCACCATGCTGAGTGTTTCCGCGATCAGGCGCCGCGCCCGTCCTTCATGGCGGCGCGTGAACGTGCTGTCCTGGTCGGCGAATTCTTCCAGCGCGTCAGCGAGCACCTGATGGAACAGATCGAGCTCGCGCACGAGTTCCTCGATCCGGTAGCCCTGACGCCAGCGGACCAGGCCGTGTTTTCTCGCATTGCGTTCGATCGCCGGCTCGACGCGTTCGAGATCTTCGACGTCGAGCGCAAGGCATAGTCCCTCGAGAATATCCGGCAGGTGATCGGCGAGCTGTTGATAGGTGAGCTTGTCTGCTTCGACGAGGTCGACATCGCCGAAAACGGTTTTCATCCATTGCGCGGTCAGGCGCGTCTGCTGCTCGCGAACGAAATCGGCAAATTTGCGCAGCGGGCTACCGCGTGTTTCGGTCATAGTGGGTACATCGGGGTGAAGTTTCTAACGGAAGTTTCTGCCCCATTATGGCCGCAATTGCTGAATGTGGAACACCTCTTGCGTAACCCGGGCCAGATGAACACGACGTTCAACCTGGCGGCTCGCATGTTGTTGTTCAAGCGGCTTCGTGTCCGGCAATCTTTGCCGTTCGGGAGCGTGGGAGTAAAGGCAACGGCTCGACCTTACCGACAACGAACAGATACGACAGGGCGCCGACCACGCATAGCGAGCCCGCAACCATCAGCGGAATCACAAACGAACCCTTTGTGATCTCCAGCATGACCCCGGTAAACGTGGTGATGAAAATCCCGGCGAGATTCCCCGCAAAGTTCTGGATGCCGCCGAGCGATGCCACATGAGCGGGTGTCGGCGCCACTTCGCCAACCAGGGTCCACACATTAGCGCCGGCGAACGACAAACTGGCATAGGCGAGAGCGAACAGTGCCAGGCACGCCCACGTGCTTTGAACCAATACCGACAACGCTATCGACGACGAGAGAAGCATGCCGATCACAAGGCATGTCTTGCGAGCCGCGGTTGCGCTCCATCCGCGTTTGAACAGACTGTCCGACACCAGGCCGCCAAGCCAGCCTCCAGGAATGGCCAGCAGCGCCGGCAGCATGCCCCACGTCCCGAGTGACGCGAGCGAGAATCCACGTGACTGCAGCAGATAACTCGGGAACCACGTGATGAAAAAATAAATTGCGAAGTTGAGGCAGAACAGCCCGATCATCATGCCCCACACCGTGCGATAGCGAAACAGATCGAGCCACGATACGGTGCCGGCGTTCTCGTCTGACGTAACGGCTGCGGCAGGGGCGGCGCGCTGTGCCAGCAAGGCGTCGACGGCGGCAGGTGCAATGGCTCTGTAGCGCTCCGGGTCGCGATAGATGAACCACCAGGCGAGCGCCCACACCACACCAAGGCCCCCCGTGATCACGAACGAGCCGCGCCAGCCGACAAGGGATATCAACCACGCCACCAGGGGCAGCGAGAGCGCCGAGCCCACGCGCGAGCCGCTATCGAAGATGCTGCTCGCGAGCCCGCGCTCGCTGCGCGGAAACCAGTTGAACGCAACCTTGGCGAACGACGGAATCGCCGCGGCTTCGCCGACGCCGAGCATCAGTCGCACGCCCACGAGTTGCGCGAGACCGCGGGCCGCGCCGGTAGCGATCGTGAAGGCCGACCACCAGCCAACCGCCAGTGCCAGACTCACGCGCACGCCGACCTTGTCGATGAACCAGCCGGCCGGCAATTGCAGGAACGCATAGGTCCAGAAGAACGCGCTGAGCACGAGTCCCATGCCGACGGCGTCCAGACCCAACTCCGCGCGAATGCTCGGCGCGGCGATCGCCAGGTTGGCCCGATCGACGAAGTTGATGACGTTGGCGAGGAAACACATGAAGATCATGGTCCATCGGATGCGTGGCATGGGAGTCTCCGTTTTTTTATAGCGTTATGGCGGCGCCGGCTGGCAGTGCGGCGGCGCCTTTTGTCTGGATCGTTTTATTCGGGCTTCAGGAAAGCTTGTCCATCGCTTCCCACAAACCGTTGATATACACGGCACCGAGTGCGCGGTCGTACAAACCATAGCCAGGCTTGCCGGTTTCGCCCCAGATCATGCGGCCATGATCCGGACGGAAATAGCCGGTGAATCCGGTGTTGTGATAGGCCTTCACGATCGCGGCGATATCCAGCGAACCGCAACTGGACAGGTGGGCCGATTCTTCGAAATCGCCCTCGGGCGTGATCTTCACATTGCGAATGTGCGCGAAGTGGATGCGCCCCAAGCCGCCGAATTCGCGCACGAGTGCTTCCACGTTGTTCTGCGGTCCGGCGCCGAGCGAACCGGAGCAAAGGGTGAGGCCGTTCGCCGGCGAGTCCACGATCCCCACGATGCGCGCGAGGTCGTCACGGTTCTTCACGATACGGGGCAATCCGAAGATAGGGCGCGGCGGGTCGTCCGGATGAATGGCCATTTTCATGCCGCATTCTTCGGCGACAGGAATGATCGCTTTCAGGAAATATTCCAGATGCTGCCAAAGCCTGGCTTCGTCGACTTCGCGGTACTCGGCGAGCAGCGCTTTCAATTGTTCGGGCCTGTAGCTCGAATCCCAGCCAGGCAGCGCAATGCCGTTGTTCGGATCGATCTCGTCGATTTCCTTCGTGCTGAACGCGAGGCACGTCGAACCGTCTTCGAGCGTTTTCGACAGTTCCGTGCGGGTCCAGTCGAACACCGGCATGAAGTTGTAGCAGATGACCTTGATGCCTGCCGCCGCGAGGTTTCGGATGGTTTGCTGATAGTTGGCGATGAGACGGTCACGGCTGGGCTTGCCGAGCTTGATGTCTTCATGCACGGGCACCGATTCGACGACTTCGAACCGAAGACCGGCCGCTTCGATCGTCGACTTCAGGGCGGCGATCTTGTGCGCGGGCCACACTTCGCCCACTGGCTCGTCGTAGATGGCGGACACGATATCCGTCATGCCGGGAATCTGGCGAATGTACTGCAGCGTGACGGGATCGGACTCGCCGTACCACCGGAAAGACATCTTCACGACTTCACTCCTTTGATTGATTGCACAGACCTTGCTGGCTCGGGACGGGATCGCATTGTCCGGTCTCCCGATTCAGGCGGATTATGATTGGTTGACCAATTTGATGCGATAGTGGTTTACCAGTCTATGTCTGTGCTGAGCCTTGTCTTTGAACGATGAGCGAGCGGTTGACGGCGGTTTGAATGAAGGGAAAGCTGCTGGTGGACGAAATTGGTGTACCATTTTTCGCGCGGGGCTGAACGTAGCGCCTCGCTATGTCTATCCACGAGCACTTGATGACCGATTTCTCCACCCAGCCATTCGCCCACAGACAGGACGCGGAAGCCGCGGACCGTTCTTACATCGGCCTCGCGAAACAGATTCACGCGTTGATCGCGGCGTCCGGAGAGTTCGAAGCGGGCTCGAGATTGCCGTCGGAGCGCACCCTGGCCGACAAATTCGGCGTGAGCCGCACGCAGGTTCGCGAGGCGATTATCGCGCTGGAGGTGCAGGGCGTAGTCGAAGTGCGCGGCGGGTCGGGCATCTATGTGTTGGCGGGCATCGGCGCCAGGCCGGTGACCTTCGAGCTGCCACGCGGCCCCGGTCCGATCGAAACGCTGCGAGCGCGCGCGTTAATCGAATCCGAGGTGGCGGCGCTCGCGGCAACCGAGCGCAAGGACAGCGACCTCGACCGTATCTTCTCCGCGCTCACCACGATGCGTGAGCAGATGCATGACAAGCAGGCTAACGACGCGGCTGATCGTCAGTTTCACATGCGCATTGCCGAAGCGACCGGCAATGCGGTCCTGTTGCATATGGTCACCGCGATGTGGGACTGTGCGCGAAGCGATCCGCTATGGGCCAAGATCGAGGAACACTTTCATACGCCGGCGATGCGGGCGGCGTCACAGGAAGATCATCAGCGTATCTTCGCTGCCATCATGGGCCGCGATCCAGCTGCGGCGCGAGAGGCAATGCAGTCGCATCTGTCCCGCGTGGTAGGGGAGTTTACTCAAGCGTGGCGATAAGCATGCGCGCCTTTTAAGCTTGATGCGGCACGTCGTCTGAATGCGCCGCTTGCGTGTTCTTTTTGCACCACGCCATTTTTATTTTTGACGCGGAATTTATTTTCACCGTCATATGATTGCACTGTTCGTTTTCAGCAGCGCCTCGCAAGATACGCCTGCGTAATTCAATTGAAAACCATGCTGTAGTCAGCACGCGCTATCGACAAGTTATTAAATGCGCCACACGCAATAATCAACAAACAATATCGGATGTTTTCGCAATTCGCACGGCACCGGCCTGCGAACGCGTTGCCTATCCGTTACCTATGCGTTCGTAGATCCTGTTGGCGGCCAACGCGCTCGCCAGTGGGAATCGAACGCACACAATCGATTACGTCCATCATCGCTCAATCACGGAGCCAACAGGTATGAAAAAGTCTTTACTCGTGGTCGCGCTTTCCGGCGCCTTTGCTATTTCGGCGCATGCGCAAAGCAGCGTGACGCTCTATGGCCTCATTGATGCAGGATTGATCTACACGAACAATCAGGGCGGACATAGCAACTGGCAGGAAGTGAGCAGCTCGACGCAAAACACGGTCTTCGGCCTCAAGGGTTCGGAAGATCTCGGTGGCGGCTTGCATGCGGTCTTCAAGCTGGAGCAGGGATTCCTTTTGAATAACGGCGCCCAGGCTTTCTCCGGCGATGGTTTCGGCTCTCAGGCGTGGGTCGGTTTACAAAGCGATCCATACGGCACGGTGACGTTCGGCCGCCAGTTTGACGTGATGAACGACCTGGTCGGACCGCTCACGGCGGAGTTCAACACGTGGGGCGGCAACATGGCTGCGCATCCGTTCGAAAACGACAACCTTGCCGCCAATTCGGTCGTTTTCAACAACACGGTCAAGTACACGAGCCCGACGTTCAGCGGCGTCACATTCGAAACGATGTATGCCTTCAGCAATAAGGCAGGCAGCTTCGCGAACAACCGCTCATACGGCTTCGGTGTGTCCTATGCGCAAGGGCCCATCAATCTTGCTGCCGGCTACCTGCAATTGAACAACGCAGGCAGCGCAGGCGGCGCCGTTACCACGGGCGACACCAGCGCGAACTTCCTTGCGCAACGCCAGCGTATCTGGTCGCTTGGTGGCAACTACACGTTCGGACCGGCTACCGTTGGGCTGGTCTGGAGCCATACGCAGATGGACAACGCGTCGGGCGTCTTCTCATTCGGAACCGGCACTTACCTCGGTGCGAACGACGCTTCCGCCGGAACCCTGAGTGGCTCGCTGCGCCTCGACAACTACGAAGCGAACGTAAAGTACGCGCTCACGCCTGCGTTGAGCCTATCGGGCGCGTATACCTACACCCATGGCGCTTATAACGGCTCGTCGCCGGGATGGAATACGGGGATGCTTCAGGCCGACTATTCGATCAGCAAGCGCACCGACTTCTATCTTGAAGGCGTCTATCAGAACGTGCACGGCGCACCGGCTGATTCCGTGCTCTCGCATGCCATGATCAACACGCTCTCGCCTTCGTCGTCGAATTCGCAAGTGGCGGTCACGGTGGGGATGCGTCACGCATTCTGATCGGCCTCGCGTCACGCGACCCGTTATGACAGGATGCCTGTACTTTGGCAGGCATCCGTCGACACTGACGGTTTCGCGCGTGCGATGGTCTTCACGGCTTCTCAGCAGTCGAACCGGTGTACGGCACGGTTAAAAGGCTCACGCTAAGCACCCGTCTTCAGGAAATCGATAAATACGCGCAACGGCGCCGGCAAGTGACGACGACCCGGATAGTACAGAAACGGCCCCGAAAAGCGTTGCCACCACGGCTCCAGAATCGGCTCCAATGCCCCGCTATCGAGATGCGGGCGCAGCATGTCCTCGAACAGGTGAATCACCCCCACACCTGCGACAGCAGTACTGACTGCAAGATCGATTGCCGCGCCGGGTCTGACGAGAAGCGGTCCCGACGGATTCAACTGCACCACCTCCCCGTCGCGCTCGAAATACCAGGTCGGCGTAGCGCCGCCGGCAAACTGGCCACGCAAGCACGCATGAGCCAGCAGGTCGCGCGGATGTTCGGGTCTGCCATGCGTGTCGAGATAGCCCGGCGTCGCGGCTGTAGCGAAGCGCTGCATGCGCGGACCGATTGGCATCGCGATCATGTCCTGCTCGAGCCGCTCGTCGTAGCGAATGCCCGCATCGCAACCGATCGAAAGCACATCGACGAAACCATCCTCCACCACAACCTCCACGCGTATGTCGGGATAGGCCTTCAGGAACTGGGGAATGACGGTCGGCAACACGATGCGTGCGGCGCTCGACGGCACGTTGAGTTTGAGCGTGCCGCTCGGCTTGTCCCTGAACCGATTCAGGACATCCAGCGCGGCTTCCATCTCGCTGAACAATGGCGTCAGCTTTTCGATCAGACGCATTCCAGCTTCGGTCGGGGCCACGCTGCGTGTGGTTCGATTGAGCAGGCGCATACCCAGCTTCGACTCGAGACGGCGCACGGCAGTGCTTAGGCTGGAGGCGGAGACGCCGCTGATGCGCGCGGCGTCGCGAAAGCCGCCGGCGCGCGCGACCGATACGAAGGCAGCAAGATCGTTGAATTCCATGGCCATTGTTCAAAATGTTTAACAACCCGTGCAATTTAGGCTGGATTATCGAACAACGCAATCCTCGTCATACTGCTGCTCAACCCCTCACCTCAAGGAGCGCGCTATGTCGAACTTCACCGCTGTGGACACATTCCCGCTGGCTGGCCACCCCGTGCGACGCATGGGCTATGGCGCCATGCAATTGGCCGGCCCTGGCGTATTTGGGCCGCCGAAAGATCGCGACGCGGCGATCGCCGTACTGCGCGAAGCGGTGGCGTCGGGCGTCAATCACATCGATACGAGCGACTTCTACGGACCCCACATCACCAACCAGGTGATTCGCGAAGCACTGCATCCTTATCCGGATGACCTCGTGATCGTCACCAAGGTTGGCGCGGTCCGTGGCAGCGATGGTTCCTGGCTGCCGGCGCTCGAGCCGGAAGATATCGAGCGCGGCGTTCACGACAATCTTCGCAATCTCGGTGTCGATGCACTCGACGTCGTCAATATGCGAATCATGGGCGACGTGCATGCCCCGGCCGAAGGGTCGATCGAAAAGCAGGTCGTGGCGCTTGCCGAACTTCAACGGCGAGGGCTGGTTCGCCATATCGGGTTGAGTAACGCGACCACGGCTCAGGTTGCCGAGGCACAGGGCATCGCGGAGATTGTCTGCGTACAGAATCACTACAACCTGGTTCATCGGGAAGACGATGCGCTGGTCGATGAACTGGCAGCGAAGGGCATCGCATACGTACCGTTCTTCCCGCTTGGCGGATTCACACCGATCCAGTCGTCAGCGCTTTCCACGATCGCGCAAACGATCGGCGCGACGCCGATGCAGGTGGCGCTCGCCTGGCTTCTGCATCGCGCGCCCAACATCCTGCTGATTCCGGGCACTTCGTCGCTCGGACATCTGCGGGAAAACATGCAGGCAGCACACTTGAGATTGACGGACGAGGTGCGCGCTGAACTGGACGCGATTGGCAAATCGCACAGGTAATTTGCGCCAAATTACCCATACGTTCCGCCATCGCAGCAGGAATTGCCGCGTGGTATGCAGGTTTCGCCGGATCGCGATGGTAGATTGAGCCCCGGGTAATCGGGAGGCGATGCTGATGGCGGTGAGCCTGAACCAGTCTGGCGGTGCGTTTCCCGCGTTGACCAGTATCCGGTTCATTGCCGCGTTGGCGGTCGTCATCTCGCACTACTCAGAAAATCAACTCCTGCCGTTGCCGGCCTCCGTCTTTAACTTCCTAGACGGGGGCCGTTCCGCTGTGTCGCTGTTCTTCGTCCTTTCCGGTTTTATCCTGACCTTCACCTATCGCGACAAACTTGTCCGCGGAGGCGTTCGTACTTTTTACGAAGCACGTGTCGCACGGATCTATCCGGTGGTCCTGCTCGGCCTCCTGATGTGCGTTCCAGTGGTGATCTACCTTGTGCATGCCGGCGACGCTTCGCTGATGCTGAAGTGGTATGCCCTCAAGGGTGCAATCTACCCGGCATTGGCTATTAGCCTGATTTGCCAGCTGCTTCTGCTCAATGGATGGTTTCCTTTTTCGGCTATCAATCAACCCTGGAACGGACCGTCTGACAGCGTCTCCTGCGAGGCATTCTTTTATCTGCTGTTCCCGTTTCTGGTGCGCAGGATGGCCGGGTTGAAGCCCGCAAGGCTCGCATTTTTCTGCGTTGCGTTGTGGCTCACCACTGGAGTATGGATTGCGTTGCTGGATGCCTTTATGCCAGTCTCACGCAGCGGCGCCATGATTTACGCCATGCCGGTGACGCGGCTCGCTGAGTTTGTCATGGGTATCTGTTCGGCTCTTTTCTATCAACGCCTTCAGGCAGGCGCCGGATCGCAGCATGTCAGGGGGAAGGCGCTTGTGGCCCTGGCTCTGACGGGTCTCGTGGGACTGAGCGCGTGGAGGCCTGTGTCACCTTCGTTCTTCATCGACGCTCCGTTTTTTGCCGCATTGATACTTGGCCTCGCGCTACTGGAGCGGCCTGTCGTGGGCATATTGAGCTGGCGGCCCCTGGTGCGCTTGGGCGAGGCGAGCTATTCGCTTTATCTCACGCATATGCCCATCGCACTCTGGTCGTTGATGATCGGATTCGGACGATCGAATGGATGGATTGTGATCGTCTTTTGTGTGCTGGTAAGCCTGCTCTGCTTCAAATTCTACGAAGAGCCCATGCGCAAGCGCATCAAGGCGCGCTTTGCGGACATGACGACGCGGGTTCCCAGTAGCGAACCGGGACAGTCTGTGATTTGATTCGAATAGCTTCGTTGCAACTGGCCACGCCTCTAAAGCGGGTTATACCAATCGTGGATACGGGGTTGAAGGGCGGTCGATTCAAGCCTCGCGATTTCCAACTGCTCATTGCGTTGGCGCCGACCTGGGCCACGGCACATGCACAGGCGTTCAAGTCGCCACCGCGTCTACGATGCATTCGCGCAACCATTGGTGCGCCGGGTCGCGATGGGAGCGCTCGTGCCAGAGCATCGCCATTTCATAGCCGGGCACTTCAACCGGCGCCTCCACGACCTTGAGCGCGCCATTGCCGCGCACCAATCGCGCCGGCACCATCGCCACGAGGTCCGTGCTTGCCAGGACTGACATCACGAACAGGAAGTGCGGAACCGAAAGCACAACCCTGCGCGTGAGACCCACCTCAGCCAGTGCATCGTCCGTGACGCCGCTAAATCCGCCACCATCTGGCGACACGATCACGTGCTCCAGTTTGCAGAACTGCGCAAGCGTTGGCCGGCGCTTCAGGCGCGGGTGATCCACGCGGCCCGCCAGCACATATCGCTCCTTGAAAAGTAGCCGCCCGCGCAAGCCGGGCGGCGCGCCTTCGCTGGTGTGGAATGCCAGATCGATGTCTCCCTGTTCCGCCTGCTTCGCGATGCGTGGCGGAACAGCTTCCACGATCGCGAGCCGGGTGCCGGGCGCGGCCGCGCGCAACCTGGCCAGGACGGGCAGCAGGATCGTCGATTCGGCATAGTCGGTCGCGGCAACGCGCCACGTATGACTCGCTTCGGCTGGATTAAACGGGCTGGCTGGCGACACCGCGTGCTCAAGTGCATCGAGCGCCTGGCGCAAAGGTTCGCGCAATTCTTCGGCCCTCGCGGTGGGGCGCATGCCTCGGGGACCCGGCAGCAACAACGGGTCGCCAAAGACATCCCGCAGCTTGGCAAGATGCACGCTCACCGACGGCTGGGAGAAGTTCAGGCGTTCGGCGGCGCGGGTCACATTGTGCTCCGACAACAGCACATCGAGTGTCACCAGCAGGTTGAGATCCAGTCTTCTGAGATTATTCATGGCAATACCTGACATATTGGTTATTCATTTCCAATATACCGGCAAGAGACCTATCGTGGTGCTTTCTCGCAATGGAGGTCAGGTCATGAATGTTCTTCTCGTCTATGCACATCCGGAACCCCGGTCATTGAACGGATCCCTTAAGGACTTTTCGGTCCAGCGTCTCGAGGATGCCGGACACGTTGTCCAGGTATCCGATCTGTATGCGATGAACTGGAAAGCATCGCTCGATGCAAACGACAGTCTGGACAGGCAACCGGGCGCGCGTTTCGATCCCTCTCTCGATTCGAAGCGTGCTTTCAGAGACGGACGGCAAAGCCAGGACATCGCACTCGAACAGGAGAAGCTGAGGTGGGCGGATGCGGTGATTCTGCAGTTTCCGCTGTGGTGGTTTTCGATGCCTGCGATCCTGAAAGGCTGGGTGGAGCGCGTCTATGCATATGGATTCGCGTATGGAGTCGGCGAACACTCCGACGTGCGCTGGGGTGACCGTTACGGGGAAGGCAGCATGGCGGGCAAGCGGGCGATGCTGGTCGTGACAACAGGCGGATGGGAGTCACATTACAGCCCGCGTGGTATCAACGGGCCAATCGACGATGTGTTGTTCCCTATCCAGCATGGCGTTCTGTATTACCCCGGTTTCGACGTTTTGCCACCGTTCGTGATCCACCGGACAAGCCGGATCGACGAAGCACGATTTTCGGAAGTCCGTGACGCGCTCGGGCAGCGTCTCGACGACCTTTGGAAGACTGCGCCGATACCGTTTCGCCCGCAGAACGCCGGTGCCTATGACATCCCGGCGCTCACATTGCGACCTGATGTTGCTACGGATCAGGTTGGCTTTTCAGCGCATATTGAATAGATGCGTTGCGTTCCCCACATTCGTGCGCAGGGCGTAACTGTTAAATAGAGGTTCGGTTTGGGCCGCTCCAGCTCCCGCTGGAATGGCGCCAAGCTGACGAGACCGTATGCTTCGTTGAAATTTGGTTGTAAGTCGCCGTTGTTAGAGTCGTTGACAGAATTTTGCCGCTAGATGCCAGACAATGTTCTTTGGACACATAGAAAGGGGGAGAGCGACAAACCATGAAAATGAATCGTGCCTTCTGGCTCATTCTGACGCTGCTTTTCACGAACCCGGTCTGGGCCTTCCAGTCCAGGGTCGTCACCATTCCCAGCGCGGCCATGCATAAGTCGTTCGAGGCGACGGTGGTGCTGCCTGACCAATACACGCACGGCAAAGCGGCCGATCGCTTTCCCGTCGTCTATTTGCTGCACGGCTCAGGCGGCGACTACACCGACTGGACCACGAATTCGAACATCGGCAAACTGGCTGACCGCTATCACGTGATCCTCGTCATGCCGGACGGCGGTCACGAGAGCTGGTATATCGACAGCCCTGTCGATCCGCGCAGCCGTTACGAAACTTATGTAGGTACAGAAGTCGTCGGATATATCGACACGCATTTCCGCACGATTGCGACGCGTGAGGCGCGCGCGATTACGGGGTTGAGCATGGGCGGGTTCGGGGCGCTGCATATCGCGCTAGACCGGCCGGACGAATTCGGCGCCGCAGGAAGTATTAGCGGAGCGGTCGATCCGCGCGGGTGCGAGGATGAGCCCGGGATCGATCAGGTATTTGGGGACCCGACTCGCCACGCCGACTTCTGGAACAACGAGGCGATTGTGGAGAACGCCCGTAGTTTGGGAAATGCGCATATTGCTTTGACGATCGATTGCGGGGTGAACGATTCGCTTGTTCAGTCGAACCGGATGCTGCATGCGCGGCTTGTCGAGTTGGGCGTGCCGCATGATTACGCGGAGCGGCCTGGCGGGCATACGTGGAAGTATTGGGCGAATGCGGTGCAATACCAGGTGCTGTTCTTTGCCAGTTCATTCAAACGGAGCGGCGCAGCGGCACAGACGTGAAGCGCGCATGGCTTGAGCCATCACTGCATGCCTGAATGCTCGCTTAGAAACTGGCACACGGTGTGATGCATTGCCTTTACGCCGGGACTCGATTCGAGCGCACGCCAGCACCCATGTACGAGTCCGGTTCCAATCATCAACCGGGCCTGTCCGCCGGCCACATTTACGCGCTCGACAAACACCCTCGCGTCGTCCCGCAACGGATCGTGTTCAGCACCTACGGCAAGTGTTGGCGGGAGTCGGTCGAAGCGTGCCGCATCGAGCGGTATCGTCCACGCGGGATAGGGCGGCCGTTCGCCCCAATACAGATCGCGAAACGCACGGACATTGGCAAGCGTGAGCATCGGTGCGTGCGCTTCGCTTTCGCGCGCGGGCAGTTGCGGCTCGGTGCCGAGCATTGGATAGACCAGCGCAAGTCCACGCACGCCTTGAACACCGTCATCGCGCAACCGCATCGCTACGCTGGCAGCGAGCGTGCCGCCGGCACTGTCACCCGCTAATTGCAGTGCACCATCCGATAGCGAATCGAATGGCAACTGGCCGGCCAATGCGGCGAGCGTAACCTCCAGACAATCCTCATGCGCCGCTGGAGCGTGGTGTTCGGGGGCCAGCCGGTAATCGACCGCAATCACATCGAGTCCGGTATCCGCGGCAATTCGTGCTGTTACGATCTCGTGACTATCCAACGAGCCGAGCACGAAGCCGCCACCGTGAAAGTACAACACGGTACCGACAGGTGTCCCGCTCGCCTTTCTACGATTCCGATAAAGCCGCAGCCTGATCAGATGCCCGGCGCTCGCCCGAAACACAGCGTCTTCGGTTATCACATCGGCTGGCAAAGGCGGCGTGAGTGCCGCCGCATAGCGATCGTAAATCGCGCGCTGTTCGCTCGGCGGCAATGAGGTCGAATGTCCCGCATAGATGGCAGCGGTCCGTTCGATGAACGCAGCGATCTCGGGCTCAAGCATGCTCACTCCCTTCGCTACCATTACGCGGCGCCTTGACAGGCAAGCCGATCACGCGGCCTGCAAACCTGGCCGCCGGCAACACAGTATGCGCTTCTGCCAACGCCCGCACGCGCGCCTCGACATCCGGGTCGAAGGCAACAGCGCGTGGGCCACCCGTATCCACATGCAGCAGCATCTGTTCGCCTGCGGCCACCGGTTCAACGCCATCGTCAGCGAACATTTCGAGGTACAGATGCAGCCGCTTTGCATCATGCCCAAGCACGCGCATGTCGACGCGAACCTGCACACCCTCCTTGATTTCATGCAGGTAGTTGATATGCGCTTCGAGCGTATAGATCGAGCGGCCACGTTCCTTGCGCACCGAATCAGGCAACCCGATCACATCAATCAACGCATCAGTCGCGAAGCTGAAAATCAGCATGTAGAACGCGTCGCGCAAATGGCCGTTGTAGTCGACCCACTCGGCGCGCACGACGTCGCGATAGCAGGGCAGTGAAGCAGGGTGCGGCGTAGGCATATGCAATCGTTTCCTTTATCCCTATGAACGGTGCGGGCCGCAGCGGTCTTGTGCCGCGGACGCATCCCGGCGGAGCGGGGTGTCGTCCGGCACACCGTATCATTCTGCAGGCAATATGCCGTGCCGCGCTTTGGCTTCCCCAATCGCCGTCAGCACGCTCGTAATGCAATCGTCCCGATAGCGTTCGAGCTGCTTGATCGAGCGCTGCCCAACCTGTTCAGACGTTCCGTCCACCACCCGGTCGATCAATTCGTCAGTGAGCTTCGGCGCTACCAGTTTAGTCCACGGCAGCTCCAAAGCCGGTCCAAACTGCTGCATGAAGTGGCGCATACCCGCATCGCCGCCCGCCAGGGTGTAGGTCAGGAACGTGCCCATGAACGACCAGCGAATGCCCGCGCCGAAGCGGATTGCATCGTCGATTTCGCCCGTGGTCGCCACACCTTCGTTGACCAGATGCAGCGCCTCGCGCCACAGCGCTTCGAGCAAACGGTCGGCGATAAAGCCGGGCACTTCCTTGCGCACGAGAAGCGGTCGCATCGACAGCGAACGATAAACCTGCATCGCGGCGTCGATGGTTGCCGGTGCGGTACGTTCTCCGCCGAGCACTTCGACGAGCGGTAGCAGATACACCGGGTTGAACGGGTGCCCGACGATGCAACGCTGCGGATTCACCGCCCGCGCGTAGAAATCGCTCGGCAGCAGGCCGGAAGTGGATGAGGCGATGATCGCATCCGGCTTCGCCGCACGGCTGATCTGCTCGTGCAGAGTGAGCTTCAATTCTTCGCGTTCAGGCGCGCTTTCCTGAATGAAGTCCGCCTGTTCGACACAGGCTTCGATCGTATCGACGAAACGCAACCTGTCGGACGTCGCGCCCTCGGCGAGGCCGACGCGCTCCAATGCCGGCCATGCATTCGCGATGCTCTCGCGCAACTGTTTCTCAGCACCCGGAGCGGGGTCCCACGCGACGACGTCGAGCCCGTGCGCGAGCGCGCGCGCGACCCAGCCGCTGCCGATCACGCCTGCGCCGATTGCCGCGAATGTTTTGATATCGACGATTACTGCCATTGCTGATGTTTCCTTTGCCTATGAGTTCTCAGGTTCCGAAGCGCGCTATATGAAGCACGCGACATCCTCACGCGTACTGTCCAGCCACGCGCCGCTCCAACTGCCGCTCGCCACGCGCGGGCAAGCCGAGTTTGCGGCGGCCTTCAGCAGGTGTCAGCGCGCGCCCGCCGAGCCGTTCGATGATCTCGACGGCGCGTTGCACCAGCGTGCCGTTCGTTGCGTGCACACCTTTGTCGAGCCAGATATTGTCTTCGAGGCCGACACGTACGTGGCCGCCGAGCAGCATCGCCTGCGCGACCATTGGCATCTGCATGCGGCCAATGCCGAAGCCGGCCCATTGCGCGCCAGGCGGAAGGCTGTCCGCCATCGCTTTCATCGTCGTGGTATCGGCGGGCGCGCCCCATGGAATGCCGAGGCAGATCTGAAACAGTGGCGGCGCGTCGAGCAAACCTTCATTGAGCAATTGCTTCGCGAACCACAGGTGCCCGGTATCGAAGATCTCCAGCTCCGGCTTCACGCCGAGTTCCTGGATACGCTGCGCGCCGGCCCGCAATTGGGCGGGTGTCGACACGTAGATGTAGTCGCCGTCGCCGAAGTTGAGCGTGCCGCAATCGAGCGTGCAGATTTCCGGCAGCAGTTCCTCGACGTGCGCAAGGCGCGTCAAGCCGCCCACGAGGTCGGTCCCCGCGCCGAAGCGCATCGGGTCTTCGCCGGGACCGATCTCGAGATCGCCGCCCATGCCCGCCGTCAGATTGATGATCACGTCGGTGCCTGACGAACGGATCCGGTCGACAACCTCGCGATACAACTGCGGATCGCGGCTGCCGCGGCCGGTCTTCGGATCGCGCACGTGGCAATGTGCGACGGTGGTGCCGGCCTTTGCAGCTTCGATAGCGGCTTCGGCGATCTGCTTCGGCGTGACGGGGATGGCCGGATGCCTGCCGACCGTATCGCCCGCGCCGGTGACCGCGCAGGTCACGATGACTTCATGATTCATGCGTGCTAGTTCCTGTGGATTGAAATGCGCGACCGGATGGATGCAAGCCGACCGCGTCCAAGCCGACCGCGTCCAGGCCGACCGCGCCTAGGCGGCCCCCTCAAAGCCCGAGATAGGCTTTCACCGCCGGCAAGCCGTCTTTACCGTCATACGTCTTCACGCCTGCGAGCCATGCATCCAGTATTTGCGGGTTCTTCTTCAGATACGCTTTGGCGGCATCGGTGGGCTTCTCCTTGTTCATCACCGATTGCATCACCACGTTCTCCAGCTGCGTCGAAAAGCGCAGATTGCTCACGAGCTTGCCGGCGTTCGGGCAACGTGTCAGAAAGTCGGGGGACGTCAGCGTATAAACGCGTGCTTCGCCATCGTTCGGACCGAATACGCCATCGCTGCCGGTGAGGTATTTCATGTCGATCTGAATATTCATCGGATGCGGCTCCCAGCCGAGGAATACCACCCATTTCTTCGCGCGAATGGCGCGATCCACCGAAACCAGCATGCCCGCTTCGCTCGATTCGATCAGCTTGAAATCGCCGAGGCCGAACTGATTGCTGGCGATCATTTTCTGAATCGCCGCGTTCGCGCTGCTGCCGGGTTCGATGCCATAGATCTTGCCGTCGAGCTGATCGCGATGTTTCGCAATGTCGGCGAACGTCTTCAGGCCGGCGTCGTATTCGTAGCTCGGCACAGCGAAGGTCGCTTTAGCGCCAGTCAGGTTTGGCGGTTGCAGCACCTGAATCGATTTCGAATCGATGAACGGTGCAATCGCTTTCTCCTGCACCGGCCACCAGTAGCCAAGCGACACATCGAGCTGTTTGCTCTTCAGGCCCGCGAACGAAATCGGCACTGACGCGACGGTCGTCACAGGCTGATAGCCGAGTCCCTCGAATACGGTCGATGCGAGCGCTGTGGTCGACGTGATGTCTGTCCAGCCGATGTCGGCAAAATGCACCGCGCGGCAGGTGGAGGGATCCTGTGCGAGTGCCGGCGACGCCGCGATGACGGCCGCCAGACAGGCAAGATGGGCAAGCAAGGCTTTGACGCGTAACTTCATGACGTTCCCCCTTCGGACACGTTGAACAGCGTGTTACGAAATGACCGCGGCGAGAAAAACCGAGCGGCCCCCGGACCTGCGCGATACGGCTCGAGTCATGCTTGAGCTGCACGAGTGACGTAACGTTAATGCCCCATATTCCTGCCAAAGCGACCGCCAGCGACCCGTTCTTGCTCCCACGCGACAACGAGGGAAAACCAGCATCGTTCGACATTGCGGCGCAGCATCGATTTGCCGCGGTGAATTTTGGTGCGCCTTGCCGGCTTGCGCGCTGCTTGCTACGCTCGCCCGGAACCCCGCGTTCGCTTGCGGCTTGTTCCTCTGTGTCCCTGATCGAGTCATTTGCACGATGCCCGAAGATATGTCGTTCCTGCTGCTGCCTGGCTTTTCGGCGATCGGCTTCATGTCGGCGGTCGAGCCTTTGCGTGTGGCGAACCGCTTTCGCGGCGATCTCTACCGCTGGCGCATCCTGAGTCTCGACGGCGCGCCGGTCGCGGCCAGTAACGGTATCTCGATCAATGCAGAAGCGGCAATCGGCGATGTCCATGAGGCGCAGACGGTATTCGTTGTCGCGGGCTTCGAGCCGCTCGCCTGCTATACGCGCGTGCTCGGCGATTGTCTGAAGCGGCTCGAGCGCGCCGGCTCGACGCTCGGTGGCATCGACACGGGCAGCTTCATCCTTGCGGAAGCCGGACTCCTGAGCGGCTCGGACAGCGTGACCGTCCATTGGGAAGCGCTGTCGGCGTTCGGCGAGCGCTATCCCTCGCTGAACGCAAGTCAGGAGCTGTTCGAAATCGGCGCGCGGCGCATTACCTGTGCGGGCGGCACGGCGTCGATCGACATGATGCTGGACCTGATCGGCCGCCAGCACGGCGCAGCGTTGGCCTCGGCGGTGTCGGAACAGTTCGTCGTGAGCCGGATCCGGCAGCGTTCGGATCATCAGCGGATGGAAATTGCGGCGCGTTACGGCGTGCACAACCGTAAGCTGATTCAGGTGATCGGCGCAATGGAACAGCATATGGAAGAGCCGCTGACGCCCGACCAGCTCGCAGAGGAAATCAGCGTGACGCGACGGCAACTCGAGCGGCTGTTCTGCGCGTCGCTGAAGGACACGCCGACGCATTTCTATCTGCAACTGCGCCTCACCCGTGCGCGCGAGTTGCTGCAACAGACGGACATGTCGATCACATCGATTTGCGTCGCATGCGGATTCGAGTCGCCCTCGCATTTTTCGCGGACGTATCGCGCGCGGTTCGGCGTGAGTCCGAGAAGTGATCGGCAGGCGACGGGCGGCAGAAATGGCAGCGCAGTGTTGTCATCAAGCGAGGCGACCCGGGCATCGGCTCCCGCATTGTTGGAAAGCTGACTGCGTTGCGTGCAGGCGGTGACGGTTCACTGGCCGCGTCGCGTCGCGTCGCGTCGCGTCGCTCGTCCGGCGTAGTCGTTGTGTTGCGCGCGAGGTATCAAACATTAGGCGCCTGATTGGCTGGCTTGGTGGCCTATATTTCAACGAGCTTGCACGGCAATTGTGCCGTTTCTAGCAACAGTGAATTCGTTTATTAGGGGTTTACCCTATATCTGCTGCCTTCTAGACTGTCGTCACTGGCTGCAAACAAACAGGTTTGCAGCACGGCAAAAAACAATCTCTGGAGGTAGTCGTCATGAAATCCCTGATCGAAGCTGTTGTTATCGCCGCTCTCATTACTGCGCCGCTCGCTGCTTTTGCTCAATCCAATCAGCCGGTGACCCGCGCCCAGGTGCGTGCGGAACTGGTGCAGCTGGAAAAAGCCGGCTACAACCCGGCTTTGTCGAATGCGGATGATTACCCGGCAAACATTCAGGCTGCCGAGGCCCGCGTCGCCGCACAAAACGGCGCCACCCAAACCAGCGGTTATGGTTCGGCTACGAACGGCTCGTCGCAGGCAGGCAGCCATACCGAAACGACGCCGAGCTCGTATTCGGCTCCGGTTGCCAACGTCGGTCATTAACAGGCGGTGGCGCGAGCAATAGTCTCGCGCCCGTTTGATTGACTGCGATATACAGCGGCCCCGCTTTCACTTCAATGTGAAAGCGGGGCCGTTGTGCAATTGAGCGTTGAACCAGGCGTCGGCGCTGCTGGTTTTGCGCAAGCACTTAGCTCTACACCGACGTCACTATTGAATGACCCACGGTGGATGTGGATTGAATGCGGCGAGCAGGAAATCCGTCATGACCCGCACCTTCGCCGGGGGCGCCCGATCCGGCGCGCGAACGAGGTGTATGCCTCCGAGGTCCGCCGTGCGGGCATCGAGCGCAATCTGCTCCAGTGCACCTTGCCGGATCGCATCGGCAACGATGAACTCGGGCTCGTAAAGAACGCCGAGACCGGCAACGGCCGCTTCGACGAGTGCATCGCCGTTATTGGCTCGCATGGTTCCCTTGACGGCAACGCGCTTGTCCCCATCCTTGCCGAACCGCCATTCGTCGGGCCGCGAGATGTTGGAAAAAGTGACGCTCAGGCAATTGTGGTCGCCCAGTTCGGACCAGCGTCTCGGGCGCCCGTGCTGCTCCCAGTAGCCTGGAGCCGCGCAGACAATCATCGCGCTCTCTGCAAGCCTGCGGGAGACCAGACGACTGTCCTTCAGGCGCCCAACCCGGATAGTCAGATCCCAACCCTCTTCCATGAGATCGACGACGCGATCGTTCAATCCGAGATCGATGGTGACTCCGGGATGCTTTTTGCTGAAGGCAGGAATCAGCGGCGCGACGTAGCGAACACCAAACGAAAGTGGCGAATTCAGCCGCAGCAGTCCGCTCGCCTCCACGCGCTGCGACGCGATCATCGCCTCCGCCTCTTCCAGATCGGGAAGGAGGCGGGCACACGTCTCCAGATACTGCTGACCCGCTTCGGTGAGCGTGAGCTTGCGCGTGCTGCGGTGAAACAGGCGTACGCCTAGCCGTTGCTCCACCGCATCCAGGTGCTTCGTCGCCATCGCGGGCGACAGGCCGAGCTGCCGGGCGGCCGCGGAGAGGCTTCCGGCAGTAGCTGCACGGGAGAACACCTGCATTCCCGTAAGGCGGTCGAGCATTATCAGTTCTCACTATGGTTAAAAACTGAATCACCAAGTGAGCATATTATCGCCTATGAGGTGAAACTGTACATTGCTGTCAATCTTGATAGAGGCCGCGCGAGTGGCAGCAAAGTAATGAAAGCATCCACATCCCGGCGGGCTGACGCGGCTCGAAAGGTGTCCCGACGTGAATTCTGTGTCACCGCAACGATCGGTGGCCTGGCGGCAGTGCTTACGAGTCCGGTATCCGACGCGGCGCCAGTCGCGCCAGCCGTTCAGTCCCAGTGGAATCGAGCGAAGGCACTGGACGCGGTCATTCTCGACGCGGTGAACAGTGGAAGCATCGTCGGTGCGACAGTGATCGCCGCAAAAGATGGCGAGGTCGTCTACCGCCGCGCGGCTGGTTTTGCCGACCGTGAAGCCCACCGGGCCATGACTGAAAACGAAGTTTGCCGCCTGGCGTCGATGACCAAACCGATCGTTTGCGTGACGGCGCTGGCCCTCGCCGATCGCGGCCGGCTGGGTCTGGAAGATCCCGTGACCCGATGGCTTCCCGACTTCCGGCCGAAGCTGCCCGATGGCCGCGAGCCCGTCATCACGGTGCGCCATCTGCTTACACATACGGCCGGTTTGACGTACGGCTTCCTGGAGGCCGAGGACGGTCCCTACCACCGGCTGGGTGTGTCCGATGGACTTGACCATTCCGGCCTGTCGCTCGAAGAGAACCTTCGGAGAATCGCATCGGCGCCGTTGCTTTTCGAGCCGGGCACGGGCTGGCACTATTCCGTCGCCATCGACGTGCTCGGTGCTGTCATCGAACGCGTAACGGGCATGACATTGCCCGACGCGGTCCAACGCATCGTGATGGACCCGCTGGGAATCACCAGCATCCGCTTCGCTGCATCAGCCGGTACCGTGGCGGCGACGCCGTATGGCGATGCGTCGCCTCAGCCTACCCGGATGACCGATCCCTTCTCGCTCGGGTTCGGGCCAAGCTCAATCGTGTATTCGCCCGCCCGTGCGTTTGACTCGACGGCCTTTCCATCGGGAGGCGTCGGCATGGTGGGCACAGCGGAAGATTATCTCCACTTTGCCGAAGCGATCCGCACCGGCGGCGCGGGCGTCATCCGTCCGGAAACCGTCGCAGCGATGACGTCCAATGCGATCGGTGATTTGCCGGTCGGCGCAGCCGGCCCGGGTTTCGGCTGGGGACTCGGCGTGGCCGTGCTCAGGGATCCGGTGGCGGCGAAATCGCCAGTGAGCGCCGGCGCCTGGAACTGGTCCGGCGTGTACGGCACGAACTTCTGGGTGGACCCCGCTGCCGGTATTTCCATCGTTGCATTGACGAACACCGCTGTCGCAGGAATGACCGGGAATTTTCCAATAGCACTGCGCCAGGCAGTCTACCAGGAGGCGTAATGAAGGCTTATCAAATCCAGGCCGGTGCCGGCATTGCCGCGCTTGAACGTGTCGAACGCCCAGGCCGGAACCCCGGTACCCATGAAATCAAGGTGCGCGTTGATGCTGCCGCACTGAATCATCGTGACCTCAGTTTCGCGCGTGGCCAGTTTTATAGCCCGCCGAGCTATCCGATCGTCCCGCTCGTCGACGGATGCGGGGACGTCATCGCCGTTGGGGAAGCGGTCACCCGTTTCAGGACAGGCGATCGCGTCATCACAAGCTACTACCCGCGATGGATTGACGGTGCACTGTCCCCCGGCAAGACAGCCGTGTCCTTCGGCGCCCAGTTCGACGGCACGCTCGCAGAAGAACTCGTGGCAAGCGAGGAGGCTTTCGTGATGGCGCCACGCAGTCTCGAAGCCACTGCGGCTGCAACGTTGCCTTGCGCAGGCGTGACGGCATGGAATGCACTGTTTGTTGCGGGCGCGGTCAAGCCCGGCGGCAGCGTGCTTTTATTGGGAACCGGCGGTGTCTCGCTTTGGGCACTGCAGCTCGCGAGAGCTGCGGGGGTTTTCACGATCGTGACATCGTCCGAGGACGAAAAACTTGAACGTGCACGCTCGCTGGGCGCGAATGCGACCGTCAACTACCGGACCAGCCCAGAATGGCAGGACGAGGTCTTGCAGCTCACGGAGGGTGCCGGCGTTGATGTCGTGGTCGAGGTCGGCGGCGAGGGCACATTGGCGCGCTCCCTGAAGGCCGCAGGGTCCGGCGGGACGATTGTCGTGATCGGCCGGGTCAGCGGTGGCGGGGGTGTCTCGATCGAGCCCGGCACGCTTATCGGCGGAGCAAAGCGCCTCGTCGGTATTACGGCAGGTAGCCGCGCGATGCTCGAACAGCTCGTCCGTTTCGTCGACGTCAACAAAATCAATCCTGCTGTCGACAGAGTCTTCCCGTTCAGTGAGGCTCCGTCCGCCTATGAGTATCTCGCGGGATCGCGGCATTTCGGGAAAGTGGTGGTCGACATGCGCGCCTAGCGAGACGTTCGCCCTGTTTCGATAACGGGGGCTATTCGTGCATAGCTCGGCCGTGATCGTCAGTGAAGCCATCAGCAAAGGAGTCGCGTATGAGATTAATGTCAGCGTTGTTGGCGGTGGGATTTGCGATTGCTGCGAACCCGGCATTCGCCGTGGACCCCGTTCGGATCGGTGTCACAACCATCCTGAGCGGTCCGAACGCCGATCGCGGGCAGAGCGAGCAGTACGGCGTCGAGCTGGCGTTACAGCACATCAACGAGTCAGGCGGCGTGCTCGGCAGGCCTGTTGAGGCGTTCTATGCCGATAACGCTGCCGATCCGGCAACCGGCATTGCGGCGGCGAGGCGACTCATCGGGCAGCAGCATGTTTCCGTGTTGTTGGGCGCGCTGGCGACACCTGTCACGCGTGCCGTGATGCCGGTAGCGAATGCTGCGAAGGTGCCGTTTGTGATCGACATTTCGGCCGGCCAGGAATTCGTCGACGCCGCCGGTTCCGGCGGTTACGACTACGTTTTCAAAACCAGTCCATCCGATGGCGATGTCGCAGCTGCGATGATGCAGTGGCTGAAGGCCCGCAGCGTCAAGCGTATCGTCATCCTGGCGGACGACAATGACTTCAGCCGTGCCAACGCGGTGGCGATGGAAAAGGCTGCGACGGCCGTGCACATTCAGACCTTGGCGAGCGAGACCGTTGCGAAGGGAACCACGGACCTTGCTCCCGCCCTCGAGCGATTGAAGGCGCTGCAGCCGGATCGCATCGTTACTCTCCTTAGCGTGTCGAGCGGGGCATTTTTCCGTGCCTATGAGCAAATCGGCGGAGGCATTCCTGTAGCGGGCCGCGTTGATTTCACGGCGGCGATTGCGAACGTGTCCCCCCGGTTCGTAGCGGCTGGCGGGCTTGATCGGGCCACCGGGATTTCAGTATTTACACCCTCGGCGTCCGAGTCCGGCGTGCGGGAGTTCGCGACCGCTTATCGAGAGAAATATGGAATCGCTCCGACCCAGCGGGCGGTCTTCGCATTTGAGGCGACGGAACTGGTCGTCGACGCGATTCGTCGCGCGAAGTCGGACGATCCTGTCGCGGTGGAGCAGGCGCTGCGCTCGACACAGATGCCGTCCATGCTTGGCGGCACCTTTGCGATGGATGAGCACAATCATTCCCACGTCATGATGCAGATCGTCGGCATACGGGGTGGCAACGCGGCGGTTCTCGAGCGGGTCGGGAAGTAGGCCGTCTGGATCATGTGGATGTGACGCACAGGTTTGCGCGCCACATCCATGCGCCATGCCGACGGTTGTCTTTTACCGGGTGGCCATTTCCGACTGTTGTGGAGAACGCGGGTTGCGGGTGGCGTCTTCCAGGCTGACAATCGATTGAGCAATGGCTTCCGTCGTTGCGAGCGTGGTGATTACGCCTGCGCGCAACGCGCCCAGGACGGCGGTCGTCTTGGTGTTTTCGCTGGCGACCGCAATAACGTTCGGAATGCGTTTCAGGTCTTCCATGCCAAGACCAATGACGCGGTCGCGAACCGGAGTAACAACCGGACGGCCGGCAATATCGATGAAGTGGTAGCCCATCAGGTCTCCGACTGCGCCGCACTTGCGAAGCTCGGCGATCTCGTCCGGCGAAAACCAGCCGTTGCGAACCATGATGCTGTCTTCATTGATGTCGCCGACCCCAACCAGTGCGATGTGTGCTCGACGTGCCTTATCGAGCGTGGGTTTGACCGCATCGTTGTGAAGCAGACCCTCGCGGACGGCGGGGTCGCCAACGAGAGCCGGCGCGTAAAGCGTTTCGCTGCCACCGCCAAAGCGGGCGGCAAGCCGGCGGCTGATGTGGTCAGCATTCATGACCTCGCCGCCCCGGTAGAACCCGCCGATGGCGCAGACGAAGGTCGGAGAGCGCTGCGTGGACGAGATCGCGTGCTCGGAGATCGCGTTGATATTGCGGCCGATACCCACGGCAACAATCATGTCGTTGGTGAGAATGCGATCGAGATGACTGGCGACCAGACCAGCGAGCAGTTCGCGCTGCTTGTCCTGATCCTTGTGATTGACGGACACGATCGCCTTTTCGATTCCGAACCGATCGATCAGCTCACGTTCGAGATCCCGCGTATCACGTGGATGGTGCCTGACGCGAATTTCAACGATGCCTTCTTCCTGCGCACGCTTCAGAAGACGGCCTATCTTGGCTCGAGACAGCGAGAACTGCTTTGACAGATCTTCCTGCGTAAGTCCGTCGACATAGTAAAGCGTTGCCAGACGAGTCAGTTCGTCGGTGGTCATAAGATTTGTCTCTTTCCCATTCGGCTGGATATAACGTGGCCTGCCGCGGAGCCGGTGGGCGATTGACTGATGACCTGGTCAGCCAGTTCACGCAGGCTTCTTGTTGCGGGGTAACTGGTGATCATCCTCGTATTCCTTGATGCGGTTCACCTTCGGGACGGAGCGTCCGCCGTCGAAGCTCGCACCAAGCCATGTGTCAACAATCGCTTTCGCGAGTTCGGGACCAACCACGCGAGCGCCAATTGTAATGATTTGCGCGTCGTTGCTCTTACTTGCCCGCTCTGCTGAATAGGTGTCGTGGCATTGCGCAGCGCGAATGCCGCGCACCTTGTTTGCGGCGATCGCCATGCCGATTCCAGTTCCACACAGCAGCACGGCCCGATCGAACTCGCCTTGCGCAACCTTCTCGGCCACGGCGAACGCGATGTTCGGGTAGTGAACGGGTTCCGCCTCGTATGTGCCGAAGTCGGTGACGTCCAGTCCCTTGCCAGTCAAATGTTGCTTGATCAGTTCCTTCAGGTCAAATGCGGCCTCATCGCATCCGATTGCCAGCTTCATATTTCACTCCAGTTGTTCGCAGTTGCTCAATTTACAAGTGATCAAATGTTCATGATTGATCAAATTCTCATTCGTGTGCGCGTGAAAGTCAAGGTCATAGGCTTGAATTTTTTGTCTCAGTCTGCGCCGGCATATCCCCATGTAATCGACTGCCACTGCCGCGTTGCAGCAGATTGGCAAATGAGGCGGCATTACGGGTAAACCACGTGATTCCGGCAATTGACAGGTGGTGGGCGCGAATCTACGATGTGATCCAGATGCTCAAATGTTCAACAACGAGCAAATGTCAGGAGACAAAGTGAACGACCTTCTTGTGGATGCCAGCGGTGTACAAAAGGCATTCAATGGTGTCAGGGCGCTAGAGGACGGCCGGTTGAAGCTGCGGCGCGGAAGTGTCCACGCGCTATGCGGCGGGAACGGTGCTGGAAAATCGACCTTCCTTGGCATTGTCATGGGCATTACCCAACGCGACGCCGGCGAAATCCTGTTCAAGGGGAGAAGCGTCAATTTCCAGACGCCGGCCGAAGCGCTCGACAATCGCATCGCGATCATTACCCAGGAGCTTTCGCCGATTCCCGGCATGACCGTCGCCGAAAACCTGTATCTCGGTCGCGAACCGCGCAGGGCGGGTGTGCTGGTCAAATTCGCGGCGCTCGCGAGGCAAGCGCAGGAACTCCTGGATCGACTTGCTTTTCCAGTCGACGCGCACGCACGCATGTCGTCGCTGAGCCTCGCGCAGATCCAGCTAGTCGAGATCGCGAAGGCATTCAGCCGCGACTGCGACGTGATGATCATGGACGAGCCGACTTCAGCGATCGGCGAGCGCGAAACCGAAGTGCTGTTCAACGCGATCCGTAACCTGACCGCGCAGGGGACCGGGATCATTTATGTCAGCCACCGGCTCTCCGAAATATTCCAGATCGCTGACGACTACACGGTCTTTCGCGACGGACGGTATGTCGACAGCGGGCGTATCGCCGACATCGACCGCTCGTATCTGGTGAGCACAATCGTGGGCCGCAAGCTGCATTCCGCCGAGAAGGTTCGCAGGACCGTGGGCGAGCCCGTACTGGAGTCGACAGGTCTTTCCCGGGAGTCGGAATTCAACGATATCTCGCTCACGGTTCACCAGGGAGAAATCCTCGGCATATACGGGCTCATGGGCGCGGGCCGCAGTGAATACCTCAACTGCATGTATGGGCTGACCCGTCCCGACAGCGGTCAAGTCAGGCTCAAGGGTCGCGCATTGCCGGTTGGCCGCCCCCGCAAGGCCATCCAGGCTGGCCTGTCGCTTGTGACGGAGGATCGCAAAGAGACGGGGCTCGTGCTGTCGGCGTCCGTGCGCGACAACATCTCGTTCTCCGCCTACAACCGCCTGTCGCGGCTGTCGCTGATCAACGGTCGAAAGGTGAAAGACCTCGTCGACACAATGGTCGATCGCATGCGGATCAAGACAAGCTCCGTGTCGCTTCCGGTCTCGTCGATGAGCGGGGGAAACCAGCAGAAGGTTGTACTCGCGCGTTGTCTTTCAACCGAGCCCACGTGCCTGCTGTGCGACGAACCGACCCGGGGTATCGATGAGGGCGCCAAGCGCGAGGTCTACAAGCTGCTCGACGACTTCGTATTGAAAGGCGGCGCCGCCATGGTGGTGTCGTCCGAGGCGCAGGAAATTCTGGATGTCAGCGACCGCATCGCCATTTTCAAGTCGGGGCAGTTGGTCACCGTGATCGACGGCCATACCACCACTCAGGAAGATCTTCTGCACCTCGCATCATGAATACTCATACCACTTCCCTGAAAGTCCCGGCGAGCCAAAGCCGTTCCGCCCATATGCGCGATATCTACCGGCGCTACGGCATCGTCGCCGTGCTCATCGTCCTGTGCATCGTGCTGTCTTTTGCAAACCAGTACTTTCTGACGCTTGGCAACATCGCGGACATCCTGCGGCAGACCTCGATTAACGGCATCCTGGCCGTGGGAATGACTTATGTCGTGCTCACGGCGGGCATTGACCTGTCGGTCGGCTCCACGCTCGCTCTCGCCGGCATCATCAGTGCCAGTCTCGTGACCGGTCCACACCCGCACGGCGCGGCATTCGGACTGGCAGCAGGGCTTGCCGTAGGCGCGGCTGTTGGCGCGATCAACGGCTTGCTCGTTGCCCGGCTCTCCATTCCTCCTTTTGTTGCAACGCTCGGCATGCTGAGCGCGGCGCGGGGGCTGACCTATATCTATAACGACGGCATGCCGGTGACCGATCTGCCGGATGGGTACCTGAGCATCGGAACGGGCGCGATTGCCGGGATACCGGTGCCGATCATCGTGTTCGCTCTCGTCGTCGTGCTGTTCTGGTTTGTGCTGCGCTATACGACTTACGGCCGCTACGTTTATGCCGTGGGCGGCAATGCAAAGAGCGCCAAGACGAGCGGTATCTCGACCGGGAAGATCATCTTTTCCGTCTATGTGATCGGCGGGCTGCTGGCCGGTCTTGCCGGGATTATCCTCGCCGCGCGCACAACATCGGCGCTGCCGCAGGCCGGCATGTCCTATGAGCTCGATGCGATTGCGGCCGTAGTGATTGGTGGCACGAGCCTGTCGGGCGGCACGGGGTCGCTCGGAGGAACGGTTGTCGGCGCGCTGCTGATCGGCGTCATCAATAACGGACTGAATCTGCTGGGCGTGTCGTCGTATTACCAGCAAGTTGTAAAGGGCGTCATTATCGTCGGCGCCGTCCTGCTCGATGCTTCGCGCAAGAAGCAATAACGTCAACCCAAAAGCAACAATCCGGAAAAATTCAGGAGACTTCAATGATTTCGTGGAAAAGAACCGTGCTGGCCTGCGTGGTGATGGGCCTCACCTGTACCGTGGCGCAGGCTAAGCCCATCCGTATTGGCGCGGCAGTGTATGGTCTCAAGGGCGAGTTCATGCAGATGTGGACCAACGCGCTTAAGGCGCAGCCCGCAGTCAAGGACGGTACGGTGCAGCTCACCGTATTCGACGGCAACTACGACGCGCTCACCCAGAGCAACCAGTTCGACACGATGATCACGCAGAAATACGACGCGATCATTTTCGTGCCGATCGACAAGGCAGCGGGCGCCGCCGCCGTGGCGAAAGCCGCCGCGGCGCATATTCCGGTCATCGGATCGAATACCCTGGTGTCCGGCGACAAGCTCACGTCCTATGTTGGTAGCAACGACGTGATCGCGGGACAGATGGAAGCGGAGGCGATCGTCAAGGCAATCGGCGGCAAGGGCAATGTGGTGATCCTCGAGGGTCCGATCGGCCAGTCCGCGCAGATCGATCGTTCGAAGGGTATTCAGGACGTGCTGTCAAAAAATCCGGACGTGAAGGTGCTCGAGCATAAGACGGCGAACTGGTCGCGTGCCGAGTCGCTGGCGCTGGTCGAGAACTGGCTGACCGCCCATCCGGGGCAGATCACCGGCATCATTGCGGAGAACGATGACATGGCGCTCGGCGCTATCCAGGCCCTGAAATCGAAGGGCCTCGATCCGAAGAAGGTCCCGGTCGCCGGCATCGACGGAATTGTCGACGGTATCGCGGCAGTCAAGCGCGGCGAAATGACAACCTTCTTCCAGGACTCGCAGGCGCAGGCGCAAGGCGCACTGGACGTCGCGCTGCGTACGGTCGTCGGTTCGTCTTACAAGCCGCGCTCTGACGTCTGGGCGGGATACGGCGCGAAGATGCCTTGGGACGACGGTACGGCCAAGTCTTACGCGGTGCCCTGGACGCAAGTCACGCCGGCCAATGCCCAGGAGATTCTCAACAAGATTCCCAAGAGCAACTAATCAAGGAGTGGAGCGATGTCGGTCAATTCAACGACCCCTTTTGATATCACGGACCGCGTTGCGGTCGTGACCGGTGCGGCAAGCGGTATCGGGTTTGCCGTTGCCGAGTGCCTTGCTGCCGCGGGTGCGCGCGTCGCGCTGCTCGATATCAACCCGGCCGTCGAGGCAGTGGCCCGGACGCTGCCTGGTGGCCCGGAGCGGCACGTGGGTATCGCGGCGGATATCACTGTCGCCGGGATCTCGGATGCACTGGTGCGGCGCGTGACCGAGACGTTAGGTCCTGTCGACATCCTGGTCAACAATGCCGGCGTCGCTCTGCTTGAGAACGCGGAAACACTGTCCGAGGAAGCCTGGGACCGGACGATGACGATCAACCTCAAGGCCCCATTTCTCCTTGCGCAGGCCGTCGGCAAGCAGATGCTGAGCCGTGGTGGTGGCGGGCGGATTGTGAATCTCGCTTCTCAGGCGAGTGTCGTCGCACTGGAGCGCCATGTGGCGTACTGCGCGAGTAAGGCGGCAATCGTCGGCATGACAAAGGTGCTTGCGCTCGAATGGGCAAAGCACGGCATTACCGTCAATGCCGTTTCGCCCACGGTCGTCGATACCGAACTGGGCAGGAAAGCCTGGGCGGGCGCGGTGGGCGAAGCGATGAAGGCTAAAATTCCCGCAGGGCGATTCGCGCGCCCCGACGAAATCGCCGCGTTGATTCTGTATCTGGTCAGCGATGCGGCCGCTATGGTCAACGGCGAGAATATCGTGATTGATGGCGGCTACACCGCCCAGTAACAATACTCAAGATGTAAAGGAACGGTATGAATCGCGTCATTAACAATCCTGATCTCGTCGTCGAGGACATGCTCCGCGGCATCCTCGCGGCACACCCGGAGCTGCATGCCGCACCGGAGAATCCTCGCGTTGTATCGCATGCCCACGCTCGCCAGAAGGACCGTGTGGGTATTGTGACCGGAGGGGGATCGGGGCACGAACCTGCTTTCATCGGCTATGTCGGGCGCAACCTGGTGGACGCCGTGGCTATCGGCGAAATTTTTTCGTCGCCGACTGCGAAATCATTCTTCGAGGCTTTCAAGGCGGCCGATAGCGGCGCGGGCGTAGCGTGCCTTTACGGCAACTATGCAGGCGACAATATGAACGTGACGATGGCAATCAAGCTGGCCGAGCGCGAAGGTATTCGCGTGCGCACGGTCGTCGCAAACGACGATGCCGCATCGGCGCCGAAAGACGAGATCGAAAAACGGCGCGGCGTTGCCGGTGAAATCGTGATGTGGAAGGTTGGAGGTGCACGAGCCGCTCAGGGCGCCACGCTCGATGAAGTGATCGCCTCTGCACGCAAAGCGGTGGACTCGACGCGCTCGATCGGCGTCGGCCTGTCCGCCTGTACGATCCCGGCGGTCGGCAAGGCCAACTTCGTCATCAAGGACGGCGAAATGGAAGTCGGCATCGGCCATCATGGCGAACCCGGTATCCTGGTCCAGCCTACCGTTCCCGCGAGAGACATGGCGAGGCTGATGCTCGACAGGCTGTTGCCGGATTTGCCTTTTACCAGAGGCGACAAGGTGTCGGTGCTGTTGTCCGGTCTCGGCGCAACGCCAGTAATGGAGCAATACATCCTCTATGGCGAGGTTGCCGATTATCTGCGTGAAGCGGGAATCGATATCCAGTTCTCGTTCGTCGGCAATCTTTTTACGTCCCTCGAGATGATGGGGGTCACGCTGACGTTGACGAAGCTCGACGACGAACTGAGCGCATGCCTCGCGCATCCATGTCAAAGCATCGGACTCAATGTAGGAGACGCACGATGACTGAAACCGTTAAATTGGCCGACGCTGGCGGGGTTGTCGTCGATCTTGTTCGTACCATCAATGCGAATCGGCAGTATCTGAGCGAAGTCGACGGCGCGATCGGCGATGGCGATCATGGCATCAACATGAGCAAGGGCTTCACCCAGTGTGGGGAACATCTTGCGGCACGCGGAGCATTACCGTCACTCCCGGTGGCCCTGGGCGATCTGTCCTCGGCACTCATGGACGGCATCGGTGGTTCGATGGGGCCGCTCTACGGAACCTTCTTTCTCAGTATGAGCGACACGTTTGCGGACCACGCCGAGCTCGACAAATCCCTTTTCTATCAGGCGCTCGTTGCCGGCATCGCTTCTGTCCAGGAGATCGGCGACGCGAAGGTCGGCGATAAGACGCTGATCGACACGCTTGTTCCCGCGCGGATGGCGTATGGGGCGGCGTTGGAAGAGCGCAAGAGCTTCCGGGAGTGCATCGGTGCGATGGTGGTTGCCGCGGAAGCCGGAATGAATTCGACGCGCGACCTGCGCGCGCGTATCGGCCGCGCAGCCCGGCTAGGCGACCGTTCGATTGGTGTTCTGGACGCCGGCGCATGTTCCTGCTTCCTGATCCTGCGCAGCATGGGCGAATCGATTACGCATCTGCTGGACAGCACGACAGCGCGCGCTGCCTGACGTCGTAACCGTACCCGAAGACTGGATGCCGGAGCCTCGCCGAAAAAACGCGCGAGGCTTCAATATATTAATTTAGGTATACGAAATAGCGGTGATTCATGTCTCATAATAATCCGACCCGGACAGAACTTGCCAACGCAGTGCGGTTTCTGGCCATCGACGCCGTCCAGGCTGCGAATTCTGGACATCCCGGCATGCCGATGGGAATGGCGGATATTGCCGAAGTACTGTGGCGCAAGTACCTGAAGCACGATCCCGCGGTTCCGGATTGGGTTAACCGGGATCGCTTTGTGCTGTCAAACGGCCACGGTTCGATGCTGCTCTATGCCGTGCTGCATTTGAGCGGCTACGGCCTGTCGATCGACGATCTGAAGGGATTCCGCAAGTGGCAGTCGATCACGCCGGGGCACCCGGAACGCGGTCTGACGCCAGGGGTCGAGACGACCACAGGCCCGTTGGGGCAGGGTCTTGCCAATGCCGTCGGCATGGCGCTAGCTGAACGGTTGTTGGCCGCTGAATTCAACGAGCCGGGATTCGATATCGTCGATCACCATACCTATGTGTTTCTCGGTGACGGCTGCCTCATGGAAGGCGTCTCGCATGAGGTCTGCTCGCTCGCCGGCACATGGCATCTCGGCAAACTGATCGCGTTTTATGACGACAACGGCATTTCGATCGATGGCCATGTGGAGGGCTGGTTCACGGACCAGACCCCGATGCGCTTCCGTGCGTATGGCTGGCATGTCGTCGAGGGTGTCGACGGACATGATCCGCTCTCGATTGAGCAGGCGATCGAGGCAGGGCGTGCGGAACGTGACCGGCCGACCTTGATCTGCTGCAAGACGGTGATCGGACATGGCTCGCCCAATCGGGCCGGCACTCACGACGTGCATGGCGCTCCGCTCGGCGCCGCTGAAATCGCAGCCACGCGGGAGCATCTTGGCTGGCATCACGCGCCATTCGACATTCCCGAATCGATTCGCGACGCGTGGGATGCGCGCGCAGCGGGCCGTGAGAGCAACATGGCCTGGCGCACGCTGTTCGAAGCCTATCGTACCCACTTTCCGGCACAGGCCGACTACTTCGAATCCCGCATGCACGGCGGTCGTCGCGAGCGGTCCGCCGACGTGATCGAGCGCCTGCTGGAGGGCAATGACTGGTTCGAGCAGAAGATGGCGACCCGCAAGGCATCGCAGAAATGCCTTGAGCTGCTGGTCGACGGACTGCCGGAACTTCTGGGCGGCTCGGCAGACCTCGCGCCGTCGAATCTCACCATGGTGCCGGCTTCGCGTGCGGTCATACCTGGCAGCGCGAACGGAGCTGGAAACTATATTCACTATGGCGTTCGCGAGTTCGGCATGGTCGCGATCATGAACGGCGTTGCGCTCCATGGCGGTTTTCTGCCGTATGGCGGGACCTTCCTGGTGTTTTCCGACTACGCAAAGAACGCGCTTCGCATGGCGGCGCTGATGCATTTGCAATGTATCTATGTCTTCACCCACGATTCGATTGGTCTCGGCGAGGATGGGCCTACCCATCAGCCGGTCGAGCACGCGGCGATGCTGCGCCAGATTCCGGGGATGAACGTGTGGCGTCCGGCAGACGCGGTCGAAACGGCATATGCGTGGGCGGCAGCATTGGAAACAATTGATGCACCGACTGCGCTGCTGCTTTCGCGCCAGAATCTGCCGCCGCTTTCCCGTACCGCGCGGGCGTTGGCACAAATCCGGCAAGGCGGTTATGTGCTCTCGGAGGCCGTTGGCGGACCGGCGGACATCATTCTGATTGCGACGGGTTCCGAGGTGGAACTCGCGCTCAAAGCGCAGACGGCACTCGCCGATCAAGGGATTGCCGCAAGGGTCGTGTCGATGCCGTCAACCACGATCTTCGATAGCCAACCGCTTGCGTACCAGCTTTCCGTTTTGCCGCCAAAGATCCGGCGCGTGGCCATTGAAGCGGCGGCCGGCGATTTCTGGCGGAAGTACGTCGGTCTGAGCGGCGCTGTGATCGGGTTGTCGCACTTTGGCGAGTCGGCTCCGGCTGAGACGTTGTACGAAGAGTTCGGTATTACGGTGGACGCGATCGTGGACGCGGTGAACCGCACGCTCGAAGTGGAACAAGGGGTGGTTGACTAGTTGCGTCGCTGCGTCGCTGCGTCGTGCCCAAAAGTGCCGGAATCGCCGACACCGGCGCGATGTCGTGATCATTCTCGATATCAATTTAACGACGTTCGCCGCACGGCGACATTACTTCCTGGAAATGACATGGCGCTGATTTCATTGCGGCAGTTGCTGGACCATGCGGCGGAGCACGCGTATGGCGTGCCGGCATTCAACGTCAATAACCTCGAGCAGGTTCAGGCAATCATGCAGGCGGCCGCTGACTGCGATAGTCCGGTCATCATGCAGGCGTCCGCCGGCGCGCGGAAATACGCAGGCGAAGCGTTTCTGCGGCACCTGGTTGAAGCGGCGATCGAGACTTATCCCGACGTCCCGGTCGTGATGCATCAGGACCACGGGGCATCGCCGGCCGTTTGCCAGGCCGCGATCTGTAGCGGATTCAGCAGCGTGATGATGGACGGTTCACTCATGCCGGATATGAAAACCGTTGCGACCTACGACTACAACGTTGAGGTGACGCGAAACGTGGTGGAGATGGCGCACGCCGTCGGGGTGTCAGTCGAGGGTGAGCTCGGATGTCTGGGTTCGCTCGAATCGGGAATGGCAGGGGAGGAGGATGGCTCGGGTGCCGAAGGCGTATTGACCCACGACATGCTGCTGACCGACCCCGAGCAGGCCGTCGACTTCGTGCAGCGTACCGGGGTCGACGCGTTGGCAATTGCTATTGGCACATCGCACGGTGCCTATAAATTCTCCCGCAAACCGTCGGGCGACATTCTTGCGATCGACAGGATCAGGGAAATTCATCGCCGCCTGCCCAATACTCATCTGGTGATGCACGGATCGAGTTCCGTGCCTCAGGAATGGCTCGAGATCATTCGTGAATTCGGCGGCGAAATCCGCGAAACGTACGGCGTTCCGGTGGAAGAGATCTGCGAGGGCATTCGCCATGGTGTACGCAAGATCAACATCGATACGGATATCCGCCTCGTGATGACCGGCGCAATACGGCGCTCACTCGCACAGCGTCCTTCTGAGTTCGACGTTCGACGATTCCTCACGGATGCACTCGGTGCGGCCCGGGATCTGTGCCGGTCCCGCTTCGAGGCATTCGGCAGTGCCGGACAGGCGCACAAGATCAAGCCGGTTGCGCTGTCAGCGATGGCCGGGCGCTATGACCACGTGCATCGCGTGTAATGGATTGCGCTGACACGAACACGCAATGCGTTCAGCGGACTCAGGAATCTTGTCGGGATCAGATCAATGAAAGCACAGTTATTGGTGATTTTTGGAGGTACGGGAGACCTTGCCATGCGCAAGCTTCTTCCCGCGCTGTATCAGAACCACCGGGAGGGCACGCTGCCGGACGGCATGCGCATCGTTGGCGTCGGCAGGGAGGGACTGGAGCGGAACGGCTTCCTCGATAAGGTACGCGATGCCTTGTGTCAGTTCCTGCCCGCCATCGATTTCGACGACGCGCATTGGACCACCTTCTCATCGCGCCTCGAGTTCGTTCAGATGGACGCGCTGGTGTCTGCGGATTACGCACGACTCGCTGCAATGTTGCGATGGCAGGACAGCCGGGGGCATATTTTCTACCTTGCCACTCCATCGGAACTGTTTATTCCGATATGCACCGAACTGAACCGCGCAGAGCTGGTTTCTGCCACATCGAAGGTTGTTCTCGAAAAACCCTTAGGCCATGATCTGCTCTCTGCACAACAGATTAACCGGGAAGTGGGCGCGATATTCCGTGAAAACCAGATATACCGGATCGACCACTACCTCGGCAAGGAGACCGTTCAAAACCTGTTTGCGCTGCGGTTCGGCAATGGCATGTTCGAACGTCTCTGGAACCGCGACGGAATTCGCGATGTCCAGATCACGATTGCCGAGCAGGTAGGCGTCGAGGGGCGTGGTGCGTTTTACGAGCGCACCGGTGCAATGCGGGACATGGTCCAGAATCATCTGCTGCAGTTACTGTGCATACTCGCAATGGAGCCGCCGCTGAGTCTCGAAGCGGACGCCGTACGCGACGAAAAGCTCAAGGTCCTTCGCTCGCTCAAGCCGCTCAGCGCGGCCGATGTGGCACGGCAGACCGTGCGTGGCCAATACACGGCCGGCGAAATGCATGGCGAGCTGGTGGCCGGCTATCTGGACGAGCCGGACATTCGCGCCGATAGCCGGACAGAGACATTCGTCGCGCTGAAAGTAGAGCTGAATAACTGGCGCTGGGCAGGCGTGCCCTTTTACCTGTACACCGGCAAGCGCCTGCAAAGTCGTGTTGCCGAAATCGTCGTCAATTTCAGGGATGTGCCGCATTCGGTGTTCGGCTCGTCCGCGACGGCGGGTCGAGGTAACCGTCTCGTGATCCGGCTGCAGCCGGACGAAAGCCTGAAGCTCTACCTGATGACCAAGGCGCCCGGAGATGAGATGACGGTCAGGCCGGTGAGTCTGAACCTCGAATTTTCTTCGGCATTCTCGACGAGACGAAGGGATGCCTACGAGCGGCTCCTGCTCGATGTGATCCGGGGCAGGCTCACGCTGTTCATGCGAGGAGACGAACTCGATGCCGCGTGGCAATGGGTTGACCCGGTGATCGACGCCTGGCGCGCGCAGGATCCTCCCGAACCGTATGCCGCGGGCGGCGCGGGACCCGATGCGGCCCTCGCGCTCGTCGGGCAAGGTAGCGCCGTGTCATACGACGCGTGAGAGTCCATCCCCGCTGAATGCACGTCGACGGAGCGTCCCCAGGTCCGTTGATTCCAACCGATCGCCAGACAGTTCCCGCAAAACGGACCGAACATGACCCATATAGCAACTACTGAGCACATTACGCTGTCCTCGTTTCTCGCGAACGCAGCACTTGAGGAGCGAATCCCGACGGGATTGATCTCGCTGATCGAAGCCGTTGCCGATGCGTGTTCATCCATCGCAACGGCTGTCGAGCGGGGCGTCTTCGACGGCGCTTCCGGAAATGCCCATTCCGAGAACGTTCACGGAGAGGCGCAAAAGAAGCTAGATGTCGTGTCGAACGACATCATGATCGGTGCGGTCGAGTCGGTTGGCTGTCTCCGCGGACTGGCGTCGGAAGAGCTTGAGTCGGTTCAGGTGACCGGGCACGAGCATTCCACGGATACCCCCGAGTATCTGATGCTGTTCGATCCGCTCGATGGGTCTTCTAATCTAGAGATCAACGGCATTGTCGGAAGTATCTTTTCCGTGCTGGCTACGCCCGAGTCTGGCGCATTAGTCGGCGAGAGCCATTTTCTGCAACCGGGCGTGAAGCAGGTCTGCGCGGGGTATGCGATCTACGGTGCGACGACGATGTTTGTGCTGACCACCGGGCACGGCGTCGACGGATTCACGTTCGATGGGGAATTGGCAACATTCGTGCTGACTCATCCACAGCTCCAGATTCCCGAAAATACCCGCGAATTGGCGATCAACATGTCCAACGAGCGCCACTGGGAAGAACCTGTGCGCCGCTATGTCCGTGAGTGTGTCGCGGGCGCGTCGGGGCCGCGACAGACGAATTTCAACATGCGATGGATCGCATCCATGGTCGCGGAAGTGCATCGAATCCTGCTGCGTGGGGGCGTTTTCCTCTATCCGCGCGACAACAGGAATCCTCAGCTTGCTGGACGGCTGCGCTTGACCTATGAGGCCAACCCGATGTCGTTCATTGTCGAACAGGCCGGCGGCATGAGCACGACGGGCGAGACCCCGATCATGGAAGTCCAGCCGGACCATGTTCATCAGCGCGTGCCCGTTATTCTCGGGTCAAGGCTCGAAGTGGAGCGCCTGCTTCGATACCACGACGAGGCTGCGGCCGCTTGATTCAGCTTGGTGCGCGCTTCCGGAAACCCTGGATAGATCGCCAGGGTGGATTCAGTCGCATCGTTGTTTACGGTGCAAGCGCATTTTCTTGCGCTACCGTGGCGGCGCCACTCCAGTTCGGGTAATCGCCGTATCCACGTTCGGTGCCGCCAAACAACGTACTGCCGTCGAAGCCGGCGAGCGGTAAGTCCTCGGCCAGGCGGCGGGGAAAATCGGGGTTCGCGACGAACGGACGGCCGAAGGCGACCAGATCCGCATAGCCGTGCGACAGGACCCACTCGGCGCGGGTCTTGTCATACTTGCCGGCAACGATGACTGGCCGGGTGAAGCGTTCGCGGATGGCCTTGCGGAATGTTTCGGAAAACTGAGGAGCGTCGTCCCA
Organism: Burkholderia sp. OK233; assembly: GCF_900230185.1. Classification (GTDB taxonomy): domain Bacteria; phylum Pseudomonadota; class Gammaproteobacteria; order Burkholderiales; family Burkholderiaceae; genus Paraburkholderia. Next base: position 3,109,181 of record NZ_OCSR01000002.1, read on the forward strand.
GTCGGCTTCGACGAGATGCAGATAGGCGATGCCGCGTGCTTGCAGAAACTCGGTCGCTTCGAGAATCGTCGGCAGGATGTCCGGACAGTCCATGCCGCGGGCGGTCAGGAACGGCGCGAGACGGATGGCGGTGCGCTCTGCGCCAACTTCGTCGGCCACGGCGTTGACCACGTCCTTCAGAAAGCGCAGCCGGTTTTCACGCGAGCCACCGTATTCGTCGGTGCGTGTGTTGGAGGTCGTGCGCAGGAACTGGTCGACGAGATAGCCGTTCGCGCCATGAATTTCCACACCGTCGAAGCCTGCGTCTATCGCGTTACGCGCAGCGCGTCGGAAGTCGGCCACGACATCCCGGATTTCCTCGACGGATAACGCGCGCGGCGTCGGACTCGCGACCATCGCGCCTACACCCGTTGTCGGATCCACCTTCCAGATCTGGCCGTCGAATGGAACGGCGGACGGCGCGACAGGCAGTTCGCCGTCATGGAAGTCCGGATGCGACATACGCCCCACGTGCCACAGTTGCAGAAATATCCGGCCGCCGGCGGCGTGAACCGCATCGGTAACGAGACGCCAGCCCGCGACCTGCGCGGCGCTGTAAATACCCGGTGTGAACGAATAGCCCTTGCCCTGCGGAGAAATCTGCGTGGCCTCGGTGACGATCAGTGCGGCCGACGCGCGCTGCGCATAGTAGCGCGCCATCACCGCATTAGGCACGTCGCCGGGCTGCGTGCTGCGCGAGCGTGTCATCGGCGCCATGACGACGCGGTGCGGGAGTTGCAAGCGTGAAACAACGGTCGGCGTGAAGATCGGCGAAGTGGTGGACGTCATGGCGGAAATCTCCGGATGCGTGAGTTAATGGGAAATCGCGATGGGTCAGCGGATAGCGGTTTAACGGGCTAATGAATTCACCGGTGACATGGGGTGTCGCGGATTGAAGAGACGTGACCATTATGCAAACGCGGGTCTGGTTTGATAATTAGCCTATCTTTTGAAGGATTTTCAAAAAAAATGGAAATATCGTTGAAAGCCTCGCCGATATCCAACCGATCGGTATTTCTCATTCCTGGTGAAAACTGAATGCACCACGATTGGGGTTCTCGGCCAGTTACCGGGGAGATAAGCTGCGCCACGAGCATGTGGCATACGGTAACGAGAAATCCATGAAAGTTCTGATTCTGGGCGCGACGGGTGTTGTGGGAAAAGCAGTACTCGAGCGAGCGTTAGGAGATAGCGGTATCGCGCAAGTCATCGCCCCGACGCGTCGCGGTCTTTCCCCTCATCCCAAGCTGGCCAACCCGATCGCACCAGAACTCAGTCTGTTGTTGCCGGATGCGGATGCCTGGGAGGTGGATGCAGTGATATGCGCGATGGGAACGACTATCGCGAAGGCGGGATCGAAGGCGGCGTTTCGCCATGTCGACTATGAGTTGCCGATTGCCTTCTCGAAGAGGGTTTTTCAGAAGGGTGCGCGGGCGCTTGCTCTGGTTTCCTCTCCGGGTGCTTCGCTATCCATCCCGTTGTTCTATTGTCGTACCAAAGGTGAGCTTGAAAGAGACATCCAGAAGATCGGCTTTGAGTCCGTCACGATCGTGCGGCCAGGCATGATTGGCGGCGAGCGCCAAGAGTTCCGGCTCGCGGAGCGCATGGTGCTGCCCGTCGCGAATTTCCTTCGTCCGCTCCTGCCACGGGGCCTTCGCGTCAATCCTGCAGCCAATATCGCCGATGTACTTGTCGATTCGGTCGTCGCAGGGAAAGCGGAGGTGCGTATGGTGACTTCAAGGGATCTGGTATGAGGCCGCCCCTGCGGATTCTTATCTCCTTCACCGCCCGGCTGCGGTTAGCTGCCTGAGTTGCTCCAGCAGCTTCACCGCCGGACTCGGCAAAATCCCCTGGCGGCGCCGAAACGCCGTCAACGTACGGCGTGCGACCAGGCCAGGAATCGGCAGCGTGTCGAACACGCCAGCCGCGCTTTCGGTGTCGTACATTGGCGTCGCCATCCAGCTCAGAAATCCCGCACGGGTCACCAGGCTTTTCAGCACCGTGATCGAGCGCGTCTCGACGGCAATCTGCGGCATGCCGAGCCCATGCTCGGCAAACACGTGCTGCATATGCTCGAACGGACCCGTCCCACGCGGCGGCACACACCACTGCTGATCGAGTGTGTCGGCAAGCGATAAATCCGTTTTGTTTCGCAGCGGATGATCGAGCGCGGCGACCACATAACTCGTGTCTTCCCATCTGCAATCGGCAATCGCCGTAATCTCATCCGTGTCGGGCACCGCCATGCTGAGCGCGAGATCGATCTCGTGTTTCATCAGACTGTCGGCAAGCCGGTCCCACACTCCCTCCATGATCTCCACACGCAGATTCGGCCAGCGCGCGAGCACGCCGCTCACCGCGAGCGGCAGCACGAGCGTCGCGATGCTCGCCACCGCGCCGACGCGAATCGTCCCTTTCGCGAGGCCGCGCATCGCGTCGATCTCCTCGCGCGCGTGATCGGCTTCGCGTTGCAGCAGCGTGGCGTGCGGCAGCAGCGCGCTGCCGATCGCAGTAAGCTGCATACCCTTCGAGTGCCGTTCGAACAGCGGTGCGCCGACCTGATCCTCGAGCCGCTTGATGGTGCGGCTCAGCGCGGGCTGCGTGACGTGCAGCACCTCCGCGGCGCGGCCCAGGCTGCCGCTCGCGACGATGGTTGCGAACGCGTGCAATTGTTGGAGATTGAAAGTCATGCGCAAAAGTAATGCCTTTTCTCAAAAAAGGCAATTTTCAATCAATCTCGAGCTTCCGATAATGAGCCTTCAAGAAACGGCGCTCATCGACCGCAACTATTTGCATGGGATCAGAGTAGCGCGCTAAAGCGCGAACTCTGATCGACAGGAGACACGGATGACCAGCAACGCGCCCCGTTCAGACGCATCGGGATCTTCTCAACACGTACCTTTTACCGTGCGCCATGCCGTCATCGATCTCATGCGCCGCCTCGGCATGACTTCGGTGTTCGCCAATCCGGGGTCGACGGAGTTACCGCTGTTCCGCGATTTCCCGCAAGATTTTCGTTACGTGCTGGGTTTGCAGGAAGCAGTCGTGGTTGGCATGGCGGATGGCTATGCACAGGCCACCCGCAACGCTTCTTTCGTCAATCTGCATTCGGCGGCGGGCGTGGGTAATGCCATGGGCAATATCTTCACCGCGTTCCGCAATCGCACGCCGATCGTGATTACCGCCGGGCAGCAGGCCCGCTCGATTCTGCCGTTCGACCCGTTCCTCGCGTCGGCGCAAGCCACCGAATTGCCGAAGCCGTACGTCAAATGGAGCATCGAACCGGCACGCGCCGAAGACGTGCCGCTGGCGATCGCGCGCGCCTATCACGTGGCGATGCAGGAGCCGCGCGGGCCGGTGCTGGTGTCGATCCCCGTCGACGATTGGGATCGCGCCGCGGAACCGGTGCCGGCACGTGTAGTGAGTACCGAGACGCGTCCGGAGCCGTTCGTGCTGGCGCAGATCGGCGCGTCGCTCGATGCCTGCGAACGGCCGGCTTTCGTGGTGGGCGGCGCTGTCGACCGCGCCGGCGGCTGGGACGAAGTCGTGCGTCTCGCCGAACGCCACAACGCCCGCGTGTTCGTCGCGCCGATGACAGGCCGCTGTGCGTTCCCCGAAGACCACCGCCTGTTCGCCGGTTTCTTGCCGGCCATGCGCGAGAAGATCGTCGAGTTGCTCGGCGGCCATGACCTGATCTTCGTGATCGGCGCACCGGCCTTCACGTATCACGTCGAAGGTCACGGCCCGCATCTGCCTGCCGGCGCAACGCTGTGTCAGTTGATCGACGATCCGGCCATTGCGGCGTGGGCGCCGACCGGCACCGCGGTAATAGGCAATATTCGCCTCGGCGTGGCCGATCTGTTGACGCGGCCCGCGCCGAAGACGCGCCCCTTGCCCGCGCCACGCGCCGCATCGCCACGCGCAGTGCCGTCTCCATTGATGTCGGTGGCGTTCGCGTTGCAGACCCTCGCCGAGGTGCGCCATGCGGACGACATCGTGGTCGAGGAGGCGCCGAGTTCGCGGCCGGTCATGCAGAACTATTTGCCGTTCACGCGCAGTGGCACCTTCTACACGATGGACAGCGGCGGCCTGGGCTTCGGCATGCCGGCTGCTGTCGGCGTGGCGTTGGCGAAACCCGGCACTCGCGTGATCGGCCTGATCGGCGACGGCTCCAGCATGTATTCGATCCAGGCCATCTATAGCGCTGTGCAGATGAAATTGCCGATCACCTTCGTGATCCTGAACAATTCCCGCTATGCCGCGTTGCAGGATTTTGCCCCGGAATTCGGTTTTGGTCCGAGCGATCCGGTACAAGGCACTGATCTGCCTGGACTCGATTTCGTAGCGCTTGCTGCAGGCATGGGTTGCCAAGGCACGCGCGTGACCGACGCCGAACGCCTGCATGACGTGCTGCGCGACGCGTTGGCGTCATCCGGACCGATGCTGGTCGAAGTCGTCGTGGCTTGAGCTCAGGCGAGCGTCGCGCCCGCATTCATAAAACTTTCCGCAGGAGACAGGACGATGCAGAGTATTTCGATGCTGATCAACGGCGCAGCCGTGCAAGCGAGTAACGGCGCCACCTTCGAGCGCCGCAATCCGCTCGACGGCGAAGTCGCGACGCGTGCCCCTGCGGCGACGGTTGCCGACGCAGTAGCCGCCGCCGAAGCCGCGGCAGCGGCGTTTCCGGCATGGTCCGCACTGGGGCCGAGCGAACGCCGCGCGCTGCTGATGAAGGCCGCGCATGCGCTGGAAGCGCGCAGCGAGGCGTTCGCCGCGGTGATGGCAGCGGAGACGGGTGCGTCGGCGATGTGGGCCGGATTCAATGTGCATCTTGCTGCTGGCGGATTGATGGAAGCGGCGGCGCTTACTACGCAGATCGGTGGCGAGTTGATCCCGTCCGACGTGCCCGGCAGCCTCGCGATGGGCGTGCGTCAGCCGGCCGGCGTCGTGCTGGGCATCGCGCCGTGGAATGCGCCGGTGATCCTCGCCGTGCGTGCGATCGCGTTGCCGCTCGCATGTGGCAATACGGTTGTGCTGAAGGGTTCGGAAGTCTGCCCCGGCACGCACGGACTGATTATCGAAGTGCTGCAGGAAGCAGGCTTGCCGAAGGGCGTGGTGAACTTCGTCACCAATGCGCCGGCCGATGCAGGCGCGGTGGTCGAGGCGCTGATCGCGCATCCGAAAGTGCGGCGTGTCAATTTCACCGGTTCCACGCATGTGGGCAAGATTATCGCGGCCACGTGTGCGCGCTATTTGAAGCCGTCGGTGCTGGAACTTGGCGGAAAAGCGCCGTTGATCGTGCTCGACGACGCGGATCTCGATGCAGCCGTCAACGCTGCCGCATTCGGCGCGTTCGCCAACTCGGGGCAGATCTGCATGTCGACGGAACGGATCATCGTCGACGAGCGGATCGCTGACCCGTTCGTTGCAAAACTCGCGCAGAAAGCGCGCGGCCTGCCGCTCGGCGACCCACGTAAAGGGCCGGTGGTGTTGGGATCGGTCGTCGATATGAGTACGGTGGAACGCTGCAATGCGCTGATCGACGACGCGCTCGCCAAAGGCGCCACGCTCGTCTGCGGCGGCAAGGCGGACAGCACCCTGATGCCCGCCACGCTGCTCGACCACGTCACGCCCGTCATGCGCATCTATGACGACGAATCGTTCGGACCGGTGAAGGGCATCGTGCGCGTCAACGGCGAAGATGAAGCTGTGGCCTGTGCGAACGACAACGAGTATGGGCTTTCGTCGGCGGTGTTCAGCCGCGATGTCGCGCGCGCTATGAACGTCGCGCGGCGCATCGAATCGGGCATCTGCCATGTCAACGGACCGACCGTTCACGACGAAGCACACATGCCGTTCGGCGGCGTGAAAGGCAGCGGCTTTGGACGCTTCGGTGGGCAGGCGGGGATCGCTGAGTTTACGGATTTGCGCTGGATTACGGTGCAGACCACGCCGCGTCACTACCCGTTCTGACGGGGCGATTGTCGTTCCGGTCGCTGTGTATTGCTACGCGCCGATTCGCGGCAGCGATACACACACCGTGAAAGCCATGCATACATGTCATGGCTTTTACGCGAAACGGCAATGTCAGCAGCCGGTCACTCGCTCACATACTCACCTAAAAGCGTGACCAGAAAGAGCGACCAAAAACCGCGATGACAAAAGCGCGGCACTCAGATCTCGCACACAAACCAGGAGACAGCTTCATGACCAGTTATGTACCGCCGGCCGGCTCGGCCAGCGCGGCAACCGGCGAGGCCAATGCGCCACTTGCCGGCCATCAGGCGGGAGTCGAGGAGGGGCGCTACACCGTCGATATTGGCCGCACGCTCGACGAAGGTCCTTACACCGCGATGCAGAAGATCGTGGTGTTTCTCGCGGCCTTGTCGATCGTCCTGGACGGCTTCGATAGCCAGTTGATCGGCTTTGCGATTCCCGTGCTGATCAAGGAATGGGGCGTCACGCGCGCGGCTTTTGCGCCGGTGGTCGCAGCTGGTTTGATCGGCATGGGCATAGGCAGCGCATGTGCGGGACTGCTGGCCGATCGCTTCGGCCGCCGCTGGGCGGTGATCGGCAGCGTGCTGGTGTTCGGCGCTGCCACCTGCGGCATCAGCTTCGCGCCCGACATCGTGACGATTGCCGTGCTGCGCTTTATCGCCGGTCTCGGCATCGGCGGCGCGTTGCCGAGCTCGACGACCATGACCGCGGAGTTCACGCCGGCTCGCCGCCGCACGTTGGCGGTGACCGCGACGATCGTCTGCGTGCCGCTCGGCGGCATGGTGGCGGGTTTGTTCGCGCATGAAATTCTGCCGACGTACGGGTGGCGCGGGCTGTTCCTGATCGGCGGCGTGCTGCCCCTTGCACTCGGCATGTTGCTGCTGTTCACATTGCCCGAGTCGCCACGCTTTCTCGCCCGGCACCCGCGGCGCTGGCCGGAACTTAAACGCTTACTTGGCCGGATGTCGCGTCCGGTAGCAAGCGGCTGCGTATTCACCGACAGTCGCGAGCAGGCCGTCGAGAAACACACCGGTTTTACCGCGCTGTTCCGCGAAGGCCTGGCGCTCGATACGGTGGCGATCTGGTGCGCGTTCTGCATGTGCCTGCTGGCCGTCTATAGCGCCTTCAGCTGGCTGCCGACGATGCTGAGCACGCAGGGTTTGTCGGTGTCGGTGGCGGGTTCGGGGCTCACCGCGTACAACCTCGGCGGTGTGGTCGGCGCGTTGCTGTGCGCGGTGGTGATCGCCCGTACCGGTTCGCGCTGGCCGTTGATTCTCTGCAGTGCCGGTGGTGCGGCGAGTGCGTTGTTGCTGCTCGGCGTGAACATCTCCGACCACACCGGCTTGCTGATTTTCGGTCTTGGCGTGCACGGTCTGTTCGTCAACGCGGTCCAGTCGACGATGTTTGCGTTGTGCGCTTATGTCTATCCGACCCGTGTACGCGCAACCGGTACGGCATCGGCGCTCGCGTTCGGCCGGCTCGGCGCGATTGCCAGCGCGTTCGCGGGTGCGGTGGTGATTACGGCCGGCGGTGCATCGTCATACCTGTGGATGCTCGGAATCGCGATGGTGATCGTGATGGTCGCGCTGATGGTGGTCAAACGTCATATTCCGAAGCCGGGCGGTTGAGGGGCGCAATGTCCTGAAGCGCGGCGATCGGGTGTGACACGCGGATCGCCGCTATCTGAAACAGTCAATCTTTAGCGTATCGGACGGCTTGAATAGCGGTCGGTATCGTCACGTCTGTCATTAGTATCGCTACATAAAAATGCTGCGTGCGGGCGCATACGGATTGGTGTGCGCTCACACAAAGCACCAGTCCAGGAGACACGGAGATAATGAAATACAAACTCGCTTTGGGCAGCATGTTGCTCGGTATCAGCGCCTCGTCGTTCGCACAGAGCAGCGTGACGTTGTACGGGATCATCGATACAGGCATCGAACTGGTGACGCATGCAAACGCAGCGGGCGATAGCGTCGTGCGCATGCCGGGCATCACGGGCGAATTTCCGTCGCGCTGGGGGATTCGTGGCAAGGAGGGATTGGGCGGCGGGTTGTCCGCGGTCTTCGTACTGGAAAGCGGCTTTAACACCAAAGCCGGCACGCTCAATCAGGGTGGCCGGATGTTTGGCCGGCAGGCCTTTGTGGGTATCGAGAGTCCCTACGGTACGCTCACTTTCGGCCGCCAGTACACGATGACGTATTGGGCGATACTCGATTCCGATCTGCTCGGCCCTGATATATACGGCGGCACGGGGTCGTTCGATCAGTACATGCCGAGCGCGCGCAGCGACAACACGATTGCGTATAAAGGCACGTTCTCGGGGTTCACGTTCGGTGCGACCTATTCGTTCGGTCGCGATTCAGCCGGTACCGGCAATTCGCCGGGGCAGGGCACCTGCGTGGGGTCGATTCCGGGCAGTTCGCAGAATTGCCGCGAATGGTCCATGATGCTGCGTTATGACATGAACGGCTACGGCGTGGCGGGCGCCTATGACGAACAACGCGGCGGCCCGGGCGCGGCCGCGAATCTGTACGACGGCACGGCACCTTTCGCGCTGACGCAATCTGGCGACAAGGACGTGCGGATGCAGTTGAACGGCTACGGACACATCGGGCCGGTGAAACTCGGGGCGGGTTGGCTTGGCCGTCACGTCGAGACGGTGTCCCCGGCGTTGCCGGATGTGCGCTCGAATCTGTATTACGTCACGGCGGCGTATAACGTGACGCCTGCCTTCATCCTGGACGGCGGCGTGTACCGCATCATCAATCGCGCGGACGATACCCGCGGCACAATCGCCGCGCTACGCACCACGTATCTGCTGTCGAAGCGTTCCGCGGTTTACCTGCAGGGTGCGTACCTGTTCAATAGCCCGCATGCCGCTTATACGGTGAGCCAGGGTGGCGGAGGTACGACGCCGGCGCCGAGCATCGGGCAGCTTGGCGTGATGGCCGGCATTCGCCATTCGTTCTGAGAGATTTAAAAGGCCACGTCAGATAATCTGACGTGGCCGTTGTTGCTTTAGATCCCGCCGACGCACATGTACTTGATCACGACGTAATCATCGATACCGTAATGCGAGCCTTCGCGGCCAAGACCGGATTGCTTGACGCCGCCGAACGGCGCGACTTCGTTGGAAATCAGCCCGGTGTTGATACCCACCATGCCGTATTCGAGCGCTTCAGCGACACGCCACACACGGCCGATGTCGCGGCTATAGAAGTACGACGCGAGGCCGAATTCCGTATCGTTGGCGAGGCGGATCACTTCTTCATCCGACGAGAAGCGGAACAGCGGCGCGAGCGGGCCGAAGGTTTCGTCGCGAGCGACCTTCATGGCCGGCGTGACATCTGCGAGCACGGTCGGCTCGAAGAAGCCATGACCGAGCGCATGGCGCTTACCGCCGGTGACGATGCGTGCACCTTTGGCGAGGGCGTCTTCGATATGCGATTCGACCTTGAGCACGGCGGCTTCATTGATCAGCGGACCTTGCGTGACGCCGTCTTCGGTGCCGCGGCCGACCTTGAGTTGTTCGACGGCGACGCGCAGTTTTTCGGCGAATGCGTCGTAGACTTTATCGTGCACGTAGAAGCGATTCGTGCAGACGCAGGTCTGGCCGCTATTGCGATATTTCGATGCGATGGCGCCGGCTACGGCCGCATCCAGATCCGCGTCTTCGAAGACGATGAACGGTGCGTTGCCGCCGAGTTCGAGCGACACTTTCTTGACCGTCGGCGCGCACTGCGCCATCAGCAGACGGCCGACCGGCGTTGAACCGGTGAAGGACAGTTTGCGCACGATCGGATTGCCGGTCATTTCCGCGCCGATTGCTTTCGGCTCACCGGTGACGACATTGAACACGCCGCGCGGCACACCGGCGCGTTCGGCCAGCGCTGCGAGGGCGAGCGCCGAGAGCGGCGTGGCTTCGGCCGGTTTGACGATGATCGGGCAGCCGGCGGCGAGCGCCGGGCCGACCTTGCGAGTGATCATGGCTGCCGGGAAATTCCACGGCGTGATGGCTGCGCAGACACCGATCGGTTCTTTCGTTACGACGATGCGTTTGTCGTTTGCCGGGGTGGGGATGGTGTCGCCGTTGACGCGTTTGCCTTCTTCCGCGAACCATTCAAGGAACGAGGCGGCATAGAGGATTTCGCCTTTGGCTTCGGCGAGGGGCTTGCCTTGTTCGGTGGTCAGGATCTTTGCCAGATCGTCGGCGTTTTCCAGCATGAGGTCATGCCATTTGCGCAGGATCGTGGCGCGTTGTTTGGCGGTGGTGGCTCGCCATGCTGGCCAGGCTGCGTTGGCCGTGTCGATTGCACGGCGGGTTTCGGTTGTGCCCATGCGGGGCACTGTGGCGATTGTTTCGCCTGTGGCGGGGTTTTTTACTTCGAATGTTGCGCCGTCGTCGGCGGGTTGCCATTCGCCTGCTATGTAGGCTTTTGTTTTTAGGAGAGAGGGGTCTTTTAGGACTAGCGTCGGCATTTTTGGTTTGCTCCAGGGGTTTTGGATTTAAGTTTTTTGCCTGCGCGGCGCTTTTGTCAGTGTTCTTAGGGCTTTGGCCTTTCCTTGTTTTTTTAGTGGTCTATTAGTGTTGCCCCTGTGCGGGGCGGCACCTACTTTTCTTTGCCGGCTGCAAAGAAAAGTAGGCAAAAGAAAGCAGCTTAAACCGCTAATGCTAAGCGGGCACCGTAGTTTGCTAGGGGTAGTGGTGCATCTGGAATCTGTGTTCGTGCCCCTGCATACGCCAGTGACAAGGGCGTCATACTTCCGGCGGCGCTGCGCGCGCCGAAGAGCACTTCATAAAACCACCCGCTACATTTTGGCGCTCACGCCTCGCCAACAGGTTTCCGGGGTGAGTGCAGGGGCGCGTCGCCGAGGCGAAGCCGACGGCCCTTGCTACCTCAACCGAAGCCCGTGGTTTCCCATGCAAACCCGTCCGCGACGCACGTGGTGCGGAGTGGGAGCTGATGACTCCTTTGTCACTAGCGTATGCAGGTGCACGAACACGGATTCCAGATGCACCACTACCCGTTGCAAGCTACGACCCCCGCTTAGCATGAGCGGTTTGAGCCGCTTTCTTTTGCCTACTTTTCTTTGCGGCAAGCAAAGAAAAGTAGGTGCCGCCCCGCACAGGGGCAACGCTAATAGACCACTAACAAAACAAGGAAAGGCCAAAGCCCTAAGAACACTGATAAAAGCGCCGCACGGGCAAAGAAAAAAGCAAAGCCCAACGCGGCACGCATCCAACCAAAAAGCGCCGCGCAGGCAAAAAAAACCATCAAACAGCTACAGCAACACTCTCCTTAAGCACCGCTTCAAGAATCCCCATAGCCTCATCAAAGACGGAGTCTTGAATAGTGAGCGGGAACAGGAACCGAACGACGTTCGAATAAACACCACAAACCAGCAGCAACAACCCGCGCTCCAGCGCCCGAGCCTGCACGCGCTTGGTGAAATCCGCATCCGGCTCCGTGCCACCTGCCTTGCAGAACTCAACAGCAACCATCCCACCCGGCCCACGCACATCGGCGATCTGCGGAACTTCGCTCTGAAGCGAGATCAGCTTCGCCTTGACGCGATCACCCAGAACCGTAGCCCGCTCGCAGAGCTTCTCTTCATCGATGATGTCGAGCACAGCATGGGCGGATGCAACCGCCAGCGGGTTCCCCGCATAGGTGCCACCCAATCCGCCAGGCGCCGCCGCGTCCATCAAATCAGCACGCCCAACCACGCCCGACAACGGCATGCCGCCCGCCAGGCTCTTGGCCATCGTCATCAGATCAGGCACCACGTCATAGTGATGCATCGCAAACAACTTGCCGGTACGGGCAAAACCCGTCTGCACTTCGTCGGCAATCAGCAAAATGCCATGCTCATTGCACAGCTTGCGCAGTGCGCGAACGAACTCGGCCGGCGCCGGGTAGAAACCGCCTTCGCCCTGAACCGGTTCGAAAATAATCGCCGCGACGCGCTTCGGATCGATGTCGGCCTTGAACAGAAACTCGATCGCCTTCAGCGAATCGGCCGTCGTCACACCGTGCAGCGGATTCGGGAACGGGGCGTGGAACACGTCCGCCGGGAACGGACCAAAGCCGATCTTGTACGGCGCAACCTTGCCGGTCAGCGCCATGCCCATCATCGTGCGGCCATGGAAACCGCCGGTGAACGCGATCACGCCCGGACGGCCGGTCGCGGCACGCGCAATCTTGATCGCGTTTTCAACGGCTTCGGCGCCAGTCGTGAAGAAAGCGGTCTTCTTCGGAAAGTCGCCCGGCGCGCGCGCGTTGATCTTCTCAGCCAGCTCGACGTACGACGCGTACGGCACGATCTGATACGCGGTGTGTGTGAAATGATCGAGCTGGTCGCGAATCGCGGCCAGAATCTTCGGGTGACGGTGGCCGGTGTTGCACACCGCAATGCCCGCAGCGAAATCGATGAAACGGCGGCCTTCGACGTCCCACAACTCGGCGTTCTCCGCACGCTCGGCGTAGAAATCGCACATCACTCCGACGCCACGGGGCGTGGCGGCGTCTTTGCGGCTCTTCAGGTCAGCATTCTTCATGGTTATCTCCTTCGCTCCTCGGTTTTTGCGGGGGTGCCGCTAACGGACGCCGCACGCTCAGCGCAGCACATGCAGCGACTATAATGAGATTTGGCTCTTAACTTCAGAGCCATTTCAATAAAAATGTAGGAGCCAATCATGCGCGCGAGCGTTTTGTCCGACTGGCTGGCGCAGCGCCTCGACCGTGGCAACGGCCAGCCGATCTATCGTCAGCTGCATCGGCTGTTGCAGCAGGCGATCCTGTCGCGCGAATTGCCGGCGGGCAGCAGGGTGCCGTCGTCGCGTCTGCTGGCGCAGGAATTGGGCATCGGGCGCAATACCGTCACGCAGGTGTACGAGCAGTTGGTGCTCGAAGGCTATGTGAACTCGGCAACCGGTCGCGGCACGTTCGTCGCCGAAAGCGCGCCGGACGAGATCGTCGGCGTGCCCGACGCCGAGGCGCTGGCCGCGCCGCTCGAGTCATTGCCTCTGCCGCTGCCTTTACAGGGCAGCCGCGCGTTGTCGACGCGTGGCGCGAGGCTGATTGCGGGGGCGGGGGTGTCGAAGCGGCAATGGGGCGCGTTCATGCCCGGGGTGCCGGATGTCACGAAGTTTCCGGCGCGCGTGTGGAGCCGCCTGCACAACAAGTATTGGCGCCGGCCGCGCCCGGACTTGCTGACCTACGCGCCGGGCGGCGGGCTGGCCTCGTTGCGGCACGCGTTGGCGGACTATTTGCGCACGTCGCGCTCGGTGCGTTGCACGCCCGAGCAGATCATCGTCACGACCGGGATCCACCAGTCGGTCGACCTGGCGGTGCGCCTGCTATCCGATCCGGGCGATCTGATCTGGACCGAAGACCCTTGCTATTGGGGCGTGCGCAGCGTGCTGCACGTGTCCGGTCTGCAATCGCGGCCGATCGCCGTCGACGAAGAAGGCATCAATCCCTCCGCCGATGATCTCGCGCAGCCGCCGAAGCTGATGCTCGTCACGCCGTCGCATCAATATCCGCTCGGCATGGTGATGAGCCTCGCGCGGCGCCGCATGTTGCTCGAGTACGCGCGGCAGAATCAGTGCTGGATCATCGAGGACGACTACGACAGCGAATACCGTTACGGCAGCCGGCCGCTGGCATCGCTGCAAGGTCTGGACAGGTCCGGGCAGGTGATTTATGTGGGCAGCTTCGGCAAGACGCTGTTTCCGGGCTTGCGCATCGGCTACCTGGTCGTGCCTGAAGCGCTGGCCGAGAGCTTTGCGACCGCGAGCGCGGAGTTGTATCGGGAAGGGCAGTTGTTGCAGCAGGCGATGCTCGCGGAGTTCATCGCGGAAGGGCATTTCACGTCGCATATCCGCAAGATGCGCACGCTCTACGGGCAGCGTCGCCAGACCCTGCTGGATGCTGCTGCGCACCGTTATGGCGATGCGCTGCCGGCCGTGGGCGGCGATGCCGGTTTGCATCTGGTGATGCAATTGCCTGACGGCAGCGATGACCGCGCGGTGGCTGCCGCTGCGCTGGAGCGCAACATCGTCGTGCGGCCGTTGTCGGGGTATTACGCGCAACCGTCGCTGGCGCCGTCGGGTCTGCTGATCGGCTATGCGTGTGTGCCGGACGAGGAGATCGCGCCGGCGTTCAATACGTTGGCTGAGGCGATTGACGCGACGCTTGTGCAGTTCGCGTGAGCGGGGGCGCTTTACGGGCTCAAAGCGGCTTAAGAGCGAAACAACGGCGCGGCAACAATGTGACATCAACCCATGCCACGGTGCTTCAAATCCGAATCAACACAGCCCCCAGCGTAACGAGCGCGCAGGCCACGATCCGTCGCGTGGTCAGCTTTTCCTGCATGAACAACCAGCCGATCAGCACCGCGAAGATCGAACTGAGCTCACGCAGCGCGGAGACCATCGCAATCGGCAGATAGCGGTAGGCCTCGATGATCAGGCAATAGGCGGTCAGTGCGAGCGCGCCGGATGCCATACCCTTGAGTACCACCGCGCGTCCAATGAACAGCCCCTTGGCGCCGCCGCGCCAATGCCACGCAAGCAGAAACTGCGGGATATTCCAGATCAGATAAACCCACATGATGTAGCTCAGGCCATTGCCCGCCACGCGCGCGCCGATTCCGTCGACGACCGAATACGTGGCGATGAAGAAGCCCGTCAGCAACGCGAACGGCACGCTTTCGCCGGAAAAACGCATGCCGCGGCGGAACGCGAGTGAGACGATGCCGAGCGACACCAACGCCACGCCGACGGCCGCCAATGGCTTGAGCGATTCGTGCGCGAATACCAGCGCGCCGACGAATACGAGCATCGGCGAAAGACCGCGCGCAATCGGATAGATTTGCCCGAAATCGCCGCTCTTGTAAGCGCGGATCAGTGCCAGCAGGTAGCCGAATTCGAGCACTACCGACGCGAAGATATCAGGCCAGGCCGCCGGTGCAGGTAAAGGCAGCACGATCACGCCGATCGCACTGACAGCGACATACGGAATCGCCATCATGCCGAGCAGCCATACACGGTCTTCGGATAGATGCAGAAACGCGTTCCAGGTAGCGTGAAGCAGCGCGGAGAGCAGCACCAGCAAGACGACAAAGGTGTCCATCGAAGATCAGGAAAAGGAGAAAGAAGGCCAGGCGCCGGCTGCAAGCACGTGATTATTCCAGCAGAACGCCGCAATAACCGAATCACGTTTTAACTACAGGGGCTTTGAAGTGCTTTTGGCCACCGCAGCCGTCACCCGAGGCGCATCGCTGAACAACCAGTCGAGAAAGACGCTGAGTTCGCGGTCCTGGGGCGCCACGCGGTACAGGCAATGAAACGGCGGACCTTCGAGTTTGACTTCGGGAAAGAGTGCGGCCAGCCGCCCGCGCTGCACGTCTTCTTCGACGATCGCCTGAGGCGCTAGCGCCACGCCGAGTCCGCTCGCGGCCGCCTGCACGAGCAAAAAGAACTGCTCATAGAACGGGCCGCCGAGCGTTTCGCCGACCGGCACCTCCGCACAGTGGAACCAGTACTGCCAGGCCTCCGGCAAACCCGCATAGTGCAGCAGCCGCACTTGCCGCAAATCTGCGGGTGTACGCAGCGCATCCAGTTCGCGCAGATCGGGAGAGCACACAGGTACGGCCACATTGGCAACGAGTGGCCGCGAGTCGAAGCCGTAGCGCCGCAGGTTCGGTTCGTAGCGGCGGATGATCGCATCGTGCGATTCGTCGACGAGATCGATGTTCAGGTCGTTGGTGGTAGCGACCTGCACGTCGATCTCGGGTTGCAGCGCGTGAAAGCGCGCAAGGCGTGGAATCAGCCAGCCGTGCGCGAATGACGCCGATGTATTCACGCGGATCGTTCGCCGCGCGGTGGTCCCGCACATTTGCGCGGTGGCTTCGGCCAATCGGCCCAGGCAACTGACGACATCGACCAGGTAGTGTCTGGCGCGCGGCGTCATCTGCAGCGTGCGCCCATTGCGTTCGAACAGCTTTTGTCCGAGATAGTCTTCGAGCGTGCGAATCTGTTGCGTTATCGCGCTATGCGTGACGCACAGTTCTTCTGCGGCTTTGGTGAGGCTGCCGAGGCGCCCGGCGGCCTCGAAGCTGCGCAACGTATTGAGTGGGGGCAGGCGGCGCATGAAAAGCCCTATATCCAAGTATTGCTTGTATTTCTAACAGAAACTTTCAATTGAAGATATCGGCTTCGTGCTTTTACGATAGCGCTTTCTATCAACGGTCACAGCGATGGCATTGCCTGTGCAGCAGCGCGCCACAACCCAGTTTTTCTATTACCCCAAGCTGCGGCTGTGTCCGTTATGGCGCAGCGTCTGCGTGAGCGCGGGTGTTGTCGCGATGCTGGGTGCATGCACAACGCCGGATCCGAACGAGCGGGTGACAGGCTCGGGTGGCACCGCAGTCAAATACAGTTCGCGTCAGGTGAGCGTGGATCTGACCGACAGCGAACGCAATGCGCTTGCTGCCATGCGCGACCGAAGCTTTCCAGGTTCCACGCGTGAGCAGGCGCTGACGGCGGTTGCCGCCGCATTGAAATCAAGCGGCTACGCTCCGGTTACGGTGGAAACGGATACGGCGCTGGTGGAAGCCGGCCGCGCCGAAGTGCTGGTGCCGAAGTGGCGGGAAGTGCTGCGTGGCGTGCTGAAAACGCGTATCGGTATGCTGCCGGCCAAACCCGATCATCACAGCCTTGAATCCGACATGCACAGCATCGGAACACATCAGGCAGCGGCCGGCAGTGTCACGTCACGCGTTCGCGCAGCCACGCAGACGCCAGATCGATCACCGTCACGACGACGATCACCATGATCATCACCGCGGCCGTCTGCGCGTAATTGAACGAGCGGATCGCCTCGTACAGCACCACGCCGATTCCGCCCGCGCCGACCATGCCGACCACCATCGCCGAGCGCACGTTCGATTCGAAGCGATATAGCGCGTACGAGATCCACAACGGCAGCACTTGCGGCAGCACGCCGTAAATGATTTCGTCGAGACTGGTCGCGCCGGTGGCGCGTACGCCTTCGGCCGGACGTGGATCGATTGCCTCGACCGCTTCGGCGAAGAGCTTGGCGAGCACGCCGGTGGTGTGCACCCACAACGCCAGCACGCCGGCGAACGGACCGAGTCCCACCGCGACGATGAACAGCATCGCGAAGACCATTTCATTGATCGCGCGGCACGCGTCCATCATGCGGCGCATCGGCTGCACGACCCACATCGGCGCCATGTTGTGCGCGGACATCAGTCCGCACGGCACCGCGCACACCAGCGAGAGGGCTGTTCCCCACACAGCCACCGAGAGCGTCACGTACATCTCGTGCAGATAGCTGCGCCATTCGGTGAAGTCCGGCGGGAAGAAGTCCTTGGCGAACTGGCCCATGTTGCCGGAGTCGGAGAGCAGGTCGAGTGGTCGCATATCGGCGCCGTGCCAGGCGCCACCCAACACGGCGAGCACGGCGATCCAGCCGATGAGCGACAGCCAGCTGCGCTTGCCCGCAGCGGGGGCGGCGCGCGCCGCCTGCGCGGCGAGCGCTTCGCTCGCACGCGTGGGCGACGTGATCAGATCAACGGTGTTCATTGCTTGGCTACGGCGGTGTTGAGTGCGCTCAGCCTGGCGTCGAGCGCGGCCAGTTGGGTCTTGCGGTCGTCGTCGGAAAGATGCGTGTCGCTCTCGATCTTCTGCTTCTGCTGGAACAACGCGACCTTGCGAATCGGCAGCAACTGCTCATCCGACGATGCCGCGAAGCCGGCGTAGCCTGTGATTGCAGCCATCACCGCTTTTTCATGCGGATCGGTCTTGCCGTAGTTCACGAAGAAGTTGCGGATCTTGTCCTTGGTGGCTTGCGGCAGATCCTTGCGCCATACCAGCGGGTCCGACGGAATCAGCGGCGACGTCCACAACACGCGTACTTGTGCAAATTTGTCCGGATGCTGCTTCTTCAGCGTGTCGAGCATCTCGGTGTTGTTGGTCGCGATGTCGATCTTGTTGTTCACCACAGCCAGCAGATTCGCTTCGTGGCTCGACGGCAGTACGGCCTTGAACGAGGTGTTGACCGGCGTGTTGTGCTGGGCGAACAGGTAATAGCCGGGGATCAGCGTGCCCGAGGTGGAGTTCGGATCGCCGAAACCGAGTGTGACGTCCTTCGTGTTTTTAAACACGTCGTCGAGCGTCTTGAAACGGCTGTTCACGTTGGTGATCAGCACCGACTTGTAACCGGCATCGCCATTCAGATACAGGACCTTCGCGAACACTTCGCCTTGCGAGCGATCCACCGCTTCGATCGCCGACGCATTGCCGAAATAGCCGACCTGTACCTTGTTAAAGCGCATGCCTTCGATGATGCCGGCGTAGTCGGTCGCGAAGAACGCTTTGACGTTCAGGCCGGTTTGCTTGTTCATGTCCGCGATCAGCGGTTCCCAGCGCTGTTTCAGCACGGAGGAGGAATCGGTCGAGATGATGCCGAGGTTGAGGTCCTCGGCTTGTGCGGTGGCGACGCAGGCGAAGGCGGCCGCGCCGACGGTCAGCGTGATCAATGAACGCAGGAATTTCATCGCTTTGAGGTCCGGTTGAGTGAACAGAATGGGTGGGCGCGCTCAGCTCGAGTGCGCCGGATTGAGGGCGAACGCATAACGCGTCGAGGTGGATTCGGTGTCTTGCGCCGGTGCGCTGGTGTCGGCCCCGCTAGCGTTGCTGTCCGCATGATTGACCGCGCCCGCGGTGGCCTCTTCGAGCAGTTCACGGGCATCGTCGCCGTAGAGTTTCTTGAGCAGGGCAGGGCTCAGCGCGGCAGAGGGGCCGTCGTAGACCACCTTGCCACGACGCAGTGCAACGGTGCGCGGGCAATACTGCATCGCAATGTCGACCTGATGCAGCGACACCAGCACCGTCAGTTGATGTTCGACGTTGAGCGTGCGCAGCATTTCCATCACACGGCGCGACGATTCGGGATCGAGCGAGGCGATCGGTTCGTCGGCGAGCACGATGCGCGCGCGCTGCACCAGCGCGCGCGCCAACGCCGCGCGTTGCTGCTGGCCGCCGGAGAGGTTGGCGGCGCGTTCGCGCGCATGGTCGCCGATGCCGACTTCATTGAGCGCGGCCATCGACAACGCCCGCTCCGCGCCCGGAAAGCGCCCGGTGAGACGGCGCCACAAAGGCAGCCGCGCGAGCGCACCGATCAGCACGTTGCTCTCCACGGAAAGCCGGTTCACCAGATTGAATTGCTGGAACACGAAGCCGATATCGCGGCGAATGCTGCGTACTTCGCGCACAATGCGGCCGTTCTGCTGGATCGGCCGGCCGAGAATCGCGATCTGCGACGGTTGCGCATCCGAGGCCGTGAAGCCCGCAATATGCCGCAGCAGTGTCGACTTGCCCGAGCCCGAGGCGCCAATCAACGCAACCATTTCGCCCGGCTCGACGCGCAGATCGATTTCGTCCAGCGCCTTGCGGCCGTTGCTGAATGTCTTGCTCAACCGTTCGATACGAATTGCTTCCATAAGTACCCCTTCATGCATCCGGCCATCGCCGACATGTGTGGGGCTCATTCTAGGAAGCGTCTGTGACGGTTGAGTGAAGGCATCGCAACGTCTAGACGACTATATCTATATGTGTCTTTTTTGCGTCGCCAGGAAGGCAGACAGAAGTCATTCGTTCGAACAGAAAATGACACTCGCATGACATGATTTGTATTGGGTGGGGCCGGCTGCGCATCATCACCCGCAGCCAGGCTATATTGCGTCATTCGGTGTGCCGTCCCCAATAACCTTGCAGTTCCTTTCGACGTCGTCATGCAGCCTTTGAGCTTTCTGCCCGACAGTTTTGCGGAGTACGAAGATCTCAAGACGATCCTCGACCAGGGCAGCGCCAGCTTCGAGATCCGCACCGTCTGCGAGACGACGGTGCGGGGCCGGCAATTCGCCGTACACACCGCGAGTATCGGTTCAACCGATCCGCTCGCGCCGGCAATCGGGTTTTTTGGCGGCATTCACGGACTCGAACGGATCGGCTCGCAACTCGTGCTCGACTACATGCGCGCGCTGCTCGCCCGGCTGGAATGGGACGAACTGCTGGTACGGCAGTTGCAATCGATTCGTCTGATCTTTATGCCGATTGTCAATCCAGGCGGCATGTGGGCCGCCACCCGGGCCAATCCCAACGGCGTCGACCTGATGCGCAATGCGCCGCAGAATGCTGACGAACGCGTGCCGCTGCTCGCCGGCGGTCAGCGGGTGGGCGCGTGGCTGCCGTGGTATCGCGGCCGGCAAGGCGGGCCGATGGAGCCCGAGGCCGCGGCACTCCTGCGGGTGGTCGAAACCGACATGGCCGCGCGGCCCCTGAGCATTGCGCTCGATTGCCACTCGGGGTACGGCTGGCGCGACAGCATCTGGTTTCCCTACGCGCGCACGCGCAAGCTGATGCCGCATCTGCCGGAAATGTACGTGCTGAAAACCATGTTCGAGCGCGCGCATCCGCATCATGGCTACGCGTTCGAACCGCAGAGCCATCAGTATCTGTTGCATGGCGATCTGTGGGACTTCGCGTACGACCGTACGCCGCCGCCCAACGTCTTCCTGCCGATGACGCTCGAACTCGGTTCGTGGCTGTGGATCAAGAAGAATCCGCGTCAACTGTTTTCGCGCCAGGGCATGTTCAATCCGGTGAAGGCGCATCGCACCGCGCGCGTGCTGCGGCGTCATGCGAATCTGCTCGATTTTCTCGCGCGCGCAGCGTTCTCGTCGCAACGCTGGCTGCCGCAAGGCAATCGTCGCGAGGAACTACTGCAAAGCGCGATCGACCATTGGACCACGCCGGAAGCGCTATGAGCACGTGGATTCTTTTGCGTGGGCTGACGCGCGAAACACGCCACTGGGGTCGTTTACCCGGCTTGCTGCGCGAGGCGACCGGCACGGATCGCCAGTTGCTGCTCGATTTGCCCGGCAATGGCGAGTTCGTGCACTTGCGCGCGCCGGCCACGGTCGAGGATATGGTGGGCTTCGTGCGGATTGCTGCATTGCAAACTGGCGCGGCAGGTCCCTATCGCGTGCTGGCGATGTCACTCGGCGGCATGGTGGCGACCGACTGGGCGCAACGGCATCCCGGTGAGATCGAGCGGCTCGTGTTGATCAATACCAGCATGCGGCCGTTCAGCCTCATGCACGAGCGCTTGCGCCCATCGGCATGGCCGGGTTTGTTGGGCGTCGCAGCACACTGGCGCGATGCGCCGCGCGCGGAAAGCGGCATTCATCGGCTGACATGCAACAACGTCGAAACGCTGGGCGCCGATCTCGACGCATGGAGCGAAATTCGCCGGAGCGCGCCGGTGAGCCGGGGCAATGCGCTACGGCAGCTTTGGGCCGCCGCGCGCTTTAGTGCGGCTGCCGCGAAACCGCATTGCCCGTTGCTGATTCTTTCTTCACGCGCCGATAAGCTGGTCAATCCGGTGTGTTCGGCCAAGCTCGCGGCAGCGTGGGGCGCAACGCATCGCGAGCATCAATGGGCCGGTCATGACCTGCCGCACGACGACCCGGCCTGGACCAGCGAACAGGTTCAGGCATGGCTGAGGCAGGCGTCTGGCGAATTGAAGGCCGCGCTTTAAACAGAGGCGGCACCTTCACCGGCAGCGGGTATAACCTAAGTGAGCTCGCGCATCGCTTTCCGGGTGGCAGGCGCATAATCCCCGTTCAGACGATGCATGCGAATCAAGCGATACTCGCTATTGCCGCCCGCCGGGGGAGTTGATCATGCAAGCAAAGAATGAAGAAGCCGTCACGCACCTGCTGAACGATGTCTTTGAATTTGCGCGTGGGCGTTTGCCGGAGCCAACCTTCAAAGTCGTCGAGCCTTTCCTGCGGCACTACTACGATTTCGTCGACGCCGACGATCTTCAAAGCCGCTCGATCGCCGATCTTTACGGCGCGGCACTGGCTCACTGGCAAACTGCGCAGCGCTTCGTGCCAGGCAGCGAACGGCTGCGCGTCTACAACCCGATACTCGAACAGCATGGCTGGCATTCCGATCACACGGTGATCGAGATCGTCAACGACGACATGCCGTTTCTGGTCGATTCGGTATCGATGGCGGTCAACCGCCTCGGGCTCGCGCTGCATTCAGTCGTGCATCCGGTGTTCCGCATCTGGCGCGGACCGGACGGCAGCATTGTGCGAGTGGGTCAGGGCGCTGAAGATGCCGCCGATACGCGCTCGCAGCTTGCCTCGTTCATTCACTTCGAGGTCGACCGTTGCGGCGACGCAGCGAAACTCGACGCATTGCGCGACGAGATCGCCAAGGTGCTGCGCGACGTGCGCGCCGCGGTGGAAGACTGGCCGAAGATCGTCGAACTCGCGCGCGTTACCGTCAAAGGCATGAAGGCCGGCGAGGCGGGGCCGGAAGGTGTCGAGGCCCGCGCGTTCCTCGAATGGATGGTGGCCGATCATTTCACGTTTCTTGGCCAGCGCGACTATGAATTGGTGCAGCACGATATCGGCTTTGGCCTGCGTGCGATACCCGGCTCCGGCCTCGGCATTCTGCGCGATGAGTTGCGTCCCGCGGGCGCAGCGGAAATCACGCCGTTGCCACCGGCGGCCGCCGATATCATCTCCGGCTCGTCGCCCATTTTCCTGACCAAAGCCAACTCGCGCGCGACGGTGCATCGGCCGGGCTATCTGGATTACGTCGGCATCAAGCTGACCGGTGCGGACGGCAAGGTGACCGGCGAGCGGCGCTTTATCGGCCTGTATACGTCCACCGCGTACCTTGTGTCGGCCGCGGAGATTCCGATCGTACGGCGCAAATGCGCGAACATCGTACGGCGGGCTGGTTTCCTGCCCAAGGGCCACTTGGCCAAATCACTGGTGACGGTGCTCGAAACTTATCCACGTGACGAACTGTTTCAGGCCGACGAAGACCAGCTCTACGATATCGCGCTGGGTGTGCTGCGTTTGCAGGAGCATCAGCGTACGCGTATGTTCGTCCGGCGCGACCGCTTCGACCGCTTCGTGTCGTGTCTCGTGTTCGTCCCGCGCGACAAGTACAACACCGATCTGCGGCAACGCATCGCCAATCTGTTGACCGATGCGTTCAACGGGGAAAGTGTCGAATTCACGCCGTTGTTGTCGGAGTCGACACTCGCGCGCATTCACTTCGTCGTGCATGCGAAGCCCGGGGGCATGCCCCATGTCGACACACGTGAGCTCGAAGCGCGGCTCGTGCATGTCACGCGCCGCTGGCAGGACGATCTAGCCGACGCGTTGCTCGATGCATTCGGCGAAGAGCAGGGCAACCGTCTCCTGCAACACTATGCGGATTCGTTCCCCCCCGGCTATCGCGACGATTATCCGGCCCGTACCGCAGTGCGCGATATCGAGCTGATCGAACGCGTGCAGGGCAGCGAGCGGCTCGCCATGAACCTGTACCGCCCGATCGAAGCAGGGCCGCGCGCATTCCGTTTCAAGGTTTATCGGGCTGGCTTGCCCATTGCCTTGTCGCGTAGCTTGCCGATGCTCGAACATCTGGGCGTGCGTGTCGATGAAGAGCGGCCGTATCTGATCGAAGCACTCGACGCCACGCCTGCCTGGATTCACGACTTCGGCCTTGAACTCGCGGACGATGCGGAGTTCGATATCGAACGGGTGAAGGATCTTTTCGAAGATGCGTTTGAACAGGTGTGGACTGGCGGAATCGAAAGCGATGATTTCAACCGCCTGGTGTTGCGCGCACAACTGAGTGCGCGCGAGGTGACGATTCTGCGTGCTTACGCCAAGTACCTGAGGCAAGTGGGTTCGACGTTCAGCGATGCTTATATCGAACGCGCGGTCACCGGCAATCCGGCGATCGCCCGCATGCTGGTGGAGTTGTTCGTGGCGCGCTTCGATCCGGTGCTGGGCGTTACGCGCGAGGCCCGCGTCGACGGCTTGTTGAAGACGATCGACAGCGCGCTCGATCAGGTGCCGAATCTCGACGAGGACCGGATACTCCGGCAATTCCTCGGCGTCATCAAGGCCACGCAGCGCACGAACTACTATCGCTTCGACGCCGAGGGCCATCCGAAACCGTATCTGTCGTTCAAATTCAATCCCGCCCAGGTGCCCGGCTTGCCCGAACCGAAACCGATGTTCGAAATCTGGGTGTACTCGCCGCGAGTAGAAGGCGTGCATTTGCGCGGCGGCCGTGTTGCGCGCGGCGGTCTGCGTTGGTCGGATCGGCGCGAGGACTTCCGCACGGAAGTACTCGGGTTGATGAAGGCGCAGATGGTCAAGAACGTGGTGATCGTGCCGGTTGGCTCCAAAGGCGGTTTCGTCGTGAAGAATCCGCCGCCGCAGACCGAACGCGACGCGTGGATGCGTGAAGGCATCGCCTGCTATCAGACGTTCCTGCGCGGCCTGCTCGATTTGACCGACAACCTCACGGGTACGACTGTGGTGCCACCACCCGATGTGGTGCGGCATGACCCCGACGATCCCTATCTGGTAGTCGCCGCTGATAAAGGCACCGCCACTTTCTCCGACTACGCGAACGCGATCTCACAGGAATACGGTTTCTGGCTCGACGACGCCTTTGCGTCGGGTGGTTCGGTCGGTTATGACCACAAGAAAATGGCGATCACGGCGCGCGGTGCGTGGGAGTCGGTCAAGCGGCACTTCCGCGAAATGGGCGTCGATACGCAAGCGACCGACTTCACGGTCGTGGGCGTCGGCGATATGTCGGGCGATGTATTCGGCAACGGCATGCTGCTGTCGCCGCATATCAAGCTGGTCGCCGCGTTCGATCATCGGCATATCTTTCTCGATCCGAATCCCGATCCGGCGGTAAGCCTTGCCGAGCGCGGACGACTTTTCGGGCTTGACCGGTCGAGTTGGGCCGACTACGACCCGTCGCTCATCTCGGCGGGGGGCGGCGTGTTTCCGCGCACCGCCAAGACGATTCCCTTGTCTCCAGCCGTGCAGTCGGTGCTTGGCATCAGCGCGCCGGCGCTCGCACCCGCTGAGTTGATGCGCGCGATTCTGCAGGCGCCCGTCGATCTGCTCTACAACGGCGGCATTGGCACCTACGTGAAGGCGAGCCGCGAAACGCATCTGCAGGTTGGCGACCGCGCCAACGACGCGATTCGCGTCAACGGCGCCGATCTGCACTGCAAGGTGGTCGCGGAAGGCGGCAATCTCGGCCTCACGCAACTCGGGCGCATTGAATTCGCGCAGCGCGGCGGCCGCATCAATACCGATGCGATCGATAACTCCGCCGGAGTCGACTGTTCGGACCACGAGGTCAACATCAAGATTCTGCTGGGCCTGGTTGTCTCCGACGGCGAAATGACCGAGAAGCAGCGCAATGCATTGCTCGCGGAAATGACCGATGAAGTCGGCTTGCTGGTCTTGCAGGACAACTATTATCAGACCCAGGCGCTCTCGATTGCGGGCCGCTATAGCGTCGAGTTGCTCGATGCCGAAGCGCGTTTGATGCGTTACCTCGAACGTGCGGGCCGGCTGAATCGTGTGATCGAGTTCTTGCCGACCGATGAAGAAGTTGCCGAGCGCCAGGCCGCGAAACAAGGGCTGACCACGCCCGAACGCGCGGTATTGCTTGCCTATAGCAAGATGTGGTTGTACGACGCGCTGCTCGAATCGTCGATGCCGGAAGACGCGCTTGTCAGCGACATGCTGATCGAATACTTTCCGAAGCCGTTGCGGCAGCGCTTTAGCGAACCGATGCAACGTCACCCTTTGCGGCGCGAAATTCTTGCGACGCATTTGACCAATGCGTTGGTGAATCGCGTGGGCTGCGAGTTTGTGCATCGGCTGATGGAAGAGACCGATGCACAGCCTGGCAACATCGTGCGGGCCTGCATCATGGCGCGCGACGTGTTCGATCTCGACGACGTATGGCGCAGTATCGATGAGCTGGATAACCGTGTCGCCGACGACGTGCAGGCGCGCATGTTCGTCGAAGTGGCGCGGCTCGTCGAACGCTCGGCGCTGTGGTTCCTGCGGCAATTGCAATCGGGGGCGGTCAGCGACGGTGATGTCGCCGGCTTGCTCGCACGCTGTCGCGACGCGGCGCAACGCCTCGCGCCGCAATGGCCGGCGCTGTTGCCAAGCGCCGATCTCGAAGCGCTGTCCGCGCGGCAACGCGTGCTTGTGGACGCGGGGGTCGATAGCGAACTGGCGGTGCGGATCGCCAGCGGGGAGATATCGGCGGCTTTGCTCGACATCGCCGAGGTGGCGTCCACCTGCGGGCGCAGTCTCGAACTCGTGGCGGGTGTCTACTTCGCGCTCGGCACGCTGCTGAACTACAGCTGGATCAGCGAGCGCGCGGCCGCGCTGCCGGCGCCCACGCACTGGGACATGCTGGCGCGCGCCACGGCGCTGGCGGAGCTTGCACGCCTGAAACGCGCGTTGACCACGAGCGCGCTGGCCGACGCCGACGAGGCATCCACGCCGGACGCATTGGTGCAGGCATGGCGCGACAAGCGCACCGCGCAACTCGAGCGTTATGCGCGCCTGCTTGCCGACCTGCGGGCCACGGGCGGGGCGAGCTTGTCGATGCTGCTGGTGATTGTGCGTGAGATGGCCGCGCTCGAAAGGGCATAGCACGACGGAGCGCGAGAGCGGGCAGATGTGCTGCATACGTCACAGAGCCTGGCGCAGAACAGCGCCGGGGTTGGACGCATGCCGCTTGGCATGTCCATAATACGAACTATTGCCAACCGAAAGCGCTCTGCAAACTCACGGACCCTCTCCACGACGATGAAAGAAGAATCGCCGAAAGCCATTTTCTATGCGCTCGCAGCCAACCTCGGCATCGCCATCTGCAAGTTCGCTGCTGCCGCGTTCACCGGTTCCGGCTCGATGTTCGCCGAAGCCATTCACTCGACCGCCGACTGCGGTAACCAACTGCTGCTGCTATTCGGCTTGCGTGAAGCGCGCAAGCCGGCGAGCCCGTTGCATCCTATGGGCGGTGGCCGCGAGATCAATTTCTATTCGCTGCTGGTGGCATTGCTGCTGTTTTTTGTCGGCGGCGCGTTTTCGGTGTACGAAGGCGTGCATCGTCTATTCGCGCGCGAGCCTTTGCAGTATGCCTATGTGGCGCTCGTCGTACTGGGCGTTTCGGTGGTGCTCGAAACGCTTTCGTTGTGGGGCGCCGTCAAGGAGATCCGCAAGTCGCATCCCGACAAACCCCTGTGGCGCTGGTTTCGCGAAACGCGCGAGTCCGAACTGCTGGTGGTGGCCGGCGAGGACATTGCCGCTTTGGCGGGTCTTGCGATCGCCTTTGTCGCCGTGTTGCTGACGATGGTGACCGCGAATCCCGTCTACGACGCACTGGGTTCCATCGGCGTCGGCGTGTTGCTGATGGTGATCGCGTGGCTGGTGGCGCGCGAAGTGAAGTCGATGATCGTCGGCGAATCGGCGAGCCCGGAAGTGCGCCGCGCGATCGAGACGCATCTGCGCGGCCGGTCCGAGATTCGCAGCATCATCAACATGATTACGCTGCAGTGGGGCCGTCACGTGGTGGTGGCGGTGCAGGCGGAAATGATCGACTACGCGAGCGGCCGCGCGATGGTCGATGCGATCAATGTGATCGAAGCGGACTTGCAGGCCGAGTTTCCGCAAGTGCGCTGGGTATTTTTCGAACCGGACGTGCCGCGGGTTTGATGCGTTGTCCCGGTCGCCTGGCACGTCCGGTTCGTCGGGGGCCAGCGGATTGCGCTAGTGCCTCCGCTTAGGAAGGCCCTTGCTTTCGCGTCCGCCGGCCGATGCATTAGCTGCTTATTTGAAACCGGTCACCGCATGCGGCACGTACAGTTCTTCCAGTTGGCGGATCTCGTCCGCGCTCAGATTCAGCGACAATGCCGCGACTGCGTCGTCCAGGTGATGCAGCCTGGTCGCGCCGACAATAGGCGCGGAAATCGGCTTCTTCTGCAACACCCAGGCTAGGGCCTGTTGACAATCAGCAGGTCCAGATGAAAGCAGCGGAGAGCGCAACGAATGATGAGAATCGTTCGGAGAGCTTGTCGTAGCGGGTAGCCACGCGACGGAATTGTTTGATGCGACAGAAGAACCGTTCGACCAGATTTCGAGAGGCATACAGATGTTCATCCAAAGGACGTTGCTCAACACGATTGGCGCGACTGGGGATGACAGCTTGAATGTCCGCCGATTCCAGATGCTGCAGGATCGCGTTCGAATCGTAGGCTTTGTCGGCAGCCAGACTGACGGGTTTCAACTCGCCCAGCAAAGGCAGGGCCTCCGGACTGTCTCCAGCCTGTCCGCCCGTCAGATGAAAGCGAGCGAGCATCCCCAAGCCGTCGACCAGAGCGTGAATCTTGGTGCTCAATCCGCCACGCGAGCGCCCGATTGCCTGTTCGCCTTTTTTTTCGCCGCGCCGGCGGCATGCTGGTGGGCACGCACAATCGTACTGTCAATGAAGACTTCCTCAAGGTCCGCGTCGCCCGCAAGCTCGGCGAGTACCGTATGCCATATTTGCGCCCGCGACCATCTGGCAAAGCGTTGGTACACGCTATTCCACGTTCCAAAATCAGGCGGCAAATCGCGCCATGGGCTGCCAGTGCGCGCGATCCATAGCACGGCCTCAACAAACAGCCGATTGTCTGCTGCGGTCCGACCCGGGTCGGTGGACTTGCCCGGCAGCAAGGGGGCGATCCGCTCGTATTGGTCATCGCTGAGCATCAGTCTTGGCATCCTGTTTTTCCGCAAAAGACAGGATGTAAACAGCTTTCCTCACAAGTTAACAGCCCCCTCGGCGATGATTGTCAACAGGCCCTAGCGCGACTTGCGCACGCGGCACACCGCGGTCCTTCGCAATCTGGCTGACGCGCTCCACGATCCGGCGATCCGCGTCCTCGGTATGTGCATACAGTGTGCGGCCGAATTCGTCGGTTTCGGAGCGTGCGCTTTCGGTGTTCCAGTCGCGCGTCAGGCGTCCGCGTGCCAGCGGGCTCCATGGAATGACGCCGATGCCTTCGCTTTCGCACAGCGGCAGCATCTCCCGCTCTTCCTCGCGATAGAGCAGATTCACGTAGTTCTGCATCGTCACGAAGCGCGTCCAGCCATGGCGTTCAGCCACATGCAATGCCTTGGCGAACTGCCACGCATACATCGACGACGCACCGATATACCGCGCCTTGCCTGTCTTCACCACGTCGTGCAGCGCCTCCATGGTTTCTTCGATCGGCGTGTCGTAGTCCCAGCGGTGGATCTGATACAGATCGACGTAATCCGTACCGAGGCGCCTCAGGCTGTTGTCGATTTCCGCCATGATCGCCTTGCGCGACAGACCCGCACCGTTCGGGCCCGGATGCATGCGGCTATTCACCTTGGTGGCCAGCACGATCTCGTCGCGCTTCGCAAAGTCCTTCAATGCGCGGCCGACGATTTCCTCGCTGGTGCCGTCCGAGTAAACGTTGGCGGTATCGAAGAAATTGATGCCGTGGTCGAGCGCCTGCTTGATAAAGGGGCGTGCCGCTTCATCGTCGAGCGACCAGGGGTGGGTGCCACGAGCGGGCACGCCGTAACTCATGCAGCCGAGACAAAGACGCGATACATCGAGGCCGGTGCGGCCCAGTTTCACATAATCCATCGAGGTGCTCCTGTGTTGAAGTGCACAAACGCGGTGCGTGCTGACGACCCCCCATTATAGGAACGGACGCGTTGACGTGCTTAAGAGCCGAAGGGCCGACCGAACGCGCGGGTCGGTGGAGTTCGATCGCGGTGGGCGACTTGCTGCAATACGTAGTGGAAAATAATTTCTTCGCATCTATACTTCTTTCGGCTTGAAAGCGGCCTTTCTCCCAATCTGCATCACAAGCAAAAAGGAAGGATCACGATGCTGACTCGCACACTTGGCGCAATCTCCGCCATTGCACTCGCGGCATGCGCCGCCTTTACATCTGGCCCTGCCAGCGCGGACGACAACGACGGTTTCTCGCAAGGCGACGGCGGCTCGCACGGGCGGCCGGTCAAGGTGATGATCATTTCGATGTTTGGGCCGGAAGGGCAAGTATGGCTCGATCGGCTTGGTCCGTGGCGCGAGATTACGGTCGACGGCTTATCTCCTGACTACCCGACGGTTCATTGCAATAAGCAGGACGTGTGTGTCATGACCACGGGCATGGGGCATAGCAACGCTGCCGCGTCGATCATGGCGTTGACCTTTTCGCCGCGCTTCGATTTGCGGCATACGTACTTTATGGTGGCGGGGATTGCCGGGATCGATCCGCAGCAGGGCACGGTCGGATCCGCCGCGTGGGCGAAGTACCTGGTCGACTTCGGGATTCAGTGGGAGATCGATGGACGGGAGATTCCGCCTGGCTGGAATACCGGGTACCTGGGGATCAACACCACGAGTCCGATGGTTAAGCCACCGCTCGACTATCGGACGGAGGTGTTTCAGTTGAATACCCAGCTAGCCGATACGGCGTTTGCCTTGTCGCGCAGCGTTGTGCTGTCCGATAACGCTCAGGCGCAGGCTGCGCGGGCCAAGTATTCGTATGCGCCTGCGAATCGACCGCCTGCTGTCATTCAATGCGACACGCTCGCGGGCGATACCTGGTGGTCGGGGACGCTGCTTGGGCAGCGGGCGCGGGATTGGACCAAGATTCTGACGGATGGCAACGGTGTGTATTGCACTACGCAGCAGGAGGATAACGCGACGTATGAGGCGCTTAAGCGCGCGGCCTCGGTGCATAAGGTTGATTTGAATCGCGTTGCGGTGCTGCGGGCTGGGTCTGATTTTGATCGGCCATTCGATGGGCAGACTAGTGCGGATAATTTGCTTAACTATGCTGCGCAAGGGGGCTTTACGATTGCTATTGAGAACCTGTACAGGTCGGGGAATCCGCTTGTGCAGGATATTGCCACTCATTGGGGGGAGTGGCGGGATGCGGTGCCTAAGAGGTAGGTTTTTGCCTTTTGCGGCGGCATTTGGCCGTGTTCTTGGGGCTTTGGCCTTTCCTTGAATTGTTAGTGGTCTATTAGCGTTGCCCCTGTGCGGGGCGGCACCTACTTTTCTTTGCTTGCCGCAAAGAAAAGTAGGCAAAAGAAAGCGGCTCAAACCGCTAGGGAAAGTCTGCAAAAGTCCTGGCATTGACGTGAGCGTGGACTATCCTGGGAGCAGGAGAATTTAAGGGGTGACGTGATGGCACAACTTGGCCTTGGTCTGGATCTGTCAACGAAACGCACGCGCAAGCGGGAATTTCTCGAAGAGATGAGGCGCGTGGTGCCGTGGTCGAAGCTGATTGCCCTGATTGAGCCGCACTATCCGAAGGGTAAAACCGGACGGCCGCCATTTCCGATTGCCACGATGCTGCAGATTCACTTTATGCAGCAGTGGTTTGGTTTGTCCGACCCGGCGATGGAAGAAGCGCTCTATGACGTACCGCTGTATCGCGACTTTGCGGGGCTTGACGACGGCATGACGCGATTGCCCGACGAGAGCACGATCCTCCGGTTCCGTCACCTGCTCGAAGCGCACGGCCTGGCCGTGCAGATGCTCGCGCTGGTCAATGAGATCCTGAGCGGGAAAGGTCTGATGCTCAAGGCCGGGTCGGTAGTCGACGCCACATTGATTTCTGCGCCCAACTCGACGAAGAACGCCTCAGGTACGCGGGACCCGGAAATGCACCAGACGAAGAAGGGAAACCAATGGTACTTCGGGATGAAAGCGCATATCGGCGTGGACGCGGAATCTGGCCTGGTTCACACGGTCATCGGTACAGCTGCCAACGCTCAGGACATCAATACAGCCGAAGCGTTGCTACACGGCGAAGAGGCGGATGTGTACGCTGATGCCGGATATCAGGGTATTCAAAAGCGATGTGCGGGCGGTTCAGTGCGCTGGCATGTGGCGATGGGACCAGGCAAGCGCAGAAAACTGGACCTGAGTGATCGTCTGGACGCGATATTCGATCAGATCGAACGTCTGAAAGCCGGTATCCGTGCCAAGGTGGAACATCCATTCCGGATCATCAAGCGCCAGTTTGGCTATACGAAGACACGGTACCGTGGCCTGATGAAGAACACTGCCCAGATCACGACGCTGTTTGCGCTGGGTAACCTATGGATGGCGCGTAAGGCACTGCGCAGAGCGTGAAACACGCGGGCGCAGACGCCATGAGTCTCGGCAAGCGCGCGTCGCCACGGTTCGAATAAAACGGTGATCGAGGTCCCAGCATCTTCGCCGCCACCGCAACGCGGGCCGCAAACCGCGCGACGTGCAGGAAACGGGTTGTGCAGACCTTCCCTAGTGCTAAGTGGGCACCGCGGTCTGCTGCGGGTAGTGGTGCATCTGGAATCTGTGTTCGTGCCCCTGCATACGCCAGTGACAAGGGCGTCATACTTCCGGCGGCGCTGCGCGCGCCGAAGAGCATTTCTTAAAACCACCCGCTACGTTTTGACGCTCGCGTCTCGCCACGGACCGTGGCTGGTCATTCGACCGCCGCCGCAGCCGTGACCATCAGGATGATCGTAGTACACCGATCTATCATTTGAAGTGACGGGTTCCCGGGTGAGTGCAGAGGCGCGTCGCCGAGGCGAAGCCGACGGCTCCCACAGACCTCAACCGAAGCCCGTGGTTTCCCTGGCATACCCGTCCGCGACGCACGCAGTGCGGAGTGGGAGCTGATGAATCCTTTGTCACTAACGCCGAATGTGCGAGAACACGGATTCCAGATGCACCACTACCCCGTGCAGACCACGGGACCCGCTTAGCATTAGCGGTTTGAGCTGCTTTCTCTTGCCTACTTCTCTTTGCAGCCGGCAAAGAGAACTAGGTGCCGCCCCGCACAGGGGCAACGCTAATAGACCACTAACAATTCAAGGAAAGGCCAAAGCCCTAAGAGCACTGACAAAAAGCGCCGCCAAAGGCAAAAACCACAACCCAAACCTTCACCGCTGCGGCGCCCGATAGGGCACCCAAACACCCACATCCATATCCCAATCATCAAGTTCAGACGGTGTCATAACATGCTCCTTCGTAAAGAGTGCAAACAATCCACCGCGATGAAAATTTCTTTTGGAAACCGAATCATCGCGGCGTATTCGCCTTACTGCCCGTTGGCGACGCGCGTAACGTCGCCACCAGTTCCTTCCTGCAATGCAATGCGCGCAGCCTGCGTCTGACCAATCAGACCTTTATTCGGATACGACGTACGATTCAATGCGGGCAACGAACCATCCCGATACGCCGCGACCAGCTCAGCGTTAACTTCAGCACGGGTTTTGCCGACGGTGGTCGGCGTGGGTAGCGTTTGGTATGTGCCGGCATGGCCAATGCCTCCGCCGTTGCTTTGAGCAAACGCCGGTGCGCTGGCAAGCAGCGAAAGAGCCAGACCTGCTAAGAGATTGCGCTTCATGATTCACTCCTGTCGATTCGTTTGCAGCACGAACGGCGCTGCGACAGGGTGAAATGTAGACTTCGAGGTGATGCGGATAAATCGCACTTTCGCGAAATGAATTGTCGCGAATCTAGAACAATCGCGACGTCGTGCGTATTACCCGGTTACTGCAGGGCAACCGCGGCATTAGAGCCGCGGTTGAAATTCACTTTTCCATAATCTGTACTTCAACTCACGCGAATCAGGCAACCCACTCCGTAATCACCGGCGTATCGAGTATCGGAGCAGATTCGCGTTCTTCGAAAGTCCGCTTCGTGCACATCGCGTCGAGACTGCCGCGTCCGCTCAGCAACGGGCAGCGGTCGAACAGCTCGGCAATCCAGTCTACGAAAACACGGACTTTAGGCGACAGATGCCGACTGTGCGGATAGACTGCGGAAATCGGCATCGGCAAAGGTTTCAGCTCCGGCAGCACTTCAACCAGCTGACCCGAACGCAGATGCGGCAGCACCATGAAGAGCGCCGGCTGAATCAGGCCGAAGCCTTCCAGACCGCACGTTACGTAAGCATCAGCGTCGTTCACCGACACAATGCTCTTCATCTTCACTTCGACTTCTTTGCCATCAACCATGAAGGCCCAATCGATCGTGCGCCCCGTGCGGCTCGAAAAATAATTGACTGCTTTGTGATTCTCAAGATCCTCGAGCGAAGTCGGCATGCCCGCACGCCCGATGTAGTCGGGGGCCGCGCATGTCACGCCCTCGAACAAACCGATACGGCGCGCCACGAGCGAGGAATCTTGTAGCGCGCCCACCCGCACCACGCAATCCACGCCCTCCTGCAACAGATCGACGGGCCGGTCCGTCAATCCGAGCTGCAGGTCGATGTCCGGGTAACGCGTGTGGAATTCACACAGCGAAGGGATTACCAGCAAACGCCCGATCGATCCCGGCATGTCGATGCGCAGCTTGCCGTGCGGCTTTTTATTGCCGCTCTGGAAGCTTGCCTCGGTCTCTTCGACGTCCGCGAGGATGCGCACGCAGCGTTCGTAATACGCCGCGCCGTCCGGCGTCAGCGACAAACGCCGCGTGGTCCGGTGCATCAAACGCGTGCCGAGGAACGCCTCGAGGTTCTGAATGATGGTGGTAACCGATGCGCGTGGCAGATCGAGCGTTTCCGCCGCGCGGGTAAAGCTGTTGGTGTCGACGACGCGCGTGAACACTTGCATGGCCTGAAGCCGGTCCATTGCAAACCTCCAGAAAGGGGCGGGCGCACTGAGCAGGAATCGAATCCGCAGAGCAATCGCGTTCGATTGTTCAGGGGCGCCGAATTGTGTTGCCGGATTATAGGCATTTATTTACGAGTCTGCCGAACCCACAATTCGCACCATTGAAGTTCTATGCGCATTGCGCGGCTCGACATGGATGCATTTAAACCGCCGTACTCGTTTGTGCCCGCCGGCAGCGGCCCGGCACAGGCTGACAGCACGGCACTCGACGTCACTGACGTGCAGATCGAAGGGCACGCACAGGACATTACGTTGCGTTTGTACCGCCAGGCACAGAAAACCGCACTGCCGGTATTGCTTTACTTCCACGGTGGCGGTTTTACCAAGGGCTCGATCGATCAGGCGGATTTCGCCGCCCGTTATTTCGCAGAACACTTACCGGCTCTGGTTGTCTCGGTCGGTTATTCGCTGGCGCCGCAGTTTCCGTTTCCGGCGGCGCCCGAAGACGCACATCGGGCGGCGCTGTGGGTGCAGACACGAGCACGCGCGTTCGGCGGGAATAGCAAGAAGGTCGGCGTGGCGGGACACGATGCCGGCGGGCAGTTGGCCAACTGCCTCGCTTTCATCGCGCGTGATCGCGGCGACGTGCGCATTGCTGCGCAAGCGCTGTTCGGACCGATGCTCGATCCGAGCCTCACGCGCCTCGGCGACGAAAAGCGCCTGGGCTCGGACATTACCGCGAAGGAATGCGCGGCGTGTTATCGCGCGTATCTGCCGCAAGCTTCGCAACGCATGCATCCGTATGCCGCGCCGCTCGAATCGTCGCGCCTGGCGGGCCTGCCGGCCACGCTGATCGCGACGGCGCAAAACGACGTGCTGCATGTGGAAGCGGAGAAATACGCAAGCGGTCTGATCGACGCGGGTGTGCTGACCCAGGTGGTCCGCTATCCCAGCGTCTCGCACGCCGCGTTGGCCGACCATCCGCCCGCCTTGCAGGAAGCGGTGCGATTTTTTCAGTGGCGCTTCGATGCGCGCGCCCATCGCTGAGACACCAATAAGCAAAACTTTAATCAACGATACCGGGAGCTTCTCATGACTATCCTTCCTCTTTCCCGTCGCCGTGTGGCGATTGCCGTGCTAGCCGTCATCGTGGTGGCCGGGCTGGGCACGTTTGGCGCGATCCGCGTCGACGCGAGCTCGCCTGCTGCGCCGACCATCGTGCCGGAAGTCGATGTGGCCACTGTGGTGCAAAAGACCATCACCGACTGGCAAAGCTATTCGGGCCGCCTCGAAGCGGTCGAAAAAGTGGACGTCCGTTCGCAAGTGCCGGGCACGATCGTGTCCGTCAACTTCAAGGACGGTGCCCTCGTGAAGAAGGGCGACACGCTGTTCGTGATCGATCCCCGTCCGTACGCGGCTGAAGTCGATCGCACCGAAGCACAGGTCGCGGCGGCGCAAGCGCGTACGGGCTATACGCAAAGCGATTGGGAGCGTGCGCAACGCCTGATCGCCGACAACGCGATCGCCAAGCGCGATTACGACGAGAAGCAGAACGCCGCGCGTGAAGCGAGCGCTAACCTGAAGGCCGCGCAAGCCGCCGTCGAAACCGCGCGCATCAATCTCGGCTACACGAAGATCGTCGCGCCGGTGTCGGGCCGCGTCTCGCGTGCGGAAATCACGATCGGCAACGTGGTGTCGGCGGGTGCAAGCTCGGCGCCGCTGACCACGCTGGTGTCGGTTTCACCGATCTACGCATCGTTCGACGTCGACGAACAAACCTACCTGCAGTACCTGAGCCGCGCGAAGGATGGCAGCAAGGTGCCGGTGGATCTGGGGCTGGCGGATGAAAGCGGCTACTCGCGCAGCGGCACGATCGAATCCGTCGACAACCGGCTGGA
This sequence comes from Burkholderia sp. OK233, assembly GCF_900230185.1. Classification (GTDB taxonomy): domain Bacteria; phylum Pseudomonadota; class Gammaproteobacteria; order Burkholderiales; family Burkholderiaceae; genus Paraburkholderia. The sequence continues at coordinate 3,145,726 of NZ_OCSR01000002.1, forward strand.
TACGTCGTCCGGCACGATCCGGGTGCGTGCGCGCTTCGATAACCAGGACGGTGCGTTGATCCCGGGTCTGTATGCGCGCGTGAAGGTCGGCGGCAGCGAGCCGCATCCGGCACTGCTGATCGACGACGCCGCGGTGGGCACCGATCAGGACAAGAAGTTCGTGCTGGTGGTCGACCAGAGCAACCACGTCGTCTACCGGGAAATCGCCGTGGGCGGCATGCAGGGCAACCTGCGCGTCGTCAAGGGCGGTTTGCAGGCAACCGACCGGATCGTCGTGAACGGTATCCAGCGCGTGCGGCCGGGCGATGCAGTGCGCGCTCACATGGTGCCGATGACCACCGATCAGGATCCGAACAGCGCGCCGCTCGCGCAGACGCGAGCAAAAGCAGCGGACAAGAATTCGTGAGCCTCGTGCGCCGTGCTTGCCCAGTCATGTTGACTGGCCGTAGCGGGCGCATGCTCCAACGTTAAGAGCTTCCCATGAACATATCCAAATTCTTCATCGATCGACCGATCTTTGCCGGCGTGCTTTCGGTATTGATCCTGCTGGGGGGCATCATTTCGCTCTTCAAGCTGCCGATTTCGGAGTACCCGGAAGTCGTGCCGCCTTCGGTGGTGGTGCATGCGCAATATCCGGGCGCCAATCCGAAAGTGATCGCGGAGGCCGTTGCGGCGCCGCTTGAAGAGCAGATCAACGGCGTTGAGAACATGCTGTACATGCAGTCGCAAGCCAATAGCGACGGCAATCTCACGCTGACGGTGACCTTCAAGCTCGGCACCAATCCGGATCTCGCGACGCAGCTGGTGCAGAACCGCGTCAACCAGGCGCTGCCGCGCCTGCCGGAAGACGTGCAACGGCTTGGCATCACGACCATCAAGAGTTCGCCGACGCTGACGATGGTGGTCCACCTGATCTCGCCGAACAATCGCTACGACATGACGTACCTGCGCAACTACGCGCTGCTCAACGTCAAGGACCGGCTGGCGCGGATTCAGGGCGTCGGCGAAGTGCAGTTGTGGGGTTCAGGCGACTATGCGATGCGCGTCTGGCTCGATCCGCAGAAAGTCGCACAGCGCGGTTTGACGGCGACCGAAGTGGTCAACGCGATTCGCGAGCAGAACATTCAGGTGGCAGCCGGTGTGATCGGCGCATCGCCTTCGGTGCCGGGCACGCAACTTCAGTTGTCGGTGAATGCGCGTGGCCGTTTGAAGACTGAGGGCGAATTCGGCGACATCATCGTCAAAACCGCGCCGGATGGCGGCGTGACGTACCTGCGTGATATCGCACGTGTCGAACTGGCGGCGTCGGAATACGGCCTGCGTTCGCTGCTCGACAACAAGCCTGCTGTGGCGCTCGCTATCAATCAGGCGCCGGGCGCGAACTCGCTCGCGATTTCCGATCAGGTTCGTTCCGCAATGAAGGAACTGGCGGAAGACATGCCGGCAGGCGTCGAGTACAAGATCGTCTATGACCCGACGCAGTTTGTGCGCTCGAGTATCGAGGCGGTGATTCACACCTTGCTCGAAGCGATCGCGCTGGTGGTGATCGTGGTGATCGTGTTCCTGCAGACCTGGCGTGCGTCGATCATTCCGTTGATTGCGGTACCGGTGTCAATTGTCGGGACGTTCTCGTTGCTGCTGGCGTTCGGCTTCTCGATCAATGCGTTGTCGTTGTTCGGGATGGTGCTTGCCATCGGGATCGTGGTGGACGATGCGATCGTGGTGGTGGAGAACGTCGAACGGAACATCGAAAGCGGGCTCAGTGCGCGAGATGCGACTTATAAGGCCATGCAGGAAGTGAGTGGGCCGATTATCGCCATCGCGCTGACGCTGGTCGCTGTGTTCGTGCCGCTCGCTTTCATGACCGGCCTGACGGGTCAGTTCTACAAGCAGTTCGCGATGACTATCGCGATCTCGACGGTGATTTCGGCGTTCAACTCGCTGACTTTGTCGCCGGCTTTGTCCGCGATGCTGTTGCGTGGCCATGGCGCCAAGGAAGACTTCCTGACGCGTGTAATGAATCGCGTGCTGGGCCGCTTCTTCAAGGGCTTCAATAAGGTGTTCCGTCGCGGCTCGACGGAGTACGGCCGTGGCGTGAGAGGCGTGCTGGGCCGTAAGGGGGCGATGCTCGCGGTCTACGCGATCCTGCTGGGTGCAACGGTGCTGATCTCGCGCGTCGTGCCGGGCGGGTTCGTGCCGGCGCAGGACAAGGAATACCTGATTGCGTTTGCGCAACTGCCGAACGGTGCATCGCTGGATCGCACGGAAAAGGTGATCCGTGACATGAGCGCGATTGCCTTGAAGCAGCCGGGCGTGGAAAGCGCGGTGGCGTTCCCGGGCCTGTCGGTGAACGGTTTCACCAATAGCTCGAGCGCGGGCATCGTGTTCGTCACGTTGAAGCCTTTCAAGGAGCGTGGCAACAAGAAGCTCTCGGCCGGTGCGATTGCCGGTGCGTTGAACCAGCAGTACGGCGCAATCAAGGATTCGTTCGTCGCGGTGTTCCCGCCGCCACCTGTGCTTGGCCTGGGTACGCTGGGTGGCTTCAAGATGCAGTTGGAAGATCACGGCGCGGTGGGCTATGCGGAGTTGAACAAGGCTGCGGAAGCCTTTGTGAAGAAGGCAGCGCAAACACCTGAACTTGGCCCGACCTTCTCGAGCTATCAGATCAACGTGCCGCAATTGAACGTCGACCTGGATCGCGTGAAAGCCAAGCAACTCGGCGTGCCGGTCACGGACGTGTTCAACACGATGCAGATTTATCTGGGCTCGCTGTATGTGAACGACTTCAACCGCTTCGGCCGTGTGTATCAGGTGCGGGTGCAGGCTGACGCGCCGTTCCGTCAACGTGCCGACGACATTCTGCAACTGAAGACGCGTAATGCCGCGGGCGACATGGTGCCGTTGTCGTCGCTGGTGACGGTGACGCCTACGTATGGTCCGGAAATGGTGGTGCGTTACAACGGCTATACGGCTGCCGACATCAACGGTGGTCCGGCGCCGGGCTTCTCGTCGGGCCAGGCGCAGGCCGCGGCCGAACGCGTGGCGGCGGAAACCTTGCCGCATGGCGTGAAGCTCGAATGGACCGACCTGACGTATCAGCAGATCATCGCCGGCAATGCGGGCCTGTGGGTGTTCCCGATCAGCGTGCTGCTCGTGTTCCTCGTGCTGGCCGCGTTGTATGAAAGCCTGTCGCTGCCGCTCGCAGTGATCCTGATCGTGCCGATGAGCGTACTGTCCGCGTTAACCGGTGTGTGGCTCACGGGTGGCGACAACAACATCTTCACGCAGATTGGGTTGATGGTGCTGGTGGGGCTGTCGGCGAAGAACGCGATTCTGATCGTCGAATTCGCTCGCGAACTCGAACATGACGGGCGTACGCCGCTGGCGGCGGCGATCGAGGCGAGCCGCTTGCGTCTGCGTCCGATTCTGATGACGTCGATCGCTTTCATCATGGGTGTGGTGCCGCTGGTGCTCTCGAGTGGAGCCGGTTCGGAGATGCGTCATGCGATGGGTATCGCGGTGTTCTTCGGCATGCTCGGCGTGACGCTGTTCGGCCTGATGCTGACCCCTGTGTTCTATGTGGTGCTGCGTACGTTGGCGGGCGGGACGATTCACGTCGCGCAGAAAGACGCGCCGCACCTTGGGGCGCCGGTGACGGACGCCTGAGGAGAAAATAATAATGAAGCGTTTTGAATCTTTAAGCGGGTGGGGCAGAGCGGCTGCCAGCGGTTTGCTGGTGGCGTTGCTCGCGGCCTGCTCCGTGGAGCCCACGTATAAGCGGCCGGAGGTGGATACGCCGGTCGCGTTCAAGGAAACGCCCGCTGCTGCTACGGGTGCATCCGCTGCATCGGCTACGTCCGCCGCCTCGCCGCAGGACGCGGGTACCTGGAAACAGGCTCAGCCCGCCGACGACGCGCATCGCGGTGAATGGTGGACGATTTTCGGCGACCCGCAGTTGAACGCGCTGGAAGAGCAGGCGGCTGCCGCGAATCAGGACCTGAAGGCGGCTGCGGCGCGTGTGCAACAGGCGCGTGCGGTGACGCAGGCGGCGAAGTCGGACTGGTTCCCGAAGTTCGACGCGGGCTTCGGCCCGACGCGTGAACGGGCGTCGGCGGCCTCGCAATTGCAGCCGGATAGCGCGGGTGGCACGACGGGCACGATCTGGCGCGCACAGGTGGGTGCATCGTACGAGACCGATCTGTTCGGGCGGGTCGGGTCGAATGTGAATGCGACGCGTGCGGACGAGCAGCAAAGTGAAGCGCTGTTCCGGTCGGTACAGTTGTCTTTGCAAGCTGACGTCGCGCAGAACTACTTCCAGTTGCGCGAGCTCGACACGGATCAGGATCTGTACCGCCGTACCGTGGCGTTGCGCGAGGACACGCTGAAGCTGGTCGAGCGCCGCTTCAAGGAAGGCGATATCGGCGAGCTGGACGTTTCGCGCTCCCGTAACGAACTGGCGAGTGCGCGTGCGGATGCAGTGGGCGTCGCGCGCCAGCGCGCGGCCTCCGAGCATAGTCTCGCGATTCTGCTTGGCAAGCCGCCAGCGGATTTCTCGTTCGCGGAAGCGCCGCTCGCGCCGGTGACGGTGCGTGTGCCGCCAGGTTTGCCTTCGGCGCTGCTCGAACGTCGGCCGGACATTTCGGCGGCGGAGCGGGCGATGATGGCAGCCAATGCACGAGTCGGTCTGGCGAAGTCGGCGTTTTTCCCGAAGCTCGATATCACGGGCGCGTTTGGGTATGAGTCGGCGACGCTCGGCGATCTGTTCATGTGGTCGAGCCGCGCGTTCCTCCTCGGGCCGTTAGCCGGCACCGCGCTGACAGTGCCTCTGTTCGATGGTGGACGCCGCAAGGCCAACCTCGCGCAAGCTCGCTCGAAGTACGACGAAGATGTCGCGCAGTATCGTCAACAGGTGCTGGTGGCGTTCCGTGAGGTCGAGGACAACCTGGCCGATCTGCGTTTGCTCGACGATCAGATGCGCGAGCAGAACGATGCGGTCGTGGCCTCGCAACGCGCGGCGCATCTGTCGCGCACGCAGTACACGGAAGGCGCGGTCAGCTATCTGGATGTGATCGACGGCGAGCGGCAGGTGCTGACATCGCAACTGCAAGCGAGTCATCTGTCGGGCACGCAGGCGGTGGCGACGGTTAATCTGATTCGCGCGCTGGGTGGCGGCTGGGGTGATGTGAAGCCTGCGGGCGACGAGGCGGTAGGGGCGGTTGCACCGGCTTCGGGTCCGGTTGCTGCCTCCGGTTTTGCTTCTGTGGCAGTGGATCAGGTGGCGAAGCGCTAGAGTTGGCTTTTAGTTTGTTGGCCGGTGAAGAACGCCGGGTTGCGCGAAAGCGCGGCCCGGCGTTTTTTCTTTGGTGACGTGGTGCGCCAGCTGTGTGCGGGGGCGCAAACCTCCAAATCATTTTTCCCGCTTTCCTTCCAAAAATCCGTTCGTAGACCGCGGGTTTCCCGCCGTCTATGATGATTCGCACCTCATCTGGAGAGAGGCGATGACCTGTCCGACCTGTCGCTGTCCGCGCTGATCCGCTCGCGCGTTCTATCGCTGCTGCGCGCCGTTTAAGCCGCGCGTTGCAGATTTCCGTTGTCCGACCGATTCCGGCACGCCTGCTCGCATGCCGTGGGATTGGCTCGCCTCGAACACACCACGCCCCCATCCTGACGAGTTCACCATGCGCATTTCTCTGACCACTGCAAGGCGCTTTTTCAAAGCGCGGACGCTGACGCTCTTCGGCGCATTCGGCGTCGCGCTGGCGTTGTCTGCTACGCCTGCATTCGCGGCGGACACGCCCACGTTGAAAATCGGCACCGCCACCAGCCCGCAAATCGAGGCTCTCAAAGTCGCCGCGCGCGAAGCGAAGGAGCAAGGGCTGGACGTGAAGATCATCGAGTTCACCGACTGGAATACGCCGAACGCGGCGCTCGCCAACAAGGATATCGACGCCAACTATTTCCAGCACATCCCGTTTCTCGAGAACGCAAAGAAGCAGGGCGGTTATAACTTCGTCGCAATCGCACCGGGCACGATCATGAAGATCGGCCTGTACTCGAAAAAGATCAAACGCTTCGATGAATTGAAAGACGGCGCCACCGTCGCCATCGCTAACGATCCGGTCAACGGCGGTCGTGGTCTGTTGTTGCTGCAACGCGCCGGTCTCATCAAGCTGACCCCGGGCATCGACTATCGTGCCACGACGCTCGACATCATCGACAACCCGAAGCACCTGAAGATCGTTCAGCTCGAGGCCTCGCAATTGGCCCGCTCGCTCGACGACGTCGATCTCGCCCAAGGCTACCCGAGCTTCATCAAGCTCGCGGGCACCACTGATCCGAATAGCGCATTGTTGTTCGACGGCCTGGAAAACAAGAACTACGCGATCCAGTGGGTCGTGCGCCCTGAAAGCGCGAATGATCCGCGTATCCGCAAGTTCATCTCGATCTATCAGCATTCGCCCGCTGTGCGCGCCGCGCTCGACAAGGCCTTCGGCAATCTCTACGCCGTCGCCTGGTAAGGCACGCAGCTAGCAACGTTGCATACCGCAAGGAGTCGAACGATGGCGAAAAAGAAGATCCTGCTGAACGCGTTCAATATGAATGCGGTCGGTCACATCAATCATGGTTTGTGGACGCATCCGCGCGACCGTTCCGCGCATTACACCGACCTCGACTACTGGACGAGTCTCGCGCAAACCCTTGAGCGCGGCAAGTTCGACGGCATCTTTCTCGCGGATATCGTCGGCGTATACGACGTCTATCAGGGTGGCCCGGAAACCCCGTTGCGTGAATCGGTGCAGATTCCGATCAACGATCCAACGCTGATCGTGCCCGCGATGGCACACGTGACGAAGCATATCGGCTTCGGCGTCACGTCGAATCTGACTTACGAGCCGCCGTACCTGTTCGCGCGCCGCATGTCGACGCTGGATCATCTGACGAAGGGCCGGGTCGGCTGGAACATCGTCACCGGCTATCTGGACAGCGCGGCGCGCGGCATGGGTCTCGCGCAACAGATTAGCCACGACGACCGCTACGATCGCGCGGACGATTATATGGACGTGGTCTACAAGCTGTGGGAGCAAAGCTGGGAGGACGACGCGGTGGTGCGCGATCGCGAGGCGCGTATCTTCTCGCACCCTGACAAGGTGCATCGCGTGAAACACGACGGTCCGTACTATTCGATCGATGCCATTCATTTGAGCGAGCCATCGCCGCAACGCACGCCGGTGCTGTATCAGGCGGGTTCGTCGAGCCGGGGCGTCGATTTCGCGGCGCGTCACGCGGAATGCGTGTTTGTCGGTGGCCAGAACAAGCAGCTCACGCGCTCCATTGTCGACGACATTCGAGCGCGAGCGGTGAGCTTCGGCCGCGCGCCGGACGATATCAAGATCTTTGCCGGCATCACCGTTGTAGTCGGCGAAACAGAACGCGCCGCGCAAGAGAAATTTGAAGAGTACCGGCGTTACGCGAGCGCCGAGGGCGGCATTGCGCATTTCTCCAGTTCGACCGGCATCGACTTCTCGCAGTACGAACTGGATGAACCGATTTCGTATGTGAAGACCGAATCGATGCAATCGGCTGTCGAAGCGATTTCGAAGAAGAGCGTGAGCGGCGTATGGACCAAACGCAAGGTGCTCGAACAGATGACCCTTGGCGGCCGCGCGAAGCCCGTAGTCGGGTCGCCGCAGCAGATCGCGGATGAGCTCGTGTCGTGGATAGAAGAGGCGGGCGTCGACGGATTCAATCTGACGCGCACCGTCATGCCCGAATCGTTCGAAGACTTCGTCGATCTGGTGGTGCCGGAGTTGCAGAATCGCGGCGTCTACAAGGAAGACTACGACCCTGCGCCGACACTGCGCGAAAAGCTATTCGGTGGCGGCCGCGCGCGACTGCCTGAGGTGCATGCCGGCGCGCAGCATCGGCTTAATGCACCAATTGCGCAAACTGGCGCGCGATCCACCGTGGACGCATAAGAGGAGCGAAGCATGGCTAATCTTTTTGACGCGCCGCAGTTTATTGAAGACGCGCCGTCCCTCGCGTTGAATCGTGTTGCGGTCGATACCGCGCAAGAAACCGTCGTATTCGACGACGTGGGCAAGGTGTTCGCCAACACGCGCGGTGTGTCGACCGCGGCGCTGGCGAACGTCACGCTGAAGGTGGCGCGCGGCGAAGTGTTCGGCATCATCGGCCGAAGCGGTGCAGGCAAATCGACCCTGCTGCGGCTCGTCAATGGTCTGGAAAAGCCGAGTTCCGGCGCCGTGCGCGTGAATGGCGTGAGCGTCGGCGAACTCGACGAACGTGGGCTGGTCACGCTGCGGCGGCGTATCGGCATGGTGTTTCAGCATTTCAATTTGCTCTCCGCGAAAACGGTGCGCGAAAACATTGCGTTGCCGCTAAAAATCGCCGGCGCGCCTAAAGTGGCGATCGACAAAAAGGTCGACGCCTTGCTTGAACTGGTCGGCTTATCGACAAAACGTGACGCCTATCCGGCGAGTTTGTCCGGCGGGCAGAAACAGCGCGTCGGGATCGCGCGCGCGCTCGTGACCGATCCGGATATCCTGCTGTGCGATGAGGCGACCTCCGCGCTCGATCCTGAAACGACGCAAGCCATTCTCGCGTTGCTGCGCGATATCAATCAGCGGCTCAACCTGACCATCGTGCTGATTACGCACGAGATGCAGGTCATTCGCGAGGTCTGCGATACGGTGGCGGTGATCGAGCGTGGTGAAGTGGTGGAGACGGGTCCGGTGTGGCGCGTATTCGGCGACCCGCAGCACGACGCGACGCGCGCGTTGCTGCGGACCCTGGTGCACGACCTGCCTGCGGATCTCGCCGCGCGCGTCAAACCGTTGCACGAGATCGCGCAAGCGGATGCGCAGATTCTGCTCGACGTGCGCTTCACCGGCAGCGATGCACGTGAGCCTGACCTGGGCGGGTTGACGTCTGCGTTGAGCATTGAAGGTGGCCGCGTGAGTTTCGTGCATGGCGGCATCGACCGGATTCAGGGGCATGCGCAAGGGCGTCTGGTGGTGTCGGCAGAAGTGCGCGCCAATGCGGACGGCACGGTGCAAAAGCAGATCGCGACGCTGCTCGAGCGCGCGCGTCACTATGCCAATCATGTCGAGGTGCTGGGCTATGTCTGATCTCTGGCTCTCGGAACTCGCCGATGCCATTCGCGACACCATCGTCATGGTCGGCGTGTCGGCCTTCGTCGCGGCGCTTGTCGGCATTCCCCTTGCACTGGTGCTGGTCACTACCACGCGCGGCGGCATCTTTGAAAAACGGGTGGTGAACAGCACGCTCGGCGCGCTCGTCAATGCATTCCGCTCCACGCCGTTCATCATCCTGCTGGTCGCACTGTTGCCGCTCACACGTTTGCTGATCGGTACGACGATCGGTGTATGGGCTGCCATCGTGCCGCTCAGTATCGCTGCAGTTCCTTTTTTTGCGCGCGTGGCCGAAGTGAGCTTGCGCGAGGTGGACCGCGGCTTGATCGAAGCCGCGCAGGCAATGGGCGCGCAGCGCCGGCATATCATCTGGCATGTGCTGCTGCCTGAAGCGCTGCCGGGCATTCTCGGCGGCTTCACGATCACCGTGGTGGCGATGATCGGTTCCTCGGCCATGGCGGGCGCGGTGGGCGCAGGTGGTCTCGGCGATCTGGCGATCCGCTACGGCTATCAGCGTTTCGATACCACCGTGATGGTGACGGTGATCGTGTTGCTGATCGTGATCGTGACGGCGGTGCAGTTCGTCGGCGACCGCTTCGTGCGACGGCTCGCGCAACGCGCGTGATCGTCGCCCTTCGACCGCTATTTGCATGACGAATGGGTGCATGCGACCGACGTTTTCAGCGCTGGACTCACCGTCTATCATGCTATTTACGATGCTGGGCGCAGCGAGACTCCCGCTCACCCGATCGAATGCAAACCGGCCGCGCGGATAAGCCGCGTGCCGCTCGCGAAACCTCTTCACGTGGACATTGCATGAACGAACCTCGACATCCCGAGGCACTGCAACCGCTGCAAACCGGCGCTGCGCCTGTGGTGCGCGATCTGACCGGCTTGCTCGATGCGTTGCGTGCCAGCGCGGCTCAGCGCGATCGCGACGGGGGTCACGCCGCGCAGGAGAAACAATGGATCGCCGACGCGGGGCTGCTCACGCTCGCCGTGCCGCGTGAATTCGGCGGTTCCGGCACGCGCTGGCCCGAGATCTACGAGACGATCCGCCAGATCGCGCGAGTCGACAGTGCGCTCGCGCATCTGCTTGGCTTCACGTGCCTGCAGGTGGTCAGCGTCAATGTATGGGGCAACCCGGAACAACGTGCCCGCTATCTGGGCGGCACCGTGGAAGGGCGCTGGTGGTGGGGCAATGCAGTCAATCCGCTCGACACGCGACTCGTTGCAAGCGCAACCGGCGACGGTGGCTATCGTCTCGATGGGCAGAAAGGATTTTGTTCGGGCACGCGCGGCTCGCACATGATGACGGTTTCCGGGCACGATCCGGTTACCGGCAAAGCGGTGTTCGCGGTGGTGCCGACCACGCGTGAAGGCATTACCGTTCGCGAAGACTGGAATCCGATCGGTCAGCGGCAAACCGATAGCGGCAGCGTCTCCTTTGTGCAAGTCAAGGTCGAACCGCACGAGGTGCTCGAGCGGGCCGACACGCCATACGCGAGCCTGCGCACGCTGATCTCACAGCAGGTGCTGATCAATCTGTTCGTCGGCATCGCGCAGGGCGCGCTCGAAGAAGCGCGCGCGTACGTCACACAGTACGGCAAACCGTGGATATCTTCCGGCGTCGATAAAGCCACCGACGATCCCTACCTGATCCAGCGCTTCGGCGAGATGCGTCTGCAGGCAGTGAGCGCGGAAGCGCTGGCAGTGCGTGCCGCCTACGCGCTCGAAGACGCATGGCAACAAGGCCCGGCTCTGGGCGCCGAAACCCGTGCGCAGGTGGCGCTCGCCACCTCGGAGGCGAAAATCGTCGCGCACCGCGCCGCGCTCGACGTCAGCGAAAAACTGTTCGATGCCTGCGGCGCGCGCGCCACACACGCGCCGCTCGCGCTCGACCGCTTCTGGCGCAACGCTCGCGTGCATACGCTGCACGATCCACTCGACTATCGCGTACGCGACGTCGGCCGTTACGCGTTAAGCGGGACATTGCCGGAAGTTTCTTTGTACACTTGAGGCGGTTCGCGATGGCCTACATGAGGCGTCGCGGTTTTTCCCCTTCAAGAGACCACCGGCTTGCAGTTCAAATTACCGACCACCGCAACGGCGCCGTTTTGCCCATCCGAGGTGCAAGGCACGGTCGCCGTTACGCAAGGCGCGCCGTTCTGGAAAAAAATCCTGCAATTCGCGGGGCCTGGCCTGCTGATTTCGATAGGCTACATGGACCCCGGCAACTGGGCCACCGATATCGAAGCAGGCTCGCGTTACGGCTACAGCCTGTTGTTCGTCGTCATGCTGTCGAGTCTTGCGGCGATGGCGCTGCAATGTCTGAGCATGCGCCTCGGCATCGCCACCGGGCGGGACCTCGCGGAGTTGTCGAGACTGCGTTATTCACAAGGTGTCGCGCGCTTCCAGTGGCTGCTCGCCGAACTGTCGATCGTGGCCTGCGATCTGGCAGAAGTGCTCGGCGGCGCGCTGGCTTTCCATCTGCTCTTCAAATGTTCGCTGACCACCGGCGTGTTGCTGACCGCGTTCGATACGCTGATCGTGCTCGGCCTGAAGGGCAAGAATTTCCGCGACCTTGAAGCGATCATGCTCGGGTTGATCGTGACTATCGGCGTCGGCTACATCGTCGAGTTGGCACTGGTGAAGCCGCATTGGCCGTCAGTCGCGCAAGGACTGATTCCTTCGTGGCAGGCACTCAGCAGCCGCGAGCCGATGTATCTGGCGATCGGCATTCTCGGTGCGACCGTGATGCCCCACAACCTCTATCTGCATTCGTCGATCGTGCAGACTCGCGCGGTTAAACGCGATGCGGCCAGCATCCGATCGGCGATCGGCATGTCGCGCATCGATACGATCGTCTCGCTGGTGATTGCGCTGCTGATCAATATGGCGATCCTGATTCTCGCGGCCGCCGCGTTCCACGCGACTGGCCACAATCAGGTCACCGAAATCGAAGACGCGTACAAACTGCTGGCGCCGATCGTCGGCACCGGTTTCGCGGCGGTGCTGTTCGCGATCACGCTGCTGGCGTCGGGGCAAAGTTCGACCTTCACCGGCACGGTGGCAGGGCAGGTCATCATGGAAGGCTTCCTGAAGCTGAAAATTCCATGCTGGCAGCGGCGCTTCATCACGCGGGCGCTCGCTTTGATTCCGGCGCTGATCGGCGTGCAGATGATGGGCAACGGCGCAGTCGGCAAGCTGCTGGTCGCAAGCCAGGTTGTGTTGAGCCTGCAACTGCCGTTCGCGCTTTATCCGCTGATCCGCATGACTAACGATCGTTCGTTGATGGGCGAATTCGCCAACCGACTGCCGACGCGGCTCCTCGCCTGGTCGCTGTTCGTGGTGATCAGTGCGGCGAATCTGTGGCTGGTGGTGCAGACGGTGGGACTGGTGGACTGATGTGGCAGCGGGAGGTAGCGGCGGGTAACGGAGTAGCGCCTGGCGTCGGGTGTTAGCCGTGAGGTGTCCCGTGTCAGGGTGAGAACCACACAAAAAAAGTCCGCGGGATGGCGGACTTTTTCCAAGGTGCTTCGGTTCGAATCAGGCTGGACCGGCCCTCATCGATTCCACTTAACTCAGGCGGCTTGCGCAATCTGCGCTGCTTCGAGCGCTTCCTGACGAGCGGCGGCCGCCTTTTTGGTCTTGCCGGCGCGCGATGGCGGTTGGCAGGCGCCACACACCACGTTGTGTTGCAGATCGTGCTTGTGCGCAACGAACTTGCCGGTGCAACGGCAGCATTTGGTCAGCTGCAGGATGTCGGCGTCGAAAAAACGCACCAGCGTCCATGCCCGCGTGAGATCCAGCACCGGTTCGGAGTCGCTGTGCTGGCAATGTTCCAGATACAGCCGATACCCTTTGGTCAGCGCATCCAGGTGCGAGCAACGCGCTTCGTTCTTCAGGAACAGGTACGTGTTGTAGAACAACGACGCGTGGATGTTCGCCAGCCACGTCATGTACCAGTCCGCCGAGAAAGGCAGCATGCCCTTGGGCGGCGATACGCCTTTAACCTCGCGGTACAGGCGGATCATGCGGTCGCGCGAAAGCGTCAACTCGCTTTCGAGCACCTGCATGCGCGCGCCGAGTTCAATCAGCGCGATGGCACGGAATACTTCTTGTGCGTCTTCCGTCAGGCTACGCTTGAGCATCGCGGTCACCTCAATTAAGCAAACTGCTCAGCAGGCTGGCCTGCAAGCAGGATCGCCGCGTGAGTCGGTGCAACTGCCGCATGCTTCGTGGTTTGCGTCAACGCCGACAACATCGAGTGGTCGTTGAAGCGGAAGAAGCACAAAAGCTGATCGGAAGCGGCCAGCTTGACGATCTGCGCGAGCGACAGCCCGGCAAGCAAATCAGCCAGTTCCGACGACAGTCCCAGTCGGAACATGCCGACCGGTTTGTCCTCACGCAACATACGTTGCGCGAGCATGATGTAAGACAAGTTGATCTCGCGGATTGAATCCAGCGTCTCGCTGCTACGGTCCATTTTTTGTGTTTCCGAAGCCCCGAATTACTATGCCGGCTTTTTTTGCCGTTATGTCTTTTGTGCCTCGCCGGAAACGTTGTCCTCCGGCTACATGTCACCACCTGATACAGATCACGACTTTTTGATACATCACGTTACATTTCGTAACAGCTTGGGACGAATTGTATGAAGGGCAAAACAAGAAATCAATCCCCTCTCAAAAAAATATCTCAAAAAGATACATCAAATTTCGGTAACTATTTCACGGTCCTGTAATAGACAATGCTTTGCGGGTTTTTTGTCGCCTGAGAATTTCGTCTAATCCATAAAAACCCTTGTGTGGTGGGCTTTGGACTTATTCATCCTAGCAATGGCGTGTGCCCGGTCGAGAGCCGGAAAATCTGGATTGAATCAGAAAGGAAATAGAAAGCGAGCCCAATTGAAAGTAATAAATACCGTTCAATGGCGCTGCTGTGGGGACAAATCAGACGTGTAACAGGTTGGTGCGGCCCCAGTTACAAACGAGGCCGCATTTGTAACTTCTAGCAACCGTTTGCGCGGATCCGTTCGACTTCGAGGCCGAACACGGGGCGCAGACGGGTGCCGAGTACGTTGCCGACGAAGGCGGCGACCAGCCATAGCCAACCGTGCAAGCTGCCTGACACGATGCCGCTGAAATAGGCGCCGATGTTACAACCGTAGGCCAGACGGGCTCCGTAGCCGAGCATCAGGCCGCCGACCACCGCCGCGACCAGCGAGCGGGCCGGCACCTTCCAGACCGGCGCGTAACGGCCGGCAAGCGCGGCGGCCGTCATGGCGCCGAGGATGATGCTAATGTCCATCACCGTGGTGACGTCATGTGTAACAGGGGCGGCCAGTGTGCCGGCGTTGGCGTGAGCGGCCCAATACGGCCAATTGGCCACATCGATACCCAGTGCGGCGAATATCTTGGCGCCCCACAGCGCAAACGCAGACGTCACACCCCATGGGCGACCGGACAGCGCCAGCGTCGCGAAGTTGAGCAGGACCAGAGCGATCGCGCCGACGAACAACGGCCACGGGCCGTGCAGCCATGGCGACGCGTGCGGCGCGCGCTGCGGCTCGTCGATCAGCCGGCCATGGCGGCGCCGTTCGACCCACACGGTAAGCGCTGCGATCGCAGCGAACATGACCAGATTCAGCGCGATCGCCCAGCCCAGGCCGAGCGTGGTTACGATTGAAAGCGGTTTAAGAGACGGCAGTGCGGTCCAGAACGGCATGTGCGCGGTGGCGACAACCGAACCGATGACGAACGCCGCCAGCGTGACGATCATGCGCGTGCTGCCGCCGCCCACGGTGTACAGCGTGCCGGACGCGCAGCCGCCGCCGAGCTGCATGCCGATGCCGAACATGAAGGCCCCGACCAGCACGGACGTGCCGGCCGGAGCAACGAGGCCGACCACCGGCCGGCCGAACAGCGTGCCCGCGGCGAGCGCCGGAAAGAACAGCAACACGCCGAGCGCCAGCATCAGCATCTGGGCGCGCAGACCCGCGCCGCGGCCGTCGGCGATAAAGACTCGCCACGCGGAGGTAAAACCGAACGCCGCGTGATAGAGCGACAACCCCAGCAATGTGCCGACGATGTAGAGCGCCGCCTGACGAGCGCTAACGGTTTGCGCCAGATAGACGGCGCCGAGCGCGATTAGAACGAGCGCGGCGCCTAGCGGTTTCGGATTGATGTCGAAACGGCGTGGTACGCGCGGAAGCGAAGTGGCAAGATCGGACATGGTGTTTGACTGGCGAGCGGCAAATCGAAGATAGCCCGAGGGCGGCGGATGAGCCGTTTCGGGGTTGGTGCAGCGGAAAGGTGACTGAAAAAGATAGCACGGATCGCGCGTTGAAGCAGGGCGCGGTCTTTGGTGTGGCGTTGGCTGCTGGGCGATGGCTTCCCGGTCGATTGGCTATGTTTCGTTCTGAGCCTGGGCACTGATTGCCGCCGCTTCTCGCCGCACCTCGGGCCGGACGCCCCTGGGCAGAATTGGCGCCCGATAGCTGTTACATGAAGCGCGCCATCAGATCAGCATCGTGAAACACCCCGCCGACGTTCAACGCGTCGACCTCGCAACCATATTTGCGAAAGCCAAGCGACTCATAGAGTTTGCGTGCCGCCTCGTTGTGGCTACCCACCATCAACTGGATTTGCCGTAGACCTTCTATCTGTGCCGCTCGCGCCAGCAACTCATTAAGCAAGGCGCGCCCGACTCCGCGGCCCGCAGCTTCCGGCGCGACATACATACCGACGACGGAGGCCTTGTGCCGTTCCTTGTCGCTCTGGCTGCGCAGCAATCCGACCACGCCGATCAATGGGGTATTGGCCGATTCATAAGCACCGAGCAAAAAGTCGCCTTCGGCGGCGCGCGTGCCTTGCAGCATCGCGTCGTGCCGCGCGGGGCCCTTGGCCACCGCTTCCTCGTAGCTTTGACCGAACGACTCCGGATGCGCCTTCAGTCCGCGCAGGCGAAGCTGAAAGTAGGCGTCGCGGTCGGCCGGACCGAGTTGGCGGACCAGTAGGGCGTTGTTGATCAAGCGTGTCTCTCCGTGTGGTTTGAATGGTGCTGCAAGCGGGAACAACCCAGCTTTCGATGTTGCTCTTCGGGCTTCCGTGGTTCAGCGGTTCTGCTATGGCTTCACGGCTTCAGCCCCTTGGCCTTCGGCGCGTTGGCTCGCAGCAAACTCGCGCAATGCCGCCGCGGTTTGCTGATCGGCGGGAAAGAAGGCTTCAATAGCAAGCTCCGACAGTGTGACATCTACCGGTGTGCCGAATACCGTGGTCGTGCTGAAGAACGACAGCACGCCGATCGGTGTGCGCAACCGCAGTGGCACGGCGATCTGATTGCCCGCGGTGTCCTCGTGGTCGGCCGCTTCCGCGCCGGGCGGAGCGGGATATGCGGCGAGTTCGTCGCGCAGGGCGCTCAACGTGTCGTCACCGCTCACGTCGATTTGTCGCTGGAGTCGGGACAGCGCGTGCGCGCGCCAGGCATGCCAGTTGACGATCGACGCCGCGATGCCCTCCGGATGCAAGCTCAGTCTCATCGCATTGACTGGCGGTTTCAGAAGCTCCGGGCTTGCGCCTGCAAGCAGCGGCGCAAGCGCATTGTTCGCGGCAACGATGGTCCAGTGACGATCGATCGCGAGGGCCGGATACGGCTCGTGACCTTTGAGCACCAACTCAACTGCCTCGCGCGCGGCGGCTAACTGCGGGTCCGTCAAAGGGCGTTCGCGGAACAGTGGCGCATAACCCGCCGCAATCAGCAGCGCGTTGCGCGCGCGCAGTGGCACGTCGAGCCGCTCGGCGAGGTGCATGACCATTTCCCGGCTCGGCACCGCACGGCCCGATTCGACGAAGCTCAGATGCCGCGTTGAAATATCGGCTTCAGCGGCGAGCAGCAACTGGCTCATTCTTCGCCGCTGCCGCCATTCGCGCAGCAGATCGCCGACCGTGCGGCTTGCCGTCGGCCTGTTCGACGGGATGGTTTGTGCAAGGGAGAGTGTGTTCATGTTGCCGATGATAGCCAAAGCGCGTTAGCGATCCATTACCTGACAGGTAATGGAATACCCGGGAATGCGCCGCAATACCCTGGAATATCCGAGAAAGCGTAGGAGCACCCACGAATACACAACTCTTTCAGGGCGTTACCCCAAGCGACAACACGCCAGGCGCGAATCAGGCGGGCGCCACGCCTTCCGGCACGGCGTTGAGTTTGACGCCCAGCGCGCGCAGCAGTTTGAACACCGTATCCATGCGCGGTTTGGAGCCGGGCGCGAGTGTTTTATAGAGGCTTTCGCGCCCGAGTCCAGCGTCGGCCGCAACCTTCGCAATGCCGCGTGCTTTTGCGATGTCGGCGATCGCGGCGAGGAGGAGGTCGGCGTCGCCTTCTTCCAGCGCTGCGTTGAGATACTCGGCGATCATTTCTTCGCTATCGAGGTAATGCGATGCGTCGAACCGTGCGGTTTTGACTTTGCTCATGACAGTTCCTTTCTGATGTCTGCCCATATTGATCTGGCATGCCTGATGTCGGCTGGCTGCGTGGATTTATCGCCACCGCAGAGCAGCAGGAACACCGTGCGCCCTTCGCGCGCGAAGTAGACCCGATAGCCGGGACCGCAATCGATACGCATCTCGGATACACCGTCTTCCAGCAGCTTTACGTCGCCGAAATGACCTCGCTCAGCACGCCGGACCCGCACCAGGATTTTGGCTCTTGCCCTCAAGTCTGCGAGGCCGGCAAGCCAGTGGTCGAATTCCTCGGTGCGGTTGACCGTGTACACAGGCGGTGAACCGATTTGTTGATGAGTGTATCCTGTCGGATACGGTCTTGCAAGTGTGAAAACCATATTAAAAAAGCGGCTTGTGTCCGCGCCCGTTCAGTTCGTCATATGCCGCGAGTCGACGCTGCGCGGCCCCCAATTCCGCCATGAGGTTAGCGGCTGACGCAGCCGGTGACGATTCGGCCGGATGGCCAATCCGGTGGACAAAAAAGCGCGGTTCTTCACGCCGGTGCATCCGGATGCTTACCTCCCACGTAATCGACGCGCTGCGCTCGAGCCATCAATCTTCACTCCGAGCCCGCCGCATACAACGTGTCTGCCGAGCGTAGTGCTCAGTCATGCCAATCAAGGAGTCTGAGATGAATGCGCATACCGATCTGATCGACCGTTACTTCGACGCATGGAATGAAACCGATGCAGTGCGCCGCCGCGAACTGATCGCCGCGACATGGACTGCCGATGCCGACTATCGCGATCCGCTGCTGGCAGGCGCGGGCCATGACGGCATCGACGCGATGATCCGTGCGGTGCATGAACGCTTCCCGCATCACACGTTTCACCGCACGACGGAAGTCGACGGTTTCGCGAACCGCCTGCGCTTTTCGTGGGCACTCACCACGCCGGCCGGTGAGGCAATCGTCAAGGGATCCGACTTCGGCGTGCTCGACACGCACGGTCGCCTGCAGGCGGTGACGGGTTTCCTCGACCAGGTCCCTGCCGCTACCTGACCACACGCAGTCTTTTTCACGGAGACGATCATGCACGAGTCCGTTGCCGCCACGGCTCCCGGTATTGTCCTCGCGGTCGCGCGCCTGTCGGGCGCTGTCGACGCGCTCTCCAGCGCGATCGCCGGCTTCGCTCTGCTGGCCGGCACGCGCGCGTTCACCTTCACTGCGTTGCTGGCCTGGCGCGAGCCGGTGCTTGGTGGCGCGGGTCTCGTGCTGCTCGCGTTGGTCGGATGGCTGCGGTGGCGGTGTCGCGCAATGCCGCTCGCCGCATCGTGTGGAAAGGCGGATTGACGGTGAGCCCCGGGCAACGGACCGTGCGCCACGGTCTTGCTACAATCGATCGCGACGCGCCACAAGGGCAATCCGCTCGAACCCGGGCAGCTGGCGGCCAATCGAACCTGAAGGAGACACCGTGCTGAAGAATCTGGATCCGCTGCTGAATGCCGATGTGCTGCATGCGCTACGCTCGATGGGGCATGGCGACGAACTGGTGGTTTGCGACGCCAACTTTCCGGGCGCGTCCGTCGCGCAGGAGACGGTGTTGGGCAAGCTGCTGCGCCTCGATGGCGTGAACGCGCCGCGTGCCATTCGCGCGATTCTGTCGGTGATGCCGCTGGATACATTCATCGAGCGCCCTGCGTCGCGGATGGAAGTGGTGGGCGAACCGAATACGATTCCAGCCGTTCAGCGCGAAGTGCAGATCGAGATCAATGCGGCGGAAGGGCGCGAGGTGCCGTTTGCTTCGGTCGAACGTTTCGCTTTCTATGAGCGGGCGCGCAAAGCCTATTGCGTGATCGCTACCGGCGAAGCGCGCGGTTACGGCTGCTTCGTTTTTACGAAGGGTGTCCTGCTCGCGCCGGATGCGCCGGAGCAATAGCACCTCGCTACGGCGACGATACCCATGAGCTTCTCGATAGACAGTCTCGATCATCTCGTTCTGAATGTCGCCGACGTGGAAGCCAGCGCGGCCTGGTATGCACGCATGCTCGGCATGCGGCGCACCGAGTTCGAGTCGCGCACCGGCACGCGTGTGGCGATGACATACGGCAATCAGAAGATCAACTTGCGTCCCGCGGATGCGGACACGGTCGCGTGGTTCACCGGGCGCGAGCCGGTGCCGGGCAGCGCCGATCTGTGTTTTGTCACCACCACGAGTCCCGCTGAGGTCAAGGCTCACTGGCTCGCTCAGGGTGTCGAGATAGAAGCCGGCCCGGTTGAACGCGACGGCGCGCGCGGCAAGATGACCTCGGTGTATTGTCGCGATCCGGATGGCAATCTGATCGAGGTCGCGACGTATCCCCGCGGATAAGCGCGGCGGCAATACTGTCCGTGGCGTGCACGATCGGGCCCGCGCTGGGCGCTTGGACACCTTTTTCCTTCCCTTGAGACGGCGCGGATTGCGCCATTCATGCCGGCCCACACTTGGAAAAGGCGGGCAGCGCACCTATTCTCAGGTGCAAAGTGGGGAACTGCGGCCGTCTGGCCGGGTCTGCTGCTTATTCATTTACAGGAGCCCCTCATGACGCGTCCCGTCGATTCCGGCGTCATCCTCATCGCGCGTATTGCCCTTGCCGTGCTGTTTTTATGGGGCGGTGTGATGAAACTGCTGGGCTATGCGGGCTTTGTCGGCTATCTGAATTCGAAGGGTGTGCCGCTCGTCCAGGTCGCGGCACCGATTGCAACAGCGGTCGAGGCACTCGGTGGCCTGCTGCTGATCGTCGGCTTCAAGATCCGCCCGCTCGCGCTCATCATGGCCGTCTACACCGTGGCAGCCGCAGTGCTGGGCCACGATTTCTGGAATGTTACCGATCCCGCTTTGCAACGCGACATGGTGATTCACTTCTGGAAGAATATCGGTATCGCTGGTGGTTTCCTGCTGCTGTTCGTGACCGGAGCGGGCCGAATCAGTATCGACGGCGCACGCGCACCACGCGGCGGGCTGAATCTCTGATCACGCAATTGAGCTAGTCTGCGCAGGTCGCTTTTGATTGTGGCTGTAATCAAGGGAGCAAATAATGATTCAAAGTTTTGAGCAAACAATTGGCGGCAAGGTCACGCAGTTGTGCGCAAGTCTCGGCGAAGGGTCTACGCCGCATCGCGTCATCATCAGCCTTGCCGATTCGGCAAAAACACTGGTGGTTCTGGATGCATCGGGTCTTATCGGCACGATCAAGGCTGAAATTGAACAGCCGGAAAAGCTGATCGCCGACGCGATCGCCAAGGCGCAAAACGAAGGGCTGATCGAGCGCGCGATCGACACCGGCACGATTCAGGAAGCGCCGCTGTAACCCGTGCGGCGGCAGCGCGATTTGCTGAAACGCGCTGGTCAACCGAAGAGGCGATCAGCGCGTTTCACGAACTCGCCCAGGGCCAGTTCTGTGCGGCTTGGAGCTTGACGCCTGCGGCTCCGGATGGACAAGGCAGCCCATTACTCCACCGACCACCAGCAAACCGACCGAGATGGCCGTCACGGCCTGCATCCCCGCGACGATCTGCGTGGCAGCCGCGCCGCTCGCCAACGCGCCGAAGGCGGCCACACCCACCGCACCGCCTGCTTGCCGGGCCGTATTCAGCACGGCGGACGCAGTGCCGGCGCGCTTCGCTTCAACGGAAGCCAGCACGGCGGTCGTCATCGCCGGGACCGCGAGGCCCATCCCGGACGGTATCAGCAGGAACGGCAGCAGCAAGCCGACGAGCGGCGTGGACGCATCGACGAAATGCAGCAGGCCATAGCCGAGCCCCGCAGTGATTGCGCCGGCGATCATTGGCACACGTACGCCAAAGCGTCCGACCACCCAGCCGCTCGCGACGTTCGAGAGCAGAAAGCCGCCCGTCAACGGCAGGAAAGCGAGGCCAGCCTGCAGCGGGGTATAGCCGCGTACGCGCTGCAAATACAGGCTCAGCACGAACACCATGCCGTAGTACGTCAGATTCACGCAGATGCCGAACAGCACCGCCGCATTGAAGGTGCGCTTGCTGAATAGCGAGAGGGGCAGCATCGGTGCCGCGACACGCGATTCCACGACGATAAAAGCGCCGGCCGCGATCAGCGCGAGTATGAAACCGCCGGCGACCAGCGGATGGCTTAGCCCCAGCGGCCGCCATTCGATCACAGCGGCGACGAAGGCGGTGAGCGCGACGATCGCAAGGGTCTGGCCGGTCAGATCGATGCCACCCGGGATTTCGCTGGCCGTAGCCGATGCCGTGGCTGTAGCCCCAGGCGTAGTTCTTGCGCTAGTGCCCGCCGTTGTCCCAGTCCCCGTGCGAGTCCCAGTCGTGGTCGTAGAAGGAGCCGAAGCCGCTCCTTGTGCGTCTTTCCGCGCGGCCCCAGACTGCGGTACCCAAAGCGAAGTCGCCAGCAAACCGGCTACGCAAATCGGCAGATTGACAAGAAAGATGCTGCGCCAGCCGAACGCCGCGATCAGCACGCCACCGACCACCGGTCCGGCCGCGATTGCAATCGCGCCCGCGGCGGTCCACAGCCCAACTGCACGTGCCCGCAGCTTCGGATCGTGGCCGTAGGACTGATTGAGCAGCGCCAGCGAGTTCGGCAGCATGGCGGCGGCGCCGATGCCTTGCACGGCGCGCGCGGCGACCAGCATGGTGGCATCGAGTGCCAATCCGCAGGCGAGCGACGCGAGCGCGAACAGCACGATGCCGGCCGCGTACATGCGCCGTGTGCCGAGCCGGTCGCCGAGCGCGCCCGCCGATAGCATCAGCACGGCGAACGCGAGTGTGTATGCGTCGACGACCCATTGCAGGCCCGCGACATCCGCATGCAGGTTCGCGCCGATCTTCGGCAGGGCGATGTTGACGATGGTCACATCGAGTTGCGTGACGACGAAGCCGATGCTGACGGTCGCAAGGACGCGGCTGAGGGTGGGCGAGACGGGAGTGTTGGGAGAGTTCATGAGACACATCGTAGGCCGATGCGGCGCACGATGTTTCGGTCCGGCGTGAAGTGTCGATGTCGCCGGAATTGCCGGGCGTGAAGCCGATTGAAACAACGGCGCACCAGGCGGTGCGCCGTTGCAAAACAGCTCGATTAGCGCGCTTGCGGCGCGTCTTTGATGAACAGCGTAGTCAATGCTCCGACAATGCAGATCGCGCCGACATAAAGCGGCGCGGCCATCGGGTTCGACTTCATCATCAGCGAGACGGCGATCGGCGTGAGGCCGCCGAACACTGCGTAGGCAACGTTATACGAGAACGAGATGCCCGAGAATCGCACGACCGGCGGGAACGCCTTCACCAGCACGAACGGAATCGCGCCGATTACACCGACGAACAGGCCGGCCACGGCGTACAGCGGCACCAGTGTCGACGTATCGACGGCAAGCTGCTGGAACATCACGTAGTACGTCACGGCCAGCGCGAGGCCGCCGATGAAAATCGTGCGCCCCGCGCCGATGCGGCCGGCGATCGAGCCCGCCATCACGCAGCCGATCGTCAGGCACAGCGTTGCCACGCAGTTCGCCAGCAACGCGGTGGCCGGCGCGATATGAAACTGCTTCTGCAGCAGCGTCGGCGTCATCAGAATCACCACGACGATCGCAGCCGACAGCATCCACGTGAGCAGCATCGACACGATCACGGCGCGGCCGTGGTCGCGCAGCACGGCCTTGAGCGGCACTTCCGCGGCGATCGCCTTGCGTTGCTTGAGCTCGGCGAACACCGGCGTCTCATGCAGCCAGCGGCGCAGATAAACCGAGAACATGCCGAACACGCCACCCACCAGGAACGGGATGCGCCATGCGTAGGCGGAGATTTCCGCCGGTGCGAAGTTGCGGTTCACCGCCGAGGCGATCAGCGAACCAAGCAGGATGCCTGCCGTGAGGCCCGCTGTCAGCGTGCCGCACGCATAGCCGATGTGCCGCTGCGGCACGTGCTCGGAAACGAACACCCATGCGCCCGGCACTTCGCCGCCGACCGCCGCGCCCTGCATCACGCGGAACACCAGCAGCAGTACCGGCGCCATCACGCCGATACTGGCGTAGGTGGGCAGCAGACCCATCATCAGCGTCGGCACCGACATCAGCAGCACGCTCAGCGTGAACATGCGCTTGCGGCCGAACAGGTCGCCGAAGTGCGCCATGATGATGCCGCCCAGCGGTCGGGCCAGATAGCCGGCCGCGAAGATGCCGAAGGTCTGCACCTGACGCAGCCAGTCCGGCATTGCGGCGGGGAAGAACAACTGGCCGATCGCCGGCGCAAAGAATACGAAGATGATGAAGTCGTAAAACTCCAGCGCCCCGCCGAGCGCGGCGAGACCGAGCGTCTTGTAATCGCTTCGCCCAAGAGGGCGTGGGGTGACAGCCTGCGCTCCACCCAGATTTGTCGCTTGCATTGCTTGTGTCTTGTCTTGAATTGGAAACCACACGCAGCGCGTGGAAAAACGGCGGTCGTCGGGCGAGAAGTGTGGCAAGCGCTGGGTAGAGCACGGGACACCGGCGCGCCGGCCCGGATAGGGCAAGCGCGATGACGACTGGGGCCAGGGCGGCGATTTTACAGGATGAAAGCCGGTCGCTTCGGGAAGTACTTAATTAGATTGGAAAAAGTTCCCGGAAACGTGTCTTTTCGACGGCGGCCAGGACGGCGAGGCCCGTGCGTCGTGCGAGCCGCAGCGGTCACGTGTAGGAATGCAGCACACACGTGTCGGAAGGGGGCGATTGGCGCGCAAATTAGGAATGCTCCTATGGGATGGCGTGAGCGTCCCTCTGAGAATCGCGTCCGAGCTATCAGTTAAGAGTCATCCCATGCGTATTGCCATCCTTCAGCGTGACCCTGTCATGCGTCAGTCGATCGAAAAGGTTCTCATGAGTGCCGGCCATACCTGTATGGTCTATGACGACGGTCTGGCCATGTCGAAAGCACTCGCCCGTTCCACCGTGGACATGCTGGTGCTGGACTGGCAAGGCACTCGCCTGTCCGGTGCCGAAGTCCTGAGGTCGGTGCGTGCGGTCGGTGGCGACCGCTTGCCGGTCCTGTTCGCTTCGACCGAGACGTCAGAGGACAGCGTGGTGCGCGCCTTTGCCAGCGGGGCAGACGACTATGTCGGGCTGCCGTTGCGTCCGGGTGAGTTCCGCGAGCGCGTCGCGGCGTTGTTGCGCCGCGCCTATCCGGACCGTTTCAGTGCCGCGAGCTTCGCCGTCGGCCCCTACCGTTTCGACACGCATCGCCAGCTCGTCATGCTGCGCGGTCAGCCGGTTCCGCTATCGGGTACGCAATACCGGTTGGCGTCGCTATTCTTTTCCAATATTGGCCGCGTGATGTCGCGCGACCATATCTTCGCGATGGTGTGGGGCCGTGAGTTCCGCGAGTTCACCCGCACGATCGACAGCCATGTGTCGCGTCTGCGCCTGCTGCTCGAGATCGAGCCGCAAAACGACTTCCGGCTGCAACCCGTTTACAAGAGCGGCTATCGGCTGCTGCATTTGCGGCAAGGTGAAGCGGCCGCGGAAAAGCAGGCGGCCTGACAAACCGGCACATCACCGGCCGCGCCGCGACCGGGAGCGGCTACCAGTCAACTTGCCGCAACTCAAACCTGCGGCAGCGTTGGCCGGTTTTCAATCGCCCGGCGGATCAACGCTTCGACTGCCTTGCGTTCGTCTCCGGCCAACGGCAGACGAGGCGGCCGCACCGGCTCCGTGCCGAGCCCGACGATCGTCTCGGCCAGCTTGATGTTCTGCACCAGCTTCGACGAGACGTCGAGGGCGAGCAGGGGCGCGAACCAGCGATAGATCGCGCGCGCTTCTTCAAGGCGGCCCGCCTTCAGTAACTTATAAATCACCACCGTCTCGCGCGGAAACGCGCACACAAGACCGGCCACCCAGCCATGCGCGCCCATCAATATCGCTTCCATCGCGAGGTTGTCGACCCCGCACAGAATCGCGAAGCGGTCGCCGACCACATTGATCAGATCGGTCACGCGCCGCACGTCGCCGCATGATTCCTTGATCGCGACGATCTTCTTTTCGTCGGCGATTTCCGCGAACATCTCGGGCGTCATGTCGACGCCATAGGCAAGCGGATTGTTATAGATCATCAGCGGCAGCGCGCTCGCATCGGCGACGCTGCGAAAGTGGTGCAGCGTTTCGCGCCGGTCGGACAGATAGCGCAGCCCGGGCAGCACCATGAAACCGGCCGCGCCGTGCCGGCTACCGGCTTCGGCCTGGCGGCAGGCGTCGAGCGTGCTGTTCTCGGCGATCGTCAGCAAAACGGGCACACGGCCTCGCGAGGCTTCGACTGCGATGTCGAGCACTTGCAGCTTCTCGTCCAGTGAGAGCGTCGATGCTTCGCCAAGTGATCCGCACACGATGATGCCGTCCACACCCGCGTCGATCTGCGCCTCGATATTCTTGCCGGTCCATTCGCGATCTATGCTGAAATCCGCGTGAAACTTGGTGGTAACTGCGGGCAATACGCCTTCCCAGATATGCGCCACGACTGCTCTCCTGAGTGTGTTGAGTCGAAGCGCAGTGTAAGCAGGGAAAATGCCGCCGTCTTGCGCGATTCACGCGTGGCGGATGACGATTTCAGCATAGCGGCTGTGCCTGTATACCCGATAAGATGAAGCGGGCCGGCTATTTCAGCACAGGACGCAAAATACGTCGAAAGCAGGTGGAATGGACCTCACGTGTGCTCCTGACCTCGCTCGATAGAGGCTGTTCAGACGCGGCGCCCGCCTGATTTCCATAGTCGACGCGTGCGCGGATGGACGGATAAGATATGCCGAAATCGTCACAATCCACGATTATGCACACCAAGACTTCGGCGCCCGGTATTCCTACCATGTGCATCATGAAAACCTTGGACATCATCGACTCGCACACCGGCGGTGAACCGACCCGCCTGGTGGTGTCGGGTGGCCCTGCGCTCGGCGGCGGCACGCTGGCGCAGCGTCTCGACGTGTTTCGCACGCATTTCGACGACTGGCGCGCAGGCATCGTCACCGAGCCGCGCGGCTCGGACGTGGTGGTCGGCGCGCTGCTGTGCGAGCCGGACGACCCCGCGTGCGCGGCCGGCGTGATCTTTTTCAACAACGTGGGCTATCTCGGCATGTGCGGGCACGGCACGATCGGTCTCGTCGTCTCGCTCGCGCACATGGGCCGGATCGGGCCGGGACTTCATCGGATCGAGACGCCGGTCGGCGTCGTCGAAGCGACGCTCAACGAGGACGGCAGTGTGGCCGTGCGCAACGTGCCGGCCTATCGCTACCGGCAAGGCGTGCAGGTCGACGTGCCGGGCTACGGCATGTTGAGTGGCGACATCGGCTGGGGCGGCAACTGGTTCTTTCTCGTCGCCGATCACGGGCGCACGCTGGAGGCAGGGCGTATCACCGAGCTGAGCGCATTCAGTACGGCAATCCGCGATGCGCTGATCGCGCAGCGCATCACCGGCGCGGACGGCGCCCTGATCGACCACATCGAACTCTTCGGACCCGGCTCGCGAGACGGCATCGACAGCCGCAGCTTCGTCCTCTGTCCCGGCAACGCGTATGACCGCTCGCCGTGCGGTACCGGCACGAGCGCGAAGATCGCCTGCCTCGCCGCCGACGGCAAGCTGGCCGAAGGCGCGGTGTGGCGGCAGGAGAGCATCATCGGCAGCGTATTCGAGGCGAGCTATCGTCACGCCGGCGATGGCGTCTCGGTGATTCCGACCATCACGGGCCACGCGCACATCATGGCCGAAGGGCGTTTGTGTTTCGACGAGCGCGACCCGTTCGCATGGGGTATCCGCACGGCATGACAGCGGACGCGTTGATCGTCGGGGCTGGCATTGTCGGCGCGGCTTGCGCGGCGGAGCTGGCCGCGCTCGGCATGCGGGTCGAGGTATTCGACGCACAGGGCATCGGCGGCGGTGCGACGGCGGCGGGCATGGGCCATATCGTCGTGATGAACGACTCGCCCGCGGAATTCGCGTTGAGCCGCTATTCGCGCGACTTGTGGCTGGCGCTCGCGCCGCAACTGCGCACGCGCGACGCGTTCGCGCGCTGCGGTACTTTATGGGTTGCCGCCGACGACGAGGAGTGGCACGCCGCCCGCGCCATGCATGCAGCCTTCGAAGCGCAGGGCGTCTCCGCTCAACTGATCGACGCGGCTGCGTTGCGGGCGTGTGAGCCGGCGCTGGCGGCATCGATGGCAGGCGGCCTGCGGATCGAGCATGACAGCATCGTGTATGCGCCCACGGTTGCCGAGTGGCTGCTGACGCAATCTTCAGGAGTCGAGAATATCCGTGTGCGACTCGGCGCGCGAGTTAGCGCAATTAGCGCGCGTGGCGTGACGCTGGTCGACGGCGAGCGCATCAGCGCGGAGCACGTGATCGTTGCCAATGGTCTGGGCGCTCAGCAACTGCTGCGGTCGCTGCCGTTGCAACCGAAGAAAGGTCATCTGCTGATCACCGACCGTTATCCCGGACTCATTCGCCACCAACTGCTCGAACTGGCCTACATCAGGAGCGCACATCATGCGGCCGGCACTTCGGTGGCGTTCAATGCGCAGCCGCGGCCTACAGGCCAGTTGCTGATCGGTTCGTCGCGTCAGTTCGATACAACCGATCCCGCCGTCGACATGCCGGTGCTCGCGCAGATGCTGCAGCGCGCGGCGCACTATCTGCCGGTCCTGCCGACACTCAACGGAATCCGCGCGTGGACCGGGTTTCGTGCAGCGTCGCCGGATGGTTTGCCGTTGATCGGTCCGGCCGGTGATTTTGCACCCGGCGTGTGGCTTGCGGTCGGACACGAGGGCTTAGGCGTGACGACTTCGCTCGCAACCGCGAAGTTGCTCGCCGCGCAGATCACTGGGAACACCGCACCGATTCCGGCCGAGCCGTACTTGCCGGTCCGTTTTGCGCAAAAGGTGGCCCATGGCTGACGCCGATGCAACACGCTTTCACTTGACGATCGATGGTAGAAGCGTCGAGGTCGAAGCGGGCACGATCGTGGCCGCGGCGCTTGTCATGGCGGGCGCGAACGGCACGCGGACTTCGGTTAGCGGCCAGCCGCGCGCGGCACTGTGCGGGATGGGCGTGTGCCAGGAGTGCCGCGTCACGATCGATGGCCGGGCGCATACGTTGGCATGCCAGACGCTTTGCCGCGAAGGGCAGGTGGTTTGCACTGCTGCGGCCGCGGCGACCGGCGCAGCCAACGCGACCAACGCGACCAACGCGACCAACGCGACAGGTGCGGCCACCGTAACGAGCGCCACTGCAACCACGACCACCACGGGCAAACGATGAAGCAGCACTTCGATATCGTCGTGGTAGGCGCCGGTCCGGCCGGGTTGAGCGCCGCGCAGGCAGCCGCGCGCGAGGGCGCCACAGTCGCGCTGCTCGACGACAATCCCCGCGCGGGCGGCCAAATCTGGCGCCAAGGTCCCGGCCATCCGCCGCAAGTGCCGCTACAAGGCCTGCTCGCCGCCTTGAAGACGCAAACCAATGTCACCCTTTTGCCATCGACTCGCGTGATCGCGCCTTTGAGTCCGCGAGGTTTGCTGCTCGAGTCGGCTGAGCATGGTGGCGTGTCGATCAGCTACGATCGATTGATCCTCGCGACCGGCGCGCGTGAGCGGCTATTGCCATTCGCCGGCTGGACGTTGCCCGGCGTGACCGGTGCCGGCGCACTGCAGGCACTCGTCAAAGGCGGCATGCCAGTACGCGGCGAACGGATCGTGATTGCGGGCAGTGGTCCATTGCTGATCGCGGCGCTTGCTACCGCGCGTGCAGCGGGGGCGCGGGTGCTGGCGGTCGTGGAGCAGGCCTCGGCGCTTGAGGTCGCCCGATTCGGAGTCTCATTGTTGGGCGAGCCGGCGAAGTTGCGGCAAGCCTTTACCATGACGCGCGGCTTCGCGGGCGTGCGTTACTGGACCGGCAGCGTCGTCCGGCAAGCTCATGGCAATGGCCGCGTCGAGCGCGTGACGATCCGGCGCGGCCAGCAGGAGTCGACGCTCGACTGCGACCGCATCGCCTGCGGCTATGGACTCGTGCCGAACATCACGCTTGCGCAAGCGCTCGGCTGTGCGATCACCGAAGCGGGCGAGACCGTTGTCGACGACGAGCAGCGGACTTCGGTCGACGGCGTGCTGGCGGCAGGCGAATGCACGGGCGTCGGCGGCGCGGAACTGGCGGGTGTCGAGGGAGAGATTGCTGGGCTCTCTGCGAGCGGCGGCTCGACAAGCGGCATCCCCGCAAACCGCACCGCGCTGCAAGCGCAACGAGCCCGATGGCGGCGTTTCGCAAGGCGGGTCGAAATGGCCTTTGCCTTGCAGGCCGCCGCGCACACGCCGCCCGACGACGCCACGCTGCTCTGCCGTTGCGAAGACGTCAGCCTCGGCGAGGTCCGCGCCTATCCGGATTGGCGGGAGGCCAAGCTGCATACCCGCTGCGGAATGGGTGCATGCCAGGGCCGGATCTGCGGCGCCGCGGCTTCGCTGTATCTGGGCTGGCAAGCCGGAGCGCCGCGCCCGCCGTTCAGTCCGGCGCAAATCGGCACGTTGATGGCAATCAGTGAGGAGCAGTTGCCCGCTGAATGACCCCGGCATCCATTCGTCCGCTGGATATTTTCAGTAGCGCGTGGCCCTATAATCGACCGCAAGTGACCACCCGCGTACCCGCGCGGTTGAGCGCACCCAACGCACCACCGCACTGACCACGGAACCCGCACGATGAACACGCTGGCTCATCCGCTCGACCCGGACGACGCAACGCTGTCCGGCATGCTGTCGCATTTCACGCTGCTCGAGCCCGTGTTCGATGCGATGCCGGACGTCGTGTTCTTCGTCAAGGACGCGCATGCCCGCTATGCGCTGGTCAATCGCACGCTGGCTTCGCGCTGTGGCTTCAAGGAAAAGTCCGCGCTGCTCGGCAAGACCGCCGAGGACGTCTTCCCGCACCGTTTCGGTCGCATCTACACCGCTCAGGACAAAGCGATCATCAACGTCGGCAGCCAGATGATCGATCAGCTGGAGCTACACCTGTATCCCGGTCGTCAGCCGGGTTGGTGCCTGACATGCAAGCAGCCGCTGCGCGATCCGGC
Organism: Burkholderia sp. OK233; assembly: GCF_900230185.1. GTDB lineage: Bacteria > Pseudomonadota > Gammaproteobacteria > Burkholderiales > Burkholderiaceae > Paraburkholderia. The sequence continues at coordinate 3,176,431 of NZ_OCSR01000002.1, forward strand.
GGGTAAGGTGGTTGGCCTCGCCGGCATCTCCCGCGACCTGAAAGCGGATGAAAGCAGTCATCCCGCTTACAGCCGGCTGGCTGAAGTAGTGCAGTCCATTCAGGAAAACTACGTGCAGCCGCTGAATCTGAAACAGCTTGCTGCAATGGCGGATATGTCGGTGGCGCAACTGGAGCGCTACTTTCACAAAGTGTTTCATTTGACACCGCGCCAGGTGCTGTTGAAAACGCGGCTGGACGCCGCCACCGCATTGCTGGTTTCACACGACAAGGTCACCGACGTCGCCGCACTCTGCGGCTACACCGACCACAGCGCCTTTACGCGTCAATTCAAGGCGACCGTCGGCGTCACGCCGACCGAGTACCGGATGCTGCTGCACGGAACCTCGCGAAGCTGAGCCGCCGCACACATGGTTCGTCGCAAGCATCATTACTACGTCTACGTCGTCGCGTTGGACGACACCGTCTGGAACGAGGCGCGCTTTCGCCGCGCGAATCCGGATTACCGGTTCGACAAGCCGTGTGTGTACGTGGGAATGACGGGGTTGGACCCGGATCTGAGATTCGACCGGCACAAGGCCGGCATTCAGGCAAATCGCTATGTGCGCGATTACGGCCTGCGCCTCATGCCCGAATTGTATGAAGTTTACAATCCGATGCCTTACCGCGGCGCACAGGACATGGAGGTGGAATTGGCGATTGGACTACGCGAGGCGGGGTACGGCGTATGGCAGGCGTAACTAAAATGTAATACGTGCCTTATTTCACGCCAAGTCCGCGCAACACTGCATTGCCTTCAGGCGTCAGACGGATATGCGAGGCGCCTGCGTCGCCGGAGACCGTTTCGATCAGGCCGGCTTCGTGAAGTTGCGGAATCTCGGGTTTCGCGGACGCGTCGATCGGCGCGTGCAGCAACAGCAGCAGCGTCGCCAGTTCGTGGTGGCTCAGCAAGCGACGCAGAATCGTGGGCCGTTTCGCCGGTGCGGGCGTGTCGTTCGTGTTGTGATCGGGTTGGTTCATGAAGCGCACCTTGTGCGGGATAGTGTCGGATGGATCATGCGGATGAAGTCTTAAACGATTCTTAAGACAGCATTGTGATGTAACACCGTGACACTATGATTGCGCCGGAACACGTTACCGACCGTTACACCTGGCCGATCGTTACCCTTGCTTACCTTACGGCGCGCAAGTTTTGCTCGCCGATTCAATCCACAGATTGTTCACGTGGCGTTTGCCCGCGTAGAAGCGATAGGTCGTTGCACCGTTGTCGCTGCGCACCTTGACGATATTCGAATCGCCGAAATCGAGCATCTGGCCCTGCGGGATCTCGGTCGATTTGAACGCGGCATTGTGGCTGGTCGCCACTTGCGTCAGGCAGGCGACTACGTCGTTGACCGAGCGCTGCGTGGTGGTGTCCGTGACGGGCTCGCCGGCATCCGGATTCTTCTGGAAGTACGCGCAAGCGCTGAGAAGCAGGGGAACTGACAGGACTACGGCAAACTTCTTCATATCTCTCCTGGCGTTTCATTCGACTGACGGTACGCGCCACGCCCGCATCGCGCAGAGGGCGCGCGGCACCGGACCGCGGATCAAACGCCATTATATCGGTGCGGCGCGCCCGCTTGAGCCGATGGAGCATGGGCCGTGCCCGATCTGCCTGAATTCGCGGGACGCAAACTGCAAACCACCAATCACCGCCCACCAGCATTACTGGCCGCAAACTCCTACTTGCGGCGCTGAGCCTGCGCTGCAAGCCGTACGGCCGCATTGGCCGCGCCATAACCGTCGTAGCCGCCACGCCGTTCGACAATCTCCAGGAAAAAGCGCTGATCCAGTTGTTCGGTGTACGCGTGGAAGAACTCGCCACCGCGTTCGTCGCGGTCGTACAGGATGTTGTGTGCGCGCAGCTCCTCGAGCGTCTCATCCGGCAGTGCATAGCGGGCGGCGAGGTCTTCGTAGTAATTGCGCGGAATGCGCAACACCGGCAGACCGTCGGCGACGAATTCGGGAACCGCGCTAAAAATATCGCCGGTGCTGAACGCAACGTGGTTCAGGCCCGAGCCGTGATAGGTGTGCAAGGCTTCGGCCACTGCCGTATGGTGGTCCACCGAGGCGTTCAGTACGATTCGCACCGAACCGTCATGACTGCGCAGCGCGCGGCTGCGCACCAGCCCGTACGGGTCGGGCACCAGCACGCCAGGCTCGGCCTGGAAGCCGAGCGCGGTGCGCAAGAACAGAACCCACGTATCCAGCGAAGGCGCCGGCACCGACAGGCAGACATGGTCGATGCGCGCGAGTGGCCCCACTTCGGTCGGACCGTTGACGTCGGTGAGCACAAAATCGGCTTCGAACAGGGTGGGCTGGTCCGGTGTCTCGTCGACGAAGTAGTTCAGGCTCCCGTCGGGCGCCTGCACAGCCGGCAGCACGCGTTCGTTCGGCCCGATCTGGCCCGAGAACGGGGCATAGCCGAACCCGGCGGCGCGCTCGAACGCCTGATTGGCGTCATCCACGCGAAACGCCGACGCGCACAGCGACAAACCATGCTGCTGGAAGAAAGCATTGGCAAATGAATCCGGTTCAGCATTCAGCACGATCGACGCCGCGCCGTGCTGAAACAGCGTCACATCTTTCGAACGATGCTGGCCGGCCTGACGGAAGCGCAGCTTGCCGAGCCAGTCGACGAGATGCGCGCGGGTGGTGTGGTCGACCGCGAACTCGAGAAACTGATAGCCGACGTGCGCGGGCGCAGCGGGCGATCGATAGAGGTCGCCGACCGGCTGCTGGGTGGATTCAAGCAGCGCCCGGGCCTGTTCCTCGAGGAACAGCAATGAGCGATGGCCGTCCGCCGCGGTGATGGTGGTTGGCGCAGCGCGAAAACCGTCGTTAAAAATTTCGAGCGAAAGCGGCCCTGTGTAGCCGGTTTTCACGACCTGGGCGGTGAAGCCTGCCAGATCGAAATCGCCTTGGCCCGGGAAGCAGCGGTAGTGGCGACTCCATTCCAGCACGTCCATGGCGAGCTTCGGCGCATCGGCAATCTGCACGAAGGCAATGCGTTCGCCCGGGATATCGGCGATCGCGTCCACTGTATCGTTCAGCGACAGCGTATGAAAGCTGTCGAGCACAAGCCCCAGATTCGGATGATTGACTGCGTTGACGAGTTTCCACGCGTGGCGGTAGGTCTTGACGTGCTTGCCCCACGCGAGCGCCTCGTAGCCGGCGATCACGCCAGCCGCTTCGGCCGCGCGGGCCAGCGCACCCAACTGGTCGGTCATCAGCGAATCGTCGCCGATGGTGTCGGGCGAGACGTTGCTGCAGACCAGAATCCGGTCCGTACCCAGTTCGTGCATCACGTCGAACTTGCGCTTCGCCCGATCCAGATTGCGTTCGAGGCGCTCCGGGCTTACTCCGTCGAAATCGCGGAACGGCTGGAACAGCATGATCTTCAGCCCGAGATCATCGGCGATGCGCCGCACGTCGGCGGGTGAGCCGTCGAAATACAGCAGGTCGTTCTCGAAGATTTCGACGCCTTCGAAGCCCGCCGCCTGGATTGCGGTCAGCTTCTCGACGAGGGTCCCGCTGATCGACACGGTGGCAATCGAACGTTGCATGAACGGCTCCTGCAAAAACAATGAAACGGCTGTTGAGGTGGCGCGAAGCGGCCGCTGTGCTGCGTCCGCAGGTCTTGCGGCCCGCTATGTTGCAACGCGCAAAATGGTCTAGCTAGTTACCGTCAACGAGCATGAAGCAGGCCAGAAGTGCCCATGCTAACGGAATTTCCTGACAGTCTATACAAACTAACTAGATGGTACAAATTCGTATAAACCCCGAATGACGGTTGCGGGCAATGCGCGCACACTGCGCTTACGTTGTAGAGCCGCGGCGCGTGCTGTGGCCCGCTTTATGCCTTATTTTTGCAGGAGTAGTCGTCATGAGTTTTGCATCAGTACTGGTCCTCAACGGACCGAATCTCAACCTGCTCGGCACGCGTGAGCCGGCCATCTATGGTTCGGAAACGCTCGACGACGTCGCGCGGCTCTGCCGCGACGCGGGCGAGCGGCTGGATCTGTCGGTCGATTTCTGCCAATCGAATGCGGAACACCAACTCATCGACTGGCTGCATGCGGCGCGCAGCAAGGTTGACGGCATCGTGATCAATCCAGCGGCTTACACGCATACCTCGGTGGCGATCGCCGACGCGCTCACTGCGATCGAAAAGCCCGTCATCGAAGTGCATATTTCAAACGTTCATCGCCGCGAAGCGTTCCGGCATCACTCGTACGTGTCGGCGGTGGCCGAGGCGATCATCGTTGGTTGCGGCACGCAGGGGTATGTGCTCGCTCTGGAGCGGATGGCGGTCATCCTTAAGAATAGGGCGGCCAAATGAACGCACAAGCGAACACACAGGCGAGCCCGCAATCGTTTCTCGTCGGTCTGATCGGTTCGGGCATCGGCGGATCGCTTAGCCCCGCGATGCATGAGGAAGAGGGCAGCAAACTCGGCCTGCACTATGTGTATCGGCGCATCGATCTGGAGGCGTTGAAGCTGGACATCACGGCGCTCGCCGATTTGCTCGTTTCAGCCGAACGCATGGGCTACAACGGATTGAACATCACGTACCCCTGCAAGCAGGCCGTCATTCCTCTGCTCGATGAACTCTCCGACGACGCACGCGCGCTCGGCGCGGTCAACACCGTCCTGTTCAGGAACGGCAAACGTATCGGCCACAACACCGATTGGTCCGGTTTCGCGCGGGCGTTTCAACGCGGCCTGCCGGATGTGTCGCTGGAGCGTGTCGTGCAACTGGGCGCAGGCGGCGCGGGCGCAGCGGTCGCGCATGCCGCGCTGACCATGGGAGCCCAAACGCTTACGCTATTCGACGTGGACGCCGAGCGCGCCGCATCGCTCGCCGCGGAATTGCAGAAGCGTTTCCCCGCCTCCACCGTCAGTGCCGGCAGCTCGCTCGCAGAATCGCTCGCCGTCGCTAACGGCCTGATTCACGCAACGCCCACCGGCATGGCGAAATTGCCTGGCTTGCCGTTGCCGGTCGAATTGCTGCACCGCGATTTATGGGTAGCGGACATCGTCTATTTCCCGATCCGCACCGCGTTGCTGCAGGCCGCCGAAGAACTCGGCTGCCGCACGCTGAGCGGCGGCGGGATGGCGGTGTATCAGGCGGTCGACGCGATGCGCATCTTCACGGACCTGGAACCCGACGCCGAGCGCGTTTACACGCATTTCCAGTCCTTGTTGCAACGCCAGGCCAGTAGCACATAAGCCATACATATCCGGTACGTAACCCGACCGAGGAGACAGAGACGCCATGCCACAACCCATTCATTCCACGCCCGCCGAGGCAACTCGCCAAACGGCTGCCACGGTAAGCACCGCGCGCCGCTCGAAAGCCCGCTATCAGATTCTCTCGCTGCTAGCGGTCGGCACAATGATCAACTATCTGGACCGCACGGTGCTCGGCATCGCGGCGCCACAGCTGACCAAGGAACTCGGCATCAACGCCGCGCTCATGGGCTTGCTGTTCTCCGTGTTCTCGTGGAGCTATGTGGCCTCGCAGATTCCGGGCGGCCTCTTTCTCGACCGTTTCGGCAGCAAGCTCACGTATTTCCTGTCGATGACGTTCTGGTCGCTGTGCACGCTGGCGCAAGGGCTCGTGCACGGCATCGGCGCGTTGTTCGTGTTCCGGCTCGGCCTCGGCGTGTCGGAAGCGCCATGCTTCCCGACCAATAGCCGCGTGGTGGCCACCTGGTTTCCGCAGAGCGAACGGGCGATGGCGACCGGCACCTACACGGTCGGCGAGTATATTGGCCTCGCGTTTTTCAGCCCGTTTCTGTTCATGTTGATGGGCGCGTTCGGCTGGCGTTCGCTGTTCTACGTGGTGGGCGGCGTGGGTCTCGTATTCGGTGTGATCTGGTGGATGTTCTATCGCGAGCCGCACGATCATCCGTCCGTCAATCAGGCGGAGCTCGACTATATCGAAGCAGGCGGCGGTCTGACGCACAGCAAGAAGGACGCCGACGTTTCCGGCGCACCGGCTGCATCGGGGAAGAGCGGCTTCGAATGGCGCACCATCGGACGCCTGCTCAAGCATCGTCAGTTGGCCGGCATCTGCCTTGGCCAGTTCGCCGGTAACTCGACGCTCGTCTTCTTCCTCACCTGGTTCCCGACGTATCTCGCCACCGAACGCCATATGGCATGGCTGAAGATCGGCTTCTTCGCGATCATGCCGTTCATTGCCGCGTCGATCGGCGTGATGTTCGGTGGCATCTTCTCCGATTGGCTGCTGCGGCGCGGCAAGTCGCCGAACGTGGCGCGCAAGCTGCCGATCATCGCCGGTTTGCTGCTCGCGTCGACGATCATTCTCGCCAACTATGTCGAGAGCAACGTGGCGGTGATCGCGATTCTGTCGGTGGCGTTTTTCGCGCAGGGGATGGCGGCGCTGGGCTGGACGCTGGTGTCGGACATTGCGCCGGATGGCCTGCTTGGCGTGACGGGCGGCATCTTCAACTTTGCCGCCAATCTGGCCGGCATCGTCACGCCGCTGGTGGTGGGTTTCATCGTCGCGGCAACCGGCTCGTTTGTCGGTGCGCTGGTGTTCATCGGCGCGATCGCGTTGATCGGCGCGCTGTCGTACATCTTTATCGTCGGCGATATCAAGCGGATCGTGCTGGTGGATTGAACGGCACGTATCGTTCGAACGGCTTTCATTGAGCAAAAAAAGCGGGGCCTGGCTAGCGCCAGATCCCGCTTTTTCGTTTCAGGCTTGCCTCAGTCTTCCTTGCGCACGAAACGCAGCACGGCGTCGACGATCATCGCGCGATGACGCGCGCGCAGGCGCGGGTGCGACGGATCGCGGCCGAACGCCGTACCAAAGGTATGGCGATTGCCGACGCGGTGAAAGCACAGCGAGCTGATCATCAGGTGCAGGTCGATCGCATCGACGTCGCTGCGGAACAGTCCCGCCGCGATGCCGCGCGAGAGCAGATCTTCGATCGTATGAATGACGGTGACGTTGCGGCCTTTGAAGCTCTTCACCTGCTCGACGTACTTCGCGCCGTGAATGTTCTCGATCGTCACGAGGCGGACGAAGTCGCGCTGGCGGTCGTGATAGTCGAATGTAAACTCGACCAGCGCGCGCATGCCCTCGATCGGATCGAGTTCGCTGACGTGCAGATCCTGTTCGAGCGCGCGAATGTCGCCGTACACTTTTTCCAGCACGGCCTGGTACAACCCTTCCTTGCTGCCGAAGTAGTAGTACAGCATGCGCTTGGTGGTGTTCGTACGCTCCGCGATCGCGTCAACGCGTGCGCCGGTCAACCCCATCGCGGAGAACTCCTGCGTCGCGACGTCGAGGATGTTGCGCTTCGTCTGTTCGGGATCGTACTTGCGTCGGGTGTCGGACGCGATGCCGTTGGTATCAGGCTCGGCGGCCTTGCTTCCCTTTTTCATTGTGTATTCGAGCGGCGATGACGGCGCATTCTAGCATGCTGAAACCCGCCTCTGGAGCGGGTCTCGGGCATAAGCGGCGGCGTATTGAGTCCGGCAGCGACTAGCGTCACGGCGCCGGCCGGGTCGAGGGGCGCCGGGCGGCGAGCGCGTCGCGCGTCTGCATGGCGGTGTAGGTGAGTTGCGCGGCCGCGAGACCGAGCGCACCGTAGGTGCGGGTCAGGCCGAAAGCCGCGAAAGCGTCGGGCACCGGCCGTTCGCCGGAGATGGCCGCCGCCAGCAATTCGCCCGAGACGGTGGTGGGCGCCATGCCGTGGCCGCCGAAGCCGACCGCGTACCAGACGCCGTCCGTGCTGCGGCCGATTTGCGGCATCTTGTGCCGCGCGTAGCTCATCAGGCCACCCCAGGCGTGCTCGATACGCACATCGTGCAACTGCGGATAGACCTTCAACAGATCACGCTGCAAGAGCCGCGCGATGACGTCGGGCGCGCGGTCGCGTATTGAGATGCGGCCACCCCACAGGATGCGTGTGTCGGGCAGCGGACGGTAATAGTCGAAGGCGAAGCGGGTGTCGTAGACGGCGGCGCGGGTGTCCATCGCGTCTTTCAGGCGGGCGCCGAGCGGTTCGGTGGCCATCACGTAGGTGGCGATCGGCAGCACCGCGCGTTCGACCTGTGCATAGACGTTGCGCGCATAGCCGCCGCCGGCCATCACCACGTGGCGTGCTTCGAGCGCGCCCTCCGGCGTATGTACCACGAAGCCGGCGCCGTCGGGCTCAAAGCGCACAACGGGCGACTTCTCGTGGATCTGCACGCCCGCGTTGGCTGCGGCGCCCGCGACACCGAGCACATATTTCAGCGGATGAAAGTGGAACGCATTGCGCTCGAACAGGCCGCCGTGATAACGGCTCGTCTTCAATTGTGACGCGAGCTCCGCGGCCGCCACGGGTTCCCACTCGACACCGAACGAATCCCGCATCAGACGCCGCTGCGTGTCGAGCCTTGCAGGTTCGTCGAACCAGTTGGCGAGGATCACGCCGGCATCGGTCACGTCGCAATCGATGCGGTAGCGCTGGATACGTTGCCTCATCAGATCGACGGCGTCGGTTGTCAGCGCATAGAGTTCGCGCGCGCGGGCCGGCCCGAGGGTTTTGAGCAGATCCGCGCAATCAAGGCTGTAGCCGCCGAACACAAAGCCGCCGTTGCGGCCGGAGGCGCCGAAGCCCACCTGCTCGGCTTCGAGCACGGCGATGTCGGCGACGCCCCGCTCGGCGAGTCCCAGCGCCGTGGATAAACCCGCGAGGCCGCCGCCCATGATGCAGACGTTGACGCTGCGCCGGCCGGTTAGCGGCGCGTAAGCGGACGCGTGCGCGGCAGCGCGGGTGACGGTGGCTTCGTAAAAGCTTTGCATAGGGTTAAGAGTAGATCAGGACACCGGCAGCAGCTTGCCGCTGAACACCACCGGACCCGTCGGCGCATTGTGATCGGGCGAGCCGCCCGGCGCTTCGATCGAGACCGCCAGCGCCGCATAGCTCTCCGGCTTCTGCTGACCGGCCGTGACCTTGCCGTTGGCGCTGTCCGGCAGCAAGCCGAGCGACACCGGATGGCCGTTGGCCGGGATGCCCCACAGCTCCATCGCCCGGCCGGCCGGCAAGTCGACCTTGCCGAGCGGATGCAGCGTCATGGTGGAGTGCGCTTCATCCCACGCGACCAGCATGACCGGATGCGCGTCCTTGTCGTTCAACACCGCGACATGCGAGACAGCCGCTTCCGCCTGTTGCGCGACGGTCGGCGCCGTGGACGGCGTCACGTTGGACGGCAGCAGCGAGCGCACGGCAACCACCACGGCGACTGCGGCGAACCCTGTCACGCCGATCGCCCAGCCGCGCCAGAACGCGAGGTTTTCGAAGATGCTGCCGGACGGACGCGCGGGTTTTTCGACCACGGTGCGCGGTCGTGCCGCCTCACGCGCGGCCTCACGCGCCGACGTCAGGCCGAGCCGCCGCTCGATGGCATCCCAGACGGCGGCCGGCGGCATACGCGGCTCCGCGAGTTCGGCCAACGGCGAGATTCGCCGCTGCCATTCTTCGACGGCTTGACGAATCACCGCATCGTGATCCGCGTAGCGTTGGAAGCGGCGCCGGGCGCCGCCACGCAGCGTGCCGAGCACATACTCGGCGGCCAGCATATCGACCAGTTGAGGATAGCGATGGAGATTCATCACTCACCTCCCAGGCAGGTTTTCAGCTTGGCAAGGCCGCGCCGGATCCAGGATTTGATGGTGCCGAGCGGCACCGTCAACGCTTCGGCGATCTCGCTATGGCTCTGGTCACGCAGGTAGGCGAGCGCAACTGCCTGACGCTGCGCCGGTTCCAGCTGCTGCATGCAGCCGGCCAGCAGACGTGCCTGCAGGCTGACCGCGGTCAGTGCTTCGGGATCCGGATCGCCGGTTGCCACAAGATCGTCCAACGCATCGCTCCATTCTGTTTCCTGCTTGTTAACCCGTCGCAGGTGATCGAGAGCACGGTTCCGGACGATTGCCGACATCCACGTCATGGGGGCGGAGAGTGCCCGCCGATAGTCGCCCGCAAAGCGCCAGATATTGACGAAGCTGTCCTGCAATACTTCTTCGGCCCACTCGTGCCTGCTCAATATACGGAGCGCAAGACCAAACAGTTTCGGGGCGGCGAGATCATATAGCTCGCGTAGTGCCGAAGCATCCTCTTTGGCAATGCGTTCGAGCAACTCGGCGAGGGTTTCCGGCGTCAGTTCTCGAGGATCGGCGGTCATGGAAAGTGGTGTGGTGAGCTTGCGGGCCTATGTTACTCAATTTCCTTCCGACCTTATATGTGGTTTTCCCCCCGTGTGCTGCATCCGCCGGGCTTATGGCCGCGTATAGGGATGCAGGACCCGGGGTTTGCGTCCGAGGGTTGCGTCCAGGTGCTTATCGTTTTGCTTTGGACTGCTCCAGGTTGACCTTAGACGCCCCAGCGCAGCACCAGCGGATCAAGCCGCCGTGCGACTTTCAGCAAGCCTGCCCGCGTGGCCGGATGCATCGCTGGCAGCGGATGGCGCACTGCGTCCGATCGAATCACTCCGCCTTCTTTCATCAAGGCCTTGCACGATGCGAGGCCACCCTGGCGGTTTTCGTAGTTGATGAGCGGCAGCCATTCCTGATAGTGGGCGGCGGCCGCTTCGGTGTCGCCTGCCGCAAAGGCGTCGACGATCAGGCGGATGCCGTCCGCGTAGCCGCCGCCGGTCATCGAACCGGTTGCGCCCGCATCGAGATCGGCCATCAGCGTGATCGCTTCTTCGCCATCCCATGGACCTACCACGGCGTCGCCGCCCAGTTCGATCAGCTCGCGTAGCTTGTTCGCGGCCTGCGGCACTTCGATCTTGAAGTACGACACGTTCCGCAGTTCACGCGCCATGCGGGCAAGAAACGGCGCGGATAACGCCGTGCCGCTGACCGGCGCATCCTGGATCATGATCGGAATCCCGATCGCATCGGACACGGTGCGATAGAACTCATAGATGCCGCGCTCGCCGATGCGGATCGTCGCGCCGTGATACGGCGGCATGATCATCACCATCGCGGCGCCCGCAGCCTGCGCACTGCGGCTGCGTTCAGCGCACTGGTACGAGCTGAAGTGCGTGGTCGTGACGATCACCGGCACGCGGCCGGCGACGTGTTCGAGCACCACGTGCATCAGCGTGTTGCGCTCGTCGTCGGACAGCGCGAACTGTTCGGAGAAGTTCGCCAGAATGCACAGTCCGTTGGACCCGGCGTCGATCATGAAATCGATGCAGCGTTTCTGGCCTTCCAGGTCGAGACCGCCGGCCTCGTCGAAGATGGTCGGCGCGACGGGGAACACGCCGCGCATGGGAGCAGGGTGGTGGGTGTGGGTCATGGTGATGTGCGTTGTGCCGAGGTGAGGTGACGACGTGATGGGGCGTGGGTCTTTGAATGTCTCCGTCGCTGACTATACGGCGGCGTGCGTGACGGGTATATTGAATTGTTTCCATCTTGTGATCGCTTTTGCGACTCACCTCGCGGCTGCCCGGCAATTCATGAAAGACACCCTGAACGTCCTGCTGTCGAGACTGCGCATGAAACAGTTGCAATTGCTGATCGCGCTCGACGACCATAAATCGCTGCACAAAGCCGCCAGCGCGATGTCGATGACGCAATCGGCTGCCAGCAAGGCGTTACAGGAGTTGGAGTCGATGCTCGAGGCGCCGCTTTTCGAGCGTTCGAAGAGCGGCATGATTCCGAACCAGCTCGGCCACTGCGTGATCCGCTATGCGCGGCTTGTGGCAACAGACCTTACCGCGCTCTGCCAGGACGTCGCCGAGATACGCTCGGGGCGCGGCGGGCGTCTCGCGATCGGCGCGATCATGGGCGCGATTCCCGAGTGTGTCGTGCCGGCGCTGAACGATCTGCATGCCGGGCAGCCGGGCCTGTCGATCGAAGTGATGGAAGACACCAGCGCCCGCATGCTGCTGCAACTCGACGAAGGCCGGCTCGACCTGGTGATCGGCCGTGCGGCGGTTGCCGCCGATCCGTCGAAATATCACTATCGTCCGCTTGGAGACGAGCCGTTATCCGTAGTGGTGGGTTATGGCCATCCGCCATTGCCGAGGAAAGAAGTGAAATTGCGTGACCTGGCCGGCCACCGCTGGGTGATGTATCCGTCGCATATGCCATTACATGCGTTGCTCGAACGGGAAATGGATCTGGCGGGGCTTGAGATGCCAGACAACCCGATTTCGACTGCCTCCACCTTCGTGACAGTCGCATTACTGCAAAGCAGTGCCGATCTGGTTTCGTTGTTACCGACCGCGATCGCGGACTTGTTCGTGCGGCGGAAAATGTTGCGCTTCGTGCCGGTCAAACTGAAGTCGCCGTCACAAACCTTCGGCATTGTGACGCGCAAAGGCGGCGTGCTGTCGCCGCCGGCTGAGCAATTCATCGAGTTATTGCGTGGGCGGACGATCGGGCAGGGGGAAGGGCAAGTGACGTCTGCGCAAAAAAACGTCTGAATCTGCTTTCTTTTGACGCGCGAAAGACCTTCAATATCTCATGGCAATCGCTGCTTCGCCATGCGCGGCGAGAAGGTGTTGCGGCGGCGACACTGTCGGGTAAATCCGAACCGATTGCATGCTCGTGTTCCGCGCTACACTTGATCGAAGGTGCGCCAGAATCAAGAGCATGGCGCACGCTCGGGGAGAGCAGCCATGAATCGGCCACTGATTCGGTTACCGCTTCGCGCGACGGGCATGGCGCCCGTCAGGAAGTGGCTCAAATGGGGGCTGGCAGCGGCATTCCTGTTCGCGCTGGCTTTGGCGGCCCGCTTTATCCAGGTCGAGATCGAAACGTCTCGATTGCAGGCGCGCTATCTCTCCGAACTCACGCGTGACGTGGGTTTCTCCGTCGAGAACGGTGCAAGTCATTCCATTCGCTTCCCTCAAGCAGACAAAGGCCCCTACGACAGCCGCTTCGGCTACGCGTTGCTGCCGTCGTTCCAGCAGCGCCTGCTCGAACGTGGGTTTGAAATCAGCGCACAGTCGCGTGATTCCGAGCGAATGCTGTCGCTGGCCGATAGCGGTCTATTTATTCCTTACGCCGAAAAAGATCAGGCGGGGCTGCAACTCTTTGACGGTACCGGTACGCCGCTGTTTGGTGCACAGTATCCGGGCCGCGTTTACGACAGCTTCGATTCGATCCCGCCGTTAATCGTCAATTCGCTGCTTTTTATCGAAGACCGCTATCTGCTCGATCCGGATCAGCCGAACCGCAATCCGGCGATCGACTGGGGACGCTTTAGTCACGCGCTCGTCGACCAGGGCGCGCGCGTGTTCAACCGGCATCAGTCGACGCCGGGTGGTAGCACGCTCGCTACGCAGATTGAGAAGTTTCGCCACTCGGCGGGTGGGCGCACGGCAACGCCGCCGGAGAAATTGCGGCAAATCGCATCCGCCTCGGTACGAGCCTATCTGAATGGCCCGCAGACCATGCCCGCGCGCCAGCAGATCGTCGTCCACTATCTCAACTCGGTACCCCTTGCCGCGCAGCCGGGCATCGGCGAAATCAACGGGATGGGCGACGGGCTCGCCGCCTGGTACGGTCGCGATTTCAACGACGTCAACCGCGTTCTCAAAGCGCCGTCGACAGAAGCGAATCTCGCGGAGCAGGGCGTGGCGTTTCGCCAGGTGCTCTCGCTGATGATCGCGCAACGTGCGCCGTCGTATTTCCTGCATCACGGCTATACCGAACTTGAACGTCTGACGGATAGTTATTTGCGCTTACTGGCGAGCGGTGGTGTCATTTCGATCCCGCTGCGCGATGCCGCGCTGTCCGCGCAAGTGGATTTGCGCCGCGCACCGGAAAAAACGCTGAACGCCGACTCATTCGTGTCGCGCAAAGCCGTGACGTCGATGCGTTCGCACCTGTTGACGGCGCTTGGTATCCCGAGTTTCTATGAACTCGACCGGCTCGACTTGCAGGCAACGGGCACGCTCAACAATGCCGTGCAGCAGGCCGTGAGTGAACGTCTTGCCGCTGCCGCGACGCGCGACGGCGCAAAAGCCGCGGGGCTCGTCGGCTATGAAATGCTGCGCGCCTCTGACGACCCATCGAGAATCGCCTATAGCTTCACGCTGTTCGAACGGCGTGACGGCGCGAACCTCGTGCGGGTGCAGACCGATAGCGTCAACCAACCGTTCGACATCAACTCCGGCGCGCGCCTGAATCTCGGTTCGACTGCGAAAATGCGTACCGTGGTGACGTATTTGCAGATCGTCTCCGACCTGCATGCGCGTTATGCCCCGCTGAGCACAACCGAGCTGAAAGCCGTGAGGCCCGATCCGAACGATCAGCTCACGCGCTGGGCGCTGGATTATCTGGCGCATACCTCGGACCGCTCGCTACAAGCCATGCTCGACGCAGCCGTGGAACGCAAATACTCGGCAAGTCCAGGCGAAACGTTTTACACGGGTGGCGGCGCGCAGACCTTCAACAACTTCGAATCCGACGACAACAGCCGCATTCTCACCGTGCACCGCGCATTCCAGCATTCGGTGAATCTGGTGTTCGTGCGGCTGATGCGCGATATCGTTCACTACGAGATGGTGCAGACCACCGGACCGTCGTCGCAATGGCTGGGTGATCCGGCGACCCGCAAGATGTATCTCACGCGTTTCGCGGATCAGGAAAGCCGCGTGTACATGAATCGTTTCTACACGAAGTACCACGGCAAGGCGTCCGAGCAGCAATTGGCCTTGCTGCTGCTCGGCGTGCGCAAATCGCCGCCTAAAGTGGCGACGGTGTTGCGCAGCGTCGCACCGGACGAATCAAACGCGTGGTTCAACGCGAAGATGCGTGCGACGTTGAAGAACACGCCGGCTGCCTCCATCCTGGACGATGAGGACCTGGCGAATCTGTATGACAAATATGCGATCGACCGCTTCAATCTGAACGATCGCGGCTACATTTCGAGCGTGCATCCGTTGGAACTGTGGACCCTCAACTATCTGCGCGCCCATCCCGACGCAACGCTCGACCAGATACAGAACGCCAGTCGCGACGTGCGCCTGTCGACTTATTCGTGGCTCTTCAAGACCCGCTATCACGGCACCCAGGATCGCCGCATCAAGCGGATGGTGGAACTGCGCGCATACGATGCGATCGGCAAATCGTGGCAGGCACTCGGCTATCCGTTCGCGACGCTCACGCCGTCGTATGCGGCGGCGATCGGCGCGTCCGGCGACCGCCCCGCTGCGCTCGCGCAACTGATTGGCGTGATTGCCAACGGCGGCAACAAGGTGCCGACCGAAAGCCTCACGCAACTCGATTTCGCGAAAAACACGCCGTACGAAACGCATTTCCAGCGCGCGTCGGTGGCACCGCAGCAGCAGTTGTCGCCGGAGATCGCCGGGGTTGTCAGGGGGCTGTTGCGTGACGTCGTATTAGGCGGCACGGCCAGGCGTCTCGCGCAGGGTATGACGTTCCCGAATGGTCAGACACTCGAGATTTACGGCAAGACCGGCACCGGCGATCAGCGCTTCAATGTGTGGGCCAAAGGCGCGCGCCTGATCGAGTCGCGCAAGGTGAACCGCAGCGCAACCTTCGTGTTTGTAATGGGAGACCGCTTCTACGGCACGCTGACTGCCTGGGTGCATGAGCCGTATGCGGCCCATTATGAGTTCACGAGTGCGCTCTCGGTGCAGTTGCTGAAGTCGTTGGCGCCGGTGCTGCAGCCGTTGCTGCAAAATCCGCCTGCTAAAACGGCTGCGATAGCGAAAGTCGCCGCGCAATGAGCAACGGCGCCTAATAGCCGGCGTCCGTCGCCGGCTTAAGGAAAAGCTCGTGTACGGGCGCGAAATGCGCGTATAGCGGCAGAATTGCGCCGCCCATCGCCCGCGCATCGGCGCCGATGGTGCCTTCCAGTAGTTGCGGACGCACCATGCCTTCCCATTCAAAACGATCGAGCACGCGCTCGGTTCGTCGGATAATTTCGCGGACCAGTTGCCGGTCGAGTTCGCCGTCGATCACCACCGCTTCCAGGTCGAGCAAGGCAGCCGCATTGGTCAATGCATTGGCGATCGCAGGACACGCGGTGTCGAGCCATTGTTCGGTTTGCCGCCACAGTTCAGGCGACAACGCGCGATGGTCGTGCGCGGCGGCGGGCGGCACGCCTGCATCGCTCATCAGCCGTTCCAGAACGAAACCCGATGCTGCGTGCAGCAGTTGCCGCGCGGGTTTGCGGGCACTGCCGTCCCTCAGCGGTATCGAACCGACTGCGCCCGCATTGTCGTGCGGTCCGGCATGCAAACGGCCGTCGATCACCAGGCCGCCGCCGATAAACGTGCCGACGAACAGGTACAGAAAATTGTGAATTCCGCGGCCTTGGCCCATCACGAGTTCGGCCGCGCAGGCCGCGGTGGTGTCTTTGGCGAACTCGACCGGCAAGCCCGTCATCGTCGCGATGCGACTGCGCAAGTCGATCTCGTGCCACGCTTCCAGCGCATCCTGCGGGGCGCCGAGAAAGTCGCGCCAGCCGCCTAGCCACAACGGCGCCGCCACGCCCACGCCGACCACTTTGTTTGCCTTCGCGCCGAGCGTCTGATTCACGCGCGCCAGTTTGCTTTCGAGCGCGGGGAATAGTGTGCGCGGATCGGGATAGGCATACTCGAATACGTCGCGGCACACCACGTGGCCTGCGAAATCCATCGCCAGCACGTCGAGACTGCGTCTGCCCACCTTGATGCCGATGGTGTACGCGCCGTCGGCACGCAATGCGATCGGTACCGAGGGTTGGCCGATGCGGCCGCGCACGCGCGCCTGCTTTTCGAGCAGGCCGTCGTCGATCAGACGGTCGACGATCATCGAGACGGTCTGCATCGAAAGACGCGTGAGACGGCCCACGTCGGCTTTCGGCAGTGGTCCATGCAAACGGATCGCCTGCAGGACGATCCGTTCGTTGAACTGCCGCATGCCGACCTGGTTCGAGCCGACCGTGCGTTTGAGAGGCGAACGTGTACCGGTGGTTTCCATCGTCGTGTGCCCCTCAGCGGGATGCATGCATCAGGCAATCGCCTTGACGTCCGCTTGCTTCGCGCCCGTCATGATCGCTACGGCCTCCGACATGTGGATGTCTTTGGTGTTGACCACCGCGGCACGCCTGCCGAGCCGCTGGATATGAATACGATCTGCGACTTCGAACACGTGCGGCATGTTGTGGCTGATCAGGATCACCGGCAGGCCACGGTCACGCACGCGGCGAATCAATTCGAGCACCATGTTGCCTTCCTTGACGCCGAGCGCGGCGGTGGGCTCGTCGAGAATCACCACGTGCCGCGCGAACGCCGCGCTGCGAGCGACAGCCACGCCCTGACGCTGGCCGCCGGATAAGGTTTCGACCGCCTGACGCATCGAGCGGATGCCGATCTGCAAATCCTTCATGTGCGCGGTGGCTTCGTCGAGCATGCGGCGCTTGTCGATCATCTTGAAGATCGAGCCGCGCCAGCCCGGTTTGACGAGCTCACGGGCGAGAAACAGATTTTCGGCGATGCTCATGGCGGGCGCCACCGCGAGTTCCTGGTACACGGTTTCGATGCCTTGAGCGCGCGCATCCAGAGGGCTGCGGAATTTGACAGGCTTGCCGTCGAGCAGGATTTCGCCTTCATCGGGGATAGTGGCGCCGGAAAGCGCCTTGATCAACGACGATTTGCCCGCGCCGTTATCGCCGATCACAGCGAGAATCTCGCCGGGCAGCACTTCGAAATCGCAGCCGTCGAGCGCGGTAACGTTGCCGTAGCGTTTGACGAGTCCGCGTGCCTGCAGAACGGGCATCACGGCAGAAGCGGAAGTAGGTGTCGACATGACGGGCTCCTTTGCGCGTTCAACCGCGACGATGGGAAAGTTTGTCCGCGGCGACCGCGAGAATCACGAGCATGCCGGTGATCAACACCTGGTAGACCGAAGAGACGCCGATTAGCGTCAGGCCATTACGAAACACGCCGACGATCAGCGCGCCGAGCAGTGTTCCGGTAATCGAGCCACGTCCGCCGAACAGACTCGTGCCACCCAGTACCACCGCCGTAATACTGTCGAGGTTCTCGGTTTGCCCCGCCTGCGGATCGCCGACACCGGTGCGCGACACGGACAAAAGCGCGGCGATGCCATAGATCGCGCCGGCCAGCGAATACACGGTGAGCAAAATCTTTTGCGACGAGAGACCCATCAGGCGCGCGGCTTCGGGGTTATTGCCGAGTGCGTACAGATGCCGGCCGGGCACGGTGTCGCGCAAGACGAACCACGTCGCCCCATACATCAGCAACGTCAGCACCGTGCCGTAGGTGACATCGGCGGGGCCGAGTTTGAACGTGTTGCCGAGGAACATGATCGCGTCCGGCAGGTTCGAGACGCTTTCCGCGTTCGAATAGATCTGCGTGAGCGCGAATGCGATGTTCAGCGTACCGAGCGTGACGATGAAGGCGGGCAGTTTGATACGCGTGATCAGTACGCCGTTGAGCGCGCCGAACAACGCGCTCGCGGCGACGCCGCAGAGAATCGCGAGAACGGGCGGCACGCCGAGCGTGACCGCGAATTTGGTCATGATGATCGAGCCGAACGCCATTACCATCCCGCACGACAGATCGATCCCGCCTGTCAGCACGATCAGCGTCTGGCCGATAGCGATGACGGCGACCACCATCGTCTGCTGCAGGATCAGCGAGAGGTTCTGGAATGACAGGAACCGGTTGCTCTGCGAAATGAAGAAGCCGCAGGCAAGCAGCAGGGCGATCAGCGGTCCGATTTCAGCGAGCGACGGCAAGCGGTCGGTGAAGGTGCGCGGATGGCCGGCGGGCGCGGAAGGTGTCGACATGATAGGTGTCCTCGATGCATGAACGTGGCGAGCAGGCCACGTGGCAAATACGGCGGCCGGCCATCCGACGGCCGGAGTCCCGGTGTTCGGCATCCCGGGGGCCGGCGGTTCAGTGGCTGGCAATCCGTGAGCGGCCCAGCGAAGTGGGCCGCCGTTCAGTGCGCGTTACTTGTTGCCCCAGCAGTTGTCGAGGCCGTACTTCGTATCTTTGCTGTCGACCCCGGACATCGCCTTATCGGTGATCAGCGTCACGCCCGTGTCCTGATAGCCGGAGACTTTCTTGCCGGTCTTCGCATACTCGACACCCGCCGTCACGCCGAGCGAGGCCATTTTCAGCGGGTACTGCTGCGAGGTCGCGGCAATCGCACCGGCCTTCACATTGCGTACGCCTTCGCAGCCACCGTCGATGGAAACGATCATCACGCTCTTGTCCTTGCCCGCTGCCTTGAGCGCGCGATATGCACCCGCTGCAGCCGGTTCGTTGATCGTGTAGACGACGTTGATATCCGGCGATTTCTGCAGGCAGTTTTCCATCGCCGTCTGGCCCTTCGACTGATCGCCGCGGGTGTCCTGGCTGCAGACGATCGACGGATCGCCTTCCTTCACGCCGAAGCCTTCCAGGAAGCCGTTATGACGCAGCACACCGACCGAGACGCCGGGCGCAAGATCGAGCGTGGCGATCTTTGCGGGCTTGCCGTTCATGGCGGCTTTCGCGTACTTGCCGATCAGCACGCCGGCTTTGAAGTTGTCGGTGGCGAAGAGGGCGTCCGTGGCGTCTTGCGGATCGGTCGGCGTGTCGAGTGCGACCACCATCACGCCGGCGGCGCGCGCTTTCTTGATGCTCGGCACGATCGCTTTGGTGTCGCTCGGCGTGATCAGAATCGCTTTCGCGCCGGCCGTCATCATGTTTTCGATGGCGGTGACCTGGCTCGCGTTGTCGCCGTCGAACTTGCCGGCCGCGGTGATCAGCTTGGCACCGTCTTTCGACGCCGCTGCTTCAGCGCCCTGTTTCATCTTCACAAAGAACGGGTTGGTGTCGGTCTTGGTGATGAGGCCGACGACAGGCTGGTCGGCCGCCTGGCTCGCGCTCGCACACCACACGGCCGATGCCGCGACGCACATCGACACGATTTTCCTGGCGACAGGATGCCTGCGGGAATTCAGATTCATGGGACGCTCCTCCGGTTATTGGCAACGACGTGAACTGCGGGTAATTGCACGCGCGAACGCTGCGCGCTTGCCGCCTGTTTGCGATCTGGTTTCGAACCTGATGCGATTCCGAGGCCATCCGAAATCGATCGCTTAAATCACTTTGGTTGATTTAGTAGAGCAGGCGGAGGGACGCTAGTCAAGGAAACGATCGGAGAGGACGCTGACGCGCTGAAGCGGCCGCCAGAGTGGCGGGCCTTACGTGACGGGGATTAGCGGGAGTGGTGCGATGCAAGGTCGAGCACCGGAACTTCGGGAAAGTCCTGGCTCGTTTGTAAGCGAATTGAAGTCTTAAGTGATCTTTCGCGACGGGATGGGCTGCCGTCGCGAAGGGTAATCAGTGGTGGCTGAGCGTAACGCCATGTACGCAATATCCGTCCCTTCCAGCCGGATCACATTCTGATGACATCCATCACGGTCTTCTTGTTGTCCTTAAACTGGTAGATCGTGATCGCGGCGTCCCGCAGGTCGCCGTGCGGGTCAAACGCAATGTGCCCGATCACGCCGTCATAGCTGGTCGCAGGCATCGCTGCGAGAATTTTCGATCGGTCGGTCGAATTCGCCCGCTTCATCGCGTCATAGATAACGTAGACGGCGTCATACGTGAACGGGGCGTACGCGTCTATTGGTGTTTTGAAGCGCGCCACGTATCGCTTGTCAAAGTCTTGACCCTTTGGCATTTTTGACAAGGCAAGTCCGGCTTCTGAACACGTCACGTTGCCAATGGCGCTGCCCGCAAGTTGCGTCATGTTATCCGTGCAGGCACCGTCGCCCCCCAGCACCTTTGCGGTGATGCCGAGGTTAGCCGCCTGTTTCGCCAGCGGGCCGGCCGTTGCGTCCGAGCCGCCATACATGATTGCGTCGGGTTTCAGACCTTTGATCTTTGTCAGAATCGCTCGGAAGTCGACGGCTTTATCGGTCGTCGCTTCGTGGGTCACGATAACGGCGCCTTGTGCTTTTGCCGCTTTTTCAAATTCTTGCGCGAGACCTTGGCCGTATGCGGTTGAGTCGTCCACGATTGCAATTCGCTTCGCGTGCATTGAGTCGATTGCGTAGCGAGCCAGTGCCGGCCCTTGTAGTGCGTCGGTCGCGACGACGCGGAAGGTTGTTTTGAAGCCCTGCAGCGTATAGGTGGGATTGGTCGAGCCTTGCGAGATCTGCACCAGACTGGCCTCGCTGTAGATCTTCGATGCCGGGATCGAAACCCCAGAGTTGATATCGCCGACCACGGCTACCACGCCATCGTCAACGAGCTTCTGGGCAACTTGAGTCCCTGTGCGTGGGTCGGCAGCGTCGTCCTGAGCGTCGAGCTGCAGACGGACCGCTTTGCCGCCGATTACCGGATGCTGGCTGTTGATCTCGTCGATGGCAAGCCGCGCCGCATTTTCGCTGTCTTTACCCATATGCGCGAGCTGCCCTGTCAAGGGCGCGGCATGACCAATCAGGATCACGGCCGGTTCCGCGGCGAAGCTCGCGCTGCCTGCGCCCAGCAGCAGCGCAGCGGCGGTCGTTTGCAGAGTCCAATTCAATTTACTGTACGAGGGTGACATGGGCGGTTCCTTGATTTTCGGTTCAATGAGTATTCGAACGCCAAATTCTTCCGTCCAACGACTTATTTTATTGACCAGCGATAGATAAATCTGATTGCCCCCCCAGGGCTTTCCCGATAGGCCGCCCCTTGTGCATTGAGCCGCCACGGTCACAACAAAAAGTTGTTCCAGGTGGCCAGTTTTTGTTGTCACGGGCCTGATTTTGCGGCGCTAAACTCTGCCAATGCACTGAAGCTGTCCGTTAGCGCGGATGCAATACGTGGAATCTGGTTGTGTGTCCGTCGACTGTACAAGGTGTCTGATGAATGTCCGTTTTCTAGAAACGTTTGTATGGCTTGCAAAGCTGCGCAAT
The DNA here is from genome assembly GCF_900230185.1 of Burkholderia sp. OK233. GTDB lineage: Bacteria > Pseudomonadota > Gammaproteobacteria > Burkholderiales > Burkholderiaceae > Paraburkholderia. The sequence goes on from NZ_OCSR01000002.1 coordinate 3,198,389, forward strand.
TTCCGCCTGACAGCGGAGCGCTTGCATGCGACACAGGCTGCAATTTCCAGTCGGATATCTGCGCTCGAGCAGGAGTTCGGCGTGCGTCTATTCGATCGGGGACCGCGCGACGTCAAGCTGACCCAGGAAGGGACCAAAGCACTGGCCTTCGCTGAGCAGATTCTGAAACTCACGAACGACATGCTCGCGAGCGTAAGCGACCGCTCGCATGTGAGCGGGTTGTTGCGGGTCGGCGTGATGGAATCCGTCGTGCATACGTGGCTTCCCGAGTTACTGCGGCGAGTGCGGGATGAATATCCGAACCTGACGATCGAACTGACCTGCGACACCTCGACGAATCTGTCCGTGCAACTGGTCAATGGCAACGTGGATATCGCTTTTCTGAGCACGGCGGTCGCAGGTGCCGACGCGGAAAATGTTTCGCTCGGCGCATTGCCGATGCGATGGGTGGCGAGTCCGTCGCTGAATCTGTCGGCTGAAGCACTATCGGAAGCTGAACTGGCGAGCTTTCCGATTGTGAGCTTTGCCCGTCATTCGTCGCCGCATGTGTTTGTAGCCGGCCTGTTTGCGGCCGCTGGCGAGCCGCGCGTGCAAATCAACTGCGTGTCTTCGGTCGCGGCGATTATCAGGCTCGTGCTCGACGGTTTCGGTATTGCGGTTCTGCCGACAGCTTTCGTGACCCGCGAGCTGGAGTCCGGTCATCTACAACTGCTGAAAGTGACGCATCGAGTCCCAGAACTCCCGCTTTTCGCCTCCTTCCGGCGCAGTCCGGACAGTTTGCTATGCGAGTCGATCACTCATCTGGCGTTAAAGGTCATGCGAGAGTTCAGCCTGGAGAACGGTCCAGATATCGCGCTCTTTCCAGACACCGACGAAGCGCTGCCACCTCATTGAGTGGCACCTCGTGATATTTTTCTTCGATTATCAAAGGCCTGAACCGAGATGCCGAATGCCACGCCACTGACCATTCAATCGCTTACTGCCGGCGCTTTCGAACCCTATGGATGGATGTTAGGCAAACCGTTTCCGGAGGATAGCGCGGCGCCTTCGTTCGCAAGCCCGTCTTCCGATTTCTGGCGTGAACATCTGTTCGATGCCGGACGGTCCGGAGATCCTGAAATCCTGTGGGTCAGATACCGCGATTGCGAAGCCGAGGTCATGAAGCTCGAGACGCATTGGCTCACTGAGCAGGCCGTGGTGCCGCTAACCGGACCTCTCGTTCAGATTGTCGCGACGAGTACACCGGATGGGCACCCGAATCTTGATTCATTGGCAGCTTTCAAGGTGCCCGTCGGAGAAGGGATCTGCATGCGGCCGCGCTGCTGGCACGCCACGCGTGCATTGCAGGACGAAGTGACGTGCCTCATGCTTACACGCCGTTCGACGACGTTCGACCTTGCAGTCCATCTGCTCACAGGCGCTCCCGCTGGCGAAAGCGCAATTCGGCAGATTCCGCCGTACCAGCTTGTCGGCGTGCCTGGCCTCATACAGGCTTCGACGCTTCAATGAAGGTGCTGAGGTTGAGTAATCCGGTTTGGAATCAGGCGCGATTCCAAGGCGCTTCGTGCCTGAAGGGACTCACCCGCAGGAACTTACCCGCGCGGCGTGAGCCTTTGACGCTTCGTTTCGAGTTGCGTGACGACACGCTGCAAAATCCGTTCAGCCGGCCCCGGCGTCTTCACGAACTTGCAGCCGATCACGAAGCGTAGGTCGCCCTTCGGCGTAGTCAATTGCCGTGGCGCGACGATTTTCAGATCGAGGAGAAGCGTGCCGAAGCTGCCGAGTTGCAGCGTGACGTCGCGCAATACGGTGCCGCTTTCAAGCGAGCCGAAACGTGCATCGGCAGTTTTCAACGCCATGCCGCCCAATGAAAGATCCTGCAGTTCGAGCCTGAACGAACCGCCGTCCACATCCGACCCGCTAGCGATGTACGGATCCAGCACAGGAGTTTGCACGCGGAAGAACTCGCGGCGCTGAACGTAGTACAGGAGCGAAGGAAAGGCTGCCTCGAAAGCCGGGCGTCCTTCGAACATGATCGGGTCTGCGCTGAGCGTCGTGAACTCCGTGCGAATGCCACCTGGCAAACTGCGAAAGATCAACTGGCGCGCAGACGGAAGCGCGTAATTGTCCAATTGCGTACTGCCGGCGTCGAAGATAAAGCGGGCATTGCGCGAATCGACATCGAGTACCTGCGTAACGATCTGGCGGCCGTTGAATTCCACCGTCACGAAGTCCTGTCCGGCCATCAGCTTGCGCAGGCAAACCGCGATTTGCAAGGGATGGCGCTGCGCGAAGGTCGAGTCTGCGTCGGTGGTCTGTTCGGCAAGATCGGCGTCCAGCAGAAGAGCGGCATTCATTTGAGTATCCATGCTTGTTATGGCCCTGGCCTGGCCGGTTGGGGGAGCGCAGGCGGCATGTGAGTCATGCCGGCGCTCGGCCTTTTCCTGCTTGATTGCAGGGACCGTGCCAACTGCATGGATGGACTGATCGAAACGGTGTTTTTTGCCGCGGAACCGCTTGATACGGGCGTTTGCGGACGGTGGCCCGGGAGGTGGGGGCGCCCGGAGGTAGGGTTCGCTACGTAACGTCCTCGATGCTGTTACGGCCACGTTACCTCGGGCGCGGCACCCCCGTCGATGCTCGCACAACCAGTTTCGGCGCCGAGGAAATCCGCATCGGCACGTTTGCCGCTGGTTGATGACCTGCTTGCCCATACGACGATTCGATCAACTCGCGCAGCAGCGACACGGCCAGGTCGGCGACTTCGACAGTCGGCACGGCGACTGTTGTCAACGCGGGCCGCGATTCGCGCGCCAGTTGAATATCGGTAATGCCGATCACGGACAGATCACCCGGCACGTTCAGGCCAAGATCGGCGGCGGCGTGCATCGCGCCGAGCGCCGGCAGATCGTTGGTCGCGAAGATCGCGGTGAGCTTCGGATCAGCTTCCAGCAGCGCACGCGCCGCGGCGTAGCCGCCTTGTATCGTATCGGGCGCATGCTTGACGCGTCCTTTCGGCGCGCCGGCCGCATGCAGCGCATCGACAAAACCTTCGTAACGGGCTGCGTGAATGCCCGAGGCCTTGCTGCCGACAATCGCGCCGATCCGCCGGTGGCCGAGCGTCAGCAGATGCATGCCGGCCAGTTCGCCTGCCAGACGAAAATCGACCGCTACACATGGCAGCCCCGGCGGCTCATTGGGCCGTTCCCACATGCACAGCACCACGGGCGTGCCGCGCGATTCGGTCGTATGAAGGTCTGCAAAGTCCAGGTTCGCATTGGTGACGAGCACGCCCTCGGAAAGCGTCCCGGCGATCTGGTCGAGATACGCTCGCCCGGTCAGAGGATCTTCGTTCGTATTGCAGATGATCACGAAGTGACCGCTGCTGCGCGCCGCGTGTTCGACCGCGAGCGCGAACTCCGGGTAGAACGGATTGGCAATGCTCGACACCATCAACGCCAGTGTCGGCGCGCGGCCCTCGGCGAGCGCGCGGGCGGCCAGGTGCGGGCGGTAGCCGAGCGCGTCGACGGCGTCCAGCACTCGCTGCCGGGTGGTCGCGCCGACCCGCCCGCGATTGCGCAGCACGTTCGACACCGTGGCAGGGGTAACGCCGGCGTGACGCGCGACTTCGCTAAGGGTGGTCATAGCATTTTCAATATTTGGGATGGGTGTCCGACATTTGCATCGCAGCCCAAGGCGCGGCACCATTTGCCACACAGACAAAACGATATCGGAGACAGGCAAGGCCCCAGCGATCGGAAGCGATCGATTTTTTCGGCCCTGCTGATTAAGCGCTTAATCTCCGACGTCGAGCCGATTAAATCACGGAGTCGATGCGATGGCGAGCATTTCGTTGAGAGGCGTGCAGAAGGCGTATGGCGACGGCGCGCTGGTGATCCGCGATGTCGATCTGGAGATCGGCGAGAACGAGTTCTGCGTGTTTCTCGGTCCGTCCGGCTGCGGCAAATCCACCTTGCTGCGGATGATCGCCGGGCTCGAAGATGTGACCGACGGCGACCTGTCGATTTCCGGCCGCCTCGTCAATGACGTCCCGGCGGCGCAGCGCGGTGTGGCGATGGTGTTCCAGAGCTATGCGCTGTTTCCGCATATGACCGTGTTCGAGAACATGGCCTTCGGCCTCAAGCTGGCCAAAACCCCCAAGGACGAAATCGACCGCAAGGTGCGGGAAGCCGCGCGCATCCTGCAACTTGAGGCGCTGCTCGAGCGCCGGCCAAAAGCACTGTCCGGCGGCCAGCGGCAACGTGTGGCGATTGGTCGTGCCATCGTGCGTGAACCTGGGGTGTTTCTGTTCGACGAGCCGCTCTCCAATCTCGACGCGACGCTGCGCGGCCAGACCCGCATCGAAATCGCGCGGCTGCATAAGCAGTTCGCCAAAGCCAGCGTTGTGTACGTCACGCACGACCAGATCGAAGCGATGACGCTCGCCGACAAGATCGTGCTGCTGCATGCGGGTAAGGACACCGAGCGCTACGGCAGCATCGCGCAGATCGGCGCGCCGCTCGAGTTGTACCACCGTCCGAAGAGCCGCTTCGTCGCCGGTTTCATCGGTTCGCCGCGCATGAACTTTTTGCCGGGGCGGGTGGCGTCGGTTGATCCGCAGGGCGTGATCGTCACACTCGACGATACGTCCGAAAACGTGCGCGTGCCGGTCAGCGGCGAGGGACTCCAGCCGGCGCAACCCGTCACGCTCGGCGTGCGCCCGGAACACCTGGAATTCATCGACGCGGCAGCTTCGGAAAACCCGCAGGACGCCGTTCTGACCCGCACCGTATCTCTCGTCGAACAACTCGGCGAGCACAGCTACGTCCACCTCGACCAGCCGGGCGGCGGCGCGCTGATCGCCAAGGCGCCGGGCGACACACGCCTCGAGTCCGGCGACCGCGCGAGCTTGCGCGTCCCCAGCCGCGCGTGCCATTTGTTTACCGAAGACGGCTTTGCCGCCGCTTCGCTCGAATCCGTCGAACACTACGCATAGAGGACATTCGGATGCGCCTTGGAGTCTGTTATTACCCGGAACACTGGCCGGAGTCGATGTGGGAAGACGACGCTCGCCGGATGAAAGCGCTTGGCATCGAGCAGGTGCGAATCGCCGAATTTGCGTGGAGCCGGATGGAGCCAACGCCTGGCGAGTACGACTGGGGCTGGCTCGATCGCGCGATCGATGTGCTTGGCGCAGCCGGTCTGCAGGTCGTCATGTGCACGCCCACCGCGACGCCGCCCAAGTGGCTGATCGACCGTCATCCGGATATTTTGCCGATCGGGGCGGACGGCCGTCCGCGCGCCTTCGGCTCACGCCGTCATTACGATTTCTCATCGTCATCGTATTTCACCGCGTCGCAGCGAATCTGCACGGCAGTAGCGGAGCGTTACGGCAAGCATCCGGCCGTCGCGTACTGGCAGACCGATAACGAATTCGGTTGTCATCACACGGTGGTCAGCTATTCGCCGGCAGCAGTGGGGCGCTTTCGCGAGTGGCTCAAGGCGCGCTATCAAACGATCGACGCACTGAATCGTGCGTGGGGCACGGTGTTCTGGAGCATGGAGTACCGCAGCTTCGACGAGATCGACGCGCCGGTGGCGACCGTCACCGAAGCGCATCCGTCGCACCGGCTCGATTATCGCCGCTTCGCCTCCGACGAAGTGGCGCGCTACAACCGCATGCAGGTCGAGATCATCCGCGCGCATTCGCCGGGGCGGCCGGTCGCGCACAACTTCATGCAGCTCTTTACCGAGTTCGATCACTACAAGGTGGCGGCCGATCTCGACATTGCCGCGTGGGACAGCTATCCGCTCGGCGCGCTCGAAGAGCAGTGGTTTGCGCCGGACGTGAAAGCGCGCTGGTTGCGCAGCGGGCATCCCGACTTCGCGTCGTTCAATCATGACGTGTACCGCGGCATGTCGAAGCTGCCGTTCTGGGTGATGGAGCAGCAGCCCGGCCCGGTGAACTGGGCGCAGTGGAATCCGGCGCCGCTGCCCGGCATGGTGCGGCTGTGGAGTTGGGAGGCGTTCGCGCACGGTGCTGGCTGCGTGTCGTATTTCCGCTGGCGCCAGGCGCCGTTTGCGCAGGAGCAGATGCATGCGGGTTTGAATACACCCGATAACCGGCTCGATGTGGGTGGCAACGAAGCTGCGCAGGTTGCCGACGAGATTCACGCGGTGCTCGCCGCGAACGCCGACGCCAACGCAGCGATCCGCTCGAAGGTCGCGCTCGTCTACGACTACGAGGCGAAGTGGCTCTTCGAGATTCATCCGCAGGGTGCGGACTTTCACTATCCGCGTTTCGCATTCGAGTATTACTCGGCGCTGCGCGCGCTCGGCTTGGATGTCGATATCGTGCCGGTCGATGCAGCCCTCGACGGCTATCGTTTGATCGTCGTGCCACCGCTGCCGGTCGTGCCTGCGGATTTCGCCGCCCGGCTGGCGAGCTCGGGCGCGCAAGTCGTGCTGGGTCCCCGCACCGGTTCGAAGACGGCGGACGTGCAGATTCCGGCGAACCTGCCGCCAGGCGCGCTTGCTTCTGTGTTGCCGCTGCGTGTGTGGCGTGTCGAATCGATGCGGCCGAATGTGACCGAAGCCGTGCTGCTCGTGGACAACCACGACGCGACTCCGGAGGACGGCGTTGCGCGCCACTGGCGCGATTTCATCGAAGGCGACGGTGGTCCGGCGGATTCGTTCGACGTGCGTGCCCGCTTCGCTGACGGTCATCCCGCCTACGTGAAAAGCGGTAAGTTTCACTACCTCGCGAGCCTGTTCGACGATGCGCTTACCGTTCGTCTTCTGAAGCGAATCGCCGAAGAAGCGAGCGTGGAAACGACATCGCTCGGCGACACCGTGCGCTTCAGCCGTCGTGGTGCGCTGACCTACGTGTTGAACTACGGCGATCAGACGTACACGCTGGCCGATGTCGCCGACGATGCTTTCGTGATCGGTTCACGCGCAATAGAACCGCAAGGTGTGGCCGTCTATCGATCAGGCAACTGATTTATAGCGCTGAACGAAGGATTCCATGCAGTAACAACAACGACGCAAAATCAAGGCATAAAGGAGACAGCAACATGGCACTGAAACCTCGCAAGATTCTGCTGGCACTCGCGCTGGCCGCGGCCGCCGCAGGCGTGTCCGTCGTCAGCACGGCGCAGGCCGGCACGCTCGCGGTCAACATCGCGTTCAAGGGCGCAAGTCAACGGGCAGTCTGGCAGTCGATCATCGACGACTTCAAGAATACGCATCCCGGCACCGATGTGAAGGTGTCGTTCGTCGACGAAGAAGCGTACAAAGTCCAGTTGCCCGGTTGGCTCTCCACCGTCGCGCCCGATATCGTCAACTGGCATGACGGCGAGCGGATGGCGTATTACGCGCAGCGCGGCCTGTTCGAAGATCTGAGCGGCGACTGGGCGAAGAACGGCTGGAACGACATGTATGCGTCGACGAAGGAAGCGTCGTCGTATAAGGGCAAGCAGTACGCCGCCCCGACCGTGTACTACTCGTGGGGTATGTTCTATCGCAAGGATCTGTTCCAGAAGGTCGGCATTACCGGCGAACCGAAAACGTGGACCCAGTTTCTCGACGACTGCAAGAAGCTGAAAGCGGCAGGCATTACGCCGATTGCCGTGGCTGGCCGTGATTCGTGGACGCTGGCCGGCTGGTTCGATTATCTCGACCTGCGCCTGAACGGCAACGCGTTCCATCAGAAACTGATGGCGGGCGATATCGCGTACACCGATCCGCGTGTGAAGAAGGTCTACGCGACGTGGAAGCAACTGATCGACGCCGGCTATTTCATCGACAATTCGCTTTCCTACGATCTGGATGCGGTGCAGCCGTTCCTGTTCCAGGGCAAGGCCGCGATGATGCTGATGGGCACCTTCATTACCGGTGGTTTCCCGCCGAACGTCAAGCCGGAAATGGGCTACTTCCAGTTCCCGATTATCGACGCGAACGTGCCGACCGCCGAAGACGGTCCGGTCGAATCGCTGCATATTCCGTCGAAGGCGAAGAACAAGGCGGATGCGCATGCTTTCCTTGCGTTCGTCCAGACGCCGGAAAATGGCGCGAAGCTGGCGGCCGGGCTCGGCTCGCTGTCGGCGAACAGCAAATCGCCGGAACCTGAGGATCCGATTTCGAAGATCGGCTTCCAGATTCTCGCGAATACGAAGGGCGGCATTGCGCAGTTCTACGATCGCGACATGACGAAAGAAATGGCCGATGAAGGGATGAAGGGGATGCAGCAATTCATCTCTGATCCCTCCAAGCTTGACGACGTGCTCGCGCAACTCGAGCAGACGCGTAAGCGGATCTACAAGAAGTGAGCGGTGGCGGCCCGAGCCTGGGCCGCTACTCGTTGCATCAGACTGGCAACTATGTTGCATGGGACCAGAGTACTTGCTTTGCATGGGACTAGAGTCAACTCTAGTCGACAGCTAAAGCACCCACTCTGGTCGACAGGAGAATGATCGTGTCGCATTCCGTCACCCGTCACACTGTCGGCGGCCCTGCCGAACCGGGCGGTCCTGGCTTGCCCGCATCGGGCGTACCGGCATCGGGCGGTGCATTGCGCGGCGGGCCGCCTGGCGCGGCGCGCCGGCGCCGTCCGTCGCCGACCGCGCGCCGGCAGCGGCGAGCCGCTTTCCTGTTTCTCGCGCCGGCCTGCGTGATGGTGGCGATCTACGTCGTGTGGCCGATCATTTCGACCGTGCGCCTGAGCTTTTTCAACTGGGATGGGATGACCGACCCATCGTTCGTCGGCCTCGCAAACTATATCGAGTTGTTCCATACGCCGACGTTCTACACGGCGCTGAAGAACAACCTCATCTGGCTGCTGCTGTTCCTGCTTGCGCCGCCAATGGGCCTCGCCGTCGCGCTCTATCTGAACCAGGCCGTGGCCGGCATCCGCATCGTCAAATCGTTGTTCTTCGCGCCGTTCGTGTTGTCGGGCGTGGTGGTCGGCTTGATCTTTTCGTGGTTCTACGACCCGACCTTCGGCCTGCTCGCGGTGATTCTCGGGCACGGCGTGCCGGTACTCGGCGACCCTCGTTACGCGACCCTCGGGATCGTGTTCGCCGCGCTGTGGCCGCAAACCGCGTATTGCATGATTCTTTATCTAACCGGTTTGACGTCGCTGAACGCCGAGCAGATCGAAGCGGCGCGAATGGAGGGCGCGCGCGGCTGGTCGATGCTGTGGCACGTGATCCTGCCGCAATTGCGGCCGACCACGTTCATGGCGATCGTCGTCACGGTGATCGGCGCGTTGCGCAGCTTCGATCTGATTTCGGTAATGACCAGCGGCGGACCGTTCGAAAGTTCAACCGTGCTCGCGTACTACATGTACGACCAGGCGATCAAGTATTACCGCATCGGCTATTCGGCTGCGGTGGCGGTCGTGCTGTTCGCCATCATGCTGGTGTACATCGTCTATCACCTGCGCCGCATGCTGCGCACCGAGCAATAAGGAGCCGATCATGTTCCCGATCCCGATCGACAAATGGAAGCCGGTGACACGCCGTGCGTACAAACTGACATTGCCGCTCGCGCTGCTGATCTGGTTGCTGCCGATGATCGCGGTGCTCGTGACCTCGGTGCGTTCAACGGAAGAATTGAGCGAAGGCAACTATTGGGGCTGGCCGAAGCACTTCGCGATGTTCGATAACTATCGCGAGGCGCTGACGACCTCGCCGATGCTGCATTACTTCTGGAACAGCGTGCTGATTACGGTGCCCGCTGTGGTAGGTTCGATTGCACTTGCGGCGATGGCGGGATTCGCGCTGGCTATTTACCGGTTTCGCGGCAATTCGACGTTGTTCGCGACGTTTGTCGCGGGCAATTTTGTGCCGGTGCAGGTGTTGATGATTCCGGTGCGGGATCTGTCGCTGCAACTCGGTTTGTTCAATACGGTAAGCGCGTTGATTCTGTTCCATGTGTCGTTTCAGACCGGATTTTGCGCGCTGTTTCTGCGGAACTTCATCAAGCAGTTGCCGTTTGAGCTGGTCGAGGCTGCCCGGATCGAAGGCGCCAACGAGTGGACCGTGTTCTTCAAGATCGTATTGCCGCTGATCCGTCCCGCGCTGGCCGCCTTGGCGATTCTCGTGTTCACGTTCGTGTGGAATGACTACTTCTGGGCGCTGTGTCTGACGCAAGGTGACGACGCGGCGCCGATTACTGTCGGTGTCGCGGCGTTGAAAGGGCAGTGGACGACGGCGTGGAATCTGGTTTCGGCGGGGTCGATTCTTGCCGCGTTACCTTCGGTCGCGATGTTCTTTGCGATGCAGAAGCATTTCGTGGCGGGGCTGACGTTTGGGGCGACGAAGGGGTGAGGTAGGTGCTGGTAAAAACTCAACGCACAACCTTCCTCGCCCTAACTCACATCGAAATGCACGCGGATGTCCTGCCGGCTTTCGACTGGATGTCCAGCTTGCATCGCCGGAAAGAATCGCCATTGACAGAGCGTTTCGAGCAGGATCTGGTTGAGGCGCGGGTTGGCGGTCGGCTTGATGAGTTCAACATCGACCGAGCCGTCAACGTGAATGGCGAAGCGGGCCGTCGCGACGGTTTGATACGTCTGGTCACGTAAATCGTCAGGGAGTTCCGGCAACGGTTGAGCGATGGCGTGTGCGGTTGTCTCACCGGACGACGTGGCCGATGGCGTGGCGTTTGCTTTTTCTTCGGAAGAGGGACTCGCAGCACGCGCAGGCGGTTCGGCCGCCGGCTTCGACTCTTGAGCCGTGGGCGCCGACTGAGTGGGCGCAGCGCTCTGTGCCGATCGCACATCCGGCTTCGACGGGACAGGTGGCGTCGTGCGTGCTTGTGCTGACACGTGAGGGCGCGGATCGGCTGGATGTTGTGGCTTTGCCGGTGCGATCGGAGTGGGCGTAGCCGGAGCCGCAGAAGGATTCGCAACCGGAGCCAGCGGAGGATCGAGTTCCACCATCCGCATGTCGAGTGGCTTATCGGGCGCATGCACGGACGGTGTTGTACCCAACCAGCGCCCCAACTGAAACAGGAACCCGATCCATACGATTAGCGCGACAAGCACCGCTAATGCGATCCGTATCTGCGGAGAATCGTCCACAGCGGCCGCAAGGCGCATCCGGCTACTCACGACGCACGGCGATCAAGAACCGCTCAGCACCCGCTCGGCGCGCGGCCAGCATCGCCTGAACGACCACGCCGTGGCCCGCCGCGTCGTCAGCAGCGATCACAACGTTGCCGTCCGGCTGCAGCAGGCGTTTTACCGTCGGTTCGATCTGATCGAGATGCACGGACTGATGGTTCACGAATACCTCATTGCTGCTGTCCACCGAAATAGTCAGCGGTTCATGGGCCGTGATCATTTGCGCGCTGCTGGCGGGGAGGTTGACCTTAACCGCGTCGAGCCGCTGCATTGCGAGCGATGCGAGCATGAAGGTCGCCAGCAGAAAGAACATCACATCGATCATCGGAATGATTTCGATGCGACCGCGCTTCGCCGCGCGCGAGCGCTTGAACTTCACGGCAGCGCTCCCGCGGGCGCGTCGGCAAGACGGATTTCGCTGAGCCGCGCATTCGCGAACGACTCGAGTTCATCCATGAGTCGTTCGAGCCGACGGGAAAAATAGTTGAACGCAAAGAGCGCGAACAGGGCGACGACGAGGCCAATCGCGGTTGCCACCAGAGACTGGGCCACGCCACCGGTCACGCCACCCGGATCGACGAGACCATCGCCGCCGAACAACTGGAACGAATGCATCATGCCGACGATGGTGCCCAACAGACCCAGCAGAGGCGCAGCCGTCACGATGGTTTCCAGCACCCAGAAACCTTTGCTCATATCGCATTCGATTTGCGCGGCAACCGATTGCGCCTTGGCCTCGCGTAACCACAGCGGTACAGAAGGATCGGGCGCCCACGGCGCGCTCATGCGTCTGAATGCGTTCTGACTGGAGACATCCTTCAATCTGCCGGCCCAATCTAGGGCCGAGCCGGGCGCCGCAATGTCGTGTGTGCCACGCAGCGTACCCGACAACCGGCCAAAACACAGAAACACGTAGGCCCTGTCGAGGGCGATGGCGACTGCCAGAATGGCGAGTATCGTCAGCGGATAGATGACCCATCCGCCTACGCGTACTGCCGCGAGAACGCTTGTCCAATCTTGCATGCTCTACCTCTTCGTAGCTGGACAGAATCAGAAATGCTTGGTGACGCCGGCGTAGACGGCGAAATGCGGGCCGTACTGCGGTGCGCCGACGCCGATACCCGACCCGTCGCGCAACTCATAGACGCGGTTGAATGCGTTGATCACGAGTAGGCGTGCATCGAATTTGCCGATGAGCGGCTGGTTGGAGTGCTGTATCACTCCAAGATTGACTTGCGCATAGACCGGCAGCCGATCGGTGTTCGCAAAGCCGCTACGCAAACCGCTTCCTACCAGTCCGTCGAACGTGAGGGTCGTTCTGCCGAGATCGTAGGTTCCACCGAACGACGCCGTGATGCGTTGGTCGTGATCCAGATAGACCCAGTGATTGTTGATATAGGCGAGTTCCGCCGGGTCGAAATTGAACTGCGCTGAATCGATCTGCGTGCCCTGCGCGCGGCTCCACGCGAGATTCACATACGCGGATACGTTGTCCTGTTTGTAGTTGGCCGTGAACTCGACCCCATACACGCGGCCCTCCCTGTAGTTGAACGGCGTGAAGATGAGCGCGGAGCCGAACTGCCCTTCATCAAGCAGGTTCGCCGATTTCTTGTAGTAAGCGTCGAGCCCGATCGTCACGTTCGACCCGAGGCGCTGGGTCACGCCGAGATCGAAATAATGGCTGCGTTCCGGTTGCACCTGGTCGTTCTGGCTCGATGGACTCTGGTTGGTCGTGCCGTTAAAGCGGCTGATGGTCGAGCCGGACACCAGCTCGAATGCAGGCGGCGTGAAATAGCGCGCGTAACCGGCATGGAGCGTCGTGGCCGGCGTCAGTGCATAGACGAGACCGATGCGAGGGCTAAGCTGACTCGCGCTGACATACTCGTCCATCTTGTCGTAGCGCAGACCATAGTTCAGCGTGAGCTTGTCCGTGATTTTCCACTCGTCCTGTACGTAGGCGCTGTACAGATAACCGGTCTTGCTGCTGGAGTCCTGAATATTGAAGGGCTGATCGGATAGCTGATTGCCGTTGCTGTCCGTCGCGAATACGTTGACGCTGTCGTTGAACACCGCGTGTTCTTGCTGGAAGAAGATACCTGCCCGGACCGTATGCCTGTCGTTCAGCCGCCAGGTCGTGTCCACCTGTGCGCCATTGGCCGAGTTGCTGTGAAAATCTTGCGACGCCACGCCGTTAAAGAGCAGATCGCCGACCGGATCGGGATTGAATTGCGTCCGCGTGTAGCGCGTAAAGAGGGCAACCTGATAGTCGAGTGCGCCGCCATTGGTACCCTGGAGGGCGACCACCGCGAAGTTGTTCAACTCCGATTGCGTTTCGTTGAGTTGGCTCGAATCGAACGTGTTGCTGCCGTTGAGTGTGAAGTTGGTCGGCAAGCCGGGTGTGTTGGGAATCTCGAACTGGTTGCTCGTCGTGCCGAACATCACGCTCACGCGGGTGAGCGGGTTGATGATGTACGACATGTAGCCGAGCGCATCGCCCTGACGGGTGTGATCGTGGATCGCGTTGGCACTGGCAGTGGGATTCTCGATCCCGAGGTTGTTCATGCCGAGCGAGCCGCTGAAGTAGTAGCTGAACGGCCCCTCATTGCCGAATACATCGGCGCTGGTCTTTATCGTCTGATGGCTACCGCCGAACACGTCGATGGACCCACCGTCGCCTGTATCACCCGTCTTCGTGCGGATGTCCACCACGCCTGCCGTGCGGTAGCCGTACTGCGCCGGTAAAGCACCTGTCAACAGGTTCACCTGGTCGATGATGCGGGTGTCGAGTGCCTGGCCGAAACCGCTGATCGGCTCGGGAATGATGATGCCGTTGATGCGGTATTGCAGGTTCGCATGATCGCCGCGCACGTGCAGTTGCCCGTATGAGTCGCTTGCCACGCCTGGCGCCTGGAGCAGCACCTGGTTCAGCGGCGTGTCTTGCCCAGCGGGCAGCGCATTGATATCGGCCTGGCTGAAGCGGTACACGCTGCTGCCGGTTTCCGGCAGCAGTCCGTTGCGGGCTCGATCGAGACGCTTTGCGTTCACCTGAACGTCGAGTGTGTCGCTTTGAGCGAGTTTGACGCTTACTGCGCTTTCTGCACCTGCGGTCGTGGTCGCCATGCTGCTGCCGCTCGCGAATCCCGGTGCCGTAACAACGATTGCATAAGTGCCCGGTGTCACATGGCCGATCGCAAAACGACCCTCTGCATCCGTCTTCGCCTCGTTGACTGCGGCGCCGCTTGCGTTTTGAACCTTCACGGTGGCGTTCCGGACGGGCTTGCCCGCCGCGTCGGTGACGGCGCCTGTCACCGACGCGGCGGGCGCGGCATGGGCGTGAGCAGCGATAGCGAACAGCAGCAGGGCTGCATGGGAGACACGCGTGCGGTTTTTCATCTTTATTTATTGAGGGTGAGCACTGGGTGGATGTGTTTTCCGTCTTGTTGACGTTTTTCCTGGACGAAATACGGATGACGAGGCGTGCGCCGACTGGTCCCGACCAGGCGGGAACCCTATCGTCATCCGTGATAAGGAATGTTATATCATTACATCACGAAACAAAAATGACAACCCGATGGACGGCACTGCGAGCGATTGGGGAAAGTGAGGAGGGGTGTTTCACGCGTGAGTGGCGGCCCGGATTCGGACCGCCACAATCGTTCGGCGCGAGGGGGAGGGATGCTCGAGCGCGATGTCGACGAACGGTTTGCCCGTAGCCGCCGATGACCCGCATGTCACGAAGTCATCGGCGAGCGTTCAGGCGTTCACATCAAACGGCCTGCAGACTCAGTGTCCAAAGCTGTTGCTCCTGATATAAGCGGACAGCTTCGCGATATCCAGGCTGCCCCAGCCGGTCGGATAGTCCCAACCGGTGCTCGCCTTGTAACCGTAGCCGCTGTAGCCGTTGTTGCCCGATGTCACGTCGTGCACCAGCGAAGGCGTCGAGCTAATGGCGCTGTAAAAGCTGGCTGCGGGGAAGCCCAGGCTATTCGAATTCGCGGTTTGCAAGCGTGCCCACAGTCCGACGAAGATCGGCGAAGCGAGGCTCGTTCCGCCGATCTGCTGCAACTGACCGTAGTTGTAAATCAGTGCACCCGTGCTCTGCGCCGCGTCGAAGGAGATGTCGGGCAGCAGACGCTGGCCCGGCGTGCCGCCCACCACCGACTGCCATGAAGGCTTCGCCTCGTACACGCTGTAGCCACCGCCGGTCGCCCAGAGCTTGCCGTTGCTGTCGAGCCCTTCGTTCCAGACGGTTTCGCTCGAGTAGGCGCCAGCTGATGTCGTGTAAAGCGTCGTGCCGCCGACGGCGATCACATTGGGCGACGAGGCCGGCCACGATACCGAATAGGTGCTGCCGTCAGGGTAGCCGCGGTTGTTGCACTCGTACACGCCTTCATCGCCGGACGACACCGAGAAGGTCTGCCCTTGCGCAGCCGCTGTCGCGAAAATGCGGTCTTCGGCCTGCAGCGTGCCGTCCGCGTTGGCATCGGCTTCACACCAGCCGAGCGACACGTTGATCACCTTCGCGACGTTATCGGACACCGCCTGATTGAACGCCTGCGTGAGGCCGGTGTTGCCGGACGCGCTTTGATCGGCCATATAGAAAAGCAGTTGCTGCACCGCGCCGCCGGCGGAACCGACAATCGACTGGCTGTCGAGGTCCCATTCACCCTGGCCTTCCTGATCGTCGCTGTAGTCGCCATTCGACGACCCGGTCTGGATGGTCTGTGTATTGACCGACGTCAGGCCATTCGCGCTGGTGAACTGCTGGAGGTCCTGCAGCGTCTGCGAGACGCCGCCGATCGTGATGATGCCGACCGTCGTGTTCGCCGCGGTGGGTGCGCTGCTGGCGTCGTAGATCGTTGGGAATTCGGTCGGAATGTGACCCTTGGCCGTACCGGCCGCCAGCGTCTTCGCGGCGGAGCGCTCGCCGACCTTCAGCATCGGATGGGCACGCGCAACGTTCTGCAAGCCGAGTACCGAACCGACGATCTCGCCGAGATCCTGCGGCACTTGTGCCGGTGCCGTGTTTGCGTAGCCAGCCTTGCCGTTCAACTGATAGCGAACCAGCGGGGTGTTGAAGGCCGCTTTGACGGCGCCGGCGCTGCCGTCTGCGGAAATCAGCAGGCGGTTCGGCGCGACGTGAATATTGACGAAGCCGTTCTTTCGCAAATGCGCGACGACGGCCTGCACCTGCGCTTCTGTCGGCGCGTACTGCGAGAGGAATTGCTGACGCTTGAGGAATTTGCCGAACTGCGCGTTGCCCGGCTGGTTGACTGCCTGCGCGAGTTGCTTCAGTTGCGCCTCATCGCGAAGCTTGAGACTGACGACGATATGTGCGGTCTCGCCGGCGGCGAGTTCGAGCAACGGCGTCGCACTGCGCGCCTCGACTTGAGAGGGTGTCACAAACGCCTTCGTGTCGGTGGGCGCCCACAGCGTGGACGCGGATGATGCGCCGAATGCAGCAAACGAAGCAATAGCGAGAGGCAAAGCAACGACCGCGTAACGGTTTAGACATAGGACCGTCTGTTTTGCGGTTGACGACTTCATGTGACCTCCTGAGATAACAGCGCAACGAGACGCCGAATCTTCCGGTGGCTGTTTCCGGTCGAGTCAAATAAATAGGAATTTCGTCTGGAAGCGCTGTTCTGAATGGTTAATAGGGGCACTCAGTTAAATCTATGAGCGCCGCCAAATTACCGTTCATTACAGATTATCGGTACCTATCAGAATAGATAGTTGAGAGGGAGGGGGAGTCACGGTTGGTCGAGGGTGTTTTTTTTAAAATATGATTGTTATCAGATGGTTATGGAGTCATTGACTGTTCGATAACATCTGGGTGCATGGCGCGCTGCAATGGAGGTGGGACTCTAATTGATTTAATGACGCCGCCGCTTCGTCATTAATTACAAAATCATTTATTTATGCCGATTCGATAGTTATGCGCCAGGATTTGAGGTCTTTTCAATTAAAAGGCATGTCTGTTCGATTGGAATTAATTGGGCTGTATCGTCAAAGGGGAAATCAAAAAATAATGCAGGCTGTAACCGAGTCGTTAGCGCGGACGGACGCCTCATAACGCCACCGTCCGCTCGTCCCCGGCATAGGCATTCGCCAGCCAGCCTGCCAGTCAGTCGCTGGAGCCCGAACCACTTCCAAAAGTGCATCGTCAACGGTTAGCTGCCGAAGTACGGTGTGCAGAAGCTTGCAGGGCCGACACAAGGTGTCATCGCCGCGCCTGCTGAATGAGCGGGTGTGGCGGACGAACGTTGGCCTGCCGCCGTCGAACCCGACATCGCCGGACCCTCGCCACTCGTGTTCATCTTCAGGCGTGCGGCCTGCTGCGAGAAGATCGGGTTGATCTCAGGGTACGACGTGTCGGTCACGAGGCGCGAGCCGTTTGCTTCTGCCTGAACCAGTTCCTGGCGCACTTCCGCGCGGGTCTTTTCCTGCGCCGATGCCTGGGTGACTGCGCCAGCTGATGCAAGGAGAATCATCGAAAGGGTCATTGCAAGGTTGAGTTTCATTTTGGATGCCTAATTAAGGTTGATTGAATCTAACGATCTATGTGATTGAGAGCTGCGTCTTTACTTGTCCACCTATGGGGTCCACGTGCTGCCGAAGCTGCGCGGAAGCGTTTCTGCTTTCGCTCGTGGACGGTCTGCTTGCTGCCGTCCATGTAGGGGCAAACACATCGAGTGGCTGCTTATTCCAGATTTTTTCCGGCGTAGAGGAAGGGCGCGAATCTTACGTTTCCCGGAATCGGTCCGCGACCGCTGGGCTAACTACTGGATACAAGAAGGTTCGGATTGCACCCCGGCCTAACGAAAAATCTCGGCGATGAGGTTGGCCACCGTGCGGATGCGCTCGCTATCGCGTAGAGCGGGATGCAGCACCATCCACACATCCTGGTCTAGCGCCTTGATGTGTTTTTCGATGCAGACGAGATCGCTCGTGGTGTCGCCCGCAAGCTGGGCAAGCACGCCGAGGCCGGAGCCGCCCAGCACGCCGTCGAATACGCCCATGCCATAGCTGCTCCGAAGCGAAGGCGCAGGCGCGCCGGGCAGGGTTTTCAGCCATTGCGTGGCCGGGTGATCGGGCTGCCGGTCGTCATAACCGACGAACGACAGCTTGTCCCACTCCTTCCTCGTAATCGCTGCCTTGTGGCGCAGGTAGTAGTCGCGCGAACCGAACAGCCCGAAGCGGATCCGGCCGATGCGCCGCACATACAGATCGCCCTCGTCGGGGCATTCGGACCACAGCGCGATGTCCGCTTCGCGGCGGGCAAGGCTATACGGCCGCCGTGAGGTCAGCACCTCGATGGCGAGGCCGGGCAGCCGGTCCTGGAACGAACCGAGCAATTTAAGCAAAATGTAAGACGGCCATTCGACGGCATTGATCCGCACCGTGCCGTGAGCCGCAGCGCCGCCGGTCACGTCCGCGGCACGCTCGATCTGGTGGGCCAGATCCTCCATCTGCTCGGCCCAGGCCAGCACGCGCGCGCCGAATGCCGTCACCGTACAACCCGACGGCACCCGGTCGATAAGCGGCTCGCCCAGCCGCCGTTCAAGCTCGGTCAGGCGGCGCGACAGGGTGGGCGGACTCAGATCGCATGCCGTCGCGGCGGCTCGCATCGTGCCGCCGCGCGCGATTGCCACCAGAATCCGCAGGTCGTCCCAGTCCACGTGTTCCATTTTTGAAACGCTCGATTTTGAAATTAGGCATAGCATAACGTGGATCGCGAGGATAGCATTGGACCTGGCCATACTCGTCCCAGCATCTGGCAAAGAAACCCGAGGGCTTCATTGGCTTTGGCGGCAAGTGTGGCGAACCTGCCCATCACACGACTCAACGGCTATCAGTCACTACGTAGACCGAACGAGCGATACGGAGACATCAATGATTCGTCATTTTCAACCGGCGCGGCGTCGCGCCATCGTAGCCAGCGCAGCCTTCCTCGCAGTGTCGATTCTGCCGGGCGCAGCGTTCGCTCAGGCCGCCCACAAGCCGAAAGTCGCGCTGGTGATGAAGTCGTTGGCGAACGAGTTTTTCCTGACCATGGAAACCGGCGCGAAAGACTATCAGAAGCAGAACCCCACGAAATTTGATCTCGTCACGAACGGCATCAAGGACGAAACCGATACGGGTAACCAGATTCGTATCGTCGAACAGATGATCGTGTCTAAGGTCGACGCACTCGTGATCGCACCGGCCGATTCCAAAGCGCTGGTACCGGTTCTGAAGAAAGCGGTCGACGCCGGCATCATCGTGGTGAATATCGACAATAAGCTGGACCCGGACGTGCTCAAGTCGAAAGACCTGAACATCCCGTTCGTCGGCCCGGATAACGCCAAGGGCGCACTGAAGGTGGGCGACTACCTGGCCAAGCGCCTGAAGTCGGGTGACAACGTCGCCATTATCGAAGGCGTCTCGACCACCACCAACGCGCAGCAACGCACGGCCGGCTTCAAGCAGGCCATGGCGACGGGCGGCATGAAGGTCGTCTCGCTGCAATCGGGTGAGTGGGAGATCGACAAGGGCAATGCAGTCGCGAGCCAGATTCTCAATGCGAACCCGGACGTCAAGGCGCTGCTGTGCGGTAATGACAACATGGCGATCGGCGCCGTGTCGGCCGTGCGCGCGGCAGGCAAGGCCGGCAAGGTGCAGGTGGTGGGCTACGACGACATCAATGCGATCAAGCCGATGCTCGCCGACGGCCGTGTTCTTGCCACTGCCAATCAGTACGCCGCCAGACAGGCCGTGTTCGGTATCGATACGGCGCTGAAGGCAATCGCTGAACACAAGAAGCAGTCGGAATTGTCGGGCGTCGTCGAAACGCCTGTCGATCTGGTCACCAAGTAAGATTGGCGTAACACGTGGCCCGCGTCGTTTGCGGGCCACCCCGCCTGATCTTTGTCTGGCTTTATCAATCTGATGTCCACTCCCAACCTATCCCTTGCCGTTGCCCCGCCCGTGCTGACTGTTCACGGCATCGGCAAGACCTACGCCGGGCCGGTGCTCGCCGATATCTCGCTGGATCTGTACGCGGGCGAGGTGCTGGCGCTGACCGGCGAAAACGGCGCGGGCAAGAGCACCTTGTCCAAGATCGTCGGCGGTCTCGTTACGCCGACCACCGGTTCGATGACGCTTGGCGGCGCAACTTACACACCGGGCAGCCGCAAGGACGCCGAGGCGCTCGGCGTGCGCATGGTCATGCAGGAGTTGAACCTCCTGCCGACCCTCTCAGTGGCGGAGAACCTGTTCCTGAACCGTTTGCCGCAGCGCGGCATGTTCGGCTGGATCGACCGCGCCAAACTGCGCGAGGACGCCCGGCATGCCATGGCGCAAGTCGGGCTCGACGCGATCCACCCTGACACGCTGGTGGGCACGCTCGGCATCGGGCACCAGCAGATGGTCGAGATCGCGCGCAATCTGATCGGCGATTGCCGCGTGCTGATTCTTGACGAACCCACGGCGATGCTGACCGCCCGCGAGGTGGACCTGTTGTTCGAGCAGGTCGAGCGGCTCAAGGCGCGCGGCGTGGCGCTGGTGTACATCTCGCACAGACTGGAAGAATTGAAGCGTATCGCGCGGCGCGCTGCCGTACTGCGCGACGGGCGGCTCGTGCATGTCGACGAGATGGCAAATCTCTCGGCCGACCGTCTGGTTACGCTGATGGTTGGGCGCGACATCGGTGAGCGAATCGATCTCGGCGAACGGCGCATTGGCGACGTGGCACTCAAGGTCACGGGCATGACCCGCGAGCCCGCCGTGCGCGACGTGTCCTTCGAAGTCAAAGCCGGCGAGATTTTCGGCATCAGCGGTCTGATCGGCGCGGGCCGCACGGAATTGATGCGGCTCGTCTACGGGGCCGATCGCGCGGATGCCGGTACGGTTTCGATTGCGCATGGCGGTGGCCCGCTCCAGCCCGTGACGGTATCTTCGCCGTCAGACGCCGTGAAGAACGGCATCGCCCTGATTACGGAGGATCGCAAAGGTGAGGGCCTCCTGCTGACGCAGCCTATTGCCGCCAATATCTCGCTTGGCCATTTGCGCTCGGTGTCGAAGAACGGCGTGGTGGACGCCCGTCGCGAGGCGGCGCTGGCGCGCAAACAGATCGATGCCATGAGCATCCGCAGCTCAGGGCCGTCGCAGCCGGTGTCGGAACTCTCCGGGGGCAACCAGCAGAAGGTGGTGATCGGCCGCTGGCTCGCGCGCGATTGCACGGTGTTGCTGTTCGACGAGCCCACTCGTGGCATCGACGTCGGGGCGAAGTTCGATATCTACGCCTTGATGGGCGCGCTTGCGCGGGAAGGTCGCGCGTTGGTGGTGGTGTCGAGCGATCTGCGCGAATTGATGTCGATTTGCGACCGGATCGGGGTGATGTCGGCGGGACGGATGACGGGCATGTTCGAGCGCGGAAGCTGGACCCAGGACGCGCTGCTCGCAGCGGCGTTCGCGGGCTATACGAAACGCGACGCGCTGCTGCACGATCCGATCGAACCCGACGCACGGGTGCCCTACGCGAAAGCGCCCGACTCAGCGGCGCCCGATCAAAAATCTGTGGAGTATTGAAGCATGACTGCACCAACCAGCCTGCCGACCGTGCAGAACGAACCGCCCAAAGACGCGAAGCCGATCGGCACGCGCCTTGGATTCTCGAACTACCTTGGCCTGCTCGGCGCGTTGCTCGGGATGATCGTCCTGTTCTCGCTGCTGAGCTCGCACTTCCTCAGCTACGACACGTTCAGCACGATCGCGAACCAGATTCCCGATCTGGTCGTGATGTCGGTCGGCATGACCTTTGTGCTCATCATCGCCGGGATCGACCTGTCGGTTGGCTCTGTGCTGGCACTCGGCGCGGCGCTCACGAGCGTTGCGGCCTTGCAGTGGCACTGGCCGGCGCTGCCTGCCGCCTTGCTCGGCATGGCGGGGGCGGCCTTGACGGGCTGCGTGACCGGCGCGATTACCGTGGCCTGGCGGATTCCGTCGTTCATCGTGTCGCTCGGCGTGCTCGAAGCGGCCCGCGGTCTCGCGTACCAGTTGACCAACTCCCGCACGGCCTATATCGGCGATGCGTTCGACTTCCTGTCCAATCCGATTGCCTTCGGCATTTCTCCCGCGTTCCTGATTGCCATCGTCGTGATGGTCGTCGCGCAGTTGGTGCTGACCCGCACGGTGTTCGGGCGTTATCTGGTTGGCATCGGCACGAACGAGGAAGCGGTGCGTCTCGCGGGCGTCAACCCGCGTCCCTACAAGATTGCCGTATTCGCGATGATGGGCTTGCTGGCTGGCCTTGCGTCCCTGTTCCAGATTTCGCGGCTCGAGGCTGCCGATCCGAATGCCGGCGCGGGCATCGAATTGCAGGTGATCGCGGCCGTCGTGATCGGCGGAACGAGCTTGATGGGCGGGCGCGGCTCGGTGATCAGCACCTTCTTTGGCGTATTGATCATCTCGGTGCTGGCCGCGGGTCTTGCCCAGATCGGGGCGACCGAGCCGACCAAACGCATCATCACGGGGGCCGTGATTGTGGTGGCCGTCGTGCTGGATACGTATAGAAGCCGACGTCGCGCTGCATAAATATTGACCATTTGTGACCGTCAGCGACCCTTCGTGGATGGTCAGCAGGAGAGTGAAAGTGTCGAAAGAAGTGAAGCCGGGCCGCGTGCTCGTGGTGGGCAGCATCAATACCGACCTGGTCGCCCGTGCACCGCATTTGCCGCGGCCCGGCGAGACGATCAGCGGACAGGAGTTCTCACAGGTTGCCGGCGGCAAGGGCGGCAACCAGGCGGTGGCGGCCGCCCGTATCGGCGCGCGCGTGGCGATGGTTGGGCGCGTAGGGAAGGATGCGAACGGCGCACAGCGGGTCAAGGATCTGGAAGCTGAGGGAATCGATTGCGGGGGGGTAGAGGTCGACGCCGTGCAGCCCACCGGCGTCGCCATGGTAACGGTCTCGGACGATGGTCAGAACACGATCGTGGTGGTTGCGGGCAGTAACGGTGAACTCACGCCTGAAGGCGTCGCGCGCCACGAAGCGGCGATCAAGGCGAGCGACGTTGTGGTCTGCCAACTGGAAACGCCCTGGGATTCCGTCCACGCAACACTCGCGCTCGCCCGGCGCCTCGGCAAGATCACCGTGCTGAACCCGGCGCCGGCAACCGGCCCGCTGCCGGCGGAATGGCTGCCTCTCGTCGACTACCTCGTGCCGAACGAGGTCGAGGCCGCGATACTCGCCGGCCTGCCGGTCGAATCGCAAAGCGGCGCGAGAAGGGCGGCGCTGGAACTGCAACGCGGCGGCGCCCGCAACGTGATCGTCACGCTCGGTGCGCAAGGCGCTTACCTGTTGCCGGAAGGCGGTGAAGGTATGCATTTTCCCGCGCCGCAGGTGAGGGCGGTCGATACGACTGCGGCCGGCGACACCTTTATCGGTGTCTTTGCCGCGCAACTCGCCGCCCGGCAGCCGCTGGAAGGTGCAATCAGCCTTGCGCAACGCGCGGCTTCGATTTCGGTCACGCGCGCCGGCGCGCAGCCGTCGATCCCGACTCGCGCGGAAGTCGAAAGTGCAGCCTGAAACGGATGCCTGTTGTGACATGAGGCAGTCCGACCTGTAACTCTGGGTAGCTTGACGTTGAATGACCGGCACCATCTCCGCATGGTGTTCCCCCTGGTTTGATCGCGATCTCTACTGGAACAATTGGACGAAACATGAAATCACAATACGTAGGCATCCTTATGATGACGCCGTTGCTCGCCGCATGCGGAGGCAACGTGACGACCACCGATCCGCTCGCCAACGCGCCGAAGATCATCATCGATTCGGACTTCAACACGATGGGCGACGACGGCCAGTTGTTCGCCATGACCACGCAGTTGATGGGGCAGGGCAAGGTCAACCTGCTCGGGCTGACCGTCGTGACCGGTAACGACTGGCTGCTGCAGGAAGAAGCGGATGCGCTGAAGGCGGTGGAGCGCATGGGCGTGCAGAATGTGGTGGGTGTCTACGGCGGCGCCGACTATCCATTGCAATACGATGTGGCGAGCATTCGTGCGCAGCAGGCCGCCAACCCGCAAGGCTATTTCGGCGCGTGGATGCGGCCGGAACCGACCCAGCAATCCCAGCTTGTGGCGCCGCCGGACGGCTTCGCGGTGTCGACGAAACTGCAGACGCAAAGCGCCGCGGACTTCATGATCCAGACCATCAAGCGCTATCCGAATCAGGTCACGATTCTCGAGGTTGGGCCGCCCACCAATCTCGCCACGGCCATCAGGAAGGCCCCGGAGATCGTGCCGCTGATCAAGCAGATCGTCTACATGGGTGGCGCGATGGCGGTGCCGGGCAATGCGAATGCGGTGGGGGAACTCAACTGGTGGTTTGATCCGCTCGCCGTGCGCACGGTTCTTCAAACAACGATCCCTCAGGCTGTCATTCCGCTTGACGTCACAAATACGGTGCCGCTCACCCAGAGCATCTTTGACCAGATCGTCAACAACCCGAACAAGCAGACCGCGGTGACCAGGGCGTATGGGATCGTCAACGCCGGTTCGTTCGGCAACAACACCCATCTGTTCGACACGCTGACGATCGCTTATTTCATGGACCCGACCTACGCTACGCAAACGAAGAGCGCCTACCTTGATATCGACACGACGAGCGGCGAGGATCAGGGACATGTGACGGTCTACCCCGATCAACGGGCAGCGGGCGCGTCACCGAATAAGATCACGTATGTCACGCAGTTCGACAACAATCGTTTCTTCAGCCTCTACGTCGATCTGCTTACGCGTCCTGTGCCGATTACTTTGCCTTGATGAGGGCATGCAGACCTGACCCGCCGGTCCGTGAACCACGCGCAGACCCCAATTACGAGGCGTTTGGAAAGTGTTGCGCCTCTTTACCCGCGCACTTCGCATAGCGCCTCTATCGCAAGGCGCGGCAACGGTTTACCGCCCGCGCTTACAACACCGCAGGTAATCCGTAGAAACACAACCGTAGCCAAACTGTAGCGTCGTTTGTCTAGGATGCCTCCATTGCCCATGTATCGATCAATGGAGGTACCGGATGCTCAGCCACCACGAACTTGCGACACTCATGCTGCTTGGCGACACGGACAAGCGGCTGGAAGCTTTTGATCCGGACGTACTGGCGTTACGCCGTTACGAGTTAGTGGAAGTTCGGCAGCGTGACCGGCAAGGTTCGACACTGCAACTGACCCGCCAGGGCCGTGAACTACTGGAGCGTCTGCGCACGGGCGCACAGCAATGAGCCGAATACGGCGCGATCACAGCTCACCCCGCATGCCCGGCCGTGTGCCTCGCGCCGTTGACGAACCCCGGCCACGAAGGCCAATCCCTTACGTAGTCTCACAGCCTGCCAAACGTTTGCGCTATTTGCACGATTATGTCTGACGATTGAGAAGGTTAAAGATTTGCGTTTTGCATGTCGTTATCCAGTCAAATAAGTCAGGACCATCGCACATACCCGTGCCTCATGAAGACGCGGGATGCGCGAGGCAATAGCTCTACGGGGGATTGAATTTTGAATCAGCAACGATCGCCATGGTCGCGCGCAGCGGCTCCGGGCGAAGTCATCTATTCCGAAGGCTTCGCAGGCGACGCCGTCATCTACGTGATCGCAGACGGCAAAGTCGAAATCTCCACCCAATGCGACGAAAAGAAGGTCATTCTCGCCACGCTCGGCAAGGGCGAGTTTTTTGGCGAAGCCTCGTTGTTGCCGGCCGAACTACGAGCGCACACCGCGAAAGCCATCAGCTTCTGTCAATTGACCGTCATTGCGGCAAGCGTGGTGGAAGAGGAACTCGAGCGCGTATCGCCGCTGCTGCGCCATATCGTGCGCACGATGATTCGACGCGTGAAAAAGAAGGACGATGTCCTCGCCACCAATACGCATGCTGATTTTCTGCCAGGGGTTCTCTCCTACGCGCATGTTCTGTCGTTGATGGCGGGTATTGAGAGCGCAGACCGGGTGGATGGGCGTGCGCGCCGCGCTCAAGGCGAGGAGTGCTCGGTGCCCCTGCCCGAAGTCATCAAGAAGTGCCATGCGATTGCCGGTCATTCCCGTCCGCACGTGATGGCGATGCTCAAGCGCATGGAAAAACTCAACCTCGTCACGCTCGAACCGGGCCGCTCCGACCGCGTGAGCACCCTGTCGGCGCGCTATTCGGCGCAGGACGGCGCAGCCGGCCGGCAGCTCGTGACCTTCGATCCCGTGCGGATCACGGAACGGGCTCAGCAGGTGGCGGACCACGAACTCGACGTGTCGATCAACAGCGAACTGGAACTGATCGAGCTGGCCGACCTGGAAGCCCTGATCGGCGTCGAGAAGAATCTGATTCTCAACAAGCTCTCGCATGCGGAAATCGCCGAAGACATCTTTGCGTTTCGCAAGACCAGGGTGTTGAATTACGTCGAGGAAAAGGGCATCACGTATTTTTCCCGGCGTGCTCCCCGTGGCACAAGCGAGCTGAAATCGCTGGCCGATCTGGAGTTTGTCGACCAGCGAACCTTGTTCGAAGCCGTGAGCGCTTTCGACACCTATGACCTCGCGAAACTGCTTTCCGCCGTGACCGGCGAACCAATCGCCGATCGTCTGTTCTCGGTGATGACCGAGGCGCGAAAGAAGGAGGTGTCGTGGGTCATGCGTCGTGAAATCAAGATTGACCCGCTCGAGATTGCAGAGATCGAGGAACGCTTCATCGAGACCGTACGCGCGCTCAAATCTCCGGCCGCCGCTGCGGCGCCGCTTTCCAATGTGGATGCCTGACACCGGGTGGTCGGACACCGGTCCGTTTTCGAGTCCGGTCCGATGACCAGGGCAGCCGTTCGGGAGGATGTATGGATCTTTTGACGCTATTTGGCGCCCTGTTCGGCGTGACGGCCATCGTGGCCGGATTTTCGCTCGAGGGTGGTCACTTCACCTCGCTGTTTCAGCTGGAGGCGTTCGTCATCGTATTGGGCGGCACCTTCGGCGCGGTGATGATCCAGAACACCTGGGCGAGGTTTTATGACGGCATGAAGCAACTGCGGCTTGCGTTTGTGAAAGCGCGGCAGGTCGACCGGCAAAGCTTGTTGGTCCTG
The DNA here is from genome assembly GCF_900230185.1 of Burkholderia sp. OK233. Taxonomy (GTDB): domain Bacteria; phylum Pseudomonadota; class Gammaproteobacteria; order Burkholderiales; family Burkholderiaceae; genus Paraburkholderia. Next base: position 3,225,609 of record NZ_OCSR01000002.1, read on the forward strand.
CTCGAGTGGGGCGATCAGGCGAAGCTGAACGGCCTGCTCGTGTTCGAGTCGATCGAGGCGGGCGGCATCAATCCGTTTGCCAAACGAGGCCTGGAGCTTCTGGCCAACGGGGTGTCGACTGCCGTGCTCGAAGACGCCCTGCAACGGGAACTGGATGCCTATGAGCGCAATCACATGGCGGCCGCGCGGATATGGCAGCAGGCCGGCGGGTATGCGCCGACGTTCGGCATTCTCGGGGCGGTGCTCGGCCTGATTCAGGTCACGGGCCATATGCTCGAGCCGGCGCAACTCGGGCAAGGTATTGCCGTCGCCTTTGTGGCGACGCTGTACGGTCTCGCGCTGGCGAATCTGGTCTTTCTGCCGTTGTACGGAAAGATCAGGGCACAGGTGGATAGCGAATTACGCTTCAGACGTTTGTACCTCGATGGCTTGCTCGCGATTTCGCGCAAGGAGTCGCCCCATACGATCGAAACCCGGCTCGCGGGCGACGTCCGCGAAAGATCGGCGGAGTTGCTGGGATAACCTGGGATTGCCCTGGGGCAACTCAGGATAGCCGGCCTCGATCGGTTAGCGATAACGCGCGAGGCGCTCATTCAAACGCAATTCGGAAGCAGACGTTTCGAGCATGACGATCTCCTCGGGTAACAAGCGCCTTGCGGCGGACAAAGCCGGCTATCGGCACGACGATGACGACGGCGAAGGCGAGGCGCAGTCCGGGCGCTGGTTGATTTCCTACGCGGACCTCATCACCACGTTGATGGTGCTGTTCCTCGCGCTTTACGCGCTGCAGCTGGCGAAGAACCGGGAGCTCGAAGTCAGGATGCTCGAGCGGCGCGAGGTGAAAGCGACGACGGTCGCCGGCAGCGCCGAAGCTCCGGTTGTCGCCGTGTCCGGCGCGCCGGAAGCCGCGAGGCGACAGCTTCTTTCGTTGCTGGCGCCGCTTCGGGACAACCGGCAGATCACGATTTCAAATGCCTCACAGGGCGTGGAAATCGCTATCAACGCGAAAATTCTCTTCAACTCGGGCGACGCGCGCTTGTTGCCGGAGTCGTTCAGCGTCCTGGATCAGATCGCAGGGGTACTGCGCGACCGCTCGAAGAACAACATTCTCGTCGAGGGACACACGGACAGTGTGCCGATATCGACAGCGAAGTACGAATCCAACTGGGAGCTGTCGTCGGCACGAGCCGGTTCCGTAGTTCGATTCTTTGCCGACAAGGGAATCGAACCGCACAGAATGGCCGCTATTGGCAGGGCGGACAACTTCCCCCTGATCATCGGCGACGATGCCGAAGCGCGCGCCGCGAATCGCCGCGTGACCATCCTCGTGGAATATTGAGTCGCACGCAACGTGAGTACGCTGCGCATCAGCAAGGGTTTCCCCGCTGGCCACAGGAATCAGAACCGGCCAGTTCACGTGGCTTCTCACGCAGCGCTGAACAAAGCCGGACACCATGTGCTTCGCGAGCGTCCAAAAGGGGCTACGCGACGCGCCAGGAGTGAGGCTTTTTTATCCGCTGCTCGCAAAACCCTATCGTTTGAAACGCACCGCTTCGCTGCGTGACGCGCTACCAGCAAGCCGCTGCGCAATCTGTCGCTGCGCTCCGGCGTTGAGGATATCGACACGCTCGCCGCGATGCTGATCCAGGCGGACCGCTTCGGCACCAGCGTCGGCGATTCGCTACGCGTTTATACCGACAACCTGCGCATCAAACGGCGCTTGCACGCCGAAGAACAGGCTGCGAAGATCGCGTTAAAGCTGCTCTTTCGTTTGATGTTTTTCATTTCCCCGACGCTTCTGGCCGTGCTGGTCGGCCCGTCAGCGATCCAGGTCGCGCGGCCGTTGCTCCCGACCATGACCGCCATGTCGGGTGGCTAAGCGATCGAGCGAACCGCATTTACCGGGGAATTCCATGTTTGCGTCGGGCCAGTTTCCTGAACTGCTGAACCACGTGCGGCAATGGCTGGGCGGCTTCGCGCTCGCCCTGGTGATGATGGGAGTGGGCGCGGCGCTGGAGCGGCGCTGGCCGGCCGAGTTGCTGCAGTCGCGCGCCGGGATGCGCTTTAACGTCGTCTACGCAGCACTGTATATGGCGCTCGCGGAAGCCATGCGGCCGCTGATGGCGGTAGCAAGCGTCGCGATCATCAATGCGCTCGGCGGTGGCTGGGTCGTGCTGGCTTCGCGGGGGTGGGGCGCGTTGGCTTCCATCGTGGTTGTGCTGTTGACGTTCGATCTGCTGGAATATGCGTTTCACCGCTTGCAGCATGCCTGGCCCGTGCTCTGGAGGTTGCATTCGCTGCACCATAGCGCAGCCGAGTTCAATATCACTGTGACGTTCCGGCATCACTGGTTCGAGGTGCTCCTCAAGGGCTGCCTGCTCTATCCGGTGGTCGGCGTGCTGTTCAAGGTCGAGCCGTGGATCGTTGGCGTCACGGCGGTCATTTTCATGTTCGGCAATTACTTCGCGCATATGAACCTGCGCATCGATCTGGGCCGCTTCACGACGTGGATCAACAATCCGCAATACCACCGGCTGCATCACTCGAACCGCGCCGAGCATTTCGACCACAACTTCACGCAACTGCTGCCGCTGTGGGACCACCTGTTCGACACGCTGTGGGTGCCGGCGAAGCACGAATGGCCGGCCACCGGTCTGGACGCGATGGCGCGCAACCGCGTTCGCTGCTGGGTGCGCTGAGCTGGCCGCTGCGATCGCCTGCCCGGCCTGTTCTAGCCAACACTCGCGCCACGCACCGCTTTGCCGCCCGTCAAACAGACGATCATGGTAGCCACGACGAGCACGCATAGCGCTACGCGCAAGCCGAGCAAACCCGCGCCGAGTCCGATCAACGGCGGGCCGACCAGGAAACCGGCATAACCCGCTGTGGCCGCCATCGAAACGCCGACAGCCGGCGTAACGGTCGAGCGGCCCGCCGCGCTGAAAATCACCGGGACGATATTCGCGAGGCCGACGCCGACCATGGCAAAGCCCACGCAAGCCGTGAGCACGGTAGGCAGGCTCAACACCAGCGCGAGTCCGGCCGCCGCCAGCAGACCGCCGAAGCCGATCACCTTGCTCGAACCGAAGCGCCGCACGGACACATCGCCGACGATGCGGCAAGCCGCCATGGAGAACGCAAACGCGGAATAGCCGACCGCCGCGACGCTGGCCGCCTCGCTCAAGGTGGAGCGCAAATACACCGCGCTCCAGTCGGCCACCGCGCCTTCCACCATCATGCAAAGGAACGCGAGCAGGGCAAGTTTCATCACTTTGGCGTTGGGTAACGCGAAGCCACTGGAGGATGCGGCCGCGCGCGGACCGAGATCACGCAACGCGAGCACCGCGGCGGCGGCCATGAGGACGGCGATGAACACGTCCGGCAGCACGAGACCGCCGATCACGCCGACGCCGCCTTTCTGGAGCATGGCGCCGGTCGCCGCGCCGAGCAGGCCGCCCGCACTCCACGCAGCATGAAACGAGGACATGATGGGCGACTTCCATTGCGTTTCGATGGTGCTGGCGTGGCCGTTCATTGAGACGTCGAGCGCGCCGTTCGCCGCACCGAGCGCGAGGAGCACGATGCACAGCGTCGCCAGGTTCGGCGCGAAGGCGGGGAGCGGCAGCGCCACGACAAACGCCGCGCCGAGCAGCGCGGTGGCCCGGCCGCTACCGAAGCGCGGCGCCAACTGACCGGCCAGCGGCATGGCGATGATGGCCCCCAGCGCGAAGGCGAACAATGCGATTCCCAGCGAGGTGTCGCTGAGCGACAGGTTTTCCTTGATGCGCGGCACTTCGACTGCCCAGGCGCCGATCCCGAATCCGTTGGCGAGAAACACGGCGAGGGTGGCCACCCGCTCCTTGAGCGGTTTCACGAGCGATGTGCTGACCGGATTAGCGAGTGCTTTCATGAGCGCGCCACCATCACGTTGTCGCACACCGCTGCGAGTTGGGCGCGCCGCGCGGCCGTCACGTCCGCTTCGACGAACAGATGGTCCACGGCGCGCGCTGGCGCAACGTAAAACGGCGCAGCGGTCATCAGTTTTTCCGACGTCATGGCGATGGCGACCTGGCTGCTTGCCTGCACCATCGCCCGTTTGAGTTCGGCCTCCTCGGCGTCGAACGCGGCGACCCCTTCATCTGGATCGAACGCGCACGCACCCAGAAAGCAAAGGTCGGCCTTGATCTGCTGGATCTGCAGCAAGGCCGTGGCGCCGGTCGCGCCGGCTGCATGCTGAGCGATGCGCCCGCCGATAAGAATGATGTCGAAGCCCGGCCGGTTCAGGAGGCGCGCGCAAGCCTCAGGCGAGTTCGTCACGACGGTTAGATCCGCGTTGTCCGGGAGCGCCGCGGCAATCGCGACGTTGGTCGACCCGGTGTCCAGCAGAATGATTTGTTTGGGCCGGACGATGGACGCAGCGACGACGGCGAGACAGGCCTTGCGATCCACGGCTTCGTGCATGCGGACCGAGGCGTCTACACCGGCAGGCGAGATCAGCAGGGCGCCGCCGTACACGCGCTTGCAATGACCCTGATCGGCCAGCTCGCGCAAGTGTCGGCGGACCGTATGTTCGGATGTCTGGAGTTCGGCAGCGAGTTCGGATGCCAATACGCGGCCCTGTGCCCGCAGCCGTTCCAGAATCAGCCGCTCCCGTTCCTCGGGCAGAAGCCCGTCCACTGCATCCTGCCGCGTTCGTTGCATGACTTCACCTTGCTCGATTGCAAAACGATCATAATCGAGCATAATTTAACGTAAACGAGCAGATCGGGCAACGGTTCAGTCGAAATTCTCCTGAATGGACAGGTCCGGCAGGTCGCTAGGGCGCTGGCGCTAGCGTCGGCTGGGCGATCTGCGTACCGGGCTGGAGGCCGGTAATCGCCGAGTCCGCAATCCACGTGCGCCATTGCGATGTGAAATTGAATTCGGCATCGATTGCAAATGCCGAGTCGAGCGCTGCATTGAGCGTCGCTCCGCGTTGCAACGCATCGAAAGCCGCATGCGCCGCGGCGCATTGAACGACTATCTGCGGCCGCCATTGTGGTCGCACAACCAGTGCATAGGTCAGTGACTCGAGATCTGCCGGAAAAGAGCCACCCGGCTGGTGCGCAGTCCAGATCCCGGCTATCGCATAGGGTGAAGAGATGAGTGCGCAGGCGGGATGCACGGCCAGTTTCGCTTCGAGCAGATCTTCGGGGCGGATGGCGGCCCATTCCGCTTGCGTAAGCACGTTGGCGTCGGCGGCAAAGTAGGCCAGATGCAGCGACCATTCGAGACGCGCGAGGTCGGCGAAATAGCGGAAATGGGGGGCCTGTTCGTAGGTTTCGATGAAAGCCGGTAGCGCTGCGCCGAAGCGATTGAGGTCGCCGCTCTGTGACGGATGGGCTTCTCCGTAAGCCATTGTCAGCGCATCGAAGTAGGCGCTGCCGACCAGCGCCAGCACGACGGGATAGGCGCTGGCGAGTGCAGTCCGCCGGTTGGCGCGAATGCTGCTCCGATAGAGGTCGACGCGCTGGCGCAGATTGTCCGCGAGCTCGTTGCCGGCGTCATTGCCATGGCCGCTGAAGCAGGGTGTTTGTTTAGCGATGCATGCAGGGCTCTCAGCGCGACCTTGCGCGTGATCGAGTCCGCGCGCCGTGCATTGCAGTTGCGAAAGCACAGATCGCTGTTCGCCCTCCAGCGATTCGGCAAACATGCGTTGCAGTGACTCAAGCGGCGTGCGCATCGCCGGCGTCGTGTTGAGTCGAAGGTGTGAGGGCCGATCGCCTGGCGTGAACGGCTTTCTGGATATCACGGGCGCGGCTGGCTTCATGGAGTATGACGCTTAACGCCGGTATATCGGTATCCCACTCGATCAGCGACGGTATCGTGCCGAACCGCTGCAGTGCGTATTCATACAGCGCCCAGACTTCGTTGGCGACAAGCGAGCCGTGATCGTCGATGACGGCGATGTCCGTCACGCGATGACCCGCGAGATGAATCTCGCCGATCGTGCCAATCGGCAGCGCGTTCATGGCGGCGATGGCGTCCTCTCCATGATTGCATTGGTTCACGTACAGGTTGTTCACGTCGAGCAATACGCCGCAACCCGTGCGTAACGCGAGTTCGGCAAGGAAAGCCGTCTCGCTGTACTGATCGTCGCGGAATCGAACGTAGGTGGAGACGTTTTCCAGTAGAACCGGCCGGCCGAGCGCGTCCTGTAATTCGCTGACACGCGAAGCGAGCAGCGCGAGCGCCGCCTCAGTCAGGGGCATCGGCAAAAGATCGTTCAGATGGCCGGCCGATGTCGCACCCCAGCAAAGATGTTCGGAGACGACAGTCGGCTCGATCCGCTCGATCAGACGTTTGAGCTTCGTCACGTGTGCTGAGTCGAGTGGCTTCGCCGAGCCAAGGCCGAGACCGACCCCGTGCAAACTGACGGGCAGGTTGCGTCGCACGGTGTCGAGCACGTGCAGGTCAAAGCCGCCGTCGCCGAAATAGTTTTCACTGTGGACCTCGACCCAGTCGACCGCCGGCGTTGCACTGAGGAAGTCGCGGTAATGGGCATGGCGCAACCCGATACCGATGCCGGGCGGCGCGCAGGCAGAAGGGGCGAGGGGATGCATCATGGGCCTCGACTGGCACAGGATCGCCGCATTGGCATCAGGAATGCTGTTCGTCGATCTTGCCGCCCATCTTCTGGCAGGTTCCTTTCGGCACGGTCTTGAAGTCGCCTTTGTCGTGGTCGACCTTGGCCTCACCGGCGCAGCCGTGTACACCGGTCTTGCTCGCGCAGTCGTTCTGACCGGCCTTGGCGATGCCAAAGCACTGAACCTTCTCGTCGGCATGCGCGGCGCTGATGCCGGTGGCCGCGAGTCCTGCGAGGGCCGCGGCGATCAATGCCGGCCGGCTAAGTTTCGAGTTCAAATCGCTTCTCCTGAGTAAGTGGCGGTGGATCGCTCGCCGCGCCATTTCAACTGTCGCTTCGCTATGGGCTGCTTCGGGGCCGAGGCGGTGCGCCTGATTCGCAGCGCCGGGGCCCGCCGGGGCCATGTGTAAGCCGATTTTAAGCCTGCCGCATTAATTATCCGGCATGTTACTGGCTCATCGTACTCGCGCTTTTCACGGCACAGGAGGCGGTGACTTTCTCGCCGTCGCTGAACGAGAACGTCAGCGGGATCGTCGTGCCGATCTTGAGCGGCTGTTTCGGATGCTCCAGCATCACGTGATAGTTGCCCGGTGCAAAGACGAGCGAGCCGTGCGCGGGCACCGCTACCTGATCGACCATCGTCATCGAAGACGTGCTGCCCTGACTTTGCGTCTGATGCAGCATGGCCATGCCGAAAGCAGCAGTGCTGATGCCGACGAGATTGACCGGTTGATCACCCGTATTACTGGCCTTGAAATAGCCACCCGATGGCAGGTCGCCCGGCAACGCGCGAATCCAGCAGTCCGATACGCTTGCGGTTGCCGTGGCACCTGCGAAGGTCTGAACGGATGAACCGCACAGCAAGACGGCGAGTAGAAGTTTGCGCGGTGTCTTCATGATGTGCTCCTTGGTTTTGTCAGCGGGAATGAAGCGTTAAGCAGGTTGCCGCGTCGCGCGGCCAAAAATCGTGCGGTCGGCGAGCCACACCGCGAGCAGCGTGGCGCCCATCAATGGAAAGACGATGCCGAGCAGAACGAGACCGGTTTTCCAGCCACGCATCGGCGGCGCGGCGCGCTCGCGCGAGGGTGCGCCGAACGAGCGCTGCGGCCGACGTTTCCACCACATCACGCAGCCGGTCACGGCCATTGTCGCGAGCCCAAGCGAAATTGCGGCGCAGAGGATCTGATTGGCGATACCGAAATAGCGACCCATATGCAACGACGTGCCGTACGACACGGCCTTCGACACCGCGCCGTAGTCGCCGTAACGGATGTCTTTCAGCACCGTGCCGCTGTATTGGTCGATGTACAGCGTGCGCTCGTCTTTCGGGTCGGCGGGAAAGTACGAGACGGTGTAGACGCCCGTAGTGGAGGTGGGTAACACGATGTCGTAACCGCTCTGGACACCGAGCGATGCGACGAGGGCGACGATGCGTCCGAGCGGCAGCGCTTGCACCGCGTGTGCGTGGGCGGATTGCGGCACCGGCGTGTTGCCGACGGCCCATGGCGTGAGCGGCAACGGCAGATCGTCCATCACCATGCCCGGCATCGAGTCCATGTTCGCCTGGTGCGCGCCGTGTCCGTCGTGGGCCGATTGCGTTTCGGCGCCAGTGTCTGCAGTACCCGCATGCTGATCAGCGCGCACGCCTGACAGCGCAGAACGCAACGGCAAGCCGCCCCACGAACCCGGCGGCGCGCCAAGATTGGCGGCGGTCGCGAGCGCCTTGAACTGCTTACCCCACGAGCCTGTCCACGGCAGACCGCTCAGCACGAAGATGAGCGCACCGAGCGCGAGCCAGATACCCATCACGGCGTGAAGATTCTTCCAAAGCGCGCGTCCTTGCAGTGAAAAACGAGGCACCAACGCCGCGCGTGCGGTGGTCTTCTCGCGCGGCCACCAGAGCGCGATGCCGGTGCCGATCATCACCAGCGTCCAGCACGCGGCCAACTCCATCAGCAATTCGCCTGGTTTGCCGAGCAGCAGTTTGCGGTGAAGCATGCGATCCACCTGCATGAAGCGGCGCTCGACGCTCAGCGTGCCCAATACTTCGCCGCTGTATGGGTTCAGATAGACGCTCTGCTTCTCGCCGTCGGCGAGGCGAAAGGTGAACTCGGTGCTGCGGTCCGGAGCACTCGCGATGGGCGCCGTCACCGCCCGCGCATCGGCCGGCATTGCCGCGCGGGCTTTGGCAAGCAATGCGTCTTCAGTCAGCCTGGGCGTGGCTTGCGGTTCGACGATCAGGCGTTGTGGGTAAAGCAGTGGCTCGATTTGCGGCTGGAAGCAATACAGCGTGCCGGTGATCGCAAGCACCACCAGAAACGGCATCACAAAGAGGCCCGCGTAAAAGTGCCAGCGCCAGAGCGTCCGGTAGCCGGCGTTCGCGGCGCCAGTTGCCGAGGTCGCGCGTTGGGCGGTGGTGGTGGACATTCAATCCTCCTGAAGCAAAAAATGGGTCGATCGGTTTGCGCAGCGATACATGCGCTGGTTGGCAATTCGCGAGTGCACCGGGCGAGCACAAACCGGCGCATGCCAATCGCGTGTTCACATACGCAACTTCGCTTCGACGTAAAACGTGCGGCCCGGATACGGGTGGTAGACGAAATAGCGCGCGTCGAACAGGTTATCGACGCCGATGCCCACTTCACTTAACTTGGTCGGCTTGAACGTGAACTTCGCGTCCGCCACCGTGTACGAGCTGGTGCCGCCGAATACATCGGGGTTCGTGTCGGTATTGGTGAGCGTGTTGTATTGGCGGCCGGAGTAGCGTGCGGCGAGCGTGAGCGCCGCGCGTTCGTCGATGTGATACGTCGCGGCGAGATTTACGCGCCACAGCGGAATCCGATAGAAGTACTTGCCGACGGTCGCCGGGTTCTGCGCATTCGCAATGATCTTCGACTGCGTGTACGCCACACTCGCCAGCAGATCGAGACCGCGTACGAATACATCCTGTCCCGAGTAGCTCGTTTCGACGCCACGCGAACGCACCTTGCCGATGTTCTGGAAATTCGTCACGTTCGGAATCACGGTCGTATCGGTCTGACTGAAGATCGTGTTCTTCACGTCGTCCTGAAACAGCGAGAAGCGGAACACGCCATTCCAGTGCGCCCATTCAGCGGTCAACTCTTTCGAGAGATCGTCTTCGGGCTTCAGGTTCGGATTGTTGTTGATGATCGACGAGCCGTTGATTTGCCCCTGGAACATCTCGCCCACCGTCGGAAATCGATAGGCGCGGCCGATGGAAGCGCGCAAGCTCAGATCGTCGGTGACATCGAACGACAACGAGGCTTTCGGCGAAAAATGATGCTGGTTCGCGTCGCTGTACGGGAAGGCCTTGCCGGGCAGTGCCTGCGAGCCGCCATAGGCTTGCCAGTCTTCGTACCGTACGCCGTAGACCAGCTTCCAGCGCGGCAGAAAGTGCCATGCATCCTGTGCGTACAGCGCCTGAGTCTGCGTCTTGCCCTTGAATGCATTGGCAAACGACGTCGCCGCGCCGTCGCGCCAGTTCAGCGTGTTGTAGCTCTCGTTGTCGAGGAAATAGTTGTCGTAGTGATAGCCGAAGCTCAGCGCGTGACTCGTCAGGCCCGCTTGCGGCGTGACCGGTGTGTAGGTGGTGCGCAGATCGAGCGTTTTCCAGCCGGTGCCGTCGCCAAAGATCACCGTGCCGGGGCCGTTGCCCGGCGCACCCGAATTCGCGGTCCGCGCCACGCTGTTGCCTACGTCGTAGTACGAAGCGATCGCTTCGCCGTTCCAGCCGGTGGCGTTGCGGGTCTTCAGCGTGAGCCCGTATAGCCAGTTCTCGCTGTGGCCGAGACTCGGCGCGAGAGCGGCAGCCGGAATCGTGTACTCGTAGCCGCCTACCGCGACCTTGCCGCTGTAGACCGGGTTGCCGTTCGCATCGCGCAGAAAACTCGACGTCGCGCTGTTATAGGTCTGGTGCCAGTAGCCGAGCGTGAAGGCGGCCTGCAGTGTCGGCGTGAAGTCGTACTGCATCTTCAGCTTGAACTGGTCCTGCACCGTGTGTTCGATCCCTTCACCGTTCACACCGAGCACCGCGGTCGGCGTATTGGTCTGGTTGTTGTAGAAGGTCGCGCCGGTCACCGGCGTGTCACCGGCTTTCGCGGGCGTGCCCGACTTGGCCAGCGTGGCGAATTGCAGCGGCTGGCTCGTGTTTTCCAAGTGATTCACGCCCAGAAAATACGAGAACTTTCCGATCCGGTCGCCGATCGACGCGCTAGCCTCGCTGCCGTTGAAATTCTGATTCACACCGAACAGGCTGAAGTGCTGGGTGAAGGCTTTAACATCCGCGTCCGCTTCGAACTTCTTCGGCATGCGGGTGCTGATGAGTACCGTGGCGCCTAGCGAGTTGCCCGGATAGAGCGCGGAAAACGGTCCGTAGATCACGTCGACTTGCTGGATCTCGTCGGGAAACACCATCGACCAGCGCGGCGGAAACGAATAACTGTTGCCGAGCAGATTGCTGAGCAGCAGGCCGTCCGCGTAGACGAGACCGCGTGCGCTCTGCGTATTGCTGGTGCCGCGCACGGCGATGATCGAGTTCAGATCGCCGATAAAGCGCTTGCGCACCGCAAGGTTCGGCATGTACTTCAACACGTCTTCGGTATTGACGACGTTCCAGTTGTCGAACTGTTCGTGCGTCACGGTCTCGACCGAGGCCGGCAGGTTCGGGTCGACGGTACGCGGGGTGGCGACGGCATTGGCATTGGCGGTGACGCTAACAGCAGGCAGCGTGGCGTCGGCGGACGCGCTATCCGCGTGAGCCGGGGAGGCGATAAGTGCCGGTGCGAACGCCGGAACTAACGCAGAAAAATACGCAGGGAAATACGCAGGGAGATACGACAGCGGCCGCCGGCCGGATGGAATGCGCCGAGCGCCGCGCCGGGCGCAAAAGGGCAGCCTTCGCAGAGCGAAGTTGAGCATGAACGTTTCCTTGATGCATTGAACAGGCGATCGCGCGCCCCCTCAACGAGTGCGACAAGATGCGCGATCAGGAACAACAGCGATCAGGAAACGGCGGGCGGGCCTCTTGGGCGTCCGGACGGGAACGCGCCGAGCGGCGTGAAGCGGGTGGAGAGGGCGGGCGGCACAGTGCCGGCAAGCGCGAGCGCGGCCGGCGGTTCGACGGCCGCGACGCTCGGCATGGCGACGTGATGCTGGAGCAGATGGCAATAGCCGCATGCGCCGAAGGCGTCGTCGTGGCTGAGGTGGACGGGCGCCGGGTTGGCCTGCGTGGATTGGCTCACCAGGCTCTGATTGGCCGGCTGTAGCGCCGAACAGAGCGCCGCGAAGGGCTCGTTCGCGCGGTTCGATACCAGCATCTGACTCACGACCGGCGCAAACACGACAAGCCACATGGCGATCAGGCCAAGCCATGCGGTCATGCGGTTATGGGAGCGTGGAATCATGGTGGTGAACGTAAAGACGCGGGCGATTCTAGCACTGCCGCGCGGTCTTTTCTCCTGTGATTCCGTCTATAGCGTCGGATTAGAAGGCCGAAACCGGCTCATTTCGGGGCGTTACAGCGTGACCGTTTCCCTTAAGCTGCATGGTAAATGTTCGGCTTTCCCTGTCGGCGCTTCGACGCCCTGCGCGGACGCGCAGATACGCGAAACGCCGGACAGGGCGCGCAAAACACGATTGACCCGGCCCGACCGCCGCCACCCGTTACCACGACTCATGACTGCCACGCAGACTCGCGCATCCTCGATAACCGACATCAATCAGCAGGCGGCATTGCTCTGCAAAAGCGGGCAATTCGCCGATGCCTGGTCGTTGGTGGAGCCGATCCTCGAACCGCACGACGAGGTGGCGGAAGACGCGCGGGCCGACGCGTTGAATATTGCGGGCGCCTGCTGGTACGGCATGGGCAATCTGTCTGACGCCGAAACCTACTGGCGCCAGTGTCTGCGCGCCAAACCCGACTATGCCGAGGTTTACAGCAGTCTCGGCATGCTGCTCAAATCGCACGGCCGCCTGTCGGCGGCCAAGGCGGTCTATCGGCAACTGGTCGCGCTGCGTCCCGGCCAGGCCGACGCGCACAACAATCTCGGCACCGTGCTCTACGGGATGGGGTACAGGGACGAGGCGGAGGCGTCGTATCGTCAGGCAGTTGCGATCCGCCCCGACTACACAGAGGCGCACTACAACCGGGCTATCGTATTGCACGAACTGCGCCGCCTGCATGAGGCGGAAGTGGCCTATCGCGAGGCGCTGATCGGGCTGCCGGAACACGCCGAGGCGCACAACAACCTGGGCAACGTGCTGATGGAACTCGGCCGCGTTGCCGAGGCGGACGACGCGTACCGGCAGGCGCTGACCATCAAGCCCCAGTATCCCGAAGCGCTCAATAACCTCGGCGGTGTGCTGAAGGCGACGTACCGTCTGCCCGAGGCCGAGCTGGCTTGCCGGCTCGCGCTGGCGATTCGTCCGGATTACGCGGAGGCGCACCTCAACCTCGGTGCGGTGCTGGCGGATCTCAAGCGTCTGGCCGAGGCTGAAGCGGCGTACCGGGCGGCAATCGCGCATCGCCCGGACTATGCCGAGGCGCACTACAACCTCGGCCTCGCGCTAACCAGCCTGGAGCGTCTGCCCGAGGCCGAAATGGCTTACCGGGAAGCGATCCGCTGCCGGCCGGATATCGTTCACGCGCACAACAACCTGGGCTGCGTGCTTCGTCAGCTCGACCGTTTGCCGGAGGCTGTCGAGGCCTTCGCACAAGCGCTCACGCTTCGTCCGGATCTGGCCGAGGCTCACTACAACGTCGGGGCCGCGCTGGCGCAACTCAAGCGGCTGCCGGAAGCCGAAGCCGCTTACCTGCGGGCGCTCGCTTTACGCCCCGATTACGGCGACGCCAGGTTCGGTCTGGCTGTGCTGGTGCTCGGCATGGGCCGCTTCGAAGACGGCTGGCGATTGTACGAGTGCCGCTACGAACAGCCGGGTTTCGTGCATCACAAGACGCGCGCCATGTTGAGCTGTCCGCAGTGGCAAGGCGACACGCTCGCCGGCAAGTCCTTGCTGGTCTGGCAGGAAGACGGGCTCGGCGATATGGTTCAATTCAGCCGCTATTTCGCCTTGCTCAAGGCGCAAGGGGCCGCGCATATCGCCTTTGCGTGCGTGCCTGCCTTGCACCGGCTGATGGCTACGGTGGACGGCGTCGATGCCGTGCTCGATCACGATACGGCGTTGGCCCGCGTAGCTGCATCGACATACGACTGCTGGACGAGCCTGTTGAGCGCGCCGCTGCACTTGCGTACGGCGGTGGAGACGATTCCGCGCCCGGTCCGTCTCGCGGCCGAGCCGTCGCTCGTCGAAAAGTGGCGGCCGATGCTCGAGACCCTGCCGCCAGGCCGCAAGGTCGGGTTGGTGTGGAAAGGCAATGCGAAACACCATAACGATGCAAACCGGTCGATCCCCACGCTGGCCACGCTCGCACCGCTCTGGAGCGTGCCGGGCCTGAGCTTTGTGAGTCTGCAAAAAGGCCAGGCTGAAGACGAGGCGCAAAACCCGCCGGCCGGTCAGCCGCTGCTCGAGCTCGGCTCGGCGGTGAACGATTTCGCGGACAGCGCAGCGATCATCGAACAACTCGATCTGGTGATCTGCGTGGACACGTCGATGGCGCATCTGGCCGCGTCGCTGGGCAAACCATGCTGGGTGATGCTGCCGGAGAAAGACATCGACTGGCGCTGGATGCACGAGCGCAGCGATTCGCCGTGGTATCCGCACACGCTGCGGCTGTTCCGCCGGGCGGCGGGTGAAGACTGGGCCATGACGGTCGAGAGAGTGAGGCAGGCGTGTGTGGAGCGGTTTGCCGTTGAGCGCGCTACTGAACTCTGAACTCCTCCGGATTCCTCACTTGACCCGCTGCCCACGCTTGCGGCCCGATTGCGCTGAAGCGTGGAACTGGCTCTCGGTCGCCTCGATCGCATGGCCGAGGAACTGCAGGAACATGCTCATCGCGACGGTCGTGGTCAGGTCGGAGCGTTGATAAAGGCAGCTGAACGACTTCGCACCGTCGACGGCGGCGTCAATGTGCGCTTGACGCCTGCGGAGGAGATTGCGGCGGGGGCGTGGATCGCGACGCTTGCCGGGCGTCGCTGGACTCAATTCACCGTGGCGAACGTGTATTCGCTGTCGAAAGCGACTCAACTCTATGCGGACCTGATGTTCGAGACCGCGGGTGGTGGCGCGGTGGCGAATACGCTCGGGATCGGCGCGGCGTCAGGTGGAAGGCAGACGGTGTTTCTGAGCGGAATACATCACCTGTTCTGATTTGAGCGCGGGACGACGGAGTTGCAGTCGCGTCGTGCCGTGCCGCTTATGCGCTGCCGCTACGCGTCCGTCGACGTATTCAAGCACATCGCTGAACAGCGCGCTGCTTAAGGCTCCAAGCCGGTCCCGCGCTGATCTGACTCACTCCGATAAACAGATTAGATGGCATTGCACGCTCCTTTAGGTGCTTCCTGGCCACCTTCGAATCCTACAATAGTACCCATCACATATTGAATACGGGCGGGTTGGAAATGGCAGGCAAGGCGATGTTGGTGGTGAGCGCGCATAGCGCCGATTTCGTATGGCGGGCAGGTGGCGCAATCGCTCTGCACAAAAAAAACGGATACCGTACGAAGGTCGTGTGTCTTTCTTTCGGCGAGCGCGGAGAGTCGGCCAAACTCTGGCGCAAGGGCGAAATGACGATCGGGAAGGTCAAGGCGGCGCGCAGGGAGGAGGCCGGGCGGGCCGCGGACATCCTCGGTGCGGAAGTTGAATTTTTCGACCTCGGCGATTACCCATTGCGCGTGCCGGACGAGGCCCTGATGCGCCTCGTCGATGTGTACCGTGAACTGCAGCCGGCGTTCGTATTGAGCCATTCGCTGAAAGACCCGTACAACTTCGATCACCCGCTCGCCATGCACGTGGCGCAGGAAGCGCGGATCATCGCCCAGGCCGAAGGTCACAATCCCGGGCAGAAGGTGGTCGGTGCGCCGCCCGTCTACGCGTTCGAACCGCATCAAACCGAACAATGCGAATGGATGCCCAATACGTTCCTCGATATCACCGAGGTCTGGGACACCAAGCGCCGTGCGATCGAGTGCATGGCGGGCCAGGAGCACCTGTGGGAGTACTACACGCGCGTCGCCCTGCAACGTGGCGTACAGGCCAAGCGCAATATCGGCATCACCGCCACGCGCGATATTCAATACGCGGAAGGTTATCAACGCATCACACCGGCTGTCACGGGAGATCTGGCATGAAGCGAGGCGTCGTGGTGACGACTATCCGCCGCGCCGATCCGCGCGACGTGGCCGTGCTGCAGCATGCGGGCGCCGCTACCGTTCACGAGGCGCAGAGCCGTCTCGGCCTGCTTGCGTCGTACATGCGGCCGATCTACTCGGGACCGGCCATCGCGGGTTCGGCGGTGACGGTGCTGGTGCCGCCGTCTGACAACTGGATGCTGCATGTCGCCGTCGAGCAATGCCGCGAGGGTGACGTTCTCGTGGTGGCACCGACTTCGCCCTGCGAGGACGGCTATTTCGGCGACCTGCTCGCGACCTCGCTCGCGGCGCGCGGCGTGCGCGGATTGATCATCGACGCGGGATGTCGCGACGTCGCCTCGCTCAGGGAAATGAAATTTCCGGTCTGGTCGAAGGCCGTGTCGGCCCAAGGCACGGTCAAGGAAACACTTGGTTCGGTGAACATTCCGGTGGTATGCGCGCAGCAGATCGTGAATCCTGGCGATGTCATCGTTGCGGACGATGACGGCGTGGTCGTCGTGCCGCTCGATACCGTCGCGAGTGTCGCGCAGGCGTCGCAAGCACGCATGGCGAAAGAAGAGAAGACGCGTGCTGTGCTGGTCGGCGGCACGCTGGGACTCGACTACTACGCGATGCGCGAGAAGCTCGTTCAGAAAGGCCTGCGCTACGTCGCCTCGGCCGAAGATATTTGACGGAGAGGCGAGGTCATGCCCAGTCGCGCACAAACGCGTATTCCGTGCATGATGATGCGCGGCGGCACGTCGAAAGGCGCATTTTTCATGGCGTCGGATTTGCCGGCCGATCCCGCTCTTCGGGATCGTGTTCTGCTTGCCTTGATGGGCTCGCCCGATCCGCGTCAGATCGACGGTATCGGCGGTGCGGATCCGTTGACGAGCAAGGTGGCGATCATCTCGCCCGCCACGCGCGAGGATGCCGACGTCGACTATCTGTTTGCACAAGTCGTCGTGAACGAGGCACGCGTCGACCTCGGACAGAACTGCGGGAACATTCTCGCGGGCGTCGGCCCGTTTGCGATCGAACGCGGTCTCGTGGATGCACGCGATGGCAGCACACGGGTCGCGATTCACATGCTCAACACCGGGCAGATCGCGGTGGCGACGGTGCGTACACCGGGGCGTCAGGTCACTTACGAAGGCGATGCCCGCATTGACGGCGTGCCAGGCGTCGCAGCGCCGATTCCGCTCGAGTTCAGGGACACGGCGGGTTCCACCTGCGGTACGCTGCTGCCTACGGGGCATCTCAAGGATGCGGTCGACGGTATCGACGTGACGTGCATCGACAACGGCATGCCCCTCGTGCTGATGCGGGCGCGCGATCTGGATCGCACCGGCTACGAAACGCGCGAGCAACTCGACGCGGATGAAGAACTGAAAGCGCGCATCGAAAGGATCCGGCTCGCCGTGGGACCGATGATGAATCTCGGCGACGTGAGCGCGCGCACGGTCCCGAAGATGTGTCTGGTGGCGGAGCCTCGCCAGGGCGGCACGATCAGTACGCGCAGCTTTATTCCGCATCGCTGCCACGCGTCGATCGGTGTACTCGGCGCGGTGAGCGTGGCCACGGCTGCGGTCCTGCCGGGTACGGTCTGCGACGGCCTGGCCGATGTGGACGCTGACGGCGCGCGAAAACGCGTATCGGTTGAGCACCCGACAGGCGAGTTCACGGTGGAACTCGTTCTCGGCGGAAGCCCTGGCCAGCCTGAAGTGCTGAGCGCCGCGCTGTTGCGCACGGCGAGGTGGCTATTCGACGGAGCAGTCGGCATTCCTTCGGCAGTGTGGCAGGTATGAACATGAGCGGACTTCAGGCGAATCGCCTCCGCTGGTTTCAGCGCGGCTAGCGGTATTGCGGGTTGTGGAGTTCAGCCCGATAAATAAGTCAGAGGCCTCTGTGCTGATTGAAATTCTGGCTATTTTTAAAATTGATGCGCGTTGTAATAAATATTTCGCAATGTCGAGGTATGGGTGGTCTCCGCGATAAATTGCCGGTCTATAAATATAATATTCAAATATAAATAGACTCGATTAAATAAAAAATGAAACGATCGTGTTAATTAAGCCATCGATTCAAACATGGGCGCGTTGACCGGATCAACCCATTGGCCATGCCCGGCCAGCATCCACGGAGGCCGCAGCGGTGTTGGCGGGGGAGAAATACGCGGCCATGCGATGCGGAAGTATTCAACAGACGAAACAGCCGCTTTGATAAAGTGCATCCCGCATATTGCATTTGAAAATTGAGCGGTTATGATGGCGTCTCCCAGATGCGATTTCTCGAACGATCGCTTTGTGGAGACGGCAGGAATATTTGCCGGGCATTCATGCTGGAGGGGGTAATTAATGCTTCCCGCGCAGATAGACTAAATCGAGGAGACGATATGCTGAGTCCCCATGAATTCGCTACCTTAATGCTCATCAAGAACGCGCCGGATCAGATCGAACTGGGCCGCGCCGAGCTCGAGGCTCTGCTCGAGCGACAACTCATATCCCTGGAAAACCTCGCGTCAGGACGTTCACGTCCCCAGATCACAAGCGAAGGCGATTCCATTCTCAAGGCGGTTGCCCGGATGCGCTAGGCATCTGCGGCACCCACATCGATTTATTCACCATCACGATCCGCCGCGGCACACCCGTCCGATCGGGGCTTCGCACGCCGGACCGAATTTTGAGGAATTCACAATGACTCTATTGAGTCCCGAGCAGGTTGCTGCGCAGAAGGCCAACGTCGACGCGTTCTTCGGGGTGGCCGGAAAGATCTTTGAAGGCTTCGAAAAACTGGTCGCGCTAAACGTGCAGGCCGTCAAGGCCACGCTGGCCGAGACGCAGGAAAACATGGCGAAGGTGTCCGGCACGACGGAGCCGCCGCAATGGTTCGCGCTGCAAGCCGGTTTCAGTGGACCCTTCGCGGAAAAATCGCTGTCATACGGCAAGCAAGTGTTCGAGATCGCGTCGACCACTCAGGCTGAAGTTACGCAACTCGCACAGACGTACTATGAGCGGTATAACGATCGCGTGCAGGCACTCGTCGAAGAAGCGGCGAAGCATGCTCCCACCGGCTCCGAAGCAGCGATCGCCGCGTGGAAATCCGCGATTGCCGCCACCACGACCCTGTACGAAACGCTGCAGAAAACGGGGCAACAGGCCGTGCAGTTTGCCGGGAGCAATCTTGATGTAGTCACAGCCACGGCGTCAAAGGCCGTGCAAAGCAACGCTGAGAAGCCTCCCGTAGCCGCGGGCGCGAAGCGATAGAACTGACGCGGGCAGCAATGCCCGTGGTGAGATCTTCGGCATATATGAAGGATTGCTTAAGGATGCTGGGATCATGAATTCCAGCATCCAGTTCGTGGACTGAAGTGACTCCGATAGTTCGCTGGTTCTGCAATGGAGGTCGCGATGAGTGAAGCAGTGGGAATCGTTATGGGTTCGTTCGTGCTGGCGATGGCGCCCGTGTTCGTCGCCGCTCATTATTACCGGGAGCAGATGCGTCGAAAGCGCCTTAGACATCTGGATCACCGCCACTACTGGCCGCACT
Organism: Burkholderia sp. OK233; assembly: GCF_900230185.1. Taxonomy (GTDB): domain Bacteria; phylum Pseudomonadota; class Gammaproteobacteria; order Burkholderiales; family Burkholderiaceae; genus Paraburkholderia. Next base: position 3,245,049 of record NZ_OCSR01000002.1, read on the forward strand.
GGAGCAAAGCCCGGCATTGAGCTTCTGCGCTCGCCAGGCTGTTGTTGCCGTACCCGGGGGCTGCTGCGTTCCAAGGCGCAGTAGGCGCCCTTGGATTCTGCTGGACCTCTCGACCAACAGAATTCTCCAAGCCAGGGCTTCACCGCCTTGGCTTTTTTTTGCTCGTCTCTCATGGAAATCCCGTACGGATCCCCGGTCTCCGTGTAAGCCGAGAGAAGGATTCGGCCCCCTAGAATCGCCTCATCGATGCAGACGGGCGGCATTCCGCCGCACCGGACAATAACGGAGACTATCGATGACCCCTAGCTTTCGCACGCTGCGCCATATCGCCGTTGCTTCCGGCCTGCTGTTCAGTCTTGCGTCGCAGCACGCGACAGCCGCTGACGGCGAGAAGATCACGATCATGGTCGGCGGCATCACTAAGTTGATCTATTTGCCGGCGCGCCTGACCGAACAGCTCGGCTATTTTAAAGATGAAGGGCTCGATGTCGAGCTTCTGTCGCAGCCAGCGGGCGTTGACGCTGAAAACGAACTGCTGGCCGGCGCCGTTCAGGCCGTCGTCGGTTTCTACGACCATACGATCGATCTGCAAACCAAGGGCAAGGACGTCAAGGCGATCGTCGTGTTCGGGCAAGTGCCGGGCGAAGTCGAAATGGTATCGACCAAAGCGGCCGAAACTGTCAAATCGATGGCGGACGTGAAGGGCAAGACGCTGGGCGTGACTGGCCTTGGTTCTTCGACCAGCTTCCTTACGCAATACCTCGCTGGACAGCATGGCATCCAGTCCACGGAATACACGATGCTGCCGGTGGGCGCTGACGCCAGCTTCATCGCGGCGATCAAACAAGGCCGCATCGACGCAGGCATGACGACCGAGCCGACCGTCTCGGCATTGCAGAAGTCCGGCGACGCGAAGGTGCTTGTCGACATGCGCACGGTCGAAGGCACGAAGGCGGCGTTGGGCGGCACCTACCCGGCGTCGAGCCTCTATGTCCAGGCGGCATGGGCCGATTCCCACAAGGCGGAAGCAGCAAAGCTTGCGCACGCGTTCGTTCGCACGATGCAATTCATCCACACGCATAGCGCCGAAGAAATCGCAGCGAAGATGCCTGACGACTATCAGAAAGACAAACCGCTTTACGTGAGCGCGTTGAAAGCGTCGCTGCCCATGTTTACGAAGGACGGCAAGATGCCGGCCGACGGTCCCGAAACCGTGCTGAAGGTGCTGTCGGCGTTCAACCCGTCGGTCAAAGGCAAGCATATCGAGCTGGCGAAAACTTACACCAACGAGTTCACCGGTTCGAAATAAGCCGGCGCTTGCCGGTCGCTGTCGCCTGTTTGTTGCAGCGCGATATCGTTGTGCTGCCGGCGCCGCCTTCGCGGCGCCGGCGACTTGCACGGATTTACCTGATGAATCACGTTGTTTCCAAAGACGCTCCGGTGATCGAGTTCGACGCCGGTGGCGTGCCGCTTTATTTCTCCGAACGGCCTGCGACGCTGAAGAGGGTCGGCACCACACTGTGCAGCATCGATGCCGCGTAGCGAACGCCGATTTTGCGACGTATATCGGTGAATTCACTTAGTTGTGCAGCTGATACGGGAAAGCTGCGTGAAGGGTTGAGAAAACTAGGATTGCGCTCATCGGCAGTGGGGTCGCTGTCCGGATCTCTGGACGGCAGTCGCCGCAGTCGGCGAGAACGAAAATTTCAACGTTGTAATCAGAGGAGACGATCTTGAAGAAAAAGTATCTGGCTTTGGCCGTTACGGCAGGCGCCTTTGCCGCAACCGGTGCGCACGCACAGTCGAGCGTCCAGCTTTACGGCCTGATGGACCTGAGCTTTCCGACCTATCGGACGCACGCGGATGCGAACGGCAATCATGTCATTGGTATGGGCAACGACGGCGAACCGTGGTTCAGCGGCAGCCGCTGGGGCCTGAAGGGCGCGGAAGACATCGGTGGTGGAACGAAGATCATTTTCCGCCTTGAGAGCGAATTCGTTGTGGCCAACGGCCAGATGGAAGATCCGGGCCAGATCTTCGACCGTGACGCATGGGTGGGCGTCGAGAACGACACGTTCGGCAAGATCACTGCAGGTTTCCAGAACACGATCGCGCGCGACGCATCGACGATCTATGGCGACCCGTATGGCTCGGCGCGCCTGACGACGGAAGAGGGCGGCTGGACCAATTCGAATAACTTCAAGCAGATGATTTTCTACGCGGCCAGCGCGACCGGCACACGCTATAACAATGGCGTGGCATGGAAGAAACTGTTCAGCAATGGTATTTTCGCCAGCGCCGGCTACGCATTCGGCAACTCAACGAGTTTCGGTTCCAATTCCAACTACCAGGCAGCGCTCGGGTACAACGGCGGCGCGTTCGACGTGTCGGGCTTCTATAGCCATGTGAATCGCGTCGGCTTTACAAACCAGACGTTCTCAGTGGGCGGCAACTACACGTTCGGCATTCTGCGCGCCAATGCGGGTTACTTCCGTTACCTGGGCAATCAGGGCGCGCTCGGCCAGCGTCAGGACAACGCCTGGACTGCGTCGCTCAAGCTGTCGCCGAAGGGGCCGTTCGACTACGAACTCGGCTATCAGCAGATGCGCGTGAAGAACGCCGCTTACAACGTGGACGGCGATATCCCGAACGCGAACATCGGCGCTTTCGACCCGACGTCAGGCCTTCACAACGGTTACAAGGAAACGCTGTACTGGTCGGCGTTCTATCACCTGTCGAAGCGCACTGAAGTGTATCTGGCCGGCGACTACATGAGGCTGCATGGCGGCTACACCGTCGGATCCACGTTCGGCTCGACCAACCAGCTCGAACTGACCACGGGCGTTCGCACGCGCTTCTGATCCAGGAATCAGATTCGCTCTGAACCGTTCATCGATGTGCTCCTACTAGCGGCGGCGGACTTATCCGCCCGCCGCTTTTTTTTGGTTCGCCGGGTCGAGGAAGACAGCCATGTTCAGAAATATCACTATCCGGACCGCTCTGGCCATCACGATTGCCGGCTACACGGCCGCGTTGATGCTTGTGATCGCAACGTCGATTGCGGGCCTGGAAACGGCCAACACGGCGCTCGACAGGATGTACAGCGAAGAGACGGCTGCGCTGCGACACCTTGGCGCCAGCAGCGAAGCGCTTCTGCAAGTGCGGGTCGATCTCGGTGCGTACGAACAACTCGTCGCGCAGGGAAAGCCAACCGATGCGGTGCTCGCGCGAGTGCATGCCGAGCAGACGGCTAGTAATCGCGAGCTGGCGGCCTATGCCGAGCAACCGCCGTCGAATGAGGCTGAAAGGAAGCTCACCGATGCGCTGCGCGCGAAGCGCGAGCTATTGATGAAACAGGCGCTTGCCCCTGAAATCGCGGCGCTCGACCAGAACGATTTCATGTCGTTCCGGACGACGCAACGGCAGGCGCCCGACACGCTGTTTGGTGACTACCGGAACGCCGTGCGCGCGCTCGAGGATTTTCAGGCAGAGCAGCAAAAAGCACGCTTTGCATCGGCGCAACAGCATTTTCATATGCTGCTCTGGCTGTTCGGCGCGATCGGGTCCGCCGCAATGATCCTCGGCCTCTTCGCGCGATCCGCGTTGACGAATTCGATCGTGCGGCCTATCGATGCCGCTATTCGTCATTTCGAGCGCATTGCTGCGGGTGATCTGGCGAGTGAGATCGCAACGCTGCGCGTCAACGAAATGGGCCGCTTGATGACCGCACTCGGCCGGATGCAGGCGGGGCTCGTTGCTGCCGTGAGTCAGGTGCGCGAGGGAACGGCGGCGATCACGCATGGTGTGGGCGAGATCGCGAGCGGCAATGCCGACCTGTCGACGCGTACAGAGCAGCAGGCGGCGACCCTCGAGCAGACTGCATCGAGCATGGAAGAATTGACGGCGACGGTCCGGCAAAATGCCGACAACGCACGGCAGGCCAGTGCGCTCGCGGAAAACGCGTCGGAGATCGCGGCACGCGGCGGCGACGTTGTGGGCCAGGTTGTCGATCTGATCGCGGACATGTCGTCGAGTTCAAAGCGGATCGTCGATATCATCGGCGCGATCGAGGGCATCGCGTTCCAGACCAACATACTCGCCTTGAATGCGGCCGTCGAAGCGGCACGTGCCGGCGAAGAGGGCCGCGGATTCGCGGTGGTCGCGGGCGAAGTGCGCGCGCTCGCGCAACGTTCGGCTGCTGCTGCGAAGGAGATCAGGGAGCTGATCGGCGATTCGGTTGCGAAGGTAAGGAACGGCGCCGAACTGGCGACTCGCGCCGGCGAGACAATGGCCGAAATCGTCACGGCGGCCCGCAACGTGACCGGCATCGTCAGCGAGATCAGCGCAGCCTCTGAAGGGCAGTCGCGCGGTATTGATCAGATCAATACCGCGATGACGCAGATGGACAATGCGACTCAACAGAACGCCGCGCTAGTCGAGCAAGCCGCAGCGGCTGCGGCGTCGCTGGAAGATCAGACGCGCGCGCTCGTTGATGCGGTGGCAGTGTTCAGGCTGCGTGAAACGGACAAACTGTCCGCCCCCGCAATCCAGCGGACAGAACTGGACCCAGCTTGCACGGTTTTCGCATGACGCCGCTCGCCGCAGGCCAGCTCCATGACGGTCGAGCCGGTCCAGGTGCAACCTGCCACGCCGATTGGAGGTCCAAGAAGTAGCGTATGCGGCAGATGCGAGGAGGTGTGCGATGAACGGTCGAGCAGCAGTCCGGTGCATTTGCGCCGCTTTACTCACATGCAGCTTTCTCGCAGGTCTCGCCGGATGCGATGCGCTAAGCGGACCACCGGCGGCGGAATGGCCAGGACCTCACGCCCCCTATCCTTTCCCGAACGATGTTCCGCATCGTACCGAATGAGCCGCACGAACTCCGTCATGCCACTCGAGGTCAACCGGCGGCCTCGCACGTGACGTTCGGCGCAGTGTACGGTGACGGATACTCAGACGTGGGGCCGCTGAGCAGGCGCAATCGGTGAGTCGCCAATACGTCGGCTTCCGTCGTTTCACGTCGGGTGAGCGTGGTACCGGTGTCGCGCACGGCGCTCAGGGGCTCGTTCACAGCACAGTTCAGCGTTTTGCCGTCGGAAAGACGCACTGTCGTCGAATAGGCGTAATCAGGCTGCGCGGCCTGGCTATCGGCAGTCCAGACGGCGGCGACCGCGAATAGTGCTAGCAAAAAAGGTTGGCTTTTCATATTGCTTCCGTTGTCTTGATCGTCACTGTTCGACCAAGGCAGCAGCAGCATATTCTGGCGATCTTTGTAATTCTGAATTCCAGTTTCCAGTGGCTTTGCCGCGTTAAAGCCGGCTTGCGGCGATGCCGATCGTCCGCGTGACATCGACAACCGACAGCCGGATCGCGTCGATCAACGCACGCGCCGCAGGTGAGGGCGTGCCGGCTGCCCGCATGGTCAGTCCTATATCGCGCCGGGTGTTGTGCAACTGCAGGTCGAGCCTCGCCAGTTGACCAGATTGAACTTCGTAGTGCAGTTGCTGGCCCGACAACGCCGCGACCATGTCCGTGCCGAGCAGCAGCCCACGAATCACGGCAAGGTCTGCTGTCTCGACCGTGGGCATGGGCGGCTTCACTTTCATTCGCTTGAATTGCGCTTCGAACAGTGCGCGAGCCGGTGCATTGCTGCGCGGCACGATCCACTGCGCGTCGCGCAAATCCATGATGGTCAGATCGCGCGCGCGAGTGAGCGCGTGATCGCGGCGCACCAGAACGACCATATCTTCCGACATCAGGCGCTCGTTCTTCAGACCGCTGCTGGCGTCGTTATCGCGCAGCGCGCCGAGAATGAAGTCGATATCGCCCGCGCGCAGGCCGGCGACCAGCGCCTCATAGGCGCTTTCGTCAGTGACGACTCTCACGCCCGGATGCTGTGCGGTCATCCGCGCAATCGCCTTGGGCAGGAGCAACGTGCGTCCGAGCGGCAATGCGCCCACCGTCACCGCACCCTGAATCTTGCCGTGCAAGGCGGCGATATCGTCGGGCACATGCCGCAATTCGTTCAATGCGCGGCGCACGTGAAGCAGAAACGTTTCGCCCTCCGTGGTTAGCAGGATTCCGCGCGGGCTGCGATGGAACAGGCTCAAACCGGAGCCGCTTTCCAGCACCCGGATCGCGGTGCTCACGGCCGGCTGACTGATGCCAAAGGTCTTCGCTGCGCTCGGCATATGCCGATGACGCGCCAATGCAATGAATAGCTGAAGCCGCCGGGTGTTGAGCAGATAGGCCGGCAGCGCGCCTTCTGCTGCCGGCCGCCGGCGTGCCTGCCGCGCCGAGCACCACTGCGCGAGTTCCTCCAGTTCGGCGAAGATCCGCTCGCAACGCTGCAGCACGGCGCGGCCAACGGGCGTCGGGAGCATGCCGGAGGGGCCGCGATCGAAGAGGGGCTCGCCGAGGGCCGACTCCAGTTCCTGCACCGACCGCGTCACCGCCGACTGGGCGCGAAATAGTGCCGCTGCCGCACGCGTTGCGCTGCCCATATCGGCAACGAGTCGAAATGCGCGTAATTGCGCCAGGTTGAGAAGTTCTTTGCTACTCACGGATGGCGACGCTCTGGCTGGCGGATGTGCAACGCGTCCGCGATCGTGTGCTGGGTGATCTCGTTCATGGGTCTCTACTCGTTCGAGGCCATCAAGTATAGCGACGCATCAAGTCTCGTACCACGCTTGCCAGACGGCTTGCGACTTCGTTTCCCGGGCATCTGTTTTGTTTATCGCATGCGGATAGTCAGGAGGGTGGGCCGGGACTCGGCACACTCGCCGACGATCCCCCAAACCCCATATCCGGTAGGGCTTTCAGCGTTTAACCGTCGGCCGGCGACGGGCATTCGAGGCGCTTGCGAGCAATTTAACCGGTGCGAATGTGGTTTACCCGTACTTTCGGCAAGCCTGCATGATCCTTATGGTTGCACCATCAGGATGGTTGCAAGGGCTCCCACCCGGTAGCGGCGACCCATCCGATTAGTATTTGATTACGCGCGGCACGAAGCAACGGAAGACAACAGGATATGGCAAGGATCATTGGCGGAATCGGCACGTCGCATGTGCCCACTATCGGCATGGCGTACGACAAGGGCAAGCAGAATGATCCCGCTTGGGCACCACTCTTCAAAGGCTACGAACCGGTGGCCGATTGGCTCGCGGAGCGCAAGCCGGACGTGATGGTGATGTTCTACAACGACCACGCGAACAGCTTCTTCTTCGATTGCTATCCGACCTTCGCGCTAGGCGTGTCGGCCAATCACGAGTTCGCGGACGAGGGCGCGGGCAAGCGCCCGCTGCCGGACATTGCCGGTCATCCCGATCTGGCGATCCACATTGCTGAGCAACTCGTCAACGACGAGTTCGATCTGACGATTTTTCAGGACCGTGCACTCGATCACGGATGCAATTCCCCGCTTTCGCCGATGTTGCCGCACGACGGCGGCTGGCCGATGTCGCTCGTGCCGATGGAAGTCAACGTGCTGCAATATCCGCTGCCCACCGCGAACCGCTGCTACCGTCTCGGTCAGGCGCTGCGCCGGGCGATCGAGTCGTTCGAGCAGGATCTGGATGTCGTGGTGGTCGGCACCGGCGGGTTGTCGCACCAGGTCCACGGCGAGCGAAGCGGCTTTAACAACACCGATTGGGACATCGAGTTCCTCGATCTGATCGTGCATGAGCCGCAGCGTCTCGCCTCGATGAAACATGTCGACTATGTGCGCCTGGGCGGTGCGGAGAGCGTGGAGACGATCATGTGGCTCGCGATGCGCGGCGCGCTAGGGCCGAAGGTTCGTGAACTGCATCGCAGCTATTACCTTGCGACGAGCACCGCAATGGCCGTGACCCTCTACGAAGAGGAGGTGACGCAATGAACCCGCAGCTGATCGGTATCGAGGAATTGACGGGCACGTATCCGTTCGATATCCGCCAGAGTATGAAAGCGATGCGCTTGAACCGTTTCTTCTGGCAGATGCGCGAAGCGCCGGCTCGCACGCTGTGGCTGGAGAACCGGACCGCTGCATACGACGCGGCCAGCCTGACGGCGGAGGAGCGCGCGCTCGTCGACAACACGGACTGGATCGGACTGATTCGATATGGCGTGTGTTTCTTCGTCCTCGAAAAATTTGCACGCGTGGTGAAGATCACGAATCTCGGCATGTACGCCAGCATGCGAGGCGAAACACTCGAGGCATTTCTGAAAACGCGCAGGGTGCCGGAAGCCGTCTAAGGCGACTCGACCCCGCGCCACATTTTTTTTAGCGGCTTTTCATTTCAATACCAAGAAGACCCCGGCTTCGACAGAACGCCGGGGCGGGAAACTGTTTTCTCCGGAGACACGCATGAAATCTGCAGACTCGGTCGACATCAAGGCGTTTATCGACGCACGCAAGATGTCGGCGTACCAATGGTTGGTCCTCGTTCTATGTTTTCTGATCGTCATGATGGACGGGCTGGACACGGCCGTGATGGGTTTTGTCGCGCCCGTCATCATGCATGACTGGAATGTCAGCCGGGCCGCCTTCGGTCCCGTGATGAGCGCCGCGATGGTAGGCCTCGCAATTGGCGCGCTGGCAGCAGGGCCGATTTCTGATCGCATCGGGCGCAAGAAAGTGTTGATTGCCTCCGTGCTCTGCTTCGGTTTCTTCAGCCTGACCTGCGCATTCGCCGACTCACCCGTGGAACTTGTTGCGCTGCGCTTTTTGACGGGCCTGGGCCTCGGCGCCGCGATGCCGAACTCGACCACGCTGCTCTCCGAATACGTGCCGTCGCGCAGTCGCTCGCTGTTGCTTACGATCATGTTCACTGGCTTCAACTTCGGTTCGGGGGCAGGCGGATTCGTGGCGGCTTCGCTGATTCCGCACTTCGGCTGGCGCGCGGTGTTCATGTTCGGCGGTATCTTGCCGATCCTCAGTGTTCCCTTGCTGTTGTGGCTGCTGCCCGAGTCCGCGCGTTTGATGCTGGTGCGCAAAATGTCGACCGAGCGCATCGCGGCAACTCTCGGCCGCGTTTGCGGACATGTCTTCGGGAAAGAAGTGCGCTTCACCGCGCCCGAACCGGTGGTCGCAGCGAAGGCGCCGGTGCGGATGCTGTTCGCGGACGGCTACGCATTCAGCACGCTGATGCTGTGGCTCACGTACTTCATGGGCCTGCTGATCATCTATCTGCTCACTGGCTGGCTGCCCACGTTGATCAAGGACGCCGGCTTGCCGGTCGAGCGTGCCGCCGCGATCACCGGCATGTTCCAGTTGGGCGGCACCGTGGGCGCCGTTGCCGTCGGCTTCGCGATGGACCGCATGGATCGCAACGCGGTGATCGGTGCGGCGTATCTGCTCGGCGGCGTGTTCATCTTCGCGCTGGGCATTGGCACGCTCAAATCGAACCTGCTGCCGGTTCTCGTCACCTGTGCCGGCTTTTTCATGAGCGGCGCGCAGACCGGTCTCAACGCGCTTGCTCCGAGTTGTTATCCGACACGTGCCCGCGCAACCGGCGTGAGCTGGATGCTTGGGTTCGGCCGGCTCGGCGGCATTCTGGGCTCGCTCGTGGGTGGCGCTTTGCTGTCGCTGGGATTCAGTTTCGAAACCGTATTCGCGGTGCTCGCTGTGCCTGCGTTGATCGCTGCTGCCGCGATCGTCATGAACCGTCTCGCGCTGCGCTTTATCACCAGTCCCGTGGCCGACGCCTGAACGCGTTTGCAGCAGCGAGCCCACGCAACGGCGTGTTGGCTGCTTTGCGCACGACATCCCTTACCAGAAGTTATTGAAGGAGAGCAGACATGAGTTGCGATTTGAGCGTGAGCGGAAGTGGGCTCAACAAGGGTGAGACGGCGAATATGACGGAATGGCCGAACCGCATGGCCATGATTCGCGCGGGCGTGATCGGCGGATTGGTCGGCGCCGTGATCATCTGGATTTACGAAGCGCTCATCTGGGTGGGAGCGCAGCACTTGATGCCGTTGGCGGGCATTCCACGCAACGCGACGGGACTGGTGTTCGGCAAGCAGGTGCAGGAATCAATCGGCGTGTGGGCTTATATCGTCGGCACGGGCATTCACTTCGTGTTCGCGTCGGCGTGGGGCGTTCTGTTCGCGGCAATCTGGCCTTACTTTCGCCGACGCGGATACGAAGCCACTTTCGTGGCGCTGTTTTACGCGGTTTTCGCGTGGATCGCGATGCACGTGGCGATCATGATCGCCTCCGATAACCATCCGAACTACTACGACCCGGCTGTGATCATCGGCGGCTTCATGTCCCATATCTTCTTCACCGTCCCCCTGGCCTTGACGGTAAAGCGCCTGCTGCAGCCGCAAGGGCAATAGAACAAAGTGTTTGGCGAACCTCGAGCGTCAATGCCGATTAAGACAATTTCAACGACACGTGTGATCTGGAGATCTGCAGCATGAATAAAAGTATCAGACGAGTAGACGTTGTGCTGTTGGGAGCAGCGATCGCGGCTTCTCTGCCGGCTTTCGCGCAAAACAGCGTCACGTTATACGGTATCGTCGACAACGGCTTTTCTTATACGAATAATCAGACGTCGCTCGGCTCCACTAGCGGAGGAAAATCGGCCGTCAAGATGACGCAGGGTGTATTTGCGGGCAGCCGCTTTGGACTGAAGGGCGCGGAAGACCTGGGTGGCAACACGAAAGCGATCTTCCAGCTCGAGTCCGGCTTCAATTCGGCAACCGGTGCCCAGCAATACACCAACGCGATGTTCGGCCGCCAGGCGTGGGTCGGCCTGACCAACCCGGCGTACGGTACCTTCACGGCGGGCCGCCAATACGCTTCGTACTACCAGATGCTCTCACCGTATAGCCCGACCACATGGATCACCGGCTATTACGGCGCGCATCCTGGCGATATCGACGGCCTCGACACGATCTACCGTGCGAACAACACGCTGGAATACACGTCGCCGAAGCTCTATGGCCTGACGGTGAGCGGCTCGTATTCGCTGGGCGGCGTGGCGGGCAGCACGAACCAGGGCTCGACATGGTCGACCGCGGTCCAGTATGCGATGGGGCCGGTCGGCCTCGCAGTCGGCTTCTCGCGAATCAATAACTCGACCGCTGGCGGCGGCACATGGGGCTCGGATTCGACCACCACGAACGGTGGCTCGCAGATCGGCGTATCCGCATTGACGAACGGCTATCAGACTGCGCAGGCGCAACAGCGTTTCGCGGTGGGTGGCGGCTATAAGTTCAATGGCGCGTGGGATATCACGGCGACCTATTCGAACGTCCAGTACATTCCGGGCAGCGGCTCGAAGTTCCACGATACGGCGATCTTCAATACGGCTGGTACCGTCTTGCACTGGAAACCGGCCGTTACGTGGGATTTTGGCGCGGGGTACAGCTATACGCGTGCTACACGCGCAAACGGCATTCAGGACAATGCGCAATACCACCAGTTCAATCTCTCCGAGTACTACGCATTGTCGAAGCGCACGGGTTTCTATGCGTTGGAGGCCTATCAGAAGGCGAAGGGCAAGACGCTGGGCACCAACGGCGCCGGGCAGATCATCGACGCCACGGCGACACTCGGCGATGGCTATAACAGTGCGCCGTCTTCCTCAGGCAGTCAGTTGGCGGTGGGTGTGGGCATTATTCACCGGTTCTGATTGGTAGTTTATTTGCGGTGAGAAAGGCCGGGGTAGGTGGACCCGGCCTTTTGCTTTTCGTGAACGCTCGCCTGTCCACTGGCATGAGCAGAAAGAAAGCCGAACGCTTGCATGGCCGCGTGCCGGTTACCCAAACCTATTACATCCGAGGTAATTGGCGAGCCGCACGCTCACGCCTAATCTTCGGTCATCGCGCAACTCATCCCGAGCGGCGCTTACGATCGAGGACACACCATGTCGACGTTTCACATTCACACGATTGAATCCGCACCCGAACAATCCAGGCCAGTGCTTCGGCAACTCGAGCAAAACTTCGGTCTTATCCCCAACATCGCGGGCGCCATGGCTGAATCGCCGGTGCTGATCGGCGGCTTCATCGGCATCTTCCAGAAGGTTCATGCGGGTACTTTCACGGAAGCGCAGATACAGACCCTGTTGCTGACTAACGCAGTGACCAATGCGTGTACATGGGCGGTTGCGTTTCACACCGCGCTCGCGCTGAAAGAGGGCCTTTCACCGGCCGATGTCGAAGCGATTCGCGATGGTCGCGCACCTGCCGATCGCAAGCATGCGGCCTTGTCGACCTTGACGAAAACAGCGATCGAGAAACGCGGACACCTGTGTGACAATGATGTGAACTCATTTCTCGAAGCCGGCTTCCGTCAGGGCCAGGTGCTCGAGGTCATCACGGTGCTGGCCGCTTCCACTATCACGAACTACGCCGGCAACATCACACAGCCTCCGCTCGAAACACCGTTCCAGGAATATGTCTGGAGCGCGTAAGTTTCGTGCGGAAGTGCCGCTCTGAAACTGGGAGTATGCTGGGCGGCGCGGTTCGAACGACCGGTTGGCGCCGGGCATCCACGATGCTCCGGCGCCACCGGTTACCGAACCTGATCTGTATCGACTTGCGGACCACAGACCGATGAATCCTGCGAACCCCGAAAGGAAGACGCCACCGAACGAACTCGGCGCGTTGTTGCGTCACTGGAGAGACATGCGCGGCGTCAGCCAGTTGGACGTGTCGTTCAACGCGGGTGTCTCGCAGCGTCACATCAGCTTTATCGAAAGCGGACGCAGCGTGCCGAGCCGGCAGATGCTGTTGGATATCGCCCAGACGCTCGACATTCCTCTGCGCGAACGCAACACGTTGCTATTGGCAGCAGGCTATGCGCCGATGTATGCCGACGGCGCCTGGAACGCACAGGAAATGCAGAGCGTCACGAAAGCACTGGGGCGAATGTTGCGCCAGCACGAGCCGTTTCCAGCGCTTGTCATGGACCGCTACTGGAACGTGCTGATGACCAACGAATCCGCGCCGCGCTTTTTCAATTGCTTCATCGATATGGCTGCGCGCAAGGAGCCGCGCAACATGCTGCATCTGATTTTCGATCCAGATGGGATGCGTCCGTTCGTTGCCGATTGGCAAGCGGTGTCGAATAGCCTGATTCAGCGTGTCTATCGGGAATCGGTCGGCCGCGTGGTCGACGAACAGACGCACGAGTTGCTTGCCGCGTTGCATGCCTATCCGGATGTGCAGCCTGATTTGAAGTCTTCTCAGCGCATCGTGGAAACCGGGGCCGCTGCTGCCATGCCGGTGATCCCCATCGGATTCGTCAAGGACGGCAAGGTCCTGAACTACTTTTCAATGGTCGCAACCGTGGGCACGCCGCAAGCCGTCGCGGCACAGGAGCTGCGTATCGAATGCATGTTCCCCGCAGACGACGAGACTGAAGCGCGTCATCTTGAGATGATCGACGCGGTCCAGCAACAGCGGTGAGCGGCAGAGGCAAGCGAATCGCTACTGCCGCTTCGCCTCATCAGAACCGGTGCCGCAAGCCAATACTAACGATCGCCTGCGACGGCGCGTCCGACGAGTGACTGTTGCCCTTGTCGCTGACCGACGCGGTGGCCGCGACCGGATTGCCGAGCGCATCCAGCGTAACACCGGACGCGTGCTGATAGCCGCCCATCAGATAGACCGTCGAACGCTTCGAGAGGTTGTACTGCGCGCCGAGCGTCACGTTGTGATATTGCGCGCGCTCATCCACACCTTCCACTTCGCCACCACGTGTGTAGCTGTAGCCCGCGAACAGTTGCACGGCCGGGCGGATCGTCCACTGTCCGAACACGCCCGCGATATTGAACGTCGCATGCCCGTTGAACAACGAATCGGCGCCCGAGCGGTACTGCACGTTGCTGTAGTTCACACCGAGGATGGCCGGGCCAAAATTGTACGTAGCGCCCGCGGCGATGATCTGTTGCGATTGCGCGCTCGCGTAGCCTTCATTGATCGACGAATTGAACAGGCCGTCGTCCGTGCCGTTCCATTTGCCGACCGTCGAGTCTTTCGGCCCGCTCTTGCTGTTATCCGAACGCTCGTAGCCGACGCCCACGTGCAACGGGCCGTTGCCGTACGCCGCGCCCACGCTCCACGTGTTCTGCTGCTTCAGGCTGCCCGGTTGACCGCCGAATCCATACAACGCGCCGAACGTAAAACCCGAGTAGTTCGCGCTCGTGTACTTGATCGAGTTGTTGACGCGCGCGGTCTGATCGAGATCGTCGATGTCGCCCGGATGCGCGCCGAAGCCACCGACCAGCGCAACCGGCGCAACGGGGGCGACGAAGTCGTTCAGCGAGGTGTACTGGCGGCCGAGCGTGACCGTGCCGTATTGCTGGCTGCCGATGCCGACAAACGCCTGACGGCCGAACAGCCCGCCGTTCTGGCCGGTCTTGCCGTTCGTGATGTCGAAGCCGTCTTCAAGCAGGAACAGGGCGTTCCAGCCGCCGCCGAGGTCTTCCTGGCCCTTGATGCCGAAGCGGCTGCCGGAGAGGTTGCCGCTCGTCAACGCGACGTTCGAGTGTCCCGTGTAAGCGCCGGCGGAACCGGTGCGCTCGTTGCTGCGATACGTGATACCCGCGTCGACGATGCCGTACAGCATGACGGAACTCTGCGCGGACGCAACGCTGGCGAGGGACAGCAGCAGGGGTGCAGCAATCAGTTGCTTTTTCATCGTGGTTATAGCTCGGTTGGATCGTCTAACTCAAGTCACCTGTACGGCGATCTCTCTTTTTTCCGCACGCACGCAGTCCGCTCCTGACCAACGGAGCAGATTGCGTGAAGCGGGGGGAAGCGGCTTGCGTGGCCCTTGTCACTCGCTCCAATTGCGAGCGCGTTGCAAGAGCGGGCTTAGTGGCTTAGTGCAGCACCGGGCGGCATCTCGGGCGCATGAACCGAGACGGTCTTGCGGACCTTGGCGACATCCGTCGCGCTGACGGTCGAACCGGTGTTGCCCCAACTGTTGCGCACGAAGTTCGCCACGTCGGCGACTTCCTGATCGTTCAGACGCCAGCCGAAGGCGGGCATCGTGAACGAGGACGGCGCGGTCTTCGTGCCTTCGAGCGTGTTGCCGGTCAGCAGCACGTGAATCAACGAGGTCGCGTCCTTGCCCTGCACGACCGGATTGCCGCCCAGTGCCGGGAACACGCGCGTGTAGCCGTGGCCGTCACTGCGGTGGCAGGCGGTGCAGTTGTCGCGGTACACGGCTGCGCCTGGCGCTGTGGCGTCGCCGGTACGCAGGGCGCGGGCCGCCGTATCGTTGTACACGTACGGCGTTTCCTTCGGATCGGTCGACGGCAGCGTCTTCAGGTAACGCGCGATTGCTGTCAGATCGGCGTCGTTCATGTGCTGCATGCTGTGCTGTACGACGTCGGTCATGCCGCCGAATGCCGCGCTGTGCTGCGTGCGTTCGGTCTTCAGGAATTGCACGATATCGGCTTCGCTCCATGAGCCGATGCCGGTGCGTGGATTAGCGCGCAGGCTCGACGGGACCCAGCCGTCGATCGCGGCGCCGCCTGCGAGAAACTCGGCGCCGTCGAGATCGCTCAGCGCGCGTTCCTGCATCGTCACCGCACGCGGCGTGTGGCAGGCGCCGCAGTGGCCGAGGCCCTGCACGAGGTATGCACCGCGTGCGACCACCGGATCGGCATAGTGCTTCGAATTGAACGCGACAGGATCAGGCGCGAACAGATAACGCCAGATGCCGAGCGGCCAGCGCATAGAAAGAGGCCAGACGATATCGACAGCACGGTTCGTCTGGTTCACTGGCGCGACGCCTTGCGTGAAGTACGCATAGAGCGCGTGCATGTCGTCATCGCTCAGGCGGGCATACGAGGGGTACGGCATCGCCGGATACAGCGTGTCGCCATCCGGCCGCACGCCTGCGCGCACCGCGCGATCGAACTGGGCGAAGGTCCATGAGCCGATGCCGGTGTTGCGATCGGGCGTGATGTTGGTCGAGTAGATCGCGCCGATCGGCGTGTCGAACTTCAGGCCGCCCGCGAAGGGTTTGCCCGATTGCGCCGTGTGACACGCGATGCAGTCACCGGCACGCGCGAGATATTCGCCGTGCGCGATCAACGCCGCGTTGGATTGAGGTGGGAGCGTTGCTGCTTGCGCGGCGAGCGGAACGGACAACGTAGCCGCCACGCAGAAAGACGCGGCGCCCACGCGTCTGAATGCCTGACCCAGGCGTTTCATATCGATGTTCTTCTTCATACGCTCACCAGCGGCCCGGGGTTCTTCAGATACTGCGTGCGGATCGCACGCGCCGACCAGTAGGCGAGCGCGGCGACGAGGCCAGTCGGGTTGTAGCCGATGCCTTGCGGGAACGCCGACGCGCCCATCACGAACACGTTGTGCACGTCCCAGCTTTGCAGATAACGGTTCAGCACGCTCGTCTTCGGATCGGTGCCCATAATCGCGCCACCGACGAGGTGAGTCGTCTGATAGCGGCGCGAATCGAAGTGCGCGCCGAATTCGCGCGTATAGACGCCGATGGACTTCGGCCCCATCTGTTGCGCGATCTTGTGCATCTGCCCGGTCACGTATTGCGCCATCTTGATGTCGTTGTCCTTCCAGTCGAAGGTCATGCGCAACAGCGGCTGGCCGTATGAATCGCGATAGGTCGGATCGAGGTCGAGGAACACGTCGCGGTACGACATGTTGGAGCCATGCGCGTCCATCGAGATGGTGTGCGCGTAGTGGTCCTTCACCGACTTCTTCCACTCCACGCCCCAGTTGGGCGTGCCGGCCGGTGTCGCGATGCCGCTGATCGGTTTGGTGCCGGCCTGATTCACCCACAACGGCGAGCCGCCGACAAAGCCGAGCGGACCGTGATCGAAGTTGTCGGCATTGAAGTCGTCCACGGCGACGCCGTTGCCGCCCGCGCCGATGAACGGATTGGTGAAGGTGTCCTTGTCGAAGAACGCGGTGATCGTCGAGAGGTTCTGATACGCGAAGTTGCGGCCGACCACGCCTTCACCCGAGATCGGGTCATACGGCTTGCCGATGCCCGAGAGCAGAAGCAGGTGAACGTTGTGATACTGGAACGCCGCGACGATCACGAGATCGGCGGGCTGAAAAACTTCGTTGCCCGCCGGATCGACGTACGTCACGCCCTTGGCGCGCTTTTTCGTATCGTCGAGTTCGACGCGCAGCACGTGGCAACGCGAGCGCAGTTCGAAATTCGGCGACTGCTTCAGCGCCGGCAGGATGTTCAGATTCGGCGACGCCTTCGAGTACATGTAGCACGCGTAGCCGCTGCAGAATCCGCAGAAGTTGCATGGTCCCATCTGTACGCCGTACGGGTTCGTGTACGGACCCGACGTATTCGCCGAAGGCAGGCGGTACGGGTGCAGTCCGAGTTCGCGCGCGGCCTTGCCGAAGCGCTCGGCCGAGTACGTGTTCAACTGTGCGGGGAGCGGGAAGTTGTCGCTGCGCGGCGCGTCGAACACGTTACCGTCGCCGACCACCTTGCCGTTGACCTTATAAGCCTGGCCCGAGGTACCGAACACTTTCTCGGCGAAGTCGAAATGCGGCTCGAGTTCGTCGTAGCTGACGCCGTAATCCTGAATCGTCATCCCGTCAGGAATGAAGCGCTTGCCGTAGCGTTCTTCATAGTGGCTCTTCAGACGCAGCTCTTCCGGCGTGATGCGGAAATGCACGCCCGACCAGTGCAAGCCGGCGCCGCCGACGCCTTCGCCCGGTAGGAACGCGGCAAGCTGCCGATAAGGCAGGGCAGTGTCGCCGACGTTATGACGGATCGATACGGTGGTCTTGGAGAGATCGAGGAACAGCTTCTTGCGGACGTTGTAGGTCAGCTCGTCGATCGTGTTCGGATACGCGCCGTCCGGGTAGGTGTCGCGATACTCACCGCGCTCGAGCGCGACCACTTTGAGGCCGGCCTCGGTGAGTTCCTTCGCGAGGATCGCACCGGTCCAGCCGAAGCCGATGACGACCGCGTCGACGTGCGGTTTGGTTTGTGTAGTCATCAGGTGCGCTTTCCTTCAATCGACACGGGGCCATACGGATAGGCCTGGCCGTTCTGGTTGACGAAGTCCATGAAATCGGCGCGCGCGCCGGGGAAGCCGATCATCTTCCAGCCGCCCATATCGCGATTGCCGCCGTGGATCGGGTCGCAGAAGTAGCCTTCGCGGGTGTTTTGCAGCAGCTGGCCGAAGAAGACGCCAGCGGGCACGTCCGCGAGTTCGATCGAGCCTTTCTCGAGGGCGGTGAGCACGGTGTCGCGTGTGGGTGCGTCGAGGGCGTCGAATGGATGCGAGTAGGTCTTCGTGCAGTAGGCGTTGACCGCCGCGATGCCGAGCCGGTACAGATCGCGCGGCACGAGCTTCAACTGATAGCCGAGTTCCGGCGCGCCTTGCGTGAACGGACCCTGCATGTACCAGAGCGCGCCGTGCGCGTACGGCGTGTCCATCTGCCGGTCGATGAATTCGGGCACGCCGGCTTCGACCGCGCCCGGGCCTTCGCTGTCAGATGGAATCAGGCGATCGACCGCGGCGTGGATGAACGCCCATTCCTTTGTGTCGAAGAAATGCGGCTTGTAGTCGGCGCCGGAGGCGGCGCTGCCCGAGCCTTGAGCGGTGGTGGCGGATTGCTTGACTTCACAACCGGCGAGGGTCCCGGCGGGAACCAGCGCAACGGCCGTGCGTAAGAAGCCGCGGCGGGAGGTAAGAGGAGATTGAGCCATGTTGTTCTTTATCGCGAGATAGGAGCGCGCCGTGGTGCGCACGGACGGTCGTCGGATTTCGGCGCCATAGTAAATGGAACCGGTTCCAAAGTGTCTCTACTTTTTTACAATAAGCTGTTTCATGAAGTGATTAAATCTCCTCTTGAAGGAAATATGTCTTTCAAATCATAGGTGTTTTGCCGCGCGGAGCGCTGAGAAGTTGACGCGAAAAAGCGACGCTTTTGCTCCGGCAATGGCTATGAGCGCCCGTTCGGGTGGACGTGGTTTACCCGCGCTTACAGCATGCTGACAACGGCAAGCGGTCGCCGGCCGGGCCTGAGACGGCCATACGGGTCACGTGAATCCCGCTATATCTTCCAGCCGTATTGCGCCGGCTCCGGCGCGAGAATACTTTTCGCCTGCTGCAAACGCGCGAAAACAGATGAAGCCTACAAATTGAAAGAAATTCCGCGCTGAAGGGCTCTTTTCGACGCCTGTGCCTCGCGCCGCCGGAGGCGCACATCACGACGACCATCAAGGAGACAAGCTGTGCTTTCCGCAACCATGCCGATTAACGTCGGCAACACCGCTTTCATGCTGCTGTGCGCGAGCCTCGTCATGCTGATGACGCCGGGTCTCGCGTTTTTCTACGGCGGCCTCGTCGAACGCAAGAACGTGCTCGCGATCATGATGCAGAGCTTCATCTCGCTCGCGTGGACAACCGTGCTGTGGTTCGCGTTCGGCTACTCGATGTGCTTCGGCCCAAGCTGGCACGGCATCATTGGCGATCCGACCTACTATGCGTTCTTGCGCGGCATTACGCTGCAAACCATGTACACGGGCAACGACGCAGGCATTCCGCTGGTGGTCCACGTCGCCTATCAGATGATGTTTGCGATCATCACGCCGGCACTGATTACAGGTGCGTTCACCAACCGCGTGACGTTCAAAGCGTACTTCCTGTTCCTGACCGGCTGGCTGGTGCTGGTGTACTTCCCGTTCGTGCATATGGTCTGGAGTCCGGATGGACTGTTTGCGAAGTGGGGCGTGCTCGATTACGCGGGCGGCATTGTGGTCCACAACACCGCCGGATTCGCCGCGCTTGCGTCGGTGTTGTACGTGGGGCGCCGTCAGACCCTCACTCACAAGCCGCACAACGTGCCGTTGATCGCGCTTGGCACGGGCCTGCTGTGGTTCGGCTGGTACGGCTTTAACGCCGGCTCCGAGCTGCGCGTCGACGCCATCACGGCTTCGTCTTTCCTTAACACCGATGTCGCCGCTTCGTTCGCTGCCATTACGTGGCTGCTGATCGAATGGGCCAACGCACGGCAGCCGAAATTCATCGGCTTGCTGACCGGTTCGGTCGCCGGCCTCGCGACCATCACGCCCGCGGCCGGCTATGTGTCGTTGAGCACAGCCGCGATAATCGGGATTTCTGCTGGTGTGATCTGCTATTACGCTGTTGCGCTGAAAAACCGGCTCGGCCTCGACGACGCGCTCGACGTGTGGGGCGTGCATGGCGTGGGCGGCCTCGTCGGTACCGTTCTGCTCGGCGTGTTCGCGTCGAAGGCGTGGAACCCGAATGGTGCGGATGGCCTGCTGCTGGGTGGCGGCGCTTTCTTCGTCAAGCAATGCGTGGCGGTATGCGTGTCCGGCGTCTGGGCGTTCGTGTTCACGTGGGGCATGTTGTGGCTGATCAACCGGGTGACACCCGTTAAGGTTGGTGAAGCCGCCGCGCAGCACGGGCTCGATACCGAGTTGCATGGCGAAGTGGCTTATCTGGACGCGTAAGCCCATGGTCGCCGCTGTGCTAGCGTTGGGTCTGGGCCCAACGTTAAGCGCAGCATCCATGGAAAACCTCCTCAAAAAGCTCGACCTCACCTCGCTGCGCCTGTTCGTCGCCGTCTGCCAGGAGCAGAACATCGCGCGCGCGGCTGAGCGCGAGTTCATCGCGTCGTCCGCGGTGAGCCGGCGCATCGCCGAAATCGAGGCGTTGATCGGATTGCCGGTGATTCAGCGCCAGTCGCGCGGCATTACGGTGACGCCGGTCGGCGAGACCGTGCTGCGCTACGCGCTGGCGATCATCGGCAACATCGAACAGATGAGCGCCGAGTTGTCGCGCTTTTCCTCGGGGGCGAAGGGGCGGGTGCGGGTGGTGGCGAATCTCTCGTCGATCGTGCAGTTTTTGCCGGAGGACGTAGCGGCTTTCGGGCGCGCGTTTCCGGAGGTGTCGATCGAACTCGAGGAAGAGAACAGCGCCGACGTGCTGCGCATCGTCGACGAACACGGCGCGGACTTTGGCATCTGCAATCCGGTGGCGGGCAGTGAAGCCTTCGAGCAGGTGCCGTATCGGGAGGACCGACTGGCGGTGCTGGTGCCGGGCGGCCATCGTCTGGCCGCAGCTTCCCGCGTGGCGTTCGACGAGTTGCTCGACGACAGCTTTGTCGGCCTGCGCAGCGAGAGTGCGCTGACCAAGCTTCTCGCGCAGCAGGCGACCAGCGCAGGGCGGCAGATCGACGTCAAGATCCGCGTCAGCAGCCTCGATGCGCTGTGCCGGATGGTCCATGCCGGCCTCGGCATCGCAATCGTGCCCGAGCAGGTGGGGCTGCTCTATGTGAATGCGCTCGACGTACGGTTGCTGTCTTTGAGCGACGCCTGGGCGGTACGGCATCTCATCATGATCTTCAAGTCGCGCGATCAGCTAAGCGCCAGCGCGGCGGCGCTGGTGGGGTTCCTCGGCAGCAAGCCCTAGCCCGCGGGGCGCCTCGCACCATTCTCCAAACAAGACGTCTGCGTTGCTGGACCGGCACTTCGGCATTGCCTGCGCGCGCCGTATAGTGGGCGCAAGGAGAATGCATATGAGCGATACGATTCGTCTGGACGGCCGCGTGCTGTACCTGTCCCCGGACCCCGCGGTGATCGAGGCGCAACTCGCCGGCGAAAATTTCACGCGCGCCACCGCCGGTGCGCTGCGCGATAACGTCTCCACCGACGAAATCACACCGGTCACCGTCATGCTCACCTATGACGAACGCCTCGGCCAGTATCCGTACGTCGGCTTCAAGGCAGGCGAGCGCATGCCGATTGGCCGCCATGCAGTCAAGAAAGGCGGCTTCCAGGTGACGGTGGCGGGCAAGCGCTACGGCAAGGGGTCGTCGCGCGAATCGAGCCCGTTGGCGGAGTTGTCGGCGGGTATTCGCCTGATCGTCGCGGAGAGTTTCGAGCGTATCTATCAGCAGAATTGCGACAACATCGGCATTCTCACGACCACCGATTTCTCCGTGCTTGATCGTCTGATCGCGGGAGAGGCGGTGCCGATCGACGAGTTTCTCAAGGGGCGCGATGCGCTCACGCAGCAGATCATTCGCAGCGGCGGGTTGCTTGCGTACAGCAGGTTCGCGGACTGGCCGGCGCCGCGTGTGCGGGAAGTGGCAAACGTGGCCAACCCAGCGAATGTGGCAAGCACCGGAGAGCCGAAGACGCTGGTCGAGAAGATCATCGAGCGCCATCTTCATCCCGGCATTGAAAGCGCGCAGCGCGGCGACGGCGTGTTCATCGCCGCCGATTGGCGCTTCAGCCACGACTACTTCACCGGCATGTGCGCGCATCTGATGCATCGCACGTTCGGCAAGCCCGCGCCGCTGCATGCGCCGGATCACATCATCGCGTTTCAGGATCACCTGGTGCTCGCTTCGCAAAGCATTCCGCATGTTCGCGACGGATTGCTGCCGGGCGTTGCCAATCTGATGGAAGGGCACACGTCGTTCTCGCGCGACTATCCGGTGCGGTCGCACGGCGCGCTCGACAACTCGCCGGGTTCCGAAGGCATCTGTCATGCGTTGATGGCCGAGCAGTACGCATTGCCGGGGCAGGTTGCATGCGGCACCGACTCGCACACGCCGCATTCCGGCGCGCTCGGTTGCCTCGCATTCGGTGCGGGCGCAACGGAAATCGCCAATAGCTGGGTGACGGGCTACGTGCGCTGCAAGGTGCCGGAGACCTTGCGCATTGAAATCGACGGCACGTTGCGCGACGGCGTTACCGCGAAGGACGTTGTGCTGCACCTGTTGCAGATGGACGCGATCCGCTCGGGCGGTGCGATCGGCCTCGTGTTCGAATACGGCGGCGCCGCGGTGCGCGCGATGTCGATCGACGAACGCGCCACGCTGACCAACATGGTCGCGGAACTGGGCGGATTCACAGGCATCGTGGAGCCGGACGAACGCACGGTGGCGTTTCTGAAGGAGCGCCGCGGTGTCGATTTCACCCTTGAAAACTGGATGAAAAGCGATGCCGGCGCCACGTATCGCGACACGATCCGCATCGACGCCACCGCCATCGAACCGATGCTTGCGCGTCCGGGCGATCCGGGCAACGGCGTGCCGGCGCCGCAACTGGAGCAGGACGTCGCGATCGATATCGCGTATGGCGGCTCGTGTACGGCGGGCAAGCGCGAAGACTTCGACTTCTATCACGAGGTATTGCGCTGGGGCGTGGAGCAGGGCATGCATGTGCCCGACGGCACACGTCTCTTCCTGCAATTCGGCACCATGGCCGTGCGCGCCTATTGCGAGAACCAGGGCTATTTGCCGGTTTTCGAGCGCGCGGGCGTGACGCTCGTGATGCCGGGCTGCGGTTCGTGCGCGAACTGCGGACCGGGGCAGTCGGCCGATGCGAACGAGGTGACAATCAGCGCGATCAACCGCAATTTTCCCGGCCGCTCGGGGCCGGGCAATGTGTGGCTCGCGAGCCCGTACACCGTCGCGGCGAGCGCGCTGGCCGGAAAAATCACTACCTTCGAACAATTGAAGCGCGCCCGCGGCTAGAATGCTGGCCGGACCTTGCGGCCCGGCATCGTGGTGCGTGTGACACACGAAAGTACCCAAGGACGGCACAAGACCGGCCGCGGCGAGCATCATCGTGCATCGCCTGAATGACCTGCATCACCAGGAGACAAACAATATGGCATCCCCCGATCACGCTGGGTCCGTCGCGCGCAGCGCTGGCGGCGCGGCGTCTTCCGCAAGCGCGACTGCCGCGGCGTCCGCTGCATCTACCACGCTCGACGCCGGCAGCATCTCCGCGCGCCTCGACCGGCTACCCGCCACGCGTTCCATCTGGAAGCTGGTGGTGCTGCTGAGCCTCGGTTTCTTCTTCGAACTGTACGACCTGCTGTACTCGGGCTACGTCGCGCCCGGCCTCGTCAAAAGCGGCCTGCTGACCGCGACGACGCATGGCCTGTTCGGCTCGACTGGCGTCGCAAGTTTCATCGCCGCGTTGTTCAGCGGGCTGTTCATCGGCACGATCGCGTGCGGATTCCTGGCGGATCGCTTCGGGCGCCGCGCTGTGTTCACGTATTCGCTGCTGTGGTACACGGCGGCTAACGTCGTGATGGCGTTTCAGGAAACGGCGACGGGTTTGAATTTCTGGCGCTTCGTGGCGGGGGTTGGCATCGGCGTCGAACTCGTGACGATCGGCACGTATATCTCGGAGCTGGTGCCCAAGCAGATTCGCGGCCGCGCTTTCGCATGCGAGCAGGCCGTTGGTTTTACGGCAGTCCCAGTGGTGGCTTTTCTCTCTTATCTATTGGTGCCGCGCACGCTGTTCGGCCTCGACGGCTGGCGCTGGGTGGTGCTGATCGGCGCACACGGTGCGCTGTTTGTCTGGTGGATCCGGCGCGCGTTGCCGGAAAGCCCGCGTTGGCTTGCACAACAGGGGCGTCTCGCCGAAGCCGATCGCGTGATGAGCGGGCTCGAAGCGAAAGTACGCAGCGAATACGGCCGTGAACTGCCGCCGCCGGCGCCGCCCGCGCCGGTCGCGCCGCGCGGCAGCTTCCGCGATATGTGGGTGCCGCCGTACCGCAGCCGCACGCTGATGATGACGATCTTCAATATCTTCCAGACCGTCGGTTTTTACGGCTTTGCGAACTGGGTGCCGACGCTGCTGATCAAGCAGGGCATTACGATTACCGCGAGCCTGATGTACTCGAGCGTGATCGCACTGGCCGCGCCGATTGGTCCGGTGATCGGCCTTTTTATCGGCGACCGCTTCGAGCGCAAGACGGTGATCGTGGTGATGGCGGCGGTGAATATCGTGTGCGGTTTGTGGTTCAGCCAGGCGTCCGGCGCGGTGTTGCTGGTGAGCCTCGGTGTGTGTCTGACGCTTGCGGGCAACATCATTTCGTACAGCTACCATGCGTATCAAACTGAGCTTTTTCCGACCAGTATCCGCGCGCGGGCGGTGGGCTTCGTCTATTCGTGGAGCCGCTTCTCGGCGATTTTCACGGCCTTTCTGATCGCAGCCGTGTTGAAGCACTTCGGGACGACTGGGGTGTTTGTGTTCATCGCCGGGGCGATGTTGATCGTCATGCTGGCGATCGGCTTGATGGGGCCGCGGACGAAGGGACTTGAGTTGGAGAAGATTTCCAGGTAGTCGAGCGTGGGCAGTTGTCGCGTGCCGTCGGATAACGACTATCAAAATCTGGGACGCTGCTGTTTGACCTGGCGCACTTGCTGAAAAAATGTCGAATGATCACCACACGATTCGCGTCTTTGGAAGAGCCGCTTTGAGATCGTCGACGTTCCTGGCCTGGGTGCCATACAGAACGAGCTCTCGCAGGCCAGTGAGCCCTTTCAGCGCGTCGACGTCTTCGACAGGGGTGTTCGCAAGGTAGAGTTCTTGCAAACCGGTCAAACCTCGCAGTGGATCGATGTTTCGAACCCTGGTGCGAAAGAGATTGAGCATTCGCAGGCTTTTCAGGTCTGTCAGCGCCTCGATGTTCTCGACTCGTGTGTCGGCGAGATTGAGCCTTTGCAGACGGGTGAGCCCCTTCAATGCATCGATGTTCGTCACTTGCGTGCGAGCGAGCACCAGCGTGTCCAGCTGGAGCATGCCCTGCGCCGCGTCGATATCATCGACCTTCGAGCCGTCCAGCACGAGTGTCCTGAGCGAGGACATTCCTTTTAGTGCGTCGATGTCCCGCAGCGGCGTGTTCGCTAGATAGAGCGCTTGCAGACCGCGGAGCTTTTTCAACTCACTGATGCTGTCGATCTGGGTTTCGTTGAGGTCGAGCGTCTGCAAGGAGGCGAGCTGGCTGAGTGCGTCGACGTTCCGGACGTTCCTCGCGCCCCCGAGTTTGAGCGTTTCCAGATGAGGCAAATCTTCGAGCGGATTGAGATCGCGAACCTGTGTATCCCGCAGGTCGAGTTCTCGCAGATCGCGCAGGTTCTTGAGCGCGTCGAGATTCGAGACGCGGGTATCCCAGAGGTTCAGCGATTGCAGACCGGTCAGCCCTTTTAGCGCGGCGATGTTTTCGACTTCGGTGCGACGGAGCACGAGCCTTTTCAGCGAGTGCATTTCCTTCAGAGCGTCGATGTTCCAGACGGGCGTGTCCGTCAGGTCAAGCGATTCCAGATCGTCCAGTCCCTTCAGCGAATCGAGGTTATCGATCTGGGTTCCTCCCAGATTCAGTTCGATCTTGCGGTCGGAATTCTTTAGATGTGGTAAAGCGGCCGCGACCTGAGATGCCGTCATTGTCGGTTTCGCCCGCAACGCCAGGCATTCCGAGTCGGGCGTGGCTGTCGACGCGTCGCTGTCGTTGCAGGTGCCTTTGATGAATCCCAGTTCGCTTAGCGCCCGTTCATCCGGGCTCTTGTGGAACGGGTTGAAGATCAGCAGCAAAATGCCGAGCAACAGCACGATTGCGCCGCCGATGGCCCACGGCTTGATGATTCGCGGCAAGGACGTCGGACCTTCAGCGGTTGAGTTCGTGGTTGACGGCGGGGTTTCGGGCACGGCGGGCTCCCTTAGTACAGGCTGCCTCCTTTATACACGAAGAGCGGGGGTGCATTCCGCCCAGGCAACGTCGCTCTTCGCGCTACGCGTGAGAGCCAGCGACAGGTTCTGCCAGCTTGGCGTCGTAGCTCGAATGAATGTGCAAGTGCTTCTTGTCCGGGAACGCGTAGTTGTAGGCTTTGCGAAGGGCAAGCGAAGCCTTGTGAAATCCGGAGAGGATCAGCTTCTGCTTGTTCGGATAGCCCGGGCTGGTCTACTGCCAGGAGGCGGCATTCAATGTCCACAGCTCCCAGCTTTTTCTGCACTTGCCTTTCTCACTCCTCGGGCGAGTGCACCGTCGTCCATGCGCCCTCGGCCTGGCTGGACCGTACCGCGGCGTCGACGAAACACATACCCCGGACGCCATCCGTGACGCCT
The DNA here is from genome assembly GCF_900230185.1 of Burkholderia sp. OK233. GTDB lineage: Bacteria > Pseudomonadota > Gammaproteobacteria > Burkholderiales > Burkholderiaceae > Paraburkholderia. The sequence continues at coordinate 3,271,909 of NZ_OCSR01000002.1, forward strand.
GGCACCTGGCTCGCGTATGGGTCCGCGCTACGGTTCTCGAGCCGGGCGCGAATCAATTCAGCCGCATCGCTATAGATATTCGCGAAGGCTTCCAGAATTCCTTCCGGTTGCCCCGCTTTCACGCGCGTCGCACGCGACGCAGCCTCGCCAAGCCACGTCTCGCCGCGCCTGAGCGCAAAGTGAGGCGCATCCTGTGGCCGGATCATCAACTGGTCCGGTGCCTCCTGCTGCCACGCGAGCGACCCGGTAGTGCCATATACGCGGATCTGAAGACCCTGCCTGTTTCCCGCTGCAACGAAGCTCGCCCAGAGCATGCCGCGCGCGCCCGAATCAAAGCGCAGCATCGCGTGCGCGTTGTCATCCGATTCGCGGCCAGCGACCATCGTGGTCAATTCGGCGGCGACCTCCGTGACCTCGAGGCCGGTGATGTAGCGCGCCAGTTGATGTGCATGAGTGCCCACGTCCGCCAGTACGGCCGACGCGCCCACGTTGGCTGGGTCGGTCCGCCACATCAGGCTTTTGACGGCCTGCGTCTCCAGTCTGCGCACACCGAATGCCGCTGCGTGTTCGACCTGCACGAGCCTCACCTCGCCGATCTCACCAGCCGCAATCCGGCTGCGGGCCTCGCGCACCATCGGATACCCGCTGTAATTGTGCGTGAGGACGAAGAGCGCGTTGCGCCGCTCGATCTCGGCGGCCAGATCGCGTGCTTCGGCAACGTGTGTCGCGAGCGGCTTGTCGCAGATCACCGCAATACCGGCCTCGACAAATGCGCGTGAAGCCGGCACGTGCAGCGCGTTCGGCGCCATGATTGCAACCGCGTCGATGCGATCTGGACGCGCCGCTTCTTTGCGAGCCATCGTCGCGAAGTCCGGATACACGCGGGCAGCGTCGATACCGTACGCGTCGGCGCTCGCCCAGTTGCGCTGCTCGTTACTGGAAAACACGCCAGCTACGAGTTCGAAGTGTCCGTCGAGATGCGCCGCGTATCGGTGCGTCGAGCCGATGCCTGAGTCCAGACCGCCGCCGACAAATCCAAGGCGAAGTCGGTTGGCCGGATTTTGAATGCGTCGCATGCTGTGTCCTCTCCAAGGTTTGTCTTCAGACGGCGACGCTCGAGCGTCCCGTATTCACAATGACTCCGGTGCGGGTTGCTTCCGCGATAGCCTCGACGATGCGCAGATTCTGGATGCCGTCATACACGGTGACGAGCGGTTGTGCGGTCCCCGCGATCACATCGCAGAAATGCGCGAGTTGCTTTTCAAGCGGATCGGCGCGGACCATCTCGGCCACGCCGGTCTCGAACGGCTTGAACCAGGAGCGGTCTTCCTTGCGCGCGTATGTTTTGAGGCGCATCGTCGGCACCGAAAGCGACCCCATGTCGCCGGCGATGACATAGCAGTCCTCGTCGTCGTAGGTCGGATAGTCCATGTTTTCCTGCGATGTCTGCTCCCAGCTGCGCGGTGAACCCGCGGTATCCGAAAGCAGGAACGTGCCGAGCGCACCGTTTGCAAAGCGCAGACCGATGGCGACCGTGTCTTCCACCGCAAACCCGCGTGTCGCATTGGACGACTGCGCCTGCACGGCGATGATTTCTCCGCACAGCGAGCGCAGATTGCCGATCTCATGGATCATGTTGATCAGCACAGGCCCACCACCGGGCCCTCGCCGCCACGGCGCGATGTCGAAGTAGTCGTCCGGTTTGTAAAAGATGGCGCTGCCCATGACGCCGACCAGCTTGCCAAGCCGCCCTTGCTGGATGATCTCGCGCGCTTTTGCGAGGATCGGACTGTGGGCGCGGTGATGTCCCACGAGCATCGGCACCCTGGCGCGTTCGGCCACGTCTCTCAGACGCTCGCCTTCTTCCACAGTGTGGGCGACCGGCTTCTCGATCAGCGCCGGCACACCTGCGGCGACGCACTCAAGCGCCTGCTCAACGTGAAGATGATTCGGGGTAGCGAGAATGACGCCGTCCGGGCGGGCCCTTTCGAAGAGTTCGCCAAGTGAGCGAAAGAGCGGAACGCCGGCCTTGCCAGCAACTTCCACGGCGGATGGACTTGGGTCGACGATGGCAGCAAGCTGGCAGCGGTCGCTGCTTTGAATCAGTTCGATATGACGGCGCCCGATGGCGCCTGCGCCGGCAACGGCGAGTTGAACTTGTCTCACGATAGTTCTGCTTTTCCGTAACGAATGTTCGACGACGCCTCGTTGCTCTACGAGCCAGGGAAAGATCAGGCCGGACCGTATGTCGCATCGAGCACGGCTAGCGTCGCTTCGCGAAGCTTCAGCGCACGCTCGGTGGCTTTCGCCGTCTTCGCCCAATTCTCCATCGGCACTTCGATGCTGATCGGAATATCGTCTGGCAGCGCGCGCAAAATGCCGGCGAGGTCGAGGTCGCCATTGCTAGGCATCAGCCGCTCGGCGCGTCCCTGATAGAGCAGCGTTTCCAGATCCTTCGGACGCTCGGCAGGCGCATCGCAGAATTGCAGATAGCGGAAGTATTCACGTGGCAATGCGCGTAGTTCGTCGGTCGTCGAGCCCGCACGATCGAAGTGGATCGGATCGATGAGCAGCCCGGCATTCGCTCGGCCAGCAGCCTTCACGATACGTGCACCCTGGATGATGTTTTTCGCGTCGGTCCACGGCATCGGTTCGATCGACGGCGTGAGTCCCAGGGGTGCCGCGAGGTCGCACAGCTTCGCCAGGTTATCGGCCGTGCGTGATTCGTCTGGGTCGTTGCCGGCGACGAGCACATAGCGCGCGCCGAATTCGGCCGACGCTTCGAGCATCGCCTTGTAGTCGGCTACGTTGGTGTCAGGCTTCAGCCGGAGGATTTCGCCATCGAGCACGCCAATACCGGTGTCCTTCAGGACGGCGAGCGTCTCGCGTTTCAGCGGTGTGTCGTCAATGAAGTCGTAACGCACTTCCGTGTCGGTGGCAGGAATGAAACGCAAACCGACGAAATCGTAGCCGGCCTCGGCCGCGCACTGGACCATTCGCGGCGGAGTCAATTCGATTACCGTCAGTGCGGCAAGCGAGATCGGGCGGCGGTTGCGCTTGGACTGTTGCTGTGACATGTGCATCTCCATTTACGGGAGTTTATGAGCCGGCCCGCCGAAGTTTCGTTGCGGCGTTGCGCTAACTCGCATAGGGCGGCGTAGCGTCGCCATCAGAGTGTGGGCGTTGCAACGCCCCTGGTCGTCTGCGCCGTCGTGTCACCGGGGCTCTCGTTGTTGTTCTCTTCGTAGTTCATCGCACCCGCCGCGTGGCGGCCAGCTATGTACCCAAATGTCATTGCGGGACCGAGATTGATGCCGCCCGACGGATAGAAGCCACCCATCACGCTGGCCATATCCGTACCCACCGCATAAAGACCGGCAATCGGTTTGCCATCCTGATCAAGCGCCTGGGCGGAACCGTTCGTCTTCAGACCACCGAAAGTGCCGAAGCTGCCCGGAAATACCTTCACCGCGTAGAACGGCCCGTGCTCGATCGGCGCAACGCAGGGATTGAGACCCTTGTGCAACGGATCGCCACCTTTGCGGTTATAAGGTGTCGAGCCGCGTCCGAACTGCGGATCTTCACCGCGGCGTGCGTGTTCGTTGAAAATCTTGACGGTCGCGGCCAGCGCGTCCGGCGCGATGCCGCAACGCTTCGCAAGTTCTTCGATTGTCGAGCCGCGTTGAAGATAGCCGCGACGGATAAAGGAGCCGACCGGCACCGGGAACGGTCGCGCGTAACCCAGACCATACCGGCGCAGAAACCGGTGATCGCAGATGAGCCACGACGCCACTTCCTGTCCCTTCGGCGCCGAGGCGACCATCGCGGAGGTGTAGTCGTAGTAGCCGTCGGCTTCGTTGACAAAGCGTCTGCCGTTGGCAAGCACACCGATCACGCCGGGCTTCGCACGATCGATGATGTGCGGGAAATGGCCCACGGTGCCGTCAGCATGCAGGACTCTGGAAACCGGCGCCCATGCGGCGGGTGACGCGACATCCGTCACGAGACAGCCGCCGGCCGATTCACCCAGGCTGATGCCGTCGCCCGAGCAGCTTTCGGGCGGCAAGGCGAGGTGTTCGCGGCCGGTCGGTGTGCGCGGAAAGAGCGCCTTGCGTCGCGTTATATCGTTGGGGAAACCGCCGGCGGCAAGCACAACGCCCCGCGCCGCACGAATTTCCACTTCACCCTTTTCTGTGGAGACGACCGCGCCGCGCACCGCCCCGTCCTTCAGAATCAGACGTTTGGCCGGTGCGGATTCCATCAGCGTGACACCGAGCTTGTCCGCCGACTTCGCGAGACGCGCAACCAGCGCGACGCCATTGACAAGTTGCATGGCGCGACCGTAAATCGCCAGATCGAACAGATGTCGCGTAAAACGCTTCGTCACATGAGCGAACGATTTGAGCGAGCGCGTCATGCTCAGGAAAGCCATCAGATCCGCGCCGGCCATGATCGGCATGCCCATGAACGAGGTCTCGCGCATCGTTTTGCGCAGACGCTTGATCAGTGGCCCGACCTGTCGCCCGTCGTAGGGCGCGGCAATCACCTGGTGGCCCTGCGTGGCCGCGCCTTCAACCTTGCCATGAGCGTCCGGAATCCCATTCCCGTCGACGAACTGCAGCGATGTGTGCTCTTCGAAGAAGGACACCATATGCGGGCAGTTGTCGAGAAACGCATCGACCCGCGCCGCATCGTAGCGGTGACCGAGTTCGTTTTTGAGGTAGGTGCGCGGCTGTTGCGGGTCCTCATGGATACCAGCGCGTTTGGCGAGCGGATTGCCCGGCACCCACATCCAGCCACCTGACCAGGCCGTGGCGCCACCGAACACGTCGTCCTTCTCCACCACCACGACTTTCAGACCGTGCCACGCCGCGGTTACCGCGGCGGCGAGACCCGACGCACCGGAACCGACGACGAGCAGATCGCAGTCCATCTGATTCGAATTGTTCATTTCCGCAGTTGCTACGAAATGAGCCCTTGTCGGGCGCTATACGCTGCCATGGCCGGGTTCATCAGCGCTGGCGACCCCGGAATGAGATGACTGATCTCCTCTACCGCCTCCAATAGAAGCGGTGCACATTCGTGCAGGCGCGCCTCGGTCAGACGAGATACCGGCCCCGCGATACTCACCACGCCGATCGCGTTTTCGCTTACCGGGTGGATGAGTGGCGCAGCCATCGCCGACATCCAGTCGGCAAATGTCTGGATGGCTACCGAATATCCGCGCTGGCGGGTCAACTCGACGCGTTCGAGAACTTCGGCAACCGACTGCGGCGCGGACGGCCCGAACTCGTCCGGCGCGCCAAGCCCCTGCGCTTCGACGAGGGCCGACGCTTCCTCGTTGCTCATGCGCGAAAGCCATGCATAGCCCGTAGCGGAGCAGGACAGTTTGGCTTCCATGCCCATGTCCGGGTCGTACCGCAGCCCGGAGCGGGCACCCTGTGCGCGAGCCACCCAGGTCAGTTGCCCGTGATCGGCCACCGCCAGCCGCACAAGTTCGCCCGTTTCCATGGCGAGGCGATTTATCACCGGCTGAACGGCATCGACAAATCCGCTCGCCGACAGGTGCCGGAACGCAAGGACCTGAACCTTCGACGTCAGGACATACGTTCCGCGATCTTCTTCCTGGCGCACGTAGCCGTGACCACTTAGCGAGGTCAGCAGGCGGTGCGTCGCACTGCGAGGAATGCGCAGTTCGTCCGAGATGGCACTGAGCGGCATCCCGTCTGCGCTACCTGCCAGCAACTCAATGATTGCCAGACCGCGATCCAGGACGCCCGAGAAACTGAGTTCCTGCGAAGTACCTGCCATTTTTGCCTCCTTGGCGTGTTACAGCCGGGTAAACACTGAATGGAATTTAGTTCCATTCAATATGGAATACTATTCCACATCAAGCGGAGTTGTGTCAATATCGGTTCCAGCACTTCACCGACGACGCGATCGGAATCGGATCAAAGAAAGCCGAAAAACGACTGCTGTCATCAAGTCAACTCTGGAGACGTCATGGAAGCCAAATCTCAAGGAACAGCCGGAGCGCACGACGCGCACCACCATCGTAGGCAGACAAAGAAGGCGACCGCGAGCGGGTGGATCGGCTCGCTGCTGGAGTACTACGATTTTTTCATCTATGCGACAGCGTCAGCACTGATCTTCCCCCAACTTTTCTTCCCCTCCGGCAATCCAAAAGCCGCGATCATCGCGTCGCTGGCCACTTATGGCGTCGGCTATATCGCACGGCCTATCGGCGCGTTTATCCTGGGACACCTTGGTGACACGAAGGGCCGCAAAACGGTCCTTCTTCTGTGCATGTTCATGATGGGTATATCGACGATGGCGGTGGGCCTGCTGCCGACCTATGGTCAGATCGGCATGCTCGCTCCGTTGCTGCTCGTGGTGCTTCGTCTCATCCAGGGCTTCGCGGTGGCGGGCGAAATCTCCGGCGCAAGCTCGATGATTCTCGAACATGCTCCTTTTGGCCGGCGCGGTTACTACGCGAGCTTCGCGCTCCAGGGCGTGCAGTTCGGCCAGATTCTTGCCGCCGCCGTATTCCTGCCGCTTGCTTACTTCATGCCCGACAGCGCATTCAATTCGTGGGGATGGCGCATTCCGTTCCTGCTTTCGGCCGGTGTTCTCGTAGCCGGATACATCATCCGTCGTGAAGTCGATGAAACACCCGCCTTTGCTGAGGAAACCGACGTACCGAAGGCACCCGTCAGGGAAGCCTTCAAGTATGGATGGCGAGACATGATCCGCGTCGTCTGCATGGCGCTGATGAACGTGATTCCCGTGGTTGCCACGATCTTCGGTGCGGCCTACGCGGTACAGGCCTCTTACGGCATTGGCTTCCACAAGAGCGTTTATCTGTGGATTCCTGTCGTCGGCAATATCGTCGCCGTGGCGTTGATCCCGTTTGTCGGCTCGCTTTCCGACCGCATCGGGCGAAAGGTGCCGCTTGCAGTGGGCGCAGTCGTTTCAGGCGTTCTCTCGTTCGGTTACCTGTACGCGATCAGCATCCACAACGTACCGCTCGCTTTCACGATGTCGATCCTGATGTGGGGTGTCGCGTATCAGGGCTACAACGCTGTGTTCCCGAGCTTCTATCCGGAACTCTTTCCGACGCGCTCCCGCGTGTCGGCAATGGCCATCTCGCAGAACATTGGCACGCTCATCACTGCACTGCTGCCGGCGCTCTTCGCGACGGTCGCGCCGCCTGGATCGAACAATATTCCGGTCACGGTCGGCTCGATCACGTTGGGCGTCACGATCATCGCTGCGCTGGCGGCCTGGAGCGCGCGCGAAACATATCGTATTCCGATGAGCCAGCTCGGCGAACCCGACGCCGTGCCGATCAACAAGGCGGAATACGACCGTCTGCGCGGCGAATCGGTCGCCGACGATAAGCTCTCGAGGGCGGCTGCCTTATAAGCCTGCGTGCTGCGCCGTGTTTCACTCAAATTAGCGGCGCAGCAAAGCCGGACCAACGTCCGACAAGCTGCTGAACAGCGGACCCTCACAAAAATCGGACGGATGTCGCTTCATGGCCGAAGAATAGGGGTAGGAAACGGCGATCGCCGTCCCCTCCCTCCGAACCCGGTGTGCGGTTTTCCCGCGACGGGCTCTCCAGTCAGTTGTTTCCACATCGGGATTGGCGCGCCAATCGAAGGGCCTCGGACATCGTGAACAGCCCAAGATCAGCGAAGAAGGCATTTGGCCATCGGGTGTGATCGCGAAGGCACCGACCCTGACCCGGACGATGAAGCTGTCGGCGCAGGATCGCTCGCAGACGACGACGAACAAAGGCGTCGACAGACGAGAAGGTGTAGCGGTGGGCATGCTGGAAATAGCCGAACCAGCCACGCAGGAGTGGATTGAGCGAGCCAATGATGCCCCCGATCGAGTCACCCCTGTTACGCCTGGTCAGGGTCCGGATCTTATCCCGAAGTCCCATAAGGCTCTTCTTTCGCACCCAACGTTGACCCGCCTCGAACCGGTAACCCAGAAACTCGAACCCATGACCCTCCAGCCGACAATCCCCAACGTGGGTTTTGTCGGGATGCAGTGTCAAACCGTTCGCATCCACCCAGGCCCGCAGGCGAGTAAGCGCATCTTCCGCCTCCTCACGTGTGCGGCATAACACCACGGCGTCATCCGCGTAGCGCACCATGACCAGCCCTGCCCGACGCATTTCCACGTCAAGCTCGTGCAGGTACAGATTTGCCAACAAGGGGCTGACAACCGCCCCTTGAGGACTGCCGGAAGTCGGCGTCCAACGCGTCATGTCTTCCATGATGTCTTGCTTGAGAAAGTACTGGATGAGTTCCAGAACCCGGCCGTCCGAGATTCGCCCTGCCACTCTCGCAAGAAGAGGTGAGTGTGGAATCGAGTCAAAATAGCTTTGCAGGTCGGCATCGACCACCCAGCAGTAGCCCGCTTTCACATGCCGGTCCACTTCGCGCAGCGCATCCTTGCAACCCAAGCCCGGGCGGAAGCCGTAGCTTCTCGGCTCGAACTCATGCTCAAAGATCGGCTCGATTACCAGCTTCAGGGCCGCTTGAACAACGCGGTCCTTTACAGCGGGGACGGTCAGCGCGAACTGCACAAGTGCTCAACGAGCATTTGGGATGGGCTGAGATTCGTCACCCGTTCCATCCCCTCAGGGGCCAACGCTTTCCCGTTCTGAAGGAGCGCCGCGTCGCAGGCACCGAGACATTGCTTCTGCGCGATACAGAACGGGGCAGCTTTAGCATTGCGCGCGAATGGACCGACTGGGGCACACCGACTGTCCACGACGACGCCATCGCGCCCGTGTGCTGCTTCGATCTGAGCATGTTGTTGGAGCTGGTCACGTTGATCGACCAGCTTGCCCCATCCAGCAAGTCGTCGAACAAAGGAGCTTGATCAATGCATCTCCTTGTCCTATTATCAGACCAGTTTTCAACGTGGTCCGCCAATGGAAGATATTCCGTCGTCCACTTTGCGCAGACGCCGCGCGCAATTGCTGAAGCAAATGCCGGCGTTAGAGACGCTCTTGCGCGGCTCTCTCATCGAGCGCTACAAGCGCTGCGGCAAACCGGGCTGCAAGTGTGCAGACGGCCCCGGCCATGGCCCCAAGTACTACCTATCCGTGAGCTTTCCCGGCCGCCGGCCGCAAATGAACTACGTGCCGCAAGCCGATTACACCAACGTCGCCGAGCACCTGGCGAACTATCACCGCGTTCGCGAGATCATCGAGGAGATCTGCGAGATCAACCGCGAACTATTGCGCCGCCGCGAGGCGCTCTGAGGGGCGCCGGTGAGCCAGCCGTCGCTGTCGCTCGCCAATTTCATCGATCCGCAATCGGCCGGCGTACTCATCGCCAACATGCTCGAGGCCTGGCTCACCGCCGAGCCCGCGCTGGAGCTGACCGAGGAGGCCTTCGATGAACACCAAGATCACCCCCCAACATCAAAGCAAGCCGGCGTACATTTATATCCGGCAGTCGACACTGGCCCAGGTGCGACACCATCAGGAGAGCACCGAGCGCCAGTATGCGTTGAAGGACAAGGCGCTGGCATTGGGTTGGACGGAAACGGCGATCCGTACGCTGGACCGGGATCTCGGTCAGTCGGGGGCGCAGATGACGGGCCGCGAGGACTTCAAGACGCTGGTAGCGGATGTCTCGATGGGGCAAGTGGGTGCAGTGTTTGCACTGGAAGTGTCGCGCCTGGCGCGCTCGAACCTGGACTGGCATCGCCTGCTCGAACTGTGTGCGCTTACTCATACTCTCGTGATCGACGCCGATGGTTGCTACGACCCGGGCGACTTCAACGACGGCCTGCTTCTCGGTCTCAAAGGAACGATGGCGCAGGCCGAACTCCATTTTTTGCGCGGGCGCCTCCAGGGCGGTAAGCTCAACAAGGCGCAGAAGGGTGAATTGCGGTTTCCGCTCCCGGTTGGCCTGTGCTACGACGATCAAGGACGCATCGTCCTGGATCCCGATGACGAGGTACGCGGTGCCGTGCAACTGGCATTTCGTCTGTTTCAGGAGACCGGCAGCGCATACGCGGTTGTCAAGCGCTTTGCCGAAGAGGGCCTGCGCTTTCCCAAGCGCGCTTATGGAGGTGCATGGGCGGGTCGACTCATCTGGGGGCGCCTGAGTCACGAACGTGTTCTCGGTTTGATACGGAATCCTTCCTATGCCGGCATCTATGTTTTTGGACGATACCAGTATCGTCAGCGCATCACACCACAGGGAGAGGTCCATAAGCGCGTGCAGCCGGTTCCGAAGGCAGAGTGGCGTGTTCATCTGCCAGACCATCATGATGGATATATCACCCCGGAGGAATTTGAGCGCAACCAGGACCGCCTGGCGCACAACAGGACCAACGGCGAAGGTACCGTGCTCAGTGGTGCGGCGCGTGAAGGATTGGCGCTGCTTCAGGGACTGCTGATATGCGGCTGCTGTGGTCGGGCGTTGACCGTTCGCTACCAAGGTAACGGCGGCCTTTATCCATTGTACTTATGCAGTGCTCGCCGCCGCGAGGGGCTGGCGACCACCGATTGCATGAGCATGCGCAGCGAACTACTTGACAACGCAATTGGCGAGGCGGTATTCACCGCCCTGCAGCCAGCCGAACTCGAGCTCGCCGTGACCGCCCTGAGCGAACTCGAGCAACGCGATCATGCCATCATGCGCCAGTGGCACATGCGCATCGAACGCGCCGAGTATGAGGTCGCACTCGCTGAACGTCGCTACCAGGAATGCGACCCGGCCAACCGTCTGGTCGCGGGTACCCTCGAGCGGCGCTGGAATGACGCGATGCTTCACCTTGAGGCGATCAGGACGGAAGCCGCCCGGTTCCGGAGCCAGAAGGCACTCGTCGCCACGTCCGAACAGAAAGCTCAGGTCCTCGCGCTAGCGCGCAATCTGCCGCGCCTCTGGCGGGCGCCGACCACATCAGCGAAGGATCGCAAGCGCATGTTGCGACTGCTCATCCGGGACATCACGGTCGAGAGACGGTCCGCCACGAGACAAGCGGTGCTGCATATCCGCTGGCAGGGCAGCGCGTGTACTGATATCACCGTGGACTTGCCCAAGCCGGCTGCCGATGCGATGCGTTACCCCGCCGCGTTCGTCGAGCGGGTGCGCGAACTATCGCAGCATCTGCCTGACCGGCAAATCGTGGCGCACCTCAATCAGGAAGGTTTACGCAGTTCTACTGGCAAATCGTTCACGCTTGAAATGGTCAAATGGATCCGCTACCGGTATCGAATTGAAGTAACCTGCTTCAAGCGGCCAGACGAGCTCACGGTACAGCAGCTCGCTCATCGGCTGCATGTCAGTCCACACGTCGTGTATTACTGGATCGAGCGCCAGGTAGTCCAGGCCCGCAAGCTCGATGGGCGGGGCCCGTGGTGGGTCACGCTGGATGCCGCCAAGGAACGGCAACTAAAGGATTGGGTGCGCACTTCAGGGCATCTACAGCGGCAACATTCCAACACTCAACTGTGAGAGGTGCATTATGAGATCACCGTCGGTATACCGAGCGGACGACGTCCTTTACCTTTCGGTATGTAGACGCGCCGCACCGGCTGCGGGCGATAGCTACCATCCTGCAATGCATGCGCCAGTTCAGCGAGGTATCGGTCCCGCGCTTGCGCGAATCTCTTCACGCTCATACGGTCCACTCCCGCCGCCCCGGCGTTCTTCTTGACCTGAACCCATCCCAGCGCGAGCGTGTCCAGTCGAAACACCTTGTCAATCAAACTGTGCCACTTACCTCCTTTAACTCCGTTTTGTAGAGCAGCCAACATAGCGTCCGTCCAGATTGAAGCCGACGCGAATTTCCGCTGCACGCAGCTTCCCAGCGCGTCTGCATCTCGTCTAGTCGTTTCCGACACTGGCGATGCTTCGATCTTCATCTCTGCTTCCTTCCGGTCTTTTGCTATCAACTTTCCTGCCCCGCTTCCCTAGTGCGCCTTTTGCTCTGACGCAGGTCTCCACGGCTTAACGCAGCCGTGTGCAGTACTACCGGGACTCTGACTCCTGCCAGCGTTCACCTCGCCGGCAGGTCTCCCCGCTTGCTTCGTGCCACCGTCCCGTCGTTCCGTCCTCAATCACGTGGTATGCCACCGCACCGCTTTATCCGCCACGACAGCGTGCTGTGTTACTTCCAGGCTTCGCCACTTTAGTGCAGGCTCGCCGCGATACTCCGCCGAAACAGGTTCGTTAACCTACGGACCGACAGTTCGCTTCCGGTTACTCCCCACCCCGCCTCACGACGACGCAGTTACCTTCAGCTACGGAGCTGTGGCTAACTCCGGCAGGGACTTTCACCCTGCAGATGGCACGCCATTACGGGCGTACACTAAACCGCTCGCGCGGTAGGGGCTACGGTCTGACGCTGGAGGTCAGGGAGAGGCCGGTCACGCGGCTTTATGTTGGCGAATGAGGCAATCCGCCTCGTTCTTCAACAGGAGCCGAATCATGACCTCCTTACCGGCAAACGCCAGCCCACTGCGCCAGCGCATGATCGACGACATGCGCATGCGCCAGCTTGCCCCCAGGACGCAGGACATTTATCTGCACATCGTGCGTGAGTTCGCCCGGTTTCTCGGGCGCTCACCTGACACGGCCACCGTCGAGGACCTGCGCCGCTACCAGCTCTATCTGGTCGACCACGGCACATCGGCCGTGTCGCTGAACCACGCGATCACCGGCCTGAAGTTCTTCTTCACGGTCACGCTCGACCGGCCCGAGCTGATGGTCAGGATGCAACCGGTGCGCGTGCCCCGCATATTGCCCGTCGTGCTCAGTCCCGATGAAGTGCGGCGACTCATCGAGGCGGCCGGCAACCTGAAGCACCAGACCGCGCTGTCGGTCGCGTACGGCGCGGGGCTACGCGCCAGCGAAGTGGTCGCGCTGAAGGTCACCGACGTCGACAGCGAACGCATGACACTGCGCATCGAGCAGGGCAAGGGTCGCCGTGACCGCTACGCCATGCTCTCGCCGGTGCTGCTCGAGCGTCTGCGTGTGTGGTGGCGCGTGGCCCGTGCGCAGGGCAGGATGCCCGATGGCGGGTGGCTGTTTCCCGGGCTCGATCCGCTAGACCAGTTAAGCACGCGACAGCTGAACCGTGCCATTCATGCCGCCGCCGAGGCTGCGAACATCGACAAGCGCGTGTCCATGCACACGCTGCGGCACTATGTGTCGTTCCGGATTATGTCGGGTAAAGAGATCGGGCTTTTACGATCACCCTCAAATCGTGCGGCGTCGCGCAAGGCAGCCCTCTGCATCACGCGACATAGTTTGTCGATCCTACAGACTGTTCAGGAAGCCGAGGAGCTGGTCTGTCGGCCGGTAGCGAAGCGCCTTGCCCTGTGGCGGAGATGTCTTCGCAAGGGCCTGCTCCTTCATTGCAAGGGTAGCTTCGAGATAGATCTGCGTGGTTTCCACCGATTCATGCCCGAGCCACAACGCGATCACTGAACGATCAACGCCAGCCTGCAGAAGGTCCATGGCCATCGTGTGCCTCAAGCGGTGGACGGTGACCCGTTTCTGTTTCAACGAAGGGCAAACTTGGGACGCAGCCTCGCGATGCTTGTTTAGCAGGTACTGCACACCGTGGACGCTCAGACGTTCGCCCCTGGCACTCGGAAACAGCACTTCACCACTCCCGCGTTGAGGTTCTCGTAGCCAGCCCTTCAGCACTGCGAGCGTGGATCTGGCGACGGGAGTGCAGCGTTCCTTACGACCCTTGCCGATCACACGCACGTGCGCGCCGGTTCCGAGGACGAGGTCTTCGCGTTTGAGTCCGGTCATTTCGGACAAACGTAGTCCCGTCTGCACAGCTACCAGTATGAAGGCGTGATCACGCCGACCTGACCATGTACGCTGGTCCGGCGCGGCAAGCAAGGCATCGATTTCCGGACGCGTCAGGAAGGTGACGAGGGTGCGTGCGAAGCGCTTGCTGGGAATCGCAAGCACACGCTGGATCTGCGCAGAATGAGTTGGCGTCTCGAGCGCCGCATACCGGAAGAACGAATGAATTGCCGTGAGCCGCAGATTGCGGCTGCGAATGCTTACGCCCTTGTGTTTCTCCAGGTCGTCCAGAAACGCGACGATCAAAGGGGCATCGATCTCCTCGAAATTCAGGCGTGACGGTAGCTTATGCAAACGCTGCTGTACGAACTTCAGAAATTGACGGAAGGTATCGCGATAGGAACTGATTGTGTGAGGACTCGCCTGGCGCTGCTGCATCAGTCGCTGTGTAAAGAAACGCTCGAGCAGCGGAGCGAAGTTGGCGGGCGTGGTCATGGCCGATTCTCCCAGCTCTGTTCGAGCCGGCGCATGGCCTCGTGCATGAGTTCCGGTGAGCCGCTTAAATACCACTGCGTATCGGCGACATGGACGTGGCCGAGGTAGGCTGACAGGATCGGCAGGCAACGCTCCGGATCCTGTTCAGACCGGTACCAGTGCACGAGCGTGTTCGTCGCAAACGCGTGCCTCATATCGTGCAGGCGTGGTCCATGATGGTCGGAAACTCCGCGCAGGCCGACCTGTCGTGACAGCGCATAGAAAGTCCGATGTACTTCTGCGCCATCCAGACGATTACCTCTGTTGGAAACGAACAGATAGGAAGACACTGGCCGACCGGCCCAATGACGATTACGTCGCACGATGTAGTCGGCAAGCACCTCGCGAGTCGAGTCATGCAAAGGCACGAGCCGGGACTTGCCGAATTTGGTGCCACGGATTGTTAGCACCCCAGTGGTGACGTCCACGTCCCGAACCTCAAGATTGCGTGCTTCCCCGAGACGCATGCCCGACACGCTCAGCAATCCAAGCAGGCAATAGAACGTCCATGGTCGGAGTGCACTGCGCTCATAGCGGCATGGTATTTGAAGGGCGGCCCGCAGTAAGTCGCGAATCTCATCGTCCGAATACAGGTACGGTCTAGCCCGTTTCGGTTGGAACGGCAGTAGGCTCTGCGCTGGAATCTGCGTGCGCGAATCGGTGGCGCTGCGATGACGTGCGAACTCGCGTACGAAGCTGAGTCGTTTCGCCCAATGTGCGGGTTGGACTTCGAATGGCTGTTGCGCCCAGGCGAGAGCCAATGCCTGGGTAATGTAGGGGGCGCGATGCTGTTCCATGAAGGTGACGAAATCGAGTAACGCCTTGCCTGCATCGTGCAGCTTGAATCCCAAACTGCGTCGAAGACTGAGATACTCAGTCACTGCATGCCGGAGCGTGTTCATTGCACACCTCCCGGCCACGGCACAGCCAGCGTACGCAATGCCTTGATGTCGACCTTGGTGTAGATCTTCGTGGTCTGCGGGTGGAGATGCCCCAACAACTCTCCTATCTCACCGAGCGAGGCACCATGGCGCAGCATCTCGGTGGCCAATCCGTGACGGAACTGATGAGCCCCCATCGTCGGAGCGTCGATGCCGGCGCGCTGGAGAGCATGCCGCACGACCGAACCAACTCCACTTGGCCCGCTAAACCCTGTGATCGGAGCCCGGGTACGCAAAAATACACGACGACAAGTGCTACGCGGTCGCCCACGAATCAGGTATGTAGCGATCGCCTTGCCAACGTCGGCGGGCAATGGCAATTCGTTGCGCTGCCCGCTTTTACCGCGCACGCTCAAACGTCCCGCGCTCCAGTCGATATCATCCAGCTCAAGCGACGCTACTTCCCCGGAGCGCAGCCCCAATCGAGCAAGCAAAAGCAAAATGGCATAGTCTCGAGGGCCAGTTGCGCTTCGCCGATCGATGCTGGCTAACAACTGCCGTGTTTGATCTGGGGTGATCCCACGTGGAATTGACGGCATCGACCAGTTGGCCACGACTGGAACTGCGGCGGCCAAATCCAGCGTAATGTCGCCGCGATAGCGCGCATAACGTAGAAAGGATCGCAGCGCAGCGGTCAGAAGCTTCGCACGCTTCGGCTTCAACCGCGGCGCCTGACGTTGTACAAATCTCACAACATCGCCAGCACATAGGCGAGAGAGTGTGACGCGTCCTTTACCGAAACAGCCTTCAAGGAAACCGCGGACGAACGGCACGTAGTTCACGATCGTCGCTGTGTCCAAGGCACGCGCTTCGCGTAAGTACGCCACGTATGCCTGTACACAGCACTCAGTAGACGGCAGTCTGGGCAGTGGTACCCGCTCCGCAGGAGTCAGTTGCTCCTGCCGCAGAAAATCAATGAGGTGTCTGAGCGCCGCCTGATCACCCCGGCGGGGGCGAACATGTCGAGCGCGATATCGCAAATACCGTATCGCGTGGTCAGCGCAGATGCTGCGCACTCCGATACCCGTCTGTTCAAGCCAACGGCTAAACCCTGCTGCGATCCGTACTTGCTGCTTTAGTGATCCTGCGCTATATCCTTGCTCACTGAGCGATCTTGCAAACGATGCGATATAGGCCGCAAGCGGCCCTCCAGGCGGTCGCGAGAGAACGGCCCGGTCATGGATGATGTACTTCACGATAAACTCCTTCCCCGACGTTGGGGCGCGGCTGGAAGGAGTCAAGACTATCTCTAGCCGAACGCTTGAATCGCTCGTGAAATCCACGCTATCTCTGGACTACCCGACATAGTCTGGATCGGCACATAGTGCCGCCTATGTCGCTGGGTAGATAGGCGGCATAGCTTCGCGACACACCTCCTTGAACAGAAGGTGGACATCCGCGTGATCCAGGTGCTGCTCGGCCATGCGAAGCTCGAGAACACCGCGCTCTACGTCCAGGTGGCCACCGACCTGCTGCACGAGGTCACCAGTCCGCTGGACCGTCTGCCCTCCGAGTAGGCCCGCGCGCTGTAGCGCCTCATGCTGGAGGTTGCGGACATCTTCCGCAGCCACGGGCCAGCGTGGCGGACCACGACACACCTGAGCCTGGGGCAGCTGAAGGTCATGTCGGCCATCGAACGGTGCCGCACGGCGGCACTGGGCGGACATGTGCTGCGCTGTTCAGGCTGCGCAAGAACAGAGGTGTCCTTCAACTCGTGCCGGGACCGGCATTGCCCGAAGTGCCAGGCCAGCGCCGCACACCGCTGGCTGGAGGCACGCCAGGCCGATCTGCTACCCGTCGAGTACTTCCATGTCGTCTTCACGCTTCCCGCGCCAATCAGCGCGATCGCCTGGTACAACAAGCGGCTTGTCTACGGCCTGCTGTTCGATATCGCCGCCGACACGCTGCGCACGATCGCCGCAGATCGCCAACACCTCGGCGCGCAGATCGGTACCACGCTCGTACTGCACACCTGGGGCTCGGCGCTCACACATCACCCGCACGTGCACGGCATCGTGCCCGGCGGCGGACTCTCGCCTGACGGTGAGCGCTGGATCGCCTGCCGCCCCGGCTTCTTCCTGCCCGTGCGCGTACTCTCGCGCCTGTTCCGGCGCCGCTTCCTCGAAGCACTCGCAGACGCACACCGGCGCGGCCAGTTGCAGTTCTTCGGCGAGTACACCGGGCTCGCCGATCCCGCTACCTTTGCCCGGTGGCTTGCGCCGCTACGTACCTGCGAATGGGTGGTCTACGCCAAGCGCCCGTTCGCCGGACCGGAAGCGGTGCTCGAGTACCTCTCACGCTACACGCACCGCGTCGCCATCTCCAACCAGCGCCTGGTCGCCGTCGATGAGTGCGGCGTGACGTTCCGCTGGAAGGACTACCGTGCAAAGGGACGCACCCGCTACAAGACCATGACCCTCGAAACCGGCGAATTCATGCGCCGCTTCCTGCTCCATGTGCTGCCCGGTGGTTTCCATCGGATCCGTCACTACGGGCTGCTCGCCAACCCGGTGCGCCGCGCCAGTCTCGCGAAGGTGCGCGACCTGCTGCACGTCGCACCCGAGGTCAGCCCGCCACCGGATGACACCGTCATCGAAACCCGCCCCGTCTTCATCTGCCGGCACTGCGGCGCACCGATGATCGTCATCGACATCCTCGCGCGCAGCGCCCCGATCCGCGCACCGCCGATGCGCCGGAGTCAGACATGAGCACAGCACTTGCTCGATCTGCCTGTCGAACGTCGGCTCTGCGGCAACGCGGCCCACGAGGGGACGTTTGCGCCTGTCGCTTCGCGCACTCCCTCGCACGTCCGCTTCGCCACCACAATTGCGCCACTGCACCGCTTCCTCACTGCGTCAGCGCGCATCCGGCATCCCGCCTGGCCGCGCCGCATCCGGCACGACTGACCATCCCGGTCTATCAATCGCCATAGCCGCGAAGCTCCAACCGCATCGGGGCACTCCGCGGTTTCCTCCATCGAGGCTTATTCGACGCCTGCCAACACGCGCAGAGCCACCGTCACATTCCTGTGGCCGATGGCAGGCATCGAATAACCCTTAACGGCTGCCGCCCCCAGGTTTTATATATGCCGACGCACGGGAGGCGCCCGACTTCGAGGCAGCGAAGCCTCCTGCTCGCGATATGCTGCACGTCAATATTCGCCGGCTGATTTCCCCCTCACCCCGGGGATTTCCTTCGCATGTCCTGTTCGGGAAGGTGCTCAGGTGTTGCCCTGGTTTTGAGCTGCGTTCTCGATGGTGCGACAATCGAAAAAGGACAAGCCACTCCTCAACACTGCACACTGATGGTCCGTTCAATCTGAAAGGATAAGAACATGCGTCGATACATCTATCTCGCGGCATTGCCTGCCACCTTCGTTGCCGGCATGTTTGCATCTCATCTGGGCACACTGGCGCGGGCCCAGGCGTCAGACGTACCGCTAACGGCGCAGATCGTTGACCTGGCAGCCTTAACCGATGCCGATCTTGGTCCACAGATTCCGAACATGGGCACCTTGCGTTCGAAGGGCCTGGTCGTCACGCCGAGCGGGACCGTCGCAGTGCAGACCGGTAACGTACCCAAGCATATGCATAGAGGTTCTGACGAAATCCAGTATGTGATTTCGGGAAGCGGCACGTTCTGGCTAGGTAACGAACAGCGTCAGATTCACGCCGGCGACTTGATCACCATCCCGAAGGGAACGGTGCATGCGGGGTCCGAGCCGACCAGCGGCGAATTCAAGGTCATTTCTATCAAGCTGCCGCCGCAAGCTCCAGGCGACATGCAGATGGTTCCCTGACGTGCCGTCGATATCCGGCGCTCCCTGATCGACGCAAGACAGACACTCGCGCGATCGTCAGGATCGTGTTCACGGACACGCTCGAAATAATCGAGCGCGCGTTGCCGCCGGCCCGCGCACGCCTCGGCGAGGCCAAGCTGTCGATACACGGCAACCTGTCATTCGCACGATCATGCCCTGACGTTGCTACGCTCAGAGAACGGCCGCTTGCGAGAAAAGCGTGAAGCGGGACCCGACCCGGAGCGGCCGGCCAGACTTCTCGAAAGCAGCCGTTCGAAACATAGACTGCGTTGCGACGCGCAATGGCCTTACGGTCATCCTCGATAAACATAAGAGCGGGACCAACGATCTGGTCGGTCCCGCTCCGCCGATCCTGCTCTAACTCCTAGCGCGCCCGAGCGCTACGTATCATCGCGGCCAGGATATATCCGGCAATTCGCGGATTCTCCTTGATTCGCCGGGTGCTGTAACCATACCAATCATGACCGTATGGCACATAGACGCGCACGTTAAATCCTTGCGCAAGCAGAGCGTCACGCAGCGGTTCGCACACTCCCAGCAACATCTGGAACTCGAATCGCGAGCTGTCAATCCGCTCGCGTTGCAGCCAATTGATCAGCGCATCGATCAATTGTCCATCGTGCGTTGCAATGCCCACGAACGATCCCGCCTGTATTGCGCTCGAAACGTGCCGAACGAAGTGCGTGTTGATTGCTGCCCGATCCCTCGATGCACCGTCGACGAGATGCTCGTTTGCCTCTGCATAAACTCCCTTGCAAATGCGCATGCGGCTCTTGCGTGCCTGCAGTGCAGCGATGTCACCGTTCGTGCGCGTCAAATACGCTTGCAGTGCGATTCCGACAGGATATCCGTCGGCTTCGAGCTCCAAGAACGCATCGAGCGTTTTCTGGGTACAACCGATGTCTTCCATGTCGATGCACGCACTGATTCCGTGCGATGCCGCCGCTCGCAGAATCACTGAAACTCGCGCCGTGCATGCGACTTCGTCGAGATGCAGCCCCAGCGCGGTCAATTTTATCGACAGCTCGATGGGCTCATTTTCGGCACCGAGTGCTTGGACGAGATTGAGATAGTCGCGAGTCATCGACTCTGCCTGCTCCGGCGACGACGCAGTCTCGCCCAGCACATCGACGGTTGTTCGGAAGCCTGCTGCGTGGAGTGCGTGGATTCGCGTGCGGGCATCGCAAAGCGTTTCGCCGGCGATATAGCGGCGGGAGATCTTACGGATCAGCGAACGGGGAACGAGCGGGATGGCGCGGGCCGCCATCGTATTGAGAATACGCATGTTGTGGTCTCGTGAAAATGCAATCGCACGAATCTGACGATAAGTCGATTCGTGCAATATCTCCGGACTGTTATTCGCAACAGGTCCGGGACGAATGCCAAAGCGGATGCAATCACTGCATCGACGCGGCTTTCAGTGCGTTTTCGAGGGAGGCCAGGCAGCTGCGTACATTGTTCGAGTAGGTCTTTTACAGTTCACTACAGGATGGATCAAAGCCTGCCTTACTTATGTGAGTCAGGCATCGCGAATCGTAGCACGAACGAACGATGATCATGAGCAGATGCGCGCTGCATCGGGCTTGTGATGTCAACGATTGGGGCGCTCCCGCCGGATGTCTGAAATTGGCCCAGAGTGTGTCAAAACGCATTTTTGGAGCGCTACAATTCTTCATCCTATAGCGGGGGATGAGCGAGATGAAGCGGTTCGTTCAAGGCGACAGTCGTACTCAGAGCTTTCTCCTCCCCGAAGCACTTGACGACTACGTAACGGACACCAATCCCGTGCGCGTAGTTGATGTCTTTGTAGACGAGCTTGATCTTCAGAAGCTCGGGTTTGAAGGCGTCGAACCAGCGTTGACTGGTCGGCCGTCGTATCACCCCGAGGTGATGCTCAAGATCTACATCTACGGTTACCTGAACCGTATTCAATCCAGCCGTCGCCTCGAACGGGAGGCCCAGCGCAATGTCGAACTGATGTGGCTTACGGGCCGTCTGGCGCCGGACTTCAAGACCATCTCGCGGTTTCGTAAGGACAACGGCAAGGCCATTCGCAGTGTATGCCGTCAGTTCGTCATGCTCTGTCAGCGTCTGGACCTGTTCTCCGATGCATTGGTCGCAATCGACGGCAGCAAGTTCAAGGCGGTGAACCATCGCGACCGCAACTTCACCAGCGCCAAGCTCGAACGACGCATGCGCGACATCGAGTCAAGTATCGCTCGCTATCTTGCGGCGATGGACACAGCGGATCGTCAGGAGCCTGCAATCGCGAAGGTCAGGACAGAGCGACTGCAGGACAAGATTGCGGCCTTGAAGGAACAGATGCGAAGCCTCAAGGAGATCGAGGTCCAACTCAACGCGGCACCCGACGGACAGGTATCGCTCACGGATCCGGATGCCCGTTCGATGAAGACACGAGGAACGGGAGTCGTCGGCTACAACGTCCAGACGGCGGTTGACGCGAAGCACCATCTGATCGTCGCGCACGTCGTTACCAATGACGGCATTGATCGTGATCAGTTGACGTCGATGGCGAAGCTTGCCCGTACAGAGATGGGTGTCGACAAGCTCACCGCAGTTGCAGATCGCGGCTACTACAAGAGTGAGGAGATACTTGCATGCCATGAGGCTGGAATAAGCGTGTTCGTTCCGAAGACGGTGACATCGAGCGCAACGGCTCATGGCCGCTTCGGCAAGGAGGACTTCATTTACAACGCAAACACGAACGAGTATCGGTGCCCAGCAGGCGAGCGGCTCATCTGGCGATTCACAACCGTTGAGCGCGGCCTGAAGATCAGTAAGTATTGGAGTTCGAATTGCCAGCAATGTCCGCTAAAAGGGGACTGCACGCCAGGTCCTCAACGTCGCGTGACACGCTGGGAACACGAAGCTGTTCTTGATGAGATGCAGGCGCGACTTGATCATGCGCCTGAGATGATGCGCATCCGGCGACAGACTGTCGAGCACCCCTTCGGCACGATCAAGGCATGGATGGGCGCCACTCATTTCCTGACGCGGACCATAGAGCGGGTGAGCACGGAGATGAGCTTGCACGTGCTGGCGTACAACATCAAGCGAGTGATCAGGCTACTCGGTTCCGAAGCGGTTATGAAGGCGATGCGGGCGTGACGCCC
Source organism: Burkholderia sp. OK233 (assembly GCF_900230185.1). Classification (GTDB taxonomy): domain Bacteria; phylum Pseudomonadota; class Gammaproteobacteria; order Burkholderiales; family Burkholderiaceae; genus Paraburkholderia. The sequence goes on from NZ_OCSR01000002.1 coordinate 3,294,140, forward strand.
GTATGGGCTTGTCGAGCCTTCGTGATGTGTGCGGCTGTGATTTGACGTTCGGCTTGCCGCCATTGACATGCGGCGATCCGCGCCGAGACAGGTTTCATCAATTCCCAGTGGCTAGGCGTTTTGACACGCTCTGGGCCGATTGTCGTCAGATGAGCGCGTGCGAGCCGGGACTGCGAAATAGTCGGCGCGATGAGCCAGGAGGGGCGTTTCGCGTGCTACGGATTTGCTACAGCAAAGGTAGTCATAACTCTGACGATGCTCAATGGCACCCTATAGCGCAGCCAATCAGACCGAAAGCGCCGACTATCCCCACACCCGCGCCGAGCCCGAATGTCTCGAGCGACGTGGCGCAGCCTTGCAGACTGCAGGCAAATGCAAGCGCAGCGGCCAGAAGAATTTGCCGGGCCCGGTTGTGCGCAACCAGGCAGTGTCGACTACTGTGGATCATGTTTTTTCCCTCTGTCCCCGATGGTCTGAGCAAGCGCGAAAATCCAGAGGCGAGTGTAACCAGCGCGATTCGGCGCAAATGGACAAATACCCGGGACAAAGACGGCGTCGATTACCAATGCTTCCGCGCCGGTAATCACTGTTGTCGCCGAACGGCTCCCGGCGTCATGACGTAATGGATAAACCTGGGTCAGGCTTGGCCGTGCCCGCCCGCGCACGTCCCTCTAATCTCGAATGCCCGTTCTCCCACATACTCGAACGTTGCAGCCATTTAAGATTCCAGAAAGCAGACTGCTGTTTATCTACTTTGCGGACATCCGTCGAGGAGCGGCAGGCCGTACGGACTGTTGCTCACGCGTGGCGGGCCTTCGGGCTTTTTTGCCTTTGCGTGAGACGGAGCGCTGGCTGGCATCCTTTGGCAAGCGCTGAGGATTGCCAAGGAGCTCGACCAGCCGTGTCTCGCATTCGGAAAACGCGTACCCGCGCCGCTGCGAGACCATGAAGGTGAGGGCGCGCATGTGCCATGCGCGCCGTTGGAGTTCGACAAGTGTTCCATTCGCGAGGTCTTCCGCAACCATATGATGCGGCATGTGCCCCCAGCACAAGCTTCCCCTGAGCAGATCGTGCTTCGCGCCGAGGTCATTCACCCGCCACTGGCGTTCACTGGCGACCCCCTGTTGTGTCTTTTCCGCATCGGGCTGATTGTCGGTTACGACGAGCTGGATGTGCCGGCCAAATTCCTCCCGCGGGATCGGCCCCGCGATTGCGGCCAGCGGATGCGATGGCGCACAGACGGTCACCATTTGCGCTTCACATAAATGCTGCCTTTCTATGGTATCTGGGCTCTGCTCAGGCACGTCCGTGATCGTCACCGCCAATGCGCACGTGCCTTCGAGAACCAAACGCTCGCCGCCCTGCATGGTCGTCATGCGTAGATTGATTGCAACCGTTGGAAAGTCCGCCTGCAGGGTGCGCAGACATTCAATCAGGTGCGTACGCGGAAAATAGGTATCCACGGCAATCGAGACCTGCGGGACCCCGGCTTCAGCGATCGAAACCGCGCGCATCTTCATTTCCTCGGTGCGCGAGATTACCCCACGAGCATCAGGCAGGAGGCTGCGGCCCGCGGCTGTAAGCGTCGCTTTGCGAGTGTTGCGCTCGAACAGCACCACATCAAAGGCATTCTCGAGCGCGTTGATCGCGTGACTGATCGCCGACTGTGCACGCCTCAGCTCCCGTGCAGCCCCGGAAAAGCTTCCTTGGTCACACACGGCGACGAAGGCCCGAAGTTGATTGATGGTGACGTTGTCGAGCATAAATATCTAAAAAGTAGATGGCACTTATAGATATTCAGTCAATTGGCTTCATGAATCAAGAGGTCCAGAATCGTGTTCGTCGCTTTTCTTTCGAAGGATGCATGACATGAACAGACTGAATGGAAAGACTGCCGTGATCACCGGTGGCGCTACCGGCATCGGCCGCGCCGCAGCAAAGCGCTTCATCGAGGACGGCGCCTTCGTCTTCATCTTCGGCCGTCGGCAGGAAACGCTCGACGCCGCTGTGGCCGACCTTGGGCCCAATGCCCGCGCGGTGAAGGGCTCGGTCTCCGATCTGGCCGACCTCGACCGACTCTACGCGGCGGTGAAGGCCGAGCGCGGAACCCTCGACATCGTCTTCGCCAATGCCGGGGCGGGAAGCCAGCTTCCGCTCGGCAAGATCACCGCCGAGCACATTGACGAAACCTTCGACACCAATGTGAAGGGTACGATCTTCACGGTCCAGAAGGCGCTGCCGCTGATGGGCGAGGGCGGTTCGATAATCCTGACCGGATCGAGCGCCGGCACCACGGGCGCCCCGGCAATGAGCGCCTACAGCGCGAGCAAGGCGGCAGTGCGCAACCTCGCGCGGACCTGGGCGGAGGACCTGAAGGGCACGGGCATCCGGGTAAACGTGCTGTCGCCCGGGGCGACTGCGACCGAACTCGCGAAGGAAGCGCTAGGCGAGGAGGGCCAGAAGGTCTTCGCCTCGATGACTCCGCTCCAGCGCATGGCCGATCCGGCGGAGATCGCAGCGGTGGCCGCCTTTCTCGCGTCGCCGGACAGCAGCTTCATGACCGCCAGCGAGGTCGCCGTCGACGGCGGCCTAGCGCAACTCTGACGCGTTACGCCCGGCCGGTCACTCCATTCGATATTCGGAGCCCGTAGGGCGCGGTAAACCAAAGGAGAATATATGAGCTACGCAATTATTGGCTTCGGCAAGATCGGCCAGGCTCTTGCTAAGGCGTTTGCCCGAAGCGGCATCGAAGTATCCGTTGCAACCACGCGCGACCCGGAAAGCTTTGCATCCGCCGCGGCCGCGATCGGACCCACGATCATTCCCAAAAAACTGGCGGAAGCGGTCAAGGCGGACATCGTCTTTTTGGCTGTCCGTTTCGAGTCGCACCAGGATGTCGCGAAGGCGCTGTCCACCTGGCAGGGGAAGACTATCGTCGATGTGACCAATGCCTACGGCGTGCCCCCTGAGGAACTGGGGGGACAACCTTCTTCCAAGGCCGTCGCGCAGGCCTTCACTGGCGGTAGACTGGTTAAGGGCTTCAATCATTTGGGCGCTGCCGTCCTTGACCAGGATCCGGCCGTACATGGTGGCAGAAGAGTCGTGTTCCTGGCGAGCGACGACGACGGCGCAGCAGCGGAGATTGGTGCGCTTGCGGAAAATCTCGGTTTCTCGCCGATCAAACTTGGCGGGCTTTCGGAAGGTGGACTGCTTGTGCAGGCGCGTGGAAATAGCTGGGGTCAACTGATCTTTAAGGACTTGGTCAAGTTCGACTGATGAATCGTGATCGCAAATTTTGATGCGATCCTGCCTCGTGGACGAAGGGCAGCCACAGTTTGATTGAAGCGAGGACGATTGGGTCTTCGCCATTACCGTTCGAAATGGCAAACTGACGAACATCCGAGAGCATATCGACACGCAAGCATTAGCGCGGGCCTCCGAGATGGCGTGAGCCATTGGCCCTGCCCCATTGAGACCGATGCCACACAAACGATTCGTATGCCAACGAGTACGTTAAACAACGGGCTCCGGACATTTCGCTGAATCGAATGGCCGATTGCCGGGCGCGACCGACGTCTGAACGTCCGAACGGCAAGGCGCAGGAATGACCCCCTCATGGCCGATCACTGCCCCATGCAAAGGGCATCGACTGCCCGACACTCGCACGGCCACGACCGGCAGCACGCGACCCTGAGCTGTCCGTCAGCCTCGGTTTGTGAAGGTCTGCTCCCGGTCCGACATGAGCCAATCGTTTGACGCGTTGCTCCTGCTCCATACAAATTTGATTGGCGCTTGCCCAGCTTCAATCGAAGTCTGTTGCCTATACCGGTGCAGATTCGGCGCTGTCGGTCTCCCGGCAGGTCTTTTCCTCGCGTGTGCCGACATCGATACAACTGTCACAACCTCCGAGCCTGCACGGGAGCGTGAAAGCGCAAGCAGATACAACAGAACAACGGATTGCGGTGAAAGAAAATCGCGTCGTGATATGTTCTCCCGCTTTACACGCGTACCGGTCAGGACACGAAAAATGTACACGCCTCTCGCCGCGGCATGCGACCAGCCAGCCGCAGACGGTCAATCCGGCCACGGACTAGCAAAAATCATCTTCGCAACGTCGCTCGTGAGCGGGCTTGAACTGTTCGATTTCACCGTGTTCGGCTTCTTCGCGGTGATGATCGGAGATCAGTTTTTCCCGTCGACCGATCCGATGACTTCGTTACTGCTGGCAGTGGGTACGTTCGGCGTCGGGTTTTTCATGCGTCCTCTTGGCGCGATGCTGATCGGAGCTTACGCGGACCGCGGCGGACGGCGCGCGGCGTTCAATGCGACCATCTGGCTCACCTCCCTGGGGACGGCTGCTGTCGCCCTTTGCCCGCCTTTTGCGACGATCGGTGTTGCCGCCCCGGTCATTCTGGTCGCGGGCCGCTTGCTGCAGGGGTTCGCCGTGGGCGGCGATATCGGCGTCGCCACGACTTTGACGATGGAACTGGCGCCCGCCTCGCGCCGCGGCTACATGGTGGGCTGGCAGTTGTCCGGCCAGGGCGGCGCGGCGTTGCTGGGCGCGTCGCTGGGCATGCTGCTCACGCACACGATGCCGCCGGCTGCGCTGGCTTCGTGGGGATGGCGGATTCCGTTCCTGATCGGGCTGCTGATCGTGCCGGCCGGTATGTACTTCCGCCGACGCCTGCACGCGCCCGCTGTTATGCATCGCGCCGGCGACCGGGCGCAAGGCACGCTCGCCGAACTGTGCCGCGAGCACCGCAGAACGGTCGCGCTTGCGACCCTGATGATGCTGTGGCGAACCGTGCCCGTCTACGCAATCGTCTTCTACATGCCCAGCTATATGACGCGGGTCGTGCACCTGCCGGCGATTGTCGGATTCAGTTCATCCGCGCTGTCGGCGTTGTTGCTGGTCATTATTCCGCCGCTGTCGGGACTGCTTGCCGACCGGCTGCCGCGCCGCAGGCCACTGGTGCTCGCAACATCGGGCCTGACGGCGCTGCTCGTCTACCCGGTTTTCCTGCTAATGGCCCACATGCACGGCGCCTGGCCGATCCTGCTGGGCGTGGGGTTGATTACCGCCCTGATCGCGCTGGGCGCGAGCGCCAATACGCTGCTTGTTCTGGAGGCATTACCGGTGCGGGTGCGCGCGAGCGGCCTCGCCATTTCATATGCGCTGGGCGTGGCGCTCTTTGGTGGCACTGCCCAGTTCATCGTCACGGGTCTGGTCAAATGGACAGGCGACCCGATGTCCGCGGTCTGGTATATCGCGCCGTCATGCGTGGCGAGCTTCTGCGCGGCCGCTCTATTCAAGGAGCGGCGCGAAGAAGGCTGAAACCGGACCCCGGCCGTCGCTGTCCGCCGGCTCTCAACCGTGTGAAGCGCGCCGCGCGTGGGTCGATCCGAGCGTCTGCATCCGGAAATCCTGCGGCGGCATACCGTACGCCCGGCGAAACGCGCGTGTGAAATCGGTTCCGCTTTTGAAGCCAAGTTCGAAGGCGATATAGGTCACCGTTTCATGCGGATTGTGAGCCAGCCTGTCGGCAGCATGGCGCAGCCTGAGGTGACGGATATAGGCGCCAAGACCGCCTTCATGCTGAAACAGACGGTAGAGGGTCTGGCGCGGGAGCCGCAGCGCATTCAGCACGCTTTCGGGGGAGAGTTCCGCTTCGTGCAGGTGTGCCTGTACATAGCGTCGCGCCTGACCGAACATGGCTGCACGGGCCGCTGCGCGGGCATTGCCGCTCAGGAGCGCCTGCTTGCCGAACGCGGCGACCAGGAGCTGTGCGCTCGCGCGTATGGCACCGCCTGCTGCGTCGGCGCTCATGTGCATGATGCCCTGACTTAGCGCGGTAACGTGTTCGATGATGAGCCGCGTGAGGGGGGTCGTACCGTGGATCGTACGACCATGGATGGCATCCGGATCAGGAAAGACTTCCTGCACCAGCGCGCCCGGCACGGAAAACGTGAGCACCCTGCATGCATGGCGATGCATGCGCACGGGCTGGGTCATATCGAGTGCGAGGATACTCGCGACCGAACGCGAGCCCTCGTGGGGTGCGGCGCGCACCGCGACGTTGTCGACCCCGCCCTCCAGAAATACCTGAAAAACGAAGTCGCGAACCTTGTCTGTCGAGATCCGGGCCAACGAGCGCTCAAGCACCATCCGATCCGACCGGCAATCGGTAAACGCAAGCTCGCCAACCTGATAACGATCAATTGATGCCTGGAACGGCTTTTCAAGATCGGACAGCGAGGGCAGCACATCGATCACGTGGCCGACCCGATCCCGCCAGGCGAGCAACCGCCGCCGGGGCGCTTCCGCACGCACGTCGAAATGACTGTAGGCAATGCGGGGCTGTGCTCGCGGACAGACATTAGCGGTGTTCGTGTTGCGGTTCATGCGAGAGGTTCCTGGCCGGCGGGCGTACTGAGGGCGTCTGGATCAGTGGATTCCGGAATGTAACCAGAAATTCCGGTTGGTAAGGAACTTTTTCAAAAAACGGTTTGTTTGATCAAAAACTGTTACGCACGGTAAAGCCAACCAAAAAAAGGTCGGGCACAGTTCCACCCGACCAGCGCGGATGAGCTGCGCAAAACAAAACGACCAGCCAGATACGGGGAATTTCCAGCATGAAGAAGCACGTCCATCATCGTCCCAAACAGAAAGCCCTGACGCTTGCCCTGACGGCGGCCCTGGCCGCGATGGTGCCGACTGTAGCAAAGGCCCAGACGACCATCAGCAGCGCCGTAACTACTACCCAAACCTGGACCAGCAGCGACTTCACGGTCGACGGCGGCGCCTCGGTTTCTGTGTCTAACGGCACAGCCGTGTCTGCAACGGGATCGTCACTCGGCACGCTCAGCAACAGCGGCACCATCAGCGCCAGCGCCAGCGGCATCGCCATCCTCAACAGAGGCAGCATCGGCTCGTTGAGCAACGGCGGCGCCATCAGCACCAGCGCCAGCGGCACCGGCATCTTCAACAGCGGCAGCATCGGCACGCTGACCAACAGCGGCACGATCAGCGGCGGCATCATCAATAGCGGCACCATCACCGCGCTGACCAACAACAGCGGTGGCACCATCAGCGGCGGCATCAACAACAGTACTAGCAGCGGCACCATCGGTTCGCTGAGCAATAGCGGAACCATTGACTACATCGACAACGAGGGCACGATCACCACGCTGACAAACAACAGCGGCGGCACTATCAGCGGTGGCATCAGCAACAACGGCACGATCACCACGCTGACAAACAACAGCGGTGACACCATCATCAGCATCGCCAACAGCACCAGCCATAGCATCGGTTCGCTGACCAACAGCGGCACCATCAGCGGCGGCACCTACGCCATCGTCAACAACGGCAGCATCACCACACTGACCAACAACAGTGGCGGCACTATCAGCGGCGGCGCCTACGGCATTACCAACAGCCGCCTTATCAACACGCTGAACAACAGCGGCGCCATCAGCGGCAGAATCGGCATCTACAACGGCGGCACGATCACCACGCTGACCAACAACAGCGGTGGCACTATCAGCGGCATCACCGGCATCAACAACGACGTCACGATCGGCACGCTGAGCAACAGCGGCACCATCACCGGCACCACTTACGGCATTAACAACAGCGGTAGCATCACCGCGCTGAACAATAATGTCGGCGGCACTATTAGCGGTATCGTCAACACCGGCACCATCGGCGGCGGCAGCACCGGCATCAACAACAGCGGCACCATCAGCACGCTGAGCAACAACAGCGGCGGCACCATCCACGGCGGCAACACCGGCATCAACAACAGCGGCACCACTGGCGCGTTGACCAACAATGGCACCATCAGCGGCGGCAACACCGGTATCCAAAACAACGGCGCCATTGGCGCGTTGACCAATAACGGCAGCATTTCCGGCAGCAGCAGCGGCGGCATCATTAACAACGGTAGCATCGGTTCGCTGACCAACAACGGTACTATCAGCAACAGCTACGTCGGCATCTTCAACAGCGGCACGATCACCGCACTGAGCAACAGCGGCACCATCAGCACCGGGATCAACAACAACAACGGCACGATCACCACACTGAGCAACAGCGGCGCCATCAGCGGCGGCATCTCCAACAGTGCTAGCAGCACCACCATCGGTTCGCTGAGCAATAGCGGAACCATTGACTACATCGCCAACAGCGGCACGATCACCACGCTGACAAACAACAGCGGTGGCACCATCAGCGGCGGCATCAGCAACACCAGCACGATCACCACGCTGACAAACAACAGCGGTGGCACCATCAGCAGCAGTTACGCCATCTACAACCGCGGCAGCATCGGCTCGTTGAGCAACAGCGGCCTGATCACCGGCACAATAGACGCTATTGAAAATACCTCGTCCGGCACGATCAGTTCGTTCACCAATTCGGGCACCATTGCGGGCAATATCATCAATGCCTCCAACCGGGATCTGACCATCAACGGCGGCACGGGATCGACCTTCGGCACCCTGACCGGTTACGGCGGCACCATCGGCGCCATCACCAATACCGCCTCGAATCTCATCTTCGGTTCCGGCAACCAATTGCTCAACGACAACATCAACGTCGGCAGCAATACGGTCACGAATTCCGCAGGTGTGCTGCAAGTCAACAACCAACTCAGCATCACCGGCAATTACAGCCAGAGCGCCGCCGCGACGCTGTTGATCGGCGTGGCCGACGCTGCGGTGGCGACCGGCAGTTCCACGAGCGATAGCGGCTACGGCCGGCTGGTCGTGTCGGGCAGCGCGACGATCGCTTCAGGCTCGGCGGTCACGTTGCAGAAAGTGAACGCCTACGCGTTCGCTGCGGGTCAACGCTTTGTCGTCGTCGATGCGTCGAGCACCGGCACGAACTATAACGAAGGCAGTCTCAAATATTCGATTAACGGTGTGACCAGTGTCGTGACCGGAGCGGCGGTGACGGCCAGCGGCCACAGCGATCTGGTGCTGACGGTCGCGAGCATTGGGACTACGACTACAACCACGACGCCAACCACGACCACAACTACGACGTCGACTACAACCACGACACCGACTACAACCACGACGCCGACTACAACCACGACGCCGACTACAACCACGACGCCGGCGATTCCGGCGACTGCGCCGAATGCCTACTCGGCGCTGACCGGCCTATCCAACTACACCGGTGTCAGCGATCCCGCGCTGCTGAACCTGTTCGACGCCGCCGATGCGCTCACGCTCGGCAGCGCTGCCGCAGCCAACCGCGCCGGCGCGCAACTCAGCCCCCTGTCGCAGGCATCGGCGAGCCGTGCGGCGGCAGCGCCGACGCTGAACGTGCTCGATATCGTCTCCACCCACGCCAACGGTCTGCGCCTCGCGCAGGCCGACCGCGCGAGCGGTGTTTCGACTGGCGAAAGCGCGCCGGCATGGGGCGTGTGGGGCCAGGCATTCGGTGGTCACGCCAGCCAGAACGAGCGCGATCAGGTGGACGGCTACAGCGCCAACTTCGCCGGCCTGCTGTTCGGCGTCGACCGCTCGATCAGCGATGCATGGCGCGCCGGCGGCGTGTTCAGCTACAGCAACACGGCGATCAACAACACGGGTAATACCGCGGGTGATACGACCAGGGTGAACGCATATGGCCTGATCGGCTACGCGAACTATACGGCCCGTGCGTGGTACGCGAACCTGTCGGCGGGCGCGGTGCAACAGCGCTACGACACGAACCGCGTGGTCGACTTCACCGGCTTCTCGGGCAACGCCCACGGTGCCTTCAGCGGCACGCAATATGTGGCGCGCGCCGAAGCCGGTTATCCGCTGGCGCTGGGTGTCGCTACGCTCACGCCGCTGGCGAGCCTGACCTACAGCTACCTGAACCAGAGCGCGTATACGGAAACCGGTGGCAACGGCGCGGCGCTGTCGGTGGGTGCGGCGCACACGACGTCGGTCAACAGCGATGTCGGCGTGAAGATCGCGCGTGAACTGGCGACGCCGTACGGCGTGGTGGTGCCGGACCTGCAACTGGCATGGCGTCACGAGTACGACAACACCCGGACGCTGACCAATGCACACTACGCAGCAGACCCGAGCGGCGAGACCAGCTTCACGACGCTCGGCGCGAGCCCGGTGGCCAACGCGGCGGTGATTACGGCTGGCCTGACGCTGCTGCGCTCGAATAACCTGAGCGTGACCGCGCGCTACGAGATTCAGGCGGGCTCGGGTTTCCTGTCGCAGGCCGGCAGCCTGCGTCTGCGCCAGGTGTTCTAGGCCCCTGAACGGCAGTCGCATCCTGACGCGCATTCCCCCGGTAGCGAGGGAATGCGTTTTTTCTTTGAAGCGTTGGGCCGTAGTACGATGCCCGCGCATCGAAGTCGATCACCAATATGGAGTCAAGCATGTCAAGTGTGCCGGGTTCTTCCGACGCCATGAGCATTCCGGAAGCACTTCGCCGGGCTCACGCCCACTGGGACGCGGGTCAGGCCGACCAGGCCGAACTGTTGTGTCAGCGCGTGCTGGCCGCATGGCCGGGCCACGCCGATGCGCTGCATCTGCTGGGGCTGATGGCGCACGCCTACGGTAATCTGGATCTGGCGATCGCGCATCTGTGCCAGGCATGCCTGGCGCCGCGCGCCCCAGCGGTTTATTCCAGCAACCTCGCCGAAATGTATCGCCAGAAGGGCATGCTGGCCGAGGGCGAAGAGGCTGCCCAGCGGGCCGTCGCGATGGACCCGTCGCTCGTGTCAGGCTGGAACAATCTGGGCATTCTGTTGCAGGAGTCCGGCAAGCTGGAACAGAGCCTGGCGTGCCTGGAACGGGTGATTGCGCTCAAGCCCGACTGGGCCGAAGCACACAACAACCTGGGCAACACCTGGCGGCGTCTCGGCCGGCTGGATCGCGCGGAATTGCATTACGGGAAGGCGCTCGCCCTCAACCCGTCCTACGCGGAAGCGCACAGCAATGTCGCGTTTCTGCTCTGCTCGCAGGGACACCACGACCGCGCGGCGGCGCAAGCGCGCCTCGCGATCGATCTCAACCCGCGTCTTGCGGACGCCTATCTGAACCTGGCGGAAGCGCAAGCCTCCCGTCATCGTCACGACGCAGCGCTCGCTACGCTGAACGCGCTGCACGCGTTCGCGCCCCAGCATCCGGCCGGCTTCGTCGCTCGCGCGCAGACCCTGAGGCAACTCGAACGCAACGACGAGGCGCTCGAATGCGCCCGCCAGGCCGTGGCGCTCGCGCCGCGCAGCGCCGAGGCGCACAACGCACTGGGCAGGGCGCTCCAGAGCCTCGGTCAGCAGGACGAGGCGCTGAGCGCGTTCAATACAGCAGCCAGGCTACCCGGCATCGTGGCAGAAGAAGCGCTGGCCGGGTGCGCCACCCTGCTGATGGAGGCTGGTCGCAAGGAAGAGGCGATGGCGGCCTTCGAACGCATGCTGGAGGCGTTCCCGGGTTCGGTACGTGCGCTGGTGAGCCGTGCGGACGCCAAGACCTTCAAGGCGGACGACCCGGATATCCCGGCGATGGAAGCGCTGCTTGCCGAAGGCGAGCGCCGCCCGCTGAGCGAGCGGATCGATACACATTTTGCGCTGGGCAAGGCCTGGCTCGACGCGGGCGACGCGCCGCGCGCGTTCCATCATCTCGACGCGGGCAACCGCCAGAAGCGGGCAAGCATCATGTATGACGCCGACGCCACGGCCGGCTGGATGAAACGCATCGCCGATGCGTTCACGCCCGAGCTATTGAGGCAACTTGAAGGCGCTGACGCGCCGTCGGATCTACCGGTCTTCGTGATCGGCATGCCCCGCTCCGGCACGACGCTGGTCGAGCAGATCGTATCGTCGCACCCGCAGGTGACGGGCGCCGGCGAGTTGTCCGCGTTGCGGCTGGTGATCGACGACAGCGGCGCGTTTCCCGCATCGGTGAACACGCTGACGCGCGAGGACGCGGCTCGCCTCGGCCATGCGTACCTTGCCCGGGTGAGCCCGCTCGCGCAGGGCCGCTCGCGTCTCGTGGACAAGATGCCGGCCAATTTCTTCTACGCCGGCCTGATCGCGGCGATCCTGCCCGGTGCGCGCATCATCCACTGCCGACGTGATCCCGTGGATACGTGCCTGTCCTGCTACACCAAACAGTTCTCCGGCGAGCAGCAGTTCACCTACGATCAGACCGAACTCGGCGCGTTCTACCGGAGCTACGAAGGATTGATGGCGCATTGGCGCCAGGTGCTGCCGGCCGGGCGTTTCATCGAGGTCGATTACGAGGCCGTGGTCGATGACCTCGAGGGCGAGGCGCGGCGCCTCGTCGGTTTCCTCGGCCTGCCGTGGAATGAAGCCTGCCTGAACTTTCACCAGAACCGCCGGGTGGTCCGCACCGCCAGCGTGAACCAGGTGCGCCAGCCGATCTACACCACCTCGAAGGGCCGCTGGCAGAAGTACGCCGACCATCTTGGTCCGTTGCTGACCGCGCTGGGTATCGAGGCGCCATGAATCCCGATATCGGAACGATCGAACGGCAGGTCCGCCCGCTGATCGCAGCGGGTCGCCTCGCTGACGCCGAGACGCTGGTGCGCCCGCTACTCGCGTCGGGCAGCGGGCCGCTGGTCTTGTGGCATCTGCTGGTGGACGCGATTCGCCCGCAGGGGTACATCGCGGAAACGCGGGCGATCCAGGAAATGCTGGTGGCGGCTACTCCAGGTGACCTCACGGCACGCTTCAATCTGGCCGAAACGTTGTTGCTTCACGGCGAATTCGAGCGCGGCTGGCGTGAATATCACCATCGCTACGGCATGCCGCACACGACGATGATCGAGCGCAAGGTGCAGCGGCCCCGCTGGGATGGCCGGCCGATGCCGGGCAAGACGCTGCTGATCCACGACGAACAGGGCTATGGCGATACCTTCCAGTTCATGCGGATGGTGCCGTGGGCGCGCGAGCGCAGCGGCGCGCGGGTGATTCTGGAAATCAATGCGGAAAGCCTGTCGTTGGCGCAACGCGGCCTGGGAGCCCATGACGTCATCGCCCGTGGCACGCTGCCGCCCGCGTTCGACGTCCACTGCGAGCTGATGAGCCTGCCGATGGTGATGGGGCTGAAGCTCACCGACCTTCCTGGACCGACGCCTTATCTGAGCGCCGATCCGCAGCACCTCGGCAAGTGGCGGCAGCGCCTTGCCGGACTGCCGCGGCCGCTGGTGGCGCTGGTCTGGGCTGGGCGTCCAACGCATGTCAACGACGCGAACCGCTCACTGACGCTGGCCCAGCTTGCGCCGCTGGCACGGGCCGACGTCACGTTCCTGTCGATCCAGAAGGGACCGGCCGCAGCCCAGGCGGTGGACCTGCCGCCGGGTATGTCGCTCGTGTCGCTGAGCGACGAAATCCATGACTTCGAGGATACCGCGGTGATCCTCACCATCGCCGACCTGCTGATCTCGGTGGATTCGTCGCCGGTTCATCTCGCCGGTGCGCTGGGGCGTCCGGTCTGGGTGATGCTGCCGTTCGTGCCGGACTGGCGCTGGCTGCTGGAGCGCACCGACACGCCGTGGTATCCGGGAACGCGGCTATTCCGGCAGCCGTCGCGGGGCGACTGGGACGGCGTGATGGCCGCCCTGGCCGCGGAACTCGCCCGCCTCGCAGCGTGAGGGGGGCGTGAGCATGCTGAACCCGGTATCGGTACGGTCAGGACGATTTGCTGCCACGGTGCCAGGCAAACTGCTGGGTATGCTGCTGATCAGCCTGATGACCGGTTGCGCGACGCTTGACCGCAATGCCCATGCCGACGCGCAGGCCGGACCGGCAGGCCTGAAGCGCGAGCTGATCAGCACTGACGGCTTCGTGCTGACCGCCTTCTCGCGGATCTCCCGACCCGATGAACCGCTCGACCTCTATATCGAGGGCGATGGCCTTGCATGGATTTCACGCAGCGAGCCGTCGCTGGACCCGACCCCGCGCGAGGCGACCGGTCTTGCGCTCGCGGCGGCGGACCCGGCGGCCAACGTCGTGTATCTGGCGCGTCCATGCCAGTTCACACCGATGGCGATGAATCTGCGCTGCGGTGTGCCGTACTGGACCGGCAAACGGTTTGCGCCCGAGGTCGTGGCGTCGATGGACGAAGCCGTGAGCCAGTTCGCCGCGCGGATGCCGGGGCAGCGCATCAACCTGGTCGGCTATTCGGGTGGTGGCGCGCTGGCCGTGCTCGTCGCGGCACGCCGCACCGATGTCGCTTCGATCCGCACGGTGGCCGGCAATCTCGACGATGAGTTCGTCAATCGCCTGCACGATGTTTCGCCGATGCCGCAATCGGAAAACGCGATCGATTTCGCGAGCCGGGTTGCATCCATTCCGCAGATTCACTTCAGCGGTGCTGACGATACGGTGGTGCCGCCGGCGGTGGCGCAGCGCTTTGTCGATGCCACGGGAAAGCGCTGCGCGCAGGCACGCACGGTCCCTGATGTGAAGCATGACGGCGACTGGAGCGCGCTGTGGCCGGCGTTGCTGGGCGTGACGCCGGCATGCGTCGGGCCGCCGGGGGCAACAGGATGACCAGCTCCCTGTTTACGCTGAATTCCGGGGAGAAGCAATGTCAGTAGTCCACGCGTTGCCGCCGTGCCGGCTCATCAACACGCGACATGGCCCCATGCTCGCCATCCCGAACGATCGCTACGTCGGTCAGGCGCTGCTCCGGTATGGTGAATATGGCGAGATTGAAGCGCAGTTCCTGTTGCAGCTGGCGAACCGTCCGGGCGTGGTCGTGGAAGCCGGAGCGAACATCGGCAGTCACACGGTTACTGGCAAGACGCGTCGCTGCCGTGGGCGCGGAGGTCATCGCCTTTGTGCCGCGGCCGGTTGTGTTCCAGAACCTGTGACATGCTGACGTTGCCCAGTGAGTCGGGTACTGTTATTGAGGGACTCACGCCAATCACCGACGCCGGACATCACCCGTTACGCTGCGATTGAACACGCAATGGTTACGTACAACCGCAGCAGATGATGATTCCCGCCCCGAACCTCTGGAACACGGAATGAAACACCCACCCGCCACACTGTGGCTGACCGGCCTGAGCGCAGCCGGCAAGACGACCCTCGCGCAGGCCCTCGCCGATGCTCTTGCGACTGCCGGTGTGGCCTGCCAGATTCTTGATGGCGACGTCGTGCGGCAGCAATTGAGCCGCGACCTCGGTTTCACCCGGGAGGACCGCAGCGAGAACATCCGGCGCGTGGCTTACCGGTGCCGGCAGCTCAATGACGCAGGGACGTGGGCCATTGCCGCATTGATTTCCCCGTATCGGGACGACCGTGAACAGGCACGCCAGACAGTCGGGAAATCCAGGTTCTTTGAGGTGTACATGGCGACTTCACTCGCGGTGTGTGAGGCACGCGATCCGAAGGGGCTGTACCGCCGCGCGCGTGCTGGAGAGGTCGCGAATTTCACTGGCATCAGCGACCCCTACGAGGCGCCGCTCAATCCTCATCTGTTGTTCGATACCAGCCTGCAGCCGTTAAGCGACTGCGTCGCTGCGACACTGCGCATGCTTGAATTGAGCGAGGTGTTGCAGGGAAGCGACTGACCGCCCTGCAGATTCTTGCTCTCGTGCGACGCCCATGACGGTGACACGCGCGCGTCAGGTGTCTCGTGTCAGTTCGGGACTAGACGTTCATGGATTTCGGGCGAGTGACTCAAACTGGCCGGATCTCGTCCGAAGCTGAACTTCCGTGACCATGACCGGATCGTGCCCGCGATCGAGTCGATTCACACGCCAGATGTTGCCGGCGGAAACACACCCGTCACCGCCGCTGCCAACGATGCCATGCTCGTCGGTTCCATAGCCGCCGGAGCAGGCAAGAATTTCCGGACCGACAACATCAGTATTGCTATGGTTGTTCCGCATATAGGCTTTCGCCTGGGTTATACCCGGAAACACTACCCTGGGCCCTTAAGGACGTGCTAAAAATAGTCGATATCCCGTAAGCGCGAGTGAAGGTCCGGTCCGGAGATTGGAGAATCCCACGCGGTCTGTCGCACGGAATTCCGAGGTGAAAGTATGGAAAAAAAAGTGCTCGTCGCGGTAGCCGCTGCGCTTATGTCTTCTGTGGGCGCGCTGCATCCCGAATCCGCCCGTGCCGCTGATGCTGCAGCCTCGGCCTTCGAAGACTCGACCGTCGACGCCTCTCTCGACCCCGGCGAAAAACGCGTCTCCGCCAATGCCGACATTCAGGCGCGCCTGGCAGACCTGCGCTATGCGTATTTCATCGGCTATAACGCGCGCGCCAGGGAAGACTCGAAATCCTATGCGACGTTGGGCGACGAGGTGAAGCGTCGGCAAAAGCCGCTTGCTGCGCCGGCTGTGCCCGCATCGCCGAAGCCGGTTGCCGAGCGGGTTGCACCCCCAAGGCGGGTCGTAGCGCAAGCCGCGCCGCTGAGGCAAGTATCCGCGCCGGTCACATCGCCGAAGCGGGATGCTGTTGCGCGAGCCACGCCGCCCAAGCAGGTCGTCGCGCAGGCCGGCCCTGTGCCGCTGAAGCACGGCCCCGCGCAAGTCGCGTCTGCGCCGTCGAGGCGGGTCTCTGCACCGGTCGCGTCGTTGAAGCAGGCTTCACTGCGGGTTACACCGCCTAAGCGGGCTGAAATGCAGCCTGTGCCTCTGAAGCAGGTCTCTACTCGGACTACGTCGCCGAAGCTGTTTGCCACCGAGTCCGAGCCGCCCATATTGATTCCGACGCAAGCCGTGACGGCATTGCCACATGATGACGATGCGCAGTTGACGCAGAGGCGAGATTTGCAGAACGCTCAGCGGGCCGTGCCGCAATATCGGCAGGCCGATGAGGAACCGCAATACGCGGCGGAGCAGGGAACTCAAGCGGCTTACAACCGGCAAGCTCGGCAATATCAGAATCAGCAGCCCCAGCAATACGCAGCGGCGCCCGTCTATAACCCGACGTCAACAGAGTCTCAGGAGTCAGGTGGGTACGCCAGGCGGGAATACGCGCCGCCGCCTCGAACTGTTCAGGCTAACCAATACGCGCCAGCTCCGTATCCGCCCGCTCGGTACCAATCGGCTGACGCGCAGTCCGCCTATGTACCTCGGCCGCCCGCTCAAGCGGCGGCGCAGCAGGTCATCATGGTGGGCCGCCCGCCTGCCTATCCGGCATATAACGAAATGTACACGCAGCCTGAACTGCGGCGGCCGTACCCCGCCGGTTACGGCAATCCGGCGCAGCCTGTCGGATATCAGGGATGGGAGTAGGCGCACTCACTCGCATGTGCCGCTGGGCGCGCTGACTCACGCATGCAACGGGCCGTTACAGGCGTCCCGTTTCCATGATGGAAGCAACATGCGCACGCCGGACACGTGCGATGGCACTGCCGTGACTCCGATCCCCCATCAGGGCGATTCCTGCTCACAGGGCGTCCATGCTTCGCTGGTCGCAGATTTTCGACATGGGCGGCATTCCGTCTGAATCGATCGTGCTGAAGGCGAGCCCGGTCGAACAAGGGAGACAGGCTGCCTATGCACCGCCACCGATCGAAGACGTGGTCGCTGCGATCAGGGAAAAGATCATGGAAGCCTACGAGAACGGTGGGTTCGCGTACCACGCAACGATGCCCACGGACGGTCTCGCTACGTTGCGTGACGTCATGAAGGAGACCGAGGCATACGGCTTCGATAAAGTGAAAGTAGAGCAGCTTGAACTCGGCAAGCGCGTTCGCACACTCCTCGTGGACAACGGTTTCAAAAGCGTGGCGGCCGAAGGCTTTGAGGCTCCGGGCGTCGTCGTCAGCTACACGGACGATGACGGAATACGATCCGGCAAGAAGTTCGCTGATGCCGGCTTGCAGATCGCGCCTGGCGTTCCCCTTCAATGTGACGAGCCTGAAGATTTCAAGACCTTCCGCATCGGATGATTCGGCTTGGACAAACTGCATGACGTTGAAGGTGCGGTGGCCAGGCTCGCGAAGGCGCTGGACAGTATTCTTTAGCAGGCCGTTGAAATATCCGTCGTTGATGCGCCCAGATGCATTACGACGGATGCTGGGTTCGCACTTTTGAAACGCGGAACACGTTTGCGGGCATTCGACGTTGCTCGCGGGTTCACGATATCGGTGTTACCCATTGCTTCGTGCCCCTCAACCGGCAAATGTGCGCATACGCGTCAGGTTGTAGCCGACCTGCGTCAGCACGAAGAGCTGGTCTACGCGTTCAAGTCCTCGGTACATCGCTTGTCGAATCCGTCCGACTGTCTTGCCCCATCCGAACACCTGCTCAATGCGCTTACGTTTTTGCTGGCTGACCGCGTAACCCGGCCAGCGCGTAGTTCGCTCGTCAATTGCTGAGCCTCCTGGACGTCCATCGTTTTGCGCCACATGCGGCGTGACGCGATTCGCGCGACAACTGGCTACGAAGCCGGCGGTGTCGTAGTTTTTGTCCGCGCCGACCGTGATGCCGAGCGGCGCAACACTCGCGGCATCAGCAAGCATCAGCCCGGCCGCGTCGCGCTCGGCGGTGCCCGTCGCCAGCGTCACCTGTGCGTTGACCACAAGGCCGTGCCGGTTGTCTGTCAGCACGTGGCCCATATAACAGAGCATCGCTCCGGTTCCCTTGCTCTTGCGAAACAGGCGTGCCTGCTCGTCCGTCGTGGATTGGTGCGTCTCGTTACTGCGTTTCTGTCCGTGCCAGTTGTCATTCGGCGCTGGCGGTTCGTCAGGAGGCGTGTCGTCTTCGTCTGGACTTGCCTTCGGCACGAAGCTCTTATGCCCGGCCCATGCCTGAATCAACGTGCCGTCGACGCTAAAGTGCTCCCCAGAAAGATATCCGCGCTCGCGCGCGGTCTCGACTGTCTCGTTGAACAGCAACACCAGCACATCGTGTTCGAGCAACCGGTCGCGGTTCTTGCTGAACGTCGAGTGGTCCCACACGGTCCCGTCCATCGGCAGGCCGACGAACCAGCGGAACAGCATGTTGTAGGAAATCTGTTCCACCAGCATGCGCTCGCTACGAATTGAGTACAGCACCTGCAGCAAAAGAGCTCGCACCAGCTTCTCCGGCGCGATGCTCGGCCGACCTCCTTTCGCGTCAGCCTCGTACATCCGCGCGAAAACATCGTCCATGCGTTTAAGCGCGTCATTGAGCCAGGTACGAATCGGACGCAACGGATGGTCCTTCGGCACAAAATCGTCCAGCTTCAACACCGTGAAAATTGATTCGGTAAAACCATCTGGCCCACGCATCCGTTCCATCTCGCTCTCATTGATGACATACGTTCAACGTTTACGCCTGCGTTCCGGATGACCGCTACATGAGGTATTTCACCGGCCTGTTAGGGCGTTTTTTCTTTTTGCGGAGGATGTGCGTACTGCTCGTCATCGCAACCGCTTCGGCAGGAGGAACCCGAGGCCTGGCGGATAGGCTGTGCGCACTATTTGGCCGGAGCCGACGTTCACTGCTACCTGGTATTGCCGATGAATGTCCGGTTGCAGCCTGTTCCGCGTCAGGCAGCAACTGGCCAGTTTGGGTCACTCGGAAAAAATTCACGAATGTCTACTCGCAGTGCGACAGGAGACGTTCGTCAAGAAGGCCGCATTTCGATCCAATATAGATCATCCAGTTGGAGGTGGCATGACTCTCTCTCGCCTAGAGGGTGTTAGGCACTTTCCGCCAGACCTGGTACCCTGGCGGAATGACAGAACGCAAGCCATACCCCACAGATGTCTCGGATGAAGAGTGGAGCTTTGCGGCTCCCTATCTAACGTTGATGAATGAAGATGCGCCACAGCGGCGGTATGAACTGCGCGAGATGTTCAATGCGTTGCGCTGGATGGCGCGAGCGGGTGCGTCGTGGCGTATGCTGCCGACCAATTTTCCACCATGGGAGTTGGTCTACCAGCAAACGCAACGCTGGTTGAACGCGGGCTGCTTCGAGGCAATGGTCAGTGATCTGCGATCTGTAATTCGGGTCGCGCAGGAGCGTCAGGGGCAGCCCAGTGCGGTGATCCTGGATGGGCGCACCTTGCAGTCCACCTGCGAGAGCGGACCGCGCGCGGGTTACGACGGTCACAAGCGCAAGCGAGGCAGCAAAGTCCATATGGCTGTCGACACGTTAGGTCTGCTGCTGGCGGTACACATCACGCCGGCCAACGAGCAGGAGCGCGCACAGGTAGCCGAGCTTGCGCGTCAGGTTCAGCAGGCAACCGGTCAGACGGTAAAGCTTGCATTCGCTGACCAGGGCTATACCGGTGACACAGCTCGACAGGCTGCGCATGACGAAGGCATCGAACTTCAGATCATCAAACTACCAGAGGCGAAGAAGGGCTTCGTGCTGCTGCCGCGCCGATGGGTTGTCGAACGTAGTTTCGGCTGGCTCAACCGGTTCCGGCGACTGGCGCGAGACTACGAGCGCCTACCTGAAACGTTAGCAGGCCTGCACTTCGTTGTCTTCGCCATGCTCATGCTTGTACATGTTGCGCCGACTGTCCAAGTTCCTAACACCCTCTAGACGCGGGTAGACCATTCATCTCCGACTATACTGATGACGCGCTGCTTTTGAATACGCTCTTTTCTGCAACTCAGGAGGCACGTTCATGTCATGTGTAGGTCACGTCGATAGCATTCACGAACACCTCGCGAGCGGTATCAGCCGCCCTGCAACAGATCTGAATCAGCGGATAGATCAACATATCGCAGCATTGGCGAATCAGGTCATCGAATGGCGTCACCACCTGCATTCGCATCCTGAGTTATCCAATCGGGAGGTAAATACGGCACGCTTTATTGCCGAGCATTTGCGCTCACTTGAACTGGACGAGGTGCGTACCGATATCGCCGGTCACGGTGTTGTCGGCGTGTTGCGCGGCGCGAAGCCAGGCGATCAGGTCATCGCTTTGCGGGCTGACATTGATGCCCTGCCGGTCAAGGAACTGGTCGATGTTGAGTTTGCATCTACTGTCGTAGATAGCGACTATCCCGGCGGACCTTTTGCGGTCTCCCATGCATGCGGCCATGATTGTCACACTGCCATGCTGATGGGCGCGGCGTCGGCACTGGCTGGCGTGCGTGATCAGTTGGCGGGCACCGTGCTATTTGTATTTCAGCCGGCAGAAGAAGGGCCGCCACTCGATGAGGAAGGCGGCGCCGCTGCCATGGAGGATGCCGACGCACTGGCCGATCCCATGCCCACGATGGTTTTCGGAATGCACGTCGGGCCGTTGCCCAAAGGCATCGTCGCATATCGGATCGGCAATCAGTACGCCGCGTCGGTGATCGTACGCATTGTCATTACCGGCCAGCAGGTACATGGTTCGACGCCGTGGATGGGTAAGGACCCGATGCCCGTTGCCGCAGAAATCATCACGGCATCGGCGCAGCTTTATCGTCAGGTACCGGCTTTTAATCCGGTCACCATCAGTTTTGGGCATGTCGAAGATCAGGGGCGATTCAACATCATTGGTGAAGCGGTCACGCTGATGGGAACGGTTCGGTGCTCCGTCGAATCAGATATGGACGCCATTTGCCAACGTATGGAGCAACTCGCCTCCCACATTGCGCAAGCCCAGGGATGCACCGCCAACACCGAATTTCTCCAGCACGTGCCTGCGGTTCACAACGAAGCCAAGTGGGTACACGCGGCCCTGCCGACACTTGAGGCGGTCGTCGGCCACAGCAACCTGGTACAAACCGCGCCAACGCTCGGCTATGACGATGTCTCTGTTTTCGTGAATCGTTACGGCGGTCTCTATGTGTTACTCGGTGTGCAGGATGCCGAATTCAAAAATGGCGCCATTGTTCCCACATCCGGCGGCCGGGGCATCAGCTACAACCACAATCCGCATTTTTATGCCGATGACACCGTGTTGCAGACAGGCGTTCGCCTGCATGCTCACGTCGCAATCGATCACCTGATGGGTAACCTGCGAGCGGAGTAGCGCATCGCCAGAGATTTTTTCTACGCGGTAGGCCGCTTCGGCCGGACCATAGTGTTATGGCTGCATCGTGCGTTGTCGCTCGCTCGCCCTCGCTGGCCGACTTTTGCTACGACCGAACCGGCTCCGCAACCGGCCGCTTAGCACCGGGTACCGGGCGGTCGCCCCGTTCCTCTGCGTGTCCGCTTGCAAGGTTGCTACGGCCGGGCGTTGTGCCACCAGACGAAAATCAGGTGGGGCCTGTCTCTAGTCTTACTATGTCATATAAATATTTGCATCAAAGCGATACCTGGTACTATTGAATAATACAGACTTCGGGCGATCGCGATGAGAGAAGATGTCGACGAATTTGACGCGTATTTGAACCATCTGGCGCAGGCGTTAGGGCACGCCGATCGCCATGCCGGCCTCAAGGGCTACTGTTCGGGCCTGGTATTGCCGTTGTCACGCAAGAGCGTCGAGCCGATGGCCGCGCATATTGACCCACTTCACGCGAGTGCGAAGCACCAGTCACTCCACCACTTTGTGGCCAAGGCAGAATGGTCTGACCGGGCGGTCTTGCAGCGGGTACGCGAATGGGTGATGCCCGCGTTAGGCGCGCACGCTGCTGAAGAAACCGGCTACTACTGGATTGTTGACGACACAGGTTTTCCAAAGAAGGGGCGTCATTCGGTCGGGGTTGCACGTCAGTACTGTGGGCAGCTCGGCAAACAGGACAACTGTCAGGTCGCCGTGAGCCTGTCGATCGCGACGCAACGCGGCAGCCTGCCGATTGCCTGGCAGTTGTATGTGCCCAAGGAATGGATTGACGACCGGGAGCGGGCCCGTCGTGCGGGCATTCCCGACGATCTGGCTTTCGAGACCAAGCCCCAGATTGCGCTGGCCCAACTTCGCGAGGCTGTAGCGTCCGGCGTTGCACCGGGCATCGTGCTGGCCGACGCCGGGTACGGCGACGAAACCGCTTTCCGGGATGGCGTAACTGAACTGGGTTTGTTGTACGCGGTAGGGATCCGGCCTGGCACCTCTGTGTGGGCGCCAGGTACGGCGCCACTTCCGCCCGAGCCCTGGAGCGGGCGCGGCAGGCCACCGACATCGTTGCGCCGTGCGCCCGGCCACGAACCGCTCGCGGTGAAGGAACTGGCCATGCAATTACCCGTGAGCGCCTGGCAAACCGTAACCTGGCGGGAAGGCAGCAACGCAGCACTTTCCTCTCGCTTTGCCGCCGTACGGGTTCGTCCCGCACATCGCGACTATTGGCGAAGTACCGTTCGCGACGAAGAATGGCTGCTCATTGAATGGCCTGATGGCGATACGGAGCCGCTCAAATACTTTCTCACTACCGCCCCTGAGGAGGCGACCCTTGAGCAGCTTGTGTTCGTGACCAAGATGCGCTGGCGCATCGAGCGCGACTATCAGGACCTGAAACAGGAGTTCGGGCTCGGTCATTACGAAGGGCGAGGCTGGCGTGGCTTTCACCACCACGCCACACTGAGTATCGCTGCATATGGGTTTCTGATGGCCCAGCGACTCAGGATGCAATCAGATGTGCGCGATAAAAAAAACTTCCTCGAACGCACGCTGCCTGCCCTTCCCCAGGATTACATCCCTCGGGGCAGTCCAGCGCGCACAACGCCACGTTCCTGATTCCATTACCACGTTGCGTATCCTGCTTGGACTACGGCTCATGCAACGATGGCACTCTTCCTCTGTGGCAATAGATTGCACGAGCATTTATATGACACAGTAAGACTAGAAGCCGGTTAACCGGCATATTCGGCTTTCCTGCAACGGTTGCGACTAGTTCGCCGAACACTTTGGACGCGCCTCGCGTTCGAGATACCCTAGACAGAGCGACTCAAGTTGACCGCGAAACATGAAAATGGTCGTGGAAATGTCGTCAAAATGCGCATCTGAAGCCGTCTTCAGCATAGCCTCTAGCGCCGCGCGGTTGCGAGCCTCCACTTCGCGAACGTAGCCGCGTGAGTCGAGTTCGAGGGCAACCGCATATAGAGCACGCGATTCGTCCAGGTTCTCCGTCTTTGCTTTTACGAATGCTGCAACCACACCCTTCACCATCGTCGACAAACACGCGTTATGCGCTGACGCAGTGGCATCCTCGATCGCTCTCACCACCCTTTCCAGATGCCGCTGCAGCACGGCAAAAAGAAGCGCCTGCTTTTGAGGAAAGTACTGATAAAGCGTTCCGACAGATACGCCGGCTCTCGCGGCCACCCGGATAGTGGTAAGTCGCTGCAAGCCCTCAGCCAGCAAAACCTGAATAGTCGCATCGAAAATCGCGTCCACGGTAGCCTGGGAACGCGCCTGCTGCGGCTATTTGCGGGCGTCCAGTTCCTGTCTGTTGAGCCAACAACGGTCCTTCACTCTTTTTCATTGGCGGGCTGCTCAGGCTCGAAAGTACGCATTCGTTGATGCCGCTGTGGCCTTTCGCGATTGCCGTTGTCGAACGACCGCTGTGATGCAGTGAGCGGGCATCCCTGCGTCGACATGCGAACGGCGGCTTAGGCCGATGAACCGCCATCTACCACCAAGTTCGGACACTGACGAAGGCCAGATACGCCTGCGCGCTGACTGTCGACGCAGAGACGATCAACCGCCCGCGTCCTCTATGGCCTCCGAGTTCGCGACAACACGCCAACCGCCGCCGATGATGCCTTATCCAATCGGCCAAACGCAAACACTTAGCCTGCCTGGTTGAACGCTACGCGGCTGCCTTGATTTATAATCATCAAGCCGTCGGGAAACACCCGGCGGCCAGGTGTGGAAGCCTGAAGTCAGAAACCGCACACCCGCTCGCGCGGGTCGTGCGTCTACCTCTGCACGTCTGTTGTTTTCAATGGGCGGGCGGTGGTGGGGGAGCCGCGAGGCTCGCCGGCATGTTTCTGACCCGGTCTTCCAAACCCGCCACATGCCCGCTCACCCGCTTCCTCAAGCGAGTGTCGGGCGATCCAGGAAGTACCAGGGAGGTCGCACCATGAACAGCAAACCTACAAAACAATCCCAACCCGCTTCACGCCCGCCAGTCGACGCGCTCCAGTACGAAAAGCTTGCGCTTTCCACCTTCGACCTATGCAACCGGCAGTTGAGTCAACTCAACACATTGATCACACTTGCGTCCTCAATGTGTAGGAATCCTGCCATCACGAGCGACGAAAGACGACGCCAGCAAACCATGCTTGAATTGCTTGTCGACACAGCGGAGCAATATCAGCGGGAGCTCGAATGTGACCGTGAGCTATACCAGGTGATCGCGCTCGATGCGAAGGGCATCCCGCAGAGCCGCATCACCGCGAGCCGTGCAGCGCGCCTTCTCGCAGAGGCATCACAAATAGCGACGACGGAAACACCGGCAGCCACGAAGCCCAGCCCGGCCAAACAAACGTCAGCCAAATCCGCGACAAACGAAGAAGAAGACGCGGACCAACAGCCAGCTCCCGTGCAACATTAAGCACCGATAAGGCGGACGGCTTCAGTTCGCCGAATGCCGTTCAATGCTCAGCCGCCCGAAAGCGGGCGGCTCTTCCATCAGCGGATAGTGCAAAGATACGGGTTAAGACCGAAGCAGGAATAGGCTTACTGTCCCACGAGTGGCGCAACGTCGCCGGCATGCGCGGCGTCTGCAGCGTCGTGATGTGCCCCGGCCGCCGTTGCGCCCGTTTGCCCCTGCTCACGCGCAAGGCTCAGCCGGAACTGCCTGCAACCCAGCCACAATAGCCCGGCAGCCAGCAACGTGGCGACGAGGTTAACGATCGACATCGAGTCGCCAACGGCTTTCGGCGAACCGAACACCTTGTCGGTCAGCAACGCGACGAGCGTCGTGCCGATCCCAAGTGCGATGAGATTGGAGACCAGCAGAAACACCGCTGAAATCTGCGCACGCATCTGGTTCGGCGCGAGCGTCTGCATCGCGGCGGTCGAGGTGGGCATCGGGAACGAAGCGAAGTACATCGCAACGACCAGCAGCGCAAGCGACACGTTCAGACTATCGACCTGCGTGAAAGCAACGGCCGGCACCAGCATTCCAACCGCGCCGATGAAACCTGCGAGCATCGGGCCGTCCGTGCGGCCTTTCTTCAGG
Organism: Burkholderia sp. OK233; assembly: GCF_900230185.1. Classification (GTDB taxonomy): domain Bacteria; phylum Pseudomonadota; class Gammaproteobacteria; order Burkholderiales; family Burkholderiaceae; genus Paraburkholderia. The sequence continues at coordinate 3,320,142 of NZ_OCSR01000002.1, forward strand.
AGCCAGTCGTTGAGCCACCCGCCGCAGAACACGCCGATGGTGTTTGCGACCAGCAGGATCGTGCCGAGCGTGTAGCCAGCTTCAGCCGGTGTGAGTCCAAAGTGGCGGATATAGAACGCGGGCGTCCAGCTCATCAGGCAGAACAGCGTCATCGCATAGAACGAGAAGCCGAGGTAGTGGCAGGTGAACGTCTTGCCATGCGTCCCGATGAAGCGCAGCGAGTCGCCCATCGACACGCGCTTTGCCTGGCCGGCGCCGTCCCGCACGAGTCCTCGACGCGCCGGATCGCGCACGGTGAGGATAAACAGCAAAGCAACGAGAAAGCCCGGCAATCCGACGATAAAGAACGTGAGTTGCCACGAACGCACGTCGCCGAGAAGCGGCACGCTGATCGTCGTCGTCTGCTTGAGCAGATGGATCACGTACCCGCCGATCAGGAATGCCATCCCGCCGCCGATGAATGAACCCAGCGAGTACACGCCCACCGCGCGCCCCAGCTTTTCCTTCGGAAAGTAGTCGCTTAACATCGAATACGTTCCAGGCGACAGCGCGGCTTCGCCCACGCCGACACTCATGCGGGCGAAAAACATGTGGATGAAGTTCTGGCTGACGCCGCAGGCCGCGGTGGCGAGGCTCCATAACGCAATGCCTGTCGCGATGATGCGAGGGCGGGCGAAGCGGTCGGCGAGATAGGCGAGCGGCATGCCCATCACCGCGTAGAAGAGCGAAAACGCGAAGCCTTGCAGCAGGCTGAACTGCGTGTCGGTCAGATGCAGATCCTTCTTGATCGGCTCGATCATCAGCGCGAGAACCTGCCGGTCGACAAATGAAAACACATACGCAAGCATGCAGATCAGGACCACGTACCACTCGTACGTATAGCGCCTGCGCGCAGGGTTACTGCTCGTTGATACGGCCATGCCGATTCTCCTGTGCCTGATATTCGACGAAGTTGCGATGAGGTTGCAATGAGGTTGCGAAGCAGCGTATGCAACCAAATTTCCGAAACATATACGCAAGGCCTGCGCACACACGGCGAGATTCCCCTGGGTCACTAAAGTTTTCCCCAGGAGGCGGCCGGAAAGGCTTGTCCCATAAGGCGCAAGAGGCCGTTGTACGGTGCGCGGCGCACCTCATTCGCGCTGTCTATAAGTGTTATATGTGCGCATTCATCGACGCTCGAAATTGGTGTTCCTAGACTCGCTTCGTTTTCCGCTCCATCAAACGACAGGCTTTGGAGAAGACGGAAAACACGAGCGTCGCGACGGCAAATCCGCGCGGCAGATAGAACCAGACTTTCGCCGGGACTAAAGGAATGACCAAACGGATGTGGTGCGTGTCGCTGCTGAGCCTCGCAGCGGCCCCCGCGCTTGCGCAATCGAGCGTGACTTTGTACGGACGGATCGACACGTCGATCGAATACGCGAATTTCGGCCCCAACCACGTGGTGCGGATGGGCAGCGGCGATATCTTTGCGACGCAATTCGGCTTGAAGGGCAGTGAAGATCTCGGTGGCGGTTATCGCGCGATCTTCAAGCTCGAAAACGGCTTCAACTCGACTAACGGCACGCTCGGCAACAACGGTGCGCTGTTCGGACGCGAAGCGTGGGTCGGGCTGTCGGGTCCGTTTGGTGCGATGCAGGCCGGCGTCAATTACACGGTGCTACATACGTCGTTCGTGACCTACAGCTTGCCGGGCGACGGCGCTGGCCTTGCATGGGGCAATGCCGCGAATAACTTCGTCGGGCCGGCCTTTTTGCGCGTGAACAACTCGATACGCTATTCCTCTCCCCGTATGGGTGGCGTGCTGGTGCGGGCTATCGCCGCGCGCGGAGCGAATGGTGCATCGAACGTGCGTTCGACGCTGGGCGATACGTATGGCGCGTCGGTTAACTACGTGAACGGCAATCTGTCGGTCGACGCCGACTACATGCAGCAGACCTTCAGTCCGGCGAGCGCGGCGGCACTAAAGGCGAACAGTCCGACGGCCGCCGGCAATTACGCGCTTGGCGCGATCTCGTACGATTTCGGCTTCGTCAAACCGGCTTTCATCTATCTACGGCATCGCGGGGGGCCGGACGTCGCGACGAGCGTGAACGCCGCCAGTTCGAATCCGCACAACGATCTGTTCGAACTCGACGCCACCGTGCCGGTTGGCCGGGCGCTGGTATTGCTGAGCTACGGCCATTACCGGAAAGTGGCCGACAGCGAAGGCAATGCAGATTCGTTCGGCGTGCGTTGCGACTATCCGCTTTCGAAGCGCACCGTGCTCTATATGGGCGCAGCGATGATCCGCAACGGCGCGCACGCGAACTTCACGGTCAACGGCGCGGCGGGTGGCGGGGTGTCGGTGGCGAAGGCTGGCGCGACCGCAAGCTCGGTGGTGGCCGGCATCATGACGGCCTTCTAGGCGGCCGATCAAGCGGACGCGCGATGAACCGGCGCGTCCCTTTTGACGCGTTCAGGCGCTACGTACGCCTTCCGGATTGAGATCGAGCGGCGCGCTGAGCCAGCTGTCGAAAGGCTCGCGGGCGCCGATCCGGAACAGCTCCATGAGCACACCGCGCAGCCATCGGTGGCCGGGATCGGCATCGAAACGGCGATGCCAGTACGCGTTCACGGGCCACGTGAGCGCATCTTCGAGCTCGAACACGGCCGACTCGCCGAGCGTGGAGAACGCGCGCGCAACGGTGCGCGGCAGGATCAGCGCGTAATCGCAGCGGCTCAGGATGGCCGGCACCACCATGAAGTTCGGCACGGCAATCCGCACGCGCGAGGTGAGCCCATAGCGTTCTAGCAGTTCGACCGATTGCGGGTGCGAGGTGACCGCGATGAAGTGCAGTCCCGCGGGCACGTTCGCATTCAGCGTATAACCTTCCCGCAGTTCGAGCTGTTCCGCCACGCGCCGCGCCATCAGCAGCACATAGCGCTCCTGCAGCAGTTCGCTATGGTGAAAGTGGCTCGACGCATGCGGAAAATGCCCGAGCGCAAAATCGATGCGGCCCGATTCGAGCGCGACGTTGAACTGGCTGTCGTCGATCTGATGGGTTTCGATCACCACACCGGGCGCTCGCGTATCGAGTTCGCGCATCAGCGTCGGCAGAAACGCGGCTTCGGCGAAGTCGCTCATATGCAGGCGGAACACGCGGCGCGACGTGGCGGCGCGAAACTGCGCGCCTTCATCGAGCATGTCCTGGAGAATCTCCAGCACGCGATCGATTGAAATCGCGAGGCGCTGCGCGCGCGGCGTCGCTTCGACACCGCCAGGCGTACGCACGAACAGCGCGTCGCGAAACACGAGCCGCAGGCGGGCAAGCGCATGGCTCACGGAAGGCTGCGTGATCCCCAGCCGCAACGCCGCGCGGCCGACGTTTTTCTCGATGTACACCGCGTGAAATGCCTTCAGCAGGTTCAGATCGAGGTCCCGCACGCGCGGGGCCCCGGCGGTCTCTGCGAAGGGCAACGGGTCATGTTCGTGCGGAACGGAAGCGGTGGGATCGGCGGGATCAGCGGAATTGGCGGGATCGGTCTGCATGGGAGTCAGTTGCGCACCATGCGCTTCGCGGTGGCCGATGGCAGGCAGCCGAAGCGCCGCGCATACGCCTTGGCGAAATGCCCAAAGCTGTGCACGCCGTGCTCGACGAAAATATCGGTCACCGACCGTTCAGACTGCGTCTGTAGTGCGCGGTGCACGGCCTCGAGCCGCCGTTCGCGGATATAGCCCCCGGGCGACGTATTGAGGAACTGGCTGAAGCCGTTCTGTAGCGTGCGCGTCGAAACACCGGCGGCGCGCGCCAGTGCGTCCATCCGCAGCGGCTCGTCGAGGTGGGCGTCGATGTAGTCTCGCGCGCGGCGCACGTGGACCGGCAGTGGCGCCGAGGAGGCACGGGCCAGCGTCGCGCTGTACGAATGCGGCAGCTGGCTGAGCAGAACGGTCATCAGCCACTGCGTGAGATCGCGGCCGAAGATCCGTTCTTGCGCGGGCTCGTCGAACTGGTCGCACAGATTGCACAAGTAGCGCAGTGTCGACAAAAAAACCGTGGTGCCCGTGTGTGCATTGTCGAAAGCGAGATCGAACACGAGCGGTTGCTTGACGCTGTCGTTCAACATCTCGGCAAGCTTGACCTCGAGCGCCTGCCGGTCGATCCGCAAGAGCAGGTTGCGGCATTCGCGGTCCGTGACGATGCGGCTCATACGTGCGGGCGACGACACGCTCAGGCTCCCGGCCCGCAGCGAAACGCGTTCGCCTCCCGATTCCAGCGCGCATTGGCCGCTTAGTGTGGTGCGAAACAGGTAGTGATCGCCGATGTCGCCGGCGTCGATGTGGGTTTCGCTGCCGTAGTGGAGTTCGAGGAGCATTGCCTGATGGAGCGCGACGCCGTATAGCTCGGCGTTGAGCGGGCCACGGTGTGCGACTTCCATCCTGTGCGGGCACAGCACCTGTGACACTTCCCGCTCGATGTCCTCGCGGGCGTGCGATGCGATCAAACGGTTACGGTTTCTGCGTGAAATCGCGATTTCCATTCATGAGCCTCGAAGCGTGAAGCGGGGAGCGCGCTCATCATGAAGTGACCATATTTTTCGCGCAAGAACGGATCGACCCGGATAGCGAGATTGTTCATCGGGCGCGCGAGGCGCTTTCATTGAGTTGCCGGATTTGAATGCGGCTTGCGCGCTGTGAAGCGTCTTTGTGCCGGCGACCCCGTAGTCTGACGATCATCGAACAAGGAGAAGTGTGATGAATGTCAGCGTACTGGGCGGGGGCCATGGCTGCTATGCGGCCGTGATCGACATGCTGGAAAAAGGCCATAACGTGACGTGGTGGCGCCGCGATACGGTGGCCGCGGCGCGGCTGCGCGAACTCGGCGCGCTCAAGGTCAAGGACTTTCGCGGCGAGCGGCGGGTGCCGATCGGCGCGCAGCCGGGCGCGATCCGTCTCGTCGACGACCTTGCGGAAGCGGTGGAGGGCGCACGGCTCATCGTGATCCCGCTGCCTTCAACGACGCACGAAGCGCTGGCGGCCCAACTGGCACCATTTCTCGCGGACCATCAGGTGGTGTTCCTGCCGCCCGGCACGTTCGGCAGCTATGTATTCGCGAAGGCGATGCACGAGGCGGGCAACGCGCACGAGGTGGCTTTCGCGGAGACCGGCACGTTGCCGTACCTCGCACGAAAACACGGCGAAGACAATGTGGTGGTGAGCGCGTACGCCACGCGCTTGCCGAGCGGCGTTTTTCCCGCACAGTTTTCGACGTGGGCGGTTCCGGTGCTGCAGGAGGCCTATCCATCGGTCGAACCGATCGAGGATGCGTTGAGCGGCGCCCTGATGAACGCGGGATCGGTGATCCACCCGCCATTGATCATGATGAACGCTGGGCCGCTCGAGCACTTCGATGCCTGGGACATCCACAACGAAGGCACGCAACCGTCGATCCGCCGCGTGACGAGTGTGCTCGACGCCGAACGTATGGCGGTACGCGAGGCCCTCGGCTACGGCGCGCCGCATTTTCCGCTCGCCGACCACTATGCGAGCGAGGGCGACGAGTGGATGTACGGCCGCGGCGCGCACGGCAAGCTGACTGATAGCGGCGACTGGCGCGAGGACATCGATCTGAAGACGCACCGCTATATGCTCGAAGATACGCGGCTCGGTTTGTCGTTTCTCGTTTCGGCGGGACGCTGGGCCGGAGTGCCGACGCCGGTCGCCGAAGGTCTGCTGAATCTGGCGAGCGCGGTGTCGGAGCGCGACCTGTACGGTGAAGGCCGCACGTTCGAGCGCCTAGGCCTCGCGTCACTTTCGCGCGAGGCGATGACGGCCTTGCTCGAACGGGGTTTCGACCAATGAGCGCGGCCGTCGAGATCCAGCACGTTCATATCCTCGGTGCGGGGCGGATGGGGCAGGGCATCGCGCTTGCCTTCGCTTATGCGGGCTTGCGCGTGACACTGATCGACTTCAAGGAGCGCGACCCGGCAGCCCGTAGCGCCTTTGCGGCTGCCGCGCGTGGCGAGATCGTGCGGCAGTTGCAGACGCTGGTGGTGTTCGGCCGCATCACCGAGGCGCAGGCTGCGGAGACGATGGCACGCATCGTCATCGTGGGTCGTGAGGGCGCGCGGGAAGGGCTTGCCGAAGGCGAGATTGTCTTCGAGGCCGTGCCGGAAGTGATGGAGGCCAAGCAGGCCGCGTTCGCCTGGCTATGCGAGCACGCCGGGGCAAACGTATTGTTTGCATCGACTACGTCAACGTTTCTTGTGACCGAGCTTCAGCAGGTGGTCATGCATCCCGGGCGGCTTCTCAACGCGCACTGGCTCAACCCGGCTCACTTGATGCCGCTCGTCGAGATCAGTCGTAGCGATGCCACGGCCGCAGAGACCGTTGAGCGCGTGGTCGCCTTGTTGCGCAGGGTCGGCAAGGTGCCGGTGGTGTGCGCGCCGTCGGCCGGATACATCGTGCCGCGCATCCAGGCGCTGGCGATGAACGAGGCCGCGCGCATGGTCGAGGAGGGCGTTGCCAGCGCGGAAGACATCGATACGGCGATCCGTACCGGTTTTGGTCTGCGGTTTTCCGTGCTGGGTCTGCTCGAATTTATCGACTGGGGTGGCTGCGACATTCTCTACTATGCGTCGCACTATCTGGCGCGGGCGATCGATCCACGCTTCCTGCCCGCCGCGATCGTCAGCGACAACATGCGTGAGGGCCGCGATGGCCTGCGTGATGCGCGTGGCTTCTACGATTACGCGGATGTCGATGTGCCGGCGTATCTGCACAAGCGGCTCGGTGAATTCAGCAGCTTGCTCGACAGCACGGGGCTCGCGCCGGTGTTTAATGCCGCGTTGAAAAGCTGAACGGCGTCTGCGAAAAATACGGTACGGTATTGGCCGGCGGCCTGTTTTCGACGGCAACCTGCGTACTGCGTCAAATTTCGCGTAACGGCGCTTCGACCGATACCGTCGAGACGCCGTCGGCCCCCGGCACTACACTTCCGTTAACAACGCGGGTTGCGGGCCACGGTGACCAAAAGGAGACAGCATGGACCTGTTCATGTCGATGGAAGCGTTCGTGCGGGCCGCGGAAGCGCAAAGCTTCGCCGGTGCCGCGCGCCAGCTGGGCGTTGCCAAATCGGTGGTGACCTCGCGCGTCAAGCAGCTCGAAGACCATTTCGGCGTGCCGCTCTTTCATCGTTCGACGCGTGCGGTGCGCCTGTCGGAACTCGGCGAAACGTACTACCGCGAGTGTGCCGAACTGGTCACCAAGGTCCACGATCTGTCCGGACGCTCGCGCGGCGATCCGCAGGCGCTTGCCGGCACGCTCAATATCCACGTTCTGCCGGGCTTTGCGCTTGGGCATTTTTCGCAAACGCTGATCGAATTCCGCGCCGCTTACCCACGCGTCGAGTTCGTCGTGACCGTCAACGACCGGGTGATCGATCCGGTGCAGGAAGGCTTCGATCTGGCCTTGCAGATCTATCCGCCGGCTTCCAACCTGCTGGTGGAGCGGCGCCTGTTTCCCGTGCGAGGCGTACTGTGCGCCGCGCCCGGTTATCTGAAGGAAGAGCCGGTGATCGAAACGCCGCTCGACCTGCTGCGGCACGATTTCGCCCGTTATTCGTACTATCCATGGGGCGATAAGTGGCCGCTGATGCGCGGCAACGAGTGCTTCGAAATTGCGCTGAATCCCGTGCTCAAGACCAATAGCGTGCACCTGCTGCTGGAGTTCGCACGGGCCGGTGCGGGTGTCGTCTATTTGCCGACAATGGTCGCCGCGGCCGATCTGCTCGAACGGCGGCTTGAACGGGTGCTGCCGGAGTACGCGGCGCCGCCGCTGTGGCTGTCGGCGGTCTATCCCGCCTCGCACCGCTCGACCACCAAGGTCAAGGCTTTCGTCGACTTCCTGCGCGCCCGCTATCTGCGTGAACCGCAGTGGGACAAGGCGCTCGGCATTTCACCTCCGGACGACGAGACCAAAAGCGTCGGTGAGGAGCTGGCCGAAGACTGAGAACTACCGGCGAACCCCCGGCGAACCACCGCAAAACCTCGCGGGTTCTCCACCAGGTAGTTTCCCTGGCGCGATTTTGAAGCACGCATGGTTCGCGTTTCCCGACCCTCAGAACATTGCTGTTGCGCCTGCCGCCACTTAATCTTCGATCCAAGCAACGCATTCGCGGATCCGTAGATCAACTGGAGGCAGACATGCAAGAGACCTGGTTCGGTAGCCTGGACAATTTCCGCAAAGGCTCCATCGAAATCATCAAGGGCAAACCGGAGCACTACGCGATGTCGAACGTGTTCGACGTGGCGAGCCGCGCAGCGCCCTACGAGAAAGTCGTCGTCGGCAAGAATCTCAAGTACGTAATCGAAACACTGCGCGCGGAAGGCACGTCGCCGTGGTTTGCTGCGTCGCACGATGAATTCGCGGTCGTTCTCGACGGCGAGATCGACATCTATTTCATCAAGCCGTCGGACGGACCGCTGGTCGACGCGCAGACCGAAGGCAGCGTGCGGCTCGAAGGCCAACCGTCGGGCCAGTCGATGGGTTATGTGCGGCTGCGCCGCGGCCATCAGGCGCTGCTGCCTGCGGGCGCCGCGTATCGCTTCGAAGCGAGGACGAAGGGCGTGCTGCTCGTGCAGACGATCCTCGGGCGCTATTCGGTCGAGAAGTGGGCCGACATCTGCATCCACTGATTCCCTCTACCCGATCGATCCTCTCCTGGAGCCCATCATGGACAAAACCAGCACCCTGCAAAACGTCACCGCGAGCGAGGCCGACGCGGTGAGCGGTTATCGCACGTTCCGCCTCGGTGATTTCGAATTCAGCCGCGATGCTTATTTCGCCACCGTCAAATGGCCCGCGAAAGGCCAGCTCCGGTCGCACCAGATGCACGCCGACGACTTCCTGCGCGCCATGATGCGCGATGTTGCGTGGGGCTTCTTCTACGGCTGGGTCAACTTCGACGAAGTGATCGGCACGCGCAATCACTACGGCAAGGTCGACATGTATGCCGGTGCGTACAACGCAAGTTTCAAGGAAGCGGGCGTCGATCATATGCAGCAGTTCGACACGCCGCTCATCATGGCCACCTTCAAGGCGATTCTGCGGGACTGGGTCAACGAAGGCTTCGATCCGTTCGCCGCGCCCGAAGAAACCGGCTCCGCGTTCGGCACGAAGCATGGCGACAACATCGCCGCGATCGAGCGCACGCGGATTGCCACCAAGCGTATGCCAGGTCTCGAAGGCGATTCGCCGCTGCGCGATGACCTGCCGGTCAACCGCCAGTTCGCCGACGTCGATCAGGACGAGCCGGAGATTCATGCAGAGCCAGGCTTCGAGAACACGTTGCATGCGTTCAGCCTCTTCAAGTACCTGTCGCGCTCGGACGTGACGTGGAATCCGTCGGTCACGTCGGTCTGTCAGCAGAGCTTGTTCTGCCCGACCACCGAGGAATTCGTGCTGCCGGTGTTTCATGGCAACGACCGCGTCGAGTGGTTCCTGCAACTGTCCGACCAGATCATCTGGGACGTCGGCGACAAGGACAGCGGCGAGCCGCGTGCCCGCATCACGATGAACGCGGGCGATATCGCTGCGATGCCGGCCGATATCCGCCACAAGGGCTACTCGCAGAAACGTTCGATGCTGCTGGTGTGGGAGAACGCCACGCCCGATCTGCCGAAGCGTTACGAAAGCGGTGAACTGCCGCCGTATCCGATCCAGATCTAACTCTCAGATATTCCCTCCGATCGTCGATCGAACGGCGCCAGACCGCTGGCGCCGCGGGGACTGTCACGTCCAAAGTTTTACTTGCGCGGGATTGACATGCAAACGCAACTCTTCATCGGCGGCCGCTTCGTGCCGGCTGCAAACGGCGAAACGCTCGCCTCCCTTAATCCGCACGACAACTCGGTGATTGCCGAAGTCGCGATGGCCGGACCCGCCGATGTCGACCGCGCTGTGGCGGCCGCGAAAGCGGCGTTTCCGAAGTGGAGCAATCTCGCCGCGATGGAGCGGGGACGCTTGCTGCTCAAACTCGCCGACGCGATCGAAGCGAACGCCGATGCGCTGGCACGCCTCGAATCGCTCGATACCGGGCACCCGATTCGCGACACTCGCAATCTCGATGTGCCGCGCACGGCAGCGACGTTCCGCTATTTCGGCGGCATGGCTGACAAGTTCGAAGGCTCAGTAATTCCGGTCGAGCAAGGTTTTCTGAACTACATGACGCGCGAGCCGGTCGGCATTGTCGGGCAAGTGGTGCCGTGGAATTTTCCGCTGATGTTCACGAGCTGGAAGATGGCACCGGCGCTTGCCGCGGGCAACTGCGTGATCATGAAGCCCGCTGAGCTCACGCCGCTGTCGAGTTTGGCGATCGCAGAACTGATGGCGGAGGTTGGATTTCCGGACGGTGTCGTCAATATCCTGCCGGGCCTGGGTCATGTGGCGGGGCAGTACATCGCCGAGCATCCGGAGATCAGCAAGGTCGCCTTCACCGGTTCGACGGCGATCGGCCGCAAGATCGTGCAGGCGTCGAGCGGCAATCTGAAGAAGGTCCAGCTCGAACTCGGCGGCAAAGGCGCGAACATCGTATTCGGCGACGCGAATATCGATGCCGTTGTGCAAGGCTCTGCGTTTGCGATCTTCCACAACCAGGGGCAGGCGTGTATCGCCGGTTCGCGGATGATCGTGCATGAATCGATCGCTGACGAAGTGCTCGAGAAGTTCGCCGCGTTGAGTCGCACGATCCGGATCGGCAATCCGCTCGATCCATTGACCGAAATGGGCCCGCTTACCTCGCGTCAGCATCGCGACCGCGTGCTGTCGTTCGTCGACGTCGCACGCGAACAGGGTGGCCGCGTGCTGGCGGGCGGCAAGGCGCCGGATGATGCCACGCTGGCGAACGGCTGCTACGTCGAGCCGACCATCGTCGAAGCGAAGCCGGAGCATCGCGTGTCGCAGGAAGAAGTGTTCGGTCCGTTCATGACCGTCACCACATTCCGCACCGACGAAGAAGCGCTCGCGATCGCCAACGGCACCGAGTACGGTCTCGGCGCGGGTCTCTGGACGCGCGATCTGCAACGTGCGCACCTGGTGGCCCGCGAGATTCGCGCCGGTATGGTGTGGATCAACTGCTACAAGCGCGTGAGCCCCGCGTCACCGTTCGGCGGTGTCGGCGCGAGCGGCTACGGACGCGAGATGGGTTTTGAAGCGATGCGCGAATACACGCAGCCCAAGTCGGTCTGGGTCAACGTGGATGCGCAGATTCCGCCTTACTACCCGCGCTGAACCGCCATGGAACCGTTCGTCTATAACGGCCTGCCGTCACGCGTGATCTTCGGTGCGAGCAGTCTCGACCAGCTGGATCGTGAGATTGGCTTGCTCGGCGCCACGCGCGCGATCGTGTTGTCCACGCCGCAACAGCGTGCCCAGGCCGAAGCGCTGGCGGCAAGCCTCGGTTCGCGGGCGGCGGGCGTCTACGCCGAAGCCGTGATGCACGTGCCGATCGAAACCGCTCGAGCGGCCCGCGACTTCGCCACGCAGGTCGGCGCCGATTGTGCGATCGCGATAGGCGGCGGTTCGACGACGGGACTCGGCAAGGCGATCGCGCTCGAAACCTCGCTGCCGATCATCGCGATTCCGACCACGTATGCAGGCTCCGAAATGACGCCGATTTACGGGCTCACGGAAGGCGGCGTCAAAAAGACCGGCCGCGATCTGCGTGTGCTGCCGAAGACGGTGATTTACGACCCCTCGTTGACCACGTCGCTGCCGCCCGCGTTATCGCTGACGAGCGGCATCAACGCAATCGCGCACGCGGCCGAAGGGCTCTACGCCCAGGACACGAACCCGATTATCGCGCTGATGGCGGAAGAGGGTATTCGTGCACTCGGCCAAGGTCTGCCTCGGGTGATGCAACAGCCCGGCGATCTCGACGCTCGTGGTGACTGCCTCTACGGTGCGTGGCTGTGCGGCGCGGTGCTTGGCAGCGTCGGCATGGCGTTGCACCACAAGCTGTGCCATACGCTCGGCGGCACATTCAATCTACCGCACGCAGAGACACATACGATCGTGTTGCCGCATGTGCTCGCCTATAACCGCGAGGCCGCGCCTCAAGCGATGAAGCGCATTGCACGCGCACTGAATGCCGACGACGCCGCGCAAGGCGTATTCGATCTCGCACGCGATCACGGCGCGCCTACCGCGTTGAAAGACATCGGTGTGAGCGCAACCGATCTCGACGTCGCACTTGATCTCGCGCTGAAGAACCCGTACTGGAATCCCCGGCCGGTCGAACGAACGCCGCTACGCGCGCTGCTGGAAGCTGCCTTCGAAGGCAGACGGCCGGATTAGCAGGAACACCCCCACTCATACAAAAAATTCAGGAGACAGCCATGGACGCACATTCCTTCGATGCGAAGCGCCGCCGCTTCGTCACACTCGCCGCAGGCGGCGCGCTCGCCGTGTCATCGTCGGCACTATCGCCGCTCGTTTTTGCCGCCGGCCCGCGCACGCTGAAAATCGGCTACGTCTCGCCGCAAACCGGGCCGCTCGCGCCGTTCGGCGAGGCCGACCGCTTTACGATCCAGCAGATGCAGACGGCGCTGAAGAACGGCATTGTGATCGGCGGCAAAACCTATCCGGTGTCGATTGTCGTCAAGGACAGCCAGTCGAACCCCAATCGCGCCGGCGAAGTCGCCAACGATCTGATCCTGAAGGACAAGGTCGACATCATGCTCGTCTCCGGTACGCCCGAGACCGCGAATCCGGTCAGCGATGCGTGTGAGCTGAACGAGATGCCCTGTGTGTCGACGGTGGTGCCTTGGCAGCCCTGGTTCTTCGGCAGAAAGGGCGATCCGAAGAAAGGCTTCCGCTTCACCTATCACTTCTTCTGGGGACTCGAGGACGTGATCACCGTCTACACCGGCATGTGGCAGGCGGTGCAGACCAATCACAGCGTCGGCGGTCTGTTTCCGAACGACGGCGACGGCAACGCCTGGGGTGACGCGAAACTTGGCTTCCCGCCCGTGCTCGCGCAAAAGGGCTTCACGCTGAAGGACCCGGGTCGCTTCCAGAGCATGACGCAGGACTTCTCCGCGCAGATTTCGTCGTTCAAACAGGCGAATACGCAGATCGTGACCGGCGTCGTGATTCCACCCGACGCGAAGAACTTCCTCGTTCAGGCGCGTCAGCAAGGACTGAAGCCCAAAGTCATTTCGATCGGTAAGGCACTGCTGTTTCCCACTTCGATCGAAGCGCTCGGCGACCTCGGAGATGGCCTCTCCACCGAGGTGTGGTGGTCGCCGTCGCATCCGTTCAAGTCGTCGTTGACGGGACAAAGTGCGCGGCAAGTCGCGGACGACTACGAGCGCATCACGTCGAAACAATGGACGCAACCGATTGGCTTCGCGCATGCATTGTTCGAAATCGCCGTCGATGCGTTAAAGCGCGCGAAAGATATCGACTCGAATGAAGCGATCCGCGACGCAGTGGCGGCGACGAAGCTCGATACGCTGGTCGGTCATGTCGCGTGGGGCAGCGGGCCGGTAAAGAACGTCGCGAAGACGCCTTTGGTAGGCGGTCAATGGGTGAAGGGGCAGAAGCATCGCTTCGACCTCGCCATCGTCAACAACCAGCTCGCGCCGAACGTGCCGCTGTCCGGCCCGCTCAAGCTGATCGCGTGAACGCATAGCGGAGAGCGGTGATGAACCCAGTTCTCAGATTAACCGGCGTGTCGAAGCGTTATGGCGCGCTGCAGGTGACCGACGACATCAGCTTCGCGGTCGAACGCGGCGAAACCTACGGCATTCTCGGCCCGAACGGTGCGGGCAAGACCACGCTTTTCAACCTCGTCAGCGGTGACGTGCGGCCAGATCAGGGCAGTGTCGAATTCGACGGCGCGGATGTGAACCACTTGCCACCGCATCGCCGGTGCGCGGCGGGGATCGGCCGCTCGTATCAGGTGCCGCGTCCGTTCGGCGGCATGACGGTATTCGAAAACCTGCTGGTCGGCGCGACCTTCGGCGGCGAACTGGCCGAGCACGCCGCCTACGACGTCTGCATGGATGTGCTCGAACGCACGGGTCTCAAAGCGCGTGCTAACCAGTTGGCCGGCACGCTGGGCCTGTTGGACCGCAAGCGCCTCGAACTGGCTCGCGCATTGGCCACGCAACCGCAGTTGTTGCTGCTGGATGAAATTGCAGGCGGCCTGACCGAACCCGAAACGCACGAACTCGTCGACGAGATTCGTCGCGTGAAAGAGGCGGGCGTGACGATCGTGTGGATCGAACACGTCGTGCATGCATTGCTCGCGGTGGCTGACAGGCTGCTCGTCATCAACTTCGGCAAACGGCTTGCTGAAGGCCTGCCTGGCGCCGTGATGGACGACCCCGAAGTGCGGCGCGTGTACCTCGGACTGGAGGCATGACCATGTCGGCATTACTGGAGACTCGCGCGCTGAGCGCGTTTTACGGCGACTTCCAGGCGCTGTTCGGCATCGACGTGACGGTGGCGCCCGGCGAGGTGATCGCGCTGATCGGTTCGAACGGCGCGGGCAAGTCGACCTTTCTGAAATCGGTGGCGGGCCTGCTGCGCCCCCGTTCCGCCGGGCAGATCCTGTATCGCGGCGAGCCGGTCGGCGACGCGGCTGCGGCGAGTATTGTTGGCAAGGGCCTCGCGCTGGTGCCGGAAGGGCGGCGTCTGTTTGCGAGCCTGAGCGTCGAGGAAAACCTGTTGCTTGGCGCATTTTCCAAGCGGCCCGGCCGCTGGAACCTGCAAAGCGTCTACTCGCTGTTTCCGGCGTTGCGCGAGCGTCGTCACCATGCGGCCACCGCCTTGTCGGGTGGTCAGCAGCAGATGGTCGCGATCGGTCGCGCGCTGATGAGCAATCCCGATCTCCTGATGTGCGACGAACTTTCGCTCGGCCTCGCGCCGGTGATCGTGCGCGAGATCTATGCGGCGTTGCCCGCGATTGTCGCTGACGGCATGAGTGCGATCGTCGTCGAGCAGGACGTGCAACTGGCGCGCCGCGTGTCGTCGCGTTTCTATTGCTTCCAGGAAGGGCGCGTGTCGCTGGCGGGCGTATCGGCCGAGGTGTCGGACGAGGCCATCACGCAGGCGTATTTTGGAGCAGTCGCATGAACACGTTCATCAATATCGTCGTGCAAGGCGTGCTGCTCGGCGCGCTGTATGGGCTCTTCGCGATGGGGCAATCGCTGGTATTCGGTGTGATGCGGCTCACCAACACCGCGCATGGCGACTTCATCGTGCTGCTGGTGTTCGTGCTGTTCGCCCTGACGAACTACGCGCATCTGCCGCTCGCCGTGTCGCTGGTTCTGCTGCTCGTGATCGCGTTTGGCGCGGGTTACGCGGTGCAGTACACGATCCTCAACCGGGTGAGCAGCCGGGATCCGCTGCCTTCGCTGATCGTCACGTTCGGACTGTCGATCGTGATTCAGAACGTATTGCAACAGGTGTTCTCCGCCGACCCGCGTTCGATCGCAACGGGCAGCTTCGAGTCGCAGAGCCTCACGCTCGCGGGCGGCATCGCGCTCGGCTATCTGCCGCTCGTCACTTTGGTCGTCACCACCGCTTTAGCTTTTGCCATGCAGTGGCTGTTCGGTCGCACGCCGCTTGGCCGCGCGTTTCGCGCCACCTCGGATGACCGCGAGATCGTGCAACTGATGGGTGTCTCCTATCGCCGCACCTATGCGCTGGCGATGGGCATTGCGTTCGTGCTGATCGCGGTCGCCGCCGCGCTGTATTCGATGCGCACCGCGGTCTCCCCGACCGATGGCCCGGCGTTGCTGCTGTACGCGTTCGAAGCGGTGATCATCGGCGGAATGGGCTCGTTCTGGGGCACCTTCGTCGGCGGCATGGCGCTCGGTATTGCGCAGCAGGTGGGCTTTTATTTCGATCCCGGCTGGGGTATCTGGCTTGGCCACGTGGTGTTTCTCGGCGTGCTGGTGGCCCGGCCGCAGGGCTTGCTGCCCAAAACCGCATAGAGGCTCGACATGACGATGCATATGAACCGGCCCGCAGGGGGCTTCGAAGTGCGGCGCGCGACGCGTGCGAGCCGCGTAGCGATGATCGTGCTGCTGATCGTCGCGCTGGCGGTGGCGAGCGCGCCATGGTGGGCCGGACGCGATGCGATGCGCGACTTCGTGCAGCTCGCGTCGTATCTGGTGTTCGCGTTGATGTGGAATCTGCTGGCGGGCTATGGCGGGATGGTGTCGATCGGGCAGCAGGCGTTCTTCGGCATCGGCGGCTACGGGATGCTGATTCTCGCCAACTACTGCGGGATTTCGCCATTCGTCGCTGTGCCGATCGCGGCGGGAATCGCGACGGTCGTGGCGATTCCTGTATCGATGGTGGCGTTCCGGCTGGACGGCGGCTACTTCGCAATCGGCACCTGGGTGATTGCGGAAGTGTTCCGGCTGACGGTGGCGAACGTGCCGGTACTGGGCGGTGGTTCGGGCACCAGCCTCACCGCGCTGCAGGACGTGCCGCGTGCGCTGCGCGAATCGCTGACGTTATGGCTTGCTTTGGCCATTGTCGCGGCGGCGATCGGTCTGCTGTATCTGTTCCTGCGCTCCAAAGCCGGTCTCGCGTTGACCGCGATGCGCGACAACGCCGTGGCGGCAAGCAGTCAGGGTGTCGACGTGAAGCGTGCGCGGCTACTCGTCTATCTGGTATCCGCGTGCGGGACGGCGTTGGCCGGTGGCCTGTATTTCGTCGGCAATCTGCGTATCTCGCCGGACGCGGCGTTCTCGGTGAACTGGACGGCGTTCGGCATTTTTATCGTGATGATCGGCGGCCTGGGCACGCTCGAAGGGCCGATTGTCGGCGCGCTGATTTTCTTCGTCCTGAACCAGTTCCTCTCCGACTTCGGCACCTGGTATCTGATCGGGCTCGGCGCGCTGGCGATCGTCGTGACGATGTTCTTTCCGCAAGGACTGTGGGGCTTCGTATCGCGCCGCTACGGACTGCAATTGTTTCCCGTGGGACGGCGTGTCGTGTTCGTCGACGCCGGCGCCTCACAGCAGGATTCACAGCAAGCTTCGCCGGACGATGCATCGACCGATTCCGTCGAGACACCGTCGGCTCCCCATCGCGCATGAGGTCGACAATGAACGACGAAACCATTCATCCCTTGACGCAGAACGTGCTCAGGACGTTTGCCGACTTCACCGATCCGCGACTCAAGCAGATCATGACCGCGCTGGTCAAGCATCTGCATGCGTTTGCCAGCGAGGTTGAACTGACCGGCGAGGAGTGGCGTCGCGGCATTGAATTCCTGACAGCGACCGGCAACAAGTGCAGCGGCATTCGCCAGGAGTTCATCCTGCTGTCGGACACGCTTGGCCTGTCGATCATGGTCGACGCGATCAATCACGAGCGCGCAGGCGACACGACCGAGAGCAGCCTGCTCGGCCCGTTCTACCGAGAGGGAGCCAGGGACGAGGCCTTTGGCGCCAACATTGCGCGCACCGAAGGCGAGCCGACGCTGATTCACGGCCGTCTCGTCGACGAACGTGGCGCACCGGTGTCCGGCGCATTGATCGAGGTGTGGGAGACGGCCAATAACGGCATGTACGAAGGCCAGGACCCCGATCAGCCTGAGAGCAATCTACGCGGCAAATTCCGTTCTGGACCGAACGGCGAATACGCATTCAGAACCATCAAGCCGACCAGCTATCCGATTCCGACCGATGGCCCGGTCGGACAGATGTTGCTCGCGACCGGACGTCATCCGATGCGGCCCGCTCATATCCACTTCCTGATCGAGGCGCCCGGCTACGAGACGCTCACCACCGCGCTGTATTCCGCCGGTGACCCGTATGTCGACTCCGACGCGGTATTCGGCGCGAAGCCGTCGCTGGTAATCGACTACGTGTCGAACGACAGCACGGCGGCCGCCAAAGAATGGGATTTGCCGAGCCCATTCTTCGAAGTCCAGCGCGACTTCGTGATGAGTCGACGACTCGCGTGAGGAGGGCACGTCATGAATGCGGCGAGTCTCGAACCTCAAGCGGGTTTTCTGTGCGCGCTCGACGATATCCCGGACGGCGGCGCGCTGGAAATTGCCGCTGAGCAAGCCGGTGCCCCTGGCATCGTCGTGGTGCGCCGGGGCGACGACGCCTGGGCTTATCGCAACGTCTGCCCGCACTTTTCGATTCCGCTGAATTACGAGCCGAACACGTTCTGGGCCTACGACGCCGAATTGCTGATGTGCGCGCATCACAGCGCGATGTTCCGTTTCGAAGACGGTCAGTGCATCGACGGTCCGTGTCAGGGGGCGGCGCTTACGCGCGTTGCCATTCGTATCGAGCAGCGAAACCTATTCAACAACGACGGAAGGGGACAGTCATGAAAAAGACGAAGACGAAACGCTTTTCGATAGCAGGCTGCACGGTCGCTTTGATGGCGCCGGGTTTCGCAGGCGCGCAAAGCAGCGTGACACTGCAAGGCGTGATCGATGCGGGCGTCACGTACGTGAACAACCAGCATGGCGGCGCCGCGACGCTGTTCGACAGCGGCGTGCTGTCGCCGGATTTGCTGACCTTTAAAGGCAGCGAGGACCTAGTCTTACTGTGTCATATAAATGCTCGTGCAATCTATTGCCACAGAGGAAGAGTGCCATCGTTGCATGAGCCGTAGTCCAAGCAGGATACGCAACGTGGTAATGGAATCAGGAACGTGGCGTTGTGCGCGCTGGACTGCCCCGAGGGATGTAATCCTGGGGAAGGGCAGGCAGCGTGCGTTCGAGGAAGTTTTTTTTATCGCGCACATCTGATTGCATCCTGAGTCGCTGGGCCATCAGAAACCCATATGCAGCGATACTCAGTGTGGCGTGGTGGTGAAAGCCACGCCAGCCTCGCCCTTCGTAATGACCGAGCCCGAACTCCTGTTTCAGGTCCTGATAGTCGCGCTCGATGCGCCAGCGCATCTTGGTCACGAACACAAGCTGCTCAAGGGTCGCCTCCTCAGGGGCGGTAGTGAGAAAGTATTTGAGCGGCTCCGTATCGCCATCAGGCCATTCAATGAGCAGCCATTCTTCGTCGCGAACGGTACTTCGCCAATAGTCGCGATGTGCGGGACGAACCCGTACGGCGGCAAAGCGAGAGGAAAGTGCTGCGTTGCTGCCTTCCCGCCAGGTTACGGTTTGCCAGGCGCTCACGGGTAATTGCATGGCCAGTTCCTTCACCGCGAGCGGTTCGTGGCCGGGCGCACGGCGCAACGATGTCGGTGGCCTGCCGCGCCCGCTCCAGGGCTCGGGCGGAAGTGGCGCCGTACCTGGCGCCCACACAGAGGTGCCAGGCCGGATCCCTACCGCGTACAACAAACCCAGTTCAGTTACGCCATCCCGGAAAGCGGTTTCGTCGCCGTACCCGGCGTCGGCCAGCACGATGCCCGGTGCAACGCCGGACGCTACAGCCTCGCGAAGTTGGGCCAGCGCAATCTGGGGCTTGGTCTCGAAAGCCAGATCGTCGGGAATGCCCGCACGACGGGCCCGCTCCCGGTCGTCAATCCATTCCTTGGGCACATACAACTGCCAGGCAATCGGCAGGCTGCCGCGTTGCGTCGCGATCGACAGGCTCACGGCGACCTGACAGTTGTCCTGTTTGCCGAGCTGCCCACAGTACTGACGTGCAACCCCGACCGAATGACGCCCCTTCTTTGGAAAACCTGTGTCGTCAACAATCCAGTAGTAGCCGGTTTCTTCAGCAGCGTGCGCGCCTAACGCGGGCATCACCCATTCGCGTACCCGCTGCAAGACCGCCCGGTCAGACCATTCTGCCTTGGCCACAAAGTGGTGGAGTGACTGGTGCTTCGCACTCGCGTGAAGTGGGTCAATATGCGCGGCCATCGGCTCGACGCTCTTGCGTGACAACGGCAATACCAGGCCCGAACAGTAGCCCTTGAGGCCGGCATGGCGATCGGCGTGCCCTAACGCCTGCGCCAGATGGTTCAAATACGCGTCAAATTCGTCGACATCTTCTCTCATCGCGATCGCCCGAAGTCTGTATTATTCAATAGTACCAGGTATCGCTTTGATGCAAATATTTATATGACATAGTAAGACTAGGGGGCGGCAATAAAGCGATCTTCGAACTCACGTCGCAGTTCGATCTGGGCAGCGGCGCGACGATTCCCGGCGCAGGGCAGCTTTTCAATCGCACAGCCCTGGTCGGTCTCACCAACGACCGCTTCGGCTCGCTGACCTTCGGCAATCAGTATGACTTCATGTTCGAGACGCTGACGCTCGGACTGTATGACGGCGCGTTCCTGTTCGGTGGTATTTACGATTTTCGCCAGGGGCCGTTTACTGCGTTGGGCGTGCCGAACAATCCGACCGGCTCGTTCGACTTTGACCGGATGGCGGGTGCAACGCGTGTAGGGAACTCAGTCAAGTATCGCAGCCCGGATATCTCGGGCTTCACTTTCGGCGCACTCTACGGCTTTGGCGGCGTGCCGGGTTCGTTTTCCGAAGACTCGACCATGAGCTTCGGTGCGAACTATGCGAACGGTCCATTCGGCATCGGAGCGGCGTACGTCGAAGTGAAGTATCCGCAACTGGGCAACGGTCACGACGGTATCCGCAATTTCGGCGTGGGTGCGCACTATAACTTCGGCAGCGTGCTGGCCATGCTGCTGTACACGAACACGAAAAATACCGCGAGCGGCGCGAAGATCGACGTATACAAGGGCAGCGCGGCGTGGACGATCTCGGGGGCATGGACCCTCGGCCTCGACTATGCGTATATGAAAGGCAACGACGTGCTGCTGGACAACAAGGCGCAGCAGATCACCACGGCGCTGCAATACAGTTTCTCGAAGCGCACCACGGGTTACGTCGAAGCGATGTATCAGCGCGCGGGCGGCGATGCGGCGGTGACGCGCGCGTGGATCAACGGCTTGTTGCAGCCGGACGGCGCGGCGAGCAACCGGTCGCAGACGCTTGCACGTATCGGTTTGCGCACCAGCTTCTGAGGAAGCGACGGTTGTTATTCAAGCAGAGTTGTCATGCGGTTTCTGCGAAGCTTGCCAACGTTGCTATCAGAACAACTGTCTCTGCCCCGACACCAAGGTCGTAAAGTCATCGCGCAACAGCGGCAGGATCGCGTCGGCGACCGGTTGCAACTGCCGTGTCAGATAGTGTTCGTAGTCGATCGCCGAGCGCAACGTTTCGAGCGGTTCCGGTCCGGCTGTCGTCATCACATAGCTGATCCAGCCGCCGTCCTGGTATTGCAGCGGACGCCCCTGTTGCCGGTTGAACTCGTCGGCCACACGGGCCGCGCGCACATGCGGCGGCACGTTGCGCTCGTAGTCGCCGAGCGAGCGGCGCAGCCGCTTGCGGTACACGAGCTGATCGTCCAGCTTGCCTGCCAACGTGTCGCGCACGTAGTCACGTACATAGTCTTGATACGGCTGTTGCCTGAATATTCGCCCATAGAGTTCCTGCTGAAACTGCTGGGCGAGCGGCGTCCAATCGGTCCGCACCGTTTCGAGCCCCTTGTAGACGATGTCCTCGCTGCCGTCCGGCAAAACAGTCAGGCCGGCATAGCGTTTCTTGCTGCCTTCCTCGGCGCCGCGAATCGTCGGCATGAAGAAGCGCTTGTAGTGCCGCTCGAATTGCAACTCGAGCGCGCTCTCGAGCCCAAAACGTTCCTGCAGATTCTGCCGCCACCACGCGTTGATATGCTCCACAAGCGCCCGGCCGATGCGGCTTGAATCTTCCTCACTATGCGCGTGCTTCAGCCACACGAAAGTCGAATCCGTGTCGCCGTAAATGACCTCGTAGCCTTGCGCCTGAATGAGCTCACGCGTGGTGTGCATGATTTCATGGCCGCGCATGGTGATCGACGACGCGAGACGCGGGTCGAAGAACCGGCAGCCGGTGGATCCGAGCACGCCGTAAAACGCGTTCATGATGATTTTCAACGCCTGTGAAAGCGGCTTGTTGTGCTCGCGTTTGGCGGCTTCGCGCCCTTGCCACACCTGGCCGACGATCGACGGCAAACAATGGCGTGCGCGCGAGAAACGCGCGCCGAGAAAGCCCGGCACCGATTGATCGTCGCCGGGATTCAGCATGCCTTCCACGAGACCCACCGGGTCGATCAGAAACGTACGAATGATCGACGGGTACAGGCTCTTGTAGTCGAGCACCAGGACCGAGTCGTAGAGGCCGGGCCGTGAATCCATCACGAAGCCACCGGGGCTTGCGGCACCGGCTACGTCGCCGAGATTCGGCGCAACGTAGCCTTGCCGATGCATCCGCGGCATATACAGATGCGTGAACGCCGCGACCGATCCGCCGCTTCGATCCGCGGGCAGGCCGGTGACCGTCGCGCGTTCCAGCAGAAACGGCAGCAACTCGGTCTTCGCAAAGATGCGCGTAACCAGCTCGCAATCCTTCAGGTTGTACCGCGCGAGCGCGGGCTTGTCCTCATCGAAGCGACGCTGGATTTCATCCATGCGCTGATACGGGTTGTCGATGGACTTGCCTTCGCCCAACACCGTGCGCGAGACATACTCGAGGCTGAACGACGGGAAACTCCACGTGGCGGAGCGCAGCGCTTCGATACCGTCGATGATCAATCTTCCTGCAGCACCCGCGAAGAAATGGTTCTGCTTGTGGCCGTGCTCGCGCCATTCCATGACCGCGCCGCCGCGGCCGAGCCGCAATGGCACGCGATATTGTTCGGCGTGCTGCTGCAGCACACGCAAATCGAACTGCACGAGGTTCCAGCCGATGATCGCGTCGGGGTCGTGCCGTTCCAGCCACACGTTCAGTTTTTCGAGCAGCTGTGCGCGGGTTTCGCAGTATTCGAGGTCGAAGTCGACACCGCTGGAGTCGCCGTTCGGCGGTCCCAGCATATAAACTTGGCGCTGCCCGCAACCTTCGAGCGCGATCGAATAGAGCTCGGCGTGCGCGCTGGTTTCGATATCGAGCGACACCAGTTTCAATGACGGCCGGTAGTTCGTCGCCGGCTTCAATTCGCCGTTCAGAAGCGGGCCGCCATCCTGTGCGTCGCCAGCGAACCACACCGGCGCGGTAATGAAGCGCTCCATCATGTAGCGCTCGGGCGGGAAGATGTCGGCCTCGTAGACATCGACGCCGCCTTGTTTCAGGCGTTTCTCGAAACCCGTCAATTGCCGGTACTGCGGGCAGTAAAGCCCCATCACCGGGCGATGCTGGAAGTCGCACAGTTCGAGCGGGCGCAGATCGAGAGGCGCTTCGCGGCGCAGGATGGTTTCCGCTCGCTCGCGGTGATCGGCCGGAATGAAGGCCACCGAAGACTGAGGACGCAGGCGGACGTGACGAGGCCCACCGTCTGTTGCCAGCCAGAAATCCACCTCCGTGCCGACGGGCGTATCCCGCCAGTGTCGGGTCAAAATGAAACCCTGCTCAAGCTCAGTCAAACTTCCACCTCTAAACGGGCGTCATCGCCTGGCTCGATTTTACCGTTATGCGCTTTGGGCCGCGCCCCCGTCGTTTTCGTGGCAGCGACGGGCGGCGTTTCGTTCGCGCGACACGTCTGGATGCAGACACGCTGCGTAGTCTGTATCATCGTTTGGCAGCGATTCCTTCGGCGCAGGCCATGCGCCGGTCAAGTCTACTAAGAACGGAGTGAGCGATATGACGTTGAGCAAACTTGTTGTCGTGGTCGCGGTAGCTGCAACCAGCTTTGGTGCGCAGGCGCAAGTCGCCGGCACGCAACCCTTGAGCGTCACGGTCGAGCAGTCCAATGCGCTGCTGAGCGGCTGGAGCGTGAAGAAGAGCATTCTCGGCAAGACCGTCTACAACGATCAGAACGAGAAGATCGGTTCGATCCGCGATCTGGTGGTCGCACCCGACGGCTCGCTGTCCGCTGCCATCGTCTCCGCTGGCGGATTTCTCGGCGTGGCATCGCATGACGTAGCGGTGCCGATCGCTGCGCTGGATATTCGTTCGGGGAATTTCTATCTGGCGGGCGCGACCAAGGATGCCTTGAAGGCGACGCCCGAGTTTCAGTACAACAAGGTCCAGGCGCCGCCGAAGCCTAAAAAGCTGACCGGCCAGTAATGCGTCAAGCCGGCGGATTCGCCGGCTGAATCACGCTTCCAATGCGAGCGTGGCGAACGTACCCAGCCAGTGTTCACCCATATAGTCGCCCGCCACATGCGGCAGGGCGCTCTGAAGATGCCGCTCGGCCGAATCGAACAATGCCGTCCGGCGCACGTCGCCAACGGGCAGTGCACGTGCCAACGACCGCTGGCACCATGCGCGGCTCAGATTCAGACCATCCAGGTGGGCGATCTTGCCGTCGGTACGGTCGGTCACGGTGACGGGTTCGAACAGCGTGGCGGGTTTTTTCGCGCCGAGATCGGGCAGAAAGCGCCCGAACCATTCAACGAATTGCGCGGGCGGCAACACGCGCCGCATCAATTCCGCTTCCATCAGCGAAGGCGACAAAAACTCGTCGCCGGCGGGCTCCCACGCCTGACAGGCGACATCGTTCAGGAACCAGCGCTCCGCCGTATTCACCAGCAGCGCCTCGAGCGATTCACGCGAAGTCTGCCGCGCGAAATCGAGCGTGAGCGCTAGCGCGAATGCCATGTTGAAGTGCGTGCCGACGCGCAACGGGTAGGTCGCCTTCGGCAGAAATTCCTCGAAACGCTCGACAAAGGTCTTGGTAAGCGGCGCAAAGATCTTGGACCAGCGCGCGGCCTCCGACAGCTTCAGCGAATGAAGTTGCGCGCTCAGCGCGAGCAGCCATGCCCATCCATACGGACGCTCGAAACCGCGATTGTGCGGCAGGTCGAGATACGCAAGCTCGCCGGCCACATTCGCTTCGGTGAAATG
This sequence comes from Burkholderia sp. OK233, assembly GCF_900230185.1. Lineage (GTDB taxonomy): Bacteria > Pseudomonadota > Gammaproteobacteria > Burkholderiales > Burkholderiaceae > Paraburkholderia. The sequence continues at coordinate 3,344,975 of NZ_OCSR01000002.1, forward strand.
CTCGTCGACCACCGCGACGATGCGCGCTGCTTCAGGCAGATCGGGAAAGCGGTCGAGCAGATGCAGGATCAGCCAGTAGCCGTGCACGCATGAATGCCAGTCGTAGCTGCCGTAAAAAATCGGATGCAATGCGCGCGGACCTTGCACATCTTGCGGACCGGCGAGCGAGTGGGTCAGCTTGTTCGGATACTCGCGCGTGAGGTGGGCGAGCGCGAGATTGGCGAATCTGGACGCGAATTCGGGTGTGAGTTGGACAGTCATCGGCGCCTCCTCAAAAGCGGAATGCAATAGGTACGACAGTATGATATTGACGACCGACAATAGTAAAGCAGCCGGTCACAGCGCCCGGATCGCGCCATTCTGGCCGTTCAGTTCCAGCAGCGCGGCCGGCACGATATTGAAGTTCGGCGCCGTTGGCGCCATCAGAGTGCCGCAGAAGCCGCACAGTATGCCGATCTATCCAGAAAATGAATACAGGCCATTCCAACATTTAATTTGTGGATATGTCGGTGGTCCGATATGGTTCAACGATCCATTCCACACAGGACCATGCGGCGCAACGAACGCAACCCGATCAGGGCGCGCCGGACGAATCCTTGAGTCCTGATTTGCCGAGGCCAGAACCATGTTCGACCGCGTATTCGTCAATGCCGTAGACGCTGACGGCAACCCGCTTAACCTCGCCGTGCATGAGGGGCGCTTTGTCGCCATCGGTCCGGAACGTCCTGCGATCGACGGTGCGGAGGTCGTCGATCTGGCCGGGCACCTGGTGTTGCCGGGGTTTGTCGATGGACATATTCACCTCGATAAAAGCTTCGTTGGCGATCGCTGGCGTCCTCATCGTCATGTCGGGAGCCTGCGTGAGCGTCTCGCTATCGAAAAGCAGGAACTGGCAAGCGCCGCACCTATCGTCGAGCGCGCCGATGCGCTGATCCGCCAGGCCGCCTCGTTCGGCACCATTGCGATGCGCAGCCATGTCGACGTCGACGCGACGACGGGTCTGACCAACCTGCATGCCGTGATGGAAGCACGCGAGAAATGGCGTGGCGTGGTGGATATCGAACTCGTCGCGTTCCCGCAGGCGGGCGTCGTGTCGTGTCCGGGCACGGCGGAGATGCTCGATGCGGCAGCCCGTGAAGGTGCGCAGGTGGTGGGCGGTATCGACCCCACAACGCTGGATGGCGACGCCGATGGCCAGCTCGATATTGTCTTCGGCATTGCTGAAAAGCGCGGTGTGAAAATCGATATTCACCTGCATGAGCCGGGGCAGCAGGGGATCGATCAACTGCACCGCATTGCCGCGCGTACCCATGCATCGGGGTTGAACGGCCGGGTATCGGTGAGCCACGCCTACGGGCTCGGCGACGTCGCACCCGAGGTGGTGGATCGTGTCGCCGTCGCGCTTGCGGAAGCCGGTGTATCGATCATGACGAATGCGCCGGGCGACCGCGCGTTCCCGCCGATCCTGCAACTGCGCGCAGCCGGTGTGCGCGTGTTCACCGGCAATGACAACATTCAGGACGCATGGTGGCCGTATGGCAACGGCGACATGTTGCAACGAGCCATGCTTGTTGGTTACCGCTCCGGTTTTTATACGGATGAAGAACTGGGCGTCGCGCTTCATATGGCGACGGAAGCGGGCGCTGCGGTGCTGGGGAAAAGCGGCTACGGACTGAAGGTTGGCAATGAGGCGACCTTCGTCGTTGTGAAAGCGCCGAACGCCGCCGCTGCCGTCGCTGCGGCACCGGCCGATCGGGCCATCGTTCGAAGCGGTCAATTCTGGGGCGATTCGTCCCGCTTGCTGTTCAAGGTCACGACGGCCGGACAGGGCTTTGTCGACTGAGTGCGTCAATCAACTCGCCGTCGCGCACGACGATGCGTCCGTTTGCGATGACCAGGCGGCGCTTGGGCCGGGCAACCACGGCATGCGCGACGCACTCGGCATCGACCAGCACGAGGTCCGCGCGTGCACCGACACGCAGGCCATAGTCGGCGAAACCGCAACCTCGAGCGGCAGCGTCGCTCACGCAGTCGAAGGCAATCGCGAGATCGTCGTCGCGTCGCAAGTCGTAGCGCATGCCGATCAGCATCGCGCGCTCGAGCATGTCCGGCACGCCATACGGCGACCAGGTGTCGCGAATACCATCGTTGCCGCCGAAGATGGTGATGCCTTTGTCCCTGCAAACCTTGAGCGGCGGAAGGGGGCGAGACGGCGGCGCGCTGGTCAGAAGCGCCACGCGCAGATGCGCGATCCGTTCGAGCAGCGTGTCGCGCTCAAGTTCCGGTAGTGCACCGAGGCAGAACGCGTGGCTGACGACGACCTGACCCTGCATGCCCATCGCCTCGACGCGATCGAGCAGCAGTTTCAGCGTGAATGCGCCGACCTCACCGGGTTCGTGCAGATGGATGTCGATCGGCTTGCGATAGCGTTCCGCCAGCTCGAAGGTCGCATTCAACGACGCGACGGGATCGCCGTCGATCAAGGCAGGATCGAGCGCGCCGAGTACGTCGGCGCCTGCGGCGAGTGCGCTACCGAGTAGTTCGACCGTGCCGGGACGGATCAGCATCCCCGACTGGGGAAACGCGACGATCTGCATGTCCAGCAAATCGCGCATCGTCTGCCGCGTGCTGAGCACGCCTTCGACGTAGCGCAGCCCCGCGTTGGTATCGACGTCGACGTGGGTACGCAGGCGCGTCGTGCCTGCCTGCACGAAGGCCCGCGCCAGCGCGAGCGACTGGCTGGCCGCATCGTGTCCCGACGTCTTGCGCCATTCGCGCTCGTTGTTGATCCGGTCGGTGAGTGCCGGGCCGACCTCGTTGCGATACCACGAGCGGCCCCAGTGGCTTTTGTCGAGGTGCGTGTGCCCTTCGACGAAACCCGGCAGCAGCAACGCACCGCCGCCGTCTTCGGTCAGAGCGCCAGGTTGCGCTTCGACATGCGGGCCGAGCGTCGCGATGCGACCGTCGACGATGGATAAAGAAACCGGTTGGCCGTCAGCCAGCCGGACGTTGGAGAGAAGAATAGAGCGAGTCATGGTGGTCATGCCGATTCAACAGAAGTGGCGATACGGATCTGCGCGCCGCTTCGTCGCGGCTGCCGAGGAATTGCTTGATGTTATCCATCTCACCCGGCATTCGAAAATTAAATGTTCAAATGCATACTAGTGGGGGATTGGATACTATTAATTAGACATATGCCGTTATCAGGCGCTGCGAGGCTCAATGAAACCCAACGCGAAAGCGCGTACACCGCTATTCGATCTGGATCTGCTGAAGGCCATCGTCATGGTGGCCGATTGCGGCACCTTTACTGCGGCTTCCGCACGGCTTCATTCCACGCAGTCCACCGTGAGTCAGAAAGTGAAGCGCCTGGAAGACATGGCGGGGCACAAGCTTCTCGAGCGGGGCAGTCGTGACGTGAGTCCGACCGATGCCGGCGAAACCTTGCTCGCCTACGCGCGCCGCATGCTTGCTCTCAACGATGAAATGATTGAAGCGCTGTCGGGCGCGACGGTGGGGCTGACTGTCCGGCTGGGCGTGCCGGAAGATTTCGTCGGCGGGCCGACAACCCATATGCTCGCCGCGTTCAACCGCAAGCATCCGCAGATCAAGCTGGAAGTGACCAGCGGATTGAGCCGCGACCTGGGCAACAGTTACGATCGCGGCGACCTCGATCTGATTCTCGTGAAGCAGCGGCGCAATAGCCGCGAGGCCGTTGCATGTTGGCCGGAGCAATTGAGGTGGATCGACAGTGCGAAGAACCCTTCAATCCAGCTTGATCCGATTCCCATCGTCGCGTTTCCGCCGCGCGGGTTATACCGTGACGACATGACCAACGCGATCGAAGGACTCGGGCGCCGCTGGCGGATGAGCTTTATCAGCTCGAGTTTGAGCGGAATCCAGGCAGCCGTTGCCGATGGTCTCGGTATCAGTCTGCTGCCCGCTCGCGCGGTGACGGCGGATCACGCCGTGCTGACACCGAAAAGCGGGCTGCCTTCAATCGAAACCATGGATATCGCGCTGCTGCACCGTCCGACGGCAGATGCCGCCGTCAAGGAGCTCGCGCGCGCGTTGGCACGTATGTTTGGGCCGCAGCGGAGATAACGCCTTCTTTGGTGCCTGCAGCAAGGTATTCAGCGATCGCCTTTTGCTAACATGCCAGGCAGAAGCCAGCAGCAGATTCTGCTGATGGTGTGCGGACGAGCAACAGAGATTGCCGATGCGGTGGGCAACATAAGTAACGGTTGCTGGGCGTGCCCAATAGACTATGTCTAGCTCACCAACCAACAGGAGGAGTTACTATGAAACTGACCGACTTCGATACACTGGCTTTCGACTGCTACGGCACGCTCATCGACTGGGAAACGGGCATTTTCGAGGGGTTGCGTCCTCTGCTCGAACGCGTCAACCCGCCGCTGACGCGGGATCAGGTTCTTGAAGCACACGCACGTCATGAGTCGTCGCAGCAGGCCTACACGCCGGCGAAGCGTTACCAGGAACTGCTGCCGATCGTGTACAAGCGACTCGCCGAGGAATGGCAGGTGCCTTTCACGTACGAGGAGTGCCTCGCCTACGGCAAGTCCGTACGCAATTGGCCGGCATTTGAGGACTCGGCGAGTGCGCTGCAATATCTGAAGAAGTACTACAAGCTGGTCATCCTGTCGAACATCGACAATGACAGCTTCACGTACAGCAACGCGAAGCTTCAGGTCGAATTTGACGCGATCATCACCGCAGAGGACGTCGGCTCCTATAAACCGTCGCCGCGAAACTTCGAGTACATGCTGGACAAGCTGGGCGCCCGCGGTATCCGGAAGGAGAGGATCCTCCACACCGCCGAAAGTCTGTTCCACGACCACAAGCCCGCGAACGCGTTCGGGCTTGCATCGTGCTGGATCTATCGCCGCCATTCGCAAACCGGTTTCGGCGCGACGATGAATCCCGGTGAGCAACCCACCGTGAACTTCCGTTTCAACAGCATGGCCGAATTCGTGAAGGCTCACCAGGAAGCGCTGCTGCAGAAGTAAGTAGTCGATAAATTTACCGGCCTTTGTGCCGGTTTGATTTGCCGCGCCGGTGCCGGCGCGGCGAGTTCCGCGCGAGCCGGAACACCCCAGTTAAGGAGCCCTTCATGCGGCTGACGGATTTTAAGGCCCTGACATTCGACTGCTATGGCACCCTGATCGACTGGGAATCGGGCATCGTCGCGGGCCTGTCAGCATTGGTCTCATCGCTTGACCGGCCACCGACGCGCGACCAGGTGCTGGAAGCGCACGCCCGCCACGAGTCATATCAGCAGAACGCGACGCCCGGCATGCCGTACAACCGGCTGCTCGAGGTGGTCTACAAGCGGCTCGCGGAGGAGTGGGGCGTCAGCTACACGCGCGAGCAGGCGGAGGCCTATGGTCGTTCGGTCCGCAATTGGCCTGCGTTCCCGGATTCGGCAAGTACGCTGCAGTATTTGAAGAAGTACTTCAAGCTGGTCATCATATCGAACGTGGACAACGAGAATTTCACATACAGCCGCGCCAGGCTGCATGTGCCCTTTGACGTCGTCGTCACGGCTGAGGATGTGGGAAGCTACAAGCCGTCGAGCCGTAATTTTGAATATATGCTCGACGTGCTGTCGACACTCGGCGTGCGTAAGGACGAAATCCTGCACGTCGCGGACAGCATGTACCACGATCATGAGCCAGCCAACCGGTTGGACATTCGTTCATGCTGGATCCATCGGCGCTTCGAGCAGCGCGGGCTCGGCGCGACGATCCGCACATTCGCGGAGCCGTCCGTCGATTTCAGGTTCACCAGCATGGCGCAGTTCGTTAAGGCGCATCACGAGGAGCTTTCCCGCGTTTAGCGGGAAAGCCGGTTCGCCCGCCGATTCGAGAACAGAACGATATGAGCAACCGACCAAAACTCGACCGGATCGACATCAAGATCCTCGCCGAATTGCAGAGGAACGCCAACATCACCAACGCGAATCTCGCAGCCGCGGTCGGCCTTTCTGCGAGCCCGTGCCTGCAGCGCGTCAAGCGTCTTGAATCAGCCGGTGTGATTTCGGGGTACGGTGCGCACGTGAATGTCGCGAAAGTGACCAGCATCGTGTCGGTGTTCACGGAAATCATGCTGCATGACCATCGGCGCGAGGATTTTGTGCGTTTCGAGGCGAACGTGCGAGATTTCGACGAGATTACCGAATGTCACCTGGTGAGCGGTGGGTACGACTACCTGCTCAAGTTCGTCGTCAAGGACATCGGTCACTACCAGGAAGTGATTGAACGCCTGCTCGACCGCAATCTCGGCATCGAGAAGTATTTCAGTTACATCGTGATCCGTTCGCCGTTCGTCAAGCACGGAGTGCCCCTCGACAAGTTGCTGACAGATAACGACTGAAGCTACGCAATGGTCGTGGTTGGAACACTGGCCGATCGCCCGTATTAAAGCGTGGCCTTGCCCTGAAATCTTCCCGCGCAACGTATGAAATCAGCGTCTATTCCTCGCGAAGCCGATACAGCTCGATGGCGAACTGCAACTGAAAACGAATGCGAGGATCCTCCAGTGATACGCCGAGCGTGCTCTCGATTCGCTCGACACGGTAGCGCAGCGTGCTGATGTGGATGCCGAGTGCCTTTGCTGTGTTCGCAAGTTGGAAGCCCTCGTCGGCAAGCGTGCCGAGCGTATCGAGCAGCGGTTCGCCGCGCCGCTTCTCCACCAGTGGCAGCACGAGCCGCTCGACTAGCATGTCGCGCGCATCCGCTTCGCCCATCAGTGCGCGCGGGAAGAGGATCTCGTCGAAGTGATGCAGCCGGCCGGCCCGCAGCGTCGGAACTAGCGCCTCGACGTCCTTCGCGCCGAGCGCCATGCCTTTCACGCCGCTGTGTACGCGACTCACCGCCATCGCTGCGCGCCGGTCAGTTACGGCTTCCCAAAGTGCCGCCACCGATGCGTCTGCTGGCAAGATAAACCGGATCTGGTTCAGCCAGATTCCGAGCAATTCCGGCATTGCCTTCGCACGCAACTGGCGCTTTAGTGCATTGACCCAGCGTTCGCGGCGTTCGAGTCCTTCGGTCGTCAACGGGATCGGCTCGTCAATCAGCACGAGTCCAACTCGATACGGGGCGGCTTCGCTCCAGCCGAATACGCGAGCCCGTTCAAGGGCGCTCGCCGACGCGGTGAATTCGCCGTCGAGCAGGCTCGCGACGAGCGCGTAGCCGAGCCGGTCTTCCTGCTGTGCGAGCTCTCGCTGGTGCATCATGTGAAGCGCCGCCACGACACTCGCGTGCTCGATAGCGCGTGCGTCCAGCTCATCGGTCCCGTCGTCGGCGAGATCGAGCCAAATGAGCGCGACCACCGTGTCCTGCAGACGCACCGGGTGGCAGAGCCGCTGTGCGTCGCCGCCTGCCGTTGCGAATGCAAGCTTTGTCGGGCGATTCGCGGACCTACGGTAATGAGAAGGGAGATCCACACGCGTTGCGTCGAGGAACTGTGGTTCCAGGGCTGCGAGCGCGTCGACGTCGCTAATGGAGCTGCCGAGCACATGGCCGGCAGGATCGGTGAAAGTCACCGCTCGCCCGAGCAGACCGCTCAATGCGCGCGCAATATCAGACAGGCTCGTCGCGGACACTGCTGCATTCGTGAGCGCACGGTGCAACTGCTCTGAGCGTTCTATGATCGCGCCCTGGAAGTTGATGATCTTCGCGAGGATCTCATGCGTGACATCGCTAAACTGCACCGCCCACGGCAATTCCAGCAGAGGCAACCCGACGCGATCTGCTTCTTCGAGCGCCTCGGTCGGGAAATGCTCGCGGAAATTCGGCACCGCGAGTACGACGCCGGCGAGTCCGATCGCGCTCAGATCCCGGACAAGTTGGCGCGAAGCGGCCTCGTCTCCGGGCCAGTTATAGCCCGTCGACAGCAGAAGCTCGCCCGATTTCACCCAGTTCGCGATGTCCGGGTGATCGACCATGTGCACCCAGGTGATCTCGCGCTGAAGATTCTTGCCGCCGGCGACGACCTGGGCGTCCCGCAGCACGGTTTCGCGAATTGCTGTTTCGAGTTTCATCGCGGCTCCCCAGCAGCGCCGCGGTGAGGCGCCACGAACTCGAGCAAGGTCAGGTGCCGCGCGGCTGACGGTAACCGAACAGCACGCCGAGCAAGCTGAATGCGGCTGCGAACATCACGTAGAACGCGGGCGCCATCGCGGTGCCGGTCCTGCTGATCAGCCAGGTCAGGATCAGCGACGCAAAACCGCCGAACGTCATCACGGCGAGGTTGTACGCAACCGACAGCCCGGTCGACAGCACCTTGGCCGGGAACGTTTCGGAAAGCGCGGCGAGAATCGGGCCGGTATAGACGGCAATCAGCACGCCGAACAATGCCTGGAATACGCACAGCGTGGCAAGCGACGGCGCAGACACAATCATCGCGAACAGCGGCCATGCGAGGATGAGCATCGCGGCCGACGCCCCCCCGAGCAGCCATTTCCGTCCGATTCGATCCGACCACCAGCCGGTGATGGGCGAACACACGGTGATTACGCCGCCACCGACCATTGCGGCGATGAATGACGCGGATGCCGGCAGCTTCAGCACTCTGACCGAGAAGGTCGGCATATAGAACAGAATCACGTAGATACATACAGTCCACAATACGACCATCGCGAAACTCGCGAATGCTTGCCGCGGATAGTCGCGCAGCACATCCGCAAGCGGTGTCTTCGACTTGTCTGTCGTTTGCAGGAACACCGGCGTTTCTTCGAGGTTGCGCCGGATGAAAAAGCCGATCGGCCCAATCAGCAGGCCGCAGAGGAAGGGAATACGCCAGCCCCAGTTCTCGACGTCGGCCGCCGACAGGCCAAGCGTAATGCCGGTGCCAAAGCACGCGCCGAGCAGCACCGCGAAGCCGATGCTCGTCTGGATCCAGCTCGAGTAGTACGCTTTCTTGCCGGGCGGTGCGTGCTCGGTGAGGAAGGCCGTTGCCGTACCCATCTCGCCGCCCGCGGAGAAGCCCTGCAGCAGCCGCGCCAGCACGATGAGACAGGGGGCCGCAATGCCGATTTGCGAATATGTCGGCGCAAGGCCAATCAACGCGGTGCCGGCGCACATCAGCAAAATAGTCAGCGAAAGCGCGGCCTTCCGGCCGGCGCGATCCGCGTAGATCCCGATCAGGATGCCGCCAAACGGCCGCACGAGGAACCCGACGCCGAACGTTGCAACCGACAGCATCAACGACGTCAGCTCGTTGCCCGTTGGAAAGAACAGCTTCGCGATAATGATGGCGAAGAACCCATAGACCATGAAGTCGAACCATTCGAATCCGTTGCCGAGCACGGTCGCGACGATAGCGCGTCGTCGCGCAGTGCGGTCCTCTTCGTAGCCTGCGGACAGTTGCACGGTATTCATTTCCAACACTCCTGATTTGTAATATCTGCGACGGCGTCGAGCCGGGGCACGGGGCAGCGCAGCGCGCCCGTTCACAGCCATTGGACTTAGCCACAAATCGCATAACTACCCACCAGAGAGAGGAAAAACGAAGCCTACGTTCGCATGAAAGATAGGAGAATCTTTGAAAGAGGGGAAGGAATACGCAAATTTTCCTATTTTAAGTAGGTATTCCCGGCCGTTCTGGCTCCCTACCATGGGGACATTCTATGGAGGTGAACCTGATGAGCAGTCGAGAACTGAATACGACCAGCCAAGTGGCCGCGATGCGGCAAACGTATGTGGCACGCGGCGTGGCGACCGCGCATCCCATTTTTGCGCGGCATGCGACCGGCTCGTACTTGTGGGACGAGGACGGCCGGAAGTATCTGGATTTCGTCGGGGGCATTGGTGTCCTGAACGTCGGGCACAACCACCCGGCGGTCGTCGCAGCCGTCAAGCAGCAACTGGAGTCGTTCTCCCACGTGTGCTTTCAGGTGGTCGCTTACGAGCCGTACGTTCGTCTTGCTGCACGACTGTCAGAACTAGTCGCACCCGGGCAGGGTTACAAGTCGGCATTCTTCACGACGGGCGCTGAGGCTGTCGAGAATGCGATCAAGATCGCACGCGCTTACACGAATCGGCCGGGCATCATCGCGTTCCGCGGCGGCTTCCACGGCCGTACGCTGATGGGGATGACGCTGACCGGAATGAGTGCCCCGTACAAGCAGAACTTCGGGCCGTTCGCGCCGGATGTCTATCACGCTCCGTATCCGAACGCGTACCACGGCGTGTCGTCGCACGACGCGCTTGCCGCGCTCGAGCAGATCTTCACGACGCAGATTGCCGCAGAGCGCGTCGCGGCGATCATCCTCGAACCGGTGCAGGGTGACGGTGGTTTTCTTGCGGCGCCGCCGGAATTCATGCAGGCGTTGCGCGCGCTTACCCAGCGTCACGGGATCGTGCTGATCGCGGACGAGATCCAGACGGGCTTCGGCCGTACCGGGCAGATGTTCGGTTTCCAACATTCCGGTATCCAGCCCGACCTTGTGACGGTCGCAAAGAGCCTCGCCGGCGGACTGCCGCTTTCAGGCGTAGTCGGCCGGGCGGATATGGTCGACGCCCCACTGCCGGGTGGGCTAGGCGGTACGTACGGCGGCAATCCCCTCGCTTGCGCGGCGGCGAACGCGGTGCTCGACCTGTTCGAGCGTGAGAACGTCATCGAACGCAGCCGCGAAATCGGCGCGCAGCTCCGCGAAGGACTGCTGGTACTTGCCGAGGCGCACGACGAGATGGGCGAAGTTCGCCAGACGGGTTCGATGGTGGCGGTCGAGTTCGTGACGGATCGACGCACGAAAGCTCCCGCGGCTGCACTCGTGCAGCGCGTGCTCGATGCGGCGCGCGACGAAGGGTTGTTACTGATCAAGTGTGGCGTCGAACGTAACGTTGTCCGTTTCCTCGCACCGCTCACGACGTCGGCGCAGGATGTGACGGACGCGCTGGCCATGTTCGGGCGCGCAGTCACTGCCGCGAAGCGCGCGGCCTGACGTCGGCACACGCCGCGTTATCTGCATTCGCGTCACACGTTGCCGCATGACACATGACGAGATCCCTGGAGGTGGCATGACGAAACCCTCAAAGGCCGCGGTCGAGGTGGGCGAGGAGATGGTCGCGGGCTTCGGCCGCAAGGGACTGGGGCAACTCCGGCCGTCGACTACGAGGGATCGCGGCGAAGGGCCGTTCGGACGGCTCGTGCTGCGCGGCGCGATGGTCATCGACGGAACGGGTGCGCCGCCGTGGGGACCGGCCGACATTGTCATCGAGGGCGAGCGGATCGTCACGATCGCCGCGGTCGGCGTGCCGGGCTTGCCGATCAACGAGGCGCGCCGGCCAGCCGCGGGTGACCGCGAAATCGACTGCGCCGGCAAGTTCGTTACCCCCGGCTTCATTGACAGCCATGCGCACATCGGCACGCCGTTCCATGCGGAAAGCGGCGAGATGATGCCTGCGGACTATGTCTACAAACTCTGGCTCGCACACGGCGTTACCTCCGTTCGCGAGGCTGGCTGCATGAACGGACTTGCGTGGACCCGTGAGCAGAAAGACGCGTCGGAAGCAAACCGGATTGCGGCGCCGCATCTGCATCCTTATGTCTATTTCCCGGCGGTCAACGACTATCTGAAGACGATCTACAGCGCCGATGAGGGCCGTGAATGGATCAGGCAGGTACGGGACAAAGGTGCGGAAGGTGTGAAGTTCTTCGGTGCCCCACCGGCGATCATGCAGGCTGCGCTCGACGAATGCGCAAAACTCGACTTGCGGACATGCTGTCACCACGCGCAATTGTCCGTGGGGCGGATGAATGCGCTGAGGACAGCGCAGTGGGGGCTGACGAGCACCGAGCACTCGTATGGCTTGCCCGAAGCGTTGTTCGACGGCCGTACGTTGCAGGACATCGACGACAACTACAACTATAACGACGAGTATTTGCGTTTCGCGACGGCTGGGCAGACATTCCTGCAGGCCGCGCGCCCAGGCAGTCGCAAGTGGGAGGACGCGCTCGCTGCGTTTCTCGAGGCTGGCCATACGTTCGTGCCGACAATGAACGTCTATGACAGCAACCGCGATCTCATGCGCGCGCGCCGCGCCGAATGGCATGAAGCCTACACGGATAGCACGACATGGAAGTACTTCCAGCCGCAGCGTGGCGGTCATGGCGCCTATTTCTATCGCTGGTCGGTAAAGAACGAGGTTGAATGGCGCGAAAGCTTCCGCATCTGGATGACATTCCTCAACGACTACAAGAATCGCGGCGGTCGCGTATCTATTGGAAGCGACTCGGGTTTCATGTTCCAGATCTACGGTTTCGGCTTCGTGCGCGAGCTCGAACTCTTGCAGGAGGCAGGCTTCTCACCGCTGGAGGTGTTGCGTGCAGCGACGCTGCATGGTGCGGAACTGCTCGGCATCGACCATGATACCGGCACGCTCGAAGTCGGTAGTCGTGCTGACCTGCTTGTGCACGACCAGAATCCATTGTCCGATTTCAAGTTGCTGTACGGTACGGGTGCACTGCGGTTGAACGACGAGCGTGGCGCTCTTGAGCAGCAGCGCGCGTTGCGGTTCACGATCAAAGGCGGCATGGTGTTCGACGTTGCGGAATTGCTGGCGGATGTCCGGGCGATGGTTGCGGCAACCTGGCCGAATGGCGAGGGGCCATTCGACAGCAGGGCGGAGTGAAAGGGATGGGTGCGCCGACGCAACTGGTGATTCTCGCGGGCCTGCTTGGGAGCGGGAAGACGTCGCTCGTTGAGGCCTTTCTGGACGGCGCGAGCGTTGACGCGGGGACGGCGGTGATTGTCAACGAGGTCGGCGCAGTCAACATTGACGGGGCCGTATTGTCGGAATCCGCGCATGGCGCCACGTTGGCGACGCTGAGCAACGGATGCGTATGCTGCTCGTTGACCGACGACCTGGTGACGACGATTAGCGATCTGGCCGCCACACGTGAGCAGTTGTTACTGCCACCGTTTGAACGAATAGTGCTTGAATGCAGCGGATTATCGAAGCCTGGGCAAGTGATGCTCGCGTTGAATCAGCTAGCGGATTTAAAGCTTCGCGTTCATGTCGTCGTCACTTACGACTGCAGTCGTCCACCTGCCGAATATGGCGATTCTGATGATGCGGTGGCGCAGCTTGTTGCCGCTCATACGATCGTACTGACCAAGACAGATATTGTCACTCCGGCCGTCCGGACACTTGCCGGAGACACCGCGCGAACGCTGAATCCGCTCGCTCGTGTGATTGACGAATTTTCGCTTTCGGCGCGCGCGCGGGAGGCGTTTTGCGATTTCGGGGATGTGTTCGCCGCTGGCGCATCCCTCGTCGACGAGCGAGTGTTGAGACCGCGAGCATTAATTCACCCTCGCGTGCAGGTGTTTCGAGCGCGGTTCGTTTCGCAGGCAGACTGGCAGGATGTGCTCGACTGGCTCGAGAACATTGCCGGCGCGACGGGGGAGCGCCTGTTGAGGCTGAAGGCGATTGTCGCGGGAGCGTCGTCTTCCGATCGAGTTCTGTTGCAGAGCGTTGGCACGACGTTCGCGGCGCCGCGCAGGCTGGCGCCGGGCAGCGCATCAGAGATGACGGCGATCTTCATCGTTCGCGATTTCGCACTCGAAGAGATCCAGGGCATCGAGTCGACGTTTGAAGTGGCGTGGAGCGCTTTACGCAGCTAGACCGCGAGAGGACAACAATCGGCGCCTGAAAATCTGTCTAAAACAACTCCAGAATCCAGTGATACATCATCCCGAGTTCCAGCGCCGGCCCACGCAATGCCGGCCCGCCCGGAAAGCGCGCATGCCGCAACCGCGCGAACAGATCGAAGGCCGCTGTCTCACCGGCCATGGCTTTAGCAATCACGCGTCCGGCAATCCCGGTCAATGCCACGCCGTGACCTGAAAAACCCTGCACGTAGAAGTAGTTCGGATCGATCGAGCCGAAATCGGGTGCACGATTACGCGTCACGTCGACAAAACCGCCCCAGGCATAGTCGATTCGCACATCGCCTAGCTGCGGGAACACGCCGATCATGCGCTTGCGGATTTCCTCGCCGAGTTGCACGGGCGACGCGCCGGTCGAACTCGCGCGTCCTCCGAAGAGCACGCGATGATCAGCCGACAGACGGAAGTAATCGAGGAAGAAGTTGTTGTCGCAAATCGCTTCACGTCCTTTGATTAACGCGTCGGCGCGCGCCTGACCGAGCGGCTCCGTGGCGACGATATACGACGCAATAGGCGCGATGCGCGCAGCCACCGGCGCCGGCAACACGTCGCCGATCGTGGCATTGCCGCATGCCGCGACGAAGCGGCAGCGCACCTCGCCATTAGCGGTCCGCACAACAGGCCGCGCACCGCGCACCACTTCGGTCACCGGCGAATGCGCGAACAGTTGGGCACCTTCACGACGTGCTGCATCGGCGAGACCGAGGCAGTATTTGAGCGGATGCAGATGGCCTGAAAACGGATCGTAGACGCCGGCCAGATACCGTTGCGAAGCGACGCGTGAACGCACTTCATCGGTATCGAGCCACGAGAGTTTCGTATAACCCCAGCGTTGCGACGCCGATTCCATCCACGAACGCAAATCCGGCACACGCTTCGGTTTGGTGGCCACCGTCAAATAGCCGGAGGTGAAATCGCATTCGATGCCGTAGCGTTCGATGCGCTCGCGCACGAGAGCCACGCCTTCCACCGACATCGCCCACGCAGCGCGTGCGCCGTCGAGCCCGAGTTGCCGTTCGATGATCTCGTCTTTCGCGAAACCCACCAACGTCTGCCCGCCGTTGCGACCCGACGCGCCCCAACCGGGACGATGTGCGTCGAGCACGACCACCGACAAACCGCGCGCCCGGCATTCCAGCGCCACCGACAAACCGGAGAAACCCGCGCCGATCACACAGACGTCGGCCTCCAACGTGCCGTCGAGCATCGGATCGTCGGCAGGCGGACGCGCGGCGCTCGCCTCGTAGTAGGAGTTGGCGATCAGCGCATCGGCGCGGTGGTCGAGCGTGTTGAAGCCGGGAGTCGGTGCATTCATCAAAGCAGGTCCTTCATTCGATACCAGGCCATTGCAAGCACGAGGGCAGGGGTGCGCAGTGTAGCGCCGCCGGGGAAGTCGCGGTGACGAATCTTGCCGAACAGATCGAAGCGCGAGGCCTGGCCGTCGATCGCTTCGGCGATCAGCTTGCCCGCGAGCCCGGTGGTGTTCACGCCGTGGCCGGAGAAACCCTGCGCGAAATACACGGTAGGCGATAGCCGGCCGAAATGCGGCGCCCGATTCATCGTAATGTCGACGAAGCCGCCCCATGCATAGTCGATTTTGACATCGTCGAGTTGCGGGAAGGTCTTCAGCATATCGCGGCGCATCGCTTCACCCAGGTTGCGCGGCGCGAGCTTCGAATAGCTGACTTTACCGCCCCACAGCAAACGATTGTCGGGGGCAGGCCGGAAATAGTCCAGCACGAAGCGGCTGTCGCACACTGCTGCTTTCGCCGGCATGAGCGCTTCGGCGCGATCGGGGTCGAGCGGTTCGGTGGCGATCACGTAGGTGCCGACCGGCATGATCTTGCTGGCAAGATCCGGCGCGAGCTGGCCGAGATAGGTATTGCAGGCGAGCACGACAAATTGTGCATTGACCTTGCCACGTGCGGTTTCGGCCACGTGCCGCCCGTTTTCCTGTCGCAACGCCGTGACGCAACTGTCTTCGAAAATCTGTACGCCGGCCTCGCGTGCGGCGCGCGCCAGACCGAGGGTGTAATTCAACGGATGCAGATGGCCGCTGTCCGCATCGAACAATCCGCCGAGGTAGCGCTGCGATTGAACATACTCGCCGACGCCATCGGCGTCGACATAGCTGAAGCGGTCATAGCCGAAGCGCCGTCGCGCTTCGTCGCGCCATTTCTGGAGCGCGTCTGTATCGCGCGGCTTGTTCGCCGCGGTCAGGTAACCGATGGTCAGGTCGCAGTCGATCTGATGCTTCGCGACGCGTTCCTTGACGATATCCAGGGTTTCGAGCCCCATGTCCCAAACACGCTTCACGTCATCCGCGGGCATGAACTTCGCGAATGTGTCGATATCGCAGGCAAAGCCGCCGATCAACTGGCCACCATTGCGGCCGCTCGCGGCCCATCCGACTTTCGATGCTTCGAGCACCGCGACCGAGTGACCGCGTTCGGCGAGATTCAATGCAGTCGAGATGCCGGTGAGTCCGGCGCCGATCACGCAGACGTCGACGTTGAGCGTTTCTTCGAGCGGGGGATGGCGGGTGGTGTCGTTAGCGGTTGCTGCGTAATACGAGGTGACGTGAGGCTGGTTTGAGAATCGGAGCATAGGCAGAGCATGCGGAAGAGGCCTTGGCGCGTGGCCCGCGGTAAAGCCGGGCCACGCGATGAGGCGGGTCGTTTTAGAACGAGTAGATGAACTGCGTCGCGAGCAGGTCGTTGGACTTGCCGTACGAGCCGTCGTTCTTCAGGAACACCTGTTTGTTGGCCCAGTCGTGGCGATATTCCACCTTGACCGTGATCTGCTGGGTCGGGTAGAACAACAGATCGAGCGAAACGTCCTGGCGGGTTGCGCCCTTGCACTCGAAGCCGAGACCGCCGTTCGCCTTCGAATTGGCGAGGCAGTCCGCGCCGATACCGAAGCCGTCAGCAGTGTCCATGCCGTTCGAATTCAACGCGATGCCACCACCGCCGCCACCGTTCTTGCTGTCGACGAGCACGTCGTAGCGGGCGGTCACGCCCATACGGCCCACCACCGGCAGCGAGAACTTGCGGTGCGCGAGCAGCGACAGGCCGTACCACTGCGCCTGGCCACCGTTGAACGCGGCGTTCTGCTGCTGACCGTAGTCGAGTTCGGCGTTGTACTGCACGTCGGCGAGCGTGTAGCTCAGGTCGGCTTCGCCGAAGAAGAACGAACCGCCCGCGCTAGGCGAATTGCCGCCTACACCGTAGCTGACCGCACCGGTGGTCGCATTGATCGCGCTAGGCAAGGTCTGACGCCCGATATTGAACGAGCCACCCACATCCAGTGCGCTCGACCACGTGTAGTCGACCCGCGCCGTGAAGGTCGGAATCTTGTTGCTTGTCGTGATCGGATCGCCCAGCGCGTTGGTGCCGATCTGCGTCGTCGCGCCGTACGTGCGGTACTGCTCATTGCCGAGGAAGAACTTCCACGCCCAGTTACCTGTCGTATAGTTCGCGCCGATACCGATGTAGCTGCCCGGATCGGAGAAGTCATACAGCAGGTTGTGCGTGAGCGTCAGCATCTGGTTCGACTGCTGCACTTCATAGCCGCCGAAGCTCGGAATCAAACCGGCCACAAGGGTCGTGGTCGCCGTGATCGGCACGTTGACGACAGCCGTGTTCAGGATGTTGTTGCCGATGTTGCCATGCTCGTTCGTCAGCAGCGTAATTCCGTTGCCGCGGTTCGGCATCAAGGTGATTTCGGCCGACGGCGCCATCGGGCCGACACCGAAGGTCTTCTTGATGTCTAAGTACAGATCGCCGAACGTGCTGTTGAAGTAGTTGTAGCTGCTTTCGTGGTTCGCGAACAGGAACGACGAGCTGCTCTGCGCGCGGTTATACATATAGGTCGGATCGATATAACCGGTCACCGACAAGCCGGCGATCGGCCCCGTGTTCGCAGCGTCCACCAGCGAGTCGACCTTCAACTGCTGATTGGCGATCTGCTGCTTCATCGTATCGACCTGATCGTTGGTCAGCGTTGCCTGCGCCTTGCCGTAATCCGGCGAGGAGATGTCGACCGGCGCTGCCACCACAGCCGGAGCCGGCGCCGGTGCGGCGGTCGCTGTTGCCGCCGCCTTCGGTTTGGACGCTACCTCTGAACGCAACTGCTTCACCTCCTTTTGCAGTGCGTTGAGCTGGGCTTGTAGCGCCTTGATCTGGTCGCTGGTGGCATCTGCCATGGCAAAGCCTGGCAAACTCCCCGCCACCAACAGACAGATGAGCTTCTTTCTCATGCAAATTCTCCTTATTGGTCGTATTGCAAAAGGACTTCTTATGCGCGTGCCGTATCGAGCGATTTCCGTACGGCGGCTTGTTGTGGTGCTGACGGCAACGGGTCGGCGGCTTCGGCGAGTGCGAAAGCCATCTGCATGTCGCGGTTGCGCTTGCGCTCACGCACCTGCATCCAGCGATTGACGGCGATCACGCCGATCGTCACCGTGGTGATGAAGATCGTGGCGAGCGCATTCATTTCCGGATTCAGACCGAGGCGCACACGCGAGAACACGACGAGCGGCAGCGTGGTCGAGCCGGGACCGGACAGGAACGCGGAGAGCACGAGGTCGTCGAAAGACAGCGTGAACGACAGCAGCCAGCCGGACATCAGAGCCTGCGAGATCAGCGGCAGCGTGATCAGGAAGAACACCTTGAAGGGCGTGGCGCCGAGATCGAGCGCGGCTTCTTCGAGCGACTTGTTGAGCTCCTTCACCCGCGACTGCACGATGATCGCCACGTACGAAACGCACAACATCACGTGGCCGATCCAGATCGTGAAGAGGCCACGGCCCTTCGGCCAGCCGAGCATCTGTTCGAGCGCGACGAACAGCAGCAACAACGAGATACCCTGAATCACTTCAGGAATCACGAGCGGCGCGTTGATCATGCCGGCGAACAGCGTGAAGCCGCGAAAGCGTCCGAAGCGGGCCAGCACGAAGCCTGCCCACGTCCCGATCACCACCGACGCGCAGGCGGTCAGCAGACCGATTTTCAGCGACAACCACGCTGCACTGAGCAGTTCGCCGTCTTGCAGCAATGCGCCATACCATTTGAGCGAAAAGCCGGACCAGACCGTGACGAGCTTCGACTCGTTGAACGAATACACCACCAGGCTGATGATCGGGATATACAGAAACAGAAACCCGAACGTCAGCACGCTATTGGAAAGCGTTCTATTTGGCTTGATCATTTCGCGCCCTCCAGTTCCTTGACCTGGTAGTACTGGAACACGGCCATCGGCACGAGCAGCAGTAGAACCATGGCGACGGTGACAGCGGATGCCATCGGCCAGTCCATATCGTTGAAAAATTCATCCCACATCACGCGGCCGATCATCAGCGTGTCGGCGCCGCCCAGCAGTTCAGGAATCACGTACTCGCCGACCGCCGGAATGAACACCAGCAGACTGCCGGCGATGATGCCGTTCTTCGACAGCGGCAAGGTGATGCGCGTGAACGCGGTCCAGGGCTTGCAACCGAGGTCGTAGGCCGCTTCGAGCAGCGTCAGATCCATCTTCACCAGGTGGGCATACAGCGGCATCACCATGAACGGCAGGTACGAATAAACCATGCCGATATAGACGCCAATATCCGTGTGGTAGAGGCGCAACGGTGAATGAATCATGCCGATGGCCATCAGCGTGTGATTAAGCAGGCCGTCGTCCTTCAGGATGCCGATCCATGCGTAGACGCGGATCAGGAACGACGTCCAGAAGGGCAGCATCACGCCCATCATCAGCAGGTTGCGCTTGGTCGGTTCCGAGCGGGCGATGTAGTACGCAATCGGGTAGCCGATCAACAGGCAGAAGAAGGTCGAGATTCCGGCCATCTTCAGCGAGCTGATGTACGTCGCGACGTACAGATCGTCCTGCAGCAGGAAGGCGTAATGGCCGAGCTGCATCGCGAAGTGCACCATGCCGTCCTTGACCGTCACGAGATCCGTGTACGGCGGAATGCCCAGGCGCAGATCGGCGAAGCTGATCTTCAGCACCAGCACGAACGGCAACGCGAAGAACAGGAAGAGCCACAGGAACGGCACGCCGATCACGGTCGTGCGGCCCGACGGCACCAGCAGCGCGAGGCGTTTTTTCAGCGAGCCGAGCAAACGGCTGCCGGACGGCGCGCCGAGCGCCGCGGGGGAGGAGGTAGTGGGATTGCTCATTGCGTCAGCACCACGCCGCTAGCCGGCGACCAGTAGACGAACACGTCGTCGTTATAGGACGGCGCACCTTCGCTCATCAGATGCGAGCTGGAGAGGTTCGACACGACCGTCTTGCCGCTCGGCAGGCGCACGTGATACAGCGAATAGCTGCCCATGTATGCGACGTCGGAGACCACGCCGCGCGCCCAGTTGTGCGGCGTGGAGGGCTTATCCAGCGTGACTTTCACGCGTTCCGGACGGACCGAGATACCCACCGGCATGCCGAGCGGGCCGGTAATGCCATGGCTCACGTAGATGCGCGATTCGAGGTCTTCGCTTTCCACGAAGATGTGGTCCGGTTCATCCGCGACCACGGTGCCTTCGAACAGGTTGGTCGAGCCGATGAACTCGGCCGAGAAGCGGCTGTTCGGAAACTCGTACACCTGGCTGGGCGAGCCGATCTGCACGATGCGGCCTTCGCTCATTACGGCGAGGCGCCCGGCCATCGTCATGGCTTCTTCCTGATCGTGCGTCACCATCACGCAGGTCACGTCGACCTTCTCGATGATGTTGACCAGTTCGAGCTGGGTCTTCTGGCGGATCTTCTTGTCGAGTGCCGACATCGGTTCGTCGAGCAGCAGCAGCTTGGGGCGCTTGACGAGCGAACGGGCCAGCGCCACACGCTGCTGCTGTCCGCCGGACAACTGGTGCGGCTTGCGTTGCGCGTATTTGCTCATCTGCACGAGATGCAGCGCATCGGCGACACGTTCCTTGATCTCGTTCTTCGGCGCGCCTTCCTGCTTGAGGCCGAAGGCGATATTCGCTTCGACGCTCATATGCGGGAACAGCGCATACGACTGGAACATCATGTTGACTGGCCGCTTGTACGGCGGCATCGCGGCGAGATCTTCGCCGTCGACGAAAATGCGGCCGGACGTGACCGACTCGAGCCCTGCGAGCATGCGCAGGAGCGTGGACTTGCCGCAGCCGGAGCTGCCGAGCAGCGCGAACAATTCGTTCTTCGCAATGCTCAGATTGACGTTGTCGACAGCGGTGCTGTCGCCGAATTTCTTCACGACATTTTCGATGCGAACGAATTCGTCCGATTTCGATTTTGTCGTGGGTGCGGGGCGGGCCATCTGGGTGGCGCCGGCTACGCTTTTTTGTGTCGTCGAGTTCATGATGTAACCATTCCTTGCGGATCGCGAGCGCAAGTGTCTCCATACGAGTCGCGGAAAGCGGCTCGCAAGATGCGCTGCGATCGGAAAACATGGGACTGCGCACAGGTGGGACTCAAGCGCGCAGGCTGACTACCATTACTACTATTCATGCGCTCAGGGTTCGAGCGATCCCTGAGCGCGGGATCGATATTTTTAGTTTGGCTTAAATCAATGGCCGGTTTTAAGCTGCGCCCAAAGACGATTTTCGAGGCGCAGGATGTCGGTGGGCATCGGCTTCATGAGCGTCATCTTGCTCAGTACTTCGTCGCCCGGATAAACGGTCGTGTCCTGTGCGACACCCGGTACGACGAACTGGCGCGCGGCCTTGTTCGCGGTCGGGTAGAACACTTCATTGGTGATGGCGGCGTTGACCTTCGGATCTTCAATGTAGTTGATCCACTTCAGCGCGGCTTCCGGATGCGGTGCGTCTTTCGGGATCACCATCACGTCGAACCACAGCAGACCGCCTTCCTTGACGTTCGAGAATTTCACCTGATACGAACGCTTGGCTTCTGCGGTGCGGCGGCTGGCGATGCCGACGTCGCCGGACCATGCCACCGCGACGCAGATGTCGTTGTTCGCGAGGTCGTTGATGTAGCCGGACGAATTGAATTGGGTGATATAGGGGCGGACTTTCTTCAGCACTTCGAACGCGGCCTGATAGTCAGCGGGGTTCGTGCTGTTCGGATCCTTATGCATGTACTGCAGCGTCGCGGCGAACACGTCGACCGCCTGGTCGAGGAACGACACGCCGCAGCCCTTCAACTTCGACAGATTGGCCGGGTCGAACACGAGTGCCCAGCTATCCACCGGCGCATTGGCGCCGAGTGCTTTCTGCACGGCCTGCACGTTGTAGCCGATACCGTCGGTGCCGTAGGCCCAAGGCACACCGTACTGGTTGCCCGGATCGGCGTCGGAGATCATCTTCATCAGCACGGGGTCGAGGTTCGACAGATTCGGCAGCTTCGATTTGTCGAGCTTCATGTACACGCCGGCCTGAATCTGCTTGGCCATGTAGTTCGACGTCGGCACCACGATGTCATAACCGGAGCTGCCTGCGAGCAGTTTGGCCTGCAACGTATCGTCGCTATCGTAGTTGTCGTATTTGACGTGAATGCCGTCCAGCTTCTCGAAGTTCGGAATCGTGTCCTTCGCGATGTAGTCCGACCAGTTGTAGACATTCAGTTCCGTGTCGGCCGCAAGGGCCGGCGTAACCGACAACGCCGCAAAACCCGCGAAGGCGAGAAGCGCGGCCCCCGCGACCGCATGACGAAGATGACAAACGCTCATGGTTTTTTCCCTTGATGTGAAGAACCGGCATGAGCGCGTATCGTGGGTGTGCTCATGCCGGAACGAACTGCCGTTACGAAATTCCGAGTTGTTGTGCGGTCGCGTCGACGGCTTTTTTCGCCTTCGAAACGATTTCGTCGATTTCCAGCTTGTTGATCACGAGCGGCGGTGAGAGCAGCATCCGGTCGCCGGTGGCGCGCATGATCAGGTTGCCGTTGAAGCAGAAGTCGCGGCAGATCGTGCCGACTTCACCGCCATTGGCGAAGCGCTTGCGCGCTTTCGGGTCTTCTGCGAGTTGCAGGCCGGCCACCAGACCCGCACCGGAGATTTCGCCGATGATCGGGTGATTGGCGAAGGTGTCGCGCAGCTTCTTCTGGAAGTACGGACCCGTGTCGGTCTTGACGCGCTCGACGATCTTCTCGTCGCGCAGCAGCTTCAGATTGGCGAGCGCCACGGCCGCGGCCACCGGGTGACCGGAGTAGGTGAGGCCGTGATTGAAGTCGCCGTTCTCGATGATCGCCTTGGCGACGCGATCATGCAGACCGACCGCGCCCATCGGCACGTAGCCGCTTGTCAGGCCCTTGGCCAGCGTGATCAGATCCGGCTCGAAACCGAAGTGCTGATGCGCGAACCATTCGCCGGTCCGGCCGAAACCGCCGATCACTTCGTCGGCGACCAGCAGGATGTCGTACTTGCGGCAGATGCGCTGGATTTCCGGCCAGTACGTCGAAGCCGGGAAGATCACGCCGCCGGCGCCCTGGAAAGGCTCACCGATAAAGGCGGCCACGTTGTCCGCGCCGATTTCGAGAATCTTCGCTTCGAGTTGCTGCGCGCGGGCCAGGGCGAATTCTTCCGGCGTCAGATTGCCTTCTGCTTCGCCGAAGAAATACGGCTGGTCGATATGCACGATGTTCTCGACCTTCGAGGGCATCTGTTCGTGCATGTAGCCCATGCCGCCCAGCGTGCCGCCCGCGATCGTCGAGCCGTGATAGCCGTTTTTGCGCGAGATGACGAACTTCTTCGAGTGCTTGCCTTGCGTCGCCCAGTATTGGTGAACGATGCGAAGCACGGTGTCGTTGCCTTCCGAGCCGCTGTTGCAATAGAAGAAGTGGTTGAACGGTTCCGGCGCCAGCTCTGCGAGCAAGGCCGACAGTTCGATCACCGGCGGGTGCGTCGTCTTGAAGAAGGTGTTGTAGAAGGGCAGTTCCTGCATCTGGCGGTACGCTGCGTCGGCCAGTTCCTTGCGGCCATAACCGACGTTCACGCACCACAAACCGGCCATGCCGTCGATGATCTTATTGTCTTCCGAATCCCACAGGTACACGCCCTGCGCCTTGACGATCACGCGGCTGCCGCTGCGATTGAGCGAACCCATATCCGAAAACGGATGGATGTGGTGCGCGGCGTCGAGCGCGCGGTATTCAGCGGTGCTGCGTCGCGGTTGTGCGGCTTGCACGCTGGCGGCGGCGCTGGGTTGGGCCGGTTGCACGTAAGCGATTTCTTCTGTTCTGTAGCTCATACTGCCTCCAATTTTTTTGCGTTTGCGGGCGACGTCATCAATAAAAGTCTTAGACGTGCAGCAGCAAATGCCGGCGTTCCCACGAACTGATCACGCGGAAAAACGCTTCGTATTCGGTTTCTTTCAGTGCGAGGTAGGCCTTGACGAATTTTTCGCCGAGAATCTCGGCCATCGGCTCGCACGCGCCCATCAGCGTCAGCCCCTCTTCCAGATTGCGCGGCAACTGGTAGGGCAGTTCGTAACCGTCGCTGAGCAGCGGCTCGGTCGGCTCCAGATTTTGCGTCATGCCAACATACCCGGCAGCCAGCGTCGCTGCGATCGCGAGATACGGGTTGCAGTCCACGCCCGGAATGCGGTTTTCGATGCGGCGTGCAGCCGGGCCCGAATGCGGAATCCGGAAACCCACCGTACGGTTGTCGTAACCCCATGCCACGTTGATCGGCGCAGCCATGAAGCGCGACAGGCGGCGATACGAGTTGATGTACGGCGCGAAAATCGGCATCAGTGCCGGCGTGTATTTCTGCAGGCCCGCGATATAGCCCGTGAAGAGCGACGTGGGTTTGCCGTCCGGACCCGTGAACAGGTTGTGGCCGGTTTCTTCGTCCACGAGGCTCTGGTGCATGTGCATCGCCGAGCCCGGTTCGCCTTCCATCGGCTTGGCCATGAAGGTCGCGTACATCTTGTGACGCAGCGCGGCTTCACGCACCGTGCGTTTGAACAGGAACACGCTGTCGGCGAGCTTGAGCGGATCGCCGTGCATGAAATTGATTTCCATCTGCGCGGCGCCGACTTCGTGAATCAGCGTGTCGACTTCCAGTTCCTGCACTTCGCAGTATTCATAGATGTCTTCGAACAGCGGATCGAATTCATTGACGGCTTCGATCGAGTACGCCTGACGGCCGGTCTCCGGACGGCCCGTACGGCCGATCGGCGGTTGCAGCGGCAGGTCCGGGTCCTTGTTCATGTCGACCAGGTAGAACTCGAGCTCGGGCGCGATAACCGGCTTCCAGCCTTTGGCCTTGTAGAGTTCGAGCACGCGGCGCAGCACACGGCGCGGCGAGATCGCGACGGGCGTGCCGTCGAAGTGAACGCAATCGTGGATCACCTGGGCGGTCGGATCGACGGCCCACGGAATCATGCGGATGGTGCTGGCGTCGGGAACGCAGACCATGTCCGGGTCGGTGACGCCGGTGAGCGTGCCGTCTTCCGGATAGTCCCCTGTGACGGTCTGGATCATCACCGCCTGCGGCAAGCGCATGGATTCGCCGGATTCGAACTTGCTGCGCGGAATGATCTTGCCGCGTGCGATCCCGGCCATATCCGGAATGATCGCTTCGATTTCGGTGACGCGGTTCTTCTTCAGGAAGTCGTCGATTTCATGCATGGTTATTCTCTCAGTTTTGGTGCGCGACCGGCTCAGGCATGCGTGGCAGCGGCGGATGCCGCGCCATAGCCGGCCTTGGTGCGCATTCGATCGCGGCAGGCATCGCCGAAGGCGCGAAAGATCGCGGTGGAAAGCGCGTCGTTGGCATGCTTCCATTCCGGGTGCCACTGCACACCCAGCGCGAAGGCACGCGCATCTTTTACGCTCACCGCTTCGATCAATCCGTCCGGCGCGGTGGCTTCTGCCACCAGACCCACGCCTAACCGCTCGACGCCCTGACCGTGCAATGAATTCACACGCGCTTCATTCGTGCCGCCCGCGAGGCGCTGCAACAAGCCGCCCTGCGTCAGCGTGATCGAATGCGACGGTGCGTATTGCACGTCGAGGTCGTCTTCCTTGTTCTCGCGATGGTCGTTCAAGCCGGCCACCGCGTGAACGCTTTGATGCAACGTCCCGCCGAACACCACGTTCATTTCCTGAAAGCCCCGGCATACCGCCAGCACCGGCACGCCTGCGGCGATCGCGGCGTGCAGAAGCGGCAGCGTCGTCGCATCGCGTGCGGCGTCGTGCAGCGTGCCCGGCGCGCTGGGATGACCGCCGTAGCGGTGCGGCTCGACATTCGAATAGCTGCCGGTGAACAGTAAGCCGTCGACAGTAGCCAGCACGTCCTCGGTGGACTGACGCTCGCCGAGCGCCGGCAACAACATGGCCAGAGCCTGCGAGCCGTCTACGATCGCGGCGATGTACTTCTCGCCGGTGACGTGCGACGGGTGGACTCCCATCATCGTTCTGTCGGCGCTGATGCCGACCAAGGGTTTGTTTCGCATATCAGATAGACGTGTATGTTCCCCGCGGGACGCGGCAAGAACAACGTTAAACACGGCGCGGCAACATTCCGCAGCCGGACGCAAGGCGTCAGGCCACCGGGTAGTGCAGGCGGTCGTCGTCAGCGGGACGCGCCGCGCGTGGTAATTAGATGTGTCGTTCGATTCGGTCCGTTGCGGTGCGCAACTGATCTGATCCGCATGAGGCGCTGCGCGGCAGACGGCACCGCACACGCACGAACGCATGGCTCAAGAGAGCGCGCTCACGCAAACGGACGAATCGAACGACGGAAAAGGGGGGAGGCGCTACGGCAGCAGCGAGGCGACTTCGTCCGTGCGCACAGCAATGAAGGCGCGCGCGGAGATGGAGTTGTGACGTCGAACTGAACGGCGGGACAGGATCGTGAAGACGGACAGGAAGCGGCGGAACGCAAGGCTGCCGTTGCTGCCGTCGGCGATGGCGCCGTCAGCGCGAGGACAACTCGCCTGACTTCGATTCCATCTCACCAAAGGGCCTCGGACTCTCACGATTACACTCGACTAGCGACGTTGAAAGTATTGAACGCTTGCTCGAAAAACGCACAGGGCGTTTAAAGAAACATGACGCTGGGATGACCGCCTCTGACCGTTGCGAACCGGGTTCGCTGCGTCAAAAACACACATTCGTGCTTCGTGACGCCGGCATGACGATCGCCTGAGAACCATCGTATACGAGCCAATAATGCCGTCAAATCATTTTTATAAAAGATTTATCAGGGCTTTCCCGAGGGTGTCCCTGGAATCCGGGTCAGTGGGAACATTCGTTGCGGAAATCATATTTCGGAATCCTTTCAGGGTTTTCCCCAGCGGCGCAACGATTAAAGTGGCTAGAATATTCAACACTCGCGGGCACACGTTGCCCGAGTCAACGCGCCCGATTGTCTCCCATGTCAGAGAACCTAGCGATGTCTATAGAAGTTGCCACCCGCCTGCAGTACATCCGTAAGAAGAATGGTCTGTCCCAGCGTGAGCTGGCGAAACGGGCGGGGGTGACCAACGGCACGATCTCGCTGATCGAGCAGAACCGCGTGAGTCCGTCGGTTGGGTCGCTGAAGAAGCTGCTTGAATGCATACCGATGAGTCTCGCCGAATTCTTTACTTTTGAAGTCGAGGTGGAACGCTCTGTCGTGTCGCGCCGCGCCGACATGCCGAATCTCGGTAATGAGTCGATCGAGTTCTATCTCGCCGGCTCCAGTGTGAAAGACCGCAATATGGGCATTCTGCGCGAGGTCTATCAGCCGCTGTCGGATACCGGGCCGGAAATGCTGGAGCACGAGGGGCACGAGGGCGGGGTGGTGGTCAGCGGTCAGATCGAACTGACCGTGGATGGCGTCACGTGGCTGCTCGACCCCGGTGACAGCTATTACTTCGAAAGCCGTCTTCCGCATCGTTTTCGCAATCCCAGCGCGGAGCATCTCTGCGAGATTGTGTCGGCCAATTCGCCGCCCACGTTCTAAAGACTCCGCGCCAACGCGCCGCGACGCAGTTCCAGGCCGCTCGAAGTCGGAGCCGGCGTGCGTCGAGCGCATAACATTGAGGCATCCTGATGGACAAGAAATCTCTCGCTTTCTGGCAAGACAAAGCCGCTACGCTTTCGATCGAAGGCCGTGCGTTTATCGACGGCGAGTACCGTGACGCCGCTGGCGGCCGCACGTTCGACTGCCTGAGCCCGATCGACGGCAAGCTGCTCGCCAAAGTCGCTGACAGCGGTGCGGCGGATGTCGACGCCGCCGTGGCAGCCGCCCGCCGCGCGTTCGATTCCGGCGTGTGGTCCGGCCTCAATCCTCGCAAGCGCAAGGCGATTCTCCTGCGCTGGGCCGCGTCGATCCGCGAGCATATGGACGAACTCGCGTTGCTCGAAACGCTGGACGCCGGCAAGCCGATCGCCGACACCACCTCGGTGGACGTGCCGGGCGCGGCCTATTGCGTCGAGTGGTTCGCTGAGGCCATCGACAAGGTCGGCGGCGAAGTCGCGCCGGCCGATCATCATCTGGTGGGCCTCGTCACGCGCGAGCCGATCGGTGTCGTTGCGGCAGTCGTGCCGTGGAATTTCCCGATCCTGATGGCGTCGTGGAAGTTCGGCCCGGCGCTCGCCGCAGGTAACAGCGTCGTGCTCAAGCCTTCGGAGAAGTCGCCGCTCACCGCAATTCGCCTCGCTCAACTCGCGCTGGACGCGGGCATCCCCGCCGGCGTGTTCAACGTGGTGCCGGGCGCGGGCGAACCGGGCAAGCTGCTGGCGCTGCATCAGGACGTGGACTGTCTCGCCTTCACCGGCTCGACCAACGTCGGCAAGCTGATCATGCAATACGCCGGTCAATCGAACCTGAAGCGCGTGTGGCTCGAACTCGGCGGCAAGTCGCCGAACATCGTGATGCCCGATTGCCCCGACCTCGACCGCGCGGCAAACGCGGCGGCCGGCGCGATTTTCTACAACATGGGCGAAATGTGCACCGCGGGTTCACGTCTGCTCGTGCACAAAGACATCAAGGACGTGTTCCTCGACAAGCTGATCGCCGCCGCGCGCAGCTATACGCCGGGCAACCCGCTCGACCCGCAAACCTCGATGGGCGCGATCGTCGATAACGTGCAACTCGAACGCGTGCTCGGTTATATCGAAGCGGGCCGCGCCGAAGCGAAGCTGCTGCTGGGTGGTTCGCGCGTCAAGCAGGAGACGGGCGGCTTCTATATCGAACCGACCATCTTCGACATCCCGGCGTCCGGCGCGAAGGTTGCGCGCGAGGAAATCTTCGGGCCGGTGTTGTCGGTGATTACGTTCGACACGGTTGAAGAGGCGATCAGGATCGCTAACGACAGCGAATATGGTCTTGCGGCTGCCGTGTGGACCTCGAACCTGACCACGGCGCATGAAGTGTCGCGCAAGCTGCGTGCCGGTACGGTGTGGGTCAATTGCTACGACGAAGGTGGCGATATGAATTTCCCGTTCGGCGGTTACAAACAATCGGGCAACGGTCGCGACAAGTCGTTGCACGCGCTGGAGAAGTACACCGAGCTGAAGTCCACGCTCGTTCGGCTGCGCTAAAGGATTCGCAAGCCAGCGCGGCGGCGTTTGAAAGAAACGCCGTCGCGTTCCCAATGAATCCGAGGCCGGACGTTGCACGCATCACCTGGAAGCCCCGCGTGCGGCTCCGGCATGTTTATCAGGTATCAGGTCATCCCATGACTGAACTCGTTTATGGCGACGGCGCGATCCGTCGTCCGTCGCTTTATGGCTCGTCGATCGAAAACACCTATGCGGGTGTGTTGTCGTTCATGCGCCGCAAGTACACCCGTGAACTCGACGGCGTCGACGTCGTGATCTCCGGCGTGCCGCTCGATCTGGCCACCACGTTCCGTTCGGGCGCGCGTCTCGGCCCGGCGGCGGTGCGCGCGGCGAGCGTGCAATTGTCGGAGCTGCATCCGTATCCGTGGGGCTTCAATCCGTTCGACGATCTCGCCGTGACGGACTATGGCGACTGCTGGTTCGACGCGCACAATCCCATGACGATCAAGGAATCGATCGTCGAGCATGCGCGTACGATCCTGCGTTCGGACGCGAAAATGCTGACGCTCGGCGGCGATCACTACATTACGTATCCGCTGCTGATCGCGCATGCGGAGAAGTACGGCAAGCCGCTTTCGCTGATCCATTTCGACGCCCACTGCGATACCTGGGCCGACGACAGCCCGGACAGCCTGAATCACGGCTCGATGTTCTACAAGGCGGTGAAAGACGGCTTGATCGATCCGAAGACTTCGGTGCAGGTCGGCATTCGCACGTGGAACGACGACTTCATGGGGATCAATATCCTCGACGCCGCCTGGGTCCACGAACATGGCACGCGAGCAGCGGTGGAGCGGATCACGTCGATTGTCGGCGAGCGGCCCGCGTATCTGACCTTCGATATCGACTGTCTCGATCCGGCGTTCGCGCCGGGCACGGGTACGCCGGTGGCGGGCGGGTTGTCATCGGCACAGGGGCTGGCTATCGTGCGTGGACTCGGTGCGCTGAATCTGGTGGGTGCGGATGTAGTGGAAGTGGCGCCCGCTTATGACCAGAGCGAGATCACGGCGATTGCCGCCGCGCATATCGCGTGCGATCTGTTGTGTCTCTGGCGGCAGCAGAGGGTCGCTGAACGCTAGACACAGTCGCAGTCTTTGAAGACATCCGGCTCAGCCCATCGACGAGGATCGATCGGGTTGACGCCGGCCTTCGCGCAAGCCGAGTGTGTAGGCAACGAGCGCGCCGCTCATGATCGCCAGTTGCCACAACAGCATGTCGCTGCCGCGTGCTTTCATGGCGAAACCAGCGATGAGCGGTCCCACGATCGAACTCGCGGTGAAGGTGAGCGACACCAGCCGCATGTTGCGCGTGAGTGCGGCCTTGTCGCTGCATGCCGCCGCGACCATGCCGAGTGTGATGTACGCGCTGTTCATGCCGCCGAGCAGTAACGCGCTCGCGCCAGCGAGCCATGAGGCGGGTGCGGCGAGCGCGAAACCGCAGATCGCCAGCGTGCTGAGCGCGGCGCAGAAGATCACCGTGGCAGCCAGACCCGCACGATCCGCAAACCAGCCGACCGGAAATTGGAGCGCCATTCCGCCGATACCGAATAGCGTGAGCAGCGTAGCCGTCTGTGTGGTGCTGAGGCCGTGAGCGTCGGCAAAGAGCGGGAAGAGCCCGTAAAGCGCGCCATCGCCGATGCCGCCTGCCGCGACGACCACCATGCCGAGGCTGACCAATGGACCGATGGGGCCGATTATGGAGCTTTTCCCTGCGCTGTCTGTTCGCGCAGGCCGTGCTGATTTGACGGCAGATGGCCTGTCGTCCGAGGCAGTGAGCCACAGGGGAAGGGCCGCCGCAAACGTGAAGGCCGCGCCGGCCGCAAACGTGATGCGTCCGTCGACTGCGCACCACACCGCCAACGCTGGGCCGATGACGCCCGCGGAGGCAATCAGCGCTTCGTGCACGCCCACTACACGTCCGCTCGACTCCGCCGGCACAAGCCGATAGAGCCACGTTTCATTGGCGATCCAGCGCAAACCGATGCCGAGTCCGGTCAACAGGCCGGGCACGAGCCACAACGGCCACCACAGCGCGCTCATCGTCGCGAACGCAACTACCGTGGCGACGAGACCCAGCGATACCGTGCGCTTCGCACCGATCCGTTCCATCAGCCACGGCGCGATCAACAAGCCGGCCAGCATGCCGGTCCATTGCGAAGCGGAGAAGAGGCCGGCACGCGGAGCGTCGAGGCCACGCTGCGCCAGCCACACCGGCAGCACCATGAAGCCGATGCCGAACTGGCCGATCTGCGAGAGCGCCGAGACCGCGGTCAGTGCGACGATCGCCGGCCAGCGCACCGGCGCGGTGGTATTCATGTGCCGCTCCGCGCGGGCATGGGCAGACCCTGTTCACGGCATTCGACCGGGCAGCCGGCTTGCAGGCACGGGCCGTCGTCGCAAAGGCGGCACAGCTGCATGGCGTGCGCCGGATCGCGGGTCTCGTTCCACAGAATCTTGATCAGCAGGTTTTCGAGCACATCACGCTCGCGCTCGTCGAGTTGCCCGACGATGCGTTGGAGCATCCGGTCGCGTGCCGTTTGCAGGCGTTTGGCTTCACGCTTGCCGGAAGCGGTCAAGGCAAGCGCGACGGAACGTTTATCCGTGCCGGATTTCTTTTCGACGAGACGGGCGTCCACCAGACCCGCAACGGCGCGGACCGCGGCCGGATGCGAAAGATCGACCGCCTCGCGTAAAACTTCAATGGATGAATCGGGATATTGACCGACCGCGTTGAGCATGGCACGGGCGGTGGGGCCCGCGAGCGCGGCCACGGTAGGCTGCGCGTTCATCTCGTCCGTGACCAGCAGGGCGAGCACGCCAAGCAGATTTTCTGTGCGCTGCGTCATAGCAGTACCTCAATGTGTGCAACGTGCATATATGCATAGTGCACACATTTAGGGTGATGCGCAAGCAGTTTTTTAAGCAGCCCCGTTGTGATCGGGGGGGGGCGGGTTCAGGCGCCTGGCGTCACTTCGCCAATCTCGCCCGCACGGTGTATTCGCCCTCGTTACCCTCGTCTTCCTCCATATGGGCCATCGCCGTCTCGAAGTCGGGCGGCAGCGGCTCGACCGGATAACCGCGTTTTTCCCACGCGTCGAGGCCGCCCTTGAGCGCGCGGACGTGATGGATATTCTTTCGATGCAGCTGATTGACGATCCGCTTGGCCGTCGCTTCGTTAGGACAGACGCAGTAGACGACAATCGGCCGTTTCAGTAACTCGGGATGCAGTGGCTCGGGCGAATCGAGATCCAGCAACTGCGCGCCCGCAATCCGGTGCGATTCTTTCGCGCGGATGCTGTGCGGCCGGGCATCGAGGATCAGCGGCGGCTCATTGGACTTCATCAGTTCGTCGAGCTGGTCCGGCGAGATGCGGATATGCGCGAGCCAGCGGCGAAACTGCCAGCGGCGCACGACGCGATAGAGGAGCACGGCGAGGAAGATCGCCGCGAACGCGTCGAAAATCGTGCCGCCGTGATGGCGCACCAGCAGAACGAGCTGCACGATCTGATCGTCAAGCGCCGCACCGCCGATCACCCACACACTGGCCCACAGCACCGCGCCGACAAAATCCCACAGCAGAAACACGCCGACGTTGATTGGCGTGGTGCCGAGCAGTGGCGCCGAAATTAAACCGAGGCCCGGCAGGAATTTGGCGACGGTCAGAATCGGCGCGCCGTACCGCTCATAGGTATTGCGTGCGACACGGACGGTGGTGTCGAGCGAGAGTGAGAAGCGCACCAGCTGATTCAGCAAGCGTCGGCCGTATGTCCGTCCGGTGAAGAACCATAGTGAGTCCGCCAGCAGCGTTGCGCAGACGGCGGCCCCAATGACGCTGGCATAAGAGGTTTGTCCCATGGCGGCCATGGTTCCGCCGAGGATCAGCATCGGCGCCGCCGGAATCGGCAGGCCGAGTTGCGTGACGAGCACGCTCATGAACACGGCCCACACGCCCAGCGAGGGTGGAATAGCAACCGGAAAATGCCACACAACCACGCTCCTGTTGGTGCGATGAAGGGATCTGGAGCAGCCCGTGCCTGGCCGGCGTGCGTTGCGAACACGTCGTGCAGGGCCCGTTCTTGCCGGACAGCGGCCGACTGCATGGCTCGTTCAGCTGGCCGGCGGCACGAACGCAGCAGCACGAACTTCGGATTTAAGCACAGGTTGGTGAAACGGCGCTGCGGGGCGGGCTGAGTACCTGCAAATATTCAAGGGACGGGGCGATTGACCGTGCCGCGGTGCCCCTGTGCAGCCTGTCCCTGCCGCTGCTCAGCGCGGAGCAAAGCGCCAGAATGACCCGGACGGCAGCGAGTCGAAGTTCGCTACAATCGTCGTGCACATACCGATACAACGGAGACACCCCATGGCAAACCCTCAGCCGATCAGCCGCTATCCCGTGCCTGAGCCTGGCGCGTGGCCGGACGACATCCGCGCCCGGATCCTCGAAGTGCAGGAGAAAGCCGGTTTCGTCCCGAACGTATTCCTCACGCTCGCGCACCGGCCGGATGAATTCCGCGCGTTTTTTGCGTACCACGACGCGTTGATGCTGAAAGAAGGCGGCCTCACCAAAGGCGAGCGCGAGATGATCGTTGTCGCGACGAGCGCGGTGAATCAGTGCCTGTATTGCGTGGTCGCGCACGGGGCGATTCTGCGCATCTACGAAAAGGCGCCGTTGCTTGCGGATCAGGTGGCCGTCAACCATCGCAAGGCGGATATCACGGCGCGTCAGAAGGCGATGCTCGACTTCGCGCTGAAGGTCTGCCGCGAATCCGGCACGGTCGACGATGCCGATTTTCAGACGCTGCGTGAGCACGGCTTTTCGGATGAAGACGTGTGGGATATCGCGGCCATCACCGCATTTTTCGGTTTGTCGAACCGGATGGCCAACGTCATTTCAATGCGGCCGAACGACGAGTTCTATCTGATGGGGCGCGTGCCGAAAGCGGCAGCGGACGCGCCGCGAAAATAGCATCGGAGATGCGAGTTGCGGACTCGCGGTGCGTGCGAATACGTGCTCGCACGCGCCCGCGCCCGAACCTTCACGCCCCCGCCGGCTCGGACCGGATTGTGGGCGTGCTGACGGCCTTGTCGTCGATCGGGAAGTGCAGCATCGCGGCGACGAGTCCTGCGACGACCGTGGCTTCCCACAGCAGCGAATAGGACCCGGTCAGATCGAACACCAGCCCGCCTAACCACGCGCCGAGAAACGAGCCGATCTGGTGGCTCAGAAAGCAGACGCCAAAGAGGCTGCCGAGGTGCCGCGTGCCGAACACTTTCGCCACGAGTCCGCTCGTCAGCGGCACGGTCCCGAGCCAGGTTAGCCCCATCACCGCCGCGAAGATCACGACCGAAGCGGAGGTTTTCGGCAGCAGAAAGAAGGCGCCGATCGTCACGCTTCGAATGAGGTAAAGCCAGCCGAGTACATGGTGCTGCCGGAACCGGCCGCCCAGCCATCCGCATCCCCAGCTGCCCGCCATGTTGAACAGGCCGATCAGCGCGAGCGCCGTGGCGCCCAGCCCGACGGGCATATGGCACAGCGTCAGATATTCAGGCAGATGGGTGGCAATGAACGCGAGTTGAAATCCACAGGTGAAGAAGCCGAGGGTCAGGAGTCGATATCCCCGATGCCGGATCGCCTGAGCGAATACCTTGCGAAGCGGCGCAGTGGGCGGCTCCTGAACCTGCATGCCGACACTCGCGCGCCGGTCGAGCACGATGCCGAGCGGTGCGATCAGCAGCATCAGGAAGGCCAGCACGAAGAGCGATGTGGCGATACCCGAGCTGAGTCGAATGCTCTGCACGAGTGGGATCATCAGCACCTGTCCTGCCGAGCCGCCTGCGCTGACGAGACCCATCGCCATGCTGCGTTTTTCCGGAGAAGCGATGCGGCCGACTGCCGGCAACACCACGCCGAACGTCGTGCAACTCACGCCGATGCCGACCAGCAGCCCCATACCGACGATCAGCAGCGGGCCTGACGGCGCAACCGCCGCGACGCCCAGACCCGCAGCGAATGTCGTCGCGCCGAACGCGACCACCGGCGCCGAGCCATAGCGGTCCGCTGCAGCGCCCGCGAACGGTTGCGCGAAACCCCATACCAGGTTGTGCAGCGCGATGGCGAAAGCGATCAGCGTGACGGGCAGGCCGCGGTCGAACGAGAACGGCCCAATGAAGAGGCCGAAGGTCTGCCGGATGCCCATGGCGGCGCTCAGAATCAGCGCGCCGGCGATGATCACGAGCGTCGTCTGACTGAACGGCAAGGCGAGGCGTTTGCTATTGGCGGTGGACATGGTTTCTGATCTCCTTGGACACCATGGTCGCAGCGAGCGTCAGAAGCGGCAAAAGAAAAGATTTTGACGACGGGTGAGTGCGGCTCACCTGTTCAGACAGAGGACGTGCAGGGTTTAGTGGTTGGCGCGGCGCGATTCCGCGTCGGCAGCATCGGATGGATTGACGAACGGTTCAGCCTCGCTGAGCAGCCACCGTTTGAAGTCGGACAGTTCCGGGCGATTCTCCGCGCTATCCGTGTTTTGCGCGCTCACCAGCCAGTATGCCGTGGAGGAGGCGATCGTTTGTGGACAGGCCTCGACGAGTGCACCGCTTGCGAGATCGCGGTCCACCAGCGGCCGTCTGCCGAGTGCGACGCCGAGGCCCATGCTCGCGGCTTCGAAAGCGAGCTGGATCGTGTCGACGCGCAAGCCGTTGTTCAGGTCGATAGCGTAGATGGTGGTTCCGTCTGTGGCGACCCCGTCTATCGCGACCCGGTCTATCGCGACCCGGTCTATGGCGACCCCGTCGAACCACGCCTGCCAGTCCTCGCTTGCCGAGTTCACGTGAATGAGCGTCGCGTGACGCAGATCGATGTTGCCATGCGCGTCGCGCAGGTTATCCACGTACGCGGGGCTGCACACCGGCACCAGGCGTTCGCCGAACAGACGTGTCCACGCGGTTCCCGCGACCGGGGCGCGGCTCAGGCGAATGGCGAAATCGAAACCGTCGACCGGAAAGCCGACCTGACGGTGCGACGTATCGACGGTGACATTCGCATCCGGCCAACGCGCGCGAAAGGCGGCGAGGCGCGGCAACAGCCAGCGCGAGGCGAGCGTGGGCGCGCAACTCAGCGCGATCGGGCGATTCGCGCGGTGGTTCGGCAGGCGTTGCGTGCCGATCGCGATCAGCGAAAACGCTTCGGATACGTACGATAGATAGTCGGCGCCCGCCGTCGTCAGCGAAATTCCGCGCGGCTCGCGCACGAACAGTTCGACGCCGAGCGACTGTTCGAGGCCGACGATGCCGTGGCTAATCGCGCTCGGCGTGACGTTCAGTTCCGCGGCGGCGAGCTTGAAACTCTGATGCCTGCCAGCCGCTTCGAAAAAACGAAGCGCGGGCAGCGGTGGCAGACGAAGCGGCATGGGGCATCCTCAAAGGCGGCGCGGCGGGCGCCGTGACGGTGCAAAAGTGCGCCGGCGCGCGCATGCTGTTTCGGCAAAGGATACCTTGCAATGAGGTTTCGATTGCCGCCGCGGACGGGTCAGCAAAATATTTCGCTGACGTTGTCGATTCGCCGCCACGCCGTTCGTCGTGGCTATATAGGGGCAAAAGATAAGCTCGCGGCTGCGTCGCAACGTGCCGCTATCGCGCCCTTAATCCTTGTTACTGCAACAGGAGGTGGCTGATGAATGACGTAGACCCATCTGCACAAACGTTGAAACCGGCCCGGCTGCTGGCCGACTCGCCCGCCCGGTTTCCGGGCGAGAGCGCCGAATATCGCAGCGCGCGCAACGACTTGCTGGCCGAGGAAATCGAGTTGCGCCGCCATATCGAACGCGTGGCCGCGCAGCGCCGCGCGCTGCCGCCCGGCGGTGTCGTGCCGCAGGACTATCTCTTCGAGGGCGAGGCGGGCCCGGTGACGCTTTCCGAAATGTTCGGCGCGCATGACACCCTCGTTACCTACAACTGGATGTTCGGTCCGCAGCGCGAGCGCCCCTGTTCGATGTGCACCTCGCTCCTGAGCGCTTACGACGGCGAAATGCCCGACATATTGCAACGCGTGGCCTTTGCGGTGATCGGCCGCTCGCCGATCGACAAACTGGTGGCATTCAAAAAAGAGCGCGGCTGGCGGCACCTGCGGCTGTATTCGTCGGGCGGCAACACCTTCAACCGCGACTACGCCGCTGAAGTTCCGGATGGTGGCGACAATCCCGCCTTCAACGTGTTCACGCGTTCAGGCGGTACGGTGCGGCATTTCTGGGCCGAGGAGATGGGGCCGTCGACAGCGGACCCGGGTCAGGATCCGCGCGGCGCACCCGATGTGATGCCGATCTGGACGGTGCTCGACATGACACCCGGCGGCCGCGGCAGCGACTGGTATCCGGAGTTGGAATACGACACTGTGCCGCGTTAGTCGTGCGGTGTGACGCACGTGCGTTGCACCTGTCGTGCTGGTTCGCGCAGTGCAGGGGAGGGCGGCGGCTACGTCTCGACGACGTGACCCTGCCCGAGCATGGTCTGCAAATAGGCCGGGACGGCGCTTGCCCGCATCGGCCTGCCGAACAGATAGCCCTGTAGCGCGCGAGCGCCTAGCGCCTTGACGACGTCGGCTTGCGACGACGTCTCGAGTCCTTCCACGATGCATTCAAGTCCGAGGTTTCTGCACAGATCGAGCACCGACTTGACGATCTTCTTCGACGCGCTATTGGAATCCACGTCGGTCATGAAGCTACGGTCGATCTTGATCGTATCGAAGGGCAGGCGATGCACGTAGCTGAGGCTCGAATAACCGGTGCCGAAATCGTCGAGCGAGACACGGCAGCCGGCTTGCTTGATCATGGTCAGCGAGCAGTGGGCCTGCTCGAAATCGCGCGTGACCGCGGTTTCCGTGATCTCGAAGTTGACGTGATGCGCGGGCACGCCGCTGCCCAGCACGATATCGACCAGGCGGCGAGCGCGCGGCGAAGTCGAAATATCGATCGCGGAGAGATTGAACGACAGATAGAGATCGGACGGCCAGCGCGATACTTCCTCGAGCGCTTTGCGCAGCAGCACTTCAGTGACGCGCAGAATCAGGTCGGTACGCTCGGCAATCCGAATGAATTCCTCTGGCCTGACTGCGCCTAGCCGCGCGTTGTGCCATCGCCCGAGCGCCTCCATGCCGATGGGACGTTGTGTGAGCACATCGTAGATCGGTTGAAACTCGAGGAACAGCTCCGACTCCAGGTCTGCATGGCGGAGTTCCTGGGCGACGAGACTCGAGCGCCGGATCCGCGTCTCATGTTCCGTCGAGAAGATCACCGGCGTGCCGCGGCGGCCTTCCTTGCCGACGTACAAGGCGGCGTCGGCGCGTTCGAAAACCTGCTGGACTGTCGTGCCCGCTTCAGGAAACGCGGCCCAGCCGATCGTTCCGGTCAGTTCGGCGACGTTGCCGGCCACCCGATAAGGCTGGCTGAGCGCTTCGCAGATGCGCTCTCCCAACTCGACGAGCGTCTCGTTCGGCAGTTTGTGCTGGGCCAGCACGCCGAATTCGTCGCCGCCCAGGCGCGCGAAGAAGATGCCGGGTTCCGCGAGCGCCAGCAAGCGCACGCCGACTTCCTGCAGCACGAGGTCGCCGCTTGCATGTCCGTAGATATCGTTGACCTGTTTGAAGCCGTCGAGATCGATCAAGCCGACATTGAAGCCGCCACCCGCGCCGGGCGTCTGTTCCGATAGCGCGCGCAACGAGGCAAAGAAGCTGCGCCGGTTGGGCAGGTCGGTCAGGCTGTCGATGCTCGCGAGTCTGAAGTTGTCGTCGCTAAGTCTTTGCGTTTTCTGCTGGCTCACCTGCAATTCGCGCTGCGCATGCACCACGCCGGCAAAGGTCCGGTAATACAACTCGATGATGAAGGCGAGTGCGAGGCCGACCAGGGTCATGTCGATGGCCATCGCGATGAAGACAGGAGAGCGCGTGGAAACCAGATACGTCGAAA
This sequence comes from Burkholderia sp. OK233, assembly GCF_900230185.1. Classification (GTDB taxonomy): domain Bacteria; phylum Pseudomonadota; class Gammaproteobacteria; order Burkholderiales; family Burkholderiaceae; genus Paraburkholderia. The sequence continues at coordinate 3,384,124 of NZ_OCSR01000002.1, forward strand.
AGCTCAGGATAACGATTGATAGCAGAAGCAGGGCGGCCGCCCGCAGATGCATCAGACAGAACACGCAGCCGACCAATGTCGTCGCCATGTAAAACGCGACTTGGGCCTGCTCATAGGCTGAGCCGTAGGGAAACAGTAATAGTGACCAGCTGCTGAAGGCGACGGCGAAGATGCCCGCGAGCCAGATCAGCTTGCGCAGCTCGGGCACGGCCTTGTCGTGCGTCAGAGGCCGGTGCCGGATGCGCCACCAGCGCACGCAACGGATGATGCACAGCGCGCAGAGCGCCCCGGGGAAGTAGATGGACAACCACGCCGGCGCCGATCCCAGATGCGTGACAGCCACGGCCATCGTGTTGACGATGAGGATGAAATAAAGCAGCGGTATCTGGCGGCCGAATGCCTGAAGTTGCGAGCGCACGAGTTCCGGGTCGCCTTCCGCGACCGATAGCGCTTCCCTCAATCTGGCTAACCGAACCATGCCCGTCCTTGTAACGTTTGCGCCGCACACGCAGCTTTGTATATCGGCAACGTCGGCGAGACCTTGAGAGAATTCTCAGCGGAAATAAATCAGGCGTGTTGAGTGGGCGGTAAATACGCCCTGCGAGATTATCGGCGATGGGTCATTTGTGCCGCGTCAGCGTGCGTGAGGTCCGCTGATTCGCGGCGAGGAGACGTTGTATGACGTCCTTGTTTTCCAGCGGTGCAGGCAGTTCCAGTAGCGGAACCGCGTGAGTTTCCGCGCTACAGCGCCGCGCCGACCCGTATCGCTCACGCGATATCGCCGGCTGCCGCGGTCGCGTAAGACCATGCGGCGAGCACCACGCATGTTGCAATATGGCGAATTTTCATTGTTTTATTCTTCCCAGATTTTTATTGCTGAGCGTGGCGCGGTGCTGAATCGCGAATCTTTGCAATCCCCCATAACATAGTGAAAAAGCATGGCTGCAGCCGATTTACCGCCGCTAAATCACTGAAATTGCAACGGATTGTGAAACGCCGTGGAGAGCTGTAAAGCGGGAGAAATACGTAAGCGCGCGATTCTTATAGCACTTTGGGACAAAAAAACGTCAAATTGCCGCTGGGCGGGCGATACAAGGCTTACATCCAAGGTTTGCGCGAATGCGCGCCTATGCGTTAGTGTGTCGGTCCCGGCGCAACAGATGTGGCGCCGGTTCCATGATTACCATACGGGAAGTGCTATGAACAAACAGGAACTGATTGATGCAGTCGCCGCAGCGACGGGCGAAAGCAAAGCGGCCACCGGCCAAACTATCGACGCTATCGTCGAAGCGGTGACCAAAGCCGTGGTGGGTGGTGATACGGTGCAACTGGTCGGTTTCGGTTCTTTCTCGACCGGCGCGCGCGCAGCACGCGTGGGTCGCAATCCGTCGACCGGTGCCGAGATCCAGATCGCCGCAGCCAAGACGGTGAAGTTCACCGCCGGCAAGGCATTCAAGGAAGCCGTCAACGCGTCGTAATGCAACGCGCCTTGCGCTGGAGCATCCACGCGCGCTGCTTTAGTGCGCGGCGCCTGATGCAACGGGCGTGAGGAAACACGCGCTGCCCAACACCGGTGAGGGTGTTAAATCGGTGGCTGGTGCGGCGCGTGCGGTGCTTATGATGCTGTTGTTTGCTTCACGATTGCGTCATGCACGCTCGCGTTCCAGCCGTTAATGATGCTCATTGGACGGTTACTGGATGCGCGAGATCGTGCAGGCCGCGTCGGCGGGTTCAGCCCGCGCGTCGTTTCCGGGTCGCTTCGGCCAGCGTCTCGAGCGCCGGTTCGGTTTGCGCCCAGCTCACGCAGGCGTCCGTAATCGATACGCCGTAACGCAGCGGCACACCGGTCTTCAGATCCTGACGACCTTCTTCAAGATGACTTTCGAGCATGACGCCGAGAATGCGGCGCTCGCGCTGCGAGAGTTGTTGCGCCAGATCCTGCACTACATCCAGTTGACGCAAATGCGATTTGCCTGAGTTCGCATGCGAACAATCGATCATGACCTGCTCGCGCAGGCCTGCCGATTTGAGCACTGCGCAGGTTGCATCGACGGACGCGCTGTCGTAATTCGGACCTTTCTTGCCGCCGCGCAAGATCACGTGCGCGTCGTCATTGCCACGCGTCTCGAAGATCGCGGCCATACCCATCTTGGTCATACCCATGAACGCATGGCTTGCGTGCGCCGCAACGATGGCGTCCGCAGCGATCTGCACGCCGCCGTCCGTGCCGTTCTTGAAGCCGATCGGGCAGCTCAGCCCTGACGCAAGCTGCCGATGACTCTGGCTCTCCGTCGTGCGCGCGCCGATCGCACCCCACGCGACCAGATCCGCGATGTATTGCGGGCTGAGCAAGTCGAGAAATTCGGTGGCCGTGGGCAAGCCGAGACCGTTGATGTCGAGCAGCAGTTGCCGTGCGAGACGCAGCCCCTCGTTGATGCGGAAGCTGCCGTCGAGACGCGGGTCGTTGATATAGCCTTTCCAGCCTACTGTTGTGCGCGGCTTCTCGAAGTACACCCGCATGACGATCAGCAGATCGTCCTTGTAGGTCTGCGTCGCGACCTTGAGCTTGCGCGCGTATTCGATTGCCTGGTCGTGGTCGTGAATCGAACACGGGCCGACGATCAGCACGAGCCGGTCGTCACGGCCGTGCAGAACATCGGCGATTTCCGCGCGGGTTTTCTCGACGAGCGTTTGCACCGAAGGCGGCACAGGCAATTCGTCCTGCAGCAAGGCAGGGGAAATCAGCGGACGTACCGCGCCGATGCGAACGTCGTCGATGCGCGTGGTGTCCTGGGTGGCGTCGGCCGAGCCGACTTCCTGATCGTGCAAAGGATTGTCGATGGCGCTCAAAATAGTCTCCCGGACCTTGGGTTGAGATGGCCTTGCGGCCTGAATGGGTGAGTGTCGGTGCGTTGTTTCGCTGCCGGGATTATGACACTCGCGCGTGCGGGCCGGATGACCGTTATTCGAGGCGCTTGATCAGCGCCATGGCGGCGGCCGGATTGCGTTCCTTGAAGCCGCTGATGACGTAGAGGTAGACGTCGAGCGCCGCGGTTTTTGCGGGGGCCGCTGCGGATGTTTCGAGGTCGTCGGGTGTCGTGCCCGCGGCAAGTTGGCGGGCGCGTTCGACCCAGGCGTCCAGGGCCTTGGTCGAATAGCCTTTGGCTTCCTTGTCGCTTGTACCCATGATGCGGGCGTAGACGAATGGCGCGGTGATATCGGCGATTTGCGGGTAGTCGCTGTCGGCTGCCAGCACGATGGCGACTTTGTACTTTCTGGCTAGCGCGATGAATTCGGGGGTCTTGAAGGTGTCATTACGGACTTCGATGGCGTGCCTTAGCTTTTGGCCTTCGATGCTCGCGGGCAGCAGTTTCAGGAAGGCCTCGAAGTCTTCCGGGTCGAACTTTTTGGTAGTGGCGAATTGCCAGTTGATCGGGCCTAGCTTCTGTTTTAACAGTAGCACGCCGCTGGCGAAGAAGCGTTCGATGGTTTCGTTGGCGTCCGCCAGGACTTTTCGGTTTGTTGCGTAGCGGGGGGCTTTGAGCGAGAAGACGAAATCTTCGGGGGTTTCCTGATACCACTTTTCGTAGCTTGCCGGTTTTTGCAAGCCGTAGAAGGTGCCGTTGATTTCTATCGATGTGAGATTATGGCTCGCGTGTTGGAGTTCGCGGCTTTGTGTCAGATCTGACGGGTAGAACGTTCCTCGCCACGGCGCGTAGGTCCAGCCGCCTATGCCGATTCGGATTTTGCCGGGTTTCGGGGATGGCATTTTTTTGGAGCCTCTTGGGTTGGTGGCTTCGCCGGGAGAGGTAGGGTAGCGCATTTCGGGGTTTTTGCCTGCGCGGCGCTTTTGTCCGTGATCTTAGTGCGTTGGCCTTTCCTTGTTCTGGCTTTGGTGCATTTCCTTGCGTTGTTAGTGGTCTATTAGCGTTGCCCCTGTGCGGGGCGGCACCTACTTTTCTTTGCATGCCGCAAAGAAAAGTAGGCAAAAGAAAGCGGCTCAAACCGCCAATGCTAAGTGGGTCCCGTGGTCTGCTACGGGTAGTGGTGCATCTGGAATCCGTGTTCTCGCACACTCCGCGTTAGTGACAAAGGAGTCATCAGCTCCCACTCCGCACTACGTGCGTCGCGGATGGGTCTGCATGGGAAACCAGGGGCTTCGGTTGAGGTCCGTGAGGGCCATCGGCTTCGCCTCGGCGACAGGCCTCCGCACTCACCCGGAAACCCCCACTTCAAATGATTTGTCTGTGTGCTGCAATGACGATCACAGTTGCAGTTGCGACTGCGGGTCCAATCACAATCGCGGTGGCGGTGCAATGACGAGCCACGGTTCGGTGGGGAGGCGTGGGCGTTAAAACGTAGCGGGGGGGGTATGAACTACTCTTCGGCGCGCGCAGCGCCGCCGGAAGAATGACGCCCTTGTCACTGGCGTATGCAGGGGCACGAACACGGATTCCAGATGCACCACTACCCGTAGCAGACCACGGGACCCACTTAGCATTGGCGGTTTGAGCTGCTTTCTCTTGCCCACTTGTATATTCCCTCCTGTGGCGCCGCCCCGATCAGGTACCGCCACATGGACAGTCAGCTCGTCTGCCTACAGGGCTCCGAGCCCGCAGAGAAGCCTGAGCGACTGTCCTTTTCATCCTCTTAACCCGAACAGTTGACTGAGCCTCGAGCTCGTATTTTCCTGCAAGTATGGGTACCGTGATGAACCAGATTTCCTCTTCCGTTTATATCGGCATCGACGTTAGCGGTAGCACCCTCGACGTTGCCATCCACGACACCACCGAGCATTTCAGTGTCGACAATGAAACCGCTGCCATCGACCAGCTGGTCCAGCGTCTGATCGCGCTGGGCCCCACCCTGATTGTCATGGAGGCCACCGGCAAGCTCGAGCTCGCCGTGCTCAGGGCACTCTGTGAGGCCGGCCTGCCCGCTGTCGCGGTTAATCCCCGGCAGGTGCGCGACTTTGCCAAAGCCACCGGCAAACGGGCGAAGACAGACCGCATCGACGCGTTCGTCATTGCCCATTTCGCCGCCGTCATCAAACCCGTCGTGCGTCCGCTCAACGATGTGCAGACCGAGCAGCTGCAAGCGCTGCTGCTGCGCCGTGCCCAGCTCATCGACATGCTCGTGGCCGAGAAGGCCCGCCTGGAGCGCGCACACGCCGCGGCGAAGGAAAGCCTGAATGACCACATCAAATGGCTCAAACAGCAGCTCACCGTCGCGGACAAGGACATCGATTCGTTCATGCGCTCTTCGTCCGCCTGGCGCCAGAAGGAGAATCTGCTGCGCTCGGTGCCCGGTATCGGCCCCGGTGCCGCGGCTACGCTGATCGCCTTCATGCCCCAGCTCGGCTCGCTGAACCGCCGCGAGATCGCCGCACTTACCGGCGTCGCGCCGTTCAATTGCGACAGCGGCAAGCACACCGGCAAGCGTCGCATTCACGGCGGTCGTGCCATCGTGCGGCGCGCGCTTTACATGGCCTGCATACCTGCGCTGCGCTTTAATCCGGTAATCAGGGCCTTTTACGACCGTCTGCGCAAGGCTGGCAAACCGTTCAAGGTGGCCATGACCGCGTGCATTCGCAAGCTCATCGTGACGCTTAACGCCATGGTCCATAACTCAACACCCTGGAACGCATCGACGAATTAACCGGCGGTATAGCTTTGCCTGGATGCTGTGCATGAACGCGATCATTCGCGTGGCCTGCGCTCGCCTGTACCCAACGGGAAAGTCGCGCTGAGATCCAGCGCTCCGGGAAAGCTTCCCGCTTGACTTCCAATACGGTTGCTTCTCTTTGCAGCCGGCAAAGAGAAGTAGGTGCCGCCCCGCACAGGGGCAACGCTAATAGACCACTAACAATTCAAGGAAAGGCCAAAGCCCCAAGAACACTGACAGCAAGCGCCGCGCGGGCAAAAACCCCAAAAACCGAAACCACTACCCACCGCGAGGTGCCCCCTTCTCACTCCGAGCCGCCTCCTCAAACCGCCGGTTAGCCTCAACCACCTCAGCCCTGAACTGCTGCAAAGCACTAACTTCCAAATCCGGCGGCATCAAAGCCGCCCACAACACATCGATTAACTGACCCGCGGTAGCGTCAATATCGATATGCCGATTAGCCAGCGTAGCGTCCCACAACACATGTTCCATCGGCCCAAACACCATCGACCGCAACAACCTCAACGGCATATCATCCCGAATCTGCCCGGTCTCCTGACCCTGCGCCAACACCCGCATCAACGGTGCTGTATACCGCCGCTGCAATTCGGTCAGCGCCTCACTCAATTCATGATGCCGAGCCCGCCCCTCGGACAACACCAAAGCACACAGGTCCGTGCCATTCACCAGCATCAACCGCAAATGCGTCCGCACAATAAAAGCAAACTGCTGCCGCACACTGCCATCACGCGGCAGCCCGGACTCGATCGCTTCAATGATCTCGTCGTACCAGTCGCCAATCACCCGCGCGCATAACTCGCGCTTGCCGCGGAAATAACTGAATACGGTCGCCTCGGAAATCCCCAGGCGCTGCGCAATCTCCGCCGTCGTCGCGCGCTCGTAGCCCTTCTCGGAAAACACGTCGCGGCCCGCCTGCAATATCTCCCTCACGCGCTGCTGAGACTTGCGCCCGGCCGGCTGGCGGCGCGAGGCAGGTAACTCAGCCTTCATGGCAACCGTCATATGAGTCCAGTTCAGATTTGTGAGGCCAATTGCCTCGAAGACACCGATCCCATCACTGTATAGCGGCTCCAGACGCATGCCAACCGGTTTCTGAGTGATACTCAAAAATACCACTTGACGCTTACGTAAATCTGGCGTGAAATGCGCCTTGAACGTTTCGCGCCTCGTGCGGGGCGGCAAGGGCGGCCCATAAGGCCGCCGCCGTACGCTGAGCCGCACTCAGACGGGCCGGCGCCCACCCAGGCTAACCCGGTCCGCCAATGAACTCTGGAGACACTGCAATGAGCAACCTGCCCGGTTTGCAATTCCCGCTCGGCGAAGAAATCGAAATGCTGCGCGACAGCATTGCCGGATTCGCTGCCAAAGAAATCGCCCCGCGCGCAGCGGAAATCGATCGGTCGGATCAGTTCCCCATGGACCTATGGCGAAAATTCGGCGACCTGGGCGTGCTCGGCATGACGGTCTCGGAGGAATACGGCGGCGCGAATATGGGCTACACGGCGCACATGATCGCGATGGAAGAAATCTCGCGCGCGTCGGCATCGGTCGGTCTCTCGTACGGGGCGCACTCGAATCTGTGCGTCAACCAGATTCATCGCAACGGCACGGCGGCACAGAAGGAAAAATATCTGCCCAAGCTGGTCTCCGGCGAACACATCGGCGCACTCGCCATGAGCGAACCGAACGCGGGTTCGGACGTCGTCAGCATGAAGCTGCGCGCGGACAAGAAGGGCGATCACTACGTGCTGAACGGCACGAAAATGTGGATCACCAACGGCCCGGATTGCGACACGCTGGTCGTCTATGCCAAAACCGATCCCGAAGCGAATTCGCGAGGCATTACCGCGTTTATCGTCGAGAAGGGCATGAAGGGTTTCTCGGTCGCGCAAAAACTCGACAAGCTCGGCATGCGCGGTTCGCATACCGGCGAACTGGTGTTTCAGGACGTCGAAGTGCCGGAAGAAAATATTCTTGGCCAGTTGAACGGCGGCGTGAAAGTGCTGATGAGCGGCCTCGATTACGAACGCGCCGTGCTCGCCGGTGGCCCGACCGGCATCATGGTCGCAGTCATGGACGCGGTCGTGCCGTATATCCACGACCGCAAGCAATTCGGTCAGCCAATCGGCGAATTCCAGCTGATTCAAGGCAAAGTCGCGGATATGTACACCACGCTGCAAGCGTGCCGCGCGTATCTCTACGCAGTGGGCCGTCAACTCGATACGCTCGGCAAGGAACACGTGCGCCAGGTGCGTAAGGACTGCGCGGGCGTGATTCTCTACACCGCTGAAAAAGCGACGTGGATGGCCGGCGAGGCGATCCAGATTCTCGGCGGCAATGGCTATATCAACGAGTATCCGGTCGGTCGTCTGTGGCGCGATGCGAAGCTCTATGAAATCGGCGCAGGCACGAGCGAAATCCGTCGCATGCTGATCGGCCGCGAACTGTTCGCCGAAACGGCTTGAGCCAACAGGAGAAGCCACGCAATGCCGATCATTGAATCAAAGCTGAATCCGCGCTCGGACGACTTCCGCACCAATGCGGGGGCGCTCGAAGCGCTGGTCGCCGATCTTCGCGCGAAGGTCGAGAAACTCGCGCTGGGCGGTGGGCAAGCGGCGCGCGACAAACACACGGGCCGCGGCAAGCTGCTGCCGCGTGAGCGCATCGAGAAACTGCTCGATCCGGGCACGCCGTTTCTCGAGTTCTCGCAACTTGCGGCCTACGGCATGTATCACAACGATGCGCCGGGCGCTGGTGTCATCACCGGCATTGGCCGCATCGCGGGGCAGGAGTGCGTGATCGTCTGCAATGATGCGACGGTCAAGGGCGGCACTTACTATCCCGTCACCGTGAAAAAGCACGTGCGGGCGCAGGAAATCGCCGCCGAAAACCATTTGCCGTGTGTCTACCTGGTCGACTCGGGCGGCGCGAATCTGCCGAATCAGGACGACGTGTTCCCCGATCGCGATCACTTCGGCCGCATCTTCTTTAATCAGGCAAATCTGTCCGCGGCAGGCATTCCGCAGATCGCCGTCGTGATGGGTTCGTGCACGGCAGGCGGAGCCTACGTGCCGGCCATGAGCGATGAATCGATCATCGTCAAGAATCAGGGGACGATTTTTCTGGGCGGCCCGCCGCTCGTCAAAGCGGCAACCGGTGAAGTGGTGAGCGCGGAAGACCTTGGCGGCGGCGACGTGCATACGCGTCTGTCGGGCGTGGTCGATCATCTCGCGCAGAACGACGCACATGCGTTGGGCATTGCGCGCAGCATCGTCGGTAATCTGAATCGTACGAAGCAGGTGCCGGTGGCGTTGCAGGAGCCGAAGCCGCCGCGCTATGACGTGAAGAGCATGTACGGCGTGATTCCCGTCGATACGCGCAAGCCGTTCGATATCCGCGAGGTGATCGCGCGTATCGTCGACGACTCCGCGTTCGACGAATTCAAGGCCCGCTACGGCACCACACTCGTGTGCGGCTTCGCGCATATCTGGGGGCATCCGGTCGGCATCATCGCGAACAACGGCATTCTGTTTTCGGAGTCGGCGCTCAAGGGCGCGCACTTCATCGAACTGTGCTGCCAGCGCAAGATTCCGCTGGTGTTCCTGCAGAACATCACGGGCTTCATGGTGGGCCGCAAGTATGAGAACGAAGGCATCGCGCGTAACGGCGCGAAGATGGTGACGGCCGTGGCCACGGCGAAGGTGCCGAAGTTCACGGTGATCATCGGCGGTTCGTTCGGGGCGGGTAACTACGGCATGTGCGGCCGTGCCTATTCGCCGCGCTTCCTGTGGATGTGGCCGAACGCGCGCATTTCGGTGATGGGCGGCGACCAGGCGGCGTCGGTGCTGGCCACGGTCAAGCGCGACGGCATCGAAGGCAAGGGCGGTTCGTGGAGCACCGAAGAGGAAGAGGCGTTCAAGCAACCGATTCGCGACCAATACGAGCATCAGGGCCACCCGTACTACGCAAGCGCCCGTCTGTGGGACGACGGCGTGATCGATCCGGCGCAAACGCGCGACGTGCTTGGCCTCGGCCTCTCGGCGACGATGAACGCACCGATCGAAGACACGCGTTTCGGCGTGTTCAGAATGTGACAGAGCGCTACGAGAGAGGAGCTGCAACGATGCAATACGAAACGCTGGATGTCGCTTTCGCCGGTCAGATCGCCACGGTCACGCTGAATCGGCCTGACGTGCGCAACGCGTTCAACGAAACGATGATCGCCGAAATCACCTCGGTTTTCACGGCCCTGAACGCGCGCGACGACGTGCGCGCGGTGGTGCTCGCCGCGAACGGCAAGGCGTTCTGCGCGGGCGCCGACCTGAACTGGATGAAGAAGATGGCCGGCTACTCGGACGACGAGAACCGTGCCGACGCAATGCTGCTGGCGAACATGCTGTCGTCGATCTATCGCTGCAACAAACCGGTGATCGCACGGGTGAACGGCGACGCCTACGCGGGCGGTATGGGTCTGATCTCGGCGTGCGATGTCGTCGTCGCGGTGGAGAGCGCGCGTTTTTGCCTGTCGGAAGCGCGTCTCGGCCTGATCCCGGCGACCATCGCGCCATACGTGATCCGCGCGTTGGGGGAGCAGGCGTCGCGCCGCTACTTCGCGACCGCCGAGCAGTTCGATTGCGCGACGGCGTTCCGCCTGGGCCTTGTCAGCGAAGCGGTCAGTGCGGAACAACTCGACGCTACCGTGCAGCAGATCGCCGGGACGCTTTGCGCAAACGGTCCGCAAGCGGTACGCGCCTGCAAGCAACTCGTGCAGGATATCGCCGGCCACGAGTTGAACGAGGCCATGATCGAAGACACGGCGGCGCGCATCGCGCGCACGCGAGCCGGTGGGGAAGGCCGCGAAGGTGTCGCGTCGTTCCTTGAAAAACGCACGCCTTCCTGGCGCAACTGAAGCGCAAACAAGCAGACATTCAAGCAGACATTCCGAGGTGCTTGTCAGCCCTCATCAGAACAACAGCCCGAGCGGGACATTCACCGAGACACCTCATGTTCAACAAGATCCTGATTGCCAACCGAGGCGAAATTGCGTGCCGCGTCGCCGCGACCTGCAAGCGGCTCGGTATCGCGAGTGTGGCCGTGTATTCCGATGCGGACGCCAACGCAAAACACGTAGCCGCATGCGACGAGGCGGTACATATCGGCGGATCGACCGCGGCGGAAAGCTATCTGCGGGTCGAGCGCATCATCGAGGCCGCGCGTGCGACCGGCGCACAGGCGGTGCATCCGGGTTACGGTTTTCTGTCGGAAAACGAAGACTTCGCGCATGCCTGCGAAGCGGCCGGCATTGTCTTCATCGGGCCGCCGGTCGAAGCGATCGCCGCCATGGGCTCGAAGGCGGCTGCGAAGGCGCTGATGCATGCGGCCGCCGTGCCGCTCGTGCCGGGCTATCACGGCGACGATCAGGATCTTGAGTTGCTGCATCGCGAAGCCGATGCGATCGGTTATCCGGTCCTGCTGAAGGCGAGCGCGGGTGGCGGCGGCAAAGGCATGCGCGTGGTCGAGCGCACTGAAGACTTCGCGGCCGCACTGGCGTCGTGCAAACGCGAAGCGGCCAGCAGTTTCGGCAACGACCGCGTGCTGATCGAAAAGTATCTGACGCGGCCGCGTCACGTGGAAGTGCAGGTGTTCGCGGACCGTCACGGCGGCGCGGTGTATCTGTTCGACCGCGATTGCTCGGTTCAGCGGCGTCACCAGAAGGTGCTGGAAGAAGCGCCGGCGCCGGGCTTGTCGGCGGAAGTCAAACGCGAGATGGGCGAAGCGGCCGTGGCCGCCGCGCGCGCGGTGAATTACGTAGGCGCGGGCACGGTCGAGTTCATCATGACCAGCACGGGCGATTTCTATTTCATGGAGATGAACACGCGCCTGCAGGTCGAGCATCCGGTCACGGAAATGGTGACGGGCCAGGATCTGGTGGAATGGCAACTGCGCGTCGCCGGCGACGAACCGCTGCCGCTCTCGCAAGAGCAACTGAAAATCGACGGCCACGCGATCGAAGCGCGTATTTACGCCGAGCATCCGGCCCGTGGCTTCCTGCCGTCGACGGGCACGCTCAAGTATCTGCGCATGCCCGAGGGCGTCGAATTCACCCTGGGCGAGTCGGACCGCAAGGCGCCGGTGCGCATCGACAGCGGCGTGCGCGAAGGCGACGCCATCACGCCGTTCTACGATCCGATGATTGCCAAGTTGATCGTCCACGGTGCGACGCGTGAAGAGGCGCTCGCGCGGATGAATCGTGCGCTGCGTGCCTGTGAAGTGGTCGGTCCGCACACCAACGTCGAGTTCCTGCAACGCATTGTCACGAGTGAACCGTTTGCGACGGGTGATCTCGATACGGGTCTGATCGAACGTCATCACGATGCCTTGTTCGCGCCCGTGAAAAAGCCCTTCAAGGAGGCCCTGGCGCTCGCTTGCGCCGCATTGTTGACGCGTGAAGGCGGCACGGCGCACGGCGCGTCACCGTGGGATGCACTATCGCACTGGCGCCTGAACAGCGGCTATACGCAGACGCTCGGCTGGCGTGACGTCGAAAACGAAAGTGTTTTCACCGCCACGTTCGCTCGCGACGGTGCCACGCAAACGCTCGAACACGATGGCGTGCGCGAAGGTTTCACCTGGTCGGAAGGCACCGGCCAGCACGAATACCGCGCGACGATCGGAGATGCGCGGGTCACGGGGCGTGTCTTCGTCGACGGCGATACGTTCCACGTGTTCTGCCTCGGCGAGGCGCTGGCGTTCGAGTGGCAGAACCTGCTCGCGCATGCCGCGGATGCCGAAGGCGGCGAAGGCCGTTTGACCGCACCGATGCCGGGCAAGGTGATCGCCGTGCTGGTCGAACCGGGCACGGTGGTGGAGAAGGGCACGCCGCTGATCGTGATGGAAGCGATGAAGATGGAGCACACCATCGGCGCGCCGGCGGCAGGCACGGTAACGGAAGTGCTGTATGCGGTTGGCGATCAGGTCGCCGATGGCGCGCAGCTTCTGGTGCTGGACGTGGGCTAACGGCTGTGTTTAAGCGAGGCGCGCGTAGCCGGCGGCGCGCGCTTCGTTTTCGAGTTGCTCGATCCGTTCGTAGTCGGTGAGCGGCAACGCGGAAAATCCCTTCAAACGCAGGCGTTTGGCACGTTCTGGCTGGGCACGGTGCGCTTCGTTGAGTGCCTCGCGCAGCGTCCCGATTGTCGCGGACGGCACATTGTTGGAGGCAATCAAAGGCAACCCCGGCGATGCTGCCGTCAATCCGATCTGCCGAACCTTTCGCGCCAGTTCCGGCAATTCATCGCAGACAAACGCGAACGTCACGCAGTCGATTGCGGCGACGTCCGCGCGATTGTCGATCACCGCCCGCAACGATCCGAGATGCGAACCGGTGCGCAGGACCGCGCTGAAAAACGCGCCGTCGCGCGCAAGCGGCGCCACCGCGTGGCGAAACACATTCATGCCGCTATTCGAATCGTCCTGGTTGTAGGCGGCACGCGCGCCGCGGCACGCCGCAAGCGAATCGAACTGTGCCTCCGCTCGCGTGACCAGTACGCTCGAATAATCCGCGCCGGTGCAGCCCGGCGCATCGAATCGCGGCGTCGCGATTACCTGAACCTGCTCGTTCAATCCATGCACCAACGGATAGCCGCAGGTTTGCGAGAGCAGTACGTTAGGGCGCCGCCAGAAGCCATGCAACTCTTCGTCGGGCTCAACGATGCGGCATGCCGGGCTTACCATGCGCAGGATGTCGTCCAGCCACTCGCGCCACACAGTGGCAAGCGCGGGCGTCACGTTGTACATCGGCAGGGCGGCGATCCAGGTCATGGACGCAATTCTGGCATACCTAATGTCTGACCATTCGAAATTCGTCGAGCCCCAGGCGCACGGGCTCGGTTTCTTTGAACGGCCATTTGCACTCCACCACCTTCAATATTTCCAGTTGCGCGTCTTCGAACGCGACGAGCAAATCCGTGCGCCGCTTGCTCACGGCCCCGCAATAGGTCATCAACGCCTCGGCGCTGACCTCGAAGACCTGCACCCGATCGTCATAACACACGCGGAACGCGACGGTTGCGCATTCCGTGACACAGGGCCTGAATCCTTCATCGACATATACCGACATGACAACCTCCCGCCGCACGCCTGAGTCATCAGGATGACTGGCCGTAAGCTTTCGGTATGTGGGAAAACCGGCATTTGCTGTAAAAATGCCGGGCCTCCGTTCCATCTTACCGGTCGGAAATAATTGTCGCTTGAGCGGCCGCATGCGTAATCCGATTTTGCGCCAGGACGGCGGGCCCGTCATTCAGAGTTCCAGCGTCAGTCCGTCCTTCGCGGCGACGTCATCGGCGACCGGCCGCCCCATGCAGATGAGGGCATGGCCTTCTTCGATGGGGGCGTCCGTGGGTTCTTCGTAAGCGACTCGCCCGCTTAACACGCGCGTGGAGCATGTGCCGCACATGCCGGACCGGCAGCTCGACGGCGCGGCGATCCCGCATGCTTCGGCGAGGTCGAGAAGCGTGCCGTTCTTCGGCAACCATTGAACCGTGCGCTGCGATCGCGCGAACGTTACGGGTATGCCCGTGCCATCGTTTCCCGGCACGTTTGCGGGTCGCGAGCTTTGGGCATTTCCCGGCACCGCCGGTGGGATTGCAGGCGTGCGTTTGACGGTTGCCGGTCCAAACGCCTCAAAGCGGATTCTGTTATCGGCGACGTTGAGCGCGCGCAATCCTTCATACAGTTCACGCATGAACGACTCGGGGCCACACAGATAGAAGTCGTAGTTGTCGAAGGGCAATGCGCGCTTGATTTCAGCTACGCTCACACGACCGGGCAAGGTGCCGGAAGGCGCGTGAGTGGCTGCATCGGCGGCGCTGTCGAACAGGTGCATCGAGACCGCCGGATGGCGCGACGCAAGTTTCTGCAGATGCGCGCTGAACGGCCGGTCGCCGTCGCGTCGCGCGCCATGGAAAAAATGCAGCGGCTTGGGCGGACTGTGCGGCTCGCGCGCGGCAATGGCGTGATGCAGCATCGTGAGCATCGGCGTGATGCCGATGCCCGCCGAAATGAACACGGCGGGGCGCGGGCTGGCTGAATCGTAGGTGAATGCGCCACGCGGTGTCATCGCTTCGACCTGCATGCCGGCGGCGAAGCGGTCGTGCAGCCAGGCGGAGCCGACCCCGTCGCGTTTCACCGTGATCCGGTACTGCCGCCGGTTGCTCGCGTCGGACAGCGTATAGGTGCGCGTCAGCGGCTTGTCCAAGCCGTCGACGGGCACGCGGATCGGCAAGTACTGGCCAGGCTCGTACGCCGGCAAGGGCGAGCCGTCCGCCGATTCAAAATAGAACGAGCGGATCATGGGCGTTTCTTCTTGCACGGCGACGATCCGGAGCTTATTCCACGGCGATTCGAGCGTTGAAGCAGGCAGTGGAGCGAGCAGTGAATCGGCCCGTGAAGCGGACACCGAAGCGGGCGTCACGAACTGCGGCGCATAGCCGACTTTCGACCAATGAAACGGTAACGCCCGGCGGCTGCGCCGCACTTCGGTAATACGAAAACACACCAGCCGCTCGGCCAATGGAAACTTAGCGAGTTCCGGACCGTCCCACACGATCTCGGCGAGGGCCGCAACGTACAGCATGTCGCCGCTCGCGAAGTCTACGAACAGCAGGCCGGCACGCGGATCGTGGAGCAGATTGCCCAGTGTGTTGAAGAAGCGGTTGCCGCTGAAATCGGGCGTTGTCAGGGTGGTCGCGTTGTCAACGCGCACGAAGCCCGGCATGCCGCCGCGATGCGAAACGTCGGCGCCACGAGCCGGGCCCGCATCTTCACTGACGTTCGCGCTGGCGATAAAAAAAGTATCCGCGTTGGCCAGCAATGCTCGGTCCGCGGCGCTGAGTTCGGTCGACGTCTCAACGGGTGTCCGCATACCGGTTGCACCGCGCGCAACGAAGGTTGGCGTACGGCTTTGAATATATTTTGCGCAGTTGCCGAAGCTTTGCATGACCTCGAGCGTGACCGTATCGCCATCTACCGACGACACCACGCCGTTGACGCGATTGCGCCGGCGGGTCTGCGCCTGCAGCCCCAGGCCACCGATCATCATGCCAGGCTGCCAGTACCCAGCCAGTGGATCGCCCGGTAAAACGCCGCCGTCGATCCGCAACGTGCGCGGGTCCGGGGACGATACAAAGCCCGGTTCGGCCGCGCGCAGGGTTGCCCATGGCTGGCCGTTTGCGTCGAGCCCGCCGAACACCATGAATGGCTGTTCGGCGTAAAACTGCCGATGCTGATCCGGCATATAACGACGGATGCCGCGACGACCGATCGACTCCGCCTCTTCGTTCACTCCCGCATGTTGCTGTACCAGGCGTTCGGCGGCGTGAAACGGCGACTCGGCGGCGTCCCAACCGCGCGGCGCGCTGGAAGAATGCTGGGACATATCGGCCTCTGCCCGTTAAGGCGTACGCATTTCTCTGGTTAGGCGGCGAGCAGTCCTGCCTTCGTCGCAGGCATCGCGATGAAGCGTGGCAGCGCTTCGACACGACGGAGCCATGCCCGGATGTGCGGGTATGGATCGAGCGATACGCCGCCTTCCGGCGCATGGGCGATGTACGTGTGCGCAGCGATGTCCGCAATGCTCACACGGTCTCCCGCGGCGAAATTTTTGCCGGCAAGCTCCGCGTCGAGCACATCGAACAGCTTGAGGGCGATCTTCTGCGCGGTGTCGAGATTGAGCGGCGCACCGAATACTGTGACCAGCCGGGCTGCGCACGGTCCGTAAGCGATCTGTCCGGCCGCGAGCGAGAGCCATCGTTGCACGGCGGCGGCGCCGAGCGCATCTTCCGGCAGCCATGCCGGGTCGCCATAGCGTTTCGCCAGATAGACGAGGATTGCGTTGGAATCGAACAGCACCGTCTCGCCATCTTCGATCGTCGGCACCTGGCCGAACGGGTTGAGCTTCAGGTATTCGGGGCGGCGATTGTCGCCGGCAGCCATGTTCAGTTCGATCACTTCAAAAGGCAGATCGAGTAGTGTCAGGAACAACTTCACGCGGTGCCCGTGCCCGGAGAGGAGCGTGGTGTGCAGGCGGATCGGCTGGGCGGGTTTGGCGGCAGACATTGAAAGCTCCTGGAGCGGGGAAAGCCGACAACCGTCGACTGGAATGGGGTAAGCGTACCGGCTCGCGGTGCCGCGCAGAAGACTGCTAAGCTAGAAAACATAATCAATCAAAGATGGACAATCGGCGAATGGCAGATCTAAAAGATGTCAATCTGAACCGCCTTGCGATTTTTGTCGCAGTGGTGGAAGCGGGCTCGTTTACCGCGGCCGCGGCGCGTCTCGGCCTCACGAAAACCATGGTCAGCACGCATCTGCAGCGGCTCGAGCGCGAAATCGGCGCGGGTCTGCTGGTCCGAACGACGAGGCGGCTCAGCGTGACCGAAAGCGGGCGTGCCTTCTATGAGGCAAGTTGCAAGATCTTGCAGGCGGCGGAGGAAGCGCTATCGGCCGTGTCGGGGGAATCGGCGCCGTTACGCGGCACATTGCGCGTGAATGCGCCGATCGACTATGGGGCGTTGGTGGTGACACCCGCGCTGGTGGAGATGCGCCGTGCGTATCCGGAACTCGACATTGAACTGGTCTGCAACGACCACTATGTGGATCTGATCGCGGAAGGCATCGACGTGGCCATCCGTCTGGGGCAACTTGCCGACTCGGGCTACCGTGCCGTGAAGCTAGGTGGTTTCGTCAAATGGATTGTCGCGAGTCCGGAATTCATCGATACGTGGGGTAAGCCGAAGGCGCCGGCCGCGCTCGCTGCCATGCCTCATGTCGCGCTATCTGTCTTGCCGCATCCGTTGACGCTTGAGCTGCAGCGTGCGAAAGGCGCAAGACAAAGCGTGCGGTGCGAGAATGTTCTGCTGGTCAATACGGCCGATGCAGCTCGTGCAGCGACACTTGCGGGCGGTGGTTTCGGATTGCTGACGGATTTTTCGATCACGGCGGACGTGGCGGCGGGTCGGCTGGTCCGCCTGTTGCCTGATTGGGCCGGCAAGCCCAAGGGCATCTACGCGGTGTTTCCGCCTACCCGCTATCCGACGGCAAAGGTACGCGCGTTGATCGATGTGATCAGGAGAAGGCTCGAGGCGCAGGAGGAATAGTAGAGCGTCTGCCGTTGCTCAACGTTGCCGCCGTGAAATTGCGAGCCGCTGGTCGTGTTCATGCATAGCGGCCTCGCCGCTGCACGAAGCTGAGGGCGAGCACGGCAAAAATCAGCACACCGGTTGCGACTTGCTGCCAGTAGAAATTCCAGCCGATCAACAGCAATCCGTTTGCGACCAGGCTCATCAGCAACACGCCGAGCAGGGTACCGGTCACGCCGGGCCGGCGCGTGGGCGACAGCGTCGTGCCGATGAAGGTCGCGCCGATCGCATTCAGCAAATAGCCGTTGCCCGCCTGCGGCACAAAAGCTTTGACGGTCGACGACAGCAACAGACCCACCACGCCATAAATAAGCGCACTGACGATCAACGTGATGGTCGTGATCGCGGCGACCGGCAACCCCGAGTAGCGTGCTACGCCGGGTTGTGCGCCGAGCGCGACGCTGTACCGTCCGAATACCGACCGCGCGAGCGTCACGTGCACGGCAACGGCCAGCACGACCACGATCCATAGTGGCACGGGCAAGCCGGCCAGCGTGCCGTGAGCCAATTGGCTGAATAGCGGCGGCAACGCGATATTGAGCAGATAAACCGGCTGTCCGCCATCCGTGGCGAGCTGCTGGACGGTCTGGCCGATGAACAGCGTGCCGAGCGTCGCAAGAAACGGCGCGATGCCAAGCCCGGCAATCAGCGTGCTGTTGAACGCGCCGACCAGCAACGCCGCACCAAGCCCGCCGAGCAGTGCCGGCAGCGTCCCGACATGATGCGCGCTTAGCTGCACGAATACGAGGCTCGCCAGATCGACCGCAGTGGCGAGCGATAAGTCGATGGCCCCAATCGATAACGCCAGTGTCATGCCGAGCGCCGCGATGGCGAACAAGGCGAAGTTGTTCAGCAGGACATCGGCGAGATTGGCGGGACGGGCGAAGCCGGGGGCGAACACCGCGAAGAACGCGATGACGGCAAGTAGGGCGCCCACCAGCGCAAAGCGCTGCAGGGCTGCAATGCGTTCAATCATGGGCGTGATTTCCTGAATACCGGCGGCGAATGACGGCCGTTGTCGCGACGACGAACAGGATCAACGCACCTTCGACGCCATTGACCCAGTAGCTCGATACGTTGTCGAGCTGAAAGCCGTTAGTGACGATGCCGATGAAGAGCACCGCGAGCAGTGTGCCCGGAATGGTCGGCACCAGACGCCGCGAAAACACGACACCCAGCAATGCGGTGGCGACGACGGCAAGCAGATTGTCGCCGGCGCCGGGCGAGCTTCCGCTCAGTAGTGCAGCAGACGTGAAGGCGGCGAGCGCCGCCGTGACGCCACTCAGGATATAGCTGGCCGCCGCATAGGCATTGACGCGCACACCGGCGGCTCGCGTCGCATCGTGGTGCGCGCCGGCCGCACGCAGTCGCAGACCGAACGGTGTGCCGTGAATTAGCACGGTGAAGAAGGCCGCGACGATCAGCAGCGCATACGCGAGGTGGGGCACGCCGAACGGCCCGCTATCCAGCAGGAAGGTGAGTACCGGAGCCGTTGCCGGGACCGACGTATTCTGCGTGAGAACCAGTTCGAACCCGCCGCAGATATTCATCGTCGTCAACGTGGCGAGCAGAGGGAAAATGCGCAACCCGATCACGGCAAACGCGTTGAGCGCACCAACGGCGGCGCCTGAGGCGATTGTCAGGGCGAACGCTACGGTTTGCGGCGCACCTCGGCTGAGCGCGACTGCGTAGACGGCTGCGCAATGACCCATGTTGGCGGCGATCGACAGATCGAGGCCGCCCTTGATCGGATCCGAGCCGCCGCCGATCAGCACGACCGTCAAGCCAAAGCCGAGAATCCCGATCACGACGGATTGCTGCAGGACGTTGGCGAGATTCGCGACGGTGACGAACAAGGGCGAGCTGACGGCAAACGCCACAAACACCGCGGCGAAGGCGAGCGCCGCGCCGTAACGCAATCCGTACTGCGCACCGAACCAGCCCGCAGGCAGTTCGATTCTCGCCGGGCGCCGCGTGCCGTCATGGATGACTTTGCTCATACGGCGAGCTCCTGGTGCTGGGCCGGTCCGCGTGCGCCGGTCGCCCAGGCAAGCACGTCCTTGCGGTCGGCTTCATGTGACACGAGTTCCTGAACGATCCGGCCGCGCGCCATCACAAGCACGCGGTCCGTGACGTCCAGCAGTTCGATCAGATCGCTGGAAAACAGCAGAATGGCGGCGCCATCTTGCGCGAGCCGGTCGAGCAGCCGATAGATTTCAGTCTTCGCTCCGATATCGACGCCGACGGTGGGCTCATCGAGCAGATAAACCGGCAACGCTTGAGCCTGTCCACGGCTCAACCATTTCGCCAGTACCACTTTCTGCTGGTTGCCGCCGGACAGATGCCGCACCGGCGCCTCCGCTCCCGGCGTGCGCACGCCCAATGCTTCGATTAGCCTCAGCACGGCGTCGCGTTCGCGGTGACGCGCCAGCAGACCGAAACGGCTGAACCGCGTCAGGCTGGCGAGCGTCATGTTCTCGCGCACGGACAACGAAGGTGCAATGCCGTGCGCACGACGATCTTCCGGCACGAAGGCGATGCCGCGCCGCGCCGCGTCGAACGGGCGGCGCAGGCGTATCGGATTGCCATCGATTTCGATGTTGCCCTGCACGCCGCGCTCGAGACCGAACAGGCTGCGCACGACCTGTTTGCCACCTGAGCCGAGCAAGCCGGTCACGCCGACGATCTCGCCGCGCCGCAAGTCGAACGAAACGTCGTCGAAGCGCCCGCGCGCGGTCAGCTTGCGGACCTTCAGAATCGTCTCGCCGGGTGTGCGCGTCGAGACCGGCGTTCGCGACGCCGCTTCCGTGCCGATCATCGCGGTGACGAGCGTCTCCGTTGGCGTGCTGCGCGCGTCCACGTGTGCGACATCGGCACCGTCGCGCAAGACAGTCACGCGATCGCAGATGGCGCTGATCTCGTTCAGATAGTGCGACACGTAGAGGATCGTCAGCCCGCGTTGCCGGAGGCGGTCGATGGTCTGCAGCAAGCGGTCGACTTCGCGGCTCACGAGTGCGGCGGTGGGTTCGTCGAAGACGAGAATGGCGGGGTCGCGGATGAGCGCGCGCGTGATCTGCACGATTTGCTGCTCCGCGACGCTGAGTTCGGCGATCAACCGGCTGGGCTGCAACTCGATGCCGAAGTGGGTCAGCAGCGCTTCGCGCGCCTCCCGCTGCATGCGACGCACATCCAGCAGCCGCAACGGACCCGCAACGCGCGCGCCGATCGCCGGTTCGTTGCCGAGCAGCAGCGCCTCGGCTACCGTGAACGTAGCCGGCAGCAGGCGCTCCTGATGGATGAATTCGATCCCCGCGAGGGGGGATCGGCCCGACGCGGCAGCAAGCGGCTGCGCGACGCCCTCGATGACGATCGTGCCGCCGTCAGCCGCGTAGATGCCGGCGAGAATCTTGATCAGCGTCGACTTGCCGGCTCCGTTCTGTCCGATCAGGCCGTGCACGGTGCCGCGCGCGACTTCAAGCGACGCGCCTCGCAGCGCCGGCACGCCGTCGAACTGTTTGACGATGTCGCGCAGTTCGAGCGCCACCGGGTGAGCCGTCGTACTCATTTTGCGGCGAGCTGGCCGAGCGTCTGCTGGATCGTGCCG
Source organism: Burkholderia sp. OK233 (assembly GCF_900230185.1). Taxonomy (GTDB): domain Bacteria; phylum Pseudomonadota; class Gammaproteobacteria; order Burkholderiales; family Burkholderiaceae; genus Paraburkholderia. The sequence continues at coordinate 3,405,610 of NZ_OCSR01000002.1, forward strand.
GCGTTGGTCTTGGTGACGAGGATCGACGGCACATAGGTGTACGGCGGCTTGCAATTACCCACATCTCCGCGGTTTTCTGTTAACTTTATCTATCAGGACTACATATCGATGAGATGAAAAATCGGACTAACCCTAAATCGGTACGTCAGGCAGACGAAGTGGCGACGCCGGACGACGGAGAGTGGATGGACCGCGAGGTCGCGGGTAGCAATTTCCGGGACGGCCGACTCGCCACACGATTTCGGACATTACTCGATCGGTTGTGGAGGAGCGTAGGCCAGAGCATTCCGCTCGCTTGCCAGGATTGGGCCCAAACCAAGGCAGCTTATCGATTTCTATCCAACGATCGCGTGAGCGAGCATGATATTTTGAGCGGACACTTCGAGGCAACGTGCGCTCGCTTCGAGGCAACGGAAGGTCCGATTTTGGTGCTGCAGGATACGACGGAGTTTTCATACCAACGAGATCAGCCAGAGTCGATCGGTGCGATCGGCAAGATGCCTTACAGGAAACAGGTGAGCGGCAATCCACCGGTGCGTACCGTATGCGGCATCCTCATGCATTCAAGCCTCGCTGTCACGCCTCAGGGTTTGCCATTGGGACTGGCGGCCATCACGTTCTGGACTCGCAAAAAGTTCAAGGGATGTAACGCACTAAAAAAGGCAATCAATCCAACACGCGTGCCGATCGAAGAGAAAGAGAGCTTTCGGTGGCTGCGTAATCTACAGCAGTCGACAGCTCGCTTCAACGATGCAGATCGTTGCATTCACGTCGGCGATCGCGAGAGCGACATCTACGAATTATTCTGTACGGCACAGGAGTTAGGAACTCATTTTCTGGTGAGAACTTGTCAGGACCGTTTAGCCGGCGACGGCGAGCACACCATGAGTGACGAAGTGTCTGCAGTGCAGGTCAAAGGGCTACACCGCGTAGAGACGCGAGACGCGAAGGGCCATTCGTCGCATGCACTTCTCGAAATTAAATATCGTCAGGTCACGGTCTTGCCGCCGATCGGTAAGCGAAGCCGCTATCCAGCGCTGCAAGTGACGGTGATCCATGCTACGGAACGAGGCGAACCGACCGATAGGAAACCGATCAAATGGAAGTTGATCACGGATTTGCCAGTGCGCTCCCGTCGTGACGCTATCGAAAAACTCGACTGGTACGCGATGCGATGGAAAATCGAGACGTTTCACAAGATTCTGAAGTCTGGATGCAAAGCCGAAGAGTCGAGGCTGCGGTCGGCCGACCGGCTGGCCAACCTGATTTCGGTGTTTTGTATCCTTAGCTGGCGGATATTCTGGTTGACCATGATCAATCGATACGCTCCCGATGCACCCTCTCAAGTTGCGCTGACACAGGCTGAGGTCGAACTGCTCGACCAGGTTGTCAAGGACACGGCCCGAACGGCCCATGCGCCGCCGTTGTCGCGCAGTCTTATCAAGCTCGCACAGCTCGGAGGTTACCTCGCCCGTGCCAGCGATCCGCCTCCTGGCAATACCGTCATCTGGCGCGGCTTGCGCCGCCTAGTCGATATCCAACTCGGCTTCGAGCTCGCAAACTGTGGGTAATTGCAAGGTACGGCGGCAAGGCGTGGTCGCCCGCCAGATAACGCGCGGCATTGTCGACTGCGGTCTTGCCGATCAGCGCGGGCTGCTGCGCCACCACAGCCGCCGCGCTCGACTTGGGATCCTTGATGAGGTTGACGACATCGGGACTGCCGTCTACCGCATAGGTGCCGATTTCAGTGCGATTTGCGGCATCGACCGCCTGCGTCGCGCCGACTTGCGGCACGTCCCAGGCCGACCAGATCGCGGCAATCTGCCCCTTCGGATACTTTGAAAGCAACTGGCTGATCTGCGCGTACGCGCTTTGCACGGTGTTCGACGAGACGTCACGCAGTTCCGGCTGGATGATGTGCACCTTTGGGTAGTACTTCAGCACGGCCTTCAACTGGTCGTAACGTATTGCGCAGACCGGCACACCATAAAAGCCGTTGAAAACGAGAATATTGCCTTCGCCGTGAATATCGTTGACGAGCTTTAGCGCGAGTTGCTCACCAATAAAGAAGTTATCCGAAGTGGTGTCGTTAAGGCTCGATGGCGAGGCTGTGTCGATCGTGAAGAGGGGGATGCCGGCCTGGCGGATTTTCTGCAACCACGGCTCCAGCACCGTCACCGTGCCTAACTGTTCGATGATGGCGTCGGGCTTCTGCGCGATCAACGTCTGGATCTGCGCAATTTGCCGGTTGTCGTTGCGTCCGGCGTCGAGCGCGATTGGCGTGCCGCCCAGGCGCTTCACTTCATCGACGGCCCCCTGGTACGCTTTCAGATCCCAATAGTGATCGGTGCCGATCGCGGTGATGCCGATGCGCTTGCCTTTCAGTGACGGGACGCTGGTGTCGCCAGTTGTCGCTTCACCCTGGGCATGAGTCGCGGAGAAATAGGCGGCAGCGGCAATCGTCAGTACAGCGGCCGTTAGCGTTCTGAGTGTTTGATTAAGACGTGTCATGTCGTCGAAAGAATGTGAAGAGGCAAGAAGGGCGATCGCATCGACTTTAATGAACAACGTCCCGTGCGTGAAACTATCGATTGCCGCTATGGTTAGAACAGGCGCGCTGCTGTGCTTATTGCTGAATGCGTCTGTATCTCCCGGCGGGAAACCGGCATCGCCAATTCTCAACGCAGTTTTTCCGTCGTTATGCTTTAGCCTGCTAAGCATAGTTAAAACGCTCGCTTATCCATGCGATTCGGCGTTGTTACGATCGCGGTTTGATCGCATTGACCAGACCGGAATTTCGAGCCGTGACCCTTTCTATCCTTCGTTTGCTCGCGCGTGCGGCGCTGACTTCACTGCTCGTCGTGAGTACCGCTTACGCGCAGACCGCCGTCAATTCTTCGGCCCAAGTGAAATTGCGGATCGGCTATCAAAAGTCCTCAACGCTCATCACAATCCTGAAAGCGCGTGGCTCGCTCGAGCAGGCGCTGGCGCCATTGGGCGTGAGCACTAGCTGGAACGAGTTTGCCAGCGGCTTGCCGCTGACCGAAGCGCTCAACGCCGACGCGGTCGACTTTAGCGCCGATGTCGCCGATACGGTCCCGGTGTTCGCCCAGGCCGCTCATGCCCGTTTTGTCTATGTCGCACAGGAAGCGCCGTCGCCGGGCGCCCAGGCGATCATCGTGAAGCGCGACGGGCCGCTGCATACGCTTGCCGACCTGAAAGGCCAGCGCATCGCGGTGACCAAGGCGGCAGGCAGCCACTATCTGCTGCTCGCCGCGCTCGCCAAAGCGGGTCTTGCACCTGCGGACGTGCGCATCAGTTATCTGACGCCTGCCGATGGACGTGCCGCATTCGAGCGCGGCAGCGTGGATGCCTGGATCACCTGGGACCCGTATGTCGCGGCGGTCGACAAAGCGCCGGATGTGCGCATCCTCGCCAACGGCGAAGGCCTCGCCTCCTATCAACGGTACTACCTCGCGTCCAGCAGCTTCGCCGCGGCCCACCCTGATGTGATTAGCATCGTGGTTGCGCAGTTGACGTCGGCGGGGGGATGGCTTCGCACCCATCCCGACGATGCGGCAAAGCTGCTCGCGCCGATCTGGGGCCTGGACGCGGCGACGATCGAGCGTGCGAATGGACGCCGCAGCTATGCCGTACGCGCTATAGACGCGCAGAATTTCGGCGAGCAGCAAAAGATTGCCGACACCTTCTATCGAGCGGGTCTTCTGCCGGCGCCAGTCGATACGGCCACGGCGCCACGCTGGAACTTCAACACGAAGCGGGCTGAAACGGCGGTCGCTTTGACCATCACTCCGACCACCACTCCGACCACCGCTTCCGGTGGATAGGCCCTTCGGTGAAAAGGGGCTTGGGGCTGAACGCGGCCCGCAGCGCGTTAAAGCATCGGGTTTATCACTCCAGCAGATAACCGTATCCGATTTGCTTCGTTGTCGTCGCGCGCATGCACCGGTAAATTCGTCTGACTTCGCCCTCGCCGGCGTCCTTCGAACAGATTCGACGAAGAGTTTCCTGTGACGACTGCTATTACTCCCACCGCCGCCAGCGCCGCTGGCCATGCCAATCAGGCCCGGCACATTGAAATTCGCGCTTTCGACGGTCCCGTCGGCGCTGAAGTTCTGGATCTCGATCTCAGCGAGCCGCTGGGCCAGGAGGATTTCGCACGCATTCACCGTGCGCATCTGGACCATCACGTGCTGGTGTTTCGCGATCAACGCATTACGCCGGATCAGCAGATTGCCTTCAGTCGACGCTTCGGCCCGCTGCAGATTCACGTGCTGCATCAATTCCAGTTGCCGGGCTACCCGGAGGTGCTGGTCGTCTCGAACATCGTCGAGAACGGCCAGCCGATCGGTCTCGGCGACGCCGGTCATTACTGGCATTCCGATCTGTCGTACAAGGAGAAGCCGAGCCTCGGTTCGCTGCTGCATGCGCAGGAACTGCCTTCGGAAGGCGGCGACACGCTGTTCGCCAACATGCACCTCGCGTGGGACACGTTGCCGGCGCACTTGCGCAGCGCAGTGGAAGGGCGTTCAGCCGAGCACACGTATCTCGCGAAATACGCGGAATTGCAGAAACGCAGCCCATGGCGGCCGAATCTGTCGGCGGAGCAGATCGCACAAGTTAAACCGGTAGTGCAGCCGATCGTGCGAACGCATCCTGAGACCGGGCGCCGCGCGCTCTTCGTCAGCGAGCATTTCACGACCCGTGTGATCGGCTTGCCGGAAGACGAGAGCAAGTCGTTACTCGAAGAAATTTTCGCGCACAGTGTGCGCCCCGAGCATCTGTACCGGCATCAATGGGCCGAACACGACATGGTGTTCTGGGACAACCGCTCGTTGATGCATCTTGCGGCCGGCACGCCAGATCATTTGCGCCGCAAACTGTATCGCACGACGATTGAAGGCGACGTGCCGTTCTGACGGCAACGCCGCCCGTCATAACCACTATCACATGCTGACCGGAGTTCCGATGCTTGCCAGGTTTCGCCCGACCGCTCTTCGGTCGTCTTTTTCCCGTCGTTTGACCGCAACGCTGCTTACTTTATCGATGGGCGTCGGCGGCTTCGGCGCAGCCGTACCCGCGCATGCCGAAGGGCAGATCCGAATCGCCGAACAGTTCGGTATCGTCTATCTGCTGCTGAACGTGGCGCGCGACCAGCAATTTGTCGAGAAAGAAGGGCGTAAGCAGGGTCTCGATATCAAGGTCGACTGGGTGAAGCTCTCAGGCGGCGCCGCGGTCAACGACGCACTGCTCTCCGGCGCGGTGGATATCGCCGGTGCTGGCGTCGGCCCCTTGCTGACGATCTGGGACCGCACGCATGGCAAGCAGAATGTGAAGGGCGTCGCGTCGCTCGGCAATTTGCCGTACTACCTCGTCAGCAACAATCCCAATGTCAAGACGATCGCCGACTTCACCGAGAAGGACCGCATTGCACTGCCGGCTGTCAATGTGTCGGTGCAATCGCGCGTGCTGCAATACGCGGCGGCGAAGCGCTGGGGCGACAGGGATTACAACCGCCTCGACAAGTTCACGCAGGCGCTGCCGCATCCCGACGCGGCAGCGGCGATCATCGCAGGCGGCACGGAAATCACCGGACACTTCGGCAATCCGCCCTTTCAGGAGCAGGAACTCGCCGGCAATCCGAAGGCGCACATCGTGCTGAATTCGTACGACGTGCTGGGTGGTCCGAGCTCGGCAACCGTCCTGTACGCAACAGAAAAGTTCCACGACAACAATCCGAAGACGTATCGCGCATTCGTCGATGCGCTGGCGGATGCCGCGCGCTTTATCTCGGCGAATCCCGATGCTGCAGCCGATATCTACATCCGTACGAACCAGTCGAAAATCGACCGTAATCTGCTGCTGAAGGTCATCAAGGACCCACAGGTGCAGTTCGAGGTCGCACCGCAGAACACGTTCGGACTCGCGCAGTTCATGTACCGCGTCGGCGTCATCAAAAACGAGCCCAAGTCATGGAGGGATTATTTCTTCGACGATCCGGCAACCGCGGCGGGAAGTTGAGCGTGATTTTCTTCTCGAGCTTCGCCGGCTATTTCTCGGCGCGTGCGGTCGGCTTACAGGGAGCGATCTGATGGTGGCCAATCCTACCTTGCTGTTTCCGAACGGTGCTGAACAGGCCACTCCGGCGACCAGCGAAAGACTGCTCGCGGTCGAACACGTCAACCTCGAATACCGCACACGTGAACGGATCGTTCGCGCGACCCACGATGTGAGTTTCGACGTTTACGGCGGCGACCGCTTCGTCCTGCTGGGCCCCTCGGGTTGTGGCAAGTCGACGCTGCTCAAGGCCGTGGCCGGTTTCATCCAGCCGACGTCGGGCAGCATCTCGCTCGAAGGCGTTGCCGTGCGTGGCCCAGGCGCCGATCGCATCGTCGTGTTTCAGGAATTCGACCAGTTGCCCCCGTGGAAAACGGTCCTGCAGAACGTGGCTTTCCCGCTGCGGGTGGCGAAGAAGCTTTCACGTGCGGAAGCCAACGAACGCGCGCTGCATTATCTCGACAAGGTGGGGCTTGCTTCGTTTGCCAATGCCTATCCGCATACGTTGTCGGGCGGTATGAAGCAGCGCGTCGCGATTGCACGCGCGCTGGCGATGCAACCGCGCGTGCTGCTGATGGACGAACCGTTTGCCGCGCTCGACGCGCTGACCCGCCGCAAGATGCAGGAGGAACTGCTGCGCTTGTGGGAAGAGGTGAACTTCACGCTACTGTTCGTCACCCATTCAATCGAAGAGGCGTTAGTGGTCGGCAACCGGATTCTGTTGCTGTCGCCGCATCCAGGCCGCGTGCGCGCCGAGCTCAACAGTCATCAGTATTCGCAGGATAGTTTCGGGTGCAGCGACTTTCAGCACAGTGTTGCGCGTATTCATCACCTGTTGTTTGAGCAAACGGAGGCCGTTTAATGAGTACGCCCACGGTCCTGCTGCCGCCGGTTCGCGAAGAATATGAGCGCCCGCTCGAACCGCTCGGTGAACTTGTTCTCGAAGCACCGCTGCCGCTCGGCAAGCGCCTCTTTGCGCAAGGCTGGTTGCGCAAGACGCTGATTGCGCTGGTGTTGATCGGGATATGGGAAATCGCCGCGCGTGCGGTCGACAACGATCTGCTGCTGCCGACGTTCGGCGCGACGTTCAGCGCCTTCGTACAAGGTGTCTGGTCGGGCGAACTGCTGCAGAAAACGGTGGTGTCGATGTCCGTGCTGCTGCGCGGCTATCTGCTCGGCGCCGCACTCGCCTTTGTTTTGACCTCGCTGGCCGTATCGACGCGTATAGGCCGCGATGTCCTGTCGATGCTGACCGCGATGTTCAACCCGTTGCCTTCCATCGCGCTGTTGCCGCTCGCTTTGCTCTGGTTCGGCCTCGGCACCGGCAGCCTGCTGTTCGTCCTGGTGCACGCGGTGCTGTGGCCGCTTGCGCTCAACACGTACTCCGGTTTTCAATCGGTGCCGGCGACGCTGCGTATGACGGGACGTAACTACGGCCTCACCGGTATACGCCATGTGTTATTGATCCTGGTGCCGGCCGCATTGCCGTCGATTCTTGCCGGCTTGCGCGTTGGCTGGGCCTTTGCGTGGCGCACGCTGATCGCCGCCGAACTTGTATTCGGTGCGAGTTCTGGCAGCGGTGGGCTTGGGTGGTATATCTTTCAGAATCGCAACGAGTTGTATACGGATCGCGTTTTCGCCGGGCTGGCTGCGGTCATCGTGATTGGCCTGCTGGTCGAGCATCTGGTGTTCGATACGCTCGAGCGCGTGACCGTTCGGCGTTGGGGCGTGCAGCACTAACGGTCCAATGTCGCGACAATGAGGGTGCAGCAACGCGCTTTAGTATGACGAATTGCGAAGCGCGCTGAAGTTGGCGAAACAACCGGTCGCTCTCGCCGCTACCGGCCCCGAACCAGATCGACAGGAGGACCCGTCATGGGAATGCGCCCAGATCCTACGTTCCACGCATCGCCGAAACTCGCCATGGATGCGCCAGCGGAAGACTTCGCTTACACGCTGCTGCTCAGCCCCGATTTCTCGCAGCCCGATGCGCTCGCCGTCGTCGACGTGAAGCCCGGATCGCCAACCTACAGCCAGGTGGTTCACACGGTGCCGGTGCCGAACAAGGGCGACGAATTTCACCACTTTGGATGGAATGCCTGCTCGTCGTCACTGTCGCCGCTGACCGGCCACGCCTTCCTCGAACGGCGTTATCTGATCATTCCGGGGATGCGGTCCTCGCGCATCTACATCGTGGATACCAAGCCCCATCCGACTCAGGCGAAAATCCACAAGATCATCGAACCTGAGGAAATCTTCCGCAAGACGGGCTACTCGCGTCCCCACACGGTTCATTGCGGGCCTGAAGGCATCTACGTCAGCACGCTCGGCGGCGCTGGGAAGGATGGCACAGACGGCCCCCAGGGATCTTCATCATGGACTGCGAGACGTTCGAGGTCCTGGGCCGCTGGGAAATCGACCGTGGGCCGCAGGAAAAACACTACGATTTCTGGTGGAACCTGCCGCGCGACTACATGGTGTCGAGCGAGTGGGCGTTGCCGCCGCAATTCGAGAATGGGATCGTCCCCGAAGATCTTCTGTCGAACAAGTACGGGCACCACATCCACTTCTGGGATTTGCGGGCGAGGCGCAACGTGCAGACGATCGACCTCGGCGCCAACCATCAGATGGCGCTCGAAGTGCGGCCTGCGCACGATCCTGGCCGAGAATACGGCTTCATCGGTGTGGTGGTGGATACGACGAACCTTGAAGGATCGATCTGGACCTGGTGGCGCGAGGGTGGAAAGTTTCACATCGAGAAGACCGCGACGATTCCGCCCGAGCCCGCGGCCCCAGAATTGCTTCCGCCCTTGCTTCAGGGATTCGGCGCGGTGCCGCCGCTCGTCACCGATATCGATCTCTCCATCGATGACAAATTCCTGTACGTCGCCTGTTGGGGAACCGGCGAAATGCGCCAGTACGATGTGACGGAACCCCGTAAGCCGAAGCTCACGGGATCGGTCCACATCGGCGGGATCGTACGGCGCACGCCCCATCCGAACGGTCAAACCTTCGCGGGTGGTCCGCAGATGGTCGAGATCAGTCGTGACGGGAAGCGCGTCTACTGGACCAACTCGCTCTACTCGACGTGGGACAACCAGTTCTACCCGGACGGTGTGCCGGCGGCACAGGTCATGGCCCGGGCGGAACCTGGCGGCGGCCTTGCGCTGGCCGAAGACTACTGGGTAGCCTTTCCCGACGGATACCGGGCTCATCAGATCCGGCTCGAAGGCGGCGACTGCTCGACCGATTCGTTTTGCTACCCGTCGGTGGGGACTTGATTGGGGGTGGCTGGCCGCAGACCGGGCTTTGGTTAGCCGTCGTGGCGAGTGGCCTCTATCACGGGCTCAACCCGGCGATGGGATGGCCGCTCGCTGTTTCGAGCGGGCTGATGGACAAACGTGCACGGGCGCTGTTCTCCGCGCTCCTGTATCTCGCGGCGGGGCACGTGCTGGCCATGTTCGTGGTGATCGTGCCCTTCGCCATGCTTGCGATCCTGCTCGCCTGGCGGCGCGAGATCCAGATCGGCGCGAGTGTGCTGGTTATCGGCTTTGGCGTCTGCCTTCTGATCTGGCGGCGCCATCCGCGTGTACTCGCACGTATCCCGCCGTCGCGGCTTGCGCTCTGGTCCTTCGCCGTTGCCATCGCGCACGGCGCTGGACTGATGCTTGTGCCGATCTACCTCGGCCTGTGCCGGTCCTACGACATGGATCGGGGGCATCAGGCCGCGCGGACCCTGATCGACGCCAATCTGGGCATGGCGCTGCTTGTCTCCGGCGTCCATGCCATCGCCATGATCGCAGTCGGTGGGCTGCTGGCCTGGTTGGTCTATCGCTATCTGGGGCTGAAGTTCGTGTCGCGGAGCTGGTTCAATCTGGACGCAGTCTGGGCATCGAGCCTCATTCTGGTGGGCACGCTCTCATTGGTAATCAATGCCGCGCTACCTGGCGGCGAGGGCTGATAGGGGCGGGCACAGCGCGATGCAACCGGCGAGCCGGCGCCGCTCAGGGTGCGCATGCAACGCCGTTGGCATGTCGATGCTGGTCCAATAGTTGTCCGCGCAATGCAGTGACACGTACCTCGCCGTCGTGTCCATGCCCGCACGCTTCATGAAATCGGAGAAGCGTACGCCACCCCAGCGGCAGCAACCATCTTGTGCGGCGGGATTTGTGCGCTGCCGAGGCGCAACGACTCACGCCGGCTGATTCTTCATGCCCAGCACGTCGATCGACTCGATCGACGGAGTGCTTGCCAGTAACTCGTCGGCGTGCGCCATCAGGGCCTGGGCAATAGGACCGTGCAGATGTGCCTGGCGATCCTCTTCATTGGCAAAGGCGTCGAAGATGCCGAATGTGGTCGGCGATAGCTTGAGGGCGAACCAGATCGGCGTAGTCGCTTCCTGGCCTGCCATTTCAAGACCGGCTGCGAGGAAGTCTGCTACCTCCTGCTCCTTTCCCGGTTTGGCTTCAAGTCGGACAAATAACGCGGTCCTGATCATCTCTGTTCTCCGTTTTCCGCGTGATGAATTCATGCGGTGAACGACACTGTACACACGGAGTGCGCTGGGGAATACTGTCTAAATCGACAATATTGGTATCAATCCTGCCATGCGAATTTTTGTCCTCGCGCTCGAGGGGGTGTTCGATACGGGTCTCACCACGGTGCTCGACAGCCTGACGATGGCCAACGGCCTTGCGGGCACGATGGGGATGGCCACAACGCGCTTTGACATCACCGTCGTGGGGATGCGGGCCGAGGTGCATACCGCGCTCGGGATGCAGGTGCCCGTTCACAATATGGCCGACGCCCCTGCGCCGGACTGGGTTGTCTTACCGGGGCTCAACCGCATGACGGGCGAGGACCTTGTGCCTGTGCTCGGCCGGAACGATGTGGTCGATGCGTTTGGTGCTTTGCGTTCGTGGCGTGCTGGCGGGGCCCGCGTTGCAGCTGCCTGTACGGGGACGTTCGTGCTGGCTGAAAGCGGCTTGCTCGACGGCGGCGAAGCTACGACCACCTGGTGGCTTTCGCCACTATTCCGGCAGCGCTACCCGAAGGTCCACCTGGACGCGCATCGCATCGTCGTTCCGAGCGGCAGCGCGCTAACAGCAGGGGCGGCCTTGAGCCATGTCGACCTTGCACTCTGGTTGATCCGCAATTACAGCCCTGAGCTTGCGGCGCTCGTCGCCAGGTACCTCGTATTCGATTCGCGGTTGTCGCAGTCTGCCTACGCGATCTCCGATCACCTTTCCCATTCGGACCCGCTCGTCGAGCGTTTTGACCGTTGGGTACGTGAACACCTCGACACGACAATCTCGCTCGACGTTGTCGCAGGTGCATTGGCGACCACCACGCGGACGTTGACGCGACGTCTGAATGGGGTGCTCGGTAAAACGCCCGTCGAGTACATTCAGGATCTTCGGGTGGAGCGTGCCGTTCATCTGCTCAAGACGACCAAGCTCACGGTTGATCGCATTGCTGAGCAGGTTGGTTATGCGGACGGCCACACATTGCGAACGTTGCTGCGACGGCGGATAGGTAAGGGCGTGCGTGAGTTGCGCGGGGCCTGAGCCGCCGTGGCCATGCCATGAATCCTCGAACCTCGATCCGATTTGTTCCGCTCACGCAAGATAGTTTGTCCATGGCGGGTGTTTGCTCAGCGCGTGAATACACCTAGATTAGGCACCTATCGGAGCCACCGGCCCGGTGGGCAAGAAAGCCCAATCCAATTTTCGAGGTATTCCATGAGCACGTCGCAAAAGGTCGTAGTTGTTACTGGCGCATCGCAAGGCATTGGTGCCGAGACCGTCAAGGCATTCCGCAAGCTTGACTACCGCATCGTCGCAACGGCACGCAGCATCAAGCCGTCCGAAGATCCCAACATCGTGACGGTGGCAGGGGACATCGCTGATCCGGCGACGGCGCGTCGCGTAATTGCCGAGGGCGTGGCACGCTTCGGCCGCATCGACACGCTGGTCAACAACGCCGGTGTCTTCATCGCCAAGCCGTTCACCGGTTATACGTCTGAAGACTACGCTGCGGTGACGGGCGTGAATCTGAACGGTTTCTTCTACATCACGCAGTTGGCGATCGCCGAAATGGAGAAGAACAACAGCGGCCACGTGGTCAGCATCACGACGACCCTGGCCGACCACGCCATCGACGGTGTGCCGTCGGTGCTGGCATCGCTGACGAAGGGCGGTCTGAACGCAGCCACGAAGTCACTCGCAATCGAATATGCGAAGCGCGGCATCCGAGCGAACGCGGTTGCCCCCGGCATCATCAAGTCGCCGATGCACGCCCCCGAAACGCACGGGGCACTCGGCGCACTCCACCCGATGGGCCACATGGGCGAGATGAGCGATATCGTCAACGCGATCCTGTATCTGGATGCGGCGCCGTTCGTGACGGGCGAAATTCTGCACGTCGATGGCGGTCAGAGCGCCGGGCACTAAAGCAACACGGGGGCGCTGCTGGTTGCGCCCGTTAACCGTTGCATCTATTCGCCATAAACCCAACTCTGCGTGAGCTTCCCTTAATGCAAGTTCAACTGCTTGAAGTCGACGCGTCGGGAAATCATGATCGGGCGCGACCTGCACGCCCGCATCATCGTCAGGCCCTGTCTGCAGCACTCACCGCTCGGTGCGTACTTCGCGGACGATATTCGTCGTAAAGGCTATACTGGCGCACCATAGGTATCAAGTCGCGCTGCGACTTCAAGACAGTGGCGTGCGACTCAACTATGTTCGTTTCAACAGCCGATGCGTCGCCACCGGATGTTTGAAACAGGTGCTACCAAGCCGGCGCGTATGTCTGCATGGCGCGAGAATCGCTGCATTGCCGCCGGCCACTCAATTCGCTGACGCGCAACCGAATCAGGCAGCGCTGCCTTTTTCGACGGACAAATGGTCCGTGGGTCAAAAAAAGGGACATGTGCGATGGCCAATCAGGTAATTTTCAGTGGCGCTCCGTCGCAGGCATGCAACCTTGCAGCGATCCTGAAGGGGAGCGCTGTCATGGCAATGATTGGCGCTATACATGTCTTCGCGTCTAACTCTTTCCCGCTTCAGTGGCATGTGCTGCTTGCACAAGCGGGTGCGGTTTTGATCGGTGTGGGGTTGCCGTTCGCCAAGACCGCGTTCACCCGAATCGTCATCGATACCGCGCGGATTACCTGGACGCAAGGAATTCTGCATCGCCGTGTATCAATTCTCGAGATTTCCCGGATTCAGTGCGTCACGTCGATCCACCCATGGTGGCAGCGCCTGTTCGGCGTCGGCACGATCATTCTAACGACCAACGATGCAACTCGTCCCGTGAGGCGTTTGCCGGGCATCAGGGGCGCTGACCAGGTCGGTAGGAGGCTTGCCGAGGCCGTTGCCATGCATCAGGAGCGGGGCATTTCCGCAAACACATACGATCCGAACGCCGCTGGTTACTCTCAGACGCAGAGTGTTTGAACAGGCGGCATCGGTTCGCAAATGACAAGTCTTGTTGACCGTCCCGTACTGGCCGCGTGCTGCCTCATGCAATGTGCATGCTTCGCAGGAACGTCGCACCACCGCCATTGGGCAAATCACCATGACGAGCAGATCTGCTTTCGCGACCGCTTGCAGTGCTTCCCGCTCCAGGCGGAGTGCCGTTAAGAAGCGGACCTTTTCGCCAAGGCCACTGGCTCTTACCGGGACACGGTGTCCCGTAGCTCTTCCCCTTGCTGCAGCGACGCAATCAGTGGACATGACACGTTGCCCTTGCGCGAATGGCACGCGCACACGAGTTGGGTGAGCACCGCCTCCATGCGCCGGAGATCGGTGAGCTTGTCCTGTATGTCCCTGAGCTTGTGTTCGGCGAGACCACTCGCTTCGTCGCAGTGCGTTCCGTCTTCCAGTTTCAGGAGGTCCGCTATTTCGTCGAGGCTGAAGCCCAACCGCTGGGCGGACTTGACGAACCGAACCCTCGTCACATCGCCTTCGCCATAGCGGCGAATGCCGCCATATGGCTTATCCGGTTCCAGCAGCAATCCCTTGCGCTGGTAGAACCGGATTGTCTCCACATTGACGCCGGCGGCCTTCGCGAAGGCGCCGATGGTCAAACTTTCGCTACCGTTTTCCATACCGCTTGACTCCGTACATAGGTACGGAAGTAACGTTACGCTACTCATCGGAAGTGCGGAAGGGCAAGCGTATGGCGGATTCACGGAAAGGGCGCGGCGCGCTCGCTGCCGGCGGACTGGCCGCGATCCTGGCGTCGACCTGCTGCCTCGGGCCACTGGTGCTTGTCGCGCTGGGTGTCAGCGGCGCATGGATCGGCAATCTGACTTTGCTCGAACCCTACAGGCCGGTTTTCATCGGCGCGGCGCTGGTGGCTTTGTTCTTCGCCAGACGACACATCTTCCGACCCGCTGCGGCGTGCAGGCCCGGCGAGGTGTGCGCGATTCCGCAGGTGCGCGCCGCGTACAAGCTCATCTTCTGGATCGTGGTCGCGCTGGTACTGATCGCGCTCGGTTTCCCCTACGTACTGCCCCTGTTCTACTGAACCTGGAGTTCATCATGAAAAAGCTGCTTGCTGCGCTCGCGCTCACCGCCCTCACGGTTCCGGTCTGGGCCGCGACCCGGACGGTCACGCTGTCTGTGCCCGGCATGACGTGCGCCGCCTGCCCGATCACGGTCAAACACGCGCTTTCCAAAGTTACGGGCGTCGAAAAATCGGATGTCCGGTTCGAACAGAGGGAAGCCATCGTGACGTTTGACGACGGCAAGACCAACGTCCAGGCGCTGACCAGGGCCACCGCGGACGCGGGCTATCCGTCGTCGGTCAAACCCTGAAACCACAGAGAGAGGTCCTGCGATGTCGAGCGTCGCGCGCGCGGCCGATAAGGCTGGTTTGCTCGGCAGCATCGCGTCGGCGATGGGCTCTGCGAGCTGCTTTCCCGCCATCGCAGTGGCGCCGTACCGCACCGGCACGCTGCGGATCGCCGTCATCGGCAGTGGTGGCGCTGCCATGGCGGCTGCGCTGAAGGCCGCCGAAAACGGCGCGCAGGTGACACTGATCGAGCGCGGCACCATTGGCGGCACGTGCGTGAACGTCGGATGCGTGCCCTCCAAGATCATGATCCGTGCAGCTCATATCGCGCATCTGCGGCAGACGAGTCCGTTCGACGTGGGCATCACGGCGACGGTACCGGCCATTGACCGGCGGCGCCTGCTCGCCCAGCAGCAGGCGCGCGTGGACGAGCTGCGCCACGCCAAATACGAAAACATTCTCGATACGAGCCCGAACATCAACGTCCTGCAAGGTGAGGCGCGCTTCACGGGAAGCCATACGCTTGCCGTGACGCTGAGCGCCGGCGGCGGCGAACGTACGGTGTCGTTCGATCGCTGCCTGATTGCCACGGGGGCAACGGCCGCAGTGCCACCCATACCGGGCCTGAAGGAGACGCCGTACTGGACCTCGACCGAAGCACTGGCGAGCGATGTCATTCCCGAACGGCTCGCTGTGGTCGGCTCGTCGGTGGTCGCGCTGGAATTGGCCCAGGCATTTGCACGGCTGGGCAGTCATGTCACCGTCCTGGCCCGTCACACACTGTTCTACCAGGAGGACCCGGCGATTGGCGAAGCCGTGACGGCGGCCTTTCGCGCCGAGGGCATCGAGGTATTGACGCAGACTCAGGCGAGCCAGGTGTCGCACGCTGATGGCGAGTTCGTCCTCACCACGAACTACGGCGAGGTGCGGGCCGACCGGCTGCTGGTGGCAACTGGCCGCTCGCCCAACACCGGCAGTCTGAACCTGGCCGGCGCCGGCGTGCAGCTCGACGAGCGCGGCGCCATCGTGATCGACACGGGAATGCGCACGAGCGCAGCGGATATCTATGCGGTCGGCGACTGTACCAACCAGCCGCAGTTCGTCTACGTTGCGGCGGCCGCCGGTACGCGCGCGGCGATCAACATGACCGGGGGAGATGCACGGCTTAATCTCGAGACGATGCCGGCGGTCGTTTTCACCGAGCCGCAGGTCGCAACGGTCGGCTACAGCGAGGCACAGGCGCACAAGGCGGGCATCAAGACCGACAGCCGCGCACTGACGCTCGATAACGTCCCGCGCGCGCTGGTGAACTTCGA
This sequence comes from Burkholderia sp. OK233, assembly GCF_900230185.1. GTDB lineage: Bacteria > Pseudomonadota > Gammaproteobacteria > Burkholderiales > Burkholderiaceae > Paraburkholderia. Next base: position 3,421,803 of record NZ_OCSR01000002.1, read on the forward strand.
CACGCGCGGCTTCATCAAGCTGGTAGCCGAGGCAGGCAGCGGGCGGCTAATCGGCGTGCAGGCGGTGGCGCCCGACGCAGGCGAAATCATCCAGACCGCCGCGATTGCGATCCACGCAAAGATGACCGTGCAGGACCTCGCCGACCAGCTGTTCCCGTACTTGACGATGGTCGAGGGGCTCAAACTCGCCGCCCAGACCTTCTCGAAGGACGTGACGCAGCTCTCGTGCTGCGCCGGATAACCCTCGGGGGACACGAATGCCCCCTTACATGTCGAGCTGGCAGTGGCAGTTGCGCGCATAACACCTCAAGAACTCCAGTCTCCCAATGCGAGTCGACGAGTGGGCGTTGCATCCTGGACGCCGACCTGAAGCGTGCGCCGGGTCGACGGCCCGCAATCGGGCGAACTCAGCCAAACGCGTGCTAGCATGCCCTGATCACGCTTCGTGAATCGCGCGAGCTCCCCGATGCGGCCTGTCCAAAACTGATAACTGCCGACTGGATTTTTCGGTACCGCTGACGGCATTGTCGCTATCCGACCGGGCGAAGAGGCCGTCTCCACAGGGACCCCGGTCACCGATTGACGATCGAGTGGGAGTAGAATTCCCGCCAGGAAACATCATTCGCTAGTTGATTGGTTATTAAAGCCCTGTTTTTTTACAGGGCTTTATATTTTGTTTTGAGCACCATTTTTTGGAATTTCCCCATGGAAATTAAAGTCAACTTTCTCGATAAGCTACGTCTTGAAGCCAGGTTCGATGACTTCACGGTAGTGGCCGACCAGCCTATTCGTTATAAGGGCGATGGCTCGGCGCCTGGTCCCTTCGATTATTTTCTGGCCTCATCGGCTTTGTGTGCAGCTTACTTTGTGAAGTTGTACTGTGTAAATCGCAATATTCCTACCGAAAATATCCGCCTGTCGCAGAATAATATCGTTGATCCGGAAAACCGGTACCAACAGATTTTCAAGATTCAGGTTGAGTTGCCGTCGGATATCTCGGAAGCAGACCGCCGAGGTATTTTGCGCTTCATCGACCGTTGTACGGTGAAAAAAGTGGTGCAAGCCGGGCCCGAGTTTGTCATTGAAGAGGTAGAGAACCTGGGTGCCGATGCTCAGTCGTTGCTGACATTGAAGCCGGCTTCCGATGCCAGCACCTATATTGCGGGTAAAGATTTGCCGTTGGAGCAAACCATCGCCAATATGTCGGGCGTTCTGGCGGGCTTGGGCATGAAGATTGAGATCGCTTCGTGGCGCAATATCGTTCCCAATGTGTGGTCGCTTCATATCCGCGATGCGCACTCGCCGATGTGTTTTACCAATGGCAAGGGAGCGACCAAAGAAAGCGCGTTGGCGTCAGCGTTGGGAGAGTTTATCGAGCGACTGAATTGCAACCATTTCTATGGCGGTGCGTTTTGGGGCGAAGACATCGCCAATGCGGAGTTTGTACATTACCCGAACGAGCGCTGGTTCAAGCCTGGCCCTAAGGATGCGCTGCCGGCTGACATTCTGGATGCGTACTGCCTGGAAATTTATAATCCCGATGGCGAGTTGCGTGGCTCGCATCTGATCGACACCAACTCCGGCAATGTGCAGCGCGGTATCTGTTCGCTGCCATTTGTGCGGCAGTCGGACGGCGAAGTGGTGTATTTTCCGTCCAACCTGATCGAAAACCTGTTCGTCAGCAATGGCATGAGTGCCGGTAATACGCTGGCCGAAGCACAGGTGCAATGTCTGTCCGAAATTTTCGAACGGGCGGTAAAGCGTGAAATTCTGGAAGGTGAAATCGCATTGCCCGATGTACCGCACGAAGTGCTGGCGAAATACCCAGGCATTCTGGCCGGGATTCAGGGATTGGAAGAGCAGGGCTTTCCGGTGCTGATAAAGGATGCGTCGCTGGGTGGGACCTACCCGGTGATGTGCGTCACATTGATGAACCCGCGGACAGGCGGTGTCTTTGCCTCGTTCGGCGCACACCCAAGCTTCGAGGTGGCGCTGGAAAGGAGCCTGACGGAATTGCTACAGGGGCGCAGTTTTGAAGGCCTGAACGATTTACCTCAGCCTACCTTTGTCAGTAACGCGGTGACTGAACCGAATAACTTTGTTGAGCACTTCATTGATTCCAGCGGTGTGGTGTCGTGGCGCTTTTTCAGCGCCAAAGCGAATTTCGAGTTTGTTGAGTGGGATTTTTCTGGCCAGGGCGAAAACTCCAATGCCGATGAAGCCGCAACCTTGTTCGGGATTCTCGAAGACATGGGCAAAGAGGTTTACACGGCGGTGTATGACCAACTGGGCGCCGTAGCCTGCCGGATTCTAGTGCCCGATTATTCGGAAGTTTACCCGGTAGAGGATTTGATCTGGGATAACACAAACAAGGCGCTGTTGTTCCGCGCCGATATTTTGAACTTGCATCGCCTGGACGATGCCGGCCTTGCAGCACTGCTTGAACGGTTGGATAACAGTGAACTGGACGAGCACTCCGATATTGCCACTTTGATCGGCATCGAATTTGACGAGAATACGGACTGGGGGCAGCTAACAGTTCTCGAGTTGAAGCTGCTGATTCATCTCGCCTTGCAGCAGTTTGAGGAGGCGCAAGAGCTGGCGGGAGCCTTCCTGCAGTACAACGACAACACGGTCGAGCGCGGATTGTTTTACCAGGCCTTGAATGTGGTGCTGGAGGTGCTGCTCGATGACGACCTGGAACTGGACGACTACGTGGTCAACTTCCGTCGGATGTTTGGCAACGCTCGGATGGACGCGGTAATGGGGACAGTGGACGGCAGCGTGCGCTTCTTCGGGCTCACGCCAACGAGTATGAAACTGGAGGGTCTCGATAGGCACCACCGCCTGATCGACAGCTACAAAAAATTGCATAAGGCGCGGGCCGATGTGATGGCTACAGTCAGTTAGGGTTACGCGTCATGGCTGGATGCGATGATGCCGTTCATCCGCCGGCACAAACGAATATTCGATACCAGAGCGACCATCTGTCCCGGCGTGCATCAGTGTTGATGCCGCCGGCGTAGATGGTCAGATCAGGATTTGCATCGGCCCGCCTCCTGCTAATCGCCCGCCTGAATATCGCGTCAAGGCCTTCGAACCCGAGACCGACACCCGCGGATACATGGAGTCGCGGTCACGGATCTTATAGGGCTTGTCTTGCGCTTTGGCGTTCAGCAGTAGCGGGTAGGTTAGCTTTGCGGAGCTCTCCTCGGCGGACAACTACCATGAATTTTGCCCGCAATTTACCCGCAAAACTGTCGGAAGCGCGCGGATTACTTTGGATCAAACCGGATAGATCCCCATAAACCGGAGGCGCAACCGAAGCGAACGCGTAAAGCCTCAACCATTCGCTATAGCCATTTACCAGAAAGCCTCCAGAGCGTTCTACGTACTGCTGGCGGGATGTTTCGTAGACCTTCCGGATTGCGAACCACGGCACATGCGGCAAGTCATGATGAACCAGATGGTAGTTGTTGTTCAGGAACAGCAGCCGCCAGAACCACCCCGCCTCATTGATGACGGTGCGATGCGTGTGAGCATGTGCCGCGCGATGTTCCTGAAACGAGCGGATCGAACCCAACGACAACGACCCATAACCTGCGCCGACGATAAAGGCCCAGGCAGGAATTCCGCAGACGCGTTGAAGCCACACCGTCAGCGCGACTAACGCGGCCAGATGCGCGAGCCACATCGGCACATGGCGCCAATCGCCGCGTTTGATACTGCGGAGTTCATCGACACCCGTTGCCGCAATGGCAAAAGCCGGCCCGACTAGCAGGCGGCCGATAAACGTATTGCGGAAGGTCAGCAGCGCGCGAATCGCCAGACCCGCACGTTGCCACACGCGCTGACTGATGAAGTAGCTTTCGGGATCGCGCTCTGGAAGCGTGAGATGTGGATCGTCGTGATGCTGAAGATGCGAATCACGATAGACGCTGTACGGAAACCAGACCGCGAGCGGCGCGAATCCTAATAGTGCGTTGAAGAGCGGCGAACGCGTCGGATGGCCGTGCAGCAACTCGTGTTGCAGAGACATGTACCACGCGCTCAGTAACGCCAGCAGCGCAATGGTCAGCGGCAGGCCAAGCACGCGCGCATGCGTCGCCACACCGAACCATCCACCGTAGATTGTGGCGATCAGCAGCCACGTCGGCCATTGCGTGCGCCATGTCCAGCTTGCAGCCTGTCGGGCGAGTGCTTTGCGTTGCGTGTCGTCGAGGTAAATCGCCATCGGCTGGATCGGTCGGAATGCAGGTTTAGACCGATCCTACGGACCAATTCACACGACTAGAACCATTTTGTTCAGCAATGCATCTGCGCATATGTGCAAAAGCGGGGGGCCATATCGCCAGCCGTTACGCAGTGCCAGGCCGCTGTCACCCGGCGCGCAGAACGCCTTGCAAGGTCCTCGCGGATCCTGCCCGGGCAATTGGTAAAGGACGCTTATTTATCGTCCGCCACGCGGCACGCGTGATCGAGCAAGCCTTCCGCCGAGCCGCTGCCGTTATCAACATCGAGGCTGCTATTCACGACGAGCCAGCCGTCTTTCTCCGCCGACGGCCCCGCACCGGTCACGAGAATGGTTTGCATGGCCATCGCCGCAGCGTCTCTGTTATCACGTGCGACGATGCGAAACGGATTGCTCGCCTGAGTGAGCGAGGTGACGCGCATGATCCGGTAGCGCTGGCCGCCGAGCGTATCCCAGCGCCACTCGCCAGGCGTGTCCTTCGCGTGACGCGCCAAGGCGTCGTTCACCTTGCCGTGCATGCAATCGATATGGATATGCAGCTGGTTTTGCGTGCGGCGGAATGGCGAGTTGATCTCGAGGCCGAGTTGGTTGTCGGGCAAGGATCGCTTGACGGACTTCTCGACATACAGCCGCGACACCCACGCATCGTACCAGTAGTCCGGTGCATTCGGCGTCAGCACGAACGGACTTTCTATGCCGGTGACGCGGTCGGTCGGAATCAGCAGATGCTGTGAGCGGCCGACGATGTCCTTCAGGATCACATAGCGCTTGTCGAGATCGACGACCGTGCATTGGCCCGGCGTGCCGGTGGACTGTTGCGACGGCACGCAGCGCAGATCGACGATTTTCCACAGCGCGTTCGAATCGACTGCGGCAAGGCGCGCGCAGGAGGCGGCGGTGAGGGCGACCGCCAATGCGGTGGCGGTGCGCAGAATAGTTTGGCGAAGGCGGGCGGGTTTGGGCACTGTCATCGGCATGCGGATCGGCTTTTTTTGACCGGAGTGTTCAGCGACATCTTCAATGGCACCTTCAATGGCACCTTCAGCGGCATTTTCAAAGCCGTTAGAGCACCGGTGCCGGCAGCACGCCGAGCAATTGCTCGAAGGCGACGCCGATCGCCAGCAGCCGCCGGTCTTCGCCGAGCGGGCCATCCAGTTCCAGGCCGACCGGCAGGCCGCCGGAAGTCATCCCCGCCGCCAGTGACAAGCCCGGAATGCCGGACGTGCTGGCCGGGTCGGTATTGCGCAGGAACGCGTCCATCGTATCGAGCGGCGCGGCGCCATCGATCGATACCGTCGACGAGCCGTTCAGGTCGTCGATCGGCACCGCGGCGAGGCGCGTGGTCGGGAACAGCAGCGCATCGAGACGCTCGTCCGCGAAAGTCGCGGCGACATACTGCTGCAAGCGCGGCCGCCATTGCTTCAGTGCTGCGTCGTATTGAGCGCCGAGTACGTCGGCGAGCACGCCGTCGTAGATCGCGCGCACGTCCGGGCTCGCGATGCGGGCTGCCATTTCGGAGACTGTCTTTACCGGTGCATTGTTGGCGACGAGCCAGGCGAGCACATCCTCGCGCGGCTCGTGGATCGCGATCGGTCCGCCGACGTGACCGTTCAATGTCTCCAGTTCGGTCATCGCTACCGGCACGAAGGTGACGCCCGCTGCTTCGAGGCGGCGCACGGCGGCGCGCGCGACGTCTTCCACCTGCTTTTCGAGCCCTTCCCAGAGGGGCTCGGGCAGACCGATGCGCAAGCCGTTCAGCGTGAACGCGGGCAACGCTCCCGTTCCGGTGATCACGCCGTCGAGCAAAGCGATATCGGCAACCGTGCGCGCCATCGGCCCCACCGTATCGCGCGTATGGCTGATCGGCACGACGGCATCCGGGTCGTGATAGCGCCGTTCGGCACCGCCGTTACCGACCGACGGACGGAACCCCGCGATGCCGGTCAACGCAGCCGGAATGCGAGTCGAGCCGCCGGTGTCGGTGCCCAGACCCGCGGGCACGATGCGCGCGGCGATCGCGGCGGCGGTGCCGCCCGACGAGCCGCCGGGAATCAGTGTGGGGTCGTACGGATTGCGCACCGGTCCGGCATGCGTGGCGAAGTTTGTGCTGGTGATGCCGAACGCGAGTTCGTGCATGTTGGCTTTGCCGAGGATGATCGCGCCGGCATCGAGAAGCCGTTGTACCGAAGGCGCGTTCGTCTTCGGCACGAAGCCCTCCAAAGCGGGCGTGCCCGCCGAGGTCTGCAAACCGGCCGTGTTGATGTTGTCCTTCACGACGATGGGCAAACCGGCGAGCGGCAATTGCGCTTTTGCTTCGGGCGGCAATGCATCGATGCGCTGCGCGGCGGCCAGCGCGCCGTCGAGGTCGAGCGTGGTGAGGGCATTGAGGCTCGAGAGCGACGCCGCGCGCGCCAGCAGCGTGGCCATATAGTCGGCGGCTTTGAGGCGCCCGGACTGGATCGCGGCGACCGCTTCGGTTGCGGTTAGGGCCAACTGTTGATCGACGGTCCATGTCATCGCAGGCGTCTCCTTTAACTGAGGTGTCGCCTATTCTGGCACAGCCGCTTAAAAATCGACGCCGGGTGGCGCAAGGTGGTCCGCGTTTGCCGACTCGTGGGCTGGACGGCCTTCTCTGGTTCTGCACGCGAAACCGGCGTGACCGCCTGGGCGCTATCTGATGAGTCTGCCGGCAGTGTTATTGCCGGCTGTCGATCCACATGCGTCCCCAGCGGAACGCGTAGGCGAGCGCGTGCTCTTCGTCGAAGAAATAATCGAGTGCGTCGAACGAGTAAGCCTGGCCCTGGCTTGCAGAAGTTTTCTCGATGGTCAGGTTGGCGGCGAACAGGCCGTTGGGCAGCCGTTGCGCAGCCGGTGCGACTTCGTAGCCCTTGTAGCGGATATTTGAATTCATGGTCGTGGCAGTGAGTGTGCCCGCGTGTATTGCTAAGGAGCCGGCGCGCGGGACGCAACCCTGTGCGTCGGGCAACCGGTGGGTGAGCGGGCAGGATAAAGCGTAGGCCGCGCCGCGCAGCGGGTGAACCAATCTTTCGTCGTAAGCAAATCAGCGAGGTTCGGGAACGGTCTTCAAGTGACCGGATCGGACGATAGTCGCAGCGTTCGAACACACTATCCGGCGTTGTGGACGGGCGGTCTGTTGTGTGGCGCACGGTTTGGGCGAGCGGAAACACGAGCGCGGTCAAACGCGCATGGCGCGGCTTGCCGGCCCTAAAAAGTATCGTTGGAGGATGCTGCGGCTGGCGGGGAGAGGAGGCAAGCGCACCCATGCGTCGAATGGGTAGTCGAGGCAGCGGGATGGCCGCCGGTTCAGCGCAAACACGGGTGCGTCGGGGACCTCGCAAGCGTGGGTCCCCGACGTCGTACGTAAAGGCGTTAAACCGCGTGCAGCAACCGGGCAGGTTGCGCTTCCTTGACTGCATTGCCGAGCGGCGCGGCCGTCGGCGTGCGATGCGCGTTGAACGCCAGGGCGAATTGCGCGGCCTGCTGGCCGACCGTGGCGAGCTGATCGACGACCTTGGCGTCGGAGCAGGTGTCGACGGTGTCGAAGCGCGTTTCCAGCGTGTTGATCCCGGCGCCGAACGGAGTCGGCCAGCCGCGCAGCGCGTGGACAATCGAGCGCAGCGACGTCAGCACCGAGCCGGCGGCCTGCCAGCCATAAGCGGTGACGATACAGCCGACCGCACGGCCATCCAGGTACGGCCGTTCATCGGCGCGCAGCTCCTCGAGCGTGTCGAGTGCGTTCTTGACGAGGCCCGAGACGCCGCCATGATAGCCGGGCGTCGCGATGATCAGCGCGTCCGCATGGCGCACGGCCTCGATCAGTTCGAGCTGTTCGGCGGTGCGTTGAGGGTTTTCCGGAGCGTAGTGGGGCAGGCTATGCAGGAAGGTGCCGCCGAACAGGCGGGTATTCGCGCCCGCGGCTTCCGCGCCACGCAGCGCAAAGCCGAGCGCGCGTTCGGTCGACGACGCTGCGCGTGTCGTGCCGCCGATGCCGATGACGAGCGGCCGGCGGTGATGATCGAAACTGGTCAACGAAATGCTCCTTCGGTAGCGGCTCACGGGACGCTGGCGCGGGGCTGCGCGTAGACGAACCGGGGCGAACCGGACTTTGAAGTGTCATCTTAATGACCGCCGCGAGCCGGGCGAAGCGACTTTTTGTTCTAACGATATAACCGTGCGGGGTTATTGGCGGCTCAGCGGGTCGTCTGGCGGATGCTTCGAAGCCGATTTCGATCCAGATACGCCGCCCCGTGCAATGCAGCTGAGGCCGTCCCGGATAAGCATATGGCGAACCATTGTTTGGGGGCGCGATGACACGCGGCTATGATCGAGTCGTCTCCTCCATGACATCTCCTTGACATGGGACTCGGCCTCGCTACGTCAGTGGCGGGGCCTTTTTTTCGTTTGGACTTTCAGTGGCGCCAGCGCTTGCCGCTTCACGATAAAGCCGTTTTTTGCATGCTACGATGGTCCGCAATGCGATTCACGGCGAGGTCGAACAAGCAATGGCAACCCTGTATGACACGCTTGGTGTGCAAACGTACGCCACGGACGAAGAAATCAAGCGGGCCTACCGCAAGGCCGCGATGAAATGGCATCCGGATCGCAACAGCGGCGCCGAAGAAGTTGCGCGCGCTACCTTCCAGGAAATCAAGGACGCATACGCGATTCTCTCCGACGCCGCGCAGCGCAAGGTGTATGACGCGGTCTATGCCGAGCAGATGCGCGGCTGGGAAGCGCAGCGTGCCCGCCAGCAAAAAGCACAGGCCGAACGTGAAGCGTCGGTGCGTGCAGCGGACGAGGCAGCCTATGCCGAGTTGGTGTCGCTTGCCATGCGTTTCGCCGACGACGGCCACAATCGCGATGTGTTGTTCGGTGTGCTGCTAGGACGTCGATGCGAGGCGAAGCGGGCCGCGCAGATCGCCGACAGCGTGTCGGCCTTGCAGGCGGCGCGGCGCGAGGCTGAGAAGGCGGCGGCAGCCGCCGAAGCGGCCAAAAAAACGGTGGACGTCCCCGACGTTTCAGCGAAAGCGGAGGCAACGACGGTGAACGACGATGCTGCCGATCGCGGCACACCCGATAAGCACACCAACTCAGGCAAGCGCGAAGAAAGTGCTAGCGACGCCCATCCGGCCGGCGTACTGGGTGGACTCTGGTTCCAGTTCCTGAACGGCTTGCGGTTTTGAACAGATGGTTCTGGCCGTTAGACCCGAGACGTAGGCCGAATTGATATAGAGCGCGGCCTTCGGCGTCGAGATATTCGCTTCTAGAATCAAAGACACGTCCGTGACAAGTGTCGTTCGGGCGCCGGTTGTACGTGTGCTCGCTGCTCCTCTCTTTGTTACTGACTCTACTTCCCCTGCGAAAGACCCGCTTCGCTTGACCTCCACGTTGCAGATTCCGAGAGGCACGACGGCCATGGTTACTTTTATTTTTGTTGTTGCGATTGCGGCGTTTATCCCGTACGTCGCAGCGCCGGGCATTGCGAACGGCGTCAAGGCGATCAGCGCGCAGCCTGCGGCGATGCTGTTCGACACGTCACCGGCGGCGTCTGACGGCGCAAGCGACGCCGCGAATCGGATCGTGTCCGAACAGCGCGACAGCGGCGCTTCCGTTTGAAGAGATGCCGGCGACGCGGTTGTCGGCATAATGAAAGATTCGACTTTACGCTGCTACACTTCGTCGGCAATACAGCGCGCGACGCCCGTGGGTTGACCGTCCTGGTACAAATTCTTGTGGCGCAACAAATTACGTCATCGTAGTGTCACGAGGACGCAAGACTAGGCCGGCAGAATTGCGCACAGAGAGAGATAAAAAAACTCGGGGTGAGCGTGACCAAAAAATACAAGGTGCTGTTTCTCTGTCGCGAGAATTCAGCACGCAGCATCATTGCCGAAGCTTTACTGCGCGAACTGGCTGGACACCGGTTCGAAGCGTTCAGCGCGGGGCCGGAGCCGGCCACGCGCGTTCATCCCATTGCGATTGCGCAATTGCGGCCCGGTATATCGGACCTCGGCGTGCTCTGCCCGAAAAGCTGGCTGGAATTCACCGGCGAATGGGCGCCACGGATGGACCTCGTCATTGCCATGGACGCGTGCGTCGGCGGGCATCATGCGCCGCGCTTTCCCGGAGAACCTGCGTTGTGCAGCTGGATCTTTGCCGATCCGCTTGCCGATGGCATGCTCGAGCCGGAGTGCGTCCGTTCGTTCGAAAAGGTGTTCTGGCAAATCGTCCGGCAGGTCAGCGCGTTTATCGAATTGCCGCAGTACGCGGCGGCGCCGGCTCGTACCAGCGACGCATCGTGCGCGTCAGTGAGCGACGCAACGAGTCCGGCCATTCAGTGCAACGTGTGAACGGCCCCGGCGCGTCAACCAGTACGGGGTTATGCCTCGGGGTTATACCTTTGCTGTGGCGGCTTGGCGATCAGGCAGCTTAGCGGTTGTTCGGGCGCGCAAGCGGACTTCCCGCGAATGGGTCGTTTAGCCAATCGACCTGTTTTTTCGGCTGCGGGGCGGGTGCCGGCGTGGCCGATAATTCGAAGTGGTCGATTGATTGACCTGCGCTAATTGCCTGTTTAAGCCATTGGGGCATTTCACCCTGGCCATCCCAGCTATCTCCCGTGGCGCTGCGGTAGCGTTCAGCCTTCTGCCCCTTCGGTTCGGCCGCCAGCACGGCGGCGAGGTCTTCTGGTTTGATACCAAACTCTTCCATGCGGTGGCGGAGATACGCAATCATGCTATCTCGCTTCCTTTCGTCCATAAGATATTCGTCCTTCTAAAGCGTCCGGCGTTCTGTCAGTTACAGATTGCAAGGGGAAGCCGCGAAAGCATTGAGCCCACGTATATGGGGTCCGCTCGCGGTAAGGTTATTGATCGAAGGAAATTCCAGCGGCAGCGTCAAAGAACGTCGCCCCATACATTGCGGTACAGCATATGTCCAATAAGCCCGCCTATAAGGCTGACTGTGCCAATCAGTGAATACTCAAGCGCTCCGCCGCGCGGCAGGTACGGCTGGGTAAGCCCTACGGCCGCAATGGAAAAAACGGTGATGACAATGCAATGATTGCGAACAGTCGGTCTCATGTCCACGCTCCGTCTCTCGCCGGTGTCTCGCGCGGGGCCGATTTTTGTACGTTGTACCAGCATCATAACGCACTGTTCGGGTAACGCACGCGCCGGCCAGACTGATTTTGTTGTTGCATGTCGCCGATCGAGCGACGGCCGGTGCCGCCAAGGGCGCCTGCGCCGCCGGGATTGCAATCCTGGGTGGCCGACCTATAACGAAACTGCGGAGCAACAATCTGCGTTTCCAGCCTGGTGGCGACCGGTTCCGGCAAGCCGCGCGTGCACGCCCGACGCCGGTTTCAGGTCTGGCAACTATTTACTCGTTTAGTTCGGTGATTCGCCGCAGCAGTCCCGTATAGGCATTCGCCCGCTCGTCAGTTCGATTTGGCGACACGACGTTTTTTCGCGGATCAATTCTTTTTTTGAAGGGGATGAGAGCTGCTGCGCCGGATTCGAGGAGTCTGGACATGAAACTACGTTTATTGATGGCGTTGGCAAGCGCCGCTCTGTTTCTGGCGCCGGGCACAGCCGGCGCACTGGACAGCCAGCAGGGCGAAGCCGTGTCGGGCCGGGCGCTCATGCAGAACGCGAACGAATCAGCGCAGGACACCACCGACATGTCGTTTGGTGACACTGTGCGGACCGTGATGCCGGCCGGGCAACCGGTGCAGAACGTCTCCTATGGCGGGGTGGCCGCAGGCGCGACGGAAGTTGGAGGCCGACAGGAGCGGCCGTGTGCTTCCGGGCCGCAATGCAGGATCTATTTTGGCCAATAGCAGGCCGGCAGTTCAGGAGGCGGCGGGGGAGCAGAACTCACCGCCTCCAATCCCATCCGCGCACCGCACCCTGATCGAAATACCCACACGCCCGAGTGCAATTTTACGGAGTGGTCAGCGGGCGATTTAATACGATGTTAAGGTGTGTTCCATTCAGGTTTTCACCCGCTGTCTTCTCCGATCGCAATCATAAGCAGGCCAATACCGCCTGCTTTTTTATTCATGATTTGCCGTCCGCGATTTGATTAGTCCGGTGTGACTGCTCCAATCCCACCCGTTGTTTAGTTACTCGCAAACAATACTATGTTGATGGAAGATAATCTGCCGGCGAGCGTTGCCTCGCCGGACGAAGGGGTCTCGTCGTCCCTGCGTTCCTGGCTCGCCGTCGTGGCCGTTGCACTTGGTGCGTTCGCATTCGTGACCACGGAGTTTTTACCTGTTGGACTGCTGCCGCGCATTGCGGCGGATCTGGGCGTGTTGCCTGGCACCGCGGGGCTGATGGTCACGGTGCCGGGCGTGATTGCCGCCATCTCGGCGCCTGGTTTGATGCTGGTGGCCGGACGGATGGATCGCCGGCGTGTGTTTCTGTTGCTCACGGCCTTGCTGCTGGCGTCGAATCTGATTTCCGCCTTCGCGCCTGATTTCCTGTTCATGCTGGTCGGACGCGCGTTGCTCGGTGCGGCTCTGGGCGGATTCTGGACCCTGGCGACGGCTGCATCGGGGCGCCTCGTGCAGCCGAAAGATTCGGCCAGAGCGATGGCGACGATCCTGACCGGCGTGACCTGCGCGACCGTGATCGGTGTGCCGCTCGGCACATTCATCGCCAGCTTCGCGTCGTGGCGTGCTTCGTTTATGGCAACCGGCGTGCTTGTCGCGATCGCGCTCGTGGCGCAGTTCGTTTTCGTGCCGTCCTTGCCGTCGACAACCGCATTGCGGCTGCGCGATCTGGTTGCGCTGCTGCGCCGCCCGCATCCGCGCAGAAGCATGCTGATGGTGGCGCTCGTATTCGGTGCGCATTTCTCCTCGTACACGTACATCACGCCGTTCCTGTTGCATAACGCGAGTTTCACGATGTCCACGATTACGTGGCTGCTGCTCGGCTTCGGCATGATTGGTTTCTTCTCGAACTTCGCCGTTTCGTCGACGGTGACGCGTAATCTGAAAGTGTCTCTGGGTGTGATGGTTTCTCTGCTCATGTTCGCGCTGCTGGCGATGCCGCTGCTGGAGCAATCGCCGATCGGCGTCGCAGCGCTCGTCCTCGCGTGGGGTGTTTCGTTCGGCGCGCTGCCGCTGTGTTTAAGCATCTGGATTCAGCGCGCCACGCCGGATTCGCCGGAAGCGGGCTCGGCGCTGTTTGTCAGCATCATCCAGGTTGCCATCGCGCTGGGATCGCTCATTGGCGGTGTAGTGGTCGACCATGTCGGCATTTCCGCCGATTTCCTGTTCGGCAGCGGTTTGGCGCTTCTGGGACTCGCGGCGCTCGCGAGTTTCGGGCGACGAGAGCAGGAAGTGCCCGCGAAAGCGATGGCGTGTCCGGCGTGTACTGACTAGCTGGCCGACGCGTCGCGCACCACGTCAACCGATCCGCTTTTGTTATCGGCCCCTCCAATACACGGATTGTTAGCGCATCGCACCGCTCGTATATTTGCTGTACGAAAGCACAGACAGCAGAAATACAACAACTGAACGGCAGGCCACTCTGGCCTGCTACAGGAGCACAGCGATGAATCGAATCGATCTGGAGGGGCGTGTTGTCGCCATTACCGGCGGCGCGCGCGGCATTGGCTACGCAGTGGCTCAACGGGCGCTGAACTCGGGCGCGTCGGTCGCGCTATGGGACATCGACGCCGAGCGCCTCACGCGCAGCGAGCGCGAACTCAGCGAACTGGGCAAAGTCACCTCCGTCACGGTCGAACTCACCCAGGAAGCGTCAGTGGTGCAGGCGGTGGCGCAAACGGTCGCCGCCCATGGCGCGATCGACGTGCTGATCAACTGCGCCGGTATCACCGGCGGCAACGGCGCGACGTGGGAGCTGGACCCCGAGGTCTGGCGCCGCGTGATCGACGTGAATCTGATCGGCCCGTATCTCACCTGCCGCGCGGTCGTGCCGCAGATGCTCAAGCAGGGCTACGGCCGGATCGTTAATATCGCGTCCGTTGCCGGCAAAGAGGGCAATCCAAACGCCTCGCACTACAGTGCCTCCAAAGCCGGGCTCATCGGCTTGACCAAATCCCTCGGCAAAGAACTCGCGACGAAGAACATCCTCGTCAATGCGGTCACGCCCGCGGCGGCCAAAACGGAGATCTTCGATTCCATGTCGCAGCAGCATATCGACTACATGCTCTCGAAGATTCCAATGAACCGCTTCCTGCTGCCGGAAGAGGCGGCGTCGCTGATTCTCTGGCTATCTTCCGAAGACTGCGCGTTCAGCACCGGCTCGGTATTCGACCTGTCCGGTGGTCGCGCCACTTACTGATTCGTCTTGGCGTCGCCCAAGCCGTAGCAGTAGCAGTGCAAAAGGTAGAAAAACGCAGAGCGCGACCCGCATGCTCTGCGAAGGAGACGACATGAATCCGCATTCGTCCGCTTCACTGGAGGCGATCAACAGCAAGGTCATGCGCCGGCTGTTGCCGTTTCTGTTGCTGATGTATGTGCTGGCGTTTCTCGACCGCGCCAATATCGGCTTCGCACAGAAAGCGTTGCAGCACGATACGGGCTTGTCCAATGCGGCGTTTGCCTTCGGCGCGGGCGTGTTCTTCGTCGGTTATGCATTGTTCGAAGTACCGAGCAATCTTCTGCTGCATAAGGTCGGTGCGCGCGCATGGATGTGCCGGATCATGGTGACCTGGGGGCTCGTCTCCGCGGCAATGTGTCTTGCGCATACGCCGACTGCTTTCTACTCGTTGCGTTTTCTGCTCGGCGTCGCCGAAGCCGGTTTCTTCCCCGGCGTGATCTATTACCTGACCCATTGGTTTCCGCAAGCGGCGCGAGCTCGCGCGGTGGGCGTGTTTTATTTCGGTGCGCCGCTGGCGTTCATCTTCGGCAGTCCGTTGTCGGGTTTTTTGCTCGAACTGCATGGCGCGATGGGTTTGGCCGGCTGGCAGTGGCTGTTTCTGATCGAGGGGACGCTGGCCTCGCTGGTCGGCGTATGGGCGTTCTGGTATCTCGACAACCGCCCGGAAGACGCCCGGTGGCTCGACGCACAGGAGCGCACCACCTTGCGCAGCGCGCTCGACGACGATGCGCTCGCCGCATCGGCACATGGGCCGCGCCATATTCTCGCGGCGCTGGTGGACCGTCGTGTGCTGCTGCTCTCGGCGATCTATCTGCTGATTCAGATGAGCGTCTACGGCGTGATCTTCTATTTGCCGCAGCAGGTGGCGGCTTTGCTCGGCACGACGGTCGGCTTGCGCGTGGGCCTCGTCGGCGCACTGCCGTGGCTGTGTGCGTTGGCCGTGACATGGTACGTGCCGCGTCGTGCGGATCGCACGGGTGCACACCGGCGCTGGGCGGTCGCGCTGCTGGTGCTCGCGGGGCTCGGCATCGGCGCCTCGGGGCTGGCGCATAACCCGACGATCGGCCTGATCGCGCTGTGCTGTGCGGCTAGCGGTTTCATCGCGGCGCAACCGCTGTTCTGGACGTTTCCAACGCGCTACCTCACGGGTGCCGCAGCGGCGGGCGGGATCGCGCTGATCAATTCGCTTGGCGGCCTCGGTGGATTTATTGCGCCGAGCCTGCGCACCGCGGCGGAACGGACGTTTTCGTCGACATCGGCGGGGCTGATCGTATTGGGCATGTCGAGTCTGCTGGCGGCGCTCATGATCGGCACGCTGTTGCGTCGTGACGGCGTCCAATCGAGCGGGCCTTTCCAACACCTACTGCACCGCGCCCGCTAGGCGCATTTTCTGGCTGCACGTTCGACGCACCTATAACGGAGCCCTTTTCATGGCCATGCCTACTATCCGGCACGTGCGTGCCTTCATCGTCCGCGGTGGCGGCGCGGACTATCACGATCAACCCGACGGACACTGGATCGACGATCACATTTCCACGCCGATGGCGCGTTATCCCGAGTATCGCCAGAGCCGCCAGTCGTTCGGCATCAATGTGCTCGGCACCTTGGTGGTCGAGATTGAAGCGAGCGACGGCACGGTTGGTTTTGCGGTGACGACGGGCGGTGAGATCGGCGCGTTCATCGTTGAAAAACATCTCGCGCGTTTTCTCGAAGGTCAGCTCGTCACCGACATCGAGAAGATGTGGGATCAGATGTATTTCTCGACGCTGTACTACGGCCGCAAAGGCGTGGTGCTGAATACGATCTCGGGCGTCGATCTCGCGTTGTGGGATTTGCTTGCGAAAGTGCGCAAGGAGCCGGTGTACCAACTGTTGGGCGGCCCGGTGCGCGACGAACTCGTCTTCTACGCGACTGGCGCGCGTCCGGACCTCGCGAAGGAAATGGGGTTCATCGGTGGCAAATTGCCGTTGCAGCACGGTCCTGCTGAAGGCGAGGCGGGACTGAAGAAGAATCTGGAGAAGCTAGCCGAGATGCGCAGCCGTGTCGGTGATGACTTCTGGCTGATGTACGACTGCTGGATGAGCCTCGACGTACCGTATGCCACGCGGCTCGCGCAGGCAGCGCACGAGTACGGTCTGAAATGGATCGAAGAGTGCCTGCCGCCGGACGACTACTGGGGTTACGCCGAACTGCGCCGTAACGTGCCGCGCGGCATGATGGTGTCGACCGGCGAGCACGAAGCGACGCGCTGGGGTTTTCGCATGCTGCTGGAGATGCAGTGCTGCGATCTGATTCAGCCGGATGTGGGCTGGTGCGGCGGCATCACCGAACTCATCAAGATCTCCGCGCTCGCCGATGCCCACAATGTGATGGTGGTGCCGCACGGCTCGTCGGTGTATAGCTATCACTTCGTCGTCACACGGCACAACTCGCCGTTCGCCGAGTTTCTGATGATGGCGCCGAAGGCGGATGAAGTCGTGCCGATGTTCACGCCGCTGCTGCTCGATGAACCGGTCCCCGTGAATGGACGGATGAAAGTGCCCGACACGCCGGGCTTCGGTGTTCGGCTCAATCCGGAGTGCGCGCTGGTGCGGCCTTATCCACGCTGAATGCGTTGAATGTGCGTTAAAGGTGGGTTGGACTCGATTTCAACCCGCAAGACATCGTATCGAGCTAGCCAACAGGAGAATGACGTGTTGCTCAAGGACAAGGTCGTGATCGTTACCGGCGGCTCGCGTGGCATCGGCCGCGCGATAGCAGTTGCGTGCGCAACCGAAGGTGCGGACGTGGCGATCAACTACTGGGGCGATAACGACGCATCGTATGGGCGCCGTTCGGCGGTCGCGGAAGTCGTCGCCGAAATCGAAGCGTTGGGGCGGCGCGTGATCGCGATCGAAGGCAACGTCGCCGCGCGCGACACCGGTCAGGACCTCGTTCGCC
The DNA here is from genome assembly GCF_900230185.1 of Burkholderia sp. OK233. Taxonomy (GTDB): domain Bacteria; phylum Pseudomonadota; class Gammaproteobacteria; order Burkholderiales; family Burkholderiaceae; genus Paraburkholderia. Next base: position 3,439,368 of record NZ_OCSR01000002.1, read on the forward strand.
ATACAGTCGAAGCCTTCGGCAAAGTCGACGTGCTCGCGAGCAATGCCGGCATCTGCCCGTTTCACGCCTTTCTCGACATGCCGCCCGAGGTATTGGAGTCGACAGTAGCGGTTAATCTGAACGGGGCGTTCTACGTGACGCAAGCCGCCGCGCAGCAGATGAAAGCGCAGGGCACGGGTGGCGCGATCGTGGCGACGAGCTCGATCAGCGCGCTGGTGGGCGGCGGCATGCAAACGCACTACACGCCGACCAAGGCCGGTGTGCATTCGTTGATGCAGTCATGCGCGGTTGCGTTGGGGCCATACGGTATTCGCTGCAATTCGGTCATGCCCGGCACGATCGCGACCGACCTGAACGCGGAAGATCTCGCTGACGAAGCCAAAAAAGCCTACTTCGAAAAGCGTATTCCGCTGGGCAGACTGGGCCGTCCGGAGGACGTCGCCGATTGCGTGGTATTCCTTGCTTCCGATCGCGCGCGTTATGTGACAGGCGCCGCGCTGCTGGTGGACGGCGGCCTGTTCGTCAACTTGCAGTAACGGGCGATGCCGACTTCAATGAACCGGTGCGGATACGATCACAGGCTCAGTTGCAGCCGCTGTGGAATCGTCGCGTGCGAGCTTGCGCGAGAAGCCACGCAGCAAATCGATAAAGCGCAGCGCGGGTTCGGCGAGGGCTTCTTCCTTGCGCGTGAGAATGCCGAAGCCGGCGAGGCTCTTGCCGATCTCGAGCGGCAGCGCGACCAGCAGCTTGCCGCGCACATGATCGCGCACCACGGACTCGGGCAGCATGGCCACGGCGTCGTAGTTCTCGAGCAATTGCAGCGTGGCGAAGATCGACGCGCACTCGGTCAGGTTGACGGGTGTCGCAAGAGCCGCGCGCGCGAGTTCCTCTTCGAACAGCACGCGCGCCGGACTGGTAACAGGTTGCGCCACCCACGGCCAGTCGATCAGCTCCCGCAACGTGATGCGCGAGCGCTGCGCCAGCGGATGCACCGAACGCACGACCAGCAGCAACGTTTCGCGGGCGAGCGGCTCGAAACTGAAATCGTTGTGTTGCAACGGGCTGGTCAGGCGTCCAAGCGCCAGATCGACTTCGCGGCGATGCAGCAATTGCACGACCTGGTCGCTGGTTTCGCCCAGAATGCGCACGTTCAGCAGAGGGCTTTCGGTTTTCAGGGCGGCGACGGCCATGGCCAGCAGATCGGGCGCGGCGCCCATGATCGCGCCGACGGTCAACTGTCCATGTCCGCCGCGGCGTTTGACGTCGAGGTCTTCAGCAAAACGGGTCAACTCGGCGAGTGCGCGCCGCGCATACGCCAGCGTGACGACGCCGAGCGGCGTGGGCGTCATGCCGCGTGCGTTGCGCTCGAACAGCAGAAAGCCGAACGCTTCCTCGATATCGCCAAGCATGCGGCTCGCGCTGGGTTGCGCGACATTGATCGCCTCGGCGGCCTGGTGGAGATTGCGCGCGTCGTCGAGCGCGACGAGCAGCGCCAGATGCTTGAACTTGAGCCGATTGACGAGTGCGATGGCAGCTGAGTGTTGGCTCATGGTTCCGGTGCGATTCGGTTTGTGGATCGCCCAATCCCAACAACGGATTGAGATGCTATCGACGCAGGAATTATAGTCGTACCAGACGCTTCTACGCTTCTCAGGGAAAGCGCCCGGACACGACGGGAGACAGGCCGCAATGGAAACAATCGCTTTCCGGATGGTGCTCAACCCCGGCATGCGCGAGGAATACGAACGACGTCATGCGCAAATCTGGCCTGAATTGGTTGATGCATTGCACAACGCCGGCGTGCGCGACTATCGGATCTTCTTTGACGCAGACTCGCATTACCTTTTCGCCGTTCTGACGCGCAGCACGAATCACACCATGAACGCACTGCCGCAACTCGACGTGACGCGCAAATGGTGGGATTACATGGCCGACATCATGCAGACGGCCCCTGACCATACGCCGTTTCAGCAACCGCTGGAGCCGGTCTTTCATCTGAATTCGCTTAGCTGACTGTGCTTGCCTAATGGCCGGAGGGTGTCGCATGCAGGTTGTCGATTCGCATATCCATCTGTGGGATCTGAAGACGCATCGCTATCCGTGGCTGGAAAACCCGGGTGTGTCGTTCGTGGGTGACGCGCGCGACCTGAAGCACGACTATCTGCTCGACGATCTGCTTGGCGAGGCGGGCGATATCGAGGTGCTGAAACTGGTGCACGTTGAAGCGAATCACGATCCTGCCGATCCGGTCGAGGAAACCCGCTGGTTGCAATCCATTGCGGATCGTCCGGTGTCGCGCGGCATGCCGGATGCGATTGTTGCTGCCGTGGATCTGTCCGCGGCGAACGCACCCGAACTGCTTGAGGCGCACGCGTCGTTCGCCAACACGCGTGGCATCAGGCAGATCCTGAATGTGCACGAGAACAAGTTGTTCGATTACGTAGGCCGTCATTTCATGCGCGAGTCGAAGTGGCGCGAACATTTTGCCTTGCTGCGCCGTTATGACATGTCGTTCGATCTGCAACTGTATCCGTCGCAGATGGAGGAAGCGGCTGCATTGGCGCGCGCGCATGCCGATACGATTTTTATCGTCAACCATGCGGGCATGTTCGTGGATCGCAGCAGCGTCGCCGGCTATCGCGCGTGGCGTGAAGGTCTGCGGACACTCGCGAGTTGCAGGAACGTCGTGGTGAAGATCAGCGGACTCGCCATGTTCGATCATCAGTGGACCGTCGAGAGCCTGCGGCCTTATGTGCTCGAAACGATCGATACGTTCGGCATCGAGCGCGCGATGTTCGCGTCGAACTTTCCAGTCGATCGGTTGTTCGGCTCTTACCAGGATTTGTGGCACGCGTACGCGTCGATCATCGGCGACGCGAGCGATGCTGAAAAAGAAGCGCTGTTTTGTCGTAACGCGGAGCGTTTTTATCGAATCTGACGTACCGGCCGCGTCTGACGCATTCCCGAAAGCAAAAAAGAAGGAGACACGTAGTGCAGCAATCCCCATCCGCTGTGCCCAGACTCGAACTACGGCACGCGAGCAAATCATTCGGCCGGGTCCGTGCGTTATCCGACGGCGATCTCGCGTTGTGGCCGGGCGAAGTGCATGCATTGCTCGGCGAAAATGGCGCGGGCAAGTCGACGGTTGTGAAGATTCTCGCGGGTGTGCATCAGCCGGATACCGGCGAGCTGCTGGTCGACGGCGTGGCGCGCCGCTTTGCGACGCCTGCCGAAGCGCGCGACGCGGGCCTCGCGGTGATCTATCAGGAGCCGACGCTGTTCTTCGATCTCTCGATCGCGGAGAACATCTTCATGGGACGGCAGCCGGTCGACCGGATCGGCCGCATTCAGTACGACGCCATGCGCCGCGAGGTGGATGGTTTGCTGGCCTCGCTCGGGGTCGATCTGCGTGCGGATCAACTGGTGCGTGGTCTCTCGATTGCCGACCAGCAGGTGATCGAAATTGCGAAGGCGTTGTCGTTGAACGCGAACGTGCTGATCATGGATGAGCCGACCGCCGCCTTGTCGTTGCCCGAAGTGGAGCGGCTCTTCGCGATCGTGCGCAAGCTGCGTGAGCGTGACGTGGCGATTCTGTTCATCACGCACCGGCTGGATGAAGTGTTCACATTGACGCAACGCGTGACGATCATGCGCGACGGCGCCAAAGTATTCGATGGGCTCACTGCCGATCTCACCACCGAATCCATCGTCGCGAAGATGGTGGGCCGTGATCTGGAAACGTTCTATCCGAAGGCCGACCGGCCACCGGGCGAAGTGCGACTGTCAGTGCGTGGACTCACGCGCATCGGCGTATTCAAGGACATTTCCTTCGACGTCCGCGCAGGCGAGATCGTCGCGCTGGCGGGCCTCGTCGGTGCGGGTCGCAGCGAAGTGGCACGCGCGATCTTCGGCATCGATCCCCTCGATTCGGGTGAAATTTCGATTGGCGGCAAACGTCTCGCCGCCGGCAGTCCGGCCGCCGCGGTGCGTGCCGGCCTCGCGCTGGTCCCGGAGGACCGTCGTCAGCAAGGGCTGGCACTGGAGTTGAGCATCGCGCGCAATGCCTCGATGACGGTGCTCGGACGTCTCGTCAAACATGGGCTGATTTCCACGCGAAGCGAAACGCAGCTGGCCAATCAGTGGGGCACGCGTTTGCGACTCAAAGCGGGTGACCCGAATGCGCCGGTCGGCACGCTGTCCGGCGGCAATCAGCAGAAGGTCGTGCTGGGCAAGTGGCTCGCCACTAATCCAAAGGTCCTGATCATCGACGAACCCACGCGCGGCATCGACGTCGGCGCCAAGGCCGAGGTGTATGGCGCGCTGGCGGAACTGGTGCGCGATGGCATGGCCGTGCTGATGATTTCGAGCGAACTGCCGGAAGTACTCGGCATGGCCGATCGCGTACTGGTCATGCACGAGGGACGTATCAGCGCGGATATCGCGCGCGCTGAAGCCGACGAAGAACGCATCATGGGCGCTGCGCTCGGCCAACTGGTTCCACCGTTGGGGAACGCGGCATGATGCGCCATTCGACGACCCATCCCGCGCCGGTTCAGGCGTCAGCCCCCAGGCGCACCGGTAGCGCGCCGGGCGGCTTCATTGCGGGCATTGCGAAGAGCCGCGAAACGACGCTCTTCGTCGTGCTGATTCTGCTAATCGTGGGCACTGGGCTCGCGAAACCGCAGTTTCTGAATCTGCAGAATCTGCGCGACGTGCTCCTCAACGTGTCGATCATCAGCTTGCTGACGGCCGGCATGACCGTGGTCATCCTGATGCGGCATATCGATCTGTCGGAGGGGTCGACGGTCGGCATAAGCGCGTATGCGGTCGGCAGCCTGTACGTTGCGTTTCCGCATATGCCGGTGGTTATCGCGTTGCTGGCCGGACTGGCGATCGGTCTGGTGGCGGGCAGTATCAATGCGTTGCTCGTTGCCGTGGGGCGCGTGCCGTCGCTGGTAGCAACGCTCTCCACACTCTACATCTTTCGCGGCGCGGACTATGCGTGGGTGCACGGCGGCCAGATCAACGCGACCAGTTTGCCTGACGCGTTTTCCCGTCTCGCTACCGGCACTTTCTTCGGCATACCGACGCTCGCGCTGATCGCGATCGTCGTGCTAGCCGGTCTGGCTGTCTATCTGAAGCAGTTTCGCGGCGGACGCGAACACTATGCCATCGGCTCGAATCCGGAGGCGGCGCGGCTTGCCGGCGTGAACGTCGAACGTCGCGTGATGGCGGGTTTTCTGCTGTCCGGCGCGATTGCCGGATTCGCGGGCGCATTGTGGCTCGCGCGCTTTGGCACCGTCGATGCAAGCACTGCGAAGGGGATCGAATTGCAGGTCGTCGCCGCCGCGGTGGTGGGCAGCGTGGCGATCACTGGTGGTGTGGGTACCATTCTTGGCGCCACGCTCGGCGCGCTCGTGCTGGGTGTGATCAGCATCGCGCTCGTCGTGCTGCACGTCTCGCCATTCTGGGAGCAGGCGATCCAGGGTGCGCTGATCGTCGCCGCGATTACCGCCGACACCTTGCTGGCCCGCTCCGTCGCCAAACGCATGATGAGGAAACGCGATCATGGCTAAACCGGATTCCGCGCTGCTCACGCGCAAACGCGAAACGCCGTTGCAATGGGAAGTGTTGCTGGTCATCGTACTGGCCCTGTCGCTCGTGCTCGGGCGCTTGTTGTCGCCCGTGTTTCTCACCGGTGCGAATGTCAGCAACATCCTCGCCGATCTGACCGAGATCGCGTTGATGGCGCTGCCCATGACGCTGATTATCGTTGCCGCGGAAATCGATCTTTCGGTGGCGTCGGTGTTGGGCGCGTCCAGTGCGCTGATGGGGGTGCTGTGGCACATGGGCCTGCCGATGCCGGTCGTGATCGTGCTGGTATTGATTGCCGGTGCGCTGGCGGGTCTGCTGAACGGCCTCGTGATCGTCAAGCTCAATCTGCCTTCGCTCGCGGTCACCATCGGCACGCTGGCGCTGTTTCGCGGTCTGGCTTATGTATTGCTCGGCGATCAGGCGGTCGCGGATTTTCCGGCAGGCTATACGGCGTTCGGCATGGACACGGTCGGCGCGACCTTCATTCCGTTGCCTTTTGTGATCGTGATCGTCGGCGCGGTGCTGTTTACCGTGCTGCTGCAGTCCACGGCGTTCGGCCGCAGCCTCTATGCAATCGGTGCGAATCCGACCGCGGCGGCTTTCTCCGGTATCGAAGTCGCGAAGATCAGGCTGCGTCTATTCGTGCTGTCCGGCGCGATGAGCGCGCTGGCCGGAGTCGTCTACACGCTGCGGTTCACCAGCGCACGCGGCGATAACGGCGAAGGGTTCGAATTGTCCGTGATCGCGGCAGTGCTATTCGGCGGCGTGAGTATTTTCGGCGGACGCGGCTCGATGTTCGGCGTCCTGCTTTCGCTGCTGATTATCGGCGTGCTGAAAAACGCGCTGACGCTCGACGACGTGTCGAGCGAAACGCTGACGATCGTCACCGGCGTGCTGCTGCTGGCATCGGTGCTGATTCCCAATCTGGTTGCACGCTGGCGTGCGGCGCGTGACCGGCGTTTCATCGCGAAGTCCGCTTCTTCTCTATAACGTTCTCTTAAAACCGGCTCCACAAGAAATACCCAATACAAAATACCGACAACCCGGACAGCATGTCGTCCAACAACAAAGCAGGAGACACCTCATGTTCAATCCTCTACGTCACACCGGCAAGACGGCGCTTTGCATCGCGCTGGTCGCGATCAGTTGTGCCGCATCCGCGGCGGGCCTGAAAAGCGGTCTGAAGATTGCCTTCGTGCCGAAGCAGATCAACAACCCCTATGAAGTGATTGCCGACGACGGCGGCATGGCCGCGATCAAGGAATTCAACGGTGTGGGCAAAGTCGTGGGGCCGTCGGATGCGGGCGCATCGTCGCAGGTGCAGTACATCAATACGTTGATCACGCAGCGGCAGGACGCGATTGTAATCGCGGCCAACGACGCAAACGCGGTCGTGCCGTATCTGAAGAAAGCGATGTCGCAAGGCATCAAGGTCGTGACCTTCGACTCCGACACGGCGCCTGAAGGCCGTCAGCTTTTCGTCAACCAGGCGAACGCCGAGGGTATCGGGCGGGGACAGATCCAACTGGTCGCGAAACTGATGGGCGGGGAGGGCGAGTTTGCCGTGCTGTCGGCCACGCCTAACGCGACGAATCAGAATACGTGGATCAAGTGGATGCAGGAGGAGTTGAAAAAGCCCGAGTACGCGAAGATCAAGCTCGTGAAGATCGCATACGGCAACGACGACGACCAGAAGTCGTTCGTCGAAACGCAGGGTTTGCTGCAGGCGTATCCGAATCTGAAGGCGATCGTCGCGCCGACCACGGTGGGCATTGCAGCGGCGGCGCGTTATATCTCGTCGTCGTCGAGCAAGGGCAAGGTACAGGTGACCGGCTTGGGCACGCCGAATCAGATGCGTGCGTTCGTGAAGAACGGGACCGTCAAGGCGTTCCAGTTGTGGGATCCGAATCAACTCGGCTATCTGGCGGCTTATGCGGCAGCGGCGCTGTCCTCGGGGACGATTGCCGGCAAGGAAGGCGAATCGTTTGATGCGGGCAAGCTCGGCAAGCGCACGATCGGGCCGCAAGGCGAAATCATTCTCGGACCGCCGACCACGTTCGACGCTAGCAATATCGACAACTTCAATTTCTAGCCAGCGAGCCGGGGCGCCGCAATTCGGGTACGGGATATGCGTGCCTCCCGGCCAAACCGGAACCCGCTGCGGATACGTGCGGGAGGCGTCGGCGTGAACTTTAAGACCTATACTATGAATCGGTAAATCGACCGTGGGCGTGGTGGCTCCGAACTGCTATGTTGAGTGAACGCCGTTCGGACCGCGGATGATCATTGACGCAGCAGTTGGCGGTCGCGGTTTTCGGCGAGGACGGAGGAGAGCAGTCAGAACGGATGCCGTACACGCAGACAAATCCCTGCTTAGAGGTGCATGATGATCGGAATGACGTGGCTTGTTGTGGCTGACGGAGGCCGTGCGCGTGTTTTCCAGACGCCGGGACTCACACTCGACTTGCATGAAAAAGAAAGTCTCATCAACACTGAATATACCGGCACGATGCTGACGGAAAAGGACCGCGAGAAATTCGCGAAGCGCGTTGCCGAGTATCTGGAGGCGGGGCGGCTCCATCAACTCTACAATCGGCTGAGACTTGCCATCGAGCCGAAATTTCTCGGCATGGTCAAAGCGGATCTCAGTGAGGAAACCCGTCGATTGATATTCGAGCAAACCAGCGAGGATCTGTCGACGCTCAATGCCCGGGAAATCGAGGCGCACCTGCGGCGACACTGATCGCTGCATTCTGTGTGATATAGCCTTCACACAGTCAACCCGACCTGGCCACGGATCGTGGCCTCGCAGGGTTTCTGTGTTGATGTGTTATCTACGCGCCGGTTTCCGAGCTACCCGATTCTTCGGCATCACGGAACCAGGTTTCCGCATGAGACCGCTCGGCAACCCATGAGCGGGATGGCGGCGTGTTGAACTCGCGATCGATAAACCGGCATCCCCATTCGACCCCGTCTCTTGCCGCCTCTTCTTCGGTTAGCCACTCGGGTTGAACGGTCATGGGGCGAATATCGACGACTGTTCGGGTGCCGTGACTCACACTCACACTTGCGATCCAGGCGCCGAGCTTGTTGCGCTCAGGGCGCACGGCGATTTCGAATTCGCCGTAAGAAACAGTGCGTGTTGGCATCGTTCTCTCCTTTGCAGCGGTCACGATCGATATCCGCCCGCAACGCAGCGTGCGAGCTTCTCTTCTAGCGTCATCATGCCGTAACTCCAGCAGTCCGACACGCGGATTATTGAGGTTAAATGACAAACCGGTAGGCGTATTTCACCAATATCTAGCATCGGCGAAACCTATGTTCACATCAACATGACTTGCTCATAGACTTCGAGTAAAAAAGAGTCGGGAGGCTCACACTTTTCGGTTTGCGGGAGAGATTTCATGGCACAGAACGAACTTTCATATCGGCGGTTCCTGATCGCCGCAACGATCTCGCCTCTGCAGGGTAACCGGGGGATCGTCACAGTCGATGTCACAACCTCAGATCAGGAGCGCATTGCCGATCTTAGAGCGGCGCGCTTTCTCCATGTGGAACGATGGGTTGAAAGAAATGAGCCCGCTTTCCTTCAGGTCGTCGTAGACGAGTGCAAGGTCGCTATCGACCACTATGCGGACAACGTCGACGATAGTTGATTCTCCGTATCTCGCATGAGGTGTTGCCATGCAGCAGGAATTCGATTTCTATATCAACCTGAAGAAGCCGACACTGGGTCTCTATGTGCGTACGGGCGCAGGCCTCCCCGACCTCGTCGACACAAGTGACTGGCAACTCAATGGACACGTGTGGCAAAGCGAACTGACGCCAGACATTCTGAAGAGGCTCGAGGCCAACGGCCATGCGTTTCAGGAGTTGGGTGCCTGATCGGTCATACCACGGTGAATCGTTGAGGTGAGCGCGCCGTTCCGCAACGGCCGCGCATCGATTCGTTGCTGTCATTCAATCCCGATTATCACGCTCGAGGCTTTGAAAATCGCGGTGGCGGATTTTCCGGCGGCGAGCGCGAGGCGTTCAACGCTATCGTTGGTGACGATGGCAACGATCTGGGCGCCGCCTGGCGCGGTGATCGACACTTCAGCGTTGACCGATCCTTTCGTGACTGACGAAACGGTGCCCGCGATGCAATTTCGCGCCGACACCTTGCTGCTGTCGAAATCGACCAACAGGATCACCGACGATGCTTTGACTAGTGCAAATGCGTCAGTGCCTCGTGCGAGCCCCAGCGAGGTGGCGCTTCCGCGCGTAATCATGGCGATAATGTCCAGACCGCCTCGCGTTCGAAGGGTGATTTCGTCACTGACGGCACCGGTTTTTATTTCGGCGATCTGACCGACGAAATGGTTACGCGCGCTGGTTAGCATATCGATCTCCGCTGGGCGGATTAGCGTCCAATTGAGCAGGGAAATGGGGGTGGCGGGGGAGATGCCAATCAGTGTAGTGCCGATTCGGGAATCCACAAGGCTGTCGGCCGAGCGATTGCTTGTATCGGTCGAGATAGCACTTTGATCTCTACAAATTAGTACTATTCTTGCCTTAGGCTGGCTGAAAGCGCGCTGTCGCATGATATAGGGCGAGGGAGAGAACCATGTCGGAGCAACAGGGCACGTTGAGTGACGAGTTCATCGCGCAGCAGCGCAAACGCCTTCTCGCGCTACGCCAGGAACTGTTGGGTGGAGAGGAGAATTCGATCGCGGACGAGCGAACGGCCGAAGAGCAGCACGGCGACGAAGCGCAAGAGTTCGAGGACGAGGCGCAGGGCATGGCACAGAACGAGGTCAACCAGGCGTTGCACGACGTGAACGACCAGCGCATCAGCGATATCGAGCGGGCGCTGCAGAAGATCGACGAGGGGACCTACGGTCTCTCCGATGCGAGTGGTGACCCGATACCGAAGGGCCGGCTCGAAGTCGCCCCGGAGGCGATCCTCACCGTTGAAGAGCAGAGCCGTCGCGAGACCGGAAAATGAGGACATTCAGCGCCGCTGTGATGTCAGAAAAGGCCTGATGCAGTCCTGAAGCCGGGCCGTGAAATCCTGTTCCATGAGGCGCCTCTGGCAGGTTGCGCCAATGCCTATCATCGGAAAAACCAATATTCCCTTATTCACAAGCCCCTCATAGAATCCAAGGGCGGATTCAGGGTTTCGTTATGCTAATCATGTTGAGATCGACGTTGTAACCGATCCGTATTGTTCAGACAGTGCTCGTCGAGCACGAACAGCTGCTCCGCGCCGACGCTTAAACCGCGCTCGATGAGCCATCGCTTTCACGGGTCCCCGGGTATTGATCCAGACAAAGGGACCTGAACAGTGACTCCAGGTGACATGTGGGCGAAGCCGTCAAGCCTTCGCCACTCATGTGACCGCGTCCCATAGCCTTTTACATAGCCGGATGCCTTAACCGAAAAGGTGACTCCCGATGCCAGCCCTCTGCGAAATCTGTAATGCCCGTCCAGCTGTCGCTCGTGTAACCGTTGTGCAAAACGGGGAACGGAAATCTTTATCGATCTGCGACTACGACTATCGGCAATTAATGCGGCATCAAAGCATGCTGAACCCATTCGATTCACTGCTGGGGGGCAGCGGTCTGTCGCGTTTCTTCGGCGGCATGGAGGATGGAGCCGAGGACGATGACGCTGGATACGCCGCAGAAGTGCCGCGGGAATCGGTCGATGCCACCGATGCTTTCAGCGAGCAGACGCTCGAATTGTTGCAGCGCGCCGCGGAAAAGGCACACGAGCTTGGCCGTAACGAACTCGACACGGAGCACCTGCTGTACGTGCTAGCGGACGCTGACGTGTGCGCGGCGTTGCTGAAGGAGCTCAAGCTTTCGCCGGAGGACATCAAGGGATACATCGATCAGCATGCGAAAAAGGGAACCGGCGATCCCGACTCAGCGATCGATAAGATGACCGTCTCGCCTCGTCTGAAAAAGGCGTTCCAGTATGCGTTTCAGGCGTCGCGAGATCTGGGCCATTCATACGTCGGCCCGGAGCATCTGCTTATTGGGCTTGCGGCCGTGCCGGACAGTATCGCCGGCACCTTGCTGAAGAAATACGGCGTGACGCCGGAGGCGTTGCGGCAGAAGGTCGTGAAAGTCGTAGGTAAAGGCGCGGAGGACGGCCGCGTCGACACGCCAACCGGCACGCCCAACCTTGACAAGTTCGGACGCGACCTCACGGCCATGGCGCGTGAGGGCAAGCTCGACCCCGTGCTGGGTCGCGCGCAGGAAATCGAGAGCACGATCGAGGTGCTCGCGCGGCGCAAGAAGAACAACCCCGTGCTGATCGGCGAGCCGGGGGTCGGCAAGACGGCGATCGTCGAAGGACTGGCGCAGCGCATCATCAACGGCGACGTGCCTGAAGTGCTGCGCGGCAAGCGGCTCGTCGAGGTCAACATCAACTCGATGGTGGCAGGCGCGAAGTATCGCGGTGAGTTCGAGGAGCGCGCCAAGCAGTTGATCGATGAGGTCACGGCGAAGAAGGACGAACTGATTCTGTTCATCGACGAACTGCATACGATCGTGGGCGCGGGACAAGGCGGGGGCGAAGGCGGTCTCGACATCGCGAACGTGCTCAAGCCTGCGCTTGCGCGCGGCGAGCTCAGTCTGATCGGCGCAACGACACTCAACGAGTATCAGAAGTACATCGAAAAGGATGCGGCGCTCGAGCGACGCTTCCAGCCGGTGTTGGTGCCGGAACCGACGGTCGAGCAGACCATCGTCATCCTGCGTGGCCTTCGCGACAAGCTCGAGGCGCACCACCAGGTGACTTTCGCCGATGATGCGTTCGTTGCGGCAGCCGAACTTTCGGATCGCTACATTACGTCGCGCTTTTTGCCTGACAAGGCCATCGACCTGATTGACCAGGCGGCGGCACGCGTGCGCATCGGCGCGACCTCGCGTCCCGCGGCCATCCAGGAGCTCGAAGCCGAAATTTCCCAGCTCAAACGCGAGCAGGATTATGCGTCCTCGCGTAAGCGTTTCGATGAGGCGAAGGCTTTCGAGGCACGTATCGGCGAGAAGCAGGAGAAACTCGACGAGCAGATGGAGGCATGGCAGCGTAAGACCGGCTCGGAAACACTCGAAGTGACCGTGCAGTCAATCGCCGAAGTGGTGTCGCGTCTTACCGGCATTCCGGTCACTGAGCTCACGCAGGAAGAGCGCCAGAAGCTGCTGGATATGGAGAAGAAGCTGCGCGAACGCGTGGTCGGCCAGGACGACGCGGTGATTGCAGTGAGCGATGCCGTGCGCCTGTCACGTGCCGGACTCGGCCAGACGAACCGCCCGATCGCGACGTTCCTGTTCCTCGGACCCACGGGCGTCGGCAAGACCGAACTCGCGAAGGCGCTGGCAGAAACGGTGTTCGGCGACGAGTCGGCGGTCGTGCGTATCGACATGTCCGAGTACATGGAGCGCCACGCGGTCGCGAGGTTGATCGGCGCTCCTCCGGGCTACGTCGGGTACGACGAAGGCGGGCAACTGACCGAGCGCGTCCGGCGGCGCCCTTACAGCGTGATCCTGCTTGACGAGATCGAGAAGGCGCACCCCGACGTGTACAACGTGCTGCTGCAGGTGTTCGACGACGGGCGGCTGACCGACGGCAAGGGCCGCGTGGTGGACTTCAGCAACACGATCATCATTGCGACGAGCAACCTCGGCGCCTCGATCATCATGGACAACCTCGAAAAACCCGAGGCGGACCGCCTGACCGAGAAAGCAATCCGCGGGGAGTTGATGGGGGTGCTCAAGGGCCACTTCCGGCCCGAGTTCCTGAACCGGATCGACGAGATCATCGTCTTCCACGGGCTCTCGCGCGACAACATCCACTCGATCGTGAAGATCCAGCTCGAACGGGTCGTGCGCACCGCCGCCGCGCAGGACATTACGCTCAAGATAGACGAATCGGTTGTCGATCACCTCGCCGATGCCGGTTATCGGCCGGAGTTCGGGGCACGCGAGTTAAAGCGCCAGATTCGTCAGGAACTGGAAACGCGGCTTGCGAAGGAGATTCTCAGCGACGCCTTGAAGTCCGGCGACAGCGTCGAGGTCAGTTACGACAAGAATAGCGGTGAGGTGAAGTTCAGCAAGAGCGAGGCGCCGCCTACGCCTAAGGCGACGGGCGCGAAGGGTAGCAACGGACGTGCGAAGAAGAAACCGTCCAAAGAGGTCAGCAGCCCAGAGGTAACCGAAAGCGCCCACTCGAAGGAATGAGGTGCATAACCCGCTGGGAGACGCCGCCGCGTCATTGCCGACGGTGTGCGGGCTCCCAGCCTGGGCGATACAGGCGCTGTGACCGTACTTGTACTGTGCACGCCCGACATTGGCCGATCTGTACCTTTCGCGATGCATCAACCCAACTAGACTGAAGCCGTATCCACGATTTGCGCCGTGATGCGGCGTAACCTCAATCAGGGTAGCCATCAGGCATCCTAATCAAGGCCATGGAGTTTCAAATGACCACACGACGCGAAGTGCCTGGAATCCGACCGTATGACGGACCTGCTGGGGGATGGGGGGCGCTCCGGGCGACAGCTCAAGCCGTCCGAACCCAAATGGAAAGTATCGAGGCGCCGATCACGTTGATGCGGACCAATCAGCCCGACGGCTTCGATTGTCCGGGTTGCGCGTGGCCGGACAAGGAGCACAAGTCCACGTTCCAGTTCTGCGAGAACGGCGCCAAAGCGGTCACATGGGAAGCGACGACCAAGCGGGTGACGCCGGAGTTTTTCGAGAACAACACGGTGTCGTCGTTGCTGCAACGAACGGATTACGAACTGGAGGATCTCGGCCGGCTGACGCATCCCCTCGTCTACGACCGCCTCACCGATAAATTCCGGGCGGTCGAATGGGAGGACGCATTTGCTCGCATTGGTGAAGTGCTGCACGGGTTGTCCTCTCCCGACGAGGCTGAGTTTTATACCTCAGGCAGAGCGTCGAACGAGGCCGCCTACCTCTTTCAGTTGTTCGCGCGAGAATATGGCACCAACAATTTCCCGGATTGCTCGAACATGTGCCACGAGCCGACCAGTGTTGGGTTGCCCCAGTCGATCGGGATCGGCAAAGGCACGGTATCGCTGGATGATTTCGACAAGACCGAACTCATCCTCTCGATCGGCCACAACCCCGGCACGAATCACCCCCGCATGATGGGGACGCTCCATGAATGCTCGCGGCGCAACGTCCCGATCATCGTGTTCAATCCGCTGCGCGAGCGCGCGCTGGAGCGCTTCGCCGATCCGCAGAGCGTTTTCGAAATGGCGACCTTCGCGTCGACCCGAATCGCGTCGACCTATTTTCAGCTCGACGCCGGTGGAGACGCGGCCGCCCTCAAGGGCATCACGAAAGCGCTCCTGCAGATGGACGCGGAACAGGGCAACACGGTTCTGGACCACGAGTTCATTGCAACGCATACCCAAGGATTCGACGCTTTTGCTGCCGATCTGGAAGCGACGTCATGGGACGATATCGAAAAGGCCAGCGGACTCACCCGCGAAGATCTCGAGGAGGTTGCGATCGCCTATGCAAAATCGAATGCGACGATTGTCACGTATGGCATGGGCGTTACCCAGCATAACAAAGGCACCGCCAATGTCCGTCTGATTGCGGATCTGTTGCTATTGCGCGGCAACATCGGCAAACCCGGCGCAGGCATCTGTCCTTTGCGCGGACATTCCAACGTGCAGGGAAACCGCACGGTCGGCATCACCGAAAAGCCGTCCGCCACCTTCCTCAAACAGATCGAAGACGTATTCGGCTTCACGCCGCCCGCGGCGCACGGGCACGATGCCGTCCAGGCGATGCAGGCGATGATTGACGGCACGGCCAAGGCCCTGATTTGTCTGGGCGGAAACTTTGCGGTTGCGTTACCCGATTCCGAGCAGTGCTTTCCGGCAATGGGCAAGCTCGATCTGAGCGTCCACCTCGGTACCAAGCTCAATCGTTCGCACCTGCTGGTGGCAAAAGAAACCTACGTGCTACCCGTTGTGGGGCGCACGGAACTGGATATTCAGGCGACCGGCCGGCAATCCATTACGGTCGAGGATTCCATGTCGATGGTCCACGCTTCTTCCGGCAAGCTGAAGCCCGCGTCCGAACACCTGCTATCTGAGCCGGCGATCGTCGCCGGTATTGCGAGAGCTGCGTTGCCGAACAGCAAGGTGGCATGGTCGGATCTGGTTGCCGATTACGACAAGATTCGAGACCTGATCGAGCAAACCGTGCCAGGATTCGAGGCATTCAATGCACGAATCAGAGTGCCGGGCGGATTCCGTATGCCGCTTCCCCCGACCGAACGCGTGTGGCCCACGCCGTCAGGTAAAGCGATGTTCTCGGTGTACGGTGGCGTGAGGGAAGACGCAGACGTTTTCGGCGCTGAAAATGTGCTGCGTCTCATCACGATCCGCAGCCATGATCAGTACAACACCACCATCTATGCCATGGACGATCGTTATCGGGGCGTGTTCGGCCGGCGTGACGTGCTGTTTATGAACGAAGACGATCTTGCCGCACGTGGACTCGAGCATGGCGATCTGGTCGACATTGAAACGATTTCAGCGGGCAGGCAGCGTAGCTTGAAGAAGATCACCGCAATCGCTTACAACATCGCGCCAGGTTCGGTGGCGGCGTATTATCCGGAAGCCAACGTGCTGGTGCCACTCGACTTCATTGACAAGGAGAGCGGCACGCCTTCGTACAAGTCTGTTCCGGTTCATGTCGTGCGTTCGGCAGAAGCCTGATTGAAGCGAACTTGACGGGTCGATCAGCCGGACGTGCGCGTTCAGTTGATCGACCTGCAGGATGCCGGGCGTGAATGCCGTTTTTACGCAAACGCCGTTATCACCTGGAGCCATTGATCAATCATGGAAATCTTCGATGCATTCCACCTTGCCAGGTTACAGTTTGCGTTCACGGTTTCGTTTCACATTATTTTTCCCGCTATCAGTATCGGCATGGCGAGTTTCCTCGCCGTGCTGGAATGGCGCTGGTTGTTGACCGGCGACGTTGCCTACAAGGACATGTTCCTGTTCTGGTCGAAGATCTTCGCGGTCGGATTCGGCATGGGGGTGGTCTCCGGGGTGGTGATGGCCTACGAATTCGGTACCAACTGGAGTGGATTTTCCAGCTTTGCCGGCAACATCACGGGACCGCTCCTGACCTATGAAGTGCTGACGGCGTTCTTTCTCGAGGCTGGCTTTCTCGGCGTTATGCTGTTCGGCTGGCAACGGGTCAGTCCACGCGCGCACTTCTTCGCCACGCTAATGGTTGCGGTGGGCACGCTTATTTCCACGTTCTGGATTCTCGCGTCGAATAGCTTCATGCAGACGCCGCAAGGATTCGCGATCGAGAATGGTCGTATCGTGCCGGTGGATTGGATGAAGGTGATTTTCAATCCATCGTTTCCGTATCGCCTCGCGCATATGACCATTGCCGCGTTCATCGTCGCGGGCTTCATCGTTGCTGCTTGTGGCGCGTGGCATCTGTTGCAGGGCCGGCGCGACAAACCGGTCACGCGTAGTTTTTCGATGGCGCTGTGGATCCTGCTTTTCCTGGCGCCGATACAGATTTTCGTTGGCGATGCGCACGGACTCAACACGCGCAAATATCAGCCGGCCAAGATCGCGGCAATCGAAGGCCTGTGGGAAACCGAGAAGGGCGGCACTGCACTCAACCTGGTCGGCCTGCCCGACATGAATGCGGAAGTGACGCGCTACACGATCCAGATACCGCATCTGGGCAGCCTTATCCTGACCCATAGCTGGGACGGAGAGATCCGCGGGCTGAAGGAGTTTCCGCCGCAGGACCGCCCATACTCGCCGATCATATTCTGGACCTTCCGGATTATGGCGGGTCTGGGCATGTTGATGCTATTGACGGCGCTGCTCGGCTTGCAGCTCAGACTGCGCGGCCGTCTCTACGAGACTCGCTGGTACCAGGTCCTCGTGTTGTGCATGGGGCCTTCTGGCATTGTGGCGCTATTGGCAGGGTGGGTAACGACGGAGGTCGGCCGCCAACCGTGGACGGTTTACGGTGTCTTCCGTACCGCGGACTCCGTCTCGCCGGTCAGCTCGCAGCAGGTCGGCGTTTCACTACTGATCTTTGTATTGGTGTATTTCCTCGTGTTCGGCATGGGGTTCTACTACATGATGAAAATGATGAAGCGCGGACCGGAGGAGCATATCGACAGCGGCAAGTCGCGCCGGCATCCGGTCCTGCGTAATCGTCCGTTGGACGCACTGGAAGGGGAGTGACACCATGCAAATCGATCTTCCTGTTGTGTGGGCCGCGATCATCGGACTCGGCGTTTTCATCTACGTGATGCTGGACGGCTTCGATCTGGGCATCGGCCTGCTGTTTCCGTTTTTCGAAGAGAAGGGCGATCGGCAAGTGATGCTCAATACCATCGCGCCGGTCTGGGACGGTAACGAGACATTCCTCGTGCTCGGCGGCGCCGGGCTTTACGGGGCGTTCCCGGTGGCCTATTCGACGCTGCTGCCTGCGAACTATCTCCCGCTGATCCTGATGGTGATCGGCCTGATCTTCCGCGGAGCGGCCTTCGAACTGCGTGCCAAGGCCGTCAGGACCCAGCACGCGTGGGATCTTGCCTTCATTGGCGGTTCCGCGCTCGCGGGGCTCTGCCAGGGCATCGTGCTGGGGTCGCTGCTGCAGGGCATCAAGATCGTCGATGGCCGCTTCGCCGGCGGCCCGTTCGACTGGCTCTCGCCGTTCAGCCTGTTCTGCGGAATCGGCGTGCTCACCACGTATGCGACGCTCGGATGCGGCTGGCTTGTCCTGAAGACGGATGGCGAATTGCAGCACAAGATGCGTGAAGTGATGCGGCCGCTCGTGAGCATCCTCCTCGGGGTGATGGTCGTCGTGAGTCTATGGACGGTAATCGGCTTGCCGGCGGTTGCACATCGCTGGTTCAGAAGCGGCAATCTCGGCTGGTTCCTGCCGGTGCCGATTCTTGTCGTGGCCTGTGTGTGGGGCGTCTTTCGTTCGCTTCGCCAGAAGCACGAGGCGACTCCGTTCCTTCTCACGCTGGCGCTGTGCTTTCTCGGCTACAGCGGTTTGCTCATCAGCATCTGGCCGAACATCGTTCCGCCGTCGCTGACGATCTGGGAAGCCTCGTCGAGCCACTCGAGCCAGCTGTTCGCGCTGGTCGGCACGGTGATCGTGCTGCCGGTCATCCTCGTCTACAACGTCATGCAGTATCGCGTGTTCCGGGGCAAGGTGCGGGAAGGGGATGCCGGTTACCACTGAGGGTGACGGCGCAGACAGACCATTAAAAGAGCACATTATGATTGTGAGGCCAGGGCAGAACTGGTTCCGGCTGCTGTTTGTCTGGAACGGTTCCGTGTTGCAGTCGATTATTCCCCAGCTGACTTTCATGGCGGCTGTCAGCAGTCTTGCTGTGGTGACGCAAGGGCGCATTTTCGGCGAGAAGATCCCGCTCAATACGGCGCCGTTCACATTGTTCGGCCTGGCGCTTGCGATCTTCCTTGCGTTCCGCAACAACGCAAGTTACGAGCGGTTCAATGAGGCACGCCACCTCTGGGGCAGCATCCTGATCTCGGCGCGCACGCTGACTTCACAGATGCTGTGTTACGTCCCGCGGGGCGATCACAACGTTCAAATAGCCCATACGCTGATTGCCGCTGTGTACGCGTTGAAGCATCAACTGCGTGGGACCGACCCAACTCCCGATCTCGTTCGCTTTCTCGGACGCACGCGAACCGAGGCTTTGCAGCACACCTGCTACAGGCCGACTGCGCTGCTCAATGACCTTCGTCGCGACTTCGCCGATCTGCAAGTTCGGGCCTTGATGTCGGATACCCAGCTCTGGATGTTGGACGCGCAGATCAACGAATTGGGAAGAACCGTGGGAGGCTGCGAACGGATCGCATCGACGCCCATTCCATTTGCCTACAGTGTGTTGCTGCACCGCACCGTCTATGCCTATTGCGTTTTGCTGCCGTTCGGTCTGGTCGATTCGACGGAGTTCTTCACACCGCTTCTTTGTGTTTTCATTTCTTATACGCTCATTGCGCTCGAAGCGATCGCCAGCGAAGTCGCCGAGCCGTTTACAGTCGCGCCGAATGCGCTGGCGCTTGACGCCATGACCCGCAACATCGAACGATCGATTCTCGAACTGTGCGGCTGTGAACTTCCCGCCGAGGTCGTACCGCTGCGCGCGTACCAACTGACTTAGGGTGCGTTCCTCGACGCGTCTGGTCAGCCTGCCCGGCAGGACGTGTGTCAGCCTCGCCGTCACACCCGATACGGCGCACGAACTGTACTCCTGTAATTCGCCACAGACTGTGCGTCCCGTGGGCGAGCCCGACGCACTATCCTGCCAGCAGGTCATTGGCGGACCGGCGGCTGTCCCGGCCGGACAGATCGACTGCCGCCACGCCCTTGCTCCGTTCGCCGCCGCATGCCGCCCACCTTCGGATAGATCGTGAACATCGTCCACCAGCCCATACTTGCCGACACAGCATCGCGCCATGGCGTATCCGCCGGTGCTGTCACGACCACGCTCGACACGCTCGATCGTCCGCTGCGGGATTTACGCCTGTCCGTCATCGATCAATGCAATTTCCGCTGTACGTACTGCATGCCGCGGGAGACCTTCGGCGCAGACTACCGGTTCCTGCCGTCTTCGGAACGCCTGTCGTTCGGACAGATGCTCAAGCTCGCGAAAGCATTCGCGCTGCTCGGGGTGGAGAAGATCCGCATCACGGGCGGCGAGCCGCTCCTGCGGCGTGGGCTCGAATCCCTGATCGAACAACTCGCGAAACTGACCACTGCCAGCGGCAAACCGCTGGAGCTCGCGCTGACGACGAACGGCTCCCTGCTTGCCGCAAAGGCGCGTTCATTGCGCGACGCCGGCCTCGGTCGCGTGACGGTGAGTCTCGACGCGGTGGACGACGCCGTATTCCGCCGGATGAGTGACGTCGACATGCCCGTGTCGCGGATCCTGGACGGGATCGAGGCCGCGCACGCGGTGGGGCTCGAACCGATCAAGGTCAACGCCGTGATCGAGCGAGGCGTCAACGACAGTCAGATCCTCCCGCTCGTGCGGCGGTTCAAGGGCACCGGCGTGGCCGTGCGCTTCATCGAATTTATGGACGTCGGCGGCGCGGGCGGCTGGTCGAACACGAAGGTGATTACGGCTCGCGAGACGCGCGACATTGTCGAATCGGCGTTTCCGCTGGTACCCGTCGTTGTTCGTGAACAGACGGGCACAGCGGTCAACTATCGCCATGTCGACGGTACAGGTGACGTCGGCTTCATCGCGAGCGTTTCGCAACCGTTCTGCGGGTCGTGTTCGCGCGCTCGTGTGTCGGCCGACGGTCAACTTTATTCATGTCTTTTCGCCACACATGGCACGGACCTACGGCCCTGGCTCACTGAGGCCGCTTCAGTCGAGCAACTGGCTGGGGTCGTCCGCAGCCGTTGGATCCAGCGCGACGATCGCTACTCCGAGCTTCGCTCGACACCGCGCAGGCCAGGATCGGGGAAAGCCTATCCCACCGTCCGCATGTCGCTGGTCGGCGGTTGACGGCTGGCGAGTCCTTGCGAAGCACACACAGACCGGAGTTCTGCCATGACAACACCGTCGCCCGGCGATCGCGCACAGCCTGACGCAGCGCATGCCGGCAAGCGTGCAAGCGATCCCGCGCTGGTCCAGACCACCATCGCTTCGGGCTTCGAAGCCCGGGTCCAGCACCTGCCGATCGATATCCAGTCGGAGATCATGCCGATCACGCGCAATCCCAACGTGGGTGCCGTCGTGAACTTCCTCGGCGTGGTGCGTCATTGCGGCGATTTCGACGACGTGGTCGCGCTCGAGCTTGAGCACTATCCGGGGATGACCGAGCAGTCGTTCAGCAGCATCGTCGAAGAAGCCATCGCACGATGGCACCTGGAGGCGGTGAAGATCGTGCATCGAGTGGGCCGGGTCGCGCTTGGCGAGGCGGTGGTCCTCGTCGTGGTCGCCGCGCCGCATCGAAGTGCGGCATTCGACGCGTGCGAATTCCTGATGGATTTCCTCAAGGCTCATGCGCCGCTCTGGAAGAAGGAAATCCGCCGCGACGGCGAAGTCAGATGGGTCGAGGCCAAGACGCGCGACGAACAGTCGATGCTGCGGTGGGGTTGATGCGCGATTCGCCCACATCGCGCGCTCACATCGTGCCCGCAACAGGAACAGATGAATGAAACTCACCATCAGATATTTCGCTAGCGTTCGTGAACAACTCGGCGTCTCGCAGGAGATTGTGCACATTGACGCGCCCGAACTCCCCATTGACTGCCTGCGGGTCAGGCTCGCGGCGAGAGACGAGCGGACGGCCGAGGCACTGCGCGCGGGCCGGCCGCTCCGCACAGCCGTCAATCATGAGATGGTCGCCGACACGTTTGTCGTGCGCGAGGACAGCGAAATCGCGTTCTTTCCGCCGGTCACGGGGGGCTGAGGCTCCTGCCCTCAAGATCCAGATCAAGCCGCGCGGAGTTCATCCGCGCCCACGCGCGCTAAGGTCGTGGCCAGCGTACCCGCGCGCCGCTACCTGGCGCACATCGCGACGAGCTTGCCCACGGTAATCACCGCCTGTTCGATCTCGCTCGACCAGGGGCTGCTGTAATTGAGGCGGATGAAGTTCCGATAGGTCGTCTCCGAGACCGAGAACATGTAGCCCGGTCCGATGGTGATACCTTGATCGAGCGCGAGGGTATAGAGCCGCATCGCGTCGACCTTGGGTGGTAGCTCGATCCACAGCACGTATCCGCCCGCGGGGTTGGACATGCGTGTGCCTTCGGGAAAGAAACGCGACACGGTCGCCTTCATCAGATTGGCCTGTTGCGCATACGCTCTGCGAACCCTTCGCAGGTGATGCTCATAGCCATCGCGCTCGAGGAATTCCGCAATCGCCATTTGCGGAATCGACGGAGAGGTCAGCGTATTCAGGAACTTGAGTTTCTCCACCTGATCGCGATATCGCCCCGGCAGCGCCCAGCCAATCCGGTAGGCTGCCGTGAGGGTCTTCGAGAACGACCCGCAATGAAGCACCAGCCCCTTCGTGTCGTAGGACTTCAACGTGCTGGGGTGCGTGCTGTCATAGTGAAGCTCGTTGTAGACCCCGTTCTCGATGACCGGAATGTCTCGCTTCGTCAGGAATTGCACGAGTTCGCGCTTGCGTTCGTCGGGCATCAGAAAACCCAGCGGATTCTGGAAGTTCGGCATGACCATGCAGGCCGTGATGGTCTGCGACTCCACGATCGCGGCGAGCGCTTCAATATCGATGCCGTGCTCCGGATGCGTCGACACCTCGATCGCTTTCATGCCCATCCGTTCGATCGCATGGAGCATCGCGTAGAACGTCGGTGACTCGACCGCGATCACGTCGCCGGGCTTCGCGACCGCCTGCAGGCACAGATTGATCGCCTCAGTCGCGCCGACCGTGATGATGATCTCGTTCGGATCGACGGCCATGCCGTTCTCGAGGTAGCGTCGCGCGATCTGGCGCACAAGTGCCGCATTGCCGGGCGGTAGCGCGTCGGTCACGCCCCAGCGTGTCTTGCCTCGTCCCGCGTCGTAAGCGTAACGATTGAGCCTTTCGAAGGGAAAGAGACCCGGGTCGGGGTAGGGCGAACCGAGCGGCACGGCATCGTCGACACCGATCGAGCGCAAGGTGGAAAGCACCAGCCGGCTGACGTCGACCGGCGACGAAATCGGAATCGGCTTCGATGGCCTGAGTTCGAGCGTTTTCCGTTCGCCCCCGTCGCCCCGGAAGTTGACGAAATAGCCCGACTGAGGCCTCGCCGTCAGCAAGCCACGGCTTTCGAGCAGCAAATAGGCGCGGATGACAGTCGTCACGCTGAGCCGATGCTGCTGGCTGGTCTGCCGTACCGATGGGAGGCGTTCGCCATGCCCGTACACGCCTTGCCGGATCAGCTTTTCGATGTCATCGGCCAGCTTCTCGTAGAGATTCATCGGACGATTCCCTTAGCCCTTAGCGTTCCGCAGCGGCACGTTATATCGACCTCTCCCCTGGCTTGCACGCGCCCGCCTCGCCATGCCGCCGCCCGGTGCAAGGAGCGTAGCAGAACTGTACTGACTCGAGTCGGCCCGATGTGTGCACTCTGCGACTGATGGCCCGGCCTTAACCTGTTCTCCATCGAATGCGCATTGCCAGGTCGCCCCGCAGGGACCTCCCGATGCGTAAAAACTGGTTCGAATGACACGAGATCGGTACAAAGGGAGGTTGGGCACTATGAATCTGCTAGAAGCCATGCGGATTTACGTCAGGGTGGTTGAGCGCGAGAGTATCTCCGGCGCGGCACGGGACCTCAATATCGGGCTGCCGGCCACAAGCGAACGTATCGAGCGGCTGGAGAAATACCTCGGCTGCCGGCTCCTGCTCCGTAGCGCACGCGCTTTCAATTGCACGCCCGAAGGCGTCACGTTCTACGAGCGCAGCAAAGCGATTCTGCTCGCCGTGGAGCAGGCGGTCGCTGAAGTGTCGAACGACGCGCAGGATCTCAAGGGAACGATTCGCATCGCGGCACCTCATTGCTTTGGCGAGACGGTCGTGCCGGAAGCGTTGACCCTCGTGCGCGCAGCCTATCCGCAACTGGATCTGGAACTGGTCCTGAACGACCGGATCGTCGACCTCGTGACGGAGGGTGTCGATATTTCGTTTCGTCTTGGGCAACTTGGGGAAGGGGCGTTCATTGCCCGTCAGCTGGGACAGGTTGGGCGTGTTCTCGTCGCCGCGCCAGGCTACCTGAGTCAGCATGGTCCGATCACCGAGCCGTCTGAGCTGGTCAAACACCCGTTCATTCGGGTCCAGGGTATGTTCGGCACGGATCAGTTGCCGCTCAGGCACATGGCGACCGTTGTGGAGAGCGCGCCGATCCGTACCGCGATCAAGACCAGTCATTGGCGGCCCATGTATGAAATGATCCTTTCGGGTGCCGGCATCGGGGTGCTGGAAGAGCCGGCATGCGTCGATGCGCTTGCAGCGGGCAGGCTCGTGCGCATACTGCCGGAATTCGAGGTGCTGCCTTTCGATCTGAATGTACTGATTCAGGCGCAACGTCCGGTGCCGCCACGGGTACGGATGATCGTGACAATGTTGAGAAAGTGCACGTCGGAAATCCTGGAGAGAGTGCAACTCGACTGCGGCGAAGTGACGAGTCGCTTTGAAGTACTTCCCGACGATGATGTGTCCGAGCTTCTAACACCATCGTTGCGGGCCTGAACTCGCAACGATGGCTGAGGCCGGGCTATCCAGCAACCCCCGGCAACCGATAGCAGGAATCGGAAGGCGCTTACTCTGCTTGCGTCAACGACACTGAAGCTTCGCTCGTCAGCATCAGGAATGTCAGCGTCTCGCACAGATAGAGGCGCACTACGGTGTCGGTATGGCTCACGTATCCGATCGACAGCTCTTCGCCAAGATGTAACTCGAAGTCGCCGCCGCGCGTGGATAGCACGCTGCCGCCGGCAAGCGCGGGCGCCCAGATGATGTCGCCATTCACGATCCGCTTGATGTGCTCGATCACCGGATAACCCTGGTCGCGCGCCTCGCCGAGCGCTGTGTATGCGTCGGCGCCGAGCAGCACGGGATAGGGCCCGTCGACGCCGGCAAGCCGTAGCTCTTCGAGCGCGTTGCTGATCGTGTTCGGATAATCGCTGATGTCGGCCGGCAGTGCGAGCGACGGATTCGACGAGCCTTCGCGAAGCCCGCCTATGCCCGCAGCCTTATATCCATCGAAAATCGCGCGATCTTCGGCATAGGCGAGCTGCCTGGCTGCTTCCTTTGCGGGCTGCCAGTCGGCATCTTTCGCACCGCGCACGACGCTGTCGATCGCTTCGCGCTGCAGCTCGAACGGCACGGTCAACTGGACGAGGCTCTTTACCTCAGCCAGTTTCGCCACGACGCCCTGCTGCGGCGCGGTGATCGCGATCTGATGCCCCGTGCCGACGGCGGACAGTTCTGTTCCGCCAGGACCCTTGACGTCAACCACACGACGGCCGGCGACGCTGCGCTTGAACGTGCGCGCCACTTCGTCTTCGAGCTGCGACCAGGCGGCGCGGGAGATGGGGGCAAGCTCGCGATGCAGATTATTCATGTTGAGAGATTCCCTTGAGAGAGCCAATATTCAGCGAGCCGTCGTCACGCGGCTCGGCGGATGAAGACGGTTCGGGCCGTTGCTCGACTGCGCCGGCAGCCGCTTGCGGATCGCGATCTGCGAGCGCCTCGAGCAAGGTGGCCGAGGGGATGAAGAAGAGGTTGCCTGTCACCGCGCGGCTGTAGTCGAGGAGCCGGTCGTAGTTGCCCGGCGGCCGACCGACAAACATGTTTTCCATCATCTGCTCGATAGGCTCGGGCGAACGGGCATAACCGATAAAGTAGGTGCCGAACTCTCCCATGCCGGGCCGGCCGAATGGCATGTTGTCGCGGAGGATTTTCACTTCCTCGCCGTTCTCGGTGATCGTGGTGAGCGAGCTGTGTGAGCATGATGGTTTGACCGCTTCGTCGAGCTCGATGTCGGCCAGTTTCGTGCGGCCGATAATGCGCTCCTGGGTCTCGACGGAAAGCGCGTTCCAGCCGGTCATGTCGTGCAGGTACTTCTGCACGATGACATAGCTGCCGGCCTCGAACTCCGGGTCCTCGTCACCGATGCGAGTGAAATCGACCGCCTCACGACCCGCCGGATTTTCGGTGCCGTCGACGAAACCCACCATGCTGCGCAAATCGAAGTTGCGAAAACCGTGTACTTCGTCGATCACCGAGACAGCCGTACCGAGCCGTCCTGTCAGCTGCGTGGCGAGCTCGAAGCAGAGATCCATCTGATCCGCGCGGATGTGCAGCAGGATATCCCCCGGTGTACTCACGGCGCGACGTTCGCCTGCGCCGAATTCGCGGAACGGATGCAGGCTCGCCGGGCGCAGGGCGCCGAACAACGTGTCCCACACGTCGGAGCCGAAGCCGACAACGCACGACAGGTTGCCGGAGGGGACGCGCTTGCCGACTGAGCGTACCAGGGCGGCAACGTCCCCGCACCACGCGCGCACCTGTTCAGCGGGCTCCCGGCCGGCCGCGAGGGTCGCGACGACGAAGATCGCGCTACGTGTGATGTCATTACAAACGGCTTGCGATTCTGGGATGTCTTTGGGCATCGGATTGAATATTGACGAACCGTTATTGATTCCGGGAATGGAGCGAATGTCTTTCCGCCTTCGCGATCATCTGTCTAAGGCGCGCTCAAATTTTTCGTCCGGATGATTGAAGTATGTGTGCTGCTGCAACCGCCGCAAGCACACGTGAAGTGTTGCTTAGTCATCAGGAGATGCGCAGAAATACGTGACATTGTCGATGTTCAACTATGCGTCCAGAGATGTTATACCGCCCAGGCACTTTATGGAAACAGTGCAAAGGGTCTGGGTGAGTTCGAATGCGGCATCCCGAAGGCAGACTGGCGACCCGGTTGCGTTTTGCATGCGCGCCGGCGGGCAACGTATCAAGCGGCGTCAGGCGAGATCATGTGCCGATAGCGTTCGACATTGTTTTGTCGCAAATCTCTGCTTCTCATTCGATACTTCATATCGGACCTGACGGCCTTTTATTCTCCTGTCATATCATTACCATCCGTTCAAGGCTGTCTATCGCAGCAAGAAAGGCGATGCCAAATAATTCGCATTGCGAATGGAGGTGCGGTGCGGTGAATCTGCTCGAAGCCATGCGCATCTACGTCAGGGTGGTTGAGCGTGGGAGTATCTCCAGCGCGGCACGGGACCTCAATATCGGGCAGCCGGCCGCAAGCGAACGCATCGAGCGGCTGGAGAAATACCTCGGCTGCCGGCTCCTGCTCCGTAGCGCACGCGCTTTCAATTGCACGCCCGAAGGCGTCACGTTCTACGAGCGCAGCAAAGCGATTCTGCTCGCCGTGGAGCAGGCGGTCGCTGAAGTGTCGAACGACGCGCAGGATCTCAAGGGAACGATTCGCATCGCGGCACCTCATTGCTTTGGCGAGACGATCGTGCCGGAAGCCTTGACGCTGGTGCGCGCAGCCTATCCGCAACTGGATCTGGAACTGGTCCTGAACGACCGGATCGTCGACCTCGTGACGGAGGGTGTCGATATTTCGTTTCGTCTTGGGCAACTTGGGGAAGGGACATTCATTGCCCGCCAACTGGGTCAGGTTGGGCGGGTTCTCGTTGCCGCGCCAGGCTATCTGAGCCAGCATGGTCCGATCACCGAGCCGTCTGAGCTGGTCAAACACCCCTTCATCCGGGTTCAGGGCATGTTCGGCACTGAACAGTTGCCGCTCAGGCACATGGCGACCGTTGTGGAGAGCGCGCCGATCCGTACCGCAATCAGGACCAGTCATTGGCGACCCACGTATGAAATGATTCTCTCGGGCGCCGGCATCGGGGTGCTGGAAGAGCCGGCGTGTGTCGATGCGCTCGCAGCAGGCAGGCTGGTCCGAATACTGCCGGCTTTCGACGTGCCGCCATTCGAACTGAATCTCCTGAGTCAGACACAACGCCAGATACCCATGCGGGTACAGCTGATTGTGACGATGCTAAACCATTGCACACCTGGAATCCTCGGCAGAGCGCGCGCTGAGGTCAAGGCCCACGTCGACCGATACCATGAATCGGAAATAAACAAATGGCACGCGATGCGAGAATCACTATCTTTGATAGACAACGTTGGCGAGTCAAGGAGCTATCAAATGGCACAACAGTTGATCGTCGCGGTTTTCGACAGTGTGGACGTTGCCGAAAGAGCCGGTCGGGATTTCAGGAATTTTGAGGAAAAAGACCTTGGTTTCAAAATCGGGAGCGGCGTGCTGGTTCAAAAGGATGCCACCGGCAAACTGATCTTGCTCGACAAGCAAACCCGGCCGTTTTGGGGCACAGTGATCGGTGCGCTGACGGGCGGTTTGATCGGGATGCTTGGCGGACCGGCAGGGGCGCTACTTGGCTTCACGATAGGGGCGAGCGGTGGACTGGCTGAGCATGCGATCAAGGACACGTTCGACGACGATCTGGTCGCATCGATATCCGTCAAACTGACCCCTGGCCACGTGGCATTCATCCTCGAGGCGCAAGAGGCGTCACCGTTTGAAGTCGACAATATCGTGCTCGGCTATGGCGGGAGCGTTTTTCGCAAACCCCTTGCCTGACCGGGTGCATTCCTCAGGAGTAACCGGACATGGCCCTACCCATCGACGAAGATACCACCCGTGAAGCGATTGAAGGGCTCTATCGCGCCTTCGAGCAGAAAAGCGTCGCGTTGTTACGAAAGGTCGTTACCCCTGATTGGGAATATATCCCCGAGCCCGCTGGGGTGGCGCCGGGCCCCGACCAGATGGTTCAAATATTCGCGAACATCGCCACAGCGCTGCCGGACATGAAAATCACCATTCTCGACGTGTTGATTCACGGGGACCGGGTGGGCGTTCGCGCAGAGATCACAGGCACGCAAACCGGAAAACTACTGGGCATTGCCGCAAGTTCCAAACACATTAGTTTCGCGATTCACTCTTTCCATCAGATGCGCGGAAATCTGATTGCAAAGACGTGGCATCTCGAAGACTGGCTGTCGGTGTTCCGGCAACTTGGACAGTTACCACCAACGCTTGAGTAATCTTGAGTTGCGCGAGGACGGACGAATTAGCGCCGGGGAAGGTGCCGATGCTAGTGACGCATGGCTGCAGCGACTAGAAGATGAAACGGGAGCACGAGGAGTGCCGTCCCGCCGACGCCAAGCAGCCACAATGCAACGAACCACAGCAGACCGTGGCGAGGCGTCTTACGGATATCACGGCTTACCGGTGGCATGGCATTGCTCCTGTCGGCTAGTGCTCGATTTGCCTGATTCATTCTAGGCGAATGGACAGCCCGAATCCATCTAAAAGCAAACGAGCGAGGCGCGCCGAAGGATTGACCTTCGCCGCGCCTCGCTCCGCTTTGAATGCTTCAGGTGCGCAGGTGTTTTAGATACGTGACCTGTTCGGGGTGCTTCAGAACCGGTGCTGAATCCCCGCCGTGACACCCGTTTGCGTATCCGCCGCGCCGGTCAGATCACGTGACAGGCTGACCGCGGTATCATGCTTGGCCATCGCATAACCGCCC
The DNA here is from genome assembly GCF_900230185.1 of Burkholderia sp. OK233. Lineage (GTDB taxonomy): Bacteria > Pseudomonadota > Gammaproteobacteria > Burkholderiales > Burkholderiaceae > Paraburkholderia. Next base: position 3,469,128 of record NZ_OCSR01000002.1, read on the forward strand.
GACATATACAGCACCGTCCGCTTCGACAATGCGTACTGCGCCCGCAGCGAGAACAGCGTCGGATCGGCGTCGCTCGCGTCCTTGATGTCCTGATGGTAGACCGCGGCAAACACCGAGAAGAACGGCGTCACATCGTATTGACCACCAACCCAGTACATATCGCTGCGCAAGGTCGGCGCGGCAGTGTGGAAGGTGCGCCGATAGTTGCGATACCCGGCCATCGCCTTCACCGTGCCGAAGTCGTAGCTCAAGCCTGCGTGAATTCCCTGGATGTAGTTGGTGGTATCCGCGGGTGTCACGCTGTCGTTGGCGCCGTTCTGCCGGTCGAAGGTGGCGACAACGGCAAACGGACCGTTCTCGTAGCCGAGACCGAAGTCATACTTCGAGCTCGACTTCATGCTGCCCGGCACGTTGCCGAAGCCGTACATGGCGCCGAACTTGAAGCTCGAGAATGTTCCGTCATAGCGCACGGCGTTGGCCGAACGCGAGAACAAGCCGTCCTTACGACCACCGGTAGCGGTGGATGACGTCGCCCACGAGTAGTTCGGCGCGTAACCCATCGGGTCGAACTGCAGCATGTAGTCGTAGGTGGTTGTGAAATTGCGGCCAAGCGTGATTTGCCCGAAGCGGTTTTTCAGGCCGATCGTGGCGCGGCGGTCGAAGATTGCGCCGGGTCCGTCGTCGAACTGGCCGTTCGCGACGTTGATGCCGCTCTCCAACTGGAAGACCGCCTTCAGTCCGCCGCCAAGATCCTCGACACCACGCAGGCCCCAGCGCGACGTGTTCTTGCCGCCCGAGACGAGGCGCGCGGCGCCGCCGTCCTTGCTCGCGTGATTCACGTATTCGACGCCCGCATCGACGATCCCGTACAAGGTCACGCTCGATTGCGCATGGGCCGCTGCTGCCAATCCGGCGAGGCCGGCGCACGTTACGCCGAGGGTCGCCTTTGTCATGCTCCACTTCATCAACAGTCTCCTGTGCTTGGTTTATTCACTTCGGTTGGGATACGGTGTGGCTGGGTCCATCAGCACGTTTGAACTTGCTTCAGCTCGCCTGTGCGAAGGCCCAGCAGTCGTTGGCGGGGAATTCGATCCAGTGACGGCCGGCTGCGCGCGGCACATGGCCGAAGGCGCGCAGGCGCAGATCGCCGCAATGAAACAGGTATTCCCAGCGGTCGCCGAGATACATCGATGTGATGAGGTCCGCCTCGAGGCGGTTTGCGCCTGGGCCATCGGCGACCTGCACGCGTTCGAGGCGAATCACCGCCTGCGCGTGTTGCCCGGTGGTGAGCGCTTCGCGCGCCTGGGCTTGCAATTGCCAGCCGTCGCCGGTCAGCGTCACGCGTTCGCCGTCGACCGCGGCAACGCGCGCGTCGATCCGGTTATTGCTGCCCATGAATTCGGCGGTATAGAGCGAGCGGGGCGCGCCATACAGTTCGGCGGGCGTGCCTTCCTGTTCGATGCGGCCGTTGCGCAATAGCAGGATGCGGTCGGACATCGCCATCGCTTCGGTCTGGTCGTGCGTGACACACAAGGCGGACAGGCCGAGCGAAACGATCAGCTCGCGCAGCCAGGCGCGCGCTTCCTCACGCAGCTTGGCGTCGAGATTCGACAGCGGTTCGTCGAGCAGGATGACGGGCGGGTTGTAGACCAGCGCTCGCGCAATCGCCACACGCTGTTGCTGGCCGCCGGAAAGCTGATACGGATAACGTGCGGCGAGATGACCAAGGCCGAGCTGGTCGAGCGCGGACTGCACGCGCTTTTTTTGCTCGGTACTCGATACGCGCCGCAACTTCAATCCATAGCCAACGTTGTCCGCCACGGTGCGATGCGGCCACAGCGCATACGACTGAAACACGAGGCCGAGCGAACGTTGCTCTACCGGCAGATCGATGTGGGCCGCGCCGTCGAAGAACACCTTGCCGTCGAGTTCGATACGACCGGAGGAGGGCTGTTCGAGTCCTGCGACCGCGCGCAGCAGGGTGGTCTTGCCGCTGCCGGACGCGCCCAGCAGGCACACCACTTCGCCGGGGTTCAGTTCGAACGACACGCCCTTCAGGATCGGGTTGTCGCCATAGCTGAGAAACAGGTTGTCGACCGAGAGCTTATCCATGCAATTTCACTCCGAAGCGCAGAGCGACGCCGAGTCCGACGCCGACCATCGCGATGTTGATGACAGAAAGCGCCGCGACCTGATCGACCGCGCCGGTCGCCCACAGCGACACCAGCAGCGCGCCAATCACTTCCGTGCCGGGCGAGAGTAGATAGACAGCGGTCGAGTATTCGCGCTCGAAGATCATGAAGATCAGGAGCCATGCCGCGAGCAGGCCGAAGCGCACGAGCGGCAGCGTCACGTCGAGACTGACGCGCGCCCGCGTGCCGCCGACGCTGCGTCCCGCTTCTTCGAGTTCAGGGCCGACTTGCAGCAGCGCGCTTTGAATCAGGCGCATGCCGTACGCGAGCCACACGACCGTGTACGCGATCCAGATGCTCCACATGGAGTTCTTCAATTCCTTCAGGCCGGGCACGAAGAGGAAGATCCACAGGAACGCCAGACCAGCGAGCAGGCCGGGCACTGCACGCGGCAGTAGCACGAGGTAGTCGAGCAGGCGCGTGGCCCAGTCGTTGCGACGATGGCCGGCAAATGCGACTAGCGAATAGAAGCCCACTGCGAGCGCGCCACCGAGCACGCCGATGCCGAGCGTATTGAGAATCGCGCGGACCAGGTTGTCCTGTTCGAACAGTTCAGTGAAGTTGGCGAGCGTCAGCACTTCAGCGAGGTTCACGCCTTCACCCCAGTTGGTCACGAACGCGCGCAGCGTGATGCCGGAGAGCGGCACGAACACCGTGAGCAGCAGCCACAGCGCGACGATCGACAGCGCAACCCAACGCCATGCGCCGAGCGGCAGCACGGTTTGACGTCCCGCCTTACCCTTGACCGTGACGAAGCGGTTCGCGCTCTTCAGCAAGCGTCGTTGCAGCAGCACGAGCGGGAAGGTGATCGCGACGATGCACACGGCAACGGCGGCCATCAGGTGATACGAGGGCACGCCGAGCTTGTTGGTGAGCTTGTACAGGTACGTCGCCAGCACAAGGTGTCCTTCAGGGTCGCCGAGTACGAGCGGCAGGCCGAACACTTCGAAGCCGAGGAAGAACACCAGCACGCCGGCGAACAGCAGGGCGGGCAACGTCATCGGCAGGCTGACGTCGAGCGCGACACGGAACGGCCGCGCACCGGTGACGCGCGCCGCTTCTTCGACATCCGAACCGAGATTGCGCAGCGCCGCCGACGAATACAGGTACACGTGCGGCACATGCGTGAGCCCCACGATCACCGTGATCGCGAGAATCGAGTACACGCTCCATGGCGCTTCAGCGGTGCCGAACAGTGTCTTCCACCAGACCGAATAGAAGCCGACCGGGCCGGCCGCGACGACATAGCCGAATGCGAGCACCATCGGCGAAACGAATACAGGCGTGAGCAGCAGCGGTTCGAGCCAGCGGCGGCCCGGCAGGTCGGTGCGCACCATCAGGAACGCGAGAATGCCGCCGAGCGGGATCGAGATGAACAGCATCCCGGCCGCGATGATGAAAGAGTTCTTCAGCGCGGACCAGAAGTCGGGGTCGCTGAAAATGAATTCGAAGCCGGCAAGACCGAGCGTGCGTTTGGCGTCGAAGAACGGCGCGTTCAGCACGCTCTGGAACAGAATGAAGCCGAGCGGCAGCGCCACCGCGACGGTCAGCACCGCGATGACGAGCCAGCGCAGCAGCCCCGCAAACGGCTGCAGACCGCCGCGCGGCAGCGCGCCTATCGTGCCGCCGTCGGCCGCGAGGGCGGGTGCATCGCGGTGTCCGGTTGCGCTAGTGGAAAGCATGAGTGTCCCCCTGCAGCGTGAAAGCCGCATATCGACAGGTAGTGAAGGAAGGCGTGGCGTCCGCGCGTTTCAGCGCGGACGCCGTCAGGTCAGCCGAGGCTTAGCGCTTGATCGACTGTTGCCATTGCTTGAGGAATTCAAGCCGCTTGGACTGGTCGAGATAGACCAGCAGGCCGGAGCCGATCGGGATCGGCTTGAGCGAATCGCCGAGTTGTTTCGTGAGGCCCGCCATCGACGTTTCACCGTCAACGTCGGCGCGAATCGAGAACAGGCTCGCCTGGTTCGCGAGCAAGGTCTGACCGCGTTGCGACAGCAGGTAATCGACCCACAGCTTCGCGGCGTTCGGGCTTTGCGCCTTCTTCGAAATCGTCACAAGGCGGCTCACCACCAGCGTGTAGTCCTTCGGATAGACGTAGCCGATCGACGGATCTTTCTTCGCTTTGGTCAGCGCGTACGAACCGAGGATGTTGTAGCCGATCAGGTTTTCACCCGAAGAAATTCGCTCCATCATCGCGCCGGTACTCGATTGCAGTTTCGGGCCGGTTGCGCCCATTGCTTTCACGAGGTCCCACGTGACTTGCGGATTGACACGCGCGTCTTGCGTCAGATAGTTGAAGCCGACGCCGGACTTCTCGATGTCGTAAGTCGTGACCTTGCCCTTGAATTGATCCGGCTTGCTTTGGAGCAGCTTGATCAGATCGGCGCGGGTTTGCGGCACTTCGCCGGCGGCCAGGAGGCGCTTGTTGTAGACGATCGCAAGGGGCTCGTACGTGGTGCCATACGCCTGCTTCTGGTACTGCGCCCATTGCGGCAACTGCTTCGCTTCGGGCGATTCGTAACTGGCCATCAGACCGTCGTTGACGAGCTTGACCTGCAGGTCCATCGCCGAACTCCACAGCACGTCGGCGCTGGTGCTGCTGGCCGCGTTTTCGCTGATGTAGCGGTTGTACAGCTCGGTGCTGTTCATGTCGTTGTATTCGACCTTGATGCCGTACAAGCTTTCAAAATCCTTGATGAGCGGACGCACGAGGGCCGTGTCCGTGACCGAATACACGATCAGTTTGCCTTCCTTTTTTGCTCCGTCGACGGTGGCCTGGTAGTCGCTGGGGTAACCGGCCGGAAAGGCCGCCCATGCTGAGTTTGCGGCGAATGCAACGGCTACGGCGAGATACTTCAAAGAGATTTGCACGTCTTCCTCCAGAAAACACTGGTGTTTGTTTTGTGTAGGCGAATGGTAAGGGTTGAGTGCTTTCTGAATGCTTTCAGTTTTCGAGGAAAATGCGTCACAATGGTCGAATTCGCCTCATGGATTTCCCTGGGATTCTGTTTATGCGTGTGCTGCTCGTCGAAGACAATCCGATCCTTTCCCGCTCGCTAACCGATGCGCTGACCAGCGCGAAACTCACGGTCGACTGCATGCACGACGGCGAGTCCGCCGACCATGTATTGCGCACGCAGGATTACGCGCTGGTGATTCTCGATATCGGTTTGCCGAAGCTCGACGGCCTCGAAGTGCTGCGTCGTCTGCGCGCGCGGCGGAACGCGGTGCCGGTGTTGATGCTGACCGCGCATGGTTCGGTGGAAGAGCGCGTGCGCGGCCTCGATCTCGGCGCGGACGATTACCTCGCCAAACCCTTTGCACTTACCGAACTCGAAGCGCGGGCGCGGGCGCTGCTGCGCCGCAGTCATGGCCAGGAGCCGCTGCATGCGCAATGCGGCACGTTGCTTTACGACAGTGTCGACCGCGGCTTCACGCTCGATGGCGAGCCACTCGCCTTGACCCCGCGCGAACGTTCGGTGCTCGAGGTGCTGATCCTGCGCAACGGCCGCGCGATCAACAAGGACACGCTCTCGGAGAAAATCTTCGGGCTCGACGAATTGGTGAATGCCGATGCCATCGAAATCTACGTGCATCGCCTGCGCAAGAAGCTCGAGCGCAGTTCGGTCGGCATCGTGACGCTGCGTGGGCTCGGCTATCTGCTGGAAGCGAAAGACGCATGACGCGGCCGAATCTGCGCGTTCGCGTCGCGCTCTGGTTGTTGCTGCCGCTGCTTCTGCTGCTCGCCTTCGATGCATGGCTCACGTATCAACGCGCAATGAACGCGGCGCACGCGGCCTTCGATCGCACGTTAGAGTTTTCGCTGCGTTCGATACGCGACGGCATCCGTTTGCGCGGCGGTCAGATCGAAGTCGATCTGCCGTATCTCGCGCTGGAGATGTTCGAATCCAACGGCGGCGGCAACATCTACTATCAGATCCGCGAGGAAGGCGGCCGGGTGGTGACCGGCTATCCGGATCTACCGTCAGGCACGAAGGCGCTTGCCGAGCCCTACAGTGTGCAGTTTTATGACGACGTGTTTCGCGGACGGCCGTTACGCATCGCCATGCTGAGATTGCCGGTCCACGATGTGCCGTCAGCGCAGACGCGTGTGGTGCTGGTGCGGGTCGGCGAAACGATCGAGCAGCGCCAGGCGTTGGCGCGCGAGATTCTGATCGGCTCACTGCAACAGGAATTCCTGCTGGTGGTGCTCGCGCTAGGCATCGTGTGGCTGGGGGTGGCGCGCGGCTTGCGGCCGCTGAACCGCCTGTCGGCGAAAGTCGCCGCGCGTGCCGAGGACGATCCTGCGCCGCTCGATACGGTGGGCCTGCCGAGTGAAGTCGCGCCGCTGGTTGATTCGATTAATCAGTACATCGGCCGCACGCAGTTGATGCAGTTGTCGCGCCGGCGATTCTTTAACGACGCCGCGCATCAGTTGAAGACGCCGCTTGCGGTCATTCAGGCGGAGTCGGAGCTGGCGTTGCGTGATATCGATGGTGGTGATGAGCCCTCGAACGGTAATAGTCGGCAAGGCGTGCATTTGCGGCGGTTGAACCGCGCGGTGCAGCAGGCAGTGCGTATCGTGCAGCAATTGTTGTCGCTCTCGCGGCTCGATGCGGACAGCGGTTATACGGTCAGGCATGCCGCTGTGCCGCTGCACAAAGTGGCGCGCAGCGTGACGCTCGACTGGTCGCCGGTGGCGCGCTCGCGTGGTATCGATCTCGGCTTCGAACAGGACGTGCGTATCGACGTGACGGGTCAGACCGATCTGCTGGCGGAACTGGTCGGCAATCTGATCGACAACGCGATTCGTTATTCGGGCGATGGGGCGGTGATTACCGTACGTGTTGCGTGCGAAGGTGAGCAACCGTTGCTGCAGGTGATCGATAACGGGCCAGGGGTTGCCGTAGGTGAACGCGATGCGGTGTTCGAACGTTTCTATCGCAGCGAAGCGACGCAGACGGTCGAGGGCAGCGGGTTGGGTTTGTCGATCGTGCGGGAAATCGCGCGTGTACATGGCGCAGTGATAGCGTTGAGCGACGCGCCCGGCGGTGGGCTGGTGGTTAGCGTGCTGTTTCCGGCGTTAAAGTCCGCATGACGAGCATGCTGCAACCGCATTGGCATCGCTACGCGCGGATAGTGAAGCTCTGCGCGTAAGCCCTGGATGCCGTGTCGCTACCCCACACCTTTCCGTCGATCAGTACTTGAGAGCACTCGTCGCCCGGCACCACGACGCCGACGCGTGCTGCCGCCTCACGATACAACTGCGTCTGATTGATGTGCGCCGCGATTTCCGCATAATCCGCGCGAGGGTCGATCATGCCCCAACGTTCGAACTGCGTGAGGAACCACGCGCCGTCGGTTGCTCGCGGATAATTTACTGCGCCGTTGTCGAAGAACCGCATGGGCAGGCCCCGCGGCGCTGAGGCCGCGATCTCGTTGCCGAGCCGCGCCGCAATCAACGCTTCATCGATACCGATAAATTCGGGCCGCGCGAGCCAGCGTGCAATCTCCTCGCGATGCCCCGCGCCGTCGAGCCAGCGGCACGCTTCGAGCATGGTCTGTACCAGCGCTCGCGCCGTATTCGGATTTGCGCTGACAAAATCGCGCCGGCACGCCAGCACTTTCTCGGGATGATCGGGCCACACTTCGCTCGTGTAAGCGACCGTTCTGCCGACGCCTTCCGCTTCTGCCATTGCATTCCACGGCTCGCCGACACAGAAGCCATCGAGCCTTTCTTCCGCGAGCGCCGCGACCATTTGCGGCGGCGGAATCGCCACGCTCTCGATATCGCGCAACGGATGCACGCCTTGCGACGCGAGCCAGTAGTACAGCCACATTGCGTGCGTGCCGGTGGGGAAGGTCTGTGCGAACACCGGCTTGCGTCCGAGCGTCGCCAAAGCCTTGGGCAAGGTGCCGTGTTCGGCCAAAGCATCGGCGAGACGATTCGAGAGCGTGATCGCCTGGCCGTTGCGATTCAGCACCATCAGCACGGCCATATCCGTTTGCGGGCCGCCGAGGCCGAGTTGCACGCCGTAGACGAGACCGTAGAGCACATGCGCCGCATCGAGATCGCCCGAAAGCAGTTTGTCGCGCACAGCGGCCCATGACGGCTGCCGGCACAATTCCAGCGTCAAGCCATGGGCGTGTCCGAATTCGAGCAGCTTCGCGGCGACTAGCGGTGCGACATCGGCTAGTGCGACGAAACCGAGGCGCAGATGGGTTTTCTCGAGCGGCGCAGGCGCTGACGATGGGGCGAGGGAGGTGGGAGAGTTCATGTGCGGCGCTTCATTTGAGCGAGTCGGCCGCCGCGACGACGGCGCGCGCGACTTCGGCGAGTTTGACGCCCTGGTTCATTGCGCGCTTGCGCAGATTGGCGTAGGCGGCGTGTTCCGTGATCTTCAGTTGATCCATCAGCAGGCGTTTGGCGCGATCGATCAGCTTGCGTTCGGCGAGTTCGTTTTCGACTTGCGCGAGGCGTTCGCGCAACTCCGATTCCTGTGCGAATCGTGCGAGTGCGACTTCGAGGATCGGCGCCAGTCGGTCCGTGGCGAGCCCTTCGACGAGGTAGGCCGTGACCCCGGCGCCGACCGCGTCGCGGATCAATTGCTGGTTCGCGTCGTTACTGAACATCAGCACCGGACGTGGCGCGGTGGCGTTCATCACCGCGAGTTGTTCGAGCGTGTCGCGCGACGGCGATTCGGTATCGATGATGATGACGTCCGGCCGCTCGCTCTGAACCACGCGATGCAGCGCTTGCGGCGTCGCCGTGCCGGCCAGCATCTCGTAGCCGAGTCGTGCGAGGGCATCGCGCAGATCGCCTATCGGCTTGTCGGTATCGGTTACGAGGAGAACACGCAGCATGGGGTTGGGTTTGTCGACGGCTGACTACTGGTAAAGCAACCTGTATGCCAGTGCGAGACAATTGCGTTGAAAGTAAGGCAATCATGGGCTTACAAACAGTGTAGGCCGGTGGGGTTGCACCCGCACGGGGCATGCGCAAGGCATGCACCGAAGCGGCGCATGAGGTATGAACATTGTTTTAATGAACGCAAAGCCGGGCTGCCGGGGCGTCACGCCACAGTTGGAGCGCAGCCTGCACTTCTTCGACAACGGGCTTCCACTCGCCCAGTTCGCGCTGCCGGAACAGGCGCATTGACGGATACCATGGGCTATCGGTTCGGCCGGTCAACCATCGCCACTCGGAGTAGGCGGGTACGAGTACCCAAACGGGAAGCCCTGCCGCTCCAGCAAGATGGGCGACCGACGTGTCGATGGTAATCAGAAGATCGAGCGTCTGCAATATCGCCAGGGTGTCCGTGAAATCGTTGATTGCGGGGCCCACCGTGTGCAAGTCATATTCATGCGCCAGGCCTTCGCTTTCACGTTCGCGGTTGCCTTTTTGCACTGAATACCAGGTCACCCCGGCAAGTCCTAAAAGGGGCCTTAGCGTATCCAGCCGGATCGACCGGTAACGATCGAGAACGTGGTCCGGGTTGCCGGCCCAAACGATGCCGACGCGTCTGCTAGTGGCGTGTCTTCTGCCTGATGAAATAGCGTCGATGCGAGCCTGCCATTGGCGCGGCTTGTCGGGTGGCACCGTCAGATACGGCATGGCGACGGGGAGCATCGATATGTCGAGTTTCATATGCTCCGGTATCCTTAGCATGTAGCACCAGTAATCGTAAGGTCCGGATGGCATCGTGGTGAATACGGCATGCACGCCCGTCATGCCGGCCGCCAATTCCGCTATCGGCCCGCTTACCAGTACATCGACGGTTGCCTCCTGGCGATGTAGCCATTCGGCAAATCTGATGAACTGTATTTCATCGCCGAGCCCCTGCTCACCAACGAGCAGGAACCGGCAACCCGCAACGGGTTCCCCGTTCCATTCGCGGAAGATGGGCCGGACCTGTTCCTTTTGCCGGTCCGGCAGATCGTAGAACCCTCTGTACCGCTTCCAGCCTTCTTCGAATTCACCCAACCCAAGCAACACGCCCGCAAGATGGAATTGCATGTGGGGGTTGTCCGGCAGAAGCCGCGCGGCTTCCCTGCTGTGCGGCAGACTTTCGGCGATTTTTCCGCAAATGCTGAGTGCGCGTGCCGCGTTGTGATGCAGGAGTGGATGGTGCGGATCGATGGCGAGACCTTGTCTCGCGACACTGAGCGCGTCGTTGAAGCGATCGTTTGTATTCAGTACGAAGGCCAACGCTTTTAGTGCGTTGGCATCGCCGGCAAAACGGGTTCTTATCTGCGTGATCGCATTGACAAGCTGGTGTGTACGGCCGGATTTTGCGAGTACGGCGATCAGGCCCAGTCCGTCGTTCAGGCTGGCCGGTTCGAGTGTCCATGCGCGGCGCCAGTAGTGTGCCGCGCTATCGAACTGCTCCAGTTGCGCATGGATGCGAGCCAGGGCACGAATCGCGTGATGCAGCCCCGGCTCGATTTCAATCGACTTCTCGTAGTGAGTCATTGCCTCTGTGAGGTGGCCGGATTGCCGAAGGCAGTCGCCAAGGTTTCTGTGGAGACTGGCCGTACTGCCAGCCAGGCTGATTGCGCCACGATAGAACGCTTCAGCCGATTTATGCTTGCCTGCCAACGCCGCAAGCAGGCCCGCGTGCTCCCATAGTTCTGCCCGATCAGGGGCGGCTTGCAGTGCCTGCTCGAGGCAGCCGCGAGCCCGCTCCATGTCGTTCGTATGAACGCAGGCGAGTCCCATGCGGTGCAGCGCATGAGCGTCACGTGGACGCACGCTAAGCACTTGCCGGTAAACGACGATCGCCTCTGTCATCCGCGCGCGGAAAAATGCGCGTCTGCACGCGCGACGAGCGCGTCGACGCCTATGTCATCGTTATTGCAAGGGGGGATTCTGAACATCGAGAGGAGGTCCTGGGGCAAGCTTATCGTGCGCGGGAAGCCGCCCCTGCATTCCGCAGCAGGGGCGGAGGTGTCATTCCGTTGGCAGCGGCTTATTGCGTATAAGTTGCCAGAATGGAAGCTTCCCTGATGGTTGCGTTAGGGGCACTCACTATCCCGTAGTAAGTCCCGGACGCCGGGTTGGAGAGGGTGCAGATCGCATTCGCCCCTTTGGTCCAGGCGTTCCCGCAGTCAGGATGGAGCACGGAAGGCGTGCCCGCCCTGAGATACAGCGTTCCGGTTTCGCCGTTGGCGCCGGGCGACAGGCTAAAAGTGAGGCTCTTTACGCCCGCAGGGACGTCCAGTGCGAAATACCGCATATCGCCCGGGTTAGCCGAAAACGTCGCCGGAGCATTGGGACTGATATCCGTAATGGCCGGTGGAATGACCCGGAAAGGGCGCGTCAGCCGGCTAACAGCCCCGGTGTTATCCGTCACTGTCAGTGTGATTTCGTAAATGCCAGGATAGTCATAGTTCACGGTCGGATCGACTGATTGCGCACGCGTGAAATCAGGAGCGCCGGCACCGAAATTCCAGGCCCATGACTTGATGGGCACACCCCTCGCGGTAGAGAGGTCGGTACATGACACCTGCATCACCGCCGTACTCTCGGAGCATTTGAAATCCGCCGCGGCTGGAATCTTTCCGGACCTGGCTGCAACGACGGTTGCGTTCGCATCCAGAATGCCCTGCCCGAGCGCGCGATCCGGCTCACCGGTGGGGAAGGGCTGTGCATTCTGCGAGAGCAGGGTTCGCATTTCCGCGGTGCTCAGGGGTGTGGGAGCGACCGACTGGGCGAGCGCGATCACAGCACTTACCATCGGTGTCGCCATCGACGTGCCATTCATGAAGGCATACGCTTCGGCCCCCGGCACAGTTGTTCCGCTGTTGTAGGTGGACCAGATCGAGTCGGCCGGCGCAGCGATATCGACCACGGCGCCGAAGTTTGAACCGATCCACCTCGCGCCATAGCGATTGCTACCGCCAACATTGATGACGTTGCGGCAATTGGCGGGCTCAAAATTCGTTGCGCTGACCTGGTCATTGCCCGCTGCTGTGGCGACCACGGCACCCTGACTGACTGCATAGTCGATCGCATTCTGAAATGTCGTTTCGCAGAATCCGCTACCGCCGAGGCTCACGTTGATGATCCTGGCCGGGTGGGCGTTGGCGGGGACGCCGGGAACACTCCCGCCAGCGGCCCATACGATGCCGTCGGCGATATCGGACGTATAGCCTTTGCCGCACCCGTTCAGCACCCGGACCGGGACGACCTTTGCAGCAGAAGCGATGCCGGCTATACCCAGACCGTTGTTGGCCGGCGCGGCCATGATGCCCGCGACATGTGTGCCGTGCCACTGGACCGCACACGTCTCTGTTGTGATTCCCTGGTTGCTGCCGTTGCCGCCCCGATTAAAAGCGGTGAAATCGTATCCGGGCAGGATATTGGCATCCAGGTCGCTATGACTCGTTACGCCGTTGTCCACCACCGCGATCACGGACCCTGAGCCGTTAGCCATATCCCACGCGCCCTCGGCCCGTATTCCCGGGTAAGGGGTTGTGGGGTTCAGGTTAGAGGCCAAACTCCACTGTCTGAAATACTCAGGATCGTTCGGAACCATGGTTGTCGACATTTCCGTATCCGGTTCGACATATTCGACGTTAGGATCCGATGCGATGGCGCGCATGAATGCTTTGGCCTCCTTCGCCGTCAGCTTGCGCTCCGTTGTCACCACGTCAGCGCCGATGCCCATGCGACGCATGTGGTGCGCCTTCGAGGGGAAAGCATTCGCCAGCCGGTTAAGTTTTGACTGCACCGCGGATGCGGCACCGCGCTCGGCGGTGCCGGTTTTGTACTTGATGATGAAGCGGTCGCTGGACACATCTGGCGACAGGCTGGTCGTGTTCATCTTCAGCGCCGTTTGTAGTGAAACGGTGCTGGAACTGGCGGTGTTTGCCGCCGCCGCGACTGGCTCTTTGGCTTCGGAAGTCGCGTCGCTCGCGTTGCTGGCGTTGCTCGCCCCACACGCAGAAAGTGCCAGCGCAAGCGACATGCAGGCGGCGCTTGCCAACGCATGGCGCGCGCCTCCTTTGGACCACAGCGCGCTGATGTAGGCCGTTGTTCTACGAGAGCCGTTCCGCACGCTCTCATCTGTCTTTTGATTCACAGTTTTATTCCCGGTACGACGTACAGAAATGATTGCCCCTGTTTTATGAAGCAGTCGTACTGCGGTCATCAGCGGTGCCACAGCCATAGGCCGTCATTTGCCCAGCCGGTACAGGCTATTTTTTAGACTTAGTTAAGATTCCTAACTAATGACCATTGGTGACGGCTGCGTGGTACGTGACCTTCTGCGGCTGTTATTCGGCCAGTCAGGTTCTTGTGTTTGGACGCTATAAATAGCTTGAGGAAGAGAATAAATAGCCTGATTAATATAAACAATCAGGGCTTTCTATTTTTCGGTCAGATAATTTACCTTCCGCGTAGGGCCATCGACGGGCGTACAGGCAGCATGCCAGCGAATCAGTTCCATTTAGCGTAACTGCGGGGCGAAAAGAAGACGCTCACTACGATCATGGCGGCAACGCTAACGGCCAGCATGACCCAGGCGGCGCCGAACCCGCCAGTCAAGCCCCGGACCATGCCGGCAAAAATGGGCGTAATGGCCGCTACAACAAAGCCGACACCTTGCGTAAACGCGACAAGCTTTCCGGCCACGCTGTGGTGTGCCGAATGATCCATAGCGGTAACGAGCGTCAGCGAGAATGTGCCACCCAGCCCGGCGCCGGCAATGCCAACCCACACCAGCGGCGCGGCATCGGGCCAGAAGATCAAACCAAGCAGGCCGACCAGTTGCGCCGACAATCCGAGGATCAACCAGGGGCGCCGATCCCGGAACGGTGCGGCGGCAAGAGGCAGCAATAAGGCCGCAGCGGCCTGAAACACTGTCATGCCGGCAAGGAGCGAACCGCTCTCAGCGACACTCGCGCCATGCTGTTGATAGAACGCCGGCAACCACGCGACGAGCGTCGTATACCCGCCGTTAACGATCCCGAAGTACAAGCCAAGCGTCCACGCGCGCCGCTTGCGCCAAAGCGAAAAAGCGATCGCGTTTGCCGGAGCGGGCTGTGCCGCAGCGCCGTGCGAAGGTGCGCGGTTCAAACCCAGCCAGCACAGCAACGCCACGAGAGCGGGAATCGCCCATACCGCGAGCCCCGCATGCCACGACCCCATCGCTGCGCTTACCCACGGACTCAAACGCGCCCCGAGGCCGCCGCCGCCCATGATCGATGCCGAGAAAACCCCCATCGCCAGCGGCACACGTGCGGGGAAACGCTGCTTCAGGACGGCGGGCAGCAGCGCCTGAATCGCCGCGACGCCGACGCCCGCGAGCGCGGCCGTCGCAAGGAGCGCTGCGCCGCCGGCGGTCGACCAGCGTGCGCCGCAGGCAAGCGCGATCGCCAGCAAACCGAGCGCAACGCCGCGCGTTTCACCGATCGACCGGGTTAGCGCGCCAGCGCCGAATGCGCCGATGCCCATCGCGACGACCGGCAGGCTGGTCAGCAGCGACGCGCCGTAAAAACTCAATCCGGTAGCGTCGCGGATCGTCGTCATCAACGGGCTGATCGACGTCAGCAAGGGCCGCAGATTAATGCCGATCACGACAATCGCGCACAGCCATAGCGCGTCTCGCCAAGTGAGCGCGTGGGAAACGTCGTTGGCATGGGCTGGGGTCGGGCTGGCGCTGGAGTGCGAGTTCACAATGGACCTGAATGCGAGAGTGGGCGACACCTTGCAAGCGGGAAGAGGGCGCTGCGGGACGCAGGGCGACCGGCGGCGGCAAGGCGGAGGACGAGGCTCGAGCAGGGTGAAAAAGACCGTGCGCGACTATTTTGGTTAACCATAATATCATGGCATGGTTAACCATTTTCATGATGCCCGGTATAAGTCCGAGCGCTCGCAGATGGCGCCTGCCACCCCGCGCCGCTACAATGCCGGGCGATATTGCTCCGTTCTCCATTACTGAACTCATGGTCTCCCGTCCCTCGCGTACGCCGTCCGC
Organism: Burkholderia sp. OK233; assembly: GCF_900230185.1. Taxonomy (GTDB): domain Bacteria; phylum Pseudomonadota; class Gammaproteobacteria; order Burkholderiales; family Burkholderiaceae; genus Paraburkholderia. The sequence continues at coordinate 3,484,300 of NZ_OCSR01000002.1, forward strand.
CAACACCGGCACACCCATCCGCAGCGCGCCCGAAGACGACTCGATCAGCGTCGAGGAGCGCATTTATGCGTCGATCACCGCGGCATTGCTGCAAGGCCGTCTGCGGCCGGGCGCGCAACTGGTCGAGCGCGATCTTGCTGCCGCGTTCGGTTGCACGCGCGGTGCGTTGCGCAAGGTGCTCGCGCGGCTGGGTTTCGAAGGCAAGCTGGTGCTCGAGGCGAATCGCGGCGCGTTCGTGCCGTCGCCATCGGAAGAAGACATTCGTCAGGTGTATCGCGCCCGGCAGATTGTCGAGGCGGGTATCGTTGCGGCTTTGTGCGGGAGTTTGAGCGCGGCTAACAGGCGCCGCCTGCGCGCGCATGTGCGCAGCGAAGAGAAGGCGTCACACGCCGGCGCAGTCGAGGAATCCGTGCGGCTCGCGGGCCAGTTTCATGTGTTGTTGACGGAACTGGCGGGCGGGACGGAATTGCTCGGCCTGGTCGGGCAGTTCGTCGCGAAGACCGAGTTGTACAAGGCGTTGTTCGACCCGTCGAAGGGTTCGGCCTGCTCCGCGGACGAGCATATGCAGATTATCGAAGCGCTCGATGCGGGAGACCTGCATGCGGCGCTGGCGGCGATGCGCGAGCACCTGTCGGAGCTGGAGGAGCGGGTGGTCGAACAGGTGCGCAAAAGCGCCGCAGGAGAAGATCTCGGTGCGGTGTTCGGGGTGTAGGAAGGGAGGGGTAAACCCATGCGACGCCGCGGCGCGCCGCTCAGGCTCGAGTCAACGAATCAAGCCGGAGAAGGCGCGCGAAAGGCTTCGCGAACAACCAGATAACAACAATTGACCACGCCCGGACCGGTCATGAAGCAACTCAGGAAGCGGTCAGCGTGCCGCCAGCCTTAACGGCGACGGAATTGCGTATTGCGTGCGCCGCCGCCACCGGTGGCGCGCTCGTCTTTGTGACGGAAATTGATCCGGCCTTTGGTCAGATCGTAAACCGACAGTTCCAGCGTCACGCGGTCGCCCGCGAGAATACGGATGTGGTTCTTGCGCATGCGGCCGGACGCGTAAGCGCCAACCACGACGCCGTTGTCGAGCGTCACGCGGTAACGACTGTCCGGAAGTACTTCGTCGACGATACCGTCAAGTTCAAGCAGTTCTTCTTTCGCCATGCATAACTCCTGGTCGATGGGATAAGTGGGTGTTGGCCGCACGGCCAAGCCGTCTGGCGCAACATCTGATACGGTTGACAGTTGGCTTTCAGGCCAGCTGCGCTGCGGTAACAGCTGATTCGCTGATAGTACCGCTCAAAGATCGGCGACGGACTGGCCGTCTACACGGCCGTCGATCAATTGCTCGGCGTGGGCCATGCACGCAATGCGCGCCTTGCCCGTGCCGTCGAACGGAAACAGATACTGCAGACGGAACACACGCCCGTCGGCTGCCGGATTGGCGCCCACGCGGCAGATGCGCACCGACGCGTCGTAACCTGCGTCCGGATTGCGACCCGTCTGACCGTCCGCCGGGCGGCGCGGATAGACGAGCGGGTGAATTTCGTAACCCTTGTACGTCTTGACAACTGAATTCATGAAGCATGTGTCCTGTATTACGTGGCCCCCGTGTCACGCGTGTTACGCGCGGCACGACAGGCCCGGCAGCGCAGCACCTTGGGGCGCGCCGCCATTGAAAAAAGGTTGGCACAGGCCCGATGGCAAGGGCATGAGCGCGGCCGCGCAAAATCGCGGATTCGATGGAGAAGAAACACGCTGATGTCGCGCAGACATCGGGCGCGTAAATGAACCACTCAGCTGCACAACTCGCGACGGCGAATGCAGGCGGCGCATTGCCGGAGTGACGGGATCGCTGACAGGCAGCGGTCGAACAGTCGGGGGTGGTGCGGAGACGCCGATTGATACTGTGCTTGGTACTGCCGCTTGTATTCCCGAGAGTGCGAATGCGGAATACAGCTATTCCAATATGATGCACTAAATGGGGCTAATTGGATAGCAAAAAGTTCCGCGTGCGGGCAAACCGCCCAGCCGGCGGGGCTTTGGGCGAAATAGGGCTGCCGCGAACGGCGCGCCGGGGCATGAGCGGAACGCCGTGTGTGAGCTTGCGCCGTGAGCGCGAAGGCGGGCGAGCTTCAGCGGGTGGTTTCGGCGACGCGCTTTTGCAGCTCGCGTGAAGCGGCGAGCGGGATGCGCGCATCATCCCAGCCGGCCAGCCATTCGACTTCCTTCGAGGTAAAAATCTGTCCGTGATTGCGCAGTGTGTATTGCAGCGAATCGATGATGTGATTGCGGATGATTTCCGGCGTGCCTTCGTCATCGAGCACGGCGCGAAACGCTTCGAGCGTGGCCATCTGTTGCTCCGTGAAATAGTTGGTTCATTTATCGCACGAAAAAAAAGCGCCCGCCAAGCGAACAAAAATCCCCGGGTGCGGATGCAACAACTGGAAGGGGGCGGCGGCATGCCGTCGAGCGCCCATTAAGGCCCCGCGCGCGATGCGGCCCCGCAATAAAATAGCCGCTGCGCTGTCGTCGTGCCGCCGCAGCCGTCGCTGGCGATTGGGGTCGTTACAATGGCGAGTTGCAGCGCGCGGCTGTCCGGCATTGTTGTGTTTGCCTCGCCTGCCGGCCATAACCTCGGCGTCCCTTTGGGCTCAATCAGGCTAAAGCGGCGCCGCCTTCCTGGAACACTGCGATTTCTCAATGCGCAAGACAACCGTCTCTCCTGTGAAAGACCTGCTGCTGGACCGCTACGCACCCATTGCAGACGGCATCGCGGCCTTGTTCTATCCGTGCGCCGAAGTCGTGATTCACGACCTGCGTGATCAGACCATCGCGTATCTCGTGAACAACCTGTCGAAGCTCGAAGTCGGTGGCCCCTCGGTGCTCGATGAAGTCCACTACGCGGCACGCGGCCGGACCATCGGGCCGTACGAGAAGCTCAACTGGGACGGCCGTCGCATGCGCTGCGTGAGCAACATCCTGTTCGACGACGAGGGTAAGCCGGCCGGCATGCTGTGCGTCAACTTCAACATCGCGGTGTTCGAAGATGTGCGCTCCACGCTCGATCTGTTCATCAAAGGCGGCAATCTGACCGACGCGCCCGCGGAGGAGCTGTTCCGCGACGACTGGCAGGACCGCATCAATACGTTCCTGCACACCTGGCTGCGCGAGCGGCAAATCGGCATCAATGCACTCACGCGCGAACACAAGCGGGAAATCGTCGAGGCGCTGCATGCACAGGGCGCGTTTCGCGGCCGCAGTTCAGCGAACTATGTGGCCGCTGTGCTGACGATGGGGCGCGCTACCGTCTATAAGATTCTGAAGCAGATGAAAGAGGGCAGCTGACGCTTCTCAGATCACAGTGGGCTGGCGCTGCCCAGCACCGGACCCCCGGCAGTGAGCCGATGATCAGGCTGATCGGTAAGCTGATGCGCCCGGGAGATTGAGACCGCACTGCGGGAAGAATCGCTGCGCTCAGCTGTGCAGCCCCATTTTCCCGCTCGCCATGGCGGCGACGCGGACCACGAGGCCCCTGGGAAGCAACCGTGACAGCCAGGTCGCGGCTCGCACGCTGGTCCTCCCAGGGTACGCAACCGCCTTTCTTTTGTCGAAGGCCTTGAGCGTTTCCTGAACAACGGACTCCGAGCTGTCCATGTCTTTCGGCGACACATTGGTCGACACACCGTCGAAGAAGCTCGTTGCCGTGGGTCCCGGACAGGCGGCCATCACATGAACGCCCGTGCCGACGAGTTCGAATTGCAGCGCCTCGCTGAAGAACAGGACGAAAGCCTTGGTCGCTGCGTAAGTGGCCATATGCGGGAGGGGTTGAAAGCTCGCGTTGGAAGCGAGGTTGATGATGCCGCCCCTGCCGCGTTTCGCCATACCACTGCCAAACAGATGACTGAGGCCGACGAGCGCCTGAACGTTGACCTGAATCTGCGACTGCTCTTTCGTCGGATCGTGCGAGAGGAAACTGCCGGTCAGACCGAGCCCCGCATTGTTGACGAGCAGATCGACCTGGATGCCGCGGCGTTCGAGTTCCTCGCCTATCTGGAGGGCGGCGTCAGGAAGGCTCAAGTCGATATTGAGCGCAACGGTTTGCACGCCGTGTCTGGCGGAAAGTCCCCCCGCCAGAGCCTGCAATGTGTCAGCAGAGCGGGCAACCAGCACAAGGTCCATGCCGCGTGCGGCCAGCGTCTCCGCAAAGACCTTGCCGAGTCTTTTTGAGGCTCCGGTAATCAGGGCGGTCGAGCCGCGATAGACAAACATGTTCTGCTCCTTGCTGCGGGGTGAGCCTGCATTTGCGCTGCGCGCGTCATCTCAGGCCGCCGGTCAACAGCATCGACTCGATGCTGAATGCCGGACTTTCTGAGGACGTGACGCATTGTGCGAGCTGGAGCGTTATTTGATAATTGGGGTGCCTTTTGAATCATTTTCAAAAAAAATAGAAAGATCGTGGGCCGCCTCACCCCTGCATTGTCGTGTCGATTCGTGTTCCCCGTTTGATGAACAGGGTGACCGGGGTCTTCTCGCAGATTTCGGCAAGGCGCTTCCGCTGGCTATCGTCGAGAGGCCCATCGACGGATACGGTGCGCCGAATGTATTGACCGCCGTCGCGCTCGACATGCAATTGCGTGTCGACCTTGATCCGGCCGCCCGGCCATGTTTTCTTCTGCATGTACATCCTGAGCGTTGCAGCGGTGCATGCCGCGAGACCCGAAAGGACGAATTCAAAGGGGGCCGGGCCGCTATCCTGTCCCCCTTCGCGAGGCCCTTCATCGCCGAGCAGGCTATGTGTGCCCGCATCGATTTTGACGACATAGTTGGGTGAGTCTGCGTCCGAGATGGCGGTTGCGATCGCGAGAGTCATCATTGTCCTCATTGGTGTCACGTCGAAAGATTGAGCGCACGCACATGCCACTGCCTGGGCACGAGTCGAAATGCGCCGGGCGAAGCTTTCTCCGCCGGTGTTGGCGACAGCGTAAGCCTGCATCAGTGATCTCGCGCGGTCCAGCACAGGTTTAGAATGACAGCCGCAACAAAACCACGTGCTCTCTTCCGGAGGACGTCGGCCCGTTTATAAAAGATTCCGTTGATCGGGACAGGAGTAGTTGAATGGTGCGTTATCGACACTACAAAGGCGGCATTTACGAGCTGGTTTGCGAGGCCACGCTGGAGTCCGATCCGACGATCACGATGATTGTCTACAAAGCCAGCAATGGTACGATCTGGACGCGTCCGGCTTCGGTGTTTTTCGAGCTGGTCGAAGTCGAAGGTAGCAAGGTGCCGCGCTTCGCACCGATCAATTAGGCTGCCTCGTTCAGGCAATCGTCATCACGATGGCACTCGCAGAACGTGGGCCGCCAGGTCAATACAAACAGGAATTCTGAATGCGTCTTTTGCTTGCCATCATTCTGCCGTGGTTTCAGTTCTTCACGATCGGCCGGCCCTTTGCCGGGATCATCTGCCTGATCCTGCAGATCACTCTGATTGGCTGGATTCCGGCCGCGATTTGGTCGGTGTATGCACTGAGTCAGTACAACACCGACAAGAAAATCGCCCGGGCGATGGGCAACGGACGGTAAGGCCGAATACGATGCAGGCGGCGCGCGGCGCAGTCCTCGCGCTGCTATATTTCGACCGCGTCCGGCGCCTCGATCACTACGTCGGTTTCCGCGATCGCCACACACGGCAGGATGTAGCCTTCCGTTTTTTCTTCCCGGCTGAGCCCCGGCCATTCAATCGTGTAGCGCACGCGTCCCGCCGTCATTTTGCATAGGCAGGTTCGGCATGTGCCGTTGCGGCACGAGCGCGGCAGACGCAGGTTCGCAAAGCCGGCGGCTTCGAGGATCGTCAGCGAATCGGGCGCTTTGAAGCTTTGGCCGAGCGGCTCGACGCGAACGAGAGGTGGGCGGGTAGAGTCGGACATCGTGTGAATCGGTGACGGATTGCGCCACACTTTACACGTTCACACCAAACGCCCAGGCTCCGGCGCCGCCATTTCAATGCGTCGTGTTCCCACGCCGTAGGTACCGATACACCGTATTTCGCGCAAGCCCCAACTCGCGTGCCGCTGCCGACACGTTACCGTCGAGTCGCGCGAGCGTTTGCGCAATCAACGTGGCCTGCCATTCCTCCATCCTTGCGGGTGACGCATTCGCAGGCTCTGCTGGCTTGTCGCGCCCGTCGCCACCATTGCTATTGCCGTTGCCTGACAGCGCCTCGTGCGCCTGGGCGCGGACGTCGACCGGCGAATTCTCGCAATCCTGCAGAAAATCGTCCGGCAAATCCTCGAGTTCAATCTGCTGCGCGCCTTCGGCCATGATGCCGGCGGTGCGCAGCACGTTAGCCAATTGCCGCAGATTGCCTGGCCAGCGGCATTGCGCAAACCGTTCCAGCACCTCATCGGACACGCGACGCGGTAACCGCTCGCCATCCGGCTGCAATGCCAGCATGCGCTCGACGAGTGCCGCCAGATCGCTGCGCTCGCGCAGCGCCGGCAAAGTGACGACGAGGCCATTGATCCGGTAATACAGGTCTTCGCGGAAGGTGCCGCCTTCGATCATCGCCCGCAGGTTGCGGTGAGTTGCGCAGACGATGCGCAGATCGACCGGAATCGCCCGCGTGCCGCCGAGCGGCACGACAGTACGCTCCTGCAACACGCGCATCAGGCGTACTTGCTGGGCGAGCGGCATATCGCCGATTTCGTCGAGAAAAAGCGTACCGCCGTCGGCCTGTACGATCTTGCCGACGCTGCCGCGTTTCTTCGCGCCGGTGAACGCGCCGTCTTCGTAGCCGAATAACTCCGCCTCGATCAGCGTATCGGGCAACGATGCGCAATTCAGCGCGATGAAGGGCGCGGCCCGCCGCGGCGAATCGTGATGGATCGCGCGGGCGAGCCATTCCTTGCCGGTGCCGGTTTTGCCGAGTACGAGAATGGGAATATCGCGTCCGCGCAGCTTGGCGACTCTTCGCAGGATCGCGGCGACCGTTGCATCGCCGGTATCGAGGGTTTCGAGTGTAGCGAGCGGTACCGTTTCGCAGGGCTGAGCCGCGGCACGCGCGCCGCCGGACGTGGCGGTACGCGCCGCGTCAGGAAAGCCTTCCGCCGGGGCAACATAACGTGGCGCCGCAAATTCGCCGCGCGCGACCACGTGCACGCCGCTCGGCAGCGTCAGCTCGATACTTTCGCCTGGCGCGCGGGCGACCTGCTGCAACACTCTGGCAAAGGTGACCCCGAACAGCGCGTCGAACGGTTGCCGTAACAGATCGCCAAGCGGCTGCCCGAATTGAAACAGTGCGCTGCGATTCGCGGACAGGAATGTGCCGTCCGGCGCGAACGCGGCGAGCCCTTCATACAGCGTGCCGATAAATTCCGCGCGCGCGTGAAAGTGGATGCGAATGGCGTCGACGAACTGATTGGAGAACAGATGATTTTCGATCATCTGCGCTGACATCCGCACGAGCGCAAGCGTGTGCTTGTGGAAGCCGCGCGTGTCGCCACTGACGTCGAGCGCCCCGATGGTGCGTCCGAACGGATCTGCGATCGGGGCGCACGAACAGGTGAGAATCCGGTTCGCGTGCAGGAAGTGCTCGCCGGCATGCACGACGGTCGGCTGCCCGTCGATCAGGGCGGTGCCGATCGCGTTCGTGCCGCGATCCGCTTCGGCCCATGACACGCCCGGGCACAACGCGACGCGATTGGCTTTTTCGACAAAGTCGCTATCACCGAGACTGTGGAGAATCACGCCGTGATTGTCGGTGAGCAGCACCATGCTTTGCGTGTCGACGATCTGCGCGTGCAGCGTCTCCATGACGGGGAGCGCGTGGGTATAGAGCGACTGGTTGCGTTCGAGGAGTTCACGCAGAGCGGGGCGGCGCAGCGGATGGAAGTCCGGCGTTTCCGACGCTCGCAGGCCGACTTCGAGCGAGCGGGCATGAGCTTGCGCAATGACATCTGGCCGACCGATGATCGGCGGCGTGGCAGAACGATGGACCAATGCATGTCTCCGGTTATCGGATCCGGCGAGTGCGTTGCCCGCCGTGGCGTTCCGCAGTGCAACATACGCGTCTGCGGCCGAACACCGATATTACAGGACGAAACAGGAGCCACGCGAAAGCCGCGCGGCAGGGGTAAAACCGGGTCGTGTGGGAGAGAAAAATCGCCTCAAAAGGCCACGTCAGGCACCAAAATCAAGCAAACAAAAAGGAAAACTTGCGCAGCGCCCGAACTCGTCTACAGTGAATCCAATCACCTCCGCGGGGCGCGAAGTACGGCGCCCTCGCAACTATGGGGTGACGGACCCGCGCCACCAGCATTCGACAAGGGGGAAAAGCGCTGCAGGTGCGACCAGTCTCAACCAGCGTGCGCAGTACCAATCGAGCCATGCGCAGCACCCAACCTTTCAGGTGAACTCCCATGCAGATCCTATTCCCGAACGAAACTCCTGAATATTCAGGTCGCGAACTTACCTTGGCGTTCCCGGCGATGGTTGATGGGCAGAGGGTGGAGTGCATGATCACGGCCGAGGCCCTGGAAGATCACTTCGGCGCTGCGTCGCCGCGTCTGGAGGACATGGTCGATGCGTTCGACGCACACCGGGCCCGGATCGAAGCGGCCACGCGGCGTCTGCTATCGGAAACGCGGGCGCAATGTCTGGTGCTGAGGAGCGGCTACGTGCGTTTTTATGAAGCGAACTGGCGGAACTGAGTGAATCCGCGCCTGTTGGGTGTCAGCCCGAAAAAAGCGCGGAAGTCAACCAGAAGTAAGGCCTAGAAGTAAGCCCAGCGAGCGGGCAGAGCAGAAAAGCAGAACCAGCCGCGCAAGAGAAACACGAGACGCAAACCCAGGCGCGGCGTCCGCACCTCAACGGGTCCACAACCGGTCGCGGCCGTTCGCGCCGCCCAGGCCCGCACTCGCGCGGCTGTAAGTTCCAGATACTGCGAACGCAAGCACCAACGCCGCAAGCGCTGAAGACCGGAAGCCGGTCAAACCATCCGCCGCAGCGTCCGATCCTTGAACACCACGTGATGCGCAATCGCCGCAAGCGCGTGCAATCCGATCACCCAGTAAAACGCATTGCCGAGCCACTCATGCGCTGTCTTGAGCAATGGCCGCGCAAGCGGATCCGCGCCGACCAGCGTGAAGCTGAAGTTGACCCAGGCCAGCGTGACCGGATGCCCGCCTGTGTTGATCATCAGCATGCCCAGCAGCGGCTGTGCGAAGATAAAGACGTAGAGGGCGAGATGCGCGGCTCGTGCCAGAAAGGCGAGCAGGCGATTGCCTTCGATTTCCGCGGGCGCGCCGGCCCACAGACGCCATAGCACGCGCAGGATTGCCAGTCCCAGCACCAGGGTACCGGCCCAGAAATGCACGCTGCTCCAGAAGACCCTGCTGTCGGAGCCTTTCGGTCCGCGGATTTCGATTGCCAGATAAGCGAGCGCGATCAGCAGAAAGATCGCCCAGTGGAAGAAGATGGCGGGCGACGTATAACGGTCCGTGGCGCGGCTGTGGCTGTAGGACATGCAGGGAACCCCCGTGACCGGTCGGTTGGTTTTTATCAATCGTCAGATGATAAAGGGTGCCCGACCAGAACGGGCGCCATCAATAAAATGATTGTTGATCCAGACCGAACCGTGACTAGACACAGCGACGACGCCGCAGTGCTTTCAGTCAGGTTGCGACGCGTTGCGCGGCATCGTGCAACGCCATGTCATGTCATGCCACGCTATGTCACGTGTTGTCCCGTGCCTCCACGTCAATTGCCGCCGCAGCTTATTCGCTGCCGAGGTAGAAATAGCGGAACAGGAAAATCGCCGCGATGATCCACACCACCAGTTTCACTTTGCGTGCCTGCCCGGTCAGCAGTTTCAGACCGGCATACGAGATGAAACCGAACGCGACGCCATTGGCGATCGAGTAGGTGAACGGCATCAACAATGCGGTGAGGGCGGCCGGCACGACTTCGGTGGCGTCGTCCCACGGCAGATCGAGCATTTCGCGCAGCATCAGGCAGGACACGTACAGGAGGGCCGGCGCCGTCGCGTAGCCGGGCACCACGCCCGCCAGCGGCGCAAAAAATAGCGCTGCGAGGAACAGCACGGCGACGGTGATCGCCGTCACACCCGTGCGGCCACCGGCCTGCACGCCCGACGCGCTTTCGATATACGCCGTGGTCGACGACGTGCCCAGCATCGAGCCGGCCAGAATCGCCGTGCTGTCGGCGAGCAGAGCGCGGTTCAGCCGAAACATCTTGCCTTCGACCAGCAGACCGGCGCGATTGGCCACGCCCATCAGCGTGCCGGTCGCGTCGAACAGTTCGACGAGGAAGAACACGAGAATCACGTTCAGCACGCCGCCGGAAAGCGCGCCGCGAATGTCGAGCTGGAACAGCGTCGGTGCGATCGACGGCGGCGCGGAGACGATGCCGTGAAACTGATTGCCGCCGAAGAAAAAGCTCAGCACCGTCACGCCGACAATGCCGATCAGGATCGCGCCGCGCACTCGCAGATAGTCGAGTGTGACGATAGCAAAGAAGCCGACCACCGCCAGAACCACGTGCGCGTTATGCAGATCGCCGAGCGTGACGAGCGTGGCCGGATTGCCGACCACCACACCGGCCGACTTCAGCGAAATGATGGCGAGAAACAGGCCGATGCCGCCGGTGATGGCAATGCGTATGGAATGGGGAATCCCGTTGACGATCACCTCTCGCACGCGAAACAGCGTGACGATCAGGAACAGGCAGCCGGAGATGAACACCGCGCCGAGCGCGGCTTGCCACGTGAAGCCCATGCCTTTCACGACGGTGTACGCGAAGTACGCATTCAGACCCATGCCGGGCGCGAGCGCGATCGGGTAGTTGGCGTAGAGACCCATGATCAGCGAGGCGAGCGCGGCCACGATGCAGGTGGCGACGAACACCGCGTCCTTCGGCATGCCGGCGTCGCCGAGAATCGCAGGGTTGACGAAGATGATGTAGGCCATCGTCAGGAAGGTGGTCAGCCCGGCGAGTACTTCGGTGCGCAGGTTGGTGCCGGCGGCTTCGAAGCCGAAGTATCGTTTTATGGAGTCCATGAGGCGGGTCTCTCGTTGTTCAAAAAGCGTTTCTTGTGGTTGATACGGGCAATGCGTCGCGAATAAGCGGGCGACTCTGCCGTCCGGCACGGCACCGATGCACCACGCGGCGAGGTCTACGGGCGGATTGTAATCATGATCGGCGGTGGCGCACCGGTTTGCGTGACCGCGGGCATTGCCGAAGGGGCGAGATGATACCTTGCCAGCGCGCGGGGCGGTGCGGCAAGCGAATTTACGATGTTGCGGCTGGAAACGGTGGGCTTGCGGCGGCGTGGGGACAGGCGGAGTCTGGCGGGGAGGTGTGAATTGAAACGATTCGCGCAGAAGCCGGCCGTGAAAAGGCGGGCAGAAGCCGTAGGCGGGGAAAAGGGTGCGGCAGGTGACTCGTGCAGGGCTAGGTAGGGCATTCAAGGCCGGCGTCGCCAGCGACCCTTGCAGTCGCGAGCAGTCCGGCCTGCCGCTTCAAGGCCAGGATGAGACTGACTACTGCGTCATGCTCCCACCCATCTGCTTGGCCCGCTGCGCGGCGACGATGCGGCCCGCGCGTTGCGCGTTGTCCGGATAGTCGATCCAGTCGAGCGGGTCGTAGCCGGCGGCGCGCCAGGCTGCCAGATCGGCTTTCACCTGGGCGCGCGTGAGCGGCGCTGAAGGGTCGTAAGGCCGCGAGGTCTGCGCAAACGCGCTGCTCATACTCACGGCGGCTAAAACTGCGCCGAGTCCAACGAGAGAGACGATTTTCATGATTGGCTCCTATGGAGCGGTTAAAGACAACCCCTTGATCTTAAATTTCATGGGCATTCCGAGTAAGTCGATTGCAGACAATGCACCATTTCATCCCGTGATCCAAAGCGGGCCAAAGTGAAGCGGCGCGCCCCCCGGTTCAGGAGGCCGATGGCTTGCTGAAGCGATCCAGTACCGCGCTCAGCAGATCGATCGGCAGTGGAAAGACGATCGTCGAATTCTTGTCGGCGGCGATCGTCGTGAGCGTTTGCAGGTAACGCAACTGCATGGCCTGCGGTTGTTTCGACAACGTCTGCGCTGCCTCCAGCAGATGCTGCGAGGCCTGCAATTCGCCTTCCGCATGAATCACCTTGGCGCGCCGTTCGCGCTCGGCTTCGGCCTGGCGGGCGATCGCGCGGATCATCGTTTCGTTGATGTCCACATGCTTGATCTCGACGATCGCCACCTTGATGCCCCACGCGTCGGTTTGTGCATCGAGCACCTTCTGGATATCGGCGTTCAGTTGCTCGCGAGCCGCCAGCAGGTCATCGAGTTCGTGCTTGCCGAGCACCGCGCGCAGTGTGGTTTGCGATAACTGGCTAGTCGCCTCGAAATAACGCGCCACCTGGATCACCGCCTTTTCCGGATCGACGACGCGGAAATACACCACCGCGTTGACCTTCACCGACACGTTGTCGCGCGTAATCACGTCTTGCGGCGGCACGTCGAACACGACGGTGCGCAGATCCATGCGCACCACCTGCTGCACGATCGGGATGATCAGTACGAGGCCCGGCCCCTTGACCTTCCAGAAGCGCCCGAGCATGAACACCACGCCGCGTTCGTACTCGCGAAAAATCCGTATCGATGAAGCAATCAGTGCGGCCACCAGCAGAATCAGAATGCTGCTGAAGCCGAATGTGAATCCGATCATGAGCGTTCTCCTTGTTGTTGTACTTCCGCGGGCACCACAGTCAGCGTCAGTCCGCGCCGCGCAGTGACGCGCACCGCGTGACCGGCCGCAACCGGGGCCGTGCTGGACACCCGCCAGCGTTCACCATGCACCTGCGCCCAGCCGGCCAGCGTGCCGGCCGCTGCCGTGTCTGCTGTTGCGTCCCCCTGCTGCGGACCACCGTCCGGTGACAGGCCGTCGTCGAGCACGACGCCGAGACTGCCGATCAGCCCTTCGGAGCCCGTCACCACGGGCCGGCGGCGCGCCCGCAGCGCGAGCCTCGACACGCCGAATACAAACACGACGCTGAACACGGTCACGGCCGCGATCAGGGGCAGCGGAATGCCATAACCGGGTACGTCGGTATCGATCAGCATCAACGAGCCGATCACGAACGCGACTATGCCGCCGAAACCGAGTGAGCCGAAGGTCGGCAGAAACGCCTCGCCGATCAGGAATGCGATGCCGAGAAAGATCAGACCGAGTCCGACGTAATTGACCGGCAGCATCTGCATTGCGAAGAGACCCATCAGCAGACTGATCGCGCCGACCACGCCTGGCAGCACGAAGCCGGGATTGGCGAACTCGAAGAAGAGGCCGTACATGCCGATCATCAGAAGAACCAGCGCGACGTTCGGATCGGTGATGACCGCGAGAAACTGGCTGCGCCAGTCGGCTTCGAGCGTGACCACCGGTGCGTTGGCGGTGCTGAGCTTGACGTCGCCGTGGCTTGTGCTGATGGTGCGGCCGTCTACCTGGCGCAACAGATCGGGAATATCGCGCGCATTCAGATCGACCACGTGCTGCGCGAGCGCTTCGCTGGCTGACAGGCTGACGGCTTCGCGCACGGCGCGCTCGGCCCAGTCGGCGTTGCGGCCGCGCATTTGCGCGAGGCCGCGGATGTAGGCGGCCGCGTCATGGACCTGCTTGCGCAGTTCGGTGGATTGGGTGTCGAGCGGCAGGGCGGCGCTGGCTGAGTTGCCAGCGTTCGCTGGGGTCGCTGAGTTGGCAGAGTTGGTGGAGCTGGCAGAATTCACCGGGTTCGCTGGGTTCGCCGAATCGGCCGATGCTGGCGTTCCGGGCCCGTTCTTTGGCGCGCCGGCTCCAGTTCCAGTACCGGGTAATCCTGGCATACCGCCGCCGCCCGCCGGCGGCTCCGCACCGCCAATGCCCATCTGGATCGGCGTCGCCGCGCCGAGATTGGTGCCCGGGGCCATCGCCGCGATATGGCTGGCATAGACGATATAGGTACCGGCGCTCGCCGCTCGCGCGCCACTCGGGGCGATAAAGGTGGCGACCGGCACCGGCGAGCCGAGAATCGCCTTGATGATCTGCCGCATCGACGTATCCAGTCCGCCGGGCGTATCGAGTTGCAGCACGGCTAGTTGCGCGCGTTCGTCGGCGGCGCGCTGCAGGCTGCGCACGATGAAGTCGGCGCTGGCCGGACTGATCGCGCCGTTCACCGGGATCACGATAACGCTATTCCGTGCGACGGTCGCCTCGGCGGCCCAAACCCGTGGCGCGTTTTCGCACAACGCGAATCCAAATGCCAAAAGTACGCCGAACGCGGTCATGCCGCGCATCAACCGGCCCACGACTCCGCCACGGATAAGCGCAAAGCGCGGACCAGACTGCCGGAACGGGAGACGCGGATACGTGCTCATCGCTGACGGCTGCCGCGCCATGCCGACGGATATCGACCGGCGCGGGCCGATACCCCAAAAAGGCTGGCCTGCTCCTTACAGCTTAGTCCGATTCCGCGCGGCGCGTGAAATCCGCGCGCGCCGGCCGGTAGTCGGTCGGCCGCATCCCGGTCCACTTGCGAAACGCGCGATGAAACGCGCTCGGCTCGGCAAAACCCACGGCAGTGGCGATGTCGGCGATCGTGCGATCGGTGTCCTGCAGTTCGCCGATGGCGATATCGCGCCGCAAGTCGTCCTTGATCGACTGATAGGTATAGCCTTCCTGTTTCAAACGCCGCCGCATCGTCGCTTCGGCGACGTGCAGGCGCAGCGCCATCTGGTCGGCGGCGGGCCAGCCGGCCATCGGCAGCGCGCGCAACATCTTGCGCACGCGGGCTGCAAGCGAGCCGGGATTACGGTATTTGACGATGAAGCTGCCGGGTGCATCGCGCAGGAACGGCTTGACCGACTTCGTGGTCTGGACCACCGGCAGCTCGAGAAACGCCGGCGACAGATCGACATACGATTCGGTTTGATCGAACGCCATGTCGTCGCAGAACATCAGACGGTATTCATGCGCGGCAGGCGGTTCGGCGCAGCGAAAGCGCGCCTCGAGCAAAGGAATGCGCCGCCCGACCAGCCAGCACAGCAGGCCGTAAACAACGATGAAATAGGTCGCATAAGCGAACATGGCGGGCGGCTTCGCACCTTCGCGTTCGACAAACCGCAGCCGCACACGCTGCGCATCCGTCTCGATCTGTGCGCCAAGATCGTCCAGCACGAGCCGCATGAAGCCGACCGCCCGCGCGAGCGCTTGCGCGCCGTTGCGCGCGCTCAGCGTGGATTGGGTCATTGCGATGAAGCTGCCGCTCTTCATGCGGTGCGAGTCCTGGCCGAAGAATTCGTCGTCCAGCGCGCGGGCGATGCCGGCCCACAACGCGCCGTACTGCGCCGACGAGACCCGGCTTTTCGGCGACGCCAGCATCGTTGCCGCGATGCCGGCGGCTTCGGCGAGCGGCAGCGCCTCGAACCCGCGCACTCGCGCCAGCGCGAGGGCCTCTTCGACGAGACTGACGGAAATTGTGCCCCTGTCGCTCTTGGTGCTTTTCAGGTTTTTCATGACTTTCTGGCAAATGCGCTCAGCGTTTTCCTTGTGGCGATCCGCTAAGCCTTTGAAAACGTGGCCTGAATCGGGTTTTCACGATACCGGTATGGTAAATGCGCTCAACCAGAATGATCGGGCTGAGCATCGAACCTGTCCAGTAGCTTCCCTACACTGGGCCTGAACCCATCGCGGGACGCCTTGTCTCGGAGACACCACGGCAAAGCCGGTCATCCCCCGCGATGAGTCGCAGATGACGAGGCAGCGCCTCGCCGCTGCGACGCGATGCACATAACAGGATCGAGCCATGGACAGCTTCTACACCGACGAACAGCGGATGATCCGCGACGCCGCCCGCGACTTCGCCACCAAACGCCTCGCGCCGCACGCCGGACAGTGGGATCGCGACGCGAAACTGCCGTCGGAAGTTGTGACGCAGATGGGCGAGCTGGGTTTTCTCGGCATGATCGTGCCGTCCGAGTGGGGCGGCTCCTATACCGACTACGTGGCCTACGCGCTCGCGCTCGAAGAGATCGCCGCGGGATGCGCCGCCTGCGCGACGGTGATGAGCGTGCACAACTCGGTCGGCTGCGGGCCGATCCTGAACTTCGGCACGGAAGCGCAAAAAGACCGTTATCTACAAGATCTCGCCACCGGACGCCGCATCGGCGCGTTCTGCCTGACCGAGCCGCAAGCCGGCTCCGAGGCGAACAATCTGCGCACCCGTGCGGTGCTGCGCGACGGCAAATGGATTCTCAACGGCAACAAGCAGTTCGTAACAAACGCGGCGCGCGCCAGCATCGCGATCGTGTTTGCCGTCACCGATCCCGACCGCGGCAAGCGCGGCTTGTCAGCCTTCATCGTGCCGACCGATACGCCGGGCTTCAACGTCGGCAAGCCCGAGCACAAGCTCGGCATTCGTGCCTCGGACACCTGCCCGATCTCCCTCGACGACTGCGCGGTGCCCGAAGCCAATTTGCTCGGCGAACCGGGCGAGGGCCTGCGCATCGCGTTGTCGAATCTCGAGGGCGGGCGCATCGGTATTGCGGCGCAGGCGGTCGGCATCGCGCGAGCCGCATTCGATGCCGCGCGCCTCTACGCGAACGAACGCGTCCAGTTCGGCAAGGCGCTGAAGGACCACCAGACCATCGCCAACATGCTCGCCGATATGGCAACGCGTCTGAACGCCGCGCGTCTGCTCGTGCATCACGCGGCGCGACTGCGCACGGCGGGCAAGCCGTGTTTGTCCGAGGCGTCGCAGGCCAAGCTGTTTGCGTCGGAACTCGCCGAAGAAGTCTGTTCGAATGCGATCCAGATTCACGGTGGCTACGGCTATCTCGAGGACTATGCGGTGGAGCGCCACTATCGCGACGCCCGTATCACGCAGATTTACGAAGGAACCAGCGAAGTGCAGCGGATGGTTATTGCGCGGCATGTTTAAACGCAAGTTAGACGGCGTTTGAGCGCAAAATAGCCTGCCGGTAAGGCAAATGCACAGGCAAAAATCAGAGCGCATACCGCGCCACCAGCATGGAATTGGAGACGACGATGACTGCAGCGAAGGGCTTTCTCGAAGCGCGCGACCTGTTATTGCGCCATCGAACGGACTACGACCGCGCCTACCGCGAATTCGCGTGGCCGACGCCAGGCCAGTTCAACTGGGCGCTCGACTACTTCGACGTGATCGCGCGAGATAACGACAACCCGGCGCTGTGGATCGTCGACGATCCGGCAAGCGACGGCTTGCGCCTCTCCTACGCGCAGATGTCGGAGCGCTCGTCGCGCATGGCGAACTTCCTGCGCGGTCTCGGCGTGGGACGCGGCGACCGCTTGCTGTTGATGCTGCCGAACCGCGTCGAACTCTGGGACGTGATGCTCGCTGCGATGAAGCTCGGCGCGATCGTGCTGCCGGCCACCACCCAGCTTTCCGCCGACGACGTGCGCGACCGAGTGCAGATCGGCGGCGCGCAGTTCGTGGTGGTCGATAGCGCGGAGCTCGCCAAGTTCGATGCACTCGACGTGCCGCTCACGCGCATCTCGGCCGGTACACCGCGCGACGGGTGGATCGATCTTGCCGCGGCCTATGACGCATCGCCGCAATTCACGCCCGACGGCGTCACGCACGCCACCGATCCGATGCTGCTGTACTTCACCTCGGGCACGACCTCGAAGCCGAAGCTGGTCGAGCATACGCATCAGAGTTACCCGATCGGCCATCTGTCGACGATGTACTGGATCGGCCTGCAACCGAACGACATCCATTGGAATATCAGCTCGCCGGGCTGGGCCAAGCACGCATGGAGCTGCTTCTACGCGCCGTGGAATGCGCAGGCCTGCGTGTTCGTTTTCAACTTTCCGCGCTTCGTGCCGAAAGACACGCTGGACGTGCTGGTGCGTTTCAACGTCACCACGCTGTGCGCTCCGCCGACCGTCTGGCGCATGCTCGTGCAGGAGCATCTCACCGACTATCCGGTGAAGCTGCGCGAGATCGTCGGCGCGGGCGAGCCGTTGAATCCGGAGATCATCGAACGCGTCAAGCATGCGTGGGGTATCACGATACGCGATGGTTTCGGCCAAACCGAAACGACCTGCCAGATCGGTAACTCGCCGGGGCAACCGGTGGTGCCGGGTTCGATGGGCCGTCCGTTGCCGGGCTACAAAATCGCGCTCCTCGATGCGGATGATCAACCCGTCACCGAAGGCGAAATCTCGCTGCCATTGGCCGAACGCCCGCTCGGTTTGATGACCGGCTACGCGAACAATGCCAACGCTACCGCGCAAGCCATGCGCAACGGTTTCTACCACACCTCCGACGTCGCGTTGCGGCGTGATGACGGCTACTACGTCTACGTCGGCCGCTCCGATGATGTCTTCAAATCGGCCGACTACCGGCTGAGCCCGTTCGAACTCGAAAGCGTGCTGATCGAACACGAAGCGATCGGCGAAGCAGCTGTGGTGCCGAGCGCCGATGCGTTGCGCCTGTCGGTGCCCAAAGCCTTCGTCACCGTGCGCCAGGGCTATGAAGCCAGCCCCGAACTCGCGCGCGCGGTCTTCGCGTTCTCGCGCGAAAAGCTCGCACCCTACAAGCGGATTCGCCGCCTGCAATTCAGCGAGCTGCCGAAAACCATCTCCGGCAAGATCCGCCGCGTCGAATTGCGGCGCCGCGAAATGGAGCGCGAAGCCGAACCCGCGCGCCTGCCGGGCGAGTATTGGGAAGAGGACTTCCCGGATCTGCGTTGATTCTGCGTTGATCCTTTTCATTCCACATCACTGTCCGGCCGCCACGCGACCACTACAGGAGTTCCAGCATGAGCGCAATTGCTTCGAACAAGGCCGCCACCGTCAAACTGCTGATCAACGGCGAGTTCGTCGAATCCAAATCCACCGAATGGCGCGACATCGTCAACCCGGCCACGCAAGAGGTGCTCGCACGCGTACCGTTTGCCACCGCCGATGAAGTGAACGAAGCGATCCGCTCCGCGCACGCCGCGTTCAAAACGTGGAAGGACACACCGATCGGCGCGCGCATGCGCATCATGCTGAAGTTCCAGGCGTTGATTCGCGAGCATTCGCCGCGCATCGCCAGGACCCTGAGCGCGGAGCAGGGCAAGACGATCCCCGACGCGGAAGGCGATATCTTCCGCGGCCTCGAAGTGGTCGAGCATGCCTGCTCGATCGGCACCTTGCAGCAGGGTGAATTTGCCGAGAACGTGGCGGGCGGCGTGGATACCTACACGCTGCGTCAGCCGATCGGCGTATGCGCCGGCATCACGCCGTTCAATTTCCCCGCGATGATCCCGTTGTGGATGTTCCCGATGGCGATCGTCTGCGGCAATACGTTCGTGCTGAAGCCTTCCGAGCAGGATCCGCTGTCGACCATGCAGCTGGTCGAACTGGCGCTCGAAGCCGGCGTGCCGAAGGGCGTGCTGAATGTCGTGCATGGTGGCAAGGACGTGGTCGACGCGCTCTGCACACACGATCTGGTGAAGGCGATTTCCTTCGTCGGCTCGACCGCGGTGGGCACGCACGTTTATCGCCTCGGTAGCGAACACGGCAAGCGCGTGCAATCGATGATGGGCGCAAAGAATCACGCGGTGGTGCTGCCCGATGCGAATCGCGAGCAGACCTTGAATGCTCTCGCTGGCGCGGGGTTCGGTGCAGCGGGACAGCGTTGCATGGCGACCTCGGTGGTCGTTCTGGTCGGCGCGGCGCAGCAATGGCTGCCCGATCTGGTCGCGAAGGCAAAGACGTTGAAGGTCAACGCGGGTAATGAGCCGGGTACGGACGTCGGTCCGGTCGTCTCACGCGCCGCGAAGCAACGCATTCTCGGCCTGATCGAAACCGGCGTGAAAGAGGGCGCAACGCTGGCGCTCGACGGCCGCGACGTGAAGGTTCCGGGCTACGAACAAGGCAACTTCATCGGCCCGACGGTCTTCACGGACGTCACCACGGAGATGGAGATCTACCGTCAGGAAATCTTCGGCCCGGTGCTGGTGGTGCTGAATGCCGCCACGCTCGATGACGCGATCGCGCTCGCCAATAGCAATCCGTTCGGCAACGGCGTGGGTCTTTTCACGCAAAGCGGCGCGGCGGCGCGCAAATTCCAGAGCGAGATCGATATCGGCCAGGTCGGCATCAATATTCCTATTCCGGTGCCCGTGCCGTTCTTCAGTTTTACCGGCTCGCGCGGCTCGAAACTCGGCGACCTCGGGCCGTACGGCAAGCAGGTGGTGCAGTTCTACACGCAGACCAAGACGGTTACCGCCCGCTGGTTCGACGACGATACTGTCAACGACGGCGTCAACACGACCATCAGCCTGCGCTGAGTTGGAGACAACATCATGAAAATAGGCTTTATCGGACTCGGCAACATGGGCGCACCGATGGCGCTCAATCTGCTGAAGGCGGGTCACGCGGTCAATGTATTCGATCTCAACGCGCAAGCGGTGCAGACACTCGTCGATGCGGGTGCCAAAGCCGCAAGTTCGCCGAAAGCCGCGGTGACCGACGTCGAATGTGTGGTGACGATGCTGCCCGCGGCCACTCACGTGCGCAGCGTGCTGATAGCGGATGACGGTGTTTTCGCCGGCATCGCGGAAGGCGTGACGATCATCGATTCGAGCACCATCGATCCGGCGAGTGTGAAGGCGTTTGCCGAACTCGCCGAGCAACGCGGCAACACTTTCGTCGACGCGCCCGTCTCGGGCGGCACCGGCGGTGCGGCGGCAGGCACGCTCACCTTCATGGTCGGCGGCAGCGCGGATGCCTATGAGCAGGTCAAGCCGGTGTTGTCGGCGATGGGCAAGAACATCGTGCATTGCGGCGACACCGGCACCGGTCAGGTGGCGAAGATCTGCAACAACCTCGTGCTTGGCATCACCATGGCCGGCGTGGCCGAGGCGATGTCGCTGGGCGAGGCGCTCGGCATCGACCCGAAAGTGCTGGGCGGCATCATCAATACCTCGACGGGCCGCTGCTGGAGTTCTGACACGTATAACCCGATGCCCGGCGTGATCGAAACCGCGCCGTCCACGCGCGGCTATACCGGCGGCTTCGGCACCGATCTGATGCTGAAGGACCTGGGCCTCGCCACCGACGCCGCGAAATTCGCGCGTCAACCGGTGTACCTCGGCGCTTTGGCTCAACAGCTTTATCAGACGATGAGCACGAAGGGCGCGGGACGCCTGGACTTCTCGGCGGTAATCAAGCTTTATCGCCAGGACAGTAAGGACAGTAAGGACAGTAAGGACGGAGACGCGTGATGATCGAACTCGACTACGCACACGACGGCGCCGTTGCGTTGCTGACGCTCAAACGGCCGCCCGCGAACGCGTTCACGCCGGACGGTTTGCTGCAATTGCAGCAGACGGTGGAGCGTCTGAACGGTGAAGCGCGCCTGCGGGCCATCGTGATCACGGGCGACGGCCCGAAGTTCTTCAGCGCGGGCGCCGATCTGAACACGTTCGCCGATGGTAATCGCGAAGTCGCGCGCACGGCGGCGACGCGCTTCGGCGCGGCGTTCGAGACCCTGCAGAACGCGCGGCCGGTGGTGATCGCCGCGATTAACGGTTATGCGATGGGCGGTGGGCTCGAATGCGCGCTGGCCTGCGATATCCGCATCGCCGAGCAACACGCGTTGATGGCTTTGCCCGAAACGGCGGTGGGTCTACTGCCGTGCGGCTGTGGCACGCAGACACTGCCGTGGCTGGTCGGCGAAGGCTGGGCCAAGCGGATGATTCTGACTGGCGAACGCGTCGACGCTGCGACCGCATTGCGTATCGGTCTTGTCGAAGAAGTCGTGGAAAAGGGCGCCGCGCGCGAGGCCGCGCTGACGATGGCGGCGCGCGTCGCGAGCCTCAGCCCGCAAGCGGTCAGCTTCAGCAAGACGCTGATTCACCAGGGCCGCAATGGCGTGCCGCGTGCGTCAGGTCTCGCGGTGGAGCGGGAACGTTTTGTCGATCTGTTCGACGGCGCCGATCAGCGCGAAGGCGTCAATGCGTTTCTCGAGAAGCGCGCGCCACGCTGGCAGGTGACGCAGGCTGAGCCGCCCGCTAACGCCGGGCAGGAGACGCATCGATGAGCGCCTTGCAGAGCGTCGCGGTCGATACGGGCGTCGAAGCGGAGCGCGAGATTCTGTTTCGCGTCGTCAACCGCGTGGCGATCATCACGCTGAACCGGCCGGCCGCGCTCAATGCGCTATCGCACGCGATGGTGCGCGAGCTTGCCGTACTGGTCGAACATTGCCGTACCGACGACGGCATCGTTGCTCTCGTGCTGAAAGGTGCGGGCGCCAAGGGCTTTTGCGCTGGCGGCGACGTGCGCGAGGTGCACCGGCTCGCGAAGAATGGCGACAGCCGGTGGCTTGCATTCTTTGTCGACGAATACCGGCTCGACTACGCGCTACACAAGTTTCCGAAGCCGGTGGTCGCCCTGCTCGACGGTATCTCGATGGGCGGCGGCATGGGGCTCGGTCAGGGGGCGCGGCTGCGCATCGTTACCGAGCGCAGCAGGATCGCGATGCCGGAGACGCGCATTGGCTTCCTGCCTGACGTCGGTGCGACACGTTTTCTGAGCGTGATGCCTGCGGAGGTCGAGTTATATGTCGGGCTCACCGGCGTGACGCTATCCGGCGCCGATGCGTTGCGCCTGCAACTGGCGGATCTGTGCGTGCCGGCCGAGTGGCTTGGCACATTCGAAGAGCGCCTGCAGCGCATGTCGCACGCGGGAAGCTTGATGGCTGCATTGCGCGGCGTGTTCGAGCCGCCGTGCAACATCATCCCGCATGCTGCATTGGGGCCGTTTACGCAGCTGATCCTGCGGCATTTCGACCGGCGATCGAGCATCGAGCGAATCGTCGCGACATTGCGCCACGATCTGGAGCGCGAGCCTGCGCGTGAGGTGAAACAGTGGCTGCAATCTGCTTATGACGCGATGGTTGGACACTCGCCCACGATGCTGTATGTCACACGCGAGGCGCTTCTGCGCGGCCGGCAGATGACCTTGGCGGAGTGCTTCCGGATGGAGCTGGGCATCGTCAAGCGGGTGATCGAGGAAGGCGATTTCTGTGAAGGCGTGAGGGCGCAGTTGATCGACAAGGATCGCAAGAGCCGCTGGGCGCCGGCGACGCTTGCGGAAGTGCGCTCGGAACGCGTTCGCCATTTTCTGAGCTCGCCGTGGAAGCGGGAAACGCATCCGCTGGTTGGGTTGGGGGGGGAGGAAGGTTGAAGGCTGTGCGCGCCGACGCGGTATTTCAGGCTGCGTCGGCGTGCCTGAACGTCAACCTTCTCCTACTGTGTCGCCTCTGAACACACCTGTTGGCGGCACTGTACTTTGCGCTCCCTGAACGCGGGAAACCCAAAGTACCCCGATCAACGCGACGGCGACCGCCACCCATCCAACGGTTCCATATCCCACGATTTGTCCCGTCGGCGAACTGCTGAGCATCAAGCCGCCGATCCACGCGCCGCACCCCGTGCCCAATGCCTGCAGCGCGCTGTTGGCGCTAAGAAAAGCACCCCGGCGGGAAGGCTCCGGTACGGTCGTCAGCAGTGCCTGCATTGGCACCATCCGCCCTGACATCAGCACCATGAAAAACGGGAAAAACATCACCAGCGCGTAGAACGGCAGATTTGGCAGATGGGTCACAAACAGAACGGGCAGAAACGACAGTACCGCCGCAATCCGGAATACGTGCCGCGTGCCGAACCGATCTGCAAGCCGGCCCACCCGGCGCGACGTGAAGAACGTTGCCGCGCCGCCTGCCATATACAACCACGACAACTGCGCGGGCGCCACGCCATGATTGGCGACCAGCACCGGTGAGATAAAGGGAATCACCAGCATGTGCGCGACCAGCATCATGAAAGTCAGCGCAAACGCATTCATATGCCGTGGGTTGCTCAACAGCCGCCACAAATCAGGCAGCACCTCGCCGAGCGCCGGCTGGCGACGGTTCAGATGCTCCGCAAGCGATGGCACCAGTTGCCACCCCACAACCCAGACGGCCACGGACAACACCACCAGCAAATAAAACGGTGCCGCCCAGGTGAAGTGCGCGCCAAGCATCACGCCAGCCGGCACGCCGGCAATCGCGGCCAATGAAAAGGCGGTCATGATCGTGCCCGTCGCGGCGCCACGGCGCTGCACCGGGATCACGTCGCCGACAATCGCCATGATCACCGAGCCCAACACGCCACCGGTAATGCCCGCAAACGCGCGCGCGGCAAGCAGAAGGGGAAAGCTGTCCGCCAATGCGCACGCCAGGTTCGACAGCGCGAACAGCGCATACATCGTCAGCAACAGACGACGCCGGTCGAAGCGGTCGATATAGGTCGCCGCGAATAACCCCGACAGCCCCGAACACCATGAATAGGCCGATACGGCTGTCGCAAACGCGGCCGGTGTGATACTGAACGAGTGCATGATCTGCGGCCCGAGCGGCATCATCACCATGAAGTCCATGATGATGGTGAACTGCGTCAGCGCAAGCAGCCACAGCAAACGGCGCTCGTGCTTTGTGCTAATTGAATACATCGGTCAATTCCTTGTTTTTGTTCGACGCACGCCGCTTGCAGGGCTCGCGCAGTTCATTGCGCGCACGCTGCGGACAGTCAATCGTCGAGCGATTCATGCACCGCTTCGGCGCCCTGTTTCCAGTAGCTGGCCGCGCGAATGCGCGACTTGTCGACGCCACGTTCCGTGCACAAGTGGTAGCGCACCGCACGCATCGTCGCGGATTCCCCGGCGGCCCATACGTAGCCTTCACCGTCTTCGGGCAAGTAGATTTCGCGTACCGCTTGCAGCAAGGCCTCGCCGCGATAGTCCGATTCGCTGCGATGGCGCCAGACGATATGCAGTTCGGCCTGCGTTGCGAATTCGATCTGTGCCGACGGATCGGCCACTTCGATCACCGCCGCGACGCGTGTGCCGGCAGGCAATTCTTCCAGGCGGCGAGCAATTGCCGGCAAGGCGGTGTCGTCGCCGATCAGCAGATGCCAGTCGAAGCCCGTCGGTATCACCAGCGAGCCGCGCGGGCCGCCGACGCCGAGGTACTGGCCCACCTGGGCTTGTGCCGCCCACGTTGCAGCCGGGCCGGCCTCGTGCATGGCGAACTCGATGTCCAGTTCGCGCGCTTCAGCGTCGAAGCGGCGCGGCGTGAAATCGCGGGCAATCGGCCGCGGCTGGCCGGCGGGAAACACGGGACCGTCAGGGCCGCTCTCCGGCAGCACGGGTTTGTCGGCGCCGGGTTCGGGGAAGAACACTTTGATGTGATCGTCGAACGAAGCGGAGACGAAGTCGTGCAGATCTTCACCCGTGAAGGTCACGCGAATCAGATGCGGGTTCAGCGCGTAGACCTCTTTGACCTGCACCAGGCGGAACTTCAGCGGATGCCGCACGCGATGGACTGCCAGATCGGCTCGGTTCTCATTTGTCAGCATGAGGGTGCCACTCCTGTTGGTTTGATTGGCATTCGAAAGTGCGCATGGGCACCTTCGAACGCGGGTGTCGGATAGCGCGATCTCAAGCGGCCGGTTCGCTGCCTTGATCACCGCCTTGCTCGCTGCCGGGTTTGCCTTCGCCTTCGATTTCATTCGCCGCACGCATCAGGATTGCGGCGATGCGGCGCTGTTCGGCGGCTGGCACGTTGTCACGGCGCAGGAGCGCATGCTTCAGCGCGCGGCGTGCTTCGCTCAGTTCGGGCAGCCAGCCGCCTTCGCTGATGTCGGCGGGCTCCTCGCCGGCAAATGCGCGGCGCACAGAATCCATCTTGCGGGCGATATGCGACAGCTTGGCGAGCATCAATTCGACGCGGTCGCGGTTGGTGGCCAGGTACTCGCGGCCCGCCTCCGACAGCTCGTAACGCTTGCGATTGCCTTCGAGTTGCACGGTCACGTAACCGAGTTCTTCCAGATACGTGAGCGCCGGATAGACCATGCCCGGGCTCGGACTATAGAAGCCGTTCGAGCGCGTTTCGAGCGCCTTGATCAGCTCGTAGCCGTGGCTCGGCTGCGCGTCGATCATCGAGAGCAGCAGCAATTGCAGGTCGTCGGAGCTGAATTTGCGGCCGCGCGGAAAACCGTCGCCGTCGCCGCCGAAGCCGCCCGGGCCGCCGCCACCGAAGCGTCCGCCACGACCGCCGCCGCGATGGTCGTCATGGCGGCCGATTGCGTGCCACAGTGCGTGAAGCGAGAAGCGGTCGTGGCCGTGGCGGCCGAAGTGGTGACCGTGACCGAAGCCGTCGCGGTCGCCGTGCTCATTGCGTTCGCCGTGGCGGCCATGGCCGCGCTCGTCGCCATGAAACTCGTGCCAGTCTCCGCGGCCGTCATGACGGCGTTCGAAGTCTTCGCCGCGTTGTTCGCCGACGCGCTCGCCGCGGAGTTCGTAATGACGGGCGAACACATGCCAAAGCGCATGCAGTGACGGGCGGTCATGCCCTGCGAAGAAACCTTCGTCCGCGGCACGCGAACGGGAAAAACGATGGTGATGACGCATGTTGGGTACTCCAATTTGTGTCTTAAGATGTGTCGTAAGATATATATCTGAAGATAGTTTGTCAAACTCATTTTTTTGCACCTATCGGCGCACAACAAAGTGTGCGGGAACGCAAAAATTGCGTTTCGGAGACAACAAAGTATGCGGGAACCGCGAAATTCGGTGTGCGGTGCACAATTTTTCGCTAGCTTTGCTATCGAAAGGTGATTTTGATAGCGTTGAAGTGCGCAGCAATGACACGTAGATTGAGCGCACCGCAGAGCACGGACGCGCATCTTCGCTGTTTCAAAATATGGGGGCGCATCAGTGTGAAGTGGACACCATCGTCGCCGCCATCGTCACGTCGGTTCAAGATGGGATGACCGGGTGCTTACGCTTAACGTGCTAACTGCTGAAGTGATGCGGGTGGCTGCCCGCGCGAACACCGCTCCGACAGTCTGTCGGCGGCATTCAGGAATCAGCAGGAGGAGGAAGACTTCACGGTCCGGTATGCGGCGTTGCTCGACCATTACGGAATGGAAGGCACGCGTAACAACCGGGGCCTGGGCAACGAGTATGGCAGCGTTGAATCATCGCATCGCTACCTGAAGGACCAGATCGATCGGGCTCTTGAGTTGCGCGGTCATCGCGACTTCGTCGACCGGGCGGCCTACGACGAGTTTGTGCGCGGCGTCGTGATGCGTCGAAACCGGCGCAATGCCCCAGCGTTCCAGGTCGAGCGCGAATACCTGTTGGATCTTCCAGAGCACCGCACCACGGACTTCGTCGAGGAAGAGGCACGCGTGACCCGCTGCGGCACCTTCACCGTGCGCGGCGTCCTGTACAGCGCGCCGTCGCGACTGATCAGCCATCGGCTGAAGGTACGCGTCTACAGCGACCGGCTCGATTGCTATCTGTCCGGCGCACTCGTGCACAGCACCGCGAGAACCACCAGCACAAGCAAAGGACGCGGTCGGCCAATTGACTACCGCCACTTCATCGACTCGCTCACATGCAATCGACGGGGTGGGTAAAACCAGCGCATCGAATTCTTCGCGGCAAACGGCCTGCTCGACGAGCGCGGTGAAAGTTGAAGGATCGTCGGAGAACCAATGGAACTCGGGCTGTAGCACGGCGAGGAGCATGGGAATCTCCAGGGCCGCCATACCGGGCGACGCTAGCCGCTTACGATGTCGTACTTCTCAAGTCCGGCAATCTCAGAGCGAACAACGTGGCCCAGCTCACGAACTTCTTGCGGCGTCAGGCCAACTGCGTACGCATAGTAGAGAACACTGAGGGGATGAACGCCTATGGCTCGCGAGATTTCGTCGAGCTTGTCTAGCGTAGGCGTCTGCTTTCCAAGCTCGAGCGCACTTAGATATGTCCTGCTGGATACGCCGAGACCGTCTTGAGAAACGCCGCGCATTTTGCGAGCAGCTCTCAATCCGCGTGCCAAGCCAAGACGAATCGACATCAGTCATGTGGGTAAATTTTGAAGATGTCACTGTCGTCGGACGCACACGATTGCGCTACAATTGATAATGTGCAAAATGTAACAGATGACCCCTTGCGGACCATACATCACCCGAACCACAGGGCTGGATCTCGCAAGCCCCTGCGCTTTGGGCCGTGACGCCGATGACTTCAGCCCATTGATTTTTCTCGAAAAGATGCTGTTTACAAAATCTCCTTGGGAGACACCGTATCGGATCAGACATGACCCGTTTAACCGTTGGCGCCTCGCCGGCATCAATCACGTAGCCACGACGTTCCTGATTCGGGCTGCTGAGGCGCGCCCCGATGATCCTGACGGCTATTCCTTTATCGTCGCGGATCCATCAATTCTTGTTTCGGTTCTCGAGGGATACGGAGACGCCAAGCCTCGTTTGTTGGCGATCGATTGGGAAACGTTGGTTCCTGTTTCGAGCGTGTGGTCGTACACGCATGCTGAAGATGGCCGGAATTATCTTGCCTATCGGGATGCACACGGTCGTCTGCGAGCCTGCGAACCTCAGCAACCCGATCCTGTTGAAGCTCGTAGCAAGATGCTTGTTTGGGCGCATGCAGATTCGGACGCGGCGTGCCTGTCTTGACTCAAAACTTATGGATAAGCGTAGACGGCCAAACTTCCAGATATCTCTGTACGAATATCTGCTTATGTGATGTCGGGCGGCGGGGCGTTCCTTTACCGGACTGTCTGCGCCGTCTCCAAGCGCGAATCGGCGCACCGATGCGGTTCGGTACCGACTACACGACTCGGTACATCGGCTAACAAGAACATGTTGAACCCCACTGAAATCGTGCAGTTCCTGATGGACTTCGCGCCACGATCGCAGCCGCTTGGTCTGCGCTACTTCGCGGCACTTGGAATTGACGCGCAGCAGGTGAGCGAACTCGTGCAACAGGGATGGTTGCGACGGTTGTCCGAGGATGCTTATCTGCTTCGCGGCGACCAGCCGGGCGTCGATGGAACGATTGCCTATTTGCGGGCGTTTATCCCAAATCTCCATGTAGGGGGGCGAACGGCGCTAGAGTGGCATCGGATGGTGCATCATCTTCGTTTCCACGACCGGATTGATTTATGGGGGCGCGGCTATTGCAGCATTCCCTCCTGGGCGGTGGACAGGCTTGCCTGTTCCTACTATTCCCACCCCTTGTTCGACACGCAGATGGACGAAGGCTACGGGTTGAAGCCGCTTGCGTGGCGCCATCCACAGGTGCTGGTTTCGGTTCCGGAACGCGCAATTCTCGAATACGTCAGTGTCTCACTGGAACTGGTCCTGATAGAAGACGTGCGAGACCTCATCGGCAGCCTGAGGAACATTCGGCTGAACGTTCTGCAGGAGCTGGTCGATTGCTGTCCCCGCAGGGACGTAGTGTGGGGGCTGAAGTTTCTCGCGGAGGATGAGGGCGTGGATTGGGCTCAGCAGTTGCGCGCCTGAAAAGACCTTGGTGTGACGACGCTGATTCCCTCACAGAGCTGACGTAAATGATCGGCTCTTCCATTCCTGAGAACTCGTCTGAGGCGGACCTAAGCCGCTTGGCTCAGATGGTCATGTCGTTGTTCGATCACTGGAATCTGTCCAGCGAAGATCAGGCATTCCTGCTTGGCTTGGCGCTAGGAAACCGGGCTGCCCTGGGCCGCTATCGGGAAGGCGCCCGTATCGGTACGACGCGAGAGGAGTACGAACGTGTCGGGCATCTTCTCGGCATTCACAGGAGCCTTCGTCTGCTGTTCCCGCGCAACCGGGACGTGGCGTACGGCTGGATGAAGATGCGCAATCGCGCCTTCGGCGGTATGACGCCTGTTGATGCGATCAAGGAGTACGGGTTCGCCGGATTGCTGATGGTGCGCGCATATCTGGATCGCGTTGAGAAACAGCGAATTGGCGCAATCAATAAAAATTAATTGAGGCCAGGTCCTGTCAGAGTCCGGTTTCTGACGCTGGACGAGGGGCTGTCTGGCGTCCTTCAAGACATCGACATCGTGTGCCCGCGGCTCACTGCTACCGGCGGCTTGGCGATGCAGATCCGTTACAGCCCGGCGCTCTTTCCTGCGCTTTCTGATCCTCAGGGAAGGCGGGGGCAACCGCGAAGTAACGCGACGTACGCGCGGAACCCGGGCGAGGGCGGTTTTTTCGCGCCCGCGAAAATTCTCTGCGAGCTATCCAAGATCTGCCGTCACTGCCCAGCTAGACGGGGAGTGATGACTGGCAGATGTGATCATTTTGTCTACTCGGCAGCCTGTGGGTCCAGAAGCCCAAGTCGAGACAGCGCCCGCGACCAGATGTAATCGAGCAATAGTACGAGGTCGGGGCCCGAGATGCTGTTGTGGGGCGTTCGGACCATGATTTCATCCTGGCCGCGCAGTTCGTGAACGGTTGTCTCCGGGGCCACCTGAAACTCGATAGTGGTAAGCACTTCGAGGCCGGTATCTTGTCCAACGTCGAAATGTTTGGCGGCAGTGGCAAGTTGAAAGCACACATTCATCCACGGGCTGTTGTCGCACAGGAACGTACCAAAGTCTTTCTTCCCCTGAATGATGCGTCCCGCGAATTCGTGCAGGCGATTGAGAGCACCCGCCTCGCGGAGTGCCTCATAGACCCAATCTTTCATTTGCCACGCGGTGGTGACCGCGTTCATGACCGCGTACGCACGCTGCTCCAGGTCGTCGGGGGGATTATTGTGGAGCTCCAGCGCTTCGAAGTTTAGTTTTCTGTAGAGATCGGCGGGAGTCTGAAGCGAGAATGTTCGACGGTTTGGCGCGGCCATAGAGTCTCCTATCAATGGGAATACTAACGATATAGAACGGTTCTGATCCCTCGCTCGACCCTAGGCGTTATCCAAGGCGAGGGGGAAGTTTTACGGTCAGGTGAAGCCCAGTGACGAATTCCGTCCGGTCCGTTGGCGAAGTGACCTATTCATTGCGTTTCGTCACCACAATCGTGTCTTGCCCTGTGTTTCTGGAGCATAGGCGGTGACCAGCTATTGTGACGTACGATTCTCGCGCCCGCGAAAATTCCTTCGCGAACTGGCGACCCCGGCGGCTAAACTGGCAGCCACGAAATGCCGTTCAGAGGAGCGGGTACATGGGCATTGAGAAGACCGGAACAGATTCAATGACTAGCATCGCCAGCACCATCGGCCGTCGCATGCGTAGAGGGTATGCAACGCACTACTCCCGGCATGCCTCGCTGTCGCTGGCCGAAGCGCTGCGCGACGCTGCGCAGGTTGGCATTGCGGATGTGAGGGCCGGAAGAGTTCAGGGTTTTGGTTCACCCTTTGAACTGGACCAACACTTTGACGCAATCGCGGAGAGCGCAATCGCATCCGTCCGATGAGTCCAAGGCTGTAACTAGAATGGGGTGTCACTGTCAGGTGATGGACGAGGTAGTATCGATGCGCCGGTGGCTCGCCGGGTGAGCTGCCGGAACCTGTTTATGCGCGATCCACATCACCGGGGCACACGCGTATGGTCGCGGTGAATACCGAGAGAAGCCCACCGAGGAACTGATTCAATGGCCAGCATTGCCCGCAGCATCCGCCGACGTGCACAGCGGCGCCGTCGATAAGATTTAACTCGTTGAGAGCGAGGTCTGAAGTTGCCGCCTACCCCGATACTTCCAATTATCAGGGTAGCGTTTAATGGGTGAAATCCGGGGGTAGTGTCAGGATTTTCGAACACGGCTACGCTGCGCGCTGATTCAAACCCGACAATGTCGGCCACGAACGAAGAGATGGCCGTTTCACTATCAGTCCGGCTTGTCTTTCCAGCGAGACTTCGCGTGACGTAGTCAAGGAACTTGCTGAACCGGTCGTCAATGGATTTTTCCATCTGCTCGCCAGCATATTGGGGTAGCAGGAGGGCGCTGACGAATCCGGAGCAGATGATGCCAAGGGTTACCTCGGCAGCCCTTGTCATCGCTGAAATAAGCGCTCCGTCCGGATGCTGCGCGGCGGGAATACCAATCAGTGCCGCGGTATAGCCGGCAAGAACAAATCCGTACGATTTAAAGTTGCGATTTCGTGCGGCGCCGGCGGTACAGAACCCGATCCAGAGTGCCATGGCGGAGAGAAAAAGGATTCTCTGCTGCGCGAACAGTGCAACGAGTGCCAGCGTGGCGACAAGGCCGACCAACGTTCCACACAAGCGGTAGAAGCTCTTCGCGATCACCATCCCGCTTTGCGGCAACATGACGATGAAAACGGTGGTCATGGCGGTGCGCGGCTGCGGCAATTCCAGACGCATGGCTATCATCAGAGACAGGAGGGCTGCGAGGACCGTCTTGAACACGAAGACCCAGACGAGTCCATCAGTGCGCGCCCATTCGCGCACCACAATGGCCAGTGAGGGCGTGTCGGACCGGGCGGGCGTTGACATGAGCATTTCCGGTTGGCGTGAGTTTGAGCAGGTAAAGGCGGCGCCCCAACGATTCCAGCAGATCAGCACCGATTGAGATGCCTGGATGATGCTGCCGTTCGCCTGACGTTTCGGAGGCGGCGCAGCGCGAATGGTCGGATTATATTTGCCACCAAGCTCCTGGCTGTGACCTGGCTGCGCAATTGATATTTACCTGGGTGGTGACAATCAAACCGTTACGGCGACACCACGCGGTTCATGCATTGTGCTGACGACATCCTTTGTTACAAGGAAGACCATGTGAGGCCGAGAGACCCCGGGGAACGGCTTCTCGCGTTAGCGGCACATGACTGGCTGGTGAGGCAGCTTGGACTCTGCAGTGGGCCCACCAGTGGTAACTGCCAGTTTGAGCCAGATGGTTTCCGCAGTGTTCTTGCGCGTTTTCAGCCGGACGCGATACGCTAGGATATTGCGCTCGTGGGCTCGATGAAGCGGATAGCGGACTAAAAGATGTCACGCCTGCACAGCTTGTGCGGGAATGGATGCTGACGCTGCGATCCTTGGATCGTACCGGTTTCCGGTTCGACAAAATCGTTGCGTCTCGACGAGAACATTCAAGCAGCAGATATTGATTTGCAGGCGGAAGCTCTGAAAGCCATTTACGTGGCGGTGTCATCATCAGAAATTCAAGGCGATCAATATTTCGCGGCTGAAATGGCAAATCTGAATCGCTATATGTGGCGAGCCCCCACCGGCTCCGTTTCCGGTTGTGATGTATTCGTGCAGGCGATCCGGTGTCGAGCGTCTCCAGTACTTACGACCGGCAGTGCGCGCAAAGGTCTAAAAAAGCCAGCTCCAGTTGAGCAAGGACAAGGCGCCGAACTGAGCATTTCGGCGCCGTGAGAGGTTCGACCGGAGTGCCCTGATTAGTTTATCCACTACGTGCGTTTGCTTGAAACCTTGCTTTCCGTGATTCTCTACTACCAACGCAGAGACAATCGATGAGGTCCGATCATTAGGCGGATTCGACGGAGATGAGAGTGTATGGGCATCCGTAGAATTCTTTTTCTGCAAGAAAGATACTCATCTCGGGCCTCAAAAATTAGAATCGATCAGATGTCGTGTGAACGACACTTCGGGTTGAACAGGGCGTGAACGCAGTGTAAAACCACTTCTGGCCGAGGCCGTGTCAAAACAGCGAATCTCAACTTTGGTAGGCGCTTTCCGCTTATCGGGCAGCCAGACTACGCCGAGATGTGCGCTAGTGCCCTGTAAATCGCCGTCGAGTTGGCCCAGGTTGAACAGCGGAAGTGCGTCGCGTGCCGCCGTTTTCCGACAGGCTTAGGCCGCCAACCGGAGCCGGTCATCGGGAATCTTCGTTGGTCCGCTTGCTCGCCGATAACGGGCGATTCCCGGCAGCACCGTGACGTTCTTGGCGTTGCTTGGCTTGGACGCACGGACAGCGAATCGACGCTCTATGGCACGACCGGTTTAACGCCGCGGTCATAGCTTTGCCTGTTTTCCGGCGCTCTGAAGAACTAAAGATTTGGATAATCGCACCGTTAACAAGGAGAAAAGGTCGGTGACCCGTTTCTAGGAGCTTGTCGAATCCAATATTCTGAGAGGCTTTGCAGTCATGCGAAATAATCAACCCGTCACGCAGCGCGAATTCGAGTTTCCGGATAACGCGACGCTGATGTCGACCACCGACACCCAGAGCAAGATCACATACGCTAACGCGGCTTTTGTCGACGTCAGTGGCTTCAGTCCCGAGGAAATCCACGGCCAGCCACACAATCTGGTTCGGCACCCGGACATGCCCAAAGAGGCGTTCGCCGACATGTGGGCCACGCTCAAAGGCGGCGAACCCTGGACCGCGTTGGTGAAGAACCGGTGTAAGAACGGTGACCACTACTGGGTCCGCGCGAACGCGACACCCGTTGTGAGAAACGGCCAGCCGGTCGGTTATATGTCCGTGCGGACCAAGCCCTCGCGCGAGGAAATTGAGGCGGCTGAAGCGCTTTATAAGGATTTTCGTGAAGACAAGGCAGGTAGCCGTTGCTTTCGCAAGGGTTTGATCGCCCGAACCGGTTTGATGGGCTGGACCTCGGTATTGCAGACGATGCCCGTGCGCTGGCGCATTCGTTCGGCGTTTCTGGTTCTGGCGCCGACACTCATCGCCGGTGCCTGGGCGCTGGGCCTGGCGGGTGGCGCGCTCGGCGGCTTTACTGGGGGCGCCGCGATCTGTTCGCTGCTGGCTTCGTGGTGGCTGGAAGCGCAGATCTCGCGGCCACTCGAGCAGATGCGCGAACAGGCGCTGCGTGTGGCCTCGGGTGAAAGCCAGAAGGTGGTGCATATGAATCGTGTCGACGAGATCGGCATGACCCTGCGCACGATCAGTCAGCTCGGCCTGATGTTCCGCTGGCTGATCGACGACGTCAGCGGTCAGGTGTTCAACGTACAGACCGCGAGCAATGAGATTGCACAGGGCAACAACGATCTAAGCGCGCGCACCGAGCAGGCCGCGACCAACGTTCAGGAAACGGCTGCGTCGATGACGCAGATGACTGCCACCGTGAAAAGCAACGCTGAAACGGCGGCCCAGGCCAACCAGCTCTCAGGGTCTGCAAGCGAAGCGGCGGCAAGAGGTGGCCAGGCGGTGTCGGAAGTGGTGGCTACGATGTACGACATCACCGACAGCTCGAAACGGATCGCCGACATCATCGGCGTGATTGACGGCATTGCGTTTCAGACCAACATCCTGGCGCTTAATGCAGCGGTCGAGGCTGCACGTGCGGGTGAGCAGGGGCGTGGATTTGCGGTCGTAGCTGCTGAGGTTCGCGCCCTCGCCCAGCGCAGCGCCGGTGCGGCCAAGGAGATCAAAAGCCTGATTAGCGCCAGCGTCGAGAAGGTCGAATCGGGTGCGCGACTCGTCGATGGCGCTGGCAAGACCATGGACGAGATTGTCGTTCAGGTGAAACGCGTCTCGGAGCTGATTGCCGAGATCAGCTCAGCGACCATCGAGCAAAGTAGCGGCATTACGCAGGTAAGCCAGGCAGTTAGTGATCTTGACCATATCACCCAGCAGAACGCGGCTCTGGTGGAGCAAAGCGCCGCAGCGTCTGAAAGCCTGAAGCAGCAGGCGACGCGACTTGTGGAGGCGGTGAGTGTTTTTCGTTGACGGTGCTTGTTCCTGAATGTGTATCCCAAGGTTTGCGCATGCGTAGATAGATTACAGACCGAACGCGGACATTGATTGGGGCGCCGACGCCGAGTTACCGTGCAGGCAGGCCGATCCAGTCGGGC
Source organism: Burkholderia sp. OK233 (assembly GCF_900230185.1). Taxonomy (GTDB): domain Bacteria; phylum Pseudomonadota; class Gammaproteobacteria; order Burkholderiales; family Burkholderiaceae; genus Paraburkholderia. The sequence continues at coordinate 3,519,964 of NZ_OCSR01000002.1, forward strand.
CGTTCCTCGCTTAAGCGGCCTTCTGTACCCGGGCTGTGGCAGCTTGCGGCTGGCGGATCAAATTTGTTCGTGTCGGTTTCGTGCTTGAACGTTTCGCTGCCGCTGGTTTTACTCATGGATCAAGGTGCTTACTGGGTTAGTAAACCAAACTGCATCGATGGCGGGAGACAGGTTCCGAATCAGGACACGCTGCGCCCCTCCCGCCGGGCTGTACACGATCGCTCGCGCAATATATGTCAACCCAGTGCTACCGGGTGCGAGGACCTTGGTCAGGCTCAGACCAGGTATATCTGGGTCAACAACGAATTCGCCGAATGCACCTGTGTCACTTGCATGAACGACTCGCTCGGGGATGCGTTCGCGCTTGAAATAGCTGTCGCTTCTCGATCAGAAGGGAGTTCAGCGGCAACGTCGGCTCACGTAGCCGGGCACTCTGGTGGTTCTGATTGTCGCCGATTGGCGATCCGTTGTTGCGAGTCACGCTGACAGCGAATACAGGGAGGAAACTACCATATCCAAGAAAAAGGGACGCGCCAAAAGCGGACTTGTGCTGGCTCATTGTGTCGCTGTGCAGGAAGGCGAAGGCGTGAACGGACCTGTGAGCATGGCGTGGAATGGCCCGGATGTTGGGTATGGTTGTACAAGTTTCGAATCAAGGACCAAACACTGGCGCCCGTCGATCCGGACTGGGTCGTTGCCGTCACTTTGTGACATGTCCTCTGGGCATAGCACGGTTACGTCGCCGTACGAAAATGGCGAAAATGCAGCGACAACGATCCCTTCCTTCTGTTGGTATCGTCGCCAGCGATCGTCACTGCAGAGATATGGAACCACGTTCGCATCTTTGATTAGGTCGGGTACAGGACTGGCGTTTCGAATTCCTGTGAGTTGAGCAGCGTTCCTGAGTAAGTTTGACCCAAAGAAGTTAAATATCAACCAAAGTAACAATATTCCAACCGAGATAGAAAGAGGAGCTACTGAACCTTTACTTTTGGGCCACTCCGAAATTATGGCCTCTGCGACTATCGTAAAAATGGCATAAAATACAGCGAGTACGAGTCCAAAAGCACCCATATATGCATATGCTGTTGAAGTGCTGATCTTAAGGGCTTCAATTACGTGTGACCCTAAAAGAAGTGGCAGCGATAAGAATAAACCATAAACGGCGAATCCTGCTACGGTGGCTGCCAGCTCCAATCTCTTGGCTGCCCCAATGCCAAAATAAAAGTGCCAAACTGAAACAACGCAAAGCGGATATAAAACAAAAGCACCCACAAGAATGGCCACGCTGACACTCGGATCGAACTCTATAGAAACAATAAAGTAGGTGATGTAATCCAACACGTAGATTAAAAGGACCGAGATCGACACTATTCGCTTGCTTTTTGCGTCCGCTCTGAGCGCCGATATACCGGGAACTGTCGTCCACGGAACAGCGATGATGGTGACGGCAAATGCGCCTGCCGCAACAATCACTATCGAGGCCAGGAGGAGAGGCAGAATTCCCGAGAATGAAGCCAGGACACGAGGTAGCAAATAATCAAGATGTAGCGTATGCAGGTAAATCCATATCAAAACCGCTCCCAGAAATGCAGTTAGGATAACTAGCTTTCCAACAAGTGTTACATATGCTGATATAGTGTCCAAGCGAAGCTTGCGCATATCCCACGTTTTCTTCTTGAGATCGTGGTCATCAGACAACGTATCGCGCTGGCGCTTGCTTGACCTATTCGGATTAGAGAAGCGTTGAGACATATGTTTTCAAGTCTGGTGGTTACCGTCAGTTTAACGGCATCGCTCCAAAGAACTTGATACAATTCGCCGCTGGGGACGACGGTGATGGACCGGTCGAACAAGAAAAATTCCCGCCGTAGCGGGCCGAATGACGTCAGAATCACGAAGATCTCAGTCGACGTACTTCGTGTACATCTCAGATGCTTAAAGCCACAAACAAGGGCGATATCTGGTTGGCGATCGTTTAACCCGGCAAGCAAGTCGACCGCGCATGCTTTAGACGATGCAACATTGACAAAGATGTGGGCGACCTCGTAGCGTAGCCTACGTCGTTCCGGTCGATTCCGATGCATCTGTAAAGCGCGGGCTAACGAAACTATGAGTCGGCTTTATTCGAATCGCTCGTCGCGTGTTCTGGCTTCTTCCGTTTCCCGCTGCCGCGCTTCCGCGGCATTCCGAACGAGGCGCTCTTTCTCGCTTATTACAAATGGCATGGCACTGGCCGGCACGATAGTCTCAAGCTCGTCGAGCAATTGCACACTGGCATCCATGATGGCCGCGCGTGAACCGCTCCATGAACTGGGGCGCATGCGTTGCGCAAACACAGCAACCACGCGCGCAGTGTCGGGCGCGGTTTTGAGAAGTGCGATTGCCTGATCTGACCAGGCGAGTCCTCCGCCTTCCGCCGGCTTGGAAAACGTCACGATGCGAGCTGCACGCTCATGGCGATCGCTGCGTTCTGCATGTGTGCACCAGGAGTTCAGCGCTTCGATTGACATCGCGTCCGCCGGATTTGCTCTCTGACCACTACGATCGGTAAAAATGCTGAAGTCCGGGGCAACGTCGTTGTCCGAGAGAATTGTGTCCATAACAGCGAGGGGGTGCAATTCAAACATTGCGCCTAGCAGTTCCTCATGGTCCGACCATGACGTAAAGTGCTTCTCTACAGACTCGCCGAGATGATTCATGACCTCGACGGCTACCTGTCGGGCGGCCGGTGTGGTCAGGACGGCCCGCGCAATTTGCGCAAACTCGTCATCGAGACCCGTCTCGTCTTCTCGAAAGCCGGCACGTTGCAGCAATATTTGTCCGGTGGTCACCAGGCCAGGATCGATCTCGCGGCTATGGCCAGTGTCGCTATGGAGCCGCATAAAGAGCACGCGCCGGGCAACGACAAATCCTCCGGGCTGGTCTGCTATCTTCAGAAGCAGGCGCCCAAGGGTCTCACCGGAAAGGCCATTAGGCGCACCGCCGAATTGAAGGCTGCCGTATGTGTTGATTTCCGCGGCGCCGTGGTCTAACGCGCCAAGCAGGCGGTCCGCACCGCGCTCGTCGACCTGAATGGCCGTCTGGAGGTACGGGAAGACAGGACCCAGTTCGGAGTGGAGCAGCGCCTCGTCATATAGCTCGTTGGCAAGGCCTCTATCAGCGTCCCACAGTGCGGCCAGAAAACCTTGCAGCAATTCGGTGGTTCGTCGTTCGGGCGCGACGTTCGCATAAGCTCGGACGAGTTGTAACCAGACCGCACGACGGTCCGAAACACCTTCGATCAAACCTCGACCGAACGCGAACGTCCAACGGTAGCTCTGTAACACCTCAGGCAATATCTCATTCAGCACAGATTGGTCGGAGACAACTTCAGCACCCAGTGCCGAGGCAGCAAGAGTGATGCGATCAACGGTCGACGCGGTACTGGTGTTGGTCTCGACGAGAGCATGCACATCAGCCCCAGTCTTGCCGAGCACTATTGCTCGGACCTTGTCGGTCAGAGAGCCGGGCCGTAATGCTGACTCGAGCCTACCGAGCCGCTCTGCAACCTCGTGACTCATCGCCTGCGCGTCAAAGTGGACTGTTTGACGGCATGCCATCCATCCCTCGCGCCAGAAACCCTCTGAGGCAATGCTCTGGAAGAGTGATTCCAGCTCATCCACCACGTGAGCGAGGCTCCAGAGACCGCGAAAATTGCGTGCAAGCGTTTCGTGGAGATCATTGCGCAGTTCCGGATGCGTGGAGGTCATTCGACGCAAGAATTCCAAAACTGTTCTGTACCAGTCGGAGATTTCGTCCACGGTTGCGGGCCAGAGACCGTAGTCGCGCGATCGGGACCCGAAGCCGAACCGTCCAAACGAATTGAAATGCATCGTACGAAGCATCTTATCCAAGGCGCTCAGGGCGAGGGCGACCACTTCCTTAGCCGGAGATCGAAGCAACGCCTCAATGACGTCCAGGCGCTGCTCAACGGTCGCGCGAGTTCCCGAAAGCCGGATCGTGAACAGCGATAGAAAGGCGTCGAATGCGTGCTTTCTGATCGACTGTCTCTCGCCCTCGGTCGCGATCTTGACGAGGAGCGCTGTGCTCCTTGCAAACAGATTCGCGTTGTATGCCAGTGAACGAAGCAGGTTCACCCGGCGGGATGACCAGAAGGAGTCTGGAAGTCTGGTGTCACCGAAAACCGCACGTTCCAATGCTGCCAATGTCGCCTCCTCGAGAACGGGCGCGACATTCTCGAACATTGTGTGCCCAGTGTGGTCCAGCGAAGCAACGTCTCCAAGGCGTCCGTCAGGCTGGAGCCAGCTTCGAACGATCGCAACGGCTACGGGGTGGTCATGCAGATACGATAGTCTGCGGGAGAAAGACTGTGCGAGCCGCTCCGCGCCCGCCGTAAGAAATTGAGCCTCGATGAGGTCGAATGGGATGTCATCGAGTGCAAGTCCCGCAAGCCTGTTCGCCAAGGCGTGTGGCAATAGTGCGCGCCACATGCCACGTTTTTGCACGAGGTCGCGCCGAAGCAGTTCACTGATGTGACGGTAAATTTCGGTTGCTGTTTGCCCGGCAAGCGCGGCGAGTCTGGGTAGCTCGGCATTGTCTCCGGTGAGAGTTTCGCCATCGAAGGAATAGACGAGTGCGCAAGCCTGCGCTGCACGAAGCAGGGCGTCGCTACTGCCTTGTCTCTGGTCGAAAAGTCGTTTGAAAATCTCGATGTTCGACAGACCAGTGATCGAGCCGGAACGCTCTACTGTTTCAGCAAGCGCGATTGCGATGCGTGCATTGCCACCGGACGCCTCCGCGATGGCCCCTACATCAACCCCCGAAAGCTCCCGGTACCGACGCTGCACCAACTGTTCTATGAGTTCGTTCGAAGAGTTATCGAGGCGGACGACGTGAGTACGTTCTGGCTGATCGTCGCGCACATCGTACTCGACCGTAATAAGGCTAAGCGAACTGTTTTCCCCGACGCATAATTCCGTGAGCCTGCTGTGCAAGTCAGGAGGGCAGTTATCCGCTATAACAACAGCGCGCTTGCGATTCGCTATAAGGTCCGACACGAGCGTCACCGGTTGCGGGTCGGGGTTGTCGGAAAGGTTGGTGTAGACGGCGAGTGAGTGAGGGAGCGGATGTTCGCCGATGGCTGTGTCGAAAAGAGCCTGAACAAAGCGTGTCTTGCCAACGCCGGAAAGTCCCACAAGGCGGATCGACGTCCTGGGCAGTGCGAGTTCGTTACGGACTGCGTCGATGGCCAGTGCCACCGACTTTGCGCTCTCGTCCGACTTTCCAAGGTCGACGCGCACCTTGTCATCCAGCAGGTACTCGCCGTCGGTGCCATCGACTCCACTCCATGGACCGTAAGGGCGCCATCCCGATATTGACCTTCCGACCTTGGTCCGAACCCAGGCGGTTACCCCGGGATGACACCGGACCCAACTCGCCACTCTCGTGCGATCATAGAAGTCGGTCAATAGCTGTGACGCATTCGCACTCCCGGCGAGTGCCTCGCGCATTGCGTTGCGACGATCCTGTAACGGTCCGTCGGCAGTCGAACCTGATGAACTGACAATCACGTAGGCGCCCGACTGCTGCGCAAGATCTTCGATGACCGGACGAAGAGCGCCTCCGGGCCGCATCTCCTGGAGTATTTCTGCGCGAGGCATATCGGGCTTCTTTACCTGAAATCCAGTCTGCGAGCGGGGTATGAAACCATCCCCTTGTATCCCGTCAGGAATTGAAACCCGCACATCCAGGCCTCCGTCGGGCGCGTTATGATGGCCTCCCCACGTAGCGGCGACGGGGGACAGTCCGCGGTTCGCAAGTTCAGCCTCGCAAAGCCTGCCGATCAGTTCGCGCAGGTCGACATCGCTGAGTTGGTTAATATCATCGGGGGTAACGTCGAACATCGCATTGGCTTCCAGTGTGAAGCCTGAATTTTACCGTCACGCGCGGATGAGTTCATCCATGCACGCGTGGAGTGCCTGCCAGCGGGGCATCGCCTATGAGAGAGGTTCGCGTCAGGCAACGGCGCACACGCGAGGCTGGGTGCATTCGGTCGCCACGTGAGAGAGGGTATCGGCAGGAAGCCAGATGTCTACTTTTTCGGGCCCGACACGTCGGACATGGCATCGACGTATTTATGTGCGAATGCCGCTGCCATCCACCTGCTCAACCTCGCCGTCGAAAACATGCGTCTTGGTGAATTCAACGCCGACCGGGTCGGTCTCGTTTTACACTGAAACGTCCTCAGGCCGGCCCGAGAAGTGGTGAGCGCTGCGGGGCGGCAGGACTGAATCCCCACTATGATTTACCCATGCCATGCAAACTGCACGCGCACAGGCCGACCTTATTTCGGAACAGCGTTTCATTGTTCCGTTAAGGGCGGACGTCGCCAGGTCGCGCATCCGGTGAGTTCCATGAAGTCACCGTCGGGATGCCGGATCACCCGCCTGATGCAATCCACCGCAATGGGCCGAACGCTTTTGTCTTCGTGCTCCACCGGTTCATCTGTCTCGTAGCCGCGGCTAATAAGGTAGATGCGAATGAGCTTCATGGCAAGGCCGGCGCCGGAAGCGAGTGAGGCAACGGGCACGTCGGCCTCGATCACACAAGGCGTCCCGATCGCACACAGGATCGGTGACGTCGTCGGGTCATCCTCATGCGAGTTATAAAGTGCTTCACCGCCCCAATGGCGGAAAAAGCGCCCAATGCCATGTTCGCCTGCCCGATGCGGCGGGAAGAAGCAGAACCAAAGCCGGCCAGCGCGATTGCTCTCGTCAGCCTGATTGGCCGCTGCGAGGCGGTCACCAATGTCGACCGGCAACTGACCTGATGCGACCAGCGCGTCGATGCGACGACGCAGCATCGCACCGTCAGGCAGTTGCATACCAGATCGGACGATCTGCGCGATCTCGACATCTGTGATGCGGGTGCAGTGCCAGCCGGTAATCGAATACTGTCTGAGCGCATCGCCCACGACAAGGATCGCTCGATCATAGTCCTGCGGGCTCACCTTCCACCGGGCGATCTCCCAGTTTAGAAATAATTCGCGGAGACCGCCCAGGAGAGACGTCAGCGGAGCAGGCCACGCTTCGGGTCGGTAAAGGGGAAGTAGCACGCGGGTCATCAGGCCTTCTCCGTGTTCGCCGTTGTCGCGATACGGCAGCTTGCCCGACAACGCGTACCATGGGCAAGGTCCCTATGGAATTTCAGATGCTCGGGAGACCGTCCGCGACCACAGCTGCAATCAGGTGCGACAATTACTTGGAACCGAATTCGCGAAGCTGATCCGTTGTTGAGTGCGGGTCACCGCAACCCACCAAATGTCCGCCGGCCGGAAAGAGACTAGTGCGACCGAATTGCTAAATCACTCCGCGTCCAGCACAAGGATAACGCCGTCTGGACCCGAGCCTTTCGGCTTTATGGTTGGGTCGAGCGGTTGCGCGCCGAGTGGCACCAAATGAGAGGAAGACCCTTCTTTTCTCACGGACCAAACACGAGGGGCTTTCGCTGGCACGACATAGAGACCAGCATCCGTACTCATTCTCGGATGCCTCTGGACAATCTCGATGTCTAGTCCCGCATACTGTTCCTGCAGGCTTTGGAGATGCACGATGTACTCATTAAGTTTCATTCTTCTTTCCTCATCGAACGGGGATCAATCCGTTCCCAAGCACCTTCTCAGCACCAGTCTGGACGAGGCATCTGCGCCGGTCGATCATGTTGTTGTCACCTTTGTCGACAAACAGAAATCAATTTGTCCCACCAAGGATGTTCACATCTAGCAGATAGGTCATTGAGGCAACTTGTCGCGAATCTTGTTGACGAGTTCAGGCGTTTCCGGCGGCTGCTGGCGGTGGCTAGTAGAACAGGCAGGCCGTTGCGTCCTGTCATTACTGGGCCAGCGGCGTCCGGCCGCAACGCGGCGCGCAAGCGGGCGAACACGCCTTCGTCGATCCCGAGAGTGGTACGCATGGCGGATTCGCCTCGTTCATCACGCGTCAAACATCAACAATTCTGGCACCAAAAATCAAATAGCGCCGAAACCCAAGTCGGAACCACGCGGCTCAGCTGATCGCGTGTGGAACAAAACTCTGCAAAATGCTGGAACAGAATAGGGCAATTGACGAAAGGTCGAGTTTACAAATGCGTTGTCTGATCGTGCCATTAAGATAACTTCTCTAGCGGGCGAGGGCGCTTGTTGCCATCTCGTCGGTCAGCAGCGTCGTGCCCTGGGAGCAGTTGAGGGTGCCGCGTGAGGTCGACGGCTCCGCCGGCACCTTTACCACCGAGGACGCCGTCGCCTATCGCGCATTCCTGCGCCGCCCAACACCGCGCGAACGTTGGGTGGGGCCGGCGCGACCGCGTAGCGCACCCGACCGGCGCCCGTTCTCCGGCAGCTTGTCGGCGCGCTCGGCCGCCTATGCGCTGTCCGTGCTCGGGGTGCTGTTCCGGTGGCTGATCGAGCAGCGATATTTACTCGCCAATTCGTTTGCCGGCGTCAAGGTGCGAGGGACGCACCGGACGAGCGCGCTCGACGCATCACACGCCTTTACCGACGGGGAGTGGGCGCTGGTGCGGACGATCGCCGACGGCCTCGAGTGGTCGTACGGCTGGGATCTCATGGCGGCAAGGCGACTGAGGTTCGTGTTGGATTTTGGCTATGCGACAGGGCTGTGCGCGAGCGAACTGGTTGGCGCAAGGCTTGGCCTTATCGAGACCGACGCCCTGGGAGACACCTGGCTTAAGGTGATGGGAAAAGGCGCCAAGGCGGGCAGAGTCTCCATTCCACCGCTCGCCCGGTCCGCGCTCGATCGCTCGCTCGTGGAACGTAGGCTGCCGGTAACGCCTGCCAACTGGCACCCCGACACCCCGCTGATCGCGAATCTCGACGAGGAAGGGGCCGTCGCCATTACCAGCGTTCGGCCTGGGTTCGTAGTGAAGCGGTTTTTTGCGACGGCGGCGGAACTCGTGCGGGCAGACCAGCCGTCGCTCGCCGATAAGTTACTCCGGGCCAGTCCACATTGGATGAGGCATACGCACGCGTCACATGCACTTGCACGCGGCGCCGAGCTCACCACGGTGCGCGACAATCTTCGCCATGCCTCGATCTCGACGACCTCGATCTACCTGCATGGCGACGATATGAAGCGGGCGCGGCAGATCGCAGGCGCGTTCGGGACCAGATGAATACCGGGATGGCAAATGCCAACAGGCGATGAGATCTCGCGGCCACAGGTTTCGCGCTTGGGTTGACCCGGCCAAAAACGTGTCCTTTCGATGCAGGGGAATTTTCCGAGGTTCGCTTGTGGCTCAAGGCTCACGGGCGTATTGAGGTCGTCCGTTCGATCAAGTACTATCTGAATAATTTCAAAAGAGAACATTTCACGGATGGCTAAAGCGCCTGTCGTAGAAGAACATGACCTACGCCGCATGCTGAAAATAGCGGGCGTAACCGGCGAGTCACCGCTGCGTGATGTAGCGCTTCTGTACGTTCTCTACGGGACGGGCCTCATGCTAACCGAGTTATAGCCCAGCTAAAGGTGTCGGACTACTTAACCGAAGCCGGTGCTATACGCAGAGACAGCGTCATCCGCGCCGAGATCGCCCACAACAACCTGGAGCGCCCGATATTCTGGGTCAACGCCAAGGTCGTTGCGGCCCTCGACTCGTATCTTTCTCTGCGGGTATCGACGGGCCAAGGCGTGACGAGTCGTAAGGCAGCGTACCGCTCTCTTGATCCGGGCAGCTATCTGTTCCTGCGCGCCGATGGCGTGCCGTATGGGCTGACCGCGAGGCGGTCGACTAGCGGAGTGATGAACTACTCGTGTGATTCGCTCGGTCAGGTGTTCCGCCGGCTGCACACGCAGGCCGGTGTTGAGGGACATGCCTTGGCGGGGCGGCGGACTTTTGCGGTTAGGCTCTATCGAAAAGGTTACGACCTACGTCACATAGCAGCGCTTACTGGACACCAAACGCTTACAGCAGTGCGTCGACTTGTCGACAGCGATCCGGTCAAGCTGGGCGACCTTGTGTCAGGAGTGGTCTGATGTCGACGACAAAGTAAAAAAACTGGAAGAGCGAGACAAGACAATGACGCGTTCGATTGAACACCCGAGTACCGCGAAACTCAACTTCGCGGCTTTAAGGCTGTTCGGATTCGCCGGCCTCATTGGAGCACTGGTAACGGCTCTAGTCTTGCACCCGCCCATCACAAGTGCTGATTATGCCGGATGGGCGCAGGCGTTCGGCTCAATAGGCGCAATCTTATTTGCTGTAAGCATCGCGTCCAGGCAACGCCGCGACACGGACAGACGTGAGCTTATGCTGCGTTCAAGTCGGCTCGCAGCGGTTCGGGGAATGACGGAGCACGCGGTAGGCGTCGTAGAAGGGGCGACCATTGCGTTGCTCGATCGCAACTTGGCCGAGAGTTATGTTGCGAAGCATGATGCGGCGCTCTTCGACGAAGCGTTTCGGATGCTTCAACAAATCCCGATGCTTGAACTGGGGACGGTTGGGGCGGTCGAGGGCGTGACTCTGATAAAGAACGGAGTCAACGCGATGAAGGCTCACTTAGCGACGTTGCATCAGAATCCGCCGTCGATTCTCCAAGACCACGCCCAAGTTGCACAACGGGCGAGCCAAATTCAATTTCAAATGGAACCGGGGCGGCAAAAGGTCGCCGCAGAAATAATTCGGCTCCTAAACGAGTTTGCGCCAATGCCAAAAGCCCGGTGAGCGTGCGAGCGATTTGATAGGAAAACATCGTATCGCGATACAGATCGAAGCAGGAACGGGCTGCCGAACGATTCGCAACGCAACGTGCGTCATGCAAAACGGCTGCGCTCGATTCCTGGTCCGGCCGATTTGAACGCTGGGCCTTGCATACTTGTGAAATAGCTAGACCGGACCGGACTACGGGAAGAGATTGGCGCGCGAGCGTCGCCGAACCGGCCGGATGCCGGAGTTTCTGGAGAGTGTTGTCAATGAGTGTTTTAAATCACCAGTATTCGCCCTCGGTTGGCGAGGCGCAGGAAGGCGAGAAAGTCGATGGCGTGTATCGAGGTATCGTTCAGACCTTTTTGCAAAATGAACAACCGCTGGCGTTGAAGAATATTGGCCTAGTCTACAAGCCCCTCGCCGATGACGCTTGGGGCGCTTCGCTGCACGGTGACACGTTCCGCGCGCGCTACGATCAGGTGTGGTTGAACGGTGGTCCGTTGGCAGGTCCGTTGGGCGGTCGGATCCGTTTCTACGAGATTCTGCCGGACGGTAAGGCGGGCGAGGCTATTGTGACCGTGGTGTTTGATCCTCTCGCGAACGCGTGCATTCTTGGCGAAAGATCGGGGGTACTGAATGCGCGCACCGAAGAAAATCGGCCGTCGTTTGTTCGAGCTGTCAGTCTCGCACTGGCTAATGTCGTTCACTCGAAGATGGATCGTGTCGACGTGAGTCTGTAGGCACGAGCAAAAGAAAACAATTGGCGCGCGAGCGTCCCGTATCGGCCAGCCGCCGAAAACAAGCAGGACACAAACACTATGATGATCGAAATCCCTATCAAGCAAGTCGTGACGAAAACGGTTGGCGACTTCGAGGCGACGATTGATGCGCTGTCTCCCACGTCTACCGACTGCCTTGTGGGTACGTTGAAGACCGCTAACGGAGTCAAGCAGGTTTCATGGGACAAGAACGGGATCTGCCGTGACCACAGCCCCGACTGCAATCTCGACATGGGCATCAATGAGCACATTCACGCGGCGTCCGTCGCCGGCGTGCTGAACGAACAGTTCGATGCGCAAATGAAAAGGAGGGGTCAGGGCTAATCAAATGCTGACGACGCGCATTACGGTAGTGTGACTCTTGCCGCTTCTTCGAAGCGGCAAGAGTCACACTACAATGAACTGGAAAACGCCGAGTCAACTGCAAATGCATTCTGAACGATTCGACTACTATCTGAGCGGGGCCTCGGGGGATAGCATGAAAATCATCTGTTTGCTGGCCGTCGCTATCGTTCTAACTGGTTGTGCAATGGTGAGCGACGTGATGGATACCGGAAACGGCACTTACATGGTATCTGCTCACGCGGCACCGATAAGAGGCGGCGCCGCGGGTGCAAATCAGGTTGCGTACGAAGCGGCGAAAAAATTCTGTGGTGGCAGGGACGGACATCCGGTTGTTCTTGAAGCTGGTGCTCGCGACGTTTACCAGGGTTCGTTTGGTGGTTCGAACGGATCGTTCGGTGGTGGGGTTTTCGCCGCTGGGAATACTGACCTTCATTTCCGTTGCGAACCGGGTGTCCAGAACGCTGGCACCAACTAGGAAAACAGAGATCATGAGAAAGCAAACGATGCCTAAGGTCCGAGTTCATAGGATTACTGCACGCAACGTGCACCAGCAAGTTCGCGAGTACATTGTCCCTGCCCCCAGTTCAAGCGCAGCGTTGCAGTGTTTTAACGATCCGAACTTGCACTACGATTGCGAGTTCATCGGATACCGTGACATCGAGATTCATTGGGGTACATCGGGTATGTCATTTCATCTGCAGGGAGTCGTGATCGAGCACGGGCATCCCAGCTACGAGTACATGTATATCTATTACGCGCGCGACATCGGAGCGTTCGTTGCCGATCTAGAGCGAACCGGTCACCTGTTGCCCGACGACCCAGCCTAGACGTACTCCATGCTTTTTTATGTCGCGACTACGCAACGGAAAATTCGCCGCCACGCGTGGCACTGGAAAACACATGTCACTGACCCCTGGCTTCGCAAGTCCCCGGGATCTTCTGGAAAAGCTCGCCCGCGACCTCGATCTCATGCGAACCGAAGTAACCGCCGATCGTTTCTTCAATTTCGCGGTGACCGGTTATTCCGTTTGCGATTGGGTCGACCATGATCCATCGGTTCCGGCTTCCGCGAAGAGTGCGTTAATGCAGTTCCGCACCGGAACCGACCTGAAGGTCTGTCGCGATATCGCCAACTCACTGAAGCACTTCAGCCTCGACGCGAAGAATCAAGCGAAAGCCGTGACGAACAACACGGCATCGGAGCAAGGATTCGGCGTCGGCCGCTACGGCGTCGGCGCATACGGAATAGGCGAGGAAGAGATCACCATCGTTCTCAACGACGGTACGTCCCATGACGCGCTGGCGCTCGCAGCGCGCGTCTTACAGCAGTGGGAATCGTTCTTCTCGGCGCACGGAATCTGACGTCATCTCGCCGTCTCGTGTCGCCGAACGGTGACGCGTTTGAGGCAATCGCTCGCTGAGCGACGCGTGAGCGCAGTAAACAAATCGCAAAATATCGTGTCGAGAGAGACGCTGGCTGACGGCGAATATTGGGCGACTTGCCGGGAGCGCAATGAAATTTCGGCCGCCCTGAACGGCTATAGCGCGGTCTTTCCCCAGGCTCGCGTGACGGTCGCTGACGGCTGGGCAGTTTTCTATCGTGATGGCAAAGAGGTCTGGACGTGCAATGCGAGGTATGCAGCGGCCAACTTCAACATTCAAAAGGCGTAGGAAAGTCACAATGGCGGCGAATCGGGAAATGCATTGGATGGCCTGTGCGATCGCTTTCGCAGTCGTAATGTTCGCCGTAATGTTTCGATTCCAGTACGAGCGGGCGGGCACCGTTCGAATAAATCGATGGTCTGGTGAGCGCCAGGAGCATTGAGAGTTGAATAACGGGAAGTGGGTGTGGGTTGATGACTGCTTCCAGTCGCAGCAGCAACATTGAGAAGCAAACGTGACGGCAGACAGGGGAGACAACGATGCTGCGTCTTTATAGCGGGAGCGGGTCACAGGAAATCGATCTGCAGGGAAAGGCGATTCCTGATGATCAATGGACCAAATACAAGCATCTCGCCGTGAAAATGCTAAATGCGAGGCATGCTTGGGATGCCGCGAAGCTTCTGGACGAAACGCCATTTGAAGTTCATGCCGGTACTAATTTCTTCGGCGACGAGTTTTGTGTTCTCTATGCATCTGTGGACTTTGACCGGTACATAGCCCTCGGCGAGGCCGCAAATACGCCCGAAACGAATTATGTAACCACGAAAATCGTTTCAACTCTCAACGAACTGCTTTCGGTGTACATTCGCTTTGTCGCGGTAGATCTCGCCACGAATGACCTACCTTCGACAGTTCAATCACCCGTCTTGGCTATATCATCATCAACAGTAGAGCGGGCGCTCGAAGATGCTGAGCAGCTTCTGTCATCGGGCCAAGGTGCTTCAAGCGCGATAGACCGAGCGCATACCGCTTTGCATGGATATCTGATCGCAGTCGCGCAGTCCGCCGCCATTGAGGTCGAACCGAATGAGAAAATCACAGCAATTTTTAAGCGCGTTCGGGAAGGACACCCCAAATTGAACTACATCGGGCCACGAGAGACTGAACTTGGGCTAGTGCTCAAGGCGGCGGCAACCATCATCGATTCAATCAACACGGTACGCAACAACGCGAGCGTCGCGCATCCGAACGTGGAAGTCGTGCCAGAACCTGAGGCGATGTTCCTCATAAACATGATTCGTTCGATGTTGCACTACATCGAGATGAAGCTCAAAAGTTGATTGGAGTACAGAACATGGTCTTACCCGACTACCTCGCCGATGTCGCGAACGAGATGAAGCGCAAATCCGCCGCAATCAGGCGGGACTTTGCGAAGCATCGGCTCTCGGCCGGAGAGAACCGCGAGTCGCTGGTCAGCGACTTTCTCACTGACCATTTGCCGCGGCGTTTTGAGGTCAGCTCCGGCATGGTCATCTCGCATAACGGCTCCTTTTCTAACCAAGCCGATCTGGTTGTAGTCGACGCGCTGAACAACTCTCCGTTGTATCGCAGTTCCGCCAACAAGTTGTGGCCGGTCGAGTCGGTTCTCGCTCTCTTTGAAGTGAAGACGTCGCTGGTTCCAGGAGAACTACGAGACTCCATCGAGAAGGGCCGACGGTTCAAGACACTCAACAGGCGATTCTTCAACCCGGGGGGCGGCCAGCGCATTGCTGATTCCTTGTTCGTCATCTGGGCGTTTGATTGTCCCGAACCGGAAACGCTAAAAAGAAACCTTTTGCAGGAACTGGCTGTCGTTCCGCGGAACGAGCAACCTGACTTTGTTATTGTCCCGGATCGGGTGGCGGTTCGGGGTGGTTCCTACTTGGAGCTATCTACTCTCGGTCTACCCACGAGTGTGCACCGCTTACAGCTACAGCAACAATACGGGCCGAACGCCGAAAAGCTCCTACTCCCCGTTTCGATTCAGGTCGGCGATACCGGAGAGAATTCTTTGATGGCATGGTACGTATGGTTTTACTCATGGTTGATGCAAGCAGGAGATCGTTCCGCTACGCTGGTGGACTACTTGCCTCCGGGCCAAGAATACGGACGCATCGTGTAGCTGGCTAACTGCTGCAAGCAGAGAGATATGAAATTGAGAGAAAACAATATGCAAGTTGAAGTCGCAGTCGATGGCCGAACATATGTCGCAGAGGTTCACGAGGTCGATGGTGCTGTCACGGTTATCACGGACGCTGAAGGTATAGAAACGACTACGATCGGTGGCAGCAGCGTCAAGTCGATCGCGCGAACGATGCTCCTACGGATGGCTCGGACGGGCAAGGCCCAACCGAAGGCTCAGTGATAACGGAAAACGGGGCAATGGCATGAGCAGCATCGAAACAGACGGCTTTCTGTCTGGGGCCGCCGAGGACTTCCGGGTACTCACGCGCGCGCGGTTTGCCAATCTCCTGCGCGACTGTGAGGCCGTTTCGCGTCGCGCAACTACCCAGGTGTTTGAAGAGGAGATCGTGTTTCCCACGGTGCTGCGCATCACCGCGGCCTCTCTTTGGGCCCGCTGCGTGAGCGCCTGCCAGGGAGCGATCCTGTCTGCGGAGCGAGGCATGGGCGTGGAAGCTTTGGCGCTCCTGCGCACCGCCTACGAATACCTTTTTTTCAGCGCAGCTTTGCTCAGGCAACCGGCAGTGATTTCGCGCCTTGCCGCGGAAGACACGAACCAGCGTATCCGGCAGGTGTCCGCTATGCTCCGGGATGCGCAGACGCTGGCGGCGCTGACGGACGAAAGTCGTGAGCAACTAGAGGCGTACTTGCGGAACACGCCAGCCGCAGCGATGGGCATCAGTGCGTTTGAAGCCGCCGAGATTGCCGGCATGACGGGCGTCTATCACGGTGCATGGCGCACTTTCTCGCTGATGGCCGCGCATGCCACGCTCACGGCAGCGGGACATGCGTTCGGAACTAGCCTGCTTGATCTGCGGTTCGGGCCTTCATTCGATCACGTCGAGGCGGCGCTTGGTCTGGCGCGCGACGGCATCGGACTCGGACTTGGCGCGGTCATACCGCTCTACAGGGCTGAGCAACGCGCGCGGGATGTCTTGAAGAAGCTGCAGGCGGAAATCAATGGTGAAGGCAATGCCTGGCGATGGCCGCGCCGTCCAGACCGTTCGGCCAAGGCGCAGCGTGTAATCTCCCGGTGTGAAAAGCGTATCCTCGATCCCATCGTCAACCGGCCGGTAAAACCGGTGTGCAGTGGCGATGCGAAGAGTTGTGCGCTCTTTCAGGCGCCGCCCGTAGCGGGCATGCGGGATCGCCGGGTGTGTGCACGTGCAGGCTGTGGCCGCCGCAAGCCTGGGTAAGCGTCATGGCTGCGGCCCGGGTCGCGGCGTCGCGATAGACATCCTGGAAAACAGGAGGATCGGCAGATGGCGAAGCGACAAAGCGCGCCCACTCACTGGACCGACATTTCGATCACGATTGGAGGCGTTGAGGTGACCGGCTCATACAGCGTCGACATAACGGACTGGATGACAGTCCGGATGACGGGCGGTGGTACGAAGAGCGCAAGGGGTGGCCCAGCCGCCGAAAGTGTCGCGCGCCTTATTTTGGGCGAGTTGTATGCCGAAGCGCACCAGGCGAAGAAATAGGAAAGAAAAAAATGAAGCAGGGGCTGACGAGCACGCCACAACCAATAGCAATCGCACTTGCCATTGCGGGCCTCATCGTGGGCCTGATTGGGGCGTGGTATTGGCTGCGTTCGGCACGCGTACCACTAGCTTTGCCCGAAGGCGAGGCTTACGATCCAAACCTGATCGAACCGGTTGAACTGGAGCTCAAAGCGCTCACCTGGCATGTGGAGCAGTCTCGAGTGAATCAATCCACGTGGGAAGCGCAGGTCCGTGCGAGCAGGGAGATCGGGCGCTTGAACGCAATCGCCGCAGTGTTGACCGCGGTGGCCCTCGTGCTCAGCACAGTGTCGGCCGTGATCGCGGCCTCGTGATGAAGCGCGTATTGCGAGACGCAAAGAGTAGACCGACTGACTGCTAGGAGAATAAATGACGTTGAGCTTTACTACCGATGCGGTGGTTGACGGCGAGCTTCAGTTCGCGGCCGGCATCTGGTTCGTCACACGGTCTCGACTACTGAAATGGGGAGGTAGGAAGCGACTGTTTTTCGCGCCGGGCGGAGTCGAAGCTGAATGCCTGAAGATCGATAAGGCGTTCGGCAGGGTGGCTTGCTGGACGACTTTTTCAATCGGTGCCGAATATCTTCTGAAGGGGGCTTTGCTGGGCAACGGAATCGAGATTCGGGGCGCCAAGCCGATGGCGGCGCAGCCAAAGTATTCGGATATGGCGGCGTGGTGCAGTAAGGCGCGCCGGTACAAAGGGGATCCGAAACAACTAGAAACCACCGAATATGCAGACTATGGGGCTCTCACGCATCTGCTCCAAAAGTGGGTGCCGCTGATGATCGATCAGCACAAGCCAACCGCGTCCACCGATCCAGCGGAAACCGAGCGCTTTGAGGCGCAGGCCGACCTAATGTACGGCGCATTTGTTCTCCTGACTCAGATGATTCGCAACCGCGATGCACATGCGTATGTACCCAACGTGCGTAACCAGCATGAAAATCTGCTCGTTGATATGTTTGTTCCTGCCTTCAACACCCTGGTGGATTGGATGCCCAAGACTCACGCCGAAATCAATGAAAGTTATCGAAAGCGCAAGACCTTAGTACAAGATTTGGTCCGGCCAACGCTTCGGTAGTTGCCGGCTGCCGCGACAGCACGGATTTGATGCCATTGGGTGGTACCAATCGACGACGCGGAAAAGCTCGTCGAAGGGGTGGATACGGTGCGCAAGGCGCTGCGGGTTTTTGCGGCGTCCGACAAGGTAGATTTGATTTTGCGGATTGCCTGATCGAGCGGTCCGGGAACGTGGCCGTCTGCGAATACACGGCAACCTTCGATGTGACTGCATCGAAAGTCGCAGGAATGCAGTTGGTCAAGTAATCACGTCTCGAGCCGATATCAGGGAATGCGAGGACCAGAAAATGGATGTGCTGTTTTCCGCCAATGCGGCGGTACAGGAAGTCATGCCGGCGGTGGTGCATCGTCACCGCGCC
Source organism: Burkholderia sp. OK233 (assembly GCF_900230185.1). Taxonomy (GTDB): domain Bacteria; phylum Pseudomonadota; class Gammaproteobacteria; order Burkholderiales; family Burkholderiaceae; genus Paraburkholderia. The sequence goes on from NZ_OCSR01000002.1 coordinate 3,538,371, forward strand.
GCGGGCGTGCTCACGTGGGCGCTCCTGCACAAGATTGAGGCGGAAGTGCTCGCGGAGGTGGCAGCGTCCGGCAAGCACAGCATGCGCATTCTAGACATGCTTCGTGCGCCTGCTGCGCTCGACTACCCGAAAGACGACCGGCCTGTGTCGTTCGAAGGCCATGATTTTGTACCAATTGTTTTCGGTGCGATTGATGACGCGTGGCGCCGGGTTCATTAATCACGGAAAGCAAAATGGGATCTTGGGTAGACGTCGCAACTGTCATTTTGTCATCGGCAGCCGTCAGTGCTGCACTTTCCTGTGCGCTCGTCTGGCTCGCGCGGACTTGGATCGGCGAGCGGCTACGGAGCGCGATTCAGGCTGAGTATGCGGCGAAGTTGGAGACACTCAAAGTTCAGATGAAAGCCGAGGCTGACACTCAGCTTGAATCGCACAAGGTCAAGCTCAAAGCACGAGGGGACGTTGAGCTCGAGAAGCTCCGCGCCGCGCTCGCTATCAGTGCTGCCGTACAAAGCACGAAATACGGGGGGGCTGGTGCAACGCCGCTTCGACGCGATCGCAGCTATACATGGACAATTGCTCCGGTTCCATCAGGCTGTACAGCAATTAGTTCAGGCCATCGAATTCTCGGGCGGACCGAGCAAAGAGGGATCGCGCTCGTGTGGTGGCGGACGCCTTTGAAGCGTTCGATGCTGCGTATCTTCTGCAGAGGATATTCCTGACGCAGAGGGCATCCGAACGGATCGACCAGATTCGGCAGTCGCTAGTGAGTAGCGCAAACCTGTTTAACTTGGTGATATCGCGACAGCAAAATATGGCCGAAAAGTGGATCGAAATCGAGCAGCGTGTCTCGACGGAAGTTGCCTCAGCCATGGCAGAGCTCGAACGCGATTTGCGCGCATTGATGGGCGACGCCGAAGCGCAGACTAGTTGACGCAGGAAAACGTTGGGCAGGCCATCACCCTAGCGGTGCTTCTTGTGATGTTGCCTACCTGCCGAAAGACCAGTTGAGAGGACGGCCACAGTCGTCCACGTGAAATGGAACAGAAACCAAATACAGCCCAGCAGAAGGGACAGCCTTACACCGACAACCATTACGTTCCGAAATTTCTTCTGGATGAATGGTGTGTTCCGGACCCCAAGCGCGACGACGCACGTTTTTTGCATGCAATCGGGCACGGCTACGCAGGGCCGGCCATCGTGACGCGAGTACCAAGGCACGTTGCAAACTCGCCATTCCTTTACGGCATTAAGCTAGAAGACGGCCACTTCACCACGCTTCTCGAATCGGGTTATTTCACGCCGAAGATCGATACTCGTGGTGCGGCGGCACATTCGAAGCTTGCGTCTGTCGGTGTCGACGGCCTGAGCGAGACGGAGCGCATGTGGTGGGCCAGGTTTCTCTGCGCGCAGATGATCCGGGTGCCCAGCATGGCAGAGAGGATGCACGAGTTGCTCAAGCACGATAGTGCGTTCGAAGGCGCTAGCGTGGAAAGCCTGAAGTATGGTCTCGATTCCGATGAAGAGGAGTTGATCGATGAGGTTGCTGAGAAAGTGGGGGAGAACGTAGTGATCCATGCGCCGGCGTGGTTCCCGGTTACCATCGCAGCCCTTGTCAGAACACGTCCGTTCCTCACAAGCCATTGGCTAGTTCGCGACATCCCCCCGCTGGGCAATGAGTTGCTCCTTAGCGACAATCCTTTCATTCTCAGTTCCCGCGCAGATGACGAAGACTTCATCTGCGCACTGCCACTTACACCGCGAAAACTTTTCATCGCTGCGTCTCCACAATCGGCTGCTGGCAAACTGAGTTCGGTCGAAATTTCGGAACTGGTACGCGAGACGAACGAGTTCGTGGTGTCAAACGCGACGAAGTGGGTCTTCGCGACGGATGATCGATTGGCCGACTTCGTAACGAAGCATTTGCCTCTGGCGCAGCAATAGTTCTCCTCGAAAAAATGAAGCAAGGGCTGACATGCACGCCGCACCCGATCGCAGTCATACTCGCCATCGCGGGCCTCATAGTGGGCCTGATTGCGGCGTGGTACTGGCTACGCTCGGCACGCGTCCCACTAGATTTGCCCGAAGGCGAGACTTGCGATCCGAACTCGATCGAACCAGTGGAACTGGAACTAAAGGCGCTCACTTGGCACGTGGAGCAGATCCAAGCGAATCAAGCAACATGGGAAGCACAGGTCCGAATGAGCCGGAAGATAGGACGCTTGAACGCGATCGCTGCGGTTCTGACTGCGTTGGCCCTCGTGCTCAGCACAGCGTCGGCTGTGATCGGAGCCTCGTGATGAAGCGCGTGCTCTGGGGCGCGGAGAGCAAACTGACCATCGACTAGGAAAACACATGAAGACGTACCCGATTCGCGTAGCACGGAGCAACTACCGAGGAACTGATTCAAAGAAGCGCGCCAAGGCAGTCGACCACAATCGTGATGCTGCACTTCTGGAGTCTTGCGCGAACGATCTTCTCCTGAAACAGATGGAGCCGGTGAGGTCGTATTTTTGGATGGAATTGGCTAACGCCACAGGCCTCTCGTATCAACGGGTTGCTGAGTTGGGATACTCCATCGATTGCGGTAGCGGCGGCTTCACAGCGTGGCGTCATGATTTGAGCTATGAGGCGGCAATGGAAGCGTGCAGGGTGGGGAGCAGTCCGCAGGGTGTTGTTGCCGGCAATGCGGTGCGCGACGACGACTAGGAACACGAAAACAGGACCGTATGAGCGAGCGCCAACAACGTCAGGCTGCAAGAGCGAGGAACAAGCGAGCGTTTGAGCTCAGAACAAGTACGAAGCGTGACGAGCAAGACCTAAAAGGGGCTCTGGAAAAAAAAGAAATCACGGAGCGTCAAGCAAAGAGCATCCGGAAATTTTGGGCAATAGCGGCAGAAATCCGGCAACGACCACCGTCCATTGCGGTGCAGGGCGACGCTGGGCAATACATTGGCGAGATGAAGCCGCTGGCTGGCTCGGGACGATGGGCGGCGTGGCGGTACGGGCTGGAGTATAAGAATGGACCTGTCATCCACGAAACCGAGCAGGCAGCACTTCGATATGTTAAGACTGGCGACAAGTTGAGCCCGGTCGAGGAACTGAAACCGCGGATTCGTGGCGACTACGGCCGATGGGTTTTGGTTGAGCTGTATTCGGGCCGATGGGCTCCAATTTGGCATGCCTGCTGCGACGATGAGGGGTACTGTCGACTCATACTCAGCGAAAAATTTTTCGACGCTGACAACCCAAGCTTTCCGACGCCTCACGAAGCACTTGCCAAGATCGTTCAGGGATATGAAGAGGAAGCTGCAGAGGTCGGACAGTGGGTTTTGAGCGATGAAGCTCACGGTAACGACATAAGGCGAGCACGAAACGATATGACGAAGCGTCAAACTGCCATACGCGATTCGGAACACGCGGTCAAGAGAGCGCTTGGGAGCGCAAGCAAAGACCATTTGTTCGTGCAAATCGACGGTGCACTTATAGACGCTACTATGACCGTTACTACCGTACCTGCGGACGAAGTAGGTCCATCTCATCGAAAGTATCGCTACGATTTGTCCGACGGGCGGTCAATCGCTTACGGGTATTCAAAGCGGGAAGCATTGGACAGGCTTCTTGAGGTGGGGAAAGAGCGCGGTTGGGCGGTCTATCAGCGATTGGCATAGAAAAACTCCGCAAAGCGGTTTGAACAGGAAGACGCGAATTATGAGCCTAAAGGATGAACTGGGGGTTGCCTCAGTCAATGAACTGCGCCACGTGCGCTCGCGCACGAAAGGCACGATGGGTCAGACGGAAATCGACGAGTATGAGGAGGTCACTCCGGAGGGCAAGGTGATCGCCAAGCACACCGTCACTGAACATACCAACCTGCGTGGCCTGGATACAACACGCTCCATCGCCAAGCAGGCTGTCGCCTAACCAGCACGCCAAACTCTAGGAAAAGCGATGGATCTCTACAGTATCGATGTCTCGGCGCTCGGCGACACCGTCTGGGTGACGGGTGACGACGGCTCATGCGTAGGGCGATTCAGCAAGCGTTTCGGAATCGACGTGCATCGAACCGTGACTGAGCAGATGGCCGGCGCGGATCAATGCCTGCATTGCACGCACGAGGCCGCGGGGGAAGTTGAGTGGCAGGAGTTTCGCGAGGCCATTCGACGGCACTACGGAATCGAAGTTCCGGACGACGTAATCCGGTTCTGAGCAAGGAAAACACAAGCAATACGGGGGATTGAGTTATGGAATATTACCGTTTCAACATCGGTAAGCCGAATGCAGCTCACGAGACTAATGAATGGTGGGCAGAGAACCTTGTCCGTGGCGTCATCACAGCCGGATTCGATGGTAGCGTTGGCGACGAAGGGGAGAAGCATCTGCGGGCCCTGAATGAAGGAGATTGGGTTCTCGCCTACGTTAGTAAGAAAGGATTCGTCGGCGCTGGACGAATACTGGCTCTTGAAACGTACAAACTGCACGCGTTCCTTCCTGAGGGAACACTGTCGGACCATCGGCACGAACGCAGCGTGAAGTGGGAATACGTCATCCGAGACGTGGAGCAGGCCATTTCCGAGCACGAAGCTGGGCTTTACCATCCGGTATCAACCTGTCAGCGAGTGACGGATGTTGCCGCCGCAGAGCACCTCATCGCGATGCTCCACGCGCGTGGTGAGCATTTGGCGGAGCCTACCAGCATGCTATCGATTACCTCCGCCGATCTGGTTGCACTTTTGGACTCGCTCGACGCGTCCATCCTCATTACGAAGAACAAGAGGCCCGAGTCGTCCTGGACTTTCCGAAAAGATCGCGAAGTAGACGGGCGCTACCTCGATGGCTTCTGGACAGCGCGCCCTACGCTCGTCGAGGAAGGGCGCGGGTATGTTCTTCATCACGTTGTACACGAGTCCGTCATATGGCTTGGTTCTTTTGGTGGGTCAATACAGGACGGCGACGGCCGATACTCCTATGTGATGGATGCTGCGACGCCATTCCTCCTTTTAGATTTCGGTCAGGCGACCGCGGAACAACGTGCGCTATGGGCGGTCCTAAAACAAGAGGGACCAGTCGTGACGTATTACGAACCGCGCGGCGTCGACGGTACCTCTCCGAGCGTTGCGTTTACGCTAGCCAAACGTCGACTGCAGCAGGCGAACTTCCGGCTCGCGGTGTTCGTACACCATGGTGTACGCTGCAAGATAACCGGTTGCGGGGTGCCGGAGCTGCTTGAAGCGGCTCACCTGCGGGGGCGCAATTGGCAGGACGGACACAACGCAGCGACGGACGGGATTCCGCTGCGAGTTGATCTACACCGAGCGTATGATCGAGGCCTTATCAAACTTGATGCTCAACACCGATTGGTCGCCGTGGCTGATAAGCTACGCGAGCAGTATGCGGAATATCTACGAGCAGAATGAGAAAAAAGAACGACGAATCTACCATGACCACGAAAGCCGCTGCATATCATTTCTTCCTCAACGCGTTGTCGCGCAGGATTGTCCGGATTCAACACGCTTTGGATGAGGCGTCACCGGGCTCTCCGCAGATGTCGGGACTTACCGCTCAATTGACCGAGACGCAGCGGTTGCTTGCGGCACTGGACGATATCGCGAACGCAGTGGTTGATGCATAGGAAAACGCCGCAAAGCGGTTTGAACAGGAAAACGATGCCGCGCGATGCAGACCTCCTCCGACGAGCGCGGCGCGGCGCGCTGGAGGTTTCGTTGCTGGATTTGCTCGACGACCGAGACGCGGTGACTGCTCAGTTGAGCGATAGGGTCCCTACCTGGCTCGAGGCGGAACTGGCGTGCGACGGGTTGCAGATCTACCTAGAGCGACATGGCGCTTGGATCCTCGCGCCTCTTGACGAATAGGAAAATGGATGTGCTGTTTTCCGCCAATGCGGCGGTACAGGAAGTCTTGCCGGCGGTGGTGCAGCGTCACCGCGCCGCGGGTGTGCTCACGTGGGCGCTCCTGCACAAGATTGAGGCGGAAGTACTCGCGCAGGTAGCAGCGACCGGCAAGCACAGCACGCGCATTCTCGACATGCTTCGCGCGCCTGCTGCGCTCGACTACCCGAAGGACGACCGGCCGGTGTCGTTCGAAAGCCATGATTTTGTTCCAATTGTTTTCGGTGCGATTGATGACGCATGGCGCCGGGTTCACTAATCACGGAAAGCACGAGAACGATCGCCGGCTTCGCTGAAGCCGACTTCGACAGACTGGTGCAACGCGGTCTGGTGAAGATTGTATGAGAAGGGAAGATAGATGCGAAACGCGGTCGTAGCCGATGTTCTAAACGCGGCGAAGTTGATTTTTTCTCCGACAGCATTTCTTGATGCTGAGGAACGCAATACAGAAGCCGCCAATGCTCCTTGCAAAGGAGCCTCGATTGCTGAGCGGGCGGCTTTAGTCCGACGCGCATTCTGGCGCTCCGCAACTCTGGTCTTACTTGCTTTCGTTGTCGGAGGTCTGATTGCCGCGGCTATGAGGTGGGTGGGATACGCACTTTATCCTCGTTGGCAGCTGTTCCTTCAGGCAATGAGTGCAGCGATACTTTTGTGGGATACCGTCTTCGTCCGGGGCTGGGATATACAGTCGTACGGCGGTGCGATGCTCACAGAACGTACCAATCGTACGCTATACCTAATTTTGTACGTCAGCGGGACGACTCTCGGTGTCGTCGCGACGCTCAGCCCGACCTTGAGTCACAACTAAGTGGGAGGAGCGTCTTCACTATCGGGACCGTCTACCAGCGCCAACTGATATGCTGGACGAGAGCAGCGGCCCCTTCGCAGCGTCCGTACGCCGCAGTACATCCACGCGACTCTCGAGAGATTGAATCTCCTTACTTTGTGATTCGATCGTCGCCCTGGCTACCGCTAGATCCCGAATTATCGAGTCGTGTTCACTCCGGCTTGCCGCCTCCTCGCCGGTGGACTGCCATAACGCGTAGCATCGATATTGCTTTTGCATACGTATCTATCGCTATTTTCCCCGGATGCTATCCGTTTCCAAGGTCAAGCGGAACAAGATAATCGAGCAGAGCGGAAGGTCCGCGATTGATGTATTTATCCAGGTGGCGATCAGGCTGCAAGTATTGCAGGCCGGCGAAGGTGAAGCCTGTTGGATCGGCAGCAAAGTTGCCGGACTTCACTTCTGGAAATGCCTCCCGGAAAGCGCAATAGAATGCTACTCGTGGCTCTATGCTTGTGAAGTAACTCGGCAAGCAGAGTGATCGGATATGGTCGAAAAAGTCGTCGTACATGATGCCGAGCGTGGTTAGGCCGGTTCGCGAATAAGAGTCTTCGCGTATTACCAGATCATGGACGGTGAACCTGGAGATCCTGCCCCCATGCTTGCGCGCCAGCGCATACAGTTGATCAGCAATCAGATTTCCTTCGCTTGTTCCCCGCAGCCTGTTTCCGAGCTGCACTGCCTCGTCGATCAATACATCAAGCGAAGCGTCAGTCGACGTCGAGGCGTTATTCGAGATAATCATAACGAGTGCCTCGATTGCAGCCCTGTTTTGCGTTGCTGCGGCGGCACGCAACGCGTCGATCAGGCTCAATGTCAGTTGAGTCTCACCTTTCCACTCTGCGATCGACTGAAGTTCGGCGCTCAACCCTCGCTCGACAGTTTGTGTTTCGGAAATCCACTGCGTCCATGTCGTCTGTTGGGCGCTGCGCCGGCCTTGAGTACTGCGGACAAGAAGTAACCATTCCTGGAGCCAAAGGTACCATGCCTGTTTGGCTGTCGTGTCGACAACTGCTAGGATGACCGGATAGCGACATGATTCGGCATAGTCGATGTATTTCCTATCAATGACGAGCTTGACCCGGTGGTCCTTTCGTTCGACGTGCTCGTGAGATTTGATCTGGATCTTGAGGATATGTCCGCGCAACGCCGGGGCAGTAAGTTCGGCCTCGATATCGACGCCGTAGTCCTCGCCCAGATCCCGGGAAAGCCAGTCCGGGTGTTCCTCAATATGAGTGGTCAGCCACTTGTGGCCGAAGGCGCCAATCTTTTGCTGACGTGTCCGGAGTGTCATCGATAGAATTTCTGTTGCCGCGGATATCGGTCCGTTCAAACCCGCGCTAATTGACGGTCGTTGCTTTTGGATGGCTTCGAATGATGTGCTCCGGGTCGCTGCGCATGTCAAGCTCGATGCAGCCGGATCGGGCGGACTGTATCATTTGTCGGGGTCCATCGGCGGAGGATCAGAAGCAGATTTTGCCGTATAAGCGTTACAATTCGGCAAATCAGGCGCTTCAGCGTCGTGGAAAAAAGCATGGAAGAGCGCGTGGCTGGGCTGCGGTTGGTTTTCGAGCTGCGGGAGCGATCGACTATCGGATGCGGTGCCGCTGAACTGGAACGTTTCGTTGACGCGGGGCCTTCGCGTTGGACGAGGTTTCGCCGTTAGGTTTCGCAGAGGAGGCGATGGCGTCTGGAGAGACCGACCGTCGCGACTGGAACTAAATTAAAAGTGCAGATCATTCGGGGGGCAGGTGGGCAAGCCGTACGTCAAGGAACTCGACAGCTTTGCGGACACGTATCGCTGGGCAAAGCAGCAAAACGTCGACCAGCTCACGCGTTACCTCCAGCGGTGGAGTGGAGAATATGCGGTCATCGTCGGCTCGGGTGGCTCTTTCTCCGCAGCGGCCGCCATCGCTTTGTTCCGCGAAGTGGCACACCGGTCTCCCACGGCAGCAGTTACACCTCTCGAGTTCATTTCCCTCCTGGATCGCCTTTCCCCACGAGCGCTGCTTCTTTCCGCCGAAGGCAAGAACAAAGACATTTTGGCTGCAGCCCGGAACGGCCGCCAGTCGGATCTTGCCACCGCTGCGATTACGCTAACAGATAGTAATCCGCTCGTCGAGCTGGCGCAGCGTAGCGGCGCGGTACGCGTTTTCCCATTCCAGATGGACTGGGGAAAGGATGGGTATCTTGCGACGAACACGTTGCTAGGAATGACCCTACTGCTATATCGATCCTTTTTCGGGGACGATAGTTTTGATGTGGCACTGGGTCCGCTGTTCGAGCCGCGCAGGCTGGCCGCAAGGCGGGCTCATTTCGCGCAGTTTGAACATGCCGGGGACGCGAAAAAGCGCGGCATCCTGGTGTTGCATTCGCCTCGGGCGCGCGCGTTTGCAATCGATCTCGAATCGAAGCTGGCTGAATCCGCGCTCACCACCATCCAGATCACGGACTTACGGCAGTTCGCACACGGCAGGCATTTGCAGCTGTCAGCCCAAGCTTCTACGCCATTTGTTGTCACCGCGTTCAATGAAGTGGATCGGCAGCTTGCTGCTGCAACGACGGCGCTTTTCCCGCCGCATACCTCCTCCTATGATATTGCGATCGACGGAACAACGGATCAGGACGCGGCCATTGCGGGACTCGTCGATGCGATGTTTTTTACCGAAGCTCTCGCGAGAGACGCCGAGGAGGATCCCGGCGATCCCGAGGTTCCAGAGTTTGGACGTGCGATCCACCTGCTTGACCCTGAGCCTTTGCTTGCGCGCCCGCCGATGATGTCAATGCTTGATGCTGCAGCAAGGAGAAAGGCAGCATGCGTTGGACGCAATTCTGTTGTTCCCGGCGAAACGGTGAGGCAAGCGGCCCAAACCTATATGGACCGAATGGCGGCGTCCGAGATCAGCGCCGTCATATGCGATTTTGATGGCACGTTGTGCAGGGCGGAAAACCGATTTGAACCGCTCAGTCCACCCATGATTGAGTTGATCTCGTCGCTGATCCGGCAAGGCTTGAAGTTCAGCATTGCGTCGGGGAGGGGCGGCTCTCTTTACAAGGCTCTGTGTGAATCTTTCGATGCGGAACTTCACGCGTCGATTACCGTTGGCTATTACAGCGGCTCGCTTATCTCTGCGCTAGATGAGCCGTTCGATCTACCGCAGCTGAATCCGGAGTTTAGTGAACTCTATGACTGGTTACTGCACTCGGCGTATGGACATCTCTGCGGACCACTGAGCGAGATCGCGCGGGGCGGTCAACTAGGAATGCGGTTGCATGACCCCCGTCTTGCCAACAGGTTGCGTGCATCTGTTCGCGCGTGGCTCGACCTTACCGGCCGCTACGACTGGAGAGTGTTCTGCTCGGGTCACTCCGTCGACGTGCTGGATGCGTCCACGAGCAAACTTCGTGTGGTTGAACACGTCGCGAAACGCCATGGCTTGGATCCGCAACTGCAAGTATTGCGTATCGGCGATTCGGGCCGTGAGGACGGGAACGATTTCGAATTGCTGAGCGAGGGATTGAGCCTCAGTTGCGACACAGTTTCTCTCGATCTGAAGTCTTGCTGGAACTTCAGCGCGTCGGGTAGTAACCAGGCCGAAGCAGCGATGTCATATTTAGGTGCGCTTACACCGAGTGGACAGGCGTTCCGTTTCTCGAAAGACGCGTTATTGCAGCCCTGACTTCTGGAGCCCCTGTTTCATGAAGCACGAACTTGCATTTAACCTGATCGGGAAACAACTTGACTGGTCAGACGCACAGTTTGCGGGCGAATTCCGCGAGCTGCAGCTGATGATCGATCACAAGTACGACGCGTATCAGGGCTTTCAGCCAGCGACCAGGTTTCATGTCGCCTTGCTGAACTGGCTTAGTCAATTTACGAAGCTCGCAGACAGGCAAACCGCCTACAGGCTGATCAAGAACCGTCTGATCTTCGTGAGCCAGCGCGAAATGCATCATCTGGTCAGCCTCATGATGCCGATTGTTGAGCGATATGCCCGTGGCCGGATGGCTCGCTTGCTCGAGATGCCGCTGTACGTCACTTGGCAGGATGGAGCAGCCTCTTCAAGGCTTGACCTGATGCGGCGCAGGACGCTGTACGTTGGGCTGAGCGATGGGGCGCGAATTGACGTGTTTCGGCGGTACAACGAGGGGCAGGTCTCCAATGAGCAGGTGGTCGCGTTCAGTGAGATAAGTGACGATAAGTGGGAAGACCTTCAATCCGAGTTGCGCAAGAATCTTATGGAAGCAGGACCCAGACGTGAAGCAGCTCAGTTCGAGGTTGTCTGTCTGGTGGACGACTTCACCGGCTCGGGATCTTCGCTGATACGTTGGGAAAAGGGACAGTGGAAGGGCAAGATCGCGAAGTTCTACAAAGCCAATAAGGACCGTCTTGGAAAACAGTTGACGACAGACTGCCTGTTGCACGTACACCATCATCTTGCTTCACAGCAGGCGAAATCGCAGATCGAGCACGATCTGCAGGCGTTCAGCGAGGCCAGCCCTGGCTTTACGTACGAAACCACGTTTTCATATGTGCTTCCACATGACATCGTCGTGAGCGAGAAAGATCACGATGTTGATCTCGTAGCGCTGCTGCAAAGTTGGTATGACAAGAAGATTGAAGACAAGCACACCGGCGAGGACATCTGGTTCGGATACAAGCGGTGCGGATTACCCCTCGTTCTGGAACATAACACGCCAAACAACTCGGTTGCGCTGCTCTGGGCCGCCTCTGAAGAGGGGGCGACTCCGCAGATGAAGCCGTTGTTTGCTCGCCGCAAACGACATTCAAGCAATGGATAACCCGTTCAAGAAACGGCGAACGGAACTGATCACCGATCGCCGCACCATGTTGTCTCTGGTCAGTCCCACGCCCGTCGAAGAGTTCTTTCGCCTCGATAGGGATCAGCTGATCGATAAGCTGTCCATGGTCGTCGGTACACCCGGTTGCGGAAAGACAACAATCGCACAAATCGTCGAATTCGAATCGCTCGCGACCCTGTGTGCGCCAAATGAGCACCAGGTCAATAGAGATTTGCTCGACGTTCTCACCAGGCACGGTCTCGTGAAGGATGGGGTGCCCACGCTGATCGGGCATCGGCTCACGATGACGACGAATTTCCGGGACATCTGGGAGTTGCCATACCCTGAACACACACGCACAGCTTTGCTTAGGGCATTCGTTCAATCCAAGGCCGTCTTAGGCTGGTTTAGGCAGCTTGATGGAATGGAAATCAGCCTCGACGATGTAGAAATCGTAATGGGTGATGGCGCAGAGTCAGCGGCCGCGGTTACTGGCGCTGGCACTGCCCAAGGCTTTCGCGAGTACGCCCGAAACATTGAGCTGGCGATATTCCGGATCGTCACCTCACTCGTCCCGCCGGACGAGGAGGAAATGGCAGCCGAGTTTCTGAACACGAGCTATGACGTGTTTGAAGTCTTGAAAGGTTTCAGAATCAGGCACTGGCCTGGCCAGCCAGACGCCCTGGCTGCAGTTGCGCGGCCGCTGCTCGTGGTGGACGATGCGCACGAACTACATCCAACACAGTTTCTGCAGTTGCGGGACTGGCTTAAGTCCAAGGCTATCGGTATATCCCGGTGGTTGATGTGTCGGCCAGACGTCGTCGCTCCTGAAGACTACCGGCGAGCAATGACCGAGGAGATGGCCGAGGAGGGACTCGCCCCAGGCTCGACGCGCGGCAGGGACTACCTGATGAAGCTCCTGCAGTTGAACTCCCAGGACGTCAAGCGCTTCAGGCCCGTTGCCAAAGATATCGCGAACCGGTATCTGGCTGGCATTCCGGAATTCTCGCGACGGGGCGTAAAGGACCTTCGGCCAACGCTTGATCTCGGCTCGGCGGCACTGGCCGATGGACAACTGAAGCAGCTGCAGGAGGCGGTCGCTAAACTCGCGAAGGACTCGAAATTCTCGCAGTCGCTCGTTGATGCGCTGCGTGCCCGTATTCCGGGCACGGCCAAGCCCGACGAAGCGCTTGCGGCGCTTCGCATTCTGCTTCACCGGGAGAGGAACCGAACGCCACAACTGGATTTGCTGCCGCAAGACAGTCTGTTGGAGGATCCGGTCACGGACGATCGAAGAGTGGTGGCTTCCCTGCTTGACGGCGGGCGCCTTCAGTTGCTGGAGCAGTTCGAGCGACCTTACTACTACGGTATGGACAAGCTGATCGCGGCAAGCAACGCGAACATCGAGCAGTTCATCCGTCTGGCGGGTGCGCTTGTCGATGAACTGCTTGCGCGCATGATCCGTGGGCGTTCGCCGGATCTGACTCCTCGGAATCAGCACAAAGCGTTAGTAACACAGGCCAACCAGACCATTCGTGACTGGGACTTTCCATATCACAGTGCCGTCCGCGAACTCGTTGAAAACATCGGCAGGAGGTGTCGCGAGAGGACCCTCTTGCCAAACGCTCCGTTGAACGATGGAGCTAACGCGATTGGTGTTCCGCAGGAAGAGATGGACAAGGTCCTGGACAGATCCGGGAGGCTCGCGCGAGTGCTGCATTTTGCTTTTGCGTACAAAGCGCTCGTCTTCGTTCCACAGTACAAATGTAAGGGGCGGGTCTGGTGCCTGCTCGAACTCGGTGCCCTCCCATGTATTGCCAATGGCCTGACGCTGAGCCGCGGCGGGTTTATCGAAGATACCCTGTCCGGGGTCGAATCCATGTTGTCCGACTGATCGCGCTATGTCTCCATTCATCACGCATAAGGGCGCCGAATGCGACGCATTCTTTCGGGATTACATTTCCGCGGACCGCAGGCTTCTTTTTGTGGGCACGTTGGGGTTCAACGAACTCTGCCTGCATTTCCCCATCGCGCTTGCTTCGTTTGCAAACGTTGACTTCCTGTTTCTTGTTGAGGAGAGACCCGAGGTCGCTGAAGTGTTGAAACGGGCTGCTTCCCGCAATCGCGACGTGCTCCTGAATAGCCTGGCGGGTCGCAATGTCCAGTTCGAATCGGTATCTATCGTTGCCGAGGATACGGCTAATGTCGCCGGCAGAAGGGCGACGCGCGTGTGCGCACCGTTGTTTGCCAACGGGTACACCGATATCCTCGTGGATGCCACGGCGATGTCGCGTGGTGTCTGCTTTCCGATATTCAAATACGCTTATGCGCGCGCCCGACGTCCAGGTGGAGCAAACGCACATATCGTCACGGCAGGTCGCACGAAGCCGACGATCAAGGCTGTGTCGATGTCTAGCGATGCACCCCAATATATCCACGGGTTTCAGGCAGACATGGACACAGACGATGTCCAGCGAGCGGTAAAACTCTGGATTCCACAGTTGTCGGAGGGCGCTGTTGCATCGCTCAGTCGTATTCACCGCGAACTGGAACCGGAAGAGTCGTGCCCGATACTACCGTTTCCCGCCGCGGATCCCAGGCGCGGTGACCTGCTGCTTCGCGAGTTCCAGGAGCCAATATTGAATGATTGGGACGTGAATCTGCGCGATGTCATTTACGCACACGAGTCCGACCCAACGGACGTGTGCGAAAGCATCGTGCGCATCCACAATGGGCGGCGCGAGGCGTTCAGCGCCTCACCGGAATCACCTCCACGCACCATACTGTCCCCCGCAGGAACGCGCATAGGCAGCGTCGGCATGTTGCTCGCTGCGCTGCAACTAGACCTGCCGGTGATGTACGAGGAAAGTATCGGATATAATTCACCGGTTTCCGTGGTTCCAGATCTGCTGGATACACCCCCTGACTATCTCTGGCACATCTGGCCAACGTTGTAGCCGCTGCGCAGACTCTCTCATTGTTGGTGGAAAGATGAAGACGCTCCCGCGCCGTATAGTTGGAACCGGTCTCTTCGCTCTGGATGTGATCGTCAGCCCAGACGGCGCAGTGACTCACACGGCCCTCGGCGGGTCCGCGGGCAATGTGTTATCAATCCTCGCTGCACTTGGCTGGAACGCCTCCCCGATGGGTACGCTCGGCGACGATGTCGCGGCATGCAAGGTGCACGACAGCTTCCGCGCGGTAGGCGCCGATCTGGAGTTCATGAGGCGTTCATCGGATCGGTGCACGCCAGTGATCTATCAGCATCAGCTTGCATCTCATGAAGCCGGTACACACCGCTTTAGTTTCGCTTGCCCAACCTGCGGTCAATATCGCCGCCCACGGTGGGACGACGCGACCGCGTTTTGCGAAGATCTGTCGACGCTCCCCCCGGCCCGTGTGTTTTTTCTGGATCGTCCGACGCCTCTGGGGGTAACGCTGGCAGAGCACTATCGTGGGGCTGGATCGCTCGTCGTATTTGAGCCTTCCGCGATTGGTGACGATGCCGGGCTTTTTGCGCGTGCGGTCCGTTCAGCTCATGTTATCAAGTATGCAGATGACCGCATGGATGATCTTTCGGATTTCGACACTCGCACGGTCTCCATCGAAATACAAACCTGTGGTTCCCGTGGTCTGCGATTCAGGGCGCCGTCATTGGACAATGCGTGGGTCGCTCTTGGTGCTTATGAGCTTCCGCACGTGGGCGACACGGCAGGTGCCGGAGATTGGTGTACCGCAGGCTTGATTTATGACCTTTTCAACGGCAACCCGTCTGACTCGGGAAGTTTTGACTACAAGGCACTGACGCGAGCCCTCGCGTTCGGACAAGCTCTGTCAACACTCAATTGCTTGACGGAGGGGGCCCAAGGTCTGCTGGAGGCGTGGAGTCCCGACAAAATCGTGCGATCGGCGCGCAAGTTGAGGACACTGCGTCTGCGATCTTTTTTTAAAGAGAAAACAAATCCTTCCAGCTCTATCCACGAGCCCAAGCTGGAAGAATTCGCGGAAGATTCGCGCCTTCGCGGGACAGTGGAGCGGTCAGGCGCCGACGATTTCGCCTGTTGCTTGCCGCTTTGAGCGGGGCTTCGCTGCTGTGGCGGGGGCGACTTTTTTCGCGACCGCTCGGCGACGAGGTGAAGCTTGGGTACGAAGCTCAGTTCGTACTTCCATCAGCAACTGGCCGAGTTTATTTTGACCCTTGCCGTTCACTTCGCCCCACAAGCGATTCACGGCATTGTCTACCGTGGCCGTTTCGATCAACGTCGCCGTCCCCGTGCTGAGCAGTAACTCCTTCAAATCATCGTGCTGGCCGTACTTCGCAAGCAGGACGCGTTTCATTCGATCAAATTTGATCTTTGACCAGTCCGCTGCGATGTCCCACACATAAAGTCCGTGCGCTGCCATGGCCAAAAGAGAGGGAGTGGGCGCAGCCATAAGCCATTCACGGACTTCCGGCTTCCTCGCCTTTCCAGCCTGATATGCGTGTTCAGCTGTTGGATAGACTTCGCCTTCGAAGTCAAAGTCGCGCTTGTACAGGTTGCTGAACGCACCGTACGGTTTCTCATTGGCGCGATAGAAACGGATTTCCTTCATAAAAGCTTCTCCTGTAAAGGCGTCCGCCTGTTGCCCTTTGCGTTAATGACTACCCGGTCTCGCGCCCTCGGACGCGTTGCCGCCTGTCGTGACTTCGGATTCATCGTGCTGCCACTGGAGAAGAACTTCACCGACCTGATCGAGCGGGAGCTGTGATAAAAGGCGCAACAACGCCGTCATCCCAGCTGGGGCCGTTGCTCCCCTCATCCATTCGCCAAGGGCGCGCGGACTCACATGGGCCAATTCCGCCATGTCTTTGTGCGTCAGCCTCTTCCGATGAGCCACGGACAGGCGTAGTTGCACGTCTTTCAGGGTTTCCTGCAGTGTGTCCATGATAAAATCGACTCGATATACATAAAACTGTAGTTTAAAAACAAGAATTTGTCGATAGGTGACGGAAAGACCGTTTAATTTCCTGATTTTATGTGGAGTCGCAGATCACATCTGCGCACGCCTGCGTTGCTTCGTTACCGAAAATGACTTCGGTCCGGACAAGTATTCTCGCGCGACGGATCGCTTTGTCGGATTCGTCCGTGGACAGCTGCTCTCCGTTCTGGCGACGGCAAGATAACGTTCGACGCGAAATGATGAACCGCAGTTCGTGCGGCTTCAGGCCGCGCGCACCGAGGCGATCGAGTACCGTCACTCCGACACGCACTGCCGCTAACGCGCTCAGGTCACTGTCCGCGCCAATGGGAGTCTGAAATAGCTCTCCCAGTAACGAAAACTCGTTGCTGCAGGGAAGCGGGCGGCCAGATGGATGGACGGCAACGGTCGGCATGAGCAGGTCGCTGAGGTGCGTTCCAGACGTGATGCCGTCCAAACTGCTACCCTGGAACGTCGCTCCCCTGCTACCTGCCGCCTCACACATCGATCCCATTCGCTAGCCGCCGATCCTCTCGTGCGTCAATGCAATTCGCGACGGTACAGCTCGAATGCTTACGCCGCAACCTTGGTGGCCGGGCGAAAAGTGACGCGGAGCGTCCACCCCCCGTCATGGCGGGCTACGCAGGTGTCGGACAAGCTGAGGGACGAGTTCGATGGACGAGGAAGCCAAGGCCGAATTGCTTGCGTTTCTTGTGGTCGGTCCGTTGCTCGCGTATGCGCGGTGTGGTGAGTGGTTGCGCACCGATCACCTGATCGAGTCGTGCCAGATCTGGCCGTCGTCGAACGGGGCAGGCGGCGACGGACTCGAACGGGCAAAGCTGGTTGAAGGCTCTAGGCCACTCGCAGAACAAGCCTAGGTTTGCCATTCCCGCGTGATGAAGCAGGTCTCCAGAGGCTCTTCAATCTCCACGACGGCTGGTTTCTCGATTACCGATCCCCTGTCGTCCAGGAGACTCACATACCCGATCACTCGGGCTCAGTGTCCAGTCATCATCATGGCTACGGTGACCAGCGTGGCGATTGACCCGGTGACACCCGCCACCACGGCTGACAGCGCGACGAGAGCCTCCTTGTCCTGGGCACGCGGAAAAAGGCGCCGTGCGATCTTCATCATGTTGCGTTCCTTTATCCCGCTGGCAAGACACATCTTCGACGAAGCGCAGTGACATCACAACGCACGGGTGTCAAGTACCAGCTCTTCTTCCCACACCGAAGTTTCATCTGCGCGGGGCGACCAGGAGAAGCACGCGTGCTGGCAGCCCTGTGCATCGACATGGACGTATCACTTCACCGGGCTGCCAGGTTCCCGGTGGCTTCTTATCGCCTTGACTTCCGTTAGCGCGGGCTGCGCGTCAGGACGACCATTCGCAACCCCCAGATGAAACACGCGGCAGCGACTGGAACCGACTTCCGTCACCATTTCGACGAGTTCTTCGGGGGAAGGCACCAGCACACTTCGGATTGCCTGATCGGGATTGTCGGGTCCCCAGAGCAGATCGACAAAAAAGATTGGCGATTCGGCGGAAAGGCCAACGCATCGCCAGGGACGGTGGGGTGCGGAAAGTTTCTGTTTCGCCGCGTTTGACTCGGCCCACTGGACATGCGTTAGCAACATCTTTAACTCACGAATAATCAATTTGTAGATTATATTCCGTGGACCGAGGGTCTCGACGTAGTCACGCTTCGATATATGAAGCAACGCGACTATGAGACGCTACGACAGCATCTTGCGATTAACATTAAAGCGTTCCGGCGAGAGCATGCGCTTTCCCAGGAACGTCTGAACCTTGAGGCTGACGTAGATCGTACCTACGTGAGTCAGATCGAGCGGTCGCTTGGAAATCCCTCGCTGCTGGTTCTTGCCGCACTTGCTCATGCTCTTGGGAAAGACGTCGGCGAGCTACTGTCTCCTCCGCCACCACGACAACGCGGGGAGTGAACGGCATACCCATGACTCATGCCCGCTTTTCACCGTGAAAAGCAGTCAGCCGGCAGCTCACTCTTGTACACGTGTGAACGACTGCTTGGGCTGCGGCGCATCGTCTGAGGATCGCAGCGTGAAGCTGCCCTGCATGATTTCACGCAGCTCGGAGAGGTCGGCCTGGGAATAGCCTGCGGTTGTTACCACGGACTCGTGGCCGAGCAGGGCCGCCGCCATCGGCAGCGGGACCTTTTTATCGATGACCAGAGTTTTGCCCACGAGATGCCTGAGCCAGTGAGGTGAGGCGCTGCCTAGAACCAGACGGGCAGCCGTATCGCTTGCGGGTATCGCAGAAGCCATCTCCCGAAATGCAGCCTTGACCTCCCGGTAGAGTCCCGATGCGCCGAGGCCGGCGCCTCGCTTCCCCCGGATCAGCGCAGCGATCTCGCCCGGCGGCGGTATTGGCGGCAGTCCGCATGCGGTGCGGTACTGCTTGAGGAAAACCGTGCAGATATCGGGTAAAGGAATGGATCGTTTCTTCCGCCCTTTACCCACGACCGTGAGCGTCCAGCCGCCTGGGTCTGCGCTCAGACGCGGATAGCCATCGCGAGTCGCCAGTTCATCCAGCCGGACGCCGGTAAAACGGTAGGTCGCCAGGATCGCGGCGCGACGTGCGACGTCTGTCCGGCCGCCGGTGCCACCGATCCTTTCAAGTAGCCAGCGGTCGACGGCCTCGACCGCGGCGGCCGGCAGAATACGTTCGGGACGGAATCCGGCTCGGGCCGCGGCGGTGTTGCCCAGCCTGGCGCACGGATTCGACGTCAGGTAGCCCGTGAGCGTCAGAAAGCCGAAAAGACTACGCAGCACCGCCATTGCGCGTTGCTGGCCAGCTTCGCTGCGCTCACCGGTTTCGTGTTCCGCAGTCGTTTCGCCGCGCTTGCGGAGCGCGTCCCGGTAATCGAGCAGAGTGTGCCGCGCCAGCGCAGACAGCGGGCCGGCCACGCCATGCGCTTCGCACCAGCGGATCAGCGCACGTATTTCCGACGTGTAGGCACGGAGAGTATGTCGCGAGGCACCGGCCCGCTCCTGGAGGAATCGATGGACCGCAGCGCCGTCATCAGAGACGCCCAGGGTATTGGTCGACAGATCACTGTTGTAAAACCGGCCGGTGCCCGAGAGCCAGGGTTCGTCGCCAACCGGTCGTCGTGGCGGATGCAGGTCGGGGCGGATGGCGGCCGCTCCAGCCGGCTTCGGACCGTGCGCCCTGGGAGCGGGGAGATGCGCCGGACGAAAGCGGACCCTGAGTGCGCGCAGCAGCCGCCCGACGACAGCTTCGGCAGTGGGTGCATGCTCCGCGCCCAGCGTGCGGCTCTGACCCAGGTCCCAGAACCGGACCGCCATGCCGCCGCCCAGCAGCAGCGCGAAGACTTCTGGCTGGGCGACTTTGGCCGCCGGCATGGAGCCGTACTGCTGGAGAAGCCTCGCGGGCGTCCATGTCTCGTAAACGGGCAGGTTCAATACGGAGGACAGATACGCGATGGCGCCTCCAATGTCGCAAGGCAGCGGTTGCGGCGGGTCCACCGAAACGTCGAGGTAGTCCGAGGGGCGTAGCACGGCGCGTCATCCATTTGGGCTGGCTGCCTGGCGGGCTAGCCGGCGGGAGGGTTCTGCGTGCTCCTAGACGCGCTGTCGGCGGAGACGGGCGTGGCGGACGCCGCGCCGGCCTCTAGCAGCCTCCGGTACTGCTCGGTTACCTGCGAAAGGCGTCGGCGTAACGATTGCACTTCCGGCTGCAAGGCAGCCTGCCTGGCTGCCAGTGACTGGCGAAACTCGTCGGTCGCATTTAACAACTGGCGGGAAAGACCCGCATATTCCCGTCTGACAGTGGCCAGTTCCTCGTCGTACTTTTGCCGGGCGGCCTCGCGGGCACGGAGCGATTCGGCGAGCCTTGCTTCGGCGAGGCGTGCCCTTTCTGACTCCTCGGAGATGCGTCCGCGCGTCTCAGCCAGTTCCGCCTCCCGTTGGCCGATCCGCACGTCCAGCTCGCGCGCCTGTTTTTGCCAGTCCTGGAGCTCGGTGCGCAGCATAGCCGTCAGGGCGTTGGCGTTATCGCGTTCGGTCGCTGCGCGGGCCACCGCTTCGGTTGCGCTCGCCTGTGCGTCGACAAATTCGCCACGCGCGGCTTCCAGCGCCATCAACCAGAGCAAGCGCATTGAATCGGCGACCTGGTCGGGGAGGCCGCTCACCGTGTAGCGTGCCGTGGACTCGCTGATCACTTCGGCCTCGACCGCGCGGACCTGCCGACCAATCCACGACGGATCGCCGCCGCCCAGCAACTCCCGGACGCGGCGAGTGGACACAATGCGCCGGAAGAGCATCGGCGTAATGGGCGCGGCGACGCCGGCCCCGTCCAGCATCTGCCGGACGACGGCACGAACGGTCTCGGGCGAGCTCAACGGTGTACGTCCCATTTCCCAATTATGGCGCGAAATCCATGGGTTGACGGGATTTCCCGATTTCATTACGCAGCATTCGGTATTTCCGGGAAAAGTGTCATGGAAAAAATTGGGAGTGCTGGATAAGTTTGATTATCGTGCGAGTCGGGGCGCTCTTTCACGGCGATCGGGCCGCCGTACCCACCACTTTTTCGCAAGACAGCTAAAAGCTTTGAAAAAGTTGCATGTCGTATGCTGCGGTGCAGCGAGGGTCGCAAAGCTGTCAGACAACAGCCAATAACTGTCTTCACGCTTCTAATTAATACAGTCTGTATCGGCAGTTTCCGTGATCCAACAGATAATTCGTACTGCAAATAAAATGGGCGGACTCAATGACTGCACGATGAGCTCCCCCCAAGGATGGACAGTTGTGTAGCGGCTGCCAGGCGGGCTGGGTCCTGAGGATCACAAGACTCAGCCCATTCAGTTTCAGCCTGATGCGTTTGCGGTTATAGCAGTGATTGTCCTGCCTGATACCGGCCTTCAGTGCGTCGAGATTCTCGAACCTGTTCAGGCAGAAGAAC
The DNA here is from genome assembly GCF_900230185.1 of Burkholderia sp. OK233. Lineage (GTDB taxonomy): Bacteria > Pseudomonadota > Gammaproteobacteria > Burkholderiales > Burkholderiaceae > Paraburkholderia. The sequence goes on from NZ_OCSR01000002.1 coordinate 3,559,850, forward strand.
TCCAACTTGAACGTTCCGAAGAAGCTCTCCCTTGCCGCGGCGTCGTAACAGTTCTCCCGACGCGACATGCTCCGGGTCAGCCCGCGTTAGCCCGGCAGCGTCTAGCAGGCAGCCATCTGAGACTGCCAGCCCAGGTCCGAAAGTAGTCGCGGTGTGGCCTGCTTGCCCGGTTCTGCCAGCGCCTTCCTGAGCATGCTGCTCACCCATTCAAGGACTGGACGCTCGCCCGTCTGGTAAGCGGCGATCTCGCCGTTCTACAGCGACACAACACCGTGTAACCCGCGCTATGTGAGCTGCGTGAAAACCGTGACACCGGTACCACCGGCCAGAGACTGCTTCACCGCCTTCAGCTTTAACAGCTCACTCTGCTTCATCATTAAAAACACCCCAACGGCTGGATCGATGTCCAACTTCTGGGGTGCCGTTCACGCTGCCCACAGTTTATTCGCGCGTGTTACAGATCATGTTTGCCACCCTTATTCGAGCGTGTTACCGATGCCTGTCAAAAAACCCGAACGCGAGGGCCGCACGTCCGGCGCTCTGGATTTCTGTGTGGAGGCATCTAAAGTGGGTAGACAGAGAAACGCGATGGAGCGTGTCTGCATGCGTTGACGTTGGCGCGGATCGGTTATCGGCTTGCATGCGTGGGCCGTCTGCCGGTCGATGGCCGGGCCACAAGCCGCTGCGCAGTTCCATTCCCAGTGTCAACGAACGCCGCACCCGCGCCTTGACCTGTCCGCATTCTCGCCAGTGCCGTCGCGCGATACCCATCCGCGGATGGCCTTCAGGCTCAGGAGGAACTTCGCTATGAAACACGGTCCGTAAATACCAACTGAACATAGAAAAAAGCGGCGACGCGGTTTGCCGACCGGGTCGCCGCTTCTCCCGGCCTGATTGGCAGAGGTGAAGGACAGCAACTTCATGCTCTGCCCAATCTGGCTTCGTGTCAAGTGCCACTAAATGGAGGCAGGTATGAACTCGTCAAGGCATTGCGCAGAATCTGGCAAAGCCGCTCCCGATCCGATTTTCTACCGTGATCAGCCGTGCAGTCTCAATCTCGAAACGGCGGATGATGGAAATCCTTCGTATCATCCCGGACCTTGGGAAGTCGATGTGTCGACAACGTACGCCGCACGCAGTACACACACCGACACTGCATCACTGGCCGGCCAAGGATTTCCGGACGAACCAAAAGCAGTTGCGGGCGGCTCCCGGTGGTCGCGGACGATCCGTTTCATCGATGGCGAGGCCGCGCCGTCACGAGGGAGGCGGTTGGCGGAACGTATGCGCCAACTCGGCACGCAGGCGGGACGGAGTCTGCTGGTGTATTGCCGGCAGGGCGAACAGGGAAAACAACTGACATATTTAGCGTCGTGGACCTGCAAAAAATATGCTCAAGCCCCCACGCTGCCGATCATTATTGGGATCGATGGGGTCGACCAGTGGCTTACATCACCGGGTGACACTGCACATCAACTGCAAGCGATACTTGATGCTGGCGCCATAGTCCTTTGCGGCGTCGACTCCCGATATGCTGATTCCCGCGTACTGACGTTCCAGTTACTCATTCTTGACATCATGGTCATTCGTGAGGCGCCCGTCCCGACACGGTCACCCGCCATCTCTTTTGTGGATGAGATCCCGCGCGTGTCCCCAGACTTGAAAAGCGCACCGCCGGTGCGAACCTTCCCCGACGTCTACACTTCGGCCCTGCCCGCGTATTTCTCGGACCGCGAGAAGTCCGGCGCGCAGACGCCGTCCAGTAGCACGACCGATCAGCGGGAAGTGAAGCGTCGCGGCGCCAGCAGCCGACAACCTCATTCTGCCGAGCCCAGTTGCCAACGAGTGACATATGCGGGTTATCAGAATGAGTCCGGCGTCAATCGCATCCAGCGTAAGCGCTGCCGCATCTAAACACGAAACCATCAGGGCGCCGCCGCCCGCTTGATCTAAACCCGTTGCTTTGCTTGTGGGGGCGGCGTTGACGGGCGCGCTTTGCAAGCTGCGACTGGATCCGTGGAATGAGGTTAAAGCCAAACTGGATTAAATTCGTACTCCATAGGTTATGAGAAATCCATTCTTGGGTGACGGTACCGGAGGAAAAAATGGTAGCACATCATTCAAAAATGCAAAAGGGAACGCTTGAGCGCAAGCTGAAAGAACAGGCGCTCGCCAAAAGTAAAGGATTGCATCAGCGCTGGCAGCATACGAAAGATCTCCCGGGGAGGGGAGTCAAGACACGACTGGCCTGCAGCAAAGCGCCAGGGGAAGAACTGCACCTGATGTCGGCGGCGCAGCATGCCGAATTCCTTGAGGGATGGTACCGGCGCGACGTCATGACTATTTGCGATCAGGTCGCACTCGATCGCGAGAAAACCCGGCGAGCAGCTGCGTCAATCGATGTTGCGCATCCCTTGTATCGGCGCCTCGGTGAACTGGCTGTCCTTAACACCAGCCTGGTTTACCTCACCAGGCAAGGTGGGAAATACGGGCAGGAAGCGAGGTCGGTCAGATCGATCCGCAGTGGCACAAATGGCGAACTGACCCGCTTGCAACTTATCGAGCGGAAAGCGTGGGAAAACGACGGAGCCTCATATGTCGCAGTGAGGAAAAACGGCATGCATGCAGTCCGTTCGAAAAATCTCGCCTGGATCTTTCGGGCGCACAACGACACGATTGGCAGAACGCTTTCTGACACTGAGATAGCGGCACAGCACGAGTTGCTGCGCCTTGTCAGACGGAAGAAAGAGTTGAAGCTGATCGACGCATGTGGACTGGTCGACCGGATGTTCGGGTTTCCATCCGGCTCAGGCGTGCGAGCTTTCCGGCAACTCGCGGGTTCCAGGCGGCTGGCTTTCGACCTCGAGGTCGCCAACCCGCTCGACATCCGGCTTGACGAAATCTGGCGCCCCCTCCCTTGACCGCCGCAACTGACTGACGCTGCCCTGCGCGGAGACCCGGATGCCGACGACAGCGACGTATCCCGACACAATCACTGTTGGCGAGGTGCTCAAGGAGCGCAACGGTGAGCGCATCTATATTGTCCTGAGAACAGGGAGGAATGCCAGATGGACTCATCTTATTGACATTGAACACAGCGCGAAGTCGGCCAGTCTGCGGAAGGCAATGCCATTCAAGATAAAGACCGATGATCTGCTGGTGCGATTGTCAGCTAACGCGGACCCTGAACTTGCCCTCGACAAATTGCCCAGGCTGCCTGGCAATGTCGCTGAGCGCCGACGTGTTCTACCCTTTGTTCTTTCCCGCAGGTCGGGCAAATATCAGGAAATCGCCGAGGACCCGACCAAGTCAACAGGGTGGGCGATCACAAAAGGATTGCTGACTTTCGATTTGAGCCCAAGTGAAGACCGAAGCCCTGAACCGTCAATTTTCGGCGACGAGTTTGAGGAGTTGCTGCATAAAGAAACCCGACGGAAGCGGATTTTGCAGTACTGTGCGGTCGCCGCCATATCCGAATCCACTGTGTACCGGACGTTTCGCCGGTTTTGCCAGCAAGGAATGACGCCAGCAGCGGCCGGAGACGATTACGATCGATGTGGCGGACGAGGGCAGCAGCGGAATTGCGTATCTGCCGATGGGGACGCGCGAAAACGCAAAAAAATAAAAAACGTGGATCCCAAAATGGAGATGCAGCGCCTGCTCGCGCTGGCTGCAGATTATTACTTTTCGTTTGAATATTCGCGAGGAAAAAGGGCCCGGAAGACATTGGGGATCGCCTTGCGATGGATGAAAACAAATTTTCTGTGCGACAGGGCTGTCTACAACCAGAATGGGGAAATGATCGAGTTGAAATTCGATCGACGCATCGTCCCGACCGAACGGCAACTTCAATATTATATCTACCGGAATTACAGTTACGAACAGCGCCGCATCCGCCAGGTTGGTCTCAGACAGTATCTTCTGCACGAACGTCCCTTGACAGGGCGACTCAGAACATCGCGTGGGCCCGGCGAACGATTTCACATAGACGCGACCATCGTAGACATCTATCTGGTGGGCCAGATCTTACGCATCAAGGTCATCGGACGGCCGGTCCTTTATTTCGTCGTCGATGACTATTCGGCCATGGTTGTAGGTTTCTATCTTACATTTGAGCCGCCGTGCTGGGATGGGGCGATGATGGCACTGGCTAACGCTGTCAGTCCCAAGGTTCCCTTCTGCAAGGCACTCGGTATTGCCATTGAACAGGAGGACTGGGACGCGAATCGCCTTTGCGAAATTCTCTGCGCAGATCAGGGTGAAGTCAGCAGTGTGCACAAAGCCCATCCCCTGATTCGCGATTACCGGATGGAAATTGAGAACACCGAAGCGTATCGACCCGACATTCGTGCCCATATGGAGAGGCGATTCGGCATCATACCGGCAATCTGGAACTCGCTTGTGCCAGGGGTTGTCGAGAAAGATTCGTTTGACCGTGGTGTTGAACATCCCGCCTGCCACGCGGCGCTTGATATCAACGAGATGCGTCGCGTGATTTGCTATGCAGTACTGAGTTATAACAAGCGTGTTATCCGCGGTTACCCGACGCCTCCCGAAATGGTGGACCTCGGGCTTGCGCCGACACCGCTCAATCTTTGGAAGTACGGAACGAAGATGAACGGATGTGGAAGGCAGGTCGATGTGGATGAATTCCGTGCGAGGGCTATGCCGACGGCGACTGCCAAAATAGACGGTGAGGGAATTCTCCACAACGGCTTGCACTATGCCTGTCCTACACTTTCGCTCGTTGAACGTCAGGCAATGTTCCGTGGACAAAAAATCGAGACTGAAGTCCAGGTCGGATACGACCCTGCTGACAACAGCCACATCCAGCTTCATGGCCTGGGCGAGCCCACGCGCTGTCCGGTTTCTGATCATGAAATCGACGAGGTCCGTGGACTGAGTTACCAGGAACAAATGCTTTATACGAAACGTGATGCGACTAACCGTGGTCTGAGCGAAAAGTCGTCCGAACCCGATCGCGCAATGACCGATTACAACATCGCAAAAATCGCCAGGGAGGCTGTTTCAAAAACAGGACGAGCCCTTAAGGATGCAGGTATGTGCCAGCCGGACATCCGTGACATGGAGGCGGCGCGTGACCTTGAACAGTCCGCTGAGTCGACGGTGCGGTCTGGAAAAGCCACGCGGCGCAACAAGGCTGGTGCGTCGTTCAAGAAGCTGTTCAAGAAAGTCCAGAAAGGAGTCGGTCTGGCCCCCCTGGTGCCCAAAGAGACCTATGACGAGGAAGGAGATGCCTATGATGAATCGGTTGATCAGGACAGCGTGACGTCGGCCGATGACTGCGGCATGACGGCAAAGGATCTTCGTGAGAAGCGCGTGAGGGAAATTCTAGCGTCAATGGATAAATAGGAGTACATCATGTCAATAAAGGAATCCGTGTCTAAATGGATAGCATCTGGTAAATCGGCTCTACTGGAACCGGTGAGGCAGTGTCTTCAAGCAGTGGCGGCTCGGTACTATGGCGGCGAGGACCTGCTGCCCGAATACCGGAATAATCCGCTGATTTCTGCTTTGGGACCTCTCTGGGACCAGGCGTCTATCCTGAGAGCGCTTGACGTACCGGTGGCTTTTTCTGAAAGCGAGCGCGAGAAGTCCGAAGAATATCGTATGCATTCTATCGGGCGACTTTCCCGGCTTGTCGTTGCCCTTCCCGCGCATATCGATGTCGTCAGCACGATACAGATCATCGTTCGCCAGCATTACGTCGGGCAGGAAATACAGTCAGATTACGTTGATGGTATCGAGGATCGTTACAGACTGGGTCAGGAGGGGAGCCTCGCAGCAATATATCCTCACCAGCGCTCCCATGCTTATTGTGCCGGTATCTTCGGGCTTTCTGGCGCTGGCAAGTCCACGGCTCTGGAATCCGCACTCCGGTTGCTTCCAAAGGTGATTTGGCATAAAGACTGTGCGCTTAATCAGGTTGTCTGGATCAAGATTGACTGTCCCAAGAGTGCCAGTCTTAAAGACACCTTGAAGCTTCTCATACTAAAATTCGATGATCTGCTCGGCACAGACTATACGAGAGAGGTGGGACTGAAGGCGACGCTGGCGGATTACGCGAACAAGCTTCATCGGATTTCCCAACGGCATCACACCGGTCTCATTGTCATTGATGAGATCCAGAACGCTCTGCAGGCGGTCGCGAGAAATGATCCTCTTTTTGACTTTTTTGTCAATCTTACCAACGTCGTTGGCATTCCGGTGATCGTAAGTGGCACGCCGAAGGCAGCAGGGCTGTTCCGGAAGACGTTGCGCACCGCACGGCGCCTGAGCAGTCAGGGCGTTACAACGTGGAACGGCATGAGGAATGTGGACGACTGGAATCGGTTTTGTAACCAGCTGCAGAAATATCAGTGGCTTAAGGACGCGGCGCCTCTATCGGCAAGCTTGCGACGCGATTTGTATTCCTTGACCCAAGGGCTGCCCGGAGTCGCAATTCCTCTTTTTCAGTTGGCGCAGTACGCGGCGATTTCCTCGGGGGTGGAGAGGTTATCTGGAAAAATTTTTAAAGATGTATTCGATGAAAAGATGGCTTCATTGAAGCCAATGATGAATGCGATCCGCTCTGGTAACAAAGCAACGATGATCGCGTACGACGACCTGTTAGGCGATACATTGGACGAGATCGTTGAGTCGATGGCGGCGGAGGCGAAGCGGCATAGTTATTATGCGGCAGCCATGGAACACGACAAGAACGAGTCAGCAATCAGCGCGGTATCCAGGCTGATGCTTCTGGGAATACCCCAAGAATCCGCTTCGTCGCTTATTAGCACAGTCCAGGAGGAATTCCCGGCCGCTTCATCAGATGATCTGAGTAGTGAGGCAGCCCGCCGTTTCTACCAGAACAAGGCTCCCGCGGGTCCCATGAAGAAAGGCGTCAGAAGGTCCAGGGAAAAAGTTGACTGATCGCTGGAAAGGCTGTACGTGGTCGAGGGTGACCGCCAATATGGAGATTCCATTGCGGGCTTCAATGGCGGTCCAATCTTGACCGTAAGCTGCGCTGTGACCTGACTTTATCAAGGGACGTTTGAGCGTTGTTACGTAAGTGAGCCGGCAGAGGGCCAGTCTACGTCGGGAAAGGCTTGAAGTCGGCTGGAGCAGGGAGAGTGACATGGCTATTGCACTGTTTCCCCTTTTGGACGGCGAGACGATCGGCAGTAATCTGGGGCGCTACGGAGAGTTTATGGGCCTCGAAACGACATTGCCCCTGAGGCGGCGCCTCTTTGGTTACGGATGCCGCCCCGATACAAGACTCCCGAGCGGACTGAGGTATCTCTCCGAGCAAGCGAGAGACTATTGGGATCTGGACATCGACGCAATCGTCAAGAATCACACAGAGTTCTTTTACGCAACCTTGACGATCGATGGGATGCAGAGAGAGGTGATGCGCCTGAAGATGCTTGATCAACCTTCCGGTCGATGCCTGAGAAGACGTGTTGCTGGCTGGACCGGGGAGCGAGTTACCCGGTTCCGATACTGCGACGACTGCCTGCTGGAGTGGCGAGAAAAGGGAGTTCCTGCCCATTGGCTGGTGGATCATCAACTGCCCGGTGCATACTTCTGTTGCCGCCATTCCCGTTTGCTGAGAATGACAGACGCAGGTGGTCCTGACAATCTCACCGACCCAACGGTGAACGCCTTGAAGGGGCGCAGCGATGAATTCGTTTTGCAGAGGATGTCAGTTTCAGAGAGGAACGCGATTGAGGAAATCGCTAAACGTAGCGCCAGATACCGGGCGGCGAGCGATAGCCTGTTGTCCACTTTGTCGTATCGCGAGTTTCTCCGAGAAGAAAGGATTGTCTGGCGCAACGGAAGGATAGATGAGCGCGCATTCATTGCGATTGTTTTGGGACACTTTGGTAAGGAGTACTGCCAGATTGCTGGTTTGACTTGGCAGAAAATGACAACTTGGATCCGAAATATTGTGGCGGCGGAGGAGAGCAAGCAGCACTCCCATCCACTTATGTTCATAGCTGCCGAGTCGTTGTTACATAGTCGTTGCGGCTTGCCAGGATCTTTTTTGCCAGCGCTCCGGAGCGTAGAGGGAGTTCAGGGATCTGGACCATCGGCAAAGTCAACGGTTGCTGCCAATGAGATCTTGAATGAACTGGTATGCACGGGAATTCTTCACCGGAAGAGCGACGCCTGGGACGTATGTTCGTCAGAAAGGCGGGGATGGATCGTGGCATGTTCCTGCGGAGTGTCCTATCTGGCGCCAAATGCGCCCGTTGGTGGACGGCCGCAGTTAATTGCGAAGACGTACGGAGAGCGGTATCAAAGTCTGATTTCCGGGGGGGAAGCCATTGGTGTCGGGGCCGAAGCTGCGTCGCGTCCCGTCAGTTCAGACTACGAAAGGTTTATCCGTTGGGCCCATTGCGCAGGATTTAATAGAGAGAGGCGGCTGCCGGCAGAGGATATTCAGCGCTTGAGAGCCCGTTGGCGATCACTTGTTGAGCGTGCACAGCCACGAAAGAGAATCACGTCAGCCTATGGCGCTGATTCAGTCCTCTATAGGACCTTGCGTCAATGCGACCGCGAGTGGCTTACAGCGTTTAATCTGGCGAATCGGACGCGTCGTGGGCGGTCTTCACCAGACAGAATTGGAGACAAACGAAATGGCGAGTAGAAGCGTGAGTCGACGGTTGGCGTTCGAGAATGGCCGGATCAGGAAATCGGAATAGCGTACGTATTAGACAATGCAAGGGTTATGCGTGTCTGCGTGTACGATCTGCCTCGGCAGTTCAACAGGTGCTCAACCACGATATTGTCGATGTGACCGGTGTTCAGAACACTAGCCAGGAAAACAGGAGCGCTTCGATGGCGATTGCGTTGCTTCCTCTCAAAGAAGGCGAGACATTGGACAGTAACATTGGACGCTATGCCGAAATGATGGGACTCAAATCCACTTTGAGCCTCAGGAAACTGCTTTTTGGCTGCGATTCATACCCGGGTCAACGGCTTCCAGGTTCCATTAATTATCTGGCAGAACAAACGCGTGACTACTGGAACATGAAACCCGAGGATATCATCTATGGTCATACGGAGTATCGATATCTGACAATGATGGCTCCGCAGAGCATGAGAGAAAAAATACTGAAAATGACGTTGGGATCTGCGGAAATTAATAGTCGGCCGGTATGGATTGCCAGGCTAAGAGGCGAGCGAGCTTCGAAATTGCGATATTGTGAAGAATGCCTGAAAGAGTGTATCGAGAGTCATCAGACGCCGTATTGGAAGGTTGATCATCAGTTGGCTGGTGTGTACTGCTGCGATAAACATGCCCGTGTGCTGAAATCGGTGAAGGGCAAAACTTCCGTTCGCTATGCTGATCAGACAGTTATGCGCCTGATTGATCACTCTGACGAGGAGGTTTTGCACAGCGTGTCCCCTTTGGAAAAACGGGCGATTGAGAGTGTCTCAAGGAAGAGTGTGCGGCAGAGAGCTGATGGAAACTTCGGCAAATCAGCAAAACAATATGGAAACATGCTGAGAGATTTAGGTTTTTTGTTCGAAAATTCGCGGTTGAAATATGCGAAGATCTATTCTGCTTGGGTTGATTATTTTGGACGCGAGTACTGTTACCTCACAAATACAAACGCAAGCAAGGTGTCGGCATGGATCGATCATTTGTTGCGAGGGACGTGGGGTTGCGATTTTGTTCATCCATTCATAATTATCGCGGGGGAATCGCTTCTTGAACACCTCGCTGCCTTGCCGGGGTCATATGTGCCCCAGAACTTTAAAGATCGTCGCCTGGCAAGTGAGAAAGAAATTTCCATGTCTGTCAAGGCGGCGTACTCATGCAATGGGGCGCTACATCGAAATTCTGACACTTTTGAATTTTTGTCAACGAGGACAGGGAGATGGAAACTCGTTTGTACGTGCGGATTGTCATATCGCTTGCTGAAGCCAGCTCAGGGCAATGCGGAGATACTGACGCCATTCTCCTATGGCGACCGCTACAAAAAGCGACTTGCTGCGTTGATCGGTAAAGGCATGAACATCTCCGCGGCAGCACGTGAGCTACAAACAAATCCTAAACATGCGTACGTTTGGGCTGCCAGGGAAGGGATTATCAATATCAAAAAACTGCCCGTTCGCGAAGTCAATAGACTGCGTGCGAGATGGCGGCTAGTGGTTCGAAATACTGTGTCGAAAAAACGTATCACGTCTGCGATGGAAGCAGATCCGACCACATATACGAAACTATCAAAATTTGATCCGAATTGGTTGCGTACGTTTAATCGAGCTCACCGGTCGCCGGCGCGAGAAAAAACCTTGTTTGGCCCGAACGAACCGACCGCCGACGACATTCGAGAAGCTCATCGCGAACTAATATCGGCCGAACCTCCGATTCGGGCAACTCGCTTAGCCATCGTCGAAAGAACAGGGTTCCCACGCGCATCTGACCATAGGAGGCCCTATTGGCGCTTTTTGGCGGAATTTGTAGAGGGCCGACCGGCGTATCTTGAGCGGGTCATTTGTTGGCTTGCCACTTTGGCATCGGAACAGCGGTTGGGCGACTGTGACGAAGCGCTTCGGTCGGCTGGATTGACGCGATCCAGCTTTTCCCTAGAGCAGCGGAGCCAAATTCGCGAAATTGTAGCGATGAATCCTGCTAACGTGCGATGCTCGCAGAGGCGTTAGCTCCGGGGAGGGACCGACGCTCACAATCGGTCCGGTTGTTAGCTTGAGAATGAGGTGTCCAAGGTGCGCCGGTCTCAAGCCTCAGCTGCAATCAGTTCTTTTGTGCGCGCATCTTTGAAGAAACGGTTGAATGAAAACGCGTCGTCCTTTTTCATGGACCGGTCGACGATCTTCTTCATCAACAGGCACGCCGCAGGGATGTGCTTCGACGCAGCGGGGAAATCATACTGATCGACTCCTTTCCTTGCACAAATAACATGCAACGCATACAAGACATGGAATGCACCGTCAATGAGAAAAAGCCGAGTTCCCGCATTGGCTTCTCCTTCGCGAACCGACTTTTGCACCTGCTTTTTAAGCTTGTCAATCTCGACCATCAATAGATGCGCGCACAACAGCGCCTGTGTCGAAAGCTCGTCCGTGAATACGGTGTCGTAGAGATCACCAAAAATTCTGCCTCGGTCTTTTTTTGCGACCTCGGGAAGACCAAGAGTGTATGCGACGTGCGCCTGCGCGCACTCGATTGCGTCAATGCGCTGACTCCTTGGTTCACCCTGAGATTGGTTCAACTTCCGCTCGTAAAAGTATCCGATTGCAGAAAAACCTACCTCTAGCTTCTTTTGTATTTCATCGTTGGATCGCAGGTCACGCCCCTTGATTGGCGTCTGGCTGTTCGTGGACTCGGCGATGGCTAGCCCGAATTCGTCAGACTTCGTTTCAATTATTCGAACCAGTACAAGGACATCGTCAAGCGCATCCGGTTTCTCTTTGTAGACCTCATAGAGAGCGTGCGTTGTCTGCCCTCCGTTGACGATTTGGATATTGTGCAGATCCACTTGGGGAGCGCGACGGCCCTTCAGATAAGAGAAAGAATCGCAGGTGATCGTTATTCCGTTGTTTAGATACCAAAAAAGCCCACTATTATCTGATAGTGCGGACTCGATAATCTTTTTGTTTATCTTGTTCTTTTTTGAAAGATAAACTCGGACGTTATCGTTGAAGATCGGGCCATAAATTTCTTTCGGATTATCGGGGTCATCCACCATCTTTACGATTTCTAACGCCTCGACCGAGCAGATTAGTCCCCGTACGTTGCCGTCGGTTCGGTCAAAATAGTCTTTGTCGACAACGGTGATCGTACGATCGATTTTTGGTCTTTTAGCATCCAGAAATTGGCCAACTATCGATTCTAGTGAGTGATGCTGAACCGAGAATTTTCTATATTTTTTAAACGCTTCGTTGGCCCGTTCCTTTTCCTCGTCTACCATCTCGGCAAGATTTCCGCAGAAATGGATCTTAAATTCGATATCCGGTTTTTGCAATGCCTCCCATATCTCCTGGGTCTTGCTCCACAGAATAGGGTTGCATGTTTTCTTTAATCCGATGTCGCTGTTGAGCATGGCGGAAACATAGGACTCGAGTTTCTCGATTTCCCCGCTCGGAAAGTTTTTTGCTGAATTTGAAAATTTATCTACGTATTTGAATTGGAATAAGTGAACGCAGTTTCCCGATCGTTCATCGATAAATATTGCATCGACACCTCGGTCCTTTGACCCATCTGTAATCGCATCAGATGCTTCTTCGTCAGAGATTCCCAGGATCGAGGCAACCATTAGAGTTGGGAAGGCTTTTTGCGCTGTGTTTATTCCGGATGCGTCGTCGAGATACGATTTGACTTTATTTTCTAATGTGTTCCAGTCAAGCAGGTTTGACATCATTTTCCCTATTTTTTCTTGATTGCAGATTTTTAACTATTTAAAGCTCTGTGATTCTTGGCGGTGAGCCTACGCGTCTATTTGTTATATAGGGCTTGCCTCCACGCGAACGGCCCGTGCGCCCACAGGTAGATAAAGCCATTGCTCTTTGACTGGACGCCGAGTGGCACGCGTCAACGCCTCGGCATAAGAGGCGAGCTTAGCGATATCGGCATCACGCGAAGTGCCGCCCGGGTTCGATTTGTGGTCGAGCAGTATCCAGCCGTCTTCGGCATCGATCAGAAAATCGATCCGACCGCGGAGTCGGCTGCTATCGGGGCGATCTGCCTCAATTGGCACTTCAATATGAACGGGGCGGTCTGGCCAGCGTTTCACAACCCAGGTCAGCAGCGCCTCTACTTGGCTAGCAACGGCCTTTTTGTCGAGCGCATCGGAGACGCCCCAGTTGCCTAGAATCTGGTCGATTTCGTCGAGGTCCGCCTTGCCAGACCTTCCTGCACGGGCGATGCACAAATGCATTGCGGTCCCAATCGTCGTCATGTCGGCTTTGGCCGATATGGCCAGTCGAGTGCCGACGGGCTCAACCTCTGCTACCGCATACGCGCCACGCTGAACCTCTGTCTTGGAAATGGCGTGCTCGCGGATACCGCATAAGGTATGGATGACCTGAAGATCCCACCAGCCGACGAGGCGCTGCGCCAAGGGCACGCGATACTCTTCCGTAAAAAGCGTAAGCTTGCGTGCAATGTCGGCCTCGAGATCGACAATACAGGATTCTTCAGTCACGATGCTCGAGCGCTTAAGGACCTCGGCTTGAGTCGGCTCGGGCAACGGCAAGGAAGCCGTGCATGCCTTGATGCGATCCGCATGAGGAGGCTTCGGATTGCCGGACGCGACAGCAGCACTGTGTTCGCCCATGACCCGTTGTGCTTCGGCAGCAAAGAGCCACGCGTAGCTCGGTTCGGTCTGCCTCAGGGTCCAACAGTGCCTGGAGTACAGGCTCTTCACCAAGAGGTGCAACTGTCACCAACTGGAATTTCGTTTCACTGAGCACTACCCGCGGCAGAACATCAATCCACGCTTTGAGCGTACGCCACAATGGGCGTACCGCAAGCGTCACAGCGGCCGGATCGGCCGACATCGAGTGCTTGATTTGGGTTAGCAGTGTCTGCCCGCTCGATCGGATTTCCACATCGTCCAAAGTCTCCACGCACACTGTCGTATCATCGTGCGGATGATCTAGGAGCGTGCGCAGTGCATAGAATGCCTGATAGTAGAATCCGAGAGCGGCATCACCCGCTGAGTGGTTCGTTGCCTTCGTTGCGCTCAAGTCTCACATCCCCCTGAATGGCGATACCGCCGCTGTGCTTTCACAGAATCATGTCGTGCAAGTCGTCAAGCGGCAGTACAAGCGGCTCTCCTCTGCCAACGGCCTCTTGGTCAGCCTGCGTTTTCGCCAATGGATCGGCGGCAATATAAGCACCGAAGTCGTAGTCAGTGGCTTCGGCCAAGTCGGATATCGCTAGCTGAAACGTACGGTAGTTTCCGAGGGTAAACCCCTCCAGCGTCTCAGTCCGCGAGCGCTTTTCGAGCAGCTTACGAATCAGTTGTCCTTGACTCAGCAAATATGCCGTGGCGTGTAGCGCCTGGCCGTTCGCGTCGAGCGTAGCCACGACTTTCCAGAACTCTTGTGGAACAATTGCGCCGTCGATCTCTACCTCGTCCTCGTCGCTATCCGCGTCGCGCAGGATGGGACCAGTGAAGACGCAAGCCTTGAATCCGTAAGTCCGGGCATTGTCGAGAATGTAGTTCTCCAGCCCCTGCCAGAGCGACTTGCCCTGGTTCAGGCGGGCGTGCTGTGGCGCGGCGTTGACATAGTGAAACGTGTCGTTGTTTGCCTGGAGCGCATCGGTGCCCCAGTTTGGATCTTCGCGTCGAACCATGTGGCCGCGGTCGATTTCCGCGTCGCCGAAGTTCTCCGCGCCCAGCTGGACAGAGCGCGGAATGCGTTCGTCGGCAAACCATCTGTCACTCGCACGTTTGATCCGCACCGTTGCTGCGCCGTTGATGTTGACCGCAGTGATCAAGGGAAGCTTGAGAGCGTCAGAGTATTTAACGCCGAAATGCGTGTATCGCAGCTCATTGGCTTCAGGTGGATGGTCAGTCGGTTCGGCAAGCCCGTTTGACAAGTGTGCAGGAAGGCCTGGCCACGGCGTTGGCGCAGCCTTGGCATCGTCGCGCGTCTTAAGGAAGTTGGTATCGAAACCTGCTCGGCCCTTGAAATAGTCCACCGAATGGGTTCCATCCTTTGCCTCTTCGTTGTCCACATGCAGTGCAACCGAGACGGGACGCTGACCGTTCAGCAGTGCGCGAATAGTCTTGGCGCTAACTGCTGCATTTGCGTTGCCGTAGCTCCCCGCGAAGTGCAAGCCGACGACCCTCCCGTCCTCGAGGCGGATCACTGGTGAGCCAGAGTTGCCGCCCAGACTGGTGCAATCGTAAGTCAGGATTCCGTTTCCGGACGACTGAAGAATTTTTCCTGGCGCGAAGCGCTTGACCTCGTAAAGGTCGTGGAAGTATCTGGCCTGAGCGTCGGCGTCGTTTCGGGAGTCATAGGCTGGATAGCCGATCAAGGCAACGAGGTCGCCTTGCTTCAAATCGACTCCATCTTCGACTAGACGAAGGCGGTCCGGAAGATCAAAGGCCGCCGCCTCGATGCGTAGCAAGGCCACGTCGGCCGACGTCTCGTCGGCGAGATATTCGATTTTCGTCAGTTCCGCCGTACGGCTGTCATCGTCTTTCTTGCTTAAGAATTCTTCGCCGAAGTCGATTGCGGCTCTGTAGCGAGCGCCCGACGGAGCTCGCATGAAGACTGCCGAGCCGTTTGCCTTGCGGCGTGCTACGACCTTGGCGACATGCCGATTTGTGACAACCAATGCATTCCCGTTTTCGCGCGAAGCCACCCATCCAGTGCCTCCCCATGACATATCATGGTTGCGGAACTCGATACGCCCGACTGACGGGATCCATTGCTGTGCAGCATGGATCAAGCCGTCGGTTCCTGCAGGGAACTCGATCAGCTTTTCCAACCGCACTGTGTTGTTGCTGATAAGCAGCGGCGGTCGTCCGACGAGCGCAATGATGGCCTCGAGATTCCTAAGTTCGCTTATTTCGTTGCCAGCAATCGATTCAAGTGATTGTCCGTTTTCGAGTGCACTCCGGCTGGCGAGGGATAGTGTATCTAACAGTGAACCTGGCAGCCGCTTCTGCGTTATAGCATCACGCACGGCGCCTTCCATCTCGGGAGTGAGCCTTGTTTTCAGAGATCTGAGTCTTTCTTCATTCGCCACAGCAAATTCCTTCATAGGTCACGATGCAAACATCAGTACCGACAGCGCCGGCGCAAAAGCAGACGGGCAGCCTCGCGCCAGTAGCGTGCGAGCGAAGGCCTCGGGCGTGTGGAGGGTGTATGGTCGCAAGTTCCGATAGACAAGCGACCCTGTTAGCCATCGGCGTACGAGTCGCGGCTCCAATTGTCTGGTGACGAGCGCTTGTTCCCAGACTCCGAGCTGGTTTCTTGCACGAAAGAGAGAAGGTCCCGAACGCATAAGATCAGCCACGCGTGCTTCGAGCGTATCGTCAAGTACGGGCCTGCTGCGCCACTCATCACGTCGAATACCGATTGACCAGTCGCCAGCCATGGTGCGCCGCCAGCGGTCGGCCGAGCGGCCAATGAGCCGAAGGTCAGCATTGCTGTGGTCGAACGCAACCGCCTGCGCCCATTCGGCAAACAGTCCAGCGTCGGAAATCCAGCCAATCGGGTCGCTCGTATCCGGGGTTGGAAGCGGGGGCACATCGGACCCAAGCAGAGCGCCGGCTGCCGCGATAACGCCGGCGAACGACATCGCTGTATCGCGCAATCGGGCATGCTCTTGCCTGACTGAGAGGTTATTGGCAAACACCGAGTATGGTGTCAATGTCGCCAGAACTTGCCCCGGGGGAATGGACTGTTGCGGAAGGTGCTGCGGCATCACGCGAGCGAGCCGTTCATGTCCCAAGGAGTCGGCCACATTCATCTCGTTGCCGTAGCCTCCCACCCAGCGTTCGTTAGCGGCGGAAGCCAAGTCGCACTCGCGCTCGCGCGAACTTGAATTCGAGAAGCGGAACGGCTCGGGCAGGTTCGCCAGCAGTAGCGCGAGCGCACCTCGGCGCGCGACATCGTCAGGTGCTGAATTGTTAACGGAATCAAGCTGGTTTAGTAGTGGCCGCAACCGCCGCCACTGGCGGCGCAGCTTCTCGGGGTGGAATTCCGCGCGCATTTCCAGACGCGAGAGGGCGATAGCCTCGGGCAACCCTTCAAGGTCATCGTCGAAATCGTCCATGCGGCCACGGTCACGGTCGCGTAGAGAGACACGCGCCTGGTGCCACTGACCCGAGCGCCACAGAAACATACGCGTGGCGTCGGCGACTTCTGAGCGAGCGTCAACTCCTCCTGAATCCGTGATCTTGCGGACTATGTATGAGCCTTCTTTCCAGTCCTGACGTTGAACTATCGACAAGATTTCACGAACGACGCCGGCATCATTGCCTCGAATCCCTCCCGTGGACGCGCCTCGGAATTGGCCGGTCCGCTCGCCACGTGTGGATAGCACCATGTCAGATGCTGCGGCGGGAAGCTCCGCGAGCATTTCGGCATCAAACTGAGAGGCGATGCTAACAGGAACACTCTGCATGGAATGCCCGCGCCTGCTCAATTGCAATCGATGATAGGCGGCCTCGACGTCTGCCCATGGCTCTCGCAGGTCAGCGAACCAGTGCGCTGCGGCCATATCGATCTCCGCCGCCTGATTCGGCTCTGAACTGTAGAGCATCGGCAGCAGCAACCTACGCATATCGCTGCGGTGCTTCAGAAATCCGGGGGTACCTGGGTCGGGTTCAACGAGCCAGTGATGGGTCCCCAGTTCACGCAACAGTTCGTCCGCACGCTTCGTCGTGATTGGTGCAAGTCCGAGCGTTGGAACAAGCACCTCACGGATAAGACGCGCATTGATTCGCCGCACGATTAGCCCCGGGTGGGCCAATTTGCGCAGGTCTCTGTCTTCAATGCGTGAGAGGAGGAATCGATATAGGAACGCAGCACTGACCTTGCCTTCCTGGTTGCTTATCGGGAGGTGCTCAACGTGGGAGCGCAAGGCAATCTCCGCTGCGAGCCGGAGTTTGAGTGGATTGCCTTGTGCGATTTCAAGCAACCTGGCCTGGTCGCTGGGCGCCACGCCTAACTTCGTCAACAGTTCCCGGGAAGCGCTTTCCTCCAGACCGTGCAACTCAATACGTTTGACTTCCTCTTTCTGGCGGCTCGCTCTAACGCGGCTTCCCGCCCAACTATCCGACTGGCTCAAGCTGTCGAGCGCGTCGCCCCGTCCAGCCGCAAGCACATGCATTGGTTGCACACCTCTGTCCATCAGGCGAGCGAGCCAGTCAAACAAGGTTGCGGGATGCGTTTCTCCTCGCCCGCGCAGTACCTCGAGTGTGTCAAGCAACACAAGCACTGGGCGGCCAGCCGCAGCAACGGCCTTGCCAAGCGTCGCCACAAGGCGTTCGGGCAATCCCTGTCGGAGACTGAGCTGCTGCCGTACGCTTGTCTCGGTGACTCGACCTGCGTCAAGGCGCGCCTCAAGAAGTTCGTCACCCTGTGCGCCCAGTTGCTCCTCCAACTGGCGCGCCACCTCCATCGTGAGGCCAAACTGGTCCTGCACATCGAGTCCTGCTTGATCGAAGTCGAGGCGCAGGATCAGCGGACGGGTTTGGGTGTAATACCGGCGCACGGTTTCGGCGAGCAGGGCGGATTTGCCAATGCCGGGCGTCCCGGTCACGAACAGGCATGTCATGCGAGCCGCAAGAGGCTGATGAGACAGCCATTGCGCGATGATTGCCGACTCATTTTTTCGCCCGAAGAATCCACGCTCGGCTATGCGCTGGCGGTTCGCTGCACGATTCACCTCGGCGAGCGCCGCACGCACCGCCCGAAGCAGGTCCTTGGCTGGCGCCACCTCACCTGCGCGGTCAAGTGCGACGATGATCCGGGCGAGCTTTGCGCCGTCGGTGCCCTCATTGAGGGCCGCACGAATGTCTGTGCGGGCGAGGGGCGATTCATCTAACAGCACAGCAAGCAGGTCAACTGTTTCCGGATCAGGGTTCAGCCCGCGACGCTCGGCTACGGCTTCTGCAAGTTGAGCTCGCTCGAGCAACGTGAGGAGCAAGGCACGCCGCGTTGGGGTTCGCATCAACCACCGTTCGCTGTCACCGACCGGGTTCGTGTCGCAAACTTCAGCAAGACGCGTTGCCGCCATGACCAGCATGTCTGGCTTATTTGCCAACAGTAGCCGTTGCAGGGCATCCTTTGGTTCGAATGGGCCGGAAAGCGCGGCGAACAGTTGGGCTTTGTCTAGAGGAGCTTGAGTGGGAGTCATGCCTGAACCTTCTTGTAGAGCCCTTTAAGCTTGGGTTGCAGGCGCAAGGCGATCTCACCCCGAAGGGTGGCGTCGTAATGTCCATTCACCAAATCGAGATCTTCAAGGGCGTCTTCTGCCCACACTTTTACGCGCTCTGGAGCGATGTTCTGCTTTATTTCTTTGGCGGCGGCTCTAATGAGGTTCTCTACGTCGACTAATTTAACGTTACTGAGAAACTCGACCATAAGACCCGGGGCGCCATCACCAATCGCGTCGGATACCTCCTGAAACAGGCTTCCTGGCATCTGTATAGTCTCGTTGCCCGCGAGCGCAATGCGCAATCGCGGAAGCCTCATGGCCTGGTCAACAAAGGCGGTAAGTGCCCAACGAGACTCGTCCCCGAACATCACGGCAGGGTGGTCGAAAAATATCCAGACCGTAGAGCCGAGCTCCGAAGCCTTAAGATCAATCGCTTGCGCCAACCTTCGACTGCGGTCAGCAACGACTGCCTCAGGTTCAGTTTCGTCGATCCCAACACCGTTCTCTGCTTTCGGAGCTTCGACGTCGATCCCGTTGGCGGAGGCTCGGCGCGCGATTTCCGCTGGCAGATCGTGCACCAACGAGTCAAAGCTGATGCGGACCAACCAGGTCGTCGGGCTCCGGGCCACCAGCTTATCCAGTATCTTGAACGAGAAGGGGAAGCCCGAGGGGTCGTGTGTGAGATTGACGCGGCGGACCCAGATTCCCTTGACGCGTTCAGGCCCACGCATGGCTGCGTGATACCCGAGGAAGAATGGGTCTCGGCCGACCACCAGCTCGCCATCAGGCGTGCCGTCGAGCGACCAGAGGTTTTCGGGAGTCTCGTCGTGCTGGATGACATCACGGACGAGGGAGTCGAAACGAACTAAGGGCACCAATCGGCCAAGTTGCCCGGCGCGCCCCTGGTGAATGCCGGCAAGCGAATATCTGGTATCGAAGCATCCGCCACCCGACGAGCCGCGCTTTGTGTACTGGACGTCATAGCCCCATCGAGCTGTCAGGTTCCCGAGTTGGTGTAGCTTCGCGAACTCCACGCCATGCCACTTACCTTCGGGATATGAAATCAGCACAATGGCATCTGGGCCAGTGTACTCGTACGACGGCGAAGCCAGAGGAGCGAAGGTCAGATGGATCCCAACCGGCTCCCGCAGCCGCAGCAACGCTACATCGTGACGGTCCTTGACTTCATCGTCGTTCTCAGGCGCACGACCACTCCCGGGGGGCCACTCGATATCACCGCAGGGGGACGAAAAAGGCAGTCTGTCGGCCTCAATCGTGCGTCCATCCATGAATGCCACGCTGAGAGCAGGTGGATTTTCCTCTTTCTCATTGGGACCACATAGAGTAGTCACGTGCCATGCCGTGAGGACCAGGCTTGGACCGACGAGAATCCCCGAACCGTTTACCTTGCCCCCGATGAGAATCTTGCAGCGAAACGAATCCGTTTGAGCCAGGAATCTGCTTAACCGATCAGGTGAGAACATCACGTGTTCGTGACGGAGGTGCCAGGTCGCCAAAGCCAAGCCGCGAGCGCGAAGTGCTGCGACAAAAGTGGCTAAGTAACCATAGTCCTTAAGCGTCCGTACCCAGAATCTTCCCGGATCCTCTTTCAACGTCTTGGCGGCGCTGTTTAGACCGTCCGCGCTTGGAATCTTCTCTTCCCGTCCCACGCGAATCTGCTCGAGCGCCTCGGCTGCTTTCTCGCGCGTGGCCTCATTGCTGATGACGCGCGCGATGTCACCATCTTTGAAGCGTAGGTCAAATGAAGGGGTGCCGGCGGCCATTAGACGCTCCCGTCGACGAATTCGCCCGCTGCAACGACGAAAGAATGGGGGCCCACACCGCAGCGCACGGAAAGGCGCAAATTTACTATGCCAAGGCGGGGAACAGGATGGCAATCTGCGTACATGGAGCGCTCCCGTCCACTTCCTCTGGGCGCAATTACCCCTTCGATTCTACGTTCTAGTTCAGTTTGGCCTGGCATCCCCGGATCCTTCCTGCTTGCTGTTAAGCGATATCGCAATGAGCTTCGCGTTAAAGCTCTTCGCGCATCACCTTTATATGGACCGGTATTTAATCACGCCGATGAGCAAAAGCACATCCGCGACGGGATAGTTCGTATCTGCATGTGGGAAAAGGGATCTTGACAAACTCAAGTCGATGCGGCTAAGGCCGCCCCCCGAAGACGGCTGTCCAGGTAGGGATATGCCGCATGCATCGGGTTCCCTATGTCAGTCCGGTTGCGAGCAGCAGTCCTTCGGACACGGTTCAAACCAAAGTGCGTCGTCGATCGTCTACCCCGCACGCCTCCTTGCGGATCCGCCAGCAGGAGGCTGATATTCCCTCCGCGGTCTACGCATTGTTGATGCTGGCGCGCGCTCGCGAGTGAATCAAGAAACATTCGGGAATATGCGGTTTGCGATGTTATATGATGCGCTCGGCGACGCGTAGGAAGACCTGTCAAAATTCACAACTACCGGGGCAAAATGGAAATCGTTCTGCACACGAGCGACCAGCGCAGCGACCTTGCTAGACACTATCGGAATGCGTTCAAGGACGCGGTAGAGCTTTACGTCGTATCTGCCTATCTGACGGAGTGGGATGTCGATTTCAAACTTACACCAGCCTGCAAGCGGTTCCGCTTCATCATCGGCAAAGACTTTGGGATCACTCGCAAAGACGCCTGCCTGGATGTCCTAAAATGGCTCCCGGCTTCCCGCAAGGTTGACTTCCTGGTCGCCGACGAGATAACTGGATTTCATCCGAAAGCGGTTATTTGGCGCAATGGGGAGGGTCAGGCATTCATGCTCATTGGATCCTCCAACTTGAGCCGGGCAGCATTCGACGGCAACGTCGAAGCAAATGTCATAGTTCGGGTTACGGAAAAGGTCTTCGAGAAGGCGAAAGTGTGGATTGAATGGATTGAACGCCGTTCGGTTCCCGTCTCTCAGGACTGGTTGAATCAGTACGTTGAGGCGCCGCGCAAACCCGGAGGAATCTCCGGCAAGCGCAGACCCGCTCGACAGGACAAGTCTCCGGTCGTCACTTTCAAGCTGCCTCGACCTTCGAAGACCGCGGATCGCATCCGCGTTCGGAGGATGCAACTTGCGGTCTACGCCAAGCGACGCAATGGGCTCATGCGTTTGTTTCGGCGCGCGGCCAGTGCAAGCATCACCGGCCAACAGTTTTTCGAGGAACTGCCGGAGCATTGGAGCATGGAGATAGGCAACCGACTGCAGGGAAAAGGATGGGAAAGGAAGGGCAAGCACGCAGATTTCCAGGAACTTTCTGCGTCATTCGTCGCAATTCTCGACGCCGACGAGCGAGATCGCGATGATGTGGTAAGGGCTGAACTGGATCATCTCGGCGACCGCGGGAACCCGGCGCGCAAGGCCTTTCTGTCGGAAATGCTGTGCATTCGCTTCCCCGATGAGTATCCGGTGCTAAATGACCCAGTTCACCAGTTCCTTGTACAGAACCGCTTCACCGCGCCACGCGGGTCCAGCGAGGGCGCGAGATACATCGACCTGGCCAAGAAGCTGCGCATGGCTTTACGAGCCAACCCGGGCTATCCGGCAAAGAATCTCGCGGAGCTCGATCTCTTGATCTGGGCATCATCCGAGTACAACCCTAATGCATGAACGGCTTCGAGGATGTGGCGGGAGAACTTCGCTCCCGCCGCTCGGCCGCCGGCTAACATCGGAAAAGACACCGAAACCCGATTGCCGGACGCACTGAGCCACGGCCCAGTACCCCGCGCAGCGCCATACAGGATCGAACCGCACGTCACGGCATGCGCTTCTTCACGCACACGGCAAGAAAGTTGCCTGTGATCGGCTACTCGCCTCCCGCAAAGAGGCTAACAAGGCCATTTCTCATCCGACTCGGTGCGGGTCAATTTCGGCCACTCGACGCCTTGACTGTAATCGTCAACAATCGATCTCTTCGCGCTATGGCCGTGAGGCCCAGTGCAACATTCGCAGCTCGACGTCTAAATTCGAACTGAACGACACTATGGAACCGCTTATTTCTATCGCCTGGTTGCAAGAAGGCCTGACAAGACCGGACCTTATTATTCTCGAGGCAGGACTGCCATCGGCGGTACGAGAATTAATTGTTTAAGTGAATATTTTTAAAACGAGGTCGACGCGTCAGTTGAGTGGCGACGAGATAGTCTATGTCGGCCAGGAGGTCAGGCCGAAGTCTGGGTCCTAATCGGACAGGTCTCATTCAGTGAGGAAAGGGTCGTCTACAGGTTCAACTTGGGCGCAGGGTGCTTGCTGCAATGCAGCATAACTGTGATTTGTCCCGTTTTATTGACGCTTGTGTAACGCCCGTGGGGCGGAGCTCCCGCACACATTGTGCACGTGAAATTTACGCAGCCTGAGGTACATGTTTTGTTCCCGCAGACTTTGTCGATTCATTACAGCCGGAACTGCAACGACACAACGGGCCTTAGAGCCATTTTTTCCCGCACACTCTGATGTACGCTCATATGCGCTGTATCGGGAGACAACAAAGTGTGCGAGAACGTAAAAATTGCGTTTCGGAGACAACATAGTGTGCGGGAACCGCGAAATTCGGTGTGCAACGCACAATTTTCGTTGATTTTGCTATCGAGATACGATTTCGATTGTGCTGCAACGACGCGCAGATTCAGCGCCCTGCAGCGCACGAACGCATATCTTCGCAGTTCGAAAATATAGGGTTGCATCAACACTTGCCGACATGCGTTTTCGAAGCGCCGGCGTTCGGCCTTCGGGCGCGCTGGCGGCTGGGCGCTCGGAGCCTGGGCACCGTGCTTCCGGGCAAAGCCTCCATCCAGGGCCGGAACATTCGTCCTTTCACCCGATTCGCCTACGCGCCGCCGGCGCGCAATCGAGCGCCTGTCGCTCGGACAGCCCCGACTCCATCTACATCTCAGCGGCTGAGCCAATCGTCACCGCGGGAGCGCCGTGGAACTTTGGTGTTTGTGTTTCCCAGTACTCTTAGCGCGGAAAAAGCTGCGCGATAGCATGGGAGTTCCAAGCGCGGAGGCGATTGTGGAAAAACTTCACTGACAATTATCTGGGACTCGAGATTCGGGTGCAGGTCTTTTCTGTCTCTTCGACAGAGGCCAATGTTTCGTGCCGAATTGTCGACCCGTCTGATTTGTCGCTTAACGTTTAGGCAACTGACGCGCGGAAATGGGGCGGGTCTCTGTGGGGCAGGGAGTTTCGGGCATCGGCGCGATTCCAATGCTGACGGACACCGAATAGCATGGCGCAAGCGGGGGGGATACAGCGGTGACATTGCATCCCGCCGGCGGGGCGCATACCTATCACTAGACATTTCGCCAACGGGGCCTTACGAAATCCGAGCCGCTGCGGAGGTAGGACCGTGTATGCTACCTCCTTCGAGTCACAACTAAAAAACTCTCAGACCCGTGACGCTTGTGTACATTGCCTCATAAATATCCATCAACTTCCTGCACGCAAAAAAGTGTGAGCTGTAATCGCTTGTCGACGATGCTTTATTTTTGCCAATAGTTATGTCAATTCCTTCGACCGTCACGGAGTCGGGTTCACCATGATGGACTCCAAGATTGTGTACGGAATTTCTCTGTTTTTGGCAATGTGCTAAGAATGATTTGGCGTCTGGAATCTGGCTCTCTATTTCTGGATTTTTTGAAAGAATATATCCGATTTTTTCCGCGCCAGAAACATAAAAACTAATCTTCTTTATTTTTTCAATGATTTCTTTGCGTGAATTTTCGCTCTTTTCCGCTGTATAGTGAGACATAAGACTCGCTAACTTTCGTTCCCTCTCGTCACTTCTTGGGAATCTTAAAATCAAATCGTCATAGAGTAATCCGGTAAATTTTTCGAATACAGAATAAGTGCTAACCCTAAAATCGAAGACGGCCGATCTTATAAGGAAATCAGTGCGCTCGGAAAAAAGTTTGAGTAGGTCATCTTTTGCTATTTCAAGTCTTTTGTAATCGAGGTCTGACTGATTATCAGAAATTGTCTCAGCGATTAAATTGGACAGTGGACCTCTATTTTCAAGTGATGCACTGATTTCTTCATTGATGAAGTAGGCTAGAATGAGGTCAATTTGGTTGGAAATGGCGGTAAAAAAATTATGATAATATTTTTCGCGATTGCTTTCGCTGTTCATGCGAAGAAATTCGCCTTTCATCAGGGCCTCTCCTTGCAGAACAAGTAAATTGTATATTCTGTTTTTGCTGTTTTTGTCAAATTCTGAGTCTTGGCGGAAAGTTTTCATATTTTCAATAAACAGGGTAATTGATTCGATGCGCGATTGCTGACCTACGGCGGTCGTAGTGAAGAAGGTGTCTTTTTCGGCAAAGAGTGCCTTACTGGTTACCCGTCGAGCAGCGTCAAACACCTGGCGGGTACATGCTCCGTCAGCCACACACCGTTGTCCGATTGAGTGAAAGTGGAGCCGTCGGTGTGCATCCGTGCGGCGTCGACGATGAGCACTATTGGCATGCCATGTCGCGCACCAACTCGTCTTGCGGTCTCCGTCTCCGTGCTTAGGTGCGCGGCGTGCCGGCTGCCTGGTTTCAGGCCCTCGACCTGGATGCGCTCCCAGTTGCCAACTGCCGTCCCATGGTAGAGAACCGCGGGCGGAGTCTTCGACGCGTAGCCCAGGTCAACTTCGACGGAATGGCCCTGCGCGGCGCGTATCCGACTGCCGTCTGCTGAAAGGGAAAATCGTTGCTTGACGTTGGCTGCGACAACAGTGTGGATTAGTTCGACCGTCATCGTCGGGAGACTCCGGAAACTCTTTGATGCCAGGGGCACCCGAGCGGTGCGCTCTATTGCGCCAATCAGCTCGACGAGGCCTATCCAACCCTGGTTGTCGAGTGCGACACCTACCAGCTGCGGCTCGTGGCGCAATATCTTTGAGAGCATCCGGCTCACGGATTCGAGCTGTTTCGCATCCGGCGTGTGTGTTTCCGTGTTCATGCGTGTTCTTTTCTTATCTGCAATGGTATGTGCCACATTTTAGATGGAGGAGTGCGAGTAAGTGAAAGCGCGCTTCCAATGTATGCGAAATGAATAGAGGCGAATGGGGCCATTTGCGCGCCGGAAATCGGGCATACTTGCCGCTGGCCTGCGGCGGCCACCGCAGCGCGAAAAATCCAAAAAAAGCGAGAGACCCACAATGAGCATCGACTTCCATTACGGCGTCGTGAACGCCATGGCGCGCCTCGGCGGAATGCCGTCCGCGGAAGCCCTGACTGTTGCACACGCCTGCCAATACGTTGACGACCCGACAACTCCTGGTTTGCTAGATTTCGAAGGCGGGGAGATGTTCGAGCGGTTTCCGACGGCCCACAGCCTTTTCGACTATCAGAACGCTTTCAACCAGGGCAACCGGCTTACGTGGGTCCCATTCCACTTCCTGCCTGCGCGCATTGGAGAGTCGCTTGAAGAGCGTGCGATTTGCCGGCCGAACAGCAATGTCGCGAAAACCGTCGTGCGGCGCGCTATCGAGCACCTCAACGCAGATAACGGCCTGCATCGTTTAGGCGTCACCCTGCACACCTATGTCGACACCTGGGCGCATCAGGGCTTCTCGGGTATCAAATCCGACTTCAACAGCGTGAGTCATCTCGTAGCCGAAGACTGCACGCATCTCCAGTGGTACGAGTATCTCAAGCGCGCGACGGAGCATCTTTCCGACGCGGCTAAGTCGGATGTGTTGTCCCGTGCATTTCCGCTCGGCCACGGCGCAGCATTGCACTATCCCGACCAGCCGTGGGCGAACTGGACCTACACGAACGGTAAGGGGAGGTGGTCACGCGTACGAACTTGCCCGACTTTGTGTCAGCCGCGGATATGGCGCGTCGCGCTGTCCAGGGATTCGTTGCGGGCGACACTGAGTTCGAGAAGCAGCCAGACCTTACGAGTGCGCGACGGGCCGCGTTGGAGCAACTGCTCTCGACGAACCGGAGCGATGACGAGCAGGAGCGCCTTGAAGGCCTTCGGGCAGCCATTGAGGGTGGGCAACTGCCGGGTTTGAAGGAGGTGTTGCCCGTCTATGTGCCGAAGGGGAAGGGCTCTTGGAAGCATCTCGCGACCGGCGTCGAAGCTGAAGGCGACGAGGGTATCACTCCCATTTGGAGCAGCGCATTCGAAGATAGCGACTATCGGAAGTTTCACGATGCGACGAAGGAACATCGTTTCTTCGTGACGCAGGAAGTTCTGCCGCGTATCGGTCTGCGCTTGGCGTGAAACACGCTGCGAATACCTCTTTTTGGCAACGGATAATCAATAAATGGGCGCAAGCATCGGGAAATGGCAGACTACTTTTCGCAGAACCGCGGGGCATTGACACTTGTCGTGCAGGGCGATGTTCCGAACGAGGGATTTCGACCCGGACAGGTTGGCGCATTGTACGCAGTGCTTGCGCATTTCTCTGTTCACGAGGACCCAGCAATCTTGTGTCTGCCGACAGGTTACGGCAAGACATCTGTGATGATGGCGCTTCCCATGCTGTTGGGTGTAAAGCGCGTCCTCGTGATAGAGCCGTCTGATGCGCTTCGCCGGCAAGTTTCCTCGCATTTTCGTGAGTTGTCGACGCTTCGGCGTATCGGTGTGATTGACCCTGCGACACCGAGCCCCGCTGTGCTAAAGCTGGAAGGTAAGCCTGAAAATGCGGACGCATGGCGTGCATTTGAGGATTTCGACGTCGTGGTGTCAACGCCTGGGAGTTCGTCTCCGGCCGTTGCGCCTGATTCAGCAGCAGACCTCTTTGACCTAGTCATTTTCGACGAAGCCCATCACGCACCGGCAGACACGTGGGCAGCGTATCTCGAGCACTATCGGTCCGCTCGATTTGTGTTCCTAACTGCGACGCCATTCCGGCGAGATGGACGAGTCATTCCGGGCAAGCTGGCATATCGGTATCCGGTGATGAAGGCGCTTGAAGAGGGTGCCTTTCAACCAATCACTGTGCTCGCGGCGCCTGTCGAAGACACGCTAGATGACGAGCACGTGGATAAAGCGATTGCA
Source organism: Burkholderia sp. OK233 (assembly GCF_900230185.1). GTDB lineage: Bacteria > Pseudomonadota > Gammaproteobacteria > Burkholderiales > Burkholderiaceae > Paraburkholderia. Next base: position 3,587,756 of record NZ_OCSR01000002.1, read on the forward strand.
GAACTCGCAGTACGGCAATTGCGGTCTGACACTGACGCGGGTTATGACCATCGCTTGTTCGTTCGGGCTGCGACCATCAGCGCTGCGCGGGCGTTGGTGCCTCTATACCAAGGACTTGGCGTTAATGTCGAGGCTATCGACAGTAAAGTTAGTAAACGCACGCAAGACGATTGCGAGCGGCGTTTGATTAGCGGAGAGTTGCGCGGTATCGTCTGTGTCGACATGTTCGGCGAAGGCTACGATTTTCCCAAGCTGAAAATTGCAGCACTGCATGCACCCCATCGTTCGCTCGTGCCGACAATTCAGTTCATCGGGAGATTTGCTCGCGTTGATGGGGCGACGGGCAAGGGTACTCTCATTGCCCCCTTGGCACGTGTCCAGAATGCCACTGCAGAGTTGCTCAAGGAAGGCGTTGATCTTGCGAGAATGATTGACGATGCGGCCGCTGCAGAGTTGGCTGGTGATGCGGAAGAGCAGGCTCTGCTTGAACGTCTTCCTGTGCGACGTATCGCAGAGTCCGACTATGACGCGGTGTCGCCCTTGGTACTGGAGCTGTACGCGCACGTGCGCGTATTTCATTGTTCTCAGGCCCCCGATTTTTCAGCAGTGGGCGACCGCATTACGCGCCACGTTAGGGTGATGAAACAATGGTCCTCAGATGACGGTACCGTCAGTCTTTTGCTTACTGCCGATGACAACCCTCCGAGCTGGGCCACGTCAGATGTCCTGTCGAACATTCGACACGATGCATTCCTCTTCATCTACTATCCAGCAACGCAGCGGTGTTACATCGGCTCGACGCGACGGACCGAGAAGATTTATCTTGGCTTAATGAATAAAGTATGTACTGCCGCGCATCGAGGACTCAGCTACGAGGAGACTAGCCGCGCTCGTGCGGGATTGCAGGCCGTGAAGTTTTATAACGTCGGTTTGAAGAACAACACGTTCAATTCGCAGGCGGAAACATATCGAACACTGACGGGGCCAGCGGCAGAGCGAGCGGTAAATGCCGGAGACGGTCGCGCTTACTCTCAAGGCCATTTCTTCGGAAGCGGCATGGTGGGCGAGGCGAAGGAGACCGTCGGCGCGAGTAGTAGCTCTCGGATTTGGAGCAATCAGCGGCTGACCGTCTCGGAGTTTTTGAATTGGGTGGGGACGCTGGACGCTCGGTTGACGGGCAATGCACCGTTCGAGGCGACACAATTGGACCTGATACGCGCTGCAACAACTCTGCGTCAGCTTCCGGATACGGTCATTGCGGGCACGTGGCCAAAGGCGGCCTTCCGCTCGAATCCTAAGCTGCGATGCAGGCCAAGAGTGGGTACCCGAATGTTTTATCGACGCCTGACAGACTGGGAGCTCTGTGAATTCGACCCGCAACCCCTTGATGGTCAACTGCTGTTCTCGGTGACATCCGAAGATGTCAGCGTGCGCATGCGCTTCGCGATTGGCCAAGGCAATATGGTCTCCCAGTTGGTCGAGGAGACGATATTGGACGTCGAGTCGGCCGTTGACTCGTGGATGCCTCTCGCTGATTGGTTATCGGAGCATCCGCCAATCTTTTACGCGGCTGACAAATCATCGTTCGAAGGCATGAACTTGATGGCGGCGCCACACTTGCAGGCTCGCGCGCTGGCGGAAGGCGACGCCGAAGTGATTGACTGGAATGGTTGTGATGTGACCATCGAGTTTCTCGTCGATGATGGAACTCAACGCGCCGTCGAGCGTAGGGCGCTACTTGCCGGGCGTGCTACCGTGCAAGAGCATTTGGAGCAACATCTGCTGGCCAGGGAAGATGTCACCTTCCTGTTCTACGACCACAGGTCCGGCGAGGCTGCAGACTATATCGCCGTAAGCGCCGGGGAACACGGAGACGTCAGTATTGCGCTGTATCACTGCAAAGGTGCCGGCGGTCCTCCCGGAGGTGGGCGTGTTGGTGACGTCTACGAAGTCGCAGGGCAAATGGTTAAATCGGTCTACTACTGTGATGCCGGTATTCTGCTTAACCACATGGAAGACAGAATGAACGCTCGCTATGCGTCCCCCTCACGATTTCTCCGCGGAAACTTCGGCATGCTTCGGCAACTCATCGATGGAACTTTGGCGACGAAACTAAGCTTTATCGTTGTTGGGGTGCAGCCAGGGATTCGACGTAGTATGGTCAATGAGCGTTTAGTCGACCTCATGGTGTTCGGCATCGACTATGCTCGGCAAGGGGGCGCGGCGAATGCCTACTGGCTCACAGGCGAATAGTTCCATGCGCACTTCAGATTAGATTTCTACCGATGACGCGCGACAGCCTGACGCAACTGGGTTGTTGCATAGATTTTCGAATCGGCACTTCGACACGAATTGCCTGAAGGTGGGCAGATGTGATCACCGTGTCTACTCGGCAATCTGTGAGTCCAGAAGCCCAAGTCGAGGCAGGGCTCGCGATCAGATGTAATCGAGCAATAGTGCGAGGTCGGGGCCCGAGATGCTGTTGCGGGGCGTTCGGACTATGATTTCGTCCTGGCCGCGCAGTTCGTGAACGGTTGTGTCCGGGGCGACCCGAAACTCGATAGTGGTCAGCACTTCAAGGCCGGTGTCTTGTCCAACGTCGAATTGCTTGGCGGCAGTGGCAAGTTGATGCATACATTCATCCACGGGCGATAGTATTTGACGATCCGGTGAGTTCTCTTGACCACTGGCGTCGGCAGTACGTCGCGCGGCGTTTGGCCCAGGAAGCTTGCGACAGACAGGTGATTGTATGGTCTGTGTCAGATCTTTTTTCATCTCACGTACTGTTTCGACTCCGTTGTCGCCGGCACGATCGAAGTACTCAAGGAGATTGCGGCAAGCGAGGTCTTCGGTGGCGCGAAATTTAAGCGTATCGATGAGATGCCTTCGTTCGATTCAAGGCCCGATGGCTTTGCAGCCCATTGCGCGCTCCACAGGCGAACCGTAACGGTAGTCTTCCTGGCGCTTAACCTTGGTCAGCGCACTCAAAAGGACGCGATGGTCGAAGCGGCAACGCCCCGCACCTCGCTGAGGGCGAGACGCCCGATAACATTGAGCGGCCAATGCACGAAGGTAGAACAGAGCCTGCCTTAATGACCGTCATGGCTGACGAACCGTCAAAGTAGCGACTTGGTAATCGCGAAGCAACGACTATTGGCATCGAATGCACGGGCGCGCTGGCATTCGCGCCTTCATCATCGGTGGCTATTTTGCTTCTGGAAAACTTCCCTCCACGAATGCACGTGTCTGCGCCAGGTCGGTGCGCGCGTACGCGGCCGTCGTCTGCACTGACGCGTGCCCGAGCAGCGTCTGCGCGACCGGCAGCGGTACCGCGTGCTCCACCACCAGCGCGCGCGCATAGCCATGCCGCAACCAGTGGGTCGATGCTGCGCGCAGCAGCGTGCGCGTCGCCAGATCTCCGGATGGCACCTGCGTTTCGGCGGCCAGCAGCACGGCCTTGACCTCGTCGTACAGGCCGCTGTGACCCAGCGCGTCGCGCTTCTCACTGTGAATGAGGGACACCCGTTCAAATGGCGACGGTTGCGTCGGCAGGGTTCGTGCGATGCGGTAGGCGCGTAGTGCCGGTACGCAGACCGAGGGAAGTGGAATCGAGCGGCGCTTGCTGCCTTTGCCCAGCACGTGGAGCGTCCATTGAGCCTGCGGGTCAACCTCCAGCCTGGGCAGGCCCTCCGCTTCAGACCACACCAGCTCCGCCAGACGCACACCCGCGAAGCGGTACAGCGACCAGATCGCGCGGCGACGTGCCCAGACCAGCGCCGACATCGTGTCCGGCGCGGGGCCGCTGACCACCGCGTCGCACAGCGCCAGCACCTTGATTGGCATGATCCGGGACGGTGTCCAGCTGTCACGGGTGGCCGCGCCGCCGGACAGTTCGGCGGCGGGATTGGCTATTACGTAACCGGTTCGCAGCCAGTAGCGGAACAGGCTGGACACAACCGCGAGCGCCCGCGCACGGGTGGTGGCCTGCAGACCGGCCGGGCGGTTCCGCGTTGTGGTGGCCGCGGTGGTGCGCACGGTACGGTGGGTGCGTTCGAGCGCCGTCCGGTACGCGAGCAGGTCGTCTCGGGTCAGGTCGGACAGCGGCCCCAGTTGATGGCGGTCGCACCACAGGATCAGGCGCCGCAGTTCCGCCAGATAGGCGCGCAGCGTGTGGGGCGAGCGGCTTGCGCGCTCGTGCAGGAAGAGGGCGACTGCCTGGGCGTCGTCGCCCGCCCCAAGCGTATTGGTGATTGGCGACGGATTGGCGAAGCGGCCCGCGCGCGCGAGCCACGCGCGGCCGGCTGGATCCGCGCCGGGCGCGAGCGCCGCCAGCCAGACGGCGGGAGCGGCCGACGGGCTGGTGGTTTCCGGTACGGCGATGGCGGTCATGGGCGCGTCTGAGCTCACCGCCGGCATCGCTGGTGTGGCCGGCTCGTCCGGGGCGAATCTGAAGCGCCGGTGCTGCTTCAGCAGACGCAGCAGCACTGTGGCGGGCGCCGGTGCGCGATCAGGGGCGACCGCCCGAAGCCGTCCGCGCTCCCAGTACTCGATGGCCGCATCGTGATCGAGCAGCAGCGCGAACACCACCGGATGGTCACGTTTTGCGTCGGCGAGCGACGGACAACCGCGCTTGAGTAACGTGAGCGTCCAGCGCGTATAGACCGGGTGGCCCGTGGCATCGGCCACGTACGCGAGTGCTGCGTCAATGCCATCGGGCAGGCGCTGCGGAGGCGCGGTGGCTGTGTCGACCCAGTCGGCGAAACTGGCTGGCCTGTTCATTTCGGCCGACGCCGGTTGCTGGCCGCTTGAGTCTGCGACCCGTTGGAAGCCTTCCGGTGCCGCGACGGTCCGACAGTGCTGTGGTTCTCCGGGGGGCGCAGCATCGCACGCTGTTCTGCAACGAGCGTGGTGAGTGCCGCCGCCTCTGCGGCCGCCCGCTGGTGCGCGTCGCGCTCAGTGGCCAGGTCGGCCAGCAGGCGATCGCGCAGCCCCTCGAGTGCTGCTGCCCGCTCCTGCGCCTGGGTGATCTGTGCCGTCAGACGTTCGCGTTCGGTCTGCAGCGCGTGGCGCTGATGTTCGGTTTCCTGCAGCAGTTGCCTGGAGAGACCTTCGTAGCGCGTATGAATTGCGGCGAATTCCTTTGCGTGGGTCTCTTTCTCTTGCACCAGGTTCGAGGTGGCCACGTCCAGTTGCCGCTGCAGGTCTGCGGCGGCCGTCCGGTGAGCGTCGGACCGCTCAGTCAGGCTGCGACAGTCGGCCCGCAGCGTCGCCAGTTCGGTGTCGCGCGTGCCAAATTGCGAGCGCAGTTCCGCCAGTTCAACCCGCAGCATTTCCGTGCGCAGGTCGGCGTCATGGTGAGCCGCGGCCGATGCCTCCGCCTGTTGTATGGCGTCAGCCCGGAGCCGCATCACATCGTCCAGCTGGACGGCGACGGCCGCCTGCCATAAGGCGCGCATGTGCGCCGCAATTTCGTCGGGCAGATCGGGAATCGCCATGCCGGCGAGACCTGTGCGGACCACCTCGGCCTCGATGTCGTTGAGCGCGCGCGACAGGGTGGTGGGGTCGCCGGCGCCCAAGCGTGCGCGCAGTTTGCGCACCGACACGACCTTGCGGAAACGTGTGCCGGAGGGCGGGTCAGGGTCGCCGGCCTCGGCGAGCATCGCGAGCACGGCAGAACGGATGTCGTCGCGGGTGACGGCGGCGGGGCGCGGCATGACGGATCTCCAGTGCGCCGGCCAGAGGTGCGGGCCCGGAGGGGCGGGCAGGGCACGTGGGCGCAGCGCAGGCGGGAAATTCCACTGTAGATTACGCACACGCCTAACGCCAGAAAACCGTTCTCCGGCCGGGAATAAAGCCGGTTGCCGCGATAACTGCCCTTATCGCGGCAAACCGCCGCCAGGCGAGGAATCGCGAAATCCGCTGTCGATCACAGACCTTCGGGGCACTGACCCAAGACGGAATGACGATTGTGACGTTGCATTGTTTTCCGCAAGATAAATCTAATATTCGAGTCGAATAACTATCGTTTCGAATTGGCTACTAATGCCAGGTACAGCAGGACGGGTGAGGACTTGCTTGCTGACGAAACACTTCAGGAACCGGCCAATAGAAACCATTCCAGGGATAATAAAGCGGACACTCAACAGCGAATTCGATCGGCACGCAGAGCAGTAGTGTGCAGCGAGGACCAGGCCCACGGGCATGCCGCGCGGAGTGCTGCCGCTGCGTGTCCGTGTCGAACGGGCTGTTAACCGGCATGTTTGGCTTCGGGCGCCTCGGGGAGGTCTTCCAAGTTCAGCACTTGGTCTGGGAGGCGTTCGAATGGACCCCGACCGCAGGAGTAGGTGCCCTTTTCCAAGTTTGCGTGCTTCCGGACAGCCTGGGCGGTCATCCGATAGACCAAGAAGTCCCCAGAGACTCCCTTTTGCCGGAGTCGGCTGTTCGGCCCCAGCACCACGACTATATGGTCGTAGTAAGAAGGATTACCGAGATCAACGTTCGTGCGAGTACAAGATCCGTGGTACTTAACCTGTACCAAACCCTCTGGGTCGGTACCGTCGTGCCCTGGCTGGCGCCCACTTTCCGCCAGCTCCAGCTTGTAGAAGTGCTGGCAGATGTACTCACCGAGATCCCCTAAATATCGGTCCGATCGGATGACGCCCAGTTTGCGGAGTTTTTCAGCGGCGCTAAAAAACTCACGGACCGCAGTCCTGATTTCTGCTTTCAAGGACGCGCTCCGTGCTGGCTAATGTAGAAGTCGCCGGTGATTCGCAGCTTTTCGCGCAGAGCCCGATGGACTGCGGGGTTAGCAGTCGTATGCACGTAGAGTTTTGCCATATTTTCCGTTGTCTTTAGTCCAGCTATCCCACGTCGACTTCGGCTCGATGCAACCTCCGCCATTCTCATTCGACGGGCACGACACTCTAGCCAACACCGATAGCTACACGGTCGAAGGCAGTGTGACGATCAGGTCATGCTTCCCCGCTCAGCTCGGCCACGCAAGTTGAGTAGATTCCACGCACAACAGGCGAACGATAATCCAGTCTCCAGCCGTCGGTGAACAGTCTTGCCAGGTATTCCGTGTCGCCGAAACCCGGCAGACCAGTCAGGTTGAGCGCGATCTTTTCTGAAAGAGTGCCAAGTTGCACCCGCTCGGACCAGTTGGCCTTCGCGCCGTTTCCGGCAAGCCAGATGCGGGTCGACTCGACGAGGTGATCTGTGCGTAGCCAATCACCACTGCGCGCCCTGGCGACAAGCTGCGCTATTGCAAGATAACAGAGCAGTTCGGGGCGTGCCTCCTCGTCCAATCCGGTAGATTCGATCATCAGTTGCTCCGCATCCTGCCAGCATTGTGTCCTGCTGCTTTAGCTGCAGCGTGAAGACCTGGCGAAGGGTTACGGACCTCACATAGTTGCCCGTAAGCGCCGTTCGTCTGGGCGACGTCCAGCATGTTGGCACAGACGATGATCGTATGTCGACACCGTCCTCGATAACAGTCGCCGCATGGAGGCGGATCCCGGTGCATTTGGTCGCCTGGGTTCCGTTCAATGAAACCTCCGTGCAGGATTGGAGCTGCGATCGGGCTTTAAGCGTTCGTAGCCCTGCGAATTGTCGACCCCAGGTAAATCCAGACGTAGCGTCGCCGCGTATGGTTCTGATGTCGGACTGGAGCGGGCGCAGGGCAACAATCTCGGGCGGCTCTCGCGGCAAGCGTCATCGCCGATCTTGACTTCGTAGCAAAAAACACTAGCACTGAAGCTTACCGCCAGTCGAGCCTCCATGTCCCCCGCCCGGAAGCCTTCTACTCACCCGGCTGCGCCGCCACGGGCCGCGCAGTACATTCGCATGTCCACCGATCACCAGGAATACTCTCCACTCTTTCAGCGCGAAGCGATTGCCCGGTATGCAGCCACACACAACATACGGATCGTGCGGGACTACGAAGACGCGGGGATCAGCGGTCTCACATTGCGTGACCGGCCAGCGCTGATCCAACTGTTGCTCGATGTGGAAAATCCCGCCCGCCGGTTTTCCAGCGTTCTCGTGTACGACGTCAGCCGCTGGGGACGTTTCCAGGATGTTGATGAGAGCGCTTTCTATGAGTACACATGCCGCCGCGCCGGCGTGAACATTATTTATGTCGCTGAGCCCTTTGAGAACGACGGCAGTCCACTCTCGTCGGTGTTGAAAGCGATGAAGCGGGCGATGGCTGGTGAATTCAGTCGGGAGATGTCGCGCAAGATATTTCTGGGCCACTGTCTGAACGTCCAGCGCGGATTTCACACAGCGGGGCCTGTGGGTTATGGTCTGCGTCGCGTGCTCGTCAACGCCCGCAGGGAAATCCGACAACCACTTGGCTGCCACGAATACAAGAACGTGCAGACCGACCGTGTCATCGTTGTTCCGGATACCTCGGGCGAGGCGGCTATCGTTCGTAAGATGTTCGAGTGGTATGCGACGCAACGGGTCACGGCGACTGGCATAGCGCGACGCCTGAACGACTTTGGGATCGTCAACGGGGGCGGGCGCCCCTGGCAGGGGCAGCACGTCATGCAGATCCTGCGCAATGAGAAATACATCGGTACCAATGTGTACAGTCGCACGACATCCAAACTCGCTAGTCCTTGGCGACAGGTCCCCTATGACGAGTGGATAAGGGTACCGGGGGCGTTCGCCGCTGTGGTTGACAGGCGGCTCTTTGTAGCGGTTCAGGCAAGGCTCGCACATAGCCGGCGCGGACCGACGCGTGAAGAAATCATTGATGGCATGCGCAAGGTCATAAGCCGCACGGGCAAAATCAATCAGAAGTTACTGAGACACTACCGCAGCGCGCCCTCGGCGGAGCAGGTGGCGCGCGAGTTTGGCAGTCTCAACGAAGCGTATAAAGCCATCGGCTATGCGCCGGACCTCGATCCCGAGCGCTCCGAAAACCGATGTGTCGAACGCCGTATGGAACGACACGTCGCGGACAGTATTACTGCAATGCTGCGCGAACTCGGACACGACGTCCGGTATGAAAAGCACACCACCACGCTGTGTGTAGATGGGGCGCTACGGATGCAACTCGTCGTGCGCCGTCCGTGGATGATCCAGGGGCATCTGCCGTACTGGACCGCGCGTTGGCCGGACTGCTTCGCGATCGACTTTCTGATTTATGGTCGTATCGAACGCACGGGCATAGAACTGCTTGATTTCCATATCCTGCCGCGCGGCAGTCTCCGTGCAGGCGAATACACCGTGGTGTTCCGTCATGGCGAGTCCCATTTTGAACCGTACCGACGTCTCGATCTGAAAGCACTGCTTGCGCTAGCGGACACTGTTTCGCTCGACGTGCTGCCGGCGGTCCCCAGTTCGGTCGCGAGGTAAATGCCATGGCACGCGCGATTCCAGTCGGTCAGGATCCGGCTGTCCCGGCGGACGGCCAGGGTCAGGCCTCGTTGCGCGACGACCGGTGTCACTCGAACGGGAAATCAACGCCCGAAGCCCGGGCGCGAAAGGTCTTCATGCTCGAACGCGCGCGGCAGCAGACTCTTCTTAGACGGATGGAATCCGTCCGGGCGGAAATGGTCGTTCTGGAAAGCGTACTGAGGGAGCTATTGTCCGATCCCGCGTTTGTGGCGCTGCTAAGACGTCAGGGGTTCGTTACGATGCCAGGACTGCTTCGAGATCGCCTGAGCGGAAGAAATTCATGACCACCGCCCGTCCTGCCAGATTCGTCGCCCGGGCCGTCGAGACCTCCGCAGGGCGGGCGGGTCCGCCTGGCATCTGTCCAGAGGCGCTCGCACTGCTGACTGGATACCGACTGCCGGACCGCACTGTGGCAGCGCTCAGGCGGATGGTCACATCGCGTCAGCTGGCTGCAGCGCTGGTGATGGTCGGCGCGGACAACTGTGCGGGCGATCTGGCACGCGCGTTACTCGCAGCCACCCCTGCATCACAACGTGCCGACGATCCGCGCGGCCGGCAGTCTGACCGCCATCGCGCAAGGCTGCTTTCCGGGATGGAAAAGGGTCTTACGCACATGCAAGAGACGGTGCAGTCCCTGAAGCCGGGCTATCACGATGACCTTTACTGTCTCGCCTTGAGCGCGAGCTTCGTCAGGGGCTGGATGCGTGATGACGTCGTCACAGCGTGGCTACAGTCGCGCACTCCGGGCGCCGCCGCGACACTTGGGCAGCTTGTATCGGCTTCGGAGACAGCCACCGCACCGAAGCGGCGGATGAAATTGCCGTATGCACCCGCCACTCAGGCAGCGTATCGCAGGCGGCGCTGAACGGAATCCGACGTGCAGATTTTGGACAAATACCTCGCTGCGGTGTGAACTACCAGGCAGCGGTCCTTGCAAAACGGGGGCTTCCTCCGGAGCACACTATCGCGCGCGGACATCGCCCATGTCTCTGACCGATGTTGTGAGCTAATGCCCATTCTTCGTCGACTGTGGGTAGGAGTGACCGCTTCCTAGCGGCCCAGATAGACGCGACAGGTCGACAATGGAGGTTCGTTATCGGACCGGGCTCGGCCAGGAAGCGACCTTCGGAGCTGACGAAATTTGGTCACTCAAGCGACTGGTGTGCCGCTGGAGGCGGCCATTTGTAACGCGAAGATGCTGATCGCGTCATCGGCCTTTGGACATTTGCATCATATTGAACGAAAGCATGACGAGATTGCGGACGTTGTCTTCAATCATACCCACCCAGCAAATACTCACAATTTTCCAAAAGTGATGACTTCCACACCCTGCTTGGATCAACGTTACCCCACTTGCACACCGCCCGTATGCTTTGCTCGATCGATCGGCTCGCAACGGGAGAGATAACAACACCTTCAATAAGTTTGTGTACGTCCAGAGAGACTATTGCGGGCGCCGGGTCGTGAATAGACAAGTCACGAGGCGCGCGCTTTCCGGTTATGTACATGCGGACTTCATTTTCATGCGCATACGCGATACGTTTTATCATTCCCATTAAGTGCCCATCCTCAGAAACACAGTCTGGTGGAGTAAGGTCCTTAGATGAAAAATCGACGTACTTAACAGCCCCCATGAAGATATGATGATCTTGCTGGTTCTCGGCCAATGCAGCTTCGATGGCGCCAACACTAGTCTTTATGGCCACTCCGCCCTTGGAATACAACCCCCACATTCCCTCCGACTCGTGCTGACTTCTGTACCAACAATTCACAGTCAGGCAGTTGACAATGTTCTTATGCAGCGCCTTCATTGTTTGCGTGTGAACGCGGGCTACTTCTTGTCGCAGATACGCGAGTTCCCCAGCATGTTGCTGACTTTGAGGTAACTTCTCGATTGTCGCTATACGCTCGTCGTGACGCTTTGCGTATTTCGCAGGGATAGCTGCGATCGCATCAATCGCCACTTTCGGCAAGTATCCTTCAAACGGATCCGTCTCCTTGTACCACGCTAAAGGGGTAAAGAAGAGAGTGCTCGATTCGATGAGATTGATGAACTTATCCAGTGTAAGGTATCGCCACAATACATCTGTCTCGGCCAAGCTCTTACCTATTTGTAGATGCGCCATTTTCCGTTCTTGTGGTAGCCCATGTCGACAGCATGGTCACACTCCGGGTGCCCCGCTGTACCAATTCGAGACAGCTTAGCCGATCTACCTGTAGTGCAGTGCAGTGTAGTGTGATTGTAATGTTTGAGCATCTGCCGGTCGCTATGCTCTGCCACGCAACTCAGTTCAATGTTGGTTGATGGAAGGTGCAGCGTATGGCCAGTCGCGGTGGTGTCGCACGCCGTAATGATACGATTCCTTCCCGGCCCTGCAAAAGCATTGCCGAGTCTTCTCCAAAACGACATAGACTCGCACGACATGGCAAAAGCAAAAAGACCAACACTTCCAGCATCGCTGATCGGCCAGTGGATTGGCAATTTTCGTGCAACTCAGTGGGCTGGCGATATAGTCATCGACCTTGAGATGCGTTCAGACCACACGGTGGGCAGCGCAATGCTATTCCCCGGCGAAGGATTAAATGCACCGGTTATTGTCGGGCGCATCGACGAAATCTATCTCGGGGCTGATGGCGCATTCACAACCATTCTGCTTCAACCGACGCATCCGAAGAACCCGACGCTTCTCGTACCACCGCATCAAGTTCACGAGGTGTTCCCACCGGAAATGCGAATCGCGACTAAGGCTCAGGCTCGGATAAGGTGGGACCACACGAATATGGAGGTCGAGTGGAACACCGATATCGGTATGGAGGGTTCAGCGCGGCTAACACGCAACGATCCGAACCGCCCTTCCAATATCCCGTCGAAGCGAATGAGTTGGGATGCATTTAAGCGTCATGTGTCGTGCCTTGAAACACGCAAGTTTATTTTCCGGGGACAGCAAAAGCCGTGGCGACTTCGATCACATTTCCATCGCACAAACCGCTCTGATCTATTCAGATATACGTTCGACGATCTCGCCACGCTCCATCGACATTTAAGTGCGCGTACAAAGCATATTTTCAACCGGGCCGACAGCGACCAGTTCGGCGCGCTTCTCCACCTTGCCCAGCACCACGGGTTCCCGACGCTGCTGATCGATTGGACGTACTCGCCATACGTGGCTGCGTTCTTCGCCTTCAGACACATAACGATCGCTGCCTCGAGAAAGCGAAATGCGGGTTACATTCGCATCTTCCAGTTCGATCAGGCGCAATGGCGAGAGGACACGCCCCAAATACCGATCACGGCACCTGTCCGTCCGCACTTCTCGCTGATGGAATTTTTGGCGATCGAGAATGAACGCCTTATTCCTCAGCAGGCGCTGTCAGCACTGACGAACGTGGATGACGTTGAGTCATACATAAAGGTTATAGAGCAGACGCGACAGCACCAATACGTCTATGCGATCGACATCCCGGTCAAAGAGCGGGAAACAGTGATGAAAGAGCTTGCCTTGATGGGCATCACCGCAGGCTCATTGTTCCCTGGCCTCGATGGAGCGTGCGAAGAATTGCGCGATCGGCTGTTCGCGCAGTGATTACACGATAGGGGCTGAAACCAGCGAAAGTGGAAGATAGACACCGGTAGCAGATCCGTAGCCCGTCCGTTCGCGTAGCTGAGCGCGGACGCGTCGCACACGCAGGCGGTCGATTCTTGAATGAAGGTTGACTATATGGCGCAATCGCAGTCAGTTACCTACCCGCACGTATTCGAACTGAAGAAGCTCACACGCGATAGTGACGAGCACTGGGAAACCATCGAGCCACAGATTCAACAGTTTTGGCACAAAGCACCAAAGGAGTTGCAGCATCGTAATTACGAGCATGAAGGTTGCATCATCACTGTCGACATCAACTGGCAACCCTTGGCAGCTCGCCTGCGGCGCGACTACGTGTTATTGCAGCCACTGAGAGAGAACACGGCACCAGTAAAAGATTGGCTAGCCAAAGTGTACCGACCGCTGCGGATCCGTGCAGACGTCACCGTCAGCGGAACCAACAAATTTTGCTCCTATGAATGGTACCCAACCTTTTTTCTGGATACCTTCGTCCACGAAGTATTCCTCATAGCAAATCTCTCCGTGCCGGGGTCCGCAGACTTTTACGGAGCCTCGATTGCAAGACCGCAGCAGCGCCATTCGACAGAAGTAAGGTTGTCCGCCTTCGCATTTGACGTCGGCTGGGCGGAGGCGCTTGACGGCAACTGGCCCAGCCTGCAAGCCTTACCACGGGAGCTCGTATGCAAATGGTTCAAGGCTTTGAACATCGGGTATAAGCAGCGTGCGGAAACAGGAATCGAAAGAGCGCTATACGTCCTTCTGCATATGGCTCGCGACGACGCGCGAATCGACTCGGCCACCTGGCTCTTTCACGGTCTCGAAGCATTAGTCTCGACAAAAGTTGGTGAGAACATCTCCGGGTTGGTGCGACGCATCGGAGCGATTCTCGAGCTCGATGTATCGGCGCAAAAACGATTGAACAAGCGACTACGCGAATTGTACGATTGGCGCAGTTCTTTCGTGCACGGTGGCTACGCGGTGCCACACCCAGCCGCCAGCGAAGCGATGGATCGACGTCTCGACGATCATCTGATGGAGCTTCATGAGCTCAGAAAATTCGGCGCATCTTTGCTGATTGCAACGCTGCAGGCGTTGATAAGAAAACAGATTGTCGAATTGCGATTCGACGAACAACTTGTGACCACGACGATCGATACGTAAGTCCGACGCCGGATCCGGACCAAATACCTTATCTTCGCGTCTTTTCATTTGCTATAACGATTTTGTAGCATCAAGGAATGCTTGCATCTCAAGCGACAGTGGCGTCGCGAGATGAAATCCGCCCCGTATTTCTCCTGAACCAACGGCCAGGCCCGGCTTAAATGGCCCCGCCTACGAAAGTAGGGGTGCATCCAGGCCCAACCGAGCGACCATGTAGGCTCGTGGTCATGGGTGGGCCGCATGATTGCATAGAAACCGCTCGTTTTTCCGGGCAGGTGTGGCGGGGTCACAACTGCGCACGCTGGTTTGTAAGATCGTGAACGTTTCTGAGGGTACGCAGGCTAACTATGGAGTTCGAATCATGGGGCGTCCGACTAAGAAAATGTTCGGAGCAGCATTGGCGATCTGCGTGATATGCATTGTCATTGGCGTTTATTAGTTCAGATGGCAGGGCGTCGATACCTCGATTGCCAATGACCCTGACTACCCATCTGCGGGCGGTATTCGTTGAAGTGAGTCGCTGCCAGATTGCGAGGCAATAGACGCGGATGCATCTACGACCTGGAGACTTTGACGGAGGTCTCGCTCGAAGATTGGTTCCGCCCCGTCTGGCTTCTTACGCGTCCAATGACGGGGAATTTGTAACGAACGCTTAGCCTCGCAGATCGCTAGTTCGCACGGGTATCGACTTTGCCGAGCGACCGCTCTTAAGGAAACCGAGGGTGCTTTATGGGTCGACCTCAGTCTTCCGCGTTCTCCGCGAGCAGTCACTCGACCGGTTGAATCCAAGCCGAATTCGCGCCGACCACTGAGTGCCGCAAACTCGGCCAAAGCCGACGGTGACCGCTTGCCGATTTCCTCTGAAAGCGGCATGTCTACAGTCGCCAACGAGCTGTGATTCACGTCACCAGTCCGGCGCGCGGATAACGGCCCGATTCAATGTTTTCGCCGTCCAGCTGGTTTGGCTAGTCGCTCGCAAAGTTCTGTCAGGACGCCGGTTACCCAGACAAGGTCCTCTTCGCCAAGCTTAGCCAGATGTTCATTGAGGGTACTCTCGGCATCAAGAGCCCGCGGGGAACTCGGTCCTATCAGCTTCGTGAGAGGAACCGCGTAAAGATTTGCGAGGGCAATCAGACGGGGTAGGGTTGGCCAGTTGGTACCTCGCTCAAATCGACTAATGGTTTCTGAAAACACGCCCAACTCGGATGCGACCTCGTCCTGCGTCAGGCCGGCTTCGGCTCGGGACCGGGCCAACGCACGACCCAGCCTCCGGGCAAACTTTTCTTCATCAATCATTGCCACCGGGGCATCACCTCATGTTGAAAGTCAACATGAATCCTCTACTTACCGGTCCGCTCTGGTAACATCATAAAATGTTGAGTGGCAACATTTAATGTTGATTTTTAGCGCTTTGCGGTATTCGGAGGCTGTAAGACGTGGCAAATGGGGGTTTTCTGCCTTTGCGGCAACGCTCTGCGGTCAGCTTTAACGACCGGTCCCTGTCGGCCATTGTGTTCCTTGTGGAATAGCGCAGGTCATCTCTGCGCGTCTCGCGGGGTACCAGCGCCGGGTCAGGTTTCGCGGACCGCCTGTCGGTGGTTCCTCATTTCGGTGTTTGCTGCGACGCCCGCCTGTTTGGCGAGCCGTTCGTTCGTAATGTAAGTGTCTGAGGTAGTGGCTGCATGTTTGTGACGAGTGAAATTAACCGTGTGCCTCGCTCTGAAGTGCCTTTCGGCGGTTTGCCAGGCAAAGGTGTGTGGTCGTCGGTCCAGCAAGTGATTCCGCGGGACGTCCTGATTCTCCGGGTATCGCAGGCGCGATCGCGGGCTGTCCCGACGATCGTGATGCTGGATCTGCCTGCAACCGCTGCGACGCTTGAGCAGTTCGTCGGAGGGGATGTCGTTCTGCGCGACGCGGCCGTACTGAGCACAATGCAGGCACGGGAGGTTCACCAGTGGACGCTTGATCCGCTCTGCGAGATCCGCGTGGGGGCGACCGAGTACGAACATGGCGGCGAGGGCAGGCAACTGCTCACGGTGACCCGGTTTACGACCATGGCGGGGCGAACGTTCTCGGTGCCGTACGCCCTGGCGACACAGCCTGCGCGCGGTAGGCGGCTCTGGCGGGCGAAAGCGCCGCGCACCCCGGCCGGTTGCTGAGCGGCGCTGGCAATGGACGCGCATAGGGGCGTGGGACCGGGCTTGCCCTCGCAGTCGATGGACGTGCTGCCGCGCTGGCAAGGTGGTTCCGTGCTGTATCTCGATCTCGATGGAGTCCTTCACCCGGAAGACGTATGGCGTCGTCCAGGCGCCGGACCGTATGTCGCTAGCCCGCCAGGGCATGTGGTGTTTGAACACGCGGCGCTACTCGAGCGCTGCGTCGAGCCCTACCCCGAATTGCGCATCGTGCTGTCAACGAGCTGGGTTCTGGTGTTCCGCAGCGTCCGCAAGGTTGCGTGCCGTCTGCCGCCGGCGCTGCGCCGGCGGGTGGTCGGCGCGACTTTCCACGGCCGGATGGACCCGGTATGGTTCCGGTCGATCCCGCGTGGCGTGCAGGTCTGGGGCGATGTGTGCCGGCGTCAGCCCGAAGCGTGGCTTGCGCTCGACGATGATGATGCGGGCTGGCCGGCGGTGTGCCGGGGTAACCTGGTGCGCACTGATCCCGTGCTGGGCATCAGCGCGCCGACGGTCCTCATGGAGTTGCAGACGCGGCTTGCCGCGATGCACCGGTGGGAAAAGGGCTGGCCGTGATAATCCGCCTTATCGCGGCCAACGTGAGTTCGCGCTCTTACTGGGCGCATCCTCTGGAGATGACATGAGCAGGCACAGGAAACCGCCGGCACAGCCGCCCGACAAGACGCCCGCGCAGCTACGTGCGCGGCTGCGACGTTTCGCGCCCGCTACCCGCGACGAGGCTACCGGGGCCGCCACGATTCCGTTTCCCGAGCACGTGACCGTACTCGCCGGGCCGCTGCGGCGGAACCTCCGCCTGCACCGGGATGGGATCGGCGGACAGCCGGAAGCGCCTGCAACCGCAGACGGTCCGCCGGAAGACGGTAGTGCAGCCTGAGCAGCATCGGGTGGCCGGACTTTGATGACACCGGCGCGAGGGGTGATGCGGGACGGGGTGCGATCGGGGCTGCACGCTGCGGGCCCGCAAAAGCAAGAAGAACAGGACATGACGGACACATCCCTTCACGGCGCGTTGCTCTGGCCGTTGCCGGCCGAGCAGCAAGGTAGCTCGAATAGCCGCTATTTCATTGACACGGAATACACCGACTTCCGGCATTGCCAGCTGGTCAGCCTCGCGATTGTGGGCGAGAACGGGGACGAGTTCTACGGCGAGCGGACCGATTTCGATCAGGCACGCTGCAGCGACTTTGTCCGCAAGGTGGTGCTGCCGCAACTCGGCCAGTTTGAGGGGCGCGCGATGCCGTTTGTCCGGCTGCGCGAGGCACTGCGCGCATGGCTCGGCAGCATACCCGGCGACTCCGGGCCGGTGCTCTGCTACGACTACGAGACGGACCTGAACCTGTTCCGGTTCCTGCTGGGTGGCCCCCTGCCGCGCGGCTGGCGGGTCGAGAATATCGCGGGCCGTCGCGACCGGGAACGGCGCGCCGAATACTTCGCCCGGCATGGCGGCGAACACCACGCGCTGCATGACGCGCGGGCTAATGCGTTCGCTTTTGCGGGCTGAATCCAGCGGACGTGAGTCGGCCGCTGGAAGAGCAGGCTTCCGGCTCGGACGAAAACATCCTTTCGATGAAAAATTGCAGGTGCCAGGATGGAGACCAGGATGAGCGGAGGCCGTGAGTGGATTCCACGATCCGACGGATGGCGGATCGCGCAGCGCCTGTGTGAGCGTCGCAAGGCGTTGGGATTGACCCAGGCTGAACTCGCGGCCAGGGTGGGCGTGGCGCAATCGTCCCTGGTGCACTGGGAGAGGGGGAGGTGGCCCAACACCATTGCGGCAGCTATGGTGAACGCACTGGATACAGCCCTGCAGGCACCGCAAGGATGGCTGCTCAGTCAAGACACAGAGCCGTTGCCGGTTCCCGGGTTCAATGCCGGAAGTGCAGTGGCCCAGGAAGGACTGAGTGATCTCCAGGCGCGAATTCCCCCGGGCCAGTGCAGGGAAATCGGCCCTCACGCCAGGCGGCTGCGCGAGGAGCTACGCCTTTCGGTGGCGGAAATGGCGCGCGCCTGTGCTGTATCAAGTCCCACGCTGGTGCAGTGGGAGCAGGGGATGTTTCCGAAGGCGCTTACCGCGGCGCGTCTTCGCGCCTAGGAGCGTGCACTCCTGCTTGCGCCGGATCAACTGCTGGCGCCTCCGGCGGCGCATCCAGGGGTTCGCGATGGCAGGTGGTGTGTGGTTGTAGAGGCTGAGACGCTTGAAACCGCAATCCGCCGCGTCGCGGAATGTCTGGCCACCCGTGGACGTAACCTGGTCAGGCCGGAGCAGCCACTGGAAGCTAAAGTTGGTCGGGATGCCGAGCTGCTTGCGCACCGCTACGGCATCGGCACGCGTCGCTGGCCACTGATCGACGTCGCCGTCGCGTACGGCATCACGCTCTCGCACGCGCACCAGACCGTTGCCGGCATGATCGCGCGAGCGGCACAGTTTGAGTTTGAGATCGCGGTGCTGGACGCCATCGTGGTGGCCAGCGCGGCAGGCCTTCCGTCGATGACAGCTGTCACAGATCGCCGTATGCATGACCTGCTCGGGCCGTCGCTGACTATGGAACGCGCGGCGGCATTCGCCAGCGAGATATTGTCCTGGCGAATCGCTCGCGCTGCATGTACGAGCTCTCGACCGGGTGTGCGTCCGCAGGACTACTGCACAGAATGAAACGGTCATCAGAAGGAGAAGCGGATGCTTCGAGTCACCATTGAGTTGCTGCCCGGTGGACGGGAAAGCGGAAAGCGTGTCATCGCGACAGCAGATATCGCGCGGGTGAGTGGCGGGGCGCTCGCGGATTACCGGGTAGCCCTGGAAGATGCGGTGCTCGGTGAGGTAGGCGGGCGCGCTATTGTGCGCAGCTATCCGAGATGGGCGAGCAGTGTGTGGAACCTGGTTGTGCGTTGTCTTGCCGCTGCACTGAACGAGGGGCGCGAAGAGTTGCCACCGAGGCCTGCGAAACCGGAGGTGGCGGTTCGAATGAACGACGCGGGCTACCGTTACGTGCGTCTGGATGAGATTCCCGAGCCTGCCAGGACATTCTTCGACCAGACGCTGGCCGGTTCGGGCATACCTGATCATGGCTGCGCTTACGCGCACGACTGGTTTGACTTTCTCAACGGCCAACGCTGATGCCGGAGCCACCACCCGGCCACAACCTGCCATTCAGCGAGCGGGCGAATCTGCCCTTGGAACGGCTGCGTTATTCAATTACCTGACGGACGAGCTACGCGCGCAACTCGGCCTTTGCGGACGGTGGCCGACTAGGAATGTGCGGCCGTTCCACTTCGCTTTGCTGAAATTCGCGACTGGATGTCGGCGAATGTCAGCTTTTGGGCGGCGACAATTGTCTTGGCCGGCCAAAATAGTTGTCGCTGACCGGCCGTGCTGCTTGACGCTGTCTAGCAAACCCCAGACGAAGAGTTACCTCTGGTCGCAGATGACAGATTCGGGACATCCGGTCCGCTGCTTCACATACACGCCCGGACGCGGCGCGCAGCTGGCCGATAAACTGTTCATGGGCATTCGCAAGGGTGCGGTCCTGATGACCGATGGCTATGAACCCTATAACGGCATCGCCGAGCGATATCAGCTCGTGCATCTTGGATGCTGGGTTCACTGTCGGCGCTACTTCGTCAAGGCAGAAGAAAATGTGCCCAAAGCTGCGCGTTCGCGCGATCTGCTGGCCACGCGGGTCATCAAGCTGATCGGAAAGTTGTTCGCGGCTGAGGCACGCACTGCGAAATGGGAAGCCAACCAGCGACAGCGATTGCGACGGCGCTACAGCGCACGTGTGCTCGACGCCATTTACGATCTGATGCTCGAACAATCACCCGGCGTCGTGCCCAACAGCCTGCTCGGGAAGGCCCTGACCTATCTGCGCGAGCAGTGGCCGAAGCTGATCCTTTATGTCGAGAACGGCGACTGGCCCATATCGAACAATGCCTGTGAGAATTCGATCCGCCCGTTTGTGATCGGGCGCCGCGGCTGGCTATTCGCGGACACTGTCGACGGCGCGGCTGCGAGCGCCAATCTTTACTCTCTCGTCGAAACCTGCAAAGCCTGTCGAATCGATCCGTACCGTTACCTCACCTTGCTGTTCCAGCAATTGCCTCTAGCAAAGAACGTCGACGACTACGCCGCGTTGCTTCCTTGGAGCATGTCAGCTCAGCCTGGATGATTTATAGATTTGCGCGTAGGAAGTCCACGACCTCACGGTCGATCTGGCGATGAATCTCCACACGATCGATCCCGGGCGCATCCTGACAGATCAGTGCCACACTGGCTGCGACCGAGGCCGGACAAGGATCAATGAAAACGAAGTGGTTGCCTGGCACGATGTGGACTGCGGGCGGTGTGGGCAAGCCTGACACAACGCCAAGAGAGTTTCTCGCAGAACCAAGATAGCTGTCGTCCTGCGGTCGATAGAGCATCGTCGGTACGCGCACAGCGGACAAGCCAGGTGCCTCAAACATCATCGCCAGTGGATCCATCAGCACCAAGGCCTTCAGGCGGCGATCAACGGGCGGTTGCCAGGCTACCAGGTCAGCGGGTACAGCCGCTTTACCTTGGGTGCCGTGCGCACTATTGCTGGTTGCTGGACGCGGACACGATCCCGGATCATCGTGATCTGCGCAGTACGCACTGGCATACGCAAAGTCGGGTTTCGCTCCCGCCAGAATCAGCGCAGTGTAGCCACCGGCCGAGTATCCGATCATGCCAATTCGGCCGACATCGGCGCTCGCGGAAAACCGTGGATCTGCGAGGACTGCATTGAGCGCGGCCTCTGCCTGCCGGGGGCGATCAATCAGAATCTGGGCTTGGGACGGCGCTCGGGGATAGCCTGAAGCGTCCCCAACGTGCGTCGGCAAGACGACGATAAATCCGGCGCGAGCCAGAGTTGTGGCCAATTCACGGTGGCTGAAGGGACCGCCGCCTCGTCCATGTGAAATCAATACAACGGGGAAGCGGCCATCCGGTACAGGCGAAGCATCGCGCGTCGCCTCAACAGTGAACGGGCCCGCTTGCCACGGAACCTCACGCTCACGCGTAGGGTAAAAGATCACCGTGTCGAAAGGGGCAGCTTCGTTCACCCCCGTGAGCCGGATTACCCCTGCGTTAAAAGCGGCCGGATCAGCCAGCGCGGAACACGTACATACGATCGCCAGTACAAGAGGCACTATCCAACGCATGTCACTACCCCTGGTCAGCCAGAATGACAGGCGAAGGATATCAGAGCGTTCTTACACGTTTGATGACCGAGGGGCGTCGTTTATCGATCGCTTACGGATGAATAATCCCATTCTCTGGGGAAATTACGGCGGCATTGACACTGTCCAGTCCGGCAATATGTCGCGGATCGAATGCCAGGCAGTTGGTGGTGCCACGACCAAAGTATCACGTAACGCTAAATGCATTGCCGCCTGGTCGGCAATGACTGACGCTGATGCGTTGATCGACATCGCGTTCGCCTTCCGATGACACGCAGTGCTCGTGCCAGAGTCTGATAGAAGAAATTTATTGGACGTCGATGGACTAAAGGAGAATAGTTCTTCTATAAGAGAATTTGTGAGGCGGGCGAAAATCATCGATGGTGGGCCAGAAAGCGCGGCACGACTATGCGTCCGGAGGAGACAAATCGATGAGAATCCCTTCTCTCGCCGAACCACTCAGCGGGCGCAAGCTCGAAGGACCGGTCGTCGTTCTATTGAGCACAGGCATGGCAGTCAGTGGCGTGGGAAGTTGGAGCTTGCGGCAGGCGAGTGATCGTGCGTATGGCGTCGAAGGAAGCCATAGGCCTCGGGCTACTAACCTACGCCGGTGGTTCAGTATGCGATTAAGGACACCTTGCAGACATGATCAGAACATGCGGTAAGCCCGTCTCGATACATTGGCAGGGTGAATTTGAGACGTAGCCGTAGCGGCTGCATTTCGCGCATCAGAGGGATCGCTTCATCACTAGGCAGGTGCTGGTGGTCGATGGGAGAAGCCCGGTGGCCATGACTGTCAAGCCTCGGTGGCCGTCGAGATTCGCGAGCGTCCGAGTAGCTGCGAAGTTGAGTTTCCCCAACGCGCGGCAAAGGCCGCGCTGAATATTTGGTAGGCAGCGTTCTTCAAACGAAGAATGCGGCCATTGTTCGTCCATTGCATCTTCTATCGAAGATTTTTTCCCTGGAGTAGTCTATGTATCAGCGTAGTAGCGAGGTGGAGACGCTTTCCCTTTACATCGACGGAGAGTGGCGCCCGGCTTCGGGTGGTGCTTACTTTGAGAGCGTCGATCCATTCACGAGTGAAGTATGGTCGCGCGTGCCGGCCGCATCCTCGGAAGACGTCGATGCCGCTGTGCGCGCCGCTCATCGTGCATTCACTTCGGGCCCGTGGGCTGAAATGTCGCCGACCCAACGCGGACGACTTCTCTACAAGCTTGGCGACCTTGTTGCGGCGCACGCTGAAAAGCTGGGAGAGCTCGAGGTTCGCGACAACGGCAAGCTGTTGGCTGAAATGTTGGGCCAAATGCATTATCTCCCCGAGTGGTTTTACTACTACGGCGGATTGGCTGATAAGGTCGAGGGGGCGGTGACGCCCGCTGAGCGTCCCGGTGTGATGCATTACATCCGGTACGAGCCGGTTGGTGTTGTTGCAGCGATTTCTCCGTGGAATTCGCCACTCGTTCTGACAGTGTGGAAGCTCGCGCCAGCTCTCGCGGCGGGTAACACTGTCGTAGTGAAGCCGTCGGAATACTCTTCCGCCTCGATGCTTTATCTCGCAAAATTGTTCGACGAGGCTGGTTTCCCGCGCGGCGTCATCAACGTCATTACCGGCGTCGGTAAGGAGACGGGCGAAGCCCTGATCAACCATCCGCTCGTCGAGCGCATTGCCTTCACAGGCGGAGAGGCGGGCGGCCGGGCTGTCTATCAGGCAGCGGCGAAGTCGTTCAAACGCGTTTCGCTGGAGCTCGGTGGTAAGTCGCCCAACATCGTTTTCGAGGACGCAGACCTGGACGATGCCGTGAAGGGCGCCGTTGCCGGCGTGTTTGCGGCGGCGGGACAGACTTGCATGGCCGGCTCCCGTTTGCTCGTTCACGAATCGATCCACGATGCATTCGTCGAGAAACTGGTTACGTTCGCGAGCAGCGCGAGGCTCGGCGATCCGATGGACAGCGACACCGACATTGGTCCCATTGCGACACCGCCGCAGTTTCAAAAGATCCTGGACTACATCGCTATTGCCAGGAGCGAGGGCGCACGCTGCGTACTTGGTGGCGAGCGAGCTACGGGGACTGATCTCGATCGAGGGCTGTTCGTCAAGCCCACCATTTTCACGGGCGTCAATAACCGCATGCGTATCGCTCAGGAGGAAGTCTTCGGACCTGTCTTGTCGATCATTCCCTTCAAAACCGACGACGAAGCCGTCGAAATAGCGAATGACACTCTCTATGGGCTCGCAGCGGGCGTCTGGACGCAAAATCTTGACCGCGCGATCAATCTACCCGCGCGTTTGAGAGCAGGAACTGTTTGGGTAAATGCATACCGTGTCGTGAGCTATCTTGCTCCTTTCGGCGGATTCAAAAACTCCGGTATCGGGCGCGAAAATGGCAAGGAGGCGATTCGGGAGTACCTGGAAGCGAAAAGCGTATTCCTGAATACGAAGCGTGGCGTGCCTTCACCCTTCGTGATGCGTCTGCCAAGCGTCAAGTAGAAGCCGCTCGGAGCATCGAGCGTGCAATCCGCATTTGCCTCCATGCACGCGCAGCAATCGAAACGGGCGGCACGCCGCCCGTTTCGGATGGACTGGCTACTCAAACCCATGGACAGAGAGACGCTCGTAAGAGGTGCACTGCGTTGGTGATCTCAATCCTGTCGGAGTGCCTCGCATGCCTGAATAATTCTGCGGCACGCCTCTTCTATCACATCCATTGAGGTTGCGAAGGAAATTCTGAAGGCGGGCGAGACGCCATACGCAGCCCCCTGAACTGTCGCTACCTTGAATTCGTCGAGCAGATACATGACGAAGTCGCTATCGGTATTGATCAGCTTTCCGCCAGGCGTGGTCTTCCCAATCTGGGCGGCACAGGAGACATAGACATAGAACGCGCCGTCGGGCGTAGGGCAATCAAGTCCCGCGTTCCCGTGCAGCAACTCGACCAGCCGATCACGACGCATCCGGTACGCGTCGCGCCATTCGGCGAAGAACGATAGCGGACCATTCAGCGCAGCAACCGCGGCCGCCTGACTAACCGCAGCAGGATTGCTGGTGCTTTGCGACTGAAGCTTCTCCATCGCCTTGATCAGTTCGAGCGGCCCGGAGGCATAGCCGATGCGGAAACCCGTCATGGCATACGTTTTTGAAACACCGTTGATCGTCAGCGTACGATTGGCGAAATCAGGATTGACGTGCGCGAATGTCGAGTGAGTCAAGCCATCGTAAATGAGATGCTCGTAGATATCATCCGTCATCACGAGCACTTGAGGGTGGTCACGAAGTACATCAGCAAACCCGCGCAGTTCATCTTCGTTGTAAATTGCCCCGCTGGGATTGTTCGGCGAGTTGAGTACCAGCCATTTGGTCCGTGGCGTCAACGCCTCGGCTAATTGCTGCGGCGTCATCTTGAAGCGCTGTGCCGCTGGCGCAGTCACAAAGACCGGCACACCGCCATTCAGCTTCACGATATCCGGATATGAAACCCAGTATGGCGCGGGAACGATAACTTCGTCTCCTTCATCAATCGTGCTAGTGAACGCGTTGTAGATGATCTGCTTGGCGCCGCTCGCGACGGAGATGTTGGCGGTCGTTACTTTAAGGCGGTTTTCACGCTCAAACTTTGCGGCTATGGCGCTTTTGAGCGCGGCCGTACCGTCGGTCGCAGTGTATCGTGTGGCGCCATCCCGCATGGCTTGCGCGGCGGCCTCGACGATGTGGGGTGGCGTCGGAAAGTCCGGTTCGCCGGCGGCCATGTTGCAGATGTCTTCGCCAGCGGCTGCAAGCGCTTTCGCGCGATTCATTGCACTGATGCTCGGTGATGGTTGGATAAGGTCGAGGCGCTTGGCAAGTAGTGGCATGTCATCCCTTCATTTGACTGTCGTAGTTGTGCGTTACGAGAGTCACTGTGCGGGCGTGACAATCCAGGCGTCAAGGGAATATTTGGAACGAAAACGTTGCCCCGATGGAATGAGTACATCGTTTGAACCCGACGCAGATCGCTCCGCGAGAATCGAGGCGGTTGCAAGCTCTAGTTGGCCTGCCGCGAGGGTGCCATATTGTCTGAATGCTTCGCCATCCTTGAAGATCTCTGCCGCTACTTTTTGTTTTTCTCGTTCTTCGGCACACTTACTCCCAGAAATCGATCCAATGCAGGAAGTGCCTTCCGTAACTCTGCCACCATCGCCGATGCAGCGGGGGAGAGCGAGCGGCCGGACCGTGTAAGCAACCCAACCGTTCGCGAAAGCGTCGGCCCCTTAAGTAGACGAAAAATCAGGCTATCCAACGGCGCTCGTTGAGCTGCCAAAGCTGACATGACCGATACTCCCTCGCCACGAATCAACAGGGTCGCAATCGTCGACGTGTTGGAAACACGATAACGTGGTTCTCGAACCTGTTGACTCAGCCCGGGCGTTTGACTCAATTGGTGCTGCATTCCCAGGTCGGCGCTAAAACCGATGATCCGATAGTGCTCAAGTTGATCCCACGCGATTTCTTTTGTCTGCCGCGCAAAAGGATGGTCGGGAGCTGTGACCACACCGTATGTATCTTCGAAGAGTGGCTCGACGGACAACTGGGCATCGGGCTCCCAAGGGCTGCATATGCCGAAGTCCACATCGCCGCTCAGTATGCGCTGCTGAACGCCTTCGGAGTTGTCCTCGCGAAGATAGAGATCGATTCCGGGGAATTTGTCGATGAATTCCGCCGATGCTTCTGACAAAAGCAGCGCCATGACCGAGGGCACCGCGGCAACGCCGACCCGTCCTCGCTCGCGCTTGCCCAATGCGCGCATCTCGCTGATGGACCCGTCGAAGTCTTGCAGCAGGCGGCGGGCAGTGGGCAAAAATTCATACCCGGCGTCGGTCAGATCCAGTCGCCGGGTAGTGCGATCGAACATCGCCAGACCGAGATCAGCCTCGAGATGCTGGATTGTGAGGCTGAGCGCTGATTGCGTCACGAAAAGCGCTTCTGATGCCCGCGTCAGACTGCGATGCTCCGCCACTGCAACGAAAGCCCGTAGGTGCCGGATGGAGATGCGCTTCACATGGTTTCCGTCATTCATCGATTTTTCTCGTGAATTCAGCGAGATTAATCAATTGTACTCGAGCGGATCGTGCAGCAGAATGAATTCATGAATTCAAGGAAAGGTATCCAGATGCTTGTAGACATCCGTCGTTACACGATCGTCCCGGGAATGCTGAAGGCATACCTTGAGGTCTACGAGAGGCATGGACTACCTGTCCAGCGGCGCCATGTAGGCGACCCATTGGGATATTTCATTTCAGAAGTGGGCGAGCTGAATCAGGTTGTGCATCTGTGGGGCTATGAAGACGCTGCTGACAGACAACGGCGTCGCGCACAGATGGAGAAAGATCCCGATTGGGTCG
This sequence comes from Burkholderia sp. OK233, assembly GCF_900230185.1. GTDB lineage: Bacteria > Pseudomonadota > Gammaproteobacteria > Burkholderiales > Burkholderiaceae > Paraburkholderia. The sequence continues at coordinate 3,614,694 of NZ_OCSR01000002.1, forward strand.
AGTACAAAAAGATGACGGCTTCAGGTAAGTACATCCAGCGCCAGGAGAACCAACTGGTGATTTCCGCGCCGTGGTCGAGGCTGTAGACATCCCACCCAATGCCCACGCCGGCGTACTCACTGTCCAAATCCAACATGTACGACAATCTTCTCGATTTTAAAGCTGCTGGTGTTTTCCCGATCGCCATCACACCGTTTGCGGACAATGGCAATGTCGACTTTGCCAGTCTCGATCGGCTGACTGACTTTTTCCTTTCCTGCGGCGTGCCAGGCATTACCTATCTCGGCGTTCTTGGCGAGGCGTCCAAGTTGTCCGGAACCGAAAGCATGCAGATTGTTCGATGCGCACTCGAACGTGCGAATGGGCGCGCGAAAATTATCGTCGGCGCCGGCCAGGTCGGATTCGACAATCTTCGGCAATTCACGAGCGAAGTGATGGATGCAGGCGCGTCCGCAATCATGGTCGCTCCCGGTACAGGATTAAAGACTGACGATCAGATACTGGGCTACTTCGAAGGAATGATCAAAATAGTCGGCGACGACGTTCCCCTCGTCTTGCAAGACTACCCGCAAAATACCGGCGTTTTCATGTCCGTCCGCGTTCTGTCGCAGTTGCTCCAGCGTCATCCGAGTATCAAGGTCGTCAAACACGAGGAAGCGTCGTCACTGAGAAAGATCACCACGCTACGAGTACAGGAAGGCAACGGTGAAAGAGAGCGAGTCAGCATTCTCGTCGGAAACAGTGGAATTCACCTTCCGCAAGAATTACATCGAGGAGCTGATGGCGCAAATACCGGCGTTGCATTTCCCGAGATGCTAGTGGAGGTCTGCCGACGCTTTGCAAAAGGCGAAACTGATTCCGCCGAAGATCTGTATGACCTATTTTTGCCGTTAGTTCGGCACGAACAGCAACCCGGAATTGGTCTCGCGATCCGCAAAGAGATTTTTCAGCGTCGAGGATTGATTGCCTCCGCCAAGGTTCGTGCGCCTGGCCCTTCGCTAGATCATCAAGACCATTTGGAGCTTTCGCGGATTCTCGATCGGTTGCACCGGAAACTCAGGGAAAACGCGGAAGACAGTCTCATCGAAACTTATCGGTTTCACGCGTAGAACGCGAGTTTGCAGCCGCCTCGCGGAAGGCGACAAGCGGTAGGTTCAATGAGCAGCGTAGATCCGTAAATCATCGTTTGAATGATTGGATAAGGTAATCAAACCGGAGACATAGCATGAAAAAGTTTGTTTTCGCCGTAGCAGTGCTGGCTTCGTCATTCTGTTCAACAGTGTTCGCTGACGAACTTGCCGACATCAAGGCGAGAGGGTCACTAATCTGCGGCGTGCTCGGTGACCTCGTCCCCCTCGGCTTCCAGGACCCCAAGACGCGCAGCCTGGTTGGATTCGACGTCGATGTCTGCGCTGCCGTTGCAAAATCTCTCGGCGTCAAGCTCGAACTCACGACCGTTTCAGTGGACGCGCGCATTCCCTCGCTTGTGACCGGTCGGGTGGATCTGATGACGGCGTCCCTCGCATACACGCCAGTTCGAGCGAAGCAAGTTGACTTCTCGTCAGCTTATATTTCCGTGCCGGTCTCGGTGCTGGTAAAGAAAGACTCTGGCATTACCAGCTTCACGAGTCTCGCGGGTAAAAAGGTCAGCGCAAATCGTGGTTCAACCTCGGAAGTGTATGCGCGTCAAAAATTGAAGAGCACCGAAGTTATGACGTTCGATGACGGACCTTCATCCTATCTCGCGCTTCAGCAGGACAAGGTACAAGGTATGGCCATGGTCAAGAGTGCCGCAATTGGCTTTAAAAACCGCTCCAATGGAACCACGGAGTTTCTAAGCGAAGCGGTGTTCTGGGAGCATGACTGTATTGGCGTAAGAAAGGGCGAGCCGGCTCTCCTTTCGGCTGTGAATGCTGCGTTGGATCAGCTGGAGAGTTCGGGCGGCATGCAGACGATATGGGATCGGTGGTACGGCCCGTCGACGGAGTACAAGCTCGAGCGAGAGAAGAAGATCGTACATCTTGCAGATTTCTAACGGGAAAGACGGTGCTGCCCGAATATCGGGCAGCACCCATGCAAGGAGTCAATGATCGTGAATCTCGAAATTTTTTCAGTACTCGCGGAACCGGATGTCCAACTGCTCTTTCTGCGCGGTACGCTGACATCTCTCGAACTGTTCATCATCTCAGCAATGGCTGGTTATGCGCTGGGGGCGCTGCTTGTGGTAATGCGTATGGCCGGTCGGATTCCGTCGGCGATGGTAGGCTTATTCGTCGAATATCATCGAAATGTACCTAGTATCGTCCAGATTTTCGTCTGGTATTTCGGCATATCGCAGGTGTTGCCGTCGTCGTGGCACGCTTGGGCCAGCAATCATCTTGGCGCGTTCTTCTACGCCGTAGTGGCACTTTCACTCAATGCGGCGGCTTATATCTCCGAAGATCTGCGTAGTGGTATGCGAGCGGTCTCGACCGGGCAAATGGAAGCGGCACGCGCGCTCGGTTTGAACTTTCTTAAAGCGATGCGGCTGGTGATGGTCCCGCAAGCCATTAAAAGTGCCGCTCCGGCGCTTGTAAATCAGGCGCTTAGCCTCTTGAAAACTACCAGTCTCGCAATGGCCATCGGCGTGGGCGATCTCATGTATGTTGCGCGGCAGTTGGACGGAGAGACATACGCGACTTTTGCTGCATATCTGACGCCAACGTTGATCTATCTCGTGTGCACGCTGACGCTGATGTTTGTTGGTAGCCGGCTGCAGCGTCCCGTTCAGATCGCGCGACAAAGGTAGACCGCCATGATTGACATTCTTTCGCAATATGGCCTCCTGCTTCTTGTAGGTCAATATCCGGATGGGCCGCTTGGGGGCATCGCACTGACTCTGGCAATGTCATTGATCGCACTCGTGGTTGCGTTTCCCGTAGCGGTGATAGTCGCGGTTGCCCGGACTAGCCCAGTACGAGCGATCAGGCGCGCGTCGTCGGTCTATGTAACGTTGGTACGAGGTATTCCCCTTCTGTTGATAATTTTCTGGGCTTATTTTGTGTTGCCTCTTGTCACAGGGGTGACGACCTCGGCAGCTTCGACTGTGATATGCGCACTGGTGATCTACGAGGGCGCATATCTCGGCGAGGCCATTCGTGCGGCGCTCAACGCGCTGCCAAAAGGGCAAACGGAGGCCGCACGTTCACTCGGCATGAGTTACTGGGCAACGCTCTTCAAAGTCATTCTCCCGCAAGCCCTGTTCAACTGCCTGCCGAGCATGATGAATCAATTCGTGCTGATCGTAAAAAACACATCGCTTGCGTACATTATCGGAGCACATGAGTTGACTTTCTCGGCGAACAGCATCAACGCTCAATTGCTTACCCAGCCGTTCCAGGTGTATCTCATTCTCGCAGCTTGCTATTTCCTGTTGTGCTATTCCTTGAGCCGTCTGGCACGCCTCGTCGAACGTCGTGTGCTGCGTAAGCGTGCAGGCGGTCTGGGCAGACTGATTGGCGGTAAGTCTTCACTCGCACAGGTATCGTCATGATCGAATTCGTTAACGTCAATAAATGGTACGGTCAGCATCACGTTCTCAACAACGTGAATGAACGTGTTGAACGTGGTCAAGTCGTGGTGATCTGTGGTCCGTCTGGATCGGGAAAGTCAACGCTGATTCGCACTGTCAATCGTCTTGAGCCGATTGAGAAAGGGCATATCACCGTGGATGACGTGGACGTGAACGACAGAAAAGTGTCTGTCAACCGTCTTCGAAGTGGAATTGGTTTCGTGTTTCAGCAGTTCAACCTCTTTCCACATCTCAGCGTCAAGGAGAATGTCGCTCTTGCGCCCGTGAACGTGAGAGGCATTTCGAAAGCCGAGGCGAACGAACGAGCGACACAGCTGTTGGAAAAAGTCGGTCTAAGGCACAAGGCCGATGCGTATCCAACGCATCTGTCAGGTGGGCAACAGCAACGTGTGGCTATCGCGAGAGCACTGGCGATGGATCCCCCTGTCATGCTTTTCGATGAGCCGACCAGCGCTCTCGATCCTGAGATGGTGGGCGAAGTGCTGCAGGTCATGAAGGAGTTGGCGAACGATGGCATGACAATGATGTGTGTGACGCACGAGATGGGGTTTGCTCGCGAAGTAGCGGATAAGGTGTGGTTCATTGCTGAAGGAGAAGTGCTGGAACGGGCCGATCCTGCGGACTTTTTTAGAGCGCCGAGCCATCCCCGGGCCCAGAAGTTTGTCGCCGACATCCGCAGTCACTGAACCCCGTCTTCGAAGTAGTGCAACCGGTAAAATCATGCACGAAGCAATAGCGGATAGTCTGGCTTCGCTCGCCTTTAAGTTGCAATCGGAAGTGTCATACGGCGCAAATCAGATGCTTATCCGGCAATCCTTGATTGATGCGATCGGATCCGCGATTGCGGGGTACGACTCACCGGTCGCTAAAATCGCGATGGAATTTGCCAGAATCGGTCTCGGTAAGGGCGACTTGTCGCCGTGGTTTTTCCAGGCAGAGACCGTGACACCGACCGCTGCGGCGTTTGTTAATTCGAGCGTGATGTCATCTTTGGATATTGACGATGGAAACCGTGCTGCGCGAGGTCATCTCGGTGCTGCCGTCATACCCGCGGCAACAGCGTTCGGCGCAATACGAGACGTGTCGGCCGAGGTATTCGCACATGCGATTCTCGCGGGTTGTGAGATTGGAGCCAGACTTGGCGCGGCGGAGTCTAAACCGTTTTCCGCGTCTGGGAGATGGGCAGGAGTAGGTGCGGCTGTGGCTGCTGGGGTTTGCCTTGGACTCGATCAGAGCGAGTTGTCGAATGCGATATCTCTTGCGGCTCACACCGCGCCGCTCGTTGCGCCGGCGGGATCTCGGTCTGCAATGACCGGTCACATCAAAGAGGCGGTACCGTTTGGGATGCTGTCGGGTGTGACGGCAGCACTGCTTGCGCAAAAAGGCTATCGAGGAGATCCGGATGCCATCGAGAGCGTAGGAATCTACGACGTTGCCACGCTCGCGGATTTCCCGGCGACTACCTTCGCCTTCAAACGAACATACTTCAAGCGCTACACATGCTGCCGACTCGCTCACGCTCCAATAGACGCGGCACTGGCTATCGTCGAACGCGAACGCCTCACTGTGAACGACATCGCGCGCGTTACAGTTCGTACGTTCCGAACGGCGATCGAGCTGCCAAACGAGACTCGTCCTGCATCATTTGAGTCTGCACAATATAGTCTGCCCTTTGCCATTGCTGTTGCCGTTCTTGGTGGCTCGGACGCACTGCTGCCTCTCTCGAATGACTCTTTATTGGACGAGCGCATTTTCGCTCTGGCAGAGCGAGTTGTGTTGATGCATGATCCAACGTTGGACGACCACTATCCTGTATCGACTCCGACCGAAGTCAGCATCGCCACGCGTGACGGGGCAGTGTTCTACGAGTGGCGCGAGACAGCTGATGGAGATCCCGGGCGCCCGTTCACGGACAAGCAGCTAATTGAGAAGGTGCGTACCTTGGCGAGTGGAAAGATCGACGGCGCGCACCTCACAACGATTATCGCTTCGATAGAGTCAAAAATACCGAGTGCGAAAGACTTCGACGCAGCGCTGCGGTGACAAAAGGGACATGCGATAAATGAACAGTGAGATCACACTGCCGATCTGGCATGTCGACGCGTTTTCTTCGACAGTGTTCGGGGGAAACCCGGCCGCCGTGGTCGCTCTATCAGGCCCTTGGCTGCCCGACAAACTGATGCAAGCTATCGCTGCGGAAAACAACCTCTCTGAGACGGCTTTCGTTCGTCTGGGAGAACATCCTGTCCCTCTGCGTTGGTTCACTCCACGTTGCGAGGTTCCCCTCTGTGGGCATGCAACCCTTGCGACCTTTGCGGTTTTGCACGAAATCCTCGGACAAGTTGAGACCGGAGCGACAACTGACGTAGTGAGTGCGAGCGGGATTCTTCGAGTTCGGGTCGACGAAGGCTGCTATGTTCTCGAGTTTCCGTCTCGCCCAACCTTACCAACTCGTGTTTCGAGCACGCACCTTGAGCGAGTGTTAGGTTGCGAGGTGCGCGAGGTATGGGAAAGCGTCGATCGTTACGTGTGCGTTCTAGACAATCAGGCAGCGGTTGAAGCAGTGCAGGTGAACTTCGACCTGGCGTCGGCACTGGAACTCCCTGGCTTGATCGCCACAGCAAAGGGTAGCAATTGTGATTTTGTTTCCCGATATTTCGCACCGGCGAAAGGCGTGCCCGAGGATCCAGTGACCGGTACTTCGCATTGCACGCTTGCTCCATTCTGGGGCCAACGTCTCGGCAAAACGCAGTTGCATGCCCGGCAGCTATCGGACAGAGGCGGTGAAATGCATTGCTCCATTCACAATGACCGCGTACGACTTGTCGGTGAGTGCAAGATCTATCTTCAGGGTTCGATCACAGTCCCAGTCTCAGGCTAGCATTACCACCGTAACTGGCCCATGGCCGTAGGAGAAGTCAATATGTCACCGGAAGAAAAACTTGTCGCTTTGGGCTTTGAACTGCCGCCGGCGCTTCCTCCGCGATTTAGCTATATTCCATACCGACAGGCGGGCGATCTGCTATTTCTTGCCGGGCACGGACCAAGACTTCCGGACGACACCTATCGAACTGGAAAAATATCGAGCGACGATCAAATCCCCGGTGCCTACGCCGACGCGCAACTGACTGCATTAAATATCCTCGCTACGCTGAAATCCGCAGTCGGAGAATTGAGTCGGATCAAGGCATTCATTAAAGTGTTTGGGATGGTCAACGCGGCACCTGATTTTACGGCGCATCCAAAAGTGATCAATGGCTGCTCGGATTTGCTCGTGAACGTCTTTGACGAAGTGGGACGTCATGCCCGATCGGCAGTCGGCATGGCTTCTTTACCTAGCAATATGACAGTCGAAATCGAAGTAATCGTACAAATCGCTTCGTAGCACTCGAGCGGACGCTTCCAGACGTGCCCGACGTCAGGATCAGTCGGCTTGATGTATGGTTGCGCCACAAATGTAAGAAAACTGCTTGAGTGCCCAACGGAGCATCGAGCTGGGCGGGCGTTTGCGTCCGGGCTCACATCATGGCAACAGGCGCACGCGGCGGCGCTGCCGCGTGCGGGCAAGATGACCTCGGATGTATAGCAGGCACCGCACGCTCCGACGCCTGCATTGCCCCGCAGTTTTGCTCTTTTCGCAGCGATGGCGCTATCAAGAGTTCGAGCGAAGCTAGCCATCTCCTCCTACAGCGCGGCACGTAGGCGCCGCCCGCTGTACCCCGATTCCAAATTCACAAAAACGCAGAGCGATCCGGCTACGTCGGTCTGACTCCGTGATCCGCCGACATGTCTGACCGGTCTGGCGAACGGATCCAGCAATACACAAGAGACGCGAACGATCGTTCAAATTGAACGATGCGCACAAACCCTGAGTTGCGAATTTCTACGAAAGAAGATAATTTCTTAATTGTGTCGTGCTATGTTGTGTTCCGGGTGCTTCGACTACAGGTCGATGCACCTCGTCGCTTCGACGTGAACGCTGAAAGCGTTTGAAGGCGATGGATAGCGAGCATTCGTAGGAGACTCGGGCGAGATATTTGTCGTTTTTCACAAACGTCTTTCAGGAAACCTAAATTTTCCGCTCTGTTGAGACATTGCGCAGTTATCCACCGGCCGTACCGAGATGGGTAGAAAGCATGTCCGCTTTCCTGTGTGTCACGACAGACTTGATGCTCATCGGTTGCCGTGTCAAGCGGCAGTGTATGAGCGAACTATTCATCAATGGCTATCCCTATCTTCCATTCGCGGCGATGCGTGGCTAGCAAATGACCAGGAGAAGACATGAATCAACCGCTTGATGCTCTGTTCGAGCAGGACCGCGCACACTTTATGCATCCGTCTACCCACGCTCACGATCACGAACACGGTGCATTGCCGGGGAAGATTGTGCGCGGCGCCAAGGGGATCCGAATCGAAGACCATGAGGGCAGACAGTATATTGACGCGTTCGCGGGGTTGTACTGCGTCAACATTGGCTATGGTCGTGGCGAGGTCGCTGATGCAATGTACGAGCAAGCGAAGAAGCTCGCCTATTACCACACCTATGTGGGTCATTCGTCTGACGCGATTATTGAGCTTTCCTCGCGGATCATCGAGTGGGCGCCGGCCGGAATGAAGAAGGTGTACTACGGCATGTCCGGTTCAGATGCGAACGAAACGCAGGTAAAAATCGTCTGGTACTACAACAACGTTTTGGGGCGCCCAAACAAGAAGAAGATTATTTCACGTGAGCGCGGCTATCACGGTTCCGGAATTGTAACCGGCAGCCTGACAGGCCTGCCTAGCTTCCACGAGAATTTCGATCTCCCGCTCGATCGCGTGAAACACACCGTTTGTCCCCACTGGTATCGCAAGGCGCCTATCGGAATGAGCGAAACAGAATTCGTCGCTTATTGCGTCAGTGAACTTGAAAAGATGATTGCTCAAGAGGGCGCCGATACGATCGCAGCCTTTATTGGCGAACCAGTCATGGGTACGGGCGGTATCGTCCCGCCTCCGACTGGGTATTGGCCCGCTATCCAGGAGGTTCTCAAGAAGCACGACATCTTGCTGATCTGCGACGAAGTGGTCTGCGGTTTCGGCCGACTCGGGACAAAGATGGGCGCCCAGTATTACGGTATCGAACCCGATCTCATCACGGTAGCAAAGGGTCTAACGAGCGCATACGCACCCCTTTCGGGCGTGATAGTCGGCGAGAAGGTTTGGGACGTTATCGCGCGAGGTTCTCAGGAGCACGGGCCGATGGGGCACGGCTGGACGTATTCGGGGCATCCGGTATGTGCTGCCGCGGCGTTGGCCAACCTGGAAATTATCGATCGCGAGAAACTCGTGGAGAACGCAGCACAGGTCGGCTCTTATCTCGGAAGCAGGCTGCACGAAGAATTCGACAACCATCCACTCGTGGGTGAGGTGCGTAGCACGGGCATGCTGGCTGCGCTCGAGTTCATGGCGGACAAAGAAGCGCGCACTCCTTTCGATGCCTCATTGAAGATTGGACCTCAGGTCGCTGCTGCCGCACTGCAACAAGGCCTCATCGCGCGTGCGATGCCGCACGGAGACATTCTTGGCTTTGCACCTCCGCTCGTGATGACCCGCGACGACGTGGATGAGATCGTCAGCGTCGTGAAGCATGCAGTTGACCTTGTTGCAGAGCGAAACCTGTCGAACGCCGGCTAACGCTGCGAGTGATATGTCCAATCCTGGTGTGATTGAGATTCGCGGGTAATCCGTGATGGCCTGTCTGAGCAGTGTGGTGTGCGATCTGAGCTTTGCTTCGAACCAGATTGAACCTGCTGATTGTGTTCGCAGATGACTCGTCGTTTCGATCATCCCTGTCGCGTGAAATGGAGGTTGCGGTGCAGAAAACTGATGACGTGATTGTCAATTTTCGAGGCGTGAGAAAAACGTACGACGGCGAAACGCTTGTCGTTAAGTCGCTGGATCTAGACATCTATCGCGGAGAATTTTTGAGTCTTTTGGGGCCCTCGGGCTCCGGCAAGACGACTTGCCTGATGATGCTCGCAGGTTTTGAGTTTCCGACGGGTGGAGAGATTCGCCTCGACGGAAAGCTTCTAAACAATGTTCCACCGCACAAACGTGATATCGGCATGGTCTTTCAGAACTATGCTCTATTTCCCCATATGACGGTAGAGCAGAACGTCGGATATCCGCTCAGCGTTCGCAGTGTAGCGGCAGGCGAGCGCGCCGCACGTGTTGACGAGGCGCTGAGGATGGTGCGCATGGAAAGCTTCGCCAAGCGATATCCCGCACAACTGTCGGGCGGCCAGCAACAGCGCATCGCACTTGCACGGGCACTTGTATCCAAGCCGAAACTGGTGCTCATGGACGAACCCCTTGGCGCACTCGACAAGCAACTTCGAGAGCACATGCAATACGAATTGAAATCGCTACATGAAAAGCTCGGCCTTACTTTCGTGTATGTCACACACGATCAGAATGAGGCGCTCACGATGTCCGATCGTGTCGCTGTGTTCGACAAAGGAATTGTGCAACAACTCGATACCGTTGACCGGTTATACGAGTCGCCATGTAACGAATTTGTAGCGAACTTTATTGGCGACAGCAATCGCTTGCGCGGAACCATCGAATCCGTGGGCGGAGAGTTTTGTGAACTCCGTCTTGAGAACGGCGCACGGCTTGTCGGACGCAACGTTGGGAATGCAGCCTCGGGAGCCTCGGCCGTTGCCTGTATTCGACCAGAACGCATAGACGTCGCATACGGCGAGGGGAGCGCAAAAAGCTCGACGGCGAATGCATTGGTTGGCGAGGCCCGAAGTGTCATTTACTTCGGCGATCACGTGCGAATGCGTTGTGCCTTTCACGGGCAAGACGAATGTTTCGTCAAGGTTCCACTTGGAACTGAGGCGATTGAGCGATTTTCTCCCGGAGTACCGGTGACGTTGGCGTTTTCCCCGGAGCATCTGCGAGTTTTTGCTTAGTGAACGTTAGCTTTGTTTGGGCAGGTGTTCGGATAGAAGTCGTCTTCATCACCAGGAGAAGAAACCATGCTTACGAAAGCAGCAGTTACCGCGCGTCATATTGGAATTGCGCTGACCTTGGCAATCGTCAGTACATACGCATCCTCGGCTGAGCTGACAGTCGTCAACTTCGGCGGAGCTTGGGGGCAGGTTCAGAAACCGTCTTTCTATGAACCATTTGAGAAAGCAACCGGAAACAAGATCACCGTCGTCGAATACAACGGCGAGACTGCCAAGGTAAAAGCCATGGTGGAAGCGAAGGCCGTGAACTGGGATGTCGTCGAACTTGAGTCGGGTGAGTTGAATCGTGGCTGCGATGATGGTCTGTTTGAACAACTCGATTGGTCGAAGATCGCGAAGAAGCCCGATTTGGTACCGGGAGCATCGCAAGCCTGCGGAGTCGGGTTTGTAGTATGGGCGATGGCAAATGCCTATAACGCCGACAAACTGAAGACTGCGCCCACAAGTTGGGCCGACTTCTGGGACGTGAAGAAATATCCGGGCAAACGGGGGATGCGCAAGGGCGCGCGCTTCAATCTGGAGATCGCCTTGATGGCGGATGGTGTCGCTCCGAAAGACGTATACAAGGTGCTTGGCACCAAGGCCGGGCAGGACCGCGCATTCAAAAAGCTGGATGAGCTAAAACCGAATATCCAGTGGTGGGAGGCTGGCGCACAGCCCCCGCAGTTCCTGGTTGCGGGCGACGTCGTCATGTCTACCGTCTTCAATGGGCGCATCGATGCGGCGCGGAAAGAGGGGCAAAATCTCAAGATTATGTGGAACGGAAGTATTCAGGACCTGGATTATTGGGCGATCCCGAAGGGGTCACCGAACAAGGCACTCGCTGAGCAATTTATTGCTTACACCCTGACACAGCAGCCTCAGCAAGCTTTCACGCAGCGAATCGCATATGGTCCAGCGAACCTGTCGGCAATCAAATCACTTAATACCACGACCCTCGCTAATTTGCCGAATTCGCCGGGAAATTCGCAGAATGCTCTGCGGCAAGATATCCAGTTCTGGACGGACCATGGCGAAGAGTTGGAGCAGCGGTTCACTGCCTGGGCATCGAAGTAGTTATCACGCCCGAAACTATCAGCCGCACGATCTATTTGAGTCGTGCGGTGATCCGCGGGCATTATTCTGGCTGGAGACATCTGTTGAATACGATATCTATCGCCCCTTCGTCACCGATGCAATCGACCGCCGCGCTCAAACGTGAACTGAAGGCTGCAGAAGCTCGCAAACGCACAATGGCGCTTTTACTCATTGCGCCCTTGGCGATCTTCCTGTTTCTGATATTTGTGGTCCCGATTGGTACGCTTCTCACCCGCGCGGTGAAGAATCCGGAAGTCGCTACGGCGCTGCCCAAAACAATCGCCGCTCTGTCGAATTGGGACAGGAAGGGACCGCCGGACAACGGAGCGTATGTTGCGCTGGCAACTGATATGACCAAGCTGGCACAGTCCGAAGCGATGGGGGCAGTCGCAAGGCGCCTGAATCTCGAGATTTCTGGCTACCGCTCGCTGATTGCCAAGACCGCCCACGCCATGCCGCTCGAGAACGACGGAAGTCAGACGCTGACTGCTACACAGACGCGTGACAAGCTCGTCGAACTCGATGAACGTTGGAAGGAGCCCGAGTATTGGCAGGCTATTGCCAAGAATGGAAGCACGATCTCGCCGTTCTATCTGCTTGCGGCGTTAGATCACAAGCAGGATGGGTTCAGTCGGGTCGTACACGCTGATCCAGATCAATCCATTTATCTTTCGGTATTCAAGCGCACTTTCTCGATTGGCGGGGCGGTCACATTATTCGCACTTTTGCTTGGCTATCCGTTGGCGTATTGGATATCAAAACTTTCGGAGCGACGTGCGAATCTAGTGATGATCCTGGTATTGATCCCATTCTGGACTTCCATACTCGTACGCGTGGCAGCCTGGATTGTATTGCTACAGCAAGAGGGCTTGATCAATCACACGTTGATGGGCAGTGGTTTGATTTCGCATCCTTTAATGCTGCTCTTTAATCGCGTTGGCGTGTACATTTCGATGACGCACATCTTGCTTCCGTTCATGATTTTGCCGCTCTATAGTGTAATGAAATCGATTCCTTCCACTTACCAGCGCGCAGCCGTTTCGCTTGGAAGTCATCCTTTTGCGGCATTCTGGCGAGTGTACGTGCCTCAAACGTATGCCGGAATCGCGGCGGGAGCGCTGCTCGTATTCATTCTCGCCATCGGCTACTACATCACGCCTGCGTTGCTCGGTGGGCCGGATGATCAGATGGTTAGCTATTACGTTGCGTACTACACCAATGTAACCATCAACTGGGGCATGGCCTGCGCTTTAGGGGGGCTCCTGCTTGCGGCGACGTTGGTGTTATACGCAGTGTATGGGCATTTCACTCGCTCTAACCTCAGTCTCGGCTGAGTTGGGCATCGAAGCGAAGTAAGGACGAGAACATGAAATCGACGAGTCTACTGTTTGCGCCACACATGTCGTTGGTTGAGCGTGCGTGGTACGTTTCGCTGAGACTATTAGTGCTATTGACATTGCTGTATCTCATTCTGCCCATTCTCGCGATTGTACCGCTTTCATTCTCATCTAGCACGTTCCTCGTATATCCGATACCTGGTTTCTCGACGCGATGGTATGAGCACTTGATTTCGTCAGATAGCTGGCGGATGGCGGCGAAAAACAGTTTCATTGTCGCGCCGTCAGCGACTTTCGTCGCAACAGTGCTCGGTACGCTTGCAGCGATCGGCCTCAATAAAGCGGATTTCCCATTGAAAGGGCTGTTGATGGCGGTGTTGCTTTCACCGATGATCGTGCCAGTTGTTGTGGTTGGCGTTGGGATGTATCTGTTTTTTGCGCCACTAGGGCTTGCAAACACCTACACAGGGTTAATTGCCGCGCACGCGGCGCTTGGCGTGCCGTTTGTGGTTACGACGGTAGTGGCAACCCTGCAAGGCTTCAATCAGAATCTGGTTCGAGCTAGCTTGTCACTCGGCGCAAATCCGGTGAAGACTTTTTTCCGCGTGACGCTTCCGGTTATAGCTCCCGGTGTAATGTCTGGCGCGCTGTTCGCATTCGCGACGTCATTCGACGAAGTGGTCGTGACACTTTTTCTCGCCGGCGCTGACCAGACCACGTTGCCCCGTCAGATGTTCACCGGAATCCGCGAAAACATCAGCCCCACGATCGCAGCGCTTGCTACGATCCTGATCTGCTTTTCAACAGGCTTGCTACTCACACTCGAGTGGCTTCGGGGTCGCCACGCGAAGAAGGCGGTGAGTTGACGCATTGAAAGAAGGGCGCGGAACGACTTTTATGGAGGCGCGTCCCCGTCCACCGTGTTGGTCGTATCGGCTTGTATCGCTTTGTACCGGCCAACCCGCTTGCATGATTGAAGACGTGGCTTGAAAGTCCGTTGACAATTCTTCTATAGTAGATACAATCTACCGTGTTCACGCTGTATCCCGGTGGAATGAACGAACGGACTTCCATCTGGCGTCTTGCGTCAGGAAACCTCGAAATCACGGAGCTGAAACATGACTATCAAGTTGCATAATCCAGCGGGTATCGCACCGCCTTTTTCTTGCTATAGCCATGGCGCCTCGGCACAGGGCGATGCACGTTGGCTCTACGTTTCTGGGCAAGTAGGTGTCACGACCGACGGAGTGGTGCCGGATGACCCCGAGAAGCAGATCGAACTTGCATGGGACAATCTGGTAGCGGTTCTGGCAGATGCGGGTATGACTGTGAAGGATCTGGTCAAGGTCGATGGATTTATTACCCGGCCGGATCTCGTACCGTTCTATCGAAAGGAGCGCGAGAAGCGCTTTGCCGGTCATGCCGCTGCTACGACAATGGTAATCGTCGCCGGGCTGGCGGAGCCAAATTTGCTGGTTGAGATTCAGGCGGTCGCTGCTCGTTAGTCTTAACGACATCTGCATCGCACGAAGCGAGCGCTCCTGGACAGAAGCGCTCGCTATTTGCGTGGTCAAATCGCAGTGCACCCAATGTCAGCACGAACTCGGGTCAACGAACTTAAAGCCTGTTGGAAACACGTCGCTCGGATCAAGCGTGAACTCCGAAGTACCTGTTATCCAGGCTCTGCCCGTGATTTGCGGTATGACGGCGGTGATTCCTCCGACCTCGGTCACGCCAGTCAACTGTCCAACGAACTGCGTTCCAATGATGGACTCGTGAACGAACGGTTCGTTGAGCGCGAGTTCTCCGGTATGGTATGCCAACGCCATACGCGCGGACGTGCCGGTTCCGCAAGGCGAGCGGTCGAAGTATCGAGGTTCTTTCACCATCAGATTCTTTGCTGGCTTATCAGCAGTTGCTTCCTCCATAAAAATCATTGAGCGAAGCGGCCCGATGTTAGCACCAGCAGGGTAGCGAACGGACAACTGTTCTTTCGAAGCCTTGATAACAGCCATACCAAGATTCGTAAGATCTTCAATCTTGTTGGGTTCGAGTTTCACCCCAAAGTGGCTCGCGTTCACGATGGCATACAGATTACCTCCGTACACCACACTGACAGGGATGGAGCCAAAACCAGGGGTATTCACGATGCTGTCGTGCGCAAGCACGTACGACGGCACGTTGGTGAATGTCACGCTGATGGCTCTCTTATCCTGTACGCGAACCTTGGTGGCAATGAGTCCAGCCGGCGTATCAAGCCGAACCTCGGTGTAGGGTTCCGTGATTTTTACCATGCCGCGATTGACGATTGCCGTCGCTACACCAATAGTACCGTGGCCACACATGGCCCAGAATCCGCCGGCACTCATGTAGACGACGCCGAAGTCTGCGTCGGCCCGTGTCGGTGGCATGAGTATAGATCCGACCATGGCTGCATGTCCGCGAGGCTCATTCATGAGCAACTCGCGAATATCGTTCAGGTTTTCCTCGAGCCACGCTTTCCGCTCGATCATGGATTCGCCTCTGACCTCCGGTGTGCCGGCGACTACCACTCGCATGGGCATCCCTTCGGCATGTGTCTCGACAGTGTGTACGGACAGGGGTGTTGACATCTATTCGTTCCTTAAACAATGGCGCGGATCGTGGTTATACTTGCCAAAAAAGGCAGCCGTTCCGACGGCTGGATTTGCTTCATATCGTTTTACTGAAATGGTTTGTCGTTCGGATGTGTATACGCCTCTTTGAGTGCGTCACTCAGCGGGAAATTCAGATTAATTCCTTTCGGCGGGATAGGTGACATGAACCACTTGGTGTATAGCTCATTCGTCTTACCCGACTTCATGGCCTGCTGCAGAGTGTCGTTGACCAGTGCGCGAAACTGAGGGTCATCCTTGCGCATGACGAGTGCGTAGGCCTCGAAGGACTGTGGTTTTCCAACGATCTCGTATTCACTGCGATCTGAAGCCTTTGCGAGCTGCCCGTAGAGGAGGGCATCGTCAATAAAGAATCCCGATGCTCGACCACCCTTCAACGTCAACCAGGATTCCGCATGGTCCTTTGCGCTGATGATGTTCATGTGCATATCATTCTTGTGATTCATCTCTCGGAGAATCTGCTCCGGAGTTGTGCCCGCGGTCGTTACGACATTTTTCCCGGAAAGATCAGGAAAATCCTTGATGCCAGAGTTTTTCTTGACCAGCAATCGTGTGGCGATGACAAATGTCGTATCGGAAAATGCAACTTGTTTTTCTCGCGCGAGGTTATTGGTCGTGGAGCCGCACTCCAGATCAACTGTTCCGTTGATGATGAGCGGAAGGCGGTTCTGGGGAGTCGTGGGAATCTCCTTCACCGTCAGATTGGGCATGTTGAGCTTCTGTTTTATCGCAGCTACCACCATGCCGCAAAGATCCGCGGAATAGCCAATTATGTGTTGATTGTCGTCGTAATAGGAGAACGGAATAGCCGACTCACGAACACCGAGCGTAACGACTCCGTCTTTCTTGATCTTGTCCAGCGTACCAGATGCCTGCGCAAATGCAGGAGATGTACAGATCGACGCACACAGAATGAGAGAGATGATGGGCAGTTTCATGATGGCAAGAAGAGTTTGTAGTGATCGTGTGGGATGTAGCCAATTGGCGCAATATATTCTTTGATGTTTCGATTAGATGCGGCGTGGCGCTAACTAGTCTTTACAGCAACGTGCTCTTGCTCGGGAATCTGCTGTGCCGTCTCCCGATTACTGCGGCCCGACCGGCGAATCCTTGTGCTTTGGAGAATCTTGACCCCTGCGGAAGCGAGAATTGAAATCAGGAAATAGACAGCGCCAGCAAACAGCAGCATTTCGACTGTCGTACTGTCTCGATCAGCGATGTTGTTGGCGGTGCGAAAAAAATCGTCAAGACCGATGACGTAAACAAGCGACGTGTCCTGAAACAAGACAATCGCCTGCGTGAGAAGCAGGGGAACCGTGGCACGCAAGGCCTGAGGTAAGATGATCAGCCGCATTGCCGTCAGATATGGCATGCCAAGCGCGTTCGCCGCGGCGAGCTGGCCGCGTGGTACTGCCTGGATACCGGCTCTGATGATCTCAGAATAATAGGCCGCCTCAAATAAAGCAAACGCCACCATCGCTGACACGAGCCGAATATCAGTCTTTGGCGATACGTTGAATAAACCTTGTATGACGCTTGGAACGATCAGAAAGAACCACAGTAAGACCATCACAAGCGGGATGGAGCGCAGCAGCGTCACGTAGCCGTGCGCGAACCATTCGAAAGCTTTCAGGGGAGACAGACGCATGACAGCAAGGATGGCTCCCCAACCAATTCCAACAACGATCGCGGTCACCGTAATCTTGAAGGTAACGGCAAGACCTGCGGCGAGTGCCGGAAGAGAATTGACGATTTCAGAGACGTCGAAGAACGCCATCATTTGCTCCCAATATAGCCAGGTAGACGCACAGACCGCTCGATTCGCCGCATGACCGCCAGAACGATCCAGTTTATTGCGATATAAATCAGCGTAGCCACAGCAAATGACTCGTACGCATGAGACGTGTATTCGACGAGCTGTTGCGATTGCGCCGAAAGATCCAGAAGTCCAATCGTCGAAACCACTGCTGAATTCTTGAAGACGTTGATGAGTTCAGAAGTCAGGGGTGGAATGACTACGCGGAAAGCAACGGGAAGAAGAATGTAACGGTACGTTTGAGGCATGGTGAGACCCAGGGCAAAGGCTGCGGCGCGCTGCCCTTTGGGGAGCGTGGCAATGCCAGAACGGATCTGCTCGCAGACTCGAGCACCCATATAAAGTCCCATGCAAAGAATCGAGGAAACCATCATCTGCGTCATGGACGGCAGTTGCTTGATCCACGTCCCCATGCCTGACGGCAGGATTTCGGGTAACACGAAATACCAGATGAAAAGCTGGACGATCAACGGTACATTTCTAAAAACAGCAACGTACGTGGTGCCAATCGACGAAAGCCAACGATATGGGGTAGTGCGTAGAACACCCATAGCGACACCGACGATCATTGCGAGTACGCTGGCCGATAGTGCGAGGATAACGGTGTTGTTGAGCCCGGCAAGCAACCAACCCAGATAGTTTGTTGGCTCCCCGGTAGCGACCGGCTCGAGAAACACGCCCCAATCCCAAAGGTAATTTTTAAACATATGTTTCCTGTCATTCCTGTTGTGGCGGGTTTGGCGCGCGCTGTAATGATTGAGGACGTACGAACGCAATCACTTGGCGCCGCGTGCTCGACGTCGGTTCGATATCAATGATGCAAAATTCTCGAAAGGAACTGCTTTGCGCGATCCGTCCGTCCGTCAATATTTCCGAAGAATTCGTCCTTGGATGTGTCCTCGAGAATCTTGCCGCCATCCATGAAGACGACGCGATCCGCAACGTTACGAGCAAAGCCCATTTCGTGAGTCACACATATCATCGTTGTACCTTCTCTCGCGAGTTCGATCATCACGTCGAGCACTTCATTGACCATTTCGGGATCAAGGGCTGACGTAGGTTCGTCGAACAGCATGCAGATAGGATCCATGGAAAGGGCACGAGCGATGGCTGCACGTTGCTGCTGACCACCTGAGAGCTGAGCCGGATGCTTGAATGCGTGATCTTTCAATCCCACTCGCGTGAGATATTTCAGACCTCTCTCCGTTGCCTCTTCCGCTGGGCGACGTAGAACCTTGACCTGTGCGATGGTCAAATTTTCGATGATCGTGAGATGCGGAAACAGCTCGAAGTGCTGAAACACCATGCCCACTCTCGATCGCAACTTCGAGAGATTGGTTTTCGGGCTGCAAACGGAAGTGCCATTAACGAATATGTCTCCTTTCTGGATGGGTTCCAGTCCATTGATCGTTTTAATCAGTGTGGATTTCCCCGATCCAGATGGTCCGCAAACAACTACAACTTCACCCTTGGCGACGTGAGTCGTGCAGTCTGTCAGTACTTGAAAATTTCCGTACTGCTTCGACACGTTGTTGATTTCGATCATCTGTGAACTCGCTTCTTAGATATCCTGCAGAATCGCTTGCGATAAATATCGGCCTTCAACCCGGAGACTGCTACGCGTCGGCCAAGCGGTCAGAGGGTCGATCTACATCCTGACAATTGGATGCGCTGCGCGCATTAGGCCGCTTGCTGAGGTTGCGTGTGTCTGACTTTGCAACCGGTCAATATAGTCGTCAAGGGAATATTTGGACATTAAAACAGTCCTTTTTTTCTGGTTGTGGCGTTGCGATTTCAGCTCACACGAATGAGCGGAAGTTGAATATCAAAGAGGGGCTGCGACACAAGTCCGGATGCGGACTCGTATGCTCAACGGGAGGAAAAGTAGGCGGGCGCAGTGCGAGTGAAATCGCACAGATCTGATGCGAGGGAGGCGACGTGGCGCAGAAAGTCGTCGGCGTGCGCTTTCTTGTACATCATCACGTACGGCGCGCGAGGCAGGGGAGGCGAACTGCGGATAAGTCGCAGTTGCCCTGCAGAGACCAGGTTGTCGAAAATCCTCCGCGGAAGATAACTGATTCCGAGACCGCTAAGAGTAAGCGATGCGATTGCGGTAAGGCTGCTGCTCGATAGGGAGTTCTCGATCTTTACGCGATTATCCAATAACCAACGCCCAATCATGTCCCCGAGCCCTGATGCATGTAGCTGGACAATGATCGTGTGCTTCGAGAGGTCTCGCAGAGTCAGTTCTTCCGTCTGGTCGAGATAACCGGGGCTGCACATCCATGCATACTCGACCGAATCAAGGGCCACCAGTTCGAACTGCGCGTCGCGGTAGGTGTCGGGCACGACTACCATATCCAGTTCGTCTGCTGCGAGTTTCGCAATAAGGTGGGCGCTCGAGTCGACCGCAGGTTCTAGCGCGATCCCAGGGTAGCTGCCGCGAATGCGCTGCACAAGCGTGGGCAGCCAGGTCATGGCCGTCAACTCTGTAACGCCGAGCCTCAAGGTTCTTAGTGTGGGAATCGCGGCGGCGCTCATGCCCATAATTCGATCGCGCACCTCGAGTATCTCGCGCGCCATTACCAGCAAGCGCTCGCCTTGAGGCGTGATCATCGCCTTTCGACGTGACCGGTCGAACAGTGTGACCCCAAGCAGAGATTCGAGCTCCTGCAGCCGTTTGGAAATGGCCGATTGGGTCGTACTCAGGCGGACGGCAGCCTGTTCGAGCCCGCCCAGTTCCGCGGCCCAAAAGAACGCTTCGAGTTGTTTTAGAGTGACCAAGACTATCAAGCCGATGTGGGAAAAAAATTCCGTTAAAGCTGGATAAAAAGTCGCTTGTGGAATGGGTTGATTGGACTCTACCATTTCTTCGAAGGTTTGTGCGGCCGCCAGATGCCGCCCAATGTCGCTTGTTCATGGTAGGGGAAAGAATGGATCTTGGAATTGCGGGAAAGGTTGCCCTCGTACTCGGGGGCGCCGGTGGACTGGGGGCTGCGATCGCGGCGGCGTTGGCGCGCGAGGGAGCGGCTGTTGTAATCGCTGACCGGGATGAGGCGGGTTTGCGCGCGGTTCAGGAGCGTCTGAGCGGCCAGAAACTGAATTGCCACGCAGAGTTGTGGGACCTCGGCGATCTCGACATCGTGGACGATAAGGTTGCAACGATCGAGTCTCGAGTCGGGAGCGTGCAGATTCTCGTGAACAACACAGGCGGCCCACCACCCTCGGTGGCTTATGGCTTGAGCCCGGCTGTCTGGAGCGAGCACTTCGAGAAGATGGTTCAGGCGCCGATTGCCATCACCGACCGGGTATTGCCGGGCATGCGTGCGAATCGATGGGGGCGTGTAATCACCAGTGCATCTTCCGGGGTCATCTCGCCCATCCCCAATCTCGCGGTATCGAATTCGTTGCGCTCGGCTTTGGTCGGTTGGTCGAAGTCCTTGGCAAGAGAGGTCGCGGCTGACGGAATTACAGCCAACATCGTCGTACCCGGGCGAATTGCGACCGACCGTATCAAGTTCCTGGATGAACAAAAGGCAAAGCGAGAAGGGAGCACGGTTGAAGCCGTCAGCGCCCAAAGCACCAGTTCAATTCCTGTCGGACGCTACGGTCGACCAGAAGAATACGCCGATGTGATTACCTTTCTCGCGAGTGAGCGTGCATCGTACGTGACAGGATCAATCGTGCGTGTCGACGGTGGTCTTATTGCCAGTGTGTAAACAGTCAATATATCGAAGGACTATTGCCGGCCAGTACGGTACTTCCTACTGAGAGCGCACAATGCTTGATAAAGAAATCGTTCAGACCTTGTCAAAGGTGACAACTGCGACCTTGACGACAATCCTTTTCAAAAAGGGTTTGCGCAACGTCTGGCTGCGTAAGACTGCTCCGCTTTTCGCAGATCAACCCCGTGTTGTCGGAGAGGCATTCACCATGCGCTTTGTGCCGGCGCGAGAGGATATCGCGACTCCTGCTGCCTGGTCTTCGCCAAAGTCAACACGGATGGCCGTCGAAGCCATGCCGGACGGTTGTGTCGTTGTCGTCGACGCTATGGGCATCGCCGACGCCGGAATTTTTGGAGACATCCTTTGCGCCCGGATGCATCAGAAAGGTGTCGCCGGGCTCGTGACCGATGGAGCACTTCGTGACCGGGCGGGTCTCGCGCTGGCTGAATTGCCGATCTGGTGCAGCGGCGTGGCAGCACCTCCAGCCGTTGCCCAACTCGCTTTTGTCGATTGGCAGGAAACAATCGGATGTGGCGGAGTGGCCGTGATTCCCGGGGACGTTATCGTTGCCGACGAAGATGGTGCGGTTGTCATTCCGGCGGCGCTTCTGGATGACGTTGTTGCAACAGCGTTGGCGCAAGAACAAAGCGAGACCTGGATACTGAGGCAGGTCAAGCTGGGTGCAGCGCTGAGTGGACTGTATCCGATGAGTGTCGAGAATCAGGCGCGATACGAAGCGGATGCCAAGGCGGGACTCGTCTGAGTCGCGTGCGCCGGGTCGCGGTGTTCAAAACGTGCAGAACCGGATGGGAGTCCACGGCGGTACCGAAGGCTTCCTACGTTCACCATTTGCACACTCGGATCGTCATTGTGTTTTCGCGATGGAGGCAGGCTGACGCTTGCTGCGTCGCGCACCAAACACGGCATGCTCCCCTGGCCTCACCGTAGCGTCCAGCCTCGAAGGTAGCCCCGGCGCCCCGTATCGCCTGCCTCACTCCCAAGGTCTCCACGCTGGACGCCATGGGGAAATGTACGTGATCGTTGCCCGGCAGTCGGCGGGATTCAAACTCCCTCGGCGGTTCCGCCTTCGCCCTTCATCCAATTTTTGACGTTGCTCCTCAGGCGCACGTGCCGACGCGTCTACCCGGCAGGACGGCTCCCAAATCGCATCTGACGATCCTGGTTCGACTTCTATGGTAGATTATATCTCCGATAGAAGAGTAGAATAGCAGCCGGGTGGCGCAGTTTCAAGGGTATCAAGTATTTCTCTCGATACGCTAAACTTCCGTCGATACAGATAATGGACTGTCATACATGAGCAGCAACAACACCCCCTCATCTGAAGTTGATTCAGAGCACGATGAACTCGCCTACGAATTTGGGCGGCGCGTGCGGGCGCTTCGAGATCGCAGCGAATTGACGCTTGAAGATCTGGCGACGCGGTCCGGCGTCAGTCGTGCGATGCTCTCGAAGGTCGAGCGTGGGGAAAAGAATCCAACTATTGGTGTGGCAAAGCGGATCGCGCACGCGCTCGACACTACGCTTAGTTTCCTGACGGGTGGGGTCGAGGATCGGCAGGCGGTGATCATCGTTCGCCATAATCAGCGCCACGTATTCCGCGATAGTAAGACCGGGTTCGAGCGCCATCTTCTTACGCCAACTATGGTGGGTAGCCGGGTCGAATTGTTGCAACATCTGCTTCCGGCGGGTGTCTCCACGGGCATGATGCCTGCTTATCGGAACGGTACGGAAAAGCACATTGCTGTGACTCAAGGTGAGTTGATCGTTTCACTGCCTGGACAAGAGGTGCATCTCGTAGAAGGAGATGCGCTCTTCTTCGAAGCGAAAGTTGAACACGGTTTCACCAACCGAACGAAAAAACCGTGCGTCTACTACGTAGTCATCTCCCATCGCGACGATAAGTAATCGGCGCAGGCTCGATTGGACGCGCGGGAACCCACATCTAGCAGAAGTGGGGCTTGACGTTCTTCTATAGTGGATTTAATCTACGAACTAGTCGCCACGTCGTACAGCGAGATCGAGAGATTTCATGACGGCGGTAGCGCGTCCGAGATATTGATCTTACATATATTAAGGAATGCGAATGGAAAATGCCGAACTTAACGTGAGTGACCTAAACCTGAGGTTAGCCAACCTTCGCGTGGAAGGTGCGCTCGCCCTGGGCGCAGAGATGGATGGGCTGCTCATCAACATCTCGCGTGCTGGCCATGCCTTATCCCTGCCGGTGCCGGCAGACATGGATGACCTGATTCAGAACCGTCGAGCTGCAGAAGTGCGTGCGGTCGTCGATCAACTCCGCGCGAGCGGCGAAACGAGATCGTTTTCCGAACCGAATGGTGCGTTTGCTCCCCTGGTTACCCGTCCGCAGAAAATCATCTGCGTGGGATTCAACTATCTGGCGCATGCGGCGGAGACGGGAACGGAGGTTCCCAAAGCACCGCCCCTTTTTAGTAAGTTCGTTAATGCATTGAATCACCATGACGGTACCGTGGAATTGCCGACGGCAGTCGATCATGAGTTTGACTACGAGACCGAACTTGTTGTCGTGTTCGAACGGAAGTGTAAGAACGTATCTGAGCAGGATGCACTTTCCGTTGTCGCGGGATATTGCGTCGGGAACGACATTAGTGCAAGAGGTCTGCAGAACATTACATCGCAATTTATGGCAGGGAAGATGTCCGACGGCTTTGCACCACTGGGCCCGTGGCTCGCTACGCGCCATCTGGTTCCTGATCCGAACAACTTGCGCCTGCAGACCCGTCTGAATGGCGAGATCAGGCAGGATAGCAATACCAGCGAGATGATCTTTGATTGTAGAAAGATCATCAGTTACGTCACCAGTATCGCGACGATCGAGCCAGGCGACATTCTCTTCACGGGAACGCCGCCGGGTGTCATCTGGGGGCAAAAAATACCTCGCGACGAGCGCCAGTGGTTGAAAGCCGGCGATCGAGTAGTTTCTTCAATCGAAGGGCTGGGTGAGCTGGCCGTTGATTTCCGTTAAGCGAGGCCGCTCATGAATGACGCGACAATCGAACGTCTTTACATCCTCGATGGTGGAGTCGCGCAAGTCGACGATGCCTCCATCTATTCACCCGGTGTGAACGTCGGCAAACCGATGACGCTAAGTTGCAATGCCTATCTCATTCGCCATCGGGATTCCTGGATGCTGTGGGACACGGGCACTCAGGATGACCTAATCAAGGAGCCAGACGGCCGGATCATTGCTCACGGCATTCGAGGGACAGTCAGCAAGACGATCGCATCGCAGCTTGCGGAGATAGGGGTTGGGCCGAATGACGTCGCGAAGCTTGCACTTTCGCATGCTCACTATGATCACGTCGGGAACTGCCGACTATTTAAAAACGCGGAGTGGATCGCACAGAGGTCCGAGTACGAAGCGATGTTTGGATCCGATCCCGACGAATACGGATTTGAAACCCAACTCTACGCTTCGCTACGAGATAACAAAACCACGATGATTGACGGAGACTACGACGTTTTTGGCGATGGGGCCGTCCGTATCATCTCGACTCCGGGGCACACCCCCGGTCACTCTTCATTGCTATTGAACCTGCCAACGACCGGCAAGGTGTTATTGAGCGGGGACGTTGCTCACAATCGACGAAACTTTCAGTGCAGGTGCGTGCCGTCGTTCAATGTCGACCGGCTTCAGTCGATCGCATCGATGGATAGGGTTCAAGAGCTTCTGGATGCCGAAGGTGCAACGCTTTTCGTCAACCACGATGTGGTGCAGAACGGAACCTTGCCCCACGCGCCGCAGTGGATCACATAACGCATTTTGCAAAAAGGAGGCTGTCTTCGAGGCGAAGTTCACAGGTCAACCTGAGCAAAGAGCGAAGTAATTCTGGTCACATTCGCGGGTGGTGTTGAATGGGGCGCGCCACCCGTCACAGGCCGGTCTCTGGAGAGCAGGAACACGAGATGCAGCGAACCCTGTATGACAAGATTTTTGACTCGCATGTCATAAGAACGGAGCCCGATGGTAGATCGCTCATCTATGTCGATCGTCATCTGATCCACGAGGTCACCAGTCCACAAGCCTTCGAATCAATGAGGCTGACCGGTCGGTCTGTTTGGCGGCCAGAGGGACACATAGCGGTTGCTGACCACAACGTTCCCACTACAGAACGAGATTCGGGTATCACAGACAGATTCTCTGCTCTCCAGATACGTGAACTCGAAAAGAATGCTGTCCAAAATAACATCATTCACATCGGGATGCGTGACCCCCGACAGGGCATCGTGCACGTTGTTGCTCCTGAACTTGGTATCACGCTTCCAGGAATGACCGTGGTATGTGGCGACTCCCATACGAGCACGCACGGCGCGCTTGGCGCGCTCGCCTTCGGAATCGGCACGTCGGAACTCGAACACGTCCTGTGCTCGCAGACTTTGGTCGTTCGAAAAAGCAAGACGATGCGCGTTTCTATAGAAGGCGTGCTACCTCACGGATGTTCGGCAAAGGATATCGCGCTGTACGTCATTGGGAAATTGGACGCCGGTGGAGCGACTGGATACACGATCGAATTCTCAGGACCTGTCGTCCGGAAACTGACGATGGAAGGACGAATGACACTTTGCAATATGTCTATCGAGGCTGGTGCGCGTTCGGGACTCGTGGCTGTCGATAAGACCACGTTGGAGTATTGCAAAGGTCGGCGTCATGCCCCCAAAGCACAGAACTGGGGAGTGGCTTGCAAAGAGTGGGCCGAGTTGCACTCGGATACGAGTGCGACGTTCGATGCCGAATTCTCTTTCGATGTTTCTGGCCTTGTTCCGCAAGTCACATGGGGAACGTCTCCGGACATGGTGGTGGGTATTGATGAAATTGTTCCCGATCCCACTAGCATTAGCATTGAGTCAAGTCGGCGGTCATACGAAAGAGCCCTTTCATACATGGGGCTGGCACCTGATACTGCAATACAGTCGATTATGTTGGACAAGATATTCATTGGATCTTGCACCAACGGGCGACTCGAAGACTTGCGTGTCGCGGCAAGCGTATTACGGCAGATGGGTGGAAGGATTGCTTCCAATATCCGACAGGCATTGGCAGTACCTGGGTCGACCGCGGTAAAGCGTGAGGCCGAGCAGGAGGGTTTGGACAAGGTATTTCTTGACGCTGGATTCGAATGGCGCGATTCGGGTTGTTCTATGTGCCTCGCAATGAACGCCGATCGCCTCGAAGCCGGGGAGCGTGCAGCTTCGACGTCGAATCGAAATTTTGAGGGGCGCCAAGGTTCCGGAGGAAGAACGCATCTCGTAAGCCCTGCCATGGCTGCCGCTGCGGCAATGACGGGGCATTTCTTTGACGTGCGCTCGATCCATTAGCACCGAGAGTTTGTGAGGGAAGTATGACACCGTTCAAAAGACACGTTGGACAACCGGTATCATTGAACCGGGACAATATCGACACGGACGCGATCATCCCCAAGCAGTTCATGAAATCGATCTCGCGTGTCGGATTAGGACTTCACGTATTCGATGCATGGCGCTATCGGGATGAAGGCTATTTGGGAAAGCCGGTTGCAGAGCGCATTCTGGATCCCGATTTCATTCTAAACAGCCCCTTGTGCGTAGATCCAACGATTCTCGTGACGGGAAAAAATTTTGGCTGCGGAAGCTCACGTGAGCACGCGCCTTGGGCTCTTCAGGAATTCGGATTCAAGGTATTAATCGCGGAGAGTTACGCAGATATTTTCTACAGCAATTGTTGCAAAATCGGGCTGTTGGCAATCGTGCTGAATGAATCCAGCATCAAGCAGCTTCACGCGCTCACAATATCCGATCCCGGCTTGAGTATTGAAATTGATCTGATTGAACGAATTCTCAAGATAGATGAGAAGCGGCTCTTATTCTTCAAAATTGATGACGTTGTGCGTGAAGACTTCATCAATGGCGTCGACGAAGTAAGCGCCACGCTACAACATGCAGAAGAGATCAGGCAATTCGAAATCAAGCATATCGCGGCGCGGCGATGGATCTGATAGCTGGATTTTCAAAGTTGGAGCATGCAATCGATACATGCGCCCGGAGATACCTGAGGTGGCTGCCGAATGACTGTTCGAGCAGCAGCCGCTGGTATAGTTAGGTCGGGTGCGATCAACCAATACCTGGTGCACTTCCCCTGTGAATCAGGCCGTGTTGACATACTTTATAATGGAACTGGCGGTCGCCCCTGCTCGATGAGTCTCCGCGCAGTTCATGCCCTTACCCGTCTAGCTAGCGTGAACGGACTTAGTGGAGAAGACGCGTAGGCAATCCGAGCCACAGAGGTTCGGTGATTCGAAGGGCTGACTCGAATCCACCTAGTAAACCACTATCTGCCATGCTGATTCAGCCCCAGTCGTTGAAATATTTTGCCGAAGTCGCACGCACTGGTTCGTTAAGACAGGCATCGGAGACGTTCTTCATCGCTCCTAGTGCGATTAGCAAACAGATCAGTAACCTGGAAAAAGAACTTGGCGTGGCGCTTTTCGACCGCTCGCCGAGGGGCGCCGTGTTGACGGCGGCGGGTCAACTACTTCTTGATTACGTAAGCGCGAACACCCGGCAGGTTGAGGAACTGTACGCCGCCATGGACGATTTGAGTTCATTGCGGCACGGGTTGGTCCGGATCGCGTTGGTCGAGGCGGCTGTGCAAAGCTTCATGCCCGATCTTATCACCGAATTTTCGCAGGATTATCCAGGAATATCCGTGCACCTCGACGTTTGCGGAACGGCGCAGATTGTCGAAGCACTCGTCAATCATAATGCCGATATTGGTATGGCATTTAATGTGTTAAATCGGGACGATATCAACCTTCACGGACGCTCGGTCCAGCCGTTGCAAATGATCTGTCGCCCAGAACATCCCTTGGCGAAACGTAACTCCGTATCGATGTCCGAGCTTGCCGAAGCGAGAATCGCACTTCCAACACGCACTTTCGGCATTCGCTATCTGATCGATAAGGCTGCGGAGCGTGCGAATATTCAGCTTCGCGCTGCGATCGAAGCGAATTCATTGCAGGTCATCAAAAATCTTTGTCGACAATCCGATGTGGTGAGCTTCATGCCGCCGCTTACGCTAGTGCATGAAGTCTCGCATGGATGGTTGCGTGCGATACCGCTCGACGGGCATGATTATGAGTCAGCGACTATTGACGTCATCACTTCGCGGGGGCGTCAGTTGCCCGCAGCAGCACAAAACTTTCTGAGACTCTTACTCAAGCGCCTCCGAACACCCAAGCATTCGCTTTGACGGAAACTTCGAGCGAACTGACGTTCTTGAGTAATGTTCGCCGGGTGCACGCGGGAGGCGAAAGCCGCATGCCGGGTAGAAGTCGATCCGGCTGCCGACGATGATTGAGCTATTGGCTCTCCAGTCCGACGATCGTCTGATGGAACTCTTCGCTCTTGCGCAGGCGGATCCGAAGGGCGAACAACCCGAATGCAGATAGGAGAATGACGCCGGCAAGTAACAGAAGGGGGGCGTCAAGAGAGTGGGTTAGGCTCTTTACCCATCCGATACACGCAGGACTTGCAAAACCGCCAAGCAAACCTATCGTGTTGATCAACGCGAGTCCGCCCGGCGCCGCTTTGGAGCCAAAATATTCCGAGGGAATAGTCCAAAAAACGCCGTACGATCCGTAGATACAGCCGGTCGCAAGCGAAATCAAGATCATGGACAGAGCGAAGTTTCCGTGTGACCAGACGCTGAGTGCTAGAAATACTGCGGCGAGCATGGCGGGAACAGCGCTAAAGTAGATTCGCTCTCCATAGACATCCGAGAGCCGGCCCAACGAATACATAAAAATTACTGCGACGATATAGGGGATTGCTCCAAACCAACCGACGCTCTGTATTGTACCGGCACCGGCGGCTGCAATCGCGGTTGGGAGCCAGAAAGCGATCGCATATAAGCCACAGATAATTCCAAAGTAGCATAGGGACATCGCATATACGATGGGATCGCGAAACGCACTGATCGTGGTGTGGAAAGTTGGACTCGCAACGGTATTCAGACTGCCGATAATCGCGCTCCTCTCTTCGCTCGTAAGCCAATGAGCGTCATTTGGCCGATCTGTAAGCGTCATATAAGCGACAAGACCGAGCAACACAGGCGGGATTCCTTCGATCACAAACATCCACTGCCATCCGAACAGTCCCGCGGAACCGTCCATCCGGGTCATGATAAAGGTGGAAAGCGGGGATCCAACGATTCCTGCTAGCGCCGCAGAGCTCATAAAGACGGCAAGGACGCGTCCGAGTCGCCTCGGTCCAAACCAAAGCGTTAGATAGAACGTAACCGCTAAATAAAGCACACCTTGAGGAACATCGTCGTTACCGGGTAACGTTGGCGCATGCGTTGTTACCGGGTAACGGAGGAGTTTCAGGATGGCGCAGACGACAGCACAGCGGCAGGCGGCCTGGCGCGCAAGTCGAGCGACGGCGGGCAAGGATGGCAACGGAGAGCGGCGACTGGACATGTGGGTGAGCACAGAGGCGGATCTTGCGCTTGCTCGCCTGGCATGCCGTTACTCGGTAACGAAGCGAGAGATGCTGGAGCGGCTGATCGTGCGGGCGGACGACGCTATCGTGCGCCGGCTCGATCCGGATTCGGAACAGTGGGACAGCTATTTCAACGCGACCCGATAACACGTCGGCGTTACCGGGTAACGAATGACTTTTCCTGATCAACCGGGTGTCCGGCCTGGACACGTGATCGGCGTCTCGCTCAGGCAGGGGGTGGTGTCGCGGTTTGCTGTCGGGCGAAGTTGAACGGTAGCAGATCGCCGATGTCGGCATCCGGCGCGCGCTGCGGCAACTCGGTGAGCACGTGGAGCAGATAGGCATACGGCTCGACGTTGCAGGCGCGGCACGTGAGCATCAGGCTGTAGATCATCGCGCTTGCCTTCGCACCGGCGACCGTGTCTGCAAAGAGCCAGGCCTTTCTCCCTGTGCAGAAGGGGCGGATGTCGCGCTCTTATCCACGTGACGGAATTATGCAGGGTACGCACGAGTCAGCGGTCGCGTAGGACGTGCCGGGCTGGCTTTGTTGCAGCGCACGGGGACGGGCTCTTGCTGAACATAATAAATGGTGCTTTGCTGAGGGACTCCATTGCCTCAGAGGAGAGCTACCATGGAAGCGGATCAGGTCGGAGTTCGATCGTGGCGACAACTCGACGATAGTGTGCTTGCAGCGAGCCGTCCGGCGTATGTCGGCTACCTGCAAAGTCACGGCTACGCCCTTCACACCATCGGACATTATCTTGCCAGCGTCGCACATTTTTCGCGCTGGCTCAGCAGCAAGCGCATCAGGCTCGATCAGATCGATGAGAATCTGGTACGTCAATTCATCTCCGTGCACCTGCCGAGCTGCGACTGTCCCGGGCGAAGGAAGTGCGCATTAAATTTCACGCGGGCAGCGCTCAAACATTTGCTTAAGGTGCTTCGCGCGGATGGTCGTATCCGACCACCGCCGCTTCGGTTGCCTGGCACCATCGTCGACGAGTTAAACCGCCTTGACGTTTATCTTGACGAGATCCGTGGTCTTGCCGCGAGCACCCGCCGCAACCACCGCGACTGCGTGCACGACTTCCTGGTCTATCAATTCGGTAGTCGCCGCATTGACATGTGTCGAATCAAACCGGCTGACGTGCTGCATTTCGTCGTCGAGCGGAGTACGGGCCACGCTCCATCGAGCGCCGGTGCCATCGCAAGCAGCGTACGCGTTTATCTACGCTTCCGTCAGTTTAGCGGCGACGATATCGAGGCATTGATGGCTGCTGTACCAAAGGTGGCGGTATGGTCAATGGCTCGCGTGCCCAAATTGCTGACGCAGGTCCAACTCGCACAATTCCTGAATGCTTTCGACACACAAACGGCGTCAGGCCGGCGAGATTACGCCATGGCGCGTTTACTGGTAGATCTGGGGTTGCGCGTAGGAGAGGTGGCTGCGCTGCAACTCGCAGACGTGGATTGGCATGAGGGAACGTTGCGCATCAGGGCAGCCAAATGCAAGCGTGTCGATCTTTTACCGCTGCCCGCACTAACAGGGCGCGCGCTCATCGATTACGAGCGCTTCGGTCGACCCCAAACCGCTAGCCGCGCGCTGTTCGTACGACATCGGGCGCCATTCGATCGGCCAGTTACCCCAGCTGTTGTATGCAGTGCGATCAGACTGGCCTATGCCCGATGTGGTTGGCCAAGCACGTCGATGGGCACTCATTTACTGCGGCACACGGTGGCCAGTCGCATGCTGGGCAATGGTGCTTCTCTCAAGGACATCGCGGATGTGCTTCGGCATCGCAGCATCAATACCACCATGATTTACACGAAGGTGGATTTCCGCAGACTTGCGGCCGTGGTCTCACCCTGGCCGGGGAGCAGATCATGAAACACTTGTGTTCGATGACTACCCGGGTAGAGGACTATCTCTATGCCAGGCGGCAAGTTGGTTTCAAACTGAAGAGCCAGGGCACGCAACTACTTGCGTTTGCCCGGTTCGCCGAACGTGGCTGTCACAAAGGCCCGGTAACGTTGGAACTTGCTTTACGTTGGGCCCAGGACAGCCACTCTGCCAGACCAATTACTGCAGCGAAGCGGATGGAAGTGCTTCGCCCGTTCATCAGGTATCTGCAGCAGTACGATCCCGCCACTGAAGTCCCGCCACCTAGGCTACTGGGGTCCACCCGTCGTCGACCGGTACCTCATATTTACAGGGATGAGGAAGTGGAGGCGCTCCTGGAAGCGGCAGCGCGGCTGCGCCCATCAGGTGGGTTACGGCCTGCAACCTACTGCACACTTTTTGGTCTGATTGCCGCTACAGGCATGCGAATTTCGGAGGTGCTGCGGCTTGGGCGCGCGGACGTAATGTTCGAGCGCGGCGTGCTGATTGTTCGTCAAAGCAAATACCGCAAATCCCGTCTTGTTCCTTTGCACACGACGACTGTCGCCGCTCTTCAGCGCTACGCTCAACTACGCGACCAGTTTCTCCCACTCGCAACAGACGAGAACTTCTTCCTGTCTTCGTGGGGACGAGCCCTGAACATCTGGAATGCAGAGGAGACCTTCTGTATCTTGCGGCGCCAGCTTGGCTGGATCGCCCGAGGTAACTATCCGGCACCACGTATCCACGATTTAAGGCATACGTTTATCACGAATTGCCTGGTTCGCTGGTATCGGCACCAGATCAATGTCGATAACGCGATCGTATCGTTATCCACCTACGTGGGGCACGTTCGTGCCACTGACACCTATTGGTATGTCAGCGCCGTCCCTGAATTGATGGCGTTGGTCTCTCAACGCTTCGAACGTTACGCCCGGGAGATTCCAAATGACTAGCTCCGATCCAGCAGTACGCTTCTCGACCTTGATTCAGCAGTTCTTTATGGACCGTCTGATCGAGCAGCGCAACGTAAGTCCTCGCACTGTAGCCAGCTACCGCGATACCTTTCGGCTGCTTTTCAGCTTCGCGGAGAATGACTTGAACAAGCCGCCGCATAAGCTCCGGTTAGTCGACTTCAGTGCAGAGCTGATTCTCGCTTTCCTCAAATATCTGGAGACTACACGTCACAACGCTATCCGCAGCCGGAACGCGCGGCTCGCAGCGATCCGGTCTTTTGCTCACTATGCAGCGTTACAGGAGCCTTCGGCGCTGCCCGGACTTCAGCGCGTGTTGGCCATTCCCATGAAACGCTTCGACAGACCCATGGTTGGTTTCCTCACTCGAGAAGAAATGCAATGCATCCTTGCAGCTCCTGCTGCAAACAGTTGGTGCAGTCAGCGCGATCAGGTTATGCTGGCTACGCTCTACAACACAGGTGCACGGGTCTCTGAACTTACAGCCATGCGTGTCAGGGATGTCGTATTGGACCGCAGCGCCTACGCAAACCTCCACGGCAAGGGACGAAAGGAGCGAACCGTGCCACTGTGGGCTGATACCGCGAAACATATTCGCCGCTGGCTACACCAGATTAGTCCAGATCCGGATCAATGGCTCTTTCCTAACCGTGCCGGCGGCCAGATGACCCGGTCCGGCGTAACAGATCGCCTTAAGCTGGCTGCGACTGGCGCTTCAATCCGCTGTCCGCAACTCAAGACGCGAAACGTCACTCCGCACGTCGTTAGGCACGCCACGGCCATGCACATGCTTCAGGCTGGTGTAGATGTCACGTTGATTGCCTTGTGGCTTGGCCATGAAAGTGCCGCCACCACCCATATGTACATCGAAGCCGATCTCGCCATGAAACAGCGGGCACTGAACGCCATTCAAGCACCGCAGTTCAAACAGCGCCGGTTTCGGCCGCCGAAAGACATCTTGGCCTTCCTTGACAGGCTATGATTATGCTCGCTTCGTGAGATGCATCTGGTCGCGCGTTTTCATCAATGCACAGTCTTCCTGATGCCTGCCCAAGGCCTGTGCCGGTCGCGACAACTCCGGATCATAGATGCGGCTGGCGTCGCGGCAACGCAGAGGTCTGCATAATTCCGTCACGTGGATAAGAGCGCCTATGGATTCGAATCCATAGGCGCTCGATCACGTTATTGTCCACGGGGGCGCGCCCATCGGTGACGTAGCGGCTCAGGTAATCCCATTGATTGCGCGTATAACTGATCGCCTTTCCCAGCAGGCTCTCGGGCAGGACCTGTGGGGCCTGTTCGTCGAGCCACGCCTTCAGGGACGCCAGCAGCGGTACGCTGTGCTGCTGGCGCAGCCGGTACGTGTGGGCGACGCGTGTTTCGCCTTGCGGCGCATCAGCTTTCGCCAGCGTCTCGACCTGATACAGTGCCTTGAAGTACTCCAGTGCCTGCGCGGCGCGCCCGCCAGGTTTCTTCATTCCCTTGAGAGCGTCGACAAAGGCCCGCCGCGCGTGGGCCAGGCAGCCTAAGTGCGTCGCGCCTTCGAGCGTACGCCAGGCGGCATACCCGTCGGTCATCAGCAGACCTTCGTAGCCGGCGAGGAACGCCTGGGGATGTTCCTGCCCACGCCCCGGCTGGTAGTCGAACAGCACAACAGGCTCCGGGCAGTCTTCGGCGCTGCGGTACACCCACATATACGACGTGCTCTGCGCGGCCCGGCCGGGCTCCTTGAGCACCTGCACCGTTGTCTCGTCACCGTGGATCAGCGTCTGCGAGAGCAGCGTCCTGCGCAGTGCCTCGTAGAGCCGGCTGTAGTGCAACCCGGCGGGCCGGATGATCCAGTTCGCCAGCGTGCCGCGCCCGACTTCAATGTCCGCGCGGGCCAGCGCATGGGCCATCCGGTACAGCGGCGTGCCGTCGACATATTTGCCTGCCGTGACGGTGGCGATCATCGCTGCACTGGCGTTGCTGCCCGGCAGCGGCTGCGCCGGCATCGGCGCGGTGATCACCGGGGTGCGTTCGGCATGGCGCTCGCAGTGGCGGCACGCGTACTTGAAACGCACGTGCTGCAGCACCGATGCCTTCACCTCGATATGCAACTGTTCGCTGACCTCTTCGCCCATGCGGTGCAGTGCGTGCGCGCAGCACGGACAGACCTTCTGGTCTTCGGGCAGGTCGTATTCGATGCGCTGGCGTGGCAGGTGCGCTGGCAGCGGCTTGCGTCCGCGTTTGTTCCGTGCCGGCGCGGGCGCATCCGGCAGGCCCGTGTCGGGCAACGCAAACGTGTCTTCGGTATCGCCGGCGTCGTCGTCGGGTTCGGCGGCGGCGATCTGTTCAGCCTCGTCGAAGACGCGATCCCGCAGCTTCTCGCTGCTCGGGGCGAAGCGTTTGCTCTGCGCCAGGCGGAACTGTTCCTCCAGATGGGCAATCCGTTCGCCCAGTTGCCGGTTGCGTGCCTCGAGTTCACGGATGTAGGCCTGGGCGGCCGGCGGCAATCGGGAGAGGTCGTCTTCGTTCATGCACCTCACGATAGCGGACTGCTGCGTGCGGTGGGTTTACGTCAATTTGTAACGGCCCCTCGAGCCGTTGTTTACCGGCAACGCCCGGCGTTCAGCTCGCGTGACGGTACGGCCGTACCGGATGGCGGCGCACTGCATCAACGTCGATGCCCTCGAGCAGCCAGTGCAGCTGTTCGGTCGTCAGCTCGATCACTGCCTGCTGCCGGCGTGGCCAGACGAAGCGATCTTCCTCAAGGCGGCGCAACATCAGCCAGAAACCGGTGCGCTCGTACAGCAGCAACTTAACCCGGTTGCGTTTGCGGTTATGGAAGGCAAACACCGAGCGTGCGAACGGATCGAGCTGCATCGACTGCTCGACCAGCATCACGAGACTGTTGATACCGGCCCGGAAGTCGATTGGCTCCCGATGCAGGAATACCTTCAGGTCGGCCTCAAAGCGAAACATCAGCACGCTCCCAACGCGGTAACCATTGCGGCCACCAGTTCGGCATCGCCTCCCGCGCATTCGAGCTCGAGCTTCACGCCGTTGGGCAACTGGGCCGACAGCCACGCCGACGTCGCTGATCGTGGCGACAGACTCGATGGTTTCCGTTCTGGCACAGGGCGCGCAGCGGGTGCCGCAGCCAGCACCGGCGCCGGGCCATCGATCGCGACGACGACCGGCACGAAGGCCGATGACCCGCACGCCACGTCGTCTCTCACTGGGGTATTTGAGCGTTCGTGCTGCCGAACCCATTTGCACAACTGGTTGGCGTTCACTCCAGCCTTCAGGGCCAGGCCAGACAGCGATGCGCCCGGTTGCAGGCAGGCCTCGATCAGCCGTCGCTTGCCCGCCGGATCGAAGCTGCGCTTGCCACCGACACCAACGCGCGTCACACGCAAGGGCAAAAAGCTCAGGTCATCCTGGATCATGGATTGCGTCCGCAAGTTGTGGGTTGCGGACGCAATCGTGGTCCTTCTCAAACACGGAAGCTAGGTGGGCGGAAACTGGCGCTTACGATAGAACAGGATCCCGGGCGCGAGTCCCGCCTCGAATATTCCGAGTAAGAAGCGCATTGCTTGCAGTGTCCCGGCCCCTCGAACAAAGGCGGTTCCGATTGTAGCCAGTCCCCAAAGAACCAGAATACGACCAAATGTTCGCCGCGCTCCGGTCTGTGCCAACAAGAGATTACTGGGCACCTCGAATGGAACGTAGCCGATGAAGAAGATTCCTGCGGCTAGACCGAAGGCAGCGTCACTCAAACCCAAGGTCTGAGACATCTGGAGTTTTGCGAAGCCGATGTTGATGCGATCCATGTAGGCGAATACATAGCATATGAAAAGAAGGGGGATGATTCGATAGAACGCCTTACGATAGGCGCGTTCATCAACTGTTGGTTCTTGGGGATAGGTTGCCATGGTTTCTCGAAGATCCAGTTCTTGATCTGGAAAGGGTGCGTGATGAGAACGAGTCGCTCAGCGAAGGGGCTCGGGCGAGTCATCCGAGGGCAAAGGTTTCGTATAGGCTTCGATGAAGTCTTAGCGTCCAGCGAGTGAACCATTCAGCAAGCCCGTGTGTTGGCCTGCGATGTATGTCGGGACGCCGTTAATGATCACTGCAACAACCCCAGAAGAGGGCGCCGTAGGGTTTTCGTAGGTCGCTTGATCCCGAATACTGTCGGCGTCGAAGATTGAGATATCGGCGTGATAGCCGTGGGCGAGGGTTCCGCGGTTTTTTAATCCGAAGTTTCGCGCGGGGAGGCTAGTCATCTTTCTGACTGCTTCTTCGAGCGAGAATAAACCGACCTCTCGAACGTAGTGGCCGAGCACTCGCGGGAAAGTACCCCAGAGACGAGGATGTGGACGTTCGCCTACCTGTAGACCGTCAGAGCCGATCATTGTGTGTTCGAATTGTAGGATCTCCCGTACATCCTCCTCACACATGAAATGGTAGGTGGCCGTGCCCGGTTGGAGCTGGCGCGCCGTCTCCCGGCGATTCATACCGAACTCTCGGGCAATGTCTTCCAGCGATCTGCCCGTACACTCGGGATGAGATTCGCTCGAGACGATGACAATGTGACCTTCGTTAACGAAATCGTCGTCACGTATCATCGAAGACCCTGCGGTATAGGGGTAGCAATCCAACGAGACGCATTGACATCGCATAGCGTTTTGAATCATGGGTACAGTGATGCGAGACTTGCCGAAGTTACGTTCTCGCATCAACTTGTGATGAGACAAGACGACCTGAATGCCAAGCGATCGACCGATTTCAAATGCTTCTTCGATTGCCTCAACGACGTGATCGCTTTCGTCGCGCAGATGCATCGCAAAGACGCCGTCATATTCGCGTAGCGGCGCGCCGACGCCTATGAGCTCATCCTTGGTCGCCGCTGCGGCAGGAGGGTAGAAGATTCCACTTGATAATCCAATAGCACCTGCGGCCAAGGCATCTTTCACCATCGAGCGCATGCTGCAAATCTCGCGTAAAGTCGCGGGACGCGACACGTCAGACATCGCAAATACCCTGAGTGTCGTGTGCCCGATGAGCGGGGCGACGTTGAGCGAGGGAGGATGTGAGGCAATTG
The DNA here is from genome assembly GCF_900230185.1 of Burkholderia sp. OK233. Taxonomy (GTDB): domain Bacteria; phylum Pseudomonadota; class Gammaproteobacteria; order Burkholderiales; family Burkholderiaceae; genus Paraburkholderia. The sequence continues at coordinate 3,652,367 of NZ_OCSR01000002.1, forward strand.
CCCTAAGAAACGCCTCGAAGGTCTCGAATCGCTCAGTCAGCGGGAGTCCAAGAAGGTTTAGAGGGTCCGGCAACGGGACTCCGTCGGGCAACGGTGAGCTGCTAATCCCGCAGTTTCCAGTTATGACCGTAGTGACACCCTGAGAGATCTTGCTTACCATCTTCGGTGCTGCAAAGATCGCCTGATCGTCGTGCGTGTGTGCATCAATGAACCCTGGGGCGACAATCAGTCCCGTCGCATCGATGGACTGTCGAGAATGTGCGGATGATAGATCCTCTATATCGACAATTTTTCCATCGATAATGCCGATGTCCGCCTCGAATCGCGATCGGCCGGTACCGTCGATCAATGTGCCGTTGAGTATTAACAAATCAAACTTTTCTCGTTCGCTCATTTCTTCCGTTCCACACACAATGAGATATCAAGGCGAGCATTGAAAATGCCGAACCACGATGTGAGTATTGAAAGGCAAAAAAAGCGTGGCAAGATGCCTTATGATCATCTGCGCTGCATTTTTTGCAACGCTCGCATGGGAGAACCCGAATGCACTCGACTCTGGGTGACAAGCGTCTAAAGTGTTTTTCTAAAGCCGTCGAATCCGGGTCCATTCGAGCGGCAGCTGACGAACTTCTGCTGGAGCCTTCGATGGTAAGCAGGCAGATCATGCAGCTTGAAGCCGAACTGGGCGTGACACTTCTGGAGCGGCGAGGCCGAGGGGTTTTTCCGACTCCGTCGGGCGAAGTCGTTGTGGAGCACTGCCGAGACCGCTGGGGGTTAGAGCACAACCTGCGAGAGAAGCTAAATGATCTATCTGGACTGCGCCGTGGGGAACTCCGTATTGCGATAAGCGAGGGGTTCCTCGATGAGTTCATCGAACGAGTTTTAAGCCCATTTTCGGCAAGCTATCCGGATGTTGTGATCAACATCATTTTGCAGACTGCATCAGAGGTAGTCCGCATGGTAGCGACAGATGAAGCACATTTGGGCGTCACGCTACACGCGCAGCCCGACAATCGCGTGAGAATCCTGGCTGATTGTCCTCATCCAATCTTCGCTATCGTCGGTCCGAGGCATGCACTAAGTAATTGTCGGTCGCCACTGTCTCTGGCCGACTTTGCCAAATACCCCCTAGTGCTAGCACCTGTCGGTAGCGGTTTGAGATCGCTTATTGATAGCGCGGCCTTCGTGGAGCGAGTAGAGGTGCAGCCGCGATTCGTGGTGAATTCGGTAAGAGCGCTCAAAGCAATTACCGCGGCGAACAATGCGGTTACCTTTCTCCCGAAGATATCGCTTCAACAAGAACTGGATCAGGGAACCCTTTTCGCGCTGTCGAGCTCGAACGCGGTTCTTCAGTCGGCTTGCGCGCAGGTTCTAGTTCGGCGCGGTAGAACATATTCTTCCGCGCTTTCCGCATTGGTGACAGTAATCAGCGAAAGTCGATATTTCGCGGAAGCGTCGCTGTAGGAGCGACCAGAGCAAGCACGCACCAAAAGATCATCTCGATGTCGACACGCAACTCGTCGATGCCTGTTCTGCCAATTCTCGAGCGTTCGCTTCGGTGAAACGACCTTCCAACCGACCTGACGCCATATCTCTCATTGGAAGCCTAGCGGCGATTGCGAGAGTTGGATATAAGCGTGGTCGGGTTCGCTATTGCGTGGACGAGCGTGCGAGCTGGTCGTGTGCAAGTTGGCCCAAACGCCGAACGCCATCTGCGATCTTTTCGCTCCATGCGTGTCCTGCGCTAAGACGCAGGCAATTGCGAAAGCGCCCACTCGCCGAAAAGGCAAAGCCTGGTGCGAAACAAATACCCTTTTCAAGTGCCTCGTTAAAGAGCGCACGTGAATCGAACCTTCTCGGCATTTCAAGCCAGAGAACATATCCTCCGGTGGGTTGACTAACTTTCGTCTCGGATGGGAAGCTTTCCTCTATGACGCGTGTCATACGCGCCAGGTTTTCTTCAAATATTCGACGAATCGCGCGCAAATGTACCTCGTATGCACCGCTTTCCAAGAAGTCGGCGAGGGCGACTTGTGGCAGAACGGGACTGCATAGGCTGAATGCAAGCTTACGCTCTATTAATTGTTGAACATAGGTGCCGGCAGCGAGCCAGCCAATCCGGTAGCCGGGTGCGAGAGTTTTGGAGAACGAGCTGCAATAGATAGTGTTGCCACCTTTGTCGAGCGCTATAAACGGCTTCGGACGTTCTCGACCAAAATAAATGTCGCCATAAACATCGTCCTCGATGAGCGGTACGCTATGTTGATTGAGTACCGCGAGCAACTCGAGCTTGTCGGGCTCTGCAATCGCCGAACCGAGTGGGTTATTGAAGTTTGAGGACAATACGCAAGCGGCGACTGGTTCCGATTCGAGGAGTCGGGCAAGTGCGCCGACATCAATTCCACGGGTCGGGTGTGTTGGAAGCTCAAAGGCCTTCAACCCAAGAATCTCGATAGTATGCAGAAGGCCAAAGTAAGTAGGGGATTCGATCGCAATCGTATCCCCACGATTGGCAACAACCGTCAAGGCTAAAGTGAGCGCTTCAGTACAGCCAGCTGTAACGATAACGTCATCCGGTGACAACGTGTGACCAACGCGCATTGCTCGTTTTGCGATCTCGCGTCGCAACCGCATGTCGCCATTTGGGGGGCCGTATACGTTATGGCGCACGCCACTATGCCTGGCGGCACGAGCGAGAGCCATGTCGAGGCGCTTCGACTGCAGCAGTTCCGCGTCCGGAAAGGCGCAGCCAAGTGGCACTAGTGCGGGGTTTGACGCGTGTTCAAGCAAGGACGTTACAACCCCACTTATGGACACGGACGAAGACTTGGCCGCCGGGCGCGACGTCGAAGGCAAGCCTAGCGCTTTTCGTCGGGTCGTCGCCACGTAAAAGCCGGATTGAGGGCGGGCGACGAGGACGCCTCTGTCTTCGAGAAGCCGGTACGCTTGTAGCGCTGTGGAGATACTTATCTGGTGCTGTTCGCTGACGGCGCGCACGGAGGGCAGGCGGGAGCCTGGCGCAAGCGCGCCATTATCGATCATGCCGACGATGAGCGAAGCCAACTGCTCGTAACGAAACGGGGTGGATGCGTGCACGGCAACAATTTTTCATCTTGATGAACTGTATCGATTATCGGTCCACAGAAACCGGTTGCCAAGGGAAATTGTGCTGGTCGAATCTCCCGAAAATTGTGACTGTTCCGGTTGTGCTGTAGATCGTAGAATCGGGGAGTAGCTCGGCGTACGCGGGTTGTACGTAGGCGACCTTGCAAAACTATTAGCAAGGTCGGACCTGACAATTTTGGAGGGGCACGCTACTGCAATCCGCGCCCCGTGTGGACGATGAACCGGCCAGGATCCAACCGAACGAGCACAAATCCATAGCTACGACCTCTACGGAGCCTTGGATTGGCGATCGTCGCATGCCTTGCTAGTGATCCAGTCTCCGAATGCAGACGACCTTTGTTTGAGTCATTTCCTCGTATGCGAACCGAACGCCTTCACGACCGAGGCTTCCGTACTTAAATCCGCCAAATGGCATCGCATCGAACCTGTAATCCGAAGAGTCATTGATCATGACGCCTGCGGCTTCAAGCTGGTCCGCGGCCTTGAGGGCGGCGCGCAGATCATTCGTGAATATGCCGGCGTGGAGACTGTATTCAGGGGAATTTGAAAGCTCTAACGCTTGGTCGAGAGTCTCAATTTTCTGAAGAATGACGACCGGGCTGAATATTTCGTATTTCCAGAGATCGCAATCGAAGCTGACGTCTTCGAGAACAGTCGGCGAATATACGGAGGCTTCCAACGTGTTACCGCATAGGAGTTTGGCGCCACGTTCAATGGCATCATCGACTATTCTTTTAGTCCGCTCCGCCGACTGTGCAGTGATCATTGGTCCGACATCAGTATCGGCAAGTGCGGGATTCCCCACTTTCAAGGAGCCGGCAAGCTCAACAAATCGGGCCTTGAAAGACTCATAAACAGACGATTGGATCAGAATTCGCTGCGCACCAATACAGTTTTGCCCCGCAGCCCAAAACGCACCGGAAACACACGACTCTACCGCGTCATCCAGCTCGCAGTCGTTCAGTACGATGACAGGCGCGTTCCCGCCCAAATCCATGGCAAGCTTCTTGAGCCCCGCAGCTTTGGCGATTTTCTCCCCGGTTACGAAGCCGCCGGTGAAAGATACCATTCTCACGTCTCGGGATGAGACGAGTACCTGCCCCAGCGCGCCGCTGCCCGTAGCTATCGTTACGACCTCGGTAGGCAAGCCGGCCAGCAGAAGATAGTCGACGAGTTTGATCGCTGAAAGAGGCGTCAGTTCTGAAGGCTTGAGGATAACTGAGTTCCCGCCGGCGATTGCCGGACCAAGCTTATGCGCAACGAGATTCAGTGGGTCGTTATAGGGTGTGATCGCGACGATGATTCCGAGAGGTTCGCGCGTAAACCATCCTTGCCGCTGTTCCGATCCCGCGTATGCATCAAATGGAATGACTTCACCACCATTTCGGCGGGCCTCGTCCGCTGACAGTTTGAGCGTGTTGACGCAGCGCGAGACTTCTTTCTTTGCCTGTCTGATGGTTTTCCCAGCCTCGGCTACGATGAGATCGGCGAATGCGTCGCGGTCACGCTCAATAGCTAGCGCGCATGTTTCGAGAATTCGCGCTCGTTCGTAGCGGGAAAGTTTTCGGCAGATTTGCGCGCCATCTTTCGCGGTATCGATGAGCGCCTGAGCAGCTTCTGGAGGAATATTCGAAACAGTTCCTACTTGAGCGCCGTCAAACGGATTTGTCACCGGGATGGAGTCAAACGATGACTTAAGAATCGATGCATGATTATTCACTACGGACAGCCTCCGCCGCATTACTTAAAAAAATTCCACCACTCTAGGGAACGAAGCGATTTCAGATCGCTCATGTGAGACGGTACTTGCTCACGCCATATTCCAGATCGCTTCGCGGTGTCGCTACTCCAACTATTTGCCGTTCGTTATTTGAATTACGAAGCGGCACTATGACTCGAATTATCTGCCGTATCATCCAGGGATTTCGGCTGTCTGAACCGGACAACGCTGTTCGCCGAGACCCTCGATTCCGCAGGTCAACACGTCACCATCGGTCAAATAGTCGGGGCTCGCCTTATTGAAAGCGACTCCATGCGGAGTACCAGTCAAAACGAGATCGCCTGGCAGTAACGTCATGAATTCGCATAGGTGCGCGATGATCTGATTCACAGGGAAGACCAATCTACTAGTACGGCTATCCTGTCTAAGCTCTCCGTTCTTTTGCAGCCAAATCCGGAGGTCTAGTGAAGCTGGGAGTTCGTCAGGGGTAACCAGCCACGGCCCAAGTGGAGCGAAGGTATCGGCGCTCTTTGCCTTGCTCCACTGACCCCCGCGTTCAAATTGCCAATGCCGCTCAGTGACGTCATTGGCGACAGCATAGCCGGCTATGGTTGCGGCGGCGTCTTCGATTCGCACGTTGCGGGTAAGCGCGCCAATCACAACTGCGAGTTCGACTTCCCAATCAACCGCCTTAGCGGTCCTGGGAATTTTGATGACGTCCGTGGGGCCACTAAGTGCAGTTGGAGACTTGAAAAAGACGAGCGGCTCACTTGTCAAATCGAATCCAGTTTCAACCGCATGATCGGCGTAATTCAAGCCAACGCATACGATCTTGCCTGGTCTTGCTATCGGGCAGCCAAGTCGCGAAGCCGCGCTCACCTCAGGAAGTTTTGAAAGATCGCGACTCGATAGCAGGTTAAGATTCGCAATCGCCAGATCATCTCCTGACCAATCACTGACCAAGCTGCTTGCGTCGCGGAGCGTCCCAGAAGAATCAAGGATGCCCGGGCGTTCGTCACCAGGTTGACCGAATCGAATAAGTTTCATCGAGGTTCTTTCTGTGTCCGTTTACGTTTGTCAAAAAACACCAATCGATAATTCTGAACTGACGATAAGCAGAATGGTTATATGGCAGTTTCTGTCGACCAGTTGTCGAAGTCCGCACCGTAGTAACACATCACTTTCGTCACTCCGGTTGCAAACGATGGCTTGATAACAAATTCAAGGTGCGTGATGAGATTGCGCGACTTCGTACCAGCGAAGCAGCGAAACCGAGCCGTACATCGTGCACTTTGTGCAGAGGCAAAGAAAAGCGTTTCGCGGTGGTTCGTGCGTAGATCCCACGAGCCTGTCAGACACGCATCGTAACGCCGATAAGTCGACCATAACAGTCACAGTTTTCGCTGATTCGATCATCACAATTGTTAGGGGGGGGCGCATCGAAACGCCGATGAATACGATGACTGACCGTAGGTTTCATACGCTGAGCGCACTGTGGCCGGATGCGGATAAGCCGGGGTCTCGCGCTCTCATTTTCTGAGAATTTGAGTTGAGCGCGTCACTGCGACTGATAATGCGTCGCGTCGAGTTCTCATGTGGACAATATCCAGGGTGGTTTGGGCCGAGTCGCGAGAATTGTGATGGTCGATTCCAAGGAAAATTGTGACTGTTACGAACCACGCCGTGGCGATACGATGCATGCGTTGCGCTCAAACCGCATGACTGACGGGCATAGTCCCAGTAAGACGATGGCGTGTAATTCTTCCTCGTTAGATATGGGCTGGAGACTTGCTGTTGCTCACGGCGGATCGCTGGGTGCAGTTTTCACACCAAACGCAAGGCAGACGCTCAATGAATGTTGAAATGGATCGCAACGGGAGTATCGAAGGCATGTCCAGCAAAAAGGAAACGTCAGAGTGGGGCGGCCGGTTTCCACGGAATGAAATCATTTCGCTACTCGACGTCAATCGTCCTCTGAATCTTGCAGAGAGTACATCGCAGGATTTGACACTCGGAGAACTTCTCGATCTCCCGGGACTGGAGAATATTCGCGACCTGAAATTGGGCTATGGGCGGTCCGCGGGTAGCGTAGCCTTGCGTGAGGCCATCTCTGAAGCCTGCAAAGTTCCTCCTGAGCAGATTATTACTACGCAGGGCACCGCACTCGGCTTGTTTCTCCTCGCATTCGAAGTATGTCGTTCTGGGGATGAAGCAGTTCTCGCCACGCCGTGCTTCCCCCCGAGTCGCGACTGTTTGCTCGGAGCGGGTGTGACCGTTCGCGAAGTCAAACTGTCCTTTGAGACTGGCTATCGGCTGGATCTCGAGCAGATCGCAGATCAGTTGTCGACAAAAACCAGGCTTGTAAGTATTGCATCTCCGCAAAATCCTAGCGGCGTGCAGGCAACTCGCTCTGAGATAGAGAGTCTTCTCGCACTGATGAAGACGCGCTCTCCCGAAGCAATACTTTTCGTTGACGAAACCTATCGAGAGGCTACTTATGGAGGCGATTCGGCAGTCGAAAGCTTTGCGGGGCTCGATCCACGTATCGTCACCGGTGCGTCTGTGTCGAAGGCGCTCGGCGCTCCAGGATTGCGGACTGGTTGGCTGACGGTTGCTGACCCCGATCTTCGGTCTCGGTTAACGATTGCGAAAATGAACACCGTGATCTCCGGATCAGTACTCGACGAGGCACTCGCAGCAGCACTATTGCGCAATCGGGAAGGGGTACTCGAGCAGCGACGCAAGTTGCTTTCAGCAGCACTTGAGGAGCTTTCACACTGGTGTGAGCGCGAGCGTGAAAGGATTGAGTGGGTTCGTCCTGATGCCGGTGCTCTGTGTTGCGTCCGCTTGCGTGGTGAGGTGTTTGACGATGCCGCCATCTCGCGTTTCTGGGAGTTGTTGCCGGATCACGACCTCCAGCTGGCGTCCGGAATATGGTTCGGGGAGAGTAACCGGGCGTTCCGGCTTGGTTTTGGTTATCTGCCTCTCGCACGGCTTGGACCTGCATTGACGGCGCTTTCGACCGTTTTGGATACTGTATTAACACGCTAGGCAAGGTTGCGGCGTCGGACCTGTTGAGAAATGCAGAAGCCGATACATTAGCCGGCTTGATCGAAGCACCGGTGAGCTAATGCTTCACCGCTTTCCAAATGGAGTATTTCCGTGAAAGTAAGAATCGCATATCTCGAGGAACCCCCTTTTTACTGGACAGACTCGAATCAATCAGTGAGAGGCTCTGACATTGAGCTGGCCGACGTGATTCTTCGAGCGATCGGTGTGACCTCCATCGAGCATCAACCGACCTCGTTCGAAGAGCTCCTTCCCGGCGTTCAGGAGGGGAAGTGGGACATGAATGTCCCGATTTTTGTGACTGCTGAGCGAGCGAAGAGCGTAACGTTCAGCAGACCCGTCTGGGCACTTGTAGATGGATTCCTTCTGCCGTCAGGCAACCCGAGAGGGTTGACGAGCTATTCGGCGCTGGCGAAACAGAGTGATGCGCGGGTCGGCGTGGTTGCAGCGACTGTTCAGATCGACTCGGCCAAGTCGGCTGGAGTAAGCGAGGAACAGATTGTGATCTTCGATGGGCAGAACGAGGCACTCGAAGCGCTACTGTCAGGGAAGATTGACGCGTATGCAGCGACCGCGGTCGGTAACCGCGCTCTTGCGGCTGCTGAAAGTCGCTTCGAGGCCGTCGCGCATGAGAAGAGCGGGGACGGAAAAGTTCCGGTGGGCGCCTTTTCGTTCAGCAAGAGTAATCAGGCGTTGCTGCAGGCCGTAGATGAGCAGCTGCGCAAATACCTGGGCTCAGCAGATCACCGAGCCCGCATGGCAAAGTACGGGATCACCAATGCTGAGATCGATAGTGTGGTCGCAGACGGGAACTGAGCGGTAGTCGAAGTTTCCTTGCTCGATTGCTAGTCTTGACGAATCGATCAAAGAGAGCTGACCCGTGGTGCTCAGGCGGGTCAGCCAACGTCTGCAGAGTGCGAATTCGTCCTGCACAGGCGTGGTCCGAAACCATCACGTAGAACCGGTTGAAACGCAATGTGCAACCGGAAAGGCATGCTGGCGCGGTGGTGGCGTGCGACATGGAATGAGCCCTGATACGTTCATGGCAGCCAGCACGCGACCACGTAAATTCCAGTAAGTCAGTACGCCAGACTCGTCCATATGGTCGATGCGTGTACCAGGTCACAGAGGCGACGAGCGCGCTTCGTCTGCCTGTCCACCCTCGCTTACGCGCATCCTGTGCCGCATCGTGCCGCACGGATCGCGGCTGGGTTCACATCCCGTCGGCTCATGTGATTCGTGGAGCGCGCCAACCGAGGCGACCTCTAATCTTTCATAAATGTAAGCATGTCTGGTCGATGCGTCGGCGGCATATTCACTGGCCGATCGCGGCACTCCAGTTTTCTGGCCGCGGCAAGCGTGGCGCGCGTTCGCTACTTGCCATTCCAGTGTTCTGTTTTAGTGATGATTATCGTCACTTCTAACACCTTCCTTGCGGAATTTGGCTCGCGTTAAATGCAGTCATCAGGGAGTAACGAACCCATGCAAGCGGACCTGGAGGCTAGATGATGAACGTTGGACTGATAGGGTGTGGAGCGATAGGAAGTCTGTTGTATGAACTGGTGGGCCGACATGTCCCCGGCGTGACCGTTAAGGCGGTGTACGAACGTGCTGATTTTCGCGACGCTGCACGCAAGGCGCTCGGTGCACAAGCGCGGATTATCGATAGCGTTGACGAACTGCTGAATGATGATCTCGACCTCATCGTCGAGTGTGCGGGTCACGAGGCGCTGGGAAACCTGGGGCCGTCCATTCTGGCGGCGGGCCGCGATCTGCTTGTGGCATCGGTGGGTGCGCTGGCAGACCACGCTCTGGAGACACTATTGATCGACGCTGCCACGACGGGCGGTGGACGCCTGCGTATTCCTTCTGGCGCGCTGGGTGGGTTAGATGCGCTGGGAGCGGCCAAACTAGCCGGTTTGAGCCAGGTTCGATACGAGTCGCACAAGGCGCCGGGCGCCTGGCGTGGCACGCCTGCCGAGGAGACTGTTGTTCTTGATGATGTCACGAAGTCCACTGTGGTATTCGAAGGTACGGCCAGAGATGCAGCGCGCCTGTTTCCGAAAAATGCCAATGTAACCGCAGCGGTCGCCCTGGCCGGCGTTGGTTTTGATCGGACTAGCGTGGTGCTGCATGCTGATCCTCGCGCAGTGGGCAACACACACCGAATCAAGGCGGAAGGAGACTTCGGTCAAATTGACGTTTCCGTTACCGGCAAGACGCTTCCCAGCAATCCCAAGACCTCGATGCTAGCGCCCTACAGTTTGGTGCGCGCAATCGCCAACCTTAATCAGACATTAGTCGTCGCCTAGTCGGGCCAAGAATCTTCCGCGAGATTCTGTCACTACGAGCCATTGAGTAGTACTCGATCAAACCAGCAACCTGAGGAATACTGATGAAAAATGATTTGAATATGGAGACAACGGAATTTGACGTCGTACGGAGCCCTTTTGATGGGTCAATCGTAGGCAAGATGCCCATTTCCGATGCCGATGCAGTCGAGCGATCCATCAAGCGCGCGCAAGCGGCTTTTGAGATCATGCGCAATATGCCTCGTTTTGTGCGTGCAGACATCCTTCACCGTGCAGCTGATCTGATTGAATCTAGGCGCGATGAATTCGTACGTACTATTGCGGCGGAATCAGGAAAACCCTTGTACGACGCGAGCGGTGAAGTGTCGCGCGGCATTTTCAATTTGCGTAACGCAGCCGCCGAAGCCAGGCGCAGTCATGGCGAAGAAATACCGCTCGACGTTGACGCAGGCGTTTTCGAGTATCAGACAACGGACGCAAGCGGCAAAGCCACGGCATTGTCGGCACTGGATTTTGACAAACTCGCCGGAATGCGCCGCCGCGTTGGCCTCTCGAGGCGGTTTCCGATTGGCCTGATCCTGGCAATTTCGCCGTTCAATTTCCCTCTGAATCTCGTGCTGCACAAGGTCGCGCCCGCGATCGCCGTTGGTAATGCAGTGGTATTGAAGCCAGCGCCGCAGACGCCGTTGACAAGCCGTCTGATCCAGGAGGTTCTGCGCGACGCCGGTCTGCCAGACGGTGCGCTCGAAGTTTGCCATTGCAGCATTCCGCTCGCGGAGTCCATGGTTCGTGACGAGCGTTTTGCGATGGTGACCTTTACGGGAAGCGCGAAGGTGGGCTGGCATATCAAATCGATTGCAGGCCAAAAGAAGGTTGCACTGGAGCTTGGTGGCAACGGTGCGGTCATCGTAGCTGAGGATGCAGATCTCGATCTCGCAGCAGCGCGTTGTGTTCGCGGCGGCGTGGTGTTTGGCGGCCAATATTGCATTGGCGTGCAGCGCATCCTCGTACATGAGAGCGTCCGCGAGGCGTTCGAGGCGAAGCTGATCGAAAAGGTTCGCGCGTGTCGCGTTGGCGACCCGATGCAGGAGGGCATCGATGTCGGTCCGGTTATCGACGAGAAATCGGCGATGCGTATCCAGAGCTGGATTGATGCAGCTCAGGCGGATGGAGCACGTCTGCTTGCGGGTGGCCCTCGCGTAGGCGCGGTTGTGCAGCCTACGGTGCTTACGGATACGCGCGCGGGCATGCTGGTCGAAGACGAGGAGATCTTTGGGCCGGTGCTCACGCTCAATAGCTATCGCACATTCGACGAAGCGCTGAAGCGCGCCAATGATTCCCGCTACGGTTTGCAAGGCGGCCTGTTCACGCGAGATTTGCAGCGCGCCTTCCTTGCTCTGGAGACATGGGATGTAGGCGGGCTCATGATCAACGATGTGCCGATCTACCGCATTGACAACATGCCGTTTGGCGGGTGGAAGGAGTCGGGAACCGGCCGCGAAGGTACGCGTTACGCAATGGACGAGATGTCGGAAATCAAGCTTCTCGTTATCAACTATTCGTGATGTCCAGTTGCGCGTCTCGCTGAATCGACGCGAGACGCGCGTCTTCCATGATCTCTTCCGGGATACGACATGTCGACATCTTCGCTGAAGTCCTCGACGGGTGAACTTGAGCATGACACCCAGACCGGGCGCACTCTCTATCGCAAGCTTACGTTGCGGTTCGCCCCATTTTTATGCCTGTGTTTCTTCGCCGCCTTTCTCGATCGCGTGAATGTCGGCATCGCCAAGTTACAGATGCTCGACTCCTTGGGTTTTAGCGAGACTGTCTACGGCCTGGGTGCGGGGCTGTTCTTCGTTGGCTACATTCTGTTTGAGGTTCCAAGCAACCTGATCCTGGATAAAGTCGGGGCGCGATTCTGGATCGCTCGCATCATGGTTACGTGGGGAATACTCTCGGGTCTCACGATGTTCGTGAAGACACCGGGGCAGTTCTACACCGTGCGCTTCCTCCTTGGGCTGGCCGAGGCGGGATTTCTCCCCGGCGCACTCCTTTACCTGACGTATTGGTTTCCTGACGCGCGGCGCGGCCGGATCGTTGCCCTATTCATGGTCGGGCTGCCTATGTCCAGTCTGCTGGGGGCACCACTATCCGGATGGATTCTCTCGTCCTTCAATGGTGTCCACGGTTTGCAGGGATGGCAATGGTTGTTCTTTCTCGAGGCGCTGCCTTCAGTGGTGCTCGGCATCCTGGTCTATATGTTTCTCCCGGGGAACTACGACAATGCGCGCTTTCTGACTCCCGCAGAAACTGCGCGACTGAAGCAGGACATTGGAACTGACCAGGGGGAGAAGAAAGGCCATCAACTCGGGCAGGCATTCAAAGATCCGAAAGTTTGGGCTGTCGGTTATCTGGATCTTTGCATCCTGCTTTGTTTCTATTCGATCAGCTTCTGGATGCCCACGATGCTGCGCGAAGCGGGCGTCAGGAGCACCGGCGAAATCGGTGCGCTGATGGCGATTCCGAACGCACTCGCTGTAGCGATGGTGCTGGTGACGGGTATCAGTTCAGACCGATTTCGCGAGCGACGCTGGCACGTTGCTGTGCCGCTACTGTGCTCGGCGCTCGGTCTGATTGCTAGTGCGTTTTGTTCGGGAAGCATTTTTGCAACGGTTTTAGTGCTGTCGATTGCGAATGCCGGAGCGGCGGCGGCGATGCCCGTTGTCTGGTCGTTACCTTCAACATTCCTTAAAGGCACTGCCGCGGCCGCAGGTATTGCATTTGCCTGCTCTATCGCCAACCTTGGCGGATTCGCAAGCACCTACTTCCTTGGATGGATGAAGGATCAGACGCATAGCATGAGTGCCGGCGTGATCACGTTCGGTGTCTGTCTGCTGGCTGGCTGCGTGCTTGCACTGGTTATGCCAAAACGTATCGTGAACCGTTGAAGAATACCCCTGTTGGCGGTACACACAGTGGAGTCGATCTTTTCTACTCGGTGTGAAGGGACGGGCGCTTTCCGTTGGAGGACGCCCGTAAAAATAGCACCGTCGGTGGCGCTTACTTGTGTGAGCGAAAGACGTCGGCGGCACTGTGTTGGTCGATTCAGTAGTTGATTGTGACTGTTACGGTCGAACAGCAAGCGCTACGATGAGCAAATAGAGATTGTGTCGGGAAGACGCCGCGTTGCCCGGTCTGATCCTGTATCGTCATCGACGCTGAAACAGCGGCTTCTTCAACTGCGACGAAATGCCGTCGGCAGCCCTGCGGTTTGATAAATCAAATATGAAACGATCGTACAAAGTAGTTGACGTCTTCACGAACCAGCCGCTCCGGGGAAACCCGGTAGCAGTGTTGCTAGATGCGGAAGGTTTGGACACGGAAGAGATGCAAGCTATCGCGAGATGGACGAACCTCTCCGAAACAACGTTTGTCCTCCCGCCGACAACGAGCGAAGCGGATTATCGTTTGCGTATTTTCACTCCGCGAAGCGAACTCCCTTTTGCGGGACACCCCACGATCGGTAGCGCGTACGCACTCCTGGAAGCTGGACGTGTTGCGACGCGGCCGAATGAACGGCTTGTCCAGGAGTGCAGCGTTGGTCTTGTCGATTTGACGGTTGGAGAGCGGAACGGCGAGCGCCAGATCTCTTTTCGCCTTCCGGGTGCGCAAGTCGAAGAGATGGATGCCGCTGATGTCGCGCGGTTGGCAACTATTGTTGGGCGCGGGGTGAACGAAAAGACATCGCCTGCGATTCTGAATGTCGGACCTCGATGGATCATCGCCCAGTTGCACGATGCGCAATCCGTCCTCAATCTGCAACCGGACTTTGCAGAACTGGCCAGGTTAGAGCTTCGCTTGGATGTCACCGGGTTGACGGTATTCGGTGCTTACCAGAATGGAGACGCCGATATTGAAGTGCGCACATTTGCGCCCTCCTGCGGAGTCGAGGAAGATCCTGTCTGCGGGAGTGGCAACGCCAGCGTGGCCGCTTTTCAGTGGGAGCGCGGCATGTTGCCTGCGGTGGGAAAGACATATGTCGCCTCGCAAGGCGGCCGCGTCGGCCGCGCAGGGAAAGTACACGTCAGTGTCAATGGGCATGGAAATGTGAATATTGGCGGCGCATGCGTGACATGCATCGAGGGTCATTTCGAATTTTGATGCAGGTATAAATCTCTGCCGTCACGGCGAGATTCTGCTGATTTAGGTGCTCGATCGGAGTCGTTCCGACAAGGGTAGCATTTCTATCGATCACGATAATGCTGAGGTCGTGATGTTCCCACCCCGATAGTCGGCGATGGAACACACAAAGTGGCGGGAGCCTCTCCGACATGAATGGTCCAATACGTCCTCTTGATCTATCCTCGGGCTTTATTGCGGTTACTAGTCCGTTTGATGGAAGCGAATTGGGGATAGTCGCAGATATTCCAGCGGGCATTGCTCACCTGCTAATCCAGGCGGCGAAAAAGGGAACTCGTACTTGTCGTCGAATTCCTCGTCACGAACGGGCCGGCATACTCGAGCGCTGCGCGACTCGCATGTTGCAAGACGTAAAGTCCTTGTCTGATCTCATTGTCGCAGAGAGCGGTAAGACGATCACCCAGGCGACCAACGACGTGCTGGAATGCGTCGATACACTAAGACTTTCAGCTTCTGAAGCTCGCCGAAACACCGGTGAATTCATACCTTTTGATGCGTATGATGGATCGTCAGACCGTCGTGGATGGTTCACTCGTGAACCTCTCGGCATCATTGTAGTAATCGCGTCATACTGCGATCCGCTTGCCTCGATTGCGCGTAAGCTCGGCCCAGCAATTGCCGGAGCTAATGCAGTCATTGTCAAACCATCTGAATACACCCCCCTATCTGCGATCAGGCTGGTTAATTACCTGATAGCGGCTGGATTACCTTCGGAGATTGTGACAGTAGCCACCGGTGGCCCTGCCCTGGTAGATGCGCTCGTTTCATCCCGAGACGTTAGGATGGTTTCTTTTGGTGGCGGGCTCAATGATGCAGAAAAAATAGCCGGTGCGGGTGGGTTGAAAAGATTTGCGATGGATTTTGACGGAACCCGCTCAGCTATCGTCATGAGTGACTGCGAACTCGACACGGCAATTAGATCGTGCATATCGACGGCGTACGGCACCGCCAGTCAAAGCTCTGTCGGTATCCAGCATATCTTCGTGCAGGCGTCCATTTACGAAGAATTCAAAAATCGCTTCGTTGCGAGGACCAGGACTCTGGTGTCTGGTGACCCCGCATCGCCAGCGACAGATGTTGGCCCCATGATTACCGTCGACGTGGCAGAACGTATGAAATCCCTCGTCGATGTAGCGATCAGTCAGGGCGCGAAAATGTTGTGCGGAAACACCCGGGATGGCTCCGTTTACACACCAACAGTGCTCGAAAATGTGTGCGACGAAGCGGAGCTTTGGCAGTGGGAAGGTTTAAGTCCGATAGCGGTTCTTCGATGTGTCCATACGCTAGACGAGGCTATTACGCTTGCCGCTGGCATGCATCGTAGTGACCAGGTCAACATATTTACAAGAGACATGGAGTCCGCATTGGACATCACTGAGAACCTCCAGGCGGCTGCAGTGACATTTAACGACTCCCCCAGTTACCGGTGTGGCGCGATGCGCCCACGCGGGGGCATGCTCGGTAAGTTCGGACCAGAACGCGTCAGGCTCGCGTATGAAGAGATGACTCAAACTAAGGTTGTATGTATCAGAGGATAGTATGGACGCTAGAAACTACAAACAACGGCCCGACAAAGACCAACCGGCGACTCTCTCGTTTGCTAGTCAGGCCGTGCACAGCGGAAACGTGACCGATGCAACGACCGGCGCTATTCGCACGCCCATCGTAATGGCGAATTCGTACAAGCTTCCAGACGATCCATCAGCGCTCGACTGGTCAGACTCGCAGAAGTTGTTTTACAACCGAAACTCCGGTCACAATCAGCTTTGTCTGGAACGAAAGTTGGCGGCTATGGAGCGAGCGGAAGAAGCGGTGGCTTTTAGCACCGGCGTAGCGGCGCTTCACGCGATCTTCTTTACGTTCCTGCGAAGTGGCGATCACGTCGTCATCAGCGATGTCACCTACGAGGCTGTATGGCGTCTTTTTGGAGAACTGCTCCCGCAACGGTACGGTATCGAAGCGACATTTGTCGACATCAGTGACCTCGCAGCCGTGCGAGCTGCCGTGCGGCCAAACACGAGGCTGATGCATGCGGAGACAATTGCCAATCCTACGACGAAGGTTGCTGACATCGCGGCATTGAGCTCAGTCGCAAAAAATTGCGGTGCCATGCTCTCGATCGATGCGACCTTCACGCCCCCACCGATGTTTCGAGCTTTGGAGCACGGTGCCGACTTCGTGGTCCATTCACTGACCAAGTACATAAATGGACACGGTGATGCGATGGGTGGGGTTGTCGCTGGTCGAGCCGACCTTATGCAAAAGCTGAAAGGCGATGCTCTGGTGGACGTGGGCGGCTCACTTTCTCCGTTTAATGCATGGCTGATCATGCGTGGGTCCGTCACATTGCCGCTGCGGCTGGTTAGACATATGTCGACGGCACAAAAGGTGGCGGAATTCCTTGAAAAGGATCCGAGGGTCGCATACGTCGTTTTCCCTGGTTTGCGCTCCCATCCGCAGCACGATCTTGCGTCACGTCAGTTTGGAGGTATGGGGTACGGGGCAGTCATGGCCTTCGCGTTGAAAGGCAGTCCTGATGTGCAAAATCATTTTGTTGCCAACCTGCGCCTGATCACGTCCGCTGTTTCGCTCGGCCACGATGAGTCTCTCATCGTCCATGTCGGCAAGTCGGGGCGTGGTGGCTCGGACCGCTATCCAGATGTGTTTCGCGAATATGGACATTTGCGTTTTTCGATCGGGCTTGAGGATCCAGACGATCTGATTGCGGACATTCAAGCGGCACTGGGGGAAACGCTCCCCTGAGTATTAGTTATTAACATAGAGCGCATGTACGTATTTCATAAATCCAAAAAACGGAGATTCGAAATGGAGACGCAGGTTATGTGCAACTATAAACTCATTCCGCTTGTTGCGGCCATGATAGCGGTGGCTGTCACTACGGCGAACGCACATGCGGATGAGGTAGTGAAGATCGGCAGTGTGGAGCCGGTCACGGGAGGCATTGCTCACCTGGGAAAAGATAATGAAAACGGGGCTAAGCTAGCAATCGAGGACATTAACAAGAAGGGCTTGGTGATCAATGGCAAAAAAGTCACGCTTCAGCTCGACACACAGGATGATCAGGCTGACCCACGAGTCGCAACGCAGGTTGCGCAAAAGCTGGTTGACGACAAGGTCGTGGCAGTAGTTGGCCACTTGAACTCGGGCACGTCGATCCCGGCCTCGAAAATCTACAGTGATGCCGGTATTGTTCAGATATCGCCGTCTTCAACGAATCCGGCGTATACGCAGCAAGGATTTAAGACTACCTATCGCGTAGTCGCGACCGATGCACAGCAGGGACCCGCGCTTGCTAATTTTGCCAAGAAGCTGGGAAATATTCGCCGGGTCGCTATCCTGGACGACTCGACCGCGTATGGCCAAGGTCTCGCGAGTGAATTCGAGAAGCACGCAAAGGAGCTGGGTCTTGTCGTCTTGTCGCACGATGCGACCAGTGACAAAGCGGTAGATTTTCGAGCAGTGTTGACGAAGATAAAATCCGAAAATCCCGACGCAATCATGTATGGTGGCACCGATGCGACAGGCGGTCCGATGGCGAAGCAGGCAATGCAACTTGGGATGAAGGCAAAGATTTTGGGTGGAGACGGTATCTGCACTGAATCGTTGTCGAATTTGGCGGGTGACGCGGCAAACAATATTGTGTGCTCGCAGGCAGGTGGTGACATTGCAAAAATGCCGGGCGGCGCGGCGTTCCAGGCCAAATACAAGAGCCGTTTTGGACATGTTGTCGAATACGATGCACCCTTTGCCTATGACGCGGTTAACATCATCGCCGATGCGATGGTTCGTGCCGGCTCGACTGATCCATCGAAGATTCTTGCTGCAATGCCTTCTACTCACTACCGTGGGGTTATTGGTGAAACATCCTTTGATTCGAAAGGGGACCTTCAGCACGGTGTGATCTCGTTGTACCGATATATTGGCGGCAAGAAGACGCTACTTGACCAGGTCACCATGTAGTTGAAGCTAGATTAATTCTTCAGTGTTCGAGTCATGCAGCGTCAGGAGGCGAGTTCAAGGCTTAGCGCCTGACCTCCGACGCTGTATATCTTGTTCATCGAAAGGATGCCGCGGCTTAAAAGCGACGAGGTTGGGCGTATAAATCTAAAATGGACTCTGAACGGCCAGATCCAATCGGTGCCCGGTTCGTTATTGCCTGAACGTTCCTCACGCTGAGTGCCAATGCTCAATTTGCATGACGGTATGTCGTACTGGCATCGCGTGCTACCGTTAATTCCGTATTATTTCAATCGGTGATGCCACGACAGAAGTCGGGATCAGTCCGCCGGCTGTCACTAGCGAAATTTTTCGCGCTTCCCAATCAGGTTTCAAGAAAATACCCGGATGGATAGTCCCCTGTGGGACCACCAGGAGGGTGTCAAGTGCGGCCCAGTCAACTGAAGAACTACAGTGAACCAGGAGTATTGCGATGCCGACGACGACACGTGTCGAACATGATCTACTGGGCGATCTTGCCGTGCCCGACGGTGCTTTATATGGCATCCACACGCTGAGAGCGCTCAGGAATTTTCCAATCACCGGGATTCCGATTTCTACCTACCCGAATCTGGTTGTCGCGCTCGCTTGTGTGAAGGAGGCTGCCGCTCTTGCGAATCATGAACTGGGACTGCTTGATACGCGGAAGAGGTCTGCAATCACGTATGCCTGTCAGCAGGTCCGCTCAGGCGTTGCCCATGAACATTTTGTGGTTGATGTGATCCAGGGTGGGGCGGGAACGTCGACCAACATGAACGCCAATGAAGTGATCGCAAATCTGGCGCTCGAAAATTTGGGGTGCCAGCGAGGTGACTACTCGGTGCTTCATCCAAATGAAGATGTAAACCTGGGTCAAAGCACTAATGACGTGTATCCGACCGCTTTGAAAATCGCAACTTACATGGGTATCGGCGAACTCGTTGAGGCAATGAGCGTGCTCCGAGCATCGTTCGAGCGCAAGGCGGAAAGCTTCAAAGATATTGTCAAAATGGGGCGCACACAACTCCAGGATGCCGTACCAATGACGCTTGGACAGGAGTTCAGTACGTTCGCCGTAATGATCGGTGAAGATGAAGAGCGGTTGCGCGAAGCCTCGAGGCTGATCTGTGAAATTAATCTGGGCGCTACGGCGATTGGGACTGGCATCAATACGTCCCCCGAGTACGCGCCGCTTGTCTGTCGACATCTCGCCGAGATCACGGGAATTCCGGTCGTCACGTCGCCTAATCTCGTCGAGGCGACCCAGGACGTAGGCTCGTTTGTGCAACTCTCGGGTGTGTTGAAGCGCGTTGCGGTGAAGCTCTCGAAGATATGTAATGACCTGCGTCTGCTGTCTAGTGGACCCCGAGCTGGGTTTGGTGAAATCAATCTTCCACCGCTTCAGGCCGGGTCGAGCATCATGCCTGGCAAGGTGAATCCTGTGATTCCCGAAGTAGTCAACCAGATCGCGTTTGAGGTGATTGGCAACGACGTTACCGTGAGTTTTGCTGCAGAGGCGGGTCAACTGCAACTGAATGCATTCGAACCGATCATCGCACACAGCCTGTTCAAAAGCGTGGCGCATCTTCGAGCGGGGTGCCTGACTCTCGCTGAAAAATGTGTTGATGGTATCTCCGCGAACCGTGAGCGTCTACTCGACCTCGTTGAAAACTCGATCGGGATTGTCACCGCGCTCAATCCGTATATTGGCTATGTCAATGCGACGCAAGTCGCGCAGGAAGCACTGGTGTCCGGTCGCGGAGTTCCAGAAATTGTGATCGAGAAGGGCTTGTTGACACGCTTGCAACTCGACGAGATTTTGCAACCTGAGATGCTGACACAACCAAGAGTAGCATTGGCATTTGGAGGTCGTTGAGTGACGTGTTGTTGTTCCACGCACGTAGCATCAGGACGGAGGTATGTGGATTAGCTAGTGGGTAGGTGGTAATTGGCGACGGGTGCTGGCTTGTTACGGCAGCAGCCGTAGTTATTAATTCGTCGAGTTTTCTGTTCGATGAGCCAAACTGACTTACATGCGGGTGAGGATGTCATGACGAGTCCTGCGGCGGTATGCACTAGGGAAGGTCGGCGAGAGCACGATGAATGGTGCGGGTTCTGGATACGTCGATGGCGCACGCCCCCGAACGGCATTTGCGCTTCGTCGTGCAGAGTTGGCACTGTATCGAAGCGCATGATTGCCACGAGGGGCGCGAACGATTCCTCTGTGTGAAGTTTCATCTCCGAATTCAAACCGTCGCCGATTGTCGGCTGCATGATCGAAGCGTTCGCTACGCCGCCGGTGTATAGCCGCCTGCGCGCAACCTCACGCTCGGTGCGTTTTGCAGTTGGTGCAGGAACGTTGATGCCGCTTTGCTAAGCGGCTTGTCCCTGCGTATGACCGCTGCGAGTGGTCCAAGATGAAGCGGCAATTTACAGTTCACCGGTTGCAGGCGATACAGAACGTCAAGCTCTTTCGCAATGCATTCAGACGCGAGTACAAGGGTATTGCTACTACTCGCGAGGCGAAAGGTCAACGGTGAAACCTGCGAAGACATGACGTCCACCCCGAAGCGCAGGCCCATGTCTCGCACCGCGTATTCCAACTGCTGCCTGATGATGTTGGGTTGTTCCGGCAAAACCCAGGGAAACCCAAGCAGGTCTTCAAGAGAGACCTGTTTCTGTGTGAGCGGATGTCCTTGTCTCGCAACAAACAGAGGGTGATCCTCACAAAGAGGTTCGTGCAGATACTGATCTCCGCCGAAGCCACTGGCCATACGTCCGATAACAATGTCGATAAGGTCTTGATCTAGTCGCTCCAGAAGAGATTCCATCGAATCCTCGCGAACTTTGAGGCGTATTCCTGGCAGTCTCGTCCGAAAATCGCCGACGCAGTCAGCGAGAACGCTCCACCAGTTAAGCGGAAAGAATATGCCGATCGACAACGTGCCCATGTCTCCGTGCCGCAACGCGTCGAGTTCGGCCTCGGCCCGTTGAACGTCGCTGGCAATCAGATAGCCATGGCGCACGAGTGCTTCACCGAGAACGGTAGGGCGCACGCCTGTAGACGTGCGTTCAAAAAGCTGTCCGCCTGTCAGCACCTCTACTTCGGCCAACGCTTTGGAAATCGCCGAATGACTCAACGCTAACGCCTCTGCTGCTTTTTGAAGACTTCCACATCGAGAAATCTCTAGTACGACCGAGATATGCCGAAGCTTAAGACGTTGTTGCAACGTGTTCATAGTCGATAGCTCATGAATTTTCTTCAAGGGCGTGTGCAAATTTTTCCGTTTTTTTTCCGCGCGAACTACATGAACATGGTTGTTGGAGTACAACGCCAGCCCTCAGTCGTAAGCCCCTAGGATAGCAGGAGAAATGAGCCGCAATACGAAGGTTCCTGATCCGCGAGCGCCAATCGCCCAACTTCTTACATGCTTGCGCTGTGGTATGAGCACAAGCGAAATCGATCAATGACGAAGACTACCATTACACAATGTGCACAAGGTGCTGTCAAAGGCTTGCGTGACGACCACCTTCATACCTTCTTTGACATCCCGTATGCAGACGACGCGGGCCGATTTCTGCCCGCGCACCCACCATCGTCGTGGTCGGGCGAGCGTGACTGCACGCGCCCGGGCCCGGTTTTCCCCCAGTTGCCGAGTCGCCTCGACTTTGTAATGGGGCCTACGGCGAAAGGCATTGATATGTCGGAGGACGCTTTTCGGCTTAATGTCTTTACTCCTTCGCTTTCGGAAAGACTCCCCGTGATCTTCTGGATTCATGGTGGAGGCTTTATAACCGGCGGTGGAGCGCTACCGTGCTATTCCGGTCGTCGTCTGGCGGAAAGCGGACGCGCGGTTGTGGTCACGATGAATTATCGGCTTGGTTTGTTGGGTAATCTGTTCATGAAGGACATCTCGAAAGGTAATCTTGCAGTTCGAGACCTCGAAATGGCCCTCGAATGGGTTAAGTCGAATATTGCTGGGTTTGGAGGCGATCCGGAAGCGATCGTTCTGGCAGGACAGTCCGCGGGAGCGTGGTACACGCAATTGCTTGCTGCCATGAAATCGACAGGCAGGCTGGTCAAAGGCGCAATCATGCTCAGTTATCCCGGTTTGCCACCTGCGACGCCCGACGTAGCGCAGGCCAAGGCGGAAAGGTTTTGCGCACTGGCGGGAATTGATTCGTCTGGTGAAGCTCTAATGACGATGCCAGTGGAACGCATACTGGAGCTGCAGACCTCAATGTTGCGCGCCGAAAGTCAATTTGGGGAGGTTCCGGTCCTTTTCCAGACGGTTTCCGTTGACGCTGTACCAGCAAATCCAGGCGAAACCGCATGCGAGAATTTTGCTGGAAAGCCATTGATAATCGGCTGGACGAGAGAGGAAATGGGTAGCTTCTTTGCAAGCAATCCTGCGCTGGTCGATGCGACGCAAGAACAAGCCGTGAAGAAATTCAGCGAAGCGTTCGGAGCGCAGGGCGAGGATTTCTATAAACGCGCACTCAAGCGGCGGGTCGACGGGCGACCTTACACGGCACTTGTCGATCTGGGTTCGGATAAGGTTTTCAAGGTTCCCGCGGTGAAATTTGCAGCTGAAATGCAATCAACGGGCAGCAATGTCTACGTATACAGATTTGATTTTCAGTCCCCTCAGGTCAATGTGGGTGCTTGCCATTGCTTCGAACTGCCATTCGTGTTCGGGAACTTCGAAGATTGGTCCGGTGCTCCGATGCTTGAAGGCTTGGATCTCGCAGTTGCTCGGTCGCTGTCGGCCAGTGTCCAGGAATATCTGTTGAACTTTGTGGAGACCGGCAATCCGAACGGTGCGCATCTTCCTCATTGGCCGGGATATGAACGTTCTCAGGGGCGACGATTCATGCGGCTGGCGGATGTGATCGAGGCTACCACGAACGGGGACGTGAGCTAAAGTGGACGTAACCAGACGATGCTCGAGTAGTCGGGCATCGCGTTCGAGATTGCTTGTACGGCGTAGCTACTTTCGTGACACGAGCAAGTGAAAATGTAAATTGCCCTCCCGGCGCATCTGTATGGTGCCGCGGGATTAGCGAAGTTCGGGTGACGCGCGGCGGTATCGCCACGCGTCATTTTCACTCTCGAGCTACGTTTTCGAGTGATTAAAGGTCGAAGAACTGTCGGGCGTTCTCGCGCAAAAGACGAGCTTTCCCTTTGTCGCTGAGACCGAGGTGTGTATCGATCAGATTACCTACTTGCTTTTCACCCAAAGGGTAGGGATAGTCTGAACCGAGCATCACGTGCTCTTCGCCCATCGTATCAACGAGCAAACTGAGCGCACCAGGGTCGAACACCGCACTATCGACCGAAAAGCGATCCACGTAGGAAGATGGCAGGTGAGGGCAGTTTTCACGCACGATATCACGCTCGCGCCATGCATTATCGACCCGACCCAGAAGAAACGCAAAACTGCCGCCACCGTGAGCAAAGCATAGTTTGAGCGACCGCGGAATGCGTTCGAAGGCACCAGAGAGAATCAAGGAAAGAATACTTAGCTGAGTCTCTGCAGGCATTGCGACTAGCCACGGTAGCATCCATTTCTTCATCCGACCGTCGGTCATCATGTCCC
The DNA here is from genome assembly GCF_900230185.1 of Burkholderia sp. OK233. Lineage (GTDB taxonomy): Bacteria > Pseudomonadota > Gammaproteobacteria > Burkholderiales > Burkholderiaceae > Paraburkholderia. The sequence goes on from NZ_OCSR01000002.1 coordinate 3,676,393, forward strand.
ACGGATGCACGAGCACGGGGATGCCCTCGTTCGCGCAATGAACGAGGAATTGCGTAAGGCCATCATCGTCAAGATCTTTAGCGTCGACGTGGTTGCCGATCTGCACACCCCGGTGTCCGGCGGCAAATGCTCTGGATGCTTCGGCGCAGGCCAGCTCGATGTCTTGCAACGGGACTTGTGCTAGCGCCATGAGGCGATCTGGGGCAGCGGAACATAGTTCAAGCGCATGGTCGTTCATACGCTGAGCCCACTGCAGCGCCAGATGAGGAGCATAGCGATAGCCGAACATGATTGGTGTCGCGCACATCAACTGAATGTCGATTCCAGCGGCATCCATTTCTTCGAGACGGCGCCTGGGATCCCACAATGGACGCGTGACGGGACGAAAGGCACGGTCGCCGCTCATGATCATGCCTGTCTCTGCGTTTTCATCGAGGGAGAGCCAGGGCGCATCGTGGGCGTCGAGGCGAGCGGCTTCCTCTCGTGTGATCAGCGGGAAAAAATGGGAGTGAATGTCGATTCGCATTTTAATTGCCTAAGGCTGTGGCGTTCGCCGAATACAGTCTGTTTTCCACCCAGTGCATGTCACGCCTGGCGGGTCGTAGTGAATTCGGCTTGTCCGAGACCACTTATTACGCACTGGACGTGCAATCCTGGCTCCAGGGCCACCGCTGCGGTAGCCGCGCCTGCCATGATCAGCGAGCCGGCCGGCAGTACCACGGAAGCTGCCGCGACGACTCGGGAAGCTTGCACGATTGAACGCAGTGGGTCGCCGAGAATAGCGCCGGTCGATCCAACCTGCACGTCGCGCCCGTCGAAACGCATCTGTACGCCCGCATTTCGAATTCCCTCGAAGTCCCGCGACCACGCACCGATGACGACGCCGGCACTCGAACAGTTGTCGGCTATCACGTCTTCAAGGGAAAAGCGGAAGGCCTCATAGCGGGAATCGATAATCTCCATTGCGGGGGCGACTGCTTCCAGATACGAATGTGCTTCGAGCGCCGTTAGCGGGCGGTCGATATCGCGTTTGGTAAGAAAGCAGACTTCAGGCTCGACGCGAGGGTGGATATAGCGTCCCAGGTCGACGGGCGCGCCTTCCTCCTCGAGCATGGCATCGGTCAGCCATCCCCAGATCAGACTATCCACGCCCATCTGAATCATCTTCGCGCGGCTCGTAAAACCGAGTTTCACACCGATCGTTCGCTCACCGCGTTGCTTGCGCCTTTCAATCGAAGCACGCTGGATCCGGTAAGCATCACCAACCGAGAAAGGCGCGCTCGTGCTCATCTGTTCAACGGCTTTCGCGTTGCGTGCCGCGTCATCGAGATAATGTGCTGCGTGCGCGATATTCACTTGAGCGCCTCCCCTTGCTGTTGTGCCTTGAGATCGAGCGCGACGTCGACGATCATGTCTTCCTGACCACCAACCATGCGACGCTTGCCCAACTCGACCAGGATATCCACCGTCCTGAGGTCGTACTTCTTCGCCGCCACTTCCGAGTGACGCAGGAAGCTCGAGTACACGCCCGCATAGCCCAGCGCGAGCGTCTCGCGATCCACGCGCACGGGCCGGTCCTGCAGCGGGCGCACAATGTCGTCTGCCGCGTCCATCAGCGTGTACAGGTCCGTGCCGTGATTCCAGCCCAGGCGTTCGGCCGCCGCGATGAACACCTCGAGCGGTGCATTGCCCGCGCCCGCCCCCATGCCCGCCAGCGACGCGTCGATACGGTCGCAGCCTTCCTCCACCGCGACGATGGAATTCGCCACGCCCAGCGACAGGTTGTGATGCGCGTGGATGCCCGTTTGCGTTTCGGGCTTCAGCACCTGTTTGACGGCCCGGAAGCGGTCACGCACATCGTTCATGTTCAGCGCGCCACCTGAATCGACCACGTAGATGCACGTCGCGCCGTAGCTTTCCATATTCTTCGCTTCGACGGCAAGGTTCTCCGGCGTGGTCATGTGGCTCATCATCAGGAAGCCCACCGTGTCCATGCCCAGCTCGCGCGCATACTCGATGTGCTGCTTCGAGATGTCGGCTTCCGTGCAGTGCGTCGCCACCCGCACGATGCGCGCGCCCGCCTGATACGCGGCTTTCAGGTCGTGAATCGTGCCGATGCCGGGCAACAGCAGCGTGGCGATCTGTGCGTGCGTCACGACGTCGGCCACCGCCTCGATCCATTCGAGGTCGCTGTGGGCGCCGAAACCGTAATTGAAGCTCGAGCCCTGCAGCCCGTCGCCGTGCGCCACCTCGATGCTGTCGACCTTCGCGCGGTCCAGCGCTCTCGCGATGGCCTGTACGTTGTCAATCGAATACTGGTGACGGATTGCGTGACTGCCATCGCGCAGCGTCACATCGGAGATATAGAGTTTCTTGCTCATCGGATCAGGCTCCCTGAACGCTCAGGAGGGTCTTGGCCATGCGCTCGGCGGTGGCGAGCGCGGCGGAGGTCATGATGTCGAGATTGCCGGCGTACGCGGGCAGATAGTGTGCGGCGCCTTCCACCTCGAGAAATACCGAGGTCTTCAGGCCGCTGAATCTGCCCAGCCCCGGAATGTTCAGCGGCGCGCTCGCGGGGATCTCGTCGAACTGCACGCGCTGCTTGAGGCGGTAGCCGGGCACGTAGGCGTGGACCTTCGCCACCATCTCCCCGATCGACTGTTCGATCTCTGCGCGATCCGCGACATCCGACAGCGTATAGACGGTGTCGCGCATCATCAGCGGTGGCTCGGCCGGGTTGAGCACGATGATGGCCTTGCCCTTTGCTGCGCCGCCCACCACCTCGATGGCCCTGGAGGTGGTCTCGGTGAATTCGTCGATGTTCGCGCGCGTGCCCGGTCCGGCCGAGCGACTGCTGATGGACGCGACAATCTCGGCGTAGTGAACCTTCGCCACACGTGAGACGGCCGCGACGATGGGGATCGTCGCCTGGCCGCCGCAGGTCACCATGTTGACGTTGGGCGTGTCGAGATGTGCGTCGAGGTTCACCACGGGGATGCAATACGGTCCGATGGCGGCGGGGGTGAGGTCAATCATGCGGATGGACGGCTTGAGTCCGCGCAGCAGCGCGTCGTTCTTCACGTGCGCACCGGCCGAGGTGGCGTCGAACACAAAGTCGATGTCGTCGAACACGGGCAGGCGCGTGAGGCCTTCGGCGCCTTCGTGCGTGGTTGCTACGCCCAGGCGTGCAGCCCGCGCGAGGCCGTCGGAGTTCGGATCGATGCCGACCATCGTCGCCATCTCCAGATGCTGGCTGTGGCGCATGATCTTGATCATCAGGTCCGTGCCGATGTTGCCCGAGCCGATGATTGCGGCCTTACGTTTCATGAGGGGGCGAGAGTAGTCTTTCACGATACCAAATCCGTTTCGTTGGAGAACAGCGCCCGGACGGCTCCGAGCCCTTGAATGTGAGCACTGAATACGTCGCCAGGCTTCACGGCGGCCATTGGACCTAGTGCGCCGGTTAGCACGACGTCGCCGGCGCGAAGTGGCGAACCGACCTGAGCCATTTTGTTTGCAAGCCAGACCGCCGCGTTAAGCGGATTGCCCAGACACGCAGCACCTGCGCCGACACTGACGGGCTCCCCACCGCGCTCCATGACCATCCCGCAGCCGACAACATCGAACGCATCGAGCTTGACGGGGCGGCTACCGAGTACGAAGAGGCCACTCGACGCGTTGTCAGCGACAGTGTCGGCAAGCCGGATGTCCCAGTTCGCGATCCGGCTGCCAACTACTTCAATGGCGGGCAACGCGTAAGCGACCGCGCCGATGAGGTCGGCAATCGTATGGCGCTCATGCAGCAGATCGCGTTCGAGCACGAGTGCGATTTCTGCTTCGACCTTCGGTTGCTGCGTGCGGCCGAATGGAATTTCTTCACCGTCGGCAAATGCCATGTGATCAAAGAGCATGCCGAAGTCAGGTTGGTCGACGCCAAGTTGCGCCTGCACCGCAACCGACGTTAGGCCGATCTTTCGCCCAACTAGTCGCGCCCCCGCATCAATGTGTCGCTGCGTGTTGATTTGCTGGACACGATAGGCGTGGGTGAGCGCGTCGCCTTCCAACGCGCTGATTGCATCGCGAATAGGTGCCACCGCGGCGAACGGGCGCTGATGTTGCGCTTCCCAAAGTGTGTCGGCAAGCGTGTGAAGAGCATGGGATTGTGCTGTCATCACGCCACCTTCACGCATACGGTGGTCAATTCGGAGTAGAAGTCCATCGAATGACGACCACCTTCTCGCCCGAAACCGGAAAGCTTTGCTCCACCAAACGGAGTGCGCAGATCGCGCACGAACCATGCGTTCACCCAGACGATCCCGGTCTCGATCTGTGGGGCCGTGCGATGCGCGCGGCTGAGATTCGTCGTCCAGATGCTCGCGGCGAGACCATATGCGCTATCGTTCACACGCCGGATGACTTCTTCCTCGCTGTCGAACGGTGCAATGTGGCACACGGGCCCGAAAATCTCCTCGGTCACGCAACGGGCGTTGTCGGGCAATCCCGTCCAGATTGTCGGTTGCACGAATGCGCCGTTGTCGCATTCATTACCGAACTGTGGAATGCCACCGCCTGTAACAACAGTGGCACCTTCTTCGACCGCTAACCTGAAATAGCTCAAGACCTTATCGCGGTGGCCGTTCGAGATCATCGGGCCTGTGGTCGTGCCAGATTCATATGGCGAGCCGACCTTGAGCGCCTCGGTCTTTTCTTTCAACGAAGCGACAAAGCGATCAAAGATTGGCCGTTCTACAAAGACGCGCTCCGAACACAAACAGACTTGGCCGGCATTAGTGAAACTGGAGCGCAGTACGCCCTCGACAGCCGCATCGAAATCCGCGTCCGCGAAGACTATGGCTGCATTCTTGCCACCCAACTCGAACGAAACATTTTTCACGCCATCAGCGACAGCCTTCATGATGGCGCTGCCCGTTTTCGACTCTCCCGTGAAGGTGATTGCGTCGATCTCGGGGTGGCGGGTTAGCCATTCGCCTGCTGCATTCGAACCGTGTCCGTGGATGAGATTGAAAACGCCTGGTGGTAATCCGATGTCGCGCATGACTTCGGCCAAAAGCGTTGCTGAAGTCGGTGTCTCTTCCGAAGGCTTCGCGACTACGCAGTTGCCCATCGCAAGCGCGGGTGCCACCTTCCACGTGAAGAGCAACAGGGGAAGATTCCACGGAGAAATCACGCCTACAACCCCGAGTGGTTTGCGTGTCACATAGTTGAGCATTTCGCCCTCGGCAGTCGAGGTCTCGAAGAACTCACCGTTTGCGGTGCGTACGAGGTCTGCAAAGGTGCGAAAGTTTGCGATTCCACGCGCAATATCGAGCCTGCGTGCCTGCTCGATTGGGCGACCTGTGTCTGCAACTTCTGCTGCTACAAAGTCGTCGAAGCGCGCTTCGATGCCATCGGCGATGCGATGCAACCAGTCAGCACGCTGAACCGGGTTGAGGCGTCGCCACGGACCTTGTTGTGCGCGTCGAGCGGCTTCTACGGCAGCGTTCACTGCCGCGGCATCGGCTTCAACAACGCGCGACAACGCTTGGCCGTCTATCGGGCTGTGGTTTGCGAAGGTGTGATCCGAGTCGACGAATTCTCCGTCGATGAAATTGCGCAAGCGTGTTGGTAGCATTGCTCGCGCGTTCAAGTTGGAATTCATGGGCCTTCCTGCTAACTGAGTGGAGTTCAGTCAGTGTAGGACTGCGCGCGAGCGGTGAATAATCAAAAGTTGCAGCGAAGGTATAAAGGTCTGGAATACCTTGCCACGCTCGATCGATCCGGTGTCAACCTTCCACGGGTGCCGGTGCAACTTCGCGAAGGCATTCGACGAAGACTTCGCAAGCCGGGCTGAGCGCCTTGTTGTCTCGCACGGAATAGCCAACAGTGCCGAAAGAACCGCTCTCTGGAACGTCGAGAATGCAAAGTAGACCTGTTTGCGTGAATTGGGTCGCGGCGACACGCGGCATCACGGCAACGCGAGGCGATTCGAGCAGTATCCCAAGGTTGGTAAGCACGGAAAGGGATTCGACGATGTCTGTCGGCAAAGCGGTGCCAGCCTGACGGAACATGCGCTCGACCGAATAGCGCAGTGGCGAATCGCCTGTGGGCAAAATCCAGGGCGAGTTCGCAAGGTCACGCAACGACGTGATTGAAGCATCCGCGATCTCATGCTTGCTGCCGACCACTACAGCAAGCGAGTCGTCAAATAACGCATGATGCTTCAGAGGAAACGCGTCGGATATCGGCAGTTCGACTTCGGGTAAACGCCCAACGACAATATCGAGCTCACCCGTGGCGAGGGACGGGAAAAGCTGGGCCGTTGGACCTTCGCGAACTGTAATGAGTACATTCGGTGCGCGCGCTTTCATACGTGTGATCGCCATCGGCAACAGATGAGCAGATGCTGCAATCAGCGTTCCGACTACTATGTGCCCTGCTGTGCCGAAGCGGAAGTGATCGAGTTCCTCCGTCATGTGGCGAAACTCGGCAAGAAGGGATTTGATGCGCCGCCCGAAGACCCGTCCAAAATCGGTAGGTGCGACTCCGCGATGTGAGCGAGTGAACAGCGCACCTTCGAGCGCGGACTCGAGTTCCTGAATGACCTTGGTTACAGCGGGCTGTGTCAGCCCCATGTCATGTGAGGCCCGCTGGATCGACCCGGTCTCCATCACACGGTCGAAGACGAGCAACTGACTAAGTTTCAGATTCCGGCTTAAACCAAACTGACTAAGAGGATGACGGTACATAAACGTGCAATCCACCTAAGAAGCGTGACTGTCGACCATAACAGCGTTGTCCGTACCTTGTCTGCAAGTTCGCGGTGCCAGGAAAGCAATGCAATCAGCGTGCGTCGCGGCCAGGATGTACAGTGCCGCAATGAGGACAAGTGCGCTTTTCAGGCGACTCGTAAAACGTGCTGAAGAGAGGTGGAAGATCCTCGACGATGTCGAGCAGTTGTACTTCTACACGGTGCACGAGGCCGTTGCATTTCAGGCAATACCACTCAAAACCATCAATCGTTCCGGGTGCGCGTGCGCGTTCGATTACAAGGCAAGCGCTTCCCTTTTCAGGCCGCTGTGGCGAATGGCGCAAGTGTGCCGGCAGAAGAAAGGTATCACCCTCGCGCAAATCTACGCGCTCATGCTTTCCGTCGACCATCAGGTTCACATACGCATTGCCGCGGATCTGATAGAAGTATTCTTCATGCGGATCGTCGTGAAAGTCCGTCCGAAAGTTTGGACCACCGACGACGGTAACGATCAGATCGCTGTCCTGCCAGACCTGCTGGTTTCCAACCGGGGGTTCGAGCAAGTGTTCATGCTCATCGATCCATTGCGAGAAACTGAACGGCTTACCGTACTTCAGCATGATTGTCTCTTTCCTTTTTTGTGCTCAAATTGCTCGGGTACTCCAATCTCGCCAGGTCAACGCGGCGCGTAAGCGATTGCCTTGATTTCAATCGTCAGCAACGGATGCGGAAGTTGATGCACTGCGACTGTAGTCCTTGCAGGACCAGTTTCATCGAAATACTCTCCGTAGACCTCGTTGTAACCGCCAAAGTCGTTCATGTTAACGAGGAAGGTCGTCACCTCAACGATGTCGGAGAGATCGGCATCTTCCGTACGAAGGATGTCGCGGATATTCTCGATAACCGCTCGTGTTTGCTGACGAATATCGACCGTGCTCGTACCAAAGCTATCTGTCGATGCGCCAACAAATGTGTTGTCTGGCAACCTTGAACTGGTACCCGAAACAAACAGGTAATCGCCGGCACGGACGATATGGGGAAAACGTCCGCGCGGCTTGGCCTTGCCTTCCACTACGCGATGTTGAACTGTCTGGTTCATTATATTGTCCTCTTTTTCGAGCATATTGTCCGGGTCGGACCATGGCAGTCATCAGTCTATGTATTGCTCCGCGTATGAGGTAATGAAAAATTACCCTTGGGGTATTCCCTCCAGGAATACCCGAAACACGTTGCGATCTGAAACAGGATGGTATGGAAGTCAGCGGCGGGTCAATGGAGTTTTCTTCACGTGGCCGTTCGTTTTTTTCCGTATTGTTTCGCCAACGCCCGTAGGAAGATCCAACTTGAAGTGGACGGAGATTGACAACGAGGCATTGAACATAAACGACTAGAAGGGGAAGGAGATCGGCGTGCGAATCGGAAAAGACATGAAGTTGCTTGGCTGTATGAGTGTTCTCTTGCTGGGATGCTCGGCGAGTGCGTTTGCGCAGAGCAGCGTTTCCATCTCAGGCTTCCTGGGTGCTGGGCTTGGTTATACAAGCAACGTTGGCGGACACTCAAACGTGTATGAGACCAATGGTATAGCGCGTCCCAACCAGCTCGTATTTCAGGGCAGGGAAGATTTTGGGGGCGGCATGCAGGCTTTGTTCTATCTGGGCAGCCTGTTTTCGCTATCCAATGGTGCAGTGCTCGGCGCCCCCGGGAGCCTTTTCTCCCGGGAGTCTTACGTTGGTCTATCGAACCAGTATGGCACGTTGACGTTCGGTCAACAGCGAGACTTTATGTTCGATATGACGGTTCAGCGATACTCGGGTACTTTCTATCAGGGCCTCTACGGTGCTCACCAAGGACCGTTCCCAAGCTTCGGTGTGCCGTACGTGGTGGGTGGGTCATACGACTTCGACCGGCTCAACGGTGAGGCACTGAATAACGCGGTTAAGTTCAAGAGCGCGAACTTCAGCGGGCTGACTTTCGGTGCGATGTACGGCTTCGGAGGTGTCGCAGGCCAGTTTGGCAATAGCAGCTCTTCGAGCTTCACGGTTAATTATGAGTTCGGTTCGGGTGGAGTAGGCGCTGCGTACACAATGGCGAAATATCCCACTATCGATAAAGGTAACGATGGGATTCGGAATATCGCCGTAGGTGGAAAGTATCTGGTGACTGCTGTGCAATTCGCAGTTCTGGGAACGATATCCCGCAACACGGGAACTGGCGCGCAGATCGATGCCATTGACGCTACCGCCAGCTACGACTTCACACCCTTCTGGAATTTTGCCACCACCTACACCTACATGGGCGGCAACAAGGTACTGGAGAGTGCGCACGCGAACCAGGTAGGCGCGACGCTGACCTATCGGCTCTCCAAGCGCACGTCGGTCTACGGCACCTATGTATGGCAAAGAGCGTCGGGCAACGGGGCGCTTGCCCGCATTAACTCGACACAAACCAACCCGTCGAGTTCCGATGCCCAAACAATGGTGGGACTGAGCATCATGCACCTGTTCTAACCGCATGGGGGAAATGCTGGTGGATTCCTCCGCGGCCTGAAAGTTGTCGGTAAGAGAATTCGGAGCCCCGTCGCGCCTGTATGCGCGGTGGGGCATTTTTTATTCATATGACGAGAGATAAACGTGTCAAAACCCGTGTTCACAATTCGAACGAAGCTACAGTCCACATTCGGAGCGATCGCCGCCATATTGTTGATGGTGGGTGGGGGCGTTTCTGGTGCGGTGTGGTACGGGAGTGTTGCTAACGTTCGATACGTCGCAATCTTCCTTGCCGCTTGTGCTGTGACGGGATCCGTCGCGACTCTGCTTATCGGGTTCCATCTGCAAATAATCGTCTGTGGTGGTTTGAACCGGCAGCGGAACAAGTACGTCGAAATAGCATCCACTCTCGATCTGTCAACGAGGTCGTCAAGCCCGCGTCTGGACGAGTTCGGTCGGAACGCAAAGGAGTTTGATAAGTTGCTGCAGCGCGTTCAGGAAGCGATTTCTATCGTACGTACATCAACTGGCGCTGTCGGTACGGCCACTCGCGAGATCGCAGCAGGGAACGCCGATCTATCCAGGCGCACAGAGGCGCAAGCCGCTTCGCTAGAGGAAACAGCCGCAACAATGATGCAATTGACAGCCACCGTGAAGCAGAATGCGTCGTACGCGACAAATGCGAGTGAACTGGCTTCAAATGCGACGAGTATCGTTAGCACCGGTAGCTCTGTCGTTGGCGAAATGATTGGCGCTATCGAGAAAATCGCTAGCAGCTCGAAACAGGTGTCCGAGATTACCGGCGTGATCGAGGACATTGCGTTCCAGACCAATATCCTCGCGCTGAACGCCGCTGTCGAAGCGGCGCGAGCGGGCGAACAGGGACGGGGATTTGGCGTAGTCGCGAGCGAGGTGCGCAGTCTCGCTCAGCGCTCGGCATTGGCAGCCAAGGAGATCAAAGCACTCATCGGCTCGTCGGTCGCGCTAATACGGGACAGTGCCGCGCACGCGTCGGACGTGGGAGGTGCGATGACGAGAGTCGAGCAGGCGATCAAGGAGGTTTCCGACGTCATAGGAGAGATTGCGCATGCATCCGGACGTCAAAGCGACGACATCGAGGCGATCAATCAGGCCGTAGTCAAGATGGACGAAGTCACTCAGCACAATGCAGCGCTTGTGGAGCAGGCCGCTGCAGCGGCGCATTCGCTTAATGAGCAGGTGGCCAACCTGAACGCAGCAATGTCGAGCTTCAAGATTGCCGGGGGGCAGTAAGCTCCCGACGCGTGAGGCATGATTGTGACGAGAACGGCCTGGTATCGGGTTGAGTTTCGTGGCCGTTCACGTGGAAAAAGATAGATGGTTGCTCCTGGCTATCGCCTGCGAGACTCAGGAACCTTTCAGTTCAAGTGCCTTGTTCTTTCCAGAGGTGCGCATCTGCGAGATCAGCATGACGATTGCGACGATCGACAGGGGAATGCAACTCAGCAGGACTATGTGCTGAGCGCTGATTCCGAGTGAGATCAGGATGCCGCCCGCCGACGGACCCATGATAGATCCCACCCGCCCAATCGCGGCTGCGCTCCCGACACTGGTGGTTCTGAGCGCCGCAGGATATAGCACGGCAGCGAGCGCAGATTGTGCTACGCAAGCGCTGATTGTGCCGACACCCACACCAAAGATTAGCAGCAACACAACCGATCGCCCCAAACCGTCCACCTGAAATCCGATAATGCAAAGCATCGCGATAGACAGCGTTACGATAAGTGATCTTTGTATGCCGAATCGCGTAGCAAGTGCGAACAGGAGAATGTTTCCTGCGATGCCGCCCAGTGCGTTAGCCGCGGCGCCTAGCGGCGCGCTCGAAGCTGAGAATCCTAATGAGAGTAGCAGCATCGGTGTCCAGAATACGAACAGATAGTTGACGAGGAAACCGAAGAACGCCACGAGCCACACCGTAATTGTTGCCGGCAGTAGTTCTGGGGCGAAAAGGCCCTTGATTTCCGCGAACCATGATGAAGTGTTGGTAGCTTCACGCTCTGCTTCAGGCGTTTGTGTCGAAACCTGTCCACTTGGAAGTACATACCAAACGATTGGAAGCAGCAAAGCGGGAACGATACCGCCGGCGACAAACACTGCTTCCCAACCGTATCCCGCTATCAGCCGTTGCGACACCAAACCACCGAGCGCGGCTCCCGCGGACAAGCCAGTTGTAGCCGCGATGGTGGCAGAGGCGCGCGCATGGTCGCGCGCGCTGTCGGCGGCGATCGAGATTGCAGCCGGCACGACCATACCAAGGCAAATAGTAGTCAGGAAGCGAATGATGGCGATGCTTATCGTTCCCTTCGACAATACCGTGAGGATTGAAGACGCACCGAAGGCCAGCATGGCCAGGAGAATCATTGTTCGCTTTGGCATTCGGCGTGCGATCGCGCCGCTGGCGACGTAGCCGAGAACGGCGCCCGCACTCGTTGCCATAAAGGCAGGCGTCATAGCAGCCTGGGGCAGATGCCATAGTTGCGTCAATGTGGGCGCCACATATGCGATGGCAGCCGTGTCGAATCCATCGACGGCCATCACGCAAAAGCACACAGCACATATCAACCATGGGTTAAAGAGTGTTCGGGATTTGACCTGTTTGTCTCGCTCGTTGATTGGTTTCATTGTGTGACCGCAAGTGAAAAAAGTGTCTCGAGGACGGTCGGGCTCGCCTTGGAATTCACCTGCGAGCGATGTCGTCGAAGGTGACCGGGCCGAAATAGACGACGTCAACGCAGTCTCATGGCTCGACAGGAACCACAAAAGCGAAAAAAAGCGAAGTCGCCTTGAACAAATCTCACATGGGGAGAAACCCCAGGAATCAGTCAGGCTGTTGGAGGTGTTGTGCGCGTGTGCGACGGGCCGGACATCGAGCGATGCGTATGTCCGGTCGCTGAGTGACATGAAGATTCGGCGTCGCGTGCAACACGTGTCGACGCCGGCGCACGCGGGCGCTAATAAGCGAGCCTACGCCCAGACAGAGGCTGATGAGATGACGGGATATGGCGCGTTAACGTGACGGCTTTTCTTCTCCGCTCAAGGGAGTCAGAAGCAACCGTTCCATAAACGCGCGTCGGTCATCCTTCTGTTTCGTCGTGCCTTGACTCGAAAGGAGCGCTTCTGACAGTTCATAGCTGTAAAGAGCAAATGCCCGCGATCTCGATTCCGTCGCACTGAACCCAAGAGCCCGGAAGCACTGCGTGATATAGGTTAGTCGCTTGGCGTCGACCTCGTCTAGCACAAGTCTGGCCGCTTCGTCGCGTCGAGCCCAGGCTCGGATAGCGAGTTCTGTTGCGGCGGCTTCGCGGGCCGCTGCGCCGCGGAATGGGAGCGTCAACAGATCATGTATGAGTTCGCGTGTCGATAGCTGCCGGCTCTCGAATCTGAAGATGATCTGTTCGGTTGCCTCGTCGCGCCAAGCCGTCAGCATACGCTGCAGCAGATCGTCGCGATCCTTGAAATGCCAGTAGAAGCTCCCCTTGGTGACACCCATCTCTTTCGCCAGCACTTCGACGCGAACGGCGTCAATGCTGCGGTTCTCCAGCACTTGTTGCGCCGCGCGAATCCAGTCCTCTGGACCGAACTGGCCGCGACTCCCTTGAGAAGCTTTTGATTCTGCCATGTCAGGAATTAGCTTCGAGAAAACTGCATTTTATCGCTTTTCAAATGCGGGTCAGAAACAGCAGCACGCGAGCCCCGCGTCGCTTGCGAATGCCCTGATCCCGCGTTAACCCTGGGAAATCGTTCATTGACGGAGCTGAAATCGGAACCTACCATACGCATACGTATGGGTATGGAGAGATCGAATGTTGAAACTTGAAGGGGTAGGTAAGGAGCTCAATGCGGCCGACCATCGGACGAACTATTTCGACGAAGGTAGCGGCAAGCCGCTGTTTTTGCTGCATGGCTCGGGTCCAGGTGTCTCGGGTTGGACAAACTGGAAGGGTGTCATGCCAGACCTCGCGGCGAAGTTCCGGGTCATCGTGCCGGACATCGCGGGCTTTGGTTTCACAGAGTTCAAGGAAGACAACAAGTACGACATCAAGCTCTGGGTGCGCCATCTCGTCGGGATCATGGATGAACTGGGTATCGAGAAGGCTTCGTTCGTAGGCAACTCATTTGGTGGCGCGCTGTCGCTCGGTCTCGCCGTTTTCGATCCTTCGCGGGTTGAGCGTATTGTCCTTCTCGGCACTCCGGCAGGAGAGTTCGAGCAGACGGCGGGCCTTCGTTCTGCGTGGGAATACGAGCCGTCGCTTGAAAATATGGAGCGGACCATGCGGCTCTTTCCATACGACCAGTCGATCATCACGCCCGAAATGGTCGAATCGCGTTATGAAGCGAGTGCACGTCCGGGTGCACAAGATGCGCTCCGCAAGCTCATTCCGAAGCCGAACACTGAGGGTCCAACCATCGTGAAGGGCTTCCCCGAGCACGTCGTTGCAAAAATACAGGCGCCGGCGCTTGTACTGCACGGGCGCGAGGATCAGGTTGTTCCGTCCGCCTGCGGACAATTGCTTGCTCGCGCGATTCCGCGCGCGGATCTACACCTCTTCGGGCGGTGCGGCCATTGGGTGCAAACAGAGCGGCGTGTGGATTTTCTGCGGCTTGTAACGGCGTTCTGCGAGTAATCGCCATGAGCCGCAATCTACTGGAACGCGTGCTGTATCAATTGAGCGTTGACCGGTCTGCGAAGCAGCGGTTTCGCAAGGACGCAGCAGGCTTCCTTGACAGGTTCGCGCTCGCCGATGAGGAGCGCCGAATGGTTGTTGAATTCGACGTGCTCGCTTTACAGCGCGCGGGAGTCAATCCGATGCTAACTATGGGCTTCTGGCAAGAGCTATCGCCGAGTCGGGATATGCGTGCGTACATGGCCTGTCTGCGTCCTGTGAGCGATGGCGAAGCTGTGCACGTCGCAGCGCTCAGGCAACAGGAAGGAGAAAACCAGAATGGCTGAAATTGTCGGCGGTTTTCTTGTGCCTCACGACCCAGTAATGTTTGTCGCACCGGAGGCACCCACCCAGCAAATTCGGGATCGCATGTGGAGGGCATTTGATACTTGTGCACAACGTCTCGCGGAATTGAGACCCACAAGCGTGGTGATTATCGGCGCCGACCACTACATGCTCTTCGGTACCCAGTGCCTCCCCAGCTTTCTGATCGGCACGGGCGACGTCGATGGTCCTCTAGATGCGCTTCCGGGTCTAAAGCGCGGCGTCATTCCTCATAGCGCACCGTTGGCGCAGCACATTGCTGAGCATGGGTTCGCGAATGGGTTTGATTGGGCCGTTTCCCGCGCGTTGACGGTAGATCACTCGGTTGGAATACCGAATCAGCTGATTGTTCAGCCACTTCGGCAGGCAGGCACGAGTGTCGGAACGATCCCGGTTTATCTCGCTTCGGGTGTTGACCCGTATATCCGCCTTACCCGCGCCGTTGCGCTTGGTCGGCAGATTCGCGAAGCAATCCAGGCATGGCCGGACAACGAACGCGTAGCGGTGATAGGCAGTGGCGGGATCAGTCATTGGGTTGGTACGGCGGACATGGGACGGGTCAACGAGAAGTTCGACCGGGAAATTCTTGACTACGCGGTACGTTGCGACATCGATGAAATCTCGCGCTTGACCGACGAGTACATCATGGAAAACGGCGGCAATGGAGGGATGGAAATTCGTAACTGGGCATGCGCGATGGGAGCGCTGGAAGGCGCAAGCGGTGAAATCATCGATTACGCGCCTGTACCCGAATGGGTGACGGGGCTCGGCTTCGTTCAACTCCATCTGCAATAACGGAGTGACTGAGATGAACAAGATTTTTCTGCTCAAACGCGAGGAACTCGCGACCGGCGAGATGCGCAGGGTTGAACACAGTGATTGTCCGCTTGCTGTGTTCAACATCGAAGGTCGCTTCTACGTTACGAGCGACACATGCACACACGCAACGGCATCGCTGACGTCCGGTGAAATTGTGGACGGCGACATGATTGCCTGTCCTGTGCACGACGGCCAGTTTCATATTCCTACCGGTCAGGCTGTCGCGTTTCCGTGCACCGTCGATCTGCGGACGTATCGAGTGATTGAGGAAGGCAACGAAGTTTTCGCAGATCTCGACGCTGAGTCGGAAGACGCGGTCTCCGCGATCTAGGAGGGAGAATGTCACACGATTGCACGGGCGCCTGCCCGCGTCTCAAGCGCGATGTTGCGAGCGAACCTCTGTCCTACCTTGATCGGCTGGTCGATCTCGAGAAAGGCAGTCTTTCGCGGCGAGTCTACTGGGACCATCAGATATATGAGCAGGAGCTCGAGAAGATTTTTGCCCGCAGTTGGCTGTTTCTCGCGCACGAATCGCAGCTGCCCAAGGCAGGTGATTACCTGACGACATACATGGCGGAAGATAACGTCATCGTGGTTCGCCAGAAAGATGGTTCGATCAAGGCATTCCTGAATACATGCCCGCATCGGGGCAACAAGCTGAATTTCACCGACGCCGGAAACACACGCAGCTTCATCTGTAATTACCACGGCTGGAGCTTCGGTATCGATGGGGCGTTGCGCGGGATGGCAGGTCAGGAACTCTTTGACGCCAGCGGCATGAAAGCCAGCGAACACGGACTTCATCCAGTCGCACAGATCGCGTCGTACAAGGGACTCGTGTTTGGGAACATGGATCCCGAAGCGCCCTCGCTCAGTGAGTGGCTTGGCGATTTTCGCTTCTATCTCGACGTCATGCTCGATATGGATGGGCAAGGCACGGAGCTTATCGGCGGTTGCGTGAAATCGGTCATCAACTGCAACTGGAAAGTGCCGGTCGAGAACTTCATTGGCGATATCTACCACGCGCTCTGGACCCACGATTCGGCAGCGCGCGCGATGCTTGGCGGACCCGTTGCAGAGGTTTATCGCGATCCCGAGTCCTATCACGTGAACTTCAACGGACACGGATGGGAGTTCAATCTGGATGTTGTGGGTAATGCAGCAACGCTGGGCGATAAGGAAATCCGGAAATACTTGTACGGCATCCAGCCGACGGTAGCACGAAGGCTGGGCGAATTCCGCTCGAAGATGATCGGTTCAATTTCGTCAGTCAGCGTGTTTCCGAATCTGTCATTTCTGCCGGGCCAGAACACTTTCCGTGTCTGGCATCCGCGAGGGCCGGGAAAGATCGAGTTACATACATGGACGATAGTCAATCGCAGTGCGCCGCAGGAGATCAAGGACCGCTGGCTCAAGGGCACGATGATGACGTTTTCGCCGTCGGGCGTTTTCGAAATGGATGACGGCGAAAACTTCGAGTTCTCGACGCGCACTAATGCAGGCTTTGTTACACGACAGCAGGAGTTGTATATGGGCCTGGGTCTTGGCTCTCGACTCGAGGAGACCAGCTTGCCGGGGAACGTCTATCGCAACCAGGTGAATGAAGCGAATCATCGCGCGTTCTACCAGCGTTGGGCCGACTTGATGGGCGCACGCTCATGGAGTGAAGTTCCCGCGCGCGACAAGGCGGGTTTGTCGGAATGCGACTTCGAGCACGAAGACAGCAAGGTGGATGCATGAACGCAAATGTGCAAGCTGAATTCTCGCTGAACGATTTGCAAACACTCGACCGAGAGCGAGTACATCGAATCCAGCAGTTTTTGTTTTTCGAAGCGAGGCTGCTTGATAACGAGCGTTGGGCCGAATGGCTTGCGCTCATGACCCCCGACATTCACTACTGGATGCCGGCCATCGAAAATCGCCGCAGAGCCGACCGGCTCGGCGCATATGCACCCGGACGGGGAGCGTATTTCGACGACTGTCATCTTGACCTCGAACGAAGGGTTGCCCGCTTTCTTCAGCCATCCGCATGGGCAGAGGATCCGCCGACGCGGCATGTTCATGTGATCAGCAACGTGGAGGCCTTTCGCGCTGAAGACGATGGCGAATACGTGGTGCATTCGGTCTTCGTCAATTATCGAAGCCGTGGCGAAGCAGATAACGATTTACTGCTTGGTCGCCGGGAAGACATCCTGCGCGAAGTCGATGGAGACCTACGCATTGCGCGCCGGAAAGTCGTCATCACGCAGTCTCTGCTGATGTCCAAAAACATTAATACTTTCTTTTGATCATGGGTTGGCTCAATGATGATGTGGCGCTTGTAACAGGCGCGAATTCCGGGATCGGACTCGCTGTCGTGCGTCGATTCCTTGCCGAAGGTGCACGCGGAGTCGGTGTATTGATCCGCAATGCCGCGCAGGCCGACGTAATGCTCAAGGAGTTCGGTGACAGGATCGTGGTTACCGTGGGTGACGTGCAAGCGCCCGAAGCGAACCGTGAAGCTGTCGATGCAACACTGCGCCGGTTCGGAAAGCTCGACACTCTGGTAGGCAACGCGGGTGTGTGGGACCACTTCGCCTCCTTGCGGAAGTTCGATGGAGCCACGTTGGCGGCAACATTCAACGAAGTCTTCGGTGTGAATGTGCTTGGCTACATGTTGGCGGCGCACGCGGCGGCACCCGCGTTGCGCGAGACGCGCGGGAGCATGATCTTCACGCTCTCGAACGCCAGCTTCTATGCGGGCGGCGGCGGCCCGGTGTATGTCGCATCGAAGCACGCCGGCGTTGGACTTGTGAAGCAGCTTGCCTACGAACTCGCGCCTGAGATCCGCGTGAACGCCGTCGCGCCCGGCGGGACGGTAACGCCGCTGAAAGGGCCTAAGGCCTTGGGACGTGAGAACGACCGGCTGTCGGACATCCCGGGCTTTTCGGATGCGGTGGCCGACGCCATGCCGCTTGGTTTCATTGCCCAGCCTGAAGATCACGCCGGCCATTACGTGCTGCTCGCGTCCCGCGCCAATTCGCCAGCTACGACGGCCGCCATTTTCCAGAGCGACGGCGGCTGGGAGATTCGCGGGCGGCCGGCTCGGAAGCAGTCCCTGTGACGCAACCGTCTATCGGAACATCATGCAAGAAAACACCACTGCCTCCGCTCTTCGCGCGTTATTTGCGAAGACCCGCTTACCCGTCATGGCCGCTCCAATGTTTCTGGTTTCGAGCCCGGAACTGGTCGTTGCTTCGTCCCGTGCGGGTATCGTCGGGACATATGCCGCACCGAATGCGCGCAACGTCGAAGCGCTCGATCGCGCATTGAGTGACATTGCCGCAGGCGTCCTGCAAGGCGGAAGCGCGCCTTGGGCGCTGAACATGATCGTCCACAGCAGCTACGACCGCTTCGAAGATGAACTCGCACTGGTTCTTCGCTACAAGCCGCAAATCGTTACTACTGCTTTGGGCAGCCCTCGCCGGGTCCTGCAGCAAGTGCATGGCTATGGTGGTTTTGTCATGGCGGATGTCGCCACACCGGCGATGGCGCGAAAGGCGGTCGATACGGGTGTGGATGGGCTGATTCTCGTGTGCGCGGGCGCGGGTGGCCACACGGGTACTTATCATCCGTTCTCATTCGTCGACGAAGTGCGCAAATTCTGGAGTGGTCCACTCGGCCTCGCCGGGGCAGTATCGACGGGTGCGCACGTGCGTGCCAGCCAGCAGATCGGAGCTGACTTCGCGGTGCTTGGGACGAGATTTATCGCAGCCGAGGAGAGTATGGCGCAGCCTGCGTACCGCGACATGCTGGTGGAAAGCAGAATGGAGGATCTCGTCGCGTCGAAAGCAGTGTCAGGCGTGCTCGCCAACTGGCTGCGCCCCACGCTTGAGAGCGCGGGACTCTCCGCAACGCAACTCGGCGAGGAAAAGAAGATCGACTTCTCGGGTGACATTAGTACGGCACCTAAGGCGTGGAGGGATGTTTGGTCCGCGGGTCACGGAGTAGGTTCAGTGAGCGCCGTAGAGCCATTGTCGTTAATTGTCGACCGCCTGGCGAGCGAGTATGCAGCATGCCTTTCTATTGAACGGACCTCAATGGGGCGGCTTTCCCGGCAGGTGGAAAGCTGGAATCCCGTATACACGACGGCTACCAACGGGCAAGGAGTTCCGCAATGAAAAACGAGCGGATCGAACTCGCGGCCAGCGCGCTATGGGAAGCACGACAGACGCGGACAACGATTGCCCGCATATCAGAGACTTTCAATATCGAGGGAGTCGATGAGGCCTACGCGGTCGCCGAAATCAACACACATGCAACGTTGGTTACGGGGCGACGCATCGTAGGAAATAAAATAGGCTTGACCTCGAAAGCAGTACAACAGCAATTGGGCGTGGATCAACCGGACTTCGGCGTGCTTTTCGACGACATGGAGTTCCTGACTGGCGCTGTTTTACCAGCAGACCACCTGATTCAACCTAAGGCCGAAGCCGAGATCGCCTTCATTCTGGGGCGCGACCTGGACGAAGACGTGATTAGTTGGGGGCGCTTTTTGCAAGGCATCGAGTATGCGTTGCCGGCTATCGAGATCGTCGATAGCGTCATCGAAGATTGGAAGATCACACTGGTCGATACGATTGCCGATAACGCTTCATCCGGTGTCTTTGTGCTTGGAGACACCCCGCGTCGCATCTCGGATATCGACCTGGCCGGCTGCCCAATGCGTTGTACGGCAAACGGAGTGCTCGTATCCGAGGGTATAGGTTCAGCGTGCCTGGGTAATCCACTCTACGCCGCATGGTGGCTGGCCAAGGTGTTGGCGAAGCGCGATCAGCCGTTGAGAGCGGGCGATGTGGTGCTATCGGGTGCGCTCGGTCCAATGGTTGCGGTATCAAAAGGCACGGAGATCGATGTTCGGATTGACGGGTTCGGCCCGGTTTCTTGCAGGATCGTTTAATCGTCCGCGGGTCAGAGCGGAAGGAGGAGAGAGACAATGAACTACGTAAGCGTGGTATGGACGAATAGTCGAGCACGCCTGCGTGTTGGAGCGGTGATGGAGCAGACATGTTGAACACAGTTCATCGAAAATCGCCGCTTCTTCGTGCTGGTGCATTGGCCGTGCCGCAAGTGACGCGTGAAAACCGCCACGACGGTAGTTTCGTGCTTCGATCGGCGGAGTTTCTTCAGCCGTACCATCGGCGCATTGGAGAATGGCTAATCGAGTGGGCTCACAAGACCCCCGATGCAATCTTTATCGCAGAGCGGGATGCTGACAATGCCTGTTACGCGTGGCGAGAAATTAGTTACTCGCAGGCATACGACAAGGTACGTCGAGTTGGTCAGGCACTGCTCGATCTCAATCTGCCCGTCGGTGGCGCTATCGTGGCTTTGTCCGACAATAGCGTGAACCTTGCACTGCTGTCGTTGGCGGCAATGCATGTCGGCAAGCCGATTGCAATCGTATCGTCCGCGTACTCGCGTGTGGCGACCGATCACTCCAAGCTGCATGCGATGCTCGACCAGCTCGCACCCGCCTTGATCTATGCGGAAGACGGTGAGGTCTACCGTCGTGCAATCGAGGGATATCCAGAGAGCTGCGAGGTCGTCTATACGCGCAATGTGGGTTCGGGCGCTCTCTCATTCACCGAATTGGAAACATGTGTTTTGACGGACGCGGTGGAACGGGCGTTTCGCGCAGTCACGCCTCAAACCCCGGCGCGACTGCTGCTGACGTCAGGCTCGACTGGAAAACCAAAGGTCGTCGTTAACACGCACGACATGCTTTGCGCGAACCAGCAGATGATTGCGCAATGCTGGCGCTTCATCGACCGTGCACAGCCAGTCGTGCTCGACTGGTTGCCGTGGAGCCATACATTCGGAGCGAATCACAATTTCAATCTGATTTTGCGCAATGGCGGGACGCTTTATATCGACGACGGCCGTCCAGTGCCGGGTCTTATCGAGAGAACAGTCCGGAATCTGAAGGATGTGAGGCCCACGCTTTTCTTCAACGTGCCGAAGGGTTATGACGCACTGTTGCCATTACTCGAGAAGGACGAAGAGGCGGCCGCTGCGCTATTCGAACGCGTGGAAATGCTCTTCTTCGCGGCTGCAGCTTTGCCACAGAAAACAGCGGAACGAGTTCAGACGCTCGCATTGACGGTGCGGGACGAACCTGTGTTCTTCACGACCGAGTGGGGCGCGACCGAGACCTCGCCCGTTATCACGAGCGCGCACTTTCGGACATCAGATTCACGTAACGTGGGTGTCCCGGTTCCTGGCGTCGAACTCAAGTTCGTGCCTTGCCAGGACAAGCTCGAGATGAGGGTTCGCGGGCCGTCTGTGTTCACGACCTACCGTGATGACCCTGATCGTACCCGGGCGGCGTTTGACGAAGAGGGGTTCTATTGTATTGGGGACGCGGGCCGCCTTGCAGACCCGAGCGATCCCAACTCCGGCGTGATTTTCGATGGACGGGTCGCCGAAGATTTCAAATTGACTACCGGTACGTGGGTGTCGGTCGGGACGCTTCGTGTTCGGGCCGTGTCCGAGCTGACTCCCTATGTGCAGGACGCGGTTGTGACGGGCCACGACCGCGATGAGGTCGGGCTACTACTGTTCCCTTCGGCTGCGCTTCGAGCATTGGCTGGCGAGAACGCCGCAACGTGGAGTGGCGATCAACTGGCTTGCTGCCCTGAAGTGCGTACGGCGCTGACGCACGCGCTTACTCAGTTGGGTGCGGGTCTGGGTTCCTCTCAAAGACCGACGCGTGCAGTGCTGTTGTCGACGCCACCGTCGCTCGAGTTGGGCGAGATTACCGACAAGGGCTATCTCAATCAGCGCGCGGTGCTGACACTGCGTGCGTCAGAGGTGGAGCGCCTGTATTCCGATGATCTCGCCGTCATCCGGGCGGGCTAACCCATTCTCAAACAGGAGTCTCAAATGAAACGTAAGGCCGCAATCATCGGCTCGGGCAACATCGGCACGGACCTGATGATCAAGATCATGCGCCACAGCCAGCATCTGGAGATGGCGACGATGGTCGGCATCGATCCGAACTCCGACGGCCTCGCGCGGGCTGCACGCCTGGGCGTAGCAACCACGCACGAAGGCGCCGAAGGCCTCACGCGCCTGCCCGTGTTCGACGACATCGACTTTGTGTTCGACGCCACCTCGGCCGGTGCGCACGTGAAGAACGACGCGCTGCTGCGCGGACTCAAGCCGTCCATCCGCATGATTGACCTCACCCCCGCCGCCATCGGACCGTATTGCATCCCCGTGGTGAACCTCGACGCACATCTCGACACGCCCAACGTCAACATGGTGACCTGCGGCGGCCAGGCGACGATCCCCATCGTCGCGGCCGTCTCACGTGTGGCGAAGGTTCACTACGCCGAGATTGTCGCGTCCATCAGCAGTCGCTCGGCCGGACCGGGCACGCGCGCGAACATCGACGAATTCACCGAGACCACCTCCAGGGCCATCGAGGTGGTGGGCGGCGCAGCAAAGGGCAAGGCCATCATCGTGCTCAACCCGGCCGAGCCACCGCTGATGATGCGCGACACCGTCTATACGCTGTCGGATGTCGCGGATCGCGCAGAGATCGAACAGTCGATCGGGGAGATGGTGGCGAAGGTCCACGCCTACGTGCCCGGCTACCGCCTCAAGCAGCGCGTGCAGTTCGACGAGATCCCCGCGAGCGCGCCGCTGAACATTCCGGGGCTGGGCAGATTCAGCGGCCTGAAGACCTCGGTATTTCTCGAGGTGGAAGGCGCCGCACACTATCTGCCCGCGTACGCCGGCAATCTCGACATCATGACCTCCGCCGCGCTCGCCACCGCCGAGCGCATGGCCAAGACCCTCCTGAGCGTTCAGGGAGCCTGATCCGATGAGCAAGAAACTCTATATCTCCGATGTGACGCTGCGCGATGGCAGTCACGCAATCCGTCACCAGTATTCGATTGACAACGTACAGGCCATCGCGAGAGCGCTGGACCGCGCGAAGGTCGACAGCATCGAGGTGGCGCACGGCGACGGGCTGCAGGGCTCGAGCTTCAATTACGGTTTCGGCGCCCACAGCGACCTCGAATGGATCGAGGCGGTGGCCGACGTCGTGACGCACGCACAGATCGCCACGCTGCTGTTGCCCGGCATCGGCACGATTCACGACCTGAAAGCCGCGTATCAGGCGGGCGCGCGCATCGTGCGGGTGGCGACGCACTGCACGGAAGCCGACATCTCGAAGCAGCACATCGAGTATGCGCGCGAGCTGGGCATGGACACGGTGGGCTTCCTGATGATGAGCCACATGACCACGCCGGAGAACCTTGCCGTCGAAGCGAAGAATATGGAAAGCTACGGCGCGACGTGCATCTACGTGGTCGATTCAGGTGGCGCGCTGAACATGAACGATGTGCGTGACCGCTTCCGGGCCGTCAAACAGGTGCTGAAGCCCGAAACGCAAACGGGCATCCACGCGCATCACAACCTGTCGCTGGGCGTGGCGAATTCCATCGTCGCGGTGGAGGAAGGCTGCGACCGTATCGACGCGTCGCTGGCGGGCATGGGGGCGGGCGCGGGCAATGCACCGCTCGAGGTGTTCATCGCGGCGGCCGAACGCCTGGGCTGGAATCACGGCACGGACCTGTACACGCTGATGGACGCGGCAGACGACATTGTGCGCCCGCTGCAGGACCGGCCCGTGCGCGTGGATCGCGAGACGCTCGCGCTGGGCTATGCGGGCGTGTACTCGAGCTTCCTGCGTCACTCGGAAGTGGCGGCGAAGAAGTACGACCTCAGGACGGTGGATATCCTGGTCGAGTTGGGCAAGCGTCGCATGGTTGGTGGTCAGGAAGACATGATCGTCGACGTCGCGCTCGATCTCAAGGCACAACAGGCAACTGTGTAATAGGACGGAGTGACGATGGCGACGTTTTTAGTCAAATTTGAACCGTCAAACGTCGAGTTGCCATGCGACGGAGACGTGACCCTGCTCGAGACTGCCTTGGCGGCGGGATATTTCCCAAAACATAGCTGTCGCCGAGGCGAATGCAGGTCTTGTGAGACGCGGATTGTATCGGGCGAAGTGCGATATGAAGGGGGACGTGCTCCTGACGGACTGATGGCCGACCATTGCCTGACCTGCCTTGCCATCCCAACGAGTGACGTCGTACTAGATGCACCCGAAGTATCGAATGTCCCCGGTCGTCGGCTCGTGAAAGCTGGCGCTCGCGTGACATCGGTTGACCGGATTAGTGACGATGTAGCCGTTGTTCGCATTCAGATACCCGCGGGTAGCGGCTTTGACTTTGATCCGGGACAGTATCTGGACGTACTGTTGCGCGATGGCACGCGTCGCAGCTACTCAATGGCAAATGCTCCGGCAATCGACGGCCATGTTGAATGGCATATTCGCGCGATACCTGATGGCCGCTTCTCGCAGCATGTCTATCAGCAACTAAAACCGCGTGATTTGCTGCGTATCGAAGGTCCGTTTGGGTCCTTCAATTTGAGGGATTCCGCCGCGCCGATTATTTTTCTCGCGTCGGGGACGGGATATGCACCCATTGCGTCGATGATGCGTGCGCACGCCGACAAGATCGCAAGGCGAAGCGCTACGTTTTATTGGGGGGGACGCCGGGAGCAGGATTTGTATGCGACGGAGGAAGCCGTCGCTTGGGCTTCGTCTACGGATGGTTTGCGCTTCGTACCAGTTCTTTCGGATCCGTGTGAAGGCTGGCGTGGGCGTACTGGATTCGTGCATGAGGCAGTGCAGCAGGACCATCCGGATCTCTCGCGCTTCGAGGTCTATGCATGCGGGAATCCGTTGATGATCGATGCAGCACGCGCCATTTTTCGCGAGGAATGTGAGCTGAAGGAAGCCAGCTTCTTCAGCGATTCGTTTGTAACGGCTGTCACCCAATGAACGTTGCGAGTGAGGCCGGATTCGTCAACTAAATCCGGCGGCCAATGTAAGACACTCAATCCTTGCAGTGATCGATCAGGTATCGCCTCACTTCATCGACGCGCGCTGACATCAAAACCGAGCGCATTGGGAGTTCTTCCAGGCCTTCGAGCGGCTTTGGGCGACCTGGAGTGCGGTTTATGGCCTCCCGAATCGTGTCGGCAAACTTTGCAGGGAGTGCTGTCTCGAGCGCGAGTGTCTGTATGCCGGCCAATGATCTTTCGCGGCCAACCTTCAGGCCGTCGGCAGTATGGGGATCGATCATCAGTGAATATCGCGTCCACATGTCATTGATTGTTGCAAGTCGATCCGCGTGCGTACTCTTTCCCGAAACAAAGCCGAACGTCCTAATGCGCGCATGCTCATCGGGCGTGACGCGGAATCTCCCTGTTCTCGGCAACTCGTCCGCGAAGAGGTGACGCGTGCGCGTCGCGTCTCTATTTAACGCATCGAAGATGAAGCGCTCGAAGTTCGATGCTTTGGAAATGTCCATTGAAGGGCTGGAGGTCTCTAACGTCTCGTGGCTTTTTCGCACACGGTACCCGCCCGAGCTGAAAAACTCGTGAAGCACATCATTCTCGTTCGTGGCGAGGATGAGATGCTCCACGGGTAATCCCATCATTCGGGCCACGTGAGCAGCACAGATATTTCCAAAGTTTCCTGAAGGCACGGCAAAGCTAACGCGTTCCTGGTTGTCGTGAGTAGCCTGAAAATATCCCCAAAAATAATAGATGACTTGTGCAAGAAGGCGCGCCCAGTTGATGGAATTCACTGTGCCGATTCTCAGGCTACGCTTCGTCTCGAGGTCATTCGACATCGCTTTGACAATGTCCTGACAGTCGTCAAACACACCTTCAATTGCGATGTTGTGGATGTTCCGATCTTGCAGGCTGAACATCTGTGCTTGCTGGAAGGCGCTCATGCGGCCATGAGGACTGAGCATGAAGACGCGAATCCTGTGCTTGCCACGCATTGCATATTCGGCTGCGCTCCCCGTATCGCCGGAGGTTGCACCAAGGATATTCAACACCTCGCCGCGCCGTTGCAGTTCGTACTCGAATAGATTGCCAAGCAACTGCATTGCGATGTCTTTGAAAGCGAGCGTTGGTCCGTTCGATAGTTTCAGCAGCGAGACACTTGCATCAAGCCGCTGCAACGGAGCAATTTCCGGCGATCCGAAAGTTTCTGAAGCGTAGGTTCTATGAACGATCGCGCGGAGATCATCACGTGGGATATCGTCCACGTAGAGACAAAGAATTGCCAATGCTAGTTCTGGGTAGGGCAGCGTCCGCCACTTTGCAAGTGTCCCGCCATCGACCTTCGGGTAATGACTCGGCATGTACAAGCCGCCGTCAGGCGCCAGCCCTTCGAGGAGAATCTCTGAGAAGGTGCGTTCCGTCTGGTCGCCTCTGGTTGATATGTATCGCATGGGGTCGTTTGGGTGGGATGGGTGCAGGGATGATTCAGATTTTCCCGCTGGCGCGGATCGAAGTAAAATTGAGTTTATGTTGACAAAACATCAGGAATTCTGATGCGTGAATTTAATCTCGATCAGCTACGCACCTTGATTACCGTAGTGGACCTGGGTTCGCTGGCAAGTGCGTCATCGGCGCTCAATCTGGCGCAGCCAACGATCTCTCTGCATCTCAAGGAACTGGAGTCAAAACTGAAGGTTCGCTTGCTGGAGCGAAGCAGAAGGGGTGTAAGCCCGACCTCGGCCGGCACGATCCTGATTGAACACGCGCGCGAAATCCTGGCGATCGCAGACCGTGCCAGCGAGGCAGTGCGAAACCATCGAGAAGGCTTGATTGGCGTTGTGAGAGTTGGTGCTTCGGCTGGGCTGACTGCGCACCACATGCCAAACGTACTACAAGAGCTTTCGATGCGTCGGCCAGATATCCGCATCGAACTGTCCGTCACGACGACAGCAACGGCGAACGCAATGCTGCTTAGTGACCGGTTGGATTTCGCGTTCGTCGGGGACAGTCAACGCCAATCCGGGTTGACGGCTGTCCGCTGGCGCGAAGATCCTCTTGTTGCGTACCTGCCGGCCGGCTGGTCCGTTCCGCGACGCGTGACGGCCGCATGGCTGCAGGAGCAACCGCTGCTTACAAATGAGCCGGGCAGTGTGTTGCATCACCAGACGTTGCAGTGGTTTGCTCAGGCCGGCTTTCTCCTCCGACCAAGAATTGCGCTCAACAACGGCGAGGCGCTTAAAAGTCTGGTTGCGGCCGGCTACGGCGCGGCGATTTTGCCGCTTGATTCGAACCCAGGAAGGATAACTACAGGCATCCAGGTGCGGAATATTGCCCCCGAAATGAAGCGAAGCACTTTCCTCGTATTCAAGTCTTCCCGTTCGATGGTAGAACCGCTGAAGGCAGTCGGCGAAATTCTGCGCAAGTGCGGAAGATCTTCGGCGTGACGGGAGCCAACGCGGGACTGAAACACTGCCCGTTAAGTGAAACGCTTGGGATCGCTTGTCAAGTTGGCCGCAAGACAACGACAGTCAGACCAGTCCCGATAACACCTTCGCAGTCGTGCGCAGCCGGTCGATGGGCTATTCCGCTTGGCTCCACAGCTTGACGATGGCGTGGAAGCCGATCGGGACAATTTCAGGCTTCGAAAGCGCCCAACCCACAACCGCGCCTCCTTCCAGCGCGCTAAGCAGAGTGATTGCAGCCTCTTCGGGTGTCGACGTCAATTCCAACTCGTTCTTGTCGCTTCCGATGTCCAGTATCTTTTCCAGCCACGCCAGGTGGATATTGAAGAACTGAACCGTTTGCGTACGCATCCGTTCCGGGAGCGCGCCCAGTTCTGCGGCAAGTGCTGTACACAGCGGGAACATCTCATCCTTGCTGCCAAGCGAGAAAAGTTCAGCATACGCTCGAAGGCGTGAGGGCGCGTCTTTGTGGCGATTCGTGATCTGGTCCAACGCCACTTTGAATCGCTGCAGGTAGTCCGACACGACTTCCACCCCAAGTTCTTCCTTGGTCGGGAAGTGATGATGGATGCTGGGCTTTCGTGCTCGTCGGCCTAGCTGCTAGACGGAAATGTCTTCCTTGGATATTCGTCCACTAAAGTCTGCGGTAAAGAAGGTGCTGTCGTCGCTTCGACAGTTCTCTAAGAATTTCGAATTCAACCGCCCCGGCCGGCTATTCCTGCGGCCACCCCCTTGCCAGCAACTCCACCCCCGCTCGCACCCGCAGCGCCGTCTCGTCGCGGCTCACCCCCGCGCGTTCCTTCTTCATTGTTTCAAGGACCGATTGCGCGCAACCAACCCGGTCCATCGCCAGGCGTAAGCGCACGAAGCTGGCATCAGAAATCCCCGCGTCTCGTCCTTCGTTGAATCAACGTAAGAAAGACCATTGCGGGGATGAAATCTGTTTGCACCGAATCTGCAATCCACATAAACGCGGCAAATCAGCCAAAAGCGTATCCATCGACAAGCGCCGCAGATGCGACGTCAAACGCACGTACTCATTCAGGGGTTAACGCGCACGGCGCATGCACCAAATTCATATCGCGCATTTTTGGCTCGAATTTGACCGCCGTCGGCGTGGCTTATATCGTTCATCCATGTCGTGTCGATGTGATTTACCCCGCTAGTCTAGGGTCGTCGTGAAGCGGGAACCCAAACTTTGCGCTCCCCAATTCCATGAACCCTGATGCCGTAAATTCCGATCTGAGCATGCCGCTCGTATTACAACGATCCGTTCCGTCCACGAGCAACGTACGCCGCGCGGTCACCACTGCCGTGCTCGGGCAGATACTCGAGTGGTATGACTTTTTTCTCTACGGAACCGCCGCTGCGCTTGTATTCGGCAAGCTGTTCTTTCCTGTCGGGAGCGATCCGCTGACCGGAACCATCGCCGCGTTCGGCGGATTCACGGTAGGTTTCATCGCGCGGCCGATCGGCGGTGTTCTGTGCGGGCATATCGGCGATCGTTACGGCCGCAAGGTCGTGATGATGCTCACGCTTCTCACGATGGGTGCGGCCACTGCGCTGATGGGCATGCTGCCCACGTATCGGCAGATAGGCATCGCGGCACCTATCCTCCTGGTGTTGCTGCGCATCCTTCAGGGGCTTGCCGCGGGCGGCGAATGGAGCGGCAGCATCCTTCTCATTCATGAAAATGCGCCCCGATCGAAACGCGGCGCGCTCTCCTCGTGGAGTCCATGCGGCGCGGCGCTCGGCTTCGTGCTGTCGACAGGCGCGTTTCTGCTGGTTCAGAATCTTTCGTCCGCCGACTTCATGAGCTGGGGCTGGCGCGCTCCGTTCCTCTGCAGCTTCGCACTGGTCGCACTCGGATTGTGGATGCGCCGTTCGGTGGGAGAAAGTACCTCATTCGCTGAAGTCAAGGCTACGCGCCGTGAGAGCCGCATGCCTGTCATCGAAGTGTTGCGGCAATGTCCGCGCGAAGTGCTGACCATCTTCGGTCTGCGTTTCGGCGAAGGCGGCGCGTCGTATCTATTCTTCGCGTTCTCGATCGCATACGGCCAGTTTCTCGGCATCAAATCGAGCTGGATACTTAGTGGGCTCACCGTCTCGATGCTGCTGATGATCCCAGTGTCTTTGTTTTTCGGTCACGTCACGGACAAGGTGGGACGCAAGCCCGTCTACCTGGCCGGCGCGATCGCGATAATGCTCGTCGCATGGCCCTACTTCGTGTTGATCGGCTCCGGCGAATATTGGAAGATCATCGTCGCGCTCGTGCTCGCCAATAGCATCACGCTCGGGATGCTCGAAGGCGCGCAGCCTGCCTTCATCAGCGAGATGCTGCCGGTCCATCTGCGCTTTTCGGGACTCGGCGTCGGGCGGGAGATTTCATCGGTCCTCGGCGGCGGCCTTGCGCCGCTGATCGCCACCGCATTGCTCGCGCACTACCGCAGCGCCGTGCCGGTCGCGTTGTATCTGGGCGCGCTAGGCCTTGTAACCGTCATCGCCACGCTGCTCGCCCGGGAGACGTATCCAGAATCGATGCGAATCGAGGATCGCCAGGCTTCCCAATGACATCGCCCACTCCCATTCACCAACAAGAGGTAACGCGCATGCACCCCGTTCATATTGCAGGCGCCGGCGCTTGCACCGCCAACGCACGAATCATCGATATGCAGGACGACTATCCCGACTACGCGGGTCCGATTTCTCTCGACGAACTCGTCGCCGAAATCGAGCGGCGCCGCGATGAATTCAATCAACTCTCGCACGTCCCGCGTGACATGGTCTCGAAGATGAAACGTGCCGGGATTTTTCGCGCGAGCACGCCAAAGCGTTTTGGCGGCGATGCATTGCCGCCGCCGCGCTTTCTGGAAATGCTCGAACGTATCGCCATCGCCGATGGCTCGGCCGCATGGGTCGCCGCATTCGGTTCCGCGAACACGTATCTCGCCTCGCTGCCGGTCGAAACTCAGGCGCGCATCTATGCGTCCGGGCCAGACCAGGTCTTCTCGGGCGGTCTATATCCGCTGCAAAAAGCGGAGTGCGCACCCGGTGGATTCCTTGTCTCCGGGCAATGGCGCTTTGCCAGCGGCTGCAAAGGCGCCGACTGGATCGGCGTGGGCATCGGCGGAGCTCCGGGCAACGCCGGCGATTCAAATGCGGGTAAGCCATTCACCGCTGTCTTTCCCGCGAGCGAAGTGGAGATCGTCGACAACTGGAACGTGGTAGGCATGCAGGGCACGGGCAGCCACGATTTGCGCCTCGCAAACAAGTTCGTCGACGAGCAATGGACGTTCGTCCGGGGCGGTGCGCCGTTGATCGATGAGCCGCTTTATCGCTATCCCGCCGTTGCCTACCAGGCGCAAGTGCATGCAGCGGTGAACATCGGCCTCGCGCGTGCGGCGCTCGACCTGCTTGCCGGCATGTCAGGCGTAACGAAAACCACGACGGGCGCGCCACGTCTCGCCGACCGGGCGTACTACCGCGCCGGCCTCGCACAAGCCGAAGCGAATCTGCGGAGCGCTCGGGCGTTCTTCTTCGAATCCGCGGAAACTTCGTGGCGCACGGTGCTGAATGGAGATCCCGTCATGCCCGACGAAGCCAATCTCCTTCGTCTCTCCGCCACGCATGCCGCGCACACATGCGCCGAGGTCGTCATGCAGGCGTACAAGATGGCTGGCATCGGCGCCATCTATCGCGGGAGCCGCATGCAGCGGCTTGTGTGTGATTCGATCGTCGTCACGCAGCATGCGTTTCTCGGCGAAGGCACTTACGACGCTTCGGGCGCAATATTTGTCGGCGTTGCGCCGGCAACGCCCTATCCCTGATCGACCAGGAGCAACTGTCATGAACCGCGACGACACACGCACGCAGTTTCGAAACGCAATGGCATCTCTCGGGGCGGCTGTCAATGTGATCACGACGGACGGCTCGCGCGGCCGCTGCGGCATCACGGCAAGCGCAGTCTGCTCTGTGACAGATGCGCCGCCAACCATGCTCGTGTGTATCAATCAATCGAGCTATGTGCACGATGTAATGCACGGCAACCGGCATGTCTGCATCAACGTGCTCGGTGCACGCTCTCAGGAACTGGCGCGCGTCTTCGCCGGCATGACCGGCTGCTCGATGGAAGACCGGTTCGACGGATGCGCGTGGCAAAGCGGCCTGCTCGGCGTTCCCGTCCTCGACGACGCAATAACAAGTCTCGAGGGCAGCATCGTTGACAGCAAGAGCGTCGGATCTCACTCGGTAATGTTCGTGCAGATCGAAAGCATCGCCACGCGCGATGACGGCGACGGACTTGTCTACTTCGGCAGACAATTTCATCAACTCGCACGCGAGGCCGTCTGATCATGCAGGCTTGTCTCTTTCTCTTCGGCGAGCGTGATGCCGCGGCCTTGTTCGACCTGTCCGCATTGCAGGAATACGCGGCTCGAATCGACGGCCTGCGTCGGCTGATCGTGCATGAGCCGATCGCCGGCGAGGTCGATCCACGTATCGCGCAGAAACAAGATGCGCCGTCGTACGTGCTCCAATGGTACTTTGACGAACTCGCGCCGCTTGAAGCTGCACTCGTCGCCGATGGTGCGATACACCGCGCGTTGCATTCTGCGGCGCACGAGGCACTGAGCGAGTCATCCGTCACGCAACAGATCATGGCCGTGCGCACGCTGGCGCCGGCGCACGCCGCCTCGAATCGCGAGCACATCAATCGCTGCACATACCTCGTCGCTTACGAAGGCCCTGCCGATGACTTCAATGCGTGGCTCGCGCATTATCTGCGGCATCATCCGCCGCTCATGTTGCAATTGCCCGCATTGCGCGAATTGGAAATCTACACGCGCATCGACGTCACGAGCGGCTTGCCGTTCGGGCGAGCTCTAGCCATGCAGCGCAATAAAGTCGTCTTCGACGACTTCAGCGCGCTTGCTGACGCACTCGCTTCCCCCGTAAGGGACGCGATGCGGCGCGACTTCCACGCGCTGCCGCCCTACGGCGGTGCGACTCCGCATTTTGCAATGCGCAGCACTTACGTTAATCTCGCGACATACTGACAGGCGACGCTGCGCGTCGGGCGTGACGCGATACGCCTTCGTTCGCGAGAGAAGCGCATGAACAAACCGAACCTCGGCATTGCCGATCTGAACCTGCTGCGCGTGTTTCTTGCAATCTGGGATCTGCGCAGCCTCACCGCCGCCGGGGATCGTCTGGGTCTCACGCAGCCCGCGGTGAGTCACGCGCTTCGCCGCTTGCGCAATCTCTTCGAAGACCCGTTATTCGTGCGCACGCCAAACGGCATGGTGCCGACCGATGCCGCGTTTCGTCTCTATCCTCCACTCGCGCAAGCTTTCGCGATCATCAACAATGCGATGCAGCAGCTCGCGAAGTTCGATCCGGCGACCGCGCAGCGCGTGTTTCGCGTGTCGATGTCGGACATGTCGGAGTTCTACTTCCTGCCGCCGCTCATCGCGCTGCTCGATCGCGAGGCGCGCGGCATTCGTATCGACGTCGCAAATATTCCCGTCGAATCGGTGAGCGCGGCCATGCGCGCCGGTGAGATCGGTCTCGCGCTCGGCTATGTTCCCGGTCTCGACGCCGGCTGCGTGAGCCAGACGCTCTTCCTCGATGAGCACGTGTGCGTGGTGCGCGCGGGTCATCCGCTGCGCAAAGCAAAACCGAGCCGCGAAGACCTCTCCGCGCTGCGCTATGTGTACGCGAGCACCAATGCAACCGGTCATCGCATGGTTGAACAGTGGCTCGACGAGCTCAAGCTCAAGCTCAAGCGCGATGTCGTGCTCAGGCTGCCACATTTCGTCGTCGCGCCGGAAATCGTGATGAACACCGATCTGGCCGTTATTTTTCCTAGGAGCATCGCGCGGCGCTTCAATCGCGGCAAGGCGTTCCGCGTTCTGTCGCTGCCGTTCGCGCTGCCGCCAATCGAAATTCAAGTGCACTCGCATACACAATTCACGGCGGACGCTGGCATTGCGTGGCTGCGCGAAACCATTCACGCGATGTTTCATCAGCTCGCCCAGCCGGAACTTCGGCCAGGCCGCTAACATAGTCTGTTTATTTCGCGCTGTTATATGCGCGTGGGCGGGGCGGTTACTGAGTACAGGCGGGGGTGATAGCGATGTAAGGTTTGTTTGTGTCGATCGCGTAAGATGACGTGATGAAGAAATCGAAATAGATCTATTACGGTCACCATTTTCCAGCCGAAGTCACTAGCTGCGAAGTGCCTTGGTACCTCTTCAAGTTGAGCCTGAGCGACATCGAGGAACGGCTCCCGGAGCGTGATGTCATCGTGATCTACGAGACGAACCGCTGCCGTTCCGGGTCCGTCCGGCAAGTTGGCAATGCCCTTTCCGGCATTCATCATCGGCAGGCGCGTTTCCCCGCTTGTCTGCGGTCGTCTCATTCACTCCACGCGTGGTGCGGTCTGTCGATCTGGCCGCGTTTTTCGCTTTATTGACGCGGCAGACCGCATTACCTTTGCACCATGTTGCCTGAGGTGTTCCGACACCCGAGGACAATACCTCTCGTCGGCACGCAAGGAACCTGCACCCGTTCGCGTACGCACCAAGCGAGAAGGGCTGCGGCGGGTATCAATGGAAGTAAGCCCGTTCACTTTTGGTTGCGAACTGGATGTGGAGACACCCCCTCATGAAGATCCATCAACTACGCACGCTCGTCGCGATTTCCGATACGGGAAGCGTTCGCAACGCAGCGAAGGCGCTTGAACTTTCACCGGCAGCGGTCACCAAGGCGATGCGCGAACTCGAAGCCCAGGTTGGCGTGGCATTGATCATCCGCGAAGCCTCCGGGATCAGTCTGACTGAAGCTGGGCGCGCTTTGCTGGCGCACGCGCGTCTGATGATTCAGCAGTTGCGACGCGCGCAAGACGAGATGGATCGCTTCTCAGGAGAAGGCAGGGAGCGGTTGACAGTTGCGCTGCCGGCGTGGGTCGCCAGCGCACTGCTTGGCGGCATCATGAAACGCTTCGAACAGGAAATGCCCGATACGCGGCTCGTCTTCTACGAGAGCCTGCTGAGCGTCGCGGTGCCGAAATTGCGTGACGGCACGCTTGATCTCTCCGTGAATCGCTCCTGTCCGCCTTCATGCCGGGACGAATTCCAGCAAGTGCCGCTCTTCCTCGTGAGTTACGCGGTAGTGGGGCGCGCTGGGCATCCGCTCGCGAAATGCCGCACGTTGCCGCAACTGAAAGGCGCGACCTGGGTGTTGAACCGAGACTTCACGGAAAACGACGCCGAAGGCGACGGGCCATTCGGTGAGTATTTTCGCCGCTACAAGCCGCGCGTGCACGTCGCGCATTCCTCGTCGATGATGATCGGCCTGATCTGTAACACCGACGTCCTCTCGATCATGCCCTGGCCACTCGCGGAACTGCTCGTCGCGAAAGAGGGGCTGTGCGTGCTGCCCGTGACGGAGACCATCCCCGACGTGGAAGTGAACCTGATGTATCGGCGCGCAACCCCGCTAAGCGCTGCGGCGAAGGTCTTCATTCAAAGCCTGAAGGACACCATTCTTGACGAGGCCAATGCGACCGACCCAATGAGCAGGCGTGTCTTTCATGCGGTCGAATGCGTGCTGAGTCAACCCTAGCAACGCACCGGCCGCAGCGCAAAGCAAAACCCGGGCCACAGCAATTTGACGCGCTTTCTCTGCGCGTCTTTTTTTTCGCGGTTTGACCCATTAACGAATAAACATAACCATTTGTCACGCCGATGACAGTGTACCGGCGTTTGTTATGAAGAGATGGTGTGCCGTGACCTCTTCCTCGCCCAGGCGATGTGTCCGTCGCGCAGCACCAACATACCGCGCAAGCCGCTGTTCTGCGATCTTGCAGAGCAATCTCTGCGCTGCCCTGATACACCTTTCAATCAGTCACATTATGTTGAAGCTCAACGAAGCAGAACGGGACGTGGTCGCTCGCATCGAGCATCATCGCGCGCTGTGTACGCAGGTGAGCGACAGGCTCTGGGACCTTGCGGAGACCGCGTACTCGGAACAGGCGTCCGCCGATCTTCAAATAAGAGAGCTGACGCGCGAAGGCTTTCGGGTGACGCACGGCCTTGCGGGCATTCCGACCGCATTCGTTGCGGAATGGGGCGGCGGCGGACCAGTGATCGGCCTGCTGGGCGAGTACGATGCATTGCCGCAGTTGAGTCAGGTCGCGGGCGTCACGACGCGCGCACCAGTCGTGAATTCCGGCAACGGCCATGGTTGCGGCCACAATCTGTTGGGCGGCGCCGCGTTGCTCGCCGCGCTGGCGGTTCGCGATCATTTGCGCGACACAGGTGTCGCGGGTCGGATCCGCTATTACGGTTGCCCTGCGGAAGAAGGCGGCGCGGGCAAGACTTTCATGACGCGTGCCGGTGTGTTCGACGACGTCGACGCCGCGCTGACGTGGCATCCGTCCAGCATCTATGCGATCGACGCAATGTCGACGCTTGCCACACTGCACGCGCGCTTCGCGTTTTCCGGCAGGGCGGCGCATGCGGCGGCCGCGCCGCATCTTGGACGAAGCGCGCTCGACGCGGTCGCATTAATGAACGTGGCGGCCAACTACTTGCGCGAACACATCCCGTCTGACGCGCGTCTGCACTATGCGATTCACGACACGGGCGGCCGCGCGCCGAACGTCGTGCAGGCTCACGCCGAGGTTGTCTACCAGATACGCGCGCCCGAACTTGAGGTCGTGCAGTCGATCCATGCGCGTCTGCTACGGATCGCCGAGGGCGCCGCGATGATGTCCGAGACTGCAATGCATGTGCGCGTCGAGAAGGCGATGTCGAATATGCGCCCGAATCCCGCGATTTCGGAGCTGATGTATGTGCGCATGCAGGCACTGGGCCCAGTCCCGTTCGACGACCACGACCGGGCTTTCGCGCACCGGATGCAGCAAGCCATTTCAAAGGAAGAGGCGCGCGCGAGTCTCGCCATATTCGGCGCTGCGCATCTGAAGGGCGAGCTCCACGACGCCATCTTGCCGCAGGGGCGGATGCCGCCCGTGCTGCCCGCGTCGACCGACGTGGGCGACGTTAGTTGGGTGGTGCCGACGGCCCGCTGCCTCGTGCCATGCTTCGCGCTCGGCACACCGTTCCACTCATGGCAACTGGTCGCACAGGGCAAGTCGTCGCTTGCCCACAAGGGGATGACGCATACCGCCAAGGTGCTGGCCGTCACGGCTGCAGCGCTGTATCGCGATCCGACCACCCTCGCCGCCGCGAAGCGGGCGCTGCAGGCGCAGTCGGCCGACGCGGCATACCGGTGTCCCATTCCGTCCGATGTCGAACCGCCCGTTGCCGTAGCGACCGTTGATGCGCGTCCGCGCGGTACGTTGCTCGGCGGGTTTCCGTCGCAATACGCAGGAGTGCAATCGTGAGTCAATTGTTGAATGAGCGCGTGGCCGAAATAGCTGCTCTCGTTGATGCGAAGAAAAATGGCCTGATCCGGCTCTCTGACGAGATATGGGGACTCGCCGAAACTCGCTGGCAGGAGTTTCAATCCGTGAAGGAGCAGATCGCCGTGCTTGAGAGCGAAGGATTCCACGTGACGCGCAATGTCGGCGGCATTCCGACGGCGTTCAGCGCGCAGTGCGGAGAGGGTGGTCCCGTCATCGGCTTTCTCGGTGAGTACGATGCGCTTTCGCATATGAGCCAGGTCGCAGGATTGGTCGAGCCGATGCCGGCTTGCGAGGGGGCAAATGGTCACGGGTGCGGCCATCACCTGCTCGGCGCCGGCGCGATGCTGGCGGCGATTGCGACGCGCGATTATCTCGCGCGCCACCGGCTTCCCGGCACCGTGCGTTATTACGGTTGTCCCGCTGAAGAAGGGGGCGCGGGCAAGACCTACATGGCGCGTGCAAATGCATTCGACGACCTCGACGCGGCACTGGCCTGGCATCCGGGTCCCTATTCGGGCGTATTCAAGTACAAATCCCTCGCCATCATTCAGATGGCGTTCCGTTTTGCGGGGATCGCGTCTCATGCGGCCGCGTCACCGCATCTCGGCCGAAGCGCACTGGACGCCGTCGAACTCATGAACGTCGGCGTGAACTTCATGCGCGAGCACATGCCATCGGATGCGCGGGTGCATTACGCGATCACCGATGCTGGCGGATACGCGCCGAACGTGGTGCAGGCCAATGCCGAAGTGTTGTACGTCGTGAGGTCTCCCAGTCTCGACGACGCCCGTCAACTGGCGGACCGCGTCGAGCAGATTGGCCGCGCCGCGGCGCTGATGACCGATACGCAGGTTGGCATCGAATTCGATCGCGCATGCTCGAATGTGCTGCGCAACGGCGTGATCGAGAAATTGATGATGGACATACTCGCGACGCTCGGCGCACCGCCCTTTGACGAAGTCGACCAGGCATTCGCGGGCGAATTGACGCAGCGGCTCACCGACGCCGATCTGCGCGAGTGCATCGAGTCGTATCGTGGCGATCCGAACGAGCGTGGCCTGAGCATGCGCGCACTTGTGTTGCACGAGGAGCCTGGCACGCTGACGGGCTCGAGCGACGTCGGTGATGTGAGCTGGATTGTGCCCACGGCTCAGTATCTCGGCGCGTGCTACGCGATCGGCACGAACATGCATACGTGGCAGCTCGTAGCGCAAGGCAAGCTGCCGGCTGCGCACAAGGGCATGGTGCACGCCGCAAAGGTCATGGCAGGCACGGCGGTCCAGTTGTGTCTCGATCCCACACATCTCGGGGCCGCGAAAGCCGAGTTCGTACTTCATACGAACGGGCGTCCCTACGTCAGCCCGATTCCTCCCGATGTACAGGCGCCGCCCGTGCGAGAGGCGAAGCATCCCGAAACCGAGCAAGCGAACGTCTGACGTAACCATGATTTCCTACTTCCTGACTGCCCGGGAACACACGTCACCCGCGGAGGCCGGCGCTTTTGCCGAGTTCCGCGCAGAGCTCGCGCGGATTCCGCACTTGCGCTGTGCCGAATTGCACAGGCCGGCGGCCGTCGAAACTTATCATCGTGACGGCGCCGCGCCGCGTGCGGCGATGAGACTCGCATTCGATTCGATCGAGGCGCTGGAGTCGCAGTTGATTCTCGGAGGTCGACTGCTCGAATTCGCGGGCTCCGCGTTATGGCGGCATGTTGCGGGCGAGCAAATGACGCAGCAGGCCATGCTTACGCGAAATTTCCGGGCGCTCGGCCGTTTGCCGCCACGCCCCGATAGTGAGGAAGCGTGCAGCTACCTTGTGCACTATCCCGGTCAGGCTGAGGACTTCAATGCATGGCTGCGCTACTACGTCGGCCACCATCCGCAAATCATGCTCGATTATCCCGACGTGATGCAGGTGCAGGTCTTCACCCGTCTTGACTGGTGCGACGCGATGCCTTTCGAGCGTGTGTCGTACATGCAGCGCAATCAGTTGACGTTCCCTTCGATCGACGCGCTGATGCGCGCGCTCGAGTCGCCCGTGCGCGCGCGGATGCGGGCGGATAACCAGAACTTTCCCGCGTTCTTCGGTGGCGCGATTCACTTTGCGATGCGTACGTCTTTCGTGAACGGGATTTGATCGGGCGCGAGGAAGTTGGATTCAAATAACTATTAATCTTTCAATTGGTTTGGAGTACATAAAATGAGAAAATTCAAGAAAACCCTCATCGCGTTAGTTGTTGTGGACCTGCTTTGCGCGTCCCATGCATGGGCGGATGAGTCATTTCAGATTCTAGTGCCGGATGCGTTCGTAGGGACGAGTGGGACGATCCTGTATGGCGTCGCCGATGCCGGTCTGCAATACAGCCATGCGGGC
This sequence comes from Burkholderia sp. OK233, assembly GCF_900230185.1. Lineage (GTDB taxonomy): Bacteria > Pseudomonadota > Gammaproteobacteria > Burkholderiales > Burkholderiaceae > Paraburkholderia. The sequence continues at coordinate 3,715,659 of NZ_OCSR01000002.1, forward strand.
AGCAAGGAAGTTCTGGGCATGGAGAGCGGCGCGGGGGCGACGTCACGATTCGGTTTTCTCGGCGTCGAGCAACTGGGCGGCGGCTTCTATGTGCGCTTTAACCTGGAGTCGGCCCTTAAGCTGACGAACGGCACGGCGGGTAGTACCACGGCGCAGAACGAGAGCACGTTCTTCAGTCGCGAAGCGAATATCTCACTCATTTCGAACGACTGGGGGCGCATCAAATTGGGCCGGCAGTATCCAACCGAGCTCTCTCTTTCACTGGATCCGTTCTACGCCGTCGGCGCGTTTTCTCCGTATGCTTCGCTGGCGTCGCTTAGTCTGGATCTCGGCGCGGCGGCGACGATTGGTGACTCCAGGATCAGCAATGCGGTCGCATATATGACGCCGGTCTTTGGCGGCTTCCAGTTCGAAGTAATGGCCGCGCCGCGCGGCGTCACGACCGCGGGCTATCCGGAAAGCTACTTTCAAGGCACCCAACTGGAATACCTGAACGGACCGCTGTATCTCGGTGTGTTCTACGATGTCATCCACACGGACCCGACGGCAGGATTGCCTTCGGTGAAGAACAAGTGGCTTGGCGCCGGCGCGATGTACGACTTTGGCGGCGTCAGGCTGTCGTATGAGTTCAATATGACTGTCCCGGATTACGCGCACTATTACGTTGCCACGACGCACATGATCGGCGTGAATGCGCGGCAGGGGACCAACGACATCAAGTTCTCCGCTGTCTATCGCAATGTCGCGGGCAGGTCAGCATCGAATTCATTGGCGCTTGGGCTTGGGTACGACTACAACCTGTCGAAAGTGACGGCCCTTTATGTGCGCCTCGGCTATGTCGTCAACCAGAAGAATGCAATCGCCACGCTGGCGAGCGGCTCGTTGAGTCAACCGGGCGATGATCAAAGCGTGGTTGCGATCGGTATCCGCAAGCGCTTCTAATCGAGCCACGGGTGTTCTGAACATAGCTCGCCTCACGCGTTTGAGTGAGGCGAGCTATCCCATTGAGCAATTGGCTGTGCAGTGATCTCAGGCAATCACCTCTTACGACGCACGTACGGGTGTGCCCGCAGCGCGTGCCGGCGGCGGAGTGACGTCGCCGGGTATTGGACATTGATACGGCTTCAAACCGCGTTTGCGATGCAGTTCTTCACGGGCAGCGCGCAAGGTCGCGGGCTGTCCCACGAGGTCGATGCCGGTGGCGGCAAGCGTTTTGGCGGCAAGCAGCATGCCCTTGTGAGCCAGCGGAAGCTTTCCCTGCGAAACCATCTGCCATGAATGAAAGCCCGTACCCCATGCATAGCAGGCTGTCAGGCATTGCGTCGTCGGCGCCGCCCAGCTTACGTCGCCGACGTCCGTCGAGCCCGTAACGGGCCGTTCCGCATCCGGGTGATACGGCAGGATTTCGGGAATGATGGGGCGAGGATCGCGCAGCGCCGCCGCGAAATGTCGCGACGCATTCGCAAGATCGTCCGGATTGATGGTCTTCTGAATCTCCGTGGCAAACGCGACTTCGCTCGCCGTCACGTTCATGCCGCCGATGGCGTGCATGTTCCGATCCAGCACCGTGTCGAGCGTGTCGTTGTGGAGAACGTTGGAGCAGGCCTTATCGAACACCATCTCGACGCGCGTGCCGGTCATCAGTGCGGCTCCCTCGGCGATCTGCTTCACGCGCTCGAACAGGTCGATTGCTTCGGGGCTCGTTCTCGCGCGGATCGTATAAAGCGTCTCGGCAAGAGCCGGCACAACATTCGTCGATATGCCGCCGGAGTTGATGTAGGCGAAGTGGACACGAGCCTGGTCGGGCATGTGTTCACGCAGATAATTGACGCCGATATTCATCAGCTCGGCTGCATCGAGCGCACTGCGGCCCAGGTGCGGCGCGAGCGCGGCATGCGATGCCTTGCCGTGAAAGCGGAAATACGCCTGGACATTGGCCAGCGTTGCGTTCATGAAGACGGAGTTGGCCACCGACGGATGCCAGCACAAGGCGACATCCAGATCGTCGAAGAGACCGGCGCGGGCCATGAAGGTTTTGCCCGCCGCGGCTTCTTCCGCGGGGCAGCCGTAGAAACGAACTGTGGCCTCGATGCCATGTGCCGCGAAGTAGTCGCGCGCCACTACGGCGGCCAGATGCGATGCGGTGCCGAGCAGATGGTGGCCGCAGCCGTGGCCGTTGCCGTTTGCTGCGTCCGCGGCGGGCCGGCATGCCGTGGCGCCGCTCTCCTGGTTCAGGCCCGCGAGCGCGTCGTATTCGCCGAGAAAGCCGATGACGGGGCCGCTGCTGCCGGCTTGCGCCATGAATGCTGTCGGCATGCCTGCGACGCCACGCGTGACGGTGAAGCCGGCAGCCTCGATCGCCGACGCGTGCCGTTCCGCCGATTCGAATTCGGCATAACGCATTTCGGCTAGTGACCATATGTCGTTGGCCAGCGCGATGTAGTCGTCCTTCTTCGACTCGACGAGTTCCACCACTTTTGCAATATGTTTCACTACGGCTCCTGGTGTTGTTGCACGCACCCACAGCACATGCAATGAGGGAAAAGAACGGGTTGTCGACGCCGTCTTTCTTCTAGCGTATTGCGTGATGATGACAAGAGGAAGGACTGTTCCGGTGGCGCTGTTCACTTTTGGTTGTGCGTGGAACAATCGGCTCGTGGCGTAATTGGCGTGACGTAACAACAGACTGCAGTGGAACGCCACTCGCGATGTGATGCAGCGGGTGCGAGACGGCGCATGCAGTGAACGTCAACTTGCGTCACGCGATGGCGGAGAGTACCGCTGAATCGAACGTGCTTGCCCACAGTCACATGCAGAAAGGTGTTCGCTTGCAACCGGCGCTGTGCGGCACAGGCCGGGCGCATGGATCGCGGGGCGCTCTGCCAGTTTCCACTGACATCCACTTCCGCCTAGCCACGCAAGAGTTGCGCCATCGTTTCCTTTTCATGAGGAATTTTGGCGTCGCGTTGACAGTATTCGCGCCGAATATCACTATTTTTTCACGCGGACGGCAGGGGTCGTCGGCACTTCGAGTAAACAGGAGACAGTTTGTGCCGCAACTTTCCGCTGGTACCCAGGCAGCGCCCGTGGGGCGATCCGAGGTTCGCGCTTCGCCATCCATGCGTGATGTCGTGGCAGTTGTCGCCGGCAACGCGCTAGAGTTCTACGATTTCACCGTTTACGCATTCTTCTCCGTATTCATCGGCCGTGCGTTTTTTCCTTTGTTCTCGCCAGCGACACAAGTCATTGCGTCCGTGGCCGTGTTCGGCGTCGGCTTCGTAGCACGTCCGCTAGGCGGGGTGGTTATCGGCGCGTATGCCGACCGGCGGGGGCGCAAAGCGGCGCTGACGTTGACGTTTGGCCTGATGGCTTTGGGCACCGCGATCATCGCGTTCACGCCGACTTATGCGCACATCGGCATCTTCGCGCCGTTGCTCGTTGTCGTTGGGCGTCTGCTGCAGGGACTTTCCGCCGGAGGCGAAGCCGGCCCCGCTACGTCCTATCTGCTCGAAACCGCGGCGGCGGGCCGCCGCGGCCTCTATACGAGCTGGCAACTCGCCACGCAGGGCATCGCCGCGCTGATCGGCGGACTGGTGGGCTATACGGTGTCATCGGTGTTGTCTGCCGACGCACTGAGTGCATGGGGTTGGCGCGTTCCGTTCATGCTCGGACTGCTGATCGCGCCGCTCGGAATCTACATTCGCAGCCGGCTGCATGAGACGCTCAACGCCGAACACGCGGTGAAGAGCAATCGCGAACTGCTGCGCGGCATCGTCGATGCGCACCTGTCGGACCTGGTGCTCGCCTGTTGCGTGCTGATCGGCCCGACCATCACCGTGTATGTGGTCGGCCACTACATGACCACGTATGGTATGCGCGTGCTGCATTTGCCGACTTCGACGTCGATGCTCGTGGGCTTTGTCACGGGCGGCGTTGGCATTGTTGCGTCGCTGGGCGCGGGGATTTATTTCGACCGATTTCCACGCAGCCGAATGCTGGTCGTTCCACAGTTCCTTTCGATTCTCGCAGTGGTGCCCATGTTCGCATGGGTGTTGCAGGCCGGCACTGGCAGCGTCTTTCTCGGCATGGTCGCGTTTCTGACGTTGCTGCGCGTCCTGATGTCGCCGTTTCACCTGTGCGTCATCCCCGAAATTTTTCCGCAGGCTGTGCGCAGCACGTGCGTGTCGATTTGCTACAGCGTGCCGACGACGATTTTCGGGGGCACGGCGCAACTGGTGGTGGCCTGGCTGGCGACGGTCACGCCCAACCCGATGGCGCCTGCTTGGTACTTGCTATGGGCCAACGTGATCTCGTTCGCCGCAGTGTTCGTGCTCGATCGACGTCGCCGCGCGCGGCTCGCTGACGGCGCTTCGCAGTAGTCGCGCGTTGGATGTGAGCGTGGGCGCAATCTGACGCACTTTTGCGATAGACCGGTCGGGGAGCGGCGACGCGTGGCTGCGCCGCCGCCAGAACTGTATGCGCGGTTTATCTGAACTGTATGCGCTTGTCCGCATGCTATGCGGAATGTGGAGCTTGCCTATGTGTGGGGTAGCGTCACGATCTCAGTGTTCGTGGCATTCAGGGTGGACCGCAGCGTGTTGCCAAGACTTGTTGTCGAAGCACACGTTGGATGGTCGAGCCCTCCGTGGTGGCCAGAGGAGAGGGTGTACACACGCGATGGTGTCGAAGTTTGGATAAGAAACAGCGAAGCACCAAGGAGCCCCTGTAAGCAGGCCAGCCGCGTCTCCGGGTGGTCGAACTGGTTCCTCCATCCAATGCTGGTTAATGGGCTTGGCCTTGGTCGTTTCCAGCACGAGTTTGAACGTGCTCTCGAGCTGGATCAGATTCTGCCGATTCTCCGGCAGATCGGTTGCCGAGAGGTGGGGCAATCTACGTAGCATTCGAAGTGTTTGGGGCAGCGGTCAACCGTGAACGAGTTCAAGCAGTGTCCGTACGGCGTGGCATGGAAGCTGTCCGCTTCCGCCCGCAGAGCGTTGCCCTCAGTTGCCTGAATGCGCCGGAAAGCATCAGCGAACGGGCCGGTGGTATTGCTGTCCTTGATGCGTCGGGCAACCGTGCTGGCTTTCTCGTCGAGCATGACGTTGATGTCCTGCGGGAGTCGATCTGGTCGAGGTCTTCTGCAAGACTGCGATCGCCGTACTCGTAGTTGTGAACGACGCTACGCCGGTTGACGCGCTTCGAGATGATTGTATCGTCCACGCCCAGACGGAACAGTTCGGTGTGTTGCCGATGGCGCAGCATGTGTGGCTCCAATTTCAACGCCTCGGTTTTGCAGGCCATGTTTTTCATGATGAATGCAGCATGCTTCGTTGTTGGTCAAGACGGTACTGCGATCGGCGAACGCGCTTATCAGCAGGCAGTAATTTGCGCGCGTGAACGAGTGCAGGGGAAGTCCGTAGACGGGAGCGGCGTCGGGACCAGTCATTCGGCATCCGGCCGTGCGACGAATGCTGCTGTTGATGCGCAGCCAAACGGAAGCAATGAGCGCGCTTGGCGCGTTGAAACCCCATGTGACGTCAAAGGCCGGGGAGTATGAGTGAGCCGGCACAAGGACAGACGGAGCCTGTTGACGGACTCTCTGGCCTCCGGGACGAAGGTGGCGTGGCGCCGGCGCAAGCTTCGATGAAGAACGTAGGAACCTGTCACCCGGATGAGGGGAGCTATATCCGAAAACGGGACTAATGCCTCGCTGGCCGGAGAGCGGTTGGAAGGTACTGGCACGCGTTCTGTCGACATACGCTACGTCGGTACAGATGGAAAGATCTGGGACCGGTGGCCGCGGCGAATTTTTCAGAAGTAACTATTTATTTGCGAAAATAACTCATGCAGGCGATACAGTATTCTCGTTATGGAGGCCCCGATGTGCTCGAGCGCGTGACGCATCCAGATCCAGTTGTCGGGCCAGGCGATGTGCGGGTCAGGATGCGGGCGGCAGGGGTCGCGCCTCTCGATACCAAGCTCAGGGCCGGATTGCTCCAGCAACATTTCACGCTCGCGTTCCCGATGATTCCCGGACGGGACGGTATTGGAGTCGTCGATCAGGTAGGTGAAGGGGTGCGTGAACTGGTGGTCGGTGACGTCGTTTGTGTACTGGCCGATCTGACTCGCGGCGGTACTTGTGCGGAAATGATCGTTTGCTCCGCGGAACGCGCCGTGCTGAGACCCGCCAATTTGTCGGATCATCAGGCGGCGGTGCTGTTACAGCCCGGCATTAGCGCATGGAGTGCGGTGGTGCGAGCGGCGGGTGTCACACGCGATGCGCATGTGTTGATTCACGGCGGGGCGGGAGCAGTCGGAAGCTTGATGGTGCAGCTCGCGCGACATTTGGGGGCTCACGTGAGCGCCACGTGCCGGGCCGACAACGTCGACTACGTGCTGGGTCTCGGTGCGCATCGGGCGATTGCCTATGATCGCGACGATTTCAGCATGCTGCGTGACCAGGATGTGGTATTTGACCTGATCGGCGGCACCGTGCATGCGCGTTCCTATCCTGTCTTGCGACGTGGCGGACACCTTGTGTATTTGACCGCGGATTCCATAGTGGACCGGGGTGTGGAATTCGGCGTGACGGTCACACGCGCGACAGTAGAGGATCAGCGCGAGGCCCTGCTCGCGGTCGCGCAACTTGCGGAGCAGGGGATATTTCGGCCCGCGATTGCCGGTGTGTTCCCCATTGCCGATACGGCAGCGGCGCACCGCGCACTCGAAACCAGGCAGGTCACGCGCGGCCGACTCGTGCTGGAAGTGGACTTCGATTCCTGACTGCGGGTTCGCTGTGCGTACTCCCTATAGCAGGCACTCGACCGAGTTAAAGAGCAGGCGCTTGAAGGATCGTCGGAGGTCGTGGAGGTGGAGGCTAATCTCAGCTTCAGCAATGGAGTCGACGAGCGGGAGGACGGATAACCGCTCACTACTCACTAGCAGTTCCGCGAGTGGGGTCAGAATTCGGTGGAAATCAACATTCGTACGTAAGAGAGCAGGGGGAGTGAGTCTGCCGGAACTGCTGGGCCGGCTTGAACTGGCATTGACGGGGACGCCCGCTCGTGTGTCCGTCTGTCGGGCGCTGTGGGATCTTAACCGGCGGCTCGGTTCAACCAGCGTGAAAACTGTTGCACTGCCCAGTCGATCCACGTCCCCGCGACGTCGGCGCCCAACCGCGGTCGAATCTTTGGCGCTGTTTTCGTGACCGCCGCTCGGACGCGTGACTGGCACGTCCCACTGAATCGGCCAGGAACATCGAGCGATTTTCGAAAACTCTTCGTGGTTTGTCTGCATCGAGCGGAGTTCGACCACCAGGCGACTGTCGTAGCGTCGAGCTGAACGACCGCAGCTCGACTCTTACGGGTCAGTCCGGAAGGCTTCGGCAGTTTACCCAGGCGGAGCCACTTGATCAGACATGCCCGTACTTCGCCAGTGCCTCAGCTAGACTAAGACCTTGTTGCAATTCCGTGCGGATAAGGCGTTCCTTCTCCGTCAGACGTTCCGCTTCAACCAGCACGGTATCGACCATGTCGTTTGGAATGACCAGCACGCCATCTTCGTCGCCGAGCACGAAGTCGCCGGGGCGCACCGTGACCCACTGAGAAGTGGCGCCACGCACGCTGACGGGCACTTGCCAGCCATTGACCTTCCACCGCGCAATGGATTGTACCGGAGTGCGATAGCGCGCGAACACCGGGAAATCCTGCTCGGCAATCCAGCGAATGTCGCGAATGCCGCCGTCGACTAACGACCCGACGCAGCCTCGCTCCTTCATGCCGATGGCGATGAGCTCGCCAAAATAGCAGACGCCTTCTCCGTCACCGCTCCAGACCGTGACGTCGCCTGTCGACACCCCTGAGCAGGCTTTCATCTTGTCCGGGTCGCCACCGAGTTCATACGGCGACATCTGGCCGCGAATCGTATATGCCCAGCCTGCCAGCTTGCCGCTGGAGGCGGGATACGGGGTAAGGACCGATGAGAGCCCCTGGTTGAACAAACCGAGCGTGTCGAGCACGTCCGCGACGTTGGACGTGTCAACTAACAGGAAGCGTTGGCGAATAGCCTCGCGATCCGCGGCACTTCGTACTGCTGGCGTTGTTTTCATCATCTGTTCCTTAACAATGTTGATTAAATGCTGGGGATCATGCCGCCGTCGACACGTACGACCGACCCGGTAACGAAAGCAGCGCGTTCGCTGGCGAGAAAGGCCACCATGTCGGCATATTCTTCGGGTTTACCGTAGCGCCGCACAGGTATCGACGCTGTGCTCGCGGCTACGACTTCTTCGTAGGTTTTGCCTTCGCGGCCTGCGCGCGCTTCGTCCAGCGAACGGATGCGGTCCGTAGCGATTCGTCCCGGCAGGACGACATTGACGCAGATGCCATCGGCGGCGACTTCGTTGGCCAGCGTCTTCGACCAGCCAACCAGGGCCAGACGTAGCGCGTTGGACATGCCCAGGTTGGGTATCGGCGCAACGACGCCTGAAGATGTACTGGTGATGATGCGGCCCCATCCTTTCTGTTTCATTGCCGGCAACAGCAGGTCCGTGAGGTGCATCAATGACACAACCATCGAGTCAAACTGGTTTCGCCATTGCTGCGGCGCCACGCCTGCGGCCAGCGAGGGGGGCGGTCCGCCGGAATTGTTGATCAGGATTTCAGGGTCGCCGATCGTGCTCCTGACATCTGCGACCATGGCCGAAATGCTCTTGAGGTCGGCAAGGTCGGCCTGGAAACCGTGGGCGATTCCTCCGGCCGCATGAATGCGTGATACGGTGTCTTCGAGTGCCTTGCTGTTTTGGTCCGATACTGCAACCATTGCACCTTCGCGAGCGAGTGCAAGCGCAATGGCGGAGCCCAGCCCACCGCCAGCTGACATGACAAGTGCAACGCGATTCTTGATACCCAGATCCATGGATAACTCACTAGTGTTCAATAGGTTCGGAGGTGCCTGGCAATCAGGCAAGGATGCTTGTGCAGGTTTCAGCTATGCAGATGGAAACCCACCAAATTTTCATCTCAGCAGTTCGCAAGCCTGACTGATTCGATCGCACCCCAACGCCAAACGCTCGTCTGACGTAGCGAACGAAATCCGGAAATGACCACCCGTGCCAAACGCGATTCCAGGCACCGCTGCAACGCGTGCGTAGTCGAACAGGTAGTCACAAAGGTCAACGTCGTTTTGCAGGATCTTTCCTTCTGGCGTTACCCTGCCGATCAGGCCTTCGCAGGACGGAAAGAGATAGAACGCACCCTCCGGGCGCCTGCAGCGAATACCGTCGATCGCGTTCAACTTTTCTAACGCGGTGTCACGCCTGCGTTGGAAAGCGTCGTTGCGTTCCTTGATGAAATCCATCGGGCTGTCTAACGCGGCTTGCGCGGCAGCTTGCGAGACGGAGCAGGGATTGCTGGTGCTTTGTGACTGGACGGTTGCCATCGCTTCGATTAGCGACTTTGGGCCACCGGCGAATCCGATACGCCATCCGGTCATCGAGTAAGCCTTTGACATGCCGTTGACGGTGAGAATTCGCTCCCGCAACTCTGGGGCATCGGAAGCAATGGTCGAGAACTGCCATCCGTCATAGCGAATGTGCTCGTAAATATCGTCCGTCATCACCATGACGTGCGGATGTCTGAGGAGCTCAGCTGCCAAGGCGACCAGTTCCGCGCGCGAATAACCCGCCCCCGTGGGGTTGCCTGGGGAGTTGAGGATTAACCACTTGGTGCGAGGCGTAATGGCTTCGCGAAGCTGCTCTGCGGTGATCTTGAATCCCTGCGCTTCGCTGCACTGAACTTCGACAGGCACACCGCCGATCAACCGAACCATGTCGGGGTATGAGACGTAATAGGGCGCGGGGAGAATGACCTCGTCGCCGGGATTAAGTGAAGCGAATAGCGCGTTGAAAATAACCTGCTTGCCACCCGTGCCAACGCTGATTTCGCTGACATCGTACGAAAGGCTGTTGTCGCGCCAAAACTTTCGAACGACGGCTTCCTTCAGCTCGGGGGTGCCATCAACGTCTGTGTAGCGCGTGACACCGGAGTCGATTGCGCGTTTCGCTGCGTCACAGATATGTTCGGGCGTAGGGAAGTCTGACTCTCCCTGAGAAAGGCTGACAACGTCGATACCTCTTCGACGCATGTCGGCCGCACGTTTGGTAATGGAGAGTGTCGGTGAAGGTTTCACCGAACCAAGAAGTTTGGAAAGCATGGGCGATAACATTCGTCTTCCTAAATTAAGCTACAACGTGATCATCATGGTAGAGGCAAGTCTCTCAGATGAAAATCAATATATATCCCTGCCATTCACCAAATATTTTGATGGATTGAATGATCAACAAAAATATTCAATCGTCATCAGATCACCGCGGCAGCGTGCAACCTTCATCGAAAACAGATTAGTGGTGGAGAATTCTCGAAAGGAACTGTTTCGCACGATCGGTTCGCTGCTCAACGTTTCCGAAGAACTCATCCTTCGGGGTGTCTTCCAGTATCCTTCCCTGGTCCATGAAGATCACGCGGTGTGCAACCTTCTTTGCGAACCCCATCTCGTGCGTTACACACATCATCGTCATGCCTTCACGCGCAAGTTCGACCATCACATCCAGCACCTCGTTGATCATCTCCGGATCAAGCGCCGACGTCGGCTCGTCGAACAGCATGGCGATCGGGTCCATTGAGAGCGCGCGGGCAATGGCCACACGCTGCTGCTGGCCGCCCGATAGCTGACCCGGGTACTTGTTCGCCTGCGTCTTGAGGCCGACGCGCTCGAGCAGCTTTAAGCCCTTATCGGTCGCCTCGTCTTTGCCGCGGCCCAGCACCTTGATCTGCCCGAGCGTCAGGTTCTCGGTGATCGTCAGGTGTGGGAACAGCTCGAAGTGCTGAAACACCATGCCTACCTTCGACCGAAGCTTGGAAAGATTCGTCTTCGGACTGCATACGGGCGTCCCGTTCACCAGGATGTCGCCTTTCTGTATTGGCTCCAAGCCATTGATGGTCTTGATTAGTGTAGATTTGCCTGATCCGGACGGGCCGCATACCACGACCACCTCACCCTTGGCCACCTGGGTGGTGCAATCGGTTAGCACCTGGAAAGCCCCGTAATGCTTGGATACGTTGTTTATCTCGATCATATGGAAGCCCTTTTCTGGAGACGCCTTACCAATTGGGAAGCGAAGAAACAGATCACGAAATAGACGACGCCGGCGAACAGCAGCATGTCGACTGTGCGCCCATCGCGCTCACCGATGTCGTAGGCTCGGCCGAAGAAGTCTGCTAGTGCACTGACGTAGACGAGCGATGAGTCCTGGAAGAGGATGATCCCTTGCATCAGAAGCAGTGGCACCATATTGCGAAAGGCCTGCGGCAGGATGACCAATAGCATGACCTGTCCGTAGTGCATCCCCAGCGCCTGTGCGGCGAATAGCTGGCCACGTGGAACGCCCTGAATACCCGCGCGGATGATCTCTGAGCAATACGCGGCCTCGAACAGCGAGAAAGCGATCAACGAGGACGTCATCCGGAGATCCGAGGCGGCTGACAGGCCTAATACCTTTTGTAGCAACTGCGGGACGATCAGAAAGAACCACAGCAATACCATCACCAGTGGAATGGAGCGGCATACGGTCACGTACCCCTCCGAAAACCAGTTCAACGGCCGAATCGAGGATAGACGCATCATCGCGAGAATGGCGCCCCAGACAATGCCGACGATTGCGCCCGTCAATGTAATCTCGAGGGATACCACCATGCCTTCGCCAAGCACTTTGAGGTTGGCGGGATTGATCAGGCTGAAATCGAATGCGTAGGCCATATTGATCTCTTATTTGGAGCTGATATAACCGGGAACTCGAACGCGACGCTCGATCCAGCGCATCAGCATCATGACGGCCACGTTCAGGAGGCAGTACAACAGCGTTACCGCGATAAACGACTCATAAGGACGGGCCGTGTAGTCGACTAACTGGCGTCCCTGCCCGGCCAGATCCAGAAGGCCGATGGTTGAAGCCACCGCGGAATTCTGAAAGATGTTGACGAACTCAGTCGTGAGTGGCGGCACAATAATGCGGAATGCCATCGGCAGCACAACGTAGCGGTATGTCTGTAGAGAAGTCAGACCCAGAGCGAGGCTTGCGTTTCTCTGGCCACGCGAAAGACTGCCAATCCCGGAGCGCACCTGCTCGCAAATCCGGGCGGCCGTGAATGTTCCCAAACAGATGACGCCGGCCAGAAATTGCTGGGTAACGGGGTTCATCTGTTTGATTGCCGTTCCCCATGGCAGCAATTCTGGAACGACGAAATACCAGATAAACAGTTGGACCAGCAGCGGAACGTTTCTAAAGAGTTCAACGTACGCACTGGCAAACCCCGATGCCCATTTGTTTGGTAGCGTGCGCATCACGCCGAGAACGGAGCCAATGCATAGAGCGATGATCCAGGAAGTTGACCCGACCGCGACGGTGACTTTCAGCCCGGATACTATCCAGTCAAGATACGTCTCGTTGGCCGAGGCTCTTTCAAGAAATACGCCCCAATGGAAAAGGTAAGGCATGGTATCCGCATGACCGCGTCCCGACCGCGCAACTCTTCAGACTGGTTCGCGGTCTTTCAGCGTTCGTCAAATGTAAAGCGTGGATCTTGCGCTTCGTGTGGTCACTGGATATGACCACGCGCCTGCGCGCCGATTGTGTAATGAGTTTGTGCGTACCGGTACTTGCCATACCGGAAGGCGACTGCCTTCCGGTATTCAATATTCGATAGAGGCACACAGACTACTCGTCAAGCGCCTTATCGTTCGGGTTGGCGATAAGCGTTTTCATATCGGCAGACATCGGGAAATCAACGTTGAATCCTCTTGGCGGGATCGGTTGCATAAACCATTTGGTGTAGAGCTTATTGATCGAACCATCCGTCATCATTCGGGAAATGACGTTGTCCACCAACTTCTTGAACGGCGCGTCATCCTTTCGGAGCATGCAGCCGTAAGCTTCCCGGGTGAAAGGCTTGGCGACGATCATCCAGTCCTGGGGCGATCTCGCCTTTGCGCGCTCAGCGTACAGGATTGCGTCATCGTCCATGTATCCGGCCGCACGGCCAGACTCCAACATCAAGAATGCTTCCCCGACGTCTTTGGCGCCGATGATGTTCATCCCCAGTTTCTTCTTGTCATTCATGTCTCGCAGCAGGCGCTCACCAGTCGATCCCGCTGCAGCAACCACGTTGTGGTCCTTCAGGTCCGCCCAATCCTTGATGCCGCTGTCTTTCTTTACAAGAAGACGAGTTCCGATGATGAAAATGGTGGTTGAAAACCCCACCTGCTTCTCGCGCTCCAGGTTGTTGGTGGTCGTACCGCACTCGAGATCAATCGTGCCATTCATCAGCAACGGGATACGATTCTGGGAAGTGACGCTCAGTTCCTTCACCTGCAACGTCGGCATATTGAGTTGCTGCTTGACCGCTTCGACGATCTTCGTGCTGATGTCGTATGAATATCCCGCTTGTTGATTGCCCCCCAGGTTGTAGTTGAACGGGGGTGAATCGTATCTCACGCCAAGCGAAATGATTCCCGTGTCTTTGATCTTCTGCAGGGTGGGGCCCAGGTCGTCAGCCATGGCATTGCAAGCCATTGCCAGCAAAGCGATCCCGGAGAAAATCTTAATTGTCTTAAGCATGACTAATACTCCTCTTTACATTGGTCTCGACTTGAAAATCTTGTTCTGGAATGCGCGGGAAGATACGCGCACCAGCCGCAACGCGGTTCGTGGGTCACATAGGGTTCGTACCTATCGGTTTTTATGTGGACATATAAAAATCCAGGGCAGCGGCAGCCTTACCCGGGCACGGAGCTGGCCTGTGACCTCAGATACTAGGCGTAAGAAAGTCACGGGCTGCAGTTCTTTACTTCTCAAGGTGGATTGTTAGAGGTAGTCTATGGCGAAAAATAAAGCACCGAAAACGATATGTTTTTGCCCTTGTGAACATTTTTTTTGATGAGTCGCGATGCTTCGGGAACTTCAGACCTTCTTGGCCGTGGTGCGCTATGGGTCGTTTGCCAGCGCTGGCGCCAATATCGGGCTTACGCAATCGGCCGTTAGTGCGCAGATCCACAGGCTCGAGGAAGAGCTGGGCCTCGCGTTATTTGATCGCAGCGGCCGGCACGCCGTCCTCAATTCGGCTGGATACGAGGCGCTTGCCGTAGCTGACGAAATCATGGCGGCCTATTCGAAGCTTGGCCGTAGCGCGGCCAGCTCCCGTGCCGGCTTGATCCGGGTCGGCGCCATCGCTTCCGCGCAGGCCTCTTTTCTTGCGGACGCAGTGGCAATCTTCCGATCTGAGAATCCGGAATGCCGCGTAAGGCTGGTTCCGGGGGTTTCCCTGAACTTGCTGGGGCAGGTGGATTCCGGGGAAGTGGACATGGCGGTGATAATCAAACCCCGGTTCACTCTCCCGGCAGATCTACAGTGGAGAGTGCTGCTATCTGAGCCCTTCTTCCTGCTGGCGCCGGAGGCGCATCAACGCTTCACGTGGCGAGAGCTGCTTGAAACGGAGCCATTCATCCGATACGATCGAAGCGCTTTCGATGGCAGGTTGGTCGATCAATTTCTGCGCCGCTCGAAAATTTCGGTCAAAGAGGCAATCGAACTTGACGAACTTCAGGGGATTGTCCAACTCGTTCGGCGTGGTGCGGGAGTGGCGCTACTTCCGTCTACATCTGCGTTGTCGCTTCCGAAGGAGGTTGTTGCTTTGAGTCTTGGCGAAGCCACGTTCTTCAGGGAAGTTGGCTTGGTCGAGCGTCCTGCGCATAGCCGCCAGCCAGCCGCCAATTTGTTGGCGTTGCGGATTCTCGAAGCTGCGCAAGCGCAAGCTGACGGGCGTTCCGCCTAGAGGTATATTCGACAGTGATGCAGAACAGGAACTTGCCGAATAGATACCGGTTGTAGCGTCCAAATTCAACGATCGTCCGTGGCCTCCCGAATTCGACTTGCTCAGGAGGTTGATGTGGTCGTCCTCGATAGAGCCTTCGAGGGCTACCGCAAACGTCCACTCAGTATCTCTCCTATAGCAGAACGTGTGGCGCTTCTGGCGCGCGGCCAGCCTATTGACCGTCTGTGCGGCGATTGAAGTTGCACATCTTTGCGGCAAGCGTTGCGAGCCGGGTCAACGCATAACTGGATCCACCATCCGCTTTGAATACCGCGCTGTAGATCATCGGCGGCGGCATCGGATCGGATCTTACAATCCGAAGTCGTCCTTCCGCTATGTCTGTCGCCACGTAGTCCAGGGCAAGCTGGCTAATGCCTAGCCCCCCAATCGTAAGCTCGCGCAGGACGGGTGTGCTGTTTGTCGCGAACACCCGGTTGAAGCGGAATCCATGCTCGGCGCGCCACTTGGCGTAGAAGAGATTTTTTGAGGCACCTTGAGACTCTTCGAGGATGGGGTACTCAGCAAACTCATGCGGAAGAAGGGGACGATCCGGAATGTCCAATGAAGGACTGGCAACCCAGTAGTCCTCGACTTGCCCCACCTTTAAGGATATGAACTGATCGCCCCAGTCCTTGCCAGGCATGATTGCTAAATCCAGGCGGTTCAGCTGTACGTCATCGAAAAGCTTCAGCCCTACGTCGACGACGGGCTCCAGCATAAGCCTCGGATACAGGACGCGAAGCTCCTGGATGAAGCTGGTGAGCCACGTCAGAGCGATCAGCTCCGTGACGCCGATTCTGTAAAGCCCATGAAGTTCTCGCTCAGAACCAACCTCATGCTCGATACGAGAGAGCAAACGCTGAGACTCTTCCGCCAGGGGCAGAAGTTCGCGTCCAGCTATCGTAAGTTCAAGCCCGCCCGTGCTGCGGTGCAGCAGCGTAGTTCCAATACTGCGCTCGATCTCAGCCACCCTCTTGGACACGGCTGATTGCGTTGTGTGCAGTGTCGATGCTGCGGCACTGAAGCTTCGCGCCTTGGCGCTCACGAGAAAAGCCTCGAGTTGCTTGAACGTAATGTTTATGGCCGAGCTGCGTGTTGACATATGAGCAGGAAAAAAAGGAATGGGGTGTTCGGCAAAAATGTCGTTTGGCGAAGCCTGATTTCGCTCCGATAATCCCCAGCAACATAAAGCACGCAGGCGCTCAAAGTCCAGTTGACATTGAGTGACCCATCCAAAACTAGTGTCCATGCACTTAGTTCATCGTGAGTGATTACCCAATGGAAAGCGACGTACAAGGCCAATTCTTCCCGGCCAATTTGCAGAATCAGATAAGAGACCGTTTCATGCTGGTCGACGACGATGCACGTGGTAAACCCCGGCTGTATTTTGAAAATGCGGGTGGTTCACTCAGGCTGAAGTCCGCATTGGACGCGTTGGTCCGCACCGATCAGATGCCCGATGCTTCCGGTCGAATCCATGAAACGGCGGATCTGTTAAAGCAGATTCAGCAACAAGGCGCGGATGACCTCCGGGTTATCCTCAACGCGACGGGTGGCGCTGTCTACGCTTCGCTCACTGCTACCGCGGCCATGTTTGCGATGATCCGGGCGATTGCAGAGAATGTGCCCGGTCGCAACATGGTCACTACGGTATTGGAACATCCGTCTTCGTTTGACGCCATGGCGACGTATGCCGCCAAGCTTGGGCGTGAATTACGCGTAGCACCAAGCAACCCGGTCACGGGCGGAGTCGACGTGGAAGATATCGTTAGGCTGATCGATGCCGACACGTGCGTGCTGTGCGTCATTCAGGCCTCGAATATCTCGGGCGCGAAGCTCGACATTGAGGAGATAGTCCGGCGGGCGCGGGCAGTCAAGCGTGACCTGTTCATCGTCGTCGACGCTGTGCAACACGCTCCCCATGGAATCGTCGATCTGCAGAGAGCTCCGGTTGACGGCATCAACATAGCGCCATATAAGTTCTTCGGCGTTCGAGGCTCAGGTTTCTGTTGGTTATCAGAACGAGCAGCAAATCTTTCGCATGAACAGCTGACTGGCAAGCCCTCTGACTATTGGGATCTTGGCAGCACGGCACCTTGGCAGTTTGCGGTGTTGACAGAAATAGTGAATTACGTCTGCTGGCTGGGAGTCCAGTTGGGGAACGACGGTGATCGGCGCGCACAGTTTGCCGCAGGCATGAAGGGGATCGAGTTGCATGAGAGAGCGCTATTGTGGCGGATGCTGGAAGGCACCGCAGCGCTCCCTGGCCTTCGTCGTCTGCCAAATACAATAGTGCACCTCGACTATGAAGACTTGACCAAACGCGACCTTATCGTCTCCATAGGTTTCCACCATCTCGACCCAGCCAGCGCAGTTAGAGAGTATGAACGCCGTGGAGTCATCGTATATGAACGAGTTACCACGAGCCTGTTCTCCCGACGAATGCTGGAATCGTTCGGGTTGACTGGTGCGGTACGTGTGTCTCCACTCCATTGCCACTGCGCCGAAGACATCGATAAATTCCTCAAGGCGTCTGCCGAGCTCAGCGTGCTCGACAATCGCGTTAAAGCTACGTGCATCGGTGATGCGGCAACGCCATCGGACTAGGCGCGCTGCAACTCAAGGCTCGCATAGTATTAAAAAAGGGCGGACTCAATACCGA
The DNA here is from genome assembly GCF_900230185.1 of Burkholderia sp. OK233. GTDB lineage: Bacteria > Pseudomonadota > Gammaproteobacteria > Burkholderiales > Burkholderiaceae > Paraburkholderia. Next base: position 3,733,245 of record NZ_OCSR01000002.1, read on the forward strand.
CGTCACAAAAAATCAATTCGAATCGGCATTCCATCTGGAGGAGACATAAGCCATGCTTCGTACTATTGCCGCTATTTCCCGTTTCACTTCTCTGTTTCTCATCGCAACGCTGGGTATAACGAGCGTTGCACACGCTGATCGGCTCAAGGAGATACAGGCGAGAGGGAATCTGACATGCGCCACCTTATCCGGGTCGCAGCCGCTAGCGTATCAGGACCCAACGACCCGGCAGTATGTAGGCTTCGACGTCGATACATGTGCGGCCGTGGCCAAGCATCTGGGCGTACAGATGGTGCACAAGCCGATTACGGTTGAGGCGCGTATCCCTGAACTGGTACTTGGCCGAGTGGACCTGGTTGCTGCCGCGTTTGGATACACCAAGGAGCGTGCAGAGCAGGTTGCCTTTACTTCTTCACACTACCAGATCCCTTTAAAAATTATCGTCGCGAGCGAGTCCGGTATTACCAAGTTCTCAGATTTCGCAGGCAAAAGGATTAGCACCGAGAAGGGGTCCACCCCTGAACTCTATGTGCATCGCGTGATTCCCTCTGCCGAGGTCGTTACGTTCCAGGACAACGCGTCGCAATTTCTTGCGCTCCAGCAGGGCAAAGTCCAAGGCTTCGCTATCGGGATGGCTTCAGGGTTGAGATTTGTCAACGAATCGGGCGGAAAGTATAAGTTCCTGGATGAAGATCTGGCGCATGAGCCAACCTGTCTGGGTATGAAAAAAGGTGAGCCTGAGTTGCTGGCGGCAGTCAACAAGGCACTTCAGGACATGCAGGCGTCGGGAGAACTGGATGCGTTGTGGAACAAATGGTACGGGCCACAAACGAAGTTCAACATTCCGCGGGGGAAGCTGATTCCCGTCTCCGCGCTGTGAGAAACAGATCGGCTGACCGCTTATCAAGGTTACCCACGTGCTCTCTCTAAATTTTTCGTCCGTCCTCCAGGGCCAATACCTGCACTGGTTTTTGTTAGGTATGACCTGCTCGTTGCTGCTGTTTGCGTTGTCGTGGGTGATCGGCTTCCTGCTATCGCTGGTCGTAGCGGCAGTTCGGTCATCCGGCGTGCGCTTCGTGGAGGCAGCAGCAGCAGCGTTCGTTGGCTACCACCGTAACGTGCCCGAGTTGGTGCAGTTGTTCGTCTGGTATTTCGGGGTGCCACAACTACTGCCGGCAACGTGGCAGCAACTGATTAACAACACCGGAAACAGCGAGTTCATCTTTGCCGCAGTCGCTCTATCGCTCAATGCCGCTGCCTACATGTCGGAGGATCTGCGCAGCGGCATACGATCGCTGCCGTCAGCGCAACTGGAAGCGGCGCGCGCGCTTGGACTGAGCTACGTATCTTCGATGAGAAAGGTCATCCTGCCGCAGGCCCTCAAAGTTGCGGTGCCCCCTCTCATAAGCCAATCCCTTGGGCTGTTCAAGTCCACCAGCCTTGCGATGGCTATAGGGGTCGCTGAAATGACCTACGCGAGTCAGCAGGTTGAGAATGCGAGCTTTCGAACGTTTGAAGCGTTTGCCGTGGCATCGATCTTTTACTGGGCAGTGTCGTTCGTGATCATGGGGCTGGGGAACGTCTGGTCGAAGCGCCTGAATACTGACGGGGCACGATGATATGACTGAACTTTTTCAAATCCTTCACGACTACGGGCTGCTGCTACTGGTCGGGCAATTTCCACTGGGACCGCTGGGGGGCCTGGCGCTCACGTTGTGTCTGGCGGTCGCGGGCCTGGCGATCTCCTTCCCGCTCGCCGTGTTGGTAGGCATGGCGCGCACGAGCAGCCATGCCGTCATTTATCTACCGGTGTCTCTCGCAGTGCACCTGGTTCGCGGTTTGCCGGTGCTACTGATCATCTTCTGGGCCTATTTCATTGTCCCTCTTGTGATTGGACACAGTGTCTCAGCGTTGACAACGGTACTTTGCGCTCTGGTGGTTTATGAATTGGCCTTTACGGGCGAGGTCATTCGAGCTGGCATCCAGGCAATCCCGAAAGGCCAGATCGAAGCTGCCAGCTCACTAGGGCTAAATGTGTTTCAAGTTATGCGACGCGTCGTGCTGCCACAGGCACTGTTCCATATGCTTCCAAGCATCCTGAATCGGTTTATAAGCCTTGTTAAGAACACGTCACTTGGCTACATCATCAGTCTCAACGAACTAACGTATTCCGCGTACCAAATCAACATTCAACTGTTGACGAAGCCGTTCCAGGTCTACACGATCCTCGCGATCACATATTTCCTGATCTGCTGGTCGTTGGGGCAAGCCATGACCCGTTTGGAGCAGCGCATACAGGCACGCCGTGAGCGGACTGCCGCGCATGTAAAGTCGACCATTACAGTGAGCGCATAAATGATTACGTTTGAGAACGTTGAAAAGTGGTATGGCGACTATAGGGCCTTGCACGGGATTCAAGAAACCATCGGGCGAGGAGAGGTAGTTGTAGTCTGTGGACCCTCGGGTTCGGGAAAGTCGACCCTCATACGCACGATCAATCGGCTTGAGCCGATCCACAAAGGGCGCATAACAGTTAATGGGCGCGACATCCATTCAAGCGGCGTTAATGTTAACAGGCTACGTAGCGAGATCGGATTCGTGTTTCAGCACTTCAACCTTTTCCCGCATATGAGCGTCCTTCGCAACCTGATGCTTGCTCCGATGGATGTGTGCGGTGCTACCGCGGCCGAGGCCCACGATCGGGCGATGGCCCTGCTGGAAAAGGTGGGGATGGCCCATAAGGCTGATGCATACCCGGCGCAGCTGTCCGGCGGGCAGCAGCAGCGTGCCGCGATCGCACGAGCACTTGCGATGCAACCACCGGTCATGTTGTTTGACGAACCCACAAGCGCACTTGACCCCGAGATGGTGGGTGAGGTGCTACTGGTAATGAAGCAACTGGCGAGAGAGGGTATGACGATGATTTGCGTCACACACGAGATGGGGTTTGCTCGCGAAGTCGCGGATCGAATCGTGTTTATGGACGAGGGCGCTATCCTTGAACGCGCCAGACCTCAAGACTTCTTCGGAAATCCGGAGCATCCACGCGCACGAAAGTTTGTCTCAGATATTCGGCACTGAGACGGGGGATTTAAACCGGCTATTTAGAAAACACACACAATTGCCTGTCGGCGCTGAGTGATTTTCTGATATTGACTGGCGTGGTGAGTGGACGGCTGGATGCGCGCGATTCCTGGGTGATTCGCTGCGGAACCGGCGAGCTCTGCTGGGCGACCACGACTTGCTGTTCGCTCGGCGAGGCGCTTTCGTCCTCTGGTCCGTATTTTGTTTGGCCGGTATGCGTTAGTAATGGAACAACGGTCGGTTTGATCGAAAACCGCTCACACGTTGTGCTTCGCACCTTTGTCCGATAGACAAGCGGCTAGGCTGACGCATATCTAACGTGAAGTTGTCGATTTTCAATCCATTGATCGTAGTGGATCGGAAAGATCAGCTCGCGCATCTGCCACGCTCCTCACGAATTTCGTGAGCTATTCGCACAGAAGACTGCTCCAAGAATAGACGGATTTGATTGAAGAAGAACCGCGCTAGCAATACTCCGATTCAATAAATTAGTAATGCGAATTTAATAGTAACAAATCCGTAGAGCCGGTATAAGACTATTTATAACCACGCATCATTTGGAAATCGATATTATGAAAAAATCAGCAACTGCAACCATTCTCGCTGTGGGCGTATGCTCCGGCGCCGCACATGCGCAAAGCAGCGTGACGCTCTACGGCATCGTCGATGCCGGCATACTCTTCAACAACAACGTAAAGGGTTCGCGGGAGTATGCGATGAGCCAGGGCACGTCGTCGCGCTTCGGCTTGAAGGGGGTCGAAGATATCGGCGGCGGTATGAAGGCCATTTTCACGTTGGAAAGTGGCTTCACGACGGCCACCGGCACGCTTGGCCAAGGTGGCCTGATATTCGGTCGCAAGGCATTCGTCGGTGTGACGAGCGCCACGTGGGGTACATTGACCGCCGGCCGCCAGTACTCGGTCAGCAACGATTTCACGTCGCAGTTTGCTTCCGGCGCGGACTGGGCGGCATCAGGTCTCAGCTACGGCACGCACGCGAGCGACGTCGACAACGTCGATACGTCGAACCGCATCCAGAACTCGATTAAGTACGTGAGCCCGAACTTCGGCGGCTTCCAGTTTGGCGGCGTATACAGTCTCGGCGGTCAGGCCGGCGACCTCACGAAGAATGAAGTCATCGACGCTGCCGTGTCGTACTCGAACGGTCCGATCAACTTCGGCGCAGGCTATACGTTCGTGAAGGATCCGTACTACGCGACGTACGGCAACCAGGGTAATTCGTCAACGTCGCCGACGGGTACCAACAACAACATGAACAACAAGATCTACGGCGGTTACGCATCCGCGTCGTCGCAGCAAATCTTCGTAGTTGGCGGCTCGTATGCACTCGGATTGGCAACGATCGGCCTGGAATACTCGAATACACAGTTCGGCAACCTCGGCTCGGTCGCAGCAGGCGGCGCGATCAGTGCGCCGAAGTACAAAGGCGGCAACGCGACGTTCAACTCGGGTGAAGTCAACCTGAAGTACCAGCTGACTCCGGCGTTGCAATTGGGTGGTGCATATATCTACACGCACAACAGCGGTGCCGACGGTTTCAGTGGCGCACACTATAACCAGTTCAACCTTGGCGCGACCTACAGCGTGTCGAAGCGCACGTTATTCTACGCGATGAGTTTCTACGAAACCTCTTCGGGCACAGACTCAACCGGCAACGCAGCCGTGGCTGATCTGAGCAGTTCGGCCTACAGCGCGACCAGCCGCCAGGTTGGCGCCGTTATCGGCATGACGCACCGGTTCTAGAGCCTGTCGGGTGGCTACAGATCCGGCGCGTCGCGCGTTGGCTCGATGAGAGCCGAGGTCTCGCGTCACCCTGGCAATAGATGCGGCGCGACCGTTTCGTCAGCTGCTTCCATGTTTGAGTGGTACTTGGGTGGCGCGCTCGGCGCAGGTGCTGGCTTCCGGATCTCGTTCGCTACGTCAGACGAGCGTTTAGTGTTGCGGTGTGATCGAATCAGTCAGCCTTGCGAGCGGCCGACATAAGAATCTGCCGAGCACATATCTGAACAGAGTTGAATCTGAAGCAGCGGGAGTTTCTGATTGTCAGGGACTTCCGAATCTATTGAACATAAGTGAGCTTTCCACGGACCTGGGTATCAAGAGTCGCGTTGCGCTTGTCATGTCAGTTGGTGGTGGACGTAGTTCAACCATTGCGCTGGCACTCGCTCGCGAAGCGCACGATGGTTGCCGTATCGGACCAGAACAGTCAGGCGCTCGATGACGCCGTATCACACATTCGTGCGGCCGGAGGAGCCGCACACGGCTTCCAGACCGACCTTGCCGACCTCGAGAGCATGTCGGCCATGGTCGAAGATGTAAGGCGCACAATCGGCGACCCGCACATCCTGATCAACAATTCTGGCGGACCACTCCCCTCGCTGACCGCAGACGTGGCGCCGCAGCAGCGGCGAAACCAGTTTGACTCGATAGTTGTGTCATTGATGCATCTCACTGACCTGCTGTTGCGGGCGATGAAACAGAGACGCCTCAAGCAGCGTCGAGCTTGAACTGGCTGATCTGTTCAGAGAGTCGCTGCGCTTCGTCGGCATTGTCACGTTGGCTGATTCACGGCGCAAATCTACAGAGCATGCGCATTTGTTCAGACGGCTGACGGATTCTGGGTGTATTCGGTAAAACATTGCCATGCGTCAAAACGCTCAGCGAGCTGTTTGCGATAGAGAGAAGCGCGCAGCAAATGTCGCTTGAGCGCGATGTGCTGCCGGATCGGTCCGAAGCTCGAGAGAAACGCCTGGGTGCGCTTTGGGTCGCGAAATCCGCGCAAGCGCCGCTCATGTTCACGCGTAGGTTGATGGCTATTTTCGGCCCGATTGTTCACGCGGGCCGCAGCCTTGACGAACACATGCTTGACGTTTGCCAGTTCGGGGATCCTGGACTTCGCGGCCGGATAACTGCGCAACTGGTCGGTTACGATCCTGCGCGGCACCGGGTACGAACGTAGCACGCGCCTGAAGAATCGTTCGGCTGCGGCCGTGTTGCTCCGCCTCTGCAGCAGGATATCGAGTTCGGCGCCGTGCTCGTCGACGGCTCGCCACAGCACATAAGGCTCGCCGCGCGGCCTCACAAACAACTCGTCGAGATGCCAGGTACTACCCGGTTTGCGTCGCACAGCCTTGGCACGATACGCGAACCTCGCGCCAAATTTATCGCACCAGCGGCGAACGGTTTCGCAACTCACCACGACGCCACGCTGCGAAGAGCAGGTCTTCAATGTCGCGCAAGCTCAACTGAAAGCGGAAATACCAGCGAACGGCACAACTGATCACCGCCGCCGGGAAGCGATGGCCGTGATAGATAGATCTCGTCTTTTTCATCTCCCGATTTTACGCGACCACCTCGGCAACGTGACAAAGCCGTAGCAACTGATTGGGGTTGTCGATCTGGATGATGGCGGCTCTGTCGTGTCGCGATAGGGCTATCTTGATGAGCGCGGCGCGCCGCACGGGAAGTTACTCGACCCAATGGGCTCGGGACAGCATATCGTCAACCAATTCAATCCAATGCCGAACTGGAGTCTTCGACGCAGCTGCAAGATGGGAAATGCATCCGATGTTAGCCGAAACAATCAGTTCCGGTTCCGTCGCCTCGAGGGCAGCCACCTTGTTATTTCGTAATTGCGAAGCCAGGGCGGGTTGCGAGATGGAGTACGTCCCCGCGGAACCGCAGCAGAGATGCGCGTCGGAAGGAACGCGTACGTCGATATCGAGCGAGCGCAGCAGGCCTTCGACAGCCCCCTTTATTTGCTGTCCGTGCTGCAACGTGCAGGGCGGATGGAACGTAACATGGCGTCGTTCCGATGAAGCGATCAAAGGCCGTAGTTTGTCCGCATAGCCTGGAAGCAATTCAGCGAGATCTTTGGTAAGCGCGACGATCCGGTTGGCCTTTTCAGCGTAGACCGGATCGTCACGCAACAGATGGCCGTATTCCTTCACCGTCGCCCCGCAGCCGGATGCATTCATGACGATGGCATCAACGCCCTGTTCGACGTAAGGCCACCACGCGTCAATGTTTCTGCGTATGTCGTCCAGCCCGGAATCCAAGTTGGAAAGGTGCAGGCGTATGGCGCCGCAACAACCCGCGCTTGCTGGCGCGATCAGTTCTATGCCAAGCGCGTCGAGCACTCGACGGGTCGCAACATTGATGTTCGGGGAGATCGCTGGTTGCACACAGCCCTCAAGAAAAAGCATTTTTCTTGCATGATGTCCGATCGGCGTCGGTCGTGGAACCTGACCCACAGGCATCTTTGCCTGAAGGTTTGCACTCAGGAACGGTCGGGCAAGCCGACCAAGTTCCATGGCTGCAGAAAACAAGCGACGCTCAGGGACGAAGTGAGCGAGCGAGTAGCGCAGCACGCGCTCCTTCATTGGTCGCTCGACCTTCGTCTCGACGATACGCCGGCCGATGTCGAGCAGGCGGCTGTACTGGACACCCGATGGACACGTCGTTTCGCAGTTGCGGCATGTCAGACACCGGTCGAGATGCAATTGGGTTTCTCTCGTAACCGGTTGCCCTTCGACCATCTGCTTGATCAGGTAGATGCGCCCTCTGGGTCCATCGAGCTCGTCTCCGAGTAACTGGTATGTGGGGCAGGTGGCCGTGCAGAAGCCGCAATGCACGCACTTCCCAATAATGGCCTGCGCATCGTCGCCGTCCTGTGTTCCAACCATGAAATCAGCCAGCTCGGTTTGCATACGATCACATCCCTACGAACATGCGTCCGTGGTTAAACACGCCCGCTGGATCAAAAGCGGTCTTAAGACGTTGGTGAATGCCTGCCAGGGGCGCGGACAACGCGGTGAAAACATCGATACCGCTCCTCGCGTATCGAAACTGCGTTGCATGACCTCCTACGGCTACCGCATCTCGACGCAAGGAGTCGTCATCGTCCGCCGCAAAGAGCCAACGTTGACTTCCGCCCCATTCGATGAGCTGGGAATCCGGGTCGCGAAGTAACGCGGGCACGGTCGTGGAAGGAACACAGAGCCGCCACAACGTGGCACCAATTGAAGACTTTTGGAAAAAGGCGGCGCTTTGCTCGCGCAGCGATTGCCAATACATTGCGGCCGCCTGATTTTGCATGGATTCACCGCCCAAAGCCGAGCACGCTGCGCGCACCGCCGCGGTGGCTCCCTCCAGACGAATAGTAAGCATTCCTTCGTGCCACGAACTCGCGGTGATGGGCAAAGGTTGACCGGCCCACTCGTTTAACTTGCGCACAGCGTCGCGTGCGCCCATCTCCTGTCTCAACGTCGCGAATGCAGGAGGTATCGGCAGCACCTTGACCGAGATGTCCATCAACAAGCCCAATGTGCCCAACGATCCAGCCATCAGCCGGGCAACATCGTAGCCCGCGACATTTTTCATGACCTGGCCGCCGAAATGGAGAAGTTCCCCGCGACCGGTGAGAATCGACGCACCCAACAGGAAGTCACGCACAGCGCCAACGCTCATGCGTCGTGGTCCGGCAAGACCGGTTGCAATACATCCGCCGAAGGTGGCGCCTGGTCCGAAATGAGGCGGTTCGAAGGCCAGCATCTGATGACGTGACGAGAGTAACTGTTCAATTTCCGCGAGCGGTGTGCCGCTTCTTGCGGTAATGACAAGCTCCGCCGGGTCATACGCGACAACACCACGATACGCACGGGTATTGAGCACTTCTCCAGTGGTTGTCGCGCCATACCAGTCTTTTGAGCCCCCGCCGCGGATGCATAGACGATGGCCGCGGGCATAAGCCTCTTCGATCTTCTCCCTGAACTGTTCCTGGGCGCCTGCAACCGGGGCGTCAAGCGTCTCCGTCTTTCTGATCTTCACATCTGCAGTCACATCGTTCATCAAAACCTCGGGATCTCGGGGTGAGGCAACAGGCCACCGCGCACGTGCAGCCGGCCGTATTCCGCGCATCGGGCCGGGGTGGGGATGCCCTTATCTGGGTTGAGAAGCCGTTGCGGGTCGAAGGCGTGTTTGACGGCGAAAAACATATCGCGCTCGCCGTCGGAAAACTGGACGCACATAGAGTTGATTTTCTCCACGCCAATGCCATGCTCGCCCGTGACCGTGCCGCCGAGTTCAACGCATGTCTCCAGAATGTCCGCGCCGAATTCTTCGGCGCGAAGCCATTCAGCGCGGTCATTGCCGTTAAACAAGATCAATGGATGCATGTTCCCGTCGCCCGCATGAAAGACGTTAATGCAACGCAACTGGTAGCGCATTTCCATCTCGCGGATGCGCAGGAGGAGTGGGCCGATTGCGCGGCGCGGGACCGTCCCGTCCATGCAGTAGTAATCGGGCGAAAGCCGGCCTGCTGCTGGAAATGCGTTCTTGCGCCCAGACCAGAAACGAAGCCTTTCTGCTTCCGAGGTCGAAACTTCGATACGCGTAGCGCCTTGCGTTTCGAGCAGCGTAGTGAGCCGTTCGATCTCCTCGGCGACTTCCTCTGGCGTTCCATCCGACTCGCAAAGGAGGATTGCCGCCGCGCCCGTGTCATAGCCTGCATGCACGAACTCCTCTACAGCTTGCGCTGCGGCGCGATCGAGCATTTCAAGTCCGGCCGGGATGATCCCGCTTGCAATGATCGCTGCCACAGCCGCACCTCCGACTTCGACATCATCGAAACTCGCCATCACGACTTGCGCGACCTGAGGTTTCGGGATCAGGCGGACGGTCACCTCGGTCACTATCGCGAACATGCCTTCGCTGCCAATCAGTACTGCCAGCAAGTCGAGCCCCGGCGCGTCGGGAGCGTAAGAACCGAATTCACAGATTTCTCCGTCCATCGTAACGGCGCGCACGCGCACCACGTTGTTGACGGTGAGGCCGTACTTCAAGCAATGCACTCCACCGGAGTTCTCAGCGACGTTGCCGCCGATGGTGCATGCAATCTGCGATGACGGATCAGGAGCGTAATACAGCCCGTACGGTGACGCTGCTTCGGAAATCGCGAGATTGCGCACCCCGGGTTGCAGGGTGGCCGTGCGGGCGTAAGGATCGACATTAATAATCCTGCGCATGCGCGCAAGCGAAAGCACCACGCCTTCGCGAAGTGGCATGGCGCCGCCCGACAAGCCGGTACCCGCGCCACGTGGCACTACCGGAATGCCATGGTGCGCACAAAGCCTGAGGACCCCCTGAACCTGCGCTTCCGATTCGGCCAGCACGACTCCGAGCGGTAACTGCCTGTATGCGGCAAGACCGTCGCATTCGTAAGGCGCGACGTCCTCCTTGTCCGTCAGCAAAGTGCAGCCAGGCATCTCGCGTCTCAAGTCCTGCGCAAACGCGTAGATGCGTCGAGCCCGCCGGGCAAGCGCCATTGATTCGCTGCTGTCCGGCGAAATACTTCTGTCAGGTAGATACCCTGGATCCGCTATCAATGGGGCCGTCCCGTGAAGAAAAGTGCTTGATAAACAAATGTCGCTTGACGCACATCACTGACATCAGTCTAATATGTTAGTGGGATATAAGCAACATACGGAGCGAATATGGACATTGCCACGATGGGAGAAGGTGCGGCGCTTGTCGTGGCCGTGCATGGCATTCAGGGAACGCGTTCTGTCTGGATGCCGGTCGCCCGGAATTTGCGGAAAGAGGCGACGTTCATATTGCCAAATTTGAGGGGCAGAGGCCGAGCTGCACGCGGCTTATCGGCCGAGGATTACGGTCTCGGCGCATTTGCCGATGATCTTTCTGACGCGATCAATTTCGAAGTTCGGGGGCGACCCTACTGGTTAGCGGGCTGGAGCATGGGTGTATCGGTAGCGCTTGAATACCTGTCGCGTTCAGACGTGCGGCGGCCGGAGGGCGTCATTCTGGTATCTGGAACAGGCGCGATACGCGAGGTCCGTTGGTTCAGGGCAGAGGACGAAAAGTCGCTGCTGCAAGAGATTGCAATGCGGGAAAAGCGCCTCGAGTTGAAGGAGGCAGCAGACCACGACGCGGTAGCGTGGACCTGGCAAGCCATTCGATCGACTGATCAACGAGCCGTTCTCGAACGGCTTGATCTCCCGGCGCTGGTTCTGCACGGTTCTCAGGACACCGATTGTCCGAGTTCATGCGCAGATTCGCTCGCTCAAGAAATCCACGGTGCCCAACGGCAGATTTTTATCGACGCCGGGCATACCTTGCCAGTCACACACGCCGACCTGGTCGCGAAAGCCATACGCCGTTTCGTTGACCATTAATTCTCCACGGAGTTCATATGAGAACAGAAGACCTCATTCATTTTTGCCCGCCAGGAAGATTGATTATTGGTGCTGGCTCACGCGCCGAGCTTCCGGCCCTGGTCGCCCACCTCGGATACCGCAAAGGCGTGTTCGTGACCGACAGGTTCTTTGTGACGTCCACCCCGTGGGTGGACGAGTACGTGAAATCCGCTTCCCTGCTCGGAATCGAAACGATCGTATTCGACGGGGGCGAGCCAGACCCCACCACCACACTCTGCGACAGCGCCACACAGTCGGTGCGAGAGGCCTTGAAGGGCGCAGCGCCCGATCACGTCGTCGCGCTGGGTGGCGGGAGCAACATCGACCTCGCAAAGGCGCTCTGTATTACCCTGCCATCTGGAAGACCGGTGCGGGACTTTGTCGGTGGCCTGACGTCGGCGGACAATCCCATTCCATTGATTGCGCTTCCTACGACTGCCGGTACAGGTTCGGAAGCGACTCCCGGTGCGATTTTGCTCGATCCGAACAACGCCACCAAAGTGGCGGTGATGGACAACTCGCTGCGTCCGCAAATTGCCCTTATCGACCCCGAGTTCACGTTCACCTGTCCACCGCGCGTGACCGCGGACGCGGGGATCGATGCCTTGACGCACGCGATCGAGTCATATCTGACGCTGGACTCCGCGCAATACGATCGGAACGGTCATCCTGATCCCGGATACAGCGGTCGCTCGTCTCTGACCATGCTGTTCGCGCGCGAAGCCATTTCGCTATGCGCGCGATTCCTGAAACGTTGCTATGACCACGGCGATGATGTCGAAGCACGGACCGGTATGTGTTACGCGAGCATCTACGCCGCCTTGTCCTATGGAAGTGCCGGTCTGAATGCCATCCACGGCATTGCTTATGCAGTCGCAGGCCTGACGCACCGATCGCACGGCACTACGAATGCGGTGGTCCTCCCGTACGCGGTGGAAGCGCTTAGTCCGCATCGCCCGGTGGAGATGGCTGAGATCGCGCAGATCTTCGGCATTTGCGGCGAAAACCCTGACGACGCGTCGCGCGAGCTGTGTGAGTTTTTGCGCGACCTCGTCGCCGACCTGGGTATCCCGACAAACCTCAGGGACCTCGGAATCGGGGAGGGCTCACTCGATTCGCTGACCCGCGACGGGCTCACCGTGACGCGTCTTGCGAAGTCATTTCCGGTACCCGATGTCGAGGGGGCGTACAGCCGGATTGTGCGAAATGCCTATCACGGCGATCTAGGGAAATTCCCTAGAAAGGAAGCTAATAAACTACTTGATCGGATCTAGTATTCAACTAATATATTAGTATCAGCTAACGCAACAGGAGACAAATCATGATGACCGAGCGACAACGGAAATTTCGTGAGAACTACAAGGCAAATATCAGTCCGCTATATAACGGGCTGCTGCATATTTCAGTGATGTATTTGGCCGGAGCTGCGGCGATCTACTATTGCCTGTCGCACCTGAACGCAGCGCGGTGGGAGTGGCTTCTCGTTATTCCGATCTTTCTCGCAGGAAATTTTGTCGAATGGGGGATGCATCGCTTCGTGATGCACCGTCGCATTGACATTTTTGCCCTGCGGGCGATCTACGAGCGGCACACGCGTGAGCATCACCAGTACTTCTCGGACATTGAACCGACGATTGATACGACGCGCGAGTTTCGCATCGTGTTTTTCCCGTGGCGCGTTCTGATCACGCTCGGCGTCGGCGGAACGATCCTTGGTTTTGCGGCTTCCCGCCTGATTGACCTGAACGCGGGGTACATCGCCTTTCTGACCATGGTCGCGCAATATCTGGTGTATGAAACGTTCCACTACTGCTGCCACGTTCACGATAACTGGTTCGTCCGGAACATGCCGTTTATCAATACGATCCGCCGTCACCATACCGCGCACCACAATATGGGAATCATGATGAAGTACAACATGAACCTCACCTTTCCCATTGCCGATTGGGTGTTGGGGTCGAGCGATTTGCGTCGTGGCTTCCTTGGAACGCTTTTCAATGGATATAGCGACAAACATGTCAAGGAAGAGCTGCGGCCAGTGATTGCCAAATTCAGAAACGACCACTCACGTGTGACGCTCGACGGACCGGAACTCTCCGAAAACGAGCGTCAAGTCATGACAGCAATTTAACTAAACGGCCCCGGGAAGCGGCCCCGTTTCAGGGGCTGCTTGTAGTACCTGTATCAACTGTTGAATGACCTTCGTTCGATAATTAACGATCTGAGTTTGATGGCACAATGATAAGTATAACGAATTAATATATTCTGAAAATACCTGTTCGACAGGCTGGAGAGAGACAATGGAAATGCATAACCCTGCCGTAGTCAACGTGAGAGACGGAGTAGCTGCGCGGCTGGAAAGGTTGCCCCTCACGCGTTATCAGAAGTTGATTTTCACCGTCATTGCGACCGCGTGGCTGTTTGATTCAATGGACCTCGGCATCATGACGTTCGTGCTGGGCTCGATCAAAGCGGAGTTTGGCCTGAGTTCGGCACAGGCCGGGATGCTCGCCAGTTCCAGCTTCCTTGGTATGCTGATCGGCGCGGCGATTGCGGGTATTTTGGCGGACCGGTTCGGACGCAAGCCGGTGTTCCAGGTCAGCATGCTATTTTGGGGAGTAGGGAGTCTGCTGTGTGGCTTCGCACCTAGCGTCGGATGGCTGATGGTGTTTCGGGTACTGCTTGGATTCGGAATGGGAATGGAGTTTCCGATCGGTTTGTCGATTGTCTCGGAAATTGTCCCGGCCAAAAATCGTGGCAGGTATCTCGCTGTGCTCGAGGGCTTCTGGCCGATTGGGTTCATCGCCGCAGGCATTGCCACTTATTTCCTGCTGCCGATGATCGGCTGGCGAGGCATCTTCATCGCGCTTGCCGTACCGGCGGTCTTCGTCTTCGTTGTCCGGCGTTATGTCCCGGAGTCGCCGCGTTGGCTGGAAAGTGCGGGCCGGGTGGTCGAGGCCGATTCGGTTGTTGCGAACATCGAGGCGAGTGTGAAGAAATGCTTGCGCGGAAGGGATCTGCCACCGGTTGCGGCCATGTCGGCGGCAATTGTCTCTGCAGTTCCCCGTGCAGCACGTTTCGTACAACTGTGGACTGATGGATATGCACGCCGTACCGTCATGACGTGGTTCCTGTGGTTTTTTGCGCTCCTCGGGTACTACGGCCTGACAACGTGGTTAGGCGCGCTGCTGCAGAGCGCAGGTTATGAAGCAACCAAGTCCGTGTTCTATACGATCATCATCTCGCTCGCAGGCATTCCTGGATTCATGTTTGCCGCGTGGCTACTGGAGGCGTGGGGCCGTAAGCCGACGTGTGCGCTCGCGTTATTAGGCAGCGCTGCGTTTGCATATCTATACGGGCAGGCGGCGGCCACGCATGCACCTTTGATTCAGTTGGTCGCCACCGGCCTATGCATGCAGTTCTTCTTTTTCGGAATGTGGTCGGTGCTTTACGCCTACACACCGGAACTGTATCCAACGCGTATCCGGGCGACCGGATCAGGCTTTGCATCTTCGATCGGGCGCCTTGGCTCGTTGCTGGGTCCGTCCATTGTCGGGATGGTCTTGCCTCATACGGGGCAATCAGGTGTTTTCACCCTCGGTGCAATATCGTTCGTGATCGCGGCAGCCGTCGTAGTGATTCTGGGTGTGGAGACGAAGGGGCGCCCGCTCGAGGCTCTTTCGCAATAGGCGCACGCTCGCCACACGCGGGAACACTGTGAATCAACTGCTATACAATGCGGATATCTGATGAACGCATTTGCAGGTGTACCTATGGCTGAACATATCGTTGCCCGAAAGGCCGTCGCTCAACCGAAAAAGCTTCGTGCGCGTCCGTCGACGCCCGCACGCGCGCCGAAAGCGGGCAACAAGCGGCCCGGTGCCAAAGAGAGCTTGACTGAACAGGCTTATGCACAGATCGAAGAGGCCATAGTAACGCTGCAGCTTGCGCCGGGCTCTACGGTCTCCGAGCTCTCGCTCAGTGAAATGACGGGCATCGGGCGCACGCCGATTCGCGAGGCGATTCAGCGCCTGGCACGGGAGCACCTGATCGTGATCATGCCCCAGCGCGGCCTGCTGGTTCCCGAGATAGATGTGAAAAAGCAGCTCAAGCTGCTTAGAACGCGGAGGGAGGTTGAGCGCCTGATTTGCCGAAGTGCCGCCAGGAGCGCCACTCCCCAGGAGCGCGACGTTTTCGCGCAATTGGCCGAGGAGTTCGAGGAAGCGTCAAAGGCGAATGATGATGTCAGCTTTGTGCGGCTCGATCGCGAATTCAACGAGCTATGCCTGATCGCCGCGCGAAATGAATTCGCCGAGGCTGCAATGCGCCTGATGCACGGCTTGGCTAGACGGTTCTGGTACGTACATTACCGGGAAGCGGCCGATCTTCCCGAGATGGCACGTCTTCATGGTGCGGTTGCCAAGGCGATCGCCAAAGGTAACGTCGATGCGGCCGGGGACACGCTCGACGCCTTGCTCGACAACATCGAGGCCTTTACCCGCGCGACGCTCGTGGAGTTTTAACGTTCGGTTGCCCTTTCAAGCCTCATCATGTCAATGCACCAGCTGGTTGTGTCGCAATAAGCGTGCGCTATGATGTTCGGGGCAACCTGAAGGCCTGAGAGTTTGATGAAATTGCTGAATCCAGCCGTCGCACGCGGGCCCAAACGCCTGCGCTATCCGCTTGATGTCATGTTGATGCGCGTGCGCTGGTACGTGGGTTCTGTTGCGATAAGGCGCAGCGGTATGATGCGCGGAATGACAGACAAGACAGGTTGGACCCGGACTCGCTAAACCTGAATGTGTATAAGAGCCTCGAGCTCGTGAGCTCAATGAGGTGCGAGTCAGCGAATTTCGTAGGAGCCCGCAGCGGCCGTATCGGCTGCAGTAAGGCCGTATATACAGCAGCAACTAATTCTGCACGTCAAAGCAGGGAAAATTGCTCGCAAACGGAAGGCGTTTATATATATACACATGATCGCCAAAGGACAGATGAAATGTGCTCGCGGAACCCATCCGTCCACCGCTGATCAATTCTACGACCTGGCAACATAAGCAGTACTTCGCATATGGGTAAACTGTTCTCCGCGAACCTTACAGCGACAAAACCCAGTTTTATGCAAACCGACGGTCGTAGTGATCGTTGGATTGCGAAATTTTGTTCCTGCTCGCGCCCAGTCGAATCGGGGCTTGCAGAGGCATCGGGAACAAGTTTGCCTCAAGAACCTTTGCAGAAAATTGTTCCTCCGGCCGACAGTTCAAGCAATTTTGTATCCTTGTCGACACCGCGTCCGATCTTCGCCCTGCATACCTGCGAAAGCGCTCTATGGTCTTATAGGCATCCGCCCCTTGACTATCGGCGAGCCCGCACCGGAAGCTCACGCTTGGTCGCTCGCTGGGGCTAGGGAACAAAATTACCTGAACCAACGCGACTGACGAAAGCTGACGCATCCCCAGCGTACGACTTTACATAATTAAAGTGATCAATTGTTCGTTATCTATTTAGTTAAACTAATCCCGTCTCTGCTGAATTCCGCTCATCCTTATTGGTATTTTCACGCTGCGGTGCCGACCTATGCGCCAGATCGTGGCTCACGATGACTCCCGGAAAAGCTCACCATACGGAGGTGCGTTGATGTCGAATACGCAACCAACCATCTGTCCCAGCTGCGTACACCACAAGACACGAAACCACCTACAACACGTGGCCGCCTGAAAAAATTAATGAGTAGGCACGTCGTGAGGCGATCAATAGCGGATACCACGTGAGGTGGAATCGTTGTCTCATTGACGATCGTCCTGCTTTCAACTTCTGGTAAATTAATTGCTGCGCGGCGCAGTACAGATCAAAGGCCGTCAATAATATCGTCGAGGTGCTTGATGGAAGTTCTAGATCGCGCGCCCGCCGTCTCGCCGGACGGGCGCGTTGTGCTTTTCATGCTGCGGTTCCGCGGGCGCGAGGTCGAAGCCGCGGTTGCACGTGACGCACTCGAAGAACACTTCTGGCTGCCGCCTGACGCCGACGCGACACGCACACTCAAGACATTCGAAAGCGGTCGCAATCGCATCGTCGCTGTCGCACAAAGAAAGTTACTTGCGCGGCCCGACGAACCGCTGCGACTGACCGTGAACGACTTCGTGATCCGGTAACCGCCGCGTTGGCGGACGGTGACTGTCGCGACGTGTCTCTGATAAACAAAAAGCACGACCGTTCAAATGTTGCTAATTTCTTTTATGGAAAATCTGCGAGCGGCAGGTAAGCCAAGCTTTTCCGCGCCGTGCGCGCACCAAATGGTGCAGGTTTCGAGGCGGTTGATACGTTGGCTTGGCTATGCCAGCAGCCGGAGCGGCGCTGAGGCCACAACGGCCGTGATAGCCGGTGCAGTGCCCAGGAGAAGTGGGGGGCACCGCCGAGATAACCCAGAGGATTGTTAGCGGAACGGGAACGGCGCAATGAGTTGGTCGCAGGCACGGCGGACGAGCCGTTCCCGTTCCGCTAACAATTCGTTGAGCTAAACCGCTCCACAGTCGGTGGCTATGGGTATTGAATCAACGTGGCGATGGTCGTAGCGATCGGATGCGGGGCTCGAAGCGCGAATACCGCAGGGTCTGGGTGCATGGTTCGGCAAGAACATGCGGTCGTCGTGGTTGGCGAACAGGTTGCGCCGGACGGGGCAGGCAGGATGGAACCACAATGGACATGCGCGTCCAGCCGACCCGTGAGGACGCGTCGGTTCCGGCTTGTCGGCGATTGCGATTCGGGCTTCATGGGTGGTTCGGCGGTGCCCGGGGTGACGCGCCAGGCAGGAGGCATTCGACGCAGACCATGTGGCCGTGTTTGCAGACCGGACAGTCGCGCAGTGATCGGCCGGTCAACTGCGCGTAACGGTCGCGGTAATCAGATCTGGGTATCACGCGCGTTTCGGCAGGAGGTGCATCAAGCAGATGCCGGCATGCGGCAATGCGGGTCGCGCGCAACCGGTTGCTGAGCAGCCCGTAGTGACGAATCCGTTGCAGCCCTTGCGGCAGTACGTGTAGCAGGAAGCGGCGCAGGAACTCGTGAACATGCAGGCGCATTGCGCGTGGCCTACCTGGATGTCGATAGTCCTTCCAGCGAAACGTCACGTGCTCGTCGGTCAGACTGAGCAGGCGGTGGTTGGAGATCGCGACGCGGTGCGTGTAGCGGCCGAGATAGTCGAGCACCTGCTGCGGACCGCCGAACGGCTCCTTGGCATAGACGACCCATTCGCTATGACGCGGACCCGACAGATAGCGGGTAAATTCGCCGGGCTCGGACAGATGAGCCAGTGACGCGAAGAAACCCAGTGCACCGGCATCGAATGCGCGTTGCAACCGTTCGAGAAACAGTCGCCGGAACAGGCGCGAGAGCACGCGGACAGGCAGGAAGAAACCAGGCCGACAGGCCACCCAGCGCGTGCCGTCGGCAGCAAGGCCGCCGCCAGGGACCACACAGTGCAGATGCGGGTGGTGCACCAGATTCTGCCCCCAGGTGTGCAGGAGCGCGATGAAGCCAATCGTGGCACCGAGATGCCTTGGGTCCGCGGCGATCGTCTGCAGCGTTTCGGCGGTCGCCTGAAACAGGATGTCGTAGACAGTGCGCTTGTTCTGGAATGCAATGGCCGAGATTTCCTGCGGCACGGTGAACACCACGTGGAAGTACGGAACGGGCAGCAGGTCTGCCTGGCGATGGTCGAGCCATTCTGCGCGGGCAAGCGACTGGCACTTCGGGCAGTGCCGGTTGCCACACGAGTTGTAGGCGATGCGCTGGTGTCCGCAGGCGTCGCACTGCTCGACGTGACCGCCCAGGGCTGCTGTGCGGCACTGCTCAATGGCACGCATGACACGACGCTGCTCGCGGTCGAGCGAATCGGCGTGGAGATGCCGATATGCCGGGCCGTGACGGTGCAGGATGTCCGCCAGTTCCAGCTTGGCCTTCATCGGGGGCTCAGACGTGGTCAGCCGGCGTTTCGGGTGAGGTCTGCGAAGTGTTTGGGGGCAGCCGGTCGAATGGGCTGGTCGTCGCGCAGATTGTGCTGGTCGCGACCTTGAGATATTGCGCCGTGGTGGCCAGGCTGCGATGGCCCATCAGCAACTGGATCACGCGTACATCGGTGCCGGATTCGAGCAGGTGCGTCGCAAATGCATGGCGCAGCGAATGCGGTGTGATGGGCTTGCTGATACCGGCACGGCGACGGGCGTCCTGGCATGCCTGTCGTACCACGCTCGCGCCCACGGGCTGATCCGGGAACCGGCCAGGAAACAGCCAGTACTGGGGGCGGCCAATGCACCAGTAACTGCGCGGGATCTCCAGCAGCCGTGGCGAGAGCATCACGTAACGGTCGGCGTGCCCCTTGCCCTGTTCGACACGCAGCACCATGCGCTGGCTATCGATATCGCTGACCTTCAGCCGGGTGGCCTCAGAGATGCGCAGGCCTGCGGCGTAGGCTGCCATCAGCACGGTGCGATGCTTGACGCTGCGGATCGCTTCAAGGAACTGGGTGACCTCCTCCTGACTGAGGATCACCGGCAGCTTGCGTGGTCTCCTCGATCTGGGGAGCTCTTCGACGGACCAGTTGCGTTTGAGCGTGACGTTGTACAGGAAGCGTAGCGCCGCAGTGGCAACGACCAGCGTGCTGGTTGAGCGTCGCTGGACTTCAATCAGGTGGACCTGCCAGGCGTGCACCTCCTCCAGGCCCAGCAGGTCCGGGGAACGACCGAAGTGCCCGGCAAAGGCATGCACCTGCTGAAGATAGGCGCGCTGCGTGTTGGCGGCGAGGTTGCGTACGCGCATATCCTCGATCATGCGTCGACGTAGGGGTGTCATGGTGGACTCCGCTCAGAAGGGACGAGGTAGCAAACTGCACTGCCATCGTCCCACTCAAGGGGAGACATTCCATGACCGGTATCGAAGACGCCGCCTCCGGCCAACCACCTGCTACCGCGTCAGCGGTTTCGTTCAACGTCGGTTATCACGGCTGACCCACTCCGAATCCCCGCGGTGCTCGAGAGCATCGGCCACTTGAACCGCTTCGTACGATCTTCCGCTGGCCGGTCCGGCTGTTCGGGTTCGCCCGCATACCCGGAGAAAATGATGTGCGTTGGGAGTGGCCATCGCGATCGCAAGCATCGCCTCCTGCCTAGGGCCAGCAAGCTGTAGCCGGGGTGTCCTGCGTGCTGTAGCGCACTCACCAGCAGCACACACAGATCCGGCTCGACGCCGTTGCGACGGCGATGGCGCATGCGGGGGGGGGCGCGGGGAGACGTCCGGCCGCCCCCATTTATGTGTGACGGCCTTTAAGTCCTCGCGGGATCACATCAAGTCAGCGCCCGGGCGGGTAACGCTACGCTGGCCGTGCGCCAGCCTCACGCGGGTTCCTGACCTGGAACCTGTCGACTGACTGGCGGAGGATGCGTCGGTCCGGTTACCACGCGGGGCACCTTTCACGCGGGCAGCCACGCCTGTGCATGGCCGGTCTTTATCGCTGTCGCTGTTCTCGGAATCAGGCCAGAGCTGTTGGATTCGCCGAAAGCGGTCCAAAGATTCGGGACGCGTCTCTGGAATGTGTCTCTGCCCGGAGAGCCCGACGGGTTGCTCTTTTCGTTGGACCTCTGCCGCGCACGGCCTGTTCAGCTTGGCTGGCCTGTCTGGCGGCACGCGCCTTCGCCACGATCGCCAACTGTGCCCAAACGTCCCGCTGATTAAGCGTATGCCTACAAGACATCTGATCGTTGCAGAAAAGCGGAAAATTTTTTCAGGCGCGTCTGCACATACTTTCTCCGGGTTTCCAGTTATCTACTCCGTACGTTTTTGTGTGCCAGCCGCTTCGACCTTGGGAGCGGCATGGTCGGGGAGCTGAAATGCCGAATTGAAGAAAATCCCATAAATCACGCTATAAACGCAAACGGGCGTTGAAGTTTCAACGACTTTATCCAGCATTATTTGCAAGCCTAATAAGCCTAATGTATTCGGCTATCAACATATATTTCAGGTGTCCGGTGTCGGGTTGTTCTGATGGGAAGGGAGCGTTGCTGGGTAAATCAGGCTTGAAATAGCCGCGAACGCGAATAGACTGCGCTCGACGCAGGGCAGACTCGTTTTACTGAAGGACTTCGAAACCGGGGTGGGCATGTCCGCTAATATCGCCGGGGGTGCCGGCAGATCCACCGCGCCTTAGCCAGCGCACGCTGCTGCTTCGAAAAAGGCAACTGGTGACGCAGTAAGGCGACCCAACTGCATCGCCGCCGATCAATGCCTTAACGGTCACTGATGCAAGACGGCTGCTGGCAGCCGGCAGGCACCGGACTGGGTATGAGAGCCATCATCCGCAGGGCGCGGTTTCAAAAACCAGCGCTCGCGGTTTTTTGAGGACCACAGAAGGAGCCTAAGTATGAAGCACGGACCCTGATCTGATACGCCATTGTTAATACGGGTTCCCCGGTCTGCAAACCGGGGAACCCGTCCGTCTCGGCCTGATCGGCAGAGCGAGTGTGCTACGTGCAAGTGCATATTCTGCCCGATCCGGCCTGTTGTCAAGAGCCATCAAAGGAGGCAGGTATGAACTCGTCTATGGATCCGATCCTACCGGACCAAGCCCCCGACGCGCAGCGCATTCGCTACGCGCACGGGCCGGAAATGGTCGCGCAGGAGCGGCATTTGCATGTGCCAGCTCCACTCGCGAAAGCAGCACGGGCAGATGCGCTTTGTGGAAAGGCTGCCACGCGACGGGTGGCCAACACCCGGTTTGCGCCCGACGACCACGGCCTTCCGCTTCTACCGCGATCGATTGAGTACAGCGATCAGGATCCCAAGGCAATCTGGATCGTCGTTGGAGACGATACGGCCGAGCGCACACAGGCGTTAAAGGTGTGGATGCGTCAACTCGCGGGTCCGCAGGGGCGAGAGCTGTTTATCCGGCGCGGGCAGGTGAAGTGGGAGTGGCAGCTTGATTGCATAAGAGCGCTGAGTGCAGAACTGTGCGCTCGATACCCGATGGGACAGGTCGTCACGGCCTTTGACGCGGTCGAAAAATGTCAGATATCGCCGCTCACCATCGCGCTCCAGCTGCAGGCGATACTCGATGCAGGCGCCACGGTGGCATGCTCCGGCGACGACAGACACATTGATTTCCTCTTGCTGGTATTCCATCTGCAGATGCTTGGAGTCATGGTGATCTGCGTGCCGCATCGAGGGGCGAGGCTCACCCGCGCCGCTGATGTGCCGGAGATGCTGCCCCGCTCACGTGCTGCGGGGAATGGGGCGCTGCGGCGATTTCCCCGTGTCTGTACGGCAGCGCTGACTGCATACCTGGCCGCACCCCCGACCGTCGGTGCGCGGCTGGAGAATCGTGCCGGCCCACGACCGGGGCAACAGAGTTCGACCACCGAAAGCGAGGCGCAGGCGACCGCTGCTTGTTACGCACGTGCATACCGCAAAAAATTTGCCATCCAACGGCTGCTGCGCGAACGCGATGCTCTTTAGCCATGGATCTTCATGCGACGGAGCAGCGGCACAGTAGTGCGGCGAGGTCTGATCCGGGAAGCACTGCGTTGTGCATGGCCCCCGGTTCAGGCGACGCCTTGCGCAATGTCCGGGAAATGCGGGACGTTGTTTGCGGTAGCGAACAGGGGCGGCTGAGAAATTTTGCCGATTTCACGGAAAAGTTCTCACGTGGTTTTTTGGGAAAGTGGACCGTAAGTGGAGGGTGAGATGACGCACCATAAGTCGCGAATCAGAAAGGGGACGCTCGCGCGCAAGGAGAAGGAGCAGGCGGACGCCAAGGCCCAGGGAATCCATCTGCGTTGGCAGCATACCCGGGATGTGCCAAGTACTGGCATCAAGACACGGCTCGTATGCGACAAGGCGGCGGGCGGGGAATTGCACCTGTTGTCCGAGGCCGAGCATGCTGAATTCTTGGAAGGGTGGTACCGGCGAGAGGTGAAGATTATCTACGATCAGGTAGCGCTTGACGTGGATAAAACCCGGAGAGCGGCGTTGACAATCAACGTTGCCCACCCATTCTACCGGGACCTCGGCGAGCCGGCGGTTCTGAGCACGAGCCTCGTTTACCTCACGGAGCGGGGGGCGACTCGCAGGCGGGAAGCGCGGTCGGTCAGGTCGACCCGCAGCGGCAAGGAAGTCGAACTTACGCGCACGCAGCTTATAGAGCGGAAGACGTGGGAAGACGACGGAGCGTCGTATTCCGCAGTCAGAGCTAACGGCATGCATGCGCATCGCTCGAAAAATCTCGCATGGATCTTTCGAGCGCACAACGACACGATCGACCGGAAACTGTCTGAGGTTGAGATGGCGGCGCAACGCGCGTTGGTTCGCCTTGTTCGACTGAAAAAGCAGATGCGGGTCGTCGACGCATGCCGACTGGTTGATGGGATGCCCGGGCTTCGAACGGGTTCAGGTGTACGCGCCTTCCGGCAACTCGCTGGCGCCAGGCGGTTAGCGTTCGATCTCGACGTTCCGGACCCGCTCAAGATAATGCTCGACGAGATCTGGAGCCCCAAGGCCTAGACGCTCTTGCTATCAGCCGCTCATCTCAATGGAGGCTCGAATGGTTGTCCAGTCGACATGTCCACGCGAAATTACTGTTGGCGACGTGCTCAAGGAACGCAATGGTGAGCACATCTATATCGTCCTGAAAACAGGGAGAAACTCCCGATGGACCCATCTTATCGATATTGAACATAAGGCCCGATCCGCCTCCTGCCGGAGAGCCTCTCCGTTCAAGCAGAAAACGGCCGACCTGCTGTTGAGACTGTCCACCAATGTGGAGCCTGCACTCGCTCTCGACAAACTCGCCAAGCTGCCAGCTAGCGTTTCAGAGCGCCGGAGTTTACCCGCTTTCAGTCTGTCCCGACGGTCCGAAAACTTTCGGAAAAGCGCGGATGATCCGACCAGATCTGATGGCTGGAAGCTTATAACAGGACTCCTGACATTTGATCTGATGCCAGCTGGTGACGGAAAGTTACCAGAACCTTCAATCTACGGCGATGAATTTGAGGAACTGCTCCACCGGGAAACCCGCAGGAAGCGGATCCTCCGATACTGCGCATTCGCTCGCATATCGGAGTCCACTGTTTACAGAACATTCCGGCGATTTTGCCAGCAAGGCATGACACCCGCAGCCGCTTCTGATGATTACGACCGGTGTGGAGCGAGAGGTGCGCAACGGAACTGGAAGCAGGCTCCAGGAAGTAAGCCGAAGCGCAGGAAACTGAAGGGCTCAGCTCGCAATCAGGAGGTACAGCGCCTGCTTGAGTTGGCGGCCGACTATTACTTTTCGTTTGAGTATACGAAGGGGAAAAGGGCACAAAAGACGCTGAAGCAGGCACTTAGTTGGATTCGCGCCAAGTTTCTGCGCGATAAGGTCGTCTGGAACGAAAACGGCGAGATGATCGAACTGAAACTGGACCGCGGTATCGTCCTGACGGTCCGGCAACTTCAATACCATATTTACCGGAATTACAGTTACGAGGAGCGTCGCGTCCGCAAGATTGGTCTCAGACAGTATCTGCTGCATGAACGACCTCTGACCGGTCAACTCAGAACGTCGCGTGGACCGGGCGAGCGCTTTCACATTGATGCGACCATCGTTGACATCTACCTGGTAGGCCAGGTGTTGCGGACGAAGGTCATCGGCAGACCGACTCTTTATCTTGTTATCGACGACTATACGGCGATGGTTGTCGGCTTTTATCTGACGTTTGACCCGCCGTCGTGGGATGGGGCGATGATGGCGCTTGCGAACGCGATCAGTCCCAAGGTGCCGTTCTGCAGGTCAATTGGCATCGACATTGAAGAGGATCGGTGGCCGGCCCGCCGCCAGTGTGAAATCCTCTACGCGGATCAGGGTGAGGTAAGCAGCGTACATAAAGGGCATCCCCTGATCACGAATTTCCGGATTGAGATACAGAATGCGCCTGCATATCGTCCAGACCTGCGAGCCGTCATGGAGCGGCGATTCGGAATCATTCCTGCAATATGGAATGCGCTTGTACCAGGGGTTGTCGAGAAAGCGTCGTTTGAACGTGGCGTTGAACACCCCGCATATCATGCGGCCCTTGATATAAATGAATTTCGCCGGATCGTATGCTACGCAATCCTAAGCTATAACAGCCGTCTCATCCGCGGTTACCCGACACCGCCCGAAATGGTCGAGCGCGGACTTGCGCCAACGCCTCTCAATCTCTGGAAGTACGGCACCGAGATCAATGGTTGCGGAAGACATGTGGATGTGGACGAATTCCGGGCGAAAGCGATGCCGAGGACGACCGCTCGAATCGATGGTGATGGAATCTTTCACAACGGGGTGCACTATGCCTGTCCCACGTTATCGATCATTGAACGTCAGGCCATGTTTCGTGGCCAGAACGTCGAGTCCGTGGTCGAAATCGGTTACGACTCCGCGGATAACGGCAACATTCAACTTTACGGTCTCGGTGAACCCGTATCGTGTCCGATTTCCGACCATGAACGGGACGACATGCGGGGGCTGACTTACCAGGAGCAGTTGCTGTTCAAGGAGCTCGATGCAACTAACCGGGGCATGGGCGAGGAGGCTGGCGAGGCCGAGCGTGCAATGACGGACTACAACATTGCGAAGATTGCCAGGGACGCTGTCGCCAAGACTGCGAAAGCCCTTGAAGAGGCGGGAATGACGCGCCCCGACATCACTGAAATGGACGAAATGCGACACATCGAACGGTCCGCTGAATCGACGCTGAAGGGGGCAAGCAGTCCAAAAGAAGCAGTAAAAGATAGGCGGCGCAGCCGGCCCCGGGCATCGTCGAAAAAACGCCTTGAGAGGGTTCAACTCGGTACGAGCCGGGACGAACCGGAACCGCAAGAGATCTATGACCAAGAAGGAGATACCTATGGCGAGTCGATAAGTCAAGACGAGGTGGCCATGGCCGAAACCAGTCAAATGACAGTGAAGGATCTTCGTGAGAAGCGTGCGAGGGAGTTGCTCGCGGCACTGGATGCATAGGAGCGCAATATGACCATCAAGAAATCAGATGCCAAACCGATGTCCGGTGAACGATCACGTCAACTTGAACCGGTTAGGCAGTGTAGCCACGCAGTGGAGGCATCCTATTACGACGGTGACGATCTGTTGCCTGAATATCGGAGCAATCCACTAATCTCCGCCCTAGGGCCGGTCTGGGATCAAAAATCGATTCTAAAAGCGCTTGACGTGCCTGTTGCCTTTTCAGAAAGTGAGCGGACGAAGCCTGAAGAGTATCGTCTGCATGCCATCGGGCGCCTTTCTCGCCTTGTTGTGGCAGTTCCCGCTCATATTGACATCGTCAGCACGATTCAGATCATTGTGCGTCAACACTATATTGGAAGTGATCTGCGAGATGATTACGCACAAGGCATCAGTGACCGCTACAGGGCCAGCCAGAACGGGGCACTCACTCCAATCTACCCGCACCGCCGTTCACATGCGTATGCTGGAGGTGTCTTCGGACTTTCGGGGGGCGGAAAATCTACAGCACAGGAATCCGCACTACGCCTGTTCCCACAGGTGATTCTGCATAGGAAATACGGACTTAGCCAGGTGGTATGGATTAAGGTTGATTGTCCAAAGAGTGCCAGTCTCAAAGACACACTGAAGCTCCTTATACTGAAATTTGACGACCTGCTTGGAACGGACTATACGGGGGAGGTTGGCCTGAGGGCCACGTTGGCCGACTACGCAAATAAGCTCCACCGCATCTGTCAGCGACATCACACCGGCCTCATTGTTATTGATGAGATGCAGAATGCCTTACAGGCGGTGGAAAGGAACGACCCGCTCTTTGATTTTTTTGTCAATCTTACTAACGTGGTGGGTGTTCCAGTCATTGTGAGCGGCACTCCGAAGGCAGCCCAGTTGTTCCGGAAGACGTTGCGGTCCGCGCGGCGCATTAGCAGTCAAGGCGTTACCGTGTGGAACGGCATGAGGAATGAGGACGACTGGAAGCGGTTCTGCAATCAACTGCAGAAATACCAGTGGCTTGCGAACCCGGTGCCTCTGTCGGACAGCTTGCGGGAGTATCTGTATTTTTTGACCCAGGGGCTGCCGGGTATTGCGGTCCCTCTTTTTCAACTGGCACAGTCCGCGGCAATTGCCTCCGGAGCGGAGAGGCTATCTCGAAAAATCGTCAGGGATGTATTCGATGAAAAAATGGGTGCGTTGAGGCCGATCATGAATGCGGTGCGCTCCGGGAATAAAGCACGGATGGTTGAATACGATGACCTGTTGGGAGATACGCTGGACGACATCGTAGAGTCGATGGAGGCGGAGGCGAAGCGACACCGCTATTATGAAGTGGCGATGGAGCATGACAGGAACGAGTCAGCGATCAGTGCGGTCTCCCGACTGATGCTTCTGGGCGTGCCGCAGGATCTGGCGTCGTCTCTGGTTGGTACAGTCCAGAAAGAGTACCCGGCGGCATCATCACAAGACCTGAGTAACGAGGCTGCGCGCCGTTTCTATCAGAAGAAGACTCCTGCGGAATCTCTGAAGAAGAGCGTCTAGGAGTCAGAGGCGGAGAGTAACTGATAACTGCGACTCTGGAGATTGCTTCGCCGGTTTCCAGCTGAATTTCCCCTTGCGGGTTTCATATGGGTTACGCCTGACTATGAGATTTCGTCTTTCGTTGTCGGCGACGGAGCGTGTTGTGAACTGGTCGTAAGGGAGCGAGGTTATGGCTATCGCGTTATTTCCGCTTTTGGATGGTGAGACCATTGGCAGCAATCTGGGCCGCTATGGAGACTTCGTTGGCCTTGAAACCACGCTACCGCTTAGGCGGCGCCTCTTCGGCTATCCCTGCAAACCGGATACAAGGCTCCCGAGCGGACTTGATCAACTCGCGGAAGAAGCACGAGACTATTGGAATCTGGATGCAGTTGCAATCATCAATGGTCACACTGAGTTCCACTACGCGACGCTGACGCTGCCGGATATGCAGAGAAGGGCAATGCGCTTGGATATGCTCGGTCAACCTGCCGGTAGATGTTTTCGCAGGAGCGCCGGTGGCTGGAGTGGCGAGCGCGTCACAAGGTTTCGATATTGTGAAGATTGCCTGTTGGAGTGGCGGGCGAGGAGCATTCCTGCCCATTGGATGGTGGACCATCAGCTTCCGGGTGTGTACGTCTGCAGTACCCATTCAAGTGTACTGAAAGTGACAAACCCGGCTTCTTTTGAAAATCTCACGGACCCGACGGTGATGACATTGCGGTGTCCCACCGACGAAAAAACTCTGAATCGGGTGTCTCTTCCAGAGATAGCTGCAATTGAGGACGTAGCGAGACGTAGCGCGCAGTACAGGATGGTGAACGATGGTCTTACTTCGACGGAGACATTTTGCGAATTGCTTCGGGAAGCAAGGTTTATGTGGTCTGACGGAAGGATGGACAGTCGCGCTTTCACCGCATGTTTCCTGGAGCATTTCGGCGAGGAGTATTGCCGGCTAGCGGGTTTGGATTGGCAAAAAATGACTGTCTGGCTGCGTAACATCGCGGGTCAAGGAAGAGGCAGAGATTTTCCCCATCCGTTCATGTTCATCGCAGCGGAGTCGTTACTGAGTCGCCGCTGTGCGATGCCCGGATCGTTTGTGCCTGCGACACAGAGCTTGGTCCTTGCTGCTCAAATCGATTCGGTGAACGGATACGGCGATGCTGTCGAAAGAGGCATGAGGGGCGCCTCATGCGTCGGCATTCTTCATCGGCGTGACGACACCTGGACGGCATGCTCGAGAGAAGGGGCCGGATGGAAACTTGCATGTTCCTGCGGAGTCTCGTACCGGGCGTCCGGCATTTCGCCCTCCGAGAATGCGCAACTGACCGAAGAGGCATACGGAGCGCGATATCACGGTCTCCTTTCGATGGGGATAGTCGATGGTGTCAGCGCGGGATTCGGATCACAACGATTTCATACGCTTTCAAGGTTCTTGCGATGGGCGCGTTGTGCCGGTTTTTCCAAAAACAAAGATTTCTCCATAGAAGCGATTCAGCGCTTGCGAGACCGCTGGTGTTCTCTCGTTCAGAATGCAAGGCCGGAGAAAAGAATTACCTCAGCCCATCAAGTTGACCCGGAGCTATACAGGACATTGACTCGACACGACGGGGAGTGGTTTGCGGCTTTCAACCTGGCGAATCGGACGTGCCTTAAGCGTTCGTTGCCTACCGCCGAACGAACGAAGTCCGCTCACCTTGAAACTTGAGAACTGGAGCACCTCTTCTAAGGACGATATCGCCGGATATTGCCATAAGCGGAGATCTCGGCAGCGCAGGAGTTTTGGCACCCGTTGTGCTGCTACGTTCACTAGGCTACCGGTGACGGAATTAGGGAGTTTCCCGAGGTCGAGCTGGTTTGATTCGGGCGACGGACGAAATGGGTATGTTCAGTTAACCTAATGAATATGAATAGCGGATGGGGGATGAGTGCGAGCAAGTTGCGGAGTTGCCAACACGTTACTGTTGGCAGCTGTCAAAACTTTTGAGACTCGGCGATAAGGAGAGGTTGAATGGCTATTGCGCTGCTTCCACTGAAGGAAGGTGAGACTCTTGGAAGTAATTTTGGACGATATGCTGAGGTAATGGGTTTGAAATCCACTTCGAGACTTCGGCGATTGCTTTTTGGCGGTGAATCCAAACCGCGGTCAAGGTTTCCTACTGCCGTTGATTACCTTGCAATGCAGGCGAGCGATTACTGGAATCTGGAAGCAGAGGATATTGTCAGAAAGCATACGGAATTCCAATATGCGACGATGATGGCTTCGCAATCGGCGAGAGAAAAAATACTTCACACCATTCTGGCGTCGCATTCGAGTGGGCGATTTCCATTCCCTTTTCGAATTTTGGGAAGAAAAGACGAGCGCACCGCGACGTTACGATATTGCGAAGGGTGTCTGGCGGAATGGATTGAGAAACAGCAGGTTCCCTTTTGGAGGATCGATGATCAGTTGACAGGAGTGTATTGCTGTGTCAGGCACTCGAGCATACTGAAATCGGTAAAAAGATTGCCATCTGAAAACTATTTTGACCAGACTGTTTTGCGCCTCAGCAGTGAATCTGACGAGAGAGTTCTGCAACGGGTCATGCCCTCGGAGCAACGTGCTATCGAGGACGTTGCTAAGAGAAGCGGCCTGCAGAGAAGGGACGGTGGTACTGGAAAGTCAACGAAGATATATCGCGACATGTTCAAAGAAGCAGGATTTGTTCGCGACAACTGTTGGATAAAGCATGAGGCGGTGATTTCCGCCTGGTTCGATTATTTTGGGCAAGAATATTGTTATTTGACAAACATGACTGCCGGAAGAATTTCGAAGTGGCTCGACCGTTTGTCGGGAAACGCAGTGCGTTCCGAGTGCCCGCACCCGTTTATGTTCATCGCAGGGGAGTCGTTTCTTGAACACCACGTCGAATTGCCCGGAACAACGTTGCCTCAGATTAGCTGTAAAGCTCAGAACTTGGTAAGTAAGCGAGAAGACGAGACACCATTTTTGGAATTGTACCCATGTAAGGGCGCATTGCATCGAAGTGCTGACGTCCTTGAAGCCACCTCGGTGAGACGAGGCAGATGGAAGCTCGTGTGTACGTGCGGAGTATCGTATTGGGTCCGGAATTCTGCTCAATGTGATGCCGCACAATTGGTTCCGATCTCATATGGCGATCGCTACCGGAAACGGTATCTCGCGTTGATTGCTAAAGGCGAAAACGTATGGTCTGCGGCACGAAAGTTACAACTAAGTCCAGCAACTGCTCGAAGGTGGGGGTATAGGGAAAGGGTTAGCACTGCTAAGTCGTTGCCCCGAGCAGAAATCAGAAATCTGCGCGCGACATGGCGCCGGTTGGTTAAAAATGCCGCACCGGAAAGGCGCATCACGGCGGCAATTGAAGCTGATCCAGTAGTTCATAAGGCGCTATGGAAACATGATCAGGATTGGCTTTGCGCATTTAATCGGAGCCATCGGTCACCAGGGCGAACGAAAGGGGCGGTGCGGTTGAAGGAACCGACCTCCGACCAGATTCGCGAGGCGTGGCGTAACCTAATAGCGACCGATCCCCCGATCATGGCAACTCGAAGGGCTATTCTCGAAAAAGCAGGTTTTAATCGATGGTTGGGCCGGAACCGCTCCTTTGAAGATGTTTTGGCTGATCTGATTGAATGCCGTCAAGCCTATCTAGAGCGTGTCATTTTTTGGCTTGCCAACTTAGCATCGGGACGTCGGCTAGGCGACTGTGACGAAGCTATCCTGAAAGCCGGCTTGCGGAGAGGGAGTTTTACCAAGGAACAACGAGAGCGAATCCGGGGAATCGAACTCATGAATCTCTCGAAGGTCGCTTAAGTGGAAACGCACAAAATGCAAAGGCCGTGTCCGAGAGCGCGGCGGCTCCATGAGGTAATCGAAAGATCGGACGCACACTCGATTTTCAATATTGGCAGACGCAGAATCAGCATATGGACCGCCTGTACGATACAAATGTGCCTCTGTTTGTGACTCAGGATGTGCTGACATATTTGACGATCGCTGTCTTCCACGTGCCGCTGCTGGAGGTCAATGCGTGTGTCGAATGCATGAAAAAGTTCGTCGTCGCCATCGAGCAGCATGACTACCAGTTGATCGCGATGCGCGACTCGGGTGGGTAAGCGGAGCATCGAGCCGGTCTGATTCAACGGCAGGGCCGGTGCGTGGAACTTCATTGCATATGGCGGCGCGTTCCATCCGACGCTCGACACATCCGGGAAGTTGTGTTTTTTGCCTCTGTTAGACCAAAACGTAAAGCGATCCGTCGACTCGTGCAGCTTTTGTGCGGTTCACGTGGGTGACGGATCTTGGACGCTTTCCTGCAGAGCCACGATGTAATGCAGCAGCACCTGATCGAACTGTGCAACAGCGTCGAGCCTGAGCGAGAGAGTCTTGCATACTCAAAGGCAATGCTCTTCAGGTCGAATCCTCTTCCCTGTTTGGACAATTTCATCCCGCGAAGGAGCGGCGGGCATAAGAGGTTCGCTTTAGGTGTAAGCGCATTTGTTGCGGCGCGACACATCTGCGGTTTGGCCCCTTTTTTTGACGGCCCTGTAACGCCTGTGAGTCGGGCGTCCCGCACACTTTGTGTAAGTGAAGTCTGCGCAGCCTGTGTCGAATGATTCGTTCCCGCAGACTTTGTCCATTTACTGCTGCTTTAACTGCGACGAGCCCATGGGCCTTAGAGCTGTCTTTTCCCGCAGACTTTGTTGCGCGCTAATAGCACCGCGAGTTTCCGGATGAGGCTTTTCATGCCATAGAGTCATTAAATAAATGACATTCATGCTCTCGTGAAATCATCGGGAAACGCCGAGAATCACGCTCAGAACGGCATTGGCCGTATTCAGGGAGCGACGAAGATGTATGCAATTACCGGTGTGACAGGGCAGGTGGGCGGCGCGGCAGCACGCGCGTTATTGGACGCGGGACACGCAGTGCGCGCCGTCTTACGCGATAAAAAGAAGGCGGCGGAGTGGGTGGAGCGGGGCGCCGAAGTGGCGATCGCGTCCTTCGAAGACGCGGATGCCCTCGCCGCGGCGTTTAGCGGTACGGCGGGCGTCTTCGTGATGGTGGCGCCGAACTTCGCGCCGCAGCCGGGCTATCCGAACGCTCACGCAGCGGCGGCGGCGCTGAAAGAAGCGTTGGTGACGGCTAGGCCGGAGCGCGTCGCGGCGCTCTCATCGATCGGCGGGCAACGCGAGTCGGGTCTCGGTCTCATCACGCAGGTGCATATTCTCGAAGAAGCACTCGCGGACCTGCCGATTCCGACGGCAATTTTGCGGCCTGCGTGGTTTATGGAGAATTCGTTGTGGGATATCGCGCCGGCACGCGAGACTGGGGTGATGTCGAGCTTCCTGCAACCGCTCGATCGTGCGTATCCGATGATTGCAACCGCGGATATAGGCCGGGTGATCGCTGAAACGCTGACTCAGTCGTGGCAGGGGCGCCGCGTGATCGAGATTGAAGGGCCGCAGCGCTATACGCAAAATGAGATCGCCGCGATGCTGGGCGGCGTGCTCGGACGTTCGGTGAAGGCTCAGGCTGTGCCGCACGATCAGTGGGAGGCGCTGTTCCAGTCGCAAGGCACGGCGTGGCCCGCGCCACGCATCGAGATGATCGACGGTTTCAACTCAGGGTGGATCGATTTCGAAGACGGCGTGAACGAGCGGGTGATCGGTAGCACCGGTTATCAGACGGTGTTGGCTGAGTTGGTTGAGCGGGCGGGCTAGGAAGTCGGCCAATGGGGGCGGCGGCATGGCGAGGATGGCGAACACCGGATAAGGTCGCCATGCCGCAGCCGTCGTCGCGGTGTTAAATCAGAAGCGCTCGGTGGAAATAAACCGTGAAGTTGCCCGGATCGGCAGTATCAAAAAATCGACCGCCCAGTAATCGTGGTCAACGATTCCAGTGCCTTCGCGCCGGCAAGTGAGTTGCCGTTCGCGTCGAGCCCGGGCGACCACACGCACACGGCCATCTCGCCCGGCAGTATCGCGACGATGCCACCGCCCACGCCGCTCTTTGCTGGCAAGCCGACACGAAAGACGAAGTCGCCCGCCGCGTCGTAGGTGCCGCAGGTTAGCATCAGGGCCGACAAACGCTTGGTCGAACTGCTGTCGAGGATGCGTTCCCCGGTCGAAGGCACAACGCCTCCATTGCTCAGAAACAACGCAGCCTTGGCCAGCTCGACACAGCTCATCGAAATCGCGCATTGCCGGCAGTACGCCTCGACCACCGCGTGGACGGGCATGTCCATGTTGCCGAAGCTCGCGATGAAATGCGCCATCGCCTGGTTGCGGTCTGCATGTTGAAGCTCTGACTGCGCGACGCGCGAATCGTAGTCGATCGTGATCTCACCGGTCAGCCGCCGCATAAACTCCACCAGCGCTGTCTCGGCACGCACGAAGCGGCGGCACAGCACATCGGTGACGACGAGTGCCCCAGAGTTGATAAACGGGTTGCGCGGCTTGCCTTGCTCTGCTTCGAGCTGCACCAGCGAATTGAACGGCGTGCCTGACGGCTCGCGGCCGACGCGCTGCCACAGTTCGTCGCCGAGCAGCCGGAAAGCCATGGTGCAGGCGAACAACTTGGAAATACTCTGAATCGAGAAGCGTGTATCGGCCTGGCCGATGCGGAAGACCTCGCCGGACGGCGTGACGATGGCCATGCCAAAGCTGTTGGCCGGGACTTTTGCCAGTTCCGGAATGTAATCGGCGACCTTGCCGGTGCCCAGATAAGGCTGAAGATCGCGATGAATCTGTTCGAGGATGGATGCGTAGTTCATTGGGTTCGGACCGTTTGAAGCCGCGATTCTACTGGCAACCTGGCGCGAATTGTTCGTGCGGCGAGGCGCTGCCGGGTTCGAACAGCGTTTCCCGAAGGCTATGCTAGTCTTACTGTGTTTCTTACAGTAACCGGGTAAAACAGACATTTCATGACGCAAGCCTTCGATCCGGACGGCGTTGAGCGTCCGGTATTCGTGGTCGACGAGCGTTACAACACGCTGGACGAACCGTGGCGCGCTTATCGCCGCGCGCGGCTGATCCACGTGAGCGCCGGCGTGCTGACCGTGCGCACCGAAACCGCACGATGGGTCGTGCCGTCGGGGCACGCGCTCTGGCTGATGGCGAACGTGCAGCATTACCTGTCGGCCGCCGAGCCGGTGCGACTCCATTCGCTATATGCCGATGCGGACGCTGCGCCGCTACCCGCGCAAAGCGTTGCCTTGGCGCTGGACCCTCTGGCGGAAGCTTTGCTGGGTGCCGCAGCCGATCTGCCGTACGACAATCCGTTCGACGAACCCGCGGAGCGTCTTCTGCAAGTCCTGCTGGACCGCCTGTCGGGGTTGCCCATGGCCCCTCTGGCGCTGCACTGGCCGCAAGACCCACGGATCCAGCGGATCGCCGAAGCATTGAACGCCAACCCGGCGGAAACGGCTGTGCTCGACGATCTGGCCGGGGCCGCTGGCGTAACCGCTCGCACGGCGGCGCGCCTTTTCGTCAAGGAGACCGGGCAGACCTTCGGCCAGTGGCGGCAGCAACTGCGGTTGCTGGTTGCACTGGAGCACCTCGGCGGCGGGGCGAGCGTCACGCAGGTGGCGCTCGAAGTCGGCTACAACGACGTGTCTTCGTTTATCGCGGTGTTCCGCGATGCCTTCGGCGACACGCCCGCCCGCTATTTCCGCTGACGCACGACGCACCGCCGAAAAACACGCGATCAGTGCGCGCCCGACGCGGCCGCTCCGCCGCCGCCCTTGGCCGGCTTCGTAATCCAGATCAGCGGAATGATCAGAATGAAAATGATCGCCGACACAAAGAAGATGTCGTTCAGGCCCATCATCGCGGCCTGAGTGTTCACCGTGAAATCGAACAGCGCGTGCGCCGATTGCGAATTCAGATGCAACAACGACTGGGTCGAATCGATCTGCTGGTTGAACAGCGGGTTGTTCACGGTAGCCTGCTCGGTAAGCCGCTCATGGTGTAGCACCGTGCGGTTGTTCCACTCGTTGCCGGCGATCGACGTGCCCACCGCGCCGCAAAACACCCGCGCGAAATTCGACAGGCCCGCGGCCGCCGGAATCTTGTTCGGCGGCTGGCCGGACAGAATGATCGCCGTCAGCGGCACGAAGAACAGCGCCATCGGAATGCCTTGCAGCAGCGTGGGGAGCACGAGGTGCCATGTGTCGATTTCGATCACGTACTTCGAGCGCATATAAAATACGATCGCAAAGCCGATAAATGCGAGCGTTGCGATGATGCGTGCGTCCGAGCGCGGCAGCACGCGGCCCATCACCGGCGCGAGCAGTACCGCGAAGATGCCGAGCGGCGCGGTGACGAGACCGGCATCCACGGAACGGTAGTTCAGATACTCCTGCATCCATTGCGGCAGCAGCACGAGGTTGCCGAAGAACACGCCGTACGCCACCGAAATCGCAATCGTGCCGCCGAGAAAATTGCGCTGCTGGAACAGCCGTAAATCGACGATCGGGTTTTCTTCAGTCAATTCCCACACGAGGAAGAACGCGAAGCTGATCACCGCGGTGATGCCGAGAATCACGATGATCGGCGACGAAAACCAGT
Organism: Burkholderia sp. OK233; assembly: GCF_900230185.1. Classification (GTDB taxonomy): domain Bacteria; phylum Pseudomonadota; class Gammaproteobacteria; order Burkholderiales; family Burkholderiaceae; genus Paraburkholderia. The sequence continues at coordinate 3,769,688 of NZ_OCSR01000002.1, forward strand.
CGAGGTCCTTGCCCTTGTCGAGCATGATCTGCAGCGACGCGACCCACGTAACCAGCAGGCCGAGCCCGACCACGTCGATGGGCGGCTTGCGGGTTGCCGACTCGCGGGTGCGATAGATCATCCACGTCACGCCGGCCGCGAAAATGCCGACCGGAATGTTGATGTAGAAGATCCACGACCAACTGTAGCTATCCGTGATCCAGCCGCCGAGCGCGGGGCCGGCAATCGGGCCGACGGTGGCCGTCATGGCCCATAGCGCGAGTGCGGTCGACGATTTCTCCTTGGGATACGAGCCGAGCAGAATCGCTTGCGAGAGTGGAATCAGCGGGCCGGCCACCGCGCCCTGGAACACCCGGGCGACCAGCAGGATCGGCAGCGTGGGCGCAATGCCGCACAACCATGAAGCCAGCACGAACATCAGAATCGCGCCGACAAACAGCTTGACCTGGCCAATGCGTTGCGTGAGCCAGCCGGTCAGCGGAATCGAGACGGCATTGGCCGCGGCGAACACTGTGATGACCCATGTGCCTTCATCGACTGAGACGCCGAGGTTGCCCGAAATGGTGGGAATCGCGACGTTCGCAATCGACGTGTCTAGCACGTTCATGAAAGTGGCGAGCGCGACGGCGATGGTCGCCAGAACCAGTTTGCCGCCTTGCAGAGGCGGTGGTGCAGGCGGGGCAGCGGCGGGCGCGGAAGAGGAGGGCTGGCTCAAACGATTCTCCGGATGGCGATGCGACGGACGTTCTGCACGGCGTTCTATTCACCATCCGGGCAATGAGCCGGGCGGCCGATCGAATGCTCGCAAAAAAGCATACCTGTATTCGCGTTCTGGCGTCGACGAGCCATGCAGATCGGACGGCAGAAACCAATCCGGCAGCGTATGCTCCCGGCTGAGGCTGCATGGTGCGATACCACGCGCCGTGAAGCCTCCTGAGAGTACCTGAGGCATCGCCAGGGCTACGCGGGCGAAGCCAGGTACAAGTAAGGCGCCACGGAGGGCAACACGTTGCCGCGTGGCTGAGTGCGCGTGCAGAAATACGAACCGAGAGTACAGCGGGTACAGAGAGAGGATTGAATATGGCTTGGGAGCAATTCGAACACGGCTGGCGGCGCGCGCCGGCGATAACGCCGGCCAAGGCACTCGTGGTGCTGATGCACGGCGTGGGCAGCAACGCGCGCGATCTGATGCCGCTCGCGGACATCTGGAGCGAGAGCCTGCCGGACGTGGCGTTTACGTCGCTCGACGGCACTGACGCTTTTGACGGCGGCTTTGGCGGGCGCCAATGGTTCAGCCTGCGCGATGTCAACGAGGGCAATCGCGAGGCGCGTGTGGCCGCCGCCTATCCGGCATTACGGCGCATGCTCGAGGTGGAACTGGCGCACTGGCATCTTTCTTTCGATCGCCTTGCATTGATCGGTTTCTCGCAAGGCTCGATCATGGCGATGCATCACGTGGCGGCTAGCGCGGAAGGCGCTGCCGCCGTCATCGCGTATTCGGGGCGGCTCGCCTCGGTGATCGTCGCGCAAAACGGTACACCGCTCACGCTTGTGCATGGCGAAGAAGACGAAGTGATCCCGGTACAGGAACTGGAATACGCCGCGGATGCCTTCAGCAACACCGGCTATGCGGTCGACGCTTACGCGTTACCCGGCATCGGCCACACGATCAACGCGGACGGCGTCGAGCTCGGCAAGCAGGCGCTGGAGCATGCGCTCGGCACTTTGTCGCGCGACTGACACGGTCCCAATTGAAAAGTGGCCCTAAAGATTCTGATCTGCTTGCCGTTAACTGCTCATTAGCATGAGAATCACTCCCGCCGCGCGGATCGCGCAACGCCCATCCGGGCGTGCCAAGCGGTTCGGGTGACCGGGGGCGCATTTTCCATATTGCCCTGCAAGGGCGGATAACGACACATCAGAGCCTTCCTATGGCCAGACCGACGCCGCATTACCCGCTTTTCGATCGACTGTTCCGTCATTCCGTGGCGGTGGACCTCGGCACGGCCAACACCCTTATCTATACCGACAACGGCGGCATCGTTCTGAACGAGCCGTCCGTCGTGGCCTTCCAGAAAGAGTCCGCCGCCGGGCAAAAACGAGTTGCGGCAGTGGGCACCGAAGCGCGCCAGTTGCTCGGCCGCGCGCCGGGCAACGTCGAAGCCATACGGCCGATGCGCCACGGCGTGATCGCCAACTTTTCCGCTGCCGAACAGATGATCCGGCAATTCGTCGACATGGCCCGGCCGCGGCCGCTGTTCAGCCGGCGCGCTGCATTCACCTTGTGCGTGCCGGCGGGCGCGACCCAGGTCGAGCGTCGCGCGATCAAGGAAGCCGCGGTGGCGGCCGGCGCGTGGAAGGTCAGTCTGATCGGCGAATCGCTGGCGTCGGCGGTCGGCGCGGGCCTGCCGGTTTCGGAGGCGACTGGCTCGATGGTGGTCGACATCGGCGGCGGCACGACCGAAGTCGGTGTGATCTCGCTCGGCGGCCTCGCGTATAGCGGCTCGATTCGCGTGGGCGGCGACAGTTTCGACATGGCGATCGTCAGTTACGTGCGCAACCTGTATGGCGTGCTGCTCGGCGAACAAACCGCCGAGCACGTCAAGAAGAGCATCGGTTCGGCCTTGCGCGAGGTGCCGGTCGAACATATGAACGCGACCGGGCGCAGCGTCAACGACGGTTTGCCGCGCACGGTGCAGTTGAGCAATCACGATATCGCCGATGCGATCGAGGGTCCGCTGCGTCAGGTGATCGGCGCTGTGAAACGTGCGCTTGAAACGGCGCCCGCGGAACTGGTGACCGATATCGCGCACAGCGGCATTGTGCTGACCGGCGGCGGCGCGCTGCTCGGCAACCTGGGTCGCCGCCTGACCAATGAACTCGGTCTCGAGGTCCGCGTCGCCGATGAACCGCTCACCTGCGCGGTACGTGGCGCGGGCGCGGCGGCGGCCGCCGGTTTGCTCGACGACAACGCCTACGAATGATTTGATGCGGGACGTCCTGCGCTGCAGGTGGGCCGGGACCCGGGCTGGCCGCGTGAGCCTCGGCGCATATTGAATGGCTGTGTGACAATACGCCTCTCGTCCCAATCTCAGGGACGCGAACACGCTTTCTTCTTCGAATCCATTTCTAGCCGGCACCGCTGATGGTTTCAGCCGTTGCCGAGCCGTCCGTGAACCACCCGTGAATCAATCCGTTTCCGCTTCGTCCTCACCCGCATCCCCGTCCTTTATCGAACTGCATAGTGGCTTGCGCATGCCCTATGTCGAAGCCGGGGAGGGTGAACTGCTGCTGTTCGTGCATGGCTCGTTGTGCGATTACCGCTATTGGCAACCGCAACTCGCAGGTCTGTCGAAGCAATACCGCTGCCTCACGGTGAGTCTCACGCATTACTGGCCGGTGACGGATACCGAGCCCGACCAGCCGTTCAGCTGGAGCGAACATGCGGATGACGTGGCCGAATTCATCGATCGTTTCGGCGCCGGGCCGGCGCACGTGGTGGGTCATTCGCGCGGCGGCTGCGTGGCCTTTTATTTCGCGCGGCGCCATCCGCAGTATGTGCGCACGCTGACGCTCGCCGACCCGGGCGGACCGTTGCAGATTGCCGGGCGACCGCCCGCGAGTTTGCCGGAGACCGTGAACGCATTGCGCGCAAAAGCCGCGCAGCTGATCGAAACAGGGGAGGTGGAAGCGGGCTTGCAGCTGTTCGTCGATTCGGTGAGCCGCCCTGGTTTCTGGGCGATGAGCACGCCAAGTTTTCGCAAGATGGCGACCGACAACGCACACACGCTCGCGCGTCAATTCCGCGACCCGTTGCCGGCTTATGTGCCCGAGCAGGCGGTTGAGGTGCGCTGCCCGGTGCTGCTGATCGACGGCGAAAAGAGTCCCGACATGTTTCGCCGCACGGCAACGGCGCTGCAAACATGGCTGCCGGATGCACGCCGCGAAACGGTGCGCGGCGCCTCGCACGGGATGAATCTCGCGCATCCGGCAGCGTTCAATCGTTACGTCGACGAGTTTATTCGCTCAGTGGACGTTTGAATTACCGGTGCACTTCAGGCCTTGCGATGCGCGTCTTTATCGAGCGCGAGTTCCGCGGCTTCGCCGACGAGGCCGTGGTAATACAGATGCACGCCGATTGCGAGCGAGTCGTTGCGAATTTCGTGGAAAGCTTTCCATGCCTTCACCGGGTCTTTGAACAGCAGATAGTGCGCTTCCTGCGCGATCAGATCCGCGACTTCATGCAGGCCATGGCCGTGCAGCACGTTCACCAATGTATCGAGGCTGTGATGGGTGCGCGCGTCGGTTCGTGGGTAAAGCATATGCAGCACCGCCACGTTTTGCGTCTTCAGCGCCGCGGACAATGCCACGACGATGTCCTGGTGATTCAGCGCGGTGACGACGTTGTCTTCGGTATGGACGTGATCCGGAAACAGTGTTTCGAGTGAGGCGTTCATCTGGTCCTTCCTGTTCTTCTGGCTGATTAAAAAGGCCCGCCGTAGAACGGCGGGCCAAAGACAGCGATGTGTTCGCAGGGGAAGCAAAACACGGATTCAGTATCGCAGAGCAGCGTCGCTTGTGCAGCTTGACGGCCGCAAAACATTGTTGCAGCAAGCGCACTAACTTTCATTTGGCTGGCAACGTCGCCCAGCGGACGCAGCGCGTTTCCGTGCTGCGTACTTCCGCTTATTTCCGCGTGTTTCCGGCGATTGCGCCCATCTTTCAGGCAACGAATGTTGCGCCAGCCGAGATGGATTGTTGCGGTCAATCGTCGCAATTAAAGCTTCTTCGGACCGTAGAATGCGAAGCGGAGCCTGAGCATGCCACGCGGCTATCCGACGATCGAGCATGCCGGCACGTGTGCGATGTGAAAGTAAAAGGAACGTGTAGATGAACTCGAAGACACACGCAACGCTGAGCTTTTCCGACAGCGATCAGACGATTGATTTGCCGATTTATCAGGGCACGCTCGGGCCGGATGTCATCGACATTCGCAAGCTGTATGGCCAGACTGGCAAGTTCACGTACGACCCGGGTTTCATGTCCACGGCGGCATGCAATTCTGAAATCACGTATATCGACGGTGACAAAGGCGAGCTGCTGTATCGCGGTTATCCGATCGACAATCTGGCGCAAAACGCCGACTTCCTCGAAACCTGCTACCTGCTGCTGAAGGGCGAACTGCCGAATGCGGAGCAGAAGGAAGAGTTCGTCAACACTGTCACGCAGCACACGATGGTGCACGAGCAGATGCATTTCTTTTTCCGCGGTTTCCGCCGTGACGCGCACCCGATGGCGATTCTGGTCGCCGCAGTGGGTGCACTGTCGGCGTTCTATCACGACTCGCTCGACATCAATAATCAGCAGCACCGGGACGTATCCGCGATCCGCATGATCGCCAAGCTGCCGACGCTGGTGGCGATGGCGTACAAGTACACCGTGGGCCAGCCTTTCGTTTATCCGAAGAACGACCTGTCGTACAGCGCGAATTTCATGCGGATGATGTTCGCCAATCCGGCGGAAGAGTACGAGGTCAACGACGTGCTGGTGCGCGCGCTGGATCGCATTCTGATTCTGCATGCGGATCACGAGCAGAATGCGTCGACGTCGACGGTGCGTCTCGCGGGTTCGTCGGGCGCCAATCCGTTCGCGTGTATCGCAGCCGGTATTGCATGCCTGTGGGGTCCGGCGCACGGTGGTGCGAATGAAGCTGCATTGAACATGCTGGAGGAGATCGGCTCGGTCGACAACATTCCTGAGTTCATTGCGAAGGTGAAGGACAAGAACTCCGGCGTGAAGCTGATGGGGTTTGGTCATCGTGTCTACAAGAACTACGATCCGCGCGCGAAGCTGATGCGTGAGACCTGCCATGAAGTGCTGGAAGAGCTGGGTCTGCATGATGATCCGCTGTTCAAGCTTGCGATGGCGCTTGAGAAGATTGCGCTTGAAGATGAATACTTCGTTTCGCGGAAGCTTTATCCGAATGTCGATTTCTACTCGGGGATTGTGCAGCGTGCGTTGGGGATTCCTACTGCGATGTTTACGTGTATCTTCGCGATGGCGCGGACGGTGGGGTGGATTGCGCAGTGGAATGAGATGATTGCCGATCCTGAGCAGAAGATTGGGAGGCCGCGGCAATTGTTTGTCGGGGAGACTCAGCGCGAGGCTCGGCCGCTTTCCAAGCGGTAATGGTTTTGTTGTTTTTTGCCTTTGCGGCGCTTGTTGTTCGTGCTTCTGGCTTTGGTGCCTTTCCTTGATTTGTTAGTGGTCTATTAGCGTTGCCCCTGTGCGGGGCGGCACCTACTTCTCTTTGCCGGCTGCAAAGAGAAGCAACCGTATTGGAAGTCAAGCGGGAAGCTTTCCCGGAGCGCTGGATCTCAGCGCGACTTTCCCGTTGGGTACAGGCGAGCGCAGGCCACGCGAATGATCGCGTTCATGCACAGCATCCAGGCAAAGCTATACCGCCGGTTAATTCGTCGATGCGTTCCAGGGTGTTGAGTTATGGACCATGGCGTTAAGCGTCACGATGAGCTTGCGAATGCACGCGGTCATGGCCACCTTGAACGGTTTGCCAGCCTTGCGCAGACGGTCGTAAAAGGCCCTGATTACCGGATTGAAGCGCAGCGCAGGTATGCAGGCCATGTAAAGCGCGCGCCGCACGATGGCACGACCGCCGTGAATGCGACGCTTGCCGGTGTGCTTGCCGCTGTCGCAATTGAACGGCGCGACGCCGGTAAGTGCGGCGATCTCGCGGCGGTTCAGCGAGCCGAGCTGGGGCATGAAGGCGATCAGCGTAGCCGCGGCACCGGGGCCGATACCGGGCACCGAGCGCAGCAGATTCTCCTTCTGGCGCCAGGCGGACGAAGAGCGCATGAACGAATCGATGTCCTTGTCCGCGACGGTGAGCTGCTGTTTGAGCCATTTGATGTGGTCATTCAGGCTTTCCTTCGCCGCGGCGTGTGCGCGCTCCAGGCGGGCCTTCTCGGCCACGAGCATGTCGATGAGCTGGGCACGGCGCAGCAGCAGCGCTTGCAGCTGCTCGGTCTGCACATCGTTGAGCGGACGCACGACGGGTTTGATGACGGCGGCGAAATGGGCAATGACGAACGCGTCGATGCGGTCTGTCTTCGCCCGTTTGCCGGTGGCTTTGGCAAAGTCGCGCACCTGCCGGGGATTAACCGCGACAGCGGGCAGGCCGGCCTCACAGAGTGCCCTGAGCACGGCGAGCTCGAGCTTGCCGGTGGCCTCCATGACAATCAGGGTGGGGCCCAGCGCGATCAGACGCTGGACCAGCTGGTCGATGGCAGCGGTTTCATTGTCGACACTGAAATGCTCGGTGGTGTCGTGGATGGCAACGTCGAGGGTGCTACCGCTAACGTCGATGCCGATATAAACGGAAGAGGAAATCTGGTTCATCACGGTACCCATACTTGCAGGAAAATACGAGCTCGAGGCTCAGTCAACTGTTCGGGTTAAGAGGATGAAAAGGACAGTCGCTCAGGCTTCTCTGCGGGCTCGGAGCCCTGTAGGCAGACGAGCTGACTGTCCATGTGGCGGTACCTGATCGGGGCGGCGCCACAGGAGGGAATATACAAGTGGGCAAGAGAAAGCAGCTCAAACCGCCAATGCTAAGTGGGTCCCGTGGTCTGCTACGGGTAGTGGTGCATCTGGAATCCGTGTTCGTGCCCCTGCATACGCCAGTGACAAGGGCGTCATTCTTCCGGCGGCGCTGCGCGCGCCGAAGAGTAGTTCATACCCCCCCCCCCGCTACGTTTTAACGCCCACGCCTCCCCACCGAACCGTGGCTCGTCATTGCACCGCCACCGCGATTGTGATTGGACCCGCAGTCGCAACTGCAACTGTGATCGTCATTGCAGCACACAGACAAATCATTTGAAGTGGGGGTTTCCGGGTGAGTGCGGAGGCCTGTCGCCGAGGCGAAGCCGATGGCCCTCACGGACCTCAACCGAAGCCCCTGGTTTCCCATGCAGACCCATCCGCGACGCACGTAGTGCGGAGTGGGAGCTGATGACTCCTTTGTCACTAACGCGGAGTGTGCGAGAACACGGATTCCAGATGCACCACTACCCGTAGCAGACCACGGGACCCACTTAGCATTGGCGGTTTGAGCCGCTTTCTTTTGCCTGGCGGTTTCAAAATACAAGTGCAACAGCCTCAGTTAGGATGCGTTGCATGGGAAAAATATACGAACATCTGGGCGCCGAAGAGCGCGGCGTGATCTTTGCGATGAAGATGGAGAACCGCAAATCAAGCGAGATTGCGCTTGCTTTGCAGCGCTCGCGCAGCACGATCAGTCGGGAGTTGAGGCGCAATAACTGGAAGCCGAAGCACGAGCGCAGCGCGCTGGGCAGGCCCCCGGTTGCGGGTGGATACAATGCAACATCCGCCGGGCGCAGAGCAGCGCAGCTTCGCCGTAAGCCGCGTCGCGAGCGCAAGCTCCAGCCTGAAGGAGCCCTGTGGTCTGAAGTGCGTCAGCATCTGGACGAGTGCCACTCTCCCGAACAGATTTCTGCCGAACTCAAACGTACCCATCCAGACGAACCCGCCTTGAACGCCTCACATGAAACCATCTACAACGCCATCTACGCCATGCCACGCGGCGAGCTCAAGCGCGAGCTGGTGGGCCTGTTAAGACAGGGGCGTAGTACGCGCAAGCCGCGCACGCGAGGCGAGGACCGGCGCGGCAAGCTGGTCGATATGGCCAGTATTCATATCCGGCCTCCGGAGGCCAATGAGCGGCTGATTGCGGGGCATTGGGAAGGCGATCTGATCAAGGGGGCGGGCAACCGTTCAGCCGTGGGCACACTGATCGATCGCAGCACGCTGTTCGTGATGCTGGTGAAGATGGAAGACAGCACCGCTGAGGCCGCGCTGAAGGCGTACAGCGCGGCGTTTGCGCCGCTTGATCCGGAACTGCTCAAGACCCTGACTTACGATCAGGGTAAGGAAATGGCTCTACATAAGAAGCTGGCAGAGGCTACAGGTATCAAGGTCTACTTCTGTGATCCGCATAGCCCCTGGCAACGCGGTATCTGCGAGAACACCAACGGGCTGCTGCGCCAGTTCCTGCCCAAAGGAGCAGACCTGTCGAAGTTCTCGCAGCGCGAGCTTGATGCGATCGCGCTGAACCTGAATCGGCGACCTCGAAAAACGCTTGGCTGGCGCAGGCCTGGAGAAGCCTTCATTGAAAACTGCGCCAGGCAAGGAATTGTTATTGACCCGGCTGTTGCACTTGGTATTTGAAACCGCCCCTACTTTTCTTTGCGGCATGCAAAGAAAAGTAGGTGCCGCCCCGCACAGTGGCAACGCTAATAGACCACTAGCAAATCAAGGAAAGCCCAAAACCCCAATAACACTGACAAACAAGCGCCGCGCAGGCAAACCCCTGCACTTGGTGCAAAAACCTCCCTGCACATCCCATGCCAAACCAAAAACAAGAAACTCCCCTGTGATAAGTTCGTCTGACGCGGACAGACCCTCTACAATCGGAATCGACCAGCCAGTCCCCATCGGCATCCGAAATTGGAAATCAACCCGAAAGCGAACACCATAGGAGCGACCCTGATGCAGCAGCCAGAAGCCCTCGGCGGCCTGTCCCACTCGGGCGGAATCGACCACCGCGAACCCGAGCCGGACGGCGCATTCATCCCGACGGAAAACCTCAACGTCGCGAGCGCCACCCAGCACGTGCTGAAGTCTGGCGACACCTTTATCGTCAACGATCCCCTCGGCGACATCACCGGCCACGACGACGGCCTGTTCGTCAACGACACCCGCGTCCTGTCGAACCTGCGCCTTACCTTCGGTGGCCGCGCGCCCTCGTTGCTGTCAGGCAGCGTCAGTAGCGACAACACATCGTTCACCGCCCATCTGACCAACCGCCCCCTGCCGCCGCTCGGCGGCGACAGCACACCGGAAGGCGTGATCCACGTAGAACGCGTGCGCGTGCTCTCGGGCACCGTGCTCAACGAAGCGATCGAACTCACCAACTACGGCACGAGCGATGCAGTCGTGCCGCTGTCCATCTCCTTCGCAAGCGACTTTCGCGACATGTTCGAAGTGCGCGGACTCAAGCGCGACAAACAGGGCCGTGTCGAACCGGCACGCGTCGAAAACCGTGAAGTGCTGCTCGGTTATATCGGTCTCGACGACATGGCGCGCAATGTGCAGATCGCCTTCTCGCCGGAACCGGACAAGCTCTTCGCCGATCGCGCTGACTACACCGTCAAGCTGCCGGCGCAAGCGTGCGTGTCGATCTATCTGTCCGTCTCGGTGCAAGTGGTCGCGCAAGCCGACAAGCCGGCCGCGGGCGTCGCGCAACCCGCGCACGCGGTGAGCGAAGCCCATCTTTCGCAAATCGATGCAGAGCGCCCACGCGTCGGCCGCGCTGCCGTGCGCGCCGCGCTGGTCGACGCCCACCTGGTGATGCGTGAGCGCCGCCGCGTCACCGCCCGCGTGCGTTCGAGCAATCCGCTCTTCAACGCGTGGATCGACCGTTCGCTTGCCGACCTCGGTTTGCTGACCACTGATCTCGCCACCGGCCCGTATCCCTACGCCGGCATCCCGTGGTTTTCAACGCCGTTCGGCCGCGATGCGATCATCACGTCGCTGCAGACGTTGTGGCTGCAACCGAATCTGGCCGCGGGCGTGCTGCGCTTTCTCGCCGAACATCAGGCGCGCGAGAATTCGCCGTTTCGTGACGCCGCGCCTGGCAAGATCATGCACGAGATGCGCAAGGGCGAAATGGCCGCCACCGGCGAAGTGCCGTTCGCCCTGTACTACGGCGGCGTCGACAGCACGCCGCTCTTCATCGTGCTGGCCGGCGCCTATGCGGCACGCACGGGTGATCTCGCACTGGTCGACGAGTTGTGGCCGGCGTTGGAGCGCGCGGCGCAATGGGTAGCGGGCGTGTGCGACAAGAATCGGTATGGTCTGCTGGACTATCAGCGGGAGTCTGACGGCGGTCTCGCCAATCAAGGCTGGAAGGACAGCCACGATTCGGTCTTCCACGCCGACGGCCGGTTCCCCGACGGACCCATCGCACTCGTCGAAGTGCAGGCGTATGCAAGCGCGGCATTCGATACGATGGCTCACTTCGCCAAGCTACGCGGACTGCATGATCAGGCTAAGCAATACAGCGAGCGCGCGAAGAAAATTCGTCAGTGCGTCGAAGAAAAGTACTGGATGGAAGAGTCCGGTTTCTACGGCATCGCGCTCGACGGCCACGGCGAACTGTGCCGCGTAATGGCGTCGAATGCGGGCCACTTGCTGGCCTTCGGTCTGCCCTCGCGCGAGCGCGGCGAAGCGGTGGTGCACGCGCTCGACTCCACGCTGTTTCATACCGGCTGGGGCGTGCGTACGCTGGCCGCAAGCCAGGCGCGCTTCAACCCGATGGCGTACCACAACGGCTCGGTCTGGCCGCATGACAACGCGCTCTGCGCGCGCGGCCTGTCACGCTACGGCGGCAAGGCGGCGGCCGTGCGGCTGTTGCAGGCGCTGTTCCAGGCTGCGGTCAATTTCGACATGCGCCTGCCCGAGCTGTTCTGCGGGTTCCCGAGACGACGGGGCGAGCCGCCTACCGCCTATCCGGTCGCCTGTCTGCCGCAAGCCTGGGCGGCGGGCTCGCCGTTCATGATGCTCGAAGCCTGTTTGGGTATCACGATCGATGCGGAGCGGCGCGAAGTCGTGATCGAGCAGCCCATGCTGCCCGAGGGCATCGACTGGCTCGAAGTCGGCGATCTGAAGGTAGGCGATTCGTCGGTGTCGATCACGTTCCGGCGGATCGGTGACAAGGTGGTCGCGTCGGCAGCCGAGCAGGGCGACGTGCGGGTGGTCGCGCTGCTGTAGAACCGGGTCTTCGCGAGGCACGAAGCGCACGCTGGAAGTTCTGTTGGATGCGATGCACCGGGTGGTAACATTTGTTGTCATTCTTATCGACCGTTCGCCCGGTATATCGCATGCCAGACAGTTTTGACCAGCTCGCCGCCCTGATCCGGGCGCGCTTCTCCGAACTGAGTCCGCAGTTCCAGATGGGAGCAGGGTTCCTGCTCGATCATCCCGACGAAGTCGCGGTCTCGTCCATGCGCAAAGTGGCCGAGCGGGCGCAGGTGCAACCGGCCTCGCTCGTTCGCCTGTCGCAGCAACTGGGTTTTCCCGGCTGGAACGAGTTGCGCAACCTGTTCGTCGCGCGCGTGCGCACGCGGCCCGAGCCGCTCACCAGTCGCGCCCGTTCTCTCGTCAAATCGAAAGATGCACTGGCGAACGACCTGCTGGTCGCGCAACAACACAACCTTGAGGTCACCGCCGCGCATAACGGCCGCGTGATCGTGGAAGCGGCGCGACTCTTGCGGCGCGCGCCGCATGTGCATGTAGCAGGCTTTCGGTCCTGTTATGCGGTGGCGTTTGGGCTGGTCTACGGATACCGGCTGTTTCGCTCGTCGGTGTCGCTGCTCAACGGCGAAGCCGGCACGCTCGAGATGCAGCTGCGCACGGTCGCGCGTGACAGCGCCACCATCGTCATCAGTTTCGCACCCTATTCAGTCGAAGCGGCGCGCGTGGCCGAAGCCGCGTTGGAAAAAGGCAGCAAGCTGATTGCGATCACGGATAGCGCGGTTTCGCCGATCGCGCTGAATGCCGACAAGGTGCTGATTTTTTCGCACGAAAGCCCGTCGTTCTTTCCATCGCTGGTGGCGGCCACGGCGATTTCCGAATCGCTGGTCGCGCATCTGCTCGCGCTCGAAGGGGCGGGTGCCGTCGAGCAACTCGGCATCGCCGAGCAATCGTTGCACGAAAAGGGCGCGTACGTGCCTTGAAGTTTTTCCCCTGAACCACGCAGCAGCGTGTCACGGAGCGCAGACGCTCCGTTTGCTTCGCCATTACATCGTTTGACAACAAATGTTGTTTAGAAGTATAAATACGTACCGATTGTTGAGTAGGTGCGAGCCGTGGTGTCGAAGCAGGATTTGAGTCTTGTTCAGGTGGGCGGTGAGCCGTATGACATCGGCTACCGGTTGGGTGAAATCGCCAGGCCGGTATTCACCGAATACATGGAGCAAAGCAGTGCGTGGCCGGCGGTTCGACGCTGGCACGGCGATCCGTTCGTGCAGCAACTGCGCGGTGCAGCCCAAGCCCATTTTCCGGCGCTGCTGGTCGAGCTCGACGGCATGGCTGCAGGATTGGGTTGGTCGGCGGAAGATCTCTTTTTGTGGAATTGCCGCGGCGAGTTAATTCACAACGCGCCGGACGGTTGCACGACGTTGGCCGCCGTCGCAGGCCATGCGCGTTTCATTGCACACAATGAAGACGGCGATCCCTTTCTGCGCGAGCGTTGCTCGCTGGTCGAGGTTCAACCTGCGGGCAAGCGCGGCTTCGTGAGCTTCTATTACCCTGGATCGCTGCCGGGTCACACCTTCGCCGCTAACCGTGCCGGTCTCGTGCAGGCCATCAACAACTTGCGCATCCGCGTACCCACAGCCGGCGTGCCGCGGATGATTCTCTCTCGCGCGGTGCTCGATGCGGCCTCGCTCGACGAGGCGCTGCATATCCTGCGCGACCCCCCGGCTGCGAGCGGCTTTCATCACATGCTCGGTTGTGCGGGGGACGAGCGTCTCCTGAGCGTCGAAGCAAGTGCGCAGCGATGTTCCGTGCAAACGGTGTCGGCTTTTGCCGGCCATGCGAACCATCTGATCCATCCTGGCTGCGAAGCCGAGGCGCAAATCGTCACCGATTCTTCGCGTGACAGGCAGGCGCGCGTCGAACATTTGCTGCCCAGACTCGCCAGTCCAATTACCCCCGCCGCCTTGCTCGAGGTGTTGCAGGATCGCGCGCCTGCAGGCCTGCCCATCTACCGCGATGACCCGCTCGATCCCGACGACGAAAACACGCTCGCCACCGTGCTCTTCGAAATCGGCAATGCCGATGTCTCGATGAAAGTCTATCGACAGGGGCAATGCGCGTTCGACACCGTCATCGCATGCGTGCCGCCCGCGCAGCCCTGCGTCTGAGCAGCCGTCGCCAATAGAAAGGAAAAGGAAAACCATGTCCAGCGTATTCCATCGCTCGCCGAAGCAGTCACTGCCGGTGGCTATCGCCGGCGACGGCATCGAAATCATCGACTCCACCGGCAGGCGCTACATCGATGCCTCGGGCGGCGCAGCCGTCTCGTGCCTCGGCCACAGCAACCAGCGTGTGATCGACGCGATCAAGCGGCAATCGCAGCAATTGCCGTATGCGCACACGTTGTTCTTCACCACCCAGGTCGCCGAGGAACTCGCCGACCGTCTGGTGGCGAGCGCACCGCAAGGGCTCGAACACGTGTACTTCGTGTCGGGCGGCTCGGAAGCGATCGAGGCGGCGCTGAAACTGGCGCGGCAGTATTTTGTGGAGAAGGGCGAGTTGCAGCGCCGTCATTTCATCGCGCGGCGCCAGAGCTATCACGGCAACACGCTGGGCGCGCTGGCAATTGGCGGCAATGCGTGGCGGCGCGAGCCGTTTCTGCCGATCCTGATCGAAGCGCATCACGTGAGCCCGTGTTACGCGTATCGCGAGCAGCGCGCCGACGAAACCGAAGAGCAGTTCGCGCAGCGTCTCGCCGATGAACTCGAACAGAAGATTCTCGAACTCGGCGCTGACACAGTGGCCGCATTCGTTGCGGAAACGGTGGTGGGTGCAACGGCCGGCGCCGTGCCGCCGGTGCGCGAATACTTCCGCAAGATCCGCGCGGTGTGCGATCGCTACGGCGTGCTGCTGATCCTCGACGAAATCATGTCGGGCATGGGCCGCACAGGCTACCTGTACGCGTGTGAAGAAGACGGCATCGCGCCGGACATCCTCACGATCGCCAAGGGGCTCGGCGCCGGCTATCAGCCGATCGGCGCGACGCTGGTCAGCGACCGGATTTACCAGGCGATCGTCGGCGGCTCGGGCTTCTTTCAGCACGGGCATACCTATATCGGGCACGCCACGGCCTGCGCAGCAGCGCTCGA
This sequence comes from Burkholderia sp. OK233, assembly GCF_900230185.1. Taxonomy (GTDB): domain Bacteria; phylum Pseudomonadota; class Gammaproteobacteria; order Burkholderiales; family Burkholderiaceae; genus Paraburkholderia. The sequence continues at coordinate 3,784,693 of NZ_OCSR01000002.1, forward strand.
AGTGCAACGCGTGATTGCCGATGACAAGCTTCTGGCGAACGTGCAGGCGCGCGGCGAGCAGTTGCGTGGCCGGCTGCGCGAGCACTATGCGCAGTATCCGCATATCGGCGACGTGCGCGGGCGAGGGCTCTTTGTCGGCGTCGAACTCGTGCAGGACCGCGCTACTAAAGCGCCGTTCGACGCGCAGCTGAAACTGCACGCGGCGATCCGGCGCGAAGCGTTCGCGCGTGGTTTGATGGTGTATCCGATGGGCGGCACGGTCGACGGCAAGATCGGCGATCATGTGCTGCTGGCGCCACCGTTCATCTGCACCGCGCGCGACATCGACGAGATCGTCGGCCGCTTGACCGACGCGATCGAAGGCGCGTTGACCGCTACCTGACACCCTTTCCCTTCCAGCGAGATTTGCGATGAGCGAGCGTTTGCCTCACTTCGAACTATCTGATGCCACAGCCGAACAAAAGGCCGTACTCGACGAGATTCTGTCCGGTCCACGCGGCAATCTGAACGGTCCGTTTCTGAGCTGGATTCATAGTCCGGAGCTGGCGCAGCAGGCGCAGCGGCTTGGCGCGTTCTGCCGCTATCGCACTGGCTTGCCGCTGCGGCTGTCGGAGCTGGCGATTCTGGTGACTGCGGCGCGCTGGCGGGCGCAGGCCGAGTGGTACATCCACTATCCGATCGCCCTGGATGCCGGGGTGGCCGAAGCGGATGCCGAGGCGATCCGCCAGGGTCATCGGCCTTCCTTCGCGGATGCTGATGACGCGTTGATCCACGACTTCGCGAGCGAACTGTACGACACCAGACGGGTGTCGGATGTCACCTATAGAAAGGCGGTCGGGCGCTTCGGCCACCAGGTGGTGATCAATCTGGTGGGCTTCCTCGGTTACTACGCCCTGGTGGCGATGACGCTGAACGTGTTCGATATGCGTGCACTGGGGCAGGAGAGCCTGCCGTTCGCCGAGTAGAGGGCTGCGCCCTGCGCCTGCCGCATGGACTGCGACGCGCATCAGCGAACCGTATCCCGGTGTCGTCACGACGCTGGCACACGGAAGCGCCTATGATGAAGTTCGGTCCACGCCCGCCCCTCTTGCGCCGCGCGGCACGCCCCGAAAGAAGTCCCCTCGGGGCACTCGCGACCGATGCCGATACTACGAATACCGGGGCTGGACCGTTGTGGGCGGCATCACGTAGGGTTGAGGAGCGGCGCGAAGCAGGGCACAAACAGGAGAGAGCGATGAAGCGCAAGGCATCAGCAGTCTGGCAAGGCGGCCTGCAAGACGGCAAGGGCTCGATTTCCACCGACAGCGGCGTCCTCAAGGACACCCAATACTCGTTTGCCACGCGTTTCGCGGACGGCATCGGCACGAATCCGGAAGAGCTGATTGCGGCTGCGCACGCGGGTTGTTTCTCGATGGCGCTTTCGGCCGAACTGAGCAAGGCCGGCATCACGCCTGAGCGTATCGGCACTACGGCCACCGTCACGCTCGACAAGGACGGCGGCGGTTTCTCGATTACCGCGGTGCATCTGGATGTGGCCGTGAAAATCCCCGGTGGCGACAAAGCCGCGTTCGAGAAGGCTACCGCGGACGCCAAGGCGGGCTGCCCGGTTTCCAAGGTATTGAACGCCACCATCACGATGGACGCAAAGCTCGAAACCTGAGCGCGCGGTTCGTCTATTGCGGATAGATGAAGGGCTGGCTGGCGGGAGGAGCCAGACCGCCGGCTGCCACTTTCCGTTCATTTCCCTCTTTTGCTGTTCATTTGCTGCCTATTTGCCATTTAACGAACACACGACGACGAGCCGGCAGCGCGTGGGCGCACAACGCCGGTCGCCGTCTTCAATGGGACCGTCGATGACAACGCAAACCGAAAAAGCCCGGCAATTCCAGTCATATCACGCAACAGGCGAGGCCTTCATCATCCCGAATCCCTGGGACATCGGCACAGCACGGCTGTTGGCGCTGGCCGGCTTCAAAGCGCTCGCCACCAGTAGCGCAGGCTATGCGTTTTCGCGGGGCTTGCCGGATAACGCCATCGGCCGCGCGCAGATGATGGTGCATCTTGCCGAAATCGCGGGTGCGACCGATTTGCCGGTTAGCGCCGATCTGGAAAATGGTTTCGGCGACAGCCCGGAAGACTGCGCCGAGACGATCATGCAGGCCGCGGCTGCGGGCGTGGTCGGCGGTTCGATCGAGGATGCAACCGGTCGTGCGGACGAACCGATCTACCCGTTCGAGGCCGCCGTGGAGCGTGTGCGCGCGGCAGTCGTCGCGGCGCGTGCTCTGCCGTTTCCCTTTACGCTGACGGCGCGCGCCGAGAACTACCTGGTGGACCGGCCCGATCTCGACGATACGATCCGGCGTCTGCAGGCTTACCAGGAGGCCGGGGCCGACGTGCTTTACGCGCCAGGCCTGAAGACGCGCGAAGAAATCGCTGCCGTGGTCAGCTCGCTCGACCGGCCAGTCAATGTGCTGATGGGCTTGCAGGGCGTGCTGCTCAGCTTCGAGGACCTGCAGGCGCTCGGTGTGCGGCGTGTCAGTGTGGGCGGATCTCTGGCGCGCGCGGCGCTGGGCGCGTTTCTCCGCGCTGCGCACGAAATGCGCGATCACGGCACCTTCAACTACACGAAAGAAGCCGCCAGCGGTAATGAGATCAACCAACTCTTCACGAGCGCCGCGCAGAAGTGGGGCAAATAGACGGCAGTGCCCGTTTCCGATCCCGTCTTGCTTTATTGAACGGTTAGTCATAATATCCGTCACATGAAGCAATCTGGCACCTGGAAGCAATCCGTGAAAAAAGGTGGCGAGGCCTGCCCTCGGGGGCGGCCGCGCGAGTTCGACGCGAACACCGTTTTAACGAGCGCGAGCCAGGTTTTCTGGAATCACGGCTATCACGCCACCTCGATCGACGACCTCTGCAAGGCCACCGGCCTGTTGCGTGGCAGTCTGTACGGGGTATTCGGCGACAAGCACGGCATCATGCTCGCCGCGCTCGATCACTACGCAGAAGGTTCGGTCGCGCGGCTGGCCGAGCGGCTGAACACGCCGGTGCCGGCGGAAGAGGCCCTGCGCAACGCTTTGCTGCATTACGCCAGGGTCGCGTGCGCGCTGACCGGCGAGCGCAGCTGCTTCATCACCAACACTACGCTGGAGATGCAACCCGGGGACGAGGAACTGCGTACCCGCGTCGCGGCGATTCAACGCCGCATGGCGACGTTGCTGGCGGCCTCGGTGATTCGCGGCCAGGCGAGCGGCGCCTTCAATTCCACGCTGGACGAAAAAGCCGTTGGCGATTTCCTCCTATGCGTGATGCAAGGACTGCGCGTATTGGGGCGAGTCGCCCACAAGGAAGATGCGCTGATCGGAATCGTGGACGTCGCCATGCGTGCGCTCGTCTAATTTTTTTATCTAATTATTGAACGAACGGTCATGAATAGAGACCCCATCAAGTCCGCTCCGGCGGGATTCGTTGGAGCGGCGGGTGGACCCGCCGCCGTTTGCCCAGGCATGGGTGCGGTGGCCGCCAGTACGGTTGCCGCCGGTGCGGCGGCAACCAGCGCCGGAAAGGCCGCGTCCGGCTTCGAGCGCCAGGGGCTCGCGCTTGCTGTGCTGTTCGTCGGCGCCTTCCTCGCGCCACTCGACTATTTCATCGTCAACCTCGCGCTGCCGTCGATTCACACCGGCCTGAACGCTACCGACGCGCAATTGCAACTCGTGGTGTCCGCCTACGCATCCGCTTATGCCGTGCTGCTGATCACGGGCGGGCGTCTCGGCGACCTGTTCGGCCGGCGTCGCATGTTCATGACGGGCATGGCGGCCTTCGTGGTCGCCTCCGCGCTGTGCGGCTTCGCCACCAGCGGCCACATGCTGGTGATCTCGCGGATCGTGCAGGGTATCGCCGCCGCGGTCATGGCGCCGCAAGTGCTCGCGACCATCCGTGCGGTTGTGCCGCTGCATCGGCAGACCAAGGTCATGAGCCTCTATGGTTTCGTCTTCGGGCTGTCGTCGATTGTCGGACAGTTGGGCGGCGGCGCGCTGATCACCTATCACCCGTTCGGGCTCGACTGGCGCATCATCTTTCTCATCAACATTCCGATCGGCATCGTGGCCTTCATCGGCACATGGAAGTTCGTGCCGGAAAATCAGCCGGCCACGAACACCGGCATCGACCTGAAGGGCGTCGCGCTGCTCTCGATGGTGCTGCTGCTGGTCATCTATCCGATGACGCACGGCCGTGAAGCCGGCTGGCCGACGTGGACCTTCGTGATGTTTGCGCTGGCAGTGCCCGTATTCGCGCTATTCGTGGCAACCGAGCGGCGCGTGGAGCGCGGCGGCGGCCATCCCCTGGTGGATCTGCAATTGTTCCGCAACCCGGCCTTCGCACTGGGTCTCGTGCTCGCGTTCCTGTTCTACTGCAACAGCGCGTTTTTCCTGACCTACGGGATCTTCCTGCAAACCGGTCTGCACTGGACGCCGCTCGCTTCGGGCATGGCCATCGTGCCGTTCGCGATCGGCTTCGTGGTCGGGCCGCTGACGTCGCCCGCGGTGGTCAAGCGCATCGGCGGTCATGTGCTGGCGCTCGGCTTCTCGATGATGACAGTCGGCTTCACGGTCACCGGCTGGTCCGCGACCCATGCCGCTATGCCGGATCTGCTGTTCTATTGCGGACTGGTGTGCGCGGGCGTCGGCCACGGTCTGCTCTTGCCGTCAATCATGCGCATCGTGCTGCTGGAAGTCGCGCCTGAGAAGGCAGGGCTTGCCTCGGGCGTGGTGTCGTCGACTTTGCAGATCGGCTCGGCATTCGGCACGGCGGCTATCAGCGGCGCGTTTTTCGGCGTGATCGGCGGTCGCGAGACACCGCCTGCCTATGCGCATGCGTTCCAGTACAGCCTCGCGATTAACGCGTGTCTGATGTTCGTGTGTATTGGTTTGAGCGTGCTGCTGGTGCGGCATCAACAACTCGCGCTGCGCCGGGCTGCACAGCCAGTTTGAAAATAACGGGCGGGAGATCGTTTTCAACGGTGGTCGCTAAAAACTATTATGCACTTTAATCAAAACTGGTTTTGGCGTGGGTGCATTTACCGATGAGTTTCCCGTTCATAGGTAATTCCGCTTGTGAGTGATCGGAATAAACCCGAATCGGGTTTGGCGGTGGCAGTTTAGATATGACAAATCCAATGCGCATTTTCTACTTGCGGACCGGGTTTTCCGCCGTAAGTTTTGCGATCGTGCAATGCCGCATGGGTGGCGGCATGGCGTCGTTATGAAGGGTTTTCCCGGCTTTACCCGTCTATCGCCATGGGTGGAAAACCTATTCCAGTGCCAATGAAAACGGTATCAATAAAAAGCGCTTGCCGTGGTTAATTTCGATTGTTAATCTTGGCCAACTTTTTAGAGTTTTCCTTCGGCAGGGTTCTATGTTGCAAAGCACGGTGCGATGACTTTATTCCGCTCAACGGGTTCCGTAGGGGATTGAATATGCTGACCGCTACCATTGACGTATTCGAAACACCGGCAGCCGCACGCTTCAATGTCGGCGATGTTGTCATGCTGAAGGAAGGTGGTCCGCGCATGACGGTGACGTATGCGGGACCGGTAGCGCTCAATCCGGGCGACTGGCTGATTTGCGAGTGGTTCGACGAACATGGCGAACTGCGCCGCGAGATGTTCGCGCACGAGAGCGTGCGGGCTGAGCCGCGCTCGATTCCCGCCGGTTCGGTGACGTGGGGCAGAATGGGCCGGGCGGCCTGAGAGAAGCGGCCCAGCGCACGTACTAGGGCCTGTTGACAATCATCGCCGAGGGGGCTGTTAACTTGTGAGGAAAGCTGTTTACATCCTGTCTTTTGCGGAAAAACAGGATGCCAAGACTGATGCTCAGCGATGACCAATACGAGCGGATCGCCCCCTTGCTGCCGGGCAAGTCCACCGACCCGGGTCGGACCGCAGCAGACAATCGGCTGTTTGTTGAGGCCGTGCTATGGATCGCGCGCACTGGCAGCCCATGGCGCGATTTGCCGCCTGATTTTGGAACGTGGAATAGCGTGTACCAACGCTTTGCCAGATGGTCGCGGGCGCAAATATGGCATACGGTACTCGCCGAGCTTGCGGGCGACGCGGATCTTGAGGAAGTCTTCATTGACAGTACGATTGTGCGTGCCCACCAGCATGCCGCCGGCGCGGCGAAAAAAAAGGCGAACAGGCAATCGGGCGCTCGCGTGGCGGATTGAGCACCAAGATTCACGCTCTGGTCGACGGCTTGGGGATGCTCGCTCGCTTTCATCTGACGGGCGGACAGGCTGGAGACAGTCCGGAGGCCCTGCCTTTGCTGGGCGAGTTGAAACCCGTCAGTCTGGCTGCCGACAAAGCCTACGATTCGAACGCGATCCTGCAGCATCTGGAATCGGCGGACATTCAAGCTGTCATCCCCAGTCGCGCCAATCGTGTTGAGCAACGTCCTTTGGATGAACATCTGTATGCCTCTCGAAATCTGGTCGAACGGTTCTTCTGTCGCATCAAACAATTCCGTCGCGTGGCTACCCGCTACGACAAGCTCTCCGAACGATTCTCATCATTCGTTGCGCTCTCCGCTGCTTTCATCTGGACCTGCTGATTGTCAACAGGCCCTAGCCCCGCATCGGTTTATCCATCGATCAATTTCAACCCCGCCACTGACAGCACGATCAAGGTCATGCAGATCACGCGGGGTGCCGAAACCGGGTCGTTGAAGAGCATCACGCCGAGCACCGTGATGCCAAGCGATCCGATCCCTGTCCATACCACGTAGGCCGTACCGGCCGGCAAATGCTTCATCGCCAGCGTCAGTAAAAACACGCTGCCGAGCGCGGCTGAAATGCCGCCGATGCTCGGCCACAAGCGCGTCCATCCATTTGCATATTTCAACGCCAACGCCATCAGGATTTCGACCGCGCTTGCGGCGAGCAGAATGAGCCATGCCATCGTGAGCCCCATCGGTAAGTGGTGAATGAGCGGCCAGCTTAGGGCTATAGTGATGCGCTCACCATTACTTACCCACTGGTAACCATGGCATTTCCCGAGCCCGCCAACGCGTCCCTCACCTCGACCGAACAGCCCTATCGCGGTGACGTCTTCGACGCCGCCTGTTCGTCGCGCCTCGCGCTCGAACTGATCGCAGGAAAGTGGACGTTGCTCATCATGCCGGCGCTGTTGCCCGGCGCGATGCGCAACAACGCGTTGCTGCGCAAGATCGGCGGCATTTCACAAAAGGTGCTGACGCAGACGCTCAAGGAGCTCGAGCGCAACGGTCTGGTGATTCGTGAAGAGCATCCGGGCGCGGTGGCGCACGTGGAGTACAGGCTCAGCGAACTGGGGCGAACCCTCAGTGACGCGCTGGTGACGCTCGATCATTGGGCCGAGGACAACGCGGCCGAACTCGACGCTGCGCGTGAACGCTATGACGCGCAGCAGCAAACGCACCGCTAGCTGGCTGCGTGCGGTTGCTGCGTGCGATTGTTGCCTACGATTGCTGTTGATTAAGGCCGCTTGTTTTCCGGGCGATCACGCGCCGTGGCGCGTCTTTGCACACGCACCAGAAGCGCCGACGAAAACGCCCGCATCCGCACGATCTTCCGTGTCTCTGCCACTTCTCCGGCCACATTCTTCGGTGGGTTAGGCTGCAGCGACCAATAGAGTGCGAGCAGCCAGCCGAACCCGGTCCAACCGAGGCACGCGTTGAAGAGCGCCAGCGTCAGCACGTCATAACGCTTGCGCCGGTCCGCGAGAATGCTCGGCAGAAAATACAGCGCCAGCGCGAGCACTGCGGCGATGGCCTGTACCACGACATTGCCACCCATAGACTGGCTCCTCAGGACGCGACGTATCCCCCGATTGTCGCGCGATTGTTCGCTTTGCGCAGCGTCGCTGTGAACCGGCATGCGCGGCGAGGGGGTTCAGCGCATCGCGCATCAGGACTATCATGGACGTTTCGACTGAACAGAACCGCCACGGACCGCCACCATGATCTCCGACGATACGACCCAGCAGACCCAGCGCATCAACCAGGACACGCTACGCGAATTCGTAGACCGCAAATGGAACGACGAGATTGTCCCTGCGCTCACGGACTACATCGCCGTGCCGGCCAAGAGCCCGGCGTTCGATCCCGAGTGGGTCAAGCACGGCTATCTCGAGCGCGTGATTACCGACGCGGCGCAATGGGCCGAACAGCAACCCGTGCGTGGCCTGAAACTCGAAGTGATCCGCTTGCCGGGCCGCACGCCGGTGATTTTCTTCGAAACGGCCGCGACCCGATCGGGCAGCGAAGAAACCATCGTGCTGTACGGCCACCTCGACAAGCAGCCTGAGTTCGACGGCTGGCGCAACGATCTCGGCCCCTGGACGCCGAAGCTCGAAAACGACAAGCTGTACGGCCGCGGCGGCGCCGACGATGGTTACGCGATCTACGCGAGCCTCACGGCACTCGCCGCGCTGGACGCGCAGGGCATCGAGCGTCCGCGCTGTGTCGGACTGATCGAAACCTGCGAGGAATCGGGCAGCTACGATCTGCTGCCGTACGTCGACGCATTGCGTGAGCGGCTCGGCAAAGTCGGGCTCGTCGTGTGTCTCGACTCCGGCGCGGGCAACTACGATCAGCTGTGGCTTACCACGTCGTTGCGCGGACTGGTCGCCGGCGACCTCGAAGTCCAGGTGCTCGACGAAGGCATTCACTCGGGCGGTTACGGCGGCATCGCGCCGTCGAGCTTCCGCATCATGCGGCAACTGTTCGACCGTCTCGAAGACTCCGCCAACGGCACGCTGTTGCCGAAGGGTTTCCACATCCCGATCCCGGCGGACCGTTTGCGCGAAGCGGAAGCGACTGCCCAGATTCTCGGCGACGACGTCTGGAAGAAACTGCCGTGGGCCTGCGGCCAGGACGGCCGTCAGGTGCTGCCCACTACCACCGATCCGCAGGAAGCCTTGCTCAACTCGACGTGGCGTCCGTCGCTGTCGGTGACCGGCGCGGCCGGCTTGCCCGCGCTTGCCGACGCCGGCAACGTGCTGCGTCCGCGCACGGCGTTCAAGCTGTCGCTGCGCCTGCCGCCGCTGATCGAAGCGGAAAAGGCCGTCGCCGAACTGAAGGCGCTGCTCGAATTCGATCCGCCGTACAACGCCAAGGTCACCTTTAAACCGGACGCCGGCGCCGCGAGCGGCTGGAGCGCGCCCGATCTCGCACCGTGGCTCGCCACGGCGCTTAACGACGCGTCGCGCGCGCACTACGGCGCGGACGTTGCCTACATGGGGCAGGGCGGCACGATCCCGTTGATGAACGTATTGAAGTCGGGCTTCCCGAAGTCGCAATTCATGGTGTGCGGCGTGCTCGGGCCGAAGTCGAACGCACACGGGCCGAACGAGTTCCTGCACGTGCCGTACGGCAAGAAGCTGACGGCGGCCGTTGCACAGGTGATCGCCGCCGCGCCTTGATGAGCGTGTCGCCTTGACCTTTCGCCTGCAACAGCGTTGCAGGCGAATCAGCGGGCGCCCTCGAGCGCCCGCGTTTGAATATGCGAATTGAATAGTCCGTCTGTTAGACCACAAATAAAAAACAAGCATCCACAAGCTATATTTTCGATTGCATTACCTAATCGAAGACTATTTCTTTCTCTTTCAAATCCGGCAAGAAATTCAAGCTTTGTTCGTTCGCTAATTTATAGCGGGCGGAGGCTCATTTGCGGGCCAATTTCGCCCTTCTTCGGTGCGCAAGCGTTTGCGCCCACGGCATCTTTTACCCGTCGGCTTGCCACCACGCAGAGCGCCATCTGGCGCGGCTTCACGCGCGTGTTGCATTCATCTGTTGGTTACCCCGCTCCCATCCGATTCCGGTCTGCTTTAGGCTCGCATTGCAATGCCAGTGTTTAACCTTAAAAGGACCGTTCAAAATGAATCTGCATAACCACCACGCCTGCCGCCCGTTCCTTGAAGCCGGCAATTTGTCGCAAGTCTCCGCCTACTATGAAGAAGGCCGCAACATCATGTGGATGATGCTGCGGGCGCAGCCGCGTCCCTGTTTCAATCTCGATCTGGTGCATGACATTCTGGGTCTCGCGCAGGCAGCACGAGAGTCCGGCTTGCCGATCGACTTCTGGGTGACCGGCTCGTTGATTCCGAGCATGTTCAACGTCGGGGGAGACCTCGATTTCTTCGCCGACACAATCCGCTCCGGCAAGCGCCAGGCGCTGATGGCGTATGCGCGCGCCTGCGTCGATTGCGTGCACGCGGCGGCGCGCGGCTTCGATACGGGGGCAATTTCGATCGCGATGGTGGAGGGCACGGCGCTCGGAGGAGGGTTCGAGGCGGCGCTCGCGCATCATTTCCTGCTGGCGCAGAACGACGCACGCATGGGCTTTCCGGAGATCGCGTTCAATCTGTTCCCGGGCATGGGCGGCTATTCTCTGGTCGCGCGCAAGGTGGGGATGCGTCTGGCCGAGGAACTGATCGGCATGGGCGAGTCGCACACGGCTGAGTGGCACTTCGGCAAGGGACTGGTCGATCAGCTGTTCGAGCCTGGCGACGCCTATATGGCGACGCGCACCTTCATCGATACGCTCCGGCCGAAGATGAACGGGATCCGCGCGATGCTGCGGGCGCGTCAGCGGGTGCTGCAACTCTCGCGCGCCGAGCTGATGGAAATTACCGAGGACTGGGTGGATGCCGCTTTCACGATCGAGGAGAAGGACCTCGTCTTTATGGAACGGCTGGTGATGCTGCAGAACCGCCGTACTTCGAACCTGCGCCAGACGGCTTCCAGCGCGGCCAATTTCGCCTGAACCGCCCCGGGTCCCGACGATATCGAGCCGCGGCGGGCGGGTCCCCCAATCCCTCAAGGCGACGTCCTTCGGGCGCGTGGAAGCTCAGGCAATCAGTCTGAGCTTCTGCCTGTCCTGCAACCAGTGTTCGAATTCCGCGACCGGCATGGCCTGACCGTACAGGAAGCCCTGTACGTAGTCGACGCCCAGCCCCCTCATGAACACCTCTTCCGATTCGGTTTCGATGCCTTCGGCGACCACCTTGAAATTCAGTTCCTGCGCGACCACCACCATGGAGCGCACGAGTGCTTGCGCTTTGGTGTCGGCATTGATCGAGCGGACGAAACTGCGGTCGAGCTTGATGACGTCGAGCGGAATGCGGCCCAACTGCGAGAGCGACGAGTAGCCGGTGCCGAAGTCGTCCAGGTGAACCTGCGCGCCGAGCTGGCGGAACTGCTTGATCAGATCGATTGCCGCCGTTTCGTCCTCGATCAGGCAACTCTCGGTGAGTTCCAGGTCGATCAGACACGGATCGAGATTCGCGCGCTGCAGCGCTTCGCTGAAATGCCGGACCACGGCGGTGTCCACGAGTTGCCGCGCCGACACATTGATCGCGATGCGCAGGTTGTAGCCGTCCGCCTTCCATTTGGCCGCCTGCTTCGCGGCCGTTTCCATGACCCAGCGGCCGAGCACGCCGATCAGTCCGGATTCCTCCGCATAGCGGATGAACTCGGCCGGCATGATCTGCCCGCGCTCGGGCGAGTTCCAGCGTACCAGCGCTTCCGCGCCCTGCACCACGCCGGTGGCGAGCACGAGCTTGGGTTGATAGTGCAGCGTCAACTGGCCCTCTTCGAGACCCCGCCGCAGGTTGGTGTCGAGCCACATGTACTCGGCGACCTTGCGGTTCATCTCGGGCGAGAACACGCGATAGGTGCGCTTGCCTTCATCTTTGGCAACGTACATCGCCGTATCCGCCGAACGGATCAGCGATTCGAGGTCGTGGCCGTGTTCCGGAAACCGCGCAATGCCGATCGAGCAGCCGGTGTAGACCTCGACAAGCCCCAGGCTGAACGGCGTGCGCATGCGTTCGAGAATGCGCTGTGCGGTGACTTCGAGGTCGTGGGCGGTGCCTTTGGCGGCGAGCACGATGAACTCGTCGCCGCCGAGGCGCGCGAGCGCATCGCCTTCGTTCAGGCAGGTGCTGATGGTTGCCGAAACGTCGCGGATCAGCCGGTCGCCGAAAACGTGGCCGTAGTGATCGTTGACCTTCTTGAAGTTGTCGAGATCGAGGAATAGCACGCCGACGGACTCGCCTCCCGCGGCTGCTTCGATCGCGGTACGGATCTTGTCCTGGATCGCGTTGCGATTGTCGAGGCCGGTGAGCGAATCGGTGTTGGCCAGTTCGGTGAGCCGTTCCTGCGCGAGCCGTTCTTCGGTGATGTCGGTGCCCGAGCAGATCAGAAATTGTTCTTCGACACCGCTGCCGCTCTGAACGAACTTGTTGCGAAACAGGAATAGCCGTTCGCCGCGAAGGGTTTTCACGCGCCGCTCGACTTCGTACGAGACGCCGCGATTGAAGAAACCCGTGATGTTCTGGCTCGACGCCGCGCCGGACTCGGTGGACATGAACAGCGCCCACACATTGCGGCCGACGATGTCTTCTTCCTTGACGCCGGTGAGTTCCTCGGCGAGACGGTTGAAGCGCTGTATACGGCCGTGCCTGTCGACGATGACCACGACCGAATTGACTTCGGAGACGACCTGTTCGGCGAAAGAAAGACCGTGGACCAGGTCGCGCGCGACGGATTCCGTATCGTCATAGGCTGAGGCGGTGCCTGCCCACGTATTGCTGGCGAGTTTTTTACCGACGAGGTGCAGGCGCAGCGGTTCGCCGAACAGCCGCACGTCGAGGACGAGGTGCGAGGTGATGCCGGTGAGGCAGCGGATTTGCGAGGCCTGTTGGGGATTCAGCGGAATGGCGACATTGGCCGGCACGTCACCGGTGACGGGCGTGAGTTCCAGCGCATTGCTGTCGTTCGACAGACGCCAGCAAGGGCTGCTTGTGCCGAACTGGGCAAACAGCACCTGATCGTGTTGGTCGTCGTTCATGAGATCCCCGGGCGGTGTGCCGATGAGCCAACCATAAAGGTGGGGTGGCGGCAAACAGTCTTCATCATACTTAAAGACTGGCCCCATTGTAGCGAAGCGGCCGGCGTTCGGGCCTATAAACATTAACGGTCGTGATGGCCTTCGTCTTAAGGCTTTTGTTTTGGCGCGCGCACAGGCGTGGAGCCTCGAAACCGCATTGAAACGCCTCGGAATAACCTCATGACTGCCTCAAAACCGCCGGGTCAACGCGCTTCGGGCGTGTTCCCGCTCTGCGGGAATCGTTTCCACCGTGGGGTCAAACCAGAAAGCCCCCGCAACCAGTGTCGCGATAACGATTCCATCGCGATACAGAACCCGATTCCCGGCAACAGCAGGCACGCGTTCACCCACCAGCAAAGTACCGGCAAGATTCAAAGGATCGGTTCCTGCAACACACACAAAAGCACCATCGTTCGCATGCCGTCGAACTTCGCGCAATATCGGAATCGCTTCTGGTAAAGCAAACTGTTCGCCGGCGAGGCCATTCACAAACCGCCCGCCGCGAATGACGCCGCGCGCTTCGAGCCGCTGAAACACGCGCAACAGATCCCGCCACGGCGGCAACCACTCGGCCTCACGTTCGAGCAAACGCCAGAACACCACGCCATAGCGGCGCAGCAACGTCATGGCGACATGCTCGAGTACTTCGGGGGCGAACTGCTGACGGCGCGCCGGCGATGCTTCGGCTGCAGCAACAACGGGCCGCCGGCTGACCAGGGCCCAGCGTCCCGCGTCGTCCATTCCTCCGATCAATGCACTCGACCTGACACGCCGGCTACTGGAATAAGCACTGCGTTTGGCGACGGGTTTCAACAACGCCCGCAAGCCGGCGAAACTGTCGGAATTCACGAGTCCCGCGGCAACCAGCTCGCCCAGCGCGTTTTCCAGTTCCATGCGCAAGCCGCTTACCTCGGTCAGCAATTCGTCGAAGAACATCGCGCCATGCTGCGCTAGCGTGTCATGGACGCTCTGCGCGCGCGCGGATAGCTCCGGTTGTTTCGACGGATCGATCAGCGCGCGCCAGACGCATACCTGTGCGCGCGGCAAAAGCACGATCGGCGTGCTGCGCACCGGTCCCGTCGCACCGCGTGCCCGCTCGGTCAGGCGCGTCCACACGATCTTGCCGGCACGGCATAGTTCGTCGAGCGAAGTGTTCGCGTACGCCTTCACGCGCGCCGGCAGAATATCTTCTTCCCATGCGCCCGCCGCGGCCTGAAAACCTTCCATCTGGTCGAGAACGGCGGCTAAAGCGTCGCGTCCCTCGCTGCGGGTGTCCGGCGTCAAATGCTGCCACTCGAACAGAAAACGCATGAAGTCGTGCCGTTCCACGGGCTCGATTTCGCGCCGCAAGCGTTTGACCGTGTAACGGTGGATCCGCGCAAGCAGATGACGCTCGCACCATTCTTCCTCGGTTGCGCCCGGCGAGAAGCGGCCGCGCATCATGTAGCCTTCCGCTTCGAGGCGCGTTAGCGTGTGTTCGACCGACGTTGTGGGCAACCGGAGTGCCTGCGCGATCGCGCGCACAGGCAGCGGGCCGAAGCCGGTCAGCCGGGCGCGCAGCACGTCGAGCAGGGCGTCGTCGGCGCTCCAGGTATCGGTGTAACCCTGCGGTGCGGTGAGCGGGGGTTCAAACCGGGCGTCAGGGTAGAGCGCCTGGAAACAGGTCAGGCGCTCGGCGGGCAGCCACAGCGCGTCGTCGGCAGCGATCCGCAGGCGGGTCGCGCGGCCGGATTCGGCAAGCGACGCGAGCCATGCCGGCCAGCCTTCGACATGGCGCGCTTCGGACTCGGTGATGCAGGCGAGACCTGCTAGCGCTTCGTGCATCTCGTCGGCGGTGCGTGCCTGCGGCCATGCCTCGTCGCGCACGCTGTCGATCGCGTCGGCATCGAGTGCGCCGAGGTCGTCGGCGCTGGACGGATCGCTCCAGCGGCGGTTCTGCACGGCTTGCGTGCGGCGCTCTTCGATCGGCGCATCGTCTAGATAGGCGTAAGGCTTGGCAGTGAGGATTTCGGCGGCAAGCGGCGAGGGCGCCGGCAGATCGCGGGCGATCAGTTGCACTTCGCCCTGTTCGATACGGCGCAGCAAGGCAATCCAGCTCTCGCTGTCCATCGCGTCGTGCAGGCAATCGTCGACGGTTTGGTCCACTAACGGATGATGCGGCAGCTCTCTCTCGCCGACGATGTTTTCCAGGCACGCGGCCTGTTCGGGAAACACGCTCGCCAGCAGATCTTCGCTACGCATGCGCTGCAATTGCGGCGGGGTCTTGCGCCCGCCGGTATAACGCGGCAGGCCGAGCGAGGTGGTCGCGTTCCAGCGCCAGCGCACGCCGAAGAGTGGCGCGTCGAGTAGCGCCTGGACCAGCAGATGCTCGGCACTATTCGAATGGAGGTATCGCCATACTTCGTCGAGTACGAAGGAATGGCTGCCGGTCAGCGAGAGGACGATCGCGTCTTCGGTGGCGGCGGCTTGCAGTTCGAAGTTGAAGGTCCGGCAAAAACGCTTGCGTAACGCGAGGCCCCATGCGCGGTTCACGCGACTGCCGAAGGGTGCATGGATCACGAGTTGCGTGCCGCCGGATTCGTCGAAGAAGCGCTCCATCACCAGCGTGTTTTGCGTCGGCAGCACGCTGAGCGCGGCGCGTGCACGGGCGAGATAGTCGACGATTTGCCGCGCGGCGGCTTCGTCGAGACCGAGCGTGTCGACGAGCCAGTCGATTGCGCGTTGGAGGCGCGCCGTTATGAGATCGTCCCCATCGAGCAGGCGCCCAATCTGCTCACGCAGGCGCGCGACGCCGAACGACAGTTCATCGCTGCGCCCCGGCGCCTCGCCGAGCCAGAACGGAATATTCGGCGGTTGCCCCTGGGCGTCCTCGACCCGCACGCGGCCGCTCTCGATCCGCAGAATCCGATACGACGCATTGCCGAGTTGAAACACGTCGCCGGCCAGACTCTCGACGGCGAAATCCTCGTTGACGGTGCCGATATTGATCGCCTGCGGTTCGAGCACCACCGCATAGTCGGCGTTCTCGGGAATCGTGCCACCTGAAGTAACGGCGACCAGTTTGCCGCCGCGCCGGCCGCGCAATGTGCCGCTCACCACGTCGCGATGGATATAGGCGCCGCGCGGGCCGTTACGGCTCGTATAGCCAACGGCCAGCATGCGCAGCACGGCGTCGTATTGCTCGCGTTCGAGGCCGGCGTAGGGGGCCGCGCGCCGAAGCATCCCGAACAGTGCGTCTTCGCCCCATTCGGCGCTCGATACCTCGGCGACGATCTGCTGAGCAAGCACATCGAGCGGCGCGCGCGGAATCCGCAACGCGTCGAGTTCGCCACGCCGCACACAATCGAGCAGCGCGGCGCATTCGATCAGATCGTCGCGCGAAGCCGGAAAGAGCCGGCCCTTCGGCATGCCGCCGACATGGTGGCCCGAGCGTCCCACGCGTTGCAGGAACGGCGCGATCGCGCGCGGCGAACCCATCTGGCAGACCAGATCGACGTCGCCAATATCGATGCCCAGTTCCAGCGAAGCGGTCGCGATCAGCACCCGCAACTCGCCGCGTTTCAGGCGCTGCTCGGCGTCGAAGCGATGTTCCTTGGCGAGACTGCCGTGGTGCGCGGCGACCACGTCCTTGCCGAGCCGCTCGGTCAGATGGCGCGCGGCGCGTTCGGCCATGCGGCGAGTGTTGACGAAAATCAGCGTGGTGCGATGCATCGCGATCAGTTCGGCGAGGCGGTCGTAGACGCGCTCCCACACTTCGTTGGGCATCACCGCTTCGAGCGGCACGGGTGGAATCTCCAGCGCGAGATCGCGCTCGCGAATGTGACCCACGTCGATGATCGCGCAGTCCGCTGGAATATCGCTTTCGATGCTCGCGCCGCCCACCAGAAAGCGCGCGACCGCGCTGACCGGTTTTTGCGTCGCTGACAGGCCGATTCGTGGCAGGCGCCGCTGACACAACGCGTCGAGCCGTTCGAGGCTGAGCGCCAGATGACTGCCGCGTTTGCTGCCGGCAAGCGCGTGAATTTCATCGACGATCACCGTGCGGACCGTCGCCAGCATGCGTCGGCCGGAATCCGAGCCGAGCAGGACGTAGAGCGATTCCGGCGTGGTCACGAGAATATGCGGCGCGCGTTTTTTCAGCGCGTTGCGCTCCTGCTGCGTGGTGTCGCCGGTGCGCACGGCGGTGCGGATGTCGAGCGGCGGCAGGCCGCGCGCCTCGAGTTCCGCGGCGATGCCTTGCAAGGGCACTTGCAGATTGATGCGGATGTCGTTGGAGAGTGCTTTTAACGGCGAGACGTAGACCACCAGGGTTTCGTCGGGCAACGCGCCGCCGTTGGCGAGGCCTTGCTGGACGAGTTCGTCGAGCGCGGACAGGAAGGCGGTGAGGGTTTTGCCCGAACCGGTGGGCGCGGCCACCAGGGTCGAGCGCCCGCTGCGAATCTGCGGCCAGGCGGCAGCCTGGGCATCGGTGGGGGCGGGGAAGGTCTTCAGGAACCAACTGGCGACTGCCGGATGGAAGTCATCCAGCGCGCTGCGCGTGAAAGGGCCCGATGCGTGGTCCGAAGCAGCATCTGAAGTCGTCTGCAATACCGGATCGACGCCCGAAGAATCAGAGCGTTCGCCCAAGGCGGTGGCGGATGTCGAGGCCGAAGTCATGCTGGCATAGATGGGGACGCGGTGTGCCATATCCAGAGGGCGGCAAGCGCCGGCCTGTTTCGAGGATCAACGATCAGTCTGGCAGGTTTTGGGCGGCTTTGCCGATGCCTGGGTGGCGGCTATCGCGCGAAATAAGGCGGCGATAATTGCAGGTGCGGCCTCCACCGCACCCGCCGCACAGCACGGCGCAAAACTACCAGACCCAACGCACGCCTGCGTCGCCCGTCACCGTTCTCTGGTGCGCGCCACCCAGATTCGTCACCCAGCCGAGCGTCGCGAACACGCTGCCTGACGTGCTGAATTTACCGACTACGCCCGCGCCGAGTTGCGCCGCGGTTTGCCCGACGGTGCCCGGAATCACGGTCGCGCCGCCGAAGGTGACTTTGTCGTCGGAGCCGAATTCGCGTAAGAAGCTGACGCGCAGATAGGGCCGCCAGGCAATCGCGAAGGCATCGAACTGAGCTTGCAGGCGCGCGCCGATTCGTCCGACGAACGTATTGCCGCTGTTGAAGCCGACGCTCGACACACCATCGTTGAAATCGGACAGCGAGAGGTGCTGCCAGACGAGTTGCGCTTGCGGTTCGAGCGTGAGCCCGGCGCCGAGCGGAATCGGCAGGCCGCCTTCGAGCGAGCCGGTCACCGCGTTGCCGTGCGTCGTCGTAGCGAGGCCGTCGCGCGAGACCGGATCGACAGTTAACGAACTTCCCATCAGCACGGCGTCCGTGTACCAGCCGCTCGGACCGATATGCGTCCAGTAGCCGCCGAGGCTGTATGCATTGATCGCCAGGTGGCCGACGGCGAGGTTGGGCATGCCGAGCGCGAAGCCGTCAACGTCGCCGGTGGCCCGCGCGAAACCGACGAACAAACCGTAGTGATTGCGCTGGCCGCTCGCGCTGCGATCGGCGTAAAGATCTTGCCCGGCCTGGATGCCGTACACGGAGCCGTCGAATTGCGGACTTGCCGCGCCGTCCTGGCTCAGCACGCTATGACCGCCCCACACGCGGCCCCAGGCGGCAGGCAGTTTGCCGCTTTCGTTCAACAAAGCCTGATCGCCTTGCCGGTCATGAAACGTATCGATCTGCATCAGCCCGAGTTCACGCGCGACGCCGGGCGCTGCGGCGTAGACCGGCACTTCGACGCGATACAGCGGCGTGGCGGCCGAGCCGGCGGGCGGCAAGGGCGGCGTGCCCTCGGCCGCAGTCGGCACGCCGAGCGCCGCGACGGGTGGCTCGCCAGGGGTGCCCGGCGTTTCGCCTGGTGCAGTCGCGCGCGGCAGCGGCGCAACCGTATTGCGCAGATACCAGCTGTCCGTCGTGCCGTTGCTCACACCGCCTTTGGCGAGATAGTAGGAATACGCACCGGCCTTCACCGGTGCGGCGAGGGTAAAAGCGCTCGAGGCGGTGGTCGCGCCATTGGTCGCCTGAATCACCTGAATGCCGTCAGCTATCGTTTGTGCGCCCTGGCCGCCAACGTTCGTGACTTGCAGGCGCGTTGAGCCAGTGGCTGTTCCGCCGCTCAGCACGAGGCGATCGGACGCCGCGCCGTCGCCGGCGACGACGGTGTTCAGGCCGATGGTGCCGTTCTGTCCGGCATAGTTGCCCGTCACATTCAACCGGTTGCCCACACCTCCGGCGGCGGGGCCGCCGATCTGCACGAGTCCGGCATTCACCAGCGAGCCGTTGATCGAGAACGCGCCGTTGCCCTCGCTGGAAAACGACGGCAATGCATTCGCCACCGCAAGCGTGCCGTTGTTCGTGACCGCGCCCGTCACGCTGCCATAGCCGCCGAGCGTCGCGCCTGAGGCCACCGTGGTGGCGCCGCCGCCCGTCAACGCGGCGTTGGCATGGGTGGCATCGCCGATCGCGAGCGTGCCCGCTGCAACCGTGGTTGCGCCGCTATAGGTGCTCACGCCGGTCATCAGCAAGCTGCCGCTGCCGGCTTTCGTCAACGCGCCGGTTCCGCTTACCGCCTGGGAGAGCGTGGTATTGAACGATTGCGTGTCGATCGTGCCGCCGCCTGCTGCCAACGTGATGGCACGCGTGCTGGCGAGGTCGAAGCTCGTCGTCAATTGCAGCGTGCCGGTGTTGAACGTGAGGCCGCCCGTGTTCGCGCCGAGCGCGTTGTCCGCACCGATTGCGATCGTGCCTTGATCGATCGTCGTGCCACCCGAGTAGGTGTTGCCGCTCGCCGCAGCCGGTGCAAGCGTCAACACGCCGGCACCGGTTTTGTCGACTGCGCCTGTGCCGCTAATCGATCCCGTGTAGGTGCCCGCGCTGTCCTGGGCAAACCGCACGAGTCCATTGTCGGTCACGTTGGAGGGCAGGTTCTGCGCGTTCGCCTGCAAGGTCGCGCCGCTATCGACGAGCGCCGTTGCGCTCGCGCCCAACGTGCCGGTGAGATTGAGCGTGCCGGTTTGCACATGCGCGAGCGTGAAGGTCCCGCTACCGGTCCAGTTCCACAGCGTGCCTTGCATCAGCAAGGTCTGAAAGTTGGTAAACGCATTCGACGCCGTACCTGAGCCTTGCAAGGTCACCGTATTCGATCCCGCACCACCGTCGGCTGTGCCGTTGATCACCGAACCGGTTTGCAGAATCAGCGAATCGTTGCCGTTGCCCATCGTGATGGCCGTGCCGATGCCGCTCTGCACGAGCCCCGCATTGATGATGGTGCTGTTGCCGTTGAGCGTGCGGATGCCGGAGCCGTTCTGACTGATGATGCTGCCGCCCGCGAGGTTCTGGATCGTCGCCACGAAGCTCGATCCCGCGGTGTTGGAAAACACCGCATCCGAGCCGCTGCCGCTCGTGCTGATCGTGCCGCTGTTGATCAGCTGGTCGTTATTGCCTTGCAGATAAGCGGTTGGGCTGGCCGCGCCCGTGGTAGTCAACGTGCCGCTGTTGTTGATGGTGCCGCTGCCGCCCAGAATCGATGCCGCGCGCGCGTTGCTGCCCGAGGTCGTCACGCTGCCGCTGTTGATCAACGTGTTGTTCAACTGGCCGACGTTCGTTTGTCCCCACGCGGCCGTCATGCCGTAAGCGTTGGGGCCGCTGGTGGTGATCGAGCCGCGATTGATCAGCGTGTTGCCGCTGCCGTTGGCGGCCATGCCGTCGTTGAAGGCGCCGCTTGTGGTGATGACCGCGCCGCTCGCGTTGGTGATCTGATTGCCGTTGCCCACGCCGAGCAACACCGCGCCGCGTGCGGTGCCCGTGCCGCCACCGCCTGTCAGTGACAAGTTGCCGCTGCTATTGATCGTGCTGTTGGTGTCGACGCTGAACACAACTGCATTGGTGCTGTGCACGAAGCTGCCCGAGGCGGTGCTATCGGCATTGATCGTCACACCGGTGCTGCCGGTTTGTGCAACGACGGCGGCGAGGCCGCTACCCGTGCAGGTGACTGTCGTGTTGCTCGGCGGTGCGGTATTGCTGCACGCGGCCATCGCTGAAGGGGTGAATGCCTTTGAGAGCAGCACGACGCTGCCGAGGCCGATTCCAAACGTTTTCTTCTTCTTCATACGCACGGTCCTTATTAAGGCACTGCACCATACGAGCGGAATGGTCCGACTTATACACGCCTTACCGAAACTTTCCAAATGGCCCCGGCATAACATTACGAATATGTTGCGCATCGCCGACGTTTGGCGGAGACCCGCATGGCGCCTCGCTCCTGGCAGGGGAAGGAAATTTTTCCGGACCGGAAAAAAGCTGCGGTAACTACTGCCCGAACCGTAAGTGGTTTGAAACATCCGTTCGCCGGCTGGCTGACCAGGACTCACGCCGGGTCCTGTCGAAATTTGCCAGGTGCAGTACTCTGTACGGCTCACCGATCCACGAATCCACGATGGAGTCTCGACGATGCGATACAACCAGTTAGGCCGTACCGGTGTGTTTGTTTCAGAGCTGTGCCTGGGCACGATGACCTTCGGCGGTGGCGAGGGCATCTGGAAGCAGATCGGCGATCTGCAGCAGGGGGACGCGGAGCGGCTGGTCGGCCGGGCGCTCGATGCGGGCATCAATTTCATCGACACGGCCGACGTCTATGCCGATGGCCTGTCCGAACAGATCACGGGTCAGGCGTTGAAGAACCTGAAAGTGCCGCGCGACAAGGTTGTGGTCGCAACCAAAGTATTCGGTCAGACGGCCGAGTTTCCAAACGCGCGCGGAGCTTCCCGCTATCACATCATCGACGGGATCAAGGCGAGTCTGAAGCGCCTGCAACTCGATCACGTCGACCTGTATCAGATCCACGGTTTCGATCCGGCCACGCCAATCGAAGAAACCGTGCGCGCGCTCGATACGCTGGTTCAGCATGGCCATGTGCGCTATGTCGGCGTGTCGAACTGGGCCGCGTGGCAGATCGCGAAGGCGCTGGGCATTGCGGAGCGCCTAGGCCTCGCGCGCTTTGAATCGCTACAGGCGTATTACACGCTGGCGGGCCGCGACCTCGAACGCGAACTCGTGCCGATGCTGCACAGCGAAGGGCTTGGACTGATGGTGTGGAGTCCGCTCGCGGGCGGCTTGCTAAGCGGCAAATATGGGCGTGAGCAGCAGGGCGAAGCAGGCAGCCGTCGCACGACATTCGATTTTCCGCCGGTCAATCGCGAGCGCGCTTATGACTGTATCGACGTGATGCGCGATATCGCGGAAGCGAAGAAAGTGTCGGTGGCGCAGATCGCGCTTGCGTGGCTGCTGCATCAGCGCGTGGTGAGCTCGGTGATCGTCGGGGCGAAGAAAATCGAGCAACTCGACGACAACATCGCCGCCACCGGCGTCACGTTGACCGCCGACGAGCTTGCGAAGCTCGATCAGGTCAGCATGTTGCCGGCCGAGTACCCGGGCTGGATGCTGGAACGTCAGGGCGAGGTGCGCCGCAAGCAGATTGAAGAGGCGCGTCATCCGGCGTAACGCCAGATGGAAACCGCGGCGTGCGCTACTCGCGTTGCACGCCGGACAGGTCGTGGGTGAGTGGTGTAGTTGGTGTAGCGGCGTGCCATCACATCGCTACACCGCGTGCCTCACGCTGCCGGCTTGCTGTCCGCCTGATAAGCGGCGACGGCGTCCATCGTGCGTGCCGAGTACACCATGGTGGCGCCCGCGTTCATGGCAACCGCCACGCCGAGTGCTTCGGCGATCTCTTCACGTGTCGCGCCGTGTTTCAGCGCTTCGGCCGTGTGCACGGTGATACAGCCATCGCATCGCAAGGTCACGGCCACTGCGAGCGAAATCAGTTCGCGCGTCTTCGCGCCGAGAAGGTCGGCCTTCTGGCCCGCGCTCGACATCGTTTGATAGGCCTTCACTGTATCCGGCGACAGTTTGGCGATCTCGCCGATGCGGCCGAACAGTTCCTTGCGGTAATCGATCCAGTTCAACATGACAGTGCTCCTTTGTTTGCTACACCCCGGCGGGTGCCGGTGTCGTTAGGCAAAGTATTGCGCTGTGCCGCGATATCCTGAATACTCGATTCGCTCAACTTTTAGCGCGACCGTCTCATGGATACGCTCAGCCGACTGATCGACCTCGCCCGGCCGCAAGCCAGCCTCGACCTGCGTTGCCTGCTCGCGGGCGGCTTCGACATCGATCACGCGCCGATGGAGGCGGGTATTGCACCGTTTCATCTGGTGCTCGATGGGGCGTGCGTCGTCGAGACTGCGAGTGGCGCGCAGGTTGCGCTGCAGGCGGGAGATTTCATGCTGTTCCCGCGTGGCGCGGCGCATCGGGTGCGCGATACCGGGCGGGCGGCTGCCACCGCGCCGCTAACGTTGAGTCATGACGGAATGCTGCCGTTGCGCCGCAATGACGGCCGCGACGCCGGCGCCGATCTCGATCTTCTATGCGGGCGGTTCGTCTACGCGCCCGGGTCTTCCGCGTTGCTGCTCGACGCGCTGCCGGACCCGTTTCATGTGTCGCTCGGCGGCGTGCAAACGCTCGGCGCGTTGCAGACGGTGATTGCATTGATGCGAGCCGAAGCCGAGCAACGTCTGCCCGGCGCGCTTGCTATCGTCACCGCATTGAGCCACGCACTCTTCGCGATGGCCTTGCGTGTGCATGGCCATCGCAATGCATCGGGCTCAGGCGTGCTGGCGCTGGTGGCCGATGCGCGTCTGGGTGCGTCTGTACAGGGCATGCTGAGCGCCCCCGAGCGGGCGTGGACGATCGCCGAGCTCGGCGAACTCGCGGCGATGTCCCGCGCGACTTACGCGCGCCACTTCAACGAGCGTGCGGGCATGACGGTGATGGACTTCCTCACGCGGATCCGCATGACGATCGCGTGCGATCTGCTGCTACGCACGCAGCGCAGCGCCGCGGAGATCGGCGAAGCCGTGGGGTATCAATCGGAAGCCGCCTTCGGCAAGGCGTTTCAGCAGAGCGTCGGCATGCCGCCGGGACGTTACCGGCGTCAACCGCAAGAGAACGATCAGAAATCCGGCTAGGCTTTGTCGGGTCTGCCGAACCAGCGCTTTTCAATCCTCGACATGATCAAGGTCACCAGCAGTGCGCAAACCGTGCCTAACGTGACTTCGCCGAGGCGCAGCAAGGCCTTGTCCCACGGCGAACCGACGCCCGGCACCAGCAGCATGATAGTCGCCGTAATGCCGCCCAGACGCGCGGCGCTGCCCACGTTGACCACCCAGCAAATCACGATGGCCACGGCAACGGTGGCCGCATAAGCCGCGAGATTGCCACCGCCAAGCGTGGCGCCGACGAGGCCGCAAACGGCCCCGACCATCGCGCCGATGAACTGATCGCGTGAGAGATTGCGGGTGTCGATATAACTGTGCTGGCTGACCGCAATTGCCGTAATCGCGGCCCAGAAGGCTTGTTCCGTATGCAGCCAGCGGCCGATCACGAAGGCGAGGCTTGCGCCGGCCACCGCCTGCGCGGCCATCACGCCGCCTTCGGCCAGCCGGTCGCCCAGCGGCAGCGCTTTGAGAAAAGCAAACAGGGAGTTGGCGGCGCTCGTCCGCGCTGCGCGTCTTGATTCGTCGGGAGCGGTCATTGAATGGGCGGAGCCTGTTGCAGCATGAAGGACTCGTATTCTAGCGACTCCAATTGACGATCGAACGGATAAGGACCGGCCGGCACGAACGGACATCGGCTCGGGCAGCTTACTTTTCGCTGCTGCGCAGCCTGTGATACCAGTTCATCAGAGGCGTGGCCGAGACACCGTGAATCACGACTGAAGCTGCTACGACCGCCAGCGCGAGCGGCACCAGTGGCACGACGGCGGACGCCGCGCCGTGTTCGAGTGCGTACGCCAGATAGTAAAACGAGCCGATGCCGCGGATGCCGAACCAGCTCATCAAACGCCGCTGCGCGGACGTCGCGCTCGACCCCAGCAGTGACAACTCCACCGATACCGGCCGTACGAGCACGAACAGCGTAACCGTGAGCGCAACCGTCTGCCACGTGAAAAGCGGGACCTGGAGCGTGGCGAGCACATTGCCGACCATCGCCATCACCGCCACCTCGGCGATGCGTTCAAGTTCGATCGTGAAACCCATCACCGACTCGGTCATGTACGCATGCGCCTTGCTCGGGTTTGCCGCGGTCGCTTCGACGTCTTCGGAATCGACCTTGCCGATCGCCTGGCGAGCTGAAACGCCACCGCTCGCGCGATGCTCGACGCGGCGCATCGCGACGCCCGCGGCGAACACCGCCAGAAAGCCGTATGTGTGCACGAGTTGCGCGGCGCCGAACGAGAGTTCGATCAGGCCGAGCGCGAAGAAGCCCTCGAGACCGAGCGCCTGCGCATGGCGCGTCCGCAACCAGGCAACCGCATGCGTCGTGACCCAGCCGAGCAGGCCGCCGATCGCGATTGCGCCGGCCACGCCCCAGACGATGCCGCCCGCGAGCCTGAACGTCAGAAGGTCGCCGACTCGAGCGGCGGGCGCCGCGCATATCGCAAGTCCGAGCACGGCGAAGGGGAGCGCGATGCCGTCGTTCAGGCCGCCTTCGCCGGAGAGCGCGAAGCGCAGGAGGTCGTGATCGCCCGGATTGTGGACCTGGACGTCGTGGGCCAGCACCGGATCGGTTGGCGCGAGGATCGCCGCGAGCAGCAGGGCCGGCCCCCAGCCAAGATGCAATACGGACACGCCGAACAGCGTAAGCAGCGGAATGGTCGCCAGCATGGCGAGGAAGCCGAGACGCAGCGGCACGGTCCAGAGTTTCTCGAGCACGCCGAGCCGTAAACGCAGGCCGATGGCGAACAGCGAGACCAGCAGCGCGACCTCGGTGATGGTTCGCAGCAGATGCGCATCGGCGACGATATCGAGGCGCAACAGGTCGATGCCAGCCGGCCCGAGCGCGTAGCCGATGGCGAGGTAGAACATGGCGGCGCTTACGGGCAGCCGCCGCAGCGTCGTCGCTGCCACGCCCATAAAAACGAGCACGGCGCCGACAATGAGAAACCACAGTGTTTCGTGCATGAGCTTCCGGTTGGGCCCCGCATGCGAACGACGCATGCGTAGCCGGGTGAGGGCGCTCGCGCGAATGCGTCAACGAACTCGCCTCATCAAGGCGCGCGTCCGAACGCTTCACGCAGTTTGCGTTTGGCCTGCTGCAAGGTGTCGCGACGCGTCTTCGGCAGATTCCTGCCGGCGCGATTGATATAGAAGTTCAACATCGACATCGCCGACTGGAATGGCGTGCCCTTGCGGCGGCGGCTGTGAGTCGAAGACTGCTTCAGCGATTTCGCGATCGATTCAGCGCTGCCGGTTCTGAAAATATCGTGTTCGATATCCATCGCATCGCTGGTTTTCATCACGTGATGCGACCACTTTTTCGGACCCTTCGTGCTGCTTTGGCCGGTGGCTTTCGCGCGATGCGCGGCATGTGCGTGTGCATGTCGCTGACGCGGTGGACGCCCTGACTTGCCGCGCGCGACCGGGTGTTTCGCCGGATGTTTCGATTTGCCGGCGGCTTTTCTGGTGGCGATGCTTTTGCCTCCTTATCCCTCGTGCTCGCGATGACTTCGCTTGCCAGCTTGGATATTCGCTTGTCGGGTCATTTGCCCGGTGAATCGCTTACTCAAAGCGAAACGCGCCGGCTGCCGCTTTCGCGGTATGCCCGGTTCGATGTACGGAGAACTGAGCAACCGGCGTTCCTCCGGATTTCAGCACCGCTGCATGGGCGGTACTTGTGTAGCGCGGGCTTCTTCGTTCAGACAATGTGCCCACCGACGCGTCCAAACGGCACGTAAAGGATGCTGAAACGTTTGAAATAATTTCGTCTGTATCGACGAGGAGAACTGAAAACGTGCGATGGAGCCGCTTGCGACGCTCCGCCCGGTCATGAATGCGTCGCGCGGCATAGCCCTTGCTGCGCCCTTCGCCAACAGCATGAGTCCCCGCGCCCGGTTCGAGCGGCAACTTCGAAGTCCGAATCGAGCGGCAGAACGGATTGGACAACCTCGCGCTGCACGCGGCAAACGCCGCCCATCCACTTAGGGAGATTTCAATGAAATATTCAAAGGCATTGCTGGTGTCGGCATTGGTCGCGATGTCGGAGGGGCAGGGATTCACCCGACCGATGAGGGAGGCGTGATGAAACAGTTATCCAGACAGAGCGCAGGCAAGCAGGCGCTGATCGTGGCGGCGGTGGTGTTATTGACCGCGGCCGCAGGCTGCAAACGGTCCGGTAGCGACAGCGCGGATACGTCCACTGCCGCCAGTGCCGCGCTGGCCAGTAGCGGCGTGATGAACGGCAACGCGGCTACCGGCAGCACTGCCGATACGAGCAGCGGCGCGGCGGCTGCGGCCGCAGGGGCCTCCGGCGCGAGTCAGTAAGTCAGGTCGGAGATCCAGGCAATAGCGCGTGCATCTGCACTACGGGAGAGCGGATTGTTGCCCCAGGATTCCACGTCCAGATGGATCTGAGGCGGCGATTTCCGCCAGTCCAGTCTCTTTCTACGCCGCCAGTTTTGCTTAGCGAGCCGCCTGCTTGGCGTTGGCTTTCGCCGCGACTTTGCGCGCCACGCGTGACTTTTTCAGCAGGCTGGTCAGCGAGCCGTTGACGCTGTCAGTCACCGCCGTCTCCCGCATCTTGCGGCCCTTGGCGCCGGCCGTACGTGCCAGCTTCGCCGCACGTTTCTCGGCGTGGGCGAGCAGTGCGGCAAATGCCACTTCGTCTACTCTAAGTCCACGGCGCGCGTGGCCGGGTGGCAAGCTCTGCAGTTCGTCCGCCTCGAACGCGCTGATCACCGCCGGGTGGATGTAGCAGCGCCGGCAAACCGCGGGCGTATTGCGCAATAACGCCGCCACATCTTTGACGGTCGCAACGATATGGCGACGCGCCTCCGTTGCGCTGCTGCACATCAGCCGCCGTAGCGCGGCCAATGCATAGACGCTGCCGGCCCACGTTCGATAGTCCTTCGCGGTGAAGTCGGCATCGCTCGCGCGGCGCAGGTAGTCGTTGATGTCGGCCGAACCGACCGTGCGGCGTGTGCCGTCTTCGTCGAGATACTGGAACAGGTCGTGCCCCGGCAGTTCGGCGCAGCGGCGCACGATGCGTTTGATGCGCGGATTGTCCACGGTCACGTCGTGCTCGATGCCGCTCTTGCCGCGAAACCTGAAGCGCAACTGGCCCGCTTCGATCCTCACATGCTTTTTGCGCAGCGTCGTCAAACCGTACGACTGGTTCTCGCGCGCGTATTCCGTGCTCCCGATGCGAATCAGCGTCGTGTCGAGCAGCTGCACGATCGCGGCGATGACCTTGTCGCATGGCATGCCCGGCAGTTTCAGGTCGCGTGCGACGCGCGCGCGGATTTTCGGTAACGCGCGGCCGAACTCGGCCATGCGTTCGTATTTGTCGGCGTCGCGTGTCTCGCGCCAGCGCGGGTGATACCGGTATTGCTTGCGGCCGCGTGCGTCGCGGCCCGTCGCCTGGATATGGCCACGCGCGTCGGGACAGATCCAGACTTCTTCGTAAGCGGGCGGGATGGCGAGCGCATTGATGCGTTTGATTTCATCTTCGTCGTCGATGCGCTTGCCGCTCAGATCGACGTAGACGAACGCGTCTTTTTCACGCTTGCGGGTGTAGCCGGGTTTGGTGTCGTCAGCGTGACGCAAGCCCGGCGGCATGACTGCGGGAGCGGGTCGCGCGCTGCCGTCAGCGCGGTCGGGTTGACGTCGGATCGGAGTGGTCGTGGCAGCCATCGTCGCGGGTAGAAGTTTCAGGCAGCGCGCGGGTTGCGCCAATGCCTGCCTGTGCACGCAAAGGAGATGCCCAGTGCCTGGCGTAGCGACCGCGTATCACCTCGTACTACGGCGTACTGAGTGCTGCGTGACGCACAAGCGGAACAGTCCTTGCGAACACGCAGTCTGGGTACCGGAGAAACCGCATCGTCGATCCGCTGGCCGGCGATGACGACCGCCTCGGCGACGATCCTCACGGTCTCCAGGGCCGTGATTAGGCACAGGCACGTCTTTTGCTGGCTAAGGACGTAACAGAGGGGCAGGGAAGAGGTGTGCAGAAGCGGTTTTGAAATACAGCGCCTCGTCGCTGAGCTCGCTTCGGTGGATAGGTCGACCAGGGAGAAAATGCATGAAATTCCGGTATTCCATACAAGTGATGACGGTTGCGCTGGGGCTCGGCGCGGCGTCGATCGGGGCTGTGTACGCACAAGCCAGTGACGCCCCCGCGAGCGATGCGCCGATGAGCGGCACGAAGCTCTCGCCGGCGGACCAGCAATTCGTGCAGGACGCCTCACAGTCCGACGCCACCGAAATCGCGGCAAGCAAAATCGCGCTCAAGAATTCGAGCGATCCGCACGTCAGGAAATTCGCGCAGCAAATGATCGCTGACCATACGAAACTCTCGCACGGCATGGCCGCACTCGTCGCGAAGAAGGGGCTTGCCACGGCGCCGTCCGCCGATTCGGCGCTGGTCGGCAAACTGCAGACGCTCAAGGGCCGCGAATTCGATCAGGCCTATGTCGAGCAGATCGGGGTGGAGGCGCATCAACGAGCGGTCGACCTGTTCCAGCAGGAGAGCCAGAGCGGCACCGATTCGCAACTGAAGGCGGCCGCCGCGCACGCGCTGCCGACCATCCGGCGTCACCTCGCGATGGCGCAGCAACTTGCCGGATCAATGAAGGATTCGTCATGAACGCGATCCTGCCACGGCCGGCCTATGAGGATTCCCTTATGCACATCACTTTTCCCGACGATGAACCGGCCTTCGACGGAGCGAATCTGACGGTGCGTTTCATGGCGCGCGTCGACGGCGAAGCGGTTGTGTGCGTGATCACGGCTGAGGCGCTGGAAGATCATTTCGGCGCCGACTCCGCGCTCGAACCCACCCTGATGGCCGCTTTCCGCAAAGGGCGCAATCGCATCCGCTCGGTTTGCGCGGAAGCGCTCGACCAGAACGGTGGCGATGGCGTCGTGTTGCATAGTGGACTGTTCAGAGTGGAAGGCATGGAACCCGATCGCGGAACCACCGCGTAGTCCGGGCGCATGCCGGCCGCCCGCGCGTATTTTTCAGCGCGATGCCGTGCGGCGGCAGGGTCCGCAAAACGCGATTCAACGATGTAAGGAGACCTTATGTCACTTGAGTGAGGTGATCGCCTCCGTTTGAGTGGGGGCGTGGTAGACGGCGAAACGGCCCGACGTATGTGGGGCCGTTTTGCATTGCAAACAGGACTCCCCGCGAGCCATCCGCCAGAAGTCCGCTGGGCGGCTTTCTCCGGTCGAGAGGGGGCGCCTGGCCGCGCAACATTTACGTGCGCGGGCAAGTTTGCCAGCGCGTATCGATGTTTGCCACCGCCATCAGACAGGCTATCGACGACCGGGCGCGTCGGGCACGGCTCATGCGCATAGACCTATGAACCCCGTGGCTACATGGCAGTGCGTAGCGGCGGATTCCACGATTAACGAAACCCCTGGAGGTATTGAATGGCTACGAACGTTGTTTCCGTGCTGAACGATCTGGTCGAAACGTCGAAGGATGGCGAGAAGGGCTTTCGCAAGGCAGCAGAAGACGCGCATGAAGCGCAGCTGAAAACGCTGTTTCTATCGCGTGCGGAAGACTGCACGCGCGGTGCGCGTGAATTGCAGGATGCGGTGCAAGCGCTGGGCGGCAAGCCTGAAACAGGCGGCAGCATGAGTGGTGCGCTGCATCGTGGCTGGGTCGACGTCAAGTCGGCCGTGACGGATCGCAGTGACCACGCCATTCTCGCCGAATGCGAAAAGGGCGAAGACGTCGCGAAGAAGCGTTACCACGACGCGCTCGAAAAGGATTTGCCGCTGGACGTGCGGGCTATCGTCGAGCGTCAGTACCAGGGCGTACTGCAAAACCATGACCGCGTGCGTGATTTGCGCGATCAATACGCTGCGGCCAAGCGTTAATTGCGGGTAGGTGACCGGCGTTCTTATGGGCGCCGGTTTCCTGAAGCGGAACAGCGGTGAAGCTGTATGGCGTGATGCACTAGTTCACCCGTGCATCGACGAAAGCAGCCGCTCAGGAAAAAGCCGTCCGCAATGCGGACGGCTTTTCGTTTGCCGTACCTCGTTCAAGCGGCGAAAAAGGGCGAAAGGATCCGACCTACGCCGACTCCCTTCTACCCGATCTCCCGCTCTTAATCCGCCGCGACCTTCAGGTGGTTCTTCACGCTCGAGACGCCATCGACGCCTTTCACGACTTCTCCTGCTGCGGCCTTGTCGTCAGCCGACGGCACCGAGCCCGTGAGCCACACGACGCCCTTGCGGGTCTTCACGTGGATGTGGGTCGATTTGACGTTCTTCGCGCTGAGCAGTTCGGCCTTGGCCTTGGTGGTGATCGTGCCGTCGTCGACGTGCTGGCCGATGGTTTCCGATGCTGCCGACGGGGCCGAGCTGCTGGTCTGCGCCGAGGCGTTCAGTGTGAATGCGACACATGCGATGCTGCCTGCGGTCTTCAGAAGTTGGATGGTCTTCATGGTTTCTCCTTCGGGTGTTGATGAAAAATGCGGTCTTGTTACCTGCGGTCGATCGCGGTCGAAACCGTTGATGACTCGCGTGGGGTCGTTGCCGCTACGGTTCCGTCAGGGCCCGTTATCGACACCGGACGACGGCCTGAGCACGCGTTTCGTTTGCGTTGCTAATCGCGTTGCCTGGCGATCGAATCGCGTGCAAAGACCCACGTCCGTCCACACCGTGTTGATCCGCAAGGTGTGTGCCCGGTACGCCGCACGAATGTCCGATGCCGGGAAAAGCCGTTGCGGCACATGCCTTTAGGCTGAGGAATAGAGGGGCCGGCACGTCCGGCGCGCCTTCTGGCGGTCCGCAAGGCCCGCGACCGGAAATTGCCGGGTCCTTGTAAAAATGGCGCTCGCCGCCTGCGCAATTGGCGGGCCTGAAAAGGCAAAACTTAGAAAAAACAGGGTGTTGGACGCGCTGGTATGACAGTTGCTCTGCTGAGGCCATAACCTTTTTCTCAGCTATCAACGGGACCTCACTACAATGCCGTCAATTGAACTACGCGCAAGGCAGTCCCTCGCACTCACGCCGCGTCTGCAGCAATCGGTGCGTCTGTTGCAGTTGTCGTCTCTGGAGTTCCAGCAGGAGCTGCGCACCGCGCTCGACACCAATCCGTTCCTCGAGTACGACTCGACAGACACGGAAGACGTCGCGCTCGCCACCGCAACGCCTGGCGAAGACGCCGGCGCGACGCCCGCCACGGACACGGTCGCCACGGCCGAACCCGAATCGTCACCGGTTGACAACAGCAGCGGCGACACGATGGAAAGCGCAGGGCAGGACGACATACCCGGCGACTTTTCCGGCGACTACAGCAGCCGCAGTTCGACGCGCCAGAACGGCGACTCCGACAGTAGCGATCCCGCTGAATGGGCGCGTTCCCAACCGACTTTGCGCGAGCAGTTGCACGACTCGCTGCGTCTGTATCGACTCGACGACCGTGACCGCGCGGTAGCCCGCTTTATCATCGAGGCGCTCGACGACGACGGCTATCTGCGTCAGGAACTCTCGGAGCTCGCGGATAGCGTCGATCTCGAACCCGAACTGACCGAAGAAGAATTGCTGGTGGCGCTGCGGCTCGTGCAATCGCTCGATCGTCCCGGTCTCGGCGCCCGCTCGCTGTCCGAGTGTCTGTCGCTGCAAGTCAATGCCTTGCCCGCTGACACGCCGGGACGCGATGTGGCGCGGCAAATCGTCGACCATCATCTGGAACGCCTCGCGCGCCGCGAACAGGCTGAACTGCAAAAGCAGATCGGCTGCAGTGCCGAGGAACTGCGGGTGGCCTGCGCGCTGGTGCGCAAGCTCGATCCGAAGCCGGGCAACAACTACGGCCGTACCGAAGACAACTACGTGGTGCCGGACGTGATCGTGCGTCAGGTGCGCAACAAATGGGCGGTGACGATCAACCCGGCGGTGCAGCCGCGCGCCCGCATCCATCGCATGTATGCCGAGCTGTTCGCGCAGTCGGCCGGTGCAAGCCGCTCGCCGCTCGCGCAGCAATTACAGGAAGCGCGCTGGTTGATCCGCAATGCGCAGCAGCGCTTCGATACGATTCAACGCGTGGCCGAGTGCATCGTCGCGCATCAACGAGCCTTCTTCCAGTACGGTGAAATCGCGCTCAAGCCGATGGTGCTGCGCGATGTGGCCGAGGAGCTCGGCCTGCACGAGTCCACCATCTCGCGTGCGACCGGCAACAAATATATGGCCACGCCGCGCGGTATTTTCGAGTTCAAGCACTTCTTCCCGCGTGAACTCGGCACGGAAAGCGGCGGCACCTGTTCGGCCGCGGCCGTGCGCGCGCTGCTCAAGGAAATGATCGCCGCCGAGAACACGCACGATCCGCTGTCGGACGTGACACTCGCCAGGATGCTCGCGGATCAGGGCGTGCTGGTGGCACGACGCACCGTGGCGAAATATCGTCATTTGATGAAAGTGCCGCCGGCGGAATTGCGCCGCCAGGTTTAAACGCATTGCCCTTTGGGGCCAGGGCTTCGGCAAAGCGCCACGCAAGAGTCAGTGCTCGCGTGGCGCTTTTTCGTATCTGGACGTTTCGCACGCGCCCCATTACATTGGCGGCTCAAGTCGAAACGGGGTGAGTTCCATGAAGTATTCGAATCTGGTTGAACGTTTGCAAGGCAGGCGTACGTCGGCGTGGGAAATCCATCGTGTCGCCCAGCAGGCGCTCGCCAATGGCGAAGACGTGATCGTGCTGAGCGTCGGCGACCCCGACTTTGCGACGCCGGCGCCGATCGTCGAGCGGGCGATCGAGGCGTTGCGTGGCGGCGATACGCATTACAGCGCCGTGTCCGGGCGTGAGCCGGTGCGGGCGGCGATTGCCGAGGACCATGCGCGCACCACCGGTTGCGCCGTAAGCGCGGCCAATGTGATCCTGACGGCGGGGGCGCAGAACGGTGTGTTCGCGACCTCGCTGTGCCTGCTGGAAGCGGGTGACGAGGTGATCGTTCCGGAGCCGATGTATCTCACGTACGAGGCCTGCGTGCGCGCCGCGGGCGCCACCCTCGTACCGGTGCCGGTCGATCCGGCGCGGGCGTTTCACCTCGACTGTGATGCGCTCGAGGCGGCCGTCACGCCGCGCACCCAGGCTATTTTCTTTGCTACACCCTGCAATCCGACCGGCGTGGTGATGCCGCGCGCCGATCTGGAACGCATCGCGCGAATCGCGTGCGAGCACGATCTGTGGGTGCTCTCCGACGAGGTCTATGCGGATCTCACGTTCGAGCGTGAGCACGTGAGCATCGCCGCGTTGCCGGGCATGGCGGAGCGCACGGTGACGCTCGGCAGCCTGTCGAAATCGCATGCGATGGCGGGCTGGCGTGTGGGCTGGGCGATCGGGCCTGCCACGCTGATCGAGCATATGGGGCGGCTCGCGCTGGCGATGCTGTATGGCTTGCCAGGTTTCATCCAGCAGGCTGCATTGACGGCCCTGCAGAACAAGGCGCCGATCGTGGCCGAGATGCGCGAGATTTACCGGCGCCGCCGCGACGTCGTGTTCGAGCGTTTGCACCGCGTGCCGGGCTTGCGTTGCCTGTTGCCGGAAGCAGGCATGTTCATGATGGTCGACGTCAGCGGCACGGGCCTCGACACGGTCGATTTCACCTGGCAGCTGTTTCGCGCACAAGGCGTGTCGCTGCTCGACGCAAGCGCCTTCGGCGAAACCGCGAATGGTTTTGTACGGCTGGGTTTCGTGGTCGACGAGGCAAGCCTGATCGACGCGTGCGAACGGATTGCCGCGTTCGTCGGCGGATTGCCGGTGCGCGCGACAGCGTAGGCAAGGAACGGGGAAAGCTGCTCAAACCGTGAACGCCAGGCGATGCCCCCGCGGCATCGCGAATAGCGGAACAGCTTGTTTAAGTATTTCGTGTTGCTTTCGTTTTCCTCCGTGAAACGATGCGATGTGGGAGAGGTGCGTATTAGAGCCAGTCTCCGGTTGACGTCTTCGATACTTGCGTCAAGAATCGGTCGCCTGATTCGTCTTAAGCTGGACAATCGGGACATCGACGCCTATCGACTCGCAGCCGGAAACCCCATGGCCATTCGCATCTACTTCTCGTTGCGCCGATCACTGATGGCAGGATCCGTGGCGGCCGCACTGGTGGCGATGGCCCTGGTCCTCGCCGTGATCGCCACGTTCAGCCAGATGTGCGCGGCGGCCGAACTGGACGACTCATCCGCTGCGACTGCCAGCACGGAAACGGCCACATCGCCGGCCAGCTCGGTGAACGTGCCCAGCGTACCCGGCTTATCCGGCTTATCCGGCGCTCAGGCAGAGACTGCCGGCCAGACCGTCGATGCGAACGGCAAGCCCGTCAAGGAGCCGCACGCCGATCCAGCGCGTACCGGCCACTCGCCGCGGGCTTTCGTGGCCGCCCAGAACGAGACGCAGGACAACCCGCAGCACATCGCCAAACCCGACACCCCGGCGATCCCCGTGCCGCCGGAAAGCGCTGCCGTGACGCAGCATTCGATCCGGCTCGACAGCCGCAAGCTCGACTACACGGCAACCGCCGGCAACCTGCTGCTGCGTGACAAAAACGGCCAGGCCAATGCGAGCGTCTTCTATATCGCCTACACGGTCGCCACCAAAGCGCCGTCGATGCGCCCCGTCACGTTTCTTTTTAACGGCGGACCGGGTGCGGGCAGCGTGTTCCTGATGATCGGCTCGTTCGGGCCCAAGCGGGTGCGCACGGCGAGTCCCGCGATCACGCCACCCGCACCCTATGTGCTGGACGACAACCCCGATAGTCTGCTCGACACCACCGATCTGGTCTTTATCGACGCCGTCGGCGCGGGCCTGTCGAGGGTCGTCGGGCATGGCACAGGGAAGGACTTCTGGGGTGTCGATAAAGACCTCGACGCGTTCTCGCAATTCATCGACCGCTACCTGACGGTGAACCAGCGCTGGAATTCGCCGAAGTATCTGCTTGGCGAATCGTATGGCACCGCGCGCGCCGCGATGCTCGCGTATCAGATGGGGCAAAACAATATCGCGCTCAATGGTGTGATCCTGATGTCGTCGGTGCTCGATTCCTCTGCGTTTTCACCCGGCTTCGATTTCAAGAGCGAAAGCTACTTGCCAAGCTTCGCGGCCATCGCGTGGTACCACGACAGGATCGTGCCGAAGCCGGCGAGTCTGCCGGCCTTTCTCGACGACGCCCGCGCGTTCGCGCGCGGACCTTATGCGCAAGCGCTCGCGCAGGGCGACGCGTTGCCCGACGCGCAGCGCGACGAGATCGCCGCACGCGTCGCGCAGTTCACCGGGCTCGACGTCGAGTACGTGAAGCGAAGCCGCCTGCGTCTCTATCCGTCGCGTTTTCGCAATCAATTGCTGCGCGATCAATCGCGCAGCATCGGCCGTTTCGATGCACGTTTTAAAGGACTCGAGTACGACGGCGTATCCGAGCGTCCTGATTACGACGCATCGGTGAGCAGCGTGGCGAGCGCTTTCGATGCCGCCCTTCACCAGCATCTTGGGCAGGACCTGCACTTCACGCCCGCCGACCGCTATCTCGTCTTCAACGATGACGCGTTGAAGCAGTGGGATTGGAAACATGAGGAGTGGTGGGGGGAACACTTGTCCGTGCCTTATGCGGCGGGCGATCTCGCCGAAGCGATGCGCCAGAATCCGCAACTGCGTGTGATGTCCGTGAACGGCTATTTCGACCTCGCCACGCCGTTCTATGCGACCGAGTACGCGCTCGCGCATCTGGGTGTCGATGCACCGCTGCGCGCCAATGTGCGCATTACCTACTACCCGACCGGGCACATGATCTATCTCGACGATGCCGCGTTGCATGTGCT
The DNA here is from genome assembly GCF_900230185.1 of Burkholderia sp. OK233. Classification (GTDB taxonomy): domain Bacteria; phylum Pseudomonadota; class Gammaproteobacteria; order Burkholderiales; family Burkholderiaceae; genus Paraburkholderia. The sequence goes on from NZ_OCSR01000002.1 coordinate 3,821,544, forward strand.
CAAACGGGATCTGGCGAGCTTCTATAAGGCGGGGACGGGTTAGCTCTGCAAGCAGTGGCGCTGGCACGATGCGGTGAGCGACTGCCGGACCGTCTGGAGAGACTGGTGCGGCGCCTTGACCCTTGCAGGCGGCTGGGGCAGGCGCGCAAGTCCGCGGCAAGTCGTTGAACGGTATAATTCCGCCACTTTGACGCGTTCCTTCGAAGGCGCGTCCATGCCCTTGTCCCGGCTTCACCAACCAGGCTTCACCCAGCGCCGCCCATGCCATTTCTCCCGATCCAGTCCTTCACGCGCAAACGACTTTCCGACGTGGTGTCCGACCAGATCAAGCAACTGATCTCGGACGGCGCGCTGATGCCCGGCGACCGGTTGCCGGCCGAACGCGATCTGGCCACGCAGCTCGGGGTGTCGCGGCCGTCGTTGCGGGAAGCACTGATCAGGCTGGAAGCGGACGGTTATATCGAAACGTCGGGGCGGGGCGGCTTCACGGTCGTCGACGTCACCGCGCCGATCATCTCCAAGCCGCTCGCCGAACTGCTGCTGCAAAATCCGCGTACCAGTTCCGATATTCTCGAACTGCGCCAAGGCCTCGAATCGATTTCGACGGTGTACGCCGCCGAGCGCGCCACGGCAGCCGATCTGCAGAAGATCACTGAGGCGTTCGAAGCATTGAAGGCCGGTTCCCAGTCGCAAGACCGCGTGAACCTCGCGGAACTGGATGCTGGGTTTCACCTTGCCATCGCCGACGCCACGCATAACATCGCGCTCGCGCATGTGATGCACGGCATTCATACGCTGATTCGCGAAGGCATGCGCCAGTACCATCGCCTGATCGACTACGATGAAGCGATGGAAAAGCAGTTGATGAGCCAGCATCAGGCCATCTACGACGCGGTCATCGCGCGCGACGCGCAAAAGGCGCGCAAGGCCGCCGAGCGTCATCTGACCTATGTGCGCGAGATGTACAGGGAAGACGCGACGAAACCTTCGCCGAACGTGATTTCCTGAGGTTGACGGTCTCCTGTCTGGCTTCCTGGTCTCCTGACTTCCTGACTTCCTGACTTCGCGACTTTCCGACTTTCTGACTTTCTGACCGCCGGTCGCGCCTAGGCGCCTACGCGCGAGCGGCGGCTCGTGCGCGTCCACTGCCGCGCTGAGGCCCATGCGGCCTGATTCACCAACGTTCTCCCGGTTGACACCATCTGGCGACTTCCTTATATTTCGTGGTCAGACCAACAATACCAGTCTTACTGACCGACCACTTACACGCTGTCGGCAGGAAACGCCTGCGCCGCCATGATTCCGCACTAGAGTAGGTCAATCACCGGTCGCCGCTTTTCTTTTAAATGAACCTATGAAAGTCGCCCTGTTTATCCCGTGCTTCATCGACGCGTTCTATCCCGAAGTGGGCATCGCCACGCTCGAACTGCTTGAACGTTTCGGCATCGAGGTCGACTATCCGCAGGAGCAAACCTGCTGCGGCCAGCCGATGGCCAACAGCGGCGCGCACACCGAGGCGGCCGGCGCCGAGCGCGTGTTTGCGCGTAACTTCGCCGGTTACGACTACATTGTGGGGCCGTCGGCCAGTTGCATCCATCACGTGCGCGAGCATTTGACCGCGCTTGAGCAGACCGATGAAGTCAGGAAGGTCCGCGCCAACGCCTACGAACTCGTCGAGTTTCTGCATGACGTGGTCGGCGCGCGTGAGTTTCCGTGGGCCGAGTTTCCGCATCGCGTTGGCCTGCATAACAGCTGCAGCGCACTGCGGCATCTGAAGGAAGCGTCGGTCTCGGAGATTGCCGCGCCGCCGTTTTCGAAGCCGCGCACCTTGCTCGAAGGCGTGAAAGGCATCGAATTCGTCAAACCGTCGCGACCCGACGAATGCTGCGGTTTCGGCGGCACGTTCTCAGTGACCGAAGAGCCGGTATCGGTACGCATGGGGCAGGATAAAGTTCGCGATCATCTCAACGCGGGCGCGGAATACATCGTGTCGGGCGATATGTCGTGCCTGATGCACCAGCAAGGCTGTGCGGAGCGGATGAAGGCCGACGCACGCTTCATCCATATCGCACAGGTGCTGAACGGAGCACGCGCATGAGCCGGATCGATCACGCGAAAGCCGCAGGCGCTTTCATCAGGAAGACGGAGCACGTCGCGTTTCACGACAAACGTCTGTGGGATTTGCGTGAGAAGCGCGATGCGCAGGCGCACGGCATCCCGGAATGGGAGACGCTGCGCGAACTGGCATCGGGCATCAAGGAACACACGCTGTCGCATCTATCCGACTACCTCGAACAGTTCGCCGCTGCGGCTGAAGCAAATGGCGTCGTGGTGCATTGGGCCGCGACGGCCGAAGAGCACAATGCGCTGGTCCACAAGATCATGTCCGAGCGCGGCATGACCACGCTCGTCAAAAGCAAGTCGATGCTCACCGACGAATGCAAGATGCGCGAGTATCTCGAACCGCGCGGCATCACCGTGATGGAGACCGATCTCGGCGAGCGCATCCAGCAACTCGATCATCAGGACCCGAGCCACATGGTGGTGCCCGCGGTCCATAAACTGCGCGCCGATGTGGCCGAACTGTTCGGCCGCACCATCGGCACCGATCCGGACAACAGCGATATTCACTACCTCGCGGAAAGCCAGCGGATGAACACGCGGCCGTACTTCGTGCGCGAGAAAACGGCGGGCATGACGGGTTGCAATTTCGCGGTGGCGGAGACGGGCACGGTGGTGGTGTGTACGAACGAAGGCAATGCCGACCTGTCGGCGAATGTGCCGCCGTTGCATATCGCATCGATCGGTATCGAGAAGCTGATTCCGAAGGTGTCGGACCTCGGCGTATTTATCCGCATGCTGTCGCGCAGCGCGCTCGGTTCGCCGATTACACAGTACACGTCGCATTTTCGTGCGCCGCGTCCGGGCGCCGAGATGCATTTCATCCTCGTCGATCATGGCCGCTCGGAGCGGCTTGCGATGGAGGACTTCTGGTATTCGCTCAAATGCATTCGCTGCGGCGCCTGTATGAATACGTGCCCCGTGTACCGGCGCAGCGGCGGCTTGTCGTATGGCGGCACGTATTCGGGGCCGATCGGCGCAATCATCAATCCGACCTTCGACCTGAAGCGTTATAGCGCGTTGCCGTTCGCGTCGACGCTGAACGGTAGTTGCACGAATGTGTGTCCGGTGAAGATCAATATTCACGAGCAGATTTACAAATGGCGCACGGTGATCGCCGAGCGTCACGAGGTGCCGTTCGTGAAGCAGGAAGTGTTGAAGATGGCGGGGCGCTTGCTCGCGAGTCCAACGCTGTATCGGGCGACGGTGTCGTCGATGGGCGGCGCGCTGCGGCGGCTGCCGAATTTCGTGCTGTATAACCCGCTCAATATCTGGGGCCGGCAGCGTGAGTTGCCGGAGGCGCCGAAGCTGACCTTCCACGCCTGGTACAAAAAGAATCGTGGAGACGGCGATGGCAAGGCGTGAAGCTTTTCTGTCGAAAGTGCGTGAGGCGCAGCCGGCGGCGCGTCCACGGCCTGAGGTGCCGTTGTTTGCTTCGGTGGGAGGGGACTTGCGGGCGCGCTTCACGACGGCATTGCAGGCAATGGGCGGTACCTGTGTCGAAGCGTCGGCTGCGGGTGACGTGCTTGCGCTGATCCGCGAGCGGTTCGGCGATGCGGCGTCGGTGGCGTCGGCGACGCCCGAAGTGTCCGGCACGCGCGTGATTACCGCCGAAACCGAACCGGCTTCACTGCAGGATATCGAGGTGGGCGTGGTGCGGGGGCGCTTCGGCGTGGCTGAAACCGGCTCGGTGTGGTTCAGCGAGCGCGAGTATGTGGTCAACTCGCTGGGGTACATCGTGCAGCATCTGGTGGTGCTGCTCGATCCGGTGCAACTGCTCGACGGCCTGCAGGACGTGTATCGTCGCGATGACTTCCGCGATGCGCGCTATGCGGCGCTGGTTACCGGCCCTTCGGCCACGGCGGATATCGAAGGTGTGCTGATTCGCGGCGCACAGGGGGTGCGGTCGTTGACGGTGGTGTGGGTGGCGGCGCCGCAAGGAATCTAGCGGGTGAGCCGGCGCATTGGATGGCAACGCCCGAAATCTTGGGGTACCCGGTGCCAAACTCCGCCAGTGCGCGTTCAAACAGACACGCCGCAAATTCTGGCGTGGCGAACCAATCGCCATACCAGTCGAAAATCGCCTTGACCCGTTCTTCCGGGATCTCAAGCGTCTGCAGACGCGTTTCGATACTGCCGACGATCAGCACATAGCGTTGCGGCGCCACCTTTTTGATATCATCACTGTATAAACATACAGGTTTCGTGAAAGCGCCGTGGCGACAGATGCTCCGTCAGACCCCCGTTCTGATGTCCCTTATTACCTGCTGAACTTCGAACGTGCGCTGGCGTGGCTCGCCGAGCGTTACGACGATCTGCTGGACGCGCACGAGCACGGCTTCCTGCGCGATTTCGCCGCTTTGCCGCAGCCCTCGCGTGCGTTGCTGGTTCGCATGCTGATGCGCAAGGGCACGTTGTTCCGCGCCAGCCGTCTTTCTTATGATGAGATCGGTTGCCCTTTGCAGGCAGTTGCGCCCCTGGCCATGCTGGGTTGGGTCGACACTGAACCGGTCCTGACGCTCGACGATCTGTTCGCGCTCACCACGCGCCCCGAGTTGCTGCTGATCTTTGCGGACGCCATCGCGTTGATTCCCGGCGCGAAAGGCTTGCGCAAACCCGATCTGCTGGAAACGCTGCGGCCGTTTTACGAAGGCGACGGCGAAGAAGAGGGTGAGGGCGAATGCGACGAACGAGGCACCACCGCGCATCCGTTGTCCACATGGCATGGTCAAACCACCGACCGCGTCTTCCACGTCGCCATCGCGCCCCTTTGCGAGCGTCTGCGCCTGATGTTCTTCGGCAATCTGCAGCAGGACTGGTCGGAGTTCGTGCTTGCCGATCTCGGCGTGTTCCAGTACGAGAAGGTTGCATTCGCGCCGTCGTCGCGCGCATTCCAGCAGCGCGCGGACGTTGACGTCTATCTTGCGCTGCATGCATGCCGCGAAGCGCTCGAATGGCTCCCCACGGGTGACGCGGTGTCAGAGGCGATCGATGAGCTCGTCGCCGTGATTGCCGCCATCGAAACCTCGAATCCCTGGCTCGAAACGCGTCGCGCGAAACTGCTGTTTCGTATCGGCCAGCATTGCGAGCGTCAACAGAACTGGCCCGCCGCGCTCGCTGTCTATGCGCGTTGCGAGTGGCCCGGCGCGCGCCATCGACGCTTGCGTGTGCTGGAACGCAGCGAGCGATTCGACGAGGCCTTCGCCCTCGCTTTGCAAGCCGCTGCCAAACCTGAAAGCGAAGAGGAAGCGCAGCGCGTCGAGCGCATGTTGCCGCGTTTGCAGCGCAAACGCGGCGAGCGGGTGGCGCGTGTGCCTGCCGCACGGCCGGTCGAGCGCAGCACACTGGTTCTGCCGAGGCCAGACGCGCCACAACCGGTCGAATATGTCGCACGCGACCATTTGACTTGCGACGCGGCGCCGGTTCACTACGTCGAAAACGCGCTGATCAACTCGCTGTTCGGCTTGCTGTGCTGGGAGCCGGTGTTCGCGGCGCTGCCCGGCGCGTTTTTTCATCCGTTCCAGCGTGGACCGGCCGATCTGCATGCGCCGGATTTTCATGCGCGCCGCGCGGAACAATTCTCCGCGTGTCTCGCGCAACTCGACAGCAGCGCCTATCGCGAGACGATTCTGCGGCATCTGCAAAGCAAGGTGGGTTTGCAATCGCCGTTCGTATTCTGGGGCTTGCTGACGCCGGAACTGGTCGGGTTGGCTCTCGACTGCCTGCCTGCCGCGCATCTGAAACTATGGTTCGAGCGGTTGCTGCGCGACATCCGCGGCAACCGGTCGGGCCTGCCGGACCTGATTCGGTTCTGGCCGGCTGAGCGTCGTTATGAGTTGATCGAAGTGAAAGGCCCCGGCGACCGCCTGCAGGACAACCAGATCCGCTGGCTTGCGTACTGCGCGCGGCACGGCATGCCGGTGCGCGTGCTCGACGTGCGATGGGCCGATGAAGCGATCGTCGCGTCGGAAGTCGTGACGGAGATCACCCCATGACCTACGTGGTCGCCGTCCGGGCGATGTGCGAATTCACCGCGCGGCGCGGCGATCTGGATCTGCGCTTCACACCGGCGCCCACCTCGCTGGAAGGCATGGCCGGCCATGTGACGGTCGCCGGGCGGCGCGCGAGCGGCTATGAGGCCGAGGTCACGCTGACCGGCACGCATCGCGGTTTGACCGTGCGTGGCCGCGCCGACGGTTACGACCCGGTGTCGAACCGGCTGGAAGAGATCAAGACCCATCGTGGCGCACTCGAACGGATGCCCGCCAATCACCGCACGCTGCATTGGGCGCAGGCGCTGGTGTACGGTCACCTGTTGTGCCAGGCCCGCGGGCTCGCTGAATTGACGGTCGCGCTGGTGTACTTCGATGTCGGCAGTCAGAAGGAAACGTTGCTGACCGAAACGCACACCGCGCGTGAGCTGGAGATGTTCTTCGTCGAGCAATGCGAGCGCTTTCTCGATTGGGCCGTGCAGGAAGAGGCACATCGCGCCGCGCGCAATGCCGCGCTCAGTGCGTTGCAGTTTCCGCATGGCCAGTTCCGCAGTGGTCAGCGCGAGCTGGCGGTGTCGGTGTATCGCGCCGCGCGTGACGGCAAGCCCCTGATGGCGCAGGCGCCGACCGGCATCGGCAAAACGCTGGCGACGATTTTTCCGCTGCTCAAGGCGTGCGCGTCGGATCAGATCGACCACGTGTTCTTCCTGACCGCGAAGACGCCGGGTCGCGCGCTTGCCCTCGATGCGATCGAAACGCTCCATCGAAGCGCCGCGCTGACTTCTGCGCGCTTGCCGCTGAGAACCCTGGAACTGGTCGCGCGCGACAAGGCCTGCGAGCATCCCGACAAGGCTTGCAACGGCGAATCCTGTCCGCTTGCGCGCGGCTTTTACGACCGGCTCGACGCAGCCCGCAGCGCGGCGTTGGCCGGGCCGCGGCTCGACCGGGCGTCGGTGCGCGAGGCTGCGCTCGAACATGATGTCTGCCCGTACTATCTCGCGCAGGAACTGGCGCGTTGGTCCGACGTGGTGGTCGGCGACTACAACTACTACTACGACAGCAGCGCGATGCTGTACGCGCTCACGCAGATCAATCAGTGGCGCGTTGGCGTGCTGGTCGACGAGGCGCACAACCTGCTCGAGCGGGCACGGCGCATGTACAGCGCGTCGCTCGATCAGGCAGCGTTCCGGCTCGCCCGCAAAACCGCGCCGGCGACGTTGAAGAAGCCGCTTGAACGGCTTCAGCGCGAGTGGAACGCCGTCAAGCGCGCCCAGACCGACACGTATCAGGTCTACGCCGACGTCCCCGGCAAACTGCTTTCGGCCGCACAGAATCTGATCGGCGCGGTGACGGAACAACTCGCCGAAGCACCGCTTTCCATCGACGAAGCCTCGCTGCGATTCTTCTTCGACGCCATGCATTTCGTCGCGCTGGCGGAGCAATTCGGCGAGCATTCGATTTTCGACATCACGCTCACCACGGATCGCTACGCGCCGCGCGACAAAAGCAGCACCACGCTATGCGTGCGCAACGTGATCCCGGCGCCGTTCCTTGGCGCGCGTTACGCTGCCGCGCGTACCACTGTGATGTTTTCAGGCACGCTCAACCCGCATCATTTTTATCTCGACACGCTGGGTCTGCCGGAGCAGACGAACTGGCTTGACGTCGAAGGGCCGTTCCGCGCCGAGCAGTTGCAGGTGCGGGTGGCCGGCAACGTATCCACGCGCTGGCGTGATCGCGAACGTTCACTCGTGCCCATCGTCGATCTGATCGCAAAGCAGTACGCAGCGCAGCCGGGCAACTATCTCGGGTTTTTGAGCAGCTTCGAGTATCTGCAACAGGTGATGGGGTTGATGCGCTCGCGTCATCCGGAACTGCCGGTATGGGCACAGGAACAGGGCATGGACGAGGCGGCGCGCGACGCGTTTCTCGCACGTTTTCGCACCATGAACCAGGGCGTCGGCTTCGCGGTGCTTGGGGGCGCGTTCTCCGAGGGTATCGATCTGGTGGGTCAGCAGCTGATTGGCGCCTTCATCGCGACGCTCGGTTTGCCGCAGATGAACGACGTCAACGAGCAGATGCGCCGCACGATGGACGCGAAGTTCGGCAACGGCTACGACTACATGTATCTGTATCCAGGTTTACAGAAGGTCGTGCAGGCCGCTGGCCGCGTGATTCGCACGGAGCAGGATCAGGGTGTGGTGCATCTGATCGATGACCGGTATCGGCGCCCGGAAGTGCAGCGCTTGTTGCCGCGCTGGTGGCAGGTGCAATAAGCGGCTCGCCACTGGCTCGCAAGTGCATCTCTTTACCTCCCAGGTAATCGACCTGCCTACACCCGCCAGGCAAAGTGGCGGCACGGCACAACGAATCCGACCCAAGGTAAGGAGGTTTTCATGAACGCGACCGCACCGTGTCTCGCCGATGATCCCAACACGATCCGCACCGCCGACCACACGCGCCTTTTCTACCGCGATTGGGGGCAAGGCGCGCCGGTTGTGTTCCTGTCGGGCTGGACGTTGAATTCCGACATGTGGTCCTATCAGATGGAGCCGCTGTCGCGCCTCGGTTTCCGCTGCATCGCGTATGACCGCCGTGGCCACGGCCGTTCGAGCGATCCCGGGCGCGGCTACGACTTCGACACGCTCGCCGACGATCTCGACAGCGTGCTCAGCACACTCGATCTGAGCAATGTGACACTGGTCGCGCATTCGATCGCGAGCGGTGAAGCGGTGCGTTATCTGACGCGGCACGGTTCAGAAAGAGTGGCCCGGATTGCGTTCATCGCGCCCGCCGCCACGCCGTATCTGCTGAAAACCGAGGACAACCCGAACGGGATCGACGCCGCATTGTTCGAGCAAGGCCGCCTCGCGCTGAGCCGTTCCTTCCCCGACTGGATCGAGGCGAATGCCGCGCCGTACTTCGGCCCGGGTGTGTCGCGCGCGCCGCTCGACTGGACGATCCGCATGATGCTGCAAACCTCGCATCAGGCCATGCTCGAACTCGCCCGCATCCAGACCGTCACCGATTTCCGCATGGAGCTGGCCCGCGTCCGGGTGCCGTCGCTGGTCGTGCAAGGTGACCGGGACGCCTCTGCGCCGCTCGAGCTGACCGGGCGGCCGACCGCGGCGTTGATCGAAGGCGCTTCACTGAACGTCTACGAAGGCGCCGGCCACGGCCTGTACTTCACTCATGCGGAGAAGTTGAACCAGGATTTGCTGGCGTTCTTGGGCCACCGGCCGGTTTAGGGTCGACCGGCAGTTGATCTTCCACCGGTGCGTCGGCCTTGCCGGCCGCCGCTTTCAGCGAGGCGTCGGCCGACGCCGTTGAAGGCGGTTCGCCTTTCCCTGCAGCGTTGGGACCGTCGTCCGGTGCGCCGTTCGATTCGACTTTGGCCGGTACGTTCTCCGGGTCCCACGTCAGCAGATGCCGCTGCGGATTCGCGATTTCGATGCCGCGCGCGCTGAACTGGTCGAGAATGCGGCGGTTGAATTCGCGCTGCACGCCCCAGCGCGCGGTGTCGCGGCATTGGATCTGGCCGGCCAGCGTGACCGCTGAACCATCCACGCCATCCACGCCCCAGAAGCTGAAGTCGGACAGGATGCCGTCCTTGAACTTCTCGTCTTCGCGCAGCGCGGCGCCGATTTCCTTCAGCGTGGCGGTCGCCAGATCGACGTCCTCGCCGAACACGATATTCACTTTCACCGCGGCATTGCCGAGTCCGCGATTGGTATTGTTCACCGTCGTCACCGAACTGAACGGCACGGTGTAGAGCGAACCATCGCTGCCGCGCAAGCGTACGGTGCGGATCGACAGATATTCAACCGTACCGGATACGCCCGCGAGCGTGACCCAGTCGCCGACCTGCATGGCGTTTTCCATCAGCAGGAACATACCGGTGATGAAATCCTGCACCAGCTTTTGCGAGCCGAAGCCGAGCGCCACGCCGAAAATACTCGCGCCCGCCAGCAGCGGCCCGATGTTCACACCGAGCTCGCTCAGGCCAGTGAGCACCACCACCAGCGCGATCACGCAAAAAAGTGCGCTGCGCAGCATCGGCAGCAGCGTACGCAGACGTGCGGCGCGCACGAGGTCGCCGCTGGTGGTCCAGCGGTCCAGCCGCCGTTCGATCGCCACGTTGGCGCTTTCCCACACCACTAGCGCGATCACCGCCGCCACACCGATCGTGACCAGCGCCGAAGCCAGCCGATGGCCGATCGAACCGGTCCGGAACAGCTCGCCCACATCGACGCCCCAAACCTGCAGCAGCGCGAGCGCGGTGACGATGCCGATGATCCACGCGACGACCCGCCGCAGCAGCGGGTAATAGCGGTAGGCATGCTGTTGCGCGAGCGACTTCTCCGCGTCGCCCTGTACATTGAATACCCGCGCCATGGCGCCGAAAATCACGATAGCAACGACCCGCGCGCTCACCAGGATCGCCAGCGTAATGCCGCCGAGATGCAGCAGGGTGCGATAGCCGTTCTGCACGTCGAGCGCCCAGATGAACCACAGTGCCATCACCACGAATGCCGCGAACCCTGCCCACGCATCGGCGAGCGCGTTGCCGAACATTTCCAGCGATTTGCTGGCAGCAAAGCGCCTGCGGATCAATTCGCCGACTGGCTTCCTGCATTTCAGGATCAGAATCGAGGTCATGATGTGGCCGGCGAGCGCGACCGCTTTCATCAGCGCGAGATGCGCGGCGTCGTTCAGGCCGAGCGACTGCGCGATCTCCGCGATCGCCGAACCGGTGCCGACCACGGCGACGATCCGCGCGATCCAGCGCTGCACGAAAACGGCCCACGCATCGCTCATGCGCAACAGGCGCAGGCGGGGCGCGCTCGGCTGCAGGAAGAAGCCGCTGACGATCACAATCAGGCGGCACAGCACGTAGATGTCGATCAGCGAATCGTGTGCGCGGTCTTGCGGCGTGCCGTCTTCGGTGAAGATCGACATCAGCGCGCTCGCCGCGCCGATGAACACCGCCAGCGGCAACAGGCGCAGCACCATCGTCAGGAGCGCGCGTGGCAGACGCTGCAACAGCGTCAAGTGATGCACGGCCTTCTGCTCGCCTTTGACCTCGGTGGCTTTGCCCGTGGTGGGCGTGGGCGTCGTGACGGCCGCGCCGGGCCTCGCCGCCTGAGCTGTCGCATCGGGCGAAGCGGGCAGCGGCGGCGCGGCATTCGGCGCATCGGCCGGTTGCGGCCGGACGTCGACGGGCAAGTCGGCCTGCGATGCACTGTCTTCATCGCCACGTTCGCGGCGCGCGGCGAGGGCCGTGTACGCGCGGCGCAACAGGCGGCGCGCGAGCCATTCGAGCGCGAGCGCGGGCAGCAGTGCCGCCAGCAGCGACCATGCGACCTGGCCGAGCACGCCGCGCGCTTGCGGGTTGGTCGATTGCCAATGCCACCAGGTGCGCACCGAAGCGACGTCGAGCAGCGCGGCGACCGAACTGCGCAAAGACTTGCCGAGGTGCACGGCCCAATGCGCGCCCTGACGCGCCAGTTGCGAGGCGAGGCCATTGGACTGGAAGGCGGTTGGGACGAGCGCGCTGGCGCTGCTGGCCGCGGCGGGTGCCGACGCAGCCGTGGCCGCCGCGGCCGGTGGAGCGCTGAGTGCGCCCGCTGCGGCGATTGCCTGTAGCGTGTCGCTGACTTGCGCGCGGCGTTTGGGATCTTTGAGGACGCTGAGGGCCTGGCGGGCCTGCTCGGGCGTCAGGGTGGGCGCGGCGCCGGATGCCGCGGAGGTAGCGGCAGGTTGTGCCGCGGCGGCAAAGACCGGCGAGGCGCTCAGGAGGAGAAAAATGACAAGCCAGGCGTGGAGTTTTGTGCGCATAGGGTGTAAGGCGGGGTACCAGGTGCGGACGGCGGTGCCGGGACGCGTGGGTCGATTCGGCGGCGTGACCTTGGACCGACACGCGTTTAGTCGTACAAGTTCCATCCGCGGCGGCTATCGGTGTTCACGCGGAGGTTCGGCCAGTTGCTCCGAATTGTAACGTCAGGTAGCAGAAAGCTTGCCTGGCCGAGGCGCTGTCCACGGCGTAGCGCGCAAGATCGCGCGGCTTGAGGCTGCAGGCGCCGTGTGACAGGCGGCCATGCGCGGACGCAGCCCCGTGCGGGGCTGCCGTCGTCAAAAGGGCTGGCGCGAAAGCCCACTGGCTCCGCACCGCAGGGGCGCTCAGGCCCGGTAATGCCTATTCCGTTGCTTCCACCGAATCCGTCGCCGCCACCCCGAGCGTGCCTTCAACCACCTCGGTGAAGGTGCGCTCCTCGCGCAGAATGAAGCGCTTCGTCTGCGCAAACAGGAAATTTTCCCGTGCTTCGGCGTCGGAGCGCAGCCTCGCCCGATAAGCCTCGTACGCAGCGAGGCTGTCGAACGCGATCAATCCCCAGGCGACGTCGTTGGTCCCTTCGTGGGGCAGAAAGTAGCCGATCAGATGACCGCCGCAGCGCGGAATAATGCGGCCCCAGTTGCGAGCGTAGTCGTTGAAGGCATCGCGTTGGAATGGGTCGATCTGATAGCGGATGAAGCAGGTAATCGTCATGTGAGAGATCCCGATCGGATGGGGGTGGTTTGAAGCAGGTGAGTACCAGTATGGAGGCTGCTCGACTGCGACGTTTCACTGCCTTCTGAACTGTCGTTGAGCGGAGCGTGCGGCATTTCATGGCCGCGTTCAAGGGCGGCGCAAAAGCCGCGCACATGGCAAGCGGCGCCGTGTCTCGAGGCTCGCTCCTTAGCGCGGCGCAGCTGTTTTTCCACTAGCCTCGCGGATCGTCAACACCGCGAGCGCCGCGCCGGCCAGTGCGCACATCGCCGATACCAGCGCCACCGCCCGTAAGGCCGCCCCGAGTGCCTCGGCTTGCGCGCGCGCCACTTCGGCTCGTGTCGCGGCGTCCGTCGCGCCTGGCGCCGACGAGCTCGCATTCATCGTGTCCTGCGTCAACCGTGCCGTCTCACGCGCCGCTTGCGGCACGTTCGATGCATCGAGCCGCGCGTCGAGCGCCGCGTCGTGCGACCACACGAACACAATCCCGAGCACAGCGATCGCCAGCAGACTCGCCACTCGGGCGACGGCGTTATTGATGCCCGAGGCGACACCCGTGCGGGCGGCGAATACGGATGTCATCACCGTCGTCGTCAACGGTGCGACGGTAATCGTCATGCCAAGCCCGAGGATGACGAGCGCCGGAAAGAAGCCGCGCCAGTATTCGCCGCGGACCCAGGGCAGCGCGAGCATCGCGAAGCCGATCGCCGCGATCACCGGCCCGATGCCCAGCAAGGTCCGTGCGCCGTAACGGCTCGTCAGGCCGCCGGTGAAACGCGACAACAGGCCGATCGTGACCGGCACGGGCAGCAGAGCGGCGCCTGCCTCGGTCGCGCTATAGCCATACGCGCGGATCAGCGTGAACGGCAGGAAGAACAGGGCGCCGCCCAGCCCGAAGTAGAGCAGCAGCGTGACGAGATTCGCGCCGACAAAGTCACGCGAACGGAACACGTCGAGCGGCATCATCGGATTGCGGGTCTTCGCTTCGAGCACGACGAAGCCTGTCAGCACGAAGAGGCCGCCGAGGATCGACGCCAGCACCCAGCGGTCGCCGAAGCCGCGCGCCGAGGCGATGGTCAGGCCGTAGGTCAGCGCGGCGAGCCCTGCGGCCGCCGTGATGGCGCCCGGCCAGTCGAGCCTGGGCAGCGCTTGCGCTTTGAGCGCGGGGTCCGGGTCAGAAGGATCGTCTTCCTGCCGGCTGTCCGGCACGGCGATGACCGCCAGCGCGATGGTTGCGCACGCAACCGGTACGTTCAGGAAGAAAATCGCCCGCCATGAAAACGCATCGACGAGCCAGCCACCCGCCACCGGCCCGACCGCCGACGTGATCGCGCCGACGCCGGCCCAGGTGCCGATCGCCTTGCCGCGCTCCTTGTCGGCGAATACCGAGCCAATGATGGCGAGACTGCTCGGCACCAGCAGCGCCGCGCCGATGCCTTGCACGGCGCGCGCCGCGATCAGGGCGCCGACGCCTGGCGCCAGGCCGCAGCCGATCGAGGCCAGCGTGAACAAGCCGATTCCCGCGATGAACACGGTGCGCCTGCCGAGCTTGTCGCCCAGCGAGCCGCCCACCAGCACCAGGGCGCCGAGAAACAGCAGATACGCGTTGACTACCCACTGGATCGCCGCCACGCTCGCGCCCAGTTCGGTCTGGATCGACGGCAGCGCGACGTTGACCACGGAGCCGTCGATGAACGCCATGCTCGAACCCAGGATGGTCGCGGCGAGCGCGAGTTTTTTGCGCCGGCACGGATGATCGAAGCTGAGGGGCTGAGCGTGGATCGCGAGCGCGTCGCACGGGCTCGCCTGGGCGGGGAGCGTGGAGGAAGGGCGGCGTACGAGCGCCGGGGCGTGCTGATCGGCCAAGTCCACTCCAGGGTGGATGAACGGCTTTCAGCATAGCAACGCCAAGGGAGAACCGATAGCCGGGTACGACGCCAAGCCGACCGGGCCGCGCCAGGCGGCGCGGTCGCAGCACTATTTGCGGAGTTTTGCCCGCTCAGGCGGCCTCAGGTCAAACCAGCGAGGGTGCCTGCCGCTCCTCCTCGTCGCCGGCATCCGCACCGCCGTCGGCGTTCGACGCGCGTCCGGCCGCCGGGTCCTGATGCAGCCGGCTCGCATGCATCAGGCGATACAGCGTGGCTCGCGAAATGCCGAGCTCGGCCGCGGCCTCGGACAATTTATAGCCGTGCCGCTGCAACGCGTGCTCGATGGCGTCCTTTTCGGCCTTGCTGCGAATCTCCGCCAGCGTCACGGCCGGCCCGTTGTCGGTTTCCGGCAGGCCGAGGTCGCTTGCCGTGATAAAGCGGCCCTCGCTCATCACCACGGCCCGGCGCACGCAGTTGATCAGCTCACGTACATTGCCTGGCCACGAATAGTTCGACATGGCGACGATCGCATCGCTCGACAGCCCGCGCAATTTACGCGCGCCGTCCTGCCGGTACATGCTGAGTGCATAGTTGGCGAGCAGCTTGATGTCGCCGCCGCGCTCGCGCAACGGCGGCTCGACGAGCCGCAGCACGCACAGGCGGTGATACAGGTCGGAGCGGAAGCGGCCGTCTTCGACGGCTTTGTCCAGATCGACGTGAGTCGCCGAAATGACCCGTGCGTCGACGTTGATCGACCCATTGCCTCCCAGCCGTTCGATGGTGCCTTCCTGCAGGAAGCGCAGCAGCACCGCCTGGCACTCGTGCGGCATGTCGCCGATTTCATCCAGAAACAGGGTGCCTTCGTTGGCGCTTTCGATCCGGCCGATCTTGCGTTGCAACGCGCCGGTAAAGGCGCCGCGCTCGTGGCCGAACAATTCGGCTTGCAGCAGGCTCGGCGGAATGGCCGCGCAATTGATCGCGACGAAGGCCCGGCCGGCGCGCGGCGAGCGCTCATGAATCGCACGGGCGGTCAGTTCCTTGCCGGTGCCCGATTCGCCGGCGACGAACACCGGTGCATTGGTCACGCCGCATTTGTCGATGCGCCGGTACAACTGCTGCATCGCCTCGCATTGCCCAACCATGCCGTGCCGGCCGAGCGAAGGCTCGGGGGCGGCTGGCGCGTGCCGCAGGCTCGACAGCCCGTGCGCGTGGCCGAGCGCGAATACCAGCCGCTCGTTCAGCCAGGGCCGGGTGACGAAATCGAAGCAATAATCGAGGATGAAGCGGCTAACCAGTTCGTCGTCCGACTGGCCCGGCGCGATCTGCGCGACCCAGTTCGTTTCGACGCGCCGCATGCAGGAGGCCAGGGCGGACAAATGCTGGGACGTGCATTCACCGGGCAATTCGACGAGGCCGACCTTGATATTGTCGCGCTCGATCATGCGTTCGGCGATCGCCGTGCTTTTGGCGTGCACCGCTTGCCAACCGGATGCGGCCAGGAAGCTGGCCAGATCCTGATCGGGCGAGTTCGACACGTATAGAACGGTGCGTTCGGTGTCGACAGGCGTGCAAGTCGTGTTCATGTGACCCCCGGATTGTTGCTGCTCTCAGAACTGCTCTTCGACGAACTGGACAGACCGGCAATGACAAATTCACGGTAGCGGCAATGGCGGGGGGCAGGTGGCGACGTGAGCCGCTGCACTTCGGACAGCTAGCAGAACAGCGTTCAACGCTGAAACCGCCCGACTATTTCATCCCCGAATCACAAAAGCCGTGTTTTGCCTTGTGGTCTGACAGAGGCGCTCTACGTGGCGCATGGTTTAACGATAAGCGAAAGCGCTTTCGAGCGCCATACAAACAAATCTGGATTCAGAAACGTTTTTCCCGCTTTGACGTGGGTGCTTGCCGTTCAGAAATGGTCGGTCAACCTCGGCTATGTGCGAAACCCCACACAGCGATTGCAAATCGCATGGCGGTCATCGTGCAACCGATGCCGAGCCGTCGAATCAACGTGTCTCAAGCTTGCGACACATTGGGCAGCGGCTACCAAGGGTGCTTCGTGGCCCGAAGCATCGGCATATTTGACCGGGCTACGCCGCAAAGCGCGGCCGGACGTGGTCCGAAGAAGCACGCGTCCGGTCCTGCAAACAGGGAGATCCTTCCGCAGTGCGTTAGAGGGTGAACCCCTCGCGTGTCGAATCCGAATCAAGTGTGACGTGAGGCAGGGTCCGGCGAGACGCGTTGCAGCAAAAATCACGGTGCGACAAGGGATTGAAGGGGCATGGCACAGCCATTGCATTAGGAGCATCACAAGCAAATGCGTTGCCGCCTGGTTCCTGAGGCTCGGGGAAGCAGGAGCCGGAGCCCGGCGGCAAACATAGACTTCGTGAGCGCGGCCGGGGAAGCCAATGTGTCTTGCGAGGGTGCGGCGGGGCCACTGAAAAACGGATGTTAAAAAAAACGGGATGAATGATCGATACGGGGTATCGGCCATTCGTCACCGGACAACGTGAAGCACTGACCTCGCCACTTTTTCCGTCATATTGGACGGACTCGAAGTCGACGGCCGAAATGGATGGCCGAAGTCGACCGCAGGAACGACAGGCACCGCGCTTGGGCAATTTGCGGGCGCGCGACGTACAAAACAGGGAAGGGGCAGCGCACGGTAAGGACCGGCCGGCGCGAAGAAGCGGGGAGGAACGGCCTGAGTCTCCATAGAGGGGCGCACGCTACGAGGTGAATCGGGTGCCGTGCCCGCGCACTAACGCGGGCACGGCTTACCTGGATACGGCTTTGAATGGCCCATCAAGCGGGGGGTGTCATGAAAACGATCAGCAAGCCGGTTGCATTGCGGCTGGACCAGCACACCACGGCGCACGGCGCCGGTTTCTCCTACCAACTTCACTTTGCGCGGCAGCGACCATTGTTCGCCGCGCCGTCGGCCGATCTGCTCACGCTGGTGATCGCCGAGGCGATGAAACGCAAGGCTCAGGCCGAGATCCAACGCGACGTATTGCGCGAAGCGATCTACGAGATCCCGGTGTTGACCGAACGAGGCCACGATCGGGCTGCGGACATCTACCAATCCGATCCCGACGACTACATCTGAATGTCGACTGTTATTGACGCGGCCTTACCTACGGGAAGGCCTTAGTCCGGCGGAGACCCGACATGATCGACATCTTCCTGATTTCGTCCAGCGCGGAGCGCGCGCCGCATATCGTCGCGCGCCTCGAAGAAAGCGGCGTGGTGTATCGCCTGCGCACCGCTTACTGCACGGCACGGCAACTGCGCACGCACGCCCGAGCAA
The DNA here is from genome assembly GCF_900230185.1 of Burkholderia sp. OK233. Classification (GTDB taxonomy): domain Bacteria; phylum Pseudomonadota; class Gammaproteobacteria; order Burkholderiales; family Burkholderiaceae; genus Paraburkholderia. The sequence goes on from NZ_OCSR01000002.1 coordinate 3,839,382, forward strand.
TCAGGAGCGCCGATCTGCTGATCGTCGACGACGTCGATCTGAGCGCGCACGAGCTGGGCGGCGTCGAGGAGGCGCTGGCCTGTTCGCCTGCTTTGCATTGCATGCTGGTTACGCAGGCGCCGTCCGCTGCATTGCTGACCGCGGCGACTCGCGTCGGCGTGCGGCATGTGCTGTCATGGCCGTTGGATGCATACAAGATCGCCACCGTGCTCACGTATATCGCCGCGAAGAAAAGCGCGGACGTGCGCCGTGCCGGGCGGGTCGTCTCGTTCGCGTCGTGCAAGGGCGGCAGCGGCACCACGCTGATCGCTGTAAATCTCGCCTGGTCGCTCGCCGCACTGCGCAACAGGCGTGTGTTGCTGATCGATCTCAGCCAGCAATTCGCCGACGCCAGCCTGCTCATGGCCAACAAACCGCCACCCGCGACGCTCTCCGATCTGTGCTCGCGGATCGACCAGCTCGATGCCGCTTTGCTGGACGCCTGCGTGATGCACGTCCACGCGAACCTCGACGTGCTGGCGGGGGCCGGCGACCCGCTGAAGGCCGCCAAACTGCGGCCTGAGCAGCTGAAGCAGATTCTCACGCTGGCGCGCGAGCGGTACGACGCGGTGCTGATCGACATCGGCCAAAGCCTCAATTCGGTGACGATCCATGCACTAGATCACAGCGATGCAATCTGCATGGTGGTGCGGCAAAACCTGCTTTACCTGCACGGCGGCCGCCGGATGCTCGATATTTTCAAGGAATTGGGCTATCCGCCCAGCAAGGTGCGGGTTGTGGTGAATCAATACGACAAGAACGCGTGCATCAACCTGCCGACGCTCGAACGGACGCTCGGCGCGACGGTCGCGCACCAGCTTCCGCGTGACGAAAAGCAGGTCGACGAGGCGCTCAACCTCAGTGTGCCGCTCGTCACTTCCGCCCATGACAGCGCGCTGGCGCAAGGCATCCGCCTGCTCGCCGATATGCTGTGGCCGGCCATCGCCGAGCCCCGCAAAGGGATACTTGGCCGCCTGTTTGCTGAGCGACCGACCGTGCCGCCGCAACTGAAGCCGGGGCACTGAGCCAATCCGATCACCGCGACTCGCTCGCCGGAATTGAATTCCGGCGAGCGTGGCATGATATGGACATTCGGCTGGTGTGGCTGCTACGCTGCGACACTGACGGACCGGAAGCCTTTATGCTGCGGGCTTGAAAAATAATTCGCATATCGAAATGAGTATGCCATGACAAAGACCACATCCTCGCGGGAATTCGATAGCGAGGGCCGTCTCCAGGATGCCGCGAACGGCGATCCAGCGGGCGCAGTACCTCGCGTAGACGATCTGGGTGACGTTACGCCGGCTGGCAGCGTACGCGAAGCGTTGACCGAAATCCTCGCACGCGCTGCCGCGGCGCTCATGTTGAGCATCTTTACTTACGCGGCGGTCAAGCAATGGCTCGCGGCGCCCACACGCATCACGTTGCTGCTGCTCGTGGTAAGTGCGTTCATGACCCTGGGGTTGTCGCTATTTGCGCGGGTACCCATCCACCGTGACTGGACGCCTTTCGCTTTCATCTGCTCGGTGGGCGGGACGTTCTATTTTCTTGCCGTGCGGCTCTCGCCCGGCACCCAACTTATTCCGGAGGCGGCCGGCGCGTCGTTGCAGTTGCTGGGGATTTTCTGGCAACTGTTCGCGAAGGTGTCGCTGCGCAGGTCCTTCGGCATTTTGCCCGCCAATCGTGGGGTTGTTTCCCGCGGGGCTTACCGATTCGTGCGCCATCCCATGTACCTGGGGTATTTCGTTACGGACATCGGTTTTTTGCTGGCGAACTTCGGGATTCAGAACGTGATTGTCTACGGATGCCAGTTTGCGCTGCAGGTTGGACGCATTGTGCGGGAGGAGCGGCTCCTGTCCGATGACGAGCGGTATCGGACGTACCGGGGTAAGGTGCGGTTTCGGGTGATTCCGGGTATGTTTTGACGGTGTATCGTGTAGTTTCTCTTACGGTGTGAACCGCAATGAGCGGTGATAAACGGCAAACCCCCAACCCGCGTTTTACCTTTGAGAGATTCGCACGAGCGCCACATCATCCATGCAAAGCGATATAAACCCGTTCAACGACATGGCGTCGATTCTGTCCAATCCGATCCTCAACACGGATTCGTACAAGGCGTCGCACTACCTGCAATATCCGCCTGAAGCGTCGGCGATGTTTTCATACATCGAGTCGCGCGGGGGACGCTACGACCGTACGCTGTTTTTCGGCTTGCAAATGCTGATCAAGGAGTATCTGTGCCGGCCCATTACGCCGGCAATGATCGACCAGGCGAAGGCGTTTTTCACGGCGCATGGCGAGCCGTTCAACGAAGCCGGCTGGCGCTACATCGTCGAGCACTATGACGGCTATCTGCCCGTGCGGATTCGCGCGGTGCCGGAAGGCTCGGTCGTGCCCACGCACAATGTTCTGGTCACGGTCGAATGCGACGATCCGCAGGTGTTCTGGCTGGCCTCGTATCTGGAAACGATGCTGATGCGCGTGTGGTATCCAATTACCGTCGCGACGCAAAGCTGGCATCTGCGCAACACGATCCGCGCTTATCTGGAGAAGAGTAGCGACGACCTCGCGCAATTGCCGTTCAAGCTGCACGATTTCGGTGCGCGCGGCGTGTCGAGTGCGGAATCGGCGGCGATTGGCGGCTCGGCGCATCTTGTCAGTTTCATGGGCTCGGATACGGTGCTTGGTGTGGTGGCGGCAAACCACTACTACAACGAACCGATGGCGGCTTTTTCCGTGCCGGCCGCGGAGCACAGCACGATCACGTCATGGGGGCGCGAGCGTGAAACCGACGCATTCCGCAACATGATCGCGACGTTCGGCAAGCCCGGGGCGATCGTTTCGGTGGTGTCCGATTCCTACGACCTGTTCGCCGCGCTCGACGTATGGGGCACGACGTTGAAGCAGGCGGTGCTCGACTCCGGCGGCACGCTGGTGATCCGGCCGGATTCCGGCGATCCGCTGACGATTGTCCTGCAGACCATGCGGGCGCTCGAGGCGTCGTTCGGTTCGACGGTGAACGGCAAGGGGCGGCGCGTGCTCAACAACGTGCGCGTGATTCAGGGCGACGGCGTGAATCCGGATTCGATCGAGGCGATCCTGGCGGGCATGGATGAGGCCGGCTTCGCAGCGGACAACATCGTGTTTGGCATGGGCGGTGCGTTGCTGCAGCAGATCAACCGCGATACGCAGCGGTTCGCCATGAAGTGTTCGGCCATCCGGCTTGGGGATGAATGGCACGACGTACACAAGGATCCGGTCACGGATGCCGGCAAGCGGTCGATGAAAGGGCGGCTTACTTTGTTGGTGAATCGTCACACAGGCGAGTATCGGACAGTGACGCTGCCAGTGGTCTGGGATGACCGTACCGCTGAAGGGGATTGGGACGAGGCACTTGTCACGGTTTTCGATTCGGGAAAATTGCTCGTCGATATGGCGTTTTCTGAAATCAGGAAGAGGGCTCACGCGGCTGAGGGTTAGTCGGCTGTCTGGTTGTCTGTTTGACTCTAACAGCGGGGGGCGGCCAGATCACCATGCCGCTGCCAGAGTCAAACCCAACGTCTCAGCTCACATGCCAGACCGACACGCCGCTGGCATCAACGTTAATCCGGCAAGCGCTGCCTTCCCGCAACCGGGCATCTTCGTTCGCGATATCGAACCGCACTCCCGCGATATTCAGGCGGACATACCGCTCACCGCGCCGTAACTCGACCGCGTCGACCACGCCGGCAAACGCCCCATTGGGTGAAATAACCACGGCGTGTGACGAGATGCGCCACATCACCCGTTGCCCTGCAGGAATGGCAAAACCGCTTTCGCCCGTCGCAATCGCCAATCCGTTGCCAATCTCCACTCGCCCTGGCGCCGCCATCAAACCTTCGCCGACATTGTGCAAACCGAGCAATTCGGCAACCCGCATCGAAGCCGGCCGTTCGAATACTCCGTCGATGGGACCCGCCTGCAGCACGCGCCCCTGTTCGACGACCAGCACCTCGTCCGCAAGCAGAGCCGCTTCGTCGGGATCGTGTGTGACGATGATCGTCACCGCCGCAATCTCGCGCTGCAGCGCGCGCAGCGACTGCTGCAACCGACGCCGCCGCGGTGTATCGAGCGCCGCGAACGGTTCATCGAACAGCAGCAATTCGCTATGACGCGTGAGCGCCCGCGCCAGTGCCACGCGTTGCCGCTGACCGAACGACAATTGATGCGGCAAACGCGCAACCAGTTGTGCCAGCCCGAGATGATCGAGCCAGTAACGCGCGCTGGCTGCGTCGGCGTCGACGGGAAACGCAAGTTGCTTCGCGACCGTCATGTGCGGGAACAGACCGTAGTCTTGTGGCATGTAGCCGATCTGGCGGCGCTCGGGCGGCAGTGTGCTCAAGTCAGTTGTGCCGAGCCGAACGGAACAGGATGCGTTGGATTCGAGCCCTGCAATCAGACGCAATGCGAGGGATTTGCCGGAGCCCGACGGGCCGATGATCGCAAGCCGCCGCGTGGCAGGCGCCCATGCTATGTCGAGCTCGAACGCGCCTAATCGACGCTGCAAATGAAAGGCGAGGCGAAGGTCGGAAATCTCGCCTCGGCTCGCCGTCAGATCCGTGCCGGGTTCCAGCGCGTCGTCGCCGTTTTCGGTTTGTTCGAGCGAGGCTTTCTGCCGAAGGCTGTAAATCGACAACGCCGCGCAGACAATGGCAATCGCGAGCGTCGGCAGCAGCAGGGGCATCATCGCCGGGAGGCCCTGGCCACCGAATACGACGTACGTGTACACCGGCAGCGAATACGGGTGATAGGCCACCATCACCGTTGCGCCGAATTCGCCGAACGCACGCAACCACGCGAGCGCGAGTCCCGCGCGAATCGCCGGCCATGCAACCGGCAACATCACGCGGAAGAAGCGGCTGCTCGCATGGTGGCCGAGCGTCGCGGCTACGTCGTCGAGCACGGGGTCCACGGCGGCGAACGCCGATTTCGCCGCGATGATCAGGAAGGGCGCGGCCACGAAGATTTCCGCGAGCACGATGCCGGCAAACGAATCCGTCAGCGCCCCGTTGGTGAAGCGGCCGACCCAGCTATAGGGCCCAAGCAGAAACAGCAGCAGCACGCCGCTCGTGAGCGGCGGCAAGGCGAGCGGCAACTGCACGACGAAGCCGAGCAGCGCCATCTTGCGCGAGTTCGAGCGCGCCAGAAAATAGCCGAGCGGCACGCCGCCGAGCAGAATCACGAACGAGGCCACGCTGGCGCTCGCCGCCGATATGCCGACCGCCGACCATACCGCGCGCCAATCGACATTCGGCCAATCGGCCGCGCCAAGTTGCGGCACGCTCGCGATAAACGGCGCGCAAAGATAGATGGCAAGCAGCGCGGCCAGCCACAGCAGCGGCCGCGCGGCGGACTGCTTTACTGCCTGTTCCACCGCCTGTTCCACCGGCTTATTGCGCGGCGTCAATCACGGCTTGCACCGAAGGCGGCATGGCTTGCACATTGCCGGTAACGGTCGGTTTGATGACGTCCACGCCGTGTTGCTTGAGCAACGCGCGGCCTTGCGCGCTCAGCAGGAAGTCGACAAAGCTGCTTGCGCTCGCACGGTTCGGTGCATCGCTGAGAATCGTCAGCGTGTAGCTCGCTTTGGCCTGCAATTCGGGCGCCGGCCGGAGCGCCGGAATTTTCAGATCGGACGTTTCGGTTGAATAGAAGAAGCCGGCATCGAGCTGGCCGGATTGCAAACGGCCCACCAGCGTTTCTTCAGGCAAAACCTGCGCGGGATTTTCCGCATCGCCCAGCGTCTTCTCGACGAGGTCCGGCTGATGGTAGAGCTCCGCGGCCTTCGTCATCATCTCGACCGTGAATGCACCCTTCGGATCGAGCTTCGGATCGGTACGGCCGATACGGATGCCCGGCTCCTGCAACACCTGATCCCAACGCTTGTTCTTGAAGTCCGCCGCGAATTTGCTTTGCGGGTTATAGCCGATCATCAACGGCGATTCGGCGAAGTTTACGTACCACGTGACGTGATCGCCATTCGCCTGGCCCATCAGGCTGGTGTTCACCTTCGGGCTCGCGCTGATGAACACGTCGCCGCGGCGCAGCTTGCCCTTGATCTCGTTAGCGATCTTGTTCGAGCCTGCCGCATAGCCGCGGAAGTGCTGGCCGGTGGCCTTTTCGAACGCCGGCCCCACGCTGCGCTCCATCAGATTGACGAGCGAACCGGCATACAGCACGTTGACCGTGTCGTCCTGCGCGAAGGCGGGCGCGGCCGTCGCTACGCCGGCGACGACCACGAAAGATGCAAGCAGCTTGCGAATCATGCGATTAACCCCGATGCGTTATTAAGAGCGCTATATTACGACGCCATCGCATGGCGTTGTGGGTCGCTGCGCGCTCTGTGTGGTCAATTAATTGAGCGGGAAAATCCGCACGTAGCTGGTGCTGCCCGTGCTCGGGGCGCGGTCGATGGCGTACAACTGGTGGCGGGGTGCGTCCACGGCCACGCTGCGTGCGTCCTGAAAGTCGTTTGCAAGCACGCTGACGGCGCCGTCCGCCGCTCGCACCGCGATGCCGTTCGGCGAAGCGCTGACGGCGACCCGTTGCGGGACCGCCGTGACGTTATCGCCACCGCAAGCCGCCAGCAAGGCGATCAGGCCACAGCTGACGAGGGCGAGCCGGGTGGTGCGTCGCAGAGCGGGCGAGAGAGCGGGTGAACAGCGCATGTGATCTCCTGAGCGGCCGGGTTGAAGGCCGGCCGCGAAGCCGGCTTATCGACGCGAGCCGTGGATTTTTATAGATGTGGGCGACGCAGGCTGAGTGGCCGATATGCCTGGCGATATATTGCGTATCGATGCGGTTTCGCACCGGGGCGGCCATCGCAGCGTAATATACACACGGAAATAACGAGTGAACAAGCCGCTCAGGCATCAATGCTGGAGATAACCGCGTATGGATAGTGTGAATGTGATTGCCGCGCCTGCCGTCGAAAGCGCGCTCGTCCTGAGCGGACGGTTCCAGCGCACGCTGTCTTTCGACCTCGAGCGGCTCAAGGGTTACGAAAGCGTGCTAGCGAGACCGTTCGATCTGCGTTGCTACACGACGAATCGTTTCATCCGCAGCGTCGAGCCTTACCGCGGTGTGCGTCTGACGACCTTGATCTCGGAAGCGGGTTTGCCGAACGAGGTACCGGGCGAGTTCAAGCGCACGGTGTTCGTGGCGGTGGGGCACGATGGCTACGTCGTGACATTCTCGTGGCATGAACTGTTCAACACGCCGGTCGGCGAGAACGTGCTGGTTGCTTATGAGTGCGATGGCCGCGCGCTCGATACTGAAGACGGTGCGCCGATTCTGTTTTCCGGTTCGGATATTCTGCCCGCGCCACGCCACGTCAAACGGCTCGCGCGTATCGAGGCGCATGTTTTGAAGCCTTTGGCGTAGGGGATTCGAATGACGGGCGTAATATGGTTCGATGCTCTTCGCCGTGCCGCCACCATGCCTGACGAACCGCTTTCGCCTGTTCCGGAACCTGCCGCGCCCGGCCCCGAACCGCTGTTTGAGTCGCTTGATGCGCGGGTTGCCGAGCGCGCGGCGAAGTGGCTGGCCGCGGCCACGGACGCCGCGTCACCCGATACTCAATTGTTTGCCAGACTGATTGCCGCGCGCGACGTCCGGCACGAACTCACCCTGCTTGGGTTGTCTCAGCCGGCGTGGCGCGCGCTACTGGAGCGGCACTTTGTGCACGCACCTGCGCCCGTGTTTGCGTCCTTGCCTCCATTACCACCCGTCGACACCAGCGAACACGCGGCATTCGTCGAAACGCTTCACGCACTCCTGCTCACGTACGCCAGCCCCGCCGTCGACACGAACGACGCCCACTGCCTCGCCTCCATCATCGCTCACGCGTGCTTGCGGCCGGATCACCTGTGGCGTGACCTCGGTCTTGCTGGCCGCGAAGAAGTCACATGGATGCTGACGCGCTATTTCCCCACGCTCGTGCTGCTGAATGTCGATAATCTGCGCTGGAAGAAATTCCTCGCCCAGCAACGCGCGCTTTCCTTAGGGCTTCAGCCCGGCCCGGCGCCCGGTTGCCCGGGCTGCGAAGACTATGGGCATTGCTTTCCCGGGCACCCCTGAAGGCCATTCAGCCAGGGTGGCAGCGCGAGGCGGTTCGTGTATGCTTTCGCGCATGGCTGATACCGCGAAAACCAAACCAAGCCCCGCGACAAAATCCGCGAAACCACGCCCCGAAGTGCGCTTCAGAATGCGCATCCGCAGCGGCGACGCTGTCGCGCTTGGGCCGGGCAAAGTCGAACTGCTGGAGGCCGTGCGCGAATTCGGCTCGATCTCGGCTGCGGCGCGCAGCTTGGGCATGTCGTACCGGCGTGCATGGCTGCTGATCGACGAACTGAACCGCTCGCTCAAGACGCCCGCCACGCACTCGGAGCAGGGCGGTCAAAGCGGCGGCGGTTGTACGCTGACGCCGGTCGGCGAACGCATCATTCATCTGTACCGCGATGTCGAAGTCGAGGCCCAACGAAGCTGCGCGAAACAGATCGCTGAGTTGACCAGGCTGATTCGTTCCTGAGCGCGGCCTCTTAGCTCAGCCGTGGCGCAGGCAAAACGCCGAGGGCGGCGGATTGCCCAACTGGGCACGATGCTCGGGGCGCAACCGGTCCACCAATTCGACAAAGCTCGCCACGCTTGCCGTGCGCAACGGGTGATAGTCGATCTGATGGCGCTCGCATACCCGTTTGAGCGTATTCATCGAATCATGATCGACGCAGTCGACCGGAAACACGACGATATCCGCACCCGGCAGCGCGGCGGCAAGCAGACCTTTGCGATCTTCCACGCCGCCGTCGTGCACCACGAAATCACCACCGGCGGCCTCCACCAGCCGCTTGAGCGTGGCATTCGAGCCGGGGCGGCCGCCCACGTAGACAATCCGTTTGCCGCGCACGCTGTCGAGGCTGGCTTGCCGCGTCTGCGCGCCATGGCTGCTGTCCGCTGAATCCACCGTCGCGCGTTCCAGCGCGTCGCATTCGTTTTGCACCAACAGGAGCTGCGCCAACGCCTGATCGCGGCTCTTGCGCAATGCGAGTGCCGCGCCTTGCTCCTGCAGCGCGCGCTGTTCAGCGGCCTCACGCCGGCTCGTATGCAGCGCCACCCGCTGGTCGCTGTCGGCTAGCTTGTCGCGCAGCTTCGATATCTCCGCTTCGAGATCGGAAGGATCGGTCGGCGTCTGGCGCGTGGCCAAGGCGGTGAGTTGTGCGATCTGCTCGTTGAGCGCGGCGATCGCTGCGTCGCGCTGTGTGCTGATTTCCTGCAAGCGGCTTTGCTGCCGCTCGACTTTCTCTTTCAACTCGGCGTTTTCCGCTTCGAGCGCAACCAGTCTGCGGATGTCCGCGCGATTCGCCGCGCCGACCAGATGCGACAGCATGTGCAATTCGCCAAACGCTTTCTGGCGCACATGCAGGGTCGCGCACGGATGCGTCATCAAAGCCCAGTAAGCAGGCGGAATCTCGCCGCTTTTCAGCGCTTCGTCCCAGAGCTTCAGCAGCTCGACGTCGTCGGTGGCTTTGTCGAAGCGGTGGATCGCCGCCGCATAGTGCTCGTCGAGCAACTTGTGCAGGGCTTTGGCGCCCGCGCCGCCATCGATCGCGAGTTCGACGGCCGAGTGATGAATCTCCAGATCGCTCGCGTCCCGGCGATCGAGGCCGGTGAATTTAGGCACGTGCTTGCGCAGTTCGTGCGTGCTGAGACAGGTGCCGATGATCGAGCAATGCAGCTGGCCATCGAGCTCGGCGAGACGCGCGCGCCGTTTGGTGTTCGGGAACGACACCTCGGCGGGCGTGCAGCACGGATCGGCCACGCGCAAGCCGGTGCCGGCAAGCTCGTCGCCGGACAGTTTGAGGTGCGAAGGCTGGGCGAGACGAAACGGCGGCGTGTGCATGAGGACCTCGAATCCGGATCTGGTGTCAGGCTGACTGAACGTGCGTGCTGGACATCCGCGCGTTGCAGGCGCTGCTGGCGATATATTCGAAAAGATATAACGATCGGCAAAGGGAAACGTTCATATGCGGCAATGACGAATTAGTCGTTCGGGTGGACGAGCGTCCGCTCAGCGCGTGATTTGCGCGGAGTGACCGTGGCAGAAGCGGCGGCAGAAGCAGCGGCAGAAGCAGCGGCAGAAGCGGTGGCGGGAACTGCCGCGGTGGTGCGGCCGGCGGCGCGACGGGTGACGGCCGGCCCTGCGCCGCCGGCTGCCCGTGCATGCTGATCCAGAACATGCCCAACGCACAGACCGATAAAGGCAGTATCGAGCCGTTCGAGTTCCGCCACCACCTTGCGTAACGCGGCCAGGTCGTTGCTGAACGCATCCGAGAAGATCGCGTCGCGAAGTTGCTCGGCCGAGCGCGCTTCTTCGATCGAAGCTTTCAGATCGCGCAGACGGGCAAAGGCCGCCGCCTTGGCCTGTTCGGCAAGGATCGACAGCAACTGGTTCAATGAGTGCGACCCCGACGTGCCTACCGACGCGAAGTTCAACTGGTCGCCCGTCAGCATGAGCACGAAGCGCTGCACGCTGCCGTAAAGGCGCCGGTAAGCATCGACGACGTCGCGGATCAGTTCTGCGCGGCCACGTTCGGACGCCGACTTCACCGCGACGATGGTCGACGGAAGTCCTTTCGGGCGGCGTCCCGCCGGGTCGGACGAGGTGGATCGCAATGTGGGTCGCAATGGGGGTCGACTAGGCACTGCTGCTGGCTCCTGCTTGCTTGTTTCGCTCCGTCGTGCGCGATCGGCGGACGGACCGCCGCGCTGCACAACAGCGTACCGTGATATTCGACAGGATATAACGAAAGACGGCGTGAGGGTAGCACGGACGGTTTTAGCTGCCCTGCGCGAACTCGAGAAATGCCCGCACGGCCGGCGCCCGTTCGAACTTTCGATAGGCAATGGCAATTTCCGAGGCGATAGGCTTGCCGGCGATGCCTCGGTAGACGACCCCCGGCAACGCGATGCAATCAGCGAGGGTATGCGGTACGACCGCCACATTGCCGCCTAGCGATACGCAGGCCAGCACCGCCGCGAGCGTGCCGGGACGTGACCCGAGCCGCGGCGAAAAACGCCCGCGCCGTGCGACTTCGAAGGTACCGGCCTCCTGTTCCGGCAGCACGAAACACTGATCGTGCAGTTGCGCAGGTTTGATGTCAGGTAGACGGGCGAGTGCGCAACTTTCCGGCAGCGCGAGGACGAACGTATCGCGGTGCACCGTGGTTGCCTGAATACCGTCGACGAGCGGCATCGGCGGGCGCACGTAGGCTGCGTCGAGCAGGCCGTCGCGCAGCATCTCGGCCGCGCCGTCCATTGGCACCTCGCGAATGGAGACATCGACGCCCGGATACCTGGAGCGAAAGCCGCCGACCGCCCGTTGCAATACGCCCGCATAGGCCGCCGAAGCGACGTAGCCGACTTCGATTCTGCCCAACTCGCCGCGCTCGGCGAGAATCGCGCGCTCTTCGCCGCGCGCTAGGTGGTCGAGCGCGTTGAGCGCTTCGGAGAGGTAGGCGCTGCCTGCCGCGCTCAATACCACCGACCGCTTGGTGCGATGAAAGAGCCGCACGTCGAGCAACCGTTCCGCTTCCTGGATCAGCTTGGTCAGTGATGGAGCGGCGATGCCTAATTCATCCGCGGCGCGGGAGAAGTGAAGATGCTTCGCGACACAAACGAATGCGTGAATATGGCGGAGCTCGAGTTTTCGCATGGTTTTCAGTATTTCCACTAAAGCTAATTATTCTGTGATTCTATGCCAATGACAGGCAATAGAAGCATCGCTACCATCGTATGACTTCGATTCGACGCACCTACCTGTATGTCATCCACGTCCACCCGTCCCGCACCGCCAGTGCAGTCGTCAGACTCCAAAGGCTCGAAACCCGTCAACCCCGCGTTCGTGCTGGCCACCGCATCGGCAACCTGTGCGCTGATCGTGCTCGATACCAACGTCGTGGCCGTCTCGTGGCCGTCGATTGCACGCTCGTTTCACGCGAGTTTTGCCGATGTCGAATGGGTGGTCAGCGCGTATATGGTCGCTTTCGCGTCGTGTCTGCTGCCTGCAGGCGGTCTGGCCGACCGTGTCGGCCGTAAGCGGATGCTGCTGCTCGGGCTCGCGGTGTTCTTTCTGGCGTCGCTCGGTTGCGGGGCGGCGCCATCGGCGGCCATGTTGAACGTGGCGCGCGCGGTTAAGGGCGTCGGCGCCGCGATGCTGCTCACCGCGGCGCTCGCCGTGATCGCGAACACCTTCCACGAAGGACCCGCGCGTGTGCGGGCGTGGGCCGTGTGGGGCACCTGCATGGGCCTTGCGACGACGGTGGCGCCCCTCGTCGGCGGCGTGATTACGCAATGGCTTGGCTGGCGCTGGATCTTCCTGCTCAATCTGCCTGTGTGCGCAGTACTCGCATGGTGCGCCTCGCGCTCGATTCGCGAGTCGCGCAATTCCGAGCCTGGTCCGCTCGATGTCGCTGGCAGCATCCTGTTCGGACTTGCGCTCGCGCTCGGCATCTGGGCGTTGATCGAGGTGCCGGCCGATGGGCTCGCAAGCTGGGCAACCGGCGTCAGGTTCGCGGCATGCGCGCTGCTGTTTGGCGCTTTCATCCAGGTGCAACGCTCGCGGGCGCATGCAATGGTCGACCTTGCGCTGTTTCGCCAGCCGCGCTTTGTCGCCGCCATACTCGCAATGTTCGGCTACGCTGCCTGCGCTCAGGTGATGATGACGTTTTTGCCGCTGTATCTGCAGAACGCGTTCGGCCTGTCCGCGGTGATGGCGGGCGTCAGCATGTTGCCGTTCGCGCTGGCGATGGTGCTCGGGCCGTACATCGGCGCGGCCCTCGCGAGGCGCTTGTCGGGCATGGCGTTGCTGTCGACCGGGCTGCTGCTGATAGCGGCCGGCAATCTGTTGACGGCGCTGGTCGCCGGCGACGCACGCTATGCGCTGGTGGCGCTCGGCATGGTCGTAACCGGGCTGGGCGCCGGGATCATGAATGGCGATACACAGAAGGCCATCATGGCGTGCGTGCCGCCGGATCGAACCGGCATGGCGTCCGGCATCAGCACGACGACGCGCTTCACGGCCATCGTCACGTCGGTGGGTGTGCTGGGCGCGGTACTCGCGGCCCGCACTCACGCTGCGTTCGTGGCCGGCACGTCAATGACGCCTGACATCAGCGCTGCGCTCGACGCCGGTTTCATGTCGCGCCTGCTGGCGGGCGATATGGCGCAGGCCACCGCGCATCTGCCGCCTGCGCTGCGGGCCACGGTGGTGTCGGTTGCGCACGCGAGCTTTGCCAGTGGCTTTGCCGCGGCGCTCTATCTGGCTGCAGCGGCGGCGGCGTCAATTGCGGCGGGAATCTGGCTGCTGGGTCGCAGAGGTGAAACTGCACGGGTGCATGGGATTGCGGCGAACGGGTAGCGGCGTAATCGTGCCGTGCGCTTAATCGATTCATCGCTGCCGGAGCTGAGCGTCGCTCCCCCGACGCCCTGACGTTCACCAGCTAACGCTCTCCCTTCGAAGACGCTCTGCCTTCGAAGCTGCTGGCGCGACCACGGCCGCCCCATTTTCCGATATCGTGTGCTGCTCGTGCGCGCTCAAACTCAAATCCTGGCGCGCGCTCCTTTCCGGGCCGTTTCCACGACCGGCTGACCGGGTAACGCATAAGCACAAGAAAATGAGCCATCCGAACACCGAACTGATCGAGCGTTTTTACACCGCGTTCCAGCAACGCGACGCCGGAACGATGGCTGCCTGCTATGCCGACGACGTGGTCTTCAGCGATCCGGCCTTTGGCGAGCTGCGTGGCGAAGAGGCCCGCGACATGTGGCGCATGCTGGTGTCGCGTGCGCAGGATTTCTCGCTGACGTTCGACGGCGTCGAAGCTGACGAGATCAACGGCCGCGCCCACTGGGTAGCCCGTTACACATTCAGTCAGACGGGCCGCACGGTGGTGAACAACATCGACGCCCGCTTCGTATTCCGCGAGGGCCGCATCGTCGAACACCGCGATACGTTCGACCTTTGGCGTTGGGCCCGTCAGGCTTTGGGGATCAAGGGCGCGCTGCTCGGCTGGACACCTTTCGTGCAGGGTGCGATCAGGGCGAAGGCGAGAAAAGGCCTCGACCTCTATCGACGCCGGCAGCGCCGGGCGTAACGGGGCAACCCTAGGTCAACCCGGGGTCAGCCCGGCGCATTCCACCCAGTCTTGCCATGAATCGGCCAGTTGATGCAGTATTTCGTGATATCGACAAGCGGGGAGTTCTATGCCGGTAGTGGATGCGTCATGGGAAGCGTGGCTGAGCAGCAACGTAGCGCGCGGTTGCAGCATCGACTCGATGATCGACGCGATGGTGCAAGCCGGTTTCGCCACGGAAGCCGCGCGCGCGGAGGTGCACAAAGCGCTCGGCATGAATCCGGCGGACGCAGCAGCCGTCCCGGCGGCCGTGGCGACCGAAGCCACCCTGGTCAAAACCGCGCCACCAACATACCAATACGACGAGTCGCCCGTTGCGCGCGGTAATGTGATCCGTGCGCACGATCGCGACGTCCGCGTGTTGATGCGCTGCGAGCGGCCCCAGGTGATTGTGTTCGCGGATGTGCTTTCGCCTGACGAATGCGACGAGATGATCGAGCGCTCGCGTCATCGGCTGAAACGCTCAACCACGGTCAATCCCGCGACCGGCAAGGAAGACGTGATCCGCAACCGCACCAGCGAAGGCATCTGGTACCAGCGCGGGGAAGACGCGTTTATCGAAAAGATGGACCGACGCATCTCGAGTCTGATGAACTGGCCGGTTGAAAACGGTGAGGGGCTGCAGATTCTGCATTACGGCACGACTGGCGAATATCGCCCGCACTTCGATTATTTCCCGCCCGATCAGCCCGGCAGCGCGGTGCATACCGCCCAGGGCGGCCAGCGCGTGTCGACTCTGGTGATCTATCTGAACGACGTGCCTGACGGCGGCGAGACGATCTTCCCGGAAGCGGGCATGTCGGTCGCGGCAGTCAAGGGTGGCGCGGTGTATTTCCGCTATATGAACGGCCAGCGTCAACTCGATCCGCTGACCTTGCACGGCGGCGCGCCGGTGCTCGGCGGCGACAAATGGATCATGACGAAGTGGATGCGCGAGCGCGCCTACGGCTGAGGCGCGTACTATTCGGCCGCGTGCCGTGCGGCGGTTTTCCCCGCCGCGCCGGCTGACAGTTGCTTCAATGCGCTGCGCGCGCCGACGCAGCCCATGCGCATGATCATCAGGCCGATCGCCGCGCCTGCCACGTGGTCGAGCATCGGCATGCCGGCTATGCTGCCGGCCACCCCCAGAGTCGCGACCAGCGCCGACACCGCATCCATTCGCGCGTGCCATGCACTTGCCAGCAGAATCGCCGAGCCGGCGCGCTGGCCTTCGGCGCGCATGTAGCGGAACAGCGCTTCCTTGGCGATCGTGACGAAGCCGGTGACGGCGAGCGCGCCAACTTGCATCGTCGTGCTGCCGCTCAACGTGGCGGTTTGCCCGATGCTGTGCCAGAGCATTTCGCCCGCCGTGACAATCAGCAAGGCGGCGATGAAGAGGGCTGCCGCGGCCTGCACGGTGTTGCCGTCCCCATCACGCGGCGCTGCATTCAGGTGTTTCGAGCTGAGATACAGCACGATGAGCACGACGCCGTCGGCGGCCAGGTCGCTCAAGGTGTGGACGCCGTCCGCGAACAGCCCATCCGAATGCGCTGTCAGGCCGACGGCAATCTGCAGCGCCATGAGAAAGGCGTTGAGCAGTGCGCTGGCGGAGGCGGCTTTAAGCAAGGCGGCCGCCTTTTGTGGCGCGGCTGTGGCTGTCGCTGTCGCGCACGGAAGGCTGTGGCATCGGGTCGGGACGGGTTATGTTGTCGCAGAAAAGTACCCGTCCAACGTGGCGCGCCGATGACAGTGCTGCAACGGCCGCCGGCGATCAGGCCCAGCTCGTCCATCCGGGCTTAGGCGAGCAGGGAGCCCGGTCTGCGCGTGCTGCGCCAACCGGCGGCCCCGTCACCAGCCACCCGCGCTTCGCTCAAGCTGTCTTGTAAACGTGCGGGTTGTGCACTTCCATATAACGCTCCGGCTGCTCGAAATCGTCAGATCGTTTGCTTGCACCGCGCATCTCCGCTTGTTTCTGATCAGGCAATCAAAGGATGCGGCGCCGGTTGCGCGCTGCGCCGCTGCTTCAACTCCGCTTCAAAGCCTTCCATCCTTCCAGCCCGCTGCGAGGTCAACCCTTCGCCGGATCTTCGGTGGCGCGCGAACCGCCGCCGATGCTCTGTCCGGCGTCGCGTGCGAGGCCCAGGTAGCCGGTCACGGACACCAGTGTCAGCACGCCGGCAAACAGAAACGCGAGGCGGAAATCGTCCAGGGTGAATACACGGCCCGTCGTCTCGCCGTTGAAGAACGCTGCCGCACGCAGCGAGACGGCGCCGAAGGCGATGCCCAAACCGATCGTCATCTGGGCGGCGGCGCTCCATAGCGTGCTCGCCGCGCTCATCTGCGGCTGTGCGACGTCGGCATAGGCGAGGGTGGCAAGCGTCGAGAATTGCATCGAGCGCGCCACGCCGTAGATGAAGACGACGAACAGCACCAGCCCAAGCGGCACGTTCGGCGTCAAGAGCCCGCAGGCAATGATGAAAATACCGGCCACCGCCACGTCGATAATCGACACCATCCGGAAACCGTAGCGTTGCAGGATGCGGGTGGTCAGCGCCTTCATGCCGAGATTGCCGAGCGCGCTCGCGAGCAACAACAGGCCCGACTTGAACGCCGACAACCCGAAACCGACCTGGAACAGCAGCGGCATCAGATACGGCACCGCGCCAATGCCGATTCGGGTGAACGAGCCCGTCACCACCGTCACGGAAAAAGTCGGGATTTTCAGCGTGGATACGTCGATCAGTGGATGCGGGTGACGCTTCGCATGCTGGAACGCCACCACGCCCATCAGCAATCCGCCGACGATGAACGCGCCAGCCACCCGGGGATTTTCGCCGGGCTGGCTCGCCAGTTCAGCGCCATACAGAATTGCCGTCAGCGTCGTGGCGCTCAGCAGCAGGCCGACGACGTCGAGCGGCTTGCGTTCGGTGCCACGCAGATTCGGCACCAGCGCGAGCGCAACGGCCATCGCTGCCAGACCGAACGGCACGTTCAGCAAAAAGATCCAGCGCCAGGACGCATAGGTGGTGATGAAGCCGCCCACCGGCGGTCCAACCACCGGCGCGGCGATGGCCGGCCAGGTGATGGTCGAGATCGCCTGCATCATCCGGCTCTTTTCCGTGCTGCGGACCACGATCAAACGGCCCACCGGCACCATCATCGCGCCGCCCATGCCTTGCAGCAGCCGCGCGGCCGTAAATTCGGTCACGTTCTGCGACAGGCCGCACAACACCGAAGCCACCGTGAATACGCCGATCGCGCTGAAGAACACGGTGCGCGAGCCGCAGCGGTCGGCGACCCAGCCGCTCACCGGGATGAAAATCGCCAGCGCCAGCATGTAGGCCGTCATGCCTAGACTCAGGCTGTTCGGCCCGACGCCGAACGAGTGCGCCATCTGCGGCAAGGCAGTGGCGATCACCGTGGTGTCGAGGTACTCCATGAAGAAGGTGGCCGCGACGATGTACGGCAGCCAGCCGACATGTGAATTGCGTGCGCCGCCGGTCATTGCGCCGACCTCGACACCTTGCCGTTGCGTGTGGATTCGATGGCGCCTTTAGCGTGCCGGCATGTCCCGCGCGATTGTGTTGACTTCATGTTCTTGCGACAACCTTTCGAAAACGTGTTTCCGGCATCCCTCGATGAACGGGCAGCGAGGTCGCGGCCTGTCTGGCGTCAGCCAGCTCTGCATCGTAACGCAACAAGCCGCTGCAGACAGCGGCGCGCCAGGCCAACGTGGCGAGGACCGCGCCGGAAACACGGCTTTCTTGCCGCTCAGTCCTTCGCCGCGTATTCGCGATCGAGCTTGTCGTACAGCGGTTTGTTCACAAGGCGCTGGCGTTCGCTGAACGGCGCGACGAGGGATGCGTCTTCATCGAGACGCCCATTGCTCTTCAACGTGCCGAGCGCGCGCTGCATGCCGAGCACCGCGCCTTGCAGCGCCGCGTTCGCGTACAGGACGATGCCGTAGCCGAGCTTGGCGAGCGCGTCACGCGATTGCACCGGTGTCTTGCCGCCGATCACGATGTTGATCAATTGCGGCGTGTCGAACAGCGACGGCAACCGTTCGATGTCGGCGAGCGATTCAGTCGCTTCGATAAACAGAATATCGGCGCCGGCTTCGATGAAGCGATGGCCACGCTCGATCGCGTCTTCAATGCCGTGGACCGCTGCCGAATCGGTGCGCGCCATGATCTGCAGGTTGCCGTCTTCGCGGGCGTCGACGGCGGCGCGGATCTTGCCGACCATCTCGCTCGTGCTGACGACTTCCTTCCCGGAGAAGTGGCCGCATTTCTTCGGCATGATCTGGTCTTCGAACTGGATCACGTCGGCGCCGCTGCGCTCGAGCACGCGCACGGTCTGGCGCACGTTCAGCGCGTTGCCGAAGCCGGTGTCGGCGTCGACGATCAGCGGCAGCGCCACCGCGTCGCGAATCCGCGCGCAATGCTCGGCGACTTCGGCGAGACCGATGAAGCCGAG
The DNA here is from genome assembly GCF_900230185.1 of Burkholderia sp. OK233. Taxonomy (GTDB): domain Bacteria; phylum Pseudomonadota; class Gammaproteobacteria; order Burkholderiales; family Burkholderiaceae; genus Paraburkholderia. The sequence continues at coordinate 3,858,104 of NZ_OCSR01000002.1, forward strand.
ATCGGGCAGCCCGAGTGACATATTCGTGACCCCTGCGCCCGTGATGTAGATCGCCTCGAAACCCGCGTCTTCAATCACCCGCGCGCTCATGGCGTTGAAGGCGCCCGGCACGAGCAGGCCCTGGCGTTGGTTGACTTTGGCGCGGAACGCGGCGCGGCGATTAGCGGAAGTGCTCATGACAGTGTTTCTCCAGATGGGAAGTGGGTGATAGAACGCTGAGCTGAATTTGCAGGAAGCATGCCATTTGCCGCTTTTCATGATTTGTGCCGGACAATCAAAAGCTTAGGCGGAAAGGGGGCGTGCAGCAGTTCATGGCAGAATAGCCAATGTGTTCCATGAAACGTTTCATGGAACGTTCCAGCTACGAGCGGAGCGTCGCAGTGTCTACTTTCACGTCGTCCCTTGCCAATTCCTATCCCGGCCGCCCAGGCGTCGCCCTGGTCAGTATCAGCCGGTTGCAATCGCTTTGCGAGACGGTCGCGCCTCGTTACACCGGGCGGGCCAGGTTCTTTTCGGTGCGGGAAGGCTACGGCGCCGCCGTTACGGCCTTGCAGGCCTATGTGGATGCGGGCTCGGTCGATGTCGTGCTGGCAGCCGGATCGAACGGCGCCTACCTGCGCGACAATCTGAGCGTGCCGGTGGTAATGGTCAAGGTGAACGGTTTCGACGTGTTGAGCGCGATCACCCGCGCCACGACGACCTGGCCCGGCGCAAAGATCGGTCTTGTCCTGCACGAAACCATCTCGCACGAACTCGCGGACCTGAGCGCGTGGCTGAATGTCGGCCTGAAACAGCGCGCCTACCGTTCGATCGATGAAGTGCGGCTCGCGGTCGCGGGCCTCGCAGCGGAGGGCTGCAGCGTCATCATCGGCCCCGGCATGGCCTGCGATTTTGCCCAGCAGGCCGGCCTGGAGAGCGTCTTCCTGTACTCGCTGGGCGCGGTCGAAGAAGCGTTCGAGCGCTCGGTCGAGCTGGCGCGCGTGAGTCGTCAGAAGGAATCGAAGCGGGTACGCCTGAACACGATCGTCGCCCATCTGCGCGACGGCGTGGCCGCCTTCGACGACGCCGGTCAGCTCGAAGCAGTCAATCCGGCCATGCTCGATCTGCTCGGCCTCGACCGCGAACAGGACGTCCCGGCGCAATTGACGCGCGCTGTCGGCCCGTTACTGCGCGAGACGCTTGAGCATGACATGCCGGTCGAGGAGCGTATCGAACAGATCGGCGGCCGCGCGCTGATCGTCAACTGCGTGCCGATCCTGGAGCAGGGCTTGCGTTCGGGCTCGGTGGTCACGGTGCAGGACGCGCTGGTCGCGCAGCGGATTGACCGCTCGCTGCGTACCAGCCAGCGGCCGAAGCATCTGGTCGCGCGGCACCATCTGGACGATCTGGTCGGCAGTTCGGCGGCGCTCGAGCGGGTGCGGCGGCTCGCGCGCGCGGGCGCGGCTCACGACGCCACTGTGCTGCTGAGCGGCGAAAGCGGCACCGGTAAGGAACTGGTCGCGCAGGGCATCCACAATGCCAGCCGGCGGCGCGGCAATCCGTTTGTCGCCTTCAATTGCGCGGCGCTCCCTGAAGGGCTGATCGAGAGCGAACTGTTCGGTCACGAGGAAGGCGCGTTCACCGGCGCGCGCCGGGGCGGCAAGCCCGGGCTCTTCGAAATCGCCCACACTGGGACGATCTTCCTCGACGAAATCGGCGAGATGCCGGCGGCGCTGCAAAGCCGGCTGCTGCGGGTATTGCAGGAGCGTGAAGTCATGAAGCTCGGCTCCGGGCGCGCGACCCCCGTCGACGTGCGGGTGATTGCCGCCACGCATCGCGATCTGCACGCGCTGGTCGAGCAGGGGGCGTTTCGCGCGGACCTGTATTTTCGGCTGAATCTGCTTCAGATAGAATTGCCGCCGCTGCGCGAAAGGCGCGGCGATGTCGCGCAACTGGCGCGGCATTTGTTGAACCGCAGCGCGCTCCAGTATGGGCTGTCGGGTGCTGCGCTCGAGCGGGTGCTGGCGTTCCTCGCGCCCTTGTTCGAGCACTATGCGTGGCCCGGCAATGTGCGGGAACTGGAAAATCTGCTGGCGCGCGCCGCGATTTACCTGAGCGATTCGGCTGGCGAGGGCTGGCAGGACCTGCAGGCGGTGTTTCCGGAGTTCGGGCGGATGCGGCAGACGGCCGCGGACGTGCATGGCGCCATGGCTCCCGCCCGCGCCGTCGGCGACGCCTCGGGCCGTCGCTCACCCACCCGCGAGGATGTCGTACGCGCTCTCGAACAGGCTGCCGGCAATCGCGCTGCAGCAAGCCGGGCGTTGGGAATCGGCCGCACGACCCTCTGGCGGCTCATGAGAGACTGACCCGACGATTGGTGCGACGCAATAGTCGCCGGTTGCCAGTCAAATAGTAATAAACTATCGAAATAATTTAAACACACCGCTTTACCTATTAAGTAACGTCTGACATACTGACTCCACTTTCCAACCACTCCGAAAGAGGACTCAGTAAATGCCGATCATCAACAGTCAAGTCAAACCGTTCAAGGCGCAGGCTTATCACAATGGCGACTTCCAGACCGTCACTGAAGAGAGCCTGAAGGGCAAGTGGTCGGTTTTCGTTTTCTACCCGGCTGACTTCACGTTTGTTTGCCCGACCGAACTGGGCGACCTGGCAGATCGTTACGCCGAATTCAAGAAGCTCGGCGTCGAAATCTACAGCGTGTCGACCGATACGCACTTCACGCACAAGGCATGGCACGACACGTCGGACACGATCCAGAAGATCAAGTACCCGATGATCGCTGACCCGACTCTGGCAATCTCGCGCAACTTCGACGTGCTGATCGAAGAAGAAGGCCTGGCACTGCGTGGCACGTTCGTGATCAACCCGGAAGGCGAGATCAAGCTGGCCGAAATTCACGACAACGGCATTGGCCGTGACGCCGGCGAACTGCTGCGCAAGGTTCAAGCTGCGCAATACATCGCTGCTCACCCGGGTGAAGTTTGCCCCGCCAAGTGGACGCCGGGCGCTGAAACGCTGACGCCGTCGCTCGACCTGATCGGCAAGATCTAAGGTCTAAAAGCCTCTCGCAGTAAGCGCCGCACGGCGCATCGCCGTGCGGACCGCTTGATACAGCGGTTCGCACGTCCCCGGACTGCGCGCCTCCTACCCGGATGCGCGCAGTCCGGGATCCAACACCCCTCGTCACGGAATCGAATAGCCATGCTGGACGCCAATCTCAAGACTCAGTTGAAATCCTACCTCGAAAAGGTTAGCAGGCCTATCGAGATCGTCGCCTCGCTCGACGACAGCGCGAAATCGCAAGAGCTGCTGGCATTGCTGAGCGATATCGCGACGTTGTCGGAACGCGTCACTGTGGTCGAACGTCGCGGCGACAGCGAACGCAAGCCGTCGTTTTCGATCGGCGAGCCGGGTAAGGAAACCGGTATCCGTTTCGCTGGCATTCCGATGGGGCATGAATTCACGTCGCTCGTCCTCGCGCTTTTGCAGGTCGGCGGCCATCCGGTCAAACTCGACGATGCGGTGATCGAACAGATCCGCAGTCTCGACGGCGACTATCAGTTCGAAACGTATTTTTCGCTGTCATGCCAGAACTGCCCGGAAGTTGTCCAGGCACTGAACGTGATGGCGCTGATCAACCCGCGCATCCGCCACGTGGCGATCGACGGCGCGTTGTTCCAGAACGAAGTCGAAGCGCGCCAGATCATGGCGGTACCGACCATGTTCATGAACGGCGAAGTGTTCGGCCAGGGCCGCAGCGGCGTGAAGGAAATCCTCGCGAAGCTCGACACCAATGCCGGTGCGCGTGCGGCGAAGGAACTGGAAAAGAAGCCGGTGTTCGATACGCTGATCGTCGGCGGTGGCCCGGCGGGCGCGGCTGCGGCGATCTACTCGGCGCGCAAGGGTATTGCGACGGGTGTCGTGGCGGAACGCTTCGGCGGGCAGGTGCTCGATACGCTGGCGATTGAGAACTTTGTCTCCGTAACGGAAACCGAAGGACCGAAGTTTGCCACGGCGCTCGAACAGCACGTGAAGAGCTACGAAGTCGACATCATGGACGTGCAGCGCGCTGAAGCGCTGATCCCGGGCCGCATCAACGAAGTGCGTCTGGCGAACGGCGCGGTGTTGAAGGCGAAGACGATCATTCTGGCGACGGGCGCCCGCTGGCGCGAAATTAATGTGCCGGGCGAGCGCGAGTACCGTAACCACGGCGTTGCGTACTGCCCGCATTGCGATGGTCCGCTGTTCAAGGGCAAGCGCGTTGCGGTGATCGGCGGCGGTAATTCGGGCGTTGAAGCGGCGATCGATCTCGCGGGTATCGTCCGTGAAGTGACGCTGTTCGAATTCGGTGCGCAATTGCGTGCCGACGAAGTGCTGCAACGCAAGCTGCGCAGCCTCGCCAACGTGACGATCGTCACGCAGGCACAGACCACGGAAATCACCGGCGACGGCAAGAAGGTCAACGGTCTGGTCTACAAGGACTTGCGTTCGGGCGAAACGAAGAGCATCGAACTCGAAGGCGTCTTCGTGCAGATCGGCCTCGTGCCGAATACCGAATGGCTGAAGGGCACGGTCGAATTGTCGAAGCACGGCGAGATCGTCGTCGATGCACGCGGCGCAACGTCGGTGCCGGGCGTGTTCGCCGCCGGCGACGTGACCACGGTCCCGTTCAAGCAGATCGTGATTGCGGTGGGCGAGGGCGCGAAGGCATCGCTCTCCGCTTTCGATCATCTGATTCGCAGCAGCGATGTGGATGAAGTGGTGAGCGAAGCGGAAACTGAAGCGACAGTTTGATGGTGTTGTGTGAGTAGTGAACGGCGGCCTGCGGGCCGCCGTTTTTGTTTGTGGTGGGATCAGGAGCGCTTTTGAGCGTGCTTTGTTTCGGCTGGGCGAGGGCTGGGGCAGCCGTCTGTCAGGATAATCTGACCGCGGCCCTGCGGAGAATCGCTTTTCTCAGAGGTCTTGAGAGTGTTGTGAGAAAAAGCTCAAATTCCTATGCCATTTGACAGCATTATTTCGGAAACCGAACGACTTCGACAGACGTAGAATATTGAGCGATCCAAAGCCGTCGATTGTCTATGCCGAAGTTTGAAGTACAAGTCTTTGAATCGCCCGAATATGCAACTCACCGCTTTCAACCCGTTGTTCACCTTGGGACGACGTGGGACCTGAGTCATCTCGATTCTTTTGCCTTTAAATGCGACCTTGGTCTGGGTTGCGCGATGACCGTGCTCGTGATGTTCTCGTGCCATTGCTTTTCCCGCAGCTTTGCTCGGGACGGACGAGCGCGCGCTGAAATTCCGAGCGTCGAGATTTACGACGACGGTCGCGAGCAACGAGTTCTCGATCCGGTCCGCTATGAGGTGTCGAAGCACCTGCTGCGGGATTTGGTTATGACGATTGGTGAGCGCCCAATTGTCGTCGCCGACGAGAAGCAGCCGAACTTCATGACGCTGCAAAAAACGAATGCCGATGGCACCTCGTCGCTATACGCCGTGTTCTTTGAAGTGGAGAAGGATAGGGCAAGAAAGCAGCGTCTGATTCTACGAGTTCAGTCTGCCTATCTTCTTGAGAAAGAACTGACGAAGCGTCAGCGGCAAGCGAAAAAGGTCGCATTCAGAACCCTGCTGCGGGCAACTTATGAGGGGCGCAAGATTCGTCCCTAGCCGCGATGGCGAGCCACAAAAACCAACGGCTGCCTTTCGGCAGCCGTCGCATGCGGGACTCTCTATTCACCTTGCGGCGAAATTTCCACTCCAGGTGGAACCCGGTGACCCGGGCGGCGCTACGTTTTTCACACCCGCTCGTACGTAGTTTTGAGCCCTGATTATATGAATTTGACTCGCCGCGGTCAAGCAGCTGACGGCAGCGATGCGCTGCGGCAGGCAGAGCGCCAGCTCGAGACGCAGCCAGCGGATAGGGTTTGTCCTGCCCCAAACACCCGTTTCATTCACCCGCTCTACGCCCACCCCGAATGCCCCATCAACGGCCCCTTCGTTTGGAGCCTCCCGTCTAGCCCAATTCCTTGGCTATCCTGCCCGTCAGGCCATATAAATCTGGGAGTCGGGCACGGTCCCGCCGACATGCGTACTGGCTCGCAAGCGCACAGCTGGCCGATACCAGGCGACATAAAACAAGGAGGGAGACAATGGCAACATCGCAAGCGGCCCCCACTCGGTGGGTCGACAGCAAGCGCTATTTGTGGCTGCTGGGCGCACTCACCATCACCTTGCCGCTGCATGCGGCCAATCTGGCGTTGCAGAGTGGCTGGCATATTTTCTGGTGGTTCGGGCCGATTTTCGTGTTTGGCATTATCCCGGTTCTCGACTATCTGATCGGTGACGATCCGAGCAATCCGCCCGAGGAGGTCGTTTCCACGCTCGAACGTGAGCGCTATTACCGCCGCGTGGTCTATCTGGCCACCTTCATCGAATACGTGTCGTTCTTCGGCGCGCTGTGGATTGTCGGCACGCACGCTCTGAGGTGGTACGACTATCTGGGTTTTGCGCTCTCGCTGGGCGCAGCGACTGGCGTATCGATCAATACCGCGCACGAACTCGGTCACAAGACGGATGGTTTCGAACGATGGCTCGCCAGGATTACGCTGGCGCCGGTCGCCTACGGCCATTTCTTCGTCGAACGCAATCGTGGACACCACGTGCGCGTAGCGACGCCGCCCGATCCGGCGAGCGCGCGCTATGGCGAATCATTCTGGCGGTTTCTGCCTCGCACGGTTTTCGGCAGTATCGCGTCGGCCTGGCGCCTCGAGAAGCATCGGCTCGAACGTCTTGGCAAATCGCCCTGGACATGGCGCAATGAAGTCCTGCACTCGTGGGCCATGACCGTCGTGCTGTGGGGAGCGATGATCGCGCTGTTCGGCAAAGCGGTGATTCCGTTTCTGCTGATTCAGGCAGCCTACGGGGCCTCGCTGCTAGAAGTTGTAAACTATCTTGAGCACTACGGGCTCGGCCGCAAGCAACTCGCGAGCGGCCGTTACGAGCGCTGCCAGCCGCAGCACTCATGGAACAGCAATCGTATCGTGACGAATCTGTTTCTATATCAACTGCAGCGTCATGCCGATCACCATGCGAATCCGACGCGCTCTTACCAGGCGCTGCGTCATTTCGACGGCGCACCGCAATTGCCCTCCGGTTACGCGACGATGATCATGCTCGCGTATGTGCCACCGCTGTGGTTTCGCGTGATGAACCCGCGGGTGGTCGCGCATTATCAAGGCAATATGGCGCAGTCGAATATCCGCCCGGCCATTCGTGAGCGTGTGTTGGCGCAGTTTGCCGGCTAACGTGGATTGCTTCTTGCAAAGAGGAAGCCGCCAGGGCAACGCCGGGCGGCTTTTTTATCGTGCTTGTCGGGGACCAGCGGTGCAGTCTTAACGCCGGTCGATTGAATACTTGCCGGCCCCGGTTACGCACAACAACAGCAGTGCGCCCATGATGCTGATGTTCTTGTAGAAGTGGATCATGTTGTCGTACTGCATCGCACCCGTCATGTTCCAGTAGTGATGACCGATGATCGCCGTGCCGAGCGTATAGATCGCCAGCAGCAGCGCAAGCGGCCGCGTATAGAAGCCCACCACCAGCGCAATGCCCACCACTAACTCCATCACGACGGCGATGACCGCCGACAACTCCGGCGCAGGCGCGCCGGTCGACGTCATATAAGCGACGGTGCCGGAAAAGCCGGTCAGCTTCGACCAGCCGAACATCACGAACAGCACCATCAACAGGATGCGGGCGACGAGAATGACCGTGTCTTTCTGGTTTTCAAATAGCGTATAGCGCATGATTTTTCTCTGTAGGTAAGGGACGGTGCGGCTCGCCGCAAACTTCGCGGCGAGCCACGCTTAAGCCGCCAGATCTATCGACAGCATTGAGCCGCTTAAGCCCACAACTCCGATACTTCATTGTTACGCAGATCGAACACCAACACCTCCGCGTCGTGACCTTGCGTGAAGGTCAGGGCTTCTTCGTCGCGGACCCGCGCGCCGTCGCCTTCGCCAAGTTCGACGCCGTTCACCGTCACGCTGCCACGCGCCACGTGGATATAAGCATAGCGATTACTGGCCAGTTCGAGGCGCGCAGTTTCGTCACCGTCGAAAAGACCGGCATAGACCCGCGCATCCTGTTGCAGCACCAGCGAGTCGTTCGCACCGTCCGGCGACATCACTAGGCGCAGCGCACCGCGCTTCTCGTCCGCGCCAAAGCGCCGTTGCTGATAGCGCGGCGTGGTGCCTTTCTGCGCCGGCGCAATCCAGATTTGCATGAAGTGCACCGGGTCGGTCTTCGAATGGTTGTATTCGCTATGTGCAACGCCGGTTCCCGCGCTCATCAACTGGATGTCGCCAGGCACGATCACCGAGCCGGTGCCCATTGTGTCCTTATGTTCCAGCGCGCCTTCCAGCACGTACGAAAAGATTTCCATGTCGCGGTGCGGGTGCTTGCCGAAACCTTGTGCCGGTGCGACGCGGTCGTCGTTGATCACGAGCAGGTCGGAGAAGCCGTTCTGCTTCGGATCGTGATAGTTCGCGAAGGAAAACGTATGACGCGAGCTAAGCCAGCCGTGCTCCGCGCGGCCGCGTTGATTGGCGTGTCTGATATCGAGCATCGTATTTCTCCTTGTTTCTGGTTGTGCGATCCGGCCAGATGTTGGCCGCGATCCATGAATGACAGTGTAGGTCAATCAGAATGGCTATAATCGGATGTAAACAGGAAACACTGTCTCCATGAGGTGGACAATACGATGCAACTCGATGATATGCGGATCTTCGTCGCCACGGTCGACGCCCATAACTTCACCGCCGCGGCAAAGCGGCTGGCGTTGTCGAAGCAGTTCGTCAGCCGGCGCGTGATGGCGCTGGAAGAGGCGCTTGGCGTGCAACTGCTGATTCGCAATACGCGCAAGCTGGCCGTGACCGAACTCGGTCAGGAGTTCTACGAGCGTGCGCGGCGCATTCTCGGTGAGGTGGAAGACGCCGAGCAGGCGATGTCGCTGCGCCGCGCCGGGCCGCGCGGGCTGCTGCGGGTTAGTGCGCCGATGTCGTTCGGGATGATGCATCTGTCGCCGTTGGTGGCGAGCTTCCTGCGCGAGCATGGCGATGTGCGCTTCGATATGGAGTTAAGCGATCGCACCGTCGACGTGGTGGGCGAGGGGTTCGATATGGCGATCCGGATCGGCACGTTGCCGGATTCCACTTTGATTGCGCAGAAGCTTGTGGATGTCAGGATGGTGGTGTGCTGTAGTCCTGGGTATGTGCGGAGGCGGGGGGCGCCGGTTGTGCCTGGCGATCTTGCTCGGCATTCATGTCTGTTGTATGGGCATGGTGGGGTTGTGAGTTGGGATTTTGTTGTTGATGGGGTATCGAAGGGGGTTGAGGTGAATGGGCCGCTTCGGGCTAATAATGGGGAATTAATTCGCGATGCGGCTGTGGCTGGGTTGGGGATTGTTCGGCTTCCTGATTTTATTGTTGCTGATGCGGTTCAAGGTGGTCAGCTGGTGACCGTGTTGGAGGAGTTCTTGCCTACGGCGGCTACTGTCTATGCCGTCTATCCGCAGCATCGGCAGAGCTCCGTCACTATTGGGGTTTTTGTTGGGTTTTTGCGGGAGCAATTGAGGAAGAGGTTGAAAGTTTGATGTTTTTGCCTGTGCGGCGCGTGCTCGTCTGTGTGCCTGGGGTGTTGGCCTTTCCTTGAATTGTTAGTGGTCTATTAGCGTTGCCCCTGTGCGGGGCGGCACCTACTTTTCTTTGCCGGCTGCAAAGAAAAGTAGGCAAAAGAAAGCAGCTCAAACCGCTACTGCTAAGCGGGTCCCGTGGTCTGCCACGGGTAGTGGTGCATCTGGAATCTGCGTTCGTGCACCTGCATACGCCAGTGACAAGGGCGTCATTCTTCCGGCGGCGCTGCGCGCGCCGAAGAGCACTTCTAAAACCGCCCGCCACGTTTCAGTCTTCGACTTCGCCAGTTCAGCGACATTTCGCGCAGCAGCGGCGGACTTTGTCGCGGCAGACAAATCGCCATCCGTCATCCGTCATCCGCCGCTTGCGGGCTTGCTGCTGCTTACCCGTTCCGGAAAATGAAGCTATAGCCGTTCAGTGCCGGCACGCCGCCCAAGTGGGCGTACAGCACCCGTGCGCCTTCCGGGAATTCGCCGTTTCGTACCATGTCGATCATGCCGTGCATCGATTTGCCCTCGTACACGGGGTCGGTCAGCACGCCCTCGAGGCGTGCGCATAGACGGATTGCCTCCAGCGTGCCTTCGTTCGGCAAGCCGTATTCGGGGCCGGCGTAGCGTTCGTCCAGTACCACGTCATTGCTGGTGATGTCGCGTTCCAGGCCGACTTTTTCTGCGGTCAGCTTCGCGATTCGTGTGATCTGCTCGCGCGTCTGTGCCGGTTTCGCGGATGCATCAATGCCGATCACTCGCTCGGCACGGCCGTCGGCGGCGAAACCCACCACCATGCCGGCCTGGGTGCTGCCGGTGACGGAACACACCACGATGTAGTCGAATTTGAAGCCCAACTCGGCTTCCTGCTGGCGTACCTCTTCGGCAAAGCCGACGAATCCAAGTCCGCCCAGTGGATGGTCGGAACAGCCGGCCGGGATCGCGTACGGCTTGCCGCCCGCAGCCCGCACGCTCTCCAGTGCATCCTCCCAACTCTTGCGAAAGCCAATGTCGAAGCCGTCAGCAACCAGCCGGACGTCCGCGCCCAGAATGCGCGACATCTGGATGTTGCCAACCCGGTCGTACACGGCGTCCGAATAGTTGACCCAGTTCTCCTGCACCAGCACACACTTCATCCCCAGATGTGCCGCAACCGCCGCCACCTGGCGCGTCTGGTTCGACTGGATGCCGCCAATCGACACCAGCGTGTCACAACCCTGCGCCAATGCCTCGGGAATCAGATACTCCAGCTTGCGCGTCTTGTTGCCGCCGAAGGCAAAGCCGCTGTTGCAGTCCTCGCGCTTCGCATATAGATGCACCTTGCCGCCCAGGTGGTCGCTCAAACGCTTCAGCGGCTGGATCGGCGTGGGCCCAAAAGTCAGCGGGTAGCGAGGGAATCGTTGCAGGTTCATGGCAGCTCCGGAATTGTAGGTTTGACGCGAGCAGCAAACAGTCGCGTTACAACAAATGGTAGGGAAAAGCGCTAGAAATGAGCTTGCAAATAAATTCCGTTCCGCATACTTTTAAAACCATCCAATCAAAGATGACCTAATAAAAATCCGGACATGAACCCATGAGTGCAACAAAAGTTCGTAGGGTACCTATGACTGCCGCCGCAGCTGCCGCCGCCTCATCCGCGGAAGCCGATCCGCTTCACGCGCTCGATCGCATCGACCGGGCGATCCTGCGTCAACTGCAAACCGATGCGTCGATCTCGAACGTCGCGCTCGCGGCTAAAGTCAAACTGAGTGCGCCGGCGTGTCTGCGGCGCGTCGAGCGGCTGAAGGAGTCGGGGCTGATCCGCGGCGTCGTCGCGTTAATCGACCCGAAGGCGGCCGGCGCGGGCATGCTGGTCATCATCGGCGTGGTGCTGGATCGCTCTACGCCGGAGTCGTTTGCCGAGTTCGAAAAAGCGGCGCAGAAAGTGGCGGGGTGCATGGAATGCCACGTCGTGACCGGCGAGTTTGACTATTTCATGACGATCCGCACGCGTGATAGCGACAGCTTCAATCGTCTGCACGCGGAACAGTTGCTCTATTTGCCGGGCGTCCGGCAAATCCGCTCGTTCATGGTGCTCAAGGAAATCCTGTCGACCACGAAATTTCCGCTGTAACCGCTGTCGTCACGCAAAAAGACGCGCATGCTGTCATAAATCCCCTTGCTGGACGACTAAGCGTCGGGACCACTCGCGGGCGGCGCGCTTAGCGCCTGAACGGGTGGACGGTACGGACTTTCCGGGGGCGATCATCATGGCTTGCAGCAGACGGACATTCTTCAGGTTAATCGGCGCGGCGTCGCTCGCCGGCGGCACCGCGGCATGGCGCACGGCAGGCGCGGCGGAGTTAGGCACAGCAGCGGCCTACGAGGTCGCGCACAGCGACGCCGAATGGCACAAGCTGCTCACGGACGCGCAATTCCGCGTGTTGCGCGAAGCGGGCACGGAGCGCCCATTCAGCAGCCCGCTGAATGACGAGCACCGCGCCGGCACATTCGCGTGCGCCGGTTGCGCGCTGCCGCTGTTTTCGTCGAAGACGAAGTTCGATAGCGGCACCGGTTGGCCGAGTTTCTGGCAGCCGATGGATCACGCAGTCATCACGCATACCGACAAGTCGTTCGGCATGACGCGCGACGAAGTAGTGTGCCGGCGTTGCGGCGGCCATCTGGGCCACGTATTCGACGACGGCCCCAAACCGACCGGCCTGCGCTATTGCATGAACGGCCTTGCATTAACTTTCGCGCCCGCCGCGCGCGGCACGAGTTGATCGAATCAGGACGGACATCATGAACATCGAGAAACGCATCATCGGCAAACCGGCCCGCTCGCGCCGGGCGGCCATCGCGCTTTCGGTCGGGCTCGGCGCGCTGGCGCTGCTGCTGGCGCAACGCATGGCATTCTCGTCGGAAGCCGGGGTTGTCATTGCGCCGCCCGCAGTCGACGAACCGGTCTCCGCCGCGACGGCGCACGAAGAAACCGCTGTGTTCGCGGGCGGCTGCTTCTGGGGCGTGCAGGGCGTGTTCCAGCACGTGCGGGGCGTCACGAAGGCGGTGTCAGGCTATTCGGGCGGCCAGCGCGACACCGCACAGTACGAGACCGTCAGTGGCGGCGACACCGGCCATGCGGAATCCGTGCAGGTTACGTTCGACCCCACCAAGGTCACCTATGGGCAGTTGTTGCAGGTCTACTTCTCGGTGATTCAGGACCCGACCGAGTTGAACCGCCAGGGGCCGGACAGCGGCACGCAATACCGTTCGGCGGTGTTCCCGCTGAATGACACGCAGCGGCACGTCGCACAAGGCTACATCGCGCAACTCGAGAAGGCGCATGCCTTCCCGGCACCGATCGTCACGAAAACCGAACCGTTCAAGGGCTTCTATCCGGCCGAGTCTTACCATCAGAACTACCTGACGTTGCATCCAGACTCGGCGTATATCGCCATCAACGACATGCCGAAGGTCGCGAACCTGAAACGTCTGTTTCCGAATCTCTATCGCGACAAGGCGGTGCTGGTCGAAGCGGCGCAGTAAAACGGCGAGCGCCACGCCGGCGGCTATCTTCCCTCGCCGGCGCCGCATCGCGCGGCGCCGGCCACTCTTATTTTGTGGTTGTATTCTGCCTGTCATCATCGCCACGGCACGCTTGCCAGCGTCCGTCGGTCTGTCCTTCCGTTTCTCCGATCAGAGTCGACTCCCCAGCGACCAGGCCCGCATTTTGCACAGGAGCGTGCGTCGGCGAATCTTTCGCACGTATCTGTTCGTACAATTGCCCAATTGACGGGCGGCACCAGGACCGAACAGTGCGTTTTTGCCGGGCAATGTGTATCGTTTGCTGAAAAAATTACATGCCGTGCGTAGCAATGCGGCGGTTGCCCGGATGTTGTGCAATCCATTGTGGATCTCGGGCGAGAACGTAAACCTCTTCGCGATACGCGAGAAACGGAGGCTTCTGGTGTTGATCAGCCGTAGAAAGCGGATCGGCAAGATTCGCAATAAACAAACAAGCATCGCGGCAACATCTCTGGTCGCCGTGACCCTCGGCGGTATTGGCATTCTGCCGGGTTCGGCCTTGGCCCAAACCCCTTCGCCACTGGGCGAGTGGCAGTACTCCGTGGGCATTCCGCTGCAGAAGATGTGGCAGCCCGAAATTCCGGACTGGCAGGTACGCGTCGGCGCGGCAACATCGTTCCAGCCACGTTACGAGGGCTCCGACCGGTATCACGTGATGGCCGGTCCGAGCATCGACGTGCGCTACAAGGATCTGTTCTTCTTTTCGAGCGGCGAAGGCCTCGGGGTCAACTTCGCGCAGGGGCAGAACTGGCGCGCGAGCCTTGCAGCCGTCTACGACCTCGGGCGCCGCGCCCATGACGATCCGGAGGAGTTGAACGGGCTCGGCAACATCAATCCGGCGCCGGGCCTCAAACTCTCCGGCGAATACGTCGTGTCGAAGGATTTCCCGCTCGTGCTGCGCGCCGACGTCCGACGCTATTTCGGCGGTTCGAACGGCTGGATCGGCGATCTGGGTGCCTACATGCCGATGCCGGGCAGCACCAAAAAATTCTTCTGGTTCGCCGGGCCGAACGTGACGCTTGCGGACTCCAACTACATGAACAGTTGGTACGGTGTGAATCAGAATCAGGCGGCGCACTCGCAATACTCGCAGTATCACGCGAGTGCCGGTTTCAAGTCGGTGGGTTTCGGAATTAGCGCAGTGTGGCTGTTCGACAAGCACTGGTTTGCCACTGCCGACGGCGCATTCGAACAACTGGTCGGCAGTGCGGGCAATAGTCCGATTACGCACAGCAGGGCCACCGGTGTGGCCGATATCTCCATCAACTATCGATTCTGATGCGGCGTTTCTGTGTTTGAGCCTTGGGACAACCGCGCACCAAGAAACTGAACCATCAGCGCTGCAACCTGATCGACTGCTTCATCCAGCACAAAGTGCCCACCTTCAAGTACATGCACTTCGGCGCTGGGCACATTGCCGCGATACGCGTGAGCGCCTTCCACTTCGAATGATGGATCGTACTTCCCCCACGCCACGAGCATGGGGGGCTGATGTTCCTCCAGATACCGCTGCCACAGCGGATACCGTTCGACATTCGTCCGGTAGTCATAGAAGAGATCAGACTGAATATCGACCTGTCCGGGCCGCGATAGAAACGCAAATTCATCGGTCCAGGTATCCGGGTCGTAACGATCGTGATTCGGACTCCGCCCGACATGCCGCAACCGCGTCGCCTCAAACGAAAGCAGATTAGCGCGCAACGCCGCTTCATGCGTTGCGCGATCGTTCCAGAAGGCCTTGCGTGTTTGCCATAACGGACCGAGGCCCGCTTCGTGTGCCACTGCGTTTTGAACCACCAATGCTTCAATCCGCTCAGGGTTCGAAAGCGCAAGCCGAAACCCCACCGGACCACCGTAGTCCTGCATGACCAGCGTATAGCGCTTCAGTCCCAGTGCATCGATGAAACGCACCATCACATCGGCGAGGTGATCAAAGGTGTACTCGAATGCGTCGGGCGATGGTGCGCTGCTGTGGCCGAAACCCGGGTAATCCGGCGCGATCAGCCGATATTCTTGCGCGAGCAGCGGTATCAGCGTCTCGTACATTCGCGACGACGACGGGAACCCGTGCAGCAGCAGAATCACAGGGGCATCACGCGGTCCTGCCTCGCGGTAGAAAATGTCGAGGCCGTCGATTTCGATGCTGCGATAGCGCATCCCGGTGCGTGTGGATGTCATGAACATGCTCCTTCAGTCGTTCGTAAGATCGATCATGCGCCGCGCCCGCGCGAACTGTCGCGCAGATGCAGTCCCGCCGCCGCGGCGAAAAAACCCAACGCAGCGACACATACACCCGGCCAACCCCAACGCGCGAGCGCCGGCCCGGCGATGGTGGCGCCTACCGCGCTGCCGACGAAAAAGAGCCCCGTATAGAGTCCATTCACCCGGCCACGCGATTCGGGCGCCAGCAGATTGATCGCGCGCCGGCCGAGAGCCTGATCGGCAATCACGCCGCCGTCGATGAAGAATGCGGCCACGGCCAGCATGGCGATCGATACGGCGCGCGACACACCCGAGGTCAACGCCAGTGCCGCCATCAAGGCAGCCGCGATGGCGACCGCATGGGCGAGCATACTGGCGGGCTTCGACCAGCCCCTGTCGCCGGCACGGCCCGCCAACGGCGCGATGAACACGCTACCGCCGCCGGCTAACGCAAAGAGCGCGACGGAGGTGCTGTTCAAACCCAGTGGCGCGCGTGTCAGGACGATCGCAACGCTACTCCAGAACGCGTTGAAGCCGGCCATGAGCAAGCCTTGATACAGAGCCCGCCGGCGCAGTACGGGCTCATGTGCCAGCAACCGCGCCATCGACGCCAACAACGCGGCGTACGATGGCGCGCCGACCGGGCGGCTATCCGGCAACCGTGGCACCACGGCGAGCGTAACAGCGGCGAGCAGCAGGGCATCGGCTGCGTAAAACGCGCGCCAGCCGAGTGCACCGCCAATCACACTGGCAAGCGGCCGCGATAGCAGAATGCCGAGCATCAAACCGCTCATCACATTGCCGACGACTTTGCCCCGCGAAGCCGGCGGCGCGAGCGACGCCGCCGCGGGCACCAGCATCTGCACGACACTCGACGTCACGCCGACGGCGAACGAGGCCGCCAGAAACACCGGCGCGAGCGGCGCGATGGCGGAGAGAGCGAGGCACGCGATCTGCGCGACCAACGTCGCCGCAATCAGCGGCCGATTGGGCAGGCGGTCGATCAGCGGTACGAGCCCGACGAGGCCGACCGCATAGCCGAACAGCGTGAATGCGGTGACGAGCGTGGTCCACGCGCCGAGATGCAGCGAGACGTTGAGCGGGCCGATCAACGTTTGTGACGCATACAGGGGCAACACGGCGACCGCGACCATCGCGGCGAAGCGCGCGGTCGGAACGCTCTGCGCCGGCGGCGTAGCCGTTTGGACTGCCGTCGGGCATTGAATCGTGGATGAGTCCATCGTCGGGCTACCCGTAAAGTCAAAGTGAATCGATGCTACTCTCACGTCAGACAAACACAATTCGCACTGAATTGGATACATCCTCACGATAAACGGGAGAATCGCCGATGGATGCATTACGCGATCTGGAAACCTTGGTGGCAGTGGTCGAGGAGGGCAGTCTGACGAACGCCGCGCGCCGGCTTGGCCGGTCGTTGCAGGCTGTCAGCCGGTCGCTTCAGGTGCTCGAGCGGGCGCACGGATCGACTCTGATTGTGCGAACCACCCGCACTTCGCAGCCGAGCGAGGCCGGCATGCGTTTTTACGAGCGCGTCAAAGGCGCGTTGACCGAACTCGAACTGGCGCGCACCGAACTCGCGGAGGAATTGCACAGGCTCACCGGGCGTTTGCGTATCAATGCGCCCACGCTGTTTGGACCGAAATTCGTCGCACCGCTTGCCGCGGAATTTTTGCAGCGTCATCCGCAACTGGCTTTGTCGCTCGATCTGAGCGACGAGTATCGCGACCCTGCAGAGACCGGCGCGGACGTGACGATCCGCATTGGCGAAATACCTGATTCACGGCTGGTGGCGCGACGGATCGGCACGCTTCGGCGGGTGGTGTTCGCAGCGCCGGCTTATCTTGCCGAACGTGGCAGGCCATCACATCCGCGGGATCTGGCGAGACACGATTGTGTCGTTCGAACGGGCGCGCGGCATCCCGTGCGGTGGGTGTTTATGTCGCCGGACGGCAACGAAATTTCGGTGAACGTGGCGGGGCGCTTTGACAGCAATCAGGTTGCGGCGGTGAATGCGGGTGTGCTGGGTGGTATGGGGGTTGGGATCGCCGCCTTCTGGCAGATTCAGGAGTGGATCGAAGCAGGCAAGGTCGAGGTTTTGCTCACGGATTTTCCGCTGACACCTTTGCCGTTGCATGCGATGTGGACGAGGACGCGGCGGCTGCCGCAGCGGACACGGCTGTTGGTCGATTTCCTGGCTGTCAAGTTGGGGACGTTGTAGTTTTATCGCCCGCCGAAGGGTTTGCGAGGACCCTGCGGTGTGAGCGGATTTCCGCGTGAAGGCAGAGCAGCATCAGGTGCAATGCTTCATTGTGCTACGCTTGCCAGACCAAACTTCAAGTAGCGTGACCTCGCCATCATCATGCGTTCCTGGCGCATATCCCCACCGGCCCGCAGCGGGCACATCAACACTTCGCGTGTTACCGACCTCGTCATGTCGATCTCACATGACGACCCGGACGCGCTTGCCGCAAGCATTCTGAAAACGGTTGGCGACACGCTTCCCGTGTCGCAGTGCACGATTTTCGCGTACGAATTTGACGCGAGGCCGCGCACCGTCTCCGCCGCGGACCATCGCGGCGGCCGCTTCCTGCGTGATGTCGCCGATCGCTACGCCACGCACTTCTATGCGCTCGACGGAAACCGCGCCATCGTCGGCCGCCCGCAGGCGAAGCAGGTGCACGAGGCGTTAGTGTTGCATCAGCAGCAAAGCGAAGAAATCGAAAACGAAGCCTACCGCGCCGCCTGCTACGCACAGCCCAACGTGTCCGACCGGCTGTCGCTGCTTTTGCAACCCATGGAAAGCGTCTGGCTGTCGATCAATCTGTATCGTGACAGCGCGTACGGCATGTTTCAGCCGGGCGAACTGGAGCATGTGGAAAGCATGGCGCATCTGTTCGCGCACGCTGCAAAAAGCCATTACGCGCTCAATGGGCAGCATCAGCAAGGGACGGCGGCCGCGATGCTGGCACGGGTCAGACGTGCCTGCCCGGCGCTTACGTCGCGCGAGCTCGACGTGCTGCGCGGCACACTTGAAGGCGCAAGTGCTACCGAGATTGCCGAGCAAATGGGCGTCAAGGCCACCAGCGTGATTACGTATCAGAAGCGCGCTTACGCGCGGCTGGGGATATCCAGCCAGCGCCAGTTGTTCGCGCTATGTCTGATGCCTGAGCGGTCTTGAGCCGGCGCGCAGGAATTGCAGCCGTAGATTAACTGCGAGGCCGCCGAAGAAGAACAGCCGAAGTACCTTTGAGCTCGCATCAGGAAATCATCCACGCTTCGCCCGCGCATCGGCCTGCGTCTCACGATCCCAGCGTTTCAACCACGGCATGATGAATTCCGCGAATCCATCCGCGGGCGGTGACAGCGCACGTTCGGTCGAACGATACACGCATACTTCACGAATCGTTTCAGGATCGACGATCCGTTTCATCACCAGCCCGAAAGTTCGCGCGAGCGGCGCGACATAGGCAGGCGCGAGTGTCACGGCAAGCCCCTGTGACGCCAGACCGAACGCGGTCGTGACGTTGTCCACCACGTCCACCGGAATGATGCGTGCCTCCACCGGCAAATTCGCCAGCATCTGGTCGACTGCGCGCTCGTGATCGCGGCCCGTGGCAACAATCGGCACGCCGCGCACATGCTGCCACTGCACCCGGCGCCGCGCGTTCAACGGATGCGTCGGCGCGCACCACATCACCCACGGGCTCGCGAAGGCCGGATCGCAACGCACCCGCGTGCCGCTCTGACGATCCGGGCCGATCGCGAGATCCACGTCGCCACTTTCCACACGCTCCACCAACTGCTCGACCACGGTGTCGCAAATGCGTACGACCACTTTCGGTTTGTCGCGTGCATATTCGGCGATGGCCGCCGGCAGTGCGGTCGCCGCGAGCACCAGCGGCGCGCCGACTCGCACGATCCCGGCCGCACGATTGCGGATGTCGTCGGCGGACTGGGCGGCGGCGCGCACATAGCGCAACACCGATTCGGCCGACGACAGGAAATCCTGCCCCGCACTCGACAGATTGACGCGCCGCGTCGTCCGGTCGAAGAGGCGAAAGCCCAGTTCCGTTTCCAGTTCGGCCAGCAACTGACTGACCGCTGACGAGGTCAACCCGAGCCGTTCCGCCGCCGCGCCAATGCTGTGCAAATCGACGATGGCGAGAAACGCTTCGAACTGACGGATGGTGACGCGTGTGAGTGGCATCAGGCGATTCTAAAGAAAAACTTACTAATCGTGAAAAATCGATTGATTGTGTGCAGCGAGCCATTGGCCGACACTCGTCCTCATCGACGCGAAGCTGGAAACCCGCTTAGACTTCCGTCTCGCCCACGCGGCTCCGGCCAGGCTGCAACAGTCCACAGCCAGGGTATACGCAGGCCGCAATCAGGCCACATGCAGTGCTCCACTCAAGGAATTGCCATGTTCGACCATATTCCCGCCTATCCGGGCGACCCGATCCTAAGCCTGAACGAGGATTTTCAACTCGATCCGCGGCCCAACAAGGTCAACCTGAGCATCGGCATCTATTTCGACGACGCCGGCAAGCTGCCGGTGATGGACGCCGTGCGGCGCGCCGAAACCGCGCTGCTCGATTCGATTGGCCCACGCTCCTACCTGCCGATGGCGGGCCTGCCGCTCTACCGCGACGTAGCACAGGCGCTGGTGTTCGGCGCGGACAATGAAGCGCGTGCCGCGGGCCGCATCGCGACCTTGCAGACCATCGGCGGTTCGGGGGCGCTGAAAGTCGGCGCGGATTTTCTGAAGCGTTATTTCCCGGCCTCGCAGATGTGGATCAGCGATCCGAGCTGGGAAAACCATCGCGTGGTGTTCGAAGGCGCGGGCCTCACGGTCAACACGTATCCGTATTACGACGAGCGCACCGGCGGCTTGCGTTTTGCTGACATGCTCGAGACGATCGGCCGTTTGCCGGAACAGAGCATCGTGCTGCTGCACGCGTGCTGCCACAACCCGACCGGCGTCGATCTGAGCCCGGCGCAATGGGCGGAACTGGTGCCGGTATTGCTGCGCCGCAAACTGATTGCGTTTGTCGACATGGCGTATCAGGGATTCGGCGCGGGCCTCGAGGAGGACGCCGCCTGCGTACGCCTGCTCGCCGATGCGGGCGTGCCGTTGATTGCCGCGAATTCGTTTTCGAAGAACTTCTCGCTGTACGGCGAGCGCTGCGGTGCGCTGAGCGTGGTGTGCAAGAGCCGTGAAGAGGCGGCTCGCGTGCTGGGTCAATTGATGTCGACGGTGCGCGCCAACTACAGCAATCCGCCGACGCATGGCGCGCGCCTTGTCGCCAACGTGCTGTCCGACGCGTCCTTGCGTGCGTCGTGGGAAGCGGAACTCGCCACCATGCGCGAACGGATTCTCGCCATGCGCGGCACGATTCACGAAGGCCTCGCAGGCCGCGTGGACGAGGTGATGCGCGCGCGTTACGTCGCGCAGCGCGGCATGTTCACATACACGGGTTTGAGCGAAGCCCAGGTCGAGCGTTTGCGCAGCGAATACGCCGTGTATGTGCTGCGTTCGGGGCGCATGTGCGTGGCCGGATTGAATGCGCGCAACGCCGGCTATGTGGCGTCGTCGATCGCGGCAGTGGTGGCGGCCGCATAACGGCTGTTACTCGCAACGGCTTGACGATAACGAACGACAAATACGGAGACCCTGATGACGACTCTTGAAATGCCGCCGGTGAGCCCAGCGAAGGCCACCGCGATGCACCCCGATGAATGGCATGCGCGCGTCCAACTGGCCGCGTGCTATCGCATCTTCGACATGCTCGGCTGGACCGAGATGATCTATAACCACATTACATTGCGGGTGCCGGCGAGCGTGAGCGGCGGCGAGCGGCACTTCCTGATCAATCCGTTCGGCCTGCACTACAGCGAAGTGACGGCGAGCAATCTCGTGAAGATCGACGCGCAAGGTCGCGTGCTCGACAACTCGCTATATCCGGTGAACCCTGCGGGTTTCGTCGTGCATGCGGCGATTCATGAAGGTCTGGCTGGTGCGCACTGCGTGATGCACACGCACACGACGGCCGGCGTCGCGGTGGCCTGCCTCGAAAACGGCCTGGAGCAAACCAATTTCTATAGCGCGCAGTTGCATGACCGCATCGCGTATCACGACTTCGAAGGCATCACGGTGCATGCGGAGGAAGGGCCGCGTCTCGTCGAACATATCGGCAACAGGCAAGCGGTGATCTTGCGCAATCATGGCCTGCTGGCATGGGGCCACACGTTGCCGCAGACTTTCGCTATTCTGTGGACGCTCAACCGCGCGTGCGAAATCCAGATGGCCACGTTCTCGATGGGCCGCGCAAGGCCGGTTCCGGAAGAAGTGGCGATCCGTTGCTCGCGCGATTCTTTGCAATTCGATCCACGTCACGGTGCGGGGCAGGATGTATTCGATGCGCTGGTGCGGCGCGTGGATCGCATCGATGCGAGCTATAAGGATTAATGCGAGGATTAACGCGACGATTAACGCGGAAATTGAGGCAAAGATTGACCCGAGGATTAACGCAAGGATTGAAGCAATGAAAGTAGGTATCTACGGTGCCGGCGCGATCGGCGGCTGGATGGGGGTGAAGCTCGCGCAGGCCGGCCACGACGTGAGCGTGGTGGCGCGCGGCGCGACACTCAGTGCGTTGCAGCAACATGGCTTGCGTCTGATCGAAGGCGGCGTGACGCACGCGGTGACGGTGAAGGCGAGTGAACAGCCGGCGGATCTCGGCGTGCAGGATCTCGTTGTGGTGGCGGTCAAGGGTCCGGCGATGGCGTCGGTGGCCGCGCATATTGCGCCGCTGCTGAGCCCGCAGACGATTGTGCTGACAGCAATGAACGGTGTGCCATGGTGGTTCTGCGACGGGCTCGGCCGTGATTTCGCCGGCAAACGGTTAAAGTCGATCGATCCTGACGGCGCAATCGCCGCCGCGATTCCGACCGCGCAGACAGTGGGCTGCGTGGTGCATGCAAGTTGTCTGATCGAGTCGCCAGGCGTCATCAGGCATCACCAGGGCAATGGGTTGATCGTCGGCGAGGCGGCGGGGCAATCGGGCGAACGCGTCAAAACTCTCACCGCCACGCTGGCCGCCGCGGGCTTCAATGCGTCGATGTCGGAGCAGATTCAGCGCGACGTCTGGTACAAGCTATGGGGCAACATGACCATGAATCCGATCAGCGCCATCACCGGCGCGACCACCGACCGGATTCTCAGCGACGAGCTGGTGCGCAACTTCGTCACGAGCATCATGCTGGAAGCGAAGGAGATCGGCGCGCGCTTTGGTATTCCGATCGAACAGGCGCCGGCGGATCGTCACGAGGTCACGCTCAAACTCGGCGCGATGAAAACCTCGATGCTGCAGGACGTACAGGCAGGCAAGGCGGTCGAACTCGACGCGCTGGTGGCTGCGGTGCGTGAACTGGGGCAGCTTACCGACGTGCCGACACCCTGCACGGACGCGTTGCTTGGGCTCGCACGCCTGCATGCGAGTACGTTGGGGTTGTATCCCCGGCAGTGAAGGTTGCGCCGAAAAAAACCGCCCCGCATGATCTACGAGGCGGTTTTTTTTCGTCTTATGTTTCGCGTCTTATGTACTGGGCTTGCCGCATCACGCAGCCACTGCGGAAGAGGCCGGCAGCTTGGCTGCTTCGATCAACGACAGCGCTCGCTGCGTATCGCCGAGTTCCGTCATGCACAGCAGCGCAAGACGGGCCAGATATAAGGGTGCTTGCGCTTCGCCTTCAGCGGTTAGTGTCTTGCAGAGCGTCGTGTAGACGAGGTCGAGTTCGCTATCGGTCATGGTGTGGGTTCCTCTTGCGTCAATTCGTCAGACCGGCCGTCACGGCGCTTTGCACGTCCGTCGCGTTGCCGTTGCGCCAACGGGCGAGCACATGACCGTCCGGCCTGATCAGATAGACGGTGCCCGGCGTGGCATCGAGCATCTCATGCAAGCGTCCCGCCGGATCGACCACATGCGGGACAGTGGCGCGCGGTGCATCGCCTGTGACCAGCGTGATCTCTTTGAACGGAATGTTTTGTTCGTCGAGCGCATGGTGCAATTGCTGCCATGCTTCGTCTTGCGCCATGTCCACGCCGAAGCGAAGTGCGGTGAAGCACGGCTCGAGCAGATCGGTGAGATGGATATCGACTGGTACGCCGTCGCACATGCGTTGAAGTCGGCACTCCGGCAGTACCGTGCCTGGCGCCGGACCTTTGGCGAACGCGGCCGATGCAGCGGCGGCGACCCGATTGAGCGACGACTGGGCATACGCAATCGCATGCGTCTGTCGCGGATTGATCAGTGGCCGCACGGCCGGATGATGCGTGGCAAGTCCCAGGACTGCCTTGCGCATCAGGTCGAACGCGAACGAAGGCGGCGCCATGAACTCGGTGCTCTTCATGCCGTAGCTCAGGTTTTCACGCGCCGCGAACACGCGCTCGCCGCTGTAGCTATCGAGTAGACGGTCCGACGCAATCCCGTTGACCACGCAACCGAGTTTCCAGCCGAGATTGTCGGCGTCGTCGATGCCGGAATTCGCGCCGCGCACGCCGAAAATCGGCACGAGATGCGCGGCATCGCCCGCGAACAGCACCGAGCCGTGGCGGTAGCGTTCGAGCGTCAACGCGTTGGCCTTGTAGACCGTAATCCAGATCGGCGACCATTCGCCCGTTTCGCCCATCGAGTCGAGCACGCTCTGCACCCGTGGCATGACGTTTTCAGGCTTGACCGCGGCCTCGGGATCTTCATCGTCGCGAAGCTGGTAGTCGATGCGCCAGACGTTGTCAGGTTGCTTGTGCACCAGCACCGTCGAGCCGGGGTTGGAGGGCGGATCGAAATAGGCGAGACGCTCAGTGGCGCGCTCGCTCTCCAGTTCGATATCGACAATCACGTAGCGCCCCTCGTACGTGGTGCCGGTGAGCTTGAGGCCGAGTGCCTCGCGAACCGTGCTGCGGCCGCCGTCGCACGCGACGACCCAATCCGCGCACATTTTCCAGACGGTGTCGCCGGTGCTGAGATCGAGCGTAGCGCCGGCGGTGCGGTTGTCGGTATGTTGTTCAATACCGGTCACGCGGGTTTGCCAGCGGATGTCGATCAGATCGGCATGTTGTTCCACCTCGTCGAGCAACAACTGTTCGATCTGGTATTGCGCGATGTTGATCATCGGCGGCAGCGATTGCTCGTCGTCCTGATGCATGGCGAAGCGGAACACTTCGGCATCGCGGTAGAAGCTGCGGCCGCCGGTCCATGGCAAGCCCTTTTGCAGGAAGCCGTGCACGGCGCCCAGGCGTTTGAAAATCTCCAGGCTGCGGCGTGAGATGCAGATCGCGCGACTGCCGGTGCATACGCCGTCGTCGGCTTCGATCAGCACCGAGCGTACGCCCTGGCGAGCCAGCGCAAGCGCCAGCGTCATGCCTACCGGACCGCCCCCGACAATCGCTACGGCGCGCCGCACAGGGTCGCGCCCGTCGACCAGCGGCGGCACCACGCCCGCATAGTGACGCGGCGTGAACGGATAGGGTTTGAAACTGCGGTTCATGGATGTCTCCTGGATCTTCGCTGCCGATGGATTGCCCGCCGTGGCTTGAGTGCTCTCTGGAGGCGGTGCGAATCGATAGGTGAAGTATGGAGGAGGGGTGGCGCGTGGCTGTCCTCATTTTGGGTACAAGGATTTGGCGTTCCGGCGATAGAAAGGCCGCAGGGCGCTTACACACCCTGCGGCCTTTCTGATTCACGCATGCAGACCGCGCAGACTTGCCTAATCCGCCCCGGCCAGATGCGAAGCCTGGCGCGAGTGCTGTACGCTCGCTCCCACCTGGCATTCCTCGATCATCGCGCGGAACGTCGGCGCCGCGTGCGAAGCGCCGGTCGCGCCCATCTCTGGTCCGCCTTCCGGTGCGCCGCCCACGCCTACTACCAGCGTCGCCCGCGGCCGCCATTCCCGCGTGCGCCGCAGCATGTTGCGCAGATACGGCGGCGACTCCGGCGCGTCGAGCGAGATGATGCAGATGATCGGCGCGTCCTTGAAGCTCGGTTCGTCGGCGTGCGCGCTGCGATAGCCCGAGTGCGTGGCCATCATCGGCGCGAGACCCTGGCGTCCAAGCAATTGCACGGCGATCGCGGCGCTGACCTCATCGAATGCGCCGCGTCCAGGTACGCACAGCACCGAAGTCTTTTCGGTTTGATGGTGCATCGGCGGATGGGCCGAAATGTGGCTGTCGTGCCGATCCGAAAGGTCGGCCGTCGCCGATGCCGACAGTGCTCCGGCGGAGTCGGCCGGTTCCGTGCGCGACAGGCGATCCGGCAGTCCGTCGGCAATTTCCAGGTTTTCGACGATATCGACCAGTGCGTCATTGATTCGCGCCAGTTGCTCTGGCATCAATACCCCGCGCATCGCATCGTTGCGCGCAAGCTTGAGGCCTTCCAGCGCGACATTGTCGTAGTAATCGATCAGCGACATCTCGCGCAGCAACCGCTCGGCCTGCACGATGGCTTCGTGCGGATCGTCCGCCAGAAGCCGCTGATAGAAGTTCTGCGCAGGCGTGAGAGCAGGCTGGTCGCCCAGCAGCACCGTGAGAAAGTTCAGACGGTCGGCGTAGCGGCCTAGCGTCACGACACAGAGCGTGAGCGGCGTGGACAGCACGAGGCCGATCGGCCCCCACAGCCAGCTCCAGAAAATCGCCGCCACGACCACGGCCAGCGGCGACAGCCCCGAGCGATGACCGTACAGCAGCGGCTCGGCAATCTGCCCGGCCACCACATCGACGACGATGAACAGGATCAGCGTATAGACCGCCATCGTCCATTGAGGCTGGATGGCGGCCGCGAGAAACACCGCGAGAATCGCGGCGATCCAGATGCCGATGTACGGCACGAAGCGCAGCAACGCAGCAATCACGCCGAACAGCAGCGCGCCCGGCACGCCGATGATCGCGAGGCCAATGGCGATGATCCCGCCCGCGCTGAGATTCACGCCCAGTTGCGCGACGAAATAGCGGCTTAACCGCCCGGCGGCGTCGTTGATCGCGGTGGTGGTGCGGTGCAGATCGCGCGAACCGAAAAGACTGATCAAACGGTCGCGCAGGTCTTCACGTTGCAGCAGGATGAAGATTGTGACGACCAGCACGATGAAGGTGGTCTCGATCGGTGCAATGGCCGGTGACAGCGCGCGTTGAGCGAGTTGCATCGGCGTGGGCGACGGCTCGTGCACCTCGACCGGCGTCGGCACGACCGGCGCATTGCGCGCCGCGCGTCCGGTGAGACGCGGCGGGTTCGGCTTGCTCGGCGCAACCCGTTGCAATGTGGCGGCGGCGCGGCTCATCAGCGAATCGGCCCGGCCGACGGTTTTCTCCTGCACCGTCTCGATCTTTTGCTCGATCGCCACCTGATACTGCGGCAGATCGCCCGCCAGTTGCACCAGTTGCGCCCCGATCAGGCCGCCGACGGCCAGCAAGGTGGCGAGGGCGAACAGCACCGCGATAAAGATCGATGGCAACTGGCCCATGTGCAAGCGCCGCAGCGCCTGCACCAGCGGTGCGAGCAGAAAGCTGAGCAGCACGGAGAGCGTGATCGGGATCAACACCTCGCGGCCGAAGTACAGTGCGCAGACCACCACCACACCGGTAATGACCGAGGCCAACCCATGCAGGCTGGGCGTGCCCGGCGGGTATACGCGGTTCGGCCGCCCAGGCGGCGGTAACGATATTTTCATGGACACGCTTCTCGATGTTGTGGCGCTGACGCTTTTACTGAGGGTTCGCGCAGATGGAACGGCGGCGGTCAGTTAAAGCGCCCGAGCAATTCATATGCCCGGATTGTAGGCGCTTTGTAGTGCGGCGGCCGTATCCCTTAGCCGATGTGCAAACGCAACAGATCGAACAGCTGTGAGCTTGCATACAGCAGCAAGCCGATAAAGCCGCCCACAATCGTCCCGTTGATGCGGATGTACTGCAAATCCTTGCCGATGTTCAGCTCGATTTGCCGTGACATGTCGCGTGCGTCCCAGTTCTTCACTGTATCGCTGATGTGGCGCGTGAGGAACTGGGCAAAATCCGGCGCCATGGCGCGCGCCGCTTCTTCCAGATGGTCGTTCAGCGACTGACGCAGCGCGGGGTCGTGCGCCAGTTCCCGGCCTACCCACTGGCCCATCGCCATCACCCGGGCGTGCAGGGCCGAATCGCTGCTTTGCAGATCGCGTTTGAGCCATGCGCGCAATTCGCCCCACATGTCCTTCACGTACGTGCTGAGTGCTTCGCCTTCCACCAGATAACGCTTCAGTTCCTCGCCTTTCTGCAGGAATGCCGGATCGCTCTTGAGTTTGACGATCAGCTTCTGCGCCGCGTCGTCGAATTTCTGACGCAGCTGATGAGCAGGGTTCTCGCTGATCTGTTCGAGCATCCGGTTCACCGCATTGGCGATCGCTTCGGCGCCTTTTTCGCCGAGCCACGCAGACGGCAGGATCATCTCCATCTTCGGATATTCGCTCTTCACCCATTCGACGATGCGCTCAGCGATAAACTCGCGCGCCTGCGGTTCGCGCAGCAGCGCCACGACCTGTTCGATGCCGGCGTCGAGCAGTTCCTGATGACGGCCGTCCTTGGTGAGCGTGTCGAGAATCGAGCCCATGGATTGGGACAGATCGACTTTGGCCAGCACGTCGCGCAGTGCGTCCTTGATGAAGACCTGGATGCGCACGTCGTCGGTCAGTTCGAGGATGCCGCCCGTCAGTCTGACCACGTAGTCGCCCAGACGCGCGGTATTGGCCGGCTTCGTCAGCCAGCCGGTGATGCTTTGCGCCGGGTCGTGTTTCTGGATCAGCCCGACCAGCGACGGCACGTCCAGAAATTTGTCCTGCACGAACACCGCGAGGTTGTCGGCGATCTTGTGCTTGTTCCTCGGAATGATCGCCGTGTGCGCGGAGACGATCGGGATTGGCACGCGGCGAAACAGTGCGACGACGGCGAACCAGTCGGCGAGCGCGCCGACCATGGCGGCTTCGGCTACCGCTTTGATGCCGTCCACCCAGAGGCCGCGCGGCATGAAGGCGGTCACAAGGAAAACGCAGGCGGCCGCCGCCAGCAACAGCAACGGGGTGCGCTTGGCCTTCTTCAGTTCGGTTTCTTTGTTCATCGGCAGCAGGGCAGCGGGATTCGATTCGATTGGAATGTTGCGGCGCGATTGGGGCGCCGGTCCAGAAACGCGAGTGTAGCGCCGCTGTTCCGGCCGTGTGGCGCCGGCCTGGGACATTCTTTGACCCGCAGGCGCGGTAACATGAGCGCCGAATGAACCTTGAGTGACGATGCAATTGAACGGAATGGAGGCACAGTGATCAGGTTTCTGCACACCGCGGACTGGCAGATAGGCACGCAATTCGGCCAGTTCGAACCGGACGAAGCCGCGCATCTCGCGGAAGCGCGCTTCGAGACCGTGCGCCGGATTGCTGAGGAAGCGGCGGCGCGCAAGGTCGACGCCGTGCTGGTCGCCGGCGACGTATTCGACCTGCAGACCGTCTCGGACACGGTGATCCGCCGGTTGTTCGGCGCGCTGCAAGCGTTCTCCGGGCCGTGGATCATGCTGCCGGGCAATCACGATGCCGCGCTGGTCGAGAGCGTGTGGACCCGTGCGCAGCGACTGAACTGCGTTGCGCCGAACGTGCGGGTGGTGCTCGAACCCGGTGTGGTGACGCTCGACGCCTGCCAGTGCGCGTTGCTTTGCGCGCCACTCACGCAACGCATCACTTACGACGACACAACGGGCTTCTTCGACACGACGGAGACGCCGCCCGGCTATCACCGCATCGGACTCGCGCACGGCAGCGTGAGCGGGATTCTGCAGGAGGGCATCGATTCGTCGAACCCGATCGCCCCGACGCGTGCGGCGAGCGCGCGTCTGGACTATCTCGCGCTCGGCGACTGGCACGGTCATTTGCGCGTCGACGACCGCACCTGGTATGCCGGCACGCATGAGCAGGACCGTTTCCGCGCCAACGATCCGGGCTTCATGCTCGACGTCACGCTGGCCGAACCGGGCGCCGTGCCGTCCGTTGAAGCGGTGCGGGTTGGTAAATATCAATGGCATCGTTGGGAAGAGACGATCTCCGTGTCGACCGACGTCGATTCGCTCAAACTGCGCCTCAGCGCGTTAGGCAGTCACGACGTGCTGCGGGTGACCGTAAGCGGCTCGACCGCGCTGGCCGAGGCCGAAGCAATCCACGTCGCGGTGGAAGAAACCCGTGCACGGGTGCGTGCGCTACGCGTCGATCTGAGTGGCCTGCAGGTGCTGCCCACCGCCGACGACCTCGCCGAACTCGGCGCGCAGAGCGGCTACCTCGCGAAGGTGGTGGCGCGTCTGCGAAGCTTGCAGGAAGACCCGCAGTCCGATCCGCAACAGGTCAAGCGCGCGGCGGAGGCGTTATTGCTTCTGGCGCGTTTTCAACGTGAACTGCCGCGCGAAGCGAGGTCAGCATGAAGCTGGAAAGCATCGCGATTCAGGAGTTCAAGCAGTTCACCGGACGGCTCGTCATCGACGATCTGCAGCCCGGACTCAATCTGTTCACCGGCCCGAACGAGGCCGGCAAGAGCACGATCGCCGAAGCCGTGCGGGCGGTGTTCCTCGAACGCTACAAGGCTTCGCATCTGAAAGACCTGCTGCCGTGGGGCAAGGCGAGCGGGCAGCCGTCGGTTGAAGTGACGTTCGATATGGACGGCACGGCATGCAGGCTCTCCAAGCAATTCGTCACCCGGCAGCGCTGCGAATTGAAGATTGGTCAGGCGGTGTTCGGCGAAGACGAAGCGGAAGACAAGCTCGCCGCGCTGCTCGGTTTTTCGCGCGCTGCGCGTGGGCCGCTGAAGGCGGAAAACGCCGGTGTTCCCGGGCTGTTGTGGGTGCAACAAGGCGGCACGCAGGAGGTGCGCGATTCCACGGGACATGCGGCGCAGTATCTGCGCGATGCGTTGTCGCAACTCTCGGGCGGCAATGAATCGGCGGGTGAGGACGCGCTGATCGCGGCGGTGCAGCGCGAACTCCGGCAACTGCTCACGGCGCGTACGCAGAAATCCACCGGCCCATTGGCCGAGGCCGAACAGGCGTTGGCGGCGCTGATCGAAGAGCGTGACGATCTGGAGCAGCAGCGCCAGCAGTTCGACGAGAACATCGTGCGGCTTGCTATGCAGCAGGAAGCCTTCGAGGACGCGCAACGCAAGCGCCCCTGGGAGCTTCATGAGCAGAAGGCCGTGCAGGCGCAACAGCGCGCCGATGCCGCGGCAGAACTCGAACGCAGTCTTCAGGGGCTCTCGCAATCGCTGCAATTGAAGGATGCAGAGTTAGCGCTTTCGTTACAGCAGGAACAGGCGGCGACTGAACTCGAAGCCGCCGTTGCACGCGAGCGGCAGCAACTCGACACCGCACGAGCCAATGTTTCGGCCGTGCAGAATGAGCATTTGCAGGCTCAGGCGAGCGTGGCGAAATTTGAACAGGCGTCCGCCGATGCCAACCGTGCGTACGAACTGGCGAACGCCGCGGTAACCGCGGGCGATTTGCGCAGTCAGATCGCTCTGCATCGCACCGAGAGCGAGCGGCTTGAAGCGTCGATCGCGGCCGCCGGCAAGGCGAACGAGGCCGTGCTGGGGGCGACGCGCGCAGCGGCCGCGCTCGAGATCGACGGGGCGCAATTGAAGCGGCTCCAATCGCTCGATGCGGAATTGACCGTGCTGCGTGCGCGGACCGAAGCGGCGATGACGCGGATCGAATACCGGTTGAATGGCGCGATCACCGTCGGCGATGCGAAGGTGAGCGGCGAGGGCGTGCTGCGGCTCGACGAGGAGAAACTGATCGGTCTTGGCGAGCTCGGTGAGTTGCGCGTGATTCCGGGCGTTTCCGATCTGTCGGCACAGTTGTCCGAGTTGGCGTTGCTCGAAGCCCAGCATGCGCAGTTGTTGCAGACGCTGGGCGTGGCGTCGCTGGGTGAGGCCGAGGCCAGGCACGAGCAGTGGAAAACGCTGGTCGCGCAGCAGAAAAGCCAGGCGAAGATTCTAGAGGTGCATGCGCCGCAGGGTATCGACGCGCTGCGCGCTGCGTTGGCTTCAGCGGATGCGCGATTGCAATCGGCTAATGGAAGGTTGACGGCCTTGCCCGATGTCTCCGCTGCGCCACCGCTCGACGAGGCTCGCCGCAACG
Organism: Burkholderia sp. OK233; assembly: GCF_900230185.1. GTDB lineage: Bacteria > Pseudomonadota > Gammaproteobacteria > Burkholderiales > Burkholderiaceae > Paraburkholderia. The sequence goes on from NZ_OCSR01000002.1 coordinate 3,889,759, forward strand.
CTGACATCGCGCGTGATGCACTGGACGCCGCCAGAAAAGTATTGGAGCAGGCGGCGGAAAAGCGCTCGACTTCTACGGCCACGACGGAATCGCTTGCCGCGCAGCTCCAGCGCAAGGAAGCGCAACTAGGCGACGAAGCGTTCTGCCGCAACCGCGCGCAGTGGCAGACAAAAATCGTCGAGCAGCGCGTGCAGGTCGAGGCGTTGAAGAAACAGCTCGAAGGGAGAGCGCGCGAACTGGAGGCGGCGCGTCTCGACGATCCGGCGGCTGAGGCGAAGCGCTATCGTGCGTCGGCGGAACTCGCGCGTAACGAACAGCACACGCGGCAACTACGGATCGCTGAGTTGCGCAGTCAACTGGAGACGGTCGGCGCGTCCGGGCTGGGGGAGCGTCTTGCGACGGTGAAGGCGTCGGTGGAGCAGGCCACGCGGCGCAAGGAAGAACTCAGCTTGCGGGCGAGCGCTTTGAGTCTGCTCGACGAAGTGCTTGTCGACGAACGTGACGCGGCGGTAGCGCAACTGCGTGCGCCGTTGACCGAGCGACTCGGGCACTATCTGAAGCGGATTTTCCCGCAGTCGACGATTGCGCTCGGCGACGATCTGAGTCCGGCGACGCTGGATCGCTATGGCCGCGCGGATACGCTCGATGCGTTGAGCTTCGGTACGCGGGAGCAACTCGGCATTCTGACGCGGCTGGCGTATGCGGATCTTTTGAAGGCGTCGGGCCGACCCACCTTGCTGATGCTCGACGATGCAGCCGTGCATACCGATGCGACGCGGCGCGATGCGATCAAGCGGGCGTTGATCGATGCGGCTACGCGGCACCAGATCCTGGTGTTCACGTGCCATCCTGAGCTCTGGGACGATCTCGGCGTCAGGCAGCGGGCGATTGAGGATTTGAAGGTGGCGGCATAGGGCGTCTTGCGACGCTTTGATTTCGTTGAATGACTCGGGAACGTCATGACTCAACTCTATCGCGGCATGGATCAAGCGGCGCTGCGTGCAGCCTACGACAACGTGGCGGCACGCCGGCGAGCAGACAGACTTTGTGCCGCTCGCCGGGTGTAATCACTTTACGATTCTTGAGAATCTTGCTCGGGCGGATGGGGTGCAAATGGGGGCGTTGGTGAGGGGGATGGCGCGAAAGTAACCCACTGTGCTCATTCATACCACCGCGGCGTGTAAACCCATTCACCGCCATCGACACCGTTAGCAAACGCGCGTGTCGTCGACGACCCCACGATCACCATCGTGCGCATGTCCACATCTGACGAACGCAGTTCACCGAGCGTGATCGTGCGCAGCGTGCTGCCCGGTCTGCCGATATCGCGACCGAGCACCACTTTCGTAGCCGCAGCGCGATATTCCCGCACGATGTCCAGCGCTTTATCCAACTGCCAGGGCCGCGCACGAGAGATCGGGTTGTAGAAAGCCATCACCAGATCCGCTTCGGCCGCATGCCTGAGGCGCTTTTCGATGATGCTCCACGGTTTCAGATTGTCGGATAGCGACAGCATGCAAAAGTCATGGCCTAACGGCGCGCCGGCTTGCGCCGCAGTCGCCATGGCAGCGGACACCCCCGGCACGATGGCGAGTTGAACCGCGCGCCAGTCAGCGTTCGTCGAACCGCCTTCTTCAAGCGCCTCAAGCACGGCAGCCGCCATCGCAAACACGCCGGGATCGCCCGACGACACCATCACCACTGACCGTCCAGTGCTCGCGAGTTCGAACGCATGGCGCGCCCGCTGCATCTCTTCGCGATTGTCTGTGCCGTGTACGCGTTGGTCGGCACGCAAGGGGCCGGCCATTTTCACGTAGGTTTCGTAGCCAAGAATATCGGTGGCTTCGTTCAGCGCTGTTCGAGCGGCGGGCACCATCAGGTCGGCGCTACCGGGACCGAGGCCGATCACGGTCAAGCGGCCGCGTGTACGGCCAATCGTGTCCGGGTCAATTGCCAGCGCGGCCAACGCGAGCGCGACTCCTGCGTCCGCGTCGTCATGCAAGGTTTGATAAGGGACGCGCAGCGCGGCATGCAGCAAATTGCCCGGCGGCTCGCCGTCTTCCGGGCGCGGCTGAGCAAAACGCAGCGGCACGCTCAGGCTCGCCGCGGCATCGGCGAGCGCCGGGTTCGCCATATGTTCGGAAGAAGCGAGCAATGCCGCGAGCGAAAGCGTCGCAAGACCATGCGCGTCCAACACCTCGCGCACGAGCGCAGCGATTCGCTCGCCGGAACCCGTCTGCGCATCTGAACTGAGATTTGCGCCAAGGTCCGCCTCCGTATTGGAATGCGCACCAGCACCCGGAACAGTCACCGCGGCCACCACACTCCGCGGATGAATCACCAACTCATCATCGCGCCCATCCCACACACGCGGCGTCACGCGAATCGCCAGACGTGCCGATTCCGAGCGAGACAGTTGCGCGTCATCGAGCCACGGCGCTTCACCCTCGATGCGCGTGCTTTCTCCGGCCAGCAGATCCGAAACAAAACGCTTACCTTGCGCTAAATCCGCAAGCGCATAGCCTTCAGGCGGATTGAGCACACACGTTCCGAAGCGCAATTCGCCACTTGTCGTAATCGCAGGCGGCACAGCCAACGCAGCCGCAACCTCGCGAGCCATCACGTTGACGCCGGCAAGGCCGCCGAGCAACGGCACGACCGCACTGCCGTCTTCTGCAACGGCCAGCACCGGCGGCTCGACGCCCTTATTCGACAACAACGGCGCGACGCAACGAATCACGATCCCGGCGGCGCACAACGCGATGACCGGCGTACCGCGCGCATACAGATCACACAGATGCGCGCGGAGTTCCGTGTACGAGACGTCAGCCTCGACTCGGCCCTGCAAGGCATGCACCTGGCAACCGGCATACAGCATCTGGATACGTCGTGCGGTCTCCAACGCGCCCGCACCGAGAATCACGATTGCGGGCGGCGTCAACCTTGCCATTTTTCCCCCGGCACCACGAGCAGCGAAAAATACGGCGACGCCATCGGATCGACCTCGTCAAGCGGCACGATGCGCTGATTGCCCATCGTCGCACGTTCGACATAAAGCGCACGATGCGCGAGCCCCAGTTCACCGAGCACGCGCCGCACCTTATCGAAATTGCGGCCCAGTTTCATGATGACGGCAGCGTCCGCATCGGCGAGACGCCGGCGTAGTTCGTCTTCAGGCAACACGCCGGAGAGCACCGACAAACTCTGATTGCGATACACCAGCGGCGAGCCGAGTACCGCTGCACCGCCGAGCATCGAGCACACGCCCGGCACGACTTCGGCCTCGAAACGCGCCGCGAGGCGGTCGTGCAAATACATATACGAGCCGTAGAAAAATGGATCGCCTTCGCAAATCACCGCAACGTCGCGGCCCGCGTCGAGATGGCCGGCGACGATCTCCGCAGCAGTGTCATAGAAGTCGGCGATGATCGCCTCATACGAAAGCGGCGGTTCGAGCGCTTCGGTCGTGACGGGGTAAACGAGCGGCAGATGCTGTTGAGCGTCATGCAGATGCGCCTCGATGATGCTGAAGGCGTTGCCCTTCTTACCCTTCGCGACGAAATACGCGACCACGGGTGCCGCTTTCAGCAAACGCAGCGCTTTCAGTGTGATGAGTTCCGGGTCGCCGGGGCCGACGCCCAGTCCGAATAAACGTCCTTGTACCGTCATTTACTCGACCTCCGTCGCCAGCGCGTTCACGGCAGCGGCGGCCATCGCGCTGCCGCCGCGTCGACCGTGAACCACCACGAAGGGCACGCCGCGGCTGTCTTCAGCGAGCATCGCTTTCGATTCGGCCGCGCCGACAAAACCGACCGGAAAACCGAGGATCAGCGCGGGTTTCGGCGCGCCGGCATCGAGCATGTCGAGCAGATGAAAGAGGGCGGTCGGCGCGTTGCCGATCACGACGACGCTGCCGGCCAGCCGCGGCCGCCACAATTCGAGCGCGGCGGCCGAGCGCGTATTGCCGAGTTCGCGCGCGAGCGCGGGCACGTCCTGATGCGTGAGCGTGCAGATCACGTCGTTGTTCGCCGGCAGTCGCGCGCGCGTGATGCCTTGCGCCACCATACCGGCATCGCACAGAATCGGCGCGCCTTGCGCCAGCGCCGTACGGCCCGCGGTGCCTGCGCCTTCGGAAAACTGAAGATCTTCAGCGACGTCGACCATGCCGCAGGCGTGGATCACGCGCACCGCGAGTTTCTCGAGGTCGGCGGGGATGCGCGACAGGTCGGCCTCCGCACGTATCGTCGCGAAGGATTGGCGATAGATCTCCTGACCGTCGCGAATGTAATCAAGCATCTGAGGGGCTCCGGGCCGGGTGTGCCAATGGGTCGAGCATGTCGGCGGCCTGTTCGATCGTGAGTTGGTGCGCGACGCACGAGCCGAAACCCGGCTGGCCGTCGCGGCGATAAAGGTCGTAGATGCCGGGCGCCGCGGCCAGCAGCGTGTACGGCGCGCAATGTGCGGCGGCGCACGAGCGCGGACAGCCGCTCAGATGGGCGTCGATGCCATTGGGCAAGCGATCCGCTAGAAGCAGCGCGTCGGCTTTGGTGTCGGCGAGGCTTTTTGCACAGCCTGTGGAACCGGCGCAGGCGATCAGACGCGCCATAGGCTGCGCGGGATCGCAGGCGAGGCCTAGCGCGTTCATTTCAGCGAGCACGGCGGGCGCGGCATCGGCAGCGATATCGGGCAGCAACACGCTTTGCCAGGGTGTCATGCGCAGCGTGCCGTTGCCTTGCTGTTGCGAGAGCGTGGCGAGGCCGCGCAAGGTCGCGGCGTCGAGGCGTCCGAGCGGCGGTTGGCCGCCCACGTGCAGCATTCCCACGACTCGTTGTGCGTGCGCGCCGAGTCGCAGCGTGGCATCGGCGGACGTGGGGCGTTGCCACTTTGCAAGCGATGTGTCGCGTGACAGGGGGAAATCGACGTACGTTTGAGCGTGCTGCAAGAGCGCCTCGACGGGATGCGTGGCGAGCAGGTGACGCATGCGCGTGGCATCTGGCGCGGCCAGATCGAGGAACGTGTGCAGTAGCGCGCGGACGAGGTCTGTGACTTGCGAAGGCAGCAAGGCGGCGAGGGCACCTGTGTAATTCGGACGAGGATGGTCAACGGAGCTATGCGAGCCGGTACGCGCGATATGCTGGAAGGCATCGGCATCGGCATCGGCATCGGCATCGGCATCGGCATCGGCATCGGCATCGGCATCGGCATTCGTCACAGCTGGCGGACAACCCGCCAAGCCAAACACCAATCGCACACCGTCTTCAGCCTGCATCGCCGCCAGCCAGACATCATGCGGATGATCGAGCCTCGCAAGGCGCTCGCCACCATCGAGCAGTAGCGCGAATTTGGGCGATAGCGCCGCGAAACGCGCTTCGGATTGCAGCAAGGCGAGCAGTTCGACGCAAAGCGGCCTCGTATCGAACAGCGCAAATGGATCGCGCCCGGCAGCCGGGCTCACCATCACATTGCGCACGTCGTCCGCGGCGGTCGCGAGCAGCGAGCTGCCAGCATCCGCTGCACCGGTCGCCGGAATCGGTCCAAGCCCCGCATCGACCAGCGCTGCGATCAACGCCGTTTCATGCCCGCTTCGCACGCCACGGACCTGCAGATTCGCGCGATTGGTCAGCTCGACCACACCGGCCGCATGCCGCTCGCTGACCTCGGCGATCACCGCGGCCTGTGCCGCGCTCAGCTCGCCGCCGGGTAATTTGATCCGGCAGATCCCGCCATCGCGCGCGGCGACGATGCGCAGCAGCCCCGGGCACGCCGAGGGCCGCAGCGCGCGAGCCGCGTCAGGCAAAGCAGTGGAGGGCGAAGCTTGATTCAAGACGGACACCGGGTTGAGCGTCGCGCGACGGCCCGAGCAAGCCGCCAGGCGGCCATTGCTACGGCATCGGTACACCCCGCCCGATGTAGGCTGGCACGAACAGTCTGGCCGGCAGGTCTCCTGGCTGGCAGGTCATGGTCCGCCGCGGCCTTCCCGGTCGAACCAGTGGCGCGGAGCGCAGGCGGACTCGCTGCATACAGTTGCGGGGGCAGCCACAGCGACACTGTGTTCCCTCTTCGGCCCCGAAGGGCACCGGCGGCTGTATTATGCCTTTTTTCGAACAGCACAACGAGGCTGGACGCTTTGATCGGCGTGGCACAGCGCATTATTTGAAGATACAGAAAGAGGATGGATGCATGTCGGCGTGGCTGACCGTGGTGGGCATAGGCGATGACGGCTTCGCCGGCTTGGGGAGGCCCGCGCGGCGTGCTTTGCTGGAAGCGTCGGTAGTTTATGGCGGCGAACGTCATCTGGCGATGCTGCCCGCGCGCCTCACCGCGCGCCGTGCGGCATGGCCGAAGCCGTTCGATCTCGCGCCTTTGCTGGCGGAGCGTAGAGGGTCCGTGTGTGTGCTGGCGAGTGGGGATCCGATGCTGTTCGGCGTCGGCGCGACCCTCGCGCGGCAGTTGCCGGCAGGTGAGTTGCGGGTGCTGCCCGCGCCGTCGTCGTTGTCGCTGGCGGCCGCGCGGCTTGGCTGGCCGTTGCAGGACGTCGCGACGGTTTCACTGGTAGGACGGCCGTTGCCGACGCTGAATGCTCATTTGCACGACGGCGCGCGCGTCTTCGTGCTGAGTGCCGACGGGCGCACGCCTGCTGCACTGGCCGAACTGCTGAATGCGCGCGGCTTCGGCGCGACCCGAATGACCGTGCTGGAACATCTGGGCGGAGATCGGGAGCGGTGTATCGATGGCCGCGCGGACCAGTGGCCCGCAGGGGACGTGGCGGGGATGAATCTGATCGCGCTTGAATGCCGTGCAACAGAAGGTGCTCCGCGTTTGCCGCTGACCGTCGGCTTGCCCGACGATGCCTTTCGCCACGACGGTCAGTTGACCAAACGCGACGTCCGCGCGATCACGCTGGCGCGCCTCGCGCCGACGCCCGGCGAATTGCTGTGGGATGTGGGGGCCGGCAGCGGCTCGATCGGTATCGAATGGATGCGCGCGCACCCGACCTGCCGCGCGATCGCGATCGAAGGGCACGCGGAGCGGCAGCGGTTCATCGAACACAATCGCGACGCCTTGGGCGTGCCGGGTTTGCAACTGGTGGCCGGCCGCGCGCCTGATGCGTTGGAGGGATTGGCTGTGCCGGATGCCGTGTTCATCGGCGGTGGCGTGACGGTGCCGGGCGTGCTCGACGCCTGCTGGGCCCGTTTGCGTGACGGCGGACGTCTGGTCGCCAATGCCGTGACCTTGCAAGGCGAGGCAGCGCTGGCAGCGTGGCGCGAGCAACACGGCGGCACGTTGACCCGCATCGCGCTGGCCGACGCACAGCCGCTCGGTGGCTTCGATACGTGGCGCCAGGCGTTGCCGGTCACGCTGCTGGAGGTCACGAAGCTGGCCAGCAGCACTAACGGCACGTCCAGCACGAGCGGCCCGTCCAGCAGGAACACCGCGCCCGGTACGAATGGCACAAACGACACAAACGGCGCCTCAAGCAGGAGCGCCATATCCAGCATCTCCACCAGTTCAGCCGACTCACCATCCCACCCGTAATGCGCGAAGAAACGCCCGAACAACCCGCACCGCTGCGTAGCGGCTATACGACCGGCAGTTGCGCCACCGCGACGTCGCTCGCGGCCGCGCGTCTGTTGCTCGCGGGTATCGTCAGCGAGGTCGCGGAGATCGTGCTGCCGAAGGGCCAGCATGTGCCGATGCCACTGGTCTTCTGCCGCCTGACCACCGACGGCGCGGAAGCCGGCACGGTAAAAGACGCAGGCGATGACCCCGACGTGACGCACGGCGCGATCGTATTCGCCCGCGTGCGCTTGCGTGCCGAACCGGGTGTGATATTCCGTGCGGGACCAGGCGTCGGTACGGTGACGCGCGCCGGCCTTACGCTGCCCGTCGGCGAACCAGCGATCAATCCCGTCCCGCGCAAGATGATGACCGAACATCTGACCGAGCTCGCGGCGGAACATGCTTACACCGGTGGCTTCGAAGTGACGATCGGCGTCGAAGGCGGCGAAGCACTCGCACTGAAAACGATGAACCCGCGCCTCGGCATTCTCGGCGGCCTGTCGATTCTCGGCACCACCGGCATCGTACGGCCGTTCTCGTGCTCGGCCTATATCGCATCGATTCATCAGGGCATCGACGTCGCGCGTGCGAATGGTTACCTGCACCTCGCGGCCTGCACCGGCAATGCAAGCGAAGACGCGATGCGCGCGCATTACGGTCTGCCGGACATCGCGCTGATCGAAATGGGCGACTTCGTCGGCGCGGTGCTCAAGCACATGAAGCGTGCGCCGGTCGAGCGCCTGAGCGTGTGCGGCGGCTTCGGCAAACTCAGCAAACTGGCAGCCGGGCACCTCGATCTGCATAGCCGCAATTCGAGCATCGATCTGGAGCGGCTTGCAACCTGGGCGGCCGAGTATGGCGCGGACGACGCATTGCAGGCAGCGATCCTCGCCGCCAATACGAGCCAGCAGGCGGTCGCGTTGGCGCACGCGCAAAACGTGCCACTCGGCGATATCGTCTGCCGTCACGCACTTGCTGTCGCGCGCGATATCGTGCCGCCGCAGGTCGCGGTCGAAATGTTCGCGATCGATCGCCTCGGCAATCTGATCGGAGCGGCCAAATGATGCGGGTCTTGCTGCTCGGTGGCACAGGCGACGCTTTGCGGATTGCCAGGCAGCTCGACCCTGAGCATGTGTACAGTCTCGCGGGCCTCGGCAAGGTGCCGGACGATCTGTCATGCGAGGTGCGCGTGGGCGGCTTCGGCGGCAGCGAAGGGTTGGCGCGCTATATCGAGGACAAACGCATTAGCCTCGTGATCGACGCGACGCATCCGTACGCCGCGCAGATCAGCGCAAATGCCGCGAAAGCGAGCAGTGCGGCGCGCGTACCGTGCTGGGCGCTGCGTCGCGCGGGATGGCAGCCGCAAGCCGGCGACGACTGGCGCATGGTCGACGATTGGACCGAACTCACGGCCGCGCTTGCTTCATTCAGGCGGCCACTGTTCACACTCGGACGCGAACCGCTCGCGCATCTCGACGAAATCCCGTCGCAGCAATTCTGGACGGTACGCTGCCTCGACGCACACGAAACCAGTCCACGTGCGCGGATTTTGGCGACACGCGGCCCATTTACGCTCGAAGGCGAGCGAGCGCTGTTCAGCGCGGAAACATTCGATGTCGTCGTCAGCAAAAACAGCGGCGGCAGCGCAACCGAAGCGAAACTCGAGGTCGCGCGTGAACGCGGCTTGCCGGTGGTCATGCTGCGGCGCCCTGCATTGCCCGCAGTCGATCGTGAGTTTGCAAACGTGGCCGACTTGCTGGAAGCATTGCAAGTTTCAGGTTAACCGGCGCATGCACGTCATGCCGGCCAAACGAATCATGGAGTAGTGAATGACGGTGTTTTTTATCGGCGCGGGTCCCGGCGACCCGGAACTGATCACGGTAAAAGGGCAACGCCTTGTGCGCGGCTGCCCGGTGATCCTGTACGCCGGCTCGCTGGTGCCGGCCGCTGTGCTCGAGGGGCATAGCGCGGAGCAGGTCGTAAATACCGCCGAACTCGACCTCGATCAGATCGTCGCCTTACTCAAGGCCGCACACGACAAAGGCCAGGACGTGGCGCGCGTGCATTCCGGCGACCCGTCCTTGTATGGCGCGATCGGCGAGCAGATTCGCAGACTCCGCGAACTCGACATTCCCTATGAGATCGTGCCTGGCGTAACGGCAACCGCGGCATGCGCGGCCACACTCGGCTGCGAACTCACCTTGCCCAATATTTCGCAGACGCTGATCCTCACGCGCTTCGCAAGCAAAACAACGATGCCGGAAGGCGAACAACTCGGCGACCTCGCGAAACATCGCGCGACGATGGCGATTCACCTCGGTGTGCGCCATCTTGCACGCATCGTCGATGAATTGCGGCCGCATTACGGCGGCGCGTGTCCGGTCGCGGTGATCTATCGCGCGAGCTGGCCGGATGAAGAAAAAATCACCGGCACGCTCGACGATATCGTCGGCAAAGTGCAGTCCACCAACATAGAACGGACTGCGCTGATCCTGGTGGGACAGGTGCTGGCGGCCGAGGGATTCGCGGAGTCGACGTTGTACGCGAAAGGCGGCTGATCCGCACACCGCCGATTCAGCCGATTCCTTATCCCCCTGACTTCAACTGTGCCCAGAGCCTGCTTTCCAGGCGTTTGATCTGGGCGGGCAAGGGCTTGAGCAGAAACAGCGTTTTCAGCACGGACTCAGGCGGGTACACGGTCGGATCGTTGAGAATTTCCGGCCGCACGAATTTGCGCGCGGCGGCGTCCGCATTCGGATAGAACACCTCATTGGTGATCCCGGCATGAACCTCGGGGCGCTCGATGTAGTTGATCCAGTTGAGCGCCGCCTCCGGATGCGGCGCATCTTTGGGGATCGCCATCATGTCGAACCAGATCGGCGCACCGCCTTGAGGAATGAAGTATTTGACCTCGTAACTCTTGCCGGCTTCGCGCGCGCGATGGGCCGCCATCGATACGTCACCTGACCAGCTCAGCGCGAAGCAGATGTCGTCGCCCGCAAGATCGTTGATGTAGCTCGTCGCGTTGAACTGCGTGATGTACGGACGGATTTTCTTCAGCGCGTCGTACGCGGCCTGATAGTCGGCCGGATTCACGCTGCTCGGATCGCGCCCGAGATAGTGCAACGTCACCGCGAACACATCGGTCGGCGCATCGAGTATGGATACGCCGCAACTCTTCAGCTTGCTCAGATATTCGGGCTTGAAGAGGATGTCCCAGTTATCGAGCGGCGCATCGTTGCCAAGAATCTTTTTGACGCGTGTGACGTTGTAGCCCAGGCCCGTGGTGCCCCACGCCCACGGCACGGCGTACTGGTTGCCGGGGTCCGCGTCGGCGACCAGCTTGAGCAGACCGCGGTCGAGGTTCACCAGGTTCGGCAGTTTCGATTTGTCGAGCTTCTGGTAGATGCCGGCTCCGATCTGCTGGGCGAGAAAGTTGGAGGTCGGCACCACGACGTCGTAGCCGGTAGAACCCGTCAGCAGTTTCGCCTGCAAGGTTTCGTCGCCGTCGTAGACATCGTATTGCACGTGGATGCCGGACTCTTTCTCGAAGTTCGGCACGGTGTCTTTCGCGATGTAGTCGGCCCAGTTGTACGGATTGAGCTGCTTTTCGTCGGCGTGCGAGGCGGTGCCGAACGCGCAGAACAACAGCGCTGCCAGCAGCGGCGCGGCCGGCCTCGGCTTCATGAAGGTGTGGGGCATGATGGTCGTCCAGTGAGGGTTCAACAGAGCGGTCGCGGCCTTACATACGCTGATGGCGTTGCAGCTTCTGATTGCGCATCAGGCACAGCATGTCGGCGGCAAGGTGGGCCGCGGCGAGCGCGGTGACGTCGCTGTGGTCGTAGGGCGGCGACACCTCCACCACGTCCGCGCCGACCAGATTCACGGCGCCCAGCGCGCGAACGATTTCCAGCGCCTGTGCCGAGCTCAGGCCGCCCGCCACCGGCGTGCCCGTGCCGGGTGCGAAGGCCGGATCGAGACAGTCGATGTCGAACGTGAGGTAGGTGGGCGCATCGCCGACGATCGACAGCACTTCGTCGATGGTCGCCTGCGTGCCGTTGCGATGGACCCACGGCGCGTCGAGAATGCGCACGCCCATAAAGTCGTCGTTCCAGGTGCGAATGCCGATCTGCACCGAGCGCGCGGGATCGATCAGCCCTTCACGGATCGCCTTGTAGAACATCGTGCCGTGATTCAGCGAATCGGGGTTGTCGTCCGGCCACGTGTCGCAATGCGCGTCGAAGTGGATCAGGCTCAACGGCTTGCCGTACTTTTCAGCGTGCGCGACCAGCAGCGGGTAGGTGATGTAGTGGTCGCCGCCGAGCGTCAGCATGCGGGTGCCCGTGGCGAGAATCCCGCGGGCGTGGGCGATGATCGCGTCGCGAATGCCGAGCGAGTTGTGGGCGTCGAACCAGCAGTCGCCGTAATCCACCACGTTCAGATGATCGAACGGGTCGATGCCCCATGGAAACGCGCCCAGTTCGGCCAGTTGCACCGAGGCTGCACGCATGCCCGCCGGGCCGAAACGCGTGCCGGGGCGGAAGGTGGTCGCGAGATCGAGCGGAATGCCCGATACGGCGACGTCGACGCCGGTGAGATCGCGCGTGTACGGCCGGCGCATGAAGGACAGCACGCCGGCATAGGTGGGAGCATGGGGTTGGCCGGACGCGTCAGTGCCCGCGGCAGGGGTGGTCGAGGCGGAGTGCAAAGCGTTCAGGTTCAGGGTCATACACGTCGGTCCAGTCAGTTTCAATGAGCGCCGTCACACAAACATTTCTCATGTCTGACGAAACAGCATGCGGCGTGTGAAGATCAACTGGCGCTATGATTGCGAGGCAATATTCCGGCGAAAAGCGAAGAATCTTGCTGGAAGTATCGATATTTCTAATACCTTCCCTGACCGTGGCGACCCGATGCGTAGACTTCCCCCTCTGCAGGCTTTGCTCGCTTTCGACGCCGCCGCGCGCCTCGGCAGCTTTACGCGCGCGGCGCAGGAACTCGCGCTGACCCAGTCGGCGATCAGCCATCAGATCCAGCAACTCGAGGAGTGGGCCGGGGTGCCGCTGTTCCGGCGGATCGGACGCGGCGTCGCGTTGACGGCCGCCGGCGTGCTGTTTGCGCAGACCGTGACGTCGGCGATGACGACCCTCGCGGATGGGCGCGATCGCATCGAGCCGTATGGCAACCCGGATTCCGTGATCATCTATTGCGCGCTGCAGTTCGCGACGGGCTGGATCATGCCGCGCATGCCGGTTTTTTTGGAGGCAATGCCGAACATCGAGATCTGGCTCGTTACCGGGGACGAGGTCAACGAGATTGATCGTGTCGATGTCGACCTGGTCGTTTCCACGAAGGAGATCCGAACGCCTGAAGTGATCTGCGAGCCGTTGCTTGACGAGGAGGCGGTCGCTATCTGCGGCCCCGTGACCGCGCGCCGTCTGCGTTCGATGCCCTTTCCCGAGGTGTTGACGCAGGCGCCGTTGCTGGTGCTCGAGCAGCGTCCGGAGTGGGCGCCGTGGTTGCCTGAGTTACGGCGTGGCGGTTTGCGCACGCGGCGCGCGATGACGGTCGACGACCCCCGTATCCTTGTGGCGGCCGCCGAGCAGGAAGCGGGCATTGCGATGGTGTCCCGGCTCACCGCCGGCGACGCATTGACGAGCGGGCGCGTCGAGGTCTTGCCGCAGATCCCGGGCTTCGCGCTCGCGCCGCTCTGGTTGATGCGCTCCGCCCAACCGGCGCGCTCCGCGGCGGTGGATGCGGTTTATGCGTGGATGGTGAGGCTCTGCCGGGACGGAGGTTGAGGCGCGACCCATGCGCCCTGCGCCCCCGAAAATTTCGCAAGCTCTGCACCATCTTCCGGCAATGAGGCAGCTATCCTAGCGGCATGATGAAGCCCAGCACCGAACGCGATTACCGTCGACGGATTGCCCGCGTAATCGAGGCAATCCTGGTGGAGCCCGGCGCGCCGCACACGCTCGAAAGCCTTGCCGCAGTGGCGCATCTCTCGCCATATCACTTCCATCGCATCTATCGCGCATTGACCGGCGAGAGTGTGGTCGAGACCGTGCAACGCCTGCGGCTCGCTCAGGCCGCGCAACGGCTTACCGATGCTGCCGCTTTGGTCACGACGGTCGCGCACGATGCCGGTTACAACAGTCCGCAGGCTTTTGCGCGCGCGTTTCGTGGTTTCACCGGGGTTACGCCGAGCGAATTCAAGGCGCGGCAGAAACGCCTCGCCGCGCCGTCGAAAGCGCGCCGCACAAGTGAGCCATGCGAGGCCGCCGCGACTGAAAGCCAGATGTCGGTTTTGCCGTCGGTCGAACTCGCCGAGATTGCACCGATCGATCTCATGTGCCTTCGCCACGATGGACCCATCGCGACAATCGGGCAGACCTACCGGTCGCTGATGGACATGCTGCGCTGCGAAGGGAACGCGACGAAGGGTCAACGCGTCGGCATCTGTATGCACGATCCTGCGCTGAGCGGTGGCTTCCAGTATTACGCCGGCATCGTCGCCACGCCTCCTCGCGTGCCGCGAGCGGCGGAGAGGGAAGGAGAGGCAATCGAGGCGCTGCGCGTGGAGGGCGGCCTGTATGCGGTCCACCGGCTGATCGGTCCGTATGCGTTGATCGCGCCGACCTTCCGGGCGCTCTACGGCGGCTGGCTGCCGCAAAGCGGCTATGCGCACGACGACCGTCCGGGGCTCGAGGTGTACCGGAACCTGATGGTTGCCGGTTTGCAGCACGCCTGCGTCACGGACCTGATGATCCCCATTCGCAAGGACTGAACATGCTTCGTCGTTACTGTGCCGCCTTCGTATGCGCGGCGGCGTTGTGGTCGGCGGCGACCGCCGCGCCGGCAGATCATGCCTTGCATGTGGGCGAGGCGACGCGTGTCTTTCATCCCGCTGTGGCTCGTCATTGGCGTGGGGCCCAGACGCAGGCACTTGTGACGAGAATCTGGTATCCGGCCGATCTGACAAGCCCGGAAGTCGCGCATGACATTGGCGCGCACGGTCGTCCGTTTTTCCACGGGCATCCCGCTGCCGTCGATGCGCCTCTGTCCAGCGCGCGCGCAAAATATCCGCTGCTCGTGCTCTCACACGGCACCGGCGGCACCGCGGACAGTCTCGACTGGCTGGCATCGGTGCTGGCCGCCGAAGGCTACATCGTCGCCGGTACCAACCATCCGGGTAACAACGCATTCGAGCCGATGACCCGCGACGGCTTGATGCTCTGGTGGGAACGCGCCACGGACGCGAGCGAAGTGCTCGACGGTGTGCTTGCCGACCCGATACTGGGTCCGCACGTCGACCGGGACCGGATCGGCGCGGTGGGTTTCTCACTTGGTGGGTATACGGTTCTTGAACTCGCGGGCGCGCGCACCAATTTGCCGGCGTTCGAGCGCTTCTGCACGTCTCCGCAGGCCGATGCCATCTGTCATCCGCCGGAAGCCGCCAGAATTCATGAGGACCTGGGCGCGCCTGCCTTGACGCTCGCCACGCTTTCACCTGAGACGAAGGCGTCACGAGCGCGCGCCGGTGACTCGTATCGCGACCCGCGCATCAAGGCGGTCTTTGCGATCGCGCCGGCGCTGGGCGAGGCGTTCGACAGCACCTCGTTCGCGGACGTCAGCATTCCCGTGTCGCTACTCGCGGGCGAGGCCGACGTGACCGCGCCGGTGGACACCAACATCCACCGCATCGCGGGTTTTATGCCGAAGGCAAACGTCGCGATGGTGCCGGGCGCGTCGCACTACACCTTTCTCGACACCTGCTTGCCCGCCGGCGTCGAACACCTTGTGACCATCTGCAAGGACAATCCGGGCGTCGATCGCGACGCGATCCATGCGCAGACGGCCCAACGGGCGATCGATTTTTTCGCCGCCACGTTGCCTGCGGGTGGCACGTAGCGAAGATCAGTCCTCAAGTGGCGATAACGCTTCGAGCGGCACCTGCTTCGCCGGTCCGATGTTGATCGCCGGTACGAAGCCTAGCAGCACGACCACAAAAATCGCAATCGCGAAGATCGAGATGAAGGTCAGGTGCAACGACTGGTGCAACACCATGCGAATCATGTCGCTATCGGCAAGACTCGCCACCTGATTCTGCAACAGCGCCTTCAGCTGATCAGACGTGACCACGGCGACGTCCTTCGAGTGACTGAGCCCGAAGTTGAGCACCGCGCCGAACAGCGTTGCGCCCAGCGTGCTGCCGAGATTGCGCGAAAAGAGATTCGATGCGGTGGCGCTGCCGCGCTCATCCATCTTGACGATCTCCTGGATCAGCACCAGCGAACTGACGCTCGACGTGCCCATGCCGAAGCCCATGATGAGCGAACCGAACGCCGCGATAAGCGGCGAGCCGCCAGGTTGCAGGAACAGCAGCAGCACCGCGCCAATCGGAATGAACGCGCTGCCGCCGATCAGAATGCGCCGCAAGCCGATACGGTGAAATGATTTCGCCGCGAGCGTCGCGCCCGCGGGCCAGCCCACCATCATCATCGTGAGCGCAAGACCGGCGACCACCGGTGAGCGGTGCACCACGCCCTGAACATACATCGGCAGGAAGGTGGTGGAGCCCATGAGGATCATGCCGGACAGCACGGTTGCCGCATTGCACGCGGCAATCGGCCGGCGGCTCCAGAGCGCGAACGAGATCATCGGCTCAGTTGCGCGGCGCTCCTGGAACACGAACAACAGCAGGCACAGCATGAACGCGCCACCCGCGAGCGATGCCTTGGCGATGTCGTCGTCGCCTGCGTAGGTCAGCGCCATCATCAGTGCCGCGATCGCCGCCATGAACAGCGCCGCCCCCGCGAAGTCGATCGACGGACGCGCATGCCGCTCCGATTCGCGCAGGAACGCGATGAAGCCGGCTGCCGAGGCAAGGCCGATCGGCACGTTCATCCAGAAGATCCACGCCCACGACAGGTTGTGGATGATGAAGCCGCCCACCATCGGTCCGACCACCGCTGAAATGGCCCACACGCTGGCGAGATAGCCTTGCACCTTGCCGCGTTCGCGTGCCGGATAGAGGTCGGCGACGATGGTCAGCGTAACCGGCTGGATCGCGCCGGCACCGACGCCCTGAATCAGGCGGAACACGATCATGGCGGGCATCGACCAGGCGAAGCCGGCCAGCACCGAGCCGAGCAGAAAGATGGCGATGCCGGCGAGCATGACCGGCTTGCGCCCATACAGATCGGCGAGCTTGCCGAACACCACGGTCATCGCGGTTTGCGTCAGCAGGAACGAAGAAAAAACCCAGCTATACAGATGCAGATCGCCGAGTTGCGCGACGATCTGCGGCATGGCGGTGGAAACGATGGTGGCTTCGATGGCGACCATCGCCATTGAAGCCATGACTGCGGCAATGACTAAAGGACGCGACGATTGCGGGCTGCGGGACATGGGACGGGTAGTATTAGGATGTTGGAAGCGTCTGACGGCGTGACAGGTGGCACGCATGCCGCGACGCAAAAGCGCGGCCGCACAAAGGCGGCCGATGTCGAGTATGCACCTTGTGGAGAATGTGCGCTGAACGCGCGCAGCGATGGCCAGGCTAAAGCGGCTTTAGTGCCGCAGCCTGGCACAGCCTTTGCGCGCTCAGCGCTACTTTCGCCAAATGGAGGGTCATTATGAGGATCGAATTCACCGGACGCCGTGAAGTGGTGGCAGCGGCGCGCGTAGCCTTCGAAGCTAATGTCGATGGGGCTGACGTCTGGTGCAGCGTGTCGCTGGACGCGCTGAACGACCATTTCGGCAACGAGGGCCTGTCGGCCCACAATCTGGTCGGTACCTTCGAGGCCAATCGCGCGCGGATTGAAAATGCTACGCGGCGGGTCCTCGAGAAAAACGGGGGACGATCCGTGGAGCTCGAAACCGGGGATTTCAACTGAGGCTAGAACGTCCCAGGTCTTGACCTGGGAGGACGGTCCGGCATCTGCGCGCCGGGCCTGCTCCAATAGCTTTTCATTCGCAAACCACCTACGCTTCAAAGCACTCGAATCCAATCCGCACTAGCGAAGCGCGATAGATTTGTCTGACCTCACGTCTCACGTCCTTGCGCGCGTGGAGAGCGTCATGAAACCAATGCACAAGGTCTTCGCCGCCATCGTGATCGCGCTCGCAGTATGGTGCGCGCCGGTGCCAGGCGCTTTTGCTCAGGCGCCGGACAGCCTGGTGGGGTCGTGGTCGCTCGTCTCGCTGACGGTGGCGAAGAGCGGCAACGAAGTTGAATTGCTCGGTCCGCATCCGCAAGGGCAACTCATCTTCGGCAATGACGGGCGCTACGTGCTGCTCGTGCTGAGTTCCGATCTGCCGAAGTTCACTTCTGGGGAAAGGCAGCAAGGCACGGCGGAAGAAAACGCAAAGATCGCTCGCGGCAGCGTTGCGCATTTCGGCACGTATACCGTGGACCCGGCGGCACGGATTATCGTCTTTCACATTCAAAAGAGTTCGTTTCCGAATTGGGACGCGGATGTTCAGCGCCGCCCATTTACGCTCGACGGTGACCGGCTGACGTACATCACGCCCGGCGCCTTTGGCTATGGATCGTCGAAAGTCGTGTGGCAACGAATCAAATAGCGCGCCTCGCCTGCAATCACCGCGACAATCCGAACCGCCCGGTGCGCATGAGCAACGCCATCGCGTACGACACGATCAATTACAACGCCGTCAAGTACATGAACGCGAGCTACGGCTTTCCGATGTGCTGCGGTATAGTCGCGCGAACCGATCGCAGACACGCCTTGGACCTTTGCCGCGGGACCGGCGGGCTGAGGCTTTGACCATCCGGAGAACGTCGTGCAGGAAATCATAGAAGGATTCATCCGCTTTCAACGCGAAGTCTTCCCGCAGCAAAGCGCATTGTTCAAACGGTTATCAATCGCGCAAAGTCCGAGCACGCTGTTCGTGACCTGCTCGGACAGCCGTGTCGTTCCCGAGTTATTGACCCAGGTGGAGCCCGGCGCGCTGTTCGTGATCCGCAACGCGGGCAACATCGTGCCGTCTTACGGCCCGGAACCGGGCGGCGTATCGGCCACTGTCGAATACGCGGTGGCGGTATTGGGCGTGCGGGATATCGTGATTTGCGGTCACTCCAATTGTGGGGCGATGACGGCGATCTGCACCTGCAAGAACCTCGACCATCTGCCGGCCGTGGCGGGTTGGCTCCGTCACGCCGACGCGGCGAAAGCCATCAACGCATCGCGAACGTATGCGTCAGATGCCGAGCGTCTCGACGCTCTGGTCAAAGATAACGTGATGGCGCAGCTCGCGAACATTCGCACGCATCCATCGGTGGCCGTGGGCCTGACGAACAAAACGCTGCGCCTGCACGGCTGGATTTTCAATATCGAAAGCGGCGCCATGCTCGCACTCGATGGGCGCACAGGGGATTTCTTGCCGCTGGTGGACAACCCTGAAGTTTATGTGGTGTAGCCGCGCACGGCCGCCCCACGAAAAGCGGGCGTAGTCAAACCGGAAAACCGCTTTGGCGTGCCGGATAGCCGCCTATACTGCCAGAGCGCCTGGAGCCGGTGACACCGCTCCACCGTGCGTCGCAACACGCGCCTATGACGGCGCTCGATGGCGCGCCACGAGCCAGGCAGCTAGCCGCCTTTCGATGCATTGGATCTTTTTCAAGGAACCGCCATGTCTACCGAATCCGCGCACATCGATAGTTACCTGTTCGAACCGGTCGCGCTCGGGCCACTGCAGTTGCCCAATCGCATCGTGATGGCGCCGCTGACGCGCAGTCGCGCGAAGAAGGGCGATGTGCCGAGCGAACTGGCCATCGAGTATTACGCGCAACGTGCAACGGCCGGTCTCATCATCGCCGAGGCGACGCAGATTTCGCAGCAAGGCAAGGGCTATGTGTTCACGCCTGGTATTTATGACGACGCCCAGGTGCAGGCGTGGAAACATATTACCGATGCCGTGCATGCGAAGGGTGGCCATATGTACCTGCAGTTGTGGCACGTGGGCCGTATTTCTCATCCGTCGCTGCAGCCGGGTAATGCGTTGCCCGTAGCGCCTTCGGCGATCAAACCCGAAGGCCAGGCCTATACCGACGACGGCTTTGTGCCGCTCGTCACGCCGCGCGCACTTGAAACGTCGGAGATGGCGGGCATCGTCGAGCAATATCGGTTGGCCGCACAAAACGCGAAGGCCGCCGGTTTCGATGGTGTGGAAATCCACGCGGCGAACGGCTACCTGCTCGATCAGTTTCTGCGGGACAGGACCAATCAGCGAACCGATCGATATGGCGGCTCGATTGAAAATCGCGCGCGCCTGCTGCTGGAAGTGGCCGATGCCGTGACGGACGTCTGGGGTGGTGAGCACATTGGCGTGCGTATTTCTCCGCTCAGCAGCTTCGGCGATATCGCCGACAGCGATCCCGAACCCCTCTTCACCTATGTGGTGAAGCAACTCAATGCCCGCAAGCTCGTCTACCTCCATGTCATCGAAGGCGACACCGGCGGCACGCGTGACGTCGAGGGCGGCTTCGATCTGCAGGTGTTGCGCCAGGCATTCGATGGATTGTTCATGGCGAACAATGGCTATGACAGGGAGCTCGCGCAGAAGACACTCAAGGCAAAACGGGCAGATCTGATCGCGTTTGGCCGGCCTTTTATTTCGAATCCGGATCTGGTCGAGCGGCTTCGGGCCGGCGCACCGCTGAACGAGCCGGATAAGAACACGATGTATGGCGGTGGCGCGGAAGGTTACATCGATTACCCGACGATGGACGAAGACGCGAAGCGCTGAGTGGGCTTGGGCTTTGTCACGCAGCGAATCGCAACGCCGATTTCGGTATCGGCGCTTCCGCGCACACGCCGCTACTGGCGACGTGTGCGCCTCCTTGCATTGCTTCACCGTGCAGATCAGTCGCCCGGGCTATACAGATCGAGTAGCTTGAGCGTCACCCCGTTGGTCCATCCAAAGCCGTCCTGCAGCGGATATTCGCCACCGCCGCCACCTCCGGTGCCCGCACCTTCCACCACGTACTTCTCAACCAGCTTGTTCTGCGACGCGTAAACGCCTTTCACGTCAGCAAGAAAGCGCGTGCCGATCTGCTGCGCAAGTGCATCCTGACCATAGCGCTTCAGGCCTTCGATCGCGACCCAGTGTAAAGGCGCCCAGCCGTTCGGTGCATCCCATTGCTGCGTGGTGTTGTAGGTGGTCGTCGCAAGGCCGCCCGGTTGCAGCAGGATGGACTGCACCTGCTGAGCGGTCTTTTGCGCGCGGTCCGGCCACGCCGCACCGACCCACAACGGAAACACCATCGCCGCAGTCTTGTTGTCGCGCGGCTTCGCAAGCGTCCAGTCGTAATCGCCGTAGTAGCCCTTGGCGTTCCACAAGTACCGGTTGATACCGAGCGCCCGTTTGGCGGCGCGCTCGGCGAACTCGCCGACACAACGGAAATCGCGCGTCTCGCCGCAGCCTTTCGCAATGGTGATTTCAAGGTGGAACATGAGGCTGTTCAGATCGACCGGGATGATCGACGTGGTGCGCACCGTCGCGAGTGTCATGTTGTCGCCGAACCAGCGGGAGCTGAAATCCCAGCCGCTCTCGGCGGTCGCCCGCAACTCGCGGTAGACCTCGTTCGGAGTGCGGCCCGTTGCCTGCTGGGCGGTCTGAATGTCCTCCAGGTAGGACTCGTCGCGCGGCGTATCGAGTTCGTCCCAGTAGCGGTTGAGCACCGTGCGGTCCGGCATCACGACGACGTTGCGGGTTGCCTCACCCGGTTGCGTCGAGGTTTCGCCCTGCATCCAGTACGCATACTCCTTGCGCAGGGCAGGCAAATACTTCTGATAGACGCTGCGGCCTTCGACTTTCGCCGCCAGCGCCACCATGTACGAGAAGAACGGCGGCTGGGAACGGTCGAGATAGTAGGTGCGGTTGCCGTTCGGGATGTGGCCGAACGTATCGATCTCATAGGCGAAGTTGTCGAGCATGTTGTCGACGAGATCTTCATGCCCCGATTCCTGCAAACCCAGCATCGTGAAGTAGGTGTCCCAGTAGTAGCCCTCGCGGAAGCGGCCCCCTGGCACCACGTACGGCTTCGGCAACGGAATCAGCGAACTGTTTGCCGGCGCGCTCGTCGTGGTGCGGGTGAGGGCGGGCCACAGCCAGTTGATGTGCTCACGCAGCGTCTGATTCGCGGGCGGTGTGATGACAGGTTCGCTCGGTGGAGTGAAGTACTGGTTGACGAAGTTCGCCAGCGAAAAGCCGGGATTGTTCTTCTGCTGTTCGTACAGTTGCACGATCGCGGCAGGATCGGCGTTCGGCGTTGCGTCGACGAAAGTCTTCTGATCCGGATAGATCTGCGCGGTTTGCACGGCCACGAAAAGATCGCCGTATAGCTTGTCGGGAGCGGGCGGAAGCGTGCCGCCGACCTGGGTGTCGGCGTGACACACGCCGATGAGACTGGTGAGGAAAACGAAGCTGGAAACGGCGGTTGCTTTTCTTAAACTGGCAACGCCCGCAGACGGGGCGAATGTCAGACGACGGGCGAGGCCGATGCGGCGCAATTGCGATGACACAATCATGTCTCCTCCTGAGGAATGGACAACAGGATTGGTCTGCCTCACGCCCTTTTTTTCTCGTGATTGCTGGGGCGCGGCTAGCATCGCATAAAACGGAGGGCGGTTCAAACTATGCGCGGGGAATGCGCCGAGGTGCGCTGCGCAAGCCGATGGGATACGAGTGCATCAGCCGCCCGGCAGCGTTCACGCTGCCGAGCGGCTAATTGAACCTCGGCAAGCTTCCTTCAGTTCGACGTCACGAGCGAATCCGACGGCACGATCCTGAGTGCCCCAGGGTTCTGCGCCGCCGGGCTCCACCACGACAGGTGCATGCTAGCCGGACCCGTGCCGTGCACATACTCCACCTTGATCGATGCGCGCTGCTTCGCGGCGAGCCAGGTCGCACCGCTCACGGTGGCTAGCGTCGAGGTCTTCTTGTTGATGACCTGCACCCCGTTGATCCACAGACGCGCAACGTTGTCGCTATTGATCGAGAACGTGTAGAGCCCAGTTCTGGCGGCCTCTATCGCGCCGGTCCACCGCACGCCATAACCGCTCGCGTTGATGCCCGCGGAGGCATCAGGCGAATCGGTGCCGCGCTCGGTGTTCAGGTCGAAGTCGATCAACGGCGTAACCGATGTCTTGACCGGCGCGCTGTTGAAGGTTGGATCGTTGTAGTAGCCGACCTGCAGCACCGGCAGCTTTACATCGAATCCCCCTGTCAATGCCTGAGTCTCCGACGTCTGCCAAGGGTGGCCGTCCGGATAGATCGTCCCCTGGAAGGGCGTTGCAGGTTCGACGGTGGCAGGCGCGCCCGGCACCTGGCCCCAATGGAAGCGCGTATTGGTGCGGCCGATCATCAGTTCCCACACAATGAAGCCCGTCGTGCCGCCGTAGTTCGACACAATGCCCGGCATGGTTTGACCCGTCGTGCCAGGGAAGCCACGCTGCAGCGTTTCGGAATTCAGCGCGCTGACATTGCTGCCGTTCACTGGACCCGTGTACGGGTTGTTGTACGGATGGAAGGCATAGAAGTCCGAGAAATATGTGCCTTCGTCCTCCTGCACTTGCGGCGAATTGATCGGCTGCGTCGCACCCGCATTCAGAATCGCGATGCGCGCATCGTTCATCATCACCGCGCGCGTTTGCTGCAACGAGCCGTTGCCGCTGCAACCCGGTTCGTTCATGGGCTCCCAGAAAACGATGCGCGGGTCGTTGCGGTGCGGCGCGACGAAGTCGGTGATGTAGCTTGCGAGACTCGCCTTGTACGTGATGCCGGCATTGGCCGCTGTCGGCTGGAAGTACGCCTGTTCGACCGGTGTGCCCGGCGACTGCACCCACTGGCTGTTATGCACACCCCAGACCGGCACGGGCTGCGGACCATACGCGGGCGTCGGGTTCCAGCAGTCGTCGTAGAAGATCGGCGAGACCTTGATGCCATGCCGCGCGGCGATCTTCAGCAGGTTCTCGAACTTGCTCAGGAATGCGACGCGATCGTTCGCCCACACGAGGTAGTGCAGATACACGGCAATCGTGTTCATCCCGTACGTTTGCGCGTACGTCAGCTCACGATTGACGATCTCGGGGTCGTAATTCTCCCAGAAGTCGATCGCGTTCACCGCATTGGACGGCGTGTAGACCGCACCGACAACCTTGGAGAAATCGAAGGTGGGTGACGTAACGGTCGGATAGGTGTGGATCGTGATGTTGCTGAAGGTCGCGCCGACGCCGAATCGCCGCAGCCCGAAGCTGCCCGACTGGAAGGCCGCTGGGAGCGCGTTGGTGGCGTCGTTGACGCTGAGCACGCGCTGCTGGTCGAGGTCGACGGTGATGGCCGTGCCGCTCGTCGTGACCTTCAGGTGGTGCGTGCTGCCGCCCATGATCGTGCTCATCGGATACGCGATGAAGCTCGTCCAGTTGTTGTTTTCGCGGCCGACCTGCAACACGTGCGAGCCGGTATCGAGGCCGATGTAGTAGCCGGTCAGGCTATCGGGGCCGCCTGCGGTGGGGTTGGTCGTGCGGACGATAAAGCCGGCGTTCGCAGCGCCGTTCCCCACTGGCGCGCTCACCGTCACATCCGCTTCGTAAGACGCGGTGGCGTAGGTGCTTGCGAGCGCAACGGTTTTGTCGCCGGCGCCCGTGCCGTTGGTGGCCGGTGGGGCAATCGTGATGGTCGAGCTGCTCGTGCCGGGCTGCCAGCCTTGTGTGGACCCGGGCGCGAGGTAGCTCGTGAAGTCGCCGAAGTTGAGGGTCGTGGTGGAAACCGGAGCGGGCGGCGGTGGTGGGGTGTACGGCGGAAGGTTGAGGGTGGGGTCGGCGATCACGAGCGGGGGTGTGGTCGTTTTCATCCCCAGTGGAATCGTCTTCGCGGCCCTGAATTCGGCTTCGACGTTGGCAGTGTCCGCGAGAGCCGCTGCCGAGGCCGCCGAGGCTGCCGATGCCGCTGCGGAATCGACTGCCGCGGTCTGCCTGTTCGCGGACGCGGTCACGCCCGGTGAACCGTCATTGCCGCCGCAAGCGCCCAACATGGCGAGCGCCGCCAGCACAAAGTAATTGCGCACCTGTATCTCCTGATGTCCCCGCTTAATTGATGGTCATAATTATTATTAAATCTGCATAGGGCTATAGACAGTGTGTCCAAGCCCCATGGATGCGGAAATAGATATGAATAATATTATTAGTTTGCGAGACCTGTATCGGTACTTACCCGGAATTGTGCAAACGAAGGGCAGGGTGTCGTGCGAGGGCGCGAACTCGCCTGGCGGCGCGGATGCGGAATGGGTGGGCGCAGGTTTTTCCGGTCGATCGCGCGAGGCGCGGCAGGCATAATCCGTTTTCCGATTACGCTTCCCTTTCACCGGAGGCGGAACCTAAGCGACGCGCAGCTTCGCGCGTTCCCAGGAAAACTCATGCCGCCGATCACCGCCGTCCGGAATGCAGCCGTACCGTTGCGCAGCGTCGCGCTGATTCTCGTTTCGATGTTCTGCTTCGCCCTTGTCGACGCTCTGGCGAAGTCCGTGGCGCTCGCCTATCCGGCCAACGAAGTGACGTTCTTCCGGATGCTGTTCGGCTTGTTGCCTGCGGTGGCGGTTTGCCTGCGCGGCACGCCGCTCATCGAGCGGTTCAGGCAGATGGATGTGCGTGGACAGACTTTGCGCGCGCTGACGTTGCTCGGCGCGTCGGCGCTGTTCTTTGCCGGGCTGCCCTATGTGCCGCTCAGCGAAGCGGTGGCGATCGTTTACTCGGAGACCTTGCTGGTGATCGTGCTTGCACCGCTGCTTCTGAAGGAAACGCTCAAGCCGCGCGATGCGCTTGCGGCCGCGGTCGGTTTTGTCGGCGTGCTGTTCGTGGTGCGTCCGGACGGTTCGCATTCGACTTGGCTCGGTCCGGTCCTGCTGATTTCGAGCGCGTTTTTCGGTGCTTTGTCGATCATTCAGATCAAGCGGATTCGCGCCACCGACGATTCGGGCACCACGGTGCTGTACTTCACGGTGATCGGCACGATCGTCACCGGGGCATCGCTATATTTCGCGTGGCGCACGCCTTCGATTGAAGCGCTCGCGGTGATGGCCCTGCTCGGTGGGTTCGCCACGGCAGGGCAGTTGCTGATGACGATGGCATTTCGACAGGCCGATGCCGGTGCGCTCGCGCCGTATAACTACACGAGCATCGTGTGGGCTGCGCTGTTCGGTTACATCGTGTGGGGCGAGACGATCGGCAGCATGTCGCTGTTCGGGATTGCGTTGATTGTCGGCAGTTCGATTGCAGTTGCCGTGCGCGGCAAGCAGACCGAAGGTCCGCTCGTGTAGGCGTACGCCGCAATCGCCGAATTCAAACTCACGTTTTATTGTTTCGCAGTTCAAACAATCGTCCTAGGAAAGCCTGGCCAGCACGCTGGCTTTTTCGGACAACAAGCCCCGCACATGCGGACGAACCGGCGTTTGGCGACTATAAATAGTAAGTAGCACGCATCCAGCTTGCACTCTCATTCGTACGTGCCTGTACCGGCCCGAGCTTGCGGTCGTTGCGGCGGCATCGATTGATTCGCTGCGAACCCTCTGATGAATTCGGGCACGTTTGCGATGCCGCAGACGCGCACGTCCACGATTTGAGAGGGAGACGTCATGGTTAGCGAACCCAGGAAGATTGTTCTCACGAGCCTTTTTGTCGGCGCGGTTGCGATTGCGGCTTATATTTCGCAATCGGGTAAAAGCTGGCTGTCGACGGACGAACTCGGCCTGGAGCGCGACAATGCGTCGGCTCATTACTCACGCGGCGACACGATGACCGGTTCGGTGACTTCCGGACCGGTCGTTGGACGCAGCGATGCGGCAGTGGCCGCTGCCAGGAACCTGCAGGCGGCACGCAATAGTCTGCAGCGCAACGATCTTGTCGCCGCGCGGGCGCAACTGGACGCGATGCGCGCGGAACACCGGGACGACGATCAGGTTCTTGCGCTGCAAAGAGAAGTGGACGCGCGCGCGGAGCAGGCGCAGCACGCGCCGGCCGCTGTGCGTGGGGAGAAGCCGACGCAGCAGGGGGCGAAAAAATCGGCACGATCTGCGCCGCTGTCTTCCGGGAAAACAGGCCGCTCGCACGAAAGGTACGTAGCGACGCGCGAACACTCGAACCGCGCGTCCTCCAGTTACGCGAAGATCCGGCATGCTCCCGAAACCGCAGTAATTGCTGTTAGCGCCAGTAGCTTGTCGAGCGGAAGAGCGAGTGGCGTTGGCGCACCTGCTGTTGCGAGTTCGTCATCCTCTGTTCCGGCCGAGGTGAAGGAAGTCCCCAACGTAACCAGCGCGCCTGCTGCGTCACAGCCGATCCAGCCGATTCAGTCGATTCAGCCGACACGGCTGACGTCAGCGCCGCCAGGCTCGCAAGCCGACGTAACCGCGCAAGCCGTACCGGCGCCTTCGGCACCTCAGATCGCGCCCGCCGCCAGCACGCTGTTGAAATCGGAGGGCGGGCCGAAAACACGCGCACAGGTGCGCTCGGAAATCGCCCGCGCCCGCGCCGATGGCAACCTTCCCGCGTTCGGCAATCCGGACCCGGCGGGACCCGGCGGCGCGCCGAGCATGACGGTCGTGCCGCGTCCGTAAAGTTTCGCAGACCGCCGGTTAGCGCTGCGATGCAGCGAGCCGGGTAGAACTGGGTTTGTCCGTGTAATGTGATTTCCGGGTGGCTTTTAAAATTAACAATGACTATTTTCAATTTACGCAATAATCGATTGAATGAGTTTATTTATATGGCAAGATATTCCAATTAATTTCCATTGAAACTAATTGGAATTATAAATCACCCGGGATGCGTTGTTGGCAGAGACGCGCCATGCTATTCTGCACCGGCTTGATTCTCCGAGAGAAGCATTAAATCAGGCACTTGGGGCGTGCTCGCGAGAGGAGCACGCCCCATTTCCTTTCTGGCGGCAGACCGGCTATTACATGAAATGATCGGCAATCTATAAAATCAGTGACGTCGTATAAACGCAACGTCGTAATTAACTGAAAAACAGCCTTTCGATTAGTGAGATATTCTCGGCCGCTCGATAGCATCCGCTATTCGAATCAGGAGAGAAATCCATGAATAAATTCGTATTGTCGGGCCTCTCGCTCGCACTCATCGGCGCCGCGGGTGCCGCCCACGCACAAAACTCGGTCACGCTCTATGGCCTGATCGATACGGGCCTGACTTACACCAGCAATTCGGGCGGCAGCAGTAACTTTCAGCAAGCCAGCGGCATCCTGAACGGCGACCGTTGGGGCCTGCGCGGTTCGGAAGATCTGGGCAACGGCCTGAAGGCGATCTTCGTGCTGGAAGACGGCTTCAATCTGTCGACCGGCAAGCTGGGACAGAACGGCCGTGAGTTCGGCCGTCAGGCCTTTGTCGGTCTGTCGAGCGACCAGTACGGCTCGGTCACGCTGGGTCGCCAGTACGATAGCCTGGTCGACTATCTCGCCCCGCTCGCGCTGAACGGCACGCAATACGGCGGCACGCTCGCGTCGCACCCGTACGACAACGACAACCTGAACAACTCGGTGCGGATCAACAACTCGGTCAAGTTCCAGAGCGTCGACTACGGCGGCTTCAAGTTAGGTGCGTTGTACGGCTTCTCGAATGCAGCGGGTAGCTTCGCGGACAGCCGTGCCTACAGCGTCGGCGCATCGTATGCATTCGGCGGCCTGAAGTTCGCTGCGGGCTACCTGCAACTCAACGGCGCGGGCTCGACGACCAACTCGAGCGGTGCTGTGGCAAGCGGCGACTCCACGTTCAACGCGGGCCTTCAGCGTACCTATGGCGCGGGTGTGAACTATGCGTTCGGCGCGGCCAACGTCGGCCTCGTGTTCACTCAGACGCAACTGAGCAACGCAACGTCGATCGGATCGTCGGCGTCGGGCACGACGAGCGGATTCGCGCTGACCAGCGGCAGCGCGCGCTTCACGAACTATGAAGTGAACGCCCGTTACGCATTCACGCCGGCATGGACGGTGTCGGGCGCATACACATTCACCGATGCACGTCTGAACGGCGCGAGCCCGAAGTACCAGCAGATCACGTTGCAAACCGACTATGCCTTGTCCAAGCGTACCGACGTGTATGTTGAAGCGGCATACCAGCACGTCGGCAGCGTGGGTGACTCGGGCATCACGGCGGATATCGTTGGTGTGAGCCGCTCGGCGACCGACTCGCAGGTGGTCGGCACGGTCGGTATCCGTCATCGTTTCTGATCGGCCAGAGTAGGCAGTAGACTGTAGTTAAAGCCCGCAATTTGCGGGCTTTTTTGTTTGCAGTAGTGCCGTGAGCGTTGCGAGCATGGCGGTCTGCGTGGCGCAAACGAGAAATGCGCTCATTGTGTACCATGCAGATTGCCTCGTGCGCTCCGTGCGCTTCATGCTCGCTTCGTGCCTTGGCCCCTGCTGGATTGCCGTGAACAGCGCTATCGAATCCGAAGCGCCTGTTGTCCCCACACCCTGTGCCGGATGAACTGACATGCAGATAGAGCCGTTTCAGATTGCCGTGCCTGACGCTGACATAGACGATCTTCGCCGGCGGATTCACGCGACACGTTGGGCACCGGCGACGCCGTCGCCCGCCTGGCAGCAAGGCGCCGATTCCGCCTGGCTGCGCGAACTCGCGCAGTACTGGGCCGAGCGTTTCGATTGGCGCGAGGCCGAGCGCAGGTTGAATCTGCAACCGCAATTTTTCGCCGAAGTCGACGGTCAACGCGTGCACTTCGTGCATCGGCGTGGCGTCGGCCCGGTGTGTTATCCACTCGTGATTACGCATGGCTGGCCGGGATCGTTTTTCGAGTTCCACACGCTGCTCGACCGGCTATGTGATCCGGCTGCGTTCGGCTGCGATCCGGCCGATGCGTTCGACGTCGTCGTTCCATCGCTGCCCGGTTTTGCATTCTCGCAGGCTCCCGTAGAGCCCGGTACTTCAGCGTTTCAGGTGGCGGATTTGTGGGCTTCGCTGATGCGTGGCCTCGGTTATGACCACTTTGGGGCTCAGGGCGGCGATCTGGGCGCCGGCGTCTCGATCGCACTCGCGGCTCGGCATCATGAGCATGTCGACGGCATTCATCTCAACTTCCTGCCCAGTTCATACGAGCCCGCGAGCGGTGCCGCGCAAACACCGCTTACGCCCGAGGAGGAAGCCTATCTGCGGGAGAAGAACGAATGGGCCGCTCTCGAAGGCGGCTACGCCCATATGCACACCACGAAACCGCAAACCGCGGCGGCGTCGCTGAACGATTCGCCGGTGGGACTCGCGGCG
The DNA here is from genome assembly GCF_900230185.1 of Burkholderia sp. OK233. Taxonomy (GTDB): domain Bacteria; phylum Pseudomonadota; class Gammaproteobacteria; order Burkholderiales; family Burkholderiaceae; genus Paraburkholderia. The sequence continues at coordinate 3,919,626 of NZ_OCSR01000002.1, forward strand.
TGGATCGGTGAGAAGTTTCGCGCGTGGAGCGATTGCGACGGCGACATCGAGCGGGTGTTTTCGAAAGACGAGTTGCTCACCAACATTTCGCTCTACTGGTACACGCAGAGTATTGGAACGGCGATGCAGATGTATTGGGAAAACCGGCTGCAGCCGATGCGCTTCGCCGAAGGGCAGCGGGTCGTGCCGCCGGTCGGCTTCGCCCGTTTTCCAAAGGAGATCAATCATCCGCCGCGCACGTGGCTCGAACGGACCTTCAACGTCGTGCAATGGACCGACATGCCGAGCGGTGGCCATTTCGCTGCGATGGAAAAGCCCGATCTGCTCGCTGCCGAGATTCGCAAGTTCTTCAGGAAGTTGAGGCACGAGGCGCATTGACGCCACTGTGGCGGCGCACAAGGCACCAGCTCGATAGCGACTCCGATGCGCCGGGTGGTGCGCTTGCAGAGTCAATCATCAAATAAGGTCAGGACCCACCACGGCGCCCACACAGCCGCGTATGATCGACGGTCGTTGTCGCATCCGGTTTTTCGTCAGCCGACGTCGCAGCGCCGCCGACTCGCCGAAACTCGATGCACCATGAAATGGCAGCTCCAGGTACGCGTCTGATTCGCGAGGACAGGCATGCGCGGCCATGGAGCAACAGGAACAATGCCGCGACGATGGGCCTGACCGCAATAGGTTTCAGAGCAGGCTCGGCGGGAAAACAAAAAAACAATGCAGAAAATAAAGGCCATCAAGCGGCGTGCCATCTACTTCACGCGCGATCCTGCGCCGGATCTATTGGCGAGCTTCGAGGAGCGCGATTGGGAGGTTGAAGTCATCGGCTCGGTTCGTGACGTACGGCAAGCCACGGATGACGGCTCGCTGGCGGCCGGCCTGGTCGATCTGTCGAGCGTGTTCGCCCCCGGCGACATTGCCGCGCTGGAAGCTTGCCTCGCGATGCCGAACATTGGCTGGGTGGCGATGACGGCGGCGCCGGAACTCGATGACGCCGCCATACGCAGGCTGGTGCGCGACTACTGCTTCGATTACGTGACGCTCCCCACTGCGAACGCCAGGATTGTCGATACGGTAGGCCATGCCTGCGGCATGATCTCGCTCGGCGAGCCCGTGTTCGTCGATACGTCCACGGCAGAAGGCGAGATGATCGGCACCTGCGATGCCATGCTCGCGTTATTCCGCTCGATCCGCAAGGTGGCCGCAAACGACGCGCCCGTTTTTGTCTCAGGTGAATCCGGTACGGGCAAGGAGCTGACGGCGGCCGCGATTCACGCGCACTCGCCGCGTCGCAACGCGCCGTTCGTCGCCATCAACTGTGGTGCGATTCCGCCGCATCTGTTGCAGTCCGAGTTGTTCGGCTACGAGCGCGGCGCCTTTACGGGCGCGAATCAACGCAGAATAGGGCGCGTCGAAGCCGCTCATGGCGGTACTGTGTTTCTCGATGAAATCGGCGATCTGCAGTTCGAGAGTCAGGCGAGCCTGCTGCGTTTCCTGCAGGAAAGCACCATCGACCGCCTGGGTGGAAACGGTTCGATCGACGTCGACGTGCGCGTCATCTCCGCCACGCACGTCGATATGGAGGCCGCGATCGAAGGCGGGCGCTTCCGTGCTGACCTGTATCACCGCTTGTGCGTACTGAGAATCGACGAGCCGCCGCTTCGCGCGCGCGGCAAGGACATCGAACTGCTGGCGCTGTACACGCTGGATCGCTACAGGAAAGATGCGAGCCGCCGGCTGTATGGATTTTCTCCCGATGCGATCGCGGCGATGCATCAATACGACTGGCCCGGCAACGTACGGGAACTGATCAACCGGGTTCGTCGCGCCATTGTGATGTCGGAGGGGCGCACGATTACCGCGGACGACCTCGAACTGTCGGGTTACGTCACGACCGCGCCCCTGACGCTTGCACAGGCACGCGAGACAGCGGAGCGGCAGGCCATCGAACTCGCGCTGCTGCGCCATCGTGGGCGGCCCGGCGACGCCGCGCGCGAGCTCAGCATTTCACGCGCGACGCTGTACCGTTTGCTTGGCGCGCATGGCATGCGATACGGAGAAGACCGTGCCGCCGAAATGTGACATTTGACGCGAAGATTGTGTGCGGCAGGCAGGTAACTTGTTCACCCGAATGCTAAAACACCGGATATTCTGGCGTACTTTCGACCGGCCGAAAGCCGATTGACGGCACCCGTGTTGCGTCTTGCTGACTTTTGGCGGAAAGGCAACGCAGGGACGTGAAACGATAGCTCATACCTGATATCTGCGCCCCGGTTCATCCGAGTCCATCGCCGCAGATCAGCTCACCCGGCTCGAGTGTGACGCCATGAAGGCGCGAGCCGCGGCACGATGGCTGCGCGCCTCGCGCGGACTTCAGACTTACCCCACGAAAGGAGAGGCGGATCAATCCGCGAACGATAGCGGCAACGCTGGAAAAAAGCGAACCGTCTCTCACGCCTGGTGAGGAGCAACGTGAATCTTTTTCCTTGCACGCTGGTTTATGTTGATGTCGACGCGAGTCCGGGTCCCAACTCGACGAATCGCGATCCGCTGTCGTATGTGAGCCAGGCGATCTGCCTGAACAACAGCTTGCGGCAAGCTGGCATGCCGACGCTCGCCATCATGACCAACGCGCCGGCGGTGGTCGCGCGACGGCTCGAAAGCATGGCGAAGGAGCACCGGCCGGCACTGATGACGTTGAAGGCGACGATCGAATTGCCGAAGGACACGCCGTTCTATGCCGCGCATTTCAAGCTGGATCTGATGGACCAGATGGCCGATTCGCTGCCTGCCGACACGATGCTGCTGCTGCTCGACGCCGACATGGTCGCGCTGCGTCCGCTCGAGCGTAATCTGATCGAGCGCTGCGCTGAAGCAGGGCTCGGCGCATTCGATATTTCGGATCAGGTATTTCCGCCGTACGGCAGCGAACGTGTTGTTGCGGATCTCGAGATCGTGGCTGACAGGCAGCTCAGAAATCCGCGCTGGTACGGCGGCGAGTTTCTTCTGGCTACGCCCGCCGCATTACGCCGGCTGGTTCCCCGCGCGCGTGCCAGTTACGCGCGCTATGTCACCGAAATCGAGCGCCTGAGTCATCACGGCGACGAAGCGTTTATTTCCGCGGCCCTCAATGTGCTGGTCGACGAAGGGCAGGGCCTGATCGAGGTGGGTGCTTATCAGGCTGTCGGCCGTCATTGGCCCGGCAATAATTATCGCGACTTGCGCTGGTTTCGCTGCTGTTCGTTCGTTCATTTGCCAGGCGGTAAGGTGTTGCTGGAAAGAGAGGCGCGTTTTGATGAATTTGCGCCGGACCGTTTCTGGCGCCGTATGCGCGTGGCGCATCTGCGCGGCCGTGTGCGTCACGCGTTGAAACGGATCGCCCGCTTGCTCAGTGTCGAACGCCTCGCGACGCTGTCTGCTTACGCCTTGCGCAGCGTAAAGAGCTAGGCGTTCACATTTTCACGTCGATCCGTCCATAAACGCCATCGGCTTCGTCGTTAGGCCCCGCAGCAAAAAACAGCGTGTTGGTCGGCTGATTATCGAGTCCGTTGCCGAACGCGATACCCCAAAGCCCCGGTTGCACGAACGTGGTTCCGTTCGACAGGTTGACGGTGCCGAGGGATTGCCCGCTTGCCGGATCGAAAGCGTTGATCGTGCCGTCGCCGAAATTGCCGATCAATATGTCGCCGCTGAAGCGGCCGAAGTTGCCCGGCGCCTGTGCGACGCCCCATGGTGCGTTCAGGGGACCGGCCGACGCGAAGCGCTGCAGTAGCTTGCCGCCCGTATCGAATACGTCGACGAAGCCGAGCCCAGGGCCGTCGACGTTGTCATGCGCGACTGCATTCTGTTTGGCGTAGGTCACGAAGAGTTTTCCGCCGATTGCCTGTATGCCGAACGGCGCAAAACCTACCGGCAGCGCAGCGTCCTGAAAGTTGCCGGACATGGGGACCTTCGCGAAGTTCTTGTCGAACACGTCGATCTTGTTGTTGTGGAAATCGGTGGCATAGAGGAAGTTCGCCGTGCCATTGCTGGCGAGGGCGAGCCCCTTGTAGACCGCGCCGCCGCTACCGTCGTCGAACATGACGATCGCGTTCGCGGGCGCGACCGCCGGCGCCCATGCGGTGATCGTGCCGCCTTCGCCGGAAAAGATAAAGGCGCCTACGCCGGTCTTGCCGCCCTGAGTGACCGTGAAATCCGTCGTGCCGTTGAATACGATGCCGGTCGGATTTGCCGGGCCGCTGATTCCGTTCGGAATGCTGACGACCAGGGACTGAGGCACGCCATTGCCGTCATAGAGTGTGGCGACGGAGGTCCCGTTGTCGGCAACCCAGACGAAACCCTTTGGATTGAACGCGACGCCCCATCCGTTTTTCAGATTAGGGTCGGTGTGCGGCGCGGAGACCGCGCCGTCGGAGACCAGCACGGTCGAGGTAAACGACTGCACGTTGATAGATCCGGAGCTGCCGCCGCACGCGACAAGACTCGTCAAAGCCGCGGCGCTCACCACAGCGCCCAACACTGTAAGCACAGACTTCATGACCGCACCTCTCTCAAGACCGATGGTCGTTGCGGTTATTGAACGAGGCAGGTGATGGGTTTATTCCTTTGGCGGTTGAACAATTTTGATTTGATCTGACGCGGTATTCAGTTGGCCTTCGTTCAGATCGTGCCGAACAGTGCCCGGGGACGATCCTTCAGCGTGCCGGTCAACAGTCGTAACGCACTCACGAGTTGATCGCGGCTCGTCGCGCACGCGAGGTTGATCCGCACTCCGTGCTCGATCTCCGACCTGTCCACGGCAAACGCCGAAGACGGCATCACCACCACGCCGCGTGCTTTCGCATTCGCCGCAAAATCGTCGGCGCGCCACGGTGGCGGCAGCTTGAGCCACACGAACATGCACGCCGGGTCGGTCTGCAGCAATTCCTGTGGCAACAACTCGCGCGCCAGATCCTGTCGCGCGCGAATTTCGGCAAGCTGCGCGTCCATGATGTGGCGCGCGGTGCCGTCCTCGATCCAGATCGAAGCGATCAGCATCGACATCGGCGCAGGCATCCACGCGGTGGTGCGCACCGCCTCCGCACACAGCGCGGAACTGTCCGGCGGACTCAGCAGGTAGCCGAGCCGCAAACCGGGCGCGAGAATCTTCGAGGTCGCGGCGAGATGGAACGTCAGTTCCGGACACAGGCTCGCAATGGTCGGCAGCCGCTGCGAAACCAGTGGCCCATAAACGTCATCTTCGATGATCGCCACGCCATGCCGCCGTGCAATGTCGACGAGCGCCATGCGGCGCTCGAGACTCATCGTCGTCACGGTCGGGTTTTGCAGATTCGGTACGGTGAAGATCGCCTTCACCGGCATGCGGCGGCAGGCACGCTCCACCTCGTCGGTCAGCAGGCCGGCGCGGTCGCTCGGAATGCCGACGATCTCGAACTGGAATACCGGAGCCAGCGCTTTCAAGCCGTAGTAGGTGAGTTGATCGGCGAGGATTACGCCGTCGGTGCCGATCAGGCTGTTCAGCACCGCATACAACCCGTGCTGCGCGCCGCTCGTGACCACCACGTGATCGGGCGCCGGCGTGAAGCCCGGCGCGGCCATCCAGCGGGCGCCGGCCGCGCGCGCCCAGGCGGGGCCTTGGGGCGGCTGGTATTCCTGCAATTGCGGATAACGCGGATCGCGCGGCAATTCCGCCAGCGTGCGCGCGAGGCAGTTCAGGAATTCGCCGGTGGCCGGCCGGTTGACGGTCAGGTCGATCGCCGCGTTGCCGGACGGCTGCGCAGGCTCGACGCTCGGCATGGCGCCGCCGGTCACGAGCGAGCCGCGCCGTTTGCTGCCGATCACCAGCCCGCGCAACTGCAATTCCTTGTACGCGCGGGAGACCGTCGACACATTGATGCCCAGTTCGGTAGCCAGTTGCCGCTGCGGCGGCAGGCGGCTGCCCGGCGGATAGACGCCGCTGCGAATCTCGTTCTCGATCGAGCTGGACACCTCGACATACGTGGAGCGTTTCGCCTGCGCCGGCGCGCCGTTGGCCCCACGCGCTGTGTCTTTGCCAGAAGCCATAAGAACTGATGTCTCCATACAAAATCGACTTTGTCCGCGATTGTGCGGAATTTTGCCGATTCTATACCAGACAAGCACCGCCGCAACGCCTAAAAGCGGCGCTCCGGAACCGTTGGCCCGTGGTGGGCCAGTGTTTGCAAGGACTGCGCCATAGACCATCCAGGGAAAATTCCAGGGCCACACAATGTGAGTTTTAATTGCACACAAAAAAATATTGTGTGATTCTGATTGCCAGAGTTTGTCTGGTGGCGTGCGTGCCAAGGTGCCGTCGGACAGTGTCGAGATTCTGTCTGAAGGAGTTTCACGATGAGTTTTCCGCAGTCTCCTCAAGCCTCACCCGCGCCGAAGCCTGGCGCGCTGGTGCGTGAGCGGCATGCCACGATGCACGCGCTCTCCAGCGACGGCGGCGACATGGAAGGACGCAAATGATGCCGGAGATTGCCATCATCGGTGCGGGATTCATCGGCCTCGCGAGCGCTGCGGCGTTGATGCGCGACGGTCATCGGGTCACGCTGTTCGATCCGGCCGGCGTGGGGCAGGGCGCGTCCTTCGGCAACGCGGGGACCTTCGCGCACTATGCGTGCATTCCGGTCAACAACCCCTCAGTGTTTCGCGATTTGCCGCGTTTTCTGTTATCGAACGACAGCCCGTTCAGATTGCGTTGGGGGTACCTGCCGCACCTCGCCCCGTGGCTTGCGCGTTTCATGATGAGCTCGCTGCCGCGGCGCTATGAGGCGAGTGCCACGGCACTCGCGGCGTTGCTCGATTGCGCGCATGACGGTTATGCGCCTCTGCTCGCAGACGCCGAACTCGCGCGCTTTGTACGCTCGCGCGAGTGCCTTTACCTGTATTCGAACACGGCTTCGTTCGATGCCGCACGTCCTGCACTCGATCTGCGCCGGCAGTTAGGTGTTGCCTTCGATGTGCTGGGCGGCAGCGATATCCGTGCGCTCGAACCTTCGCTCGCGCCGATATTCGAGCGCGGCGTATTGTTCAGTAACAGTTGGCATTTCTCCAATCCACAAGGCTTTCTGCAGACGCTTTATCTACAGCTTGCCGATCAGGGGCTGACACTGCAGCGCTCGACTGTCGATGCAGTGCAGCCGTCGGCTGACGGCGCGAGTGTGACGATTGACGGTACCGCGCGCCGCTTCAGTCACGTCGTAATCGCCACCGGCGCACGCTCCGCCCAGTTCGCCAAACAATGCGGCGACCCGGTTCCGCTCGACACGGAGCGGGGCTATCACGTCCGCTTCCCTGGCGCACAGCACCTGGTTTCGCGACCGGTCGGCTGGGCCGAGCGCGGCTTCTACATGACACCGATGAGCGACGGCCTGCGCGTTGCGGGCACGGTCGAACTGGCGGGTTTTGGCGACAGGCGCAACCGCTCGCTGATCGATCTGCTGACGTTTTCTTCGAAACGTGCATTACCCGCGCTCGATACGCCGGATAGCAGCTGGCTCGGGTTCCGTCCGACGCTGCCGGACGGTGTGCCGGTACTCGGACGCTCGCGCGCGAGCGAACGGGTGATCTACGCATTCGGCCACCAGCATCTCGGACTGACGTTAGCCGGGGTGAGCGGACGCATCGTCGCCGATCTGATCGCGCAGCGTGCGCCGCCGCTCGATCTCGCGCCTTACTCGGCCACGCGCTTTTGAGTTTCTTTGAGGCTCTTGCCGCAGGGAGTTTCTCGCTTCATGACAAGCATCGCAGGACGGTTTCGAGGCGTCGCGCATCGAATCGGCCAACCTACACATCGCGCGACGTTACATCACGCAAGGAGCGCATCATGAATCGCCGCTATTGGCTGTTGAGTGCCACAGTTTGTGCACTCGTCACGTATATACCGTCTTCGTGGGCGGTCGATCCTGAAATCGTCAAGATCGGTTTCGTCGGGCCGTTGACCGGGCCGGTCGCGCGAGTCGGTAAAGATTTGCAGTACGGTGCGCAACTCGCCCTCGATGAAGAGAACGCGAAACATCCGGTTATCGGCGGAAAGCCGGTCAAATTCGTGCTCGATGTGCAGGACGATCAGGCAGACCCGCGCGTGGCGATTCAGGTCGCGCAGAAACTGGTCGACGACGGCGTAGTCGGCGTGATCGGCCACTACAACTCGGGATGCAGCATTCCGGCGTCGACGGTCTATCACCAGGCGAACATTGCGATGATTACGCCGGGCTCGACCAATCCGCAACTCACCAAGCAAGGCTACAAGAACGTGTTTCGCACCATGGGGCACGACGGCATCGGCGGTGTGGTGGCGGGACATTTCGTGGTGGAGCAGATGAAGGCGAAGCGCATCGGCATCATCGACGACCGTACGGCATTCGGGCAAGGGCTCGCGGATGCGTTCGAAAAAGGCGCAAAGGAAGCGAACGGCAATATAGTCGATCGTGAGTTCACGAATGACAAGGCGGTGGATTTTCGCGCCATCCTGACGACACTCAAGAGCAAGAACGTCGATCTGATTTTTTTCGGCGGCCTGGATGAACAGGGCGCGATGCTGGTCAAACAGATGCGCTCACTGGGCATGCAGGCGCAACTATTCGGCGCGGGTGCGCTGAAGAGCAATGCTTTCCTGCAGATCGCCGGCTCGGCGGGTGACGGTACGCAGGATCTCGAGCCCGGTCCCGCGCTCGACAAGCTGCCCGCCGCGCAGGAGTTCGGCAAGCGCTACAAGGCGCGCTTCAATCAGGATGTCGAACTGTATGCGCCGTTTGCCTACGACGCCGCGCTCGCCATGATCAAGGCGATTCACGAGGCCGACTCGCTCGATCGCGCCAAGATTGTCGACAGTCTGTCGAAAGTGAAGGTTACCGGTGTGACCGGCAATATCACCTTTGACCCGTATGGCGATCTGATCAAGCCGCCGTACACGCTGTTCCAGGTCCAGCAAGGACAATGGAAGAGCATCAAGACGGTGGGTGGCAGCGGCGTCTAGTTCTGCGCAAGAAGCCGCCGGTGGTTCTGTGTTTATGAGGGCGGGAAAAATCCGTGATACCGGGAATTGCCGGCAGCGGTGGGCCCAGCGAGGTGACCGGTGGCGCCCACCGACAGAAGCGTTTCCAGGGTTCCCGCCCGATTCGACACAAATGTCCATTGCGCGGCCGTGTCTTGCGATTCCGGCGTCGCGCGGACATCGCGCAGGGCAGTCAACAGCGCTTCGCTATCCGGCGAAATCATGACAAAGCCTTCGTTCGCGAGCGCGGCATGGTTCAGTCCCAGTTCGAGGCATACCTGCATGCGCAGCGGCGCCTCGAGCTGATTCGCGCGACGTGACTGCTCGATCTGTTCGACCGTCGTAGCATCGACAAGGATTCCGTGCCTTTGCAACGGGGTCTTCTGCCACGCATCTGAAGGACACGCCTTGTTTTCCGGTGCCAGCACGACGAAAGGATTGATTTCAGCGGGATAGATCCGGCACACCAGCGGTCTTTGTTCATAGATGCCGCAGCGCATGTCGGCGCCCAGATTGGGGCAGGCTCCATTGAATGCCGCGGCGAGAACGATCGAGATACGGACCGGCAGGCTTCCGCTCATTGCAGGCGAAGAACGCGCCCGTTTGTAATCAGCTTGCGCATTGCCTGGCTCTGGCTCAACGGGCCACGGTATGGCCTCGCAGATGAGTTCCATGTGCCCGCCGCGCTCCAGCCAGGCGATAGCCTCGGCAATCGTCAGCGCCAGGCGCAAATCGTGGCAGCATTTGCCGCATGCAGTGCATTCGAAATTGATGTCATTCACGCTAAATCCCTCGCCGCAAAAGTGTACGCGGGTCTTAGTCGAGGCAGAGGGAAAATTCTGACTGTGAATCCGAGAAATTTTTTCTGCGGACTCGCCGCGCTGCCCAACGTCTCCGCCCGGCGGCGGTTTGCGTCTGTACGCTCGATCTCTTTTCGTTCATGCGGCGCACGGCGTCGCCGGCCAGCCGAGGCACAATAGAAACAGAGGGTCGTCCGATGGCCTACAGTCGGATGGCATTTTCATTTCTAAAAGCTTTCGATGCGAGGCCGGCAGCATGACTGCGTCCATCAAGCTGGTCCTGTTCGACATGGAGGGCGTCCTGTCCCACTACGATCGCTCGGCGCGGGTCGATCGTCTGGCGGCAATTTCCGGCCAGACGCCCGAGGCCGTGCGTCACGCGATCTGGGGATCAGGGCTTGAAACCCGTGCCGACGCGGGGCAGATCAGCGACGACAACTATCTGGCCGCGCTCGGCGAACTGCTGAACTATCCCGTCAGCCGGGACGACTGGCTGAGTGCGCGCCACGCATCGATCACGCCGGATAAACAGGTGCTCGCGCTCGCCGAACGAGTCGCCGAACACCACCGGATTGCAGTGCTCACCAACAACTGCCGTCTGCTCACCGACCATATTGGCTTTCTGAATCCACCTGTCGCGCAACTGTTCGGTCCTCACGTCTATGCGTCCGCCGCGTTTGGCGCAGCGAAGCCAGCCGCTCAAACCTATCTTCGCTGCGTGGAGCAACTGGGTGTTCCAGCGGCCGAAACGCTCTTCGTCGACGATACGGATGCCAACGTAGCCGGCGCGCGCCACGCCGGTCTGCAGGCCTATCAGTTTGTCAGTGCGGAAGCGTTGTCGGCGGAGCTGGAGCGTTGCGGATTGATCGAGCGGGCGTAACGCGGGCGCGATGCGCGGTTAAGCGTGCGGCTAACCGTGCGGCTAACCGTTGAGATCCGGATTATTCTGCGCGAGTTCGTGAATCCACTCGCTAAATACCCGCACGCACATGCTCAGCCGACGGTGCGGATACAGCAAGGAAAGTGGCAAGGACGGACAGCGGTAGCCGCCGAAGAGTTCACGCAACGCGCCGGCCTGAATCGCCTTGGCGACCATGAAACGCGGAACCTGAATTATCCCCAATCCTGCGGTCGCGGACATGACATACACCAGCCCTTCGTTGACCGCGATGATGCCGTTCACTGTTTTTCTGATTCGCGTTCCATCCACTTCAAACTCGAATGGATAGATACGTCCGGTGCGCGCGGAAAAATAATTGACTGCACGATGGCGGTCGAGGTCGTCGGGCGTGGCGGGTTCGCCCATTTGATCGAGATACGCCGGCGCAGCGCAGATAGTCGTGCGGACGCTGCCGATCGGTCGCACGACGAGGTTCGAGTCGTCGAGAACACCGATCCGTATCACGCAATCGACGCCTTCCTGCACGAGATCGACGTTGCGATCGGCCAGCCCCAGCTTCACGGTGATGTCGGGGTAGCGCGCATTGAAATCGGGCATGGCGGGCAGCAGCACGTTGGCGGCGAATGTGGCGGACGTGTCGACGCGAATCGTGCCGCGTGGGTTGAGCCGCTTGTTGGATAACGCGGACTCGGCGTCGGAGACCTCGGCCAGAATGCGCGAGCAGTATTCGTAGTAGAGCGCGCCGTCCTCGGTAACCTGCACGCTGCGCGTGGTGCGATTCAGCAGGCGTACCCCTAGGGCCTGTTGACAATCAGCAGGTCCAGATGAAAGCAGCGGAGAGCGCAACGAATGATGAGAATCGTTCGGAGAGCTTGTCGTAGCGGGTAGCCACGCGACGGAATTGTTTGATGCGACAGAAGAACCGTTCGACCAGATTTCGAGAGGCATACAGATGTTCATCCAAAGGACGTTGCTCAACACGATTGGCGCGACTGGGGATGACAGCTTGAATGTCCGCCGATTCCAGATGCTGCAGGATCGCGTTCGAATCGTAGGCTTTGTCGGCAGCCAGACTGACGGGTTTCAACTCGCCCAGCAAAGGCAGGGCCTCCGGACTGTCTCCAGCCTGTCCGCCCGTCAGATGAAAGCGAGCGAGCATCCCCAAGCCGTCGACCAGAGCGTGAATCTTGGTGCTCAATCCGCCACGCGAGCGCCCGATTGCCTGTTCGCCTTTTTTTTCGCCGCGCCGGCGGCATGCTGGTGGGCACGCACAATCGTACTGTCAATGAAGACTTCCTCAAGATCCGCGTCGCCCGCAAGCTCGGCGAGTACCGTATGCCATATTTGCGCCCGCGACCATCTGGCAAAGCGTTGGTACACGCTATTCCACGTTCCAAAATCAGGCGGCAAATCGCGCCATGGGCTGCCAGTGCGCGCGATCCATAGCACGGCCTCAACAAACAGCCGATTGTCTGCTGCGGTCCGACCCGGGTCGGTGGACTTGCCCGGCAGCAAGGGGGCGATCCGCTCGTATTGGTCATCGCTGAGCATCAGTCTTGGCATCCTGTTTTTCCGCAAAAGACAGGATGTAAACAGCTTTCCTCACAAGTTAACAGCCCCCTCGGCGATGATTGTCAACAGGCCCTAGATGGCTCTCCAGATTCTGCACGAGGGTCGACACCGACGCGCGCGGCATCTCCAGCGAATCAGCCGCCTTCGAGAAGCTCGATGCATCGACGACACGCTTGAATACTGCCATTCCTTGAAGAATGTCCATACCGGGTTGTCCTCTCGAATGTGGCCGACCCGCAGTCTAGAACGGACTGGCGATGAGCCGCAAACAGAAGTTCGCGCGGCGTGGCTCGCTCACAAAAAGTCTTGACACCGTTTGTTCACAGCCTATAGTTCACCATATGGCAAAGTCTCCAGTCAGTCAACTCGATCGTACGTTCTCCGCCCTCGTGGATCCGACACGCCGGGCCATCCTCGCTCGCCTCGAGCGGGAGCCTGGCCTGTCGATAACGGAAATTGCGCGGCCGCTGCCGCTCAAGCTTCCCGCGGTCATGAAGCACCTCGACGTGCTGAGCGACGCGGGGCTGGTGGCGCGTACCAAGAACGGGCGGACCGTTTCGGTCGATCTGGTCGCAGGGCCGATGGAGGAGGCGATGGCATGGTTGAGGCGCTATGAGCGCTTCTGGTCCGCGAGCCTCGACCGGCTTGCCGATTTTGTGGAGGGACACGAGGAATGACCCAGGAAAAGCCGAGCCTGACTATCGTGCGGCGCATCAAAGCCCCGCCGGCCCGAGTTTACGCAGCGTGGACGAAACCCGAACTGATGGTGCGCTGGTGGGGGCCTGACGCCGGGCCGGTGCTCAGCGCCGAAGCCGATCCGCGCGTGGGCGGCCGCTTTCGCGTGGTGTTCCAGACACTGGACGGCGAAACGCACGACTGCCGCGGCGAATACCTGGAAGTCGAAACGGACCGCAAGCTCGTCTTCACGTGGGAGTGGGTCACCACCCCTGAGCGACGCTCGCTCGTCACCATCAGGCTGCGGCCAAGTGAAGACGGAACCGAACTCAGCCTCACCCATGCGCAGTTCTTCGACGAGGCCGCACGCGACGGTCATCAGGCCGGCTGGAGCACCGCATTGGACAAGCTCGACGCATTCATGGCTCAACTGGAAGATGAAGGCAACTGACGCGCATCGGAAACGAATTCAACTCATACCGAGGTCGAATATGAAGCTCTATTACGCTGAAACACTGGCTCCACGGAAAACCTGCGCAGTAGCAAAATATTTAGGCTTACCGATTGAATATGCCTTCGTCGATCTGACAAAGGGCGAGCAGAGCAAGCCAGGTTATCTGGCGATCAATCCGAATGGCAAGGTGCCGTGCCTCGTCGACGGCGAGAGAATCATCTGGGAAGCGGACGCCATCATCAGCCATTTCGCGCAGCGTGCGGAGTCCGACCTCTGGCCGCGTGATGACCGGCAGATCGATGTCCTGCGCTGGTTCAGCTGGAACAGCCATCATTTTTACCCGCACGCCGGCGCGCTTTACTTCGAGTCCATCATCAAACCGGTGCTTGGACTCGGCGGACCCGACCCGTCGAAAGTCGCAGAAAAGCAGGGTCTGTTTCGCAAGTCTGCGCGCGTGCTCGACCAGCAGCTCAAAGGCCGTAAATGGCTGCTCGGGGACGGCCTGAGCGTCGCGGATTTTTCCGTTGCCATCGCGCTGCCTTATGCGAAAAACGCCGCCATGCCGCTCGATGAGTTTCCGGAAATGCAGCGCTGGCACGATCAGCTGAACGCCATCGAAGCATGGCGCAATCCGTTTCCGGTGCGCCCGGCGACTTCCGGCACTTCCGCCGCGAACGCTGCGCTCCACGCCTGAAGACACAACCATGTGCTGCGCGATCGTTGCACTCGCCGTGACCTTGCTCGGCAGTTGGCGCGGCGTGTCGGGCACGCTGATCGGCCGTGCCGGGCGTCTGCGCCGGATCGCGATCGTGTTGATTGCGATCGGCGCCGCTGCCGGCTCCGCGTTGGCGGCCGATCAGTTCGCCGATGTCCGCGGCGGACAGTTGTCGTTCTATGCGCGCCTGAGTTCGATGCCGATTTGCGGCTATTTCAGCCGCTAGTGGTTTATTTTCTTTCGTGAACTCAACAGCTAGAGGGTGTTAGGAACTTGGACAGTCGGCGCAACATGTACAAGCATGAGCATGGCGAAGACAACGAAGTGCAGGCCTGCTAACGTTTCAGGTAGGCGCTCGTAGTCTCGCGCCAGTCGCCGGAACCGGTTGAGCCAGCCGAAACTACGTTCGACAACCCATCGGCGCGGCAGCAGCACGAAGCCCTTCTTCGCCTCTGGTAGTTTGATGATCTGAAGTTCGATGCCTTCGTCATGCGCAGCCTGTCGAGCTGTGTCACCGGTATAGCCCTGGTCAGCGAATGCAAGCTTTACCGTCTGACCGGTTGCCTGCTGAACCTGACGCGCAAGCTCGGCTACCTGTGCGCGCTCCTGCTCGTTGGCCGGCGTGATGTGTACCGCCAGCAGCAGACCTAACGTGTCGACAGCCATATGGACTTTGCTGCCTCGCTTGCGCTTGTGACCGTCGTAACCCGCGCGCGGTCCGCTCTCGCAGGTGGACTGCAAGGTGCGCCCATCCAGGATCACCGCACTGGGCTGCCCCTGACGCTCCTGCGCGACCCGAATTACAGATCGCAGATCACTGACCATTGCCTCGAAGCAGCCCGCGTTCAACCAGCGTTGCGTTTGCTGGTAGACCAACTCCCATGGTGGAAAATTGGTCGGCAGCATACGCCACGACGCACCCGCTCGCGCCATCCAGCGCAACGCATTGAACATCTCGCGCAGTTCATACCGCCGCTGTGGTGCATCTTCATTCATCAACGTTAGATAGGGAGCCGCAAAGCTCCACTCTTCATCCGAGACATCTGTGGGGTATGGCTTGCGTTCTGTCATTCCGCCAGGGTACCAGGTCTGGCGGAAAGTGCCTAACACCCTCTAGTTAATTTTTAAAAAACATTGGCTGTTGCCACGTCCAATAGCACACTCCGCGCTGCAATAAAATAAAGTTTCTCGTAGAAATGTGCGCGTATCCCGCCTTTAGAGTATTAACTCTGCCGATTACTTCATCCATTCGATTTGCATACGTAGTGCGCTAATTCATGAAAGATTGTGAAAGGAAGTTGACACGAGAACGTTTGCCAATCTAGGCTACGCACTGTCGCTAAAAACTGACCCGATTCCTGTCCACCTGCTCGGAGACGCAGGTAAGCCGCTGCTTTGCCCGTCAGTCAGGCGATCGCATGCAACTGCAGAAAAACGGCTTATGTCGTCTTTTTGAAAGTATTGTAATGATCAGGCAGTGCAATTCTAAAATCAGCCACAAGTGCTGAGGTAGTAACACGTCCATATATTCTCGCTAGCAATCCGGCGCTAGTGCGGGAGACCTTTTTTGCTGAAAAAACAGAGAAACACAGCTTAATCACTCATCGCACTTTCTTTATGCCGATTTTGTCAGTCGAGGATTAACTATGCGTATAAATTTCCGATTGCAGATACAGTGCCTGGCGTTAGCCGGGATAGTGGTCCTGGCGGGCTGCGGCGGTTCAGACGGCTCGTCGACGCTTTCGAGCAAGTCCGCCCAGACACCGGCCGCCGCCTCCGATGTGGCGCTTGCGCCGCCTACTGCGCCGATCGTTGCGGACACATCGATCAACAAGAGCGTGCCGCCGGTCGAATTGCCCGACACGGTCACACCGATCAACTACAAGCTGTGGTTCCGGCCGAACCCGGCGCTCTCTTCATTCGACGGTCGCGCGGACGTCCAGATCAAGGTGCTGAAGGCCGTCAACGCGATCACGATTGCCGGGCATCGCGTCAAGTTCACGAACGGCACGATCACGCTGCAGCCAGGCAACATCCAGTTGATCGCCACGCCGCAGGATGACGGCGATTTCTACCAGCTTCGCCCAGTGAGCGGGCAGATCGCCGCCGGCAACTACTCGCTGCACATGGAGTGGAGCGGCATCATCAACTTCAAGACCTATGACGATCCGGTCGCCAAAACCGGCGGCAGTTGCGGCGACGATCCCTATCCGGGTTGCTCCGCGGCGGAGGGCGTGTTCCGCGTCGACCTGAAATCGACCGATGGCACGACGAGCGGCGCGATTCTCACGCAAGGCGAGTCGAACCTCGCGCGCCAATGGTTCCCGGGCTGGGACGAACCGGCTTTCAGGCCCACCTACGAGGTGAGTGCGGAAGTCCCGCAGAACTGGAACGTCGTCTCGAACGCGGCGGAAAAGCCGGCCGTGAATGTGGACAGCGGCTACAAACTGGTGTCGTTCGAAAAGACGCCGCCGATGCCTTCGTATCTGCTCTTCTTCGGTGGCGGCCAGTTCGACATTCTCGAAGACGACTTCTCGAGCCCGCTGCCTGACCACAAGGGTCTGCATCTGCGCATCTTCACGCCACCCGGCATGCGAGACTGGGCGAAACCGGCCATGCAACAGACCAAGCAGGCACTCGATTATTACTATCGCTATACCGGCATTCCGTTGCCGCTCACCAAGTTCGACACGATCGCTGCAAACGACGCGTTCAAGGAGCAGAAAGATCTGAACTTCGGCGGGATGGAGAACTGGGGCGCGATTCTCGAATTCGCCGACGACATTCTGCCGGCACCTGGCACCACCATGTCCGATTATGGTGTGACGGTTTTGACGCATGAAGCCGCGCATCAGTGGTTCGGCGATCTGGTCACGCTCGACTGGTGGGACGACGTGTGGCTGAACGAATCATTCGCGACGTTCTTCGAGAACAAGACCAAGGTGCGCTTCTTCCCGGACCGCTTCAGCTGGGTCGATGACGTGAAGAACAAGTATGCGGTCATCAACGCCGATCTGAAATCCACTTCGTTCCCGGTGCAGCCGAACTTCAACGGCTGGGCCTCGAACGACTTCGTGCTGAGCGCAAGCGCCTTTACGTACGACAAGGGCGGCCATGTGCTGAAGATGCTGGAGAATTATCTCGGCGAGGACTTGTTGCGCAAGGGGCTGCAGTCGTATCTGGCCGACTATGCGCTCGGCAATGGCACGCCGAAGCGGTTGTGGGACGAACTGACCAAAGCGAGCGGCGAGCCGATGGTCGCGATCGGCGACAGTTTCGTGCGGCAAACCGGCGTGCCTTTGCTTTCGCTCGACACCCAGTGCGATCTGACGACCAATCAGACCGTGGTCACGCTCAAGCAGTCGCCATTCCCGAACCAGAACCAGTATCCCGGCAC
Source organism: Burkholderia sp. OK233 (assembly GCF_900230185.1). Taxonomy (GTDB): domain Bacteria; phylum Pseudomonadota; class Gammaproteobacteria; order Burkholderiales; family Burkholderiaceae; genus Paraburkholderia. The sequence goes on from NZ_OCSR01000002.1 coordinate 3,937,162, forward strand.
GCAATGGACCATTCCGTTGACGCTCGCCTACGGTGACGGACTGACATCGCGCAAGACGGTTGCGATGAAGGACACGCAAACGCAGGTGCGCCTGAACGGCTGTTCCGCGGTGCTCGCGGATCCGAGCGGTCTCGACTACTACGTGACGAACTACAGCAACAACGCGTGGAGTCAGTTGCTGGCGCAGGGGAACGCGCTGAAGGATCCGGTTTTGCTGACCAGTCTGCAACTCGAGGCCAAGCTGCTGGTGAAGAACGGTCTGGCGGATCCGTCGCGGGCAACCAGTATCGGCTCGCTCAGCCCGACGGCTGCGCCGCTTGCGCGTCAGTTGCTGATGACCGCGCCGACGACACAGTCGCTGCGTCCGACGATCCGCTATCAGGGCAGGTTCAAGCTGAAGCCGCAAGCGCAGCAAGCGCAATAGGCCCGATAAGCCCGGTAAGCTGGATAGACGGCATCGAGCCGTACTGAGCCGCCGTAAAAGGCGGGGCCGTGGCCCGCATCCTCAGCGATGCGGGCCACGTCACGTCGGCAGTATCGCGCGAACGCAGCGTCTTCAATCAGGCTTTGACATCTGCATCCGCGTAGATAAGCGGTCGAATTCCGGTGTCGCTCATGCAGAACTCGGTCGGCGCTCCAGCCAATTCCGCAACAGACCTGCTAAAAGCGCGCTGACGATCACCGCAAGGTAAAGCGAGACGAGACTGTGGCGCCACGTATCGAGCGCAAGCTGGTGCATCAGCAGTTTCGAATCAGGCGCAGGGAGAACAGCATGCATTGCCACGACGGCTTGCTTCATCCGCAGAAAACCCACGGCGGATAGCAATGGCAAACCAACGAGCAGGGCCAGCAGGGCGGGCCTCGCGCGTTGCATCGCCGGATAGTGACGCAATCGAAACCACACGCCGAGGCAGCCATGGATCCAGCCCGGCGCGAGCAGTGCAAGTTGCAGACCCTGCGTGCCGCTCGTGATCAGCGATATCACGATCCGCTCGTAGTTCGGCTCGAAGCCATACCGCGACGTTGCGAGGCGTGTTGCTACGGCATGCCGGATGAGCAGCAGGGGCAGGCTGAGTCCTGCCCACAGCCGGATCCATTCAGCGGGCGGGAGCACCCAGTGACGACGTCCGTAAATCGTGCGCACAGCCAGAGCGAAATGGAGCAGGGCCGCACCGTACAGCAGGATCGTTCCGGGCACGCTATGCCAGATCCACAGGGCGAACGTGAGTCCGCGCCCGGCAAGATCGAGTGACCAGATTCCGAGCGCGTGATTGACCAGGTGAAAAAATAGATAAATGAGCAGCACCATGCCCGATCCGAGTTGCAGGCGGCGCAGAACGGGCCACAATTCCGGTCGCACATCACCCTCCTTTCAATTTGTATGCTTAAAAGCGGCATGGGAGGCCGCAGTCGAATCGCGTCGAGCATGCGGCCGCGCCGGCCGTCCCAGGCTCCTCACGCTCTGCGAGTGGGGTGCGGCGGTGCGTTTCTGATGTCCGCTCTGTTGTACTGCGCCCTGGCGCACTGCGTCGGCAAATCGCTGCAATGCGGATAGCGAGCCGCACACGCTCTGGTATTCCTCGCGGCCAATCCTGGCGTCGAGGATGACTGCCATGCCCGAGGCGCGGGCCATGTCGATGATGTCCATGATGGTTACTCCTTTCAGGTTCTCTCACCTGCATGACCGCCGCCGCGTCGCGGCTATTCCCGCACTTACCCTGGCAGGCGTCATATAAGCCTGCGCGATTGGATTGGCCAGCCAGCAATAATTTTCTGTTCCTGGAATAAAACCGGCGGCACGCCAGTATTCCTGATGAACCGAGTCGTGTGGCCCGCCGGATGATCCCGCGGTTTGCCTGCGAATCCTTATCGTGAGGTCAACATGTCGTCACATCATTCATCCGATCCTGCATTCAACCCCGCATTCAACCCTTCACGCCGCGGCGCGCTGAAATGTCTCGCTTTCGGCGGCGTAGGCACGGTGTTCGTTCTTGCCGGCGGTATTCTCACGCCGGTGGAACTGGCCCTCGCGGCCGACGCGAAATCATCCGCGACATCCATGGGTGTGCCGCTTTTCCTGCAGATCAGCGATTCGCATATCGGCTTCAATAAAGAAGCCAACCCGGATGTCGCGGGGACGCTCAAACAGACGATCGACTACGTCAATGCCATGCCGGTCAAGCCTGCGCTGACCATCCACACGGGCGACATCACGCATCTTTCCAAGCCGGCGGAGTTCGATCTCGCGGCGCAGTTGATGTCGGGTCTGAATATCACGGAACTCCACACCGTGCCCGGCGAGCACGACGTGACGGACGGCCCCGGAACCGAATACTTCAGCCGCTTCGGCAAGGCTTCGGACAACAAAGGCTATTACAGCTTCGACCACAACGGTGTGCACTTCGTCGCACTCGTCAACGTGATGCATTTCAAGCCTAACGGCCTGGGTGGTCTCGGCGACGATCAACTCGCCTGGCTCGAAAATGACCTGAAGGGGCGCTCGTCCAGCACGCCGATCGTCGTCTTTGCCCATATGCCGATGTGGACGATCTACGAACCGTGGGGGTGGGGCACAGGCGATGCCGGTCAGGCGATGAGCTATCTGAAGCGCTTCGGCTCGGTGACCGTGCTGAACGGCCATATTCACCAGATCGTGTCGAAGGTCGAAGGCAATATCACGTTCCATACCGCCCGCTCGACCGCCTATCCGCAGCCGACCGCCGGCAACGGTCCCGGCCCCGGGCCGCTCACGGTAGCAAGCGATCAGCTCCCGAAGATGCTAGGGGTGACCAGCATCAAGATCGTGCGTCATCCGCTCAAGGCGACGCTTGCCGATACGACACTCGCTTGATTTCACAATTATTTTCTCTCGCAGGAGATCAGTTATGCAAATTAATGTTATTTGCCGCGCGTTTTTCGTGTTGCTCGGGAGTTCGACGCTGATCGCGGCGTCGGCTGGACTTTCCGTTGCGCGAGCAGAAACGCCGAACGCCGTGGTCATCAAGAATTTCATGTTTTCTCCGATGGCACTGACGGTCAAATCCGGCTCGACGGTGACGTGGAAAAATCTCGATGGCGAGCCGCATACGGTCGTAAACGATGCGGGCATGTTCCGCTCCGCCGCGCTCGATCAGAACGACACGTTCCAGTTCAAGTTCGACAAGCCCGGCGTCTACAAGGTGTTTTGCGGCATCCACCCGAATATGAAAGAAACGATCACCGTGCAATAGGTGACGGATCGGGTGTGGGGCGTCCGGCACCCCACTGGGCATGCATGGCGTTTTAAACAGTCGCTGCCGATGAGCGCGTTCCAGATTGGCGTGTTTATTGCATCACGCAGAACTGCCGTGCATGCCCCCATCGCCGCCTCCAACCCCGACGTGGAAGCGGCCTGCCAGCGCGCGCGGCCCGGCCCGTGGATATGCGCGGCGTTGAATCTTTTACCTGTCTTATCGACGCAAAGCGGACTCGCAAAGCCAGCGTTTAAAGCGCAGGATTACCGTGTTGTCGCTACCCGGCGAGAGGGATGGATTGTTCCAGCACGAACGCAAGATCGACCCCGCTAAATCGTATGAACAATGTCTGCTGATGTGTCAGACATGTGAGGATTCCGGAGAGTATTGCGATGCTCAACGATACCGAATTTTCAAAATCTGCCGGAGAGAGTCCGGAGACTGGCTTCGACGCTGGCGCTGAGCCGCCGGCTGCGGCACCGCCTGTGCGATTTGGACGTCTTGCCCTGTGTGTTGCGACGGCCAGCGCGCTGGCTTTTGGCGTAGTGGGTACGGTCGTTTACGGTGTCTGGTTCAACCAGGATCAACAAGCGTACGCCGACGCCATGGCGCGTGCGCGGCAGGCGCTCGGCACGGCTGCGTCAGCGGCTGCAGGACCGGCCTTGGCGAAATCGATCGCGACGCCACGATCGGCAACTTTCGCGGCAGTGCCGCGATCGGCGACGGCAGCGGGCGGTATGCAGGCCCCCGCAGTTAAACCGGTGACAACGGGAGCGCAGGTAACAGCAGTTGCGCCGGCGACCACGGGCACGCAGGCAACAGCAGATCCACCGGCAACAGCACAAATGCAGGCAGCAGCACCGGACGGAGAAGAAGGCGGAAAACTGGCCTCCTGGTCCGGTCCGGTCACGCGACCCGCGGCGCCTACGGTTAGCGAAACCGTCGTGACCGATGCAACACCCGCCCTGGCCGCGTCGTCTGCCCCAGCGGCGGCGCCGTCCAATCCTGCTCCCCAGCAGTTAGCTTCAGGGCGTCCCGGCAGAGATGCGCGGCTCGCGCAGCAGGATCGTCGCGCTACTTCGACGGCAAATGCCCGGCACAAAGGCAGTCTGTTCGCCCGGATGGGCTCATTCCTTCGCCGCGTAAGTTACCGCCAGCATGACACCGGAAACCGGCAAGACATCTATTCCCATCCCTGAGCGGACGCGTACCCAGCGCGCCGCACTTGGACGCGCCCTCGCGAACCGCTTCCGGCCGGGCCCGGCTGCGATCGCCGCCGCCGCGCTGGTTTGTCTGCTGATTGGCCTTCTGTATCTGGCGCTGCAAATCCGGACGATCTTTTCCGATCAGTTGAAGCAGGAATACGCGGGGCTCGTTCTCGAAGCGGTCGAACGAGCGGAAAGCGCCCGGAATCTGGTCGGCACCTGGCAGCAACTTCCCGATGCCACGGAAGCCAGAGCCGCCGGGTATCGGCACGCGCGTACCGAACTCGCCCAGCGCCTCGCGTCGCTCGCGGCGCTGGTGAATGCGAGCCCGTCGGCGGCGCCGCGTCAGCCGCCAGCTTCGCTCACACCCGACGCCGATCTGCGCGACACGGACGCCGTGCTTGGCGCGGTGTCGGCCTGGTGGCGGGCGCAGCGCGATGCCGACAGCGCCGATGTGCGCGTTCGGATTGTCCACGTCGCGCGCACGCTGATCGCATTGGCGGCACTGCTGTTCTGCATGCTGCTCACCGCGCTGGGGATGTATGCCAAACGGAATCGTCTGCTGGCGGGGCAGTCGCACGAATTCGAATGGGCGGCGTTGCACGACGCGATGACCGGCTTGCCGAACCGGCGCAAGCTGTTCGCCACGCTCGAAGCGGTGGCGACAAAACGGCTCGCGCGCACCGTGCCGCGCAAAATTGCCGTGCTGTATATCGATCTGGATGGATTCAAGCAGGTCAACGACTCGCTTGGTCACCGTGTCGGCGATGAGTTTCTGATCGCGGTTTCGAAACGCTTTCGTGCGTCGGTGCGCAAAGTCGATGTCGTCGCCCGGATCGGCGGCGACGAATTCGCCGTCCTGGTCCGCGAATTTTCGACGAATGCGGAGCTCGGCGAAATCGCGCGGCGGCTCATCGCCTGCGTGGTTCAGACGGACCAGGCGATGGGGGTGGGGCTGGTTCGCGCCAGCATCGGCATCGCCAGTTTTCCGGACCCCGTCGACGATTACCATCGCCTCGTGGCCGCGGCCGACGAGGCGATGTACCGGGTCAAGCGCAATGGCAAGAACAGTTATGCGTTCGCCGATCAGTCGAACTGACCGGCGTCTTTATGACGGTTGCGTCTCCGGCGCTTCCGGCGCTTCGGGCACCTCCGGTTTCACCTTGGCCTTGCGGCGCGAAGCGTCATTGATAACCTGATGGCGCCGGTAGTCGGTCATGTTTTTCCACTCGCGAATCTCGTCCCGGGTGCGCAGGCATCCGATGCAGAAGCCCGTTTTGCCGTCGATTTTGCAAATGTCGATGCAGGGTGATTGAATTGCCATCTTCAGGCGATCAGTTCCGTTGGGTTGACTTCGACGGTGACGTGCGAGAGTCCGTTAAAGCGTTTCAGTAACGCATGATAGAAACGCGAGTCATGGCGCGCTTCCTGGGTCGCGACGGATATTACCGCACTCATATGACCGGGACCCACGCGCCAGACGTGCAAGTCGAGCACCTTGTCACCGTTGTTTTCGATAGCGTGGCGCACGTTCTCCGTCATACGCTGGTCGGGGTTTATATCGAGCAGGATCGCACCCGTGTCGCGCATCAGCCCATATGACCAGTTCGCAATCACCAGCGCGCCGATGATACCGGCGAGCGGGTCCATCCAGAGCCAGCCAAATTCACGCGCGAGAACGAGGCCGATGATGGCCAGTACCGACACCGCGGCGTCCGCGATCACGTGAATGTAGGCCGAGCGGATGTTGTGATCGCGCTGGGCCGCGCTCCCGGCATCGTGATGGGCCGCGTGAGATTGATTGTCATGGGCATCGTGGGCATGACCTTCTTCGTGATCGTGCCCCTCGTGGCCATGACTTTCGTGCCCGTGAGCGTGTTCGTCATGTTCATGACCGTGATGCGCGTGCCCATGCCCGTGGCTGTGCCCGTGATGATCGCCACGCAGCAGCCACACGCTGGCCAGATTCACCAGCAGCCCGGTCACTGCGATCGGAATCGCTTCACTGAAATGAATGGGCACCGGCGAGAGAAAGCGCGACACAGCTTCGTAACCGATCAGCAGCGCAATCATGGCCAGCGCAATGGCGCTCGTGAATCCCGCGAGGTCGCCCAGTTTGCCGGTACCGAATACAAAGCGTGAGTCGCTCGCATGCTTGCGTGCGTACGTATAAGCGAGCGCCGCGATCAGCATCGCCCCCGCGTGCGTCGACATGTGCAGGCCATCCGCCACGAGCGCCAACGAACCGAACAGGCTGCCGCCGACGATTTCGGCAACCATCATCGCGGCACACAAAACGATCACCGCCCATGTTCTGCGTTCGTTCTTTTCGTGGGCTGCGCCCAGAAAAATATGATCGTGTCCCGCGCCGAAGGCAGCGTTTCTGAAGTCACTCATGTCCTGCTCCGGATTACTTGAAATAGCTGTGAACAACTTCGATGAGTTGTTCTGTGGCGCTGCCAGCAGGGTCTTCGTCAGTATGCGCATCCACCAGGTGATTTCTGATGTGGTCCTCGAGCACGACCGCCAACAGACCATTCATCGCGCCGCGGCAACTGGTGATCTGCTGAAGGACATCGGCGCAGCCGCGCTCGTCTTCGAGTGCGCGTTCTATGGCCTCGATCTGCCCCTTGATGCGGCGAACGCGGTTGAGAAGCTTCTGTTTTTCCCGAATCGTGTGACCCATGACTGTGCTCGAAAATACCCTAGGGGGGTATATGTTATCAGACTGAACGGGCGCGATCCAGTTCGCCTGCTTCCGGGCCGCACATTCACGCGCCGATCGGTTTCGTGTTAAAAAATCGGGACTTGCCGATGTGGGATGAAATGCGTCGGCATGGCCGAAGTCGTTCCGAAGTCATTCGCAGCGGAAGGGTTAATGTCCAGATATTCGTTGATGCGCGCCATGCAGCGCGTAAGCCGGCCTGAGTGGATTGTTGTTGTGCTGACGGCAACACTGGCGGCCTGCGCGCCGCTGCCACCGGCTGCAAATCAAGCCGCGGATCAAACCTCGCATCAAGATACGCATCAAGCCCCCGCATCGGGCGCGGCGCGCGCTGCCGACGGGCCGCTGCCCGTTCCGCCGAACCTGATCGCGCTGACACAGCCAGCTGGCCAGAAGCGGTTGATGGCCACCGCCAATAACCAGTCGTACTGGCCGCTTTCGGAGTACTTCGAAACGCAGCGCAACGAAGCCTACTGTTCGGTCGCGACTTCGGTGATGGCGCTCAATGCATTGGGCATTCGCCGGCCCGAGTCGACGCAGTACCCGGATTTCCCCTACTTCTCGCAAGAGGATTTTTTTCGCAGCGTCGATCCGCAGGTGGCCAACGCCGCGCGAGTATCGAAGGAGGGCATGACGCTTGACCAGCTCAGCATGGCTCTAAGCGCGTTCCCTATCGAGGTGAGGAGATTCCATGCCGGCGACCTGACGCTCGGTCAGTTTCGCGATCTGATTCGTGACACGACGGGCCACAGCGACCGCTTTGCATTATTGAACTTCAGGCGGGTAGAGATAGGCGAAGCAGGGGGCGGCCACTGGTCGCCACTAGCCGCCTACGACGCGGCGAGCGACAGCGCGCTGCTTCTCGATGTGGCGCGCTACAAGTATCCGGCAGTCTGGGTACCGGTCACACAACTGTACGCAGGGGCGCAAGCGGTCGACAACGTGAGCGGACTTTCACGCGGCATCGTGATTGTCGGCACGCGAGCGAACTCGAACTAACTGACTGACGTTCTTCCGGACTACGCGGTCACGCGGTCACGCCGACCGCCGACGGGCGAAAATTGGTTGCGCGCGCATCAATCATCCTCGTTGCGCCATTCGATAAGCCCCTCTCGCGCGTTCAATTCGATAAACGACGGCAGAGCCCGCAGCCCGCGGATATAGTGCGCGAGATGTGGCCAGCCGAGTGCGGGGCGCGGCATGTTGCGTGTCCAGCGCATCACCACGACCGCCAGAAAATCGGCCGTGCTGAGCTTGCCGCCGACCAGGTAGGCACGTCCGTCGGCGAGATCGGCGTCGAGCCGGTCACAGGCGTCTTCGATGTGCCGCCGCGCGAGCGCCCGGACTGCTTCGGCGCCGGCAGGATCGCCGTCGACGTCCGCGTAAAACCAGTCGCGCATGGAGGGCAGCAGCGTGTTGGCCAGATAGATCATCAGTTCCAGCCACGCGGCCCGGTCGGCGGAACCCGGCGCCGGCGCGAGCGCGGCTTCAGGATGCCGCTCGGCGAGCAGCATCAGCAACGCGGCCGACTCGTGGCGCGGCGCTCCGTCGACTACCAGTGTGGGAACGCGGCCCGAGGGATTCAGCCGCAGATATTCAGGGTTTCGCTGATTGCCGGCGTCGATGTCGACAAGATGGACGTCGAACGGAATGCCCATTTCAATCAACATCCAGTGAACGGCCATGCTTGCCGCGCCCGGCGAGTAGTAAAGACGATAGTCCATTCATTCGCTCCGCATACTCATTCGATTCGATCGACTTCAACTCGGGCGAAGTCTAGCGCGATTCGTGAAAAAAAGGGCTGGCGCCCAAAGCGACCAGCCCCTTCAACCGCTATACAGAAAGATACGAAGAAAACCTCAATGCACCGGCGCGTGAGTCTGCTCGACCGACCGCGGCTGCGTCACAGCGCTCACCACAGCAAAAACGATCACGTTCACGGCCAATGCCAGGAAGCCGATATTGACGTCCTTCAACGCGTCAGGCAGAAACGGCATCAACTGCCCGATACTCAGATGCATGGTCGTCGTCACCGTTACGACCGCAACGCCCGCAAGAATCCCGCAAAACGCGCCGTACTTGGTCGCCCGGTTGTGCGGCAGCAAACTGCAGATCACTGCCGGAAACAGTTGGGTCACGAAGCTGTAGCCCATCAGCAGCAACGCCACGATCGTCTCGCCGCCATGCAGCGTAAAGCCCACCGCAACCAGCGCCACCACCGGCACCAGCAAGCGCGCGAGGTTGGCCACCGTCGCGTCCGACGCATTGCGGCTCACCATGCCGCGATACACGTCGTTGGCGAGCAGCGTGGACGCCGACGTCAGGATCATCGAGCCCGGCACCAGCGCCGTCAGAATCCCGGCCGCGCCGATCACGCCGACGAACCACGGATCGAAAGTCTGCAACGACAAACGGAACAGCGACAGGTCGATATCGCCACCCTTCAGGCCCGGCACCTTCAGCGTCGCCGCAAAGCCCACGAAGAACACGAACAGCAGAATCAACTGATACAGCGGCAGCACCATCGCGTTGCGCCGGAAAATACGTTCGTCCTTCGCGGTGAAAATCGAGCCGAACGTGTGCGGCCACATGAAGAAACCCAACGCGGTCAGGAGCACGGTCGACTGGAACCAGGTCACGCTCGAACCCTTCGCCGGGAAGGTCAGGAAGCCGGGGCGCGCGGCGTCGATGGCGTGGAACATCTCGCCGAAGCCGCCGTAGTAGTGCAACGGCAGATAAATGCCGAGGAACAGCACGATCGCCAGAATCAATATATCCTTCACCACCGAATTCCACGCGGAGCCGCGCACACCGGAGACGATCACATAAGACGTCACCACCGCGGCGCCGATCCAGATGGCGGCCGTCGACGAAATCGCGCCATACGAGGCCGTCGCCACGATGATGCCGAGTCCCTTGAGTTGCAGCACGAGGTACGGTATCAGCGCGGCCACACCGACTAGCGCAACCAGGGTGCCGAGCGCGGGGCTCTCATACTTGCGCGCGAAGAAGTGCGGTTGTGAGACGAGACGGTGATTCTTCGCATAACGCCAGATGGGCGGCAGCATCCAGTACGAAATGATGTACGCCAGCGTGCCGTAGGCAAGAATGTAGTAGACCGGCGCGCCCTTGCCATAAGCAAAGCCGCTGCCGCCGAGGAAGGTGAAGGTGGTGTAGATTTCGCCCGCCATCAGCAGGAACACGAACGCGGTGCCGAAGCTGCGGCCGCCCACGGTCCACTGTTCGAGGCTCATGTCGTGACCGCGCCGCGCGCGCACGCCCAGGTACAGCGCAAACAGCGTAATGGCCGCAATGATGACGAGTGCGCTCATGATCGGACCTCCTCGGCTTCTGCGGCAAGCTGCCGGTTGCTCGGGTCCAGACGGTAGATGATCGCCATGATGATCGAACTCAGCACCACCCACATGACGATCCAGGCCAGCACGAACGGCATGCCGAGCACCAGCGGCTCGACACGATTCACAAACGGGACGCCGAGCAGAATGCCGATGAACGGCAGCGCGGCGAGTACACGAAGCAACATGGGGGCAGCTCCTCGAACCGGTAAGTACGTCTCGTTGAAAGTGCGGCTTCGCTGGGGACTGTATGCCTGATGCTTCGGTTACGTAAAGTAAGTCAAAAAAGTGTAGGCTTTCCGAAAGTTGTGCGCGCATCTTTCGGCGCTCGTCTGCTGCGGTGCAGCGCCGCGCGCTGTGTGCATCGCCCCGTTTTTCGCCAATTTGCGTGCCGCGCCGCGATATCATCTGAGCCACGCAACGCGAGCAACAATCTGGACCGCCCGAAGGCGTCCGGCACTTCAACCTGGCGTGGCGCGCCGATGGGCAGTCAGTCGATCAGCCCGCCCGCGCCGCTGCCCGAAACGGATCGCATATGGTCGAAAGTCTGATCTCGGACATTCTCTTTGGCTTTACCGGGCTGATCAGCATCATCAACCCAATCGGCATGGCGTTCGTCTTTCTCGACCGGACAGCATCGCTCACTACGGAAGACCGCACGGCGCTCGCCAAGAAAATCGCCTTCAACGTCATGTGCGTGTTGCTTGTCGCCTTCTTTGTCGGCACCCCGATTCTCCATTTCTTCGGCATCTCCATGGAGGCATTGCGCATCGGCGGGGGCCTCGCGGTCGCCGTCGGCGGCTGGCAGATGCTCAACGCGCCCGACACGCAACCGGCCGAGCAGCCGGCGGTCAAGCGCGTGGACGCGGATAACGCCATGTCGAAGGCGTTTTTCCCGCTCACCATTCCACTCACCACCGGGCCGGGTTCGATCGCCACCGCGATCGCGCTGACCGCGAACCGCACGCATAAGCTCTCGGCATTCGTGCTGTCGAGCATCGCCTCGGTGGTGATCTCGCTTCTGGTGGCGGCCACCGTGTATCTGATCTACAGCCGGGCGGTGGTGTTCGCCAAGTATCTCGGCGCGGACGGCACCAAGGTCGCGATGCGTGTCTCATCGTTCCTGCTGCTGTGCATTGGCGTGCAGATTATCCTGACCGGTTTTTCGGAGTTCCTGATACCGATCGCACAGATGCAACCCGTGGTCAAATAGCGGTCGGCGGCACGCGAGCCTGGTCGAGGCTGTGCGAGGTTCGTCAGACATCTCGTCGCATTTCGTCGCAACCGGAGGGGAATTCATGTGCCGCTGGCTCGCTTATACCGGTAACGCGTTGCAACTCGAAACCGTGCTGTTCAACGCCAAACACTCTCTGATCGACCAGAGCCTGCATTCGCGGCTCGGCCAGACCACCACGAACGGCGACGGGTTCGGCATCGGCTGGTACGGTCATCCCACCGACATCCCGTTTCGCTATCGCTGCATCCAGCCCGCGTGGAGCGACCGCAATCTGCGTGAGGCCGCGCGGGCGATCCGCGCGCCGCTGTTCGTCGCGCACATCCGTGCGGCGACGGGCACGCCATCGCAGGAAACCAACTGTCATCCGTTCCGTTACGGCCGGTGGCTCTTCATGCATAACGGGCTGGTGCGTAACTTTCCGCTGGTACGCCGCGATCTGATGCTGGCGATCGATCCCGAGTTGTTCCCGTCAATCGAAGGTTCGACGGATTCCGAGGTGCTGTTTTTTCTCGCGCTGACCTTCGGCCTCGAACTCGCGCCGGTCACCGCGCTCGAGCGGATGGTGGGTTTTGTCGAGGACATCGGGCGCAAACACGGTATCGATGAGCCGCTGAACATGACCCTATGCGCCACCGACGGCGAGCAGATCGTCGCAGTTCGCTATTCGAGCGAAGGGCAGTCGCGCTCGCTCTTCCACAGCACCTCGTTCCGGCATCTGCATGATCTGTATCCGGACGACCCGCGCATCGCGACAGCGGGCGAAGACGCCTTCCTGGTGTTGTCGGAGCCGCTGTCGGATTTGCCGGGCTGGTGGGAGGAGATTCCGGAGAGCACGGCCGTGGTCGCGCGGAGCGGGGAGATCGATCAGTATCCGTTCAAGCCGCAACTGGCGTAGGCGCGCCGCCGAAGATTCCGTTGAATGCAGGTTGATGCGTTAGCGCGTCAGCAGCATCGAGCTCAACACCGAGAAGACCGTCGACGGCAATTCGGCAAGGCGGCTCACCACCACGTTGTGCGGATAGAAGTCTTCGACCGCATCGGTCAGCACGCCGATCCCCAGCAGTTCGATGCCGCGCTTCTGGATCGCCGCGACGCGTTCGCGCAGATCGTGGCGCAATACCTGCGGATCGCCGTCGCCGGTCGACGGATAGCCGTCGGAGAACACGATCAGGATGCGTCGCTCGGCTTGATGATCCGCGAGCCGCGTCGCGGCCCACGCGAGCGCCTCGCCATCCGGATTCTCGTGGCCGCAATCGATTGTGGCGATCCCGCTTGGATCGATCGCGCCAAAGCGTTTATAGACTTTCAGATCGAGTCGCTCGACAAAGCGGTTATAACGCTGCAAATCCGCGCCGGCCGCGAGTTGCCGCTCATATAGCTGCTTCATCGGCGCGGACTCGAGCGAGCAATAACCGAGCACTTCGCAGTCGAACGACAACTGCGTCAGCGCATCGCACAGCGCGGTCGCACACAGGCGCGCGAGCTCGATCTTGCGCCCGGCCATCGAACCGCTGCGATCGATCAGCAAGGTCACGGCGACGTCGCGCCCTTTGGCTGCCCGCTGCGTGCGAAACGGCGTGCGGTAACCGGGCGAGGTCGCCAGTTTGGCCAGCGCGGTGCGGTCGATCTCTCCGCGTTCCTGTTCGCGGCGCCAACGGGTGCGTTCGTCGGCGCTCAACGCACGCTCCAGTTTCTCCTTGAGCGGCGCGGTGTCCGCTCGGGCCTGGGCGCGAAGCTCGCGCCATGTCGCGCTGTCGCCTTGACCGGTGACGTCGGTGATCTCGTCGAACTCGGTGGCGAGCGGAATCGATAGCCGCGCGCGAGCGGCAGCTGACGCGGTACCGGCTTCCCCTTCGGAACGTGCCGACGGTTGCTGTGCATCGGCTAGCGATTGCCCCATGCCCACCGCATTTTCCGCTTGCGCGCCACCGCTTTTATCGGACGGCGGTGAGGCTGCGTTGTCCTGGTCGGGCAGGGCCGTGTCGTCATCGTTGAGTGGCACCGAGGAAGAGACGGCGGTTTCCGTGTCGAGGTCTTCAACCGGATCCGCGGTGAACACCATGCTGTTGACATCGCCCGCCGACAAAGCCCGCACGCGCGCCACCAGGGCCTGCGCTGCCGCGATGCTTTGCGCGGTCGAACGGATTCTGCGCGACTCGTCCAGCAGATCCTGTGCGGCGTGCAGCGCGGCCAGCAGGGAGTGGCTCGCTTCGGTCCGGGTCGGCGTTTCGTCCCACAGGGCGCGCTCCACCAGCCAGCCCAGCCGGTCGCGCCAATGCAGCTTCGGCCAGCGTTGCCGCGCCTGCTCAGCGGCATGCACACGCAGCTTGCCGATGAACCAGCGCGCGCCCGGATACTCGTCGAGCAGTTGAGCGCAAACGCGGCGGTCCTCGATCACCTGCGCGAGATTCGCCACCACGCCCGGCGGCAGCGCGTCCATCTGCGCGAGCGACGAATGTTTGGCGCGTGCCACCAGCAGATCCAGATAGCCGATCAGCACGTCGCGCTCGATGCCTCCGCTCAACGCGTAGTCGGGAATCACGATGCGGCCGGGTTCCACACGCGGGCCATCCGGACTGAAGGCGACCGTCACGCCGTATTGCCCGGTCAGCACGCGCGCTACTTTGCTGAGCGTCGATTCAAACGCGAAGCCTCGCGTGTCGCGCATTGCGTGCATGGCATTCATGTGCGTGTCGTGGTCAGCGTGTTGTGGTCACTTGGCGTCAGGCGGCCGGCGCAATGTGATGGCGAACGATGCCGCGAATCAGCGCCGCGTCTTCGGGACTGACCTTCGCATAGATCGCGGGACCGGCGGCGCGTTCGGGGTCGCCGGTGCGCAGCATCAGCTCGGCCCAGTCGAGCAGGCGCCGCGTGGAGAATGCGCTCGACAGATCCTCGCGGGCGAACGCCGCGCGGCAGTCGGCGGCAATCGCGGCGAGGGTGGTGGCGAGCACGCGTGTCATATGCGGGTCGAGGGTGCGCATCAGCACGTCGGCTTCTTCGGCGGGCGTCAGATAGTCCAGCATGTAGACGCGCCAGCGATCGAGAAACGCCTCGTTCATCAGATTCGCGCCCTGATACAGATGACGGAACTGGCTCATCGCGCCGACCGCATTGGCCGTAGCGAACAGCCGGAACGCAGGATGCGGCGCGACGATCTCGTTGCCTTTTTCTTTCAGCACGAGGCGGCCGTGCGGTTCGAGCACGGCAGTGAGGGCGGCGAGAATCGACGGTTCGGCGAAATCGATCTCATCGACGATCAGCCACAGGCCCTCGCGCATCGCCGTGGGCAGCACGCCGTCCACCCAGATCGTCTCGCCACCCTTGACCGTCCAGAAACCGACAAAATCGCCGACGGTGGTTTGCCCGTTCATGTTCGAGCGCAACACACCGTGATGCGAGCGCGCCGCAACCTGTTCGATCAGGCTGGTCTTGCCGGCGCCGGTGTGACCGATCAGCATGACGCGCCGGTTCTCCACGATATCTTCGACGATGTCGTTAAAGCGCTCGGAAAACAGATAGGCCGGATTGACGCGCGGCACGAGCGGATTGTCAACGCCGTAGGGTACGTCGACACGACCGATGCGCACCGTTTCGCCCGCGCCCTCTACCGGCAGATGGCGCTTCACTGCCGAGGCCAGCGCCGCAACGCGTTGCAACTCCGGCATGAAGGCCACCCGTTCTGCCGCGCCTGCTTCGTCCCCGGCATCGGGCGTATCGATCGCAAAGCCCTCGCGGCGCCACTTCTTCAGCTTCGCGCGCAGGTTTTCCGCGTCGACCACCAGATCGATATCGACCGATCCGGTGCCGTGGCCGTCATCGACGCCGTGTTCGAGCCGATAGTTTTCCGGCCGGTCCGCCACGCTGACGCGCCACCATTCCGCGCCGTTCTCCGTCGCACGTTGGTAAAGGCCAAGGTTTTCGTCTTCGGTCAGTTCAGGCACGTTCATGGCGAGTGGCAAAGGATGAATGGGCAAACGATCAATGCGTTTCTATTTGGCTGATGCCGAATGACCGACTATCTTATCGTGAGTACCTTTCGATCTCACCGATGGGGATTTCTTTTGAGGCGCCGATTCCGCTGCGGATTTTCAATGCCGAGCGCGCAGTCCGCAAAGGTTCATTGCGTCAAACGGATAGGCCAGCAAGCATCGATCACCTATAGTTCCTGTGCGAAACGTGTAGTTTTACAACATTCTATTCTCGACAGAAGAAACTCACGGCAAAACAATGATGAGACTACATACAAAATTAGTGGCCGCCCTGGCGGTGATCTGTCCGCTGGCATATGGTCAAACCAGCGTGTCGTTATATGGCCGTCTCGACGGCGGCGTGGAATATCTGAATCACATCAACAATGGCACGGGCGGCAGTTCGACCCGTTGGAGTGCTGAAGGCGGCGATTGGGGCACCAGTATGCTGGGCCTCAAAGGCAATGAAGATCTGGGCGGCGGCCTGAATGCGATCTTCAACCTCGAAACCGGTCTGCAAATCATGAACGGCACCACCGGTGGCGGACGGCTGTGGTCACGGCGTGCCTTCGTCGGCCTGAAGAGCGACCAGTGGGGCACGCTGCAGGCCGGGCGCAATCTGTTCATCGATAGCGACGGCGTGTGGGAATTCGACCCGTTCGTGCAGCAGGCGTTTTCGTCGGCATCGCTCGTGCGCGGACGCAACTGGCAGCAGACCAGCAACAACGTCGAGTATCACAGCCCGGTGTTCTGGGGCTTCGACGTGCAGGCGCAATACGCCTTCGGCAATCAGGCGGGCGCATTCAACAGCGGTGCGGCAGGCGAGTTTGGCCGCTCAGACGGCATCATGCTGACGTATCACTCGCCGCTCTTCGACGTGCGCGGCATCTACGACGAACTGCGCGACAGAAACGGCCGCTTCACCAATATCTTCCAGGCCTCGCGCGAATATTTCGCCGGTGCGAATGTGCATTTCGATGCGTGGAAGATCCAGGGCGCGTATACGCATTACTCGGCGCCGGATTCACCGGTGGGCGTGGCCGACAGTGCCGATCACTACTGGCTCGGCGCGACGTACAATATCCAGTCGCGCTGGGCGGTAACGGCGGGCGGCTATTACATCAAGGTCGGCGACGGCGGCAGCGATGCCGCGCACGACCCGTCCGGTCACGCGATGATGTACGTGCTCGGCACCACTTATAACCTTTCGAAGCGTACCTTCGTGTACGGCACGGTGGGCTACGTGCACAATGGCAGCAACTCGAACTTTTCGCTTGAAGCGTCGCCGCGCGATGCCACCAATAACACGAGTCCACTCGCCGGCGAATCGCAAACCGGCGCGTATGTCGGGATGCTGCATCAGTTTTAACGCAGCTTTGACGGCACCTTCGACGGCAAGTCGGCAAGCGGCATCATCAACGCTTTCGACTCGCCTTATCACGTCATGACCGAACCGGTCGCGCGTAACGCGCCGTCCGTACGACGGCCGCCCAACCCGTTGCGGCAGCAACAACTGCATGCCTATTTGCCAGGCGCACTGGAATCGCGTTCATCGGATTTCCAGTGCGCGCTGCTTTACTCCCCCCATTCTCGCGCTGAGCCAATCCCGCTTCGGGTGGAACAGGTATTGCTGAACGCCGGTACGCAGCTTGCTGCCATTGCGATACCTGACGACGCAATACGACACGGGAATTGACGCACCAGACCAGAGGTGCCGGGATAGGGGATACACATATGGCGCGACATAAGGCCGACGTTGCTGACGACGACTTCGAGATTTACGCCAGCTATCACGGAACAGGCGACGGCCGTTACGTAGGTGGATTGAAGGTCGTCAGAAAAGCCGACAGGCGGATTCTGTTTCCATTCGATGGCGCACCGGAGATCGGCCCGTACGCGACCGCCGACGAGGCACGCCGCGCGGCGGTCGACTACGGCCGCGAGATCGTGGCCGCCGACCGTGCGGCCCCCGAGAAGTAACGCGCCAGGTAAAGTCGCAAGCCGTTTGAAAGAACCGTCTCCAATCATCGGCACAACACGGCACAGGATGTAACGCGCCGTGCAGATTTCCGCGCATCGGCGCATGATCGATGAGCCTTGTGGTCCTCAAGCGTTCTTCCACGTTCTTCCAGACGAACACCGGTCGCCGACCACGCCGATTCAGTGGGCGTCCCGGCGATGTCTCCAACCGCCGAACAAGGAGTGTCCCCATGCAAAACGATCCCGCCCTCGATCAGTTGTGCATCAACACGATTCGCACGCTATCGATGGACGCTGTGCAAAAGGCCAATTCCGGTCACCCCGGCACGCCGATGGCATTGGCGCCGGTCGCCTACCATCTGTGGCAAAACCACCTTCGTTACGATCCGGACGAGCCGCTGTGGCCGAATCGCGACCGCTTCGTGCTCTCGGTGGGGCACGCGTCGATGCTGTTGTACTCGCTGCTGCATCTGGCGAACGTCAAGGCCGTGGACGACGACGGCAAGCCGACCGGTTCGCCCGCCGTCTCGCTCGACGACATCGAACATTTCCGCCAGATCGACAGCAACACGCCTGGCCACCCCGAATTCCGTATGACCACCGGCGTGGAGACGACCACGGGTCCGCTCGGCCAGGGGCTGGGCAATAGCGTCGGCATGGCGATGGCGGCGCGCTGGCACGAAAGCCACTTCAACAAGCCCGATGCGCCGCTGTTCGATTACCGCGTCTACGCGCTATGCGGCGATGGCGACATGATGGAAGGCATCTCGCACGAAGCGGCGTCGCTGGCAGGGCATCTGAAGTTGTCGAATCTGATCTGGATCTACGACAGCAACCGCATCACCATTGAGGGCCACACCGACCTCGCTTATAGCGACGAAGTGGAAAGCCGTTTCCGTGGCTATAACTGGCACACGCTGCATGTGAACGATGCCAACGACGCCGCGGCGCTCGAAGCCGCGTTTGTTGAAGCAAAAAGCATCACGGACAGGCCGACGCTGGTCGTGGTCCACAGCATCATCGGCTGGGGCGCGCCGCACAAGCAGGACACGTCCTCTGCGCATGGCGAGGCGCTCGGCGTCGAAGAAGTGGCGCTGACGAAGAAGTTCTATGGCTGGCCCGAAGACAAGTTCTTCTACGTGCCAGACGGTGTGCATGAACGCTTCGCGCAGGGCATCGGTGCGCGCGGCAAGGCGGCGCGCGAGGCATGGCAGGCGAAGTACGACACGTACAAGAAGCAATACCCTGAACTGTCACGCGAATTCGCACAGATGGAAGCGCACGAATTGCCGGAGGGCTGGGACAGCGACATCCCCACGTTCGATGCCGATCCGAAGGGCATCGCCTCGCGCGACTCCTCAGGCAAGGTGCTCAACGCAATTGCCGCACGCGTGCCCTGGATGATCGGCGGTGCGGCCGATCTCTCGCCGTCCACCAAAACGAATCTGAAATTCGAAGGCGCGGGCAGCTTCGAATCCGACAACTATGGCGGGTGCAACCTGCACTTCGGGATTCGCGAGCACGGAATGGGCGCGGCGGTGAACGGGCTTGCGTTGTCGAATATGCGGCCGTTCGGTTCGACCTTCCTGATTTTCAGCGACTACATGAAGCCACCGATTCGCCTTTCCGCAATCATGGAAGTGCCGGCGATCTACGTGTTCACGCACGATTCGATCGGCGTCGGCGAGGATGGCCCGACGCATCAGCCGATCGAGCAACTGGCTTCGCTGCGTGGCGTGCCGGGATTGACCGTGCTGCGCCCAGGCGACGCGAACGAGGTCGCCGAAGCGTGGCGCGTGGCGATGTCGCATCCGCGGCGGCCGTCGTGCATCATCGTGTCGCGTCAGGCGTTGCCGACCCTGGACCGCACGCGCTATGCGTCGGCGAAAGGCGTGCAGAAGGGGGCCTATGTTCTTGCCGATGCGCCTGACGGGCAGAAGCCTGAAGTGGTTCTGCTCGCCACGGGCAGCGAATTGTCGCTATGCGTCGACGTCTACGAGAAGCTCAAGAGCGAAGGGATTGCGGCGCGCGTGGTGTCGATGCCGTCGTGGGACATCTTCGAGCAGCAGGGCGAGGCCTATCAGGATTCCGTGCTGCCACCGGATGTGGATGCGCGCGTGGCCGTCGAACAGGCGGGAACGCTGGGCTGGGACCGCTATGTCGGACGGCTCGGGGCGCAGGTGGTGATGCGTACGTTCGGCGCGTCCGCGCCGCTCGCCGATCTGAAGAAGAAGTTCGGCTTCACGCCCGACCACGTGTATGACGCGGCGAAGCAGCAGATTGCGCGGGTGAAAGAGAAGAGCAGCAAGGCGTAGGGTGTGTGAGCAGACGGTTGTTCGCGCCGCTATCACGGCAGAGCGACCGTCTGCGTTTCTGCAATGCCAGTCCTGCCTGCCGTGTTGTCAAGCGTGCTGCGATAGCCGCGCGATTGCATTTCGGCGAGCCTGCTCAGCGTTCTCGACAGATCGTGCGCGCCTTCGAGTCCACTCAGCGCCGCCTCGATCGGCTGATCGGAGGCGATGAACAGCGCGCATTTGCGGTCATAGAAGATATCGACAAGCCATATGAGCCGCTGCAACGTATGCGCTTTGGCAAGCCACTCAGTGTGCACCTGGTCGAGAATCAGACCGTGCCAATGCTCGGCGAGGTCCAGATAGTCAAGGTGCGAACGGCTCGCCACGCACAGGTTTTCGAAGTCCGCCCATAGCAAAGCAGCACCCGCGGCACGCGCGGCGAGCGGCCGGCCTGCCGCGCTGATGGTGGCAGGCTCCAGCGTTTCGTTGCCTTCATAGCGCTCGAAAATTTGCAGGAGTGCGTCGCCGGTTACCGCGTCGAGCGGCGCAAAAAAATGCGACAACGCTGCTTCTTCGCCACCGAAGCGGTAATCACGTGCGCCGTCGAAATGAATCACCGTGAAGCAACGTTTGATCTGTTCGATCGTCGGCAGGAAACGCTCGTGAAACTCCGGGTCGGACAGCAGGGCGTCCGGTGCGTAGTTCGAGGTCAGCACGATGCGCGTGCCCAGGCCGATCGCGGTATCGAGAAACCGGCCCATCAGGAAAGCGTCGGCGATATCGTGCACGTGAAATTCGTCGAAGCACAGCAGCTCCACGCCATCGAGCCATTGTCTTGAGACCGATCCCAGCCGGTCATCGCCGCGTGGCTCATTCACCAGCCGCCGGTTCATCTCACGCAGAAACTCGTGAAAATGCATGCGCCGCTTCCGGCAGCTTGCCAGCTCGAACACCGTATCGACCACCAGGCTTTTGCCGCGTCCGGGCAAGCCGTGGCAATAGACGCCCTGATGCGTCGGCGTGGAACCGGACTTTGCGCTTCGCCCCATTGGCCCGTTTGCGCCCAGTAACGTGACGAGCGCCGCGATGGCGTCGCGCTGAGTTGCGTCGGGTACGATGTCGCGTGCGGCGAGGGCGTTGACGACCTGGACTTCATCACGCATGGGCAGCAATCTCCGTCCGTGGAGAGAAGATGTCGTGCAGGACGGCGGTGAGGGTGGATGCGGTGATCATGGTGAATAGGCAGGCGCTGATCGCGTAATTTTAATGGCAGGCACTCAGTCCCGTTGGCGGCTCAACACGCGCTGCAATTCCCGCGGATCGACAGGCTTGGTGAAATGATGGTCGAAGCCCGCTTCTTCAGCGGTCTGCTTGTCCTGCTGCTGACCCCAGCCGGTGACGGCGATCAGCAGAATGCCGGTGTCATGATGCTCGTGACGAATGCGCCGCGCCAATTCATAGCCGTTCAGGCGCGGCAAGCCAATATCGAGAATCACCGCCTGCGGTGCGAATTCGCCGATCAGTTCCAGCCCGGCGATGCCGTCGCCGGCCGTGCGCACCTTGTGGCCTTCGAGTTCAAGCACCATGGCGAGGCTATCGGCGGCGTCCGCATTGTCGTCGACGATCACGACGCGCAAACCCACCGTGCGCGGCATCTCGGCCGGCGCACTCTCCGACTGCTCCGGGGTCGCTTTCGATAGTGGCAGGCGGATCACGAACTCGCTGCCGCTGCCTGGGCCGTTGCTGAATGCGGCGACCGTGCCGCCGTGCAGTTCGGCGAGGCCGCGCACCAGCGCGAGACCGATACCGAGACCACCTTGCGAGCGCTCCAGCGCCGGGGCGAGTTGCGAGAACATTTCGAACACGCTGTCCAGATGCTCACGCGGAATGCCAATGCCGGAATCGCGTACGACGATCACAGCTTCATCGCCTTCGCGCTCCGCGGCGAGCGAGATGCTGCCGCCGGGCGGCGTGTACTTGGCCGCGTTGTTCAGCAGGTTCAGAATCATCTGCGACAGGCGTGTGGGATCGGCGTCGAGATAGAGCGGCTCGCGCGGCAACGTCACGCTCAGATGATGCGCCGACGCCTGCACGGTGGGCCGCGCCGCTTCCATGGCGGACTGCATCGCACGCGCGAGTTCGAGCCGCCGCTGCTTGCGCAATTCGAGCTTGCCCTGCGTGATACGCGACACTTCCAGCAGGTCGTCGACCAGATGCGTCATGTGTTGCAATTGCCGGTCGAACACGTCGCGAGACCAGCTCAATTGCGGGTCGGCGAAATCCTTCAGACGCAGGATTTCGAGCACGTTGCGCATCGGCGCGAGCGGATTGCGCAGCTCATGAGCGAGCGTGGCGAGAAATTCGTCCTTGCGGCGATCGGCTTTTGAGAGTTCCAGATTCACACGCTGCAATTGCTGTTCGGCACGTCTGCGCCCGGTGATGTCGCGGCTCACGCTGACTGCGCCATAGATGTCACCGCGCGCGTTTGCCAGCGGTTTGACTACCGTTTCACAGACCCCGCGTGTGCCGTCGCGCCGCACGAAAGTCAGTTCGCGACGCCACGTGCCGTCGGCAGCGAGGGCGGCGAGCACTTCGCGGTGGATGCGTAACGCGTCTTCGGGTGGATGGAATATGGCGATCGGCTTGCCGAGAATTTCGCGCCTGCGATAACCGAGCATGCGCTCGCCCCCGGCGTTGAAATCGGTGATGTTGCCGCGCAGGTCGGTGATCACGATCGCGTCGCTCAGGTGTTCGAAAATCGCCGCCTGGCGCAGCAGCACGGTCTGCGCGTCCTTGCGCTCGGTGATGTCGATGCCGAGGCCATAGATTGTCAGTGGCTCGCCCTGGCGGTCGTAGGTGGCGCGGCCGCGGCCTTCCATCCAGCACCAGTCACCGCTTGCATGCAGGAAGCGGAATTCGGCGACGTAGTCGTCACCGCTTGCCACTGCATGATCGACCGCCTCGTTGAGCGCAATCAGGTCGCCGGGATGAACCAGTTCGAAAAAGCCGCCCGGCATTTTCGCAAACCGTCCCTCGGCGTAGCCCGCGAGCGCTTCCAGTTCGCGGCTCCACCAGAATTTGCCTGATTTCGACTCGCGCGACCACGCACCCATGCGCGCCCCGCGCATGGCGAGGCTCAGCACGTCGCGGCTTTCCTGCAATTCTTTCTGAGCGAGTTGATGCGCGGCGACAGACGCTTCTGCGTTGCGGCGCGCAAGCAGCAAGTCCTGCTCGTACTTGTGACGATCCGCGACGATCAGCACCGCCACTTCGAGGTAGCTGCTTTCGCCCTGATCGCGGCGCACCGCGTTGAGCAGCATCGGCACCATGTGGCCGTCCCGACGCAGCATGTTCAGTTTGACCTCGGCCACCGAACCCGGCATTTGCAGCAGCGGTGACCAGTGCGTCTGATGGAACACCTTGCTGTCGGCTGTCAGCAGATCCTGAACGTGCTTTACCTCGGCAAGCTCCGGCGCGTTGTAGCCGAGCCAATTGCAGAAGGTTGCGTTCACACGCAGGATCCAGCCGTCGGGGGTGGTCACAAGCAGGCCGCAGGCGGCGTGCTCGAACAAGGCATCGGCGGACGGCAACAGGCGGTGCGTGCTTTGCATCGTCTTACAGGCTCAGCGGCGCAGGGGAGCGCCGCATGTGCTGGTCGCCGAAACCATGCGCCAGCACCGTGGTCCGCTTGCCGCTACCGAAAATGATTACGTTGTTGTGCTTCGTGACGCTCATCGTCGAGTCCTGTGGCCTGCCGGGATGGGCGGCAAATACGCCAGACCCGGCACCGATGCTGAATGTTACCGCAGTCTCGCCGCGAGGCTGGGACTGCGCGGCAGCATGGAAAATTCATTTGTATCGCCGGCATGTCCGGTTCGCTACGACGGTCTTTGCCCGGCTGTGCGGGATAACCCGCAAGCAGGCTTCCCTGGTGTGACGCCGTTTTCCGACAGAATTTCGCGTTTTCCTTCAACTGAAGTTTGCGTGTTTTCCCGAACTCGTTGGGACTATATTCGCTCGTATACAACGAGCCGATGATGCCGAGGAGAATACGAAGCCATGCGCAATGCACGCAGCAAGGGCGGCATGCACGGCGGAAGTGCGTTTCATCCGTATTTCAACGCAATATCCCGTGCTTGCGCACGATGTGTCGGGAGGCGTCAAGACAGCATAAATCAGGAAGCGGCAGTCCGCCCAGTGCGCTATGGTGATGAGGTAGCGCATGTGCAGCGGCGGATCGGGCGCGGGGTGGTGAAAACCGAAGCGAATGCCTGGCGAGCGATAAGCGCTTGCCGCGCGGTGGGAGCGAATCTTGCTCGCATGTTCCTCGATGCCCGGAAGCGGCACCAGAAAGTAGCCAGGGAGACCAGGGTGACGTTCGACGACAGAATGGACGAGAACGATGACGTCGTGGTTTGGCGGACTATTCAGTATGCGATGGCATCCAATCGTCGCGTGCTCGTGGTCGACGATTACCGTGAAGCGGCCGAAGCGTTGCAGATGCTGCTGAACGCCGACGGCTTCGAGTGCCGCGCGCTGGACGATCCGCTCGCCGTATGCGCCATGGCCTGCGAGTGGCAGCCATTCGCCGTTCTGCTCGACATCAAGATGCCCGGCCTCGATGGCCTTGAGCTGGCTCGCCGCCTGCGGGCCAACCCGTTGACTTCGGACATGCTGCTGGTGGCCTGTACGGCTTTTTCTTCGCGTGAAGACAAGGCGCGCGCCAAGGCCGCTGGTTTCGACGCGCATTGTGCCAAACCCCTGACACCGGAGCGGCTCTTGCGCGTGCTCGAGTCTGCCGCCGCGTTGCATACTGTGGGACCGCAGTAAAGATCGCGTAATGGTTGAAGGCCTGACCCGTTTAAAAAAGATGTTTAATGACGCCTTCCCGCCGTTGCAGCCAATCGCGGCAAGCATCGAATAGGCACAGTTCGCAACGGTGTACCCTTAAGCAAAAACCCCAGGCGCAAGGCGCTTCATTCGCGACGTATGGCCACAAACGGGTCATGCCCGCTGCGTTAATTTCTCTGCGATGTTCTCACCGGTCAACCGGTTCAGCGGACGCTCTTTAGCCCGCGTCATTCCTGTCTCCATTCACGCACGGTTAACGCATCATGTGCAGTGCTTGCACGCGACGTTCGTGCGTTTTCCGTAGTTGCCTGAAGGACGCCTTGTCCTGGTTGCGCAACGCTCAGGTCCATAATTTGCTGAGGCAGCAAGCTTGCACATTCAAAAGACGTATCCGAGCGCTCTCAGTTTCTACAGGAATCCCTATGTCATCCCAGGCCAGCTATTCGACGCGCATCGCGGAAGGCACACCTTTCCCGCTTGGTGCGACGTGGAACGGAAGTGGCGTGAACTTCGCGCTGTTCTCAGCGCATGCAACCGGAGTCGAACTCTGTCTGTTCGACGAAACCGGCGAGACGGAAATCGAACGCATCGAGCTTCCGGAGTACACCGACGAAGTCTGGCACGTGTTTGTGCCGAATCTGAAACCGGGTGCGGTATATGGCTATCGGGTCCACGGGCCCTATGAACCGGAAAAAGGACATCGCTTCAATCCGAACAAACTCCTGCTCGACCCCTACGCCAAAGCGCATATCGGCGAGCTCAAATGGGCGCCGGAAATCTTTGGCTATACGCTCGATTCGGAAGAGGGCGACCTGTCATTCGACGAGCGCGACAGCGCGCCCTTCGTGCCGAAGTGCAAGGTGGTCGACGCCAACTTTTCGTGGACTCATCCGGAACGCAATGCGCTGCCCTGGGAGCGCGTGATTTTCTATGAAACTCACGTGCGCGGTTTTACCAAACGTCATCCCGAAGTACCGGAAAATTTGCGTGGCACCTTCGCGGGTCTCGGCCAGCCGGTCGTGCTCGATTACATCAGGAGCCTCGGTGTCACGTCGGTCGAATTGATGCCGATTCAGACCTTCGTTAACGACAGCTATCTGCTCGACAAAGGTCTCACCAACTACTGGGGCTACAACACGATCGGCTTCTTCGCGGCCGATCCGCGCTTTTTTGCGTCGTCGATCGACTCGGTCGGCGAATTCAAGGAAATGGTGGACCGTTTTCATAACGCCAATCTCGAAGTCATTCTCGATGTGGTCTACAACCACACCGCCGAAGGTAACGAGCGCGGGCCGACGATTTCCTTCAAAGGCATCGACAACGCGTCTTACTATCGCCTGATGCCCGATGAGCCGCGCTATTACATCAACGACACAGGCACCGGCAACACGCTTAATCTGTCCCATCCACGCGTGCTGCAGATGGTGACTGACAGCCTGCGCTACTGGGTGACGGAGATGAAGATCGACGGTTTCCGTTTCGACCTCGCCACGATTCTCGGCCGCGAGCCGCACGGTTTCGACGAAGGCGGCGGCTTTCTCGACAGTTGCCGGCAGGACCCGGTGCTCTCCGCCGTGCGACTGATTGCCGAGCCGTGGGATTGTGGTCCCGGCGGCTACCAGGTGGGTGGTTTTCCGCCTGGCTGGGCCGAATGGAACGATCGCTTTCGCGATACCGTGCGCGGCTACTGGAAGGGCGACGAAGGCGAGGTCCCCGATCTCGCCAAACGCCTGACCGGTTCGGGCGACAAGTTCAACCATCGCGGGCGCCGTCCGTGGGCCAGCGTCAACTTCGTCGCCGCGCACGACGGCTTCACGCTCGACGATCTGGTCTCGTACAACGACAAGCACAACGAGGCCAACGGTGAAGACAGCAAGGACGGTCACTCGGACAACAAGTCATGGAACATGGGCGTCGAAGGCCCAACCGACGATCCGGAAATCCGGCAGCAACGCGAGCGCCAGAAACGCAATCTGCTGGCTACGCTGCTGCTCTCGCAAGGCACGCCGATGATTCTCGCGGGCGACGAATTCGGCCGTACGCAGGCGGGCAATAACAATGCGTATTGCCAGGACAACGAGATCAGCTGGGTCGATTGGGAAGGCATCGACGACGACGGTCGTGCGCTGACCGAGTTCGTCAAAAATTTGACCACACTGCGCCATCGTCTGCCGGTACTGCGTCGCGGGCGCTTTATCACCGGCGAATATAACGAGGCGCTCGACGTGACCGACGCGCGCTGGCTGGCGCCGGACGGCACCGATCTTTCGCAGGAACAGTGGGACGATCCGTCGATGCGCTGCTTCGGCCTCGTGATAGACGGACGCGCTCAGGCGAGCGGCATTCGACGCCCCGCGTCCGATGCGACTTTGCTGCTGGTGCTGAATGCACATCACGACGTGGTCAATTTCACGCTGCCCGACATTCCCGAGGGCGATCAGTGGACCTGTCTGCTGGATACGAACATGCCGGTGCGCGCCGAGTTGCCGCAATTCAGCGCCGGCGACGCGTATCAGGTAACCGGCCGTTCATTGCTGCTGTTCGCACTTGACGCGCCGAGCCGCGCGACGCAACGCGTGTTTGACCGCCTGGAAGAACAACTTACCACTGATGAAAGCGAACGCCCTGCGGCAACGTGACGAGCTTAGGGCCGGGCACGAGCGCTAGCCGCCAGGTATAGCGCTTGCTCGATTCCGGAGAGCCACCGTTTGGCGCATCCCGCGACAAACGAAGTAAGGCAACCGGTGTCGGTCTCTGCCCGGTGCAACTGAGGGTGCTCAAATGGAACAGGAACAAACGTCTCAAGAGTCTTCTCAAGAAGAACAGATTCGCACACGCGCCTACTACCTCTGGCAGCAGGCCGGAGATCCGAAGGGGACGCCTGACGAGTACTGGGAGCAGGCGCGCGACGAAATCGAGAAGGAAGCGCCGCCGACAGAAAGTGGGCCAGTGGCTGACGCGCCGAAAAAGTGAAGATGCGAAGCCTCACCGGTGCGCAGGCCGTCGCAGATTATTTTTTATTTGTGCTGCGCAGGTAAAGCGCGAAGCGAACTAATTACGCCGCGCTGCAACACGAAGACGGTCCCTTTGGACGCCTCGGTGGCAGCAAACCCTGTGCCCGCCCACGCGCCGCTTCACGCGTGACGTCTTGATCACGTGCCACCCTATGGAGAACGGCGGAAGTGCGGTAAATTCCGGAGAACAGAAATAGCGCACGAACAACCTGAGGCGCGTTGCGCGCCGCCACCTCCGACCTGTGCTTATCTTTCATGGAGATCGTGACCGTGCAACGTGCGGAGCGTGTCGCAGTCGATTTCCCCATGCCGTCGCGCAATTTCGCGGCGACGCGGCGTGTGCTTCTGATCGTGCTCGCCGTTTCGATTGTGTTTCCTTTGGCCTGCCTCGCGGGCTATGGGTATTTCGATTACCAGCGCCGGATTGCCGATTCGAACGACATGATCGACCGGCTCGCGCGCGTGACCGAGGAACAGGCCGTCAAGGTGCTGGACCTCAACCAGCAGGTGGCCTCGCGCATCGTCGACCTGCTCGGTAACGCCGACGACACGCAGATCCGCGCGCAGGAGGCCGGGTTGCACGACCGTCTGCGGCAAATAGGCGGCGACTTCCCGCAGGTCGCGTCTATTTACGTGCTCGGCGCGAACGGCAATTTGCTGGTGTCGAGCCGCGCTTATCCCGCGCCGGTCATGTCGACGAGTCAACGCGAAGACTTCACTGCCGCGAGAGCGATGCGGCCGCAACCCTATTTCTCACTGCCCCTATTCGGACCGCTGTCGCAAACCAACGTGTTCAACACTGCGACCGGCCGCTCGGGCGAGAATGGGCAATTCCTGGGTGTGGTGTCCGTGGCGCTGCACACCGATTACTTTTCGCGCTTCTACCGTGAGCTGACGAATGGCGATACGTCGCTCTCATTAGCGCTGTACCGCCAGGACGGCAGTCTGCTGGTGCGGTATCCGGCGTGGCCGACCGGCGCCAAACCCACTCAGCAGAGCGCGTTCACCGCGGCATTGCGCGACAAACAGCTATTCGGTCACATTCGTCTGACGTCCACCGTCGATGGTGTCGAACGGCTGCTGGCGTTTCGCCGCGTCGGCGACTATCCGCTTTATGTGATGAGCGCCTATGACACGGCCTCGATCGGCGGCGCGTGGCGCGAGCATTTCATGGCGATTGCCGCGATCACGGCCGTGCCCTGCGTGGCGATCTGGTTGCTGGTGTTTTTCTCGTTGCGCCAACTCGCCGGCGAGCGCCGCGCGTGGGAGCGCTGGCAAGGCGAAGTGGCCATGCGTCTTTCCGCCGAGGCCTCGAGCCGGCAATTGCAGCGCATGGGCGCGCTCGGCAATCTCGTCGCCAATGTCGCACACGATTTCAACAATCTGCTGATGGTGGTGTCGGCGAACACCGAACTTGCCCGTTTGAAACGCTACAACAACGTGGAAAAAGAAGTGCAAGCCGTCGAGCGCGCCACCGCCACGGCGGAATCGCTGACGCGGCGGCTCCTGAGCGTGGCGAAAAAACAGCCGCTCAAGCAGGAGCCGGTCGACCTCGCCACATGGTTGCCGAGCGGCGCGCCGCTCATCGACGCGGCGCTCGGCGACACCGTCGAGATGGCCTTGAATATGGTCGACAACGTCTGGCAGGTGCTGGCCGATCCGATCGACCTCGAATTCGCGATCATGAATCTGGCGGTCAACGCGCGCGATGCGATGCCGCGCGGTGGCCGTTTCGTGATCCGTTGCCAGAACAACCGTCTGGTGGGCAGCGAGACCTTGCTGCCCGATGGCGAATACGTGCTGATCGCCTGTTCCGACGACGGCGAAGGGATGCCCGAAACCGTCGCCCGTCGCGCGTTCGAACCGCTGTTCACCACCAAGCTGCGCGGCTCGGGCTCCGGCCTCGGCCTCGCCCAGGTTCTCGCCATGTGCGAACAGGCAGGCGGCACGGCCAAAATCGACAGCGTGCCGGGCAGCGGCACGACGGTCAGGCTGTATTTGCCGCGCTATCGCGATCGGCAGAGGGCGCTGGTGCCCGACGCAGAAACGGCGCAGCAGCCTGTGCCGGCCTCAAGGGGCGTCGTGTTGCTGGTGGAAGACAATGAAGACGTGGCGGCCGGCGTGGCCGCCGTGCTGGAAACCTTCGGCTGCGAAGTGCGGCACGAACCGACCGCCGACCAGGCGCTCGACGTGCTGACCGGTGGCGCGAAGTTCGAACTCGTGCTGTCCGACATCCAGATGCCGGGCAAGCTCAACGGCATCGACCTCGCGGAGAAGGTACGCAGTGCGTGGCCGGCGCAGAAGATCGCGCTGATGACCGGCTATGCCGACGAACTCGAACGGGCGCGCCGGCTCGGCGTGGCGATACTCGCGAAACCCTTCAATATCGACGAGCTGCACGCACTGGTGGCTTGCGAACCGTAAGGGTCCGCTTTCCAGCGCCGTCGGCCATGTTCGAAGCGTTTCATCACACGCGGCACGGCCCTTGCTGAAAAGAAGATGAGGTACGCGTGGACGGCTGGCCGCGGCTTTGAGCGGGAGGCAGCCGGGCAGGCCGTGGGTCCGCGGAGGGCGCGCCCAAGCCTTGCCCTCAAAGGGATGCTGGCCTTTGCAATGCGGCGCAACACACGCGACAATGCGAGCGGAAACAGCACGGGCCCGGCGCCGCAAAAAGGCGAGGGCACTGAGACGCAGTGTAGCGCACAAGGGATGAGTATGGCGGGTAGTGAAGCAGGGGCGTCTCCAACGAAGAACGCGCAGTCGACTGCGCAGGCGAGCACGCAGACAGGCACTCCAACGACCACCAATAGCACGGACGCCGATTCGGCAGGCACACGCGCGCCTGCCGTGAGCTCGCTGGACTTTCCGGTGGTCGGCATGGGTGCGTCCGCGGGTGGCGTGCAGGCCCTTCTGCGCTTCTTCGAGAACGCGCCGGCCGACATGGGTATGGCCTTCGTGGTCGTGCTGCATCTTTCTCCCGATCATGCCAGCAGCGCCGATCAGGTCCTGCAACACGCCACCGGCATGCCGGTGCGCCAGGTGCAGCACGCCATGCAGGTCGAAAAGAATCACGTCTATGTGATTTCGCCGTCGCACGATCTGTCGCTCGAAGACGGCCATCTGACACCTGTCGAAGCCGACCGGCCGCGCGGCCGCCCGATCGCCATCGACCTGTTTTTCCGCAGCCTCGCCGATACGCACCGCGAGCGGGCGATTGCGATCGTGCTCTCGGGCACGGGCGCGGATGGCGCGACCGGCATCGGCCGCATCAAGGAACAGGGTGGCGTGACGATCGCGCAGGACCCGGTGGACGCCGAATACCCGGAAATGCCGCAGAACGCGATGGCGACCGGCATGATCGACCTCACGCTGCGGGCAGCGGACATGCCGCGCAAACTTCGCGAGCTCGCCGACAACGCCCGCGCGATCCGCCTCCCGCCCGCGGACGTCGAACCCGAAACGCTCGATGTCGCGGAGCCCGATCTGGTGTCGGCCGCCGAGCGGGCTTTGCTTGGCGTGCTCGCCACCTTGCGCGCACGCACCGGCCACGATTTCCGCCATTACAAGCGCGCCACGATCCTGCGGCGTATCGAACGCCGTCTGCAGGTCAACGGCATTCCCGATCTGCAGGCGTATCAGGACTTTGTCCTGACGCATCCCGACGAAACGCCGGCACTCCTCAAGGACATGCTGATCGGCGTGACCAATTTCTTCCGCGATCGTGAAACGTTCGAGGTGGTCGAGCGCGAGATCGTGCCGAAACTGTTCCAGAAGAAATCCGAAGACGATCCGGTGCGCGCCTGGGTCGCCGGCTGCGCGACCGGAGAAGAAGCCTATTCGCTAGCCATGTTGCTCGCCGATCATCCGGAGCGGCATGAAGGGATACCGGTCCAGTTGTTCGCGACCGACATCGACGAACGCGCGATTGCTTTCGCCCGTTCAGGTCTCTATCCCGAATCGATCACCGCGGATGTCTCCGCGCAACGCCTGCGCCAATTCTTCACCCCTGAACGCGCGCACTTCCGCGTCTCCAAAGCCATCCGCGAAAAGGTGTTGTTCGCCGTGCATAACGTGCTGCGCGATCCGCCGTTTTCGCGTGTCGACCTGGTGTCCTGCCGCAATCTGCTGATCTATCTCGATCGCAGCGTGCAGAGCCAGGTGCTGCAAATGTTTCACTTCGCATTGCAACCCGGCGGCTATCTGTTGCTTGGCAGTTCGGAATCCGCGGAGGCCGCGGGCGACCTGTTCACGCCGGTCGATAAAAAGAATCGCATCTACCGCGCGAACGTGGTCACCAGTGCAATACGGCCGCCGATCAGCATGCCGGTCGTGCATCAAGGCGGCGTGGCCGCCACCGCCAGCGTCGGGCCCACGCCGCCGCTGCCGCAGGCCTTGCCGTTCTCGGCCTTGCATCACCGCATCCTCGAGCTGTATGCGCCGCCGAGCGTCGTGGTCGATACCGATGCGAACATCCTGCACATGTCCGAGCACGCCGGCCGCTTCCTGCGCTTCGCGCGCGGCGAGCCGTCGTACAACCTGATCATGCTGGTGAATCCGGCATTGCGCCTGCAACTGCGCGGCACGCTGTTTCAGGCCATGCGCAGCAACAGCGAGGTGGCGACCGCGCCGATCGAATTCACATCCGACACGCTCGTGCGGATCATCGTGCGTCCCTACCGCCGTACCGAAGATTCGCCGGAATTCGCGCTGGTGCTGTTCGAGGAAAGCACAGCCGGTGCGCCCCCGGCAACCGTTCAGCCGGCCGGTCCGGCCGCGCAGGACTCGCTGCTGGGACACCTCGAAGACGAACTGCATCGCACGAAGCAGGAGTTGCGCTCGACGGTCGAGCAGTCGGAAGCTTCGACGGAAGAACTGAAAGCATCGAACGAAGAATTGCAGGCGATCAACGAGGAATTGCGCGCGGCGACCGAAGAGCTCGAGACCAGCAAGGAAGAACTGCAATCGTTGAACGAGGAGTTGTTTACCGTCAATGCCGAGTTGCAGGCCAAGATCGAAGAAACCGGCAAGGCCAAAGACGATCTGCAGAACGTGATCGCCTCGACCGGCATCGCAACCTTGTTCGTCGATCGTGAGATGCGCATCAAGCGCTATACGCCGGCCGCGACCGAACTGTTCAACGTGATTCCCTCGGATGTGGGCCGCCCGCTGCACGACATCACGCACCGGCTCGATTATCCGCAGATGGCCGAGGACACGGCCACCGTTTTCGAATCGCTGCAGCTGATCGAGCGTGAGATTCGCGGCGTCGACGGCCGCTATTTCCTGACGCGCCTCTCGCCGTATCGCACGACCGACGATCACATCGAGGGCGCGGTGCTGACCATTGTCGATATCACGGCATTGCGGCATGCCGAGCAACTGGTCCGCCTGGGTGAAGCACGTTTGCATCTCGCTGCGCAAAGTACCAACGACTTCGCGATCATCGTGCAGGATCTGGATGGCCGCGTGGCGACGTGGAACAAGGGTGCGGAGCGGATCTTCGGATACAGCGAGAGCGAGATGACGGGGCAGTTGCTCGACCGGCTCTATCTGCCGGAAGAGCGCGAAGCCAACGAACCGTCGGCAGAGCGGCAGCGCGCGCAGAACGACGGCCGCGTCGAAGACGAGCGCTGGTACATCCACAAAAACGGCTCGCGGCTCTATTGCAGCGGCGTGATCACGCCGATGTCGTCGGAAAACTTCAGTGGCTTTGCGAAGATCGTGCGCGATCTGACGCAGCGCAAGGGCACCGAGGCGCTCGAACAGCGCAAGATCTCTCTTGAGCGCTCGGTGCGCCAGAAGGTGGAGGCGGCCAGCCGCCTGAAAGACGAATTCCTCGCGGTGCTGTCGCACGAACTGAAGAACCCGCTGAACCTGATTCACGTGAAGGCGGACATGCTGGACCGCGCGCCGTCGACGCAAGGCCTGCCGGTGGTGCGCGATGCGGCCGACGCGATTCGCCGCTCGGTGATCAGCCTCGCCAAGATCATCGACGATCTGCTCGACCTGTCGCGCGTGCGCACCGGCAAACTGGCGCTGGAGCGCTCGCGTGTGGACATCGCGGCAATCACGGCGCTGGTGGGCAGCGCGATCGAGGCCGATGCGCTCGCGCATCAAGTGAGCGTGACCGTGCACGGCGTGGCCGAGCCGTTCTTTATCGACGCCGATCCCGTGCGCTTCGAGCAGATTCTGTGGAACCTCGTCAGCAACGCGGTGAAGTTTACGCAGCCGGGCGGGCAGGTGAACCTGACGCTCTCCCGTGAAGACGACTATGCCTGTGTCGAGGTTCAGGACACCGGGCGCGGCATCGAGCCGGCCTTCCTGCCGAACGTATTCGACATGTTCAGCCAGGCCGAGGGCGCGCATCGGCGCCGTAGCGGAGGACTGGGTATCGGGCTCGCGCTCGTCAAACAGCTCGCCGAAATGCATGGCGGCCATGTGAAGGCGGAATCGGCGGGCGTAGGCAAGGG
Organism: Burkholderia sp. OK233; assembly: GCF_900230185.1. GTDB lineage: Bacteria > Pseudomonadota > Gammaproteobacteria > Burkholderiales > Burkholderiaceae > Paraburkholderia. The sequence goes on from NZ_OCSR01000002.1 coordinate 3,971,498, forward strand.
GGCGCGTTTCCGCGTCTGGTTGCCGGCCGACAGCACGGTGGCGCAGCCCGAAACCCACGACATGCCGGGCGACGCCAGTTTGCTCAAGGGTATGCGGATTCTGCTGGTCGATGACGCGGTCGAAAGTTTGCAGGCGTTCCAGAGCCTGCTCGAACTCGAAGGCGCGCAAGTGTGGCCGCAAACCAATGGCGCTGACGCGCTTGCAGTCGCGGCCCACCAACCGTTCGATCTGATCCTGTCAGACATTGGCATGCCGGGCATGGACGGCTACGAACTGATCGCGGCGCTGCGCAAACTGCCGGCTACCGCTTCAGTCCCGGCCCTGGCGCTGACAGGCTTTGGCCGGCCACAGGACGCCACGCGTGCGATCCGTGCCGGCTACGACGGCCACCTCGGCAAGCCGATTTCGCTGCAGGCGCTGCTCGACAAGATTGCGCGTGCAACCACCGCGAATCGCTGAGATTGGTCTGATCTTCCCTGTTGACGGCTTTGTTTGAAGCCTGTTCGACGGGGATCGCGCCCGCGCGTGCCGAAAGATCGCGGCACGTGCGGACCGCTCGCCGTGAGGCTAGCTCTTTTCCTGCGAAGCGTCGTACTTGCCGAGCGCCGCCGCGCTGTTCAGGCGGGCGCGCTTGAGCAACGCCTCCTGAGCTTCCTTAACCTTGCCCGCCTGACCCTTCCATGCTTGCAGGGGCGGTTCCTGCAACGCGCGGCCATATGAGAAGCTCAGATTCCACGGCAGCGGCCCGAGGCGATTCATCGCATCGAGATTGGCGGTTGCTTCTTCCGGCGTTTGCCCGCCGGAGAGGAACACGATCCCCGGCACCGCCGACGGCACCGTGCGCCTGAGTATCCGCACGGTGTGCGCGGCGATGTCCGCGGTCGACGATTGCTGCGCGTGTTCGGAGCCCGCCAGCACCATGCTCGGCTTCAGCAAAATGTGTTCGAGCACCACGCGATGCCGGTGCAGCGCGTTAAAGACTTCGTGCAATACGGCCTCGGTCACTTCCGCGCTGCGTCCGATGGTGTGATCGCCGTCCATCAGCACTTCCGGTTCGACGATCGGCACGATGCCCGCTTCCTGCGAGATCGCCGCGTAGCGCGCGAGGGAGTCGGCATTCGCTTCGATGGCGAGACGGCTCGGCAAGCTCGCTGTGATGTTGTAGACCGCGCGCCATTTCGCGAAGCGCGCGCCTTGCCGCTTGTAATCGACGAAACGCCTGGCGAGCCCGTCGAGACCTTCAGTGATTTCGTCGCCCGGGGCGAGTGCGAGTGGAATCTTGCCGAGGTCCACCTTGATGCCGGGCACGATGCCATTTTTGGCGGAGAGTTGCGGAAAAGGTGTGCCGTCGTCCGCTTTCTGACCGAGTGTTTCTTCGTAAAGGATCACGCCGCTCACGAATTCGCCGAGACCCGGCGTAGTGAGCAGCAGATTGCGATAGGCGCGGCGGTTTTCCTCGCCGGATTCAAGGCCGATCGTCTTGAAGCGTTTGGCGATGGTCGGGCCGCTTTCGTCGGCGGCGAGAAGCCCTTTGCCGGGTTGGACCATCGCATTGACGGTGGCTTGCAGCTCGCTACGGGTGTCCATGAAGTGTGCTCCCAGTAATCCGGTTTGCGGATGAAGTCTTGTCAGAGCGAAGTGAAAGCCTCGGCTATCTCGGTGGCGTTGGCCGGGCGCACAATGCGTGCGACTTCGGCGCCGTCGCGCATGAAGATCAGCGTGGGCCAGAGTTTCACCTTGAAGGACCGACCGAGCGGGCGGCCGGGACCGTCTTCGATTTTCAGATGCCTGACGTCAGCATGCGGTTCGAAAGCTTTTGCAATCGAGGCTTGTGCGCCCTGGCAGTAGCCGCACCAGTCCGTGCCGAATTCGATGACCGTGACGCCCGGGAAGGCGTCGACTTCAGCTCGTGCGGGCGCTTTGGGGGAATAGGCTGTTTGGGTTGACATGAGTGCTCCGGTGCTTTTTTACCTGTGCCGGCAGGGCTTTCCACTGTCGCGGAGTCTCACTGCCCGTCGATTTTTGTAAGAGTAGCAGCTATGGTCACGATCGTCAGTGAGGGTGGCGGTTGCTAATGCGTCGTTCCTCAGCCGGTGCCTGTATTTCACACAAAAGCATATTCTTGCCTGCGTGACATGTTAAACGTCATGATTCGCTCTCAAGGCACCATCGCGTTCAGGAACGGACATGGCAGAAAAGATCTACCTTCGGCACCCCGGCAAGGATGAAACCGTCGCGCTCGCCACCGGTTTCAGTTGGGGCGCGTTGCTATTGGGCTTCGTCTGGGCCATGTCGAAGAGAATGTGGTTTGCCACTTTCATCATGCTGGCGGTCAACACGTTGCTGTTTTTTTCGGGCTTGTGGGGTGAAACGATCGGCACGATCGGGCTGGTGCTGTCGGTGCTGTTCGGCGTTGCCTGTGGTGTTTATGGCAACCAGTGGCACCGTTGGACGCTCGAGCAGCGCGGATACGCCGTGGTGCGTCCGGCGGGCGAGGGCAGTCCGGTGGGAGCGGATATTGCTGAAGCTCAAGCCACTCATGTACCTCCTCCTAAGCAGATCCCCTGAAGCAGGCCGCCGGGTCTTCTCACGCCGTCATGGAGATATTCGATGCCGTTTGCAATTGCCGTAAGGACGTCCGCCCCGTCTGCCACGCCTCGCGCCATGCTACGCCGCGGTTTGCTATGCGCGGCGCTTATCCCGTCGCTCTGTGCCGCGCCGCTTGCGCACAGCGCCGATGCGGCCGTCGCGCCAACGCCTGGCGCACCGGTCGCGGCAGGCACGCAAGCTGCCATGCCTGCCGCAGCCCCCGACGACACTTTTCTGCTCACCATCTTCCTGCGTCACGACGAATCCAGACCGCTACCGAAAATCAACGACCAGTTGCGTGCGCAAGGATTCTTCAAGACCTTTCCTCCGCCCGGCATCGAGGTCATGTCGTGGTACGTGATGATGGGCATCGGCCAGGTCGTCACGCTGCGCGTGCCGGCAAGCCGTCTGCGTGAAGTCAACCGGGCCATCGAGACGACGGCGTGGGGCGGCTATCGCACCGAGTTTTATCCGACCTACGATTACAAGGCGCAAGCGCAGCAAATGCGCTCAACGGACGGCAAGTAGCGTCGTCCATGCCGTCAGCTTGTCCGCAACGGCGCCCAACACAAATTTGGGACGCGGGGGGCGCAGGTTTACGCGTCCGCAAGCCAGGCCGATAATGCCCCGGTCGTTCCGGCCACGAAGTCCGCGCCGCGCATCGCGCGTCGCAGATTCGCTTTCCCTGACCCACCGCCACCCGTGTTGAAAACCTCCCGTTTTTTCGACCTGCTGCGCATCCCTGGCTTCAAGCCGCTGGCCGCCGCCACGCTCATGCTCGGTGTGGCGATGTCGTTCACCGCTCCGTATCTGTCGCTGTTCGGCGTAGAGCGCGCCGGCATGACGCCGCTCAAGCTCGGCATCTTCATGACGCTGATCGCTGCCAGCGGGGTGCTCGCCAGCACCTTCGCCGGCCGCTGGAGCGACGCGAGCGGACGGCATCGGCCGTTGCTGCTGGCGGCGCTGGTGGCTGCCGCACTCGGTTATCTCTGTCTATGCGTCGTGCGTGACTACCGGCTGCTTCTGGCGGTCGGCATTGTCTTCATCGGCGCGGGCGGCTCGGCCATCTCGATGGTGTTCTCGTTCAGCCGCGCGGCGCTACCGGTGCCGGACCCCGCGGAACGCGCGTTCGCCAGCGCCACTTTGCGGACCATTCTCTCGGCGGCGTGGGTGTTCGGTCCGTCGGTAGGCGCACTGGTGCTGGCCGGCGCCGGCTTCTATGGGCTTTTCCTGTTCGCGGCGGCCAGTTTCGCGGCCTGCGCGACCATCGTCTGGCGCATGCGGGAGCCGCAAGGCCATCTGGGCGATCACACGGTCGAAGACACGGCCTCGGAGCCGTCGGCCTCGATCACCGTGCCGCCGCTGACCGCGCCCGGCGAAGACGCGCACGAGGACTTGCCCGGCGTCGCCTCGCAGAACGACATCCGTCGTGCCGTGGCCGCGCTCACCTTGCTCGGTCTCGCCGCGAACGCCACCATGATCGTGCTGCCGCTCTACATCGTGCACGGCCTGAACGGCACGCATCTGGACGTGTCGGTGATGCTCGGCCTCGGCGCCCTGACGGAAATTCCGATGATGCTCGCGCTTGGCGCGAAGTCGTCGACGCTGCACAAGCCGAACTGGCTGGCCGCCTGCGCGGCGGTTCACGCGCTGTATTTCGTCGCGATGTCGATGGCGGGGACCGTCCACGTGCTGATTCCGATGCAGATACTCAACGCGTTCGTAGTCGCGGTGACTTCGTGCCTCGGCATGGTCTACGTGCAGGATCTGATGCCGCACGCGCCGGGCCGCGCGACGGCGCTGTTCTTCAATGCAGCGCGGGTCGGCTCGATTCTCTCGGGCGTGTTGTCGGGTTTGCTGGTCCAGGCATTCAGCTATCGCGGCACGTTCCTGTTCTGCGGATTGCTGGCGCTTTGTGCGCTGGTGCTGTTTGCCGTGCCGGGTTATCGTTATCCGCTCATGTGGCGCGCGGTGCGGCGTATTGCGCTCGCGCAATACGAGAAGGTCCAGGCGCGGCGGCGATAGGGCTCGCAGTTCGCACGTGCCACGCCCCTCGCGCGTCCAAACCGATCCGATCCGATCCCATTGCCCACATGCGGCGGCGCCCACGAAAGCGTCCCGCTCTATCGTGCGCCAGAAGTGTAAGAAGGCAGTTAGCTAAATCGAAGCCTGCGTCCTGACTACAGCGCGCACCGACGCAGGTCCGGAACTTCAGGCTGCACAAAACCTCCGCAAAGAGGCGTATCGTCGTTCGATGCAGGCGGGGATGCCCGATTCACTGCATGGACGGTGCGAGGCTGCTACCGTGTGTCCGTCGGATCACGCAAAACGCAACTACAGTTAGGAGAGCCACTTGCCGCATGTGAAGCCCGCGGCATGGCCGCAGCACACCGAGCCAGATCGAGCAGCGCAACGAGACACTTTCCGGAGCGAGATATGCAGCTAGGCATGATTGGATTGGGACGCATGGGCGCGGACATGGTGCGGCGCCTGACGAAGGGCGGTCAGCAATGCATCGCTTACGACGTGCAACCGGCGGCGGTGGAAAAACTGAAACAGGATGGCGTTGCGGGTGCCGCATCGCTGGAAGACCTGGTCGCGCAACTGCAAAAGCCGCGTGCGGTGTGGCTGATGGTGCCCGCAGCGGTGGTCGACAGGACGCTCGAGAACCTCGTGCCTTTGCTGGAGCCCGGCGACATTGTGATCGACGGCGGCAACTCCTATTACCACGACGACATTCGCCGCAGCGGCGAACTCGCGCAACGCGGGCTTCACTATGTGGACGTGGGCACGAGCGGTGGTGTTGCAGGACGTGAGCGCGGCTACTGTCTGATGATCGGCGGCGAGACTAAAGTCGTGAAACGGCTCGAACCGATTTTCTCGACGCTTGCGCCAGGCGCGGGCGCAGCGCCTGCCACGCCGGGACGCACAGCCGGCGCCAGCACGGCCGATCAGGGTTTCCTGCATTGCGGTCCGCAGGGCGCGGGGCACTTCGTGAAGATGGTTCATAACGGTATCGAATACGGCATGATGGCCGCGTATGCCGAAGGCCTGAACATCCTGCATCACGCCGACGCCGGCAAACACGCGCGCGAAGCCGATGCCGAAACGTCGCCGCTGCGCCGTCCCGAGCTTTACCAATACGAACTGAATCTCGCCGAGGTCACCGAGGTATGGCGGCGTGGCAGCGTGATCGGTTCGTGGCTGCTGGACCTGATAGCAGGATCGCTTGTTAGCGACGCCGATCTGCAAAGCTACGCAGGGCGCGTATCGGATTCGGGCGAAGGGCGCTGGACGGTGGCGGCAGCGATCGACGAAGGCGTGCCGACGCCGGTGCTGAGCGCGGCGCTATTCGCGCGTTTCAGCTCACGGGGTGACGCGGATTTTGCGAACCGGGTGTTGTCGGCCATGCGGCACGATTTCGGCGGTCACGTCGAGAAAGCGGCCGCGCCGGCTGATGGACACAAAAGCTAATTCAGGGGAGCCGCGATGCCAGCCTCCAATACCACGCCTCACGAAGTCGTCTTTCTATTCGATTGCGATAACACGTTGCTGGACAACGATCATGTGCTGGCGGATTTGCGTGCTCACATGATGCGCGAGTTCGGCGAGCAGAACAGCGCGCGTTACTGGGAAATTTTTGAGGACTTGCGCAAGGAGCTTGGCTACGCCGATTACCTTGGGGCGTTGCAGCGCTATCGGCAGGAGCACCCCCGGGACACGCGGCTGCTGTTGATGTCGTCGTTTCTGATCGAGTATCCGTTTGCGAACCGGCTTTATCCGGGGGCATTGGACGCGATCAAACATATGTCGCAGTGGGGGCCTGCGGTGATTCTGTCCGACGGCGATGTGGTGTTCCAGCCGCGCAAAATCTCCCGCTCGGGCCTATGGGAAGAGGTCGGGGGACGGGTTTTGATCTATATCCACAAGGAACAGATGCTCGATCAGGTGATGGAGTGCTATCCGGCCCGGCACTATGTGATGGTGGATGACAAATTGCGGATTTTGACCGCCATGAAGAAGGCCTGGGGAGAGACGCTGACTACGGTTTTTCCTCGCCAGGGGCATTACGCTTTCGATCCCAAGGAGATCTCCAGCAATCCGCCCGCGGATGTGACCATCGAGAGGATCGGGGAGCTGGCTGATATCGACGTCAATATGCTTCTCAGCGGCGGGACGGCCGGGGGCGCCTAGATTTTCTGCCTTCCAGCGCTCACCTGGTGGCTTCAGTGGCTTGCTAGCCAAGGCCCAGCAGTTTGACCAGCAAGCCGAACACGCCCACCAGAACGGCGACGCCGGCGCACAACAGCACGAGTGAGAGAAGGAGAATCAGGGGCCCTTTGAGGCGGCTGGGTGTCGACATGGTGGCCGTTCAGATAATGGGCGAGCAGTAGAGGGCGCGCCAGATGCGGTCCGCCGTCGCGCATTCAGCATCAAGAGCTTAATCGCATTCACTTAATGCTCACTTAAAGTCTGGCGCAAGACCGGCAGCCTCTGGCCCGCCAATGGCCCGCCAATGGCCCGCCAGGCGGACCGTCCAACAGCGTACAGACACGGCGGCCAATTGAGCGCATGATCCTTGCTTGGCGCGTGTCGTAACCAGATTTGCTTAAAATCGGCCGCGCGCTCAATCGGATGCCCACTTCCACGTCGCAGGCGATCAAACGCAGTGCGGCCGGCGGGCCAAGGAAAAATCATGACATCCGCAATCTGGGGCATCGTAGCAGGCATGGCGCTGATGTTCGGCGCTTCGGTGTACCTGCGTCAGCTTCGTCTCCTGCACCGCCCGGACCACCGTTGGACTGGCAAGAAACGTTGATTCGTCCCACATCCTCGAAAAGGGAGGCACCATGTCACCAATACCTGCTCCGCGACGTTCGCCGTCGCCGTTACGTCAGTCCGATTCGCCTGGCGCCGTGCGCGACCGGCGCGCTGAGCTGGGCCGCGCCGACGAAGCGCGCGCCGAGCAACGTGAACGCGACGACACGCGCAACGATCCCAATGCCAGCAAATGGCGCTACCAGCCACCACAACGGAAAGAGAAAGAGCCGGTGTAAGACCTTGAACTGAACACCCGCGAACGAACGGACAAACAAGCGAACGGGCACTAGCCAACGTTAGGGTCGGCAATCGGATCGGCCATTTCCCCAACGGCGCTTCTCGCGCCTACACGAAAGCGACGCACACGTGTCGCAAGATCAAGCTTTGGGCGATCGCGCCGAACCATGACGCGCACTTCCTGTCACACCGTTGACGATCGCCGGCCCGCCCCCCAAAGCCTTGCACAGCTGACCATTGCCCTACGCTTGCGTTATGTCATGCGCATGACAGGGCGGCCGACACTGCCGGTTTTTCTTCACTGATCGTGTCGCGAACAATCGCTGCAGCACCCGCTAACCTGCCTGACAGTCCTTTTCAAGGAGTGGCGCCATGGCCGAAGCAACCTCCCGTCCGACCCCGCCGAAAACATTGGAGCCCAAAACGTTGCGCAAGATGGACCGCTACTGGCGCGCCTGCAACTACCTCTCGGCCGGCATGATTTATTTGCGCGACAACCCGCTGTTGCGCGAACCGCTCAAACCCGAACACATCAAGAATCGCCTGCTGGGCCATTGGGGCTCGGACCCTGGGCAAAGCTTCCTGCTGGTGCATCTGAACCGGCTGATCAAACAGCGCGATCTGAACGTGATCTATATCGCCGGGCCGGGCCACGGCGCGCCTGCCACGCTGGCCCATTGCTACCTTGAGGGCCATTATTCGGAAATCTATCCTGACCGCAGCGAGGACGAAGCCGGCATGCGGCGCTTCTTCCGCCAGTTCTCGTTTCCCGGCGGCATCGGCTCGCATTGCACGCCCGAAACGCCGGGTTCGATTCACGAAGGCGGCGAGCTCGGTTATAGCCTGTCGCATGGCTACGGCGCCGCGTTCGACAACCCCGACCTGATCGTCGCGGTGATGATCGGTGACGGCGAGGCGGAAACGGGTCCGCTCGCTACTTCATGGCACTCGAACAAATTCCTCAACCCGATTCGCGACGGCGCGGTGCTGCCGGTTCTGCATCTGAATGGCTACAAGATCGCCAATCCGACGATCCTCGCGCGGATTCCCCGCGAGGAACTCGAAGCCTTGCTGACCGGCTATGGTCACAAGCCGTATTTCGTCGAAGGCGACGATCCGGACACCATGCATCAGCAGATGGCCGCGACGCTCGAACAATGCGTCGGCGAAATTCGCGCGATCCAGCAGCATGCACGCGAAGCCAATGACGCAACGCGGCCGCGCTGGCCGATGATCGTGCTGCGCTCGCCGAAAGGCTGGACCGGGCCGAAGGAAGTCGACGGCCATCAGGTGGAAGGCTCGTGGCGTGCGCACCAGGTGCCGGTGCTCGATCCGGTCACGAATAGCAGGAGCCTGAAGCTCGTCGAGAGCTGGCTGCGCAGTTATGAACCGGAATCGTTATTCGACAAAGCAGGGCGCCTGGTTGAAGAACTGCGCGAACTCGCGCCCGAAGGCACGCGCCGCATCAGCGCCAATCCGCATGCGAATGGCGGCATGCTGTGCAAAACGCTCGACCTGCCGGCCTTTTGCGACTACGCGGTAGCGGTGAAAAAGCCCTCCGGCTCTTACACGTCGCCGACCGAGGTGCTCGGCACGTTTCTGCGCGACGTGATGCGCAACAACATGACGAACTTTCGCGTCTTCGGACCCGACGAAACCGCGAGCAACAAGCTGACGGCCATCTATGAGGCCTCCGAGAAAACCTGGCTCGCCGAAACCATGGCAAGCGACGCAGACGGCGGCGAACTCTCGGTGGACGGCCGCGTGATGGAAATGCTGAGCGAGCACACGCTCGAAGGCTGGTTCGAAGGTTACGTGCTGACCGGACGCCATGGGCTTTTCGCCACCTACGAAGCGTTCGTCCACGTGATCGATTCGATGTTCAACCAGCACGCCAAGTGGCTGGAGAAAGCGAAGCGCGATCTCGGCTGGCGGCAGCCGGTGCCGTCGATCAACCTACTGATCACGTCGCTGGTATGGCGTCAGGATCACAATGGCTTCACGCATCAGGACCCGGGGTTTCTCGATGTCGTGACTAACAAGAGCCCGGACGTGGTGCGTATTTATCTGCCGCCGGACGCGAACTGTTTGCTGAGCGTCGCCGATCATTGTTTGCGTTCGCGCGACTACGTCAACGTGATCGTGGCCGACAAGCAGCCGCATCTGCAGTATCTCGACATGGATTCGGCCGTTACTCATTGCACCAAGGGCATCGGCATCTGGGATTGGGCGTCGACCGATCAGGGCGTCGAGCCGGACGTGGTGATGGCGTGCGCGGGCGACATCGCGACAATGGAAGCGCTAGCCGCCGTGCAGATTCTGAAGGAGCGCTTTCCCGAGTTGAAAATCCGCTTCGTCAACGTGGTCGATCTGTTCCGCCTGATGCCTGAACATGCGCATCCGCACGGCCTGTCGGATCGCGATTTCGATTCGTTGTTCACCACCAGCACGCCGGTGATTTTCAACTTCCATTCGTATGCGTCGCTGGTGCATAAGCTCACATACAACCGCACCAATCACGGCAATCTGCATGTGCACGGCTACCACGAGAAAGGCAACATCAATACGCCGCTCGAACTGGCGATCATCAATCAGGTCGACCGTTTCTCGCTCGCTATCGACGTGATCGATCGCGTGCCGGCGCTGCGCGGCGTCGGCGACCACGCGAAAGAGTGGTTGCGTGGGCAGATCATTGAGCATCTTGCTTATGCGCATGCCGAGGGCATCGATAAGGAAGAAATCCGCAACTGGACGTGGAAGGGCTGAGCGGAGCGTGCCATGGTGACTCATGAGAAGACCGGCGACCCGACTCCGACGATTCTGGTGTTGAACAGCGGGTCGTCGTCGCTGAAATTCGGACTGTTTACGCATTCCGCGCGCTCCGGCAGCGACGAAACATTGCTGCTGGAAGGCAGTGCCGAAGGTATTGGGCGCGGCGACGGAAGCTTGCGCATCAAGTCGCCTGATGGCCGCGTACTGGCGCAGGAGGAGGATGTGCTGGAGTCGCAGACCGACGCGTTGCAGAAGCTCGCGCGCGTGCTTGCGGAGCAGAAGCACGGGCGTCCTGCTGCGGTGGGGCATCGCGTGGTGCATGGTGGGCCGCATCTGCGAACGCATCAACGCTTGACACCTGAGGTCCGGCAGCGCTTGCAGGACGCCGTGCACTTTGCGCCCTTGCATATTCCACCGGCGCTGGCGTTGATCGACGAGGCAACCAGGATTTTCGGCGACGCGGAGCATTTCGCCTGCTTCGATACGGCGTTTCATTCCACACTGCCGGCACGCGCGGCGCAGCTTGCGTTGCCGCGCCGGTATGCGGAGGCCGGTGTGATTCGCTACGGCTTTCATGGACTCTCGTATGAGTCGCTGGTGACGCGGCTTGGCGCGGATTTGCCGCCGCGCGCGGTGTTCGCGCATCTGGGCAACGGTTCGAGTTTATGTGCATTGCAGGACGGCAAATCCGTCGATACATCGATGGGTCTCACGCCGACCGGCGGCGTGCCGATGGGTACGCGTAGTGGCGACCTCGACCCAGGCGTGCTGCTGTATCTGATGCGCGTGGAGAAGCTCGATGCCGATGCGCTGGAAACGTTGTTGAATCGCCAGAGCGGCCTCGCCGGTTACGCCGATGGCGAGAGCGATATGCAGGCGCTGGAAAAGCGCGCCGCGGCGGGCGATGAGAATGCCTCGCTGGCGCTGGATGCGTTTGCTACCGGCGTGCGCAAGACGATTGGCGCCTATGCGGCCTTGCTGGGCGGGATCGATTTGCTGGTGTTCACGGGTGGGATCGGCGAACACAGTCAGGAGATTCGTCGGCGCGTGTGCGAGGGGCTCGCGTTTTTGGGGCTATCGGAAGGGGATTCAGCGGGGAAGGTGAGGGCGATTCACACCGAGGAGGAGAAGCAGATCGCAAGGCATTGCCGGACGCTGATGCGAGCGGAAGCGGGTTAGGGTTATGTCGCTTTGATGGTGGCGTGATCGGCGACGCCGGTGACGCCGAACAGGCGGGAGACATCTTCGAGCGCGGCGGCGCGTTGCTGGTTGTGTTGAAGTACGCCGAGCAGGGTGATGCGTCCGTGTGAGACTTTGACTTGCAGGGTGTTTGGGGGAACGGCTGCATCCCATGCCAGGCGTCGCGTCGCTTCTGCGGCGATCTGTTCATCAGTGAGGCGCATGGCTGGGTTGCTGCGAGTGACAGAGCGGGATCTGGTCATGGAGATTCCTTCGAGAGTAGGTGCCGATTGGACAACCCGATTGGACAACACTAGCAGATGTGGCCGATCTTTCCATTGGCGGCGCGTCCGGACTACCTGTCAGATCGAGTCCGGGCTCGTACGCATCATCGCGAAAGCGCGGCGGCGGGTCCGATGAATAGAGATGAACAACCGCGACGGCGCGCGCAGCGCCGCCGGAAGTATGACATTGGGCGCCGCGCACGCAAACAGGCCTATTGGATAGAACCCGCCAAAACCTGCGCCGTAGCCGCCGACAACGTCCACCCCAAATGTCCATGCCCGGTGTTATAAAAAACGCCGCGCCGTTTCCCGCGCCCGACCTTCGGCAACATACTCGGCAGCATGGGCCGCAACCCCGCCCAGGGAATCACTTTCGAAGTCGACACCTCAGGAAAATACTGTCGAGTCCAGTCGACCAGAGGCGCAATCCGATCCGACCGGATATCCCGATTGAACCCATTGATCTCCGCGGTGCCGGCAACCCGGAACCGATCCACGCCAAGCCGGCTCGTCACGATCTTCGCGCTGTCGTCGAGCAAACTTACCCAAGGCGCGTTCTGCTGACTCACTTCATCGTCGAGACATACGGTGATCGAGTAACCCTTAACCGGGTAGACGTTCACGTGATCGCCAAGCATCGCCGCGAAGTCGCGGCTCTTCACGCCGGCGCACACCACGATCCGCTCGAAAGCAAACTGCTGCGACTCACCTTCCAGATTGACCCTCAACGAGAACCGCCCCTCGGCCGGCTGCTCGATCGATGTAATCTCCGCATCGTAGTGAAATTCCACACCATGGCGCACGCAAGCCTCGGCCAATCCGCGAGTGAACTTGTGAATATCGCCAGTCGAATCCGAGGGCGTAAAAAACCCACCAAAGAAATCACCGTGCAGCGTAGGCTCGATCGAGTGCAACTCGCCCGACGTCACCGGATTCCGCTCCAACCCGCCTTCGCGCAGCAATTCATTCACCTTGCTAGCCGCATCGAATTCCTTGCGCGTCTTGTAGATGTGCAAAATGCCGCGCCGCTCCAGATCGAAGTCGATCCCTTCGCGCTCGGCAATCGAAAACAGATGCTCACGCGCGGCAATCGCGAGCCGCACCGTTTCGACCGTGTTCGTCCGGTAATGCGGGATCTGCCGTAGAAATTCACCCATCCACGAATACTTGTGCCACGTGGGCATCGGATTGAGCAGCAGCGGGGCGTCGCGCGTGAGCATCCAGCGCAAGCCCTTGAGCACCGTGGCCGCACTGTTCCAGACTTCGGCATTGCTGGCGGACAACTGGCCGCCGTTGGCGAACGAGGTCTCCATCGCCGCATAGCGATGACGTTCGAACACGGTGACGTGGTGGCCGCGTTGCGCAAGGGCGTGAGCAGTCGTGACGCCGGTAATGCCGGCGCCGATAATGGCGATTCGTGACATGACATGGTCCAGAGTAGTTGAGCATCACCGGTGTCGATTTCGTGTCGAAACCGGCGTCGATGCCCCATCTGTCCATGTACCTGAGAGTTTCTTCCTGTGAGCATACGCATCGCGATGCATGCGGTATGCAGGGAATCCCCTTCGGTGGGCGCGCATGGCGCCGCTCTCCAGATGTTCCAGCTGCGCGGTCCTTTTGCCTGAGAGTTTCCGGGGCGGTTGCTCCGTCGGCGTCGTCACAATCCTCTGACGATCTCTCCCGCGCTGCATTGCAGAACGGCTCGACGATACCGGGCAATAAATTTCACCGCAAGTGTTTCTTTCGATGCGACGCGCCATCGGCCACGTTCACGGCTGCTCCGTCGGCGCCTGTGCCCGCTGCCCCGGCGTCGCACCGGCGCGCAGGTACACCCCGGCGAACTCGGTGCAGGCGGTGCGAATCATCTCGATCAGCGTCGCCGCGACGGTGGTAGTCAGTTCGATATCGCGGCAGATCAGCCCGATCGTCATGTCCGGCAGCGGCTCGGTCAAACCGATCTTGCGCAGCAGTTTCTTGTACGGCGTCATATGGAACGGCAATTCCGACCACAGGCTGATGCGGTCGGTGGTGCTGGCCATCTCGAGGTAGAGCGACGTCGACGTGCAACGCAGCACATTTTTCGGCGGTGCTACGTCCTGGCTGCCGAACAGCGTGCCGATCAGGCTCGTCGAATCGTCGAGTGCATCCCAGCTGAGCCACGCCGCCTGAACGAGTGCCCGCAGAGAATGCGTGCCGCGCAGCGGATGGTCGGTGCGCACGCCCAACGTGGTGGCGATGGTGTAGAGCGTCTCCCAGTAAAAACGCGTGTCGGTCGGCTGACCGATGCGCGAGACAAGGCCGAAATCGATCGAACCGTCCGCGAGACCCTCCTGGATCTGCGCCGGACGCAACTCGAACACGTTGAGGGTGACTTGCGGATAAACCCGCGAGAACTCCCGCAACGCCTCAGCAAACGGCCCGGCAGACGTTACCGGCGTGACGCCCACCGTCACGGTGCCGCGCGCGATGCCGAGCAGCGTGGAAATGTCCTCGTGTGCGTGGCGCAGTTCCTGTTCGATTGCACGCGCATGGCGAATCAGGCTTTGCCCGTACGGCGTGAGCTGCGTGCCCTTGGCTGAGCGCACGAACATCGGCGCGCCGAGTTCCGCCTCCAGATCGGACAGCGCCTTGCTCACCGCCGGCTGCGTGACGTGCAGCGCACGCGACGCCTCATGAATGCTGCCGTTCTCCGCGACGGCGATCAACGAGCGTAATTGGTGAAGTTTCATCGTCGAATCCACTCGAATGGTGTCTCGGCCGCATGCCGCAACAACCTCCAGTGTGGGGATAAATAGAAGTGATGGCTATAAAAACAAACGATTTGCGCTCGGAAATTGACGACCTCACTGTTCGGTTGACGTCGGCTTGCCAGGCGACGCAGTCCCTTCCACCGGAATCATCGGAATTCTCATGGCAAATCTGCACACCTCGCTGCAACCCGCGCCAGTCGACGCGGTGTCCCAGGGGCTCGCCCAGTTGTCCACTCCGTTGTCCGCTCAAACGTCGGCCCAGCCGCGCGCCTCGAAGTTCGCGCTGATCGCCGCGACCACGCTGGGCAACGGCCTGGAGATGTTCGACTTCACGATCTACAGCTTCTTCGCGGTTCTGATCGGCAAGCTGTTTTTCCCGTCGCATACGGCCTTCGGTTCGCTACTGATGGCGGTCGCCACCTTCGGCATCGGGTTCGTCATGCGGCCGCTGGGCGGCATTCTGATCGGCAATTACGCGGATCGGGCTGGCCGCAAGGCCGCAATGATCCTGACCATCGCGCTGATGGCGCTCGGCACGGCATTGATCGGCCTTGCGCCCACCTATGCGCAGATTGGACTGTTCGCGCCGCTCCTGATCGTGATCGGACGCTTGCTGCAAGGCTTCTCGGCAGGCGGTGAGATCGGCGCGTCGACCACGCTGTTGATGGAGTCGGGCGTGCCGTCCACGCGCGGCTTTCTGGTCAGCTGGCAACTGGCGAGCCAGGGTGCGGCGGCGCTGGTCGGCGCACTGAGCGGTTTTCTGCTGTCGCATTTCCTCGCGCCTGCCGATCTTGAAAGCTGGGGCTGGCGCATCCCGTTCCTGTGCGGTCTGCTGATCGGGCCGGTCGGACTCTATATCCGCCGCACGCTGCATGAAACGCATCAGGCGACGTCGCGCGAAAGCAGTGCGTTTCGCGAGGTGATGGCGCGTCACGGGCGGCTAGTGTGCGTCGGCATTCTGATGATCGTCGGCGGCACGGCATCGATGTACATCGTCGTGTTCTACATGCCGACCTATCTGATCCGTGTGTTGCATATGCCGCCAGGCACCGCGTTCCTGTCGGGGTGCGTGGCCGGCGCGGTGTTGCTGATCGGTTCGCCGCTTGCCGGGCTGCTGTCGGACCGTCTGCCGCGTCGCAAGCCGCTAGTCGTCGGAGCGACGCTGCTCGGCGCCGTGTTGATCTATCCGGCGTTCTGGCTGCTCAACCACACCGCGCAACTCGGCGTCTCGCTGATGGTGATCGCCGCGCTGGTCGGCTGTCTCGCGCTCGGTTCCAGTTCGGGCTTCCTGATTTTGATGGAAGGCTTTCCGAAGCATGTGCGGGCCACGGGCTTGTCGGTGGTGTACAGCATCGGCGTGTCGGTATTCGGCGGCTTTGCGCAATTCATCGTGACATGGCTCATCAGCACGACCGGGAATCCCATGTCGCCGGCCTGGTACATGGTCACGTGCAGCGCGGTGTCGCTCGGCGCACTGGCGGCTTTGAAAGAGCACCGCGCCGACTGAGCGCACGGCTGGAGATTTCGATCAATCGCAGCAGCGCAATTGATCACCAGAAGTGACTGGCAGGACCAACAGAATCAAGAGAACCAACAGGAGAACATCGCATGTCTGAAGTACAAATCGTTGAAGCGGATCTGCAATCGACCGGACTTATTGCGGACGTTGTCGCCGACGAACAGACCTTCGTCGATCTGCGCCGCCAGATCCACGCCCATCCTGAGACAGGCTTCGACGTCGTCAATACGGCTGAACTTGTCGCCGGTTTGCTGAAGGAGTGGGGTTATGACGTGCATACCGGCATCGGCGGCACGGGTGTGGTCGGGCAACTGAAACTGGGCAACGGGACACGCAAGATCGGCATTCGCGCGGACATGGACGCGTTGCCGATTCACGAGCAGACGCATCTGCCGTACGCGAGCCGGATTCCGGGCAAGATGCACGCCTGTGGCCACGACGGCCACACCGCGATCCTGCTCGCCGCAGCCAAACATCTGGCTACGAGCCGTAGCTTCAACGGCACGCTCAACCTGATTTTCCAGCCCGACGAAGAAAACCTGTGCGGCGCGCGCCGCATGATCGAAGAGGGCCTGTTCGAGCGATTTCCGTGCGATGCGGTCTACGCGCTGCACAACGGCCCGGGCATTCCGGTCGGTCAATTCGTGGTCAAGATGGGCGGCGTGACCGCAGCCTCGGACGTCGCCACGGTCACGCTGACGGGCGTGGGCGGCCACGGCGCGATGCCCGACAGAGCGCGGGACCCGATCGTCGCGGCCGGCTCGTTGATCATGGCATTGCAGACCATCGTCTCGCGCAATCTGCCGGCCTCAGAAGTGGGCGTGGTGAGCATCGGCGGAATTCATGCGGGCGCGACCCACAACGTGATCCCCGAGACGGTGAAGCTCCTGCTGAACATGCGTTCGACCAACCCCGAGATGCGCGAGCGGATCGAGAAGCGCGTGCATGAAATCGTCACGCTGCAGGCGCAATGCTTCGGCGTGGAAGCCTCGATCGACTACAAACGGCTCGTGCCGGTGGTGGTCAATGCCGAAGCGCCGACCACGCTTGCGCGTGATGTGCTGACCGATCTGGTCGGCGCCGAAAACGTGCTGACCGACACCAAAGGCATGATGGGCAGCGAAGACTTCGCATGGATGTCCGATGTGGTGCCAGGCTGCTACGTGGTGATCGGCAACGGCGTGGGCGAGTGGGGCGGGTGCATGGTGCACAACCCGAAATACGACTTCAACGACAGCATCATCAGTCTTGGCGCGAGCTACTGGGCCAAGCTCGTGGAAGCGTACCTCGGCTGAACTCAGCCGGCGGTACCGCGGTGAATCGCGCGCCGTGACCTGGAGTACGGCGCGCGTTGCCCGTCAATCGCGACACCGCACAAGTGATGCAGCGGTCACACGCGCGTGTGCAATCCTCCGTGCGATGAACGCCGTTCAACCGCCTATCCGGACTTTTCATGTGGGAATAAAGGTTTGAACCGGTGGCATCGGCTATATTTGGCGGCACTGCCCGACTTCAATTCCCACAGGAGAACGCCTTGCCCGCTGCCACAACGCTGCTCGCCTTTGCCCTGGTCTCGCTCGGCATGGTGCTCACGCCCGGCCCGAACATGATCTATCTGATCTCCCGATCGCTCTGCCAGGGGCGGCGCGCCGGGCTTGTGTCGCTCGGTGGCGTCGCGCTCGGTTTTGTGTTCTACATGTTTTGCGCGGCGTTCGGTATCACCGCACTGCTGTTGACGGTGCCCTACGCGTACGACGCGCTGCGTTTCGGCGGCGCGCTCTACCTGCTGTATCTGGCGTGGCAGGCAGTCAAGCCGGGAGGCCGCTCGCCGTTCCAGGTGCGCGACCTGCCGCACGACAGCCGCCGCAAACTGTTCACCATGGGGCTCGTCACGAACCTCGCGAATCCGAAGATCGCGGTGATGTATCTGTCGCTGCTGCCGCAATTTATTTCACCGGAGCACGGCAGCGTGCTCACGCAGTCGATCGCGCTGGGTTGCGTGCAAATCGTCGTCTCCGTCACGATCAACGCGTTGATTGCGACCATGGCAGGTTCGATTGCCGGGTTTCTCGCTGGGCGGCCGATCTGGCTGCAGGTACAACGCTGGCTGATGGGCACCGTGCTCGCCGGACTGGCCGTACGGATCGCGCTCGATTCGCGCCGTTAAACCACGCGATGCAGACTCGCCTGAGTCTGCATCGCTGCCTTCCTCGCTGCGTCTCGGTCGTGTTTGAACGCGTATAGCTGGCGACCCACCAACGTCACGCTCACAGCGTCTTGTACATGATGGTGGTTGAATCAAGCCGCTCTTCCAGCGTGTCGCGGCAAAACTGCGGGATTACACCAGCCGTCTGATAACCGAGCGCGGCATAGAGCGGCTCGGCCTTGTCGCCGGTGCGCGTATCGAGCGTCAGCAGGCTGCGCTGCAACTGGTGCGCACGGCGCTCCAGTTCCGCCATCAGCGCCTTGGCGATGCCCTGGCGGCGAAACCCGGGGTGGACCAGCAGCTTGCGCACCTCGGCGCGATGCCGCTGGTTCGGCATCGTGTCGTAATCCAGTTGCACGGTGCCGGCGATCGACTCGCCATGACGAGCGACGAACAGCACCAGCGCGCCCGCGCACAGCGACGGCAGCACCTTGCCGCTCCAGAACGCCTCGCTCTCCTCGACGCTATACGGCAATACAAATCCAACACTCGCACCGTCATGGACGCAGGCACGCAGCAGCGCGCCGAGTTCGGGCAGATGGCGAACGAGGTCGTCGGCGGAAAAGGTCGTGATGGTAGTCGCGTTCATGGTGGCTCGAACTCAGACGATGAAGAGGATGTAGCGCGCCGCGCTATGCGAGGGCGTGACGAAAGCGCTGGGGCCGAACAACTGGTAGCGCAGACAGTCGCCGGGTTGCAGATCGTGGCTTCTGCCGTCGATGGTGATCTGCAATTGCCCTTCAAGCAGGATCAGATGATGTTCGAGTCCGGCTCTCGGCGACGCGTCGTAGGTGATGCGCACGCCGGCATCGAGCTCGCACTCCAGCGCCTCGCCGCTCAGCGCCTGGGCCGGTGGCGACACGGAGCGGCGCCGGAAGCCGACGCTCGGGTCGATCCAGACCGACTGCGCATCGCGCGGGACCAGCGGCGCGAAGTCTTCTTCGACCATGTGCATGAGACGCGACATCGGCAAACCGTAGGCGACGCAGAGCTTGCCCAGCACGCTCGCCGTGGGGCTTACGGCGGCGTTCTCGAGCCGCGAGAGGGTGGCGCGGCTGACGTTGCTCAGCTTGGCGAGCTCGTCGAGCGACCAGTTGCGCTCGGCGCGCAATCCGCGCAGACGCTGGGCGATGCGGCGGTCGATGGCGTTGTCGTCGGTGAGTGTGTTTTCCATATTCGGGAAATTATCTCGAATATGGGAATCCGTCAACGAAACAAAAATGCACCGACCCGGATGCGAACGCGTTCCGGGCACGCTTCGCCATTGCGGAGATTCGCACACCGTGAGCGGCCGGGCCGTTTATCATAGTGGCCACAAACTAAAACCTGCCGCCACGCTGTGCAACGGTAAGGCACACCATCCACGAGACCCGGCGGCGCATGCCGCGACATCTTCTATGAACTCCACTCCCGACGCTGTTTCCCGTCCTTCCATCCGTGCTTTGACCTTGCTTGAGGGGCGCGTGCTAGGCGTACTCGTCGAAAAGCAGCACACCGTGCCGGACAGTTATCCGCTTTCGCTGAACGCGCTGACCTTGGGTTGCAATCAGAAAACCGGCCGCGCGCCGGTGATGAATGCGACTGAAGCCGAGGTGCTGACCGCCATCGACGGATTGAAGCGGCTGAGCCTGGTGATGGAGGGTAGCAGCAGCCGCGTACCGCGTTTCGAGCACAACATGAATCGGGTGTTGGGGTTGCCAAGCCAGTCGGCAGCGTTACTGACCACGTTGCTGCTGCGTGGTCCGCAGACCGCAGCCGAGTTGCGCTTGAACAGCGCGCGCCTGCATGGATTTGCCGACATCTCGTCGGTCGAGGCGTTTCTCGACGAACTGGCCGCCAACGATCCGCCGCGGGTGGCGAAGCTGGCCCGCACGCCGGGCGAGCGCGAAAATCGCTGGACGCATCTGTTATGCGGCGAAGTCAGCGCAAGCGATCTTGCCCAGCCGGGCGGAGACGATGAGGTCGTGCCGCTGTCGGCGTTCGAGGCAGTCAAATCTGAACAGAAGCGGCTTGCCAACGAGGTGAGCCGGCTTCAGGTGGTGGTGCGGCGAATGGCTGCGGAGTTGGGGATTGAAGTGGAAGAGCTGGGTACGGAAGATTGAAACGCGATGGGCTATTGGTTTCTCGCACGCTGCAAGCGCGCGAGAAACCAGAAACTAGAACTTGTAGTTCACCGAAGCGAGCGTATTGAGTTCGAATCTTTTTTCGGTAATCGGGCTATTCGCCGCGTCGTGCTCCAGTCGCCCGAAAGTCGCGGAGACCGACCCATTCCAGTGCTTCGAAAAGTCGTAAGTCACCATGGCGTTCATATGGACGTCCCGCACGCCTGCACTGGTGCTATACGTGGGCAATCCTGACGCCGCGCTTTGCTGCCCGGACACGCCGAAGAACGTCCGCGTATAAGTGCCATTCGCCCAGGTGAATCCCGGTCCCACCGAGAACAACCAGCCGCCAACCGGCGCGGAAGCCACAAAATCCGTGCTGACCGTCGTCCCCTGGTGATGCCCGGCGATATCCTGGTACAACGCCACCGACCCGGTAAACGCCCACCACGTGTAGTCAGCGAAGAGCTTCAGTTTCGGCCCGCCATTCACATTGCCAAGTCCATGCAGGCGCGGATCGTCGGACTCCTTGCGCATCTGGAAATCGAAACTCAATGCGGTGCCCACGTGATAGGCAGGACCGCGCAGCACGTTCACGCCGAGCACGTCAGGGCCTTGCGAGAAAATCCGGTCGTCGTATGAGATGTCCAGCGCAGGGAACGGAAATACGCTCAACTGACGGGACCCCGGGTACTTGGGCGTAATCACCACGCCAGGGCCCACGCCGATTTTCCATTTGCTGTCGGTGGCCGCGCCGGTGCTGGCGTCAGTCGTCGCGTTCGGACTTGCATCGTCCGCGTAGGCAGCGCGCGCAGCGCAAAGGCCTAGCGCAGCGGCGAGCAGTAGCGACATGCGCGCGGGGTTGCCGAACTTCGGTGGGGTACGCAGCGAAACGCGCGCGGGTTTGCCGAACCTCAGCGTGGTATCCACCGTCATGCGCGCTCCTTGCCAAGCGCTGCGAGTTGCCTGAGGCGTCGCGCCAAAGCCTTCGAGACGACCTGTTGTTTGCCGTCGTCGCCGCTATGGACGGCTTCGCTCTCGCGCAGAAAGAGGGCGGTTTCACGCGCGACGATCTCGCGCTCGTTGTCGGACGTAATCATGTGATACGAATCATCCAGCCAGATTGTGCGTAAAAAGGCAGCGCCGATATTCGCGGCGACAAAGCGGGCATTGCGCGGGCTCGACGTCTCGTCGTCGATTGCGTGGACAATCAGGCAATCGGTCTTGATGTCGTGTACCTGCGTGCGCACGCTCGCGGCGAGGCGGCTCGCCTGGTGCAATGCCGGCAATGAGATCGTCGACGGACCGACTTCGCTGAAGTCGCTGCGCTGCATCGCGCGGGCGATCTTTGCGCGAAGCGCCTCGTTGCGCAGACCGAACGGCGCTTCCTCTCGGTAGCGCCAGCGTTTGCGCATCGGCGTGAAGTACGCCCAGTTGAGCAGGAAACGATACCAGGGGATCGCCCAGCCGTCGTATGAGAGCGTTAGCGACAGCAACACGAGCGACTGCGCCCCTGGACGGCGATGCGCCAGTGCCAGCGCCAAGGCTGCGCCAATCGATAGCCCGCAGATCGAGACGCGCGCAAAGCGCTCGGCCAAAGCGTCGTACTCGCGTACGGCGGCCTCGAGCCACGCCTCCATTGCCTCTTCTTCCGAGCCGGCGCTGTAGCCCGGCAGGACCGGCGCGCAGGTGGTGAAGCCCTCGGCGTTCAGATAGCGGGCGAGAAAACGCAATTCGAGCGGCGAACTCGACAGGCCGTGCAACATCAGCACGGCATGATCGTCGCCGGGTAGGAAGAGACTCGTCGGTTGACTCATGGATCAGGCTCCGATCCGTAGGACGAGAAACTCGCCGGCGTGCGTGGTGAACCGTTCGCACATGCACTCGGTCAGCTTCGACGGACCATCGCCGCTTTTCAGGTGCACGCGATGGTTGCCGGGCCACAGCGCCTTGCTGAGCCGCTGGATGTCGTCGGGATCGACATCGGCAAAGCGTGGGCCTGGTGCAATCTGGTTGGGCAGGCGCGGCAGCACGCCTTGCGGCTTGACGTCGTTGCCCGGCTGTAGCGCGTTACGCTCAAGCGCCTGAATGAAAATGAACGTCCGGTGGTGATGGGACAGATGGCGCAGCAGCCGGTGCGTTTCGTCGACGCCGCGGCGTGCCAGCATGCGTTCGTTATCGTGACGCAGCAACATTTCATAGCGCGACTGCGCAACCGATGCGATCAGTTCGGCGCGAAACTGCGCGCGGCGCAGGCGTTCGATCAGCGCGATGACAATCAGCGTCACCAACGGATACGACACCAGCAGGACCAGGTCGGCGCGATCGAATACGGCGATGGTTGCGTAGGGCGGGACGAACAGATAGTCGGCGATACCCAGGCCGAATACCATGAGGGTGAGCGCCGGGGCCAGCCCGCAAAAATACTCGACCAGCGCCGCCGCGATACAGAACGCGGTGCCTGGCATGATCGGTCCCAGCAGCGGATGGAGCAACAGGCGTACTCCGCTCGCGATCGCCAATGCGGCGGCCGCGGTGAGCCAGACGCGGGTTCCCCGTGGTGCCCAACGACGGGCGTTTTGGACTTCCATAATCTTTTTTTAGGGAGCGATTGCGCTTCCCGATTGAGTGTGGCAATGCGCATTAAAGCGCAGGTCGGACAATACCATAATCAGGCGGACGGAACGGCCCGGAAAGACGTAAATACCGGAAGGCCGGGGGGAATATCGTGTTTCGAATGTGTGGTGGAAAAACATGCCTGAGAATAGGGGTATTCTCGCCAGCGTGCATTGTGCAGGCAATGTCCTTAAGTGACGCTTAAGGGCCGTGAGGCGCGGCGCATATGGCCTGTGAGGCGCCTCACCAGGAATGGTGGCCGATCTCTGCAATCGAAACAGCATGGGGAAATGATGCGCTGCGGATTCCGCGCATATACATCAGCGGCTACGTCGCTTCAATTGAAGTTAATGCCATTTACAAATGACACAGAACATTTACGACGACCCCGCATTCTTCGACAACTGCAGCCAACTGGGCCGCTCGAAACAGGGCCTTGCCGGTGCTTTCAGGCGAGTGGGAGGCGCTCACGCATCGCGACTTCGTCGCGGTTCGGCGGACAGGGTTCGCTGGGTGCGATAGAAAATGCGCGGCGGCACGTTGGGTGAATCTTCTGCGAGCCGGTCGAGTTCGTCGCGGATCGCGGTGAGATAGTGGCCATCGCGTGCGTCGGCGTCACCTGCGAAGATCGCTTCCAGCCTGCGCCGCACAGCGCCATAGCGCGCTCCCGCCGCGCGATGCTTTTCCGCACGTTCCGCGTATCTGAGGAAGGTTTGCAGCGCGGCTGAGACCGCCGCCGCAACGCTCACGAAGCCCACGAAGATCCTCAGCGCCGGCGACATGGCGGTCGAACTCAGCGACGCAAACACGGCCGTCCCCACGAACGCGGTCAATGCGGTGACCAGCCAGCCGACGCTGCGGTCTCGCGCCGATAGCAGGTCGGCCATGTCGTAATGGCTCATCTGGGATTCACGCGCGCGCCTGATCCACTTCAGCAGAAGCTGGTCTTCGTCGACCGGGGGCTCGTACGCCGTCAGGTTCTTCATCTCGCTCATCGGGGCTGTCCAGTATCGCAAGCCTGGCGCATGCGTTTGACGATACTGTGCCACATGAGTGCGACGCGCTGAAAGCCGCGGCCCCCGTGCGGATCAGCCGAGCAGGCGACGTACCCGTGGAATCACTTCTTCGGCAAAAATGCGCATGTCAGTCTCGAACGGCTGGAATTGCAACATGAACAACTCGATCCCGGCATGATGAAAACCGGCGATCCGCTGCGCGACCGTGTCATAGCTGCCCACAAGTCCAGCCGCCGTGCCGCCGTTCGAACCCACGCGCGGCGTTTGGGCGAAGGTCTGGAACATCACCGCCTTCGGGTCGATGTTCGATTTCTGTTGCTCACGTAGCGGAGCATCTTTTGCGGCCAGTGCGAACAGATGGGCGAGGTGCTGATCGGCGGCCTCGCCGGATTCGCGGGCGATGACGAAGGCCGACAAACCAAAACGCAACGGCTCGTGCGGCTTGGGGAGCTTGCGGCCGGAGACATCCGCGATCAACGCTTTGACGGCGTCCAGTGGCTGGCCGTTGATGAACCACACGTCGCCCTTGTCGGCGACCAGTTCCCGCGCCGGTTCCGATTCGCCGCCGACGTAGATGCGCGGACGGCTGCGAAACGGATCCGCGGGGCGCAATAGATAGTCATCCACATTAAAATGCTCGCCGCGAAAACGCGTACGCTCACCGCGCAGCAAGGAATCCACCACCGTGATCCACTCGCGCCCGTACGCATAACGCGCGTCGTGCTCCGCAAAGCCGATACCGGCGCGCTCCAGCTCGGGACGATTCCATGCGTTGACAAGATTGATCGCAAAGCGCCCGCCACTGATGTGTTCGATCTGCTGCGCCATCTTTGCCAGCACCACCGGGTGATACAGATACGGCTTGATGGCGGCGATGATCTCGATGCGTTCGGTTAGCGCCGCGAGCGCGGCCGATGCGGTCCACGCTTCGAGCTGATCGAAGTCGGGATTGTGCGGATTGATCGTATGTTGCGCGACCAGCACAGAGTCGTAGCCAAGCCGCTCGGCTTCGAGAACGAGGGCTTTGTTTCGCGCCCACGACGCGTCGTACGGTTCATCGGGGTCCTGCAGCGCGGCGCGGCTGCCGTGAACGAGTGCCCAGACGCCGAAGCGGGGAGGGAGTGTCGACATAACGCAGAAATCTCCACGGTGAAAGCGTGCACTTCAACTCGCATCAAACCTCGAATGATGAGCGATGCCGCCGCCACGCGTTCCAATTTCTACCCATATCGATCGATGAAATCAGTCTTTGGCCGTGTGTCGTTCTTTTATATATTCAGCGATTCCGCATACCCACATCACATGGATCTCGATCGATGCCCCTCGCTTTCTCCGGCTCCCGAAGCCTGCGACGCCTCTACCTATGCCTGACGTTGATCGGCGGCGTGTTGTCGACCGACGTGGCATACGCCAACGAAACGGTGTCGATCAGCTACCAGCGCTCCTCGACGCTGTTCATTCTGTTGAAACGGACTGGCGCCCTGGAGAAGAAGCTCAACGCGCTCGGTTATGACGTGAGCTGGCACGAGTTCTCGACGGGCCTGCTGCAGTCGCTCAACGCCGGCAGCGTCGATCTGCATGCGGATGTGGCGGATGCCTTCGCGCTCTTTACGCAGGCCGCCAATGCGCCGTTGACCTACTACGCCGAAGAAACCTCTGCGCCGACCGCCCAGGCGATCATCGTGCCGCCGGATTCACCGATTCATTCGGTGGCGGACCTGAAGGGCAAACGCGTGGCGGTGTCCAAAGGCTCGGGCTGCAACTTCCTGTTGCTGAGCGCTTTGGCTAAAGCGGGTCTGACGATCAACGATATACAGGTACGTTATCTGGAGGCGCCCGACGCGCTCGCTGCTTTCCGCGGCGGCAATATCGATGCATGGGCCATCTGGGATCCGTTTCTCGCTGCCCAGCAGCGTGAGGCGCATGTTCGCGTGATCGCGGATGGTAGCGGCGGTGTCGCTCAATACAACCGTTTCTACACGGCGACAACAGCCTTCGCCGATAAGCATCCGGATGTGCTGCGCGTCGTATTCGACGAATTGAACACGACGGGCAAGTGGGTCAAAGCGCATCCGCAGGACGCCGCACAGATTCTCGGCCCAGTGTGGGGCAACATTCCTGGACCGACGGTCGAGTTGGCCAATAGCCGCCGCAGCTACGACATCGTGCCGGTGAAGCGCGACCAGTTGGTGGAACAGCAGCGCATCGCCGACACTTATCGCGCGGCTGGGCTGATTCCCGCCACCCTGAAAGCGACGGACATCCGTATCTGGACGCCTTCGGCGAAGTGATCCGGGGAACCCGTTGCATCTCCAGCGTCGGCCCGGATTCCTGCCTGGCAACAAGTTCTAAGGCCGCGTGAGCGGCCTTAGTCGTTTTAGCGCGCCGAGTGTGCCGCGGCATAGGCGGGCACCTCGACCTGATACTTTTTACAGCTGGGCAGTCGTCGCGAGGACTTCCGGATTCCGCGCCACGCCGAACCGTTCCTTGTGCGCCGTCCCATTCAGATAAAAGTCGCCGATAGCGGCTTCGCGGATGATCGCCGGATTGTGCGACGCCAGCACACGGGCATTGCGCCAGTAGCGATCGAAGCGGCGCGTCTCGCTGGTTGCCGATGCGCCGCCCACTTCGAACAACAAGGTCGCCGCTTGCAGGGTTTGTTCGATGACAATCTGCTGCGCCTGGAAAGTCTGGATGTCGAGGCGCACATAGGTCTGTTCGTCAGTGCGGCCTTCCTGCCGCGCAACCGACACTTCATCGATCGCGCTGGCTAGCGAAGCGCTGATGCTCTGCGTCGAGTAAGCAAGGCTCGCGAGCCGGCCGACTACACGATGCACCAACGGATTGTCGCGCGGGCTCGATTCACCCGGAATACCGAAGGTCCGCGTTTTACCTTGCGTGAACGCCACCGCATCGCGCAGCGCCGCGCGACTGATACCGGCAAGGTTCGCGACATGCAGTGCCTGATAGTACGCAGTAAGCAGACTGTTACGGCGCGGTTCGGCGGCGTTATACCGACGGTACAGATTGTCGAGTGAGACGGGCACGTGATCGAAACGTGCCGTACCGCTACCGGTCAGACGCTGCCCGAAACCATCCCAATCGTCGATGCGAGCGAGGCCTGGCGCATCGGTTTTGACGAGTACGCGGACGTCGCTTTCGCCGTCATGCGCAGTCACGTCGACCCAGTCAGCGTAGAGCGTGCCCGTGGTGTAGTACTTCTCGCCGTCGAGATGCCATGCACCGTTGGTTTGGCTGAGACGTACGCTATTGTTGGTGACGCCGGTGCGTTCGGAAACAGCGCCGCCGATGATCTGACCTTGAGCGATACGCGTGAACCATCGGTCACGCAATGATTCATCGCCGTTTTCCAGCAGCGATTCGATAAATCCACCGTGCACGCGCAGGATTTGCGGAAGATTCGAGTCGGCTTCGCCGAGACGCATGACCAACGCGAAGAACGCTTTCAGCGTGATGCCTTCGCCGCCGTAGCGCTTTGGCACGCGCAGTTTTGTGTAGCCGGCTTCGCGTAGCCATTCCACTGGCGCGTAGGCTAGTTCCCGATTCTGTTCGCGCTCTACGGCGCCTTCGGCGATGCGGGCGAATACGGGTGCGAAGCGGTGGGTTAGTTCGTTTTCACCGAACGGGTCTGCTGCGTCTGCGGTTGTGGGATTCGGGGATGCGTGCGATTCAGATGTTGACATGAGTTCTCCAGAGCGGGCCGGGCGCCGAGCGCAATCTGAGAACGGTACGGGAGGGGAAGGAGGCGAGCAACCAAGTATTTGGCTGATTCTTAGAACGGGTAGTGAAATGGCTTTTTTTGCCTGCTCGGCGCGTTATTGTCTGTTTGCCTGGGGCTTTGGCTTTTCCTTGATTTGTTAGTGGTCTATTAGCGTTGCCCCTGTGCGGGGCGGCACCTACTTTTCTTTGCATGCCGCAAAGAAAAGTAGGCAAAAGAAAGCGGCTCAAACCGCCAATGCTAAGCGGGGCCCGTGGTTTGCAAGGGGTAGTGGTGCATCTGGAATCTGTGTTCGTGCACCTGCATGCGCTAGTGACAAGGGCGTCATTCTTCCGGCGGCGCTGCGCGCGCCGAAGCGTACGTCATAAAACCACCCGCTGCGTTTTGGCGCTCACGCCTCGCCACCGCGATTGTGATTGGAACGGCAACCGCAATCGCCTACCGCAGCTGTGACTGTGACCGAGACGGTGATTGCAGTACACCGACGCATCATTTGTAGTGGGGGTTCCGGGTGAGTGCTGCAGCGCCTCGCCGAGGCGAAGCCGATGGCTCCCGCCGCGCAAAACGAAGCCTCTGGTTTCCCTCGCAGACCCGTCCGCGGCGCACGTAGTGCGGAGCGGGAGCTGATGACACCTTTGTCACTAGCGCCGAATGTGCGAGAACACAGATTCCAGATGCACCACTACCCGTAGCAGACCACGGCGCCCACTTAGCATTGGCGGTTTGAGCTGCTTTCTCTTGCCCACTTGTATATTCCCTCCTGTGGCGCCGCCCCGATCAGGTACCGCCACATGGACAGTCAGCTCGTCTGCCTACAGGGCTCCGAGCCCGCAGAGAAGCCTGAGCGACTGTCCTTTTCATCCTCTTAACCCGAACAGTTGACTGAGCCTCGAGCTCGTATTTTCCTGCAAGTATGGGTACCGTGATGAACCAGATTTCCTCTTCCGTTTATATCGGCATCGACGTTAGCGGTAGCACCCTCGACGTTGCCATCCACGACACCACCGAGCATTTCAGTGTCGACAATGAAACCGCTGCCATCGACCAGTTGGTCCAGCGTCTGATCGCGCTGGGCCCCACCCTGATTGTCATGGAGGCCACCGGCAAGCTCGAGCTCGCCGTGCTCAGGGCACTCTGTGAGGCCGGCCTGCCCGCTGTCGCGGTTAATCCCCGGCAGGTGCGCGACTTTGCCAAAGCCACCGGCAAACGGGCGAAGACAGACCGCATCGACGCGTTCGTCATTGCCCATTTCGCCGCCGTCATCAAACCCGTCGTGCGTCCGCTCAACGATGTGCAGACCGAGCAGCTGCAAGCGCTGCTGCTGCGCCGTGCCCAGCTCATCGACATGCTCGTGGCCGAGAAGGCCCGCCTGGAGCGCGCACACGCCGCGGCGAAGGAAAGCCTGAATGACCACATCAAATGGCTCAAACAGCAGCTCACCGTCGCGGACAAGGACATCGATTCGTTCATGCGCTCTTCGTCCGCCTGGCGCCAGAAGGAGAATCTGCTGCGCTCGGTGCCCGGTATCGGCCCCGGTGCCGCGGCTACGCTGATCGCCTTCATGCCCCAGCTCGGCTCGCTGAACCGCCGCGAGATCGCCGCACTTACCGGCGTCGCGCCGTTCAATTGCGACAGCGGCAAGCACACCGGCAAGCGTCGCATTCACGGCGGTCGTGCCATCGTGCGGCGCGCGCTTTACATGGCCTGCATACCTGCGCTGCGCTTCAATCCGGTAATCAGGGCCTTTTACGACCGTCTGCGCAAGGCTGGCAAACCGTTCAAGGTGGCCATGACCGCGTGCATTCGCAAGCTCATCGTGACGCTTAACGCCATGGTCCATAACTCAACACCCTGGAACGCATCGACGAATTAACCGGCGGTATAGCTTTGCCTGGATGCTGTGCATGAACGCGATCATTCGCGTGGCCTGCGCTCGCCTGTACCCAACGGGAAAGTGGCGCTGAGATCCAGCGCTCCGGGAAAGCTTCCCGCTTGACTTCCAATACGGTTGCTTCTCTATACACAGCCGGCAAAGAGAAGTAGGTGCCGCCCCGCACAGGGGCAACACTAATAGACCACTAACAGTTCAAGGAAAGGCCAACGCCCTAAGCACACAGAAAAAAGCGCCGAACAGGCAAAAAAATAAACCTTACGCCACCCGCCGACGCCCCAACCCCCGCACCGCGAGCAAACACAAAACCATAACCGTAAGCGACAAAACCGTAGTCATTGTCCCAAGCGCATAAATCACAGGCGTCGTCACCGACGTGGTAAGCCCCTGCAATTCGAGCGGCAAGGTACTTTGATCTCCAATCGCCTGCGAGGTACGCGCAATCTCATCCCATGAAAGTGTGAATCCAAACATCGCGACGCCGACAACCGAAGGTCCAATGATCGGCAAAACAACGTGCCGGAAGCTCTGCCACGGCGTGGCGCCCAGATCCCGTGAAGCCTCTTCATAAGCAGGATTGAACCGGTTGAAAACAGCAAACATCACGAGCAGACCGAACGGCAGCGTCCACGTCAAATGCGCACCCAGTGCCGACGTGAACAAGCCCATCGACATCGTATAGGTGTCGGCAAACGACTGATACCCCCACGCGGAAGCGAGATACTTCACACCGTTATCGAGCAACCGGAACGTCAACCCGATCCCCAGCGAAACGATAATGGACGGCATGATCAGACTGGCAACCGACACATAAAAGACCGCCGTATCCCCGCGAAACCGCCGCCGAAAAGCCAATCCAGCCGCCACCGAGAACACCACCGTCAACACTGTCACAGCGAGCGCGAGCCGCACCGATCGCCCAAATGCACCCCAGATGTCGACATCGCCGACGCCGTCACGCAGCACGGCAAACCAGTGCAACGACACGCCACGCATCGGAAACGTCAGCCCGCCCTCGGGTCCCTGAAACGAGAGAATGAAAATCGTAATGACCGGCCCATAAAGGAATAATACGAACAAGCCGAACAGCAGCGCGAGCCAGTAAAAGCTGGCCGGCCGACGCTCCCGATGTTTGTGGCGAATGGCCTGCATCTTCACAGCTCCTTGCGGATGTCGACTACCCGCGTCAAACCCCACACGATCATCAACACGACAGCAAGCAGAATGATCGCGTTGGCCGCCGCCGCGGGAAATTGCAGATAGCCGGTCTGCACCTGGATGATCTTGCCGACCGATGCGATCTGCTGGCCACCCATCACGCCGACGGTCAGGAAATCGCCCATTACGATCGTGATCACGAAGATCGAGCCGATCACGATGCCGGTCTTCGACAGCGGCAACACCACGTCGCGAATCACTTGCCAGCCGCTCGCGCCGGCATCGCGCGCCGCTTCGAGCAACGAGCGGTCGATCCGCATCATCGCGTTGAAAATCGGCACGATCATGAAGAACGTGTAGAGGTGCACGAACGCCAGCACGACCGAGAAGTTCGAATACAGCAACCATTCGAGCGGTTGGTCGATCAGATGCGCGCCCAGCAGCGCCTGATTGACGAGGCCGTTACGGCCGAGCAATGGCATCCACGAGATCATGCGGATCACGTTCGACGTCCAGAAGGGAATCGTGCAGACCAGGAACAGTATCGTCTGCATGCTCGTCGTGCGTACGTGGAACGCCAGAAAGTAAGCGATCGAAAAACCCAGCAGTGAGGTCATGGTCCATACGATCGCGCAGAACTTGAGCGTCGACCAGTACGTCTTTAAGGTCACGCAGACGTCCGTCATCGACGAACAGCCGTTGAAGATCGCAGCGTAGTTTTTCAGCGTGAAGGCCGGAATGATCTGGTATTCGTTGAAGTCCCAGAAACTGACGATCAACGTGATGACCAGCGGCACGATGAAAAACAGCAGGAACGTGAGCGAAAGCGGCGTCGCCTGCAACCATGCCGGCGCGCGCCGGTGTTTGACTGGCTCATCCTGCGCGTGAGAGGGAAGGTCGATCGTTGCCATGGGCGGATATCTATGGAAGCACTGCGGAAGCACTGCGCTGCGGCATGACCGCGTCATCGAAGAACTGCCGGCATGTCATGCACCGGCAGTCCGGCATGCGATTCAGTCGCTCAAGTCACGCTCAGACCACGTTTAAGCCGCGATGAACTCGTTCCACTTCTGAACCATGTAGATGTTCTCGTCCATCACCGCATTCCAGCAGGCAATCGCCCCCATGCGCTGGTTGTACGAACCACCGTCGCGCACGGTGCCGGCTTTTTCGAGCAGTTGGCCATCAGGGGCCTTGATGTCCTGCGCGGCAGCTTTGCCTTCGATCCAGTAGTCCCATTCGTAAGGCTGCATGTGCGTTTTCGCCGTCTCGAGCACCCCGGAGTAATAGCCCTGACGCATCAGGTAGGCGCCGGCCCAGCCGTCCTGGAACCAGTTGACGAATTCATACGCGGCGTCGAGCTTCTTGCCTTGCAGCGAGCGCGGAAAGCCGAAACCTGACGCCCACGAGCGATAGCCTTCCTTGAGCGGCTGGAACTTGCAGGCGACGCCCATGGTGCGCACTTTGGTCACGGCTGGCGACCACATCGACTGGATCACCACCTCGCCCGACGCCATCAGGTTCACGCTTTCGTTGAAGTCCTTCCAGAATGCGCGGAACTGGCCGGCGCGCTTGGCTTCGATCAGGATCTTGATGGTCTGGTCGATTTCGGCCTTGGTCATGTTGCCTTTGTCGCCGTACTTCACGTGACCCATCGCCTCGATCGCCATTGCCGAATCCATGATGCCGATTGCGGGAATGTTCAACAGCGCCGCCTTGCCCTTGAACTGCGGATTGAGCAGTTCGGCCCAACTGTCGATTGGGCGCTTGATGAGGTCGGGACGGATGCCGAGCGTGTCCGCGTTGTATGTGGTCGGGATCAGCGTCATCCATTCGGTCGGCGTCGCGGAGAACTCGGTGGAGCGAGGGCCGGTCAGAAACATCACCTTCTTCGGCGCGGTGCCCTGATCGCCGATCTTCTTGCCGTTCACTTCACCGCGCGTCAGCACCGGCGTGATCTTGTCGGCGAGCTTGATCCGTTTAGCGTCCATGCCCGCGAGCGTGCCGGCCGGAATCAGTTTCTTGAGTGCGAAATACTCGGTGTCGACAATGTCGAACGAGTTGGGCTGCGTGATGATGCGCTTGGCCACGTCGTCTGTCGTCACCGGCACGTATTGAATATCGATGCCTGTGTCTTCCTTGAATTTCTTCGCGATGTCCGCACTTTGATTCACCGCCGTGCCGAGGTAACGCAACGTGATCTTCTCCTGCGCATGCACGTACGGAAAACCGGCAATGCCGGCCGCCGCCACAGCGCCCTTGATGAACGTGCGGCGCGACAGGCCCTTTTCCTTCAGATCGGATGCGGCCGCTGCCGGGCTCTCGTTCGCTTCACTCATTGCCTTCTCCTCAGTTGACGTTCGTTTGATCTGCGCTTGACGTTCGGTCAGCGCCTGTTGGTCGTTCAGTTAAAGCTCGGTTCACGGTTCTCGTTCAGACGTTCTCTGCGCTGCCATGTCACACAATGCAGCGCATCCGTTCAGGCCGCGAGCGGATGCGCGTCCTGCTCGTTCCACCAGACCACCACACGCGCGTCGGGGCCGAGCCGCGCCGGGTCATAGTCGCCGTCGCTCACCAGCGAGATCAATTCTGGTGAACCGTCGAGCGGATCAAGGGTCATGCGTAAATGGGTGCCCTGGTATTCAGCTTCGCGTACCTTGCAGGGCACACCGCCGATCCGCGTCAGGCCACTCTCGCCGGTTGCCGTCTGGACGGGCGTGACGCCGTGCGGCACCACCCGCAGATGATCGGCGCGCACGGTAAACGAGCGGCCGTTCGTATTGAATACGTTGTGACCACCGAGAAAACGCGCGACGAATTCAGTACGCGGGCGGTTGAAGACTTCGTGCGGCGTGCCGCTCTGTTCGATGCGCCCGTGGCTCATCACGACCACCAGATCGGCAAGCGCCATCGCTTCTTCCTGCGAGTGCGTGACGTGCACGAACGTGATGCCGAGTTCTTTCTGCCAGCGCCTGAGTTCCGCGCGCATCTGCACGCGCAGGAAGGGGTCGAGCGCGGACAGCGGTTCGTCGAGCAACAGGCAGCCCGGTTGATTCAGCAACGCACGAGCGAGCGCCACACGTTGCTGCTGGCCGCCCGACAGTTGCGCCGGTTTGCGCTCGGCATACGCGGACATCGCGACCAGCTCCAGCAGCTCACCGGCACGCTTGCGGCGCACATCCTTCGCGATGCCGCGCATTTTCAGGCTGAACGCGACGTTATCGAGCGCGCTCAGATGCGGGAACAGCGCGTAGTTCTGAAAGACCATCGCCGTGCCGCGGGCAGCAGGTTCTTCCCGCGTGACATTGCGTCCCGCGATCAGAATGTCACCCTCGGTGACCGATTCATGCCCGGCGATCATGCGCAGGGTCGAGGTCTTGCCGCATCCCGACGGCCCGAGCAGGCAGCAGTACTGACCGCCGGCGATGCGCAGATCGATGGCGTCGACGGCAAGCGAGTCGCCGTACTGCTTCGACACATGCACCAGTTCGATATCGGCGGCTGTGGTTTCGAGCACCGTTGAAGCAGGCTGAATCATGGAGTGGATGTCCTCGTGAACGGCGAAGTGCTGACGCACGCTAAACCACACGCGATGCCTCGCCGAAGCCATCCAAACGCAAGACATGTGCCATCCGTCGATTCGTGATGACCGCGGATTGCAAACGCGCCGGTGTGCTTAACGTCGACGAGTTGGCTCACATATTGCAAACGATCCGCAGCGTCGATCGTCAGCGATCAAAGCGTTTCTTTTGCGCGATCACGGTGCGTCTTCGGTCCGTGCCGGGGCATGATCCGGCCAACTCGGTTCATCCGGGGCGCCACGCGTCGCTTTTCGTCACTCACGGCTTCTTTACATGAACGACACACGGAACATGCCCGCAGCAGTGAATCGCGCCCGTCAATCGATCGCCACTCATGGCCGCTTTGCGTATCGACCGATCACGGACAGCGACGCGTTCCGCTGGCCCGGCGATACCGGGCTCGCGGTCTATCTCGGCTTCAACATCGAGCACTTTGCGTTCGGCGAGGGACTCGGCGCCGCGCTTGGCCCGATTTCGCCGCAACCGGATGTGCTGAACCATAGC
Source organism: Burkholderia sp. OK233 (assembly GCF_900230185.1). Lineage (GTDB taxonomy): Bacteria > Pseudomonadota > Gammaproteobacteria > Burkholderiales > Burkholderiaceae > Paraburkholderia. The sequence continues at coordinate 4,006,463 of NZ_OCSR01000002.1, forward strand.
TGGCGCGAGTACGGCAACCGCGTGGGCGCGTGGCGTTGCATCGAACTGTTCGACCAACTGGCAATGCCCGCGGGCACGCTCATCAATACCGCGCTCTACGACCATTGCCCGGAGTTGATTGCGGCCTGCGTGGCGCGCGGAGACGATCTGATCGGCCATGGGCACACCAATGCGCATCGGCAAAGCGAACTCGACGAGAATGGCGAACGCGAGCTGCTTCTGCATTGCCGCGAACGTATCGCCGAAGCCTCCGGCACGCCGCCGCGGGGCTGGCTCTCGCCGTGGATCTCCGAATCGCACCTGACGCCTGACCTGCTGGCCGAGACCGGTTATCGCTATACGCTCAACTGGTGTCACGACGATCGTCCGGTACGCATGACCACACGTGGCGGCCCGCTATGGTCGATTCCCTATCCACAGGAACTCAACGATCTGCCGATGATGGTAGGCCGCCATATGGACGGCCGCGCGTTCGCCGACATGATCGTCGATCAGTTCGACGAGATGCTCGAACAGGCGAATCGCGGCTCGCAGCCGCAGGCGCTCGTGATGGGGATCGCACTGCACCCTTATCTGGTGGGGCAGCCTTACAGACTGAGGCATCTGCGCCGTGCGCTCGAACATATCACCGCGGCACGAGCGAAAGGCGATGTGTGGATCACGACGCCGGGCGCAATCGCGCATCACATGGACGAACTGGAGCGGGACGGCGTGCTGCGCCCGGAGGTCGCATGAGCACGAGCACCAGCCCGAAAGCAGGCGCAGCCACCGCCAGAAAAACGCCAAAGGAAGAAGCGGACGTCGACGCGCGTATCTATCAGTCAATCTTCGACGGCGTGCTGAACCATCGTTTGACGCCCGGCACGAAGCTACCGGAACCCGAGTTATGCCAACTGTTTGGTGTGGGCCGCGCGGTCGTGCGGCGGGTGCTGGAAAAGCTCGCCTACGACGGTATCGTCGTGCTGCGACCGAACAAGGGCGCAGTGATCGCCGAGCCGACGCCGGAGGAAACGCGCGAGATCTTCGAAGCGCGGCGCTCCGTTGAACGTATGCTGGTTGAGCTGGCGGTACAGCGCGCGAGCGCCCAGGACATCAAGGCCTTGCGCGAGCAACTGGCGAGCGAGCACGAGGCGATGCATCGCTTCGACCAGCCTTCGTGGGCCACACTCGCGAGTGGTTTTCATATGCGCATCGCCGCGCTCGCGGGCAACTCGATTCTGCAAAACTATCTGAAGGAACTGGTTTCGCGCTGCTCGCTCATTGTCGGCGTGTATGAGCCGCCGGGGCACGCGCCATGCGAACACGCGGAGCATGCGACGATTGTCGATTGCATCGAAGCACGCGATGCAGCGGGCGCAATGGCCCATATGGAAGCGCACCTTCGCGATATCCAGGAGCGGATCGAAACCTCGCGGATGCGCGGCGAAAAAAGCCTCGGCCAACTGCTCGGCATTACCGGCTACGCCGCCGCTTCAGCGCGAGCGACTACGTGACGACACGCGACCGCTTTACGCTCAACAGACTCAAACCCCGAGCGCACGGCCGTCGCTACGTGGATCGTGCGCGCCAGATGCTGCACCGTCCGACTCGATGCGGATCACGCCTGGATGGCCCGCCAAAGGACTTTGCGCCGGAATAGCACTCACCTCATGTCCACGTACAGCGAGTTCGGCGAACACGCCGGCGCCGGCGTCCTCTTCGAGCTTCAACGCATCGCGCGTATCCGAGAAGGTCTTGCCAAGCAGAAAGCGCGGACGGGCGAGGGCAGTGAGCGGGTCCATGCCGTAGTCGATCAGCCTCGTGAGAATTGCGGCCAGCGTTTGCGGCTGACCGTCGGCGCCTTGTGTGCCGAACAGCAGGTGTGGCCGGCCATTCTTCAGATACATGCCGGGGTTGAGCGTATGGAACGGCCGCTTGCCCGGTTGCACGACGTTGTGATGCGCTGGATTCGTGCTGAATGACGCGCCTCGGTTGTGCCACAGAATCCCCGTATCGCCCGCCACCACGCCGCTACCCCAGTCGAAGAAAACCGTTTGCAGAACACTGACGCTGCGGCCTTCGCTATCCGTCGCGCCAATAAACACCGTGTCGCCGGGGCGGAACACGTGGGGCCATGCGCGCGCTTCGCGCAGATTGATCGAGCGTGCATGCGCATCGAGCGCGGCGGGCGACAGCATGTCGTCGACCGGCACCCAGTTGAACTCAGGATCGGACACGAAGCGGTCGCGGCCCACGAACGCGCACTTCACCGCTTCCACCAGCAGGTGGTAGTAGTCGGCGCTGCCCTCGGCAATCTGCGTAATGTCGAAACGATCGAGCATGCCCATGATCTGCAGGGTCGTCACACCTTGAGTCGGTGGCCGCATGCTGACCAGTTCGCCGCCACGATAGGCCACACGCAATGGCGCCTCGTCGCGTGCTTGCGTTCGCGCCAGATCGCTCAACGTCAGCGGCGAGCCGGCTTCGCGCAAACCGCGTGCGATCCGCTCGGCAAGTTCGCCCTCATAGAATTCGCGCGCACCGAAGCGGGCAATTCGCTCAATGCTCTTCGCCAGCGCAGGTTGCACGAAACGTTCCGCGATGGCAGGAATTTGGCCGTGCGACGCGAAAGTTGCCGCAAAGCCGGGCAGGGCGTGCAATTCGTCCGCCCGCATGCTTTGCCAGAAATGCTGGGAGGGCGTGACCGGGAAGCCATCGGATGCATATTCCAGCGCACGGTCGAACAGCGACGACCACGATTGCGCGCCGCCCCATGCGTCTTTACTAATCTCATACGCCTGACGCCATGTATCGACGGTCGCGGCCGTGGTGAGTGCCGAGGCAGCACCGCGCAGCGGAATGGCGCCTGTGAACGCGGGCAGTTGCTGCGCGGCCTGGCCGATGCCCGATACCGTGCGCAACATCCCTTGCCGATCGCCGATCACCCAGAAAGCGTCACCGCCGAGTCCGGTGAAATGCGGATACGTCACGCAGAGCGCCGCGCCGATCGCGATCGCGGCTTCGATCGCATTGCCGCCGGCACGCAATACGTCGCGACCCGCCTCGCTCGCCAACGCATGAGGGCTGGTGACCATGCCGGCGGTCGAACTGGCGAGTCGGGTGTCGTGCATCGATGCTCCGCTACGGGGGATGAGCAGTGAGTGAGTTCGTCGGAGTAGCGAGTATAAGTTCGCGCCCGGCGCCGAAGAAAATTGGCGTGTAGTGGCAACGTGCGATCGCGCGGCTCGCTGCGCGCGCCAGGCTCGAATGCAGGGCGCAGGAGCCCCGAGTTGGGGAGCGCTGCACCATGACGCTTTGATCGGAGGGCGGCAGCGCGGCCCGTCCTCGCCGCCGGAAAATCGTCGCGAAACCAAACCTGGCAAGGCTGACAGCGCGTTCGGGCAAACTTGAAATGCACCTGGCATAGCTCCTGCTAATTTGAGTCCAAACTTGTATTCAAGATTGAACTCAAGGAAGAACCAGTGCTAATTTCGTTGCCCCTGAAGGTCAGCAGTCTCCTCTCGGCTTATGCCGCCAAACGTCTTACGCCGACCGAGGTTGTGGCGTCGGCGCTTGCTCGTATCGCCGAAATCGACCGGCCGGAAGTCTGGATCCTGCGTTTGCCCGCAGCGGACCTGGAGGCCCGTGCCCATGCGCTCGAAGCGCTTTACGAAGCGCAGGGCGGTGCCGTGTTCGAACGGATGCCGCTGTTCGGCGTGCCGTTCGCGGTCAAAGACAATATCGACGTTGCCGGCTTGCCGACCACCGCCGCGTGCGAGTCTTTCAGCTATACGCCGGACACCTCGGCATTCGCCGTGCAGCGCCTCATCGACGCCGGCGCGATCCTGATCGGCAAGACCAATCTCGACCAGTTCGCGACCGGCCTCGTCGGCACGCGTTCGCCTTACGGCGCGGTGCGGAACACTGAGTTTCCACAGCGTGTGTCGGGCGGGTCGAGTTCAGGCTCGGCGGTTGCCGTAGCGGCGGGTTGCGTGGCCTTTTCGCTCGGTACCGACACGGCCGGGTCCGGGCGCGTGCCGGCTGGGTTCAACGGTCTTGTCGGCCTGAAGCCGTCGCTTGGCCTCGTCAGCAAGCGCGGTGTCGTGCCGGCGTGCCGCAGCCTCGACACGATCTCAGTGTTCGCGCACGACGTCGACGATGCGTGGCGCGTGTTCAATGAAATCGCGTGCTTCGATCCGCTCGACGGCTATTCGCGCAAGATCCCGGGTCTCGGTCTCCTGCGTGGCGCGCCGCGGATCGGCGTGCCGAATCATGTCGAGTTCTATGGGGACTCGGCGGCGAATCAGGCCTTCTCGGCCGCACTCGATACGCTTTCTACCCATCTGCATCTCGCTCCCACGCCGGTCGACTTCCAGCCGCTCAAGCAGGTCTCCGCGCTGCTCTACGACGGCCCCTGGGTGGCGGAAAGGCGCGCCGCGCTCGGTTCATTCTTCGAGACGCATCACGAAGCGATCCATCCGGTCGTCGCCACGGTGATCGGCAAAGCGGATCGCTACAGTGCCGCTGACGCGTTCAACGGCCAGTACGCGCTCGCCGATCTGAAGCGACACGCCGAACAGCTCTTCGAGACGATCGACATCCTGATCGTCCCGACCACGCCGACGCATCCATTGATCGCCGACGTGCAGGCCAATCCTGTGGAGTTGAACAGGCAGCTTGGCTACTACACAAACTTCGTCAACCTGCTCGATCTGTGCGCGTTGGCCGTGCCGTGCCAGCGTCGCCCGGACGGCTTGCCGGCCGGCGTCACACTGATCGCGCCGAGCGGCGCGGACCGGCGTCTCGCCGAGTTGGGCGCGCGGATCCAGGCGCTGTTCGCGACCGAAGCCCGGAGCGCGAGCGAAGCTGCGGTCACGACCGTGACTGAAAAGAAAACCGCGCCCGCGGCAAACACGATCGAGCCACTGCCGTTTCAGGAGCCGACTGTCGCGCTTGCCGTGGTCGGTGCGCATCTGCGTGGCCAGCCGCTGAACTGGCAACTTCAGGAAGCCGGCGCGCGTTTTGTCATGGCGACGCAAACCGCCGCCGATTACACGCTTTACGCGCTTGCGAATACGCAGCCACCGAAACCAGGCTTGGTGCGCGTCACCGACCAGCAAGGCGCCCCCATCGCCGTCGAAGTCTGGGAAATGCCGCTGCGCAGCTTCGGCAAATTTGTCGCCGACGTGCCCACACCGCTCGGTATCGGCTCTGTGCAACTCGCCAACGGCCTCATGGTGAAGGGCTTCATCTGCGAACCATCGGCGGTCAGCAACGGCAGCGGCGCAATAGACATCACCTCGTTTGGCGGCTGGCTCGCTTATCTCGACAGCCTGAATGTCAACTGAAGGCCAACGCTCTTCAACCCCCACCAGGAATTGGACACCATGACCAGCCGCCGCAATTTCATCAAGAGCGCCAGCCTGTTGACGCTCGGCAATATCCTGCCGATTCAGTCGGTGTTTGCCGCGCCGAAGACGACGGTCGGCGTGATCTACGTCGGCGCACGCAGCGACTACGGTTACAACCAGGCTCAGGCGACCGCTGCCGCCGTCATCAAGAAGATGCCTGACGTGAAGGTGGTGGAAGAAGAGAACGTGCCTGAAACGATCGCCGTGCAGAAGACCATGGAAGCGATGATCGAACAGGACGGCGCGACGTTGATTTTCGCGACCTCGTTCGGTTACTTCGATCCGCATGTGCTGAAAATGGCGGCCAAATATCCGAAGGTGCGTTTCGCGCACTGCGGGGGTTTGTGGAAGCAGGGCAACCCGTCGAACATCACCAGCTACTTCGGTTATATCGACGAATGCCAGTACCTGAACGGCGTCGTCGCGGGCCACATGACGAAGAGCAAAAAGCTCGGCTTCGTCGCCGCGAAACCGATTCCGCAGGTGCTGCGCAACATCAATTCATTCACGCTTGGCGCGCAGTCCGTCGAACCGTCGATCACCACTCAGGTGATCTTCACGGGCGACTGGTCGATGCCGGTGAAGGAGGCGGAAGCCACCAACAGTCTCATTGATCAGGGTTGCGATGTGCTGACCTGTCACGTCGACGGCCCGAAGGTCGTCGTCGAAACGGCGGAAAAGCGCGGTGCGATGAGCTGCGGGTATCACGCGAGCCAGGCGGCGCTCGCGCCGAAAGGCTATCTGACCGGCGCGGAATGGGACTGGGCGACGCCGTACAAGCAACTGGTCACGGGCGCACAGGCCGGCACGCCGCAACCGAATGTGTTGCGCGGTGGATTGAAAGAAGGCTTCGTGAAGATGTCGCCGTACGGCGCGAAAGTCACCGCGCAGGCGAAGCAGAGCGCCGACTCGATCAAAAGCGGCATGGTGGCCGGCAATTTCGTGATCTTCAAAGGACCGATGAAGGACAACAAGGGCGGCACGGCGATCGCCTCCGGTGCGAGCCACATACAGACCGACTACACGCTCGAAAGCATGAACTATCTGGTGGCAGGCGTCGTCGGCCAGATCTGATCCTGGCCTGCGTGATTGTTGAGTGTGCGTGAGTTCGCATGAGCGAAGGAGCCGTGATGCGCCCCAATGCCCCTACCGCGAGAGTGATGCTATCGCTCTTGCCCGCGCTGCCGACCGCGTTGGCGGTGCTCGGCACGCTGCTGCTGTTCTCGCTGTTCCTGCTGGTGCAGGGGCAGCCCGCGCTCGATGCGATCGGGCTGATCTTCGAAGGCGCATTCGGCTCGTCGTTCGCGTGGCAGAGCACCTTGCTGCGTGCGTCGCCGCTGATGCTGACCGCGCTATGCGTCGCGCTGCCCGCTCAGGTCGGACTGATCGTGATCGGCGGCGAGGGCGCACTCGCGCTCGGTGGCATGTGCGCTGCGATCGTCCCGCAGATGCTGCCGCACGGCACGCCGTGGCTGATCGCCACGCCGTTGATGGCAGTGGCCGGCATGCTGGCCGGCGGTATCTGGATCGGCGCGGTAGGCGCGTTGCGGCAGTGGCGTGGCGTCAACGAGACGATCAGCAGCCTGTTGATGTCGTATATCGCGATCGCCCTCTTCAAACATCTGGTGGAAGGGCCGCTGCGCGACCCCGCAAGCCTGAACAAGCCGTCCACCTATCCGGTGCCGGACGCGATGATGATCGGCTCGATCCCTGGACTCGACACGCACTGGGGACTGTTCTGGGGCGTCGTCGCGTGCATCGCGGCGTGGGTATTCGTGAAGTTCAGCACCAAGGGCTTTGCGATGCGCGTGGTAGGCGGCAGTCATCGCGCGGCACGTCTGGTCGGCTTGCCGGTCAATCTGCTGGCCCTTGCGGCGTGCGTATTGGGCGGCGCCGCGGCGGGACTCGGCGGCATGTTCGAAGTGGCGGCGGTGCAGGGCAGCGCAAATGCGTCCTTGCTCGCGGGTTATGGCTACGCGGGCATCCTCGTCGCGTTCGCCGCACGGCAGAATCCGCTCGCGATCATCGCGTGTGCGCTGATGATCGGCGGCATCGAGGCGAGCGGTTCTCTGCTGCAACGCCGGCTCGATCTCCCCGATGCCACCACGCTCGTCTTGCAAGGTCTGCTGTTCGCGAACCTGCTCGCGTGGGAAGCGCTTGGCGGGCGCATCGCGGCATGGCGCGTCAAATTGCAGGCCGCCGCGCAGACCGACCTTCCCGTGCAACTGGAGCAGACCCATGCCTGATATGCACTCGCCCATCGTAATTCTGTTGCTGTCGCTGTTCGCCGGTGCGATCCGCGTCAGCACGCCTTATCTGTTCGTCAGTCTCGGTGAGTGTCTGACCGAGAAGGGCGGCCGCGTGAATCTCGGCCTCGAAGGCATCCTCGTGTCGGGCGCGATGAGCGGCTATGCCGGCGCCTTTCTGACCGGCTCGCCGTGGGTCGGGGTGCTTGCGGCCGGTTTCGTCGGCTTGCTGCTCGGCTGCCTGCATGGCCTTGTGTGCTCGTTGCCGCGTGTGTCGGACATTGCGTTCGGCATTGCGTTGATGCTGCTCGGCACCGGGCTCGCGTTCTATCTCGGCAAGCCTTTCATCGAACCGCAGGCGCCGATGCTGCCCTTCATCGATCTTGGCACGTGGACCTCGTCGCCGCAATTGCACAACGCGTTGCATATCAACCTGCTGTTCGTGATCGGCGTGGTGCTGGCCTTCGTTCTGCAATGGGGCTTGCGCAATACCCGTTGGGGAATGGTGTTGCGGCTCGTCGGCGATCACGCCGAGACGGCGCGCGCCATGGGCTATCCGCTCACACGCGTGCGCATCGCCGCGACGGCGGTGGGCGGTGTGTTCGCGGGCATCGGCGGGGCGTATCTGTCGCTGGTTTATCCAGGCAGCTGGAATGAAGGGCTCTCCAGCGGGCAAGGACTGATGGCGGTCGCGCTGGTGATCTTCGCGCGCTGGCAGCCGTTGCGTTGCCTGTGGGCCGCGTTGCTGTTCGGTGCGGCCGGCGCGCTCGGGCCGGCGTTGCAGGCGATCGGCGTGACGAGCGGCTACTACCTCTACAACGCGGCGCCGTATGTGCTGACGCTCACGATCATGATCGTCAATTGCCGTCCGGATCGCACGCTGGCCGGCGCGCCGGGGGAACTTAGCTTGACCCGCTGAACGTTGGCCCGCTGAATCCCTAAAGACCCGACAAGGATCTCATCACCATGAACCGATTCATCGAAGCGAAACCCTACCCGTGGCCCTACGACGGCGCCTTGCGCCCGGACAACACGGCGCTCGTGATCATCGACATGCAGACGGATTTCTGCGGCCACGGCGGCTATGTCGACAAAATGGGCTACGACCTGTCGATGACACGCGCGCCGATCGAGCCGATCAAAAGCGTGTTGAAGCCGATGCGCGAACTGGGCTTCACGATCATTCACACGCGTGAAGGGCATCGGCCGGACCTCTCCGATCTGCCCGCGAACAAACGCTGGCGCAGCCGCCGCGCGGGCACCGACGGCGTAGGTATCGGCGACGACGGCCCGTGCGGCAAGATCCTCGTGCGAGGCGAACCGGGCTGGGAAATCATCGACGAACTGAAGCCGCTGCCGGGCGAGATCATTATCGATAAACCCGGCAAGGGCTCCTTCTGCGCGACGGATCTCGAACTGGTCCTGCGCACGCGCGGCATCGTCAATCTGGTGCTGACCGGCATCACCACCGACGTCTGCGTCCACACGACGATGCGCGAAGCCAACGATCGCGGCTTCGAATGCACGGTGCTGGCCGATTGCTGCGGTGCGACCGACAAGAGTAATCACGACGCCGCGTTGCACATGATCACCATGCAAGGCGGCGTGTTCGGCACGGTGTCGGATTCGCACGCGCTGCTGGCTACGCTACTGGCCACATCGGCGGTGCCGGCAGCGGCGCTCGCCACTTCGGGCAGATAAACCATGACCACTGCGCCGAAGGCATTGGGTGTGGAAGTGCTGAACGCGAGCAAATCGTTCGGCGCGTTTCGCGCACTGGATAGCGTCTCGATCAAGGTCAAAGCCGGCACCATTCACGCGCTGCTCGGCGAGAACGGCGCGGGCAAGAGCACGCTCGTGAAGGGGCTGGTCGGCTATGGCGTGCTCGACGACGGACAGATCGCAGCCGACGACCGTGAAGTCCGCATCGCGTCGCCGCGCGATGCGCAGGCGCTCGGCATCGGCATGGTGTATCAGCATTTCACGCTGGCGTCCGGCCTGTCGGTCGAAGAAAACCTGCTGCTCGCGCGCGGACAGATGCCGTGGAAAATCGACTGGAAGGGCGAGCGCGCCGCGCTTGTCGCGTTCATGCAGCGCATGCCGTTTCGCTTGCCGCTCGACGCGCCGGTGGCCATGCTCGCCGCCGGTGAAAAGCAGAAACTCGAGATCCTGAAGCAGCTTTATTTGCAGCAGCGCTTCCTGATTCTTGATGAACCTACCTCGGTACTCACGCCACAAGAAGCGGATGAAGTGCTCGGCCTGATGCGCGAACTGACCTCACGCGGCGAGCTGACCGTGTTGATGATCACGCACAAGTTCCGCGAAGTGATGGCCTATGCCGACGACGTCACCGTGTTGCGCAAGGGCAGGCAAGTCGGCACGAGCGCGGTTGCCGACACCAGCCGCGACGAACTCGCCGCGTGGATGATGGGTACCGCCGCCACACACGCCTCGAAGGAGGGCGCTCCGAAAGAAGTCCCCCTGGCGGCCGCCGCACCGGTGATGGCCGCTGTGACGGTGGAGCGCATACCGCGCAAACCCGTCGACGACACGGCGCAAGTCCGTCTCGCCCTGCGCGACGTTTCGGTCGAAGACGATCGGGGCCACACGGCGGTCAAGCACGCGACGCTGTCCGTGCGTGCAGGCGAAATCCTCGGACTGGCGGGCGTTTCCGGCAATGGGCAGAAGGAACTGGTGGAGGCGCTGGTCGGCCAACGTCGCGTGAAAGCCGGCGACATGCGGGTGGCGGGCAAGGCCTATCATGCGACGCGCGAAGAGATGACCCAAAGGCGCGTGTTCGCGATTCCCGAGGAGCCACTGAAGAACGCCTGCGTCGCCGCGATGAGCGTGGCACAGAACCTCGCGCTGCGCGACTTCGATCGCGAGCCATTGCGGCGCGGCGGCTGGTGGCTCGACCGGCGTGCAGTACGTGAGCGTGCCGCGCAGCTGATCGCCGAGTTCAATGTGCGTCCACCGCTACCCGAACGAACCATCGGCACGCTGTCGGGCGGCAATGTGCAGCGCGCGGTGCTGGCGCGCGAACTCGGACAGCCGGTGGATGTGCTGATTGTCGCGAATCCTGTGTTCGGTCTGGATTTCGCGTCGGTCGCCGATATCCATGCCCGTTTGATGGCCGCACGCGATGCAGGCGCCGCGGTGCTGCTGGTCAGCGAAGATCTCGACGAACTGCTCGAACTGGCCGACCGCATCGTGGTGATCGCGGAAGGCAAACTGGTGTTCGAGACGCCGGCGGCGCGCGCGGACCGGACCGAGCTGGGTCAGCATATGGCAGGGCACGGCGATACCCCGGCGCATCGTGCCGTACCCGCAGAAAGAATGAAGGAAGCCATCGGATGACACAGCAAACCCCGTTGACGATCGACGCCCAACCGGGTCCCTTCACATTGGACCCCACGAAAACCGCACTGATCGTGATCGACATGCAACGCGATTTCATCGAACCGGGCGGTTTCGGCGAATCGCTTGGTAACGACGTGTCGCTGCTGGCAGAGATCGTGCCGACCGTCGCGGCGTTGCTGGCCTTCGCGCGCAGCCATCAATGGCTCGTGGTGCATACGCGTGAATCGCACGCGGCGGATCTGTCCGACTGCCCGGAGGCGAAACGGCTCAGAGGTGCGCCCAATGCCCGCATCGGCGATGCCGGGCCGATGGGGCGCATCCTGATTCGCGGCGAGCCCGGCAATGCAATCATCGAGCCGCTCGCGCCGCTTGCCGGCGAACTCGTGATCGACAAACCCGGCAAGGGCGCGTTCTACGCCACCCGGCTCGGCGAAGAGCTCGCTATGCGCAGCATTACGCATCTGGTGTTCGCGGGCGTGACCACCGAAGTGTGCGTGCAGACCTCGATGCGCGAAGCCAACGATTGCGGTTACGACAGTCTGCTGATCGAAGACGCGACCGCCAGCTATTTCCCCGCGTTCAAGCAGGCGACGCTCGACATGGTGCGCTCGCAAGGCGGCATTGTCGGCTGGACCGCGCCGTTTTCTTCATTGACGAAACTCGACGAGACGATCCCGGCATGGAAGTGAATCAGCCCGAAGTAGTGGCCCAGGTGCAGGCGGCGTTTATCGAATACGAGCGGGCGCTGGTCGACAACGACGTCGCGGCGATGAACGCGCTGTTCTGGCACACGCCGGAGACGGTCCGTTACGGCATCGCCGAAATCCAGCATGGCGGCGAAGCGATCCGCGCATGGCGCGAGACCTGCGCGCCAGTGCCGAAGTCGCGCAGATTGCATCGCACCGTGGTAACGACCTTCGGCACCGACTTCGCCACCGTCAGCACCGAATTCACCAGCGACGCGACGCCTTTGATCGGCCGTCAGATGCAGACGTGGGCGAGGCTCGGTTCCGCCGACGGCTGGAAGATCGTCGCGGCGCACGTCAGCCTTATCGCGATGCCATGAAACGCCGATAATAAGAAAAAAGGGAATGTGGCATCAATGAACGACGATACGACGAATCTGCTCGAGACCCCCGCGGAGCCTGACACGCCAGGCTCTGCGGGAACGCAGGACATGCCTGCCGTGCCGGCCGCCGCCAATCCACTGGCCGAGCAGGTGTACCAGCAACTGAAGAACGATATCTTCAGCTTCCGCCTGTTTCCCGGCGACCGTTTTTCGGAAAACGGCATCGCGCAGCACTATGGTGTGTCGCGCACGCCGATGCGCGATGGGCTGTTTCGCTTGCAACGCGAGGGCTATCTGGAAGTCGGCTTCCGGCGCGGCTGGAAAGTCTCGCCGATCAATTTCGACCAGCTCGATCAGCTCTACGATTTGCGCATCGTGCTGGAAGTGGCGGCCGTCGAACGCGTGGGGGCGGGCGGCGACGTCGCGCATGCGGCCGTGGAAGCGCTGAAGGCGATATGGTGTGTCGAGCCCGAACTGCGCGAGAGCGACCCGGTGAAAATGTTCGGCATGGATGAGAACTTCCACCGTCAACTGGTCGCGGCGACGGGCAACGCGGAGATGCTGCGCGTGCATAACGAAGTGACCGAGCGCATCCGCATCGTGCGGCGACTGGACTTTCTGAAACCGCACCGCACGAGCGCCACCTACGACGAGCATTCCACCATGCTGACCCTGATCGAACGCAACCGGATGACGGAAGCGATCATCCTGCTGCGCGCGCATATCACGCAGAGCAAGCTGGAAGTGCGCAAGATCACGCTGTCCATGCTGGCCGCCGCACGCGATAGCAAGTTGCCGTTTGTGTCCTGAGTGACCTCAATTCACCTTATGCGGCCGTGACCGCACAGTTTTGCACCCGAACCAGGTGCTTGCCAATGCTGGCGCTCAGGATCAGCGCCGCGACTTCGCAGAGAGCGGCGGTCCAACCCAGGTTGTTCACCGAGGTGAAACTCAAGGTCAGGGAACCGAGTGCGGCGCCGAGCGAAAAGCCCAGATACATGAACGACGCGTTCAGTGACAGGGCAATCGGCGTGCCGCGCAACCCGGCGAGATTGATCAGTACTGCTTGCTGGGCAGGGTAGAAGGACCAGTGAGCAACGCCCCAGGCCACGACGCCGATCAGGACGGGGACCAGCGCCAACGTCACTGGCAGCCAGTGCGCGCTCGCCGACATGAGGGAGAACGCGAGGATCGACACGCTCAGACAGGGGATGATCACGCGGCGAGGACCGAGGCGATCCACTGCCTTGCCGCCGATGAACACGCCGATCGCTGCCGCAACGCCCCAGGTGAACAGCACGTAGCCGATTTGTGCGCCGTGCAACGGCGTGGTCTTCGCAACGAACAGCGCCAGGTACGTATAGACCGTATACGCGCCCATCGCCCAAAGCGTGGTGACGAGCAAGGTCATCAGGATGACCGGCTGACGCGCGACTTGAATACGCTCGCGCAGCGTGGCAACCGGCAATCCTGCGCCGATGCTGCGCGGCAGGCCGAGCAGCAAACCTGCGGTAGCCGCAGCGGACAGGGCGGCGACGCCCGCAAAGGTCATGCGCCAGCCAAGCCGGTCACCGACGAACGCGCCCAGCGGCACACCAAAAGCAACCGCGATCGTGATGCCGCCGTTGACGATGGCGAGCGCCGTGCCGCGCCTCTCCGGGCCGGCAATGGCGCCGGCCAGCGCGTTGGCGCCCGGCACATAGAGACCGGCGGCCGCGGCGAGCAGGATGCGGGCCGCCATCAATTCCCAATAGTTCTGGGCAGTCCAGGCGATGAGGTTCGCCACCGTGAAGGCAGAGAGCGACAGGATCATCAGCGTGCGCCGATGGAACGCGCCGGTCAGTGCCGTCAGGACCGGCGAGCTGAGTGCGTAGGCTAAGGCAAACACCGTGACGAGCTGGCCCGTAGCGACAATGCTGGTATGCAGGTCCATGGCAATGTCGGGCAACAGGCCGGCAATCATGAAACTCTCGGTGCCGACCGCGAATGTCCCTAACGCCAGCCAGTAAAGGGGCGCCAGGGAAGTTGGCTGGGTGGTGCTGTTCATCGTGTGCTCCGCTTACGCTGCTACAGCGTCCGTGGTTTCGGTGCTGTAGAACGGGTAGTCGGTATAGCCGACGTCGGTGCCGCCGAAGAAGGTGGGGCGGTCATACGGGTTCAGCGGCAACTGAAGGCGCAGGCGTTCGGGCAGATCCGGATTGGCGATGAAGTCGCGGCCAAATGCGACCAGGTCGGCGTCGCCTGCCTGAAGGACGGCTTCGGCGGTAGCGGCCTTGAAGCCGCCAGCGGCGATGATGACGCCCTTGTAGTGCTGGCGGATCAGTTGCGCGGCGACCGGGTTCGGATCCTTGCTGTCGTCGTCGACGTTGCCCAGCACGCGCGGCTCGATCAGGTGCAGATAAGCCAGGTTCAGTGTCGTCAGTTCCTGTGCGACGTAGCTGAAGAGACCTTCCGGATTGCTGTCGGACATATCGCCAAAACTGCCGCTCGGGCCAAGGCGCACGGCCACGCGGTCGCTCCCCCACACCGAGATGACGGCCCGGGTGGCTTCGATCAGGAAGCGGGCGCGGTTTTCGAACGAGCCGCCGTAGATGTCGGTGCGCCTGTTGCTGCCGTCCTGCAGGAACTGATCGAACAGGTAGCCATTGGCGGCGTGCAGTTCGACACCGTCAAAACCCGCTTCCTTGCCGCGGATCGCCGCAGTACGGAAGCTTTCCACCAGCCCGGCGATCTCGGGGATGGTCAGCGCGCGGCTCGGTGTGTTTGGGATCCAGCCCGCTTCGGTGTAGGCAACGCCGCCATGCGGCACGGCGGAGGGCGCCACCGGCTCCGCGCCGCCTGGCTGCAACTGGCTGTTGGACTGGCGACCGGCGTGATACAGCTGCAGGAAGATGCGGCCGCCTTTGGCGTGCACGGCGTCCGTCACCTGCTTCCAGCCGGCGATCTGGCTATCGTCGTAGAGACCCGGCGCGCCGAGGTAGCCGTTGCCATTGGGTGCGGCGATCGTGGCTTCACCGATCAGGAAACCGCCTTCCGACGCGCGCTGCGCATAGTACTCGGCCATCAACGGGCCGGGCCGGGCGCCTTCGTCGGCACGCATGCGGGTGAGCGGCGTCAGCACGACACGATGGGACAACGGGTAAGGACAGACTTTGACTGCGGAATGGAGCCTGGACATGATTTCCTCGAGATTGAGTGGCTGGTGACGTTCAATCAACAGCGGGCTTTCGACCTTGAGGAGCAGTGTATGGACGAACGGGGATAAGAAAAATAGGCTAAGGTTCCGAATATATCGGACATTAAAGTCCGCAATCGAGTCGTAGCCGGGTTTCCAACGCTCGCCTGCGTCGCCCGGCCGGCGCAAATCGGCCTTGGGCCTCGGGAAGCGGCAATGGACAGCCTCAGTGGTATTTCGGTGTTTGTGCAGGCGGCGGAAACGCGCAGTTTTACCGAGGCGGGCCGGCTACTTGGCGTATCGTCTTCGGCGGTCGGCAAAAGTGTTGCGCGCACCGAGGTGCGCCTCGGCGTGCGGCTCTTTCACCGCAGCACGCGCAGCATCACGCTGACGGCCGAAGGGGCGTTGTTCCTGGAACGATGCCGGCGCATCCTCGGCGAACTCGAAGCGGCGGAAGCCGAACTGTCCGACGCCGCCGGCAGTCCGCGCGGCAGACTGAGGATCAGCACGCCGCAACTGTCTGAGCTGATCATGCCGGCGCTGGACGGCTTCATGCTGCAATACCCGGACATCGAACTCGAGGTCGATCTCTCCGATCGCATGGTGGACATCATCGAAGAAGGCTTCGACGCGGTGATACGCACGGGTGAGCAGCACGATTCGAGGCTGGTGTCGCGGCGCCTCGGCTCCTGCGGGCAGGTGCTGGTCGCTTCACCCGGCTATCTCAAGCAGCACGGCGTACCTGCACATCCTTCCGAACTCGTGCAGCATGCCTGTCTGCTGCATAAATTCCCCGCCAGCGGCAAACTGGAACGCTGGCCGTTTCAGCTTGCCGCGTCGGAAGCGGAGCCGGAGTTGCCGCAAACCTTCGTCGCCAACACGATTGAAGTGCTGGGATTTCTGGCGCTTCAGAACAAGGGGCTTGCCTTCGTGCCGACCTTCCTCGTGCGCGACGCGCTGGCGAGCGGCGCGTTACAGATCGTGCTCGACGATTTTCTGGACCAGACCGTCACCTTCTGGATCTTGTGGCCGGCAAGCCGTTACGCATCGCCGAAGCTGCGCGTCTTTATCGACTATGTCAGCCAGAATCTGCAGATCTAATAGCTACGGCAAAGAATCGCCCGAAGAGATAGCCGACGCCATCGTGTTCGTCGCGTCTGACAAGGCGAGCTTTATCACTGGCGAAATCATCCGGATCAACGGCGGAAAAACGGCCTCATAAGCCAGCGTTCACGCGCTGGGCTTACTCGTACGAGAAAGCGCCGCCGAACTTGTCCATCCGCTCAAGCGCCATCCCCGAACCGCGCACCACACAGGTCAACGGCGCTTCGGCGACAAACACCGGCAGGCCGGTTTCTTCCGCGAGCAGGCGGTCGAGATCGCGCAGCAACGCACCGCCGCCCGCGAGCATGATGCCGCGCTCGGCGATGTCGGCGCCCAGTTCCGGCGGCGTTTGTTCCAGCGCGATCTTCACCGCCGAGACGATCTGGTTCAGCGGATCGGTGAGCGCTTCGAGAATCTCGTTGCTGGACACCGTGAAGCTGCGCGGAATGCCTTCGGACATATTGCGGCCCTTGACTTCCATCTCCTTGACTTCGGAGCCCGGAAACGCGGAGCCGATTTCCTTCTTGATGGCCTCGGCGGTCTGCTCGCCGATCAGCATGCCGTAGTTGCGGCGAATGTAGTTGACGATCGCATCGTCGAACTTGTCGCCACCCACGCGCACCGAACCTTTATAGACGACACCGCCGAGCGAGATCACGCCCACTTCGGTTGTGCCGCCACCGATATCGACCACCATCGAGCCGGTCGCCTCCGACACAGGCAGGCCGGCGCCGGTCGCCGCCGCCATCGGTTCTTCGATCAGATAGACCTGCGAGGCGCCCGCGCTATGCGCGGCTTCCTTGATCGCGCGGCGCTCGACCTGGGTCGAACCGCACGGCACGCAGATGATGATGCGCGGCGACGGCGCGAACATCCGCGACTCGTGCGCCATCTGGATGAAGCGCTTGATCATCTGCTGGGTGATGTTGAAGTCGGCGATCACGCCGTCCTTCATCGGGCGGATCGCCTCGATATTGCCCGGCACCTTGCCGAGCATCTGTTTCGCTTCCTTGCCGACGGCCAGAATGATCTTCTTACCGTTCGGGCCGCCTTCCTGACGAATCGAGACCACCGAGGGTTCGTCCAGCACGATGCCCTTGCCACGCATATAGATCAGCGTGTTCGACGTGCCGAGGTCGATTGCCAGGTCGTTGGAAAAATAGCCACGCAAAAAACCGAACATGCAAATTCCTGTCTCGCTGATGCCGGGCGCGTGAGCGCGCCGCTTGGGATGCCGCCCGGAGGCGGCAGGCGACCAGGTGATGGCCGGAGAGAGGGAAGAATAACAGCTTCGGGCGCCGGGCTACTTTGGCGGGCGTGCTCGCAGCAGGTTGTCGGCCTGCCATTTGATGCGGTCGCAGTTGCTTTTGACCCGCACTGCGAATTCCGACGGGGAGTTAAGTTGCAGCGAGCGCATCTGGATCGCATCGCTATCCCCGCGCTGCCAGCCCGCCTGCCAGCGCGTATCGAACTGGCTGGCTTCGGTGAGGACCTTTCTGAGTTTTTCCTTGTATTCGACCACGTCCTGCTCGGAGCCTCCGCAGAATTCTTTGGCAAAGCGGGCGCGCTGGCCCGCGGCTTCCGCGCTGCCGTTGGCGCTGTCTTCGCTGGCTAACACGGGTCGCGGCTGGGCCAGCAACAGAAGCGACAAAAGCAGCGCCAGTACGGGCGCCAGCGCGAGCAGGGCGTGATAGCGAGACCGGTTTTTATACACGATTGCCTCCTTGTGGCCGTCCTCCGGCGCCGCAATGAATCGCATGTGAGCAGCGACGGAGCGTGCTGCCCCCATATTACCGTGTATAGCTATAGACGCCCGGCCAGCGCTACTTACGGCGCATTGGTCAGCGCCGGATCGAGATAGGCGCTCACGTTCTGCGATTGCTTGTAGACCGCATTGCGTACATTGAACTTGTCCGCGTTCACGCTCGAACCGTACACCGAATCCAGCCCGTCACCCTTGACGAAGGCCTTCCTCGCCGCCGTCGCGTCGAGCAGGTGCGTGCCTTTCAGCAACGGCAGATACTGGGCCGGCGTCAGGCCGACGCGCGCGGACATGATCTTGACGGCATCCGGTTGCGTCTTCGGATCGTTGATGTAGGCCACGCAGCGATACCAGACCTTGATCACCTTGGCCCAGTCGGCCTTGCGCGACTGCAGACTGACCGGATTGACCGTGATTGCGTCGTAGATCAGACCCGGCGCATCGGCTGAGGTGAAGATGGGACGTGAGCCGGGCACGCGCTTGAGGGCCTCGCCCGCGTTCGGTTGCCATGCGCCGACCGCGGCGACGTCGCCGGACGACGCCAGCACTTGCGGCAACTCGTTCGTCTTCGCGTTGACGAGCGTGATGTCCGATTCCTTGAGCGCATGTTTTTCGAGCGCCGTGTCCAGCAGCAGGTGATCGACCAGACCCATTTCGACACCGACCTTCTTGCCCTTGAGTCCAGCCACGGTGCGAATGGGCGGCTTGGCCACGATCATGTCGTTTCCGCTCGAGTAGTCGGTCAGGAGGATCATCACGTTTTTGGCGCCGCTTGCGCCGGTGACCAGCGCATCGCCGTTGGTCGCGCCGACCGCGTCGAGCTTGCCGGCGGAGAACGCATCGAGCGAGGCCGAGTAGTCGAACCACTGGAAATTGACATCCACGCCGGCTTCCTTGAACCAGCCTTTGTCGATGGCAATCTGGAACGCGACGAAGCCGGGCCAGTCGCTATAGCCGATTGCGAGCGGCGTGGCCGCTTGTGCAGGCGCGGCGGCGAAGCCGATGGCGACCGCGGAGGCAACGTCGGCGAGCGCGCCACGCACATGGCGCGACGAGGCAAGGCTGCTCAGTAAGGTAAGGGACGTACGGGCGGATTCGAAGCGTTTCATCGTTTTCTCCAGGAGACCGGTCAATTGCGATTGTTGAGTTGGATCGCGCGGCGACTGCGCGATAAAACAACATGACCGGTTCCCGCGAGAATCCGAACGGTACGGACACTGCGCGAAAACTGCGGGAGACAAACGCCGGCCACGGAGAGGCACGATAGGCATCGCTATCGCCAATCTCCCGGGCTTTTGTCCCGCCGTGTAGTGCGCCCAGCTCGTTCCCGGATCAAGCCCGAATCGAACGAACCGGTGCACCGGGCTGCTCTCGGACCAGACATTCTCGCGAACCGGAACCCTAGCATCCCTAAGATGCGACACTGCCGCACCTCTCGGCGATTAATCTAGCGAGAAATATGCCAGTTGGACTGGGCGATGCCTCGAGACGCTTGTTATGCGAATGCTTCAACGCAGACATGGCGTCAAAAGCTCAATCCAAGGTGGCAAAACGCTGATGCACATAGGCGAGAAACTGCTCTAGGCGTTCCTCGATCGAGGCCGCGAGGCTGACCCGTTTGATGCGGCGATCCGCTTCAGAACTCGTCTCAAGCAGCCAGCCGACGTCGATCAGCTCCTGTACGTAGCGAACCGCGGTGCGGCGGCTCACGCCAGGCATGAACTCGTAGAGTGCCGTCTTGGCGAAGTCATCCTCCGGCTCGACCCACATCCGGCAAAACAGATCGCTGTAGTTGAGGTCGTTCAGCCCCAGGTCGCCGAAATGCGAGGACCACTGCCAGTCCATGTCGAGAATGGCGCGCGCGACGGCTTGCCCCTTGTGACGCGCAAGTTTCTTCTTCATCGATTCACCACGAGGAGGAGGGGTGCACAGTTTAAGTGCTAATCGCGCCGGAAATCGGGCGCGCCAGAATTATGTATGGCGAGGTCGAGATATTTTATTGGCGAAGGAATTTCGTGTGTACCATTACATGCAATTTTGCATGTAATTGGAGAGGCGATGAAATTCGAACTATTCAAGACGTTCTGGGGATTCGATGGCGGTCCGCGCGATGCCGCACCGCTGGTGCGCGCCGCCGGCTTCGATGGAATCGAAGCGCCCGTTCCGGCGGGTAGGGATGAGCGAGAAGCTTTTGCGCGGGCAATCGCGGATGAACGTCTCGAGTTCATTGCGGAAATTACGACGGCGGGCAGTTATGTGCCGGAGCGGTCTGCGACACCGGCGGACCACCTGCGCGACTTCGAGGAAAAGATCGTGTGGGGCAAGCCGCTCAAGCCACGCTTTTTCAATGTGATGGCGGGCTGCGACGCATGGCCGGCCGCCACTCAGGTGGATTTTTTTGCTCGGGCGGTGGAGATCGCTGCGAAGCACGAGGTGACCTGCAGCTTCGAGACGCATCGCGGCCGCTCGTTCTACAACCCGTGGATTACCCGCGACGTCGCGCGTGCCGTGCCGGACCTCAAGCTGACTTGCGATTTCAGCCATTGGGTGTCGGTGTGCGAGCGTCTGCTCGACGGCGAGTGGGACACGATTCTCGAACTTGCACCGCATGCGCATCATCTGCACGGACGTGTTGGCTATCCGCAAGGTCCGCAGGTTCCGCATCCGGCTGCGCCCGAGTATGCGGACTGTCTCGCCTCGCACCAGCGGATCTGGGAGGCGCTGTGGAGCGCGCAGATCGACAGGGGCTACACCAATACAACCATGACACCCGAGTTCGGCCCCGACGGCTATCTGCACACCCTGCCGTTCACGAATGCGCCGGTGGCCGATCTGTGGGAGATCAACACGTGGATGGGGCGCGAAGAGCGACGTCACATCGCGGCGTTTCTTGCCGGACGCGAGGCGCGTGGCGGCCTGCAATCCGGATCGCAAACGAACCTGTCGGCGCAAACGCATTCGTCGACTCATTCGCCGACTCAATCGCCCACCGAACCGCAGCACGTATAAGCCAAGCTCATGAGCCAATCCCACACCCGTTTCGACCGCTTGCCCGTTGTCGATGTCAGCGGCCTTTTTAGCGCTGATCCCGACCAGCGTCTTGCAACTGCCCAGGAACTCGACCGTGCGGCGCGTGACGCAGGATTTTTCTACGTCACCGGTCATCAGATCTCGCGCTCACAGCAAGCTGCGCTCATAGAACAGGCCAAGCAGTTCTTCGCCGCCCCCGATGACTGGAAAATGCGCTACTACATCGGCAAATCGAGCGCGCACCGTGGCTATGTACCCGAAGGCGAAGAGGTTTTCGCAGGCGGCAAGCGCGACAGAAAGGAAGGCTTCGACACGGGCCGGGAGCTGCCGCCCGACGACCCGGATGTCCAGGCCGGCACGCCGATGCTTGGGCCGAATATGTGGCCCGACCAGCCGGGTTTTCGTGATGCAGTCGGCGGCTATTACGAGGCGGCGTTCACGCTCGGCCGCACGTTGTTCCGTGGCTTCTCGCTTGCACTCGGCTTGCCCGAGACGCATTTCGACAGGTATTTGCAGAAGCCGCCGAGTCAGCTACGCCTGCTTCATTATCCACTCGATCCGTCCGCGGAAGACCGGCCGGGCATTGGCGCGCATACCGACTACGAGTGCTTCACGATCCTGCTGCCGACGGCCCCCGGCCTCGAAGTGATGAACGGCGAAGGCGAGTGGATCGACGCGCCGCCGGTCGACAACGCGTTCGTCGTGAACATCGGCGACATGCTGGAGGTGTGGACGGGCGGCACGTACGTGGCGACGTCACATCGCGTGCGCAAGGTGAGGGAAGAGCGCTACTCGTTTCCGCTCTTCTTCGCCTGCGACTACCACACCGTGGTCGCGCCACTGCCGCAGTTTGCGACACCCGAGGCGGTGGCGAAATACCCGCCAGTTTCGGCGGGCGATCATCTGTTCGCGCAGACGGCGCAGAGCTTTACTTATTTGAAGCAGCGGCTCGAACGCGGCGAGCTGGCGTTGCCGGAGGGCTCGAAGGGGTTGGCGAGCTTTGGGCAGCAGGCCCGCTATGCGGGCACCGAGCAGGACGTTGCCTGACCAATGGCACTTATTGAGGCCCTACGTGTGGCCGCCCCGGGAGCGCGTTCAGTGCCGGTCATCTGACCGGAACGCGCTTGCAAGAGACAGGTTCTCGACCACCGCGCCGTTTCGTCTACGAGCGGCGCCGTTGCTTTTGCAGTTCGATGAAACGCGCCGACATCAGCGTGTAGAGCGTGCGGCGAAGCGTGGCAAGCGTGAGCATGGTCGGATGAGGGAAGGATGAGTGTGGCGCAATAACTTGCACACACCGTGCCATCGTGCAGAGCGCCTACACGCCGTCAGGCACGTGAGCGCGCGGCCCAATCATGGTGCTTCACGCCTTCAAGTGGTGCTGATTCGCCCTCAGCCGTGGTGCGTGCACCATCAATCCGACGCACCACCGGCCGTCGCCTTCTGCCGCCGATAACATTCAATCCCTTGCCACGCTGCGCCTGCAGCCCCGGCAACATACCGCTGGCACGCAACTCGCTTAGCTGTAAAGCGAGAGGTGCGAAGTAATTTGCATCATCTTCAGGATCGCTAGGGTTCCGGTCGTACCGCTTTAGAGGCTTCCAGAAGGCTTTAAAGCGCGAACACGATGTCTGGTCCGAGAGCAATCCGGTCTTGCCGTTCACCTTCTTTCAAGGCGCCGGCGAGGCTCCACGGAGGGATAAAAGCCCGGGAGGTCGCGATGTCGGTCAATCGCCCTCTCATGCTTTTTCCCAACCGATACCTGGAGCCTCCATGTCGACGCAAACCTCAGTCGATCTCGCACCGATCCCGCATGTGTTGTGGGAAACAGTGATTCCTGCCGGCACGCATTGGTCCGGCGTGCTGCGCCGTGGCATGGCGCTGCGCATCGTCGATCCCGAGGGCGGCGCCAATCTGGCTGCCGTGTTCTACCGGCACGACGAACCGCTCGAACGCTACAACATGGCCGATACGTTGAAGGCGCAGCACACCGCGCATCTGACGCGCGGTCACGTGCTCTATTCGGATATGGGCCGCGTCATGGCGTCGATTACCGCCGATACGCTCGGCTGGCACGATCCGCTAGGCGGCCTCGGCGACGCCGAACTGTTCGCCGACAAATACGGCGCGGCCCGCTATCAGCAACATCGCAATGCGATGGTCCGCAACGGCCGCGACAGCCTGTTGCTCGAGCTGGCGAAACACGGCTTGGGCACGCGCGATCTCGTCGCCAATATCAACTTTTTCAGCAAGCTCGCGATCGGTGAAGATGGCTCGCTCAACTTCGTAGCGGGACATTCCGCTGCCGGCGCCGCCTTCGATCTGCGTTTCGAAATGGACACGCTCGCCGCGTTTTCGAGCGCACCGCATCCGCTGAACCGTTCCTCCGAATACGAACCGGGACCCGTCAAGCTGATCGCGTACCGCGCGTACGCCACCGACGCCTCCGTACCGGCCGACGATCCTTGCCGCTCCGCCTGCCCTGAGAACGGGCGCGGCTTCGTCAACACCGATCGTCTGTTCGTTTAAGGAGACCCGCGATGCCTATCATCGAAAGCAAACTCGACATCCGTCACGCGGCCTACGACCTTACGCTGCCGTCCGGCGAGCCGTGGCTGCATGAAATCAAACGCGGCCAGCTGTTCCGCATTCTCGACCTGGAAGGCAATCAGGCCGTCGACACGCTGTTCTACAACAGCGCCGATCCGCTCGAACGTTACAGCGCGCAGGACACGATCCGCGCGCAACGCAATCTCTATCTGTCCGCAGGCAGCGTGCTGATGTCGAACTTAGGCAAGCCGATGCTGACCATCGTCGCGGACACCTGCGGGCGTCACGACACGCTCGGCGGAGCCTGCGCCGCCGAGAGCAACACGGTGCGTTACGCGCTCGACAAACGCTATATGCACAGCTGCCGCGACAGTTTCCTGCATGCGCTTACGCATTGCACGTGCGGCGTGGGTACGCAGCTCACCAAGCGCGACATCGTCAGCAATATCAACTTTTTCATGAATGTGCCGGTGACACCCCTCGGCAAGCTGACCTTCGAAGACGGCATCTCCGCACCGGGTAAATACGTCGAGATGCGCGCCGAGATGGACGTGACGGTACTGATCTCGAACTGTCCGCAGCTGAACAATCCGTGCAACGGCTACAACCCGACTCCCGTGCGGCTGACCATCTGGGACGCCCAATGACGTTCGACAAAGTCCTGATTGCCAATCGTGGCGAAATTGCTTGCCGCGTGATTCGCACGCTCAAACGCCTCGGCATTGCGTCGGTTGCGGTCTATTCAGAGGCCGATCGCCACGCCATGCACGTGATGCTCGCCGACGAATCGATCTGCATCGGTCCGGCGGTGGCGGCCGCCAGCTATCTGAATAGCGCGGCGATTCTCGAGGCGGCGCGCGCGACCGGCGCGAATGCCGTGCATCCCGGCTACGGTTTTCTCTCGGAGAATGCGGCTTTCGCACAGGCATGCGAAGACGCGAGCATCCGCTTCATCGGGCCGCGCCCCGAGCAGATGCGCGAATTCGGCCTGAAGCACACGGCACGCGACCTGGCGCGAGCCAACGACGTGACGTTGCTACCGGGCACCGGCTTGCTGCCTGACGTGACCACCGCGTTAAGCGAGGCCAAATCGATCGGCTACCCCGTGATGCTGAAAAGCACCGCTGGCGGCGGCGGCATCGGCATGTCGCTATGCCGCGATGCGGCGCAACTGGAGAGCGTGTTCGCATCGGTTGCGCGGCTTGGCGAGGCCAACTTCGCGAACGCGGGTGTCTACATCGAGAAATTCGTCGAGAACGCGCGCCATATCGAAGTGCAGATTTTCGGCGACGGCCGGGGCGGCGTGATCGCGCTCGGCGAACGCGACTGCTCGGTGCAGCGGCGCAATCAGAAGGTGATCGAGGAGACGCCCGCGCCGGGTCTGACACAAGCGGAACGCACGGCATTGCATGCAAGTGCCGTGCGTCTCGCGCAGGCCGTGAAGTACGAATCCGCCGGTACGGTCGAGTTCGTATTCGACGCCGACACGCGGCGCTTCTATTTCCTCGAAGTGAACACGCGGCTGCAGGTCGAACATTGCGTCACGGAGGAGGTGACGGGTGTCGATCTGGTCGAGTGGATGATTCGTCAGGCTGAGGGCGCGCTTGCGCCGCTCGACACGCTGGTTCCGACGCCGAGCGGTGCGAGTATCCAGGTCCGCTTGTACGCTGAAGATCCGCACAAGCAGTTTCAGCCGAGCGCGGGCGTGCTGACCCACGTCGCTTTCGCCGCCGATGCGCGGGTCGACACCTGGGTCGATGCAGGCACCGAAGTCAGCGCGTTCTACGACCCGCTGCTCGCGAAGATCGTCGTCAAAGGCGCAACACGCGATGCCGCGCTCGCCGCCATGCGCGCGGCCTTGGCGCAAACACAGCTTTACGGCATCGAGACGAACCTCGACTATCTGCGCGCCATCGCCGGTTCGGCGACCTTCGCACGCGGCGAGCAAACCACCGCCTTCCTCACGCGCTTCATGTTCGCGCCGCACACCATCGACGTGCTCGACGGCGGCGTGCAGACCACCGTGCAGCAAACGCCGGGACGGGTCGGCTACTGGGACATCGGCGTGCCGCCGTCCGGTCCGATGGACGATCTGTCGTTCCGGCTCGCCAACGAACTGCTCGGCAATCCGGCCGACGCGGCGGGACTCGAATGCGCCATGGTCGGCGCGACGCTGCGCTTCAACACCGCGACGCTGTTCGTTCTGGGCGGCGCGCCGCTCGCCGCCACACTCGACGGCCAGCCGGTCACGCTCTGGCAGGTCACGCGGGCACCGGCGGGTTCGGTGCTCAAGCTCGGTGGCGTGACTGGCGCGGGCATGCGTGCCTGTCTCGCGCTCAAAGGCGGCCTGCAGGTGCCGGATTATCTGGGCAGCAAGGCCACCTTCACGCTGGGCCAGTTCGGTGGCCACGCGGGGCGCGCCTTGCGCAAGGGCGACGTGCTGCATCTTGCCGCCGACGCAGGCCGCGGCGAAGCGGGCGCGCAACTCGATCCGGCGCGCGTACCGGCGCTGACGCACGACTGGACCCTCGGCGTGCTCGACGGTCCCCACGGTGCGCCGGACTTCTTCACGCCCGATGACATCGCGATGCTGTACGGCACGCGCTGGACGGTTCACTACAACTCCAGCCGCACAGGGGTACGACTGATCGGCCCGAAGCCGCAATGGGCGCGCACGGACGGCGGCGAGGCCGGGCTGCATCCGTCGAATATTCACGACAACGCGTACGCGGTCGGGGCGGTCGATTTCACCGGCGACATGCCGGTGATTCTCGGCCCGGACGGTCCGAGCCTCGGGGGTTTCGTCTGTCCGGTGACCGTGGTGGGCGACGAGTTGTGGAAGCTCGGGCAACTGCGGCCGGGGGATACGGTGCGGTTCGAATCGGTGTGTGCGCAAGCGTCGTTGATGGCGTCGGCTGCACTTACGGCAACCACCGCAACGATAAACCTCGACGCTCACGACTGCATTCTCTACAGCGATCCATCAGCCGGTGAGGGCACAGGCGTGGTCTACCGCCGCTCCGGCGATCAGAATGTGCTGGTCGAATACGGCCCGCTCATGCTGGACCTGAACCTGCGCTTTCGCGTGCATGCGCTGATGAACTGGCTCGATGCACACCGGCTGCCCGGCATCGTCGATCTCACGCCGGGCATCCGTTCACTGCAGGTGCATTTCGATCCGCGCACGCTGTCGCACGACACCTTGCTCGCGCATCTGCAGCAGGCCGAGCGCGAATTGCCTGCCGTCGACGATATGCGCGTGCCGAACCGCATCGTGCATCTGCCGCTGTCATGGGACGATCCGTCGACGCGGATCGCGATCGAACGCTACATGCAGTCGGTGCGGCCCGATGCGCCGTGGTGTCCGAGCAATATCGAGTTCATTCGCCGCATCAACGGTCTGGATAGCATCGACGACGTGAAGCGCATCGTGTTCGATGCGCGTTATCTCGTGATGGGTCTCGGCGACGTCTATCTCGGCGCGCCGGTGGCGACGCCGCTCGATCCGCGTCACCGGCTCGTCACGACCAAATACAACCCGGCGCGCACCTGGACGCCGGAGAATGCGGTGGGAATCGGCGGTGCCTATCTGTGCGTGTATGGCATGGAAGGGCCGGGCGGCTATCAGTTTGTCGGCCGCACCGTGCAGATGTGGAACCGCTATCGCACCACGCGCGAATTCGAAGCCGGCAAGCCGTGGCTGCTGCGGTTTTTTGACGAGATCCGCTTCTACGAAGTCAGCGAAGCCGAGCTGGCCGAGTTGCGCGCCGACTTCATCGCGGGGCGCGCTGGGCTGAAGATCGAGGAGTCGGTATTCGACCTTGGCGCGTACAACCGCTTCCTGCAGAACGAAGCCGAATCGATCTCCGCCTTCAAACGCTTGCAACAGGCCGCGTTCGACGAAGAGCGCGAACGCTGGAATGCCGCGGGGCACGCCGAGTATGTCGGCGAGCCGGGCAGCGACGCGGGTTCGGCTACCGGCAACGGGGCGGACGACGCGCTGGCGGCAGGCCAGCAGAGCGTCGTCGCCGATGTCTCGGGCAGCGTATGGAAACTGCTTGTCAGCGAAGGCGAGCGCGTGAGCGAAGGGCAGGTGGTGGCCATCGTCGAATCGATGAAGATGGAAGTGTCCGTTGCCGTCACCGAAGACGGTGTGATCGAAACGATCGATTGTGCGGCCGGCGCGGCGGTCGTCGCGGGTCAGCGCTTGATGGTGCTGCGTGCCGACGTGGCGGCCGGGACCACAGAGGAGGCGACGTGCAAATGAAGCAACATGAGAAGCGACCCGACGAACTGTTCGAATTGATGTCGATTGTGGCGCTGCAGTCGCGCCGCGCGTCAGGCGGATCGAGTTCCGACACCGAACGCTGCCCCGGAGAATCCCATGACCGTCATTAACAGAAGCGACTGGTTCGCAGTGCGCCGCGAACTCTCGGCACGCGGCAAGTGGCTATTGGGCCTCGGCTCGTTTTTGTTGCCGGTTCTCGTATGGTGCATTGTCAGCTACGTGCCGTTTGTCTGGCATCCGCAGGTGTTGATCGAAAGTCCGGGCAGCGTCGACTATTTCCAGCCCGGCATGCGGGTCGACAAGGACGTGTTCGCCGACGAACTGAGTCATGCGCAAGCCGGCCACACTGCGTTGCCGACGGGCGAGCCGGTCAACCCGGTGTACCTGCCCGCGCCCCACGAAGTGCTGCGTGCGTTCTATACCGCGTTCACGACGCCCCCCGCGTCGCGCGACGGCGTATGGCTGCATCAAAGTCTGTGGCACAGCATCCAGGTGATTTTCTGGGGCTTTGTGCTGTCGTCGGTGATCGGCGTGCCGATCGGCATCGTCTGCGGGACTTACAGCGCGATCGCGCGGCTGCAGGAGCCGTTTTTCGAGTTCTTCCGCTACTTGCCCGCGCCCGCGTTCGGTGCGCTGATGGTGGCGATCCTCGGCATTTACGATGGTCCGAAGATCGCCATCATCGTGATCGGCACGCTGTTCCAGCAGGTGCTGATTGTGGCGAACACGACGCGCAAGCTGGAGTACGGCCTGTTCGAAGCGGCGATGACGCTCGGCACGAAGAAACTCAAGCTGCTCACGCACGTGGTGATTCCCGGCATCCTGCCCGACCTGTACCGCGACCAGCGCATCCTGCTCGGCTGGGCGTGGACGTATCTGATCGTGGCGGAACTGGTCGGCACCAGCTCCGGTATCACGTGGTACATCACGCAACAGGCGCGTTATGAGCATTTCGACAACGTCTACGCGGCGATCATGATGATCGGGATTATCGGACTCGGCACCGATCTCGTGCTGGCCTATGTCGGCCGCAAGCTGTTTCCGTGGGATCGCACGCTCAAAGCGTAGCGGGACCGATCGCGCCACGGCCTCGCGCCATATATCGCAGCGCACAGCACCTCATTGCACCGCATTCAAGGATTCAATCATGTTAAATCCGCAACCGATTCCGTCGTACCTTATCCAGTCCGAAGCGGTGCGTGAGCGTTTCGACCGTCTGAAAGCGCGCGAGGTCATTCTCGAAGTTCGCGATCTCGACAAGCGCTTCGAGAGCCCGCAGGGCGAGTGCACCGCCTTGAACGGCATCAACTTCAAAACGCACCGGCGCGAGTTCGTCTGCGTGATCGGACCGTCGGGCTGCGGCAAGTCGACCCTGATCCGCATTCTCGCGGGCCTCGAGCGGCAGACGAGCGGCAGCGTGCTGCTCGACGGCAAGCCGGTAGAGGGGCCCGGCGCCGATCGCGGCATGGTGTTTCAGGGCTACACGCTGTTTCCGTGGCTGACAGTCAAGAAAAACGTCATGTTCGGTTTGAAGATGAACGGCCACAGCAGCATGCACGCCGAGCGCGACGCGCTGCAATGGCTCGATCTGGTCGGTCTGACAAAGTTCGCCAACGCGTATCCGCATCAATTGTCCGGCGGGATGAAGCAGCGCGTGGCGATTGCTCGCGCGCTCGCGAACCGGCCGCGGATTCTGCTGATGGACGAGCCGTTCGGCGCGCTCGATGCGCAGACCCGCGCGAAAATGCAGACGCATTTGCTCGATATCTGGCGCAACATCGACGTGACGGTGCTGTTCATCACGCACGATCTGGACGAAGCGATTTTTCTCGCCGACCGTATCCTGGTGCTGAAGGCCAATCCCGGCGAGGTGCAGGAATTGATCGAGGTGCCGGTGCCACGTCCGCGTGATTATTCGCAGGCCACGTCGCCGGAATTTCTTGCTACCAAGGCGCGGCTCGAAGCACTGATTCATCCGCCCACGGCCGCGGACGAGGAAGACGACGTCGTCAAGCCGCATATGGTTCGAATGACGGATGTGACAGATAACGTCGAGTAGGAACGAAGCGAGTTTGAGCCGGGAGTGGCCATTTGCCGTTGTGCGAACGGGTATGGCCGGCGCCGTCCACAGCCAACATTACCGGATCGTAATCACCACGCGCCCCGCTTACCGGTATGATTTAAGGGTCAAGCACAGCGGAGCACTCCCCATGCGAATCCTGGTGATTGAGGATGAGCTCAAAACAGCGGCTTATCTGAAGAAAGGCCTCGAAGAATCCGGCTACGCGGTCGATGTCGCGAACGACGGCCCGCAAGGGCTGCTCCTCGCGCAGGAAGAAGAATACGACGTGATCGTGCTCGACGTGATGCTGCCCGGCATGGACGGCTGGACCATCGTCAAGACCTTGCGTAGCACGCGTACCACGCCGGTGCTGTTTCTCACCGCCCGCGACGACGTCGACGATCGCGTGCGCGGCCTCGAACTCGGCGCGGACGATTACCTCGTCAAGCCCTTCGCCTTCGTCGAATTGCTGGCCCGGGTGCGCACGCTGGCGCGCCGGGGGCCGCCGCGCGAAAGCGAACTGATCAAGGTGGGCGATCTGGAAATGGACGTCAATCGCCGGCGCGTGAAACGAGGCGGTGTGCGTATCGATCTCACGCCACGCGAGTTTTCGCTGCTGCAGCTGCTTGCGCGCCGCCAGGGCGAAGTGCTGAGCCGCACGCAGATTGCATCGTATGTGTGGGATATGAATTTCGACAGCGACACCAATGTCGTCGAAGTCGCGATCCGCCGGCTGCGTACCAAGATCGACGATAACTTTCCCGTCAAGCTGATTCATACGGTGCGCGGCGTCGGCTATGTGCTCGAAGTGAAGGACGCCGCCTGATGCGCAGCCGATCGCTCGCCGCGACACTCGCGCTTGCCTTCGGTGTCACCACGCTTGCGGTGTTCGTGCTCGTTGGAAGTTTTCTGTACCTCGCGCTGGAGAAACAGATCAAGGCGCAGGACGACCTCGACATCGTGCTTGCCGCACGTCATGCGCGGCGGCTCGCCGAGGAGCTCGATACGTCGAATGGGATTCGCGAACATGGCGACCGGTTGACCAGCATCGTGCTGGGCAATGAAGCGATGTCGATGGAGGTGTTCGGTCCCGATGGACGTATGGCGATCGAGCACAACGCCGGGGAGACTTTCGCGACGCAGGGTAGCGCGGCCAGCAGCGCTGCTTCTGCAGTATCTAATGCGCCGAATCCTTCCATTGCACTCAATGGGGCAAGCGAAACGGGCGAAGCAGGCGAGGCAAGCGACACAACCGACACAAGCGATCTCCATGATCCCCGCGAAACCGCTGAAGCGGGCGGCGTCGAGACGATCGCCGCGCTGCCGCCGCTCACGCGCATTCCCGCTGCGGCGCGTATCACCGACGTGGATATCGGCAACTGGACCGGCCGCAACGGCGCACCGATCCGCGGCATCCTCGCGGACGCGCGGCTGCACGACGGCGACACGGCGACGGTGTTGATCGCGCGCAACATGAGCGACCGCTGGCGACTGCTCGACCGCTATCGCGACAAGCTCGACCTGGCCGGCGCAGCCGGCGTGATTCTGGCGATGCTGCTGAGCTACCTGCTGATTCGCGCCGCTTTGCGGCCCTTGCGCGATATCGCGGCGAGTGCGGGCCTCGTCACGGTCAATCGCCTGAATACTCGGATCAAGGTAGCGCGCGTGCCGAGCGAACTCGAAGCACTGGTGAATGCGCTCAATGCCATGCTCGAACGCGTCGATCACGGCTTTCAGCGTCTGTCGCGTTTCACGGCCGACCTTGCACACGATATGCGCACACCGATTAGCAACATGCGCGGCGCCGCCGAAGTCGCACTTGCCCGGCCACGCTCCGCCGACGAATATGAGGCGCTGCTCGCATCGAATCTGGAAGAGTGCGACCGCCTCTCGCGAATGATCGAAAACGTGCTGTTTCTTGCGCGCGCTGAGCATCCGCAGTTCGTCAAACATATGCGCGCGTTCGAGGCGGGGCAGGAACTAACGCGGATCGCTGAATACTTCGAGGGCATCGCAGACGATGCGAATGTCAGGGTGCAGGTCACCGGTGCTGCGACGCTGACGGCGGATCTCGAACTGTTTCGTCGCGCCGTCAGCAATCTGCTGGCCAACGCGATCCGCTATACGCCACGCGGCGGCGAGATCGCCCTCGATGTTCGCGCATCGACCGACGCGGTGCGCGTCACCGTGTCGAACCAGGGGCAACCGATCGCCGCCGAGCACCTCGAACGGATTTTCGACCGTTTCTATCGCGTCGATCCGTCGCGCAGTGCCTTGCCGTCGTCCGGCATGTCGCAAGGGTCCACGGGTTCGACGGGGCTCGGGCTTGCCATCGTCCGCACGATCATGGAGTTGCACGGCGGCACGGTGCATGCGGAGAGCGACGCGCAGAGCACGCGGTTCGTGCTTACGTTCCGGCGGGTTTAGGGGTTGCCTGAGCGGCCGCCACAACCGGCGTCGCCGCACCATCACCCTGGCTATGCCACGTCCCACCCAGCGCCTTCAACAACAACACGCTCGATTCCAACTGCCGTGCCGCAATCTGATCCGCGGTGCGTTCGTTCGTCAGCGCGATCGTCTGCGCGGTCACTACGTCGAGATAACTGACGGCACCCGCGTTGAAGCGGTTTGTAGTGAGCCGCAATGACAGCTCCGCGGCCGTGGTCGCGCGCTGCTGGCTGGCGGCTTCGTCAGCGAGCGAATGCAAGGCGGACAGATTGTCTTCGACCTGCTGGAAGGCCACCAGCACCGATTGCCGGTAATCCGCCACCGCGCC
Organism: Burkholderia sp. OK233; assembly: GCF_900230185.1. Lineage (GTDB taxonomy): Bacteria > Pseudomonadota > Gammaproteobacteria > Burkholderiales > Burkholderiaceae > Paraburkholderia. The sequence continues at coordinate 4,039,275 of NZ_OCSR01000002.1, forward strand.
GTCGTACTGCGCCGTCGCGCCATGCAGGCTGGCCGTGCGCTTGCCGCCATCGAACAACGTGCCGACCAGTTGCGGGCCGAGTGACCAGAACAAACTCGGCGCACTAAGCCACGGCGCGAAGAAGGTGCTCTCCAACCCAGCGCTCGCCGACAGTACCAGATCGGGGAAGAAGGCCGCGTGCGCCTCGCCGATCTGTGCATTCGCCGACGCCACGCGCCGTTCGGCGGCGGCAATGTCGGGACGCCGTTCGAGCAGTTGCGACGGCACGCCGACGGGAATCGCCGGCGGTGCCGCAGCCGAGCCGTTCGGCGGCAGCGTGAAGGTGGAGGCCGGCTCGCCGATCAGCGTGGCAATCGCGTGCTGCATCTGCGCACGCGTCACGTCGATGTCGGTGTCCTGCGTGCGCGTCGCTTCGAGCTGGGTGGTGGCCTGAGCGACCGCTGAGGCATCGATCGCGCCGTCTTTCAGTTGCTGCTGCAGCAGCTTCAAGGCGGCAGCGTAGGCGGTCACGCTGTCGTCGAGCAGCTTCTTTTGCGTGTCGAGCGAGCGCAGCGAGAAATAGTCGACGGCGAGATCGGCGCTCATCGACAGGCGCACGGCTTCGAGGTCTGCTTCGCTCGCCTCAGCATCGGCCTTCGCACCGGTCACGCTATCGCGCACGCGGCCGAACAGATCCGGCTCCCAGCTCGCCGACACGCCGGTCGAGTAATCCGGCACGGTTTTGCCCGCAAGCGCCCTGAATTCGACGTTCTGCGAAGTACGCGAGCGGTTCTGTGCGACGCCGGCTGTGATGGTCGGAAAAAAGCCGGCGCGCTGATAATCCACCATCGAACGCGCTTGCTGAACCTGCGCGACCGCCTTGCGCACGGTCTGGTTCGAGACGTCGATGCGCGCTTCGAGTTGGTTGAGCACCGGATCGTTGAAGAGGGTCCACCAGGGGCCGCGCGGCGCCGCGTCGGCAGGCGCCGCCTGGGCCCAACCAGGCGCCGCGCCTGCGTACTGCGCGGGGATTTCGGCGGTGGGGCGCTGGTACGGTGGCAAAGTCGAACAGGCGCTCAGCAGCGCGCCGATCAGCGTGGCCACAATCGACCGGCGCAACAACGGCCGTGGAAGAGATAGGGGAGACATTCGGCTCATCCTTTCGATGACTGGCGCTCAGCTATGCGTAGCCGGCGCGATCTGCACGAGCTGGCCGGTACTCAGCGAATCGCCGGGGTTATCGATCACGCGGTCGGTGGCCGCGAGGCCCGTGGTGATTTCCACATGCGTGCCAAAGTCGCGGCCGATGTGCACCGTCTTGAGCGCCGCACGGCCATTGCCGTCGACCACGGCGACCGTCACGCCGTCAGGGCGGAAGAGCAGGGCGCTGACTGGCAGGTCGAGCGCCGGTGTGGTCGACTGCAACTGCAGATGCACCTGCGCATAGGCGCCTGGCATCAACGCGCCATCCTTGTTATCGACGTCCACCTCGACGCGCAGCGTGCGGCTCGACGGATCGATCGAGCTGGTCGTACGCGCTACTTTTGCTGCGATGTGCCGTCCGGGATATTGCTGCGCGGTCAGATATACGCCGGTGTCGGGCGTCACGTAGGGTGCATCGTTCTGCGGCACGTCGACGAACACGCGCAGCACGCCGGTTTGCTGAATGTGAAACAGTTCGCCCGACATCCCTGCCGTGCCGGGCGTGCCACCCGCCGTCACGAGTGCGCCGACATCGACGTTGCGCGCGGTGATCGTGCCGTCGAACGGAGCGGTGATTTTCTCGTACGACACCAGTTCGGCCAGGTGCGCGACATTGGCCTGCGCCGACGCCAGCATCGCGCGGCGCGCTTCCATGTCGCTGACTTTCGTATCGGCGTCCTGTTGCGCGACCGACTGGGTTTTCAGCATCTCCTGCCAGCGCTGCGCGGTCGTCTTCGCGAAGTCGAAGTTGGCCTGGGCGGTGGCTTCGTCGGCACGGGCCTGGCGCAGTTGTGCGTCCAGATCGGGTGCGTCGATTGTGGCGAGCGTCTGTCCACTTTTCACCTGGGTGCCAATGTCGGTGTTCCAGTGCGCCAGATAGCCGCTCGTGCGCGCATAGATCGATGCTTCGGCGAACGGCGTCACCGCGCCGGGTAGCAGCAGCTCGTTGACGGCCGGCGCGGGGCGTGGCGTGACCACGGAAACGCTGAGCACGCTTTGCGCTTGCGTCTGTTGCGTCAGCGCGGCGCTTGCGTGCAGACGCGGCACGATACCGACGATCAGCAACGCCGCGGCGAGGCCAGCCAATGCGAACGACCACACGCGGCGGCCCGGCTTCGGGCTTGTGGTCATGTCGGCGGAACGGGCCGCTTCGTCGGCCTTGGCAGCCTCGGCGGAACGATCAGCCTCGACAGCCGGTTCAGACCTGTCGCCGAGGTCCGGCGGAAGTGATGGGTTGTTCATGAGCAAGTTCTCGTCGGAGTCAAAGTGTGCGGGTCGGAACGCGGGATTCTTGTGCGGCGGTGCGAGCCGCGCGGCGTTTGTCGAGCCACGCATGCATCATCCCGTAGACGACCGGAACGAACAGCAGCGTGGACACCGTGCCAAGCGCAAGGCCGCCGATCACCGCGCGGCCGAGCGGCGCGTTCTGTTCGCCACCGTCGCCGAGGCCGAGCGCCATCGGCAGCATGCCGATCAGCATGGCGAGCGCGGTCATCAGCACCGGACGGAAGCGGCTGAAGCCCGCCTCGAGCGCGGCCTGCAGCGGTGGTTTGCCGCCGTGGTGGAATTCACGCGCGGTGTTGATCACGAGAATGCTGTTGGCCGTTGCAATGCCGATACACAGAATGGTGCCGGTCAGCGCCGGCACGCTCACGGTCGTGCCTGTGCTGAACAACATCCACGCGATGCCCGCGAGCGAGCCCGGCAAACCGCTGATGGTGATGAACGGATCGATCCACGACTGAAAATTGACGACCATAAGCAGATAGACGAGGGCAATCGCGAACACGAGACCGCTTGCGAGGCCGCTGAACGAGTCGTGCATCGCCTGCACCTGGCCGCGCACCACAATCGACGCGCCCGGCGGCAATTGCGGCCGGATCTGATCGACGAGGCGGTTCACGTCGGCCGCTACGCCGCCAAGGTCGCGCCCTTGCGCCGACGCGAAAATATCGAGCACCGGCTGCACGTTGTAGTGCGAGACGACGGCTTGCTGGGTGGCGCGTGTCAGCGTGCTCATCGCGCCGAGCAGGTTCTGCGGAGCGGGGCCGTTGCCGTTTGCCGCAGCGGAGGCCGTCGCCACGCCCGCACTTGCGCCACCGTTCTGTGCGACCGGAATATTGGCCAGCGCCTGCAGCGAGTTGATGTCGTACTGCGGCATCATCGCCATTAGCGGATAGCTGACGCCGTTGCGCGGATCGAGCCAGAAATTCGGTGTGGTCTGGGAGCTGCCTGAGAGCGCGATCAGCAGGTTCTGCGACACATCGCGTTGCAACAGGCCGGCCTGAATCGCCCGAGTACGGTCGACATTCACGTTGATCGCGGGTTCGTCGCCCGGTTGCTGGATGCGCGCATCGACGAGACCGCGCACGCCGCGCAGTTGTGCGAGCAAGCGGTTCGCCACGACGCGATTGGCGTCGAGCTTGTTGCCGACGATCTGGATATCGATCGGCGCGGGCAGGCCGAAGTTGAGAATCTGGCTGACGATATCGGCGGGCAGGAAGGCAAAACTGACGCCGGGGAAATCTTTGGAGAGCGTCGTGCGCAGCGTCGCCACATAGGCGGCGGTGGGCTTGTGTCCGGCTGCGAGCGTGATCATCACGTCAGCGTCTTCCGGGCCAATCGGGTCGGAGGAATCGTAGGTCAGGTTGATGCCGCTCACCGGCACGCCGATGTTATCCAGCATGGCTGCGAGTTCCTGCTTCGGGATCACGCTGCGCACACGGGCTTCGACTTCATCGGTAATGCGCGCGGTGTCTTCGATCCGTGTGCCGGTCGGCGCACGCAGATGCAAGCGGATTTCGCCGGTATCGACAGCGGGGAAGAAATCGCGGCCGGCAAACGGCACCAGGGCGAGCGAGCCGATACACAGCAGTAGAAAGATCGCGATGAAACGGCGCGGGCTCGCGATTGCCGAGCCGAGCACACCGCGATAGCGTTCGCGTAACATCTCGAAACGATGTTCGAAGGCAGCCTGAAAGCGGATCAGGCGTGCAATCGGGCCGTTTCCAGTGACTGGCGCGTTACTTCGCGCACGCATCAGATACATCGCGAGGGTCGGCACCAGCGTACGCGAGAAGAAATACGACGCGATCATCGCGAACACCACGGCTTCGGCGAGCGGTACGAACAGGTAGCGTGCCACGCCGGAGAGTAGAAACATCGGCACAAACACGATGCAGATGGACAGTGTCGAGACGAACGTCGGCACGGCGATTTCGCCCGAGCCGTTCAGAATTGCGTCGTGCAGCGGCTCGCCGTTCTCCAGATGGTGCGTGATGTTTTCGATCGCGACGGTGGCGTCGTCGACGAGAATACCCACCGCGAGCGCGAGCCCGCCAAGCGTCATGATGTTGATGGTCTGGCCGAGCGCGGACAGCGCGATCAGCGAGGTCAGCACCGCGAGCGGAATCGAGACCGCGATGATCAGCGTTGCGCGCCAGCTGCCGAGAAACAGCAGGATCATCAACGCGGTCAGAGCCGCTGCGATCACGGCCTCGCGCGCCACGCCCACTACCGCCGACTTCACGAACACCGATTGATCGGACAGCGCGGTGATATGCAGCGCGCTTGGCAAACCCGCCGCGATATGCGGCAACATCGCCTTGACCTGCTGGATGATGGTCAACGTGGACGTGCTGCCGGATTTTTCGATGGTGAGGAGCGCAGCGCGTTTGCCGTCGCTGCGCACGATGTTGGTTTGCGGGGCATAACCGTCGCGCACGTGGGCGACGTCGCGCACGTACACCACACCGCCGGCCACCGTCTTGATCGGCAGGTCGTTCAGCGCGGCCACCGTGTCGGTGCTGCCGTTCATCTGCACGTTGTATTCCTTCGTGCCGATTTTGGCGGTGCCACCCGGCAGAATCAGGTTCTGCGCATTGACTGCGTTGACCACGTCGAGCGGGGCGAGGCCTTTGGCCTGCAGCGCGCGCGGATCGATATCGACCATGATCTGCCGCACCTTGCCGCCGAACGGCAGCGGCACCGACGCGCCTTGCACCGTCGCCAGTTGCGTGCGGATCTGGCTGTTGCCGAGGTCGTAGAGCTGCTGTTCGGACAGCGTGTCGCTGGAGAGTCCGAGTTGCAAGATCGGCACCGTCGACGCGTTATACGTGATGATGTTTGGCGGCAGCGTGCCGGGCGGCAGCACGCGCAGGATCGACGCGGAATTGGAGGCCGCCTCGGCGATTGCGCGATTGATGTCCGCGCCCGGGTGGAAAAAGATCTTCACCACCGAGACGCCGTTCAGCGATTGCGACTCGATATGCTCGATATCGTCGACGTCGGAGGTCAGCGCACGCTCGTAGTTCGACGTGATGCGGTTGGCCATGTCCTGGGCGGAAAAGCCGTTGAACGTCCAGACGATGCTGACCACCGGGATGTCGATGTTCGGAAAGATATCGGTCGGCGTACGCAGGATCGCGAGCGGGCCGACGATAAAAATCAACACCGCGAGGACCACGAATGTATATGGGCGGCGCAGCGCGAGCTTGACGATCCACATGGCGGTTTCCTGAAAAGAGGCAGAGGGAGGCACGCGGGTTTTGAGGCGCCTGACGGCGCGGGACGCGGGCTTCTTCGTGAGTCAGGAGTGTGGGGGTTGGGCACTTACCCGTTGTGGTCGGGTAGATTACCGTTCTGTTATCTGGGGTTTGGTTTTTTGGGTTTGCGTTTTAACCCGATGCGTAGATAACAAAACAGTAATCTGTGGGTCAGTGCTCCGACAGCTGAAATGACAAGAATGGGAAGCGTGGTTCAAGCCACTCATTTCTTGCACTTCATCGGAGAGACATCGTGAAATTACTTACCGCTATTGCTGTTGCTGCTCTTAGTTTGCCGTTTGGGGCCACGGCCTTTGCTCAGTCCAATCCGTCGGGGTTGACCCGCGCTGAGGTCATTGCTCAGTTGCAGCAAGCTCAGGCTGAAGGGGTCGTGCCTACGTCTAATAATGACTATCCACCTACGGCTAAGGAGATTGCTCGGAATCGGGAGATTTATGCTATTCAGCATGGGATGGATGGTACTGGTGCTACCAAGACGGCAAATGTGCCAGCGGCTCAGGCTGAGGCGGCTTCTAATTGATGCTCGGTCTGGACCCCCGCGGTGTTGGCCTTTCCTTGATCTGGCTTTGGTGCCTTTCCTTGAATTGTTGGTGGTCTATTAGCGTTGCCCCTGTGCGGGGCGGCACCTACTTTTCTTTGCCGGCTGCAAAGAAAAGTAGGCAAAAGAAAGCAGCTCAAACCGCTACTGCTAAGCGGGTCCCGTGGTCTGCCACGGGTAGTGGTGCATCTGGAATCTGGGTTCGTGCACCTGCATACGTTAGTGACAAGGGCGTCATTCTTCCGGCGGCGCTGCGCGCGCCGACGAGTACTTCATAAAACCGATCGCTGCGTTTTCGCGCTCGCTTTTGTCCAAACGCGGTGGTCCGTGTTGTGGCGCCCTTGTCTTGTCGGGCATCACGAATGCGCTCGCTGACGTGACTTGCCCGTGCGTAACCGAGGCGTTCTCTTCATCGTGCTCAGTCACGTCAGTCAAGCTCTGTTCGTCAACTCAAACCCGCCTCTGTTCGTCAACTCAAACCCGCCGCCCAATCCACCGCTGCGTCGAACAGGCCGGTCCCCGCCGGCGACAAGTTGCCGAAGGTGTCGTTGTTCAGAAAGAACATCACGCGACGGGCCGGGGCCAGCGACTCGTAGTCCATCGTCGCGCCTTTCTCGTACGCAAAGATCGCCGCCTTTTCGGGCTGCCCATACAACGTCGCAATCGTCGTCGCGCCCAAGCCCGGTTTGCCCCAGCTCATCGCGGCCTGTTTGACATATACGTTCGTCACGCCTGCCGGCAAACCAGCTGCGATCGGGTGGGGTGCGTTGACCAGCCATAGGTATCGCTCTTTCTCCGCTTCGCCGAAATCGACGTCGTGACGCTTACCGGTCATCGCGAAGTCGTCGAGTAAATCGTTCTCCCACGTCAACAACGGCTTGGCCAGATAGCGCCAGCCACCCACCACCTGTTTCGATGAGACCGTCGATGAAATGACAACAAGATCCGCATCGCCGACCGCCTCAGGTGGTTGCGCCTGATCCAGCATGCGAACGCTATAGCCACGCGCTTCAAGGTGGGTCGCGATCTTCTGGTCGACAGCCAGGCTCGGCCCGTTAAGTTGCACGACCATCACGATTTTCTTTCCCGTGCGTGGCCCGCTCGTTGCCGCGCGCGCAGCAGGTGTCGTGAAAGCCAGCAGGGCGCCAAGGCCTGCCGCTGCGGTGAGAAATGTCCGGCGTTTACGTATGGGTGCTGAGCTCTGTTCAGCGCGGTGATTCTGAAGTTTCATGGTGATTCCTGTCCCGTGTTGATCAAGTGAATGCGTGTATCGCGTGCGATGTCGGCACGGCCTAGAACTCGAGCGTCGATAGCAAAGAGACCTGACGTGCGTTGCCAACCGACACGAAGTACTTGTTCACGCTCGACGGGTAGTAAGTCTTGTTGAACAGATTCTTCACGTTGAGCTGGAACGACAGGTGGCGATTGCCCAGTTTCGTCTCATACGTGGCGAAGGCGTCGGCGACGGTGTAGGCGGGCAGCGTGAAGCTGTTCGCCGAATCGCCCGGGCGCGTGCCGACGTAATGCGCGCCGGCACCGACTCGCAACTGATCGCCGCCGAAGATCGTGCCGAAGTCGTACACCGCCGCAAGCGATGCGGTATTCTGCGGCGCATTCCACAAACGCTTGCCGGCGTAAAGCGGGTCCTCGGTAGTCTTCGCGTCGATGTACGCGTAGCTCGCGATCACGCTCCAGTGCTGACCGATCTGGCCAGCCACGTCAAGCTCCACGCCGCGCGAACGCGCCTTGCCAGCTGTGCGCCAGTCGGTCTGCTTGGTGGTGTCGTTGTACTGCTGAACCAGCACGTTCTTCTTGTCGATATTGAACAACGCCAGCGTGCCGCTCAGGCCGTTGGGCATCGCTACTTTGGCGCCGAGCTCCCACGAGGTGGCTTCCTCAGGCAGCACCGATGAATCGATTACCACGCCCGAAGACAACGGCGCGATTGTCGAAGTCGGCTTGAGCGACTGCGTATAGCTGCCGTATAGCGACACCGTGTCGGTCCATTTGTAAACCACGCCCGCGCGTGGCAGCCATCTGGTGCCGTTAATGTCGGTATTGACGACAAATGGCCGGCCCTTTCCCGCAATCTGGTTGTAGCTCAGAAAACGCGCGCCCCCAATCAGAATCCACTTGTCGGTGAGGTGCAAACTGTCCTGGAAGAAGAGCGAACGGTCGTGCAGCGTGTCGGTCTGATCGCTGTCGCTCGCCGATACCGTGGTCGACGGGCTCTCCAGTCCATAGACAGGGTTGAAATAGTTGAACGGATATTTCGTGGCCTGGCGTAGCAGGTCCTTGCGATAGATGCGGCGGTATTCGTCATCGACGCCGACCTGCAAATCGTTGCGCAAACCGGCAATGTCGAAATGGCCGTCCACATAGGCGATCGCGTAGCTGTCCGTGCTGAGCGCGCCATGCGTCGCATCGTTGCTGCGCGATACGGCGCCGGTCGTACTGTTGATGCCTTGCACACGCAACTGGCCCGCATCGTAGGTCTCGCGGTTGTAGCTGTAGCCGAAATGCGCCTTCCAGTTGGCGTTGATCTGATGGTCAACGCTGATCTGCGCGAGATGCGATTCGCCGTCCATTTCGTTGAACGGTTCGTCGAGACGTTCGCGGCTGGAGATGGCGAGCGGCTTGTTGGTCTTCGGGTCGAGCGCCGTGCCGCGGTCGAACGGATAGAGAAACTTGCGGTATTCATACGACACCACGACCTGCGTATCGCGTCCGTACCACGCGAGCGACGGCGCCACGAGCGTCTCGCGATGCTCGCCGAAGTTGCGCCAGTATTGCTCGTCGGTCTGATCGACAACCAGCCGGTAGGCAAGGCCGGAGTCGCCGATCGGCCCGGTCGTATCGAGCGTCGCGCCCGCCCCATTGCGGCCGTGTCCGTAGGTCGAGCCAAGCACGGAGATCGCGTGATAGGGTTGGAGCAAGGGCTGCTTGCTCACCACGTTGACGACGCCGCCCGGGTCCATGATCCCGTACAGCAGCGAAGTCGGGCCTTTGAGCACTTCGACGCTTTCAGCGGCCGCGTTCAGCGCGCGCCCCTGCACGAGCGGCATGCCGTTGTGCATGATCGAACCGTCGCGATTGCCGCCGAAGCCGCGCTTGAGCAAGGTGTCCTGCGTGCCGGCCAGCGTATTGCCTTGCACGATGCCGCTCACGTTCGCGAGTGCGTCGTCCAGATTACGCGGACGTTGGTCGCGCAATACCTGGGCCGGCACGATGTTGACGGCCTGGGCCGTGTCGAGCACCGGTGTGTCCGAACGCGTCACCACCGCGTCGACAGGTGGCCGGTAGCTACCGGCTTTCACGGTCGACGAACTGACGGTCACGGCGGGGAGGGTGGCGTCGTGCGCGTTGCTGTTGTCCGCCGACGGTTCAGCGCGCTGCACGAGCGTGTAGCTGCCATTCGACTGTTGCACCGCGCCGAGCCCCGTGCCGCGCAGGATTCGATCGAAACCTTGCCGTACGTCGTAATCACCGCGCAGGCCGTCACTCATGCGCCCGGCCGTCAGATCTGCCGGAAACGACAGCAGCAGTCCGCTCTCCCGCCCGAAGCGATTGAGCGCCGCTTCGAGCGGGCCAGCCGGAATGTCGTAGCTCTTGCGCGCCGACGCCTCTACGGCGGATGACACATCGGCTGCCAGCGCGACGTTGAACGGCAGTCCCGCCGAGATCAGCGCGGCCGTTGCAATATGCCGTGCGAAGTGTGCCGGCTGCCGTACGCGCAAAGTGCCACGACTGCCACGGCTGCTGCAGTTGCCCCAAGCGCCATTGCCGGCTCCGGTCTTTCGATGCTGTCCCATGTTCAAAGCTCGCAGGAAGGTAGACGATGTGTTGCTCTCATCTCCCTTGTCACGCGAGATTCGAAAACAGCTCACAACAGGCGAAAAAATTTCGGCGCCAGTAGCGCGTGCCGGGTTCAGGCACGCGCCGCGCGCACGGTGGCCCAGTAGCGCGTGAAGAATACGACCTCGACCGGCATGGTTCTCGCGAGGGTGTCGAGCACGCGGTCGGTGTCGGCGAGCGGGTAGGTGCCCGAGAGCCGCAAACCGGCTATTGAGGGATCGCAGCCCAGATGCCCCGCGCGGTAGCGGTCGAGTTCATTCACGAAGTCGCCGAGCCGCATGCCACTCGCGACGATCAGGCCATCCGTCCACGCCGCGTCGTTCTCGCTGATCGGTTCGAGCGCGCTGACGTCGTCGCGCGTAAAGCGGGCGCGTTGGCCGGCATGGACGACCGGCGCGAGGCCGGGCGCATCGAATGGGCTGATCCGCACGGCGCCTTCGAACACATCGAGGCGGCAGAGCGCGCTCTGCTGTCTGACGGCGAAGCGCGTGCCCAAGGGCTGCAAACTGCCTTGCGCGGTCTCGACGATGAACGGCCGCCGCTCACGGTCGCTGTGACCGGTCACGATCATGATTTCACCTTTGATCAGGCCCACACGCCGCTCGCTGTTGCTGAAACGGATATCGACAGCACTGTCGGTGTTCAGCGTCAGACGGGTGCCGTCGGCAAGCGTCATGGTGCGGCGCTCGCCGAGTGCGGTACGTGCATCCGCGCTCCATGCGCGCCACGGCACGTGTTCACCCGCAATCCATGTCGCGCCGCCGGCGAACAGCAGGGTTGCGAGAACTTTGACACTCGCGCGGCGCTTCGCCGAGCCGGGACGCGTCAGCGCAGCGCGTGCGGCCGCCGTGCCGCTTACGCCAGCGCCTGCGTTACCCGTGGTTGCTTCAGCGAGGCCCCGGAAGCGGCTGCTGACGCTGCAGATGTGTTGCCACGCACGCTCATGATCAGGATGTTCGGCGCACCAGCGTGCCAGTGCGAGTTGCTGCGCGCGCGTGTTGTCGCCGGATTGCAGTTCCATCCACCACTCCACGGCACGGCGGGCGATGTGCTGCGGAATATCGGGTCGCGCGCTCGCGTTCATCCGTCGATCCATCAGGTCGCGCTGAGCGCAAAGAAACATTGCGCGCCAGCGCGCACCAGATGGCGTTTCACGGTCGAGACGGAAAGCTTCAGTTGTGCGGCGATCTCGGCATGGCTCAAGCCGTCGAGCTGGGCCAACAGAAACGCACGCTTGACGGCGACCGGCAGCCGCTCCAGCAGATTGTCGATTTCACACAGCGCTTCGAGAAGCAGCGCACGGTCTTCAGGCGAGGGCGCAAAACTTTCGGGGGCAAGTGCCAATGCTTCCAGATAGGCGCGCTCGATCTGCTCGCGACGCCAGTAGTTGGCTATCACGCGTTGCGCGACCGTCGTCAGGAACGCACGCGGTTCTTCCAGGGCGAGCGGTTCATCGCGGGCGAGCAGACGCACGAACGTGTCGTGCGCAAGGTCGGCCGCACGATGCGCGCAGCCGAGCTTCTTACGCAGCCATGCATGGAGCCAGCCGTGATGATTGCTGTAGAGCGCCCGCATCTCGTGATGCAGGGCCGATTCGTTTGCCGCCATGGCCTACTGAGCGCGCCGGACCGAGGGAAGCGACGCTTTTGTAAATGAGAATGATTCGCATCATAGCATGGCGAAATGTAAGGAGGAAATGAGAAGGTGCCCGGTGCTATGACCGGTCGCGGTTACGGGCTCGCGTGGCGCCCGTGATCACCGCGAGGCCGAGCATGATCACGGCCACGATCGCGATCGTATGTTGTGCGACATGCAGCGCCATCAAACCCCACGCCACGCCACCTATCAGAATGATCCAACCGACGAGATAAATGAGCAGGGTCATCGTTTTTCTCCTTTTCGTTCGACGGACGGGACCAGCTTGCCTGCTATGGAAAGCGTTACCGGTCGCCCCGACTGGGCCGTTGCAGTCGCGTGCCCGAACTGGCTTGCAGACGGGCGAATCCGGCACATGCGATCAACGGGTCTATCGAGCAGCAGATTTCGCGCCTGGGGTCGATGCATCCGCTGTTTCAGGCTGGTAACGATGGCGGACTGGGATTCAGACGACCCACCACGCGAGCAGTGCCGTGAGCAGCACCACGGCCCATGAAGGTAGGCTCCACCAGCCGAGCAACGCGAGCGCCACAATGACCAGGGCGAAATCGCGCCCACTGTGCACCGCGCTCGTCCATACGGGATCGTACAACGCAGCGAGCAGAATGCCGACCACGGCAGCGTTGATGCCGGCCATCGCCCGGCGCATCGACGCGAATGCCCGCAGTTCGCCCCATAGCGGCAACGCCGCGCCGACCAGCAGAAACGACGGCAGAAAAATTGCAACTGTGGCGATCAGCGCACCGGTTATGCCCGCCGGATAACCGGTGCTGGCGGCGCCTAGAAACGCCGCGAAAGTGAACAGCGGCCCCGGTATCGCCTGGGCTGCACTGTAGCCGGCCATGAAAGAATTGGCCGAGAGCCAGCCGCGCGGCACGACGACCGCTTCCAGCAAAGGCAGCACGACATGGCCGCCGCCGAACACCAGCGAGCCGACCCGGTAGAACGCCGCGAACAGGTCGAGTGGATACCTATGCAGCAAGGCGGCCGCGGCCGGCAAGCCGAAGAGCAGCAGCCCAAAGATGGTGAGGCAAAGAAGGGCGCCGGTCTTTGTGCCGGGCATGCCGAGCGGCGCACGTGGCACTTCAGTCGACGATTTGAGAAGGAGGGCGCCAGCGATGCCCGCCACGACGATCGATGCGATCTGCCCGTAAGTTGCGCCGAGCACGATCACCGCGATGGCCGACGCCGCCGCGATCGTGACACGTGCGCGGTCGGGGCACAGTGTGCGTCCCATCGACCAGACCGCCTGCGCAACGACGGCGACCGCTGCGAGCTTGAGGCCGCGCAGCAAATGAAGCCCGTTCGCCTCTGCCAGATGGGTGAAACCGTAGGCAAACGCGACCATCAACAACACCGACGGCAGCGTAAAGCCGAGCCAGGCCGCTAGCGCACCCGCGATGCCGCCACGAAAACGGCCGATCGCGATACCGACCTGGCTGCTACCGGGCCCCGGCAGAAACTGACACAGCGCGACCAGATCGCTAAACGTGTGCTCGTCGAGCCAACGGCGGCGCTTGACGAACTCGTCGCGAAAGTAGCCGAGATGGGCGGCAGGGCCGCCGAACGAGGTCAGGCCGAGCCGCAGGAAAATGCAGAAGAGCGTCCATGGCGAACTGTGTGCGGGCAGGTCGAGGGACGTGTCGGATTCCGCGTTGTGCATGGACATGTTCCACACCCGCTTACAGCAAGGATTTCCCCTGGGCGAGAATCTTGTCGCAGACCTGCTTCGTGACCTGTTCCTTCAAGCCGCTGCCGCTCAGGTCCAACTGCTTGCCGTCGCCGCTGCTCAGGATGCCCTTGGCGCCGTCGGTATAGCCGCTGTCAGACGAGGCCGAACTGGAGCCGCCCGGCAGTTTGCTCATCAGCGAGTCCTTGACCGAAGACGCGCTGTTGCCGCTGAGATAGTTGTTCTTGATGCAGAACTCCAGCACACCCGCGACGTCGCTGGTGCTGCCAGACGTTAATGACTGGCCTGACAAGGCGCTGCCCATGCTGCCGAGGCTCCCGAGGCCGCCGGACGATCCACCACCCGAGCCCTGGTTGAGCAGGTTACCGAGCTGCGCCTGGGCGGCCGGGACAGGGAGCAATACTGCGATCAGAATCCCCGTAGCTGCGATGCGATACGTGCGTACTTTCATACTCGAACTCCTTCTGCTGGCTGGAAGTGCTCTCTACTATAGTGCCTTTCAGACGGACGGCAGACGGGGTTGTCATGTTAAATGTTGTCATGCGTGATGGATATGCTGCGGCGGTCTCCAGAGACGCAAAGCATCACCTGATCGTTGAACATGAGGTGACCAATGTTGGCAACGATCACGGTCAACTCAGCAAGATTGCGTGAGCACCAGGGCCGCAATCGGCAAGCCAAAACTAAAGGTGCTGGCCGATCGTGGCTACTTCAGTGGTCCGGAAATTCTCGCCTGTCATACGGAGGCATCACGGCCTACGTGCCTGAACCGCTGACCTCTGCATCGCGGAAAAAAGGTCTCCTCACAAAAGCCGACTTCGTCTGCATCGCGAAAGACAACGAATGCACATCGGAAACAGCGTGTTTCCGATGTCTTACGTGCCGTCGGTCGCCGCCTGCTCCTCGCGCGCGTATTGTGAAGGTGGCCGCCCGACGTGCCGCGTGAAGGCGACGCTGAAGGTGCTGGCGGAGCTGTAGCCAACGCGCTGTGCAACCTCGGCGACGCGGCCTTCATTACGGCGTAACAGGTCCTTCGCGAGCGCCATGCGCCACGTGAGCAAATATTCCATGGGCGCCACCCCGACCGCGCGGTTGAAGCGTTCAAAGAAGGTTGAGCGCGACAGTGCGGCCTCTTTCGCGAGTTCAGCAACCGTCCATGCGCGGGTAGGGTGTTCGTGCATCACGCGGATCGCGGCCGCGAGGCGGGCATCGGACAGCCCGCGAACCAGGCCCGGTGACGCAGTCGTTTCCGCCGTGGACCGCAGCGCCTCAATGAGCAGCACTTCCAGCAGTCGTGACAGCACGACCTCGCGCGCAGGCCGCTGCTCGCGTGATTCATCCCGTACAAGTTGAACGAGAGTGGCTAGCCGCTCTACGCCGCGGACATGCACGATTTGCGGTAGCAACGAAACCAGCAGGGATGCATCGGGTGAACCGAAGCTGCAGTGGCCGACCATCATTCGCAAATCGACAGGGCTGTCCGGCTCCCCGATTCTGAATTCATTGTTGCCAAGCGCGATCGGCGCCAGCGTTTCAACACCCGGCGGTGGCGGCACGAGGCTGGACATTGCCACGCCGTAGGCCGCGGGAATCAGCACGAAATCTCCCGAGACGACCTCGATGGGCTCGTGTCCGTCGATCGCCATGCGGCACGCGCCCTCGAGGATCACGTAGTAGAGCGGCTGACCGCTATCCGAGCGGCGAACGCGCCATGGGCCCGCGCCCAGAACCAGTTTGGAAAACCGCGCGCCCGGCTGCAGCAGCGTCACGACTTCGGCCAACGGGTCGATCATCGCCGGACTCCTGCGAATGAAATTTGGATTCTAGATTGTAGCGAGTACGGTCGCGGCGGTCTATCGTAGGGTCATACGCAAACCCCCTCACACAGGAGTTCTCATGAAAACTGTCATGATCACCGGCTGCTCGTCCGGATTTGGCCTCGAGATCGCTCGTTACTTTCTGTCCCGCGACTGGCAAGTCGTCGCCACGATGCGCACGCCGCGCGCTGACGTGCTGCCTCCTTCAGAGCGCTTGCGCGTGCTGGCGCTCGACGTCACAGATCCGGAAAGCATCCGCAAAGCAACCGAGGCGGCCGGCCCGATCGACGTGCTCGTCAACAACGCGGGCTTCGGCGCAGCGTCTCCCGCGGAACTGGTCCCGATGGCAACAGTGCGGGAAATTTTCGAGACCAACACCTTTGGCACGATCGCATTGACGCAGGCGGTGCTGCCCCAGTTTCGGCAGCGTAAGGCTGGCGTTGTCGTGAATGTCACGTCGAGCGTCACGCTGAGGGCGCTGCCTCTGATCGCGGCTTACAGCGCGAGCAAGGCTGCGGTTAACGCATTTACCGAGTCCACGGCACTGGAGGTCGAGCCGTTCGGCGTGCGTGTTCGACTGGTGCTGCCGGGCCGCGCGCCCGACACCCGGTTTGGCGAGAATGCGCGGGCCCGCATACACGGCTTCGACCACCCGGCCTACGCCGATCTTGCCAGCAACGTTGTCGCGCGGCTGCAGGATACGTCTTCGCCGGTCACCCGGGCGCAGGACGTCGCCGAGGCCGTGTGGCGCGCGGCGACGGACCCGTCATCCCCAATGCGCATCCCGGCCGGCGCCGATGCCGAAGCATGGGCGACTGAGGTTCGTTGACCGAGCGGCACGGATTGAACATGGCTTGTACTGGCGAGCGCATTACGATAAGGAGATTGCTATGCACGACAAACCCGTTGCTCTCGTAACCGGGGCGAATCAAGGAATCGGTCTTCAGATTGCAAAGGATCTCGCGGCACGCGGCTTGACTGTGTTGGTAGGGTCGCGCAGCCTCGAACGCGGCAAGGCTGCGGCCACGGAAATTGGGCTGGGCGCGATCGCGCTCCAACTCGACGTGACGGATCAGGCTACGATCATATCTGCGGCGGAGCGCGTCCGAAACGAGTTTGGCCGCCTTGACGTGCTCATCCAGAACGCGGCCATCTCGAATACGAAGAAGCAGCCCGGTCAGTCCGTCGAGGAGTATGCAAAGACGACGCGCCCGAGCAACGTGGCTCTCGATGAAATGCGCGCAGTGTGGGACACGAACGTGTTCGGCGTGCTCGCTGTGTACCAAGCGATGCTGCCACTTTTGCGCAAGACGCCGGGCTCCCGCATCGTTAACGTGTCGAGTGGCGTTGGGTCGTTGACGACGAACTCGGACTCGGCCTTTCCCTACCGCGCGATCTTCGGCCCCGTCTACCCTGCGTCCAAGACGGCGCTCAACGCTTTGACGGTTGCCATGGCCATCGAACTTGAGCCAGAAGGTATCAAGGTCAATGCCGTCTCCCCAGGTTTTACAAGGACGAACCTCAACGGGTACGCGGGCACCGAGACCGTCGAGGAAGGCGCTCGCGAGGCGGTGCGCGTTGCGCTGCTGGGTCCGGACGGCCCCACAGGGACGTTCACGCGCTGGGAAGGGGAAACGATCCCATGGTGATTTAGGTCTGGTGCGCGTCTTCGAAGGGATCGATGGATTGGGTCGGAGCGCATGAAACCGGGCCGTTCGCCTGAGCCTTGGTCACAGCGTTAATAAAACAGGGTACCCGTTTGTGTTTGTACCAGTCCAAAAAGTAGTCAGAATGCATGCCGTTACATGGCATTTCGTGAAGCCGCGCCGTGGCTCTATCAACAGGTAGATGTTCAATGTAAGCTCTCCGGACCCTGCATAGCAGGGTCAATTTGACGGAGAACTCTGTGAAAACGTCCAAGTGGATTTCTTGCTGGATCGCGGCTGGTTTGATCGGGTTGGGCGTCGCGGCCTGCAGTTCATCCGGTACATCGCCGAACAACAGTGCAGCCGCGAGCGAAGCAATTCCCACGGATGACCAGATTGTGTCTGCGTGGGACTATCTTTACGGGCGCTACCTGGTTTTGCAGCAAGAAAATTACGACATCAATGTCGAGAAGGTCGGCTGCAACAAGATCAAATACAATCCGCTGGGATCAGCCCAGTTTGTGAATCCAAACCTCGACGTTGCCTATCTTGAGGCATGGCTCGCCGCTGACAGTAATCATGCCGTCATCCTGAACGTGCCTCGAGTCAAGGGTCGTTACTACACGGCAGAGTTGCTCGACGGATGGGGTGAAGTTATCACCAACATCAACGAGCGAACCTACCCTGACCATCCGTACGGAAAGTTCGCCCTGGTGATCAAAGGCACCAATCCGCCGGTGCCATCTGATGCGGTCAAAATCGAGTTGCCCTCTGCCAAGGCGAAGTTGCTGGCACGCGTGGAACTTAAGGGATCTCCGAAGACCGCAGTGCGCCTGCAACACCAGTTCACGGTGCAAGCTTCTCCTGACATCGCGATTGATCCGCCCTTTGCGGTACCGGCCTTCACACCGACTGCGCCAATCCGCGCTGAGATTTTCGATCACGTTACCGAGGTACTGGCCACTTATCCGGACGCCATGCCGAAGGCACCGGAGTACCAGGCGGCAGCAATCAACGTGGCCAATTACATGAAGGGCAATGACGGCGCCCGCAAGCGTGTCGACGATGTGATCCGGACCAAGGCGATTCCTGGTTTTCTGGCAGGTGCAAAGGGCTTCGGCACACAGAAGGGTGGTTGGTCCGTCACTTACGTGGCCGGCCACTTTGGCAATGACGTGATGGCGCGTGACCTCATCAACTACGGCGGGCTATGGGCAAACGCCATCAGCGAGGCAATCTATTTTATAGGTCAGACAGACGGCGACAAGCAACCGCTTGATGGCAGCAAGACCTATGAGATCCGGTTTGCTAAAGGCGAAAAGCCGGACGCGCATGTGAGTGGATTCTGGTCAGTCTCGCTGTACAGTGTGCCGGACTACCGCGTGGTGCCCAACGCGTTACACCGCTATAACCTGAATAACGTGTCCCATCTGAAGGCCAACGCGGACGGCAGCACGAGTATCTGGCTGGCGCCAGTGCGGCCCAGGAATGTGCCACAAAGCAATTGGCTGCCCACGCCTGAGGGCAAGGGATTCTCGCTGAATTTCCGCGCGTATGTGCCGAAGCAGGAAGTCCAGCAAGGTGAATGGTTCCCAGCACCGATCATGGCGGTGCAATAAGCCGTCAGGCAGTAAACCTAATCGGTGTTCAGCCTGTTCGAGCATCGCGCGGACAGGCTGAATCTCGTCTCGGGTCCATCGACTATTCTCAATAGGCTACGCCGCACGGGGCTTTAAACGGCGAGCGTGCGTTGCCATGAATGTCTGCTTCAGCCGGTGTCGAGGGCTGCTTAGGTCGATCACGGCCGCTGGCGTCCGGCGGAGGCCGACCATCAACGTGCTGACCAGCACGCCAGCGTTCAAAATCACGACATTTCTATCTGGCTAGAACACGACATTTCTAAAGAGCCCTGACACAGACGAAGCGACGGAGGGCGGCGGTGGCGATCCATTGATCTGGCCTGAAAACCTCGAAGCCACCAAACGGGCCGCTATGGCCACCCTGGGGTAGCCTAGCGCCTGACCTTAAGCAGCAGGTTCTGGACGAATGGCAGGGCGCTATACAAGCGGGCTGTATCCGTTACCCGGCGAAATTCTTCGCCAGCATAGTCAATGACGCCAAGAGATGAAATGCTGAATGCGCTGCGCCCACGCTGACTCACTCATGTAAGCGCACCTTGCAACGCCGTAGCTGGAAGTCCGGACACACAAAGAAAGCGGCGCCGCCGGCCGGGTGTCGGGACGCCGCCTGAATCACACACTCGCAGGACTCGGGAGACCGCACGAGTGACTTGAAGGTATCGTTCGCCGCCGCTCGCTTCAAGACGAAAAATCTTCGTTTGTAACGAGGGCAAAAGCATTATTTACATCATTTAATCTGATGACTTCGCTACGCAACCGGCCACGATGGTCCTTTAGCGTGGGCGCGCGACGGTCGCGGTTTTTGGAATTTACAAAATCAAAAATTTCTTACAAAACTGCTCATCGGTTGAATCCGACCAACAACGTATTCCGGGTCATCGTGCATCAGATTTTCCTGGAAACCAGGATTTCCTTCAGTGCATCGGCGTAACGTAATCCGCACACCGCAATTCCCCCGAGTGCAAATTTTTGTGCGTCCCAGTTCGACCCCCGCCTCGCCTGGCGCAGATCCCTGTTGGATCGTGTATGCCCATGCTGGGTCCACGATCTCACAATTCAATTGGGGGTTCGGTCTAACAGGCACAGCGAATGCTTCATCTGCATTCGTGTCGTCGCCAACTGTGGAGTCATCGTGGAAAAGCACGCCGTTTGGCGAATCCGGCCACCCGTCCGGATTCGCCAGGAAGATGGCGAGCGTGTTCATAGCTCAAAGGCTTACGATAGAAAACCTGGTACACCGCTCCCATTGCCATGGCGGAACCAGGGGGCGAACACGCAGAACGGTCCCGCGGCTCATTTCGATGAGCACTCCGCGAGGGGGGAGGGCACATGAACGTAGTAAATGGAAGGATCAGACGAACCGATCCGAAGCGTGTTGTAATGTTCAGACCGGCCGAGCTTGCGCATTCGGGTGCAGGTAGCCCGGATTCAGGCATCAAGGCCGCACCGCCTGCGCGGGGCAGACGCCTTGCGCTTTGGGTTGCGTCGGCAAGCGCATTGGCTGTCGGGGTCATGGGTATCGTCGCGTATGGCGATCGGTTCGACGATGATCAGGCGCTCGGGATCATCGGATCCACGTCGCCAGCGCAACACACGTCTTGGTCCGGTCATGTCGCGCTACCATCGTCACCCCCCGCTCGCGGAACTGCGGTTGCCAGTGCTGAGCTTGCCCCGCCTGTGTCTTCCGCTCCGTCCGATCACCGCGCTGGACCTACTCCGGATCCTGCTGCGCCGCAGTCGGTTACACGAGGGCCTGGTCGAGCAAGCTATGCCGCCACACAGAATCGCCGCCATTGGGCGCCGCACGTGAGAGCAATCGCGCGGCATGCGCCCGAGATCATCCTACCCACATCGCCAGCGCAACAAGCGTCTTCGTCCGGTCATGTCGAGAGATCATCGTCACTTCCTGCCCCGGAAACTGCGATTGACAGTGCTGAGCTCGCCCCGCCCGCTTCGTTCGATCAGCGCGGTGCACCTTCTCCGAATTCTGCTTCACTACAGCTGGCTGAAGGACAGCCTGCAGGCGGTCACGGCGGAGGTGGTTCGGGCGCAGGCGGTTCAGGCGCAGGCGGTTCGGGCGCAGGCGGTTCGGGTGCGGGCGGTTCGGGCGCAGGCGGTTCGGGTGCAGGCGGTTCAGGCGCAGGCGGTTCGGGCGCGGGCGGTTCGGGTGCGGGCGGTTCGGGTGCAGGCGGTTCGGGCGCAGGCGGTCACGGCGCAGGCGGTCACGGCGGAGGCGGGAACGGCGGGGGCGGAAACGGCGGAGGCGGAAACGGCGGAGGCGGGAACGGCGGAGGCGGGAACGGCGGGTCAAGGTAATCGGCAGCCTTGTTTTCAGCCGCCCTTTCGTGCAAGAGACGAAGGTCATGGCGGCTACCGAACGGGTAATCCCGATTGTATGGAACATGAAGCCGTGAGATCCGTTGCGTATGTCCATCTCTCTAGCGGAAGCTCCGATGACTGTATGCAACCGGCCGCCCAGTTCGGGGCAACACTGAGAGACGAATGTCAGCTGCCGAAGTGCATCGGCCATATGAGCGTCCATTTGCTCAGGTAGAGGAATGACGGGAACTGGCCGGACACACCCATTGCGATCGGTGGAAGCCGCTCAAGCTGCGACGGCCGCCCGTTTAATACTGTAGGGATTGAACCGCACGACCTCGTCGCCAATCCACTCATTGAGCTGCGTAAAACGGCGTTGCAGCGGTTCGATTTCGTTGGCCCCGAACACCTCGGCCGCTGTGTCTGCGGCGCCAAATCCGCCCGTGTTGCTCGGCACCACGCCGATAAGCTGCGGCGGTACGCGGTGCGCGGCGAGCAGGTCGTCGCGAGTCACGTTCTTGATGTTGAAAAACTCGTCTTTCGCCGTGACCTCGGACACCGGGATTAGCTGAATCCCTTCCTTTTTCCCGTTAGGTGCGTACATGAAGAGGTTCCGGAAATTGCCCGGTCCCTTGCTGTTTTTCAACGCCTCGCGCAAAGCATCGGCGTCTTCCTGTTTCTGGGCTGCATCTGTCATGTACAGGATGAACCCGGCGTGAGATCCGTTTTCATGGTAGCGCCAACGAAACAGCGTCGCCGACTCGTTCAGCCATGCCGCATGCAGCGCCATCAGCCGGCTGGTCGCATCGTCGACATACACCAGCAGCGTGCAGGCTGGCGCCCGTTGCTCGAACCAGCGGTGATCGCTGCCGTCGATCTGCACCAGCTCGCCCACGCAGGCCCGACGACTGCGCAACTGATGGATCTTCGGCGGTCGCTGCCGGCGCGGCACCCACAGACCCGCATCCATCATCAGCCGCCTGACCGTCTCCCTGGCGAGCCGGATGCCGTGACATTCGACCAGCTTCTCGCAGGCCAGCGTCGGCCCAAAATCGGCGTAGCGTTCACGCACCAGCGCCATCGCCCGCGCACGGACATCCACCGGCAGTTCGCGGTCCACGATGCCGTGACAGCAGTCCCGAGGCACCCTGGCTGCGATAGCGCACCGTCAGCCGCTCAACCTGTCGCCGGCTCAGATGGAGCCGTTCTGCGGCCTGCCACGTCATCAGCATGCCGTCGACCACCGACTGGATCGTCCTGAGCCGGTCAACCTCGCGCATCGTCATGGTGATCGTCCCGGATGCGGACATTTCTATGTAGCTAAAAGCGGACATTACCGTCTAGCCACTACAAGCTTGATTGTTGATAATTTATCTTATGTCAAATTGTAAATATTCGATGCCACCATCGAGCAGGCCCGGTTCGAACTCTTGGCCGCCCTCGGCAAATACGATCACCATTGTCGGGCAACTATGAACACAGCGTCGTCCTGAACGTTGGTTTCGTCAGCGTTTAACCATCGTTGCCCTGCGGTCGCCAACCTTTGATCACAAATTTACTTCCCAACGTCAGGAAACGCCAGAAGCGTGCTTTAAGGTCGTTCCTTAAGAAAACCTTAAGCGCTCTTCGCTGCGGTGCCTCAGCCCTCACCCGAAACTATCGGTCAGCTTGCATTTGCTTGACACAAGTCTATAAATGAGAATAATTGTCATTTACGTTGTGGTGCCTTCTTATGTAATTCGCACCAAAATCCCGTTCACCCGCCGCTGGTTTCCGCATCGTGCCGCCATCCACTCAAATCCTCATCTCGCACTACGCCGAACTCGTCGACTTCCTGTCGCATCGAACCGGCTCACGCGAAACCGCGCAGGACTGTGTCCAGGAAACGTATCTGAAGCTGGTCGGCGTGGAAATGCCCGCAGCGCTCAAGTGCATCAAGGGCTACGTATTCCGGGTGGCGTCGAATGTCGCGATGGACTGGCATCGGCAAAACAGACGGTTGCGTGCGATGACCGAGGACTACGCCGCCATGCGCTGTGGCGACAGCGCGCCGGACGCCGCCGAGACAGCGATCGCCAGCCAGACGGTCAAACGGCTCGAGGCCGCGATTCTCGCTCTTCCGCTGCGCACACAGCAGGCCTTCCTGCTTAATAAGCTCGAGGGCCAGACCCACAGCGAGACTGCCCTGCTCATGTCGATCTCAGTGAAAGCCGTCGAAAAGCACATGATGCGAGTGCTTCTAGCCTGCCGCATGGCGTTGAAGGATTAGCGGCGTGAGCGACCGCACTTCGGCAAGCCACGAATCGAACGGCACGCGCGCGCCGCGCAACCCGGCGCGCGCCGCCGCATCCGACCGGCGGCCGGATGAGCTCGAGGAAATCGCTTCGCGCTGGGTGGTGCTGAACACCGGTGGCGAACCCAGCGAGCATGATAGGCACGCTTTCTCAGCCTGGTACGACGGCGACGTGCGCCACGCGCAGATGTACGATGAATTGCTGGATATCTGGAACAGGCTATCGGCGGTAGACGCCGGCACAATTCGCGCCAAACGGCGACGCCGCAGCGCGATGATGTCGCTGGCCATACTGGCGTTCGTGTCAGTCGGTAGCGCGCTGCTGTATCGCGATTCGCTGCGGATCGTAGCGCTCGCCGACGCCTCCTCCGGCATTGGCGAAGTGCGCACCGTCGGCCTCGCTGACGGTTCAAGCGTCGTGCTCGACGCGCAATCGGCCATCGCGGTCGACCTGACACCCGTCGCGCGCAATATCCGTCTATTGCGTGGGCGCGCATTGTTCGAAGTGGCACACGACCCGGCGAGACCGTTTGTGGTTCGCACCGATAACGCGGAGGCCACTGCGCTCGGTACGCGTTTCACCGTCGAAACGCTAGCAGGCCGGTGAAATACCTCATGTAGCGGTCATCCGGAACGCAGGCGTAAACGTTGAACGTATGTCATCAATGAGAGCGAGATGGAACGGATGCGTGGGCCAGATGGTTTTACCGAATCAATGTTCACGGTGTTGAAGCTGGACGATTTTGTGCCGAAGGACCATCCGTTGCGTCCGATTCGCACCTGGCTCAATGACGCGCTTAAACGCATGGACGATGTGTTCGCGCGGATGTACGAGGCTGACGTGAAAGGAGGTCGGCCGAGCATTGCGCCGGAGAAGCTGGTGCGAGCTCTTTTGCTGCAGGTGCTGTACTCAATTCGTAGCGAGCGCATGCTGGTGGAACAGATTTCCTACAATATGTTGTTCCGCTGGTTCGTCGGCCTGCCGATGGACGGGACCGTGTGGGACCACTCGACGTTCAGCAAGAACCGCGACCGGTTGCTCGAACACGATGTGCTGGTGTTGCTCTTCAACGAGACAGTCGAGACCGCGCGCGAGCGCGGATATCTTTCTGGGGAGCACTTTAGCGTCGACGGCACGTTGATTCAGGCATGGGCCGGGCACAAGAGCTTTGTGCCCAAGGCAAGTCCGGACAAAGAAGACAGGCCTCCTGACGAACCGCCCGCGCCGAATGACAACTGGCATGGACAGAAGCGCAGTAACGAGACGCACCAATCCACGACGGACGAGCAGGCGCGCCTGTTTCGTAAGAGCAAAGGAACCGGAGCGATGCTCTGTTATATGGGCCACGTGCTGACCGACAACCGGCACGGCCTGGTGGTCAACGCACAGGTGACGCTGGCGACGGGCACCGCCGAGCGCGACGCGGCCGGGCAGATGCTTGCTGATGCCGCGAGTGTTGCGTCGCGTGCCATCACGGTCGGTGCGGACAAGAACTACGACACCGCCGGCTTCGTCGGCAGTTGTCGCGCGAATCGTGTCACGCCGCATGTGGCGCAAAACGATGGTCGTCCAGGAGGCTCAGCAATTGACGAGCGAACTACGCGCTGGCCGGGTTACGCGGTCAGCCAGCAAAAACGTAAACGCATTGAGCAGGTGTTCGGATGGGGCAAGACAGTCGGACGAATTCGACAAGCGATGTATCGAGGACTTGAACGCGTAGACCAGCTCTTCGTGCTGACGCAGGTCGGCTACAACCTGACGCGTATGCGCACACTTGCCGGTTAAGGGGCAGGAAGCAATGGATAACATCGATATGGCGAACCCGCGAGCAACGTCGAATGCCCGCAACGTGTTCCGCGTTTCAAAAGTGCGAACCCAGCATCCGTCGTAATGCATCTGGGCGCATCAACGACGGATATTTCAACGGCCTGCTAGACGGTCACTCGCATGTCGCCGTGCTGCAAAGCCGCGTCGCGGTACGCTGCACGGCCTGCGACGAGCCTGCCGCCGCGCGTGTGCTGAGCCCCAATGACGAGTCCGATGTCAGCCTGCTCGGCGTGAGTTCGCCGCGAACCACGGATGCCGCCGCTATCGCAAGTTGGTCACAAGGCGCGCTGACGTTTGAAAACGTGAGTCTGCGCGATGCGTTGACCGAACTCCAGCGCTACACGCACAGGCGCATCTGGCTCGCAGACCGCAGCGCGGGCGAGCGCCGTGTGTCCGCGCTGGTCGATCCCCACCGGCCGGAGGCCGCCGTGCGCGTCATCGCCGCAGCCGCCAGACTCGACGTCCGCGCAGTGCCCGGTGTTCTGCTGGTGGGCTCGCCGAAAAATATTTTTGCACAGAGGTAGGGGGAAGCGTCTCGAGAAACGTCGTACGGGAAAGACCACATGGGACACCCGATGCCGTTTCACACCAGACTCAATCGACGGATCCGCCGGCCGGCCTCCACGCCGTCGCTTTTCGGCCGCCAATCCGGCACGCAAGCCGCAATCGTTCTCGCTTGCGCCCTCGCTTTCACACCGCTTCATCTGCGCGCGCAGACCGCCACGACCGGGGCCGTCAACCTGGACCTGCCCGCGCAGCCCCTCGGCAAAGCGCTGCTCGAACTGGGGCGCCAAACGCATCTGCAGGTGTCTTTCCCGCCAGAAGCCGTAGCCGGCAAAACCGCACCTGCCCTGAAAGGCACGATGGCTCCGCAAGCCGCTCTCGACAGCCTGCTAAGAGGCACGGGACTGCGCTACCAGCAGACCGCCGACAACGCGGTCGTCATTGAGGAAACCGATGCGGCCGCCACAACCGGCACGGTTCCCGCCGCCGGCGCCACTGTCGTTGCCGCCGCCAGGACACCGTCAGGCGTCGAAGGAACATTGAGTGCCGTGGCTGTGCAAGGCACCCGCCCCTCGCTGTACGCGGTGCCGGACGTCAACGTAGGCGCGCTCGGCTCGAAAGATCCGAAAGACCTGCCAATGTCGGTCGAATCCTATTCAAGCGAACTGATCAGCGCTCAAGCTTCGCGCACCTTGATGGATGTCCTGAAGAACGATCCTTCGGTGCAGAACACCGCTGTGGGCGGCGCAATGGATAACATCAGTATCCGCGGTTTTCCGATCGACTGGACCAACACGATGCGTCGCGACGGCATGCCGGTTGCGCCGTACTACGACATGCCGCTCGAAAATACCGAGCGCATCGACGTGCTGAAGGGACCGTCAGGCTTCCTGTACGGCGTGAATTCACCGGGCGGTACGGTCAACTACGTCATCAAACGGCCCACCCGCGATCGCTTCACCAGCACGACCGCTGAAATTCGCAGCTATGACGGCTACTATGGCGCGGTCGACACCGGCGGTCCAATTGGCGACGGACAACTCGGTTATCGCTTCAACGTCGCGGGAGAAAAAGTCGGCAATTTCAACCATAGCGGCGATCGCACACGCACCTTCGTGAGCGGTGCGCTCGACTGGGCGATCACACCGCGCGCGTTGCTGCGCCTTGACTTCGACTATCAGGACAAGAAGCTCGCCGCTCAACCGGTGATCGGCCTGCAGCCGGACGGCTCGCTACCGCCGCAATTCGATCCGCGCACCCTGCTCGGCCAGCCGTGGCTGCAATACCGCACCAGCACGTTTAACCTCGGCGCCCACTTCGACTACAAGATCTCGGAGAACTGGAGCTTTACCACGCAGATCGCGCAGTCATACAACAACCGCGACGCGGCGTTTCCAGATGTCTATTCGGTAGCGGGTAACGGCGACATTCTGAGCGGCGACATCTACCTCTCGCCGGATCAAAGCTTTCGCGTGCTGTCCACCAACACCTTCGTGTCGGGCAAATTCACCACTGGTCCGCTCAAGCATCAACTCGTCACCGGTGTGTCGACTCGCAACTACGATTCGCACGAAGCGGGGTTTGCTGCCATCCCTCTGACAGTCGGCAACATCTTCAATCCGGTTTATTCGCCGGCGCCCACGGACACGGTGTTCCCACAGAAAACGATAACGAAGAACTTCCAGCCGAGCGTGTTCGTCAGCGACCTGATCGACATCGGATCGCAATGGAGTGTGATGCTGGGCGTGCGTCACGTTAAATATCGCAACGACTCGTATCCTGCTTCGGGCGCATCGTCGCACTATGAAACGAGCGTCAACGTGCCTTCGGCCGGGCTGATCTTCAAGCCGTTGCCGAATGTATCCACGTACGTCAGTTACGCCGAAGGGTTCGAGCAGGGTGGCGTTGCGCCGTACAACACGCTCAATGCTGGCACGTATCTGTCGCCGGTGAAAAGCAAGCAGTACGAAGCGGGCGTGAAAACCGACATTGCCAACCGCATCACCGTCAACGCGGCTGTGTTCCGGATCGAAAAGACGCTGCAGTACGTGAACAGCGCCAACTACTTCGTGCAAGGCGGCACGCAGCGCCATACCGGCGTCGAATTGACCGCGAACGGTCGGATCACGCGCGATCTCTCGGTCGTGGCGGGCGCGGCGTATCTCGATACGGTGCAGGAAGACACTGGCGATCCAACGACCGCCGGTAAGCGCGCCGCCAACGTACCGCGTTTTCAGGCTAACGCATTTCTCGATTACCGGATTCCTGTGGTCACCGGCTTAAGTGTGGATGCGGGCGTCTATTACGTTGGCAGCCGGCCGCTGAACGCGCAGAACTCCGTCGATTTGCCCGCTTACGTACGTTTCGACGCGGGTGTCCGATACCTAACCAGGATTGGCGGCCTGTCCACCGTCTTTCGCGCCGGCGTGCAAAACCTGACCGACAAACGCTACTGGGCCGCGGCGAACTACAGCTCGGTGTGGCCGGGCACGCCACGCACCTTCTTCCTGTCCGCCCAGATCGACATGTAGCGCCCTGTTTCACCTGTACCGATAACAAACCGTGCGTCATCGAACGCACACGCTTCCGTCCCCACGAAAACAGGCAGCAAGTTGGTCATGCCCGCGCCACGCGCCGTATGACCGGTTCTCACCGTTTTCACCATGAGGCAAGCGTATGAATCTCGCGGAAGGTATCGACCGACTTGGGCTCCAGCCTGTGTCGGACACACTTTCGATCTACGCGTTGAGCGCCGACGAAGTTGACGCTCTCACGCAAGTCGCACACGCATTAGGTCGAACGCATGACAGCGTCGAAAGCGCCCGCTTCGCCGCCGATTGCGCCCTCGCGGCGCAGGAACTGCCACGTTCGTTGCGCTCCCTCGCGTTGCGTTACCGGCAGCTCGAACTGCCCTGCTCCGTGCTCCTGTTGCGCGGCATGCCGGTCGACGACGTCCGTATCGGGCCGTCGCCATCGCACTGGGACGGGCCGTGGCAAAACCCGCCATCGCTGCTCGAAGAAACCATGCAGTGCCTGATGACCGCTCTACTCGGCGACATGTTCGGTTGGCGCACGCAGGAGAATGGCCGCTTCCTGCGGCACATTGTTCCGATCAGAAAAGATCACGCCGAACAGCTCGGCGGCGGCAGCAGCGTGACGCTCGTCTGGCACAACGAAGAAGCATTCCACGAGCACCGCGCCGACTTTCTGTCGATTCTCTGCTATCGCAACGACGAACGCGCCGAAACCATTTTCTGCGGCATCGATGAAATCGACATTCCCGATGCGCAATGGAACGTCCTGTCCGCGCCGCGTTTCACGATCCTGCCGGACAAATCGCACTTGCCTGAGCAGAACGTCAGCGGTCAATGGCGCCTCGACGATCATGTGTTTGCCCGCATCAAACAGATGCATCTGAATCCTGAACCGGTGCCGGCTGTCAGCGGCTTGCGCGCCAAGCCCTGGCTGCGGATGGATGAAGCGTTCATGCGTCCGCTGCCCGGCGACGCGGAGGCTGCAGCAGCACTACGCTGGTTGGTCGACGCGTTCTACGCGAAACAAACAGCCGTTGTGATGCAGCCCGGCGACATGGTGTGGGTCGACAACAAACGCGCCGTGCACGGCCGCACGATCTACCAGCCGAACTATGGACCGCGCCAGCGCTGGCTGCGGCGCGTGAACGTCCACATCAATCTGCGCGAAACACTGCCATTCCGGCAGGCCCCGTCGACCCGCGAAATTCTCTGAGACTCGCCATGAACGCCATGACTCTCGAAGCGACTGTCCAGCCTTCCCGCATCCTTGTGCTGGGTAAACAACTTCTTAACGAAATCGATTTCCACCCGGCCGACGTACTGTCCTCGGTCGAACGGTCGTATCTCGCGCTCGGGAACGGGCAGTCCGACAATCCGCGCAAACTGATGAGCCAGCCGCCGGAAAAACACTCGGTTGCGTATTCGATGCTAGGCCGGGATGGCGGACGGCAGACCGTCGGCTTCAAGACTTCGTATAAGTACGACCCCGAACACAATCGCGATCTGCAGAAGTACTACACCACGCTGCTGTTGTTCGATGACACCACAGGCATGCCAGTCGCGCTGATGGACGGCAGCCTGGTCGGTTCGCTACGTACGCCCGCTGTGTCGGCGCTGATTGCGCGCTCTGCCGCGCCGCAAGCACGCACCGCATTGATCGTCGGCACAGGTACGCAAGGCCGCATGGCGGCGCCGTTCCTGCTCGCCGCGTTGCCAGGCATCGAACGTGTGATCGTGCACGGTCACTACGACGAAGGCATTCTCGCGGTGCGCCAGAATCTTAAGCGCTTCTATCCGGAGCGCGATATCGAAGTGTCGTCGGATCTGTCTACCTCAGCCGCCCATGCCGATATCGTGCTCGGCGTAGCCGGCGCGGGCGCGGCCGAAGCGGTACGGCATGCGTCGCTCAAGCAAGGCGCACTGGCCATTCTGGTCGGCTACGGTCTGCACGCGGACGCACTACATGGCGCCGACTACCGGATCGCCACCAGCGAGCAGCAGATGCAGGTGACCGGCAGCGATCTGGTCGACGCCGACGGCAAGCTGCCCGCCATCGATGCCGAATTGCCCGATATCCTGCTTGGCCGCAAGCCGGCACGCCAGAATGCCGGGCAAACTGTGTTCGCCTACAACAGCGGCATGGTCGTGACCGATATCGCGCTGGGCCGCACCTTGGCCGAGAATGCACGCGCGAAGGGCCTGGGACAGGAGGTGGCCCTATGGTAGACGCACTGGCCAACGCCGCCACCAAACGGGTTGCGCATGATTCAACGCTCGATATAGCGCAGGCATCCGTGCGTCGCGCGCCGCGTCTGCCCGCGCGCTGGCATCCATTACTACGCAGCTTCGCAGACGATCACCGCCGCTTGATTCGCGAACTGTCGCACGGTTTCAACGGCCCTCTGCATTTTGTTTTCCCGCAGACATTCGCGGACAACGTGCGCGCGTTCCAACGGGTGCTGGAAAAACAGCGCGTTCAAGGCCGCATTCTTTATGCAAAAAAGGCCAACAAAGCACGCTGCTTCGCACGCGCCGCAGCCGAACTCGGCATCGGACTCGATGCCGCGAGCCCGGGGGAGTTCATCGATGGGCTCGCCGCTGGATTGCGCGGCGAGGAGATTGGTGTATCGGGGCCGGCAAAGTCGCAGGAATTGCTCCAGCTCGCGCTTGCTCACCGCGCGCTGATTGCCGTCGATTCACTGGACGAACTCGAACGGCTGTGCGCGCTCGCCCGTTCGCAATCCCACAGCGCGCGCGTGCTGCTGCGAATGCGCCCGTCCGCGCAAAGCGGCAGCCGCTTCGGCCTCGGCGAGGCCGCACTCGACGCGGCGCTTGCCGTCTGCCTGCGCGACGCGCGTCATCTGCAACTGGAAGGTTTTTCGTTCCATTTATCCGGCTATCGCGCAGCCGACCGATGCAATCAGGCCGCCGTTGCGATACGTGCGTGCCTTGCCGCCCGGACACGCGGATTGTCGCCGCACACGATCGACATCGGCGGCGGTTTCGCGGTCTCGTATGTCGACGAGGACGACTGGCGCACATTCCTGTCGACCCACCTCCCCGCCGACTATCACGCGAACAAAGAGTTCGGCGGCGGCTTCTATCCCTACTATCAGGCACAGCCAGGCGCAGCGATGCTCGATGCCATCCTTGAAGGGACACCGGATGGGGAAGTGCAGCCGCTTCACTCGCTGCTCGAACGTCATGACCTACGCCTGATGCTCGAACCCGGCCGTGCCTTGCTCGATCAGGCAGGCTTCACGATTTTTGCCGTGCAGGGCGTGAAAGACCATGACGGCTACGGCATCGTGACCGCCAATGGCACTAGCTTCAGCCTCTCGGAACAATGGTTCGACAGCGAGTATCTGCCCGATCCAGAACTGTTGCCGGTGTCAGGCGGTGCACTTGCCGAGCAGGAACGGCAGCCTTACCGCGCGTGCATCGGCGGCGTGAGCTGTCTGGACTCCGACATGCTCACGTGGCGCAAGGTGCAGTTCGCGCAACGCCCCCAGGTCGGCGATCTGTTGCTGTACCCAAACACCGCTGGCTATCAGATGGACTCGAATGAATCGCCGTTTCACGAACTGCCGCTGCCGCCCAAGCTGGTACTCACCTTTGATAGCACTGGACCGCACTGGCGGCTCGATGGCCTCTCACCATTTTCAGGAGTTTGACAATGAACATTCGTTTCATGGGTGACACCGCGCACGTTGCATATCCGGCGATTGTTTCGAAGGTCTCCGATCTGATCGGCCGCACGCCGCTGTTCGAACTGATTCGCCGTCCGAACAGTGCACGCATTCTGCTCAAGCTCGAATCGACTAACCCGACTGGTAGCGCAAAAATCCGCATGGCGCGCCAGATGCTCGATGAGGCCGAACAGGACGGCTCGCTGCGCCCCAAAGGCCGCGTGATCGAGTCCACCTCAGGCAACACCGGCATGGGTTTGGCGCTGCTGTCCGCGGAGCGCGGCTACCGCTTCACGGCAGTCGTGGACTGCCACGCGTCGAAAGACAAACTGCGCGCGATGCAGGCCTTCGGTGCGGAACTCGTCTACGTCAGCGAAGGCGAAGGTCTCGCCACGGCAGATCGCGAGGCGCTCGCCGGGCAGATGGCCGCCGACGATCCGCAAAGCATCTGGACCGAGCAGCACAATAACCCCGCGAATGCCAATGGCTATCGCGAACTGGCGCAGGAACTGCACACCGCGCTTGGCGGCCGGGTCGATTATCTGGTCGGTTCGGTAGGCACCGGCGGCTCGCTATTCGGCACGGCGCGCGCGCTGAAAACGCTGAACGCCGAACATGGCATGGAAAGCACGACCCGCGTGGTGGGTGTCGAGCCTGTGGGCTCTATTGCCTTCGGTGGCGAAGGCGGTTCGTACTACCAGTCCGGTACCGGCACGCCGCCCGGCGCGGAGATAGGCGCACTCGTCGACTATTCGTTGCTCGACGAAGGCGTCAAGGTATCGGACGCGGCCGCCTTCAATACCGCGCGTTATATCGCGCGCAAGAAGGCCTTGCTGGTGGGTGGATCGGCTGGCGGCGTGATTTATCACGCGCTGCATATGCTCGATTCTCTGCCGCCCCATGCAACGCTTGTGATTCTCGTCTGCGACGGCGGCGAGAAGTACCTCGATACCGTCTTCAACGACGACTGGCTGCGCGAGCGCAATCTCCTGGACGACAGTATCGCCGCGCAACTGGATCCGCTCTGGCACGGAGCAGCATGACGTTCTTTCGACAATTCCGGCTCGACGCCGTGCATATCGGCGCGCTCGCCGCGCCGCTGATCCTGACGCAACTGGCGCAGGTCGCGCTCACAACCACGGACATCGTGATGATGGGCATGCTCGGCGCGCGCGAGGTCGCCGCTGGTGGCCTCGCGCTCACGCTGTTCAACCAGTTGCGCACCATGGGTGCCGGTCTTGTGACCGGAACCGGCAACCTGATCGCGTTCGCGAATGGCCAGAACGATGCGGCGCAGATTCGCCGGCTAGTACGCGCGAGTTTCGCTTTGACGACCGCGGCGGCACTGGTCTTTGCGATGCTGATGCTAGTAATCGAAAAGCCTCTGCTTTGGCTCGACCAGGACCAGTCGATCGCGCGCCAAACCGCCGCGTATCTCGCCGCCGCAGCGCCCGGCATGCTGCCGTGCCTGTGGTTCCAGACACTGCGCCAATATACGGTGGGGCTGCGCAAACCCGGACCACTGCTTGCCATCACGATCGTGTCGATTGCATTGAACGCTGCGCTCGACTACGCGCTGATGTTCGGCAAATTCGGATTTCCGAGGCTCGGGCTTGCCGGCATCGCGTGGGCGACCAGCAGCGTTTATCTGCTGTCGTTCCTGGCCTTTCTCGGCGTCGTGCTCGGACGCAGGGAACTCGCCGAGCACCTTTCGCTGGCAGTGTGGCGCACCGACCTCGCGGCATTCGCCCGCACCTGGAAAATGGGCTTGCCAATTGCCGCGACCTACGGCTCCGAGGCGGCCTTCTTCACCGTATTGACACTCGTGATCGGCTCGCTGGGCGCGGGAGCGCTCGCCGCGCAGACCATCGTCAATCAGGTGATTTACATCGTGTTTATGGTGTCGGTAGGGCTGTCGCATGCTTCATCGATCAGCATCAGCCATGCATGTGCGCAGCAAGACTATCACGGCGCGCGGCGACTCGGGTACACCGGTTTGGGTCTCGGTGTCGTCGCGATGATGGTGATCGCGCTGCCTTATCTTGCGATTCCTGACGCCGTGATCAAACCGTTTCTCGACGCGCACGCCACCGCCGATGCAGACGTGTTGAAACTGGCTGCGGGCTTGCTGACGATCGCCGCGTTGCTGCAGATTTTCGATTGCAGCCAGAACATCGGCGTCGGTATTCTGCGAGGACTCGGCGACGTAAAGAGTTCGTTCCGGATCTCGCTGATTGGCTACTGGCTGATCGGACTGCCGGTGGCGTATCTCGCCGGCATCGTGTGGGGCTACGGGATTTATGGCATCTGGATCGGACTTGCCGTGGGACTGGCGGCAACCGCCTCGCTCCTGTTGCGCACCTTCGAAACGCGCCTCGGCCAGTTATCGGCCAGGCCGGTGAGCGGTGCACGATGAGGCAGCGTGCACGTGTATCCCTCCTGCTGGTTGCGGCTCTGCTGCTCGCCGCATGGCTGGCAATCGGCATTGCCAGTCTGTGCGTGGGCACGCTGCCGCTCACGTCTCACGCGGCGTGGGCGGCGTTGACTAGCCACAGCGACGCGCCGTTGACGATCATCGTGCGTGATCTGCGTTTACCGCGTTTTATAGCCTGCCTGATGGTCGGCGCGAGTCTTGCGCTAGCCGGAACGCTGATGCAAAACATCACGGGCAATGCGCTTGCCGACCCGAGTCTGACCGGCGTCGTCAGCAGCGCCGCGCTAGCCGTAGTCGCGGCTACCGTGCTCGCGCCAGCCGTGTCGGCGCGCTGGCATCCGCTGTTGGCGACGGCAGGTGCTGCGGCGGGCGCCGCCCTCACCTTCGCCTTGTCGTGGCGCGGCACGCTGTCCCCACTGCGGCTCTCGCTCGCCGGAAGCGCAGTGGCGGCACTCAGCAGTGCCGGCGTGATCGTACTGATGATCGCAGCCGGCCCCCAGGCGGGGCCACTGCTCTACTGGCTGGCCGGCGGTTTCGCCGGCGCGGGCTGGCGGCAAGCCGCCGCGCTTGCGCCGTGGACTGTCGTGGGTCTCGTGCTGGCGCTCGGCAGCGCGCGCGTAATGGACGCTTTGGCACTCGGCGACGAGGCGGCGGAAAGCGTCGGCATCGCGCTCCGGAATTGGCGTCTGGGTCTGGGTACTCTCGCAATAGTGCTGTCCGCTACCGTTGTAGCGAACGCTGGTCCGGTCGGATTCGTCGGGCTGTGCGCCCCGCATGCGGCTCGCCTGATCGCCGGCTCCGCGCACCGGCTTGTTCTGCCATTCTCGGCGCTTACGGGTGGCCTGCTCGTCTGCACAGCGGACCTCGCTGCGCGCACCGTCGCCGCCCCGCGTGAATTGCCGGTGGGTTTCCTGACCGCGCTGGTGGCGGCACCGTTTCTCATCCAGCTGATTCGTGGCGGCGCCGGAGTGCGCACATGAGCATGCCGTTCAACACGCAGGTGAACACACGCCTGAAGGCACGCACACCGGTCGGCTATCTGGCGCTGACGTTCGCACTTCTCGCCGTGCTGCTCGCGGTCGTGCCGCTCAGTATGGTGCTCGGCGCAGCCGACTATCCGCTCGCCACGTTATTGCACGCGCTCACCCGCAGTAGCGCCGACCGCGCGGCGATGATGATTCTGTGGGACCTGCGCATGCCGCGGATTCTGCTCGCGCTCATGATCGGCGCACATCTCGCAATCAGCGGTCTGGTGCTGCAGGCAACCTTGCGCAATCCGCTCGCCGAGCCTGGCGCGCTCGGCGTGTCATCGGGCGCGACCTTCGGCGTGATGACGTTGCTGCTCATAGCGAACTTCGCCAGCATGACCGACAGCAGCCGCCTCGTTGCCTATGACGCGAGCTACATGCCCCTCGCCGCGCAGGCCGGCGGCATTGGCGCAGTGCTGGCGGTCTACGCGCTCTCCTGGCGCAACGGCACCGCGCCGATCCGTCTGATCCTGATGGGCGTCGCAGTCAGCGCCACGCTGTATGCCGCGGCGATGACGATCCTTGCCGGCTGGGGCTCGAGCCGGATCGAAGTTCTGCTCACCTGGCTGTCCGGCAATCTGTACGGCCGTGACTGGGAGCACGTGCGTCTGCTTGCCCCGTGGACGCTTGTCACACTGGCGTCGCTACCGCTGATCCTGCCCGCCGTGCAGGCTCTTGCGATCGGCGACGATCCCGCTGCGAGCATCGGCGTCGAGGTCGAACGCTGGCGGCTCGGCGCGTTGGTATTCGCGGGTTTCGCAGCGTCTTCGGCAATTGCCGTCGCCGGGCCGATTGCTTTCGTCGGGCTGATTGTGCCGCATGCCGCGCGGCTCGCCGTCGGCGGCACGCTGGGCCGGCAGGCCCCGATCGCCGTCATGATCGGCGCGCTATTGACCGCGCTCGCCGATCTGGCCGGCCGCACGCTGCTCTCGCCCGCGGAAATCCCCGTTGGCGCGGTAACCGCGGCACTCGGTGCGCCGCTCTTTCTATTGCTTCTCTCTCGTCTATCCCGATGACTTCAATGACCCTGATCGCTGAGGAGCTCACGCTCGGTTACGGCACGCGTCGCGTAGTGGATGGCCTCTCGATCGCGCTGCCGCGCGGTCGCGTCACCGCGCTGCTCGGGCCGAACGGTTGCGGCAAGAGCACGCTGCTGCGCGGCCTCGCCGGCCTGCTAGCGCCGCGTCACGGCGGCGTCACGCTCGACGGCATTGCGCTTCAAAACTGGCCGCGCAAACAACTGGCGCGCCGCGTGGCGTTTCTGCGGCAAACCCAGGATGTGCCCGAAGATCTGACGGTGCAGGAACTGGTTCGACACGGCCGCTTCGCACATCGGCGCATATTCGGCGGCGAGTCGCGCGAAGATCGCGACGCGGTGAACTGGGCGCTCGACGTCACCGGCCTTACGCCATTACGGGGCCGATCGTTAGGCGCATTGTCGGGTGGCGAACGTCAGCGCGCGTGGATCGCGCTCGCGCTGGCGCAAAAGGCCGGCATCCTCCTATTGGACGAACCGACGACTTACCTCGACCTTGGTCATCAGTTGGAGGTGATGCAGACGCTACGGCAGTTGAACGAAGACTACGGCCTCACACTGGTGATGTCGTTACACGATCTGAATCAGGCGATGCGCTTCGCCCACCGCGCGCTGGTCATGCAAAGCGGCCACCTGGTCGCGGACGGTACGCCCACCGACGTTCTAACGCCCACGCTATTAGCCAGTGTGTTCAGTGTGCAAGCGCAGATTCTGGACGGCGCCGCTGACGGCTTTCCGCTGTGCCATCCACTGCGCTATCCCGCTGCGCCGACAGCGGCGTCGACGCCCAACGTTCTGCCGTTGATGCCGCGGGTGTCGAATGACCGATCTTAAGCGTCGCAGCGTATGCGCCTCTATTGCGCTGACGCTTCCAGTTCTAGCCGGCGCTCTCAGTGTCCGTGCGGCAGGTGCCGCGCACATAAACGGTGTGGATGATTTGCCGCCCAGCATCGTGGATGACCGTGGTCACACATTGATTCTTAACCATCAGCCACAGCGGCTGGCGACAATCTCTTATTTCGGCGCAGACACCGGACTAGCACTGGGCATCAAGCCCGTGGCCTCAACCTTCCTCGTGCGCGGACGCGCACCAGTTTACCTATGCGGGCACATGAACGACGTGCGCGATCTCGGTCAACGTGCATCGGCAAATCTTGAACTGCTCGCGAGTACGCGTTGCGATCTGATCATTGCCATGCGTCGTTACACGGAAGCTCATGCCTCGCGACTCGAACGGATTGCCCCGTACCTCGCACTCGACCTCGAAACCTTCAACGACAGCGATCGCAGCATTGCGCTGGTCGGTGCGGCGCTAGGCAAACAACGCGGGGCGATGCAACTGAACCGGCGCTTTGCCCAGACGCTTGCACGCTATCGTGCTGGGGTCCCGCGTAACGCAACGCGACCACGCTACCTCTTCATCTGGGGCACCGGTACCGCGCCCTGGGCGTTCTACGACGAGAACATGACCTGCTCGCTGCTGAATGCAATCGGGGGAGTCAATGCCGCCGGGCGCAACCCGATGCCGGCACGCCGCGAGAACACTGCGTTTCAGATCAGCCTCGAAACAATGTTGCTCGCCGATCCGCAACTGATCTTCGTGTATGACGATGGCCCCGCCGAAGCCTTCGAATCTAACCCGGTCTGGCAGCACCTGAACGCCGTGCGGCAAGCACGCGTAGTCCGCGTTGGCGATCACTGGATCGAGTCGTTCGGACCGATCGCGCGCGAGGCGGTGCTGGCCGAAGCAGCACACGCGCTTTACCCACGCCTATTTCCTCCCGTCGATCTGTGCACGCTTGCTGGACGCTTTATCAGCTGAGCGTCGTAATTTGCCCCACTAGCTTCAACTTGACAAGGACGCGGACCATGCATTCAGACTGGCCAATTCGACTGATTTCAATCGAATTGATTTTGCCGAACGAGCAATATATCGAAGCGCGCGTGCTCGAGGTCATTGAGAGTATTTCCAGCAGCGACCGCTGGACCACGCCGATTGTGCTCGAACATCGAAGCCTTGCTGTGATGGATGGTCATCATAGGCTGGCTGCGGCAAAGCGACTTAAGTTGTCGCGCGTTCCGTGTGTGATGCTCGACTACACGCAAGTGACGGTAGAGGCACGGCGCGTTGGCTACAGCGTTGACGGAGAGGAGATTGTCAAGCGTGCCCGAACACGCATGCTGTATCCGCCGAAGACCACCCGGCACATTTTCGCGCACGCGCTCCCCGCATGCGACCTGGACCTTTCAATATTGAAGCTTGCAACATGAAGCGGCACGTGAGCCGTGCCTGCAGACTAGAATGAAATCGGGCCTGTTCAGACTTTATGTCAACCACTCCCCACCAGGCCCTGCCCGGCGGGCGGTCGTGCGCAGCCCCTCAGCGCCCCTCGTTGATTGCCGGGCGTCTTTCAGCCTTGCGGCCGCCCATCTGCGACCCACGTGCAGACCTGTTCGAGGGTCACGCGATACCGGGCGAAGTTGTGTTCGCCAAGCCACGCGAGATCCCCCTTCACCACCTGAACGAGTCGGGCGCTGTCCTCAGGATCGAGGACGAACTCGGCGATGACCGCGAGTTTGGTTGCCTTCTCGAGGCGTCGATCGCCAGCGCCGCCTAACCGTTTGGTCAAGACACCGACCTACAGCGATAAAGCGCAGACAATTAGAATTTCTATATGGCGATTCGGCCATCGAGCGACCGCTTCAAACCCGCAAATCAGTCAGAATCTGTTCAGCGAGAAAATCGCAGGGCGGTCGCCCGGACCGCGCACTGCGGGCAAGGACGACTTCGAGGTCATTCAGTGGCGGCAGCCCTTCGTTCTGCGATAGCTGAACGAGGTGCCCCGGTACGCTGCATCTTGCAAGAGGCGCTATCGCGAGCCCTGCTTCGACCATGCTGATAAGGCCCAACAAACTCGGGCTTTCGTAGGACATCCGGTATTTGATATTTTCCCGCTGGAGGGCGCTGATGGCATGGGCACGTGCGGTACTGCCATGTGCGAAAACGGCAATCGAAAGTGGGCGCTCTTTCCACACTTTTCTCGCGGGCGACCCGACCCATACCATTGGCTCGAATCGGATGAATTCGCCCGCGACACCCCTTGTTTTCGTGAAGCAGGCCAGGTCTAGCGTGTTGTCTCTAAGCAATGGAACAAGCTCACCGCTTGGCAAACCGATCACCCGAATTTCTACACGCGGATGAGCAACCGCGAACTTTGCCAGAACCTGCGGCAGCAGCGATGAAGCGTAGTCGTCCGGAACACCGATGGTTACGCGGCCCTTTATCTCCGGGCGAACTACCGACGCCCATGCTTCCTCGCGCATCGCAAGCATTCGACGGCCATAGTCGAGGAGCGTCTTGCCCTCCGCGGTAATCGCTATGTTGCGGGTGCTTCGCACGAAGAGCGGTTTTCCCAACGCTTCTTCAAGCGCCTTTATCTGCATGCTCACTGCCGACGGCGACCGGCGCACGGACTCCGCACCTCGAACAAACGATCCTGTATCAGCGACCGCCACCAACATTTCAAGCACGTCCAGATCGAGTTTTTTCACTTTAGTCAGAAAATCTGATTAATAGGTTCAGTTTAATCCGTTTTACTGGAGTATTCATCAAAGCGATACTACGACCAATGACCACTTGGCGGAGCCCGCGAAAATGCACGGTACGGTTTCGATTTACGGATTTCTGGCGGTCGGCGGAATGCTTGCTGTGACACCGGGGCCGAACATGATCTACGTGATGTCGCGCTCGATTGCGCAAGGACGCACGGCCGGGCTCATTTCGCTTGCCGGCGTCATGCTCGGATACCTCTTCTATATGTTTGGGGCAGCGTTCGGTATCACGGCATTTTTCCTGAGCGTGCCTTATGCAGGCAGCGTTCTGGGCGCAGGGGGCGCCGTGTATCTGTTCTATCTGGCGTGGCAGGCTGTGAAGCCTGGTGGCCGCTCTCCGCTGGAGGTTCGTGAGCTGCCTCGTGAACAGCCTCGCCGGCTCTTCGCGATGGGCGCAACGACTAGTCTGTTGAATCCCAAGCTCGCGATGATCTTTCTGTCACTGCTGCCGCAATTCATCAACTATCAGGACGGCAGCGTCCTCAAGCAATCGCTCGTGCTCGGTTCGTCGTTGATTGTCGCGTTCGCATCCGTCAATGGTTTCGTGGCGGTCTGCTCCGGCAGCATGGCGAAGTTCCTCTCCAGTCGCCCGGGACTCCTGCTGGCTCAACGCTGGACTATGGGAGTTGTTCTGGTTGCCCTCGGCGCACATATGACCATCGATGCATTGAAGCTGGCAGGCATCACCTAGAGGGACATTTAGGGTCAAGACCTGGTTGGACGACAATCCGAAAACCGCACACCTAATAATCTGCCCAACCGTCTTCACCAATTAGCGGCACGAAGCTCACTTCGCCCAACCAGTTCTCGTGATAATCCTGTTCGCCGTGGCGGACCAGTTTGATCAATCGCTGATGGTGAGGCTCCCGCCCGACTGGCATAACGATCCGCCCACCGATCGACAACTGCGAACGCCACGCCCGCGGGACCCGCGGACCGCCAGCACCCGCGATAATCGCGTCATACGGCGCGTAGGCGCTCAAACCGACCGTGCCGTCGCCGAGATGAACAGTCACGTTAGAAATGCCCAATCGCTCCAGCGTTTCGCGAGCGGTTTGGGCGAGCACCGGATCGCGTTCAATGGAATGGACGTGCGCCACGATTGCCGCCGCAATTGCGGCGGCATACCCCGACCCCGTGCCAACGTCGAGAACCCGGTCGCGCGGACCCAGTTCGGCTGCCTCCATCATCTGCGCGACGATCGCGGGCTGCGAAATCGCTTGCCGGCTCGCGATGGGCAACGCGCTATCGTCGTACGCGAATTCACGGAGTTGCGCAGGTACGAATTCCTCGCGCGGGACACGGCGCATCGCGGATAGCACGTTGGAATCGCGGATGCCGCGCCCCGCGATTTGCCGTACAACCATCCGCTCCCGGGCTTCCCTGAAATCGATCATTGTGGCCTCCGTCTGAGGGTCGTGCAGGCTTTACAGCGGACTGCGCATAGCTTCCACCGGACGATTCAATTTTGCGCCTCGTTCGAGGTTGGCGAACGGGCATCGGCCTTGCGTTCAACGCGGCCGGACGAATCAGGTATTCGATGGCCAGGCGCTTAAGGGTCCGCACCGATGTCGTCGTATGGCACACCGGTCCGTTTTCGCCAATAATGGCCCCACATCCACCACTGGACGAGGGCGGCCATGCATTACAGCCCCGACGCCATCCGCACCATCGCTCTGGTCGGGCATGCCAGATGTGGCAAGACATCGCTTGTCGAAGCCCTGCTGCATCAGGGTGGTGAGTTACGCGCACCCGGCAGCGTGGAGCGCGGCACCACGGTCTGCGATTTCGATCCGCTCGAGCGTAAATATCACCACTCCCTGAACTCCGCCGTCGCCCACCTGCACTACCGGGATACCCGCATCTATCTGCTGGATACGCCCGGCTATCCGGATTTTTCCGGGCTGTCGATCAGCGCCCTGCCCGCTGTAGAAACCGTCGCCATTGTCATCAACGCACAGACCGGCATCGAAATGACCACCCGGCGCATGATGGCGTGGGCGGAGAAACGCAAGCTCTGCAGAATGATCATCGTGAACGGCATCGATCGCGAAAAGGTCGACCTCCCGGAGCTTCTGACGCAAATCCAGGAGGCCTTCGGCAAGGAATGCCTGCCGATCAACCTGCCGGCGCAAAGCGGCGGCCAGGTGGTGGATTGCTTTTTCAACCCCGCCGGCGACGCCGACTTCCTGTCCGTTGCGGCGGCGCACAATGCGCTGGTCGATCAAGTGGTCGAGATCGATCCCGCCTTGATGGAGCTTTACCTGGAGCAAGGCGAAGCCATCAGCCCGGAACAGTTGCATGAGCCCTTCGAGCGGGCGCTGCGCGAAGCTCATCTGGTGCCGATCTGCTTCGCGTCAGCGGCCAACGGTGCCGGCATCGCGGAATTGCTCGACGTGTTCGTCCGGCTCCTGCCCAATCCCATGGAAGGCAACCCGCCCCTCTTCTACCGCGATGCTCACGGCCGCCAGGAAGTCGTGCGTGCCGAACCGGTCGCCGACAAGCATGTATTGGCCCACGCCTTCAAGATCGTCATGGACCCTTACATCGGCAAGATGGCCGTGTTTCGCGTCCATCAGGGCACGATCAGGCGGGATAGCCAGCTCTATATCGGCGACGCGCGCCAGCCGTTCAAAGTCGCCCATCTGATGATGCTGCAGGGCAAGGAACACGTGGATGTCCCACAGGCAGGCCCAGGCGATATCTGCGCCACGGCCAAGATCGATGAGATCGGCTTCGATGCCGTGCTGCACGACGCCCCCGAGGACGGCAACATCCACCTGACCCCGCTCGACTTCCCCACACCGATTTATGGCCTGGCGATCGAGCCTGCGCGCCGGGGCAACGAGCAGCGCCTCTGGGAGATCCTGCAAAAGCTGAGTGCGGAAGACCCATGTCTGCGCATCGACCACCCGGTCGGCACCAACGAGACGGTGGTGCGAGGTCTGGGCGAGTTGCACCTGCGCCTCATGCTGGAGCGGCTATCCGAGCAGTACAAACTCGAGGTCGTGACGCGGCCACCGAAGATCGCTTATCGGGAAACCATCGGCGCCAAAGCCGAGGGGCATTATCGCCACAAGAAGCAAACCGGCGGCGCCGGGCAATTCGGCGAAGTGATGCTGCGCGTGGAGCCACTGCCGCGCGGCACGGGTTTCGAGTTCGTCGACGCCGTCAAGGGTGGCGCCATCCCCGGCCAGTTCATGCCCGCCGTGGAAAAAGGCATCCTGCAGGTCATCGAGAGCGGGCCGCTTGCGGGCTTTCCGATGCAGGACGTGCGAGTGACCGTCTTCGACGGCAAGAGCCATTCAGTCGACTCCAAGGAAGTGGCATTCGTTTCCGCCGGGCGCAAGGCCTTCATCGATGCGGTGCTGAAAGCTCAGCCCGTTTTGCTCGAGCCGATCGTGGACATCGAGGTGATGACGCCGGAAGCCGCCATGGGTGACATTATCGGCGACCTGTCCGCCAAGCGCGGGCAGGTGCATGGCACACGCGCGGCCGCCGGCAACGCAGTGGTCGTCGCAGGCCAGGTGCCCTTGTCCGAACTCAACGACTATCAGTCGCGGCTGAACGCCATCGCCGGCGGCCACGGCAACTACAGCATCCAGCTCAGCCACTACGATCCGGCGCCCGCCGCCCAGCAGGAGCGGTTGGCGTCGCAACACAAGAAACAGGGCGACGGCGCGGCGCAATGACCGGCGTGCCGGGCGAGTCACCCGGCTCTCCCCTATGCGTCCACGCACGACCACCGTTGCCGCGCGCGCCCTACTCCATGCTTCTGCGCAACCTGTCCGCCAGCCAGATGAGTCAGTCGCCACGGGCAATTCCGG
Source organism: Burkholderia sp. OK233 (assembly GCF_900230185.1). Lineage (GTDB taxonomy): Bacteria > Pseudomonadota > Gammaproteobacteria > Burkholderiales > Burkholderiaceae > Paraburkholderia. The sequence goes on from NZ_OCSR01000002.1 coordinate 4,082,968, forward strand.
CATCGAAACGCAATGCGCCGGTCACAGCGCAAACAACCTCCCTCGCTGAGGTTCGCAGTCTTCCACGCCCGCGAGTCGCAAGGCATGCCAGGCCATCGCGAAGTTGCTCGATATCACCGGCTTGCCGATCCTCGATTCAAGTTCTGGAACGAGTTCGGCGATCCGCAAGCTCGTGCACGACACGAAAACGGCGTCCACGTCCGGGTGCAAGGCAAGGCGCTCGACAGCAGATTGCAGAGACGCCGTGTCGATCCGGGCCACTTCGTTATCGTTGACATGCTCGAACGACGCCATTCGCGCAATGCCGACGCCACGCGCCTCGATGTAGTCGCGCATATAGTCGTTGATCGAACGCACATAGGGCGTCAACAGCGCCGCGCGTTGGACACCCAGTGCGCGTAACGCGGCAAGCGCAGCGGTAATCGGCGTGGTGCACGCAACACCCGGACGCGCTTCGCGGATGCGCGCGAACACGTTGTCCTCGCCGATCACCATCGAGGCCGACGTGCAGCCAAACGCCACGACATCGATCCGCTCCGCCGGACGAATCAGCGCGACCGCCGAAGCGATACGCGCGTCCATTTCCGCGAGGCGTTCGGGCGTAATGTCCGGCGAGTTGAGCACGCGGCTCTCATAGAACGCCACACCGTCCTGAGTGAGCAGCTTGCGCCACTCGTGTTCGATCGTATGATCGGTGGCGAGCACCACCAGTCCAATCGCGGCGCGCCGGCAGATGCCGTCGTCCAGCGCGAATTCGAGCCTGACGTAGGCATCATCCTGTAGTGGGTTCGTGCTCATTTCAGTGTCATCCCTGTCATGTCGAGTTCGGGCTGGCGACCGGCCATAATGTCGGCCAGCAGTTTTGCAGTGCCGCACGACATCGTCCATCCCATGTGCCCGTGGCCCGTGTTCAGGTACAGGTTCCGGTGGCGCGTGCGGCCGATCAGCGGGGTCCCCTCGGGCGTCATCGGACGCAGACCGGCCCAGTAGGATGGGCGGCCGTAATCGGCGCCGTCGGGAAACAATTCGCGGGCGGCCTGCAGCATCTGCGTGAAATCAGCAGGCGTGTGGCGGGTGTCGTAGCCGGCGAACTCGGCGGTCGCGGTAAAGCGTAGCCGTTGACCAAAACGCGCCCACGCCACGAGATTGTTTTCGTCGACGCCCCCCAGATCCGGCGGACGATGCTCGGGTCCGACAGGAAACGTAGCGGAATAGCCCTTTACCGGGTACACCGGCAGCCGGTAGCCCAGACGGCGCGCCAGGATGGGCGACCAGGAACCGAGTGCGATCACGAACTCGTCGCCCTGGATGAGTCCTGCCGGCGTGCGCACGCCAACGACCCGATCGCCGGACGCCTCGATCGCGCTAATGGACGTGTCGAATTCGAAACGCACGCCAACACGCTCGCACGCCGCCTTCAGCGCGCGAGTGAACAAATGCGCGTCGCCGCTTTCATCGGTTGGACAATAAATCGCGCCCGCGATCCTGTCCCGTGCTTGCGCGAGCGCCGGCTCGCGCGCGACGACCTGTGCTGCATCGAGCGTTTTGAGCGGCAGCCCGCTGTCCGCGAGGATCGACATGTTCTGCGTGCCTCGCGCGAAAGACGCTTCGTCGCGATACAGGTACAACAGGCCGCGGCTGAGCCGGTCGTATTGCAGGTGTTCGGCCGCGGTCAGTTGCTGCAGTTGGTTCTGCGCGTAGCGGCAAAGCCGCACCTTACGCGTGGTGTTCTGGCGTGAACGCTCCGCCGTGCAATTGCGCAGGAACTGGATGCACCAGGCCCACATGTGAGGATCCGCGTTCAGCTTGAGGCGCAGCGCCTGTCCTTCGACGAAGAGGGATTTCAGCAGAATTTTCGGCGCCCGCGGCGACGCCCACGTATACGAATGTCCCGGCGCGACCAGACCGGCGTTAGCAAAGCTGGTCTCGAGCGCGACGCCGGGCTGGCGGTCGATCACCGTCACCTCGCGGCCATCCCTGGCGAGGTACCAGGCGGCCGTGACGCCCGCAATTCCGCCCCCCAGCACAACGGTTTTCATGGCTGATCCAGTCCCATGCAAAGCACTTAGTCAATATAACGTGGTCGATACGTTTTTGTATGGTGTCCTATACGCGGATACCCTATACGGGCGAAAGGTGCGGCGAGTTCTATCATGAAAAAACACGCTTTCATGGTAGCGCTGCGATGAGACCGCGAGTCGGGCCGTTGGACTGGCAGATTACAACTTGCATGCGACGTACGTTTCCATCCGTTTTCTGATGCCACCCGGATAGCCGTGTGGTGGATCGCTCCGATCCCTTTCACAATAAGGAGTTTCCAACATGATTGCTCAGAAGAATGGCAGGCCGGCCGCCGGTCGCGTCCTGCGCCAAACGACAATCGCGGCATCGGTCGCTCTGGCCGCGCTCGCCGGCATGGCCCCCGGTTCGGCTCAAAGCCAGACCATCAAGATCGGCGTGCCTGTGCCGCTATCGGGCAGTTCCGCCAATGCCGGCACGGACATTCTCAATGGCGCCAAGCTCGCCGCCGCCAGGGTCAATGCGGCGGGTGGCGTGCTCGGCAAGCAGATCGAACTGGTGCCGGAGGACGATGCCTGCGACGCGCAGACGGCCGTGCAGGCGGCCCAGAAGCTCGTTGACGCGGGCGTCGTTGCCGTGGCTGGCGGTTACTGCTCCAGTGCGGCGCTACCGGAATTGACGACCTTTCATCGCGCCGGGATTCCCTACGTGCTGGACGCGTCGACCAATCCCAAGCTGACCGAGATGGGTTACGACAACGTATTCCGTACGATTGGCCGTGACGACGAACAAGGGCCGTTTGCAGCCAGTTTCATGAAAAATTCGCTACACGCGAAACGCGCGGCCGTGATCAACGACAACACGACCTATGCCAAGGGCCTCGCCGACAACACCGTGGCCGCCCTGAAAAAGGACGGTGTCGAGGTCGTCTACGACGACGCGATCACGCCCGGTCAGATGGACTACTCGCCAACGCTGACCCACGTCGCCTCGCTGAAGCCGGACGTGATCTACTACACCGGCTATTTCTCCGAAGCAGGCCTGCTTGTGAAAGAGGCACGGCAACTCGGTCTGAAGATGACCCTGATGGGCGGCGACGGCACCAACGACCCAACGCTGATGAAGACAGCCGGCCCCGCGGCCAATGACATGATCATCACCACGGCGCCGCTGGCGCAGTTCCTGAGCGGCGCGCACAGCTTCGTCGACGACTATACGAAGGCCTACGGGCAAGGGCCAGGACCGTATTCGGTCTACGAATACGATGCCGTCGGCGTCACGGCGAAGGCGATCGCGGACGCAAAGTCGGCGACGCCCGCCGCGATCACTGCCGCCCTGCACAAGGTCTCGAACTACCAGGGCGCGACCGGGACGATCGGCTTTAACCCGAAGGGTGACCGCAGTGTGGCGGTGTACATCACGATTATCGTTCGCGGCGACAATTTCGCGCCTTACCAGAAGCAGGATGCCGCGGGACACTGGATGGCAATGAAATAGGCCCCGTCGCGCCGCGCGCCCCGCCATGAGCAACTTCTTCCAGTTCGTCATCGAAGGGCTGACGATCGGCTCGTTTTATGCCCTCGTCGCCCTCGGTTACACGATGGTCTACGGGATTATCCGGCTGATCAACTTCGCTCACGGCGACCTGTTCATGGTGGGCGCGTTCATCGGCTGGACCGGTCTGACGGTGCTTGCCGCGGCACACCTGCCGCTCGCGTTGGCGCTGCTGATTGCCCTTGTGACCGCGATGACGGTCACGGGCGCACTCGGCCTCGCCATCGAGCGCGTGGCCTATCAGCCGCTGTTGCGCGCGCCGCGGCTGTCCATTCTGATCACCGCACTCGGCGTCTCACTGGCACTGGAAAACGGCGTGCTGCTGCTTTACGGCGCCGGCTTCAACACCTATCCCCATCTGCTCAGCCAGGCAGGACTGGAATTCCAGGGCGTGCAGATCACGTTCGCCCAGGTCAGCATCATCGTCGCCAGCTTTGCGTTGATGCTCGCGTTATATTTCTTCGTTCACCGCACCTTCATCGGCACCGCAATGCGCGCGCTGGCGATCGATCAGGACGCGGCGCGTCTGATGGGTATCAATGTCGAGCGGCTGATCCAGCTCACCTTCTTCCTGGGCTCGGCGCTGGCCGCCGTGGCCGGCGTCATGGAAGGGCTCTACTACACGCAGATCAATTTCTTCATGGGCTTCGTGCTGGGCCTGCGCGCCTTCACCGCCGCCGTGCTTGGCGGCATCGGCAATATCCCGGGCGCAATGGCGGGCGGCATCCTGATTGGCCTGCTGGAGTCCTTTAGCGCGGGCTATGTCTCATCGCGGTGGACCGACGTGCTCGTGTTCGGCGTCCTGATCGCCGTGCTCGTGATCAAACCGACCGGTTTGTTCGGTGAGCGCGTCGTCGAGAGAATGTAGCGCTATGAGCGCCATGCAGGGGTTATCGCGTCGATCCCGGCCTGCCGGCGTTGCGCTTCTGGTCGCTGCCGTGGCGCTACCCGCTGTCGCCAGCAACTACGTCGTCGATGTCGGCCTGACCATCGCCACCTATTCGATCCTGGGCCTCGGGCTGAACATCGTGGTGGGGTATGCCGGCTTGCTGGACCTGGGCTATGCGGCCTTCTTCGCCATCGGTGCCTACACGACGGCGCTGCTGGAAACACTGTTGCACTTCTCGTTCTGGGAAACCCTGCCGTTCAGCCTGGCGTTTGCCGGTGCTTCCGGCATCGTCATCGGCTACCCTACCCTGCGTCTGCGTAGCGACTATCTGGCCATCGTCACGCTCGGGTTCGGCGAGATCACGCGCATCGTGGCCACCAATCTCAACATCACGGGCGGTCCGAACGGAATCTACGGCATCGCCAGCCCAAGCCTGTTCGGGTATGAAATCAGCTCGCCGGCCGCGGTCTACGAACTGGGCATCGCGTTCCTCGTGTTGGTGCTCGTGTTTGCGATCCGGCTTGGCCAATCCCGGCTCGGGCGCGCCTGGACCAGTATCCGCGAGGATGAGGCGGCTGCCGAGGCCGTCGGCGTGCCGACACTGCGCGTCAAGATGCTGGCGTACATCCTCGGCGCATTGATTGGCGGTTTCGCCGGCAGCCTGTTCGCCGCGCGCTTCGGGACCATCGACCCGACTGGCTTCACTTATCTGCAGTCCGTGACGATCCTGATCGTCGTCGTGCTGGGCGGCCGGGGAAGCATTCCCGGCGTGATACTCGGCGCAGTCATCGTCGCCGGCCTTCCCGAGGTGCTGCGTTTTCTCAACCTCTGGCGCATCTTCGGTTTCGCGATCGGGCTCGTGATCCTGATGCTGCTCAGACCGCAAGGCCTATGGCCGGCGCCGCTGCGCCGGGTGGCGCCGCCGCGCGCGAGTACGGGCGATCCTGAAGCCCTCCCGCCCCGGGAAAAAGTCACCGATGACATCCTGCTCGAAGTACGCAACATGCAGCGCCGCTTCGGCGGCGTGCAGGCAGTCGGCGGTATCAGCTTCACCGTACGCAACGGGGAAATCCTTAGCCTTATCGGCCCTAACGGTGCTGGCAAGACGACCGTGTTCAACTGCCTCACCGGCGTGATCCGCCCGACCGGCGGTCAGGTGCTCTGGCGCGGCGCCTCGCTGGCCGGCGGCGCGCCGCATCGTATCGTCCACGCCGGGATGGCGCGGACCTTTCAGGGCATCCGCCTGTTTGCCAACATGACGGCCTTCGAGAACGTGCTGATCGGCATGGATCATCGCCTTCATACGCCGCTCGTCGCGGAATTGCTTGCGTTGCCCTCCGGTCGCGCCGAGGAAGCAGATCACGCTGCCGAAGGCCTGCGCTGGCTCACGTTCGTCGGGCTCGCGGCGCGCGCGGGCGAACGCGCGGCCGACCTGCCCTATGGCGATCAACGCCGGCTGGAGATCGCCCGCGCTCTCGCCAGCAACCCGCATCTGCTACTACTGGACGAGCCGGCAGCGGGGATGAACCCGACCGAGAAGCACGCGCTGATGGAATTGATCCGGCGCATCCGGGATTTCGGCGTGACCGTGCTACTGATCGAACACGACATGATGCTTGTGATGAGTGTGTCAGACCGGATCATCGTCATGGACCACGGCGTCATCATCGCCGAAGGGACGCCGTCCGAGATCCAGGCCGACCCTCGGGTGATCGACGCCTATCTCGGCACGGCCGAGGCCGACGAAGCGGCCGACGATACTGCCGGGGAGAAATCGCTGTGGGACTCCTAGAAATACGCGATCTGCACGTGGGCTATGGGAACGTGGAGGTTCTGCATGGCATCTCGCTGGACGTCGGCGAGGGCGAGATCGTGGCACTGCTCGGCAGCAACGGGGCGGGGAAAACCACGACACTCCGCGCCATTTCCGGCCTGATTCGCCCCCGTGCGGGACAGATCGTGATGGCCGGGCACGCGCTTACCGGATTGCGCGCACACCAGATCGTGGCGCTGGGTCTCGGTCATGTGCCGGAAGGCCGTCGCATGTTCGGGGCGCTGACGGTGGAGGAGAATCTGCGGCTCGGCGGTTACCTGATCCGGCGCGACAGCGCGGTACTGGAGCAGCGAATAACGGACGTCTATCAGACTTTCTCGCGGCTTGGCGAGCGACGCAGCCAACTGGCGGGAACGCTGAGCGGCGGCGAGCAACAGATGCTGGCAATCGCCCGCGCGCTGATGCTGCGGCCACGCATCATCGTGCTCGACGAACCGTCCATGGGACTGGCGCCGAAGCTCGTGCGGGTGATTTTCGGCATGATCGCCGACATCTGCAAGGAAGGCACGTCGATCCTCCTTGTCGAACAGAACGCGCGCCAGGCGCTGCGCATCGCGCAGCGGGCCTACGTGCTGGAAAGCGGCCGCATCGCCCTCGCCGGCCCGGCCCACGAATTGGCACAGGACAACCGGGTTCGGGCAGCGTATCTGGGCGGCAGCGCTGTCGCTACGGAGTAACGCCGGCGCAGATGGGGTATTACACCGATATCCACAGCGCCTGGCCGGCACTTGAGTGCCGGCCCCATCGCAGATGCCTCAGAACGAATGCCGCATGCCGATCCGCACATCGGACTGCGTATTCGACGTCGACGGCGCGAAGCTGTAGCCGATCACCGCATTCACGCCGTCCGACGCACGCAGATAGTCGCCGGAAACATACACATCGGTCCGTTTGGACAACAGGTAGTGCAGTCCGAGCGAGCCCTGGTTCCAGTGATTGCCTTCGAAGCTCGTGTGCTGATAGCCGCCGTACAGCGACAGCGCAGGCGTGAAGTTATACGACGCGCCCCCTTCATAAACCTGCATGTGCGAGGTCTGCCCGAAGCCCTTGATCGTCGTGTAGGTGAAGTCGCCGGTGAGCATCAGGTTGCCGATCGTATAGGCGGCGCCGACCGCAAACGCGCCTTGCTTATCCACCGGAAATGCCGACGAGCTATACAGATCGGTCACCGCGCCGGTGGCCGGATCGACGGAAACGGTCGGCTGACCGAGGAAGGTGCGCGTGCCGATCATCGCGTACGGATCGAACGCATAGATGCCGAACGGATTGTTCAACTGCGTATACGCCACGCCCATGTTGAACGGACCATGGTCGTAATGCGCGCCCACGCTCCATGCGCTCTTCTGATGGAAGTCGCCGGCGGTGTTGCCGAACGAGTACATGCCGCCGAAGGTAAAGCCGGCGAAATCGTTCGATAGGAACTTCACCGAGTTCGGCAGACGGTCGCCGTTCATCCGGTCGAAGTCGCCCTGGTGAATCGCATAGCCGCTCGCCCATGCGGAGATGTTGTAGAGAAAAACAAACTCTTCGGTCATATCGAGCTGATTGCCGAACGAGAAAGTCCCCCACGAGTTCTTGATGCCGACATAGGCCTGGCGTCCGAATTCAGCACCGCCGAATCCCAATTGCCCATTGCCCAGGTGAAAACCCGATTCAAGCACGAAGACCGCTTGCAGGCCACCGCCGAGATCTTCCACACCCTTGAAGCCGATCCGGTTGCCGTACGAAATGCCGTCGTCGAATTTGAACTGGTGTGCGCCACCGGCATTGTTCACGTAGGTGATGCCGGCGTCCAGAATCCCGTACAGGGTGACGCTGCTTTGCGCATGGACCGCCGTTGGCGCACAAACCGCGCTTGCCGCGAGGGCGAGTCCCGAAAGGCTGACGGCATTTCTCTTCTTCATCTAATTCTCCCCTGCTCTTTGCCTGCGTATTTCGTTGGATAAAGCGATCCCTGCTGCGTGCTGTCTTCCAACGCGCGGCGCTTCTCGCATGACGGGCAGTTCGAAATCGGCTGAGACTGATTGAGACGGATTGAAGCTCACTAACGCTGACCAGGCCGGCTAGAACTGACTCAGACGGCGAGGCTGATTGAAGCTATCGGCACTGCGTACGATCATCTGCATGCCTGCATCGACGGGTCAAGAATAAGTGTCCAGATTCAAGAGGATTCGACCGGATGCGACATGAATCTGTCGAGTAGCGACCTCGCAGCCAGGAATGCCGGGGTTATTTCACACCGAGTGCGGTTTGTACCGCTTGCAAGCCGTTGGCGCCGCTGGCGGTGTTCACGCCGTCGAGCCACGACTTCAGCAATTCGGGGTGGCGCTTGAGCGCTTCGGTGGCGGCTGCATCAACACCGGTTTTCTTCTCGAGCACCTCGGTGATCACGCCGTTTTCCAGATCGACATTGAACGTGAGTTGCCTGAACAGGCGGCCGACATTCGGACACTGCTCGGCGTACCCGCTACGTGCAACGGTATTGACCGTGGCGCCGCCGTAGTTCGGCCCGAAGTATTTGTCGCCGCCGTCGAGGTAGGTCAGCTTGAACTTCGTGTTCATCAGATGCGGCTCCCATGCCAGGAACACGATCCATTTCTTTTCACGCGCCGCTCGCTCGACCTGCGTGAGCATGCCCGTCTCGCTCGATTCGACGAGCTTCCAGCTGCCGAGCCCGTATGCCTTGTCGTCGACCATCTTCTTGATGTTCTGATTGGCCGGCGCCCCCGGTTCGATGCCATAGATCTTGCTGTCGAACTTGTCGGCGTTCTTCGCAAGGTCCGCGAATGAATGCACGCCCGCGGCCGCCACATAGTCGGGCACCGCGAGCGTGAACTTCGCGTTGCTCAGATTCGGATGCACAACCTCGATCGATTTTTCATCCTCGAACGGCTTCACGACCGGTGCCTGCGCCGGCATCCAGTTGCCGAGAAACACGTCGATCTGCCCTTTCTTCAGGCCTTGATAGGTGATCGGCACCGACAGGTTCGACACGTTCTGATGGTAGCCGAGCGCCTTCAACAGCACACCGGTCATCGCATTGGTCGCGTCGATGTCAGTCCAGCCGGGCCCGGCCATGTTGACCTGCGTGCAGGACTGCGGTTCCGCGGCCGTGGCAAAGGTGGCCGCCGCGCACAGCAGCGCAACGCCGGATACAGCCTGTTTGAAGAGCTTTTTCATCATGTCGGCTTCCTGTAGGTGGGATGAATCGTGAGCTGAGACTTCAGCGCGTTACAGCGGGAAAACGCGCCATCGCTTCGAGCGTGTCGAGGTCGATGTGATTGCGCATGTAGCGCTGGCTCGCATCGACATGCGGCTGCCAGTCCCATGACTCGACCGTGCCTTGCGTTGTGGCCTCGAAATGGAAACGGCGGCGGCGCTGACTTTTCAGTACTTCGTTGTGCAGCGCGGCGAGGTTCCAGCGTTGTGCGATCTCCTCACGAAATGCCGCGACCTGTGATGCATATTCGGCGCACGCGGCGAGATTCTCGCGTTCGAGCGGGTCCGCTGTTACGTCGTACAGCTGGTCAGGATCGGTCGGCGTGTGAATGAATTTGAAGCGCCCGCGCCGCAGCATCACGATCGGCGCTATAGCGCCTTCCGCCAGGTATTCACCGATTGCCTGGTCGTGGCCGCCGTGGGTGCCTTGTGTGCCAAGCAGATGCGGCACGAGACTTTGACCATCGAGCGAATCCGGCCAGACTGCGGGCTGTTCGCCGCGAGCCATTTCTACTAATGTGGGCAGCAGATCCAGATGCGAGACCGACTCGTACACGCGATGCGCGTCGAACTGCTGCGGCGCATGAACGATCAACGGTACGCGGCAGCCGCCTTCGAAAAACGTCATCTTGTACCAGAGCCCACGCTCGCCGAGCATCTCACCGTGGTCGGACGTCACCACGATAACGGTGTCTTTCGCGAGCCCGGACTGTTCAAGCGCCTCGAGAATCGCTCCGAACTGGTCATCGACATAAGAAATCGCGCCGTAATAAGCGCGTCGTGCATTGCGGATTTGCTGGTCAGTCGGCGGTGTGCGGTCGGTTTCGCACACGTGGCGCAGGCGCTTCGAATGCGGATCGGCTTCATCGAGCGAATCGCGATGTGTGGGCAGATCGATGTCTTCATCCGCATACATGTCCCAGTACTTCTGCGGGATCGCATACGGGTCATGCGGATGCGTCAACGAAGCGACAAGGCAGAACGGCCGTGCATCTTTGCCGGCGTGTCGCTCACGCGCGATGTCGAAGAGCTTCTGGCGCGTGGTGAACGTGACTTCATCGTCGAAGTCGAGTTGGTTCGTGCGCACGCACGGACTTGCGTCGATCACCGAACTCATGTTGTGGTACCACGTTGGACGCGTTTCGAAATCGTCCCAGTTCGGCGTCCAGCCGAAGTCGGCTGGATAAATGTCTGTTGTGAGCCGCTCTTCGAAACCATGCAACTGATCGGCGCCGCAGAAATGCATTTTTCCGGACAGGATCGTGCGATACCCTTCGGCGCGAAGATAATGCGCGAACGTCAGCGTTTGCGACGGAAATTCTGCTGCATTGTCATAGGCGCCGATCGCGGACGGCAGCTTGCCCGACAAAAAAGAAAAGCGCGACGGCGCGCACAGCGGACTAGCGCAATACGCCGAGTCGAATACCACGCCCTGCTTTGCGAGGCGATCGAGATTGGGGGTCTTCGTCAGACGATGTCCGTATGCGGCAAGCGCAAACGGCGTCAGCTGGTCGGCCATCAGAATAAGGATATTCTGTTTCGTGTCGAGCATTGGAGCGTGCCTCGAATAGAATCGCAAATAGGGGTGCGGGTGTCGTTGCAAGCGGGGAAACCGGTGTGCCGGTCCCCGCGTGAACACCACTATTGCCGTCCAATTCGCCGCTGTGAAGACGGCAAATCGTTATGAGCCTATAAGGGGGACTTATGTCGAGGCAGGATCGCTTGCCGCCAATGCAGGCGCTGACGATGTTCGAATCCGCAGCGCGTCTCGTGAGCTTCACGGCGGCAGCGCGCGAGCTGGGTTCGACGCAGCCGGCGGTCAGTCAGCGCGTGGTGCAACTCGAAGAGGCGCTGGGCGCACCGCTTTTTGAGCGCGGACATCGCGGTGTGACGCTGACGGAAGATGGTGTGCATCTCTTCGAAGCGGTGCGCAGCGCCCTCGACACCATCCGCCTCGCCACCGCCGAGATCCGCGCGCGGCGCACGCCGCAAACCCTCACGCTCTCCACCGACTTCGGTTTTGCAACCTACTGGCTGATGCCACGCCTGTCCCAGTTCAAGGCGCTGATGCCGGACGTCGACGTCAAGATCATCACGTCGCAGAGCGTATTTGATCCATCGCACGATCAGGCGGACATTGCGATTGCGTTCGGCGATGAAGATGCGGACTGGACCGCGCGAGGTGCGCTCAAGCTATTTCCCGAGCGGGTCACGCCCGTGTGCAGTTCGGCTTTTCTTGCGGCGCATCCGCAGTTGCGCACCCCGTCCGACCTGTTGAGCTTGCCGCTGCTGCATCTCGAACCCACCCAGCCGGCTCGTTGGCTGTCATGGGCCGACTGGTTCACGGCGCACGGTCTGGATGGGCCCGCCGCACATCGCGGCATCACGTTCAACAGCTTTACGCTCGTGGCCCACGCGGCGATTATGGGCCAAGGCATCGCGCTCGGCTGGGCGCCTCTGGTCGACGAACTGCTCGCCACAGGACAGCTCGTCGAGCCGTTCGACACGCCCGTGGTCACCGAACGCGGCTACCTGCTCGTCACGCAGCGCGCGGCGACACCGGCAGTCAGCGCATTCCGCCAATGGTTGCTCGGCGAATGTGGGCTCGACGCTGAGTGAGCACGGCAAGCTGTCAATGCCACACGCCGTGCTCCATCGTCCCGCCCTGGCATCCCCTGACGCTCCCATTCCAGCGCGACGGCGGTTAGCTTCTATCCCCCTGACCCGCTGATTTGCTCTACTGCGATGATGCATGCCGCGCCCCGCGGCGTTGCCCTATTGCCTAAGTGGAGAGCGCATGTCCGCCGATTCCCGTCCCGATCAACTGGTTCTCACGGTCGCCTGTCCGAGCGCGGCGGGCCAGGTTGCCGCCGTCGTCGGCTTTCTCGACCGGCATCATTGCTATATCGACGAACTGACCGTTTTCGACGACGACCTCAGCGAGCGCTTTTTCGTACGCTGCGTGTTTCATGGCGTCGATAGCAACGAGACCCTGCACATCGCGGCACTCAGGCGCGAATTCAAATCGATCGCCGAACGTTTTCGGATGACGTGGGCGATGCACGACGTCGGCACACGACCGAAGGTGTTGATCATGGTGTCGAAACTCGAACACTGTCTCGCCGATCTGCTGTTCCGCTGGCGCATGGGCGAGCTGAAGATGGATATTGTCGGCATCGCTTCGAATCATCGCGATCTCGAACCGCTCGCGCAGCAGCACGGTTTGCCGTTCCATCATCTGCCGATCAGCGCCGACACGAAACCGCAACAGGAGGCGCGCTTGCTCGATCTGTTCGAAACGTCAGGCGCCGAATTGATGATTCTTGCGCGCTACATGCAGATTCTTTCAGGCGAAACGAGCCGTGCGCTCGCGGCACGTGCGATCAACATCCACCATTCGTTTCTGCCGGGCTTCAAAGGTGCCAAACCTTACCATCAGGCGCATACGCGCGGCGTTAAGCTGATTGGCGCAACGGCGCACTTCGTCACCGACGATCTCGACGAAGGTCCGATCATCGAGCAGGTCGTGGAGCGCGTCGATCACTCGTACAGCCCGGAGCGGCTGCTGGCGACGGGACGCGACGTCGAATGCATCACGCTTGCTCGGGCCGTGAAGGCGTTTATCGAGCGACGGGTGTTTATCAACGGCGATCGGACTGTCGTGCTGCAATAAGCGGAAACGCCGCTCGAGAGCGGCGTTTTATTTGCGGACGTTGCCGCTCAAGACAAGCGGCAACCCACACACGTAAAATACGAAATCACTTCACCCAGCTGTCCACACGATCTCCGTGCGCACTGATCCACGCATCGGCAGCAGCCGTCGGCTTCTCGCCGTTTTGCGTCGCCAGCATCACGCTGTCGATCTCGCCCGGTTTCCATTGAAACTTCTTAAGGAAGGCGACGACCGTCGGCGCCTTCGTCGCCAGTTCGGGATTCACGACGCTATCCACGTGCTCCGCTTCGCCGAACACCTTCTTCGGATCGTCGAGGAATTTGAGCTTGTACTTCGCGAACATCCAGTGCGGCTTCCAGCCGGTCACGATGATCGGCTTGCTCGCCGCTTCCGAGCGTGCCAGTTCAGCGGTCATCGCGCTGCCCGAGCTCGGCATCAGCTGATAATCGAGCCCGTATGCCTTGATCGCTTCGCTGGTCTTCTGCATCACGCCCGCGCCGGCATCGATACCGACAATGCGCGAGCCGAATTCCGTCTTCTTCGCTTCCAGATCACCAACGCTCTTCACGTCGGCGTTATCCGGCACGATCAGGCCGATCTTCGCATCGTTGAAGTTGGGACCCAGGTCGACGACTTTATCCTTGAAGTTGTTCCAGTACGCGCCATGCGTGACCGGCAGCCATGCGGACAGCGTCGCGTCGAGGTCGCCGCGCGCCACGCCTTGCCACATCACACCGGCCGCGACCGGCACGAGCTGCACCTGATAGCCGAGGCGCTTTTCGATCACGCGCGCAGCGACGTTTGTGGTTGCGACGCTGTCGTCCCAGCCTTCTACATAGCCGATCTTGATGGTCGGCTTGCTATCGGCCGACACACTCACGCTGCTTGCCGCCAGCGCCGCGCTCAACGCGCTCAATACCAATATCTTTTTGATCAGTCTCATCGCCGTTCTCCCGTTCGCCGTCCAAACTACCCATTGAGCATTTAGAATCGCCAACCAGAATTGCCGGGTAGCGTTGTTTTACGACATCCAGTTGTCCGCAGGCGACTTCGACCGCGAGTCCGGGTCCCGTTCTTGTCTTACTTATCGACGACGAGATCGCTCAACGGCTTGCTGCAGCACAGCAGCACCATGCCCTGATCGATTTCACGCTGACGAATCCCGCCGGCATGTTTCATCGCGACTTCACCCGACACCAGCTTCACCTTGCAGGTGCCGCACATGCCCTGCGTGCAAGACGCGGCAAGCCGCACGCCGGCCTTCTTCGCCGCGTCGAGTACATGCTGGCCACTGCCGCATTCGATCTCGCGGTTGCTTTTGGCGAAACTCACCTTGAACGTTGTTTCTATTTCCGCCGACGGGACCGGCACCTGCGCGGGTGCAAATCCAGCCGCGTGTTCACGCGCTTCGACAAAGCTCTCCGCGCTAGCCGTGGGCGCCTGCAACGCATCGGCGACATGCGCCGTCGTCAATTGCGCGGCCACTTCGCTGATCGTCTCGAACGAGAAGCTTTCCTCGTGGTAATGGCTGCGATCGAAGCCGCCTTCATCCAGCAGATGACGGACTGCCTGCATGTACGGCGCCGGACCGCAGGTGAAAATCTCGCGATCGAGAAAATCCGGCGCGATGAGTTTCAGCAGCGGCAAGGTCAGAAAACCGGTGACGCCAGGCCAGTTCGTGCGCGCACCAAGCCGCTCACAGACGAACGCTGTGCGGAAATTGGCCTGATTCGATGCAATCAGATCGAGTTCGCGCGCGAAGATGATGTCGTCCGGCGTGCGGGCGCTGTGCACGAACACGATGTCGCTATCTTCGCCGAGTTCGTGATGCGCGCGGCTCATCGACATCAGCGGCGTAACGCCCGAACCTGCCGACAAAAACAGAAACTTACGCGCCGGATGCCGCGCACAGGTGAACTCGCCGGACGGCCCCAGCACACGAACCTGAGTACCCGCGTGCAGATTGTCGTGCAGCCAGTTCGACACCTTGCCACCCGGCACGCGCTTCACGGTGATGGAGAGGGTGTGCGGACGCGTGGGCGGCGAGGAGATCGTATAGCAACGATTCACGGCCTCGCCGTCGATCTCCAACTCCAGCGTGATGAACTGTCCCGGCTCGAACACGAACGCCCGCTCGGACGGTGCGCGAAAGAAAAAACTCTTGACGTCGTGCGTTTCATGACGGACCTGGCAGCACACCAGGGTCTCGTCGGTATCGCTGTTCCAACGCGCCGGCAACGTCTCCCAGAACCGCGGCTGCGTGACCCGGTTTGAAGTTTCGCGGCTTGAAGCCTCACGGTTCGGAGCCGGCTCGGGGCTGAGCTGAAGCGTCGCCTGATCGCGCATCATTATTTTCTCCCGCTCATGGTTGCGGTATCGCGCTCAGCGCATGAAAGACACGACTTTTTCGCCGTGCGAAACCGGCGTATCGCCGGCATCGTGGGTTTGAGGCGCATTGCTGTACTCCGCGATACGGCCGATGTACCACTCGCAGAACTTCTCGACGAGACCTTCGGTGAACGGCGAATACGGACCCGGTTCGTAGGCGCTGCTGGTCGCGCCGCGTTGCGAGTACTCCACAAGCGCACGATCCTGGTCATTGGTGGCGCGCCACACGGCCGTGAGATTGTTCACGTCGTAATCGATGCCTTCGCGTGCATCCTTGTGGACGAGCCACTTGGTGCGCACCAGTGTCTTACCTGCCGACAACGGAATCACCGAAAAGCTGACGATGTGATCGCTCATGAAGTGATGCCACGAATTCGGCTGCGTCCAGAACGACAGGCCACCGAGATCAGCCTGCTCGAAACCGCCGAGCAGTTTCTTCGAGGCCACCTTCGCGTCCATGGTCTGCGATTCGCCGTCGCGATCGAGCGGCAGGCGTTGCGTGCGGAAACCCGTGACCAGATCGGCCAGACGGTCGATTTCCGCCGACGGCAACTTCATCGCCTCCCATTGCGCGGTACGGCGAGCCACAGTCTCTTCGAACGCGGCCATGCCTTCTTCGTTGGCAGGCGTGCGTTGATAGCCGAAGCCGTATTCGTAAAGCGAAATCGTCAGCTCGGGATGATTCGCAACGCAGTGGTAGCACTCACGATTGTTCTCCATCGTGAGCTTCCAGTTGCCTTCTTCGATGATGTCGATCGTCGCAGCAACCTTGCAGCCGGCTAGATCGTGCGGCAATAGATACGGTTCCATCGCGGCGCGCATCACGGCGAAGTCGGCGGGCGGCTCATCCGCGAGACAGATGAAGATCAGACCGGCGAGATTCTGGAGGTGCACCGCTTTCAGGCTGTGCTTGCAGCGGTCGAACTGGTCGCCCATATGCTCGGCGAACATCAGATCGCCGTTCAGGTTGTAGGTCCAGCTGTGATACGGGCAGACGATATTGCCGAGCGAACCCTTGTCCGTATTGCACAAACGCGCGCCACGATGGCGGCAAACGTTGTGAAACGCCCTCACCTGCATGTCGTCGTCGCGCACGATCAGAATCGAATCGTTGCCGATTTCCACGGTGATGTAGTCGCCCGGCTCCGGCACATCCGGTTCCACCGCGACCTGAATCCAGTGCTTGCGGAAAATCGCGTCCATGTCGAGCGCGAAAATCTCCTCGCCCGTATAGAACGGCGCTTCCAGCGTGTGATTCCTTTTGCGGCGTTCGATCATTGCGCGAACGTCTGCCGAAACTTTCATTGTGTGCTCCGTTGCATGTCACGTCTGGCGCTGCGCCAGGCCCTCCTGGTCGCATGCTGGCCCGAACCGGAAATCAGTAATCCACAAGTTGATGCTCGCGCAAATACGCGAGGATCACTTGTGCTTTTTCGACGGAACTCCCTTCAATTACGACGCTACCACCACGGCTTTCGGTCGTCGTCGCCGAGAGCATGCGGGCATGCCCGGAGCGCTTTTCTGCAGCGGCGAGGCGCACCGGTTTGGCGCTCGCGGGACGGATCGTCCAGGCGGGGTTGGCCGCGCTCGGGCGGCCGGGCGCATCGGTCGCGACCGGACGGATCGTGCCTTCGCGCAGCCTTGCATAGGCGTAGCTCGGTGCCGTGTTGGCCATCGGATGGACGGCGATCAGCGCCGGCAACCGCACTTCGACGCGGCGGCGCAAACCTTTCGGCATGAATTGCCGAACTTCTGCGCAGCCGTCGCGAATCGTCAGATCAACCGCTGCACCGACCAACGGCACATCCAGCGCACTGGCGACGCGATACGGCAGCATGCCGCTATCGAATGCGCCTTCCGCGCGGGTGCCGGTTAATACAAGGTCGTAGCCTTGCAAACGCGCGGCGAGCGGCGCTATCGCATCGCCTTGCCATTCAGGCGTTGCCGGAACCTCCAGCACCTCGACGGTGCGCGCGCCGAGTGCGAGATATTCCTTGAGAGCCGGGTTCGACGGATCCCCCGCGTGCAACACGTCGAGCGTCGCGCCGTGCGTTTTGGCGAGCGAGAGCGCTATCGTCAGCGCGGCGGCGTCGTTGCGGCTGTAGCGCGCCGTGCCGCTGACCGGGTGCCGCCCCACGGAAACCAGTACGGCGATTTTCATGCAAGCGCTCCTTCCGCAACAGACGTTGAATTCAATAGCGCAGCGCCCGTGCCGCGTGCCGAGCGTGCAGCCGCCGCGGCTTCGTTCAGCGCCGAGATGGTTTCCTGCGCGTCGGCGATGACGGTCAGATTGGCGCGTTTGGCGATTGGCGCGCTGGCGTCGAGATTCACGGCGATCACGTGCCGGCAATCCTTGATGCCCTGCAGATGCTGAACCGCGCCGGAAATACCGAACGCGATATAGACGCTCGCCTCGACGGTCTTGCCGGTGGCGCCAATCTGCTTGTCGCGGGTGAACTTGCCGTCGTCCACGGCGACGCGGCTTGCGCCAATCGCAGCGCCTAAAGTGGCTGCAAGACGCTCGAACGCGGGCACATCGCTGACACCGTTGCCTGCCGAGACGATGAAATCCGCCTCTTCGAGCGCGAGCTGGGCGGCGTCGATCTCCTCGATACCAAGATCGCGCACGATGTCTTTGGACGATGCCGGTTCGCCATCGAAACGCCACACCACGCGCTCACCGGCGCCGACAAACGGCAACTTCGGATCGACCGCATTCGGTGCAAGCAGCACGACTTCAGGCAGCGCGCGTGAGGCGAACGCCGTATTCGTCTGGATATAAGCGGCGACATGGGCCGCATCGATCTCGACGACATGCGTCGCAACGCTCGCGTTCGCGGCTGCCGCATAACGGCGGCCGAGGTCGCCGTCGCCATTCGCGTTGTCGGGCAGAAAAATGTGCGCCGGCGCATAGGCCGCGACGCACGCGGCCAGTGCGTTCAATTCGTCCATCGGCGCGAAAACGCGGCGGTCGAACATTGGCAACTCGATCAGCTTGTCGGCGCCGAGCGCGGCGGCGTCGCCGCCGAACTCGCCGAATACGAGCAGCACGACTTCGGTTGCCCCGTCCGCGATCAGCGCGGCGGCGGCCAGGGTCTGGCGCGCGTGATCGTCCAGCGCGCCGCGGTCTGCGTGAGCGGCCACCAGCAATACACGCTGTGGCGTAGCCGTCGTGCGGCGCGGTTTTGCGTGCTCGCGATGCGCCGACCCCGTCGTCGAGCCATGCGCCGCGAGTTCCGTCGAGCCGGCAACAGCCGTCATGCCGAGCGTTATGCGCCTGAGCCCGTCCGCCGTAATCGTGAACGGTCGGCGCGGATCGATTCGTTTGAGATTGTTCATGGCGTTACTCCAGCGCCGCTGCGACCAGTTCGGCGACGTCCAGCACTTCCGGACGCGGGCCGACCACGCCTTCGAGCATCGCCGTGCAATTCGGGCAACCCACCGCGACGATCTCCGCGTTGATCGCGCGAGCGTCGTCGATACGGATATCCGGAATGCGCCGCTTGCCGGGAATATCGGTCAGCGGTGCACCGCCGCCGCCTCCGCAGCAACGTCCACGCATACCATTACGTTCCATCTCGACCACCTTGATGCCGATGGATTTCAGCAAACGGCGCGGCGCTTCCGTCTCACCGTTATAGCGGCCCAGATAGCACGGATCGTGATACGTGATCTTGCGGTCCGCGAACGCGGCGACCGCCTTCGGCGACAGCTTGCCGCTCGCTACCAGTTCTTCGATCAGTGCCGTGTGATGCTGGACCTCGTAGAAACCGCCAAGTGCGCGATATTCGTTGCGCAGACTGTGCAGCACGTGCGGATCGGCGGTCACGATCTTGCGGAACGCGTACTGAGACAGCGTGCCAATCAACCGTTGCGCGAGTTGCTGGAAGGTCGCTTCGTCGCCGAGACGCCGTGCCGTATCACCGGTGTCGGTTTCCACGCCACCGAGCACCGCGTAGTCGATCCCCGCCCGATTCAGCACCTTGATCAGCGCACGCAGCGTGCGCTGATAGCGCATGTCGAACGCGCCTTCGCCGGCGATCAACAGCACGTCCACCTGCCGGCCCGGTTGCGCGACCTGTACTTGCAGATCGACCGCCCAGTCGTAACGCGCGCCGATGTCGTAGCCGTTCGAACTGCCGGTTTCGCGCAAATTGGCGAGCGTGATCGGACCTTTGCCGGGTACGCTGCCTTCGACCAACGTCTGGTTGCGGCGCATATCCACGATCGCGTCGACGTGCTCGATCAGCATCGGGCACTCCTGCACGCAGGCGCGGCAAGTGGTGCACGACCACAGCGTGTCCGCTTCGATCAGGCTCGACACGAGCGGCTTGCCCGGCGCGCCGCCGTGTTTGCCGACCGGAATGCCAGGCGTCGGGCTGCCGGCATAATCTTCGTCCGTGCCACCGACCATTCCGGTGACAAGATCCTGAATCAGCTTCTTCGGATTAAGCGGTTGCCCAGCGGCAAACGCAGGGCACGCCGCTTCGCACTTCCCGCATTGCACGCAGGCGTCGAAACTCAGCAACTGGTTCCAGCGAAACTCGACCGGCTTGCCGACGCCGTATTCCTTCGCGTCGAGCAGTGGCGCCTTCAGGGCGGTCGGCGGCACGACATCGTTGTCGTTGCGCCCGGCAAAACGCTCCTGACGCGGATGAAACGCGAGGTGCAGCAGCCCGGCGAGCGCATGCTTCATCGGACCGCCACGGGCCGCACCGAAGGTCATCGTGAACGCGCCGACTGCGATCAGCAACGCGACGATGATGGCAAGCGCACCCGACATCGCCGCAGCCGGCAGCGCGATGAACAGCGCCAGACCGAGCGCAAACGATCCAAGCAGCAGCGGCAGATGATCCCAGGGCCCACGCGAAAGCCGTGTCGGCACCGCCTTCGCGCCATGCCGCCGGCGCCAGACGAACACCGCGCCGACCAGCATCACCAGCGCGGCCAGAAAGATCAGCTTGTCGAGCCACGGCGAGTAGATCGCAAGACCGTAGTTGACGAACACCAGCGCCATCGCGAGGATCGCCCCGCCCGCCGTAGCCACGTGCGTCTTCGCGATGTAAGGGTCACGCGCAACAACGTGGTGCAGGTCGACGAAATAGCGCTTGGGGATCGTCAGCAGATTGGTCCAGCCGTACGCGCCCGCCGCCGTGGCGCGGCCTTCACGCCAGTACGCAGCGCGTTTGGCGAGCGCGAACGCGAGACCAGCCACCGACAACCACAGCAGGACGGTGATGACAAACACGGGGCTCATCGTCAGAAATCCTTGCAAAGGCGCAGCGCGTCGTAGATCGCGCCGTGAATGTTGTGCATGGAAATGCAGTCGCCGACGCGGAACAGCAGGAAGCGGCCGTTGCCGAGTTCTTCGCTGAGCGACGGTTGCGGCTCGGACGCGAAGAGCTTGTGCACGTCCACCTGGCCGCGATTCACCGACTCCGGCTTGAGCGCCCAGTAAAGCTGGTCGTTCGGCGTGCTGCCGTTCTCGATCACCACCTGATCGACCGCGCGCTCTTCCTGCTCTTCCGTGTACTCGTTGCGGATCACGGCGATCTTCTTGCCATCCTCCTGGTAAACTTTGTCAAGCCAGTAGTTCGGCGTGTGAATCACGCCTTGCGCGTAGAGCCGGCGATAGAAGATCGGGAACGTGGTGCCGCCGACGTCGTCGGCGACCTTCACGTCGGGCGTGACGATCTCGACGTTCGAGCCGCGGCTCGACATGAAATCCGCGACGCCCGCGCCGGCGTGCGTGCTGACGCCGTCATACACCAGCACGTTCTTGCCCGGTTCGACCTTGCCCGACAGCACATCCCATGAACTGACCGCGAGCCCTTCTTCAACGCCCCACGCTGCCACTTGCGACGTGAACGACGAACCGCCCGTGGCCAGCACGACGATGTCCGGCTTCTCAGCCATGATGGTTTTTTCGTCGGCGGCAACACCGAGACGCCGATCGACGCCGAGGCGCTTCGTTTCCATATCGAACCAGCGCACGATGCCCGCCATCTGTTCGCGCTGCGGCGCTTTCGCGGCCAGCATGATCTGACCGCCGACGTAGTCGTTCTTCTCGAACAGCACCACGTCATGACCGCGCGACTTCGCCACGCGCGCCGCTTCCAGTCCAGCCGGACCTGCGCCGACCACGACCACCTTGCGCTTCGGCCCACGTGTCTTCGCGATCACGTGCGGCATGGTTTCTTCACGGGATGTCGCCGCGTTCTGCACGCACAGCACGTCCAGCCCGTTGTACTGGCGGTCGATGCAATAGTTCGCGCCAACACATTGCTTGATCTCATCCTCGCGACCGTCGCGGATCTTGATGACCATATGCGGATCGGCGATCTGCGCGCGCGTCATACCGACCAGATCGACCATGCCGCTCGCGAGCAAACGTTCCGCCTGCCCCGCATCGCGGATGCTTTGCGCATGCATCACCGGCAGCTTCACCACCGACTTGATCCCGGCCGCGAGATGCACGAATGGCTCGGGCGGCAGCGCCATCGGCGGCATGCAGTTCGCCAACGTGTTGTGCGTGTCCGCGCCGGAACCGATCACGCCGAGGTAATCGATCAGGCCCGTTTCGCTCATCGCCTGAGCAATCTCTTTCAACTGCTCGTGATCGAGACCGTCCTCATGGAATTCATCGCCACACATGCGCAGACCGACGCAGAAATCCGCACCTACCGCTTCGCGCACTGCCTTCAGCACTTCCGTGCCGAAGCGCAGCCTGTTCTCGAGCGAACCGCCCCATTCGTCGGTGCGGAAATTCGTGCGCGGGCTCCAGAACTGATCGATCAGATGCTGGTGGGCCGCCGAGATTTCGATGCCGTCCATACCAGCAGCCTTCACACGCTTCGCCGCCGCGGCGAAGTCCGAAATGATGCGGCGAATCTCTTCCACTTCGATGATCTTTGCGTTGCCACGGTGCACCGGCTCGCGCACGCCGGACGGCGACATCAGATGCGGCCAATGCTCGCCGTGGAACGCCGAACGGCGCCCCATGTGCGTGGCCTGAATCATGATCTTCGCGCCGTGTTGGTGCATCGCTTCGGCGAGCCGCGCGAGTGGATCGATGATCTTGTCGGTCGAGAGATTCACCGATTTCCACCAGCCTTGCGGGCTATCGATCGACACCGGGCTCGAGCCGCCGCATACGGCGAGGCCGACGCCGCCCTTGGCCTTCTCTTCGTAGTAACGGATATAACGGTCGCCGGGCAGACCACCGGGTTCCGCATACACCTCCGCGTGCGCGGTGCTGACGATACGGTTACGCAAAGTCAGCTTGTTCAGCGTGAGAGGCTTGAAAAGGTTCGGGTAACGCATCGCGATCGACCTCGGAATGGATAGGCTTTGTGCGTTTTTACGACGCGAGCGGCGACACTTCGAACACGCAGTGATCGTGGCCTTCGGCCGCGCAGCGCGCTTCCTTCGAATGGGACGGCGGACCTTTGCGCTGTCCATCCGGCGCCGTGTCGTTGACCCAGTCCATCGCGCCCGCGAACCAGCCGGCGAACATGTAGCAAAGCTTGCCTTCCTTGCCCGGCTGCGCGAGCACGAACGACGAGTGGTGCAATTCAATGCGAGCACGCGAGCTGGACGGATCGGCTTCCGTGATCGTGAAGATGCCCCAGCCACGTTGCGACAGACGGTTCAAGTAGTGCTCGAACACCGCCATGCCGGCAATGCCGTGCTGTTTCGCTTCCTTGTCGCACCAGAAATACGCAGACTTGTAGCCGGCCTTGTAGAGAATCTCGGCATACGTGTCGATGCCGAGCGCTTCCTCGACAGCCGTGTGGTTGTTCGTGAAGAAGTGACGCGGCACGTAGAGCATCGGCAGCGCGTCGGTCGTCCAGACGCCGGTGTCCGGATCGACGTCGATAGGCAGTTGGGGTTGCATGTGGGGGCTCCGTTTTTTTAGGTTCAGGTTCAGTGAATGGCGAATCAGACCTTCCAGACTTCGCCGAACACGCGTACCCAGTTTTCGCCCATGATCTTCTTGATGCGCGTCTCGCTCCAGCCGGCGCGTTCCATCGCGGCCGTCAGATTCGGAAACTCGCCGATCGTGCGAATGCCTTCCGGATTCACCACCTTGCCGAAGTTCGTCAGCTGACGATAACGACCCTTGTCGTGCGTGATCCAGTCGAAGAACTCGGTGCTATAACCTTGCGTGAAGTCCGTACCAATGCCCACCTGGTCTTCGCCGATCAGATTCACCACGTATTCGATCGCTTCGATATAGTCTTCGACCGTCGCGTCCGGACCGCGCTTCAGGAACGGCGCGAACATCGTCACGCCAACAAAACCGCCTGCATCGGCGATCTCTTTCAGTTGCTCATCGCTTTTGTTGCGCGGATGCTCTTTCAGTCCCGACGGGCAGCAATGCGAGTAGCACACCGGCTTGTTCGAGGCCGCGATCGCTTCGGACGACGTCTTGCCGCCCACATGCGAGAGGTCGACCATGATGCCGACGCGATTCATCTCCTGAATCACTTCACGGCCATAGCCAGACAGACCGCCGTCGCGTTCATAGCAGCCCGTGCCGACCAGATTCTGCGTGTTGTAGCAAAGCTGGACCACATTCACGCCGAGGTCCTTGAAGGCCTCGATATAGCCGAGGTTGTCTTCGAACGCGTGTGCATTCTGGAAACCGAAAATGATGCCGGTCTTGTTCTCTTTCTTCGCGCGCAAGATGTCGTCGGTGGTGCGCACGAGCGTCAGGATCTCGCCGTATTCGCGGATCTGTTGCTTCATCTCGGCGATGTTGTCCACGGTCTTCTGGAAGCTTTCCCAGACCGACACCGTGCAGTTGACCGCGGTTACGCCGCCCTTGCGCATGTCTTCGAACACCGAACGCTCGAACTTCGAAATGTTCAGGCCGTCGATGATGATGCTGTTGTCGTGCAAAGTGCTCATCGTTTGCTCCAGGCGTGCTTAGTAGATGGGAAAGCGTTCGCACAGCGCGAAAATCTCGCGGCGCACGCGTTGTTCGGTTGCGGCATGGCCTTCCGGGTGATCACCCAGCGCATCGAGCACCTCGACGATCAACCGCCCGACTTCGCGGAATTCGCTGACGCCGAAGCCGCGCGTCGTGCCCGCCGGGGTGCCGAGGCGAACGCCAGAGGTGACCGTCGGCTTCTCGGTGTCGAAAGGAATGCCGTTCTTATTGCAGGTGATGCCCGCGCGCTCCAGCGCCTGTTCGACCTGATTGCCTTTGAGGCCCTTCGGACGCAGATCGACCAGCAGCAAATGGTTGTCCGTGCCACCCGTCACCAGATCGACGCCCCCCGCTTTCAGCACTTCGCCGAGTGCCTGCGCGTTGGCCAACACGTTGTCGATGTAGGTCTTGAAGCCCGGTTGCAGCGCCTCGCCAAAGGCAACGGCTTTACCGGCGATCACGTGCATCAGCGGGCCGCCCTGCAAGCCCGGGAACACGGCGGAGTTGATCTTCTTGGCGATGTCTTCGTCATTCGTCAGTACAAAGCCGCCGCGCGGCCCGCGCAACGTCTTGTGCGTGGTCGACGTGACGACGTGCGCGTGCTCGACCGGATTCTGATGACGCCCGGCCGCGATAATCCCGGCGATGTGCGCCATATCCACCATCAGCTTCGCGCCCACACCATCGGCGATTGCGCGCAGCCGTGCAAAGTCCAACGCACGCGGGTAAGCGGAGAAGCCGGCGATCAACAACGCCGGTTTGTGCTGCTGCGCGAGCTCCTCGATCTGCTCGTAATCGATCAGCATCGTGTCGCGATTCACGCCGTATTGGACCGCGTTGAACCACTTACCCGACATCGCCGGCTTGGCGCCGTGGGTCAGGTGGCCGCCCGCGTCGAGCGACATGCCGAGCACCGTGTCGCCCGGCTTCACCAGGGCGAGCATCACCGCGCCGTTGGCCTGCGCGCCGGAATGCGGCTGCACGTTGGCGAATTTCGCGTTGAAGAGTTGCTTGATGCGATCGAGGGCCAGTGTTTCGATCACGTCGGCGTATTCGCAACCACCGTAATAGCGCTTGCCCGGATACCCTTCCGCGTATTTGTTGGTCAGCACCGAGCCTTGCGCTTCGAGCACCGCGCGCGACACGATGTTTTCCGACGCGATCAATTCGACTTGCGACTGCTGGCGCTCCAGCTCTTTCAAAATGGCGCCGCGCACCGCCGCGTCACGCGTGGCCAGCGATTCTTCGAAGAAAGGATTCGGGTTCGACATGGAAGGTCCGTGGGGTGGTTGGCGAAAGACCGGGAGCGGCTGTTGAGCGGGCTATAAAGCGGGCTGCTGAGCGGGCCGTGAAGCCCTGCTGCCACCGGTCTGCATTGCGTCTATTCTTGACTCTCGCCCGGCGCGCCAATTTACGAATTCAGACGCGTTCTTTGCCTTTTCCGCCATGAGCGACCTTTTTCGACAAGTCGCGATGACAGTTTTAGAACGGTCGTTAGCTGTTTGAACTTTTGCTGCACTGCAGCTGATCGTTGTGCGCAGTTCGGGTGCGCGTGCGGGCTCGGGTGGCTCCGTTCTGGTGCCGTTCGCTTAACGATCCGACTTTGTTGATGCGCAACCGAGGGTTTAGCCTGATGGCACGTTAGTTGCGCTCGTCCTCAAAATTGCAGGAGTCGCCGCCCCCCACGGCGACGCGACATTACAGATTCGAAGGATTCATTTCCCCCATGTCCACCGATC
This sequence comes from Burkholderia sp. OK233, assembly GCF_900230185.1. Taxonomy (GTDB): domain Bacteria; phylum Pseudomonadota; class Gammaproteobacteria; order Burkholderiales; family Burkholderiaceae; genus Paraburkholderia. Next base: position 4,109,218 of record NZ_OCSR01000002.1, read on the forward strand.
GCACGGCGTCGCTGTCGCACTTTGCATTTATGCCGGTGCCGAACTTCACGATGATCGCGTTCACCAACGCGATCGAAGTTCTCCGCATGGCGAACTATCTGACGGGACAAACGCTTTACCGCTGGTCGATTGTGAGCCCCGAAGGCGGCCCGGTGACGGCGAGCAACGGCCTCTCGGTCGATACCGGTCCGGTCGAGTGTGTCGGTCAGCCGGATATCGTGTTCGTGGTCGGCGGTATCGACGTGCAGCGCGCCACTACCCCTGCGCATCTCGTCGCGCTGCGCCGCTTCGCCCGCATGGGCAGCGTGCTCGGCAGCCTGTGCACCGGAACCTATGCGCTGGCGCGTGCCGGCTTGCTGGCCGGTTACGCGTGTGCGATTCACTGGGAGAACATGTCGGCGCTCAAAGAAGAGTTTCCCGACACGCGCTTTCTGAAAGAACTGTTCGTGATCGATCGCGATCGCGTCACGTGCACAGGCGGCGTGGCGCCGCTCGATATGATGCTCAACCTGATCGCACCGCGGGTCGGCACGGCGCGGGTCACGCAGATCGCGGAGCAGTTCATCGTCGAGCATGTGCGCGATAACAACGCACAACAGAAAATGCCGCTGGTGGCGCGGCTCGGTTCGGCCAACAAGTCGCTCTTCGAAGTGATCTCGCTGATGGAGAACAACATCGAGGAGCCGCTTTCGCGCGAAGAGCTCGCGCGGCTCGCGGGCATGTCGCAGCGGCAATTGCAGCGCCTGTTCCGCGAACATCTGGGGATGACGCCGACGCATTACTATCTGACGCTGCGCTTGCGGCGCGCCCGCGAGTTGCTGCTGCAGACCGACATGTCGATCATGCACATCACGATGGCTTGCGGCTTCCAGTCGGCTTGCCACTTCTCGAAGAGCTATCGCGACGCGTTCGGCACCGCGCCGACGCGCGAACGGCGCAAGCAGGCGCCGTCGCTGGCCGCAGCGCCCGTGATGGCGGCTTGAGTCGATTAACTCACTGATAACTTCACCGCCTGAAAACACAACGCGTTGAACGGGAACCCGCTCAACGCGTGCGTTGTGATCACGCTGTTCAGCCTTGCGTGACCGTCTCAGACAGGACCGCGAACGCGGTCCCTTCGCGCCCTCAAGCCGCCTTCAACAGCCCGTGCGGGTCGATCACAAACTTCTTTGGCGCGCCGCCATCGAACTGCCGGTAACCGTCCGGGGCCTGGTCGAGCGAGACAACCGTCACGTTCACGATATCCGCAATCGGCAACCGGTCCCACAGGATCGCCTGCATCAGATTGTGGTTGTACTTCATTACCGGCGTCTGCCCCGTGTGGAACGAGTGCGACTTGGCCCAGCCGAGACCGAAGCGGATGCTCAGGCTGCCTTTGCGGGCGGCGGCATCGGTGGCGCCCGGATCGTCCGTCACATACAGACCCGGAATGCCGATCGCGCCCGCGGCCCGCGTGATTTCCATCAGCGAATTGAGTACCGTGGCCGGCGCTTCCTCATGCGAGCCGCTGCTGCCGTGACCGTGCGCCTCGAAACCGACGCAGTCCACCGCGCAATCCACTTCGGGCTTGCCAAGAATCTGTTCGATTTGCTCGCCGAGCGTGGCGTCCTTCGACAAATCGATAGTCTGGAAACCCATCTTGCGCGCATGCGCGAGACGCGCCTCATTCATATCACCGACGATCGTGCAGGCCGCGCCTAACAGGCGCGCGGATGCGGCCGCCGCCATCCCCACCGGCCCCGCGCCCGCAATGTAGACGGTAGCGCCCGGCTTCACGCCCGCCATCACCGCGCCGTGATAGCCGGTCGGCAGAATGTCGGACAAACACGTCAGGTCGCGGATTTTCGCCATCGCCTGGGCGTAGTCGGGGAATTTCAGCAGATTGAAGTCGGCGTACGGCACCAGCACGTACTCGGCCTGGCCGCCGATCCAGCCGCCCATGTCGACGTAGCCATAAGCCCCGCCGGCCCGCGACGGATTCACATTCAGGCACACGCCGGTGTGCTGCGCCTTGCAGGTCGGACAGCGTCCACAAGCGACGTTGAACGGCACCGACACCAGGTCGCCGACCTTCAACGTTTCAACGTCGCGGCCCACCTCGATCACCTCGCCGGTAATCTCGTGGCCGAGTACCAAGCCGACCTCGGCGGTTGTGCGGCCGCGCACCATGTGCTGATCGGAGCCGCAAATATTCGTGCTTACCACCTTCAGGATCACGCCGTGCCCGATTGACCGGCCACGCGGATCGACCATCTTCGGAAAGTCGATCGACTGCACTTCCACCTTGCCCTGCCCTAGATACACGACGCCGCGATTGCTGCTCATTTGTCTGTCTCCATGTCTCGTGAGCGGCGCGCCTGACTCTACGTGATGCGCCGTTCAACGAGCGTAGCGCCCGGTGAAACAAAGGACATGTACCGAACACGACACCGGTTTGGCCGGAACCGACACGCTGGGCGCAACCCATACCCACGCTGATGCAACCCGGTTTTTATTGATTGACCGTTCAATATAAAAAAACTAGTATTCCCCATCGAACACGTGGGCGGTCGGCCTGCGCCTGCCGCCTCCTGCACCATGCCCAAACTTGGAATGCGCGAAATCCGCCGCGCCCAGCTGATCGACGCAACCCTGCTGACCATCGACCAGACTGGCCTGGCCGGTGCAACGCTCGCCTCGGTCGCACAGCGCGCGAGCATTTCCACCGGCATCGTCAGCCACTATTTCGGCGACAAGGACGGATTGCTCGAAGCCACCATGCGCCACGTGCTGCGCGATCTGTGGCAAGCCACGTCGAGACGGCGCCGTGCGGCGAAGGCGGACCCGCGCTCGAAGCTACGTGCAGTCGTCGCGGCGAATTTCGACATCGAGCAGACCAGCGGCCCGGTCATGAAAACGTGGCTCGCATTCTGGTGCGAAAGCATGCACAAGCCGCAATTGCGGCGGCTTCAGTACGTAAACACGCGGCGCTTGAACTCGAACCTGTGCGCAGATTTTTCCAAAGCACTGCCGCGTCCGGCGGCGCGCCGTGCGGCAAGCGGCCTCGCGGCGTTAGTCGACGGACTGTGGCTGCGCGGCGCTTTGTCCGGTGAGCCCTTCGATACCAAGGCTGCACTGCGCGTGGCAAACGACTACATCGATCTGCTTCTGGAAGCGCGCAACTAGCACGCGTCCAGAACGGCGACATCTTCAGAAAGGAGCAAGTCATGGCGGTATTCGCAACGCAACGTCTCTATATTGGCGGCGCCTACGTCGACGCAACCAGTGGCGAGACTTTCGACACCCTCGACCCCGCCACCGGCGAAACGCTCGCGACCGTGCAACAGGCCTCGGCGGCCGACGTCGATCGCGCGGTGCAATCCGCACGTGACGGCCAACGCGAGTGGGCCGCACTCACGGCGATGCAGCGCTCGCGCATCCTGCGCCGCGCGGTCGAGATCCTGCGTGAGCGCAATGACGAACTCGCCGCGCTCGAAACGCGCGACACAGGCAAGGCGATTGCGGAGACCCGGGCGGTCGATATCGTCACCGGCGCGGACGTGATCGAGTATTACGCGGGGTTGGCGACCGCTATCGAAGGTCAGCAGATTCCGCTGCGGCCGTCGTCGTTTGTTTATACGCGGCGTGAGCCGCTGGGCGTGTGTGCAGGTATCGGCGCATGGAATTACCCGATCCAGATTGCGTGCTGGAAATCGGCGCCCGCGTTGGCGGCCGGCAATGCAATGATCTTCAAGCCCAGCGAAATCACGCCGCTAACCGCGTTGAAACTCGCCGAGATTTATACCGAAGCCGGTGTACCAGCCGGCGTGTTCAACGTCGTACAAGGCGACGGACGCGTGGGTGCGATGCTCGCCGCGCATCCGGACGTCGAGAAGATTTCGTTCACCGGCGGTGTTGAAACGGGCAAGAAGGTGATGTCGCTGGCGGGCGCCTCGTCGTTGAAAGAAGTGACGATGGAACTGGGCGGCAAGTCCCCCCTGCTCGTCTTCGACGATGCCAACCTCGAACGCGCCGCTGACATCGCGATGAGCGCCAATTTCTTCAGCTCCGGTCAGGTCTGCACGAACGGCACACGGGTATTCGTGCAGCGTAGCGTGCTGGAACGCTTCGAAGCGCTAGTGCTGGAACGTGTAAAACGGATTCGCGTCGGCGCGCCCACTGACGCCGACACCAACTTCGGCCCGCTGGTCAGCGCCGCGCAATTGCAGAAGGTGCTCGGCTATATCGAAAGCGGCGTGCAGGAAGGCGCGCGGCTGCTCGCAGGCGGCAAGCGGCTGACGGAAGGCCATTTCGGCAACGGCCAGTATGTCGAGCCGACGGTTTTCACCGGTTGCCATGACGACATGCGCATCGTGCGCGAAGAAATCTTCGGCCCGGTGATGAGCATCCTCGTTTTCGATGACGAAGACGAAGCGATTTCGCGTGCAAATAACACCGCGTACGGTTTGGCAGGTGGCGTTGTCACCGAGAACCTGGCGCGTGCGCATCGCGTGATTCACCGGCTCGAAGCGGGTATCTGCTGGATCAACACCTGGGGCGAGTCGCCTGCGGAAATGCCGGTGGGCGGCTACAAGCAATCGGGCGTCGGCCGTGAGAACGGCATCACCACGCTCGAACACTACACGCGCATCAAGTCCGTGCAGGTCGAACTCGGCCCGTATCAACCGGTGTTCTAAGGAGGGGTGGCGATGGCTTCGAACGAATACGACTACATCATCGTCGGCGCGGGTTCGGCAGGCAACGTGCTCGCCTCGCGCCTGACCGAAGACGCGGATGTGACCGTGCTGCTCCTCGAAGCAGGCGGCCCCGACTACCGTTTCGATTTCCGCACGCAGATGCCCGCGGCCCTCGCCTATCCATTGCAAGGTCGGCGCTACAACTGGGCGTACGAAACCGACCCTGAGCCGCATATGAACAACCGTCGCATGGAGTGCGGGCGCGGCAAAGGGCTCGGCGGTTCGTCGCTGATCAACGGTATGTGCTATATCCGCGGCAACGCGCTCGATTACGACGGTTGGGCAACGCGCTCTGGACTGGAAAACTGGACCTATCTGGATTGTCTGCCGTACTTCCGCAAAGCGGAAACGCGTGATGTGGGCGCGAACGCGTACCACGGCGGCGACGGCCCGGTCCATGTGACGACGAGCAAGCCCGGCAACAATCCCCTATTCGCGGCGATGGTCGAGGCCGGCGTGCAGGCGGGTTTTCCGCGTACCGACGATCTGAACGGCTATCAGCAGGAAGGTTTCGGCCCAATGGATCGCACGGTCACGGCGAACGGCCGACGCGCCAGCACCGCACGTGGTTATCTGGATCGCGCGAAAACGCGTCCGAATCTGACTATCGTGACGCATGCCATGACCGATCGCGTGCTATTCCTGGGCAAGCGTGCGATAGGCGTCACGTATCTGCATCACGGCAATGCCGAGACTGCGCATGCGCGCCGCGAAGTGCTGGTGTGCAGCGGCGCGATTGCCTCGCCGCAATTGTTGCAACGCTCGGGCGTGGGCCGCTCGACGTGGCTGCGCGAACTCGACGTGCCACTCGTGCACGATCTGCCGGGCGTGGGCGAAAATCTGCAGGACCATCTGGAGATGTATATCCAGTACGAATGCAAGGAGCCGGTTTCGCTGTATCCCGCGTTGCAATGGTGGAATCAGCCTGCCATCGGACTTGAATGGATGTTTAACGGCACGGGTATTGGCGCGAGCAATCAGTTCGAAGCGGGCGGCTTCATCCGTACCCGCGACGAAGACCTGTGGCCGAACATCCAGTATCACTTCCTGCCTGTTGCGATCAACTACAACGGTTCCAACGCGATCAAGATGCACGGCTTCCAGGCGCATGTCGGCTCGATGCGTTCGCCAAGCCGTGGCCGTGTGAAGCTCACGTCACGCGATCCTGCCGCGCATCCGAGCATCCTGTTCAATTACATGGCCGATCCGCTTGACTGGCGGGAATTTCGTGACGGTATCCGCATTACGCGCGAGATCATGCGGCAGCCGGCTTTGGATCGCTATCGCGGCCGGGAGTTGAATCCGGGCGCGGAGTTGACGACGGATGAACAGCTCGATACTTTCGTTCGCATGCGTGCGGAGACCGCGTTTCATCCGTCGTGCTCGTGCAAGATGGGTTATGACGATATGGCTGTGGTGGATAGCGAGGGCCGCGTGCATGGGCTCGAGGCATTGCGCGTCGTCGATGCGTCGATCATGCCGCAGATCACAACCGGCAATCTGAACGCGCCGACGATCATGCTCGCAGAGAAGATCGCCGATCGGATTCGCGGACGGGATGCGCTGGCGCGGGTGGAGACGCCGTACTTCGTGGCGAATGGAGCGGGCGTGACGCATTCGCGGCCAACGTCCAAAGGGCAAGAACAAGTTATCCCACAGGGGGCGTCCTCAGGGGCGTAAGGCTCGCACGCGCCTGAAGTTGAGTGGCAAAGGCAACGCGCAGCAACCCTGCGAACTAGGCGGCGACGGTTAGGACATGGCATCCCTTCAGGTCGCCTGCTTTTCGTATAGCGTTCATATACACTATACGAATGATCAAGACCTTCAGACACAAAGGGCTGGAGCAGTTCTTCCTGACGGGTTCCAAAAAAGGGATCACGGCCGCCCACGCGGAGAAACTTCGGGTTCGCCTGACAGCGCTCCATGCTGCGACAGGACCGGCGGATATGAACGCAGTGCCATGGCGGCTGCATCAGCTTTCCGGGAAGAACCCGAAGGGGCAGGATATCGAAGGCCATTGGTCTATCTGGATAACCGGGAACTGGCATCTCACGTTCTTCTTTGAAGGAACGGATGCTGTTCTTGTCGATTATCAGGACTATCACTAAGGATCCGACGATGACATCAATGCATAACCCGGCGCACCCTGGACTGGTGTTGCGCGAGTACCTTGGCGATCTCAGCGTCACGATTGTTGCTGAGAGACTTGGCGTCACGCGAGCGGCGCTCTCAAGGATTCTCAACGGTCATGCCGGAATTTCGGCAGACATGGCCGTGCTGCTCGGCGCTGCGCTGGGCACCTCGGCGGAGATGTGGACCATCATGCAGGCGCGTTATGACCTATGGCAGGCGCAACAGAGGCCGCATCGCAAGATCCAGGCGTTCCCAGAACTGGCACACGCCGCATAGGCGCCCGACAGCACCAACATGAAACCGCCTCCGGGCGGTTTTTTTACGTCCGCCATGGTCGTATGTATCTGGCGCGTGCAAAGTGCCGTTTTAACCAGTCGAAGCCTTGAGAGCATTACTTAAAAGGATTTCACGGCGAGCATCGTCGGCGGCGCGCAAAAGCTCATTTCCAGCGAAATCCACTGCCCGCCAAGCATTCACTCCCGCGCAGGACTCAACAACCCCTGTGCCTCCGGCTCAACAGCTTCCGACATCAAAGTCTCCAACGCCAGCCCACGCGTCTCAATCCCCATGATCCAGACGGCTGCCGCGGCAATCACAAAACACATTGCGCCGAGCGAGAACACGCCGCCTTGCCCGAACATCGGCAGCACCACGCCGACCACGTAAGGGCCGATCAGCGACCCCACGCGGCCGATCGCCGATGCAAACCCTGACCCCGTAGCCCGCGCTCCCGTGCCATAAAGCTCAGGCGTATAGGTGTAAAGCACCGCCCACATCGCAAACATAAAAAACTGCATCGCAAGTCCGGCGCAGATCAGCAGCGTCGGCGTTTGCGCGTGCAGCGCGGTTTGTCCGTAGACATAGGCCATCACCGCGCTGCCGGCCAGCGACGCGATACAGGTCGGCTTACGTCCCCAGCGTTCGACCAGCCACGCTGCGCAGATAAAGCCCGGAATCCCGCCGAGCGAAATCAGCACCGTATACAGCACCGACTTCGTCACGGCAAAGCCCGCTTGTTGCATCAACGCGCCAAGCCACGACGTCAGCCCATAAAATCCAAGCAACGCGAAGAACCACAGTGTCCACACCATGATCGTGCGACGGCGGTAGGCTGTACTCCAGATCTCGCGAAATGCGCTCGTACCCTTCGCGGCCGGCGGTTCCTGCGGCATCACCGGTGCGCGCAACTGGCTCAGTCCGGTCGCTTTCATGACCTTCACTTCGACTTCGGCGAGGATCTTGTCCGCTTCGGCGAGGCGTCCGCGATGTTCCAGCCAGCGCGGCGATTCCGGCACGACGCAGCGCACGATCAGCACGAACACAGCGGGAATAGCCAACAAAGCGAACTCCGTGCGCCATCCGAACGACGGCAGCACGAAATACGACACCACGCCCGCCGTGATAAACCCGAGCGGCCAGAAGCCATCCATCAACGCGATCAGTCGTCCACGTGACTTGGCAGGCACGAATTCGGACAGGAGCGTCTGTGCAATGGGAAACTCCATACCCATGCCGAAACCGAGCAGCACCCGATAGAAAATCAGCGCCTCGACACTCTGCGCGGTCGAGCACAAATATGATGCGAGCCCCCACAGCACCATGCTCCATTGAAACACGGGGCGCCGTCCGAAGCGATCGGCCAGCAATCCGGCGACGGCCGCGCCGATCACCATGCCGAAGAAGCTCGCGCTCGCAACCAACCCCGTCGTCGCGCTCGACAAATGGAATTCGCTCTTGATCGAGCCGAGCACGAAGGTCATCGTGCCGAGATCGACTGAGTCGAAAAAGAATGCGATCGCGATGATGATGAAAATGGTCCGGTGATATCCGGAGAACGGCAGGCGCTCGAGTCTGGCGGCTGCGCTCGCGCGAGGCTGAAAAGCGGTAGACATGTCATGCCCTCGTTGATGCGGCGGCTGCCGCGTGGACGTTCCGATCAGTGCGTTTTCAGTAGACGCCGACATAATTCGGCCACATAGAAGGAATACGTCATCGGGATGGAACGGGGGCGTCGTTAGGGTCGCAACCGCGCACGCGCAGCGCCGGCAATGCGCGCGAGTGCATCCGCACTCAGGCGAGCAGCGATTTTCTCAACGTATTCGTGATGCCGCGGCTGCAGCGGTGCGCCCAACTGCTGCGCGAGGAGATAGCGGATCAACGCAATACGCCGGTGCCGCAGCACGATGCTCTGATCGAGCAGCGCGAGCGCAGCGTGGGCATCGCCCTGAAGACATGCGCGCTCGGTGAGACGCGCGGTGGCTAGACGTGTCGACGTCATATCAGTCGGCGGCCGGGAAAGCCGCGAGCGGTGCCTCAGTAAGACACCGCCCGCCGCGCTTCACGACATGAGCGGCTCGGCCGCGTCGAGCATCATCTTGACGAAGTAGTCCGCAAAGCTGCGGCGCACGACGATATCGAAACTGTCCGCTCCGGTGGGCAACAGCGTCATCGATGCCTTGAAGTAGTGACTCTGCGCGCACTGCCCTTCACCGAACAATTTCGGATGCAGATCGAGCGGACAACCGCGCGCCAGCACTTCACGCGTACGCGTGCCGCTGATTTCGAGCACCGTATAGCCGCTGCCGATATCCACTGCCGACGCGAACACGCCCACAAATGCCGCACCGAGCTTCGCCTGCAATGGCGCGGTACCCGTCGCGTCGTGCGCCATCGTCGAGCGCACCAGCCACTCATCGGGGCCGAGCCACAGCATGTCGTAGCCGTTGCCGCGTGCAATGGTGTTCGCCTTCTCGGGCGGCCGGCAGCCGATCACGCTTTCCACCGCGCTCACGAATGCCACGTCGCGCGTGTCGCCACGCACGTTCACGAGTTCGAGAAATGGCCGCTCGCTCAACCTGAAAGCCGCCGACACCGTCGCCTGATGCTTCTTCAGCAGCGCATCCGTGCCCACCAGCGGCGACTCCTGCCATACGCCCGTTTGCTGGCCGACAGCGCGATCCACCGCCGACACCGTCTCTCTTGTTTCATTCCACATGTTGACGTGCTCCTTCGCTGTCGTAGAACACCGAACTGGTAACCTTGGCCGCAATCTGCCTGCCGCTCGCGAGCGGAATCGTGACCGTTTCGCCGATCTTGTCGAGACCGCCCTTCACCACCGCCATTGCAATCGAACGCTTCAGGATCGGACTGTAATAGCTCGACGTGACGTGGCCGAGCATCGGCGCGGTATCGCCCTGGAACGGACCGGCGACGATCTGCGAGCCTTCGGGAATCACGAACGACGGATCGTCCGCGAGCAGCCCAACCAGTTGCTTACGCCCGGCCTTCGCCGTGTCCGTTCGCGTCAATGAACGCTTGCCGAGAAAGTCTTTCGACTTCGCGACCAGGCCGCCCATGCCGAGGTCGTACGGCGTCATCGAACCGTCCGTATCCTGACCGACGATGATGTAACCCTTCTCAGCACGCAGCACGTGCATGGTTTCCGTGCCATACGGCGTGATGTCGAATTCCGCGCCCGCAGCCATCAGCGCCTCCCACACCGCGCGACCGACGTTCGCAGGGACGTTCACTTCATAAGCCAGTTCGCCCGAGAAGCTGATCCGCATCACGCGCGATGCTGCACCCGCCACGGTGCCTTCGCGATAGCTCATGAACGGGAACGCCGCGTTGGCGAAATCGATGTCGTGGCAAACCTTCTGCAAGACCTTGCGGCTGTTCGGGCCGACCACGGCAAACGTCGCCCAGTGATCCGTCACGGAAGCGAGCCGCACGCGCATGTCCGGCCACTCGGTTTGCAGCCAGCGCTCGAGCCAGGTAAGCACGCGTGCCGCGCCGCCTGTGGTGGTTGTCATCATGTAGTGCTGGTCGGCGAGACGCACGGTCACGCCGTCGTCGAAGATCATGCCGTTTTCGTCGAGCATCAGGCCATAGCGGCACTTGCCGACTTCCAGCTTGCTCCACGGATTCGTGTAGACCCAGTTCAGCAGCTTCGCCGAATCGGGGCCCTGAATGTCGATCTTGCCGAGCGTCGACGCGTCGAGGATGCCGACGCTCGTGCGCACCGCCAGCGACTCGCGCGCGACCGCGGCATGCATGTCCTCGCCGGCCTTCGCGAAGTACCAGGGGCGCTTCCAGTTGCCGACGTCCTCGAACGCCGCACCGTTTTCCACGTGCCATTCGTGCACCGCTGTCTTGCGCACCGGGTCGAGGAACTCACCCAGCTCGCGGCCCGCAAACGTGCCGAACGTAACCGGCGTGTAGTTCGGGCGGAACGTCGTCGTGCCGGTCTCGGGAATCGTCTTGCCGAGTGCCTGCGCGAGAATCGCCATGCCGTTGATGTTGCCGAGCTTGCCCTGATCGGTGCCGAAGCCCATTGCCGTATAGCGCTTTACGTGCTCGACCGATTCGAAACCTTCGCGCGCCGCCAGGAAAATATCGGCTGCCGACACGTCGTTCTGGAAGTCGACGAACTGCTTCGGCCCACGCGTCGCAAGTTCGCGGCCGCCGACCAGCCACAGCGGTTGCATCTTCGTTTCGGTAACCCCGGCCACGTGCACCGGATTCGGCCGCGCAACGATGTGACCCGCTGCACGCGCCGCCTCGATACCGGCATCGACCGCGAAGCGAATCCCCTGTCCCAGCGTGAAATCGCCGGCACACGCGCCGATGCTCGTCTCCGCCTGCATCGCTTTGCCAGGCACGAAGCAGGCCTTGTCGTCATGCCAGTGCGCCTTGCCGCCCGATTGGGCGAACAGGTGCAGCACCGGGCTCCAGCCGCCGGACATCGCGAGCAGATCGCAGGGCAGCGCGCTCTGCTTCGCACCGACTTGTCCGTTCGAATACGACGCTACATCGACCGAGGCAACCCGGAGCTTGCCGTGCGCCGCTGTCACAACCACACCGTTCATCACCTTGACGCCGTAGCGCCGTGCGAGCGCGGGCAGCGTGCCCTTCGATTCGCCCGCGCGCGGGTCGACGACCGTCACCTGAGCACCGGCCGCTTTGAGATCGAGCGCGCATTGATAACCATCGTCGTTGTTCGTGAACACCACGGCATTGCGGCCCGGCAGCACCGCATAGCGATGCAGATAGGTCGACACAGCCGAGGCCATCATCACGCCAGGCAGATCGTTGTTGCCGAACACGATCGGCCGCTCGTGCGCGCCCGTTGCGAGAATCACGCGTTTCGCACGGATCTTCCACATCAGTTCGCGCGTACCCTTTCTCTGCGACACCGGCAGATGCTCGGTGAGCCGCTGCGTGACGGTGATGAGGTTATGGTCCTGGTAACCGAATGCGGTGCTGCGGCACAGGATCTTCACATCAGGCATCTGCCGCAACTCGTCCTCGATCTTGTGGACCCATTGCAGCGCCGGTTTGCCATCGATCTCCGCGCGGCACGACAGCAGCGAGCCGCCGAGTTCCGGCTGATCGTCGATCAGCGTCACGCGTGCGCCGGACAGTGCGGCTGCATGCGCGGCCGCCAGCCCTGTAGGGCCACCGCCGACCACCAGCACGTCGCAGTGCGCAAAGCACTTGTCGTAGCGGTCCGCATCGGTTTGCTCGGGCGCCTTGCCGAGACCGGCCGCATCGCGAATCACTTCCTCGTATTTCGGCCAGAATTTGCGCGGCCACATGAAGGTCTTGTAGTAGAAGCCCGCCGGAATGAAGCGTGCGAACTTCTGGTTGATCGCCATGCGGTCTTTTTCGATGCTCGGCTGCGCGTTCACGCTGGTCGCGACGAGTCCCTGATACAACTCCACTTCAGTCGCACGCGCGTTCGGCACCGTGTACGCGCCGGTTTCGAGCTGCACGACCGCATTCGGCTCCTCCACACCCGCCGTCACGATGCCGCGCGGCCGGTGGTACTTCCAGCTACGCGCCACGAAGTGTTCGCCGTTCGCGAGCAGCGCGGACGCGAGCGTGTCGCCCTGATAGCCCTGATACTTGCGTCCGTTGAACGTGAAGTTCAGTACGATCGCGCGGTTGATGCGCCCGCCACTGGGGAGTCGGTCTTTCTGGCTCATGGTGCCTTGCCCTCGTGTGCCTTGTCTTGTGCGTTAGCCTCGTTGCCGTCCATCGCGAGCAGCGGACGTTCGAACGTCTCGTAGCCCTGAATCTCGTAGCTCACGGTATCGCGCTGGGCCTTGAACCAGCGGCGGCATCCTTGCGCGTGCATCCATTGCTCACGATGCACGCCGCGCGAATTCTTGCGCATGAACAGGTAGTCGCCCCATTCCTTGTCTGTGAGCTTGTCGGTGTCGAGCGGACGTGCAATATCCGCTTCGCCACCGCAGGAAAATTCGGTTTCGGCGCGTGGCCCGCACCAAGGGCATTCAATCAGCAGCATCTGGTTCTCCTCATTGTCAACCGGAGTTAGCGCGTTACTCCGGTCCCATGCAATTCATTGCGAAGTTAATGGGCAACAGCGGCAGCGCCGTGCTCGTCGATCAGGTGACCGGTGTAAAAACGGTCCAGTGAGAACGGCGCGTTCAGCGGATGCGGCTCGTCCTTCGCGATCGTGTGTGCATAGGCCCAACCCGAACCAGGCGTCGCCTTGAAGCCGCCCGTGCCCCAGCCGCAATTGAAATAAAGCCCCTTTACGTCGGTCTTGCTGATAATCGGGCACGCATCCGGCGACACATCCACGATGCCGCCCCACTGGCGGTTCATCCGCACGCGTGAAAACACGGGGAACATTTCAACGATCGCTTCGAGCGTGCCTTCGATGATCTGGAAGCTGCCGCGCTGACCAAAGCCCGTGTACTGATCGACGCCCGCACCGATCACCAGATCGCCCTTGTCGGACTGGCTGATGTACGCGTGCACCGCGTTCGACATCACTACCGTGTTGACGACCGGTTTAATCGGCTCCGAGACCAAAGCCTGCAAAGGATGGCTCTCCAGAGGCAAGCGGATACCCGCCATATCGGCGAGCGACGACGTATTACCCGCCGCAACCACCGCAACCTTCTTCGCCTTGATGAAACCCTTGGTGGTATCCACGCCGACCACCTGACTGCCGTCGCGGCGAATCCCCGTGACCTGACAGTTCTGCACGATATCGACACCGTGTTGATCCGCCCCGCGTGCGAAGCCCCACGCCACCGCATCGTGGCGCGCCACACCGCCACGGCGTTGAATCGACGCCCCGAGCACCGGATAGCGGCTGTTCAGATTGATGGTCGGCTCGATTTCCTTGATCTGCTCCGGCGTGAGGAATTCGGCATCCACGCCGTTCAGCCGGTTTGCATTCACGCGGCGCTCGGTGTCGCGTACGTCCTGCAACGTGTGCGCGAGGTTCATCACGCCACGCTGGCTGAACATCACGTTGTAGTTCAGGTCTTGTGACAGACCTTCCCACAGCTTCATCGCCTTTTCGTAGAGCGCGGCCGATTCGTCCCATAGATAATTCGAGCGCACGATGGTCGTATTGCGCGCGGTATTGCCGCCGCCGATCCAGCCTTTCTCCAGCACGGCGATATTGCGCACGCCGTGCTCCTTCGCGAGGTAATAGGCAGTGGCGAGACCATGCCCGCCGCCGCCGACGATCACGACGTCGTATTCACGCTTAGGCTCCGGGCTCTTCCACTGACGCTCCCAGTTCTCGTGATACGACATCCCGTTGCGCAACAGGCTGAATATCGAATAGCGGCTCATTGTTGGTCCTTTGGGTCCTGTTGTTACTCTTTGATTCTTAACTTGTTCAACACTCGATGACGTTCACGGCGAGTCCACCGCGCGACGTCTCCTTGTATTTGGTCTTCATGTCCGCGCCCGTCTCGCGCATCGTCTTGATCACGTTGTCGAGCGACACGTAGTGCTGGCCGTCGCCTTTCATCGCCATGCGCGCCGCGTTCAGCGCCTTGATCGCGCCCATCGCGTTTCGCTCGATGCAGGGAATCTGCACGAGGCCGCCGACCGGGTCGCAGGTCATGCCGAGGTTGTGTTCCATGCCGATCTCGGCGGCGTTTTCGACTTGCGTCGGCGTGCCGCCCATCACTGCGGCGAGCGCTGCGGCAGCCATCGAGCACGCAACGCCGACCTCGCCCTGGCAGCCCACTTCGGCGCCCGAGATCGAAGCGGTTTCCTTGTAGATGATGCCGATCGCCGCGGCCGTCAGCAGGAAGGTGACGATGCCCTCGTCGTTCGACGCATGCATGAACTTCACGTAGTAATGCAGCACCGCGGGAATCACGCCGGCCGCGCCGTTGGTCGGTGCCGTGACGACGCGCCCACCCGCTGCGTTTTCTTCATTCACGGCCATGGCGTAGAGGTTGACCCAGTCGAGCATCGAGAGCGGATCGCGCAACGACTCTTCCGAGCGCGAACGCAATTGCGCGCACAGATCGGCCGCGCGGCGCTTCACGTGCATCGGGCCGGGCAACTCGCCACGCACCTTGCAGCCACGTTCGACGCAGGCGGACATGACGCGCCAGATCGCCAGCAGCCCTTCTCGCACGTCCTGTTCAGTACGCGACGCGCACTCGTTGCGCAGCGTCACCTGCGCGATCGACAATCCGGTTTCACGGCACACACGCATCAGATCGTCGCCAGTGCGAAACGGATACGGTACTTCCGCGCCGGCGCGCAGGCCATTGACGCGGTCGCCTTCGCGATTGATCACAAAGCCGCCGCCGATCGAGTAATACTCCTTCTCCACCAGCAACTGGCCGTTTTCGTCGAAGGCCTGAAAACGCATGCCGTTCGGATGCACGATGCTCGAGCCCGGCGCGCCCGGCATCAGCTTGCGGAAAAAGCCAAGTTGCTCGCGCTCGTCGAATTTGACCGGATGCTTGCCGAGCAGCACCAGTTGCTTCGTTTCGCGAATTGCCTGCAGGCGCGGTTCGATCGCGTCCGGGTCGATCAGATCGGGCAGATTGCCTTCGAGGCCGAGCAGCACCGCCTTGTCCGTGCCATGCCCTTTCCCGGTCGCGCCGAGCGAGCCGAACAGCTCGACCTTGACGCGACGCACGAAGCCCAGCAGATTGGCGTCTTCGATATGCGAGGCGAAGCGGCACGCAGCGATCATCGGCCCGACGGTGTGCGAGCTGGAGGGACCGATACCGATCTTGAACAGATCGAAGACGCTGACGTTCATGGCGTGCCTTATACGTTGCGAGACCTAGGTTGCCGGGTTTGGCTTGAACTAGCCCCTATTGCACCGCACGTCAAATTGGACCGATAGAATAAAAACGGCATGACAGTGGGATAGTGGCGTCAAGCGGACCGCCGGCCAAGCGCTGCGGCGGATTTGCGATGACTTCTGACGCATTTGCGACATGGGCAGCTTAAGCGCCCCTGTCCCCGGTGCTATGCTTGTTTCAACCCTTTTCCCTTGCTGGCTGCACGCATGAATTCCGCTGAACCCCTTCCCCTTCAATCGATCGACGGCACCTCGAAGCAGCGCATCCGCTTCGGCATCATCCTGCTGCCGAACTTCACGCTGACGGCGTTCTCGGGTTTCGTCGACCTGCTGCGCCTGTCCGCGGATGAAGGCGACTTCAGCAAGCCCGTGCGCTGTTCGTGGAGCGTGATAGGGGAAACCCTCGCTCCGGTGCGTGCGAGTTGCGGGATCCAGATCACGCCGTGGGAAACGTTCGACAAGGCCGAACCGTTCGATTACGTCGTCGTGGTGGGGGGGCTGCTGCATTCGGGGCCGGCCGCGAACGATGCGACGCTGGCCTTCATCCGCCGCGCCGCCGCTACCGATGCAACGCTCGTCGGCATGTGTACCGGCGTGTTCTCGCTGATGCGCGCAGGCGTGCTGGAAGGCCACCGTATCTGCGTAAGCTGGTTTCACTACTGGGATTTCATCGAGCGCTTTCCGGCGGTCAACGAGGAGGCGTTGGTGGCGGATCGGCTGTTCGTGATCGACCGTCGGCGCATTACATGTTCCGGTGGGCGGGCGTCGATCGACGTGGCGGCCGCGATTCTGCTGCGCCACTTCGAAACGGCCACGGTGCAGAAGGCGTTGCGGATTCTGCTGGTGGACGATATGCAGAAGGGCAACGCGCCGCAGCCGCATCCGCCGGGGTTGGCGCCTGCTGCGCATCCCAAGGTGAAGCGCGCGATTCTGCTGATGGAGCAGCATGTGGGGCGATCATTATCGCTCGATGAACTGGCGCGCAAACTCGATCTGTCGCCGCGTCAGCTCGAAAGGCTCTTCAAGGCCCAAACCGGTAAGGCGCCTCAGGCCTATGCGAAGCAGGTGCGTTTGCGCACTGCAGCCTGGCTGCTGACGAGTTCGGATAAAACGGTGGCGGATATCGCGTCGAGTTGCGGCTTTTCCGATGCCTCGCATCTGGGCCGCGAATTCCGCAAGCAATTCGGTTTGCCGCCGATGATGTACCGCGAGCAACGCGGTACGGCGGCTGAAGTCGATGACGGCTCAGGCTATGACGAAACCTTCCCGGGGCGGGCTCGGGCGATTTGAGCGCGCCATTCGTTGATTTGTTGTCCGGGTTTTGCAGCCCTGGCTTGCCGGCTGAAGTGATGGGTCTGCTTTTGCAGTCCCGCTTTCGCGCCGCCGGAGCGGCGCGAAAGCTAAGCCCAAATTCAAGCCTCACTTCCCTGCAACATAAGCCTTCACCGCCGGCAACCCATCCTTCCCGTCAAAGGTCTTCACGCCGGCAAGCCACTTGTCAAGCACAGCCGGATTCGCCTTCAGCCAGTCCTTCGCCGCTTTGTTCGGATCCGTCTTGTTCATGATCGGCAGCATCACGTGGTTCTCGATATCCGTGGTGAAGTGCAGGTTCGACACGAGCTTCGCGACGTTCGGGCAACGCGTCGAGTAATCGTTCGGGACGACCGTCAGCACTCTGGCTTCGCCGTAATTCGGGCCGAACACGTCGTCACCGCCGGACAGGTAATCGATCTTCATCTGCACGTTCATCGGATGCGGTTCCCAGCCGAGGAACACGATCGGCTTCTTGTCGCGAACTGCGCGATTCACTTCGACCAGCATGCCAGCCTCGCTCGACTCCACCAGCTTGAACTTGCCAAGACCATACTGGTTGCTGTCGATCATCTTCTTGATCAGCGCATTGCCGTCGTTACCCGGTTCGATGCCATAAATCTTGCCGTCGAGCTTGTCGTAGTTCTTCGCGATGTCGGCGAAGGTTTTGATGCCCGCCTGATACGCGTAGTCCGGCACGGCCAGCGTGTATTTCGCTCCGGTCAGGTTCGGCGTAGGCAGCACGGTGAGCTGGCCGGCCTTTTTGAACGGATCGATCATCGGGTCCATGGTCGGCGACCAGTAGCCAAGGAACACATCGATCTGCTTGCTCTTCACACCCGCAAAGGTGATCGGCACCGAAGCGATGGTTTTGGTCGGCTTGTAGCCGAGCCCTTCCAGCACGGTCGAAGCGAGACCGGTCGTCGCCGCGATATCGGTCCAGCCGACATCGGCGAACCGGACGTCCCGGCAGGTGGCGGGTTCCGCGGCAAGGACAGATGACACCGACAGCGCGCACAACGACGCAGCCCACAAACGTTTCATGGCGATCCCTTTGGGTGATTGATGCTTTACTGGTTTTAATAATCGGATTTTCAAGGTGCGACTTCTTGCGTCGACTTCATCGACGTCAACTCACTTACGTAGACTCATTTACGCAGACAACCGTCGCTCTACACTCGGCGCGTGACCGAACTGCGCGCGATAGGCCTTGCTGAAATGACACGGCGAATGAAAGCCGCACACGGCCGTTACCCGCGCGATCGACGCATCCGTGTTGCGCAGCAGTTCACGCGCACGACGCAAACGCAACGTCAGGTAGTAGTGCGTCGGCGACACGCTCAGAAACATCTTGAACATGCGCTGCAAATGACGTTGCGACAGATGCACCAGCCGCGCGAGCTCATCGAGCGATAACGGCTCTTCGATATTCGCTTCCATCAGCCGCACGACTTCGATCAATTCCGCTCGCGAGAAGCCGACCCGCGCGTCGACGGGAATATGCTGATAGTCCGTGGAACCACGAATCCGCTCGACGATGAACTGCTCGGACACTTGCGCCGCGACTGCATGGCCGAGGCGCATGCCGACCAGGTTCAGCATCAGATCGAGCGGCGCGGTGCCGCCGGTGCAGGTCATCCGGTCACGATCGATCACGAACAGTTCATCGGCAAAACGCACGTGCGGGTAACTCTTGTGCAACGGCGACATGTCTTCCCAATGCACGGTACAGCGATAACCGTCGAGCAGATTCGCAGCCAGCAGCGCGTACGGTCCCGTGCAAATGCCGCCAAGCGGAATGCCCTTCGACGCAACGTCTTGTAGCAATGCGATGATCGTATCGTCCACGTAGTCGCGCACATGCCAGCCGGCGCAGACAATCAGCACATCCGGCATGCCCGCTTCGGCCAGCGTCGTGGTCGGCTTCACGGTGATGCCGTTACTCGCTTGCGCCGGCTCGCCGTCCGGTGTTATCACCGACCATGTGTAGTGCTGCGCGCGGCCCACGTAGTTGGCCATGCGCAGCACCTCGACCGCGCTCGTGAACGCGATCATCGAAAAGTTCGGCAGCGTCAGAAAGCCGAAGTGCGCGAGCCCGGACAGCGGCGAATCGGATGGGGCCTCAGCAACAGGAGAGATCGCGTCGCGCTTCATAGGCGGCTCAGCCGTGCTGTGCCGCCGGCGCCCGGCGCACCTTCATGACGCTGCGCAAGCCCGACAACAGAGGCGCCCGCGCCGCGCCAGGCGAGCGGCCGAAGCTTTCCGTAATGCGGTCGAGAATGATCGCAAGCATCACCACCGAGAGGCCGCTTTCAAAACCAAGGCCGATATCGAGCCGTTGAATACTCGCCAGCACGTCGTTGCCGAGACCTCCCGCGCCGACCATCGAGGCGATGATCACCATCGAGAGCGCCATCATGATGGTCTGGTTCACGCCGGTCATGATCGACGGCAGCGCGTTCGGAAACTGCACCTTGTAGAGCAACTGCAAGGGCGTGCAGCCGAACGCCTGCCCTGCTTCGACGATTTCGCGATTCACATGCTTGATGCCGAGCGACGTGAGACGCACAGCAGGCGGCATCGCGAAGATCACCGTGGAAAGAATCCCCGGCACGCGGCCGAGACCGAACAGCATCGCCGCCGGAATCAGGTAGACAAACGCGGGCATAGTCTGCATCAGATCGAGCACGGGGCGCACCATCATTTCGACGGTGCGGCTCTTCGCGGTCCAGATGCCGAGCGGCACGCCGAGCAGCAGGCTGATCAAGGTCGACGAGAGCGTGAGACCGAGCGTGATCACCATCTGATCCCAGAAGCCGGTGCCGTAGATCAGCAACATCGCCAGCAACGTGAACAGCGCGAAACGCCAGCCCACCCGCCACAAACCAACGCCGACGAAAAACGCCATCAGCGCCCACATCGGCACTGCTTGCAGGCCATGCTCGATCAGCGCGGCAAAACTCTCGATGACCTTGCCGATGGAATCGAAGGTTTTTGCGTCGTGGTCGAGCAGGTAGTGAACGCCGTGATCGACCCAGGCGCCAAGTGGAATGACTTCAGACATGGGAACCTCGATGGCGCGTGAGAACGTTCAGCACGTTCGTCTTGTTGACCGAACCGCAGTAGGAGCCGTCCGCTTCGACGACCGGCAGCGGCGCACGGCTTGCCACCACGCGCTCGACGACGTCGTCCAGCGGCGTAGTGCGGCGGATGCACTCGATGTGATTGAGCTGCGGCGACGCGCTGCCCATCGCATCGCGACACACGAAGCCGCGGAACTTGCGCTCGCTGTCGAGCACGAACGCGTATTCGGCGCTGCCGTTTAGCGTCGCGGCCACGCTCGAGGCGTCGATCTGCGGAGAATGCTGCATGAGCGGCACGGCGTCTGTCTGCATCAGGTCGCCGGCCGTCAGATAGCGGCTGGTGTCGATGCCTTCGAAGAACGCGCGCACGTAGTCGTCGGCGGGATTGGTGATGATTTGCTGGGGCGTGCCGACCTGTACGACCTTGCCGCCTTCCATGATCGCGATCCGGGTGCCGATGCGCATCGCCTCTTCCAGATCGTGCGAGACGAACAGGATGGTGCGCTGCTGCTCGCGTTGCAGATCGAGCAGCACGTTCTGCATTTCCTTGCGTTTGAGCGGATCGAGTGCGGAGAACGCCTCGTCCATGATCATCAGCGACGGATTGACCGCCAGCGCCCGCGCCAGACCCACCCGTTGCTGCATGCCGCCGGACAGCTGGGCCGGCAGCTTTTGCGCGAACGGCGCGAGGCCGACCTGCTCGAGCACGGTCATGGCGCGCTTCTCGCGCTCCTTCTTGCCGACGCCCGCCACTTCCAGCCCGAACGCCGCGTTGGACAGCACCGTGCGTTGCGGCATCAGCGCGAAGGACTGGAACACCATGCTCATGTCCTTGCGGCGCAGCGCCGTCAATTCCGCGCGCGGCACGCTGGCCACGTCGCGGCCGTCGATCAGCACCTTGCCGGCCGTCGGCTCGACGAGACGGTTGATCAGGCGAATCAGCGTCGACTTGCCGGAGCCCGAGAGGCCCATCAGCACGAAGATCTCGCCTTCCTTGACTTCGAACGATACGTTATGGACGCCGACTATCTGACCGGTGCGCGCAAAGACCTCTTCTTTGGTTGCGCCGCCCGCCAGCATGCCGATCGCCTGTTTCGGGTTGGTGCCGAACACCTTGCACAGCCCTTCAACCACGACCTTGGGGGAATTCATTGAATGCTCTCCTTTGTCGACCGGAGTTAGCGCTTTAGCTGTCGACCAGAGTTGGCGCTTTAGCGCTTACTCTGGTCCCATGCAAAGCTCTTACTCCGGTCCCATGCAAGACATTGCAGCAGTGGCGGACGTCCGTCCGCGCTGTGCATACATAGTTGCCAGAAAAAAGTACGCCTAGCCGACTATTTGCGACAACCACATGTGGAAATGCGACACCGCCGCCGCGCGGGCGCCGGCTGGTGGCGGGCAAAGTCCTGTTGGACAAGGGTTTGCGGGGTGTTGGAGTGGTTGGCCGGCCGTGTCGCGCCAGAGCAAGTCAGGGTGGCCTGGCGGAAAAAAAGCTGTGCGGACGACATGGCAGGCGCATTTTGCCGCAGCGCAGCAAGCCCACCGTTGCTCAGCAGGCGTCGTTGCGCGTCCGCGAGGTGGGCGCCATGATCAAGGATCGAGGCTCAATGACGGGCGCGAACCACCTGCAGCAGACGGTCCGCCCGCGAAAAATACCAGATCGCAAGGCCGCCCAGCACGGGGTACATGCAGCACAGGCGCGCTAGCGCCCAAACCTCAGCAGAAAAGCCCATTGCGATCCCCCGCCCTTCGTGGATGCCATTCGGCAAAATTTGAAACGGCGCGACCTGGCTATTGATTGCTGGTTCGAGCCGAACACAGCGCCTCGGGTTGCGCGCAGAGGAGGAAAACCAGAGGTCTGGCCGGTTCATCGTGCACGGAATTCATTAGGGCAACCTTAAGGCTGCTCGCCGTTACTCCGTGTTACCAATCTCGCATCCCTCTTGCACCTGCAAACCGCGGCCCTGCCTAAACTGCGCACCATCTTCACTGTCATCGCCCGCAATCATCGGGCGAAAAGAAAAACATGCGCAAGAACCTATTATCAGTGATTCTCGGCGGCGCGATATTAGTGGCTTCCACAGTCGCTTCGGCGCACGTCGACGTGGGCATCGGCATCGGCATCCCCGGGCCGGTTTTCGTGCCCGCCCAGCCCGCCTACATTGCACCTCCGCCGGTCGTTTATGCGCCCCCGCCGGTGGTGGAATATGGCTATGGTTACGGCGACGACTGGCGCGAACGACAGTGGCATGAACGTCAGGAGTGGCGCGAACGACAGTGGCGCCACCATGAGCATGAGGAGCACGAGCGCGAATGGCGTGAGCGCCATGGTTGGGATGGGGATTGAAAATGCGGAAGAGCGTTGTTTGAGCTCCCCTAAGGAGAAATTAAGGAAAGCTTCTTATTCTGTGGATACGCGTCGACCGGAATGGTCGGCGCGGCACCTTCACACTATTGGAGAGCCTTCATGAAAACACTCAAACACGTCATGCTCATTGCTTCGATCGTCGCCATCCCGACCCTGTCGTTTGCCCAGCAGATGAACACACCAATGAACGACACAACACCCGCGCCGACCGTCTCGATGCACGACACGCAGAACAATCAGGCGGGTACGCAATATCAGCAACCTTCGCACACGCTGTCGGGCCATGGTGACAGCTCAGGTTACGGCGCACCCGCGACAAGCTTTTCGCAATCTTCGACGATGCATTTCGCGGGTAAGGACTCGCGACTGTTCAGGCATTGAATACGCGCGATGATGCCTTGCACTTCCGCGCTGTCCCCGCGCTAACCGCCGCGCTAACCGTTATTCGCAGCAGGTCAGCGGACAACAATCGGCGCGGAAGCGAGGCACATCGTCAATCGGGAAACCGATCAGAAAGCCAGCGAGATCATTGTGGCGCAGGAGCCGCCCGATATCCTCGCCGGCCGATCGCCAACGTGAGTATGGCTGATACCGCAAGACTCGCCGCCACCACGTAAAGTCCGGCAGCGTATCCACCCGTCACGCTCTTCAGCCAGCCGATCGCAAACGGACCGACGAAACCGCCGAGATTGCCGATCGAGTTGATCATGGCGATACCGGCCGCCGCACCGGCGCCAGAGAGAAAGGTACTCGGCATGGCCCACAGCGGCGCCTTGGCCGCGCTGATGCCCACGTTCACGAGGATCAGCGCGAGCACCACCGCAAGGACGGTATCCGCAAAGCCGGCCCATGCGAGCCCGACGCCGGCTGCGACGCACGGAATCACCACATGCCACGTGCGCTCGCCAGTGCGATCCGAATGCCGCGCCCACATCACCATGCCGATCACAGCCAGCACGCTGGGAATCGCGTTCAACGCGCCAGTACCGAGCGCGGTAAAGCCGAATTGACGAATGATCAGGGGCGCCCACAGTCCGAGCGTATAAAGTCCCGCAGAGGTGCCGAAGTAAATCATCGACATGATCCACACGCGCGGATCGCGCAGCGCGGCGAGCGCACCCGTCGCATGTCCTGCCTGCGATTCACGTCCCGCGCGTTCTTCGCGTAAGGTCGCGACGAGCCACGCTTTTTCATCCGCGGCAAGCCACGTCGCCTTTTCTGGCGAATCGGTGAGCGCTTTCAAAACCACGAACCCGAGTACGACGGCCGGAATTGCCTCGATGAGGAAAAGCCATTGCCAGTCTTTCAAGCCGAAAAGGGCCGGCATCTGCATGATGGCGCCGGAAATGGGCGATCCGATTGCGGTCGACAAAGGTGCGGCCGCCATGAACGCGGCCGCCGCGACTGCGCGTTGCCGCGCGGGAAACCACTTGCTGAGATAAAGAATGATGCCGGGGAAGAAACCGGCTTCGGCCACACCAAGCAGAAAGCGCAGCGTATAGAACGAATTCGGCCCGACGACAAACGCCGAAGCCGCCGACACCAGGCCCCACGTCACCATCACACGTGCGATCCAGATGCGTGCGCCGACCTTGTTCAGAATGAGGTTCGAAGGCACTTCGAACAGAAAGTACCCTAGAAAGAAGATGCCGCCGCCGAGCCCGAACATGGTCGGCGAGAGGCCGAGGTCCTTGTTCATCGTGAGCGCGGCGAAGCCGACGTTCACACGATCGAGAAAGCTCACAAAGTAAAGCAGCATGACGAAGGGCAAAATACGCCACGTCAGCTTGCGAACCACACGGGCTTGCAATTCATTGGCCATGCCAGTCTCCATTCTTCAAAACGCCCGTGACGTATTCGTCCGGGCGTTCTGTTTTTGTCTAACGCGTGCGCTGTGTATTGCGTATTGCGTGCTCAGGCGGCTTTGAACTCCGCCGCCGGTTTCGCGGCGAGGATCGCGCAGACGGCATCCGTCACCTGCATGGTCGTAGCCGAGCCGCCGAGGTCGCCCGTGTGCAGCGCCGGGTCAGCCGTGATGCGTTCGATCGCGCTCATCAATTGCTGGGCAGCGGCCATCTCGCCGAGATGGTCGAGCATCATCACAACCGACCAGAACGTGCCGACCGGATTGGCGAGACCCTTGCCCATGATGTCGAAAGCGGAACCGTGAATCGGCTCGAACATCGAGGGATAGCGGCGCTCGGGGTCGAGATTCGCGGTCGGCGCGATGCCGAGGCTGCCGGCCAGTGCCGCTGCCAGATCGCTGAGAATGTCCGCGTGAAGGTTCGTCGCGACGATCGTGTCGAGCGTGGCCGGACGGTTGACCATGCGCGCGGTGGCGGCGTCGACGAGTTCCTTGTCCCATTTGACGTCGGGAAATTCCTTCGAGACTTCCAGGGCAATCTCGTCCCACATGACCATCGCGTGGCGTTGCGCATTGCTCTTGGTGATTACCGTCAGCAGCTTGCGCGGCCGCGACTGGGCGAGTCGGAACGCGAAACGGAGAATGCGCTCGACGCCCGCGCGGGTCATCATCGAAACATCGGTGGCGACTTCGATCGGATGGCCCTGGTGTGCGCGTCCGCCTACGCCGGAATACTCACCCTCCGAGTTCTCCCGAACGATGACCCAGTCGAGATCCTTCGGCCCACAGCGCTTTAACGGCGCGTCGATACCGGGAAGGATGCGGGTGGGACGCACGTTCGCATATTGATCGAAGCCCTGACAGATCTTCAGGCGCAAACCCCAAAGCGTCACGTGATCGGGAATAAGCGGGTCGCCCGCCGAGCCGAACAGAATCGCATCCTTGTTGCGGATGGCATCCAGCCCATCGGCCGGCATCATCACCCCGTGCTGGCGGTAGAAATCGCCGCCCCACCCGAAATTCTCGAACTCGAACTGGAAGGCGTCGCTTCGCGCAGCGATGGCTTCGAGAACCCGTTGGCCCGCGGGCACGACTTCCTTGCCGATGCCGTCGCCGGGAATGGTTGCGATGCGGTAGGTCTTCACTGGCGTCTCCTTGGTGTTGAACGTATGGCAGCATCCTAGAACGGCGACCGGCCGCGAAAACGCTGCTAGACTCAAAGTATCCTTAACCTGAAGTTAATAATGGGCTGTTCATTGGCCTGCTCAACATGACTTCGTCGATACAACCGGAAGACCTCGCCTTCTTCTCCACGCTCGCCACAAGCGGTAGCCTGACCGCAACTGCGCGTGAACTCGGCTTGAGCACGGCGGCCGTGAGCAAACATCTGGCGCAAATGGAATCGCGCGCGGGCGTGTCGCTTGTCAACCGCACAACGCGGCGGATGAGTCTCACGCCGGAGGGCGAGCTCTATCTCACCCGGGCACGGCGCATCCTGAGCGAAATGGACGACCTGGCCCAGTTGCTCGGTGGCTCGCAAGCTGCCCCGAAAGGTCTGCTGCGCGTGAACGCGACGCTCGGTTTCGGCCGCAGTCACGTGGCGCCGCTGATTTCACGATTTGTGCGGCGCTTTCCCGAGGTTGACGTGCAGTTGCAACTCTCCGTCGACCCACCCCCGATTAGCGACGACGCCTTCGACGTGTGCGTGCGTTTCGGCGAACCGCCGGATGCGCGCGTGATTGCACGCAGGGTCGCGCCGAACCGGCGATTGCTTTGCGCTTCGCCTGCGTATTTCACCAAACGGCGCGCGCCGCGCAACCCGGCGGAGTTATCACAACACAACTGTATCGGCATTCGTCAGGGCGACGATGGCTACGGGCTATGGCGCTTGACCAGCGGACGCGGCGCGGCCGAAAAGACCGAGACCGTACGCGTGCGTGGCAACCTCACCACCAACGACGGCGAGATCGCGGTGAAGTGGGCGCTGGACGGTCACGGCATTCTGATGCGAGCGGAATGGGATATCGCAGACTATCTCGCCGACGGCCGGCTGATCCATGTATTGCCGGAATACCGCACGCCGGGTGCCGACATTTACGCGGTATACCCGCAACAGTTGCAGATGACGGCGCGGGTGAAGGCATTCGTCGACATGCTGATAGAGACGCTCGGCGCGCGCTGAGTCAGCTCTTTCATGGTTCTGCAATGCAGAACTTCCACATCAACTGATCGTCTCGCAATTCAAACCGGATAATTCCGGCAATTCCCTTGTATTACATAGCCTTACGACGCAGTTAAAGCGTACATCCAACGCCAGGTGTTTTCCCTATTTTGGCCTGCATTGCAGTCCAAGCGAGCGATTTCCCCCGTTGACACAGAACGAACGATCGTGCCAAATTGCGCCTGCATCCTGTGCGCAAGCATGCGATCAATGAGCTCTTAGCAGCGCCGAGCCGCCCCAGCACCCAGGAGACAAGCCAGCCGGCAGCCGGATTCGAGACGCGTACCAGCAGACCCACTATTTCGCATCCCTTATCAGATCGCGAGGGCTCTTTATCGCCTGTTGAAATCGCATCGCGCAACAGATCGCCAGAATCTTGCAACACAAGCACTACTTCGCCAGTTCAATTGATTCCAATAAACAAGGAGACACGAAGCATGCCGGCAAGTCATCGCAATCGAATTGGAGCCATTCTTGGATTAGTGGGCGCATGCGCCCTGGGCACGGCCCAGAGCGCCCACGCGCAAAGCAGTGTCACGCTGTACGGTATCGTCGACGGCTCGATCCTCTACACCAGCAAAACGCTTAACGCGACCACCGGTCAGAACGCCGGCCATCAATACTCGTTCACCGACAGCGGCCTCTCCGGCTCACGCTTCGGCATGCGTGGCGCCGAAGATCTCGGCGGCAGCATGCGAGCGATCTTCGAACTCGAAAGCGGCATCAGCATTGCCAACGGCGCGTTCAGCAATTCGAACGGCAACGAGTTCGGGCGGCAGGCGTGGGTCGGTGTGGACAGCCGCTACGGTACGGTCAAGGCCGGCTTGCAGTTCTCGCCCTTCTTCCTCGCGGTGTACGACTTCGATCCGCGCGAGATGTCGTACTTCGGCAGCGGTCTCATCACCTATCTCAACAACGTCTATGTGACCGGCCTGTTCAACCCGAACGGCATTTCGTACACGTCGCCGGAAATTGCCGGCTTGCAAGG
The DNA here is from genome assembly GCF_900230185.1 of Burkholderia sp. OK233. Lineage (GTDB taxonomy): Bacteria > Pseudomonadota > Gammaproteobacteria > Burkholderiales > Burkholderiaceae > Paraburkholderia. Next base: position 4,137,028 of record NZ_OCSR01000002.1, read on the forward strand.
CAGCGCGATGATCGCGCTGGGCGGCGCGGCCGGGAACTTTCAGGCGGGCCGCCAGTACTCGGCGAGCCTGCGCTACCACCTCGGCACGCTGACCGTCGATGCCGCGCTCTACAGCGGCAACGACGGCGGCAGCGCTGCATCGATCGCGATTCCGAGCGTGGTCGAATTCGACGGCCGTGCAATCGGCGCCAGCTACGTGTTCAACAGCCTGACCGTGAAGGCCTCCTACGTGCAGTACAAGGTGGCAGGCTCGTTCAACGATCGCGTCTATTCAGGCGGCGCCAGTTATCGCATCACACCGGCGCTGAACGTCGACGCTGGCGTGTGGGTCACGCGCGATGGGAACAACTCGTCGAACAATTCGATACTGGCGTCCACCGGGGTTGAGTATTCGTTGTCGAAGGCTACTGTGGTGTATGGGCAGGCCGGCTTCGTGACCAACCACGGCGCCATGCACACCGGACTGTCCGTCAACAACGCACTGAACGAAGTGACCGGCACAACGGCCGGTGTGAATATCGGCATGCGGCACATGTTCTAGCCAGTGCAGAACGCGAGATGCCCGCGTGCCGCACAAGCGGCGCGTCGGCATCTCGCGAACGGGCGACTTGATGCGCGCCATCTAAGTGACTTCCCTAATAATCTGCAATGCAGAACAATCAAATGGAAAAACTTATTGACGCAAAGCGAACGCCCGTGCCAAATTTCTCCAGCGCCGCCCCCCATCACCACTTCCAGTTTGTGCCGATGGGTGCGTGTTTCAAGCGTCGACAACCGTCGATAACGGTCGCCGGATTCGAGAAAGCGGCTGTTGTCCCGTCCGTAGTCAGGTGTGCGGCGATGCGTCCCCTGCAGTAAGGGTAACGATTGCACCGCGTGCCGCCGTTGGAGGGTGTCAAAGCGTGGACATGTTTTTGCAGCAGCTTCTAAACGGCTTGACGCTGGGCGGCATCTACAGCCTCGTCGCACTCGGACTTACGCTGGTCTACGGCATTCTCGCAGTGCCGAATTTCGCCCACGGCGCGTTTTACATGGTCGGCGCGTTCGTCTCGTTCTACCTGATGAGCCGGCTCGGCTGGAACTACTGGCTCGCCATGATCGGCTCCGGCCTCGCGGTCGCGGTACTCGCGATCCTCGCCGAGCGGCTGGTGTTCCACCCGCTGCGCAAATCTTCCGAATTGCATCCGATGATCGCCGCGATCGGCCTTCTGCTGTTTCTCGAAGCCGGTGCGCAGGCGATCTGGGGCGCGGACTTTCATCGTATGGCCACGCCCTACGCGGGAATCATCGATCTGGGCGGCGTGACCGCGCCGGTGCAGCGCCTGCTGATCATCGGCGCCGCGTTCGCGTTGGTGGTGCTGCTGCAACTCTTCCTCAAATACACGGTGATCGGCTCGAGCATCATCGCGATGGCACAGGACCGCGAAGGCGCCTCGCTGATGGGCATCGACGCCAACAAGGTCACGATGCTGACCTTCGGCATCTCGGGCCTTCTCGCCGCCGTGGCCGCCACGCTGTACGCGCCGATCAACCTCGTCTATCCAGCGATGGGCCAACTGGTGATCCTGAAGGCCTTCGTGATCATCATTCTCGGCGGCATGGGCAGCGTGCCGGGCGCGATCGTGGGCGGGCTGATCATCGGCATGGCGGAGAGCTTCGGCGCCTTCTACATTTCGACCGACTACAAGGACATCATCGCCTTCGTGCTGCTGGTGGTAATTCTGTCGGTTCGTCCTCAAGGACTGTTCACCAGGGAACTGCGCGCATCGTGAAACCGGTCATGAAATTATTCGAAGGCAAGCTGGGCTGGACACTGCTGTTCGTGGTCGGTCTCGTGTTTCCGTTTCTGGCCACCAACGACTACATGCTCACCGTGATGTCCACCGCGTACGTCTTCGCGCTGGCCACCGTCGGGCTGAATCTGATCACTGGCTATACGGGGCAGTTCAATCTCGCGCACGGCAGCTTCATGGCGGTGGGCGCGTACACGGTGGGCATTCTCACAGTCGATCATCAGGTGCCGTTCTGGATCGCGTTCATTGCGTCGGGCGTCGTCGTCGCGATACTGGGTGCGCTGGTCGGCCTTGTTTCGCTGCGTCTGCGCGGCCACTACTTTTCTATTTTTACGCTGTGCGTCGGCTACATCATGTTTCTCGTCATCGAGAAATGGGACAGCCTCACGCATGGTGTCTCGGACATCGTCGGCATTCCGGCGCCTTCGGGCTTCGGCATCGCCTCGTTTGAAAATCCGCGGCCGCTCTATTACCTGGTGTTCGCCTTTCTGGTGCTCGGCGTGTGGCTGATGCATCGCATCGTCGACTCGCTGCTCGGCCGGACCTTCATGGCGATCCGCAATAGCGACGGTCTCGCGCAGTCGCTCGGCATCAACCTGATGCGCAACAAGGTGCTGGCCTTCGTGCTGTCGGTCGTCTATGCCGGGCTCGCGGGCGGCCTGTATGCGGGCTCCGTGCGTTTTCTCGGACCGGATCTGGCCGGCGTCGAGCATACCTTCGACATGACCATGTACATGCTGGTGGGCGGCATCGGCACCCTCGCCGGCCCGCTGCTCGGCGCGCTCGCCATACCCTGGCTCACGCAGTATCTGCAGTTTTTGCAGGCGTACCGTTTCGTCGTGTTCGGCCCGATCCTCATTTTGCTGGTGATCTTTCTACCGAACGGTATTGTCGGTTTGTATAGGGCAAGAACGAGCCGGCGCGCGAAACTGGCAACGCCGAAAAGCGGCGGCGTCGCGCGTCAATCGCAGCCCACGCGCGGAGACCGTCATGCTTGAAATCGACTCGCTCAGCAAACGCTTCGGCGGTCTCGTCGCGGTCGACGACGTCAGCACGCATATCGAAGCCGGCAAGATCAATGCAATCATCGGGCCGAACGGCGCGGGCAAGACCACCTTCTTCAATCTGATCAGCGGTACCCATCTGCCGAGTTCGGGACGCATCCTCTTCAGAGGCCAGGACGTGACAAAACTGGCGGCCGATCAGATGGCGCGCCTCGGTATCGCGCGCACATTTCAATCCACCGCGCTGTTCGACCGGGCCAGCGTGCTCGACAACCTGATCGTCGGCCATCGGCTGCGCACGCGCTCGGGGCTGTGGGACGTGCTGACGCATTCGGCGCGGCTCAAGCAGGAAGAACGGATCTGCCGCGAGAAGGCGCGCGAGGCGTTAGATTTCGTCGGGCTGTCGGCGATTGCGGAACGGATGGCGGGCGACATCTCGCAGGAAGAGCGTAAGCGCGCCGCCGTGGCCCTCGCACTCGCGACCGTTCCGAGCCTGATGCTGCTCGACGAACCCGCCGGCGGCGTGAATCCCGAAGAGACCGAAGGCCTCGCCGAACTGATCCGCAAGCTGGTGAAACACGGCGTGACGGTGTGCCTTGTGGAACACAAGATGAACATGATCATGAAGCTCGCCGATCGCATCATGGTGCTGAACTACGGCAAGAAAATCGCCGAGGGCACACCTGCCGAGATTCGCGCGAACCCGGCCGTGATCGATGCCTATCTTGGGAGCGAACATGCTGAAGTTTGAAAACGTCGCGCTCGATTACGGCAGTTTCCGCGCGCTGGACGGCATCACGCTGCACGCGGACGACGGCGAACTGGTCGTGCTGCTCGGCGCCAACGGCGCGGGCAAGAGTTCGATCTTTCTCGCGACGAGCGGCCTGCGCCGCGCCACGAGCGGCAGCCTGCGCCTCGGAACGCGCGAGTTGCTCGGCATGACGCCCGCGCAAATCGTGCGCAACGGCGTGATTCAGTGTCCCGAGGGCCGCAAGCTGTTCCCGGGCATGTCGGTGCTGAAGAACCTCACGCTCGGCGCCTATGTGCATCGCGGCGACAAGGCCGGCAATCAGCGCAATCTCGACCAGGTGTTCGCACTCTTTCCGCTTCTCGCCGAACGCAAGGATCATGCGGCCGGCTCGTTGTCCGGCGGGCAGCAGCAGATGGTGGCGATCGGCCGCGCAATGATGGCCCGGCCCAAGGTCTTGCTGCTCGACGAACCGTCGCTCGGTCTCGCGCCGCTGGTGGTCAAGCAGGTGTTCGAGGTGATCCAGCAGATCAATCGCGCGGGCACGACGGTGTTGCTCGCCGAACAGAACGCGTTTGCGGCGTTGAAGATCGCGCATCGCGCCTACGTGATCGAGAACGGCCGCATCGTGCTCGAAGGCGATCACGCGAGTCTGATGAACAACGAAGCGATCCGGCGCGCTTACGTCGGCGGCTGAACGGATTTGATGCACCGCCTGACGCATGACCTTAAGCGTCAGGCCATTCGAACAATCCCAAAGGAGACACGTATGACGATCAAACGCTTGTGCGGACGCGCTGGAGTGGTCGCGGCGGTCGCCACGACCGCGCTGCTGGGTTCCGGCGCAGTCATGGCGCAGCAGGTGGTGCATATCGGCTACTCCGGTCCGTTGAGCGGAGGCGCGGCGAAGTACGGCCAGGAAGTGCTCGAAGGCATGCAGATGGCGGCCGCCGACGTCAATCAGGCCGGCATCGAAGTGGCCGGCAAGACGATCAAGCTCGAAATCGTGCCGCTCGACGACAAGTACAACCCCGCCGAGACCGCGATCAACGCACGGCGTCTCGCGCAGGAACAGCAGGCGGCTGTGGTGCTCGTGCCACATTCGGGTGGTGGCTTCGCCGTGCAGACCAGCAACGAACAACAGAAACTATTGCTGCTCTCGTACACCAGCGTGCCGCAGATCAGCGAGCGCGGCAACAAGCTCACGGTGCGCATTCCGCCCGCGTTCACGTCGTATCTGAACGCGTTCATCAAGTACGAAATGGCGACGTACGGCAAGAAGGTTGCACTCGCCGCCACCGATACCGACTACGGCAAGGTCTGGGTCGCCGCATTCAAGCCCGCGTGGGAAGCGGCCGGCGGCACGATCGTCGCGGACAATTCGATGTCGTATAACCGCGCCACCGATTTCTACAGCGGCGTGAGCCGTGTGCTGGCAGCCAAACCGGATGTGATGTTTATCGGCGGCCCGTCCGAGCCGACCGGCCTGATTGCGCAGCAGGCACGCGAACTGGGCTTCAAGGGCGGCTTTATCCTTATGGACCAGGCCAAGCTCGACGAGGTGGCCAAGGTGACCGGCGGCTATGCACCGTTGAACGGCTCGATCGGGGTATTGCCGTTGGCCAACGATGAAACGCCGAATGCCAGAATGTTTGTGGAGCGCTTCCGCAAGAGCCACGGCGGACGGGACCCGAGCCAGGAAGTATCGCTGAACTACACCGCGGTCTACGCAACGGCACTCGCGATGAAGCTGGCCGGCAGCGTCAGCGACGCGACCGCGATCCGCAATCAGTTCGATAAAGCCGTGAAGGCGCTGCCGCCACAGGCCAATCCGCAAAGTGTGACGGGCGTCGACGACCACGGTGGTTTCGTGATCGGTAACCCGGTTGCGGCGGTGGTTCAGGGTGGGCAGTTGAAGTCGGCGGTGTTGAGTTCGCTGACAGCGGCGAAGTGACAACATGACGACGTGATATAGACGTAAAAAAGCGCCGTGGTTTCCACGGCGCTTTGCGCATCTCCAATCCGGATTACCCCTTCAACGCCTCGATAATCTGAACACGCACTTCAGGCCGCTCGGTGAACGGATCGGTCGGATTGCGCGGCGTAACGATATCCTCAGCGCGCGTTTTCACAGCGGCTAGCGCGTGCGGATGCGAAAAGATATAGAACTGCTCTTCGCGGATCGCATCGAACACCATGCCCGCGACCGTTTCCGCACTTACCTTCCCTGAACTCACCGCCTTTTCGCTCATCGCGCGCGACACGCGTTGCGATAAGGTCGGCGGCGTGTCGTTGTCCAGTTCGGACGGACGATTGCGATGCGCCTTGGCAATCCCCGTCGGTACGAAGTACGGGCACAGCACCGAGCACGCCACCTGCTGAGTGACCAGCGAAAGATCCTGGTATAGCGACTCAGTCAGCGACACCACCGCATGTTTCGATACGTTGTACGGACCCATCATGGGCGGGTTGAGCATGCCGGCCATCGACGCCGTGTTGACGATATGCCCGCGGTAGTCCGGATCGCGTTTGGCGGCGTCGAGCATCAGCGGTGTGAAAGCCCGCACGCCGTGAATCACGCCCCACAGGTTGACGCCGAGCAGCCATTGCCAGTCGCGCTCGGTGTTCTCCCACACGAGGCCGCCGCTGCCGCCTACGCCCGCATTGTTGAAAACCAGATGCACGCTACCGAAGGCGTCGAGCGTGGCGCGGGCCAGTGCGCCGATTTCCTCGCCCTTCGCGACATCGACGCGGCGCGCGATGGCCTGTGCACCGGCCGCGCTCACCTCGGCGAAGGTTTCATCGAGTGCGTCCTGTTGCACGTCGGCAAGTACTAGCCGCATGCCAAGCTTGGTGCCGAGCCGTGCGAACTCGCGGCCGAATCCGGAGCCCGCGCCCGTGATTACCGCTACCTTGCCTTCAAAATTGTTCATGCCTTGTCCCATTGCCAGTTGGTGTGAGTTGGTCTATCCAGCCAGGTGTATTCAGACGTCTCGATACGCTGTGCTAACGCGCGGCGGGATAGTACTGCTCGCGCAATTCCCGTTTCAGCACCTTGCCGATCGGACTGCGCGGCAACGCGTCGACAAAGGTCAACGCGGAGAGCCGCTGCATCTTGCCGAGCCGTGCGTTGACCCAGGCCAGCAGCGTGTCGGCGTCGACCGGCGCAGCCGGGCGAAGCACCACGAACGCAACCGGCGTCTCGCCCCATTGCTCCGACTGCGCGCCCACCACGGCCACATCCGCGACGTCCGGGTGCGAGCACAGTTCAGCCTCGAGGTCACTCGGATAGACGTTGAAGCCGCCCGAAATGATCATGTCCTTCTTGCGATCGAGCAGCGTCAAAAATCCGTCTGCATCGAAACGGCCCATGTCGCCCGTGCGGATGAAGCGCTTGCCGCCCGGGTCATACCACTCCGCCTCGGCAGTCTTGTCCGGTTGACGGTAGTAGCCGGTCATCATCGCGGGCGAATGGCCGACGATTTCGCCCACCTCGCCCGCTGCCACCTCGTTGCCGAGCTCGTCGATCAGACGGATGTCGTGACCTTCCATCGGTTTGCCGACCGTATGCAGCTTGGTGGGACATTCGTCGGCCTCCAACTGACACGAGCCACCGCCTTCGGTCATGCCGTAGTACTCGGTCAGCTTGCCCGGCCAGCGGCGCACCACGTCCGCCTTCACGCTCGCTGCGAACGGCGCGCTGGTGCAGAATTTGGCCTGGAAGCTGGAAAGGTCGTAACGGTCGAACTCCGCATGCGCCATCAGGCGCTGATACTGGACCGGCACCAGCATGGTGTGCGTGACGCGGTACTGTTGCGCCAGCTCGAGATAGCCTGTGGCGTCGAATTTCGGCATCAACACGACTGTGCCGCCGAATGTCAGCGTCGGCATGAAACTCACGAGCGTCGTGTTCGAATACAACGGCGTGGAGATCAGCGTCGTGGCGTCTGGACGATAGCCGCGTTGGATGCTGCGCACGGCGTAAGCCCAGCGCATGCCGTGCGACTGCACGATGCCTTTCGGCGTACCCGTGGTGCCTGACGAATAGATGATGTTGAACGGCCACGCCGGATCGATCGTCACAGCTTCAGGCGTTGCACCCTTGGGCGCGAGCCACGCCTCAAGCGCGGTGCTGCCTGCGTGCGCATCCAGCGCGACGGGGATTGCACTGATCTCTTCGGCCACCGGATCGAGCAAACGCTTGACGTCGGCATCGAGAAACAGCAGCCGTGCACCTGAGTTGCCGATCATGCTGACGAGACTCGCCGCGCTCGACGACGGCGCGAGCGGCGCGACCGCCGCCCCCGCCCTCAAGCCGCCGAGAAACACCACGGCGTATTCCACCGAGGCGGCCGCGCATAAAGCAATCGCATCGCAAGGCTTGATACCGTCGCGCTGCAACGCGGCGGCAAAGCGATCGACTCGTGCATCAAGCGCGGCATAAGTCACGACCTCGCCATCGCAGATCAATGCCGCGTGCTCACCGCGTTCTTTAGCGAAACGGCGGAGCATGTCGGTGATGCAGACGAACGGTTCGTCCAGTAACGCTTCGAGCCATGTCATGACGATGCGCCTCCTGTGTTGCCGTTGCCGCCGTTGTTCTCATTGGCCGCGGCCGTGCGCGCCGCATCCTCTTCCTGCAACTTGCGCCACAGAATCTTGCCGCTGCCCGACTTCGGCAGCGACGTCACGAACTCGACAATGCGCGGCGCCTTGTAAGACGCCATCTGGTCGTGCGACCAGTCGATGATCTCCTGCTCGGTGATCGTGCCGGCATGCGCCGCGGCGGGCACCACCAGCGCCTTGACGGTTTCGCCACGCTTCGCGTCTTTCACGCCGATCACGCATACCTCGTGGATCGCGGGATGCCGGTACATGAGTGCCTCGACTTCTGCGGGCCACACCTTATAGCCCGATGCATTGATCATGCGTTTGAGGCGATCGGTCATGAAGAAATACCCGTCCTCGTCGATATGACCGAGGTCACCGGTACGCAGGAAACGCTTGCCGTCGAGTTCGATAAACGCTTCTTCAGTCGCCTTGGGATTGCGCCAGTAGCCTTGCATCACCTGTGGCGCGTTCACGATGATCTCGCCAGTTTCCCCTTGCGGTAGTTCCTGCAGCGTCACCGGATCGATCACGCGCGAGTCCACGTCGAACACGGGAATGCCCAGGCACTGCGGCTTAGGCCGGTGCGGGGGATTGATGTGCGTGCCGGCAATCGTCTCGGACATGCCGTAGCCTTCGACGTAATCGAGCCCCATCAGCGACTTGAGCTTTCTGGCAATCGCGTCCGGCATCGCCGCGCCGCCGCCGCGTGCGCCCGTCAGGCTCGAGAGATCGTACTCGCCGAGCTTCGGGTTCGACAGAAAATCGACCATCATCGCCGTGATCGACTGCCACGCGGTCACGCGATATTTCTGCATGCATAGGGCCGCCGCTTCCCTATCCCAGCGCGGCAACACGATAATCGTGGCGCCCGAAAAGACCGCGCTGTTCATGCCGCCTTGCATGCCGGTCACGTGAAAGAACGGCAATATCGATAGATACACACCATCCGGCGGCGCCGAGAACCAGACGCAACCGCCGAGCAGCGTGCTCATCACGCTGCGGTGCGTATGCATGCAGCCCTTCGGCTTGCCGGTGGTGCCGGACGTGTACGGCATCACGCACAGATCGTCCGGACCGGTGGTGAGCGGACCCGGCGCGATATGCCGTTCGAGCACCTCGCGCCAGGGTATGACGCCGGGGACATTGAAGGTCTTGCGCGGCGCCGCCACGAATTCCGGAACGGGAATCGGCGATGGCCGCTTCAGATAATCGCTATACGTGGCGACGATTACGTGCTCGATACCCTTCCCCGGCCCCTTGCCGATCAGCGGTTCGACGTTCGCGAACAGACATTGCGGCGCAATGATCGTAGTCGCCTCGCTGTCCTCGACGTAATGCGCCAGTTCACCGCTCATGTTCATCGGATTGACCGGCACCACGACGGCATTCGCACGCAGGATCCCGTAGTAAGCGATGATCCATTGCGGGCTGTTCTGCATGTAAAGCAGCACACGGTCGCCCGCCTTGACATGGCATTCCTGCTGAAGAAATCCCGCGATACGCTCAGTTTCGTCCTTGAACTCGCCGAACGTAACCGGCGTGTCGTAGAAGACGATGAACGGCTTCGTGGGAAAACGCGCCGCCGATACTTCGGCGTTATAGAAAATGTTGGTCTCGGGCAGCGTCAGATGCAGCGGCACTTGCGGCGGCCAATTCGGGTGATGGCGTTCGTTCATCGGCGTCTCCTGCCTTACTGTCTGTGCGCGTTTCACACGGATGGTGCGCGCTTCGTTTACATCCGCCGCGTGACGGACGCGGCTGGCTAATGATTCAGGGAAATCAGTGGAATCAGCGGCTTCATGAACGCCCGAGGTGGCGCCCAAGCTCCATCTTCGCAATGGCGTTACGGTGCACTTCGTCGGGTCCGTCCGCAAAACGCAGCGTGCGCGAACTCGCATACGCGCGAGCGAGGCCGAAGTCGTCGCTGACCGCGCCGCCGCCATGCACCTGCATCGCCCAGTCAATCACCTGGCACGCCACGCTGGGCGCAGCCACCTTGATCATGGCGATCTCCTGACGCGCGTCCTTGTTGCCGACCGTGTCCATCTTGTGCGCCGCGTTCAGCACCAAAAACCGCGTCTGGTCGATCATGATGCGTGCATTCGCGATCCGTTCGCGGGTGACGCCCTGGTCCGCGATCGGTTTGCCAAACGCTACGCGTTCCAGCGAGCGGCGGCACATCGCTTCGAGCGCGCGCTCAGCGCGTCCGATCAAACGCATGCAGTGGTGAATACGGCCTGGTCCGAGCCGCCCTTGCGCGATCTCGAAGCCGCGGCCCTCGCCGAGCAGCATGTTGCTGGCCGGCACACGTACGTTTTCAAAGGAAATTTCGGCGTGGCCGTGCGGGGCGTCGTCATAGCCAAATACCGGCAGATGACGCAGTACTTTCACGCCCGGCGTGTCCATCGGCACCAGAATCATCGACTGCTGCTGATGCCGGTTGGTGTGGTCCGGGCTGGACTTGCCCATGAAGATGAGGACCTTGCAGCGCGGATCGTTCGCGCCCGAGGTCCACCATTTGCGGCCGTTCAGAATGTAATCGCCGCCGTCGCGCTCAATGCGCGCTTCGATATTGGTCGCATCCGACGACGCCACCTCCGGCTCCGTCATCGCAAAGGCCGAGCGGATCGTGCCGTCGAGCAGCGGCAGCAGCCATTGCTGTTGCTGCTCCGGTGTTGCGTAACGCACCAGCGTTTCCATGTTGCCGGTGTCCGGCGCCGAGCAGTTGAACGGCTCCGCGCCGATATGCGAGCGCCCCATGATTTCGCACAGCGGCGCGTATTCGAGGTTGGTGAGCCCCGCGCCGTATTTCGACTCGGGCAGGAACAGGTTCCACAAACCCACGGCCTTCGCTTTCTGTTTCAATTCCTCGATCACCGGCGCGGGCTGCCACCGGTTGCCGGATTCACGCGCGGCGTCCATCTGCGCTTCGAAAACTGCCTCGGCCGGATACACGTGTTCGTCCATGAAAGCGTTCAGGCGTTGCTGCAAACTCTTGACCTTGTCCGAGTGCTGAAAATTCATGCGGCGTCTCCATCTTTTAGGTAAGCGCAGCGCGCCCTGACCCGCGCACTGCGTCTCGAGACCACTCAATCAGACGATGATCGAGCCGCCGTCCACCGCGAAATACTGTCCCGTGATGTGGCGCGACGCCTCACTCGCGAGGAAAACGACCGGGCCTTTGAGATCCTCGTCGCCGCCGAGGCGCTGCAACGGCGTGCGCGAGACGATGGTGTCTTCGAGCTTGTCGAGCAAGCCCGCCGACATCTTCGACGGGAAAAATCCCGGGCAGATCGCGTTGACGTTGATGTTGTACTTACCCCATTCCGCAGCGAGCGCCCGCGTGAAATTGATCGCCGCGGCCTTGGAGGTGTTGTACGCAATCGTGTTCATGCCGGGCGGCGAGCCCTTCAGGCCGGCCACCGACGCGATGTTGATGATCTTGCCCGCGCGACGCGGGATCATGCTGCGCTTGCCGACTTCACGCGCGACGAAAAACGGCGCATGAACATTCAGGTTCATCACCTTGTGCCACGCTTCATCGGGATAGTCCTCGGCGGGTGCGCCCCATGTCGCGCCCGCGTTGTTCACGAGAATGTCGATGCTGCCATGCAGGCCGAGCACTGCGTCCACGAGACCGGGGATACCCTCGAAGCGCTGCAGATCGTTGACGATGGTCTGTACTTCGATACCCCGGCTTTGCAGATGCGCTTTCGCTTCGGCGAGTTCATTGGCCTTACGCGCGGTAATCGCCACGCGGCAGCCCATTTCTCCCAGTGCCTCGGCCATTTGCAGGCCCAGCCCGCGCGAGCCTCCGGTGATCAGTGCAACCTTGCCGTCCAGTTGAAACAGGTCTTTCACAGACATTACGACGCTCCTCCAAGTTGTTCTGCAATGCAGACTTTCATTCCAGATTTTCCAACCATCATACGTGCCGAAATTCAGCCTGTAAATAAAAGCACGCTCATTCACTTTTGATTTAAACTGACATGCATCGTCGATGGGCGGGTCATCGGGACTTACCCGAATACCGCACTTTTCAATCGAGCCGCGTCTATGCGATTTCGTGGGTTGCCGCGCTTGTCGCGTAGTTGTTCTGCATAGCGGCTCACCTTTAGACGGGTCTTCTCCCATGCAAGATGCGCTGATCATCAACTCGCGTGATCTGGAATTCCAGTTGTTCGAAGTGCTCGAAGCCGAGACGCTCACGCAGCGCGCGCGCCACGCCGACCACTCTCGCGAGACTTTCAACGCGGCGCTCGAAACCGCTCATGCGGTCGCCGCCGAAAAGTTCGCGCCGCACAACCGTCTTTCTGATGAGCACGAACCGCAATTCGACGGTCAACGCGTCACGATGCCCGCCGAGGTCAAGGACGCACTCGACGCGTTCCGCTCCGCCGGTTTCCTTGCGGCAGGCAAAGATTACGAATGGGGCGGCATGCAGCTGCCCTCGGTGATTTCCTTTGCGTGCCTGTCGCTCTTCAAGAGCGCCAACATCGCCACCTCGTCTTACGCGATGCTGACCACGGCGAATGCGAACGTGATCGAGCGCTTCGGCAGCGCCGCGCAGAAGCGCAAGTATCTGCAGGCGCTATTCGAAGGCCGTGCATTCGGCACGATGGCGTTGACCGAGCCGCAAGCGGGCTCGAGCCTCTCGGATCTCGTCACCAGTGCAACGCCTAACGAAGACGGCACCTATTCAATCCGCGGCAACAAGATTTTCATTTCGGGCGGCGATCACGAACTGAGCGAGAACATCGTTCACCTGGTGCTGGCGCGCATTCCGGGCGGGCCGCCGGGCGTCAAAGGCATCTCGCTCTTTACGGTGCCGAAATTCCATGTGAATGACGACGGCAGTCTCGGCGCGCGCAACGACGTCGCGCTCGCAGGCTTGATTCACAAGATGGGCTGGCGTGGCACCACGTCGACAATGCTGTCGTTCGGCGAGCGTGGCGAATGCATCGGCGAGCTGGTGGGCGAACCGCATCACGGTCTCGCGTATATGTTCCATATGATGAACGAGGCACGCATCGGTGTCGGCCTCGGCGCGGTCATGCTCGGCTATCGCGGCTATCTGGCGTCGCTCGATTACGCGCGCGAACGACCGCAAGGACGTCGCCCGGATAACAAGAATCCGCTCGATCCGCAATTGCCGTTGATCGAACACGCCGACGTGCGCCGCATGCTGCTCGCACAAAAAGCTTATGTGGAAGGCGCGTACGCGCTGTGCCTGTACGCGGCGCGCCTCGTCGACGAACAGAACACCGGTGAGAGCGACACTGCACGCGCCGAAGCGGGCCTGCTGCTCGATCTGCTGACGCCGGTGGTGAAGTCGTGGCCCTCGCAGTGGTGCCTCGAAGCGAATAGTCTGGCGATCCAGATTCACGGCGGTTACGGCTATACGCGTGAATATCCGGTCGAGCAGTTCTACCGCGACAATCGCCTGAACATGATTCACGAAGGCACACACGGTATTCAGGCCATCGATCTGCTCGGCCGCAAAGTCGTGATGAAACAGGGTGCGGCGCTTAGGCTGTTGGGGCGTGAAATACAGCGCAGCGTCGAATCGGCTCGAGTTCATCCGGCGCTGCAAGCGCATGCCGATTCGCTCAGCCAGGCATGGAGCGAATTGACCGGCACGGTCGAAGCGCTATTGCCCACGCTCGCCAGCGAAAGCGAACGCGCGCTCGCCAACGCGAATGCTTTTCTCGAAGCGTTCGGTCATATCGTGATTGCGTGGACGTGGTTGCGGCAGGCGATCGTTGCGAGCGCCGCGCTGCCTGAAGCGAAGAGTGAAGCCGACCGTGACTTCTATCGCGGCAAACTGCATGCGTGCCAGTGGTTCTTCCGTTGGGAATTGCCGCGCGTCTCGCTGATGCTTGCCACGCTGCGCAGCCTCGACGATACGACGCTCAGCATGGCGCCTCAGTGGTTCTAGGCGCTGCCGCTCAGTGCGGCTTTCGGCGCCGCTTGATACCGCCTGACACCGCTCAATGCGACAGCGCGGTTTCCAGCTGCGTCACCACGTCGATCAGACGTGGCCGCACTTCTTCGAGCAGGAATTCCTTCGAGAGCTTGAACGAGGGTCCGCCGACATTGATCGCCATGATCGGCAGCTCGCCTCCCGGCTGGAAAGCGCGCGCGATGCCGTTCACCTCTTTCTGCCAGTCCCCGAACGAAGTCGTCACGCCGAGTGTGCGGTAATCTTCGAGCGCATTCTCGATGCCGCGGCGCGTTTTCGGCCACGCGACGTGATCGAGCTCACGCACCTGTTCCATGAAACTGAGACGATCGTGTTCAGGGATCGCCGCGAGCCACGCACGGCCAATCGCCGACGTGGCGACCGGAATACGCGAACCGACTTCCAGCGTCAGCGTGAGCGCAACTGAGGCCCGGCAATTTTCCACGTAGATCATCGAGAGCCGGTCGCGCGTACCCAACGACACGGTTGCGCCGACAATATCGGCCAACTCCTGCATCACCGGCCGGGCAATCTTGCGGACATCGAGCCGCGCCAGCATCGCGCTGCCCAGCGCGAGCGAAGCCGTGCCAAGCCGGTATTTGCCGCTCTCTTTCAAATGGATCAGATAGCCGAGCAGCGTCAGCGTGTGAGTCAGACGCGATACCGTCGATTTCGGCAGCTTGCAGCGCGATGCGAGTTCCTGATTGCTCAGCGATTTGTCGCCTGAGCGAAAACACGCCAGCACCTCGAGCCCGCGCGCGAGTGCCGTGACGAAATGCCGGTCGTCCTTGTGCGCCTCGTGGGCCGTCCGGCTCGCGAGGACCGAATTTGCGCTGGCGGATGGAGCGGGTGTTTGCTCACCGTCTCCCGCGCTCGGGCCCTCGACCGGATTATCGATCGGGCTGTGATTGGTTTTGCTCAAAATGAAACGCGCTCCCGCGAAACGGCACCATCTGAAGGACAAACCATCGTCCGGAACGGGGGTGATCCGGGCTGCGGAATTATAGTCCGGAGTGACGGCGCCCACGAAATCGGCAAGGACGAGTCGGGACGATATGCCCGAACCGAAGGTCGACGCCGGCTCAAGCAGAACAATGCAACGTCCGGCTCAGGCTTCTTCGGTCGGCGCGGATACCACTGGACTGAAAAAGTACACGACCGCGCCGATCGCAAGCGGCACGACGGTCACGAAGAACAATGCCGAATAGATCCCAGCGTTCGATAGATGGGCCTGTTTTGCGACACCCGCGATCCAGCCGAAACAACTGCTGGTCAACGCCACGCCGAGAAAAACGAGGCTGTTGAGCAGGCCCAGACCGAGACCGAGCCGGCGCGGTGCAATGATGGCGCGTGCTTGCGACATCACGAGCGGATGGATCGAGCCCACCGAGAACAACACGCAGATCAACGCGACACTGACACCCCAGTTACCGTCCGGACTGACAGCGAGCACCAGTGCCGCCAGCACGCCGGCAATCAGCCACAGCAACGAAATAAGCTTGGGCGCGCAGAACCGCACGACCACCGGAATACAGAAGGATGCGGCGATCCCGATCACGCTGGTGACAGTCATCGCATTGCCGCGCGCGATAACGTCGAAGCCGTAGACGTCGGCGAGATACGGCCCGCCCCACGACGTACGGAACGTGCTGCCGACCGAGAGCGCGAGGCAGGCCGGCATCAAGGTCCAGAAACCGGTGCGCCGTTTCACCGCGCTTGCCGCGTGTTGCGATGCAGCGAGGCTTTGCTCATGCGCGGCCGCATCGCGCCGGCGCACGAAGCATGCGACGCCAAGCGTCGCGCATAGCATTGCGAGCGCAGCGGTGACCATGACCGGACGCCAGCCGAAGCTCGCCGTCGCCCGGCTCAAAGGAAACGCGGCCAGCAATGCGCCCGCCATGCCGATCGCACTCGCCGTCGTGACAGCGCGCACATTGCGCGTGCCGTGGCCGGTGCGCAGTACGTAGTTCAGCAACCCCATAAATATCGGCGCGCAACCCAGTCCGATGCCGGCCTGCGCGACGAGCGCCACGGTTGCGCTCGTCGTCATTGAAAGAATGCCGGCGCACGCGGCGCCGATGCCCATCAGAAACGCGGTCGGTCCGCGCACGCCGTAGCGGTCGAACATGACGCCGACCGGCAGTTGCGCAATGGCGAACACGAGGAAGAACGAGCCCGCGAACCAGCCGAACATTTGCGGTGAGAAATGAAAATCACCGATTAGCTGGGTGGAAATCACAGCGATATAGCTACGGAAAAACTGACTCAGTACATAGCTGAAGGTCAGTGCCCACAAGCCATAATCGATCGACGATGCAGCGGCATCCGTGCGTGGTTCGTGTAGTTGTTCCTGTACGCCATCAGACATCTGCGGTACGTCCTGGATGATCGAAGCCGTCATGATAGGCGAATCGGGCGACGGACGGCCAGGTCAGTTTTTTCAACACTCGCGCGTTTGCTGGAGTATTGTTTAAGCGCGCCGGGAGCTTCACGACGTCACTCTTCTACAAGACCGGAGGCCCCATGCGGGCGGAAAAGTGCTTGCAGGCGCGTGGTTTTTTGCATGCAACGATGCGAAATCAACTTTTCGAGGAATGGAGAAAACGTGAAAACAGTCAATCTATTGAAGGCGCTCGGCATCGCATTGTGTGTGGCGACTGCGTCCAGCGCCTATGCCCAGTCAAGCGACGCGATGGCGTCGGGCAGCATGATGGCGCCGGCTCCGAATTCGAAAGCGATGAAGAGCACGGACCGCAAGTTGGGTCTGGCCGTGCGCAAGGCTTTGGGCAAGGCGCAGGGTTTTGATGTGTCGAACGTGTTTGTCAAGGCGCGCAGCGGTGCGGTGACGTTGACGGGAACGGTGCCCGATGGCGCGCAAATCCCACAAGCTGAGGAAGTGGCCAAGGGCGTTGCAGGCGTGACATCGGTGAACAACAAGCTGACGCTCGGCACGCAGGGCGGCGGTGGGGGTTGATCCCGCCTGACGATTGACGAGTAACGACCAGTTGACGGGCAGCGCCGCAAGAGCCAATTTGCGGCGCTGCCTGTCGTTCTGGCGATTTCCAGCTTATGCGCGCACGAGCCCTGTCATCGTGCGCACGCCGGCGGTCTGGCCGAACAATGTGGCGGCCGTACGTTGCGGATCGAGTCCGAGGCTTTCGCTTGCGGCGCCGGCGATCAACGCATCCAGCGACATCGTCGGCTTAAGGTCGCGCGCTTCGTAAAGGTCGCCCGGTTTCAGGCCAGGCCAGTCGGCGAGCACACGTCCGCCCGTCACCGCGCCACCCAGCATCATCGCCACCGAGCCGGTGCCATGATCGGTGCCCCCGGTGCCGTTGGCGGCGGCGGTTCTGCCGAACTCGGTTGCCACCACCACGGTGGTCTTGCTCCACAACGGCCCCATGCCGTCGCGCAACGCCGCCAGCATCGTGTCGAGAGCTTTCAGCTGATTGGCGAGACGCGCGTTCTGCGCAGTGTGGGTGTCCCAGCCACCGGTTTCGATCATCGCAATTCGCGGGCCATCGTCGCGTGACAGAAAACCGGCGGCGAGCTTGCCGAGGCTCGCCGGGTCCTGACGCGCTCCGGCGTCGCCCGCGAGTCCGCGCGCGGTCATGGCCGACTCCCATAGCGGGCGCAATTGCGCATCCTGGTCGTACAGTTGCGAGACCCGCATGAGCAGATCGTCAGGCGCCTGCGGCAGCCCCGAGGGCGCGTACGAGGTCACCGGCGCGTTGCCGCGCAGCGCCATCGGCACGGTCGGCGCGAAGGCGATCGCGTTCTCGCGCGTGGAGGGCATCGATGCGACGAGCCGGTTCAGCCAGCCGTCCTTCATCTGATACGGCGAGGTGCCGCCGGTCTCCAGCACGTTCTGCCCGTCGAAGTGCGAGCGGTCGCGATACGGTGACGCCACTGCGTGCACGAACAGCGCTTGGCGATCCGCATACATCGCGGCGGTCTGCACCAGCGAGGGATGCAGCGCGAAGGTGCCGTCGAGCCGGGTCGCCCTGGATGCATCGATCGCAAGCGCACCGCGCAATGTCGCGTAGGCCGGTTCGGCGTATGGCACGACGATGTTCAGGCCATCGGCCGCCCCGCGCTGGATCACGAACACGAAGCGGCGATCGGTTGCGACGCTGGCAAACGCGATCCGGGGCGACACGAGAATCGCGCCCGCGCCTGCAGCGGCAATGCTCAGAAACTTGCGGCGTGAAAACATGGCGTTCATCTCCGTTGAAAATCCGGCGAGACCAGCAGCAGCGCGATCGCCGTCGATGCGCTTTCGGCACGCGACACGGCCGTGGCAGTCGGCGCACTGAGCGAGCCGGCCAGCAAGGTCTGCCCGAGCGAGCGCGCATCGAGCCGGTCGCCGACGCGCGACGCGAAACGCTGTGCCACTTCGACCCGGCGCACGAGCGCATCGGGCGCCGCCCAGCTCGCGGCAATGTCGTCGTAGCCCGCGGGCGAACCCGGGCGCCACACCGGCTGACCGAGTTGCGTCAGGATGGGCGCGGCCTGCATGGTGCCGATGTCCTGCCAGCCGAGCCCGCGCATCGAAGAAATGGTCCACTCCCACGGTGTCTTGAACTTCACGGCGGCCGGCGACCACGCCTGCGGCATGTCGAGCAGAGTCCGGTACACGGTCGGCAGATCGCCGCCGCTGCGCGCGAATGCATTCGCCAATCGCTCGCTCACGTCGGGCGGGGGATTGTCCGCGATGAAGTGACGGGCGAGCTTGCCGCCGATGTGCTTCGCTGTCGCCGGCGCGCTTGCGAGGTCGTGCAGGATCGCCAGCGCCTGCTCTTCTCCCGGCTGGTCGTAGCGGCGCCCCATGATGGTTCGCGAGCCCGGCTCGTGCAACGCGGTGCGAAACACGAAGGTGCCTGGGGCGGCGTTCGGCTGCATACCCTGCCCGCGCGGATTGCCCGGATTGCCCGGATTGCCCGGATTGCCGGCGAGACTCCAGCCTGTCAGCGCACGGGCGAATTCGGTGACGTCGTCCTGGTTGTAGCCGCTGCGCACGCCGAGTGTGTGCAACTCCATGATTTCGCGCGCCAGATTCTCATTCAGACCGCGTTTGGCGTTCGGATTGCGCTCCGCGGCGCGCATGGCCGCCATGCTGTCCGGTCCAACCGAACGCGTCTGATCGAGAAACAACTGCATGGCCGGATGACGTTCAACGGCGATCAGCATGTCTTCAAAACGACCGAGCACGTGCGGGCGGATCGCTTCCGCTTCGAATGAACCGGCGAGTGCCGCAACGCCGGGTTTTTCCGTCGACACCGCGAAGTGGTTCGCCCAGAAATGAACCAGCCGCTCGATGAAAGGCGTCTGCGTGGTCAGCGCGCTAGCGACCCGCGCGTTCACCGAAGAACGGTACATGTCGAGAATTTCGCTGCGCAATGCTTTTCGTTCGGCTTGCTTAGCAGTTTGTGCGGCGGTTTCTGGTGCACCCTGCCCGGTGGTTTGCGTGCTGACCTGCGCATTCGCCTGATTGGCGGATGCGCCTTCGTTGACGTTCTGCTGGGTCTGCCGGTTCAGTTGATTCAGCTGCATGCGCTGTTGTGCCAGCTCGCCGGACAGCACCACCGAATCAGGCTGGCTCGCCCACGCGGCAGGCCGCGGCTGATATTGCTCGAACTGCGCGAGCAGCCATCCCTTCGGGTCGGCGGGCGGCGTATCGTCGGCACGCGCGCCGAGGCCGAAGCGGTTCAGCGCAATCGCCGCGGCATTCATGTTCGGTGATGTGGCCATGCCATCCTCGTCGGAGTTGGATATTTCTTTAAACGACCGCCACGATCCAATCCGTCGCGGCCGTTCAGAATTTTTTATTCGCCCGACGATTCACTCGACGATTCACTTGCGGCCGGCTTCGGTGGCTTGTTCGCATTAGCGGCCGCCTGTGGTTCACGCCATTGTCCGCGCAGC
This sequence comes from Burkholderia sp. OK233, assembly GCF_900230185.1. Classification (GTDB taxonomy): domain Bacteria; phylum Pseudomonadota; class Gammaproteobacteria; order Burkholderiales; family Burkholderiaceae; genus Paraburkholderia. Next base: position 4,157,071 of record NZ_OCSR01000002.1, read on the forward strand.
TTCAGGCTATCGGCGAATTCGATGCGCTCCTCGGGTGAGAGCGTCGCCGCAAAATCCGCCACACTGCCCTCCACTTGCGCGCGCAAACTGCTGTCGGCTTCACGCGTGCGGGCCAACGCTGCGTCCAGTGCCGCGCGATCGAACTGCGGCGCGGCGAGCAGACGCAACACTTCGTGACGCCCTTCGCGGCCCTCGCGGGTATATTGCCGGCCCTCGCGGCGCGCATTCTTCAAGCCGTCGATGAAAGCCTTCTGACGCTCGGCCGGCAGCGTTTCGGCAGCAAAGCGCAGCGCCGTGCGCTGCTGCGCCAACACCGTGGTGGTCGCGCCATGCGCCGCAAACCATTGATAAGCCCCTCCGACAATCGCGCCCAGCAGAAACACGTTGAGCACCAGCGAAGCCACCAGCACGATTTTCCATGACCGGCCGTTCATTCGCCGCTCCAATCGGCGGATGAACCACCGAAGCTCGAAGTTAAATAAGAGGACTCGTGCACTTGCGGAACCGTCCCCGTCAAAACAAAGAACGAGACCGCAAAAGCGCCGGCCACGCCGCCCAGCACGCCGACGCCTGCCACCGCCGCACCCGACCACCACAATTTCCGGCGTGGTGCGCTCGGCTGCCGTACCGGTGCGCTGCCGATGATGCGCTGCTGCAATGCCGCGCCAGGGGGATCGACCTTGTCGGTGGCCAGCCATGCATCGATGCCGGCCGCATCCGCCAGCAACGCGCCGGCCTCGGCAGGATGCGCCGCGGCCCAGACCTCTGCCGCTGCGCGTTCCTGTTGCGGCCAGCGGCGCGGATCGGCGCCGTAGGCTTCGACGATCTGATGGAATCTTTCGGGCGTCATGACTTGTCCTTGCTAAGGCCGCTGCCGGCCAGTTGGGCGCGCAGATTGCGGCGCGCACGTGCCAGCAGACTTTCCAGCGCATCGACCGTGATGCCCATCAGGGCGGCAGCGTCGATGTTCGACATCTCCTGGTAGTAATTCAGCACCAGCGCCTCGCGCTGTCGTGCCGGCAATGCGGCGAGCGCCTCGCGAACGCGCTCGTCCTGGGCGCGCGCTTCAAGAGCGGCGTCGGGCAACGCGGCGGGGTCGATCTCGTCGGGCATGTCGTCTTGCGGGACTTCGCGGCGGCCGCGCAGACGGTCATAGCAAAGATTGAGCGCGACACGATGGACCCACGTATCGACCTTCGCCTCGCCTTCCCGCCAGCGCGAAGCCTGTTTCCAGATCCGCACGAAGACCTCCTGCGCCACGTCTTCCGCTTCCATGCGGTCTCCCAGCATGCGCGTGGCGAGCGCGAGCAGACGCGGCAGTTTGCGCGCGACGAGCGAGCGGACGGCGGCCGGGTCTTGCCGGGCCACCCCCTCGAGCAATTCCGCATCGGGATCGCGTTCGCTCAAGGCATGCGCCTCCACGGCGCGCGCAAGATGCGTAGCGCGGATCGACTGGTTGTGCGCGCAACGGTTCGACCGGCGCGCACTGGACGGATTGCTGGGTGCATTGCAATCAATATACGACGACCGCCGGCCGTTCAGGCCCAATGCCCTTCGACCCAACGCCAGTTAGGTCCGCGCTGCACCCAATGCCCCGGCACCCAGCGATAGCCGACGCGCACCGGCTGCCAGTGTCCCGGCACCCACACGTAACGGCCGCGGTTCCAACGCCAGCGGCCCTGATCCCAGACGTAGCCGGCACGCGGCCCCGGCATCATTTCGACGCGCGGCGGCGGCGGCGCCATGGGCGCCACGATCACCGCCTGCGCGAAGGCCGGCGCAGCCGTCAGTGCGGCAGCGCACGTAATCGCCGCAGCGAGCACGGAAGTCAGAAGGCGGACCGGTTTGGTCGATGTCATGCTGGATTTCTCCCCTAAGAGCCGAAGCCAGAAGCGGCTCCGTTTGTTCTTGAACGCCGCAGCCGGAAAAATCCGTCGCTTTGATCTGCACTGAAAGAAACGCGCCGCTGCACGCGAATCGTGGAGGCCAGAACAGCCTTTACATCTGGGCCCGACGAAAGCGGAACGACAGCAAGCGTTATTTAAATGAATGGCTACCGATAGGTAGCGTAATGTTCGCGCCCTCAAATCTTAATCAGCGGGTGTTTCAATGCGCGCTGTTTCTAGCGGTAAGACACCTCAGCTGTATTTCTAACAATATCCCCAGCGAACATCCACACGTGCATTACTGGAAACGCTGAACGGCGAAGTCGAATCTGGAGCCAGCCACATGTTCCGTAGAACCCTCTTACCCATCCCGTTTGCCGCGATGCTTGCGCTCGCAGCGTGCGGCAACAATAGCGTGAACTCGACGGCCTCCGCGCCGGCGGCTGCATCGACGCCGGTAGTCACGGTGTCGGCGCAGGATGCCGTCACGACGGCCACGCCGATCAAACACGTGGTGGTGATCTTCGGCGAGAACGTTTCGTTCGATCACTACTTCGCGACTTACCCGCAAGCCAATAACCCGGTCGGCGAGCCGCAATTCTCGGCAGCCGCAGGCACGCCGTCGGTCAACAACCTCAGCACCAACAACCTGATCACCGCGAACCCGAACGCGCTGTCGACCTCGCCGAACACGGCAGGCACCACAGTCGGCGCCGTGACGATCGCGGGCCTCGGCCTGCCGGCAGCCGATCTGCTGCCGTTCCGTCTCGATCGTTCGCAAGCCAATACGTCGAGCCAGAACCACGCGTATGCCGCGGAACAGCTCGCGTATAACAACGGCGCAATGGATTCGTTCCCGCTGTTCACGGCGTCGGGTTCGACGATTGCCGGCAGCACCGGTGCGTTCGCCACGAAGGGCCAGGTGCTCGGTTACTTCGACGGCAACACGGTCACGGCGATGTGGAACTACGCGCAGAACTTCGCGATGAACCAGAACGCGTACACGGACACGTACGGTCCGTCGACGCCTGGCGCACTCGAAGTCGTCTCCGGCCAGAACAACGGCGTCGTGGTGACAGGCGGAACGTCGGCCAACGCGATTCCGGATTCGACCGGCGGCTTCACGATGGTCGGCGACCTGGACCCGACCGGCGACGTCTGCACGATCGCGGCAAAGAGCGCGGTGACGGGCGCGATGTCGTCGAAGAACATCGGCGACCTGCTCAGCGCGAAGGGCCTCACGTGGGGCGGCTTCATGGGCGGCTTCAACCTGACGACCACCAATGCCAACGGCACGACCGGTTGCGCACGCTCGACGTTCTCGCAAGTGCTGAACGCGACCAAGACCGACTACGTGCAGCATCACGCGTGGTTCCAGTACTACCCGTCCACGGCCAACCTCGCGCACACGCGTCCGACGTCGACGGCAGTGATCGGCTCGACCGATCCGCTCGACAACACGGCAACGCCGGTTCACCACCAGTACGACACCGACGACTTCTTTGCCGCGGTGAAGGCGGGCAACTATCCGTCGGTGAGCTTCCTGAAGGCGCCGGCAATCAGCGACGGTCACCCGGGCAACTCGGACCCGATCGACGAGCAGGCTTTCGTCACGAAGGTGATCAACTTCCTGCAGCAACAGCCTGACTGGAAGAACACCGCCGTGATCATCGCCTACGACGATTCGGACGGTTGGTACGATCACCGCTACACGGCGCCGAAGAGCTCGTCGTTCGATTCGATCACGGCGCAATCCGCGGGCGGCGCGACGGTGGCCGGCACCGACAACCTGAGCGGCGCGGGTCAGTGCACGGCAGCGGGCGCGGTTCAACCGCAGGGCGTGAATGGCGGCGCAGTGAACGGCCGTTGTGGCCCGGGTACGCGCACGCCGTTTATCGTGGTGTCGCCGTGGGCGAAGGTCAACTTCGTCGACGATACGCCGATCACCCAGGCATCCGTGGTCAAGTTCATCGAGGACAACTGGCTCGGCGGTCAGCGCCTTGGCAACGCTTCGTTCGATGCGACGGCGGGCAGCATCATGAACATGTTCAACTTCTCGGGCTCGGGCAACAATCCGACGGTGTATCTGGATCAGAACCTGGGTACGAAGCTCTCAGCGCCGCCGGCTAGCTGACCCGCAAGCGTGTGGGCTGCCCTTCCGGTGCGCCTGCCGTCACGTCATGCACGAGCGCTGCTCGTGCATGACGACACGAAGCGCAGCGCGAGGAAGAGCACGAAACACATCAAGCTGTAGTTGGGCGTCGAGCCAGTGCAAACGTGCTGGCTCGATTTGCTTTTTGATCGCACCTGATCGAATTACTTGTCACTACCGCCATGAATCATCCTTCAGACGCCCTGCTGCCCCCGCATCTGCCTGCCGGCGGTGAGCCGGGTCCTGTCATCACCCGTCGCTCGTGGCTCCGGCTGCTCGTGTGGAGCGCCGCCGGCATCGTGCTCGCGCTTGTCGTGGTTTGCGCGTACGCGCTCGTCTACCCGGAACGGATGCCGCCCGCGGTTGGGTCGATCGTCGAGGACATCACCGGCGCGAATCCTCATCCGGTTCATTTGATGCGTCCGCAAGACGCGCCGCTGAGCGCGGTTGCGCTGCTCGGCAAACAGATTTTCTTCGACCAGACGTTGTCGGCGTCGGGTACGCAGTCGTGTGCGTCGTGCCACTCGGCACAGCATTCGTATGCGCCGGATAACGCGTTCCCGGTTCAACTCGGCGGCGCGCACATGAATCAGGCGGGCTTCCGGCCGCCGCCGTCGCTGACGTATCTGTACCGCCAGGCGCCATTCAGCATCGGGCCGGATCAGGGCGATACCGACGTGCCAGTGGACATGACGCAACTGGCGTCACAGGCGGCCGGCGTGCAGCGCGCACAGAAGACGGCGCTTGCCGCACCCGCCGCGCCGGCGATGGTGCCGCAAGGCGGCCTGTTCTGGGACGGCCGCGCCGATACGCTGCAGATTCAGGCGATCGGTCCGCTGATGAATCCGGTGGAGATGGCCAACGCGACGGAAGCGGATGTCGCGCACAAGCTGCTGCAAACGAAGTATTTGGGCCAGTTCAAACAGATCTTCGGACCGGGCATCGTCAACAATCCGAGCCTGCTGATCTCGGAAGCCATGTTCGCAGTGGGACGGTATCAGACCGAGGATCAGTCGTTCCATGCGTTTACCAGCAAGTACGATTACTGGCTCGAAGGTAAAACGCGGCTGACCCACGCCGAATTGCATGGCTTGCAGTTGTTCAACGATAAGGACAAGGCTAATTGTGCGGGTTGCCACTTGAGTCAGCCTAGCAAGGATGGCTTGCCGCCGGTGTTTACCGACACTCAGTACGAGGCGCTTGGCGTGCCGCGGAATCCGGCCATTCCGGCCAACAAGGATCCGAAGTTCTTCGATATGGGCGTGTGCGGGCCGTTCCGCGACGACATGAAGAAGGAGACGCAGTACTGCGGGATGTTCCTGACGCCGACCCTGCGCAATGTTGCCGAGCGCAAGGTGTTCTTCCACAACGGCGTGTATCACGACCTCAAGCAGGTCATGGACTTCTACAACCTGCGCAACACGGCGCCAGAGAAGATCTATCCGCGCGATGCTTCGGGCAAGGTACAGAAGTACAACGATCTGCCGGCTCAGTATCACGCCAATGTCGACGTTGCTGATGCGCCGTTCGATCGCAAGTTCGGGGATCAGCCGGCCATGACGGATCAGGACATTCAGGACATCATTGCGTTTATGAAAACGCTGAGTGACGGGTACAAGGCTGCAGGGTCCTGACTCCCACTGGGACCGTTGCGCAGCATCGCGCGAGCCGGTGAGGTATCCTTGCCGGTTCCGCGACCTCTATCCCTACCCTGCCCGATGGCCGATTTCCCTTTCGACGCCGTACTCTTCGACTGCGACGGCGTGCTCGTCGACTCCGAACCGATCACCAACCGCGTGCTGACCGAGATGCTCGGCGAGCTGGGCTGGAAATTGAGCGTTGAAGAGGCGATGCAAATTTTTGTCGGCAAGGCCGTCAGGGATGAAGCCGCACTCATCGAGGCGCGCACCGGTTTCGCAATTACAGCGGATTGGCTCATGCAATTTCGTGCGCGTCGCAACGAGGCACTCGATCGCGAGCTGGTGGCGATTGACGGCGCGGCGTCGGCAGTGCGCGCGCTTTACGCGTCGCTCAACGGACGCATTGCTGTCGCGTCCGGCGCCGATCGCATCAAAGTGGAATTGCAACTGACGAAGGCCGGTATTCTCGACTGCTTCGAAGGGCGCATCTCCAGCGGTCACGAAACACCGCGCAACAAGCCGTATCCCGATGTCTATCTCGCCGCGGCTGCGGGCCTGGGTGTAGAACCGCAACGTTGCGCTGTGGTTGACGATACCGTCACGGGCGTGACTGCAGGCGTGGCCGCCGGTGCCACAGTGTTCGGCTATTGTCCGAAAGAACTGAGCCACAGCAGTGCAACTGCCTTGCATGGCGCGGGCGCGGTTCACGTCTTCCGGGACATGGCCGCCTTGCCCGCGCTGCTCGCCGGATGGCGCGGCGTGCAGGGTTAAGAGCACCCGTCGTTACTCGACGACGTTACTCGAAGGCGGGATCGATCGGCACGCGATATCCCACCGCGAGGCGGTTGGTCTCGTTCGCCATACCGACCACCGCCAGCAGCTCGCCGAACATCTCATCGGTCATACCCGCGCGGCGGGCCGCAGCCGTATGGCTCGCGACGCAGTACCCGCAGTTGTTCGTCACGCTCACCGCGACGTAAAGCAATTCCTTGATCAGCGGATCAAGCGCACCCGGCGCCATCACGTCCTTCAGACTGTCCCACGTGCGCGCGAGCGTAGGCGGATGCTGGGCGATGTATTTCCAGAAGTTATTGACGTCGTCCACCTGGCGGGTCTGCTTGATGTCGTCGTAGACGGCTTTGACCTCAGGCGAAGCTGCGGAATATTCGATGGCTTTAAGCTGGCTCATACATCCTCCCTGGCTTGCAAATGGAAATCGGCGATTCGTGCGCGAGTGGCGCGAGCTTGTCTATTGTGCCAAGAATTCCGGACGGCGTAGCGAATGCTCGCAACGGGCGTAGCTGTTGGTCGTGCACCAACACCGTAGCGTCACGAGTCGGTGTATCTCAACCATCTTGCGCTCGCGAGATCGGTCGATGTGGACGCCATACCGCTTTGCGGTGGATGGCATGGTGTGTGCAAAGGGAATCAACGAGCGCGGCGATATCCGGGCTCACCGTCAATCCAACCTTGCCGGAGATCCACCATGAAAGCGCTAGTTCTCAAAGATTTGCCACGCGTCGATGAACTCGACCGCCCGGCTTCGGAATCCGTCCGCGGCGGCATCGCCTGCCTCACGCGAGAAGCGCCGTCGGCTTGCCCCGGCGGAATGATGCCGCCTGTTGTCGTTCGGCGTGGCTGGGAGTGTCCGCCGATTCATTGGGGTTGCGGGCCTGTCCATTTCCCGTACGGCAAGCCGCCTTGCCACTCAGAGCCGGTGGTGGTGCCGCTTTAGGCCACGCGAGAAACCGCATGAAGATAGACGGGCCCGCACCGCGGCCCGTCTGCTTTCATCGCCCCGCCGCGATATCGTTACTTCCCTGTATCGCGCGGACGCAGCACCTGCCCACCCGAACCGTCTTCCACTATCCAGCCCCCGGCTCTTATTTGCTCACGCAGACGATCAGCCTCGTTCCAGTCCCTGGCCGCGCGGGCCTCTTCACGCTCATCGCAGAGAAGCGCGATATCCGCGGGAATCACAGGCACGTCTTCCTTCCAGTCGGCAAGCCGAAGTCCGAGCACAGCGTCGAATCGATCGACTGTTGCGCGTCGCGTCGCCGCCGGGAGATCGCTTCTCACCACATCCCACAGTACAGCGAGCGCGCGCGGCAGATTCAGATCCTGATCGACCTCGGCCTTGAAACGTTCGACGCTGCTTGCATCGGGCATGCCCCCTCCGGGCCATTGCACGTAAGCTCTACGCAAACGGTCCAATGCGGATTGCGCGGCATCGAGCGCTTCGAGATTGAAGCGCAGCGTGCTCCGGTAATGCGCGCCAAGGCATAAGTAGCGATACGCGAGCGGATCGATGCCTCGATCGATCAACGTCTGCAAACGCACGAAGTCGCCGCCGGACTTCGACATCTTGCCTGCGTCCAGCGTGAGGAAATGGCCGTGCATCCAGAAGTTCGCGAGGCGGGTTCCATGGCGTGCCTGAGTCTGCGCGATTTCGTTGCTGTGATGCACGGCGATGTGATCCTCTCCTCCGCAATGAATGTCGAACCACGGGCCGAGGTATTTCGCCGACATCGCCGAGCATTCGATATGCCAACCGGGAAAACCCCGGCCCCATGGGCTATCCCACTCCATTTGCCGCATGGTGTCCGGCGGATTGAATTTCCACAGCGCGAAATCCGTCGCATTCTGTTTCTCTCCCAGAGCAACACGCTTGCCGGCCTGCAGGCCGGCGACATCGAGACGTGCGAGAAAGCCGTAATCGTCCTGTTTGCTCGTGTCGAAGTAGACGCCGTCGGCCGTGCGGTACGTATAGCCGTTGCGTTCGAGTTCGGCAATGAAGTCGATCTGTTCGACGATGTGATCGGTCGCGCGGCACCACAGGGCAGGCTCGAGCAGGTTCAACGCGTGCCAGTCGCTCATGAAGGCTTCCGTATATCGCTCGGCGATCGCCCACGCCGATTCGCCGGTGCGGCGGCTGCCCTTCTCCATTTTGTCTTCGCCTTCGTCGGCATCGGACACCAGATGACCAACATCGGTGATATTAACGACGTGCCGCACGGTGTAGCCGTTCAATGTCAGCACGCGTCGCAGCACGTCTTCGAACACGTAGGTTCGAAGGTTGCCGATATGCGCGTGGTCGTACACGGTCGGACCGCAGCAATACAGCCCCACATGGTTCGCTTGAATCGGCGTGAAAGCGCGTAAGGTGCGCGACCAGGTGTCGTACAGGACGAGTGGCATGTGAATTCCTGTGGTGTTGAGCGCTTGAGTGAACGTAAAGCGCAACGTAAAAGCGAAAACGGAAAGACCAAAACAAAACAGCCACCGGTCTCGTGACGGGTGGCCTCAGGGATACAGATGTGTACAGATCGACTCGCTAGACGCAAGCTCCCCTTGGCAGGCTGCAACAGCATGCGTGCAAAGAATGCGAACGGGAATGGATAGAAGCGGTCATGGAAACGATGCTAACGTGTGTTTCGAGACGGGTCAATCCTGAATCGCGGCGCTGTGCCCGAATAGTGCGCGTTTGGAATGCATGAAAAAACCCCGCAAGACTCTCACCTTGCGGGGCTTTCTCTCAAGCTTCGACGTTTTCCGCCTAGCGGGACATCATGTGCATACTGACGTTATGCATGATCCACAACGAGCCGACAATCAGAATCACGGCCGTGAGCACCGTAAAGCCGAACGCCATGACGTTCCAGCGCTGTGCCGACGACGTATTCATGTGCAGGAAGAAAACCAGATGCACGACGATCTGCACGAGCGCGAGGCCCGCGATCGCGAGCAGAGCGTTCTCGCCGGTCAACATCCCGTTAAGGACGAGACCGAAAGCCGCGGCAGTCAAGATGACGGAGAGAATGAAACCCACCGTATAGCTTCCGAAGCTGCCGTGACTTTCCCCTCCGTGTCCTTCGTCCGGGTGCGCCAGGTGTGAGTGATGGCTATGGTCCATTTAGATCACGCTCGCAAGATAGACAAAGGTGAAGACACCAATCCACACGACGTCCAGAAAGTGCCAGAACAGGCTCAGGCACGTCAGGCGAATCATGTCGCGTTCGGTCAGATCGCGATGACGCATCACCTGCACGGCGAGTACCACCATCCAGACCAGGCCACACGTCACGTGCAAACCGTGCGTGCCAACCAGCGTAAAGAACGACGACAGGAACGCGCTGCGGCTCGGGCCAGCCCCCTCTGCGATCAGGTGCGAGAACTCGCGCATTTCCAGCACGAGGAACGCGAGACCCAGCAGGAACGTCACGCCGAGCCAGAAGAGCAGCACGCCCTTCCGGTTCTTGTGCGCGCCCAGCATCGCGAAGCCGTACGTAATACTGCTCAGCAGCAGCATCGACGTTTCAAGCGCGACGCCCGGGATCTCGAACAGATCCTTACCGGTGGGGCCACCCGCGAACTGGTGGCCCATCACCGCGAATACGGCGAACAGCGCGGCAAAGATGATGCAGTCGGTCATCAGGTACAGCCAGAAACCGAATACCGATTGCGACGGCACATGGTCCGGCGCGAGATGCGGTTGAACCGCAATAGTCTTCTGTAGCATCAGTCCACCTCTACCGCAATGTGGGCACCAGCGCCGGCGCGTTTCTCTTCCATCAACGCGACCGTGTCGGCCGGGATGTAATAGCCGTCGTTGTCCTGGAAGCTATAGACGATCACCGTGCCGATCGCGCCGACCAGGCCGACGATCGCAAGCCACCAGATGTGCCACACACCGGCAAAGCCGAGCGCCAGCGAGAACAGTCCCACCAGCAGACCCGCAGACGTATTCGACGGCATATGAATGTCGCGATACACCGGCTCTGTTTGCTGCGTTTTACGCGACTTCATATCGGTGAACGCGTCCAGCTTGCGCACTGTCGGGATGAGCGCGAAGTTGTACACCGGCGGTGGCGAGCTCATCGCCCATTCCAGCGTATGACCGTTCCACGGATCGCCCGAGACGTCGCGATTTTCCGGCAGATTGCGGTCGCGGATACTGACGTACAGCTGCGCCAGCTGGCAAGCAATGCCGATAGCAATCAGCCCTGCGCCGAACGCAGCGAGAATCAGCCACGGATGCCATGCCGGATTGTCGTAATGGTTCAGACGACGCGTCATGCCCATGAAACCGAGCACGTACAGCGGCATGAACGCGACATAGAAGCCGACCAGCCAGAACCAGAATGCGGCCTTGCCGAGCTTTTCGTTCAGCTTGAAACCAAACGCCTTCGGGAACCAGTAGTTGAAGCCCGCCAGATAACCGAACAGCACACCACCGATGATCACGTTGTGGAAGTGCGCGATCAGGAACAGGCTGTTGTGCAGCACGAAGTCCGCGCCCGGGATCGCCATCATCACGCCGGTCATTCCGCCGATCGTGAACGTGATCATGAAGCCGATCGTCCACAGCACGGGCGTGGTGAATTCCAGGCGGCCCTTGTAGATCGTGAACAACCAGTTGAACACCTTCACGCCGGTTGGAATCGCAATCACCATCGTCGCGATACCGAAGAAGGCATTGACGTCGGCGCCCGAACCCATCGTGAAGAAGTGGTGCAGCCACACGAGGAACGACAGCACCATGATCGCGCAGGTCGCCCACACCATCGTCTTGTAGCCGAACAGCGGCTTTTTGGCGAAGGTGGCCACGACTTCCGAGAAGATACCGAACGCCGGCAGGATCAGGATGTACACCTCCGGGTGACCCCATGCCCAGATCAGGTTCAGATACAGCATGGCGTTGCCGCCGCCGTCGTTCGTGAAGAAGTGCATGCCGAGGTAACGGTCCAGACCGAGCAACGCAAGCGTCACGGTCAGGATCGGGAACGACGCCATGATCAGCACGTTGGTGCAAAGTGCAGTCCACGTGAACACCGGCATCTTCATGAAGGTCATGCCCGGGGCACGCATCTTCACGATGGTCGCGAAGAAGTTCACGCCGGTGAGCAAGGTGCCGATACCGGACAGCTGCAAGCTCCACAGGTAATAGTCGACCCCGACACCCGGACTGAACTGCAATTCCGATAGCGGCGGATAAGCCAGCCAGCCCGTTTGCGCGAACTCACCGATCACCAGCGACACGTTGATCAGAATCGCGCTGACCGCGGTCATCCAGAAACTCAACGAGTTAATGAAGGGGAACGCGACGTCGCGCGCGCCGATCTGCAGCGGCACGATCAGGTTCATCAGGCCGATCATGAACGCCATCGCCATGAAGAAAATCATGATGACGCCGTGTGCCGTGAACACCTGGTCGTAATGATGCGGCGGCAGATAGCCTGGGCTCATATAGCCGAGCGCCTGTTGCAGACGCATCATGATCGCGTCCGAGAAGCCGCGCAGCAGCATGATCATCGCCACGATGATGTACATGATGCCGAGCTTCTTATGGTCGACGGAGGTCAGCCATTCCGTCCACAGGTAGCGCCATTTGCCGAGATACGTGACCGTGCCGAGCACGGCCAGCCCGACGAGCGCCATGAAGACGCCTGCGCCCACGATGATTGGCTCGCGATACGGAATCGCATCGAGCGTAAGTTTTCCGAACATGCGTTACCCCTTACCCTTAGGCGCACAGTTAGCGTCGTTCATGTTGTCGAGGACGTTACCGTTGTTGTATCGGGCAATGATGTTGTGAAAGAGCTTCGGATCGACCGACGAGAAGTAGCGCACCGGCTCCTTCTCCGTAGGCGCCGACATCGCGTGATAGCGGTCCATGTCGAGACGGTCGGATGAGGCGCGTACCTTGGTGACCCACGCGTTGAACTCGTCGGGCGACGTGGCGAGCGCGCGGAACTTCATGTCCGAGAAACCCTTGCCGCTGAAGTTCGCCGCGGTGCCTGCGTAGTTGCCGGCTTCGTCGGCGATCAGATGCAGACGCGTTTGCATACCCGCCATCGCGTAAATCTGGCCGCCGAGTTGCGGAATGAAGAAGGAGTTCATCACCGTGTCGGAGGTGATGACGAAGTTCACCGGCGTGCCGACCGGGAACGCCAGCTGGTTCACCGATGCAATGCCGAGGTCGGGATAGATGAAGAGCCACTTCCAGTCGAGTGCGACGACTTCGACGTTGATCGGCTTCACCTGCGATTCGAGCGGCTTATACGGATCGAGTTCGTGCGTGCTCTTCCACGTCAGCACGGCGAGAAACAGAATGATCAGCGTCGGAATCGTCCAGATGGCGATTTCAATGCCGGTGGAATGCACCCAGCCCGGACGGTATTCGGCATTCCTGTTCGATGCGCGGTAGCGCCATGCGAACAGCAGCGTGAGCGCGATAACCGGAACGACCACGATCAGCATGGCCAGGGTCGACGTGGCAATCAGCTCACGTTCGGCCAGACCCACGCTCCCCTTCGGATTCAAAATATCGAGGTTGCTGCAACCCGAGAGCAACAACACGAGGCCGGTGGAAAGGAAGCCTGTCGACCCTCGCAGAGTCTTTCCTTTCATATCCATTGCCCTTCTTTTACGACTTCAACGAACGTCATTCGACCGCTCTCCCTTAGTAAGCGATCGCATAATAGGGGGTCGTCAATGGGATATAAACACTCGTTTTCGCAACGAACTATTGCGCCGCAACACCGTGTGACATGTTGCCGCACGCCAGTGCGTATGTGAGGGTCCGCAATGCGCTATTGCGATGTACCGACGGAGTCGCCGGATCATAAAAGTCCCTTTAAACAAGCGTTAAAACGCGGCGAAACCGTTTAGGTCGCGCTGCGTTTTAATGCTCGAAAAGGGACGTGTGCCGATGCAAGAAACCGTGTCGGCAAAGGCAGCATCCGCACGACGAATGCTGCACCTGCTCAGTGCCTTGTTTCGATCAGCCCGGCGTGCGTGCCGCGACGGTAGCAGGCGCCGCCGCCTGCAGGTGCTCGCCACCGTCAACCGGTGCGGCGTCCGACGGATGCGCACTCCGTTCCGATTGAGCCAGCAGCGTGCCGACCGACGGGTCGATCGCATCGGTGAAAGGCTTCGGATTGATGCCGATGGCCAGTACCAGCAAAGCCATCGCGCCGAGCAACACGAACTCGCGCTTGCCGAGGTCCTGCAACTTCGCGACGCGTGCATTGGCAATCGCGCCGAAAATCACCCGCTTGTACATCCATAGCGTGTAGGCCGCGCTCAGAACCAGCGTAGAGGCCGCGATTGCGCCGATCCAGAAATTGAAGCGGATCGCGCCCATCAGCACCATGAACTCGCCGACAAAACCCGAGGTACCCGGCAGGCCAATATTGGCCATCGAGAACAGCATCACGAACGCAGCGAAGCGCGGCATGGTATTGGCAACGCCGCCGTATTCAGCGATCGAAGCCGTCTTCGTACGGTCGAAGAGCATACCCGTGCACAGCAGCATCGCGCCGGACACCACGCCGTACGACAGCATCTGCACGATCGCGCCGGCCTGGCCGATGCGGTTGAAGACGAACAGGCCGAGCGTCACGAGGCCCATGTGCGCGATCGTCGAATACGCGAGCAGGCGGCGCATGTCGGTCTGCACGAGTGCCAGCAGGCTCGAATAGATCACCGCGACCAGCGACAGCGTGATCATCATCGGCGCGAAGAAATGGCTGGCCTGCGGTGCGATCGGCAGCGCGAAACGCAGCAGACCGTAGCCGCCCAGCTTGAGCATGCCGATCATCACCGCGGCGCCGGTCGGGCCGTCGAGGTGGACGTCGGGCAGCCACGTATGCAGCGGCCACATCGGCACCTTCACACCGAACGCAGCAAGGAAGCCGAGGAAGATCAGGACTTGCGGCCACGTGCCGAGATGCGTTTCGCGCCACAACGCGAGGTCGAAGCTGTGCGTCTGCGCATACAGATACAGCATCGACATCAGCATCATCAGCGAACCGAGGAACGAGACGAAGAAAAACTTCACCGCGGCGTACGAGCGGTTCGAATTGCCCCACGTCCCGATCAGCAGGTACAGCGGAATCAGCGTCGCTTCGAACGAGATGAAGAACAGCATGCCGTCCATCGACGTGAACACGCCCTGCATGAAACCCGACAGCATCAGGAACGCACCGAAATACTGCGCGGTGCGCTCGGTGATCGACTCCCACGAGGCGACCACGATGATGATCGTGGTCAGCGCGGTCAACGCGACGAGCCACAGCGAAATCCCATCTACCCCCACATGCCACGCAATATCGAACGTGGGCGACCAGCGGACGTTCTCGACGAACTGCATCGACGTCACGTCGTTGCGGAAATTCGACACGAGAGGAATCACCGGCAGGAAGCCCGCAACCGCGCCGATCAACGCGAGCCATCGCGTGCGGCCACGTGCCGCGTCCGATCCGGCACGCAAAACCACCAGGCCGGCGACAATAGGGATCCAGATGAGTAGGCTAAGAAGCGGAGGCAATGGCATGTGTTCTGTTGAAAACTTGAAATACAAAACGCCATATCAATGCCTTCAAAAACGAAAGCATTGAAATGGATATGTAGGCTGGATTTCGCTGAAATTGACGTCGAAGCGGTACTGCCTGCTTCACGTTTACCCGCAGTCGAATGACCAAGGGTGGGAGATTACCAAGATAAGAATACTTTTGCAGCGCAACAACGCTGCAACGCCTTTGGTAATGCATTGTTGCCACGTCTGCCCTTGCGAAACGCCGAAAAATGTGCAAATGCACAAATGCGCCGTCGAGGGATTTTCAGCATGCTTTTTGCATGGAGAAGAAGGCAGTAGGCTGGTGATTAGCCACTCTTGCAGAAGCACTTCCACGCAGCGATTAAAGTGGAATGAATCATGCAGGTGCATAGCGCGCCATGACGATCGATTTCGAGCGGCCGGCGCAAATTTAGCGCATCCACGAACAGAAAATTTTTTTGATCCGGCACTCTAAAGAAGCGTCGGCGCGTGCCCGAAAAGACCCTGTCGATCTGCCTGCCTGCCCATTGTCAGACAGGTATCGGGCGCTGGCGACGCCCGCCTGCGAGCCTTACAGAACCCGAATATACTTCGGCGGTTCAGGGGCCGACACTCGTGCGTAGTACGGTAGCTCTTCGCACGGTTGGACGCCGCCCTCACCGGCCAGACTTATCGGATACCGCATGCTGCTTCGTGATGAAGGTGTCGTTCCCGCACTCGAATGCCGCGGGCTTGGCAAGACGTATGGCACCGGCCGCATCGTGCTGGCGCACCTCGATTTCACGCTCGCGCCGGGTGAATTCGTCGCGATCATGGGTGACTCCGGCGTCGGCAAATCGACGCTGCTGAATCTCATTGCAGGGCTCGACAGTGCGGATAGCGGCGACGTGATCATCGACGGCAGCGCAGTCTCGCGTCTGGATGACAACGCGGCAACGCGGTTGCGCCGGCAAAAACTGGGCTTCGTGTTCCAGGCGTTTCACGTACTGCCTCATCTGACGCTCGCGCAGAATGTCGCTCTGCCGCTGCTGCTAAACGAGCTGCCCACGGCCGGTGCGCTCGAAATCCTCGCGGCCGTGGGTTTGGGCGGCCGTGGCGATGATTTTCCGCGGCAGCTGTCGGGCGGCGAGTTGCAGCGCGTCGCCATTGCGCGGGCGCTCGTGCATCGTCCGAAACTGATTCTCGCCGACGAACCCACCGGCAACCTCGATCCCGATACCGCACACGAGGTACTCGGCTTGTTCCGCACGCAAAGCAAGGCAACCGGCGCGGCCACCATCATGGTCACGCACTCGGAGGCAGCCGCGGCAGTGGCGGACCGCATCCTGATTCTGAGCGACGGCGGTTTGCACGCATCGTCCGGACGCAACGCCTTTTCCGGCTCGGCCCCTGATTCCCAATCCGCCGCGCGTTCAGCTGATGATGCACGTTGATCCACGCCCGCTGCAGCGAATGCGAGGTCATCGCACGCTCGCGCGTTGGCTGTTGGGCGCAGAGTGGCGCAGTCATCGTGGACGCGCACTGGTTGCAATCGCAACGATCGCGCTCGGCGTCGCGCTTGGCTACGCCGTTCAGTTGATCAACAGCGCGGCCTTCAATGAATTCTCGGCGGCCGCACGCAGCCTGTCGGGCGAAGCGGATCTGCAAGTGCGCGGTGCGCAACCTTTATTCGACGAGTCCATCTATCCGCGTTTGTCGACTGAGCCCGGTGTGGCGCTGGCGAGTCCGGTACTCGCTCTCGACGTCACCGTGCCGGATCAGAGCGCCGCGCTGCCCGTGCTCGGTATCGATATCTTCAAGGCAAGCCGCATTGCGCCCGACCTGATCGGCGTGCCTTCGCCGGAACGGCCGTTCGATACGCTCGCGGCCGATACGGTGTTTCTCTCGGCGGCGGCGCAGCAATGGCTAAACGTGAAGGTCGGCGATGACGTAGCGCTGCAAAGCGGCACGTCGATCGTGCACTTGCGTGTGGCCGGCGGTCTCGTGAGAACGCGGCCGGGTCAGCGGCTCGCGGTGATGGATATTGCTGCCGCTCAGTGGAAGTTCGGCAAGGTAGGCAAGCTGTCGCGCATCGATGTGCAACTTGAACGGGGCGTCGATCGCGAACGCTTCAAGCGTGAACTGCAAGCGCGGCTCGGCGGGCGGTGGGTGATCTCCGAAACACGCGATGCCGAAAGCCGCACCGATCGTCTGTCGCGCGCCTATCGGATCAATATGAACGTGCTCGCGCTGGTGGCGCTTTTCACTGGCGCGTTCCTCGTGTTTTCGACGCAGGCACTGGGCGTCGTGCGGCGCCGTGCACAGTTTGCGATGCTGCGCGTACTTGGACTGACGCGCGGCCAGTTGCTGCGCCAGATCCTGATGGAGGGCGCGCTGCTCGGCCTGTTCGGTTCGCTGTCCGGGCTCGCTCTCGGCTATGCGATGGCGAGCGGCGCGTTGCGTTTTTTCGGCAGCGATCTGGGCGGTGGCTACTTTCCCGGCGTGCAACCGCATGTCGGTTTCGAACCGCTCGCGACCGCGTTATTTCTGACGCTTGGCATCGCCGTGTCGGTATTAGGCAGTCTTGCCCCTGCATTGGAGGCGGCACGTGCGCGACCGGCAGCAGCGCTCAAAGCCGGCGCCGAAGAAGGCGCACTGGCCCGACTCGCTACGCCGTGGCCCGCGTTGACCTGTCTGCTGACTGCCGCCGTGCTCACCCAGGTGCCGCCGTTGTTCGATGCGCCTGTTGGCGGCTATCTGGCTGTTGCGCTGTTGCTGGTCGGCGGGATTGCGCTGATGCCGCGCGTGACCGCTTTGATCTTTGGCGCTGCAAGCCGTGCTCTCGGCGCGCGGCGTCGGGCCGGCGCGGCGAGCACGTTGGCATTGGCGCGTCTCGCGAATGCTCCGGGCCATGCATCGATCGCGATGGGCGGCGTGCTGTCGAGCTTCGCGCTGATCGTCGCGATGGCGATCATGGTGGCCAGCTTCCGTGTTTCTGTCGAAGACTGGCTGGGCCACCTGCTCTCGGCCGATCTGTACGTTCGCGTGGCGCCGAACGGCGACACCGGTGGCTTGCGCCCCGACGAACAGACTCTGCTGAGCACCGTACCCGGCATCAAAACTGCAGCGTTTGCCCGCACCTCGCATCTCACGCTCGCCCCTGCACGGCCAGACGTCGCCGTGCTCGCACGTGAAATCGACGCCGCCGATCCGGGCGCGAATCTGCAGATGACCGGGCCAGTGCTACCTCCTTCCGCGTTGCGTGAGGGCGAAACACCTGTTTGGGTATCCGAAGCAATGATCGATCTGTACGGATACAAGCTTGGTCAGCGCTTGCAGTTACCGCTCGGCGAGCGCGGTCACGTGTTCGTTGTAGCCGGCGTATGGCGCGATTACGTGCGTCAGACCGGCGCGATCCAGATACGGATTTCGGATTACCGGCGTCTGACCGACGACACCGGCGCGACGGATGTTGCTGTCACCGTTCAACCTGGGATGAGCGTCGAACGCGTGATGGCCGGCCTGCGTGCGCTGCCCTTCGGGGCATCGCTGAGCCTGTCGCAACCGGGTGAAATCCGTGCGCGTACGCTGGTTATTTTCGATCGAAGTTTTGCCGTCACGTATCTTCTCGAGGGCGTCGCGATCGTAATCGGCCTGTTCGGCGTCGCGGCGACGTTTTCCGCGCAAACACTCGCGCGAGCTCGTGAGTTCGGCATGCTGCGGCATGTCGGCGTGACCCGCTCGCAGGTTCTCGCGATTCTTGCACTCGAAGGCGGGATGCTCACCGCTTGCGGGATCGCGATGGGCTTCGTTCTTGGATTCGCGATCAGTCTGATCCTGGTGTTCGTCGTCAATCCGCAGTCGTTTCACTGGAGCATGTCGCTGCACGTTCCATGGGCCGTGCTCGGCACGGTTGCGCTGGTGATGCTGGCTTCGTCGTGTTCGACGGCGGTGATTGCGGGACGAGGCGCGGTATCGGTGGATGCGGTGCGCGCGGTGAAGGAGGATTGGTGATGAAGTGCTTGCCGCGTGAGGGGGAGCGAGAATCGGTGTATGGGACGGCGAGTCGTTTTTGTCGGGTGGTCCGTATTTGCCTGACGAGCTGCTCTTGCCTGACGGGTCGCTTTTGGCTGACGCGCGCCAGGCCATGCAAATCGCCAACAGCGCTGCCCCGCGTTGCGAGTGTGCGGCCACTGAACGCTATAGTTCGTGCAGCGTTGCTTTGCATGGGCTTTGTGGCTACCGGATCCACATTCGCCGCGGCATCCGAGTTTGCGGCAGTCACACCAGGCCGTCCGATTGTCCTTCCGCAAGACTCCGGCGCACATGCGGCTTTTCGCACCGAATGGTGGTACGCGACAGGCTGGCTCACTACACCGGACAATCAACCGCTCGGTTTCCAGATCACCTTCTTTCGCTCGGCAACTGGCCATGATCGCGCCGATCCGAGTGCGTTCGCACCGTCGCAATTGATCATTGCCCATGCCGCGTTGAGCGATCCCACGCTCGGTCATCTTGCGCACGATCAGCGCATTGCCCGTCAGGGCTTCGGGCTGGCGTATGCGAAGCCGGACAATACCGACGTCAAACTCGATGCCTGGAAAATCGTCCGTGCCGGCGACGGCCACTACGACGTTAAAGTGGACGCGAACGGATTCGCGCTGCACCTCGCGCTGACACCGACACAAGCGCCTTTGGTGCAGGGCGAAGGCGGCTACTCTCGCAAAGGTCCGCGCCCTGAACAGGCGAGCTATTACTACAGCGAGCCACAATTGCGCGTATCCGGCAGCGTCGTTCGACCGGCCGCGGCAGGCAATAAATCGACGGGCAAAACGGCCGTTACCGGCACGGCATGGCTCGATCATGAATGGTCGAGCACGCTGCTCGATACCGATGCAGTCGGATGGGATTGGCTCGGCGCCAACCTGACGGATGGTTCGGCGTTGATGGCTTTCAAGGTCCGCAGTCGCGATGGACACGCAGTGTGGGCACATGCTGCACTGAGAAATCGCGACGGTCAGGTGACGACGTTCGGCCGTGATCAGGTCGACTTCACGCCGGTTCGTACATGGCGCTCGCCGCGCACGAACACGTCGTATCCCGTTTCGATGATGGTCAAAACCGGCGCCCTTACGTGGCGCCTCGATCCGTTGATGGATGATCAGGAACTCGATTCCCGCCAATCGACCGGCGCAGTGTATTGGGAAGGTGCCGCGCGGGTGAGCCGCGATGGCGTGGACGTCGGACGTGCTTATCTGGAACTGACGGGTTACGCGAACGCGCTGCGGATCGGGAAGGAGTGAGATGCCTGCTTTTCTGGCCGGTAAACGCAGAAACCCCACCGTTGTGGGGTGGGGTTTCTGATGCTGCTGGGGAGCCTGACGATTACCTACTTTCACACGGGAATCCGCACTATCATCGGCGTGGAGTCGTTTCACGGTCCTGTTCGGGATGGGAAGGGGTGGGACCGACTCGCTATGGTCATCAGGCATGACTTGTTGTCGTGCTGGGTGGGGTTTAAACCCCGGGCCAACACAACCAATCGGGAAGAAGTAGTTTCTGGTGATGCTCACCAGAGGAGCTTTTCAAGCAAAGCTCGGGCTGTGTTGTTTCAGGCACAACACTGATCTCAACCATGGCGTGTGCAAGACACACCGGTTATAGGATCAAGCCTTACGGGCAATTAGTATCAGTTAGCTTAACGCATTACTGCGCTTCCACACCTGACCTATCAACGTCCTGGTCTTGAACGACCCTTCAAGGGGCTCGAAGCCCCGGGGATATCTCATCTTAAGGCGAGTTTCCCGCTTAGATGCTTTCAGCGGTTATCTCTTCCGAACATAGCTACCCGGCGATGCCACTGGCGTGACAACCGGTACACCAGAGGTTCGTCCACTCCGGTCCTCTCGTACTAGGAGCAGCCCCCTTCAAATATCCAGCGCCCACGGCAGATAGGGACCAAACTGTCTCACGACGTTTTAAACCCAGCTCACGTACCTCTTTAAATGGCGAACAGCCATACCCTTGGGACCGGCTACAGCCCCAGGATGAGATGAGCCGACATCGAGGTGCCAAACACCGCCGTCGATATGAACTCTTGGGCGGTATCAGCCTGTTATCCCCAGAGTACCTTTTATCCGTTGAGCGATGGCCCTTCCATACAGAACCACCGGATCACTATGACCTGCTTTCGCACCTGCTCGACTTGTCGGTCTCGCAGTTAAGCACGCTTATGCCATTGCACTATCAGCACGATTTCCGACCGTACCTAGCGTACCTTCGTACTCCTCCGTTACACTTTGGGAGGAGACCGCCCCAGTCAAACTGCCTACCATGCACTGTCCCCAGTCCGGATAACGGACCAAGGTTAGAACCTCAAACAAACCAGGGTGGTATTTCAAGGACGGCTCCACGCAGACTGGCGTCCACGCTTCATAGCCTCCCACCTATCCTACACAGATCGGTTCAAAGTCCAATGCAAAGCTACAGTAAAGGTTCATGGGGTCTTTCCGTCTAGCCGCGGGGAGATTGCATCATCACAAACACTTCAACTTCGCTGAGTCTCGGGAGGAGACAGTGTGGCCATCGTTACGCCATTCGTGCAGGTCGGAACTTACCCGACAAGGAATTTCGCTACCTTAGGACCGTTATAGTTACGGCCGCCGTTTACCGGGACTTCAATCAAGAGCTTGCACCCCATCATTTAATCTTCCGGCACCGGGCAGGCGTCACACCCTATACGTCCACTTTCGTGTTTGCAGAGTGCTGTGTTTTTATTAAACAGTCGCAGCCACCAGTTTATTGCAACCCCTTCACCCTCCTGGCGCAGGCCAGTCAAGCTACAGGGGCGTACCTTATCCCGAAGTTACGGTACCAATTTGCCGAGTTCCTTCTCCCGAGTTCTCTCAAGCGCCTTAGAATACTCATCTCGCCCACCTGTGTCGGTTTGCGGTACGGTCTTGTTAAACTGAAGCTTAGAGGCTTTTCTTGGAACCACTTCCAGTTGCTTCACCGCCTAAGCGGCTCGTCCCATGCCCTTGAATTCCGCGCCCGGATTTGCCTAAGCGCCTTCTCCAACACAGGAACCGGGACTTCCAACACCCGGACAACCTTCCGCGATCCGTCCCCCCATCGCATTTAACAATGGTGCAGGAATATTAACCTGCTTCCCATCAGCTACGCATTTCTGCCTCGCCTTAGGGGCCGACTCACCCTACGCCGATGAACGTTGCGTAGGAAACCTTGGGCTTACGGCGAGGGGGCCTTTCACCCCCTTTATCGCTACTCATGTCAGCATTCGCACTTCCGATACCTCCAGCGCACTTTTCAATGCACCTTCGCAGGCTTACGGAACGCTCTCCTACCATGCACATTAATGTGCATCCGCAGCTTCGGTATATTGCTTAGCCCCGTTACATCTTCCGCGCAGGACGACTCGATCAGTGAGCTATTACGCTTTCTTTAAAGGATGGCTGCTTCTAAGCCAACCTCCTGACTGTTTTAGCCTTCCCACTTCGTTTCCCACTTAGCAATATTTGGGGACCTTAGCTGGCGGTCTGGGTTGTTTCCCTCTTGACACCGGACGTTAGCACCCGATGTCTGTCTCCCGTGATTGCACTCTTCGGTATTCGGAGTTTGCTATGGCGTAGTAATCCGCAATGGACCCCACAACCATGACAGTGCTCTACCCCCGAAGGTGATACACGAGGCACTACCTAAATAGTTTTCGGAGAGAACCAGCTATTTCCAGGTTTGTTTAGCCTTTCACCCCTATCCACAGCTCATCCCCTAACTTTTCAACGTTAGTGGGTTCGGACCTCCAGTACGTGTTACCGCACCTTCATCCTGGCCATGGATAGATCACCTGGTTTCGGGTCTACACCCAGCGACTGAATCGCCCTGTTCGGACTCGCTTTCGCTACGCCTGCCCTAATCGGTTAAGCTTGCCACTGAATGTAAGTCGCTGACCCATTATACAAAAGGTACGCAGTCACCCCTTGCGAGGCTCCTACTGTTTGTATGCATGCGGTTTCAGGATCTATTTCACTCCCCTCCCGGGGTTCTTTTCGCCTTTCCCTCACGGTACTGGTTCACTATCGGTCGATCACGAGTATTTAGCCTTGGAGGATGGTCCCCCCATCTTCAGACAGGATTTCACGTGTCCCGCCCTACTTGTCGTACACCCAGTTCTTCCTCGCTGTTTTCGTCTACAGGGCTATCACCTGCTATGGCGGCACTTTCCAGAGCCTTCGACTAACAATGAAGATAAAGAGTACAGGCTGATCCCATTTCGCTCGCCACTACTCTGGGAATCTCGGTTGATTTCTTTTCCTGCGGTTACTTAGATGTTTCAGTTCACCGCGTTCGCTTCACGTGACCTATGTATTCAGTCACGGATACCTCAAAAGAGGTGGGTTTCCCCATTCGGACATCGACGGATCAAAGCTCGTTTGCCAGCTCCCCGTCGCTTTTCGCAGGCTACCGCGTCCTTCATCGCCTGTGATCGCCAAGGCATCCACCACATGCACTTGTTCGCTTGACCCTATAACGGGTGTGTCTCACACCGCCTCCACTGGGAAGGCAGCGCTTCTCACAATCGCTACAGGTTGAGTATTCGTGTTGCGCCGTATTCCAAGGCAATCTTTCGATCACCTTTTCATACATTGATACAATCACAACCCTGATTCACCTACTCACACACCCATCTCTAGATATGCTTTCGTGAATCTCTTTACTACTTCTTCCTGATTGTTAAAGAACGACAGCCGATATAAAGCTCTGCTTCATATCACTCTGACTGGCTCAATCGCCAATGCATAAAGCTCGGTTAATCCCGGAAACCCGGAACCGAACGCTAGGCATTGAAGATTGGTGGAGGATGACGGGATCGAACCGACGACCCCCTGCTTGCAAAGCAGGTGCTCTCCCAGCTGAGCTAATCCCCCAGTCATACAGATAACGCAATCTGATAGGCCCGGGGTCTTCACCGGTTAGCTGCAGCCACCGCAGAAACAGTGGTGGGTCTGGATGGATTCGAACCATCGACCCCCGCCTTATCAAGACGGTGCTCTAACCAACTGAGCTACAGACCCCTGAGTCTGTCTGCGTATCTGTCTTAATTTCACAGCCGATAAGCGTGAGCGCTCAACGCATTGACACGTTAGCTCGAGAAAGGAGGTGATCCAGCCGCACCTTCCGATACGGCTACCTTGTTACGACTTCACCCCAGTCATGAATCCTACCGTGGTGACCGTCCTCCTTGCGGTTAGACTAGCCACTTCTGGTAAAACCCACTCCCATGGTGTGACGGGCGGTGTGTACAAGACCCGGGAACGTATTCACCGCGGCATGCTGATCCGCGATTACTAGCGATTCCAGCTTCACGCACTCGAGTTGCAGAGTGCGATCCGGACTACGATCGGTTTTCTGGGATTGGCTCCCCCTCGCGGGTTGGCGACCCTCTGTTCCGACCATTGTATGACGTGTGAAGCCCTACCCATAAGGGCCATGAGGACTTGACGTCATCCCCACCTTCCTCCGGTTTGTCACCGGCAGTCTCCCTAGAGTGCTCTTGCGTAGCAACTAGGGACAAGGGTTGCGCTCGTTGCGGGACTTAACCCAACATCTCACGACACGAGCTGACGACAGCCATGCAGCACCTGTGTTATGGCTCCCTTTCGGGCACCCCGACCTCTCAGCCAGGTTCCATACATGTCAAGGGTAGGTAAGGTTTTTCGCGTTGCATCGAATTAATCCACATCATCCACCGCTTGTGCGGGTCCCCGTCAATTCCTTTGAGTTTTAATCTTGCGACCGTACTCCCCAGGCGGTCAACTTCACGCGTTAGCTACGTTACTAAGGAAATGAATCCCCAACAACTAGTTGACATCGTTTAGGGCGTGGACTACCAGGGTATCTAATCCTGTTTGCTCCCCACGCTTTCGTGCATGAGCGTCAGTATTGGCCCAGGGGGCTGCCTTCGCCATCGGTATTCCTCCACATCTCTACGCATTTCACTGCTACACGTGGAATTCTACCCCCCTCTGCCATACTCTAGCCCGCCAGTCACAAATGCAGTTCCCAGGTTAAGCCCGGGGATTTCACATCTGTCTTAGCGGACCGCCTGCGCACGCTTTACGCCCAGTAATTCCGATTAACGCTTGCACCCTACGTATTACCGCGGCTGCTGGCACGTAGTTAGCCGGTGCTTATTCTTCCGGTACCGTCATCCCCCCGCCATATTAGGGCAGAGGTTTTCTTTCCGGACAAAAGTGCTTTACAACCCGAAGGCCTTCTTCACACACGCGGCATTGCTGGATCAGGGTTTCCCCCATTGTCCAAAATTCCCCACTGCTGCCTCCCGTAGGAGTCTGGGCCGTGTCTCAGTCCCAGTGTGGCTGGTCGTCCTCTCAGACCAGCTACAGATCGTCGCCTTGGTAGGCCTTTACCCCACCAACTAGCTAATCTGCCATCGGCCGCCCCTGTAGCGGGAGGTCCTAAGATCCCCCCCTTTCCTCCGTAGAGCGTATGCGGTATTAATCCGGCTTTCGCCGGGCTATCCCCCACTACAGGACACGTTCCGATGTATTACTCACCCGTTCGCCACTCGCCACCAGGGTTGCCCCCGTGCTGCCGTTCGACTTGCATGTGTAAGGCATGCCGCCAGCGTTCAATCTGAGCCAGGATCAAACTCTTCAGTTCAAACCTGTTACTGTTTTTCGGTCTCTTTCGAAACCGGTCGCTCACTCAACGTACTGACGAATGATCATCCCGCCGGCGTGAATCCACCCCGGCAGGAAAACCTTCCTTTAATACTAGTGTGAGACTTGATACTTTCGCTTCCAGCAAACCCCGAAGAGTCCACTGCGCGTCGCGCATCAAGCGCCCACACTTATCGGCTGTTAATTTTTAAAGATCGAGTCCGCATTCACTACCGAACCTGCACCGCGAGGCATCAACCTCAACCACCCGGCACCGCTTCGTTCTGCGTCGCTGCATCAGCAGCAGAGAAACGAGATTATGGAGAACGGTCGGCATGTCGTCAATCCCCCTTGTGCAATTATTTTCAAAAAGTTGAGAGGTACTCGAACAACCCCTGTTCATGACGCCAGAAAAATACTTAGGTATCCAAGCTAATTTTCGAGCGATAGCAGTGATCGCAATTTTTTGCAAGCGAGAGCCACCAATACTAACGAGTGAACTCACACCACAAGAAGCGCAACCGAGGGGGAGTGGCGTTATGAACTACTCTTCGGCGCGCGCAGCGCCGCCGGAAGTATGACGCCCTTGTCACTGGCGCATGCAGGTGCACGAACACAGATTCCAGATGCACCACTACCCTTTGCAGACCACGGCCCCCGCTTAGCATTGGCGGTTTGAGCCGCTTTCTTTGCTTAGCTTTCTTTGCGGCGGCAAAGAAAGTAAGTGCCGCCCCGCACAGGGGCAACGCCAATAGACCACTAACAAATCAAGCAAAACCACAGTCCCTAGACAAACAACCCCTAAGGAAGGTCTGCACAACCCGTTTCCTGCACGTCGCGCGGTTTGCGGCCCGCGTTGCGGTGGCGGCGAAGATGCTGGGACCTCGATCACCGTTTTATTCGAACCGTGGCGACGCGCGCTTGCCGAGACTCATGGCGTCTGCGCCCGCGTGTTTCACGCTCTGCGCAGTGCCTTACGCGCCATCCACAGGTTACCCAGCGCAAACAGCGTCGTGATCTGGGCAGTGTTCTTCATCAGGCCACGGTACCGTGTCTTCGTATAGCCAAACTGGCGCTTGATGATCCGGAATGGATGTTCCACCTTGGCACGGATACCGGCTTTCAGACGTTCGATCTGATCGAATATCGCGTCCAGACGATCACTCAGGTCCAGTTTTCTGCGCTTGCCTGGTCCCATCGCCACATGCCAGCGCACTGAACCGCCCGCACATCGCTTTTGAATACCCTGATATCCGGCATCAGCGTACACATCCGCCTCTTCGCCGTGTAGCAACGCTTCGGCTGTATTGATGTCCTGAGCGTTGGCAGCTGTACCGATGACCGTGTGAACCAGGCCAGATTCCGCGTCCACGCCGATATGCGCTTTCATCCCGAAGTACCATTGGTTTCCCTTCTTCGTCTGGTGCATTTCCGGGTCCCGCGTACCTGAGGCGTTCTTCGTCGAGTTGGGCGCAGAAATCAATGTGGCGTCGACTACCGACCCGGCCTTGAGCATCAGACCTTTCCCGCTCAGGATCTCATTGACCAGCGCGAGCATCTGCACGGCCAGGCCGTGCGCTTCGAGCAGGTGACGGAACCGGAGGATCGTGCTCTCGTCGGGCAATCGCGTCATGCCGTCGTCAAGCCCCGCAAAGTCGCGATACAGCGGTACGTCATAGAGCGCTTCTTCCATCGCCGGGTCGGACAAACCAAACCACTGCTGCATAAAGTGAATCTGCAGCATCGTGGCAATCGGAAATGGCGGCCGTCCGGTTTTACCCTTCGGATAGTGCGGCTCAATCAGGGCAATCAGCTTCGACCACGGCACCACGCGCCTCATCTCTTCGAGAAATTCCCGCTTGCGCGTGCGTTTCGTTGACAGATCCAGACCAAGGCCAAGTTGTGCCATCACGTCACCCCTTAAATTCTCCTGCTCCCAGGATAGTCCACGCTCACGTCAATGCCAGGACTTTTGCAGACTTTCCCTAAAGCTCCCGCCCAGCACAGCCGTAAACAAGTAATCCCGCCACATATTTAGCCGCCGACCATGGAAAACCAGACAGAAGCCCAAGCCGAAGCTCAAACCGAGGCCCCAACACCGTCGTTGACTCTGGAAGCAGTGCCGGTAGGCACCCCTCTCGACTGGCCGATTGCAGACTCCGATGGCTCACTCCTCTTCGCCGGCGGCACCATCCTGGCGACCACGGACGAGCGCAAATTCCTCTTCGACAACTTCCACCCGCACCGCGGCGACCTGTTGGAAAAGGCGTCACAACCGGAATCCCAAGCCGACCACCCCGCCGACACCGCCGACACCGCCGGCAATCTCACACTAAAAGACATGCACCTGACGATAGGTGCATTAATCGGCGTGCGGTCCCAGCTCGGCAGCGGCGCCCCGATGCATCCATGCCGCATCATCGGCTTCGCGCCCAACCACGCGCTCTTCGTCACGCCGCCACTGCAAGATGGCCGCATCCTCCCGCTACGCCTCGGTGAAAACATCGAGATCGTCGCCATAGCGAGTCACGCCGTGTTTCGTTTCGTCTGCACGGTCGAGGCCGTGTGCCGCGCCCCCTTCGACTACATGGTGCTATCAAAACCCGGCGTGATCCGTCGCCTGCGCGAACGCAAGTCGATTCGCGTCCACGCGCACCTCGCGGTGCGCTTCGGCATCGGCGAAACTGGCGACTCATATGACGGTCTGGGCCTCGCCAAAAGCATCAGCGCACTCGGTATGTCGCTGGCCGCTTCGTGGACGCTAGGTGCAGTCGGCGAACGACTGCGCATCGCCTTCTTCCTCAAATCGGCGGAGATGCAAACCGGGATCGAAACCACCGCGGTCATCCGCAACGTGCAGAAAGGCAGTGCGCCGGGAGAGCCGTCGACCCACGGCCTCGAACTCGATCAACTCGACGCAGCGCAGCAGATGGCGATGAAAGTCTTCGTATTCGACCGCCAGGACGATGTGCAGTACTGGTCCAACGGTTTGAAATAAGCGCACGAAAACGCGCCGCACGTCTCGCCTGTCGCTCAGACTCAGGCGATCAGTTCGTCCGGCGTGAACAGCGCCGCGCCCCATGCATCGGCAAGCATCTGGCAACGGCCCAGCCGTATCACCGCTCGCTCGAAGTCGACGAATACCACCTCGTCCGCATGGCGCGGCCGCGCCGGCTGATCGCCACTGCGGCCGTCGGTCAGGATCCACAGCCAGCGCTGCTGCGCGGGCTTGCGTCGGGCGCTGCGCTCCAGGACCTGAGCAGCCTGACGTACGCCGGACGCCAGCGGTGTCCCACCGCCCCCGCCCACCGGTCTTAACCACCGCTCATTCCACCAGCGCGGCACAGCCGGACCAAAACGCAGATCGGCTCCGGCACCGCCAAAACACACCAGCGCCGCCTCGGCACGAGAGGCGCTTGCACGATCGAACAACGCGATCAGCAGGCCCTTGGCGAGCGCGAGGCGTTGCCCGCCAAGCATGGAACCCGAGCAATCGAGCACGAAGCAATGCAGCACCCCGCCCCGAGGCGCCTCTCGCGCGAAGCGCAGATGCTCGGCGCGCAGGGTGTCCTGACGCATTGCGACGAGCGTCGGCAGCCATGCAATGCGCTTGCCCGGCGCGCCTTGCAAGCGGCTGCGCGGCCCTGCGCCGGCACCTTGCCGCCATCGAAAACCGCTGCGCGAGTCAGCGGCGGCGCCCTTCCGATGGCTCAGCGTTTTTTTGCGTTGAGCGGAATGACGCCTTTGACCTGCGTGACGCCCGCGGGCTGTGGCGGCAAATAACCCCAATCGCTATCGCCGGCAGCGGTGCCCGGCGCTGAATCTTGAGAAGATTGCCAGGAAGACGCGGCATCCGCATCGTCAGCAGCCTGCCGCGGCGCTTCGTGCTCACGTGCGTCATCCCCTGCACGCGTCTCGCGATCGTGGCGCCGATGCATCAGCACCGACTCAGCGACCCGTTCGACATGCCCCGTCGTCACTGCAGCCGCCTGCTCCAGCGCCGCCAATGCTCGCGCCGCACGCAGCATCACGAGATCGGCACGCAGCCCATCGACCGCCGCGTCGATGCACAGCGTACTGACATGCGCATGCACGGCGTCGTCGAAGTCGAGTTGCGGCAGCGCATCACGTGCCGCATGAATCCGCTGAACATACGTTTCCTGTTGCTGCGTATAGCCGGCACGAAAACCCTGCGGATCGAGATCGAACGCCAGACGTGCCTTGACGATCTGCTGACGCACCCGCGGCTCAAAACAGTTCTGCAACCCGACCATCAAACCAAATCGATCGATCAGTTGCGGCCGCAACTCGCCTTCTTCCGGATTCATCGTGCCAATCAGCACGAAGCTCGCATCGTGACTATGCGAGACGCCATCGCGTTCGACGGTATTTATGCCACTGGCAGCCGCATCGAGTAACGCATCGACAAGCGCATCGGGCAACAGATTCACTTCATCGACATACAGCACGCCGCGATGCGCTTTCGCGAGCAGGCCAGGCGAAAAACGCACCGATCCGTCGCGCAGCACGGTTTCGATATCGAGCGTGCCGATCAGACGGTCTTCACTCGCGCCGAGCGGCAAATTCACCAGCTGCCCTTCCGGCAACAGCTCGGCGAGCGCGCGCGCCGCGGTCGATTTCGCCGTACCGCGCGGCCCGCTCACCAGCACGCCGCCCAGACCCGGATCGATCGCAGCCAGCAGGAGCGCTTGCTGCAATGGCGTCTGGCCGATCAGCGCAGCAAAGGGAAAAGTGGGCCGTTGGGTCGCTGCGTTCATGTTTCCATTCCTTCAATCTGCTGCTCGCTCGCGAGCAGATGCTGTTCGACTTGCGCGCGATAGTCGCCGGGCGCCTGCCACAGACCGCGCTGCATCGCTTCGAGCAGACGCTCGCAGAT
The DNA here is from genome assembly GCF_900230185.1 of Burkholderia sp. OK233. Taxonomy (GTDB): domain Bacteria; phylum Pseudomonadota; class Gammaproteobacteria; order Burkholderiales; family Burkholderiaceae; genus Paraburkholderia. The sequence goes on from NZ_OCSR01000002.1 coordinate 4,187,665, forward strand.
CGAATGCATGGCGTGCGGATTGTGCCGTTGCAAGAACCCGCGTGTGTCGGCGTCGTTCAGGTAAGCATCGGTGACAAGCGCATATTGATGATCGGCGATCACGCGCGCGGTTGCGTCGTAGCCGTAGAGGTAGTCGACCGTCGCCGCGATTTCGGCGGCGCCCTTGTAGCCATGGCGTTTCACGCCATCGAGCCATTTCGGATTGACGACCCGCGAGCGGACCACACGCGCGATCTCTTCATGCAGCGTGCGCACACGTGGCGCGGCCGGATTGCTGTGATCGGCGTGATAGATCTGCGGCTGATTGCCCGCCAGATGCCGCACCGCCGCGACCATGCCACCCTGAAACTGGTAGTAATCGTTCGAATCGAGCAGGTCGTGCTCGCGGTTGTCCTGGTTCTGCAGCACGACGTCCATCGCGGCAAGACGTGTGCCGAATGCCTGGCGCGCTTCTTCGCCGGCGCCTTTCTGCGTGTAGGCGTAACCGCCCCACGCCTGATAGGCGTTCGCGAGATCGGCGTCGGTTTGCCATTGCTGCGAGTCGATCATGTCCTGCAGACCCGCGCCATACGCGCCGGGCCGCGCGCTGAACACGCGCCAGCCGGCGCGCTTGCGCGCCTCGGCGGCGTCCATGCCGCGCGCAATCAGCGCGTCGCGTTCGCGCAGCACGCGCGCGCGGATCGGGTTCAGATCCTCGGGCTCGTCGAGTTCGGCCACGGCCTGCACGGCGGCGTCGAACAGATGCATCACATTCGCGAAGGCATCGCGGAAAAAGCCGGATACGCGCAACGTAACGTCGATACGCGGCCGGTCGAAGGCCTCGATCGGCATGATCTCGAAGTCGGTCACGCGATGACTACCTGGGGCCCACTTCGGCCGCACGCCGAGTAAAGCGAGTACCTGGGCGATATCGTCGCCACCGGTGCGCATGGTCGCGGTGCCCCATACCGAGAGACCGATCGCGCGCGGATAGTCGCCTTTCTCCTGCAAGTGCCGTTCGATCAACTGCTGCGCGGATTTCAAACCAAGCGACCATGCGGCCTGAGTCGGAACCGCGCGCGTATCGACCGAATAGAAGTTGCGGCCGGTGGGCAGCACGTCGGGTCGTCCACGCGACGGCGAACCGCTCGGCCCCGGCGGCACGAAGCGCCCTTCAAGGCCGCGCTTCAGATGCAGCATTTCCTGCGGACCGCAGGCGTCGAGCCGCGGCAGCACGTCGTTGCGCAAGCGTTCGATCACACGTTCGGCTTGCGGCAAGGCCCCGCCTGCGGGCGCCACATCGGACGTTTCATCGCCGCACACTTCGCGCAACATCTCAGCCGCCAGCAGTTCCAGACGCTCGCGCGTATCGCCACAGTGCCGCCAGGGCGCATCGCTCACACACTGCAATGCGCCAGGACGCGGACCATCCCACACCGCCGACCAATCCACTGACAGCGGGTCGAACAGGTGGTCCATCTGCAGATCACGCGCCAACGCATCGATCAAACCAGCCTTGCCGCCCTGGCCATCGCCGACCGGAAAGCGTCCCAAAGCCAGCAACGTATCGCGCCGCTGCACACCTTCAGGCGATTGTCCGAACGTATGCAAACCATCGCGAATCTGCGCCTCCTTCAACTCGCACAGCCACGCATCGACGCGCGTCAACAGCGCATCTTCATCGTCCTGACCGTTCGGCTCCGCAAGACTCAGCTCGTCATGCAGCTTATGCTCGACGATGGTCGCAAGAATGGTGCGCCTCAACAGCTTCGAGCGGCGCGGATCGACCATCAGTGCTTCATAGTATTCGTCGACCTGGCGCTCGAGGTCCTGCAACGGCCCGTAACTTTCGGCGCGCGTGAGCGGGGGCATCAAGTGATCGATGATGACGGCCTGCGCGCGACGCTTGGCCTGACTGCCCTCGCCCGGATCGTTGACGATGAATGGATACAGATGCGGCATCGGACCGAGAATCAGATCGGGCCAGCAGGCATCGCTCAACGCGACGCTCTTGCCCGGCAGCCATTCGAGATTGCCGTGCTTGCCGACATGCACGACTGCGTCGACGCCGAACTGATGGCGCAGCCAGAAATAGAACGCCAGATAGGCGTGCGGCGGCACGAGTTCAGCGTCATGATAGCTCGCGTAATCGCCCTGCTCGCGCGAACGCGACGGCTGAATCCCGACGAACACCTGCCCGCAGCGCCAGCCCGCGATCATGAAACGGCCACGCCGCAGCGTCGGATCCTGCTCGGGTGAGCCCCAACGCGCGTTCAGCGCATCGCGAGCTTCCGCCGGCAACGCGTTGAAGTACAAAAGGTAATCGTCGAGCGCGAAGCTTTGCAACGCAGGCCGCAAGTCGCGCACGACCGGATCGTTGGTGACGCCTTCGGTCAGTTTGTTCAACAGCGCGTCGCCATCGGCGGGCAGCTCGGCCAGGCGGTATCCCTCACCGCGCAACAGGGTCAGAATGCCGACCACCGAGGCCGGCGTATCGAGTCCCACGCCATTGCCGATGCGCCCTTCGCTCATCGGATAGTTCGCGAGAATCAGTGCGAGTTTCTTGTCCGCGTTTTCGAGCGTGCGCAGACGGCACCAGCGGCGGCTCAGTTCGGCCAGAAAACCGACGCGTTCAAGGTCCGGTTGGTAGCGGACCACATCGACCTCGGTGTGCGGACAACGATAGGCGAGGCCCTTGAAGCTGATCGCCCGCGTGATGATGCGGCCGTCCACTTCAGGCAGCGCAATATGCATGGCGATATCGCGCGAGTTGAGGCCCTGATTGTCCTTGAGCCAATCCTCGCGATTGCCGCCGCTCAGGATCACCTGCAGCACCGGCGCGTCGCCGGCGAGCGCAAGCGGCTCGGGATCGTCGATCGCAGAAGCGGCGAATGCGGTTGTATTCAGTACCAGCGCGACATTATGTTGCGCGCACAGCTGCTGAACGACGTCGCGGCTCATCGCATCTTTAAGCGAGGTAATCGCGATCGGCAACGGATTCAGGCCTTGTGCTTCGAGCGCATCAATCAGGGCGTCGAACACCGCTGTGTTGGCCGCCTGCAGATGCGCCTTGTAGAACAGAATCGCGGCGACCGGCGCGCCCTCCCCCCAGCGCGCCTGCCAGTCGGCAATGGTCGGCGTGTCGCGTTCGGGATGGTAGAGCGTCGCGGCAGGCAACGCGCGCGGCAACGCAGGCTCGCGTCCCCAACCAAGCGAGCGGTACGCGATAAAGCGCAGGAACGCCTCGGCATTCTGCGGCCCGCCTTCACGCAGATAGCGCCATAGTTGATGGCACAGATCGGCGTCGGCGGTGCTGCGCGCGAGCAGATTCGGGTCTTCCTGCAGATCGCCGGAGAACATCGCGAGCGTCTGCTGCTTGCGCTCGGCGAGGGCGACTACCTGTTCGATGCCGTACGGCCAGTACGCCTCGCCACCGAGATGGTCGACCACCACGACACGCGCATGCTGCAGCACGTCTTCGACATAGAAATCGACCGAAGCCGGCTGCCGCAGATACGTGACGTTCGCAAGCCGCACGCTCGGAAAACCCTCGCCCAGACGAGGAAACACGCTCGCGAGCAATGACAGCGTGGTATCCGCGGAACTGAGCACCACGATGTCTGCGGGCTGCTGATCGATTCGGATCACGCCCTGTGTATCGTCGACAAAACCGCCCGGCGTGGTGCGCAGCAGATGCATGACCGGTTACGCCTGTTGCGGCTGGGCGCTCACCACGGCGCCCAACGCGGCGTCGAATGCCTTTTGCAGTGTGGCCTGGTCCAGGTCTTCACCGATCAGCACGAAGCGGCTTTGCTGGCCTTCGCCTCCCTCACTCGCTTCACCCGCTTGCCAGCGCCGGTCGAAGTAACTATCGAAACGACGGCCCACGCCCTGGATCACAAGGCGCATCGCCGCGCCCGGCAACGCCGCGAACCCTTTCACGCGGTAAATCGTGTTCGTTTCGACTAGGCCCTGCAACGCGGCGATCACAGCTTCGCGTGACGAAACATTCGCGTGCACCACCACCGAATCGAACTCGTCGTGGTGGTGATCGGCGTCTTCGGCCGAACCGTGATGGTCGTGGCGCAGATGAATCGTTTCTTCCGACGCCGCTTCGAGGCCCAACAGCGTATGCAGGTCAAGTTGACCCATCTGCGCGCGCACGATCTTCACTTGCGGTGGAATTTCTTCGCGGATGGTGGCCTCGACAGAAGCCTGCTGCGCTTCGTCGAGCAAATCCGTTTTGTTCAGAATCACCAGATCAGCCGCCGACAATTGATCTTCAAACAATTCGTGCAGCGGAGATTCGTGATCGAGATTCGGATCGGCCTTGCGTTGCGCATCCACGGCGACCGGGTTGTCGGCGAACTGGCCGCTCGCCGCGGCCGGGCCGTCAACCACGGTGACGACTGCGTCGACGGTAAAGCTGTTCTTGATCTGCGGCCAGTTGAACGCCTGCACCAGCGGCTTCGGCAATGCGAGACCCGACGTCTCGATCAGCACGTGATCGATCTGCTCACGGCGCTCGACCAGTTTTTCCATTACCGGGAAAAACTCTTCCTGCACGGTGCAGCACAGGCAGCCGTTCGCGAGTTCATAAAGTTGCCCTTCGGTCTCGACGCCGTTTTCATCGCAGCCGATGCCGCAACCCTTGAGGATTTCCCCGTCGATGCCGAGTTCGCCGAACTCGTTGACGATCACCGCGATGCGCTTGCCGCTCGCATGCTGAAGAATGTGCCGCAGCAGCGTGGTCTTGCCGCTACCGAGAAAGCCCGTGACGATGGTGACGGGAATCTTGCGCATTTGAGTTTGCATCGTGAGGTCCATCCGTAGGAGTTGCTCGTGCACACCGAGGCGCCTGCGCGTTTTGTCTGCATAAGGCCATGCGAACGGGGCTCACGCCCTGCAGGCAACAACAATAACAAAACACGGGGACGAATAACGGCGTTGCCGGAGCAACAGAAAAACAGAAAACGGGAATGAGGTCATGAACGCGCCACCGCATCCCCGCGATGGTCGTTCTTCGTAGTCTGGCCGGTATCCGGGCTGGCGAAAGCGCCGCTTCCCCTTCCCGGACGAGTGGTTTCTCGCCCAGTGGTTATATGCCGACGCGGCCTTGCGCGTGGACATCGAAGCCGGCTCCGCGGCGCTGGAGAACGCACCGCTTTTCGCTTACCGTTGCGGGGGCAGCACAGGTTGACCCGGTCCATTGCAGGTGGGCACCCTGTTTCCCGTTTAACTGCATGCGCACGAGCGCGCACACAAGCACCAAAGTGCGTGCGAGTTTAGGCCGAGAGCCCCGTGCCGTCAAGGAAGCGCAGGCTGCGGCAGGGCCTTTCCACAGTGCCGGCGCGGCCTGTCGTGTGCTATCGTATGCGCGCGTTTGGTGCCCGCATATGCGTTCGCATGTGCAGTTAAACGGGAAACAGGCCGCGCTCGCTGCGCTCAACCTGTGCTGTCCCCGCAACGGTAAGCGACCTGCGGTGCTTGCGCACCGCGCATGCGTTTTTGATGCCACTGTCCGACGAATCCGGACGGGAAGGCAAAACGCATGAGGCCGCCAGCCCGGATACCGGCCAGACGCGGAGGCAGTGAACGTCACGCTGCCGGCCGCCGGAATCCGCGAGGGACGGATGTGAAGGCGCTGAAGCACGACGTGGCGCGGCCGTTGGCGTTTTCCTGAGAGAAACGCGACGAGCGGCGTTTTTCGTCGCGCGTAATCTGTAGCACCGTATGACCTCAATTTCTGCCGCCTCCGGCCTCATCGAGCCGCATCCGTTCCCGCTTGTCACGACATGGCGCACGCCATGCACGCCGCGATGAGGCGCGCCTGGCTGATCGGCGCCGGCCCCGGCGACGTCGAACTGATGACGCTCAAGGCGACCCGCGCGTTGGCGCAAGCCGATGTGGTACTGGTCGACGATCTGGTGAACCCCGAGGTACTGCAGTTCGCGCGCGCCGACGCGCTGATCGTGTACGTCGGCAAACGTGGCGGGCATCCGTCGACGCCGCAGGCCGGCATCGTCGCGCAAATGCTCGAACATCTGCAGGCGGGACGCAGCGTCGCCCGTTTGAAAGGCGGCGATCCGTTCGTGTTCGGCCGTGGCGGCGAAGAACAGCAGGCGCTACATGCCGCCGGCATTAGCGTGGACGTAATCAACGGCATCACCGCCGGGATTGCGGCGCCCGCGGCCATCGGCATTCCTGTGACGCATCGCGATCACGCGCAAGGCGTGGTGTTCGTCACCGGACACGGCGCCGGCAGCGGCGAGCCGGACTGGGCCGCGCTCGTCGCTACGCGGATGACGCTGGTGATTTACATGGGCATGCGGCGCCTGAACGAAATCGTCGACGCATTGCTCGCAGCCGGGATGAGCGCCGATACGCCGTGCGCGGCGATCGAATCGGCTACGCGCCCCGAGCAACGGCATGCGCTCGCGCGGCTCGGCGAGTTCTCGGCTGCGGTCTCGCACGCCGGGCTCGGCTCGCCGGCGATCGTGGTGATCGGTGGTGTGGCGTCGCTGGCTTTGGCGCGGGATGCCGTGAGTGTCGGCAGCGAACCCCGTGGAAGCGCAATGAAAACGCTAACCGTCGGCATCGGTTGTCGTTCGCACAGTTCCGCCGAGCAAATCGAAACGGCTGTGCGTGCCACGCTCGGCTCGCATTCATTCGATGAAATCAGCACGATAGCCTCGGTCGATATCAAAGCCCACGAAGCCGGCTTACTCGAATTCTGCTCACGTCATGCGCTGCCGCTGAAGTTGTTCAGCCGCGAGCAAATTGCGGCGATATCCGTGGACGATCCGTCGGCGGCCGCCCGCGAGCATCTCGGCATAGACGGCGTCTGCGAGCCGTGTGCCTTGCTCGCTGCGGCGGCCGAATCTGATGCGGCCGGCGTACCTGACGCAGCTCATGCCTCAATTGGCTCAATGACCCCAGCTGCCTCGTTTGCAGCCGATACCCCCAACGCACGGCTACTGGTGCACAAATCCGTACACGCCGGCGTCACAGTCGCGATAGCATCGGCCGCCGCCCGCCCCGCCTGCGAACAGACAAACAACGACACTCAAGAACAGGACCTGCCATGAAGACCGACCCCGAATCACACCAACGCATGACCGAACGTCGGCGCGAGGGCCACGAGAAAAAGCAGGCCAGCGCCACCGTCGAAAAAGGTCTGCTGATCGTCAATACCGGCACCGGCAAAGGCAAGACCACCGCAGCGTTCGGCATGGCCGTGCGCGTGCTTGGGCACGGCATGCGCCTCGGCGTCGTGCAATTCATCAAGGGCGCGCTGCATACATCGGAGCGCGACTTCCTCGGCGCGATCGCCAATTGCGACTTCGTCACGATGGGCGACGGCTACACCTGGAACACGCAGAATCGCGACGCCGACATCGCCACCGCGCGCAAAGGGTGGAACGAAGCACGCCGCATGATCGAAAGCGGCGACTATCAGATGGTGATCCTCGACGAACTGAACACCGTGCTGAAATACGAATACCTGCCGCTCGACGAAGTACTGTCGGTTCTGAACGCGCGCGCAGAGATGCTGCATGTGGTGGTGACCGGCCGGCACGCGCCGGACGCGCTGATCGAAGCCGCCGACCTCGTCACCGAAATGCGCATCGTCAAGCACCCATATCGCGAGCAAGGCGTGAAAGCGCAGCGCGGCGTGGAGTTCTGAGCGATGTCCGCGTGCCCCGCCCTGTTCATTAGCGCGCCCGCGTCGGGCCAGGGCAAGACCACGATTACCGCGGGTCTGGCGCGCTACCATCGGCGGCTGGGGCGACGCGTGCGCGTATTCAAGACCGGGCCCGACTTTCTCGACCCGATGATCCTGGCGCGTGCCAGCGGCGCGCCGGTCCTGTCACTCGATCTGTGGATGGTGGGCGAGTCGGCCTGTCGCAACCTGCTCGCGCAGGCGGCGGCCGAAGCGGATCTGATCCTGATCGAAGGTGTGATGGGCCTGTTCGACGGCACACCGAGCAGCGCCGATCTGGCAACCACATTCGGCGTGCCGGTACTCGCGGTAATTTCGGCGAAAGCAATGGCGCAGACCTTCGGCGCGGTCGCCTTCGGCCTCGCGCAATTCAGGCCGCAAGTGCCGTTTTATGGTGTGCTCGCCAACCGCGTCGGCTCGCCAAGGCACACGCAAATGCTCGAAGAGGCTTTGCCGCCAGACCTGCGCTGGTGTGGGCACATCAGCGGCAACGACGAAATCGAGCTGCCCGATCGCCATCTCGGCCTGCATCAGGCCACGGAGATCGACGATCTGGACACACGTCTGGATCGTGCCGCCGATGCGCTCGCGCAAACCGCGCTGGCGGAATTGCCGCCGCCGGTCGAATTCGGCACGCCTATGGAAGAAGCACCGCCGCGTCTTCTGGAAGGCAAGCGCATCGCCATTGCGCGTGATGCCGCGTTCTCATTCATCTATCCGGCCAACGTCACGTTGCTGGAGACACTCGGCGCGCACATCGACTATTTCTCACCGCTCGCCGATGAAGCGTTGCCGGAGCACACCGACGCCCTGTACCTGCCAGGCGGCTATCCCGAACTGCATGCTGAATTGCTCGCCGGCAATCTGCGCAGTGCCGCAACGATCCGCGCACATGCTGCGGCAGGCAAACCGGTCGTCGCCGAATGCGGCGGTATGCTCTACCTGCTGGAGCAGTTGACCGACACGAGCGGCACCACAACGCCGATGCTCGGCCTGCTGCCGGGCCATGCAACCATGCAAACGCGCTTCACCGCGCTCGGCATGCAACAGATCGACAGCCTGCACGGATCAATGACCGGCCACACGTTTCACTACTCGAAGCTGACGACGCCGCTCACGCCCTTGCGTTCGGCCACCCGGCCAAATAACGATGCCCCCGGCGAGGCCGTGTTCCGCGCAGGCTCGATCGTGGCAACCTATATGCATGCTTATTGGCCCTCCAACCCGGCCTTCACGGCCGCCCTGTTCCATGGCGAAGCCTTTTAACGATTCCGAGCGCGAAGCCGTCTACCGCGCGATTTACGAACGGCGCGACATGCGCCATTTCGTGCCCGACCCGGTTGACCCTGCTGTGTTGCAACGCCTGCTCGATGCAGCGCATCATGCGCCGAGCGTCGGCTTCATGCAGCCGTGGCGCATCGCGCGCATTACCGACCCGGCTTTGCGTACGGCGCTGCATGCGAGCGTCGAAAGCGAACGCCTCGCCACCGCCGACGCACTCGGCAAGCGTCGCGAAGAGTTCATGAAGCTGAAAGTGGAAGGCATGCTGGAATGCGGCGAACTGCTGGTGATGGCACTGATGGACGGCCGCGAGCGTCACATTTTCGGACGCCGCACCTTGCCGGAGATGGACCTGGCTTCCGTGGCGTGCGCGATCCAGAACATGTGGCTGGCCGCGCGCGCGGAAGGTCTGGGAATGGGCTGGGTGTCGCTATTCGACGTCGACATGGTGCGTACGCTGCTGCATATGCCCGAGGGCGCACGGCCGGTGGCGATCCTGTGTCTCGGCCACGTCGATCAGTTCTACAGCGAGCCGATGCTGGAAACCGAACGCTGGGCGAGCCGCATGCCGCTCGCCGATTGCGTGTTCGAAAATCGCTGGCCGGAAGACGACAAAGCGCCGGAATAACGCGCGCGCGGGTTTCTTACTGCTGCGGCTGAAGCGGCTGAACAGGTTTGAGCGAAACCACCTCCGGCACGCCGCCCGCCTGATCGGTGCGCAGTTTCACGCGCCAGTCGGGCGGCGCATCGAAAGGAAATTTTGCCAGCGCGCTTTTCACGAGCATCGGCATTGCATGCAGTGGATCGGCATCGCGATCGCTGCTTGCTGCGCTCACCTTGTAGACTTCCTGTCCGCTCGATTGCTCGAAAAACCGCAGCGTCAGCGCGTGCTGATAAGCGCGTCCGCCGAATAGCGAAAACGGCGGTTCGGGCGAGCGTTCGCACGCACCTGGCGCGCAATCCTTCGCGCCCACGCCGATCGCGGCCGGCCGCGTGTCATACGCAATCGACAATAAATAGTGCGCGGACCTGGCCGCCGAATCGGTGAAGCCGTTCTTCGTCAGCTCATCTCGCAGCACGGTTTCAAATTGCGGATGATCCGTGCTGGCCTCCTGCGACGGCATCCGCGCAATTGTATAGGTGCGCTCGCCCTGCAGCACGGCCGCAGGATTCGCCGTGTGCACGTCGGCGTTCAAACCCGCGCATCCGGTCAGACTCGCCGCGGCCAACGCGGCACAGATCAATATCGCTTTCACCGGCTTCTCGCTTCGATAAGGTGAGTGTTCATAGGTCATGAGCGTGGCGTTGTGGACACGTCGACTTGCGCTTCGTCGAGTGCCGGCAGGGAAATCGTAAACGCGGTCCCCTTGCCCGGCGCGCTGACCACCTCGACATCACCGCCATGGCGCGTCACGACGGTCTTGACGAATGCCATACCCAATCCGGCACCGCCCACGTCCGGCCGCTCCGTCTCGTGAAAGCGCCGGAAGCGCTCGAACAGGCCCGCCTGCTGCTCCTCGGGAATACCATAGCCTTCGTCGCGAATCGTGCACGATACACGTTTTACCGCAGCGGGCGCGCCCATTTGCGCGAGCCCGCGTGGGGCGTTAAGACTGCCGACGCTCTTCAGGCTGCACGTGATCCGCGTATCCGGCGGACTGTACTTGACCGCATTGTTCAGGATGTTGACGAGCGCACGCGTCATCAGCGAGCGGTCGGCGCAGATCCAGTGGCCGTCGTCGGCATCGGGCCCGCCGCCCGTATCGGTTTGCAACGTGATGCGCTTGGCGTGGGCCTGCGGCCAGACTTCGTCGCTGGCGTCGATCAACAGCTCGGTCATGCTCACCGGTTCGAGCACATAGGTTTGCGATTCGGCACGCGCGAGTTGCACGAAATCGTCGGCGAGCGTCAGCGCACGTTGCGCATAACGCTCGATGCGCTCCAGCAAGCCGCGCGCGAGCACAGGCTCGCTGCGCGCCCGCTCGATCTCCACCAACGCCAGAATCGAAGCCTGCGGCGAGCGCATATCGTGCGACAGCAGCCGCAACGCGTCTTCCCGTTGGCGCTCGGCCGCGTGCAAGGCCGATACGTCGACGAGACCCGCGATCCAGCCCGTCGTCTCACCCTGCTCGTTCGTGCAATTCGCATAGCGCAGCAGGTGGTCGCGCTCATGGGCGTCGCGCACCTCGACGCCTTGCGCCATCAGCCCGGCGAACTCGCCGCGCGCGGGATCGAGCAGCGCCGGCCACTGGGCATGCGCGAGGAGATTGTTTTCGGCGTCCGCCGCTGCGCCACTGTCGATGGTCTTGACCAGCGTCAGCCCGCCCAGCACCACGCGCATCGGCCGGCCTTCCGGCAGCGGTGCGTCAAGACGCGCGAAATGCGCCTTGGCGGCATGGTTCGCAATTAGCACGATGCCTTCCACGTCGCTCACCAGGATCGGCTCGGGCATGCTGTCGAGGCTGTCCCACACGAAACGCTTCATGTCCTGCACGCGCTGCGCGGCCTGCGCCATCAGCGCCATATGCTGCTCCAGTACGTCGCCGCCAAACTCGCGGCGGCGCTGTGGCGTCTCCGGCAGGAGGTGCGGCTCGTCGGCCAGACGTTGCAGCTCTTCGCGCAGATAAGCCATCGTCATTTCGAGGCGCCGCCAGTTCCAGATCGGATACACCACGATCAAACCGGCGATCGCCGGCACCGGCGACATCCACAGGCGCGCGCCGTACAGCAGCGCTGCGCTGCCGACGGTGGCAAGCGCGCCTAACGCGACGGTCAGCAGCAACGAACGGCGCGGCGACAGCACCAGAAAGCCGGCGAGCAGCGCGGCAAGCGGCAACAGCGACACGGCGAACAGCACCCTGGGCGCGGCGAGCTCGAGCTCGCGACCGGTCAGCAGCGTATCGAGCACGTTCGCGTGGATATAGACACCGGGGAGCGGCCCAAGCTCACCGGACACCGGTGTGGCAAAGCGGTCGTACAAGCCCGACGCGGTCACGCCGATCAACACGATGCGCCCGCGCAGCTTGTCCGCGGGGACATTGCCAGCGAGCACATCCGCGAAACTCAGCTTCGCGTAATTCTGCGCGTTCGGACCGAAAGGAATCAGGAAGCGGCCCTCGCCTTCGTCATGGTCACCGGATTGGGCCGCCGCCTCGCCGGAAGTCGGCCGGGGCGGCCGCTCGTTCAATTGCAGCGCGCCACGCTCGACGGCCTGAGCGACCGGCACCATCAATTGCGGCCAGCGCGAATTCGCATCGCCCTCGAACCGCGCGACGCTGCGCACGATGCCGTCGCTATCGACTTCAAGGTTGATATGCCCGAGCCCGGCCGCGGCATGCGCGAGCGGCGCCACCGGTTCGACCGCGACGCGCTGGCCGGCGCTGTCCGGCGGCGTCAGCAGCATCGGCAGATAGGTGGGACTCAGGGCGACCGCGCGGGCGAGCTCGGTGTCTTCGGCATTGGCCTCGGTAAACAGCACGTCGTAGATCACCGCGGCGGGCTTCGCCTGCGCAATCTGTTCGAGCAGCCTGGCGTGGATGCTGCGCGGCCATGGCCAACGGCCAAGCTGCGCAATGCTGGCGTTGTCGATTTCGAGTACCACGATATCGCGCAGCAACGGTTGCGCGCGCAGACTCAGAAACCGGTCGTAGACAAGATGATCGACGCCGGCGGTCAGCCGGCCGAGCGAACTGAGCAGAATCACCACAATGCCCAGGCAGCCGATCGCCACCCATTCGAGCAGGAAGCGACGACCGGCGCGCCGTCCGAGGCGGGCGCGCGGGTCGAGGCTCAGGCGCGTGTGTGTGGTCGGCAAAGCGTGGCGTGGTTGAGAGCTAAGGAACGGGTCGGTTGTCGACCCGGCCCCGTGAATCTACCAGCGTCAGCGTGCAAGCGTAAACGAGCGGACCGCGCTGCTCTTCTCGTAGAAGCGGCCGTTTTCGAACTGCTCGGCAACGATCGTCCAGTAGTAGACGCCGCCCGGCAGGTCGCTCACCACAATCTGGCCGCCCGTCAGATCGGTCTTGTCGACGAGCGGATGGCGCAGGTCGGCGGTCGTGGCCAGCACAAAGCGAAAGCGCGTCTCGACCGTGGAGCGGCTGACGAACCAGCGGAACTCGTAGTCGCGGCTGCCGGCGAGCGGCCCTGCTGAGGCAGCCAGCCCGAGTTGGCGCCGCTCGAATCCATACACCTGGGGCAGGCCTTCGAGGCCGTTCGCATCGATCGCGGCGATACGCACGAAATACGTGCCGTCGGCCAGATCGCCGAAGTCGGCATGCGGCGCGTTCACACGCAGATCGCGAATCAGGTCGAGCTGATCGGCGTCGCGCGCAATCTGCACGCGATAGGCCACAGCGCGCTCGGCGGGCACGAGGTCGAAAGCGACCGTTTTGCCGTCCTGCACTTTTGCCGGGTCGGTAAGCGAGGGCGCGGCTAGCAATTCCACCGGACCGCCGATCGCACCGCCGGTCCGCGTGACACTGCCAAAGCGTGCCTTGACGAGTTGCGCCGACGCCTGCAGCGGCACGCCGGGTGGCGGCGCGGAGATCCGGCCATCGACGGCGGCCGGGTCGACGCCGACCGCTCCGTCCAGCACTTCCACCGCCGTGGTTTGTGCGTCGCCGTCGTAGGCGACCTTGAAGCGCGTACCGCGTACGCCCGCTACAACCGACGGCGAGCGGATCTGGAAGCGGTCGTCCTTTTTGGTGGCATGCGTGACCTGGCTCTCGACTTCGCCATGCCGCAGATCGAGTACGCGATCACCCGAGCCGGTCAGCACGGTGCGCCGCAGCGTACCGATATCGAGCACACCGTCCTGCGATACCGTGATGTGGGTGCCGTCCGGCAGCTCCAGCGTGACAAAGCCGTTATGGCCGGTGCGAATGCGGTCGCCCTCACCGAGCGTCGTGCCCGCCGTGAGCGGCGTATAAGGATTCTTGCCGAAAGCGCGCTCCGCCGGACCGCTCGTCGCGATCACGCGCGCCGACTCGGGGTCCTGTCTGAGCCTGTCGGCCGGCAGACGCAGCGTGATCCCGGCCGGCATGCGGCGTGGCGCGGGCACATGATTCAGGCGGCTCAACATGGCCCAATCGCCGGAGTCGCGCAGATAGCGGCCGGCGATTTCGTACAACGTGTCGCCGTCGTGGGTCACGTAGGACACATAGACTGGCGCAGTCGTTCTGGTACGTGGCTTCGGCGCGCGCGGCGATTGCGCATCCGCCGACACCGGCGCGAAGCACGTCATTGCGATCAGGCCGGCCACCGCAAGCGCCGCACCGGCGCGCCAGCCCGGCGAACCTGCGCAGCCGGGCGTTACCGCATCGAAAGCAACCGTCACGCATCCCCCGCTTCGGGGCGGTCTTCGGTCGCCGCGGGCGGCGAGCCGGATTCAATCCGTTCGAGCCGGTACCCATAGCCATAGATCGGCGTCAGACGATAGCCATGCTCCGGACGCAAGCCGAGCTTGCTGCGCAGCATCGACACGTGCGTGTCCATCGTGCGCGACGGAATATCCGTCGCCTGCTTCCAGATCACATCGAGAATGTGCGCGCGCGACAGCGGCCGGCTCAGATGCTGGAACAGCAGCAGCGCGAGCTCGAACTCCTTCTGCGTCACGGCGATGGTCGCGCCGCGCACCACCACGTGCTTCGCGCCCAGATCGAATTCGAATTCGCCGAAAACTTCTTTCGCCGCAGCCGGCTTCAGGTGATACGCCCGGCGCAGCAACGAGCCGACGCGCGCCAGCAGGACCGCCGCAGAGACCGGCTTGACGACGTAATCGTCCGCGCCGGTGTTGAGGATCGAAGTAATATCGGTTTCGCGGCCGCGGCTTGTCATGAACAGGACCGGCAAACGTTCGGAGAGGCTTTCGCGCACCCAGCGCAGCACCTCTTCGCCCGACATGTCGGGCACGTTCCAGTCGAGCACGAGCAGGTCGAAGGTCTGGCGCCGCAGTTGCCGCACCAGTTCACGGCCCGCGCCGTAAGCATGACAGACGTGGCCGGCCGCCGACAGCGTTTGGCAAACCAGGTCGGCTTGAGCCGAATCGTCATCCAGGACTGCAATTCTCATAAAACCCCACAACGCGACGTCGTCCTTCGTAACTGGTGGCCGGTGAGCCGGCAGATGGCCGGGATGGCGGTGCGAGCACCGACGATCCAGCTTCCTGTTTTCAACTTCGGCTGCACGCTTTTTCGATTAACGGTCCCTTGCCTCGCGCCCTGTTCAGTTCTGCCGCCCCGCTGTCTCTAAATTAGCGCGTATTTTGGCTTTAACGCACTGATTACCGAGGGGGCAGATCATCATAATCGAAAACGGCCGTTCTTTTTCCCGGATGCACTTATGCAGCTATCCGGCCCGGCTCGGCCACTGCGGGCCGCTCTACGGGATTTTCCCCAACGTCTCTCAGGCTCTGCCTGTTATTGAAATCGATCTCAATGGATCGTTATTCGAGTCGGCTGGTCTCGCTCGCACGGTGATTGGCCCCGTCTGCCTTTTGTCCTATCGGGCTGTGCCCCCCGGCGTTCAGGAAACAGCGATTTGACAATTTGCGAGTCAGTATAGGAACAGTCTCAAAATAAATCGTTTAAGAATTGTTAGATCGGTTGATTGAAATTAAGAGATTGGTGGGTTGGCGGGGAACTTGGCGCTTTAAGAAGCGTTTCACGCCACAGTCGGCATCGCGGCAGGTGCAGCCCGCACTTCTCACCTGCTGTTTTCAATCTCCGGCATCGGCGCGAATAGCGCGTCGAGGTCGTCGTCCGAGAACTTGGCGGCGCCGGCGGCGTCTTCGGAGAGAATACTGTCGGCGAGTCCCGCCTTCTGCTCCTGCAACTCCACGATCTTTTCTTCGATGCTGCCCGCGGCAATCAGCTTGTAGACGAATACAGGCTTATCCTGCCCGAGCCGATGGGCACGGTCGGTCGCCTGATTCTCGGCGGCAGGATTCCACCACGGGTCGTAATGAATCACGGTATCCGCAGCGGTCAGGTTCAGACCCACGCCACCCGCCTTCAGGCTGATCAGGAACAACTGCACTTCGCCTTGCTGGAAACGCTCGACCGGCGTGATGCGGTCCGTCGTGTCGCCGGTCAGAATGACGTAGGGAATCGCGGCTTCCTCGAGCGCGTCGGCAATCAGCGACAACATGCCGGTGAACTGCGAGAACAGCAGCACGCGCCGTCCTTCCTCGATCAATTCAGGCAGCATCGACAGTAACAAATCGAGCTTGGCCGAGCGCGTGACACGTGCGCCTTTTTCGACCCTTTCCGCTCTTTCCACTTTGCCGCGTTTCCCGCCCGGCTCGCCTGGCGCCTCGTCCACCCTGATTTTCCGCACGAGACGCGGATCGCAGCAGACCTGGCGAAGCTTCAGCAAGGCATCGAGCACGATAATGTGGCTGCGCGCGAGCCCCTGCGCGCTGACCGCCGCACGCACCCGCTCCTGCATGGCCGTACGCACTGTTTCGTATAGATCGCGCTGCGCGCCTTCCAGATCGACCGAACATACGATGGTGGTCTTGGCCGGCAACTCCTTCGCGACCTCGTCCTTGCGACGGCGCAGCATGAACGGCCGGATGCGGCGCGCCAGCAGCGCGCGGCGCACGCCGTCACCGTTCTTCTCGATCGGATTGCGCCAGCGTTTGGTGAAGTCTTTCTGGCTGCCGAGAAAACCCGGCAACAGAAAGTCGAACTGCGACCACAGTTCGCCGAGGTGATTCTCCAGCGGCGTCCCCGTCAAACACAGCCGATGCCGCGCGCGCAATCCGCGGATCGCCTGCGCGGCTTTGGTGCTGGCATTCTTCACGTACTGCGCCTCGTCGAGGATCAGCAGGTGATAGTCATGCTCGGCGAGCACCTTCTGATCTCGCCACAGCAGCGCGTAAGTCGTAAGAATCAGGTCGTGCTCGCCGATCTGCTCGAAACGTTCCTTGCGCTGCGGGCCGTTCAGTACCAACACTTTCAGATCGGGCGCGAAGCGGCGCGCTTCCTCGCGCCAGTTGTGCACAAGCGTGGTCGGCACGACGATCAGCGCGGGACGGTCGAGCCGTCCGGCTTCCTTCTCCGCGAGGATGTGCGCGAGCGTCTGCACGGTCTTGCCGAGACCCATGTCGTCGGCGAGCACGCCGGCCAGATCGTGTTCGCGCAGAAACTGCATCCAGTTCAGGCCCTGCTGCTGATACGCGCGCAGTTCCGCCTTCAGACCACGCGGTACCGGCACCTCGTGCAAGCCCGGGCCGGCCTGCAGACGCTGCGCCAGTTGGCGAATCGAATCGTCGCCCTGGAATTGCCAGCGGCCCGTGCTGTTCAATGCTTCGAGACGGCCCGCATCGACGGAGGGCACTCGCAGCGGCGCGCCGTCGGCCAACGTGCCGCCCAGTGCGTCGAACAGATCGACCAGCACGCGCACCACCGGCTTCAGCCGGTCGGCGCGCAAACGCAGGCGTTTGTTTTCTTCGGTCTTCAACTCGATCGGTTCGTCGTCGGCGATGGCTTCAAGCGCGCCGCCGAGCCAGCGCCGGTCGCGCCGGAATAGATCGGCGAGCAGCGGCTCGAGCCGCACATTGCGCTCGCCGATGCGGATGCCCATCTCCAGATCGAACCAGCCGTCGCCCGCCTGCTGCGCGGTGCCGTCGATCGCATCGATCTCGATGATGTTGTAGCGGAACTCCGGCGCCATCGTCACGCGCCAGCCTTTGCCCACGAGCTCAGGTACGGCGTCGTTGACAAAGGCGGACCAGGATTCGGCATCGGGCAGACCGAGCATCGTGTCAGGCAAAAGCCGCGATGCGTACACGCGGCTGGTCGGGACTTTCTGCAGCCCTGTCTTACGCAGTTCGAGCAAGCGCTTCTTTTCGGCTTCGTAGCGCCGGCGGATATGAATGACGTCGCCGCCCGGCATGGGCACGAGTGTGACGCTGCTGTCGACATTGATACTCACGCCGTCGTAATCGAAGCTGACGCCGGCCAGCTCAACGGCCTCGGACTTGCGCTGCCCGACCTTGGTCGTAGACGGCAGCGCGTGGCTATTGAGCGTGAGGACCGGCACGGGATCTACGTCGATCACGCGGATCGAGGCGGCGTCATGCGTGGGCGGCAGCGGCAAGTCAGGCGCGATTTCACGCAACACCGAGGCGACGAGCGGCGCTTCGGCGAGCGAGATCGGCGGCATGGCGAGGTAATCGGGCAACTGCTGGAACGGCAACGACGATTCGACGATACCCGCTTCATTCGCGACGCCGTCCACGTACCAGACCGGCTCGGTGGGCAGCACCATGGTGGCGCGCGGCTCGGTGCAGAGGACCGGCCGCAGGCGTTCGTCCGCCAGCGGTTCCCATTCGATCCGCCCGGGCCGGTCGGCGCCGCGCGACAACGGCGTCGGTCCCTCGTGACCCGGCGCCGGCTTGAGCTCGAAAAACAGGCGCCCCGTCGCGATCAACTTTTGCAGCATCTCCGCGCCGCTCGTGCTTCGTAGAATGAACTGGCCGAAGTCCTCGCGAGAACGGCCGAGCCACAGGCCGCGCAGGATCGACAGGTCTTCATCGGAGACGAACTTGGGTTGCTTGAGCAGGGCGGCTTCCACATTGCCCCAAGGCTCGTCGACTTCGACAATCGTGCCGTCCGGATTGCAGTGCGCCCGGTACAGCACGACCTCGTGACGCATGTGGAACTTGGACCAGTTCAGGAGATAGGCCAGCGTTTGGGTGCGCGCCGCGCCCGCCTTCTGGGCGACCGCATCGGCAGCCTCGGCGCGCGCGCGAAAACGCTCCAGCCAGCTGACCAGTTCTGGACGCACGCCGGACGGCGGCTGCACTGACGTGCCGGACGGCGTCCGTGAGTAGACGGTGGACGGGTGTTTATCGGAGTCGATGTCAATGTCGACGTTGGTGATGTGGTCCATCTCGTCGTGATACTCGAGCTCGGCAAGCAGCAACGCAGCGACATGCTTGCAGTTGCGGCCGACCGGGCAGCTGCAGTCGCTCTGCGCCCAAGGTTTGCCACCGTCGGTACGAAACCGCACCCGCGTGTGGTAGGGCAGCACTCGCGAGCCCTGTACATAGCCGCTGAGCGTGGCGCCGTCCCATTTCACCTTCGTGACTGCGCCGACCGAACGCGCCTTGGCGACGGTGTGGTCGCCCAGCCATTCCGTAATCCGTTCCCGATCGAAGAAAACTGACGACATCAGGGTCCATTCCTTTTCAAGCCAGCGGGGGCGACTGCGCGCGGACGCCGAATTGGCGCGGCAGGCGATGAATGGCGAGTGCCCGCGCAGTTTCAGCCCGGCATAGGTTGCCTGTGGTAACCGGCCATTTTACGCGTTGGACGCAATTAGCAGTGGAGACGGCTTTGAAGGCGCTGCAAGGGACGGATGGCCTGACTTCGCTCAGAGCGTGGGGCCGCTGGATGCCCCGACGCTCACTTCCAGCCCCGCTGCCGCGAACACCTGAGCGAGCGCCGGCGCCGGCGCCTGATCGGTAACCAGCAGATCGACCGAATCCGGACCGAAAGCGTGTACCAGCGCGCTATGGCCGAATTTCGCATGATCCGCCGCAACCACGCGTCGCTCGGCCTGCGCGAAGGCGGCGAGCGAAAACGCCACGTCGGCAGGTAGTGCGTCCATGAAACGGCCCTGCATGTCGATCGCGGTGACCGAGACAATTGCGTACCGCACGTGGAACTGTCGGAGGAAGGCAAGCACGCTGTCGCCGAAAGCGGCGGAGTCGTCGGCGCGCAGTTCGCCACCCGCAATGAACACCCGGTTGCCATTGCGCGGCGCCAGCACGCGGGCGACTTCGATGGAATTGGTCACCACCGTGAGCCGCGAGCGCGCGGCCAGCGCCTGAGCGATATGCACGCAGGTCGTGCCGCCCTCAAGGATCAACGAGTCGCCGTCCCGCACGAGTTCGCCGACGCGCGCGCCAATCGCCTGCTTGCCCTCACGGCTTGCCACCATGCGCCGCTGGAACGGCGGCTCGTCGAGCCGCTCGGGCAGCATGATGCCGCCGTGGACCTTGATAAGCAGGCCGTCGGCGATCAGCGGCTTGATATTGCGGCGGATGGTCTCGTCGGAAACCTCGAAACGGCCGGCGAGATCAGTGATCGTGCAGGTACGCTCGTCGCGGACGAGTCGCAGGATTTCGGCTTGGCGTTGGGTGGAGAACATAGGATGGCGGCAAAGATGACGGCGCTCAGTCTAGCAAACACCTCATAATTCGCAAAGAAATCCCAACTCATTTCCATACAAATCCACATTCAGCGCGCCAAAGCTCAGCCCGCCCTTACTTCCGCCAGCAACTCGGGATGCCGATCCAGCACCTTCAACAGTTTGATGAGCGCGAGCGGTGGCCTGGTCTTGCCATTCTCGTACCGCGAAAAAGCGTTCACCCCGCCGCCGAAAATTTCCGCCGCCTCGCGCTGGTCCAGTTCAAGCTTCTTGCGGACGGCAGCAATGAATGCGGGATCCACTTGCGATGCGTTCACCTCTTTGTTGAAGGCCAGCATCATTTGACCCGTGCGGGTCGCCTCGTCCATGTCGAGCACTGCCTCGTCGCATGCCGGGCAATAGTCGCCGGTGACGGCCTCAAAGACGGCTGTTTCCCCTTTGTAGACATAGCGCATATTGCGCGTATCGCGCACCAGTTCGGCCGCTCCGCAGTTCGGGCATTTCATGCTCACCACTCCTTGAATGACACGACGAGGACGTCATCGACCACCGTCAATTTCAAATAGACCATGCCTGCTTCAGTCAAGGCGCAGTAGACGTCCTGCCAGACCCGATGATCCGCGTACGTGGTCATGCTTTTTCTGAAATTGCGCCGATCAAGCGACATCAACGTTTCGACAATCGCTGCAGGCCCGAGGCCGAGTGCCGCAGCCCCAACCACGGCTGATTTCGTGATTCTGATCTTCCCTGCACTCGCCAAGTCCTGGACATCGGCCAATTTGCAGTGAGGCGTATTTTTTTCCAATCTTGCCTCCAATTGATATTAACCTACTTGGTTATAAAAAGGTAGTGCAGCCGTCTGTTGCCGACGTATCCGCGACCTCATTTGACCCCATATCAGCCAAATCGATCGTTGCTTTTTGCCAAATTCTGTTGCAATCTACGCACGTTAATTCAACCAATTTCCACACATGTCAACATCGATCCCCACCCACACCCGAGTCGTCATCATCGGAGGCGGCATCATTGGCTGCTCGGTCGCCTATCACCTCACCAAACTGGGCTGGACCGATGTGGTTCTGCTCGAACAGGGCCAGTTGTCGTGTGGCACGACCTGGCACGCGGCCGGTCTCGTCGGCCAACTGCGCGCGCAGGAAAGCATGACCAAGCTGATCCGTTACTCGACCGCCCTCTACGCCGAACTCGAAGCCGACACCGGCCTCGCGACCGGCTGGAAGCAATGCGGCTCGCTCTCGGTGGCCCGCACAGCCGAGCGGATGACGCAGCTCAAGCGCACCGCCGCCGTCGCGCGCGCCTACGGCGTGGCTTGCGACGTAATCAGCCCACAGGAAGCCGGCGATCTATGGCCGGTGATGCGCACCGACGACCTGCTTGGCGCCGTCTGGCTTCCCGGCGACGGCAAAGCGAATCCCACTGATCTGACCCAGGCCCTCGCCCGCGGCGCCCGCACGCGTGGCGCACGCATCGTCGAGAACACCCGGGTCACGGCGATTCACACACGCACCGCACTCGAAGACAAGGCAAACAGCACGACAGGCGCACGCGAAGTCAGCGGCCTCGCATGGCGCAACAAGGACGGAGAAGAAGGCACGATCAACGCGGACATCGTCGTAAATTGCGCGGGCCAATGGGCCAAAGCGGTGGGCCGCCTGTGCGGCGTGACCGTGCCCCTGCACTCGGCCGAGCACTACTACATCGTTACCGAACGCATTGCCGGCGTGCATCCGGACCTACCGGTGATGCGCGACCCGGACGGCTTCATCTACTTCAAGGAAGAAGTGGGTGGTCTCGTCATGGGCGGCTTCGAACCCAACGCGAAACCGTGGGGCATGAATGGCATCCCGGATAATTTCGAATTCCAATTGCTGCCCGATGACTGGGATCAGTTCGAAATCCTGATGGAAAATGCGCTGCAGCGCGTGCCCGCACTCGAAACAGCGCAAGTGAAGCAGTTCTACAACGGCCCGGAATCGTTCACGCCGGACAACAACTTCATGCTCGGCGAAGCGCCGGAATTACGGCGCTTTTTCGTAGGTGCAGGTTTCAATTCGATGGGGATCGCATCGGCGGGCGGTGCGGGCATGGCGCTCGCCGAATGGATCGTCGCGGGCGAACCCACGATGGACCTGTGGCCCGTCGACATCCGTCGCTTTGCGCGTTTTAACGGCAACGACACGTGGCTGCATGATCGCGTAAAGGAAACGCTCGGCCTGCACTATGCGATGCCGTGGCCGAATCGCGAACTCGACAGCGCGCGGCCGTTCCGCCGCTCGCCGCTGTATTCGCTGCTGCGCGACGACGGTGCCTGCTTCGGCAGCAAAATGGGCTGGGAGCGCGCCAACTTTTTCGCGCCGACACCCGCACAAGCACAGATCGATTACGCGTTCGGCCAACAGAACTGGCTGCCGTGGAGCGGCGCCGAACATCGCGCATGTCGCGAAGGCGTCGCGCTATTCGACATGACGTCGTTCTCCAAATTTCTCATCAAAGGCCGCGATGCGGAAAGCGTGCTGCAAGGCATCGTCGCCAACGATGTGGCGGTGCCGCCTGGCACGACGGTCTACACCGGCATGCTCAACGAGCGCGGCACCTACGAATCGGATTTCACGCTCACGCGCCTCGCCGACGATCAATACTTGCTAGTCACCGGCACCGCGCAAACCACACGCGATTTCGACACCATCGAAAAAGCGATTCCGCGCGACAAACACTGCACGCTGGTCGACGTCACGGGCCAGTACGCCGTGCTTGCCGTAATGGGCCCACGTTCACGCGAGTTGCTGCAAAGCGTGTCGAAGGCGGACTGGAGCAATGAGGCATTTGCGTTCGGCCAGAGCCGCGAGGTCGACCTCGGTTACGCGACGCTGCGCGCCACCCGCCTCACCTATGTCGGTGAACTCGGTTGGGAACTGTACGTGCCGGTCGAGTTCGCAGTCAGCGTGTACGAAACGTTGCAACAGGCAGGCAAGGCGTTCGGTCTCGTCAACGCGGGCTACTACGCGATCGACTCTTTGCGCATCGAGAAAGGCTACCGCGCGTGGGGCCGCGAACTGACGCCGGATACGAATCCATTCGAAGCGGGGCTCTCGTTCGCCTGCAAGCTCGATAAGGACATTCCGTTCCGCGGCCGCGACGCGTTGCTGAAATTGCGCGCCGAGCCGCTGCGCCGCCGCATGGTGGTCCTCACCGCCGACGGCGCCGCCGATCGCATGCTGTGGGGCGGCGAAGCCATTCTGCGTGACGGCAAGCCGGTCGGCTTCGTCAGTTCGGCGGCGTTCGGGCACACGCTCGGCTGTCCGGTGGCGATGGGCTATATCAACCATCCGGACGGCGTCGCCGATGCAACGTATCTGAGCGGCGGTCAATACATGATCGATGTCGCCGGCGACCTGCTGCCGGCGACCGTGCACCTGAAGGCGCCTTACGATCCACGCTCGGAACGGGTGAAGAGCTAACGCCCGCCGCGCGCCATACTCGAAAACACCCCATCGCGGCGGATCAAGCCATGAAACAGCGCCGCCGCGAGGTGTAACAGCACCGTGGCGAACAGCGCGAATGCGAGCCATGTATGCAGTGCGCGCAATAGCGCGAACAGCTCCGTGTTGTGCGGCGCGATCGGCGGTAAATGCAGGGGGCCGTATAGCGTGATCAGATATCCCCCCGCGGATAGCATCCCCCAGCCGATCAACGGCATCGCGATCATCAGCGCATAGAAGATGAGATGCGATAGCCTGGCGGCGATACGCTGCGGCGCTGGCATGTCTGCCGGCAATGGCGGACTGCCGCGCCGGATACGCACGCCGACGCGCAGTATCACCAACAGCAGCAGCGCTATCCCAAGCGGCTTGTGAATCGCGATTAGCGTGGTATGCGCCCGCGACACCGTCGCGACCATCCCCACACCGACAAACAGCATCGCGATGATCAGCGGCGCCATCGTCCAATGCAGGAGTCGCGCGAGCGGACTGAAATGGGTACGCGGCTGTGTCATGAACGCTCTCCGTTCAACTTCGTTTGATGAACCTCGGGATGCAACGATTCTTCGCGCGTGCGGCGCTTGTACGACAGCGCATACGCGGCCGAGCGCGCGGCGAGCAACGGATCGTTGGAAGGCCGGATACCGGCCGGCAAGATAGTCGGATCAAAATTAACATCGCGACAGGCACCGTCTTCCTGCGACGTCGTGTGATCGATCACCAGCGTGCCGGCATCGATATGCTGACGATCGTCGGGCCATTGCATCGTCGCGTCGTCGATAGGATCGCCGGGCTGCGCGACTGTCAGGATCAGATGCCAGCGCAACGGTCCATTTTGCAGTCGCTGATCGAGGTCGGCTTCGAGAAAATTCTTCTCTTCCTTTTGTGCATCGGTGATCGGCGCATACGGCGTTTCAGGCACCATCGCCCAACGCACGGCGCGAGTATTGCCCGCACTGTCGGTAAACCGGAATGCGTTGATGCTGTAGTACGCAGCATTCGCCAGACTCGACGAGGGCGGATGCGCTTTCACCCATGCCTGAAACGGTTTGGTCTCCGGATTCGCGGCATAAAACGCTTTCAGCTTTGCGGGGTCCGGTTTGCCGGTCGCGGCATCGGGTTTCGCAGCGACCAGTTGCTGATAGAACTGCTCGGGCGTATGAACCGCGAATACAGGTGTCGAATTCATTCCTGTGCGCCACTGCTCGCCATTCTGCAATTGGAACAGCAACGCCATACTGCGTACCGGTGAACTCGTGTCGGGCGCGGATGGATTGCCGCCGGGAACCTCGAAGCGGCCTATGACCGGCGTGCGGCCGGGCGCGAATACTGCGGCATGCGAAAGCACCGAACCGTCGCCGCTACTGTCGAAATACCCCGCTACACACAAGCCCTTTGCATGGTTGCGGCGATAACCGGGATGCGGATGGCCGGCCACCGCTTCGAAAGTGTTGATGATACGCGGCGCGGTGAGCCGCGCGGGTGTCAGCCAGCCTGCCGTATAGGCGAAGCCGCCGGCAAGCACCGCGACGACCGCGCCAATCGCGGCGAGCCGGCATGGCACGCATGGAGACGCAGCGTTGGGAACGGATGGTTTTGTCACGACGACTCCTTGACTCTCGGATAGATGCACTCATCGGCAAACACCGAATTCGGCGATCTATTCCATTCGACATCCGGCCCGTCCGTTCCGTGTGCGCGCCGGCTATCGATACGGTCAATTGGCGCTGCCTGCCGTTGCGGTGCCGCTCGCGGCGTGGCTCGCGGCGGCGGCCTTGGCGGCGAGTGCTTCCTTGTTGTGCGCGACCTGCTGTGCGAAAACGGGACTCACATCCGGATACGATGCATCAGTGACATAGTCAAGGCCGTTCTGCTGGGCTTCGATCAATTCCTGGTACACCTGAGCACGTGTCTTGCCTTCTGCAAAAACGCTCGACGAAGCGGCGAGAACGACAAGAGACAATGCGGCAAAAGCGATCTTCTTCATGATGAACTCCAGAGAGTTTTGTGCGGGTTTGCATGAGGGATAACCACGGGTTCGCGGCTTTTATTCCTGCCTTGGCGCTTCGTAAAAAACAAACTTCGGACGTGGAATAAACCCCCGCCTGCGTGTGTTCGCCACTCGATAGCTGAAATCCGACGAATGCCGACGCCATGACCTCAACTGCCCCTCCCTCCGATTCGCCGCTTTCCGAAGCCGACATTCAGGCCTACGCCGATGGCACGCTGACGCCGGAACGCGCTGCGTTTCTGCAGGACTATCTGGGCAAAGATCCGGCGGAAGCGCGCCGCGTGGCGTTCTACGGCAGGCTCAACGCGCAGATGCAGCAGGCCTTCCAAACAACTGACGAACCCGTTTCGACCCGCGCCGAAGGACGGCGCGGCGTACTGGAGCGGCTGAAGGCCGCGAAGCGCCCGGGCAAGGTGGTGAACGCTCTCGGGGCGCTCGTTCTGACGCTGGTCGCCGCGAGCGGCTGGCTCGCCGCCACCCAGGTGTCGCGGCAGGCACTCAACAATGCGGCCGTGATGGCGTTGGCGGAAACCGCCGCCGCACAGTATTCCGCTGCGTCGCCGACGCGAACCGACGTGTCCGCGCCCAACCTCGCGGCGATCGGATTGCGGCTGGTGGATCAAAGGGTCCTATCGCTCGGTCCCTTCCAACGCGCCAGCGAATTCATCTATCTGAACGGCGACAACCGTCCGGTCGTGCTGATGTCCACGCTGGCACTGCTGGCGCCGGCCCAGCCGCAGTGGGCCGCCCTGCGCATCGGCGAGATCAGGCTGCTGACCTGGACGGCGCAGCGGCAGCGCTTCGTAGTCGCCGGCGACGCCCGCACCCACGGCCT
This sequence comes from Burkholderia sp. OK233, assembly GCF_900230185.1. Lineage (GTDB taxonomy): Bacteria > Pseudomonadota > Gammaproteobacteria > Burkholderiales > Burkholderiaceae > Paraburkholderia. The sequence continues at coordinate 4,214,151 of NZ_OCSR01000002.1, forward strand.
GATGCGTGCCGCCGACGTGATGACGACGCGGTAAGCCCTCTCCTGTTTTTTTCGCAACGCGACAAAAACAGCGGAATAAAATGTGTCCACGCGTGTTTGCACCTCGAATGCGCGTGGTGGTTCAATCGACGGCCGCCTACCCGGCGCCTCACGAGAAGCCCCACGATCGGGATGAAAAATGGATGTCCGTGACGAGTTGATGGAGCATGTGCCGCGCTTGCGGCGCTATGCGCGAGCGCTGATCAACAATCGCGATCTCGCCGACGATCTGGTGCAGGACACGCTCGAACGCGCGCTCGGCCGCACCGGCATGTTCCAGCCCGGCACCGACCTGCGTGCGTGGCTGTTCACGATCATGCATAACGTGTTCGCCAATCAGGCGCGCAAGGCTTCGGCGCGAGCGGTTCACGTGGCGGTCGACGACGACAGCGTCCACGAAAGCGAATTTGCCGTGCCGTCCGATCAGACCCGTTCGCTGGAAATGCGCGACCTCGACTACGCGTTGCAGCGTCTGCCGATGGAACAGCGCGAAGTCGTGCTGCTGGTCGGTCTCGAGGAAATGAGCTACGCCGACGTGGCGCTGGCGCTGAACATTCCGATCGGCACGGTGATGTCGCGCCTTTCGCGTGGGCGCGAGCGGCTTCGGGCATTGATGGCGGGCACGCAGCCCGGTGCAAAATTACAGGTGGTGCGATGAGCGACCAACACACGCCGATCGGCGAACAAGACCTGCACGCGTACGTGGACGGCACGCTGTCCGACGAACGGCGCGTCAAGGTGGAGCGCGCGCTCGAACAGAACCCCGAGTTGGCCACACGCGTCAGCGACTATTTCTCGCTGAACAACATGTTTCATGAGCGCTATGACCGCGTGTTGAGCGAGCCCGTGCCCAAACGTCTGCAAACGCCCCCCGCCAGTGGGCGCCGCTGGCGCATTGCCGCCAACTGGCCGCAGTTTGCCGGAATGGCCGCGGCGCTGGTGTTGGGCGTGGGCATCGGCGTGGGCACGCATATGGGACAGGACGTCGTGGCGCCGGTCGCCGGTCACTCGGACACACGCCCGGTCAGCGCGGACAGTTCGGAAATGTTTGCGCGGCAAGCCGCGGTGGCGCATGTGGTCTATATGCCCGCCGTCGACCGTCCAGCCGAAATGACCGCGGATCACGAACAGGATTTCGTGCAATGGCTGTCCAACCGGCTCGGCACCAATGTGCATCCGCCGATGCTCTCGAAGAGCGGTTTCAATCTGTCGGGCGGCCGCCTGTTGCCGGGCGCCGATGGACCGACCGCGCAGTTCATGTATCGCGGGCCGAATGGCGAACGCGTGACGCTGTGCATTTCGCACCGTCAGGTGAACTCGAATACTACCGCGTTCAAGCTGTATCAGGACGGCCCGGTGAACGTGTTCTACTGGGTGGACGGCGACTTTGGCTATGCGGTGTCAGGCGGGATCGATCGCACGGTGCTGCTGCAACTGTCGCATGACGTGTACTCGCAGTTGACGGGCGCCGCCCCGGGTTGAGACGCTGCCACGTCGCGATAGCGGGTTCAGTTTGCCGAACCGCTGCCGCGATCGAGCGACGCCGCGCGCATCGCGTCGCTCGGATTGGCGAAGAACTGCTGGCGCAACTGCGCAATCTGCGCGTTGCGTTGCTGAGGCGGCAAATCCTGTTTGTCGATCTGCGCGCGCTGGCTTGAATAGTCCGCGTAGCGGGCTTTCCAGGCGTCGTCAGCCTGCTGCATCTGCACGACGCGTTGGGCCGCTTCAGGCCCAAGTGTCTGCGTGATCTGCGCACGCATCGTATCGAGCGAACCGCCCTGCTTCTGCGCCTGACTGATCGCGTCGAGTGCGGCCTGCTGCTGGCGTAACCGCACTTGGGCCGCGCGTGTTTCCGGCGGCAGTGCCGCGTCCAGTGCGGCGAGACGCGCCGCTTTTTGCGCGGCGCTCAACGTGCCATCCGACTCGATGCGCAGACGCGCCAGATCCGTATGTTGCTGCTGCGATTCAGAGCCGAAGAACGGCTCATTCCATTCGCCCATCAAGCGGGTGCCTAAAGCATCGCGCTGGTCGAGCGAGAGTTGCAACGCGTCGAGGTCCAGCTTTGCGCCGCTCTGGCTTTGAATTGGCGAAGTTTGTGGCAACTGGTCGAGCGCCGTGCGATAAGCGTTGTAGCGCTGCCAGACGGTCACCGCTTCGTCGGCGGCCGGTGTGCCGTCGAGTTGCGCGGCGATCTGGCGACGCACCAACGCATCGAGCGTCGCAGCGGAGACTTCGTTTTGCGCCGTCAGGAAGTAATCGAAGAAATCGCGGACCGCACGCATGCGCGCGAGGTGGCCGCGACCATCGGTTGGCAGATGCGGTGGCGACGAACCGTCGAGCGAAGCGGGCAATGCGCCGGCCGACGACGTGCCGGCCACCATGTCCCTGGCCGAAGCAAGCGCGGGTTGCGCAGAACTCGCTGCATTCACCGCATGCAGTGCTGACGCATCATCGTGCGCGTGCAGCGGACGGTTCAGCCACAACGCCGCGCCCGCCGATACCGCACCCACTGCCACGAAAACCAGCCACTGACTGCGCGCGCTGCCCCGCTGCCGATCCAATCGCCGCATCCGTTACACGCCTTGCGTCTTCAAGCGATTTGCCTGCGTGCGAATCACTGCCACCGGGTCGGCCGCATTCGCGCCGCGCACGCCGAGCAACTGGTTGATCTCGTCGAGATGGTTCCATTTATAGCTAGTGCCGAGCACCTTGCCGTAGAGCGCGCTGCACACCGAGACGAGTCCATCGTTCTGCCCCGACTGGCGGCTCAGCATGATCGCGCCGGTGCCGTACAGGACGAGTGTCGATGGATCAAGGAGGTTGGCGGAATCGATTGGCGCGACGCTGGTGTCGGTGGCGCCGGGGATGCCCAGCACGGACGTCGGCTGAATCGCACTGCCCGCCCACGAGTACAACAGATGCGTGTTGCCGTTGACGGTTTCAGTCGCGGCGCCCGTTTGGCACGAGCCGGGCGCACCGAGGCCGGCGCTCGGATAGCGCACGTTGTAGGCCGCGGCGTTAGCCGTGGTCAGCGTTTGCAGCGCGGCTACCGCATTCTGATTCGTGTTGTGATTACTGCTCGTCAGGATGCCGAATATATTCGCAAAGGCGCCGATGATCGGTGTCGAAAGACCGGTCGGGTCTTTTTGTAACGCGTCCTGCACGAAGTCGGCGAACTCCGAGCCGCGATGCGGCGTACCGATCGTGGTGACCGAAGCGACGAGTTCCGGCGCTACTGCCGCAACATAGCGCGAGGTCAAACCGCCCTGGCTGTGGCCGATCAGATTCACCTTCTGCGCGCCGGTCGCGGCCAGCACCTGCTTCACGTAGGCGAGTAGTTGTTCACCGCGCCCGTTCGGACCGTCATCGCTCTGAAAGCCCGACAGGTTCGCCACATACACGCTTGCGCCGTGCTGCTGGAGGTCGGACTGAATGCCGTACCAGTAGTCGAGCACGCCGAGATATTTGTCGGTCCCGGTGAGGCCATGGACGAGGATGATCGGATAGCGGGTCGCCGCATATTCGTCGGCGCTGGTGGTCGACGTCGCGGCGACTGCGCGATCGATGGCAACCGGTGAGGCGATTGTGAGAAGCACAGCGAGCGGCGCATTGGCGACAGCGGCTGCGATCGCCCAGGCGACGATGCGAGAACCCTTCGATTTCGACATGTGACGGCCTCCGGTTGCGAAGTCCGCGTATTTAGCTATACAAATCGAGTGAGGGCAATAGAGCGGGCACTCCAAACCGCTTATGCTGCAGTGCGTTTTTAAGGTTTATCGCCGCGTTGCGATGCGACGGGCATGGAAGGCATCGAGGTCGACAATGCTGCCTGGATTCGCGCCTGACTTGACCAACTCTCGCGGCGTAACCCCTAACAACCGCCCCATCCAATGCGCCATATGACTCTGATGCGCAAAGCCCGTCTCCAGCGCGATCTGACTCGCGCTCAACCTGCCTTGAATCAATAGCGCTCTCGCCCGCTCCACGCGCCGCTGCACCACGTACTGATGCACCGGCATACCGAGCGTTTCGCGGAATAGCACCTTGAAATGCGGGACACTCAATTCAGCGTGCACCGCCAGTTCGCCAAGCGTGAGACGCTGATCGAGGTGCGCTTCGATAAACTCGATCACGCGAGCGGCAGTCTTCGGCGCAAGCGTGCGACGTTTGTTCTCGAGTTTGTCGAGCACCGGCGCGCTACCGATCAGCCGCACCACCATCGCCGTACACAGGCTTTCGGCGTACAGCGGATCAGACGCATCGTCCGCTTCGAGTTCCGCGCGTAACGCCCAGGCCAGATGCTGAAAACGCGGGTCGCGCATCTGGAACTGCGGACGAAGCCGCGCTTCGCCCGTCTTCAATTCGAGTTGTTCGACGGTCCTTTGCGCGACGTCTTCGCCGATCCACACGCTGAAAATCGTGCAGGCGGCTTCATCGGTCCACTGTCCGTCTACGCCCGCGGGAATCACATCCGCATCGCCATGCGCCTGAATCCGCGAATAGCGGCGCTCATTGCATATGCAACGCGCCTTGACCGGCGCACCGACATGCACACCCACGCGATGATGCTTGAGCGCCGGAATCCGGTGCAGCCCGGCCGACACGTTGACCAGTTCCGCGCCGAAGCCCTGCCAGCCGAGCGTTTTGCTCGAGAGCAGCGCGATGCGGGAGCCACTGTGCGGCTGCGGTATCGGTGTCACGGCATTCATTGCTTCCCCTCGTGGATGGCGGCCAATGTGTGTGCATTGTGCTGCGTTTTTTGCTCCTTCGCTTGGCTCGCACTGCCTCAACCCACGTGCTGCGCCGCCACAAGGAAAAACAATCATCCGAATCTGCGCACGACGATCCGTGCCCGCGCGTTTCTCCGCCCCCGTCTCCCTAAGATGGCCGCATACCGACCCAGGAAGGAGCTCAACGTGTTCGTGATCTTTGGAGCAGCAGGCAATGTAGGCAGAGTAAGCGCGGCGGCGTTGCGCCGGGCGGGCCGCGAAGTGCGCGCGGTCGTACGCCACGCGAGGCAAGGCGATGTGTTAGCGGAAATCGGCTGTGAAATCGCCATCGCCGATCTGCTCGATCCAGCTTCGGTCGCGCACGCTATCGAGGGAGCGTACGCGGTACAGATACTGTGCCCAGTGCCGCACGCAGACGCCGATCCCGCAACCACGATGCGGCGCATGATCGACGTGAGCGCGGACGCATTGCGCGCCAACCCGCCGCAACGCGTGCTCGCGCTGTCCGACTACGGCGCGGAACACCCAGGCGGCACCGGCATCACGACGCTGTTTCACGCTCTCGAAACGCAACTCGCGCCCATTGACTCACAGTTGACGTTTCTGCGCGCAGCCGAACACATGCACAACTGGGCGCGCGTGCTGCCGATCGCGCTCGCCAGAGGCGTGCTGCCGAGTCTGCATCATCCGTTGAGCAAGCTGTTTCCGACGGTCGCCGCACAGGACGTCGGCATGCTGGCCGCCGAACTATTGCTCGACGACAGACCGGCGAAGGTGTCGCCACGGGTAGTGAGTGTTGAAGGTGAAGCTCGCGTCAGCGCGTTAGACGTCGCACGCACGCTCGGTGCATTGGCGCACCGTCAGATCACGGCCCACGAAGTGCCGCGCGGCGAATGGGCCGCCATGCTCCACGGCGCGGGACTCGGCGAGAACCACGCGCGTCTCATCACCGATCTGTACGACGCGCACAACGCGGGCCGCATCGACGTCGAAACCGAGATCAGCGAGCGGCGCTTCGGCGCGACTGCGCTAGCGGACGTGTTTGCATCGATCCTGGCGCGTGTCGCTGAAACTTCAAATGCAAATGCAACTGCGCGCTAAACGGCACTCGTATCAGGAGGAATAACATGCATACCTGCCCTTTGCTGCGCGCATCGATGCAATCGCGGAAGACCGTAGCGCATCGAATCTCGCGAACGCGAGCGACCACGAGCGCCCACTACTGGATGGCGATCCGGGCAAGTCTTGCGGGACTGACAGGCTGGCGAGCGCTTCGGGACGTGCTCAACGCAATCCCCGATAGCAACGACGACTTTGGCTTGTTCTGATTCGGCTTGAATCGATTCGGCTCGGCTTGATACGCCGTAGACACGCCGCAGATGCGTCATCAATGCGTCAAAGGCCGCCAGCACAACACCGCACTACATTGACGAAACCGACGCCACTACGCCGTCCGCCGTTTGCAAAAGGCGGACGGCGCGCACGCGCCGGTTATTCGTTTTCGTCGAAGTAGTGCCCAAACTTCAATTGTTTGGTGCGGATATAGCGCTCGTTTTCCTCGCGCATCGGAATCGCCAGCGCGACCCGCTCGCATACCGGAATGCCGTGCTTTGACAGCGTGTCGAATTTTTCCGGATTGTTGCTCATCAGGCGAACCGAGGTGACCTTGAGCGTGCGCAGAATGCCTGCTGCGGAATCGTATTCGCGCGAGTCGTCGGGCAAGCCGAGATCGAGATTGGCCTCGACGGTGTCGCGGCCCTGCTCCTGCAACGCATACGCCCGAATCTTGTTCGACAGGCCAATGCCGCGCCCTTCGTGGCCGCGCAGATACAGCAGCACGCCACAGCCTTCAGCCGCGATGTAGCGCAGCGCCAGATCGAGTTGTTCGCCGCAATCGCAGCGGTACGAGCCGAGCACGTCGCCCGTCAGGCACTCGGAGTGCAGGCGCGTCAACACGGACGACTGGTTTGCGACGTCGCCCATCACGAGCGCGAGATGTTCTGCGCCGCTTTCGGCCACGCGAAACACGTAGGAGGTAAACGTGCCGTAGCGCGTGGGGAGCGTGGCGGTAGCGTCGAGGACGACGCACTCGCCGCTGGGTGCGCCGTCTGTTGCTTGCAACGGATCGTGAGACGTGAGCATGGCGTTGGACAATGGTGCTGACATGAACCCGCAAAATTGGGATACGGTATATGGACCGGCAGTTTACCGCTAATCGGCACACCGCGCCCGGATGCCCGCGTGCCGCATACGAAACCGGCGCGCGTCACATGGCTATCTGAGTTGAACGCACCGCGCGCCACAGGTATTCCCGAGGTCCTTCCGCCGCGCGCCGCGCCTATACTGGAATGGCCTGTCCCTCACGACAGCGCGCCGCATCGGCGTGCTGCACTGCGAAACGGAGTCGCTCCATGACAAGCGTTGCACAGCTTCTTAAAACTAAACCGAACAACACCATGGTCTTCACGGTCGGGGCCGACGATTCCGTCTACGAGGCGATCAAGCTGATGGCTGAAAAAGGCATCGGCGCACTGGTCGTGACGGACGGCGACAGCATCGCCGGGATCGTTACGGAGCGAGACTATGCGCGGAAAGTCGTCCTGATGGACCGCTCGTCGAAGGCTACGCCGGTGCGCGACATCATGAGCAAAGCCGTGCGCTTCGTCCGCCCCGACCAGACCACCGACGATTGCATGGCCCTGATGACCGAACGGCGCATGCGCCACTTGCCGGTCATCGAGAACGACCGCCTGGTAGGCATGGTATCGATCGGCGACCTGGTGAAGAACATCATCGCCGAGCAGCAATTCACCATTCAGCAACTCGAGTTCTATATCCACGGCGAACGCCCCTGAGGTTCGCTGCATAACGCAGGTCGCGCCACACGCCGGGCGTCGCACACTGCCGGAACGGGGCGCAAAAAAAGCCCAATCCTTGAAAAAGGTTGGGCGAAGCTACCTTGCGGCAGCGGAGGTTCCTGAATTGTGGACCGCGAGGATGCGCGCCGCATAACGCGCGCATGTGCCTCGCCACATCACACTGCTGATTGCTTGTGGAACGCGGAACGTGCGCTCAGCGGATTCACGCACGCCCCACTTCGATCAGATCAACGGCCGACCGGACCAGCCGGCCTCCAAACTTAGTTACCGAAATAAACCGACTTCGGGCCGGACGTCGGTTGCAAGACTCCACCCGCTTGTGACGAACCGCTCACCGCGCCACCGTAACCGCTGGTATCCGCAACGGGTTCCTGCGTCTGCGCGACAGCGGGATTTTGCGCCTGCACACGGCTTTCGGCGGCTTGAGCGTCGCCAGGATAGTTCGTGTCGTTGCTGGCGGCCGGGTTGTAACCCGCTTGTTCAAGCTGGATCAACTGACTCCGGACTTCCGCGCGGGTCGCGGGCTGGTCGCTCGATTGAGCGAACGAAGCAACTGGGGCGGCGAGAACGGCTGCAATGGCGATTGCCTTGATGAGCGATTTCATGATGAATTACCTCCAGATCTGTTTTTTGCTTCGCTTGCCACACCATGTGAGAAGCGAGTGATTTCAGTCTAGTCACCCAATCATCGCGGGAAAACCCTTAATTGTGAGATAGATAATTGTTAAAAACGCAAGAGTGTGGCGAAACTTACCGTTGAACATGATTGAAGGCTTCGATTTGCCGTAATAATTGTCGGAATCGTAACCTTTCTGTCTGAGGTTTCGAAAATGCGCGCCCACTAAGCGCGTTTTGCCGCTTTGCCGGACGCTAATGCGTCAGATTTGCGTACTCGTCGACGCGTCGGCATGCGGCGGCAGCAGCAATTTTCGCGGTCCGCTGACGAACGCGCTGCCGGGTTCGAAAAACCGTAACGGCCGATGCATCTCGCGCGACAAGCCGATGCGCGTCGTCACGCCGATCGGCACATCGCCCGTCTCGATCACACCGATCCACAGACCATACCCGCTGCAAAGATCGCGGCCGTCAAACGACTGGTCGATGCCCAAGGCCATGGTGAGCCGGCCGGGACCGCGCGCGAGATCGCGTGGCGGCACGTCAGGCCGCCGAGCTTCCATCAGCGGCAAGCCTTCCAGCGGCTCGATTGCGCGGAGCAGAATGCCCGCGCCGACCTCTTCCGCTTCCGCGGACATGTTCAGCATGTACGAAAGCCCATACGTAAGCCGGATATAAGCGTGGCCGGGGGCGAGAAACATCGAACCGTTATACGGGCGGCGGCCTGCAAACGCGTGGCTGGTCGAATCGCCGAGCGGGTACGCCTCAGTTTCGACAATGCGGCCGCTGATACGGCCTTCGGGGAGGTCGTGCACCAGATATTTGCCGATCATGAAACGCGCCAACGCAACGGTATCGAGCGGCAAATCGTCACGAAGCAATGGGAGAATGGGTAGAGGCTGATTCGGCATGCAATTCGGACGAGTCGTTGAGCGCAAAGCGCAGGGTTCGATAGATGCGCGACCTACCGGTGCAGCGGACATGCCAACGGGCACGCCACCCGCGCCGCACCAAGCGGTGGAGCGCCATCGGCCTGCCTTCATCGGCCCATTCGTTGTACCAAAACCTCATTTCCGGGCACCGACGCATTCACCATGGCACTAATTGGAGTATCGTGTGTTTCCGGCTTGCAGGACAGCCTTTGCCGGGATGCGTGTGCTTAGGCGCGCCTGATCCGCTTACAGATTGCAAGAAGTTGCACGACCGCAGCAACGTTCCATTCAGATTTGATCCCGAAGTACCCGCAGGTGCAGTACATCGGCCCATCCCGGGGCCGTCGTATTCATGACAATAGGAGAGAGTTGAATGAAAGCATTCCAGGCAATCAAGATGGTCGGTGGTGCGCTGATCGTTCTGGCGTCCATCAATGCGTACGCGCAAAGCAGCGACGCTGCAGCTCCGGCGGCTCCCATGGCTGCTTCTTCGGCACCGAGCGCCAAGTCTGACAAGGCGGCCAACCGCGCATTGGGACGTAAAGTGCGCAGCGCGCTGTCGAAGACCAAGGGCCTGAGCGTGACCAACATCACCGTGCGCGCACGTGGCGGCGCAGTGACGCTGGCCGGAACAGTGCCTGAGCAGCCGCAAGTCGACCTGGCAACCCAGGCCGCGCAAGCCGTGCCGGGCGTGACGTCGGTCAAGAACGCACTGACGATCCGTCCGGTCGGCCAGTAAACCGCGTCAGTCAGCTGTAACGCTACACCCGGGCGCATCGCCTCATCATGAGGCGATGCGCCCGGACCGAAACATCCGGTTTCTTTCCCAGAAACTGCCAAACCCGGCAATATGGCGATCTGATGGTGTTTCGCCCATCGAAGCCGCGCCGCGTTTTCCGCGCAATCCCGCGTCACTCAATCCTTCAGATGCAGAACAGCCGTCGGTTGCCTTGCCGCCTTCGCCACTGCGTCGGCACAATCAGTCACACGGACTGACAAAGCCTCGTCCGCTATGAACTATCCTTTATAATTTAATGCGTTAGGGCGCGTTGTTGATAGGATGGTTTAGGATTTGCGCCCGCTCTCAGGTCTCGTTGGCGCACGTCCGTGCGCGCCGCACCAGTCCAATACAAGCAACAAGAACACGCAACGAAAGGAAGCCCTGAATGACCACGCCCGCGACCGTTTTGCCCCGCTGGACCATTGCCGCGCCCTTCGTCGCCTGGATCGTGCTGGGCGTCGCGTATGCGCTGCCGGGCAACGGGCTGCTGCTCGCGCTGATCGGGGTGGCACTGTGCGCCGCCGTGTTCACAGCGGTACACCATGCGGAAGTGGTCGCGCATCGCGTCGGCGAGCCGTTCGGCACGCTTGTGCTGGCGGTGGCCGTCACGGTGATCGAGGTCGCGCTGATCGTTTCGGTGATGCTGACGTCCGGGCCGGAAAAGGCCGGGCTTGCGCGCGACACCGTATTCGCCGCGGTAATGATCGTCTGCAATGGGATCGTGGGTATTTGCCTGCTGGTGGGCGGTATCCGGCATCGCGAGCAGGACTTTCAAAGTCGTGGCGCTGCGGCTTCACTGGCGGTGCTCGCGTCATTGTCCGTGCTGACCCTGGTCATGCCGAACTACACGACGACCAGCGTCGGCCCGGTTCTGTCATCGTCGCAACTGGCGTTCGCGGGGGTGTCGTCGCTGGTGCTGTATGGGGTGTTCGTGTTTGTCCAGACCGTGCGGCATCGCGACTACTTTCTTGCCGGCGTCCCCGACGAGGACGTCCATGCCGCCCCGCCGAGTGCCGGTGTCGCGCTGGCAGCCGGCGGCTTGCTGGTGGTGTGTCTGGTTGCCGTCGTGTTGCTGGCGAAGGTGCTCTCGCCGGTGGTCGAAACCGCGGTGAAAAATGCGGGCGCACCGCCGGCAGTGGTCGGCATTATCATCGCCGCGCTGGTGCTGCTGCCCGAAGGACTCGCCGCCGTGCGTGCGGCGCGGGCCGATCGTTTGCAGAACAGCCTGAATCTCGCGCTCGGCTCGGCGCTGGCCAGTATCGGGCTGACCATTCCGACCGTCGCTTGCGTGTTTTTGTGGACGGGTCAGCCGCTCATACTGGGTATCGACGGCAAGGAAACCGTGCTGCTGATGCTCACATTGGTCGTCGGCACCCTGACGCTGAGTTCCGGACGCACGACGATCCTGCAAGGCGCTGTGCATCTGTCGTTGTTCGCGGCGTATCTGTTTCTGTCCTTCGCGCCCTGACGATCGGCATGGGTCCGCGCTCTACGCACAACGGCCCTGCGCGTCTACTCCTCCCAATGCTCCGCAATCCAGTCGCGGAACAGATTCAGCTTCTGCTGATGCGCGACTGAGTCCGGATACACGAAGTAATAGCGCCAGCCGGTCTTGAGCACCATATCGAATGGCCGCACGAGCCGCTTGGCCGCGACGTCTTCGTCGATCAAGGCAAGATCGCTGATAGCAACACCGAAACCCTGCAACGCTGCGTTGGTCGCCATGTCGAGCGTGTCGAAGCTCGGACCGTGCTCGGCGTCAATCACCGGCACATTCGCGGCATCCATCTCGGTCATCCTGGCGAGCCACATCTTCCAGTCGCGATGATCGCGCGTCGGATGCAGCAGCGTGTGGCGCGCGAGATCCGCCACCCCGTCCAGCGGTTTGTCTTTCAGCAGATCAGGCGCGCACACCGGCGTCAGACGCTCCTCGAATAACGGCACGGCCTGCACGTCCGCGCCTGGTGACGAGCCATAGATGATCGCCGCGTCGAACGGCTCGAGCTGGAAGTCGACGTCGTGCTGCCAGGTGGTGGTGATCTGCACGTGCAGCTCGGGATACTCGGCCTGGAAGCGCATGATCTTCGGCAACATCCAGCGCATCACGCAGGTCGGCACTTTCAGTGCGAGATCGGTGCGTTGACGCGTGAGGCGCAGCGATATCTCTTCGATACGCGCGAAGCTCTCCTTTACCGCCGGCAGCAACAGTTCGCCTTCGGCGGTCAGTGTCAGGCCTTTCGCATGGCGCTTGAAGAGCGGAAACTTGTAGTAGTCCTCGAGCGCGATGATTTGCCGGCTTACCGCGCCCTGTGTCAGGCATAGGTGGTCAGCGGCGCGTGTGAAGCTGCGATGCCGCGCGACGGTTTCGAAAATCTGCAGCGCGTTGAGCGGCGGAAGACGTCGCATCTGGATGAGTCCGGTCAGGGATCAGGAAAAGTCATTGCACGGACGTGCGGCGTTGCGTGCCGTCGCGCCCCTCGAACCCACAGGATACGCGATCAGAATGTTTCGCACGCGTTGCGCGCGGGCAAATATGCATGCATTTCGCTCATGGCGCAGCTGTCAATTCCGGCCTGGGCGCACCCGCTTGCACCGTCTCAGGGCAGATCCCGCCAGACACCGCACCAGAACCGAGCTTTCCTCATACCTCCCTGCGGCCCGTCCTCGCGAAAAAATCATGAACGTTAACCCCGATACGCCACTGGCTTGGCGTTCCCACGGAACATAGCAAATCCGCCGCTAGCATCACGCGACCGCCAACCCATGAGATTCCGTCATGCGTTCCATGCGCATATTTCGTTTGTTGAGGGATTTTGGCAAACCTAGAGTGCATCAACACGCAACGCATCCGGTATCGCGTGAGGTTGGGTGCTTGAGGTTGGGTACTTGAAGTTGAATACAGCAAGCAGCGCAAATGGGCGATGCAGCGACAGCGGTCAGAGCGAATATCACCAGGCAACAGGCGTTCAACACAGGAGACCGCCATGCAAGAGATCAAACGGGGTAGAAGGCAGGCCATCAAGGCAATCGGCGCAGCACTCGCGGCGTCCACATTGCCGATGCCGTTCATCAATCTGAGAGCTCAGGAGCACAACTTCTCCGGCAAGACGCTGCGCTTGCTGACCTGGTCGGACGACACCGGCGCCGCCGCCTTGCGCAACATCGCCGCCACGTTCACGGCAAAGACCGGCGCCAAGGTGATCGCCGACCGCGCCGACGGCACGTCCGGCATGGTCGCCAAGGTCAAGGCCGCGGGCGATCGCCCCACTTACGACGTCATCACCCTGGCCGGTGTCGGCGCGGCGGGTCTCGGCGACTCGGGCCTGCTGATGAAACCCGATCTCGACAAGCTGCCGAATCTGAAGGACGTCGCGCCGCAATACCGCACGGGTGCGAACGGCTTCGGCGTGGGTTATCTGCTGTGGTCGGACGGGTTGATCTACAACACGTCGACGGTCAAGACAGCGCCGTCGTCGTACGAAGCACTATGGGACCCGAAGTACGCCGGACGCCTGTTCCTGCCGCCGCCCGAATGGGCCGAAGCGGTGGACCTCGCGATCATTGCCGCGAAAATGAACGGCGGCTCGCAACAGAACATCGAGCCAGGCTTCAAGAAACTGATGCAGTTGAAGGACCACGTGATGACGCTCGGCGAGAACCCGAATCAGGTGGCCGATCTGTTCCGCACCGGTTCGCTCGATATCGGCGGCATCTATTCGCCGGCCTTTTTCCCCGACCAGATCCGCAAGCCCGAGTACAAGATGGGCGTGACCTACGGCATGAAGGAAGGCTTCGCCACGCAACTGATGTTCACCGTGATCCCGAAGTCGCATCCCGCCGACAGCGATCTGATCCACGCGTTCATCAACCATTCGCTCGATGCCGGCGTGCAAGGCCGCATGGCTGCCGACGTGCTGAACGGCCCGGTCAATTCGAAAGCGGTGATTCCGGCCGAGAGCCGCGCGTTCGTGCCGAGCCCGCAGCAGATCGCCGAGAAAGCGATCCTGCATGACGACAAGGCGCTCGCCGTCGTGCAGCCGGCGTGGATCAAGCGCTACACCGAAATTTTCTCGGCATGACCACCATGCTCGCGCGCTTTTCGCGGCGTGCTTCGTCTACGTCAGGCGCGGCGTCGGGTGATGCGTCGGGCGCGGCTTCCGGCTCGCCCGGCGCCGCATCCCGCGCACCCGACGAGCAGGCGTCCACGGCGCTCTCGAAAGCGCGTCCCTGGCTTCTGCTCGCGCCGATCCTGCTGTTTCTCGCCATTCTTGGCGCGGCAGCGCTCGTCGTGCTGCGTATGAGCTTCGGTACGCAAGGCAACGAATGGCACGGCTTCACGCTGCAGAACTATGCCGATCTCATCGACGGCTATTTCCTGAAGTCGTTGTGGCTTACGTTGCGGCTCGCGTTTCAAAGCATGGTCTGCGCCGTGCTGCTGGCGATTCCCGTCGCCCTGGCGATGGCGCGCACCAAGTCGCGGCTGGCGCGGCGGCTATTGCTGGCGGGTGTACTACTGCCCTTGCTCGTCAATCTGCTGCTGCAAGGTTATGGCTGGCTGATCATTCTCGGCCCGGCCGGTCTGCTCAATCACGCGCTGCTCGGCAGTGGCCTCGTCGACCGCCCGGTGATGTGGCTGTATCGCGAGCACGGCGTGTTGCTTGGTTTGATTCAGACGGCGTTTCCTCTGGCCGTGCTGCCGTTGTCGAGTGCAATGCGAGCGGTCTCGAGCTCGTTTGAAGAAGCCGCGGCCACGCTCGGCGCGACGCGTTGGCAAACGCTGCGTCACGTGTTGCTGCCGCTCGCCATGCCGGGTCTCGTGTCCGGCGCCCTGCTCGTGTTCGCCTACAACGCCAGCGCATTCGCCGTGCCCCTGCTGCTCGGTGGACGCCGTGTGCCGATGCTCGCCGTGCTGGTCCACGACCAGGTCGCGCCTTTGCTGAACTGGCCGGCCGCTTCCGCATCCGGCGTCGTCCTGATGATCGCGACGCTCACCGTGATGGCGCTGTCGCAGCGGCTCGTGCGCCGTACGCAACATCTTGCCGAGGAGCCTCACGCATGAGCACGCCGATCCAGACTCCCCTGACGCGCCCCCCGCGTTCACCGCGCCTGCCGCGTTTGCCGATGATCATGCCCGGCCAGCTCGGCAAGGCCACCGCGCTGCTCGCCGCCATCGTGCTGTTCCTCGCCGCGCTGCCGATCCTGACGATGATCACCATGTCGTTCAGCGCGGCCGACACGCTCGAATTCCCACCGCACGCCTACGGCCTGCATTGGTACCGCGCGGCGTGGCACAGCTTTGTCTCGCCGGATGCGAGCGACTCGCTCTCGATGGGCGCCGCGCTCAGCACGAGTCTGATCGTCGCGCTCTCGACGATGGTCATCGCCACGCTCGTCTCGGTGCCCGCCGCCTACGCACTGAGCCGCTACCGTTTTCGCGGCAAACCCGCGGTCGAACAACTGGTGGCGTTGCCGCTCGTCTATCCGCTGGTGATGCTCGGCCTGTCGCTGCTGCTGGTGTTCAACGTGCTGCCGATCGAACTCGGCGTATTCCGCCTGATCATCGCGCACGTCATTCTGGCGCTGCCGTTCACCGTGAAAAATTGCGCGGCATCAGTGGCCTCGATCGGCCCGGAGTTCGAGGAAGCGGCCTGCGTGATGGGCGCGAGCCCAGGCCGCGCGCTGATCGACGTGATCCTGCCGCTGATGCGCCCCGGCATTCTCGCCGGCATGCTGTTCGCGTTCATCGTCTCGTTCAACGAATTCACGGTGACCTTCTTCCTGTACGGCATCGACACGATGACGCTGCCGGTGTGGCTCTACAGCCGCACGGTGTCGTCGCTCGATCCGACCGTGTTCTGTTTCGCCGTATTCATTGTCGCGATCGACTTCGCGCTGATCTGGCTGCTCGAAAAGCTGATCGGCGACGAAGGGGTGGCGCTTTGACCACGCTTTCGATTCGCGCTGCGATGACGCCTTTTTGCTGGAGCATTCGATGACCCATCTAACCTTGCAGGCCGTGACCAAGCGCTTCAACGCGGCCTATGCCGTCGACAGCGTCGATCTGAGCGTGCCCGACGGCAAGCTGGTGTGCTTTCTCGGGCCGTCCGGCTGCGGCAAGACCACGCTCTTGCGGATGATCGCCGGGCTGGAAACGCCGAGCTCGGGCAACATAAATTTTGCCGGCCGCGACATCACGCATCTGCCCGCGAACCAGCGCGACTTCGGCATGGTGTTCCAGTCGCTTGCGCTGTTTCCGCATATGACGGTCGCGCAGAACGTCGCGTATCCGCTCAAGCTGCGTAAGACCGCCAAAGAAGCGCAAGCGCGCCGCGTCACTGAATTGCTGGAGCTGATCCAGTTGCCGCATATGGCGAACCGGCCGGTCACACAACTCTCCGGCGGCCAACGGCAACGCGTGGCGATTGCGCGCGCGATCGCATCGCAACCGAAACTGCTGCTGCTCGACGAACCGCTCTCCGCACTCGACGCCAAGCTGCGCGAAGCGATGCAGGTCGAAATCCGCCTGCTGCAACAGCGCCTCGGCATCACGACGATCATGGTCACGCACGACCAGCGCGAAGCGATGACGATGGCCGACGAGATCGTGGTGATGGAGAAAGGCCGGATTGCGCAGGTCGGCAAACCGCTCGATATTTATCGCGATCCGGTCAGCGAATTCGTTGCTGACTTCATCGGGCTTGGCAACATCCTGCCGGTCACCTACGACGGCGCGGGCGGCGTCAGTCTGCCGGGCGGAAGGCGTATTGCGGTTGCGCAACCGGCGCGGGTGCCGGAGTCCAACAGCGATATCCGTCTACTGATCCGGCCGGAGGACGTCTGTGTCAAATCGACGTCCGCCGATGCGGGACAGAACCGGCTCGCAGGCACGGTGACTTTTATCCGCGACGTGGGGGCGTCGCTCGAAGCGACGATCGATTGCGCAGGTTTCACCCTGACTGCCGCGACCACGCCGCGCGAAACGCCCGGGCTGACGCTCGGCATGCCGGTGTTCGCGGAATTGCCACCGCACGCGTGCAAACTGATCGCTGCCCGCGCGGCGCATTGAAACGCTCGCACTGAAACCCATTCCAATACCGAGTTTTCGACAGAGGAAAGACCATGAATCAACCCCAAGTTGCTCAATCGAACGCACGCCGCGTCTTCGCCACCCTCGCCGCGACGCTAGCCTTCACCGGCCTCGGCGCACTGTGCGCGTTTTCATCTTCCGCGCATGCCGATGCGCTCGACAACATCGCCAAGTCCGGCACGGTACGCATCGGCGTATTCGAGGACTACCCGCCGTTCGGTTCGATCGGCGCGGACATGAAGCCGATGGGCTACGACATCGACGTCGCCAATCTGATCGGCAAGGCGCTCAACGCGAAGGTCGAGCTCGTGCAGGTAACCGGCGACAACCGCATGGCCTACCTCGCCGACCACAAGACTGACATGCTGCTTTCAGTCGGCCAGACGCCGGAACGCGAAAAGGTGATCGACTTCTCGCAGCCCTACGCGCCCTACTACCTCGCCGTCTTCGGCCCGAAAACGCTGCCTGTGAAGAACGCCGCCGACCTGGCCGGCAAGTCGATTTCGGTTGCGCGCGGCACGCTGGAAGACCTGAGCGTCAGCAAGATCGCACCGCCCAGCGCGACCATCAAACGTTTCGACGATCCTAACGGCGCAATTTCGGCGTTTCTTTCTGGTCAGGTACAGTTGATGGTAGTCGGCAACGACGTCGGCGCAACGATTCTCGCGCGTCATCCGGCGAACGATCCCGAGCAGAAGTTCTCGCTGTTCAGCTCGCCGGATCACGTCGGTTTGAACAAGAACGAACCGCGCCTGAAGCAGAAAGTCGACGAAACGATTGCCAAGGCCCGCAAGGACGGCACCATGAACGCGATTTCGCAGAAATGGCTGCGTGCGCCGCTGCCGGCCGACCTCTGAACCTTTATTGCGCGGACCGGCCTGGCCGGCCCGCGCCGGAGTTTGACCTCACGATGAGCGCCACGCCATGACTTATGCGTTCGATTTCAGCGGCTTCGGCCTCTATGCGGGGCTGCTCGCGCGCGGCGTCGCCGTCACGCTGGGGCTGACCGCCGTGTCCACCTTGCTCGGCGGTCTCGTCGGCATTGGCGGCGCGAGCATTGCGGTGGCCGGGCCGAAGTGGGCGCGCTGGGTGGTCGCGACTTATGTCGAGTTGATCCGCAACACGCCCTTCATCGTGCAGTTGTTCTTCATCTTCTTCGGCTTGCCGAGCCTCGGCATTCATATCGACGAGGTGCAGGCCGCGATTCTGGCGATGACCGTCAATCTCGGCGCGTACGCGATCGAAATCGTGCGCGCCGGTATCGACTCGATCCCCCGCGGTCAGGTGCAGGCGGCGCAAGCGCTCGGCCTGCATGGACGGCAAGTGTTTCGCTACGTCGTGCTGCCGCAGGCGGTCGCCAACGTGTTTCCCGCGCTGCTGAGCCAGGTGCTGATTGTGATGCTTGGTTCGGCGGTGGTCTCGCAGATTTCGGTGCCCGATCTGACCTATGCGGCCAACTTCATCCAGTCACGCAATTTCCGCTCGTTCGAGAGCTACGTGATCATCACCGCGACGTATCTGGTGTTGTCCATCGTGTTGCGGCAACTCATGAACCGGCTCGGCCGCGGCCTCTTCGCGGGCCGCGTGGCTCGGGGCGGCAGCAGCGGCAGCGCGCCGCGTAACTGGCGCACCCGCCTGATGTGGCGCGGCGCCCGCACTCTGCCGACGGAGCGTTGATCATGGTCGAATTCACGCTGTGGGACATCGCCCGCAATCTGTTACTCGCCGCCCGCTGGACGGTGTTGTTGTCGCTGATCGCGTTTGTCGGCGGCGGCATTGTCGGGCTGATCCTGCTCGCAATGCGCGTGTCGCCGTTGCCGTGGCTGCGGCGGATCGTTGTGGTGTATGTGGAAGTGTTTCAGGGCACACCGTTGCTGATGCAGCTGTTTCTCGCGTTCTTCGGCCTGCCGTTGCTGGGTGTCGACGTCTCGCCCTGGGTTGCGGCGGCCGTCACGCTGACGCTTTACACCAGCGCGTATCTGGTCGATATCTGGCGCGGTTGCGTGGAAGCCGTGCCGCGTGGTCAATGGGCTGCGGGCGCGAGTCTGGGCATGACGTTCAGCCAGCAACTGCGCTACATCATCTGGCCGCAGGCGCTGAAGATCGCTGTGGCGCCGACGGTCGGCTTCCTCGTGCAGGTGGTGAAGAGCACGGCGCTCGCGTCAATCATCGGCTTCACGGAATTGACGAAGACCGGCACGATGATCACCAACGCCGCGTTCCGCCCGTTCCCGATCTACGGCATGGTCGCGATGATTTACTTCGCGATGTGTTTCCCGTTGACGTGGTATGCGCGGGTACTGGAGAAGCGGCAGAAGGTGGGGCAGCACCGCTGACGCTTTCTGCGGGCCCATAAAAAAGCGGCAACCGTTTTGCACGGTTGCCGCTTTTTTCGTTGCCGGCCCGATGCCTTTATCTAGCCGCCTGCGTAGACTTCCGCAATTTCGCCACGTCGGCCGCCGTGACCGCCGACCCGCCGTTACTCCACCCGGCACGCACGAAGGTCAGCACATCGGCGATCTGCTGATCGTTGAGTACCGGCGCGTACTTCGGCATCGGATACGGCGCGGGAATGCCGCCGATCACCAGATCCTCCGTACCGTTCAGCGTCACGTTGATCAGCGAGGACGGATCCTTCTCCAGCACGTTCGGATTGCCGGCCAACGGTGCGAGCATTGGCGCGAAACCACGTCCATCGACACCATGGCAGTGCATGCAATACGCCGTATAGACACGCGCGCCGGCATCGTTCGCCGGACGGTTCAGCGATACCTTCGTCGCTTGTGGATCGTACGTATAAGGCGGCGTACCACTGCCGCCCGCCGGCGGTAGCGACTTCAGGTACGTGGACATCGCGGCGATGTCGGTATCGTTCATGCCCTGCGTGCTGTTATTGATCACGCTGGTCATCGAACCGAATGCCGATGCGTGGCGATTGGCGCCGGTCTTCAGGAACGCCTGCAGATCCTGATCGTTCCAGCGACCCAGGCCAACGTTGTGCTCGCCCGTCAGGTTCGCCGCGAACCAGCCGTCGAGCAGGCCGCCGGTCAGGAATGCGCTGCCGCTTTCATCCAGCGCCTTCTCCTGGAACGCGATGCCGCGCGGCGTATGACACGAGCCGCAATGCCCCAGTCCCTGGATCAGATACGCGCCCCGATTCCACGCGACATCTTTGCCCAGCTTGTCCTGATAGGCGCCCTTCTCCAGGAACACCATGTTCCAGAACTTCAACGGCCAGCGCATGTTCAAAGGCCATTTGATATCCGGCTCACGGTTCGCCTGCAGCACCGGCGCCACGCCGCTCATGAAGTACGCGTACAGCGCTTTCATGTCGTCGTCGTTGACCTTCGCATACGACGGATACGGCATCGCCGGATACAGGTTGTGACCGTCTTTCGCGACGCCTTCGCGCATCGCTTTCGCAAAGTCCTCTTCCGTGTAATTGCCGATGCCGGTTTGCTGATCCGGCGTGATGTTGGTGGTGTAGATCTGGCCCATCGGCGTGGTCATTGGCAGGCCGCCCGCGAACGGTTTACCTTTCGGCGCCGTATGGCAAGCGACACAATCGCCGACCTTCGCCAGATAGGCGCCGCGCTGCACCAGCGCCTGATCCGCTGCTTGCACCGGGGCTTGCGTCAGGAACGGCAAGGCCACGCACAACGCCGCGCCGAAACCCTTGAGTGTGTTGTTCATGTTGGGCTCCAGTCAGGCGGTTTGTAGTTGACTGCCGACCGGCAATTGCCGCAGCCGCTTGCCGGTGGCCGCGTAAATCGCGTTCGTCAGCGCCGGCGCGAGCGCCGCCGTGCCCGGCTCGCCGATGCCGCCTGGCGCCTCGCTGCTCTTCACGATATGCACCTCGATAGGCGGCGTTTGATCGATCCGCAGCATCCGGTAGTCGGTGAAGTTGTTCTGCTCCACGCGGCCGTCCTTGATTGTGATCTCGCTATAAAGCGCGGCCGTGATGCCGAAGATGATGCCGCCCTGAACCTGCGCTTCGATCGTGTTCGGATTCACGACCATTCCGCAATCGACCGCACACACGACACGCTTCACGGCGACCTCACCCTGATCGACCGCGACATCGACGACGATCGCGAAGAAGCTGCCGAACGCATGCATCACCGACACGCCGCGCCCCTGGCCCTTCGGCACCGCGCTGCCCCAGTTCGCCGCCTGCGTGGCGGTATTGAGCACGTTCAGCGCGCGCGGCGTTTTGCCCAGCAGATCCTGGCGGTATTTCACCGGATCGACTTTCGCCTGCGCGGCAAGTTCGTCGACGAAACTCTCGACCACGAAGGTACCGCGCGTCGGCCCCACGCCGCGCCAGAATGCGGTGGGAACAGCATGCGGTTCCTGGCGCACATAGTCGATCAGCTGATTCGGCAGGTCATACGGCAGGTCGGCAGCCACTTCCACGGCATCCGGGTCGAGCCCATGCTGGAAGGCGGGCGGGGCGAAACGCGCCATGATCGACGAGCCGACAATCCGGTGCTGCCACGCGATCGGCTTGCCGTTCGCGTCGAGGCCCGCCGATATCTTGTCGTAGTAGTACGGCCGGTACATGTCGTGCTGAATGTCTTCTTCGCGGGTCCACAGCACCTTCACCGGCGTCGGGACCTGCTTGCCGATCTTGACCGCCTGCGTGACCATGTCGAACTCGAGCCGCCGGCCGAAGCCGCCGCCAATCAGATGGTTGTGCACGACGATCTTGTCAGCGGGCAAGCCGGTGACGGCAACCGCGGCGTCCACTACCCGCGTCGGCACCTGCGAGCCGAGCCAGACATCGCAGCCGTCGGCCCGCACGTGCACCGTGCAGTTGATCGGCTCCATCGTGGCGTGCGCGAGGAACGGCTGCTGATACACGGCGTCGACGCGTGTCTTCGCGTTTGAAAACGCGTTGTTCACGTCGCCTTCTTTACGCGCCACCGCACCATTGCGCTGCGACGCATTGGCGAGATCGTCGACGATCTGCTTCATCCCGATCTGCGCGCCCGCGCCTTCGTTCCATTTGATATCGAGCGCCTGCAAACCGCGTTTGGCGGCCCACGTGTGATCGCCGATCACGGCGACCGCGTTATCGAGCTTGACGACCTGGCGCACGCCGGGAATCTTCTTCGCGTTGGTATCGTCGACGCTCGCGAGCGTGCCACCGAACACCGGGCAATTCGCGATGGCCGCGTAGACCATGTCGGGCACGCGCACGTCCAGCCCGAACATCGCCGTGCCGTCGACCTTCTCGGGCGAATCGAGCCGTTTGGCCGGCGTGCCGATCAGCTTGAAATCCTTCGGGTCTTTCAACTTGACGTTCTGCGGCGCGGGCAATTTGGCGGCGGCGTTTGCCAACTGACCGTAGCCAATGCTGCGATTGCTCGCCGCATGCATCACCTGCCCGGCTTGCGCATGACAGCTTGCCGGATCGACTTGCCATTGCTGCGCGGCGGCGCTGATGAGTACCGTGCGTGCGGTCGCGCCGGCACGGCGCATGGGTTCCCACGCATAGCGGATCGACGTCGACCCCCCCGTAAGCTGGCCGCCTAGCAACGGGTCCATGAAGAGCTTTTCGTTCGGCGGCGCGTGGTCGAGGGTGACCGAGTCGAGCGGCACTTCGAGCTCTTCGGCGATCAGCATCGGGATCGACGTGTAGACGCCTTGCCCCATTTCGACTTTCGGAATCACCAGCGTGACCTTGCCCGCCGTGTCGATCTGGATGAAAGCGTTCGGCGCGAACACGCCGCTCTGTGGTGCTTCATCCCCATCGCCGCCGATCACGGATTTGCCGGCCTTCTGGTCCTGACTGACGGCCGGCATGCTGAAGCCGAGCAGCAAGCCGCCGCCGGTTGCCGCGCCTACCGTGACGCCGAATTTGAGGAACGTGCGGCGCGAGATACCGCCCTTCGACGGCTGCGCGCCGTTTTGTGCATCGAGCAATCCCTGGGACATGTCAGGCTCCCTTCGCGGCTTGCTTGATCGCCGCGCGGATGCGGTTGTACGTCCCACAGCGGCAGATGTTGCCGGCCATGGCGGCGTCGATATCCGCATCGGTCGGATTGGGATTGCTCGCGATCAGCGAGGCCGCCGACATCACCTGCCCGGACTGACAGTAGCCGCATTGCACGACGTCCAGCTGACGCCATGCCTGCTGCACCTTCTGCCCGGCCGGCGTGTTGCCGACCGCTTCGATGGTGGTGATTTTCCGGTCGCCGACAGCCGCCGCCGGCAGCACGCACGAGCGCACCGCGACGCCATCGAGATGCACGGTGCACGCGCCGCATTGAGCGATACCACAACCGAACTTGGTGCCGGTCAAGCCGACGAGGTCGCGTAAAACCCACAACAGGGGCATGTCGGGGGGCGCGTCGACGGTATGAGTCTGGCCGTTGATGTTGAACGTTGTCATGGGCGGCTCCGGGTGGGGTTTATTGTTTGTCAGGCTGTTTAGACAGAGACGTCGAACCAAAACGCAAAGACTTGCCGTGTTTATTCGACACGCCGTGCTAATACGTCATGCGGCTACAGTTCGATTGCAGGTCAATGAGTACAGTAAATGATGCGCAGCGCGAGTGCACTGGAAGGGACCTGGAAATTGTAGCCGTGGATAAAGAAGTTCGCCGACGGCGTGGGCATGTCCGCGTGCGCATCCACACGGCGAAGAAGACTTCGCGGCGACGCTTTCTGGAAGTGAAACGAGATTCAAATCAATGCGTTACCATTGCGGCATTGGTTTGATCTGATGCGCTTCACGTGCGCGCATCAATCTTATTGGTGGATCTTCGAGCGATTTTGTTAGCATGGATCTGGCTTGACCCGATCGCCCGGCCTGAACCGGCATGACTATCCGAAGGAGCGGCACGATGAACGACCAGCAATGCATTCAATTCCTCTCGGAGATTCGCAAACCGCTACTGGCGCTGCATAAGTCGATTCTCGACCACGAGCGCGCGTCGTATGAAAAGGAATTCGGCCCCGTGACCCCGGCGGCCTTCCTGCAGGTGCTCATTAACGGCTCTGCGTTCCGCTGGCTCACGCCGCTCTCCACGGTGATCGCCAACGTCGACGAGATTCTCGACGACAAGGAAGCGGACGCCGCCGATCGGCTCGCCGCAGCCGAAGCCGTCTCCGGCCTCTTTTCTCCCGACCAGCCCAACAACGCATTCCTGCCGCGTTACTTGCCGCTCCTGCAAGCCGACCCGGCGATCCTGCATCACCACGGCCAGGTTTCGCAATTGCTGCGCGGCGCTGAAACGAAGTAGCCGGCGGCGCGTCACTTCGCCTGGGCTTCGTTGGCGTTAGCCGGAGGTCGTCGCTGTGGTTGAGCGCGGCAGCGCAGCATCCGGTATTGATTGCGCCTTCGGCTCCCGAATTCGCTCACCATTGCCAAGCGCACATTTTGGTCGATCACGCGTCGTTTTGTTGAATACCGATTCGACGTGTCCTCGACGATTACCAGGCTTCCCGAATCCAGCCAACGCAAAAAATACCTTATTTCAAGGTGATTTATGCTCGTTTTGTAACAGTGCGCTATATCCGCGCCGCTCACCGTTCAATCCGGCGACGCCGTAAGTCACAATCTTTTGAATTTGCCTGGCTTTGCTGAATAAATCAAAGGTGAGCTTTTGCGGGAGACACTCGGAGAATGCGACGAAAACCGGTCAGCGCGCTTCGGAGCACCCTGCTAAGGTAAGCAGACTTTCTCGCGACGTTCATCACCATGCAAAACTGGCCGCTTCCCGAAAGCTATACGTTCCGTGATCAAACCGTGCGTTTTCGCGTGACCGGCAACGGCCCGCCGCTGGTGCTGGTTCATGGCACACCGTTTTCTTCGTATGTGTGGCATCGCATCGCTCCGCATCTCGCGCAAGTGCGCACCGTGTATTACTACGATCTGCTTGGCTACGGCCAATCCGAGCAACGCGACGCTCAGGACGTCTCGCTCGGCGTGCAGAACGTGCTGCTGGCGGAATTGCTCGCGCATTGGCAACTGACGAATCCGGACATCATCGCGCACGATTTCGGCGGCGCGACTTCCTTGCGCGCGCATCTCATTGACGGGTGCGACTATCGCAGCCTGACGCTGATCGATCCGGTCGCCGTCGCACCATGGGGTTCGCCTTTCGTGCAGCACGTGCGCGAACACGGCGCAGCCTTCGCCGGGCTGCCGCCGTATATCCACGAAGCGGTGGTGAAGGCCTACGTGCGCGGCGCGATTGCTCGCGACATTCCGGACGAGGAACTCGCGCCTTATGTGACGCCGTGGCTCGGCGCATCGGGACAAGCCGCGTTCTACCGCCAGATCGCCCAAATGGATCAGCGCTACACCGACGCGGTCGAAACACGGTATTCGCAGATGCGTTGCCCGACGCAAATCCTGTGGGGTGAAGACGATCAGTGGATTCCGCTCGAACGCGGCCGGCAACTGGCGGCGGTCATACCCGAGGCGCGCTTTCAGGCAGTGCCTAAGGCCGGTCATCTGATGCAGGAAGATGCACCCGAAGCGATCGTCGCAGCGGCGCTGCGCTGGTTCGATTGAAGGAAGGCGCGTTACCTACCGTTGGCCGATCTGATCGGCCTGGTAGTGGACCGGACACGTGGACGTGACAAAGCAGCGATCCTGGCACATGACTGACCGGGGTCGCTGCCTGTTTGCTGTTGGCGAATAATCGTCGGCTAATACCTGGCCGAGCCTAGCCGTGCCTGGTCGCGCCTAGCCGCGGCCTTGCGGCAAATACGGCATCGGATCGATCGGTTTGCCGTCGCGGCGCAACTCGAAACCAACCGAGACACGGGAGTTGCTCTCATCGCCCATCTCTGCAATCTGCTGGCCTTGCCGCACGATGTCGCCGATTTTGACCAGTAGCTTGCGGTTATGCGAGTACGCGGTCAAAAAGTCCTTGTTGTGCTGGACGATGATCAGACTGCCGTAACCGTTCAAACCGGTGCCGGCGTACATCACCTTGCCGTTGGCCGCTGCCCGCACCGGATCGCCGGCCTTGCCGCCGATTTCGATGCCCCGTGTTTCGCCCGGCTGGAATGCTTCGACTACGCGGCCACCTGCGGGCCATGCCAGAGACACGCCGTTCGCATGCCGGGAAGTTTGCTGCGCGACTTCGCGTGCCTCGGCGGCGCTGGGCGCGGGTGATGATGGCGTGGCGGAGTGCGCCGTTGCCTGCGACGTGGTTGCCGCCGGCGCCTGCTGCGCGGCAAGCGGAACAGCGGGCGCGGACGCCGCCGCAGCCTTCGCCGCGGCGACAGCTGCATTGGCTGCCGCATTGTCCGAATTGACCGCCCGCACCGTTTCCGGTGAAGCGACGTGCAGCACCTGCCCGAGCTTCAACCGCGAAGAGGGCTTGAGCTCGTTCCAAGCCTGTAACTGCCTGACACTGCAATGATGATGCTGCGCGATGCGCGCCAACGTGTCGCCACGCTTGACGCGATACACCAACGGCGGCGACTTTTTAAGCGGCGTACCGTCGTCGCCAGCGGCTGGCTTGACCGACGGACCTGCGAGCGCATCGGAAGCCGGCGCCGCAGCCGCAGCCGGCACGCCGGACGCAGCCGATGCGCCCGATGCCGCGCCAGTTTGCGCGCCCTGCTGCCCGACATTCGCACAACCGCTGACCGCCAGCGCGACCCACACGCCAGCCAGACTGGCCATCATTGTTCTGTCGAAACGCTTTCCCAACATGTTCGACTCCTGCTTTTTATTGGCAAGCCGGATGCTGCCCTGTCGCATGCGATGTGCGCGTTCTGACGAAGCGCTGCTATCTGTCGCGACACAGCGAGGCCGCCTCGTGCGGCGCCCACCCGTGCCCTGCCGTCCAACCCAATCCCTTTCGCCTTACTGTGGATGCCAAGATGCTGCATGCCCGGACACCGGATGCCCGAAAACAGCCGATCTTCCGCGAAAAGGGCCAGATTGCCGATTAAAATTCACGCGGAATTGTAAAGTGCGTTTTGCAAAAAACGTCTCGGCCTACACAAACAGATACAAACCTTACGCACGGTGTTGCAGACACGGTTGCATCCGCAACCAGTCCGGCGCCGCATGTCCCGGAGCCTCCGTTGCTTCGTGCTGGTCCGGTTGCGGCCGCCCTGGCGGCATCAGCCGGCACATCAGGTCTGTCTGCGCCTCACGCCTGGTGTCGGCCTGGCGTCTCTACGTGCATGATCGCGAAAACCCGTAAACGGCTGCGCCGCCCGACGACCGGACGATACGTTTGCTTATCGGCAGAACACTAGGGAAACTTGAATTGGCGGTACGCGAGACGAGAAGCGGGGATGGGGAAATGCGCAGGCGAGCGGACGGACAGGCGTGCGCCCGCCCGGCTCACAGCGACCAGCCTGGCCTAGCTGTAGGTATGACCTTGATACAGCACGTAGCCAACCGGATGATGCGTGAAGTGCAGCACCGGCAGAACAGGGTTGTTGTTATCGGCGGTTGGATAGGCGCTGGCTTCGGCGATGTATTCGCCTTGCGCCTCGATTGGCTGCCCGACCTGCAGACCGGGGATTTCCTGCGCGAGCCCTTCGCTGTCGCCGTAGCGCACCGCAACGAATACTTCGGTACCGACGAGGTTCTGCGTGCCGCCGTCGAACTTCACGACCTTGTCGATCTTGATGACGAATTGCTGGTGATCTGCGGCGTGGTGAAATTCCGGGCTGAGGAACACCTTGCTGATCGTACCCTGTACGCAAGCCAGCGGCGCACCCACCGAATGAGGGTCACTATGATGAGGAAGAATCTGCGTTGCGAGATTACTCATGAAGTCTCCGTGAAGGTCATCGGATCGGTCTATGTCAAAACGTACGGCGCGCCGCCGGACGGCAACGGCGCGATACCGTTTGAGCAGACCATTACGCGTGAGTTCATTGCGCGCCACTCGCAACAGACACGAGGATAGAGCTGAAAAGACGTAAATCATTGGCCTGGCGGGCTGGTGGCCTACCGGCCAGCACATAAAAAAAGCCGGTGCCCTTATCGGCACCGGCTCTTTCTTACAGAACGATTAGCGCTTCATTTCCAGCGCCCAACGCATGGCATGCTTCAACGCAACGCCTTCACCGCATCGGCCGTCACGTCGGCGGGTTGGCCGCCATACGTCGCGCGCAGATAGTTCGCGAGCTGGGCGAGTTCCGTGTCGCTGAGTTGCGTGGCGAAGCCCGGCATCTCCTGCATCCGCTCGAGGCCCGGGAAATCCTGCGCGCCGATGCCGTCGAGCATCGCTACGATCAGGTTGTGCGCATCGCTTTGACGCACTGTCGAGTTGCCGTGCATCGGCACCGCGACGTGCGGCTTGCCCTCGCCGCTCAGCCCGTGACAGCCGGCACACACCGCGAGATACACATTACGCCCGGCCTCGAGTTGCGCGGCATCGGCGGAGACCGATTGCAAGGGTTGTGGCGCCGGCGCCTGGTCGCCAAGCAGATAGGTCGACATCGCGCGCAGGTCGTCATGCGTCATGTACTGACTGCTCAGATGCACGACCGGATACATCTCGCCGAAAGCCGAGCCTTGCGGCGCGATGCCCGTAGCGAAGAACGTCTGCAGGTCCGCGGCGGTCCAGCCACGTGCTGCCAAACCATGCGGCGTGATGTCCGGTGCGGCGATCCTGCCGAGCGCCGCGCCCGTCAGCGGCCTGGCACCGTCGAGCTGGCCGAACTTGCCGCGCGGCGTATGGCATTCGGCGCAATGACCGAGAGCGCTCGCCAGATAGCGTCCGCGATTCCAGTCTGCGGACGCCCCTTTCGATGCGTCCGGCAACGCGTCCTTCAGGAACACCCAGTTCCAGAAGCGCACGCCAAAACGCATGTTGAACGGGAACGACAACTCGGGCTCGTGGTTCGCCACGGCTGCCGGCTTCTGCGCCATCAGGTACGCGTAGATCGCATCGCTATCCGCGCGCGACAACTGGCGATAGGACGTGTACGGCATAGCCGGATACAACTGCTTCGTCGGCGTGACGCCGTCGTGCAGCGCCTTGTAGAGATCGTCCGCGCTCCAGTTGCCGATGCCGTGGTCCTTGTCCGGCGTGATGTTGGTGCCGTAGAAGGTGCCGAACGGCGAGGCGAGCTTCACGCCACCAGCGAACGGCGCGCCGTCCGACGTGGTGTGGCAGGCGGCGCAATCGGCGGCTTTGACGAGGTAGCGGCCGCGCGCGAGCGGATCGGCCGCGGTGGATTGCGGCCCCAACGCGGCGGCGGCCTGCATCGCAACAGCAGAGTCGTCGTGTTTGCCGCAGGCACTTAGCAAAGCAGCGGTGCCGAGCAGCAGCAGCGCGCGGCGCACATTCATCGAGGGGATCATCATGCCGCGTCCTTTACGAGGCCGGGCGTGGTCATCACGACTTCCTTCACGGCTTCGTAGTAACGCACGTAACCCGTGCAACGGCAAATATGGTCGTTCAGCGCCTCGGTGATGGTTTGCTCGACCTTGTCTTTGGCAATCGGCTGACGCTTCAGACGTTCGATCAGCACGGTCGCCGCGTTGACGAAGCCGGGCGTACAGTAGCCGCACTGAAAACTGAAGTGTTCGAGAAACTTCTGCTGGATCGGCGACAGTTCCACGACCTCGCCTGCTTCGTTGCGTTTCGCGTGGCCTTCGATCGTGCGGATGGTTTTGCCGTGGAAAAAATTCGCGCCCGTGATGCAGCTGCGCACTTCTTCGCTGGTGCCGTCCGGCTTGTCGACGATCACGACGCACGCGTGGCAGATGCCCTGGCCGCAGCCGAGGCGCGAGCCGGTCAGGTGCAGATACTCGTGCAGGAAGTCGATCATCATCAGACCGGCCGGCACGTCGGTCGGGCCGACGATCTCGCCGTTCACCTTGACCGACACCGGCAGCGTGCGGAAATGCGTCAACGGACGCTCGACCACAGTTGCGGCCGGCTCGCCGGCGGCAACGCCCGAGGCACCTGAAGCACCTGAAGCAGTGTGCGCGGCAGCAGCGCCCGCGGGACTGGAGGCCGCAGTAGCTGCGGCGAAAGCGGAACCGCCAGAAACCGTGCCCGAGGCAACGGCGGCACTCGTAGCATTAGCGGAAGTTTGAGTGGGGGCCGTCATGCGAGCACCTCCTGAATACGTTGCGGGGTGACCGGCAGGTCGGTAAAGCGATGTCCGATCGCGTGCGCGATACCGTTCACGATGGCGCCGACCACCGGAATCATCACCACTTCGGCGATGCCCTTCGGCGGATCGGTCTCGGTGAGCGGCGGCAGCACTTCGCCGGTCTGGGTCCAGACGGCGACATCAGAAGCGCGCGGCAAGTGGTAGCGATTGAAGTTCCACGTGCCGTTGCCAGGGCCGTCCTCGTAGAGCGGCAAATACTCGTGCAATGCATGGCCGATGCCCATCGCAAGGCCACCTTGCAGTTGACCCGACACAAGTTGCGGCGAGAGCTGATTGCCGCACTCCATGATCGAGTGATGGGCGAGCAGGTCCACCTTGCCGCTCGCTTCATGCACCGACAACTCGACCAACGTGCCGACCGCGCTGTAATACGTCACGGCCGCGTTGTTACGCTGAACCGGCGGAATGAACACGCGCTGACGATCAAGCACGCGGTAGTGGTTCGGCGTGGTTTGCAGTGTCTTTTTATCGGCCGAAGAGTTGTCGCCATATCGAAGCGCAAGCCCATCGAGCGGCAGACGCTCGACATTGCCTTCGATCTCGAAGTCCGACTCGGTCCATTGCCAGCGATTGAACACGTGCACCGTCGCGCCGGTGACCAGACCCAACTCGTGCGCCTTCTTCGCGAGCTGTTCGAACGGCAGCGCTTCGAGCCCCGCCGCGGACAGCTTGCCGTCGACCCAACGCGCGTCCTCGATGCGCACCACCAGCGGCGCGGCTTGACCACCGCCGCCGCCCTGACTCCAGATCGCCATCGCCGTCGGCCACAAGCCGTGCGCGAAGACGACGCGTGCCGCTTCGCGCGTGCTGTGCGTGAAGTAGAACGCCGAATTCGTCGCACTCGACGGCGACGCATAACCCGGCGACCAGCGCGGATTCGCGGCCAGCTTGTCCTGGTCCGCTTGCGACATCATGTACGGATCGCCGCTCGTGACGACCGGCAGATCGGGCCAATCGGTGATCGCGACATGTACGTCGGTGGCCGGCTTGCCGAGCCACTTCGCGACCGCGATCGCCTGCGAAGTCGACATGCCGGTACCGATTTCGGCAGCCGTATGTTGCAGGCCGATCTTGCCGTCGGCGCTGAACTCGACCTTTGCAAACGAGGTTTCCGCGCCCGTGCCGAAGTCCTTCTGCACACACGCAAAACCGACGCCATACCGCTTGCCCGGATGCGCGGCTTCGAACTCGGCCTTACGCTTCGCGCGATTCACCCACAACGGATGAACCTTCGCCTTCTGCAACACGTCGTCGACGCGAATCGCGCCGGCGGGCACCGCGCCCTGGGTGTTCTTCATGCCCGAACGCAGCGCGTTTTTCAGGCGGAAGTCGATCGGATCGACATTCAGCTGCGCGGCGATTTCATCGACCATCATTTCGGTCGCCGCCATGCTTTGCAGCGTGCCGTAACCGCGTGCCGAACCAGCGTCGATCGCGCGCGAGGCGATCGCCACCGCCGAGAGATCGTTCTTCGGGAAGTAATAGATCGATTGCGCGGCCGTCGCACCGACCATCGCCACCGACGGCGAGAAATTGCAACGCCCGCCGCCGTCCGCTTCCATCGCGGCCTTGAACGATTGCATCAGACCGGTGTTCTTATCGACGGCGATCCGGTAGTTCATCTTGAACGCATGGCGTTTCAACGACGTCTGGAACTGCTCGTAACGATCGTTGGCAAGACGCACCGGGCGGCCGTCCGCGTACATCGCGCAGACGAGGCCGTAGAACGGCACGTTGAAGTGGTCCTTTGAACCGTAGCCGACCGTGTAGCACGGGTGCATAAACAGGTTCTTCACCGGGAACGCACACTTCGCGACCATGCCTGCCGCGCTTTCCACGACTTCCTGCGGCGCCTGAGTCGGCACGACCATATGCAGCGATTGCGTCACCGCGTCGTACCAGCAGTTCGCGTTGTCGGGTTCGAGCGCGGCCGTGTCGATCGACTGCGTGTTGTACTCGCGCTCCATGACGAGCCAGTCCGCCGACGGATGATCCAGCTCCTGCTGGATCTGGCCGGCATGGAACATGCCCTGCTCGTCGAGCTTGCCGTGTTCGACGCCGTCCGGCCACACCGGCTGGTGCTTGCGCATCATGCTCGGGAACACCGGCGCGTCTTTCAGGCTGGAGAAGATGTCGTCGTCATACGGCGTCTTGCCACCGACGCGCACAAAGCGGAACGTGCCCCACGGATCGCGCTCAAGCGGTCCGGTTTGCGCGCCGTAACGGATGATCTGATCCTGGAACTTCAGTTTGTCTTTCGCGAAGCGGAAGCGCGCGAAGTCGTGATAAATCAGGATCGCGACAGCCTGGCCGAGATACGCGGGCGTCTTGCCCGGCGGCAGCAACATGTCGTCGCCGTAGAAGGCCGGGAAGATCAGGCCGTCGCGCGCCAGATCGGCCGCCGAGATCACGCGGTCAGGCTTCAACTCGTCGCCGAGCAGCGTCAGGTCGAAGCCTTCATAGCTGCGGTCGGCTTGCGTTGTACGCAGGATAAAGGCGTGCGATTGCTGCTGCGGCCAGTGCGGCATGTCGGCGGCGCGGATGTCGCGCGCGAACACTTTCGAGCCAGTCACTTTGGCGATACCGTCGATGCGGAATTTCGCCTGACCATTGGCGGCGTCCCACTGAACCGGCGTCAGAATTTTCTCTTCGAACAACGCAGCGAATGCACGGCTGCCCATCGGCGCGATATACACCGACACACCCGCCAACACGCTGGCCTTCAGAAAACTACGACGCGAAAGGTCGAGTTTCCCCATGGACTTCTCCTTTAGTGAACACAGCGGCAACCCGATAGCAGGACGAACGCGGAACACAGGCCGGCGCGGTGCGGCCGCATGCCAGCTGACACGCGGCGGACTTGCGCTAAACGGCTATAACCACGAGGGAGGTGTTCGAACCGCGGGCGCTTGCTTGAGCCCGGACGTACCGGCGACGTGCAGTAGCCATCACTTCGGCTGCCGCAGTCGATCTGATTTACCTTGAACTACCGTGAGTTGCCTTTTCCCTGCCCTACCGAGGGCCAAGGGCCGGGATTATCTCGCTGTTTAGACGCACGGCGCGTCATTTTTTGTCAGCTATCTCGCAAATAACGGATTGGGTATGAATCGTTATAACAGCGGGTTTATTGCGCTTTCTGTTATCAGTCGCGGATCGGCGATGGTCGCTGTTTTGTCGCGAGCGTACTTGACTAAAACGTACTTAACTAAGCGCGCAAGATCGTGATCCCCAATGCTTCGAACGGCGTAGTCAGCACCTCCGGCGTGTTCTGCTCGACGACAATCGTGCTGGCCGCCGACACGTCCGCGATCTTGTACGCCGACGCCGCATTGAGTTTTTCCGCCGACGCCAGCACCACCGTTTCCGCCGCATGTTCCGCGAGCGCGCGCTTCACGTAGGCCTCCTCCATATCGCCGGTGCTCAGGCCCGCTTGCGGATGCACACCCGTGACGCCCATGAAATAGAAGTCGGCGCGAATGTGGCTGAGCGATTCGATAGCCGCTGCGCCCACGTTCACCATTGAATGCCGGAACAGGCGCCCACCGATCATGATGACCTCGAGCTCCGCGTGCTCCGCCAGTTCGACGGCGATGCTCGGGCTGTGCGTGACGATCGTCGCCCGCAAGTCGCGCGGCAAGTGACGCGCCAGTTGCACGGCCGTCGTGCCGCCGTCGATGAACGCAATCTGCCCGCGCGCGATCATGCCCGCCGCCGCCCGGCCGATCGCCGCTTTCGACGCCGATTCGATGCGCTCACGCCCGGCAAAATCCACCGCCGCCGGGGATGCCGGCAACGCGCCGCCATGCACGCGCTGAAGCTGCCCCTCGGCGGCGAGTTCGCGCAGATCGCGGCGGATGGTGTCCTCCGAGACGTCGAACTCGACGCTCAAGGTCCTAGCGATCACCTGGCCGTCGCGCTTGAGCGCTTCGAGGATCAACTGTTTTCTTTGCGATGTGAGCACGGTGGCCATCCTGAAAGCATTTTGGCAATCTACACGAAATTTCTTGTTTTTGCACGATATTGCACGATACCATGAATTGCATGCGGTGCAGACCGCGTTTCCCAACAGGACAGGATGCGAGCCATGAACGAAATCGCCGGACGGGTGCGGATTGTCGACGTGAAAGTGCTTTCGGACGACTGGTACGTGCTGAAGAAAACCACCTTCGACTACCAACGCGCGGACGGCAGCTGGCAGCGCCAGAGCCGCGAAACCTACGATCGTGGCAACGGCGCGACGCTGCTGCTGTACGACGCGCGCCGCCGCACGGTGGTGCTGACGCGGCAATTCCGCCTGCCGGCGTTCGTCAACGGTCATCACGGCATGCTGATCGAAGCGCCGGCGGGCCTTCTGGAAGCAGCCTCGCCCGAAGAACGGATTCGCGCCGAAGTCGAAGAGGAAACCGGCTACCGCGTGCGCGAAGTGCGCAAGGTATTCGAGGCCTTCATGAGCCCGGGTTCGGTGACGGAAAAGCTGCACTTTTTCGTCGCTGAATACGATGCGGTGGCGAAAGTCAGCGCGGGCGGCGGCATTGCCGACGAAGGCGAAGATATCGA
Organism: Burkholderia sp. OK233; assembly: GCF_900230185.1. Taxonomy (GTDB): domain Bacteria; phylum Pseudomonadota; class Gammaproteobacteria; order Burkholderiales; family Burkholderiaceae; genus Paraburkholderia. Next base: position 4,248,893 of record NZ_OCSR01000002.1, read on the forward strand.
GGTGCTGGAGCTGCCGGTAAACGATGCGCTGGCGATGGTCGAGCGCGGCGAGATCGTCGACGGGAAGACGATCATGTTGTTGCAGTACGCAAAGTTGAATCTGTTCGGCGCGTAAGCGGCAGTTCAGACTAATCCCACGCGACTTTGGGAAAAGGATGATATGTCGACGAACGTCAAAAAAATATCCTTACCGGTCCCTTTAAATCCTGCCTGCCCCGCGGTCGTTGCGAGGCCAGTCTTTAAATGGGCAAACCATTTCCGTCAGGATATTTTTTTACTTCGTCAGCTTCATAAAGCCGGCGGATGATTTGAGGTTTAAGTGGATTCTCTTAATTCAGCGAACAGATTCATGGGTGGCGTCTTTTTCGGCACCGCGGTCGCTGCAGTCGTTATGGTATTGCTGTGCAATGCCGGTGAATTTTCGCCGTTTATCGCGAAACTGCATGCTTTGGAACAGGTCATCGTGACCCTGCTCATTTCGATCGTTATCGTCGACGCAAAACCATTGGCTTATAAGACCGTCTGGCGTGAACGCCGCTGCAGCTTCGTACTCGATGAAGATCTGAGCGCGACCATTCGCGGCAGAACCTTCGGCATTCCCGCCGGCGTGGTAGTCGGGATTCTGATTCAGAACTACGTGATGAATTGATCTCACCTCACAGGGGAAAGCGATATCCATCACATCGGGCCTCGCGGTCACCGTTCAGTCCAGCACCGGTACGTCCTGCTACCCCCTAGAACTTATGCCGTATCGCCGCCCGCACCACGACCTGCTTCGACGTCGATGACGGCGACTGCGTGCCGGGCGTGAAGGCATCGTCCAGAATCGAATAGGTAGCGTCGCCGGTTACCTGCTGGTATTCGCCCTGGATGTACACATCGGTGCGCTTGGACAGGTTGTAGTCCGCCATCAGGCCGAACGAATGAATCTTCGGCTTCACGCCGCCGCTCGAGGCATCGTAGGTTTCCATCGTGTAGACGTACTGCGCGCCGACGAACAGCATCGGCGAAATCTGATACTTGCCGTTCACCTCGAAGTTCTGATACTTCAACGAGTTCAGCAACACGCCCGGCGGCACCAGCGGCGTCACGCCGAGATAGCCGTTGCCGGTCGGGTCCAGATAGTTCGAGTTGGTGTACACGAAGCCGGCAGTGGCCGGGCCGAAGGTATAAGTGATGCCGCCGCCGAACACGCGCATGCGGGCGGCGATGAAACTGGCGTCGTTCGCGGTGATCGCGCCGTTTGAGCCGTTGCCGGGGTTGTCGGCCTGCAGATAGGCCGCGGCCACCAGCAGTCCGCCATAGGTGTACTGGCCGCCGACACTGTACGCGCGATTGTTGGCGAAGCCGGTGTCGTTGCTGAAGCTGTAGACGCCGCCGAACTGGAAGCCCGAGATCAACGGGCTGGTGTACTTGACGCTGTTGTCGAGGCGGAATGAGTTGTCGGTGTTGTCGTTATCGTAGGGATGCGAGAACAGAGCACCGGCCCAGTTGCCGTTGGCCGTAGTCTGGGCGAGATAGTCGACCACCGAGTCGTACTGGCGGCCGAAGGTCAATGTGCCGTATGGCTCCGAGCTCAGGCCGACGAACGCCTGGCGGCCGAACATCCGGCCGCCCTGGTTAAGCCGCCCGGAACTGACGTCGAAGCCGTTTTCGAGCTGGAAGATCGCCTTCAGGCCGCCGCCCAGTTCCTCGGCGCCCTTCAAACCCCAGCGGCTGCCTTGCGCATAGCCGCTCGCGAGTTCATAGACATGGCCGCGGCCGACATTGTTGGTGTAGTTGATGCCTTCATCGAGCACGCCGTACAGCGTCACGCTCGTCTGGGCAAAAGCAGGCAGGGAGAAAATCGCTAACGAAGTGGCAGACAAAGCGGTGGAGACAGCCAGCGCGAACACTTGCTTGTTCATGATGATCTCCCTGAGCTCGAGCAATGGGACAACTCGATCCGACCGCTTTCTTATTGACGCTTCTCGAGGCGTTTAGCGACCCCGACGCGCTTTGAGGAAATCCTCACACGCCGTTACGTCGCCGTCCATCAGGTGTCGCGCGCATATCTCAAAACGTTGCGAAATCTCCACTGCCTGGGGCAGCCCCTTTTTTCGCAGCACTTATTCAGGTAAACGGCGCCGCGCCGCCGGGACTTAAGCTGGTTGTCGCATTTGCCGCGCCGGCCCTGCGTGTTTCGAAGCAGTTTTGTCATGGAAGGAAATATAATCGAAAGCTTTTGCGGCGCTGCAGCGGAACTCTGCGCCCTCAAACGGGTCATTTTTACTGGCCTCTGCAGCCGCGCCTCGCATGGCCGGTTCAAGCGGCGACACGGATAGCCGCCCCGCGGGTCGCGCATCCACCGATCCGCCGCCCGCCGCAACACCTGATCCAATTTCAAAAAGCTTTGTGGGACGCCTGCCGCGCTGGACTAGCGCGCCGTCGCACGGGGCTGCTTTTGGCACCACACAATGCAAAAGTCGCAATCCCGCTTGATTGAGCTCGATTTTTTTCGCGGGCTGGTCCTACTGATCATCGTCGTCGATCACATCGGCGGCAGCATTCTGTCGCGCGTTACGCTGCACGCCTATGCGCTGTGCGATGCGGCTGAGGTCTTCGTGTTCCTCGGCGGCTTCGCCACCGCGACGGCCTACGCGGCGCTCGCCGAACGGCGTAACGAGGCGACCGCGCGCAGCCGCTTCCTGCGCCGCTCGCTCGAAATCTATCGCGCCTTCCTCATCACTGCCGGCTTGATGCTGCTGGTCAGCGCGGTGCTGACCGCGTTCAGCATCGACGGCCCGAATCTCGCGACCACCGATCTCGACGATCTGATGGACACCCCCGTGGCCGCCCTGCGCGACATCCTGCTGTTCCGCCGTCAGCCGTATCTCGCTTCCGTGTTGCCGATGTACACGTTCTTCGCACTGCTGGTACCGATGATCCTGCCGCTCGCGCGCAGCAAGCCATGGCTGCTGCTGGCCGGCAGCGTTGCGCTGTGGGCAGGCGCACCGGCGATCAACGCTTACCTGCCCGCCGCGCCGGACATGCACTGGGATTTCAACCCGTTTGCCTGGCAGTTGCTGTTCGTGCTCGGCGTGCTGGCACGTTGCCAGCCGGTTTATCAGCGGATCCGCGCGCACCGTCTCGGCTGGCTGGTGAGCTTACTGGCGTTAGCCGTGGTCGCCGCCGCGGCCTACTACAAGCTCTTTATTGAACGCGAGCCGCTCGATGGCAGCTTCAAGCAAAACCTCTCCTATCTGCGCGCGGTCAATTTTCTTGCGATTGCCTGGCTCGTCGCGAACCTGATCCAGCTCGGCTGGGCAAGGAAGCTCGCTCAATGGATGCCGTGGGTTGGCATGATCGGCCGCAAAGGGCTGCTGTGCTTTATCGCGGGCGCCGTGATTTCGCTGGTCGTCGATTCGGTGCTGTATGCCGCGACTGACGGCTATCTGAACTATCCCCTCGGGCTGGTGGCGGATGCATGTGCGGTCGGCGCGCTGTTCGCCGTCGCGAGAGCATCTGAGCCGCTCAAGCGCTTCGTGACGCACCTCTGGAGCTTGCGCCTCCGAACGTCGCCCTGAGTGAGCAGCGTGCGCATGCACGCGCGAGCTTTTGCTATGTCACCGCTTGCGGTGTCGCCGCTTACCGCTTGTCGATTGCTGTTTGCCGCGTGCCGCTTCCTGCTGGCGTGCCTGACGAATTACCGCGGTGCCGCTTACCCCGCTGCCGCTTGCCAATTTTTCACTGCCGATGCTGATAGCATGACGGCCGCGCGCGACCTGCGCGGCGGCCTCCTACTCTGACATGCGTCTATTCCTACATTCCGCACTCCTCGCGCTATGCGCCGCTGTCGGCGCGCCGGCGAGCGCCAGCACCGTCATCAGCCGAAGCTTCCATTCCGAAGCGCTCGGCCGCGACTGGGCGTACACGATCTATCTGCCCACCGGCTATCGCCACGACGCCGCGCGCATTCCCGTGCTCTACCTCCTGCACGGCAACAATGGCGACGCCAACGACTGGCTCACGCAGGGCCATCTGCAATCCACCGCCGACGCGCTGATCGAGCACAAGGAGATGCCGCCGGTCGCGATCGTGATGCCGCAAGGCGGCACGGACTGGTATGTCGATCGCAAGGAGAAGATGGAAACGGCGTTCTTCGGCGATCTGCTGCCCGAGATCGAAACGCGCTACGCGGTCGCGACGCAGCGTAGCGGGCGGATGATCGGCGGCGTGTCAATGGGCGGTTTCGGCGCGTTGCGCTACGCCATGACGCAACCCGAGCTCTTTTGCGGCGCGCTCCTGCTAAGCCCCGCGATCTATGCGAACGAGCCGCCGCTCGCTTCGGCGGCGCGCCGCGTCGGCGTGTTCGGCGACCGGCAGTTCGATCCGCACGTCTGGCATGCGCTCAACTATCCGGCGCAATGGGAGCGGTATATGAGCCAGCCGTACCGCCTGCCGATGTTCATCGCCGCCGGCGACGACGACCTGGCGATCCAGGCCGATGCGTCATCGCTTTACACACATCTTCGGCTGACGGGGAATCCGGCGGCGCTGCGCATCATCGACGGCGGCCACACCTGGGATGTCTGGAGCGCGCTGCTGCCTGCCGCGCTGAAATACACGCTGGGTTGCGTCAAACAGTCGGCGCGCGATCAGGAAAAGTAAGCCGGCGAATCAGCAGTCCTGAGTGCGTTGGCCAATGCGCCGGTAAATTGCGTGCAACTATTGCACGAGGTCGGTCCACAGTACCACCAGGACGGTCATGAGCGCGGGCCCGATGAAGAGGCCAAGCAAACCGAACGTCTCCGCCCCGCCGAGAATGCCGAATAGGACGAGCAGGAAAGGCAATCGCGTCGAGTTGCCGATCAGCACCGGCCGCACGAAATGCTCGGCGACGAACACCACAACCGAGCCGAACACCGCAAGCCCGATGGCCCCGGCCACCGAGCCTTGCGAGAACAGCCACAGGGCCGCGAGGCCGAACGTGAGCGGTGCGCAGAACGGCAGCATCGCGGCGATCGCCGTGACGAACGCGAGCAGCGCGACGTGCGGCAAGCCGGTCACAGCATAGGCGACGCCCATCAGCACACCCTCGCCGAGCCCAACCACCACCAGCCCCGACACCGTGCCGCGTACTGCCGCGGCCATGCGCTCGAGCAACTGCGCGCCGTCGTCGCCGAAGCCGCGCCGCGCGCCCTTCAACAACGAGCCGGACAGACGCGGCCCCGCCTGAAAGATCACGAACAGCGTGATCAGCATGAACGCGAACACCATCACGCCGTGCGCCGCGCGCGCGCCGAAGTGGCGGCCGAGTGTCATCACCGTGGTGCTGTGCAGCCCCTTCATTGCCGCCGAGTCGCGCAGTGGCTGAGCGAGGTTGGCTTGCCACCAGGATGAAATCTGTTGCACGCCGAGCGGCAGGCGCTCGATGATGGCCGGCATCGGAATACCGTTTTCCTGCGCGGCCTTGAACCACTCATTCAGGTCATGGGCTTCGCGCAGCGCCTGGGCAATGCCGATACCGACCGGCAGCACCACCAGCAATGCGATCGCAAGGGTTAGCGTCGCGGCGATCAGCGTCGTGCGGCCCGTGAACCAGCGGCTGCCCTCCGCCTTTTGCAAAAGCGGCCACAGCGCGATCGCAATGACACCTGCCCAGGCCGCCACCGCAATGAAATCGCGCACGACCCACAGCGCCAGCAACACGAGCGCGATATACAGGACGAGTGAAGCCGCTTTCTGCTTTTTCAGGCAATCAGACGATGTCGGCGATTCGGGCGGCGCTACGGGGGGGCGTGAAATCATGTGGGCTCTTGAGATCTTGTGGATATGCGCGCGTGACGACCAGAAAAATGCAAACCCGCTACACTTGCGTCGCACGGTTGCTCATCAATAACCACATCTTAAAGGAAGCACCGGCGCCCTTCGCGGGCGGCATGCTCGTCGCACTGCGTACAACACTGCGTTGCAAAAATCCACGCTATCGCAAATTCACCTCTCATACATCCCGCAAAGCCCCGTCGTTTCGGGTAAGCGTGAATGTCAAGTTTCATTGTTGCTATTTCGAGAACAGTGTTTCAACCGCGGCACAATGGCTATCCGCCGCGCACGGGACTACATTCGGCACACCACAATACGGAGCCGACGATGATGACCTTAGAGTCCATCCCCCTTGACGGAACCAATGGCGTACGCATCGAAATTCTCGAGCGCTCCGACACCACGCTGGTGATCCGCTGGGTCGAACCGGGGCGCTGTCATTACGGCGAGCAGCGTTGGCGGCGGCGCTCGGCGCATACGTCGGGAACGTGCGCGGTGACACGGCGCAAGATCCGCCGCGGCGATGCGGTGTTCAAACCGGCTGAACGGCCGGCGCCTTCCAATGCTTCTGCAATGATTTGTGCCGAGGTGTTGGGCGAACTGGCTGAAGCCTGAAGTTTTTGCCTCGACGACACGCGGCTGCCGTGCGCTTACGGCGCCTGCCGTCGTAGGCTTCCCTCCTGATCTATTCGCGCAGGCTCTGCCCGTTCGCGCAGGCCCTCTGCCGCACTACCCGTTTTCTCGATCGCTCTCCGACACGCTCGACGCCGCTCGTCAACTCACTGCCTACAACCCCCACTGCGAAAGGCCGCCGGCACCGGCGGGTCGCCACGCCGCAGCCCCGCCCCAAAAGCCCGATTGCGGCCCTTGGCCACGTGCGTTAATGTGATCCCCGATGCGCCAGGTCATCACGCCTGCCAGACGCGCACCGTTAAATGCATGCCCCGCATCCCATTCAAACGCGCCGCGGCCGTCGCGCGGCAAACGAGAGGCGACACCATGGCAGAAGACACGCACGACACACGCGCCGCAGCGATTCCCCCCAGCCAATTGGTTGCACCGCAACAATTCTCTCTGGACGTCCTGCTCGAGAAATACGCCAAAGGCGACGAGCAATCGGCCGACGACGTGTTCAAACGTGTCGCCCGCGGCGTCGCTCAGGCGGAACCGGAAGCCCTGCGCGAGTCAGTGGAAGCGCTCTTTGCCGACAACCTGCGGCACGGCGCGCTCGGTGCCGGGCGCATCATGAGCGCGGCGGGCACGGGCATCGCCGCCACGCTCATCAACTGCTTCGTGCAGCCGGTCGGCGACGCGATTCAGGGTGTCGACGAACAGGGCCTGCCCGGCATCTACGTGGCGTTGCTGCAAGCCGCCGAAACGATGCGCCGCGGTGGTGGCGTCGGCTACAACTTCTCCGCGATCCGGCCCAAGGGAGCCCGGGTTCATACCACCAGTTCGTCGGCGTCCGGGCCGTGCAGTTATATGGACGTGTTCGACGCCTCGTGCCGGACCGTCGAAAGCGCCGGCTCGCGGCGTGGCGCGCAAATGGCCGTGCTCGACTGCAATCACCCCGATCTGATCGAGTTCATCGAGGCGAAGCATTCGAAAGGCCGCTGGAACAACTTCAATGTGTCAGTAGGCGTCACCGACGAATTCATGCGCGCCGTCGAAGAAGATCAGCCCTGGCAGCTCGTGCACCGTGCCGAGCCGTCGCCGGCGCTGCGCGCGGCAGGCGATGTGCGGCAACGCGAGGACGGCCTGTGGGTCTACAGCGAAAGGCCGGCACGCGAGATCTGGGACCGCATCATGCGCTCCACGTACGACGTCGCCGAGCCCGGCATCGTGTTCATCTCGCGCATGAACGAGGACAACAATCTACGCGCAGTCGAAACCATCCGCGCCACCAATCCGTGCGGCGAACAACCGCTGCCGGCGTACGGCTGCTGCAATCTCGGACCGTTGAACCTCACGCGCTTCGTGGTCGATCCGTTCGCGCAAATGAAAGGCCGCAAGCCTTCGTTCGACTGGGACGGTCTCGCCAAACGCACTCGCATCCAGGTGCGTTTTCTCGACGACGTGCTCGACGTCACGCTATGGCCACTGCAGCAGCAATATGACGAGTCGCGTGCCAAGCGGCGCATCGGCGTAGGCTTCACTGGCCTCGGCGATACGCTGGTGATGCTCGGCCTGCGCTACAACTCGCAGGAAGGCCGCGACTTCGCGGTGCGCATCGCCCAGTTGATGCGCGACGAAGCCTATCGGGCGTCGGTGGAACTGGCGCGCGAGCGCGGCGCGTTTGAATTGTTCGACGCCGCACGCTATCTGGAAACGGGCACCTTCGCCTCGCGCCTGCCCGACGACATCAAGGATGCGATACGCCAGGACGGCATCCGCAACAGTCATTTGCTGTCGATCGCGCCAACGGGCACCGTCAGCCTCGCATTCGCCGACAACGCGTCGAACGGCATCGAACCGGCGTTCTCGTGGACTTACACGCGCATGAAGGTAATGGCCGACGGCGGCCGCGAGTCGTTCGATGTCGAAGACTACGCGTATCGCCTTTATCGCGAGCTCGGCGGCGACGTGAAAAACCTGCCGGACTACTTCGTCAGCGCGCTTGAAATGTCGGCACGCGACCACCTCGACATGATGGCCGCCGTGCAGCCGTACGTGGACACGTCGATCTCGAAGACGGTGAACGTGCCGGCGGACTATCCGTTCGAAGCGTTCGAAAGCCTCTACTTCGACGCGTGGAAAAACGGTCTCAAGGGTCTCGCCACCTACCGCCCGAATGAAACGCTCGGCGCGGTGCTGAGCGTCAGCCCGCCGCAAGCGGATGACACGCTGGCCGAAACCGATCAGGATCCGCTGCGGATCGCGATCGATCACCGGCCCAAGGGTGAATTGCCGGCGATCATCGAAAAGGTCGAGTACCTGACGCAAGCCGGCAAGAAGTCGCTTTACGTGGCGGCATCGTTCATCGAGGTGACGGGACGGCTGGGCGGTGAAGAAGTCACCATCGAACGCCCCATCGAGTTCTTCATTCCGACCGGGCAGCGCGACGAATCGCAGCAATGGATCACGGCGACGATGCGTTCGCTGTCGCTCGCGGCACGCGGCGGTTTTGTCGCGCGCAACCTGCAGGATATGCGCAAAGTGTCGTGGGATCGCGGGCAGGTGCGGCTCGGCGAGGTGCAGCGTCTCGACGGTCATCGCACGCCGCGCTGGCACGATTCCGAAGTGGCGGCGCTCGCCTTTGCGATCCAGCAGATTCTGCACCGCCGCGGTTTTCTCGACGCGGAAGGCAACCAGGTGCCGTCGCGCATGCTGGCGCGTTTGCCGCGCGGGCAAATGAAAGCCGAGACGGCGTTACCGGCGGATTTCGGCATCCGTCCGCCGCCAGGCGAGGCTGAAGAAGCAGCCTTGATGCAACCCGGCGGTATGCAAGGGCTGCACACCATGCTCGGCCGCAAATGCGGCTCGTGTGGAGCGAATGCTGTGATTCGCAAGGATGGGTGCGACTTCTGTACCGCGTGTGGTGAAGTCGGCGCGTGCGGGTGAGTGACAGCTAGCCGAAACGCAGAGGCGGCCGCCGATATCGAACGGCCGCGCCAACCCACGCGTCAGCCGACTCTCGCGTAATACAGATTCTGCGGATGCTTCGCTTCGGCGAAGAAGAACCAGCGTTCCGCCACGAGGCCCGCGTATTGCACCAGACAGGCGGCGGCCAGCAAGCCGAGCGAGACGCCGATCGGATGCAGGCCCGCGCCCAGCGCCATCAGCACAACTGGCACGGCAAACGCGGCCGCGAGGAACCCCCACTTGACGCCGCGCAGCGTCCCCGCTGATTTGCCGTGAAAGAACTCGCGCAGATTGAACGCGCCCGCGGTGAAGCCGCGCGAGACCTGCACGAGCTTCGGATTCTGGATGCCCGTCGCGCTCTGCACGGTGGACTTCGGCCGTAAGCGCGCATTGCGCACTAGCGATGCCGAGCGGCTCGCGCAGCCCGCGAGCGTCAACACGCAGGCACAGATCGCGAGTCCCACTGTCAGCGCGGGCGCGAACCACGCGGTCAGCGCCGTCGCCAGTGTGAAGCCGGACGCGCAACCGAGCAGCACGAAGTTGACCAGCGTAAGCGGCGTGGCCCATTCCTGCAGGAAGCGCAGGCATGCGTAGATCATTGCCGAGCAGACGAACAGCGCGGCGCTTGCCAGCACGCCGAGCCAACCTATAGCGAGTGACCACGGTGAGCCGAACCCATGCGCGACGCCGTAGAAGAACGCGCAGGCGAGAAACGCCGGCAAGCACAGACATTCACGCGACAACCACGACGTGCGCCACATCGCGACCGCGCGCCATGCGCGCTCCGGATGCCCGAGATGGAAGAACGACGCGATCAGCCCGAGGCCACCCAACACGACCGACACGCCCGCGCCGGTGACATAGAACGCGTCCGCGGGCGCCGTCACGAGTCCCAGATGCGCAGCCGTCTCCACGCCGACGAGCGCGATCAGCAGGCCCTGTGCCGCGCCGCTCAACGTCGTGAGAAAAACCACCGAAAAAGCCGGATTCATCGCGAAGTCCTTTAGATACGCGTCGCCATCGACGCAAGATGCAGTTGGCCGTGTTCAAGTTGCGCATCAAGTGATTCGAGCGATTCGGGCGCCTCCAGAGCCATACCTGTGTCTTTGCACGAGCATGCGCCGCTGCCGCAACCCGATGCCGACGTCGTGATGCGCGGCAAATAGTGGTTCGCGGGTTTGGTGTTCCACTCAGGCATCAACTGATAGCCGCCCCGTTCCTCGATTGCCTTCGACACCACCGACTCCGGATCGTGGATATCGCCGAACAGTCGCGCGGAGGTCGGGCACGCGAGCACGCACGCGGGTTGCCGGTCGCGTTCGGAGAGGTTTTCATCGTGAATGCGATCGACGCATAGCGTGCACTTGGTCATCTCCTTGCGCGCTTCGTCGAGTTCGCGCGCACCGTAAGGACACGCCCACGCGCAGTACTTGCAGCCGATGCACTTGTCAAAATCGACCAGCACGAGACCGTCTTCCTTGCGTTTGTAGCTGGCGCCGGTCGGACACACCGGCACGCACGGCGGGTCCTCGCAGTGCAGGCACGACTTCGGGAAGTGGATCGTGTCGGCGTTCGGGTAGCTGCCGGCTTCGAAGCTCTGCACGCGATTGAAGAAGGTGCCGGACGGATCGGCGTCGTACGGATTCAGATCGGCGAGACTGCCCGACTCGCCCGACGTATTCCACTCCTTACAGCTCGTCACGCATGCCTGGCATCCCACGCATACGTTCAGGTCGATCACTAACGCCATCTGAGTCATCAAAGGCTCCTTGCTGCTTTACTGCGTTACTCGCGCGCTGCCCGCCGTTGTGCGCTGCCCGGAATTCGCATTGCTCGCGTGCGAATCCGGCATTACTTGCGCCCCACCGCGCCACGCAGCCGTGCCGCGAATTCGCCGCGCCCCGCGAAATAGGTCTGCACGACCCGCGATATCACCCCGTTCGATCCCGGCAACGCGGGCATCGCGCCGAACTGCGGCAGCGTATGACGCGCGTCCGCTTCCGCCGGATAGATGCGCACGCGCACGTCGTACCACGCGGCCTGGCCTGTCACCGGGTCCGAATTCGAGAGACGCGCGGCCGCTTCGTCGCGACCGGGCAACTCGTCGGTGATGAGGTGATTGAGCAGGAAGCCACGCTGCGATTCGTTCGCGTCCGCGCCGAGGTTCCATGCGCCCGACGCCTTGCCGATCGCATTCCAGGTCCATACCGTCCCCGGCTCAACGGTCTCGCTAAAGCGCGCCATGCAGCGCACGCGGCCCCATTGCGATTCGGCATAGATCCAGCTGCCGTCGGCAATGCCGTTTTCGGCCGCCATCAGCGGATTCATGTAGAGATAGTTCTCGCCATGAATCTGCCGCAACCACGCATTCTGCGAATCCCACGAGTGATACATCGCCATGGGCCGCTGCGTCACCGCGGCCAGCGGAAAACGCGTGAGATCGGTCGAATCGCTTTCGAGCGGCGCATACCAGAACGGCAGCGGATCGAAATACTTTTCGACCCGTGCCCGCAGGTGCTCAGGCGGTTGCCTGCCGCTCCTGCGGCCTTGCGCTGCAAGCCTGAACTTCTGCATGACGTCGGAGTACAACTGGATCAGGATCGGCTCATTGAATTTACGGAAGCCGTTTTTCACTGCCCAGTCGAGATACGGCCCGTTGCAGTTGCGCATGTATTGGAGCGTCTCTGGCAAGCGGTAATGGAACACGCAGTTGTTCTTTGCGTACTGTTCCCACTGCTGCGGATTCGGCTCGCCCACCAGCGCCTTGTCGCCGTCCTTGCCGCGCCAGCCGATCAGAAAGCCCACGCCGGAATCAGGCGTCGTCGTGTGATTGACGATGAAGTCGGGATAGTCCCGAAAGCGGCGCGTGCCTTCGGCCGTCGTGAAGGCGGGAAACTTGAGGCGCGAAGCAAGTTCGATCAGCACTTCCTGAAACGGCTTGCATTGGCCCGTCGGCGGCACGACCGGCACGCGCACGGAATCCACCGGACCGTCGAATTCGGAAATCGGCCGGTCGAGCATCGACATCGCGTCGTGCCGCTCGAGATAGGTCGTGTCCGGCAGGATCAGATCGGCGAACGCCGTCATCTCCGACTGGAACGCATCGCACACCACGAGAAACGGAATCTTGTACTCGCCGTTCGCGTGCTTGTCGGCGAGCATCTCGCGCACCTTCATCGTGTTCATTGACGAATTCCAGGCCATGTTGGCCATGAAAATCAGCAGCGTGTCGATGGGATAGGGGTCACCACGCCAGGCATTGGTGATCACGCTATGCATCACGCCGTGCACGGCAAGCGGATATTCCCAGGAGAAAGCCTTGTCGATGCGAACCGGGCCGCCGTGTTCGTCGATAAACAGATCTTCGGGCGCGGCGGGCCAGCCGAGCGGACCGGTGGCGAGCGGCGTGTTCGGCTTGACGGCGTCCGGACTGTTCGGTGGTTTCGCCGACGGCGGCACCGCGCGAGGAAACGGCGACTTATGCCGAAAGCCGCCTGGGCAGTCGATCGTGCCCAGCAGCGACATCAGCACCGCCAGCGCGCGGATCGACTGGAAGCCGTTGGAATGCGCGGCCAGCCCGCGCATCGCGTGAAAAGCGACCGGATTGCCGGTGACGGTCTCGTGCGTCTCGCCCCACGCGTCGGTCCATTGGATCGGCAGCGTGATCCGGTGATCGCGGCTGGTCTGGATCATTTCGCCGGCAAGGCGGCGAATCGTGTCCGCGGCAATGCCGGTGATCTCAGCGGCCCATTCCGGCGTGCAGTCGGCCACGCGTTCGCGAAGCAAAGCGAACGATGGCGTGACCGGCGTGCCGTCCGCGAGCGTATAGCGACCGTCAAGCGCGGGCGTCACACCGGGTGCATGGTGCGGCACGGCGCGCGCGCCGTCGGCGTCCCACCAGAGATGATTTTGCGGAAACAGTGGATTGCCGACTGGCCGCTCCGGATCGCACACGAACAGGCCGAAGTTTTCGCTGGCTTCGTCGAGATCGACAAGCTCCGCCGCGTTCGTATAACGCTGCACGAACTCGTGATCCCAAGCGTCGGCGGCGATCAGTTCGTGCAGAAACGCCATGAACAGCGCGCCGTCGGTGCCGGGCTTGATGGGCACCCATTCGTCGGCAATCGCGGCATAACCGGTACGGATCGGATTGATCGCGATGAAGCGCCCACCCGCGCGCTTGAACTTCGAAATCGCGATCTTGAGCGGATTCGAATGATGATCTTCCGCCGTGCCGATCATAAAGAAGAGTTTGGCGCTGTCGAGATCGGGGCCGCCGAACTCCCAGAACGAGCCGCCGATCGTATAGATCATGCCGGCCGCCATGTTGGCCGAGCAGAAGCCGCCATGCGCCGCGTAATTCGGCGTACCGAACTGTTTGGCGAAGAGGCCGGTGAGCGCCTGCATCTGGTCACGACCAGTGAACAGCGCGAATTTCTTTGGATCGGTGGCGCGAATCGCGGCGAGGCGCTTTTCGAGCACGTCGAACGCGACCTCCCACGATACCGGCTCGAACTGGGCACTGCCCCGCTCCGCGCCCGCCTTGCGCATCAATGGCTGGGTCAGGCGCGCCGGCGAGTACTGCTTCATGATGCCCGACGCGCCCTTCGCACAGATCACACCCTGGTTCAGCGGATGCTCCGGGTTGCCGTCGATATAGCGCACCTCGCCTTCACGCAGATGCACGCGGATGCCGCAGCGGCAGGCGCACATGTAGCAGGTGGTCGTCTTGATCTCGAGCCGTTCGTCCTGCGTGCGGGCGTGGTGTTCCATGCGGGATCTCCGTCGCGGCTCCGGCTGTGTCGAAGCGATGTGGGTTCGATACCGACCATCCTATTCGCCACGAGCCTACAAGGGAAATCGCGATTTACGAGAGAAACTATCCGCTGGGCTGATGGTTTCAGTTTGCCTTCAAATGTCAGATCGGCGTCAACACCGCCTCGCCAGCAAAGTGGCGTCTGGCGTTGGAGAGGAAATTGTCGACCGAAGCCGTGATCGCCTCCGGCGAGCGGTCGCCCACATGCGGCGTCAGGACTACGTTGCGCAGCATCAGCAAGGCTTCAGGTGGATGCGGCTCGCCTTCGTAAACGTCGAGACCCGCGCCGGCGATCGCGCCGGTGGCAAGCGCATCCGCTAAAGCAGCGGTATCCACCACGCTGCCGCGAGAAACGTTGACCACGAAGCCGTCCGGCCCGAGTGCGTCCAGCACCGCCTTGCCGATCAGATGACGCGTACCGGCGCCGCCGGGCGTCGCCACCACCAGAAAATCGCACCAGTGCGCCAGACCCTGGACGCTGTCGAAATAGCGCAGCGGCGAGCCTTCGCGCGGTTTGCGATTGTGATAAGCGATTTCCATATCGAACCCGGCGCCACGCCGCGCGACCTTCTCGCCGATATTGCCGAGCCCGACGATGCCGAGCCGCTTGCCGGACACGTTCGGGCGCATCGGCAACGTGTCGCGCGAGACGCCTTGGCGGGCGGCCTGATCGAGTTGCGGCACGTCGCGCACCACCGCGAGCAGCAAGGCGAATGCGTGATCGGCCACGCAATGATCGTTGGTGCCCGAGCCGTTGACGAGCACGATGTCGCGCGAACGGGCGTGGTCGACGGCGAGGTTTTCGTAGCCGGCGCCGAGCGCGCTGACGAACTCGAGTTGCGGCATATGGTCGATTTCAGCGGCCGTCAGCCCGGTTGTGCCGTTGGTCAGCACGGCACGGATCGTCTCGCCTTGCGCTGCGATCGCAGCGGCCCGTTGAGTGACATCGGGTGCATGGACGACGTTGAAAACGGCCTCGACACTGGCTCGGCTTGCGTCTTTCAAGGGGATCAGAACCAGCAGGGATGGCTTCATGACGGGTGTTTTTTCTTACGGCGGTGAGGGACGGAAAACACGACGAGTGAGTGTAACAAGCCTCTCGTGGCCCTGCTGGCGGGCGGGTCGCAAGCAACCGCGAGCGAAAAACCCGGTTGCGAATCCGCTGCCGCGCAGCCTAAAGTCCATCCGAACCACGCCGTTATCTTCGTGAATGGGCCGGCGCGAACAGGATGCATCATGCGTCTTTCTTTTGAGCCGAACCGAAGCCGCCTTAGAATAGCCGGAACTCCGACCACGGAAATCTCATGCTGGACACCCCGCCGCGCGGCTCAGCGCCCGCCAACGACGCCCCGAAGGAAGTCCCCTTGCGGGACGATTCCGAAATGTTCGAACTCGCGCCTGTCTCGCTCTGGCTCGAAGACTTCAGCGGCGTGCGCGCCTTATTCGACGCCTGGCGGGCTCAAGGTGTGACGGATCTGCGCGCCCATTTCGCCGAAGATCCGAGCCGGGTCGCCGAATGCGCCCACAGCATCCGCGTCATCAAGGTCAATCAGAAGACGCTGGCGCAATTCGAGGCCGCCGACTTCGAGGCGCTCACCAACAATCTCGCCTCGGTGTTCCGCGACGACATGCTCAAGACCCACCTCGAAGAGCTATGCCAATTGTGGGCGGGCCAGCCGCAGTTCACGAGCCAGACGGTCAACTACACGCTCGGCGGACGGCGCCTCGATGTGCTGCTCAAGGGCGCCGTGCTGCCCGGCCATGAAGAACGCTGGGACCGCGTGCTCGTGTCGGTCGAAGACATCACCGAACTGGAAGGCGCGCGGCATCGCGTGACGCTGGCCGAAGAGTATGTGCGCGGCCTGTTCGAATATTCGCCGGTCTCGTTGTGGGTGGAAGATTTCAGCGCGGTCAAGCGCCTGCTGGACGATGCGCGCTCCGCCGGCATCAGCGATTTCCGGGTGTTTACTGACGTGCATCCCGAGTTTGTCGAGCGCTGCATGCAGGAAATCCACGTACTCGACGTGAACCAGCACACACTCGACATGTTCGTGGCAAAAGACAAGAAAACGCTGCTGGCGCGCCTGCCCGACGTTTTCCGCGACGACATGCGGCCGCATTTCCGCGAGCAGTTGATCGACCTCTGGGACGGCAAGCTGTTCCAGCAGCGCGAAGTGCTCAACTATTCGCTCGACGGCAACGAGGTGCACGTGCACCTGCAGTTCTCCGTACTGCCGGGCCATGAAAAGAATTGGGATCTGGTGCTGGTGGCGCTCACCGACATTACGGCGCGCAAGAAGGCAGAAGCTTACCTGGAGTTCCTCGGCAAGCATGACGTGCTGACCAAGCTGCGCAACCGCTCCTTCTACGTGGATGAGTTGAACCGGCTGGAGCGCAAGGGCCCGTGGCCGGTGACGATCATCATGGCCGATCTCAACGGCCTCAAACGCGTGAACGACCAGCTCGGCCACGCGGCCGGCGACGCGCTGTTACGGCGGGCCGGCGAAGTCCTCGCCAAAGCGACGGACGCGCCTTTTCATGCGGCGCGCATTGGCGGCGACGAGTTCGCGATCCTGATGCCGGATACCGACGAGCGCGGCGGCGCCGCGATGATCGATGCGATCCGCCAACTGGTCGATCTGAACAACCAGTTTTATCCGGGCTCGCTGCTGAGTCTTTCGATGGGTGCGGCGACGTGCCAGCGCGGCGACCGTCTCGAAGCCGGCGTGCAACGCGCCGATCTGCTGATGTATGAGGAAAAGCACGCGCACTACGCGAACCGTCCGGCTGCGGACGCGTCGGGTGACTGATGCCCGGGCGCGTCGCGCCCGGGCAGAAAACACGTCAGCCTTTGTCGGTCCGGACCGCCTCGCCGTACGTGCTGACGATCCGCCGATCCTGCTCTTCCACCGAAAACAACTCCCATTCGAGGCCGTTCACATCCTTGCTGCTCGAGTAACCGTCTACTGAATCGTCCTCGAAGCCGACGTGCCGAAGCTGCCCACCCTTATCCGGCATCTCGTTGATCGAAAAATTCAGCAGCTCGGTACGCCACATCGCGTAGCGTCCTGGCACGACGGCCGTGGGCGGCTGGCCGAGACGGGCGCTGTAATCGTCGATGGAAGCCTCGAGGCTGGTAACGGCCAAAGCAATGTGAAAGCGTTTCATCGTGGTTTCCCTGACGGTTAGGATGAGGTATTTCATCGTATCCGCTGCGCGCTGCCGCAACCAGTTGCCCGCTCATCCCGGTATCGGCATTACCGGTTTGCGCTGCAACAGTATCCGGCGTGCCGGATGCATGCGGCCCGGCGCGCGTCCGCTATACTCGCCGGCCCCGAAGTTATCCGCGGTGCGCCGCGGTCTGGAAAGAAAATCATGTCGACAATTCCCGCCTGCCCGCAATGTGCAATGGAAAATACTTACCCGGACGGCGAGAATTACGTCTGCCCCGATTGCGCGCACGAGTGGCCGATCACCGCCGCCGCGAGCGCTGACGAGGCCGACGAGCGCGTCGTCAAGGACGCCAACGGCAACCCGCTGGCCGACGGCGACGCGGTGGTGCTGATCAAGGACCTGAAAGTGAAAGGCTCGTCGATCACGCTGAAAATGGGCACCAAGGTGAAAAGCATTCGTCTGGTCGGCGGCGATCACGAAGTGGACTGCAAGATGGACGCAGGCAACTTCATGCTGAAGGCTGAGTATCTGAAGAAGGTTTGACGCATCCGGCCCGGCCTGGGCCGGCCCGCTACGCAAACGAGGAGCGACGCGGATGCTTTCCCACGTATTCGTCGGTATTTCGGATTTCGAGCGCGCGTTCGGCTTTTATGGCGTGCTGATGGAAACGCTAGGACTGCGGCTCAAGTTCCGCGATGACGATGCGTGCTGGGCTGGCTGGATGTCGGCAGACGCACCGCGGCCGCTGTTCGTGATCAGCAAGCCCTACGACGGTCGTCCTGCCACCGTAGGCAACGGCCAGATGCTGGCCCTCCTGGCCACAGACCGCGCCACGGTCGATCGCGCGCATGCTGCGGCGCTCGCTCACGGCGGCGCCTGCGAAGGGCCGCCGGGTTTGCGACCGCACTATCACGCGGACTATTACGGTGCGTACTTTCGCGATCCGGATGGCAACAAGCTCTGCGTGTGCTGCCATGCGCCGGACACGACCTCCGCCACGCAGACAGCCGGCTAGGCGCCCGGAAAGCGCAATTCGAAGCGCACCACGCCCGGCACCGGACACACCACGCGCGCCGTGCCGCCGTGCAGATGCATGATCGCCTTGACGATCGCGAGCCCCAGCCCGCTCGATTCGGTGAATTCGCTGCGCGCCGCATCCCCGCGATAGAAGCGGTCGAACAGGCGGTCCAGTTGCTCGCCAGGAATCGGCGCACCGTCGTTTTCCACCACCACGGTCGCGCCCTGCTCGTCCTGTGTGCCACTCAACCGTACCACCGTATCGCCCGCGCCATATCGCACCGCATTGACGACGAGATTGTTGATCGCCCGCCGGCATAGCATCGGATTGGCCGACGCCACGCCTTGAGCCTCGACGGTAAAGCGCATGCCGCGTTCGTCGGCGGGACCTTCGAAATAGTCTGCGATCCTGACGAGTTCGTCGCGCAGATCGACCGGCTCACGATCGATGGACAGCGCCGCATGGTCCGCGTGCGCGAGAAACAGAATGTTCTCCGCGATGTGGCTCAAGCGGCTCAGCTCCTCAAGATTCGATTCGAGCAGTTGCTGATACTCTTCGGCATCGCGCGGTTTAGCGAGCGTCACCTGGGTCTGGCCGATCAAGGCACCCACCGGCGTGCGAATTTCATGCGCCAGATCGGCGGAGAACTGCGAGAGCCGCTGGTAACCATCGGCAAGACGGTCGAGCATGGCGTTGAAGGCGTGCGTGAGCTGGCGTAGTTCGACCGGCGCGGCCTCGCTGTCGAGCCGCACCGACAAACTCGCCGGACTGATCTGCGCCGCGCGCGAGGCGATCTCGCGCACCGGCCGCAACGCGCGGCGCAGCACGTAGTAAGTGAGTAGCGTCGCTGCGAGCATGCCGATCAGCGTGGCCAACACGATGCGATTGCGGTAGGCGGCCAGCATCCGCACTTCCTGAGTCATCGGATGCGCGGCGATCACTTCGACTTCGCTGCCGTCCTCACGCGCTTTGACGGTAGCGATCGCCCAATGAACCGGCACACCGTCCGGCAACGTGGTCTGGCGGATGTCCGCGAGCGTCGGCAAATGGTCCGCGGTGCCTGCCTGCAGGGCAGGCACCGCGACATTGCCGGGGTTCACGTCGATAAACGGCGCTTCGCCCGGACGGCGAAACAGCAGCACGTCTTGCTCCGCGCCGAGCATGGTCTCGAACAGCAACGGCCGGCTCTTCAATTCGCTGACCGAATAGAGATCGTGCACGATGCGGCTGAAATGCTCGACACGGCCGGTGAGCACCACGTCCGCGCGGCGCTGCAACGACAGTTCGGCGGAGTGGTAGAAATACATGCCCAACGTGCCGATCACCACGCACGCGATCGAGGCGAACAGCACCGTGGTGCGAGCCGTCAACGAACGTTCGGTCCACAGTTTCATGCGCCGTCGCCGAAGGTGTAACCGATGCTGCGCACCGTATGAATCAGCTTCTTTTCAAACGGATGATCGATCTTGGCACGCAGCCGTTTGATCGCCACGTCCACCACATTGGTGTCGCTGTCGAAGTTCATATCCCACACTTCCGAGGCGATCTGCGTACGCGATAACGCTTCGCCCTGCCGGCGCACCAGCAGATGCAACAGCATGAATTCCTTATTGGTCAGCGGAATCTCGACGCCTTCACGCGTCACCTTGCGGCGCAGCACATCGAGCTTGAGGTCGGCGATCTCGAACACATCGCTCTCGCGGATCACGCCGCGGCGCAACAGCGTGCGGATGCGCAACACCAGCTCGGTGAACGAGAAAGGCTTGACGAGGTAGTCGTCGGCGCCGAGTTCGAGGCCGCGAATGCGGTCGCTGACGTGATCGCGAGCGGTCAGGAAAATGACTGGCAGATCGCGCTGCGCCCGCAGCGCACGCATGATTTCCCAACCGTCGATGCCGGGCAGCATGACGTCCAGCACCACGAGGTCATAGGCGTGCTCGAGCGCCATGTGCAGCCCATCGGTGCCGGTGCGCGCAAGGTCGACCGCGTAGCCGCTTTCGCGCAGGCCTTTCTTCAGGTAGTCGCCGGTTTTCGGGTCGTCTTCGATGACGAGGATGCTCATGATGCCTGGTTTCCGACCCCGAGCGCCGCCGTGGGCGTGGGTCATGAATGTGGACGTGGATATGGCGGCCATTCTACGTGGCCGCGGCGCGCCGTTCATGACGTTTTTGTCATCCGTCTGTCACTTGGCGGAGCCGATCGCGCGCCTAACCTGACGCTATCTTTCACCCACCCAGAGCAGACTCATGAAGATTGTCTCCGCTAATGCGATGCGCGCCTTCGTTGCCCCCGCGCTCGTCGCCGCCTCATTGTTCGCAGCAGGATCCGTCGCAGAAGCTCAGAGCGCCACGCCCACCGGCGTGCGTGGCACCGTGACCGCGCTCTCGGGCGACGTGCTCAAGGTTCACACGCGCGACGGCAAAGACGTCGACGTGAAGCTCGCCAAAGACACGCCGATTCGCGGCGTGACGATTGCCGACGTGAACGACATCAAGCCGGACAGCTATGTCGGTACCGCCGCGATCCCGCAGCCCGACGGCACGTTGAAGGCGCTCGAGGTACACGTGTTCCCGGCCAGCATGCGTGGCTCCGGCGAAGGTCATCGCCCGTGGGACCTCGGCTCGAACAGCACGATGACCAACGGCACGGTGGGCTCGCTCGTGGTCAGCAACGGCCGCACGATCACGGTCAAGTACAAGGACGGTGAAAAGAAAATCGTGATTCCGCAAGACGTGCCTATCGTCGCGCTCGAACCCGGTGACCGGGCGCTGCTGGTGCCGGGCGCGAAGGTCGTGCTGTTCGCCCATAAGGAAGCCGACGGCTCGATGGCGGCGAATTTCATCTCCGCGGGCGAGCACGGTGTAACGCCGCCGATGTAATACGGCGTTTCTTCAACCGTTCGCCTTTTTCAGTTGTTCGAACAGCCGCGTGCCTCAATGACGCGGCTTTCAGATTTTTCCTTGTTTCATCACCGATGACCATGCCCGAACCGCAAACGCGCTTCATCGTTCACCCACTCGTCGTACGAATCACGCACTGGATCAACGCATTTGCCATGGTCTGCATGGTGATGAGCGGCTGGGCGATCTATAACGCGTCGCCCTTCTTTCCGTTCAGGTTTCCGGTGTGGGCGACCGTCGGTGGCTGGCTGGGCGGCTCGATTGCATGGCACTTTGCGGCCATGTGGCTGCTGTGCGCGAACGGCCTGCTGTATCTGGCGTATGGCGTCGGGCGCGGGCATTTTCGTCGCAAGCTATTGCCGGTCTATCCGCGCGATGTCGTACACGATGCCGCATTAGCGATGCGGTTCAAACTGCCGCACGATACCGGTAAATATAACGCGGTGCAGCGCCCGCTCTATCTCTTCGTATTGTTCCTTGGCGTGCTGCTGGTCGCGTCCGGGCTCTCGATCTGGAAGCCGGTGCAATTCTCGTGGCTTACCGCACTATTCGGCGGTTTCGATTTCGCGCGTCGCGTGCATTTTGTCGCGATGGCGGGCGTGGTGGGCTTTGTCGTCGTGCATCTGGCGCTGGTGCTGCTGGTGCCGCGCACGTTGCTGCCGATGTTGACCGGCCGCGCCCGACTGTCCACACACGAAAGGAGCGAGGCATGAGCGAATCAGAACGCAAAGACTCGCGTAGCACGCGCATTGTCCTCGCCGACCACAAACCGCAAATCGAACGATTGCAACGGCGGTTGTTCCTGCGTTCGTCGCTTTCGATCGGTGCGCTGGCGATGCTCTCGGGCTGCAACATGCAGGACGGCGATTCGGTCGACAAGGTGTTGTGGGCCATGTCGCGCTGGAACGATCCCGTGCAGGAGTGGCTGTTCGATCGCAACAAGCTCGCGCCGACCTATTCGGCGAGTGAAATCACTGACCCGTTCCCCTTCAACGCGTTCTATCCGGAGTTCGACGCGCCGGATATCGACGGTTCGACGTATCAACTGGAAGTGTCGGGTCTGGTGTCGGACAAACGAACGTGGAATCTCGATCAACTGCGCGCCTTGCCCCAGGCTTCACAGATTACGCGGCACATCTGCATCGAAGGATGGAGCGCGACCGGGCAGTGGCGAGGCGTGCCGTTTCGCACATTCCTCGAGCGCATCGGCGCCGATCTGAGCGCACGCTATGTCGGCTTCAAATGTGCGGACCGTTATTACTCGAGCCTCGACATGGCGACCGCCTTGCATCCGCAAACCCAACTCACGCTCGATTTCCGCGACGCGCCGCTGCCGGCCAAATACGGCTACCCGCTGAAGCTGCGCGTACCGACCAAACTGGGCTTCAAGAATCCGAAGCACATCGCGGCAATTTTCGTGACCAACACGAACCCTGGCGGCTATTGGGAAGACCAGGGATACAACTGGTTTAGCGGGCTATAACGCTTCCTGGGAACGCGCGCTTATACCGCGGTCACATAACGCGCGACTGGCTTGACCACGCGCGGCGGCGGCGGTGCATCGTACACGGTGCGCATGCGCTTGACTTCATCGACCGGGCTCAGGCCGAACAGACGCTTGAACTCGCGGCTGAATTGCGACGCGCTTTCGTAACCGACGCGTGCCGCGGCCGCACCTGCATTCAAACCATCGTGCGCCATCAGCAAACGCGCGTGATGCAAACGCGTGGTCTTCACGTATTGCATCGGCGAGGTCGCCGTCACGGCCTTGAATTGCGCATGAAAGACGGCGAGGCTCATGCCGGCTTCGGAGGCGAGCGTATCGACGTCGAGTTGCCCCTGATAGTCGGCGTGGATGCGCCTTAACGCCTTGGCGATGCGGCCGAAATGATTCTGATGCGTGAGCGCCGCGCGAATCGCATCGCCCTGCTCGCCCGTCAACACGCGATAACAGATTTCGCGGACCACGCCTGGCGCCAGAATCCGCGCATCGAGCGGTGAGGCCAATGCATCCATCAAACGCTGCACCGCATTGGACAGGGCCGGGTCGAGCGGCGTCGAATAAATGCCGAGCGGCTCGTTCTGCGTTGCGCCCTGCGTTTCGTTCAGCGCCATCAGCAACTCGGCCACCATGGTCAGATCGACACGCACCGAGATCGCGAGGAACGGCTCTTCCGGACTCGCCTCGGTTTCGCATTCGAACGGCAGCGGCACCGACAGCACGAGGTATTGTTGTGCGTCGTACTGGAACACCTGATCGCCGAGAAAACCGCGCTTGCGGCCCTGACAGACGATCACGATGCTCGGCTCGTACATCACGGGCATACGCGGCATCGGACTATTGGCGCGCAACAGATTGACGCCTTCGAAACTCGAACGCGTCACGCCTGGTTTGGGCGCAAGCAAATCGAACAAGTCGACCAGACGCTGCTGGGCAGCATCGGCCGGGCCGCGATCGGCGGGGCCGCCGGCGGCCGGATCATGAGTGGCCGAGACGGGTTCAACGGAACGGGTTGACATGACGGTATAGTGACGTGCAAGAGAATAATGCTTGAAATTTAGCACCAAACGACCTACTGCGCTCATCGCCAGGAGTTTTAGGCAAATCTTCAAGACATTCAGGTATTCCCCGGTTCGCTCCCGGCCCCTACTATGGGAACCCTGCCGGATCATCTATTTCCACGCTGCGCCGGGCTCGGTTACCCGTTCACCGTTTCGGTGAATACATCGACCACCGCCTGCGCCCTGATCCCGGTTCATGACAAGGTTTGGCCGCATCGGCGACGCGCGTCGCCCATCGCCGGCGCCTTGCGACATCACCCTCTTTGCTGGAGTTACCCATGAGCACGACTTATGCCTATGCAGCGACCGACGCAACCGCGCCGCTCGCTCCGTTCGAAATTCAGCGCCGCGAACTGCGCGCCCATGACGTGCAGATGGAAGTCCTTTTTTGCGGTGTGTGCCATTCCGACTTGCATCAGGCACGCAACGAATGGAAGAACACAGTTTTTCCGGTGGTGCCGGGCCATGAAATTGTCGGTCGTGTGACGGCGGTTGGCCCGGACGTGACGAAGTACAAGGCAGGCGATCTGGTGGGCGTGGGCTGTCTGGTCGATTCGTGCCGTACGTGTGCAAGTTGCGAGGAAGGTCTCGAGCAGTATTGCGAAAACGGTTTTGTTGGCACGTACAACGGTGTGGACCGGGTTGACGGTCAGATCACTTACGGCGGTTATTCGACGCAGCTGGTGGTGGACGAGGCATTCACGCTGCGCGTGCCGGAGAATCTCGACCCGGCGGGTGTCGCGCCGTTGCTGTGCGCGGGTATCACGACGTATTCGCCGCTACGCACATGGGGTGCCGGTCCTGGCAAGAAGGTCGGGATTGTCGGCCTTGGCGGCCTGGGCCACATGGGCGTGAAGTTGGCCCGTGCGATGGGCGCGCATGTCGTGTTGTTCACGACGTCGCCGTCGAAGATTGAAGATGCAAAGCGGCTCGGTGCGCATGAGGTTGTCATCTCGAAGAATGCTGAGGAGATGGGCGCGCACGCCAACAGTTTCGATTTCATTCTGAATACGGTGGCTGCGCAGCATGATTTGAATCCGTTTTTGAATCTGCTGAAGCGGGATGGGACGATGACGCTGGTTGGGGCGCCGGAGCATGATCATCCGTCGCCGCAGGTGTTCAATCTGATCTTTAAGCGCCGCAGGCTGGCTGGGTCGTTGATTGGTGGGATTGCTGAGACGCAGGAAATGCTTGATTTTTGCGGCGAGCATGGGATTACTTCGGATATTGAGGTGATCCCTATGCAGGGGATTAATGAAGCCTTTGAACGGATGCTTAAGAGTGATGTTAAGTATCGGTTTGTTGTTGATCTGGATTCCTTACGGAAGTGATTTTGTTTTTGCCTTTGCGGCGCTTTTTGTCTGGGTTCTTAGGGTGTTGGCCTTTCCTTGTATTGTTAGTGGTCTATTAGCGTTGCCCCTGTACGGGGCAATGCTCTCAACTTAAGCCCCAAAGAGCTTGTAAACGAGGCATTGCCCCTGTAAACTTCATCGCATAGCTCACTGATAAGTCAACGATATGAACTCAAATACCAGCGTCCTCGCGGCTTCTGGCTGAGTTCTCCGATTTCCTGCTCGATCCGGCGCTCGCCGATCGCGTGCGTCGTTCTCCCACCGCCTTTACCCGCAATCGCACACTGACCTTGCCGCGCATGGCCGCGCTGATGATGTCTGGCATGTGCGCCAGCGTGCAGACCGAACTTGACGCGCTATTCGGCGCACTGGGAAGCCGCGGCGGGCGCACCCGCGCTGTCAGCGCACAGGCCTTCAGCAAGGCGCGACGGGGGCTGTCTGCCGAACTGTTCGAGCTGGCCCGCGCCCGCCTGATTTCGCTGGCCCAACCCCATATCGATTCGATGCGTTGGCACGGCCTGAGGCTGGTCGCCGCTGACGGCAGCCGCCTGCGCGTGGGCACGCGTCGCGGCCATGAACTGCGCGCTGATCACTACGCGTTTGCGCTGTTCCTGCCGGGCTCCGAACTGACCCTGCACGCCGCACTTCATCCCGCCGACGGCGGCGAGCGGCAGATGCTGTTCGAAGCCCTCGATGTACTGCAGCCGCATACCGACCTGCTGCTGCTCGATCGCGGCTATATCGGCAACGCGATGGTGGCGGCGCTCGCACAGCGCGAGATCCCGTTCTGCATGCGCGTCGATGCGCGTAACTGGAAGTGCGTCCGCGCCTTTGCCCGCAGCGGTAAAGCCGAGCGTGTGGTGACACTGGAGGCGCCCAGCGAGCTGGATGCCCGCGACTATGAACTGGCGCGTACACCGACGACCGTGCGCCTGATCCGCGACGTCACGCCGAGCGGTCGCGTGCGTGTGCTGATGACCTCGCTGCTCGAGGGCGAGCGTTATCCGGCTGCATCGTTCGGCGCGCTCTATCACCAGCGCTGGCGGGTCGAAGAAGCGTTCAAACGACTCAAGCACCGACTGCGGCTGGAAGCCGTCACAGGCCTCGATTACCTGGCATTGCAGCAGGACTTCGGCGCAAAAATCCTCGCCGACAACCTGTGCACATTGCTCAGCGATCTCGATGCGCCGCACGACGACAGACATGCCAGCCGTCCTAACCGGGTGTACGCACTGGGCGCACTCAAGCCCATCCTCGGCGCGTGCCTTCTGCGCATCCGGCGCTGTCTGGACGGCCTCGCCGGTGTGCTGGAAATGATTCACCAGACCCGATGCCGGATACAGCCCTCACGCTCCTATCCAAGGCCACCCAGAAAAGCCAAGCCCCACTTCCATCTCGCGTACAAACTCGCTTGATGCAGTGGGGCTTAAGTTGAGAGCATTGCCCCGCACAGGGGCAACGCTAATAGACCACTAACAAAACAAGGAAAGGCCAAAGCCCCAAGAACACGGCCAATGCCGCCGCCAAAGGCAAAAACCAACCCTCTCTCACTAACTGGAGTTTGAATCGTGATTGACAGAATAACTGCAATGCGGACATTCATCCGAATCGTGGACACCAACAGCTTCACCCGCGCAGCGGAGTCCCTCAACATCCCCCGCGCGACAGCGACAACCATCGTCCAGAATCTGGAAGCCCTGCTGGGCACCGCCCTCCTGACCCGCACGACGCGGCGCCTGAGCATCACCCCGGAAGGCGCAGCCTACTACGAACGCTGCGCGCAAATCCTCGCCGACATCGACGAAATGGAAGCGAGTCTCCGTCACGCAACCGATAACCTGACCGGCCGACTGCGCATAGAAATGCCCGGCGCGGTAGCGAGCACCATCGTCCTGCCGGCGCTGGAAGACTTCCATACCCGCTACCCGAATCTCGATCTCGCCATCGGCATCAGCAACCGCACGGTTGACCTGATCTCCGAAGCCATCGACTGCAGTATCCAGCTAGGCGAATTGCCAGACTCGAATCTGATCGCGCGGCAATTGGGCACCCTCGAGCACGTAACATGCGCAAGCCCGGCTTATCTGACCCGACATGGCACGCCCGTCGACCTCGACGATCTGCGCGGACACGTCGCCGTCAATTGCATGTCGCCGCATAACGGCCGCGAAGTCGACTTCGACTTCGAAGTGGACGGCGAAGCGCAAAACGTCAAGGTCAAAGGCTTCGTCAAAGTCAGTGACGAACAGGCTTATCTGACCTGCGGATTGCAAGGGCTGGGGCTGATCCAGCCCGCGCGAATCGCCGCACAGCCCTACCTCGATTCGGGACTATTGCGCGAAGTACTGCCGCAATGGAAACCCGTGCCGATGCCGGTCTCGGTCGCGTATGTGAAAAACCGCCGGGTGTCTCCTCGCGTGAGGGCCTTCGTCGACTGGCTCGCAGAGTTGTTCGAGCAGACCGAACACGTCGATCAGGACCTGTCGCGAGTCCGTCAACTGTTGCGCGGCCTGCATCCCGCTTGAAGCGGGTTTCATGCAGGCCCGCAACACCGCGGACGCGTTAGTTCGGTAGTGTCACCGGCACCGGACGTGTCAGCAGATCAACGTAGAAATTAAAAAAAACCGGATTGTCGAAGCGTTTGACCACCGTCATCTTCTGCAAACCCGCTGGCGGCGAACCGGTGTAACCGGTCGACCTGCCGTCATTGGCGCCGAAGCTCATATCCACATCCACCCATTCATCCACCGTCTGCGTCGCGAACGACGGATGCATTAGATACGCCAGCGTCAGCGTGTCCCAGATGTTCGTGGTGTAGTTCGGATTCGTTTCAAAACCGTTCTTACCGTCGAAACCATAGCCGTTCAAGGTCTTGAATAGTTGCGTGATGATGGTCTGTTTGTTCGGATCGTGCGCAACGCGGTCGTACAGCGTTTTGTCCATCTTGACAGTGTCCGTCACATCGAGCGGAATCACCACCTGTTTGATCGGCAGGCGCAACACGGTCTTCACCGCTTCCGGATCGAACCACCAGTTGAATTCGGCTGTAGGCGTCGTGTTGCCAGGCACATCAATCGCGCCGCCCATGTAGATGATCTGTTTGATCAGCGGCACGATCTCGGGATGCTGACGCGTGGCGAGTGCGATGTTGGTCAGCGGGCCGATCGCCAAAATCGTCACCTCGCCAGGATATTGCTTCACCGAATCGACGATGAAGTCCACCGCGCTCCTGCTCTGCACCTTCGTGTGCGTGGCGAAGCCGTCCGGCGGTGCAACGAGGTCGCTGTCCGATTTCGGCTCGGGCGTATTCCACGCGCCGAGATAGCCGTCGCCGCCCGGGAATTGTTTCTGCTCAGCCTGAATGGTGGCGAAATCATGCGATAACGCATAATTGGCGCCCGCATAGACGCCGATCTGATTTTCAACACCAAGACGCTCAACCGATTTCAATGCGTCCGATACGCCCTGCTTCAACCATTGATTGCCGGAGACCACCGTAATACCCAATACTTTCAGTGAACCTTGCGCCTGCAATTGCGCAGCCATTACGCCGAGCTGGCCGTCGTCGCTCAGTGTGTTGTAGTCGCTGTCGATAATCACCTTGGGTGGATTCGTCTGCGCATTGAGATCGTTTCCGCCACACGCCGAGAGCGCTGAGACGGCCACCACGCTTGCCACGCAGGTCAACGCCACGAAGAGTCCCTTCACCGATGTCTCCTTTTTATGCAGCCATACTGCTCGAATAAGGAGGCTCATCATAAGCGTAAACCTAAAGAAATAAAATCGTCAGATTCAATGCGCAATTCATGGAATCAGCTTTCTGCGCCTTAAATCATCGAAAATGGCGATAAACATCGTCTCGGTATCGATAAATTCATGAAATCCAAAACGCCGCGCTTTTGATCCGTCGCCAAACATATCGTAGTCCCAGGAGAAAACAAAATCCGCAAAGCGCCATGACGAGATATCCCGATAGGGAACGGGCTGCAGGCCGTGTTTGGCAGCCATCGCGTTCCACAATGATTCTTTGTCAGCCATGATCGTATCGAGCGACATAGGCAACGGCGGCGCCACGTCGAGCTCGAAATAGCGGGCGATCTTCGGCCACATGTCGTTCCAGCGGAACAGGTCGCCATTGTTGATGTTGAACGCCTGATTCGCGGCGCGTGGCTCCGTCGCGGCCCAGACCGTTGCGCGCGCAAGCAATCCGGCATCGGTCATTTCCAGCAGTTTGTCGTAGGCACCTGGTTTGCCGGGAAAACGCAAAGGCAAGCCGAGCTCTTTCGACATCGACGCATACGCTGCGATCGCCACCGCCAGGTTCATCGGGTTACCCAACGCAAAACCGCCCACCACTGAAGGCCGGATCGCCGACCAATTCCACTGCTTACCCTGCTGGCGCGACTCGAGGAAAGTCTGCTGGTCGAACATAAACTCGGGCGGCATGAAATGCGCGTCGTCCTCGCGCGCCGGCGTCTTGAACGGGCCGAGATGGCCGCCGTATACCTTGTAGCCCTGCATCAGGCTCACATGCTGCAAGCCCACCGCAGCCGGTTCGAGGGCGTCGAGCACGTTGACTAGCATCGCCAGATTGGGCGGCACCAACTCGGCCCAGGCCGGACGGTCCTGATACGCGGCATAGAACACGTGCGTGACGTGATCCAAAGCGCGCAGTTTCGACTGGGTGCCGGCCGGATCGAGCAGATCGACGGCGATGTATTGCACCCGTTCCTGAGCCTCGCCGCCGCGGCGCGAGAGGCCGATAACCTCCCAATCGTCGAGCCTGGCCAGATGATCGACCAGATTGCGACCAATCACACCCTGTGCGCCCACCACTAAAGCCACCTTCTTCGCTGCGTTCATTGCCATGGTCCCGATCACTCTTTTCGTTGCGACGGCCCACGCCGTTCGGTAACTGAAAGATATCGGCACGACAGTGCTTTAGGTAGACTGCCGGATGGCATATCACCTGTGAATTGAACTCACGATGGCACGTTTGGATGTGAACCGTTCCGGCGAGCTCGAAGTGTTCGTGCGCGCAGTCGAGCTAGGCGGTTTTTCGGCAGCGGCTCGCGCGCTGGGGATGACGCCGTCGGCAGTCAGCAAACTGGTGTCGCGTCTCGAATCCCGGTTGGGCGCGCGGCTGGTGAACCGCTCGACACGCAATCTGCAACTCACGCCGGAAGGCTGCGTATTCTACGAACGTGGCGTGCGCGTGCTCGCCGAACTCGACGAAACCGAACGCGGTGCGGCCACCGGCGCGGCGCCCCGCGGCCGGCTGCGCGTGCATGCGAACGTACCGCTCGGACGGCACTATCTGCTGCCGCTCGTGCCTGAATTTCTTGCTGCGCATCCCGACATTACGCTCGATATCGTGCTGACCGATCAGGTGGTCGACCTACTCGAACAGCGCACTGATATCGCGCTGCGCAGCGGTCCGCTGAAGGATTCGCAACTGGTGGCGCGCAAGCTGGGCGACGCGAAAATGGTGATAGTCGGTGCGCCTGCCTATCTGGCACGCCACGGTACGCCACAAACGCCCGCTGATCTGGCGGCGCACAACCGGCTCGGATTCGGCTTCGCAAGAGCGACCAGTGGCTGGCCACTGCTCGACGCGGAGCAACGCAGGATCGAAGTGCCAGTGGAAGGAAACGCGCAGGTCAGCGATGGTGAGACGCTTCGCCAGCTCGTGCTGACTGGCGTAGGGCTGGCGCGGCTTGCCGCCTTTCAGGTGCGTGAAGATGTCGCTGCCGGCCGCCTCACCGTGCTGCTCGAAGCATTCGATCCCGGCGAAACCGAGCCGATCAACGCGCTTTATCTTGGCCAAGGCGGCCATCTGCCCGCGCGTGTGCGCCTGCTGCTCGACTTTCTGATGGAGCGGATGCGCGTCGAGTGACGCGCACTGCTAGCAGCCAAGCCGCAGATTCACAAACGCTGCGGCAGCGGATGTGAACCGCGCGGACCACGCGTCGGGTTGCCGCGAGCCACAAGGACGCGCGGCGCATTACGTGAACTTACGGCTGACGTGCCTGCGGCGCAGCCCCCGGACACGCTGGGTCTTTACCCCAATGCCCGTCGCACACGCGCCAGCGGCACAACTGGTCTTCGAAGAAGCCTCGTTGCCCGCACTCTTTCACGCGTTCGGCCAGCTTGGCGTTCCCAGGCGTAGCCGATGCGCTGACTTTGGTGGCCGTGTTGCCGTCCGCCGCTTTCGCGTCGGCCGGTTTGGTGCGTGCCACGAGCGCAGCTAATAGATCGGCATCCGAATCATCTTTCGAAGCAATACCGGCAGGACGCGATTTCTTCGTTTGAGCGACCGCGGTCGGCGCGCTCGCGTGATGATTGCTTGCGGTCGCGCTCTCCTTCTTGCTGTGCGCCGCCGTGTCGTGTTTCGCATTGCTGGCGACAACCGTCGAGCTCTTACCGTGCTTTGCCGCCGGCACCGTGACCGCCGACGCGGTCGTTGCGGACGCAACCGGTGTAGACGCGCTGCTTGGCTCAGCGCCATCGGCAAGCGCGCGCGATAAGCGGCTCCCGTCACCGCTTGCAGGCTCACCCGCGGATGCCGCGGGCGCTTTGCTGTCGCTGTCGTCAGCAACGATCGTGGCCGCTTGCGACGACGCGGCAACCGGCGCCTCCGCTTTCGCAGTGACCTGCGGCGCACCGCTCGCGGCGGACACCGGTACGGCAGCTTTGCCGGCGTTGGCGGGCGTGGCTGACGCCAACGACTCCGTCTGCACACGCTGCTGCATATGCCACGCGCCCCAACCACCAGCCGCGATCACCAGCAAGGCGACCAGCAGGAGCGGCGTTTTCGACCGGCGTGGTTTATCGGTAGGCGGCTCGACGCGGCCTTCCAGATTCGCGAGGATTCGCGAACCATTGCCATCGGCGCCCTTAGCCTTATCGGATAACAGGCTAGGTGGGGCTTTGGAATTCGAACTTTCCGGCGCACTCATTCACTGTCTCATTGAATCTTGGATTATTTCGCCGTGATAATACCGTTCCGGCTCCTCTCCGAGCAGGCCTGATTCTAAGAGCAAGCATTACAAAATACAATTGTTTCCAATTTCCGGGGTCGACTTTGATTGCCGTAGTACTTCTTGCCTATTTCGCCTTCGCCGTTGTGATCGCTGCAATGCTGCTATTGCCGGCGGTACGCGCCTCTTTATTAGGCGCCGCACTCGCCATTCATGGCCGCGTTATGCGCGGAGCATCTCAAGGTGCTTCACGTGCTCGCGGTCAATTAGTACGCTCGGCAAAAATTTCGCAATCGACCGCAGTCGACATGCAAAAGTTACTGGCAAAGCGGCGCTTGCTGATTTTTACCACCACAGGTATTCTTGCGACGCCGCCATTGGTGGCATTGGCTTTACGCGGCCGGCAATTATTCCAATTCGATGACACTGCACGGGTACCGGACGAGAAAATTGCCGCATTATTGAATGGCGAACAGCTCGTGCCCCCGCCGCCGCTGCCGCCCGAGGTATTTGCAACGCAGGAAGTGGAGCAGATTCGGCCTGCGCTGAAAGACGCGAGCCGCGACTGGAATTTGCTCGACGCCGATTTCAGAACGCGTTTATTGCTCGTTTACAAAATCATGCACGAGCAGTACGGGTATGAAATGGCATTGCTGGAAGGTTATCGCAGTCCGGAGCGGCAAAACCGCCTGGCGCAAATGGGGGGCAACGTCACCAATGCCGCAGCGTTTCAAAGCTATCACCAATACGGTCTTGCCGCGGACAATGCGTTTTTGCGCGACGGCAAGCTCGTCATTTCAGAAAAAGATCCCTGGGCCATGCGAGGCTATCAGTTATACGGACAGACGGCCGAACAGGTCGGCCTGACGTGGGGTGGCCGTTGGAAATTGATGGATCTCGGGCACGTTGAATATCACAAACCCGGCTTCGTCCTGGGGCGTGGTCATTAAGGCGAAGTGGGCAATAAAGAGGTTGGCAATGGGGCATTCAAGCAAATTTTCTGGCAAAAGTCGGCAATGCCGCATGCATAACGGCATTCGCCCCATCGCCATCGGCGAAACATCGCATGGCCGATTTAACAATCCGGCCGCATTCACCTTCGCCTGAATATGCTTTCGATTTGTTTCAAACGCGGCGCAGGCAGACTTTGCCCGCGCTCGCGCCATGCTGTTTGTCACACACGCGCCACAACACACATCACCAAGACCTGAACGGCTTATGCGACGCATTCTTAACGTGTTGACCCATACACGCACGCTCTCGATCATCGGCTTGCTCGCGCTCGCTGCTGTTTTGTTCATCGGTGCCGATACCTTGCAGATCGACCTGATGTGGCCTGCCATCGTGCTCGGCGCGGTGATCGCGCTATGGCTGCTGGTCTGGGTGGTGCGCCGCCTGCGCGCGCGGCGCGCGAACAACAAACTCGGCGAAATGCTCGAGCAGCAAGCCGAAAAACAGACCGAAACCGGCCCCGCCCCAACGCCCGCGCGCCAGGCCGAACTCGACGTGCTGCGCACGCGCCTCGTCGACGCGGTGAAAACGATCAAGACCTCGAAGATCGGTCAGATGTCCGGCGGCTCGGCGCTGTATGAATTGCCCTGGTACATCGTGATCGGCAACCCGGCCGCGGGCAAGAGCAGCGCCGTGCTGAATTCCGGTCTGCAATTTCCCTTCGCCGACAAAAACAGTGCAGTGATTCACGGCATCGGCGGCACGCGCAATTGCGACTGGTTCTTCACGACCGAAGGCATTCTGCTCGACACCGCCGGCCGCTATTCCGTGCACGAAGAAGACCGCACCGAATGGATCGGCTTCCTCGGCCTGCTCAAGCGCTTCCGGCCAAAGGCGCCGATCAACGGCATCATCGTCACGGCGAGCATCGCCGAGTTGACCAGCAGCAAGCCCGAGTTCGCGATCAATCTCGCGAAGAATCTGCGCCAACGGGTGCAGGAACTGACCGAGAAGCTCGAAGTGTTCGCGCCGGTGTATGTGATGTTCACCAAGGCCGACCTGATCACGGGCTTCACCGAATTTTTCAGCGGCAGCGACCGCCACGAATACGACCGCGTGTGGGGCGCCACCCTGCCCTACGAACCGGACGAAAAGCGCGACGTGGTGGGCCTCTTTGACGAGCATTTTGAAGATCTCTACGACGGCCTGAAAGAAATCAGCGTCGCGCAGATGTCGATCAACCGCGGCAACAAGCTCTCGCCGGGCCAGTTGAGCTTCCCGCTCGAATTCTCGACGATCAAGCCCGCATTGCGCGCGTTCCTCGCCACGCTGTTCGAAACCAATCCGTTCCAGCACAAGCCGATTTTCCGCGGCTTCTATTTCACCAGCGCGCTGCAGGAAGGCGAGACCAACAGCGCCGCCGCCACGCGCATCGCCAACCGTTTCGGCCTCTCCGCGGACAGCCTGCCCAAGCCGCACAGCGCGTTCTCGAAGAACGGCTTCTTCCTGCGCGATCTGTTCTCCAAGGTGATCTTCGCCGACCGGCAGACCGTCAAGCAGTTCGCCAGTCCCGCCAAGACGCGCATGCGTTATGCGACCTTCTTCGGCTTTGTCGCGGTGCTCGCGCTGGCGCTCGGCGGCTGGACATGGTCGACGATCGGCAATCAGCAGCTCGCCGACAACGTCAAGGCCGACCTCGACAACGTGGTGCGCCTGCAGCAGAACCGCAACGACCTGCAATCGCGTTTGCAGGCCATGGACATTCTGGAAGACCGCATCGACCAGCTCGAACAATTCCGCCGCGACAAGCCGCTGGCGGTGTCGCTCGGGCTGTATCAGGGCGACCGCCTCGAGCAGCACTTGCTCACCGAGTATTACAACGGCGTGCGCCAGATCCTGCTCGACCCGGTCTCGCAGAATCTCGCGTCGTTCCTGAAGGACGTCAATGCGCACCCCGATCAGCTCGCGCCGCTGAACCGCACGCCGGACGCCGCGGCGATTCCGGTGTCCGCGCACACGGCGATGGCGGCGAACAGCCAGGGCGGCCTGTATAGCGACGCGTCACCGACCAACGTCGAAGACGCGTACAACGCGCTCAAGACCTACCTGATGCTGAGCGACAAGCGTCACGTGGAAACCGCTCACCTGACCGATCAGGTCGCCCGCTTCTGGCGCGGCTGGCTCGAGACGAATCGCGGCAACATGCCCCGCGACGAGATGATTCGCAGCGCCGAGCGCATGATCACCTTCTATTTGTCGCGCGTGTCCGACAACGACTGGCCGATGATCGACCAGAACCTCGGTCTCGTTGACCAGACGCGTGAAAACCTGCGCCGCGTAGTGCGCGGCATGCCGGCCCGTCAGCGCGTCTACGAAGAAATCAAGGCGCGTGCGTCGACCCGTTTCGCTCCGATGACCATCGCGCGCATCGTCGGCGAAAACAATACGGCGCTGGTGGCCGGCAGCTACGCGATCCCCGGCACCTTCACGCGTGAAGCGTGGTTCCAGTACGTGCAGCCGGCGATCCGTGACGCCGCCACCAAGGAATTGCAGGCCAAGGACTGGGTGCTCAACACCTCCGCGCATGATGATCTGACGCTCGAGGGCAGCCCCGAGCAGATCCAGAAAGCACTCGTGGCGATGTACAAGACGGAGTACGCGATGCACTGGCAGAAGTTCATGCAAGGCATTGCCGTGCAGAGTTTCGGCAGCTTCGGTCAGGCGGTGGATGCGATGAACCGTCTCGGCGATCCGCAGGATTCGCCGATCCGCAAGGTCCTCGAAACCGCGTATGACCAGACTTCGTGGGACAACCCGTCGCTCTTCAACGCGAACCTGAAGCGCGCGCAAACCGGCATGACCAGCTGGTTCAAGAACTGGTTCTCGCGTGCGCCGACCGGCCAGTTGAACGCCAACATCGACATCAACGGCAATCCGGTGGAAGTGCCGATGGGCCCGATCGGCCAGGAGTTCTCGGCACTGGGCCGCATCGTTGTCTCAGGCGACAACGGCTCGATGTTGAAGGGCTACATGGATACGCTCTCGAAGGTCCGTACACGCTTCAACGTGATCAAGAACCAGGGCGATCCAGGACCGGGCGCGCGTCAGTTGATGCAGCAGACACTCGACGGCAGCGGCTCCGAACTGGCTGATTCGCTGAAGTACGTCGACGAACAGATGCTGACGGGCCTCACCGATTCGCAACGCAAGGCACTGCGCCCGCTGCTGGTGCGTCCGCTGATGGCCGCGTATGCAGTGGTGATCCAGCCGGCCAGCGTCGAAGTCAACAAGGTGTGGAATGCGCAGGTCTACCAGACCTTCCAGGGGTCGCTGGCGAACAAGTATCCGTTTGCAGGCGATGCGAAGGTCGAAGCCGGCGCAGGCGAAATCGCCCAGGTGTTCGGGCCGGACGGCGCGATCGCCAAGTTCGTCGGCACGACGCTCGGGCCGCTCGCGGTGCGCCGCGGTGACACGCTGACCTCACGCACATGGGGCGATATGGGTCTCGCGCTGACGCCTGACTTCACCAGCGGTTTCGCGCGCTGGGTGGCGCCGCTTGCCGGCGGCGCGGCGACCTCGGGTGGCCAAAGCTCAGCCGAACCGCAGACCGTGTTCCAGATCCTGCCGCAGCCGAGCAGCGGCACCACGGAATACACGCTCGCGATCGACGGCCAGCAGATGCGTTACCGCAATACGCCGCCGCAGTGGACCAACTTCGTGTGGCCGAATCCGTCGGGCTCACCGGGCGCCACGCTGAACGCCACGACCTTCGACGGCCGCACGCTGCAACTGGTCAACGAGCCGGGCCGCTACGGTCTGGAGAAACTGATCAACTCGGCGCAACGCAAACGCCGTCCGGACGGCACCTTCGATCTGTCGTGGACGCAAGGCAATGTCACGGTGGCGGTCAGCATGCGCATCATCAGCACATCGCAGGCCTCCGGCGGCGCCAGCAGCGACGCACCGCAACAGCAAAGCCTGCGCGGCTTGCGGCTGCCGTCGTCGGTGGCGGACGTAAGCGCGGCGGCAAATTCAGTCAATGCAACGGCCGCGGGTGCACCGGGCGCCGTGCCTGCTGTCGCACCGGCCTCACCAGCGGCACGGCCGGCCACGGCCGCCGCCGCGGTTTCGAACACAGGGGGTGCGCAATGACGCAAACCGTGCAGGCGCAAATCGCCTACTTCGGCAAGATTCCGTCGCGCGGCGACTTCGTCAAAAGCGCGCATAACCCGCAATTGCTGGCCACGCTCGACCGCTGGATCGCCGAGGCCATGGAGTTGCTCACTGACGATCCGCGCTGGAAGATCGTCTACGAAAACGCCAAACCGATGCACTTCGCGTTCCTCGGTTCGCGCAGCAAGCTGGCGATTGCCGGGCATATGGTGGCGAGCCAGGATCAATCGTCGCGCCGCTTTCCGTTTCTTGCCGCCACCGCGCTGGAAGTAGAAAAGCCGCTGACGTTCCTCGCGCACAGTCCGCTGGCCTTTGCGCGCCTGTGGTCGCGCATCGCCTCGCAGATGAAGCCCTTGCTCGGCGTGAGCGAGCCGGCCGGCGCGCTGCACGCGCTCGGCGAAACGCAAGTGCCGATCGAAATCGGCGGCGGTCCGGGCAATCCGCACGACGGCACCTTCAACGACTTCGTCGAGCATCAGACCCTCTCCGGCCTCGAACAGATGCTGCTTGCGAGCGGCCATCCCGTGCGCTTGCGTGGCGCGATGCTGGCGCTCGGTTCGCTGCTGCGCCCGGTGATGCAAAGCGGTTCGTCGCATCTCGAACGCGGACTGACACTGCCGCTGCCGAACGATCCGTTCTATCGCTCGCTCGTCGCCGCTTTCTGGCTCGAACTGATCGCACCGTTCGTCTCGCAGGCCGATTTCGAACTGGCGATTTTTATCGGCACGATTGCCGAGCGCGAACGGCTCATCATCGGCTTTAACGGCGCCTCGGCCAAAACGCTGCACAGCGTGGTCGATCCGCAGGCGTACGCGGCACACAACATCGATATCGACGATCCCGAGTGGATCGACGAACACGCACAAAACGACCATGGCATCAGCAAGCTCGTCAGCTACCTCGACCAACCGCAACTGTCGTTGCGTGTCAGCATCGACACGTTCCGCGAAGCATTCACGGGAGCGTGACACGATGTTGAGCAAACACACGCGCATTGCCTCGCTGCTGGCGGGCCTTCTCATCAGCGCGCTCGCCCATGCCGACAACAACGGCCCGGCACGCGTCACGCCGGTCGACAACAGCGGTATGGCGATTCGCACGACGATTCTGCCCGCGCCTTCGGCGGCGCAGCCGGGCACGGCAGGTCCTGCGGTCAGCACAGCCGGCCTCGCTAGCGGTACCAGGGGCGGCGGCACCGGCGCGATCAGCGCATCGCCGCCGCCTGCCAATGCAACGCCGGGCCAGGTGGTGGTTGGCGGAAAGGTGCCGGATGAAGCGACCAAAGCAGCCGTGCTCGCACGTCTGCGCGACACCTACGGCGCGGCCAACGTGGTCGACCAGATCGAAGTCGCCGACGTCGCGACACCGCCGAACTGGTCCGCCAATGTGCAAAAGCTGATCGGCCCGCAGTTGAAGCAGATCAGCAAAGGCCAGTTGAAAATCGACGGCACGCAAATCGACGTGAAGGGCGAGGTGCATAACGAATCGCAGCGCCAGCAGCTCGCAAGCGATATGGCGAACGCGCTGAATCCGACCTACACGATCAAGAACGGCCTGCGCGTGAGCGCATCTGAACAGGGCCTGCTCGACCAGACGTTGGCGAATCGCACAATCGAGTTCGAGACGGGCAGCGCGACACTTACGCCGCAAGGCCGCGCGATTCTCGATCAGATGGCGGCCGTGTTGTCGAAGATGCAGACGAAGACGGTGGCGATCATCGGCCATACCGACAACTCGGGCAATCGCACCTCGAATATCGCGCTGAGCCAGGCGCGTGCGGACGCGGTGAAGGGTTATCTGGTCGCGAGAGGCATCCCGCCCGAGCAGATGACGACCACAGGGGTGGGTCCGGATCAGCCGATCGCATCGAACGATACGACCGACGGGCGGGCGCGTAACCGGCGTATTGAGTTTCGCGCGGGGTCTTGAGTTGCTACTTGCTTGACCTTATGGATTAGAAAAAGCCTGGCACCGATATTCGATGCCAGGCTTTTTTTCTTGCGCTCAAGGAAATTCTAGCTGTTTTCCTCGGGCTTCACGCCCAACAACTCGCGAATATGCGCAAGCGACCCATCGTCCTTCACCACCGAAGACAACCACTGATGCAAAGGCATATCCGCGCATTCTGCCGCCTTGTCGGCGAGGTAAGCAGCCGGATTGTGCGGCTCGGTGCTGCGAAAGAATTTGGCCACAGCACGCAACTGCGCGACGGCTTGCGCGCGGCTCTGGATTCCTGCAATCGGGCTGATCGTGGTCGGCATGGTCGTCAACACGGGTTCCTCGCGTTGCGGTGAAGTCTTGAAGGTAGGCTCGGAGCGTTCATTTTCTTCCGGCTTCAGCGCTTTCGGCGGCGGCGCTTCAGCGCTGACGCCGAGTTCGCGTGCGAAGCGTTCCGCCAACCGGTAAACGCTCTCATACGCATCCTTCGCCTGACGGAAACTTGGCGCCGAATCGGCTGCACGCCGGTCCAGTTCCTGTTCGAGTGCCAGCATCGCCGCCTCGAACGCTTTCAGATCGACCAGCAGGGTCGAATAGAACGCCGGTGGCGTCGCGCGTTTCGACGCTTCGATCTGCTCGATGGAGGGCTTGCCGCGCGCGATGTCGTCCGCGTGATCCGGATCGCGCTTGACCGCTTGCGCGACATGCGTGGCTACGTCCCAATCGATCGTGCTATACGAGCTGCCTTGCGACGACGTGAGCGGCATTGCCCGCAGCAGATCACCGGTGCGGCCCATCAGCCACGCGACGTTACCGAGGCGATACTCGGTGTCGTCGCCTTCCGGCAACGGATGCACGTGATCCCAGTACTTTTCGCACAGCCCCGTCAGCAGCGCATACCCGTGCGTGAGACCGGTCACGCCCTCTTCGATGGCCAACGCCTCGGTGAGCCAGACAGCGAGGCGCAAGTCCTTGGTCTGCGTCTGCAGCAGGATGCTGGAGCGTTCGACCACGAATGGCCAGTCGGCCTCCTTGATATCCGTGACCCATTCGCCCTGGTCCAGCGACGGGTCTTCGAATCGGCGCGCGTGCTGAATCGCGTCGAAATCCGCCGAAAACAGCAGGTCGTCGCCACAAGGCGAGGCTTCGCTGATCGGTGCCAGCAGCGTGTTCAGATTAGTCGGCATGACAGAAAGCAATAAGTATCCGGTACGGCATTAAAACAGATTGGCAAGCAGGCGGGGCATGCCGGCTCACACAACCGTGTATTCGAACTCGCCCGCCTCGCTCGCGCGTACCGCAATGCGTGCGATCGCGGCGCCGTTGGCAATGCGCTCCAGCACCTGCTGCGCGACTTCGGGCAATAGCGTGCCGTTCAGAATGTGGTCCACATTGCGCGCGCCGGAATCCACTTCGGTGCAGCGCGCCAGCACAGCGTCGACGAGTGACTCGTCCCAATCAAACACCGCCTTGTGATTCGATTCGATGCGACGGCGAATCCGCTCAAGTTTCAAGTCGATGATTTCGGCGAGCACGTCGTCTGAGATCGGGTAGTACGGCACCACTTTCATACGACCGAGGAACGCCGGCTTGAACGCCTTGTACAGTTGCGGGCGCAACGTCTCCGCGAGTTCGTCCGGATCCGGCAGTTCTTCGGCGCTCTTGTTCAGGCATGCCTGCATCACCGCCTGCGAGCCGACGTTGGAGGTCAGAATGATCAGCGTGTTGCGGAAATCGATCTCGCGCCCTTCGGCGTCGTCCATCGTGCCCTTATCGAACACCTGGAAGAACATTTCCAGCACGTCAGGGTGCGCCTTTTCCACTTCGTCGAGCAGCACTACCGAATACGGATTGCGACGCACCGCTTCGGTCAGCACACCGCCCTCGCCGTAACCGACGTAGCCCGGTGGCGAGCCCTTCAGGCCCGACACGCTGTGCGCCTCCTGATACTCGCTCATGTTGATCGTGACCATCTTGCGTTCGCCGCCGTACAGCACGTCGGCAAGCGCCAGCGCGGTTTCGGTCTTGCCGACACCCGACGGTCCAACGAACATGAACACGCCACGCGGTTTGTTCGGATCCTCGAGACTCGCGCTGGCGGTGCGCACGCGTTGCGCGATCGCATCGAGCGCGTGGTCCTGCCCGATCACGCGAGCGGCCAGCAGCGGCTGTAGATTTAGCACCGTCTGGATTTCGTCCTTGATCATGCGGCCGAGTGGAATGCCGGTCCATGAAGCGACGATTTCGGCGACCACGTGGCCGTCGACCTGCAATGGGACCATCGGCTGGCCGCCCTGCAATGCATGCAATTCCGCAACACGCGTGGCCAGCGTTTCGCGCGCCTGCTGCGCCTTGTCGGCCTGCGCGGCGTCCGCGCTGCTCACGCGCGCGGCGTCGATTTCCGCGCGCAAGCCGACAATCTCCGTCACCAATGCACGCTCCTTGTCGTAGCGCGCCTCGTCAACGGCCAGGTCTTTCACGTCTTCTTCACGTAGGCTGCGCAGTTCCGCGAGCCGTTCGTCGTGCAACGCACCGCTCGCCACTTCGCGTTCCAGCGCGGCGATTTCGGCGTCGATGCGTTCGAGCCGCTTCTTCGTGTCGTCGATCGCGGCAGGTGTCGAGCTATGCGCGAGCGCGACTTTCGCGCAGGCGGTGTCGAGCACGCTGATCGCCTTATCCGGCAGTTGGCGGCCGCTGATGTAGCGATGCGACAGACGCACTGCTTCGGTGATCGCATCGTCCAGCACGCGGACATTGAAGTGCTTTTCCATCAACGCGGCCATGCCGCGCAACATCGCCGCCGCGAGAGGCTCGTTCGGTTCTTCGATCTTCACGACCTGAAAACGCCGCGCCAGCGCCGCATCTTTCTCGAAGTACTTCTTGTATTCGCTCCACGTGGTCGCCGCGATGGTGCGCAATTCGCCGCGCGCCAGGGCAGGCTTCAGCAGATTCGCCGCATCGTTCTGGCCGGCTTGGCCACCAGCGCCGATGATCG
This sequence comes from Burkholderia sp. OK233, assembly GCF_900230185.1. GTDB lineage: Bacteria > Pseudomonadota > Gammaproteobacteria > Burkholderiales > Burkholderiaceae > Paraburkholderia. The sequence continues at coordinate 4,291,139 of NZ_OCSR01000002.1, forward strand.
TATGCGCTTCGTCGATAAACAGAATGATCGGATGCGGGCTCTTCTTCACCTCGTCGATCACGTTCTTCAGGCGGTTCTCGAACTCGCCTTTGACGCTCGCACCGGCTTGCAGCAGCCCCATATCGAGCACATGCAACGCGACGCCTTTCAGCGGTGCGGGTACGTCGTCGGCCGCGATGCGCAGCGCGAGGCCTTCGACCACCGCCGTTTTACCGACGCCCGCCTCGCCCGTCATGATCGGATTGTTCTGCCGGCGACGCATCAGGATGTCGATGGTCTGGCGAATCTCGCCTTCTCGGCCGATTACCGGATCGATCTTGCCTTCACGTGCACGCTGCGTGAGATTGCTGGTGTAGGTATCGAGCGCCGGTGTTTTAGAAGGCGCACCGGGTGCGGAGTCGGCCGTAGCTACATCGCTCACGCCTTCTGCAGCGTTCTCTGCGGCATGACTCCGTTCGACTTCACGCGACCCCGCAGTCATTTCGTCGAATTTGTGCTTCAGATCCGTCACCCGCACGTCGCGCAGCAGCGGCGACATGCGTTCGGCAAACTGCGCGAGGTCCGGCGCCGTCAGCAACGCGAGCAGCAAATGCCCCGAGCGAATCCGTCCGATCTGCGAATCGAGCGATGCGATCAACCACGCCTGTTCGAGCAAATCGATGAGCTGCTTCGAGAATACCGGCGTGCGCGTATTGCCTGTCTTCAACCGCTGCAATTCGCGCTCGATATCCGCGCGCAAAGCATGCGCGTCGACCCGGCTCGCACGCAGCGCCAGCGTGACGTCGCTCGCCGGTTCATCCAGCAGCGCCAGCAACAGATGTTCGAGGTCGACCTCATAGTGACCGCGCGCGAGACAGTTGTTCGCCGCGAGCAAAGCCGCTTGCCGGCAGGTCGGATTCAGTTTGGCGATCAGGGTATTGAGGGACGTGCTCATGTCGTACGATCCGGGTCCAGGTTCTATCGTTGTAGTCAGTGAATCACGTGCAATTCGTAGCGGGCATCCGCACGGTCGCGGTCGGCTTCTCTCGTGCACAGAAATGCGTCCCAGCCGAGGCGCGCGCCGCCGCTCAGCGTGCTGGGTCCCACCTCCTTGCGGCGCAGTACCAGCGAGACCTCATATTCGAGGGTCACTCCGGCGAGCAACGTCAGCATGCGTTCGAGCGCCACGGCGCGGTCGGCGCCAGGTAAAAACGCTTCGTAGTCGGCCTTGTCGAGCGGGCCGATCACAAGGCGCGCGCGCATGTCGCGTTGCCAGACCCGCTCGCCCGCCAGCGCGGTGGCGCCGAGCGTCGCATTGACACCGCCGAGCACGGTCAATTGATCGCGCGGCACGTCGTACCATTTGCCGACGAACTGCTCGACGCGCACCCGCACCTTGAAGTACTCGGACAGCGTACGTTGCAGATAGGCCGCTGAAACCGGCCGGTGCCGCGCGGCCAATGCATAACCGGCAATCGCTTCGTCGAATAGCGCGCCGTCGCCGCTTTGCAGACTGTTGCGCGTGTCGTTGTCGGCGACGCCTGCCAACGCGAGCAACAGCGGCAGATAACGTTCGTCGCGATCCAGTTCGTAGTGAAACGGCAACCGGTACTTCTTCCACGCCGCGTAGAACAGCGCAGTCGCACGATTCGAAAACACGTCGAAAAATTCGCGTGCGGCCCGGTCGCGCTTGATCTGCTCGCGCGCGATGATCTGTTCGGTGTAATGCAGCGGCAAGGCGCCCTGCCCGCCGAGCAAACCGAAAAACGCCGGCGTGATATCGACCTTGTGGAGCGAACCTGCTTCGAGCGCGGCGGTGCGTTGCGGCTTCTCTTTCAGCGCCGTACCTTCATCGTCGTAAGACTGTGCGCTGTGAATTTCGCTAGGCGGAAACGACATCGACAGCGAATTGCGAAAGGCAATCCGCTGCGCGACGATTTCGCCGGGGCGTCCATGACTCGACGGCGTTTGCTGCGCGAACCACTTCTCGAGAATCCGCACCGCCTGAAAAAATTCGAAGCGATGCGGCTCGTCGAGAAGTTGCTCGACTATGCCAGGATCGATTCGCCGCTGCGCGGTTTGCATCGCAGAATCTCCTCGCCGGTGCGCTTCGACACGACGACCAGTTGCACAAAGCTGTTCAGATGCACGTACAGCCCGAAAAACGTATCGATCACCCGCACGAACGACGCGAGACTCGTGCCGACGAAATGCTCTTCGTCGATCGTCAAACGAATCTCGATGCCGCGCACGAAGGTTGCAAACGGCTTGCCCGGCAGCCATTGCACCGCTGCGCGCTGCTCGATGCCGACCAACCCGTCGATATGCCGCGCCGACACCGCCGTGCGCCGCAAATCGTAAAGCACCAGCATCTCCTTGAGCGCCGACAGGCCGCTATTGGCGAGTGACACATGATTCAGCGCCAGATGCGAAATCAGCCGCCAGTGCGAGGCGCGTCCGCGCTCGAAGCGCACGCTGGGCGTCGGCCTGCGCAGCATTGCGATGCTGCCGGTCAGCGAGCCGCCCTCCAGAAACAGATCGCCGCCTTCGAGACCCACGGCGAGGCCGGCCGGCAGGTCGCGATTGGTACACGTCAGATCGAGACTCAGCGTATCGGTCTGCGGCGCGGCCGGTTCGAAGTCGATATCGACAATCGAGATTTCGGTCTCGTAGCCGGGGCTTTTCTGCGCAACCCAATCGTTGCGTCGCGCGAACCAGTAGTGTCCCGCGCGCGCCGCTTCGCCGTGATGCAGCGAATAGAACGGTCTGAACTCGATCACCGATTCTTCATGCGCCTGCTGCCGGACGAGTTTCACCGAGTCGATCGAATAGACTTCGTACGCGAATGCCCGGCGCGCTTCGGCAATCACCGGGTACGAAATCGCCTGGTGACTGATGCGGATCGGCTCGCCGTGCTGTTCGAACAGATTCACGACCGGCGTGCAGAACAACCGGAAATGATGCGCGGACAACGAATCCAGCAAGCGCGCGACGTGAGAATCGCTACGCACTTCCTTGAGTACGATGTGCAGCGTCAGACGCTGGCAGCGGCCGCTCGCGCGCGTCATCGCCGCCAGATCGAAATCGGTGAAGTTGAATTTTTCGGGGAAAGCAAAGTATTCGGTCAGCAACCGGTACGCCGGATGCGATTTGGCCGGATAGTCGATCAGCGCATCGTCTTCGTCGAAACCGGCTTGTACGACAGGTGATTCACGCAGTTGGGTCCACACACCGCGGCGGTCGGCTTCGACATAAGTGGCCATCGCGTTGACGAACAGGCAGTCCGCCAGCGCCGCGATAAACGATTGTTCGCCGTGCAGGTGCGTGCGCAACGTGCGGACTTTCAATGCGGAGAGATCGAGCTGCGCAGCCGTCGATTCGAACGTGATCGACACGATCGCCGTAGCGTTGCCTGGCAGAACGGTCGCACTCGGCGCCATTGCCACCGACGTGTACTTCGCCTCCGAGATCCGGATTGGCGCCAGCGTCACATCGTAGGCAGTCCGGAAGCGGCATTGCACGCCGCGAATCGGGCGCGATTTGAGTTCGGTGCCACGCTCAACCTGCACCGGTTCGGTCAGGTGACTGAGCGCGGCCGAGGTGCCCAACTGCGCGATCGAGCACGACGGAAACGGCCGCAGGTAGTGCGGATACAGCACCTCCAGCAACGCTTCAGTGAATTCGGGGTAATCGTCGTCGAGCTTCTTGTTAATACGCGCGCCCAACAGCGCGAATGATTCGATCATCCGCTCGACGTGCGGATCTTCGCAGTGCTCGCCCGACATCGCGAGGCGCGCTGCGATCTTCGGATAGCGCTCGGCGAAATCGCGCGAATAGCGCCGCAGAAATGATAATTCGCGCTCGTAATACGGCAGCAATTCTTCCATCGATCTATCCCCGAACCTGAACCATCGCCGCCCAATCTATCGCCACCGTCGCGCGTGAGCGGCGGCAAAGCGGTACTCAAGATACTAAAACGCAGGTACTAAAACCCAACCGCCAAAAGCGGCTACTAAAGTTTCGCGCGTGCGCGCGTCACCGAATATTGCAGCGTAGAAGGCTGCAGCATCGCATCGAAACTCACCGGTTCTTCCGCCGGGTGCACGACCAGCAACGCCTGAATCGCAAAGTTCAGCGCGTTGGTCGATTGTTCGTTCAATTCGAGCGTGACCGCCACCTGCTGCAAGCGCGGCTCATGCCGTGCGATTGCCTGTTGAATCGATTTGCAGATAAACGTGCGGTCGTAGTGGCTCGCCAGGCTCAAGCCCGCGAAATCGTTCAGACCGTACGTAAGCACCGAGCGCTGGCATTCCGGCAACGCCGCCAGCTCGTGCTCGGTCAAGGCGATCCGGGTGTTCAGGATTGCCTCGACGTCGCGTGCAACGGTGGCCTTCAACTCGTCCAACGACAATTGCCGCATCGCCGGGGAAGCCGGCAGATGCGGTTCGTCGTCGAACAGCTTGTCGAGAAAGCTGGGTTCGAAGCGTTTCATCAGCGTCCGAAAAACCGGTTCGATGCGAGGCGCGCGCGGCGGGCGTCAGCCCTTTCAGGCCGCGCGCCGCGGGCGCCCCGACATCAGACCGCGTACGTCTTGTCGTTCTTCGTCAGGCTCCACGCGCCTTGCGCGTTGCCGCCCTGGTTGCCGCCGATCTTTTGCTGCGTGTACTTCCACTGCACCGCAGCGTACTTCAGCGAGAACTGTTCGGTCGGCAGGCCTTCGCCGACCACGCTCGGTGTGGCGCTCGAGATGATCACGTACTTGAGCTTCACTTCCAGATACTTGATGCGGTTGCCTTCGCCGTCCGAACGCATGAAGTCGATCGTCACTTCGTCGAACGTCGTGCCGCCCGATGCGTGTTGATAGATCAGCGGGCTGACCACGTCGATATCTTTCGTGAACTGCATGTCAGCGTGCTCGCAACGCTCGGACGTGTGACCGCCCGCCGTCGAAGCCGTTGCCGAACGCGGTTGCGTAATCGAGTGGCTCCACGAATCGATTTCGATCCAGCCAGCATGATCTTTATCGGCAGACTCGCCTTTGATCGCCGGATTGCCGAATTTTAAATAGATGTCCTTCATAACTCATCGACTCCCCAAAGAGGTGGTTTTAACAGCCTGCCCGTGCGGCCGGCACGGGCTTTCTGACTTCGTTTATGAATTTGCCGGTTTCGGCAGGTCAGCGACAAGCCGCAAGGAGATCGACAGCTCGTCCAGTTGAAAGTGCGGACGCAGGAACGCGACCGAACGATACGCACCAGGCTTACCCGGAATCTCAGAGACCTGTATCGATGCCTCGCGCAGCGGGAACTGCGCTTTCTGCTCCTGGGTCGCGTTGTCGTCCAGCAGCACGTACTGCGAGATCCAACGGTTCAGGAATACTTCGACGTTCTGCGCCGATGCGAAGCTGCCGATCTTGTCGCGCATCATCGCCTTCAGGTAGTGCGCGACGCGCGATACCGAGAAGATGTACTGCAGTTGCGCGGACAGCACCGCGTTCGCATTCGCGCTATCGGTGCTGTATTTCTTGGGCTTTTGCACCGATTGCGCGGCGAAGAACGCGGCGTAATCCGAATTCTTGCAGTGCACGAGCGGAATGAAACCGAGGTCGCTCAGTTCCTTTTCGCGGCGATCGGTAATTGCGATTTCGGTCGGGCATTTCAGCGCGACTTCGCCGTCGTCGGTCTTGAACGTGTGGGTGGGCAGGTCTTCCACCAGACCGCCGCCTTCCACGCCGCGAATCGCCGCGCACCAGCCGAAGTCGTCGAATGCGGCCGTCAGGCGGGCGGCAAATGCCCACGCTGCGTTACACCATAGGTATTTGCTGTGATCGGTGCCGTCCACGTCTTCGACGAAGTTGAAGCCTTCCGCCGTGGCGCCGTCTTTCGGATTGAAAGGCAGGCGGCCAAGAAAACGCGGCAAGGTCAGGCCGACATAGCGCGAGTCTTCGGAGTCGCGGAACGACTTCCACTTCGCGTATTCGACGGTATCGAACACTTTGCCGAGATCGCGCGGCTTGCCGAGATCGGCAAACGTTTCGAGACCCATCAGTTCAGGCGACGCCGAGGCGATGAACGGTGCGTGCGCCGCGGCCGCGACATGCGCCATCTGTTCGATGAAGTACACGTCTTCGGGCTGACGCGTCACTTCGAAGTCGCCAATGATCGTGCCGAACGGCGCGCCACCGAATGTGCCGAACTCTTCTTCATACACCTTCTTGAAGAGTGCGCTCTGATCGAATTCGATGGCGTTCTTGAAGTCGCGCACAAGGTCGCGCTTCGGCGCGTGCAGCGCCTTGATCTTGACAGTCGAGCCGGTATTGCTTTCCTTGCACAGGTAGTCGAGGCCGCGCCACGTGCTTTCCATGCGCTGGAATTGCGGCGCATGCATCACCGCGCTCAGTTGCGCGGAGATCAGGCGGTCGAGTTCCGCGACGCGCGCGTCGATGGTGGCCGACAGGTTGTCGGACATCACCACCGTGCCGTCGAGCACCTGGTGGACGAGCTCGCCGATCAGGTCTTTCGCGCGCGCGTGTTCGGAATCGGACTTCGCCACGCGGCTTTTCTCGACGATTTCGTCGAGCAGCGTGGATTCCGTGCCGCTCTGCGCGCTGGCGAGTTGGGCTGCTGCCGTTTGCTGGTTCATCTCACACCCCGTACGTACTTATTCGCCCTGCTTGTCGTGATCCGGCGCGCCGGCGTGCTGGTCTGCTGCGTTGCCCTGATCTTTCGCCAGCGTCTGCAACTGCTGCGTGTTGTTGAGCACTTCGCTCAGCAGGTCCTCGAGCTTGTCGTTGCCGGCCAGCTTGTTGCGCAGGTCGGCCAGCTTCGAACGCGCATCGAGCAGACGGCGCAGCGGTTCGATCTGCGCGACCACCTCATCCGGATTGAAATCGGCCATCGACTTGAAACGCAAGTCGACTGCAAATTTGCCGCCCGTCTCGCTCAGGCGGTTTTCCACCTGAAACGCAGCGCGCGGCTCGATTGCTTTCATCACGTCGTCAAAATTGTCGCGGTCGATGTTGACGAACTTGCGATCGCGCAGCTTCGGCTGCTCGACTTCGGACTGCCCGGCCAGATCGGCAACCACGCCGACGACGAACGGCAGTTCCTTTATCTCGATCGCATCGCCGCGCTCAACTTCGTACGTCAGTTGAACGCGCGGAGGCCGCACTTTTTGCAAACGCTTCTGAATACTTTCTTTCTTCGCCATCGTCGGCTCCCGGATGCAGATAGATCAGGCGTGAGGATCAGCGCAGCGCGCTGAACGGGTCGGACGCGCCGCCGCTTTGTGCGGCTTTGGCGGGTGCTGCAGGCGCAGCCGGGGCGGCGGGTGCAGCAGGAGCCGCCGGCGTAGCGGCCGGAGCCGCTGCGCTGGTGGTGGCATCCGGCGTATCCGCGGCCTTGCCCTTGGCGACGACGTGGCGAACGATGCGTTTCTTCTTCACGGCCGGCTTGTCGTTCGGGTCAGGCGGGAACAACGTGGCTTCGCCGAGCGTGTCGCGCAACTGCTTGGCGAGCGCTTGCGCGTCCGACTTCGCATCACCCGCAAGTGACGCATCCTGACGCAGTTCGCCGAGCGATTGCGTGGCCACACGCAGGCCGGCTACTGCCAGCACGCTCTTGGCCTGACGATCTGTCTGGTCGCGCTGCAGCGCTTCTTGCGCAGCGACAATGGCCTGACCGTAATGACCCTGCGTGAACTGGATCTGCGCAATGCGCGACCACGGTTCTTCGCGGGTCGGATCCGATTTTGACAATTGCTGATAAAGCGATATGGCGCGATCCTGATCACCGCCCTTGGCGACGGTATCCGCGTCCGCGAGTTGCTTATTAAAAGCCTCCGGTGTGGTCGCTGTGTTGTTGCCCTGTGTCGCGCAACCGGCAATCACGCCGCATGCCAACACTACCCCAGATAGTTTTACTAACAGACGCTCATTCATCGTTTTTCACCGACGTGCGATTTTTTTAATTCAAGGGAAAACCGGAGTTTTGCTTTGCTTCAACTGCGCGGGTATAGTACAGGCCAATTTTCGATAATTCAACTTTCGTGTGAAGAAGCATTGCACAAAAAAAATGCATGTGGATGATTTAAACGAAACATGCAGAAATTGTTTCCTGGCGCAATAGTCGCATTGCGGAGAACGGAAAAAATTTCCGCATACCGGTCTGCCAACACGCGAGTGCGGTAGAACAATGCACTTTGCATAAAGCGGCATTACGCGGCATAGCGTTGCTGCAAATTTGCCGGATTGAATTCGTTATTGATGTTTTGACGGGGGACGGCGCCGAGCCGGTCGATGTATATGAATTCGCGTCTTGTTCGCCATGCATCGCTATTGATTGCCAGCGCCGCGGCGTGCGCGCTGCTGGGCGGCTGCGCAGCCGCCGTGCCGGCGCTGGGAGCCGCTGCCAACGCGGTTTTGCAGGCGAGCGGCCTCGGCAAGCCCGACGTACCGGATGCGCAGAAGCCACCGCGTAATGTCGGCCTCACGTTATACGCCGCGCCGAATCTGAATTCCGCCAATGACAACCGCCCATTGGCGCTGGTCGTGCGGCTTTACGTGCTGAAAGACCCCACTTCATTCCAGCAGGCGCCATTCGACGCCTTTACTGATCCGGCCAAGGAAAAGACCGTACTGGGCGGCGATCTGCTGGGCGTGCGCGAAGTGACGCTGATCCCCGGTCAGCGTTACGTCGTTACCGAAAAAGTCTCGCGTGAAGCGCAGGCATTCGGTATCGTCGCTCTATTCCGCGATCCGGCCATGCAACGTTGGAAATTCGCCTTCGACCCGGCGAAGTCGGAGAAATCCGGCATAATGATCGGCCTGCATAACTGTGCAATGACGGTGACCAACGGCACTGTGATCCCGCCAGAACAGGGATTGCCCGCCCAGCCGTTGAATATGCTTTCTTCGGTAAGCTGCGGCTAAAGATGCCGTGCATATACGATTTAACAGTTTTTAGAGAATTAACAATGCGGCGTTCGAATCGGTTATCTCCGGGCGCGCCACACGCTGAACGCATATAACAGGTTTGAGATGAGTTATTCAGCAAAAGTGCTCTGGGGGGAAGGCCTGTTTCTGAGGCCGCAGCATTTTCAGCGTCAGGACGCCTATCACGAGGCGCGCCTGTTCGAATCGATCCAGGCGATCCAGCCGTACAACTGGGGCGTGCGTTCGGCGCGCTTCGACCGCGACGCGCTCGGCAGCAACGTGCTGCGCGTGAGCGAACTCTCGCTGGTGTTTCCGGATGGCGCGCTCTACTCCGCGCCGCAAGCCGACGGCCTGCCACCGCCGATCGCGCTCGATACGCTGCCAGACGGTATCAACGAATTCACCTTTTATCTCGCGCTGCATCCGTTGCGCGAAGCCGGCGCGAACTATTCGCAAGACAGCAATGCGGGTTTCGTGTCGCGTTACGTCAGCGAGCAGACACCGGTGGCCGATCATTTCACCGACGCCGCCGAAGCCGACATCACCTTCCTGAAGACCAGCGTCAAACTCATTGCGCATAGCGAGCCGCGCGACCAGTTGCTGTCGGTGCCGCTCGTGCGCGTGCGCCGCACCGCCACCTCGGGTTTTGAAATCGACGACACGTTCGTGCCGCCCTGCCTCGCGATCGACGCGTCGCCGATCCTGCATCAACGGTTGCGTCAACTGATCGACGCGCTGCAGGCCAAGGTCAACGCGCTGTATGGTTTTCACCGCGAGCCGACCAAGAACATCATCGAGTTCCGCTCCGGCGACATCGCGTCGTTCTGGCTGTTGCACACCGCGAGCGCCGCGTTTGCCTCGCTCGCGCATCTGTATCAGCATTCGGCGCTGCATCCTGAGCGTCTGTTCCAGGAATTGCTGCGTTTGGCCGGTCAGTTGATGACGTTTTCGAAGGGCTATGCGCTATCCGACCTGCCGGCTTACCGGCATGACGATCCCGGCCCTGGTTTTGCGCGTCTCGACACGATTCTGCGCGATCTGCTCGAAACGGTGATCTCCACCCGTTACTTCGCGATCGCACTCGAAGAAGTGCGCCCGTCGTTCCACGCGGGCCGCCTCGACTCGGGCAAGATCGACGACAAAACGATGTTCTACATCGCGGTGTCCGCGGACATGCCGACCGCGGAACTCGTCGAAGCCGTACCCGCCCGCTTCAAGGTCGGCGCGCCGGACGACGTCGACAAGCTGGTGCTCTCGGCCATGCCGGGCGTACGCCTCGTCTACACGCCGCAAGTACCGCCCGCCATTCCGGTGCGGCCGGGCGCATGCTACTTCTCTTGCGAATCGCGCGGCGCATTGTATGACCGCATGTTGCAGGCCCAATCGGCAATGATCTACGCGCCGTCGGGCATCAACGATCTTCAACTCGAACTGATCGCCGTCACATCATGAGCTACGCGCCTTCCCTGTTTGGCGGCAGCACGCCTGCCGCGACGCCCGCCCCCATGACCGAGCCGAGCTACCAGGTCCGCTCGCTGCTCGATCTGCTGTACGACGGTTTCTTCATGCTGTTTTTGTTGAAGAACGGGCGTGAGCCCGGCGAAGCGCACGAATTCAGCCAGCGTATCCAGCAGTTTCTCGGCGACTTCGAGCGCGGCGCGAAAAAGCTCAATGCGTCGGCGGAGGATGTCTACGCGTCCAAGTTTGCGTTCTGCGCGGCAATCGACGAATCGGTGTTGTCGTCGACCTTCAGGATTCGTACGGAATGGGAGCGCCGGCCGTTGCAACTGGTGCTGTTCGGCGAGCAACTGGCAGGCGAGAAATTCTTCCAGTATCTCGAGGAATGCCGTGCGCAGGGCGTCGCGCGTTTGCAGTCGCTCGAAGTGTTCCACATGTGCCTGCTGCTCGGCTTCCAGGGCAAGTATCTGCTCGAAGGACCGGAGAAGCTCGCCTACCTGACGGCGCGCATCGGCGACGAAATCGCGCATATGAAGGGCAAGCGCGCACCGTTCGCCCCGCATTGGCCGCTGCCGGATCAGGTCGCGCACCGGCTCAAGCGCGAGGTGCCGTTGTGGTCGATCGGCGCGGTGTTCGCGCTGGTTGGCCTGCTCGCTTATCTCGGCCTGAACACCTATCTACGCGATCAGACGTTGCGCACGCTCGCGCCGTATTCGCAGGTGGTCAAACTCGGCCCGCAATCGGCCACGTTGACGATTTCGCTGCCTTAAGGGACGGGGACGTTAAGGGGACGTTGTGTCCGGGCGCAGCGGCGTGCGTCTTCAATACGCCGCTGCCCGGCTCACGATCCCGCGTGACGGGTCAATGGCTGATCATCCACGGTCGGCCGCCAGGATTGGTCTTGAGGCCGCCTGGGGTCGTCGCGCCCGTAGACGCCTTCGACCCGCACCCGCATCCCGGTCCATGACGGTGCGCGTACTCGCCCGAACGCTGCGGCGCATGCGCCGAGCGCTCGTTGAGCTGGTGACCGGCACGCGCGGTCGTCGGCATCAGCGACAACGCCGGCAAGCTCAGCATGCGCTGCGCCGGTACGGCGCAAGCAGGACACGCGCAGGCCATATCGCGCTCGGCGACACGGCGTATCGCCGCAAAGGGGCCGCAGGTATCGCAACGGTAGTCGTAAGTCGGCATGGTGCTGCCCTCAGAAGATCGGTGGATCGGTATTTGCATAGCACGCATGTCGGGTGGCCGCCGTACTGATTGTGCGGCGACCCCGGCACGCGCCATAGCGCCCGTTCAACAAGACACGCGTCAGACCAGATCCGGCGACAGCGGCAGATCCACCCCGCCCGCAATATGCCTGACCGGCCCAGCCGAACTCGGCCGGATATCGAAGTCGAAGATCTGCGCGGGCAACCACAGCGTGGCGCACGCATTCGGCACATCGACCACGCCGCTGATATGCCCTTGTACGGGCGCGGTGCCAAGAATCGAATAGGCCTGTGCGCGCGAATAGCCGAACTTCGTCAGATATTCGATCGCATTCAGGCAAGCCTGCCGGTATGCGATATGCACGTCCAGGTAGTGCTGCTTGCCCTGCTCATCGACCGAGATACCTTCAAAAATCAGGTAGTCGTTGTAGTGCGGCGTGATCGGGCTCGGTTTGAAGATCGGATTCCTGATGCCGTACTTCGCCATGCCGCCCTTGATCAACTCGACCTTCATATGCACCCAGCCGGCCATTTCGATCGCGCCGCAGAAAGTGATTTCGCCGTCGCCCTGACTGAAGTGCAGGTCGCCAACCGATAGGCCCGCACCGTCGACATACACCGGGAAGTACACCTTCGAGCCCCGCGACAAATCCTTGATGTCGCAATTGCCGCCATGCTCGCGCGGCGGGACGGTGCGCGCCCCTTCGGCAGCAGCTTTGGCGTGATCGTCGCCAGCGAGTCGTCCCATGTGCGCCGTCGCCGCGAACGGCGGATTGGCGAGGCCGGGCACGCGTTGCGGGTCCGTGGCGATCAGCGCCGCCTCGCGTTCATTCCACGTCGCCAGCATCTTCGGATCGGGCAGGCACCCGATCAGCCCCGGGTGAATCAGCCCCGCGAAGTTCACGCCGGGAATATGCCGCGAACTGGTGTAGAGGCCATGAAAATCCCAGATCGACTTTTGCGCCTGCGGGAAATGATCGGTCAGGAAGCCGCCGCCGTTCTTCTTCGAGAAGAAGCCGTTGAAGCCCCACTGGCTTTCCTGCCTGGCGCCGATATCGAGCAGATCCACCACCAGCAGATCGCCCGGCTCCGCGCCCTTGACGCCGACCGGTCCCGACAGAAAATGCACGATCGACAGGTCGATATCGCGCACGTCGTCGGCGCTATCGTTGTTCTTGATGAAACCGCCGGTCCAATCGTAGGTTTCGAGAATGAAATCGTCGCCGGGATTGACCCAGCAGGCCATCGGGATGTCCGGGTGCCAGCGGTTGTGGACGTTTTCGTTGTCGTAGGCCGACTGTTTCAGGTCGACTTTGATTAGCGTTTCAGCCATTGCAAACCCTCCTCCAGGAAATGACAGACAGTCGGCTCACACCGACAGGTATTCGCGAATCTTTGCAGTGTCGACGGCACTGCGCGGACTCTCGTGCACGAGCCGGCCGCCTTCGATGACGAACAGCCGATCTGCGACGTCGAGCGCAAAACTCAGCACCTGCTCCGACACGACGATCGTGATATCGCGCAGCTTGCGGATCTCGTTCAATGCTTTGGCAATGTCCTTGATGATCGACGGCTGGATGCCCTCGGTCGGCTCGTCAAGCAACAACACTTTGGGTTGAGTGACGAGCGCGCGGGCAATCGCCAGTTGTTGCTGCTGGCCACCGGACAGGTTGCCGCCCTTGCGGGTGCGCATGTCGTAAAGCACCGGGAACAGTGCGTAGATCTCCTCGGGTACCGTCTTCGTGGGGGCATTCTCGAGACCCGTCTGTATATTCTCTTCGACACTCAGCGTCGCGAAAATCTGCCGGCCTTGCGGCACATAGGCGATGCCTTTGACGACCCGTCGGAAACTCTCGTCACGCGACACCTCCTCACCGTCTACCTGCACCGAACCTGCCTTAAGCGGCAAAATGCCGATCAGCGACTTGAACAACGTAGTCTTGCCCATACCGTTGCGTCCCATGATCGCCACAGTTTCGTTATGGGCTGCGTTGAAGCTGATGCCATGCAGCGCTTCGCTCTGGCCGTAACTGACGAATACGTCGTCGACATTCAACATGTTGGGCTCCTCCGTGAACGACTCGATAGCCGGCTCAGTGGCCGAGATAAACGTCGATGACGCGCGGATCCGCCTGCACCTGTTCCATCGCCCCTTCGGCGAGAATCTTTCCCTGGTGCATCACGGTGACCTTGTGAGCGATCTGCGCGACGAACGCCATGTCATGCTCGATCACGATCATCGAGCGGTTCTGGCAGATCCGTTTGAGCAGCTCGGCCGTAACCTCGCGCTCGCGCACGCTCATGCCGGCAATCGGCTCGTCGAGCATCAGCAACTCCGGCTCCTGCATCAGCAACATGCCGATTTCCAGCCACTGCTTCTGCCCGTGCGACAGCAGCCCGGCCTCGAGATCGAGCTGGTTTTCAAGGCCGATTTCACCGGCCACGCTGCGCACGCGGTCGAGCACATCGCCGGTGCGCCGGAATGTCAGCGCGCCAAACACGCCTCGCCCGCGCGGGAACGACACCTCGATGTTCTGGAACACCGAGAGGTTTTCGTAGATCGACGGCGTCTGGAACTTGCGGCCAATCCCTTTGCGCACGCGGCGAAACTCCGGCAGCCGCGTCATCTCCTCGTTGCGAAACTTGATGCTGCCTTCGCTCGCCCGCGTCTTGCCGCAGATCAGATCGAGCAGCGTCGTCTTGCCCGCGCCGTTCGGCCCGATCACTACGCGCAACTCGCCGCGATCGACATACAGGTTCAACGAATCGATGGCCTTGAAACCATCGAACGACACGCTCAGGCCCTCGACGGCCAGCACGAAATCGGTATTGCTCATGAAGCGCTCCTTGCGCCGAGGCGCGCGAGCCATGGTTTGACGTGGCTGTCGTAGAGACCCGCCAGCCCGTTCGGAAACGCCATCACGACGCCGATGAAGAGCGCCGCCATCAGGAACAGCCACAGGTTCGGGAAACTCTCGGAGAACCACGTCTTGCCGAGATTGACCAGCACCGCGCCGTAGACCGCGCCCACCAGCGACATGCGCCCACCCACTGCGGCGTAGATCACCATCTCGATGGACGGCACGATGCCCACGAACGACGGCGACATGAAGCCAACCTGCAGCGTGAACATCGCCCCGCCGATCGCCGCGAGCACAGCGGCGATGCAAAACGCGAACACCTTGAACATGGCGACGTCGTAGCCGGAGAAGCGCACCCGGTCTTCCTTGTCGCGCATCGCGAGCAGCAAGGTGCCAAGCTTGCTGCGCTGGATCTGCCGGCAGCAGACAATGGCCACGAGCAGCAGCACCGCGTTGACGAAGTACAGGATCAGCTTTGCGCCATCGCCGCGAATATCCCAGCCGAGCAGCGTGCGCAGATCGGTGATGCCGTTCACGCCGCCGGTATAGCCCTGCTGGCCGATGATCAACACCGACAGGATCAGCGCCACAGCCTGCGTGATGATCGCGAAGTAGACACCCCCCACGCGCCGCTTGAACATCGCGAAGCCGACCACGAACGCGAGCGCGCATGGCACGGCCAGCACCGCCGCCAGCGCAAACGGCAGCGAATGAAACGGCTTCCACCAGAACGGCAAGGCGGTCAACTGATTCCAGTCCATAAAGTCGGGAATGCCCGGCGTCGACTGGATCTTCGTGCTGATCGGGTCCGACGCTTCGAGCTTCAGGAACATCGCCATGCAGTAGCCGCCGAGGCCGAAGAACACGCCCTGCCCGAGGCTCAGCACACCGCCATAGCCCCACGCCATCACGAGCCCAACGGCGACGAACGCGTAGGTCAGATACTTGCCCATCAGGTTCAGGCGGAACACATCGAGCGCGAGTGGAAACACGACGAGAATCAGCAGCGCCAGCACGACGATGCTGCCGTAGCCATCGCCCGTCAGCCAGCGCTTCAGCGCGGGCCGCAAGCCGGCGCGGGCTGCGGCTGGGTCCGGCGCGACGGACGCGTCGGCGGAAGGGTTCAGCTGGTCCATATTCGTTTCTCCGGGCTGAAGCGATTGAAAGGGCAGTTCAGTGGCGCAGCCGATGAGTGCTCAGGCACGGCGCACCTTCGAAGCGAAGAGCCCTTGCGGCCGCAACATCAGCACAACGACGATGGTGAGCAGCGTCACCACGCGAGCCGATGAGCCGGTCATGAAGAATTCGCTGATCGACTGCATCTGCGCGATGCCGAACGCGGACGCCACCGTGCCGAGCAGACTCGCCGCGCCGCCGAACGTCACCACCAGGAACGAATCGACGATGTAGAGTGACCCGCTGGTCGGTCCCGTCGAGCCGATCGCGGTGAACGCCGCGCCCGCCACGCCCGCGATCCCGCAGCCGATCGCGAAGGTCAGCCGGTCGGTCCTGCGGGTATCGATGCCGGCCGCGTTCGCCATCTGCCGGTTCGCGACGGTGGCGCGCACTCTTAGTCCCCAGCGCGAGCGATACAGCGCCAGCAGTACACCGCCGGTCATCAGCACCGCGAGGCTCATCACGAACAGTCCGTTGATCGGGATGTCGAGACCCGGCTTCGGCGACCACGAACCCATCAACCAGTCCGGCAGCGTGGGGCTCACCTCCTTCGGGCCGAACACCGAGCGAAACACCTGCTGCATCCCCAGGCTCAGGCCCCAGGTCGCCAGCAGTGTGTCGAGCGGACGCCGGTACAGATGGCGGATCAGCGCCCACTCCGCCACCCAGCCTGCCGCGAACGCCAGCACGAAGGCAGCACCGATCGCGATTGGAAAGTACACCGGCGCGTACCCGTGCCAGTAGTTGTCGGCCAGTTGCGAGAACATGTAGATCGTGTACGCGCCAATCGTCATGAACTCACCATGCGCCATGTTGATGACGCCCATCTGGCCAAAGATCACCGCCAGCCCCAGCCCCATCAGCAGCAGCACGCTGAACAGGCTCAGGCCGGCAAAGCCCTGCATCAGCGTGATGTTAAGAATGTCCGAAGCCGACATGACTCTCTCCTCGAAATGATCCGCGCGCGCTCACGTGGCGGCAGCGCGCCTGATTCGCGGCTGATTCGCGTTTCACTGATAACCCTTGGGGAACGGGTTCGGCTCGATCAGATCGGGCGACTCGGCCACCACCTTGAACTGGCCGTCCGCCTGCGCCTGACCGATGCGCGTGCGGCTCCACAAATGATGGTTTGCATGGATCTTCACGTAGCCTTCCGGCGCGGTCTTCAACTCGATGCCAGGCGATGCGGCGACGACCTTGTCGACGTCGAAGCTGCCGGCCTTTTCCACCGCCGCTTTCCACAGCCATGGACCGAGATAGGCGGCCTGGGTAACGTCCCCGATCACCGACCTGGGGCCGTACCTGGCCTTGAACGCCGCGACGAATTTTTTGTTGTTATCGTTATCGAGCGATTCGAAATACTTCATCGCCGAATAGAAGCCCGCGACGTTTTCGCCGCCGATCCCGAGCACTTCGTCCTCGGTCACCGAGATGGTCAGCAGGAACTGCTTGTCCGCCGTAATGCCGGCCGCTTTCAGTTGCTTGTAGAAAGCCACGTTGGAGCCGCCGACGATGATCGCGTAGATGCAATCCGGCCTGGCGATCTTGATCTTGTTGATCAACGAGTTGAAGTTAGTGGTGCCGAGTGGGTAATACTCTTCGCCGACTACCTTGCACCCGCTCAGATGCTGCTCGATATGCTTGCGCGCAATCTTGTTCGACGTGCGCGGCCAGATGTAGTCGGAACCAATCAGGAAGAAACTCTTCGCCTTCTTCGTCTGGTTCGCCCAGTTCAGCCCCCAGAGAATCTGCTGGGTCGCTTCCTGCCCGGTGTAGAACACGTTCTTCGATTGCTCAAGCCCTTCGTAGAACGTCGGGTAGTACAAAAGGCCGTTGTCGCGTTCGAAGATCGGCAGCACGGCCTTGCGCGACGCTGAAGTCCAGCAACCGAATACGGCCGCCACGTGATCGTTTTCGAGCAGCTTTTTCGACTTCTCCGCGAAGGTCGGCCAATCGGACGCGCCGTCTTCCTGAATGATCCTGATCTGACGGCCGAGAATGCCGCCCGCTGCGTTGATCTGTTCGATCGCGAGACGCTCCGCCTGAATCGAACCGGTTTCGGAGATCGCCATCGTGCCGGTTGCCGAATGCAACTGACCGACCGTCACTTCCGTGTCGGTCACCGCAAGGTGCGTGGTGTTGACCTTCGCGGTCGGATACTGCTGGGCCCGTGCGATACCGGAGACGGCGAGCGCGGGCGCGGCGGCGAGGCCCATCAACAGTTTGCGGCGCAGCGCCGAAGGCATGCCAGACTCGTTCTGGTCGTCGTGTGACATCGAATTCTCCTTGTGGTCGTGGTCGGGCGACCCGCGCTGGGAACCGGCTGGCGGTGTCGACGGAACGAAAGGTAGGTAGCCAATTTGCGCGACCCAATACGTCAGTTGACGTAGGGCGCGGCAAAATTCCGCTCCCTATAATCGCGTCGGCATGGCGCGCGAGCCGGCGAGCCGTGCCTACGCGGCGCCGCCCATGGCATGACGGTGTCGCGCCGGCCTCGAATGGAATGCAACTTGCATGGCCGCACCGTCAGCCCCGGAATCCGTCGACGACAAGCCTCGATGCACCAAACAGAATCACAGCCCCCGCGCCCCGCCGACCCGGCCACCCAAGCTGGGGCATCGCGCCCACCGTCCGGCGGCACGCAGCGCATCGTCAAGATTCGCCGCGACTACAACGCATGGGTCGGCGACGAAACGCTCGAGGATTACGCGCTGCGCTTCACGCCGCGTACGTTCCGGCGCTGGTCGGAGTTCCGGGTCGCGAATACGGCGATCGGTGCGGTATCGTTCCTCGTGCTGGAAGCAATCGGCGGTGCGCTGGTGGTGAACTACGGCTTTACGAACGCGGTCTACGCGATCCTCGCCGTCTCGGTCCTGATCTTTTTGACCGGCATACCGATCAGCTACTACGCCGCGCGCAACGGCGTCGACATGGACCTGCTTACGCGCGGCGCCGGCTTCGGCTATCTGGGCTCCACGCTGACGTCGCTGATCTACGCGATCTTCACCTTTGTATTCTTCGCGCTCGAAGCGGCCATCATGTCGCTCGCGCTCGAGCTTTATCTGAAGGTCCCGCTATCGGTCGCCTACGTGATCAGCGCGCTCGTCATCATTCCAGTGGTGACCTTCGGCATCACCTTCATCAACCGCTTGCAAGGCTGGACCCAGCCTGTGTGGCTCGTGCTGCTCATCGTGCCCTACGCCGTGGTGCTGTGGCGCGAGCCGCACCTGCTCGCCGAATGGGTCACCTTCGGCGGTCTTTCGGGGGACGGCCGCGAGTTCAACCTGGTCTCCTTCGGTGCCGGCTGTACGGTGGTGTTTTCTCTGATCGTGCAGATCGGCGAACAGGTCGACTACCTGCGCTTCCTGCCACCGCGCACACGTGCAAATCGCGTCCGCTGGTGGGTCGCGCTGATTTCGGCCGGTCCTGGCTGGATCGTGCCTGGCGCATTGAAAATGCTGGGCGGGGCGTTTCTTGCCTTCCTCGCAATCGAGCACGAAATCGACCCTGTGAAGGCCGTCGAGCCGACTCAGATGTACCTGGTCGCGTATCACTACGTGTTCCACTCGCCTGAAGGGGCACTCGCCGCGATGACGCTGCTGGTGATCGTCTCGCAACTGAAAATCAACGTCACCAACGCCTACGCCGGTTCGCTCGCGTGGTCGAACTTCTTCGCGCGGCTCACGCATAGCCACCCGGGGCGCGTGGTATGGCTGGTGTTCAATGTGCTGATCGCACTGCTGCTCGTCGAAATGGGCGTATTTGAAGCCATCAGCAAAGTGCTCGCACTCTATGCGAACGTGGCGATTGCCTGGATTGGCGCCGTGGTCGGCGACCTGGTGGTCAACAAGCCGCTCGGTTATAGCCCCCGCGGTATCGAGTTCAAGCGGGCACACCTGTACGACATCAATCCCGTCGGCGTGGGCGCCATGGTAATCGCCTCGCTGATTGCCGCGCTGTCCCATGCGGGCGTCTTCGGCGCGGTCGCCGAAGCACTGACGTCCTTTATCGCGCTGCTGGTCGCCTTTGTCTGCTCGCCGTTGCTGGCGATCGCCACACGTGGGCGCTTCTATCTGGCGCGCGACGGCCGCGATCTCGAAGCAGGCGCGGTACTGCGCTGCGTGATCTGCGAAAACAGCTTCGAGCGTGAAGACATGGCGCACTGCCCGGCCTACGCCGGTTCGATCTGCTCGCTGTGCTGCTCACTCGACTCGCGCTGCAATGACTCCTGCAAGCCTCACGCGCGACTGCCGGCCCAGTTCGGCAAGTCAATGCATGCGCTGTTCCCGCGGCTCAGGCTCGGAGCCGCCGGCCTGCGGCTCGCGCAGTACGCCGGTCTGCTGATCGTCGTGCTCGCCCTGCTTGGTGGCGTGCTTGCCGTGCAGTGGTATCAGAGCGTGCGAACCCTGCCCGATCTCGACGCCACGGTCCACGACGTGCTGCTACAGGGGTATCTGAAGGCCTTTTTCGCACTCGCGCTGGTCGGCTGCATCGCCGCGTGGTGGCTGGTGCTCGCCAACGAGAACCGCAAGGTCACGCAGGAGGAATCGCAGCGGCAAGCGGAACTGCTGATGCAGGAAATCGAGGCACATCGCAAAACCGACGCCGCACTCCAGCAGGCGAGCGCCGCCGCCGAATCGGCCAACCGCGCGAAGAGCCGCTATGTGACGGGTCTCAGCCACGAGTTGCGCACGCCGCTCAACAGCATCCTCGGCTACGCGCAACTGCTGCTGCAAGGCACCGACGAACTGCCGCCTGCCCGCCACCATGCGGTGGCAACTATCTATCGCAGCGGCGAGCATCTTTTGGCGCTCGTCGACGGCCTGCTCGACGTTGCCCGCATCGAGGCGGGCAAGCTGCAACTGAACGTGACGGAGATTTCGCTGCCGGACTTCGTCACGCAACTCTCGGCGATGCTCGAACCGCAGGCCACCGACAAAGGACTGCACTTCGATTTCCAGACTACCGGCCGCATTCCGGAAGTCGTACGCGTCGACGAGAAGCGGGTACGGCAGATTCTCATCAATCTGATCGGCAATGCGATCCGCTTCACGTCGAGCGGTTCGGTGGCGGTGCGCGCCGGCTATGCGTGGGAAACCCTCACCTTCGAGATCACCGACACCGGCCCAGGCATGCCGGCCGCCGAACTGGAGCGCCTGTTCCTGCCGTTCGAGCGCGGCGCGGCGGCACGCGAACACGACCACGGCGCCGGCCTCGGCCTGACGATCTGCCGCCTGCTCACGGAACTGATGGGCGGCAACCTGCAGGTGCAAAGCGAGGTGGGCAACGGGACCCGCTTTATCGTCAAGCTGTTCGCGCCGGAAGTGCGCGCGCCGCAGTTGCTGGCAAGCGGCCCGCTCAACGTCAAGGGATACGACGGGCCGCGCCGCACGGTGCTGGTGGTCGACGATCTCGCCGAGCAGCGCCGCATCGTCACGCATACGCTCGCGCCGCTGGGCTTCCTGGTGGTGGAAGCGGCCAGCGGACCGGAGGCGCTGCAATGGCTCGGCACGGGGTCGGCCGACCTCATCGTGATGGATGTCTCGATGCCGGACATGGACGGCTTCGAGGCGAGCCGCCTGATTCGCGACAACCAGTTGTCGGCGGCGCCGATCCTGATCCTGTCGGCCAACGCCTTCGCCGACGATCGCGACAAAGGGGCCGCGGCCGGTTGTGACGACTACCTCGCCAAACCGCTACACATTCCGCTCCTGCTCGACAAACTGGCTGCGTTGCTGCAACTGCAGTGGATCGTCGAGTCAACCGACACCGCGCCGCCCGCTTCCGCCGTATCGCTGGCCGAAGTGCCGGCAAGCTTGCCCGCCACCCTGCGCGAGAAACTGCATGCACAGCTTGAAATGGGCTACGTGCAGGGCTTCATCGAACAACTCGACGCGGCGGAGAGCGGCGCGCCGGAGCTCGCTACCCTCCTCGAACCGTTGCGCACCCTCGCGCGACGGTTCCGGCTGACTGAACTCGCGCAGTTGCTCGCGCCTACCCAGCAGGTCAATCCCGATGCATGACGAATCCCTGCTCCTGCCCTCTGATACGCAACCGGAACTACCCGACGACAAGCCGGTTGTGCTGATCGTCGACGACACGCCCGACAACCTCGCGCTGCTGTCCGATACGCTGCAGGCGTCCGGCTACGCGGTGCTGGTTGCGCTCGACGGACAGTCCGCCTTGCAACGCCTCACGCGCATCACGCCGGATGCCGTGCTGCTCGACGCGCTGATGCCCGGCATGGATGGCTTCGAAACCTGCCGGCAGATCAAGGCCGATCCCCGCAACCGGCATCTGCCGGTGATCTTTATGACCGCGCTGACCGACAGCGAACATGTCGTGCAAGGCTTTCGGGTCGGAGGAATCGATTACGTGACCAAGCCCGTGAAGCCGAGCGAGGTCAGCGCGCGCATTGCCGCGCATGTGCAGCGCTCGCGTCAGCAGCGTCAGGCGGACATGGTGCTTGAGATCGGCATGCGCGCGGCGCTGATTGCCGCCGCGAGCGGAGAAATCAGATGGCAGAGCGACCTTGCGCGGCAGCGGCTGGCGCGTTACGGATCGAGCGATGCGCAAACTGAGGAGAAGAATGGAAGCGGGAGGGACAACGAGAAGGACAATCTGGTGGACAACGGCACGCGACTACCAGCCCCTCTTGCCGAAGCCGGCCCGAGTCTGCCGCCGGTGCTGAGTCAATGGCTGGCGCGCTGGATCGAAACGGGCTGCGACCTGCAGGCCTCCTTTGAGACGGCTTCAGACGGCGCACGCCGCGTCGCGCGGGTACTCGGCCGCGCGACGCGTGGCGACTGGGTGATCCTGCTCGAAGAATTCAACGACGCCGCGCACACGAGCGCGCTCGGCGCGCAATTCAACCTGACGGCCCGCGAAGCGGAAGTCCTGCTATGGCTTTCGCGCGGCAAGACCAATCGCGATATCGGAGACATCCTCGGCATGGCGCCGCGCACGGTCAACAAGCACCTCGAACATGTGTTCGGCAAGTTGCATGTGGAGACCCGCGCGGCGGCGGCGGCGATCGCCGCCAAGGCGAGCACGCGGTATTGAAGATCCCCGCCCTACGTCAACCCGCTTACTGCGATTCTTCCGCCCACACGGCGTTTTCACGCGCCATCAGCGCCGTCGACGCAGCCGGCCCGAAGGTGCCTGCCGTATAACCACGCGGCTTATCGCCTGACTTGCTCCAGCCTTCCAGAATCGGTTCGGCCCACGCCCATGCGGCTTCGAGTTCGTCGCGGCGCATGAAGTGCGTGAGGCGTCCGCGGATCACGTCGATCAGCAAACGCTCGTACGCTTCCGCGCGACGCTCGGTGAAAGCCTGCTGCAAGTCCAAGTTCAGATTCACCGGCAACATGTGCATGCCACTGCCGGGTTCCTTCGCGAGCATCTGCAACTGGATCGACTCTTCCGGCTGCAACTGGATCACGAGACGGTTGCCGTAATTGCGCCCACCGCTCGGAATGATCGAGAACGGCAATTCGGAAAACTCGATAACGATTTCCGATACCTTCTTCTGCAGACGCTTGCCGGTGCGCAGGTAAAACGGCACGTTGGCCCAGCGCCAGTTGTTGATATGCGCGCGCAACGCGACGAAAGTCTCGGCGCGGCTGCCGGCCGGCACGTTGTCTTCCTCGAGGTAGCCCTTCACCGGCTCGCCGTTTACCGCGCCGGCCGTGTACTGGCCGCGCACGGTATCGCGCGCGATATCCTCGGGCGTCATGGGACGCAGCGAGCGCAGCACCTTGAGCTTCTCGTCGCGCACAGCATCCGGATCGAGCGACACCGGCGGCTCCATGGCGACGATGCACAGCAGCTGCAGCAAGTGGTTCTGCACCATGTCGCGCAGCGCGCCGGTTTTATCGTAGAAGCCCGCGCGGCTGCCCACCCCGACCTCTTCGGCCACGGTGATCTGCACACGCTTGATATACGGCGCCTGCCACAGCGGACCGAAAATCGCGTTGCCAAAGCGCAGCACCATCAGGTTCTGCACGGTTTCCTTGCCGAGGTAATGATCGATCCGATAGATCTGCGCTTCGCTGAAATGCTTGCCAACCGCCGTGTTGATCTCCTGCGCGGACGCCAGATCGTGGCCCAGCGGTTTCTCGAGCACCACCCGCGAATTCTCGTCGACCAATCCCGCCGCCGACAGGTTTTCGCAGATATTCGTGAACAGATCCGGCGAGGTCGCGAGATAGAACACGCGCCGCACACCTTCGCGCGACACTTCCTTCAGACACTGGTAGTCCTCAACCGAATCGACGTCCATCCGCACGTACTCGAACAGCGCCAGGAATTTGTCCCAGGCGGCGGCATCGAACGCCTTCTTTTCGATGAAGGGCTTCGCCTTCGTTTCCATGAATTCGCTGATGTACTCCTCACGCGACCACGGCTTGCGGCCGATCGTGAGAATACGGGTATCGGGCGGCAGATTGCAGTGCAGATGCGCCATGTAGAGCGCGGGCAGCAGCTTGCGGAACGACAGGTCGCCGGTGCCGCCGAAGATGATCATGTCGAGCGGCAGGTCGGGAGTGGCAGAAGCGTGTTGGGTCGTCATAGCGCGGTCGCAGCGTCGTGGTAGGCGTCAAGTCAACAGACAAAGGGCAAAAAACGCCGGCGGACCGGCGCTTTTTTCTGGCAAACGCCTATGGTGCAACGTTTTGAGATTGTTTGCACGGCAACATGTGCCGCAGGTTGGCGCAAGATGCCAACCAGAACCGGCGAACCGCAACGCGCCGGGTGCTGCGAACGGTCCGCGATCAGCCGCCGGACAAGGCTTCGCGCGCCACGCGGCAGGCCGCCAGATCCCACGCCGCGCAGCCGACACTTTTAAAAACAATCGGTTGTTTCGACGGCAACAAAGCGGCGTTGTCCGCCACGGTGGCAATTCCGCCGACCCGCGCCCAATCGACACCGGCCTGGATGAAATCACCGGCTTCATGCCTCGCGCCGGCTTCGTCGTCGACGAACAGCGCGCTGCCTGCGATCGTGCGCGCGCCGAT
Organism: Burkholderia sp. OK233; assembly: GCF_900230185.1. GTDB lineage: Bacteria > Pseudomonadota > Gammaproteobacteria > Burkholderiales > Burkholderiaceae > Paraburkholderia. The sequence goes on from NZ_OCSR01000002.1 coordinate 4,315,770, forward strand.
CTCGACCATAGCCGGAGTGAACGCACCGACGCCGATCACGAGCCGGTCCGCGCGCGCCGCCTCGTCGTAGACGGCCTGCTTGCTGGTGGTCAGCGCGATCACCACGTCGATCGAGTCGGGAATGGCCGCGTTGGGCTCGGCCAACGGTCGCAGCTCGCGCGCCTTGCCACCATGCGCACCATGCGCGGCGCAAAACGCTTCGGCCCGCGCGGGTGCACTGCCCTTCACCCACACGCGGGCGTCGGGAAACAGTTCGCCGATCGCTTCCAGATGATTCACCGCCTGCGTGCCGGTGCCGATCAGCAGGAATTCGCGCGGCCTGGTTGCCGCGAAAGTGTGTACGCCGAGCATCGACATCGCCGCAGTGCGACGTCCAGTCACCGTCGGGCCGTCGAGGATGAAGAGCGTCTCGCCGGTATCGGCGTCGAAGGCCATCACCTGGCCGTGGATCGTCGGGATGCCGCGCTGCCGATTGCTCGCGCACACGTTGACCAGCTTGTGGATCGCGAGATCAGGCGCGGTGGCCGGCATCGACAGCATGATGCCGCCCTCGTTGAGCGGCACGACGAGCCGTTCAGGACTGACAATGCGTTGCTGCGCGTAGTCGATGCTCGCGCGCTTCAATGCGTCGACGAGCGTCGCGTACGGGATCAGCCGCGCAGTGGCGGCGGCGTCGAAAATCTGCGTAGTCGGGCGGGTCATAAGCGGGTTTCTCCTGTCCGGGCGAATTGATGTGTTCGATTCAGCGCACCAGAAAACCGTCAGCCAGCGGATCGCGTTCGTCGGCGGTGTGCACGTCGAGCGTGGCGATCATGCGGTTCAGTTTCATGCGTGCAGCCTTCCTGCGTGTGGAAAATGGAAAACGTCAGCGAGCGGACCCGGTCGTTCGCATTGCAGTGTGGGCTAGCGCGAGGAGTTTGCTCTCGGCGGACGTGACGACTGGATCACCATGAGCAGGTCATCTGCTTCGATCGGGCACGGCTCGTCGTCGTAGAACGACAGCATGCGGCCTGCGCGGACCAGGCCGACCACCACTGCGCCCGGCAACGCATTGCTCCAGCGGCCGACTTCCTGCGCCGTCGCCGGACGTTCGATCAGATTGGCACGGCCGCGCGCCGACAGCAGATCGTTGACGAACGGCACGATGTAGTTGCTGTCCACCGCGTCGGCGAGCAGCAGGCCACCGATCTTTGTCGACGAAACGATCACGTCCGCACCGGCCTGGCGCAACTGGCGCTGGTAGGTTTGCTCCTGAATTCGCACGACGATCTTGGTGTCCGGCGCGACGCTGCGCACGGTCAGTGTGAGCAGGATCGCGATGGCGTCGTCGCTGACAGCGATGATCACTGCCTTGGCGATGCGCACCTGCGCCTGCTGCAACAGGTCCTCACGCGACGGATCGCCGAGCAGGCCCGCCACGCCCAACGCCGTGGCCGCTTCGAGCGCGTCCTGCTGCGAATCGATGACGACGATCGACTCCGCGCCGAAGCCGCTTTCCAGCAGCTCGCGCACCGCGACCGAACCGCTCAATCCGTAGCCGCACACCACGACGTGATCGCGCAGTTGTTTTTGCAGGCGTTTCATGCGGAATTCCTCGATGACGCGTTGAATGACGAACTGATAGGCGGTGCCCAGAAACACGAACCAGATGACGATGCGGATCGGCACGATGAAGAAGGCGTCGATGAGCCGCGCGCGGGCGGTGACCGGCACGATGTCGCCATAGCCGACGGTGGCGACGGTGACCATCGTGAAGTACGCCAGATCGATTACGCCGAGCACCTTGCGGTTGGCGTCATGCAGACCGTCGCGGTCGAGATAGAGCACGGCGAAGGCGAGCACGCACAGGCCGAGCACGAGATAGATGCGCTGCAGCAGCACGCGCTGCGGCGACGCCGCGGGGCGCGTGAAGAGCGTGCGGGCGCGCGGCGCCTGCCAGGGCGTGCGGGCACGGCGCGGCAGGCGAAAGCGTGGCGGGCGTGACTGCGGGTGTGGCTGGTCAGACACGCGGCTACTCCGGGAATCGGGAACAAGCGATTCTACGACGCCCAGCGCCCCGTGGGGCCGGATCGCCGGAACACGGCTGCAGCGCAGGGCTTAGCGTGATCCACCGAAAATCAGTGGCGCGCAGCCACCACGTTCACTGCGAGGCGGCGTTGGCGTCGTTAGCGTCACCCTTCTTGCCGCCCTCGAACATCGCGCGGCACGCCGGACTGAGTTCGTCGAGGTGCCGCTTCATGCAGGCAATGATTTTTTCCCTGTTCGGAATGTCAACGATGCAGAAATGCAGCGCGTCCCGGCGGCAGGCCTTGGCCTGTTCGTCCCGGGTGGCCGCATTCGCTGCGGTGACGGCGCTGAGCGCGACAAGGCTGGCGACGAGCAAGGCAGAGATTCGATTCATGACTCGTTCCAGTATTGCAAAGGTCGGTGTGAAGCTCCTCAGCAGAAAACGAACCCGATCATTGCGCTCGCCGTACGGCGCGCCTGCTGCCGCGTCTAGCGCACGATGCGGGTAAGCGTCATGCCACGCCCTGCGTAGAAACGCGCCATCGTTGCGAACGGCAGATACACATCCGCCTGGTGAGGCGCAATGCCCGACGGATTATGAAACCATGCGCCATCGCGATCGCGCCCGTGCAGCAGGATCAGATGCCCGCCCTGGCGCTGATTCGGCCGCTCCGGATAACGGATCTCGGGGCTCACGGAAACGATCGCCAGCGTGTCGCCGTCGATGCGCACGGCGATCTCTTCGAGCGGCGCCTGCAACAGCACCTCAACCTGAATACCGAATGCCTCGCCGAGCCAGTCGGCGAACGGCCGGTAGATCAAACCGTCGACGCCGCCGTCGTCGCGCAGCCGGTACACGCCGTGGCGCAACGCTTCATCCAGCAAGGCGGCGCGCGGCGCGTGTTCGATGCGCCAGTAGTCGAGCGCGGATTCGAGGCAGGTTAGACCGCACAGGCGTTTCGCCCAGAAACGGTAACGCTCCGGGTCGGCAAAACCGCTCTGCTGCCAGTGTGGATCGTCGCATGGGTCGCCCTGTTGTTCGACGATGTGGCGCACCCATTCTGGGCTGCCCCATTGCGTGTGGTACGGCACCTCGGTGTGGCGTAGGGTCGGTTGGTTCATGAGTCGCGCGGAGTCGGTAGAAAATATTTTCACAGCATGCTACACGGCCGGCCCAGCAAGGGCGCACGCAGGCGGAATTTATTCGTCATGCGGATATTTGCCGTTTATTCGCCAGACAGATATTTGTCGAATATGCGTCACACGAATATTTGACAAATATCTATGTGACGCATAAAGTGTGTTTATTCGTCTCGCGGATAATTTGCCATGATCCACCTTGTCGCCACGCCGGACCAGATGGCCCAGCTGCTCGCTGCCGGTCGGCGCCAGGCCGGCCTCACCCAGGCTGACGCCGCCGCGCGCATCGGCATCAGCCAGAGCCGCATCTCGGCGCTGGAAACCGACGCCACCTCCCTCACCCTCGCACAATTGCTGGCGCTGTGCGGTGCCTACGGGCTGCAATTGCAGGTACGCGACAAGAACCAGCCGGTGCCTGAACCGGCGCCTTTGGTCGAGTGGTAAGCATGGGCCGCCAAACGCATTCGCGGGCGCTTTCGGTTTGGGCCAACGGCGAGCGCGTCGGCGTCTGGCGCCTGCCCACCCGCGGCCCCATGGAGTTCGCTTACGACCCCGCATGGGTCGCCTCGCCCGCGGGCCGGCCGCTTTCGCTCTCGCTGCCGTTCGCGCCGAGCAACGCGGCGAACAAAGGGCCCCGGGTGCTCAACTATTTCGACAATCTGCTCCCCGACAGTGAGGCGATCAGAAAGCGCATCGCCCAACGCTACCAGACCGATACGCTCGATGCGTTCGATCTGCTGCAAGCCATCGGCCGCGATTGCGTGGGCGCCGTCCAGTTGCTGGCCGAAGACGATGCGCCGGCCGGCGTCGAACGCATCGAGGGCACGCCGCTCTCCGACAGCGAAATCGAGACCATGCTGGTGCGCACCGTCAGCAACCCCGCCCTCGGCGCAGCCGACGAAGCGGACGATTTCCGCATCTCGCTCGCCGGCGCACAGGAGAAAACCGCCCTGCTGTGGCACGACGGCAAGTGGCAGCGCCCGCATGGCGCCACGCCCACCACGCATATCTTCAAGCTGCCGCTCGGGCTGGTCGGCAACAAGCTCGCCGACCTCAGCACCTCGGTCGAAAACGAATGGTTGTGCCTGCGGATTCTGCGCGCCTATGGCCTGCCGGTGGCCAACACCGAGATCATGACGTTCGGCAGGCAGCGGGTGCTGAGCGTCGAACGCTTCGACCGGCAACTGCATTCGAGCGGGCAATGGCTGCTGCGCCTGCCGCAGGAGGACTTCTGCCAGGTGTACGGCGTACCGTCGCATCGCAAGTACGAAAACGAAGGCGGTCCGGGCCTGCTGGACCTCGCACGGATTCTCCAGCAATCAGTGTCGGCGCAACAGGACATCGAGACGCTGCTGGCGAGCCAGATCCTGTTCTGGATGCTGGCGGCGCCGGACGGCCACGCCAAGAACTTCAGTATTCGCCTGCTGGCGGGCGGCCAGTACCGTCTCACGCCGCTTTACGACGTGATGTCGATCTGGCCGGTGGAAGGCAACGGCCCAAACCAGTGGTCATGGTTCAAGGCCAGGCTCGCCATGGCGATGTGGTCGCGCAGCAAACACGACGCCTTCCGCGATGTGCAGCGGCGCCACTTCAACACCATGGCACTCAGGTGCTCATACGGCGCGAACGCCGAACCGTTGATCCAGCGGCTAATCGAACAGACGCCGGAGGTCATCGCGAGGGTCTCGGCCGAATTGCCCGAGCGCTTTCCAGGCAAGGTCGCCGAGCGGATTTTCAAGGGCCTGAAAAACTCGGCGGCCAAGCTCGACGCAATGCCGCCGGCGTAACGGCGGGTGAGGAAAAATCCAATCGGAACTACTTACAGATTCCGCCCGGTTTAATCGGTAAAATACATTTGATGCTAAAAGCATAAACAGATCGCCGAATTTGTCTCTACGCACCTCGCACCGACAGGTTTGGCAGCAGTCATACCAAAACACAGGCCGTGAGACTTTTTACGGTACATTTGCTGTCCCCCGCGTTGCCGCGTCAATGCGCATCCAATGTGCATGGCCGCGCTGCGCGTGTCGTATCGCATGCCCCCAGCCACCCTTCAAGAAGGTAGATCCTCACGCAGTATGACCAACGAAGCAAACTCACCTGACTCCATTGCCGTCGCCGAGCGCGTACGCGAGTTGATGAGCCGGCATGGAATCGGCAAACGCCAGCAGACCACTGAGCTATGCCGCATCCTCGATCTGAGTTTTTCGCAGGGACACCGCAAGCTGCGCGGCAACAGCCCGTGGACCCTCTCGCAGATCAAGAAGGTTGCCGAGGTATTCGGCGAACCTGCCGCTCAGCTATTCGGCGCACAGTCGCTCGATCCAGGCATGGTCGGCGCCATCGCCCAGGAGGCGGTGTTCTGCGTCGGCGCGATCGAGCTGGCCTGCACCGCATGGGTCGGCGCCGCGCTCGAACCGGGCAGCCGCCCTGAATTTGTCGCGTACTCGAAGCTCGGCCAATGGCGCGTCACGCGCCACGACGGCACGCTCTACCAAAGCGCGTACGAAGTCCACAAGATCGAGATCTATCCGCGCCGCGCCGAGACCGACAAGCCGACCATCGCCGTGGTGGACGACGATCAGGCCTCCGCCGACAACCTGCGCGACTATCTCGAGCGCAGCGGTTTCGCGGCGGTGGCGATCTACGGCCTCGCGGCGTTCACCGAACAACTGCAAACGCAGATCTTCGACGGCGTCGTGATCGATTGGCTGTTCGGCTCGCAGACCTCGGCGGCGGCGATCCGCGCGGTGCGGGCGTCGGAGAATCCGGACGCGCCGATTTTCGTGCTGACCGGCGAACTGCTGACCGGCAAGGCCAGCGAATCGGAGATCAGCCAGGTCATCCGCAATTACGACGTCGCGTGCTATGAAAAGCCCGCGCGTATGGCGATCCTGGTCGCCGATCTGTCCAAGCGCCTCAACCGGCCTTGACGATGCATGCGCCGGCAAGCGGCTGAAGGTGTGTGCTCAGGTTGAGCCCTCCTCCATCTGCGTTTCCTCTGGCGTCACATCACACCGTATGCCGCGAAGCCAAAGCACGCTGCAACGCGCTGCGCAGTTCCTCGTAATGTACTGGCTTTAATAACGCTTCAAAAAACGGCTGCAAGCCAGCTTCTCCCGCTTCCCCCGCCGCCCTGCCCGCATTACCTACGCTATCCGCCTCCGGCGCATACGCGCTCACCACGATCACTGGAACACCCGACGACGGCCCTGGGCGTGCCGTGAAATCCGCAAGGAACGTATAACCGTCACGATCCGGCATATGCAGATCGAGCAACACCACGTCACAGCGACGCGCGTCGAGCCACGCGAGTGCATCGTCGGCATTGGAGACGGCGTGCGCGTCGAAATCCATATGCGCGATCATTTCGCTGAGCGATTCGCGAATCAGCCGGTTGTCGTCGACGATCAACACGCACGGGCGCGCGCCACCTGGTTCGGCCTGCGCCGCCACGCCGGGCGGCGCGGTTGCCGCGACTGGCGTGACCGGGATCGTCACAGTAAAAGTCGTGCCCTCGCCCACCGTGCTCGCCACCTCGACGGTGCCGCCGAACAGCCTGACCAGCCCCTGCACGATCGTGAGCCCCATCCCCGCGCCCTCGAAGCGGCGCGTGCGCGACGCGTCCAGTTGCGTGAACTCCTGGAAGATCAGCGGAATCTGCGCATGCGGCACGCCCGGCCCCGTATCGCTGACGACGAAAATCAGCACCGCCGGCCGCTGCCTCAGTTGCACGCGCACCGTGCCGGTTTCGGTGTAACGGATCGCGTTGGTGACCAGGTTGTTGACGATCTGGCGGATGCGATGCGGATCGGAATCGACGAGGCCGCTCATGCCACTCGCCTCGCTTTCCAGCTTGAGGCCGCGCGCGGCGGCCGACATCGCGTGTTCGTCGACGATCGACGCCAACAGCTCGCACGGCTCGAAATGCTCGTGACGCAGTTCGAGCTTACCGGCGCCGAGGCGCGCGTAGTCGGTCAGGTCTCTCATCTGTGCTTCCAGATGCCGCCCGGCGGTTTCGAGCCGCTGGATCACCTTGCGGTCAGCCTCGGAATGATAGTTGAAACCCAGCAATTCGATCGACGACACGATCGCATGCAACGGCGTGCGCAGTTCGTGGCTGATCATGCCGAGAAACGCGTCCTTTGCGAGACTCGCCTCGCGTGCCGCGCGGCTCGCCTGATGCTCCGCGTCGAGCGCCGCGTGCTGCTGATGCATCAGGCGCGTGCGGCGCCGGCCGTTGAGCACCAGCAGCGTGGTCGCGGCCGCGGACAACAAAAGCAGCAACAGGCCGCCCGCGAACAGCATGCGGCGCTTGTCGATGAAATCGCGGTTCATCGCCTCACGGTCAGCCACGTCGGCGAAACGGCGGCTCAACGCGAGATCGTTGACCTCGTTCCAATGCTGACGCAACTCCTCGACGATCTGATTGGCGCGGCTGCGGTCCTTCGGCAACGCATCCACCTCAGGCTGAATCCCATCGAGCAAATGATCGAGCGACTGGATTTCGTCCTGTTGCCGTTGCAGCAGCGCGAGCTGCGTGGTCAGACTGCGTGTCGAACCGGCCATCACGTGCAGCTTGGATTGCAGCAACTGGTAGCGCAGCATGAGCCGCTGATAGTCGTCGTCGACACCTGATTGATACAGCAGCAACTGGTTCTCGAAACGCGCGTAGGCGATCTGCAATTGCGCGGCGTCCCAATAGAAACCATCGTACTGACCGGTCAGCTGTTCGGTGGCGCGCGGATTGAGCAGGTTCGCGTACAACAGATAGCCGATCGCGCCTGCCGGCGCCGCAAGCGCGGTCAGCCAGATCAACACATAGAGGACACGACGCCAGGGGCGGCGTGTTATTTGACGATGAGTGCCTTGATCTGCCATACGAATTTAGAATCGCCCGCCGCGCCCATGAGTTCATCGGGAAACGCGTCGCGCGGATAGATAAGAAACAGCGGCCCGAAGTCGCTGATCTTCAGGCGCCGGCCGTTCATGCTGTACGCAACGACCACGCCGTAGCGATCGCAGTCCGACACCGGAATGGTGTACGTATAGTCGTCGAGCGTATGGATCTCGACTGCGCTGCCGGATGCGCCGACTGTCTTCAGGATATCCGCGAGCAGCGGTCCTGTGAAGGTGGAACGCGGCGTCCAGGTGGTGGCGGTCGTAATCGAATGCGCTGGCAGCGCGAGCAGTTGAGCCTCGGTGAAGTGATACAGCTGGTGCGCCGCATCGTTGGTCCTGCTGATCTTGCCCTTCACGTCGAGCGATAACGGCAACGACTCTGCCTGTGCCCGTGCCTGCATGCTCCACGCGGCGAGAGCGAGGACCAGACCCAGCCCCCACCATGCGCCCCTATACACGCCTTTCCTGCCATCCACCGTTGCGCTAACCTTGGTCATCTTTTTGGCTTTTTCCATCGTTTGTTATTTTTGCGGGCGGCCCCACGCTGCGCCGGCTCAACCGGCCAGCGAACCCGCAGCGTTCCTTTTCCGGCCTTAGCGTTGGTCTTTGCGACACGCCCCGTCCGGCGGCGCGCGTCACCCCGACGCGCGATCTCTGAACCGCATGCATAATATCGCCAAAATTCTTTGTCTCAAAAACGGGGACCTGCCGCCGCACTGCGCCGCGTGCCGCTCTCCGTCTACGGGACATCTGCCCTACGCGCGCACCGCGACGCCCTGAGAGTCATGAACAAGCCGGTTTTGCCCCTGACGTACGAACAACTCGATCACTGGATCGAATCGCTGCAACCCGCGTTGCTGGCGGAGCGTTTCACCATGGCGATCGGCATTCTGCGCGGCGGCGCACCGCTTGCGCTGATGGTTTCGCATGCGGCCGGCACGCCCGTCGCCTTCCTTCGATACGACCGGCAGTCACGCACGGTCGCCTGGGATTCGACGCTGCCGATCCCGCCCGCTGGCTCGAAAGTGCTGTTGTGCGAAGACATCGCAGGGCGGGGCTTCACGCTGACTGATTGCATCGACTTCCTTCAGCAGCATGGCCTCGACGTCAGGACGCTGACCGCTGCCGTCGACGACCTGAGCCGCACGCAACCCGACTACGCGATCGATGCCCGCGGCTACTTCGCGCTGTTTCCGTGGGAGCGTCAGGCCTACACCGAGCGTTATCGCGAGGATTGGGAGCGCGTGCAAGCGGGGGCCGCGCCCGCCATGGCCGACGATCACGAATACGCCACCTACGCGATCGACCTCGACGGCATTCTGCTACCCGACGTGCCGCTCGCGCGCTACGACGAGGATCTGGCCGCGGCGCTCGCCGAACGCGACGCGCTGCTGCCGTTCGAGGTGCTGCCGGGCATCGATCTGCAACGCGTGCGTACGATCATCACCGGCCGGCCGGAACCGGATCGCGCGCGCACCGAAGCGTGGCTCGCGCGGCACGGCTTCGGTCATATGCAACTGGTGATGCGCACGCCCGGAACGCACGACGAAAGTGCCGCCGGCGCCGCCGCTCACAAGGCCGCGGCGGCGTTGCGCGGCGGTGTCACGCATTTTGTCGAGAGCGATCCGGTGCAGGCGCTACTGATCGCGCAGCAAGCGCCGTTACTGCGCGTGATCTGGTGGGACGCGCTTACGCAAACGGGGCTGCTGGTGGGCGCGCGCGCGTGGACGTGAGCGGCGGCTAGGCCTCTTTCGCCTCTCTGAGCTCTTTGGTTTCTCTGATCTCTTTACCATCACGCAGATGCAAATGCGCTGCGGCCCGCTGCGAGACGACGATGATCAGCTTCATCGTCGCACGCGTGGCGCCGACGAACAGCTTGCGTGCACTACGCTCGTCGAATAGTTCGAAGTCGACTTCCGTGAGAATCACGCACGGCGCCGCCTGTCCCTTGAAGCGGTAGATCGATTCGAACAGCACGTCCCCTTCGCGATACTCCGGGTTGCCGAACAGATCGTACTTACCCGTGAAACTGCGCAACCGATGCGGTCCGAGATGATCCTGCGCAGTCATCGCCGAGCCTTCGCGGCCGCGAAACGAGAGCACGGCAATATCCTGTTTGCGAAAGCCGAGCGACAGGGCCTGCGTGATCGCCCGCTTGGTCGCCTCGATGCTGCCTTCGGCGGCATTCGCTTCGTCGTAGACGGAGAGCGAAATATCGGAGCCGTCAAACGGACTGCCCGAAGCCAGACCCGCCGCGACCGGCACCGAAGCGCCGACCACGTCGCGCACATAATCGAGAATGTCGCGCGGACTGCGATAGTTGGTGGTCTCTTTCAGCGTGGTCCAGCCGGGTAGCTCGACCGGCTCGCGCATATACAAATTCTGCAGCGGATCTTCGAGCCACCACCACGCGGCGCCCGGCCGCAACAGGCGCTCGAGGGCAGCCACCCACGGCTGCTGGAAATCCTGTCCTTCGTCGACGATCAGCACGTCGAATTGCCAGCGCGCGTCGATCGGCGTTTCAGCGAAAGTCGTTTCAAGCTGTGCGAATACATCGCCAGACTGGAAATCCGGCTCGCGGCCCGCGTCGCGCGCGATCCAGTCGCATAGCTGGTGATAGTTCGCCACCTTCGCCTCAGGCGGCGCGACCCGCGCAATGTGATCCGCGAGCGGCCGGTTGAAACACACATACAAAGGCCGCTGGCCAGGCGCCGCCGCGTCCTTCATCACCTGCACCGCCAGTTGCGTCTTGCCGGAGCCGGCCGTGCCGATTACGCGCAGCCGGAACGGCGAAAATTCAAGCCGCCGCGCCCAGTTCGCGAGGCCCCCGGCCAGACGCGTGACAAGCGTGCCGGCCTGGCCGACCAGCGCGCTGGCGTCGGGCGTAAGCGAGAGTTCGTCGGCGAGAAAGTGATGGATTTTCGGTGCGCAGGCCAGCCGCGCTTCGTCCGCCGGCAAGGCTTCGCGAATGATCGCCGCAAGCCGGTCCTTACGCGTCGCGTCGACGATCCGTGCGGGATTCACGCCGGCAATCGCCGCGTCCTTGACGATGTGGTCCGGGCAATACAGCAGTTCTTCGATGAAATACGTACCCGCGCCGAACGCCGCGGTGAAGCGCCGGTGCAGCGTTTCGACGGTATGCGCGAGCGCGATCGCCACATTGCGTTCCGTCTGAAGGTAGACCTTGACGAGCCCTTTGGGCGTTTCGCGCAGGAAACCGGTTTTCTGTTCGACGATCATCACGCGCCCGGCCGGGCTGACGATCACGAAGTCGGCCTCGCCGAACACCGAAAAGTTCTGGTTCAGACGGGTCCAGTGCACGCCGTGGTAGACGGTATAGCCATCGGGAAGCGCTTCTTCCAGCAACGCGAGGGTTTCGCGTTCGCGCGCCGCCGCGCCGGTGGCGGCAAGGCTCTTCCAGTCGTCGGGGACAATGCGGGCCATGCGGTGCCTCGTCGTGTTCGGGTGCGCTCATTGTACGCAACGCCTGCGCGTTGCCGGCATGGCACATCGGACGATACCCGGACCTCTATGGGTAAGGTGCTTCAGGCAAAACTTCACGGGCGGATTGCAGGCTGGCGGCGCGCAAACCTATGCGCATCGTGTATCGTTACTGGCTGAACGCCGTGCGTCGCGCGCGGCTTGCCAACTGTCAATATAACGAAAGGATTTACCGGATGATCACGATCTGGGGACGCGCCAACTCGGTCAACGTACAGAAAGTCTTGTGGTGTTGTGACGAACTGGTGCTGCCGTACGAACGCATCGACGCGGGCCTGCAATTCGGCCGTAACAGCGAGCCCGACTACCTGGCGATGAACCCGACAGGCAAAATTCCGACGCTGGTCGACGGCGACTTCGTGTTGTGGGAATCGAATTCGATCCTGCGCTATCTGGTGCTGCAATACGGCGAATCGAGCCTCCTGTACCCGTCCGAACCGAAACTGCGCTCCAGCATCGACCGCTGGCTCGACTGGTCGCTCACCACGTTACAACCCGCGGAAAAGCCCGTGTTCTGGGCCCTCGTGCGCACGCCCGCCACCGAACGCGACGCCAACAGGCTCGCCGCCGACTTCAGCGCGGTCACGTTGCTGTGGCGCCTGCTGGACAACCATCTGCAAGGCCGTTTCTTCCTCGAAGGCGAAAAATTCACGCTCGCCGATATTGTGATCGGCGCGTACGCGAAACGCTGGTTCGGGCTGGACGGCGTCGAACGCCCGCCGTTGCCGAATCTGGAGCGTTGGTATTCGCGGATTGCGACACGCCCGGGTTTCAAGAAATACGTCGATTTCCCGCTGACTTGAACTATCCGGCAGCGCGTGGGCGGCCTCATGCCCCGTCGCGGCGTCCAGCCGCGACCGGCAGGTGCGCCGCACACCAGCACAGCGAAGCACGATGGCCTTTATAATCCACGCATGAAGACCGCCAAGCCCGCCGCGACCGCCGACAAAACCACGCCTGCTGCCTCCGCTCATCATCATGAGCCGGGGCACATGCACAGTGGGCACGGGGAATCGCAGGAAGCCGCATTGACTCTCGCGGAAGAATATTGCCGCGAACGCGGCGAAAAACTCACGCCGATCCGCCGCAAAGTGCTCGAATTGCTGTTGAATTCCGGGCGCGCCACCAAAGCTTATTCGCTGCTCGACGACATGCGCCAGATCCATCCCGGCTCGGCGCCGCCTACGGTTTACCGGGCACTGGATTTTCTGCTCTCGGCAGGGCTCGTGCACCGGATCGAATCGATCAACGCGTTTACCGTCTGCCATGACCTGACGCAATGCCAGCACGGCATTCTGGTGGTTTGCCAGCAATGCGGCAACGTCACCGAATTGCATCAGCCGAAGCTCCGCCAGGCGCTCGTCACGCAAATCGAAGACGCGGGTTACCGCCTTGCGAGCGATGAAATCGAATTGAAGGGATTGTGTTCCGCCTGTCAGGCAGCGGAAGCGGCCAGCGCCAGCGTTGCTGCACCGGTCGCCGCCGCCAAATAACGGCGGTGCCGGCAATCAGGTTTGCAATCTGATTGCAGATCGTTTCGCCAGACGAAAGCTTGCCGTCGAAGATGCGGCGACAAGAAACCGCCCTCCGGCCGCGAGGCCGCTCCTCAGCCTGCCGCGCGAGCGTCGATCGCGTCGTGCAACAGCGTCACGAGCTCTTCCGGCAATGCCGGCTTGGTCATGAAATGCTGGAAGCCTTCGCCGATGCTGCGTAAGCGGTAAGCGTCGTCGGTATGGCCCGTGAGCGCCACGGCCACCGAAGGCGCGTGGTCACCACGAATCTCGTGATCGCGCAGCCTCTGGATCAGATAAAAGCCGTCCATGGCCGGCAATTCGAGGTCGCACACCACGGCGTCAGGCAACAGCCGCAGCGCCGCTTCGACGCCCTCTTCCGCATCCGCCACGGCGACGACATGCGCCCCTTCCGCCTCGAGTAACAAGGCCAGTGATTCCCGGCTATCCGGGTCGTCTTCGACGAGCACGATCGTGGCCTGATCGAGTCTCAATGCTCCGTTCATGTTCTGCGGTTGCTCTAAAAAACCGGTTAGGCCATCAGACTCGGCCAACGTGTCGCCCTGCTGTTTGCCGCCGATTTGCGCGGCTGCGGTATGGCTGTTCATGGTTCCGACTCGATTTCATGCGTCGAGTTGCATGCAGGCCCGCGATTGTAAAACATGGCCTGGGCGCAACGCGTGCGCACAGTAACGCGCCAAAATTGCACGCCGATGAAAAACCGGCCCTCGGCTCCATAGCCCTGGCTGACCGATGCCGACACCCGATTCGCCGTGGCGGCTGGTGCAAACCCATGTCCATCGCCTTGCCCGCCCCAGCGTCTGCTCCGACATTCATGTTCAATTGCGACGCCGGCGCTGTTATGTCTCGCGCGCGGCGTTCATATTCACTCCTCAGGTAGCACGTTGCGTGCCTCGCCGGCTTCGCCAGATTGACCGGATTCGTCGTTCCGTCAGCATGGTTGGCGAGCCTGCCGCACGATCCGCGGCGGCGCCATGATCGTGTGCGCGACATCGCAGCGGCAGCGTTCAGCCGCCGCGATGCGGCATTTCAATTCCTGAATGAGTCAGGTGGTGTGTGAGTCCGCTTTGCCGGGACCGACGCCCTGCACCAGCAAGGCCACCGCATGCCGGGCGATCTCCACGCTGCCGATATTGCGCCGCGCGGGATCGTTACGCCAAAGCTTCGAGGTGGCCAGCGGCAGAATCGTCATACCGAGCAGTGTGACGAATACGAGCGAGGGCTCCAGTCCGGCATTCAGGCGCCCTTCCTTTTGCCAGCGCGCGATGGCTAACAGCGACGCCTTCTGATTCGCGTCGCCGAACCGTTCATGCATGCGCTGTCGCAGCAGGCCGCCGTCGCTGATCACTTCGCGCACCCACAGCGACGGAAACCACGGGTGGTCGCTCGCCGTCTTCACCAGACGCTGCGCGAGTTGCGTGATGGCCGCCACCGGGTCGTCGGGATTTTCCTGAAACGGCACGCCGAGCCCCGCGCGCAGCGGCGCGAAACGCTCATCGATCAGCACGTCGAGCAGTTGATCGCGCGTCTTGAAGTAGTAATGCATCATCGCCGGCGTAAAACCCGCTTCGCGGGCAATCTCCCCGAGCGTGGTGTCGACGATGCCCTGCCGCGCGAACAGGGCGAGCGCGGCGTCCAACAGGCGGCTGCGCTGCTCCGGGCCGCGCGCCGAGCCCGAAGGCCTGCCCGGTCGCCGCGTGGGCGCGGGCGGCGGTGCGGCAATTGAAGCGTTCGCAGAATCGCCCACGGCGGCTGACGCCGGCTTCGAAAGCTTTCGCACCTTCACGGCGGCCGTGCTGCGCGGCGGGCGTTTCACTTCCCGGTCATCTGACGTAATCCTTGCCATTGCATTCAATTTGACGAGTGACGCGATGTCGCATATATTAATCTCCGAATTAATTAATTTCAACACCGTGGCGCCATGGACCAATCGACAACGAGTCAACCCGCCGGGCTCATCCACCCAGATGCGCATTCCGGCCCGCAGGCAAATGACCATCCGCCGATCCGGTTGCTGTTTCCGGCGCTGCTGCTGGTCATGCTGCTCGCCGCGCTCGATCAGACAATCGTCTCGACCGCGCTGCCGACCATCGTCGGCGAACTCGGCGGCCTCAACAACCTCTCGTGGGTGGTGACCGCCTACCTGCTCAGCTCGACTATCGTCGTGCCGCTGTACGGCAAATTCGGCGATCTGTTCGGCCGCAAGATCGTGCTGCAAACGGCGATCGTCGTGTTTCTCGTTGGCTCCGCGCTGTGCGGCGTCGCCCAGAACATGACCCAGTTGATCGTGCTGCGCGCGCTACAGGGGCTCGGTGGCGGCGGTCTGCTAGTCGTGACGATGGCCGCCATCGCCGACGTGATTCCGCCGGCTGAGCGCGGCCGCTTCCAGGGTGTATTCGGCGGCGTGTTCGGTCTCGCTACGGTGGTCGGGCCGCTGCTCGGCGGCTTTCTCGTCGAGCACCTGTCATGGCGCTGGATTTTCTACATCAACCTGCCGCTCGGCATCATCTCGCTGGCTGTGATCGGCGCGGTCTTCAAACCGCACGTGCGGCACGTGAAGCACACCATCGACTACATGGGCGCCGCGTTTCTCGCCGGCGCACTCACCTGCATCATCCTGTTCACCAGCCAGGGCGGCACGATCCTGCCGTGGTCGTCGCCGCAGTTGTGGTTCACGCTTGGCATGGGGCTGGTGGCGATCTGGGGCTTCATCCACGAAGAGCGGACTGCGGTCGAACCGATCATGCCGCTCGAGCTCTTCAAACAGCGTACGTTTTTGCTGAGCAGCCTGATCGGTTTCATCATCGGCGTGTCGCTGTTCGGCTCGGTTACGTTCCTGCCGCTGTATTTGCAGGTGGTCAAGGGCTCGACGCCCACGGAAGCCGGCATGCAGATGCTGCCGATGATGGGCGGCATGTTCGTGATGTCGATGGTGACCGGGCGCGTAATCAGCAAGATCTGCAAGTACCGCATGTTTCCGATTGCCGGCACGTTTCTCGTGGCCGTCGCGATGGTGCTGCTCGCACGCTTGCAGATCAACACGCCGATTCGTGTGATGTATATCGACATGGGCATTCTCGGCTTCGGTCTCGGCATGGTGATGCAGGTGCTGATTCTCGCCGTGCAGAATACTGTCGAGTTCAAGCACATGGGTGTCGCCACTTCAGGCGCAACGCTGTTCCGTTCAATCGGCGGCTCGATCGGCGTGGCCGGTTTTGGCGCGGTGTTTTCGAACGGCCTCGCCGCGCGCCTGGAAAAACTGATTCCTGCCGACACCGAACTGCCGCACGCGCTCGGACCGGCGGCCATCCACCAGTTGCCTGAAGCGTTGCGCGACGACTATCTGCAAGCGTTTGCCGGTGCGTTACACACGGTGTATCTCTCGGCGGCCTGCGTCGTCGTGCTGGCCTTTGCGCTCGCGTGGCTTCTGAAGGATCATCCGCTGCGCAAGCACTGATTTCGCCGTATCCCGTTTCCAACCAGCGTTTTCTACAAGCGCTTGATGACGAGGTCGAACGCCGCGCGCTTCGACCTCGTTCTGCTTTCATCGCCGCCATTTCGTTCTGCCGATTCCGCCAGCGCGCCATCGTGTCCTCGCCTGCGCACCGTGATTGCGCAACCCGTGTGAAAAAAACCGTCGACCTGTTCGTTCTGCCGACATATGCAGTGTTTCGTCGTACCTACAAATGGGCTCTAGTGCACATAAAGTAGGTGAGAACGTCGATTGACGTTCTCACCGAAACGCCACATATTGCAATCAGCGGCACCGCAAGCGAGGACTTGCGCCCCAAGATTCTCCAGCGCATGTGGATCGTGGTTTCCGCGGACGTTACTCCTGCCTCAACACGATCTGGAGCATGCCGTAACGGCACTGTTTTCCACAGGTGGGTCCACAGTATGTCCACCCAGACAATACTCGGCCATAGTTTCCCGACGCCCTGCAAACGCTGCGGTGGTGCGCTGTACCGGCAAGTCGACTATTGCCCATATTGCGGCGCGGTGCATCCGCTTGACGCCGGGCCGCACAAGCGGGTCGTGATTCCCGGCAGCCGCGCCAGTGCCGTCAGCAAGACAGCGCAGAAAAACGGCTTCGATCCGACACAGCCGGTTGAAACCGATCTCGCCGCGCCGATTGCGGCCGCCGGCGAAACCGCCCCTGTCGAGCCCCCGATGCAAGCGCCGGTACTCGCGTCTCCGGATACGCCGATTCCGCCGCTCGCCGATCTACCGCATTCTGCAGGCCGCATCGTGTTCCCAGTGCGCCGGGTGCTGCTCGCGATCGTGGCGATTGGCGCAATCGGACTAGCGTATGTCGCCTTTACACTCTTTAGCGACAACCACGAATCGCAGAGCGGCAATACCGAGCGGGCGGCGGACAATCCTCAGGATGCCAGAACGGCGACCGGCACGATTGCGCCGTACGCACCGGCTCAGCCGACGAATCAGGCCGCCGTGGTTAAGCCCGCTGTTCCCAGCAATGCCGCCAATTCCGCCAATCCGCCCAAAACTGCACCGGCAATCCTGGCCACGCCCATCGCGCCGCCGTTGCCCGCAGCGCCTGTAAAACCAGCAGCGCCGCAGTTCCGCGATGCCGCACAAGCGCTGCAGGCAGCGCGTCTGGCCTTCCGCGCCAACGATCTCTCTGCGGCACAAGCGGCGCTTGGCACGGCGCAAACGCTGCAACCCGGCAATAGCGACGCGGAAAGCCTGCTGACCGAATTGAAGCCGCTCGCCGCGCGCCGCGACGCCGCGTTGCAGGCCGCGCAACTATGTGCCTCGCAGCAGTCGTGGAGTTGCGCGCGCCAGCACGCCAATGAGGCGCTCGCGATCGACACCGGCAACGACACCGCGAAAACGATCCTTGCACGCGTGATTCACGAGACAGGTTGGGCGCCCCTCAAGCCGCATGCGTAAGCCGGCATTCCGGTACGCGTAAAAGTTTGGATACCGAATTTCTTGCCGTTCGCACGGCCGATTTACCTGACTGACCGCATGAATCATGGCACACCCGATTGCGCTGCCGATCGCGTGTCCTCTGAGCGGCAACAGACGGACATGGCACGCGCGACGCATTGAACATGAGATGGCAAGCGGGCTCACCGGTGCTTCGCGCGCGCAGACGCGAGAGGCAGTTCAACCCTGACCGATAGGTAGATAAACCATGCTGAAGAGACTTCTGGCGGGATGGCTGGGGCTGGTGCTGATGATCATGTCTTCGTTGGCAAGCGCCGAGGCTGCGCACTACAAGATCGTCACCGGTCCGGAACGCGGCACGTACATTCAGATCGGCCAGGATCTGTCGAAATGGGTGGCGCAGCCGGCGGGCATCGACCTGGAAGTGATGTCGTCGAAGGGTTCGGCCGAAAACGTGCAGCGCATGCGCTTCGAGCCCGGCGTGAAGCTCGCGCTGGTCCAGTCCGACGTGTATCAAGCCTACATCGACATGGCCAACGCGGGCAATGCCGACGCGGGTACGGCAATCCGGCCGCTACGGCTCATCATGCCGCTCTACGACGAGGAAATTAACGTCGTGGTGCGCGCGGACTCGCCGATGAAAACCTTCGTCGACATCAAGGACAAGAGCATCAGCGTGGGCCTGCTCGGCAGCGGCACCGCTCAAACGGCCACGACCCTCTATCACCTGATGTTCGGACAGGCGATTCCCGAGCAGAACGTCCAGCACCTGAGCAACGAAGACGCGCTGGCCGCATTGATCGTCAAGAAGGTGGACGTTGCGATCATCGTGGTCGGGCAGCCGGCGAAACTGTTCAACGACATGAATCCCGAGCTGCTGCAACAGATCCGCCCTCTGAAGGTTGATCCCAACGCGCCCGAAACCGCCCGTGCAAAACAGACGTATTTTCCCACGACACTCCGCGCGGCCAGCTATCCGAACTGGCTGAAGGAAGATGTCCCCACGCTAACGGTCAAGGCCTTTCTCGTCACTTACGATTACGGTCTGCGCGATACCGTCGGCAATCTGAATCACTTTGCGGACTCGCTCTGCGCCAACTTCGACAATCTGCAGGAGCATGGGCATCCGAAGTGGAAGCAGGTGAAACTCGAATTGCCGCCTCTCGTGCGCGGCTGGAAATACTACGGGCCGGTGGAAAAACATCTGCGCGCGTGTCTCGCGAACAAGAGTGCGGCGATCAGCGCGACAGCCGCGCAAGCCGCGCAGAAACCGCGCTCCTCCTGCACGGATCAGGAGCGTCTGCTGCTGCTGTGCAAGTAACGTCGCGTGGCGAGGCGCGCGCTCAGGCGTGCGCCTTCGCTGCAGCCGACACGTCCATCGCCCGTTGCAGCGCCTCGTACACCTTCGGCCGGTTGCATTGCGACACGTTAAAGCGCAGGAACCCGGCCGCCGATTGCGACGCGCTGAACACATTGCCCGGCGCGAACACCACACTCTCGGCTAACGCGTGACGCGCGATATCGGCGGCGTCGAGCGCATCGGGCAGGCGCGCCCACACGAATAGGCCGGCACGTGGCCGCGTCCACACTTCAAGGCCGGCATAGCCCAGCCGTCTGATCGTCTCGCCCATGGCGTCCGCGAGCTTCGCGCGCATCGATTCGAGATGCCGCCGGTAGGTGCCATCCACCAGCAAGCGATGCACGACGCTCGCCGCGAGCTGGCCGTTACCAAACGAGGTGGCCAGCTTCAGATCGACCAGCGGCTCGACCCATTCGCTGCGCGCCGCGATGTAGCCGCAGCGCACGGCCGCGGACAGGGTCTTCGAAAAGCTGCCGATCGAGACCACCCGCGCGAGACCGTCGAACGCCGCAAGACGCGGCGCGGGTTCGTCCTCGAAGTCGGCAAAGATATCGTCTTCGACGATCAGCAGATTGTGCTCACCCGCCAGTTTCAGCAGCCGATGCGCAATGGCTGGCGCAAGTGTGGCGCCGGTCGGATTGTGGATCGCGGAATTGGTCACGTAGAGCCGCGGGCGGTGCTCGATCAGCGCCCGCTCGAATGCGCCCAGATCCGGGCCGGACGGCGTATAGGGCACACCGACGATGCGGACACGATGGGCGCGCAGCAGCGCCTGGAAGTTGAAGTAGCACGGATCGTCGATCAGGACCGTGTCGCCGGGTTCGAGCAGAAAGCGGCAGACGAGATCAAGCGCGTGCGTGCCGCCGTCGGTCAGCACAATCTGCTCGGGCGGCGCTTCCACGCCATGTTGCGCGAGCCGCCAGGCGAGTTGCTGGCGCAGCGCAGGCAGACCGAGCGGGCTCGCATAGTCGGCAAGCGGCGACTGCGGATCGCGCGCTACGGCACGCAACGCGCGGCGCACGCCGTCTTCCGGCAGCCAAGAAGCCGGCATCCAGCCGCAGCCCGGCTTGAACACCTTCGCACCGGCCTCCAGCGACTGCCGCGTAAGCCACAGCGGATCGACCTCGCGATCCAGCCGCGGCCCAAGATCGGCGAGCGCCAGCGGCGGCGCATGGCCGGACACGAAAAACCCGGAACCGCGCCGCGCCACGATCACCCCTTCCGCGACCAGCCGGTCGTACGCTTCCACTACGGTCGACTTCGACACGCCGAGCGCCTCGGTCATCGCGCGGATCGACGGCACGCGCGTGCCCGGCATCAACGAACGGCTCGCGATGCGCTCGCGCAAACTGTCCATCACCGTGCCGACCCGCGTGCCGGTTGGCGCGCCCAAGGCCGCCCGGTTAATATCGCTTTCCGCCATCTGTACTGCTCCATGTTCGGTACAGTTTGTACGAATTGTACTGATCCGTAGCTTACCCTTTGCAGCCCGAAAGCGGATGCTGCAGGTTCCATTTTCAATGCGCATGGACTCTTTCGATGGACAAGACAACGAACGGCTGGGTGAGCGGCATGGTGGGCGTGTTGATTTTCAGCGGCTCGCTACCCGCCACGCGTATCGCCGTACAAGGCTTCGATCCGGTGTTTCTGACGATGGCCCGCGCGACCATCGCGGGCACGTTGGGGCTGTTGCTTCTGCTCGTGTTTCGCCAGGCTCGGCCCGCGAGGCGCGACCTCATCCCCCTGGTGGTGGTCGCGCTGGGCGTGGTGGTCGGCTTTCCGCTGCTGACCGCCCTCGCGCTGCGCCACGTGAGCGCCGCGCACGCCGTAGTGTTCGTCGGGCTGCTCCCGCTGTCCACCGCGATCTTCGGCGTGCTGCGTGGCGGCGAGCGCCCGCAGCCGGCGTTCTGGCTGTTCTCCGCGCTCGGTAGCGGTGCGGTGGTCGCGTTCGCCTTGCGCCACGGCCTCGACGCGTCGCCACTCGGCGATGCGCTGATGCTGGCGGCGATCGTCGCCTGTGGTCTGGGTTATGCAGAAGGCGCGCGGCTGTCGCGCCATCTCGGCGGCTGGCAGGTGATTTCGTGGGCGCTGGTGCTGTCGCTACCGGTGATGCTGCCGCTCGCCTGGTGGGCGCGGCCTGCATCGTTTGACGGTGTGAGCCACGCGGCGCTGTGGGGGCTCGCGTACGTGTCGCTCTTCAGCATGCTGATCGGCTTCGTGTTCTGGTATCGCGGACTGGCGTTAGGCGGCATCGCCGGGGTCGGGCAACTGCAGTTGCTGCAACCGTTCTTTGGCCTGCTGCTCGCCGGGTTGCTGCTGCACGAACAGGTGCCACCCGCGATGATCCTGGTGACCGTCGTGGTGGTCGCGTGTGTAGCGGGCGCGCGACGCTTCTCGCGAAGCGCGCCGGTGCGGCCGGCAGTCTGAACGGTGTCTCGCCCGCGCGTGCGTGCGTACGTGCGTGCGTGCGTGCGTTCCCTGATTTTCAGGACCGCGCGGGGTCGGCTGTCGGATGAATATGTCATCATCTCGATAATCGATCCACCACTCGCGCCGCGACTACGATGCCGACCGCTTTTGCACAAACCGTCGAAGCCCGCTTTGCCGAACTCACGCCCACCTCCAAGCGCGTCGCCAGTTACATGCTGGCGAATCTCGACCGGCTCGGCCTCGAAAACGCCGATCAGATCGCCCAGCAAGCCGGCACCAGCGGCATCTCCGTGGGCCGGTTCCTGCGCAGCATCGGCTACCAGAACCTCGATGACCTGAAGCGCGAATTGCGCGGCGCGCAGGAGCGCCCGTGGCTGATCACCGACCGGCTCGACGCATTTCGCCGCGCCTCCGGCCAGCACGACGAAGCCACACCGGCCGCAAGCGGGCCCGATGCTGGCAACCCCGCTGCCAACCCCGCCCCCAACCCCGCTCTCGCCCACTCGCTCGAACTCGAAATCGGCGCGATCCAGCATGTCTACCAGCTTGCGCAATCGCCGGTGTTTGCCCGCGTGGCCGAGCGCATCTCGAACGCCGACGCCGTCTATATCCTCGGCATTCAGTCCACGCGCGGCATCAGCAACGCTTTCTACAGCTATCTGGAGTACATCCGTCCGCGCGTGTTCTATTCGGACGGCATGTCGGGCTCCTATGTCGATTCGCTGAACTCCGAGTTCAAGTCGCCGTATCTGATCGTCACCGATACGCGCGCCTATTCGATGATCGCGCGCCGCTATTGCGAGGCGGCCACGCGCCGTGGGCTGCCCTTCGCCCTCGTCACCGATATTTACTGTCCGTGGGCGCGCGAATTCGACGGTGATCTTTTGCAGGTGAAGACCGATGTCGGTCAGTTCTGGGACTCGCTGGCGCCGCTCACGTGCCTGTTCAATCTGCTGATTTCGGCGATTGTCGAACGGCTCGGGCCGGGCATCGACGAGCGCGTTGCACGTAACCGCGAACTGCAGAGCGAATTCGATCAGTTCGACCTTTGAAGCCGCTTTCGCGACAAGCCACGGGAATGACGGTCGGCTCATCGGAGCCCCAGCGTCAAGCATGGCAAGCGCATGTTGCTACGCGGCGCAACGCACGGATGATCGAATCGGCAACTGCACAAACCGCCCGTTGCGCTCGATGTCGTGCGTTGATCGCATCAGGATGCGGTCGTCGCCGCGGCTTCGCCACCGAGATACGCGTCACGGATCCGCTCATCACCGAGCAAGGACTCCGCCGTGCCTTCCAGCACGACGCGGCCGGTCTGCAATACGTAGCCGTAATGCGCGATTTCCAGCGCGAGGCTGGCGTTCTGCTCGACCATGAAGAACGTCACGCCTTGCTGGTTGATCGTGTCGATCAGTTCCAGCACTTTATCGACGTAGAGCGGCGACAAACCCATAGTGGGTTCGTCCATGCAGATCAGTTTCGGCCGGCTCATCAACGCGCGCGCCATGGCCAGCATCTGCTGCTCGCCACCCGAGAGCGTGCCCGCCTTTTGCGCCAGGCGCTCTTTCACGCGGGGGAAGAGGCCCAGCACGCGCTCATAGTCTTCGTCGATGGCAACACGATCGCGCCGCGTATAGGCACCCATCAGCAGATTCTCACGCACCGTCATGTCGCCGAACAGCCGCCGCGCCTCGGGTACGGACCCAACACCGCGCCGTACGATCTGCGGCGTACTGAGTCCTGTGATCGCCTCACCTTCGAACGTCACGCTGCCGGAGCGCGGTTTGTGCAGACCGAGAATCAGCTTCATCGTGGTCGATTTGCCGCTCGCGTTGCCGCCGAGCAAACTCACGATCTGCCCGCGCCGCACTTGAAAATTGACGTCGAAATGCACCTGTACGGGACCGTAAAACGTCTCGATGTGTTCGAGTTTCAGTAGAGCGTCGCTCATCGTCGATGTTCCATAAGTTCAGGCCGCGACGCGCACAGCCGCCGCGCCACCGACATTCCGATGGCCCAGATACGCCTCGATCACACGCGGATCGTTGCGCACGTCGCGCGGCAGCCCTTCAGCGATTTTCCCGCCGTTGTCGAGCACGATCACACGATCCGATAAGCGCATCACCATGTCGAGCTTGTGTTCAATCAGCAGGATGGTCAGCCCGCGCGCTTTCAGTTGCTGGATCAGCACCAGCATTTCGGCGGTTTCGGACTCGTTCATGCCGGCCGTCGGCTCGTCGAGCAACAGAATGCGCGGATGCAAGGCGAGCGCGCGGGCGATCTCGACGCGCCGGCGGTTCGCATATGACAGGCTATGCGCCGGATGATCGATGCGCGGCGCGAGGCGCTCGCCAAATCCGGCGATGATCTCGCGCACTTCGTCGCGTAACGCCGCGTCTTCACGCCGGATCGAAGCGGGCCCGATCAGTGCGCGCGCGACTTCGGCGATGGCGCCGACAATCGGCCAACCCGTGCGGGTAGCGCGCAAACGTGCATGCGCGCCGATCAACACGTTGTCGAGCACGCTCAGATTGCCGAATACGCGGCCATGCTGAAACGTCCGCGCAAGTCCGAGCGCGGCGAGTTTTTCCGGCCGCACGCCGGTGATGTCGCGGCCGTCGAATTGCACGCTACCTGCGTCCGGCGTATCGAGCCCGGTGATCAGATTGAACAGCGTCGACTTGCCCGCGCCGTTCGGCCCGATCACGCTGACGAGTTCGCCTTCCGAAATCGACAGATCGACGCCGTTCACCGCGGTTAGTCCGCCGAAGCGCCGCGTCACGCCGCGCACGTCGAGAAGAATCTGTGTCATGTGCGCTCCGTCATACCGTTCCCAGCAAACCTTGCGGCCTGAACCGCACCAGCAGCAACAATACCAGGCCGTAGATCAGCATCCGGTAGTCAGCGGCCCAGCGGAAAATCTCCGGCAGGCCGATCAGCGCGATCGCGCCGACGATGCCGCCCAGCACGTTACCGAGGCCGCCGAGTATCACCATCGTCAAGGCCAGGATCGACACCTGCGAGTCGAAAGTCTGGTTGTTGATGTAGCTATATAGATGCGCCGCGATCCCGCCGCTGATACCGGCCGCCAGTCCGCCAAACGCAAACGCGATCGCCTTGTAGCGGTTCGGGCGAATCCCATGCGAGCGCGCGGCGACCTCGTCTTCGCGAATCGCACGCAGCGTGCGGCCCAGATGCGAGCTCAACAGCCGCGTTTGCAGGAGCGCCAGCACGATCAGCACGCCCAGCGCGAACCAGTAGATCGCGCGAGCGCTATCGGGCGTCCAGCCGAACACCGACAACGGCGCAATGCCCGCGATGCCGAGCGGGCCACGCGTCAGACTGTCCCAGTTGAGGATCACGAGGCTCACCACTTCGCCGATACCGAGCGTTGCAATCGACACGTAGTGCCCGCGCAAACGGAACGCCGGATAAACCAGCAGCGTGCCGAGCGCGGCGGTGATCAGACCGGCGCAAAAAATCGTCACGACAGGCGACCAGCCGAGATTCGTCGACAGCAACGCGGACGCATACGCGCCGATCACCAGCAACGCGGCATGGCCGAGCGAAATCTGCCCAACGGTACCCGCCACCAGCGTCAGACTCAACGCCAACATTCCGTACAGCCAGGCATTGGTGAGTGTTTGCAGGAGGTAGGACGAACTGGCGACGAACGGCAGCGCGACCGCAGCTACTGCCAAGGCAATCACCACGGTGCGCGGCACTTTCACTGCTTTGCCGGCGGACAGGAACGTGCCTGTCATCGGCTCGTGCGGCAAGCGACGGCTGCCGCTAAAGAGTCCATTGGGACGCCACACCAGAAACAGCAACAGCAGCACAAAGGCAAACAGGTCGCGGTAACTGGTGCCGAAGATCGCCACACCGTAACTCTCGACCAGACCCAGCAGCAGGCTGCCGACAATCGCGCCCGGCACGTTGCCCAGACCACCGATCAGCAGAGCCACCACACCCTTGAGCGTGGCCTGAAAACCCATCGCCGGATCGATGCTGTTGTAGTACATGCCGACCAGCAAGCCGCTCACGCCGCCGAGCGCGCACGCGATCGCAAACACGGCCTGATTGACGCCATTGACGTTGACGCCCATCTGCTGCGCAGCGTCCCGGTCCTGCGCGGTGGCACGTACAGCCCAACCGAGACGCGTGAAACGCAGGAACACATAGAGCACGGCAGCCGCCGTCACGCCAATGCCGGCGATCAGCAGATCCAGCGAACCGATCGTTGCGCCGCCAAGACGGAAGTGCCAATCGGGCAGCGTGCTCGGCACCGGCCGCGGATCGGCGCCGAACAGCAGCTGCGCGCACTGATCGAGCACGAAGCTGATGCCGATCGTCGCGAGCAGCGGCGCGATGCGTGCCGCGCCCTGCAGCGGCCGCAAGCCGACGCGCTCGATCGCGATGCCCAGCAGCCCGCCGCCGACCACCACCGCCAGCAAGGCCAGCGGCAATGGCAAACCGAGTCGCGTCAGACACAGCCAGCCGATGAAGCTGCCGATCATGTACACCGAGCCGTGCGCAAAGTTGATCAGATGAGACACGCCGAAGATCAGTGCAAGGCCAACCGCCAGCAATGCATAGATATTGCCGACGATCAGTCCGTTGATCGTGTAGTCGAGCCATGAAGCCATAGCATTCAGATCCGGTGAGAAGCAGACACGTGAGCGTTGCTTGTGCGTTGCCCAGGTGTTATTTGGAAGCGACCAGCGGCTTGGCACCGTCCCACTGCGTGAACTGATTGTCCTTGACGACCAGGTACACGCTGCGCGCTCCGGCCACGCGGCGCGTCTGCGGATCGAACTGGACCTTGCCGAAGATCAGGCTCGGCACATCCTTGATCTGCTTCAGGCCGTCATGCACCGCCTGACGGGTCACGCCGTAGCGGCGCATGACTTCCGCCGAGACGATCATCGCGTCATAAGCGCGCGCGGCGAAGGTATCGGGCTCGCCGTTGTACTTCGCGCGATAACGCTGCACGAAGTCCTGCACTTCAGGCCGCTTGTCGCCGGGGAAGAAATTCGATTCGGTGAAGACGCCGTTCACGGCCTCGCCGCCCAGTTCGAGAAACTTCGGCGAATAGA
The DNA here is from genome assembly GCF_900230185.1 of Burkholderia sp. OK233. Taxonomy (GTDB): domain Bacteria; phylum Pseudomonadota; class Gammaproteobacteria; order Burkholderiales; family Burkholderiaceae; genus Paraburkholderia. The sequence goes on from NZ_OCSR01000002.1 coordinate 4,342,652, forward strand.
CCGAGCCCACTGCCGCGATGGGTTGCGTCAAACCCGACGAACGCGCCTGGCGCACGATCTGCGCGCCATCCGCGTAGTACGAGATCAGCACCAACGAGTCGGGCTTCGCTTCGTTCACCCGCACCAGCGTCGCGCGGAAATCCTTTTCGGTCGGCTGATAGCCTTCCGCCGCGACGACCTGTGCGCCATCCTGCGCGGCGGCTTTCGCGAAAATGTCCTTGCTGGTGCGGCCCCAGTCGGTATTCAGATAGAGCACGGCAATGCGCTTGAAGCCGAGTCCTTTCGTCGCGTAGTGCACGAGCAGGGGCTGCTCTTCGGCTTGACTCAGTGCCGTGCTCCACATGTAGTCGCCACCCTTGGTGAAGTCGGGGTGCGAATTTGTGAAGCCGAATTGCACGAGTTGTCCGCGCTGATAAATCGGCGAAGCGGCCATCGAAGTCGTGCTCGACAGGTCACCCAGCTCCAGCAGAATGCGCGGATCGCCGACGAACTTCTGCGCGATCGACACGGCCTGGCGCGGGTCGCCACGGCTGTCCTCGAAGTCATAGGCAAGCGGGCGGCCCTTGATGCCGCCCTGGCTGTTGATCTGCTCCAGCGCAAGATCGAAACCGCGCTTCCACTGCGTGCCGTATTGCGCGTCCTGTCCGGTCAGCGGTCCGCTCACGCCGATGAGATACGGCTCGCCCGTTGCGGCGCCTGCATGGGCCGGCGAGGTCGCTGTGATACCTACCACGGCGGCGAGCACCGGCAGCGTTTTCAGCCAGCGTGACCAGCTGGTTCGCGATGATTTGGATACGTGCTTCATGTTTGCCCCGACTGTCATCTTCAAAGTGGGGCCATGTAACCACGGTGAATTCCGGCGAACCAACGAAGTTTTGGGAATATGGTTATCACGCTGGAGAGGATGCCTCCGTTCGCTCACAGCAACGCGACGAGTCCGTGTTCACGCTCATGCGCAGACACGCCAAGGTATCTCATTGGCGCAATTGATTTTTCTCTCTTCCGACACACGCTATATGGAAGAAAATTTGCGGCGCCACGCACTCGCCCACCAATCCGCTTCGCATTTTTTCGGCTGTCGATATCGGAATTGATTATATAAATCCCGCATTCAGACGACCCTACAATGCGCAGACCGAATTGCCAGGGCGAGTCATGGAGCTGCATCAACTCGAAGCATTTTCGGCGGTTATGTCCGCCGGCAGCATCACCGGCGCGGGACGTTTGCTCGAACGCTCGCAGCCGGCCGTCACGCGTCAGATTCAGGAACTCGAGGCGGATCTCGGCTATGCGCTGTTCAATCGCAATGGTCCGCGTGTGACGCCGACGCATCGCGCGTTTCTGCTTTACGAAGAAGTCGAGCGTTCGCTGATCGGGCTGAAGACCATCGAGCAACGGGCGCGCGCCATCGGTCTCGGCGAAGCGGAACCGCTGCGCGTGGCGGCCACGCCCGCGCTGGCGGCGTCGATCGTGCCGCCCGCCATCGCCTCGCTGCCGCCGCTCGGTCACACACCGCAATTCCAGTTACGCAGTTTGTCGGCGGAACACGTGGTGCACGAGGTCCTGACCCGTACCGCGGATATCGGTCTGGTGACGCTGCCGATTGGGCATGCGGGGCTCGACATCCACTGGATCGCCGAAGCGCCCTGTGTGGCGCTCGTGCAGAGCGGCGACCCGCTCGCCACGCAGCCGCGCATTGCCCTGCGCGATCTGGCGGACCGGCGCATCGTCACCGTGGCGAACCGGTTTCGACTGCGGCATCGGATTGACGCAGCGTTCGCGGCTGCGCGTATTTCCGCCGACGTGTTTCTTGAAACCAATGCATCGTTAAACGCTGTGATGGCCGCTCGCGCAGGCGCCGGTGTCGCGATCGTCGATCCCGCCACCGGACTCGGCCTGCCGATCGAAGGCGTGACGGCGCGGCCGCTCGACTGCGCAATTCCTTTCTTCTTCGGTGTCGTGACGCCGGCGGGCAAACCGCGCCGCGCTGCCGTCGACGCGTTACTGCAATCCATCGAACACGCGACCCGTGAGCTGCTCGAAGGCGTGGTGCTGCATCCCGCCCAGCAACACGACGCACTGCTCCAGCGCGAAACCCGCGTCTCCCGTGCGCGCACTAAACGCCCGGAACACACAGCATGAATCGCCTTGCCGCACTCGAAGCCCGCTTGCGTGAAGATCTGCGCTGGCTGGAACTGCCCGCGCCCTCATGGGTCCCGCCACGTTTCGCCGGTGCTGAACGCGTACTCGATGTCGCCGTGATCGGCGGCGGCATGGCGGGCCTCACCGCGGCGGCGGAACTGCGCTGGCTCGGCATCGACAATCTGCAGGTGTTCGACCGTGCGCCATCAGGACGCGAAGGTCCATGGATATCGTTCGCGCGCATGGAAACGCTGCGCTCGCCCAAGCAACTCACGGGGCCCGCCCTGCGCATGCCGGCCCTCACGTTTCGCGCGTGGTACGAAGCGCAATTCGGCGGCGCCGCGTGGGATGCGCTCTACAAGATTCCGCGGACCCAGTGGATGGACTATTTGCGCTGGTATCGCGAGGTGCTCGATCTTCCGGTGCAAAACGACACTACGTTGACCTCGCTGCGCCCGCGCGTCGACGGCCTGCTTGCGCTCGATCTCGCTGAAGCCGGTGCGCAGCGCACGGTATTCGCGCGGCATGTCGTGCTCGCCACCGGACGCGACGGTTTGGGCGGCCCGACTGTACCTGCTATCGCCAATACGGTTGCACGCCACTACTGGGCACACTCCGCGGATGCGATCGATTTCGCTGCATTAGCCGGCAAGCGTGTCGGTGTCGTCGGCGCGGGTGCGTCTGCCTTCGACAATGCCGCGACCGCGCTCGAAGCGGGTGCGGCCGGTGTCGATCTGTTCATCCGCCGCGACGATATTCCGCGCGTGAACAAGCTGACGGGCATCGGCAGTCCAGGGCTCGTGCACGGTTTCGCCGATCTCGACGACGCGTCCAAATGGCGTTTCCTGCACTACGCACAGACTGAGCAAACACCGCCGCCGAGAGACAGCGTGCTGCGGGTTTCACGCCATGCGGGCGCGCGATTTCACGTCGGCAGCCCGCTTGTTGCGCTCGACGAACTCGACGGCGCGTTCGCGGTAACGACGCCGAAAGGCCGCTACGTGGTCGACTTTCTGATCTTCGCGACCGGTTTTCATTCGGATATCGCCACGCGCGCCGAATTCGCGCCGTTCGCGCGCTTTGTACGGCGCTGGAAAGACCGCTATCAGGCAGACCCGTCGCTGCCTTCGTACGAACTGGCCGAGTCGCCGGATCTTGGCGCTGCGTTCGCGTTTCAGGAGCGCGAGCCCGGCACGTGTGCCGCGCTGACGCGGATCCATTGCTTCAATCATGCGGCGAGCCTCAGCCACGGCAAGCTCTCCGGCGACATCCCGGCGATCAGCGATGGCGCGCAGCGTCTCGCGCGCGGCATCGCAAGCCGCCTGTTCGACGCGGATCGCGAGCGACACTACCAGGCGCTGCTCGCCTTCGACACAGCTGAGCTTCGGGGGGACGAATGGGCCGATGCGGATGCATCGTCCGATACTTCGCGCGCTCGCCTGCAAGCAGGGAACGCCGCTGAAAACACAGATTAACCAGCCGGAGCAGACATGACCGACCTCGCGTCACCGACTCACCCCGCAGCGCCCTCAGGCGCCGACACCATCGACACCATCGACACCCTCGCCGGCCTGCAAGCAGGTAGCCCGCTCGCCGCGATCCGCCATGCCCGCGACAAAGTCGCGCTGCACACGCAACGCAGCGAAGACGCGTTGTTCGATCCGGCGTTGCCCGACCTGTCGCTGCAGGAACGTTTGTTTGCCGCGTGGTATGCCGCGCGCCTCTCGCTGGCCGACGACCTCGCCGACGCCTACACGGCGAAGCTCATCGCCACCGGCGTACAGCCGACCGCACTCGATGTGATCGAAGCGGGCACGCTCGACCCCGCCACCGACGCTCGTCTGATCGCGATCCTCTCGCACGTCGAGCTTCTGACGATCAAGCCAGTCGAAGCGCGGCCCGAGCATCTGCAAACACTGCGGCAAGCCGGTATCACGACACGCGGCGTCGTCGCGCTGTCGCAGCTGATTGCGTTCGTCACTTATCAATTGCGCGTGGTAGCGGGCCTGAAGGCATTGCGCGCCGCACAGGAGGCAGCATGAGTCATGTGAACACCAATGCATTGCCGGTTTATCCGCTCAACGGCTTCACCTTCGATACGCTCGGCTGGCACGCCTGGCTCGACACGGTCAGCCTCGCCGGCGCCACACTGGAGCAGATCGCCGTGCTCGAAGAGAGCCATCCGCACGCCAAGACCTCCGACTACTATCTGCTGCTGGTCCAACAGGCGGAAATTCTGCGGCAGCGCTCCGGGGTCTTCAACGCGATCATGTATGCGCCAGGCGGCCTGCCGCGCGCCGAGCGTGAACTCGCCAGCACGGTGGTGTCGCGCGTTAACGGCTGCGTGTATTGCGCTTCGGTGCATGCACAACGATTCGGCCAACTCGCGAAGCGGACCGACGCGATCGAACAGGTTTTCGAAGACCCGTTGATCGCAGGCACCACGGAGCGCGAGCGCGCGATCATCCGGTATGCGATCGAACTAACTGAGCACCCTGAAGGCGTCGATGCCAGCGCCATCAAGCGGCTCGAAGCAAACGGCCTGACGCACGCGGAGATTCTCGACCTGACTCACGCTATCGCGATCTTCGCCTGGGCCAACCGGCTGATGCTCACGCTTGGAGAACAGGTGTTTCCGCAACCTGGCGCGTGACGCTCAGCGACGCTCAGCCGCATTGCGGTATCCTCACCGGCTCGTTCAGAAGGAGGTTTCATGAAGTTTTCGATTTGCCTGGCCGTTTCCGCCCTGACGCTGTCCGCCACCGCGTACGCGCAAACCTCGCAGACTTATCGCTTCGGCGAAGGCCAAACCACGCTACCGTCCGGCAACGCCCATCCGGCGCCCGCGCCTGGCGCGCAGGCCCAACAGCCGCAACCGCATCCGCCGCAAGCCCAACAGCAACCGCAACCCGCGGAACATGCGCCGGCCGAGGCCAAGCCGAAGCACAAGGCCAAGCATCACCGGCATCATCGCGGGCATGTGACGCAGCCTGATACCTACTCGCATAGCTGATCGGCGAAACGCATGCCACGCGCATGCGTCTTCGCGACGAAAACCCGTAACGCCCGGCACAGCCGCATAGCCGGGCGCTACGCGCCATCCCTCGATCGCGCCAGTCAGCTATGGTCGCGCTGATACCGCCTATAGATCGTGGCGATTTTTGACTCGCTTCAAATTCTCGCGCGCGGCGGGCATAGTGAAACGTATCCTCAGACTCACGGGCCACGACAGGAACACGTATGAGCACCACCCGCCCCGCGCCCTCCACGCCCCATTCAGCCGACTCCACTGACACCGCGCCCTTGATCCGCGATGCCGCTGAAGCCGATCTGCCTGCGATCCAGGCGATCTACGCGCACCACGTACTGACCGGCGTCGCTTCGTTCGAAGAAATCCCGCCTTCCGTCGACGACCTGCGCACGCGGCTCGCGTCGGTGCGCAGTCACGGACTGCCGTACATGGTGGCCGAGATCGACGGCGAAGTTGCCGGCTACTGTTACGCGACGCCGTACCGTCCGCGCGCCGCCTATCGCAACACGATCGAAGATTCGATCTATGTGAGCGACGCCTATCGCGGGCGCGGTCTGGGGCGCGTGCTATTGCAGGCGCTGATCGAGCGCTGCGAAACCGGACCGTGGCGCCAGATGGTCGCCGTGATCGCCGACGGCGGCAGCGGCGGTTCGCTGTCTCTGCACGCACAGTTGGGCTTCGAATTGACCGGCACGTTGAAGTCGGTCGGCTTCAAGCACGGCCGGTGGCTCGACACCACGCTGATGCAGCGGACGTTAGGCGTGGGCGATTCGACCGTGCCGGACGACGTGGCGCGTTAAAATCCCCCCATGCCCAAAACGCCGCCCCCCATTCCGCCCTCGTCCGACGCCCCGAGCGTCCCGGCAAGCGCTACGCCGCGCAACGAATACACGGTCGACGAACTCGCGCGCGTGACCGACAGCACCGTGCGCAACGTGCGCGCCTATCAGGACCGCGGCCTGCTCGAGCCGCCGGAAAAGCGCGGCCGCGTCGGCGTGTATGACGATACGCACGTCTCGCGTCTGAAACTGATCAACCACCTGCTCACGCGCGGCTACACGCTCGCGAACATCCAGGATCTGATCATGGCCGTCGACGAAGGCCACGATCTGCGTTCGATCCTCGGCCTCGAAACCGCGATCGGCAGCCGCTGGTCGCGCGAACGGCCAAAAAAATACTCGCTGCTCGAACTGCTGCAAATGTTTGGCGACAAAGCCTCGCCAAGCGCTCTCGGCAAAGCGGTCGATCTGGGTTTGCTGGAGCGCGACGGCCTCTCCTTCGTGTCCGGCAGCCCGACGGCGCTGGCCGCCGGCGCGACCATGGCCAAGGAAGGCATTCCGCTCGCCGACCTGCTCGACTCCGTCGGTATCGCCAGACCGCATTTCAATGCGGTCGCCAAGGCGCTGGTCGATCTGGTGGTCCGTCAACTGGATCGCTATGACGCCGACGCCCTGCCACCGCCCGCCGACGTGCCTGCCCTGGTCGACGCGATCTGGCGGGTGCGGCCGCTGGCGATGGTGCTGGTGGAAAGCGAAATGAACCGTGCGCTGGAAGAAGCCTCCGGCGATTATCTCGGCGACCGTGTCGCGGCGATCATGGAAAAGAAGCTGGGTCACGCGCCCGAAGGCACGGCGGCCGAGCGCGCCGCGGCAAAGAAAGATAAACCCAGAAAGTAGCGTTGCACACGGCCATTTGCTCGCGTTTGCGGTGCTGCTCGCGTGCGCGGCGAGCGCGTCCCCTTTCAGCGCGCAAGCAGGCGCTTTCAGGCCCCGGCCGTTCGCGCGCGCGTCATATTCAAATCTGCATTGCTTCGTTTGATCGGCGGGACGTCCATGCGACGATCTTCGACTAATCGAACGCAATGGAGATTCGCAGGATGTCCCGTCATACCCGTATTTCGCTACACGTCGCCGCCGCGTTGCTGGCAGCGCTCACCACATTCAGCGCGACCGCGCAGAGCACCAGTAATGGCAACGGCAGCGAGCCGGCCAACGTGTTGCGCATCGGTTATCAGAAGTCGGGCTTGCTCGCGATACTCAAGGCGCAAGGCTCGCTCGACGAAAAGCTCAAGCCGCTCGGCTACAGCATCAAATGGTTCGAATTTCCGGCCGGCCCGCAACTGCTTGAAGCACTGAACGCGAACAGCGTCGACTTCGGCTACACCGGCGCGCCGCCGCCCGTGTTCGCACAGGCCGGCGGCGTGCGCTTCGTGTATGTCGGCGCGGAACCGTCGGGGCGTCACGCCGAAGCGATTCTGGTCCGCAGCGATTCCGCGCTGCATAGCGTGGCGGAACTGAAGGGCAAGCGCGTCGCGCTGCAGAAGGGTTCCAGCGCGAACTATCTGCTGCTCGAAACGCTGAAAAAAGCCGGCCTGCGTTACGAAGACGTTCGCCCGGTCTATCTGGCGCCCGCCGATGCGCGCGCCGCCTTTGAAAGCGGCACCGTCGATGCATGGGCGATCTGGGACCCTTACTATGCGTCCGCACAGCAGGCGCTGAAGGCGCGCACGCTGGTCGATTATTCGGAGCTCAACAGCCCCTATAACTTCTATGAGGCCACACGCGACTTCGCGCAGCAGCATCCGGATGTAATCGGTGCGATTCTTGGACAGTTACGCACCACCGGCCTATGGGTGAATGACCATCCGGTGGAAACTGCCGCGCTGATCGCGCCGAAGGTCGGTCTCGATCAGAAGCTGGTCGAAACCTGGGTGCGCCGCTATCCGTACGGCACCACCGCCGTGACCGACGAGATCGTGCGCTCGCAGCAGGTCGTCGCGGATGCGTTTTACGGCGCGCATCTGATTCCGCAAAAAATCACGGTGAAGGACAACGTCTGGCAGAACCGCGAGGTGGCTGCGGCTCTGGCCGCGAAGTGAAGCGGCAGCACGCTGCCGTGCTGCACGTCTTACGCATAGCCAGCGTAGCCAGGGACAGCGGACCCGCGGGTCCGCTTTTTTACGCCTGACGCTCTCACTTTTATTTCACATCGTAAAAAATAGGTGACCTGTCTTAGAGCCGGGCGTCTAACAGCCCACTTGCGCCATCCGTTGACAGCCTCTATTGTTACATCAATCAATGTAACAGTTAAGAGCGAACAACAAGGAGACGGATCGGATGAACGCACGCATGATGCCCCCCGACGACGCGGCGCCCAACGCATCCGCGCCCGTCGATACCGATATCGCCATCATCGGCTCCGGCTTTGCCGGCCTCGGCATGGCAATCCGTCTGCGGCAAGCCGGCATGACCGATTTCATCATCGCCGAGAAGGCCGAGTCGGTCGGCGGCACCTGGCGCGACAACCACTACCCGGGTTGTGCCTGTGACGTGCAATCTCACGTCTATTCATTCTCCTTCGCCCCGAATCCGCGCTGGACCCGCATGTTCGCGCGTCAGCCGGAAATTCGCGCATATCTGGAAGAATGCACGCAACGCTTCGGCATCCAGCGTCATCTGCGCTTCGGCCATGAACTGGCCTCCGCGATCTACGACGAAACCCGCCACCGCTGGCAACTGACGTTCGCGAACGGCCAGCAATGGTCGGCGCGCGTACTGATCTCGGGCATGGGCGGACTGTCGCGCGCGGCCCTGCCGAACATTCCCGGCATCGGGAAATTCAAGGGTAAAGCGTTCCACTCGCAGCACTGGGACCACACGTATCCGCTCGAAGGCAAACGCGTCGCGGTGATCGGCACCGGTGCGAGCGCGATCCAGTTCGTGCCGCAGATCGCGCCGCGCGTCTCGCATCTGAACCTGTTCCAGCGCACGCCGCCGTGGATCATGCCCAAGGCCGACCGCGCGGTGAAACCGTTCGAACAGTGGTTGTTCAAGCATCTGCCGTTCACGCAGAAGATCATGCGTTCGGCGCTCTACTGCATGCTCGAATCGCGCGCCTTCGGTTTCGCGGTTCATCCAACGCTCATGAAGACCGCGCAGAAAGTCGCGGAGCGGCATCTGCGCCGCCAGGTGCCCGATCCGCAACTGCGCGCCACGCTCACGCCGAACTACACGATGGGCTGCAAGCGCATTCTGATCTCGAACGACTACTTCCCGGCGCTGTCACGCCAGAACGTTGCGGTGACGACCACCGGCATCGCCCGCGTCGAAGAAGATGCGGTGATCACGACCGACGGTGCACGTCATCCGGCCGATTGCCTGATCTTCGGCACCGGCTTTCAGGTGGTCGATCCGTTTCCGGCGGGCGTGGTGCGTGGCCGTGGCGGCGTCGACATCGTCGATACGTGGCGCGATGGCGCGCATGCGTATCTCGGTACGACACTGCCTGGTTATCCGAACTTCTTCATGATCGTCGGCCCGAACACCGGCCTCGGTCACAACTCGATGGTGTTCATGATCGAGTCGCAGGTCGAATACGTGCTGCGCGCGCTGAAGACGATGAACGCGGAACGCGCCGATGCGATCGAAGTGCGTCCGCATGTCGAACGTGCCTACAACGAACAGATCCAGCAGAAACTCGGCCGCGCGATCTGGTCGACGGGCGGCTGCAAGAGCTGGTATCTCGATCCGAAAACCGGCAAGAACACCACGCTGTGGCCAGGATTCGCCTACAAATTCCGCCAGGCGACCAGCACCTTCAGCATGGACGATTACCTCGCGTATTCGCCCGCGGTGCAACCGCTGGGCGGCCACGCGGGCTCGCAGCAGCAACCCGTGCATGCACATGGGAATGCAGCCACGACATCCGCCGAAGCAACCTGATAAAAGCACGACCCGAATAAACATAACGACAAGGCACCGTTCAGAGAGGACAGGAGATAAGCCAATGAAGAACTTCACCGACAGAGTGGCCGCGATCACCGGCGCAGGCTCGGGCATGGGCCGTTCGCTCGCGATCCGGCTGGCGCGCGAAGGCTGCCACCTTGCGCTCGCCGATCGCAATGCCACGAGCCTCGCCGAAACCGCGCAACTCGCACAGGCCGCCGCGCCGCATATCGTCGGCTCGTCGCTGCGTATCACTACGCGTGTGCTCGACGTGTCGGATCGCGCCGCGATGTTCGACTGGGCCGCCGAAACGGCCGCGCAGCATCAGCGCGTGAACCTCGTGTTCAACAACGCGGGCGTGGCGCTGTCGAGCACCATCGAGGGCATGGAGTACGCCGACCTGGAGTGGATCGTCGGCATCAATTTCTGGGGCGTGGTGCACGGCACGAAGGCGTTTCTGCCGTATATCAAGGCCTCCGGTGCGGGACACATCGTCAATACGTCGAGCGTGTTTGGTCTCTTCTCGCAACCCGGCATGAGCGGCTACAACGCGACCAAATTCGCCGTGCGCGGCTTTACCGAAGCATTGCGCCAGGAACTCGATCTGATGAAGTGCGGCGTGTCGGCGACGTGCGTCCATCCGGGCGGCATTCGCACAAGCATCGCGCAGTCGAGCCGGATCTCGTCGAACATGGTCGGCTTCATGCTGGAAAACGAACAGCAAGGCAAGGACGACTTCGAGAAGTTTTTCATCACCACCGCCGACGAAGCCGCACGCGTGATTCTCGACGGCGTGCGCAAGAACAAGCGACGCGTGTTGATCGGCCGCGATGCGCGCGCCGCCGACTGGTTGGCGCGCACGTTGCCGGCGGCCTATCAGGCGCTGGTCGTGATGCAGACGCGCCGCATGAAACGCATTGCGGAAAGGCGCGCACGCCGCGCCGCGCAAGTGGACGGCCGGCGTGCGTGATGCGCCGCCCGCCACCTGGTGGCATACAGCGCGCAATGCAATTCACACGATCAGCACGATCAACAGGACATAAAGGAAAACAAGGAGAATGGCCATGATGCCGGTTCGCCGCGACCTCCGCTTCAACTTACCGCCCGAACGCGCCTCCGATTGGCACGTGCAGGGCTCGCATGTGACACACTTCTTCAACGCGCTTTCGCTGCTTTTTCCCGCCGGCGAGCGTTTCTTCATGGACAGCGTGCGCAACTACCGCGACCAGATCGACGACCCCGTGCTTAAGAAGCAGGTGCTCGGCTTCATCGGCCAGGAAGCGATGCATACGCGCGAGCACATCGAATACAACGATCTGTTGCAGGAAGCCGGTTTGCCCGCGCATAAGCTCGACAAGCGGCTGCGGGCGATTCTCAACTTCGGCCGCAAGATCCTGCCGCATTCGTATCAACTCGCGGTCACGGTCTGCCTCGAGCATTACACGGCGATGCTTGCCGGCTTGTTGCTGGAAGACGCATTGCGTATCGGCGGTTCAGTCGAAGGCTATACGCAGATGTGGACGTGGCATGCGCTCGAAGAAACCGAACACAAGTCGGTTTCGTACGACGTGTGGAATGCGGTGCTGAAGCCCGGCCTCGGACGCTATCTGCTGCGCACCGGCACGATGCTCGCCACTACGCTGACCTTCTGGCTGATCGTGTTCGACTTCCACGTGCGTCTGCTAATCGCCGATCGCAAACGCGGCGGCCATATCCGTGGCATGTGGCGCGTCGTGAAGTATCTGTACGGCCCGCGTCATGGTGTGTTTCCGCGGATTGCCGGTGAATGGCTGAGCTTTTTCCGGCCGGACTTCCATCCGTGGGATCACGACAATCGCTCGCAACTGTCGCGCATCGACGGGCTCATCGCCGCGGTCGACGCCACCAACGCGGCCACGCCGAGCGCACGCAAAGCCGCACGACGCGGCGTCCAGGCGGCCGCGTGATACGCGACACGCTGTCGGTCGAGGCCGGCGACGTGCGGCTCGCGGTCTACGTAAGTGGACCGCGCGACGCGCCCCCGATCGTGCTGGTGCACGGTTATCCAGATTCGGCGGCAGTGTGGGAGCCGGTGCGCGCGCAACTCGACGCACGCTACCGCGTCATCAGTTATGACGTGCGCGGCGCCGGGGCATCCGGCGCATCCGGGTCGCGCGCGGCTTACCGGCTCGAACGACTGGCCGCCGATCTCGCGGCCGTCGCCGATGCAACGTGCGGCGCGCGGCCGTTTCACCTTGTCGGCCACGACTGGGGGTCGATTCAAAGCTGGGAAGCGGTCACTGATCCGGCCTTCAAAGGCCGCATTGCGTCGTACACGTCGATCTCAGGGCCGTGCCTCGATCATGCGTCTTTCGGCTTACGCGGCGCGGACGCTGGTGCTGGTGCTGGTGCTGGTGCTGGTGCTGGTGCTGGTGCTGGTGCTGGTGCTGGTGCTGGTGCCGATCGTGCGGAACAGTCCAATGCACATCAGATAGCTAAGCGCCCATTCGGCAGCGGCTTTCGGCAAACACTCAAATCCTGGTACATCTTCTTCTTTCACCTGCCGTTTCTACCCGAGCTGGTATGGCGCGCCGGCGGCGCACGTATGTGGCCGTTATGGCTGCGCCTGACCGAGCGGGTGCGCCCGGAACGCGATCCTGCGCAGATGCGCAACGCGATCAACGGTCAGAATCTTTATCGCGCCAATTTCATCGACAGATGGCTGCACCCCCGAGCGCGCCATGCGCATGCGCCGGTGCAATTCATCGTGCCGCTGCGCGATCGCTACGTCGGTCCCGAACTCTCCGTCGGACTCGAAGGCTGGCTCGGCCCGTATAGCCGCACTGAAATCGATGCCGGCCATTGGGTTGTACTGCGCGAACCCGAACGTATCGCGGCAGGCATCGAGCGCTTTGTTGAGCACCACCAGGGGCAACAGCCAGCAGACAACGGCGGCCCCGGCACCTCGACGGTCAACGCCCGCGCGGCAGGCGCGTAAACAGCGTCGGATAGTCGATCACGAGGCCGTCTTCATCCACCGTCAGGTCCGCGGTGAAATTGCGGAAGATGCCCTCATAGCGATACACACGATTCAACTCGATACACGAATACGCCTGCTCGGCACGCGTGACCTGTAAATCCGGCGTCGAAATATAGGCCACGGAAATCGGCTGGCGTTCGCCCTCAGCCAGTTGCAAACGGCGGATCGGCAACGTGTTCGTATAGGGCGTGGCGGCGATGTCGATATCGATGCACCCTTCAATCGCGCTCAGTACGAGGCCATGGCCATCGTGCCAATGGCCGGCGCCGTCACCGTGCAATTCCAGCTCAGCGCCGCCGACGATCTTCAGCCACGCATACGTGGTGCGCCATTGCGCATCGCAGCGCACCTTATAGTGCAAGCCATATTCCTTGCCGTAGCGCTGCCCGACCAAGGCGCTTTCCACTGCAAAGCCGTCCGTGCGCGCGTCGAACGCCAGATGTTCGAAGCCATCGCCCTCTTCCGATGCCCACCTTAATTCACGCATCAGCCTGTCTCCTTGTGGAACGGCGCGGCAAGCGCGCCGGATTTCTATCCTAGCGCGAAAGCTTCCGGTTCGCCGACGCATCGTTTTTCGACTTTCGGCTCTGTGCCGCGCATGTGTCGCAAATAGCCACTATCAACGGCGACGGTGCCCGGCGCGGCGCCAGTAGCCTATGCTCGCGGTTTATTTTCAACCTGACCCGCTGCGCGCGCCTCACCTGCCCGCGGCAAAATCGCACTGCATCGAATCCACCGCCCTCAAACCATGCACGCCGCAGCAACCGAAGCACAATCCGCCGCCTTGCGCACCCTGCTGCGCAGTTTCGGCCAGATTGTGCTGCAACCGAACGCCTTCACCGGCGCGTGCCTGCTAGGCGCGTGGCTGCTATACGATCCGCGCTTCGCCTGCGCGGCGCTGATCGGCGCGATCGCGGCCAACGTGAGCGCGGTGCTGGCCGGCTATCGCGAGGGCGACACGCGCGCCGGCCTGCACGGCTTTAATGGCGCGCTGGCCGGTCTCGCCGCATTCAGCTTCATCTCCGACAACGCGACGGCCGCCGCCGTGGCCATTCTGGCCGCGACGGGCACTGCGTGGCTGCTGGAACCGTGGTCGCGTTGGTTGCGCGCCCGTGGTCTCGGCTATTTCTCGAGCCCCTGTTTGATCGTCACGTGGCTTTGGCTGCCGCTGGTGACACGCGTCGCCCAGCAAGCCAGCCTCGCCACTGAACCCATGCTCAGCGCGGTGCAATTGAGCAGCGGCCTATTCGCCGGGTTCGCGCAAACCGGCTTTGCGTCCGGCGCGCTGCCGGGTGTGCTCGTATGGATCGGCATTGCGGCTGCGTCGAGACGGCACGCGCTGTGTGCGCTAGCCGGCGCGGGCCTCGCGAGCGTTATGCACCTGCTGCTCGGCGCAGGTGCAAGCTCGTTCGACGCAGGCCTGTTAGGATTCAACGGCGCGCTGACCGCGATCGCGCTGGCCGATTGCGGCATCGCGACGACGCTCGGCGGTGTTGTGCTTTCGGTCGTGCTGCAGATGGCGGCCGCTTACTATGCGTTGCCAGCCATGACCGCGCCATTCGTACTCGCGACGTGGAGCATGCAGTGGCTCACTGGCCGTTTTACGCGAGGCACGGCAATGTCCGAACCGGCGAAGCTCGTCGAAGCCGGAAGGCGGGTCACGTCGCCGGTATCGGTCAGGCGCCCGGGTTAGCGCAGCGGGTTTGGGTTGCAGGTTGGGGCCACGGGCTTAAGCCGCGGGTTTGTGCGCAGATTCAGATCGCAGATCCAGGCCGCACGTTTAGCCTGGAACCAGGCCACAGTCACATCCGATCAAGCAATCTCAGGAGACAGACATGTCGTTCACCCACACGCCCACTGGCCGCGTCACCGAGGCTGGGCCAAGGTCCGAAGCGGAACGGCAAACCCGCGTCGACCTGGCCGCCGCCTATCGCCTCTCGGCGCTCAACGGCTGGGACGATCTGGTCTACACGCATATCTCGGCCAGCGTTCCCGGCGAACCCGGCCACTTCCTGATCAACCCGTTCGGCCTCGCATTCGACGAAGTGTGCGCTTCGAACCTGGTGAAGATCGATATCGAAGGCAACATCGTCGGCGCGAGCGAGCATCCGGTCAACGCCACGGGCTTCGCGCTGCACGCCGCTGTGCACGCGGCACGCGCCGATGCGTTCTGCGTGATGCATTTGCACAATACGGCAGGCGTGGCGGTTTCCGCGCAACCGGCCGGCTTGCTGCCGGCGTCGCAACATGCGCTGCGTTTCTACGGCCATCTCGCGTATCACGATTACGAAGGCCTCGCCTTTACGCCGACCGAAGGCGAACGCCTCGTCGCGCATCTCGCCGACAAACCGGCCATGCTGTTGCGCAATCACGGCACGCTGACGGCCGGCCGCACCGTCGCCGAAGCCTATGTACTGATGGCGACGCTGATCAAGGCCTGCGAAATCCAGCTGCAGGCGCAAGCCTGCGGCAGCGACCTTGTCGTGCCGAGCGATGCCGTCGCCGCACGCACAGCCGATCAACTGTACGACGGCGGTGCGATCGAAGGCGCGCTGGAATGGCCTGCTTTGCTACGCAAGCTCGACCGGATCGATCGCACGTACCGCGATTAAATTCACTTCTCAACATCACTCATCACGGAGTCACGCAATGCCCACATTTCGTATCGAACTCTTCGAAGGCCGTTCGCTGGAACAGAAACGCCAGTTCGTCGAAGCCATTACCAAAGCGACCTGCGAATCGCTCGGCGTCGAACCGAACTCGGTGGACATCATCCTTACCGACGTCAAACGCGAAAACTGGGCAACGGGTGGACGCTTGTGGTCCGACGCGGACGCGTGATTGTCCGTATTGGCCATCCAACGTCTTGATCCTGTCCGATTCTCACAACAGATTTGCGCCCTGTGAGCTGAAAAGCCGCCACCGGGTCTATCGGTGGGCGGTAGCGCAGAACGGGGCGCTTCACGACTGAACCGAAGTCCGTGCGCCGCCGAAAAGGCTGCGCGCGTTGCGCGCGCAGCGGGTACTTCCGAGCGACGCGTATCTGAAACGCGTCGCCGTGGCAGCGTCGACAGACGCCGCCACGCCACCCGTCGATTAGAACTTGTGGATGATGCCTACGCCTGCCGCGAACTGGCTGCGTGACGAGGACGGTGCGCTGTTCTGGCCGTCGCCGATATCGGCCGTTGCGTTGATGATGCTCGTGCCGTTCGTTCCGATCGTCTGACCGCCCGCACGCTGATAGGCTTCCAGCGCATACAGCCCCGTACGCTTGGAGAGGCTGTAGTACTGCGAGAGATTGAACTGCTGATAGCGTGCCGAGCTCGAGATGCCATTCGACTGCGTTGCGCGCGTATAGCTATAGCCCGCAGCCAGATCCAGCACCGTCAGCGGCTTGAAGTGCAGCACTGCGCCAGCCGTATTGAAAATCGCCTCGTTGTGGAACTTCGAGTTGATGCCCGGGATGTATTGCACGTTCGAGTACGAGAACGAGACGTCCCATTGCGAGCTGAACGCATAGCCGCCCGTCACCGCAACCCGTTGTTGTGCCTGCGCCGTCTGGTAACCGTTATTGATACCCGACACACCCGCCTGCGCGCCCGCATTCGACGTCGTGGAGTTAGCGTCCCACGCACCGCCGCCAGACGCCGCGTTATTGATGCGCTGGTAGCCTGCCGCGATACCGAACGGACCATTCAGGTACTGGATCGCCGCGCTATACGTCGAACCGGCATTGGTGCTGCCCGCCACGCCGCCCAGCGCATACGAACCGCTCACCGTCAGGCCGTACATGCTCGGCGACGTGTACACCAGCGAGTTATTCACGCGGTACACCGTATCCAGCGAATCGATATCGCCCGGGTGTGCGCCGTATGCGCCCGTCAGCCACGTGGTCGGGCTATACGGCGACAGCAGCGTGTAGTACGACGTGTATTGGCGGCCGGCCGTGAACGTACCGTAGGTGGGATTGGCCACACCGACATACGCCTGCCGGTTGAACGCCAGACCGGAGACGGCCTGTGCGCCGGTTGCGCTGTTAAAGCCCTCTTCCAACTGGAAGATCGCCTTCGTGCCGCCGCCCAGATCCTCACTACCCTTCAGGCCGAAGCGGCTGCCCGCCCAGATGCCGTTCACCATCTTGATCACCGAGCGGCCGCCACTCGTCGAACCGAGCGACGTCTGGCTGCTCTGATAACCGATCCCCGCATCGACGATCCCGTACAGCGTCACGCTGCTCTGGGCGTGTGCGCCGAGGGCGACCAACCCAAGGGCCGAGGTTGCTATTACCTTTTTCATTTCTGCTCCTCTTTAAAAAACTTATTTTTCATATCTGGAAGTGCCTCACCGGCGCCGACTCTTAATCAAGCATTCAAAACACCGGATGGCCATTGATCAGGCTAGGCAACCACGTCGAAAACATCGGTACATAGGTCACGATGTTGATCGCGCTGAAGATAGCCAGGTAATAAGGCCAAGCCACCTTGGTGGTTTCACCTATCGACACATTGCCGATCGCGCAGCCGATGAACTGCACCGAACCAATCGGCGGATGCACGAGACCCAATGCACAGTTCAGCAAAATCATGATCCCGAACTGAACGGGACCGACGCCGGCATGCATCGCCATCGGCAGGAACAAGGGCGTGGTGATCAGGATGTGCGCGGCCATGTCGACGAACGTGCCGAGGAAAATCTGGATGATGTTGATGTAAAGCAGCATCAACCAGGGCAGGCTCGTTGCGCCATCGAGCATGTGTTCGATAGCGTCGGGAATCTCCAGGTAGGCCATCTGGTAGCGCAGCATGTTCGACACGCCGATCAGCAGCAACACCACGCCAGTGGTTTTAGCGGCCTTGGACAGCGCGTGAAAGAGCTTCTTCATCGTCATCGTGCGATAAATGACGATCGTCAACACCAGCGAATAAGCCACGGCAATGGCGGCGGCTTCCGTCGCGGTGGCAATACCCTTGGCCACGCACACCAGAATGATCGCGATCACCATCAAACCGGGCAACGCGCCAAGGAACGTGCGGGCCACCGCGAACCAGCCGGGAAAGCGCTGCAATTCGGTCGAGCCGTCAGGGCGGCGCGGATAGCCGAACTTGACCGCTTGCCAGTACGCAGCGATAAGCACGAAACCCATCACCCACAGCACCGGCAACAGACCAGAAAACAACAGATCGCCGATCGACACGCCGCTCATCTGGTGTCCGTTCAACGTCCCGGTGATGCCTTGGGCCGCGAACGCATAAATGATCATGTTCGTCGACGTGGGCATCAGCGCGCCCGCCAGCGACGAATGGGTCGTCACGTTGACCGCATAGGCCGCGCTGTAGCCTTCGCGCTTCATCAGCGGAATGACGACGCCGCCCATGGCGGACGTGTCTGCCGTCGGCGAACCGGACACGCCGCCGAACAGCGTGCACGCGACCACGTTAGCCATGCCGAGCCCACCGCGGAAATGGCCCACCGTGGCCTGCGCAAAGCGCAGGATGCGGTCGGCGATACCGCCGTGCAGCATCAACTCGCCGGAGAAAATGAAGAACGGGACGGCGAGAAACGAAAACGCGTTCATTCCCGAAATCATCGACTGCATGGCGGTGGCCGCCGGCAAGCCTTCATACAGATACGTCAGGACGCACGAGAGTCCCAACGCGAACGAAACAGGAACCCCGAATACGAGGAAAACGAGGAAGCTAACTGAGAGGATGGCAAGTTCCATGATTCTTCTATTTTTGTTTCTGTGCGAAAAGCCCCAGCAGGTTCTCGAACGAGAACAAAGCGATGCAGGCACTGGCAATGACCGGAATCAAATATCGAAGCGCTTCCGGAAGGCCGAGGATCGGGATCTTGTCGTCTATCGTTGTCTCCGCCATCTGCCAGCAGCCGAAGAAAATCGCTACGGCCAGCACGATCAGGCAAATATGCTGGAACGCATGGGCGATCACCTGACCTTTCGGCGGCAGTTTCTTGACGAGCGAGTCAAGCCCGATGTGGCCGCCTTCGCGAACTTTGAGCGCGGCGCCGAACATGGCGATCACAATCACCAGCAGGAGCGCGATGGGCTCGACGAAATCCGGTGCATCGCTGAAGACATAGCGCATCACGACGCTATAAATCACCAGCAGGCACAGCGTGGCAAGACTCGCCGACGCCACGACCACCAGCACACCGAAGAGAAAATCATTTGGGCGCTTCATGAATCTCATTGACCCCATCCTTGCATACAGCCGACTTATATTTGATCTTCAGGAATCCTGCTAACTGCCACAAGCTCAGGAAACCGCACGGCGGGGAAAAACCGGTAGCGCGTGCTGCACGGCCTTTCTCCACCGCGTTACTTCCGAACTTATTTGACTGCCTGGATTTCGTCGACGAGCTGCTTCATTTGCGGCGTCTTTTCATACTTCGCCCACACCGGCTGCATCGCCTTCACGAAAGCAGGACGGTCGATCTGCGACGCGGTAACGATCGTCGCGCCACCCTTGGTGACCGTCTTTGCCGCGTCGGCTTCACGAGCGGTCCACAGCTTCGTGTAGTAAGGCACGGAGTCAGCCGCAGCCTTCTTGATGATGTCCTGTTCCTGTGGCGTCAGTGTGTCCCAAACCTTCTTGGAGAACACCAGCACTTCCGGTGTCATCGAATGCTGGGTTTCGGAATAGACCTGCGCGACTTCGAAGTGCTTGGTCTCTTCGTACGACGGCAGGTTGTTTTCCGCACCATCCACCAGACCCGTCTTCAGACCCGTATAGACTTCGGCGAACGGCATCGGCGTCGGCGTGCCGCCCATTGCCTTGATTTCGTCGACCATCAGATCCGAAGGCTGCACACGCACCTTGAGGCCCTTCATATCGGCGGGCGAATGGATGGCCTTCTTTGAATACATCGAACGCGCGCCGCTCTCGTAGAACGTCAACGCGATCATGCCTTTCGCCTTGAAGGCGTCGAGAATCTTCTGGCCTTCCGGGCCGTACATCACTTTGCGGAAATGGTCGATGTCGCGAAACAGGAACGGCAGCGACGGAATCATCGATTCAGGCACGATCTCGTTGAATGCAGCACCGTTGGCGCGCGCCATGTCCAGTGCGCCGATACGCACCTGATCGATCGTGTCGTTTTCGGAACCCAGCGCACTGTTGCCGAAGACCTTCACGGAATCCTTGCCACCGGTTGCCTTGCTGATTTCTTCACCCATGTACTTCACGGCCATATTGGTAGGATAGGTGTCGCCATGCACGTCCGACACCCGGAACACACGCGCGTGCGCCGACACGGTGCTGAACGCCAGCACGGAGGCCGCGACAATCATCGAAACACGGGAAGAGGCAAACTTGTTTTTCATCGTGACATTCCTTGAAATTAGATCATCCAGTTGCGGAGGGCCGCTTGCGGAGGACCGCTTTCGCGGGGCCGCTTACGGAGGGCCGCTGATGGATGCGACATGGTTTTGATGCGTCTCCCGGCTCCACGCACGCAGCCCCTGTGGGCAGCGTGCGGTTTGCCGTGCTGGTCTGCTTGCTACCCCGGCGCAGATGCTCAGCACTCCTGTCAGACAACTCGACTTCTTTACTCCGACTGCTTCGGCATGAACCCCTCGCGCGTTGGTCATGCGCGCAGAGAACGCTGCCTTCTTTGTCCGGCTGCCCAAAGCTATCTCGAAAGGAATTTGTTTGGGCTCATATGTTGTACGACGACATATGAAGTCTATAAAACGTAGTTTGAGTTGTACAGCCGGTATTTACCCGCACGACAGCAGGTTGAACGTAAAAGTTTCCGGGTCAATATATGACATCAAAGCCAAGCTATAAGGGATTTCAAGCAAACTCTCCACCTTGCGGATTTATATTTTTCGTAGAGCGGAAGATGACCCGAGAGTGGCATTTTTGCCACTATGTTGTACGACAAGTGATGAATAAAAGGCTGTAACTGTTGGGCGCCGACGTGCTGATTCTCCGGCGCCCCGTCTCATGCACGTCGCTTTTTCAGAGTTCGCCCGCGTATTCAGGCTCGGGCAGCCCGGTCACGCCGGGGCGAACAGCAAACAGATGGCCGTCGTGTTCGCTCGCACCCGTCGCGGGACGAATCGACGTCACGAACAGCGTATCCAGATCCCGGCCGCCGAACGCGCACATCGCGGGCTTCACGGCCGGCACGGCAATCTGCCGATCGAGCTTGCCTTGCGGCGTAAAACGAAGCAGCAGTCCGGCGTCGTTTGCGCAGATCCAGTAACAGCCGTCGGCATCCACCGCTGCGCCGTCAGGACGTCCGGCGTAATCATGCAGGTCTGCGAATACGCGCCGATTGCGCGGTACGCCTGCTTCGATGTCGTAATCGAACGCCCAGATTTGCCGGCGCAGAGGATGCGAGTCCGACAGATACATCGTGGTCCCATCGGGCGACCACGCCAGACCGTTCTGCGTGATCAATGCGTCGACGACCGGCTCCGACAGCACGCCGCGTTCGTCGAAACGATAGAGCGCACCGGCAGGATTTGCCGCTGCCATGTCCTGCACCATCGTGCCGGACCAGAAGCGCCCTTGCCGATCGCACCGGCCGTCGTTGAAGCGCATATCGTCGAACGCGAAGAGCGGCGCGGCGAGCTTTCTGCCCGTCACCTTCATCGGCTCGCCGCGGGGCGCGCCTTCAGTCAGCGTGAGGGCGAAGAGCCCCGTCTCACAGCCCGCCAGCACCGTGCCGCGATGATCGAAGGCGATGCACGCCACCTTTTCCGGCAATCGCCACTCGGCGCGCTCAGCCGTTTCGAGCCGCAGCCGCACGATCTTTTGCGCCGGAATATCCACCCAGTAGAGCGCCTGTTCCGCGGCACGCCATACCGGACTCTCGCCGACAGACGCGGGCGCCTGCCCTGCCGCCTCGACTCGCTCCACCCGCGGGTTCGCCATGGCGCTCACCGCTTCGGTTCCATCGGACCGGCCAGCACAAACTGGCCGCCCTGGAAATGCTGAGTCGGATCACCGAGATCGGCAGTGGGCGCAGTGACCGGGAAGAGATGCTCGAATTCGATCGAACTGTCCTGCGGACGAAAGCCGAGGAACGCCGCCTTGGTGTTGTCGACCCACTTGGTCCGGTTATCCGAGACGCCATAAACGATTGCGTGCCCGACCCGGTTGGTGAACAGCGAACAGCGCACCAGTTCGATAAAGTCGCGGAAGCTCAGATAGGTGACGAGCATGCGCGGATTCTTCGGCTGCTCGAACGACGAGCCGATCCGCAGACACACCGTCTCGAGACCGAAGCGGTCGAAGTAATAGCGCGACAGCGATTCGCCGAAGCACTTCGTCACGCCATACAGGCTATCGGGACGAAGCGGCGCGTCGATATCGACCACCGATGTCGTCGGATGAAAACCCACGGCATGATTCGAGCTCGCGTACACGATGCGCTTCACGCCCTGCTTCTGCGCGGCCGAATAGAGGTTGTACAGGCCGCGGATATTCGCTTCGAGCAGATCTTCGAACGGCGCCTCGACGGAGATGCCGCCCAGATGAACGACCGCATCCACCCCTTCCAGCAACGCGTGAACGGCGGCTTCATCCGCGAGATCCACGATCGACGCTTCTTCGTGCGCCGCCACTTCGCCCAGCGGCGCGATATCGGTGACGCGCACCACATCGGCCCACGCAGCGAGCGCGCCGCGCAACTGCTGGCCGAGGTTGCCGGCAGCGCCGGTGAGCAGAAGACGGCGAAAAGGTTTCTGCGCCGCCGGGCGGTCAAGGTTCGAGTCAGTCATGTCTCAGTCTTTGTCGTGATTACGATCGGTACTATCAGGTCACCGGCGCCGGATTGAACAGCGTCAACGCATTGTGGAGTTTGAGTTTCTCCGCGCAGGTCTGTTTACGTCCGCTTGCGACGTCGAGCATCAGCCGGAACAACTCCCAACCCACGTCTTCGATCGTCGCGGCGCCGGTTGCGATGGTACCGGCGTTGATATCCATCAGATCATGCCAGCGGCGCGCGAGATCGGAGCGCGTCGCGACCTTGATGACGGGCACTTCCGCGAGGCTGTACGGCGTGCCGCGGCCGGTCGTGAATACATGCAGGTTGATGCCCGCCGCGACCTGCAGCGTGCCGCAGATGAAATCGCTCGCCGGCGTGGCCGCGTAAATCAGGCCCTTCTGCTTGACCTTTTCACCAGGCGACAGCACGCCGGAGATGGCCGAGTTGCCCGACTTGATGATCGAGCCCATCGCCTTTTCAACGATGTTCGACAAGCCGCCCTTCTTGTTGCCGGGCGTGGTGTTGGCGCTGCGGTCCGCGCCACCGCGCTTCAGATAATCGTCGTACCACTGCATCTCGCGGATGATCGCAGCCGCCACGTCCGCATTGGCCGCGCGCGCCGTCAGCTGATCGACGCCGTCGCGTACTTCGGTGACTTCGGAGAACATCACCGTTGCACCGGCGCGCACCAGCAAATCGGTGGCGAAGCCCACGGCGGGATTCGCGGTCAGCCCGGAAAATGCATCGCTGCCGCCGCACTGCACGCCGATCACCAGATCGGAGGCCGGGCAGGTCTCGCGGCGGCGATTATTCAGCCGCTTCAGATGACCCTCGGCCATTCTCATGATCGACTCGATCATCGACTGGAAGCCGACGTGCGCCTCGTCCTGAAGCACCACCACGTCGCCGTTCAAATCGGCTTCGATGTCGCCGATGTCGGCCACTTCGGCGACATTCGCAGCCGCGGCAATCGGAATCGTGCCCGGCGGCATCAGGCGTTCAGGCTGCAGCTTCTCGCAACCGAGGCTGACCATCATCACTTCGCCGCCGAAGTTCGGATTCAGGCTGATGTTGCGCACGGTGCGGATCGGCACCATCGCATCCGGCGCGTCGATCGCGACGCCGCAACCATAGGTGTGGCCGAGACTCACCACATCGTCGACGTTCGGGTAGTGCGGCAGCAGTTCGGCCTTGATGCGCGTGACCGCGTGCTGAACCACGTCGGCCACGCATTGCACCGTGGTCGTAATGGCCAGAATGTTGCGCGAACCGACTGAGCCGTCGGCATTGCGATAGCCTTCGAACGTGAAGCCTTCCAGCGGCGGCATCTCCGGCGCCTTGATGGTGGCGATCGGCAGATCATCCAGTCCAGGCGGGCTCGGCATGCGGATCACGTGTTCATTGATCCAGCTACCCTTCGGCAAGGCCTTGAGCGCGTAACCGATCACCACGTTATAGCGGATGACCTCGTCGCCTTCCGCGAGATCGGCCAGCGCGACTTTGTGACCCTGCGGAACGCGCTCGCGCAGCGCGAGACCGTCGGGAAATACGGCGCCCTCACCCAGACCGCCGTCGTTGACGACGATCGCGACATTGTCATTGGGGTGAACGCGAATGTAGAGCGGGGTTTGTTCCATGACATCGATCCTTATGGCGATTTCACGCCTGCTGCGTCAATCATTCATACGTCATCCTACAACATGAAAGATTGCCCAGACGTTCCGTATTTACCCTATGGCGCGCATTATGCCGTGAAAACACCGTTGAGTTAGCCGAATTGTTGTTGTACGATGACGTATAAGAAATCATCATTTCTAAATACCGACCCCATTCGACGCCCTGGATACTCATCATGACGACACCGCAGGAACTGAAGCAGATCGTTTCCGAAGGCCTTCTGTCCTTCCCCGTTACCGACTTCGACGAACAAGGCGATTTCCGCGCCGACACCTATGCCGAGCGCCTCGAATGGCTCGCCCCTTACGGTGCGTCGGCGCTATTCGTCGCCGGCGGCACGGGCGAATTCTTCTCGCTCACGCATAACGACTACTCGAACGTCGTGCGCACGGCAACCGAAGTCTGCAAAGGCAAGGTACCAATTCTCGCCGGCGCCGGCGGCCCGACCCGCGTCGCAATCGCGTATGCCCAGGAAGCCGAACGTCACGGCGCGAACGGCATTCTGCTGATGCCGCACTACCTGACCGAAGCCTGCCAGGAAGGCATTGCGGCGCACGCGGAAGAAGTCTGCAAGTCGGTGCCGAACATGGGCGTGATCATCTACAACCGCGCGAACTCCAAGCTTAACGCCGACATGCTCGAAGGGCTGGCCGAGCGCTGCCCCAACCTGATCGGCTTCAAGGACGGTGTGGGCGAGATCGAGAACATGGTGTCGATCCGCCGCCGCCTCGGCGACCGCTTCTCGTACCTCGGCGGCCTGCCGACCGCTGAAGTCTACGCCGCGGCCTACAAGGCGCTGGGCGTGCCGGTGTACTCGTCGGCCGTGTTCAACTTCATCCCGAAGACCGCGATGGACTTCTACCGCGCGATTGCCGCGGACGACCACGCGACCGTCGGCAAGCTGATCGACGAATTCTTCCTGCCGTATCTGGCGATCCGCAACCGCCGCCAGGGCTATGCGGTCAGCATCGTGAAGGCCGGCGCGAAGCTCGTTGGCCACAGCGCAGGTCCGGTGCGCGCACCGCTGACCGATCTGACGGAAGAAGAAATGGCGCAACTCGACGTGCTGATCAAGAAGCTCGGCGCGCAGTAACGCAGCAAGGCGCCAAGCCGCGCGAACCTGGCCGAACCTGGCTCGAGCACGCGGCGCCGTAAAGAGCGCCCGGGACGGCAACGTCGCCGGGCGCTTTTTCACAGATAAAAAGTTCAGGAGATGACGATGGAAATGAGCCGCACCGCGAGCACCGCCCATGTCGCAAAACGCACCAAGGTCCGCTACGCGATTCTGTTGCTGATCTTTGTGATCACGACATTCAATTACGCGGACCGCGCCACGCTCTCAGTAACCGGATCCGCGATGCGCGCCGAGTTCGGTTTCGACGCGATCAGGATGGGCTACATCTTCTCCGCGTTCAGCTGGGCCTACGTCCTGTCGCAATTACCGGCGGGCTGGCTGCTCGACCGTTTCGGCGCGCGGCGCGTCTACGCGGCGAGCATTTTCCTGTGGTCGCTGTTTACGCTGCTGCAAAGCTCGATCGGTCTTTTGGGCAGCGCAGCCGCCGCCGTCACCGCGCTGTTCGTGCTGCGCTTCGCCATGGGCGCCGCGGAATCGCCGGCGTTTCCGGCCAATGCCAAGGTCGTGGCCAGCTGGTTCCCCACCAACGAACGCGGCACCGCCTCCGCCATTTTCAATTCAGCGCAATACTTCGCGGCAGTCATTTTCACGCCGCTGATGGCATGGCTGACCCATGCGTTCGGCTGGCACGCGGTCTACCTCGTGATGGGGATGGCCGGACTGTTACTCGCCCTCACCTGGCTGAAGGTGATGAAGAACCCCGCCGACCACCCACGCGTCTCGCGCGCCGAACTCGACTACATCGAACAGGGCGGCGGCGTGGTGAACGGGCACACGAAAGCAGCCCGGGCTGCCGACGTCGCCAGCACCGGCGGCTGGTCGCTGGTGCGTCAGTTGCTGACCAACCGCATGCTGCTCGGCGTCTATCTCGCCCAGTACTGCATCAACGTGCTGACCTACTTCTTCCTGACCTGGTTTCCCATCTACCTCGTGCAGGCGCGCGGCATGACGATTCTGCAAGCGGGTCTGGTAGCGTCGCTGCCCGCGATTTGCGGATTCTCCGGTGGCGTGCTCGGCGGCATCCTGTCCGACGGGCTGATCCGGCGCGGGCATTCGCTCACCATCGCGCGCAAGGTGCCGATTGTCTGCGGCATGCTGCTGTCGGTGTGCATCATCGGCTGCAACTACGTGTCGACCGACTGGATCGTCGTCGCGCTCATGTCGCTCGCGTTCTTCGGCAAAGGCATCGGGGCGCTCGGCTGGGCCGTGGTGGCGGATACGTCGCCAAAGGAGGCGCTCGGTCTGTCGGGCGCGATCTTCAATATGTTCGGCAATGTCGCCGGCATTGTGACGCCGATCGTGATCGGCTACCTCGTCGCGAAGACCGGGTCGTTCAACGGCGCGCTGGTTTTCGTCGGCCTGAATGCCCTGCTGACGGTGTTCAGCTACCTCGTGATCGTGAAAGACATCAAACGGGTCGAACTGCGCCGGGGCTAGCAGTCAGGCTGTTATCGTACTTCCCGGGGCGCCTGCAAAATAACGCGGCTTGTCCGCCAGGCGCCTGAAACCGGACATCGACGCCAGGTCCGACACCGATGCCGAAAATGATCCGGCGTTTATATAATCAGTCGTCAGACGACGGTATAATGAATCGCAGGAAGTACCTGCAACTATCTGATTCAAGGGGCGTTTTCGATGGCTACACCACTGGCATCCGCAGCACCGCCACGGCGCGCGCGCAATCTTGCCGAGTTTGTCGTCAGCTACGTCACCGAGCAAATTGCGTCTAACGCCTTGAAGCCCGGCGACAAACTGCCGACCGAATCGCAATTGATGGTCACGCTGAGCGTGAGCCGCACCGTCATCCGTGAAGCGATTTCACGCCTGCAGGCGGGCAAGGTCATCGAGACGCGCCATGGCATCGGCAGTTTCGTGCTGGAACCGCAACGCGAAAAACTGGGCATCGACATGGTGCCCGCCACCACCTTGCGCGACGTGCTGTCAATCCTGGAACTGCGCATCAGCCTCGAAACGGAATGCGCGGGTCTGGCCGCTCAACGGGCCAAACCCGACGATCTCGCGCGCATGCGCGCCGCGCTCGACGCGATCGAAGCCACCCGCCATAACGGGCTGGATAGTGTCGATGCCGACCTGCAGTTCCATATCTCCGTGGCGCGCGCAACCGGCAACCGGTATTTCGTCGACATCCTCACGCAAATGGGCAGCGCGCTGATTCCGCGCAACCGGCTCGACTCGGCGGGGATCGCGCGTGCTGAACCTGACGCGTATCTGTCACTCGTCAACCTGGAGCACGAAAGCATTCTCGAGGCGATCACGCGGCATGACGCCGAAGGCGCGCGCGCAGCGATGCGCATGCACCTATCGAATAGCCGCGAGCGGCTACGGCGCGCCAACGAAGCGGCTGAAGCAAATAGCTGATTCCTTGCGCTGAGCAAGCACTGATTCATCGCGCTGAATGCAAAAATGGCCGGGATATCCCGGCCATTTTTTTGTCTCACGCGGCGCCCACTTGGGCGCCGCTCACGCATCGCTTAGCTGCGCGTGATCTCGCCATCACGACGACGCCACAGGTCCAGCGGGTTGGCGTCAGCCAGCGCTTCCGGCAGCAAATCGGCCGGGAAGTCCTGATAGCACACCGGGCGCAGGAAGCGTTCGATCGACGTCGTCCCCACTGACGTCGCCCGGCTATCGGACGTGGCCGGGTACGGGCCGCCATGCACCATCGCGTGCGAAACCTCGACTCCGGTCGGGAAACCGTTGACCAGAATCCGGCCGGCCTTGCGCTCGAGAATCGGCACCAACTTCTTCGCCGCCGCCAGATCCGCGCTATCCATTTGCACGGTGGCGGTCAACTGACCGGCAAAGTGCTCTGCAACCGCGAGCAATTCCTGCTCGTCCTTGCAGCGCACGATGGTCGACGCAGGCCCGAAAACCTCGTCCTCCAGCGCCGGCGTGGACAGGAAGGTCAGTGCATCGGTTACGAACAAGGCCGCGCGAGCCTGTGTCGGGCCCGTCGCATCAACACCGTGTGCAACCGCCTCGACACCTCGCGTCGCCTCCAGCTTGTCCTCGCCCTCTTCATAAGCCGCGTGAATACCGGCGGTCAACATGGTCTGCGCCGGCTTGCCGCTCAACGCCTCGGACGCCGTTGCAACGAAGCTTTTGAGTGCGTCGCTGTCGACGGCGATCGCGAGGCCCGGGTTGGTACAGAACTGGCCCGCGCCGAGCACCAGCGAATCGACGAAGCCACGCGCGATGGTCTCACCGCGTTGCGACAGCGCATTCGACAGAAGAAACACCGGGTTGATGCTGCTCATTTCCGCGTAGACCGGAATCGGCTCAGCCCGGGCGGCCGCGACGCGCATCAGCGACGTGCCGCCTGCGCGCGAACCCGTGAAGCCCACCGCCTTGATCGCCGGATGCGCGACCAGCGCTTCACCGACCGAATTGCCGGCGCCGACGATCATCGAGAACACGCCTTCCGGCAGGTCCATGTCCTGCGCGACTTGCTGAATCACGCGACCGACCATCTCGGAGGTGCCCAGGTGAGCGCGATGCGCCTTCACCACCACCGGGCAGCCCGCCGCGAGCGCCGCAGCGGTATCGCCGCCCGCCACCGAAAACGCGAGCGGGAAGTTGCTTGCGCCGAACACGGCGACCGGGCCCAGCGGAATCTTTTGCATCCGCAGGTCGGAACGCGGCAGCGGCTTGCGCTCTGGCAACGGCGAATCGAGCGTCGCGGCGAGCCATTGGCCGGCGCGTACGACTTGCGCGAACAGTTTGAGCTGGCCAGTCGTACGACCGCGCTCGCCTTCGAGACGCGCCTTCGGCAGGCCGGACTCTTCGTGCGCACGCTGGATCAGCGCGTCGCCGAGCGCCGTGATGCCGTCCGCGATACGCTCGAGAAACTCGGCGCGCACCGTGAGCGGCAGATGCCGGTACGGATCGAACGCTTTCTGTGCGAGTTCACAGGCAAGCTCGACATTCGCGACCGAGCCGCTGCCGAACACCGGCTCGGCGATGTCGGATCCCGTGGCGGGATTGAACGCGCGCAAGGGTTTTTCCTCGCCGCGCACTGCTTTGCGGCCAATCAGCATTTCGCCGGTAATAGACATTTCGCTTTCCTTGGATGGACATCTCAGATATATGTCATCCTATAACATTGAGTGACCTATGCGCAACCCGAAACCCCTGTCCCGTGCGGAATTCGGGTTTACGTGGCCGTTACAACCAAACGGCCCGATGCTAATCTTCATCTAGATGTACGATGACCTATAACATTTCAATCAGCAAACGTCGGAGCTTGCCCGCTTAATTGCAGTTCGAGGAGACACCCCATGACAGCCGCCACGCCTTATCAGCCCTTGCCCAATAGCTTTCGCCGCGCCGTCTGCGGCGGCGAAACCCTGATCGGCTGCTGGGCTTCGCTTGCCAGCCCGATTGCTACGGAACTGCTTGGCATTGTCGGCTTCGACTGGATGCTGCTGGATGCCGAACACGCACCGAACGACGTACTGACGCTGATCCCCCAGTTGATGGCGCTCAAGGACAGCCCGAGCGCGCCTGTGGTGCGTCCGCCGGCCAACGACAGCGTGTTCATCAAGCGGCTCCTCGACAGCGGCTTCTCGAATTTTCTGGTGCCGTTCGTCGACACCGCCGAAGACGCGGTGCGCGCTGTCGCCGCGACGCGTTACCCGCCTCAGGGCATCCGCGGTGTCTCGGTAAGCCAACGGGGCAATCGCTATGCGACCGTCGCCAATTACTTCGACATCGCCAACGACAACGTCTGCGTCATCGTTCAGATCGAAAGCCGCAAGGCGGTCGATAATATTGACGAGATTCTCGCCGTAGATGGAGTCGATGCCGTTTTCGTCGGACCGTCCGATCTCGCGGCTGCCTATGGCCACATCGGCAACCCGAACCATCCCGACGTGCAACAGGCGATTGCGAGCGTCTTCGAGCGCGCACAGGCTGCCGGCAAGCCGAGCGGCATCCTCGCGCCCGTGCAGGCCGACGCGGAGCGCTATATCTCGATGGGCTGCCGCGTCATCGCGGTCTGTGCCGATATGGGGCTGCTGAAAGCCGCCGCGCAGACAGTTCAAAAACACTTCATGCAGAAACAGGCGGACCGGAAGTAAGGACGGCCGCTATGACATCTCCGGAGATTTCCATGCAAAAAGCAGGCTTTATCGGACTCGGCATCATGGGCAAGCCCATGGCCGCCAACCTTCTCAAGAACGGCGTGGCCCTTGCGGCGTTTACGCGCAGCGGCGTACCCGACGATCTCATCCAGGCCGGCGCCGTTGCGTGTGACAGCCCGGCCGCCGTGGCCGCGCATGCCGACGTGATCTTCGTCATGGTGCCGGACACACCGGACGTCGAACGGGTACTGTTTGGCGAACAAGGCCTCGCCGAGGCCTTGCGTCCAGGACAGACGGTGGTCGACATGAGCTCGATTTCGCCGATGGCCACCCGCGACTTCGCAGCCCGCGTGCGTGTGCGCGGCGCGGACTATATGGATGCACCGGTTTCCGGTGGCGAGGTTGGCGCGAAGGCCGGTTCGCTGACCATCATGGTGGGCGGCGAAACGGCGACCTTCGATAGCGTCAAGCCGCTCTTCGACATGATGGGCAAGAACGTCACACTGATCGGCGCTGTCGGCGCGGGCCAGGTGTGCAAGGTGGCCAATCAGGTGATCGTCGCCGCGACGATCGAGGCCGTCGGCGAAGCACTGCTGCTCGCCTCCAAAGCGGGCGTCGATCCGGCGCGCGTGCGCGAAGCACTGATGGGCGGGTTTGCGTCCTCGCGCATTCTCGAAGTGCACGGTGAGCGGATGACGAAGCGCACCTTCGACCCGGGCTTCCGGATCGAGCTCCACCAGAAGGATCTGAATCTCGCGCTCTCGACAGCTCAGGCGCTCGGTGTCTCCTTGCCGAACACGGCCACCTGCCAGCAGCTCTTCAACGCCTGCGTGGCGCATGGCGGCAAGGCATGGGATCACTCCGCCATGGTGCGCGCGCTCGAAATACTCGCCAATCACGAAATCGGCCAGCAGCCCGCCTAAGCCCGCAAGCACCACTCCAAACGCCGTTCCCCCTGCTCTATGCAGATAGAGAAGAGGGAGCGGCGCATCCACGCGTTCACAGCCTGAACGAGTCAGTCCCAGCGACAGCGGCTTCACGCGCACCTGCAGAGTTTTATTACAAATATTAAGGATGACTTACGACCAGATAATTCGTTTCGATATCCCCAGCTTGGTCAGACGACGGATTGAAGAACCACATCCCCTCGAGCACTGACGATCACTTATAACGCCCGCAAAGGGCAAGGAGACATCCGTGGCATCTAAAGATAAAAACAACGGCAAGCCGGCGACATCGAGAATCCGCGGCCAGGACGAACCAAACTCACCTGAACGCAGAGCGTTTATCGTGCTCGCAGGAACCTCCGCGGGCGCAACCCTGCTGGGCGGACTGTCCGCCTGCGGCGGTAGCAGCGGCTCTTTAAGCTCAACGACGCCGGCGTCGGCCACACCAACCGTGGCTGCGGACCCGATCTGGGGGCCAACCGGCCAGGCAACGGCGATCATCAACAAGCTTGCCGGCATCACCCCTTCGACGTTCCCGGCGGTTGATTTCCAGGTGACGGGCTACGGTGCACGGACGCTGCCGGCGTCCGCCCTGATCCAGGCTAGCGCGTGGCCCGGTGGCGCGATTTCATGGGTGACGGGCGCGCAGGCTGCGACGTCGCCGCAAAGCCCCGGCTCGAACGTGATGGTGCCGTGGGATATGACGGACACGGCCTATGATTCGTGCTCTGCGTTCAACGCCACGATTCAGGCCGCGCACGCAGTGGGCGGCGGCCGCGTGGTGGTGCCTGCCGGCAATTGGTATTGCGGCGGCCCGATCGTTCTCCTGAGCAACGTGAATTTCCATTTGAGCTCTGGTTGCACGATCTATTTCAGCCCGAACCCGGCTGACTACGCGAAGAATGGTTCGTACCCGACGGCGAACGGCAATCTGTACTGGACGCGCTGGCAGGCGAACGACTGTCTGAATTTCGGCTCGCCGATCTATGCGTACCAGCAGAACAACATCGCGCTGACCGCCGACGACAACACGTGCGTTCTGAACGGTCAGGCGATGACGCCGATGCAGTTGAGCACCAAACCGCCGACATCGTGCTGGTGGACGTTCAAGGGCACGAGTAACGCGTACGGTTACGTGAAACCGGCTTCGGGAGGCACGCCGGTTTCGCAGGCTGACCCGAACACGGGCACCACCGCCTACCCTGCCAACGCCGCCACCTACCCGGCCAGCACTGCCTTGACGAGTCTGCCCGCGGCTCAGGTCACGAATCCGCAGGCCAACGTGTCGTTCACGAATCAGGATGGCACGACAACAACGCTGATGAATCTGCTCACGGTTTCGGGCTGGAATCAGGACCAGAACTACCCGCCCGCGCTGTCGGAACTCGGCGTCCCGGTTGTTAATCGCGTCTTCGGCCTCGGTCACTTTCTGCGTCCATGCATGGTCGAATTCATCGGCTGCACCAACGTGTTGCTGCAGAACTACCACACGCAGAACACGCCGTTCTGGCAACACCATCCGACCGATTGCACGAACGTGGTGATCGACGGCGTGTTTGCCGACAGCATCGGCCCGAACAACGACGGCTTCGACCCGGATGCGTGTAACAACGTGCTGGTGCAGAACGTTCAGTTCAATACCGGCGACGACTGCATTGCGATCAAGTCCGGCAAGTGCCTCGACACGGAATACGGCCCGATGCAGAACATCGTGGTCCAGAACTGCACCATGCAGAGCGGCCACGGCGGGCTCACGATCGGCAGCGAAATGAGCGCGGGCGTGGAAAACGTCTACGCGCGCAATCTGACGATGCAGAACGAGAACTGGGCGACCAATCCGCTGAACATCGCGCTTCGGTTCAAGACCAACATGAACCGTGGCGGCTTCATCAACAACGTGTGGATCAATGGGGTGACGTTGCCCAATGGCGTGAATCTGGCGGGGAAATACGGTGGCGGGGCGCTGGGCTCGAGCGTTCCGGGTTCGGTCCCCGGTACGGGCACGGTCGGTCTCGCGGCAAATCCGTCTACCGGACAAGGCGGCCTGATCACGTTCGACTGTGATTACAGCCCGTCGGGCGATTCGGTGCGCTGGAACCCGGCGACGATCAACAACGTCAACATCACGAACGTCAACGCGACCAACGTGTCGGGTACGGTGAGTTACGCGATGCCTACAGGCTTCTCCGCGACATCGGCTTCGTGCTTCCAGGCGATTGTCGCGCAGGGTCCGGTGGCTGCGGACTACAACGGTCCGCTACCCGTGCCGACTGTGCCGCCGATTACCGGCGTGACGATCTCGAACTGCAACCTGGGAACGCCGATCTGCACAGGACCGGCAACGACGACCACGCCAGGGCCGGTCTTTGTGAGCAACGTGAAAGCCATCACGCTCAGCAATGTGGTGATCGGTGGCGTCACGTATAACAGCTCGCTGGTAGGCTGACGGGTAAGCGGTCTCCGGCGTGCGTCATGCTGGAGACTTCACGTCGACCGTCGATCTGCGTTAAGTGTTAAGCGCGAGGTAAAACAAATAGCGGCGCCCTCGGGCGCCGCTATTTTCACTACCCGGCGCGATTCGCGGCCCGGACCGAACCTAACCGTTACTCACTTGGCCGCTACACTCGCCGCCACCCAGCGCGGGTCAATTGTCTTGTCGCCGCTTCGGGCCAGCAGACACACTACAGCAGCCGCGATGATGTCGAACACCGCCAGCACCACGAACAACGGGCTGTAGCCAATCTGCGTGACCAGCACGCCGAACAGCGCCGTGAAGGCCGCTGCGCCCAGGTAACCTGCCATGCCGCCCATCCCCGTGGCGGTGGCGACTTCGTTCTTGCCGAACATGTCGGAGGTAATTGCGTACAACGCACCCGACAGGGTCTGGTGAGCAAAGCCACCAACGCACAACAGCGCGACGGCCGCATAAGGACTCGCCACCAGCCCGACGCAAGCCGGCCCGATCATGCAGAGCGCGCCGACGACGAACACCATCTTGCGGGACGTGAACAGCGAGACCTTCGCGTACTTATGAAACAGCGGGCTGAGATAGCCGCCGAGCACGCAGCCGATATCCGCCGCCAGAAAGGGCATCCACG
This sequence comes from Burkholderia sp. OK233, assembly GCF_900230185.1. Classification (GTDB taxonomy): domain Bacteria; phylum Pseudomonadota; class Gammaproteobacteria; order Burkholderiales; family Burkholderiaceae; genus Paraburkholderia. Next base: position 4,377,265 of record NZ_OCSR01000002.1, read on the forward strand.
CGTACAGCGCGACTTCCTTCAGGTTCATGTGCCGCTCGGTCATCATGTACAGCGGAATCCACGCGTTGAAGGTCTGCCAGGCCGGCTCGGAAAGAATCCGGGGAATGCCGATTGCCCAGAAGTCACGGCTGCCGAGCATGGATGCCCAACTGCGTTTGACTGCGCCGGAGTCGCTGTGCTTTGCCTCCTGCCCGCTGAGGATGTAATCGCGCTCGGTGTCGCTCAACAGCTTCTGTTTCTGCGGGTGCTTGTAGAGCAGCATCCACAGCGCGCTCCAGACAATCCCCGCCACGCCGACGATCAGGAAAGCCCATTGCCATTGCCCGTGCAACAGCGCCCAAACGACCAGCGGCGGCGCAAGCAGCGCACCGACGGACGAGCCGATATTGAACCAGCCGATCGCAACGGAACGCTCCTTGGCCGGAAACCACTCGCTCGTCGCCTTGACGCCGGCCGGGATGCCCGCCGCTTCGGCGATACCGAGCACGCCGCGGAAGAACGCCAGGCTGCGCCAGCCCGTCGACCATGCCGCCGCGGCACAGGCCAGCGACCAGGCCAGCGCGAACGCCGCGAAGCCGATCTTGGTGCCGACGGTGTCGAGCACATAGCCCGCGACCGGCTGCATGAATGCATAGCAAAGTTGCCACGCCACCACGACGTGCGAATACTGCGCGGTCGTGATGTTGAGGTCCTTCATCAGCGTCGGCGCCGCCACCGACAACGTATTGCGCGCGAGGTAATTGATGATGAGCCCGGCCGCGACCAGGCTGACCATCCACCAGCGGATGCCCTTGATTTTCATGACTGTGTCTCCTCGTATTCCTTAACCAATCAGGACGGCCGGCCTGCGGTGTCGTTGCTCGCTGTGTCGTCGCGCGAGTAATCGATGCCGACGAAGCTGCCGCCCTGGTAACGCTGACCCAAGGCATCGAGCGGGTTCGGCCGCGCCAGGATTTCCTCGGCGTAGGCTTCGGCGTCCTGGGTCGGCCGATAACCGAGGCGCTCGGCGCCACTGTTGTCCCACCAGCTGCGTGTGTTGGCTGACACGCCCCACACGGTGATGAACCCGATGTCCTCTGCCTCGACACAGCGGTCGAGGAACTGCAGCAGGTCGCGATGACCGAACCAGGTACTCAGGTGTCGCTGCTCGGTCGGCCGCTCAAGGCAACTACCGATGCGCACGCAAATACTCTCGATGCCGTGCTTGTCCCAATACATTCTTGCCAGTGCTTCGCCCCACACCTTGCTCAGACCGTAGAAGCCGTCCGGGCGCAGCGCGCAGTCGAGACTGAGATGGTCGGTGACCGGATACATGCCGATCGCATGGTTCGAGCTGGCGAACACCACGCGCCGAACGCCTTGCCGGCGCGCGCCTTCGTACACCTCGACCAGCGCGCGCAGGTTGTTGTCGATGATTTCGGGCAGCGGACGCTCTACGCTCGTGCCGGCGAAATGGATCAATACGTCGATGCCCTTCAGCAGGCGATCCACGACGGCGGGATCGCGCAGGTCGCCGTGCATCACGTCCTCGCCTTCCACCAGCGGCACGAGGGGCTTCGAACCCGCCGCCGAACGCAAGGGGATGCCGCGGCCGACCAACGCCGTCCGCACTACCGAGCCGAGCTGGCCGCCGGCTCCACTCAGGGCAATCTTCTTCATAAGGATCCTTTACAGCGCCGCGCGCGATTAGAGCCGGAGGACGGCAAGCAGTCGAGCCGTGGGGGCAACGGGCTGGAACCAGCCCTTAGTTGTACGATAACGTACTATCTTCGATCCGAAGGTGGATTTCAACCAGGCATTTACCCGTATAAACACAAGCTTTATAGCGATTTGTCTTTTGCGAACAAGTACATATGCTGCGCCATATTTATATGACGTCGTATAACTTGATGCGTAGATTAATGCCCGGTCGCACTTCATCCATCGCACACCGCCGGTTGGCGCAATAGACACCGATGCTTGAGCGCGCGCTGTCGAGCACGCGTAGACTTGACGCGCATGTGCGCGATCGAACTGCGGCACCCCGCGGCGAAGTCACCCTTTCCACCCCGTTCTCTTTTCGGCGCAGCACCATCCCATGCCACTTGCCAACCGTTCCGTGCTTTCCGTTGCCGTGCCGGCCGAATCCGGCGTGGCCCGCATATACGATGCCCCGGACCTCGCAGACGCGTACGCCGTCCGCTTGCCGGACAACGCAATCGACGACCCGGAATTGCTCGCGCGCTTTATGTTCGCCCATCAGGCGGGATGGATAGCGAAACTGCTGGGGCTGCGTGATGCGTTAGTCGCCCGCTTCGGGCTCAAGACGTCGAAGCAGTTGCGCATGGCGAATCCACCCGGCTCAAGGGATCGGGTCGACATCTTCCGAATCTACACGCGCAGCGCACGCGAGATCATTCTCGGCGAGAACGACAGCCATCTAGACTTCCGGCTTTCGGTATTGCAGCAAACGCGCGATACGCACGAGGGCAGCGCGCGCTATCTGATTCTGTCCACGGTCGTGCACTGCCACAACGGGCTTGGGCGTTTTTATATCCTCGCCATCGCTCCGTTCCACCGGTTGGTGGTTCGCTCGACGTTGCGCCGAGCGGCGCGCATCGGCTGGCCAACTGCCTGAGCGGCGGCCATCGTACGCGGGTACGGGTGCGGCCAGCGCGGGATAATCGCCCCTCGCCAGCCGCAGTCGCTACGTCAGCACATTACGAGCCGATGAACTCCAGTAGATCGGCATTCACCTTATCCGCCTCCACCGTGCACATGCCGTGCTGCCCGCCCGGGTAGACCTTGAGCGTGGCGTTCTTCACGATCTTCGCCGTCTTGCGGCCTGCGGCATCAATCGGCACGATCTGGTCGTCGTCGCCATGCAATACCAGAGTCGGCACGTCGATCTTCTTCAGGTCTTCCGTGTAGTCGACTTCGGAGAACTGCTTGATGCAGTCGTACAAGCCCTTGATCGATCCGACCATGCCTTGTGCCCAGAACGAATCGATCACGCCTTGCGACACCTTTGCGTTCGGACGGTTGTAACCGTAAAACGGCAACGCCAGATCCTTGAAGAACTGCGAGCGATCCGCCTCGACACCCTTGCGGATGCCGTCGAACACGTCGATTGGCGTGCCCTCGGGATTGCCCTCTGTCTTGAGCATCAGCGGCGGCACCGCGCCGATCAGCACAGCCTTCGCCACACGTTTCGTACCGTGACGGCCGATGTAGTGCGCGACTTCGCCGCCGCCGGTCGAATGGCCGACCATCGTGGCGTCCTGCAGGTCGAGGTGCTCGATCAGCGCGGCGAGATCGTCGGCATAGGTATCCATGTCATTGCCGTCCCACGTCTGCGCCGAACGGCCATGGCTGCGCCGGTCGTGCGCGATCACGCGAAACCCTTTGCTGCCGAGGAACAGCATCTGCGCGTCCCAGGCGTCCGCGGACAACGGCCAGCCGTGCGAGAAGACAACTGGGCGCCCTTTGCCCCAATCCTTGTAGAAAATTTCCGTACCGTCTTTCGTGGTGATCGTGCTCATCTGTCGACTCCTTTGGATGAAGTCTGCCGTCGCCGGCAGGTGGATGAAGCGTGCCGCTCAAACCGGTCGGGCAGCACAAGCCGTGCCGCCCAACGAAAACCGTTAACAGCGAATGCAGGACGAACTCGACGCGCGTGAGTGGAGCATGCGAGGGAAACGACCAGTCGATGCACGATGAGACGCTTGCTCAAGCATGACACGGCCTGCAACGCATTTTGATGACGGGCACACGAAGAACCGGTCGGCTCACGTGGTATTCGAAATGACTATCAGGAATGAAACAGGATGGCGACGCGGCGCTCATCCATTCGAGCATGCAATGACGCTGAAGGAGCCGCCGCCTGGCTGCTTGCATGGTAGAAGCAAACTAGCCTGTTGGCTAGCTAACCGGCTAATAGAAAGTCGGCACGAACGGCGTTATTGTCTGTTGGTGACGAGTAGCCCTTGATGCGTTACTCCTGTTCAGTCAAGCCTTGAGAAGGAAGACCTCCGCCGTGCCGCGCCCGATATCGCGTCCCGCACGAATCAACCCTACCGAACACCTGGTTGCGCCAACGCCGTTGTAACCGCTCATCGCGGTCCTGCTTTCGCCCTCTTCCTGTCGTTCGATTTCCTGCCAGGTAATGCTCCCAGTTTTTGCTGACTTACAGCAACAAACTGCAAGGTGAGTTGCTTGTGCGTAAATAACATATTTGTTATCATTGACTCCAATGGCATTTACGATCGACTTCTACAACGAAAAGGTCAAAGTGAACGTTGCCTCCTTGCCGAAAACGCTGCTTGCACGCTTCATCGCGCTGGCCGATCGCATGGAGAAATATGGGCCGAATCTCGGCGAGCCGCACACTGCATCAATGGGTGGGGGCTTGTTCGAAATGCGCCTCAAAGGCGCGGAGGGCATCGCCAGAGTGTTCTACTGCTCGATCGTGGAACGGAAAATCGTCATGCTTCACAGCTTCGTGAAGAAGTCGCAACAAACGCCGCGTAACGAACTGGACGTGGCGCGCAAAAGACTGCTGGAGATCAGAAATGGCAACCTATAAGGCAATGCGCGAGCGGGCGCTCGCCGACCCCGAAGTACGCGCCGAATACGAGCGGCTGAACCGCGAAGAATTCGCGCTGCTCGACCAGATGCTCGCCGCGCGCCGCGAAGCCGGCCTGACTCAGGCGCAAGTCGCCGAGCGCATGGGCACGAAAGCTCCGGCCATCACCCGGCTGGAACGGGCACTTGCGTCCGGGCAGCACTCGCCTTCTATCGACACGTTGCGCAGATACGCGGCGGCGTGTGGCAAGCAGTTGTTTATCTCAATCGCGTAGCCGGCGTACCCGTGGTGTTGAGTCGTCGCAGAGGCGATTCTTGCGGAGGTGATCTTTCGCAGCCTTGGGTCGCAGCCTTCAGTCGCAGCCTTGAGTCGCAGCCTTCAGTCGCAGCGTTGAAACTTGGCGGGGTTGAAACTTGCGCCCACGCGTCGTTTATTCCTGCGGCTCCTGCTGTTCCTGCGCTTCGATCACCTGCTTTACGCGCATCAATTCGATCGCATGGGCCTTCTGCTCTTTCTGAATGCGCTCGGTCGGCCCCACAACCGAAAGACCGTACAGGTCCCCGCCAATCGTCACTGCCACCGCGATCGCCGACAACTCCGGCGCGCTCTCACCGAGATTGGCACTCCAGCCCTTAGCCTTCGCAACCGCTGCTTGCGCGACGAGCGCGGGAAGATCGGCAACGGTCGCAGCTGTGAAGTGTTCGAACGACAGTTGCGCCCCGAGTGATTGCTGCGCGGCGGCGTCGAGTTCACCGAAAATTGCCTTGCCGATCGAGTTCGCGTGCAAGGGCCGCAACTCGCCGGGCGCACGCGTGTAGCGGATGGCCTTGGTCGATTCGACCACGTCGAGATACACCACGGCCGTGCCGTGAATCTTGCCAAGCACCGCCGTCTCGCCACTCGCGTCGCGTAATTCGACGAGCCGCGGATGGACCATCTCCACAATCGGGTCGACCGCGTTGATGGCGCTGGCGAGTAATTGCAGGCGACGCGTTGGATAGTAGCCACCGCGCTTTCTGACCTCGTACAGATAGCCTCGGCTCACCAGCGTGCGAGCGAGCGCGAGACAGCTCGACACTGGCACGTTCAGCAAACGCGCGAGTTCAGTGAGCGGCAGCGGCCGTTGCTCGGCGGCGAACAATTCGAACAGGTCTAGCGTGCGGGCAACGAGTTTGACATCCATGGCGATGAAGAGAAACGCTCAGTACGACTTCGGCAGGCCCAGCACTTTCTCCGCGATGAAACACATGATCATCTGCGGGCTCACGGGTGCGAGCCTCGGAATCATACACTCCCGCAGATAGCGTTCGACGTGATATTCCTTCGCGTAGCCCATCCCGCCGAGCGTGGCGATCGCCGTCTGGCACGACTGGAACGCGGCTTCCGCAGCGAGGTACTTGGCCGCGTTGGCTTCGGCGCCGCAGGGCTGGCCGGCGTCGTAGAGCGAAGCGGCTTTGAACACCATCAGGTTGGCCGCTTCGAGCTGCATCCACGCCTGGGCGAGTGGATGCTGAATCGCCTGGTTCTGGCCGATCGGCCGGCCAAATACCACACGCTCCTTCGCATACTGCGTTGCGCGTTTCAACGCCACCTGACCGAGACCGATGGCTTCGGCGGCAATCAGGATGCGCTCGGGATTCAGGCCGTGCAACAAATAGCGAAAGCCCGCGCCTTCGTCGCCGATGCGATCCTCGACCGGTACGCGCAGATTGTCGATGAACAGCATGTTCGAATCGACCGCCTTGCGGCCCATCTTTTCGATCTCGCGCACTTCCACCCGCTCGCGGTCGAGGTCGGTGTAGAACAGCGTGAGACCGTCGGTCGGTTTGGCGGCCTGCTCGAGCGGCGTGGTACGCGCGATGATCAGCATCTTGCTTGCGACCTGGGCCGTGGAGATCCAGATCTTGCGTCCCGTCAGCACGTAGTGGTCGCCATCGCGCACGGCCTGGGTCTTCAGATGCGTGGTGTCGAGCCCGGCGTCCGGTTCGGTCACCGCGAAGCAGGCCTTGTCGCGCCCTTCGATCAGCGGCGGCAAAAAGCGGCGCTTCTGCGCCTCGCTGCCAAACACCTGCACCGGGTTCAACCCGAAGATGTTCATATGCACCGCGGAGGCCCCCGACAGGCCTGCGCCCGATCCACTGATCGTGCGCATCATGAGCGCGGCCTCGGTCATGCCGAGACCGGAACCGCCGTATTCCGGCGACATCGCGATACCGAGCCAGCCGGCATCGGCCAGCGTGCGGTGGAAGTCGTGTGGAAAACCACCGTCGCGATCGCGAGCGAGCCAATACTCGTCGTCGTATTTTTCGCAAAGCTTTTCGATCGCGGCCTGGATCGATTGCTGGTCTTCGGTGAGATCGAAATTCATGTCAATGTCCAGGGTTACCTGCGCCTCGCCAAACACATGCAAAGCGCACTCAAAGCGGAAACACGCCGACCAGCACCGCGGTCAACACCATGATGATCGTGGCGGCGAAGAGAAAGGGAATCGTGAATTTCTGATGCTCGGCAAGTTCGACGCCGGTCAGGCCAACGATCAGAAACGTCGCGGGCGTGAGCGGGCTGACCGGAAAACCGGTCGTCATCTGACCGAGCAAGGCGGCCTGTGCCATCTGCACCGGCGGCACGCCGAGAATCTTCCCGCTCTCGGCCAGCACCGGCAGAATGCCGAAGTAAAACGAATCGGGATCGAACAGCAGACTCAAAGGCATCGAGACGAACCCGAGCACGAACGGCATATGGCGCGCGTGTTCGACCGGCACGTGCTGCACCACCACCTGCGCCATCGCGGTGAGCATGCCGGTGCCGGACATGATGCCGGTGAACGCGCCCGCCGCGAGCAGCACGCTCGCCATCATCAGCGCGGCTTTGGCGTGCGCGTCGATTCGCTCGCGCTGCTGTTTGACGTCGGGATAGTTGATGATCAACGCGGCAACCGTGCCGAGCATGAACATCACCATCGGATCGACGATGCCCGACACCAGCGTGACCAGTACGACCAGCGTCAACGCGAGGTTGATCCAGAAGCGGCCGGGGCGGCGCAGCGCCTGTTCTTCCGGCGTGAGTTCGCGCGTCATCGCGGCGACCGCTGCAGCACTCGCGCGATCGAGACCGAGGCGCTTTTCTTCGCGCTTGCCGAGCACGTACGCGGTGCCGAACACAAAAATCAGACCGACGATCTGCACCGGAATCATCGGATAGAAAATCACCGTGCCCGGAATGTGCAAGGCCGCCGAGGCCCGCAGCATCGGCCCCACCCACGGCAGAAAATTGACGCCCGCCGCCATCGACGCCACGCACGCGAGAATCCGCTTGTCGATGCCAAGACGCGTGTAGAGCGGCAGCATCGCGGGCAACGTGACAAGGAACGTCACCGCACCGGAACCGTCGAGGTGAATCAGCAGCGCGAGCAAAGCCGAGCCCATCACAATGCGCGTCGGATGGCAGCCGACCACGCGCAATACGCCGTTGATGATCGGATCGAGCATGCCCGCATCCGTCAGGATGCCGAAGAACAGAATCGCGAACACGAACATGCCGGCCACCGGCCCGATGTTCTGCACGCCGTGCACGATGTACTTGCCCGTCGAAAGCCCGAAGCCGGCAACGAGCGCCGCCACGATCGGCACGATGATCAGCGCGACCAGCGGCGAAAGGCGCTTCGTGATGATCAGCCCGAACAGCGCGACGATGGCGACCGTGCCGATCAGCGCGAGCATTGTGCGGCTCCGTGCGTGCTGGACGTCCATTCAACGAGCCCCATGAAACGGGACGTAAAACCCGACGGCGAGCGTCGTCCTGCGCGGTTCGTGCACATGCTGTCTCCTTGGCGGCACGCGGCCGCTCCTGGTTATATCGACGGGATTTATCGAGGCGAAGCGAAAACGTCAGTCGTCCGCGGGCCGCTTGCCGAAGACCTGCTCGGCGTGCTCGTTGAGCGCCGGCGGTGCGCTGCGGTAACTGGCCGGCGTGCGGCTCAGCTTGATCGGCGACGCAATGCCCTTGTACGTGCCGATCTCCACGCGCATACCGCGATGCGCTGTATGCGGATGTTCCAGCGCCGCACCCAGACCGAGCACCGGCGCACACGGCACGCCACGCCTGATAAGCGTGTCGGCGAGCAACTCGCCTTCCCATAACGCAAAGTGCTTCTCGAGTTCGGCACGCAATTCACGGCGATGCGCGCTGCGCTCCTTGTTACTGGCAAAACGCGGATCGTCGACGAGCGACTGCGCATCAATCACGGCGCACAGTCCCGCGAACTGCGAGTTGTTGCCGACCGCCAGAAAAATATCGACGCTGCCCGTATGAAACATGTCGTACGGCGTGATGTTCGGATGCGCATTGCCGCTGCGTTGCGGCTCCTTGCCTGAGTAGAACCAGTTCGGCGTATGCGGATGCAGGATCGACAGCGCACTGTCGAACAACGTCGATTCGACGAACTGACCACGCCCGCTCGTCTCGCGTTCGCGCAGCGCCATCAGAACGCCAAGCGCCGCGTTCAGCCCGGTGACCAGATCGACGATCGGCACGCCGATGCGCAACGGCGCACCGCCCGCTTCACCATTCACGCTCATCAAACCGGTCAGCGCCTGTACGGCAGCGTCATAGCCGGGCAATGCGCCGAGCGGCCCGTCCGCACCGAAACCGGACACGCGGCAAAGTACGAGGCGCGGAAAACGCGCCTGCAACGTGTCGTAGCCGAGGCCCCAACGCTCCAGGGTGCCGATCTTGAAGTTTTCGACGAGCACGTCCGCCGTGTCGAGCAGCGCTAGCAGTTTCTGGCGGTCCGGCGCCTGCGTCAGATCGAGCGACACGCCGAGCTTGTTGCGATTCACGCCGACGAAATACGACGCCGTGTCACCGTCAAACGGCGGACCCCACGTGCGCGTTTCGTCGCCATTCGGCGGTTCGACCTTGATCACCTCGGCGCCGTGATCGGCGAGGATTTGCGTGCAATACGGGCCACCGAGCACGCGTGACAGATCGACGATGCGGAGCCCCGCGAGCGAACCGGGCGTGAGATTGAGCAAGGTTGTCTCCTGATTGACCGATGGCGGACCACGGCCGTTAATTCCTGCACATGTATAAAACTTTATGCTCAGGAAATATCGAAGTCAAGCAAATTGCGAGAAACACCAGGCCAGCGCAATCAGTTGCGAAGGCGTCTGGCGGCGTTGTTGCAGCGCGGTCTATTGCCGCAGTTCCGCGCAGACCATGAGAGACGCACGCAAGGACGTACTAAGGAAAACTTGATACCTATCAAGGCTTTGCTGTCTCAAAAACGAAAATACGCGCAAAACAACGTGGTTTTTTGACGCACGTCGCATTGCAGCAAAAATTGCAGTCATCCCCTACTCTTGCGCCATCTGCCCAGCGCAGTGCGCACCGACAACGGTCGACGCGCGTAGTCCGCCTCCGGGCATGACGCACCTAAAGCACTTCACGCTCATGAACTCCGCAATTTCGGCCTTCGATCTCGCCCGCATTCAGTTTGCGTTCACCGTCTCGTTTCACATTGTTTTCCCGGCGCTTAGCATCGGCCTCGCCAGCTTCATCGCCGTACTCGAATGGCGCTGGCTGAAAACCGGCAAGGCGTACTACAAAGATCTTTGCCTGTTCTGGTCGAAGATCTTCGCAGTCGCCTTCGGTATGGGCGTCGTCTCCGGCGTCGTGATGAGCTATCAGTTCGGCACCAACTGGTCGGGCTTCTCCAGTTTCGCCGGCCCCATTACCGGACCGTTGTTGATGTACGAAGTCATGACCGCGTTCTTCCTCGAAGCGGGCTTCCTCGGCATCATGCTGTTCGGCTGGCAGCGCGTGAGTCCGCGCGCCCACTTCGGCGCCACGCTGATGGTGGCGATCGGCACGCTGATCTCGACCTTCTGGATTCTCGCGTCCAATAGCTGGATGCAAACGCCGCAAGGCTTTGAAGTCGTGGACGGCCATGTCGTGCCGCTCGACTGGTTCAAGATCATTTTCAATCCGTCGTTTCCGTACCGGCTCGCGCATATGGCGCTGGCGGCGTTCATCGTCGCGGGGCTGGTGGTGTCGGCGGTGGGCGCATGGCATCTGCTGCGCGGACGGCGCGACCCCGCAGCGAAGAAAATGTTTTCGATGGCGCTCTGGCTGCTCCTGATCCTCACGCCGATCCAGGCATTCGTCGGCGATCAGCACGGCTTGAACACGCGTAAATATCAGCCGGCCAAGATCGCCGCGATCGAAGGTCTGTGGGAAACCGAGAAAGGCGGCACCGCGCTGAACCTGTTCGGCATTCCGGATATGCAGGCTGAGACCACGCGTTATGCCGTGTCGATTCCGCACCTCGGCAGCCTGATCCTCACGCATAGCTGGGACGGCGAAATTCGCGGCCTGAAGGAATTCCCGCCGCAAGACCGACCGAACTCGACGGTGGTGTTCTGGAGCTTTCGCATCATGGCCGGACTCGGCGTGCTGATGATCCTGATGTCGCTGGCCGCATGGGCACTGCGCCGCCGCGAACGTCTGTTCGAAGCGAAGTGGTTCCAGCGCGTCGCCGTGGCAATGGGTCCGACCGGCTTCATCACGCTGCTGGCGGGTTGGGTCACCACCGAAGCAGGCCGTCAGCCGTGGGTGGTGTACGGCGTGATGCGCACCTCGCAGGCTGTGTCGCCGCTCACCACGCAGCAGGTCGGCATCTCGCTGATGGCCTTCGTGGTCGTCTACTTCCTCGTGTTCGGCACCGGCATCTACTACATGCTCAAGCTGATGCGCGCGGGTCCGGCATTGCCAGGGCAGACGCCGCACGGCGTACCTGAGCACATGCCAAATCAGACCGCACGCCGCCCGCTGTCCGCCGCCGATCACATGATCGACGCCGCCTGAGTTCACTGCTTCACTTCCCGCAAGCGAGAAAGAAAATGGACGTAACCGTAGCATGGGCCGCGATCATTGCGCTGGGCCTATTCATGTACGTGGTGCTGGACGGCTTCGATCTGGGCATCGGCATCGTCTTCCCGTTCTTTCCCGATGAGAAAGAACGCGACCTGATGATGAACACCGTCGCGCCCGTGTGGGACGGCAACGAAACCTGGCTGGTACTCGGCGGCGCCGCGCTGTTTGCGGTGTTTCCGGTGGTCTACTCGACCGTGCTGTCCGCGTTGTATCTGCCGCTGATCTTCATGCTCGTCTGCCTGATTTTCCGCGGCGTGTCGTTCGAGATTCGCGCCAAGGCCAAGCGCACGAAACATCTGTGGGATCTGGCGTTCATCGGCGGTTCGGCGGGTGCGACGTTCTTTCAGGGCATTGTGCTGGGCGCGTTCCTGCAAGGCATCCCGGTGATCGACGGCGGCTATGCGGGCGACGCCTTCGGCTGGCTCACGCCGTTCAGTCTGCTGACGGGCCTCGGTCTGGTTATCACCTACGCGTTGCTCGGCTGCTGCTGGCTGGTCGCAAAAACCGAAGGCGATCTGCAACGCCGCCTGCATCGCGTGGTGTGGCCGCTAACGCTGGTGCTGCTCGGGTTCATTGCAATGGTCAGCCTGTGGACGCCGCTGCAAGATCCGAATATCGCGCAACGCTGGTTCCACGACAATCTGTTCTACCGTCTGCTGCCGGTGCCATTCCTCGTGGCGATCTGCGCGTTCTTCATGCATCGCGCGGTGCGTGCGCGGCATCACAACACGCCGTTCGTGCTGGCGCTGCTGCTGGTGCTGCTCGGTTATGCCGGGCTGCTGGTGAGCCTGTGGCCTTATGCGATTCCGTCGAGCATGACGCTCTGGGAAGCCGCTGCGCCGCGCTCGAGCCAGATGTTCACGCTAGTCGGCGCAGCAGTGATTCTGCCGGTCATCATCGCTTATACGACGATGGGTTATTGGGTATTTCGTGGCAAGGTGCGTCATGGCGACCAACATCACTATCACTAAGGACGCGGGCGACAGCGCGGTACACGGCGCGTCTCAAACGCCGGGGTGCCAGCTGCCCGGCTGGCTGTGGTTCGTCGCGCTATGGTGCTTTGGCGTAGCCTCGGCGATGTCGCTCGGCTTCGCATTCAAGCTTCTGATGAATGCGACGTTATTTGCAATCAAGTAGATCATGCGCTTGCGTAATTTCATCTGGTGCGCATAACCTGCGGATTCCCGCGTGGACGGCTTCAAAAATTGCGCCGTGCGGCTCGTCTTCGTAACAAGCCGGAACCTATGCGCGGGAGACCTACCTTACACATAATGCTGGTGCATCGAACCAGCCGGCGATCATATAAATAGATATTCATTTGTGCGGCCAACCGGAAGGCGCGCCGCACCACCGATCGGCATATGATCGCGGGGTAGCCGGCAATGACGCGAATCGAGAATAGAAGTAAAACGGGAAGTAGAGCCAGAAGCACGACCGTGGCAGTCCACAACGCGCAGTCCCGACTCGCGGAGACATCATGAAGTTTCTTGTGGCCGACGACCATGAACTGATCCGGCAAGGCGTCAAAGGACTATTGCGCGGGCTCGATCCCGACGCGCAATTCGACGAAGCCGATAGCTGGGAATCCCTCGCCGCCGCCGCGCGGCCTGACGCCGACCACGACCTCGCCATCGTCGATCTGCATATGCCAGGCATGACCGGCGCGTCGTCGCTTGAAGTGCTGTTGAAGGCGAACCCGGCGTTGCCGGTCGTCGTGCTCTCCGCCGAAGAATCGCCCGACGAAATGCGCGCGGTGCTGGCCGCCGGAGCGCTCGGCTTCGTGCCCAAGCGGCAACCCGCCAGCGTCATGCTCAAGGCGATCGAGCTGGTGTTATCGGGCGGCGCTTATGTGCCGATGGAGGCGCTCAGCCTGCTGGGCTCGCGCGAGACGCAAGCCGCACCCGCACCCGCGCGCGCCGAAGCGCCCGTCGAGCTTGCCGCCCATGACGCCGGGCACGCCCCGACTCAAGGCGGCGCCGCGCTCACGGAACCGATCACGCAAATCCAGGCGCTGCAGCCGCACCAGCAACATCTGCTGGAGAACCTGTCGCCGCGACAGCAGGACATCATGCGGCTGGTGCATCGTGGCTGGACCAACAAGATGATCGCGCGTGAGTTGGGCGTCGCGGAAGGGACGGTCAAGGTGCATCTGTCCGTGATCTTCCGCGCGCTTGGCGTGCACAACCGGTCCACGGCGATCGCCGTGATCAACGGCTGGCTCGAGGCCGGGAAAACCCTGTAATAACGGATCAACGGGCGGCGTTCATGCCGCCCTTCACGTCACTCTTCACGCCGCCCGCCCCTTATCCAGTTCCGCCTGCTGCCAAAGCATTTCCAGGGTGCGCCGCAAACGCGCCGGCGTAACCGGTTTGTGCAGCACCGGAATGCCTTGCAGGGCCAGCACCGCCAGTTCGGCCGACGCCATATCGCCCGTGATCAGCAAGGTCACCACACCATCGTGGCCCGCCCGCCCGAGCACGTTGCGCACGGCGGACAGCGCTTGCGCTCCGGTTCGGTGATTGGCCAGCTGGTAATCACATAACACGGCGTCCGGCACGAAGCCGTCTTCCAGCGCGACGAGCGCGTCGACCTCGTCGCGTGCGCCACGCACGATGCAACCCCAGCGCCCCAGCAAACTGGTGAGGCCTTCGAGAATCGATGGTTCGTCGTCGATGCACAGCACGCGCCGCCCCTGCGCCGACGGCCCGCCCGCCACCGCCTCGTTCAGGCTCGCGACAATTCCGCCGGCGTCGCCCGCCTGCACCGGAAAGCGGAACACCGAGCCCCGGCCCGGCGCCGAGCGCAGTTGCAATTCGCCGCCGAGCATTTCAACCAGGCGCTTCACCGTCGGCAAGCCCAAACCGTGCCCTTGACGCGCGTCGCGCTGCGGATTGGCAACCTGGTAGAACTCTTCGAAGATGCGCTCGTGTTCCTCGGCCGGAATGCCGATGCCGGAATCACGCACCTCGATAAAGCCGCCCGAACGACGCCCCGCGCGGCGATAGCCCACCCAGATCGCGCCTTCCTCGGTATAGCGCACCGCATTCGAGAGCAGATTGCTCAGCACACGTTCGAGCAGCACCGGATCGTCATGCAGGACCACCGAGGACGGCGCGATCCGCAGCGCCAGCCCCTTGGCCGCGGCCTGCGGACGGTACTGGCTGCCGACCCGCTCGAACAGTTCCGACAACCGGAAGTGCAAGCGGATCACCTGTGTCACGCCGCTTTCGAGCCTGGCGAGATCGAGCACCTGGTTGAACAGCTGATTCAACGCCTCGACGTTATAAACGATGTGCTGGGCCGTCCTGGCATGCTGCACGGGCGTCGCCGCCGTGTCGTTGAGCGAAGCCGCCAGCAATCCGATCGCATGCAGCGGCTGGCGCAAATCGTGGCTCGCGGCCGCAAAAAATCGCGTTTTGGCGAGGCTGGCTTCTTCGGCGACACGCTTTTGCGCCGCCAGCGACTCCGCCAGATACTGCTGATCGACGCGCGCCTGCACGACCTGCTGAAAGAGCTTGCGATAACTCAGCGCATAGACGTTGATCGCGCAGAAGAAGAACGCGAGGACGATTGCGAGAATGGTGCGGTCGAACGTGTGCGTGCCGAAATGCAGCACGATCGCCGGAAACAGCAGAAACGGAATCGCGGTCGAAAAGTTCAACAGATCGAAGCCGTTCGACATGAACACGCCGGCCGCCAGCGTAACGAGCATCACAGTGTGCAGCAGCGGCAAATCGGCTTGCGGGCTCTGGAACGCGAACCACACCGCAAGCCCCGGCGCGCTGTACAGCAGCACGCCGCGCAGCGCATGCAGGTTGATCCAGCCGCGCGGCGTCACGAGGTGCGGGTAGCGTCGATTGCAGATCCACAGTGCCAGGCCACCGCAATTGGCAGCCGCATAAAACCCGAAACACGCGATGAACAGCGGCGGCGACGGCACGTTCGGCCAGTAGATCGCCACCAGCACCGCGATCGAGAACCAGTGCGAAAAGAAGGCGATGGGATCTTGCGCGTACAGCACGCGCACGAGGTCTTCGTCGATTGCACGCTGGATTGGATCGGCCCGCATCATGCGGTCTCCTCGTCGGCACGGCAGATTCGATGGCGTAGGACGCAAGCTCAGCGACGCAGGCACGGCGGGCCTGACGTGCTGCGCGAGAGTTGCTGCATCAGGTGTTGCGGTGCTCCACCGTGCGCTGCAGCCTTTTGGTGCAGTGCACGGCCATCAGACGGCAAACAGATAGACGCGCGGATGGTTTACCCGGCAGTTTACCCATCAGCTACCACTTAATCCATATAGGCGAAGCGCCCGCCGGAAACCATACTGGCTTCACATTCCAGCGCGGCTCAAAAGTTCCAGCACCCCCTTCTTTGCCTGCAGTCGAGGCTCCCCGCGCTCATCGCCTAACCCTTTATGGAGGTTTTCATGGGCGCAGTTCCGAGCCACGCGTTCGTCCGCAATCTCGACGATGCGATCCTGCCCGACCTGTGGCGTCGGCGTACCCAGTTGTCCGCCGACGAAATGGTGTCGATGGTCGATCTGGTCAAGCGGGCGCTGCGCACCTACCACCCGCTTGAATTGCAGGCGCTCGGCGAAGACAAGGAAGAACTGGTCGCGCAGTTCATCTACGCGAAAGTACTGCGCCTCGCGCCCGGCCACACGGAAACGAATGCCTGCGCCGACAGCGCGCCGTCCAACGGCTACGCACTGTGCGCGTATTTTCGCCGTTACCTGATCGACTGTCTGCGCAGCGCTGGCCATCAGCGCAACGTGTCGATGGAAAACGAAGGCATGGCGCAGGAAATCGATCTGCACGCGCAAGCGCTGGAAGACCCGGTCGAAAGCGTATTGCTGCAATACGGCCTCGACGAACAACGCGTGCGGCTCGCGGCACGGGCTTTTATCGACAGCCTCGACGAGCCGGAGCGCATCGTGCTGGCCGGCAGCCTCGGCTGGTGCTCGGAAGGAAAAGGCGGCCTGTCGGCAGTCGCTGCTCAGCATCGTGTGCCCTCTTATCACTATCGCGCCGTCAAACTTGGCGTCACCATGAAAAAGACGGCCGGGGCCGACGAATTTTCCAATACCAAGATCGGCCGCTGGCTGATCGACGTGCTCGGCATCGAGATCGATCTCGACAACCGCGCGGCGATTCTGATCGCCTTGAACCTGCTCGCCGCCGAATCGAGCGACAGCGAAATGAATGAAGTAGCCGCCTAAAAGCGCATTGACAGACCGGCGTCGGCCGACGGCGGTTTTTTCCCCTTCCCGGAAATCGGGCACGCCCCACGCAAGCGTCGCGCGTCACGTACGATGCGCCTTTTTTTGTCATCGCGCACCGCCTACGATAAAAAAGCCGCAGCCGCACACCGTCTTCCTTCCGAAGTCCGGGTTCCCCTACCCGGCATCCCCTTCCTGACGAGGTGGTCTGAATGAACCGCTTATCGAGCGCCCTGACAGCAATGCAGTCGCATTACGACGTGGTGGTGGTGGGATCGGGATATGGCGGGGCGATCGCCGCGAGCCGTATGGCGCGTGCCGGCAGAAACGTCTGCGTTCTGGAACGCGGGCGCGAATTCATGGCCGGCGACTATCCGCGCACGCCGCTCGAAGGCGCCGCGCAGATGCAATACAACACCGCTCTCGCGCAAATCGGCTCGCCGCTCGCGCTGCTCGAAGTGCATGTGAATGAATACGTGAATGCGGTGGTGGGCTGCGGATTGGGCGGCACGTCGCTGATCAATGCCAATGTCGCGCTCGAAGCCGAACCGCGCTTATGGGACGACGACCGCTGGCCCGAGGCGCTCCGCGCCGACAAGGCGGGACGCGACAAGGGCTACGAACTGGCTCGCGCCATGCTGCAGCCGTCGGCGGTGTCCGGCGATTTTTTGCAGTTGCCGAAACTGCAGGCGCTCAAAAAATCCGCACAGGCGCTCGGCATGGAAGATCGCTTTTATCCGCCGCCGGTCACGGTCACTTTCGAGGACCGCATCAACGCTGCGGGCGTCGAGCAGAAAGCCTGTGTGGGATGCGGCGATTGCAACTCGGGGTGCAACTACGACGCGAAAAATTCGACGCACATGAACTATCTGCCCGATGCGGTCGCGCACGGCGCCCATATTTTCACGGGCGCCGCGGTGCATTCGGTGTTGCGCGACACAGGCACACAAAAGTGGATCGTGCGCTTTCAGGAAGTGAAGCTGGGCCGCGAGAGTTATGACGCGCCCGATCTGTTCGTGAGCGCCGACGTCGTCATCATGTCGGCCGGCACGATCGGTTCGACCGCCCTGCTGTTGCGCTCGCGCAAGGAAGGGCTGAACGTGTCGGACATGGTCGGCCAGCACTTCACCGGTAACGGCGACGTACTGGCCTTCGCGTACAACACCGAGGAGGTGATCAACGGCGTCGGCTGGGGTGCCCACGAGAAGGGTGACATCCCACCGGTCGGGCCGACGATTACCGGCATCATCGACCATCGCAACACCGCTAACGTGACAGACGGCTTCGTGATCGAAGAGGGTTCGCTCGCCGGGCCGGTCGGCGCCGCGCTGGTCGCCCTGCTCGGCGGCGCCGCGCCGTTCGAAGGCGTCGACATTCCCACGCCGCGCGCCGCCGGAGAACCGCTCGGCTACGATGCGCGCGTGGTCGAGAGTTTCCTGCGCGGCCCCTATCACGGCGCGCTCAATCACACGCAAACCTATCTGGTGATGGCGCATGACGACGAAAGCGGCCAGATCAGCGTGAACGACAAAGGCCGGCCGCGCATCGCCTGGCCGAACGCCGGCAAGCAACCGATCTTCCAGACCGTCGAAGAGACGCTCGAGAAGGCGCAGGCTCCGCTCGGCGGCAAATACATGCGCAACCCGATTTCGACCAGATTGCTCGGCAACCAGATTGTCACCGTGCATCCGCTCGGCGGCTGCGGGATGGGCGAGGACGCGGCGCGTGGCGTCGTCGACCATGAGGGTCGAGTCTTCAGCGGCACGAGCGGAAATGCGGTGCACGAAGGCCTATATGTAATGGACGGCGCGGTCATGCCGATGTCGCTCGGCGTCAATCCGCTGCTGACGATTTCCGCGCTGGCGGAACGCAACTGTGCGCTGCTCGCCAACGCGCGAGGCTGGAACATCGATTACGAGGCCAAGGGCACGGCCGCTACGCCCACGCCCGAGAAGATCGGCCTGCGCTTCACCGAAACGATGATCGGCACTTATACACCGATCGTGGCGGGCGAAGCCGCTGCCAGTCCGATCGAATTCACACTGACTGTGGAATCGGACGATCTGGCCGATATGCTGAGCAATCCGCAACATCTGGCCCACACTACGGGCACGCTGACCTGCCCCGCGCTCTCCGCGCAACCGATGACGATCACGGACGGCACCTTCAATCTGTTCGTGGTCAACGAATCGGACGTGGACGAGCGCAACATGAATTACCGCATGACGCTCAACTCCACGGAAGGCAAGACGTACTACCTGACCGGACAGAAAATCATCACGCGTACGTCGCCGATCAATCTATGGGACCAGACCAACACGCTGTACGCCAAACTCCGCGACTCGGCGCAAGCGGATGCGCCGGCGATCGGCAAAGCAACGCTGATCATTACGCCTGAGAATTTCCTCAAGCAGCAACGCACGCTCGAGGTCACCAACACCCCTGACCTGACGTCGCGCCTTGAATGGACCCTGAAGTTCGGCAAGTTTTTCGCGGGCGTGCTGTTCACCGAATATGGCGGCGTGGCCGCGCCCTTGCAGTTTTATGATCCGAAGGCCGAGCCGCGCCTCAAGCGCGCGCTACGCGCGCCCGTGCCGCAAGTCGTGTTCTTCGACACAGCCGACGGGACCACGCTCCGACTCACGCGCTACGCCGGACCGCCCGACAAACCGTTGCGTCCCGTGCTGCTGATCCACGGTTCGGGCGTGTCGAGCCGGATCTACTCCACCGATCTGATCGGAACCAACCTGGTGGAATATCTCTGTGCGGCCGGCTACGACGTGTGGCTCGTCGATCTGCGCGTCAGCATCGAAATGCCGAGCGTGCTGGTGCCGACCAATGTCGACAAGGTCGCTCGTGAGGACATTCCGGCCGCGGTCGCCAAAGTGCGGGAGTTGACCGGCCTGCCGGACATCCAGGTGCTGGGCCATTGCATGGGTGGGTTGGCGTTGACCATGTCCTTACTGTACGGCCTCGAGGGCGTGCGCTCGGCGGTCATCTCGCAGGTCTCTGCGCATCCGGTGCCGGGCACACTGGAAAAGATCAAGTGCGGGTTGCACGTCCCGGACATCATGGAGCATCTCGGCGTGCTCGATCTGACCGCGTTTACGGAGCACAGGTCGTGGCCCCAGAACCTGCTCGATGAAGCGTTGCGGCTCTACCCGCTCAGCCATAAACAGGGCTGTGGCAGCCCGATCTGCCACCGGGCGACCTTCCTTTACGGCCTGCTCTACGAACACGAGCAGCTGAATGAGACGCTTCATTCGAATCTGCAGGAACTGCTCGGCGTGCACGACGTCTCCGTCTTCAAGCATCTCGCTGCCATGGTGCGAGCGGGCAAGGTCGTCGATGCCGAAGGCAGAGACGTCTACCTGGGCGGCGCGGACGGCATGAAGGGCCTGGACGGCCTGCGCCTGCCGATCGGCTTTATTCACGGCGAGGAAAACGAAACCTATCTGCCGAAGAGTACCCTGCTCACCTACGACATGCTGGTCGCGCACTTCCCCGAGCAGCCATATGAACGACATCTGATTCCCGGCTACGGGCATATCGACTGTATCTTCGGCAAGAACGCGGCGGTGGATGTCTATCCGGTGATTGCGCGGTATCTGAATGCGCATTGACGGAGGTTGAGCGTTGCGATCGGGTCGGACTGGAGCATCCCGTAGGCGCGTGCACGGGTTGCGCGCCGCTCGCTGTGCTGGCGCCGGTTCAGGTGTGGTATGTATAAGGGCGGCGGGTCGCCACGTTGACGGTCGGCTCGCCTGGCCTCGTGAGCCGATCACGCCTTTATCCCCATCAGACTGCCACGTTTATCCGGATGAAAACCTTCTTTCAGACCATGTTGACCGCTGGGCTGCTGGCCGGCACCGTTGCAACGGCACACGTAGAGGCCGCCGAACTCCACGTGATGAGTTCCGGTGGCTTCACCGCCGCGTATAAACTGCTCGGCCCCAAATTCTCGGCGTCGACAGGCAATACGCTCGACACCATACTCGGACCCTCGATGGGCAAATCACCCGAAGCCATTCCGAACCGGCTCGACCGGGGCGAGCATGCGGACGTGGTCATCATGGTCGGCTACGCGCTCGACGAGCTGATCAAGCAAGGCAAAGTGATTCCCGGATCGCGCGTCGAGCTCGCCGACTCTCGCATCGGTATGGCCGTGCGTAGCGGTGCGCCGAAACCGGATATCAACTCGGTCGATGCGCTGAAAGAGACCTTGCTTCATGCCAGATCGATCGCCTACTCGGACAGCGCGAGCGGTGTCTATATCGAGCGCGAGCTCTTCAGGAAGCTCGGCATCGAGGATCAGGTGAAAGCCAAAGCAAAGATGATTCCGAAGACCCCGGTCGCCTCGGTGGTCGCCAATGGCGACTACGACGTGGGATTCCAGCAGGTCAGTGAGTTGCTGCCGGTGCCGGGCGCGACGTTCGTCGGAAAGATTCCTGAGTCGGTGCAATCCGTCACCCGATATGCCGCAGGCATCCCGGTGGGCGCGGAGCATCCGAATGAGGCGAAGGCCCTGCTCGACTATCTCGCGTCACCCGCTGCGCAACCCGAGGTCACGTCGACCGGATTAGACTCCGTCGCGGCGTATTGACGAAATTGCCAGGGCGTAGCTGCGTGTTACGCCCGCGAACCGCTGGTGCGCACCGAAGACGCGCCGCGGTAACTCGCGCGGCGCACCCTGTTCAGAACAACTTGCCCGGATTCAGAATGCCGTGCGGGTCCAGCGCATGTTTGATGGCGGCCATTGCGGCCAATTCGGCAGGCGAGCGCGAGATCGGCAAGAACTCGCGTTTGAGCAAGCCGATCCCGTGTTCCGCCGATACCGAACCGTGCAACGGCCCCAGCATCTCATAGACGAACGCATACACCGCGTGATGATCGACGCCGGGAATCGAATGTCCGTCGACAGTGACATGCAGATTCGAATCACCGATATGGCCGAAGAAATACGACACGTTGCCCGGCCAGCGTTGATCGAGCGCCGCACGGCAACGGTCGACGAAAGCGCCGATTTCACCGATGGGCAAGCTCACGTCGAAGTTGATCGGATCCAGCCGCACCGGAAACTCCGCCGTGCATTCGCGAATCGCCCATAGCGCCCGCACGTCGGCCACCGATTGCGCGATCACGGCGTCGCGGATCGCTTCTGAATCGAGCGCTTCGGTCAGCACGGCGGAGAAGCGTTCGCCGTCGTCACTCGCGTCGAAGCTCGCGTGTTCGATCAGTGCATAGAGAGGGTGGGAGTCGGCGAATGGCGAGCGCGTGCCCGTCAGCTTCACGCCGAAATCGTAGAAATCCGGCCACATGATCTCGAACGCGCCGATGTCGTTGCCAAAGTGCGTCGCCAGGCGGCGCAGCAAGTTCACGGCGGTGTCGTAACCGTCGAGTGCGACGAGCGCGGTGTGGCGCGCCGCGCGTGGCGGATGGAGCCGCAGCACCGCGCGCGTGATCACGCCGAGCGTGCCTTCCGAACCGATGAACCAGTGTTTGAGGTCGTACCCGGTATTGTTCTTGACCATCTTGCCGAGCGAAGTCAGCACGTCGCCGTTGGCGAGCACGACTTCGAGGCCGAGCACCTGATCGCGCGCGGTGCCCGACTGGATCACGCGATTGCCGCCCGCGTTAGTCGCCAGATTGCCACCGATCTGACACGAGCCGCGCGCGCCCAGATCGAGGGCGAGTTCGAAGCCCGCCTCAGCGGCGGCCTCCTGCGCGGTTTGCAAGGTCGTGCCGGCGCGCACGGTTAGCGTGGCCGACGCGGCGTCGATTTCTTCGACGCCGGTGAGACGTTCGAGCGACAAAGCGATATCGGTCGCGCGCGCAATCGCGCCACCTGCGAGACCGGTCATGCCGCCCTGCGGCACCACCGGTTGATGCGCTGCGTGGCAAATGGCCAGCGCGCGCGAGACTTCTTCCGTGCTGCGCGGTAAAAGCAGCGCGGCGGGACGAGTCGGATCGTGGCGGGTCCAGTCGGTCATCGCGCGCTCGCCGATCTGCTCGCCAACGCGCACCGCGTCGACACCGAGCGCGGCACGCAGCGCGTCGAGCGTCGCGGAAAGCGGCGCCGTGCCGTGGGTTGTATCTCTCGTCGCGCCGTTTGCCAAACTGTTATCTGTCATGCAGTGGTTCCTTGCGTTCCTTCAACCGCCCGTTTCTTGCGATATCCCATCGAATCGTTGATTCGCCCGAGGATGTAGTCACCCGCGGCGACCGGCTGGTACTTGAGTTCGGCATCGCTCGTACCGAGTTCGCGCGGATCGACCATCGCACCGTAAGTGGGATCATAGAACGTCGCGATCGAATAGCGCTCGCGCCCCGACGCATTGATCACGCGATGCAAGGTGGAGCGGAAGCGATCATTGGTCCAACGCGCCAGCAGATCGCCGACGTTCACCACGAAGCTGCCCTCGATCGGCGGCGCATCGACCCACGTATCGTTGGCGATCTCGCGCACCTGCAAGCCGCCCACCCGATCCTGCCACAGCAGGGTGATGCAGCCGTAGTCGGTATGCGGCGCGACGCCGAACTGATCCGCGTCCGATTGGGGCGGCTGCGGCGGGTAGTAGACCATCTGCGTGCGCTGCATCCGCTTCGTATAGCGCGGTGCGAAGAAATGTTCGTCGACGCCGAGACTCACGGCCACGGCACGCAACAGGTCAGCACCGCATGCGGCGACCGCTTCGTAATAGCCGTAGAGCGCAGGCCGCAACTCAGGCATGAAATCCGGCCAGTTGTTCGGCCCTCGCAGCGCCTGTCCGGCCTTCACATCGGGATCATCCTCAGGCAACTCGAGGCCGATGCTGAAGAACTCCTTGTAGTCGGGGCGCTTCGCCTGATACATGGTGGCATCGCCGAGCGCGTTGAAACCGCGATGCCGTTGATTGACCGCCGCGCGCCGCTTCGTTTCAACAGGAAACGCAAAGAACGTGCGGGCCGCCTGTTCGGCTGCATCGATCGCCGTTTGCGGCACGCCGTGATTGACGATGTAGAAGAAGCCGATCGTCGTGCACGCTTCGCGGATTTCCTGCGCCACGCGCGTCAAAGCCTGCGGGTCGCCAGCACGCACGCCGGCAAGATCGATGATCGGAATGCGGGTCACGGGCATTGAGTTGCTCCCTGTAGGGCTGGTCAATTCAACCGACGAAAGAGGCTGATGAATCACTCGCGACAGGCTCGCGTGCCTCGTGCATTCCAGTTGTATATACCGCCAAAAGCGTACCCGCAAGTTGCATTGCGCGCCTTTACGTAAGGGCTTTTCTCTACTCGCACGTTTATTTATTTCGCACGAAAACTGCGGTATATACTGCATCGCATGACTCGCGCCGGTCCCTACTGACGAACCGCTTTCGCGCGACACCGCTTTGCCAACCGGAGAATCCCATGAGCATCCTTGCAGGCTGGAAGTGTCGTTTGGTCATGCTGGCGTTGTGCGGGGCAAGCGTCACCGCCCACGCGGAAGACCAGCTCGCCAAAGTGAAAAAAACAGGCGAACTGGTGGTCGGCACCGAGATGCAGTTCGCGCCGTTCGACTTCCTTGAGAACGGCCAGCAAGCGGGCTTCAATAAGGATCTGTTCGCCGAGGTCGGCAAGGAAATGGGCGTGAAGGTGCGCTTCATCGACCTGCCATGGCCGAGCGTGCTGCCGGGTCTCGAAGCCGGCAAGTTCGATATGGTGGGCGGCCCGCTGACGGTCACGAAGGCGCGCATGGAACGCTACACGTACACGCTGCCGATCGCGGACGCCACCGACGCGCTACTCAAGCGCGCCAACGACTCCGCAGTCAAGCAATCGTCGGATATCGCCGGCAAGACGGTCGGCGCGGGCAAAGGCTCGGCCCAGCTCGATCAGTTGAAGACCTACGTCGCCACGTTGCCGAAGCCGCCTGAAATCCGCGAATACGTCGACAACAATCAGGCCTACGCCGATCTCGCCGCCGGCCGCATCGCGGCGGTCGCGAACTCGATGACCAACATCGCGTACGTCGCCAAACAACGCCCTGAAACCTTCGCCGTAGTGCAACCACCGTTCGGCGCAAAGGTGTACTTTGCTTACTGCCTGCGTAAAGACGCGGACAGCAAGCCGCTCGCCGATGCCTTCAACGCCGCGCTCGTGAAAATGCACAACGACGGACGCCTCGCGACGTTGCAGAAAAAGTGGTTCGGTGTCGCGATGGATGCGCCTACAACGATGCCGGCGCCGAACTATTGATGCACTGATCTAGCGAGTGCGGCTCTTATGTTCAGCACGACCGTCTTCCTCCAGGGCCTGCCGCTGCTGCTGCATGCGGCACTCGCCACCATCGGTATTTCGCTGACGGGTCTCCTGATCGGTTTCTTCGTCGCAATCGGCGTGTGTGCGGCACGTCTCTCCCCGAAGCGCTGGGCACGCATGTTCGGCGGCGCCTACGTGTTCTTTTTTCGCGGGGTGCCGATGCTGGTGCAACTGCTGCTGGTGTATTACCTGCTGCCGTTCGCCGGGATCAACGTATCGCCCATCGTCGCGGCAATCAGCGCCGTGTCGCTGTGTTCCGCTTCCTATATCGCCGAGATTCTGCGCGGTGGCTTTCTCAGCATTCCGCCGGGTCATCTCGAAGCCGCGCGCATGCTCGGGCTGTCACCGTTCGATATGCTGCGGCGCATTCTGGTGCCGCAGGCGTTCCGATTGACACTGCCTTCGCTCGTCAATGAAATGGTGCTGCTGATCAAGGCTTCGTCGCTGATTTCGGTGGTGGGCGTGGCCGAATTGACGCGCACTGCGCAGAACATCGCGGCCAGCACCTATCGGCCGCTCGAAGCCTACGTCGCGGCCGGGCTGATTTATTTCGTGATCTGCGGCACGCTGGCGCTCGTCGCGCATGCCGCCGAATATCGTTTGCAGCACGCCTGACTTCCCTTGAGCTTGAGATTGAAATAGGCCATGCAAAAGCTCGACCCCACCGTCATCACGCACAATCTGCAGCCGATTGCCGCAGGTCTCGCGACCACGCTCGACACCTGGGCCGCGGGCGTCGCAATCGGCATTCTGATCGGCTTTCTCATCGCCGTGCTGCAACTCTTTTGCGGACGCTGGGTGCGCGGCGTATTGCGCTTCTATATCGAACTGTTTCGCGGCACGCCATTTCTGGTGCAGCTGTTTTTGCTGTACTACGGCGGCCCGTCCTTCGGCCTCACGCTCGAACCGATGACAGCCGGTGTGCTCGGCTTAGGCCTCTACGGCAGCGCGTATTTCGCCGAAGCCTTCCGCTCCGGTTTCCAATCGGTGCCACCCGGTCATCTCGAAGCGGCGTCCTGTCTCGGACTCACACGCTGGCAAGCCGTCCTGCGCATTCAGGTGCCGCAAATGCTAGTGCTGATCGTGCCTGCGTTGACCAATCTGATTATCGTGCTGAGCAAGGAAACCGCGGTGCTGTCGATCGTCACCGTCCCCGAGCTCACGTTCGTGCTGACCGGCATCGGTTCGGCCACCTTCGCTTTTGTCGAAACGCTGCTGGTGCTGTGCGTGTGCTATCTCGCGCTGGTCGAACTGACCTCGCGCGCGGGCATGTGGGCCGAAACCCGCATCGCGCGCTTCATGGCATGAACGGAATCCAGACCCTCTTATGAACGCTATCGCCGACATGCCGTCCTCCACTTCCACCGCTGCCTTCGATACGCCGCCCGGCGCGCCGCTGATCGAAGTGCGCGACCTGAAGAAACGCTTTGGCGAAGTCGAAGTACTGCGCGGCGTCGATCTCGAGATCGCCCGCTCCGAAGTGGTCTGCATCATCGGCCCGTCGGGCTCGGGCAAGAGCACGCTGCTGCGCTGCCTCGCCGCGCTCGAAACCTACGATCAGGGCGACGTGCGCATCGAAGGCGAACTGCTCGGTTACAGCGAGCGCAATGGAAAACGCGTGCGAGCGTCGCAAGGCGAGATCAATCGCGTACGGCGCAACGTCGGCATGGTGTTTCAGCAATTCAATCTGTGGCCGCATATGACGGCGCTCGGCAATGTGATGGAAGCGTTGCTACGCGTACGCAATCTTTCACGCGACGAAGCGCGCCGCCGTGCCAATGCGATGCTGGAAACCGTTGGCCTCGAGCATAAGGGGGATGCCTACCCGTCGAAACTCTCGGGCGGCCAGCAGCAGCGCGTTGCAATTGCTCGCGCGCTCGCGATGGAGCCACACATCATGCTGTTCGACGAGCCGACCTCGGCGCTCGATCCCGAGCTGGTCGGCGAAGTGCTGCAGGTGATGAAACAGCTCGCGCGCGACGGCATGACGATGGCCGTGGTCACACACGAAATGGGCTTTGCCGCCCAGGTCGCCGACAAGGTGATGTTCATCGACCAGGGGCGCATCGCCGTGCGAGGCAAGCCGCGCGAAGTCTTCCACGATGCCGGACAGCCGCGTCTGCGGCAGTTCCTGCAAAACTATTTCGACCGCAATGCATTCTGGGCGCGCGGTCCGGATGATGCGGAGCCGGTATGAACTTGCGCCGATGCCCTCCCGATTCGGCCGGCTCGTGCAGTTCACGCGGACTGTAGCGCAAGGGCCGCCGATGTCCTCCACCGTTCGTAGCAAAGCTCACGACAATGCCCCCGCCGCGGCGATGAAAACCGCGCGCGTGGCGACCGACGCACCGGCCGCCCGCTACGAACAGGTCAAGAATCACATCCGGCAGATCATCGAATCGGGCGCGCGGCAAGCAGGCGACCGTCTGCCGTCCGAGCTGGACCTGGTCGCGACGTTAGGCGTGTCGCGCATGACGGTGAACCGCGCGCTGCGCGAACTCGCCGATGAAGGCCTTGTCACCCGCGTGTCCGGCGTCGGTACGTTTGTCGCGCAAACCAAGCCGCAATCGACGCTGCTGATGATCGCCCATATCGGCGACGAGATCCGCTCGCGGGGTCACGAATACAGCTACGACACCGTCCTCTCGCAACGCGAAACTGCGCCGGTGACGGTGTCGAACGCTTTAGGGCTTGCACCCGGCGCTTCCGTGTTTCATGTGATTTGCGTGCATCGCGAGAACGGTTTGCCGGTGCAACTCGAAGACCGCTACGTCAATCCGGTCACGGCGCCGGACTTCCTGAAGCAGGATTTCTCCACGACGAGGCCGTCCGAGTATCTGTTCGAGACCGTGCCGGCGCACGACGTCGAGCATGTCGTCGACGCGGGTCTGCCGACGCGCGCCGAAGCCGAGTGGCTGGAAATTCGTGCCGATGAGCCGTGCCTGACACTGATGCGCCGCACATGGACGAGCGGCGTTGCGGTCACGTTCGCGCGTTTCGTGCATCCGGGCTCGCGGTATCGGCTGGGTTGCCGGTTCACGCCGGATCTGTCGCAGCGCCAAGGCTAGCGGCGCGCACGCCGTGCCCTCGCCCGCTTGCCTCCATTCACACGTTGCCCGCCAGATGGAAACGCGACGCCGGATGCCACAGTTGCACCGACGTCGCCACATCGTCACCGACCCATGTGCGGCGCCATAGCTGCAGGCAAGGCTCACCGATATCCATCATCAGATGCCGCCGCACATACGCGTCGGGCTTCTGCGCATAGATACGGAACTCCGCGCGTTGGATCGGCGCGAGCCGCACCATGTAGTGATTCGGCGTCTCGACAGTGAAGTCCTGCTCCAGGTACTCGGGGAACACCTTCGGATTGACGTAGCGATCTTCGTACTGGATCGGCTCGCCCTCTTCGCTGTGCACGATGCACGAGTGAAACGCCGGGCCGCTGGCGAGACCGAGCGCTTCGAGCGCGTGCGGATCGTCGCTGGGTTCGAGCGTCAGCACGCGCGCGGAATGGCGATGGCCACGTGCGGCGATTTCATCAGCGATATTGCGGATTTCCAATACCGTCGATTCGTAGCGCTGTGGCGCGACGAACGTGCCGGAACCTTGCACGCGCGTCAGCACGCGTTCGGTGGTGAGTTCACGCAGCGCGCGCGATACCGTCATGCGCGCAACGCCGAATTCTTTAACCAGTTCCGTTTCGGATGGGATCAGGCCGCCCGGCTTCCAGTCCCCCTCGCTGATGCGCCTGATCACATAGCGCTTGATCTGCTCATAGGCGGGCATCGCCTTGGCGGGTGTCTCAGGGGTGCGACCAGGGCGGTCCTGCGTGTCTGCGGTTTGCGCGTTTGTAATAGTGTTCACGTCGACCTCGTGGGTGGTACGCGGGTGGTACACATTAGGCCGGTTCACCGGCGGGTAAGCCCGCTCACCGGCTCTGTCTCCATCAATTCGAATCCATCAATTCAGGCCAGCCACGCAATTCCAGCAACGAGCACCGTCAACCTGCGTGGGCCGTTGCCCGGCCGTCGTTGGCAGCCGCGTCGGCGCCGAGCTTGCCCGCGGCGCCAACGCTCGTCACACTCGCCAATGCGGCAAGACCTGCGCCGTTGACTGAAGCTTCCGGCCCGGGCCGAATAGTACCCGGGTTTGGCAGCGGCGGCGGTGTTTCATCGGCGATTATGCGAAACGCGATGGTCATGTCATCCGCGAGCGGCCGATCGTCGCGATAGGTCGGCACAGCGCGGCGTATGCGTTGCCAGAGGGCATCCGTGTGCGGCGCGCGCGGTGCGTCGATGCTTTGCAGATCGTAGGCTTGCGCCGCCGCCAGCAATTCAATGGCGACGATGCGCCCGGCGTTGTCGACGATCTCCAACGCTTTCAGCGCAGCGGGCGTGGCATGGCACAGGTGGTCCTCCTGCAGGCCGGACGTGATCCCACCGTCGAGACTCGCGGGCATCGCGAGGCGCCGGTTCTGCGCGACCAGCGAGGCGGCCGTGTACTGCGCGATCATGAAGCCCGAACAGGTGCCGCCCGGCTCCGCAAGAAACGCCGGCAGGCCGCTCACCAGCGGATTGACGAGACGGTCGAGGCGCCGCTCGGCCATCGCCGCGACTTGCGCGATCGCGGTGGCGAGGCTGTCCATCGCCAGTGCGATCGACGCCCCCACCGCGTGCGCCTGCGAATAGACGCGCGGGTTTTCCGGCGTGCCGGCGACGATCGGATTGTCGGTAATCGATGCGAGCTCGCGATTGACCACGTCGGCGGTCCCGGTGAGCACGTCGCGCGCGGCGCCATGTACGTGCGGAATGGTCCGCATGCTCAGCGGATCTTGCGTGCGCTGGCCGACCACCGCGGCAAGAATGCCGCTATCGGCGAGCGCGGTACGCATGCGTTCGCCGACGAGGTTCAGGCCCGGCGAAATGCGCAGCGCCAGCGAGTCTTCGTCGAAGGCCGCCAGCTGACCGCGCAGATTCTCAAAGCTCATCGCGGCGACCACGTCGGTCCAGTCGAGCAGCCGTGCGGCGCGCGCCAGCGCCAACGCGGCGAGACCCGTCACGCACGGCGTGCCGTTGATGAGGCTTAAACCTTCCTTCGCTTCGAGCACCAGCGGTTCGAGGCCGAGCAGTTGCAACGCATCGCGCCCTTTGAGACGCTCACCGCGATAGCGCACATGTCCCTCGCCGATACAGACGAGCGCGATATGCGCCATATGGCTCAGATAACCCACCGAACCGAACGCCGGTACCTCTGGCAGGCAATCGGCATTGAGCAACGCGACCAGCTGATCCGCGACTTCGAGGCGAATCCCCGAATGCCCGTGTGCAAAATTGTTAACGGCCGCCGCCATGATCGCGCGCGTCTCAGCAACACCGAGCGGCGCGCCCACGCCTACCGCATGACTCATCAGAATGTTGCGCGACAGCGTGCGCTGTTCGGACGGCGACACAATGACATCGCACAACGCGCCGACGCCGGTATTCACGCCATACGCGCGAATCCCGCGCTCGACAATCTGTTCAACAAGTACGCGCGCCGCCCGGATACGCGAGCGGGCATCGGCGGAAAGCTCGAGCGGTTCGCCGGCGGCGATCGCCGCCACCTGAACCCAGTCGAGAGGACGATCGGAACGGATCACGGCCATGATAGTGCTCTGTGCGGTGAAGAAACGAAGTGATAACCAGCCGATGCTGACCGATTAGTTAGTGGTGCGATCCTGGTGGCTCGACACGAATTGGCGGAAACGGTCCGACTTGCATTCGACGAACACTTCGTCCGGCGTACCGTCGGCTTCCACCTGACCTTGATGCAGGAACATCACGCGATTCGACACATGGCGCGCGAAACCCATCTCGTGCGTGACGACCAGCATCGTGCGGCCTTCTTCGGCGAGCGAACGCATCACGCGCAGCACTTCGCCGACCAGTTCGGGATCGAGCGCCGAAGTCGGTTCGTCGAAAAGCATCACCTTGGGATGCATCGCCAAAGCACGCGCGATCGCCACGCGCTGCTGCTGGCCGCCGGACAGATGTGCCGGATAGTGGCCGCGCTTTTCCGCGAGACCGACTTTCGCGAGCAGTGCTTCCGCTTCTTCAACCGATTCGGCGCGGCTGCGCTTTTGCACGCGCATCGGTCCTTCGATCAGATTCTCCAGCACGGTCATGTGCGACCAGAGATTGAAGTTCTGAAACACCATCCCGAGTTGCGAGCGCACCCGGTCCACCTGGCGGCGGTCGCTCGGCTGCAGCTTGCCGTCGCCGCGCCGCTTCATTTTCAGCTCTTCGCCGCCGAGTGCCACCGAGCCGTCATCCGGCGTTTCGAGCAGATTCAGGCAGCGCAGGAAAGTGCTCTTGCCGGAGCCGCTCGCGCCGAGAATCGAAATCACGTCGCCTTGATGGGCGTCGAGCGAAATGCCTTTAAGCACGTGGTGGTCGCCGAACGACTTATGGATGTTCTTGACCGACAGTGCAACAGGTGCCGTAGCGTTCATGGGATTCTCCAGATTCTGCAAGATGTGCGATCGTTCAGGGCGCGGCGCGGCGTGCTTCGGTCGTGGACGAAACCGGCCGGCTCGGCAAGCTTTGCGCGGGCGCCGCACGCAGATGGCGCGACAGGCGCGTCTCGAGGAAGCCGAGCAAACGCACGATGACGAAATTCAGGAACAGATAGATCAACGCGGCGCAGATGAATACTTCAGTGGTGCGATAGGTTTGCTGAATGATCTGCTGCGCGACACCGGTCACTTCCCACACGGTGACGAGGCTCGCGAGCGCAGTGGATTTAACGAGCAGCACAGCCTCGGTCGAATACGCCGGCAAACACTGGCGCAACGCAATCGGCCCGATCACTCGGCGCAGCAGCGCGAAACCCGACAAGCCGATCGAATAGCCCGCTTCGATCTGACCGACCGGCACGGCCATCAAACCACCACGAATAATCTCAGCGGTATATCCGGCGGTGCACAGCGCCAGGGATAAAACCGCGCACATGTACGGCTCGCGCAACACCGGCCACAGGAAGCTCTCGCGAATCACGCCGAACTGGCCCATGCCGTAGTAGACGAGGAACATCTGGATCAGGAGCGGCGAGCCGCGGAACACGAGGATATAGGCACGCGCGAAACGGTTCGGCAGCCAGTGGGGCGACACGCGCATCGTGACGATCACGAGCGAGAGCAAGCCGCCGAAAATCAACGAGCAGAAGAACAGCCCGAGCGTGGTCGGCACGGCCGCGATCAGTTGCCGCAGCGTGTCGAGCAGAAAATCGAAGTCGAAATGCATGATGTCCGTTCCTCGTCAGTTGCGCGCGAAGTTGCGCTTGAAGGATCGGCCCACGCGCGCTTCGGCGCGGTTGAAGACCCGGTTCGAGATGCTGGTCATCAGCAGATACAGCGCGCCGCCCACCACGAAGAACGTGAAGTATTGATGCGTCGAACCCGCCGCCACCTGGCTGGTGCGCAGCAGTTCGGCCAACCCCGTGACGGAAATCAGCGCCGAGTCTTTCAGGCTCAATTGCCAGACATTGCCGATGCCGGGCAACGCGAAACGCAGCACTTGCGGAATCAGAATGCGGCGCGCCATGGTCATGGTGGGCATGCCGATCGAACGCGCCGCCTCGAGTTCGCCGCGCGACACCGCAAGCACCGCCGAGCGATACACCTCGGCCTGGTACGCGCCGGAAATCATGCCGACTGCGAGCGCGCCGACCACGAACGGCGGCACGCCAACAAAACCTTCCGCGCCGAACCATTGACCAATCGTGGTCACGAGCGTCGAGCCGCCGAAATAGAACAGATAGATGACGAGCAGCTCCGGCACGCCGCGAAACACGGTGGTGTACAGGTCACCAATCACACGCAGCGTGCGAAAGCGCGACAGCTTGGCCGCGGCTACCAGCGCACCGAACACCGCGCCGACCGCAAGCGCCGCCAGCGTAAGTGCGACCGTCATCAACGCTGCGAGCAGCAACACGCCGCCCCAGCCTTCCGGCCCGAAGCCGAGCATCTCTATCAGAGCCATTCCCTACCCCTCATCCATTACGGCGGATCGAACCAGCCGGCGGGCGCGGATTTTCACGCCGCGCCTGCCGTTACCTCTGAACGCTCAGGCGAATCAAGGCGTGACGTCGGTCTTGAACCACTTGGCGGAGAGTTTCTTGACCGTGCCATCGGCAAGCGCGGCGCTGATCGCGGTGTCGAACTTCGCTTTCAGGTCGGCGTCCTGCTTGCGGAACGCGAGGCCTTCACCCGGACCCCAGATCGAGCCGCCGATCTTCGGGCCGGCCATGATGATCGACGCGGTTTCCTTCTTGTCGATGTTGGCGGCGTAGTAGGTCACGTCGTCGAACGAGGCGTCGATGCGGCCGTTGGCCAGATCGAGGTCGCGCTCAGGCGAGGTCTTGTAGACGCGGATCGTGGCGACGTCCTTGAAGCCGTCGTTGATGAACTTCGTGTAGACCGTGCCCGACTGAATGCCGATGGTCTTGCCCTTCAGTTGCTTGCGCAAAGCGTCGACGGTGGGCTGATCGGTTTTCGGATCGCCCGACAGCTTAACGACGCCTGCGGTTGGCACGGCCTTGGGCAGCACTTTCGCGTCAGTCACGGCGAACGTGGCCGGCGTGGCGGCGTACGGCTTGGAGAACGCGATGATTTTTTCGCGTTCCGGCGTGATCGAGATCGCGTCCATCAGGACGTCGAACTTGCCGGCTTGCAGACCGGGGATCATGCCGTCCCAGTCTTGCGCCACGAGGTTGCACTGGAGCTTGATGCGCTCGCACAGATTGGCGACCAGCTCAGGTTCGAAGCCGCCCAGCTTGCCGCCCGGCAAGGTCAGGTTCCAGGGTGCGTAACCACCTTCCAGCGCGATCGTCACCGTCTTCCAGTCTTTGGCCTGCACCGGTGCTGCGAAAATCGTCGCGGCGCCGAGAACGGCGCCGATCAATGCTTTTGCTAACGTCGTGCGCTTCACTTTCACGTCGAAACTCCTTTGATTGAGGAAACCATCGAGCTGGATTTTTAACTGCCGTCTAATTTGTATAGACAAGCTTGCATGAGTCAAAAAGCGATCGCAAGAGGATTTCTTCGAAATCGCCTAAATCATCGGGTAAGCCCCTACTCTAGGCCGTGCGATAAGGCTTTTAAGGGAGTTTTGAAAGGGCGAAGACGATGCGCCGACCACCGTCGGCTGCGCCAGCGTGGTGCACTTTGTCTAGACAGGTTGGTGTGAATGGAGCGAACGTGCTTCGACTTGGCGCATGGCGCGCCCTACCAGATAAACGGCACGAAGCGATAACGCACGCGCGTGGTGTAGGCGGTGTAGCCCTCGAGCTGCGCTGCCAGTACGCGCTCTTCCCGCACCGCGCGCCAGCCAATGCCGATCACCAGTAACGGCACGCAGGCAAGCCCCCACCACGAGCCGAGCAGCAAGGGCGTGCCGATGAACAACAGCAGCGCGGCCGAGTACATCGGATGACGGACAAAGGCGTAGGGGCCGGTGTCGATAACTTTATGACCGCGACTTGCCTGAATCTTCACCACGGGCGCGGCATAGCTATTCGCCCGGAAGACGATCAGGCACATGAAGATGCAGACGAAAATGCACAACGAGCCGAAGCTCACGAGCCAGACTGGCAACGGCGCCGACCAGCGATAGCGCATTGCGTCGAGGCTCATCAGGACAAGCCAGGCGCTCCACATCACCGCCACAGCCACCATAAAGTAGCGGTCCCAGCGACTTTGTTGCGCCTGAACGATCGGCGCGAGGCGCTCGGCGAGTAGACCCGGGTCGTGGCGCGCAAGCCAGAAACCGACCCACAAACTCAGCCCGCCGGTCTCGATCAGATACCACCAGCCGGCGGGCCACGCGAGCGTACCCGCGGCGCCGAACAGCAGTGCGCCCATGCATACCAGCCAGGCTGCCGTTTGCAGGACAAGGCGCGTGATCATGGCTGGTTGGTGCCCCTTGGTGATGATTGTTGAAGCGCGTTAATACGCGGCTGCATCAGGCGGAGGCCGTCGCGGGTGAGCGCACGCGTCCAAATACGTCTGCCATGTCAATGTCGCCCGTGTTCAGACCGAATTGATCGCGCAGGCAGGTTGCAAGTTCGTCCGCGCTTTTAAGCTGTCTTTCACTGATGATCTGGCCGTCCGCGGCGCGTTCGTTCAGTTGGTCGTCGAGCAAGGTCAGCCGCGACTCTGCCAGCACCCGGCAAACGATCAGATGGTTCAGGAAGACCGAATCCGGTGCGGTCGAGGTGTACCAGTTCGAGGTCTCGTAATCGATCCACTCGACCGGGTGCAAGTCGAAACGGTAGACGCGGGCCCACGTGTCGTCGCGGGATTGCACTTCGAGGTAGAGCGCGCCGTGCGATGCATCGGCGAGGCGGAACGTGCCGAGCTGGGTGGACTGTGCGGTACCGGCGATCAGACGCAGCGGTGCTGTCAACGTCACGCTGCCGAAACCGACATCGGCGATCCATGCTTCATTTTTGATGTCGACGCGCAACACCATGTGTGTGCGAGGCGGGATTGCGCCGGATTCGCGGCCCCAAAGGACTCGGCCTAGCAGGGGCGTTATGTTGAAGCCTAACTGCGTCAGGACGTTCGCGAAGAGTGCGTTCTGCTCGAAGCAATAGCCGCCACGCTTTTGAGCGATCAGCTTTTGTGCGACTGATTCGAGATCCAGTTTTACCGCGCGGTGTGTGAGCGGATTCAGATTCTCGAAGGGGATCGCTCTGGGGTGCAGCTTGTGGAGTTCCTGGAGCACTTCCAACGTCGCCGCGCGAGGTCCTTTGTAGCCTATGCGGGTGAAATAGTTTTCCAGATTCACGGTGTGTGACATCGGTGTCGTCCCGGTATGGTTTTGGGCGCCAGGCACTTAAGGCTTTCGCGCCGCGGCGCGCCTTCGGAAGATGATCATAGCTTCTTTTGCTGTCTGCCCTGGACCCGGGCACCGGCACCGGTTCGATATGACCGAAACCATACTAAATCATTACGTTTTCATTCCATTTTATTTACATCTAAAGAACCTTTAGTAGCAGTACGTAAAACTGAAAATTACATCACCGTAATATTGATGCGAATCGTTCTCATTTGTGTTGACGCACCTATTCCGCATGCGTACGATCTCGCCATCTGCCGCATCAGGCGTCGCGAACCGATGCGGCACATCGCAGGCACATGGTGACATCACGCCGCGATAGTCAGATCAGTCGATACAACACAAATAAGGATTTCGATGAAGTTCGCTCACCCCGTCGAGCCCGCCGTTCAGGCGCGTTCGCTTCACGACGCCGCCACGCGCGACGGCGTCACGCGCCGTTCGCGTTTGCCTTCCTTGCGCCGCGCCGCGCTCTGCACGGCTTTCGCGTGGGCCTCGTTGACCGCCGGCGCAGCCATGGCAGAAGCCAATCCCGACGCCGCGCCGGAAGCGCCGGAAGCCGACCTGAACATCAAGGCGACTCAAACGAATCAATGGACCGGCTTCTGGAATCGCCCGACGATGCTCGGCGACATCGGCGGTCTGCGCCCGTGGCTCGGCAAATACGGCGTGACGTTTGCGCTCACGGAAACCAGCGAAGTGCTCGCCAATGTCCGCGGCGGTCTCGCGCGCGGCGCGGACTACGATGGCCTGACCACGGCGACCGTGCAGATGGACACGCAAAAGGCGTTCGGTTTGCCAGGCGGCCTGTTCAACGTCAGCGCCTTGCAGATCCACGGCGCCAACCTCAGCGCCAACAAGCTGGGCACGCTGAATACGGCGAGCGGCATCGAAGCCCAGGACACGACCCGCCTGTGGGAACTGTGGTACCAGCAGTCGTTCCTGAACAAGCGCATCGACGTCAAGATCGGTCAGCAAAGTATCGACCAGGAATTCATCACCAGCACGAATTCGGCGCTGTTCGTGAATACGATGTTCGGCTGGCCTGCCCTGCCGTCCTACGACATGCCGTCCGGCGGTCCCGCTTATCCGCTGGCCGACCTCGGCGTGCGCGTGCGCGGACAGATCACGCCTTCGTTGACAGCGCTCGCCGGCGTATTCGACGGCGATCCGCTCGGCAACAACCCGAAGAACATAAGCGGTACCAACTTCAATCTGCACAACGGCACGCTGTTCATCGGCGAGTTGCAGTACGCGATCAACCAGCCGGCCGACGGCGAAATGGTCAGTGCGGGCGGCGGCGGTTTGCCCGGCACCTACAAGCTCGGCGTCTGGTACAACAACGGCAGCTTCGCCGATCAGCGCTTCGACAACACCGGCCTCTCGCTCGCGAACCCGGCGACGACCGGCGTCGCGCAGAATCATCACGGCGACTATAGCTTCTATGCGGTTGCCGACCAGATGATCTGGCGCCCGGATCCGGACGAACCGCGCAGCCTCAACGTCTTCGCGCGCGTGATGGGCGCGCCGGGCGACCGCAACCTGGTGAGCGTTGCCGCCAACCTCGGCGTCGTGCTGAAGGCACCGTTCGCCGGCCGCGACAACGACAGCGCCGGCATCGCGCTCACGTACATCAAGATCGGCAACCACGCGAATGGTGTTGATCAGGATAACCTGGCATTCAGCGGCGGCCCCTACGGCGTGCGCACCAGCGAAACCACGCTCGAAGCGACCTATCAGTATCAGGTCAACCCGTGGTGGCAACTGCAGGCCGACGCGCAATACACGTTCAATGCCGGCGCCGGCCAGAACCCGAGCGATCCGACGCAGCCGCTGCGCAATACGTTCGTCATCGGCGTGCGGACCAACATTACGTTCTGATGCCGTTCGCCATCACCACACACGCTCAAGACCTATCGAATCCCATGCTTTCGATCATGACCGCAACTACCGCTTTGTGCTCAGGCACCGAGGCTCACTCATGAACAATCCCACGCGCAAGTTTTCGCCGCGCGCCGCGCGCGCCTTGATCGCCGCCGCAGTCAGCACTGCCGCATTCGCGACGGCCGGTGTCGCGCACGCTGAACCGCAAGGTTTCCTCGAAACCGTCAAGCATCACACCACGCTGATCAACACTGTGCCGGGGAACGGCGACCAGAATCCGTACGCGGTGGTGGTCGCTCCGGTCACGGCAGGCACCGTCAAGCAAGGCGACGTCCTGGTCGGCAACTTCAATAATTCGACCAATCTGCAGGGCACCGGCAGCACGATCATCAACTATCACCCGGACACCAGGGAGATGACGGTGTTCGCCACGGTGCCGCGCGATCTGAAGGAATGCCCGGGCGGCATCGGCCTCTCGACCGCGATGACGATGCTCAAGTCGGGCTACGTGATCGTCGGCAGCACGCCGAGCAATGACGGCACCACCGGCACCAAGGGCGCCGGCTGCCTGATCGTGATCGATCCGAATGGCAAGGTTGCATCAACCATCAGCAGCGAGAATATCAACGATCCGTGGGGCAATATGGCGGTCGTCGATAACGGCACCAGTGCGACGCTGTTCGTCAGCAACGCCGGCTTCGGCGTGGGCGGTGCGAACGGCAATCCGCCGGTGTTCAAGCAGGCCACCGTGCTGCGTCTGGAGCTCGACGTGCCGGCCGGCAAGCCGCCCGTCGTCAAGAAGGAAACCGTGGTGGGCAGCGGCTTCGGCGCGCAGGCCGATAAAGGTGTGTTCCTCGTCGGCCCGACCGGACTCGCGCTCTCAGGCGATCAGAAAGTGCTGTACGTGTCCGATGCAATCGGCAACCGCATCACCGAAATCGAAGAACCGATGACGCGCGACACCAGCGCGGGCGTAGGCCGCCAACTGACCGCCGACGGTCTGCTGCATCGCCCGCTCGCAATGGTCACCGCGCCGAACGGCCACCTGCTCGTCACCAACGCGCAGAACGGCCAGATCGTCGAAATCGATCCGGCCAGCGGCAAGCAGATCTACGCGCGCTGGATCGATACCGACAAAGCGCAATCGCCCCCGGGCAACGGCGACCTGTTCGGTCTCGCGATGACGCCTGAAGGCGACGGTTTCTACTACGTGCAGGACGACGTGAACACCCTGGTGCTCGCGAAGTAAAAGAGTAGCGAAGACGGACGCAGATCCGGCCAACGAGCCGGAACGCAACCCTGGCATCCCCACGGCCAAACGAAGGTGAAGGAACCATGGCAAACGATCAACCCCCGCGGCCCTCCCGGCGCGGTTTTCTGAAGGCCGGCAGTGCGGCGGTCGCAGCGGGCGCGAGCCTCGGTGCGACCGGTGTCGCCCAGGCCGCGCTCGGCAAGACGCCGGCGCACGGTGCCGATCCGCAGATGGCGGTCGAGCCGTTCTACGGCTTGCATCAAGGCGGCATCGTCACGCCGCAGCAGAGTCACACGTACGTTGCCGCGCTCGATCTGACGACCGACAAACGCGAAGACGTGATCGCGCTGCTGCGTGCCTGGACCGACGCTGCCGCGCGCCTGACGCAAGGCGCCACGGCCGCACCGCTGCCGACCGGCGCCGCGGCCAAAGCGGCACTGGCCGACACAAAGATTGATACGCAGGTCAGCACGAAGGCCGATGCGAAGGCCGACGCCAAGGCCAACGACACGGCCTACAGCCCGACCAACACCAAAGCCGCGCCCGATTCCGGCGACGTGCTCGGCCTGGGCCCATGCGGCCTGACGATCACGTTCGGTTTCGGCCCGGGTCTGTTCACGAAGGACGGCAAGGACCGCTACGACCTCGCCGCGCGCCGCCCCGCCGCGCTCGTCGATCTGCCGCGTTTCAACGGCGATCAGCTCATCGCCGAAAAAACCGGCGGCGACCTGTACATCCAGGCCTGCGCGAACGATCAGCAAGTCGCGTTTCACGCGGTCCGGCAATTGGCGCGTCTCGCGTACGGCACCGCAGCGATGCGTTGGGGCCAATCCGGTTTCCTGTCCGGTCCGCGCGGTCAGACTCCGCGCAATCTGATGGGCTTCAAGGACGGCACCAACAATCCGTCGACCGCGAAACCGCAGTTGATGAACGAATTCGTCTGGGCCGGCGCCACCGCCGACGCGCCCTGGATGGAAGGCGGCACCTACACCGTGGTACGGCGCATCCGCATCACGCTCGAACACTGGGACAACACGGAAGTCGACTTCCAGGAGCAGGTGTTCGGCCGTCACAAATACAGCGGTGCGCCGATCGGCAAGAAGAACGAGTTCGACGCCGTGGACCTGAAGGAAGAGGACAAGGACGGCAATCCGGTGATTCCGGAGAACTCGCACGTGCGTCTGTCGAATCAGGCGAGCAACAATGGCGCGCAGATTCTGCGCCGCTCCTATTCGTACAACGACAGCACGAACTTCTACATCGAGCGCTGGCCGCCATGGCGTCAGGAAACCGAATACGACGCGGGGCTGATTTTCGTGGCTCACCAGAGCGACCCGCGTACCGGCTTCATTCCGATCAATGACAAGCTCGCGAAGTTCGACATGATGAACCAGTTCACGACGCACGTAGGCAGCGCGGTGTTCGCGGTGCCGCCGGGCGCGAAACCGGGTTCGTATATCGGCGCGGGCTTGTTCGAGACGTAATGCAGGCCACGAAGTAAGTCGCAAAGCAAGCCGCCTGCCGCGAGGCAGGCGGCGCATCAAAGACCAACAACATCACTAACGGATTTAGGATCATGGCTCATTCCTGGTTTGGCACCCGCCTGCGCCTCGTCAGCGCCGCCGCCCTCACGCTGGCTGCGTTCACGACCGTGCCGTCGACGGCCCACGCTGCGTCGATCACGCTGTACAACGCGCAGCACGAACAGGTCGTCAATCTGCTCGCCAAAGACTTCGAAAAGCAGTCTGGCATTTCGGTGAAGATCCGCAACGGCGAAGGCCCGGCGATGGCCGCGCAAATCGTCGCGGAAGGCGCTGCGACGCCCGCCGACGTGTATTTCACGGAAAATTCGCCCGAGCTGATGCTGCTCGAAGAGAAAGGCCTGCTGAACAAGGTGGACGGCTCGACGCTCGCCACCGTGCCGGCGCGCTTCAACTCGCCGAGCGGCGCATGGGTGGGCGTGACCGCCCGCGAAAGCGTGCTGGCCTACAACACGACCAAGCTGCAGGCATCGCAACTGCCGCAATCGCTGTTTGACCTGGCCAAGCCGGAATGGAAAGGCAAGATCGGCATTGCGCCGAGCGACAGCGACTTCCTGCCGCTGGTGAGCGCCGTGCTCGCGTTGAAGGGCGAAGCGCAAACCGTCGCGTGGCTGAAGGGTCTAAAAGCCAACTCGCAGATTTTCGACGACGACGAAGGCGTGGTGGCAGCCGTCAATCGCGGCGGCGTCGCGACCGGCATCATCAACAACTACTACTGGGCGCGTCTGCACGCTGAAATCGGCGATGCGAAAACCCGCAGCGCGATCTATCACTACGGCAACGGCGACGCCGGCGCGATGGTGAACGTGTCGGGCGCAGCGGTGCTGAAGTCGGCCCACAACACGGACGGCGCACAGAAGTTTCTGGCCTATCTGGTCAGCGAACGCGCACAGGAGTTGATGGCGAAGAGTCACGTCATGTTCGAATATCCGCTGCACGCAGGTGTCGCGCCGGACCCGATTCTCAAGCCCTTCGCTGAACTGAATCCGCCGGCTCTGACGATCCAGCAACTTGGCGACGACAGCCAGGCCGGCAAACTGCTGCGCCAGGCAGGCTTACTGTAAATGAGCGATGCCGTGTCAGCCGGGCCTCCGGCTGTGACCCCCGCCCCGGCGCGCGCCCATGCGCGCGCGCCGCGCGGTTTGTTTGCGGCAGCAGCACTCAGCGCTTTGCTGGTGTTGCTGCCGATTGCGTTTACCTTCTGGCGCGCGGCGAGCTTCGGTATTGGCGAGGCGGTCGATCTGATCTTCCGGCCACTCGTCGGCGAACTGCTGGTCAACACGCTGTTGATCACCGTATCGACCACGCTCGTTTGCGCGGTCGTCGGCACGGCGGCCGCCTGGTTTGTCGAACGCACGCATTTGCCGGGACGTCGCATCTGGGCCGTACTCGCCGCCGCACCGCTCGCGATGCCGGCCTTCATCTCGAGCTATGCCTGGGTATCGCTGAGTCTGGATTTGCAGGACTTCAACGGTGCGCTGCTGGTGCTGAGCTCCGCGTATTTCCCGCTCGTTTATCTGCCGGTTGCAGCGGCGTTGCGCAGCATGGACCCGGCGCTCGAAGAAAGCGCGCGCGCGCTCGGCTGCAATCGCTGGACCACGTTCATTCGCGTGGTGCTGCCGCAATTGCGTCCGGCGCTGCTCGGCGGCATGCTGCTCGTCGCGCTCGGCGTGCTGTCTGAATTCGGCGCATTTACGCTGCTGCGCTTTCGCACCTTCACCACGCAAATCTATGCGGAATACCGCACCAGTTTCGATGGGGGCGGCGCTTCGCTGCTCGCGTGCCTGCTGATCGTGATCTGCCTCGTCGTGCTGGCGTTCGAATTCCGAGTACGCGGCGCGGCGCGTTATGAACGCGTCGATCGCGGCGCACGTCGCGCGGTGTTGCGCTACGACCTTGGCGCATGGCGTTGGATCGTCGTCGCCGGCTTTGCCGCGCTGGCGATCGCGACGCTCGGCGTGCCGCTCGGCATGATCGGCTACTGGCTCACGCAACCGGGCGCGGCCGCCGTCACACCGGCCGACGTGTCGCCCGAACTGCTGTTCAACGCGACGATCTCGTCGCTCGGTTTCGGGCTCGCCGCCGCATTGCTGACCACGCTGCTGGTCGTGCCGCTCGCGTTTCTGCTGGTGCGCTATCCGACACGTTTCGCGACGCTGTTCGAACGCACCGTGTTTCTGGCACAAGGCATACCCGGGCTGGTGATCGCGCTGGCCATCGTGTCGCTCGCGGTGCACGCGCTGCAACCGCTTTATCAAAGCGCGACGCTGCTGGTGATCGCTTACGCGATGCTGTTCATGCCGGTGGCGCTGGTGAGCGTGCGCGCTGCCTTCATGCAGGCGCAGCCGCGCCTTGAAGAGACGGCACGCGCTCTCGGCCTGACGTGGTCGCAGACCCTGTTCCGCGTGGTGTTGCCGCTTGCGGGTCCTGGACTCGGCGCGGCCGCGGCGATGGTGTTCATCTCGGTCGTCACCGAGCTGAATGCGACGCTGCTGCTCTCTCCCATCGACACGCAAACACTCGCGACACAAGTCTGGGCCGACACTTCCACGATGGCGTTCGCCGCCGCAGCGCCCTATGCGGCGTTGCTCACCGGCATTTCGCTGTTCGCCTCCGGCCTCCTGTTCGCGTTGCTCGGCAGATCGGCGCTGCTCGGCGAACGAAGCTAAACGTCGCGCACCAACGCCCTGCTCTCAGACATCGGAATTTCATGAGCGAACTTCGTATCCGCGGACTGCAAAAATCGTTCGACGGCCATCCGGTGCTGCACGGCATCGATCTCTCCGTC
The DNA here is from genome assembly GCF_900230185.1 of Burkholderia sp. OK233. GTDB lineage: Bacteria > Pseudomonadota > Gammaproteobacteria > Burkholderiales > Burkholderiaceae > Paraburkholderia. The sequence continues at coordinate 4,420,608 of NZ_OCSR01000002.1, forward strand.
GAGCGCGGCACGTTGCTCGCGCTGCTCGGACCGTCCGGCAGCGGCAAAACCACCTTGCTGCGGCTGTTGTGCGGCTTCGAACGCGCGGATAGCGGCAGCGTCGAAATCGACGGCCGCCGCGTGGCCGGCGACAACCTGCATGTGCCTTCAGAGCAGCGCCGCATCGGCTATGTGCCGCAGGAAGGCGCGCTGTTTCCGCATCTATCCGTGGCGGACAACATCGTGTTCGGCTTGCCGCGCACACAGCGGCGCGCACGTCATCGTGTGGCTGAATTGCTGGAACTGGTCGGCTTGCCGACGAACTTTGGCACGCGCGCGCCGCAGCAGTTGTCGGGCGGTCAGCAGCAACGTGTGGCGTTGGCTCGCGCACTCGCGCCGTCGCCAACGCTGGTGATGCTCGACGAGCCCTTCTCCTCGCTCGATGCCGCTTTGCGGCTCGAAACGCGGCAAGCGGTGGCAAGCGCCCTGGCCGCGACGGGCGCAACGGCGGTTCTTGTCACGCACGATCAATCGGAAGCGTTGTCGCTCGGTCATGAGGTCGCGGTGCTGTGGAACGGACGGCTAATCCAGACCGCCACGCCGGAGACGCTGTATCGCCGGCCGGTGACGCGTGAACTCGCATCGTTCGTCGGTGAAGCGGTGTTGTTGCCGGGCGTGGTCAAGCAGGATCGCGTCGACTGCGAACTCGGCGACTTGCTGCTGTGCGAGCCGATGGGCAATGGCGCAGTCGATGTGATGGTGCGACCAGAACAGATCCGTCTGCTGCGTGCTGAAGAAACGATGCCGAATGGCGTAGCATCCTATGACGCCGTCGTGCAGGAGGTGATCTTTCAGGGACAGGACGCGGGCGTCGCGCTGCAATTGCAGTCCGGCGCGCGGACCGTGGTGCGCGCTCGCGTGCCGGGTTATCTGTCGCCGCGACCGGGGGAACACGTGCGGCTTGCGGTGGATGGCGAGGTGACGGCTTATCCGCGGGGTTGAGCGGCGCACGCGGTTCAGTCACGCGCTCAAATCGCGCGGTTGAGCCACGCCGTAACCCGCACGCTTATGTAACGCCCTTTAGGGGGCGTCCATCGCAGCATCATCACACCGGCGCCACGGCCCCGCGCCCCTGCGGCCGCAGCGACAAATCCTGCACCATCTGCGCGGCCAGATAATCGCACGTGGGCCGGTCCGATTTGGCGCTGCGCGCCACCACGATTTCCAGCGGCGCGATCTTCGGCAAGCCTTGCGCTTCGCCCAGAATTGCCAGCCGCGACGGCACGCTGCAACGCGTGAGCGCGATCACCGACAACCCCGCATCCACCGTCGCCACCAACCCCATCAGACTGGCACTGCTAAACGCCGCCCGATAGCGGATATGCGCTCCGTCGAGCGCCGCCAGCGTATGCTGGCGCGCGACGCAACCGGGCTCATAAAGCCCCACGGGCAAAGGCGACGCCGCCAGCACCGGCGTATCCACCGACGCCCCCACCCACACCATCGGCTCGCTGCGCACGAATTCGCCGCGCAATTTGCGATCGCGCGTAACGAAGGCAAGATCGATCTTGTTATCGGCCAGCATCGGCGCGAGCGACGTGCTCTGCGCGCAGACGATCTCGATCTCCACGTGCGGGTACAGATTCGAAAAACGCCGCAATACCGGCGACAGCAGCGACGACACGTAATCGTCCGGTGCGCCCAGCACCACCCGCCCGGTCACTTCGGGCCGAACGATCGCCGACCACGCCTCCTCATGCAGCGCCAGCACGCGCCGCGCGTACTCGAGCAGCGGATTGCCAGGCCGCGTCAGCGAGAGATTGCGCGTATTGCGGGCGAACAACGTGGTGCCGAGCATGGTTTCGAGCCGCTTGATCTGCATGCTGACCGCTGCCTGCGAGCGGTGCACGGTAGTCGAAGCCTTCGTGAAACTGCCCGTTTCCACCACCGCGACGAAGGTGCGCAGCAAATCGACGTCGAATTCGGGGTGCATGATTTATCAATCCAGCTTATGGAATTACTCAATTTAATTCGTTTGTCGATGCCGTGCAAGCCGCGCAATACTCGTAACTCCACCTTATGTGACCCACTTCTGGAGCCGCTTCGCATGTCCCTCACCCAACGTCAACAAGGCGCCATTACGCTGGCCAGCGGCGGGCTTTTGATGGGCACGCTCGGCATCTTCGTCGAGGAAGCGCGGCTGGGTGCGCTGACGCTGGTGTTCTTTCGTTGCCTGTTCGGTTTCCTCTCGCTCGCCGCGTATTGCGCGTGGAAAGGTTTCTTCACACGCGCGCATTTCACGCGGCGCACCGTCGCGCTCGCGCTGATCTCCGGCGTGTTGATGGTCACGCAGTGGGTCGGCTTCTTCGACGCGATTCATCGCACCAGCATTGCGGTGGCGACCGTGGTGTTTCATGTGCAGCCGTTCTGGGTCGTGCTGATTGGCGCGGCGCTGTTCAACGAGCGCCTCGGTGTCGACCGGCTCGGCTGGATCGCAACCGCGTTCGTCGGGCTTGTTTTGGCCTCGGGCGTCGCAGCCACCGCGAATCTGCAGGGGCATACGAGCTATCTGATCGGTATCGGCGAAGCATTGGCGGGTTCGGTGCTGTATGCAAGCGTCACGCTGATCGCCAAAGGGCTCGGCAATTTGCGGCCGCATCTGCTGACGCTCGCGCAATGCGCGGTCGGCGTGGTGTGCCTGCCGTTCATTGCGCCGCTTACCGCCGTGCATATCGGGCCGATGCAGTGGTTCTGGCTGGTCGGCATGGGCGTGCTGCATACGGGGCTATCGTACGTGCTGATCTACGGCGCGCTGCCAAAACTGACCACGCCGATCATCGCCGTGCTGCTGTTCGTCTATCCGCTGACGGCGATCGTGGTCGATGCAGTCGTGTATGGGCGGGCGCTGTCGGTGCCGCAACTCGCGGGGATGGCATTGATCGTCATCGCGAGTCTTGGCGTGAATCTCGGCTGGCCGCTACTTTCGATGTTGCGACCCGGCGCACGTGCGCGGCATCACGCCGATTGAGCGTTGAGCAGTAAGCCGGCGGCGACAGACTGGTTGCACGCCGGTCGCACGCTGCTGACCGTCACCCGGCGACGGTTCGCGTTCGCGGCATCGGCTTTCATTTCGCCGAAAAAATCCCTGCAGAACCCCCGCATTTTCCCTTCATTCAGCACAAGCGAGAATCGTTCTCGTTTATAATTTCCAGATATTACAAGCCGGGCACTGATCCGGCTTCTGCTGTACCTCCCATCCCCACATCGACATGCCATTCCGAGGCAGCCGATGTCACGCCAGCGCATCTCGCGCTGACCCACGGCGCCCCGGCCGTTTCGATTTTCGAACTCATTCGACAGCAACAGGGGAAATCACCACTTCGTCTCGCCTGACTGACCACACGAGCTTTGCCTGGCCGTGCGCGCCTGCTTGCGCCTCGTTTTGCGCCCGCCTCGCGTTTTTGTATTACCGCTTCCGCTGTACTCCAAAACCAGAAACACCACCGATCCATACTCGAAGAACGTCGCCATGAACGTCAAAACGAATACTTACCGCGCGCTGCTGCTCGCCACTTCTCTTGCCAGCGCCAAACCTTTGCTGGCGCAGGAAGCTACGCCCACTGCCGGTGCGACCGACAGCACGCTGCCCGCCATCGCCGTCAAGGCCGCGGCCGACCGCTCGTACGACTCGAGCACCTCGAACACCGCGACGAAGATGAACATGTCGTTGATGGACGTGCCGCAGACGGTCAACGTCGTGCCACGCGCACTGCTCGACGAACAGAACGCGACCTCGCTGCAGGACGCATTGCGCAACGTGCCGGGCATCGGCTTTTCGGTCGGCGATGGTCAGCGCGACCAGATCACCCTGCGCGGCTTCAACAACATCACCGATCAATACGTCGACGGCATTCGCGACGACGCGCTCTACTACCGCGATCTGTCGAACGTCGAACGCGTCGACGTGCTGAAGGGGCCGGCGGCCGTGCTCTATGGACGCGGCTCGGCCGGCGGCCTGATCAATCGCGTACTGAAGAAGCCGACGGCGAATCCACAGCAAGCCGTGGGTGTGACGTTCGGCACCGAAGGCGAACGGCGCGGCGAATTCGATCTAGGCTGGAATGCGAACGACGCCGCGCGTTTTCGTATTACCGGCGCCGCCGAAAACTCGAACAGCTTTCGCGACCAGTTCCAGTTGAATCGCCAGGCCGTGGCGCCGTCCGCGCAATTCCGCATCGACAAGGACACCACGCTCAATCTCGAAGCCGACTATCTGCACGACCGCCGCACCTCGGATCAGGGCTTGCCCGCCTATCTCGGCCGTCCGGTCAATGTGCCGATCAACACTTATTACGGTTCGGCCGACGCTGCGAACACGTCCTATAACGATGTCGATGCGAAGAGCGCGACCGCCTCGCTCGATCACCGCTTCAGCGATTCGCTGTCGTTGCACACTGCCGTGCGGGCGTACGACTTCTCGCTCGAACGCAAAAACTACGTCACATATGAACCGATCAAGACGGCGTCGAATCCGGTCGTCACGCTCGATCAAAGCACCCGCTTCCGCCAGGATCACGGCGTCGACGGTCTGTTCGAATTGACGCAGAAAACGACGCTGTTCGGCATGAAGCACGAACTGCTGTACGGCGTCGAGCTGTCGCAACAGCAGAAATTCGACACTATCTACTCGACCAACAAGGTCGCAACGTACAACCTGTACGACCCGCAGCTCATCGATTTGCCGGGTGTGAAACCGGGCACGGCGGCGAAGACGAATGCATCGACCGTGCTGGGACTCGCCGGCGTCTACACCCAGGACCTGATCTCGCTGACCGAACATTGGAAGATCCTTGCCGGCCTGCGCTTCGATTATCTGACGCAGACCCGTAACGACTACACCTCGGCGCAAGTGAATCTGGACCGCACGGATCGCGCGTGGAGTCCCCGTGTCGGTCTGATTTACGAACCACTCGACTGGGTGTCGCTGTACGCATCGTATAGCCAGTCGTTCTCGCCGCTCGCCGATACGCTGATCAGCAGCGGCGCGTTTGCCAACGGTTCGGCGCTGGCGCCGCAAAAGACCACCAGCTTCGAAATCGGCTCGAAGTTCGACCTGGGCCGCGCGAGCGCGAGTGTCGCGCTGTTTGACATGAAGCAGACCAATCAGCAGATCGCCGATCCGTCCAACCCGACTTACGCGCTGCCGATCGGTACGCAGCACGTGCGTGGGCTGGAACTATCCACAACGGGGGAAATCGCGCCGAAGTGGTCTGTGTATGCGGGATATGCGTACCTGAATGGAAACGTCGACGGCTCGCCGCAAGCGAGTTCAGCAGGACTGGTGCTGCACAACAACACGCCGGGACTGATGCCGCGTCATAGCGCGAGCGTGTGGATCAAGCGCGATCTGAAGTACGGGTTCTACGCGGCTGGCGGTGCGCAGTTCCAGTCGGCGCGCTATACCTCGGCGAGCGACGCGGTCACCTTGCCTTCTTTCGTGACGTTCGATCTCGGCGCGGGGTATCACGGCAAGAACGTGGACGTGGCATTGACGCTGGATAACCTGTTCGACCGCAAGTACTTCATCGCGGCGCACGGCAACGCGGATATGTACAACATGCCGGGAGCGCCACGCACGCTGACGGTGTCGGCAAGGTGGCATATGTGAGGGTTGTAACGCGTGGCATGTGCTGCACGCGTTGATGCGTTAAACGAAGAAACCGGGCATTGCGCCCGGTTGTTCGTTTCAGTCGTCGTAGTGAAAACGGCTCACTGCGGCAACACTTCCCCCTTCGTCTCCGGCGCAAACGGAATCACGAATAAGCCGACGATAAACGCCAGTGCCGTGAGCGCCACCGGCACGCCCAGCGTATGCATATGCAACACCGCCGCGCCGAGCAGAAAGTTCACACCGGCCCCGACAAACCGCCCGAACGACGTGCAGAACGCAAACGCCGTAGCCCGCACGCGGGTTTCGAACTGCTCCGGCAGCCACAAGCTGAACAGCGCGAAATTGCCGCCGAAGAAACCCAGCACGCAGAGCCACGCAATAAATGGCGCGAGCCCATTCGGCAAATAAAACGCCCAGCCGAAACTGCCGACGATCGCCACCGCCATGCCGAGGAAGTAAATCGCCAACGTCTTCTTGCGGCCGATCCGCTCAGCCAGCGGCGGCAACGCGAGACAGCCGAGAATCGTCGAAATCGACAGCAAGCCGGTGGCCAGCGACGCGGTCCGGATCGCATCGTTCTTCGCCATACCGGCTTTCGTCGCCAACTGGATCACAGCCGACGGCTCGTATACCGCGCCTGCCCACAAACCGATAATCGCGATCGTCAGCAGAATGCATGCAACCCACGTGCGGCGCCGATACGTTGGTCCGAGAATTTCGCGCAGCGGTTTGGCGCGCACGGTGCTCGCGTCCGCCTTTTCCCACTTCTCCGATTCCTTCACGCGCAGCAGCACCAGAATCGCGACCACGACCGGCACCGCACCGGTCAGGAACATCGCGCGCCAGCCGTAGTGCACGCCGATCGTGTAGTTGAGCGCGGCCGCCAGAAAGAACCCGGCGTAATAGCCCGTTTGCAGATACCCGGCGCCCATCTTGCGGCGATCTTCCGGCCATGACTCGGCCACATAAGTTCCCGCCAACGCCCACTCGCCGCCAATGCCGACCCCGGCAATGAAGCGATAGATGGCGAGCTCCCACACGTTGTGCGAGGTCGCCGCAAGCCCCGTGAAAATGGCGAACGTGAAAATGGTGCCCGCCAGTACCTTGGTGCGGCCGAAGCGGTCCGCCAGCGGTCCCCAGATGAACGACAGCCCCCAGCCGACCAGAAACAGCGCGAACAGAATCGAACCGGCGAGGCCGACATTCGCGGGCGTCGCGGCATACCCCGAGCGCGGCAACAACTCGGTCAACGCCGGCGTCAGCACGAGCGCGTAGATGAACGAGTCCATCCCGTCGAGCGTCCAGCCGGCCCACGCGCCCCAAAATCCTGCGATCTGCGAACGATTGAGCGGCGTGCGGCGCCGAACGACCGGCGTGCGGTCGGTTAGTGAATTCATCATGCTCCTCCGGCCCTGCGGTTGGCGTACTTGGCTTACATAAAGGGAACGACGAGATGGCGCGCTTGCTAGTGGATCGATGTGCCTCGTATAACGGATGAGAGGACATCGCAGGCCACCGGGTGGTGGAAAACTTTCCGGGTTTGCCCGCCTGTTAAGTGCGCAATTTCATATATAATATTCAATATCATGAACGACGCAATAGATGGTTTTCCCCTGGATGCCCCGGCACGCAGCCCGCTTTTACCCGCGGCGCCGCCGCGGGAGAGCACGTCCCGCGTGATCGCGGAGGCGCTGCGCGCGGCGATTGTCGACGGCACGCTGGCACCTGGTGCGCCGCTTCGGCAGGACGCGATCGCGCGGCATTTTTCGGTCAGCGCCATTCCCGTGCGCGAGGCCTTGCGCCAGCTCGAAAGCGAAGGCTGGGCGAGAGCCACCGTGCATAAAGGCGCGACCGTCGCACCGCTGTCGGCGGACGAAGCGCGCGAAATCTATGAGATTCGCTCCGCGCTGGAGAGCCTCGCCATTGGCCTCGCCATTCCGAATCACACCGCCGCCACGCTGCGCGAATCCGCCACGCTTTGCCGTGCCGCCGAACGCGAGCCGGACCCGTCGCTGTACGTCGCACGCAATGTCGCGTTTCATATGAGCCTGTATGCGCCCGCCGCCCGTCCGCAACTCGAGGACATGATCGGCACGCTGCATCGGCGCGGCGAACGGTATTTACGCCTGAAGTTCGGTTTGCCGTCGTACAAAGGCGCGTCGGACAACGAACACACCGCCTTGCTCGACGCCGTACAACGTCGTGATATTCCCGCTGCACAGTCCCTGGTTGTCGCGCATCTGCTCGGCACCGGCGACCTGCTCCATCGTTTCCTGACCGAACGCGCGCAGGCGGAAGCCGCGCTTGCGAATCAACCCAAGCCGCGCGCCAGACGCACGCGCACCACCACCGGGAGCTGAATCCGCCGATGAATCGATCCGCCGAAGCCACCGAAGCTTCCACCACCGCACGTTCCTGGACCACGCGCCGCGACGAAAAGAACCGTCGACTCGCGGCCATCGCACCGTGGCTGGAAGACGGCGTCCTGCCGACCAACCGTATCGTCGATGCGCTCGAAACGCTGATTCAGCCGGGCGACCGCGTCGCACTCGAAGGCGACAACCAGAAACAGGCCGACTTCCTGTCGCGTGCGCTCGCCAAGGTGGATCCGCAAAAGATCCACGACGTGCATCTGCTGATATCGAGCATCGGCCGTCCTGAACATCTGACGCTGTTCGAGCGCGGCATCGCGCACAAAGTCGATTTCTCGTTTGCCGGGACGCAGAGTTTGCGCGTCGCGCAGTTGCTCGAAGACGGGCAACTGGAAATCGGCTCGATCTACACGTACGTCGAGTTGTACGCGCGGATGTTCGTCGATCTCACGCCCCACGTCGCGCTGCTGTGCGCGGAAAAGGCGGACCGTCACGGCAATCTGTACACCGGTCCGAACACCGAGGACACACCGACCATCGCTGAAGCCGCCGCGTTCCGGCATGGCATCGTGATCGTGCAGGTCAACGAGATCGTCGACGAACTGCCGCGCGTGGATATTCCGGGTTCGTGGGTCGACGTGGTCGTGCAGGCGGATAGGCCCTTCGCCGTCGAGCCGCTCTTCACGCGCGACCCCCGGCATATCGGCGACCTGCAGGTGCTCACCGCGATGATGGTGATTCGCGGCATCTACGAACCGTACGGCGTGAGCTCGCTCAATCACGGTATCGGCTTCGATACGGCAGCGATCGAATTGCTGCTGCCCACCTATGGCGAATCGCTCGGTCTGAAAGGCAAGATCTGCCGCAACTGGACGCTCAATCCGCACCCCACCATGATCCCCGCGATCGAATCGGGGTGGGTCGACAGCATCCACTGTTTCGGTAGTGAGGTCGGCATGGAGGCGTACATCGAAGCGCGCCCCGACGTCTTTTTCACCGGCAACGATGGCAGCCTGCGCTCGAACCGTGTGCTGTGCCAACTGGCCGGTCAATACGGCGTCGATCTATTCATCGGCTCGACCTTGCAGATCGACGCGGACGCCAATTCGTCGACGGTCACGCGGGGCCGCCTCGCCGGTTTCGGCGGTGCGCCGAACATGGGCCACGATCCGCGCGGCCGGCGTCATTCGAGCGAGGCATGGCTCAAGCTGCTGAAGGACCAGGGTCCGGTGTCGCGTGGACAGAAGCTGGTCGTGCAGATGGCCGAAACGTACAAGAAAGGCGGCGAGCCGACCTTCGTCGATGAACTCGATGCGGTGGCCGTCGGCGCGAAGAGCGGCATGCCGATTGCGCCCGTGATGATCTACGGCGACGACGTAAGCCATGTCGTCACCGAGGAAGGCATCGCGCATCTGCACAAAGCCGAAGGTGTCGACGAGCGGCGCGCTGCGCTTGCCGCAGTAGCCGGTGTCACGCCGATCGGACTGCGCGCGAAGCCGGAGAAGACGGCCGAACTGCGCCGGCGTGGCATCGTCGCGTATCCGGAAGATCTCGGCATTCGCCGCGGTGAAGCGAAGCGTTCGTTGCTGGCCGCACGCAGCATCGACGATCTGGTGACGTGGTCGGGCGGCCTGTACGCACCGCCGGCTCGCTTCAGGAGCTGGTAACGATGGGCTCCCGCGAAGCTTTGCTCGCGTGTGCCGTCGAAGGCGCACCGCAGCAGGAGGTGGAAGCTGGCTCAGCCGCCCTGCGCTGGCCCGTTGCGCCAGCACGCCGCACGGGCACGGTGGCGCATGCGGCGAGTATGGCAAACAGCGCTGCGGTGGTACGGCAGACTGGACTGTCCGATACCCAACTTGCACGCTATGCCGTCACCGCGCTAATCGACGAAGCTCAACTCACGCCGAAACCGGCTTTGGTCGACCGGCGCGGCAGCGGCGCGCATCGCGACCTCGATCTCGCCACCATGCTGCGCTCGGCACACGCGCTCGAACCGACCTTCGCGACGCTCGCACGCACAGCGCGCCGCCGCGCTGAACCATCCGCGCTATTGCGTGCCGAACTCGCGCAAATCGGCCGAGCCGGCGAACAGGACATGCTGCACGCCACCGGCGGCAGTAACGCACATCGCGGTGCAATCTGGATCGTCGGCCTGCTGGTGGCGGGTGCCTCGATGTCGGGCAGCGCCACGCGTCTGGACGCGTCGCATGTCTGCACACTCGCCGCACAGACTGCCTGTTTCCCGGATCGTTTCGCCGCGCCCTCCGATAGTCATGGCGAGCGTGCGCGGCAGCGCTATCAGGTGGGCGGAGCACGCCGTGAGGCACAAGACGGTTTCCCGCACGTCGTCGATATCGGATTGCCTGCCTTGCTTGCAGCGCGAGCCAACGGAGTCGACGAAAACGCCGCGCGCATCGACGCCCTGCTCTCGATCATGGTGTCGCTCGACGACACTTGCCTGCTCCATCGCGCGGGTTTGCCCGGTTTGCACGCTGCGCAACACGGCGCACGCCGCGTGCTGCAAGCCGGCGGGAGTTCGACGCCGGATGGGCACACCGCCCTCATTGCACTCGAACACGCATTGCTGTCGCTCAACGCATCCCCTGGTGGCGCAGCCGATCTGCTCGCCGCCACCCTCTTTCTCGACATGCTGGCGCATCACGACGCCGGCGGGAGCTCAGCCTCATGGAACATCTGACCTTCGACTATCCGGCGCAACGCGCCGTCACGACCCGCGCGCATGTCGGCGTGGTCGGTTCGGGCGATCTGGAAGTCCTGCTGTCGCCAGCTGAAAACAGCTCGGCCCTAAGCGCGCATGTGGTCGTGCGAACCAGCGTCGACGGCTACAGCCACATCTGGAAGAGCGTGCTCGACCGTTTCTTCACGCGCTACGACGGCGCAGCGCAAATCGAAATCAACGACTTTGGTGCGACACCGGGCGTCGTCGCGCTGCGGCTCGCGGAGGCCATTGAAGCGGCGGAACAGGGGGACGCCGCATGACTACTGTCGCCACCGCACACCCCGCGCCGATGCTGCGCGAAAGCTTTATCGAACTGTCTGCTCGCGAACGCGCCCGCTCTCTGCTCGACGCCGGCACGTTCCGCGAACTGCTGGGACCGTTCGACAAGATCGAATCGCCGTGGCTGCCGCTGCAAGGCGTCGTCTGCCAGGCGGATGACGGCTGCGTGATCGCGCGTGGCACCATCGACGGCGAGCCGGCCGTGGTCGCTGCGATCGAGTCCGCGTTCCAGGGCGGCAGCATCGGCGAAGTGTCGGGCAGCAAGATCGCCGCCGCGCTCGACATGGCCTTGCGCGACTGCGAACGCGGCAAGATCGTCCGCCCTGTCGTGCTGTTCGAAACCGGCGGTGTGCGGCTGCAGGAAGCAAACCTCGGCCTTGCGGTGATCGCCGAGATTCAGGCCGCGATCGTCGCGTTGCGTCGGCATGTGCCGGTAGTCGGCGTGATTGCAGGGATGGTTGGCTGCTTCGGCGGCATGTCGCTGGCCGCGGCCTTGTGCTCGTATCTGGTCGTGACGAAGCAGGGACGGCTCGGCATGAACGGCCCCGAAGTGATCGAACAGGAAGCCGGTATCGAAGAACTCGACGCGAGCGATCGGCGCCGCGTGTGGCAATTGATCGGAGGCGAACAACGGGCTGCGACCGCGCTCGCCGATCAACTGGTCGACGACGACGCGGATGCGGTATGCGCCGCTGTGTGGTACGCGTTCACCCAAGGGCTGCCGGCTGCGCATCGCAGCGAACAGGTCGACACTTTCCTTAACCGCCTCGCCCAGATCGACCCGGCCAGCGTCACGCCGGAAACAATGCGTGAGGTGTACAACCCACATGAGCAGAACAACGCGCGCAAGGAGCAGGCATGAGCGACACCCCCCTCAGCCGCGGCGCGCGCTGGTTCCATGCACTTGCCGGCGAACCGTCCGGCAAAGCGCCCGTGTGGAGCGGCGATGCGTCGCTCGGTGGCGAAACCGCGCGTTTCATTGCGGTCGTCCCCGATCCCGACAACCGCTTTCCCCGCGCGACCGATAACGTTGTCGGCCTCGAACAAGGCTGGCAGCTCGCGCGCGCTGTACGCGAGGTCATCGCGCAGGACGAAGCGGGCGGTACGCGCCGCCCGATCATCGCGATCGTCGATGTGAAAAGCCAGGCGTACGGTTACCGCGAAGAGATGCTCGGCATTCAGCTCGCCTGCGCCGCTGCGGTCGATGCGTATGCATCGGCGCGCGACGCCGGGCATCCGGTGATCGCGCTGATCGTCGGGCCGGCCATGTCAGGTGCGTTCCTCGCGCACGGCTATCAGGCCAACCGGATCGTTGCACTCGACGCGCCCGGCACGATGGTCCACGCAATGGGCAAGGAAGCGGCCGCACGCGTTACGCGGCGCACCGTTGAAGCACTCGACGAGCTCGGCGAGACCATTGTGCCGATGTCCTATTCGATGACGTCGTTCGCGAAGCTTGGCCTGCTCGATCAGTTGATCGAAGGCGTCGACGCCGACGCACCCGATGCCGCACAAATCGAGCGCGTGCGTCAGGTGTTGACCGAACAGATCCGCAGCACGCGCGCTGGCGGCCGCGATCTGTCCCATCGTCTGCAATCGGCAGCGGCTCAAAAGAATCGCGCAGCGTCGATCGAAGTGCGGCGACGTCTCGCCGAACAATGGGATGCCGTGTAATGCGGGTCTGCGCCGCGCCGCCGTTTGCAATCGATCACGCGTTGTCGTGCGACGCGCTCTGGCAGCCGCATGATCTACTGCGCTTGCACCGCTTGCCACAGTCTGACGGCGAACCGGCGTGGGTTCGCGGGTCTTTCGAGCGCGTGCCGTATGCGGTCGCAAGACGTGCGTTAGCCGCCGACGGCTTCGTGGCGATCGGCTTGCGCGGCGCGGAGCGGTCGCAGCGTTGCGGCACGTGGGTGCATCGGGACGATATTGAAATCGCCATGCCGCCGGAAGCGTTGGCGCGACGCAGCCCGCTTGCGGCGCGCAATGCGTTGCCTGCTTTCGCAGCCCTTGCCGCATTACAACTCGACACGGCCGGCGCATTGGCCGGATTCGTTTGGGGACCAACCGGCAGCGCAGGTTTCGAACTGGCGACGCAGACTCCCGCGGTCACGTTCTCGAGCGATCTCGATCTGTTGATTCGTGCACCGGAAAAACTCTCGCACCACGCCGCCATTCGGTTGCTGGACTATCTTCAAGCGGTCGCGCAACGCGCCGGCATTCGTGTGGATGCGCAACTGGAAACGCCCGCAGGCGGCGTTGCGCTGGCCGAGTGGGCAGCGGACAAAGCACGCGTGATGGCGCGCCATGCTCGCGGGCCGCAGTTGGTGACCGATCCGTGGGCGCCCGCTCACGGCAATGCCTGATGCTTGCCCTTCTGTTTCCTGGCCAGGGCGCGCAGACGGATGGATTTCTGCACCGTCTGCCGCAGCATCACGCCGTGACCGGCACACTCGAAGAAGCGTCTCAGGTACTCGACATCGACGTACTCACCCTCGATACGCCAGACGCCCTGCGCTCGACCGTAGCTGTTCAGATCGGCTTGACAGTCGCGGGCGTGGCGATCACGCGGGCACTAGCGGATGAACAACTCACGCCGGAGATCAGCGCAGGCTTATCGGTGGGCGCGTATGCCGCGGCGGTCAGTTGCGGCGCGGTGCACTTTGACGACGCGTTAAAGATGGTTCGCAAACGCGCCGAGTTGATGGAGACGGCGTACCCGTCCGGCTACGGTCTCGCGGCAGTGTCGGGTTTGACCGAGCACCAACTGGAGACACTCGCCGCGCAGCACGCGGAGGCGGGCAATCAACGTGTCTATGTTGGCAATGTAAATGCCCCGCGGCAGATCGTCATGGCGGGAGCGAATGGCGCACTGGACACGTTCATCGAACGCGCTTTGGCGGCAGGCGCACGCAAAGCCGTCCGGCTTGCGGTAAGCGTGCCGTCACATTGCGAACTGCTCGCGCATGCCACGGACGAGCTGGTTGCGTACGCAGAAGACGTCCCTTTCCAGACGCCACAGACCACCTACGTCGGCAATCGCGGCGGCCGCCCGCTGTACACAGCAGAGGCCATTCGCGACGATCTCGCGACCAATATGCGCCACACCGTACGCTGGTTCGATGCGCTCACCGTTATGCAGGAAATGGGCGCCCGCGTGTTGATAGAAGCGCCGCCGGGCCAGGTGTTGACGGACATTACGCGCGAGAACTTCCCCGACACCACCGCGCTTGCCGCGAGTGCCTTCTCGTTCAACAAGCTGGTCGCTACGGCGCGTAGGCGACTCGGTATGGATGGACGTTAACACGCGGCCATTCGGACGACGCGCGCATCGTCACTCATTCGACAAAGATTTCCTGCAACGTAGACAACGCATTCGATAGCGCCGTATCCGACACCGCACCGGCTCGCTTCACGAGTCGCGTCTTGTCTACCGTGCGAATCTGGTCGAGCAGGATCAAACCCTTCTTGCGCAAGAAAGTGAGCGGAACACGAAAAGGTGCCGCACGGCCGGCCGTAGTCATGGGCGCGACGATTACCGTGCGCAGGTGATCGTGCAACTCTGCCGGCGACACCACCACGCAAGGGCGCGTTTTCTGAATCTCGCTGCCGACGGTGGGATCCAACGCGACCAGCCAGACTTCGCCGCGCGCTACCACTCGAGCCCCGCGTCATCGGCGTTGGGAAATTCGCCCATCACCAGCGTGTCTTCTTTCGAAGCTGTCAACGAACGGCTTCCGTCGGCCCATCCCGCACGCGCCTTTTTCTGCGGACGCCGTATCACCAGCGCGTTTCCTTCGACTTGCATATCCACTTCGTCCTCCAGCCCAAGTTGGGTCAAGATTGGTTTCGGAATCAGTACACCATGGGAATTACCCATTCTGCGGATGGTCGTTTTCATGGCTGAACCTGAAGTGAAATCCTAAGGGGTCGCGGCAATAAAGTAAACACAATGTTATTACAGTGTAGCACGGCAAATGGCATAAGACGAATGACATGTTCTGCGTGCTGTTTGATCGCTCGTCTCACCGTCTCTCAATCAACTGCCGCCCCATCGCCTTCGCATACTGATCACACGCGCTGCGTGCGACGCGTGATGCCGCCAGCACGCCGACGTCGGCGTCGTCGCGGTAGATCATCGCAACGTCGATCGGCGGCGGCAGCGGACGCACCTGCAATTGCCCCAGTTCGCCGCTGCTCAGAAAAGGCTCGACGAACAGCGCCGGCACTGCCGCAATTCCATAGCCATCGCGCAACAGTTTCACGATCACCGCCACCGACGGCATACAGGTCACCTGAGTATCCGCAAGCGGTACACCGGCGCGCTTCGCTAGCATCTCCACGATCGCCTCCACGGCAACTTGCGGCGCGGTGCCACGGCCGAATGTCAGCACGGGTTTCTGCAATACCGTCTGCACATGCTTCGCGCGGCTCGCCGGAATCAGATCGTTGCGGGCGATCCAGCGCACCGGATAGCTCGCCAGCAAGGTCGAAACGATCGACGCTTCCTGTTCGCCGGTTTCCTCCACCTGAATGACGAGATCCAGTTCGCCTGCGCGCAAACGAGGCCCAAGCACCGCGCTCGAGTCGACGGTCAGGTCTACGACGATGCGGTTGTACTCGACGTTCAGCATCCGGATGTAGTCCGGCAGCCAGCTATGCACCACCGTTTCGATGACGCCGAGCCGCAGCCGCTTCGTCACCTGGGTTTCGTCCTGCGCGGCCAGTTGCAGCGAGCGCGTGGCCTGCACCACCGAGCGCGCATGCGCGAGTAGCCGTTCGCCATGCGCGGTGAGCTGGAACTCGGCGGCGTCGCGCTCGATCAACTCGACGCCCAACTCGGCTTCAAGCGTTTTGATGCGTAGCGAAATCGCAGCGGGCGTGGCGTGCATGGCAGCGGCGGTCGCGCGAAAACTGCCTAGACGGGCGAGCGTCAGAAACGTTTCGACAAAGCGGGTATTCATTGCATTAGCTCTCCCAACAGCGACCCGAAAGACTCGATCATCGCCGCAAAATCGCCGGCGACGCTGTTAAGTTTAATTTAACGAAACACAAGAATAACTCGCTGGATGGATATTTTTGGCGTTACTAATCTGACTTCCATCGGTCTCCCTGACCTCGCTGGAGTCAAGCCGTTCATGTCCTACACGCCATCCGAGTTTCGTCAGCAGATTCGCAGCCGCCGTCTGTCCGGGCCGACCGCGGGCTACTGCGGCGACTATGCACAAGCCAATCTCGCGATCCTGCCCAGGCAATACGCCGACGACTTCCTGCGCTTCTGCACGCTCAATCCGAAAGCTTGCCCGTTGCTCGGCATCGGCGAACCCGGCGAATGGCGTGTCCCAACGCTCGGCGCCGATCTCGACATACGCAACGATGTCCCCGCGTTTTATGTGTACCGCCAGGGCGAACGTGCCGAGGAGGTGCGTAGTCTCGACGAACTGTGGCGCGACGATCTGGTGGTGTTCGCGATCGGCTGCTCGTTTTCGTTCGAAGAAATGTTGCGGCGCGAAGGCATTCCGCTGCGTCATATCGAACAGCAGGTCAACGTGCCGATGTATCGCACGCAGGAGCGCAACGTGGCCGCAGGCGTGTTCGGCGGCAACCGCGTGGTCTCGATGCGGCCGATGAAAGCCGCCGACGCGATCCGCGCCATCCAGATCACCAGCCGTTTTCCCGCCGTACATGGCGCGCCGGTTCATATAGGCGATCCCTCGCTGATCGGCATTCGTGACATCACGCGGCCCGATTTCGGCGACGCGGTCGAAGTGCGCAGCGACGAGTTACCGGTGTTCTGGGCCTGTGGCGTCACGCCGCAAGCGGCGATAGAAAGCGCGCGCTTGCCGTTTGCAATCGCGCACAAACCGGGACACATGCTCGTTACCGACATTCCCAACACCACGCTGGCGATGCTCTAGCCGCGGCGTTATTTGAGTTGTCCCACCACAAGTCGCGCGCCAAGACGCGGCCACTGACTACGACCGGAGCCCAGGTATGAAAACCGAAGCGCAGTTGACCGCAGACACCGAGCGCTACAGCGCGCGCGGCACAGGCAAAAACCCGTTTGCGTGGTATCAGCAGATTTCCGTTAGCGAGAAGCGTGCGTTCTGGAGCTGCAAGATCGGCTACGTGCTCGACGCCATGGACACGCAATTCCTGAGCTTCGTGATTCCGACGCTGATCGCGACATGGGGCATCACGCGCGGTGACGCCGGTCTCATCGGGACGGTCACGCTGCTGAGCTCGGCGCTCGGTGGTTGGGCGGCCGGTGTGCTATCCGATCGCATCGGCCGGGTGAAGACCTTGCAGATCACGATTCTCTGGTTCGCGGTTTTCACGCTGGCTTGCGCGCTGGCGCAGAACTTCTCACAGTTGCTATGGGCGCGCGGCCTGATGGGGCTCGGCTTTGGCGGCGAGTGGACGGCGGGCGCGGTACTGATCGGCGAAGTCATCCGTCCGCGTGACCGCGGCAAGGCGGTGGGCCTCGTGCAGGCGGGCTGGGCGATTGGTTGGGGCGTGTCGACGCTGCTGTTCATGGCCGTGTTTTCATGGGTACCGGCCGATTACGCGTGGCGTGTGCTGTTCGCGATCGGTATTGCGCCGGCGCCATTCGTGATCTGGATTCGCCGCTTCGTTGAAGAGCCGGAGGTGCATCGGCAGCAGAAAGAAGCACAAGCCTCGGCACAAACGCGTCCTTCGTTGCTCGACATTTTCCGCGGCGATATCGTCTGGACGACGCTGCGTGCGTCCATTCTCGCGACCGGCGTGCAAGGCGGCTACTACGCAGTAACCACCTGGCTGCCGACGTATCTGAAGACCGAACGGCATCTAAGCGTGATCGGCACCGGCAGCTATCTGGGCGTGGTGATTGTCGGTTCGTACTGCGGCTATCTGACGGGCGCTTACGTCAGCGACAGGATCGGCCGCAAACGCGCGTTCATCACGTTCGCGCTGGCCTCGTGTGCGATCGCATTGATCTACACGCAACTGCCGCTCGATAACCTCACGATGCTCGTGCTCGGCTTCCCGCTCGGCTTCTGCGCGTCCGGCATTTTCTCGGGGATGGGCGCGTTCCTCACCGAGCTGTTCCCGACGCGCATTCGGGGCTCCGGCCAGGGCTTCTGCTACAACTTCGGGCGGGCGGTCGGCGCCACGTTTCCGTTCCTGATCGGCTACGTCTCACAGACCATGACACTCGGTCACGCGATCGGTGTATTCGCCGCGGCGGCTTACGGTATCGTGATCCTCGCCGCGTTGACGTTGCCGGAAACCAGGGGACGTGAACTCAACGCCTAAGCCGCACCACCACGCATTCGCGCTATAACGCCTGCTCCGGCGCGCGTCCGATCACATGGGAATCGGACGCCGCTGCTGCGTCGCCCCGACCGCGCTCGCGGCCCGGCGTCGCAACAGCACCGGTGCCACCCGGACGCCCCACCGATTTCGCATGCCGCTCGATCAGCCGTTGCAGCAGGCAGAACGCGCACAGCAACGCGCCGATCACGATGCGGGTCCACCACGAACTGAGCGTGCCGTCGAAGGTAATCAGCGCCTGGATCGTGCCCAGAATGCCGACGCCGAACAGCGAGCCGATCACATAGCCGACGCCGCCCGTCAGCAACGTTCCACCGATCACCGTCGCCGCGATTGCGTCGAGCTCCATGCCCTGCCCTTGCAGCCCATATCCCGATAGCACGTAGAACGTGAACACCGCGCCGCCGAGCGCCGAACAGAACCCACTCAGCGCATACACGCCGATCCGCGTGTGCGCGACCGGCAAGCCCATCAGCAACGCCGAGCGCGGATTGCCACCAATCGCATACACGTTGCGGCCAAAACGCGTGAAATGCGCGACATAGATCGCCGCGGCAAGCGTGACGAGGGCGATCAACACATTGGCCGTCACCGAACCGACGCCGATATTGAGTCGAAACGCGGAAATTTTCTGGAACGTCGGATCATTGATCGTGATCGACTGCGTCGTGATCAGAAAGCACAAGCCACGCGCGAAGAACATGCCGGCCAGCGTGACGATGAACGCCTGCAAGCGGAAAAAGTGAATCAGTGCACCCTGTACCGCGCCGAACACCGTCCCCATCAGCAACACGACCGGCACGATCAGCCAGACCGACAGATGCATGTGTTCGGACAGCACCGCTTCGACGATGGTAGTCAGCGCCACCACCGAGCCCACTGACAGATCGATCCCGCCGGACACGATCACAAACGTCATGCCGATTGCGACAATCAGCAGGAAGGCGTTGTCGACCAGCAGATCGAGCAGCACTTGCCACGAGAAAAAGCCGGTGTACATCACCGAACCGAAACCGAACAGCGCGCAAAACAACAGGACAGTGACGGCGATCGGTAACGTGCGCGGATCGACGATATGAGCCCAGGCCTCGAGGAGTCGTCTCATCGCGCCACCCCGCGCTGCCTGAAGAGCGACATGGCGAGCGAGCGCGCCGAGGGCGACTGGATCACACTCACCGCCAGTACCACCGCCGCCTTGACGACGAGCGTCGCTTCCGGCGGGACGCCGATCGAATAGGTCGTATAAGTGAGAGTCTGGATGATCAACGCACCCAGCACGGTGCCGGCGAGACTGAAGCGGCCGCCGAGCAATGATGTGCCACCGAGCGTCACCGCCAGAATCGCATCGAGTTCGAGTAGCAGGCCGGCGTTGTTGCCATCGGCGCTACGCACGTTCGAGCTGATGAGGATGCCCGCCATCGCGGCCGTCAATCCCGAGAAGCCGTACACCGCGAATACCAGCGCTTTCGAGCGCAGACCGACGAGACGCGTCGCCACCGGGTTGACGCCGATCGCGCGAATGAAGAGCCCGAGCGCGGTGCCTTCAACGAGCCCCGCGGTGGCCAGCACGGCAACGCTCGCGATCCACACCGAACACGGCACGCCGAGCCAATACCCACCGCCGACGAACAGATAGCCCGGTGCGCCGATCGGAATGATCTGCCCTGCCGTCAGCAATTGCGCAATACCACGGCCGGCGACCATCAGAATCAACGTTGCGATGATCGGCTGCATGCCGACGAACGACACCAGCAGCCCGTTCCACATGCCGCTCAACACGCCGACGATCAGCGCCGCGACCAGGGCCTGCGCGATCAATTCCGCGCTCGGCGCGGGTTGCGTCGCAAGTATCGTGGCCGCTGCGGCGCCAGCGATCGCGACCACCGCGCCAACCGAAATATCAATGCCGCGCGTGGCGATCACCAGCGTCATGCCGGTCGCAACCAGCACCAGCGGCGCGGCACGATTCAACACGTCGATCGGCGCGCCGAACAGGTGGCCGTCGAGCATCCTCAAAGAAAGAAAATTCGGATTCACCAATAGGTTCAGGGCGCACAAGAGCACCAGCGTGACGCACGGCCAGATCAACGGGCGCTCCGCACCATCGCGCACGAACCAGTTCGATAGCTTCATTCGCCACTCCCCGCGATGAGTCGATAAATGTTGTCTTCGTTCGAAGCCTTGCCGGCCACTTCAGCGATCTTGCGACGGTCGCGCAGCACCGCTACGCGATGACTCACACGCAGCACCTCGCCGATCTCCGACGAAATGAACAGGATGCTCAGACCGTTCGCGCACAGCGCCAGCAAGCGGTCCATGATGTCGAACTTGGCGGCGACGTCGATGCCGCGGGTGGGCTCGTCGAGAATCAGGAGTTTGGGATTCGTGGCGAGCCAACGCGCGAGCAGCGCTTTCTGCTGGTTGCCGCCGGAGAGCAGCCCGATCGGCTGTTCGGCGTCCGCTGCCTTGATGCCGAGGCGCTCAATCCACATGTCCGCGATTTCTTGCGCGCGACGCCGTTTGATCTTGCGCAACCAGCCGCGCCGCGCCTGCAGCGCCAGCAGAATGTTCTCGCGGATCGACAGTTCGGCGACGATGCCCTCTTTCTTGCGATCCTCCGCGCAATAGCCGATGCCATAGCGCACCGCGTCCCGAGGCGAACGCAGCCGCACAGGCCGACCTTCGACCAGGATAGTGCCGCTGTCGGCGCGGTCGGCCCCGAACAACAGCCGGGCGGTCTCCGTGCGGCCCGAGCCTAGCAGGCCGGCCAGGCCCAGGATCTGGCCGGGCCGAACGTCGAGGTCGATCGGCTGCAACGTGCCACGCCGTCCGACGCCGCGCAATTCGACGAACGGCTGAACAGCCTCCTTGCTCTGAGGCCCTTCATGAGCGGCGTGGCCGTCGTGTGCCGCTTCGCGCAAGCGCGCGCTCATGCGCTCGTGGCCGACCATCTTCGCGACCAGTTGATCGGCGGGCAGATCCCGTGCGAGATACTCACCTTCACGCTCGCCGTTGCGCATCACCGTGATGCGATCGGAAAGGGCATAGGTTTGCTCGATAAAATGGGTGACAAACAGAATGGCGATTCCAGACTGCTTAAGATGCCGAAGTATTTTGAAAAGCTGCGCGACTTCGCCGTCATCGAGACTGGAGGTCGGCTCGTCGAGGATCAGCACGCGAGCGTCGACCGACAGTGCCCTCGCGATCGCCACCATCTGCTGCACGGCGATCGGATAGGCGTCGAGCGATCGGGTGACGTCGAGCGTCACGTCGAGGCGGGCAAGCGCAGCCTGCGCGCGCCGCTTGATGTCGGGCCAGTCGATTGCGCCAAAACGCTTTGGCTGCCGGCCCGCAAAGATGTTCTCCGCCACCGACAGGTTCGGGCACAGGTTCACTTCCTGATACAGCGTGCGCACGCCGGCCGCTTCAGCCTCCTGCGGCGACGCAAACGCGACGATCTCGCCACCGAGGCGGATCGTGCCGGCGTCAGGCGCGACTACGCCGGTCAGCACGTTGATCAGGGTGGATTTGCCGGCGCCATTCTGTCCCATCAGGGTGTGAATCTCGCCGGGGAACAGGCGAAAGTCGACCCGTTGCAGCGCTTTCACGCCCGGGAACGTCTTGCTGACGCCGGTAGTGGCCAGAATGGGTTCGAGTGCATTCGAGGCGGCGCCGTCGCGAGCGTCGCCTGTGACGGCCTTCATGGCCGGCGGAATGGGTTCCGATGCGGGATGCGTCATAGACCTCGCTCGATCGGCGGTGCGTTGGTCGGGTGGGCTCAGGCTGGCCTCGTTGTGCGCAATCTGATTCTGCGGAAAAGAGACCGCCCGCTGCCGAAGCAGCCAGGCGGTCAGGCACCACTGGAGAAACCCCTGCGATCTGTCCGTACTTCGTTTGCGTTCTGTGTCTATCGTATGGATAGCTAATCAGTTAGCTGTCACACCGCGCCTCAGTATTTGCGCGTCGGCAACGTCTGTGCCGCAACGCTCATCGGGAAGACGGTCTCTTCCGTCAGGATACGCTTGGGCAGCGGCTTGCCGGCCACCACATCCTTGACCGCCGACATCAGTTGCGGCCCCAGCAGCGGACTGCACTCCACATCGACGTTCATCTTGCCAGCGGCCATCGCCTGGAAGCCGCCCTTGGTCGCATCGAACGAGACGACGGTGATGTCCTTGCCCGGATGCATGCCGGCCTCTTCCATCGCCTGGATGGCGCCAAGCGCCATATCGTCGTTATGCGCATAAACTACATTTATTTTATTTCCATAAGTTTTTATAAATGCTTCCATCACCTGCTTGCCTCCGGCAAGCGTGAAGTCGCCGCTTTGCGACGCAATGATCTTGAATTTGGGATCGCTCTTGATCACTTCGATCAGACCGGAATGCCGGTCGTTGGCAGGCGCCGAGCCGACCGTGCCCTGCAGTTCGGCAATGTTGATGGGACCTGGATCATTCTTGTAGTGATCGGCCAGCCAATGACCGCCGCGCCGGCCCTCTTCCATGAAGTCCGAGCCGATCATCGTCACGTACAGAGACGTGTCTTTCACGTCGATGTTGCGGTCGGTCAGGATCACCGGAATTTTTGCGGCTTTAGCCTCGCGCAGCACCGGCTCCCAGCCGGATTCGACGACCGGTGAGAACGCTATCACATCGACTTTCTGCGCAATGTAGGAGCGGATTGCCTTGATCTGGTTTTCCTGCTTTTGCTGGGCGTCGGAGAATTTGAGCTTGATCTTGGCGTCGGCCGCCGCTGACTTCACCGACTCGGTGTTGGCAGTTCGCCATGCGCTTTCGGCGCCGACTTGCGCGAAACCGAGGGTGATCTGTTTGTCCTGCGCATAAGCGCCCGGTGTTGCCAGCGTCAGCGCACCGATGCTCGAGCAAAGCGCGAGCGCGCCCAACGCACGACATGCGGCGCGTCGTGTATTCGCCATGACTGTCTCCTGATCGTTGTTGTGTAGGCGATCCATCGAACCCGCCCGGTGTTTGCGGCCCTCACGGTGCGTGGATCGTGATGTAGCGTAGTGTCTGGGGCGTTAACCGTCCAATCATATGATTCGCGCTGGCGATACCAATTCTGGTATAGCAGGAGGGTTCGGCTGTAGCCGTGGACGTGGGCAATGCTGCGGGGTTCGCTCGAGCATCGGCGGCGACGGAGCGCGGCGTTGGAGATGCTTTTTTATGCGCTTAAGTGCTCGATGTGGCTTCGGTCCAGATAGCGAGTGGGTGCCGGGCTTTGGGGCTTTGGAGCTTTGGGGCTTTCGGACCTGGAGCGGCGCGGCTAACGGCTAGCTTGCAAGCTAGCGAGTGTCCCGCGCGGCGTCACCCAGCGAAACGTCAGATTGATCCGCTCTCCGGCCACACGCGGCTCCTTCGGCACGCGATGCCGCCAGTCGGCCTGCGTGTTGCCCTTCATCACCAGCAAACTGCCGCCTTTCAGCGAAAACGACTGCACGACGCCAGTCTTGTTGTGCTGCAAGTCGAAAGTGCGCGCGACGCCCAGGCTGATCGACGCAATCACCGGCTGGGCGCCGAGTTCAGGCTCGCGGTCCGCATGCCATCCCATGCTGTCGGTGCCGCTGCGGTAGCGGTTGATCAGCACGCTATTAAAGCGCGCGTTACAGGCTGCTTCCGCGGCGACCCGCAGTTCGGCGACAGTCGGGGTCCACGGTTGCGGCACGTTGCGAATGCCGGAGTAGACGTAGACCGCATCCGGCTCGCCCTGCCAGGCCGTCAGCCGCGGCAGCGGCACACGGCCGGCAGGCGTGCCCATCATGTCCTGACGCCATTCCACTTCGCCGATGAGTTGCGTTAGAGCGTGCGCCGCGACTTCGGGCGCGAGCCACTCGGGATACCAGTCCACGTCGGGCGCCGGAAGATCATCGAAAAGGTCCGCCATGAAATTGCCTGAATACGATTGCGCGTGCGATACGTGCGTGAGTAGGTGAGTGAGAACCTTGGCTATTATGGCGGCAATGGCGACGGCGCTCGCACCTGTGGCTTGCGCTGTCATCCGGATTTCTCACTCCGCTACTTCAAGGGACTACCACCATGATTCTTTCCGATCAGGCGCTCGATCAGCTCTTTCGCGAAGCGCGCACGCATAACGGCTGGCAGGCCAAACCGGTCGACGATGCCGTGCTCAAGCAACTCACCGAGCTCGTACTGCTCGGTCCGACCTCGGCCAATTCGAGCCCCGGCCGCTTCGTCTACGTGAAAACGCCCGAAGGCAAAGAAAAGCTGCGTCCGGCTTTGTCGCCGGGCAATCTCGAGAAGACGATGGCGGCGCCGGTCACGGTGATCGTCGGGATGGATATGGCGTTTTACGAGCATCTGCCGAAACTGTTTCCGCATGCCGACGCGCGCAGCTGGTTCGCCGGCAACGACAAGGCGATCGCGGATACGGCCTTTCGCAATTCGACGCTGCAAGGCGGCTATCTGATTCTCGCCGCCCGTGCGCTCGGACTGGACACGGGTGCGATGTCGGGATTCGACGCCGCCAAGGTCGACGAGGCCTTCTTCGCCGGCACGACCGTAAAGTCGAATTTCCTGATCAATCTGGGCTACGGCGACCCGTCGAAGCTGTTCCCGCGCAGCCCGCGCTTCTCCTTCGACGAAACCGCCCAGATCGTCTGACAGGTCTTAGGCCGCCGGTGCGTTTATCTGAAGAGCGCCACGTAGAACACCACTGTGCCGATCACCGCACCGATAAAGCAAAAGCCTTCATCGGTGTCGTCGCCATTCGAACGCAACCACGCGCCGACGACGCCGAACAGCCCTGCGATGCCGAGTGCAACGCATACCATCACCACGTCGAATAACGCGTTTTTGCCCAGCTCGGAGAAGTCGATGTCGCGCACGCCAAAGTACAAGGCGAGCGCCATCAGCGATATGCCCACCAGCGGCAGCATGACGTGGCTGCCCTCTCTTCCGACGTGATGCCCATGAAGTACGTGGCGTACGTGATTGCCCGATCCAAGCAGTTTCATGATGCGCCTCCTGCCTCGCCCTCAACCGAGGACAAAACGAACCGCCGCTAGGCCGCGATGGCCCTGAGACGAGCCGGTTCTATTTGAGGATAGTGCACGCGAAACACAATTCAAAGCCCATTTAATTAGAGCGTCGCTGCAGTTCAGACAGCGGCATGCAGCAAAGAGAATTGCTGCGTCGCGGCATCCGCTTGCTGCGTCAAACACGGACGTGTTCGGCCAGCCCTGGAAGCAAATCTGGCGCCGTCGGCAAGGGGTTGCACATCTCGGTAGAATGATCCGGCTCGTCTGCTATTTTGTGATTGCGGTTGGCGAGCCGCCGCCGTTGCTCCGCTCGTGCCGGCCCCTTCCCGCCTCTATCCTCTCTATGCGCCGCTCATCGTTTCTTGTTCGCTTCATCCTGATTGGCATCCTGCTGCATATCTACGTCGGCTTTCGTCTGATTCCCGACATGCCGGTCAGCGTCACCGGCCGGTGGCTGTGCGCGTTGTGGCTGGTGCTGTCGATCTTTCTGATACCGCTCGGCATGCTGGCGCGCACCATCAAACAGCAGCCGCTTAGCGACCGCCTCGCGTGGGTCGGACTGCTGGCGATGGGCTTCTTCTCGTCGCTGCTGGTTCTGACGTTCGCGCGTGACCTGGCGCTCGCCTCGCTGCTCACCGTCGATGCAATCTGGCCGAACACGATAGCCATCGCGCACTGGCGCATCGACTCGGCGGCCGCGGTACCGCTGCTTGCGCTGCTCTCGACGCTCGTCGGCCTGTTCAACGCACGGCGCCGCGCCAAGGTCGTGACGATCGAGGTGCCGATCGACGATTTGCCGCCGGCGCTCGACGGTTTCACGATCGTCCAGATCAGCGATATCCACGTCGGCCCGACCATCAAAGGCCGTTACGTGGATGCGATCGTCGACGCGGTGAATCGTCTGAAGCCGGATCTGATTGCCGTCACGGGCGATGTGGTGGACGGCAGCGTGCCGCAATTGACCAGACACACGCAGCCCCTTTCACGGCTCAGCGCGCGTCACGGCGCGTTCCTCGTGACCGGCAACCACGAGTACTACGCCGGCGCGAACGCCTGGATCGATGAATTCCGGCGTCTGGGGTTAAACGTTCTGCTTAACGAGCATGTGATCGTGGAACACGACGGCGCGCGCGCCGTGATTGCCGGGGTGACTGATTACTCAGCGGGCCATCATGATCCGTTGCATCGCAGCGACCCGGTTGCGGCCCTCGCAGGAGCGCCTGGCGACGTGCTGATCAAAGTACTGCTGGCACACCAGCCGCGCTCTGCCGAAGCAGCCGCAGCAGCAGGTTTCACACTGCAGCTATCCGGCCACACACACGGCGGTCAGTTCTTCCCATGGAATTTCTTTGTGCGTCTCCAGCAGCCGTTCACGGCTGGTCTCGCACGGCTGAACGGCCTGTGGGTCTACACGAGTCGCGGCACCGGCTATTGGGGACCGCCGAAACGCCTGGGGGCCCCCTCGGAGATCACGCGATTGCGCCTCGTGCCCGGCGAGCCCGACTAAAGCACCGGGCTGGAGTGCCGAATATCGCCGCGTCGAAGTCATACTGGATTGCACTGCAAAAAAGAAACGCGGACGTCCGCAAAGGACATCCGCGCTTCGGCACTGACGTGCCACTTCAGCCAATTTGCGTTACTGAGCAGGCGCGACAGCCACGCTGACCTGCGGTGCGTACGCCACCGACACTTGCATACCCGGCGTCACGCCGGCGACCTTTGCCGGCTCGCGGCCCTGGATATGAAACACCGCGCCATTCGGGCCTTTCAGCGCCATGATGCCGGAGGCATGATCGATCGCCTGAACTTCGGCGGTCACGTTCTGTACAGTGTTCTGCTGTACCGGTTGAACCGCCGCGCCGTGGCCCTCGGCACTGCGCGTCACGCTGACCATGGCGTTGCGCATCATCCGGATGTGGACCTTGCCACCCTGCTTGATCTGCGCCAGGTTGCTCGTATCGGTGATGTTGAATGAAGCTTCGCCGCCCTGTGCGTCGAGCACGGTCACCGAATGTTTTGCCTGGTCGATCGACTTCACGACACCATCCGCCTGCAGCGTGCTGCTGCCTTCAAACGGCGCGGGCAAACCGGCGGCGAATGACACGAGCGGAGCCGCAGCAATCAATGCACCGGCAATGACGCCGAGAGCTTTTTCTTTCATACATTCCTCAATTGGGTGAACAGCGGAAAAGAGACGACACGGTGCGGATTGGATGCGCAAGGTACGGCGCAAGGACAGCCGAAAAATTTCTGGGCGAAACCCAGGGAAATGAAACGCGGATTAAACATCAGAACCGCAACACGTGTTTCGAAGTGTGCAAACAGTGTGTTTTCCGGGATGGACCTCGTCAATATTCGGAGTCCGTATTTATGTGAGGAAAATTCTGATCGTGCCGGGGAAAATCCAGCAAGCGAACCACAACGCATTCCGGCGCCCCGCCTCATCCCGGCTTGACTTAACTTTGCAGAGCTGCCTAAAATTCGCCCAGTTCATTTAACCGGAATCACGATCTTGGACAGTAGCAGTAGTACCAGTCGAGCTTCGATTCGCCCGATCGCCTGATCGGCAAGATTTCCGCGCCAGCCTTTGCCTGTCGCCGTCTTGCCTTCGGGCCCGACGGTGCACGTCGCTTTTACCCTCTTGCTGCAAGTGTAGCGCCGCGTGGCGCGATGCCTTGCGCATGCTCCATGACTTTGCGTCGCGAGCCCCGGCTCGCATGCCTTGTCACGCCTGACCGCGCTCGCGTTCCACCTGCGGATACGCGATGCTGTCACGCGTAAGGTTCACACTGTGCGAACACGCGCCTCAACCTTTCTTACCGATGACAATTGAATTCGTCTTGCGGCTCTTTGCCGCCTTCAGCTGCGGCGTCGCGATCGGCCTCGAACGGCAGATGCGCCAGCGCAACGCCGGCCTGCGGACCATCACGCTGGTCGCCAGCGGCGCGTGCCTGTTCGTCACGCTCGGCGTGCTGACCGGCAACGGCTCCGCCGGCATCACTCAGATTGCCGCGTATGTCGTCTCCGGCGTCGGCTTTCTCGGCGGCGGCGTGATCATGCGCGACAAGGGCTCCATTCAGGGGATCAACACCGCCGCGACCTTGTGGTGCTCGGCGGCGGTCGGCGTATTGTGCGGTGCGGGGCACTACGGCCCGGCCCTCGCCGGTACCGCGGTCGTATTGCTGACCAATACGGTGCTGCGTGAAGTGAGCCGTGCTATCAACGCGGCGCCCGTTTCGGACGCCGATCTCGTGCGCGAGTATGTGCTGACGATCGTTTGCCGGGAGGCCGATGAAATTCACATTCGCACCGCGGTATCCAACTCGATGTATTCGACACCGCTGTCGTTCCAGAGCCTGACGAGTGAAGACGTCGAAGACGATACGGGACGCATTCGCGTTACGGCAACATTGAAGCTGCATCCGAAAGATCAGCCGAAGCTCGAACAGATGGCGAGCCGCATCAGCATGGAAAAGAGCGTATCGAGCGTGAGCTGGACGGCCAAAGATGCGGAGCCGACGCCGGAGTGAGTCGCCTTGCGTAAGCTCCCCATATTCGCGCGCATCGTCTACACTTAGCTTGCAATAGATTCAGACAATGTTAATTCCGCGTCCTGAATATGGACTGTCCCATAACCTTCGACTAAGCTCTGTCACCGTGATTTTTTCACACTCAACCATGGAGTCTCGAATATGGAACACGGCATCATTGCATGGCTCATCATCGGCGCGATCGCCGGCTGGCTGGCTGGCGTACTCGTCAAGGGCGGCGGCTTCGGCCTGATCGTCGACATCATCGTCGGGATTGTCGGCGCATTCATCGGCGGCTGGCTTGCCGGTGTGCTGCACATTTCGCTCGGCGGTGGCTGGATCGGTTCGATCATTACCGCTGTGATCGGCGCCGTCATTCTGCTGTTCCTTATCCGGCTTGTCCGGCGCGGTACCTGAGCGTAGCACCTGATGTCTTACGGCGTCGGGGGTGAATGCCACCTGACGCCGGTTTTACCTTGTGTTTAGAGATGCGCCTCTACTGCCGGCAACATCGAGCCGGTATCACGCAGCCGCGTATGCCAGGTGAAAGCCTGGTCCAACCGATGCGGCGTTTGCCCACCCCATTGCAAGGCATCCCGATAGTAGTCGCGAAGCAGATCGCGATAGAGCGGATGCGCGCAGTTTTCGATGATCAGCGTGGCGCGTTCTCGCGGTGCCAGTCCGCGCAGATCGGCCAAACCCTGCTCCGTCACGACCACGTCCACATCGTGCTCGTTGTGATCGCAGTGCGGCACCATCGGTACGACACTCGAAATACGGCCGCCCTTCGCCATCGACTTCGTCGCAAAGATCGCGCATGACGCATTGCGCGCGAAATCGCCCGAGCCGCCAATGCCGTTCATCATGTGCGTGCCGCCGACGTGCGTGGAATTCACATTGCCGTATATGTCGAACTCCAATGCGGTATTCAACGCGATCAGACCGAGCCGGCGAATCACTTCAGGATGGTTGCTGACCTCCTGCGGACGCAGCACCAGGCGATCGCGATAGCGCTCGAGTTCGCCGAACACTTGCACCTGACGCGCGGCCGACAATGTGATCGACGCACCCGAGGCGAACGTCACCTTGCCGGCGTCCATCAGATCGAAGGTCGAATCCTGCAGTACTTCTGAGTAAATTTCGAAGGCGTCGAAAGGCGAATCGACAAAACCGGCCAGCACCGCGTTGGCAATCGTGCCGATGCCCGCCTGCAACGGCGGCAATTGCGGGGGCATGCGTCCACACGACACTTCGTGCTGGAAAAACTCAATCAGATGGCGTGCAATCAGCTCGGTTTCCGCATCAGCGGGCAGCACCGTGGACGGGCTGTCTGCTTTGTCGGTGATCACGATCGCCGCGATTTTTTCTGGCGGAATTTCGATGGCATGCGTTCCGATACGGTCTTGCGGACGCACGATCGGCAACGGTTCGCGATTCGGCCTGCGGCCCGGAATCCAGATGTCGTGCAGTCCCTCGAGTGCGAGCGACTGGGCAAGATTGATTTCGACGATGACCTTGTCGGCGAGGATTGCGAAGCTGGCCGAGTTGCCGACCGAAGTAGTCGGCACAATGCCGCCGGTTTCGGTGATCGCGGTGGCTTCGATAATGGCAATGTCAAGTTTGCCGAGCTGATTCGCGCGCAGCATCTCGACGGTTTCAGACAGATGCTGATCGACGAACATGACTTCGCCGCGGTTGATCGCATCGCGCAGGGTCTTGTCGACCTGAAACGGCAAGCGACGCGCCAACACGTGCGCCTCGGTGAGCATGCGATCCACATCATGACCGAGCGATGCGCCGGTCATCAACGTAATTTGCAGCGGCTTGCCTTCCTGCCGGACCCGCTCGGCGAGTGCGACCGGGACGGCCTTGGCGTCGCCCGCGCGCGTAAAGCCGCTGGCGCCGACGCGCATGCCGTCCTGAATCAGAAGCGCCGCCTCGGCGGCTGAAGTGATCTTTCCGCGCAGCGCGGAGCAACGAATCCGGTCCTGGTACATGAAATTGAGTCTCTCCATAGTCACCCGTCCAGTCTACCGGTGCGCACGTCTGCGGTGTGCTTCGCTCAGTAGCCAGCTTGTCGCACCAGCCACGGCGTCTCGATGGGACGGCGTCGCGGCCAGGCGTTTCGTCGCGTGCAACATTCCCGCGACAGGTCTTGCAGGTATTGCTGGTGTTGCGCGTGGCGCTGCTTAGCTGCCGAAGAAAATATTGCAGAAACTCACAGGCCCCACGCACTCGTCAGCTTTGACCTTCGGCACTGCGACGCGGCGTTGCTCAGCGACGCTGTTCGCGCGCGGTGCATTCGCCTGCGCGACCTGTTGTTCCGGGGCGGCAGGCGCCGTCTGTGCATGAGCGACAGCAGCGGACAAAGTGCAGGCAATCAGGGCAATCTTCAACGCATTCATTTCGTTCTCCAGTTCTTACGGTTCCGTCCCGCAGGAAGTCCCTTTTGGGGACTGCGCGGCGGTGATGAAACTATATGACCGCCACCTAGGCAGATAAACCGGGCTGGACGGAAGTGACCTTTCCATCTGGCAGAAGGATCGAGGCGCACGCTCCATCCAACGCGTGGGTCAACGCGTATTGAAAGGCGCGTCTTTGTCGAGCAACGCCGTGCGGATGAAGTGCAGGCAACCAAGGATGCGTTGCAGGTCGTGTCGCTGGTCCCGGTCCGCATGGACGGTTGCCAGTAGGTCCTGCGCGATCCACGTGGCCGAGCGCACGGATACGAGCGCGCGCTCGAGAGCATGCGCGTCCGGTCGCGCAAAGAGGCGCGCGAGGTCGTCGCAAGTCCGCTTGAGGCCGCTGTTCCAGTGCGAATGAAGGGCTTGCGCGTAGCCCGCACGCGCTGCTTCATTGCGCAGATCGATCACGGCGTGCCCTACTTCGAGGGTGACCAGCATCCAGCGCAACGCGTTACGGCGGCGTCGGGAGCGCCGCATCAGCAGCATGCGCAATTGCGAGGCCAGATCGTGTGTGCTCGACTGGAAACGCTGATTGAGCCCGGGCAGTTCGTCCTTGCACGCGGACACAACCTGCGCGCGCAAATCACCCTTGATTCTCTCGGTGAGCCACGGCATATCCGCGGGAAACACCACCGAGAAAACGATCGCCGCGAGCAAGAGCGACGCCGTGATCGCTATACCGTTGTTGATCAGCAGATCAGGTGCATATGTGACGACGTTGTCCGGCCCGGCGAGCAGGCAGAAGAACACGGAAAAGCCGATGCCATATCCTGCCGAGAGCTTGCGCGACGCGATAAAAGCGCCGAGTGCAAGCACCGGGGCGAGCATCGCGCAAAGCAGCGGAAAGCCGTCGATGTTCGGATACACGTAGCACGTAAAAAGGTAGCCGGTCGTGGTCGCCAGCACCGCACCGACTGCCATCTGCACGGCCATTTTCGATGCGTTCGGCGCGGTCGATGTCAACGCACAAACCAGCGCCGCGCCGATTATTGCCAGACCGCCGCTCGGCCAGTCGGTGGCGATCCAGAACCAGCCGACGATCGCCATCACCGCCGCCGACCTGGCAAAGGTAAACGCGACCACAAAGCCGTTCGTCCTGCTTACGTAGCGGCCCGCGGTGCGCTGCCCGGCTCCCGGTTTGCGCCGCGCCAAAGACGCGTAAGTCTCGGAGTAGCGGATCCATTCGTCGACAAATCGATATAGCAGTTCCGCGGCTGTGTCGAAGTCCGCTAGCGATTCAGCGGGCGCGGCTTCCAGAGGCCGTCTCGTTTCGCGCACGCGCCTTGGCAAGCTCGCCTGAAAGAGCCGCAAACCAGCGGCCAGGTGCGCGGCATCGGCATCCGCAGGCCGCGTGGATTCCAGCAGTGTCGACAGCTCGCTGAAGTACGGTGTGATGGCGTCGACCCTCCAGCTCGGGCCGGTTACGCGCAGACGTTTGAGCAACTGGTGCAGCGCATGCAACCGCGCACACGCATCCATAAATTCGCCGTTCAGACGGCCGAGATGCTGGCTGCGTGAACGCATGGCCGGATCCTCGAAGGCAGCAAATGTTCGCGTCGCTTCAAAGCCGACGATCTCGTCGACGAGGTCCGCAAAGCGCCGTTCAAATTGGCAACGATCGATTCCACGACCCAGCACGTCGGCAGCGAACGAAGTAAAATTTGTATATCGAAGATGGAGCGCGCGACGCAGCGCAAGGCTGGAACGCTGCGGCACGATCAGCGCGCTGACTGCGCTTGAACACGCGATGCCGACCGCCACCTCCGCTGCGCGCGTGAGCGCCGCCAGAAACAGGTCGTGCGGCGCCGTGACATTCGGGATGCCGATCAGGGCGGCGGTATAGCCGGCCAGCACAAAGCCGTACCATCTGAAATGCCGATACCGGACCGCTGCCGCGATACAGGCGCTTACCCAGCCGATCATGCCGAGCATGTACAACTCTGGCTGCAGGACGAACAGTGCGCCGAGCACCAGGGCTGCGACCGTCCCCACCGCGGTGCCGAGAATCCGGTAGAAACTCTTGGCGAGCACCATGCCACTGAACGGCTGCATCAGCACGAACACCGTGGTCATCGCGATTCGCGGCTGCTGGAGATCCAGCAACATGGCAACGCCCAGCGCCAGCAAACCCGCAGTGACCGTTTTTAGCAGATGCAGCCAGATCAGACCGTCGCTGTTCGCCCAGTCGCGAACGGCCGGACTGAACGCCGGCAACATGACGCGCCACTGCCGGCGAGAATCCGCCGTCGGTTTGATCGCATGTTGGCGTCTCATCAGAAAGCAACGCGTCCCGGTTTGTCGCTAAAAGAAGCCCCGGTGAACGCAGCGCACACCAGCAGGCAAGGTGCCGATTGTAAGAGCATGCGCTGCGCGCATTAATAGGACGGGCGCGGAACGTCCCTTCCAGAATGAACAACAATGGGCTTGCGGGACAGGCGGACAATACGGCTTCTGCCGTGAAATAGAAGGATCGATGGATACGCTACAAAATATGCGAGTGTTCGTGCGCGTGGTTGAAGCCGGTAGTTTTACCGCCGCTGCGCAGTCGCTCAATTCGACGACTGGCGCGATGTCGCGTGCGGTCTCCGAACTCGAAGCGCATCTGCGTACACGCTTGCTGAACCGGTCGACGCGCCGACTCGCGCTCACCACGGCGGGCGAGCGTTATCTCAAACGCTCTCAGCAAATCCTTTCAGATGTCGACACAGCGGAAGAAGAAGCAAGCTGCGCCCACGAGCGCCCTGCCGGCGCTTTGCGGATGCACAGCTTTGCCAGTATCGGCCAGCATTACGTGCTGCCGGCCATCTCCCTGTATCGCGCGCTTTATCCCGAAGTGACCGTCGAGTTGACGTTGTCGCAGCGCATGCCCGACCTGTTCGAAGGCAGCGCTGACGTCGCTGTTATCGGCGCCTCGACTCTGCCGAATTCCGACCTCGTGTCGCTCCCGCTT
This sequence comes from Burkholderia sp. OK233, assembly GCF_900230185.1. Taxonomy (GTDB): domain Bacteria; phylum Pseudomonadota; class Gammaproteobacteria; order Burkholderiales; family Burkholderiaceae; genus Paraburkholderia. The sequence continues at coordinate 4,454,923 of NZ_OCSR01000002.1, forward strand.
GGTACAACTTTCAGCATCCTGTGCGCATCGCCTGCTTACGTGCGTGCTCATGGCGCGCCGCAACAGCCTAGCGACCTGGCGCATCACGAGTGTCTGATCTTGCACACGCCAGCATTTCCGGCCTACGAATGGGTGCTCGATGGCCCTAACGGCAGCGAGATGATGGAAGTGAACGGACCCGTGCAAGTGAATATTGCGGAATCGCTGATCGTCGCGATTCGCGAGGGAATGGGCATTGGCATGGTGCCGCTCTATGCGGCGATTGCCGGGCTTCGTGACGGAACGTTAGTCCGCGTGCTGCCGGAATATACGCTACAGAAGATGAACGTTTACGCGCTGTATCCGTCACGCAAGTTCGTCGATGCGAAGACGCGGACGTGGGTTGAGTTCTTACGCGCGCATCTACCGAAGGTGATTGCACGCGACGAGGCGTTACTTGCGCAAGTTGGCCAGATGCAAGCAGCCGATGACGCGACGCCTGGTCGTGCCGCCAGCATTGGGGATGATGGGGACGTCGCTGCGCAGTGACGCAGATTGAGAGACAGAGCGCAGACCGCGCCTGCGCGACGTAGAGACGCGGTTAACGAAATGACGGGCCATTTGTGATGGCATCAATGGCTCGCCAAATAGCAGCAATGTTTTTGATCGGAAAGGAGTGAGATGCCTGCTTTTCTGGCCGGTAAACGCAGAAACCCCACCGTTGTGGGGTGGGGTTTCTGATGCTGCTGGGGAGCCTGACGATTACCTACTTTCACACGGGAATCCGCACTATCATCGGCGTGGAGTCGTTTCACGGTCCTGTTCGGGATGGGAAGGGGTGGGACCGACTCGCTATGGTCATCAGGCATGACTTGTTGTCGTGCTGGGTGGGGTTTAAACCCCGGGCCAACACAACCAATCGGGAAGAAGTAGTTTCTGGTGATGCTCACCAGAGGAGCTTTTCAAGCAAAGCTCGGGCTGTGTTGTTTCAGGCACAACACTGATCTCAACCATGGCGTGTGCAAGACACACCGGTTATAGGATCAAGCCTTACGGGCAATTAGTATCAGTTAGCTTAACGCATTACTGCGCTTCCACACCTGACCTATCAACGTCCTGGTCTTGAACGACCCTTCAAGGGGCTCGAAGCCCCGGGGATATCTCATCTTAAGGCGAGTTTCCCGCTTAGATGCTTTCAGCGGTTATCTCTTCCGAACATAGCTACCCGGCGATGCCACTGGCGTGACAACCGGTACACCAGAGGTTCGTCCACTCCGGTCCTCTCGTACTAGGAGCAGCCCCCTTCAAATATCCAGCGCCCACGGCAGATAGGGACCAAACTGTCTCACGACGTTTTAAACCCAGCTCACGTACCTCTTTAAATGGCGAACAGCCATACCCTTGGGACCGGCTACAGCCCCAGGATGAGATGAGCCGACATCGAGGTGCCAAACACCGCCGTCGATATGAACTCTTGGGCGGTATCAGCCTGTTATCCCCAGAGTACCTTTTATCCGTTGAGCGATGGCCCTTCCATACAGAACCACCGGATCACTATGACCTGCTTTCGCACCTGCTCGACTTGTCGGTCTCGCAGTTAAGCACGCTTATGCCATTGCACTATCAGCACGATTTCCGACCGTACCTAGCGTACCTTCGTACTCCTCCGTTACACTTTGGGAGGAGACCGCCCCAGTCAAACTGCCTACCATGCACTGTCCCCAGTCCGGATAACGGACCAAGGTTAGAACCTCAAACAAACCAGGGTGGTATTTCAAGGACGGCTCCACGCAGACTGGCGTCCACGCTTCATAGCCTCCCACCTATCCTACACAGATCGGTTCAAAGTCCAATGCAAAGCTACAGTAAAGGTTCATGGGGTCTTTCCGTCTAGCCGCGGGGAGATTGCATCATCACAAACACTTCAACTTCGCTGAGTCTCGGGAGGAGACAGTGTGGCCATCGTTACGCCATTCGTGCAGGTCGGAACTTACCCGACAAGGAATTTCGCTACCTTAGGACCGTTATAGTTACGGCCGCCGTTTACCGGGACTTCAATCAAGAGCTTGCACCCCATCATTTAATCTTCCGGCACCGGGCAGGCGTCACACCCTATACGTCCACTTTCGTGTTTGCAGAGTGCTGTGTTTTTATTAAACAGTCGCAGCCACCAGTTTATTGCAACCCCTTCACCCTCCTGGCGCAGGCCAGTCAAGCTACAGGGGCGTACCTTATCCCGAAGTTACGGTACCAATTTGCCGAGTTCCTTCTCCCGAGTTCTCTCAAGCGCCTTAGAATACTCATCTCGCCCACCTGTGTCGGTTTGCGGTACGGTCTTGTTAAACTGAAGCTTAGAGGCTTTTCTTGGAACCACTTCCAGTTGCTTCACCGCCTAAGCGGCTCGTCCCATGCCCTTGAATTCCGCGCCCGGATTTGCCTAAGCGCCTTCTCCAACACAGGAACCGGGACTTCCAACACCCGGACAACCTTCCGCGATCCGTCCCCCCATCGCATTTAACAATGGTGCAGGAATATTAACCTGCTTCCCATCAGCTACGCATTTCTGCCTCGCCTTAGGGGCCGACTCACCCTACGCCGATGAACGTTGCGTAGGAAACCTTGGGCTTACGGCGAGGGGGCCTTTCACCCCCTTTATCGCTACTCATGTCAGCATTCGCACTTCCGATACCTCCAGCGCACTTTTCAATGCACCTTCGCAGGCTTACGGAACGCTCTCCTACCATGCACATTAATGTGCATCCGCAGCTTCGGTATATTGCTTAGCCCCGTTACATCTTCCGCGCAGGACGACTCGATCAGTGAGCTATTACGCTTTCTTTAAAGGATGGCTGCTTCTAAGCCAACCTCCTGACTGTTTTAGCCTTCCCACTTCGTTTCCCACTTAGCAATATTTGGGGACCTTAGCTGGCGGTCTGGGTTGTTTCCCTCTTGACACCGGACGTTAGCACCCGATGTCTGTCTCCCGTGATTGCACTCTTCGGTATTCGGAGTTTGCTATGGCGTAGTAATCCGCAATGGACCCCACAACCATGACAGTGCTCTACCCCCGAAGGTGATACACGAGGCACTACCTAAATAGTTTTCGGAGAGAACCAGCTATTTCCAGGTTTGTTTAGCCTTTCACCCCTATCCACAGCTCATCCCCTAACTTTTCAACGTTAGTGGGTTCGGACCTCCAGTACGTGTTACCGCACCTTCATCCTGGCCATGGATAGATCACCTGGTTTCGGGTCTACACCCAGCGACTGAATCGCCCTGTTCGGACTCGCTTTCGCTACGCCTGCCCTAATCGGTTAAGCTTGCCACTGAATGTAAGTCGCTGACCCATTATACAAAAGGTACGCAGTCACCCCTTGCGAGGCTCCTACTGTTTGTATGCATGCGGTTTCAGGATCTATTTCACTCCCCTCCCGGGGTTCTTTTCGCCTTTCCCTCACGGTACTGGTTCACTATCGGTCGATCACGAGTATTTAGCCTTGGAGGATGGTCCCCCCATCTTCAGACAGGATTTCACGTGTCCCGCCCTACTTGTCGTACACCCAGTTCTTCCTCGCTGTTTTCGTCTACAGGGCTATCACCTGCTATGGCGGCACTTTCCAGAGCCTTCGACTAACAATGAAGATAAAGAGTACAGGCTGATCCCATTTCGCTCGCCACTACTCTGGGAATCTCGGTTGATTTCTTTTCCTGCGGTTACTTAGATGTTTCAGTTCACCGCGTTCGCTTCACGTGACCTATGTATTCAGTCACGGATACCTCAAAAGAGGTGGGTTTCCCCATTCGGACATCGACGGATCAAAGCTCGTTTGCCAGCTCCCCGTCGCTTTTCGCAGGCTACCGCGTCCTTCATCGCCTGTGATCGCCAAGGCATCCACCACATGCACTTGTTCGCTTGACCCTATAACGGGTGTGTCTCACACCGCCTCCACTGGGAAGGCAGCGCTTCTCACAATCGCTACAGGTTGAGTATTCGTGTTGCGCCGTATTCCAAGGCAATCTTTCGATCACCTTTTCATACATTGATACAATCACAACCCTGATTCACCTACTCACACACCCATCTCTAGATATGCTTTCGTGAATCTCTTTACTACTTCTTCCTGATTGTTAAAGAACGACAGCCGATATAAAGCTCTGCTTCATATCACTCTGACTGGCTCAATCGCCAATGCATAAAGCTCGGTTAATCCCGGAAACCCGGAACCGAACGCTAGGCATTGAAGATTGGTGGAGGATGACGGGATCGAACCGACGACCCCCTGCTTGCAAAGCAGGTGCTCTCCCAGCTGAGCTAATCCCCCAGTCATACAGATAACGCAATCTGATAGGCCCGGGGTCTTCACCGGTTAGCTGCAGCCACCGCAGAAACAGTGGTGGGTCTGGATGGATTCGAACCATCGACCCCCGCCTTATCAAGACGGTGCTCTAACCAACTGAGCTACAGACCCCTGAGTCTGTCTGCGTATCTGTCTTAATTTCACAGCCGATAAGCGTGAGCGCTCAACGCATTGACACGTTAGCTCGAGAAAGGAGGTGATCCAGCCGCACCTTCCGATACGGCTACCTTGTTACGACTTCACCCCAGTCATGAATCCTACCGTGGTGACCGTCCTCCTTGCGGTTAGACTAGCCACTTCTGGTAAAACCCACTCCCATGGTGTGACGGGCGGTGTGTACAAGACCCGGGAACGTATTCACCGCGGCATGCTGATCCGCGATTACTAGCGATTCCAGCTTCACGCACTCGAGTTGCAGAGTGCGATCCGGACTACGATCGGTTTTCTGGGATTGGCTCCCCCTCGCGGGTTGGCGACCCTCTGTTCCGACCATTGTATGACGTGTGAAGCCCTACCCATAAGGGCCATGAGGACTTGACGTCATCCCCACCTTCCTCCGGTTTGTCACCGGCAGTCTCCCTAGAGTGCTCTTGCGTAGCAACTAGGGACAAGGGTTGCGCTCGTTGCGGGACTTAACCCAACATCTCACGACACGAGCTGACGACAGCCATGCAGCACCTGTGTTATGGCTCCCTTTCGGGCACCCCGACCTCTCAGCCAGGTTCCATACATGTCAAGGGTAGGTAAGGTTTTTCGCGTTGCATCGAATTAATCCACATCATCCACCGCTTGTGCGGGTCCCCGTCAATTCCTTTGAGTTTTAATCTTGCGACCGTACTCCCCAGGCGGTCAACTTCACGCGTTAGCTACGTTACTAAGGAAATGAATCCCCAACAACTAGTTGACATCGTTTAGGGCGTGGACTACCAGGGTATCTAATCCTGTTTGCTCCCCACGCTTTCGTGCATGAGCGTCAGTATTGGCCCAGGGGGCTGCCTTCGCCATCGGTATTCCTCCACATCTCTACGCATTTCACTGCTACACGTGGAATTCTACCCCCCTCTGCCATACTCTAGCCCGCCAGTCACAAATGCAGTTCCCAGGTTAAGCCCGGGGATTTCACATCTGTCTTAGCGGACCGCCTGCGCACGCTTTACGCCCAGTAATTCCGATTAACGCTTGCACCCTACGTATTACCGCGGCTGCTGGCACGTAGTTAGCCGGTGCTTATTCTTCCGGTACCGTCATCCCCCCGCCATATTAGGGCAGAGGTTTTCTTTCCGGACAAAAGTGCTTTACAACCCGAAGGCCTTCTTCACACACGCGGCATTGCTGGATCAGGGTTTCCCCCATTGTCCAAAATTCCCCACTGCTGCCTCCCGTAGGAGTCTGGGCCGTGTCTCAGTCCCAGTGTGGCTGGTCGTCCTCTCAGACCAGCTACAGATCGTCGCCTTGGTAGGCCTTTACCCCACCAACTAGCTAATCTGCCATCGGCCGCCCCTGTAGCGGGAGGTCCTAAGATCCCCCCCTTTCCTCCGTAGAGCGTATGCGGTATTAATCCGGCTTTCGCCGGGCTATCCCCCACTACAGGACACGTTCCGATGTATTACTCACCCGTTCGCCACTCGCCACCAGGGTTGCCCCCGTGCTGCCGTTCGACTTGCATGTGTAAGGCATGCCGCCAGCGTTCAATCTGAGCCAGGATCAAACTCTTCAGTTCAAACCTGTTACTGTTTTTCGGTCTCTTTCGAAACCGGTCGCTCACTCAACGTACTGACGAATGATCATCCCGCCGGCGTGAATCCACCCCGGCAGGAAAACCTTCCTTTAATACTAGTGTGAGACTTGATACTTTCGCTTCCAGCAAACCCCGAAGAGTCCACTGCGCGTCGCGCATCAAGCGCCCACACTTATCGGCTGTTAATTTTTAAAGATCGAGTCCGCATTCACTACCGAACCTGCACCGCGAGGCATCAACCTCAACCACCCGGCACCGCTTCGTTCTGCGTCGCTGCATCAGCAGCAGAGAAACGAGATTATGAAGAACTTTCGCTACGCCGTCAACAGGTTTTTCTAACTTTCTCAACCCGCCCACTTCGCGCAAAGCCTTGCCACTGCTGGCTCTCCCGCCCCCCGCGCCCCGCTGTCCGGAGCACGAAAGAGCGAGATTCTAGCGAGCCAAACGGCCCCTTGCAAGCGTTATTTTGATACGCATGGACTGCGCCAGAAATGGCGCGAGAATTGAAAACGAGTGGCACAACAAGCTCACCCGATGCTCAGCCGAAAACCACCTCGCTCAGGCAGCCACGTGCTTCTGCATCACACGCTCGACTACGCTCAAATAATGATCGAGCCCCGGCGTCGCACGGTTCTCTTCTTTTGCGCGATCGTCCCATTTGCGCAGGCGCAAGGCGTCTTCCGCGTAGGGCTTCTGCAGGAACACCTCAGCCTCCTCCTTGCTGAAGATGCCGCCTTGCAGTTCCAGGCTTCGCACCGAATCGACGGAAAGCTGACCGAAGTACGCATCGTCGATTGCACATAGGCAGCGTTTGGCGTCGACGTGCAGCCGGATCGGCTCCAACACCGCGTCCGACAACACCGGCCGCAAGAACGGCAGCGCGAAATACTGATGCAGATCGTCGATGCCCCGCTCCGTCGGCGTTTCGCCTTGCAGATTCAGCAAATGACCGAGGTCATGCAGAAACGCGGCGGCGACGAGTTCATCGTCGGCACCCGCCTCTTCCGCCAGTGCGCCGCTTTGCAGCGCATGTTCAAGCTGCGTCACCGGCTCACCGCTATAGGCGAGGTTGCCGTATTGCTCATATAAGGAACGGATGTCGTTCAGACTCAATGCCACGTTCTTACTCCCACGGTAATGAAAAGGTCTTCAGATTGGTGAAGCTCTTCATCGCTTCCTGAACACCTTCCTTATAGCCAAGCCCGGAATCCTTGATGCCGCCGAACGGCGTCAGCTCGATCCTGTACCCCGGCACTTCCCACACGTTGACCGTCCCCACGCGCAATTCATTGATGAAGCGCGTGATCGCGTCCTGCCGGTTCGTGCACACACCGGACGACAACCCGAATGGCGTCCCATTACTGATACGGATGGCGTCGTCGAGCGTGTCGAAGGTAATGATCGGCGACACCGGGCCGAACGTTTCCTCGCGCACCAGCGTCATTGACGGGTCGACGCCATCCAGGACCGTCGGCGAATAAAGCGCGCCGTCGCGCTGGTTGCCGATGCGCAAGCGCGCGCCACTCGCCACCGCCTCGTTCACGCGCGCTTCGAATAGCTGCGCGGCGGCGACATCGATCACGGTACCCATCTGATTTGCTGCGTCGAACGGATCGCCATAGGTCCATGCGCGCGTCTTCTCCACGACCAGATTGGTGAAGTCCGCCGCGATGTTCTTCTGCACCAGCATCCGTTTGACTGCAGTACACCGCTGCCCGGAGTTCTTATACGAACCCTGCACGGCCAGTGTCGCCGCCCGATCGAGATCGGCGTCTTCGAGCACGATCAGCGGATCGTTGCCACCCAGTTCCAGCACGACGCGCCGGTAAGCCGCCTTCGCCGCAATGTATTTGCCAATCGCCACGCCACCGGTGAAAGTGACGAGATCGGCCAAAGGATGCGTAATCAGTTCATCGGCTATTTCGCGCGGATCGCCGGTCAGCACCTGGAGCATCGGCGTCGGCAAACCCGCTTCATAAAGAATGTCCGCCAGATACAACGCCGACAACGGCACCTTCTCGGACGGCTTCAGCACCACGCGATTATTGGTTGCAACAGCCGGCGCAATCTTGTGCGCGACCTGGTTCATCGGATGGTTGAACGGCGTAATCGCGACGATCACACCCGCCAGCGGCTCGCGCTGCGAAAACACCCGACGCTGCTTGCCATGCGGCGTCAGATCGCAGGAAAAACTCTGCCCGTCGTCGCGCAAGGCTTCGATCGAGGCGAACTTGAACACATCGGCGACACGGCCAATCTCGTAGCGCGAATCCTGCTTCGACAAACCCGACTCGAGCGAAATCAGATCAGAAGCTTCCTCGGTCCGCTCCCGCAGCAATGCCGCAGCGCGTTCGAGAATCTGCGAGCGCTCGTAGCGTGTGAGCTTCGGCTGAAATGCGGCGGCGTATTCGAACGCGGCGCGCACGTCATCGATGCTCGCCAACGGGACCGTGCCCACCCGCGTCCCTGTATAAGGATCGAACACGTCGAGCGTGCGCGAGCGCATCGCGCGCTCGCCTTTGAGCCGCAGTGCTTCCGCCCGAAATGCCGGATGGTCCCGCAGCACGGCGTTCATGATGGCGACACGTGGTTCAAAGCGACATCAAAGATATCGAAGTTGCGCAACCGTTTCCCTGAAGGCAAACCCTCGACGCGGCGATTGAACAGCAGCGGCACTTCCTGCTCGGAGATGCCGCCGTGCGAGCGCAACGGCACGGTCAGTCCGGACAGATCGTGCTCGTCGCGACGCGTGCCGAGCACCACATGCCGGGTACTGACCACGACGATATCGCCGACGCGGTCATTCGGCAGCTCGAAGCGCTCGCACGCGGCGCGATTGTCGAGCATGACTTCAATGCCCTGCAATCCACCGATCCGCTCGATCACCTGCGTAACGCTCACATCGTGCGGCAGATAAATCGTCGCGAACGAACCGAGCGCGCCGTGATGCACGACATAGGGATCGGTAATCGGCAAGATGACACGGGCGCGGCGAACACCAAGCCAATCGTCCAGCACGTCCTGCAGATAGATCACATTCGGCTCGCCGGTCTTCGGATCGTGCTTGGCGTTCATGCCGTGGTCGGCGGTGAGGCCGATCACCCAGCCGAGCGCGTCGAGCCTGGCGAGGTAACCATCCATCATCGCGTAAAACGCGTTCGCGCCTTCGGTGCCCGGCGCCCATTTGTGTTGAATGTAATCGGTGGTCGACAGATACATCAGGTCGAGCTTGCGGGTTTCAGCAAGTCGCACACCAGCGGCGAACACGAACTCGGACAAACCGGCGCTATACACATCAGGCACCGGCAAGCCGACCAGATCGAGCACTTCGTCGATGCCGTTTTCTTCGCGCGTCACCTTGTCGGCTTTTTCCGCCGAGAAGCAGATGCCCTCCAATTGCCAGCCGAGCAACCGGCGCAGCTTGTCTTTCGCGGTGACCACGGCGACCGCCGCGCCCGCTTCCGCCGCGGCAGCCAGCAAAGTCCTCGCGCGCAGATATACCGGATCGTTCATCATCACCTCCGCGCCTTTGCCGCCGTTCGCGTCCGGGTCCCAGAAGTAGTTGCCGCAAATGCCGTGCACCGAGGGCGGCACACCGCACACGATCGAGAGATTATTCGGGTTGGTGAACGACGGAATCACGCAGTCGCCCTTGAAGGCCGCGCCGCCCTTGAGCATCTTGCCGATGAAAGGCGCGACGCCCGCCGCGACCGCGGCTTCGAGGTAATCGTATTCACAGCCGTCGACGCACACAACGACCGTCGGTTGCGAGGGCAGCCGGTAACTGCGGCCGTTGACTTCGATCGTACGTTCGCTTGCGTTTGCCATCATTACCTTCCATCCGTTGAGAGCACGCGTGCTCTGGTCAATCCGTTGCGGTCAGTCTCAATCGTTCGATGCCGCCGACATCTGCACCGCGCCCAACGGCCCCGCCGGTTCGCACGCCTCACGCGCGCGCTGCAGGCCGCCGTTCACATGCGCATGCATCAACGCCGCGGCATGCTCGGCGTCGCGCGAGGCCAGCGCCGTCAGGATTGCGCGATGTTCGGCGAGCGAGCGTTCCATCGCGTCGGCATGCACCACCAGCGCGGCGCGGCGAAACAGACTCAACTCGCTCACCAGCCTTCGATATGTCTCGTACAGCTTCACATTGCCCGACGCCGCCACGATCGCATCGTGAAACGCCACATTGGCGCGCGCGTAGGCATCGTGATCCTGCGCATCGAGCGCGGCGCGCATTGCGTCGAGCCACTCGCGCAACACGGCAAGCTTGCGCGCATCGATACGCGAAGCCAGCATCCGGCACGCCGCTTCTTCAAGCACCGCGCGCACCGCGTAAATCTCGTCCGCCTCCTTCAGCGACACCGTCCGCACAAACACGCCGCGGTTTTTCTCGGTGCGCACGAGGCCCACTTGTTCCAGCGCGCGAAACGCCTCGCGCACCGGCCCGCGCGACACTTGCAGACGCGCGGCCCAGTCGGCTTCGTTGAGTTTGTCGCCGGGTGCGAGCGCCCCTTCGATGATGTGCCGTTCGATTTCGTCGCGGACCAGCGTCGTCAGCGAATGCCTGCGCACAACCTCAATCGGATCGACAGAAGCAGTTTGCATATATTCGGTCATTTTGACAAATTTCGCCACATCGGTATGTGTTTGCGTGTTTGCGTGCCCGCCGCTTTGCATGCGCCCGCAAACACAACAATCAGAAGGTGCTCGTCAGTCCGCCCGACGGCGCGGGACACGCGCCGCGATCAGCAGCAGCGCGGCAAGCGAGACCATCAGCAGAATCAGCGACAACGCGGAAGCCGGCAGGTAATAACCGCGCTCCACCTGCCCGACCACCACGATCGGCACCGTTGCAAAGCCCGGCGGATACACGGTGAGCGTCGCGCCGAGTTCGCCGAGCGAGAGCGCGAAGCCGAGCGCGAGACTCGCGCGGATCGCCGGCACAAGTTGCGGCAGCACGACGCGGCGTAACACCATCGATGGCGGCGCCCCCAGGCTCGCAGCCGCTTCGCGCAGAATGGTCAATTCCGGACGCAACGCGGCGGCCGCGCAGCGATAGCAGAACGGCAATACCAGCGCGAGCTGCACGAACACGACGATCGCCGCCGAGCTCGACAGATCGAGCGGACGCTTGTGGTACGCGATCAGCACGGCCAGCCCGAGCACCACGCTCGGCACGCCGTTGGGCATCATCGCGACGGTGTCGACGAACGCGCCGAGACCACGCCGGTCACGGCCTTCGAGCGCCAACGCCAGCCACAGTCCGAGAATCGTGCCGAGCACGGCGACGCCCATGCCGATTTCGAGGCTGGTGGTCAGCGCGTCGAAGTCGCTGGAACCCAGCCGTTCGAACCAACGCATGCTGAGGCTGTCCGGCAGGATCGTGCCCGACCAGTGCCCTGCCACGCTCGATAGCGCGACCACCAGCACCGGCAAGACGAACAGCCAGAAGCACAGCAACGCGGCAAAGCCGAGAAACAGGCTGCCGAGCATGCGCACCGGCAGACTGCGGCGCACCGGCCGCGCCTTCTTGTGCATGACCGGCAAAACGGTCGGATCGAGTTCAACGGCCATGGCCCGCTCCTTTCACCTTGCGACGGTTGACTTGCCGGTACAACGCGTACAGCGACAATGACATGATCAACATCACGACCGCGCCGGCGGCGGCGGTCGGCAGATCCAGGTCGACGGTCGCCGAACTGTAGATCGCGACCGGCAGCGTGATCAGATGCGCGCTGCCGAGCACGAGCAGAATGCCGAACTCGTTCAACGTCAGGAGGAAACACAGGATCGTGCCCGCGGCGATGCCCGGCCACGCGAGTGGCAGGATCACCTTGAACGCGACCATCCAGCCGCTTGCGCCGAGACTGCGGGCGGCTTCGATCAGACGCATGTCGAGCGTGGCGAACGACGCCAGCGTAGGACGCACGACAAACGGCGCGTAGAAGACCACTTCCGCGAGAATCACACCGCCCACGCCGAACAGGAAATTGAGCGGCGGCGCCTCGAGATGAAACAGCTGCTGCAAGCCGATGCTGACCGAGCCTTGCGAGCCGTACAGAAAGATCAGCGTGAAGGCGACCAGAAACGACGGGAACGCGACGAACAGTTCGAGGAAACGGGTGACCATGCGCGCGCCGGGAAACGGCTTGAAGAACAACAGCGCCGCGAGGCCAATGCCGAGCAACGATGCAAGCCCGGCACTCACAAACAGAATCCACAGCGTCGTGCCGACTACACCGCGCGTTTCCGGATTGCCGAAAAACGCCGAATAGGCCTGCAGGCTCAAACCGTGCGGACCGCTGAAACTCAGCAGCACCAGACGCACGAGCGGATAGATCACCAGCGGACCCAGCACGACTACGGCGAGGAACAGGAGATGCCATTGCGCCGCGCGTTCACGCCGCTTCACCGCCGCCGTGTGCGAGGCCGCGCTCGCGCTGCGGCGGGCATCGGCGGCCGCAGCGCTCATCGAGTCAGACGTATCAGGGGTTGATAAGGACGACATCGTCAGCCTCATAACGCAGGGAAACACGCGCGCCCTTCTCCGGCATCATGCCGTGGCCACGCTGCATGGTGACCAGTACGGGCTCGTTAGGCATCGCGTCCAGAGCGACCGATACCGACAGCACCGCGCCGTACCATTCGACCGACGTAATCGCGCCATGCAATTGCCCGTCGCCAAGCGGCACGATACGCAGCACTTCCGGACGCAGGCAGGCCACCCGCTCGCGCTCGTTGTAGCGCACGTCGTCCATGCCGAATGCGACCTGCGGCGGCAGCAGATTGGCCGCGCCCAGATAGCGCGCGACGAAACCGTCGTTCGGCGTGTCGTACAACTGTTGCGGCGTGCCGAGTTGCGCGATGCGGCCTTCGCGCATCAGCAGCGTGCGGTCGGACAGCACCAGCGCGTCGTCCTGATCGTGCGTCACGCAGACGATCGTCAGATTCGGCAGACGCTCATGCAGCGCCTTCAGTTCGGAACGCACTGAGGCGCGCAGATTGGCGTCGAGTGCGGAAAGCGGTTCGTCGAGCAACAGCACGTCGGGCTCGATCACAAGCGCACGCGCGAGCGCCACGCGCTGCTGCATGCCGCCCGATAATTGTGCTGGCATGTGATGCCCGGCGTCGCCCAGTTGCACGAGCTTCAACGCGTCGGCGACGCGTCGCGCGACATCCTTCGACGGCGTGCGGCGCGCACGCAACCCGAAAGCCACGTTGTCGAATACCGATAAATGCGGGAATAGCGCATAGCTCTGGAACAGCAAACCGAGATTGCGCTTATGCGGCGGCACGTGCGTCAGGTCGTGCCCGGCGACGGTCAAGGTGCCCGACAGTCCGTCCGCTTCGATGAACCCGGCGATGAAGCGCAACAGCGTGGTCTTGCCGCAACCGCTGCGGCCGAGCACAGTGAGCAATTCGCCGCGCTGAATGGTCAGCGACAGATCGTCGAGCACGGTGCGCGAACCGAAGCGCACCGTCAGATGGTCGATCTGCACGCCGCCCGGTGTATTCGAATGCGCGCCGTCGAGCGCGTCCGGTGAGGCGCCGAGCGCGCCTGGGTGAGCAAGACTGGCCGTATTCACCGGGTTCATCCTCCGACTGGATTAATGCTGATACGGCGCCCCGCACAAATGCAGAAGGCGCCGCCTGACTCAATTGCGAACCGCGGCTTACTTCGGCTTGACGACTTCGATCTGCTTGCCCGACGAACCGATCACGTCGCTCTTCCAGCGTGCCGTCCAGTCAGCCTTCTTCGCCATCACTTGCGTCCAGTCCACCGGGATCAGCGTCACGCCGGCGATCGCCTTCTTGACTGCTTCGCCGTTCTTGCCGGCGAGCGGTACGTCCGTGCGGCCCGGGATACCGAAGATATCCGGCACCTTGGATTGCACGTCGGTCGACATCAGGTAGTCGATCAGCTTCTTGCCTTCAGCCTGATTCGGGCCGTTCTTGATCAAGCCGATCGCGTACGGCAACTGGAAGGTGGTCGGCTTATCGCCGGCCTTGGCTGCGAGGAAGATCGGCTTGAGCGACAGACCGCCGTTCGCTGCATCGTCCAGATCCATTTGCAGGTCGCCGTTAGCGAAGGCGATTTCGTTACGCGAGAGCAGCACGTCGAGGTAGCCCGTGCCCTTGGTGTGGAACTTGGCGCTCTCTTCGAGCTTCTTCAGATAGTCGAACGCCTTGTCTTCGCCCATCAGCGAGGTGGTCAGAATGATCACAGCCATACCGTCGCCGGCCGTGGCCGGGTTCGAGTAGGCGACCTTGCCGGTGAAGTCCGGGTGCAGCAGGTCGGCGAAGGTCTTCGGTTGCGTCTTGGTGACGTCCGGGTTGATCGCGAACGAGAAGTAGTTGTTCACGAAAGTCGCCCACGAACCGTTCGGCGCCTTGGCGATCGCCGGCACGTTCTTGTAGTTGGCGCTCTGGTAAGCCTGCAGCAGGCCGCTCTGGTCGGCTTGCTGGATGAACGGCGGCAACGTGACGATCACGTCGGCCTTCGGCTGATCCTTCTCGATGGTGGCGCGGTTCACCACTTCGCCGCTACCTGCTGTGACGATGTTGACCTTCACGCCTTCCTTCTTTTCGAAGGCCGGCAGCACATCCTTATAGAGGTTTTCGAGGCCGTCGGCGGTGTACAGCACCACTGCGTCAGCCGCATGGGCCTGCATCGCCGTGCCGCCGAACGCTGCCGCGGCGATCAGCGCCGGCAACAGTTTGCGTGCGAGGCCAGCCGTGGCGTGAAGGGAATTCGTCTTTGTCATGTCGCTCTCTCCGAAAGGCAAAAAACCAGACGGTCGGGATATCCCGATACCTGTTTTGATTGAACGGCGGTAGCGCCGCGCCGCTTGCGTGTTGCCCGCAGCCAGTTGCCGTGCAGTTTCGCCCGAATTCGCGCGGATTGCAGATTGCCGACAACTTTGCCGCTTCTTCTCCAGTCTGACTTACAGCTCACCTACGCGTCGCGCTGCCGGCCATGCCTGAACGGGCACGGCAAGGATCACAGGTTTCCATGACAACGCCATGACGATTCTGTCGAATTCCAACAATTGACACAATTCGCCAATAATATCCAAATCAATCTTTTCGTCACCCTGCCCGGGCGACGGACATTCATCTGATGACGGAGGCTCTGTGATTCCTGGAAACGATCCAATCCTGCTAACCCCGGGGCCGTTGAGCACAGCGCCGCAAACCCGCGAGGCGATGCTGCGCGACTGGGGTTCGTGGGACGTCGCGTTCAACCGTATGACCCATAGCGTGTGCGCCGACCTCGTCAAAATCGTACATGGTGAAAATGACTATGTATGCGTGCCGCTTCAAGGCAGCGGCACATTCGCGGTCGAAGCGGCGCTCGGCACGCTGGTGCCGCGTCAAGGCTGCGTGCTGGTTCCGAACAACGGCGCGTATTGTGCCCGTCTGATCCGGATTTTGCAGCGAATGGGGATCGCTTATGTGGAACTGACGCTGCGCGAGGACGAACCGGTCAGCGCAGCGGCCATCGAAGACGCCCTGAATCGCGAATCGCGTATCACTCACGTCGCGCAAGTCCATCTGGAAACGAGCGCTGGTCTGCTCAATCCGCTCGACGATATCGCCGCGGTGTGTCAGCGGCACGGCAAGAGCCTGATCGTCGACGCGATGAGCTCGTTCGGCGCACTGCCGATCGATTTGCGGCGCGGCGGCATCGACGCGCTGATCTCGGCGAGCGGCAAATGCCTGGAAGGCGTGCCGGGCATGGGGTTCGTGATTGTGCGGCGCAGCGTGCTGGAGCGCAGCGAAGGACGATCGCCGTCGCTCGCGCTGGATCTGTACGATCAATACGTCTATATGGAGAAGACGACGCAGTGGCGCTTCACGCCGCCAACTCATGTGGTCGCGGCTTTGCGTCAGGCGCTCGATCAGTTCATCGCGGAAGGGGGACAAGCGGCGCGCGGCGCACGCTATACGCAGAACTGCGCGGCGTTGGTCAGCGGCATGAAAGCGCTCGGCTTCGAGCCGTTTCTGAAACCCGAGGTGCAGGCACCGGTGATCGTCACGTTTTACGCGCCGCGCGACCCCGCGTGGAATTTTGCAGACTTCTATGCCGCGGTGCGCGAGGCTGGATACCTGCTGTATCCGGGCAAGCTGACGCAAGTGGAGACGTTCCGGGTGGGTTGCATCGGCGCGATCGATGCGAACGAACTGCATAACGCGGTGGCTGTGATCGGTCGTACGCTGGAACGGCTTGGGATTCGCGTGAAGTGACGTGGGGGCTGCGGGGCACCTGCTGCGCGTGGGGTGCGTGGGGTGCGTGAGGCACTCGTTCGTGCGCTCAGGCCGTCAGGCGCTCGGCTGGTCGGGTGCCCTGTTGCCCTGTTGCTCGGGTGCTCAGTTACCCAAGTGCTCAGGCGATCAGGATTTCCGGCCCATGCGCCGTGATCGCCTTGCCGAGCGCCTTCTCCGGCGCCAGTTCGGTGACCAGATAACGCGCCGATTCGATACCGTTGATGCGCACCGGCGTCACCCGCCCGAACTTCGAGTGGTCGGCGACGACCACCACCATGTCGGCGGCGGCGATCATACGGCTGCGCACTTCGGCGGCCATACGGCTGTAGTCGGTCAGGTAGCCATCCGGCGAAATGCCGCCCGCGCCGATGAAGGCGAAGTCCGCGTGGTACTGCGTCAGTTGATGGACCGTGTCGAGGCCGAAGGTGGCGTCTTCGATATCCGACAGTTCGCCGCCGAGCAGCGTCACGCGGTTATCGTTGCGGCGGCCGAGCAGCAGCGCGATACGCCAGTCGTTCGTATAGACCGACAGGCGATGCCGGTCGAGCAGCGCCCGGGCCACTGCCTGGGTGGTGCTGCCAGAATCGATGATCAGCGAGGCGCCGTCCGGCACGAACTCGGCCGCGCGTTCGCCGATCGCCCGCTTGGCGCCGGTGTTGGCGGCTTCGCGCGTATCGAGATCGGGCTCGCGCCGGTCGCTGGATAGCGCGCCGCCGTGGGTCGTGACGAGCAGACCGCGCCCGGCCAGGGCATTCAGATCGCGGCGGATCGTCTCGCGCGACACATTCAGTTCGCGCACCAGTTCAGCGACCGAGAGCGCGCCGGTTTTGGCGACTTGCGCCAGGATGTATTGGTGACGTTGTTCTGCGAGCATCTATTGGAGGCCGGGAACCGGCACGCTTGGGTTTCGCCACGGTAGGAAAAGGCCGGGGTATTGTATTACGCGTGGCGCGGGGATGCTCCTCTTGCCGCGCTTACCTGCTAACCTGAACGCCCTGGCCGCGCGCCGACGCCTGTCGAAGCCGCGTAGTCCGTCAACCGAACTGCCGATGCCGCCACTGTTTCGCCGTTTACTACTGCTGTTCCACGCGTTGCGTTATGGCGCACGCCTGATCTGGCTTGCCGCCCCATCCGACCACAAACTGCACTGGATGATCGAGTTGATCGGCCGCGTGCACTCAGCCGGACGCAGCGGCGCGAGCCTGCACGGTGTGCTGCCCGCGCTCGGGCCGCTCGCGAGCCGCTTCGCACAGACCCTGGTCGAGCGGCCTGAACTCGCGACCGGCACCCTGCACGATGCCATCGACGCAATCGATCATCTCGAAGCCCCGCTGCCGCCGGAGGAATCCGAACAGGCTTTGTCACGCGCATTCGGCCGGCCGCTCGCCGCGATCTTCAGCGCGGTCGATCTGGTGCCGGTGCGCGGCGGCTTTGCCGAACAGACGCACTTCGCGCGGCTCATCGTGCCGGTCAACGGCCATAGCGAAGTGGCGATCAAGCTGGTGCGCGCCGATCAGTTGCAACAGATCGGCGACGAACTCGCGCTTCTGCGCTGGGTCGCGCGCTGGCTGGAGAAGTTTTCCGGCTCGGCCCGCCGCCTGCAACTGCGTATGTTGGCACAGACCTTCACCGACGACATCCTGCGCCGCTTCGACCTGCGCGCCGAAGCCGCCAATCTGAGCCAGACCGGCCATCATTTCGACGGCGACCGGCGCATCGTCGTGCCGGACGTGATCTGGGACCAGTGCACCAACCAGACGCTGACGATGCAGCGCGTCAGCACCTTGCCCGCAAGCGACCTGCCCGGCCTGCATTTGCATCACGTCAAGCTTGCGCCGCTGGCCGCGCATATCGTCGAGGTGGTGACTGAACAGGCGTTCGAGCACGGCTTCTTTCACGCGACGCTCGATGCGCGCAAAGTGCGCGTGAGCATCGAACCGGACACGCTGGGACGCCTCGTGCTGGCAGAGTTTTCGATCATGTCGAGTCTGTCGACCGGCGAGCGCGAATTCTTCGTACACGGCGCGACTGCCCTCTTCGACCAGGACTACGGCCGGCTCGCCGAACTGCATCGCGACGCCGGCCATGTGTCCGACGACACGCGCAAGGAGATGCTCGAAGCCGAGTTGCGCACGCGCGCAGAAGCGCACTTCGCAGCCGCGCCGGAGGACCGCTCGGCGGGTTCGCTATTTCATCATCTGCTGCACGCGGTGCATCCGTTCGACGGCGCCGTGTCCGGGCGGCTCGCCACCGCCCAGCGCTCGTTCCAGCAGGCGGAAATGCTGGCGCGTGCGCTGCATCCGGGGGTCGATACATGGAATGTCACCCGTGGCGTGCTGGCGGGCATAGCGCGGCGCGACATGGATCACCGCGGCTGGATCAAGCGCATCTCGCGCGAGTTGCCCCATTTGGCGCATATGCTGCCGCGCGTGCCGCAACTGGCCGTGCGCTATCTGCAGCATGAGCACGATCGCGCCCGCACGCCGCAGCAGAATGCACAGTTGATGCTGGATATCAGCCGTGAATATCGGCGCACGCGTGTGCTGCTGTGGGCATGTGCGGTGTGCGGCGGAGTACTCGGCGCGGGGACGGTATTGCTGATGTGGTGATGATTGCAGCTTCGAACAAGACGCGCGTCTTGCGTCCCGGCAAGATGGCGGCTTTTCACGCCACCCGTCTCCGATGCTCGCCTCCTCAATCGCCGCCGTATTCGTCGTGTTGTGGTCGACCGGTTTCGTGGTCGCCAGGGCGATCACACCGTATGCCGATCCCAACCTGTTCCTGCTCGCGCGCTTCGGCGGCACCGCGCTGATATTCGCGCTTGCCGCGTTCGCCACACGCGCCGTGTGGCCAGGCGGCCGCGACCTCGGCAAGCACCTGGTAGCGGGCGCGCTGCTGCAAGGCGTCTATCTCGGCGCGGGCTACTGGGCCGTCGCACAGGGTTTGAGCGCCGGTGTGATGGCCTTGCTCGGCGCGCTGCAGCCGCTCGCGACTGCCGCCGTCGCTGCCCCGCTATTCGGCGAACGGCTTTCGCGGCGTGGCTGGACCGGGATGGCGCTCGGCCTCGCCGGTGTCGTGCTGGTTCTCGAACCGAAACTCGCTGCGGCCGCGCCGCCCACCCCGCATGGCGACGCGCCGCCGTGGCTGGTCGTGCTTATTTCGATCCTCGCGATTGGCGCGATCACCGCAGGCACGCTGTTTCAGAAGACCTCGCTGGCAAAGGCCGATATCCGCAGCGCAAGTGCGGTACAGAACTTCGGCGCAGCGGTCGTTGCGGCGATTCTTGCGCTGGCGCTCGGCGAGCATCGCTGGATTGCATCGGCCACTTTGTGGGGGTCGCTGGCCTGGGGTATCGTGATGCTGTCCGGCATCAGCGTCACTTTACTGGTGTGGATGGTCAGGCGCGGCGATGCGGCGCGCGCCACCGCGCTGATGTTTCTCGCGCCGCCGCTCGCCGCGCTCGAAGGGTATATCGGCTTCGGCGAAACGCTGCTGCCGGTGCAGATCGCCGGATTTGCGGTGGCGCTGGTGGGCGTGGTGCTGGCGCGGTCGTGAGGGTTTTTTCGATCGACGCAGACCGGCCTGCGTCGGTCAATGCACGTTCGTCGCGCGTTCCAGGCGGCATGGTCGCGCGAACGTGGTCAGTTCGATATCGGCTCAGCACCGTCGCCCGCCTCTCAAGCCGCCGCCTAATCCGCTGTATCGGCGCCGGCAGGCACTTTCGCGCGCACCTTGCTGTCCGGGGCTGGCGCCCAGGCCGGGCGGCTCTTGCGCGCCGAATCCACCACGACGATGTAGCGCCCCGCCCACGGCGTCACCTGGCGATCGCTTTTCAATACCCACAGCGATTTGCCGGACTCGACGAGCGCGACATATTCAGCGTCGAGAATTCCGTAGTGGTCGATAAACGCATTGAGAGACGCGGGGATCCGCACGCAGCCCTTCGAATGGCGCATACCCAGCAACGGCTCGAGCCTGTCCGGATCGGTGGCGTGCATCTGGAAACGCATCTGCGACATGCCGCCCTTGCCCCACCCCCGCTCGCCCTGCGCCCAGCCGAAGTCGAAGATCCGCATGTCGCGCTTGCCGTAGCCGCGGATGTGGTTCTCGTTCAGCGTGCCTTCGGAGCGAAAGTCCATGTTGGACGGCGTATGTTCGAACACGCCGAGTGGCGTGATGAAGTGGTCGTACTCGCCAGGCCGGCCCGTTGAGACCGGCGACGCCCCGATCATCTGCCAGCTGTCGGACGGCGTTGCCCGGAAATAGATGAACAGCGCCTGCGCGTTGGCGTTTCGATCGACCACCACGACATACTCGCCCGACAGGTTGCCGAGCATGAGCTCGCCGAGCGCCGTTTGCAGACGGCCGGCATAGGCGCGCTGCTCCGCGGCCGGCACCTTCAGCCGACGCGTGACGTCTTGCGCGAACACGTCGCGCAGCAGGAACGCGCGGCGCGGGTCGACCACACCGGCCGAATCGGACGCGGCAACGGCCGACGCGTCGACCGCGCGCGCCGGACGGCTCGCCACCACGGATGCCGATGGCCGGGCAGACATGGCGCCCGAAGCAGAGGCCGATGCCGAAGCCGTGCCCGACGCTGCAATAGCGACGCCACATGACACCGCGCAAAAGACGGCCCCGAACACGCGCGCCAGATAGCGCACAGAACCAACGGCGCGCGCGAAACGCGGCACGAAGCGTAAATCCGACATGCACACCACTTCGCTTCGACGATCTACCGATGGGGAAGTACTGCGGTCCGGTTCAGGCTGGCCAGGCCAATTGGGGTAGTTCATCGCGTATTTGAGCAAACCTGATTATTATTGACTGCTCGCCGGCTCATGCGGCGCTCGGAACGAGGATGTTACTAAGCACATTGGCATCTGTCGATGAAGACTCGGCCAATTCACCCATATGACCGTATTAACAGCCAATACTCAACGCTCTGCGCCGCGGTTTTAAAAGCAGCGCAAAGTGAATTGAAAGCCAATATCCGCGATAGAACCGTGAAACCGATTCGTCACGACATGCTCGCAGAATCGGCTCGTTCGTGGACCGATCGCTCGTGCAATCCACGCGTGCGTTCATGGTTGACACTCGCGTTACCGCACATGGAGGAAAGAGGAACATGACGCAACAAGACCCAGCCGTACGCCAGGCAAGCATCGCAGCGGAAATGCATGTCACTGCCGAGTTCGACGCCGCACAGGAAATCGAGCGCCGGGTCGCCTTTCTGGCGAACTATCTGCGCAGCAACGGCCTGAAAACTTACGTGCTCGGCATCAGCGGCGGCGTCGATTCGACTACCGCCGGTCGGCTTGCACAACTTGCGGTCGAGCGGCTGCGCGCCGAACGATACGACGCGCGTTTCGTCGCGATCCGATTGCCTTACGGCGTGCAAAAAGATGAAGCCGACGCGCAGCAGGCCTTGAGCTTCATTCGCTCGGACGAAAATCTCACCATCGACATCAAACCCGCTGCCGATGCAATGCTCGCCGCACTGGATAACAGCGGCGTGCGATTTAACGACGACTCACAGCAGGATTTCGTCCACGGCAACATCAAGGCGCGCCAGCGAATGATCGCGCAATACGCGGTAGCCAGCGCACGGGCAGGCGTGGTGATCGGCACGGATCACGCAGCCGAATCGGTGATGGGATTTTTCACGAAGTTCGGCGACGGAGGCGCCGATGTGCTGCCGCTCACCGGTCTGAACAAACGTCGTGTGCGGGCACTGTCCAAAGCCTTGGGCGCCCCCGAATCGCTGGCGCACAAGGTGCCGACCGCCGACCTGGAAATGTTGCGTCCACAACGGCCGGACGAAGACGCATACGGCATCCGTTACGACGATATCGACGACTTTCTGGAAGGCAAACCGGTGAGCGACGCGGCGCGCGCAACGGTCTTGCGCTTCTACGACGTCACGCGGCACAAGCGGGCGCTGCCCTACACGCCGTTCGATTGGCCGGTGAAGACAGGCGGGGAATGAGAAAAGGGAAGTAACAACCAGAATGCGCGGGCAGGATGCACGTCAGGAATTTGCGCCTGACGCAGCGCGTTCTCCCCACTCGGCGCATTCGAAGCAATCGGCAAATGCAGTTGCGACAGACTCAATGGGCAGGCGGCGGTGTGTCGTCGCTGAACAGATCGGCACTCGCCTCGAGCGTCAAGCCGCCCAACTGTTTGCCGTGAATCTGCCGCGCGATCACCTCGCCCACATACGGCACTTCCGCGTTTAACTCGACAGTGGCGTAGGCGCTGGGTTTTCCAGCGTCGACCACCTCGACGTGTTTCGCGTAATGACCAAGCTCACGCTTGAGGAATTCCCGCACTTCCTGCTCGCTGCACGATTCCGCGATATTGCGCACGATCAGGTTCATGCCGCCTACCCTCGGCGCGCGCTGCGATCCGCGGCCTGCACCCGCACTGGGCGCAGCGCTGCATGCTGTTTCGCCTGAGTAGCCGCGAGTTGGCGGATCAAGGCGGCGCCGGCCGCACCCAAAGCGGCCAATGTCAGATAGAAGGCAATCATTTAAATCTCCCCTTCGAATTTCGTCCTGTTTTCAGGATAGCCACAATCGACAACAAAAGCGATGCGACACAATGTCGTAAAAAACGGACCTACGAAAAACTTCCGTTAATGCACTGTACCTGAATAAGCAGCGGTAAAAATAGCAAAACACATGTTCATTCAGTGGTGCAGGCCCGGCACATGCGCCAGACGCAGACGCTGGACGCAAAAACCGGGCCGCACCGGACAGCGACATGCATCGCCGCCGGCATCCTGCGGGGGACGTGCGCAAAGGGCGGGCTGATCGTCGGGATCAGTCCGCCGCTTGCACGTTCGTCGCGCTCACCCACCATGCGTTCTTGCCTTGCGGCACGTGAACCAGTACCGCAGACGGATCGTCGACGCCGTCGTTAGCAACCTCACACACCGCCAGACCGTCCGGCAGGCGTTTCACCTCGCCGGCCGCCTGAAGCAGCGCGACGCGCTGCGCCTTGAGCGGCAGCAGTTGCCGGTACACGTCGAAACTGATTGCTGCGGGCACGTCGCCGCGAATCTTCAGAGTGTCGGCACTGCCGCAGTGCACGGGTTCGGCGGCAAGCGCAGTAGCGCTGCCGAACAGACAGCCGAATGTGAGTGCAAAGGCTGTAACGCGTGAATGGGTCATGGTGATTCTCCGAGAACAGGTTGGGGCAGCGCGCTGCGAGCGGTGCGGCTGAATACACGCGAATGAACCGCGAGGACAACGCAGGCGAAGACAGGCGGCCTCATGGCGCGCTGTCGCGACCGTCGCCTCGTCCGTTGCTGTCGCCGGTTGCGACGTCGAGACGGCTCACATCGCAAGACGTCTGGCTGAAGCCCGAATAGACCACCGACCAGTTACCGACAATCGCGGCCTGCGCCTCCGCGAGGCTCAGCTTCCCTTCGCAAACGCAGCGTTTGAGCATGACCGCGGCGCGCGCCTTGCGACGCTCGCCCTGCTGGCCTGCCCACGGCAGAAGATCGAGATTGGAGGGTGCGTTCGGCGAGCCCCCTAGCACGATGGGCACGCGCCTGTCCAGCGCGAAAGTGGGACCGTGGTCGGCATCGATGCCGCGCGCGGCGAGCATGCGGTCCTTGTGCGCCATCAATTCGTCGAACGGTGGTGCAACCGTGTCCGCATAGCCGGGTCGGCAAATCGTTTCGCCGACGGATTCCTGCGTGACGCGCTCGTCGAGCATCGCTGAGCTCTGAGCCCAGACTTCACCGAATCGCAAGGCGAGTATCGCGGTGAAGCCGAGCAGGAACGCAAGACGCATCTTGCGACCGGGTCGCGCGGCACTGCACCGGCGCGCGAGCGTCGGTGGAACCGTCTGGTATGTCCTGCTGGTTGCGTCGCTGTAATGGATGATGCGGCGCCCGTCTGCAATGCCTGCGTTCATTCGTCGGCGCGCCGGTAGCGGCGCGCAATAGTTCAATTCGCAGACTAATTAAAACACATTCAAAATCCCTGCCCGAAAAAGGCATACACACGCAGGTTAGTGAAGATGCGCCACAATGCGCTCGCAGGTGAACGCCAGCGCGGTCCTGGCGTGCACGAATACACGTGGCAGGACCGCGCCGAAACACCGTACAAAGGCAACGCAGTTGCCTGCGCCGCGCCCAGGCACGGCTCAGGCACCGCGCAACCGCAAGCTACTTCGCCTTTTGCACCACCCGAGCCTGCAAGGCGCGGATACGGAAGAGCGCTTGGGTATTGGACACGGTCGTGTCATACATCTTGGCCAGATCCCCCTTGAGCGCGGTACGCGAACCACCGTCGAGATAGACCATATGCCCCGACGGATAAAAACGCGCCGACAGATTCTGCCGGACCTGCTGGCTAACAAGCGGCATTTGCTGCAGATCGAGCACGGTCTGATAGAACGGCGTGACGTAGTCGAAGAAACCGTTCGCCGACAGCACCTTCAGGTCAGGATTGAGCGCCATCACGGCGGCAAGATCGCCGGCGGTGTACAGAATGATGTTGCCCTTCGCGTCGAGCCCCTTCTGCGCGCCGGTCGGATCGATATGGCTGAAGTCCCAATACTGGAATGCCTGATCGTTGAGATCCGTGAACGCCGAATTCGACGTGTATTTCAACTGCTCGTTCAGATACACGTTCCACATCGTCGTATAGACGCCGGTCACTGCGGTCATGGTCGGATCGTTGCCGCCGGAATTCGGGTCGATCTTCCCGGCGATGCCGGTGTTGATCGCCGTCACGCGGCCATCGTACTCGCCGAGCGCGAGACCCTGAGATTTCAGCAGCGTGGTCAGGAACAGCGAATTGCCGCGGCTGTCGTACGAGGCGATGTCGAGGCTCCAGGCGAGCAAGGTGGTTTTATCGATACCGGTATATTCGCTGAGCTTTTCGACCGTTGCGGAATCCGTCGTCGGAAACTTGCGCAGCGCCGCCAGATAGTCGGTGCGCGCGAATTGCGCCACTTCTTCGGCAAACGTGCCGAGGTCGGTTGGCCGCGGCGCAATGCCGAGTTTCTTGTGATACCACGCGTCCGCCGCGGTTGTGGGCAGCGCGCCGACCGGGTTGCCGGCTTGCGTGTAGTCGAGAATGGACGATTGCAGCGTGATGCCGTTCAGATCGACGCCGTCTTCGTGTAGCCGGTACGCCAGCACGCAACTGCGCGCCGTGCCGTAAGACTCGCCGAACAGGTACTTCGGCGAATTCCAGCGATTGTTTTTGGTGAGAAAGCGCTTGATGAACTGCTTGATCGAGTCGGCGTCCTGGTCGACACCCCAGAAGGCGCGGTTCGTCTTCGGCGCAATGGCCGCCGAGTAGCCCGTGCCGACCGGATTGATGAAGACGAGGTCGCTCTTGTCGAGCAGGCTGTCCGGGTTGTCTTCCATCGAATACGGCGCGGGCGGCGTAAAGCCCGGCATCGACGTCTTGATGCGGCGCGGCGCGAACGAGCCCAGCAGCACGAACACCGAAGACGAACCCGGGCCGCCATTGTAGAAGAACGTCACCGGGCGGGTTTCCTCCTTCTGGTTGTCCTGCGTGAACGCGACGTAGAACATCTTGGCTTCAGGCTGCGAACTGCTTGGGTCGACAATGACGAGGTGACCCGCCGTCGCCGTGTAGTTGATCTTCTGGCCGCCGATCGTGGTCGAATGGTGCGTCACAGCGGCTGTTTCAGTGGTATCGGTGACGGAATCGTCCGGCCCGTTGCCATAAGCGACCGGATCGAAGAACGGCTGATCTCCGGTTTTGTGCGACGCACCGCCGGCGGCCGTTGCGGGCGAAGCATGCGTGTTGTGTGACGACTGCGGACTAACGGAAGCTGACTCGGTGTTCGTCATGATCGCTCCATGGATTCGTTAAAGTCTTGGTGTGTCTCTTGATGTGTCTCGATGTGTCTTGATGTCACTCGTGTGTCCTGCGTTGCCTGCGTTTCCTGAAGGCATGCACCGTACCGCCTGCGGCCTGAACGCAACGCACTTTGGGACAAGCGCGGACAGCCGGTGAGCGCCGCCTCGAAGCTGGCAATCAGCGAGGCGCCTTCCGAACTGAACCGCGACTCATCAGACTATAGTGCCGCCGCCACCTTCTGACCATTGGGACTGCCGAGTCCCGTGCACGCATCCCAGCCTGGCGATGCGGCGAAGCTGCCGTTGTTGCCCTGGGTGATGTCGTTGAACGCGCCCGGCGCCTTATACAACTTCGGGTTGATGAAACCGGCCGCTTGCCCCTTCGCCGCATTGATCCGCGCAATCAACGCCGCCCACAGCGGTGCAACCGCGCTGGTGCCGCCGACCACCGTCTGCGTGCCGTCGATCAATACGCTATAGCCGGTGACGGGCGATGCATCGCCGGCCACGTCCGGCACGCCGCGCCCGCTGAGCGCCGTCTTCGCGCCGCTCGATGAAGTGGCCGACAGACCCTGTTGCCACACCGGTACCGGAAAGGTCCGGCTCACGCCACCGCCGCCTGCGCCGCCCTGTGCGCCGTCGTTCCACACCACCTCGTGCGAAATCGATGTGCCCGACGCGGTCAGGCTCGTGCCGCCGCATGCCAGCACGTAAGGGCTCGACGCCGGAAAGTCGACCTGATCGCCGCCGGAACCGTCGCTCGAGCCGCTATCGCCCGACGCCGCGCAGACCGTCACACCGAGTGCTGCGGCCGTTTGCAGCACGCTGTTGAATGCC
Source organism: Burkholderia sp. OK233 (assembly GCF_900230185.1). Lineage (GTDB taxonomy): Bacteria > Pseudomonadota > Gammaproteobacteria > Burkholderiales > Burkholderiaceae > Paraburkholderia. The sequence goes on from NZ_OCSR01000002.1 coordinate 4,481,963, forward strand.
TGCAGCGACTGGCTGGTCCAGTTCGACTCCGGGCCGCCCCAACTGATCGAGACGACCGAGGGTTTGTTGGTCGTGTCATGCACCGCGCGGCTCACCGCGTCGATGAAACCGGCGTCGCTGTTTTGTGTGAAATAGACCGCAATCGTCGCACCTGGCACAATCGCACCGACGATTTCGATGTCGAGCGTGACCTCACCGTCAGGCCCGTTCGGGTCGCCGCTCGGCTGATTGCTGCCCTGATCGACGCCGACCGATTTCACCGTGGGTGAAGCGACGCCGAGGCTCGCAAAGTAACTCTTGAGGTCGGACGTGTTGTACCCGCCGCCAAGTTCGATGATGCCGACGCATTCGCCGCTGCCGTCGCCTTGCGGAAACTGATACAACGAAGCGAGCTGCGGCGGCGTAAAGGACGCCTGATGCGCTTTGGCCGGCTGGAACGGCGGCCGGATACGAAAGTGCGGCCGCGCCTGAGGCCGGTTATCGAGGCCGAGCACGGCTTGCACGATGCCGTGCAGATCGTCCGGCACACTGATCGTGCCGGTGCGGCCGCGGAACTGGCCCGCGGTGTGGTGCTGGTAATGTTCCAGCTTGACGCCGAAGGCGGTCTGGAACTGCGCGATCGTGCCGCTCAGCAGCACCTGGCGCGCTGCCGAATCTTCCCGCACCACCGTCAGGCCGTGCGTGGCGGCAAAGGCTTTGACCTTGGCGATGTCGTCCGGCGCAGCGCCGTAATTTTTTGCAAAGGCCTCGCGCGAAAGTGGTTTGACGCTCGAGTCGCCCGCTTCGATCTTGCTCATCAGTGCGTCGAACTGCGCCTGGTGTTGACGGCGCAGCATCACGAAAACCTCGATCCGTTCTGCCGGATCGCATTGCCCAACGACTGTCGAACCTTGTTCTGCCGTTCGCTCGCTTCCCGGCAGCGGTTGTCTATTGACCATGGTGTCGATTCTCCTGTTAGCGTGACGGCGCGGGCCGCAAGGTGGACCCCAGGCACGGCACGCGCCTGCACGAACTCACCGCCGCGTGGCCAGCGGCGGATTGCTGTTTCAAGGACTTCGCCAAACCATCCGACCCATGCATTCGAACACAGTTCCGGCATGCGCGGCAGTTGTCCGAATGGCTAACGCGGCGTTCGATCAATGCGCATCTTGCAGCACCCGCGCTATGATGCTGAAGCGGCAATCCAGCCGTCGCAGCGCCTCGCGCGCCACCCGCGCGCACGATCGAAGAATCAGAGGAACCCCATGTCTATTTCGATGTATCAAGCATCATTGCCCGTGCTGGTGCGCGGCATGACTAACCTGCAAGTCATCCTCGGCAAGGCCGAGGCGCACGCTGCCGAGAAACAGATCGACCCGTCCGTGTTCACGCACGCCCGGCTCGCGCCGGACATGCTGCCACTGTTGCGCCAGGTCTATATCGTGAGCGACACGGCGAAGGGCTGCGCCGCGCGCCTCGCTGGCGTCGAAGCGCCGAAGTACGAGGACGTCGAACTAACTTTTGAAGAACTCGATGCCCGCCTTCAAAAGACGATTGATTATCTGAAGGAATTCAATCCGCAACAGATCGATGGATCTGAAGAACGTCCGATCACACTGAAAATGCGCGTTGGCCCGATCGAGTTCACCGGGCTGTCATATCTGCTCGGTTTCGTGTTGCCGAATTTCTTTTTCCACGTCACGACGGCCTACGACATCCTGCGCCACAACGGCGTAGAACTTGGCAAGCTCGACTATCTGGGGGCCCCCAAGTAAGAAGGGATGCGTGCTGTTGTACGGGCGCCATGTGATTGCGGCATGAGCTGCACGTGAGCCGCACGTCGGCCGCGTGCGAACCGCGCATGAACCGCGTACGAGCGTGAGCACAAGCAGTAAACGTGCGGCATCAAACGCGTGGCTGGAACGCGATGATCGCCATGCCGGCCAGGGTGAATGCCACACCGGCCGCATCCCACACCGTGGGGCGCACTTTGTCGACGCCCCATAGCCACACGATCGCCACTGCCACGTACACACCGCCGTAAGCCGCATACACGCGGCCTGCGGCGGTGCCGTGCAGCGTCAGCAGCCAGGCGAACAATGCGAGGCTGAGCGCGCCGGGCACCAGCAGCCAGATGGAGCCCCCTTCCTTCAGCCAACGCCAGGGCAAATAGCACCCAACGATCTCGGCAATGGCGGTCACGGCATAAAGCAGAAAAGTTTTCATCGACAGATAGAAGCGAGCGGTTGTGTTGCCGCGGGACGGTGCGGCTGTCTATCGGCTTTATTAACACAATCACTTCGCGCACGGGCATGATGCATGCGCCGACTGTCGCGCCTGGCCACTCTCTTCGCTACCTGTTATGGGCATCGCATCACCCTGTGCCGACATTCGCAAGTTCGGCAGTCAGTCCAGCGAAAGCCGCAACGCAAAGCCGATCAACGCCGCTGAGAAAGTCCAACGCTGCAGTGTCTGCGCGAGAGGATGAGCCCGCATCCACCCGGCAATGCGCGCCGCGCCAATCGCGTACACGGCGTCGAAACATGCGCCGATGGCGAGCAGCACCAGACCCAGTTCGACCATCTGCAGCGCAACCGGTCCGGCCGCAGGACGCACGAACTGCGGCAATAGCACCGAGCAGAACAGCAGTGCTTTCGGGTTCAACAGATTGGTCAGCAAGCCCTTGACGAAAGCGGTCCGCAACGGCCGCGACTCGGCGCCCACCGCGCCACCTTCAGGCAATGCGAACACGGGTGAACGGAAGATCTGGATACCGACCCACGCGAGATAAACCGCACCGCCGTAACGCACCACGTCGTACAACCAGGGCGCACTGCGCAGCAGCGCCGCCACCCCGCATGCCGACAAGGTGACGTGCACGGCCCGCGCCACCCCAAGACCGCCGGCCGCCGCGAAACCACTGCGCACGCCGCGTCCGATGCTGGTCTGCAGAACCAGTGCCATGTCGGGCCCAGGCACGGCATAAACCACCAACAACGCAGCGATATAAACGACCAGAAGGTGTGCGGAAATCATAGAAACCTCTTGTTTTAAGGGCTCTATCTTGCCGTCGTCAGCGGAGGGTTTGCTGGCGAAATGCAGAGGCAGTTACCTTATCTTTGAAGGAATACGCTAAAATTCCACTCCCGATCCAGGTTTTCCGCCAACGCACAGTCAACACCCCAAAACCATGACCACCGACCTCGATAAAACAGACCGCGCGATCCTTGCCGCGCTGCAGAACGACGGCCGCATGTCGAATGCGCGGCTGGCCGACATGGTCGGCCTGAGCGAGACGCCTTGCGCCCGCCGCCTCAAGCGCCTCGAAAACGACGGCTATATCGACCAGTACCGCGCGATGCTTTCGCGCTCCGCCCTCGGCCTCGGCGTTGTCGCGTTCGTCTATGTGCGTTTTGCCGTGCACGACCGCGCGGTGGCCACCCGTTTCGAACGCGAGGTGCAGGCAATCCCGCGAATTCTGGCGTGCCACAACGTATCGGGTAGCGCCGACTATATTCTGCAGGTGGTCGCGCGCGATCTCGACGACTACGGCACGTTCATGCGCGACGAGATGCGCAGCCTGCCGGGCGTGACGTCGGTGGAATCGGCGTTGTCGCTGCGGGAAATCAAGGCTAACGGCGGCCTGCCGCTGTCCTGAACGCGGGCGTGGCATAGTCACCCATTTGATACGGCGCGAGCCGACCAGACGAGCACGGAGTTTTCATGGATCACGAAAAGGCGAGAGCCGAAGAAACAGCCGCGATGGAGCGCGTATTGACCGCAACCACGCGGGTAAAGGCGGCCTTCGCGTCACTGCAGTCGCAATTCCCGCCGGCCGGCAGCGGCCAGCCTTCGCAGTTCGCGCTGCAAACGTTCGACGCGGCGTTGCAGGAACTCGAAGACGCCCAGGCCGCATTCGACGAATTGCTTGGCGATCTGCTTGACGGCAATCGTTGAGTGGCATAGCCGGTCTCTTCACTGCATAGCTGCTGAGTAGGACGCGAGCGGCGGCCGTCTTCAGTTTCCACCGAGGCGGCCGCCGCGTTATTCGGAGGGGCCCGCCGGGCTCGACCGTTAGTTGCGTCTTGATGCCCTGCAACGGGAAGTCCCACAACGCCGGATCGTCCATCCCCCTGCCCGATCTTGAGTGCTTCAACACGCCGTTGCGTCCGGAGGTGCGTCGAATCACCCAGCCGTCCACCTAAAAAAGCGATTCATGAATGCTTCAACGCGCCGCTGCGTCCAGAAGCGCGTCGGAACACCCACCCCATCCACTCAGAAGACGATATTGGTCCGCAACCCGGCGATCGCCTCATTACCGACGCGTTGTGACGGATTGCCCGGATCCGGAATACCACCTGCCGGCCGGAAC
>NZ_OCSR01000001.1:4800000-6008487 GCF_900230185.1 Burkholderia sp. OK233
GTGCGGGGCTCGGCTACAACGCGAATTTTCCGCTGCAACCGGGTACCGCGTGGGCGGACTATACCGTGGCGCTCGACGCAGCTTGCGCGCGTGTCGCTGATTACGCGCCGGATGCGTTGGTGGTGTCGCTCGGAGTCGATACTTTTGAAGAGGATCCGATTTCGCAGTTCAAGCTGCGCAGCGCTGACTATCTGCGCATCGGCGAGGCGATCGGACGATTGGGGAAACCGACTTTGTTCGTGATGGAAGGCGGCTACGCAGTTGCGGCGATCGGGGTCAACGCGATGAATGTGCTGACGGGTTTTGAGTCGGTTTAACCGATCCTCTGTCGTGACGACGGCTGGCCCAGCGCGCAACGTGCAAAGTGTCTATGTCCGCTTGATCGCGCTATCGATACGCTACGATTCGAGCCGGAGTCCCGGTGAATTTATCCATGGCGACTGAACGAGCGGCCCCGATCCTATGCTTCAGATACTAGGCAAAGCCTCATCCATCAACGTCCGCAAAGTGCTGTGGACGTGCGCCGAACTCGGCCTGCCGTTCGAACGGGAGGATTGGGGTTCTGGATTCAGGGCGACCGACGTGCCCGAATTCGTCGCGTTGAATCCTAACGCGATGGTCCCCGTTATCCGGGACAGCGAATTTGTGCTGTGGGAATCCAACTCGATCATCCGTTACCTGGCCGGCCGCTATGACGGTGAGTCGCTTTACCCGAGCGATCCTTGCCGGCGCGCCAAGTGCGATCAATGGATCGACTGGCAGGCGAGCGAGCTGAACCGGGCTTGGAGCTACGCGTTTCTCGCGCTGGTCCGGCGCTCGCCGGCTCATCAGGACCGTCAGCAGATCGACCTGTCGTGCACGAACTGGGCGAGGCATATTGCAATCGTCGACAGGCAACTGGAGACAACCGGCGCCTTCATCGCTGGGCCGGCGTTCTCGCTTGCGGACATTCCGATCGCGCTTTCGATCAACCGTTGGCTCGAGACACCATTGCAGCATGCCGATTTTCCGGCGCTGACGGCTTACATGGAGCGCCTTGCCTTGCGTTCTGGCTATCTGGCGTACTGCCGCAACGGTACGCCGTGAGCAGCGCATGCGTGCTGTATCCGTGACGCTATCAAGGCACTGTGGCGGCTCTGGCGGGACGGGGTCAGTTCGCGTGCGAATGCTTACAAAAATGTCTGCGCATCGCTTACAAAACCCTGAGTGCCGAGTGCTTCTGCGCACCACGATCCGACTCGCCTACAATGGCCGTTTTTGCGACACAGATTGAAGGTTTAAAGATGCGGGTATCGAAATTTGCACTGGCTTTGCTGGCGGCCTGTTTTACTCTCAATGCAAGCGCCGAGATGACGGCCTCGCAATACAAGCTCTGGGCCCATACCGACAACAACTCGGTCTACGCGGCGTACATCACCGGCACGATCAATGCGCTGGGGTGGGCGAACGGGGATCTGGTGTCGAAGAAGCGTCCGCCGTTGTTCTGCCCGCCGCAGAACCTGGCGATCGGCAATCAGAATGTCTATCCGCTGCTCGATCAGTTTTTCACCAACCATCCGAGCATCTCGGACGACTTCCCGATCGGGCTAGCCATTCTGCGCACGCTTCAGGCGGCGTTTCCCTGCTGATACGGAAGCACCTGAGCGACGCTTGACCGACGCTGTCTCGTGAGCGGCGTCGGTAGCCCGGCGGCTCACTACGGCTCAATGCTGTTCGACAAACTCGACCACCTCGCCGTTATCGCGCTTCAGAAAGATCGCATCGCCCTTGGTGCGAATTTCATTGCAGGAACTGCCGATCTTGTGGCCTTTGCTGCACACCTTGCCGTCTTCCGCCTTCCATTCGCCCTTGTCCGTGAAGCCTTTATTGGTGCTGAAGTCGTATGCGCCATCTGTGCTGTATTGAACGTGCCAGAGGCTCCCATCAGTTAATTTGATGTTGAAGGCCTTACCGGATAGCCGCTGCTGAATGTCGGAGGCCGATGCCGCTGTGGCATCGTCGGGAAATGCCGTCGAACTGGTGGTCTGCGCCATCGCCGCGAGAGCAGGCAGCATCATGACGGCAAGAACGAGCAGGGATTTCATCGAGTGTCTCCGCGTTGTTGGCAACGACTGGCTTTCGGACGATGTGGCAACCGTCCGTCGGGCGACGCTACACCGGTTGCATGGATCGGCGTGTGGTCTAGCGTACAGACCACCACCGTTTCAGCGCACCCGTGTAGCGCTGTACCAGCAGCCACATTGCCGCTTCGCCCGCCTCGAACGTCATCGCGTGGGAGCCCTCGTGTGGCTAGCTCAGAACGAGCTAGCCAATTACACTGAAAACATCGCTGCTTGCGGGGTCGTAAAGACCCCGCAAGCAAACATCACATCTGCACGAGCCCAGGAATCTGCACATCCGGATTGACGTCGGCTTCATAGTCCACACCGGCGATCTCGAATCCGAAGAGACGCAGGAAGTCGGTCTTGTAGCCGCTGAAGTCGGTAAGCTCGTAAATATTGTCGTTGGTCACCTGAGTCCAGAGTTCCTGAACACGCGCTTGCACTTCTGGATCGAGTTCCTTGTAGTCAGCGCGCAGGCGGCCTTCTTCATCGATGTGCGGCGCCGCGCCGTACATGCTGTCCTTGTAGAGACCATAGACCTGCTCGATGCAGCCTTCGTGCGTGCCTTTCGCCTTCATCACCTTGAAGAGCAGCGACAGGTACAGCGGCATCATCGGGATCGCGGAGCTAGCCTGCGTCACGACCGCTTTGAGAACCGAAACGCGCGCATCGCCGCCCCTGGCCGCGAGTTTCTCGCGGATGCCGAGCACCTTCTCGTCGAGATCCTTCTTGGCCGCGCCGATTGAGCCGTTCCAGTAGATGTCGTGCGTGATCTTTTCACCGAGATAGGTAAACGCGGTCGTCTTCGCGCCATCGGCGAGCACGTTGGCCTCGAGGAGGGCGTCGATCCACATCTGCCAGTCTTCGCCGCCCATCACTGCGACGGTGTTGTCGATCTCGGCTTGCGTAGCGGGTTCGAGGACGGTTTCCTTGATGACTTCCTTGTCCGTGTCGATGCCGCGCAGGTTCACGGCCTTGCCGACCGGCTTCAGGGTCGAGGCGAACACTTCGCCGGTTTTCGGATGCGTGCGCTTGGGCGCGGCGAGACTGTAGACGACCAGGTCGACCTGGCCGAGATCGCGCTTGATGACTTCGATGGTGCGTTGCTTGACTTCATCGGAGAAGGCGTCGCCGTTGATGCTGGTCGCGTACAGGCCTTTTTCCGTGGCGAATTTCTCGAAGGCGGCGGTGTTGTACCAGCCTGCGGTGCCGGCCTTGGTTTCGCTGCCGGCGCGTTCGAAGAATACGCCGAGCGTGGCGGCGTCCGAGCCGAAGGCGGCGCTGATGCGGGCGGCGAGGCCGTAGCCCGTGGAGGCGCCGATCACGAGCACTTTCTTCGGGCCATTAGCGATGGGGCCGCGTGCCTTGACGTATTCGATCTGTTCTTTGACGTTGGCTTCGCAGCCAACCGGATGGGTCGATACACAGATGAAGCCACGCACGCGCGGTTTGATGATCATGAAGCACCTCTTGTCAGAATTGCCGACATTATAGTGGGCTTGGGTTTCTGCCTGTGCGCGGCGGTCGGGTTTGTCCATCTGCGACGCAAAAATCGGCCTTCGCCCAGCATCTTGGTAGGATTCAGCCTTTCCCAGCAGACGGTAGCAAGTGTGAAGCGCCTGATCACCTCATTCCTACAGACCCTTGAAAAAGGGCTAACCCTGGCCAACCAGCCCATCGCCCGGGGCCTCTGGCACCTGCGCCATCCCACGCTGCGCGGCGTGGCGTGGACCTGTGCCGCGATCCCGGTACTGTTGCTTCTGTATGTGCTGATCCTGATCCCGTTCACGCCCAGCATCGGCGATATCCGCAAAGCGAAAATCGAGCAGCCGGCGCAGATTCTCTCAGCGGACGGCAAGCTGCTGGCCGAATTCAAACCCTCGAACCGCGAGTGGGTGAAACTCAAGGACATCTCGCCGAATGTGGTGAATGCGCTGATCGCCACAGAAGACCACCGCTTCTACCAGCATTTCGGGCTGGATTGGCGCCGTACGGCGTCGGCCGCGTTGCACACGTTTTCCGGCGACCGCCAGGGTGGCTCGACCATCACCCAGCAACTCGCCCGCAACCTTTATCCCGACGAGATCGGCCGCGCGCCCACGCTGACCCGCAAGATCAAGGAGGCGATCACGGCCTTCAAGATCGAGGCGCTCTACACCAAGGACGAAATCCTCGAAACCTACCTCAACACGGTGCCGTTCCTCTACAACGCTTATGGCATCGAGATGGCGGCGCGCACCTATTTCGACAAATCGGCCGGCGACCTGAACGTGCTGGAAAGCGCGACGCTCACCGGCATGCTCAAAGGCAATAGCTACTACAACCCGGTGCTCAACCCGGAACGCGCCCTGCAGCGGCGCAACACGGTGCTGGCGCAAATGGTCAAGTACGGCAAGCTCACGCCCGCAGCCTACGCGACGCTCGAGCGCCGTCCCTTGCGCATCGATTTCGAGCGGCAAACCGAGCCGCCAGGACCCGCGCCGCACTTCGCGCAGCAACTGCGCAAGTGGCTCGCGGCATGGGCCGATCGCAACGACTACAACATCTATTCCGATGGACTGGTGGTGCGAACGACCATCGATTCACGCTTGCAGACCATGGCCACTCAGGCCGTGACCTTGCAGGGCAACCAGTTGCAGGGCATCGCGAATTCGGCGTGGGGCACGCGCGCGGGTTGCGCGAATGGCCGCGACCTGCTGCAGACTTTCCTGCGTGAAACGCCCGACTATCGCGCCGCAAAAGACGCAGGCCTGACGGATGACGACGCGATGAAGCGCGTCTCGGCCGACCGCGACCTGGTGAAGACCGTGTGCGAGTCCAAGACCCGGGTGCAGGCGGACTTCCTCGCCATGGACCCGCGCAACGGCCAGATCAAGGCATGGGTCGGCAGCCGCGACTTCAGCCAGGACCCATTCGACCACGTCCAGCAGGCGCGGCGCCAGCCGGGTTCGACCTTCAAGCCGTTCGTCTACGCCGCGGCCTTCGAAGATGGCGCGAAACCCAGCGATACGTTTATCGACAAGCCCGTCGAGATTCCTCTGGCAGGCGGCGAAGTCTGGCGTCCGAGCGACGAGGATGAGCCGAGCGAGCGGGCTATCAGCCTGCGCGACGGCCTCGCTTATTCCCGCAACCGGATTACCGCCCAGTTGATGGAAACGGTCGGTCCGAACAAGGTCGCGAGACTGGCACGCGCCATGGGTGTGCGCGACAGCGAACTCGACCCGGTGCCGTCACTCGCGCTCGGCACGAGCCCGGTGACGCTGAAGGAAATGGTCTCGGCCTACGGGACGATCGCCAACCTCGGCGGTTACGTGGAGCCGGTGATGGTCACGCGTATCGAAGACCGTAACGGCGAAGTGCTGGCCGAGTTCGCGCCGGCATCGCCCAAACAGGAGTTGCCGGCCGACGCCGCCCGTACGCTCGTCGACGTGATGCGCGACGTGGTGAGCAGGGGCACAGGTTCGAGCATTCGCAGCCGCTTCGGCGTGCGTGGCGATGTGGCGGGTAAGACGGGTACGACGCAGGGCAACGCGGACGGCTGGTTCATCCTGATCCAGCCGCAGCTCGTGGCCGGGGCGTGGGTCGGCTTCAACGACAGCCGGGTCACCTTGCGCAGTGACTATTGGGGCCAGGGGGCGCACAGCGCGTTGCCGATCGTCGGCGACTTTTTCCAGCGCGCGCAGCGCTCGAAGCTGGTGGACAGCCGCGTCAGGTTCGCGACCGATCAGGAGCCGGGCTGGTTTGCGGAGCGCTCGGGCAGGCTGCGCGAGTGGTTCCAGCATCTGTTTGCAGCGTCGCCCGCGAAGACTGGGGCGCCGGTTGTCACGCGCAATACGACACGCCATGCGCCTGCTGTTGCTGCTGCACCGGCATCCGCTGCATCGGTGGCCGCGGCGTCTGCAACCGCCGTGGATGTCGAACCGCGCGCGCTGCCGTCGCAGCCGCCGCTCCTTCAAGCACCGGCGTCGGCGGTTGCGCCTGCAAACAGGGCAGTCGACGGTGAGGTGCATGGCAGCGGCGAGCCGGCCCTGGCGCCTACGCCCACGCCGGACGACGTGCTGCCGCCGGACTCAGGCGGCGGCGCGGCAAACTCATTGCCGAGCGTGCCGGCGAGCGCGCCGGGGAGTGCGTCGCCCTGAGTTTCGACCATGCCGGGCCGCGTAGCTAAGTCGGCGCTCCGCAGAAGCAGCTAGGACGGCTCGGCAACTTTCGCCCTGCCTGCGGCGCCGGAATCCGGAAGACTGCACGACGCCTCGAGCGACGTGTCGTGATGCAGCAGAAGCACGGCCGCCACGCCGACGAGTCCGGCACCCGACAGACAAAGCAGGCCGGCGCCGAAGCCGCCGGTGCTGTCCTTGATCCAGCCCATCGCGTAAGGACCGAAAAATCCCGCCAGATTGCCGAGAGAATTGACGGCGGCGATACCGCCCGCCGCCGCCGCCGCACCCGAGAGGAACGCGGCCGGCAAGGTCCAGATCACCGGCAGGCAGCCGAAGATGCCGAAGCCGGCAATCGAGAGCGCGATCATCTTCTGCACCGGATTGTCGAGCCCGGCCGCCGCCGCGATGCCGCCGGCCGCGACCAGCAACGCGATCGCCACGTGCCATTTGCGTTCGAGTTTGCGGTCCGAATGGCGTCCCCAGAAGATCATGCTGACCACGCCGACGATGTAAGGTAACGACGTCACGAAACCGGTCTGCAGGTTGGTGAGGCCGAAGGACTTGACGATCTGCGGCAGAAAGAAACTGAGCCCATAGTTGGTTGCGTTCGCACCGAAATAGATGAGCGCGACGGCGAGCACGCGCGGTTTGACCAGCGCTTCCTTCACGCTGAACGTGCGTATGGCCTCACGATGCTCGCGTTCCTGAGCCTGGCGGGCGACCAGCCAGTCGCGTTCGTCATCGGCAAGCCACGTGGCGTCCGCCGGTTTGTCGGTCAGATAGAACAGCACGCAGAATGAGAGCACCAGCGCGGGCAATGCCTCGATCAGATAGACCCATTGCCAGCCGGCTAATCCACTGCGTCCGTCCATCGAGAGCAGGGCACCGGAAATCGGGCCGCCGATCACCGTCGACAGCGGAATGGCCGCCATGAAATAGCCGACCACGCGGGCGCGATAGGCGGCGGGAAACCATAGCGTCAGCAGGAAGATGATGCCGGGGAAGAAACCCGCTTCGGCCACGCCCAGCAGGATGCGCAAACCATAAAACACGTGCGCGGGCGAGAGGCCGGTGTAGCGGGCGATGTCCGGAATATAGGCCATCGCACCGGCGAGGATCCCCCATGTGAACATGATCCGGGCGATCCAACGTCGCGCGCCGAATTTCTCGAGCAGAAGATTGGAGGGGACTTCGAAGAAAAAATACGCGATGAAGAAAATACCCGCGCCGAAGCCGAACGCACTGGCGGACAGGCCGAGCGCCTTGTTCATCTGCAGTGCAGCAAAACCGACGTTGACCCGGTCGAGATAGGCTATGAAATAGCAGACGATCAAGAACGGCACGAGGCGAACCGTCACGCGCGTTATGGTGCGTGCTTCGATATCCATCGACGTCTCCTCCGGTTCAGCGTCCGGTCTGTTTGCTTGATGTGCATACAGACTAGTCGGTGGAGCGCGATTCCGAAAGTGTTTTGCCTTGGGGAGCACCCGCCGCCGGGCGAGCCTCCCGCGTCACCCGGCGGCGATTCGCCTTAGAACCGATGCGTCATACCTACCGTAGCAAGAATCTGCTTGGTTCCGGGTGCGGTCACGGTCACGCCCGGCCAGCTCACCGTGGCGGTGCCATTGTTCTTCATGTAGCCCGCCCGCATGTAGAAACTCGTACGTTGGGATATCGAATGGTCGGCACCCACTTCGATGCTCGACGTATTGTCATGCGCGCCGCGCACGCTGCGCTGAACGCCGGCAATCGTGATCGTATCGGCCGGGGTTGCCTGAATCGTCGCGCCCAACTCCGCGATGCTCAGCGAATGGGCGGTGCCCAGGTGCGCGGCCAGCGATCTAGGCGCTGGGTCCTGCGCGCGGTTGTAGGAATAGTTGAACTGTAAGTTCACGATGCCGATCCGGTAGGCGAGCGCGCCGACGAAGTGCTCGGTGCCCAGCAGGCTCAGCGACGTGGGCAGGCCGGCGATGGTTTCCTGTCCCGGATGCTGGTTCACGTAGGCAAGACCCGCATAGAAACCGTAGCCCGAGTAAGTGGCCGCGACGTTCAGCATGTTGCCGGTCGTGGCTGGTATAGGCTGGCTCACCGTGGCGGAGAACGCATACATGCCGTACAACTTCAGGCCTTTCATGTCCGGCGATTGATACAGGATCGAATTGCTGGCGCGGCCGGAATCGTATTGCGTCGACAGCGTGTTCCGGTCGACTGCGAGGACGTTGGCCGAAAATGGCGACAACACTTCGTTCGCGCGAAACGGATCGGACGGATAGATGACCCGGAAACTCGGCTCGTACTGACGTCCCATAGTCACCGAACCATATTGGTCGTGGCTCAGGCCGACCCATGCCTGACGATAGAAGAGCGCCGAGGTGTCGGCGAACAAGCCGCCGTTGTTCACGTTAAAGCCCGTTTCGACGTTGAACTGCGCCTTCAGGCCGCCGCCCAGGTCTTCGGTGCCCTTCAGGCCGAACAGTGAGCCTGTCGAGCCGCCGCTCTTTTCGGCATACGAATGGACGCCGCCGTTGTCCAGATACTGGATGTTCGCGTCGACGACGCCGTACAGGGTCACACTCGACTCGGCGGCAGCGGCGCCACCAGCGGCAAGAATCAGTGTGGCTCCGCAAACGCCATGATTGATAAAACGCATGCATGTCTCCTCTTTTTATATCCGCCCGTTGCGGACTCGATTGCACAGTCTTGCTGCGGGGTTAACGCGGGTAGGGTTCTCCGACCCGAATCCCGCATACCGCAAAAATGGAATGACCGTGCTAATTTCGATCAACTAGCGGAATAAAGCGAGTGCATTGTTCGTATGAGGAGAGTGCAGAAATTGCATGGAACAGAAGGGGCACGGAAATAGGGCTTAGGCCCGGGGGGACGCGATGTTCGTCTGTTATGCCGTGGACTTGCGGAGTCCGATCCAGGCATGGACTGCTAGCGATTGTTCAGGCGTGTGCAACAGTGTTTTCAGGTGGCGAAGCTGATCTCGCGCGCCTGATTGCGCATAATTTCGAGATTGGTAAAACGTTAAAGAATGTAGGCGAATATGTTCAACCACGTATCAGATTCCGTGCTCGATCAGGAGCGGGCATCCGTAGTGCCGCAGCGCAGTAGCTCGTTGTCCAACCGGGGGGGGGCGCTCATCGCGGCAGTGGCCGCGTGCGCCAGCCTAGTGGGATGCGCATCGACGACCGATGTTGTGGCGACCGACAAACCCGGCACTTACACGGTAGCGGCGAGCGCGACCGGCGGGAAGATGGCCTGGGCCCGCGCGCATGAACATGCGATAAACGAGGCGCGCGACTACTGCGAGCGCCGCGGCATGCAGAGCAGCGTCACGACTGAAACGGTGAGCGGCGTGGAAATGATGACCGAGCACGCGTCATCAGTGAATTTTGAGTGTCATCCGAAGTTCTAGGCGGGACCGTCTGCATCTCAAGTTACGCGTTCATTGTTTGTCGAACGTCACCAGCTTTTTATCCTTTGTGTCCGCCACAAAAATGGCCAGCAGCTTCGCGGGTTCGGTGTCGCTCGCGTTTTCGCTGACCGTATGATGCGCGCCGGGCTTCTCGGTCCAGGATTCGCCCGCGTGGTAGACGCGCACTTCGCCATTGTTGACACCGCTGCGGATCGCACCCGACAGCACATAGGCGACCACAAATGCCTGTCCATGCCGATGCGGCAGCGACTTGCCTCCGGGTGCATAGTCGACGACAAGCGCCGTCATCGTTTTACCCGGAACGTTGGCGATCGCCTCAGTGAACGCGGGCGTAATCGTCTCCCGTGCTGCGGCCGCTTCCGCGGCGAATACGGTTTGCGAGACTCCCGCGAGGGAAAGACCGGCGAGCGCTACTGTCACCGTCAGCGTACGAATTTTCATGCGATTACTCCTGGCTGAGCGCCATGACATCGTTGTCCTGTTCCAATGCTGAGGCCGACTCCGGCTTCGCCGGGCTGGCCCAGTCCGCCGCCACCGTGGCGAGTTCGCTGCGCGCACGTTCGAGCGCTTCGGTCCGCGCCGGTTGGTCCGCAAACTGCAGCGGCTGTGCGTCGACGAAGGACGGATCAGCAACGCCGAGAAATCCGAAAGCGGCTATAAGCGCCGGCGTCAACGCATCCATCGACGAGTAGGGCGAGCCAGCGCGTAAGTCAGCACCCCGACTCGTGATGAAAAGCACCTTTTGCCGCGCAAGCTGGCCTTCTATGCGCCCCTCGTCTGTGTATACGTAGGTCAGCCCGGTGCGCGTGACACTGTCGATAAACGCCTTGAACACGGAGGGCATCGACCAGTTGTACATGGGCATGGCAAAGACCAACCCGTCGGCGTCGAGCAGGCGCTTGCACAGCGCATCCGATGCCGCCAACGTCGCCTTCATGGCGGGCGTGCGCTCATGCGACGGCGTGTAAGTCGCGATGGCGAATGCTTCGTTCACATGCGGCGGCGTCTCGACTGTGACGTCGAGGTAGTCGACCTCGATATCCAGACCTTCCTCACGCAGGCGCTCCAGAAAATGCTGGCTCAACGCGCGCGAGTTGGATCGTTCGCGTTTGGCGCTCGCGTCGACGTGCATGATTTTCATGACTTCGTTCCTTCAGGGTTATGCAGAAAGGGTTCGCAGGGGCGTGGCGACGGCGCGCTCAAGCCGGCATCTTGCGAAACGCGATCGCAAAGCGATTCCACGCGTTGATGGCGGAGATCAGCAGCGTCAGGTCGACCAGTTCCTCGTCGCTGAAGTGCGGGCGTACGGCTTGCCACACGACGTCGGGTACGTGTTCTTGCGACACCAGCGTGAGCGCTTCGGTCCATTCGAGCGCCGCGCGCTCACGGTCGGTGAAGAAGGGTGTTTCACGCCACACCACGACGGTGGCCAGACGCCGCTCGGATTCGCCGCCTTTGCGCGCGTCGGTGGTGTGCATGTCGACGCAGAACGCGCAGCCGTTGATCTGCGAAGCGCGCAGACGGACCAGTTCGGTCAGCGATTTTTCGAGGGCCGATTTGCCGATGCGTTCTTCGACGCCGAGCATCGCCTTGATGGCAGCGGGGTTGGCTTTGTAGAAGTCGAGACGTTGTTCCATGATTCACTCCTTGAGGGGTTGGACCCACTCAGTGGGCCGGTGAGTGAAGATTAGGCGCTCGACTGGTGTTATTAAATGACCGATTTTGTCTATTTTTAGGTAGCCACTTTTCCCGCGGAATCGTTCGCATCGCGCGGATGCCCTTCGCGATGGGCCAGCCGGGCGATGTCGGCCTGAACGAAATCCCGTTCAGGCCGACCAGCCAGGAGCTTTAAGCCGGGCAGCCCTAAGGAATCAGACTTCGATGTCGTCGGCGTAGTCGATACCGGTCAGCACACCCAGATGAGCAACCGTGGTGAAATGCGCCTCCTGCTTCATATCGATGTCCAACTCGCGCACGTTGCCGCCCAGATCGGTCACAAATGCGCGGCGCCCGCGTGAGTCCAGAGACACGCCAATCCCTTCTTTCAGCTCGCGGGCGAGCACTTGGCGATCAACCAGTCCGGACGCCGTGATTCTTGCGCGATTCAGTGTGTTGCCGTCATGCGTATCGTCGCCACGATCCGTCCAGTAAAGCATGGTGTCGCGGTGATCGAGATCGAGATCGATCGGCTCGGGCAGATCGGCCAGCATACATTCGACGTCTGGGCGCCGATCGGGCGTCGCGCCAGGCGGCAGCTCGATGCCCGCCCTGAAGATGCGGCCCTCACCGGCATCCGGCGCTCCCTTTTGCGTCCAGTAGACATGCCCGTTTACCTTATCCAGGACGATCCCTACGCAATGGCGCTTCGCGTCGGCCGTATCCTCCGGGAAATTCCCGGTGCGGACGAGTTCCGTGACCTCCGTGCCGTCCAGCCGCGCGCGCATGACGCGCATGCCTTCGCGATCGCACCAATACAGGTGACCACCTTCCTTATCCAGCACGATTTCCTTGGGCGTGCCGGCCATACCGGAAGGCACCAGCACACGATGCCCGGTTCCGTCGAGCTTCGCGCTTTCGATCGTGCCGTCGTTGGGGGGAACCGCGCCGGAAGCCGGATCGCCGTCGACCAGATGGATGCCGGTTCCCATGTTGGTCCAGTAGACCATCTGGTTTTCAGCATCGACCTTGATGCCGTCGGGCGTGCGCGTGAGGTTCGCGAGAACGACCTCGTGCGAGCCGTCCGGCGACAGAGCGATGATCGCCGGTGGACGTGCCTGCAGGACATACAGCGTACCGCCATTCTTCGTAGCCACAGTAAGTACCCTCCATCAGGTCTTTACAACCGTTGTCGTACTGGCGGAGTCGATCCGTAGACCCGCCGCTGCTGAACCATCCCCGAGAGACTACCTTAGGTCGTGCGAGAACTTCGTGACCGTTTGTTGCTTCGAGAGGAATAGTAGAGAGTGCGACGCAGGGTGGCTATTACATAAAGCTGGTTCCTGCTCATGTCTACGCTGTTCGACAGGGTGCACTTCAGTCGGGCGCTCAGGACGTCTTGTCGGATGGCTTTCGCGATGAATATCGGGCCGTGAACCGGCACGTCTGAAGCTGGCGTTCCGTTTTTGCTGAATTGAACGTTAACGTTGCTCCAATTCGCCATCGCGCACGCGCCATAGAGACAACGGGTTGCTGTCCTGTAGCGCAGGTGGTAGCAATTCCGGCGGTAGATTTTCATAGCAAATCGGCCGCAGGAAGCGTTCGATTGCGGTCGCTCCGACGGACGTAAAGCGACTGTCGGAGGTCGCCGGATACGGTCCGCCGTGTACCGTCGCGTAACCAATCTCGACCGTGTTAGAGAACTTGTTCGCGAGGATACGATTTGTCTTGCTTTCGAGCACTGGGATCAGGCGTCGGGCTAAGTCGAGATCGGTTGATTCCATATGCAACGCCATGGTCAGTTGGCCGCGCAGACTGGCTGTCAGTTCGATCAATTGATCCTCGCTCCTGCAACGGATGAGGACGGCCGCTGGGCCGAACATCTCGCCGGCAAGCTGGGGCGTTGCGAGTACTTCAGCGGCGTCAACCTCGAAGATTTCTGACTGCCCTTCTAAACGGCCTTTGGGCGCAGTTCCTTTCGCGATGCTGACACTCGTTTTGCCTTCTCGACTACGTTTCGCTTCACGGTCGAAGTTGTCGTAAATTCCGGGGCTGAGCATTGTTTCCGCACGTACCGCCGACAATGTTTCCGCCAATGCCACACGCAACTGCTCGAATCCCACGCCATCAATCGCGACGATCATGCCTGGCTTCAGGCACATCTGGCCAACGCCCGCCGTCATGCGTTCGACGAAGTGGGCAGCAATGTCTGGCGCGCGGGTCCGCAATGCGCCTGGTAGAACGAAGTTGGGATTCACACTTGTCATTTCAGCGAAGACGGGAATCGGCACCGGACGCGCCGCACCACGGCGGACGAGTGCCATGCCGCCGCTTTCCGAGCCAGTGAAGCCAACGGCCCGAATAGCCGGATGATCCACCAGTGCCTCGCCGACCGCGTTGCCGTGTCCGATCAGCAGTGAGAACACGCCTTCGTGCAGGTTGCATTCCTCGACGGCAGCCTGTATCGCCTTACCGACCAGCTCTGATGTGCCGAGGTGTGAGCCGTGTGCCTTGACGACGACGGGGCAGCCCGCCGCGAGCGCCGAGGCCGTGTCGCCACCCGCCACCGAATACAGGATCGGAAAATTGCTGGAACCGAATACGGCGACGGGGCCGAGCGGTATCTTCTGCATGCGCAGATCGGCTTTAGGCACTGGCCGACGCGCGGGATCAGAGGAATCGATCGTCGCGTGACGCCAGCGGCCGTGGCGTACCACGTCGGCGAACATTTTCATCTGCGCAGCCGTGCGCGCGGTCTCGCCCTTGATACGCTCAACGGTTAAACCCGTTTCACTTGCTGCGCGTTCGTAGAGTCTATCGCCGAGCGCAAGCAGGTTGTCGGCCGCGCGTATCAGGAACGCGCCGCGAGTTTCGGGTGAAGTGTGCCGATATGACTCGAACGCCTGCAACGCCAGCGTGCAGGCGTCATCCACATCGTCCAGCGTCGCGACGCCGAAGGACGGTTCGATTTCGGTGCCGAGGCGTGGATCGAAAGCCTTGGTAGTGTCCGCCGTTCCGAAGCGCGATGCAAGGCCGATCGGCATTTCACCGGTAACTTTAATCATGAGGTTCTCCAGGTTCTTCAAACAAACGTGTTATCCGGACATGGCAAACGCATGCGTCGACCGGCATGCCCGACTCACCAGGCACGACCAGGCGTTCGCCTTCTTGGGATACACGTGTATAGACGCGGACTAACGCGTGTCGTCGAAGGGCCGCATGAGGCGAACCGAGACCGCTCCTGGAGGATGGTTCATCGAGGCACTCCCCCGGCGCATGTCGGCACCGTCACCATGCTAAGGCTGTGTGGGGGGCTCGTCCTTAAACCCGACTAAAAAGTCCTTAATTCGACTTGTGAATATCGGTGTCTTACGCGGCCCATTCGGTTAACGAGTTTTAATAACGTTTCACTGACGTCGACAACCGTGTGATCGTTGAGGAAGAAGGCGGCCAGTAAGTAGTGGGCCGCCGGATGCTTCGGCGGCTCGCCCGAACAGTGCCGCGCTTACCCATACCCGAACGATTGGGCACGCCACGGACCCTATACGTCGACCCACCGGCGCAGGTAGTCGTAGGCGGCAAGCAGGGCGCGCCGATCTCTGCGTGATGCAGTTTCAATCCACGCATATGAACTCGCTCCTGGTCGCCGCATCCGATCGCGAGCGTGAATACATGCAGTCAAAGTTCGGCCGACTTCGAGACAGGCCCACGAACATAAGGCCGTGCCGACGCCAAGGCGGCGCGCACGCGCATTTCACTTGCGACATCGACCGACCTGGCGGGAAGGGTTTCTAGCGCATCGACTGCTTGCGCAGCGCGCGTGCAGCACTCTTCGATCATGCCACAATCGAGCAACGTGCCGACCAGATTCGACGCGAGTTCGACGCCGACGAGCGGATCGCCGTCGGGTGAAAATGCCCAATCGAAAGCACGCCGCGCGTCGTCGAGCGTCTGTCGAAGATCCGGTGAATTGTCTGCGCCACGCCGAATCGTCTCGCCCGAGCGGGACTGGAAGCAACTGGAGAGATAGCGGGCACTGCGCGAAGTGATTTCCTGCGTTTCGCCTTCAGCCTGTAGCTTTTCCAACGCATACGCACGGGTCGATTCGGACAAGCGATATTTCGCCAGGGGACCATCGAACTCGACATTGACGAGCGATTTGGCCACCAGTTCACTGATGCCGCAGATCACGCTTCCTATGGTCAATTCCGCGTCGCACACGACCGCGCACATCGCCTCGAAAGTGAAATTGCCGCCGAATATCGCAAGACGGCGGAATAGCGACTGGGTGCTTGCGTCGAGTAGCGCGAAGCTCCAGTCGAAAGTTTCGCGCAAGGTTTGATGGCGCGGTAGCGCGGTCCGATAACCGCCCGCCAGAATCGCCATCCGGTCATCCAGCCGCCGATACACACCTTCCAAGCCGAGCGAGACGATGCGCGCAGCTGCCAACTCGATGGCCAGTGGGATGCCGTCCAGGCGGCGGCAGATCTCGCCGACGAGCTGGATCTCCAGGCTTTCCGCGTCTTCTTGTCCCTGCAACGAATTGGCCCGTATCAGAAACAGATTCACCGCCGAACGCTGCAAAATCTCGGCGTCGGTGGAATGGGGCGGTGGCACGTCCAGCGGATCTACCCGAAACACCGTCTCGGGCATGATACGAAGCGGTTCTCTGCTCGTGACGAGCACACGCAGTAAAGCGTTCGCTGCAATCAGCGACTCCACTGTCTCCGCCACATAGCGGATAACATGCTCCGCGTTATCTAGCAGAAGGAGCCTGCGGTTTTTGCCTAGCGCTGTCGCGACCTGTTCAATATCGGGCTGCTGGCCAGACGTGGGCAGCCCGCACCCTTCGACAATTGCGGCGAGCACTGCCTCGTGTGTATTTAACGTGGCCAGTTCGACTAAACAGACAGGTTCGGGAAAGTCCGCCGCGGCGTGGCGTGCCGCTTCGATCGCGAGGCTCGTTTTGCCGATGCCGCCGGCGCCCACCAGCGTCAACACATGAGTTTGATCCAGCATTGCGCGGATCTCGCTGACCGCTGCGTCGCGCCCCACGAAGTCGGTCTTGGGCGGAGGCAGACGGTGTCTGCGGGGCGCATGTGAGTCGACTTCTTCTGGTGGGGATTTTTTTGGTGCTTGTAGAAGCTGATACCCGCGGCCGGGGACGGTGAGGATCAGCCCCCGATCCGGGCCGAGTACTTTTCGCAGCGCAGAAAGATGGACGTGGATATTGTTTTCTTCGACTACGGTCTCCGGCCAGACTGCGTCCATCAACTCGTCTTTCGTGACGAGACGCCCAGCGGCTGATGTGACCACGGCGAGGATGTCGAAAGCGCGGGACCCGAGGCGCACGACTTCGCCGTCCTGCCACAAAGTGCGCATCTCCAGATCGATTTGAAAGCGGCCGAGTTCGATCATGTCAGTTTCAGGTGCAGGAACAATGAGCGTGATAGGGAAATGAAGTGAGGTGCTGACGGAGCGCAGGTATGAGCATTCGCATGGGCGTGTACCTTGCTGCGGGTCTTTGCCTTACTGCCCTCCTGCGGATATGTTGAAGTATTCGCGGATACAGATCACAGTCAGCTCACTGCCCGTCGAGACCGAGGTTGCTCCCGCCCGTCGCGTTGCATGAACTCACCAGTGCAAAACGCATGTCCCACCGGCAGTTCATCAGACAGAAGACGACCGGACACGCCGCAGTACGCTCGATCGGTCATCATCGACCTGATCGAAAGGTACCGTGGCTAAAAGGGCGCGTCTTGTCTGTTAGTGCGATGCTTTGTATGAAAGTCTATCGGTACACACCGGGGCCGCTGATCGATCTATCGTGCCAACGTTTGATCGAAGCGAAGTGCACATTGCTCAGCGGCCTACCTGTCGACGCCATGATCCCGGCGGAGTGCCAACCATTTGCGAAAAGGTTCGCGTGAAGTGGCTTTGATCGGAGAAGCCACACGCGATGGCGATTTCCGACAGAGATGAGTCCGAGTGTTTGAGGAGGTCGCGCGCGCGATCGATACGATGCTCTAGCAGCCATTGATGTGGTGTGCGATCTGTGGTTTCACGAAACGCGCGGATGAAGTAGCTGCGTGACAGATTGCATGCGTTTGCTATCTCTTCGATCGAAACATTTCCCTGCGTCTTTGCGAGCAGCATGTCTTTGGCTCGAGCTTCATGCAAACCGGAAAGCCGACGATTTTTCTGATTCGATTGAGAGGCCGCGTTGCCGTATTGATCGAGCAAATGTGTCCCGATGGTGACGCCCAGTTGCTCGACAAAGAGCGGGCTTGCCTCGCTCTGGCTATCGAGTGTGAGCGCCAAGACCTGGGCGAGGTGACCGAGGATGGGATCTTTGCGCCCGGCCACCGATGAGAGACGTGGCGTGCTCGATCCGAATCGATCGTAGCAGGTGTTCGTGATGAAAGCGCGTGAGAGTTCCACCAGAAGGAAATCGAAGCCGCCCTGCAACTCGGCTTTGTAGTCTTCTGCGAAGTCGCGAGTGTAGACCGAGCCCGTGTCGAAGTCGTGTGTCGTCCACCTGCACCCAGAAAAAATGCGACGGCGATGGCCGGCCTTCAGTGATATACCGATAAGAAAGCCGCGATCCGAGCCGTGCATGTCAATCGCACTCGTCTTGTCATCGCGCGTGCACTTGCGAAAAAATTTGAACTCGCCCGTGTCGAGTTCGAGGTCTTTGTGTAGCTGACTCGACAGGCATCCTAGCGAGTCCTTCGGTCTTACTGCTGTGGCGGTGGAAGTTTGTGTATCTTTAAACATGATTCGTAACCTCGGCTCGTCGCGCTGCAGTCTTGCTCCAGGGTAATTTAACCGAAAATTAAGGGATGTAAGAGTCCTGTCATTATGGCGTATTTGACTAAAAAAACACAAAATGCGGATTAAATATTTTCTTAGATGCGCGATATCAAGAGGTGTTTCCTCTCGTTAGTCGCTTGCCTGCAGTCGGCCCACAATCTGCAGATTGAATTTTTCTCAACGAAACCGTCGGAAATGTGCCACCGCTTTTATTTTCGCCTCGACATATGACGTGACTGCGAAACGACAAAGGCGTGGGTGCTTTGAAGCAGAAACGCCGGGAATAGCCGATCGCTGTACAAAGCAGTATCGGGGTCCGCTGTACACGTGACTGACGCAGGAGATCGTGCGAGGGCACGAGTGCGTCGGTACGGAAGGCGACTTGAAGTTCACCTTGCGTGGATATGTGTATCGGGAAGCAGGATCGCGCGTTTGCGGGCCCCGGCTGCGCTAAACAGCCAAGGCGCCGCGCATCTGCGGGAAGTGCCGCGCTTAATGATGCAAGCGCAGCGCCCGAATGCGCCTTAGCTCTGCAGGAACTCGAGCAGATCGGCGTTGACCTTATCCGCCTCGGTCGTGCACATGCCATGGGGCGCACCTGCATAGACCTTCAGCGTGGCATGCTTCACGATCTTCGCTGACAGGCGACCCGCCTGGTCGATCGGGACGATCTGGTCGTCGTCGCCGTGAAGGACCAGCGTCGGCACGTCAATCTTCTTCAGATCTGCGGTGTAGTCGACCTCTGAGAACTGCTTGATACATTCGTACTGGCCTTGGACCGAGCCGAGCATGCCTTCGCGCCAGAACTCGTCGATCGTGCCTTGCGAGATTTTCGCGTTGGGCCGATTGAAGCCGAAGAATGGCACAGCGAGATCCTTATAAAACTGCGAACGATTGCTTGCGACGCTGGCACGAATGCCGTCGAACACGGACATCGGCAGGCCGTTCGGATTGCTTTCGGTCTTGACCATGATCGGCGGCACTGCGCCGATCAGCACGACCTTGGCAACACGCGAGGTGCCGTGGCGGCCGATGTAGTGTGTGATCTCGCCGCCGCCCGTTGAATGGCCGACGAGCATGGCGCCCTTCAGGTCGAGCGCGTTGATCACCGCAGCCAGATCGTCGGCGTAGGTGTCCATGTCGTTGCCATGAGACGGCTGGTCGGAACGGCCATGGCCGCGACGGTCGTGGGCGATGACCCGGTAGCCTTTCTGCACCAGGAACAGCATCTGTGGATCCCACGCGTCGGCATCGAGCGGCCAGCCGTGCGAGAAGACGACCGGCTTGCCGCTGCCCCAATCCTTGAAGAAAATGCGCGTACCGTCTTTAGTCGTTACCGTGTTCATCGTATGACGCTCTCCATGCTGTGGGTTGGATGAATTGCCCGCGTGTGCACTGCCGCTGGCGGACGCAGCGGCCATCGCGACGGTCGGTACGGTCATTGCAGCGATCGCCGCGCCGGCTGCGCCCGCGCCCGCTACAAGCATCTGCCGACGATTCGCCGATGGAATTCCCGATTGATTAGCCATTTTTTCTCCAGTCTTGTGATGTTGGTGGATGTGTCGTCGTGACAATGCGTGACGGGACATCACAGGCTTCAATCGTACGGATTCGGTGGTTTTTTTGAACTTCAGAATCCTTAAATCTTATTAACTCGAAACGTATGTGCCGGTCACGCAGCCACTTCGGTTAACGATTTTTAATGACGTTTCACTGACCCCGGGCGGCGGAACTGATCAAGATCAAAAGCTTGCGGCCCGCCGCACGTATGGGCGGCCCAAAACGCGATCAGGTTGATGGATAGCCGAGTCCGAACGACTGGGCCAGCCGTGGGCCCTTCAGAAGCAGGGGTTCGACGGCGCCGCGTCGCATGGCGGCCCAACGGTCGAGCACCTGCACGACATCCGTGTCAGATACAGTTGCCAGCGCTTCGGCGAGGCTCACGGCGTCGTCGGCAGACTTGGAGGTGCCCGAGCCGGTGTGAGGTCGTAGCGTGCAGGCTGCGTCGCCCACGAGAGCGATGCGCCCTTTGGCGAAAGAGGGGCTCAGGGCGTCGGAAATAGCTTGCAGGAACGGTGCGTCCGTCGCGGCCACCAGTTGCGACAAGGTGCCCGGAAGCCCCACGAGAGCGGCTCGATGCAGATATGCAAGCGACTGCTCCGACAGCTCGCCGGGCGAGACTGATGCGTGGTGCCGTTGACCGTCGCGTCCGGTCAGGAACGTGCCGATCAATGACTCGTCCGGTTCATTTCTGTACCAGAGCCAATTGAACCGGCGCATGCCGGATTCGAGCGAGCCGTTCAGCGCAGGAATCAGGAACGTCATGAACAGTTCGGCATCTGAACGGTAGAGCGTCATGTTCTCGATCAGATCCACGACATCGACGCGGTTGAAAGCGCTTTCACTCACCACCCCGCGCCACGCAATGTAACCCGCGTACGACGAAGCGTTACCGGGAAACAGCATGGAACGAAGCCGCGAGCCGGTGCCGTCGGCGGCGATCAGCATGTCTGCGCGAACCGGCGCCGCGCCGTGGTCGAAACGGATTTCGACGCCGTCCGCGTCTTCGGCAAGACTCGTTACGTTGCGCCCGTAGTGAAGCGCACCCGGCGGCAACATGCTGCACAGCGACCGGTAGACAGCGTCCCACGATGAAAACGGCAGCAGTTCGGGATCGTCGCGTGTCACATTGCCGTCGATATCGATCCAGCGCCGTCGGCGCGTCGGCACCGCAAGCATCGCGCGGGTTCGATGGCCGTGCTGTTCGAGAAACCGCAGCATCTGCCGCAGCACCACGACTCCGCCGCCGCGGCCCCGCAGCGGCTCTGCGGAGCGCTCGTAGACATGCACGTCGTGACCCGTGCATGTCAGCGTCAAAGCGCATGCGAGTCCTGCGATTGAACCGCCCGCGATTGCAATTTTCATGCTGTTAACGACGCCATGTCGATCCTCTATACGTCTATTTGCCGGCGCAAGCTGTCACCGCCCAAAGGCATGTCGCGCAGACGCTTTCCGGTTGCATCGAATAGTGCATTGCCGAGCGCGCCGGCGGTCGGTCCCATCGACGCTTCGGCTGCACCGAGAAACGGCGCACCAGGACGATTGATCAGGTGGACGTTCAAACTGCGCGGAACGGCGGAGAAGCGCAGGATCGGGTAACTGCTCCAGTCGAAGCTTCTGATCCTCTCGGTATCGAACTTTAACTCTTCGTAAAGCGTCCAGCTTGCCGATTGAATCACGCCGCCCTCGATCTGGTTGCGGATACCATCGGGGTTGACGATCTGCCCGGAGTCCACCGCGACCTCGGCGTGTTCGAGAATCACCTGGCCGGTCTCGCGCACGACGGAAATCTCGACGGCCATGGCCACGTAAGCCATCAGGTTCTTATATTTGCCGAAGGCAAAGCCGACGCCGTGATTCGGCTTACGCGGCGCGCGCGGCCAGCCGAATTTTGCAGCCGCGAGCTGAATGACCTCGCGCGCGCGCGGGTCCTGCATATGCTTGAGCCGGAACGCGACCGGATCGGCGCCGGCAGCGGCGCTCAACTCATCCATGAACGTCTCGATCGTGAAGACGTTCATGTGCGCCCCGAGTGAGCGCATCGCCGACGTATGCAACGGCATGGTCGGCGAGAAGTTGTTCATCACATGCAGGTTCGGGAACGTGTACAGCGGAATCGCGTTGCGGTCGCCGCCGCCCTCGGGCTGCACCATCGGCACCGACGGCCCCGATACAAAGGGTTTCTCCAGCATGGTCGCCGGAACGAGGCGGCCCGCATTCACGATCCGCTCGTTGTGCGAGCTGCTCCACAACGCATAGTTCCAGCCCACGATGCTTCCGCTCGCGTCCAGCGAAGCACTCACTTCGGTGACCATGGCGGGCGTGAAGTGGTCCCACGTGTGCTCCTGTTCGCGCATCCATTGCACGCGAACCGGCCGGCCGGCCATTTCGCGGGCGATCAACGCGGCGTGCGCGGCCACGTCGTCCGCGCCGTTGTGGCCGTAGCATCCCGATCCTTCGACGTGAATGCAGCGCACGTTCTCCTTGGGCAGCGACAACATTTCCGCCAGACCGTCGCGCAGCGGATAGACGCCTTGCGAGTGAGTCCAGACGGTCATGTTGCCGTCCTTGAATTGCGCGATCGAGCAGGAAGGGCCGATCGAACCGTGCAACATATAGCGCTTGGTGTACTTTGCGCTCAGCGTTTTCGCAGCCGTTCCGGCCGCACTGTGGGTGTTCGCGATCTCGATGTGCTCGGTAGCGATCTGTTTCAGATCGCGGTGCACGGTGGCTGGGTCGGGCAGGGCGCGCCCGGCGCTCCACTGGCTTCCCGCTGCCAGCGCACGTTGTGCCAAAACGGCCTGCCATTCGCCTTTGGCGACCACCGCGAGCATGCTGCCGTTTCTGATGACGTTGACCACGCCCGGCATCTTCAGAATATCGGGTGTGTTGGTGTGCGTCAGTTCTGCGCCGTAAACCGGCGGCAGTACCACACGCGCATGCAGCATGTCCGGCATCGACATGTCCTGAACGTAGCTCGGGCCGCCGGTCACCTTGCCGGGGATGTCCAGCCGCGGCAATGACGTGCCGATCATCGCGAACGTTGCCGGGTCTTTCAACGGCGACTCAGGCGAAGCCATGCGATGCAGACCGGCGGCGCCGACCGCTTCGCCATAGGTCATCGTCCGGCCATCCGGCGCTGTGATGATCGCGTTGTGGGCTTTCAGCACGCTGCTGCTGACGCCGAAGCGTTTGGCCGCTGCGTCGACCAGCAGCCCCCGCACCTGGGCTGCGGCGTTCAACAACGCGCTGCCGCTGTCGGCAATGGTGTGACTTCCCGCCGTGAGTCCTTCGTCCGGTGAGGCGCCCGTGTCGGCGGTCAGAAACGTGATCAGCGACGGCGCCATGTCCAGCTCTTCGGCTGCGATCTGCAGCAACGCGGTGCGCACGCCGGTGCCCAATTCCACTTTGCCGGTGTAGACGGTCACCTTGCCTGCGGGATCGATCTTGATCCATGCATCGAGAAACGGATTGGTCTTCAGGCTGCCTGCAAGCGTCTCGGTCGCTTTGGCAACGTGCACCGCAGCGCCTTCGTCAGCGATCACCTGCTGGGCCGTGGCCTTGACGCCGGGGAACAGGCTGAAGCTCACCACGAGCGCGCCGGACATCATGAAGCGGCGGCGTCCCTCGTTGATATCGTTTTCTTTGACGCTCATTGCGTGCCTCCGTGGCTCGCCGCGCCTTGATGCGGCGTGGGCGTAGCGTCTGGTGCGGGCAGGTGCGCGACTTCGCGGATCGCAGCGAGGATACGCATATGGGTGCCGCAACGGCACAGGTTCGGCTCCATATGCTCGCGCAGTTCGCGCTCGCTTGGTCGCGGATTGCGATCGAGCAGCGCCTGCGCGCGCATGATCATGCCGGCGATGCAATAACCGCACTGTGCGGCCTGATGTTCGATGAAGGACTTCTGCAGCGGACCGGGATGGTCGGCCGTGCCGAGGCTCTCTACCGTGCGCACGGGGCGGGCGCCGATCGACGACACCGGAACCAGACAGGAAAAGACGGCCTGATCGCCGACGATCACCGTGCACGCGCCGCATTGTCCAAGCCCGCAGCCGAACTTTGCGCCGTGCAGATGCAGGTCATTGCGCAGCGCATAAAGCAGTGGCGTCGACGGATCGATATCCAGCGCGTGCTGCACGCCATTGACGGTAAGGTTGATCATCGCGCCTTGTTCTCCTCTCTGACTTTTGCCACGGTGGCTTCGACGTCGTTCCAAGGGCCGCGCTGCGAATAGGTTGCGCGAATGTAGGACGCCAGATCGGCGATTTGCTGATCGTTATAGACCTCGCTGAAGGCCGGCATGTAGTTCATGCTGTCCTCGCCATGCCAGCCGTTACCGCTAAGGATCATCTGGGCGGTGTTACGTGGCGTCGGGGCATTGACGGCGGTGCTGAACGCGAGCGTGGGGCGCTCGCCAATCGATTGCATCGGCGCGGCGGGGCCGTGGCATTGCGCGCACGACGCGGTGAACAGGAACGCGCCGCGTTGCGCCATAGGCGATGGTTCGCCGTGTGCTGCAGCTTCGGCAGACGCATTCGCGACGGCCGGCTGTGCTTTCTGAATCGACAGGATGTACGCGGCAATCGCGTTCACGTCTTCCTCAGGCACGGTGGCGAGGTCGCGAGTGACGGGCAGCATGGGACCGGCCGCAGCGCCGTGTTCGCTTGCACGACCGCTGCGCAGATACATGACGAGCTGTTCCTTGGTCCACGGTTTCGGCGCCGAGCCAAGTGCATTCAGTGGGGGGGCTTCCCAGCCGTCGACGATGCCGCCGTCGAATGCATGTCCCGATTTTTCACCGCCAATCGCATTGAGCGGCGAATGACACGAGGCGCAGTGTCCGAGGCCATCCACGAGCAGCTTTCCGCGATTCCACTCGGCATCTTTCGAGGCATCCGCGGCCTGCTCGCCGGGGTGAAGGAACAACACGTTCCAGAAGGCTAGCAAGGGACGGAAGTTCAGCGGGAAGATCAGTTCGTTCGCGGGCGCATTCGCGTTGACCGGTTCACGCGTCATCAGATACGCGTAGGCCGCTGAGATGTCGCCATCGGACATGCGCGTGAAGTGAATATAAGGAAACGCGGGATAGAGCAGGTGACCATCGCGGGAGACGCCGTGACGCACAGCCCGCGTGAACGCTTCCTGCGACCAGTCACCGATGCCCGTCTCGACGTCGGGCGTGATGTTGGTCGCGTAGATCGTCCCAAACGGCGTCGCAAGCGGCAAGCCGCCGGCGAACGGCTTGCCGCCCTTGGCAGTATGACAGACGATGCAGTCGCCCAGCGCCACGACTCTCGCGCCGGCGAGCTTCGTCTGTGCGTCGAACGACGAAGCCGGCGGAGGCTGTATGGGGGCGATGGCGGGCTTCCACATCAGCAGCGTGGCGACGATCAGCGCGGCCAGGATGACTACGCCTCCTACCGCCAGCAATTCAGGCTTTCGAGTCATTCACCCACCTGTCACAGAAGTCTTGAATCGAATCGGCACGACGCGCTGTGTGTGCGGCCAACGGGATGCCTCCGTCATGCCTCAGTGCCGCTGCTATGGAACGGGTAGTCGATATAGCCGGCGTGGTCGCCGCCGTACCAGCCGACGGGCTTCGGCGTCGCCAGCGGTGCATGGGTGGCAACGCGTTCGACCAGATCGGGATTGGCGATATACGCGCGAGCAAACGCGACCAGATCGGCTTCGCCATCACGGATCAATGCATCAGCCTGGTCGATGGAAATGCCGCCGTTGAGCATCAAGGTCCCCGAGAAAACCTTGCGCATGCGCTCGATGATGCGCGGCAAATCCGGTGCGCCGCTCCAGCCGTTCGTGTCCGCCGCGTGAAGGTAGGCGACGCCGAATTCGCTCAGCATCTTGCCGACGTAGTCATAGGTGCCGTCCGGATCCGCGTCGCGCACGTTGTTGTAGTGCGCATACGGCGAAATGCGGACGCCGACGCGATCGAGGGGGACCACTGAGCCGATCTCCGTGAGCGTGTCGCGAAGGAAGTTGGCGCGGTTCGCCAGCGAGCCGCCGTATCGGTCATCCCGCCTGTTGGTGGTCGAAGAGAGGAATTGATGCGGCAGATAACCGTTTGCTGCGTGCACTTCGACGCCGTCGAATCCGGCTTCGATCGCGTTGGCCGCGCCTTGCTTGAACTCCGCTATGGCGAGCTTCACTTCGCCGGTCGACATAGCGCGCGAAGGCGTGGCGTGGATCTTGGTGTACTGGCCGTTTTGCAACTGCGCCCACACCTGCAATTGCTCGAGATCGTCGTTCAGGCCCGAGGGCGACAACGGCGCCTCGCCGTCAAGCAACGCGAACGAGCCAACTCGTCCGCCGTGCCACAGCTGCATGAAAATACGGCCGCCGGCGGCGTGCACCCGGCTCGTAATGTTGCGCCAGCCGGCGATCTGCTCGGCAGTGATGATGCCCGGCGTGAGCTCGAAGGAGGCCGACGCCGAACTGACATTGGTTGCCTCGGTGATAATCAGTCCCGCCGACGCGCGCTGCGCATAGTACTGCGCCATCATGTCCGTCGGGTAGCCGCGCTGCGGTGCACGTGAGCGTGTCATCGGGGCCATCACAACGCGATTCGGCAAGCGCAGCCCATGCAGGTCGTGAGCGCTGAGAAGAGGTGACATGGTTGTTCCTTTTGCGAACGATTGAACGTCGTTCAGATGTGCGACAGTACCGAGCAGCGTATCGCTGACGCCACAAGAATTCCTGAAGCCACGCTGAAATTTTGTGAAACCGGAGGGGTTTTTGTCCGGTTTCCTGAATGGACTCGTTGTGTTACGCCTGACGGGCGGCGTGCGGGCGGCCGATCGCCAGATAGTGAGCGAGCGCCACGAGCGGGAAGACGGTGGCGACGCCGGCGACCAGTGGCCAACCACCGTGCTCATAGAGCGGGCTGGCCAGCGCCGAGCCGAAGGCGCCGCCTACAAAGATGCTGGTCATATACAGCGCGTTCAGACGGTTTCTGCTCGCGGCATGCAACGCATAGATTTCGCGTTGTCCCAGCACCATGTTCATCTGCACGGCGAAATCGAGGACGATGCCGGTCGCGACGAGTCCCAGCACGCCCCACGCCGGATGGATCAAGGCAGGTGTGTAGGCGAGCGCACCTACGACGAGCGCGATCAACGTCGCGCGCACGGTGTGCCCTGCGTCAGCCAGACGCCCCGCAACCGGTGCGGAGGTCGCGCCGATCGCACCGACCAGCGCGAAGATGGCGATGGCGGTTTGCGAAAGCCCGTAGTGCCGGATTAATTCGACGGGGATCGCGGTCCAGAAGAGACTGAACGAAGCGAACATCAGCGCCTGATATAACGACCGATGGCGCAGAACCGGCATCGTGCGGACCAGGTGGCCGAGCGAGCCGATCAACTCGAAGTAGCTGGCCTTGTGGTCTGGCTGTCGGCGCGGAATCGTCAGCGCGAGCACGCTGGTGACGATCGTCATCAACACGGCCGCGGAACCGAATACCGCGCGCCAGCCGAAGTGTCCGGCGACCACGCTGGAAATCGGTCGCGACAGCAGAATGCCGAGCAGCAGCCCGCTCATGATCGTGCCGACCACCTTGCCGCGCGACTCGTCCGGCGCCAGATGAGCGGCGAGCGGGATCAGAATCTGCACGGCTACGGAGCTGAATCCGACCAGCAGCGAGATCGCGAGGAACCAGCCCGGCTGATGAGCGAAGGCCGCGGCGGCGAGGCTCACGATCGACACCAGCGCAGTGGTGATCATCAGCTTGCGGTTCTCCAGCAGGTCGCCCAGCGGTACCAGAAAGAACAGCCCGAATGCGTAGCCGATCTGCGTCAACGAAACGATCAGGCTTGCCGTGGCGCCGGACATATGGATGTCCGGTGCGATCAGTTCGGTGATCGGTTGCGCGTAGTAGAGATTCGCGACGATCGCGCCGCAGCAGAACGCGAACAGCGCGATCAGGCCGCGTGTCAGCTTGACCGGGCTTGCGCTGCCCGCAGTGGGGGAAGCTTGGGTTGACATGGAAACTCCGTGAAATCTGAAAATGGATAAACGTGGACGCGTACGTAAGCTCAGGTGCGAGCTCAGCGAGCGATGTTCATTGCCCGGTCGCCGAGCGATATGCCTAGATCCGTCATCAGCCTGCCGCGTTGCAACTGCTGGTTTTCCCAACGCTTGAGTACCGAATCGATGGTCGCCCCGGCCTGCCACGTTGCCGCCAATGCAAGCGCGAGCGCATGGGCGTTGGCTGCGGCCTTCGCGGTGCTGCCGGCCGTGTGCGGCCGCGGAACCGAGGCGGCGTCGCCAAGCAGTACGACCCGGCCGAACACCATCTGCGGCACGCGCAGGTCGACGATCGGTTGCATAAACGGTTCTTCGGTCGCATCGACGAGCGCGCGAAATGTCGGTGCAAGCAGCGTTTTCGCTTCATCTCGAAGCTGCTCGATGTCGGCGTTCTTGGTTGTGCCCGGCGGCAGCGAGAATGGGCGCGCGGCGCCGTGACGGTCTACCAGAAGTTTGTCGAGTTCGTCGCGCCCGTATTTGCGGTACCACACCCAGTTCCAGCGACGCTCGCCGACCACGGTCGAGTCGTCCTCACCTGGAATCAGATAGGCGAGGGCCGAGTGATCGCGGCCCTGCTGAAACGTAAAGCGGTCGCGCAGCGTATCCGCTGCGCGCAGCGGCAGATCGGGCTCTGCAACGAGTCCGCGCCATGCCACATAGCCTGCGTAAGCCGGAACGATCTCGGGCAGCAGGCGCCGTCTAAGTGTCGAGCGTATGCCGTCGGCGCCGATCAGCAGATCGGCCCGTTCGCTGCGCCCGCTTTCGAACTGCGCGACGATCTGCTCGCCCTCCATCCGGAAGTCGGCAAACGTCTCGCCCGTATGGAGGGATTGCCCGGGCAACGCATCTCTCATGGCCCGGTACAGCAGGCTCCAGGAGGTCTGCATTTGCGGCATGAACAGTTGCTCGACGCGATTGTCTTCGCGGTCCAGATAGATGCGCTCGCCCGACGCCACGCCCGGAGGATCGGGCAATACCACACCGGCGAACTGGAGCGCATCCAGAACATCCGGCTGGAGCACGATGCCGCCGCCGCGGCTGTCGAGTTGATTTGCCGACGTCTCGAACACGTCTACATCCCAACCGGCCGCCCGCAGTGTGGTAGACGAGAACAGTCCGCCGAGCGAACCGCCGATCACAATGGCGCGAGGTTTCTGGAGTGATCTCATGCTGCGCTCCGCTGCACCGCCGAACGCAGTGCGTTGGCAAAGACGGCAGGCGGTTGTGCACCGCTGATGAGTTCGCCCGCAATCACGATGGTAGGCACTGCCTGAACGCAGAGTTTGTCTGCGTGATTGCGCGCCGCGTCGATCTCCTGATTGCCGGAAGCGGACTGCAGGTACGCGCGAACCTGGTCCGCGTCGAAAGCGTGTTCCGCGGCGATGGCGACCAGCGTGTCGAGCGAACCGATGTCGCGACCTTCTGAGAAATAAGCAGCGTAGATGCCGTGATAAAGCGCGGCGGTTTTCTGCGCTTCATGACTGTCCTGAGCGAACTGCATCAAGCGGTGCGCGAGACGCGTGTTCGGCGTGCGCAGTACCTGGTTGTAGTTGAACTGTGCGCCCGCCGTCAGACCCGCGGCCGCGACCTGCGCATCCATGCTTTGCGAACGCGCCCAACTGCCGAATTTGCGGGTTCGATAGCTGCGCCGGTCCGTGCCTTCGACCGGCATCGACGGATTCAACTCGAACGGCACATAGCGGATCGAAACGGCCGCGCCGACGCCGGAATCGACGAGTGCAGCGGCGAGATTCCGTTGGCCGATCCAGCACCACGGACAAATGAAATCGTAATTGACCTCAATCTGAATGGCTTTCATGTTGCACCTCTCACTAGGTAACGTAAGCAGCTTAATCGTTGCGAGAAGCTTGCTGAATGGGTCTAAAATGCAATCCAACGTTGCGTCCAGCGCAACCAAACCATCGTTAAGGCCGTTCATGGACAAGCTCCTCGCCCTGAATACGTTGCTGGAAGTGGCCGACGCCGGCGGCTTTTCAAAGGCTGCCCGGCGTCTGGGCGTGGCCACCTCGTCGGTCACGCGCCTGATGGATTCGCTGGAGGCCGCGCTGGGTACCGCGCTTCTAACCCGCACACCGAGAAAGGTCAGTCTCACTGACGCCGGCATTGCGTACGTCGAACAGGTGGGCAAGGTGCTGGACGACCTGGCAGAAGCGGACGAGAGCGTGTTCGATAGTGGCGCTTCGCCGGTCGGCGCGCTTCGTATCGCGGTGCCCTCCACCTACAGCCGACTGCGGCTCGCTCCGCATCTCGCGGCTTTCCTGTCCGACTATCCGCGCGTGTTTCTCGACGTCGTCGTGGCCGATCATTACGCCGATCTCGCGCTCGACAGAATCGACGTTGCGATACGGATCGGCTTGCCTAACCGCGACGCCAACCTGATCATCAGAAAGCTGGCGGACAATCCGCGCTATGTCGTTGCCAGCCACGACTACCTCGAACGCAGCGGCATGCCGCAAACGCCACAGGCACTGGATGCGCACGAGTGCCTTCGCGTCGCATACGGCGGCGGCTATCGAACACGCCAGGTCTGGACCTTCCGCCGCGAAGCCGTGGAGGAGCGGGTCGAGGTTCGCGTTGAAGTGCGCGGCCATCTGCTGTCGAACAGTCTCGACATCCTGCTTGACGCCGTGCTGGCGGGGCGTGGCATCGCGTTGCTGCCTGAATGGCTGGTCGCCGCCGACATTCGCGCGGGACGTCTGATGCGCCTGTTTCAGAACTTCGAGGCGAGTCCCCATAAAGGCGACGCAGTCGTCTATGCAGCGTATCTGCCCAATCGCCGCCACTCCAGCAAAGTGCGCGCACTCGTTCAGTTTCTCGAATCGCGGGTTCACACTTCACTGGAAGGTTGAGCCACGGCGTGCTCACGCCTTGCAAGCGTCTTCGCATCGCGCAGCGTTATGCGTGACGTCCCGATTCGAACAGGAACCACACGCGCTGTTCTGCTTCGTCGATCCAGTTTTCGAGCAGACTCGCAGTCGCGACATCGTTGTACTCGCCGCACAGCGAATGCGTCTCGCGCATGTAGCCGGCGAGCGCCAGATTGTCCTCGCGCAATTCGGCCAGCATGTCGCTGGGCGTCACGAAGTCAGCGTCGTTGTCGAGAATCCGTTGCAGCTTCGTGATCTGGCCGGTGGAGTGCAGTGTTTTTCCGCCTACCTTGCGTGCGCGTTCCGCGATCAGGTCCGTCGTCGCGAAGATCTGGTCTGACTGCTCGTCGAGCAGTAGGTGATAGTCGCGGAAGTACGGCCCCGACATATGCCAGTGGAAGTTCTTCGTCTTCAGATACACCGCGAACACGTCGGCTAGCAAGGTCGTCAAAGCGGCGGCAATATCGCGGGTTGCCTCTTCGGTCAGGCGAGTCGGCGTTCTAAGCGGGGCGGCGCGATGGGCTGCTGCGGTAAATGCTTCTTTCATAGCGAGTCCTTTGACGTGTCGATAGATACAACGTGTGAGTTCATGAATCCGGCAGCTTGCATTGTAGGAATGCAGTTCATATAAAGTCCTGCAAAAAACATGAAATGTTCTGAGCCGTAAATAAAGATGGTCCGTGTCGCGATCGGTCGCGGATATCTTCCTGCGTGTTTTATTTAAGAACTATTAAGGATTTCGCCAAGGACTGGGTGAAAAGCTGTGGATAGACTGGGTTTTAGTTTTTCTCGCACTCCAAGCGAGTGCGGCCTGTCCTCTCATGTTCACTCAATCTTTAGGATGTACAAAGCCATGGCAAATCCGAAACTTGAAGTCCTGACGCCTGCAAACTCGCAGATCATCTTCATCGACCAACAGCCGCAAATGGCTTTTGGGGTCCAGTCCATCGACCGTCAGGTACTTAAGAACAACGTAGTAGGACTCGCGAAGGCAGCGCGGGTGTTTAACATTCCTACCACTATTACGACAGTGGAATCCGAAAGTTTTTCTGGCTATACGTACCCGGAGTTGCTGGACGTATTTCCGGGGCACAAAGTGCTCGAACGCTCGTCCATGAACTCGTGGGACGACCAGAAGGTTCGTGACTCGCTTGCTGCAAATGGCCGAAAAAAGGTGGTGGTGGCAGGTCTGTGGACTGAGGTTTGCAACAACACGTTCGCGCTTTGCGCCATGGCCGAAGGTGACTACGAAATCTACATGGTCGCCGACGCGTCGGGCGGCACGTCGAAGGACGCGCATGACTATGCAATGCAGCGAATGATTCAGGCCGGCGTGGTTCCGATGACCTGGCAACAGGTGCTGCTCGAATGGCAACGCGATTGGGCGCACAAAGAGACTTACAACGAAGTCATGGCGATTGCCAAAGAGCATTCGGGGGCGTACGGGATGGGCGTGGACTATGCCTACACCATGGTGCACAAGGCTCCCCAGCGCGCGGCGGGGACGCACGAGGTTCTGGCACCGGTGCCTGCAAAGAAGTAAACAGTCGCGACGAGCGCCCGCTTCCCATGAATAAGCTCCGCGCGTGAAAAGCGGAGCGCTCCCTATGAGGATCGTCATGACTTCCAATACTTCCGCGCCGACGCCGGCCGAAGTTGTCTTCTTCAATGGCAAGATCGCCACCCAGGACGACAAGCGCTCTTTCGCCGATGCGCTCGCCGTCGCGAACGGCCGCATTATCGCTTCGGGATCTCGCGACGCCGTGATGCGGCACGTGAACGACAACACGCGGCAGGTCGACCTCAAAGGCCGCACTGTCATTCCCGGTCTGAACGACTCCCACCTGCACATTATTCGCGGCGGGTTGAACTTCAACATGGAGTTGCGCTGGGACGGTGTGCCCTCGCTGGCGGACGCGCTCGACATGCTGAAGAAGCAGGTGGCCCGCACGCCGGCGCCGCAATGGGTCCGCGTGGTGGGCGGCTGGAACGAATTCCAGTTCGCCGAGCGGCGCGGCCCGACGCTCGAAGAAATCAACGCGATTGCACCGGACACGCCCGTTTTCATCCTGCACCTGTATGACAGCGCGCTGTTGAACGCGGCAGCGCTGCGGGCCGTCGGCTACACGAAGGACACGCCCAATCCTCCTGGCGGCGAGATCCAGCGCGACAAGCGCGGCAATCCGACAGGCATGCTCATCGCGCGGCCGAACGCCGGGCTGCTGTACGCCACGCTGTCGAAAGGCCCGAAGCTCGCGCCAGATGATCAGCGAAATTCCACCCGGCACTTCATGCGCGAGCTCAACCGCCTCGGCGTGACGAGCGCGATCGACGCGGGCGGCGGCTATCAGGCCTATCCGGACGACTACGCCGTCATTATGGACATGGCGAAGCAAAACGAACTGACCGTGCGGATTGCGTACAACCTGTTCACGCAGAATGCGAAAAAAGAAATCGAGGATTTCGCGAAGTGGGTGAAGGTGACGAAGCCCGGCGAAGGTGACGATTTCCTGCGCGTCAACGGTGCCGGCGAAATGCTGGTGTTTTCGGCCGCCGACTTCGAAGACTTTCTCGAACCGCGGCCGGATCTGCCGGACACGCTCGAAAACGAGCTGGAAGCCGTCGTGAAGCTGCTGGTGGCGAACCGCTGGCCGTTCCGTCTTCACGCGACGTACAACGAGTCGATCGAGCGCTTCCTGAATGTATTCGAACGCGTGAACGCCGAGATTCCGTTCAACGGACTGCGCTGGTTCTTCGACCACTGCGAGACCATCACGCAACAAAATATCGACCGTGTGCGCGCGCTCGGCGGCGGCATTGCGATCCAGCACCGGATGGCCTATCAGGGCGAGTACTTCATCCAGCAATATGGTGAAGAGGCTGTGAAGCGCACCCCGCCCATTCGCCACATGCTCGATGCCGGACTGCCCGTCGGCGCGGGGACGGACGCTACGCGCGTCGCGAGTTTCAATCCATTCGTTTCACTCTACTGGATGGTGTCGGGCAAGACGGTCGGTGGCACGGCCATGTATTCCAGCGAGAACCGTCTGGACCGGATGGAAGCGCTGCGCCGCTACACGGTAGGCAGCGCATGGTTCTCGAACGAGGAAGAGCGCAAAGGCGCGCTGGTTCCCGGCCAGTTCGCGGATTTCGCGGTACTCAGCGATGACTACTTTACCGTCGACGAGAGCCGCATCAAGTTCCTGACCTCGGCGATGACGGTGGTGGGTGGCAAGGTTGTGTATGCCGATGATGAATTCGCGCCGCTCGCACCGCCCGACCTGCCGGTTAGCCCCTCGTGGTCACCGGTCGCGGAATTCGGCGGCTATAGCCGTTACAAGCCGACTGCGGTGGCGTGCGTGGATGGCTGTGTGAATCTGTGCGGCGTACATGCGCACGCACATGGTTGGGCGTGGCGTAAAAACGTGCCTGTCAGCGACTCCAACGGTTTCTGGGGCGCGTTGGGTTGTAGCTGTTTCGCGTTCTGACATCCCCAGGTTGGTGCCACCAGGCTAGCGAGGACCACCATGCCGACCCTGACTGACGGAGTGCTGTTTGGCATAGGCATACTGGTTCTCGATTTCCTCGCCTGGCGTTTCATGGACCGCACGAGCGAGCAGGTGCGTCTGGCGTTCCGGGCGCTCCTGTTTGGTTTGTCGACCTACGTGCTGTTCAGTTCTGGCATGAATCCGTTGCGCGCGGCGCCCTGGGAATCCGAGCCGCTGCGCCATCTTCTCGCGCAAGTGCTGGAGGTTGTGTGGTGGCTGCAGGGCGCGCGCCTCGTGACCGTCATGCTGGATCGTGCAGTGTTACCCGAGACGTGGCACAAGGAGCGTCTGTTTCAGGATGTGCTCGGCGCGCTCGTGTTTCTGGCTGCAGCGGTCGGAGCGATTGCTTTTGTGTTGCAACTGCCTGTGCGCGGCCTGCTCGCAACGTCCGGGGCGGTAGCGGTCGTGCTGGGCCTTGCGATTCAGAGCACGCTCAACGACGTGTTTTCCGGTGTGGTCCTGAACGCTACT
The DNA here is from genome assembly GCF_900230185.1 of Burkholderia sp. OK233. Lineage (GTDB taxonomy): Bacteria > Pseudomonadota > Gammaproteobacteria > Burkholderiales > Burkholderiaceae > Paraburkholderia. The sequence goes on from NZ_OCSR01000001.1 coordinate 4,834,684, forward strand.
CAGCCCTTTCACATTGGCGATTGGGTCACGATCGGCGATGTCGAAGGGAAGGTGGTCGAGAGTAACTGGCGCGCGACCAGTCTGCTGAACGGCCAGGGCAATATCGTCGTGATTCCCAATAGCGTGGCGGCGCGCGCCAATATCGTCAACGCGAATGAACCGGCGCATACGCACGGCATTAGTGTGGTGCTACCGGTCAAGCCATCGATCCGGCCGGCAATCGTGCTGGAGGCGCTCGCCAACGCCGCCGCCAGCTCAGAAAATGTCTTGAGCGAGCCTAAGCCACTGGTGAGTGTGCGCCGTGCCACGAGCGACTCGATCGAGTACGAGATTGTCTGCTACGTCGACGCACTGAGCAAAAAGACCGGTGTGCGCAACGAACTGTTCGATCTCGCGTACCGGCATCTGGTCTCGCGTGGCGTCGTGTTGCATCCCTTGTCAGTACCCGAGCCTGCTACCGACGTGGCGGATCAGAGGCACCGATTGCTGCGCAACGTCATGATCTTCCAGACACTCGAGGACGACGAAGTACTGGAGCTTAACGCGAAGCTGACGAAGCACGAATTCGATGTAGCCGAGACCATTTATGCCGCGGCCGATGAGAACGGCCACGAGCTTCACATTCTCGCGCAAGGCGTCGCAAAAGTAAGCGTGCCGAAGGATGATGGTGAGATCGAACTGCGGAGGCTGTCGCCTGGCGATTCGATCGGACAGTCAGGGATTCTGGCCGGCGTCAAGACGGATGTGATCGTTCGAGCGCTGACTCGCGCCACCGTTTTCCGGCTGGATAAGGCCGCATTGACACCGATTCTCGCGCGACGCCCCGAAGTGGCCACGGAGATGTGCCGTTTACTTTCGGAACATCACGCAACCGAAAAGATGCTGCTTGAATCGCCAGCGAATGTGGACGAGACGTCAGGCGGGTTGCTGCAATGGATTCGCGACGGCGTAAGGCGATTCCATGAACTCACGATTTGAGCAGGCTTACAGAACTGTCTCGTCTCTTAAGGGTTTTTAAGAATGCGACAAAGTCTTTAATTGATTTATTCGCTACGCTGTATCGAACAGTTGGTAAGCGTTCCGCCGAATCGATCCAACACCATTGACCATGGAGTCTCACGTGAGTACTTTCACCACATCCGACGGCACCCAGCTTTACTACAAGGACTGGGGCACGGGCCAGCCGATTGTTTTGAGCCATGGTTGGCCGTTGAACGCCGACATGTGGGAATACCAGATGAAGTTTCTCGCCGACAACGGTTTTCGTGTCATCGCTCATGATCGCCGCGGCTTTGGACGTTCCGCGCAGCCGTGGTCGGGATACGACTACGACACGTTTGCCAGCGACGTCAATGAGTTGATCGAGGCGCTCGATCTCAGGGACGTGATTCTCGGCGGGTTTTCGATGGGCGGTGGCGAAGTGGCGCGTTATATCGGCCGTTTCGGCACGCGGCGCGTCGCGAAGGCAATTCTGCTCAGCGCCGTGACGCCTTTAATGATTCGCCGTGAGGATCATCCGGAAGGAATGGACCCAGCCATCTTCGACGGCATTCGTGCGGGACTGCTGAACGACCGGCCCAAGTTTCTCGACGACTTCGGCCCGCTTTTCATGGGCAGCGATCAGGAGGGCTCGAACGTGACGAAGCAGATGCTCGACTGGACTTTGTCGCTTGGGCTTCAGGGTGGCCTGAAAGGAACCTACGACTGCGTTGCAGCTTTCTCGGAGACTGACTTCAGGTCGGACCTCGCGAAATTCGATGTGCCCACACTGGTGGTGCACGGTGATGGGGACGCGGTCGTGAACTTCGACGTAACCGGAAAGGCGGCTGCCGCGCTGATCAAGGACGCGAAGCTGCTGGTCTATAAGGGCGCACCGCATGCGCTTTACATCTCGCACAAAGACCGGCTCAACCAGGACCTCCTGGACTTCGCCCGGTCCTAGACATCGCCGGGCCGCGATGCCCGTCCGCATGCCGGGTGATCCATACCGAGGGGCTGTCTGACACGGAGAAGTGACATGAAGAAAATCATTGCGGGAGTCGAGATTCCCGACAGTGTGATGACCCGGGCAGCAACCGATCAGATCCGGGGCACGGAGTGTGAGTTGATGTTCCATCATGCGCTAAGGGCTTTTCTGTTCGGCGCGCTGACTGGGTATCGCGGCAAGCTGACTTTCGACGCCGAGCTGCTTTACGTCGGCACGATGTTTCACAACGTTGGTTTGAATGTACAGCACCGGAGCTCTCCGTGCCGGTTTGAGGTGGATGGCGCGAATGCGGCGCGTGAATTCCTGCGCCAGCACGGTGCCACTGAGTCCGCGATCGGTCAGGTATGGGAGGCGATCGCGCTGCATACGACGCCGGGTATTCCTGAACATATGTCGCCGCTCGTCGCGCTGGTCAGCGCCGGGGTGCAGATGGATGTACGCGGCGCCTGCTTCGACGAATTCACTGCGCAACAGCGCGACGAAATTGTGCAAGCCTATCCCCGCGAATCCGGTTTCAAGAAAAAGATCATCGAAGCCTATGCGCACGGCATGGTGCATCGGCCCGAGACGACGTTCGGCACGGTGAACGCTGATGTGCTGGATCGGTGGGACCCGAACTATCGCAGGTTGAATTTCTGTGGACTGGTGCTTGGATCGGACTGGCCGAATTGACCTGGGGTGACTTGAAGTACTGGCGCCTGCCTGAACGGTGGGTACGAATAGCGGATGCGAACGGCGTGCGCAACGAAGTGGCAGTTATCGAAAGGACAATCAGCATGGGCTACATCATTTCACTGGGAGTCGGCTTCGCAGTCGGACTCCTCTATTGGCTACTCAAGGTCCAGTCGCCGGCACCGCCGCTGATCGCGCTGGCCGGGCTGCTCGGCATGGTGTTGGGTGAGCACACCATGCCGGTCGTCAAGGCGCAGCTCTTCGCGCAGACGCGGACGGTCGAGGTCGCCGAGCCTATGAAGAGTACCGCGGCGCAAAAGCCGATGACACCCGGCGCGACGAAAGAGGGCGGTTGATGTCGCTGGCGCGTGCCTTCTGTTTTCAGGGGAATCGTTGGTGAATAAAGACGAAGACACGATTCTTGCGCTGATAGCGGGCTACGTTGACACCGTCGGGTTCGTTGCGTTGTTCGGACTCTTCACCGCGCATGTGACGGGCAACTTCGTACTGATCGGCGCGGAAGTCGCCGGCGTGGGGCAGGGTGTGCTGCTAAAGCTGCTCGCGTTTCCGTCTTTTATAGTCGGCATCGCACTGAGTAGCGTGATTTTTAAGTTTCTGGAGCGAAATCATTCGGCGGATGCTGCGAGCGCTTTGTACCTGCTTCAGGCAATGCTGCTCGTTTCCTTCCTTGTAACAGGCTTGATTGCGTCACCAATCAAGGCATCGAATGCACCGATGGTGCTGGCGTGCGGCGTACTGGGAACCATGGCGATGGGTGTGCAGAACGCGCGCGGCAGATTGCTGCAGGTAACGGGATTGCCGAACACGGTGATGACCGGAAACGTGACGCAGATCGTGCTTGACCTGATCGAACTGATACATAGGGGCGCCGCTGGCGGGCATGGACAACAGGTTCGAGGGCGCCTCAAATCGACGTTAGCGGCGATGTGCGGCTTTGCCGTCGGCGCGATCTTCGGCGCACTGGCATACGTCAATTTTTCGTTTCTCGCGATTGCATTGCCGGTAGCCGCTTTGCTGTTTCTTGCCTTGAAGAGAAGGGCGATGGCGGAGGTAAGCCGATAGCTTGCCGCAAATACATCGCTTTGCAGGCGCTCGCCAGACACCAGGCATGGCCTTGAACAGAGGCTGGTCGTTGAAACATTGCTAATACTCATGGGTAATCAAATGGTCAAGTCGCTTCATCGGTTCCGTCCAGTCGCAATTCTCTCCGCCGCGCTACTGATTGGATTGACGTCTGTTTCGTCCGCCTTTGCCGATGCGGGGCCGCCGGAAGTGTCGACCGGCAAAGCTGCGCTCGCGGCGAAACATGCCGACGTATCGGTCGGCGCGCAGTACGACACCACGCACGTGTATGTCGCCTCGGCCGATCTCGATGCATTCGTCACCAGTTTCCTTGCCACGTTCGGTGGCAAAGCGTCCCCGCGCGCGGTGTTCACGGTGACGCCCACGCCGAGCAAGACCGCGTCGCAGTATGTGCAGACACCAGTCGGCATGCTTTCGGTGTTCGGCTTTGAAACTGCGATTCCGTATCCGTTCGGCAATGAGCGAACCGGATATCTGGTCACTGATATCGATAAGGCGGTGAAAGCCGCGCGTGCGGCTGGTGCCGACATCGTCGTCGATCCGTTCGACGATCCGATCGGCAAGGACGCAATCATTCAATGGCCGGGCGGCGTCACGATGCAGCTCTATTGGCACACCAAGGCGCCGAACTATGCGCCGTTGCAGAGCGTGCCGGACAACCGCGTGTACGTGTCGCGCTACGAAGCGGACAACTTCGTTCGCCGGTGGCTGCGCTTCTCGCACGGCAAGGTGGTGTCGGACAACCCGCGTGCGGACGCCGGCGTGATCGGCCGGCCGGGCGAGACGATCCGTGTGATCCGCATCAGCTCGGGCTTCGGCCATATGGTCGTGTTCGTCACGGACGGCAAGCTGCCGGTCCCGTTCGGGAGTGAAACGACCGGCTATGGCGTGGAAGATGTCGCCCAGACGATCGAGCGCGCGCAAGCGGCCGGCGCGAAGGTGCTCTATCCGCCGTACCACAGCGGAACAGGTACGACCGCCATGCTCGAATTCCCGGGCCGCTACGTTGCTGAAGTGCACGATGGCAAGTGACGCGAACGCCATGAAGCCGTTTAGGTCACTTAAGACCCGCAGGAGCGAGCCGCGCTTTTTCGCGCTGCGGGCCGCCCGTGCTTTGCTGATCAGCACAGGCCTCGCGGCCGCGCTGCCGGTCTCGGCGGCCGATACCGCGACAGGAGGCGCTGACGATACCACCACGGGCGGCACGACGGCGACGGTCGCCTCTGCCGCGAGTGCCTCGTGCGCGCGCCCTGCGGTGATGTTCAACCGCTGGCAGGAAAACTGGTCGGCGTTGGCCAACCCCTGTGTGCCGAAGCGGCCTTTCGATTCACTGAAGTACATTCCGCTGTTCGGCAACCCGGACGCGTATATCTCGCTCGGCATGGTGCTGCGCGAGCGGCTGGAAATGAACGATGCCCCGCTGTTCGGCCTCGGGTCAGGGCGCGACGACACGTACGTGCTGCAACGCCTGGAAGTTCACGCGGATGTGCGCCTTGGCCCCCACGTGCAGGTCTTTACGCAATTCGAGGACGCGCGCCCCTACGGCAAGGACAACGTCACGCCCGTCGATAAGAACCCGCTCGATTTGCGGCAGGCGTTCGTCGCCATCACTGAGCCGCTGGGGCCCGGGACCATCAAGTTCCGGGTCGGGCGGCAGGAAATGGCGTTCGACTTGCAACGATTCATCTCGGTTCGTGACGGCCCGAACGTGCGTCAGGCATTCGACGCGATCTGGGCTGACTATGAAACGGGTCCATGGCGCTGGATCGCTTACGCGACACAGCCGGTTCAGTATCGTGACAACACCGATTTCGACGACGTCTCCAATCGCGATCTGACGTTCAGCGGCGTGCGTGTTGAGCGCAAAGATGTCGGGCCGGGCGATCTGTCGGCGTACTACTCCCGTTACAACCGCAGCAACGCGCACTTTCTCGATGCGACTGGCGACGAACACCGTGACGTATTCGACGCGCGCTATGCCGGCAACGTCGCTCATTTCGACTGGGACGTCGAAGGGATGTATCAGTCGGGACATATCGGCGACAAGACGATCGGCGCATGGGCGGTGGGCTCGCTCGCCGGGTACACGCTAGCGTCGGTGCCATGGACGCCGCGTGTCGGCATCCAGGTGGATGCAGCTTCGGGCGACACCCATCCAGGAGATGGCCGCATCGGCACATTCAATGCGTTATTTCCGAATGGCTACTACTTCGCACTGGCCGGCTATACCGGCTACACGAACCTGATTCATATCAAGCCGTCACTGATCGTCAAACCGAACAGCAAACTGACACTGACGGCCGGCGTGGGTCTCCAATGGCGCGAGACCACCGCGGATGCGGTGTACCAGCAAGGCGCTGCTGTCGTGCCGGGCACGGCGGGACACGGTAGCAGCTGGACAGGTTTTTATACTCAGCTTCGCGCCGACTGGGCGGTCAGCGCGAACCTCGCCGCAGCACTCGAAGCTGTGCATTTCCAGGTCGGGCAGTCGCTGCGCGACCTGGGCGCGCGCAATGCCGACTATGTCGGCGCTGAAATGAAATTCAGCTGGTAGACACCGTATCCGCGTGCCGTCGTCAGCTTGACGTGTTAGATGAGGTCGAAAGTATGAGCACCCCGGATTTTTCCGCCGACGCCGTGACGCCGTCGGAACTCGAGATTCCGTTTTCTTCGCTGGAATATCGTCAGCACCAGATGTTCCCCCGTCTTTCGGCTGCGGAGATTCGAAGCCTGCGACGCTTCGCCAAGCCGATGTCGTTCAAGGCCGGCGAACTGATCTTCGAAACAGGTCAGGTGGCGCTGGGTCTGTTCGTTTTGTTGCATGGGCGCGTGCGGATCTATTCGCGTGACAGTTTCGGGCGATCGACGCTCGTCACTGAGCATGAAGACGGCCATTTCATGGCCGAGATGGCGCAACTGTCCGGCAAGCCAGCGTTAATCGACGGCGTGGCGTTGACGGATGCCGAGACGCTTGTGCTCGAGCCGGAACGGTTGCGGGCACTGATCGTCGCCGATGCTCAGCTGGGCGAGCACATCATGCGCGCGCTGATCCTCCGGCGGCTTGGATTGATCGAGCAAGGACTCGGGCCGATCATTGTCGGCAATGGCGATGACGCGCGGCTTGTCAGGCTTCAGGGATTCCTGCGTCGCAACGCGTACCCCGCAATGGTGATCGACGCGCGTAGCGATCCTGAAGCGATCACGCTGCTGGGCGGGATGACGACCGGCCCCGACGATTTTCCGCTTGTCTTCTGCCCGAACGGTTACGTGCTGCGCGCGCCGGACGAAGCGCAGCTCGCGTCGTGCCTCGGACTCGTGCCGACATTCGAGCAATCGCATATCTATGACGTCGCTATCGTCGGCGCCGGACCGGCCGGGCTCGCTGCGTCCGTCTATGCGGCCACGGAAGGTTTGTCGGTCGCCGTTTTCGACCAGCGCGCCCCCGGCGGTCAGGCCGGCGCCAGCTCGCGGATCGAAAACTATCTGGGTTTTCCCACTGGCATTTCGGGCCAGGCACTCGCCGCGCGGGCATTTCAGCAGGCGTTGAAATTCGGTGCCCATCTGGCCATTCCCGGCATGGTCAAGGACGTGAGCCGTCAGGACGGCATCTTTCTGCTGATGCTTCTTGATGGACAACGGATCAGCGCCCGGACGGTCGTGGTCGCCAGCGGCGCCGCTTACCGGAGACCGACGGTGCCGGGTTTCGAGCGCTTTGAAGGACGGGGCACGTACTACTGGGCGTCGACGATCGAAGCCAGGCTCGTGAAAGGGCAGGACATCGTGCTGATAGGCGGGGGCAACTCCGCCGGACAGGCAGTCGTGTTTCTCGCCAATTTCGCGCGCAGCATCCGCGTGCTGATTCGCGGCAAGGACCTGTGCGCAAGCATGTCGAAATATCTGATCGACCGGATCGGCTCGTTACCCAACGTCACGCTTTGCACCGGTTGCACATTGCGATCCCTCGATGGCGACGAAGCCGGACTCACGCATGTTCATATTCGTCACGAGGACGATGACGGGGACGAAGTGGTGGCGTCGCGTCATCTGTTCCTCTTTATCGGCGCGGACCCGAAGACGGATTGGGTCGCTTCGAGTGGCGTGGAGCTCGACAACAGGGGTTTTGTCGTCACCGGGTTCGCACGCAGCGTGCATGGTCTGTCTGATGCAAGCGAGCGATACCCGCTCGAAACCAGTGTGCCCGGCATGTTTGCCGTCGGCGACGTGCGCTCGGAATCCGCGAAACGGGTTGCTTCGGCTGTGGGCGACGGTGCGGCGGTCGTGAGCCAGATCCATTCTTATCTTAGCCAGCTGACTACAGCGTCGACTCACGATGTTTAATAAAAATTAGCAACTGCGTCGAACGCGTGGGCGCTATGCTTTTTTGAATATAAACGGCAAGTGCCAGGGAACGAATGATGAAACGGATTCAGAGCAAATGGGCAGTCCATGTCAACGCGTGGTGTGTAGTTGTCTTGAGCATCTTTGCGTGCGTATGGTCTGACGCGGCGCTTGCCGCTGCGCCTCAGGTCAAAACGCAGGGGCCGGGCTTTTACCGGATCATGCTGGGCGGTTTTGAAGTGACAGCGTTGCTCGACGGCACGCACCCGTTTCCGATAGATACCGTGGTGGAAGATGTGCCGAAGGCTGAAATCGCGCGCGACCTGCAGCGCGATTTTCTGCAAGCGCCCGTTCAGGGCTCGATCAACGCGTTTCTGATCAACACCGGTTCGAAGCTGATTCTTATCGACACCGGCGCAGGCGTGCTCTATGGAGACTGCTGCGGCAAGCTGCTCGCGAACTTGCGCTCGGCGGGCTATCAACCGGAGCAGGTCGACGAGGTGTTGCTGACACATCTGCACAAGGACCATGTCGGTGGCGTCATTTCTAACGGCGCTATGACGTTCCCGAACGCGGTCGTACGGACCAGCCAGATTGAAGCCGACTACTGGCTGAACCCAGCCAACAAGTCGAAGGCACCCGCCTTCCTCAGCACATTCTTCGATGCGGCAATCGCATCCGTCGCTCCCTACGTCGCGGCCGGCCGGTTCAAGCCGTTCAGCGGAGATGTCGAACTCGATCCGGGCATCCGCGCGATCGCGTTGCCCGGTCATACGCCGGGTCATACCGGGTATCTCGTCGAGAGCGAGTCGAAGGATCTGCTGGTGTGGGGCGACATCGTTCATGTGGCGTCGATCCAGTTACAGAACCCGAAGGCATCGGTCGAATACGACACCGACGCGGCCGCGGCGCAGCGCTCGCGTCGCTATGCATTCGAGCTCGCGGCGAAAAAACATTATCTCGTCGGCGCTGCGCATATCGCCTTCCCGGGATTGGGACACATCAGGGCGAACGGCAGCACCTATGACTGGGTGCCGGTCAATTACGAAGCCGCACCCGGTCGATGACCACGGCGTCAAGCTTATCTTTCACCACTTCCAGGAAACGAAAAATGGCAACTGAAGCGACGGCGGTCACTCACCACACGCTGCGTGCAAACGGCATCCGGCAGCATTTCCTCGATGCCGGTAGCGGCCCGGTCGTCGTGCTCCTGCACGGCTTCCCCGAGACGAGCTTTGCCTGGCGTTATCAGATTCCCGTGCTGGCCCAGCACTATCGAGTCATCGCGCCGGATCTGCGGGGCTATGGCGAAACCGACAAGCCCAGTTCCGGTTACGACAAGCGGAACATGGCGATGGATATCATCGGGCTGCTTGACGAACTGGGGATCGGCAAGGTCGCGCTCGTCGGGCACGATCGCGGCGCGCGCGTGGCGACGCGGCTGACCAAGGATCATCCTGAACGGGTCGATCGGCTCGTCGTGATGGATAACGTGCCGACGCGGGTGGTCGCACAGAATATGAATCCGCAAACAGCGCGTGCGTACTGGTTCTTTCTATTCCATCTGGTCGCGGACCTGCCGGAAACGCTGATCGCGGGGAAGGAAGACGCGTGGCTGCATCACTTCTTCGCCGACTGGTGCTACAACCCGCACACGATCGAAGGCGCGGACTTCGATACGTACGTGAAAGCGTACCAGCGGCCGGGCGCGGTGCGAGGCGCAATGTCGGACTATCGCGCGAATTCCGAGGACGTCGCGCAGGATCTGGTCGACGCGGACGTGAAGATTGCGTGCCCGACTATGGCGCTGTGGGGTGAAGACTTCTATGCGGTGGGCGGCATGTTCGACATGAAGGCTGTCTGGCAAGGCATGGCAAACAATCTCCGTGCCGAACCGATCTCGCATTGCGGACATTTACCCCAGGAGGAGCAGCCGGAACGGGTCAACGAACTGCTGGTGGATTTCCTGCGGGGCTGGACTGGGAGTTGATTGTCCGTCAGACGCTCTGAGGCTACGGCCGCATGATAGGTGATGTTTTAGGCCGCGGTGCGTAATCCGCGGCCGGTTGATCGGGAGAAGCATGATGCATAGCCAAACCCAACTGAAGCAACGCGCTGAGGCTGTTTGGGAAGACGAGCGAGTCCGGCGTGAAACGTGTTGCGCTCCGCGCGAGCAAGTGGCTGCGGTGATGAACGGTAGCCGTGCTCCCGTGTGGGATCATGTGATCCAAGCGCTTCTGGCCGGCTTTCACGATCAAGGTGCGGGTGAAGCGTACCTCATGCGGTCGGCGCGTGGCATCGCCGCGTATGCGCCGTCGCCGCACATACAGGTCGAAGTGATCGAGCGTTTGTCCGTCACCTCTGTCGCGGTTCTCTGGCAGGATGCAACACGCTGCCGCTACGCCGACCAGGTGTGGATCAGTTGCCGCGCCCGGAAAAAAGGGCGCTGTGCGATGAGCGGGGCGGTGATCCACCGCGACGATTTCATCTATAAGCCGAGGGTGCGCAGCGCGATTCCAGCGAACGCCAACGCGATGATTCTGGCTTCCGTGATCGCGCGAATGCCCTCCATGGCATGAAGGGCGATTCGCGCTAGATCTTCAGGAGTTTTGCCGCATTGCCGCCGAGAATCAGATTTTTTTGATTCGACGGCAGTGCAAGGCGATCCAGAAAAGTCACGGGCTGCTCATAGCCCATGTCGAAGCAATAGTCGCTGCCGAGCACCAGCCTGTCGATCCCGATGTTCTGGATCAGAAAGTCCAGCACGTGTCCGGAATGTGAGACCGTGTCGTAGCTGAAGCGGCGCAGATAGCTGCTCGGCTTTTGTGCCAACCGCCGGGTTTCGGGGCGTACCATCCAGCCTGCGTCAATGCGGCCCATCAGTATCGGCAGTGCGCCGCCCGCGTGCGGCAGTGTAATCTGCAATCCGGGATGCCTGTCCAGCACGCCGCCAAGTATCAGATGCGAACCGGCGATGGCGGTGTCGAATGGGTTGCCCAGCAGGTTGCTCAGATAGAAGTCGCCCAACCTTGCACCGCCGACCGTCTGCTGAGGATGCAGAAACACCGGCAGATCGAGTTGTTCGATGCGAGCAAAGACGGATTCGAACAGCGGATCGTCGAGATCCCGATTGTTGATGTTGGTCCCCATGTAGACGCCTCGGACGCCCGGCAACTCCGCTGCGCGCTCGAGTTCGTCGATGGCGTCGTGCGGGTTGAGCATGGGCAGAGTCGCCAACACCACGAAGCGAGTCGGATGCTGTTGATGGACGCCGGAGGCCGCCGCATTCCAGGTTTTCGCGAGCTTCGCATTGAAGGGCCGATCGGCCCAGTACGCCATCGGTACGCTCAAGGAGAGCGCCTGCATGTCGACGCCGGAGGCATCCATGTCGGCGAGCCGTTCGTCTATTTTGATGAACTTGAGCGGCAACGGTCCGAGTCCTCCGGCGGGCGTCAGAAAGCTGAAACTGGTGGCGTCGCAGGTGAACTTGCCGCCAAACTTCGCACCCTCGCTTCCCACCAGTTCGCAGTAGCTCTCGGGATAGTAGTGGGCGTGAATGTCGATTGATCGGGCTTTTGCGGGGGCGCTGAGCGTGGCTTTCGCCGGCGACCCTGACACGAGGCCCCCGGCGAGCGCCGCCATTGTTCCCAGGAGCCGGCGGCGCTTCTGTGATACGCAACACATGCAATCCATGAGTCTGTCTCCGTTATTTACGTTATTTTGCAAGGCGTTTATCCGTGCTTGACCATGCCGAGTTCACAGTCGACGAGCTGGTTTTCATACGAGGCACGTTCGCGCGCGGCACGCTTCGAGGTGTCGGTGATCGAGAAAAAGAACACGCCGGCAAATGCGACGATCATTGAGAACAGTGCGGGGTATTCATAGGGATAGATCGCATGCGGATGTCCGAGTACCTGCACCCAGACGGTCGGGCTGAGGATCGTCAATGCGACCGCTGAGATCAGACCGAGTGAGCCGCCGAGCACCGCGCCCCGCGTGGTCAAGCCTCGCCAGTAAATCGAAACAAGCAGGACCGGAAAGTTCGAGCTGGCCGCGATCGAGAACGTCAGACTCACGATGAACGCGATGTTCTGCTTCTCGAAGGCAATGCCCAACAGGATGGCGAGAACGCCGAGTACAAGTGTGGTGGCCCGCGACACGCGCATTTCCTCGCGGTCCGTGGCGGCGCCGCGGCGAATCACGTTTGCGTACAGATCGTGCGAAACCGCCGAGGAACCGGCGAGTGTCAGACCCGCGACGACAGCGAGAATCGTCGAGAAGGCGACCGCGCAGATGAAGCCAAGAAACACGTTGCCGCCCACTGCGTGCGCCAGATGAATCGCCACCATATTTGCGCCACCGATCACGGCGCCGGATGCGGTGTGATACGTCGGGTCCGTCGCCACCAGTGCAATCGTGCCGAAGCCGATGATGATGATCAGCGCGTAGCCGATGCCGACGATACCCGTCGCGTGCAGGATGCTTTTTCTCGCCGCTTTCGCGTCGCCCACTGTGAAGAACCGCATCAGGATGTGCGGTAGTCCGGCCGTGCCGAAGATCAGCGCTAAACCGAGCGATACGGCGGAAACCGGATCGGAGACAAGGCCACCGGGACTCATGATCGCGGCATGCTTCGGATGCGCGAGGATCGCTTGCGAGAATAGGGCGTTCATACTGAAGCCGAACCGCTGGAGCACCATGAACGCCATGAAGGCCGCGCCCGCCAGCAGCAGCACTGCCTTGATGATCTGGATCCACGTGGTGGCCAGCATGCCGCCGAAGAACACGTACACCACCATCAGTACGCCGACCATCACGACCGCGACCGTGTAGTTGAAGCCGAATAGCAATTCGACCAGTTTGCCGGCACCGACCATCTGCGAGACCAGATAGAGCAGGACAATCACGATCGAACTCGATGCGGCGAAGGCGCGTATCGGCCGTTGTTGCAGCCGGTATGAAACGACGTCCGCCAGCGTATATCGGCCGAGATTGCGCAGCGGCTCGGCAATCAAAAAGAGGATGATCGGCCAACTCGCGAGAAAACCGATTGAATAGATCAGACCGTCATAGCCGCTGGTAAAGACCAGCGCGGAAATGCCGAGAAGCGACGCGGCCGACATGTAGTCGCCGGCAATCGCCCAGCCGTTCTGGAATGCGGTGATTTTTCCGCCGGCGGCGTAGTGGTCCGACACGCTGTTGTTCTTTCTCGCCGCCCAGCGTGTGATGAACAGCGTGGAAGCGACGAACAGCAGGAACATGCCGATGGCAATCGGGTTGTGGCCCCGCGCCGGGGCGGCGGTTTCGGCGGCCGCGGCGGGCAGTGCGGCGAGGGCGGCGAGCGCACCAGGCAACAGTGTGCCGAACAGCAGGCCACTGGGTATCGGAATGCGTTTCATAGCCGTGCTCCTTGCCGGATTTCACTCACAGCGCGGTCGTGGATCGTATTGGCCCGTGCGACATACACGGCGACCAGCGCAAACGTGAAGACGAACATGCCGAACCCGACGGGAATCCCCCACGTTGCTGGATACCCGTTGACGATCGGTCGGCCGAGTAGCGCCGGTTCGAATGCGAGCGTGAGGATGAACGCGAAATACACCGTCAGCATCAGGATCGTGAGCATCCACGCGAATGCGCGTCGTGCACGCACGAATGCGCGAAAACGCGGATCTTCCAGTAGGGGGTCCGCCGCGGGCGGTGGGTCGGCGACGACGTATTGCGAGCTCATCGGGTAGGTTGGGGCGCCATGTTCCACTTTGTCTCCTTTCGAATCGACTTCTTGTCGGTGCTGCGATAGCGGCCCAGAACGGCCGCGTGCACACAGGGCAGTCAGAAGCGTGCGGGTACCGCGGTCTCGCGCATCACGGCATCGGGCGTGCGATAGCGCTCGGCCATTTCACGGTCGGTGTCGTTCTTTAACTGTGCCTGCATATATGCGCCGAGATGGCGCGCATGCTGAACGATCGCGGCACCGACCTGCGTGCGCACGCGGCTGTAGTTCGCCAGCGCGTCCTGAACGTGTGCATGGGTCTTTAGCGCGTCAACGAGCGCCATCGCATCGCTCGCCGCCTTGGTCACGCCCATGCCGCAGTGAGGACGAGCGACGAAGGCCGCATCGCCGAGCAAAGCGACGCGGCCGAAAGCCATCTGTGGCACTTCGAGGTCGTAAATGGGCTGGAAAAGCGGTTGCGTCGCTTTGGTCACAACTTCACCGAATTGCGGGGCGAGTAGCGTGAGCGCCGCTTCTTCCATATCGGCGAGAATTGCTGGCCGGATTAGCGTCGGCGGAATGCCGCCTGCCCAACGCTTGCCGGATGCATCGGTCAACAGGTCCGGCAAATCGATGTCTTCACTGGTCGCGCGATACCAGACGAAGTTGTAGCGGCGTTCACCAGGTGTCGTGCTGTTGCCCTGGCCGGCCACGGGGTAACCCAGGATCTGCTCGTGCGGGGGCAGGCAGAACGCGAACTTTTCGAACAGCGCTTCACGGGTTTCCGGCGACAGCGACGCTTCGTCGACGAGCCCGCGCCATGCTACGTAGCCTGCATATTGAAGCTTCACGTCAGGCAGGAATCGCTCGCGAATCGATGATTTGAAACCGTCCGCGGCGATGACGAGGTCCGCGAACAGAACGGTGCCGTCACTGAGCGACACCACCGCCTGATCGGGGCCGTCCTCTACCGATAAGACGGTGTCGCCGGCATGGTAGTGGATGTCCGGCAGCGCGGCTCGGAGAACGTGGTACATCTTGCCCCACGCGGTCAGCGTTTGCGGTAGATTGCGCTCGGATAACACTGCGCCGTTCTGTGCGAACGTTACGCGCGACTGCACGTTGACGCCGATGGAGTCGTCGAATTCGATCCCGACCGCCGCCAGTGCGTCGAATAACTCGGGATGCGTGACGATGCCGGCGCCGCGTCCGGCCAGTTCGTCGGGAACGCGCTCGAAAACATCGACATCCCAGCCGTTGCGCACGAGAAGATTGGCCGCGAAGAGGCCACCCAGAGAGCCGCCGACGATGATGGCTCTTGACCGTGCAGAAGAATTCGTCATGGTCAATCTCCTGCGTTTGCGGATGTTAGGGCGATTGCCGGGTGTGTTTCGGCAATACGGCTGATTTCTTCAGCCGGGAAGTTCAACTCGATGGTCACGCCGGATGGATCCTCGATAAACACCTGATGCAGGCCGAGGCTCGGCACCGTGCGATCGCGATAGGCAACCCCTTCCGCTTGCAACGTCTTCCACATGTCCGCGACGCCCGTGGCAAGAAACGCGATGTGGTCGACGGTGCCGGTTCCCGCCGCGGGCAGCGCCTTGTTGCCGAGATAGGCGGTGAGCCCCTCGGGGTTGTTGGGATCGACGCAGATGATATGGACGGTACCGAAGTCGGCTTCGTCGCCGCCTTTGTAAAGCCATGCGCCTGGGAAATCGAAGGGCGGGCGGTAACCCTGCTTGAAACCGAGGATCCGCTCGTAGAAGCGGCAGGATGTTTCGAGATCGGTGGTGCGGATCGAGTAGTGGGCAATCTTTGAAACAGGCATGTGCAACTCCTTCAATTTATCGTTCGATTAGTGATCGTTTGATAAATTGTAGGTGAATGCCCAGGCTGGCGAAAGCAGCGCAACGCCGGTGTTTACCCTGGGGAATGGAAAGGAGAAGAGCCGCGCAATGGGGCGATGAAACGAACGGCTGGCTGGGCAGCCGACGCGCCTGGTCAGGCTTTGGACCTGGCCTTGGTCCTGGTGGATTCTTTCGAAGCGTGCTTGAGCGCCTCAGGCACACCGTTGAGAAATGCGTCGACCTGGCGAGCGACGTGGTCCTCGATGTCGTCGGTGACGGGCAGCCCGTAGATCCATTTTCGAACGCCGAGATAGAAGATGCTGGCGTGCAGGCTCCAGATCAACTCCAGGTCCACATCGCGCTGCTTCGCGCCGGACGGCGCCGGTAGATCGTAAGCCGAGCGGATTTCCGCCATCACGGGCAAGAACACGCGTTCGCGCAGCCGTGAAAGATATTTGGAGTTGATGCCTTCCCGTGTCAAACCGGCGAAGATGAAAATCCGTATCCACTCACGCCGCAGAATCACAACCGAGTACGACGAGTAGAACTTGACCATCCGTTCCTGGATCGGCATGGATCTGTCTTTGATCAGGTTTTCCCAGCTCGTGTCCCATTGATAGACCTCGTCGTACACACGGTCGATCAATGCTTCCTTGCTTGGGAAATACCGGTAGAGAAGCGGCTGCGTCACGCCTAGCTGGCGTGCGAGTTCGCGGGTGCTGCCAGAAAAACCGTGCGTCGCGAAGTGGTCGACAGCCTTCAGGACAATCTGGCGCTCGCGCACCTCCGGTGCGAGGCGGCGTGTAACGCCCTTCTGGCTGTCAGGTGCGTCGGTTTGCGGCGCAGAGTCGACCGTCCGTACTTTTCTCGGCATGGCTGTTCGGTACCCAGTATGATCGGACGCATCATACAAAGATTACCCCTGTCTGGCTAGGCGACGGCGTGCAGGCGACCGGCCAGACAAGGGCATCTGGCCACGAAACTCTGGCAACGCGAGTCAAAGATAGCCGAGCAGGAAGATCGTTCCGGTCAGCGTGACAATCGACAATACGCTCGAGACGACCAGCGTCGTGCCCGATGAGGTGTCCTGTACGCCGTATGACAAGCCGAACAGAATGCCGAACGAACCACATGGAATCGCCGAGAGCAAAATGGCCTGACCGGCAATGGGCTTCGGCAGCGCGAACACCATCACCAGCAAAAATGCGATCAGCGGTTGGATCGCATTGCTGAGCGCCACGGCGACCCATACTTCTTTATTTAGCCGGAAGGGTTGTGCCGCCAGTATCAACCCGGTCGAAAACAACGCCAGTCCCGCTGTCGTGCTTCCAATGATATTGAGCGACTGCACCATGAGCTCCGGCAACTGCCAACCCGCAAGCGAAACCAGCACGCCGAGAATCGGTGCGATCACGATCGGCTTCACGAATGTCGTGATCAGCGCCTTTGCCAGCAGATTCGAGTGCGGGCCGTCGTTATCGCGCGTCTTTGCACGTTCGAGCAGGATCAACCCGGCCGGCGACATCACAACCGAGGCGGTCGTGATCGCGAGCGCAACGGTCAAATCGCTCGCTTCACCGTAGACGCTATGCAAAAGCGGAAGACCGACCGCGGCAAAGTTCGGCATACCAATGGTGACCGCGCGGACGGCCGCATTCGACGGTGCCGCCTTGAAAAGAAAATGCGACAACGCAAGCGACACGAAGTACGGCACCAGCATCACCGTCACCAGCAGGAGGATCAGCACGAGGTGGCTGTCGAGGCTCGTGCGCTGCATCTTCGCTGTGTACAGGAATAGCGCGAACGGCAGCGCATAGTCGACCAGCATGGTGTTGATCGAAGACAACGGCATGGCGCCCCGAGCGAGCTTGCCCGCCAGATAGCCCGTCGCCATCGAAAAGAAGAACGGCACTAGCGCGTAAGCGATCTCGTGAATCATCTGTCGTTGCCCGCGTGATGGCGTCCCCGGCGGGCGCCGTTGATTGTCGCAATCGGCGGAGGCCACCTCTATCGCGCCGACAAAGTCTATTGATCGACGTGCATTAAGTCTTTAGAAAAACATGAAACGTTCTTAACGGCGCTGGGTGTGCGAGATCGATCCGGGCGCATGCTTAGTACAAAATTTTTGAACTGTACGTTCAGTTTTTTCCGCGCATGCCAATTCGCCGTTGTTCTAGACTTCGGGAACGCAACGCTGAGCGGTCAGTCCTCAGTTTTTCCTATACCCGCGGTGTCTTGGATACTCAGGAAAATGATTCGCATTGGCCCGCTTCAGGTGGACCTCGCCCGTCGGGAGTTGTTTCTCGACGGCCAGCCTGTGCGGCTTGGAAGCCGTGCATTCGACATGCTCGCAGTGCTGATCGCTTCAAACGGCGCGCTGGTGCCGAAAAACGAATTGCTCAAAAAGGTCTGGCCGGACACGATCGTTGAAGAGAACAACCTTCAGGTGCATATGTCCGCACTGCGCAAGGTGCTGGGCGAAAGTCGCGGACTGATCCAGACCGTGTCTGGACGAGGCTACCGGCTCGTACTGTCCAGTCCATCAACGGCCCCTTCCAGCGAGAACACGGCCGATCGTGACGATGAGCTCGACAACGTCAATGACAGCAAGCAAGACCGGATCGTCCACAACAACCTGCCTTCCAATTCGTCGGCGCTGATCGGACGGAACAAAGCGATGGAAGACGTCGCGCTGGCGCTGGCTTCGGCTCGCCACGTGACGCTTATCGGCTCCGGCGGTATCGGCAAGACCCGACTGGCGATCGAGGTCGCGCGCGGCTTGCAGGCGCGCTTCCCGGACGGTGTCTATCTGGTATCGCTCGCTTCGGCCTGTGATGCGAGCAGCGTCCTCGCGATGTTCGCGACCAGCATCGGCGTGAATCCGGCGTCCGGACCGCTTACGCTCGCGCGTGTCCGCAAGGAACTCAGCGAGCGGTGCGCGTTGTTTATATTCGACAATTGCGAGCATGTTCTTACCCCCGCCGCTGAGCTTGCCGAAACGCTACTGAGCGTGAGTGCGGCCATACGCGTTCTCGCGACCAGCCGGGAGCCGCTACGCGTCGTGGATGAACGCCTCTATTGGGTCGCCTCGTTGCAGGTACCCGCGCAAGAGGATCAGTGCCAGGACGTACTGCAATGCAGCGCCGTGCAGTTGTTCCTGTCACGCGCGCGGGCGATCGATGCACGTTTTTCGTCCGATGAAAGAAGCGTCTACCTGACCGGTACGGTATGCCGCCGGCTCGACGGCATACCGCTGGCAATCGAACTGGCGGCCGCGCGTGCGGCGATACTGGGCATCGAGACGTTGGCAGACCATCTGGACGACCGCTTCAATATGCTGAGCGGCGGCAATCGCACCGCATTGCCGCGGCATCAGACTTTGAAGGCGACACTCGACTGGAGCCACGCACTGCTCGATGACGCAGAGCGAGCGACGTTGCGCAGGCTCGGCATCTTCTTCAACAGCTTCACGATGGAGGCGGCGATCGCTGTTGCCGGCGACGGCGCATTGCGCGAGCTCGATGTGATCGCGGCGGTATCCGGGCTGGTCGAAAAGTCGCTGGTGGTGACGCGGGTGGAGCGTGGCATAGCCCGCTACCGCCTGCTGGAAACCACGCGTGCGTACGCGATGCAGAAGCTCGAGGATAACGGCGAGCGGCGTCTCGTCACGCTCAATCACGCGTGGTATTTCTCCAGTCTGCTCGACCGCGATTTGTCGAACAGTGCGGGTTCTGTGGGTGCGCTCTCTGATCGATGGCATCACCGCATGCGCGAGTTGCTCGACGACTTGCGCGCGGCATTGGGCTGGGCTTTATCGCCAAAGGGTGACGCCGCGCTCGGCGAAACGCTGGCCGTGAAGGTCGTGTTTCTTCTCTATGAATTATCGCTGGTCGACGAGTGTTGCGCGTGGGCACGGCGAGCGCTCGATACCGTGGCGGCGACCCATCAGGATTCGCGTTCGACCCGGCATTTGCGCGTGCGTATGCAACTGCTGGCGGCACTCGGGGCCGCACGGATCTTTGTCAATGGGCCGAACCGGGAAACCCTCGGCATCTGGGCCGAAATCCTCGCGTCGGCGATCGCGCTTGGCGACCCGGCGTTTGAAGCCGGTGCGTTGTGGGGCATGTGGAACGTCTGTCAATCGTCCGGCGCGGCGCGTAACGCGTTGGCGTTCGCGAGGCGCTTTGCATCGCTCGCCTCGGAGACGGGCGACACAAGCGGCGCGACCCTCGGATACCGGTTGCTGGGGATCGCATCGCACTACGCGGGCGATCAGAAGCAGGCACGTTTGTCGCTCGAAAAACTGCTTCAGCACGGCGATAGCCTGCAGCATTGGTTGCCCCTGGGACAGTCCGTCGATCAGCGCATCGTCGGCCGCGCCACGCTTGCGCGCGTGCTGTGGCTGCAAGGTTTCCGTGATCAGGCGCTGAAACTCGCGGAGGATTGCGTGGTCGATGTGTGCAATCAGGAGCAGGCCTTCGTCACGTGTTACGTGCTGGTCGAGGCGCTGGTTCCGCTAACGCTGCTCTCCGGTAAGCGGGAACGGGCGGCCCAGGCGATCGCGGTGTTGCAGGAGGTGTCGGCGCGCGCCGGACTGAGTGTGTCGCAGGCGTGCTGTCGCTGTTTCGATGAATATCTGCGCTCGCTGGACGAGGCGATGCCGGAACGTTTGCATGCTTTCCGCGCGGCGTTGAGCGATCTGGATTCGCTCGACTTCGGTGCGCCGCGCGCCATGCTCGCCGGACAATATAGCCTCGCGCTTGGCCGATCGGGACAGCGGGAAGAGGGCATCGCCGCCATCGTGCGTGTGCTGGCGCAGTGTGACGAAGCCGGCGACCATTGGTATGCTGGCGAACTCAGGCGCATCCACGGCGAACTGCTGTTGATGGAGCATACAGGCTATGCGTCATCCGCCGGTGATGCGAGGGACGGGGAGGCGTGCCTGAGCGCGGCGCTCGAAGAATCCCTGATGCAAGGCAGCCGCTCGCTGCAATTGCGCGCTGCGACCAGCCTCGGCCGGTGCTGGCACGCGCAAGGACGAAGCGCGGAAGCCGCGGATCTGTTGAACTCCGCGTGCTCAAGGCTCACCGAAGGTCTCGATTGGGACGACTTCAAAGCCGCAACCCATTTGCAGAAAATCGCGGCCGCAGCAAGCAAACCGGCGGACGTCCCGGCTGAAACACCGCCTTACGTTTGTGATGACGCGTTTGCCGAGCGGAATGCTGCGGCCACTGCGTTCGACGACCCGCCCACCGAAGAATTCAGGGAATGCGGCTAGACGAAAGTCATCCGTGCAACAGCCTCTGTTGCGCAACCTCGTCGATCAGATCTGGCCGGTCCAACTGGTCGACCCACCAACGCAGGGCTTTTCCTGTTTCATCGTCGCGCCAGGCGAGATAGAAATGCGTGACGTCGCGCATGCCGAGTACTTCTTTTCGCACCAGCTCGCCCTGGCTCAAGGGCTCGGCTGCAAGGCATTCCGGAATGGTGCCCGCGGCCAGACCCTTGATCTGTGCGGCGAGCTTGGCTTCGAGCGTCGGTACGGTCAGCACTTCCTGATTGGCGGCGATCGCAATCGTGCGGGGTGCCAGCTTGCGGGACGTATCGCCGATCGCCACCACACGATGGCGCGCGACGATATCCAGCGTCAGCGGTCCCGGGACTGAAGCGAGAGGATGATGCGGCGCCACCACGAAGACATGTCGCAGCGAGCCGATCGGTTTCGCAACCAGATGCGGAATGGACGGTGGATCGCCCGCGGCACCGACGATCAGGTCCGCGCGACGAGTCAATAGTGCGTCCCATGAGCCGCCCAGCACTTCCTTCGACAGATGCAACCGCGTGTCCAGCTTCAACTTATAAAAGTCGGTAACGTGATCCCATAACATCTCGAACGGGATGATCTCGTCGATGGCGACATGGAGGTCGGATTCCCAGCCGTGCTGGATTCTTTTCGCTTTGAATTCGAGCGCATCCGCGGCCTCGAGCAGGCGCCGTCCTTCCTCGACGACCACGCGCCCCGCATGAGTGAGGATCGCGCGCCGGCCGGTCCGATCGAATAGCTTCACGCCAAGGTCGAGCTCCAGTTTCTGAACGAGGTACGTCAACGATGACGGCACCTTGTGAAGCGTTTCCGCCGCGCTCGCAAAAGTGCCGGTTCGATCGATTGCATCGAGGACCTGCAGGACTTCAAAGGATAGGTTCATGGCGAACAGACGGATCTATTGGGGTTTCACGCCCAAGGGTTGACCAAGCGAGGAGCAGCGGTGACCTTCAGCGTCACCTGGCGCTTCAGATGAGGTGGCGTCACTTTTAAGAACTATTTAGCCCGGCCTAATTTAATTAACAGACTCTCTGGGTAGGATGACTCACAACGCGAGGAACGGCAAGCCATTCGCAGGCGGTTATCCGCTCAGCGCACCACTCGGCAAGGTGTACTGGCCGTTGACGGTCTGGGGCTGGGTGTTCGGACCCGGACCGAAACCGTACGCCGCACCGGCAGGCACGCCGGTGGAAGTCGCGCGTGGCGCCTATCTGGTCGTGGCGTTTTGAACACGCGGACACCATCGTCGTGCGAATTGGAAAACGGCTGGTGCGAAACGGGTCCACAGTGTTGGCCAGCGCGACACAGGCAAACAGCGCCGTCGGCGCGGTCACCTTGTGCGATCTATCGTTTTGAATCATTCATTTCGTGGAGAAACAATCATGAAGGCAAAGTGGGCACTCGTTTTTATTGCCGCGTCGGCTTTTAGCGTGGTTTGCCAGCAAGCAGGCGCACAGATCGCGGGGGCGCAGACCATCGGCATCACCGTCGAGCAGTCGCAGCTCATCGTGGAGGGCTGGAGCGTGAAGAAGAGCCTGCTCGGCAAAAGCATCTACAACGATAGCGGTGAGAAAGTAGGGGTGCTGCACGATATCATCGTCGCGCCGGATAACGCTGTTTCGTTTGGTATCGTGGCAGCTCATCAGTTTCTCGGCGTGTCCCAGCATGACGTGGCGATTCCGATGTCGCAACTGGATTATGTAGGCGGCAAGCTCGTGTGGGCTGGCGCCACGCGTGATGCAGTGAAGTCGATTCCTGCCTTCCAGTATGCGAAGGTGCGCACCGTTCCGATTGAACGTAAGGACTTCGGTCACCATTAACGGCCGCGCCACCGGCTTGTGGAGCAAGCCGGTGGCTTGAGCCGCTGCGTCCCACTGCCTGTGCAACGTGCGACAAGCGTTTTTGAGAATGATTAATATAAAATAAGTATCTGATTGACGCGGGCTCGCGCATTATCACATTCAGATTGAATCACTACCGGCCGCCGGTATGTCTGAATGTCATGCGCTTTTGCAGCCATGCCCACCAACAGGCTTCCGGCGTTCGTCAACGAACGCCCCCTTCGAACGCCTATGTCCATGTCGTTCCATTCCATTTCGGCCAGTTTTCGCTCGTCGACCCGCTGATCCGGTCGTCGTGAGCGATTGCCGCGGCGGTGTTTGCGATCGGCGCGCTGACAGCCCTCCACGTCGCGCATCACCATGCTAGCTTGCCTACCTCGTGCTGAAGGCCGAAGCGCCTGGCATCGAGCAGCCGCAAGGTGCGGCATCTCCGGCGCCGGCGCGAGCGTCGCGTAATTGAAGGCAACCTGGCGAAGCATGCGCGGCAATCAAATTCGCAGACCTCAGTTGGTCCCAGAATGCTGCGGGAATGGGGGCTGCTATCGGCGCATGATTTTCGTCGATGCGCGACGGACGGCTTGCGCCTGGATGATGCCGGCGACCGCCGGATAGGCGAGTGAGAACTGCAACGCTGCCGCGCGAATATCCACATCGAATCGGGCGCATGCCTCTTTAATGCGCGCTACACGATCGATCATCGCTTGTGGCGCAAACTGATATTCGAAGTGAGTGCCACCCGCCAGCAAACCGGAATTGTACGGGCCGACGACGATGCCGAGATTGCGTGTCTCGCAGGCGGGTAATAGCTTGCGCAGCGCCGATTCATGGTCCAGTCTACGCATTTGCGTCTACCTGCGTGCTGCGCTGACGGGCGACCTGCAGCACCACGAACGCGACGCCTGCCGCGGCGATCAGCGCGCCGGCCACTGGCACCGCGCTGTAGCCAAAGCCGGCCGAAATCGCGGCGCCGCCTGCTGCCGCGCCGAGCGCGTTACCAAGATTGAACGCGCCGACGTTCACGGACGACGCGAGCCCCGGCGCCTCGGCCGCCGCGCGCATCACACGCATCTGCAGCGGCGGCACGACCGCGAACGTCGCGACGCCCCACACGAGCAGCGCGACGGCCGCTCCCGCGTGCGTCGCTGCGAGCGCGGGGAACGCTAGCATCACGGCGATCAGCAGCAACAGAAAACCGATCAGGGTGCCATCGAGCGAACGGTCGGCGAGGTGGCCGCCCGCGACGTTGCCGATCGAGAAGCCGACGCCGATCAGTACTAGCATTGCCGTCACAAAACCGGGTGTCGCGCCCGTCAGATGCGCGAGCGTCGGCGCGACGTACGTATAGAGCGTGAACATCGCGCCCGCACCGAGGACCGTCGTCGCGAGCGCGCCGAGCACAACGGGGCGCGTGAGCACCGCGAGTTCGGCGCGTAGATCCGGCGCCTTACCGGCACCGCCCTTCGGCAGCGCGACGAATAGTCCCGCCATCGCGATCACGCCGAGTCCCGCGGTCGCGACGAACGACATCCGCCAGCCGATCGCCTGGCCAAGCCAGGTTGCGGCCGGCACGCCGCCGACATTCGCGATCGTGAGTCCCATGAACATCGTTGCGACCGCACTTGCTTGCCGCTCGCGCGGCACAAGGCTCGCCGCGACGACCGAGCCGATCCCGAAGAACGCGCCGTGGTTGAGACTGGTGACGAGCCGGGCGAGCAGCAGCGTCGTGTAGTTCGGTGCGATCGACGACAACAGGTTGCCGAGCGTGAAGATGCTCATCAGCGCAATGAGCGCTGTACGCTGTGGCCAGCGCGAGAGCGCGAGCGTCATCAGCGGCGCGCCGACCATCACGCCGATCGCGTACGCGCTGATCAGCATGCCGGCGGTCGGAATCGACACATGCAAACCGTCGGCGATCACGGGCAAGAGTCCCATCGGAGAGAACTCGGTCGTGCCGATGCCGAACGCGCCGACGGCAAGCGCGAGGAGCGGCAGCGTCGCGCTGCCGCGCGCGGCCTGAGGGGATGTGGCGGTTGGTTTCATGCGATGGACTCCTGGGCATGCGAATGAAAATGTGGCAGGACTTCCGTTGCGATTTCCGCGAGGGTTTCGTCGAGCGGGCGGCGGTTGCGCCGGAAATGGAGCCCGACGTGCTGCGCGCCCGCGTCACGCATCGCCGCCAGTTCCTCGATCAGGGCGATGCGGCCCGCGCGCGCACCGAAGCGATGCCGTTGCAGCGGCTCGTGCGGATCGTCGGCGAGATCGAGGTGGATGAAGGTGACGTACGGCTTGTTGCCCGCGACCGCTCGCCATGCGGCAGCGCGCCGCTGATGATCGGCCGGCGAGCCGGGATAGGCGAGGCAACCGTCCATGTTCGCCCCGACCCATTCCGGCATTTGCTGCGCGAGACCGGCGACGAGGAGCGGAATCGGTGTGCCCGGCGCAGGCAGCACCTCGACGCCGGGCGGCAGATGACCGCGCGCGCCGTCGCGCAGCAGCGCGATCTGCGCGCGGAAATTCGCGCCCCGCGAGTCGAAGTCGCGACCGAACAGCGGATACTCGACCGGCCGGTCGCCGCTTGCGACACCGAGCAGCAGGCGGCCGCCGCTCAGTGCGTGGATCGTCGCGGCCGACTTCAGCGTGAGCAGCGGCTCGCGCAGCGGCAGCACCACGGCAGCCGTGCCGAGCAGGATACTGCGCGTGACGCCGGCGAGGAAGCTGAGATAGGAAAACACCTCGAAGACCTGGGCGGCGTCGCCGAACGACGGATCGTAGAGCGGCACGTCGCGAACCCAGAGTGCGCGGAAACCGAGCGTATCCACCAACTCGGCCAGTTCGGCGTGAATCGCGAGATCCGGCACGCCGGCATGCCGCCCATCATGCTGACGCTTCGCGTCGCCAGCAGGCGACCAGTCGTTGTCGAGCGGCAACTCGATGCCAATGCTGAAGCCGCCGCGCGTCAATCGTTCGAGTGAGGTGGGCATGGTCTTGGCCTGTTCAGAGCGCGCTCAGGCTGCCTTCGAGCCGGTGCAGTTCGAGCGCGGGTGTCGTGAAGAAGGAGCGGGACGTGCCGATGGCGAAGGCGCTGATGGTTAGCGCGAGAAGAGCGAGTGGCATGGCGGTCGATCCGGAACATGAGTGGAGACCGGCGCAGTGTGCGCTCTTTACTTTTGCGGAAAAACCAGGTTATGAACGAAATTGTTTTGATTTGAAATCAACAATGAAAATCACGCTGGACGAATTGCAAACCTTCGCGACCGTGGTCGACACCGGGTCGATCACCGCAGCCGCGCAGCAGCTTGACCTGACTGTGTCGGCCGCGAGCCGTACACTCGGCCGGCTCGAGGAGAAGCTGAAGACGACGCTGTTGCGCCGGACCACGCGCCGGCTCAAATTGACCGAGGAGGGGCGGGCGTTCCTGCAGGACGCACGGGCGATCATCGAGTCGGTGGAAAGTGCCGAGGAACAGATGGTGGCACGGCGCGAGAAACTGTCGGGGCGCTTGCGGGTCGACGCGGCGTCGCCGTTCATGCTGCATGTGATTGTGCCGCTCGCACCAGCCGGAATCGCTGAATGTCTGGCCGCTGCTCGGCGCCGATGGTGAACCGTACCATATCGGGCTTGACTCTCATTGCGCCCACAACACCTTATTCCGGGACTGTGTACCACCACCTATGGCGTCGACCAGGTAATCAACGAAGGACGCGATCCGCGAAGACAGGGCCGTGTTGCGGTAATAGACAGCATGGATCGTTTGGCGAACATCACTCGTCTGCCGAGTGAGAATCTGGACGAGCCGTCCGGACTCCCGGTCCTGTGCGGTCATGAAGTCCGACAGACAGACTATGCCAACGCCCTGAAGCGCCAGTTGCCGAAGCGTCTCGCCGCTCGAGGAATAAGCGGCCGGTTCGATACGATAAGGCTCACCACCAGCGCCACACAGTGGCCAGACATTAAGCGACTCGGGCTGATTGAAGCCCAGAAGTACATGCTTGCCAAGCTCTTCCGCGTTGCGCGGCTGACCATGCTTTTCGAGGTAGCCACGACTCGCGAGAATGCGCATCCGGCTATGTCCTACGAGCCGGCTGTGCAGGGTCGAGTCCTTGAGTCGAGCGATTCTGATCGCTACATCGGTACGACTTTCGAGCAGATCAATAATGCGGTCGTTGGTGTTGAGCTCCAGGGTGACATGCGGATAGCGCTCCCGGTAGCCCTGCACAAGTGGCACGATCACATGCAGCATGAACGGTGCTGCGGCGTCGATCCGCAGCCGCCCCGAAGGCATTTCGCGCTGCGCAACCATCAGTTCCTCGGCGTTTTCGACGGAGTCGATAATCGCTCGTGCATGCTGAAGAAATGCCCGTCCCTCCTCGGTTAACTCGAGTTTGCGCGTGTTTCGGCGCAATAGTGTCGTTTTCAACTTTTCCTCAAGGCGCCCAAGCAATCGACTTACGGCCGACACCGTCAGGTTCAGATGGTGCGCGGCCATTGTCATCGAACCCGTATCTACGACTGCTGAAAAGGCTTGAAGCTCGTCCAAAGTGACTTTCATTGTTGAATTATTTTCAAAATACTTTCGTTAATGGACCAGTTTTTCGAAAAAGCTAAAGCGAGCACACTCGGCACAACATTGTAAGTGCACTTGATCGGGCGATCCTCGCGAGGCGAGCGGCCGACGACGGCAAGACGCGATATTCGGTTCCAGCCGCACGGTGTCGGTTGGGAGGTGCGACACACGCCAACTACCTGCACTCGCCCACCTCAAGCGCGATTGTGATCGACAGACTCCGTTTCACTTCGACCCACGCGAGCATTCACATGGCAGCCTTCGATCGCACTTTAAACCTAGCCACCGGCGTGATGGAACTGGGCCGGTTTCAGGTCGACCTCGGAACGCGGGAGCTGCGCCGAGACGGTGTCGCAATGCCCATTGGGTCCCGGGCCTTCGATATCCTGGCCGTGCTTGTTTCGGCTGGCGGCCGTCTTGTCACCAAAGACGAGTTGATGAGCGTGGTGTGGCCGCAAACGATCGTCGAAGAAAACAACATTCAGGTCCAACTGTCGGCCTTGCGCAAAATTCTCGGTCCCGACCGGAATCTTGTCCTCACAGTGCCAGGGCGCGGGTATCAGCTTTGCGTGCGAAAACCAGACGTGGCCCCCACTTCCTGGCTGGGCGGGTCGATGCGAGACGCGCACCGGCTGCCACCGCCGCTGAACATCGCGTTGGTCGGGCGGGAGAGGGCGGTTCAGCGGATCCTCGCGATGCTCGAAAGTTCGCGCCTGGTAACGCTCGTGGGCATCGGGGGGGTCGGCAAGACGCGGCTCGCGCTCGAGGTCGCTCGTCGAACTGAGCAAGACTCGGCCGAACCCTCGTACTTCGTCGACCTATCGGGCCTGACGACCCGGGACGGAATGCTCGAAGCCATTATGACAGGCTGCGGTCGGCCGACTGGAGACGCTGGAGTCCCTGCCGAAGGCGTCGCGCGCGCGCTTTCGAACCTGCGCGGGCTGCTACTTGTCGATAATGCTGAACATCTTATCGCGCACGTTGCGGAGATAGTCGATGCCTTGCTCGCTGCAAATAACCACGTGCGCGTCGTCGTGACCAGCAGGGAACGGTTGCGCATATCACCCGAGCATACATTCAAAGTCGATCCGCTCGAAACGCCACCGGCGAGTGCCGCGCAAGACGATATCCTTGCGCATTCCGCGGTCAGGCTGTTCCTGCAGCGTGCAAACGCCATGCAGGTGACCGTGGACGCCGACGGCCGGCAGCTTCAGCTTGTCGGCGAGATTTGCCGACGGCTGGATGGCATACCGCTCGCGATTGAACTGGCGGCTGCCCGCGTCGCTGACCTCGGTCTCGACGGCGCACGGCGTTGCCTGGATGACCGCATGGCGTTTCTCACCGGCGGATATCGTACTGCCCGGCTGCGCCACCAGAGCCTGCGTGCGACCTTTGACTGGAGCTATGCGTTGCTCGGCCAAAGCGAGCGGACTCTGTTCAGGCGCATTGCGCTATTCGATCGTCTCTTTACGCTAGACGCGCTCGGCGCCGTTGCATTTGACGCGACGCTTACCCTGGGAAGTGCGATCGCGGGAATCGACGCGCTCGTCGCGAACTCTCTTCTGAATGTCCAGATTGAGGGGCCGCGCGTTCTGTACTGGCTGTACGAATCCACACGCGCGTATGCGCTGCAGAAGCTTTGCGACGAAGGAGAAGTGGAGGCGATCACCATGCGATATGACCGCAACATTATTCACCTGCCATCACAATGTGGTGAAGATCAGCTTAAACCCGAATCTGGCAACGTGCGTCGGCCGTCGCCTGCTGCGGTCCATGACACGTTGAACTAGGCATCTGCGCAAAATGGCGATTTTTCCCTGAGGTGATATGTGTGGGTCGAGCTGCTCGGTTGCCCACGCCGCGCCGAGACGAGCCCGGCCGGACCACTGGCCTGATAGCGATGCACCAGCCGGTTGACCTGGCGCCGGCTGAGTCCGAGCCGCTCGGCCGCCCGCCAGGGCTTCAGCCGCTCCTCAATGACCGCCTGGATAACCTTCAGCCGATCCAGCTCGCGCATGCTCATGGTGATCATCCCGCTATGGTCCATGATCGACTCCAGCCATCGTCATGGAGCTTCAGCATGAGCCCGAAGAGGCCCGACTGCGACATTTCTATTTAGCTCAAAAACGACATTACTACTTGGGGCCTACAGCCAGTAAACCAAGGCGGGTAGGGCGCCAGGTCTTGGGGCAACGAGGCACGGGTGCTTTATTTCTTTCGCGCCCGCGAAATCGCAGCCCTCTTGCACATGAGAGCTTTCAGTCGGACGGCGGCAGATAGGCACTGCGTCTGACATTCGCCGGACAGAAGATCCGGAACTCCACAGGTCCTGGCGGGGGCGCGTCCTCGACCACCCCGCACGCATGCAACATGTGCTGCAGCGCGGATATAACCTGCCCATCCGGGTCCTGGTCGATGGCGACATCCATCGTTTGTTCTTCGATGTATTGGCGATGCAAGTCCAGCATTTCATGGCTCACCCATACGACCTGCCCGGTCGCACCGAACTTGCGCAACGCGGCTTCGATACCGGGTGAGCCGTATCCGCTGTTGTAGATGCCGACCAGGTCGTCTTGCTTCAGTGCGTTGACGACAGCGCGATAACACCTGTCGGGGTCATCCTGGGTTTCCACCTCCGCACCATCGCAGACGAGTTCCGGAAAGGATTCAGCAAGCTGTGCCCGGCAACCGCCAATCCGGTCGATATGCGCGCGATAGTCCTTCCGGCTGCACAGCAACAGCACGCGCCCGGATCGCCTGGCGAGGCGTCCGACGAAGTAGCCGGCCGTACGCCCGGCACACAGGTTGTCGATGCCCGCGTAATGGAGGCGCGGTACGTCCGCGACGTCAGTAACCATCGTCACGACCGGCTCGCCGCGTTCGATTACCGTTCGTAATGCATCGCGGATGCGCGGGGTATCGTGAGTCGTCACGATCAGCCCCGAGCGCTTATAGCGCGGATGAAGAATCGCTTCGGTAATCGCATGGTCGTCTCCCGCAAGAATCGATCTATGCATGACAATCCGCTTATCGAGCATTTGCATCGAGCGTTGCAGGGCGAGATTCAGGCGGCCGAAAAAGGGCGTGCTGTTTTGCGGAAGCAACACCTCCATATGCATTAGCCCGTGATGCGTATCGGGCAGCACGCGCGGCACGGCCAGTTGCCGGGCCGCCGCCACGACGCGCGCGCGGGTTGCCGCCGATACGCTGCCGCGTTCATTGAGTACCCGGTCGACGGTGGCCGGACTTACGCCCGCCGCCTCCGCGATTTCGATAAAGCGCGCCGTGCGCTTGCGCCGTGGCGGTATCGCGGCGTCGGTCATGTCGTTATCTCCATTCCATGTGTACTCGTTTTGTCTGGACTCACGCGAATGGCGCGGTGCAGCATTATTTCCTGCTTTTTTAACGCTAGATGATTGACGAAAAAACGTCAATCTTTTCGTTGAGAGCAGTACAGCTGTCTCTTATCTTGCATACATCGCCTCCCCAATCATGTCCTTCAGGACAGCCGGGAGAAGCGGATCTGAACAAGAAAGGAGACGCAGGTGTCGAACTCACCTCTGAACATGCCCTGCACGGGCAGCCTTGCAAACGCCGGTCTCAGCGGGCGTGATGCCTTGGCCGGACATACCGAAGAGAACTGGTATCGCCCCGACATCCCACGCCAGACACTCAAGCAACTGATGAAACGCAGCGACGCTGAAGGTCTGAAGAACTTCGGCCTGTGGATCGCGTTGCTGCTCGCGTCGGGGGCCGTGGCGTTCTACGCGTGGGGAACGTGGTGGGCAGTTCCGGCGTTTTTCGTCTACGGCACGATCTACTGTTCCAGCGACGCTCGCTGGCATGAACTTGCGCACGGAACGCCGTTCAAGACGCCATGGCTGAACCAGGCCTTCTATCAGCTTTGCTCGTTCATGACGATCCGCGAAGCAACGCTCTGGCGCTGGAGTCACGCGCGGCACCACACGCACACGATCATGGTCGGCCGCGACCCCGAGATTCAGGTTTGCCGCCCGCCGCAACTCGTCACCATCCTGCTGGATTTCTTCTATCTGATTGGCGGCACAAGCGAGATCGTCAAGACCGTGCGCCATGCATGTGGGTCGATCAGCCCGGAAGTCGCTGACTTTGTACCGGCGATGGAGCGCCGGAAAATGATCTGGATCAGCCGCTTCTACGTCGTCGTCATGGCAGCGGTGATCGGCTGGTGCTTCGCCATTCAAAGCGTTCTGCCGCTGATGTTCGTGTGGGCTCCGCGTTTTTATTGCGGCTGGTTTCACCAGACGCTTGGCCTCACGCAACACGCCGGTATGGCCATGAACGTTGCTGACCACCGGCTCAACACGCGCACCGTCTACATCAACCCGGTGTTCGCGTTCCTCTACATGAACATGCAGTACCACATTGAACATCACGTGCTGCCGATGGTGCCGTACCACGCGCTGCCGAAGCTGCACGAAGCGATCAAGGCGGAGACGCCGCCTGCGTATCCGAGCCTTTGGTCGGTCTACAGGGAGATGGTTCCGACCTTGATCCGTCAGACACGCGATCGCTCTCACTTTATCCGTCGCCACGTCCCGCATCGTGAGTCGATGCGCTCGGCAACCTGAGAAAACGTCCAGAACTGGGAGTATCTGAAATGTTGGATCAACGTGAGTGGGTCGTCGCGTGTCAGACCGGCGACATCGATGAAGAAGACGTCATGCGTTTCGATCACGGTGATGCAACCTTCGCCGTCTATCGCATCGACGGCAGCTTCTATGCCTCCGACGGCTGGTGTACGCACGAGAAAGCCCATCTTGCCGACGGCTTTGTATTGGGCAACGCGATCGAATGTCCGCGGCATCAGGGGCGTTTCGATATTGCAACCGGCAAGCCGCTTTGCGCGCCGGTCTGTCAACAGTTGAAAACGCATCCGGTACGCATCGAAGGCGAGGCGGTCGTGATCGGCGTGCCGACGACGGAGTGATCATGGCAAGCGACGCACACATGGTCATCGTTGGCGCCGGTCTGGCGGGTGCCCGCGCCAGCGCCGAACTGCGCGAAGCGGGCTTCGATGGCGAGATCACGCTTATCGCCAACGAACCGCACCCGCCCTATGACCGGCCGCCGCTCTCGAAGGCGGTGCTGCTCAAGGAAAAAACGCTGGGAGATTGTGCGCTCTTCGGCGAAACCTTTTTTGCCGATCATGCGATCGATCTGAAGCTTGCAGTCAGTGTGGTTGAAATCGATCGTGCCTGCCGCACAGTTCTGCTCGATAACGGCGAACGCATCGGATACAGCCGGCTGCTGCTCGCGACCGGCGCGTCGCCCAGAACGTTGAGCGTGCCGGGTTCGGACTTGCCTGGCGTGGTCACGCTGCGCACCGTTGACGATGCCCGCGATCTCGCGACGCGGCTCCATCACGGACAACGCGTCGCGATCGTTGGCGGCGGTTTCATCGGACTCGAAGTCGCGGCGAGCGCTGTCGCAGCAGGATGCAGCGTCACGGTCATCGAAGCCGGCGAGCGTTTGCTGATGCGCGCGGTGCCGCAGGAAATCGCTGCGCGCATCGAAGCGCGGCACCGTAAGGCCGGTGTGCAGTTCCGCTTTGGCGCGCAGCTGGTCGCTATCGCGGGTGCCAGTGCAGCCGAAGAGGTCCGTCTCGCCGACGGCGAAGTCATCCACTGCGACACGGTAGTGGTCGGCATCGGCGCTGTGCCACGTACGACACTAGCGCAGGCTGCGGGACTCGAAGTCGCGGAGGGCATCGTGGTCGACGACCATCTGTGCACGAGCGATCCTGACATCTTCGCTGCGGGCGATGTCTGCGCGTTCCCGCATCCGTTGTACGGCCGCCGTGTGCGCCTCGAATGCTGGAAGAACGCTGACGATCAGGGGCGCCACGCCGCGCGCAACATGCTCGGCGAAGAGCTTCGTTATCGCGAAGTGCCGTGGTTCTGGTCCGATCAGTATGAACTGTCGATTCAGATAGCAGGGCTTCCTGCATTCGCCAGCCAGGTCGTGGTGCGCGAGACGTCCGATGCGTTGCTGCTGTTCCATCTGTCCACGGACGGATTGCTGATCGCGGCGAGTGGTGTCGGCCGCGCAGTGGGCCGCGATATCCGGATTGTCCAGATGCTGATTGGCCGCAACGCCCGTGTCTCCGCCGAGGAGCTTGCGGATCCGTCGGTGAAGCTCAAGTCGCTGCTGGTTGCCGAGACGGCTTGAGCGCGGTCCAACGCCCCATCACACATAAACCATGAACCCCACTCTTCACATCGGCGTAAATATCGACGGCGTGCTGCATCGCGACGACATGCCGCCGGTCGACGCCGACACGCAATTCCAGATGATCGCCGACGCGGGCGTGTTCGACTATGTCGAGATGAATCCGCCAGCGGGCGTTGCACTCGCGCGTTACGTCGAGTTGAGCGAGCGCTACGCATTGCCGGTTCGCGTGATCGGTGGCATCTTCTGTGCGGGCCGCGACGAAGCGCATCTGCGGCACCTGATCGAGTGGGCGCCGCGCTTCGGCTCGAAAGTACTGAATTGCCAACTCTACGCGAATCATGCCGACGGACATCGCCTCACTGATATCGAGGTCGCGCAGTTCTACGCACAGGCCTGCGAATGGGCTGCCCCGGCCGAATGCATCCCGAGCCTCGAAGTGCACGTGGACATGTGGAGCGAGGAGTTCAGCCGCGTTGCACGAGTCGGCGAACTACTGGCGCACGACGGCATTGCACTGCGCCTCACGCTCGATCATTCGCATCTGATCTTCAAGATCGGCAATGACGAAGAACTCGATGTATCGAAGATCCGTGCGTTGGTCGAGGCCGGCGAGATCGTGCTCGATCCCGATGCACCTGACGCGATCTTCAAACAGTGGATCGCGCGCGGCTGGGTTCATCACGCCCACGCGCGCAGTGTCATACCGAACAATCCGCGCAATTCCCGCATGTGTCGCCCCGACGACAGACCCGGTCGCGGCATTCAATACCCGTTCGTGCGCCCCGCTATGGATCAATGGGACGGCAACTGGGATGAGGCAGCACTCCTTCCGTGGAAGAACGCCGTGCGGCACCTGCTCGACGCGCACGCACACAGCAGCGATTCCACTCCGCAGCACATCAGCTGCGAGTTCATTCCGTTTGCCGACTACGGCGGCGGTGCCAGGTATTCGATCTTCGAGAACAACGTGGCTTGCGCGACATGGCTGCGCAACACATGGCTGGAGCAAACCGCCGGACAAGACGCTGTAACGGCATGAATCTGAGAGACAACACATTCGTTCGCTATAACAGGAGACAAGAATGACACTAATGAGTGGTGACGTACTGCAATTTTCCCTGAATCGTATGAGCGCACCGCGGCTGGCGTTCGCCGAATACGTCGCGCTTTGCCAGCGCCTCGCCGTCGATGCGATCGAGATCCGCAACGACCTCGAAGGCGTCGAGATCAACGACGGCACGCCCGCCGCCGATATCAAAGCGCTTAGCGCCGCGGCAGGGCTAACGATCCTGTCAATCAATGCGCTGCAGCGCTTCGAACGTTTCGATGCGACCCGCGCGAAAGAAGCACTGGCACTTTCGCGCTATGCGGCCGACTGCGGTGCACGCGCGATTGTCCTGTGCCCGACCAACAGTCGCCAGGATCAGCGCACGGCAAGCGAGCGTCACGCCGATCTCGTCAACGCACTCAAGCAACTGAAGCCCATCCTCGACGATCACGGCCTGCATGGTCTGATCGAGCCGCTCGGTTTTGAGGAATGCGCGCTGCGCCGCAAATCCGATGCAGTCAAGGCGATGTACGACGCGGCAGGCGAGCGCCATTTCCGGCTTGTGCATGACACGTTCCATCACCACCTGGCGGGCGAGGACATTTTCTTTCCGAACCTCACTGGCCTCATCCACGTTTCGGGCGTGGAGGACGACGGCCTGCCAGTCGGCCAGATGCGCGACGCGCATCGTGTGCTGGTCGGCGCGGCCGATCGGCTCGGCAACATCCGCCAGCTAACCACGCTGTTCGCACGAGGCTATTGCGGTCGCGTGTCGTTCGAGCCGTTTGCGGAAGAAATTGCCCGCGCTGATGACATTGAAAGCCGTCTGCGCGACAGCATCGGTTATATCCGCGCGAGCGTCGAATCGGCTTCGGCCCAGATACGCAAAGCGGCGTAGCAGAAGTTTTCAGCACACATACGTTGAAAGAGATGGAGAAGGTGAACACCGCATGAAATTTTACCGCGCGGACCTTGGCATCAGACCGATGCGCGCGGGTTCAATCAACAGATAGGAGACATGTCAATGAAATTCCTCACACGATCACTGTTTGCGTTGTCGTTCGCGGCGATGCTGCCGGTTTCCGCTATGGCGAGCACGACCATCGGCGTTTCGATGGCGCACTTCGACGACAACTTCCTGACTACGGTGCGCGACGCGATGGCGACCGAAGGCAAGGCCCACAAAGACGTCAATCTCGACTTCGAGGATGCGCAAGGCGACGTGGGGCGGCAGGTCAGCCAGGTCGAAAGCTTCGTGTCCCAGCACGTTGCCGCGATCATCGTGACGCCAGCCGACGCGTCGGCAACCAAACGCATGACCGACACCGCACGCAAGGCGGGCATCCCGATCGTCTACGTCAATCGCAAGCCGGATGAACCGATGGGCAACGGCGCCTACTTCATTGGCTCGGACAGTCTCGTGGCCGGGCATCTGCAGATGGACTACCTCGCGAAACAGCTCAAAGGGAAGGGCAATATCGCCATCATGCTCGGCGAACTGTCGACCGATGCAACGCGGGACAGGACGCGCGGCGTAAAGGATATTGTCGCGAAGAATCCCGGCATCAAGATCACCGAGGAGCAAACCGCGAACTTCGACCGCAGCCAGGGCATCAACCTGATGAGTCAGTGGTTGAGCTCTGGCAAGAAGTTCGATGCGATCGCCGCGAATAACGACGAGATGGCGCTCGGCGCACTGATTGCGATGAAGCAGGCGGGCGTCTCGTCGAAGAGCGTGCTGGTCGGCGGCGTCGATGCGACCAAGGAAGCCCTGAACGCGATGGCCAAGGGCGATCTCGCCGTCACCGTGTTCCAGGACGGGCAGGGGCAGGGCAAGGGTGCTGTCGATACCGCGATCAAGCTCGCCAGTGGCGACAAGAACGTGCCTAAGGAGGCCTGGATCCCTTACCAGCTCGTCACACCGGACAACTACAAGAGCTTTCTGAATAAATAGTCCGCATGACCTCGGGGCGGCGCCACGTTCGCCCCGCTTCATCCACGGAGGGAGTGCCACTATGTCAGACCTCACCATGGCAGCGGAAGAAGCCCGGCCGCAAAGCGTCGCCATCTCGGCGGCGCACGAGCCGATCTTCGCCGCGCGCAAGATTCGCAAGGCCTTTCCCGGTGTGATCGCGCTCGACGACGTCTCGATCGACATCCACGCCGGCCGGGTGCATGCGTTGATGGGCGAGAACGGCGCCGGCAAGTCAACGATGATGAAGATCATCGCGGGCGTCTATTTGCCCGACGACGGCTCGCTGCATTTCAGAGGCGAACCGATTGCGCTGAAGTCACCGCGTGACGCGCTCGACCGCGGTATCGCGATGATTCACCAGGAGCTGAATTTGCTGCCGTACATGACGGTGGCGGAGAACATCTGGATTGGCCGGGAACCGCGCAATCTGCTGGGTCTCATCGACCATCGCGCGCTGAACCGGCACACCGGCGAACTGTTCGCGCAACTCGGCATCGAGATCGATCCGCAGGTGCGGCTCGGCAGCCTGAGCATTGCGAACCGTCAGATGGTGGAGATCGCCAAGGCCGTGTCCTTCGACTCCGATCTGCTGATCATGGACGAACCGACCTCGGCGATCACCGACAAGGAAGTCGAGCATCTGTTCCGGATCATCGGCGAACTGAAGGCGCAAGGCAAGGCGATCATCTACATCACACACAAGATGGATGAGGTGTTCGAGATTGCCGACGACATCTCGATCTTCCGCGACGGTCACCACATCGTCACGCGCAAGGCGAATGAGTTCGACAAGCAGTCGCTGATTGCCGCGATGGTCGGCCGCGAACTCACGCAGGTCTTTCCCAAGATGGAAGTCGAGATCGGTGAAGTGGCGCTCGCCGTGCGCAGCCTCGGCCGCAGCGGCGTGTTCTCGAATGTCAGCTTCGATCTGCGGTACGGCGAGATTCTCGGCGTGGCCGGCTTGATGGGTTCCGGGCGCACCGAGGTGATGGAGTCGATATTCGGCATCTATCCCGCGGACGAAGGCGAATTGCTGTTCGACGACAAACGCCGGGCGATTCGCTCTCCGCAACAGGCGATCGCCGCGGGTGTCGCGTTTCTCACGGAGGATCGCAAGAGCACCGGCCTGTTCCTGCAACTTTCCGTCGGCGAAAACATGCAGATTTCGTCGTTGCGCCGCAATTGCGCGCTGGGCTTCGTCCGGCAAAAGCGCGTCAACGTTTCATGCGCCGATATGTGCCGTCAGCTGAAGGTCAAGACGCCCGGTCTGCACGAAATCATCGAAAACCTGAGCGGCGGCAATCAGCAGAAGGTGCTGCTCGCGCGCTGGCTGATGAACAAACCGAAGATCCTGATCCTCGATGAGCCGACGCGCGGCGTAGACGTCGGCGCGAAGGCGGAGATTCATACGCTGATCACGCAGCTCGCAAGAGAGGGTGTCGCGATCATCATGATCTCGTCGGAACTGCCCGAGGTGATGGGCATGAGCGACCGGATCGTAGTGATGCACGAGCGCACCGTCAGCGGCATTCTGCCTCGCGCGAGCGCGACGCAGGAAACCATCATGACGCTCGCTTCCGGCGAGCAGCCTGAATCAACGGTAAATGCAACAACCATCTTGCATGGGACCGGAGTAGCCGCTAAAGCGGCAATTCCGGTCGACACAGGAGACAACCATGCGTAACTCAGCGACCCTCACTCCCGATATCCATCGACCCGCTCCACGCACCTGGCGCGTGCCGCAGGAGACTAGCATCCTGCTGGTGCTGCTCGGCATTGCGCTGGTCTTCGAAGCGCTCGGCTGGATCGAGCGCGGCCAATCGTTTCTCTACAACCCGCAGGGCCTCCTGATCATGGTGCTGCGCGTGTCCGAAATCGGGCTGATCGCGGTGGGCGTCACGATGATCATCATCGCGGGCGGCATCGATCTGTCGTCCGGGTCCGTGGTCGCGCTATCCGCGATGATTGCCGGCAGCCTCGCGCAGACATCGGGTTTCGGGCGCACGGTGTTTCCTGGGCTCGTCGATTTGCCGGTACTCGTGCCGGTCGCGGTGGGTGTGCTGACGGGTGGCATTTGCGGCCTGATCAACGGTACGTTGATCGTGCGCACCGGTGTGCCGCCTTTCATCGTCACGCTCGGCATGATGGTGTCGGCGCGTGGACTGGCGCGCTACTACACGCACGGCCAACCCATCAGCATGTTCACCGACGCCTACACCGCGATCGGCAGCGGGGCGAAGCCTGTGGCGATCTTTCTGCTGGCAGCACTCGTCTTCCACATCGTGCTGCGCTATACGCGTTTCGGTAAATGCCTGTATGCGATCGGCGGCAACGTGCAGGCGGCGCGCGTGTCGGGCATTAGCGTCGGACGCAATCTGGTAGCCGTCTACACGATCGCCGGGCTGCTGACTGGACTTGCCGGTGTGGTCGTTTCGGCGCGTGCGCAGACGAGCCAGTCCGGTATGGGCATGTCGTATGAGCTCGACGCAATTGCCGCGGCCGTGATCGGCGGCACGAGTCTCGCCGGCGGCGTGGGCCGGATTACAGGCGCGGTGATCGGCGCGTTGATCCTCGGCGTGATCTCGAGCGGCTTCACCTTTCTGGGAATCGATTCGTACATCCAGGAAATCGTCAAGGGAATGATCATCGTCGCGGCCGTGATCGCCGACCAATACCGCAAGCGGCGCGCTCGCTAAGCCGCGCTATCCCTCCGTCATCTATTTCGGTGCAATCGCATATGAACCATTCCACCTCTTTCGCCAAAGACCGGCCACTGGACATCGTCTGCCTGGGGCGACTCGCTGTCGATCTCTATGCGCAGCAAATCGGTGCGCGGCTTGAAGACGTCACCAGCTTCTCGCGGTATCTGGGCGGCTCGTCGGCCAACATCGCGTTCGGCTGCGCTCGCCTGGGATTGAAGTCAGCCATGCTTTCGCGCGTCGGTAACGATCACATGGGGCGCTTCCTCGTCGACGCGCTGGCAAAGGAAGGCTGCGACGTCAGCCACGTGAAGACTGACATGGAGCGCCTGACGGCACTCGTGCTGCTCGGTCTGAAAGA
Organism: Burkholderia sp. OK233; assembly: GCF_900230185.1. Classification (GTDB taxonomy): domain Bacteria; phylum Pseudomonadota; class Gammaproteobacteria; order Burkholderiales; family Burkholderiaceae; genus Paraburkholderia. Next base: position 4,874,372 of record NZ_OCSR01000001.1, read on the forward strand.
CCGGAATACGTTCCCGCTGGTGTTTCATCGCGAGAATTGCGCGGACATGGCGATCGACGAAGCGGATTTCGACGAAGCGTTCATCGCATCCAGCAAGGCGCTGTTGATAACCGGCACGCATTTCTCGACTGAAGGCGTGCATCGCTCGAGCATGACGGCGCTCGACTATGCCCGGCGCAACGGCGTGCGCACCGTGCTCGATATCGACTATCGCCCGGTGCTATGGGGCCTGACGGGCAAGGCGGATGGCGAGACGCGCTTTGTCGCCGACGGCAGCGTGAGCGCGCATCTGCGTGGCATCTTGCCGAAGTTCGATCTGATCGTCGGCACGGAAGAGGAGTTTTGCATTGCTGGCGGGTTCGAAGATCTGCTGGAAGCACTGCGCTCGGTGCGCGCCGGGAGTGCGGCAACACTGGTCGTCAAACGCGGACCGCTGGGCTGCACGGTGATCGACGGCGAGATTCCGGCTGACCTTGATGGAGACCGGCATTTTCGCGGCGTTGAAGTCGAGGTCCTCAATGTACTCGGCGCGGGAGATGCGTTTATCTCCGGTTTTCTCAAAGGATGGCTGACAGGCGCTGATTACGCAACGTGCTGCGCCTATGCGAACGCCTGTGGCGCGCTCGTCGTATCGCGCCATGCGTGCGCACCGGCCATGCCGACGCCCGCCGAACTGGATTATTTCCTCGCCAATGCCGCCCGTTTGCGCCGTCCCTACCAGGACGCGGCGCTTGCGCGTCTGCATCGGGTGAGCGTGCCGCGCAAGCGCTGGGATGAAGTGCTCGGTTTCGCGTTCGATCATCGCAACCAGTTCTTCAAGATGGCGCAGCGGGCCGGCGCCGATGAGGCGCGCATCGCGATGCTCAAGCAGCTTTTCGTGCAGGCGGTCGAAGAAACCGAAGTGGCCGGAGACTACGCTGGCAGGATCGCCGTGCTGATCGACGATCGCTATGGGCAGGATGCGTTGAACGCGGCAACGGGCCGCGGCTGGTGGATCGGCCGTCCCGTCGAGTTGCCCGGTTCGAATCCGCTGGAATTCGAACATGGGCGCTCGATCGGTACAGCGCTCACAAGCTGGCCCAGCGAACACATCGTCAAATGCCTGGTTCAATATCATCCGGACGATGAACCGCTGCATCGGCTGGAGCAGGAGAGTCAACTCCGTGCGCTCTATGACGCGACGCAGGCAAGCGGTCACGAACTGCTACTCGAAGTGATCCCGCCGAAGGATCGCCCACAGACGCAGGATGCCGTGCTCCGGGTACTCAAACGCCTCTACAACCTCGGCATTTATCCTGATTGGTGGAAGCTCGAGCCGATGAGCGCGGACGCATGGCGCGACGTCGATGCGTTGATCGATGAACGCGATCCGTACTGCCGTGGTGTCGTGCTGCTGGGCCTGAATGCGCCTGTTGCGCAGCTGGCTGAAGGCTTCGAGGCGGCGCGCTCGAGCACGACATGCCGCGGGTTTACCGTGGGCCGCACGATCTTCCAGGAACCCGGCCGGGCCTGGCTCGCAGGCGAGATCGACGATCGGATGCTGATCGATCAGGTGCGCGGCAACTTCGAGACATTGATCGACCTGTGGCGGTCATCCCGCAGCCATGTCACGCACGCCGCGCGCGAGGAGCAAGCCGCATGACGCGCACCGTCCGACTGACTACCGCTCAGGCGCTCGTCAAGTATCTGGCCGCTTTGCGTGCCCCAGCCGATGATGAGCGCACTGTGCCGGTGCCGCTGTTTGGCGGTGTATTTGCGATCTTCGGACATGGCAACGTCGCGGGACTTGGCGAAGCGCTGTATCAGCAGCGTGACGCGTTGCCCACACTGCGCGCGCACAACGAGCAGGCCATGGCTCACGCTGCGATCGCTTACGCGAAGGCGCACATGCGACGCCGGATGATGGCGTGCACGTCGTCGATCGGTCCGGGCGCAACCAATCTCGTCACCGCAGCGGCACTCGCGCATGTGAACCGGCTGCCGGTACTGTTGCTGCCCGGCGACACCTTCGTATCACGCGCCCCTGACCCGGTGTTGCAGCAGATCGAAGACTTTCATGACGGGACCGTGTCCGCCAATGATTGCCTGAGGCCTGTGTCGCGATACTTCGACCGGATCGTCGCGCCTGAGCAATTGCTGAGCGCGCTGCCGCGTGCCGTGCGCGTGCTGACCGACCCGGCGCTCTGCGGACCGGTTACGTTGGCGCTGCCGCAGGACGTGCAGACCCATGCGTACGACTATCCGGTCGAATTCTTCGAGCCGGCCGTGGTGACCTTTCGCGCGCCGTCACCGGCTCAGGATCAACTGGCTGCGGCGGTCGCGGCGATTCGCGCCGCGCAGCGTCCGTTGATCGTCGCTGGCGGAGGCGTGCTGTACGGACGGGCCAGTGCTGCGTTGCGCGCGTTTTGCGAGCGGCATGGCGTGCCTGTCTGTGAATCGCAAGCCGGCAAAGGCGCGTTGTGCTGGGATCATCCGCTACAACTGGGCTCGGTTGGCGTCACCGGCTCGCCAGCCGCCAATACGCTCGCCCGGGAAGCGGATGTTGTGATCGCCATCGGTACGCGCTTGCAGGACTTCACCACAGGGTCTCATTCGCTGTTCGGGCAAGCGCGCGTCGTGGCAATCAACGTGAATGCGTTCGATGCGGACAAGGCACGCGGCGTAGAGATCCTCGCCGATGCGCGGCTCGCGCTCGAGGCGCTGTCGCATGAGCTGTCCGCCGTCACGACTGAAACGAAGGGCGCATGGCGAAGCAGCGTGGCGTGGCAGGACAGAGCGCGCGCAGCCGCCGATAGCTGGCGCGCAACGGTCAGCGAGATCACTAGCCGGCGCGAACTCGCGCCGGAACAACTGCCGTACGACGGCAACGTAATCGGCGCCGTGCAGCGTTCGCACGCCGACTCACCGTCGCACGACATCGTCGTTTGCGCCGCGGGCACGCTGCCCGCGGAATTGCACAAGCTTTGGCGCACTGCACGACCGGGCGGCTATCACATGGAGTACGGCTACTCGTGCATGGGCTACGAGATCGCGGGTGGTCTGGGCGTAAAGCTGGCGCAGCCGGATCGGGACGTGATCGTGATGGTCGGCGACGGCAGCTATCTGATGATGAACAGCGAGATCGCCACGTCGGTAATGCTCGGCGCGAAGCTCATCATCGTCGTGCTCGATAACCGCGGCTATGGCTGCATCAATCGCCTGCAACAGGCGTGCGGCAGCGCACCGTTCAACAATCTTCTGGCCGACTGTGTTCAGGGGCCGCTCGGTGCACCGCATATCGACTTTGCTGCCCATGCCGCGTCCCTCGGCGCGCGCGCCGAACACGTGGGGAGCCTTGCCGAGCTCGAACCCGCTCTCGAACGTGCACGCGATTCCGACCGCACCTATGTGATCTGTATCGACACGGACCCTGCTCGCACCACGGCCGAGGGCGGCTGCTGGTGGGAGGTCGCGGTGCCCGAAGTGTCCACCCGCGCTGAGGTGCGGGCGGCGCGCGCGGATTATGAACAGAACAAGCAACAGCAAAAGAGCCCGCTATGACGAACTCCTTCGACGTAAAAATCGGCATCAATCCAATCTCGTGGTTCAACGACGATCTGCCTTCGCTCGGTCGCGAGACGCCGCTCGAGGTTGCGCTCACCGAGGGCCGGGAAATCGGCTATCAGGGCTTTGAACTCGGCAATAAGTTTCCACGCGAACCGCGCGCGTTGCGCGAGGTGCTGTCGCGTCATCAACTCGAACTGGTGTCGGGCTGGTACTCGGGGCGTCTCGCCGACCGTTCTGCCGATGAGGAAATCGCTGCGCTTGGTCCGCATCTCGCGCTGCTTGCTCAGGGCGGTGCGAACGTGATGGTCTACGGTGAGGTCGCCGGCTCGATCCAGGGCGAACGCAATGTCGCGCTCTTCAAACGCCCGCGCTTTCATACCGACGAGCAGTGGCGGCGCTACGCCGACCGGTTGAACACAGTGGCGCGGTACACGCTCTCGCACGGTGTGCGCCTCGCGTATCACCACCACATGGGCGCCTATGTGGAAACACCGGAAGATGTCGACCGTCTGATGGCGCTCACCAGCGACGATGTCGGCTTGCTGTTCGATAGCGGCCATGCAGCGTTCGGCGGCAGCAAGACGACCTTTGGCGGCGCTACGCCCCTGGATATGCTCACCCGGCATATCGCACGCGTTTGTCACGTTCATTTCAAGGACGTCCGGCCCGAGATCATCGAGATTGCGCGCAACCGTCAATGGAGTTTTCTCGATGCTGTGATCAACGGCGCATTTACGGTGCCAGGCGACGGGGCGATCGATTTCGCGCCTTTGATCCGGCACCTGCGTGACCATGGCTATCGCGGCTGGCTTGTCGTCGAAGCCGAGCAGGACCCGGCGGTGGCGCCGAGCCTTGCATACGCTCAAAGCGGCTATCGGCATCTGCGTGCACTGGTCGATCGCGCAACCGCGCAACTGGAGGCCGCGTGAGTCTGCTCGTCAAAGGAAAGCCAGTGGGCCGCGAGATTGTCACGGTCACGCCTGATAGCGCCGGTTGGCGTCACGTTGGTTTTGCCGCTCAACGCCTCACGCGTGGCGAGCATGTGAAGTTCAATACCGGCGCGACCGAGGTCTGTGTGGTTGTACTCACGGGCGTGGTCAGCGTTGGCACGCCAGAGCAGAAGTGGCGCGAGATCGGCGCGCGACGCAGCGTCTTCGAGGCGTGCTCACCCTATGCGGTCTACGTGCCGCCCCGCACCGCAGTGTCGATCGACGCTCACGATGACGCCGAAATTGCTCTGGCCAGCGCGCCGGCCGAAGGGCGGTATGAAGCCCGCCTGATCGAACCGGATACGATTGCCCGTTCGGTGCGCGGCAGTGGATCGAATACGCGATATGTCTGCGACATCCTCCCTCAAACCGAGCCTGCGGAGTCGCTGCTGGTAGTCGAAGTACTGACGCCCGCAGGGCACGCATCGAGCTATCCGCCGCACAAGCACGATGTCGACGACATACCGGTGGAAAGCTACCTGGAAGAAACCTATTACCACCGCCTCGATCCGCCGCAAGGCTTTGCGTTCCAACGTGTCTATACCGACGCGCGCGATATCGATGAAGCGCTGGCGGTCGAAGATCACGACGTAGTCATGGTGCCGCGCGGCTATCACCCGGTAGTGATGCCGCATGGCTACGACGGCTACTACCTGAATGTGATGGCCGGGCCGAAGCGCGCGTGGCACTTCAAGAACGATCCAGCTCACGAGTGGATGTTGTCGCGATAGCCGGGAATCGCGATTCCTATAGTTGATGCTGGAAGAAAAGTCACCTTGGCGATCTCCATGCGCATGGTCCCGAAGCGGTGCGCTTTGACACGCGACAAAAGGTAGTTGCGCACAGGGCGCCGAGTTTGCAATGCCGACGATGTAATAGCGACTGACGAAATTGAGGAAAAGGGAGAATACGATGATTGATATCGCTTTGTTTGGGGCCGGCCGCATCGGCAAGATTCATGCAGCAAACCTCGTGCGTCAGGCGGGTGTGCGTCTGAAGTATGTGGTCGATATGCATGCCCCTTCGGCACAGGCACTCGCAGAGATGCATGGTGCGAAAGTAGTGGACGTCGATGGCGCGCTTGGCGACCCGTCGATTGGTGCCGTCGTCATCGCGTCGAGCACGAATACGCACGCGGATCTGATTATCAAGGCGGCGAACGCCGGGAAAGCCGTGTTCTGCGAAAAGCCGGTGGACCTGACGATCGAGCGTTCGCGTGAGAGCGCAGCGGCGGTTGCACGCAATGGCGTGACCTGCATGATCGGTTTTCAGCGCCGCTTCGATCCCACGTTCGCCGCGCTCAAGGCGCGCATCGAGCGCGGCGAGATCGGCGATCTGGAGATGCTGATCATCACGAGCCGCGACCCGGGTGCGCCGCCTGTCGAATACATCAGGAGCTCGGGTGGCATCTTCAAGGACATGCTGATCCACGATCTTGACGTGTTCCGCTGGATTCTGGGCGACGAGGCACACACGCTACACGCAACCGGCAGTTGCCTGACCGATCCGGTTGTTCAGGACGCAGGCGACATCGATTCGACTGCGGTGACGATCCGCACCAGACGCGGACTCCTGTGCCAGATCAACACCTCGCGGCGGGCTGCCTATGGTTACGATCAGCGTTTTGAAGTGCTCGGCAGTAAAGGCATGCTGCAGGCCGGCAATGTTCGGCCGACCGAGGTGACCGCCTGGTCAGCCGGTGCAGTGTCGATCGACGTTCCGGAGCCTTTCTTCCTTGAGCGCTATCGGCAGGCCTATGCTGCGGAGATGGCACATTTCGTCGAGGCGCTGACGCAGGGGCTTCCTGTGCGAACGACGATACAGGACGGTGTCAAGGCGCTCGAGCTTGCGGAACTCGCCACGCTTTCGTGGCAGAAAGGAACGGTGTTTGAGGTAGCGTCTGATGGCGACCCGCATGGTTACACGGGGAAACCTGTAGCGGAATCGCTCAACGCTTAGTCGAAAATTGCTGCATGACTACTGGCGCAACCCTGTCCTCGATGCAGGTCGCGCGAGGACTCTTTTTGGTTCGCCGCGAATGATACGTTCACAGACCGTGATATCGAGATTAGCGTTCGGGTGGGTGACGTCGATCCTGGAGAGAATCTTCGCAGTGCGCTTCAACCGGTGCGGCTCAGGAAGCGCGGATCAATCCTGCACCCTTGCCAGTGCGGCACCGGGGCGCACTTTCAGAAGTCGCCCTGACCATGGCGCACTCGTGAGCGATTCCAGCGACTGCAGATGCCGGTCGCTCGTCACGTACAAGGCTGGACCGTCGGCTTCAGGCACAAAGGCGAGGCCGGTCGGCGCCGCCACTGGCAGACTGACAAGCCGGTCCACGCTGCCATCGGCCGCGAATCGCACGAGGGTCCAGCCGTCTTTTAGCGCGGTCCAAAGGCCGCCGTCTTCGTCAACGGCAATCCCTGACAGACGCCCTGATCCCTTTGGCATCGAAGCCAGCCGACGCACAGTCGGCGATCCTTTGCGCAGCATGAACAGGGTCCCGGAGTCAGGGGCGACGGCGTAGGCCGTAACTCCGTCGCGAGCCCAGGTCATTGCTTCGATCCGCTCGCTAAAGCGCCAATGCGGTCTGACGCGTCCGTCGTCATCCACGACGCCGAGCCGGCAATCCGTATCGCCGTCGGCGCACAAGGCGACCCAACAGCCACCCTGAGGGTCGACACAAAGCGCGTTTATCGCCGGGTCGGTCCACACCGACGCGTCGCTTATCCGCGTGACATGCCCGTCCGCCTCGAGTCGCACGTAGTGTCCGTCATGGACGACGATCAGCGTGTCGCCGCCTGACAGCATGGCAGTGATCGGTGCGTCAAGACGCGCGATGATGCGATCCTGTTTGCCGTCGAAGCAATGCACGGCCGGCGCGAGCGTGTCGGCCCAGTAGAGGCAACGGCTCATGCCAGACCACACGGGAAACGCACCGTGAAACGCCCAGCCGTCGCTGACCGGTTCGACTTCTTCTACGCCGGACGGATACCTGCTCACGGTCAATTGCGAACCGACGCGCCGTGCGGCGTCAGCGAGTTCCGGGCCGAGCAGTTCGAGCCTTGCCAGAGTCAGCCGATAAGCGGGACCCGCGACACTCAGTGCACCGCGCACCTGACCTGCGGCATCGATGATCGGCGCCGCTACGCAGCGCACGCCCAGCACGATTTCTTCGTCGTCGATCGCATAGCCGCGTGAGCGTGTAATGCCGAGTTCGATCTGCAGACGCCGGCGATCCGTGATCGTGTGCAGCGTCAGCGCGTCCAGGCTGATGCTTTTGACGAGCGCCTCGCACTCGTCTTTCGGAAGCCGCGACAGGATCGCTTTGCCCTGACCGGTGCAATGCACCGGCTTGCTCTGGCCGAGCGCTGCTGCTGAACGTTGCGAATGCGCACCGTCGCAGCGTTCGAGCGACAGCACGGCGCCACCGTCAAGTACCGCCAGATACGAGGTCTCGCCAGTCAGGTCGCGCAGCGTGCGCAACTCCACGCTTGCGGCCGCCACGAGATCCGGCATCAGGTACGCGTTGCGAACCAGTTCGAGGTAGCGAAAGCCGAGTCGGTAAACGCGCCGCACCTGATCGCGCCGAACCAGCCCGCGTTCGACGAGGGTCGCGAGGATGCGATATAGCGTGGTCTTCGGCAAACCGGCCTGATCAAGCAACTCGGCGTTGCTCATGCCATGGGGAGCGGCGCCGATCAGATCCAGCACGCCCAGCGCCTTATCCAGTGAAGCGGTTCCTTCTCCTGCAGCCATATTCCCATCCTCTGGAACTCACGATTTAAAACGAGCATAACACCCGGTTTCATAGGTTGGATCTGCGAGCTAGCATCCTTCCCACGATGAGGCACCAGACAGCGGATTCAGTTCCAAATTGTGGAACTGAATATTCATAGATTCCCACTGAACAGGAAAGACCAGTGAAGATCCACCACTATTCAGATTCCCTCGAGACCGACGGCGCGCGCGATGTGGAGGTGAGTGATGAAGTACTCGCGAAACTCGCCCGGGTGAGCAGCGGTTCGCTGACGACGCAACTCTTCAAGCACGGCTACAAGCAGCCAGCGCTGGTCGGTTTGCGGCCACTGAACCGGGACGTCGAGCCATTTGCGGGTCGCGCGTTCACGATGCGCTTCATCCCGGCGCGCGAAGGTATCGACACCTACGGCACGATGACTACCAAGCCGAACATGAACAACCTGCAGTGGCAGGGCGTCGAACAGGTGAAGCAGGGCGACGTGCTGGTGATCGACAGCCAGAACGATCCGCGTGCGGCGTCGGCGGGCAACATCCTGGTCACACGGCTGCTGGCGCGTGGTGCGAAGGCGATCATCACCGACGGCGCGCTGCGCGACGGCACGGAGATCGCGAGGCTGCCACTGCCGGCCTACGCCCGTGAAGTCACGGCGACGACGCGCATCGCCTATCACCACGTGGCGGATCTGCAGGTGCCGATCGGTTGCGCAGGTGTCGCGATCTATCCGGGCGACATCATCGTCGGCGATTCGGATGGGATCACGGTCGTGCCGCCGCATCTGGCCGCGGAGCTGGCTGATTTCTGCACGCAACAGGACGATCTCGAGGGTTATCTGGCGATGCGTATCGCAGCGGGCGAAGCGCTGTGGGGTGTGTACCCGCCGGGTGCGCAAGCCTACGAGGACTACGACAAGTGGGTCGCAGCGGGGCGTCCGCAGATTCCCGCGGTGTTCGGCAAGAAGGGGGCCTGAACCGATGACCGCTATCGACCAGGCAAAGTACGCCGCGTTGATTCGCCGCTATTTCGACGCTTGCAACGAAGCCGACTACGACAAGCTCGTCTCGTGCTTCACGCCCGATGCCGTGCACTACTTTCCGGCTGGCTTGCCAGACATCCCGTGGCGCACGGCGGACACGATCGCGCGTAAATGGCAATGGTGTGTGGAAAATCTCGGCTCGCAATGGACCATCGAGAAGATTCTGGTGAGCCACGACAGCCATGAAGCGGTGATCGAGTGGACTCACTGGAAGGGCAAGCTCGGCACCGCGCTGCGCGGCGACGAATGGTACGTCTTTGACGAAGCCACGGGCCTGATTCGCGAAATCCGGGCCTACTACGCGGCACCGGCGGACAAGGAAGCGAAGATCAACGAACTGGTTGCGTTCGATTACGAAGCGCGCGGCTATCACCTGAGGGCTGGGTCATGAGCGAAGCGAATCCCGCGTTTGCCGTCATCGACCACGCCGCCGCACAAGCGCACGAGGCGGCGCCGCACTGGGCCGCGTCGACGGCAAACGAACGCGCCCGCTTGCTGCGCGGCCTCGCCGATGTGCTTGAACAGAACGCTACCGCGCTGATCGCGCTGGCTAACGACGAAAGCGGTCTCGGTGAAGTCCGTCTTACCGGCGAACTGGCTCGCACTGCATTTCAGTTGCGCGGGTTTGCGTCCGCCGTGGAAGCGGGCGCCCCGTACGAGCAGATCGACGATGCCGCGGTGCCTGGTGCGCCGCCCGTGGGCCGGCCGCGCCTGACGCTGGTCCAGGTACCGCTCGGCCCGGTCGCGATGTTCTCGGCGAGCAATTTCCCATTTGCGTTCTCGGTGCTCGGCGGCGATACGGCATCGGCACTTGCAGCCGGTTGTCCGGTGATCGTCAAGGCGCATAGCGGGCATCCGGCGTTGTCGCGCAAGGTGTTCGATCTGGCTGCGGCTGCCGTGGCGCAGCAGGGCCTGCCGGCGGGTGTGCTGACGCTCGTGGAAGGCGCATCGCGCGAAGCGGGCGCATACCTGGTGCGTCATCCGCACATTACCGCGGTTGCGTTTACCGGTTCGTTTCAGGGCGGCGTCGCATTGTGGCGTGTAGCGAATGAGCGTCCGCGGCCGATTCCATTTTTCGGCGAACTGGGTTCGATCAATCCGCTTGTTGTGCTGCCGGGCGCGCTGGCGAATGGTGTGGCCGAAGCGGCGAAGTCCCTGGCAGGCTCGATCGCGCTGGGCTGCGGACAATTCTGCACGAGCCCCGGTTTGATCCTTGTCTTCGACGATGCTGATGGCCGGCATTTCACGGCTGCGTTGGCCGATGCGCTGAGTACGCAGTCGCCGCATCGAATGTTGACCGACAGCATCCGGCACGGCTTTGACCATGCAGTCGGGAAGATGGCGAGTCACGCCGCCGTGCGCTCACTAATCGAAGTGCGCGAAACGCGCGAAGCGGGCGATGGCAGCGGTGCTGGTCCGTCGCCGGGTCTATTCGAAGTCGAGGCTGCGGCGTTTATCGCCAATTCGGAACTGCATGAGGAAATGTTTGGACCCGCCGCGCTGGTCGTGAAGGTTCGCTCGGTTGCCGAGGTGCTCCAGGTGCTGCAAGCCGTTGAAGGCTCGCTTACCGTGACGTTGTGGGGTATTCAACAGAATACCGCCGACAACCTCGCACTCATTCGCGCCGCAGAGCAGATCGCGGGTCGCGTGCTGTTTGGCGGCGTGCCAACCGGCGTGGCAGTGACGCGTGCCCAGCAGCACGGCGGTCCGTGGCCCGCATCGACGCAATCGCAGACCACGTCGGTCGGCTACGGAGCGCTGGCACGCTTTCTGCGGCCGGTCGCGCTGCAGGATGCACCGGACTGGCTCATCGAGGTAAAGCGCGGAGGGGCCTTGTCATGATGAAGCACATTGTGATGTTTCGTCGCTTGGCGACGATCGATCGTCAACCCGAATTTGAAGCGCAACTGGTGGAGCGCATGCGCGGTTTGCACAAGGAGATTCCATTCGTACGCGCATGGAAGGTGTCGGCCAACGAACTCGAGCGCGCGATTTGCTGGGACTATCTGCTCGAATCGGCATTCGACGATCGCGACGCGCTCGACCGGTATCTGCCGCATCCGGCGCATGTCGCGCTGATCGCCGACCTCAAGCGGTATTTCGAATGGGCTGCGTGTGACTACAGCGAGGCCTGAGGTGTCACTATCCGGTCAGGCATCGCTGTTACGGCGCTTTGCGCAATCCATTGTCTGAAGGGAGTTTTCATATGCATACCGCGAGGGTGGCGCTCGTGACGGGCGCCGGCAATCTCAAGGGAATCGGACGCGGCGTGGTTCAGCGTTTGAGCGAAGCGGGAATCGACGTGGTCGTCAATTACCTGAGCGAGGATGATGGTCACGCGCAAGTTGTGGAAGAGGCGCGGGCCTTGGGCCGGCGCGCGTTTGCGGTGCGCGCGGACCTGACCTCGAAAGAGCAGATCAGGTCGATGTTCCGCGAAGTAGAGAGCAAGTTCGGCCGTCTCGACATTCTCGTGAACAACGCGGGACGGTGTGTGTGGGAGAAGGCGGTCGACATCACCCCGGCAGGCATGAGCCAGATCATCGACGTCAACGTGCGTGGAACCATGGAGTGTTCGCGTGAGGCGGCACGCCTGATGATCGCAAACGGGCGGGGCGGGCGCATCGTCAATATCTGCTCGCTCCAGTCGAAGCGGCCGACGCCATCGATGTCGGTGTATTCGGCCAGCAAGGCGGGTATCGACCATCTGACGCAATGCCTCGCGCTGGCGCTTGCCCGTCACCGGATCACGGTCAATCAGGTATGGCCTGGTTTCGTGGACACCGACATTAACGGTTCCAAGCCTGAACTGAACACCAGCGACGCACGGGAAAAATTTCTCCAGACCATTCCCGCTGGACGATGCGCGACGCCGAAAGATCTCGGCGAGGCGGTGGCTTACTTCTGCCGCGAAGAAGCGGATGTCGTCACGGGCGCGACGCTGAAGGTCGACGGCGGAGCCTTCATCCGCTGTCTGCAATGAGGTCCGGCAAATGAAACGAAACGTTCTGATCGCCTGCGGCGATCGCAATCCCACGCTCGACGCGGCGCTCGAAGCAGATTTTGCGAGCGGGGCAGCACGGGTCTTGCGTAGTCAGTCGACCACGCGCGACGAGATTTTCGCTGATTTAGCCGCGCTCGAGCAACGCCACGGCGGCATCGACGCGCTCGTGTATGTGTCGCCCGATCCGGTGGAGGTCGATTTTCTCGATGATGCCGACGCCCATCTGCTGGACGGCCGTCTGGAAAGCGACTTCGCCGCGGGCGCATGGTGGTTGCAGGCGGTGACGCGCTCGATGGTCGAGCGAAGGGTACCAGGCAGTTTGGCCTTCGTATCGCATGTCAGCGCAATCGTGCCGACACAGCGCTTTTCGTTCAGCGCGATGAGTCAGGCGATGTTGATGAACCTCGCCCGTACAGCGTTGCTCGAGTTGGATCACGTGGGCATTCGCTTTAATTTCATCGTGCGCGGCTGGGCCGAGCGCGGCGCAGAGAAAGCGTTCTTCGAAGCGTTGCAGGAGGTCCATGGTGAAGACCATTATCCGCCGCTGCATTACGCGAACGACGCTGACGTCGCGAGCGCCTGCACGCTGGTGAGCGGTGCGAACGCGAGCGCCATTAACGGCGCAACCTTGACCATCGACGGCGGCTTTGCCGTCAGCCGTCTGATCCGGCGGATTCCGGCCGACTGATGCCCGCCCCGCCCGATGACGACGGGCGACGTATAAAAAGACGAAGGAGACACGATGTTTTTAGCCAACCGCTACCGCGGCACGATACTGACCATGCTGTTTCTCGCGATGGTCATCAACTACATCGACCGGGCCGCGCTCGCCATCGCGATGCCATTCATCACGAAAGATTTTCATTTGAGCGTGGCCGAAAAGGGTTTGATCTTCAGTAGCTTTTCGATCGGCTACGCGATCTTCAATTTTGTCGGCGGGTATCTCGCCGACCGGTTCGGCGGCAAGCGTGTCTTTACCTGGGCCATGACGATCTGGTCGGTGTTGTGCGGACTGATGGCGGGCGTGTTCAGCTTCAGCGCCCTGCTGGTGGTGCGCGTGCTGTTCGGTGCCGGCGAGGGGCCGATTTCGACCACGGCGAACAAGGTCGTCAACAACTGGTTTCCGGTCAAGGAGCGGGCGCGCGCGATCGGTATCAATCAGGCGGGCGGTCCACTCGGCGGCGCGCTTGCCGGACCGGTGGTGGGTTTGCTGGCGCTGTGGCTCGGCTGGCGCGTGGCGTTTGTCGTGATCGCTGCGCTTGGATTGATGTGGGCGTTCTGCTGGCGCAAGCTGGCAACGGAATATCCTGCCCAGCATCCGAGGGTCACGCCGGCCGAACTCGAACTGATCGGCCAGCACGGTGATGAAAATGCCCTCGAAGTATCGTCCGCACGGCCGCCACTCACGCATGTCATCTTCCAGCGCGCAGTGCTGGTGACCGGCATCTCGCTCTTTTGCTACAACTACATCCTGTTCTTCTTCATGAGCTGGTTTCCGAGCTACCTGATCGACGCCAAGGGAATCAGCCTGAAGAACATGAGCTTCGTCTCGGCACTGCCGTGGCTGATCGGCGCGCTGGGCTACATGAGCGGCGGCGCGTTGATCGATGCGATCTACAAGCGAACCGGCAAGCTGTTGCTCTCGCGCAAATGTGTACTGGTGACATGTCTGCTGGTCGCCTCGTTGTGTATCGGGCTGACAGGTCTCGTCGACGACGTCAGAGTCGCAGTCGGTGTGATGACGGTTGCCATCGGCTTTCTGATGCTGACCGCACCGGCATACTGGTCGATCATTCAGGACAGCGTGCCGCGCAATCAGGTTGGCACCGCGGGCGGCTTTATGCATGGTCTCGCCAACGTGTCCGGCATTGTCGGTCCCGCGCTGACCGGTCTGCTGATCCAGCGTTCGGGCAGCTATGCGACAGGTTTCGTGCTGGCCGGCACGCTCGGTATCGCCGGTGCGCTGATCGTTGCGCTGTTCCTCAAGAAACCCCGCCCGTCGCTGGTTACAGAATACCCGGCGACAGTCTGAACTCCAGGTTGACTCACCATGAAAATCGCTTCTTTCGATTCGGAAATTTATCGTGTCCCGCTGACCGAAGCATGGGGCTCGTCGAATTATTCGTTCACGTCGCTCGAATTCGTAATCGTTTCGCTGAAGAGCGATAACGGTCTGACCGGCACCGGCTGGACTTTCAGTGTCGGCAACGGTGCGGCAGCGTTCAAGAGCATGATCGACTATTACCTCGCGCCGAAGGTGCTGGGTCAGGATGTATTTCAGGTCGAACGGCTGTGGAGCAGAATGTGGCTCGAAACGCACGATGTCGGTTCCGGCGGCGTCACCACGCATGCGATCGCCGCCATCGACATTGCCATCTGGGACTTGCTTGGCCAGGCATTGCGGCAGCCGCTGCACCGTCTGCTCGGCGGGTATCGCGACAGTCTGCCGGGTTATGGCAGCGGCGTGAATCTGCATCTCGATCAGGACGCATTGCTCGCACAGATGGAATCGTTCCAGTCGCAAGGCTACCGTGCGTTCAAGATGAAGATCGGCAAGGACGACCCCAACGAAGATCTCGAACGTGTCATGGCGGTGCGTGCGCTGGTCGGCAATGCAGCACGCCTGATGGTGGACGCGAATCAGAAGTGGCATCCATCGGAGGCGATCCGCCGCGTGGACATGCTCAAGCCGGCGAATCTGTTCTGGCTCGAGGAGCCGACGTTGAGCGACGACGTGGACGGCCACGCTTTGATTCGGAGCAAACTTGTGACGCCGGTGGCCGTCGGTGAAAGCCTCTATACGAAGCACCAGTTTGCGCATCAGATTACACGCGGCGCATGTGACATCGTGCAGCCGGATGTCTATCGCGTAGGCGGTATCACCGAGTTCATGAAGATCGTCAAAATGGCGGAGAGCCATAACATTCCGGTGGCGCCGCACTTCGGCATGGAACTCGTTGCGCACCTCGGCTGCGCGGTGCCCAACATCCTGTGCTTCGAGGGGTTGCGCGGAGCGGGTTTGTCGGAGATGGGCATTATCGAGCGTCCGATGAAGGTGACCGACGGCACGATCCAGCCCGACGATACGCCGGGGCACGGCGTCAGGTTCGACATGGGCGTGCTGGCGCAATACCGGCAGACGCCCGAACGTCTCGCCCGGGAACAGGTCACGACGCGTACCGACGTGTGATGCACGACACGACCGATGAATCGCCTCGACACATTGCGCGCCCCCTCGCTTGGCCGTTGGCGCACGCGAATGCCTTGAGCGAATCGCGTGTACGTCTTGCAAGCGAAACGCTCGAAGCGGAACTGATTCCGGACCGAGGAGGCCGGCTCGCGCGGCTTCGCTCCATCGTAGATGGTTACGACCTGGTTGCGCCACTCGAACAATGGACTGCGGAGCCGTTCGGCTGGCCCAGACGCGGCGCGTATCCACTGATTCCGTATTCGAACCGTATTGCCCGCGCGAGGCTTGCCGTCCTGGATCAGGTGTATGCGTTACCGCCGCACCCGCCGAGCGCGCCGCATACGTTGCACGGTGTTTGTCAGACCTTGCCGTGGCATTGCGTGGCGCAGACGCAGCGTCATGCAAAGCTCTGCGTTGACTATGCGGGCGCGGCGTGGCCGTGGGCGATCCACGCAGAACAGACGTTCGAACTGGAGGGTTCCGAGCTGACATTGCGGCTTGCGGTGGAAAATCGCGCGGAGACGCCGATGCCGGCGGGGCTCGGCTGGCACCCGTACTTCTGTGTGAAGGGTGACTGTCTGGTGAACTTCGACGCCGGACAGAAGTGGACAATTGGCGCGGACTACCTTCCTGATGGCGCGCGGACCCGGTCGGATCGCCCGGTGGTCGTGAGAAGCGACGACTGGAGCACTAGTGAATATGCAGGCTATTTCTCCGACTGGTCAGGACAGGTCGTGCTGTCGGTTGCAGGCGGTTCGCTCGAAATGCAGGTGTCGGAGCCGTTGAGTCATCTTGTCGTGTTCGCGCCGGCTGGAGCGGATTTCGTTTGCGTCGAACCCGTCAGCCATATTGCGAACGCATTCAATCTCGCGCATGGTGGTGTGCAGGGAACAGGCCACCGGATGCTTGACCCGGGTGAGTCGATGCAAGCCATGATCCGTCTGCGCTGGAAACCGACGGACCGCGTGAGCAGATAAGCATTAGCTGTAGAGGGGCCATGTGGATACGCATCCGAATATTTTTGGTGAATTTCAATTCATAATATTTTGGATAACGAAATATAGAAAACAAACAAAAAATTGAATAATTTTGAATGGAGATGATGATGAAAAAGTCATGGCTTGCGGCTGCCTGCGTGATCCCATTTGCGAGCGCGGCGCACGCGCAGAGCAGTGTCACGTTGTACGGGCTAATCGATGTGGGTCTTGTCTACGCGAATAATGCTGGAGGCGCGAAGCAATATGCGATGGCCGTAGGCGCGCTGAACGGAAACCGTTGGGGACTGACGGGCGCGGAGGATCTGGGTGGTAGCTACAAGGCAATTTTCAAGCTGGAGAATGGCTTTTCCGCTGCCACCGGTGCGCTGGGGCAGGGCGGTGCGGAATTCGGCCGTCAGGCTTTTGTGGGGCTGTCGGGACCGTTCGGAACGATGACGCTTGGGCGTCAATACGATTCGGTGGTCGACTACGTGGGCGTTCTGAAGGCCGGTGGCGATACCGCAGGCGGTTACGCGAATCACCCAGCCGACCTCGATAACACTGGCAACAACTATCGTGTCAATAACGCGCTCAAGTATGCAAGCCCCGACTTTAAGGGTTTCAGATTCGGTGGTGTTTTCAGTCTCGGCGGTGTCGCGGGAAATTTCCAGCAGAACCGAGTGTATTCGCTCGGGGCCGGTTACAAACAGGGGCCGCTGGCGCTAGGCGTGGCATACCTCAACGCTCGCAACCCCAATTTCTCCTATTACGGCAACAACCCGGCGTCGAGTACGACCGCGTCGAACATGTCGTCCATCCCGGTGTACTCGGGTTATGCGTCCGCGCAAACGCTGCAAACTATCGCCGCCGCGGCCGCCTATACGATCGGGACGGCAACAGCAGGCGTGGTCTATTCCAACGTTCAGTTCCGCAACCTTGGGGCGACAGCGAGCCTCAATCCCGGCGGATACAGCGGTAACGCCGTGTTCAATACCGTCGAACTGAATTTTCGCGTCTGGGTGGCCCCCGATTTTCTGATCGGAACGTCTTATGCGTACACGCGTGGCGCTCAGGTCAGTGGTGGCGCAGCGGGCGGTGTGACATACAACCAGTTGAACCTCGGGGCGGACTACTACCTGTCCAAGCGTACCGATATCTATGCCGTCGTGTTCGGCCAGCACGCGTCCGGAAAGGATTCGACGGGTAAGGACGCACGAGCCGCGATTTACGGATTGACGGCCTCGTCGACCGGCACGCAGATCGCCGCAACCGTCGGATTGCGGCAAAAATTCTGACGACCAGGGGGCTACGCGGTCTCAGTGATTCAAAACGATACGGAGAATCTAATGTCCACGCGTTTCCGCGGGGTTGTCCTTACCCTGCTGTTTCTGGCAATGCTGATCAACTATATGGATCGTGCGGCACTTTCCGTCGCGATGCCATTTATTTCGAAAACATTCAGCCTTTCACCGTCGGAGAAAGGCATCGTATTCAGCAGCTTCTTTGTGGGCTATGCGCTGTTCAACGTGATTGGAGGCTACCTGTCCGATCGTATCGGCCCGAAGCGCGTTTTCACGTGGGCGATGCTCTGCTGGTCTGGATGTTGCGCCCTGACGGCCGCGGCATCGGGCTTTGTCTCGTTGCTGGTGTTTCGCACGGCATTTGGGATGGGCGAGGGCCCCATCTCGGCGACCGCAAATCGCACGGTGGCAAACTGGTTCCCAACAGGGGAGCGTGCTCGCGCCGTGGGACTGAACCAGGCGGGTGGGCCGCTAGGTGGCGCGCTCGCCGGCCCTGTGGTGGGCTTCATGGCGATCCAGTTTGGATGGCGGCTGGCGTTTGTCGTGGTCGG
Source organism: Burkholderia sp. OK233 (assembly GCF_900230185.1). Lineage (GTDB taxonomy): Bacteria > Pseudomonadota > Gammaproteobacteria > Burkholderiales > Burkholderiaceae > Paraburkholderia. The sequence goes on from NZ_OCSR01000001.1 coordinate 4,892,723, forward strand.
ATGCCTGGGTGTGTTGTGGGTGCTGGCGTGGGCGCGTCTGGCGACCGACCATCCCCGGCAGAACGCGCGCGTATCGAGCGATGAAGCAGCGCTCATTGCCCCGGACACGGCGATGGGCGTAACCGGCCTTGCGCAGGCGGCCATTGAAGCGTCATCCGGCACGGCGCGCACCATCTTTCGCAATCCCGCTGTGTACGTGATGGCGTTCTCGCTATTTTGTTGCAGCTACAACCAGTTTTTCTTCCTGACCTGGTTTCCGACTTATCTCGTCGAACAGAAGCATCTGTCGCTGGCCGAGATGAGCGTGGTGTCGTCGTTTCCGTGGCTGGCCGGTGCGCTGGGCTACGTGCTGGGCGGGCTTGCCATCGACGCTCTCTATCGTCTGACCGGAAAAGTCCTGCTGTCGCGCAAGGTCGTGCTGGTCGTCTGTCTAGCATTGGGTGGCGCCTGTGTTGCCCTGACCGGGCAGATCGAGTCGGCGCGGGGGGCCGTGTCGGTCATGTCGATCGGTGTCGGTTTTGTCATGCTGACGTCAACGGCGTATTGGGCGCTGATTCAGACCATCGCGCCGCGCGACGCGGTGGGCGGTGCTAGCGGGCTGATGCATGGGCTTGGCAATATATCGGGGATCGTGGCGCCGACATTGACCGGCTTCGTAATACAGAGCACACGAACCTATTCGATGGCGTTTACGATCGCTGGCGCGTTGGCGTTGCTTGGGGCTTTGGTGGTGGCGTTCTTGATCCGTGAGCCGGCAACCGGCGCTGGCGCCTGCAGCCATATTCCCATCGATTGGAACTCGCGAGGTGAAAGCAAGGACAGCCCGGTTTCATCATCTGCAGCGTCGGACTAGCATTTGACTCACGACGATGTGCCGAATAACGGATTCAGTTCCAGTGTATGGAACTGGACAGGAGACAGACAATGAACGACCACCCGTCGTCCGCTAACGCGGAACTGGCGATGCCCTCCGCCCCCAACGCGCGGACCGCCGCTGCCGCTACAACCCGCACACGCTACCGGTTCGTGACGCTGGCGCTCATCACCATCGTCCTCGCGCTCAGTTCGGGCGATCGGGCGGCGATGTCCGTCGCGGGCTCCGCGATGGCGAAAGAGCTTCACATCACATCGGTCGAACTCGGCTATATCTTCTCCGCCTTTAGCTGGGCCTACGTGATCTTCCTGATTCCAGCCGGCTGGCTGACGGATCGGATCGGCTCGAAGAAAGCGATGTTCAGCGCGATCGTGGTGTGGTCCGCGTTCACGGTTTGCATGGGCCTTGTGCATTTTATCGGCCTTGTCGTGCCGCTGCTGCTCGCGTTGCGGTTTCTGCTCGGCGTCGCCGAGTCGCCGGTCGGTCCTGCGTCCGGCCGGATCATCGCGGCCTGGTTCCCCGCTTCTGAGCGCGGCGTGGCCGGAGCAATCTTCAACAGTGCCCAGTATGTCTCTCTCGCACTCTTCACGCCGTTCATGGGCTGGCTGTGCCATGCGTTCGGCTGGGAATACGTATTCATCGCGATGGGCTGCGTGGGTCTGGTGATCGCAACGATCTGGTGGAAGAACTACTACCTGCCGGTCAGGCATCCGTCGATGAGCGCAAGCGAGCTCGAATACATTCGCGCGGGTGAGGGCCTGGTCGATCTCGAAGCTTTACAGAAGCAGGAGAGAACCGGACCGGCGCGCTCGCAGCTGCGCGATATCGGCTCGCTGTTCAAAAGCAGGATGCTGGTCGGCATCTTTATCGGCCAGTACTGCATCAGCGCCATCACGTGGTTCTTCGTGACATGGTTTCCTATCTATCTCGTGAAGGATCGCGGGTTCGACATTCTTCAGGCCGGTTTCGTGGCATCGATTCCTGCGCTCGCCGGATTGATCGGCGGTGTCGCGAGCGGCTTCGTATCCGACGGCCTGCTGAAGAAAACCGGGTCGCTCAGCATAGCCCGCAAGGGCCCGGTGATCGTCGGCTTCCTGTTGAGCGCGAGCATGATCCTGTGCAACTACGTAAATTCCCAATGGCTGGTGGTCGGCCTGATGAGCCTGGCATTTTTCGGCAAGGGCTTTGGTGCGCTGAGCTGGACGATCCTCGCCGATACGGCGCCGCGCGAAATCATCGGTACGACCGGCGGTGTGTTCAACGCGCTCGGCAATAGCGCGGGCATTGTCACGCCGGTGGTGATCGGTTATCTGCTGCAAAGCACGGGATCGTTCGCTGCGGCGCTGGTGTATGTCGGCGCGCATGGTCTGATCGCGGTGTTGAGCTACGGCCTGATTGTCGGAAAGATTCAGCGCTATCAGCTGAAAACCTGATCCGGCGACTGCATGGACATCGGCACTATTCATTTTCGAAAGGAGAAGTTGTGAGCACCTCGTCTACCCAAACTCTCGCGCATCTGTCGCGTGGCGCAGCAAGCACGGATCGCATCACCGGCGTGAACGTTTCGCTGACTTATCTGCCGCTCGCAGCGCCCATCAGCGATGCGAAGGTACTGACTGGCCGTCAGAAGCCGCTCACGGAAATCGCCTTCATCTTCGCCGAGATCAGCACTGAAAGCGGCCACCATGGCATCGGCTTCGGCTACTCGAAGCGCGCCGGCGGGCCAGGTATGTTCGCGCATGCGAAAGAGATCGCGCCTGAACTGATCGGCGAAGATCCGAACGACATCGCACGCATCTGGAACAAGCTGTGCTGGGTCGGTGCCTCGATGGGCCGCAGCGGCTTGACCACCCAGGCCATCGCGCCCTTTGACATCGCGCTGTGGGACCTCAAGGCGAAGCGTGCCGGCTTACCGCTCGCGAAGCTGCTCGGCGCGCATCGCGATTCGGTGCGCTGCTACAACACGTCGGGCGGCTATCTGTCGATGCCGCTCGATCGCGTGCTCGAGAACATCGACGCATCTCGTGAACGGGGAATCGGCGGGATCAAGATCAAGGTCGGCCAGCCGGACACGGCGATCGATCTGCAGCGCGTCACCGCGGTACGCAAACATCTCGGCGACAGCTTCCCTTTTATGGTCGACGCGAATCAGCAATGGGACCGCGCGACCGCTCAGCGGTTTGGCCGCGTGCTTGAACAGTTCGATCTGACATGGATCGAAGAGCCGCTCGATGCCTACGATATCGAAGGCCATGCGGCGCTGACCGCGTCGCTCGACACGCCGATCGCTACCGGCGAAATGCTGACGAGCTTCGGTGAACACGCGCAACTGATTACGGCGCACGCATCGGACTTTATTCAGCCGGATGCGCCACGCGTCGGCGGGATTACACCGTTTCTGCAGATTATGAGTCTGGCCGATTTCAAGGGGTTCAGCCTCGCGCCACACTTCGCGATGGAAATCCATCTGCATCTCGCAGCGGCCTATCCGCGCGAACCGTGGCTCGAGCACTTCGAGTGGCTGGAGCCGATGTTCAACGAACGGCTCGAACTTCGCGACGGCCGGATGCATGTGCCGAATCGTCCGGGCCTGGGCTTCAGCCTCAGCGATCAGGCGCGTGCGTGGACTACCGAGTCAGCTTCGTTTGGCACGGGTGCCTAAGTAGCAGACGTAGCCGGCGTTCGTAGCACGAGCGCCGGGAGCCTGTTTTTACCATTCAGACAGAGCGTTGACATCATGAAAATGATCTTTCGCTGGCACGGTCCGAAGGACCCGATCAGCCTGCAATACATCCGCCAGATTCCGGGCCTTTACGGCATCGTGTCGTCGCTTTACGATCTGCCGCTCGGCGAAGTGTGGCCCAGCGAGCGGATTCAGGCGCTGACCGGCGCTGCGGCTGCGCACGACCTCAGGATGGAAGTCGTCGACAGCTTCCGCGTGCATGAGGAGATCAAGCTCGGCCGGCCGGGCCGCGAAAAACTGATGCCGCAATACATCGCCACCTTGAAGAATCTCGCGGCGGCTGGCATTAAAGTGGTCTGCTACAACTTCATGCCGGTCTTCGACTGGACACGCACGCAGATGGAATTTCCGCTGCCGGATGGGTCGAACACGCTTTCGTTCGAAGCAGAGCGGGTGGAGCAACTGGATGTGTCGAAGGGCATTCCGCTGCCCGGCTGGGGCACACGCTATACGCCGGAAAAGCTGCAGGCGCTGCTGGACGAATACGCCTCGGTGACCACCGAGCAGATGTGGAGCAACCTCGAATATTTCCTGTCGCAACTTGTGCCGGTCGCTGAAGAACTCGGTCTCAAGCTCGCGCTGCATGCCGACGACCCGCCGCGTCCGGTGTTCGGCCTGCCACGCATCATCAAGAACATCGACGATCACCGGCGCGTGCTCGATATCGTCGATTCGACAGCGAACGGCCTGACGCTGTGCAGCGGCACGCTCGGTTCCGATCTGCGCAACGACGTGCCGTCGTTCATCAACGAATTCGCGGCGCGCAAACGCGTGCACTTCGTGCATCTGCGCAACGTCAAGGTTGGCGAAAACGGAGATTTCTACGAATCGGCGCATCCGACCCAATGCGGCTCCCTCGACATGGCCGAGATCGTGAAAGCGCTGCACGACGCCGATTTCCAGGGCTACGCGCGGCCTGACCATGGCCGCATGATCTGGGGCGAAACCGGCGTTCCGGGCTACGGCTTGTACGATCGCGCGCTTGGCATCATGTATCTGCAGGGATTGTGGGAAGGGATCGGCAAGGAGAAAGCTCGCACGCTCGCACTGCGCCCGTGTGCGGCGGCCTGAGCACGCGGGCAACGCTCGGGCAGAATGAAACGGGAGACGATTGATGAAGAGAAACAGCAACGGCAAGCCGACGGCGTTCGGCCGCCGCCGCTTCTGCAAGCTGGCGGCGCGCGAAGCGCTGCCTGCAGATGTTGAATTGATGGTGGACGCGAATTGTCGATGGTCGATTGAAGAAGCTGCGACGCAAGCCGCTCGTATGCGTTCGCAGGGGCTCGCGTGGCTCGAGGAACCTGTCTGGCCGCCGGACGACTACGCAGGACTGGCGCAGGTGCGCCGTAGCGGCGTACCTATAGCGGCTGGCAGACAAGTGTGGCGCGGATTTAATGCGATGTTGGCAAACGGCACATGCTTGAGGAGCGTTAAAGAGGTAGGTGGCGAGAATCAGGTGCTTAGGGGCAGACGTCGCTGGGACTCAGCCAGGATTTCCTGCGCCTTCAGAATGACCGGCCGGTCGACCATGCGGCCGTCCACAGCAACCGCCGCGCCGTGGGACGCCGCTGCGCCTTCGACAACCCGGTGCGCCCATTCGACATCTTTCTCGCTGGGGACGAACGCAGCATTGACCGCAGCGACTTGCCTCGGATGAATACAGAGCTTGGCGCCGAAGCCGAGCCGCTTTGCACGGATCGTGTCGCGGGTGATCTGCTCGGGATCGTCGAGTGTGGTGCTGACCCCGTCCACAGGCGGCAGCAGGTTGCCGATGCGAGAGGCGAATACGATCTGTGAGCGGAAGTACAGAAGCTGCTCATCGTCGCCGTCAATGCCGAGGTCGAGCTGGAAATCCACATTACCGAATACGAGTCGGGTGGCCAGCCGGTGCTGGGCGATGGCGACCACATTCCGAAAACCTTGGGCCGTCTCGATCATCGGCAGGATGTCGGTCGGCTTGCCGGCGAACTCGCACAGGAAGATATCGTCGATACGTTCCGTCTTGGGCAACATGACGGCTGCGACGGATGGCGCACGGCATACGGTGATGTCGTCGCGAAACCACTCGCTGTTCACATCATTCACACGGACCGCTACCGGCGTGCTGTTTGTCGACAGCCACTCGGTGAGGGCCGCCCGCGCGATCTTCTTCTCGGTGGGAGGCACTGCATCTTCCAGATCGATAACGACAACGTCGACACCCGACGCCGCCGCCTTGGCAAATCTGTCCGGCCGGTTGCCGGGAACGAAGAGATAGGAGCGGGGTGCAAGGTCAGCCATGTTGGGCCTCCAGTTTCGATTCAGGGAGCAGTTTGGGTACGACAGTTGCATCCGTAATCGTCCATACCGATGTGATGGAGCGCTTGAGTTCGTCTTCAGTGGCCGCATTGCCATACAAACCCAGCGTGATCGTTTTGTGCTCGAGTTCAGCGCGCGTGAGCGTGTTGCCCGGATCGCCCTTGGGATCATCCACGCGACCCTCGAAGGTGCGGCCATCTTTCGTCTGAACGATGACCTTCCCGATCCAGCGTGACGGATAGGCCGCATCGACTTCAGGGTCGAGCACCATCGAGACCTTTTTGCAGAAGTGCGTGATCCTGCTTTCCTTGTAATGGCCGTCGAACTCACGTACGCCTGCGTGGCCGAATTCCGCTACCAGAGCGAGCACGGTGCCCATGGAGAACTTCGCCTGATGAACAGTCTTTGGATCGGTTACCGGGCCAAGGACATCAATTGCTGCCTGGTGAACATGAGTTACCACTGTCTCGATGTCGTCCGGCGCGAGTTGATCCCGCTGTATAACCTGCAGCAAGGCATCGGCCGCCGGATGAGTGTGCCGGCAGGAAGCGTGATATTTGAACGACGTTTCGATCAGCGCCCATCGCTCGCCGAGCGCTTCGGCGAGTTTGTCCGGATGTGTTTGCGTGGACATGCCTGCTCCCATGCCTTTCACGCCCTCGAAGATGTCCTTCGCACCGGTGAAGCCGTCGGCCGCCAGGTAGGCAGCGAGAAGACCGTTCGCCGCGGCCTTGGCCGTATGCAGTTGCTTGGAATCCGCGGCGTCTTTCAAAAATTCCCAGAGTCCGGCTGCCTGGGTGCCGGCGGAGCCAAACGCATTCACCATCTGCTCGTCGCTCAATCGCAAAAGATTACCGACCGCTGCTGCAGCCGCGATCGTCCCGACCGTACCGGTAGTATGAAAAATCCTGTAGTGCGACCGGCCGAGGAATTCGCCGACGCGGATGCCCACTTCATAGCCTGCGACTGATGCAGCGATGAACTCTTTGCCACTTCTGCCAAGCGCTTGCGCGGCGGCCCATGCTGCGGGGAAGACGACGGTTGCCGGGTGCAGGACCGAACTGTTGTGCAGGTCGTCCTGTTCGGCAAAGTGCGATGCGGCGGCGTTGATCATTGCCGCGAAGAGCGCGCTGGTGGTTCGGCGAGAGATCAGTACTTCGCAGGGACCAGACTGTGGTCCGAATTCGAATGCGTACTTCTGGATCGTCTCGACGGGGCGCGCTTCGCGGCCAGCCAGTGCGGACCCGAACCAGTCAAGGAAGAGGTCTTCCGTGCGTGCCACCACGTCCTTGGGGATCTGATCAAACTTGAGATTGGCTGCAAACGAAGCAAGAATCTGTGTGTTGCTCATAACAGGCTTACCTTAACTGGGAAGTTAGATCACGGCCGCTTCACGAAGCTCGCGGATGGCATCTGCCGTAAAGCCAAGTTCATTTAAAAGGGCTTCAGTGTGTTGGCCTAACGCGGGCACAGCATCCAGTCGAACGTCGGATGCAGTGCGGGCGCCTGGTGGCAGCAAGGCGGGAATGGAGCCGGCAGGGGAATCAATATTCACCCAGCGATTGCGTTCCTTAAGCTGCGGATGCGACCACACATCGGGCATATCATTCATTCGCGCGTTGGCGATCTGCGCGCTATCCAGCCGACTGATGACTTCTTCCGAAGTCAGTTTGCTGAATGCGGCGACAATGATTTCGCGTAGTTCCTCGCGTGCTGCTACACGCTTTGAGTTGGAACTGAAACGAGGATCGATGGCGAGCTCGGGTTCCAGCAGAACCTGTGAGCAGAAGACACCCCATTCACGCTCGTTCTGCAGTCCCAGCATGACTGTCTTTGCATCGCCGGCGGGGAAGGGGCCATAGGGGTAGATGGTCGCGTGAGCGGCGCCGGCTCGAGGTGGCGGGGATGCGCCATCGAACGCGTAGTAAAGGGGATACGTCATCCACTCCACCATGCTCTCGAGCATCGAGACGTCGATTTCCCGTCCCAAGCCGGTCTTCGATCGTTGCAGAAGCGCGGAGAGGATATTCGTGTAGGCGTACATCCCTGCAGCGATGTCAGCAATGGAACAGCCAGCTTTGGCCGGTGAATCCGGACCGCCGGTAATCGACAGGAACCCGGACTCACTCTGGATCAGCAGGTCGTAGGCTTTCTTGTCCCGGTAGGGACCATCGGATCCGTAACCGGAGATGTTGCAGACAATCAGGCGGGGATACCTGTCATGCAACGCTTCATACGACAGACCCAGTCGCGCTGCGGCGCCGGGTGCCAGGTTCTGCACCAGCACGTCGGTGTCCTCAAGCAGGCCCTCGAAAATACCCTGTGCCTGCGGGGCCTTGACGTCGAGCGTGAGACTCTCTTTCGATCGGTTGCACCATACAAAGTGCGAGGCCATGCCGTGCACGCGCTCATCGTAGGCACGGGCGAAGTCACCGACACCAGGGCGTTCGATCTTGATCACGCGGGCGCCAAGATCCGCAAGTTGACGGGTGCAAAATGGTGCTGCAATCGCGTGTTCGAGGGTAATGACCTTCACGCCGTCCAGCGGTTTCATGTCCTTCCCCTTAGAAAGAGCGCGGCAGTCCGAGCAGATGCTCGGCGACATACGAAAGAATGAGATTGGTCGAGATCGGTGCGACCTGATAGAGCCGTGTCTCGCGGAATTTGCGTTCGACGTCGTATTCGTTCGCAAATCCGAAGCCGCCGTGGAACTGCAGGCACGCATTCGCAGCCTCCCATGAAGCGTCCGCGGCGAGCAGTTTGGCCATGTTGGCTTGCGCGCCGGCGGGCTGCCTGGCGTCGAAAAGCTCGCAGGCCTTGTAGCGCATCAAGCTTGCCGCTTCGACGTTGACGTGCGCACGGGCGATCGGAAACTGCACGCCCTGGTTCTGTCCGATCGGGCGGCCGAAGACGACGCGTTCCTTGACGTACTTACAGACCTTGTCGAGGAACCAGTAGCCGTCGCCGATACATTCAGCAGCGATCAGTGTCCGCTCGGCATTCAGACCATCGAGGATGTATTTGAAGCCTTTGCCTTCCTCACCGATCAGGTTTTCGACGGGGATCTCGAGGTTGTCGAAAAAGAGTTCGTTAGTCTCGTGATTCACCATGTTCGGGATAGGGCGAACAGTCATGCCCTTGCCGATTGCCTGATGCAGGTCGACCAGAAATATCGACATGCCTTCAGATTTCTTCGCTACCTGATCGATCGGCGTGGTCCGCGCAAGCAGGATCATGAGATCGGAATGCTGGATCCGGGAGATCCACACCTTCTGACCGTTGACGACGTACCTGTCGCCTTTGCGAACCGCGGTCGTCTTGAGCTTGGTGGTGTCGCTGCCTGTTGTCGGCTCGGTCACGCCCATCGACTGAAGCCGCAACTTTCCGCTGGCGATTTCCGGAAGGTACCTGGTCTTTTGCTCTGCCGAGCCGTGCCTGAGCAGTGTCCCCATGTTGTACATCTGCCCGTGACACGCACCGGAATTGCCGCCGCTGCGGTTGATCTCTTCCATGATCACCGAAGCTTCGGTCAGTCCGAGCCCGGAGCCGCCATATTCCTGCGGGATGAGGGCCGCAAGCCAACCGGCGTCGGTTAGAGCTTGCACAAATGTCTCAGGGTAGGCGCGTTCCTCGTCGATCTTGCGGAAATACTCGGCGGGGAAGTTGGAACACAGATCGCGAACCGCTTCGCGAATGTCCTGATAGGGGTCAACGTTGGCCAGCACTTGTCTCTACTCCTCAGAGTTCATTTTTGAAAAATATATGCGGGTGCCGTTAGTGTCGCCTCGGCATTGACGCACAACACGCCATCGGAATTGGCCGCCCAAAGCTTTACCTCGGTCGATCCGGGGGCACGGGCCGCGTAGAGATGAAACGGGGCCTGGTCAAACAGCGGGTTGACCGCTTTGAATGAGAAAGAAGCTATCGACTCACCTGGGACACTGCGCCGGACGAGGTCGATCAGCAACGTCGCAGTCAGTGGTCCGTGAACGATCAGCGCCGGATAGCCTTCCTGCTCATGGGCGTAGGTGCGGTCATAGTGGATGCGGTGGCCGTTGAAGGTATCTGCGGAGTAGCGGAAGAGCAGGACCGGGTCGGGCATGATCTCCCGCTTCCAGTTGAACTCCGCCGGCGCGGTCGGGCCGGTTGCCGCGGTGTATGCCGTCGCCGCGGACTCGCGGTACACAACGTCCTGTTCTTCGGAAATCAGTGGACCTTCGAGATCTTCCAGTTCGTGACGCAGACGCACAAACACGAGCTTTCCGGTGCGCCCTTCCTTGGAGGCGACGTCAAGAATCTGCGACGTCCTGGTGACTTCGCTGCCGACCACAAGTGGACGCTCGAACCGGACGCGGCTGCCCGCCCACATGCGTCTGGGCAGTGGCACTGGCGGCAGGAACCCACCGCGTGTCGGATGTCCGTCCGCGCCGACCTGCGACTGCGAAACAATGTGAGGAAACAACGCCCAGTGCCACAGCGGAGGCAACGGAGAGCCGGCACGCGGGACGTCTTCATAGTCCAGCGTCGCAGCGAGTTGTTGAGCGAGACGTGGCGAGACGAATTCGTGCTCGGCCTGTGTGCGGCCGATCCAGGTGCGCAGGTAGTCGAGTTCAGCAGTCATGGGGGCGTCGGGTAGCGTCGTTCACGCTAGATTGACGCACCCGCCCGCTGACTACAATTTGTGTCTGGAGAAGAGGGCTTTAAACGCAGACTAACTGCTGACGTTCAGGCCAGCTGGGGCTGATGATCGGTTTTGCACTTCTGCGTGAGGAGGTCGACCAGCTCCCGCGCGAAAGACGGCAACAGGTCAAGGTTGCGCACGCAGATCAGCAGATTGCGCGTCGCCCAGTCGTTCTCGATTTCAACGAGCCGGATATTCATGGTTTTCACGTAGCGTACCGCTGACGAGCAAGGCAGCACGCCGATCCCGACGTTGGCCTCGATCATTCGGCACAGCGCTTCGAAATTACCTACTTCAATTCGCACCTGAAGTTTCTTGTGCATGTCGCTTGCTACGCGGTTCAGAAAGGTATGAATCGCGCTAGCTTCGGGCATTCCGACGAAGTCAAACCCGCTCGCCTCTTCAAATGGAATGGACGTCTTTCCGGCGAGGGGGTGCGAATTCGAGACCGCCAATATGAGCCGGTCTGAGCGGTACGGCAGGACTTGCAGAGATTCGGGCCTGACGTTGCCGGCGACTATCCCAACGTCCGCAGTGCCTTCACTGACCGCGCGCACCACGTCATGGCTCAACCGTTCGCGAAGCTCGACGTTCACGTCGGGGTGTTCGGCGAGAAAGTCACGCAGGTCGTTGGGAAGAAATTCAGTGGTGGCAGTCGTGTTCGCAAAGATTCGCACATGACCTTTGATACCGCGCGCGTACTCCTGCATGTCGCCGCGCAACTGCTCAAGCTGCGACAGGACGAGCCGGGCGTGGTGTAGGAACGCCTGGCCCGGTGGCGTGAGGGTGACGCCTTGGCTGGTCCGATACAGCAGTTTGGTCCCCATGCTTTCTTCCAGATTCTTGATCCGGGTGCTGGCAGCGGGTACGGACATATGAAACCGCTCGGCACCACGGGTCAAGCTGTCCGTCTCGGCAATACATGTGATGAGACGAAGATCAACGAGATCGAAATGCATGGCCATGTTATGTGCTCCGAATGAAGAGATACCCGGTCCATTCAGTCTAGCAAATAGCATGAATCGGAAAATCAATATTTTCGATGTTCTCTACGAGATTTGCGGGGGTCTCCATAGGCAGGCTTTGAAGAAGGCGTTCGGAGCTTGGTCGGACCTATCCGCTGATGATCAAAGACGAGCGTGTACAGAGCGAAGCGAAACCAGTCTCGACGACAATCCGTCGAATCCAGGCAAGATCGTTGGCTACACCGCAAAAGCCACGACGTAGCACGCGGACACCGCGCTGGAAGCAGCCTGGGCGGATTTCGAATCGTGGAAGCATTGCAGCCAGGAAGTTTGGTCCCGCGTCATGTTCAGGGCTGCGGCAACCGAGGTCAAGCTGCTAACGGACGGCCAGCCTGCGGAAAATGCAGCAGGCTTACCGGCAGCCGGGTTTCACCACTTTCAGTGTGTATATCACCAACTCATCGACGCGCTGCGGTGCGATCGGCTCGGTCAGCCAGACTGGCAGCAGATTCGAATCCAGCTCGCTTGCCGTAAGCTCGACCGAGCCTTCGTCGACTGTGACGAACAGCGTCGGCAACGTGGCGTGATCAAACACGACAAAGAACGGGTCGTTGTACGACACGCTGTCGTGATCGGTGATTTCCTTGCTCGACGTGACGACGCGCTTGAGCTTGTCGGCTTCCACGTACCAGGTCTGGGCCGCGCCCTGGGTGCGGACTGTGAGTTGCAAGGTGGTGGCGTCAGCCTGTTGCAGGGAGTAAAACGGTTGCGCCGTGCCGGCGGCTAAGCCCTCGGCGCGAGCAATGGGACGGGCGAGGTCGTCGCCACTTGCATCGTTGATGCGATAGACGTAGCTATCGGTCTGGTTGTTCGCGCAGTGAGGATAGCAACGTGCTTGCGGCACGTCGATCTGTTTGACCAGGCGGCCATCGGCGACGCGTGAGGTGTTGTCCAGAAACTCATTGATTTCGTAGCGTCCTGCGTGGCCGCTCGCACAATCCTTGGCCTGTTGGATCTGTTGCGCCTGATCCGCATTTGACTTTTGCGCGGAGAAGATCGCAGAAATGGGCATACACAAGACGGCACATGCTAATGTGATTGCCCTCATCGGACCTCCCCCGCGTTGTGCGCATGATTGTGATGCGCGCCGCGTTCAGGCAAGTTCGCGCGTCGCCGCTTCGAATTCCTTCAGATCGAAACCAGGCGCCGCTGCTTGTTCCACCGTCAATGATGCAGTGCGGGCCAGCAGTTTGCGCGAAGCCATATGGTCGCCGGGGCGGTTGCACGATTCCACCGCGATCAAGGCGCCTTGCCGGAAACACAGCACACTCAGTTGCCGGGTCTCGCTCGAACCCAGTAGCACCGTTTCGTCGTGTCCATCCGACAGCCCAGCGATCTGGAGCTTCAGGTCGCCCTGGTCGCTCCAGAACCACGGCAGCGCACTATATAGCGCGGGCTTGCCCATCAGGCGCGCTGCGACGTTGCGCGCCTGGTCTACGGCATTTTGCACTGACTCCAGTCGAATCGACGCGCCGCTCCACGTCGAGGGAAAACTGACGGCGTCGCCGATCGCGGAGATCGACGCGTCGCTGGTCAGAAGATGCTGATCGACGCAGATGCCGTTCTGCACCGCGAGGCCGGCTTCTGCGGCCAGGTCGGTGTTGGGAAGCACGCCGATTCCATAGACCACTAATTGTGCAGGCAAGCGTCGGCCGTCGCCTGTTTCTGCGCCTACTACGCGGCCGTTGTCGCTCACCAGCCGCGCGACGGTTTGCCCAAAGTCGAACTTCACGCCCCAGCCGGTATGCGCGGCGCTGAACAGCGTCGACATATGCCTGGAGAGGGCGCGCGCCATCGGCCGCGTGCCGAGTTCGACCACGTGGACCGATAGGCCCTTGGCCGCCGCTACGGCCGCGAATTCGAGACCGATGAAGCCGGCGCCGATCACGACCACGTCGCGCGCGGCCGCCACACGCGGCGCGAGCGCATCGGCATGCTCCAGCGTGCGGATGCCGAATACGCCGTCGAGTTCGATTCCCTCGATGGGCGGAACTCGGTTGCGTGCGCCCGTGGCGAGCACCAGATGGTCGTACGGCACACGCTCGCCGCTCGCCAGTTCCACGCGCTGCGTCTCGCGGTCGATCCGCGTGACCCGCGCTTCGACCCGCTCAAGACGCTGCTGCTCGAACCATTCGTGAGTGCGAAAGCGCAGCGCCGTGGCGCCGATCTTGCCGAGCAGGTAAGCCTTCGACAACGGTGGACGCTGGTAGGGCACACCGGGCTCGTCGCCGATCAGCGTGATACGGCCTTCAAAACCTTCCTGCCGCAGCGAGGCCCCGGTCTGATAACCGGCCTGGCCCGCACCGACGATGACAACGTTATTCAATGACATGAGAGGATCGAGAGTACGAGTAATCAAGCCAGATTCAGCGAATCAAATTTCGGGTAACGGCCGAGCGGCAGCAGCGTGATTGCGCCGAGCAGAAAGGCGGCGCCGCAGATCGACAGCATCGTCGTGTATGAGCCGGTCACGGTGTAGATCCGGCCGAACAGCCACGGTGCCAATGCGGATGCGATGGTGATCAGCGCGACGTGCACGCCGAACAGCCGCCCGTAGTCGCGCATGCCGAAGTAACGCGCCATCAGATACGCGGCAATGTCGAATTCGGCGCCGGCACCCAGGCCGATCAAAAGCGTGGCAAGCGCGAGCGTGGCGGCGTGATCGGCGCTGGTGGTGGACAGCAGCAGACAGCCCAAGGCGGGCATGGCCAGCGCGACGGCGGCGACCGCGGGCGCCCACAAACGGTCGATCAGATAGCCGACGAGCAGTCGGCCACCGATCAGCGAGAGCCCGAAGCTGCCGAAAATATGACTGGCTTCGGCCGCTGAGAGCCCTTTGTCGCGCAGAAGCGGCACGGTGTTGCTGACCATCGAGACGGTCGCAGCCACGACGAGTGAAAGGGCGATGTTGAGCGTCCAGAAGCGCGCCGAACCAATCGCGTCGCGGAACGCGAGCCCCGTGTGCGTCCGCACCGGCGGCGCCGCGTGATGACCCGCGGTACGCTCACCACGTCCCGCAGGTGCGTCTTGCCCGGCCGGCGTCTGCAACCACATCAGCACAAGCGGCAACACCAGAATCAACGGCAGCGCCGCCAGTAAAAGAAACGCGGCTTGCCAGTTCCAGCGGCCGATCACCCACGTCACCGCCGACGGAATCAGAATTGCCGAGAGGCCTGTGCCCGATAGCATGACGGCAAGTGCCAGGCCGCGATTGCGCTCGAACCACAGATTGACCAGATGCGTCCACGTGATGTGCATCGTGCCCATGCCGGCGATCGGCAGCAGCGTGCACATCAGATAGAGCCAGCCGATCGAGTGGCCCATCACCTGCATCAGCGACATCAACGCGTAGACGACAGCGAGCCCGATAAGCGACGCGATCGTCACGTGCCGCATCCCATAGCGTTCGTTGAGCCAGCCGACGATTTGCGCGCCGATCACCGCTCCACCGAACAGAAAGCTGATCGCCGGTTGCAATTCACCGCGGTTCCAGCCGAATGCATGTTGCAGCGGAATCACCAGCGAACCGAACGCATACAGCAGCGAAGCGTTGGCGGCCACGCCGAGCCCTAGCATTGCCATCAGCACGGGGCGCCAGCCGGCGCGGAATTCGGTAAGGTCGATGGCGGCGGATTGAGACGAATCAGAGGAGGACATCGGCGGTTCCTTTACGGATCGGCAAGCGGTCACTGTGCGCGCAAAACGCACCTGGGAAGCAGTTCGTTGCGGGTGTGATATTCCACATACAGAAAATAATTCTACATATAGATTGATTCGGATAACTCGGTAGATGCCCTGGGATGCCGCGCGGTTGGCTGCAGCATCGGCCTTAAACTGAGCCGCGTCATTCCTTGACCAGCAGCACACTGGCGCCGAGCGGTCCACCGCCCGCAGCGGCAATCGCCACCTCGTGCGGCGCGATCTGGCGTTCGCCGCCTCGGTTCCACAACTGCGTGCAGGCTTCGTGTACGTAGCCGAGGCCGTGCGTACGTCCGCCGGACAGCTGGCCGCCGTTGGTGTTCAACGGCAAGGGGCCGTCACGCGCAATACGCTGGCCGCCTTCGACAAACGCGCCGCTCTCGCCGCGCGGGCAAAGGCCGAGTCCTTCCATCCATAACATCGTCAGGATCGAAAAGCCGTCATAGAGCTGCGCATTGCCGACGTCCTTCGGCTTCAGATCGGTGCGCGACCACAGCATGCGTCCGACGTCGAAGCAGGCCATCTCCGTCAACGAAATCTGATCCCATGACCACGGCTGATGCAGCGCGGAGCCGAAGGCTTCGAGCCGGATCGGCGCATTCGGCCCGGTGCGCGCAAGGTCGGCGCGTGACAGCACGATGGCCGTGGACGCATCGCAATGCACGTCGCAATCGAACATGCGCAGCGGCGTGGAGATCATGCGCGACGCGAGGTAGTCGTCCATCGTCATCGCATTGCGAAACACCGCTTTTGGGTTAAGCATCGCGTTGGCACGACAGGTCAGCGGAATCTGTGCAAGTTGCTCGGGCGTCGTGCCGTACTCGTGAAAGTGACGTTGCGCATACAGCGCCATCAGGTTGATGCCGGAGACGACATTGAAGGGCGTGTACCACTGCCAGAAATAGCTGCCGTCGCGGCCCACCGTTTTGTTGGTGAGGGCGCTCGCAGTTTTGCTTTTGAGGCGCGCGCTCGCCTCGGTAATGGTACGAAACACCAATACGTGTTTGCACAAACCGGCGGCGATCGCCATCGCGCCGTTCACCAGACCCGTGAGCGGACCGGGTCCTTCGTAGCCCGCGCCATACCAGTTCACCTTCAGGCCGAGCACATTCATCAGCGCATTCGGGCCCACCGGCGAGAACGGGTTGCCGTTGTCGTTGTCGCCGGGCCAGCACGAAATTCCATCGATGTCCTCGCGAGTGAGGCCCGCATCGGCAATCGCTTCGAGCGCTGCGTCCACGCTCAACTGCATCGCCGTGCGGTTCGAAGGGCGGCCCACTTCCGACTGGCCGATGCCGCTGATCGCCACGTTCTTCTCGAACAGGTTGTCGCTCATGCCACGCTCCGTTCGGGATCGGCTTCGAAGAGCGGCAGCCACACGTCTTCCTGCTGTTCAAATTTCACGCGCACCGGCATGCCGATATGCACGTCGCCGACTTCACCACCGACGATATTCGTGACGAAACGCAGCCCTTCGCGCTCCGCGAGTTCGACGATCGCTACGACATACGGCACCGGAAGTTCGGGCAGCCATGCCTGATGATTAATCGTGAAACTCACCACCTTGCCGCGTCCCGAGACTGGCTTCGCGCCGACGTGCGACGACATGCAGCGCGGGCAGCGCGGCGCGGGCGGATGAAACAGATGACGGCACGCATCGCAGTGGTAGACGTTGAGCAGGCCATGTTCACCGCCTTGCCAGAACGGCGCGGTTTCAGCAGTCAGAAGAGGAAGTTTTCTCAGCATGGATGCGGTTGATTTCGTATTGCCTGGCAGTTGACCGTATGTTGATGTCGCCATAATATATGAACAGAAACGCGAAAAATGTATTAAATTAGCGAGAACGGTGCAGGGTTTTCCCGCCAGGGAAATCACTCAGAAGCCCGGTCAAACACAGGAGACAGGCGTTCTTATGCCGACCAATCAACTTATCCATCGCAGGGTCATCGTCACGGGCGGTCTTGGCGCGCTAGGGCGCCAGGTCGGCGCAGAACTGAGCGCGCGCGGTGCGCGCGTCGCGCTGGTGGATCGCGCTGCAAGCGTGGCGATCGACGGTGTCGAAGCAGCATTCGGCGGTGTCGATCTTGGCGATGCTGCCAGTACCGCGAACGCGTTTGGACAGATCGACGAGCGGCTCGGCGGTATCGATGCGCTGGTCAACATCGCGGGTGGCTTTGCGTGGGAAACGCTGGAGTCGGGCAGCATCGAAACGTGGGACCGCCTTTACGCGATGAACGTGCGCACGGCGGCGATCGCTTCGCATGAAGTCCTGTCTTATCTGCTGCGCGAGAAGAGCGCACGCATCGTGAACGTCGGCGCGTTGGCCGCCCTGAAGGCCGGTGCGGGCATGGGCGCGTACGCGGCGTCGAAGGCAGGCGTCGCGCGGCTCACCGAAGCGCTCGCGGAAGAACTGAAAGATCGGAACGTCACCGTCAATGCGGTGCTGCCGAGCATCATCGATACGCCCGCGAATCGCGCGGCTATGCCGGACGCCGATACGTCGCGCTGGGTCGCGGCGGACCAGCTTGCCGCGGTGATCGCGTTCCTGTTGTCGGACGATGCCAGCGCGGTGACCGGCGCGTGTCTGCCCGTAGCGGGGCGTGTGTAATGGGCGCCACACTTTCTCCCGATCAGAATAGACAGCGGCAGCCCGGCGCCACGCTGAGCTGGAACGACAGTTTCCTGCTCGGCTTTGCGCCCATGGACGAGACGCATCATGAGTTCGTCGAATGCGTCGCCGCATTGCAGCAATGCGACGAGGCGTCCTTACCTGAGACGCTCGCGGCTTTCGAAAATCATGCGGTCGCTCATTTCGAGCAGGAAGAGCAGTGGATGCAGGACACGAGCTTTCCCGCCGCCCGGTGTCACGCGGACGAACACGCGGCGGTTCTGCGCTCGGTGCGCGAAGTTGTACAGATGCTGCGCGACGGCGCCGCCTGCCAGGTCGCGCGTGAACTCGCGGAAGCGCTCGCCGGCTGGTTTCCCGGCCACGCCGATTACATGGACGCGGCCTTGTCCCACTGGATGAGCAAACGCACCCACGGCGGCCTGCCGGTAGTCCTGCGGCGAGACATGCCGGGCATCGCCGCCGCTGCGTCCGATTCATCCCTTCAAGCAGGGACCACTCGATGAGACTCGTCACTTTCCAATTGGCCGACGGCGTGCAGCGCTCGGGTGCACTATTCGACAACGATCAGGCGGTACTCGATTTGCGCGAGGCGAGCCGCATCGTGCGCGGCGGCGACAGCGTCGCGTTGGCGAGCGTGCAGGCATTGCTGACGGGCGGCGCGCCCTTGCTCGAAGAAGCGCGCGCTCTGCTGGCCCGCGCGCCCGCCGACGCGGTGTGCGAACGCAGTGCCGTGAAGCTGCTCGCGCCGATTCAGCCGCCCACACAGATGCGCGACTGCTCGTGCTTCGAACTGCACCTGCGGCAGAGCTTCGCCGCGGCGCGTCGTGCGCGCGCCTTGCGTACGCCCGACCCGGAAGCGACGCTGAAGGCGATGAACACGCGCGCCGACGATCGCGTGATCGACACCTTCAACCGTCAGCCGGTCTACTACAAGTGCAACCGCTTCGCGGTGATCGGCCCCGACGACGACGTGATCTGGCCGGCCTATAGCAAGCTGCTCGACTTCGAACTGGAGTTCGGCTGCTACATCGGCCAGCGCGCGAAAGATGTCTCGCGCGAGAATGCGCGCGCGCACATCTACGGCTACACGATCTTCAACGACATCAGCGCGCGCGACGCCCAGGCCACCGAAATGGGCGGCATGCTCGGGCCGGCCAAAGGCAAGGACTTCGATACGGCGAACGTAATGGGCCCGTGCCTCGTCACCGCGGACGAACTGGGCGACCCGTACGACCTGACCATGATCGCGCGCGTCAACGGCGAGGAATGGGGCCGCGGCAACACGCGCGACATGCGCTGGCAATTCGAGGACGTGATCGCCCATATCTCGCGCTCCGAGACGTTGCATCCGGGGGAGTTTCTGGGTTCAGGCACGGTCGGCAACGGCTGCGGACTTGAACAGCTCCGTTATCTGAAGCCGGACGATGTGGTCGAACTGGAGGTGGAGGGTATCGGCGTATTGCGCAGCAGGATCGTGCGGCCGGTAGTGCAGGAGGTCGAAGCATGAGCGCCGCCCAAGCCGACGCCGCGCAACGGGCGCAAAGCACGCAACCAGCGCTGTTAGCCGGTCTGAAGGTGATCGACTTCGCCACGGGCCTAGCAGGCAGCGCCACCGCGTTGTATCTCGCTGAAGCCGGCGCGGACGTCGTGAAAATCGAGCGCCCACGCGATGAGGCCGAGCGCGACGCGGCACTCTTTCATGTGCTCGATCGCGGCAAGCGCCGCGTGACCGATCGCGACCTCGACACGCAACGAAGCATGCTCGACAGCTTGCTGCCGGATGCCGACGTGCTGGTCCACGACCTCACGCCCGCCGAAGCCGCCGTATGGTCGCTGGACGACGCGCAATTGCGGCAACGCTATCCGGCGCTGGTCGTCGCGAGCGTGGGCGGCTGGCCGCGCCGTCATGCACTCGCCGACGCGCCTGTACGAGAGACGTTGGTGCTGGCGCGTCTAGGCATTCTTGATGAACAACCCGGGCATCGGCCTGGTCCGGTATTTATCCGCATGCCGTTTGCCAGCTGGATCGCGAGCTGGCTGAGCGCGGTTGGCGTCATGGCGCGGCTGATCGCGCGTGAACGCGACGGGCAGGGCGGCATTGCACATACGAGTCTCGCGCAAGCCGCGCTTGTACCGATGACGATGCACTGGTCGCGCGCCGCGCAGCCCACACCCGTGTTTGCCAAGGGGCTCGACAAGAGCGTGCCGATTCCGCTGCATCGCTGCGCGGACGGCCGCTGGATTCACGTGCATTACTCGCCCGACGCTGCTCCATGGATGGCCGAAGCGCTTGCCGCGATGGGCCCGGACGAGGTGGCGCGCGCCAATGCGCAATGGCCGCCGAGCCATGTCGCGCCCAACTTCGGCGCGAACCGGGAAATCATCGCTACGCGCAACGCGCAGGACTGGGTCGAACATTTCTGGGCGCACGACGTCGCCGCGCAGATCGCCGCGCCATTCGGCGAGATTTACGACGACGAACAGGCGCGGCTTAACGGTTATGTGGTCGGCGTGGACGATCCGGTTTTCGGCAGGACGTTCCAACCCGGACCAGCGTATCACGTCGATCCGCCGGCACGTGTGCGCGGACCTTTGCAAGCACCGGCCGCAGCACGCGATATCGGCTGGGCGGACAAGAATCGCTTTAGCGCCATCGCGCGCGCGGATTCAGGCGCTACTAGCAGGCCGCATACGGAAGGCGCCGCGTCACCGGCATCCCGGCCTCCGCTCGACGGCCTCAAGGTATTGGACCTCGGCGCCTATCTCGCCGGTCCGTTTGCCTGCATGGTGCTTGCCGATCTCGGTGCCGACGTCATCAAGGTCGAGCCGCCCACGGGCGACGCAATGCGACGGCTCGAGCGCGCCTTCGCCGGCACGCAGCGCGGCAAGCGCGGGCTCGCACTGAAGCTCGGCGCCGAAGGCAGCAAACCGGTCATCGAAGCGCTTGCGAATTGGGCTGACATCGTGCACCACAACGTGCGCCTGCCGGCGGCGCGCAAGCTCGGCATCGCACCCGAGCAGTTGCGGGCCATCAAGCCGACGCTCGTCTGCGCGCACGTCAGCTCATATGGTCCCCAAGGCCCGCGTGCCGATTGGCCCGGTTTCGATCAGTTGATGCAGGCGGCGGTCGGCTGGGAAACGGAATCGGGCGGCGAGGGAAATCCGCCGAGCTGGCTGCGCTTTGGCGTCGGCGATCATCTGGCGGCTTTGTCCTCGGTGTTCGCGGTGTTGCTCGCGCATCTCGCGCGCATGCGGACCGGCCAGGGACAGGCCGTCGCCTCGTCGCTGCTTGGTGCGATGACGATGACCGCGAGCGAAACCGTCGTGATCGATCGGGAGCGCGCCTTGACGCCGATGGCGCATCTCGACGCGGGCCAGCACGGCATCGCGCCGACGCATCGCCTCTATCGCTGCAAGGATGGGTGGATCGCCGTGGCCGCGCTAAGCGAGACGGAAGGCGACGCCTTCACGCGTATCGCCGGCAAGGAGCCCGAAGCCGCGCTTGCCGCACTCGACGTCACAGCGGCGCTGGCCACATTGCATGCAGCGGACGTACCCGCCGAGCCCGCTTTGGAATCGCAAAGCGACGCCTTCCTCGACAGTGCCGACCATGCCGCCGCCGGGTTGCACGCTACGTATGGCCACGCCGTCTATGGCTCGCTGCAGCAGATCGGCGCGCTGTGGGACTTCGACGATTTGCCGCTCGTCATTGAACGGGCGCCGCCCGCGCTCGGCGAGCACAGCCGCGAGGTGCTGGGGATGCTGGGTTTCGGCGCGCAACACATCGAAGAGCTGGTCAATCAGGGCATCACGCGTATTTGAGCGCCATATTTGAGCGTCACGGAGACAAGCACAATGAACGAACTGGATTTCACCGGCAAGAACGTGCTGGTGGTGGGCGGCTCGAGCGGTATCGGTAACGGTATTGCCCAAGCGTTCCTGCAACGCGGCGCGACGGTGCATGTGTGGGGCACGCGCGCTTCGGTATCCGATTACGCGGACTCGACCGATTCGAATCTGAAGGGGCTGCAATACGCCCAGGTGGACGTGTCGGAGTCGGCCAATATCGAACGCTGTGAACTGCCGTTCGACAGGCTCGACGTGCTCGTGCAGGCGCAAGGCACGGTGTTATACGACCGTCAGGAGTTCAAGACGCCGGGCTTCAAAAAAGTGCTCGATATCAACCTCACCAGCCTGATGGCGTGTGCGGACCATTGCTTCGAACCGTTGAAAGCGGCGCGCGGCGCGATGATCATCGTCAGCTCGGCAGCAGCCTTTCATTCGACGCGCGGCAACCCCGCATACAACGCGTCGAAAACCGGCGCCTTTGGTTTGACTCGCACGCTAGGTGAAGCGTGGGCACGCGACGGCATTCGCGTGAACGGCATCGCGCCCGGGCTTGTGGAAACCAAGCTCACGCGCGTGACGACCGCCGATCCGAAGCGGCTCGAAGGCGCGCTGCGGCGCATTCCACTCGGCCGCCTCGGCACGCCCGGGGACATGGCCGGTGGCGCACTGTTTCTGGCGTCGCCGCTGTCCGCGTACATGCTCGGCCAGACCTTGCTGCTCGACGGCGGCATGTTGCTCGCCTGACTCTTATCCGCACGCTTACCTCGAAGAGGAATCGCATGTCCTGGGACTTTGAAACCGATCCTGACTTTCAGGCCGAACTCGACTGGATCGAGCAGTTCGTGCGCGACGAAGTCGAACCGCTCGAACATGTATTGGGCAGCCCGTGGAATATCCACGACCCGAAGTTTCAGATTCTCGTGAAGCCGCTGCAGCAGCAGGTGAAGGACCGCCAGCTGTGGGCGTGCCACCTCGGTCCCGAACTCGGCGGCCCGGGCTATGGGCAGGTCAAGCTCGCGCTGATCAACGAGATTCTGGGCCGCGCGCTGTTCGCGCCGATCGTATTCGGCTGCCAGGCGCCCGATTCGGGCAATGCGGAAATTCTCGCGCATTACGGCACAGAAGCACAGAAGGCGCGTTATCTCGCGCCGTTGCTGGCGGGCGATATCGTTTCCTGTTTCGCGATGACCGAACCGCAAGGCGGCGCCGATCCGAAGGTTTTCACGACCCGTGCGGCGCGCGACGGTAACGACTGGGTGATCACCGGGCAGAAATGGTTTGCGTCGAACGCGCGGTTCGCGGACTTTTTCATCGTGATGGCGATTACCGATCCCGACGTTTCCGCCTACAAGGGCATGTCGATGTTCATCGTGCCGGCGGGCACACCGGGCTTGAGTATTTTGCGCAATGTCGGGATGGCCGATGAACCCGAAGCGACGCATGCGTATCTTGCCTTCGATCAGGTGCGGGTGCCGGCCGACCACATGCTCGGCGCGCCCGGCGAGGCCTTCGTGGTCGCCCAGGTGCGGCTCGGCGGCGGCCGCGTGCATCACGCGATGCGCACCATCGGTCTGGCGCAGAAAGCGCTCGACGCCCTGTGCGAGCGCGTGCTGTCACGCCACACTCAGGGCAGCGTGCTCGCCGACAAGCAGATGGTGCAGGAAAAGATCGCGGACTCGTGGCTCGAACTGGAGCAGTTCCGCTTGCTCGTGATGCGCACCGCGTGGCGCATCGATCGCTATCAGGATTACCAGAAAGTGCGCAAGGACATCGCCGCGGTGAAGGCCGCGATGCCGAAGGTGCTGCACGACATCGCGGCGCGCGCGCTGCATGTGCATGGTTCGATCGGCGCTTCTTCGGAAATGCCCTTCGCCGGCATGATCTCGCGCGCCTTCCAGATGGGTCTCGCCGACGGTCCGACCGAGGTGCACAAGGTCACCGTCGCCAAACAGGTGCTGCGTGACTACGAGCCGTGCGCGAACCTGTTCCCCGCCTACCACCGGCCGACCGCGGCCGCGGCAGCCGAGCGGAAATTCCGCGCGGCGCTCGGCTAACTGCTCACAGGAGTACGTGATGACGAAATCCGCCTGGCAAGCTGCCGTGGACCTCGAGCGGCTCACGCAATGGATGGATGCGCAGCCACTCGAAAGCGGACCGATTGTCGATGCGAAACCGCTGACGGGCGGCACGCAAAACATCCTGTTGCGCTTCAGACGAGGGGCACGCGAATTCGTCCTGCGCCGGCCGCCCTTGCACGCACGGCCGGAGGTGTGCGCGACCATCGCTCGCGAGGCGCGCGTATTGGGCGCATTGGCAGGCAGCGCGGTGCCGCATCCAGAGTTGTTCGGCGCATGTGTCGACGACACGGTGCTCGGCGCACCGTTCTATCTGATGGCACCGGTGGAAGGCTTCAACGCTTCCGCCGCGGCGTTGCCGGATTTCCATGCGCAGCCGCAAGCGCAGCAACGCATGGGCTATTCGATGGTCGATGCGCTGCTGCGGCTCGGCGAAGTCGATCCATTGGCGGTCGGTCTTGGCGACTTCGGCAAACCGCAGGGCTTCCTCGAGCGGCAGGTCGCCCGTTGGCGCGCTCAACTGGAGCATTACCGGGTGCACGCGGGCTGGCCCGGCCCGGCTTCGCTGCCGGGTGTGATCGAGGTGGCGGAGTGGCTCGATGCGAATCGCCCCGCGCCATCGCGCACCGGCATCCTGCATGGCGATTTTCATCTGGCGAACGTGATGTTCCGCAACGACTCGGCCGAACTCGCGGCGATCATCGATTGGGAACTGGCCACCGTCGGCGATCCGTTGCTCGATCTCGGCTGGCTGGTGGCCACGTGGCCGAATGCGGAAGGTCAGGGTGCGGGAACGATACGCGTCACGCCGTGGCTGGGATTCCCGCGCGCCACCGAACTGGTCGAATACTACCGTGAGCGTAGCGATCGTGACTTATCCGCGATCGAGTGGTACGTGGTGTTGGCGCGCTTCAAACTCGGCATTCTGCTAGAGGGAAGTTATGCGCGGTCTTGCGCGGGCAAGTCTTCGGCGGAACTGGGTAGCAAGCATCATGCGTCGGCTGTGCGCCTGCTCGGGCAGGCCAAAGATCTGATCGCGCAGCTGGCGTGACGCACGCCACCCCCGGCGGCGCATAGCGCATTCGATACGAACAGAACAGAAACACGGAGACAGACATGGATATCCAGAACAAGCGCGTGATCGTGACAGGCTCAGCGAGCGGTATCGGCGCGAGCGCCGTAAAGGCCCTGGTCACCGCGGGCGCGAAAGTGGCGGCACTCGATCTGAATGACGAAGCGGGCCGGAATATCGCCGCAGAGGCATCCGCAAAGGGACCGGGCGTGGCGCACTACTTCCGCTGCGACGTCAGCCAGCGCGCGCAGGTCGACGACGCGTTCAGCGCCGCGGTGGAGCGTATCGGCGGGCTCGACGCGCTTGTGAATATCGCTGGCGTTGAGCGTAAATCGCCGGCTGAATCGATCACCCAGGAAGATTGGGACCTGATGTTCGACGTCAACGCGCGCGGCACGCTCAATACCAATCAGGCCGCCTTCGCGCATCTGAAAGAACATGGCGGGCACATTATCAATTTCGCGTCGGCGGCGGGCGTGATGGGCGTGCCGGGTCTCGCGCATTATTCGGCGGCCAAGGCGGCGGTGCTTGGCTGGACTCGCACGGCGGCCAAAGAGTGGGGCAAGTATCGCATCACGGTCAATGCATTGGCGCCCGCCATGTGGACCCCGATGTACGAGAAATTCCGTGCCCGGCTGGATGCCGAACAACTCGCCGCGCACGACGCTTTTATGGCGCAGCAGATACCGCTCGGCGGGCGCCTCGGGGACCCCGACACGGCGATGGCACCCGTGTTGCTCTTTCTCGTCAGCGACGGCGCGAACTTCATCACCGGACAGACGCTGGCGGTAGACGGCGGTTTGATGATCCCTTGAGCGCGGGCACACAATGACTGAACGTCTGCAAGGCCAGGTCGTGCTGATTACCGGTGCCGCCAGCGGCATAGGCGCGGCGACGGCCCGGCGCATGTCTGCGGAAGGCGCCACGGTGGTGCTGGCCGATATCGACGCCGACGCCGGTGCTTCTCTGGCGCGGGAACTGGCGAATGCCTCGTTCGTGCGCACCGACGTGAGCGTTGAAGCACAGGTCGCTCAGGCGGTCGAGCATGCGTTGCAACGGCATGGGCGACTCGATTGCATGTTGAACAACGCGGGGTTGGTGGGCGCGTTCGGCTCGATCCTCGACACCGACGCCGCCGCCTGGCACGCCACGTTTGCTGTGCTGCTCGATAGCGTGTTTTACGGCATCAAGCATGCCGGTCGGGCGATGGTGCGGCAAAAGAGCGGCTGCATTCTCTCGGTAGCGAGTACTGCCGGCGTGATCGGCGGCCTCGGGCCGCATGCGTACACCACGGCCAAACACGGTGTGATCGGGCTCACGCGATCAGCGGCCTCGGAACTTGCGCCTCACGGCGTGCGCGTCAACGCGGTGGCGCCGGGTACGACCGTCACCAACATGATCGTGCAGGGCCGCGGCAGTCTCGAAGCGGCGCTCGACGCAGCGGCTACGGCATCGCCGCTTGGTACGCCGCTGATGCCGGAGGAAATCGCCGCCGCGCTCGTCTACCTGGCAAGTGACGATGCGCGCCATGTCACCGCGCACACGCTGGTCGTCGACTCCGGCGTGACGGTGGCGGGAGCAACCGGCAGCGGCCAGTTTCATCAGGGCGCAGCGGGTTTCATGGGCCGTATGCCGGAAGCAGTAGGTCGAACAGACCGAACAGATCGGACTAATTGAGCAGAGCGCGCCGCGCGCGCATTTCGAACATCACGCCGCAGCCCGCATGACATTCGCGTAGCGACGGCGTCCCTACACGGCCCAACACAGCCATCCCCCCGCCATACCTGGAGAAAAACCCATGCTGATCGACGTCCACGCCCATCTTTTCACCCCCGCGATGCTCAAGCGTCACGAATTCTGGGGCCCATTCATGAAGACCAAAGGCCTGACCGTGGGTCATTTTTCGCTCGGCACGACGCAGCCGTCGAAAGCGCGCGACGACGACGAAGCCGAAGCGAATCTGCTTGCACGCATGACTCACGAAGCGCGCCGCAAGCTGATGACCGAGCGCGGCGTCGACAAGCTGGTGCTGTCCACGCCGTCGCATGCGTTCATGTACTGGGCCGGCGAATTCGGCGACGAATACGCGCGCATCTGTAACGACGAACTCTCGGCCTTCTGCGCAAAGGACCCGGAACATTTCGCGTTCTGGGCGCATGCGAACCTCGCCAATCCGGCCGAGGCCGCACGCGAAATCGAGCGCGCGGTGACGCAACTCGGTGCCAGGGGCGTGTGCGTGGGTGGCGCCAATTTCAATGGTCTGGAAGCGCATAGCGAAGAACTGTTCCCGGTGTGGGAGCAACTCGAAAAGCTCAATGCGCCGATCATGGTGCACGGCTTCAACCAGTCGATCTACTGGGGCGAAAAGCATACCGACGACAGGTTCGAGACCACCTCGATTGTTGGCGACTGCTTCGACGAAACGCTGTTCTTCTGGAATCTGATCAACGGCGGCGCACTGGATACGTTCCCCGGCTTGAAGACCTACATCACGCACGCGGGTGGCATGGCGATTTTCCAGCTTGGACGCCTGAACGATCTCAATCGCGTGATGGCGCCGGACTCGCGCAATAAGCGTCCGGTGATGGACTATCTGCCCAACTTCTACTTCGACCTGGATGTGCACGCAACTGGCTTGCGCCGCGGCGTGGTGGAGGTGGTGGGTGTGGACAACCTACTGTACGGCACGAATTTCGGCGGCGCGTACGAGCACGGCGATCTGACCGAAGGCCTCGGGCTTTCCGAAACGGATCGCGAGAAGATCCGCAGCGGCAACGCCATCAAGCTGCTGAAGCTCGACGTCAGCGAGCAGGTCACCGCCTGAAGCGGTAGCGCGGGGAAAAACACAACGCGCAAGGAAGTCTGCAACGCGAGCCGGTGCGATGCCCTGTTGCACTGCGCCGGCGAGCCTCGATAAAAAAGACGGAGACACGCGTATGACGACAGGCAACTGGTGGGCGGTGGCCCTTCGCGAATCGGTGAACGGCGAGAAGCCGCTCGCGGTGGTGTGCAATGGTGAGGCGCTGGTGCTGTTTCGCAATGCGACGGGCGAACTGTGCGCGCTGGAGGATCGGTGTCCGCATCGGCGCGTGCCACTTTCGCTCGGGACGGTCACCCAGAAGGGGCTGCAATGCGGTTATCACGGCTGGACCTTCAATGGCACGACCGGGATGTGCACCACGATTCCGAATCTGCGTGAGGACGAGCGCGTGCCGTCGCGTTACGGTGCGCGTGCCTATCGGGTTGCTGAAAGCAATGCCTTCGTACACGTGTGGTTAGGCGAGGGCAGCCCCGACGACTCGCCGCTGCCGGGCGCAGACTATCAACCGCGGGACAGCGAGTTCAGTGGCGCGGCGGTGGTCAATATCGCCCACGACGAATATCTCGCGGCGATGCTCGACGGTCCCGAATGCCTGCTCGAATTCGGCAGCGTGCGTATGACTGATTTCTTCCTCGGCGATCCACGGTTGGAAGCAGGGCGTCTCGTGGTCGATCACGGTGCGGTATGGACGACGCGGATGTTGCCGCTGGCCTTCGTCATCGATCATCCGCTGATTGTGCGCACGGCGGTGCCGCTTGAGGGCGGCACGATACGCGTCGAGTTGCTGGATGCGGACGAGGCACCGCTCGTGACCTTGTACATCGCGTCCAGCGTCAATCGGCGTGGCACCACCAGCCTGTGCCGGCGTGGCTTCAGACACGACACTCGCGTGGCCGGCGCGCCGCTGCGCTGGCATCTCGCCCGGCGTCGCGCACGTGCACCGTTCCGGATCCATGAAATGATCGACGGCGCTGCGCTGGCTGCGTTGCTGGTGGCGCCGTCGCGCGATCTGGCCGCGGCACGCGCCGCGCGGCGCGCGCCTGTGAGCGAGGCCGCCTGAGCTGTTCTCCATTTCGACAAGGAGCATCGCACGATGAATGCCGTCACCGAAACACTCGCCGCCGATACGGCCAATGCCGCGGTCGAGCCTGCCGCCACACCGTCCAGATCCGCGCGCCGCGACTGGACCCCGCTCAACTACGATCTGCGCGACGCCTGGTTTCCGGTCTCGCATAGCCGTGACGTAACGGAGAAACCGGTTCGCCGCATCGTCCATTCGCAACCGTATTTTCTGTGGCGGGATCACGTGGGTAAGCCGTTCGCCGCCGAGTTTCGTCCCGAGCGGCTGGAACAGCGCCGTGCGCAGGCTAGCGCGTTCACCGGCGGTTTGGGTTTCTATCCGGTGGTGGAACGCTATGGCTATATCTGGGCGTGGTACGGCAATCCGGATAACGCCGACGAGCAATTGCTGCCGCACATTCCGTTTTTGCCGCTCGACGGCAGCTTGCCCGGTTATACGCAACGTACGGTGCGCTTCGATTCGACCTCGGCACTCTCGATCGAAAACCTGATCGATCTCACGCATGCCGATTTTCTGCACGCGAATACGATTGGCGACGGCACCTCCGAGTCCGACATCGTCGAAACGGAGTGGACCTCGGAGATGGTCACGCGCACCCGCATCGTGACGCAGAAGTCGGTGGCGCCGATCATGCGCTGGGTCGGCGGCGTACGCGCGAAGTACCAGGATTTCCGTGCGGTGCTGCACGTGCATTTGCGTAGCAACGTGTGCATTTCCTATCCGCGCTTCAAACCCGGCTACGACGTGCCGAACCTGCAACCGTTCGTGCCGGTGGGCCGCCATCGCTCGCGCTGCGACGTCACCTTCAATACGACCGCCGCACCCATTCCGCTGCGTTATGTGATGCCGCGCATCGCGTTCGTGATCCAGCCACAGGACAATTCGGTGATCCGGCCGCAGAACGAGCGCTATTTCGATCCGGACGAGCGCCTCGATCTGCATTCGCGTTTCGATGCACCGGGAACGCGCTACCGTTTCCTCATGGATCAACTGGTGCAACGGCAGGCGCGCGGCGACTTCTCGTACGGATCGGACGCCGAACCAGGACGTGATATCCGCGCGCTGCTCGGCATGGCGGATTGAGAAGGGATGACTAGTGTTGAAGCGGAAGCCGGCGTGCCTGCGTGACGTCCACGCCCGCACGCCACGCTAGCGCGCGCGGACGAAATCGCGGCAGAGTTCGAAGAACGGATGGGTCTGATCCGCAAAGGCCTGCACCACGTCGAAATGGTCGCGGTCGTCGATGCGGTAATGCGGCATGAAACGCTGGGCTTTGCCGAATGCCGTTTCGTAAGCGCGAGCTTGCTGATGAAACGCCGGCGTTTCGACGCCGCCCACGGCGATCAATTGCGGTGCGTCGGTCGCGGGCGGATGCCGTAACGCACTCACGGCGCGCGCCTGCTTACGATCGAGTTGCAACCCTTCGTTGATCGAGGTTTCGCACAGCGGTTCCAGGTCGAACAGTGCCGAGATCAGGATCGCGCCGCTGAGCATCTGCTTCGGCAAATCGTCGCCGAACGAGTCCCAATGCGTGGCCATCATCCGCGAGGCGAGGTGGCCGCCCGCCGAATGGCCGCTGACAAACCAGCGCTCGCGCGAGCACCGGAGCTCGCTGGCATGGCGCCACAGCCATGCCAGCGCCCTTTGCGACTGGGCGACGATCTCGTCGACCGACACGGCCGGGCACAACGTGTAGTTCACCAGCACGACCGATACTTCTTCGGCCACGAACGGCTCGGCCACAAAGCTATAGACCGACTTGTCGCCGCGCTGCCAGAAGCCGCCGTGAAAGAAAATCAGCAACGGCGCATCGGCGGACGCTGCGGGAAAGTAGTCCAGACGATCCCGCGGCTCCGGTCCGTACGCAACATCCAGTCGCGCGCCGGGCGAGCGACGGAATGCGGCCGAACGCGACAGCCATTCCTGCAGCAGGCTCGCTTCGAAATCGGGCCGCAGCAGACGCATGTTGTATTGCGCCTCGAGTTCGGCGGAGAGCGGAGTCGTCGTGGACGGTTTCATGGCGTGATCACAGCGAAGCGAAGCCGAGCGCCTGACGGAAGCGATTCTTTACGAAGACACCATCGCGCGACGGCAAGGCACGCGGCAACTCGTCGGCTTTGACATGCACCTGCGCGAAGTTCAATCCGCTGCGCGCGTTGATCCGCGTGGCTAGCGCCTCGACGCCGTCGAGCGAGTGGATTTCGGTAGCCTGCTCGATGCCGCATGCCCGCGCCACCTGCGCGAGCTTGGTCCCAAGACTGCTATGGCTGCGCTGCATGCCTGTCTCACCGAAATGGCCGTTGTCCAGTACGACCACGGACAGATTGGGCGGCTGCTGTACGCCGGCGGTTGCGAGGCTGCCGACGCCCATCAACTGTTCGCCGTCACCGGTAATCGCCAGCACTGGGCGATCGGGTTGTGCGAGCGCGAGGCCCAACGCGATGGAGGTCGAGCCGCCCATCGCGCCCCAGAGATAGAAGTAGCGGTCCGAATCACCGGCCGCAAACACGTCATATGTCGGCGAGCCGAGACCCGTCACCACCAGTGCGTTCGGGCACAGCGCGAGCAGGCGTGCGACAAACTCGCGGCGATCGATCGAGACGGAAGAAGTGGCTAATGAAGAGGCGGAAGATGAGGTGTTCATTTGCGTTCCCACTTTTTGCGTCCGATGAGGCGCTGCGACAGCAGCACGGCAACCTGCTGACCGCCTTCGAAGGCGGCGTCGAGTCCGGCGGACACCATGTCTTCGACTTCGTCAGGTGTCGAAGCGCGCAATACGGTGATCCCCATCAGTTCGAGCGCTGCCTGGGTTGCCTGTCCCATCGGGCGTTGCCACGGGTTGAACTCGGCATACTCGCCGCGCATCGTCACCAGCGTCAGAAACGGGAAGCGGCAACTCTGCAACAGCGAGAACATGTTCACGCAATTGCCGACGCCGCTGCTTTGCATCAGCAGCACCGCACGCTGGCCGCCGAGCCACGCGCCGCTCGTGAGCGCGACGCCTTCCTCTTCGGTGGTGAGCACGATGTCGCGCATCTGCGGGTCCTGCTGGACGCGGCGGATCACGTGCGCGTGGCCGGCATCCGGCACGTAGGCGACCTGGCGCACGTCGCCACGCTTCAGAATGGAGAAAATAGTCTCCTGCCAGTTCGATACTGGCGATTCGGTTGTACTCATGTCTCCTCGTGAATCCGTGAATGTGTAGCGCTATGCTAGGGCGAGAGGCAGGTGCCACGCCAATAACAAAGGTTGCTGGTGATATCAGCTTTTGGCATGGACGTGCGCAACGCCTCGCGCCTTCAGCGCATCACGAATGGATTGGCGCTGCCTGCGCCCGTGTTGATCCACACGCTCTTGGTTTGCAGGTACTCGTGGATCGCCTGTGCGCCGTTTTCACGCCCCAGACCCGAGTCTTTATAGCCGCCGAAGGGTGACATGAAACTGACTGCGCGATAGGCATTGACCCAAACCGTGCCGGCTTGCAGCCGTTCCGACACGCGAAACGCGCGGCCAATGTTCGATGTCCAGACTGCCGAGCCGAGTCCGAAGCGCACGTCGTTGGCAATGCGCAGCGCGTCGTCTTCGTCCCTGAAGCGAATGATCGACAGCACCGGGCCGAACACCTCTTCCTGGGCGATGCGCATGCGGTTATCGACGTCGCCGAAAATAGTCGGCTCGACGAACCAGCCGCGTCCGCATTCGGGCCGCGTGCCGGCGCTGCCGCCGAGCAGGAGCGTCGCGCCCTCGCTCTGCGCGATATCGATATAACGCAGAACCTTGTCGTATTGCGGGCGCGTGGTGATCGGGCCGACCTGCGTATCCATCGACATGGGATCGCCCATGCGCGCCGTGCGCGCGAGATTCAACAGTCGCTCGACAAATGTGTCATAGATCGCGTCCTGCAGCAGCAGCCGCGACCCGGCGATGCAGGTTTGCCCGGTCGCGGCAAAGATGCCGGCGACTGCGCCGTTGACGGCGTCGTCGAGATTGGCGTCGGCGAACACGATGTTCGGCGACTTGCCGCCCAGCTCCAGACTCACGTGCTTGAAGTGGCGCGCGGCGGTTTCGTTGATCGTGCGGCCAGTGCTGTCCGCGCCGGTGAAGGTGATCTTGCGCACCAGCGGATGCTCGACGAGCGCCGCCCCCACATCGTGACCGAAACCGGTCACGACGTTGACGACGCCGGGCGGAAAACCGGCCTCGGCGAACAGTCTGACGAACTCCAGCGTGGACGCTGAGGTGAATTCAGACGGCTTGATCACGACCGTGCAGCCGGCGGCGAGCGCCGGTGCGATCTTCCACGCCGTGAGCAACAACGGCGAGTTCCAAGGCGTAATCGCTGCGACCACGCCGAGCGGTTCATGGCGCGTGAAGTTAAAGAAGCCTTTTTTGTCGAGCGG
Organism: Burkholderia sp. OK233; assembly: GCF_900230185.1. GTDB lineage: Bacteria > Pseudomonadota > Gammaproteobacteria > Burkholderiales > Burkholderiaceae > Paraburkholderia. Next base: position 4,925,970 of record NZ_OCSR01000001.1, read on the forward strand.
AATCACGCGGCCTTCGATCTTGTCCGCGAGGCCGCCGAAGTAGTAGAACCACTGCGGGATGTAGTTCAGTTGCCCAGCCATTTCGGCGAGCAGCTTGCCGTTGTCGCGCACTTCGGTGGCCGCAAGCTTTTGCGCGTCGCGCGCGATCAGGTCGCCTAGCCGGCGCAACAGCTCGCCACGTTGCGTCGCCGTCAATTGCGGCCACGCGCCGCTCGTAAAGGCGCGGTGCGCGGCCTGAACGGCAAGATCGGCGTCGACGGCGGAGCCTTCGGCGATTTCCGCCCATGCGTCGCCGGTGTACGGGTTGTGCGATTCGAACCAGCGTTGGCTTTGCGGCGGCGTATCCTGGCCGTCGATGTAATGCACGTAGCGTTGCATGTCGATTCCTGTTTCGAAAGAGGGCGCGGCGGTGAGCCCGCTCAAGCGGCTTCGTCGATCACTGGATTGCTCAGCGCGCCGATGCCTTCGATGATGATCTCGCAGACGTCGCCGCCATTGAGCGGGCCGACGCCGGATGGCGTGCCGGTGAGAATCACGTCGCCGGGCAGCAGGGTGACCGCCTGACTCAGATAGGACACGATGAAGGGCACGGAGAAGAGCAGGTCCGAGGTGTTGCCGTCCTGGCGCTTCGTGCCGTTGACGCTCGACTGCACACGCAATTTGCCGGCGTCGAGTCCCATAGCGATGACGGGTCCGAGCGGGCAAAAGGTATCGAATGCCTTGCCGACCAGCAAACAGCCGTAACCCATTTCGCGGTTCTGGATCACACGTTCACTCACATCGTTCGCGCAGGTGTAGCCGAACACGTAGTCGAGCGCATCGGCGAGATCGATACGACGGCCCTTTTTGCCGATCACGATGGCCAGCTCCGCCTCGTGATGGACCACCTGGGCCTCGCGTGGCCGGACGATGGCTTCATCCGGGCCGATCGCCGCCGTGCTCGGCATCATGAAGAACTGCGGAATCTCGGGCGTCTTCGCGCCGGCCTCGGCGATGTGACCGACGTAATTCATGCCGACCGCGAACAGTCTCGGGGCGGGCAGCGGGCAGAGGAGCTTTGCGTCGGCCAACGCATCCGTCTGGCCGACCGGCATGATGCCGTCGAAGGGCGAGCCGCTCAGGCGTTCCAGATGCTCGCCTTCGAGCACACCATAGTGAACGGCGTTATGCAACTGATAGCGGGCGATTTTCATGGGGTGTCCTGAGGGTGTCCTACAGCTTGCCGAACTCGAGGAAGGCGTCATAGGGATCGCGGCCACCGCGGATGGCCGTACGCATGCGTGAATCCGTGCTCATCGTCTTTACCGTTTCGGTAATGACGAACTCCGCGTGTTCACGCTCGATTAGCAGCGTGCCATCGCGATCGCCCAGGAGGTAGTCGCCCGGCGAGACCGTGACGCCGCCGATGACCACTGGCACATCGGTGGCTTCCAGGCGCCAGCTGCCGACGATGTCGATCGGGCTGGTATAGCGGGAGAAAACCGGAAAACCGATGGCTTCGATTTCGTCCGCGTCGCGTGAACCGCCGTCGATGTAATAACCGCGGATGCCGCGCTGCTTCAGGGCCTCGGCGGCGAGATCGCCCATCGCCGAGCGCGCATGGTCATGCGGCTGGCACACAACGACGTGGTCGCGCGGCGCGCCCGACAGAACCTTGGAAATGAAGAGTTCGAGCGATTCGCTGACCGAGATGGCCGGATCGGAGCGGCCGGTAACGGTAAATACCGGCCCGGCGAGCTTCATTTTGGGTGCAAGGCCTTTGATGTCGCGCGGCAATTCGTGGACGGGCAGGCCGTGGATGCGCAGGACATCGAAAAGGCCGGGGGTATTGCAAGTGGCCAGTTGATCGGCGAGTGAGGTCATTGGAGTTCTCTTTGCCAAAGGCGGATAACGCGGATGTGCGCGTAGAGTGTCTCGTCTCCTGGCGGCGCACCCGCAGCTAAGGGATTCTAGGAGCCGCATCGGCAGCATGTCGAATCACAAAAGTTGATGCTTCGATCAGTCCGGGGTATGGCTGGGCCCGATCCAACGGGCGCCTTCCCACTCGCCGCTGCAAGCGATTTCTCTCACGCAGTTCTGTAGTACGGTGGTGGCACATCTGACCGCTGTGGAGGACCTTCTCGTCGTCGGGATTGCCAGATAAATCCGCCTTAAAAAAGCTTCTCCGTCGATCCGCGCGGCGCTGAACACCCCACGCTCGATCTCCTGCTGAACCGCAACACGAGGCATCACCGTCGCGCCGTATCCCTGCGCAACTAGCGCTTTCTGCACACTCAAAGCATTGGTCTCGGCAGCAAAGGTGATTCCGACTCCGGCTACCGCGCAGGCATGTTCGACCAGGCTCCGCAGCCGATGCGGCGCACTTGGCAGAACCAGTGGCGCTTCTCCAAGTGCCGCAACGGAAACCGGATAGTCGTCGCTCAAGCCAATCGAAGCCAACCCAACAAGGCTCAGACACTCTTCGACTAGCGGCTTGACATCCAGAGCTGGCGAAGCCGCCGGGTCATACAGCAGCGCGGCATCGATCTCGCCACTTTCGAGCCAGCGCAGCAAATGATCGGTATAGCCCACCGACAGCGACACCCGTATCTGCGGAAACGCTCGCTTCAAGGCGCCCACCAGCGGCGCGGTCAGCAACTCGCAGCTACTGGGCAGCAAACCTAAACTTACCGTGCCGGACACGAGTCCAGGCGTCGGCCGGATCTCCTGCTGCGCCGACTCCAACTCACGCAAGGCTCGCCGCGCGCGATCAAGAAGGATATGACCGGCTTCGGTCAATTGCATGCCGCGGCGATCGCGCTCGAATAACGGTGCGCCTACATCGTCCTCGAGCAACTTCAATTGCCGCGATACCGCGGGTTGCACGATATGCAGCAACTCGGCGGCGCGTGTCGCACTGCCTGTGTCGGCGATCGCAAGAAAGGTGCGGATCTGGCGGATATCCATAGCAATTCCGGTAGTTCAAACACATGCTGCATGCAATCGACAAACACACATGTCAGCGCGTAATACGGCGATCAGTTTTTGTCATTCGACAACGAATTGCACGCAATTCTAAGATGAGTCCCTGCCAAAACACCATCGCGTTCAGCCGAGCGTTTACGCGAATGCTGCGCATATCGGAGACAAGCCACATGACAGTGAAGCCCAACCTCATCGGCGGGGAATGGCGCGAAGGATCGAGTTCGATCGAGAGCATCAATCCGTCGGATATACGTGAAAGCATCGGGCATTACGCGCTCGCGGACGCGACGCAAATGCGCGAGGCGGTCGCCGCGGCACGCGCAGCACAACCTGCGTGGAGCGCCACGACGACCCAGGTGCGCAGCGATCTTCTGCTGAAGACCTCGATCGAACTCGCCGCCCGCAAGGAGGAAATCGGCGAACTGGTCTCGCGCGAAGCAGGCAAGACGCGCGCGGAAGGCATCGGCGAAGTGTTGCGCGCCAGTCAGATATTTCAGTTCTTCGCAGGCGAAGCGGTGCGTTATGGCGGCGAGAACCTGCCGTCAGTGCGTCCCAACATCAACGTGCAGATCAGCCGCGATCCGGTGGGTGTCGTTGCGTTGATCACGCCGTGGAATTTCCCCATTGCGATTGCCGCGTGGAAACTCGCGCCGGCGCTCGCGTTCGGCAACACCGCTGTACTCAAGCCTTCGGAAGAAACGCCCGGCGTCGCCTGGGAACTGTTTCGCGTGCTGGAGCGCAATGGCCTGCCGGCCGGCGTCGCGAATCTGATCAACGGACGCGGCGCGGATGCCGGTGAGGCGCTCGTCGAAGGTGTCGATGCACTGAGTTTCACGGGCAGCGTGCGCACCGGCCGGCGCCTCGCGCGGAGCGCGATCGCCAACATGGTGCGCGTTCAGCTGGAAATGGGCGGCAAGAATCCACTCGTCGTTCTCGACGATGCGGACCTGGGCGTCGCGGTCGAATGCGCGCTCAACGGTTCGTTCTTTTCGGCGGGACAGCGTTGCACCGCATCGAGCCGCCTGATCGTGACCGAGGCGATCCACGACCGTTTCGTCGACGCGCTGAAGAAACGCATGCGCTCGCTGAAGATCGGCCACGCGCTGACAGCCGGTACGGACATCGGGCCGCTCATCAACCAGCGTCAATTGGACATGGTGCAAGGCTATATCCAGTCCGGACGCGACGAAGGCGCGGAACTGGTCGAAGGCGGCCAGTTGTTGCAGTCCGGCACGCCCGGCTTCTTCATGCAGCCCGCGTTGATGACCGCCACGTCGAACGGCATGCGCATCAATCGCGAGGAAGTGTTCGGTCCTTTCGCGACGGTCATCCGCGCAGCCGATTACGACGAAGCGCTGGCGCTCGCCAACGACACCGAGTACGGCCTCTCGGCGGGCATCTGCACGAGCTCGCACAAGTACGCGAGTCACTTCCGCCAGCACGTCAAAAGTGGCCTCGCGATGATCAACCTGCCGACTGCGGGCCTCGACTATCACGTGCCGTTCGGCGGCACCAAGGCATCGAGCTACGGTCAGCGTGAGCAGGGCACCTACGCGGTGGATTTCTACACGAACAGCAAAACGGCCTACGTCGGCTACTGAACCGGCCGGCCCTCTTTGATAACGATGGACCACAACAGGACCTGAGTGATGGAAAAGATCGGATTTATCGGCCTCGGCCGCATGGGCAAGCCGATGGCGGCCAATCTGCGCAAGCAGGGCTTCGAGTTGGTCGTGATGGATTTGAACCGCGCGGCCGTGGCGGAGCTGGTGGAACTGGGTGCGCGCGCCGGCGAAAGCGTCGCGCAGATCGCGCGCGATTGTTCGATCGTCGTGACGATGCTGCCGAGTTCGGTGGAAGTGGAGCAGGTTGCGCTGGGCGCCGACGGCATCTTCGCCAATGCCGCGCGCGGCAGCGTGCTGCTCGATATGAGCACGATTGATCCGCTCTCCACTGACCGGCTGGAAGCGCGGGCGCGCGAGCAGGGTCTCTCGGTGGTGGACGCACCGGTCGGCCGTCTCGCCGAGCATGCGGACCGCGGGGAATCGCTCTTCATGGTCGGGGCGAGCGACGCGGATTTCGCCCGCGTCAAACCGCTCCTCGACGCGATGGGCACCACGGTCTATCACTGCGGCGCCGTCGGCACGGGTGGGCGTACGAAACTGGTCAACAACTACGTCGCCGTCACGCTGTGTCAGGTGAACGCGGAAGCGCTTGCGCTGTCGCAGCGCTTCGGCCTCGATATCACAAAGACGTTGCAGGTGCTCTATGGCACCTCGGCGAGCAATGGCCAGCTGCGGATGAACTTCCCGAACAAGGTGCTCGCGGGCGACACCACACCGGGCTTCACGATCGACCTCGCGCACAAGGACATGGCGCTGGTGCTCGGCGCCGCGCACGCAGCGAAGGTGCCGATGCCGGTCGCGGCGGCCGTGTTCGAGTCGTTTAGTCTCGCGCGTGCCAGCGAGTATGGCCGCATCGATTTTTCGGGCATTGCCGACGCGATCTGCGATCTGGCAAAGATCGACAGGGCGCGCGTGCCGAAGGGCTGGACTGCTTCCTGAACATAAAGACATGGCTTGCAGACTCATGACGAAGACCCGGGGCGTGGGCAGGCATGAACGTGCCCGCTTCGCACCCCTAGGGGATTATCCGGATCAAAAACTCAAAATATGTACACAGATAGTAAAAGTGTTTATATTAACAACTTAACCCCACGAAGGGTAAGTCAAGGAGACAAGCATGTTGACGCAGACCAGTCCCACACTGGCGGACGGCACCAAGGTCGCTGATCTGGTGAACGTCGAAACGCGAGAGGTGCAGATGCGCGCTCTCTCGGACCCCGAACTGTATGAGTTGGAGATGGAGCGGATTTTCGGCAAGACGTGGCTGCTGCTCGGCCATGAAAGCGAAATTCCGAACTCCGGCGACTTCATGGTCCGCGACATGGGGTCGGACTCGGTGCTGGTCACGCGCGACAAGACCGGCGAGATTCACGTCATGCTGAACGTGTGCTCGCACCGCGGCATGCGTGTCTCCACGCTGGACGCGGGCAACACGCAAATCCACACCTGCATCTACCACGGCTGGGCGTTTCGTCCGAACGGCCAGTTCCTCGGCGCGCCGGTCGAGAAAGAATGCATGCACGGCAAGATTCGCAGCAAAGACGAGCTCTCGCTGAAAAAGGCGCGAATGACGCTGTACGGCGGCCTGATCTTCGCGACCTGGAATCTGAACGGCCCGTCGTTCGAGGAATTCCTCGGCGATGCGAAGTGGTATTACGACATGCTGTTCAAGCGCAGCGACAACGGCATCGAAGTGCTCGGGCCGCCGCAGCGCTTCATCGTGCGCGCCAACTGGAAGACGGCGGGCGAACAGTCGTCGGGCGACGGTTATCACACGTTGACCTTGCACCGCTGGCTCGGCGAAGTGGGTGCGTATTCGAAGAAAGACGAAAAGGGCGGCGATCTGAGCCCGGAAATGTACGGCGTCGAAATCAGTTCGCCGCACGGCCACGCGCTGCGCTGCATCGACCTTGGCCGCAAGATCCGCCGTCTGACCGGTCTCGATCCAGATCAACTGACGGTCGAACAGAAGCTCGACGTCCTGCCGCCCGCGGGAATGACCAGGGAAATGGTCAGCCAGCTCAAGCGCAATCTGAACGAGGGCCAATTGCAGGTGCAGACCTCGATGCCGCCTCAAGTGGGCGGCATGTTCCCGAACGTGCTGTTCGGCTTCCTCTATATTCCGCAGGCCGACGGCTCGGTGATCGGCTCGATCACGCTGCACGCCTATATTCCGCGTGGGCCGGACAAGCTCGAGTTCGTCAACTGGGTCTTCGCGGAGAAGGACTGTCCGCCCGAGGTGCGCGAGCAGATGCTCAAGCAGACCATCCAGTTGTTCGGCACGTCCGGCATGGTCGAGCAGGACGACTCCGACACATGGCCGCATATGACGCTTGCCGCGAAGGGCGCGCAGGGCAAAAAGCAGACGCTCAAGTATCAGGCGATCTACGAAACCGGCGCACCGGCAGGCTGGCCGGGTCCCGGCATCGTCAACGAGGGCTTCACGAAGGACGACACGCAATGGCACTGGTGGCTGCACTGGCGCGAACTGATGACCTCGGAAAGCTGAGCGCTACGTGCCATTCAAAGCCATTCAAGGAGACAGTGTGATGAGCGAAGCAAAAGAAGCCGTAGACCGCGCCGCAGTGCCGCAACGCGCTCGCGTGCCGCTCGGTTCAGCTGTATATAACGCAGTGGTTGAGTTCCTGTACGACGAGGCGGTGCTGCTCGACGAGATTCGCCTGGAGGAATGGGGCGCGACGCTCGCCACCGATCTTGTCTACGCAGCGCCGCTGCGGCAAACACGGCCATATGCGCTGCATGAGTCGTCGGTCATTCGTACGATGCAGCACTATCACGACAACTATCGCTCGATCATGGGCCGGATCATGCGCCTCACGGGCACCAAGAGCGCATGGGCAGAAGACCCGCCGTCGCGCACGCGGCGTCTTGTCACCAACGTGCTGGTGTGCGAAGGCGATACGGACGGCGAGTACGTGGTGCGTAGCAATCTCCTGGTGACGCGCAGCCGTTTCAACTTTGACGAGCTGGATTTGATCAGCGGCGAGCGCCATGACGTGCTGCGCCGCAGCGGCGAAACGTTCAAGCTGGCGCGCCGCGAGATCATTCTCGATCAGGCCGTGCTGGGTACACCGAATCTGGCGATCTTTCTATAGTCACTACCGTTTCTCGAGGCTTCGCGAGCCAAGGAAGTTGCCCCCTGTTTTCCGGGGGCTTTTTTTATAGCGGGCGATGCCTGGTGGCTCATTCGTCGAAGGCCAGCCATGCCAGGTCGTCCGCGCACAGGTCGGCAGGGCGAGTGGCGAAGTCCAAAGTTGAACCGACGATGCGGATCGCCTGTTCGGCTCGCACGGGCTGCTGTGCAAAGCAGTTGCCGTTTGGGCGCGCATGCACCTGAGCGTCGAGATTCATGCCACGCCCTTTGGCGATCCCCGTCGCGCGTCTGAGCACCAGCGCCGCTTCGGCCTCTTCACTCGACAGCGTCGTCAGCGCCCAGCACGCCATGCCGTGATAAATATCGATGCCCGCATACGGTGGCGGTCCCTGAATCACCGTACCCAACACATTCCATTCGAGTAAGGGAAAGCCGTCACGCACGAGCGTCGAATGGGTGCGATCGTTTACCCGCATCGGCACCTCGATGTCGTATTGACGTCGCAACGTACCGCGCGCCGCCGCGGCGATCGCCAGTCCGGAGAGTTCGAACAGATGGGTGCATTGCTCGCTCGCACCCGTTATGCGCGTGACTTCGTGGGCCGTTTGCGTGAGCACCATGCCGACCAGCGCCTGCAATTGCCCAGCGGCTTGTGCACACAGCGTATAGGGCCGGCGCGGCGATGCGGCCTCGATGGAGATCACCTGTCCACGCGCACTGGTGACTTCGACGCGGAAGTGATGAAAGTCGTCTTCGAGTGCGGCGCGCGTCACGCGCTGTGACGTCTCGGTGCGACTGCGGATGACGATGCGGCGCCTGAACATGAAGAAACCCTCGAAAACAATGTAAAAACGGCAGTGAAGCCTCGATTGCGACCTGCAAAATACTGACACCTTTGTTCTTAAAGTGTACGATATAGCAAATTATGTTCAATAAACAAGAGGCGTTGGCATGGCATTGCTTAAGGAGAAGGTGGGTCTTGTCACGGGCGCCGGCGGCGGCATTGGCCGCGGCGTTGCACGGGCATTCGCGCTCGAAGGCGCGGCCGTGGTGATTGCCGAGATCGACGAGAAAACCGGCTTGCAAGTCGAGCGCGAAATCAAGGCGCTCGGCGCTCGTGCACTGTTCGTCAAGACCGACGTGACGAGCAAGGCATCGATCGAAGCAGCCGTGCAGCGCACCGTAGCGCACTTCGGCAGCATCGACATTCTGGTCAACAACGCCTTCATTCCCACGCCCAACGTACTGTTCGAAGACAAGACCGACGAGATGTTGCAGCAAACCCTGACGTCGTCACTGTGGGCCACCTGGTGGGCGATGCGCGCGGTGATGCCGCATATGCGCGAGCGCCGCTGGGGCCGCATCGTCAACTTCTATTCGATCGACACCGAGACCGGCGCGTGGCTGCATGCCGATTACAATACCGCCAAGTCGGGCATCGTCGGTTTGACGCGCAGTGCGGCTTCGGAGTGGGGGCGCTTCAATATCACCGTGAACGCGATCGCGCCGACCGCGATGGGCGCGACGTTCTTCAAGCTGGCCGAAGAGAATCCTGGCTTTGCAGAGCGTTCGGCCGCGGCGCGTCCGCTTGGCCGTTGCGGCGATCCGGAAGAAGATATTGGGCCGGCAGCGGTGTTTCTTTCGTCGGAGATGTCGCGCTTCATCACCGGCGAAACGCTGCATGTGGACGGTGGCCTGCATTTGCCGGGCTACAACTCGCGGCCGGCCAATGTGCCTGTGCGCGAGTACTGAGTGATGGTCCAGTCACGCGGCTGAGTACGAAACCAGGTCGTATATAAAGTAAAGGAGCCCCGCGGGCCCCTTTACTGCTAATCACTGACGAAACTGAACACGGTCAGCGTTTGGCCACCTTGATATCGGTTGCCTCGATATCCCAGGTGGATGCCGTCTTGCCCTCATCGCGCAACTGATACTTCAGAATGCGGCCTTGCGGGTTCTTGGGCAGTGTCTCGCGGAACTCGATGTAGCGCGGCAGGGCGTAATATGGAACGGCGTCGGTAGCCCAGTGGAACAGGGCCTCGGCAGTGAGGGCAGCACCCGGATTCAGAATGGCGGTGACTTTGACGTCGTCCTCGCCTTTGTCCGATGGCACGGCATGGACCGCGACCTCGGCGATATCGGGGTGGCGTGCAAAGGCCGATTCCATCTCGAAGCTGGAAATATTTTCGCCACGGCGGCGTAAATAGTCTTTTTTGCGGTCTACGAAATAGAAGAATCCATCGTCGTCGAACTTGCCTATATCTCCGGTATGGAACCACATGTTGCGCATCAGCTTCAGCGTCTCCTCAGGACGGCGCCAGTAGCCCATGAACATGATGTCCGGTCGCAGCGGACGGCAGACGATTTCGCCGGGCGTATTGGCCGGCAGCTCGCGGTCGAGATCGTCGACGATCCGCACGTCGAAGTCCGCAATGCGCTTGCCGGACGACCCAGGCGCCGCGTATTCGCCACCCGGCAGCGAGGTGATCACGCATGCTTCCGTGAGGCCGTAGCCGTTGCCACCGACCTGTCTGGCGCCGAAGCGCTCCCGCCAGACCTTCTTGTTCTCCTCTGTGAACGGATTGCCGCGCACCGTATGAATCTGGCCGAGGCTGCGCTTTGCCGCTTCGTTATCCGGCGCATTCGCGAGCAGGCCGCCCATGCCGCCGAGAATCGACGCAATGGTGGCGCCGCTGCGCTCGACTTCGGGCCAGAAATTGGACACGGAGAAACGCGGAATAATCGCCACGCGCGCGCCCACCAGAATATTCGACAGGATGCCTACCGCCAGCGCGTTCATGTGAAACAGCGGCAGTGGCGTGATCGTCACATCGTTGGCGCTCGCGGGGCCGGCGCGCAATTGCAGGCGCGCCAGGTTGCACATGAAGTTGTAGCTGATCATGCAGCCCTTGGACGGGCCGGTGGTGCCCGATGTATAGATCAGGCTGGCGAGGTCCCGCGGGTCCGGCTTGCGCTCGAAGGGCGTGTCGTCATGACCACGATGGGCGTCGAGCGGCGCGAGCGGCAACGGTCCGCAACGGGTAGCGGTGACGGCGGTGACGGCCGCCGCGCCCGCATCGGCGCTGCGATACAGCACCTGCTTCACTTCGGACAGTTGCGCCGCCACGGCGCCGATCCGATCGAGATAGTCGGCTTCGCAGATCACGAGCGGCGCGCCGGCGTCGGCGATCTGATGGCGCAGGAATTCACCGCGCAATGCCGTATTGATCGGCACGCTGACTGCGCAAAGTTTGTTGACCGCGAGCCACGAGATCACGGCGTCGACGTTGTTGTCGAGCATCGTGACGACGGTTTGCCCGGGCTGAACCCCGAGCGACGCCAGCGAGTGGGCGAGGCGCGTGGAAAGACGGTCGACGTCCGCGTAGCTATAGAGCGCACCCGAAAAGTCGAGCAGAACCCGGTCCGGATGCGCCACGACGGCGCGCTCGAGTGCGGCGATAACGGTGTCCTGTTCGCCGAGCGACCACGTCTCTGCTCTTCCCATACCAGCCATATCAACCTCTCCGAAAATGAACTGGGCGTGAACCGGGCGACCTGCCCACAAATTCTAACCCGAGAATTGAATTCTAGTGTTTGTATTCCGATCCTGATCTGCGTGTAAACCCGCACACTTTTATAAAAACTGATCGACTTATGGCTAAACAGACCTTGTCACCAAAAACCGGCACGTCGAAGATCGCTGCCAAACAACCGGCGAAGAAACGCGCCGTCGCCGAGAAGAGCAGCAAGAGCGCGGCGCAGTCGGTGGCGCCTGCGCCAAAGGCTCGCAAGAGCAGCTCGCCTGCCGTGCAAGCCGCGCCCGCTGTGTCTCCAGCGCCTGCCGCCGCACCCGCCACGGCCCCGCGCCGCCGGCGCAGCAATCGCCGCTCCGAGCAAACCATCGACAACATCTTTGCCGCGACCGAAAAGGTCGTGCTGGAGTCGGGTGCGGACCGTATTTCCATTCTTGAAGTGTGCGAAACGGCCGGCGTCTCGCGGGGCACGTTTTATCGTTATTTCGCCTCGCAGGACGAACTGCTGGAAGCGTTTTCGCGCCACAAAAGGGAGAACTTCCACAAGTCGCTGGCTGAACTGCTGGTGCGCTATCAGGATCCGGACGAGCGCTTCGACGTCGTCATCAACTACCTGCAGGACTACCTCGACGCGGGCAATTCCCGGCGCATGTTGCTGGTTGCACCGGAGTTCGCACTGCGGTTTTTCAAACGCATCTTTCACGACGCCGTGGTGCGCTTTCAGGACTTGCTGTCGCCGGTGTTCGACGCATGGGACGAACGGCTGGGCGTCAAACTCGATCGCGAACTGATCTGCGATCTGCTGATCCGTTTCGTCATGAGCGAACATCTCGTGTCGAACGAGTCGGAGCGGGGCGCGATGCAACGCCGTATCGGCCGTCTCATCGATTCGATCCGCTTCGGCGGCGTCACGCGGGCGCGCCGCTAAGCGTATGCCGTTCACGCACGCCGCGGCTTCCAGCGATCGTCGTCTTGCCGCGGGTTTTCTTGCCGGGGCGGACGCGTCGCCCTGCACGAATGCCAGTGGCAACAGAGATCGAAAGCCAACCGAAGGCAAGTATCAGGGAACTCGCTGGGAGCCCGCGTAAACGTTAATTTGAACACATTTGCATTAAGTGACTAATATTGGCATGATGTCGAGCAGTCTGATCTGCTTCGCGCATCTGGCTTTCGTGTGTCCGGGTGTCGGTGAACCGCAGACAGGTCTATCCCACATCTGCGCCGTCGAGCGCCAGGAGACATCATGCTCATCGACCTTCATGCCCACGCTCCGCATCCGGGCTACTACAACCAACACCCCCACTGGGGCCCGTTCTTCGAACAGCACGAGGACGGCGACGTCAAGCTGCGCGTGGGTGACTGGATCCTGACGCTGGGTTCCCCGGAGCGCAAGGCAGCCGTACGGTCCGGCAAGGGACTGAAGCTCGACGAGTACTTCGCGCGCTGGGCCAATCCGAACGTACGTCTGGCCGGTATGGATGCAGCCGGCCAGAATGCCCAGGTGGTGTCGGTGCCGTCGCATTGCTACATGTACTGGGCGGAGGCGGACTTCTCGGTGCGCTACGCGAAGAAAGTCAACGACACACTCGCCGAATACTGTTCCGCCGCGCCCGATCGTCTGATGTTCTGGGCGCATGCGCCGCTGAACGTGCCCGAAGAGGCCGCGAAGGAAATCCGTCGTGCGTGCGGTGAACTCGGTGCGAAAGGGCTTGTGGCGGGTGGCGCCAATTTTGGCGGCCTCGAATTCGATTCGCCGGAACTCGATCCGGTCTGGCAGGCGCTGTGCGATCTCGACTTGCCGATGTTCATCCACGGCTACAACCAGTCAGTTACGTGGGGCAAGAAGGCCAACGAGGACCGCTACGAGACCACGGCGATTGTCGGCATGCAGTACGACGAAACGCGCTGCTTCTGGAATCTGATCTGCGGCGGCGTATTCGACCGGTTCCCGGATCTCAAGGTGTACATCACGCACGGCGGCGGCTATGTGCCTTACCAACTTGGCCGTCTCGCGCAGTGCAATACCAATCTCGACTTCGCGCACAACAAGAAGCCGGTGCTCGACTATCTGAAGAACTTCTATTTCGACGTCGAGTTGCATGAGGTGCCGATGCGCCAGGCGCTGATCGACATCATCGGCGCGGACCGGATTCTGTACGGCAGCAACTTCGGCGGCAGCGATGCGGTGCGTCACGATCTGACCGACGGTCTGCGTTTGTCGGATGAAGACCTGCAAAAGATCCGGTGGCAGAACGCCTGCAAGCTGCTGCATCTCGACCCGGCGAAGATCGGCGTACCGGCGCCGAAGCAGGCGGTGAGCGCATGAAGCTCGCGCGCTGTACTGACGGTGGCGCGCCGTTCTGGGCCGTAGTGGATACAGAGCGCGGCGAAGCGACCCCAATCACCGGTTCATTCGCCGAATGGGCGCCTGCACTTACCGCGAGACCGGAGAGCGGCCTCGGCGCGCTAAAGCTCGCAGGTGCGCCGCGCAAGCTGGGCGAGTTGCGCTTGTTGCCGCCGGTTGAACGCGGCAATCGCGTGGTCGTCGCCGGCGCCAACTATGCGAAACATCTGAATGCCGACTTTGGCATGAAGAGCCACAGTCAGCCGATTGCGTTCCTGAAAGCCTATGGCGCGCTGATCGGCGCGCGCGATCCGATTCGCTATCCGCCGCTCACCAAAGAACTCGACCACGAAGTCGAACTGGTCGCGGTGATCGGTGCGCGGCAGGTGAACCGCGCCGATCCGCTCGGCAGTGTGCTGGGCTACACGGTAGGCAACGACGTCAGCGCGCGGGATCTGCAACGCAGCGGGCCACCGGGCGTCGGAATGGATCTGTTCGCCGCGAAGAGTCAGGATCGCTCGACGGGCCTCGGCCCCTGGATCGTCACGCGGGACGAATTCGCGCCCGGCAGTCCGGCCTTGCGCATGACCCTGAAAGTGAACGGCGATATGCGCCAGGATGCATCGTCGGGAGAGATGACGTGGGACGTGGCGGCGCTGATGCGCTTCGTTGACGAGCGGTCGAGCTTCGAGGCGGGGGATGTGCTGTTCACCGGCTCGCCGGAAGGCACAGGCCAGGGGACAGGCCGTTTCTTGAATCCCGGCGACGTGGTGGAAGCCTCGATCGAAGGCATCGGCACATTGCGCAACGTCGTATCGGCAAACGAATCAGCATGAAGGGAGACAGCGGTATGACTTTGAAAAACAACAAGGTGGTAGTGGTCGGCGCGGGTCTGATGGGCACCGGTATCGCGCATGCGTTCGCGAGTTCGGGGTTTAGCACGGCACTCGTCGACACGGACGAAAATGCGCTGGAACGTGCCCACAAAGGCATAGGCAAAATTCTCGACGACGGCGTGCGCCTCGGCAAATTTCAGGTCACCGCGGCCGATGCCGCCAAGGCGCGGCTCGCCATCAAAACCGATCTCGCCGCCGCCGCGAACGGCGCGCATCTGCTGATCGAAACCGTGTCGGAGAAACTCGCGGTCAAGCAGGCGGTGGTCGCCCACGCGGCAGACGTGATGGCCGACGGCGCGCTATACGCGACCAACACCTCGGCGCTCAGCGTGACCGAGATCGCCACAGCGGTAGCGCATCCGGAGCGTGTGATCGGCATGCATTTCTTCAACCCCGTGCACAAAATGAAGCTTGTCGAACTGGTGCGCGGCCTGGCCACCAGCGACGAAACAGTCGCGCTCACGCGTGAGTACTCGGATGCGATCGGCAAGACGTCGATCATCGTCAACGAATCGCCCGGTTTGACAACGAGCCGCATGTCGGCACTCGCCGGCAACGAAGCGATGTGGATGTTGCAGGAGGGCGCGGCCAGCGCGGAGGATATCGACACCGCGCTGCGTCTCGGCTTCAATCATCCGATGGGACCGCTCGAGCTTGGCGACCTAACGGGCTGGGACACGCGCCTGTCTGTGCTTAGATATCTCAATCAGACGCTCGGCGACAAGTTTCGCCCGTGCCCCCTGATCATCAAGATGGTGGCTGCGGGGCGCCTTGGCCGCAAGACCGGCCATGGCGTGTATCGCTACGAAGACGGTCAGCGGGTGCCCGGGTCGGGTCTGAAGGGGAGTGCGCTATGAGTAGCGATGTCGTGATCGTGAGTGCTGTGCGCACACCGATCGGCAAGTTTCGCGGCGCGCTCGCGAGCGTGCGTGCCGATCATCTGGGTGCGCATGTGATCGATGAACTGGTCAAACGTGTGGGGCTCGCGCCGGAGGTCGTCAACGACGTGATCTTCGGTTGCGTCACGCAGATCGGCGAGCAGTCGGCCAATATCGCGCGCACGTCGTTGCTTGGCGCGGGGTGGCCGGACAGCATTCCGGGCCTCACGATCGACCGCAAATGCGGCTCCGGGGAAGAAGCGGTGCACGTTGCAGCGGGCCTGATTGCATTCGGTGCGGCCGAGGTGGTGGTGGCCGGAGGAGCGGAAAACATGAGCCGCGTCCCGATGGGCAGCAATCGCGATCTGCATGGTGATGCATTCGGCTGGATGGCGAGCGAACGGTACGAACTGACGAGCCAGGGTGAAGCAGCCGAGCGTCTGTGCGACGAATGGAAACTCGGGCGCGAACAGCTTGATGCGTTCGCTGTGGAGAGCCATCGGCGTGCGGCGGCCGCGGCAGCAGAAGGTTGGTTTGCCCGCGAGATCGTCCCGGTGCCGGTGCAGCGTCTGCGCGAGAAATCGATCGAGGGTGAGGCGCCGCTGTTCTCCGCGGATGAAACGATCCGTCCCGGCACGCATGCCGAGAAACTCGCCACGCTGAAGACGAGTTTTCGTAGCGTTGGGAGGCTGACAGCGGGCAATTCATCGCAGATATCGGATGGCGCGTCGGCCCTGCTGCTGATGTCCGCCGCCAAAGCGAAGGCACTCGGCGTGAAGGCGCGGGCACGTGTGCGGGCGGTCGCCACCGTCGGCGCCGATCCGACGTTGATGCTCACCGGTCCCGTTGCCGCGACGCATGAAGTACTGGCGAAGGCAGGACTCGGCATCGACGATATCGATCTGTTCGAGGTCAACGAGGCCTTTGCGTCCGTGCCGCTCGTGTGGATGAAAGAACTCGGCGTACCGTATTCGAAGCTGAACGTGAACGGCGGGGCGATCGCGCTCGGTCATCCGCTGGGCGCGAGCGGGGCACGCATCATGACCTCGATGCTGCATGAACTGGAACGGCGTGGCGCGCGCTATGGCTTGCAGGCCATCTGCTGCGCGGGTGGCCTTGGGACGGCGACGATTATCGAGCGGCTGGACTGAAGCGCACGCCGGCATATCGAGGAAAGTTCTGGAAAGCAAACGGCGCGCCATCAATAGCGCGCCGTTTTTGCATGCGGTCGAAACAAGCGACTGAAATCAACTGCTGAAATCAGTCAGCCTCGCAGTTACTTCGCGAGTTCCGCATCGATCGCCGCCACGAGGCGCGGATCGTCCGCCACCACATCCGGGGCAAAACGCGCGACCACGTCACCATTGCGGTTCAGCAGAAACTTTTCGAAATTCCACAGCACTTCGACCGGATCACCCGATTCGATGCCATAGCCTTTCAGGCGCTCACGAAACGGACCATCGCCGATCGCCGACGGTTGCGCGCCCGTCAGTGCCGCATACAACGGATGCTTGTCTTCACCCGTCACCGAAATCTTCGAGAACAGCGGGAAGTGCACGTCGTAGCTGGTCGAGCAGAACGATTTGATTTCTTCGTCCGAGCCCGGCTCCTGGCCCTTGAAGTTGTTAGCCGGAAAACCCAGCACTTCAAGACCCGCGGCGCGCTTGTCCTGATAGAGACTTTCCAGCCCCGTGTACTGTGGCGTTAGCCCGCATTTCGACGCTACATTGACAACCAGCAGCACTTTGCCGCGATACTGCGCGAGGTTGCCGGGTGTGCCGTCGATAGTATTAACGGGAATGTCGTAAATCGATGTGCTCATTGCGAGTCCTCTGGTTGCAGACAGATGAAAAAGCGCTGATCTGCACTGTACGTGATTCTGTTCGATCGCGTGCGGCGTGCTCTCAGGCGAGCGCCGGACTACTGCTTGATGAAGTAGCGCACGAACAGACGGCCCGCCTCGAAGCGAAACAACTCGACAGTCTCGATTGCGCGATCGGTGCCGATGATCACATTACGCACGTAGCAGGCAGCTTCGTTGCCGTTGATGATCTTCGCGACCGGTTCGGCGCGGATATTCGCCCGCTGGTTCTCCCACATATGCTCGAGCACAGGCCAACCGTCTTGTGGCGGCCGGCCGATGTATTCGATCGTGAGTCCTGCGGGCGCGACGCGTCGATAAGCATCGAAGAATGCGGCCTTGTCGCCGGCGTTCCAGTGTTCGGTCTGGCCGTGGAGAAAGGCTGGGATGAATTCGGTGGTTTCGGAAGTGGACATGGTCGCTTCATTTGAAAGGAACGCACCTTCGTGCTTCGAAGACGCTTCAAAGACGCATTGGGGACACGTCAAAGATCCGCGCCGCGCACATTGCGCGCCGTGCCGTTGCGTCGATCGGACTCGCCCCAGCCGAGCCAGCGATCCGGCTCGCGCGTATCGCCGACGCGGCGCCAGCGGCCTTCCTGCTGTGCCGTAATCGGAAAGCCGCCGACAAAGTCGATCATTTCGCCTTTCGGACAGGGCAGATACTCCCACTCCTCATGCCCGTCGAGGACGATTCGCGCGCTTTCGACGAAGTAGCTGCCGTCCTTGTGCGTGACCCTGCCTTCGATATCGGTGGTGGTGCGGATTTCGCCCTTGTGGTTCTGGAAGATCGCATAGCCGAGATTGTCGTGACCGACCATGAAGGAGCCCGCGTCCCACGTGCCGTCCTTGTAGACGGTCGCGAACGACCACCAGATCACATGCATCTTGTTGTTGACGACCAGATCCTTCTTGAAGTGAATCGCGCCGCCTTCGGCCATATACGCCTGGTCGAAACACATCAGGCCTTTGACCTTGCGGCCGTCGCAGGTGCCGGCGATATCGTAGATCTGGGAGACATAGAACGTGCCCCATTCTGAGCCCGGCAGATACCACTGCATGCCCTGACCGAGCAGTGGGCCGCTCAGATCGAACAAGCCGTCTTCTTTCCAGCTCAGACGTTCGCCGGATGCAGTCAGTCGCCAGGCTGCGCCCGGTTCGCCTTCGAGGCTTGACCAGCAGGCCGTATCGCCGTCGAGCCAGCGTCGCGGGAATAGCGTCGTCGCACGTGGCTCGATGCGCGATTTATCGATGCGTAGATGCTGGCCGTCCACTTGCGTCGACAGGTAGACGAATCTGGTCGGATTCGGCGTGCTGCCGGGTTCGTTGACGGCACGCACGAATGCATAGATTTCGCCGTCTTCGTCGCGCACGCAACCGAACGGCATGCCCTTGGTCAGTTGCAGCCCGTAAAAGCCGCGCAGATCGTGCATGGCGCGGCCGCTCACTTTGTGTGGCGCGACAAGCGTCTGGAAGGTGAAATTGCCGCGTTCGGGAAGAGTGTCGAAGTGCTTCATGTTTTTTTCGAGGGAATTCGTTCTGTAAGGATGCGCAAGGTGCAAGCGCGCCGCTAGAAAACGCGAAGTCAGTTCCGGAATCAGTCCCAGACGACCGGCACGGACTTCGCGCCACGCAACTGGGCACCGGCAATTTTCGGGGCCGGTTTGCTGGGATCCAGCCGCACGTTCGGGAACAGATCGAGAATCGCATTCACCGCGCACTGCAATTCCACCTTGGCAACGAACTGTCCGATGCACATATGCGTGCCGAAACCGAAGCCGAAGGAGGGCTTGGGTTTGCGGTCGATATCGAAGGTATCGGGGTTGTCGAACGCATCTTCGTCGCGGTTCGCGGAGATCACCATGCACTGCACCAGCGCGCCCCTGGGCACCTTCACGCCGCCGATCTCGACGTCGCGCGCCGCTTGCCGCACCTTGAAGGTGGCGACCGGTTCGAAACGCACGGCTTCATCGATCAGACGCGGTATCAGTGTGCGATCGTTGCGCACGCGCTCGACCAGCCCCGGACGTTCGAGCAGCAGCGCCATGACCGAGCTGAAGGTGCGCGTGGTGGTCTCGCCCGCCGCGGGCAGCAGCGAGCGCACAAAGGTAGTCACTTCGTGATCGTCGAGCATGTGGCCCTCGTACTCCGCGCGCATGAGACGGCTGATCAGATCGTCGCCGTGGGCGCCTTCGGCGCGGCGCTGCACCACGACTTCTTTCACAGCGTCGTAGAGATGCTTGACCGCGGCCCCAGCGAGCGGCCCGTAAATCTTGATCTTCTCCGGGTCGATCTGGTTGCCGGCCACCATCGAAAGCGCCCACGTTGCGTATTGATTGAAGCGCGCGGTGTCGTCAGTCGGGAAACCCATCAGCGCGTACATCTCGCGAATCGGGAAGTACAGGCCGAAGTCCATCAGTTCGGCCTGCTTCTTCGGCACAAGCGGCTCGAGAAAATCCTGACGGATCACGCGGTCGAGTTCGGGCCGCCAGCGGTTCACCGTCTCCGGCATGAATACAGGCTGCAGCAGGCCTCGCGCGCGGCGATGAGCGTCGCCGTCCATCGCCAGCACGATCAGGCCGTCGAAGAACGCGCCGAGACCCTCGGCGATAAAGCCGCTGGTGAAGGTCGTGGCATCCCGCATCACGGCCATCACGTCCTGATACTTGAAGAGCGTCACCGCGCATTGCGCCGCCTTGGCGCCCGCATTGGTCGGCACGCCGAGCCTTGTGGCGACGAAATCGCCCTGCATCACGGGCTGCGTATGGCGCATTTCGCGGCACAACGCCTGCAAATCGAGGTCAGGGCCCCGGAAGGTGTCGGAGACGGCGTGATAGGCCGCCTCCAGATCGAGCGTGAGGCCTTCCTGCGTGGGTGCGTTCATGTGTCTCCTCATGAGTCTTCTTCCGACCCGGCTGCGTAATGGGGCAATCGGGCCTCGTGATGTGAGCGGACGCGGAGTCCGTCTTGCTGTGCAGCTTAGCGAGCAAAGACCGCGCTGTCCGCCAGGTTCGTTTGACGCGTCGTCAAACTGGGCACGATACGGGTTCGTCGCTATAGGCACGGCCGTCGCGAATGGCTTATATAGACATGTTTCGTGAAAACGTTCATATTCAGGTCGCGATGTCGTACGCGCAAACGATGAACCCGAACGCCTCAGATCTCTACACCGTGGCTGGCGGCGGCAAGCTGGTGCGTCGCGAGCGCATGGCGCCGCCCCATTTGTCGGTGGACGCGCATCTGACCACGCCATCGATCGAGGTCAATGTGCGCACGTTTACGCTTGACCGTCCGCTCGATGCGGTATTCCGTCCGTCGATGGGCTATCTGGACCTGTCACTCGATTCACGTGAACGCGGCGCGTGCGGCGCATTTGGCGGCACCTCTGGCGGCGCCGCCGGGGAAACTGCATTTGGCCGGCTGGGCGAGAGCGTGCTGGTGCCGCCCGGTCAGACCTTCCATGTGCGTTGTGCTTCGATGCAACGGCGCGTGGTCTGCTGCATGTTCGAGCCCGCGCGATTCGATCAACTGCGCGACTGGCAATGGGACGCCGCCCGGCTCGAACTGTGCCGCGATTTGCGGGTGGCGCAGGTACGCGACGCGATGCTGCAGCTGGCCGGTGAAGCGCTCAGTCCAGGCTTTGCCAGCGCGGCGCTCGCCGAAAGTCTGTTGATGTCGATGCTCGTGCATATCGCGCGGCATGTTCGCGGCATCGATCCGCGTGCGAACCAGGGCGAGGGCAGCAAGCTTGCGCCGTGGCAGTTGCGCCTGATCCGCGAGCGCGTCGAGGGCGCGTACGGACCGTCGCCCGGCGTGATCGAACTGGCGCAGGCATGCCGTATCAGCGCCCGGCACCTGTCGCGCACTTTCAGGAACAGCACCGGCGTGACGTTGAGCGCGTTTATCGCCGACGCGCGCATCCGCCAGGCCAAAGGACGGCTGGCCGATGCCGACGTGCTGATCAAAACGGTTGCATACGAATGCGGCTTCACCAGCGCCGCGGCATTCGGCGCGGCGTTTCGCAAGGTCACCGGCCGTACGCCGCGCGCCTATCGACTCGATCTGCTGGGCTTGCGAACGGCTCCTGAGCACGACATGTCCGTTCGACGATAGTTTGACCGCGCAGCGCGGCAACTAGCGATTCTGTTCAGCGGCTCTTTTTCATAGGATTCAGACACGCACCGCAAATCATTCCGCGCGCGGTCCGAATAGTCCAGACAGCCCGAACGGAGACACCATGTCCACGCTGTATAGCCAGCTTCTTGCCGATCCCGCCGCACTCGTCAGCGCCTGCTATGACGACGCCTTCCGTTTCACCCCGCAGCAGATCCAGGACATACAACTGAGCGGCGCACGCCGGCGCTTCGGCGACATGCGAGCAAAAATTCCGGTGCTGGAGCGTCTCGCCGCGGAACAGGGCATCGACACGATCAACAGCATCGAAGACGTCGCCCCTTTGCTGTTCGCGCACACGGTGTACAAGTCGTATCCGCTTTCGTATCTCGAGCGCGGCCAGTTCGACAAGCTAACGCGCTGGCTCAACCGTTTGACCACGGAAGACCTGAGCCACGTCGACGCATCGGGTATCAAGCTGATCGACGACTGGATCGATCTGCTCGACGCCCAAACGAATCTGCGCGTGTTCCATACGTCAGGCACCACGGGCAAGCTGTCTTTTCTGCCGCGCACCGATCGCGAGTGGCGCCAGAACATCACGCTATCGGCGAGCCGCATTCGTGACTGGCGCGGTCCGGGTAGCGGTCCCGATCTGATTGCGAATCCGCGTCCATTGATCGCGCCGACCTATCGCAAGGGCGCGAGCGCCGCTGCGCGCGGCAGCGGGTATCAGGTCGAGATGTACGCGGGCGGTGAGCACAACGCATTGTTCATGTATCCCGAGGCGCGTTTTTCGGCGGATGTTGCCTCGCTATCGGGCCGTCTCGCCGCAGCTGAGGCGCAAGGCGAACTCGGCTCGCTGCACATCTCCGAAGCCTTGCTGGCCAAACGCGAGGAACTTGTGCGAGTGGAGCGCGAACGTCCCGAGCAACTGCGCAGGTTCTTTGCCGAAGCGATCAGCCGCTTCGCCGGCTGTGACGTCTACATGGGCGCGGTCTGGACGATCCTGTACGAGACTGCCGCCGAAGGTCTTGCCCGAGGCGCCCGCCAGGTATTTGGCAACAGCAGCGTGTTACACACGGGGGGCGGCAAGAAAGGCAAGAACATGCCGGACAACTGGCGCGAGCAACTGGTTGAGTTCCTCGGCTTTGACAACTTCTACGAGTTTTACGGCTGCAGTGAACAGATGGGTTTCTGCATGCGCTGCGAGGAAGACCACTATCACGTGCCGCCCACCACGATCGCGTTCCTGCTCGATCCAGCGACCGGCAAACCGTTGCCACGCCAGGACGGTTTGACGGGTCGCTTCGCTTCGCTCGATCTGTTACCGAGCACCTACTGGGCGGGCCTCGTGACCGGCGACGAAATCACGCTGCACGGTTACGAGAAACCCTGCAAGTGCGGCCGTAGCGGCCCCTATCTGCTGGCCGCGATCCGCCGCTACAGCGAGAAGGAAGGCGGCGACGACAAAGTAATCTGCGCCGGCGCCCCGGCTGCGCACGATGAAGCGCTTAACTTCCTGACCGAACTTTCCGAGTAAGCCGATCATGACCACTTCCTACAATGTACCGCTGATCATTCGCGGCAAGCTCATCGAAGGCGACGCGCTGACATTTGGCGGCCGTCGCGGCGGCGTCTCCTTTACGGCGCCGGACGTGAGCCGCCATGTCGACGAACTGACTCTGCGCGCGCCGTCGCAGATGGCTGACCTGTACACACTGAGTCTCGAGCAGATCGTCGACTATCTGGTCGAACTTGGCCAGCACCTCAATTTTGCCGACAACCGTCATTTGCAGCAGGCCTTCGAGCTGTCTTGCGCCACATCCGGGCTGTCGGAAAGCATTCTGCGTTTTCACTACACACGCACGCCGCGCCTCTTTCAACGCGACGAATTGCACAACATCGTCGCGCGTTCGGTCGGCGCTGAGTATCTGGAGGGCTGGGTCGAGCAGCCGGGCAGTCTGCCGGGCGTCACGGCGCGCACCCGTGCATTCGGCGCGCGCTGCGTTCACGTGATTGCGGGCAATGCGCCGGTGGTCGCGGTGCTGACACTGATTCGCAATGCGCTCACACGCTCGGACGCGATCATCAAGGCGCCGTCAAACGATCCGCTGACGTCGATGGCGCTGGCCCGCACGATGATCGACATGGCGCCGGATCATCCGCTGACGAAACACCTGAGTGTCGCTTACTGGAAAGGGGGCGACGAAGCGGTGGAGCGGCATATCTACGATCCCCGCAAGATCGAGAAGCTGATTGCATGGGGCGGTTTCGATTCGGTCAAGCACATTACGCGCTATCTGCAACCTGGCCTTGATCTGATCACGCTCGATCCGAAACTGAGCGGCACGATCATCGGCCGCGAAGCCTTCGCCGATGAGGCGACGCTGGCCAGCGTGGCAAGGCGCCTGGCGCTCGATGTCGGTGCGCAGAACCAGGAAGCCTGTGTGAGTGCGCGCGTGATCTATGTGCAGTCGGGCACCGATGAAGCGGGCCTCGCGCGGTGCGCAAAGCTTGCCGAACTCACGTTTGCGGCACTGCAGACCCTGCCCGAGAACCTTTCCACATCCCACAAGGCATTCGATCCGTTGCTGAAAGAAGAACTCGACGGCATCCGCATGATGGGGGACGACTACACGGTCTTCGGCGGCAGAAGCAATGAGGGTGCTTTGATAGTCTCGCGCGACGGCGCGCCGGTCAGCTTTTCGCGCATCCTCGGTTGCCGCGTGGGCAATCTGGTGCCGATAGATGAGATCGACACCGCCGTGCGTTCGGTCAACGCGTATACGCAGACCATCGGCATTTTTCCTGAAGCACTCAAACACACGTTGCGCGACCGGCTCGCGTATCAAGGCGCGCAACGGCTGGTGTCGCTCGGCGCGGCCGCCACCTTGCAGCACAACCTCGACCGCCAGGATGCGATCGAACCGATCCGCCGCACCGTGAAATGGGTCACCGAAGAGACGGCCGATCCAGGGCTGGTGGAATCGTTGGCAGGCTAAGCGCGGTCGCGCCGCGATTGCGCAATCAACTTTAAATGAAAGAGCGAAACTTATGAATTCGATAGACGGCAAGGTCATCATGATTACCGGGGCGAGCAGCGGCATCGGCGAAGCGACCGCCAGACGGCTGGCCCAGCAGGGCGCCAAACTCGTGTTGGCCGCACGGCGCACGGATCGCCTGAAGCAACTGGCGGAGCAACTCGGTGGCGACGCCAACGTGCTGTGGGCCGCCACTGACGTCACGCAAGCTGCCGACCTGCAACAACTCGCGGAGAAGGCGCGCGAGCGCTTCGGCCGCGTCGACGTGCTGGTCAACAATGCCGGCATCATGCCTGTATCGATGATCGCGCAAGGCTGCGTCGACGACTGGAACCGCATGATCGACGTGAATATCAAGGGCGTGCTGTATGGCATTCACGCGGTGCTCGGCGGCATGCTGGAGCAGGGCTCGGGACATGTGATCAATATTTCATCGGTGGCGGGATTGACGGTGGGGCCAGGCGGTGCCGTCTATTCGGCGACCAAATTCGCGGTGCGTGCGATCAGCGAGGGTTTGCGTCAGGAATGCGTGGGCAAGGTGCGCGTGACCTCGATCTGCCCAGGTCTCGTCGCGAGCGAACTCACCGACAGCATTACGGTGCCGGCTTTCCGCGAGCGCGCGCAAAAACTGTTCGAGGGCGCTATGTCGCCTGACGTGATCGCCGACGCGATCGTCTATGCGATTGCGCAACCGGAACATGTTGCGGTCAATGAGATCGTCGTGCGGCCGCTCTCGCAAAGTTTCTGAAGCAGAGAATGACCAGCGGTGTGAGGACGAGGCGCCTTTTGCCGGCGATCAGCACTACAATGCATCAGCCGAACGCCGCTGCGGATTGCGCCGAGAAGGGCGCATTCAACCGCATCAGCGGTGCTTCGTTTTCCCTGCATTGTGTGCCGCCTATCTATGCCTTCGACGCTTACCGATACCGCCGCACCTTCCACGTCCGCGGCACTCGCCTCGCCCTCACGAAAGCGAGCCACGCTCAGCCGTCTACTGAAAGAGGCGCGCCTGGCGTTTTCGGAGAAGGGCCTCGCGGGCGCACGTGTGGACGATATCGCGCGGGCAGCGGGAGTGACCAAGCAGCTCGTCTATCACTATTTCAGCAGCAAGGAACAGTTGTTCGCCAGCGTGCTCGACGAGTCCGCGCAAGACGTGCTGGCCGATCTGCTGGCCCTCGAACTCGATCACCTGCCGCCGGTGGAGGCATTGCGGGTTTTTCTGCAACACGCGATCGATCAATACCGGCTCGATCCGACGCTCGGCTCCCTGGCGCAGGAAAGCCTGCGGTTTCACGAGCACAACACGCGTCCCGTCGAACGCAACCGTTTCGTCGATCTGGCGCCCGCGCTGGTCGCGCAGATGGAGCGTATCCTGCAGCGCGGGGCGGCGAGCGGCGAGTTTCGTGACGGCGTGGATGCGCGCATGTTCTATGCCGCGTGCGCGCTGCTGACTACCGGTGGCTTCACCAATCACTACACCGTGTCCGCGGTCGCCGGTTTCGATACGACGTCCGCGGCGGGCGCGGCAGCATGGCGTGAATTCTCGGTGGACTTCGTGCTTTCCACGTTGCTTGCCAGCGACCGGCCACCGCTGAAGCGGCCGGCTTTGACGGCTTTAGCAGACGCCCCACGCGGCAAGAATCGCCATGACGAAGCCTGATTGGGCCGTACCGCGCCGCTCGGCTTTGCCGACGTAGCGTTGCACGCGTTGCGCGGCAATGCGGCCCGGCATGCCGTTCACGCCGCCACCCGGATGAATGCCGGCGCCCCCGAAGTACAAACCGCGTATCGGCAGCGTCGCACCACCCAGCCCGTACGCAGGCCGAAATTTGTTCGAGCGCATCGTGCTGGTGTCGATATGCACCACGCAACCATTGACGGTGTTCAGCCGTTGCGTGAAATCTGGCGCCGCCTCCATGCGGCGCGCAATCTCAAACTCTTTCAACCCGTCCACATAGTCGCTCGCCTGGTCGATCACCTGTTGCGTCACGCGTTCGCGAATCGTATCCCAGCCTTCGCGTGGCTGGGTCGGCATGGCAGGCGGGTAAAGATACACCGTGTCCTGCCCAGCAGGCGCCTGTGACGGATCGACTGCGCTCGGCGCCGTGATTGTCAGATAGGGCAAGGTGGGGACTTCCCCACGCGCCGAAGCACGGAAGTTTTCCAGCACGGCCTCCGTGGTGCCGATCAGCAAGCAGGCCTTGCGCAGATCGAGACCGTCGCCGCGCTTCGCCTCGAAGCGCTTGAGCGATATCTGGCCGCGCAGGGCCATGTCGACCTTCAGCGGCGACGCGCCGTGCGCATTCGCCGGTGCATGCGCCATGCGCGTCAACAGGCGCTTTTCGACCCGGCCGGGCGTAACCAGTTCGAGCGCGACCTTCGGATGACAGCTCGCGATGACCGCATGCGCATAGAACGTGCGGCCGTCGGCGAGACGTACGCCACGCGCTGCGTGGTCGTCCGCGATGATCTCCGCGACGCTTGCCGAGGTCATGACTTCGCCGCCCAGCTCCCGCAGCCGTGCAGCCATCGCGTTAGACAGCGTCTGCATGCCGCCGACCACGCGGCCCACGCCGAAGCGGTGCAAAAAGCCGAGCAGCGCGTAATAGATGCCGCTACCGTCAGCCGTAATGGGACCGGCGAGGCCGGTCAGGCAACACATCGCGGAGATTGTCACCGGGTGTTCGAAATGCTCCTGGGCGGCCTGATAAGCCGAGCCGGTGAGCAGCGCCATCAGTTCGGGTTTCAGCTTGCGATTGCGCAGCGCCGCCTTGAAGGCCTCGAATTTCGCGCCGAGGTTTTTATCCGCCGGGTCGACGCGCATCATCGGCACGGCCATGTCGATGAAGGCGAACACGACCTTGATGAAGGAGAGAAACGCGTCGGCATCTTTCGGGCTATAGCGGCGAATCTCGGCCGCGGTCTTCTCCGGGTCGCGCCAGAACACCAGCGAGGTGCCATCCGGATGCAAATAGACGTAACCCGGCGTCAGTTCGATCTGACGAAAGCCGTGCCGTTCGAGCTGCAATTCGGCGGGCACGCGCGGATGCACGCGCATCGACATCATGTCGAGCGCACACGGATGAACCATGTGCTGTGGCGCACCTTCCAGCAGATAGCCCGACGAAGCCATGCCACCCACCTTGTCGAGCGCTTCGAGCACCAGCACCTTCTTGCCGGCCTCGGCGAGATAGCAGCCCGCGGATAGCCCATTGTGGCCGCCGCCAACGATCAACGCGTCATAAGTCTTTTCTGTTGCCATGTGTCTCCGTCCTTTTTCGTTGTCAGGGTGCATGGGCGTTTGCGTCGATCGCAGTGCGCGCCTTTTGTCTTGCCTCCATGCCTTAAGTGGATCACAATCGACGAATCTGTTCAATATAATGCGCTGACCGCGGGTCAAACGGTTATCAGGCTGATCCCTGGGTTCGCGCGCCGAATATCAACGATGGAGACAGGCATGAGCACACCCGCCGCAGCAACTTCGCTCGAGAGCGCCTTCGCGGGCGTCGCGGACAACTACAAAGGCAGCGACGTCGATCTGCACGCGATTTATCGCGACATGCGCCGCAACTCGCCGGTCATCGCGGAAGACTTCATGGCGCGCCTGGGCGTGCCGAACATTGCCGGCCTGGACGCAAACCGGCCCACGTTTACGCTGTTCAAGTACAAGGATGTGATGTCGGTGTTGCGCGATGCCACCCACTTCACGAGCGGCTTTATCGCCGAAGGACTCGGCGCGTTCTTCGACGGCCTGATCCTGACCGGCATGGACGGCGAAGCGCATCGTCGCGCGCGTTCGCTGTTGCAACCGGTCTTCATGCCCGACGTGGTGAATCGCTGGCGCGAGACTAAAATGGCACCGATCGTACGCAGCGAATATATCGAGCCGATGGTGTCGAAGCGCCGCGCCGATCTGATGGACTTCGGCCTGCATTTCCCGATCCGTTTGATCTATTCGCTGATTGGCTTTCCCGACAATCGTCCCGAACAGATCGAGCAATACGCCGCGTGGGCGCTGGCGATTCTGGCGGGCCCGCAGGTCGATGCCCAAAAAGCCGCCCAGGCGCGCAAAGCGGCGATGGAAGCCGCCCAGGCGCTCTACGACGCGGTCAAGCTCGAAGTGACTGAAGTGCGCAAGAACGGTGCGCAAGGCGACGATCTGATTTGCCGGCTGATCCGCGCGGAGTACGAAGGGCGCTCTCTGGATGACCACGAGGTGGCGACTTTCGTGCGCTCATTGCTGCCGGCGGCGGGTGAGACCACCACACGCACGTTCGGCTCGCTGATGGTGGCGTTGCTGGAGCGGCCCGAACTCCTCGAGCGGGTGCGTGCGGATCGCAGCCTCGTGCCGAAAGCGATCGACGAAGCCGTGCGTTTCGAACCGGTAGCGACGTTCAAGGTGCGCCAGGCGGCGCAGGACACGGAGATCGGCGGCTTCAGCATTCCGAAGGGCGCGATGGTGCAATGTATCGTGTCGTCGGCGAATCGCGATGAGGAGGTGTTCGAGAACAGCGAGAGCTTCGATATCGATCGCAAGCTCAAACCGTCGTTTGGCTTCGGCTTTGGTCCGCACATGTGCATCGGGCAGTTCATCGCCAAGGTCGAACTCTCCGTGGCGGTGAATACCATCCTCGACCTGCTGCCGAATCTGCGGCTCGATCCGGATATGCCGAAGCCGCAGATCGTCGGTGCCCAATTGCGCGGGCCGCACGCGCTGCATGTGATCTGGGATTGACGAAAGAACCCGGCGACGAAATTAAAGAGGCGACCCTTGAGTCGCCTTTTTACTGCCGAAAAGATAGTCGCTCAGATCTGTGAAACGGGCAGGTGCACGACAAGACCGTCGAGTTCCGCGCTCATGGTCAGCATGCACGACAGGCGGCTATTTGCCCTGCGTGGCTCGGCGGTACTGTCGAGCATCGCGTCTTCCATATCGTCGATCGGCGGCAATCTGTCTTGCCAGGTTTCTTCGACAAACACGTGGCAGGTACAGCATTGGCATGCGCCACCGCAGTCGCCGCTGATCCCGGCGATGTTGCGTTCGAGCGCGCTTTGCATCACCGTCGCGCCAACGGCTGCGTCGACATCGGTGCGCGTGCCGTCGTGCATGATGTATGAGAGTTTGGGCATGGTCGTCTCCTTTATAGCGTTGTTGAAGCGCCGGTTTTCGATTCGCGCGGGTCCGCGTGCAACGTGAATGGCAGACCTATAGCGACCGGCTGATGATTTCCTTCATGATTTCCGAGGTGCCGCCGTAAATTCGCGCCACCCGCGCATCCACCCATGCCTTGCCGATCCGGTACTCGCTCATATAGCCGTAACCGCCGTGCAATTGCAGCATTTCGTCGAGCAGCTTGCCTTGCAATTCGGAGCCGACCAGTTTGCACATCGCGCCAACTTCGGCGGTCAGTTCGCCGCGCATCGCGCGACCAAGGCAGTCGTCGACGAATGCGCGCAACATGGTGGCTTGCGCCTTGACTTCAGCCAGCTTGAAGCGTGTGTTCTGAAAGTCGAACACGGGTTTGCCAAACACTCGCCGGTCACGGGTGTACTGGATGGTCTCCTCGAGCAACGCCTCGATCGAGGTCGCCGCGCGAATCCCGATGATGGTCCGTTCCCATGCGAGCTGATGGGTCAGATAGCTGAAGCCCTTGTTTTCTTCACCGAGCCGGTTGCCGGCCGGCACGCGCACGTTGTCGAAAAAGAGTTCGGACGTATCCTGTCCTTTGAGGCCGATCTTCTCCAGCAGCTTGCCTTTGGAAAAACCCTCGGTGTCTTCTTCGACGCAGATCAGCGTGAGATCGCGCGATTGCGGATCGAGCTTGGTAGCGGTCACTATCAGGCCGGCGTTGCCGCCGTTGGTGATGAACGTCTTCTGCCCGTTGATCACGTATTGATCGCCTTCCCGGCGTGCGCCGGTGCGCATCGAACGCAGATCGCTGCCGATGCCGGGCTCGCTCATCGCGATCACGCCGATCAATTCGCCGCTCGCCATGCGCGGCAGCCAGCGCTGTTTCTGTTCTTCGCTGCCATACGCGACGAGGTACGGCGCGACGATCTCCGAGTGTGTCGTAAAACCGATGGCTGTGGCATTGACACGCGCCAGTTCCTCGATCATCACCGCGGAATGGCCGAAGTCGCCGCCGCTGCCGCCATATTCCTCGGGAACGGTCGAGCACAGCAGACCGATCTCGCCGGCTTTGCGCCAGAGCGATTTCGGCACAATGCCGGTCTGTTCCCATGCGTGCAGATTCGGCACGATTTCAGATTCGATAAAGCGCCGGGCCTGCTCGCGAAATAATTCGTGGTCTTCCCTGAAAACGGTCCGCATGGTCATGTCCTGCGATTGTCGCTCTGCGTTTGGATGGGGTGGGATCGGTCTAATGCGCGTGACTTATCCGCGCGTTCATTTGTCCACGTAGCGCGGTGGTCGTTTGTCGAGAAACGCATTGACCGCTTCCAGATGATCGTCGGTGTGATGCGCGAGCGCCTGATAGGCGGCGGACAACTCCAGCAACGAATCGAGTCGCATATGCTGGCCCTCGCGCAAGAGCCGTTTGGTCAGGCGCAGTGCATGCGATGGGTTGGCCGCGATGCGTTGCGCCATGGCCTGGGAATGCGCGACCAGCGTGTCAGCGGCGACGACCGCCGCCACCAGTCCCCATTCGAGCGCTTTGACCGCATCAATCGTGTCGCCGGTGAACGACATCATGCTTGCGCGTTGCATGCCGATCACGCGCGGCAGCAGCCATGCACCGCCATCGCCAGGCACGATCCCAACTTTCACGAAGCTCTCCGCGAACAGTGCTTTCTCCGATGCGATGCGAATGTCGCACATGCAGGCGAGATCGAGCCCCGCGCCGATAGCCGGACCGTTGATGGCGGCGATCACCGGCACGTCGAGCTCATAAAGCGCGAGCGGGATGCGCTGGATCGTATTGCGGTAGCTGTCGCGCACTTCGTGTGGCGAACCGGCGAAGATGCCGCCGCGCTCGCGCATGTCTTTTACGTTGCCGCCGGCGCAAAACGCGCTGCCTGTGCCGGTCAATACGAGTGCTTTGATCGTGCGGTCGCGGCGCACCTGCTGGCACAGATCGACCAGCTCATCCATTTGCGCGGGGTCAGACAGCGCATTGCGCGTTTCAGGACGGTTCAGCCACACGGTCAGGACGGAGCCGTCTCGTTCGACGTTGAGGAAGGTTTCGCTCATGCTGCGACTCCTTGCAGCGGCGCCGCCACGACGGGCCGATCGAGCGGCGCAAGGCGCCCTGTGGTCAGCGCCGGCCACAATCCTGTGGAGCCGGCCGCACACACGGCGGCGCCCAGCCGCTGCGCCCACACGGTCGCGTTGCCGAATTCGCTGCGCCATGACCACAGCCGCCGCGTCGAGTGATGCAGCGCATGTTCATGGGTGAAGCCGATTGCGCCATGCACCGTATGCGCCGCTGCCGCCGCGAAACTCGCCGCCTCGGCGCTGCACACTTTGGCTGCGGCGATTGGCAGGGCGGCGAAGCCGCCGGCGCCGTCGAGCGATGTGCTGAACGCGCACTCGGCGGCCACTGCTGCTGCCGCGGCGTGTTCGGAGAGTACGGCGATCTGCTGTTGCAGCGCCTGAAATGCGCCGATCGGCTTGCCGAACTGCACGCGTTCGGTGGCATAGAGAATCGTCTGGTCGAGCACGGCCTGCAATGCGCCCGCGATCTGCGCGCTGCGCAGCATCGCCGCGCCCAGCTGCAGCGCGTCGGCTTGCAGATCGGCGGGTAAGGGTACGCAGCTCACGCAGGCGGCGCGCTCGAAATGCAGATCGTCGCGCGGTTCGCCGGCCGTGTTCAGGCGCAATGTCGCCTGTGCATCGGCAGCGTCGAGCAGCACCAGGGTCGGGTCCTTGCCTGCGGTGATGGCAACGACGTGGCCAACGTGACGCCCCCAGGGCACGTCCAGCAACGTGCCGCTCACGCGTCCCTGTTGCAGCGTCACCGAGCCGCCACCCGCGACGCCGAGCGGTGCGTTGATTGCTTCGAGCCCGCATTCGCCGAGCAGCGCATTGGCCAGTAGCGTTTCGGCGAGCGGCAAGGGCAGGTTGTGACGGCCTGCCGCGCGCACTACCACGAACAGGTCGGCCCAGCTCGCGCCGGCGCCACCTTGCGCTTCGGAAGCGGCCGCTACGGCAAAACCAGATTCTTCAATGGCGCTCCACAAAGGCGCCGGCCAGGCGCCCGCTTCACTGTCGCGCAGCACCTCGGGCGTGACGGTGTCACCGAGCAGGCGCTCGATAGTGGATTCGAAAATTTCTCTCATGACGATTACCGCAGTCCAAGTCCGCGCGCGATGATGCCGCGCAGGATTTCGCGCGTGCCGCCGCGCAGGGAAAAGGAAGGCGCCATCTGCATCAGATAGGCGAGTACTTGTGCATGGTCGCTGCCGCCGCCGGCGCTGGGCAGCGTATCGAGCAGCAATTGCGCGACTTCGGGAATCTCCTGTTCGAAGGTCGTGCCGAGATCCTTGACACACGAGGCGGCCCACGCGGGGTTTTGCCCGGCCGCAAGTTCTGCCGTGACTGAGAGCGACATCTGCCGCAACGTGAAGAGCCGCGCTGTCAGCCGGCCGATCTCGCGTGCCTGCAAGGCATCCGGGCGGCGGCCGATCGCATCGATAAGCGTATGCAGCAACGCGATGCTGCTTAGAAAGCGCTCGGGTCCGCTGCGCTCGAACGCGAGTTCAGCGGTGACCTGGCCCCAACCCTGGCCCTCGGTGCCAACCAGCGCATCCGCGCCGAGTTGGACGTCATCGAAGAACACTTCGTTGAAATGCTCGCCGCCGGCCAGGTCGCGGATCGGGCGGATCGTGACACCCGGCGCTTTCAGGTCGATGATGAATTGCGACATGCCCTCGTGCCGCGCGCTGGATTTTTCGCCGGTGCGCACGAGCGCGATCATGTAGTGCGAGTAATGCGCGTTGGTGGTCCACAGTTTGTGGCCGTTGAGCAGCCAGCCGTCGCTTTTGCGTTCGGCGCGAGTGCGGATCGACGCGAGGTCCGAACCGGAATTCGGCTCGCTCATGCCGATGCAAAAAAAGCTTTCGCCGCGGCAGATAGCCGGCAGATAGCGCTCGCGCTGCGCTTCGGTACCGTAGCGCAGAAGCAGTGGACCGCTCTGACGATCGGCGATCCAGTGTGCGGAGACGGGCGCGCCCGCCGCGAGCAGTTCTTCGATCACGACATAGCGCGCAAACGGGCCGGCCTCGCTGCCGCCATAGCGTTTGGGCAGCGCCATACCGAGCCAGCCACGCCGGCCGAGCTCGCGGCTGAACGCGGGATCGGCGCCCATCCAGGATTCGGCACGGTTGAGCGGCGAGCGCGTTTTCGAGGTCTCAGTCAGGAACGCGCGCACCTGCTCGCGCAGCGGCTCGGCGTCGGTGGGAATGCGGTGATAACGAAAGGCGGTAGCGGACATAGTTCGGATGGGACGCAAAGGAGCGGGCACCGGGTCGCGCCGATCATGGCCGAGGATGTCGAGCGCATTCGAGTGCATTTTGCAGGCCACACCGGCCGCATAGCTCGCCTGAACCACGAAGCCGATACGTGCAGCGCGGCCCGGTCTGTGTTGCTAACGCCGCGGCGACGTGCTGCCGCGGCGTGAGTGGACCGCTTTACAGCGCGGCCTGTGCGTCTGCGGCGGCAAACATCCGATTGATGTCGCCGGACGTCACCGGCTTGTTCGGATCGCGCACCGGCGCGGCGCCGCCCATGCCGAGCGCGGGTTCGATGCTCACGTGCTTCGCTTTGGCGCGCAGCGCGCCGACCGTGCAGTTCTCACGGCCGAGGAGCGGGAACGGATCATAGGAGAACTCGCGCATCGCGTTCAGGTGCGTGATCTTGTTGATCACTTCGTCGGACACGTTTTGCGCCTGCGCCTGTTCCCAGAACACGTCGGCGGAATTCGGCCACGTGCAGTCGGAGTGCGGGTAGTCGCATTCCCAGGTGACCTTGTCGAGGTTGATCGAATCGAGATTCTTCAGGCCGAACTGATCTTCGATGAAGCAGGTGATGATGTGCTCGTTGAAGATGTCGCTTGGCATCTTGCCGCCGAAGTTCGACATGGTCCACGCATGGTGGTGGCGGTGCGTGAAATCAGCGCGCTCCAGCAGATACGGAATCCAGCCGATACCGCCTTCCGAGAGCGCCATGCGCAGCGTCGGGTATTTCTTCCACATCGGCCCCCAGATCCAGTCCGCGGCCGAATTCGCGATCGAGATCGGCATGGAGGTGATCCACGCGTCGATCGGCGATTCGTCAGAAGCGTGGTCGGCTTTCGCGCCGGTGCCGATATGGCAGCAGATCACCACGTTGTTGTCCGCACAGGCCTTATAGACCGGATCCCAGTGATCGTTATGGATCGACGGGTAGCCGTGCAGCGAGGGGTTGTCCGAAAGCGAGAGGGCGTGTACGCCCTGTTTGGCCATCCGTTCGATTTCGGCTGCGGCGGCTTGCGGATCCCACCATGGCGTGATCATCAACGGCATGAAGCGGCCCGGTGCGGCGTTGCACCAATCATGCAGATGCCAGTCGTTGTAGGCCTGGATGGCTGCGAGCGACACGCCGCGATCCTCATAGGCCTGAAAGCGCTGCCCCGCGAAGCCGGGGAAAGTCGGGAAGCACAGCGACCCGAGGACGCCGTTAGCGTTCATGTCGTCGACGCGGGCTTTGATGTCCCAGGTGCCGCGGCGCATATGTTCGTAGCCGAGCGGTTCCATACCGTACTCTTCCTTCGGCCGGCCCACGACGGAATTGAGGCCCATGTAGCCGGTGGCTCTTTCTTCGAATTCCCAAACATCGCGGCCACTGCGTTGCACGACTTTCGGTTCGCGGCCCTTGTATTTGGCGGACATGTGGCGTGCGAAAGCGTTAGGCGGCTCGATCGCGTGATCGTCTACGCTGACGAGAATGAGGTCTTCCAGTTTCATCGGGGGTCCCCGTAGTGAAGGGCTCACCTGCGATTCGGCGAGCCGGGTTTGGAGCGAGTTGGTATTGAGATAGTAGATAACAAGTTGAACACAATCAACGATAATGTTCATTTAAAGGCCGCTGGCACAGCGTTTTTAGGGTTTACAGGGAGAAGGAGGAGGGGGTTTTTGCGAGCGGTGTGCGCTGTCTGCACATTCGCGGCGCAGAGCTTCGTCAAGTTTGCGTGCGGAAAGTGCCGTCAGAGGCGAAGGCGATGCGAGGGAGGGGACTCGAACCCCTACACCTCGTGCAAATACGGATTGATACTTTGACGGAGAATGCCGATGCGTCAAGCGAACGCCGGCGATGTGGAGGCGTGTCGTCGCGCCGAACGAAATGCAACGCGAAAACGCCAATGCTTCGGGCGCACAGCCAGCGCGCCCGAATGAGAAGAAAAAATCAGAACAGGACCGACTCCAACCGGTGAGCCAGATCGCGAACGGCCTCGCCAAGCGCATCCACTTGCGCGTCGCCTCGATCACCCCGAATCATGACCGTAGAAACGGTAAACGCGATGTTATCGCTCTTGTCGCAGACAGCAGCGGCAATCGCCATCACGCCGGTAGCGAAGTACCCATCGTCACTGGCCCAGCCGCGCCGCCGCGCGCGATTCACCTCGCGCACATAGGTCTCGAGCGAGATGGGCCGCGCCCAGCGCAACTGTTCAAATTCATCCCGCAACTGCTCGTCGGTGAGCACGAGGCGCGCGGCGAAGAGGCGTCCGCTGGCCCCCATCAGAATGGGCAGCCGCTGTCCGGCCGGCATATCGATGTGCAAATCCGTCGGACTCGATTCGGAACTCACCAGCACGATCCGGTCAGCGCCGAGCCGGCGCCACAAGGTCACGGTGACGCCGAATTCGGCGGCAAGATCCTGCATCAGGGGAGCCGCCAGTTGCAGCCGCTGCCCTTGCGTGACTAGCTGCTCCACCAGCCGGGCTAACCCGAGGCCCGCCGAATATGTCTTCGACAGGGCATTGAAATCGACCACGTCCTCAGCAACGAGTGTGCGCAGGATGTTGAAGCAGGTACTCGGATTGATCGACAGATGCCGCGCGATGTCAGCGGCTCGCTCCGGCGCACCTGTCAGGGTGAGATAGCGCAGGATACGGATTGCATTCGCAACGGGCTTCACCGTTACCGCGCTCGTTGCGCCACGGCTTTTCGGCGCTGGATCAGCAGAGCGGCGCGCCACGCTCGCTCGGGTTCCTGCGGACTCGCTTACAGCAGTGTTCTTCTTTGTCGTCATGGGTGGCGGTCTCTTGGTTGCCGTCCGGGCACTGGCACGTGCCGTTCATTTTCTATCCTTGCCCGTAAGAAACGCGGCGCCAAAGGGTGTTCACGGTGTTCCGGAATCGCTCCAGAATCGTTCTACAGGCAGTGATTATATTCTGTAGCCAGAATTGTCCCGGCGCAAAGCCTTTGTTGATAGTGGCTTACCCGATCAAACCGCGCGACCGGCGATTCGTTAATCTACGACTCAATACCTCCACAAGCACCCGCCGCCAGGGTCAACCCGGACCATAAAATAAACACATTTTAATAATCTGTGCATATAATTTCCAGCCAATGGCCTTGCATGGCCACGCGTCCAAAGGAGGAGACATGAATTCGGAAATCAAGGCATCAGTGGTGCTGCGCGTGAGCGCAGATCGGAGCCGCTGCTGCGGTTATGGCCTATGCGCGCAACTGTGTCCGCAGGTCTACAAGCTCGACGAGAACGGCCTCGTTTATCTCGAAGCGGAGACGATTCCCGCCGAACTCGAGGCTGACGCACGCGAAGGCGCGGCCGCCTGCCCCGCTGAGGCGTTAAGCGTCGAAGCGATCGCCGGCTGAGCCAACAGGAGAACGCATCATATGGGACGGCTCGAAGGAAAGGTCGCGCTGATCAGCGGCACCGGCGGCGGCCAGGGCAGGGCAGCCGCGCTGCGCTTCGCACGCGAAGGCGCCAAGGTGTTCGGCTGTGATCTGAACGCGGCGGCGCAGCAGGAAACCATCGTACTGCTGCGCGATGAGGGTCTCGACATGGCAGGTGCAGGCAGCGTCGATCTGGGCGATCCGCAAGGCGCCCAGGCGTGGATCGAAGACGCGATCGCCACTTATGGACGCATCGACATTCTGTACAACAACGCATCGGCGGCACGCTTCGGTCCGATCTGCGAGATGTCGGTGGACGACTGGCGTTACACGCTGCGCAATGAACTGGACATCGTGTTCTATCCGACGCGCTTTGCCTGGCGTCATCTCGCCGCGCAAGGCGGCGTGATTGTCAATATCTCATCGGTGGCGGCGTGGGGGGCCTCGGCGGCGACCGGCATCGGCGCGCATTCGGCAGCGAAGGCCGGCGTGATCGCCCTGACGCGGCAACTCGCGGTGGAAGGCGTCAAGCATCGGATTCGCGCCGTGAGTATCAGCCCGGGCGTAGTCGTCACACCCGGCACCAAACCGTTCCTCGATAACCCGGCCACGCGTTCCATGCTGCTCGCCGGCATCCCGATGGAACGCGCGGGTGAAGCGGAAGAAATCGTCGCCACGGCCCTGTTCGTCGCATCGGACGAGGCCTCGTACATCACCGGCACCGACATCGTCGTGGACGGCGGCATGCTCGCGCTGTAACAGCGCCAGGCATGCCTGACAGATCACCCTATCAGGAGACGTCGTGGATATTATCGGCATCGGCTACCTCGGCTTCGAGACGGCCAACATGGATGAGTGGCGCACCTACGGCCCCGAAGTGCTGGGTTTGCAAATCGGCGCGTCACCGGAAGCGGATCGCGATTCGCTGTACTTCCGGATGGACGACCGGCGTCACCGCTTTGCGTTTCATCCCGGCAAGGTCGACCGGCTCGCGTATATCGGTTGGGAAGCGCGCGGCAAGCTGGAATTTCAGGCGGCTGTCGCGCGGCTGCGCGAAGCGGGTGTCGAAGTAATGCAAGGCGACGCGGAACTGCGTGGCGTGCGCGACGTCGTGCGTTTTCGCGATCCGGTCGGCTATCAGCATGAACTGTTCTACTCGCAGAAATGGATGCCACGCTCGTTCATCCCAGGCCGTCCGCACGGTGGTTTCAATGCCGGCGCGCGAGGTCTCGGTCATATCGTGGTGATCACGCCGGAGTTTCCGCCGGAACTCGAACACTTTCTGACCGTGGTGATGGGTTTTCACTACTACGGCGCGGGAGCGGGCAAGGGCAAGACCGCGTTCTATCGCTCGAAACTGAACACCAGCACGAGCCACGACATTGCGTACGGGCTCGGGCCAAACAAGATGGGCATCCAGCACATCGGTCTCTTCGTGAACAATCTGCGCGACGTGGGTGAGACCTACGACATCGTCAGGCAGCGCAAGCTACCGATGGTGATGACGCTCGGCCAGCACACGCAAGACCCGCACGTGTCGTTCTATCACTTCTCGCCGGGCGGTTTCGCGTTCGAGATCATCACCGAACTCGAGCCCTGGCATGGTGACGGTTTCGAGTTGAATCCGGAAAAACTGAGCACGTGGGGCCACGAACTGGTCGGCCCGATTCTTGGTCCCAGTGTGCGCGCGCCGGAAGAAGTGATGGATGCCGAGGGTCTCGCGATTCTCGCCGCCAAACGTCAGCCGGCCTAGCCATGAAGCTCGCGAGAGTCCGCGACGCGGCGGGCGAGTGTTTCTGGGCTCAGGTCGATGAAAGCGCGCGCGAGGTGCAGCGCATTCGCGCGCCATTCGAGGTGTGGGCACCGGTGGTCGCGGATCAGGGCGATGCGGCGCTCGATTTCGATGCGCGCCGTTTGCCGCTCGCCGACTTGCAGTTGTGTCCACCGGTGAATCCCGGGGCGCGCGTGTTCGGTGTCGGTCTGAACTATCTGTCGCATCTGGTGCGGCTGGGCCGCAAGCAGGCGCCGCCGCATACGCTTGCCTATATCAAGCCGGCATCGGCGCTCGTGCCGCCGGGCGGTGAGATTCAGTATCCCGCCGTCACGAATCAGCTCGATTACGAAGTCGAACTGGTGGCGGTCGTCGCGCGTGCGTTCGGCGACGAACCGCAGGCGAGCGCCTGTCTGCTCGGCTATACGGTTGGCAACGACATCAGCGCGCGAGATGCTGGCAAGCAGCTCGGTTCGCTCGATCTGTTCACGCAGAAAGCGCTCGACAGCACCGCGCCGATCGGCCCCTGGATCACCACACTCGATGAGTTCGGCGGCCCCGGCCAGCCGTGTGTAACGCTGAGCTTGCGCATCAACGGCGAGGAGCGCCAGCACGATACGACCGACCAGATGATTTTTCCGGTCGACGAATTGCTGAACTATGTGGATGCGCGCATCGCGCTACGGCCGGGTGACCTGGTCTTTACCGGCTCGACATGCGGCGTAGGGCTCGAAGACGGCCGCTTCCTGCAACCAGGAGACGTGATCGAAGCGCAGATCGAGCGCATCGGTGTGCTGCGTAACCGGATCGGCGCGAAGCGGGTACTCTCGCCGATGCGCGCAATTGGCCGGTTAGGGCGCGGTGAATAGGCAAGCGCAATAGGCAAGCGGATCATTACGAGCATCCTGATCACACGGCGGCTGAGCGCTCATGCTTAGCCGCCGTTTTCATTTACCGACGCTGTTGCGCAACGTGCAACGCGGCAAGCGTTCGCGCATAGGGCTTGACGCCAGAGCCAATCAGCCACAATCCGAACAGCGCTGCGGGGGCCGCCGTACACGCCACTGCATAGCGCAAAGCGCCGTCGCGATGAAACACGTGGTCGGTGACGAGCGCGACCCCGGTCGGCCCCAGTCCGATGCCCAGCAATCCCGCAAGCAGCAGATACACAGCGATGGCCTGGCCCCGCATGCGGTTGGGCACGATCGCCTGAATCGCCGCGGGCGCCGCCGATTGGGCAATGCCGAGGCCGAACACGCTGATGAACAGGAGCGCGAACGCGAGACGGGCGTCCGGCATCAGAGGCCACAGCACGCACGGCAGCGCGAACACCGCTGAGCCGAGCAGCGCGACGCGAAAGCGTGCCGCCGTCACGCCGCGCGCCGTCCACGCATCGCTGAGAAAACCGCACACCAAGGTGCCCCCCGCACCTGCAATGGCAATGATCAGGCCGAGTACCGGCCCGGAGCGCATCGGCGGCATACCAAAGTTGCGCTCGAATAGCGCGGGTGCCCAGGCAAGCGCGCCATAGCCGATGATCGACAGCAAGGCCGGGTAAGTCAGCACACGGGCAAACGTGCCGGCATGCAGGCGCAAATAGCGTATGAAATCGCCGACGGAAGCGTTCTCGTCCGCATCGATTCCAGCGCTTGCCACCGCCACTTCCTGACGCGCCGGTTCACGCACCGTCACCAGCAACAGCAGGGCAAGCGGCACGGCGGGCAGCGCAGCCGCGACAAACGCGAGGCGCCATGCCGGCACGCTGCCGATACCCGCAATCGCCAGACCGTGCGGCGGAATCGCGGCCAGCAACCAGCCGCCGAGCAGTAACGACGCGCCTGAACCGATCGCAATCGAGACGTAATAGATCGCCATCGCGCGGCCGCGTCGCGCTGGCGCAATGCAATCGGCAATCAACGAATAGGCGGCCGGCGCGAGCACCGCTTCGCCAATTCCAACTCCGACCCGCGCGAGCAGCAGGTGCGTATAGCTCTGGCCGAACGCGAACAGCGCGGTGGCCGCCCCCCAGAACAGCAGCGCGACGAAGATCAGATTGCGGCGGTTGCCGCGATCCACGAGACGGCCGAGCGGCAAACCGGCCAGCGTGTAAAAGATCGCGAACGCGTAGCCCTGCAACAGACTGAATGCCGTATCCGAGATGTCGAACTCTCTGCGCAAAGGACGTACCAGCAGCGCGGGCAGTTGACGGTCAAGTTGAGACAGCAAAGTGGCTGCGAATAGCAAGGCGATGACGTACCAGGCGTAACGGGCCGATGGATAGGTGGGTGTTGTGCCTGCTGACGCGGCAGTCGCTGCGGTGGACGTTAAGGTAGACGATGAGGCGGACGCGCTTTGCTGCGTCTGGGGCGTGATGACGGTGGGCAAAGCAGGACTCCCGAGGCAGATGGACAACCGCCCGCGCGAGGCGGGCGATGTCGTTCGTCATGGCATACAGCGTGCTGAAAGAGGGGCGCTGCCGCAGCGTGATGGCGTTCCCGCCCGCTTACTGCTCGAGCGCAGCCTCGCCGCGCGCCTTCACTGCTTCGTAGAAATCGCGTTTGAGCGTCGGGTAGTAGGCGATCTGGCCGCCCATGCCGCCGGCGATATCGATCGATGCCGCGCTGATGAAACTCGCGTAGTCGCTCGACAGGAACAGCGCCATGCCCGCAACGTCTTCAGGTTTGCCGAAGCGACCGATCGGCACGACCTTCAGCACCATTTTGTCGAACTCCTCACGCGTGCAGCCGGCCGGCATCTCGCGATAGTGGCGGTCCCACTGGCCCGTGTCGATCCAGCCCATGTTCAGGGTGTTGACGAGGATGTTGTCTTTCGCGAGCGACATGCCGAGCGATTTCGACATCGCCACGCAGGCCGCGCGATTGACGACCGACGGAATGCCGTCCGGCGTCGGCACGACGCCCGCAAGCGCGTTGATCTCGATGATGCGGCCCCAGCGTTGCTTGCGCATATGCGGCACCGCCGCCTGCACGAAGCGGAAATGCCCCATTTGCAGGATGTTGGCGTGCTCGAGGATCTGTTCAGGTGTCAGTGTTTCGAGGTTGCCGCCACGGCCCTGGCCGGCATTGTTGATCAGCACGTCCACGCCGCCCCAGCTTAGCGCCACGTGTTCGACGAACTGTTTGACGCCCTCGGTATCGGTCACGTCGACCGAGTGCGCGATCACGGCGGACGCACCGCGTACTTTCAGGTCTTCCGCAACGGCTTCAAGATCGGCGCTGGTGCGCGCACAAATGGCGACGCGCGCGCCTTCGGCTGCAAAGGCCCGCGCGATTGCGCGGCCGATACCGCGTGACGCGCCGGTGACGATCACGCGCTTGCTGCTCAGGTCGATCTGCATATGTCTCCTCATGTCGGGGCCCAGCAATGGATCGCCCGCCGGGTGGTATCTGGTTTTTATAATTTAAACATAATATCTATAAATGTACAGATAAACCGTAGCAAAGTTCTTCGCGTATGCGTGCTAGTCCATCGCCACATGTGCGTCGGCGGGCGAGGCGCGCGAGTGACGGGCCGGGCGGATGATGGCCAGCAAAGGAATCACCAGCAGGGTAGCGATGAACATCAGCTTGAAGTCGTCGATATACGCGATCATCGAGGCCTGCTGGGTGATCTGCATGTCCAGCAGCGCAATTGCGCTCGGCGAATGCAGATCGACCTGGTTCTGCACCACGGGGTCGTACACCGACACATGTGTGGCCAGCGATGCATGCGCCACCTGGGTATTGCGCGTGATGAAGGTCTGGACCACCGAAATTCCGATGCTGCTGCCGATGTTGCGCATCAGGCTGTAGATCGCGGTCCCGTCGCTGCGTAGCTCGCCGGATAGCGTGGAGAAGGTGACGGAGCTCAGCGGCACGAACACGAGTCCCAGGCCGAAGCCCTGCACCACGCCCGGCCAGACAATGTCTGACGGCGACGACACCAGCGAATAGTGTGTCATCTGCCACAGCGCGAACGCCGAGATCAGAAAGCCCGTGACGAGCAGCACACGCACGTCGAAGCGGCCGATCAGACGGCCTACAACCATCATGGCGATCATCGTGCCGACGCCGCTCGGCGCGCTGACGAGACCCGCGGTGGCGGCGTCGTAATTCATCAACGATTGAAGCATCGGCGGCAGGAGTGCACGGGTGGCGTACATCACCGCGCCGACCACGAAGATGAAGAGCACGCCTGTGACGAAATTGCGGTCCTTCAATAACTGATAGCGGAAGAAAGAGCGCGGCCCCGCGGTCGCCGTATGGGCAATGAAGAAGGCGAAACTGATGACGGCCGCCAGCGCTTCGGCGCGGATTTCCATCGAACTGAACCAGTCGAGCTGCTCGCCGCGATCGAGTAGCGCCTGCAATGCGCCGACGGCCAGACTCAGGGTGGCAAAGCCGAAAAAATCGAACCGCTCGCCGAGCTTGCGGCGGTTTTCCGGCAAATAGGCGAGCGTGCCGAACAGCGCGAAGGCGCCCACCGGCAGATTGATGAAGAACACCCAGCGCCAGTTATAGCTTTCGGTCAGCCAGCCGCCGAGCGTGGGCCCAAGAATCGGCCCGACCATCACGCCCATGCCCCAAACCGCCATCGCCTGGCCCTGCTTTTCGCGCGGGTTGATATCGAGCAGGATGGATTGCGACAGCGGCACCAGCGACGCGCCGAAGATCCCTTGCAGCAACCTCGCGATGATGATTT
Source organism: Burkholderia sp. OK233 (assembly GCF_900230185.1). Classification (GTDB taxonomy): domain Bacteria; phylum Pseudomonadota; class Gammaproteobacteria; order Burkholderiales; family Burkholderiaceae; genus Paraburkholderia. Next base: position 4,969,672 of record NZ_OCSR01000001.1, read on the forward strand.
GCGGCAGCGAGTCCGCCAGACCGCAGAGGCCGGAAGCGATGGTGAAGCCCGTGATCGACGCAGCCAGCAGATGCTTGACGCCGAAGCGGGTGGCAAGCCAGCCGGTGAGTGGCGTGGCGATGGCCGCGGACACGATATACGAGGTGAGGACCCAGGTGATTTCGTCCTGGGACGCGGAGAGCGCACCTTGCATATGCGGCAGCGCGACGTTGGCGATCGTGCTGTCGAGCGATTGCATCAGCGTGGCCAGCATGATCGACACGGTGATCAGCGGCCGGTTGAGCGCCGCGCCGGGTTGCGGCGGTTGAGCGGATGCCGTGGAATGTCCTGCCATAACGTAGAAGTCTCAGTCGCGTCGCGCGCAAGCTTGTTAAGCGTGTTTATTGAAAATTATACAAATATCGCAGTAGTGCTCGCATTTGATGGCCAACTATGCGCCACGCAAGAGGGCTGAAGCAGCCGAATGAGCCGTGAGAAGAGTGGCTCGTAGTGTGACGTGACGAAGCTGAAGGGCGCTTGCGTGAAGCAAACGCCCCTCGTCATGCTCAGCACCGGCTCAACAGAATCTCCGCCAGCTTCACCGGCTCGCTGATCATCGCGTTATGGCAGGTATCGAGTTCGATTACTTCGTCCACCCCGCCCAGGTTGCAGATGAATTCGCGTTGCACCTTCGGCCGCAACGCACGGTCGCGTTGAGTGAGCACCCAGCTCATCGGTACCCTCGGTAATGTCGAGCGATCGACCGGTTCGGTCGTCACTCCGGTGCTTTCGGCACACAGACCCGCAACGACGCGTTGCTTCTGCTCCCGCGTCATGCCGTTGGCAAATACCCAACGCGCGATGAACGCAGGGAACGGCGCACTGACGGCGGTGCGCCGCGCGGCTCGCGACGCGATCACGTTCATCGGCGCATGCAGCGTATCGAGCACGGTCTTACCGTCAGGCGGGATGCAGCAGGCGATGAAAACCAGCCGTTGCACGAGCGCGGACCCGAGCCGCGCAGCTACACCGGGCAAGGTGATCCCCGCCATCGAATGGCCGACCAGCATCACCCGGTCCGGCCGCGTCGCGAGAATCTGCGCCGTCACGCTCTCGACGCATTGCGCGATGGTCAGCGTCGCCAGATTGCCGGGTTCGTTACCGTGACCGGGCAGATCGACAGCGAGTACCTGCGCTGAAGGATCGCGCGCGCGCAATGCGTCGACGGTGGGCTGCCAGCACGCACCGCTATGCTGGCCGCCGTGCACCAGTACGATAGTCGGCTTGCCGGCGGCCTTCGGCTTTGCAACCGACGTATCGAAGACCGGCCGCGCCTGAGACGACGGCTGCGCGCTCAATATGCTTCTCTGCCGCGCGCGGCGAACAACGCACGCATCGGCGCCAGAGTCGGCGCATGGCTCGTAAAGCCGCCATCGACAGGCAGGGTCGCGCCGGTAATGAACGCGGCTTCGTCCGAAGCGAGAAAGCACACGACATCCGCCACATGCCTCGGTTCGCCGAGATAGGGTGTCAGGTGGCCGTCGAGAATCACCGCCTTGATGTCGTCGGGCAGCGGATGCGCGCCACCGTTCTCCGCGACCACGAGACCGATCTGGATCGTATTCGAGCGAATCCCTTGCTTGCCGTACTGCGCGGCAATCGACTTGCTCAGGATCGTCAAGCCGGCCTTGGAAGCCGCATACGCGCTCAAGGTGAAATCGCCCTGCGCGCCGAAGCCGGACGACGCATGAATGATCGAACCGCCGCCCACCTTCAGCATCGCGGGAATCGCGTGCTTCGAACACAACATCGGGCCGCGCAGATTGACCGCCATCGCGCGATCCCATGCTTCGACTTCGACGTTGCACACATCGCGGTCGCCGCTGCGTTGCGCGGCGTCGAGCACGGCCGCATTGTTGTGCAGGATGTCGATGCGTCCAAAGCGCTCCAGCACCGCTGCGATCATCGCCTTGACCTCGGTCTCGGACGAGACGTCGGTGCGCAGGCCCAGCGCCCGTTCGCCGATCGAAGCGGCCACCGCCACCGCCGCATCGCCGTTGATATCCACCACGGCTACACGCGCGCCTTGCGCTGCGAGGCCACGGGCGCAGGCTGCGCCGAGCCCGCCGCCCGCGCCAGTGACGATCGCGACTTTGCCTTCGAGTTTGCCGGCTGTCGTTTGCGTCGTGCCAGTACCTCCAGAACCGCCAATGCCGCTAGTCATCTGCTCAATCTCCAGTGAAAACAGGGGTGCGCTTTTCCTTGAAGGCAAGCGCGGCTTCCTTCACGTCGTCGCTCGGGGCGAGCAGCGCGAACAGATCGAGCTCGCGGTCCAGGCCGCGGCGCAGATCGAGTTCTAGCGCGGCGCGCGCCGCCTGCTTGACGTAGATCGTGGCCGCCGGCGATTTCGCGGCGAGCCGGTCCGCTAGCGTTTGCACTTCGGCGATCAGACTCTCGGGCGCCACCGAAATGCGCGTGACGAGGCCGATTTCCTTCGCTTGTTGTGCGCTCATCCGGTCGCCGGTCAGGAGCACGTCGAGCGCGCGGCCATGGCCGACCACTCGCGCGAGACGTTGCGTGCCGCCGCCGCCCGGAATCAGGCCGAGGCCGGTTTCCGGCAGCGCGAGCACGGCATCGGGCGACGCGAAGCGGATATCGCAGGCGAGCGCGATCTCCAGCCCGCCGCCCATGCAGAAGCCGTGCAGCGCGGCGAGCACCGGCTTCTGAACCTGATCGAGCGCCTCGATCCAGCGCGAGCGTTCCATGCGCCGCCGCACTTGCAGCGACGATTCGGACCCGCGCTTTTCTTTGATATCCGCGCCCGCGCAGAAACCGCGCGGGCCTTCACCGCGCAGCACGATCACGTGAACGTCGGGATCGGTGTCGAGGATCTGCAGCGCCTGCGGCACGCCCCGGCGAATTTCGTCGTTGATCGCGTTGATCTGTTCCGGCCGGTTCAGCACGATCCACGCGGTCTTACCGCTACGCTCGATGCGCACGGTGGGGTTGATCGTCAGCCCATTCATGGTGGGGATCCCCTCGTGAGTAGTCAGCATTTAGCGGGGCGCCTGGAATTCTTCGAACTCGAACAGCTGGCCGTCGAGCTCGGCAGGGTGGATGCGAATCAGCGAACGGCCGCCCACCGCTTCAGACGATTCGACCCAGTCGAAGCCGATGCCACGTGCCCTCAGTTCTTCGGCCTTGACTTGCAGGCCGTTCACCGCGATCCGCACGAAATACGGGCCCGGCCCCCAGCTGTTCAGATAGCGGCCGGCCGCGCCGTCCCAGCGGGTCGCCTCGAGCACGTCGAGCGACGCGCTGTTGGGCAGCGTGAAGCCCATTCGCGCGCGCCGGTAGCCTTCGCTGACCAGCGTTTCCACCGCGCCGACCGGTTCCCAGTCGAGATTCGCCGAGCAACGGCGCAGGGTGTCGTCGAGATCGCGCACGAGAAAGCCGCGAGCGGTGACGCGCACCAGTTGGCCCGGTTGCAGATCGCGTGGTTGCGGCGCGGGCGTCGCGAACGTTTCGGGCGGCAGTTGCAGCGGTTCCATCGGCATGATCTCGATGCACAGGCCGCCGTCCACGGAGGGTTCGTACTCGGGGCGCTCAGGTGTCACGCCGACCCACAGGCGGTCGAAAGGCATTTCCGGGGTGCGCTGCGCCATCCGGAACGGCAGGCGGCGGCGCATCAGGCGCTCGACGGTCTGCTCGAACTTCGGACCATGCGCGGCCACCACGATCGAGTGCGTGAGGGTCGGCCGATGCTTGCCCTGAAATGCTTCGAGGCTCTGTAGAAAATGATGGAACGACGGGTCGCCGGGGTTCGGGCGATCCAGATGCACTTGCGGCTCAACGCGCGTCGGCGCCACCGCCAGCGACTTGTGCACGCGCAGAAAATGGGCGATGTACGGATGGTTGTCGAACGCCTGGCGCCAGTTCGGGTGTTTGTGAATCCCCAGCTTGTTGACCAGCAATTCGGTCATCCCGTCCGGGTCCGGAACCATCATGTCGGCGGTCATCAGCAGATCGAACATATCGGTGAATCTCCAAAAAGTGTTGGATGAACGGCGTGTCAGGACGCCTGGCGGGCCACCGGCGCAGCGGCGCGCAAGCGGGTGGCCGAGGCGGCGTTTGCGGGTTGCGTGGCCTGGGCCGGCTCGGTGCTGGAGCCGCCGCGCAGGCGCTCGGCTTTCGGCCGCAGCAGGAAATAGGAGAGCGCCGGAATCAGCACGAGGGCGCCGACCATGTTCCACAGGAACATGAAGGTGAGCAGGATGCCCATGTCGGCCTGGAATTTGATCGGCGACCAGACCCACGTGACGACGCCGCCCGCGAGCGTGAAGCCGACCAGCATCACCACCTTGCCGGTGAACATCAGTGCGTCGCGATAGGCTTCGCGCAGCGTGGCGCCGGCGCGTTGCCGCGCGAGTTGCACGGAGAGCAGATACAGCGCGTAGTCGACGCCGATCCCGACGCCGAGTGCGATCACCGGCAGCGTGGCGACCTTGACGCCGATGCCGAGCAGCACCATCAGCGCTTCGCACAGCACCGAGGTGAGCATGAGCGGAATCAGCGCGACGACCACGGCGCGCCACGTACGGAAGGTGATGAAGCAGAGGATCGCCACTGACGCGTAGACCAGCAGCAGCATCTCGCGATTGGCCTGCTCGACGACGATATTGGTCGCCGCGTCGATGCCGGCCGAACCCGCGGCAAGCAGGAAATGCCGCTCGGGCGTGTCGTGCGCCGCGGCGAAATCGTTCACCACGTGCACCACGCGCGTCAACGTCTCGGCCTTGTGGTCGCTCAGGAAGACCAGCAGCGGTGCGACCGTGCGGTCGGCGTTGGTCAGCTCGGGCATGGCCACCACGACGTTGGAAAACGCATCGCCGGAGACGAACGGGTCGCGGTTCACCGTCAGCCACTTGGGCGAGCCTTCGAAGTTGCCGGCCGTGTACTGCCGCACCACGCTTGCTGCCGATACCGTGCCGCGCACGCCTTCGGTCTCGCGCAGTTTCGCTTCGAGGCGGTCCATCTCGGTCAAGGTCGGGAAGCTCTCTACGCCACCGGCCGGCGTCTTGACGATCACAGCGAAGACGTCGCTCGACAGGTTGTAGTGCTGGTTGATGAACGCGTTATCGCGGTTGTAGCGCGAGTTCGTCTTCAGTTCTGGCGCGCCGGAATCGAGGTCGCCCACCTGCAGATGCGTGCTGATCGCAAAACCGCCAATGAACAGCAACAGTGCGCCGACCATCGCGCCAATGGCCCAACGGCGGGTGGAAAAGCGGTCGAAGGCCTGATAGCTGCGCACCACAAAGCCGCGCTTCGCTTGCGGATCGGCGCTCAAGCGCGCGCGGCGCACCGCGGACCGGCTCACGCCCGTGTACGACAGCAGCACCGGCAGCAGCACGAGGTTTGTGAAGATCAGTACCCCCACGCCGATGCTGGCGGCGAGCGCGAGATTACGGATCACGGGCACATCGATGATCATCAGCACCGCGAAGCCGACCACGTCGGCGAGGAGGGCGGTCAGGCCGGCGAGAAACAGGCGCCGGAACGTATGGCGGGCGGCCGCATAGCGATGAACGCCGCGTGCGACGTCTCGGGTAATGCCGTTCATTTTCTGCGCGCCGTGCGAGACGCCGATGGCGAAGACAAGGAACGGCACGAGGATCGAATAGGGGTCGATCGAAAAACCGAGCCACTGCACGATGCCGAGCTGCCAGATCACGGCGGCGGCCGAGCACAGCACGACCAGACCGGTGCTGCGCAGGCAGCGCGTGTATGCATAGAGCGCGAGCGCGGCGATCAGCGCGGAAATACCGAAGTAGATCAGCACACCGTCGAGACCGTCGATCAGATCGCCCGCCAGCTTGGCGAAGCCGACGATGTGAATCTTGACGTTGGGGGTTTCAAGCGAGCGGATCTGCTTTTCCAGATCGTGCGAGAGCTCGCGATAATTCAACGGAGCACCGGTGGCCGGATCCTTGTCGAGCAGCGGCACGAACACCACGCTCGAACGCTCGTTGTTGGCGACCACCGAGCCGCCGATGCCGGCGCGTGCCACGTTGCGACGTAATTCGTCGAGGCTTTTCGTGGAGCCGTCGTAAGCCTCGGGCATTACGGGGCCGCCGCGAAAGCCGTCCTCGGTGATTTCGGTCCAGCGCACCGACGGCGTCCACAGCGACTTCATGTAGGCCCGGTCCACGCCGCGCATCAGGAAGACTTTGTCGTTGATCTTCTGCAGCGTGCGCAGATAGTCGGCGTCATAGATCGAACCGTTGGTGGTCTCCACCGAAATCCGCAGCGAGTTGCCGAGCGCACGCAATGACGCGGCGTTGTCGAGATAGTTGCGCACGAACGGGTGCGACTGCGGAATCATGTTCAGGAAGTTCGCGTTGACTTCCAGGCGCGTGGCTCGGGCGCCGAACAGCGCCGTCAATAGCACGCAGACGATCACAATGAGCGCGCGATGATTGAAAATCAGCCGCTCGACCGGACCGCCGGAACGGCGGTCGAAAGGCTGCGCCGGTTGCGGTTGATCCTTCGCTGCGGACTGATCGTGTGGGTTATCCATGTTGAACACCTCTAGTGATGCAATTCATTGGCGTCTGCGCGCCCGCTGCACTTACCGCGCTGATTGCGCTGATTGCGTCCGTCCGGCTCAGCGCCGTGTGCCGATCGCCTCGACACTCATGCCGCTCGAACCGCCGAGCGCGACGCGATCCGCGCCGTCTGCGGCAATGCCGGCGAACAGCATCGGCGTATCGGCCGAGACGCGCCGGAATGTGCCGGTCACCGGATCGGCGACCAGCAGCATCGCGCGGCTGCCGCAGATCACGATGCGGCCATCGCCGAGCACGGTGGCGCCGTTCAGCGTCGAATCGGTACCGGTGTCGGCTTTTTGCCAGCTGGCGCCCTGGTCTATGCTCTGATAAACGGTGCCGCGCAGGCCGAAGGCAAAGAGCCGCTGGTCGTTGCCGACGATGCCGAAGAAGCTGCCGCTGTAGCCCGATTGCAGCCGCTTGAAACGGCCGCTCGCGCGATCGAGCCGGAACACGGTGCCGCGTTCGCCCGCGATATACACCTCGCCGCCAATTCCGCGAATCGCGTTCAGATTCAGGAAGTCCGGGTTGTCGATGTGCTCGAGGCCGGGCTGCCAGGTCTTGCCGCCATCGGTCGTCATGGCGAACGAGCCGAACGAGCCGACCGCATAGCCCTGCGTGGCGTTGTCGAACCAGACATCGAGATAAGGCAGCGACGGACCCGCTTTGGCGTTGTTTTCTTCCTGTTTCTGATACGCGGAGGCATTCCCGTCGCCGCTTGCCACGGCGTCCCGGTAATAGGCGACGAAGCGCTCGTTGGAGATGCGTCCGTCGAGCTGTTTGCTCCAACTCGTGCCGCCGTTCGATGTATGCAGAATCACGCCGTCGTGGCCGACAACCCAGCCTTGCGATGGCGTGGGGAAGGTCACCGCAGTCAGATCGCTCTGCACTGGACTGGGGACCTGGCGCCAGCTGTGCCCGTGGTCGTCGGACACGACGATCACGCCTCGCTGGCCGACGCCGACGAGGCGCTGACCCGCGCTCGCCGCGGCGGTCATCGGCCGGGTGGCGGGCGAGACGGCGGTATCGGCGGGTGCGTCGAGCGGATCGACAAAACGTGCCGCGTGGGCCGCTGGCGGCTCCGCGCTGGCAGTCGCGGCGAGGGCCGCAGCACTCGCGAGTGCCGCGACGATGGCCGTCAGACATTGCACTGACCGGAAAGTCATGGGTAAGTCTCCGCACACACAGGTTGCCAACTCATTGGCAACGCATTGACCATTCTTCGACCATGCAGGCAGCGCGCTCGCCGGATCGATGCCCGGTTCCAGCGAGCGCGCGCCGCGCCGTTTAGCGTACGCCCGCGCTTTGCAGTGCTTGCGGCGTGTAGTACGCCTGATTCGGCAATTCGTCGTACGGGATCATGTGGGTAACCGGATCGCCCTGGTCCGCGATCACCGCGTAGTTGCCCTTGGTCAGGTCGTAGACCACCTGAATCGGCTGGCCGACGCGCGGCTTGTCGTAAGGAATGATGTCCAGCGTATAGGAGGTACGATAGAGCGCGTTGCTCTGGTCGTACGCGTCGTACGCCACGATCAGCCACGTGTCTTCGTCGATGTAATACGTGCGATGGCTGTAGACATCACGCTGACCCGGCTTGAGGGTCGCCTCGACCACCCACACCCGGTGCTTCTCCCAGCGCACAACATCCGGATTGGCGAACTTGTCGCCCACCAGATTCGGCGACTGATACGCGCGATAGTTGTTGTACGGCACGATGATTTCCTTCTCGCCCGCCAGCTTGAAATCGAAGCGGTCCATCCGCCCCTGGAAGCCGCCGATTTCGTCGAACAGCAGCGTGCCGCCGATACCCGCCATCGGCGTGTCGTACTTCAGTTCGGGCGCCACACGCACACGCCGCTGACCCGGCATGTAGATCCAGGTGGTGTCGTCCTGGTCGCCGTTATTGACGCTGTATTTCGCCAGATACAACTGGCCGACCTGCGAGGAGGGGCCGAAGAAGTTGGTGTAAGTGAGGCGGAAGAAGGGGTCGTTCAGCCTGGTCGCATTGCGGTCGTAGAACGGATAGATGAACTTCGATTCCTGGTCGCCCATCAGCGTCTTGTGGCCGGCTTCGTCCACGAAGATCGTGCGGAAGCGGAAATCGGTGCGCACGCCCTGGTAGCGCATGTTCTGATTCCACATTACTTCATAGCCGTCTTTCGGGATCGGGAACGGAATGCAGCCGAATGCGCCTTCCACACCATCGCCCTTGATCTTGCCGACGAGCTTCGCCGTGGTTGCGCAGCTCACCGTGTTCTTCAGCACCCAGTCCGGATAGGTCATCGTGCGCCGCGTCTTGTACACGTCGACGCGAAAACCCGGGAAGCGGTCGAGCAGCGCCTTGGTGCCAGGCGTCAACGCGTCGGCGTACCTGGCCTGATTGGCCTTGGTGATCGACTCGATCGGCTTGTCATCCTTGAACGGATCGGGATAGCGGCCGCTGCCGGGTTTGAAGTCGGCGGGGATGGTCAGATCCTTCACGCCACCTGTGTAGGCAGGGATCGAACCGTCCGCGTTGGCGGCTTTCTGTGCGCCGAATTCGGTGAGCTTGCCGCCCAGCTCTTTGGCTTCGTCGGCGCTGACCGCCGCGAGCACAGGCCCACTGGCGGCAACTGCCGTCGCCATCGTTGCCAGTACCATTGCGAGTTTCATGCTTGTCTCCAGAATGTGTGTCAGAAAAACCAGCTGGTGCGAGACGGCTTTTTATCCGGCACCCGTTAGGGCGCCCGTGACAGAAAGCGGGCGCGACCGTCGCCCGTCAGAATGAAGAAGAAAACGTGAGCGAAACCCAATTTTTGTCGTTGTAGAAAACAGGACCATTGCCCGTCGCGTAATACGACGGACCACCGCTCGGCAGACCGTTAGCGAGACCGAAGTTGGTCTGGCCGCCCGCGTGCGAGTGATAGCCGTTGTATTGCAGCGTGACGTTGTATTTGTTCTGGATCAGCGCGTGCAGGCCGAAGGTGTAGATCATCGAACCCTGGTTGGTGCCGCCCAGACTCGGCGTATTGCCCCACAGGCCGTACTGGATGAACATCGGCGCGTCGATGTCGACGCCCGGAAACACCTGCAGCCATTGCGGATCGAATTGCACCGCCAGCGCCACCGAATTGTTGGTCGAGCAGCCGGCCCATTTGCTGCCGGTCGGACATTCGGCCGAGTTGCCCACGCCGTTGTAGAGCGCGCCGTTGCTGGTGGTCTTGACCTTCTGCGTGAAAGCGATTTCGGCCAGCGCGCTGCCGGTGTTCCAGAACGGTGTGCGCGACAGGCCCGCCAGCACGTTGCCGATCACGTTGACGACGTCGCCGCGCGCGCCTTGCTGGCCGCTCAGGTCGCTCGCTAAGGGACCGGTGCCGCTATTCAACGCGGTGTTATGCCGGTACGACACTTCGAAGCCCGTGCTGAAGTCGCCGATCTGCCGGTCGAGACTTATGCCGTACAGCTTGACGTTGGAGCCGTAGGCGAGGTGATAGTTGGTCGCGCCGGTCGTCGGGTTCACGCCTAGCAGCACCCACGGCTGCGTTTCTGTGAGATTGCGGTAGTAGAAGCCGAACGTGCCGCCGAGCCAGCGCGGCGCCCACGTCACCTTGGCGCCGTAGTCGTTATGGAAGCCGTTGCTCGGCATCACGTCGTTGCCGCGCGGAATCTGACCTTCGAGCAGGTTCGGCCCCTGGAAGCCGAAGCCTACCGTGCCGAGATAGGTGCCGCCTTCCGGCAAACGGGTCGGCATGTATTCGGCGAAGTATTGCGCGGCCAGTGAGACGGTCGGCGTGAGCTGGGTCTCGAACAGGATCTGCGCGCGCGGGATCGCGAGTTCCTTGGCCTGCGTGCCGGGCGAGGCTGCGCCTTTGATATTGTCCGAAGCGCCCTGGCCGTAATTGATGCCTTCGTTGCCGAAGATCAGCGCATTGCCCCAGTACTGCGTGAGGCGCCCGATCTTGATCGCACTCGGTTGGCCGTTGAGCTCAAACTTGTAGAACACGAATGCGTCCAGCAGATCCGCGCCCTGCTGGTAGTAGCGCTCGGTGTAGCTGCCGTAATGATTGCCGCTGTACGAGTTCAGGCTGGAGTAGGGCACGCCCGGATAGGCCAAGCCAGGGTTATTGTTCACGCCGCCGCCGTAGGCGAAGTCTTTCCATAGCGAGGCGCTGATGCGAAAGCCGAATTTGTCCTGGTAAACCGCATCGAATTCGCTCAGGTCGGACACACGGTTGGTGACGATGTCGCCGGCATGCTTGAACTTGTAATCCGATTCGCTGTAGAGCGGGTTGTTGCCGATCGAATCGTTGATGCCCTGCGCACGCATGCCCAGGTTATAGCTGATCGTGTTGTCCCAATTGATGTTCAGATCGGGGTTCGAACTGAGTTGCACGGCGTTGGCCGATGCGGCCCAGCATCCAAGAGCCATCGCGATACCGAGGCTCATCCGGCTTTTTTCGAATCTGGCGCAGCTGCTCATTCCCTTCATCTCCTTGTCTCCGTAGCTCCCTGCCGGGGCTGGGTTTTTGTTTGACGCTGGTGACGGCACGGTGCTGCTGGCCTCGTGGATTTCACGCTGCCGCCCAGGGAATTGCACACAGTGTTCAACTCTGTGCAGTCTGCTCGTCAGGACTCGTTAGGTTCGCCTGGATTCGGAATTGAATTCTATAGATAGAATTTAGACTGCGACTCTCTCGTTTTCCCCTATTTGAGACAAATTCAGAGAAGGTGTTCATATCCATTCCGATAATGGGGGCAAGGATGCTGCGTGGCGTAGTTTCGGACGGCGGAGAGTCAACCCATTTCCGCAGGTGAAAGGTGCGCCGTCAGGCAAGGTCGGGGGTATTGGATTTTTGATCGGATCCTTCTGTGACAAGGTATTCCGGGCAACGGCGAGCTTCGGATGCAAGTGCGGAGAGGCCGCGTAGAGCGCAACCCGCCGCAGGGCATCAACGGGTCGACGCACGGAATTGACAACAGGAAGTGTGATGAGGCGTGGGGGTTGCATGCTCGACAGTCGGGAGGTAATGCTGGCCAGTCGGATCGTCCGCCGCCATTTTCTTAAATTGATCACCAGAATCGAACCTGTTCAACTTGTCCGCTATCAGGAGTTACCCGGCCTCGCCGGGGCTCCGTGAGCGCCAACCTCCAGAGATACCCTGGAGGCACCGCCAAGTACGAGACACATTCAATATATATGTTCATAATGTCTCGGCAATTGACCGTGCGAGCTCGAAACGGCACCACTGCCGGCGACAGACAAAACCGTGAACTTGTCACAGGAACGATCGATGGCTTTTCGTGAGCATTACGACTATGTGATTGTCGGAGCAGGGTCGGCGGGATGTGTGCTGGCCAACCGTTTGTCGGCAGATTCGGGTGTGTCGGTGCTGCTGCTCGAAAGCGGGCCGCCGGATCGCAGCGCGCTGATCCAGATGCCGCGCGGCATCGGCAAAATCCTGAGTCCGGGCGGTCCGCTCGTGTGGAGCTATCGCGCCACCCAACGCAGCGGCGGTGGCTCGGAAGACTGGTTAAAAGGACGTACGCTCGGCGGCTCGAGTTCGGTTAACGGCATGGTGTATCTGCGTGGCCATCCGCGGGACTACGACGACTGGGAAGCCGCGGGTTGCACCGGCTGGGGTTGGGCTGACATGGGCCGTTGCTTCAAGGACATGGAGGATCACGAGCTCGGCGAGGCGCAGTGGCGCGGCGCGGGTGGCCCGCTGAAAGTGTCGATGCATCCGTCGGGCGATCCGCTTTGCGAGGCGGTGATCGAAGCAGCAGGGCAGAGCGGTGTACCACGAGTCGGGGATATCAATGCGGCTGCGGATGCGGCGATCGGCTACCAGCCGCGAACTATCTGGCGCGGGCGCCGTTGGAGCGCGGCCAAGGCGTTTCTCGATCCCGCGCGCGGTCGTACGAATCTCGACATTCGCACGGGTGTCGAGGTCGAGCGGATCAACTTCAATGGCAAGCGCGCCACCGGTGTTTCGCTGCGCACGGCTGACGGCGCCGTACTGACGGTCAATGCGCGGCGCGAAGTGCTGGTGAGCGCGGGCGCGCTGAACTCGCCGAAATTGCTTCAACTCTCCGGTGTTGGCGACGGCAAGCGATTGCGCGAGCTCGGCATCGACGTGGTAGCCGACGTGCCCGCGGTGGGCCGCAACCTGCGCGAGCATCGTCCGATCATGCTGAGCGCGCGCGTCACAGGCGGCAGTCTGAACCGGCAGTTTCGCGGCTGGCCGCTCGTCGCCAACATGTTCCGTTACCAGCTGCGTGGCGCGGGCCCGATGACGCATGCGGCGCACGAGGTCTGCGCCTTCGTTAAAACGAACCCGGAACTGACTCGCCCGAATGCGGAGATCGGCGTCGGTCTGTATTCACTGACGGTGAAAGACGGCAAGATCGCAATCGACACGCAACCCGGTATGACCTGGGTTGCCTATCTCACTCATCCTCAGAGCCTTGGCAGCGTGAGCATCACGTCGGCGGACCCCGCCGCGTCGCTCGCCATCGACGCCAATTATCTCGACACCGAACAGGACCGCCGCCACAGCGTGGAGCTGATCCGGCTGATCCGCCGCATGCTGCGTCAGCCGGCACTAGGTGGCCATTTCACCGAGGAGACCGCGCCGGGTCCCGCGTTCACGTCCGATGAGGAACTGGTCGAGGCGTACTTCAAATTCGGCTCAACGGCCTTTCACGTGTCCGGTACCTGCCAGATGGGCAACAGCGATGCCGCTGCTGTCGATACGAAACTGCGGGTGCGTGGCGTCGAATGCCTGCGGGTGGTCGATACGTCGATCATGCCCACGCTGATCGCGGGCAATACTAACGCGCCCGCCATGGCGATCGGCATACGCGCGGCTGAACTGATACTTGGCGAGCAATGAGCGTGGCCTTGTTGCCACCGCTATCGCCATCTCACAACGACATGGACGGAGATATCGAATGAACGATTTAGCGGCGCTGCCGAAGCAGTTCACCGAACAGACGCGGCTCTTTATCGGCGGCGCGTGGGTGACGCCACAAAGCGGCGAGCGCCAGCCCGTGTTGAATCCGGCCACCGAGGAAGTGATTGGCGAAGCGCCGGTTGGCGGGCTGGCAGAAGCCGAAGCAGCGCTCGCCGCTGCGCGTGAAGCTTTCGATCGCGGACCGTGGCCGGGCATGTCACCGGCCGAGCGCGCTGGCTTTATGCGGCGCATGCATGCAGCGTTGCTCGCGCGTGCCGATCGCATCAAGGCGTTGCAGATCGTCGAAGCCGGGGCAACGCGCGCATTAGCCGAAACCATGATGTTCGCGTCGCCGATGAGGATTGTCGAAGCCGCGATCGAGCGCTCCCTCAATCAGGCGGCGCGCCATCTGCCGATTACGACCGCGCTTAATCCGTTCGATCCCGAAGGCGCGCAACTGATCGGCAGCGGTGTCGTGGTGCGTGAAGCGATCGGCGTGGTGTCGGCGATCACTCCGTTCAACGCGCCGTTTCTCACCAATCTGGCCAAGTTGTTTCCGGCTTTGCTGGCCGGCAATACGGTCGTGCTCAAACCTTCGCCGCATACGCCGTTTTCAGCGCTGCTGTTCGGCGAGGCGGCGCAGGAAGCCGGATTGCCGAACGGCGTGCTGAATATCGTCACCGGCAATGCCGACGTCGCCCAGATGATGACCGCGGATGCATGTGTCGACATGGTGACGTTCACCGGCTCGGAGCAGGTGGGAGCGGCGATTCTGGCGCAAGGCGCGCCGACCATCAAAAAGACTCTGCTCGAACTTGGCGGAAAGTCGGCGTTGATCGTGCGTGAAGATGCCGACGTGCAGAAAGCCGCGATGGAAGGCGTGTTCCAGGTGTCGACCCATTGCGGCCAGGGCTGCGCACTGGCGACACGTCATATCGTACACAACGCGATCCGTCCCGCGTATGTCGAAACCATGCGTGCGATTGCGGCGCAATTGAGCGTCGGCGACCCGGCGGCAGCCGGCACCGTGGTCGGACCGCTGATCCGCGAAGCGGCCCGCAGCCGTGTCGAGCGCTTCGTGCAGCAGGGTCAGGACGAGGGCGCGCGGCTCGTGGCCGGTGGGCGGCGGCCAGCTCATCTGGACAAGGGGTTCTTCTACGACGTGACGATTTTCGACGGCGTGACGAACGATATGTCGATCGCACAGGAGGAGATCTTCGGCCCTGTGGCCAGCGTGATCGGTTTCGATAGCGACGAAGAAGCGGTGCAGATTGCCAATGACAGCCGATATGGTCTGTATGGCGGAATTCATTCCCGTGACCCGGCGAAGGCCTATGACATGGCGCTGCGTTTGCGCACTGGCGGCGTGGTGATCAACGGCGGCCTGTATTCGTTGATGGATGCCCCGTTCGGCGGATATAAACGATCCGGGCTTGGGCGGGAATTCGGTGAGAACTGGCTGGATGAATACACGCAGGAGAAGTCGGTGTTGTTCCGGATCGGGGTTTGATCTGCTCGTGGAGAGGCACAGCAGAACGCATGACATACGTTCGATTGTATCGATCGTTTTCCGGCCGTTCGCGTCGGCTGGCACAGGCCTGTGATTAGTTAGAAAGGCGAACCTTGGGCCTTGACTCTCAAGGGGACGTCCTCGCAAACAGAATCAGTGGACTACCGCCGCGCCGAACCCACCGGGCGGAATCGCCTGGATCCCTAGTTGATGGATTGCGGGGCTCGTTGATGAGCGATTGCTTACATTGACTACTCGCTTTCCTTTCCTCGCTGCGTCGCTGGTTCCGAGTCCTCTTTCACGGCAGAACCGGTCAGGCGCCGCGTGGATGGAAGCAGGGTTAAGGTGGAAGCTCGTATTTCTCACGCTTCATGACGTCGGGAACCTACGCGCGTGCATGCCAAATCTTCAATCTGAAATCCAGATAAAACAGCAATAACGTTCTGTTTTGTCGAACTCCCACGGTATCTCGGCCATTCCGATCAGGGTATTTACTTATCTCGCTTTGCATCGGTCATGACGGCGTGGATGCCGGGCCACGCTATTCCCTACGGGATCATGGCCTTTCGGTTACACGCTCTCGCCCTTCTGGCACAGCTTGGACCCTCGAGAAACAACGCGATCCATCGGGAGGGTCAGGCCTTCCGCAAGACCTTATCGTCCATAGCGTTCTGAATCGCCGATAGCTCGTATCTGCCATTTGGGCTACCGATCAAAAATATGCCACTCCTAGAATGAATGGCACTTACTTAAGCCCGTGGCGCGTGCCCATATTTTCGGACGCGCTCGCGTGCGATGTGACGAGGCTCTTTCAGCCATGGGTAAGACTTCGGTCTTCGTTTCCGCATTCGTGGTTCGATGCGACCGGGGCGATTCCCAACGCAAGACTGCGCGATCAGGTTGAACAGGAGACTCTGGTCGTGGGTTGCTGCCAGACCTCGAGCCAGCCATTCAGTCCATAACTGAACGGTGTGTTTGAAACTCAGTGTTCTCGGATCGGTGGCATGGTGGCTCGCGGCCTGAGCCATCAGCAACCGAATCACGTTGTAGGCCAGCAGATGGACCCAGATCTCCTTCTCGTTCATGTGGGCAGTCTGGCAATGCAGTACGTCCATACCCATCGTCGTCTTGATGTTACGTAGATCCAGTTCCACGTTCCAACGCCTGGCGTACAACTGCGAGAGGTCCTGTTTGCTGGTCTTGCGTGCATCAAGCATCGTGGTGACCAGCACCTGGTGATGCAGCCTGGACTCGCGCACCATCAGTTCATCGGGGAAGGCCTGGTACTGCTCACGCGTCATCCAGTCGGGACGCTGCCGGGGTTTGGGCCACGTCACAATGTGATCGCGCATGCCCAGCGACTTGCCTCGCCGAAAGTCGGTGCGGCGCGCCCCATGCTGTTCCATCACGACATCCACTCCGGCGGCGATCATTGAGGCCATCAGAAAGTAGTGGCAGTACAAGGCATCGGCGACGATCACATCACCTTTGCGAAACGTGTCTTGCAGCATGCGAAACGCCGTCAGCTCCCCGCTGCCTTTGCCCGCGTACGTTCCGACACCCGCCTCCAGCACTGCGCCGCTTGCCAGACAGATCACCGCAACCAGATAGGCTAACGGAAATCCCACTCCTTCGGCCTGAGAACTGGACTGCGGGAAGCGGGCCTGGTTCGACGGCGTATCGGGCATCGAGATCCCTGTACCGTCAACCAGCTTGACCGGGCGCCCGCGCCACTTCCAGGCCGGTCTGGCCTGCTCGTGCAGTTGACGTCCTGTCTCGCGCGTCAACTCCCGCACCATCGTCAGCGGCAGTCTCTGGCGAGCGCGGCAGTAGCCTCCCGTACGCACACTCATGGGTCGCAGCCCGTCGGCAGCTCGCTGCGCGGCCCACCCGTTGACCGCCTTCTGACAGGAGGCGTCCTCTTCCAGCGCCTGGCGCATGAACATCGACAGTGTCACCGTCGGCGGATACAGCCGTTCCCGATGTTCTGGCAAATGCGCTTCCGTTATGTCCAACAGCCCAGGGCTCGTCAGTATGTTGAAGTAGTCAACCGCCTGGGCCCTGCGTGCCCGGCTTTGAACGCCGCCTAGTGTTTGCCTGTGATGACTTCGTGCATTACGATCCATGGAGGCTGGTCCTTCGAATGAGACGGGTGATTGCCTGGTAACAACCATCCTATCAATCCCTGGATCAGCCTCCTCCGTTTCTCTTCAAGTACGTACCCGCGTCTTCTCCTCCATGCTGGCTTAAGTAAGTGCCATTCCTCCTAGAATGCGTCCGTCCCTTTAGTCGTCTGCGCCAGCGCGGCGCGAGCGGGTCTTCCCGATACAACCACAAGGAAACGGAGCATGTCGCACATCAAAAGCATGGCCGCAACAATTGTCGCGGCGCTAGTTGTCAATTCGGTGCTTGCTGCACCTGTCATCACGCAGCTCGGCAAGCCGGAGGGGCAGGTCAACATCATCGCGTGGCCGGGGTATGTCGAGCGGGGCGAATCGGACAAGAATTACAACTGGGTCACCCAGTTCGAGAAGGAATCCGGTTGCGCGGTCAACGTGAAGACTGCCGCGACTTCGGACGAGATGGTCTCGCTGATGAACCAGGGGGGCTACGACCTCGTGACTGCATCGGGCGATGCAAGCCTGCGCCTGATCTACGGCAAGAAGGTCCAACCGATCAATACTGCTCTGATCCCCGCGTGGAGCACGGTCGAGCCGCGTCTGCAGAATGCACCCTGGCACACGGTCGATGGTGTGCACTACGGCGTGCCTTATCAATGGGGAGCGAACTTCCTCGCCTACAACACGAAGATATTTCCCACGGCGCCGGCGTCCTGGTCAGTGGTGTTCGAGGAGCAAACGCTGCCCGACGGAAAGAGCAACAAGGGACGTGTGCAGGCCTATGACGGCGCGATCTACATCGCTGACGCCGCGCTTTACCTGATGCACACGAAACCTTCGCTCGGCATCAAGGATCCGTATGAGCTCAACGAGACGCAGTACGCAGAGGTTCTGAAGGTGCTGCGCGCGCAGAAGTCACTTGTGCATCGTTACTGGCATGACGTGACAGTCCAGATGAACGACTTCAAGAACGAAGGCGTGGCCGTCTCGAGCGCGTGGGGTTACACGATCAACTCGCTGCAGGGCGATAAATTCCCGGTTGCGGGAACGATCCCGGACGAGGGGGCAACGGGATGGGCGGACACCACGATGATGCACGTCAACGCACCGCATCCGGTGTGTTCGTACAAGTGGATGAACTGGTCGTTGAACCAGAAGCTTCAATCCGACCTGGCTGAGTGGTTTGGCTCGAACCCTGTAATCGTGGGCGGCTGCAATAACAAGGCGGTCGGCGGCACAGATGTCTGTGCGACGAACGGCTATGCGCGTTTTGATCAGATTCACTTCTGGAAAACGCCCGTAGCGCAATGCAAGACGCAAAAGGTATGCGTGCCCTACAGCCGCTGGACCCAGGACTTCATCTCGATCATGGGCGGGCGCTAGTCTCTATCAGGCGGGGGCCGAATTGGCGCCTCCGCCAAGCTGGGACGCACCGCCGCAGGCGGTGAACCGTAGCGATATCAGAGGCAATACAGAGGGCAACATGACTAGTGCAGTACAGTTTTCAAACGTGTCTCGCCATTACGATGGCGTGCAAGCGGTCAACGATGTATCGGTCACGATCGAGGACGGTGAATTCTTCTCGATATTGGGACCTTCGGGTTCCGGCAAGACGACCTGCCTGCGTCTGATCGCCGGCTTCGAGCAGCCGTCCTCCGGCCACGTCATGATTCACGGCCGCGAAGCGACGGGGCTGCCGCCTTACGAGCGGGATGTGAATACCGTGTTCCAGGACTATGCCTTGTTCCCGCACATGAACATTCTGGACAACGTCGCTTATGGATTGCTTGTCAGTGGCGTCGAGAAGCGCGCGCGTTACCGGCAAGCAGAAGAGGCACTCGATCTCGTCGCGCTGGCCGGCTACGGCATGCGCCGGCCGGGCCAATTGTCGGGTGGCCAACGCCAGCGGGTGGCCCTCGCGCGGGCCCTGGTCAAGCGTCCGCGCGTGCTGCTCCTCGACGAGCCCCTCGGCGCGCTTGATCTGAAACTGCGCGAACAGATGCAGACCGAACTCAAGGCGTTGCAGCGCAAGCTCGGCGTGACCTTTGTCTATGTAACGCACGATCAAGGTGAAGCGCTGTCCATGTCCGACCGCGTCGCGGTATTCAACAAGGGACGCATCGAACAGGTTGATAGTCCGCGCGATCTGTATACGCGCCCGGCCACCCCGTTTGTTGCGGATTTCGTCGGCACGTCAAACGTCATCGAAGGCGCGCTCGCACAACATATCACCGGCACGCCGCAACCGTTTTCCGTCCGCCGGGAACACATCTGCTTTTCCAATGCGACTGCATCTGGTGACCCGCGCGTTCAGCTGCCCGGTACGCTGCTCAACATCCAGTATCACGGATCGACGAGCCGCTTTGAAGTCCGTGCGCGGACAGGACAGATGGTTGCCGTGACCATCGCGAACCGCGATGAAGAAGATGCGGGCCTGCCGCAACCCGGTGATGCTGTGACCCTTCTGTGGTCGCGGCGCTCGATGATCATGCTGGAGCAGCAGGGATGAACATGACTGCGACCTCGAAAGCCACCTCGCAGCAGACGCGATCGGCAGAGGGCGGTGTACTGCGCCGTGCTGCCGGCTACCTATACCGGCACGGCAACCTTTATTTGCTGATGCTATTGACTCCGCCGATGCTCTGGTTCGGCGTCGTCTATCTCGGCGCACTGATCGCGCTGCTGTCGCAAAGCGTTTATCGCTTTGACGATTTCACGATGGCAGTGACACCTGACCTGACCTTCGAGAACTACCTCGCGCTGGTGCGCGATCCGGCGAACTACGACATCGTGCTGAGAACCCTCGGCATGGCTTCGAGCGTTACGGTCGCAAGCGCATTGCTGGCCTTTCCGGTTGCCTACTACATGGCCCGCTATGCGACGGGCTGGCGCAAAGGACTCTTCTATATTGCGGTCATGCTGCCGATGTGGGCGAGCTATATCGTCAAGGTTTATTCATGGACGGTCATCCTTGCGCAAGGCGGCATTGTGTACTGGTTCATCGACATGCTCGGCATGCGTCCTGCGCTCGATGCGCTGCTGCACATGCCGGTGATTGGCGGTAATTCGTTGTCCACGTCGAACCTTGGGCGCTTTATCGTCTTCACTTATATCTGGTTGCCGTTCATGATCCTGCCGATTCAGGCCTCGATCGAACGCATTCCGGCGAACCTGCTGCAGGCGTCTGCGGATCTCGGCGCGCGACCGCGTCAGACCTTCCGAACCGTGATCCTGCCGTTGGCGTTTCCGGGCATCGCGGCTGGATCGATCTTCACGTTTTCGCTGACCCTCGGCGACTACATCATCCCGCAACTCGTGGGGCCGAGCGGCCTCTACATCGGTACGATGGTCTACACGATGCAGGGTTCGATCGGCAACATTCCCATGGCCGCGGCGTTCACGGTCGTACCAATGGTTCTGATCGGCATCTATCTCTCCATGGCAAAGCGACTGGGAGCCTTCGATGCACTCTGACCAGCAATCCTCGTGGTTCCTGCGCTGCGCTGCATGGAGCGGCTTGGGCTTTCTGCATCTGCCGATTCTCGTCGTTGCGCTCTACGCCTTCAATACTGAAACCAGCGCGTTCAGCTTTCCGCTCAAGGGCTTTACGCTGCATTGGTTCTCCGATGCGTTCGCCCGTGACGACATGCTGACGTCTGCCTGGTTGTCCATCAAAGTTGCAACGCTTGCTACGCTGCTTGCGCTGATACTCGGCACGTTAGCGGCTGCGGCTCTCTACCGGAGGAATTTCTTCGGCAAGGAGTCGATTACGCTAGTACTGATCCTGCCCATCGCCTTGCCCGGCATCATCACCGGCATTGCGCTGCTGTCCGCGTTCAAGATCGCAAACGTCGCCCCTGGTTTCTGGACCATCGCGATCGGTCATGCGACCTTTTGCGTGGTGATCGTCTACAACAATGTGGTCGCCCGCCTGCGGCGCACGTCGCTCAGCCTGATCGAGGCGTCAATGGATCTAGGTGCGGATGGTTGGCAAACTTTCCGCCACGTCGTGCTGCCGCAGATTGCGACCGCATTGCTAGCCGGAGCAATCCTTTCATTCGCACTTAGCTTCTTATCCACGTGACGGAATTATGCAGACCTCTGCGTTGCCGCGACGCCAGCCGCATCTATGATCCGGAGTTGTCGCGACCGGCACAGGCCTTGGGCAGGCATCAGGAAGACTGTGCATTGATGAAAACGCGCGACCAGATGCATCTCACGAAGCGAGCATAATCATAGCCTGTCAAGGAAGGCCAAGATGTCTTTCGGCGGCCGAAACCGGCGCTGTTTGAACTGCGGTGCTTGAATGGCGTTCAGTGCCCGCTGTTTCATGGCGAGATCGGCTTCGATGTACATATGGGTGGTGGCGGCACTTTCATGGCCAAGCCACAAGGCAATCAACGTGACATCTACACCAGCCTGAAGCATGTGCATGGCCGTGGCGTGCCTAACGACGTGCGGAGTGACGTTTCGCGTCTTGAGTTGCGGACAGCGGATTGAAGCGCCAGTCGCAGCCAGCTTAAGGCGATCTGTTACGCCGGACCGGGTCATCTGGCCGCCGGCACGGTTAGGAAAGAGCCATTGATCCGGATCTGGACTAATCTGGTGTAGCCAGCGGCGAATATGTTTCGCGGTATCAGCCCACAGTGGCACGGTTCGCTCCTTTCGTCCCTTGCCGTGGAGGTTTGCGTAGGCGCTGCGGTCCAATACGACATCCCTGACACGCATGGCTGTAAGTTCAGAGACCCGTGCACCTGTGTTGTAGAGCGTAGCCAGCATAACCTGATCGCGCTGACTGCACCAACTGTTTGCAGCAGGAGCTGCAAGGATGCATTGCATTTCTTCTCGAGTGAGGAAACCAACCATGGGTCTGTCGAAGCGTTTCATGGGAATGGCCAACACGCGCTGAAGTCCGGGCAGCGCCGAAGGCTCCTGTAACGCTGCATAGTGAGCAAAAGACCGGATCGCTGCGAGCCGCGCGTTCCGGCTGCGGATAGCGTTGTGACGTGTAGTCTCCAGATATTTGAGGAAAGCGAGAATCAGCTCTGCACTGAAGTCGACTAACCGGAGCTTATGCGGCGGCTTGTTCAAGTCATTCTCCGCGAAGCTGAAAAGCAGCCGAAAGGTATCGCGGTAGCTGGCTACAGTGCGAGGACTTACGTTGCGCTGCTCGATCAGACGGTCCATAAAGAACTGCTGAATCAAGGTCGAGAAGCGTACTGCTGGATCGGAGCTAGTCATTTGGAATCTCCCGGGCGTAACGTTCGAAGCGTTGAGAGACCAACGCCATCAATTCAGGGACGGCGCTGACATACCAATAGGTGTCAGTGGCACGAACGTGCCCCACGTAGGTGGATAACGATACGATCGCGTTATCGACATTGATCTGGTGCCGATACCAGCGAACCAGGCAATTCGTGATAAACGTATGCCTTAAATCGTGGATACGTGGTGCCGGATAGTTACCTCGGGCGATCCAGCCAAGCTGGCGCCGCAAGATACAGAAGGTCTCCTCTGCATTCCAGATGTTCAGGGCTCGTCCCCACGAAGACAGGAAGAAGTTCTCGTCTGTTGCGAGTGGGAGAAACTGGTCGCGTAGTTGAGCGTAGCGCTGAAGAGCGGCGACAGTCGTCGTGTGCAAAGGAACAAGACGGGATTTGCGGTATTTGCTTTGACGAACAATCAGCACGCCGCGCTCGAACATTACGTCCGCGCGCCCAAGCCGCAGCACCTCCGAAATTCGCATGCCTGTAGCGGCAATCAGACCAAAAAGTGTGCAGTAGGTTGCAGGCCGTAACCCACCTGATGGGCGCAGCCGCGCTGCCGCTTCCAGGAGCGCCTCCACTTCCTCATCCCTGTAAATATGAGGTACCGGTCGACGACGGGTGGACCCCAGTAGCCTAGGTGGCGGGACTTCAGTGGCGGGATCGTACTGCTGCAGATACCTGATGAACGGGCGAAGCACTTCCATCCGCTTCGCTGCAGTAATTGGTCTGGCAGAGTGGCTGTCCTGGGCCCAACGTAAAGCAAGTTCCAACGTTACCGGGCCTTTGTGACAGCCACGTTCGGCGAACCGGGCAAACGCAAGTAGTTGCGTGCCCTGGCTCTTCAGTTTGAAACCAACTTGCCGCCTGGCATAGAGATAGTCCTCTACCCGGGTAGTCATCGAACACAAGTGTTTCATGATCTGCTCCCCGGCCAGGGTGAGACCACGGCCGCAAGTCTGCGGAAATCCACCTTCGTGTAAATCATGGTGGTATTGATGCTGCGATGCCGAAGCACATCCGCGATGTCCTTGAGAGAAGCACCATTGCCCAGCATGCGACTGGCCACCGTGTGCCGCAGTAAATGAGTGCCCATCGACGTGCTTGGCCAACCACATCGGGCATAGGCCAGTCTGATCGCACTGCATACAACAGCTGGGGTAACTGGCCGATCGAATGGCGCCCGATGTCGTACGAACAGCGCGCGGCTAGCGGTTTGGGGTCGACCGAAGCGCTCGTAATCGATGAGCGCGCGCCCTGTTAGTGCGGGCAGCGGTAAAAGATCGACACGCTTGCATTTGGCTGCCCTGATGCGCAACGTTCCCTCATGCCAATCCACGTCTGCGAGTTGCAGCGCAGCCACCTCTCCTACGCGCAACCCCAGATCTACCAGTAAACGCGCCATGGCGTAATCTCGCCGGCCTGACGCCGTTTGTGTGTCGAAAGCATTCAGGAATTGTGCGAGTTGGACCTGCGTCAGCAATTTGGGCACGCGAGCCATTGACCATACCGCCACCTTTGGTACAGCAGCCATCAATGCCTCGATATCGTCGCCGCTAAACTGACGGAAGCGTAGATAAACGCGTACGCTGCTTGCGATGGCACCGGCGCTCGATGGAGCGTGGCCCGTACTCCGCTCGACGACGAAATGCAGCACGTCAGCCGGTTTGATTCGACACATGTCAATGCGGCGACTACCGAATTGATAGACCAGGAAGTCGTGCACGCAGTCGCGGTGGTTGCGGCGGGTGCTCGCGGCAAGACCACGGATCTCGTCAAGATAAACGTCAAGGCGGTTTAACTCGTCGACGATGGTGCCAGGCAACCGAAGCGGCGGTGGTCGGATACGACCATCCGCGCGAAGCACCTTAAGCAAATGTTTGAGCGCTGCCCGCGTGAAATTTAATGCGCACTTCCTTCGCCCGGGACAGTCGCAGCTCGGCAGGTGCACGGAGATGAATTGACGTACCAGATTCTCATCGATCTGATCGAGCCTGATGCGCTTGCTGCTGAGCCAGCGCGAAAAATGTGCGACGCTGGCAAGATAATGTCCGATGGTGTGAAGGGCGTAGCCGTGACTTTGCAGGTAGCCGACATACGCCGGACGGCTCGCTGCAAGCACACTATCGTCGAGTTGTCGCCACGATCGAACTCCGACCTGATCCGCTTCCATGGTAGCTCTCCTCTGAGGCAATGGAGTCCCTCAGCAAAGCACCATTTATTATGTTCAGCAAGAGCCCGTCCCCGTGCGCTGCAACAAAGCCAGCCCGGCACGTCCTACGCGACCGCTGACTCGTGCGTACCCTGCATAATTCCGTCACGTGGATAAGAGCGCCTATGGATTCGAATCCATAGGCGCTCGATGAAATCATTGTCACGACGTTCACAGCTGGGCAGGAACGCACGCTGCCCATCTGGTTGCTCAACCAGTTGTCGAGGCCGCGCGACGTACCCATTACGAACGTCGTCGCACTGATGGTCATGGTCGTCACGATGCTTCCCATTCTCGGGGCATGGTATTTAACGCGGGGCACTGAAAGTACCGCCGGCAGCAGTAAGTAAGCAGGCGCGTACCGATGGTGAGATAAATAAAAACAACAGGGGGTGTAGTAATAATTTAGTTATACGAAATTTATTTATGTATCCGTTTGGATACGCAATATCCAGACGGATCGCATGATTTCCTGGGGATAAATATGAAAAAATCGCTTCTTGCATTGGGTGTTTTGAGTGCCTTTGTTGCTACGGCACACGCGCAGAGCTCTGTGACGCTGTACGGCGCCATCGACGAGGGCCTCGACTACACCAGCAACATTGGTGGGAACAGAGTCTATGAAATGGCGAGTGGCTACGCGCAGGGCAACAGTTGGGGCCTGAAGGGCTCGGAGGACCTGGGTGGTGGCATCAAGGCAGTGTTTCAACTGGAAAATGGTTTTGAAGTCAACAACGGCAAGCTGAACCAGGGAGGTCGCGAGTTCGGCCGTCAGGCCTATGTCGGTCTGTCGAGCGAAACGGCCGGTATGTTGACCATGGGTCGCCAGTACGATTCCGTGGTGGACTATCTCGGACCACTGACGGCCAATGGCAATTGGGCTGGCTACCTGTTCTCACATCCGTACGACAATGACAATACCGACGACACATTCCGTGTTGACAACGCGGTCAAGTACACGAGCATCGCCTATAACGGGTTTCAATTCGGCGGCCTGTATGGCTTCAGTAATTCGACAGGTTTTTCGAATAACCGTGCGTACAGTATCGGCGCAAGTTACAGCAATGGTCCGCTCGCTCTTGCTGCAGCCTTCATGAATATCAATAGGGTCGGCGCCAACACCAGCGGTGCCGTTACAACCGACGACGCCAGCTTCTTCGCGACGCGTGAGCGTGTTTTCGGAGCCGGCATCAATTACACGATCGCTTCTGCAACGCTTGGCTTCGTATACAGCAACTCCAACTACAGCAATCCGACCGGCAATGCCTATTTGTCGTCGTCGACGGATCTGTTCCCGAGGGCGTCTTCTCTCAAGTTCAACAACTTTGAGATCAACGGCAAGTATCAGTTCACGCCGGCTTTCTACGTCGGGGCCATGTACACGTACACGCTGGGCAAGTACGATGCGGCATCCGGCGATGCTAGTCCGAAGTGGCATCAGTTTGGCCTGATGGCGGACTACAACCTGTCGACCCGTACCGACGTATATGTGCAAGGTACGTACCTGAAGGTGGTGGGCGGGCAGAGCGGTACCGTTCTTGACGACGCCTTCATCACCGGCACACAGGGCTCATCGTCAACCAGTGCACAGTTTGTTGCTCGCGTTGCGCTACGCCACAAGTTCTGATCGACGAAAACCGCAAGCGGCGTATTCTTCTCCATCAAGAAAAGCCCGGGTCATGCACCCGGGCTTTTTTTATCGACTGATAGTAAGGCGTGGTCGCGCCGAATCAGACGCGGCAAGCGAGGCGCGCAGATGCGACCGGTCGATCCTGGGAAGTTCGAGGCGCAGCGGGGAACCCCTCTCTCAGAGCCGTCTCAGAGTAGAGCCGCTTCCGCATTCGCCTTCATCTCATCCTTGACTTCGGGCGGTCCCGCGAAGCGGTTGCGCACGCCGAGTACATACCAGAACAGCGCCATTACCAGGATCAGCGCGAGGCTGATGTAGAGCACCTTCTGGTTAGGCGGCTGAATCCCGACATACACGAGCACGGCTCCGCCCAGTACAGCCAGCGTAGCGATCGGTTTTGACCAGACGCCGAGGTTGAACGGGCCCTTGCGAACCCATGTCTTGCCCTCGGCGCTCAGTCCCGCTGCGACCGGCATTACGTACGAAACATAGAGGAACACGGCGCTGCCTGTCGAGAGGACAGCGAACGCATCGCCATAAAGCGTCGCCGCGATGGCGAGCACTGCCGACACCCAGATCGCTGCGCCCGGTGTGCGATGCGTACCGTTGACCTTCTTGAGCCAGTTCGACGCTGGCAGTCCGCCGTCGCGGGCGAACGCATACATCATGCGCGAGCAGGACGTGAGGCACGCAAGGCCGCACAGATAGTTCGACAGAAAGATGCCGATGCCGAGCGGCATCCGGAGCCATGCCGGCAGGGTGCCGAGCAGCACATTGAAAAAGTTGCCACCGTCCTTCACGCCTTGCTTGATATCCGGCATCACGAGCAGGAAGGCACACACCATGATGTAGCCGAACAGCGCCGACCAGCCCACCGAACGCAGCATGCCCTTCGGAACGTTGCGCGCGGCGTCGTGAGTTTCCTCCGAGGTATGCGCGGAAGCGTCGAAGCCGGTGATGGTGTAGATCGTCAGCAGCAAGCCGGATAGGAACGCGGCCAACATGCCCTGTTTGGGCCACGCGCCACCATCGACGCCGGTGAAGTTGGTGAAGTCGACCAGTCTGCCGAAATCGAACGGCGTCTTCGAAAAGCCCAGCAACGCCACGGTCAGCAGGACGGCGACCGCGAAGATCAGATACCCGGAAAGATCGGTCAGGATCGTGGTTATCTTGATACCCCTATGGTTGAGCCACGCCTGGCTTAGCGTGACGGTCGCGATGAAGGCGGTCTGATGCCAGAACGTCAGCGAGTCGGGATTGATGCCGAAGAGCGGTGCGATCAGCGTCTTGAAGAAGGGATCGTAGACGCCGAAATTCACCGAGGCCACCACAAAGATCAGCCCGAGCAGGTTGAACCAGGCTGTGGCCCAACCCCAGCCTTTGTTGCCGAGAATCGAACTCCAGTGATACAGGCCGCCGGCAGTCGGATAGGACGAGGCAATCTGCGCCATCGCCGCCGCGACCACGCCCGCAAACAGCGCGCCCACCGGCCAGCCGATCCCGATCGAAGCCCCGCCCGCCGCGCTCAGGGCCTGCGGAAATGCGGTAATGCCACCGGCGAGGATACAGATGATCGAAAACGAGATCGCGAAGTTCGAGAAGCCGGTCATACGGCGTGCCAGTTCCTGCGTGTAGCCCATGCTTTGCAGTTGCTTGGCGTCTTGATCCAGCGCTGTCGGAGCGCCGGCTGGAGGGACTGGTTTCATGATTTTCCTCATGCTCGGTTGGACTGCAAGGAGTTGGCGGACGGACAACGATGTTGATGAAAAACAAGGGAACGGCCGGGAATATTCATTGACGGACCCACGGCGAACCTCACGGGGCCATCGCCGGCGCCCATATCACGCGCACTACTCGAACTTCGCCATCACATGGCGCACGCAGGTGTAGTCCTCGAGGGCATAGACCGACATATCCTTGCCATAGCCGGAGCGCTTCATGCCGCCGTGCGGCATTTCGCTCACCAGCATGAAATGGGTATTGATCCACGTGCAGCCGTACTGCAGTTCGGACGCGACCTTGAACGCCTTGCTCACGTCTCGGGTCCAGACGGAACTGGCGAGTCCGAAGTCCGAGTCGTTGGCCCAGGTAACGGCCTGGTCGGAATTGTCGAAGCGTGTGACCGAGACCACGGGGCCGAACACTTCGCGCCGCACGATCTCGTCGGTCTGCTGCGCGCCTGCGATGACCGTCGGCTCGTAAAAGAAGCCGTGCGAGTTGCCGGTCTTGCCGCCGGCGGTTACTTCGATATGGCTCTGGCTTGCGGCGCGCTCGACGAAGCTCGCTACGCGGCTACGCTGACGCTCCGAAATCAGCGGGCCCATCTCGACGCCGTCCATGTGCTGCTCGCCAAAACGGATCGTGCTTACGGCGCTGGACAGATCGGCAACCAGCTTTTCGTAGATTTTCGGCCCGGCATAAACGCGGCAGGCTGCCGTGCAGTCTTGGCCAGCGTTGTAGTAGCCGAAGGTGCGTAGTCCCTCGACCACCTGCTCCAGATCGGCATCGTCGAAGACGATGACTGGCGCCTTGCCGCCCAATTCCAGATGTGTGCGCTTGACTGTGCGCGACGCGGCTTCGAGGATCTTCTGCCCGGTCGATACGTCGCCGGTGATCGAGATCATGCGCACATCGGGCTGCGTGATCAGCGGTGCGCCGACGGTGTCGCCGCGCCCGATCACCACGTTGATGACGCCCTCCGGAAAGATGCCGACTATCAACTCGGCGAGCTTGAGCGTCGTGAGCGGGGTCTGCTCGGAAGGCTTCAGCACCACCGTGTTGCCGGCAGCGACGGCCGGAGCGATCTTCCATGCGGCCATCATGAGCGGGTAATTCCACGGCGCGATCGAAGCGACCACACCGAGCGGGTCGCGCCGCACCATGCTGGTATAGCCCGGCAGATATTCGCCTGCGAGCTGGCCGTGCGCTGTGCGGCAAGCGCCCGCAAAAAAGCGGAAGACGTCCGCGACGGCGGGGATTTCGTCGTTGAGCGCACTCAGATAAGGCTTGCCGCAGTTGAGCGATTCGAGCCGCGCGAATTCGGTCGCGCGTGACTCGATGGCGTCGGCGAGTTTGAGGAGCAGGTTGGCGCGATCCTTCGGTGCAGTTTTCGCCCATGTGGGAAAGGCACGGCTTGCTGCAGCCACAGCCGCCTGCACCTGGTCCACGGATGCCTCGGCGATGCGCGCGATCGTGTCGCCCGTCGCCGGGTTCAGGACGTCTTCGATGTTGCCATCCCCGCCGATAAAGCGCCCGCCGATCAGGAGGCTGGTTTGCAACGATTGTTCCATCTGTTGTGTCTCTCTCGTGGAAGGAAGAAATGCTGCGCTTCGCCTCGATCGTGTGACGGACGCACACGCTGGGCGCACAGGACTTGTTGCTGGCTTGTCGCTGCCGACAAATGCTTCTGCCCACTTCTGTACCGGGTTGGGCACGATGCGGCAGGAGATAAACGCATTCTAGAGTTGCGACTTTTTTGGCCGATAGCCCAAATCGCAGATATGGGCTATCGGCAAATCCGAACGCTGTGTACGGTTCGGACGCATAGATGGATTTGTCCCTGAGGCCGCGACCTGGCCGCCGCGCCGGCAGAAAGACAGTGGGCGCCCGTTTTACGCCGGCGCACCGGACGAGCGGAGCAGCAACGTTCGATGGACGGCCTTCGCACTCGCTGAGAGGGCGCACCGGGATTACCCTGAAAAACCAATGCAGGGTGGGAACGACGCTCTGTAAAACCGAATTCTTAGACGGTAATATCGGGAATCTAGATTGATGGTTTGGAGTGCCCGCGGCTATGTTCGCGAGCCACCACCAGGAAATTCCGCGCCATCTCCGACTGGGTCAACCCCCTCCGCCAAGCGAGCCCGATGTCGACCTTCGGCATTTCTTCCATGATATGGCGTGCTTCGAGCCGGTCTCCGTCGAGTGACCACGGCCGATAAAGCACATCGGGGAGAATCGAAAGGCCCGCGCCGGTCGCGACCAGACTGCGGACGGCTTCGACGGAAGCCGTGCGCATCGCCACGTTCGGCCTGAGGCCCGCGGCATGCCAGTAGGCCCTCGTGTTGTCCTCGAGTTCGTCGACTTTGAGCATGATCATCGCCTCGTTGGCGATCTCCTTTAGCGAGATGCTACCCAAGCCACGAAGCGCGTGGTTGGCCGGTAACCACAGACGCCACGCAGCCGAAATCAAGGACTCAGTCTCGAGCGCCTGAGTGTTTTCGATGTTCGACACGATCAGCACGGCCACGTCGAGTTCTCCGTTCACCAGCAAATGCTCGATATAGTCCCGCTGATCTTCGATCACGCTCACTTGCACCTTCGGAAAGACGCGGCGGTAATGGTCCAGCAGATAGGGCAGGAAATAGCCCGTCATCATCGTTGTCACACCGATATTCAGGTGCCCGCTGACCGTGTCGGGCCGGGACGACATCGCCTGTTGGGCGTTGCGCACCGCAGCCAGAATCTGCTGTGCGTGCCGCAGGAACTGATGGCCTGCGTGCGTGAGCACCATGCCGCGCGTGTGGCGCACGAACAGTTGCGCGCCGAGTTCGGTTTCAAGTCCCTTGATGGCATCGGTGATGACCGACTGCGAAATATTGAGCGACTGTGTCGCGCCCGTGATCGATTCGGCTTCGGCCACAGCGATGAAATAACGCACGCTTCGGAGTGATAGAGTCATGGACGTCGTGAGGATGGCGAGCCCCAACTATAACGGAGCTCACTTGAGTAAAGAATTCAGCGAAATATCCATCGTCGGCTCACCATGGCGTATGCCTGTCGCTTTTCGCGAAGTGCAGCACACGTGCATGAGCTTCGCGGACTGCATACACCGGGGCACTTGATAGCTGGCGCTCGTACAGATCGAGAAGCTGGGTGACAGGGTTGCATTCCGCCGGCTCAATGCACCAGATGTCCCTGCTTGCGTTTCTGGCGACGGCATCGAGAATGCGTTCCACCTCACGATAGAGTTCTTGATCAGCAGCGTCGAACCCTGCTTTCTGAAGATACCAAGCCGTATAAAGTGCGTTGACCAGTTCTGCCAGCAGATCGCCGTTTCCGTTGCCTGCCCGAAATGTTGCAAGGGCGAGATGCCAGTGTAGCGACCGTTCACGCACGTAAGTGGCTGTGTGTGGCAACAGCATTGTCTTGCTGAGCGCCTTTCTGCGGGACTGACTTCCCGCCGGCCGTTTCTTGCGATTTTGCGACATGGATTGTGCTGATGGTGCAAGTGATCTTTGGAATGCTAAGGAAAAAACTGCGCTTACGAATGCCCGAAGCGGAAATAGATCACGCATACAATGGCGACGAAAACCAGGATGGCGGCAGGCCACGCATTATAGAAATCCTTTAGCGTCCTGCCACAATTGGGGCAATAAAGCCTGTCAGGCTTGGTTGCCCTTTTATTTAGCGCCAGTTTCGGAACGATGCTGCTCTTGCATCGAGGGCAATGTATGCGAGGTTCGATTGACATATGATCTATGAGTGGCGTGCCTGCTTCGTGCGGCATGCTTCCTTGTCCTGAGCACGAGTACGATCCACATCGCCGGTATGATCATTCGCAATCTCTGGCAGGTCCCGCGCATCCGGTAAAGCTGACAGCCTTAGTCTCCCATCCAGGCAGGCCGAGGCGGCGCTGAGCGCGGGCATGATCTCCCGTGTCGCGAGTTGAATTGGCTCACTTTGAGGGGCAACTCGGACCGCCATGTGTAATTGCTCAAGGCGGCGTTCAAGCATGGGGGCCGCCATCATCCGTTGACCACTCTCTGTGAGGCATCGGATCGATCAAAGGTTGCGCATGCTTCTGGAGGCAATCTCCTGTCAGAACTGCTCGGTAACGAAGTTATATCCATTTTCAACGGAATGAACTCGATTTCTCGAAAGCGCAAAAAGAAGCGTCGTGCGAACACGACGCCAAATGCCCCAGACAGGGAAGACCGCCAGGGGCTCCAGGTCCGTTTCGAAATGCAATCCCATCAGGCGAATTAAGCGCGGCCAAACCATCGCGATGCAGCGAACTCAAGATGTTCCCGGTGATGTACATCCAGACGTGCTAATTCGCCAACTCGTGACGTTGCGTTTTCACAAGCGAAGTGATTTGGCGACCTTTTTGACTTGCAGCCCAATCGCGTAAACACTAGCAAATGGATAAATGCTGATTCTAGAGCAGAAGCGAGCCGCGCATTAACAAAAAATGCTTCCGGGAAATATGCCTACAGTAAAATCAGGAAATCCCTAGTCTTTGGGCTTGTGGAGTGCGCTCATAACCTCCGTTGCTTTTTTCCAAGTGCCACTGTTCATTGCCGATAATGTAGAGGCTAGGGAACATACTGTCCGATTAAAAGAGCGGGGTGCGCAGACGAAGAATGGATGTTCGGACCTGCGCCGGGTGTATCTCTTCCTGACAGCACGCAAAAACACAAAACGACGCTGGACCAGCGCCGCTCCGCCCGTTGTTACCTGTTCACGGCGACTAAGTACACTGTATGGATCGGGGATATAAAATTCTGAAAGGCGGCCCGCCGCCTTTCGTGTTTGTCTACGTTCTAGCCACGCACGAACCACGTTCGTTTAGCCGAAACGAGCATGCCCCGATACACAAGCCACGATACGATAAAGCTCGCTGGCGCGGAGAACGACTGTACCTGTCCCGGCACATTCATCAATACGAGGCCGGCGAACGCACCTGCAAACCATGCGGTCAACCCGCCTGGATTGAAAGCAGGCACATGCGAATCGCGGCATTCGATTTCGCGGCCGATCAGTTCGTCGTAGCGTGCTGAAAGGATGTGTGCGAGCGCCACACCGACCCACGCAACCACGAAAATTCCCTGATACGCCAGCGCTTGCAGGATTTTCGAGAACACGTCGGCCATCATCAACGCGTAAACAGCAGCGCCGACCACCAGAGCCCACACGAACTTCGGCGCGCGAAGACCGGCCACTTTCTGAAAGAAGGCCTGCATGTTAATGGCTGCGAGATAGTAGTTTTCTGTGTTGATACGTGACTGCGTTACCCATACGAACAGCAGGCCCCAGATCCCCATCAGTTTGAGTAGCGCCAGTACAACGGATACTTCCGAGAGCGTGCCGAGGCCAGGAATCGTGCTGACCAGATAGATACCGACTGCTCCATTGAGCAGGAACGTGACCAGATAGAACGGCATGCCAAAGTTGAAGCGACCGTGGTAGGCCGCGTCCTCTTTGCGACCAAAGCGGGCGTAGTCAAAAGTGAACATCATCAGCACCCAGACGCCCATGTAATAGACAAAACAACTCCACCAGCCGTTGGCGGGCGTGTTGCCTTTCGGGCCGAATTCGAGCCACGCTGCGTTGTAACCGTATTCATGTGTTGCCAGTGCGACGGCAGCGACCAGTCCGAGCAGATAAAACGGCAAAAGCACACCGTTGAATTTGTCGAGCCAGTGCTGCACGCTGCCGAACACGAGCGGCACGCTGTAGCATACGACGATCAGCGCCGCCCACCGGTAGTCGAGCACTGGAAACAGGCTGTGTGCGGCAACGGCGATCACGGATCCTTCGAATACCGCGTAGTAGATCGCAGTCGCGAAGAAGATCAGAGTGGTAAGCGCAGCGCCTGCGCTGCCGAACAGCACCCTTGAAAACAATGCGACGGACAAGCCGGTGCGAACCGCGTAGCGGCTGATGATGGAATTGACAATGCCATACGACACAACCGATAGCGCCATCCCGATCAACGCGTTGCGTGCACCGTAATTGAGTGCAAGCGTTGCGCCGACGACAATGTAGAACACCGCGCTGCAAACCGCCCACCAGGCCATCGTGAGCGAAAACGCCGGCATACGGGCGTTCTCTGGTATGGCGACGGTTGATAGATCGAGATCGCTTTCGAGTGATTCCTTTGCCAGATTGGCCATGATCGTGCTCCTCAATACATCTGCAGGTTTGGGAATGACGCCGTGGTAGCCACCGTGTTCGGTGCCACCGCGACGTGTAAAAGAAAGACAACCGGTACGACGCAAATTGACGAACGCACGCGCCCGCGTGCAGCACGTGATGCTGCACGAACGGATCAGCGAGAATGCAATTAGGGACGCGGGGTTGGCGCGTGCTTCACCCGGCCGTGAATGAGCTACCTGCGCGTTATCGCAGCAACACCTCGCGCAACCGGGCGAGTCGCAGTTGGGCATCGCGGCGTGCAGCGAGCGCCTGCGTCATGGTGACGGGCAGGAAGCGCGCCAGATGGTTGGGCTGCATTTGCCCGATCAGATCCATGTCGGCGCTAATGACCGTGCCAATCGTGGCGTACCCACCACCGGATACCGCATCACGATGAAGAATGATCGGTTCGAGCCCGGCCGGAACCTGGATCGAGCCAATTGGATAGCACGCGTCGACGATGTTCGAGGGATCGGAGCCTGCGCCGAACGGCTGCTCGCGTTCGCGAAACTTGAGCGGTCGGCCCTGTTTGTAGCGATAACCGATGCGGTCTGCTTCAGGGGCGACGGTCCACGTATCTTCGAAGAACGTGATGGCTGATTCGTCCGTCAGACGGTGACTGTAGAGGCCCGGCAGCACACGCAGCTCGATTTCGCGAGCGAGCGGTGTGCGCAGTTTCTCGGGCAATTCGGTGCCTTCGCGAGCGGGCCCTCGGACGTGCCCAATTCCGAGCCGGTCGCCCTTCTGCAGGCGCCGTCCCTCGTGGCCGCCGAAAGCCCCGAGCGTGTATGTGGAGCGGCTTCCGAGCACCACGGGTACGTCAATGCCGCCTGCCACTGCAAGACAAGCCCGCGCGCCGCCTTTCACATAATCGAAGGTCAGCGTGCTGCCTGCCTTGATTCGCAGCGCAACGTTGCAGGTTTGAGCCACGCCGTCGATTTTGGGTTGCATTTCAGCACCTGTCACGGCAATCAGCGCGTCCGCATGAAACAGCAGTTGAGGACCGAGTAGCGTGCATTCAAGTGCGGCCGCACTTTCGGGGTTGCCAACCAGAAGATTGGCCGCGCGCAATGCGTACTGATCGAGCGCGCCGGAAGGTGGAATGCCGACGTGGTAATACCCTTGCCGGCCGGTATCCTGCACCGATGTAGCCAGTCCAGGCTTGACGACCTCGATGGCGTGGAGAGCGTTAGTCGGCATTGAGCACCTCGATCAATGAGCGGTTGTAGGCTTCGGGGTCACGCACAAAGGATCCGAGCGAGAAATTCACATCGCGCACGCGCAACGAAAAGGTCCCAGCATCGACAGCGGCTATGGCTTTGTCGTAAGTATCACGATCGATCGGCTTGAACTTGACAATGTCACCGGGGCGGAAGAACACCATGAAGTCGCGCAGGTAATCCAGACGTTGCGCCGGATCGAAGATCGGTGCGGGCGTCACGCCAAACATCTGGTAGCCTCCCGCGCCGCGCACCGAGTAAATGCAGCCGAAACAACCGCCATGGCCGACCGTCAGCCTGGGCGTATCGGTGCGAGGCCGCAGATATTTCGGCACTTGCAACTGACGGGCGCGTTCGACCATCTGGAACATGAACGGCAGGCCGGCCACGAAGCCCACCATGGAGACAAACCACGGGGAGCCGGAGTGCGCCGCAATGAAGTCTTCGACATCCTTCTTCCCGTTGATCCGCGCCGCGTATTCCAGGTCCGTCGAAGCCGGATCCTGATGGCGCTCGCGAAAACGCATCAGTGTCTCGTGCGTCCACGGATCGTTGTAAAGCACGGGCACCTCGACGATGCGTGTCGCGAGGTCCAGCTCCGTCACGCCGGCGACCTCGGCCTCGATCTGCCTGAGCAGCGCGAGGAGCGCGTCCGGCTCGATCACGTCCGGATCGTAGCGAACCTGGTAAGACGCGTTAGCCGGGCAAATTTCGGTGACGCCGTCCACCTTGCGGCGCTGCAGTTCGCGGGTGATCGCGGTCCCCTTGAAGAACGCTTCGAGCGACATGTCTTCGCTGATCTCCACGAAGATGAACTCGTCGCCGCCAAACGTGTATCGGATCGTCATGCTGCCTCCTCGTTCCCGGCCGAGACTGCTGCCTGTTTGGCGCGCCAGTCTGTCATCCATGCCTCCAGATAGTTGGTGTGGTAACGGCCGGCGCGAATGTCGTCGTCTTCAAGCAGCGCGCGGTGCAGCGTCGCGGTTGTCTTGATGCCCACGATGCGCAGTTCGCTCAATGCTCGCTTGAGCCGTGCGAGCGCCGCGGGTCGGCTTTCGTCAAAGACAATCAGCTTGGCGAGTAGCGAATCGTAGAACGGCGGGACGGTGTAACCCTGATAGAGCATCGAATCGACGCGCACGCCTGGCCCCGTCGGCCAGACCAGCTCATCGATGCGGCCGGGGTTCGGACGAAAATCCTGCTCGGGATCTTCCGCGTTGATCCGGCATTCCAGCGCGGCACCACGCATCACGATGTCGCTCTGGTTGAAACGCAACGGCTCGCCGTCCGCGATACGCAGCGTCTCGCGCACCAGATCGATTCCAGTGATGGCCTCGGTCACCGGATGCTCGACCTGGATGCGTGTATTCATTTCAATGAAATAGAACTCGCCGCGCGTTTCATCGAACAGGTATTCCAGCGTTCCCGCGCTGCGATACCCCACCTGCTTTGCAAGCCGCGTCGCGGACGCGCACAGCGCATTGCGCAGCGCCGGTGTGAGCGAGGGTGACGGTGCCTCTTCCAGAATTTTCTGGCGGCGCCGCTGCAGCGAGCACTCGCGTTCGAACAGATGGACAACGTTCTTGCCGTCGCCTAGCACCTGCACTTCGATATGGCGGGCGCGCGCAATGAAACGTTCGAGATACACGCCGCCGTTACCAAACGCTGCCTGGGCCTCGCGTTGCGCAAGGGGTAACTCGGCGTCGAGTTGCGTGGCGTCGTGTGCCACCCGGATGCCACGGCCACCGCCGCCGGCTGCCGCCTTGATCATCACCGGGTAGCCAATTTTTGCCGCAATCCCGCGTGCTTCGTCGAGCGACAGGACAACGCCGTTGCTGCCGGGAACCGTCGGTACGTCGGCGCGCTGCGCAGTTTCCCGCGCTTTTGCCTTGTCGCCCATGGTCGCAATGACGTTCGACGACGGGCCTACGAAAATCATTCCTGCTTTCTCGACCTGCGCTGCGAATTCCGCATTTTCGGAAAGAAAGCCGTATCCCGGATGGATCGCATCCGCCCCGCACTGCCGTGCTGCAGCAAGAATCGCGGCGAGGTTCAGGTAGCTTTTCGCCGCATGCGCGGAGCCGATGTGAATGGCCTCGTCGGCCATGCGCGCGGCAAGGCTGTCGCGATCGGCATCGCTAACCACCGCGACGGCCCGCATACCCAATTCGTGTGCGGCGCGGATTACCCGTACGGCGATCTCGCCTCGATTGGCAACCAGTACCGTGCGGATTCGTTTCGGCTGATAGAACGACTCCGTGGAGTCGCCCGTGTTCGAAATGTTCATCGGGTTCATCCTTCGATCCGCATCAAGACTTGTCCTGCATCCACCGGCTCGCCGTCGTCGACAAGAATTTCGGTGACATGGCCTGCCACTTCCGTCTCGACATCGTTGAACTGCTTCATCACCTCGACGAGTCCAACCACCGCTCCGCTTTCGACGGACATGCCCGCTTCGACATAAGGCGCGGCTTCCGGCGATGCGCATCGATAGAAGGTGCCGGGCAGGGGGCTGACAATATCGTGTAGTGCCATGGGCGTGCTCCTCAAGTCTTTTGGGGTAACGGGAATTAGCGGGCGACTGGGTATAAGGGGGCGGCCACACGAATATCGTGGTTTGTCAGCGCGGCGCGAGTGGCTTCGACGAGCTTGAGTGCGCCCGGCGTGTCGCTATGAATGCAGACCGAGTCGAAATCGATATCGATGTCGTCGCCGTCGACTGTTGCCACCCGTCCTTCCACGCAGGCGCGCAACACTTTCGCCGCCACCTGCGATGGATCGAGCCGTCCGACGCGCCGGGTGAATACGATCGAGCCGCTGCGATCGTAGTCACGGTCGGCGTAGAACTCACGGATCACAGGCTGGCCGAGTTCGCGCGCGATCCGGTACGTCACCGACGCTTCCATGCAATACAGCAACAGTGTTGGGTCCAGCGTCTGAAGCGCCGCAATCAGCAGGCGCGACAGGTCCTCATCGCGTGCGGCGAGCATGTAAAGCGCTCCGTGCGGCTTCACGTGCTGCACGCTGACGTTGTAAAGGCGGGCGAATTCGCGCAGTGCACCAAGCTGGAAGACGATGTCGTTGACGAGCGCCTGTGGCGTCTCGGCAATATTGCGGCGTCCGAAGCCCACCAGGTCGCGAAACCCGGGGTGCGCACCAATACCAACACCTGCCTGTTTCGCAAGTTGCACCGTGCGCGCCATGATGTTTGGGTCTCCTGCGTGAAACCCGGTCGCGATGTTGGCCGAGCTGATGAGGGGCATGATCTCCTCATCGACGCCATCACCGATCTTCCATGAGCCGAAACCTTCGCCCATGTCGGAATTCAAATCGACGCTGTGCTTTTTCATACTCAATCTCTCCTGGGTCAACAGCCGGCCAGCTTGAAGGAGGCGAGCCAGACCGGCTCAGAAGAACGTTATCCGCTCGCCGGCCGCCAAAATAGTTCTATTTTTATATGGGACATTATCTGTTTTTCAGATAACGGCGGCGGCGGGCGGAGTGCGAAAAATCAGGCTCGCAGCAGGACTGGTCAGGGTGGCAGAGCTAAAGCCGTTTCTGATTATTTGCGGTAGTAAGATATTGCGCCATGCAATATCATTTTTTCAGGTGGACTTTATGGCCTTGACCCTTCGGCAACTGAAATACTTCGTCGCCACGGCTGAACTCGGCCAGATTTCTCAGGCGGCAATTCAACTGACGATTTCCCAGTCGGCCGTGACCAATGCCATCAAGGAACTGGAGGACAGCCTCGGCACGCAACTGTTCATGCGCACCGCTTCCGGCATGACCCTGACCAATACCGGGCGGCGTTTCCTCAACCAGGCGTACACGATCCTTTCGTCGGTGGATGAGGCAATGCGCATTCCGAACCTCGAAAGCACGCTCACGGGCACCCTGGCGCTTGCCGCGAGCTACACCGTGCTCGGCTATTTCCTGCCGCATCATTTGCAGCGCCTGAATACGCTCTATCCGCGGCTCACCATCCAGTTGCACGAGTTGAACCGTGAGTCGATAGAAGAGGGGCTGATCGCAGACCGATATGACATGGCCGTGCTACTTACATCGAACGTCGCGAATCCAGAGTTGATACTTGAACCGGTCATTCATTCGGTGCGGCGTTTGTGGGTGTGTGCGCAACATCCGTTGCTAAAGCGCGAGAACGTGACGCTCGCCGATGTCGCCGCCGAACCGTTCGTGATGCTGACCGTCGACGAAGCGGCGTTTACGGCTTTGCGTTACTGGAACGAGACGCCGTACCGACCGAACGTGAAACTACGGACATCGTCCGTTGAAGCGGTGCGCAGCATGGTGGCAAATGGAAGCGGCGTGGCCATCCTGTCGGACATGGTGTATCGCCCGTGGTCGCTGGAGGGCAGGCGCATCGAGACCATGCAGCTACGCGACCCGGTGCCGCCGATGAGCGTGGGCCTCGCATGGCGCAGGAGTGCCGAGTTGAGTCCGGCGATGCATGCGGTGCGCGAGTACTTCCGGCATACGTTCATGGAACCTCGGGCGTTCACCGGTAGCAGTTGAAGTACGACAGCGGCGTGTACCACCGCACAAGCGTTTTTTGCCCGCAGACAGCTCCGCAGCGATCGTGATTGTCTCGTTCACTTTGGTAACGGACATTCAGACCCAACCTGACATATCAAGTTGCCGGCATGCTCAGCTGCCGGACACTCGATACCGTAACGAACGCAGACGTCAGTGACAGCCCGCTAGACACCATTACGGGATGTTCGCCTTCGTCTAACTCGCTCGAACCGGAATTACCACGAAGCTTCCATCAAGGCCGATTTGAACGTCAAACGTCGGGGGACGGCCGTACGGCATTGGCACGAAATGTCCGCCGTCCGCCCCTGCTATCGACAACCGAAGCCGGCTGCCTTCAGCCAGCGTCCATGCGACCGGCAGCAGTGGAATCGAATACTCGATGACCGCGCCTTTGTCGACCGGTTTCGCATCCTTACGGTAGTAAGTGCGGAACGGCCACGCGGTCACGTAATCGTCGGGCGCTGGAGCCGTCTCTCTATGAATCGCCCTGAGCATGCCTTCGGTCATGTAATGTACGCGGCCATCACTGCAGACTTCCGACAGGTAGACAAAGATTGATGCGTCGCCTTGATCGATTGACATGCGTAGCGTCGCGACCGGATGTCCCGCAACAGGTGTCGCACGCGGGAGTACGGGCGTCTCGAAGTTCAGCATCGAAGTGCAGCGTTCCGTCCAGTCCGGATAGTAGTCGACGATGGCGGCGGCTCCCAAGCGCTCGTACCGCGTCTGCGAACCCGTCGAAGTGCCGAAATCGGCGCGATACGATGTTACATCTGATGGCGGTGCAACCTGCGATAGCGATCCCCCTGCCGCAAGATGCAAACGCATAGATTCATTGTTGGGAGGCCAGGACGAAGCCGATGTCCACTCTTCCGCGTGGATATTGAAGTAGTGAATCGGCGCCTCTTCCGCCAAACCAGATTCCCGACCCAGCAAATGTGTATCAAAGAATCGAAGCAGCTCAGCCAGCAGGTTGAATTGCGGTGCCGCGTCGTCGCGCCATGGCGACACGTTGGTGCGTGCACCGTGATCCCATGCGCCTAGCAAAAGCCTGTCGTGAGGGTTATTCCGGGTCAGAAACCGTGTGATTGCGCCGTTACTATAGCCCGCTCCATCGAACCACCCCGACACCGAATAGATCGGTACGTCTCGTGAGACCTGATCCAGGTAGTGGTAAGGACTGCACGCGGCGAGAGTCAACGAGGGATCATGCAGCATACCTTCGTCTCGAAACGCGAATTCGGGCGCCGCGTCGTTAAGGCTGAAATTGTTGCGATGTTCGTTAACCGCGGCTTTGAGCAATACGCCGTCACTGTCCTCATCTACGGGCTGCGGCCCGCGAAGTCCTGGATCCGTGTAATACGAAAAGTTGCCGAGCAGATCGCGCCGGTCGTGATCCATTGCCAGCATCAGCTGATCGTACGCACACGTCCATACCTTGGACACGAGACCGCCTGGATACAACTGCTCGCTGTAGATGTCAGACACTCCGAACAGTGGCGCGATCGCCTTCACCGCTGGATGCCCGGTGCTGGCAAGAAAGCATGCTGCTGCGCCGACATAGGAGACGCCCGTCGAGCCCAGGATACTGTTAGACCACGGCTGTTTCACCGCCCATTCTGCCACCTCGCGATAGTCGTCACGCTCGGTTGGGGAGCGTAGCGCATCTCTCGTGCCGAAGCTCGCGCCGGTGCCGCGAACATCAACTACCACGACCGCATATCCACGTACAACGAAGAAGTCCCGATATCGAGCCGCTGCTGGTGCGGATTCAGCGACTTCGCCATTTGTTTTGAAGCGCCGGTAGTAAGGCATGAAGATCAGCAACGCCGGAAACACTTCTGATGAATCAGCGCCCTGCGGTAGGTAAATGTCAGCGGCGAGACGGCAGCCGTCGCGCATTGTGATGTATCTGGAGACCGGTGTCGAAGGCAAATCGAATTCGGCGGGGCGCGTGGCGAGGTAAAGGCTGGGAGGTATGTGCCATGCGCTGTTCTTGTCGTCGCGATCAGACATGAGGATATTCCTGCTCAGTGTTTTGATGACAATGCCTGCCGTTGAATCGGCAGACGTTCGAGAAATGCGGGAAGCGCAGCCTGCGCGAGACTGCGAACGACCGGGATGTGAAAGGACTCGTAGAATCCTTCCGTGTGGAGAAGGTTAACCGTCGCGACTATCTGCTCGCGCCAGAACACCGGCACGTTCAGAACGCTAGAGCATCCGGTTTCGAAAATCATCTCCGCGTCTGGGTAGTTGGCGATGATGTCCTCGCGCGTTTGCGCGATGAACACCTCTCCCGTTTCGAGCACCTCGCGAAGACGAGGCGCATCGCTGATGCGTTTGAACCCGCCAATCGGATATCGCGCTGTGAGGTTGCTATATGAACGCTCCACGACACCCTCGTCCGGATAGACGGTCAGTACGGTCAACAACGTGCGTCCAACGAGCGCGTCGATCGCTTCGTCCAGTGCGCGCAGGGTGGCGCCGGGTTGGTCTGAATGCCGATGCGCGTCGGCAATCGCCAGCCATGCAGGGGAAATCTCCAATGAGGTTTTCACGCGTCGCTCCCTCGTGCGTTGAGCGGGACGTCATCAGAGCCGGTGCCTTCATGGGTCATCGAAATATCTTCGAGCGCGAGTCCGCGCGTCGGCACGCCCAGAATCAGCACGGTCAATGCACCTACCAGCAGAACGCAGGTCGTAATGCCGAACACCCCCGCAAATCCCAGTACCGGATAGATCATTCCAACCATGATCGGGGCGATGATCGCGCCGATGCGGCCGAACGACGATGAGGTGCCAACGCCCGTTGCGCGCAGGTGCGTGGGAAAGATTTCCGGCGTGTATGCATAGATGCCGCCAAACGTGCCATTCATGAAGAACGACAGAGAGATTCCAGCGACAGCGATCTGCCATGTGGCATCGCCATCCCGATTGCCGACACACCGCCCAGGACCATGTAGCCGGCGATCGTCGCCTGACGACCAAACCGTTCATTGAGGTAAGCCGCCGACAGGTATCCGGGAATTTGCGCGACGTACATCAGCAGCGAGAAGCCGAAGCTCTTCGTGATGGTCATGCCGTGCTGAACCAGTAAGCTCGGAATCCAGGTGAAGAAGGCGTAGTAGCTGAAGGCGATTGCGAACCACATTGCCCATGACATCGCGGTCGTGCGACGAAGCTTGCGTGACCATATCGCACCGAGATTGCCGAAGAACGACAAACCA
This sequence comes from Burkholderia sp. OK233, assembly GCF_900230185.1. Classification (GTDB taxonomy): domain Bacteria; phylum Pseudomonadota; class Gammaproteobacteria; order Burkholderiales; family Burkholderiaceae; genus Paraburkholderia. Next base: position 5,012,847 of record NZ_OCSR01000001.1, read on the forward strand.
TGTTGCGCAGTGACGGGCTGTGCGATCGACGCCGGAATGGTCTCGAACTCTTTGCCTTCTTTCCTGACTTGAGCCTCAATCCGGTCGAGGGTCGCGTTTGCCTCCTCAAGACGTCCCCGGCTTTCCAGCCAGCGTGGCGATTCGGGCAGGGAACGGCGCCACCAAAGCAGGATGAAAATCGGCAACGATGTAATGACAACGACTACTCGCCAGCCGCCTTCCATGTGCGGAATGATCAGGTTGCCGAGTATTGCGGACATGACGTAACCCACGGCAAAGAAACCGGCCAGCGCACCGGTAAATGCGCCCCGATATTTTCGGGCAACGAACTCGGACAGGAACGGCGCAACGATCGCGCTTTCGGCGCCTGCGCCAAATCCCGCGAAGATACGGACCGAGTAAAAAGCCTGCCAATGGTCCATCTGTGAACTGATCAGAGAAGCGATGCAGAAAATGATCAGCGCCGTGACCATGACAAAGCGGCGTCCAAAACGGTCACCGCATAGGCCTGCCAGCAAAGCTCCAAAGAAAAACCCCGTATAGGTGCTGCTGGCGATTAGCCCGGTCTGGAACGAGGTCAGCGCCCACGCCTTGGTGATTGCGGGAAGGACGAACGCCATCGATGACGAATCCATCGCGTCAAAGGTGTATCCCAGTCCCCCCATAAAGAGGAGCTTCTTGTGAAAGCCACAGAACGGAAGCCGTTCGAGTCGTGCAGCAACGCTGGACATACTGGATTCTCCTGACCTTCGCGGCCCGCCGCGAGAGGCGAGACATAAATGATTTTCCGGAGCGGGGGCATCGACTTCCGCCGCCCCCGCCGCGCGCGCCGGTCAAACCGAGCACGATGCTGTCCATTAAACGAGTCACGCTCATATGCGTCAAATGCGAAAAACAATTCCTTATATGCGAAAATAGTTTAAAGGAGGCACGATGCTGAACGTACGTGAGTTGGAAGCCTTTCGGGCATTTATCGAATGCGGGTCGGTCACGCATGCTGCCGAACGGCTGAATCGGACCCAACCTCAGATTGGACGGCTGCTGATCTCGCTGGAGGAGTCGGTGGGATTCCGCCTGTTCAACCGGTTTGGCAAACGGCTGCAGGCCACGCCTGAAGGCTGGCGTTTCTATGAAGAAGTGGATCGTGTGATGCGCGAACTACAGTCGCTGTCCCGCTCAGCCGAGCAAATTCGTTCTGGCGCGTCTGATCACTTAAGGATATTAGTGGCGCCTCACGTCACCAATGCACTCGTGTCACCAGCACTTGCGGCTCTTAAGCGAAGCTCACCGGATCTGACCGCAGAAGTCGCATCGCGCGTTCGGCTGGACATTGAGACATGGATCACACAGGAGCAGTTCGATATCGGCGTCAGTATCTTGCCAATCGACAATCCCACGGTGGAAGTCGAACCGTTCCTGAAAACACGCGCGGTGGTCGTCATGTCGCAAGATCACGCGCTAGCGAAACGCAGCGCGGTTAACGTTGCGGACCTGTTTGATATTGCGATCGTCGCCACGCATGGTCGGTCACTGTTGCGCCAGCATCTCGAACGTCTATTCCGTGAACACGCGCAAAAGCCGAACATTCGGTTCGAGGCCACCAACGGACTGATCGCGTGTGAACTGGCGGCGCAAGGTCTGGGTGTGGCGCTGGCCGACCCGTTCGTCGCGCTATCGACAGGTGCGCGAAATCTTGCGATCCGGCCATTTGTGTCGGAAGTAGAGTTGGAATACGGTTTTCTTTATCCAATCGGAAAGGCACGATCGCCTGCAGCGCAGGCTCTTGCAGATGCAATCAGGGCTGCAGCCCAGGATCGCATCATCGAGCTGGGCATTCAACAGTCAGCCGATCTGGGCGGATAGTGCCGGTTTCTCAGAATCAGCGGGTCAAAACCATTCGCTTCCCTGAACTTGTGCATCGACCTTCCAGCGTCCGGTTTAACTGGGAGCCGCCGTTGGACTTGGGCTGGCTCGGAAGGCGGAAATGGGTCGGCTACGCAAGTTCGGCTCTCGTGCAAATCCCTCACTACTGGACCGACCTCGTACTTCCGGGTTCGGCCAGGTTCGGCGCCGAGAGCCTGCAACCGGGCATCGATTTCGGCCAGCGTGATCGTTCCGTACTGCACCGGGTCGCGCTTACCAAACATATTGTGGTTGATACCGTGAAGCATCAGGAACTTCTTCATTCACGTCTCCATTGCGGATTCAATCCAGCGGCACCGTGAGCCGGTCGATCACGGCGCGCGTCTCGGGCCGCACGCCACGCCACCAGGCGAACGCTTCTGCTGCCTGCTCCACCAGCATGCCGACACCGTCCGCGACACCCCGCACACCCGCATTGCGGGCCAGTCGCAGGAAGGGCGTCAGTCTCTTGCCGTAGGCGAGTTCGTAAGCCGCGCCTGCGGGACTGAAAACGCTCGGTGGAACCGGCGGCAGATCGCCGATAAGGCTGGCCGACGTCGCGTTGACCACCAGGTCGAACTGTCCCATCGCCTCAAGATCGCCGTACCCGCAGGCGACCAGCGGACCGCTGCTCGCGACTTGTTCGACCAGCGCCCGAACCTTCGCCATATCCCTGTTGGCGACGACCAGTTCAGCGGGTCGCGCGGCAATGAACGGCAGCAAAGCACCACGCACCGCCCCACCAGCGCCGAGGACCAGCACGCGCTTGCCGGCCATCGGCAGGTTGAGGTTGACTTCGACGTCGCGCACCAAACCAACGCCGTCAAAATTTTCGGCGGCGATCTTGCCGTCCCGGAAGCTCAGCGCGTTGGCCGCGCCAGCCAGTGCCGCACGCTCGCTGCGTTCGTCGGCCATCGCGAACGCCTTCAGCTTGAGCGGCGCGGTAACGTTCATGCCCTTGCCGCCGTCGGCGATGAAAGCACGCACAGTCGCAGCAAAAGCGTCTGGTGGGTCCAGCGGGCCTTCGATCGCCGTATAGGACATGTCCTGCTGCGTCTCTTCTGCAAAAAGCCCATGGATCAGCGGGGATTTCGTATGGCCGATCGGATTGCCGATCACTGCATACTGGTCAGTCATCATGGCCTCACTTTCGAATACAACACGCCGTCGGTTTGCATCGCGTCGATCTCGGCAGCGCCGAATCCCAGCGATTGCGCCACTTCCTCATTGTGCTGACCGAGATCGGGCGCGACGTCGCGGATTGTTGTCTCGCAGTCGGAGAATCGGAACGGCAGGTTCGGCAGGCGCAACTTGCCGTAGCGCGGGTGCTCCTGCTCGACCACCATGCCTCGAGCGATGATCTGCGGATCGGCTAGTACCTCGTCGATGCGCTGCACCTTCGCGCACGGCACGTCGATGCCATCCAGCAGTTCGAGCACCTGCGCGACCGGTCGGCTTTCCACCCAGGGCTTCACGACGGACAGAATCTCCAACCGGTTCGTATTGCGTCCCGCGAGGGTGTGAAAGCGGGTGTCGGTGCCGAAACCGGACGGTCCGCCATGCGCTTCGACGAGCACGGCGAAGCGCTTCCATGCGTCATCCACCTGCGCCGCGATCACGAGATCGCCGTCGGCGGCACGGAACACGCCATAGAGCGTCGACGTGGGCATGTCATGACCGGTCTGCTCAGGCAGGATGCCTTGCATCGTGTAGCACTGCACCGCGTATTCGTGCATCGACACCAGTGTGTCGTACAGCGCCATGTCGATATGCTGGCCGCGGCCGCTCTTCACGCGACCGAGCAGCGCGGCATTGATTGCCGCCACCGCGTGAATGCCGGTGTACATATCGCCGAGTGAGATGCGCATCAGCGGCGGCGGCTCACCGGGATTGCCGATCATCTGCATGATCCCGCTCTTCGCTTCGGCAATCAGACCGAAACCGGCGCGATGCGCATCTGGTCCCGTATGGCCATACGCCGAAATCGAGCAGTAGACGAGGCCCGGATTGCGCGCGGACAGATCGTCATAGCCCAGCCCCAGCTTGTTCAGCGCGCCGGGCCGGTAGTTCTCGACGAACACGTCCGCCGAATCGCACAGTCGCTGCATGAATTCCTTGCCGCGCGGGTCGCGCATGTTGACGCTGACGCCGCGCTTGCCCATATTGAGCTGCAGAAAATAGCCGCTCTGCTCGTCGTCGAGCACGGTGGCGTGCTGACGCCCCGCGTCGCCGCTGCCGGGACGTTCGACCTTGATGACTTCAGCGCCAAGCGCCGCGAGGCAGCGTCCCACGTATGGGCCAGCCAGAAAATGACTGTAGTCGACGACGCGAATACCTTCGAGTGGACGTGCTTGCATCAGAATGCTCCCGGTCGGCGCGGCACCATCAGACGATGCTCGCCATGCTGGACGACCTGGCCGTCCTGATTGATCAGCTCAGACGGGAGTACAACGATCCCCCAGCCTGCGCGGCTCTTGCTCGCGCGCATCGCGCCCACGCGGAATTTCACGTGCAGCACGTCGTTGACCTTGATCGGCAAATTGAAGTCCCACGTCCAGCCGAGCGACATCCCCGGCAGAAAACGGTATTCGCTTTGAGTCTTGAGCCCATCGGCGATAGACAAGCCAAACAGACCGTGCGCGACGATCGAACCGAAGTGGCTCGCGTTCGCGTATTCCTCGTCCACATGCACTGGCGTGTGATCGCCGGTAAGGTCGGCGTAGGCCAGAATGCGTTCCTTCGTCACCGTGTAGTTCGGGCTCACGCATTCGTCGCCTTCGCGGGCATCGTCCCAATATTTATCGACGATCGTCATGTCACACCTCCGCACGCGGGTTGATGTCCAGTGCCCGCGCCACGCACGATGCGGGCCTGGCCTGGATCAGTTCGACGGCGAGGCCGTCGGGCAGACGCAACCAGTTGCGTCCCTGCGGCATTTCGCTGACGTTGTACCGTTGCGCGGCGGCGAGCGCCGCCTCCATGTCTTCGCACATCACGCCGAGGTGGCCGAGGCGGCCTTCGGGCGCGTCATGGTTCGGGTTATGGATGAATTGCAAACCGCCGAGCGTCCAGTACTGACGGGGTACCTCGACGGTGCCATCGACCTCGCGCATCGTCATGCCGAGCACGTCTTCGAAAAAGCGGATGTGCCAGTGAATATCCTTCACCCAGATGGCGACATGTTCCAGATAGGCCTTGCTGCCGTTCATGCGGTTGTCTCCTTCCCATGCAAAGTGTCGACCCGAGTTAGCGCTTTAGCGCGTTACCCCGGTCCCAAGCAAAATGTTGCTGTGTTGTCGATCGGTCATGGCACGCTCGATGCCCTTGATGCAGGCCACCAGCGTCGCGTTGACCGGGGTCGGCACGCCGTGCCGTTGTCCCCAGCGCACGACCGCGCCGTTGATAAAGTCGATCTCGGTGATGGAGCCTTTTTCGAGGCTTTGCAGCATCGAGGTCTTGAAGGCAGCGGAAAGTCCTTCGCCAGCGAGGGTCCACGGGCGTTCAGGATCGGTGGTGGAGAGCGTCACGCCGGCGGCGTGGGCGACCGCTATCGCTTCGGCGACCGCCGCGAGCGCGGCCGTTTTCAGAAGCGGCTCGTCGTAAAGTTGGCCGTAGGTCAGGCCGGTGGCGCCCGTCAGCGCGCCTGTTGCGACATTGACCAGCAGCTTGTCCCACATCGTGCCGACGATGTTGTCGCTGACCGTGGTGGCCAGTCCGGCGGCATTGAAGGTTTCGGCGATCGCCGTCGCTCGGGAGGTGATCCGGCCGTCGAGTTCGCCGATGTAAGTCGCCTTGCCGGCGACGCCGGACTCGACGTGCCCCGGATTGCGCATCACCCCGCCAACGTACGTCTTGCCGGCCAGTACGCGCTCGCGACCCACGATGTCCGCGAGCACATCTTCGTGCCCTAGGCCGTTCTGCAACGACAGGACGAGCGTTTCGGGTCCGATCAGCTCCAGGGCGCCGCGCATCGCCGCTTCGGTATGAAATGACTTGACCAGCACGATGACCAGATCGACGGCGTCGGCCTCGGCGGCTTGCGTCGTGGCCCGGACCTTCACGCGGCGCGAGCCGTTTGCATCGTCTACCCGCAGATCATCGCGGCGCATGGCTTCGACATGCGCCGCCGAGCGGTTCAGCAACCAGACTTCGTTGCCGCCTTCGGTCAGCGCCGCGCCAATGGCACAACCCAGTGCACCCGCACCCAGAATCGCAATCTTCACTGACGTCTCCTTGATATGGAGGTCAAGATACGATTCGGTGCTCATGCTGGCAATGCAATGGATACAATGACGTCATTACGCTGGGCAATATAGCCATGAACTCGACAGAACTTCCCGATCTGAAGCTGCTGCAGCTTTTCGACCTTCTTTACGATGTCCGCAGCGTCACGCGCGTGGCCGAGCAGCTAGGACAGAGTCAGCCAACGATCAGCATCTGGCTGGGGCGTTTGCGGGAGCATCTGCAAGACCCGCTGTTCATACGTACACCGGGCGGCATGGCACCGACGCCGCAAGCCGATGCGCTGATCGGTCCGTGCCGGGAGATTCTCGAATCACTGCGGCGCTTCGCTGCGTGGGAGATTGCATTCGATCCCACGACCGCAAAGAGGCGGTTCCGCATCTGCATGACCGACGCGAGCCACATCACGCTCCTTCCTCGTATGCTGGCGCACGTGCGGGCGCAGGCGCCGGGGATCCGCCTCGAAGCGGCCAGGATCGACGGTAATACCGAACGCGCGCTGGAATCAGGTGAGGCAGACCTTGCGATCGGTCATGTGCCATGGCTCGGCGGCGGCGTTTACCAGCAGCAGTTGTACACGCAGGACTGGGTGTGTCTGATGAATAAGCATCACCCGCGAGTGCACGGAAAGCTCGGTTTAAAGCAGTACCGTGCGGAAGGCCATGTGGCCATCGCGGCGGGGACGGGAGCGCAATTGCTGGAGCAGGCGCTCGTGCGCGAACACGTTGAGCGGGACATCGTACTCGAGTTGCCGGGCTTTCTCGGGCTCGCGGCCATCATCAAGAGCACCGACCTGATTGCGACGCTGCCGCGACATATCGGCGAGACGCTGGCTAAGGTGAATGACCTGTCGGTGCATCCGTGTCCGATACCCGTGGAGGGATTTGCGGTGCGGCAGCACTGGCACGCCCGCTATCACCAAGAAGCGGGAAATCGCTGGCTGCGCGATCTGGTGGCTCAGCTATTCAGCAGTTTGCGCTGACGTTTCGCGTGACGTCGGTTGTCGTGGCGCCGCGAGAGGCTCTGCCTTCTTAAAATGTGCTTTTGCAGGGCGTCAGCCGAGTGGCCGTCAGTCGTAACGTGCATCGTGCATCTGCACGTCGTCTTTGTCGTTGAACTGATCCGTGGCATAGAGGGCCACTCCGTATTGCACGTCCGTAAGCAATTGCGACCATTTAACCGCCCACTAGGCCGAGCTCTTGCAGCCGAATCACCATCGCTTTGATTGACAAACCGAACCGATCCGCGAGTGATGTGAATCGGCGACCACCAAAGGAGTGCGCTCCGGCCACGGCCGCAGCGAATTCAAGGGAGCCTGTGTTTGCACGCATCAGTTCCTGGCCCTTTTCCCCGCGAAGGTGATACGCGACCGCATCCGTCAATGGCAGCGGCATATAGCTGAATCGAAGCTCGAACTCTTCCTTAATGAGTTTTTCAGAAGCAAGAGAACAGGCGGCGAAATAGTCAGCGTCTTGCTCGATCTGTGGACGAGCGCTCGAACCTACTTCTGAAATCGGGCGGTCGCGGTGAAAGACCTCGCCGGGATGCAGCATGTAATGCCCAATCTCGTGCGCGCCGGTAAAGCGCATGGCGCCTTCTGAAAAATGCGTCGACGCTGAGACAATCCCCCGATTGCGGTTCAGTGTCGAGGCCTGTTTCAGATGTCCCGGTTCTGGCCAAGTTCCGATGTCCGCCTCCGGGTTGTTAAATATCTCTATCTGGAAGGGGTTTTGAGCACCGAGCCTGCCCGCGTTCCGGCGGTTCCCAGCACGATCTCGTTCAGGTCGCCCACGGTGAGTTCGCGTTGCTTGCGCGTCCCGGTGGGACGGACCCTGGGGCGAACTTCATCACCCCGATTGGTGCGCGATGGCGAGCCTGCTGCCCGCCGGTTATCGCGCTCGGCCTGCACCTGCTGGGCAACCCTGAGCGCGTGCCCCAGACGCTTGTTCTCGATGACCGCCCCCTGATCAATCTCCGAGAGCCGGTCATAGCGGGAGCAGGGCAGAGCGCTGCCGTCAGCGCGGATCTCGATGCGCCCGTCCGGATATTCATAGACGTCGATGTAGTGATGGATCCGACCGCGGTACACCGCCGTGTCTTCGAGCAGATAGATCACCCGGTCATACTGGACGGTCAGCGTGTTCGACACGCAGCGTGTTGCCCGGTGCGTCAGGATCAGGTCGAGATCTTTGTCGTCGCGCAGTGACCGGTGTGCATTAAACGCGCTCTTCGGCGGCTTGCCAAAGCGCGTGTTGTAGTCAGCGATGAAGTGGGGCGCATTGTCGTTCGCGGTTTCATGTGTATCGATCCCGCACAACCTCAGTTCCTTCACGAGCCGGTCCTGCAAGGTCAGGTTCGCCCGTTCAACCCGCCCCTTGGCCTGGCTGCTGTTGGCACACCATGACTCGATATTGAGCTCGTACAGAGCCCGCCCAAACTGCGTAAATCCCTTGCCGGCCGTCGTCGACGTCTGCGCCGAGCGGAACACGGTGGCCTTGTCGCTGTAGAACGCCACCGGCTTGCCATGCTGCCTGAGATACCTGCGCGTCGCCTCGAAGTAACTGAAGGTCGATTCGGTGACCGTGAAGAGCAGCGCCATCAGCCGGCTGGTCGCATCGTCGACATACACCAGCAGCGTGCAGGCTGGCGCCCGTTGCTCGAACCAGCGGTGATCGCTGCCGTCGATCTGCACCAGCTCGCCCACGCAGGCCCGACGACTGCGCAACTGATGGATCTTCGGCGGCCGCTGCCGGCGCGGAATCCATAAGCCCGCATCCGTTATCAGATGCCTGACGGTTTCCTTGGCCAGCCGCAGCCCATGGCATTCACGCAACTTCCCGCAGGCCAGCGTCGGCCCAAAATCGGCGTAGCGTTCACGCACCAGCGCCATCGCCCGCGCACGGACATCCACCGGCAGTTCGCGGTCCACGCCGCGCCGAGACGAGCCCAGCCGGTCCAGCAGCCTCGTAGCGCCGCACCAGCCGGTTGACCTGGCGCTCACACAGCTGCAGCCGTTCAGCCGCCAGTACGATCGTCAGACAATGCTGGACGACCGCCTCGATGATCTTCACGCGCTCGAGCTCGTGCATGCTGATCGTGATGAATCCACGTCCGTTCATGGTCTGGCTCCGGGCTCGCTGGGATGCCGCAGCATGCGCCACAGCAGCCAGCCCGGAGCAGGAAACCGGACATTTCTAATGAGCCAGAACCGGACATTTCTAAAAAGCCCTGACATGTTGTGATTTGATTGATTGTTGATAATTTATATTATGTAAAATCATAGATGCGCCCAAAACGACGACCGCTACGACGACGTTGGTTTGCAAAGTGACCGACGCAAGCAATCTCGACCACTAGCGCTATCTAAATCTAACCACCACGCGACTTAGTTTGGGCTTCCGGTCAACTTGCGCCCAAACTTGCATCACCGTGATCAACAGGTGATCAGCGTTACTTCTTGTCAGACGCCAACCAACCTACAACTGCTCGGCGGCTGTCAACTGGCCACCTTTGCCTCGCCACGAGGAACTGAGGTGTCCAGCGGACTGCCTTTCAAAGCTGCTCTCGCCTGGGAAATGACGTCTGTTGCTTGGCGCTCGAAGTATCGACTCCTTGCTCGGCCGCAGCAGCCCGTGGATTGACTCGCTCAGGCGGCTTCTAGCGTGGTGGAGAAATACCAACCGGCTTCACAACTGTTACCGAGGCTCTTCCCCTGCCTTCACCGATGCTTCTGCGCAGGAGCGCCCTTCCTTGATGTCGATCCACTGTCTTCACGCGCAGCACCAGCGGCCAATGGGTACGGCGTAGCGGATCACCGGTCTTCGACCGGATCCCCTACTACAAATGGGTCGCCGACCTTTACCGCTATTTGTCCCTGGGCGTTGCCGTGACTCCAGATGCGATCAATGGTCATAAGGCAACAAATGATTGCCTGATTGTCTCACTCTTGTCTGGCACAACCTCAGCAACATTGAGCCCCTGTTCAATAACGTCCATGACACACCTCGTGAATTCATCCGCGAACTTTTGACTTTCTGTCGCTCACCTGTAAATTTACCAGACCGAATAGCTGTAAGACTTTGGATGTCGGCACAGGAGTGCAGATGCGAAAGCAACCCCGGTGCCTCAGGGTTGGATTGCGGAGGATGATTGTCCTTCGTGCAACGGGCAGAAACCATATCAGAAACCTTAGCTATGCATCCACAGTCACCGGCAGTTGTGGCGCCACGGGGACGCAAAAAGCATTATCTTGGTGTCAGCCGGTGCCGTGCCAAGCAGTCCACGATGTGCAGTATGTTGGTATCGTCTCGCGACCTCAATAGCGAGCCATCGCTTGAACTCATGCAGCGTCAGCAGCATGTCCGGCGACGCAATCTCCGCCGCACAGTTGCTATCGTGGAACTGAGGTTAAGTCGGTCTTCATTGCACGCACAGAATGATCACATCGCGCTCAAAGTGACGTCCTGCGAACAGATCCTCCATACTCTTGAGCTTGTTCATCGTCGGCTCTCAAAACGGTCAGCCTGACACTTTAACCGAGTCGCCTTCGCTATTTGCACCAGAGCCCTCGCCCTCATCGCCGACAAGCTCGAATTCTCGGCCTTCAACTTACATGCTTCGTAATCCGCATTACCTACTCTACTCTTTGCAATTGCGAGGGAAGTTCACTCAAACGCACCGTCAAGAATCGGTGGCCAACTATTGCCGGTTACTCCCCATAGAAAAATAAATCATCCGCAGACCTTTGCGTGCGCCCTTCAAGGGGTTCCCCCGACTTCAGCAAATCCATCACGCCGCCGTAATGCCAGATACATAGGCATGCACGCGGCATCAGAGATCCCCTTCCGAGCATTGTTGTCCGCAAACAGGCGGCCAGGAGCAGATCGGTCGCCCTTTTCGACTTTTCTCTCTGTAATTGGAATCCGTATGATGAATTTCAGAAATTTGACCGTCAAGGCAAAGCTTTGGTCGGGTTTCGGCGTGCTCGCCGCGCTCGTACTGATCGTTTCGGGCCTGGCCGTAAAGTCACTGACAGATTCGAGCGAGCGGTTTTCACGGTATGTCTCGGGCATCAGCGCGCGCGCCGACATGGCGGCACGCGTCCGAACCGCTGTGGACAGACGCGCCATTGCCGCACGCAATATGGCTCTGGCCACTAAACCGGAAGATTTCCAGGTGGAGAAGGCTGCCGAAGCGCAGGCCCAGGATGATGTACAGTCGCGCCTCCAAAAGCTCAATGAAATGATTGCGAGTGCCACGGATACCAGCGAAAAAGCGCGTAACCTCGTGGCCGAGATCAACCGGATTGAGACAGCCTATGGTCCGGTAGCAAAAGAGATTGTCGCGCTTGCCGTTGCCAACAGGCGCGACGAGGCGGTCGAAAAGATAAACCATGAATGCAGGCCACTTCTGGCTGCCCTTGTCAAGGCGACAAACGACTACACGGACTACACGCGTGGACGCGCGGAGCAGATCGTTCAACAGGGTGTCGACCACTGCGACAATCAGCGCAATGTGTTGATTACCATCTCTCTGGCAGCCGTATTTATGGCAATCGTGGCTGGCGTGCTGATCGTACGTAGCTTGACGCGTGCGCTGGGGGCCGAGCCGGGCGTCTTGAGCGAAGTCACGCAACGTGTCGCGGAAGGTGATCTCAGCCCCGTCAAAGGGGCGAAGGAAGCTCCTGCCGGAAGCGTGCTGGCGTCAATGGGTGTGATGCAGGAAAGTCTAGTCCGGCTGATCGGCGAGGTTCGCACGGCCGCAGACAGTATCGCGACCGGCTCAAGCCAGATCGCGTCGGGCAACGTGGACCTGTCATCCCGAACCGAACAGCAGGCGTCATCATTGCAGGAAACGGCTGCTAGCATGGAGGAACTGACTTCAACCGTCAGACAAAACGCGGAGAATGCGCAGCAGGCGAGTGGCTTGTCGGCAAACGCCTCGGAAGTCTCCCGAAAGGGTAATGAGGTCGTGAATAGGGTAGCCGATACGATGGGTGCTATCAGCCAGAGTTCGACGAAAATCGCCGAGATCACTGGCATCATCGAAGGCATTGCATTCCAGACCAACATCCTCGCGTTGAACGCAGCGGTCGAAGCCGCGCGCGCGGGCGAGCAGGGACGCGGATTCGCCGTTGTCGCGACCGAAGTGCGCAACCTCGCGCAACGCTCGTCCAGTGCGGCAAAGGAAATCAAGGATCTGATCAATACATCCGTGCAGAAGATCCGCGACGGCTCGGCACTTGCCAGCGACGCCGGGAAAACGATGGCAGAGGTCACGCAGGCCATCGCACGCGTGACCGACATCATGGGCGAGATTGCTGCTGCGTCCGGGGAGCAAAGCCGCGGCATTGAGCAAGTCAATCAGGCGATCACGCAGATGGACGAGGTGACCCAACAAAACGCGGCATTAGTGGAGGAAGCGGCGGCTGCTTCGCAATCGCTTGAAAATCAGGGACGGCAACTGAATCAAGCAATTTCCTTCTTCCGTTTGGATCCCGGAACACTCGACCTTCCTGCGAATGCGACGGTATTCCAGCAGTAACGCATGCCTTGAGGGCGACTCGACGAGCAAGTCTCTACGATGGACGCTTCACGGCTGGCGAGTGCGAACGCCCGTGGTCAGTTCGAGCTGGTTGGTCGCGCCGAACGTGGATCTGACGGTGTAGCCGCCATGCAGCTTCATGTAGTCGCCGGCCAGATACACTTCAGTACGCTTGGACAGGTGATAGAACGCCGACCAGTACAGCGTTTCCTTTTCAGTCGCAAACTTCGGAATTCGGTCTTCCGGATGTCTGGGATGTCAGCCATTCCGATTTGCGCACCGCGTGTCTACCTTTGCTACGCCGGATGGTGAGCATGACCAGCAAGACGACCGGGACGATCAGGAGCCCTTCGGCCAGTTCCGGATCGAGCGGAAAATGCAGTATATGAAGCGCCTTGAATCCTGCCGACGTCAGGGAGAGCACGTAGTACGAGATGGCGGCGACAGACAGACCCTCGACCGCGTGTTGTAGCCTCAACTGACTTCGCGCGGTCTGATTCATGCCTTCCAGTAACCGGGTCGTGTCCTCTTCCTGCGCGAGATTGACGCGCGTGCGCAGCAGATCGACGGCTCTCGCCACCCGTCCAGCGACTTGTTCGTGGCGCGTCCAGATGGCCTTGCACGTCTCCATCGCGGGGGCGAAGCGCCGCTCCATGAATTCCGCGATCGTCGGCATCCCTTCGATGCGTTCTTCGCGCAGTTCCTGAATGCGGGCAAGCACGAGTTTTTCATAGGCACGCGACGCGCTGAAGCGCCCGCTCGAGCCCGCCAGCGACTCGACGCGCACGGCAAGATGCGTCAGGCGCACCAGCAACTCGGCATCGGTGCGGCGCCCCTGACTCAGGTCCATGCTGTGCATTAACGGCTGAAGCGCTGACTGCAATTCGTCGAGAGTTCTGCCCAGTTCGCGGGCGACCGGCAGCGCAAGCAAGGCCATCATCCTGTATGTCTCGATCTCGTAGAGGCGCTGCAGGAGACGTCCGCCCTGCTCTTCCCGAAAGCCATCGTCGATCACGAGAAACCGCGAGAAGCCGTCGGGCCGGATGGTCCAATCGCAGTAAACCTGTCCGCCTCCCAGTACCTTGCCGCCTACCAGAATTGGACCATCGATCCATTGCCGCACGTTCTGGCGTGCCGCACCGGCTGCGTCGCCCGCCACGAGTTCCATCCGGATCGCGACGAACCGCTTGCCTTCAAAACTGTGAAACCACTCGGATGGAACGTGTTCCGCCGGCAGATCGGAGAAGTAGTCCGCGTCATGGCGTTGCGCGACAAACGTGAAAGTGGAGAATTCCGTGTGCCTCTCCCACTTCAACTGCTTTTCCTCATTCCACCGTGCCGAGTAATGCGTCGTTCCGTCGAGAGGAACCTCCAGGCCGGTCAGTCTGCACAGCGATCGAAGGAGTGCTTCGTGAATCGAAAGATCACCATCGGAATAGATGGCAAAGTGCGCGAGCGCCACCGGCCCACCGATCCGTAGAAATGGCCGCGCGTGCAACTCGCGCGCGAGGCTGGCGCGCAGGAAATGATCCATGGTTGATCGTCTTTCTGATTGTTGTCCGCGTTGCCTGGCATACGGTATGCGCCTACGTCACCGATGACCCCATTGCCGATGAAGGCGATCAAGCTCGACGAACAGCACTACCATGAACTCACGAAGGCGAGGACAAGCCGGTTGAATACCCCGGGCTTCGCGACGTTCATCCCATGCGATGCGCCCGCGATGGTTTGTTTTTCCGCGTGGTCGACCCAGCCCGCCAGCTTGTCGACGTTGTTGCGAAACATACGAGGGCTCTTTTCGCCCTCGATCAGCAACGTCCTGCACTGCACGTCACGCGCTGCGTCACGTGAATACGCCGGCAACGGATCGCGAAACTGTTTCGGCAGCGTGGCGGCATTGTCGATCGCCATTGTGCGGAAACCGGCGGGACTCTTGCGCCAGAACCCGGGCATGCTCACCGAGTCGACGAAGAGTTCCAGTCCGGCGTCAATCGCACCGCTTTCAATTAAATCAGCGACTTTGGCGCGAAGGACGTTGGTCGCAGGTGGCAGCGAGGCTTCCGGCATCCCATCGATCTGCAACGGACCACCCGGATCAGCGAGCGTCAACGTCTTCACCAAACGCGGATACTCGCGCGCCAAGTGGAATGCAACGCACCCTCCCCGCGAGTGCCCCACCAGATGAACCGGCCCGAGGTCCATTGCCGCAATGAATTCGGCGAGTTCCGCGACATGCGTCTTCCAGCCAAATTCTCCTTGAATGCAGGCATCGTCAGCCGGCCAGTAGTGGCTGAGGCTAGCCGAAATGCAGAGGAAATGCTTCGAAAGGAATTCGGTTTGACTGCTCCAATAGCGGTAATCGCAAAGCGATCCGTGCACGAAAACCAGCGGCTCTCCCGAACCACTGATCACATAGGGCACGCAGATGCCGGAGGGCACGGTGGCAAAGCACAACTCTGGGACTGAAAGTATTGAAGGGTCGGTTCGCGCGTTCATGCATGGGCTCCTTTCCAGCACTATGCACGATGCGGAAATCTAAGAAAATCGCGTAATATTGATGGTATCTATCGATTTATCTGATACCAATGAAAGCACTTGATCTGGACGTTCTGACAATGATCGTGGCCGTGGCCGACACGGGGAACATCAGTCGCGCGGCGGAAGTCGTCCATCGCTCGCAATCGGCGGTGAGCATGCAGATCAAAACCCTCGAAACCGCGCTCGGCAAGCCGCTTTTCGTGCGCAAGCCGAGAAGCGTGACCCCGACGCAAGATGGCGAAGTCCTGCTGATTTTCGCGCGGCGCATGCTCGCCTTGCGCGATGAAGCCTGGGCGGCGGTGGTCCGTCCCGACGTAACCGGCCGGGTCGTCATCGGTGTGCCCGACGACTATGCGTCGTCACTGCTGCCGTCGATCCTCAAGAAATTTTCCGCTACCTATCCGAAGGTCGAGATTCAGGTCGTCGGGCTGCCGAGCGTGGCGCTCGCGCCCATGGTGAAGGACGGATCAGTCGACCTTGTCTGCGGGACACGTGTAAAGGGTCTCTCGGGCGAGTTCATCCGGCTCGAACCGATGGTCTGGGCCGCGGCGGCCAGCGCACATGACATCTGGCGCGAGAGGCCGCTGCCCATTGCCGTGTTCCTGCCGGGCAGCGTCGCTCGGGAAAATGCGATCCGCAGTCTCGAACGGGCGAAGATTACCTATCGGACCTCTTATGAGAGCCCGAGCCTGATGGGCCTTCTCAGCATGGTCGAAGCGGGACTCGCGGTGGCACCGCTCGCGCAATGTGCGGTTCCCGCTCACTTGACCTTGCTCGGCCATGCGCAGGGCTTGCCCGAGATCGCCGCGTTGGAGGTCATACTTGCGCGGAGCGCCAAATCGAAGCGGCCGCCATGCGACTTTCTTGCCGAAAAGATCATGTCGGAACTGCGGCGTTAGTCGCACGGAGCAGCGTGTCGACACCGTTGCCCTTCAACGCGATCAATAGCGATGCGAACGTGGCCTGCCAGGGTGCGCCGGCCCCACGGCTGTGCGCGGATTGCGGGCGCGGCGCCGTGCACGGTCATGCCGCCCTCGTTCGCCCAGATGAGACGCGCGAGGGTTCGCCGTATGTCGCAGGTGGGCCTCTCCACCCCCCTCTGAAACTGACGACGGCGTGGCGTTGCCGTCGTCATGGCGAGCGAAAAAAGTATCGCCGGGCTTGATCACGGCCAGCATGGTTTTGAGTCTCTTCATCATGAAACTTCAGTCTCCTTCAAGCTGTGCTCAACCGTTCCAGTTCGGTGTCGACCAGCAATTTCTTCAGTTCCGGCACGCAGGACCCGCAGTTGCCGCCGGCCTTCAGACACGCGGTGATTTCCGCCGCGGTCTTTAGCCCTTGCTCACGGATCGCGGTGCAGATCGTATTGCGTCCCACACCGAAACACGAGCAGACCGTGGGCCCCGTATCGACACCCTTGCCAATCGGCTGTCCGACCAGCAGACCAGCACGGTCCTCTTCGTCGAGTCTGTCCTTGCCGAACAAGCCCGCGAGCCACGTACGCGACGGCAACTCGGGGCGCGCCGATACGAAGATGCAACTCTCGATATGCTCGTCGACCAGATGCACGGCGCGATAGATGCCCGCCGTCCTGTCCTCGTACTCCAGCCAGTCGGCGTGCGGATCGTCGATCCCGAACAGCGCTTGCGCCCAGCCGCCGTGATCGGTAAGCGGCTTGCGCCCCGCGAGTTCGTAGCGCACGAACTGCGCGCCGTGGACACGCGTCCAGTAGGTCATGCCGTCCAGCACTGGGGCGTGACGGCTCAACGAGAAACCGTGCCAGGCGACGTCGAACCTGTCGACGCGAACCGGCGTATGTTTAAACTCGGGCTCTCCGGAGACCGGATCGACCTCGGGATTCACCACCGCGCCGACACGCGCGTCGGACGCCACCTGATCATTCCAGTGAATCGGCACGAACACACTGCCTCGCGACATGCCTCCGCCATGCTGCACACGTGCCACCATCGTGCCCCAACGGCTCGACACACGCGCGAGTTCACCTTCCCGCACGCCGCACGACAGCGCGTCCTGCGGATGCAAATCGACGAATGCTTCCGTAACGTGGGCGGCGAGTTTCTCCGACTTGCCCGTGCGGGTCATCGTGTGCCATTGGTCGCGCACCCGGCCGGTATTCAGCGTAAGCGGATACTCGTCGTCCGGCGCGTGGATCGGTGCACGCGGCGGTGTCGCGACGAAACGCGCCTTGCCGTCTGCGTGCGCATAGCAGCGATCACCGAAGAGGCGCGCGGTACCGCGCTGCGCTGCGCCGTTCACCGCCAGTGCCGGCCACTGGATGGGCTGCAGCGCGTCGTAACGCTCACGGCCAAGCGCGACGAGGCCGCTCAGATTGAACACACGCGGCACATCGCCTGCGACGTGTCCGTTATTCATTTTCCCTTGGCTGTCA
Organism: Burkholderia sp. OK233; assembly: GCF_900230185.1. Lineage (GTDB taxonomy): Bacteria > Pseudomonadota > Gammaproteobacteria > Burkholderiales > Burkholderiaceae > Paraburkholderia. The sequence continues at coordinate 5,030,482 of NZ_OCSR01000001.1, forward strand.
GTGGTTTCGCCACCGTTGCCCGGCTCGTTGCCGGCCTCGTTGCGATAGGCACTCAGTCGCGCATGCTCGTCGAAGATCTCATGCGGAGCCGAAAAATCGAAGCCGGCATACCCCATGCGCTGCGCGACGTCGCAGATGATCCGCCAGTCCGCGCGTGCTTCGCCCGGTGCCGGCAGGAACGCCCGCTGGCGCGAAATCCTGCGCTCGGAGTTGGTGACCGTGCCGTCTTTCTCACCCCAGCCGAGCGCCGGCAGCAAGACGTCGGCAAACACATTGGTGTCCGTGTTTTCAACGATGTCAGAGCTGACGACGAGCTCACAGCGCGCGAGCGCACGCTTCGCCTGATCGCCATCGGGCAGGCTCACAACCGGGTTCGTGCCCATGATCCAGACAGCCTTGATCCGGCCGGTCTCGATCGCCCCGAACAGCTCGACCGCCTTGAGTCCTGGCCGCTGTGCGATGGCGGGCGAGCCCCAGAAAGTCTGCACGAGTTCCCGATGCCGCGGATTGTCGAGCTCCAGGTGTGCCGCCAGCATGTTTGCGAGGCCGCCCACTTCACGTCCGCCCATCGCGTTCGGCTGCCCGGTAAACGAGAACGGACCCATCCCCGGCTTACCGATGCGGCCTGTCAGCAGATGGCAATTGATGATGCTGTTGACCTTGTCAGTCCCGGAAGTCGACTGGTTCACGCCCTGGGAATACACCGTCACCACCCGCTCGGTCCGCGCGAAGAGTCGATAGAACTCGAGCAGATCGTGTGGGTCGATCTTGCAGGCCTTCGCGCACTGCGTGAGGTCAAAACCGTTCGCCGCGTCAGTTGAGGCATAAGCACCTCATACAGCGGACAAACTCCGCTCCGTTGAATCGTCTGGAGCAATTTGAGTAGCGTTGCGAAATCGATACGTTCGCAACGTTGGACTACGGGAAGCAGTACGAGATGGACATCGTTCCGAGACATTCCCTGTGCGACATCGCTGGTCAAAAGCCCGACGATTGCGCCACCTTCGTCATTGAGCGCTGCAGCCACTCCATACACAAATGGCTCGCCACGGTCGACAGCGTTGAAAACTTCCTGCCGCATCTGTTCGACAAATGCCGCGTGAGATGTGACAACCGCCGTTAGCCGTTGACGAAGTTGCTGCTCCTCACCTGCTGTCATGTCATAGCCTTTGGCAATCTGACGTTGATTCCCGGATACGTCGAAATTTCTGAAGGCACCGCTCTTGCGTAATCGCGCTACTTGATGCCGGTAACTTTCACTGCATCATCGTTGGTGCCAAACGCAAGCTACCCGTACGTCTATCCTGAAGCGCGCTCGTTTACACCGCGCCGCCGGGAGACCATGACTTCGGTAACTGGTCGAACGACTGCATGATTGTCTCAAGCTGTGCCTGCCGGAGGGAGATAAGCTGCGGGAGCGCACAACCAAGGCGAAGCTGTCGGGCAAATCGATGATGGCTTCGCGCCATGGCGTCAGGGCGCGCACGGTGCGTCAACACCTGTGGATGCAGCGCGCGGACTTGCGCGCCAGCAAATGCCCGTGCATAGCGGCGACGTGCCTGGTCGCGCGCGAATTCGATGCGCCTGCGGGCGTCAAGCCGATCGAATGGCGCCTGTTGACCAACCGCACCGCCAGCACGCTAGAGGAGGCACTCGAGCGGATCGAATGGTATCGGGCGCGCTGGGAAGTGAAAATCCTGTTCAACATCCTGAAGAACGCGTGCCGTGTCGAAGCGCTTCAGTTGGGCACGATCGAACGGCTTGAACGCGCGTTGGCACTGTTTCTGGTGGTCGCTGAGAATTGCCTTCGCAGCACAGTTTCGTCGATCCATAGGGGCGGCGGCCGAACTGCAGGCAGATGCGTCGGTGACAGGGCACACGGGGGAAAAACGACTGGCTCACTATGGGTCTGTTGTCCGCTACGGGCAGCAGCCAACCTTAAGGAGCCGAAATGAAACCCGCTTTTGACCGCTTGAAAAAAACCCAACCCTCACCATCGCTTCCTGCCTTTGTGGCGTCGCGCATCGAACAATATTACCGGGACCGGGTAACGGATACGTGGGGAGGCGGGCACATCATGCGCGGTCGCATCCCGGGAGCGGATGCACTGCATCTGTCGAGCAACGACTATCTCGCGATCGCTCGCCATCCCGACATCATCCGCAGTATGGGCCGAACCTTGCGTTCCGACGGTAACGGGCTGTTGATGTCAGGCATCTTCCTGCACGGTGATTGCCCGCAGTTGAGGTTCGAGAACCGGCTGTCGACATTCATGGGCGCAGAGGCAGGGGTGCTGTGTCAATCCGGCTATACGGCGAACATCGGGCTGATCCAGTCGATCGCTTCGGCACGAACGCCCGTCTACGTGGACATGATGGCGCACATGTCGTTGTGGGAAGGTATCCGCTGTGCAGGCGCGGTACCGGTACCGTTCAGACACAACGACGCGGCGCATCTCGAGCAGCAGATCGTGCGGTATGGGCAAGGGCTCGTTCTGGTCGACTCGATTTACAGCACGAACGGTAGCGTATGCCCGCTCGTCGTGTTCGCAGATGTATGCGACAGGTATGAGTGCGTGTTCGTGGTCGACGAGTCGCATTCGCTCGGCACGCATGGTCCGCGTGGAGCGGGACTTGTTGTCGAGCTTGGACTTGAGTCTCGTGTCGCATTCCGCACAGCAAGCCTTGCTAAGGCTTTTGTCGGTCGGGCCGGCTTCATCACCTGTCCAGCCGGTTTCCAGGAGTATTTCAAGTTCGAGTCGAATCCTGCGATCTTCAGTTCGACGCTGTTGCCACATGAGATCAGTGGGCTGGACGCGGCGCTGTCGGTGATCGAAGGTGCCGGCCGACGGCGCACGAGACTTGCGTCGAATGCCGCCTGGCTGGGGGAGCGATTGAGGGAGCTTGGGTATAACCTGAATGCCGGTGAAAGCCAGATCATCGCGCTCGAAGCGGGTACGGAACAGCGCACAATCGTGTTACGCGATGCATTAGAGTCACGGGGCATTTTCGGCTCCGTGTTTTGTGCACCGGCGACGGCTCGCAATCGTGCGCTGATCCGGTTGTCGATCCACGCTGCGTTGACCGACGCTCAGATCGAAAGGATTGTGAGCGTCTGTCGTGACATTCGCGGCGAGGTTGAGCTTGACAGATGGCCCTCCACCCGGCGCCTCGCGGACCGGCTGTCGTCCCGCAAACACAGCCACGAGCAAGGTACGGCAGACAGTGCGTTAGCGGTCTGATAGCGGCATGGCATGGGGTTCATATGAGTGAACTCCATGTCTTCTGTATTTCGCGGTCCAGCCACTCAAGGTAACGGTCGTAACTCAGCACCTGGCTCAGATCAAACGCGGGCGGGTTCGGAATCACGGTATAAACGTAAGTCTGTTGCCCTGCAAACTGGGTTGCCGGGTGCATACAGCTCTCCCACGCGATGCCGTCCGCAGGGAAGTATCCGCTGGTTTGCCAGAAGTACGGCAAACTCCCGCCGCTGTCCAGGGCGTCGAAAAAGCCCGCTGGTGCGCCTTGTACGCTGGCTATCTCACGCACACCCTGCAGCGTTTCGTTCGTGTGGACAATCAGCAGATAGGACTTGCCGGTACCGTCGAGCATGAGTAGCCCGTTTGGCGAGTATGAAAGGTAATGTTCAACAATACCGAGCGAATCAAAGAGTTCCCTTACCCGCGCGACCAGCGCTTCGTCACGCAAAAACGTATATTCCGATGTCACCAGCGTGTCGAGGATGGACTGACACCTGTTATCGAAGTAGGCATGCTGCATATCGCGCACCGCGCGATTCAAGGCGCTGATCGCCGATGCGTCCTGCTTGCGAATGAAGCGATGAATGATGCCTTCGTTGAAGCTCTCCACCGCGATGTGCTCGTTCGCCTTCCCGGTCAGCATGATCTTGCGTACAGCAGGGTCAGTAATGCGACGGCAGAATTCAAGACCGTTCAGCCCTGGCATGTCGTAATCCACGACGACAACCGATGTTGCCTGAAACCGGTCGTTGTCGAACACCTGATTGCGGACGGTGTCGACGCTCATTGCGATGACCTGCTGAGCCTCGTCCTCATCGGTTCGGTCCCGGTACGGAGTGAAGATCTGTTCCTCAGGTGCACCGGGACGATGGCGTTCATTCACGAACCGCAGGGCTTCCCTTGACGAACTGAAGAGCCGGAAGGCAAGGTTCGGTTCGAGTTGCAGGCACAGATTCGACAGGAACGCCGCGCTGTCGTCGACAAACGTGACCGTTGTCGGAAAATAGAATGGTTTGATCGTATCCATCGTCATGGCCTGGGAAAGGTCAACACAAATTCGGTATACATGAACTCGATAGACGTACAGTCGATGGAGCCGCCCATCACACGCATGACGTCACGACAGAATGCGAGTCCGATGCCGGTGCCGACGGAGGCATCATCCGTTTCAGCTGATGACGTATAGAAACGCGTGAAGATGTGGGGAAGTACATGGGACGCGATGCCGACGCCGGTATCGCGAAAGAGAAGTTGGTTCGCGCGTGGTCCAGACGCAAGCCGGATCGAGATCAGAGCGCTGTCGACATCTGTCATCCCGCGGAACGCATTCTTGAGCAGATTGAAGAGCACATGGACCACCAGCATGTCCGAGCCTTCGAAGGTGAAGTCATTGATGAGATCCGTGAGCACCCGTTGTTGCTCCCCTCCGCGAAATGGATAGCGGTCTAGCGCGGTCTCCACACATTGCCTGATCGAGCAATGTGCAATCTTTTGGGAATGCCCGCCGGTGAACCGAGCGTTCGCGAGCAGCATGTCGATAATGGTATTGGAATGAACAGCCTCCTGTTCAATGCGGGAGAGTACTCCGTCCATGGAATGAAGGTGGGCGACGCGGATCTTGGGAACACGTAGCCCGCCGTCTTGAGCGATGCCGTACGTTTCGAGCAGCAAAGGCAGGTAGCTTCCAAGGCCCGCCGCGCCGGCGCGGATTGCGAGCAGCGGCGTGCGCAGTTCGTGGGCAATGCTACCGGCAGTTGCCAGCATTGCCCGCTCCTGCTCGACCCGGATACGCTCCGTGTCATAGTTGGCGACGACACCGATCGCTATGGCAAACGAAAAAATCGCCAGATGGACAAGATACGTCGAATTCGTGCTGACAACGTCGGTTGTTGCCCAATAGGCAAGATACGCGAGAGCAATGCCGATGAGAAAATTGAGCATCAGCATGAGCCAGTCGAGCAGCAACACCATGACAAAAGCAGCAATCAGCGCGCTTTCGATCCAGATGTTTGAGCCATTGTTTTTCAACAGCATGAACGTGAAAAAGAACGGCAACGAGTAAAAGATTGTCGCGTACCAGTAGTACGGCAAGAGTTTTTTCGCCCACGACGGCCAGCGGCCGGAAAACAGGATGGGAATAAACAGCGCGGAGCCGAGCAGCCGTAGTGGCAGGTTCTCGTAAGGCTGGGGAAAGAGATCGTTCCAGACATAGTAATAGAGCGGGAAGCCGACGATCGCAATGATCGAGAAGGGGCGCATCCGGCGGCTCACGTATTGCAGGTTTCGCAACGCAGGAGCAAACAGCTGGGCAAGGAATAGGCGGATCGGCACCAACGTGCGGGCGCCCCGTGGAGGTATTCTCGTTGCGTCCATTATTTCCAGAATGAAGGATTCACCGGGTTTCTCAGGCAAGGTTCCGGCGTTGAAACTGTTGATGCTTCACGCGGCATCATCTGGATTATGTGGCGCGCGCATTTGCGCACCCCAATTTACCAAACTGTCGAAGTTATTTGCCACGGCCCCGGCACAAATCTTGACCCAAGGTGACGGCGATGTCACGGCAAATAATTTGCCAACTGTTACCCGCGTACCTGGCCTTGCAACCAGGGAAGAATGAGCTGGTACGTATGCGTATTGAATCAAGTGGCAGTTCGTTTTCGAGGCTGGAACCAGCCGATATTTCCACCGATGCGTGACGCGGTTCATCCATCCCGGTACGGTTGGTTCCGGGATGGCCCATGCGCCCAACTGGCGGCTGATGAGCAGGCGCAACTTTTTGTGCAAATCAACGTGTGTATGGCGGACCCGCCAGATTTGCGACCACAATAACTGGCCAATGCTCGCGAGCATGCAGGCTAAACCGAATTGTCGAGCTTCATCCATTCCCGTGCCTTTTGCGTTTCCGGATAGTCTATTCGGCTTGTTATGCGATTTGCATAAAACCGTTTTGAACGCCTCATCTGAACGACGCGTTGGTTAACGGCATCGGGGCATTAATCTTTACCCAAATGGAAAAAATATAAAAATATCCAATAGGGATAACCCACCCGCTTTCCAAGGACTATATTCCTGTCACCAGGCAATCACGATTTGATCGACACCGGCACTGTTTTTCCACTCACCAATGCGGAGATGGACATGTCAGACCACCAGTTGTTGAATCGCCCCAGCCCGAAACAGCTCGCCGCTTACTTCCGCGCCAGCACCGGTTGCGACCAGCCGCCCCCCAGCAAGATTTATTACGACAACACACCGTCGCCGGTGACCGCTGTGCCCGAATTTGCAGACATGGGCGCCGTCCTGATTTCTTATCCTGGCACCGTGCCGCCCGCACCCGGACACAGCCAGGAGCCACCCAGCGGTCCACGCTCCTTTGGCATTCCGAACGAGTTGATCGTCCGCATGCAGCAGAACGACACCGCCAGGCCGGTCCACATCTTCGTCATGTGCGTCGACCCCAACGAGCGCGATCACATCGTACGCGATCTGCAGCAGACGGCCGATCAGCTGTCGCTCCAGTTCGCCCCCGATCATCTGCATCTGATCGGCTGGGACACGGACACCTTCTGGACTCGCGACTACGGTCCGTGGTGGGTGCTCAATCCCAAGACCGACACTTACGCCATCGCCAAGCATACCTATACGACGTTGGGCGGCGGCGCCGTCGGCCTGGTCGAGGGTGCCGAGAATGTCAATCCAATGGAGGGGCTCGGCATCTTCCGCCCCAACGACGACTACAGCGCGGTCAAACTGTCGGACTTCCTCAACGGCCCTATCCGCAAATGGAATCAGGCTAAATGGCCGGGCGACAAAAAGCTGCCGCAGATCGCGGTGCACGACTGGTATTACCTCGGATTGCTCGACGTGGGCGGCAACTACATGGTTAACGGCAAAGGCGTGCTGGCCTCGTCTTACCTGGCCGCCACCCAGAACGAACTGCCGGGCGGTAAGGACGGCAAGTGCGAAGATGTGGTGGCGCAGCGCATGGAATACATGTTGAGCCAACTGAACCGGTTCATGGGTATCAACACCTACCACGTGCTGAGCGACCCGACCGGCACGTACATCGGGCATATCGACTGTTGGGGCAAGTTTTTGGCAGAAGACAAGGTGTTGATCGCGTCCTCGCAGGACGAGAAAACCAATCAGGCTTTCAACACCATCGCCTCCTCGTTCGCCAGGGAAGGGTTCAAGGTCTATCGCGTCATGTGCCAGGACAGCTACGTTGCCAGCGCGGACACACCGGCCACCAGCGCGGCTTACACCAACAGTCTGATATTGAACCAGCACGTCTACGTGCCGCTTTCAGGCAAAGGCTACGAACAGTACGACCGCGCCGCGCTCAGTGTCTACAAGGAGGCGCTGCCCGACTACACCATCGTCGGCATCGACGGCAAACCGGAGTTCCCGTGGCTGGGCACCGACGCCATGCACTGCCGCACACGCGCCATCCCGCGCAAGGTGATCGACGACTGGCAGGCCGCGCTGCACGGCGCACCGCGCTGGGCCCAGTCCTGACAGCCTCCCCGTCTTCCGCGCGCACAGGAGAATTCGCCATGACCGCAACAACGTCATACCGGGTGGCCGACTGGCTACCCTCGGACCAGACCTTCCTCAACAATTGGCTAGCCCGATTGATCTCCGAGGTGGAGGGCGCACCGCAGCCGCTGCATCCGGTGGTCGACGCGCTGCGCCAGTTAATCGAAACCGATCCGACCGTCTACATGCTGTTCAATCAGATGTTCGAGCAGGTGCCACACAAACCGCCCTACAACAAGGATCCGACCGGCAAGCCACAGGTACGCGATTACCGCGTGATGCTGCAGCTGGTCAACGCCATCATGACGCGCGCGCCGGAATTCAATGAGACCGGCCTGGTCGGCTTTCCTATCAACGCCATCTTCGATTGGTCGATGGCCACGCCGGGCGGCTTTGCTGGCTTTCTGAATGCCGACGTCAACCGCGCGCTGAAGAACGTGCTCAACGAATGGGGGCGCTACCTGGCCTCGCCCGATTCCGTCTATGTGCTGAACACCGATCCGCGCACCGGCTGGCTCGGCGCAGACGCCATGAAGGCAATGCCGCATTTCGTCGAACAGTTCCAGTGCAACCCCGAGCTGCCGCACTATGGCTTCACTTCGTGGGACGACTTCTTCACGCGCCAGTTCCGCGACGGCCAGCGCCCGGTTGCCGCGCCACAAGACGACGACGTGATCGTCAACGCTTGCGAATCGGCGCCATACAAGATCGCGCGGCAGGTTAAACAGCGCGACAACTTCTGGATCAAGGCGCAGCGGTATTCGCTCTCGCACATGCTGGACAACGACAGCCTTATGCCAGCGTTCGACGGCGGCACGGTCTACCAGGCTTTCCTGAGCGCGAAAAGCTATCATCGCTGGCACAGTCCGGTCAGCGGCCGGGTCGTCAAGGCCCGCGTAGTGGACGGCACTTATTATTCGGAGACCATGTACGAGGGTTTCGACCCGGCGGGACCGAACGATTCGCAGGGCTACATCACGGAAGTGGCAACGCGCGCGCTGATTTTTATCCAGGCCGACAACCCGGCCATCGGACTGATGTGCTTCATGGCGGTCGGTATGGCCGAGGTCTCCACCTGCCAGATCGCGGTGTACGAAGGCCAGCAGATCCACAAGGGTCAGCAACTAGGCATGTTCCACTTCGGCGGCTCGACGCACTGCCTGGTTTTCCGCCCCGAAGTGCAACTCGACTTCGACATGCACGGCCAGACGCCAGGATTGAACTCGAATAACATTCCGATCAACTCGCGCATCGCCACGGTCCGGAAATAATTCGGGCGCAAGGAATCGCGGCGGCCGCCGCGATTCTTTTTTTGTCGCGGAGGAACCCATGTGCACCAGCGTCATGGTCGGAAAAAAAGCGATGGCCGACGGCATCATTCTGCTTTCGCGCAATGAGGATTTCACGCGCAACAACTGGAACAAATACCTGGTCTACCGGACGCTGCCGCAGTACCGCAGCGGTGACAAACACGCACTTAGCCAGGGCCAATGGGTGTTGGGTAACGGGCTGACCGTGCCTGTGCCCGAGCGTGCCTATGGCTACAGCGCGATCCCCGACTGGGCCGGCTACGAAGAGGCGGTGTGCGCAATTGGCGACCGCTATTTTTACGAAGAGCGCGGTATCAACCAGCGCAACGTCGCCGTATCCGCGACCAATTCGCTGACGATCAACGACAAGGCCAATGCCGCTGATCCGCTGCTGGCCAGCGGCGGCATCGCGGAGTCGGTGATCCCGACGCTGATACTGCCGCAGGCCGAGACGGCGCTCCAGGCAGTCGAGCTGCTCGGACAATATGTGGAAACGTACGGCGCCAGCGAAGTCAACGGCGTGCTGTTCGGCGATCCGGAAGAATCGTGGTACTTCGAGAACGGCTCGGCCCATCACTGGATCGCCGTGCGCATACCGCCGGAAACTTATCTCGTGGTGGCCAACGGCGTGCGCGTGCATGGCGTGGATCTGGACGACGTCAACGTACGCCACTCGAAGGAGCTGTTTCCTTTCATCGTCCAGCACCAGTTGCTTGACCAGCCCGACCGGCGCCGCCTGAATTTTGCAGCCGCCTTCGGCATCCCTGGCAATCCCTACAACGAAGACCGTATCTGGCTGGCGCAAAGCATCCTGACGCCGTCGCTGGTGCAGCAGCCTGGGCAGCCGCAGTATCCGCTGTTCCTGAAGCCTGACCGAAAGCTTGGCGTCAAGGATGTGATGGCCGTGCTGCGCGCGACCTATCAAGGCACGGTGCTTGAAGGAAAGGCCAAGAGGCCGATCGGTTACGAAGCGACGGCCGAGAGCCACATCATCACGCTCGACGCCAGCATGCCCGTTGCGCTGCAAGGCGTGATCTGGCAAGTCATCAGCACGCCCCTGGGCGCGCCGTATATGCCATTCTTCAATACGATGGATGTGCTGCCGCCCGGTTACACGCTGGGCAGCAACGAGTATGGCACCCTCTCGGCGTACTGGGCGTTTCGCGGCCTGTACGCGCTGGCGAGTAGCCAGGGTGAAAAGGCACGCGCCGAGCTGACCACGTTATGGAGCGAGTACGAACGTAACTGCGTGGAAGAGCATGGCTATATCAAGAGCATGTTGCAAGAAATGGACCGCTGCGCGCCGACTGCCGCGGTCGATTTTACGCGCCGCTACAGCACCGGCATTGCATACGAAACCGTTGGCGTGGCACACAGCAAACGCAATGAGCTCATGACGAAAATCACCGTATCTCCCGAGCCGGGCTAGCGCGACGCCGGTGCCAGACGCTGCCCAGCGCCGAACGTTCGCTCGTTCATCGCGAGTCGGTTCAGCACTGGGCCATCTCACTGCGCCCGAACTTCGATGGAGACCCGCCTGTCCGGTTGCAGGCAAGCGATGACTGCCCTGCTCCCGCCGTCCGGACATTGGGTTGTTGAGTCACGGGACCCCACTCCCACCGCATGAATCACCTCACCGTCGAGCCCATGATTGATCATGTATTCCCGTACCGTCTGTGCACGCGCCAGTGACAACGGCTGGTTGACCGTGTCTGGCCCGAGGCGGTCGGTATGACCGACGACCGAAATGGACTGAACACCCCTTCGCTGCTTGATACGCGCGATGACCTGCTCGAGGTTGGCCGCCCCGCCCGGCAATATCGAAGCCAGGCTGGACTGCCCGAAAGCAAACAGGGTATCGGTTTGCAGCACGAACTGATCAACCGTTTGCGCCACAGGTGCGACCGGCTGCGAGGCCGCTGCAGCCGGGGTATCCGGCGCGTCACCGCACGCGAAGGTAAGCCGCCGCGTGACATCGGCTTCGTCGTTATCCGGCTGGAGGCGCCCAATCTTCTGCACCGCGCGAACCGGTTCTCCACGGCATATCCGCTGGGCCACCTTCATACAGGTAGCAGGTCCTTCGAATATCCCATGACATTCGACCTGATGAAGCCTGGAACCATCCGCGGCTGTGACCGTATAAGCGTTAAACGTCGGCCCGGAAGCACTCGAACATCCCGCAAGAAAAACCAGGCTCAGCAATAAACTCCATCCAGAAAGCTGCTTCATTATGTTCTCCATACTGTTTTTTCGTACGTCCGGTTCGGCGCACGATCACGTTGTCGCATTTGAACGAAGGCGTCTGCGCTCTACCATTGCATCGCCGCGCCCATCCCGAAGGTCGTGCCGCCAGGGCTCATACCAACGCCAGCTTTCATCTTGATGTTTTCGGTGATACGAGCGGTTCCCCCCAGCGCGACGGCCTGATAGCCGCGAAAGCCCGCCGTGCCGATGCCAAATGACAACGTTTTGTCCTTGTCGACCTCCGGAATCATCGTCAATGCCGTCGCTGCGGCGATGCCGGAATAGGCATTGCGCGCGACGGAGTTGATTCCCGATTGCAACTGATCCACCCGTTGATCGGTATAGGCATTGGCCTGCGCGAGCCCCGCATTGAGCTGGTCCACGTTGACTGCGTCCGTCCCCTGCGTTCCCGCAGCTACATTCGCCACCTGCCGCGTATCGTTAAGTGAGCCGACGGATACCACGTTGCTTCGGCCTCCGTCCGTGCTACCGGAACCCAGCGCCACCGAGTTATTCCCACTCGCGGCCGCGCCGACGCCTACCGCGGTCGCGCCATTCGCGCTGGCTTGCGAACTGTTGCCGACCGCCGTGCTATTCGAGCCGGAAGCTACCGAGCCCTGCCCGCCCGCCGAAGAATTCGATCCGGTGGACGCGGGTGAAGAACCAGGAGTGGACGCGAAGGGGGCACCGCCGCCCCCGTTTTGATTGTTGATCAGCGTGGTCAACTGCGTGGTGACTGCGGCAAGCTGGCTTACGTTAACCGCGTCGGTTCCGGCCTTGCCTGCTGCCACACCGGTGATCTGCCGATTGCCGATATTGACCTCACCCGCGGATGACTGCGGACTGCTCAATCCGTACGCGATGTAGTTGCTCAACGCGCCAACCGTCGTCACCGATCCCGCGCCCAGCGCAACACTGTTGGCCATCGACGCGCTCGCGCCAGAGCCCATCGCGACCGCATCGATGGCGCTGCTTTGCGCCCCCGAGCCGATAGCAATGCCGCCTGCATTCGCAGCCTTTGCGTTCGCCCCTTGTGCGATCGACTGGGCGCCGCTTGCGATGGAGCCGCTGCCGAGCGCAATCGCGTCGGCCTGTGCCGCATTCGAGCTTTCGCCGATCGCGACGCCTCCCGGTGCTGTTGAATCGACGATGGCGCCGTTGCCGATGCCCACGCCGTTGTCACCGTTGACCACCGTCGTCGGTCCGACCGCAATCGACTGCGCGCCCACCGCCAGCGAATCCGCCGCCGTCGAATTCGCGTGAAAGTACATCTGTCCGGACACGGCGAACGACGATAGCGCGCCAGCAAGCTGTCTGATCGTGACTGCATCTTGTGCCTGCGTGCCGTCCGCGACGTTGGTCAACTGGCGATAGGTGGTGCCGGCCGCGCTGCCGAAAGACACTGCGCCGAGCAAGGTTTGATCCGACGTGTTGAAGGGAATCGCATGGGTGCCATTCGCAATTGAACCGATACCAGACAGGACCGCGCGATTGGACACTGATCCCGAGCCGATCGCGACTCCGCCCGCCACCGATGCGCTCGACAGGGCACCCAGCGCAAGCGCGTTGTCCGCCTGCGCGGCAGCGCCGTTGCCGCCGGCGAAGCTGCTCACGCCGCTTGCGGTTGCCCCCACGCCTGCCGCCAGCGCATTGGTGCCGGTGGCACCATCGTTGTTGTAGTTACCGCCCTGCGTACCGCCATCGTTGACGCTGTAGTAGTGCGTCTTGCTGGCCGTCACTAAGCTGGCGAGGCTGCCGACCGCCTGATCCGTCGCGTACAGCTGCGAGCCGTTCACCGCGTCGGTACTGCTCGCGCTCACCCGGCCTGCCGCCACGTTGGTCACCGTGCGCTCGTTACCCGCGCTGCCCACGCTCACCGTGCTCGTCGGGGCAGTCCCGGCGTACGTGAAGGCCGTGCCGTTGATCGTGTCGCCGGTCGTTGCCACTGCCGCAGCCGTGGTCGAACCGCTACCCAGCGCAACGGCATTGGCGTTATTGGCCGTCGCTCCCTGACCCAGGGCCGTGCTGTTGGCGCCGGCCGCGGTGGCGGCCACGCCCGCCGCCAGCGCGTTGGTGCCGGTGGCGCCGTCGTCGGCGTAGTTGGCACTCTGGGTACCGCCGTCGTTGACGCTGTAGTAGTGCGTCTTGTTGGCGGTTATCGTCGTGGACAGACTGCTGACTGCCTGATCAGTCGCATACAGCTGCGAGCCGTTCACTGCGTCGGTGCTGCTCGCGCTCACCCGGCCTGCCGCCACGTTGGTCACCGTGCGCTCGTTACCTGCGCTGCCCACGCTTACCGTGCTCGTCGGGGCAGTACCGGCGTACGTGTAGGCCGTGCCGTTGATCGTGACACCTGGCGTTGCCACGGCCGCGGCGGTTGTCGATGCGCTGCCCAGCGCCACGCTATTGGCGAACGTCGAGCTCGCCCCGGCGCCAAGCGCTACGGCGTCCGTGGCGCTACTTTGCGCGCCTGAGCCCACAGCAACGCCGCCCTGGTTAGCGGCATTCGCGTTGGCACCTTGCGCGATCGACTGCGCACCGCTCGCGACCGCACCGCTGCCGAGCGCCATCGCGTCGGCCGCGGCCGAATGCGTTTGCTGGCCGATCGCGACGCCGCCGGGCGCCGTCGCATCGACCACCGCCCCGTTGCCGACACCAACGCCGTTGTCTCCGTTGACGACGGTCGTCGGTCCGACTGCAATCGACTGTGCGCCCACGGCCAGCGAATCGGCCGCCGTCGAATTCGCGTGAAAATAGTTCGTGCCCGTCACCGAGAACGATGACAATGCGCCCGCGAGTTGCCTGACGGTGACGGCGTCTTGCGCCTGCGTGCCGTCGGCGACGTTGGTCAACTGTCGGTAGGCGGTGCTGCTGCCGACGGACACCGCACCCAGCAAGGTCTCGTCGGAGGTATTAAACGGAATCGCGTGGGAACCGTTGGCGATCGATCCAACCCCGGGCAGAACCGTGCGATCTGAAACCGATCCCGACCCGATCGCCACGCCGCCGACGATCGAAGCCGTCGCTTGCAGTCCGAATGCGGTTGCGTTGTTCGCCAGCGCCTGGGCACCGTTGCCCAACGCCGTGCTGCTTACCCCAGAAGCCTGAGCGCCAACACCTGCAGCCAGGGCGTTGACGCCGGTGGCGCCATCGTCGGCATAGTTGGCACCCTGCGTGCCGCCGTCGTTGACGCTGTAGTAGTGCGTCTTGTTGGCGGTTACCGTCGAGGAAAGCGTGTCGACTGCCTGATCGGTTGCATACAACTGCGAGCCGTTCACCGCGTCGGTACTTGTCGAGCTCAGCCGGCCGGCAGCAACGTTCGTCACGGTGCGTTCCGCGCCCACCGTGCCGACACTCACCGTACTCGCCGGCGTGGTGCCGGCAAACGTGTACGCCGTGCCGTTGATCGTCGCGCCTGGCGTCCCCACCGCTGCGGCAGTCGTGCTTCCTGCACCCAGGGCCACCGCGCCGGCATTGGTGACCGTGGCGCCGGAGCCGATCGCGACGCCGTGCGTCGCCGCCGCCGACACCGTTGCAGCGTCGCCGAACGCGACGGAACCGGCATTGTTCGCTTGCGATGCATTGCCCAGCGCGACGGCGCCCTGGCCGGTCGCTGCATTGGCATTGCCGAGTGCCACCGCGCCCTGGCCGTTGGACGTATTGTTCGCGCCCATGGTTATCGCACCGGTCCCGGTTGCCGAGTTCGGATCGCCGATGGCGACCGCACCGTTACCGCTGGCCGTATTGCCTACGCCAATCGACACGGCCTTGCCGCCAGTGGCGGTTGCTGTCTGACCAATCGCTATGGCGCCGGCCGTGTTCGCGGTTGCCCCGGTACCCTGGGCGATTGAATCGCCACCGGTGGCCTGGGCCCCGTTGCCCAAGGCAATGTCGTTGGCCGTCGTCGGTGCGCCGTTCACGCCGGCCACCGCATTCAGACCCTGGGCGACTGAATCGTTGCCGAACGCATTGGCGGCCGGTCCTACTGCAATCGCGTTGGTGCCAGTTGGAACGCTGTCCGCCAGCACTGAATTGGTGTGGAAATATTTGATCCCGCCGCCATTGTTGATATTGGAAATCGCTGTGGTGTTGGCCGTTACCTGCTGGTTGGTGGCGAACAGCTGCGACCCATTCACCGCATCGGTGCTCGTCGCGTTCAATGCAGCCGGCGCCATGTTGGTAATGGTCACCGGAGATCCGGCTCCCGCTCCGCCGGTCGCACCGAGGGTGATCTTCGTACCGCCCGCCGCGTCGTACTTGACCGCGATATTGGCCGTGTTGTCGATATTCGTATTCAGCGCGGTCAAGGCACCAGCAACTGTCGTCTGCGCGGTGGGTCCGGTTACGGCCCCGGTGTTGCTGACGCTGTTGACCGGCTGGCTAAAGCCGGTGAGATCACCGGTCGCCGCGCTATAGCTGGCTCCGCCGCCCAACGTGCCCGCTGTCGACGCGCCGAGATTATTGACGCCGGTGACAACCGTATTCAGCTGCGAGCCGTTGATTGCGTCGGTGCTGGCAGCCGAAATCACACCCGCTGCCACGTTCTGCAGTTGCCGCTCCTTCCCAGCGGAGCCGACCGACACCACGCCATTGGCGGCGCTCGCGATCCCGGCCGCCGTGCCGCCGTAAAGCGCAGTGGTGCCCGTATGTGGCGCTGCCGTTGTACTGCCCGCACCCAAGGCGACGTCGTTCGCGTTGCTGGCGGACGCGCCGGCACCCAGCGCGATCGCACGGGCCTGGTTGGCCACCGCCGAATCGCCGAACGCCAGCGCGCTCGCGCCGTTCGCATTGCTCGCGTTGCCCAGCGCGACCGCGCCCTGACCATTGGCGGTATTGCCGTTGCCCTGCGCTACCGCGCCATCGCCCGTGGCGGTATTGTTCGCACCCACGGCGACAGCACCATTGCCGGTTGCGGTATTGGGATCGCCAATCGCGACCGCGCCGTTGCCGCTGGCGGTCTGCGCCTGACCGAGCGCCACTGCGCCCGTCCCGCCGAGTACCTGGGAGTTATGGCCGCCGGCGAACGAACCCGCGCCGGCTGCGGCAGCGACGGTGCTGCCGTCGCCGATGGCAACCGTGGAGGCGGCGAGCGCACTTGCGCCATTGCCGATGGCAGAAGCATTGGTCGCGTTAGCCGTCGCGGAGGTACCCATGGCGAGGGCATCGGTGTTAGCCCCCGTCCGAGCCGAATCGCCTATCGCAATGGACGAGGAGCCAGCCGAGCTCGCGCCGGAGCCGATCGCAATGGCGCGAATGCCCGACGCCGCGGCGCCCGCCACCGTTGCAGGAGCAGACGAGCCGCCTTCCGCGACAGAATCCGCTCCGCCCAAAGCTATTGCATTAGCACCGCTCGCATTGGAGCCGTTCATCATGCCGAGCGAGTTGAGCCCTGAGGCGGCGGCGCCCGCCCCCAATGCCACCGCATTCTGTGCCAAGGCTTTGGACACTGTGCCGGCGGCCAGCGAAGAGGGACCGGACGCAGTCACGTCCGTGCCAATGCCAATCGCACCCGCCGCCGTCGCGCCCGTGCCTGCGACAGCACGCGGTCCAAGATAAACGGCGTTGAGGCCGCTGGCGATGGACTGAAAGCCGACAGCGACAGCATGCGTCCCGGAGGCTGTGGCGATATAACCCACCCCGACGGCTGCAGGTCCGCTTACCACCGCCTGGTAGCCAATCGCGGCGGCATAGTCGGCGTTAGAGGTAACGTCAGTGCCAATGGCAATGGACGATTGCCCAGTCGAACCGGTGCCCGCGACGGTGCGCGCTCCCAGATAAAGGGCGTTGGCACCGGTGGCACTGGCTCCCGAACCAACGGCTATGCCGTTGGTTTGCGAACCGGTGGCTCCACTGCCCAATGCGACGGCGCCCGACGCGGCAGCGTTGGCGCTCGCACCCAGTGCAACGCCGTTATCTCCAGTTGCCTTCGCCAAGGGGCCGACGGCAGTCGACTGGTTGCCGCTCGAGACAGCGTCAACGCCAACACCGATGGCCCCCGAGCCGCTCGCAGCGACATCCGTACCGATGCCAATCGCCGACTGCGCGGTCGCGCCGGTACCCGGAGCAGTCCGCGCGCCCACGTAAATGGCGTTGGTAGCACTCGCAATGGCTTGAAAGCCGAAGGACAAGGCATTAAGTCCCGTACTGTTGGCGGCATAACCTACCGCAGTGGCTCCGCCTCCAGAGGCTGTGGACTGAAAGCCCACGCACGTGGTGCTGCCGCTATAGAAGTTGTAGGGCGCTGCCGAGCAGCTCACCTGCGCCTGCGCTTGCGCGCCCCATCCGCCCAAACCCATCAACAACAGTACGGTGACAACACGCGGACTGGAACCGTACAGCGCCGAAGCACCATGCTCAGCGCCGCGCCCGTCGCATACGGAGGCAGCCGCTCCCGACTTTCCCTTGCCGCGCGACGTGTCCAGCTCCGACGCGGCTACGAAGGCGCCAAGCGCCTTGTTCCAGATGGTCCGATACGCCTTGTTCATGATCGTTTCCTTAATAAGTAATGTGACAGTGCGAGATTCGTAAGCACGAGCGTATGCAAGCACCTTATTTACTAAGGATGCCTATTTATGGTGATCGAAACGTCTCGCTGCGGCGTGTGTTGCTTTAACACCTGAAACTGCAGCACCTTGCTGCCGCCCTCGATTGATGACGGATCCTCGGCGCGCACGAATCCGTCCTCCTGACGAAGGAGGTCACGCGCCCAGGTGATCGATGAGGATCGGCTAGATAGCCAGTTGTCCAGCGAGCTGACCGTTCAGACGGCCTGCGGGTCGCCTGGTTATGAAGGTCCGAAGGGTCCTGGCATGGAGTTGGTGATCGCGCCAAGCAGCGCCAGTAGCTTTCCCGATTGATGTGCTTCTTTCGGTGAGCCTCTGCCCCGTTCTGTCCCGCCCGGAATACTCATGGTTAAGACCCCTAAATTATCCGTTGCAACTGTTTCCTTGGCGCATGGCATGGCAAATGGTCTTATGCCGATCGCAAGCACCGTTTTTCTTTCTGGCAACATCTTGAGCACTATGTGAGACGATGGCCGCCGAGCTATTCGCATCGAATGCGGTATCTCCCATTACCAAATCGTGTAATGGAAAGAAAGTTACGTGCTCCCGGGGAACTTTCTCATAGGTCTTTTAATTTGTCTACAAAAAGCCTTTTGCGACATCTGGGTGTTGCCGGATTCAAAAATTGGCGGACCGGTAACCTATTGCGACTTCGAATGTGAGTCAGAATTTCCTTGCACCTCCTCAACGACCCTGTAATTTTTTCGCTATTTTTTTAAGTCAGTTTTATGAAACAGTTTTATGAAACAGTTTTATGAAATAATTCTTATTAAAAAATGCAAGACAGATAACGAAGAGACTTCCGGACTCGCCATTGTTCTAGCGCTCTTGCGAAAATCGCGGAATAAAAATGAACCGCAAATGGAATAGGAATACGTTCGGTGGCGCTATCTTGCAAGGCACTTTTATTCCCTCTATATCTACCCGCGACCGCTGATGTGCTTTTCGCAGGAAGTAGGAAAGGCATTTATCGATGCGCTTTCCCTTCGTGCCACCTGGCACTTATATTCACATGGCCTGCCTCTGCAAAATTCCCCGGTGCTTCGCCCGCTGCTGCAACACAAGTGCGACAGCAGCGGGACACAGACCAATTACTTACCAACGGTAGCCAACGCCCGCTCCTGCACCCACGGAACCGTGACCAGAGACACCCGTGGTGACCGAGCCTTTGACCATCCACTTTTGCGTCGCGACCGACAAACCTACAGCCATCGCGGACTGTCCGCCGTAGTTGCCGGCTGCGAGTGCTACGACCTTCTCACCCGGCAACACGGCTTGCGGCAAATTCGCCATGGCCATTGCGGACGCTGTACCAGCGCTCGCGTCACGGCGATATTTCTGCATGTCGTCGCGAACGCTGTTGATTGCACCATTCAGCTGTCGCACGTTGACTGCATCCGTCGGAGCCGTACCGTCTGCAACGTTGATAATCTGACGCTCAGCACCCGGCGCACCAACCGAAACCGTGTTGTCCCGATCTGCGACTGAATTTGCACCCAGGGCAACCGAATTATTCGCGGTGGCCTGGCTATTGGTGCCGATTGCGGTCGAATCCGTGCCTGTGACTTTCGAATTCGTGCCGATGGCGGTTGCACGCGCAGCCGTGACGGTCGAGTTCGTGCCGATTGCCGTACCATCCTGACCCGAAACGTTCGAACCGTTGCCGACAGCGGTTCCGTTCGGTACTGACACCACCGAATTTTTACCCACTGCGGTGCCGGTATCGTCAGTGGCCGTGCCATTGGAGCCGGATGTCGAGATCGTGTCGACCGTGGTGGTGATTGAGGCCAGATTGGTCGAGAGTGCCGAAACCTGCGAAGCAATCGAGAAAAGCTGGGAGCCGTTCACCGCGTCCGTGCTGGTGGCGCTGATTTGACCGGCGGCGACATTTTGCAACTGATGTTCCTGACCGACCGCGCCGATACTCACGACGCCGGTCGGCGTCGCGCCTGCGAAGCCACCGAAGGTGACGCCGTTCAGCGTGACGCTACTCACGTTCGTTGC
Organism: Burkholderia sp. OK233; assembly: GCF_900230185.1. Lineage (GTDB taxonomy): Bacteria > Pseudomonadota > Gammaproteobacteria > Burkholderiales > Burkholderiaceae > Paraburkholderia. The sequence goes on from NZ_OCSR01000001.1 coordinate 5,050,401, forward strand.
CGCACGTGTGACAGCGCCGGAACCGAGCGCCGTCGATTCAGCGGTCGAAGCCACGGCTGCGTTACCGATCGCGATTGAATTTGCGCCCGTCGCCTGTGTGACAGTACCCAGCGCAATCGTATTGGCCGATGCAGCATTCGCCCCGAAACCAATCGCGACGGAAGTGTTTGATGATGCGGTTGAAGACTGACCAACTGCAATGGCCGATCCCCCGCTCGCCACGCTGGAGTTACCAAGCGCCACCGCGCTACCGCCGCTTGCCGTTGCGGAAAGACCCACTGCCATTGCGCTGTTGCCGCTGGCGTTCGACCCGGCGCCTACCGCTACGGAATTCACATTAGCTGCCGAGGCATTCTCGCCGATAGCGATTGCGTTCTGGGCGGTTGCCTGTGCACGGGCAATTGCAACGCTACCGATCCCGGATGCAACGGAATCCACACCTATGGACGTAGCGTCAGCCGCGCTCGCGTTCGCCTGAAAACCCACCGCCGTTCCGCCAGCGGCTGAACTATTGGTGCCGACCGCCGTTGAGAACTGAGCAGTAGTGTGTGCCAGAGCACCAATCGCAGTCGAGTCAGCATTAGCCGCGCTCGATCCACCGCCGAAAGCTACTGCTCTGGTGCCGGTTGCGACCGAATTTGCGCCAACTGCTGTGGCATTCTGGCCGCTTGCAGTTACCGTATCACCCAGAGCGGTTGCGGCTCCGCCATTAGCGGTGACATTGATCCCGACCGCTGTATTCTGACTGGTGTTGCTCGCATCACCCGCTACAGCGGGATTCGTCCCCCCTGTACTCGCGGACGGTGCCGTTGCACCCCCTATCGTTGCAGTCGTCCCACCGACCTCGCCGCCAACGGCAAGGTTATCTGCATGTGCATATCCAGCCGAGAGCGTGAGCGCCGTGAGTACAGCCAGTGCAACTTTCGACTTCAGTGGACTACCACCCTGCCCCATTTCCGCTTGTCCCGCTTCGCCCTGCACGCCGCGCTGCGTCTCGGCTGCCGCGACCAGCGCGCCAACTCGACGATTCCAAACCAACTTATATCGGCTCTTGTTCATTACGTTCCGCTCTCACTTGTCTGATAGTCAATAAAGGGATTCATATCTGGTCTCCGTCACGCTCTACCGTGGGATTCACGCCACTGATGCCTATGCTTACGAATGCATGAATTAGCAACTTTGTGTAAGGACGCGAGGAATTATGGGCAGCGTTATTGCGTCAATCGTTTTGCCGGAGGGACGAAATGCTTTGCCGGAGGGAAAATTCTTTTGCTATCCGTGTGGAAACCGCTCGATTTAAATTGAATTAACAATCTGGTACGCTTCGCGGCTTTATGCTGGCGACCGATCTCCGCAAGTCTCAAGCTGCGCAATCAGCCGCCGTTAACCAGGAACGTTACCCGTCAGCTCCTTTCGCCTACACGATGCCGCCCCGAAACACTGCCCTCACGGATGCCCATCTTCTTGTGGTAGACGACCAGCCGGACCAGCTTCGATTGCTAATCGATGTGCTGCGCAACGCTGGATGCCGGATCAGCGTCGGATTCGATGGGTCACAGGCGTATCAACGAGCACTGGCGATTTCACCCGACCTGATCCTGATGGACGTACGGATGCCGCGGATGGATGGATTCGCCGCCTGCCGGCTTCTTGCCGCGGACCCCCGCACGTCTGCGATTCCCGTCATATTTCTCACTGTGGCCGGTGATCTCCACGAGCGCATCAACGGTCTTGAAATCGGTGGCGTGGACTACGTGCTCAAGCCATTCGAGGCGGACGAGGTACTTGCCCGGATTCGCGTTCACCTCGCCCGGACACGCGGCAACCGGTATACCGGAGATGAGGTAACCACTTCGGATTTCACAGGCAACAGCGTCATCGTTCGCGCGGCCATTCGACATTTGTCGCAAAGGCTGAACGATGCGCCAACGGTCGAACAACTCGCCCGCCTGGTGGGGACCAATGAAAAAAGACTGTCGCGTGCGTTTAGGGACAACCTTGGCAAGACGGTATTCGAGTATCTCCGGGACGAGCGCCTGCGGATTGCACAAAAGCTGTTGAGCAGCACGTCATTGAGTATCGCCAGCATCGCCGAAGAAATTGGTTTTTCCAGTGCCGCGAATTTCGCCACGGCGTTTCGCGAGCGATTCGGTATGCCCCCGTCAACCTATCGGGAGGAATTTCGCAGTAGGGATCTGGCTGACACCGTGGAATCCGCCCTCGAGGCAGAGTGACGACATCATGACTGCGACTCGGTGGCTCCGCTTACTGTTCTTGTGTTTGAGCTGGTGGACCACCCATTCGTTGGCCGTCGGTCTCGACACCTCTGTGGCACGGACACAAGAAGTTCCCGCCCCGGACCTGGTGCAGGTATTCGAAGACGTCTCGGGCAAGATGAACCTGGACGATATCCTCACACTGTCCGCGCGAGCCACGCCAGGCTTCCTTCCCATTCAGCGGAGTCGATTGACACCAGGTTTCACCCGCTCGGCATGGTGGCTGCGCGTGTCGGTGAGCAACGGTGGCTCAACAGCCCTCCCGCTCGTGCTCGTGTTCCAGGACGCGCGCCTCCAGAAAGTGGACTTTTACACCGGGCACAGCGGCCACTGGACACATGACGGCATCGATCCCGCCAGCCTCGCGTCCCAGTCGTTTTCGTCGCGGTATCGGTTGGTGGATTTCACGCTCGCTCCCGGTGAACGGCGCCTTTTTCTCATCCGGGCAGCCAGCGATACCGCACTCACGCTCGAACCGAGACTGTATTCCGCAGCGGCATACGACGCGCTGGAGAAACGCGCAGCGCTCTGGGACGGCGGATTGATTGGCGGCACGCTCGCACTGGCGTGGTGCGCGCTGCTCATCGCCTATTTTTCCCGCAGTGTCTCGTTTCTCGTGCTGGCCGCCCTTTGCGTCATGACAGCGCTATTCGAAGCTGCGGATCGCGGCTATACGAAGCTATATCTGTGGCCTTTCGCGACCGAGTGGAGTGCGAGAAGTGTGACGGTGCTCGGATGTACTGCCGTGCTGCTGTTCATTGTCTTCATCCTGCGCATCTCTCGCAGCGAAAAAGCAAACCTGCCTGCGCGCTACATACTGTTCGGGTTTGCGTTGCTGGAGTGCGTCGCAGCAATAGGCGCCGCATTCGGCAATCTGTTCGTGTTCGCGCAAGTCGGCGTGTATGTCAATGCACTGTTCGGTGTCTTCACGGTGATTATCGCTGCACGCCTCGCGCGTCAGTCGACCCCCACCGCGCGGATCATGCTGCTCGTCATGATCTTCTCGCTGTTCAGCTTTGCGTTGCGCATGCTCGAAACGCTCGGGCCCTTGCCGACAGCTCTCGCCTGGCTGAAGTCCGACATTCATCCGAACCCCGTCGTTGCAATTATTGGGTTAGCCACCAACCTGATTGTGCTCGCAGCGTGGATAAACCACGTCGGAAAGCAGCGAATCGCGGCAAGAACCGAACTCGCAGACTGGCAAAGAACCGAACGCGATCGACTCCGCGAACAGGTTGCGCAGCGCACATTAGAGCTGAACGATGCATTGCTTTACGCTGAGGAGAAAAACCAGCAACTGATCGAAACCTTGGGTTATGTCAGTCATGACCTCCGCGCACCGCTTGCTACGATCACGGGTTATGCCAGACAGTTGCGGGAACTGGCGGATTCCAGGCAGGCGAGACCGATCCAGGCAATCGAGCGCAGCGTGAACTATCAACTCGGCCTGATCGACGAACTGGTCGGGTACGCGAAAACCGAATTGCAGCCGCTGGATATCGCCCCGGTCGCAACCAACCTGCCGGCGCTGCTCGATGACATTGCCGAATACGCAGTCGCACTTTGCGCGCAGCTAAACAACCAGTTCAAGTATCAGGCACTGACGTCGCTGCCCCGTCGACTGACGATTGACGGGCGCCGGTTGCAGCAGGTATTGCTCAACCTGCTGTCGAACGCATCGAAGTTCACCCGCGACGGCTTCGTTACGATGACGGTGAGCGCGCGCCTGCAGGACGATCAATGGCATATGGGTTTTGAAGTCGTCGACACCGGCATCGGCATCGACATCGAAGCGCAATCGACACTCTTTACGGCTTTTCGCCAGATACAGGCGGTGAACAGTAGCACTGGCCTCGGCCTCATTATTGCGCAGCGCATTGTCAACACCATGGGCGGCGACTTGCGCGTGTCAAGTGCGCCGCATCGCGGCACCTCGTTTACCTTCGAACTCATCGTTCCATTTGCGGAAGATGAGGATGCGTTGCCGTCGAACGTCGTAGAGCATCCTTCCGGCGGTTCTGCTCCTATTCGCTCACAACGCAAACACGGGTTCGCCGTTGCCGTTCCTCCAGAGAGCGATCGCCGGGAACTGGCCGTTCTTGCGAAGGACGGACGCCTGACTGACATAGAGCGATGGATAGAAAACATGATCAACGCTCACCCCACATGCACCGCGTTTCTGACTGAAATGCGTCATTGCCTCGAAGCCCTGGATTTCGCTGGCATCGAGGCTCTCGCGCTCGCACCGCACGAAACATACGACGTCTCGCGCCCCTGGTAATGGAGCCTGGCTGTTTTCAAGCTGGTGCAACTTTCGGCCGATATCCTCGAAACACGCCTGCGCAACGCAACGAAGAGAGACACGCCACTGAAGCGTGTGACGCTCACTGGGGAAAAATGAGGCGGCGGCCGGGCGGCTGTCGCTCCTTGATAAACGGGCCGGCCGAGCAGGCTGCCAGCAAAACGGAGCAGCAGAAGATGTCGTGGACAACGGGCACGAGGCAGCGTGCGATCACACTCACAGTCACAGTCAAGGGGATATTTTGCGCAGCGGCTGCGGGCCATGCGTACGCGCAGGTGACACAACCAGCGAACGACACGCAAGCGAAAAGCGTCGCGGTACAGGCCGATGTGAAACCCGGCGTCACGCTGCCGGAGATCAAAGTGAAAGACTTGGCAAACGTGGCGTCAATCGGGCTCGTCGGCAAACGCACCGCGACCGGCACGAAGACCGACACACCGATCATCGAGATTCCTCAAACGATCAACGTCGTCACTGCGCAGCAGATCGAAATGACCGGCGCGACCGACCTCAACCAGGCGCTGCGCTACGTGCCAGGCTTCGCATCATTTGGATCCGACAGCCGCACAGATCTGTATGCGGTGCTGCGCGGTTTTACTCCCACCTTGTTCATCGACGGATTGCAAGCGCCGAATACAACACCCATCGCGAGTTGGCGGGTCGACCCGTACATGATCGACAGCATCACTGTGCTACGCGGGCCAACGTCGGTTCTGTATGGGGCAGGAGATCCGGGCGCGATCGTCGACGTGCAAACCAGGCAGGCCAACGGCGAGCGCGTGCGCGAGGTGGGCGTGCAGGTCGGCAATTACGCGCGCAAGCAGATAATGTTCGACATCGGCGACAGGCTCGACGCCGACGGGAAGTACGCGTATCGCTTCGTTGGCGACGCGCGCGACGGCAACGCGGTGACCGGACCGAATGCGGACCAGCGTGTCGCGCTTGCGCCGTCGTTTCGCTGGCGACCGGATTCTGGCACCTCGCTGACGCTCACGGCGACCTACCTGCAGGACTGGAATGATATTTCGCACAACTTCCTGCCCGCGCAGGGCACCGTAGTGCCAAACCCGAATGGGCAGTTGTCGCATGACGTCTACACGGGAGAACCGACATTCAATGACTACCGCAAGAAGCAGTGGTCGCTCGGCTACCAGTTCTCGCACGACCTCAATTCCATCTGGACTTTAAGCCAGAACCTGCGCTGGATGCACTTGTCGCTCAGCGACGCGTCGGTCTTTGGCGGTGGTCTTGCCGAGGGCAGCACGACCGATATCACACGTTACGCAGGGCTGTTTCAGCCAAACTACAGCCGCTTCGACATCGACAACAGCGCGCAGGCGCGTTTCGGTACTGGGCAGCTCGAGCATATTGTGCTGCTCGGCTTTCAGTACAACCGGCAGACGACGACCGACAGCGTGTGGCTCGCGCTGGCGCCGGAGCTAAACCTCTACAACCCGGTCTACACGCCGGTCACGACCGCGATCTTTTCGGGCCCGACGTCGCTCGGCCGCCAGGACCAGTACACAACGATGAACACGTTCGGCGTGTACGCGCAGGACCAGGTCAAATGGAATCGCTGGACCCTGACGCTCGGCGGCCGCGAGGATTGGGTCAACACGCTCCTGGACGACCACGAGGCCCACACGCAGACGAACCAGGATGTCAGCGCGTTCTCGGGCCGCGTCGGCCTCACGTACCAGGGTGACTACGGGCTGTCACCGTACGTCGGCTATTCGACATCGTTCAATCCAGTCATCGGCGTGAAGATGTTCGGCGGCGGATTGCCCGAGCCGACGCGCGGCAGGCAGATCGAGGCGGGCCTGCGCTGGCAGCCGCCCCGCAAAAACCTGATGTTGAGCGCAGCCGTCTATCAGATCAACCAGACGAACGTCGTGACGCCGGCACCGACGAATCTCGATCCGACAGGAACGTCTTCCGTGCAGACCGGAGAGGTGCGTTCGCGCGGTATCGAGCTGAGCGCGGTCGGAAACGTGACGCGCGAACTCTCCATTATCGCGTCGTACATCTATCAGGACGTGAAGAACGTAAAGGCAAACGACGCGTCGCTGAACAACTGGCCGGTGGACATTCCTCGCCCTCGCCAGATGGCGTCGCTGTGGACCGACTGGACATGGCATACAGGAGCGCTTGCCGGCTTCGGGATTGGTGGTGGGATCCGTTACCAGAGTGCGTCCGCGGGTGCGCCAGACAACTCGCTGACAGTCGCAAGCTATACGCTGTACGACGCGGCACTGCACTATCAGACCCGCAACTGGCGTTTCATGCTGAACGCGGCAAACCTGTTCGACCGCCACTACATCAGCGGCTGTCAATCGTACTCGGTCTGCGCATTCGGCAACGGGCGAACCCTGCTAGCCAACGCGAAATACACCTGGTAGTAAGACGTCCCCGATTTTGGGGTGGCTTCAGCGGACGTTCAAGATGCTCGCCCCCGCCGGCGTCTTTGAGCTTTCAACGCCGATAAGACTGGCTTGGACCTCTGAACGTCATGTTCAGAAGTTTTATTTATAGTGCTAACAAAGTCTGACAGCAGAATCAGAGAGGGTCGGTACGACGCCATTGAAGAGGCGACATCGCAAACCGACTTTTGAAAGCGCGACTGAACGCAGCCTCAGATTTGTAACCGACGCGCCGCGCGAGTTCAGAGATAGGTGCGCGGCCATAGCGCAATAGCTCTGCGGCGCAATCAAGTCGCCAAGCGGTCAAATAGGCCATGGGAGCTTGACCGACGATGCGTTGATAACGATCCGCAAACGCGGAACGAGAAAGATTTGACAGTTTGGCGAGATCCGTGACGTTCCAGTCGCGGCCAGGTTCGGCGTGCATCGCCGACATCGCCTTGCTGACACGCTGATCAATCGCACCCGACAACCACCCACGACCAACCTCGCCCCCCGACGCCCAGGTGCGCAGCAATTGCACAAAGATGACATCGAGCAAGCGGGAAACCATCGCGACCGCGCCAGCGCGAGCCGTCAGTGCTTCATCAAGGATGAAGTGACAGCTAAGTTCAAGCCATTCAAACGGTCGATCGCGCAGACCTTTCAATACGATCACGGGTGGCAGGACTTCGAGCACCCGGCGCGCCAGCATGCCGTCAAATCCAAAGTCGCCACAGAGCCAGGTCGTATCGCCATGGCCAAGTACAAGGCGTTCCCGGTCGTATTCACGTTTGGCAAGATCAAGAAGAGAACGGGCATTCCGTCCACGTTGGTCCGAAATCGTATGACCATGGCCGTGCATCAGCATCACAAGATCTCCCTGCGACGCAAGAAACACGTCGTCGAGGCCGTCGACGGAAATTACGACGGATCCGCTGCGTACGATGTGCAAGCGATGTTTGCCCGCAGGAAAGTGAATACCGAATGGTGCCGTTGCCGCACAGGTAAACACGGTATTTCCACGAACCCGGATGAGTTCGAGAACGTCCGACAGTGGGTCACGCTGCAACGCAAAAGGATCGTTCTGAACGTCGGCGTCGATCGGCACTCGAGCATGAGAATCCCGATTATTTGTCATTGAATCGCGTGGCATCCCTTGATGTTACGGAACCGGTGTGAATTTGAAGTGTTGGCCTTGAGAGAGGACGATACCTCAGAGTGAGCGAGTTGTTCACAACGCCGCCCTCGACTGGCGTTTCAGCAAAGAAATCCGGGGTTGCCGTCATGGGTTCACGCGCCTCCCGTTGATACGATGGACACCCTGTTCATTGGGGTAATCATCATGGCAAAGACCTTCCTGCTGGTACACGGTGCATGGGTGACTACCGATAGCTGGACCGGATTTCGCGAATTCATTCAAGCACAGGGCCATGATGTTGTCGTACCGCCATGGCCCTATATGGTGGGGTCAGTTGAAGCGCTGCGGCACAGTCCTGACTCGCGACTATCGTCATTGACAATCAAGAGTCTTGTCGATCACTTCGAGGAGCATATTCGCTTGCTGCCCGAGGCGCCGATATTGGTAGGGCACTCTTTCGGTGGATTAATCGTCCAAATGCTGCTCGATCGTGGTTTGGGTAGAGCTGGCATCGCAATCGACGCTGGCCCACCGAGAGGTGTTCTTCCGAGCCTTACGGCCATCCGGTCAGCACTCCCAGTGTTGCTGGCCTGGCGTGGCTGGTCGCGTATCCTTTCCATGTCGTTCAAAAGCTTTTCAACAACGTTTGCGAATACCCTGCCGCTTTCTCAGCAACAGGAAACGTTTGATCGGTACGTCGTGCCTGCACCCGGGCGGATCTATTTCCAGGCAGCCCTGGGCGTCGGAAATGCCGTCAAATTCAACAATCCAAAGCGCGCTCCGCTATTGCTGATCGCCGCCGCTAAAGATCGAACGTGCACGCCTTCGATGGTGCGCGCGATGTATCGAAAGCACAGTCAAGCCCCAGCCCGGACGGACCTCCTTGAGTTTCCCAGCCGCAGTCACTGGCTGATCGCCGAACCGGGATACGAAGACGTGGCCGCTGCAATCCTCAAGTGGACTGATGTCAACGTGGAATGACCGGGCGGCTAACGGCGCCAGTGTCACTCAAGTGCTGATCGCAACGCGAAACTCGCCCGTGCCGTAGCCCACACCTTTAGCAGGATTCAGAAAGCGCTCAGGACTTTTAAGGTCCACCTGCGTCAACATGCACTCCATCTTGAACTCACTTCTGGTGCGGCATCGCGCCCATTCATCGAGGAGTCTTTTATGCCGCACGGCTCATTTTCACCCGTTGCCATCGTGGTCGCGGGATCGCGCCGGCCAGGCACGCAACCATGAGCGCGCTGTCCAGATCCGCGGGACGCCTGCTGGGAGCGCTCGGCGCAACCGCGCTCGGCGTCGCCTTTTTCTTTTTCATCATCGGCGTGTTCGGCCAGCTCACCTCGGTTATCGCGCTCGCACTATTTATCGTCCTCACCCTGGCGATCTCACGGCGCGGCCAAACCGAACGGAGGCAGCCGTGAGCTTCGATCCCACCATCCTCGCTCGCATCCAGTTCGCGTTCACTGTCAGCTTCCACATCATCTTTCCGACGATTTCCATTGGACTTGCCGCGTTTCTGGCCATCATGGAAGGCCTGTGGCTGAAGACCCGCGACCCGCTCTATCTGCAGATCTACCGCTTCTGGCTCGGCATCTTCGCCATGGGCTTCGGTGTGGGTGTCGTCACCGGTGTCGTCCTCTCGTTCGAATTCGGTCTCGCCTTTGCAAAGTTCGGACAAATGGCCGGGCCGGCTATCGGTCCAATGATCGGACTGGAGGTTCTCACCTCCTTTTTCCTGGAAGCCGGGTTCCTCGGCATCATGCTGTTCGGGCTCAACCGGGTTGGACCGAAGCTCCACTTCTTCGCCACCTGCATGGTCGCACTCGGCACCTTGCTGTCGGCATCGTGGATTCTGTCGGCCAACAGCTGGATGCAAACCCCCGACGGCATTACGATCGAACATGGCCGGGTGGTGGTCACCGACTGGCTGAAAGTGATCGTCAACCCGTCCTGGCCCTACCGCTTGCCACACATGCTGATAGCGGCCTACATCACAGGCTCGTTCCTGGTCGCCGGCGTCGGCGCCTGGTATCTCCTGCGCGGCGAACATCAAGCATTCGGACGCCGGACAGTCTCGATCGGCCTCACCTTCGCCACCGTGTTGATCGGCTGCCAGGTGTTCGTCGGCGATATGCTCTACGGGAAGATGCTGGAGCATCAGCCTGCCAAGATGCAGGCTGCTGAAGGCTTCTGGGAGAAACAGTCGCAATCGCCCGCGCCCTATTACTGGTTCATCGTCCCCGATCAGCAGAACCAGCGCAATCGCTTCGCGCTGGGCACGCCTTATCTCGGGAGCATCTGGCTGACCCATAGTCTGAACGGCCGGGTCGAAGGATTGAAAAACACGCCGCGCGACCGGCAGCCGGTCATGGGCTGGGTGTTCTATGGCTTCCGGACGATGTATGGCCTCGCCATCATCATGTTCGGCTTGTGTATCGCGTCGCTGTGGCTGCGCTGGCAGGGCCGGCTCTTCACCACACGCTGGTTCCTGCGCGCGCTCGTGGTGATGACGCCATCCGGCGTGATCGCGACACTCGGCGGCTGGTACCTTGCCGAGACGGGCCGTCAGCCCTGGGTGATCTACAACATCCTGCGCACGGCCGACGCCGTCTCGCCTGTCCCGCCAGGCGTGCTACTCTCGACGCTGATAGCGTTCGTCTGCATCTACGCGCTTTTCATGACGGCTTTCCTGATCTTCACCTTCCGCATGATTCGTCGCGGCCCGCAGACGGCACCGTCTGAACCGGTGTCCACCGGCTCGCTCAAGCATGCGTTGAAGCCCGCTGTGATGAATGATCCCGCCGGCCGCAACCCGGCACCCGTGGAGTAGCCGCCATGAATCTGCCGTTGCTCTCCGCGCTGTTCACCGCCTTCGCACTGTTGCTCTATGTCCTGCTGGACGGCTTCGATCTGGGCGTGGGCGCACTGCTCCTTGCACAGTCCGACGAACGGCTGCGCGACCGCATGGTCGATTCGATCATGCCCACCTGGGACGGCAACGAGACCTGGTTGATCATGGCCGGTGTGGCGCTGCTCGCCGCCTTCCCTATCGCCTATGGCGTGCTGCTTCCGGCGTTTTATATACCGTTGATCGTCATGTTGCTCGCGCTTGGGCTGCGCGGCGTTTCGTTCGAGTTCCGCTATCAGGTCGAGCACGGCCGAAGCTTCTGGGATGTTACGTTCGGTGTCGGCTCGATCGTGGCCGCCCTGATGCAGGGGGTGATCGTCGGCGGACTCATCCAGGGGGTGGCCGTCGATGGTGAGCGTTTCAGCGGCAGCGTATTCGATGTCTTCCAGCCCTTCCCTGCGCTGACGGCCATCACCTTGCTCGCCGGTTATGTTGTCCTTGGCGCCGCCTGGCTCCATTTGAAGGCGACCGCACCGCTGCGTGAATTTGCGCAGCGCTGCCTGCGCCTGGCGGCGCCGGCCTTTGTTTGCCTCGCGGTCGCGACCTGTGCCACTGCCGCGTGGGTTCAACCCGGCATCCGCACGGCCTGGGCGGCGCACACGATCGCGCTGACCGTGATCTCCGTTCTGTTTGCCGCCACGGCTGCCGCCCTTCTGCGGGCGATTGGCGGCCGCGTCGACGGACGTCCGTTCTTTCTGGCGCTGGCTCTGTTCGTGTTGGGCGTGGCGGGCCTGGGTTTTGGCATCTTCCCGGACATCGTGCCTTTCCGTCTCACGCTCTGGGCTGCCGCATCGTCGACCCTCAGCCATGTCTTCCTACTGGTGGGCGCGATGATTGTCACGCCGGTCGTGCTGGCTTATTCTGCCTTCGCTTACCGCACGTTTCGCGGCAAGACGCCCGAGGCGGGATGGGAAGCATGAGCCCCCGCGCCCGACGTCTGAGCTGGTTCGGCGGTCTCTATCTGGCAGCCGTGGTTACGCTGCTTCTCGTCACCGCGGTGATGCATGTGGTCTTGCGGCTCGTCACGTGATCGCCACCTGTCAAACACGGATAGGCCGTTGCAATGAGTGACACTGCCCTGCCGACCTCGATGCCGGCTTCGCCCATGGCGGCACTCACCATGTCGCCGGCGCATACGCGCCTTCTGCTCATGGGCCTTGGTCTCGCGACCGGGATGGAGTTCTATACGTTCGACAGCATGAACCTGGTGCTGGCCGATCTGACTGGCACGCTAGGCGTATCGGCAGACGAAGCAAGCTGGCTGCTGACGGTCTACAGCTGCGCGCTGTTTCTCGGCGTACCTGTCTCGGTCTGGATGGCCGGGCACTACGGCTACAAACGCTTCCTGATCTCGACCATCGTCGTGTTCGCGATCGCATCGATGGGTTGTGCGATATCCCCGAATCTCGAGTCGATGCTGATCTGGCGCGCCATCCAGGGGCTGGCCGGGGCCGGCCTGGTCGTATGGTGGCGCGCAAGCATCTACGTACTGATGCCCAAACCTCAGCGCAGCCCGTCATTGATGAAGGCATCCACGCTGCTCTATCTGTCAAGCGCTGCGGGGCTTCTGATCAGCGGCTATATCACGGACCATTTCAACTGGCGGCTGATCTTTCTGCCGAATCTGTTGTACGCGGCCGGCGCGATATGGCTGCTGGCCCGCTACTTTCCGACACTTCCGCCCCCCGCCTCCGACCGCGTGATCCAAACCGATTGGCTCGGCATTGTCCTCCTCGCCACGGCGCTGATTTCGCTTCAGATCATCCTCAATCGCGGTGAAATCGACGACTGGTTCGGATCCTTCCATATTCGCGTGCTAGCCTGGACGGGCGGTGCGGCCCTGCTTCTCTTCATTGTATGGCAGGCGAGTCCGGCGAATCGAACGCCGCTCCTCTGGCTCGGTCTGCTGCGTGACCGCTACGTATTGTCGTCCGCGCTGATCGGTGTCTTCACCGGCATGATCCTGTCGGGCAGCCTGTTCGTTCTGCCCGAGTTTCTGCGCAATCTTTCAACCCATACCCATAGCGCGACGCAGACCGGACAGATCATTTGCGTCTATGCGTTGACCGCGGCGGCCATCCGGCCGCTCATGGTCGGTCTTATCGCGCGAATCGGCCAACGCAAAACGATCGTGATCGCGCTCGTCATGCTGATCGCGTCGATGGTCCTGTTCAATCGGCTGTTGACGACGGACACACCCGGCTATTACTACGTTGTTCCACTGATTCTTTACGCCTGCTGCCTGTCGCCGTTGTTGCCCGCAGTGGGTAGCGGCACGGTGGCGAGAATCGAGCAGAACAAGCTGCTCGACGGCGTCTCCCTTTACATGACCTTCAGGCAGTTCGGCGCGTCGCTCGGGGTCGCGCTGCTGACCATTCTCATCGGGCATCGCGAGACACTTCATTCATCGCGCCTGTTCGAACATCTGCGCCACGACAATCCAGTCACGCAAGACTGGCTCTCGTCGGTAAGCGCAACGCTGGTCGCGCGCGGCGGTTATTCTCCATTCGAGAGCCAGCGCGCGGCGGTAAGAATTCTCGCGGAAGCAGGCGCGCACCAGGCTGCCACGCTCGCCTACGCGGACGCTTTCGCCTTCATGGCAGCGGTTGGTGTCGTCGCACTGTGCCTCGTCCCCATCATTCCGCCGACCCCGGTAGTCAAAAAATAAGGAGCGCGGCCATGCAAAACCTGTCTGTTCCAAACCCTATCCACTCGCCCGGCCGGAGGCAGCGATGAGCGAAGCGCCACCGGTTCAAAAGCCGGCCCCCCCGCCGCCCTCCGCCATTGCGCCGCCGGCGCCCCCGCCGCCTGACAATCGACGCTGGCTGATCCTCGGCCTGCTTGCGCTGATCGTCCTGTTGGCGATCGCCGCGTATTTCCTGGTGCCAGGCCTGTACGAGACGCAGACAGACGACGCCTATATCGACGCGCATCTGGTCTCAGTCATCCCCAAGGTCCCGGCTTACGTGCAGACCCTTCATGTCAACGACAACAGCAAGGTTACAGCCGGCGATCTCCTCGTCGAACTCGACCCGCGCGACTATGTCGTTCAGGTGGATCTGGCCCGTGCCAATGTCGCGGCGACCGTTGGCAAGCTGGAGGAGGCGCGCAATCAGGTCGCGGTGGCCGACGCCAATATCGGCCAGCAAAAGGCAGAACTTGACGTTGCCCGCGCCAATGCGAAACTTGCCGTCGCCAATCTGGCGCGGCTGCAATCCGTCTCCGATGTGCGCGCCGTGTCATCGGAGCGCGTCGATGAGGGGAAGGCGGCCGCTGACGGGACGCGGGCTTCCGTGACTGCGGCCCAGGTCAAGGTCGATGCATCACAGGCGCAAGCGACGCTTGCACGCGCCCAGGTGAAAACGGCCCAGGCTTCGGTCGCTCAGGCTCAAGCCATGCTCGCGCAAGCGACGCTCAACCTCTCGTACACGAAGATCTATGCAACCGAGTCCGGCAGCGTCGCAAACAAGAGCGTCGAACAGGGTAACTTTGTGCAGCCCGGACAAACGCTATTGTCGGTGGTCCCGGACAAGCTCTATGTGATTGCGAACTACAAGGAAACGCAATTGACCCACGTCAGACCCGGCCAGTCGGTCACGATCTTCGTCGACGCGTTTCCGGATTTGCGGCTGCGCGGCCATGTCGACAGCATCCAGCGCGGGACCGGCTCGCACTTCGCGCTTCTACCGCCGGAAAATGCAACGGGCAATTTCGTGAAGGTGGTGCAGCGCGTGCCGGTGAAAATCGAACTCGATAACCCTGGGGAAGCACTTAAATTGATCTCGCCAGGCATGTCTGTCGAAACGGAAATCTTCGTCAGGGAGCGCCCGGCATGGCTCGGCTTCGGGAACTAGCAGCAGCGCAGCCGGCGAGCCATCGTCGTGAGCGGGGACGGCGTATCGCCATACTTGCCGCTAGCGTCGCGGCATCGGCTGGACTCCTCGTGGCTTGCACCGTGGGGCCCGACTATGTGCCGCCAAAGCCAGCGATGCCTGCAAGCTTTACGGAACATACCGGAGCGGCAACGAGCGCGGTCAAAGGACCGCAAACTTCGGACGACGCCTGGTGGAAAAGCTTTGGCGACGCAACGCTCGATTCGTTGATGGCCGACGCGCTGCAATCCGCGCCCGACCTGGCCGTTGCCCAGGCGCGCATAAGCGAAGCGCGAGCCTTGCGCGGCATCGCCGGAGCAGACCAATACCCAACCGCCGACGTCGGCGCCAAATACGATCGCACGCATGGTAGCGCCAATGTGCCGGTTGGCGTGCCGCCCGGCGGCCTCGGTCCGGGCGCTAACGGCAATCTATGGCAGGCCGGTTTCGATGCTTCGTGGGAGATCGACGTATTCGGCGGCAAACGTCGCGGCGTCGAGGCAGCCGATGCGTCGTATCAGGCCACCGTGGCCGACCTTGGCGACGTCGAGTTGACATTGCTCGCAGAGGTCGCGCGCAACTACATTGAGTTACGCGGCGTGCAGCGGCAACTCGCCGTCGCGCGTAACAATTTGTCCATTCAGCGGGACTCGCTCTCGCTGACCCGGTCGCAGTTCGACGCGGGCCTCGCGTCGCGTCTCGATGTACTGCGTGCGCAGGCTCAAGTCTCCGATACGGAAGCCGCCATCCCGACATTCGAGGCGGACGAACGCGCGTCCATTTATCGCATTGGCGCGCTGATCGGGCATCCGCCGGAACAACTGCTTGCCCAACTGGATATGCCGCAAGCGATTCCTTTGGCAGTGGTGGACGTGCCTGTCGGCCTCCCGTCCGACCTTCTGCGCCGCCGGCCGGATATCCGGGCGGCCGAACGCCGGATTGCCGCCGCGAACGCCCGTATCGGCGTCGCTCAGGCCGATCTGTATCCGCACTTCTCGCTGACCGGCGTTGCGGGCCTGGAGAGTCTGAACGCATCGACGTTTCTCACCGCGCCGAGCCGCTATTTCTCGATCGGTCCGAACATCAGTTGGCTCATATTCGATGCGGGTAAGGTCCGTTTCGAGATGCACGCCGAAGAGGCGCGGACCGATCAGGCCGCGGCCGTGTACCAGCGGACAGTTCTGGGAGCGTTGCGCGATGTCGAGACTGCGCTCGTGTCTTATGCGCAGTCACAAGTGCGGCATGAGCGGCTGGCTTCCGAGGTCACCGCCGACCGTGAGGCTGTGAGTATCGCGACGCGGCTCTACCGGCAGGGGCTCAATGACTTCCTCTCCGTGCTGGACGCCGAACGCTCGTTGTACGCCGCAGACGACAAGCTGGCGCAAAGCGATCGTGATACGGCGCTTGCGCTCGTCGCGCTTTACAAATCGCTGGGTGGCGGCTGGCAGGAAACAACCGACGCCTCCCACGTCGCCACGCAGCAACCCTGAAGCTCAGGAAAGCGTGTGCGCACAGGCGGCAGGAGTGAGAGTGCATCGGTTAGCCGGCCCTCCACGGCAAGCCAGTTCGCGAGGCCGCCCACAGCGCGTACCTCAACTGCCCCCGCACCTTGTCGGCGGGCCGATTCCAACCCGGCCCGAAACCACGTTCCTGCATCGCCGCCCCCTCCTGTCATCTGAACGATCAGGCCCTTGACCCGGCAAATCTCCGCGTAGTACCAACGCTCCCCGGTCCGCTCGCAATGTCGCAACGCTTCGTTGATCGCCGTCATTGCCTCGTCAAACCGTCCGCAATCCGCCTGTGCCTGCGCGAACCGGCAAAGAAGAAACGTCAACGGCGCCAGGAAACCCGTCTCGCGTAGTTTGTCGATCGCCAAACGAAACAGGGCAAGCCGTTGCCGATGCTCCCCCGCCATGACGGAAAACAGATACTCCTCGTAACACGAACAGGCACTCAGCCAGATCGAAAATCCCACCCGGGAAGAGATGTCCCGCAGCTTCGCGAGCGCTCTGGCCGCGATATCGCGCTCGTCCATCATGAGCGCGATCGGCACGAGCGCTTCGACCAGCACATAACACGTCACCATCTCATGTGCGTAGTCCTCGGCCGCCTCGGCGGTAGTCTCAGCCAGCCGCAATGCCCGCTCCGTCTCCCCTTGAACCCACAGGACCCGCGCCAGTGTCGCGCGAGCGACGATGCCATGATCAATCCGGAAACCGAGTGTGTTCCAGCGGTGCACGGCAGGAACATAAGTGCTAAGCATTCCTTCAAGCTGCTCGCGGGCCGCTGCCTGTTCTCCTGCGTAATGCAGCGCGACGCCCTCAATACGACGCCCGATCACCCTATTGGTCGTATCGCCGTGCTGCTGTGCAAGCGTATTGAAGCGGCGAGCGAGCAGGAGCGCGTCGTGCGCTTCACCGCCATACTGGTGCACATTCCAGAGCCCCCACAAGGCTCGGGATTCGAAGTCCGTATCGCCGACGGCGATCGCGAGCGACAATACATTGGACCACGTGTCCCGCGTATCCTTTGTCGGTCCGACGGTATAGATGAGACCCGACGCAAACGCGGCCCCGAGCCTCAGTCTCGTCACCGGTGCGACAGCGTGCGCCGCCTCATTCTGTGCCGCGTCCAGCGCCTGTTGCGCCCGTTCGCAACACTCCTCGACCAGCGAGAGGTCGAACAGATATGGCACGGCCACCGCTGAAAGTTCGATCCCAATGGAGCGTTCGCCGGACAGCGAAAACGCCCAGTCCAGCGCCGTGCGCAAATTGCCCAGTTCGTGACAGAAATCCGCGAGCCAGTCAGACGCGGGCCGCTCGGTCCAATGCTTCTGCACGCGGTCGAACAGCCCGCAGAAATAGGTGGCGTGCGCTAGTGCTGCATGCTTGCGCTCGCCATTGTCGTCCAGTTGTTGCAGCGCGTAGGCACGCGTCGTTTCCAGCAGACGATATCTCGGGAGCGATCCGCCGCGCTCCAGGATCACCATCGATTTGCTCACCAGTCCGCCCAGTGCGTCCATGACTTCGGCGGCAGTCCAGTGCTTATCCGCAATGACATGGCTCACTGCATCAAACGTAAAGCCATTCACAAACACACCCAGGTAACGCAGAATCGTCCGCTCCTTGTC
This sequence comes from Burkholderia sp. OK233, assembly GCF_900230185.1. Lineage (GTDB taxonomy): Bacteria > Pseudomonadota > Gammaproteobacteria > Burkholderiales > Burkholderiaceae > Paraburkholderia. The sequence continues at coordinate 5,068,435 of NZ_OCSR01000001.1, forward strand.
ATCGAGCAGCCGGTAGCTCCAGTCCATGGCCGCCTTCAGCGTCTGATGCCGCGGCAGCGCGGTCCGGCAGCCGCCCGTGAGTATCCGGAAGCGGTCGCCAATATGATCCGCCAGCACCTCTATGCCCAGCACGGCGGCGCGGGCGGCGGCCAGTTCAATGGCGAGCGGGATGCCGTCAAGGCATCGGCAAACCCGGCCGGTCAGAAAAATGCTTCGCTCGTCGGAAGAGAAGCGAGGATCGAGCGCATGAGCGCGCGCAAGAAACAACTGGACCGCGCTAGTCTGAAGAATCTCATCACTCCGGTTCTGCCGATCGGGCACCTCCAGTGCGGGAACCTGATACAGCACTTCGTTCTGCACTCTCAGCGCTTCGCGACTGGTCGCAAGAATACGGACGGTATCGCTTGCGCCTTCCAGCACCACAGCCGCTTCGGCGGCTGCTTCAATCACATGCTCGCAATTGTCCAGAACAATCAGCGCGTGCTTGCCTTGCATTTCGTCTGCGATACGCGTGAGAGACAGCCGCCCTGCCGATAGCTTTATGCCCAACGCGGTCGCGAGCGCGTCCAGCACGAATCGCCCATCGGTCACGGCCGCAAGCGGAACAAATATGACACCATCGGAAAACCCTGCGGCCAGGCTCTTCGCCACCTCTGCTGCAAGCCGGGTCTTGCCAATTCCGCCAGCACCCACCAGCGTGACAATCTGTGTGCGTTCGAGCGCGGCTGTCACTTCCAGTACGTCGTCCTGCCGCCCGATCAAAACTGAACCACTCGACGGAACAGCAAAATCGCGCGCGTGCAGCGCACGGGCAGTTCCGTCAGGGAGACAGCGCGGTTCAGGGTGCGGCTCCGCGGTCTGCGCTTCATCTGCAAACAGGAGCCGGTAGCCACGGCCGGGTACTGTCCTGATCAGTTCACGGTCTTCACCCAGGGCCTTGCGCAATGCCGCGATATGGACCTGAAGATTGTTTTCTTCGACAACCGTATCCGGCCAGACAGCACACATGATCTGGTCCTTGGAGACGAGTGAACCCTTTGCGCTGACCAACAGTTCGAGAACGTCGATTGCACGGGAGCCGATGCGCAGCGGTGCGCCATCGCGTCTTATTTCCCGCTGCTCGAGAAAAAACTGCAGTTTGCCAATCTGAATCATCGCCGGCCTCGACATGTCAAGCGTGAATCCCAGACCACGGCACCTGGGGAACAGCGATCCGATCAGACCGTGACCGCGGGCCATGTGCTGACGGCAACGCAATATTCGCTTTAGAGCAATTGCGAAGATGCAGACTTATATCTAACGTTACGGAAAGACCGCTGAGATGGACCTGTCATGGTGACGCCTCAGCATAACTCGCCAGGAGGGCTTCGGCAAATCCCATTGGGCGCGAAATCACCGCCTATGTCGATGACACGGCAAACTTGTTGTCCATAAAACGAATGATTCAAGTGCGATCATCTAGATCTAGCCACTCACAGGTTTCCACTCACGCTCGCCGTGAATAGAATGTAAAAGGCGTCAAACCGACGCGCTTCAGATCAAGCCGAGAGGATCATCATGAAAATCACTGCGTTTTTTGCGGTCGTGGTTTTAGGCATTTTCTTTTTCACACCGGCCTTTTCCAGTGAGCATATGCATGTGAATCACGATCACGAACACACCCGCTATCAACCGCCCCGCGCGGATCAGGGCAGCGCGGGTCAAAATACATCGGCCGAGGCGCCGCAGGACAACAATCAGCCCGTGCCGGGCAGCAAGTAAGATCGAGGAGCGCGTGTCTAGTCCTAGCGTGCATAGCGAAGCAGAAAATCCCGTAACGGCGGATTCACAATATCGGCATGCGTCAAATTCGGCGTATGTCCCGCCCGGTCGACCAGTACAAGATCTTTGCAGTTCGGCAACCGGGCGGCGAGCGCTTCTGCGCAGTCAGGGCTGATGGCGGCGTCGTCGCGCCCATGGAACACGATCGACGTATGCGTAATCTCGGCGAGGCGCGGTGTGATGTCATCCCTCGAGACGAGGGCATTGACCGGATGTTCGAAGTGATCCGCGCTGGCGTTCATCCATTTCCGGATCCATGCCGATGCTGCGTACTCGGGACCGAACAGAAACGCCGACAGATTCTGCGCGACATTTTTCGCACCATGGCGCGCCCACTCCGCTTTCAGTTCCTCGAAAGACTGCTGGACCGCTTCGGAGTCGACGTCGCTTCGTGTCGATATCAGCGCGATCGCGCGAAAACGATCCGGCTCCAGCAACGCCGCACGCATCGATATAAATCCGCCTTGAGACATGCCGACAAGCGATGCCGAGGCAACCTCCAGATGATCGAGCAAGGCAATGAGATCCTGCGCGGAGTCCCAGTAGCTAAACGCCCGGTTCGTGGCTCCCGTTGCACCGAAACCTCGCTGGTCCCAAACGACACAACGGAACTCATTCCGGAGCTCCGCGATGTTCGGCTGGAACATGTCGCCATCCATCAGGAAGCCATGACTGAAGACAACGACAGGCGCCCCGGAAGGGCCGAACTCATCGTATGAAAAGCGTATCCCTTCTCGTTCAAAAAACGGCATGCATGTCCCCACTTTCGAATAATACGGTGGATTCAATATAAGCCGACCTCCGCTGGAACGCCTGACCGAAAGATCCGATTGCTTGTCAAATCGTCCTGACTTTCGAAAACCGACTTTCGAAGACCTCCGCGCACGTCAGAGCACGTTTCTACCCATTGACGGCACTCCTTACTTTTGATTAAGTGACGTCTTCGCGAGCTGTCAATTGACTGGCTTGCCGCAAGATCTCGCCGCTTACCGAAGCGTCTTTTTCGTATTCATGGAATCCGGTAACGCGTAATGCACCACCGCGTTCCACGTGGAGAAATGTTGGGTATGACGACAGTACCAATTGATGTAGACAAGCCCGTCTGGATTTTGCAAGGAAGTTTCGGGCGGGCGACGGTGAACCTCATTAGCCGTCCGCTTGTCGCTCACGCTCACTCCCAATACCAGTTCCTTTTCAAGCTTGGCGGAAGCAACTGCAATTTCCGCATCGGCGCGGACGATTGCGCGCTTACAGCGGAGCGGGCAATCTGTCTGAATCCCTGGGTCGAACACTCGAAAAGCTGTAGCGACGACGAACCTTCCCTGATCCTGTCTCTCGTCATCGAAGCCCCCTGGCTGCGGCAGCAATTGAAACTCGCCGAAAGCGGCACCGCGAGCATCTTCCCTAAGGCTGAGGTCGTCGTCACGCCGGACGTGCAGCATCACGTGGATCGTATCGCCGCGGCGATCACTAACCACCTGGTTGCCCAGAACGACAATTGCATGCCCATTCTTGCGGATCTGGTGACCGCACTCGGGCGAGATTTTGCCGATCCTGCGTTGACGGCCGGCATCATTCCGTCAGGCAGACCGATTGATTTCCGCATCCGCAAAGCGGTGGATTTCATCAAACACGCGTCGGTGACGAATCCCACCGTTGCTCAGGTCGCGGCCCAAGTCGGCTTATCCAGGTCGAGATTCTTCCAGCAATTTCGACTGTGCATGGGCATTTCACCGCAGCACTATATCGATTGGGTCCGCATGTCTCATGCGATCCAGCTGCTTGGAGCTAGCGATAAACCACTTTCCGATGTAGCCGAGGAGTTGGGGTTCGAAGAACACAGCCACTTCACCCGCTTTTTCGCACAACACATGGGTGTGCCACCCAGTGAGTTCCGCAGGCATTCCGTGACGCTGGACAACCAGCACGGCTGAACAGGGGGCGTGGGGCGCGAATGATCCCCACACCCTCTGAAAGCCAGGATTGCTTTAACCGGAATCAGGCCGCGGTCTTCTGTACTGCGTAACCACTGTCACTGATGGACGCGTCGGCGACTACCGGATTGCCAAGCACGCCCAATCCATCGATCTCGACCTCGACCCAGTCTCCCGGCCGCATATGCACCAGACCCGGTGTCGGAAAGGGGCCGTATTGACGCGAGAGATCGTGGCCCTCGACATCATCCGCCTGAGGCTTCAATGCGCCAGGCGTTCCCATCGCAATCAGGTCGCCAGACCGCAAACGATAGCCCTGACTCAGATAGCTGATCACTTGCGCAACGCCCAACAGCATATCGTCGAGAGGTGCGCTCTGGCGAACGACACCGTTGACGCGAGTCATGACAGTGTGTTTTGCCGGATCGCCAAATTCGTCACGGGTCATCAACCACGGCCCATAGGACCCGGATGCTTCGAAATTCTTGCCGAGGCCGAATTGACGATTGTGCATCTGGAACTCGCGAACCGATCCTTCGTTGAGGCAGGTGTAACCCGCCACATGGTCCAGCGCTCGCTCCACCGGTATATAACGCCCAGGCGTGCCGATGACGACACCTAGTTCGCCCTCATAGTCGAACGCGCGCGCAACGGATTCCTGCGGCGCCAGAATCGGCTCGCCGGCGCCGACATAGGACGCAGCCGTGCGCATGAAAAGGTGGGGAAATTCTTTTGACGTTTGAAGTCCCGTTTCCGCGATATGGCTCTTGAAGTTCAACGCTAATGCCCACATCGCGTTCGGGCGGTCCAGGAAGGGCTTGAGTGTGACGTCAGCGATCGCCCGATCGCCCGGCCGCCCTTCTGCCGCCAGCCGCAGCCGCGTTAGCCCATCCTCCTGCTCCAGGATTGAAATGAGGCTGGATGGAAGGTCCGGGGCGATGTCGGAGACAGCAACGAAATGGGTCGGGCTGGTGACGATTCCAAGTGCGATGCGGCCACCGTCGGAGTAAGCAATAATCTTCATGATCGAGAGTGTCTTTGCGTTGGATTAAAAAGCTGGATGTGCAGTCTGAATGCAGGAGCGCTGTCCCACGTGCATCGGTGGCACCAGCAGCACACTGGCGTTTGCGAGTCCGATTGACGACTTGTCAGTGAGCGGAGCATGACGTGGCGAGTCTCAGTTCTCCGCCACGGCGCTATCGGGAAACTTTTGAACCGCTCTACGACCGACCAACGATAGGGCTGCGAGCGCGAGGATCGCAGCACCGGCAGGCACAACGGAGGTGAGGACGATATCGCGTACCGGCCAGCCGAGCGACAGCAACCCCCCTCCAATCGCCGGCCCAACGAAGGAGCCGACCCGCCCGATCGCATGCCCCCAGCCGACCCCGGTCGCGCGAATCTCCGGCGGATAAAACGCGACTGCAAGCGCGGTCTGACCCATGATGCCGTTGACCAGACCGGCGCCGATCACGCCGATGAGCAGCAACACGATGCCTGGCGTTACCGCCACCTGGCTAAGGCCGGTAATGCTGAGAATCACCAGCAACAATCCCAGAACCAGAGCCGATTTCACCTTGAGCCTGCCAGCAAGCGTCATCATCGCGACAGCCCCGGTCATGAGGATGTTGCCGCTCAGACCACCGATACTGAAGGCCGCCATGCCGACTGACGCACGGTCCGCTGAGAAACCGAAGTCCACCAGCAGCGTCGGCACCCAGAACAGCAGTGCATAGACGTCCATGAAGATCAGGAATGAAAATAGCCACAGCAGGCACGTATAGGCGCCCAGACCATTTTCGAACAGTGCCTTGAGCGGGTTTGACACGCGCGCGGCGACGGCATCGGCTATCACCGGGCTGCGCGCGGGGAGGATGCGAAAAAACGTGGGCACCAGCAGGAAAGGAAGGACACCGCCGGACACGAAGATAGATTGCCAGCCGAAATGACTCATCAGCGGGCCACCGGCCACGCCGCCCGTCACCGCGCCTACGGACATGCCGGTCGTGATGAGCAGGGATGCCGCCACCTTATGCTTCGCGCCAATGATGCCGGCCGCCGCCGTAATGGCAATCGGCAACGCCGCGCCCAAACCGATGGCCGCCGCGAGGCGCATGACGGACAAGCTGGCGATATCGTTCGCATACATCGTCAGCAACGTGCTTCCGGCGAACAGCACAACGCTGGCGACACCTATGGAACGGTGTCCGAAACGTTGAGCGAGCGGACCGGAAACCATGAAACCGATCGCCGCGCCAATGTTCGTCGCCACGAAAACGGTGGTGAAGAGCGCTGGCGCCAGGTGCCATTCATGAGCGAGCTTCGGCACAACAAAGGAGATCGACGTGGTGTTGAATCCGTCTAGAACGATCACCAGGAAGCACACCAACAGGGCCAGCAGAGGCCCTGCGCGGCGCGTTTTGGCCAGGCCGCCTTCCATGGACAGTTTCGGGTCTTTCGCAATCATCGAATCATCTCCTTTGCAACTCGTGCACGGGTACGCGACCCGGCTGACATGCTGTAGCCAGGCGTGAGCACACGCCTGTTGAACCGACGCGCCACCATGGACTCAGGCCCGTATAGACGCTGCGATGCTCTGCTGCAGCGCGGGGGTAAAAATGCGCTTGGGAAGCATGCAATGAATACCTTTGGGCGGAATGGTCGAGTAGACCGTTCCGGTCTGATTGGCGTATTGCGTCACACGGAAGCTGCCTGCCACGCTATAGATTCCGTAGCAATCTTCCGGTGCAATGCCACTGGCGGCAGACAGCCAGCTGATCATCTGGCGCAGACAGGCAACCAGTGAATTCTCGAGAGAGTCGGAAAACCCGAAGCCGATCCAGTGGTCAGGCGTCTCCGCCATGGGCACATTCAGCGCAGCACCTTTGTGCAGGATGTACTGGATGCGCATCTCTTCGAAGGCAGTCTCAATCGAGGTCTGATCGACGTTGCCTTCACCCGAGGCGCCCATGGAGCCGCCCGTCCACACCCGTGCACCGCTGACCTGTACAGGCAGGAAGATCGACGTGTCCACACCCAGCACGGCACAGTCCAGATTGCCGCCATAATTGCCGGCCAGATTCGCGCTGACGGGTTTCTCTCCGGCCGGCTGTGTGGCGATATATGCCTGAAATGGCTGCAGCGGAATATTGACGCCTGGCACATATGCGGCGGCGGTCCTGTCCTTGTCGAATTTCAGATAGCGCAGGTAAGGCTTGAAATCGTGGGGCAATGCACCGACGCCGGGAGGCGCGGAATTCCAGCCCCAGTCGATCGGCCGCATCTTCAACATACGGCATTCGACCAGATCGCCCACTTCGGCACCAATGATCGAAACGGGCCCAATCAGCGAGAAGGGACCGTTGGGGTACTTCTTGCGGATCGGCTCGCGCTCCTTGAAGGTCAGCCCATACTTGGCCTCATTGCCCCAATTGGTCCAGGTGCCGTCATACCAGACGGTATCGCCCGATTTGATCGTGACCGCGGTCGGCGCGCCAGGCTCGATCTGCCCAACCTTGACCGTTTCCAGCGACGGCACCAGTTTGATGGTCTGACCTTCGCGCGAGGCTGCCGCGACAGCCGCCCCTTGCGACGAGCCGCTCTGCGCGCGAGCTGCGCTGGAAAAACCTAAAGCGCCCGCCGCAAACGCACCGAAACCAAGCTTCAGAATCGATCGGCGGCAAGCGTCGGTGGCGTCACATGTCGAGGCATGCCTGTCGTCCGTGGTGCCTGTTACGCTCACTGCATCGCGTTGTTCTGTTTCGCGTTTCATGAAAATCTTCCTAATATCGTTTCAATAGGACACGACGTGTCATCGCACGGTCGTTGCGCCGATTGCTTCAATTGCACCCTTGACGACCTGATCATCGATCTCCGAGGGCGCACCACTCGCGCCAACGGCACCTAACAGATGCCCGTCGACAAAAACAGGAAACACACCCCGTGCCGGCAGAAACGGGGCGAAATACCCAGCGCCGGAAACATTGCTGTACTCCGAAGGATCGTCCTTGAAGCGCTGCTCCAGCGTTGCACCGGACTGGCCACCAAGCGCAACGGAGGCGAAGGCTTTGCCGCGGGCGAAATCAACGCTAGCAAACGGCGCGCCGTCCATGCGTATAGCCATGATGAGGTGACCTCCCGGGTCGAGCACGGCGAAACTCATCGCGAGATGGCGGCTCTGCGCAGTTGCCGTTGCGATGTCGACAAGCTTCATTGCCTGCTTGATACTCAGCGAATAGCTTGCAAGCGCAGGCGCTGTCTGCTGCGCTTGAGTCGTGTCGGCGACACAAACGTTGCTCAGAAAAACGAAGCACGCCGAACCCAGCAATGTGGCTAGTACAGCCATGTTTGACGGAGCTGAACGACGGAATCTCAAGCTAGTCTCCTCTTCATGACGCCTCGAGCAACGCTCGATAGATGAAGCTTATGCTGGGGAGCGCGCGTCCCTATAACCAGAAAGATTGCGCGCTTACCAACAGGTCCGATAATTTTTGATCGGGCTTATCGCTGAGGACTTAGTCCTCAGCGTCACCCTTAAAGTTGAGGGTGTTATTGACCCGATGCGGATGCCGGTGTAGCGGGTTTCGATGCAGCGGCCTTACGCTCCGCGTCCATGAGATTTTGCGGATAGTTATCCTGATTGCCTGACTCTCGATAGCCGCTCTTCTCGAGGGCCTTCAACTCGGCGTTCTTCTTTTCGCGCCGGGCCTTACTAGCAGCCTTCCGTTGAGCCTTGGCGATCTGCTTTGGCGTTGATGCGCCCATGGAGGAGGAGGCCTGCTCGCCACTAGCCGGTTGAGCCGTCGCCACAGGCGCCTCGATAAGCACCAAACCAAGCGATACGACGAGTGCAGCTGAAACTGCACGAAACTGGACCATGATTGAGTCTCTTTGAAAGTTGAATTACTGAGGGCAGCGGGACAGTGCAGCAAACCGCCCCAGGACCACTCGACGAAGTCCTGGGGAAATGGCAACGGTCCGACTGGGGCCTGACTGCGAGTCACACGCGGCAAACAACTACAGGGGCGCTTACTCGGTCGCGAATACCGCTACGCCCGCACCCGAAAACTGCTCCGAGTGACCCGGTCCGTGCGGCACGAAGACTCGATGAGACTCACCGTCCACCGCCACTGAGTGCGCGCCCATCGTGGTCGGAACAATCGCGACGATGCTGCGCGTAGCAGCATCGATAATGCCGAGTGCCGGGTCGAACTTCGCCGTCTTGCTGCCGACCTGGGAGACGTTGTCGGCCGAACGGTGACCGGCGGCGAGGAAGTAACGATTGGACACCGGGTCGTACACGACTTCGTCCGCGCCGCCGAACGGCAACTCGGTGACGGTTTTGCCGTTTGTACGGTCGATGATCACCGTAGTCTGCTTGCCACCCTCGTCGGGATCGCATCCGATCAGTGCATCGTTGCCCGGGCCCATCGCCAGGCCGGTCGGGCCTTCACAGCCCTTCAGCGAGAAAACATTCGCAACGACAGGCTTGCCTTCGAGAACCGAGGCGACCGGAATGACATCGACCTCCCCTTTCGGATTGGCTTTCGTACCATCGTTGTTCAACACGAAGTTCTTGCCCTTCGGGTCATACGCGCACGCTTCAAGACCGGTCGAGTCCTTCAACAAGAGTTTGCCGATCACTTCCTGGCGCTCGGTATTGATGAAGGTGGCAAAAGGCGGTTCCTCTGCGCCGCTCGAGAACATCACGACATGATGCTCAGGGTCCAGGCAGCTCTCGTCGGCGCGAATACCGGATGTGCTGACGGGAATGGTCTTAACCAGCTTTTTGGTTGCGACGTCGATCACCTTGACCGAGTTGACGTCGCCGACGTACACCAGCGACGTGCCCGGCACCGGCGTGACCCCCGATGGCCCCGATTTGTCATGGCTGGGTCCGATGCCGGCGAAGTTCGCCGAAATCTGGTCGAGCAGCGTGGCCGTTTTTGTGTCGAACACGTCCAGCGTGGCGTTCGCCCCGTCAGCCAGGTAGTACTTGCCGTCCGCCGACGCACTGATGTCGAAGCCGAACGGCTTGGCGCTCGTCACCGGAATATTCGCAACCCATTTGGGCGCGGTCTCTGCCGCGCTGCTCGCCCACGTATAAGCGGCGCCGACCGCGAAAGTACCCGCTAAAGCCAGGCCAAGGTATGTACGTTTCATGTGTTGACTCCTCCAATCAATCGTTAAAATTTCCAGCCGCAGCTGGGACGGGGAGCAGTTCCCCAATTCGGCTATCGCAGCGCAGACAAACCTGCGAAATAAGGGTGCTTAGAAAGCGTGATACATGCCGATTCGCACGTCAGCCTGCTGACCTGCCAGCGAGGGCGCGAAACTCCCGCCGATGACGGGGTCCACGCCGGATGACGCCTTCAGGTAATCCGAGGAGATATAAACCTGGGTTCGTTTCGACAGCGAATAAAGCGCCGCTGCAGTCACCTGATTCCACGTGTGGCCTTCGAAGCCGGTGTGCTGATAACCCAGAACCAGTTGCGTGGCCGGCGTGACCTGATACGTCGCCCCGGCTTCATAGACATGCATGACCGAGGTCTGGGCCTGGTACTTCAGGACGGTGTCGCTGAAGTCGCCGTAGAGCGTGAAGTCTCCAATCGCGTACGATGCGCCGATCCCGAACGTTCCCAGAGAGCTGATCTGGAACTCGGGCATCAGATCGGTCGCGGTATTGCCCGACACAGACGCGACAGGCACATTGAAGAACGTGTGGACACCAATTTGCGCATAAGGGTCCAGCGTGGGCTTGGCCTCGTACGTGTACGCTGCCCCCACAATCAGAGGTCCATTGGCGTATTGCAAACCGGCACTCCAGCCGCTTCCGTCATGAAAACTTCCCGCTGTATTGCTAAAGCCGTACATCGCGCCAAACGTGAAGCCGCCCCACACAGGACTCGTGTACTTGATGGAGTTGTTCAAGCGGTCATTGTTGGTGTGGTCGAAGTCGCCCTGATGGATCGCGTAACCACTGCCGGAGGCGCCCACGTTGAACTGTCCAAAGAAATCCGCGCTGAAGTCGAACTGCCTGCCCATTGTCAGCGTGCCGTAGTCGGTCTGCAGACCCACCCACGCCTGCTGGCCAAATAAGGTGTTCGTCTGATTGAGCTGACCGTTGTTCAGGCTAAACAGCGACGACAACTTGAACACAGTCTTGATGCCGCCGCCCATATCCTCGGTGCCCGTCAATATCCATAGATTTGGAAAGAGCACGCCGCTATCGGCCTTGTAATTGTGGTGACCACCTTCGTTGTCGACAAACGTGATACCGTCGTCCAGTTTGCCCGCCATCGTGATGCTGCTCTGTGCAAAGCTCGCACAGCTCAAACCAGCGCTGCACAGCCCCGCACCAATGACCGCGGCAATCAGCCTTCGTTTCATGTCTTCCTCACTCGCTCTTAGTAATGGATTCACTGCCAGCCGCTTCCGACGTCACAGCTCGCATTTATATATTCGTTGTACGAATCGTTCAGAAAAGAAAGACAAGGCAAAAGAAACACACGACGCACCTGCACGACAGCCAGATTGCCTCGGTCGTCGCCTTAGCCGGCTTTCCGCCCGACCACCACGCCAAATCCTTCCTTAAGATCTACTTCTGCAATGCTGATGCAATCAATTTATTAACTAGTCATACTAAATATTCGTTGGCCACCCTATTCTTCCGGTGCGTCCTCAACTGATCTCGTTACCGATTACGTTTGTGTCGACCGGATCGTTATCCAGATAATACGGAACATCCGGTTAAAGTCCTTGACCTCGAAGTCTCGCCGCTTATCAAAGCGTCCATTTTCGTGACTAACGTTAGTTGGAGTTAGCGACAACGACGGCAAAGGACATGCAGGACAAACAACACAATGAGCGACAAACAACCCTGGGGTCAGGTGTCGCCAGGCAGAGTCAGCCGATCCGCTCTTTTCTGCCCCGTCCTAGGACGTCCGCGAGCACGGCAATGAGCAGAACAGCGCCAATGATCAGTGGCTGCCAGTTTGCGTTGAGGTTCAGGAGGTTCATCCCGTCGATCACGAGCGCAAGAATGAGGCACCCGGACAACGTGCCCAGCAAGCTCCCTGCGCCACCGAACAGGGACGTGCCACCAATCAGTATGGCCGCGATAGCGGGAAGCAGAAGCGGCTCGCCCATGGCTGAATCTGCAGCATTAACCCGCGCGAGATAGATGAGCGCGGCAATCCCGGACATCAAGCCGCTTATCGTGTACACGGCGATTTGGCGCCGACGCACCGGTATGCCGGAGAGCCTCGCGACCTCGCTATTGGCGCCGATCGCATAGATTTCCCGGCCGAAGTTGAGTCCTCCCGTGACGATCGTCGCGCCAATCAGCACGAACACCATCATGTAGACCGGCAACGGTATGCCGCCAAGAAATCCCGTTCCAAGTGTTCTGAACCCCGTCGGAAAGCCGTAGATTTCGTTACCGCCCATGTAATGGAACGCGAGCCCCTGAACGACCCAAAGCATCCCATAGGTGGCGAGAAACGGTGGAAGCCGCAGCAACGTCACGGCGAGACCATTGAGCAGGCCGATCAGCGTACTGCACGATAGCGCGGTTGCGGCCGCCAGAATCGGCGACCCGCCTGTCTTCATGACACCCGCCGCGAGACAGGCCGACAGCGTAAGATTGGCCGCGATCGAGAGATCAAAGCCCCCAGACAGGATCACCAGCGTGAGCCCGGAGGCGAGCAGGAACATCAGACTGGCCTGGCGCAGAACGTTAAGCAGATTGGGGGTCGCAGAGAACGCAGACGTCGTGAAAACTAATGCCATCGCAATCAGAACGATGAGTCCGGCCCGATAGATCAGCGTAGCCGTTTCTTCGCGGACATGATGACGCACATCCAGCTGGCTGACGCGGGACCATACGAAACGGGAGTTGTTCAGAATACTCATGCTTTCGCTCCATTGACTCTGGATTTGCGCACACTATCTATAATCACCACGAGGAGCACCAGCATCCCGACGGAGACAACCTGAAGAGAAGACTCAATGCCAAGGAGATTCAAGGCATTGCGCAAAACGCCGATCGTCACGACGCCCATGACCGTACCGAACAACCACCCTTCGCCACGCTCGAAAGACGTGCCACCGAGGACCACGGCCGCAATGGCATCGAACTCCATCCCGATTGCCGAGGCCGGTTCTGCAGAATTCATTCGACCGACCAGCACCAGCGCCGCCAGGCCGACCATCAACCCGCCGAAGGCATAGATCGCAATGTGAAAGGCTTTGGCCTTGATGCCGGCGAGAAGCAGCGCATCCCGATTACCGCCGATGGCGAACACATAGGTGCCAAACCGGGTGTGATACAACAGGAGATGGGTAAGCGCATACGCGAGGAGCGCAAAGATCACCGGAAACGGAATGCCGAGAAGGGTCCACGCGTAGAGCTGGGCCACGCTGGGGTTCCCGACGACAACCGCATTGCCGTCCGTCAGCACTAGCGCGATACCGTGAGCGATGCCGAGCGTACCGAGTGTGACAACAAAGGGAGGAAGCCCCAGCCTCGCGATGAGGGCGCCGTTGAAGAGACCTGTCAACATCCCCACCGCTACTGAAGCACATAGCGCCAGCGCGATGCCCCAGCCCAACCCGAGCGTCTGGGCAAAAACGACCGCACAGAGGCTGAGGAGCGCGCCCACGGAGAGGTCGAGCCCCTCGCTCAGGATGACGAGCGTCATCGGCATGGCAATCATGAGCAGGATCGAGACCTGCAGTCCGATGTTGGTGATGTTGCCACTCGATGCAAATCCGGGCACACCGAGCATCGCCGCCACCGCAAGTACACCACTCGTCGCGACAATCGACGGCACAGGCCGTCGCGTTCGTATCACACTGATTCTTTCAACGCTTGCTTCCATGACTTAACTCCCGTGCATCGCCAGGCGAAGAATGTTCTGTTCGTTCAAGCTTTCTCTGGGCAATTCACCCGAGACCACGCCTTCGCGCATGACGTATGCGCGATCGCAAACGTGAACAATCTCCGTCAATTCGGAACTGATGAGCAGAACGGCGGCACCGTCTTTGATCAGGTTCTCGATCAGATTGAAAATTTCCGTCTTTGCGCCAATGTCAATGCCGCGCGTCGGTTCATCAAATATGAACAACCGACAGCCGGCGCTGAGCCATTTGCCGATCACGATCTTCTGCTGATTGCCGCCGCTGAGAACACGTGCGCTCTTAGCGGGGTCACCGGGCGCGATCCGCAGTGAATCGATGAGCGCTTTAGTCGCACTCCTTGCTTTCTCCGCTTGATACCATCCTCTCGGAAAGAGTTTCCACAGGCTGGCGGTGAGCAGGTTTTCGTGCACGGAGCGCTTCAGCGCCAGCCCTTCCTGCTTCCGGTTCTCAGGAATCAGACCCACGCCCATCGCCGCGACTTTGTGAGGACCGCCGGTCACAGCCTCGCCAAAGACGGTGACCTGGCCGGTTTCGATCGGGTCTGCGCCAAAGACTGCCCGCACGACTTCCGTGCGCCCGGCGCCGACAAGTCCAGAGAGTCCGACGATCTCGCCGCACCGGACCTGCAGATCGACACCTCGGACGCCGGTTGTGGTGGTCAGTTGGCGCACGTCCAGCGCGACCTTGCCCGGCTCGCCGAAATATTGGCGCTTGTACACCGTTCCGACTGACCGGCCAACCATCAACGCGATCAGTTCATCGGGTGTCGCCGCGGTGGCCAGCATCGACTGCACCAGACGGCCGTCACGCAATACCGTGACGCGATCGCCCAGGTCGAACACCTCCTTCATGCGATGGGAGATATAGACAATTGCGGCACCGGACTCGCGCAGCTTCCTGACGACACCGAACAGCGCCTCCGCCTCACGATCGGAAATCGCCGCCGTCGGCTCGTCCATGACCACCACGCGGGCATCGTGCGAGAGCGCCTTCGCGATCTCCACCATCTGCTGCTGCGCGACGCCCAGGTCGGCTGCATACGCATGGGTATCGTAGGCAAGTCCAAGTTCTTCGAGCGCGGCCCTGGCGTCGAGATGCATCTTGCGATGATCGACCAGGCCAAAGCGATTGCGCGGTTCGCGCCCCAGGTAGATGTTCTGCGCGATGCTTAGATGCGGTACGAGGGAGAACTCCTGGAAGATCACCGCAATGCCGAGTCGTTTGGCGTCAGCGGGCGACTCGATCGTTATCGGTCGGCCGTCGCTGAAGAACTCGCCGGAGTCGGCTCTGTACGCGCCGAACAGTACCTTCATCAAGGACGACTTCCCTGCGCCGTTCTCCCCGAGAAGCATATGCACTTCACCGGCATACAGCTGAAGGTCGACGTCAGTCAGGGCGCGCACACCCGGGAAGCTCTTGCAGATCTTGCGCAGCTCCAGGAGAGGCACGCCACCGGTCGGAATCGTTGTTTCCATGTTTGCCTTCACTTTGCGGCTTGAGCAGTCACTGGCTGTGCTGGCGTATCGTTCAAGCGATATCCGGCACCGCGGCAGCGCAAACCGTTGCCTCGTTAGTTACTCACGACATCGCCCCATTTCGGACACTGCCGTTTGTCGCCGGGCACCTCGAATGGCGCATAGTTCGTCTTGTCGATGACGATGCCTTTGATCAGAATGGTCTGCGGAATGGACTCCTTACGCACCGTCTTCACGGCCGCCATCGTGGCAATGCAGCCCATCTTGTAGCCGTTGAATTCGGCCGTCGCCAAAAGTCGACCGTCCTTGATGGCTTTGACCGACTCCGGCACGCCCCCGATACCCACCACCTTGACCTGCTTCTGCCCGGCCGCCTCCAACGCCTCAATCGCACCCATCGCCATCACGTCCGCTGCCGCGAGAACACCGTCGATCTTTGGATTTGACTGAATCAGGTTTTCCATCACCTGAAGCGCCTGCAAACGCTGATAGTTCGCAGGCTGGGAGGCAAGGAGCTTGACGTTCGGAAATTCCTCCAGCGCCTTGTGAAAGCCGCGGACCCGTTCGTCACTCGTGGTGGAGCCCTTCACACCTTCAAGAATGACGACATTGCCTGTCCCGCCCAGGCTCTTCAGCAGATAGCGGCCGACGTCCAGCCCCAGATTGAAGTCATCGGCAACGACGACGGAGGCGAATTTTCCGCCTGCAACCCGGTCGTTGTAGTTGATGATCGGGATACCGATCGCGTTGACCTTCTCGATCTCCGGAACGACGCCATGAGGATTGACGCCCATGAACAGCACGACGCTGGGTTTCTTGACACTGACGTCCTCGAGCTCGCTGAGCTGTTCGCCAAGATCATTGGGCCGCGTCGGCGCGTAATGGGTCACCGAAACGCCAAGCTCCTTTGCCGCCGCATCGACGCCGGCATGGACGAGCGCGAAATGTGGATCGACCTGATTCTTGTAGAAGGCCGCAACAGTCTCGCCTGTCGCAAATGCGTTTGGCGCTGTGGCAATGCCCAGTGCGAGCGCACAGGTGATGAGAATGCGTTTTTTCGCCAGTCGGCTCGTCAGTTCCGTCGTCAGTTTCAAGGTCGTCTCCGTTTAACTGTTTTTCGGCGGGCCTCAAGCGAGTGCCCTGGTCCAGTACGCCAGCCCGGTTGAAGGAAGCAACCCGGGAAGCACCTCCAATCTTGCGCACAACTCATGCAATCGATTGCTTAAAAGCAAATCAATTATTAAGCTCCTACTGCATCACGCCTGCTATTCGAACTCTTTTGTCGTTCGACAATCTTTATGCAAACGTATGCATATACTATCCCGGCAGATACCTTTGTCAATTCATTTATGACACCCAGCGCATAGGGTTTGTACTTGCAACATTGAGAGCAACCCTTTGCACCTATACAATGACTTCCATGGCCAAAACATCAGAACCCCGGGCATCGAGCCGCGTCACCATTCGCGAAGTCGCGCTGCATGCGTGTGTCAACGCGTCGACGGTTTCGCGAGCCCTCAATCCTGCAACCCGTCACCTGATTGGGGATGAAGTCGTCCGCAGAGTGCTGGCGTCCGCGAAATCGCTGGGTTACCGGCAGAACAAGCTCGCTTCCGCACTTCGCGGCGGCCAGTCAAGGGTGGTCGGGGTGTGCCTGCCCGATATCGAGAACCCGGTGTTCCCGCCGATTGTTTGTGGCATTGAAGAAGAACTGGCTGCCGAAGGCTATGGCGTCCTCATCGCCAACACCGTTGGCACGTTGAAAGACCAGGAGCGCATGCTCGAGCAAATGCTCGAGCGCCAGGTTGACGGCCTGGTCCTGGCAACCGCGGCTCGTCACGACCCGCTAGTACGACGCTGCATCCTGGATGGCATACCCCTCGTGCTGGTGAATCGCGCGGAGGAAGGCGGACAGGTGCCGGAAGTGATCAACGATGACTTCCTCTCCATGAAGCTTGCGGTCGATCACCTGGTGAAGCTGGGGCACAAGCGAATTGCACATCTCGCCGGCCCTGAGCGCCTGGCAACCGGGCTCTCGCGAATCCAGGGCTTCCAGATGGCGACGCAGCAGCATCGCCTGACCGCGACCGTTATCCTCGAGGCCGCCGAGTTCACCCGTGAAGCGGGCCGGGTGGCCTGCGACCAGTTGTTGAAGGAGCACAGAAGCGTGACTGCGATCATTGCCGCCAATGACCTGATCGCGCTGGGATGCTATGACGTGTTTGCGGAACAACGTCTGGTGTGTCCGAAAGATATTTCGCTCATCGGTCACAACGACATGCCGCTTCTCGACATGCTCCATCCGCCATTAACTACGCTGCGCATCCAGCACCGCGAAATGGGCCGCCAGGCCGCAAGACTGCTGCTCGGGATGATCGCGGCGCCCGGCGCGGCCCCACACCGCATTACGCTCCCTCCCGAACTGATGGTTCGCGGCTCGACTGCCATGCCACGCAACGCACCGCTACGAGCGAGAGCACCGAAAACCGCGCCCGCTTCTCCGGAGTAAGCACAGAAGCGCTAAGGTTCAACCTGAAGCGCTTCGCTCAGGCGGCCTGATGCGTTGAAGCGCGAGCCATTCGCGCGGCGCATTGCCGATCCGTGATTTAAAGAACGTCGAAAACGCACTCGATGTAAATCCGAGAACACGGGCCGTCTCCGCCACGGAAATCCCGTGTACAAGTGCGCACATCGCCGCCCCTACCTGCACCTCCCGGCGCCATCGGCCGACACTCGCGCCCAGTTCTTTGGTAAAGATCCGGCTCAAGGTACGGCAGCTGACTCCGGCCCGGCTTGCCGCTTCCTCGAGCGCCATATCCCTGGTTGGATGCATGAGCAGCTCCTCGCATAGCGCCGCGACGCGGCTTCCCGATGACGGCATGCGAACAGCAAAATGCCCAGCAATTTCAGGCTCCGCGCGCAGTTCATCGGCTAGCAGAGCCACGACCGCGGCATATGAGCGTTCGATAATCGATCGTTGAGTCGCCGAGAATATCGCGATCAATACGTCGGAGCAGTTTAGAACGCGCGCTGCCGGTACAAAATCGGCGCTCAGGCCGGTATCGATTCGAAGCGCGCAAATATCAGCTTCATACACGGCGGAGACGCTATGTGTGACGGACGGCGGAAGCCAGATGCCATTGCCTGGTGTCACACAGTACGCGCGTCGCCCTGCCGTTATCCACACGCCGCCTTGCCGCACATAGAGAAAGCACCCGACAGCGGCGGTTTGGGCATGCCGCTGCTCACCAGCGCCAAGCCGTAAATCCGTCGAAACACAGGTGGAGTCGATCACATGCCACCTCTGCGGGGCGCCGTAGAAAGCACGCCAACGGTTGCCACTGCCTGCCGGTTCATCAGCAGTGCTCAGGCCGCAGAAACGGCATCGCAAGCAGAACCTTCGCCGGACTGCGGGAACGGTTGTGCAATGCGCGCCGTTCTCCCGGCGCAATGCGGCACGAATCGAACGCCGCGAGAATAGCCTCGCCTTCATCGATCATCACGATGACTTCACCTTCCAGCACCACATAATGTTTTTCAACGGGAGACGCGTCCGATGTGGTGTAGCCACCCGGCTCGATTGTCGAAACGCCTAGCCACAGCGACTCTGCCGGTCCGGCTTCATGGCCTTGAAGACGGACGCACCGCATCGAAAAGTGGTTGGGCGGAAAATATTCGGGCGCCTCGTCAAAGCGGGTTACGTTCATGGCTTGAGCAGAACCCGGTTAGCCGCGCCGCGAAAAACGGCCTGATACGCGAGCGCTGCGTCGGAGAGATCGAAGACAAAATTCTCCACGATGGGAAACGGCTTTAACGTGCCCCGCTCGAAAGCCGGCAGCAACGCATCGAGAATGAGCGCGCCTTCCGTGCTGTCGAGTGCGAGCGTATCGATACCGACATAGGTGTGCTGCCCCCGATAGAACGTAAAGATGTCAAATGGCACCGGACGTTCGATGGTAGAGATGAAAATCTGCGTCCCTCGCACCGCCATGGCCTTGTTGGCCTTTTCGAAGTATGGACTGCCAACCGTGTTGTACACGATGTCCGCGCCGTGGCCATCCGTCAATTGACGAACCACCTCGTCGAGGTTTTTCGACGAGGCGTCGATCATGGTGACGTCGGCGTTCGCATGGCCGATGTACGGCGCATTCGTGCGTTCGACACCAAACACCTTCGCCCCAGCCTGAGTCGCAAGTTGTATTGCTGCTTGCCCCACCTTCCCGTTTGCACCCAGCACGAGGACAACGTCGTCTCGTTCCACCCCTCCGGCTCGGTGCAGTCCTTCGAAGGCGGTAACGAATGGGACGCCGATCGCGCCCGCCTCCTCCATGGTCAGATTGCCCGGCTTGGCGCGCACGCTGCCCACGGGCACAGCGAGATAGCCCGCATGCGTGCCATCGCGCCGGATACCCAGCTCGCCGCCACTGCCCCACACCTCCTTTCCGAGCATCTCCTCAGGCCCCTCGACAACAATGCCAGCATAATCCCGCCCCGGCGTGCGTGGCCACACCGCATGCGGCATGAAGCCCAGCACGGCCTTCACGTCGCTTGGATTCACCGCGGCACTCACCACGCGCACGAGACACTCGGCAAAGTGGACGTCCGGCGCATCTTGCGCGCCAATGTGCAGATCGAGCGAGTCGATATCGGCGCTCTTTTCCAATACACGAACTGTTTTCATTTTTTTTATTTCCTAAAAGGTCAAGATGACAGGTCGGGCGGTTCTGTAACGCTCGGAAAGTGCCACGTAGCGGGTAGCAGACGCTGCCATTCCCTCGAATTCTTCGTCACTAAGCGTGCGCAACAGGCGCGCCGGATTTCCCGCCCACAACTCACCCGCACCCACGACCTTGCGTGCCGTGAGGACCGCCCCTGCGGCCAGCATGCCGCCTGACTTAACGACGGCCCCATCGAGTACGCGCGCACCGAATCCGACAAACCCCGTGTCTTCTATGGTGCAGGCGTGCAAAATCGCGCCATGGCCAACGGTCACGTCATCGCCGATGATCACGGGCAGACCGTTGGTCGTGCCGTGGATGACCGTACCGTCCTGGATGTTCGTGCGCATGCCGATCACAATTTTCTGGACGTCGCCGCGCAGCACGCAGTTGTACCAAACGGACGACTGGCGACCTATGGTCACGTCGCCGACAAGCGTCGTGCCATGGGCGATGTAAGCGCTCGGATCCACTGTTGGCGCGCCGAATACCGACGCGTCCTGAAGCGCGCTCATCGGCTCAGCCCCAGAAGCTCGCGAGCCTCCTGGCAGGTCGCCAGTTCGCCTCCGAGCGAATGCACAATGTCGCGTGCACGCGTAACCAGTTCCGCATTGCTTTCGGCGAGCACACCTTTGGCGATGTAAATGTTGTCTTCAAGTCCGACCCGGACATGGCCGCCCGCCAACCATGACTGGGCGACGATCGGAAATTCGAAACGGCCGACACCGAAAGCCGACCAGACGGCGTGACGGGGCAGCAGGTTACGCGCGTAGAGAAGCGTTTCCGGACTGGCCGAGAAGCCGTATTTGACGCCCATCACCAGGGTCCAAAGCCCCGGTCCGTCAAGAACGCCCTCCTTGATCAGGTCCAACGCGAGGTGCAAGTCACCAGAGTCGAAAATCTCAAGCTCAGGCTTGACGCCCGCCTCGCGGATGACGTGGGCCATGCGCGTGACATTCTTAGGTGTATTGATGACAACGTCGCCGCCGGAATTCATCGTGTTCAGATCGAGGCTGCAGATGTCCGGCTTGAGTTCGAGAATATGCTCGACGCGCTTTTCCGGCGGCAGCAATGTGGTGCCTGGCGCCGCGACTCTGGGGTCGCCGTCGCTCGGGATAAAGCGGCCGCCAGGGCCCGTGGTCAGATTGATGATGAGATCGACATTCACCGCCCGGATGCGCTCGATGACTTCCCGGTAAAGCGCCACATCCATCGAGGGTCGCCCCGTCTCGGGATCACGCACGTGGATGTGAACGGCGGCCGCGCCGGCGCGTGCCGCCTCGAGCGAGGCGGACGCGATCTGCCCGGGTGTGATCGGCAGCCGCGGATGCTGCTCCGGTTTGGTGATATTGCCTGTTACAGCGCAGGTGATGATGGTCTTGCGGGAATGCATGTCAGACCTCGCTGTAACTAGTTCAGGCGACGGCCACCGTCCACGACGATGGTCACCCCAGTGCTGAATTTCAGATGAGTGGCGCAGGCTTCGATGGCCGCTGCGATATCGTCCGGCGTCCCGATGCGGCCCAGTGGCGTGGTGGCAGCGACCTTGTCGTTGAAGTCAACGCCACGGCCGGGAACGAACGACGTGTCGACCACCCCCGGGGATACGTTAAGGACACGAATGCGAGGGGCAAGCGCGCGGCCAAGCGACGCCGCCATCACATCAAGCCCGGCTTTGGCCGCGCAGTAGGCGATGTTGCTGCCATTGCCCGTCGCGCCGGAAATCGAGGAAACGTTGACGACCAGGCCGTCCCCCGACGCGTCGAGCAGCTCGCGAAAAGCGCGGATGGCCGCGAATTGTCCGCGCCAGTTGACCTTCAGAATCTCATCGATCAGTTCGTCGGTGAGCGCATCCAGGTCGGAATGCTTGACGGGCTGGGTGAAGCCTGCCGTGTTCACGAGAATATCCGCGCGTCCATACCGGTCGCGCACCAACCCGGCCAGCGCGTTCAGACTCGCGCTCGCGGTAATGGCCGCGAGCGCCGCGGTGTGGCCCTCGCCCGGCAGATCGTCGGCCACGCGCTGCGCTCGGGCCAGGTCATGCTGACCGACGACTACGACGCGGGCGCCAGCTTGCGCAAGACGGTGGGCTGCAGCAGTGCCGATACCTCCGGTTCCGCCCAGGATGACCGCGACCTTCCCTGAAAGTGTGTTGGACACGTGAGACCTCTTCTTTACTTGATGGGGGGCGTTGGGTAGGTCGGCGTGCCTTCGGCAAGGACGAAGTCGTACTCGAGCGTGTAGTACAGCCTGTCTACGTCCTGCTTCGGGCCCGTACCGGAATCGTGGCGCTGAAACGTGCCGACGAGACGACGGTTGACACCAAACACCACATCGGAATTCAAGTGCTCCGAGTCATCGGCGAACACTTGCGAGACCAGGGTTGCGTAGCCTTCCGCGATGATGACGAAGTGCAGATGCGCTGGCCGGAATGGGTGACGATTCTGCTTTTCGAGCAGCACGCCTACCGGCCCGTCGGTGGGCACAGGGTAGCCGGCTGGGCGCACGCTCTTGCAGGTAAAACGCCCCTCGCTGTCGGTGTAGAAGTGACCGCGCAGGTTCTTGTCGGGCTGGCTCGAGTCCTGGTTTTCATACAGGCCGACTGGCGACGCCTGCCAGACGTCGACCTTGGCGTTGGCAATAGGCTCACCCCTGGTGTTGAGCACGCGGCCGTCCACGAAGAGCGGCGCGCCGGGTGAGTTCTCGCATGCGATGCTTTTACCATTCGCATACTGCTGCGAGTCCCCCCGGTAGAACGGCCCCAACAGGGCACCCGGCGTGCGACCGCTTGCGTCCGAGTTATTCAGCAACGTAACCAGGGTCGATAGACCCAGCACGTCAGCGAGCAGAACGACCTCGTTGTGCTTGTCGTTGCAAGCCAGACCGACCGCCCTCACGAAATCAAGGCCCTTCTCGAATTCCTCGTCGGTCAGCTTCACCTGCTTCAGGAAGGCGTGGCCGTGCTCCACCAGCGCGTCGACGATCTCCTTGAGCCGGGGATTGTCGGTCCGGCTCATTGCCGCCTTGACAACCGCGGTTATCGAAGCGGCGTCGTCGACGATGTTCTTCAGATGGTTTGAATCTGTCACGGGTCATCTCCGTTTCAATGCAATCGTTTGCATAATAATTTGCAATCAATTGGATGTCAAAGCATATGAATGTCGCAGTTAACCCTAACTACTGGAAAAGTTCGGCGACGTTCAATTACCCTGAACGGGCATCCGAATGCATCGGAATCGCTTCGGTGACCTCCTCGCCACGCACGGCCTGAAACGCTGGCGCCGTAACGGTGTGCCGTGCTTCAGACCGGAGTCGGTCCGCACGGAGGCTCCGCTTGCCCATGGCGCTTAATAACATTTCAGGCCTGTTTCATGGCTTTAAGGGTTCGAATTGAGTAACGTGTAGTCGGACCTAGATGCTGCTCGCGAACCATTAACCCTCGTGGCACGCATGCAGTCGGCGGGTTTGGCGGCCAAAGCCGGTACCGGCCGTCGGCGGAGTCGCCGACTGGTTCGCTGAACGCCTGCGTCAACGATTAATGCCGGATACGGGGACGATCGACAATGGGAGTAACTTTGGCTCAGCTCACCGCAAGCGCCACCGATTTGGGTCTGCTGTATTTGCGGATCGGGGCGAGTCTCGTGGTGATGATCATCCACGGCTTGCCCAAGTTGAGGCACTTCACGAGCGAAGCGGCGGCGATTGAAGACCCGTTTCATCTCGGTAAGAAGCTGACGATTTGCTTCGCGATCTTCGCGGAGGTGGTGTGTCCCGTCTTTGTGATTGCCGGCCTCGCGACCCGCTTTGCGGCGCTGCCTCTGATGGTCCTCACGGCTATCGCGCTGGTGCGCGTGCATCCGGAATGGACGCCCCAGCAAGCTCAGTTTGCGTGGATGCTGCTGGTTCTGTTCGGCACGATCGCGATCGCGGGCCCCGGCCGCTACACCCTGTTTGCGCTGGTTGGTGGCTGAGGCAACACAGTCTGGAGCACGAACGTGCGATGGTGCGGATGATCCCGTTGGGCGCGTGTCCTATGACCTCGCTCCATTATCGGGTCGGAGCCGCGGGTGCGTTTCCCCACAAGACGAAAGACATGCGCCAGCGATATCAGCCGCCCTCCTTCATCGTGCACGCGGTTCGCGTCCGCTGTTCGTACCCGCCGCGAAGGCAGGCGCCCGAACTTCGCGTCGCACCGCGTCAAGTCGGCCAGTTCGATCCCAGCACAAGTCCGCAGAAATTCAACCGGCGATAGTTCGGGTCCCATCGATCCAGCACATCGGCGTTCACCGTGCCGAACGTCGTCTCCGGACGATGCTCCATGCCACGTGCGTAGGCTTCGATGATCTTCATCTTGAATCCGCATTCGCGCGGATAGGCTTGCAGTATTTCGTCGCGCTGTTGCGCAGTGAATTCGTCGTAGCCGGCGCCGCGTACATCCATTTGCACCCCGGCGCTCACCAGCGCGACGAGCGGCGACATGTGCTCGGGAATACCCGGCGTCGTATGCAACGCGATCGCCTCCCATACCTCAGCGATCACGCTCTCGGCGGCTCCGTGCTGCCGCAGGAACTCACGTGCCGCATTCGCGCCATCTACCTCAAACCGGTATGGAGAATTCTGGTGCTGCACATTCAAACCGGCGTTGTGAAACATCGCGCCGACGTAGAGCAGTTCCTCGTCGAACGTCAGCTTCCCACGATACCCGGTCAACGCGCCGAACAGAAACGCCCTTAGCGCATGACGGAACATCAACGCAGACGCCGTGCCTCGAATCTGATTGGTCGCTGCCCGGGTCATCGCACTGTCGGGAATCTCGACTCCGGCAATGGTTGTCGTCATGTCAGCCCTCCGTGTCAGACGTCCCCTTCGGCAGGCATCGATCTGCGAGCCGAAAGCGCATCGCAAGCGGGCGGCGTCCAGGACCCGTTGTGCGTGATGTAAGCCGCATGCGGCGCGCCGGCTGAGTCACGGCATGGTGGTTCTCGCTCGCTTCGTGGAACGAACCCGTGGCTATCAGAACGCGAAACAGCTACAACCCAGTGCGCCCCAAAATCCATTCGCGTCACTGACAGGCACGTTTTTACGCCATGCCCAACCATGTGCATGCGCATGCACGCCGCACAGATTCACACAGCCATCCACGCACGCCACCGCCGTCGGTTTGTAACGGCTATAGCCGCCGAATTCCGCGACCGGCGACCACGAGGGGCTAACCGGCAGGTCGGGCGGTGCGAGCGGCGCGAATTCATCGTCGGCATACACAACCTTGCCACCCACCACCGTCATCGCCGAGGTCAGGAACTTGATGCGGCTCTCGTCGACGGTAAAGTAGTCTTCGCTGAGTACCGCGAAATCCGCGAACTGGCCGGGAACCAGCGCGCCTTTGCGCTCTTCCTCGTTCGAGAACCATGCGCTGCCTACCGTGTAGCGGCGCAACGCTTCCATCCGGTCCAGGCGGTTCTCGCTGGAATACATTGCCGTGCCACCGACCGTCTTGCCCGACACCATCCAGTAGAGTGAAACGAACGGGTTGAAGCTCGCGACGCGCGTCGCGTCCGTCCCCGCGCCAACGGGCAGTCCGGCATCCAGCATGTGGCGAATGGGCGGGGTGCGCTTCACAGCCTCTTCACCATATTGCTGGATGAAGTACTCGCCCTGATAGGCCATCCGGTGCTGGATCGCAATGCCGCCGCCGAGCGCGCGCACACGGTCGATATTCTGTTGCGTGATGGTCTCGCAGTGGTCGAAGAACCAGCGCAGTCCGTTGAACGGAATCTCGGCGTTCACGCGCTCGAATACATTCAGGAAGCGCTCGATCGACTCGTTGTACGTCGCGTGAAGACGGAACGGCCAGCGGTTCGCCACCAGCAGCTTCACGACGGCTTCCAGCTCGTTTTCGAGCGTGTCCGGCAGATCCGGCCGCGGCTCGAGAAAGTCTTCGAAGTCGGCGGCCGAAAACACCAGCATTTCGCCGGCACCGTTGACGCGCAGGAAATCGTCGCCCTCGCCGGGCTTCGTCATCTTCACCCACTTCGCGAAATCTTCGATCTCCTTTTTGGCGTTTTGCGTGAACAGGTTGTACGCAATCCGCACGGTCAGTTCGTTTTGCTTCGCCATGTCCATAATCACGGCGTAGTCGTCCGGATAGGCCTGATAGCCGCCGCCCGCGTCGATCGCGCTCGTCACGCCGAGGCGGTTGAGCTCGCGCATGAAGTGACGCGTGGAATTGCGCTGATCCTCCAGCGCGAGCTTCGGGCCTTTCGACAGCGTGGCGTACAGCAGCCCGGCGTTCGGCCGCGCGATGAGCATGCCTGTTGGATTGCCGCGCTTGTCGCGCTGGATCTCGCCGCCTGGAGGATTGGGCGTGTCCTTCGTGTAGCCGACGGCCCGCAGCGCTGCCGCATTCAACAGCGCGCTGTCATACAGATGCAGGATGAAAACGGGCGTGTCCGGCGCAATCGCGTTGATTTCTTCGAGCGTCGGAGCGCGCCGCTCGGCGAACTGGAATTCGTTCCAGCCGCCCACCACGCGCACCCACTGGGGCGCCGGCGTGCGGGCCACCTGCTTCTTCAGCATGTCGAGCGCGTCCGCGAGCGACGGCACGCCGTCCCAGCGCAACTCCATATTGAAGTTCAACCCGCCGCGAATGATGTGCAGGTGAGAGTCGTTCAGACCGGGAATGACAGTGCGGCCTTTGAGGTCGATCTGCCGCGTGTTGTCGTTCACGTGCCGCATCACGGCGTCACGAGATCCCGAAGCGATAATGCGGCCGTTCGCGACGGCGAGCGCATCGGCGAAAGAGCGCTTGTCGTCCTGGGTGGCAATCTTGCCGTTGAAGAATACAACTTCGGCCGGCGTCAGCGCGGAAGTATGGGAAGTCATGGCGATCCTCATAGGGAGCGCTCCGCTTTTCACGCGGAGCTATTCATGGGGAGCGGGCGCTCAGCCGCCCCGCCGGACGACGTAATACGACGGTTTACTTCTTTGCAGGCACCGCTGCCAGAACCTCGTGCGGCCCCGCCGTGCGCTGGGGAGCTTTGTGCACCATTGTGTAGGCGTAGTCCACACCCATCCCATACGCACCCGAATGCTCTCTGACAATCGCCATGACTGCGTCGTAAGTCTCTCTGCGCGCCCAATCGCGTTGCCATTCGAGCAGCACCTGTTGCCAGGTCACCGGAACCACCCCGGCCTGAATCATGCGTTGCATCGAATAATCATGCGCCTCCTTCGAGGTGCCGCCCGACGCATCGGCGACCATATAGATTTCGTAGTCACCTTCGTCCATGGCGCATAGCGAAAACGTGTTGTTGCAAACCTCTGTCCACAGACCTGCCACCACGACCTTTTTCCGGCCGTTTGCAGCAAGCGAGTCACGAACCTTCTGGTCATCCCACGAATTCATGGACGTGCGTTCGAGCACTTTGTGCCCTGGAAACACGTCCAACAACTCGGGGTACGTATATCCCGAAAAACTTTCGGATTCCACTGTCGTAATGGTCGTGGGAATGTTAAACACCCGCGCTGCTTTCGCGAGTCCTACTACGTTGTTCTTAAGTACCTGACGGTCGATGGACTGGACCCCGAAGGCCATTTGCGGCTGGTGGTCGATGAAGATGATCTGCGAGTTTGCAGGTGTCAGGACTTCAAGTTTCGGATTTGCCATGGCTTTGTACGTCCTAAAGATTTAGTGAACATGGGGACACATGTCGCACTTGCACTGAAGTGCGAGAAAAGCTGACATCCAGTCTATCGACGGGTTTTAGCAGAGTCCTTGGCAAAGCCCTTAATCGTTCTTAAAAGAAGCACCGGTTGGGCGCGTCGAGACTGATCCGGACCCAGTCCAACGTGAATGCCTGCTCAGAACATTTCATATTTTTTTGGGACTTTATGTCTGCCGCATTCCTACACTTCAACGTGCCGGATTCATGAGCTTGCGTTGTATCTGGCGGAAGGTCCAGATCTGGCATGTCCGATTGCCGCCGCCGTACGCCACGCGCAAGCACTCGTGCGCATCTCGCGGCTCATCGGCGCACGCTGCTTGTCAATCGTCTAACCCACCCGGCGATGAAAACGGTGAATCCGGACTTCGTCCCAAAGCCCAGCTCCGAAGAGCGGGTCATTGCGATTGAATGCCTCGACTTCGCTGCGTGCTTGCGCTTCCACAAGAAAGAAGCTGCCGATCTTGTTCTCGCCTGCGTCGTCCACCAATGGACCGGATGTGACAAGCGTGATCGGCCCGCTCTCCAGATACGCGCGATGTTTCGGGGTGTTGGCTTCGCGAAGGGCTACGGCACCAGGTTTATCGGTGCAGAAAACTATCCAATGCATGATTTTCAGTTCCTATCAAGGTCGGGCAGGATTGATATGCACCTGCTGGGCTGCACAAAGAATCCCGTCGGGTTAATCGCTTCATTGCCCTGAAGCGGGCAATGTATCGGCCGGCTTGAGCGCCGCCTTGCGCTCTGCGTTCTGAAAATCCCGAATAACGTGGATACAGAAATGCCCTCTACGGCCGTAAATTTCATGCAGTATCGGTCTCTTGCGACGTAGCTGGATGCGCTGCACGTCCTATGGCTTACCGAATGATCCGATTTTTTTGGGGAGCCCGCTCGAAGCCGCCGCGAGGTTGTTGCGAATCATGGCCGGCGAACGTCTGGCGAACGTCTGGCGAAGGCGCACGTGAGGGCCGAGGTGCCATTGATCATCAGGCGTTCTTGCGGCGCACGCCCGACCTGAAGAGACGCCGCCGCAGCGCGGAACAGCGACGCCGTACATCGTGGGCAGCCACCTGCCCGACACGACATTCCCGGAGGAGACAGGACTCATGAACAGCAACCCGCGTACCGGCTCACCGAAACGGCCTCTTCGGCTCCGCGCTTTCACCCCGCTGGTGAATGCGCGTCGCATCTGCAAAACTCCCACTCTTTTCATCAACCTTTCCCAGCCGCCGCCCAGCCTCTTTGCATCGCCCCCACCAACTGCTTCCACAAGAATTCCGCAGCAGGCGACAAACGCCGGCCAACCCGCCGTATCACCTGGCTGCTGAAATCGCGTGCAATCGGATGATCGATCTCAAGCGCAACGAGTTTGCCCGCGTCGAGATATTGCCGCGCGGCATCGGTCGACATGAACGCGACGCCAAGACCCGCCGCTGCAATCGCCTGCGCCGCAGCGAACATATCGCACCGGTAAGCCGGCGTCAGGCTGAGCCGTTCCGCGCGAATGATCGAGTCGACGTACTGTTGAACGCCGAAACGCGGCGGCATGAAAATCAGGCGGGCATCGGCAAGCTGCTCGAAGCGGATCCGCTGAAGGCCCGCCAACGGATGACGCGGGCTCACGAACGCGCAGAACGGCGCGGCGCGAAACGTGCGCGAGCGTATCGCCGGGTCCCTCGCCCCGCCCGCGCATAGGCCAAGATCGACCTCATCGTTGCGAACCATCGCGATGATTTCGGACGTCGCGCCCGTATGCAGATCGACGACGATATCCGGAAACTGCGCGCTAAACCGCTCGAGCACGATCGCCATCAGATTACCGACAAACCCCTCGCCGCACCCGATACCGATCCGTCCGCGCCGCAGCCCCCGATAGTCTTCCAGTTGCACCAGCATCTCCGCGTCGCGGCGCCGGCTTTCACGAAAGTGATCGACGAGACTCAGGCCGATTTCCGTGAGCGTCACGCGCCGGCCCTGCCGCTCGAGCAGCGCCACACCGTGCGCGCGTTCCAGTTGCGTCACCTGCCGGCTGATCACCGACGCATTGATGCCGAGCGCGTCCGCGGCCGCCCGCACGCCGCCATGCACGGCGATTTCATGCAGATAGCGGAGGCTGCGCGGATTCAGGGCGCCTTGCAGGGAGATATCTGCGTCAGTTGACATGCTTTCTGGACTGTTGACATTCAAGTCAACATTATCGACCTAAAGACGTCATTGATCGCACGTTTTTGCAACGAAATACTGACGCTTCGCTTTCTATATGCACGTCAATCCAAATGCCCAATACCCAGCACTTTTGCACGCTCGACGAAACCAGCGATCTGAACGATGAACTGCGCGGCATCCGTCACCGTTTGCACCAGCACCCTGAACTGGCTTACCAGGAGTTCCAGACATCGGATCTTGTCGCCGAAGCGGTCGAAAGTTGGGGTTACGAAGTGACACGCGGCTTGGGCGGAACGGGCATGGTCGCGTCGCTGAAGTCGGGAACGGGGTCGCGTGCCATTGCCGTCCGCGCCGATATGGACGCCCTGCCCATCACCGAGGCCACGGGCCTGCCCTATTCCAGCGTTCACCCGGGCAAGATGCACGCATGTGGTCACGACGGCCACACGGCGATGGTCCTTGGTGCAGCGCGGCATCTGGCGCGCACGCGCCGCTTTGACGGAACCGTTCATCTCGTCTTCCAACCCGCCGAGGAAACCGGCACGGATAGCGGCGCACAACGCATGATCGCCGACGGTCTGTTCGAGCGCTTCCCCTGCGAGGCCATCTTCGGCCTGCACAATCATCCCGGCGCACCGGCGGGCACGTTCATGTTCCGCAGCGGTCCGTTCATGGCCGCATGCGATACCGTCGACATCACGATCCACGGCCGCGGCGGTCACGCTGCGCGCCCCCATCTCGCCACCGATCCACTCGTGATCGGCGCAGGACTCGTAACGGCGCTGCAGACCGTCGTGTCGCGCAACGTCGATCCCATGCAGCCTGCCGTGGTCACGATCGGTGCGTTCAATGCGGGACACGCGCCCAATGTGATCCCCGAAACGGCGCGCCTTCAGCTGAGCGTGCGCTCGTTCGATCCCGACGTGCGCAAGCTGCTCGAAACACGCATCCGGGCGCTCGCCAACGCGCATGCCCAAGCGCACGGCGCCAGCGTCGATATCGACTATGTGCCGGGCTACCCGGTGCTGGTCAACAGCGCGCAGGAGACTGAATTCGCGTTGCAGGTCGCACGCGAACTGGTGGGCGACGAACGCGTGGTCGACGGCTTTGGTCCGATCGCGGGCAGCGAGGACTTCGCCTTTTACCTGCTGGAGAAGCCGGGCTGCTTCCTGCGCGTGGGCAATGGCAAGGACACACCCATGCTGCACAACGCGAAGTACGACTTCAACGACGACAACCTGACCGTCGGCGCGGCATTCTGGACGCGCCTGGTCGAGCGGTTTCTTGCGTCGAAAGTCTAAGCGCGCATCAGAAAGCGCAGACAGAACCATCATAAATACACCTACGGTGAGGACCTAAACCATGTCAACCCAGCCTCTTACGTCGTCCGGCACGATGGCGGTTTCGCAGACCCGCATTGTCGTGGCGGCCGTCATCGGCAATCTGCTGGAATTCTTCGATTTCACGGTCTACAGCTTTTTCGCGTTGACCATCGCCAAGCTTTTCTTTCCGTCGCAAGATCCCGTCGTGTCGACGCTGCTGGCGCTATCGGCGTTCGCGATCGGTTTCGTGGCCAGGCCCGTCGGCGGCTTCGTGCTCGGCCATTACGCGGACAAGCACGGGCGCCGGGCTGCGCTCACGCTCACGATCTTCCTGATGGCCGTCGGCTCCGCGATGATCGGTCTCATGCCGACCTACCAGACGATTGGCATCGCCGCGCCTGTGTTGATCGTGATGGCGCGCCTCGTGCAGGGTTTTGCGCAGGGCGGCGAGTTTGGCGCGGCCACCGCGACGCTGCTGGAAACCGGCTCCGCAAAAGGGCGTGGCTTTCGCGCAAGCTGGCAACTGGCGAGCCAAGGCGCGGCCGCGTTGCTCGGCTCGGGAATGGCTGCGGTGCTCACCTATCAATTGACTGGTCCGCAACTGCTCGATTGGGGATGGCGCGTTCCGTTTCTGGCCGGCACGTTGATCATGCCCGTGGGCGTGTATCTGCGCCGGCATATCGTGGACGACGAGCCCGTCAAAACGGTGCACTCGCGGTTCGAACCGGTCCTGGTGCGCAAATGGTTTTTGACCGTCTTCGCGATCATGGGCATGACCGTCGCGACCTACGTGCTGATGTATTACATCCCCACCTACTCGATTCAGTATCTGAAGATGCCGCCCAAGCTGTCAATGCTGGTCTCGATTGGCGCCGCATGCGTCTCGCTGCTAATGTGCCCGATCTGGGGCGCGCTGTCGGACCGCATGGGCCGTAGAAAGCCGCTGACCGTGTTTGGCCGCGTGGTGCTGATCGCGCTGCTGTATCCCGCGTTCTGGCTGATGAACCAGTTTCCGACTCTGCCGGTCGTCACCGGCCTGATCGTCCTTTTGATGTTCTTCTATACGATGGGTTCGGCGCCTGCGTATGCGCTCATGCCGGAGAACTTCCCGAAACATGTGCGCGCAGGCTATCTGGCAAGCGCGTATGCCGTGGCGGTGTCGGTGTTCGGCGGCACGGCGCAACTCGTCGTCGCGTGGCTCATCAAGGTAACGGGCAATACGATGGCGCCGGCATGGTACATGATCGCGTGTGTCGTCATTTCGCTCGGTGCCGTGATGATGCTCGAAGAAACCGGGGGACGCGATCTGGCCTGATTGTGTCGGGGAGTTCGGCCTTGAAAACCAGGGCCGGCTGGAAAAATGAGTGGTGGACGTTCCGCAACGCGATCAAGAAGTGGCTGGTCTGGACCTTCGCGGCTCGTCCTGGGCCGACCCGATCACCAGGCCCACCTCCGCCAGCAAACGCCGCAGTCCCAGCTTCGGATAATTGCGGTCGACAGCCCGCACATCGGCACGCGTCTCCTCGATGATCCAGTCGCGCACATCCGCTGCAACCGGCCGCAACGGCCGATTCTCCGGCCACACCAGACAGCAGCGCCGGTTCGTCACGATCAGTTCCTCCTCGGCCGGGAGCAGCGCGCCCTCGAGAAGCCAATGCGACACCACGTTGAGCCAGCCGAGCGCGACCCCCTGCCCCAGCAGCGCCGCCTGCACGACGATGGCGTAGTCGTTGAAGCTCAGCATGCTCGCTACGTGCCGCCCGTGTGCCGCGAACGTGGCGAACCGTTCATGCCAGCCACGTTCGCCGTCGTCCATGACGATCACGGTGTCGCCGTGCTCGCGGCCCGTCTGCGTCGCGGCCGTCTCGTGATAGCGCCGGTTGCACACCGGCAGTAGCGTCTCCGGCATCACGAGCACACTGTTCTCGCCGATCTCGTCCTCGCGCAAAAAGCGCATGCCGAGATCGACATCGACGAGCGGGCCGCCGATTCGCCCCGAGATCAGCTGAAACCGCAAATCGACATTCGGAAACGCCTGGTTCAGCCGGCTCATGCGCGGCATCAGCCAGTGTGTCGTGAACGCGGTGGACACCGACAGCGTGACGGACTCAATTCCAGTCGCACGCGCCTCGATCTCACGTATCGCACCTTCTATGCCATTGAAGCCTTCCGAGATCTTCCGGTAGAGGATTTTGCCGTTCTCAGTCAGCTCGATCCCACCACGCACGCGCTCGAAAAGGCGCACGCCGAGATGGTCTTCCATGCGCGCCAGCATGCGGCTCACCGCGGGCTGACTCACATATAACTCCTGCGCCGCGCGCGTGAAGTTGCCACAGCGCGCGGCGGCTTCGAACACGAACAGCGCATTGGCGCTCGGCAGTTTTTTACGAAGATTAGGCATGACCTGATGTTATGCCTTATCCAACAATTTGGGAATTGCAGCCAATAATGACGCGGCCTATATTTTCCCTAACGCAGGCCTCTACAGCGAGACAGGACGCAATGGACGCACGAGCGAAAACAGGTGTTTCGATCCGATCGGCAGCGAAACGTTATGGCCCGGTCGTGGCCCTCGACGACGTATCGCTCGACATCGCCCCCGGCGAATTCGTCTCGCTGCTCGGTCCGTCAGGGTCGGGCAAGACCACCCTGCTCGGCATCCTCGGCGGCTTCGTGCAGCCGAGTTCAGGTGCGGTCTGGGTCGGCGAGCGCGACATTACATTTGCGCCGCCGCACAAACGGGACATCGGCATCGTCTTTCAGAACTACGCGCTCTTTCCGCACATGAGCGTCGGCGAGAACGTGGCGTTTCCGCTGCGCGCGCGCCGTCAGCCCAAAGCGACGTGGGCGAAGAAGGTCGCCGATGCGCTCGCGATGGTCGAACTCTCGGGCTACGAGAGCCGCGGCATCGGTCAACTATCCGGCGGCCAGCGCCAGCGGGTGGCGCTCGCCCGCGCGATGGTCTTCGAGCCGCAACTGATCCTGATGGACGAGCCGCTCTCCGCGCTCGACAAGCAACTGCGCGAAACCATGCAGATCGAGCTGCGGCGGCTGCATCGCAAGCTCGGCGCGACGATCGTCTATGTGACGCACGATCAGCGCGAGGCGCTCACCATGAGCGACCGCGTGGCCGTCCTGAAGAACGGCCGGCTCGTGCAGATCGACACGCCTGAACGGCTCTACGACCGTCCGTGCGACGCGTTCGTGGCGAGCTTCATTGGTGAGGCAACGCTGCTCGCCGTGACGCGCGCCGGCGACGATGCCGTGCGTCTCGGCGATACGGTTCTGCGCACCGCGCATCCGCTGCCGCGCGGCGACAAGCTGCTGCTCGCGGTGCAGACCGAAAAGCTCGTAATCGACGGCGGCGATCGGCGCGACGGCGTGAATCGTCTGTCGTGCCACGTCACCGAGGTGCTGTACCAGGGCGAAAGCCTGCGCGTGTTCGCCACGCTCGCCGACGGCACCGCCATCAGCCTCAGGCAGCCCGGCGGCCACGACGCGCGCCGGCGCATCCCGGAACCGGGCGCGCCCATGAGCGTCGTTCTTGATCCGCAGGACACGATCGTCGTGCCGGCCTGATCCCACTCATTTTTCAGCCGCCCACGCTTGGGGCACTCCCTCTCCCGTTTTCACAGCAAATTGCAAAAGGATGATTTCATGAAGCTCACCGATTTCAAGGTCCTGACGTTCGACGTCGTCGGCACACTCATCGACTTCGAGCGCGGCGTGCTCGCCTCCGTGCGGCGCCTCGGCGGCCCGGCAGCCAAGGACCTGACCGACGACCAGATCTTCGAGCCGTACATGCGCGGCCGTGCGACCCATCCGGGCCGCTCGAGCCACGAAATGGCGAACGTCTACCTGTCGCTGGCGAAAGAACTCGGTCTGCCCGACGACGCGCAATCAGCTGCCGCCTTCCAGCGCGACGTGCTCGAATGGCCCGCCTTCGCGGATTCGGTCGCCGCGCTCAAGCGTCTGCGCAAACACTTCCGCCTGGTTGCCATGACCAATGCGGACCGCGTCGCACTGTCGGCCTACGCGCACACGCTCGGCGACCCGTTCGACGACTCGGTCTGCTGCGACGAAACCGGCGTCGCCAAGCCCGATCCGCAATTCTTCGCATACAACCGCGGCCGTCAGGCGGCATTCGGCTACAAGTTCGGCGAGATCCTGCACACCGCGCAAAGCCAGTACCACGACATCGGCGTCGCCACGGAACTCGGCTATGCGACCTGCTGGATCGAGCGCCGTCAGGGCAAGAGCGGCTTCGGCGCGACGCCGGTGCCCGGGGCCGTCACGACGCCGACGTTCACGTTCCCGACGCTCGCCGCGCTCGCGGACGCCGTCGAAGCCGAAGCGCGTCTCGCCGCCTGAGCCGATGCTCGCGCCGACGGCACGCCCCTCGTCCCTGCCCGACTCGCTCTGGCAAGCGCTTGCTGCCGCATCGCCCGATGCGGGTGCGGCAGTTAGTGTTGGCGCGCTGCTCGCGCGCGATCTCGACGTCGAAGTCGCGGTGATCGGCGCGGGCTACTCGGGTCTCGCCGCAGCCTATGCGCTGCAAAAACGCGGCGTCGGTTGCGCCGTACTCGACGCGAACCTGGTTGGATGGGGCGCGAGCGGGCGCAATGGCGGCGTGGTGTCGTCGAAATTCAGGCTGTCGTTTCCCACGATCGACCAGTTGCACGGTCTCGATACCGCGAAGCGCATGCACCGGCTCGCGCATGAAGGCGTGCGGGTGGTCGAATCGCTGGTCGATGAGTTCGGGCTCACGCTGGCCCGCTTCGAGCATACGGGCAGCCTGCGCTGCGCGCACACCGAGCGCGCGCTCGCGGCGATCTGCGCCGAAGCCGACTGGGTGCGCACGCAGCTCGGCGATACGTCGATGACCGTGCTATCGCGCGCCGAAGTGGACCGCGAGACGGGGTCGAAGGGTTTTGTCGGCGGTGTGCTGAGCGCCGACGCCGGCACGATCCTGCCGCTCGAATACGTGCGCGGACTCGCGCGCGGCATGACGCTGCGCGGCGTGCCGATTTATGAATCGACGCCGGTACTGCAGATGCACCGCGCGCCCGGCGATACGCACGTGACGTTGCGCACGCCAGGCGGTACGGTGCGCGCGAAGCAGGTGATCGTCGCGACCAATGCCTATTCGGACCTCACGCCGGCCACCTCGCCGTATCAGCGCGAACTCGTGCCGTTCCGCAGCGCGATGATCGCCACCGAGCGCCTGCCCGCCGATCTCGCCGCACGCCTGATGGTCGAACGCCGCAGCTACACGGAAACGCGGCGCATGATGAAGTGGTTCCGCAAGGTGGATGGCCGTATGCTGTTCGGCGGCCGCGACGCGTTCGGCAAGGAAGGCCAGACGACCGGCTTCGATGGGCTGCAGCGGGCGATGGTCGCGCTCTTTCCCGATCTCGCGGACGTGCGCGTGGCGTATCGCTGGTCGGGCTATGTCGGCATGACGTTCAATTCGCTGCCCCATGTCGGGCGCAGCGACGATGCCACGACCTTCTGTCAGGGGTATAACGGAGCAGGTGTCGCGATGGCCAGCTTGCTCGGACAGCATGCCGCCGCGCTCGCCCTCGGCGAGACGCCTGAGCTTTCGCTGCTCGGCGCACCTGGTCTGCGGCCTGTGCCTTTTCATTCGCTGCGCGCGCCGGGTGTGAGGCTCGTCGCCGCGTGGTATCAGTTTCTCGACGCCGTAGGTGCATGATGACGACCGCCAAACGGATGCTCCGAGGACCCACATTGATGCAGGCCACCGAGTCCGATCCTGCCACGCGCTACCAGCGGCGCGAAGATCGCACGATGCTTCTCCTGATGGCGCCGGCGCTCCTCGTGATCGTCGTGCTGCTCGTCGTGCCGCTCGCCTGGCTGTCGTGGCAGTCGATCTATCACGACGGCTTCACGCTCGAGAACTACCGGCGCATGTTCTCGGGCGCCTACCTCGAAACCTTCCTGCTCACGTTCAAACTAAGCATCATCGTGACCGTCATCACGCTGGTGCTCGGCTATCCGGTGGCCTACTTCGCGGCCTCGCTGTCACCGAAGCTGAGCGCGCTCGTCCTCGGCATGGTCATCCTGCCGTTCTGGACCAGCGTGCTGGTGCGCACTTACGCGTGGCTCGTGTTGCTGCAGCGCACGGGCCTCGTCAACAAGGCCTTGATCGCCTCGGGGCTGATCGACCGGCCGGTGCAGCTCGCCTATAACCAGTTCGGCACGATCATCGCCATGGTTCATATCCTGCTGCCGTTCATGGTGCTGCCGCTGTATTCGGCCATGCAGAAAATCCCGCCGAATCTCTCGCAGGCGGGCGCGAGTCTCGGCGGCTCGCCGCTGCATGTGTTCATGCGCGTGTTCCTGCCGCTTTCGATGAGCGGCGTGTTCGCCGGTGTCACCCTCGTGTTCGTGCTGTGCCTCGGTTTCTACATCACGCCCGAGTTGATGGGCGGCGGCAAGTCGATCATGGTGTCGATGGTGGTGAGCCGCAACGTCGAGATCTATAACAGCTGGGGCGCGGCGAGCGCGGTGAGCGTCGTGCTGCTGATCTGCGTGTTCGCGATTTTCTACGCCGCGAGCCGCGTGGTGCCACTCGAAAAGACCCTGGGCGCGAAATGACAAAGCTCTCGTTCGGACGGATCGTCCTCGGCGCGGCGGTCGTGCTGATCCTCCTGTTCCTCATGGTGCCGGTGCTGATCGTCGTGCCGCTGTCGTTCTCCGACACGCGCTTCATGACCTTCCCCCCGCCCGCCTATTCGCTGCGCTGGTATCACTCGTTCTTCGACAACCCCGCGTGGATCGACGCCGCGCGCACCACGTTGACCGCCTCGACCTGCGCCGCACTGCTCGCGACGCCGCTCGGCGTGTGCGCCGCCTATGCGATCCAGAACGGCACGCATTGGATCATGCGCTATCTGCGCACGCTGCTGATGCTGCCGTTGATGGTGCCGATCATCATCGTCGCGGTGGGCGTGTTTTTCGTCTACTCGCAGGCCGGCTATGTGAATACCCTCGGCGGGCTGATTCTCGCGGATACGATGCTCGGGCTGCCGTATGTGCTGATCTCGGTCGGCGCCGATCTTCGCACCTTCGACCGCACTCAGGAGATGGTCGCCCGCAGCCTCGGCATGAATCGCTTTCGCAGCTTCATGACCGTGACGCTGCCACAGATCAAGGCGAGCGTGATCTCCGGCGCCGTGTTCGTGTTCATTCAGGCGCTCGACGAAACGGTGGTCGCACTCTTCGTGTCGGGCGGCTCTAACCAGACGCTGACGCGCCGCATGTTCGTCACGCTGCGTGACGAGATCGATCCGACCATCGCCGCGATCAGCACGATGCTCACGGCGCTGACGCTGTGCCTCGTGATGATCGTCGTGGTGAGCCGCCGCTCCGGCGCGGCGCGAGCCTGAACTCCTCCTACCCACCTCTCCCATGATCAATGCACTGAAGTTCTATATCGACGGCGCGTGGGTCGAGCCGTTGGGCACGGCCCGCCTGCCCGTCATCGATCCCTGCACCGAAGAAGCGTTCGCCGAAGTGGCAATGGGCACACCCGCCGATATCGATCGTGCGGTCGCTGCGGCAAAACGCGCATTCACGTCGTTCTCGCAGACCACGCCCGCGGAGCGTCTCGCGCTGATCCGCCGCATTCTCGAGGTTTTTCTCGAACGTCATGACGAGATGGGCGACACGATCTCGCGTGAACTGGGCGCGCCGCGCGCGATGGCGCACGCGTGGCAAGCGGGGATCGGACGGCGGCATCTCGACGAATTGATCCGCACGTGCGAAACCTTCGCGTGGCAACGCAAAAAAGGCACCACGCTCATTAATCACGAACCCGTGGGCGTCGTCGCACTGATCACGCCGTGGAACTGGCCGATCAATCAGATCGTCTGCAAGGCAGCGCCCGCCATCGCGGCCGGCTGCACGATGGTGCTGAAGCCCAGCGAAGTGACGCCGCTTAACGCGCTGCTGTTCGCGGAGATCCTGGACGCCGCGGGCGTGCCGCCGGGGGTCTTCAACCTCGTGAACGGCGATGGACCGACCGTCGGTGCGGCGCTTGCAGCGCATCCCGATGTCGACATGGTGTCGTTCACCGGCTCGACGCGCGCGGGCATCGAGATCGCGAAGCTCGCGGCGCCGACCGTCAAGCGCGTGCATCAGGAGTTGGGTGGCAAGTCGGCCAACATCCTGCTGGACGACGTCGACTTTGAAGCTGCTGTGACGGCGGGCGTCAACTCGTGCTTCAACAACAGCGGCCAGTCGTGCAACGCACCGACGCGCATGCTGGTACCCGAGGCGCGCCATGACGAGGCGGTGGCGATCGCCCGGCGGGCGGCAGAAGCCCATCGCGTCGGCCCTGCAGACCACGAGCGCACGACCATGGGGCCGGTTGTCAGCAGCGTGCAGTTCGAGCGCGTGGAACGGCTGATCGCGGCTGGCATCGACGAGGGCGCGCAAGTCGTGGCC
Organism: Burkholderia sp. OK233; assembly: GCF_900230185.1. Classification (GTDB taxonomy): domain Bacteria; phylum Pseudomonadota; class Gammaproteobacteria; order Burkholderiales; family Burkholderiaceae; genus Paraburkholderia. The sequence goes on from NZ_OCSR01000001.1 coordinate 5,107,982, forward strand.
GGTGGTCTCGGTCGTCCGCATGGTCTCGAGCGTGGCTATTACGTGCAACCTACTGTGTTCGCGAACGTGCGTCCGTCCATGACGATCGCGCGCGAAGAGATCTTCGGACCCGTGCTCGCCATCATGCCGTATCGCGACGAAGACGATGCGATCGCGATTGCGAACGACAGTCCCTTCGGCCTCGCTGCCTATGTGCAATCCGCCGATCACGAGCGCGCGCGGCGCGTAGCGTTCAGGTTGCGTGCGGGCAGCGTGTACCTGAACTACCCGTCGTGGGACGCCGGCTCGCCTTTCGGCGGCTACAAGCAGTCGGGCAACGGGCGCGAATACGCCGAGTGGGGGCTCGAGGCGTTTCTCGAGGTGAAAGGCATCGTGGGGTATGGGGACTGAGGGCAACTGAGCGCCGCGGCGGTTGACGAGCCGCCTTCGCTTTCTCAATCCGGCACGTCGCCTAGGCGCGGCCACGCAACATATCCGCGATGCGCTCCGCGATCATGATGGTCGGAATATTCGTGTTGGCGCACGGTATCGACGGCATCAGCGACGCATCGCACACGTAAAGCCCGTTCACGCCATACACGGCGCCACGCGCATCGCAGACAGCGAGCGGATCGGCGGCGGCGCCCATCCGGCAGGTTCCCGACGGATGCCAGGTGCCGCCCACCGAGCGCGTGACGAACCTCGTCAAAGCACGATCGTCGGCGAGCAGGTCTTTCAGCGTCACGCCCTGAGTGACCACGCGTCGCACAAGCCACGCGCGAAACGGACCCGCGATGTCCAGCAGCACGCTCAGCGTGCCGCGTTGCAACGCATTCCACGCACCCGGCACGGCGACACTCGCGACACGCGGCGAATAGCTCGAGGGCAGAAGCGTACTGCGATGCTTCGCCATCATCGGATCGGCGAGCGTTTCTGCGCCGAAGCGCAGCGCCCGCTTCAGGCGTTCGAGATCGCGAGCATCGGACAGCATGTTGAAATCGACAGCGGGCTCGCTATGCGGACTCGCCGACGTCAGCGTCACCCGGCCGCGCGAGTACGACTTGTTCACCCAGAAGAAGATCGTGCCGAGCCGGTAGCCGACCGAATGCCAGCCCGAACGCGACAGGATCGCACCGTGCATATCACCGGGCACGGTGCCGTGCATGCCTGACGAAAAGCGCACGATGGCCTGCTCGTGATGCTCGTCGGGCAATGGCGTGCGGGAGGCTCGCGGCAAAACTGCGGAAACAGCGATCGATGGATGCTCCATCAGATTGCCGCCGACGCCTGCCCTATCCGCGCGCACTTCGATACCGAGCGCGACGAGCTCAGCGGCCGGTCCGATGCCGCTTCTCATCAGCAGCGCGGGACTGTGGATCGCGCCGGCGCAGACGATTACATGTGCGGCGCGCAGTTCTTTGCTGGCGCCATCCCTGCCCTCGCTACCCTCGCTGCTGACGATGCGCGCACCGACTGCGCGCGTGCCGTCGAACAGCACCCGCTCGACGAGCGTTCCTGTGCGGATCGTGAGATTCGGACGGGCGCGCACAGCGTCGTCGAGATAGCACACCGACGTCGGGATACGCTCGCCGGCCTCGCTCACTGCGATCGATCCGATGAACGTGCCGTCCGCCCACGCGCCGTTCTGATCGTCGCGCCGCACATGGCCACGCGCGGCGAGCGTGCCGAGCACCGCGCGCACGAAGGGTGAGATGCGTGCCCAGTTCGTGCGCTGGATGCGGACCGGGCCGCTCTTGCCATGCAGCTCGCCGTCGAAGTCGCAATCGGATTCGAGTTTGCGGAAGTACGGCAGGCAGGCGTTCCAGTTCCAGCCGTGGGCGCCGAGCGCGTGCCATTCGTCGTAATCGGCGGGCGCGCCGCGATTGGCCATCAGCGCATTGATCGCCGAGCCGCCGCCGAGCAGGCACGCCTGTTCGTAGCGTCGTGTCGTCGCCGACACGCTCATGCGCGCCTTCAGGCGCTGCCAGATGTTCGCCGTGTCGAGATAGGCGCGGCCGGGATACCGACTGCGCACGGCAGCAGGCATGTCCGTCTGCGAGATATTGCGGCCGGCCTCGACGAGACAGACGGTCTTGCCGGCGTCTTCGGACAGGCGCGCGGCGAGCACGCAGCCCGCCGAACCGCCGCCGAGAATCAGATAGTCGATCACGTTCGATGATTGCGCGGGCGTTGAAACGTGCGGAACGGGTGGGCAAAACGTGCGCGCGAGCTCGTGAACCCGCGCGCGTCGGGACCGGCCTGCGCCTTACTGCATGAACTTGAGCCAGCGCGCCTTCGCCTGAACGCCGGCGTCCGAGGCCCACCACTCCTCCGACATGAGCGCCTGCTTCGCCGCGTTGTCCGGCGAGCTCGGCAGCTCGCTCGCGCGTTTCGCGTCGATCTTGCCGGTCTTGAAGGCAGCCGGATTACCCGGGCCGTAGTCGATATACAGCGGCAGGTTCGCCTGCAATTCGGGCGAGACAGCGGCGTTGACGAATTTGATCGCGTCGGCCAGGTTCGGCGCGTTCTTCAGCACGCACAACTGGGTGTTCTGGAGAATGCCATCGTTGAACGTGAAGTCGATATCGGGATTGTCTTTGCGCACAGCGCTCGCGCGGCCGTTCCAGATCATCGTCATGTCGACTTCGCCGTCGTGCAGCAATTGTGCCGACTGCCCGCCCGACGTCCACCAGACGGTCACGTCCGGCTTGATCTGTTGAAGCTTTTTGAACGCACGATCGACATCGAGCGGATAAAGCTTATCGCGCGGCACGCCGTCTGCCAGAAGCGCGGCTTCGAGTACCGTCTGCGGATCGTTGCGCAACGCGCGCGTACCGGGGAATCCCTTCACATTCCAGAAATCGGCCCAGCTCTGCGGCACTTTCTTCAACGACTTCTTGTTGTAGCCGATGACCGTCGAATAGAACTCATAGGCGACTGAATACGGCGTGCGGTATTTCTCGGGCATCGCGGCCCCATTCGGGATCTTCGAGAAATCCAGCTTCTCCAGCAGGCCTTCGTGACCGCCGCGCAGGCAGTTGGACGTCGGCGTATCGACCACGTCCCAGATCGGCTTACCGGTTGCGGCCTGGGCCTTGATCTGCGGCCACGCATCCGGGATGCTGTCCTGGTTCACGGTAATGTTCAGCAGTTTCGCAGCAGGATCGAGGATCGCCTTGGTCTGCGCTTCCTGGTACGTGCCGCCTTGAGAAACAAAGGTAATCTTCCCCGCAGCAAAAACGGGCGTGAGACACGCAGGCACCAGACCCGCGACACCAAGAATCAGAACCGCCGCAAGCGGGCGCAACGTGGGCTTCTTGATCACGACTTTGTCCTCGAAAGGGTTAGGCGAAAGAGATCGTGGATGTAATGCGCATTGAGCCCAATATAGTGAGTCTATTTAATGGCGACAACGCCGCAATTGTTGTGGTGCCCATGACATCACGTTATGGCAAACGCGTCACATCGGCTTTGTGATGACCGGCTATTCCTTCCGATGAAAGATCGCCTTAGAAGCCCGCGTCGATCACGATCTTCGTCCCGTCGCTGAACCGGTTGAGGCGGAACGCATGCGGGTCGACAAGCGGCGTGTCGTTCGTCACCAGATCCGCCATCAGCTTTCCGGCCGCCGGGCCGATGCCGAATCCATGCCCCGAAAAGCCGGTGCCGATAAAGAGGCCCGGCACCGTATCGACACCGGAGATCACTGGAATCGCGTCCGGCGTCACATCCATGTAGCCCGCCCAGCGCTGCGCGATTCGCGCGTGCGCCAGATGCGGGAAGACCTTGGTGAACTCGCGCAAGCCGGCGTCGGTGTAGCGGGTGATCGGTTCGGGATCGAGCGTGCGGACCGCTTCGAACGCAGTGGGACGGTCGAGCGCCCAATGACGTGGACGGCGCAATTCATCGAAGAAGCGAGCGCCGATGCCGATACGCAAAGAGCCCAACTGGCTCTTCAACGCTTCGACATATTTGAAGAACAGCCGAAATGAATCGGGCGTGAGATCGCTATAGGTGCGGAAGCCGAAAGCGATCGTATAGCCGCCGTCGGCGCGCTTGCGAAACGCGAATTTCTTGTTGCTCGCGCTACAGGCCGGGCCGCCGTCGAGCGGCTCGGTGCGAAGCACCGATGCCTTGACCAGCAGTTGCGGTACATCGACATCCAGGTTGCCGCAGAACAACCGCGACCACGCGCCACCCGCGACGACGACGCTGTTGCAACGAATCGTACCGTGCTCGGTGACGACGGCACTGACGCGCCCTGCGCTTGTTTCGATGCCACGGGCAGCGCATGGTGTCAGAATCTTGACGCCGCGTTTGCGCAACGCATTCGCGATCGCAGGTGCGGCCTTTTGTGGTTCGGCGCGGCCGTCGCCGGGTGTGTAGAGTCCGCCTTTGAACGCTTTCGTCGCGCCCGGCAACAGTTCGGCAACGGCACTCCCGTCGACCACGCGCGTGTCGAACGTGTCTCCTGCTACGTTGCGCGCCTTGTCGAGCCATACGTGATGACTGTCCATCACGGTATCCTCGTCGGTCATGTAGAGGATGCCGCATTGATTGAAGCCGGTGTCGATACCGAGCGTCGCATCCATTTTTCGCCACAGCTTCAGGCTTTCGATGCTCAATGCGAACTCGCGCATGTCGCGATGCGTGACGCGCACCCAACCCCAATTGCGACTCGATTGCTCGCCCGCAATATGGCCTTTCTCACATAGCGCGACCTGCAATCCTTTCTCGCTCAGATAAAGGGCCGTGCTCACGCCGATAATGCCGCCGCCGATGACGACGACATCGACTTGCGCGGGCAAGGTGGTGTCGTCAGCGACCGTTTCTACTTTGGGTCCCATTGTGGCTGGTGTCCTGCCTGTGAAGGCTAGTTATGTTGATCGGCGATGCCGGCCCTGACGGAGACAGTCGAATTGGCCGAAGCCTGCGCCTTGCGCTGCCGGCGTGACAATCCCGTGCTGGAATTGCCGCGCGCCGGATTCGAATAACGGTTGGTCCAGCGGTCGATGTGATTGATCGCGTGCGTAAGCGGCACGGTCACGAGCAGATACACCACCCCCGCGGCCACTAGCGGCGACAGGTTCGCGGTATTCACCGAGGTGTTCTGGCCGATCGTAAACAGATCGCGTTGCGAAGTCAGCAGGCCGAGAAAATAGACCAGACTCGAATCCTTGACGATCGAAATGAACTGGTTCGCAAGCGCCGGCAAGATGCGCCGCACGCCCTGCGGCACGATCACGTGGCGCATGCTGCTCCAGTACGTCATGCCGAGCGCCTGACACGCTGACAATTGCCCGCGCCCCACGCTTTGAATGCCGGAGCGGAAAATCTCCGCGATATACGCGGACGAGATCAGCCCAAGTGCGACGATCGCAAGCGGAAACGGATTGGGTCCGAAGATCGCGAGCCCCACTGGCGCGAGTCCCTGGCCGACCAGCAGGATCACGAGCGCGGCCGGCAGGCCGCGAAACACGTCGATGAACACCTGTGCGGGCAGCATCAACCAGCGCGTATGCGACACCGTCATCAACGCGAGCATCATGCCTGCGACGATCCCCAGCACGGTCGAAAACACCGACAGCACCAGCGTGTTGACGAGGCCCGTGCACAGCAACGACGGTATCGACGAGATCAGCAACGGCCAGTCGAGAAAGTTCTGCAAGAAAGCATTCATGGTGCGCTCCCTGTTGAGCGTCGGCGGTGGGTCCAGCCACCGGTCCGCAGTCGGCCGAACTCAATCAGTTATCGGTCTTCATCGCGTACGGCGGCAGGCTCGCGGGCTTCGAATAACCCGGGTGGAACTGCAAGTACAGCTTCAGCCAGGTTCCGTCCGCGACCAGTTCGCCGATGGTCCTGTTCAGCGCCGCCTCAAGCCTGGCGTTGCCCTTGTGCACCGGGAAACCGGCGGGCAGATTGACGGCGGAGATGTCGAGCTTGTCCGCGATGTTCATTTGTGGATACTTGCCCTGCAAGCCCTCTACGAGCGTTTTATCCACGAAGTAGCCATCGATGAATTTCGAGCGCATCGCGAGGAATCCCGCGTTCAGGTTCGGAAAGCGCACGATCTGCGCACCCGGCAGGTAGCTGTCCGAATACGTGTCCTCGATGGTGCCCTGCACGACGCCGATCCGTTTGCCCTTCACGGATGACGGATCGCTCGTGATCGTGCTATCGGGCAAGGTTGCTACGCTCAGAAGACCCGTCAGATAGCCCTCGGAGAAATCGACCATCTTCAGGCGTTCCTTCGTGATCGAAATCGACCCGGCGGCCAGATCGATCTGCTGGTTCGCAACGCTCGGCAGCAGGCCGCTGAAATCCTGCGCGCGGAACTCGGCGCTCAGGCCGAGCTTCGCGGCGACGGCGCGCAGCAATTCGACGTCGAAGCCCGTCATCTTGCCGTTGTCGATATACGAATACGGCTTGTTGTTCGCATCGACACCGGCGACCAGCTTGCCGGGCGTTAGCGTGCCGAGGTCGTCGGCACGGGCGTTGCCTTGCAACGCGAGCGATAGAGGCACGACAACCGCAATGAGGCTGAGAAGATGGCGAAAACGCATGATGTTTGCTCCGTCGAAAGGACCTGCGATGGGAAGTCTGTCAGGAAAGCGCGGCGCGCGCGCGGCCGCTCCAGAAATCGTCGAACGCATAGAGCGCCGTGCCGACCGGCACGCTCAGACGGCTCGCCATGCCGGCCGGGCTGACCGGAAAGGCGCCCTCGCCGAATGCGCCCGCCTGCGCGTCGAGTCCGAGCATGGATTTCACGATTCGCGAGCCCAGATAGCTCATCAGCGCGACACCGTTGCCATTGCAGCCGAGCGCGTAGTGAATGCCGTCCTGTTCACCGATATGCGCGAGCTTGTCGCCCGTCATCGCGACGTAGCCCTTCCAGGCGTGCGTGATGCGTACATCGCGCAGTGCGGGCCACAATTCGATCATCTTCGCGTGCAGCATCCTCGCCGCTTCACGTTCGCTCACCTCGCGGATGGCGGGGCGCGAGCCGAACAGCATTCGCGTACCGTCGGGCGACGGCCTCGTGTAGAACAGATTGCGTTTCGAATCGCTGATCATGCGCCGCCCCGGATTCAGCACGGCCATCAGTCCGGGCGGCAGCGGCTCCGTTGCGATCTGGTAACTCGCGACCGGCAGCACGCGCCGCGCGAAGAACGGCAGCAGCCGTCCGGTGTAGCCGTTGGTCGCGACCAGCACATGCTTCGTGTCGATTTTTCCTCGCGCTGCGTGAACCCGAAAACCCGCGCCATTGCGTCCGATTCGTTCCACGCCCGCATGCGAATGCAAAGTCGCGCCACAACGCCGCGCGAGATCGCGCAGCGCGCGATGATATTTGGCCGTATGCAGACCGCCGTATTCATCGACGAGAATCCCGCCGTAGTAGTAGTCGGAGCCGATCACCGTGTGCTGCTCCGCGCGCGGCACGACGTGCACCGTCACGCCGGTCTTCTCGCGCAACAGATCGCCTTGGCGCCGCAAACGATCGAAGTGGCGCGGCGTGAATGCGCCGAAGAAACGGCCCGTGATCTGCAGATCGGCGTCGAGCGATTCCTCGGCGACAAGGCGCTTCAGGTAATCGAAGCTCGCCATCGACTCGCGCATCAGCCGTCCCAGCCTCTCTGCCGATACGCCACGAATCGCATTGGTCAGCGCGAGCTTCTGTCCGCTCGACACCATGCCGCCGCTGCGCGTGCTGCCGCCCGCCCCGATCTCCGCAGCGTCGAGCACGGCGACGCTGGCACCGAGGCGCGCCGCAACCGCTGCCGCTGACAAGCCACAATAGCCGCTACCGACGATCACCACGTCGACGCCAGACGGCAACGCGTCACGGACCGTCTCGGGCGGCGCGGTGTCCCACCAGTACGGGGTCACGCGAAAATCGTCGTGAAGCAGCAGGGCATCGGAGCGCATCGTCTATGGCCGGTAAGAATATGCGAGCCAGTCTAGGTTTTCGTCGACCATCCGGTCAAATACGACCAAAAACGTCTGCCATTCAAATTTGATATGGCAAGCTGGGAGCCGGATTAACGAAGGCAGACGAGGCAACAGGATGAATCAGCGGCAAATCGAGGCGTTCAGGCTGGTCATGTTGCGCGGCTCGATGACCGCCGCCGCCGAGGAGCTCGGCACGTCGCAGCCGAGCATCAGCCGGTTGATTGCGGAGCTGGAGGCATCGACCGGATTGGCGCTGTTCACGCGCAATGGCGGACGGATTCAGGCGACAGATGCGGGGAGCGCGTTTTATCGCGAAGTGGACCGGAGTTTTGTGGGCCTCGAGAAACTGGCGCATTCCGCGCGTGAAATCCGCCAGTTCGGCAGTGGCCGTCTGCGGCTCGTCGCAGCGCCGGTGCTGGCGTTGTCGTTCATCCCGATGGTGATCGAGCGTTTTCTCGCCGTCTATCCACGCATCGCGATATCGCTGGAAATGCGCAGCGAAGGCACGATCCAGCGTTGGGCCTCGGCAGCCTATTGCGATATCGGCTTTGCTACGACTACGCCCGATGCGTTCGGCGTGACGAGCGCCGAGTTGTACCGGCTACCCGGCGTGTGTGCGCTACCGGCCGGGCATCCGCTGACTGCGCGCAAACGTATCCATGCACGCGATCTGCGTAACGAAAGGTTGATTCTGCCTTCGTATGCGGACGACACACGGTCGTCGCTGGATCGCGTGTTGCGTCAGGCGGAAGTCAATCAGGTGCCGACTATCGAAACGCCATACGGTGCAACGATTTGCGCGATGGTGTCGCGCGGGTTGGGAATCGGCATCGTGAATCCGCTTGCGACTTTCGATGCCAATCCCACGAAGATCCAGTTTCGGCCGTTTTCACCGGACGTCCTGTTTCGGGGGTTCACCGTATGTCCGCAGCTTCAGTACACAAATCCGATCGTTGACAGTTTTCTTAAGATGGCCGACGACACCATGATGCTTGAAGCAAAAACACTCGTTTCCAGTTAGTGAAGCTGACTCGTAAGCCACGCGTGGATGGCCGCCTCCAAACGCGCGCGACATTAGCTCATCCAGTACTTGTCCGGGATCCTGCGATCTGCTTCCGAAAGGTACGGATTGTCGAGGACGAAGACCTTGCGGCTCGCGAGGTCGGCACGGACCAGCCCGTCCTGAATGTAGGGATGGGAGTTGAACAGCCTCATAAACGATCCGTCGAGATACGCCTTCACCAGCCCCTTGTTAATTGTCTGGGCCAGGCTTGCGTGCCTCGTGGAGACGTAGAAAATGAAGTCCGACCGGTATTTCAGAAGCAAGCGCTTCTCGACGACCAGATTCCTATCCCTGTGCCGCGGCTCATCCAGCTCCGCGAATGCTTCAATGACATCGCGCGGAAAATAGTCCAGCCGACCGCCCTGAACCATGTCGAACACCGTCTCATAGGGAACCGTCTCTATGTTCAGACCGGCTGCTCTCATGATTTTTGTATCGATCCAGCCAAGCCCCTGACCACCCGTCAATGCCTTCAGATCGGCCAGGCTCCCCACCCTGTCGAAATCAACCTGACGATCTTTTCGTATGACAAAAATCCGGTAACCGATCAGCCCGCGATTGATAGGAATCCGTACCACGTTCAACCCTCGTTCCGCCTCGGCGTCCGTGCTTGTCCAGAGCAGATTGATGGCATTGCTCCCGCCAGCCAGTTCTGTCAGCGCACGCCCCCGCTCCATCAGCACGTCAGCTTGCCGCGCCACGTACCCGGCGCCTGCCGCTTTCATTGCGAGGTCGAGTACTGCCAGGGGGAAGGTCGCACGTGCCCGATCTTCGGGCTGGTAATGCGAGTAAACGATATCGAATGGGTCTGCGGAAGCTGCATGCGCGCGGAGCGTCACGCCTGCCGCACCCAGTGCAGCCAATACAAAACGCCTGCGATGCATAGATATCTTCGACACATGTGCGATTCGCCAGTACTGGCGCGGATCGCACAGAATCACGCCCGGTCAAAAAATCATCGTGCCACGATTCGTGTAGGCATACAAACTCATTTCACTCGCAAAGCATTACATGACCACGTGGTCATGTTCTCAGCCCTGATCGGCACGCGCTCTTCAAACCAGCAATATCGCGTGGACCGCCGTCCCGTAACACAGCACCTCTGTGATGCCTCTCGCTATCTCGGTCGCGTCATACCGCACGCCGATGATGCCGTTTGCGCCCAGGTCCGCAGCCTGCGCAATCATGCGTTCGTATGCATCCTGCCGCGCTCGCTCACACAGTGACGTGTAAAGCGTGATGTTGCCCCCGAAAATCGTCTGCAGCGATGCGCCAAGCGCGCCAACGATCGATCGGGACCGAACGATGATCCCGCGAGAGACGCCGAATGAACGCTCTATCCTGTGTCCTGGAAGGTCAAACGCTGTCGTCACCATATGCCGTTCTATCATCGTCTTCTCCGTGTTCAATTGATCGCGTGCGTTTCATCGGGAGTGCTTTCAAGGATCTTTATTGTAGCTAAGCACCCGATTGACATGCCGGGATCGTTGACTGGATAGATATACGGTAACGCTCCAGTCCGCCGGGCAATGCGGGCATCTTATGAACACCGTGTCTTGCCCGGCTGCAACCATCATGCAGCGAGTTGCGGCGCAGCAGGGAAGTCCACCGGTACGTGCGTCGTTGAGTGCAGATAGTTAGTGACGGTCTTGTCGCCGATCACGACGATCGTGTCGACCAGATTGGCCTTGGTCCAGCCCGCAGTGAAGAACGCATCCACAAGCGCCTGATCGGCATGCCCGCGGTTGACCGTGATGTTCTTCACCAAACGCGCGAGCGCGTCGAACTTCGCATCGAAACTTGCCTTGCCACCGCGGATTTCGAGAATCTGTTCGTCGGTGAAGCCGTTCATCTTGCCGATCATAGTGTGGGCGGCCAGACAGTACTCACAGCCATTGACCTGACTCACGACGAGGTTCACGATTTCGCGTGCCTTGCCGGTGATACTGCTCTTCGCGTTCTGGAACGCGAGGTAGCTGCCGAGCGCATGCTCCGAATGGGCCAGCGTCGCGTACAGGTTGGGCACTGTGCCAAGACTGCTCTTGAGCTTGTCGAAGATAGCCTGGTTAGCCGGGGAAACTTCGTCGCGCGTCGGGACGTTGATGGTGGTCATGGTGAAACTCCTGAGTAAAAAAGATGAATAAAGCCAGGTGGAAAAACTCTTGCGTTATTGCGCGGTATAGGCGCCGTCGACTGCGATGTTCTGTCCGGTGAGGTAGCGCGCCTTGTCGCTCGCAAGGAAGACGATGGTCTGGGCGATTTCGTCCGGAGTTGCGGCGCGTCGCGCCGGTATGGTCGCGAGGAAACCTGCCTTGCCCTCCTCGCTTCCGCCGGCAAAACGGTCGAGCATTTCGGTCGCCACAGGACCGGGCGCCACGGCGTTGACGCGCACGCCTGCGGCAGCGCCTTCGAGCGCGGCGCTCTTCGTGAGACCTTCGACTGCATGCTTGCTGGCTGCGTAGACGGACGCACCCGCAATGCCCACCTGGCCCGCGATCGACGAGAGATTGATGATCGAGCCCGCGCCCTGCTCCAGCATCACGCGCATTTCGTGCTTGAGCGACAGCAGCGTGCCGAGCACGTTGACCGAGAACGTGTCTTCGTAGTTGGTCACCGTCTGCTCGACGATCGGCGCCAGTTGACCTTCCGTGCCGGCGTTGTTGACCGCCACGTCGAGGCGTCCAAAACGCGCCACGGTCTGCTCGACCACGCTTCGCACTTCGGCTTCAAAGCGCACATCGGCGCGCAGGAATTCGGCTTCAGCACCGAGCGCACGCAATTCGGCGGCAAGCGCCTGACCTGCCTCTTCGCGACGGCCGCTGACGACCACGCGGTTTCCTTCGCGAGCGAAAGCAAGAGCGGTAGCGCGGCCGATGCCGGTCAGCGCGCCAGTGATAAGAACGACGGGTGAGTTCATGGCCGTACTCCTTGGGTTGGGTTGCATCGAATCGCGTTTGCGATGACAGCACTTTGACTGATTCCAGATTGGGGATATAGATGGTGTATGCTCATATGACTGATTCCATCTAGGAATATATTGAGCAAAATGGACAAGCTGCAGGCAATGAAGACTTTCGTGCGCGTGGTGGAGGCGGGCAGTTTTTCCGCGGTCGCGCACGAGGCCGATACGACGCAAAGCGCAGTGAGCAAACAGGTCGCGGCACTGGAGCGCGAGCTGGGCGCGCGGCTGCTGACGCGAACCACCCGTTCGCTCGCACTGACGGAAGAAGGTGAACACTATTTCGAGCAGGCGCGGCGCCTGGTCGCGGAGATCGCGGAGGCCGAAGGCGCGCTGCGGCGCGGCGAGCAGCAACTGACGGGCTGGCTGCGGATCGCGGCTTCAGTCGGCTTCGGGCGCCTCAAGCTCATGCCGTTGGTTCAGTCGTTTCTGGCAGAGCATCGGGGCGTGAAGATCGACCTGCGCCTGAGCGATGGTTTTGTCGATCTTGTGGAACAGGGGATCGACGTGGCGGTGCGGCTCGGCGATCTGCCGGATAGCAGCCTGATTGCGCGTCGCGTAGGAACGGCCCAGCGGATGCTGATGGCGCATCGCAGCTACGTACGCTCACTGCCCAAAGGAACGAAGGCGCCGCGCGGTCCCGACGACCTGGCCGAGCACAACTGCATCGTCTACACCGAACTGGCCATGCGCAACGCGTGGCGTTTTACAGCAGGACCGGGCGCTGCAGAACCGGTGGGAACCACGCGCATCGTGCGGGTCGAAGGCAATCTGCAAACCAACAGCAGCGAGGTCATGCGGGCCTCGGTGCTCGCGGGTATGGGTATCGGCTATTCGCCGACGTGGCTGTTCGATGCCGAGCTAGCCAGCGGCGAAGTGCAGCGGATGTTGCCGGACTGGGAAACGATCCCTATCCCGATCCATCTGGTCAACCCAGTGGAGCGCCGGCATTCGGCCAAAGTCAAAGCGTTTGTTGAACATGTCGGCAAGGCGATGGCTCGGAGCTGAAAGACGACGCTATGCATTGGCAGAAAACGCTCAGCGGCATCGAAGCGCTCAAGCCCACTACCGTGGGCCGCTGGCTCGGGCAGCCAGCGGCGTGGGCAAAACCATCTGTCGAGCTTGATCGCGGCCTTGGCGAGGCTCGCGCCCGCCCGTATCACGTCCCGGCGTTAACCAGCGCCTTCGGCACGGCGTGTTGCTGCAAACCCCATTTCGCCAGGATCTTCTGGTAGGTGCCGTCGGCGATCAGTTGATTGAAGGCGGCGGTCAGCGCCGCGTTGAGCGCCGCGTTGTCCTTCGACATGCCGAGCGCGGTGTACTGCGACAGGAATGGCTGGCCGATCGGCGCGTACGCGTTCTGCTCAATCGAGTTCTGGTACGGCAAAGTTTCGCCGCCCTGCACCGCCGCATCGATCCGGTTCTGGCGCAACTGCATGCGCGCGTCCGACGAGCCATCCGTACCGATTACCTTGACAGGGGGCTTACCTGCCTTCACGCAATGCTCATCGCTCCACTTCGCCGTATCGTTCACAAACGATGTGCGACGGCTCGTTCCGACAGTCTTCCCGCACAACGCATCCATCGTCGCGAACTCTCCCGCACGCGCCTTCACCGTGTAGAACTGCGGACCGGTCGTGATGTAGTCAAGGAAGTTCACCGCCCCGCGGCGCTCGGGCAGATCGGTCATGCCCGACAGGATCACGTCGACGCGCTTCGTCGTCAGCGCGCTCATCATCTGGTCGAAATTGGTTTCCTGCCATTCGAGCTTGACGCCGAGCTTCGCGGCGAGGGCTTCGCCGAGATCGACGTCGAAGCCCATCAGCTTGTCGGTAGCTGGGTCCTTGTATTCGAACGGCGGATAGTTCGGCACGATCGCCGCGACGAGTGTGCTCTTGCCAATTGACGGAGCAGTTTGTGCATGGAGCAGCGGCGCATGCAGCGCCACGACGCCAACGACCAGGGTGAACCATTCACGCAAACGAAGGGACGCGTTCATAGAAACTCGCTTGTTAGAAGAATCTGAAAAGCGGATCCCAGCCGGAACCCGCGGTTGTGATCAGGAAAGCACGGCCGAGATGAAATCCTGCGTACGTTTATGTTTTGGCTGCCCGAGCACCTGATCAGGCGTGCCGGTTTCCACCACCTGCCCCTGATCCATGAAGACCACCCGGTTGGCCACCTCGCGTGCAAAGCCCAGTTCGTGCGTCACCACGATCATCGTCATGCCGCTTCGCGCCAGGTCCCGCATCACCGCGAGTACCTCGCCCACCAGTTCGGGATCCAGCGCCGAGGTCGGCTCGTCGAACAGCATCAGTTGCGGATGCATCGCCAGTGCACGTGCAATCGCCACCCGTTGTTGCTGTCCACCGGACAGTTCCACCGGAAATGCATCGCACTTGTGAGCGAGCCCTACCCGCTTCAGCAGCGAACGCGCCTCTTCTTCCGCTTCCGCGCGCCGCCGTTTTAGAACCTGCACCGGACCTTCGATCACGTTTTCCAGCACCGTCTTGTGCGGGAACAGGTGGAATTTCTGGAACACCATGCCGGTCGCCAGACGCTGGCGCGCCACCTGTCGCTCCGAGAGCTCGTGCAGCCGGTTGCCCACTCGCCGGTAGCCCGCCAGTTCGCCGTTCACCCACAGCGCGCCGTCGTTGATCTTCTCCAGCTGGTTGATACAGCGCAGGAACGTGCTCTTGCCCGAGCCCGACGGCCCGATTACGCACAGCACCTCGCCTTTGGCCACATCCAGCGTGATGCCCTGCAACGCCTTGAACTCGCCATATGACTTGCGCACGTCGACCGCGCGAACGATTGAATTCATTTCGGCTCCTTGTCCTGTCGTCACCGGCACCTTCATTGCCGGCCCGATGCACGTCCCGCCCCGCGGGCGTAGTGCCGCTCCACCCGCGACTGCGCGAACGACAGCACCGTCACCACCACCAGGTACCAGACCCCGGCCACCATCAGCAGCTCGATCACCCGTGCATTCGCGTAGTAGATGTTCTCGGCGTTGTGCAGCATCTCCGCGTACTGGATCACGCTCGCCAGCGAGGTCAGCTTCACCATCCCCACCAACTCGTTGCCGATCGGCGGCACGATCACCCGCATCGCCTGCGGCAGAATCACCCGGCGCAGCGCCTGCAGCCGCGGCATGCCGATCGACTTGGCCGCTTCATACTGACCCGTGTCCACCGACAGCAGCCCCGCGCGCACCACTTCCGACGTGTACGCCCCCTGGTTGATCCCCAGACCCAACAGCGCCGCGAGGAACGGCGTCATGACGTCCACCGTGCGAAATTCGAACAGGCCGGGAATCCCCATCGACGGAAACACCAGCGCGAGGTTGAACCACAGCAGCAGTTGCAGAATCACCGGCGTGCCGCGAAACAGCCACACATAGCCTTGCGCGACCGCCTGCAACACCGGGTTGGGCGACAGCCGCATGATCGCGGTGATTACGCCGAGCAGCACGCCCAGCACCATCGCCAGTACCGTCATCACGATCGTGTTGACGAGGCCGTTCAGGATCGAGCGCGCCGTCAGGAAGCGCGCGACGTAACGCCATTCGATCTGCCCATGCGCGAACGCCAGCACCACGTACCCAATCAACGCGATGATCGCCGCCGAAGCCACATAACGACCCCAGTAGCGGCGCCGCACATGTACCAGATGCGAAATGTCGGTGACGTCTTCACTCATCTCTGTCATCTGCTTCTGAGCCTCCGCGGGCAGTGCCGCCCGATCGTTGGAAACGCTTACCATGATGGCCCCCTGTAGTCGGCTGCCCACGCGGTCTGCCGGTCGATTGCCGCACGCAGCCGGGTGATCTGCTCTTCCACGCGAGCCGGCGCCGTGCCGCCGTAGCCGCTGCGCGCGGCCACCGCCGCTTCGAGCGTCACGTGCTCCAGCACCGACGCCTCCAACCGCGCATCCACTTGCGCCAACGTCGCCACCGACACCTCACCCAGTTCGATGCCCTGCTCTTCACAGGCCCTCACCAGCGCGCCCGTGATCTCGTGCGCCTCGCTGAACGGAATGCCGCGCAGTGCGAGCCAGTCGGCCACCTCCGTGGCGAGCGTGAAACCCAGCGGCGCCTGGCGGCGCATCTCGCCCACGTTCACCTGCATCGTGCGGATCATGCCAGCCATCGCGGGCAATACCAACTCCAGCGTGTCGATGCTGTCGAACGCGGCGATCTTGTCTTCCGCCAGATCGCGGTTGTACGCAAGCGGCAGCGACTTCAGCGTCGCCAGCAAGCCGCCAAGATTGCCGATCAGCCGCCCTGCCTTGCCGCGCGTGAGCTCCGCGATATCCGAGTTCTTCTTCTGCGGCATGATCGAACTGCCCGTAGCATAGCCATCGTCCAGCACGACCCAGCCGAACTGGCGTGTCGTCCACAGGATCACTTCCTCCGACAGTCGCGACAGGTTCACCGACAGCATGCTCGCAATGAACACGAACTCCGCCACGTGATCGCGCGAGGCGACCGCGTCGATCGAGTTCTCGCACGGCGCGTCATAGCCTAACTCCACAGCCGACAGTTCCGGGCGCACACAGATCGCCGAGCCCGCCAACGCTGCGGCGCCCAGCGGCGAGCGAGCGCTGCGCCGGTCCCAGTCCACCAGACGATCGACGTCGCGGTAAATCGACTGCGCATGCGCCAGCAAGTGATGCGCTAACACGACCGGCTGCGCCGGCTGCAGATGGGTAAAGCCCGCCGTCACGCTGCGGGTGTGCGCATCGGCCTGTTCGATCAGTGCGCTCTGCAAATCGATCACCGCGTGCGCCAGCGTGCGTGCCTTGTCGCGCAGGAACAGGCGCAGGTCGTTGGCCGCCTGGTCGTTGCGCGAGCGGCCCGCGCGAAGCTTGCCGCCGGTGGCGCCCAAACGTTGCGTCAATTCGCGTTCGAGGAACGTGTGCACGTCCTCGTCATCCTGCGACGGTCCGATCTCACCTGCAAGGTACTGCGTTTGCAGTCTGTCCATTTCGCCCAGCAGTTCCTGCAGTTCTTCTTCGGTCAGGATCTGCGCGCGGCGCAGTTCCTGTGCATGCGCGCGGGAACCGGCCAGATCGTAAGGCGCGAGCCGGAAGAAGCTCGGGTCCGAACGCGACAGCGCCTTGAGCGCCGCCGACGGCCCTGACTTGAAACGCCCGCCCCACAAACGCTCGATCGGTTCAGAAATATTCATCGCTGCCAGCCCTCAGTTAAGTTGACTCCACTGTACGTATCCAGTTTTTCTTCTTGTAGCGAGAATTAAATTCCGTTCAAATGAAATTTTTCTCAGCATCTATTCCTGCCTCATGCGAAACCGTCTGCCACCGCTCAATCCGCTCCGTGCGTTCGAGGCCGCCGCGCGGCGCTCGAGCGTGGCCGGCGCCGCGCAGGAACTGCATGTGACCGCCAGCGCGGTCAGCCACCAGATCCGCATTCTCGAAGAGTCGCTCGGCGTTACGCTGTTCGTCAGATCAAAGGCGCGCGTGAAACTGACGCGCGAAGGCGAGGCCTTGCTGCAGCCCGTCAAAAACGCGTTCGACATGATCGCCAACGCCGTGGTCAAACTGGACTCACCGGAGATGGCCGGCGATCTCGTCGTATCCACGCCGCTGCTGTTCACGTCGCGCTGGATGGCCCGGCACATCGGCGAGTTTCTCGACCAGTACCCGGCGATCAATCTGAAAGTGATCCCCTCCAACGACGACCGCGAGGTGTATTCGCCCGACGTCGACGTATGCGTACGCTACCGAGAAGGCCGCTGGCGCGATCGTCACGTCACGCTGATTACGCATCCCGCGCTGTTTCCGGTGGTCAGTCCCGCCTTGATGAACGGTCCCAACGCGATCCGCAAGACCGAGGATCTCGCGGGCAAAGCGCTGTTTTGCGAGCACTCGGGATCGTGGATGCGATGGCTCGCGCATGCATCGGCCGACAAGCTCGAAGGCATCAGGATTCTGGAAATCGGCAATGCGCATATCGGTATTGAAGCGGCGATTCACGGTCAGGGTGTGGCGCTCGGCGACAGTTTCTCGGTGCGGGACGACCTGATGGACGGCACGCTGATCCGGCCGTTCAGCATCACCGTGCCGTCGAGACACGCGTATTACCTGGTGTCCCGGCAAGAGTTGTCCGATACACCGCTCGTGTCGGCATTCGCCACGTGGCTGAGCGAGAACGTGGAGTGACCCAGGTGCTTCAATGGTCCTTCGCGCCGTTCATCGTCACCTGCTGAACCGCGCTCGATTGCAGGCCCCACTTCGCCACGATCGCACTGTATGTGCCGTTGGCAACCAGCTTGTCGAGCGCCGCCCGCACCGCATCGCGCAGCTTCGGGTTGGATTTCGCAAAGGCGATACCTTCGGGCGAAGCCGCGAACGGTTCGCCAATGGGTTTGTAGGTGTTCGGTTCGAGCTTCATTGCGTACGGCAGGGTTTCGCTGCCCTGCACGCCCGCAACGATTCGCCCCTGCTTCAACTGCATACGCGCGGATGACGTGTCTTCCGTACCCACCACCGTGACCGGCGTCTTGCTGACGCAGTTCTTCGCACTCCATGCTGCGGTGTCCGCCGGGAATGACGTGCTGCGGCTCATGCCGACCGACTTCCCGCACAGATCCGCCGACTGCCGGATCTCGCCGCCATGCGCGCCCGTCAGGATGTAGAACTGCGCGCCCGAATTCAGGTAATCGAGAAAATCCGCCGTGTCGCGGCGCCCCGGCACATCGCTCAATCCGCTCAGCACCATGTCCACTCGCCCGGTAGCGAGCGAGGGCAGCAATTGTTCAAACGCCGACTCCTGCCAGTCCAGCTTGACGCCGAGTTGCTTTGCAATCGCATTGCCGAGGTCGATATCGAAACCGGTCAGTTCGCCGCTCTCCGGGTCTTTGTATTCCATCGGCGGGTAGATCGAGTTGACGGCGACCTTGATGACTTTGGCCTTGGCAATCGAATCGGGCAACGCTTGCGCATGGGCAGCAGCGCCGAAGAGCAATGTCGACAGGCAGACTGCCATCAAACGGGACACAGCGTGCAGCGGGTTCAGCTTGGACATGGAGGACATACCTTTAAAGAATTGAACGCTTGTCATCAAAACTACTGGGTTTCCGTCACGGCCTGTCACGCTACCGCAGCGCGGGTTTGGCTTCGGCATCGCCGCCAAGCCACGATAGAAGCGTCCGCGCGTCGGCGAGATTGTCCAGATCGAGTACGGCATGGGCAAGCGCGCTCGCCGACGTGTCGTCGAGCGCCATGGCGGCCAGGGCGTGGTACTTCGACAGCAGGTCCGCATCCGACAACGGATTGCGCGGATCGCCGAGCGGCGTGAGCACCTGCCGCGAGCGCGGCATCTCATCGGCGATCGTGAGCGTGACGATGGGCTCGTCCAGATCGGACATCGTCAGATCGACTTCGAGCGTGATGCGCTCCATCATCGCGGCCATGCGCGGATCGGTTCGCGCAGCCTCGAGATAAGCGGCAATCCCCGCGTGGCCATAGACCAGCACCGAAGCGACTGCATACGGCAAACTCATTTGCGACGAGGCCAGATTGCGCAAATCGCGGCCACCGCACATGCCTTCGACGAATGCGCTCAATCTGACGTGCACGTTGTAGAGCCTGTCCGGGTCACATTTGATGTCGCGCAACAGATCGAGCGTGGCGTCTACTGCTGCATGCGTGCTGCGGCACGACGCGTGCGGCTTGATCGAGCAACGCATGATCTTCCACGTGTCGCCCAGTTCATGCAGCAAGGCTTCGGGCTTCTGCGTGTCGGGAGCGAACGCGTTGAAGAAGCCGCCCCATACGTCCGCGAACACCTGCGTCGGGCCGCTGACGTTTTCTCTCGCCAGCAATGCCGCCAGCAGTCCACCTTCAGCCGCGCGGCCGGTGTGCATGCGTTTCGTTTGCGACGCGTCGTGAATGAAACCCCATAGGCCGCCGCTGAAGCTGCCAGCATGGCCGAGCGCCGCGCCGGTTTGCACGGCATCGAGTCCGAGAAGGCGCGCGCTTGCCGCCGCCGCGCCGAACACGCCGCAGGTCATCGTCGAATGCCAGCCGCGTGCGTTGTGCGGCGAATATCCGCCGCACGCTTCGAGCACGCGCCTGCCGACGTCATAGCCGAGCACCACGGCCGCGAGAAATTCACGCCCCGACACCGGCCGCGGCGAGCAGGCAAGCGCCGCGAATGCGGCGGGCAGCACGACGGCGCCGGAATGATCGCAGCCGCCCGAGTCGTCGAGTTCCAATGCGTGCGCGGCGACACCGTTGACGAAGGCAGCGCTGCGCGGGCCGAGCGACTGCCGCGTGCCCCACACCTGCGCCACGCCTGGGCCCTCGCCGGACATCACCGGCCGAGCGCTGCGCGACTCCACGGCCGCGGCACCGGCCAGCGACGCGCCGAGCGTGTCGAGGATATGCCGCTTGGCCTTATGGACGACGGCCGCAGGCAGCGCGTCGTTGGGTACGCCGGCGACGAATGCGGCCAGTTGCTCCGACAGCGACAGATCACGCGCGCTCATCGTGCAGCCTCGCGATGCCGTGCAAAAACGTCGACCGGATGACCCGGCTCGTTACCGTCGACGTTCTGGCGCCACCAGGCCGCCACTTCCGCGCCCGTCGCGAACCACACGTCGTCATGCGAACGCATCTCCGCTAGCAACTCGCGCAACACGTCGATGCGTCCCGCCGTACCGATGAGCTCCGGATGCAGCCTCAACACAAAGCACAAACCGAAGCGGCGGAACGCCGCGAAATCCTGCTTCCAGTTCGCCAGCACTTCCCGATACGAGGGAATCCGCGGCTGTCCGACAGGCACGGCGGGCGACAGGTTGTAGACGAAGTACGGTTCGTCTTCGAGTTCGTAGTGAAGCGGCAGTTCGACCAGCGGCGGCGTGCCGCCGGCCACTACCGTCCCTGCGTTCGCCTTCGCATTCGCGTCCGGCAGATGAAAATACGGCAGATCGTCGCCGCGCCATGAAGACGACCACGTGACCCCTTCGCTGCGAAGAAAGTCCGCGAAGCCCGGCGCCCAATTGCCGTAGAAAGAACGAAAACCCTGCACGCGCCGACCGAGCGTGTCGACGAGTGCTTGCTGACCTGCAAGGAACGCTTGTCGTTGCTCATCGAACGTGAGTGTGTCGAAGTTCTCGCAGCGAAATCCGCTCGTGCCGATTTCGTGTTGCTGTGCGTCGATACGGCGCAGCAAGTCCGTGTGGGTTTGGGCAACGCGTCCGGGCAAGAACCAGCTCGAGCGGACATCGAACTCATCAAACGCGTCGAGCACGCGATCCACGCCCCGTTTCGCACCGTAGCGCCAGACCGAAAGCGATTTCTCACGGCCGGCGATACGCGGCTCCTGAGTCAGAATGCCGTGTTCGTCGTTGAAGTCGACCGTGACGACGACCGCGCAGCGCGCGTTGTGTGGCCAGTGAAGTGCATTCATGCGCTGAACTCCTGCGCGTGTCCCGACGTATTGTTATCGAGCCACCATTGCGCGACGTCGCGGCACGTCGCGAACCATACGTCGCCTTGTGCGTGCATGTGATCGATCAGGCTTTCCAGCAGCGCAATACGGCCGGGTTTGCCGGACACCTTCGGATGAAACAGCGTGGTCAGGCAAAGTCCGTCGCGATGCGAGCCGTCGAATTCACGACGCCAGTTGTCGAGCGTCGCGTCATAGCTTGCAATGCGATCGAGGCTCGCCGGAAAATCCGGGTTGCGGTGATAGGCCAGCGACGCATAATCGTCGAGCTCCCAGCGGCCCGGAATTTCGACCATCGGCTCGGTGATGCCCTCGGCATGCAGCAGATAAGGCCGATCGTCGCCCCGCATCGAACTCGAATAGCGCACGCCGGCTTCCATCAACACGCGAATCGTGTCCGGCCCCCAGTCGCCCGATGGCGTGCGAAAACCAACCGGCCGAATGCCGAGATACTCGGCGAAGACTTCCGCGGAGCGTTCCATCACTGCGCGTTGACCGTCGCGATCCAGAGTCCAGAAAGCCTCGTGCCGGTAGCCGTGGTACGCGATCTCGTGGCCGCCCGCGATGATTGCCGCACATTGATCCGGCCAGTTTTCGACCACCCAGGCCGGCACAAAGAAGGTCGCCGGTACGCGCCGCTCGTTGAGCATGTCGAGCAGACGGCCAAGCGCGCGCCACGGGCCGTAACTGCCCAGGGTGAAATACGAAGGGTTGGTCCAGATCGAACCGTTGAGCATCGCATCGCCGGTCGGGCCGTCGAGATCGAACGCAAGCGCGACGCAGGAACGGTGTCCTTCCGGCCAGCGCGGCACGGTCTGAATCGGCTGGCGCTCGACATATTCCATTTGAGAAACGTTGCCCAGCTCCTCAGAGGAACTTGCACTGTGTGCATGGCTTTGCGACGCGGACATGCCCTGTTGCAGGGGCAACGTAACGGTAGATCGGACCAAACGAAAACTCCCTTAAACACATTGTTCGACACGCTGTCGATCCGGTGTTTCTGCCCGCCACGTAAGGCAAACCCGTTGCTCAGCGCTGGCGCCGTGGCATTCACAGCAAGGCTGCTTCGGGTGTTGAAATCCAGACTCGTCGAAGGGATTTAAGAACGCCAATTTTCCGGCCACAAACGGTAAAATCTCATGGTTACCATGCGAGTTGTGCATAAATGAAAATCGAACGCTATCCTCCCTTCAACGTGCTGCAAACCTTGCTGGTGGTCGCCCGTTGCGGCAACTTCACGGCTGCATCGCAGCAGCTGTTTCTCAGCCAAAGCGCGGTGAGCCGGCATATTCAGCAGATCGAGGAGTATTTCGGTTGCGCGCTGTTCGTCAGGCACACCCGCATGGTCGTGCAGACTGCGGAGTGTCAACGATTGGTGCCGATCGTCGAAGAGTTGCTGGCAACCGCCCGCCGCTCGATGCACATCACCAACTCCGGCGGCCAGACCATTACCCTGCGTGTGACGCCCACGCTGGCGGCGCGCTGGCTGCTGCCGCGCCTGACCGACTTCTACGCTGAAGTTCCAGGTACGCAGTTGAATATCGACACCGCATGGTTCCTGCCGACCAACTTCGGCGAAGGCACGCTCGACGCCGCGATCCTGTTCGGAACCGGCAATTGGGAAGGATTGGAAGCTACCTGCCTGATGCGCGAGAGATTGACGCCAGTCTGCTCGCCGCAGATCGCCAGCGGCACACCTCCGCTCGTGGAACCCGAAGATCTGAAACACCACACGTTGCTGCATTCCAGCTTCGGCCGGCGGGGCTGGATTCTGTGGCTGCAGCAGGAAGGCAACCTTGCCGCGCATACGTATCGGGAGCAGGTGTTCGACACGCTGGACCTCGCATTCAGCGCCGCGGCACGCGGGTTGGGTGTGGCGCTGGGGGATCTGAACCTGGTCGGAGAGAATCTCACCAGCGGCTCACTGGTGACGCCGTTCAAGCGCGTGGTGGAGACCGGGGCTGGATATTATCTGGTGCATCCGCCGCGCAACGAATATCGCGAGAAATTGAAGCCACTTCTTCGGTGGTTGCAGGCGAGCGTTGCGGCGTAGTCCGAACTGGCGGCAAGGGCATTTGTCAGTTTTCTTCGCCACATGTTTGTCAGCCAATAGCCATACAGCCCACATCCCCAACAGAATGGGATGTGCCTGCCGTACAGGGAGGCATGCGTGGTTGCCGCAAGCAGCCGTTCCTGCGAAAGGAAAATCGTATGTTGATGCGTGACAATATCCCTACCGCCCTCAACCGAGGATCCGCCCTTCTTTCGGAAGACCCGATCGCCACGGGCTCGCTAAAGACCTTCCACCACACGTTCGACATTTATCTAAAGGACTCGAACGCGTTCATGAATACGTACTTCTCCCGCTACTTCGAGTGGCAAGGTGTTTGCCGCGAGCGGTGGTTTCATGAATGCATCCACAATGACCTGCTGGGATCGGACGGCATGTTCGTGACCAAACGCGCGCACCAGGAGTACGTCCACGAAACCTTCCCGTTCCAGCACGTGGATTGCTATCTGAACACGGTGCAGGTCAAGCAATGCTCGGCCTACCTGCTGTTTCGCTTCTGCGTGGATGGGCGCCAGGTTTCGCAGGGTTACCAGCAGATCCTGTATGCCGGGCGGGACCGGAAGATCAGGCGGTTTCCGGAAGGCATCGTCGAGCGGGTCAAGGAATATGAGCTGCCGTTGACGGCACTAGCCGCCTGATCTCAGCGGCGGACTTTCGCCGTTCAGTTTTACCGCTGAGTTTTCTCATTGTGTTTCACCGCTAACTTCCACCCGTAACCTTCACTGCGGACGCCGGCGCAAGGAGCGCGCCGGCGCTTTACTCAGTGCACGGTCTGCCGGCGAACCCGGTACCGGTAAGCGCACGGTGAACGTGGTGTGCGAACCGCGCGTCGACATGCATTCGATCGTGCCGCCCAGAAGCTCCGCGGCGCGGCGGCAGAATGCGAGCCCCATTCCCGCGCCGCTTCCGTGCCGCTTGGTCGAGAAGAAGGCGTCGAAGATATGCGGCAGGACGTCGGGCGCGATGCCCGGCCCCGTATCACGGAATCGCAGTACGCAGAAGCCGTTTTCCTGAACCGCACTGATTGCAATCTCGCCCTCGCCGCTCACGTGAATCGCGTGCAATGCGTTTTTCAGCAGATTGAACAGGACAAAAACCGCCAGCGTGTCCGAGCCCGAAAAGCATAGCGCCGGGTCGATCGGCGCCACGGTGACACGTGCGCGTTCGTCGTCACGGAACGGATAGCGCTCCAGTGCCGACGTCACACAGTGCTGCATGGAATGAGGACTAAAGCGAGTGCGGTCCAGCCGATCCAGGGTGAACGATGCAAGCGCCATCTCGACCATCGCGCTGGTGCCCGACACCTCCCTTCTGATCGCCGTGGCGAGGTGGCTGATGCGCTCGGACTGCCCGGAATGCACCTCCTGATCGTCGTAAAGCCCATGCGTGACGGCCAGCCGGTAACCTTTGAACACATGAGCCCAGACGCTGGCGATTTCGTCGGCGTGCATGGCAATCGTCGCGAGCGGCGTCGCGATTTCGTGCGCGATTGTCGCTGCGATCACATAGGGGTGAATCAGGTGATAGCGAACGATCGTGATCGCGAGAAGGCCCAGGCTGAGCGCAATGAACAGCACACCCGGCGGATAGAACGCGTAACCGTAGTTGACCGCGTAGTCGACTGCCGCGAACGAGTATAGGCAAAGGCTAGCAAAGCAGAGATCGAGACGCCTGCGCGCTTCACTGCCGGCCTGCTTGCGGGCGGCGAGCAGAAGCTGTCCGCTGCGGCCGGCGAGCAACACGGTCTGCAGGACGTGCAAAGGATGCAGCGTCCCGGCGCTTGGATAGTAGCCAAAGAAAAAGTGCCGGTAGCCGGCGACCACTTCGTTGCCGGGCAGCAGCACGGCGAGGACAAGACATATACCGTAAGACGCGAGCAATAGCGGCCGCTCGCGGCGCCTTGCCGCCACCTCCGTGACGAAGTGATAGAACGTAGTGGGCAGGAAGAGAATGAAAAGATAACCGACCCGGACCAGTACGCTCGCAATGTGGGGATCTTCCGTCTGGAACAGCAAGGTCCATGTGCCCTGCCATGCAAATGTCGTCGCGCACATCAGAAGGAATGGCGCGGACAGACGCGTCACCCATTGTGTGATGAGTACGTAAAGGCCGAACACCACGAACAGCGCAGACACAAAGGCAGTCGGAATGGCGTACATGTGGCTCAATGGGGCTGGAAACGTTGGTCTATTCCGGCGTGTTTATAGCAGAGTACGCGAGGAGGCCGATCCCTCACGTGTGGACCTGCTGAAGCCGGTCACTGCGCCATTGAGAAAATGTCAGCGTGTTCAAACCCACGTCGGTCGAATCGATTCGGATCCAGCCATAGAAAGCGTCGTCCCAGTCCGGAATTGTTTGCGGTGTGACCGTTTTGAAGTCCTTACCGGGACGAAAGGCCAGGTGCGGCCAGAAAACGGGCATCGACTCGCGTACCGCCATCCGCCTCAATAGATCCGCCGGCCCACTCTCATCCGCCACAATTTCCGCCTGGGCGATCCAGTCGTTCTCAGCCCACGCAAGGAAAACGCTCGGGTTGCCCGCCCGGTCGAACATCAGGATGGCATTCTGCTCCGGACGCCAGTAATACTCGACGATGTTTTCGGCGGCGACCACCGCGTCAATAACCTTCCTCGTTCGCGAATCGCAATAGGTCATGCCGTTTTCGCCCAGGCCCAACCAGCCTGCCTCCGAACAATGCTTGTTTCTGGCATCTTTCAGAAAATGAACCAGTCGGTTAGCTGAATCTGCATCCGTCTTTCTCAGATACAGATCAACGATGCCGGCATTGAAGGCTTTTACGGCGACGGTCTCATCCGCAACGCCGGTCAGGAGCACCTTCGCACAACGCAAATTGGATATGGACGAAAGGAATTCGACGCCGCTCAGTCCGGGCATGTCGTAATCGACAACCACCGCGGCCACCTCCGAAAATCGCGCATTCCGGGCCAGTACGTCCCGCTCGGCCGAGGTTTCGACGAACCGTTCCAGGCCGATCTCGCTCAGACCGGCCGACGCCGGCGCAAACACCAGCGAATTCTCGCGAGCATGTTTGCGGATGAAAGCGAGTGCGGTTTGAGGCCGCGTGAAAAACAGATTGGTTGAAATATCCGGAAAGAACCGGCGCAATGCCTCAAGGTAGCTGTCGCTGTCGTCCACGAAAACGACGGATGCCGGATAGGAAACAGGGGGTCGAATAAAATTGTTCATGTTTATACGTGGAATATGCGGCGCGTTTCACACCGGCTTACACGCCGGCTTCTCTCACGCTGGCTCCCGGGCCGATTCCCGCTGAACCATATAGTACCGGGGTCTTTGCATGAACAGTGCAAACTTGCGCGGCCTTTCCGTCAGAGTATGCGAATGGAATAACTTGATCTTAATCGGGCCGATCTGATTATTCCGCCGCAATCGCGCCCGGAACGGGTGTTGCCTGAGTCCGGGATTGACCGCGATGCATCACGGCTTCCTGAATGGTTGCGTCGGCTGTTTTCTGACGCCGAATGTCGACTGAGTCAACTTCACGCGAAGACAACGACCGGCGCTCATTTCAGCCATCACCGTGCCGCTTGCCACGCCGCGGAGAAATGTGGGCCACTGCACACACGCGAGCAATTCGCTCTCCTGGAACCGCAACCGGCGTCAACCTTCCCTGCTACGCTTCCGTGCATTGTCTGTTTGCGGGTACGAGAGCGAGCCTACGTAGCCGTTACCCCGATCTCCCGCCTGGTTCACCGACTGTCGCGCCGCCGGCATGGTTGACTGCGCGTAGTTGGCGGATTCATCAGAATTTCGCGGAGAACGAAGCGGTGTTCCATCAAAAAGTTCGTACGCGACCGGAATCGGCCGAGCCCGCGTCGATTCGGAAATTGACCCGACGTGCTGTGCTGTGTGATGTGGCATTGGCCACGATGGCCATGGTGTTGCTCCCCGCCTACGCGCAGCATGGAACGATGGGACTCGTCAGCCCACCGCTTCGTCTCGACGATGCCTGGTTAGTCGATCAGACCGGCAGGAAGCAGCTGCTGAGCGCCTTGCTGCTTCAACGCGTCACCGCATTACAGACGATCTACACCGGGTGCAGTTCGGTATGTCCTCTGCAGGGCGCGTTGTTCAGCGGGGTTCAGGACCGGATGCCTCACCTCCAGGGCCGTTATCCAGTTCAATTGCTATCGGTTGGAATCGACCCGCTTTCCGACTCGCCATCCGCCTTGCACGAGTGGCTCGTGCGCTTCCAGGCCGGTCCCAGGTGGAATGCGGCTACGCCGACGTTGCACGACGTCGACCGGATGCGCACGGCGCTCTCGGGCAGTTCGCTGCCGCTCGGCAACCTCGCCGATCATTCAACGCAAATCTATTGCTTCGATGCGAGCGCCCGGCTGCGCTGGCGCAGTGCCGACCTTCCTCGCGTAGACGAAGTCTGCGATGTGCTCAGCGCGCTGGGGCGTACCTAGTTCGACGTCAACTGGAAGCACGGACATGACACGCATTCGTTCCGTCGGGATCTCCTCCGCATTGCTCGACAGGTGCGTGAAAGCCCTGTTGCTCATCGCACTCACAACAATCTTCGGCGCATTTTCCGGACTCGCCGACGCGCAAACGGCAGCCACGATCACCCTCGGTGGCACGAGTTTGTGTGCGGACGTCAACGCAGAATCGAAAACGCCTGGCGCCGCGGTGATTTCCTGGGCCTGCAACGGCGGCACAAATCAGAGCTGGGTGCCTACACCTGCCGGCACCCAATATAAATTCATCAATCAGAACAGCAAGCTATGCATGGACGTGGCGGGAATCAGCCTGGATGCCGGCGCGGCCGTCGATCAATGGACCTGCAACGGCCAGGCAAACCAAAGCTTCACGCTAACGCCGCAAAACAATGGCTTCGCGATCATCGCGGCAAACAGCGGCTTGTGTCTGGCCTCGGCGAGCCTGACCGCACAGGGTCCGCAGATCACGCAGCAGGCCTGCAACGGGACCGCGCTGCAAACCTGGCAGATCAGCGGCATGAGTGTGAAGACGCTGCCGTCGAAGTGGACCGCGCCGTACAACCTGACACTCGTTCCTGCGGCGGCGGCCAATCTTCCCGACGGGACCGTCGTGGTCTGGTCGGCTGATAGCCAGCTGGATTTCACGTCGGGCGAGGTCACACCGGGCAACACGTATACGGCGATTTTCAATCCGGCGACAGGCACCAGCAAACAGGTGCTGGTGACCAATACCGGGCACGATATGTTCTGCCCGGGCATTGTCAATCTCCCGGACGGCCGCGTTTTTGTGACCGGCGGCTCGAGCAGCGACAAGACGAGTTTCTACACGCCTTCAACCCACGCCTGGTCTTCCGGCGACCTGATGAATATTCCGCGCGGCTACCAGGGCAGCGTCACGTTGAGCAATGGCAACGTGTTCCTGGTGGGTGGCTCATGGAATGGCGGCATGGGAGGCAAAACCGGTGAGACCTGGACATCGGGTTCGGGTTGGAAAGTCAATAGCGCAATCCTCGCCGACTACATCCTCACGAATGACGCGGCAGGCATTTTCCGCCAGGATAACCACGCGTGGTTGTTCGCGGTGTCCAACGGCCGGGTCTTCCACGCAGGACCCAGCAAGGCCATGCACTGGTTCGATACGGCGGGCGCCGGCAACGTGACTCCGGCCGGGAATCGGGGCAGCGACAACGACGCGATGAACGGCAACGCCGTCATGTACGACATCGGCAAAATTCTGGCCGTTGGCGGCGCGCCAAGCTACGAGCAATCCAATGCCATGTCGGATGCCACGCTTATCGATATCAATAGCGGCACGGCAATCGCTACGACGATCCATTCGATGAACTACCAGCGCGCCTTCAACAACAGTGTCGTGCTGCCGAACGGCCAGGTCGTGGTGGTGGGCGGTCAGGCCTTTGCCCAACCCTTCTCGGACGATACCGCGGTGCTGGCGCCGGAACTGTGGGACCCGACGACGAAGACTTTCTCGCTGCTCGCGCCTCAGGCCGTGCCGCGAACCTATCACAGCATTGCGCTGCTGCTGCCGGATGGACGCGTGCTAAGCGGCGGTGGCGGAGTGTGCGGCAACTGTTCGACCAATCACACCAATATCGAAATACTCACGCCGCCATATCTGCTCAATGCGGATGGGTCGGCGGCATCAAGGCCGACCATCAGTGCGGCGCCGACCGAGGCTCAACTCGGTACGTCGATCGCCGTGACCGCGAGCAGTGGGGTGAAGGCGTTCGCGCTGATGCGCCTGTCGTCGGTGACGCATTCGGTCAACAATGAGCAGCGGCGCGTGCCGGTGAGTTTTACGGTGGGCACGGCTGGCGAATATCTCGTGACCATTCCCTCCGATCCCGGTGTGGTGGTACCGGGCTACTACATGCTCTTCGCCCTGAACGCGAAGGGCGTGCCGAGCGTCTCACGCACGCTGCGCATTCCGTGATGGCATCACGGATCCGACGCTCGGCGATCGGCCTCGCGCTTTTCGCCGTGGCGTGTTTGACCAACGCTGCGCAGCCGTGTGAATCGGCTGATTTGGGCTGCGCGATTTTCAATGGGCAGCATGCGATCCCTGCGCATCTACGCGACGACGATCGTGCGTTGCCGGACTGGACAACCCGGTGCATCAACTGCCACACCGGCAAAGAACCGGCGGCCGCCTTCGCCCCACCCTTGACGCCCAGCTATCTGCTTGATGCAATCAGCCGTCGAGGGGGACCGCCCAGTCGCTATAACCCGGACACCTTTTGCCGCGTGCTCAAGGACGGCGTCGATCCGGCCAGCGTCATGCTGCGCAAATCCATGCCCAACTATCAGATATCCAATACCGAGTGCGCAGCGCTTTGGCGTTTCATCACGAGCGGCTAGTCGCGTAGCGACAGCCGCAATCTAGCCGTTCTCCTGCTCCTTGAGCCGCTTGCGGTGAGCCGCGACCTTCGCGCGGTTACCGCAGATCGCCATGCTGCACCACCGGCGGGCGTGACCATGCGTGTGATCCGCAAACAGCAACGTGCATTTGGGGCCTTCGCACGCTTTTACGTACGTGAAGTCCTCTTCACATACCAGCTTCGCCAACGCCTCGACGATGGGCATCAGTAGCGACTCCGCCGACTGCCAGCGCCGTTTCGCGCGAAGTTCAAAGCTCGCTACGCCGCCCGACGTGTTCGGAACGATTTCGCCATGCCGCTGATCCAGCTCGAGAAGCTGATTCAAGGGTTCGAGCTCACGTAGATCTTTGGCTGCGAGCGGCCGCCCTTTCCTTTTCCGCACAAATCCCCTGAACCACTCGCGCAATTCGCGCGCACGTGCCGCAACGTCGTCGAGTTCGGCCGGCGTTGAGCGAGTCCGTATCTCCTCGAGCGCCGCGCGCGGCACGAACCCGGTCTGGTCCAACCAGGCAAGCAAATCTTCGCCATCGCCGATCCAGTCGACTGCTTCATCCACCGGCGTCGCGACCGAGTTCAGGAAATCCAGACCCGGCGCATCGGCCACCAGGATCGCGGGCATCTGACGGTAGTCCATTTCTCATGACGAATATGAAGTGACGATGGATACATCGTAACCGCTAAAAATGCACTTGACAAGTTACATTGCTCGTTTGTAACCTGTATATACTAGTTTATCAGGTTACATAGCGCACGAACATCGACGTGATGTCCGTGCATCACAAGCAGCATCCCATTCCTTTAAAGGAGCGAGAAATGTCTATTGGCAATGTGAGCGCGGTGCTTGTGCACGGCGCGTGGGCAGATGGATCAAGCTGGAGCAAGGTCGTCGAACGCCTGAAGGCACAGGGCATCAACGCAGTAGCGGCGCCGTTGCCGCTGACCTCTTTGCATGACGACGTGGCCGCCCTCGACAGAACACTGGAACGCATCGAAGGCCCGGTCGTTCTTGCCGGACATGCGTACGCCGGCGCAGTGATCGGATCGACGCGCGCCGACAACGTCAAAGCGCTGGTCTACGTCGCCGCGCTTGCGCCAGCCGAAGGCGAAACGGTGGGCGACGTGTTCTACCGCGGCGAAGCGCATCCGCTGGCGCCCAAACTGTCACCGGATCAGCATGGCCTGATCTGGCTGCCCGAAGAGGCATTCGCAGCGGCGTTCGCGCAGAACGCCACCGCGCAGGAACTGACGGTGCTCGGTGCGGTTCAACGTCCCATTTCAGTGTCGTGCATTGGCGAGCCAGTCGGACGCGCACTCTGGAAGGACCGGCCGAGCTGGTTCCTGATCGCGGAGCAGGACCGGATGATCAGTCCCGACACACAACATTTCATGGCACAGCGCATGAACGCGCGCGTGCATTCACACCAGGTCGATCACACACCCATCGTCACAGCGCCTGACGTCGTCACCGACGTGATCGTCGAAGCGATTCGAGCCGTCTCGGCCCGCTAGGGATTACTCAAACCTGTCATGCCGACAGGCGCTCTTTTCGCCTGCCATTTCGAACACACCTCTACCCAACCGGGAGTCAACTCATGTCCGCCATTTCCTATCGTTACGCTGACGTCGACCACGTCAAGGTGTTCTATCGCGAAGCGGGTCGTCCGACCGCGCCGAAACTGCTACTCCTCCATGGTTTTCCGAGTTCGAGCCACATGTTTCGAGACCTGATCCCGCTACTGGCCGAGCACTTCCATATCGTCGCGCCGGACCTGCCTGGCTTCGGCCAGTCGGACATGCCGAGCCGCGATACCTTCACGTACACATTCGACAACATCGCCACCGTGATCGAACGCTTCACCGAGCAGATCGGTTTCGACCGCTTTGCCATGTACGTATTCGACTACGGCGCGCCGACCGGCTTCCGGCTTGCACTCAGGCACCCCGAGCGGATCGCCGCGATCATCTCGCAGAATGGCAACGCATACGAAGAAGGCTTGAGCGAGGGCTGGAATCCGATCCGCGCTTACTGGCAGGATCCTTCACAGGCGAATCGCGAGGCGCTTCGCGGCATGCTGACGCACGAAACGACCGTGTGGCAGTACACGCATGGCGTACAGGACGCGGCTTCCGTGTCGCCAGACGGCTACTCGCTTGACGAGTTCTATCTGAGCCGCCCGGGCGCGGACGAGATCCAGCTCGATCTGTTCGGCGACTACCGGAACAATGTCGCGTTGTATCCCGCATTCCAGCAGTATTTCCGCAGCCACCAGCCGCCTTTGCTCGCCGTGTGGGGGAAGAACGATCCGTTTTTCCTGCCGGCCGGCGCCGAGGCGTTCAAGCGCGACATCCCGAATGCTGAGGTGCGCTTTTTCGATACCGGCCACTTCGCGCTGGAAACGCATGCGGCAGAGATTGCCGCGACCATTTCCGGATTTCTGATTCGCTGACAGGCGAACGCAGCGTGGTGGTTGTCCGTTGAGTCGCTCGTTAAGCGACTCATCCAGTCCACTCCAGGAATGAAGGAGAAAGGAAATGTCGAACAAGGTCGCAATCGTTACAGGTGCGAGCCAGGGTATCGGCCGTTCAACCGCCATCCGGTTGGCGCGAGACTTTGCATCGATCGTGGTGGTTGCGCGCAATCGTGAGAACCTCGCTCAGACCGCTGACGAAGTAAGAAAGGCTGGTGCCAAAGCCCTTTCAATCGACCTCGATCTGTCAGATCCGGAAGCTGCACAGAAGGTGGTCGATCAGACGCTGTCGGCGTTCGGCCAGATCGACGCGTTACTCAACATCGCGGGCGCGGTGCCGCAGATCGATGTCTTCGAGATGAGCGACGATCAATGGGACCGCGGCTTCGCGCTGAAGCTGCACGGCGCGCGGCGATTGACGATCGCGGCATGGCCGTCGGTGAAGAAAAGCTCAGGATCGGTGGTGCTGATGTCGGGCAACTCGGCGCTGTTTCCCAAAGCACCCTACGCGGCCGTGGGCACGATCAACGCGGCGAT
The DNA here is from genome assembly GCF_900230185.1 of Burkholderia sp. OK233. Classification (GTDB taxonomy): domain Bacteria; phylum Pseudomonadota; class Gammaproteobacteria; order Burkholderiales; family Burkholderiaceae; genus Paraburkholderia. The sequence continues at coordinate 5,141,364 of NZ_OCSR01000001.1, forward strand.
TGTGGCGCTGGCGAAAGCCTTCTCGGACCGTGGGATTGCAGACGGCGTACAGGTCAATAGCGTACTGCCCGGCCCGGTGATGACCGGCCGCCGGCAATCCTATCTGGAACATTGGGCCCCGCTTCACAACATGACGGTCGAAGAAGCGACGGCGCGGTTTCCTGTCGAAGCGGGAATCGCTCGCTATGGAACGCCTGAGGAGATTGCCGAGCTGATGGCGTTCATCGTGTCGCCCGCGGCGCACTGGATGACGGGCTCGACGTTGAGGATGGACGGCGGCGAGGTCAAGTCGATCTGAGCTGCCATCGAACTGACCGTTCGCAACCAGGCCCGGAGCGGACGCGCGCACGGCCTCGCGAGTCCGCTTGATGGAAGGGTCAGGCCTCGGGTTGGTGGCAAACTACTTCAATGTTGTGCCCGTCCGGACCAATCACGAAAGCTGCATAGTAGTTCGCGTGGTAGTGCGGGCGCAGACCCGGCGCACCATTGTCTTTAGCCCCCGTCTCCAAAGCCGCGCGATAGAAAGCTTCGACTTGCTGGCGATTGTCTGCGGTGAACGCCAGGTGAAGATGCGCCGGCTTCTCGTCAGTTTGGTACAGGCACAGTGAAGCCTTACCTGGCGGGCTAAGCTCGACGCCGTACGTCGGCGACCCCTCCCCGACAACAGCTACGCCGATCGGTTCGAGTGCCTTGACGAAGAACGCCTTGCTTGCTGCATAGTCGCTGACTCCGAATTTGACGTGGTCGAACATGAGATCTCCTGAAGTGTGTGGGCCTGCGCGAGGCCCAACGTGATTTAGAAATCTTCGCGATGTTGCCACACGCAGCCGCAAGAAGGGAGAGCGTAAAGGAGTAATCTTCGGTACTGGAAATGGAACACGCGCAATACGGTCAGCCAGCGATATAACGTGAGGAGCCGGGCCAATGGGAAGCACCAGCGCAGTTGCGGCGGCGGCAGTCGCCTTCGTGGGTAGTCACTTTGTCTTGTCCCATCCGCTGCGCAGGCGTCTGGTCAGCGCAATTGGCGAAACGGGGTTCCTGGGCGTCTATTCGCTGGTTGCCTTCGTGACGCTCGGCTGGTTGATCGCCGCCTACGTGAAGGCGCCTTTGACGGCGCCACTATGGCCGGTAGGAGGCGGGCTGTGGGCGGTTGCGACCGTGGTGATGCTGATTGCATCGATCCTCCTGATGGGCTCTCTGATCCGTAACCCGGCGCTGCCCACCGGCGGCCGGCCCGCTGCGTTCCCGGAAGCGGCGCTCGGCGTGTACGCCGTGACGCGCCACCCGATGATGTGGTCGTTCGTACTGTGGGGGCTGTGTCACATCGCTGTGTTCCCGGTGGCCAAGAGCAACATCGTTGCAACGGCTATCGTCGTTCTCGCGCTCGTCGGCGCTGCCTTGCAGGACCGGAAGAAAGAGCAGCTTCAGCCCGATCTCTGGCCTGAATGGGAGTCGAAAACGAGCTACCTGCCATTCGCGGCGATCGCCGCTGGCCGTGCGCGGCTGGGCGGGTTCGGCTTGCACGCGTTGTTGGGCGGTTTCGTTGTGTGGCTCGTCGCGACCTGGGCTCATATGCCGCTCACGGGTTGGGCCGCGGGCATCTGGCGCTGGCTGTAAACGCGGCGTGGCCTGCAAGCCATAAACGCTTCAACAGCATCGGCATCGGCTACTCCCCGCTTGTCGGCAACGTTCGGCTTCTTGCCGGACTACTCCCGGCCCGCGTCCACCGCAAGCCGCGGCGGTGCAGCCACCCATCTTGACACTCACCTTTCATTCGATGAGCCCGGCACGGCATCCGGGACACTTTTCATTTCCCGCTGATATTTACATTCCCCGCTGATACTTTCATTTCTACGGCCGCCGCCACAGAGAACTCATCGACTCGCCCAAGCACGCAGCACACTGCAATGCAATCCGCAATCGCGCTGTTGCGAGGGTTATTTTCGAAAAGACAACATCGGCAACAAGCCGTCATACTCTGTCTCTTTATTGCGGTGGACGGTTTCGACCACGCAATCGGACAAACTGGCCAGACTCCAGATCGATGCATGACCGTCCGCCCCGTCTTTTCGACGGCAATTTCCGCGTAGCGCCACGCGCGGATCAAGTGGAGCGTATTTTGTAATGAGTTACACCTCTGACGTTCCGTTCGCCCCCGACAAGGCTGATTCCGGCGCCTTCGTGGGCGGCGCGCCAGCGTTTCGTCAACTGGTCCGCATGATCGATCGGGTTGCCCCCACCGATCATCCCTTGCTCATTTTTGGGCCGACCGGTTCGGGCAAGGAACTGGTCGCTCGCCGTGTGCACGCGCACAGCCTTCGCCAGGATCAACCATTCGTCGACGTCAACTGCGGCGCGATTCCAGAGAACCTCGTCGAAGCCGAACTGTTCGGGCACGTTAAAGGCGCATTCACCGGCGCGGGCGAAAACCGCCAGGGACTTTTCCAGCAGGTCGGCAAGGGCACGCTGCTGCTCGATGAAATCGGCGAACTGCCGCTCGCGCTGCAACCCAAACTGCTGCGCGCACTCGAAACGCGAACTTTCCGTCCGATTGGTTCGTCAACCAGTCTGCACTTCGCAGGACGCGTGGTTGCCTCGACTCACCGCGACCTGCGCGAACTCGCGCGCGAAGGGCTGTTCCGCGAGGACCTCTTCTACCGGCTCGCGGTCTTCGTGCTTGCAGTGCCCGGACTCGAGCAGCGCGTCGAGGACATCCCTGCCCTTGTCACCCACTTCGCGTCGCAGCACACGCGTCGTCTTGAGTTTTCGCCGGCCGCCATCCGCCGGCTTGCCCAGCATGCATGGCCGGGCCACATCCGGCAATTGCGCAATCTGATCAGCCAGTTGAGCGTGCTCGCCGAAAACACGCTCATTGACGTCGACTCGCTCGAGCCGTTTCTCGCCAACGAAACCGGCGGACCGGTGTCGCGCGCAAGCCTCGCCGACATGCTGTTGCAACTCGAAGGACGCGACAAACTCGCCGCCGCCGAAGACCTTTTGATCGACCGCGCGCTCGAACGGACCGGAGGCAACAAGAGTGCGGCGGCCACACTGCTGGGCGTGGGCCGCAAGACAATCGAGCGGCGTCTGAAGTCGCGCGAGGAACATCACCGGGAAGCGCGCAAGTGTCTCGAACATGCGAGTGCGCTGATCGAGGAATCGAAGTTCACCGAAGCCATTCCGCCGTTGCGCCGCTGCCTCGACCTGCTACAGACGCCCCACGAGCAGGAGGCCGCGCGCCGTCTGCAGTTCGACGCTTACCGGTTGCTCGGCATGAGCCTGCGGAGCGTGCATGGCTGGCTGTACGCGGAGGCCACCGCCTGCTACGCCGCCGCGCTGGCGATCGGCGAAGGCGTCTGTACCCCCGCCGAAATCGCGGCGATCCAGTTCGGCGTCTGGACCACACAGCTGACGACGCTCCAGCTCAAGCAGGCGCGTGCAACCGCGCAAAACATGCTGGAGCGCGCGCAGAACGGCGGTGACCGGGTCTCACTCGACGAAGCTCACGTCGCGATGACCAACACCCTCTTCTGGCTCGGCGACAGCGAGGAAGCCCTTGCCTGTCTCGCCCGGGGCAACCTGCTTGGCGTGGCGCGCGACGACGCCCGTACCGGCTCGCAAGGGATCGATCTCGCCAGTCTCGCGCTGACTTTCGAAGGACTCGCCGCCTATCAGATCGGCGCATTCGTGCAGGCGCGGCGCGCTATGGAAATGTTGATCCTGCGCTCGTCCGAACCCGGAGCGCACGCGTTCGCTCATGCCGTCAACCTGCAGGGCGCCGCCTGGCTCGCCTGCCTGTTCGAAGACATGGACCGGCTGGGACACCTCGCGAGCGAACTCGAGTCGGTCTCGATCGCGAACGGCTTCGCGTTCTACCGGGGCATCGGGCAGATCCTTCGTGCATGCCACCTCAGCGCGCTCAACCATTCCGACGAAGCGGAAACTGTCATGCTCGACGGCTACGATAACCACGTCGTTTGCAATGGCGGTGCGCTGTTCTATTCCTTCATGGCATGGCAGCACGGCGAGCTGCTGCTGCGCGCCGGCCGTGCGAAAACGTGCGAGGCGATGCTCGCCGCCGCGATCGACGAAACCCTCGCGCGTCAGGAACGTGTCTACCTGGGCGAATTGCTGGTTACCAGGGCGCGCGCGCAGTGGGCACTCGGCGAGCTGAACGCGGCGGAACTGGGTCTGCGTACCGCGCTGTCCACTGCACTCGCGTTCGGTTCGGTGCCGGCGCGTGTGGACGCCGCGCGTTACCTCGCCGATCTGCTGCGCGCCACCGGACGCATCGCCGAAGCAATCGACATCCTCGAGCGCGGTTTGCGCTCGCTGACGACTGATTCGACCACGCGTGTCACCAGCGCCATGAGTTTGCTCGCCGAACTTCAGCGCGAAGTTTCTATCGACGTCTATACGAAAGGAATAACAAATGGCATATGAGTTACGCAAGGAAGACCTGGAACCGCTGCTGCTGGGCGCCGCGTTCTTTGGCAGCGGTGGCGGCGGCACAATCGAATCCGCGCGGCATCTGGCTGCGCATTTTGTCCCCGGCGATTACTACCCGACCGACACGATCAAGGTTGTGTCCGTCGAGGAGGCTACGGAAGGTGCGGCGGTCATGGTCGCCTATCTCGGTGCGCCTGAAGCGATCAATTCAGCCATCTATCCGCTCGGGCCGGTGACGGCCGTGCAGAACGTGCAGGCCCGGCTCGCATCGCAATCCACGAAGCTTGCCTATGTGATGCCGCCGGAAAGCGGCGCACTGGGCTTCACGGTGGCGGCGCTCGTGGCGGCGAAGCTCGGCCTCGCGGTCATCGACGCTGACGGAGCCGGCCGCGCCGTTCCCTCGCTGCCGATGCTCACCTTCGCGGCCGCCGAGATCGATCCGCGCCCGGCTTTCCTCGTGAGCCAGGGCGGCCTGTGCGTCGAACTCGACGTGACGCCGCGCGGCAGCAACCACGGCGGTCCGACTCACCAACGCGACGTGTCGGCGATCGTCGAGCAGATGATGCGTCCGGTCGTCGCCGATCCCGAGTTCGGCCAGTTCGGTGGCCTCGCGATGTGGGTCATGAAGCCGGCCGACATCGGCCGCGCGACACCCATTCGCGGCACGTTAAAACGCGCGCTGGACCTCGGGCGCGCGGTGCAGGCCGGGCAGATCGGCAGCGCCCGGCAGATGATCGGCTATCTCGACGAACGTTGCGGGCTCGCCGCACGGGCCATCTCGGAGCCGGGCGAACTGGTCTCGGCCGAAGTCGATACGAGTGGCGGCTTCGACGTCGGCAAAATTCGCATTCAGGCCGGCCAACATACCTACACCGTGATGTACCAGAACGAATCGCTGCTCGCGTGGGACAGCGCGTCTCCGCAGCCGATCGTGCTGTCGCCGGACAGCGTCGCCTATTTCGTCGGCGGCGAAGGCCAGTCGATCTTCAGCAATGGCGACCTCGTGCAGGATGACGGTTCGCTGAACCCGGCGATCGGCAAGCGCCCCGTGACGCTGATCGCCTGGCGTGCCGAAGCCGAACTGCGCAAGCCAGGTCTGATTCTCGACAGCTTCATGCAGTTGCTAAACTCGCTCGGCTATCTCGGGCCGTATGTGCCGCTGGAATCGCTGCCCTCCACGAACAAGGGAAACGTATCTTGAACTCGCCTTTGAATCCACCTCTGCGCATCTGCGTGCTTGTGCCCGTCGCCACGTCGCAATACAACGAACGCATCCTGAAGGCGATCGCACCGGTCGTGCCGCCGGACGTCCAGGTCGAGATTCGCAACATCACGCAAGGGCATCCCGATATCGAGAACCGCACGAACTGGCTGCAGAACGGCATGCCGGTGGTCGAGCTTGCGCAAGCAATCGCAAACGACGGTTTCGACGGTATCTGGCTGACCGACTTCGATATGTGCGGCGTTGAAGCCGCGCGCGAAGTGATCGACATTCCGATCATCGGCGGCTTTCCCGCTACGGCCTTCACGGCGCTCGCGCTCAGCCAGCGCTTCTCGATCGTCACGATCCTGCAAAGCACGCTCGCGATGCAGCGCGGTCATCCGCAGACCTATGGCATCCAGGACTCGTTCGCGTCGATCCGTGCGATCAATTGCCCGGTCGCACAACTCGATGACATCGACGTGGTGATCATTCGCACCTTCGAAGCGGCGCTGAAGGCGATCAACGAGGACGGCGCGCAGTCCATTCTGCTCGGGTGCACAGGTTTCGTGGACGTCGCGAGCCGCGTCTCCAAGCTGCTCAGCAACGAACTGGGCGGCTACGTGCCGGTGATCGATCCGAATCAGGCCGGGTTCAGCTTCCTCGTGTCACTGGTGCGTATGCAGGTGCGCCCGAGCCGGTTGACCTATAGCAAGGTCAGTCTCCAGTCGTAACCAGCACTTCCTTCCCTGCCTGTCTGTTCATCCGGCGCGGCGCGCGATTGTCGCGCCGGATGTTCTCGCCTCAATCAGCCTCTCCCCCTCATATTCCCGCTTCCTCGTCGAGTTCGTCGTCATACGGACGAATTAGTCCTTCAACACCCCACGATTGGCCAATTGGACGAAATCGTCCATTTTCAGGGGCGTGCATGGACGAGACTGTCCAATGCCGCGACTGAAATGTTTCGACATTCCCGCTGCCATGCGGCTTCGCAGCATGGCACATTCATTGCTACATAAGTTTGATAGCTGCCACCGCCTGACAAAAAAACAAACCGCCCAGGCGATAGCAGTGCCCAGAACGTGCAATAAACCTGCCCGACAAGCTGGGGAACCTGAGGGACCAAAAAAAGATCGCGCGCTGCAATGTGTTCGACGCACTGACGTCTGGCGACGTCCCGTTTGTTTCTGGATCGCCGACGCCGCTGATCGAGGGATCGCCGTGAGTCATCACGATCCTGCGGTTAGTGATCCGAACCATGTACGACGCGTGGTCGACGCCAGCGATACCAACTCGCTGGCGACAGATTGAGAGAGGGCTGTGCTGTTGTTGTAGCTGTAACTGTTGGGTGTCGACACGTGGCGACCGAATACTTCCGTAGAGAAGATCGTTGCAATGCGTAACGTCGACATGGTGGAATCCGCCTGGCTATGCATCAGGCGGGCCGCTGCCGAGGTTCGGCCGTCGTTGCCTCCCTTTGCGGGGACCAGCAGCGGCGGCCCGCCCTTTTTTAATTTGCCTGCGTCAATCGAGGCACATCGACCGATTCTGCGTGAAGCGCTCTGCGGCACTCACGCACCCGGCCACCCCCACAGATTTTTCTGGATAGCCAGGTAAGCGGTCTTTTTTGCATTGCATTACCGCGAAGATCCACTCCGCGGACGAGAATCTGCTTTAGAAGCCCTGAGCGGTGTCAGACAGTTAGCGGCGTCGCGAACGGACCAGACTGGCCATCCACGGGGAAATCGAACAATGCACCACCATCTTTTCGAAAGCGAACTCGTTCATCTTGAACGCGTAGTCGCATGCGCGCCGCAAAAACCTTTTCCAGCGACATACTGGCGCGATCGCGTCGAACATCTGAAAAATTCTCCGCAGGCGCCGATGTATCGCCACCGCATTGCGCGCCTTTCGCGCCTTGTCGGCGAACTGCACGGATAGGTCAACCCAACGTCCTGATCGAATTGCTGATGCCGCGCGCGCAATCGATCACCGCGGGTGCGAGGCGCTGCTCGGCATCGGCTAGCGTCCAGCGACTGGTCGGCGCGACCACGTGCACCGATGCCACGGGTCTTCTTTCACCATCCAGCACGGGCGCCGCAATCGTCATGTCGCCGATGAACAGTTCCTCACGGTTCGACGTATAGCCTCTGCGGCGTGCCTCCACGAGTAACGCTTCGATCTCGCCGATGTCCGTCACCGTGTACTGCGTATGCGCGACACGGTCGTTCGCCTCGAGCAGCGTGCGCACTTCGTCGTCCGGCAGCGCGCTCAGATAGGCGCGGCCCGAGGCGGTGCAGTACATCGGAATACGGCTGCCTATCGGCATGTGAATCGGCACGAACTTCATGCAGACAAAACGCGCGACGTACAGCATCTCGGCGCCGTCCGGTTCGGTCAGGCTGGTCGTCTCGCCCGTCACGTTCGTGAGTTCGGAGAGGAACGGGTTGGCCACGTCGATAAGCGTATCCGCCGCGAGGTAGTTGAAGCCAATCTGCACGACACGCGGGGTCAGCTGATAGCGCTTCGTGCGCGGATGTTTGCGCACGTAGCCGAGCTTCTCCAGCGTGTAGATCATCCGTTGCGCCGAACTCTTCGTGATCGAAGTCGCCTCGGCCACTTCCGGCAGGCTCATGGTCCGACGTTGCGCGCTGAATGCGCGCAACACCGCAATGCCCTTTTCCAACGATTGATTGAAGAGCGCGTCCGGCGCTTCGCCCGGCGATTCGCTCTCGTTTGCCTGCTCCACCCCTTTGCCGCTCATGGAAATACCCAATGGTGATCGTGATGCATTGACGTTAGCATATCGAATATCGATACGCAAATAATGTTATTCGATATTTTTGACTCGAATATGATGAAGCCACACCATTCACCGATTCCTCAATCGTAGTTCGTCACCGTCGTGGAGAATCTCATGATCCAGTTAGTCAAGCGCATCGCCGGCGCAGCCATCGCCGGGTTGGTCCTCGCAGCAACGCCGGCCATGGCGGCCGCCGAGCCTGAGTACACGGTCGGCGCGACGGCCACCGGCGTGCCCTTCACCTTCCTCGACGTGAAAAGCAATTCCATCCAGGGTCTGCTGGTCGATGCGACCACCGCAACCGGCAAGGCTGCCGGTTTCGACGTGAAGGTGGAACAGACCACCTTCTCCGCGCTGATCCCGTCGCTCACCACGAAGAAGATCGATGTGATCTCCGCCGCCATGCTGAAGACGCCGGCACGCGAGCAGGTCGTCGACTTCTCCGACACGGTCTATTCGTACGGCGAAGGTCTGATCGTGCGCGCCGACGACAAGGGCAAGTACACATCGATGGACGATCTCAAGGGTGAAGTGGTCGGCGCGCAAGTAGGCACCGCCTTCGTCGACGCACTGAACAAGAAAGGCATCTTCAAGGAAGTGCGCACGTACGACTCGGTCGCGGACATCATGCGCGACGTCGCGCTCGGCCGTATCAAGGCGGGCTTCGGCGACCATCCGATCATCGCGTACCAGTTGCAGAAGAACCCGAATCCGCAGTTGCGGCTCGTCGACGGTTATCAGCCGAGCGTGAAGGGCCAACTGTGCTTCGTGGTGCGCAAGGGTGATAACGCGACGCTGGAGAAGCTGAATTCCGGCATCCGCAAGATCAAGGCAGACGGCACGCTCACACAGATCATCAAGAAGTGGCAGGTGGAATGACGCGGCTCGCTGCTTGAGGAGATCACGTCATGTTCATCCAGAATGCGCTCGACTTCCTGCCGATCCTGCTGAAAGGCGCGGTCGTCACCGTCGAGATCACCTTCTGCGCGTTCGTTCTCAGTACGCTCCTCGGCCTCGTGCTGGCGCTGATGCGCGTGTCGTCGAACAAGGTGCTCTCGAGCGCGGCGGCCACGTTCATCAACGTGATTCGCGGCCTGCCGATCATCGTGCAGCTGTTCTACATCTACTTCGTGCTGCCCGATCTCGGCGTGCAGTTGAGCGCGTTCCAGGCGGGTTTCATCGGGCTGGGCGTTGCCTACTCGGCGTATCAGGCGGAAAACTTTCGCGCCGGGATCCAGGCAATCGACCACGGCCAGATCGAAGCCGCGCAATCCATCGGCATGCGTAGCGCGCTGATCATGCGTCGCGTGATCCTGCCGCAAGCGTTTCGAATCGCGCTGCCGCCTTATGGCAACACGCTCGTGATGATGCTGAAGGATTCGTCGCTGGCCTCGACCATCACCGTCGCGGAAATGACGCGCGCCGGCCAGCTGATTGCGTCGTCGACGTTCCAGAACATGACGGTATTCACGCTCGTCGCGCTGCTCTATCTCGCGCTCAGCCTGCCGCTCGTCTACGGCTTGCGGCGCCTCGAGCGCCGTCTCGGTCAGAAGGGAAAGCGATGATCGAAGTTCAATCCATTCACAAGCGCTTCCACGATCAGGAAGTCCTCAAGGGCGTCAGCCTCAACGTCGAAGCCGGCCAGGTCGTCTGTCTGATCGGGCCGTCGGGCTCGGGCAAGTCGACGCTCCTGCGTTGCATCAACGGTCTCGAAACCTACGACGCAGGCACGATCGCCGTCGAAGGCGTGCGCGTCGACGCCAGGTCGAAGCACATCCATGAGTTGCGCACGCAGGTCGGCATGGTGTTTCAGCGCTTCAATCTGTTTCCGCATCGCACGGCGCTGGAGAACGTCTGCGAAGGGCCCCTCTATGTGAAAAAGGAAGCGGGTGATGCTGCGCGCGAGAAAGCGCGGCATCTGCTCGACAAGGTTGGCCTCGCGCACCGGATGGACGCGTATCCAGCGGAACTCTCGGGCGGCCAGCAACAGCGCGTCGCCATCGCGCGTGCTCTGGCGATGGAGCCGAAAGCGATTCTGTTCGACGAACCGACTTCCGCGCTCGACCCGGAACTCGTCGGCGAAGTGCTCGGCGTGATGCGGCAACTCGCGAACGACGGCATGACGATGATCGTCGTCACGCACGAGATGGGCTTCGCGCGCGAAGTAGCCGATCGCGTGTGCTTTCTGTACGACGGCACCATTTGCGAGGAAGGCGCGGCAGCCGATCTGCTCGAGCGGCCAACTCACCCGCGCACGCGCGATTTTCTGCGCCGCATGCTCACGCCCACGTCGAATGGAATCGCGCAATGAAGTCCGTAGAAGCCGGCCAGCCGTTGCCGCCGTCGCTCTGGGCTGCCACCGCTGAGGCCGCGGTGCGAACGCCGCCGCTCGAAGCATCGAAGCGTGTTCAGGTGGCTATCGTGGGCGCGGGTTACACGGGTTTATCCACGGCGCTGCATTTGAGCGAACTCGGTGTGGATGTCTGCGTGATCGATGCGAACGAGCCGGGCTGGGGCGCATCGGGACGCAATGGTGGACAGGTGATCCCGGGTCTCAAGTACGACCCCGACGAACTCATGCGCCGTTTCGGCCCGGACGACGGCGACACTCTCGTCAGGATGGCGGGCAGCGCAGCCGACACGGTATTCGATCTGATCGCGCGCCACGGTATCGCATGCGATGCGACACGCGCCGGCTGGATTCAGCCCACGCATTCGACCAGGCTGCTCGATACGCTGCATGCCCGTGCGCGCCAGTGGGAATCGCGTGGCGCGCGCGTCGAGTTGCTCGATCGCGCTCAGATTGGGCAGCGGCTCGGCACGGATGCGTTTGTCGGGGGATGGGTGGACCGGCGCGCGGGCAGCGTGCAACCGCTCAGCTACGCGCGGGGACTGGCGCGCGCGGCCCTCGCGCGTGGCGTGGCGATTCACGGCGCGACGGTCGCGAGCCGCCTCGAACAACGCGCCGATGGATGGCGCATTCACACGGCTCACGGACCGACCATCGACGCGCGTCAGGTCCTGCTTGCAACCAATGGATACAGCGATTCGCTGTGGCCGGGGATCGCGCAGTCGGTGATCGCGGCGAACAGCTTCATCGTCGCGACGAAGCCGCTGGCCGCGAGGATCAGCGCAAGCATCCTGCCCGGCCGCGAAGTCGCGTCGGATTCGCGGCGCTTGCTGCTGTACTTCCGGCGCGACAGCGAAGGCCGCCTGTTGATCGGCGGCCGCGGACCCTTTCGCGAACCACGCGGCACGGCGGACTGGGCGCACCTCGAACGTGCCGCAAGGTTGCTGTACCCGCAACTGGCGGACGTCGAGTACGAGTATCGCTGGGCCGGGCGCATCGCCATCACGCGGGACTTCCTGCCGCATGTTCATCTTCCCGCACCGGGACTGACGATCGCGCTAGGCTACAACGGCCGCGGGATCGCGATGGCCACGACGCTCGGCAAGCACCTCGCCGCGCATCTGGCAGGCGCGACGCGTGCAATGCCGTTGTCGCCGACATCAATCCGGCGAATCCCGCTGCATGCGCTTCAGCGCTTTTATATCAGCGCCGGGGTTGCGTGGTACGGATTACTCGATGCCATGAGTTAAATCCAAAGCGCCCTCTACGCTAGCCCTTGAGCCACCATCGCAAGCAGTAACCGTTCTGCGCCGATGCCGAAACCCGCGCCTTCCCGATACGCCCCACCGCCGACGATCTGCTGTTGCGCGCCGAGTTCGGTGCACCGTATCTCGAAGCCCATGCCGTTCAGGTAATAACTAAGACCACGTCGAGCCGTACTGTCGAGTTCGTAACGCAGTTCGAACGAATCCAGAAAACCCGCCACGATCTCCTGGCTGCGCAGGTTGGCCCGTTGAGGATCCGGGCAAAGATATTCGAAGCCGAGTTGCGAGAATTCGCGGTAACGGCCCGCTTGCGGCCGCTCATACCGATAGCAGCGCGCGACGTAGAACACCATGCGCTCTGTCTGCCGTCCCAGCAACTCCTTGCAGCGCTCCTGGAAGAGCGCCGTCGCTTCCGGGATCAGACAGCAGGGTCTACCTTTCTTGTCCGGGAAAGCCCACATCTGCCCGATGACCTCGCTGCCACCGGCTTTCTGGATGAAGGTGTCTTGTCCCCACAGCGCAGGAACGATCGCCTCCTCTGCCCCGGCTTCAATGAAGGTAGCTCCGGAAGCGGTTTTCGAGTGCACGAATCTGTGCGGCTTCGGTTCCGACGACAAAGCGGGTTCCACGGATCATGGTCATGTCTGGTCTCTTGTGCGTAGAAATAAAAAAAGGCGCCCTGGGCGCCTTGGTCGTTGGTGCATGAAACAGGATCAATGAAGTCCCGATTCCCTGCTATGGACGTAACGAACCACGGCGCAACAGCATGCGGCCGTGCTGGTGGTGAGAATTGAACAGTACGTTACGGGATTCCATGGAGGGCATAGTCGCACATCGATTTGATTTTGGGAACACATCGCCACGCTCCGCTCAATGCCGCCACGATCCGTGCGGCAACTCGACGTCCCGCTGCGCCGCCGCCAATCCTTCGGTGATGCCAGAACGATCCAGTGCAATGCAATAGACCGGCTTCGCACGCTCGAAACGCCAACTATCGGCGAGCGCACCGGCATCGACCGGATCGAAGCCGAACTGATCGAGAAGCCCGCGCACGACGTGCTTGGCCCGCTCGTCATCGCTGGCGAACGGCAATGCCCGGCGGTTCGGCGCGTCGGCAGGCTTGCCGTCCGTTTCGAGGTCTTTCGCCAGAATCGCGTTGAAGGCCTTGACCACCTTCGCGCCCGGCAACGCAGCGGCCAGCATCTGACTGGTGGTCGTCGAGCGACTGTCGAGCGCCTCGATGTGGCCATCGCGGTCGGGATAGTAGTTGCACGTGTCGATCACGGTCTTGCCGTCGAGTGCCGCCACCGGCAGCGCGTCAATGTTGCTGAACGGCACGGTCACCACCACCACGTCGCCGAACTTCGCCGCCTCTTCAGCCGTGCCGAGCGCGCAGCCAAGCACCGCGGCCGTACTGATCAAGGTTCGCGGATCACGGGAATTACTGATCATCACTTCGTGACCATGGTTCTTCGCGACAGTCGCCATCGCGCGGCCGAGAAAACCGGCGCCGAGAATGCCTATCTTCATGTTTCACACTCCATATCTATCTACGGATCGCTCGGTTGAGCGCCCGCCCATTGGTGAGAAGCACTATGATTCAAAACTTCAACCGGATAAACAGGCGAATTTTGATGACTGTCGAAATCAACAGTGGGGAATCATGGACCGTTTGACCAGCATGGCCGTGTTCGTGAAAACGGCCGACAGCGGCTCTTTCGCCGCAGCCGCGCTCGCCTTCGGCATCTCCGCGCAGATGGCCGGCAAGCATGTCAGCACGCTGGAGGAACGCGTCGGCGCCCGTCTGCTCAACCGGACCACGCGCCGCCAGAGCCTCACGGAGATCGGCCAGATTTTCTACGAACGCTGCAAGGCGCTGCTGGCAGATGCCGAAGCGGCCGAATCGGTCGCGCAGGAGTTGTCCGCCTCGCCGCGTGGGCGTTTGCGCATCACCGCACCGGTGACCTTCGGCGTCTGCTGTCTCGCGCCGATGATCACGCGCTATCTGAAGGCCAATCCCGAGGTGCGGGTCGAGTTGGCGCTGACCGACCGCTTCGTCGATCTGATCGACGAAGGGTATGAAGCCGCGATCCGTCTCGGCTCGCTGTCGGATTCGTCGTTGATCGCGCGACCGTTGATGCCGTACCGGCTGATCGCCTGCGCGTCGCCCGGCTACGTGGCCGAGCGCGGCGAGCCGCAGACGCCGCAAGCGCTGGCCGAGCACGAGTGCCTGAGCTTCGTCTATACGAGCCTGCCGGTTGAGACTGAATGGCGTTTCGCCGATGCCCAGGGCGAACACGTGGTGCCGATCTCAGGCCACTTTCAGGCTAACGACGTGAAAGCGCTGCTGGCCGCGGCCCTCAATGGCGGCGGCGTGATCCTTGCGCCCGAAGTGGCGGTGAAGGACGAACTCGCCGCAGGCCGGTTGGTGCGTCTGCTAAAGGGCTACGAAGCACCCGCGCGACCCATGCATCTGGTGTTTCCGGCCAGCCGCGCCACCCCGAAACTGCGCGTTTTTATCGATCAGGTGGTGGCCGAATTCGGGCCGCACGCCGCCTGAAATGAGCAGCCGGGCACACCTGGCAAGCGCCCTCCGCCACCCGCCAATCTCCACCCATTAGCCGCTAGAATTGCCGCCTTTGCCCGCGTCGGGCGCGCGACAAGGCAAAATACTGGTTTTGCGCGCGTAAAACGCGCCGCAATTCCGGATGAATCAGACCTCGGCGGCAGGCTTGCCGCCGACCCTTGCAATGACGCATGGCGACGGCCCAGCGCGTCAGGCCCGTCGCGTGCGGCGCAGCCAGGACAGCTCGTCCTTTAACAGAGCCCCTCAGGAGCATTCATGACCGATTCGAACCCGTCTTTCCTCGGCAGGATTTCACTTGCCGTCAGTACGTTTTTCAGCATCCTTGGCGATGGCGAATTCGCCGCCGGGGTACTGCGTCTGCGTAAGGGTGGCGCCGCTGCCGCGAGCGCTACACCCGCGCCCGCTGCCGCACCCGCCGCGGCACCGGCTCCCGCCCCGCAACCGGCGCCCACGCTGAAGGAAGCGAGCCCGGACGCCGCACTCCAGTTGCTCGGCCTGCTGCAGCGCGACGCGCGCTTCATCGATTTCGTCGAAGAAGACATCAAGGCGTACAGCGACGCCGACATCGGCGCCGCCGCCCGCCTCGTGCACGAAGGCTGCCGCACGACGCTGCGCGAGCATTTCACGATCCGTCCGGTGCGCGACGAAGCCGAAGGCAGCCGCGTGACGCTGGCCGAAGGTTTCGACGCCACCTCGATTCGCCTGACCGGCAACGTCGTCGGCAAGGCGCCGTTCAACGGCAGCATCAGCCACCGCGGCTGGCGCGTCGACGAAGTGCGTCTGCCGAAGCTGACCGACAGCCACAACGCCAAAGTAATCGCACCAGCCGAGGTGGAGCTATGAGCGACGCACGCTTCGCAATCGGTATCGATCTGGGCACCACGCACTGTGCGCTGTCCTACGTGGACACCACGGCCAGCGATGGTGAAAAGACCGCCCAGGGTGTGCTGCCGATCGCACAACTTACGGGCCCCGGCGCGATCGACAACCTCGATCTGCTGCCCTCGTTCCTCTACCTGCCGCATCCGGATGAACTCGCTTCGGGCGACCTGTACCTGCCGTGGACCGGCCAGCGCGAATTCGCGGTAGGCGAATTCGCCCGTAGCCGCGGCGCGGCCACGCCGATCCGGCTCGTGTCGAGCGCCAAGAGCTGGCTGTGCCATCCGGGTGTCGATCGTCGCGCGGCGATTCTGCCGAACGACGCGCCGCCTGAAGTCGCGCGCGTGTCGCCGCTCGAAAGCTCGGTGCGCTATCTGACGCATCTGCGCGAAGCGTGGGACCACGCGCATCCGGACGCCCCATTCAGCCAGCAGGACATCACGGTGACGATTCCCGCGTCGTTCGATCCGGCCGCGCGCGAATTGACCGCCGAAGCAGCGGAAGCCGCCGGCTATGGACGCATGACGTTGCTCGAAGAGCCGCAAGCCGCGCTGTATAGCTGGATTCAGAAGAGCGGCGGCCAGTGGCGCAAGCAGGTCAAGGTCGGCGACATCATTCTCGTGGTCGATGTGGGCGGCGGGACGACCGACCTCTCGCTGATCGCCGTGGTCGAGCGCGAAGGCAATCTCGAACTGCATCGCGTCGCAGTCGGCGAACACATTCTGCTCGGCGGCGACAACATGGACCTCGCGCTTGCCCACGTGGTCGCGCGCAAACTTGCCGCGCAGGGTACCCAGGCGGACGCGTGGCAACTACGCGCCCTCACCTATGCCTGCCGCTCGGCGAAGGAAACGCTGCTCAGCGACCCGTCGACCGATATCGTGCCGCTCGTCGTGCCGAGCCGCGGTTCGAAGCTGATCGGCGGTTCGATTCGCACCGAACTCACGCGTGCGGAGTTGACCCAGACGATCCTCGAAGGCTTCTTCCCACAGGTGGATAGCGCGGCGCGGCCGGTGAGCCGCGCGCGTGCCGGTCTGACGCAACTCGGCCTGCCATATGCGCAGGACGCGGGCATTACGCGGCATCTGGCGGCCTTCCTTGGCCGTCAGGTGGGCGCGCTGGCTGAACTCGAAGGCTTGCGCGATATCGCCACGACGGAAGGCGCGACTTTCCTGCACCCCACTGCCGTGCTTTTCAACGGTGGTGTGTTCAAGTCGCCGCTGCTGGTCGAGCGGATCATGGGCACGCTCAATGGCTGGCTCAGTGCCGAAGGCGCGCCGCAAGCACGCCTGCTCGAAGGCGCGGATCTCGATCTCGCCGTCGCGCGCGGCGCGGCCTATTACGGCTACGTGCGGCGCGGCCAGGGCGTGCGCATTCGCGGTGGCACCGCACGCGCGTACTACATCGCGATCGAATCGGCGATGCCCGCCGTTCCCGGTCTCGAACCGCCGGTGCAGGCGCTGTGCGTCGCGCCGTTCGGCATGGAGGAAGGCACGGACGCCGAACTGCCGGCGCAGGAGTTCGGGCTGGTCGTGGGCGAGCCGGTGCACTTCCGTTTCTTTGGATCGTCGGTGCGTCGTCAGGATCAGGTCGGCACGCTGCTCGACTTCTGGGGCCCCGAGGAGTTGCAGGAACTGGAGGAAATCCAGGCAACGCTGCCATCCGCCGGCCGCACTGCCGGTGAAGTCGTGCCGGTGAAGCTGCATGCGCGCGTGACGGAAGCCGGTACGCTCGAACTCGAAGCCGTGCCGCGCGGCACCGACGAACGTTGGAAGGTCGAGTTCGACGTGCGCGGCAACGCGAATGCATGACTGAAGTGAAGCAGAAGCGCTACACCGTCGGCATCGATCTTGGCACCAGTAACACGGTGCTGGCCTATGCCGCGGCGGGCTCGCAGGAGATTCGCGTCTTCGAGATCGATCAGTTGGTCAGTCTCGGCGAAGTCGCCGCGCGGCCGCTGCTGCCTTCGGTGCGATATCACGCGGCGCAGGGCGAGCTAAGCGCGGGCGATTTGCAGTTGCCGTGGCGCGCGACGGACAGCGCGGTTGGTGGCGCCGGCGTAACTCAGCAGGGTCAGCAGGATCCGCCGGTAGTAATCGGGAGGCTCGCGCGTGCGCTCGGCGGCCAGGTGCCGGGGCGGCTGGTGGCGAGTGCGAAAAGCTGGCTGTCGCACGCGTCGGTGGACCGGGTCGCGCCGATCCTGCCGTGGGGCGCCGCGGACGATGTCCGCAAGGTCTCGCCGGTCGAAGCCAGCGCGAGCTATCTGGCGCACGTGCGGGCGGCCTGGAATCAGCGCTTTCCCGACGCGCCACTCGAAGCGCAAGACATCGTGCTGACCGTGCCCGCTTCTTTCGACGAAGGCGCGCGGGCGCTGACGGTGGAAGCGGCGCGTATGGCGGGCCTGCCCACTTTAAGGTTGCTCGAAGAGCCGCAGGCCGCGTTCTACGACTGGCTGTTCCATCATCGCGAAAGCCTTGCAACCGAACTGTCGGACACACGGCTCGTGCTGATCTGCGACGTGGGCGGCGGCACCACCGATCTCACGCTGATCGAAGTCCGCATGCGCGACGGCGAGCCGGAGCTCACACGTATCGGCGTGGGCAACCATCTGATGCTCGGCGGCGACAACATGGATCTTGCGCTGGCGCATCGCGTCGAGGCGCGTTTGCCTCAAGCGGGTAACGAGCGCACGCGTCTATCGGCGGCGAGCCTCTCGCAACTGGTCGAGCGTTGCCGCAGCGCGAAGGAACAGCTGCTCGGTCCAGACGCGCCGGAGTCGGCTTCGATCACGCTGCTCGGCGCAGGCTCGAAGCTGATCGGCGGCGCGCGCACGGCGCAGGTCACGCGCGAGGAAGTCGAGCAGATCATCGTCGACGGATTCTTTCCGGCGGTGGCATCGAACGAACGGCCCGGCAGACCGCGCGGCGCGATCGTCGAGTTCGGCCTGCCCTATGCCACCGACGCGGCAGTCACGCGTCATATCGCGGCGTTTCTGAACCGTTTCGCGGCGCAGTCACGTAAGGCGCTGGGGGCCGCCTCTGATTCCTCCGCGCTGTCCTCCGATGTGGGCAAGGCTCAGGACGAGTCTTTACCTGTGCCAGACACGCTGTTGCTGAACGGCGGTGTATTCCGCGCCGAAGCACTCGCGCAGCGCCTGTCCAGCACCTTGGGCACGTGGCGCGGCGAACCGCTCAACGTTCTGCACAACGACAATCCCGACGTCGCCGTGGCGCGCGGCGCGGTTGCTTACGCCCTCGCCCGCACGGGCCAGGCCCCGAAAATCGGTGGCGGCTCGGCACGCAGCTACTTCCTCGTGCTGGACGAAACCGGCAATGGCGAACGAGACGCCGAACCGGCCCAACACGGCATCTGCCTGCTGCCGCGCGGTACCGAAGAAGGTCACGAGATCCGGATCGAAGACCGTACGTTCGCGCTGCGTCTCGGCCACCCTGTCCGCTTTCACCTGGCCTCGTCAAGTGCGGACACGATCTATCAACCTGGCGAAATGGCCGACCTTGCACAAGGCGATTTCGTTCGGCTGCCACCTATTGCGACGATCGTGCAACAGCGCGGCGCGAGCACGACGCGCGGCGAAACCGCGGTACAGATCGCAACGTCGCTGACCGAAGTGGGCACGCTAGAAGTGCACTGCATCGAGCTCGACAATCCGGCGCAGCGCTGGCTGCTCGAATTCCAGTTACGTCGTGAAGACGCCCAAGTGGATTTGTCGGCGGATCCGGCACAAGCCCGGCACCCCGCGCTCGACCAGGCGATCGACCATATCGACCGCTGCTTCGGCACGCGCGCGCAAAACGTCGACCCGAAAGAAGTCAAACGCCTGCGCTCGCAACTCGAACAGCTGCTCGGCCCGCGCGAGGGGTGGAACAGCGCCCTGCTGCGCGAGCTGTTCGGTGCGCTGTGGGAGCGTGCGCGCCGGCGGCGGCGCTCGGCGGACCACGAACGCTTGTGGCTGAATCTCGCTGGCTATTGCGTCCGGCCGGGCTTCGGCTATCCGCTCGACGAATGGCGCGTGGAACAACTCTGGTCGCTCTTCGACGACGGCATCCAGTACGTCAACGAAAGCCAGGTCTGGTCGGAATGGTGGACACTGTGGCGCCGCGCTGCGGGCGGCCTCGACGAAAGCGCGCAATTGCGCGTGCTCGACGCCATGGCTTATCTGCAAACGGCCGCGCAATCGCGTCACAAGCTGCCGTTCGATGTATCGAAAACCGGCTTCACCGACATGGTCCGGCTAAGCGCATCGCTCGAACGCATTCCGGTCGAACGCAAGATTGAGCTCGGCGAGTCGGTGCTCACGCGCTTGAAGAAGCCCGCGGAAAACCATCAAAGCTGGTGGGCGGTCGGCCGTATCGGTGCGCGGCGGCCGTTCTATGGCAGCGCGCATAGCGTCGTGCCGCCGGACATCGCGGCACGTTGGCTGAACACGATCCTCGCGCTCGACTGGAAGAAGGTCGACCCCGCGGCATTCGCCGCCGTGCAGATCGCCCGCATGACCGGCGACCGTTCGCGCGACCTGCCCGAAGACTTGCGCCACACCGTGGTGCGCAAACTCGAAGCGGCCAATGCGCCGCGCGCGTGGATCACGATGGTCGGCGAGACCGTTGAGCTCGATGACGCCGACGAAGGCCGGGTGTTCGGCGAATCGCTGCCCGCCGGGCTGAAGCTGATAACTGCGACGCCATGAGCAGACGCCAGGGTGCGGGCCATGCACGAACGTCAGTCGACGAACTGCAGCACCCCACCGGGTCCCGCCACGACGTGCCGGCACCAGTCCACAGGACCGCCGTCCTGGGTGGACCAGTCTTCGGTCAGGCAATAGCGGCCGTCGTTGGAGATCGACCAGTGTCCGGATGTCTTGAGCGCGTGCTGCTTGCCGCCCGGCGGGGGCATGCGCGTGATCGTGGCGCTGCCGTCTTCGTTATTGGCCCAGTTCCCGACTCGTCCGCTGTCGTTCGTGCGCTCCATCTTCGAGCTCGGCACCGCCTTCGTCAGTTCCTCTTTGGTCATGGGCGTCTGGTCATCGGCCATTGAAACCGCCGACACCAGGGTGAGAACCAGCAGTGTGGATCTGCCAAACGCGTTCATAGGCCGCCTCCGTTTGCACCGGTTAGCGACGCCGTCCGGCGAAACCGGCCAGGTCGTCTGTGTGGACTGCAGTGCATTATCGCGCGGCTATGATCAGACGGGAATTGCATCGGCGTCGGTGGGCTTCCGTACAGACCGGTCCGCGCCAGGCGGCCGGCCCTAGGCCATCGTCACCAGATTTCTGCCGTCGTGTTTCGAGCGATACAGCGCCCGGTCCGCGCTCGCGAAGCCCTCGCGATGTGCCAGCCGTGACCCTTCGGTCATGCGCGTCAGCGAAGCGCCGACGCTCACCGTCACCATGCCGAGCGGCGATGCGCGATGTTCGATCGCCAGATCCTCGACGCCCTGCCGCAACGCTTCGAGCGTGTCTTCGAGCGCCACCGGCTCCGCTCGCAGCACCAGCAGGCCGAACTCCTCGCCACCCATGCGCCCGGCGATGATGCGCTCGCCGTCGGCCGCCGCCTGCATCACCGAAGCCACCTTGCGCAAGCAATGGTCGCCCGCCTGGTGGCCGTAGGTGTCGTTGTATTGCTTGAACCAGTCGACGTCGACCACCACTGAGCCCATCACGTCGCCTTCGCGTGCGTCTTTCCATTTGCGCGCGATGCTTTCCAGCAGGAAGCGGCGGTTGTACAACTGGGTAAGCGGATCGATCGCGGTGGCCGTGCGCATTTTCAGATCGTTTTCGATCATCGCGCGCAGGTGATAAAACACGCCGCGTTGCGATGCGTCGAGGTGGCCGGGCGCCGGGTCCATCGCGCACAGCGCGCCGACGATCTCGCCGTTCGGCGCGCGCAGTGCAATCGCCGCGTAAAAACGCACGAAGGGATGGCGCTGCACCAGCATGCATTCGCCGAAACGGGCATCGTCGTGTGCATCCTCGATCACGAACAGCTCCGCGTCGCGCACCGCATAGTCGGCCAGCGAGCGCGCGCGGGTCACGAGCGGCATTGCCATGCCCACCTCGGCACGGTAATGCTGATGCTCTTCGTCGAGCAGCGTGATCGCGGTGATCGCCGCGCCGGTTACGCTCTTCAGGATTTCCGCTGCGTGGGTGAAGCATTCGCGCATCACCTGATCGTCATGCAACAGCCACTCGATGACTGACGATTCCACCTCGGGTTCGCCGGCGGCGGACGGATCAACCGACATCCTGCTGGACAGACGGTCGTTGCTGTAAGCGAGTTGCACGGCTGGATTCCCGGAAGTGACTAGCTCGTGTCAACGGCATTTGCGTCCGAAACTTGAGCCGCAGGCAGCGGGTTCATTCAACAGACAATTGCAACGTGCGCTCGCGTAATCCGGATCTTCTGCGCCGCAGCCGAAGGGACCCGCTTTGACGACCACGACCACGACCACGACCAATAGATGGTCCGCGTTACGCTGTCACGCAAACGGCAACGGCCCCTCGAACCGGCCGATATAGCTCAGATGCGAAACGGCCGGCTTGCCCTGCACCCAACGATGCAGCATGAAAGCAGGCGGCTCCAGATACGACGCCGGTTGCGCATCGGCCTCCACGCGCAAGGCAATCTGCGTCGTCGTACTCGGACAGGTCAGCACCGGCACAGGGCCGAGCCTCGTCTGTATCGACCGATGGACATGCCCCGCGATCACACGATCGACGTGCGGGTGTGAAGCGATCAATGCCGCGAACGGTTCCGCATCGCGCAGTCCATACAGATCGAGATACGGTATGCCGGTAACGAATGGCGGGTGATGCATGGCGATCACGGCCATGCGGTCCTTGCAAGCGTCCAGTTGCGCGTCGAGCCACGCCAGATCGTCGCGGTTCAGTTCGCCGTGATGCGCCTCGGGCACGGACGTATCGAGCGCAATCAAGCGCACCGTGCCGACGTCTCGTGCGAAATGCAACGGACCGCTGCGAGGCAGCCACGGATGATCCGCGAACGCTGCGCGCAGATGGTCACGGTTGTCGTGATTGCCGGGCATCACGATATAGGGAAGCGTCAGCGCGGCAAGCAGTTCACGCACCATCGCGTATTCAGCGGGCCTGCCTTCGTCGACAAGATCCCCCGTAATGATGACTAGATCGGGAGCCGGTCTCACCTCGTTCAGTGCGGTAATCGCCCGCGCGAGCATGGCGTTCGAGTCGACCAGTTCCTGATATAGCGAGCCCTTCGGCCGAACGTGGATGTCGGAAATCTGCGCGATGCAGGTCATCGGATGGCGCTCCACGAACGATGTGAATGGGGAATTGTTCTGTTAGAACGAATCGAGCATATCTTCGGCAGGGGCGCAGACAAAATAATTCTTCCGTGCGTGCTAACCACCTGCCCTGCTCTCACACAGCAGCGTAGACACCGACCATCGTCGTAAATCCTTCGAGGCGTTTGATCCGCATACTCCAGCGTCTGAGCGCGGGATAGTCAACTCAACTGTACGATGGATAAACAGTAATCTGAGATACCGGGAGATTTAAAATTACGGCACCTCTTTTATGTTGAGAAGCTCCGATATGTCAGTTATTGCCGAACGGCTTCGCCTGCTGCGCTCTGCGAGAAAGATCACTCAGGTGCGCCTGGCTGAGTTGCTTGAGATCAACCCTCGCGTCTATAACCGATGGGAACGAGGCATCGCAACGCCGCAGCTCGATACCGTCGTGCGCATCGCCGATATTCTTCAGGTCACGCTTGACGAACTCGCCGGACGTGCACCCGTGTCGGCCAAACCCAGAATTCACAATCAAAAGCTATTGAATCTCTACCAACAGGTTGACAGCCTGCCCGATGCCGAACAGCAGGCGTTGATTCTGGTGATCGACAGCTTCGTCCGGAAGGCGCAGGTTCAGAAGGTTGTTAACCGCCGCCGATGGACGGCGAATGCAGGAGACGTATTGCCGTAAACGAAGCGCGGGCCATGAGTGCTACCAACACTCACTGCCCGCTGACCACAACCAACTCAGAACAGGAGTTGATCATGGCTACTGCCAATCTTAAACCACGCCGCACCCGCACCGAACCACCAACGAATATTTCTGCAACACTTGAACGGGCACCTGCCACAGACAGCCCTCAGCAACAGGCGAGGCGCGTTGCCTTTCCGTGGATGCTCGTCACTGATGCGTTGCTCGAACGCATCGGCTTCCGCCCCGGGCAGCAGGTCATGCTTAGCGTCGACCACAGGTACGGCAAGATCACCATTTCTCTCGACCACGACTATACGATCGCAGGGAGGCCCATGACGCAGAAGCAGATCAGACAGCGCAGAGGCCTTCGTATCGACTGAACCAGTTCACCCCAAACACGCGAGGACTCTCGAATCGCGGTTGCGCTATTCGGCCTGGTGCAGGTCTATCACGGCCTGCCCACCGACAAGGGCGCGGTCACCAGCATTCGCAAATGGCTCGAATCGAACGGAATCAAATCATGAACATCCTCACCATCGACGACCATCGCGCGGTCATCGCCTATGACCCTGACACCGATATGCTGCGCGGCGAATTCCTCGGCCTGAACGGCAGCGCTGACTTCTACGCCAGCGATATCCCCACCCTCAAGGCCGAGGGCTCCAGGTCCCTGGCGGCCTTCCTTGATGTCTGCAAGGAGAGCGGCATCGATCCGCTTCGCCACTTCTCCGGCCGCTTCAATGTACGCATCAACCCCGAGCTTCATGCCCGCGCGGTCGAAACTGCTGCAGCCGAAGGGATCAGTCTCAACCAGCTCATCGAACGGGCTATCGAGCACGAAGTCGTGACATAACGTCCGCGCCGCGACAGCGTCGATGAGCCTGGACCGGATGACCGACTGAAGCTCCAGTTCGAGGCAGTTGCGAAACTCGCGTTTCGACAGCTTAAGGCCGCTCGCCTCGCGCCAGGCGCGCATCAATGTCACGCACCACAGGCATCAGATCCGCCACACTATCGATCACATAATGCGCCCCGGCGGCCTGCAACTTCTGAATCGCGGCCTTGCGCCGCCATGCAAACTCATCCGGCGCCAGCGCCTTGACGTCGTCCTCGGCCATGCCGAAAGCATTGCCGCTCACGGCAACACCCACCGCCCACGTGCCGCCGTTGATCCCTTCCTCGATGCCGACCTCGGTGTCGTCGACCTTGATCGCATCCTTCGCACGCCACACGCCCAGTTCCGGCAGCGTTTTGTAGATCATGTACGGCGACGGACGCCCTTCCAGCGTGTCACCGGTACACACGATGCTATCCGGCGAGAACCCCTGGGCCGCCGCACCGGGCACGATCTCGGCCATGATTTCGCGCGTATAGCCGGTGGTCGTGCCGATCCTGATGTCGTCGCTGCGCAGCGCGCTCGCCACTTCCGCCACGCCCGGAATCACCGAACTGTAGCTCGCGGCCACCGCGATGTTCTTCGGCACGAAGACGTCGTACACGGCGTCGATGTCCGCTTCGCCCGGCTTGTGGCCATACTTGTCGGCCCATGCTTGCGACACGCGCGGCAAGGCCATCAGCGCCGCGATATGCGGACGCTTGGCCATGCCCATCGGGCCGCGTGCTTCGTCGATCGTGATCGACACGCCGAACTGCTCGAACGTCTCGACAAACGCACCCATCGGCGCCAACGAACCATAATCGACCACCGTGCCGGCCCAGTCGAAAATCACTGCTTTTACGTGTTTCATGTACTTCGATTCTCTGGAGGTTGTAAGGCTCGCGCGACGTGCCGCGCGTTTGTATTCTGCACTCAAGCCACTGCTGATCAAGCCACTTCGGCCAAGGTCTTGCGCTCTTCGAGCGCCGCCGCCGGCGGCGCGGCGTGCGCGACGCCCATCGCTTGCAGCGACTGCGCGCAGGCTCGAACCACGCGGTGCATCACGCGCTCATCCACCTGGCCGATACAACCGATGCGGAAGCTGTCCACCACCGTCAGCTTGCCCGGATAGATGATGAATCCCTGCTTCTTCATCAATTCATAGAAGTGCTCGAATTTGAACGACGGATGCGCCGGCGCAAAAAACGTCACGATGATCGGCGAGCGCCAACGCGCGTTCAGGAGCGGCTCGAAGCCGAGTTCCTGCATGCCTGCGACCAGCACGTCGCGATTGTTCGCGTAACGCGCGAGACGCCCGGCCTGGCCGCCTTCGAGCTTGTGCAGACGCAATGCTTCGATAAACGCGGCCACGGTGTGCGTCGGCGGCGTGAAGCGCCATTGACCGGTGCGGTCCATCACGTCCCACTGGTCGTACACGTCGAGCGAGAGCGAATGGCTGCGGCCCTTGGCCTCCTGCAACGCGCGCTTGCGAGCGATCACGAAACCGAAACCGGGCACGCCCTCGATGCATTTGTTCGCCGAAGACACAAAGGCCTCGCACGGAATCTGACGCACATCGAGCGGCACCGCGCCGAATGCGCTCATCGAGTCGATCAGCAGCTTGCGGCCTTTTTTGGCGGTGGCGGCGGCGATTTCTTCGATCGGATTGAGAATCCCGGAACTCGTTTCACAATGCACCGCGACCACGTGCGTGATGCGCGGATCGGCGTCCAGCATGCTTTCGACTTCGGCGCCGCGCGGCGGCAGGTAGTCGCCCTTGTCGAGCACCGTGCAGGCACGGCCGAGATAACCGAGGGTGGTCGCAATGCGCTTGCCGTAAGCGCCGTTGGCCAGCACCAGGGCATGGCCGTCGCGCGGAATCAGGCTGCCAAGCATGGCTTCGACGCAATAGCTGCCGCTGCCCTGAAGCGGCACGCAGTCGTACTCGCCGGCGGTGTCGCCGGCAATGTCCAGCAGGCTGCGGCGCAGTTGAGCGGTCATCGCGCGGAAGTCGCCGTCCCACGAACCCCAGTCGCGCAGCATCGCCTCCTTGGTCGAGAACGCCGTGGTCAGCGGTCCCGGCGTCAACAGATACGGCTCGCCCTGGGCCGGCGCGGCACACATCACGGTTGAAGGCAGTGCGGATACTGTCGGGGAGCTGTCAATGACGCTTTCCATGGTCGGAATCTCCGATATCGCTGTTGCGGTCATGACACGTTACAGAAAGGCTGTCCATCGGTAAAATCGATATAATCGATGCAGGTATCATAAAAACTTATCCCTCGGCGAGGCAGACGTGCAATACGCGCAATTGCGAGCCTTTCATGCGGTCGCGGAACACGGTGGGTTTTCCAAAGCGGCGCAGGCGCTGTCGCTCACGCAGCCCGCGGTGTCGGATCACGTGAAGCGGCTCGAGCAGGATTACGGTGTCAAATTGTTCGAGCGCGGCCCGCGCGGTGTCGAAACCACCGAACTCGGTCTGCGTCTCTTCACCGTGACGCGGCAGATGCTCAGTTGCGAGCGCGACGCGCGGCAACTGCTCGAATCGGCGGGTGGGCTCGAGTCCGGCTCGCTCTCGCTGGTCGCGGACGCGCCCGATCTGGCCGTCGCGCTGATCGGCGCGTTCCGCAAGCTGCATCCGGGGATCGTCGTGACGCTCTCGATCGCCAATGCCGCGGATTGCATGCAGCGCGTGCTGTCGAGCGCGGTCGACGCCGCCATTACCGCCGCCCCACAGGTGCATAGCCGGCTCGAGTCGCGCGTGTTGCGGCGCGATCCGCTGGTGGCCATGGTGCCGGCGAGCTATCCGGTGGCGAAGAAACGCAAGCTGAGTTACGCGGAACTCGTGCAACAGCCGATGATTTTTCGCGAGCGGCAATCGGTCACTCAGCAATTGCTGGAGATCGAGTTGGTGCGCGAGTCGTTGCAGGTCGAGCCGGTGATGTATGTGGACGGGCGTGAAGCGCTGGAGGAAGCGGTCGCGCAAGGGATGGGGGTGGGCGTGATCGCGCGCGCCGAATTCAATGAATCGCGGCGGATCAGGATGATTCCGCTTCAGGATTGCCAGGTGCAGATGATCGAATCGCTCACGCGGCTTGCTGAAAGGCCGGGGTCGAATCTGCTGGATGCGTTGTTCGCGGTGGAACTGACAAGCGCCGCTGCTGTGGCGGCGCAATGAAACAATAAGCCGCCGGGCAACGATTGCCCGGCGGCGTTTTCATACGGTCCTGGCGCAGCGGGCGCGTGTCGAGGCGGTGCATGGCATCGCCACACGAGCCCACCACTACGCGCCGCTCGCCAATCCTGTTACCGCGAACCGCCGCTGGCGATCAGGCTTTCGCCGGTCATCCAGCGCGAGTCGTCAGAGGCAAGGAACACGGTAACGTCGGCGATATCGTCAGGCTGACCGATACGGCCAAGCGGCGTTGTGCTGACCGCCCAGGCCTCGAAGTCCGAGCCGATGAAGCCGGCAGTATGCGTGCCTTCCGTTTCAACCATGCCGGGATTCACGGAGTTGACGCGAATCTTGCGCGGGCCGAGTTCGCGTGCGAGCACGCCGGTGATAGCGTCCACCGCGCCCTTGGTGGCGGTATAGACCGAGCTGCCCGGCGGCGTGATGCGGCTGACAACCGAGCTGACGTTCACGATGCTGCCGCCTTCGCCCAGATGCTTCACCGCGGCTTGCGTGACCAATAGCAGACCCAGCACGTTCACGTTGAAGTGCTTGTGGAAGTGCGCTTCGGTGATGTCTTCGATCGGCGCCATCTCATACACGCCGGAATTGTTGACGAGAATGTCGAGGCGGCCATAGGTCTCCACTGCCGAATCGATGATGCCTTTCGCGTCCGCTGCCTTCGAAACATCGCCGCCAACGGCGACTGCCTTGCCGCCTGCCGCGGTGATTGCGGCAACCACGTCGTCCGCACCGGCCTTGCTGGACGCATAGTTCACCACCACCGACGCGCCTTGCGCCGCCAGTGCTTTCGCAATCGCGGCGCCGATACCTTTCGATGCGCCTGTTACAACCGCAACCTTACCTGTGAGCTTGCTCATGATCGTTTCCTTTGGATGGAGTTCGCGCCGGCGTCGCTGTCGCGAAGATTCGCGGGGTGAACGCCGACGAAGCGGGACATGCAGTGGCGCTGTCGCTGGACACAATGTAGGCACACAAGCCGTAGGGATAAAGCGGCTGAAGGCGAATAGATACGTCGGATGAGCCGAACAATCGGAAAGACGCTGGGGGCGGAACGCACCAGCAATGCTCAGGCACGTGTGCGGAGGTTGTCGCAACAGGGGTGTTGCAGCCGCGCCGGTTCGCAGATCGGAGAAGCATTGTTTGACGCTTCCGGTAGGTTTCCGGCATAGCGCTCTGAACCCAGAGTAGCCGCTCCCCCTGACTTCAGCGCTTAGACGCAAACCCGCCGAAAAACGACTGCGCGTTCGCATCGAGCGTCTCGACGTGATACCCGCCTTCCTGCACGATCAACGTCGGCAGTTTCAGCGCACCGATTTGGCCGCCGAGTTGGCCGAAGCCCTCAGTCGTCACTGCCACCATCGATTGCGGATCGTCCTTGTAGATGTCGAAGCCCAGCGCAACGACCAGCACATCCGGTTGAAAACGCGCGAGAACGCGCAGCGCCGCGTCGAGTTGCTCGAAAAACACTGCTTCCGACGATCCATGCGGCATCGGCAGATTGACGTTGTAGCCCTCGCCTTGCTCCGCGCCGCGTTCGTCTTCGAACCCGGCTACCACGGGATAGAAATTCGTCGGATCGCCATGGATCGACACGTACAACACATCGTCACGGCCGTAGAAAATCTCCTGAATGCCCTGGCCGTGATGCATGTCGGTGTCGAGAATCGCCACGCGCCCGTACTGTTGCCGCAGCGCCTGCGCGGCAACCGCCGCATTGTTCAGATAGCAGAAGCCGCCGGCCGCTTCGGCACGCGCGTGATGGCCCGGCGGGCGGCATAACGCGTACGCTTCACCCGCACCGTCGAGAATCGCGTGTGCGCCGGCCAGCGCGCTCTGCGCCGACCAGTAAGCGGATTCGTAGGTATCCGCGCCGATTGGGCAACTGCCGTCGGCGAGATAACGTGCCGCTTGTGCAAGCACGCCGCGCAACGGATTATTCTCGCGGATATACACGTTCGACATCACTTCGTCGCCCCACTCCGCGGGAATCTTTTTCCACTCGCGGTGCGCTTCTTCGAGGAAGCGCAGATAGTTCATCCCATGCACCGCAGCGAGCGGCGCGGCGCCGAAATCCGCCGGTTCCTGCACGTCGAAACCGAGCTTCTTCACTGCTTCGACGAGTCGCAACGCACGTTCAGGCACTTCCTGCGGCGTGCGCATCTGGCCACGCGACAGATAGCTGCGCGGATGATGCTTCAATTGCGCCGGATGAAAAAACGTCTGCATATTCCAGTTCCTTTGCTTCAGGCGTAGGCCGGTGCGGCCATCATCGCACGCGCCGGCAACATCCTTGATTTCATTTGATTCAGCGTGCCGGCAGTGCTTCGGGTGCATCGGCACGACGGTGTTTCAGCGCATCCAACGCGACGATGCACGACAACGAGATGCCTGCGAGGCACGTGTAAAACACCGCAAGCGGCCACCATTGCCCGGTAAATTTGTGCGCGAGCCATGTCCCTGCCAGCGGCGTCAGACCACCCGCGATCGCGCCGCACACCTGGTACGACAGCGAGATCGCCGAATAACGTACCCGCACCGGAAACACACCGCTGACAAAGCCCGCAATCACCGAATAGAAACTCGCCATGCACACCACGGCAAGCGCAATGCCGACAATCATCGACAGTCGGTTGCCGCTCTGCACGAGCGTGAACATCGGATACGGCGAGAGCATCGCGGCGAACGCGGCCAACTTGAGGAAGCGCGCACCGCCGATCTTTTCAGCGAGCCATGCGGCGAGCGGTTGCGACAGAAACTGGATGATTGCGACCGCGAACAGGCAATCGAGAATCAGCGATTTCGACACGCCGATGTTTTGCGTGGTGTACGAAATCATGAAAGTGTTGGTGAAGTACACGCCCGCAATGCCGATCGTGTTCGCGCCGATGCACAGTGCAACGAGCGCGCCGGAAGAACGGAACACTTCGGCAATCGGCAACTCGACGGTACGCTTCGCCTCTTTCTCGCGCTGGAATTCCGGTGACTCGTTCACACCGATGCGAATGAAAATGCCCACCGCGAGCAACAGCGCGCTCGCCAGAAACGGCAGCCGCCAGCCATACGCGATGAAATCGTCGTGCGGCATCGCCGTGACCGCGCGAAATGCGATCAGCGAGAGAATCAGTCCGGCCGGGCTGCCCAGTTGCGCGAACGAAGCGAAGAAAGTACGCCGCCCTTTCGGCGCATGTTCGCCGGCCATCAGCACGGCACCGCCCCACTCGCCACCCACCGCCACGCCTTGCACCACCCGCAGCAACACCAGCAGCACAGGCGCGAGCACACCCACCTTCGTATATGCCGGCAGCAAGCCGACGCACACGGTGGCGACCCCCATCATCATCAGCGTGGTCATCAGCGCCTTCTTGCGGCCGATGCGGTCGCCCAGGTGGCCGAAGATCACGCCGCCCAACGGTCGCGCAAAGAAGCCCACCGCGAAGGTCGCAAACGACGCCATCGTGCTGACAAACGGGTCATGCGAGGGGAAGTACAACTCGCCGAACACCAGCGCGGCCGCGGTGGCATAGATGTAGAAGTCATACCACTCGATCATCGTGCCGATGAAAGCGGCGCTGGCCGCTCGCACGGGCTGGCGGGTGGCTTGGGGTGAAGCGTTCATGGCGGCTCCTCTGTCGCGATGCCTGATATCAGGCCATCTTGTGAGGTGTTTTATCGCCAGCCATAAAATATTAGTCAAATTTCGGTTTATTATCCTGACTATAAATCTGGCTAATGTCGAAGGTGATTCCATGACTCAGTTGCGCGCGGACGTCACGCGTTTTTTGAATGACCGGCTCGACTGGAACCTGCTGCGCACCTTCCTCGTGATCATGCAGGAGCGCAGCGTCAGCCGTGCCGCGGCCCGTTTGCACCTGACGCAACCTGCAGTTAGCCAGGCGCTCAAACGGCTCGAAGACACGCTGGGACGCAATCTGATCCAGCGCCGCGGCCCGCACTTCGAACCGACCCGCGCCGGCGAGGAGGTGTACCGCATCGCCAGCGATATTTACGGCCACATGTCGCGGCTGGAAACCGAACTCGACGACCGCAGCGACGACATCACCGGGTCGATCCGGCTCCTGTCGGTGAGCCGGATCGACTCCGGCGTCTACGACGAATTCCTCGCGGAATTCCACAAGACCTATCCGCGTGTGGATTTGCAGATCGAAGTGATGCGCTCGTCGGACATCATCTCGTCGCTGCTGCAAAAAACGGCCACGGCCGGGCTCGGCTTGTGCCGCACGCCCGTCGACAAACTCGAACAGCGCTGCTTTCTGCGGCAACGGTATGCGCTTTTCTGCGGGCGGCATCATCGGCTGTTCGGGCGGCATGCACTGTCGATCGATCAATTGCTGGCGGAAAACTTCGTATCGTTCACCAGCGACCAGATCGGCGACAGCCTCTCACCGCTCACCGTGTTTCGCGATCAGCGCGGCTTTACCGGCCGCATCGTGGCGGCCTCGCCGAGCCTCGACGAAGTGCGGCGGCTGATCTTCGCCGGCTATGGCATCGGCTGCCTGCCGGAGCACATCGTGCGCGACGATCTCGCGCAGCAGCGGCTGTGGCGTCTGCCACCCGAAGAGGGTCTGGTCGACGTCGACATCGATCTGCTGTGGCTGCGCGCACGCAAGATGAATGCCGCCGAGCAGGCGTTTCTTGACGGGATGGAGCGCACGATGCAACGCTATGCGCTACCCGAGCGGCTTGCGCCGCGCTAACCGAAGATGAGCCCGATGGTTCACCGATTTCCGCATTTGCGGATGAACGCGATCTGCACCGCCACACTTGCCAGCACGGCCAACGCGCCCAGCGTATCCAGAATAGTCGACCACACAATCCAGCCCTCCCTGCTTCACGCTCCTCACTTCCTGATCAAACGAATGCACGCACCAGTAACTGAATCCCCAAGCCGAGCAGACAAAGAAAAAACCATCGGCGGAAAGTTGTCGGGCTAATGTGCCCGCGCACCCGTTGACCGATCCACATGCCGAGCAAGGCGGGTACTACGGCGCAAAGCGACTCGCCAAGGCTGTCGACCGCAAATGCATGCTCCCGTGTCAGTCCGATAGCGAGCGCGATGGTGGAAACGGTGAACGACAGGCCGAGTGCCTGAACCAGATCTTCTTTCTTTAACGTCAGCCCCTGAAGATAAGGCACCGCCGGCACGACGAACACCCCTGTCCCTCCGGTGATCGCGCCGGTGACCACGCCGATCGCCGGCGACAGCCAGCGCTCGTGCCGCGCCGGCACCGAGAAGCGCCACGCCATCAGCCCCGTCGCGGCATAGAGCGTCAACGCGGCGCCCAATCCGGCCACGGCCCATTCGCCACCGCCGCCGGCAATGAACGACGCAGCCGCGAGCGTGCCCGCAACAATGCCCACCATCATCGGCCACAAACGCTTGACCAGCGCCCGCACGCTGGGCCCCGCGAACAGTTGCCAGACGTTCGTGACGAACGACGGCAGCAACAGCATCGCGGCCGCCTGCGCCGGCAGCATCAGCGTGCCGAGCACGCCCATGGCGACGGTCGGCAGGCCCATGCCGGTCACGCCCTTGACGAAGCCGGCCAGCACGAACGTCGCGGCAACCACGCTCGCATGCAGAGCCAAAGAAGAGGTCATCGGGATGGTGTTCTGGATGTCATGTCCGCGATTTTCGATTGCCGCAGCGCCGTCCACAATGCGTAAGATACGTACTGTGACTTAGGCTAGGGCTAAGGCTAAAACCGCAACTGCAACACTACAGCCGCGGTTACGACACCCACTCGAATCCGACTCCATGCGCTTCGACCTGATCGACCTCCGCCTTTTCCTGAACATTCTCGATACCGGCAGCATCACGCACGGCGCGGCGCGCGCGAACATGTCGCTGCCGTCGGCCAGCGCGCGTTTGCGCGGCATGGAAGACGCATTGGGCGTGCCGTTGCTGGAGCGGGGCCGGCGCGGCGTGGAGTCCACGGCGACGGGCGATACGCTCGCGCATCATGCGCGACTCGTGCTCGGCCAGATCGACCGGATGCAAGGCGAGCTCGGCGAACATCAGGCCGGGAGCAAAGCCTGTATCCGCTTGTGGACCAATACCGCCGCGATCACCGAATTTTTGCCCTCCGCGGTCGGTCTGTTTTTGCGCGATCACCCCAACGTGCAGATCGATCTGAAGGAACGGCAAAGTAGCGAAACCGTGAAAGCGGTGCTGACCGGCGCGGCGGAGATCGGCATCATCTCGGATGCCGTCGAACACGGCGCGTTGCAGACGCTGCCCTTCGCCGTCGACAAACTGGTGCTGGTCACGAGCCGTGACGACCCGCTGGGCGCGCGGCGCCGCGTGACGCTTGCAGAGGTGGCTGACCGTGAATTCATCGGTTTGAGCACGAGCAGCGCGCTGCACACGTACCTGGGCGAACGCGCCCTGCTATCCGGACAGCCGCTCAGCGTCCGGGCGCATATGCGAACCTTCGACAGCATCTGCTGCATGGTCGAACAGGGTGCGGGCATCGCCATCGTGCCGGCCACCGCCGCGAAACGCTATCGCGGCACGCCGGGCATTCGCACGATCGAACTGACGGACAGTTGGGCCACGCGTCAGTTGCTGATCTGCATGCGCGACCTGAACGCGCTGAAACGGCCGGAAAAGGCGCTGGTCCGGCATCTGGCGGGTGTCGAAGGATGACGAGCGTGCATGGCTGGCACCTTATTATCAGTGTTACTTATTTCATAACCGATTTTTAATCGATTTGCCTGATTGTCGGTGGCTTCTTATCCTTGACGCACAACCGGCCGCCGCGCATTGCATGCGGCGTCCGCTCTGCCCCTCTCTGTCCTTTGGCCAGCAAGATCATGGAAAGAACTACCTTCAGCGTGCGCGTCGACAGCGTGCGTGACGAAGCGCACGGCGTGCGCTCGTTCAGCGTCTCGCGTCTGGACGGACAACCGTTCGACCGCTACGAACCCGGCGCGCATATCGACGTCACCGTGCCCTCAGGCATCACGCGCCAATATTCCTTGTGCGGCGACCCGGATCATCGGGAAGCGCACCTGTTTGCCGTCAAACGTGAAGACACCTCGCGCGGCGGCTCGCGCTCGCTGCATGACGACGTAACGGTCGGTTGCGAATTGACGATCGGCGCGCCGCGCAATCTGTTCCAGCTTGCGTCCGGCGCGAGCGAGCACATTCTGATTGCGGCAGGCATTGGTGTCACGCCGCTGTTGAGCATGGCCTATCGCCTGCTCAAGCGGAACGAGCGCTTTGTGTTGCATTATTTCGCTCGGAGTGCGGAGCATGCGGCGTTCTTGCCGTTGCTGTCGCGCGCACCGTTCAGTGATTTCGTGCGGCCTCATTTCGGCGTCGAAAAAGAACAGCTCGATGCGGTTCTGGCCGACTGCGTGGCAAGTGCGAGCGAGGGTTCGCACATTTATACCTGCGGCCCGGGGCCCTTCATGGAGCGCGTGGTGGCGATCGGCGAACAGCGCGTGGCAGCCGAGGCGATTCACCTTGAACGCTTCGCCGCCGAGCCCGCTTCGGCGGCTAGCAGCGAATCTAACGCGCTCGATGCATTCGACGTGCAGATCGCCAGCAGCGGCGCTACTGTCCATGTTGATAAAAATACGACGATCGTCGCGGCGCTGGCGTCGATCGGTATCGAAGTCGATACCTCATGCGGCGAAGGCGTATGCGGGACCTGTATGGTCGATGTGGTAAGCGGCACGCCCGAGCATCGCGACCATTGCCTGAGCAAAGCTGAAAGGGCTAGCGGCAAAGTGATCTGCTGCTGCGTCTCGCGCGCCACGTCACCGCTGCTGGTGCTTGATCTTTAAGGCTTTTTAATGCAGGCCAGGTGCTGCATTCGCAGCACCTTCTTCCTTTCCGCGCCCTTACCGGTCGTCGTCGCGAATCGACGATGCATGCCGGCACAGTGCGCGCACTTCGATATCCATATACGGGAACAACGGCAACTGGCTCAGCACGTCATGCAGATGCGCGGGGCTTTCCACATCGAACACGCTGATGTTTGCGTAGCGCCCGGCGATGCGCCACAAGTGCCGCCATACACCCTCCTCCTGCAGCTTCTGCGACATGGCTTTCTCATCGGATTTCAAGCGCGCGGCGCGTTCGGCGTCCATATCGAGCGGCAGGTTGACGGTCATCTCAACGTGAAACAGCATGCTTGCTCTCCTTCTCTGATCGGTAATGAAAAACCCCGACTAGGCGGAATACTCCGCCGCGCAGCCAGGGTCGATAGATTCATGCGGTACGTCTATGCGTTTTCAGGCGTTGGCGCGTTAGAGCGCTGCAGCCTCAGGCTTCGGCGCGCGGCCGTTCCACTTCAGCTCCCGGCAGGTTGTCGCGCTCCTTGAACAGCGTGAAGTCGAAGTCGATCAGCGCAAACTGACCTTCCACGCCATAAGGCTTGCCTTCCGCGCCCTCGGCCTGCTTGACCGCCGGCACGAGACCGTCGCGCGTGGCGAACGCAAAGTCGTCCCACAGATACGGATCGCCGTCGATGTTGATCTGCGTGGTCAGCTTGCGGCAGCCCGGCGCCGAAACAAAGAAGTGGATATGCGCCGGACGATGCCCATGACGGCCCAACTGATCGAGCAACAACTGCGTCTGCCCTTGCGGCGGCACCGAGTAACCGACCGGCACCACACTGCGGAAGCTGTATTTGCCTTCGGCATCCGTGCGAATCGAGCGGCGCAGATTGAAAGCCGGCTGCGACTTGTCGAAGTACGAGTAGTTGCCGAGATGATTCGCGTGCCACACTTCAACCAGCGCATTCGCGAGCGGCTTGCCGTCTTCGGCAAACACGCGGCCACGCATCACCAGCGTCTGACCGGGATCGGTACCGTCATCGAGTCGTGCGTGCCCGTCGGACACCGGTGCGCCCGCCACATACAGCGGTCCTTCGATGGTGCGCGGCGTGCCGCCTTCAATACCAGCCTTGGCTTCCGCTTCGTCCATACGCAGATCGAGAAAATGCTCGAAGCCGAGGCCCGCGGCCAACAGGCCGAGCTCGCCGCTCTTGCCTGCGTCGCCGAGATAGTTCAGCGCGGTCCAGAACTCGGCCGGCTGCACGTCGAGGTCTTCGATCGTATAGAACAGATCCTGGATGATGCGGTTGACGATCTGCTTCGTGCGCGGATTGCCTTCACGGGTGGCGCTGTCGTTGAATTTCTGCAGCAGTGCGTCGATAGCTTGCTTGTTCATGGGGTATCTCCTTCGTTTAATGTTCTCGGCGGTTAGCGGATGAACCGTCAGTTCGTGGTAACGCTTGCGCCTTTGCGCGTATCGCGCCGCAAGCGGTCGATCTTGTCCCAGTCGAGCGTGATGCCGAGACCGGGGCCTTGTGGAAGATGCAACGCAAAGTTTTCGTAGCGCAGCGGCTCGGTGAGAATCTCTTCGGTCAGCAGCAACGGCCCAAAGAGTTCAGTGCCCCACTTCAGTTCGCCGAAGGTGCTGAAGAGCTGCGCCGAGGCAATCGTGCCCACTGCGCCTTCGAGCATCGTGCCGCCATACAGGTCGATGTTCGCGGCGAGCGCAATCGCCGCCACCTGCGCGGCGCCAGTCAGGCCGCCCGATTGCGCGATCTTGATGGCGAAGACGTCGGCCGCACGCGCACTGGCGATGGCGAATGCGTCCGCCGGGCCGTGCAATGCTTCGTCCGCCATGATCGGCACCTGAGCGAGATCCGTCAGACGTTTAAGGCCCGCCCGGTTCTCCGCGGCAATCGGCTGCTCGATCAGCGCAATGCCTGCATCGGCGAAGCGCTTGCCGGCCCAGATCGCTTCGGATTCGGTCCATGCCTGGTTCACGTCGACACGCACTTCACCGCGGCCTTCCAGTGCTTTCTGAATCGCCACGACGTGCGCGACGTCATCGGCAAGCGCACGCGAACCGATCTTCAGCTTGAACACGCGATGCCGCTTCGTTTCGAAAACGCGCTCGGCTTCGTCGATATCGCGGGTCGTGTCGCCACTTGCGAGGGTCCACGCCACGTCCACCGAATCGCGTACTCGGCCGCCGAACAGCTCCGACAGGGGCACGCCGAGACGCTGCGCCTGGGCATCGAACAAGGCGGTTTCAACCGCGGATTTCGCAAAGCGGTTGCCCTGAAACAGCGCGCGCAGCTTCGCCATCGCCGCGCCTGGACGGGTTGCGTCCATGTCCTTGAGCAGCGGCGCGAAGTACGTATCGATGTTGACCTTGATACTTTCCGGGCTTTCCTCGCCATACGCGAGGCCGCCGATGGTCGTGCCCTCGCCCACGCCGACCACGCCGTCGGCGCAGCGGATGCGCACCAGCACGAGCGTCTGGCAATTCATCGTTGCAACCGAAAGCCGGTGCGGACGAATCGTCGGTACGTCGACGAGAATCGTCTCCACGCTCTCGATCTTCACGGGTGTTGCTATCATTCGGTGCTCTCCTGAACTGCTTTCATGAGAGCCCCATAGTAGAAACAACCCGCGAAGCAGTCCAACACCGATTCCGACTACTTCCATACCTTAGGGGTATGCATGGAACTTCGCCAACTCCGCTATTTCATCGCGGTCGCGGAAGAAATGAACATCACGCGGGCCGCGAATCGCCTGCATATGACGCAGCCGCCGCTTAGCCGCCAGATCCAGCAGATCGAGGAAAGCGTTGGCCTCGCGCTGTTCGAGCGCGGCTCGCGGCCGCTGCGGCTGACCGAAGCCGGCCGCATTTTCTATGCGCAGGCCAAGCGTCTGGTCGACGACGCCGACGAACTCGCCCCGCTCACCCGGCGCCTCGCGCAACTGGCCGAACGCATCGTGATCGGCTTCGTGCCGTCCACGCTCTATGGCGCCTTGCCCGAGGTAATCCGTGCGTTTCGTGAGGCGGCGCCGCATATCGAGTTGTCGCTGATCGAAATGTTTACGATCGAGCAACTCGGCGCGCTCAAAGGCGGCCGTATCGACGTGGGTTTCGGCCGCTTGCGTTTCGACGATGCGCAACTGGCGCGCGAAGTGCTCGTCGAAGAACGGATGATTGCCGCATTGCCGCAAAACCACCCGCTCGCACGCCAGAAAAAGCCGCTGACGCTTGCCGCGCTCGCCGAGGAAACGCTGATCGTCTATCCGAGCACGCCGCGGCCGAGCTATGCGGACCAGCAGCTATCGGCGATGCACGACCATGCGCTGGAGCCGAAAGCGGTTCATGAAGTGAGGGAGTTGCAAACCGCGCTGGGGCTGGTTGCGGCGCAGGTCGGCGTGTGTCTCGTGCCGGAAAGCGTCGAGGGTTTGCGCGCACATGGCGTGGTGTACCGGCCGATTCCGGCGGCCAATATCTCGTCGCCGATCATCATGAGCCGACGCTTGCAGGATGAGTCGCCGACGACCACGTTGTTGTGTTCGTTGGCGCGGGAGTTGTTCAAACGGGGTTGAAGGTGCAGAAGGAGGCGCGCAACAGTCCGTCGCGCGCCGATCTCAACGCTCATCAAAACGCCGCACGATATCGCCCATCAGATTGCGCAACCACACGTTGCCCTCGTCCTGATCGAAATGCTCGTGCCAATGCATCGTGACTGCCGCCATCGGCAACGTGACAGGCAACTCGTAAAGCTGAAACCCGCCATCCCGATTGAAAATCTGTGCAAGACGCCGCGGCAGCGTCGCGAACAGATCGGTCACGGCCAGCACGCTCGGCAAGGCCACGAAATGCGGCAATTCCAGCGCAATATGCCGGCCCACCCCTTGCGCGCGAAACGCATCGTCGAGTGCATAGTGGCTGTGCTCGACCGACGTGATCTGCACGTGCGATGCGTCCAGAAACGCTTTCATGGCCAGTTCTTTCGTGCGCGGCAAGCCGCGCCGTTTGCGTGTCATGCAAACGTAAGTCTCTTCGAACAACGCCTGATGACGCGTGCGCGCGGCCAACGTCGGCAGATTGCCGATTGCAAAATCGAGCCGGCTCCCGCGCAACGCATCTTCGATTTCTTCCACCGGCAGAGGCTCGATACGCAATTTCACGCGCGGCGCCTGCTGGTGCAACGCCTCGCAAATCGGCGGCAAGTACGCCAATTCGCCCGCATCGGACAGCGATAAGCGGAACGTGCGCGTACTTACCGCAGGATCGAAGTGCTCCGCATAGCGCAGCGCTTCACGCACCGTATCCAGCGCACGCGCGACGATGCCTGACAGTTCGAGTGCTATCGGCGTGGGCTGCATGCCGGCGCGCGTGCGAATGAACAGCGGATCGTCGAACAGGGTCCGCAAACGCCCAAGCGAGTAACTGATCGCAGGCTGTGACAACGCCAGCCGCAGGCCGGCCCGCGTGAGGCTGCGTTCCTCGACGATCGCCTGGAAAACGCGCAGCAGATTGAGGTCGACGTGGTCCAGCGAATTCATCGAGATATCCATGAGATTGATCTTATATTTTATTTTAGATCAATTTGACGCATATCAGTGGGTGGCCGAGACTGTGCTCCATCGACCACCCCACCTACACCACGATGAGCGATTCCTCATATCAGACCGTCGACACGAGCGCCTTGTACCAGCGCGCGCAGTCCGACCGCGTCGCCCCGTCGCTGTACTACGACCCGGCGGTTTTCGAAACCGAACTCGAGCGCATTTTCTACAAGACGTGGATCTGGGTCGCGCACGAAAGCGAGCTGCCGAATCCGGGCGACTTCCGCACCACCACGATCGGCCGCCAGCCGGTGATCGTGGTGCGCGACAAGAGCGGCGCTGTCAACGTGCTACAGAACCGCTGCCGCCATCGCGGCGCGACGGTGTGCGAGCAACACAAGGGCAATGCGAAAGGCTTCACGTGCCCGTACCACAGCTGGACCTATGGCCTCGACGGCGCATTGCGCGCACTGCCCTATGGCGACGGCTATGAAGGCGTGATCGACAAGACCGAGTTGCCGCTCGCCAGTTTGCGCGTGGGCATCTATCAAGGTCTGATCTTCGCGAGCTTCAATCAGGAGATCGAGCCGCTCGAAGATTTCCTCGGCGGCGCCAAGCCGTGGATCGACCTCTTCATGAAGCAAGGCGCGGGCTATCCGATCAAAGCCAACGGCGAACATCGCTTCCGCTTTAACGGAAACTGGAAGATTCAACTCGAAAACACCACCGACCTTTATCACTTCCCGGTCGTCCACAAGTCGTGGATGAAATCGATCGACGACGAAACCGCCGCGGCGATCACGAGCTTCATGACGAGCGACGAAGCCTTCTGCCGTTCGCTCGGCAACGGCCATAGCCTCGCCGTGCTGGTGCCGGAACTCGTCGATCTCGACAAGGACGATGGCGCACCCATTCCTGAACGCTTCCGGGAACTCGCCGCCACGCTTGGCGAAAAGCACACGCCCGACGAAGTGCGCCGCATCGTGCGTTCGCTGATGGGTGTCGGCTTCAACCTGAATCTGTTTCCGAACCTCGCCCTCTCGATGGCGTTTTTCCGTGTGCTGCGGCCCATCTCCGCGAACGAGACGGAAATCCGTCACGTCGCCCTTGCCATGGACGGCGGCCCCGACGAAGCGAACCGCGTGCGCCTGCGCATTCACGAACACTTCCAGGGTCCGTTCGGTTTCGGCAGCCCGGACGATGCCGAAGCATGGGAACGCGTACAGCGCGGCTCGCACGCCGGTCCCGATCTGCCGATCCTCGTGAACCGCGGCCTGAATCGCGAGAGCACGGCGCCGAACGGCGAAAAGACCGCCCACGCTACCGACGAAACCGGGATGCGCGAAGCGTACGCGCAATGGCGCACGATGATGGAGCAGGCATGATGGATGACAGGAACACGTTGTTCTCGCAGAAGACCTTTGCCGGCGCGATCGAACTCATCTGGCGGGAAGCCGAATTGCTGGACCGCAAGGACTATCACGCGTGGCTTTCGCTGTGGGACCCGGCAGGCTTCTACGTGGTGCCGATCGATCACGACACGACCGATTTCGCCGCCACGCTGAATTACGCATACGACGATCAGGACATGCGCGAAAAGCGCGTGCAACGCATGACGTCCGGCTATTCGGCCTCGGCGAGCGACGCTGCCCGCACCGTGCGCACGGTCTCACGTTTCACGCTGACGAGCGATACAAGCGAGGAAGTCGAAGTGAACTCGGCACAGGTCATCGTCGCGTACAAACGCGGCAAGTCGACCCTGTTCGCGGCGGATCTCATGCATCGCATCAGTTTCGCGAGTGGCGAGCCGCGCATCGTGCAGAAGGTGATCCGCCTGATCGATTCGACCGAGGCGCTCAGCGCGATCGGGTTCCTGTTGTGATCTCCGAAAACGCAAGCGAAGCAAAACAATGCCCACACTAGAAGTTTATCTACCGGCCGGTCACGCAGAAGCGCGTAAAGCGCAACTGATTGCCGGTCTCACCCAGGCCACCGTCGACGCGATCGGCGCACCCGCAGAATCGGTGCGGGTTCTGCTGAGCGAATTGCCGCCGCACGATTTCGGCATCGGCGGCTCGAGCGCAGCGGATCGTGCAAGCAGCCGCGCATCGCTGCTCGTGATCGTCGCCATCCTGATTGCAGGCCGCACGCCCGCGCAAAAGACCGCGCTGATCGCCACGCTCAGTGAGACGAGTGCTTCTGTGCTCGACTCGCCACTCGACGCCACCCGCGTGATGATCAAAGACATTCCGAATACCGACTTCGGTATTGGCGGCCAGACCGCGAAGTCACTCGGGCGCTAGCGTCCCTTCCCCCCACAAGCGAACCAGCGAGCACGACGATGCCAAACGACACGCTTTCTCCCACGGCCGTATCAGCCGCCACGCCGGCGGCGCCTGCGACCTCGCGGACATTGCGACGGATCATCGTCGCCTCCGTGATCGGCAACGCGCTCGAGTGGTATGACTTTTTTCTGTATGGCACGGCTGCGGCCCTGATCTTCGGACCGTTGTTCTTCCCGCTGCACGGCGACCCGCTGATGGGCACCCTCGCCGCGTTTGCGGGCTTCGCGATCGGCTTCCTCGCGCGGCCACTGGGCGGCATCGTGTTCGGCCACATCGGCGACCGGCATGGCCGCAAACGCGCGCTCGTCGTGACGCTGATGATGATGGGCGTGGCGACCTTCGGCATCGGCCTGTTGCCGACGTTCTCGCAAATCGGCTTTCTCGCGCCTATCGCGCTCATCTGTTTGCGGGTCGTGCAAGGCATCGCGTCCGGCGGCGAATGGGGCGGTGGCGTGCTGCTCATCAGCGAGAGCGCGCCGGCGAATCGCCGTGGCTATTACGCGTCGTTCAGTCAGTTGGGCGTCGCAGGCGGCTTCGTGCTGTCGGCGGCCGCGTTCTATCTGGTGCAGCGTCTGCCGACGGAAAGCTTCATGTCTTGGGGCTGGCGCCTGCCATTTCTCGCGAGCGTGCTGATCTTCGGCGTTGGTGTCTATATTCGCCGGAGCCTGCCCGAGAGCCGCGACTTCACCGCCGCCAAACCGAAGCACATGCCGGTGCTGACCGTGCTGCGCAATCATCCGAAGCAGGTATTGCAGGCCATGGGGCTGCGTATCGCTGAAAACGGCGGTACGTATATCTTCCTCTCGTTCGTGCTGGTGTACGGCAAGACGATCGGTGTGCCAGTCTCGGTGATGCTCGGCGGCGTGATGCTCGCGATGCTGCTCGAACTCGCCACGATCGTTCTGTGGGGGCGGCTATCGGATGTGATCGGGCGGCGTCCGGTGTATATGATCGGCGCGCTCGGCCTCGTCGTGATCGCGTTTCCCGCGTTCTGGCTGATCGATACGCATGAACCGCTGCTCGTGTTCCTGTCGCTCGCATTAGGTTTGCCGTTCTGCCACGCCGCGATGATCGGCACACAGCCTGCGCTGATGGGTGAACTCTTTCCCACCGAGGTCCGCTATTCGGGCATGGCGCTAGGCCATGAAATCGCTTCGGTGTTTTCCGGCGGACTCGCGCCCCTGGTTGCTATCGCGCTGTATTCGAAGTTCCATGCGCCGTGGCCGGTCGCATTGATGCTAATCGGCTTCGGTCTCATCACCGCGATCACGCTCGTGACCATTCCGAAGAACATCAACACGGCGCATGACTGAAATGCGATCAGCCGGCGGGCACGGCCACAATCGGCAGCGTAAAGCTGCATTGAAGGCCGCCCTGCCGCGCCGGTTTGGCCCAGATTTCGCCGCCATGGCGCGTGACGATGTTTTTGCACAGCGACAAACCGATGCCGTTGCCGCCCGCCTTCGACGAAGAAAA
Source organism: Burkholderia sp. OK233 (assembly GCF_900230185.1). Classification (GTDB taxonomy): domain Bacteria; phylum Pseudomonadota; class Gammaproteobacteria; order Burkholderiales; family Burkholderiaceae; genus Paraburkholderia. The sequence goes on from NZ_OCSR01000001.1 coordinate 5,185,130, forward strand.
CCCGTCGAACAGGCGGCCGTGCGCTTCGGCGGGCACGCCCGGGCCGTTGTCGATGACCTGCACGAGCGCGTATTTCCCGCGCAGGCTGGTGACGAGGCGCAATTCACCGTGCCGCGCAGCGGCATTCGGACATTCCGTCAGCGCCTCGATCGCGTTGAAGGCCAGATTCAGCACCACCTGGCCAATCAGCACACGCTCGCAATACACCTGCAACGCTTCGGACGCCTGCTCGATGGTGACGGCAACCCCCGCGTCTCTCGCGCGCAATTCGATGAAGTACGCGACGTCAGCGACAACGTCACGCAAGTCCGCATGGGTCTCGCTCGGCTCCCGCTTGACGATGTAATCGCGCACGCTCTTGATGATCACCGCCGCATGCTCGGCCTGGCGATCAGCGCTGCGCAGACCCCACAACGCGTCGTCGATGGGACCGGGTTGCCCGAGCCGCAGAATCGCGCCTTCGATGAAATTGCGCACCGCGGCGAGCGGTTGACTCAACTCGTGCGCAATAGCGGTCGCCATTTCGCCCATCGCGTTGTAGCGCCCCGCGTATTCCAGCAGCCGCGCCTCGTTACGGCGCGCCTCTTCGACAGCCACTTCGTCCGTGATATCGCGAAAGTGCAGCAGGCGGCCATTGAGGTCGTCTTCGATCTCGATTCGTCTGCACGTAATGCGCAACCAGCCCGGCTTGCCGTCGCGGCGCGAGATGCGATAGCGCTGCGGTGGCGAAGGCTGGATGCGCGGTGCGGCGGCGAGCTGTTCGAGCAGGCGGTCGCGATCCGGCTCGCTGCAATAGTCGAGCACGTCGCCCATCGGCGCGCCCTCTTCCAGGCCCAGCACACGCCGTCCGGATTCGCTGACGAATTCCACTTCGCCCGCGGGGGTCAGCACGGCCACGCCCTCGCCCAGATCCTGCATGAACTCGCGCAGCCGCGACTCGTAGCGCCGCAGCGTTTGCTTGAGCGTGTCCTCGACGCTGATGTCGCGGAACTGCACCATCACCACCGCTCGCTCCTGCAAGGGCACGTAGGTTGCAATGGCTTCGGACAGCATATCGGCGCCCGTGCGCGAGCGGTAACACCACTCGTAGACCTGCGGGCCCTCGGCGATCGCACGGTCCATGGCTCCGACGCCGATCTCGCGCCGGTACTTCGGCACCGGGCGGGTCATGTCTTTCGCCTTGAGCGGCAGCATTTCCTCAAGCGTGAAACCGAGCGCCTCGCAAGCTGCCCGATTGGCCCACACGATAGCCTTCGTTTCGGCGTCATGCAGCAGCACGCACAGCGTCAGCGCGTCGAGCAGGCGGTGGAAATCTTCTTCGGCGGGGAAATTCATCGGGCGAGGCTGCACAAAAGTTCGATCGCGTACGTGGAGGAACATAACACCAGTCGGCATGATTCGCGTCTGAAGATTTCTTTAGATACCCCCGGCGCCGTACCTAAAAACACGTCTTGCGTCCCAATTGAAGCGTTCTTTTTGCATTTCTAGACTGGCTTCACCCTGCACGCGCCGTCGCCGGCGTCTTTGCCCGCGACCGAAACGTGCCTCGTGTTCCAGCCGATAACGAATCAAGGAGATGCCCCGCCATGTCAGACACCGCCATCGACACTGTTGCCGACGTCGCAGAAGCCAGCCGCGATGCAGCGCGTTTGCCGCTCGCCGACGTCATCGTCGAAATCGCCGCACGGCGTGAAGAGTTCGATCGTCTCTCGCATGTGCCGCGCGATGTCATCGCCAAGCTCAAACGTGCGGGCGTGTATCGTGCGGCAACGCCCAAGCGCTTCGGCGGCGATGCGATCGCGCCTACCGCGTTTCTCGACATGATCGAACGTATCGCGGTAGCGGACGGCTCAGCCGCCTGGGTTGCGAGTTTCGGCTCGGCAAACGTGTATCTCGCGGCCTTGCCGCTGGCCACTCAGGCGCAGATCTACGCCGATGGTCCCGATCAGGTATTCGCAGGCGGTCTCTTCCCGGTGCAGGCCGCTCAGCCCGCCGACGGCGGCTGGCGTGTGAACGGTACGTGGAAATTCGCGAGCGGCTGCAAGGGCGCGGATTGGCTTGGCGTGGGGATTGGCGCGGCCGGCCCAAGCGCGGGCGCTGCTGGCGCGCCCGGCAAGCCACGCACCGCCGTGTTCCGCCCGCATCAGGTCGAGATCGTCGAGAACTGGGACGTGGTCGGTATGCAAGGCACCGGCAGTCACGATCTACGCGTCACCGATCAGTTCGTCACCGACGACTGGACCTTCGTGCGCGGCGGCGAACCGTGCGTCGACGAACCGCTGTATCGCTATCCAACCATCGCCTATGCAGCGCAAGTGCTGGCCGTGGTCAACCTCGGCCTTGCGCGCGCCGCGCTCGATGTCGCCAACCAGATGGCCGGCGGCCGCAAGACGACAACCGGCGCCCCGCAACTCGCCGACCGTGCGTACTACCGGATCGAACTGGCGAAAGCCGAAGCACAATTGCGTTCGGCGCGCGCGTTCTTCTACGACACCACCGACGACGTCTGGCAATCGATCCTCGACGGCAACCCCGTTACGCCCGAGCAGACCAGCCTGCTGAGGCTTGCCGCGACGCAGATCGCCCGCGAAGGCGCCGACGTCGTGCAGCGCGCTTACCGGCTCGGTGGCACGATGGCGATCTATCGCTCGCATCCGCTGCAGCGCCTCGTGCGCGACGCCATGGTGGTCACCCAGCACGCGTTCCTCGGCGAGGGCAACTTCGACGGCGCCGGTGCGGTGTTCGTCGGCGTGCCGCCGATTCCGGGCTACCTGTAAGCCATTTTCTGATTTTTCCGTTCAAACGATTTCATGGAGAACCACACAATGTCCGATAACCCGAAGCTGCCCTTGCGCGTTCTGTTCTGCTGCGGCGTCACGCAGAATTTCTTCGACTTGCCGCGCGAGAAAATCGGCGAAGTCTGGCAGGCTTACGGCAAGATGCTGGCGGCCGTCGAATCGATGGACGGCGTCAGCGTGCTCGGCATCATGGACGACGACCGCCTGACCGTCGGCAATGCCGACAACTCGCCGTGGACCTTCTACATCATGGCGGACGTGCGCGACTTCGATACCGCTGTGGCGGTGTGCAATCTGTATCGCACCACACCGGTCGGCGAATACAACCTGTGGCGCTACGGCAAGATCGAAGCGCGCGTGGGCCGCGCGCTGCAAGTGCCGCCGCAACACGCCAACGCCGCTTGAACGCGCCGGAGCATGATGCGATGAACGAGAACCCGGATACGCTTGTCAGGTTGACAGAACGGCTTGCCGCGCTCGAAGCCGAATCGGCGGTGCGCCGCACGATGGCGCGCTATATGGCGCTCTGCGACGTGCCCACGGGTGCGCTCGAAGGCAAGACGCTTGTGGCCCTCTTCGCTGCCGACGCGATCTGGGAAGGCATCGGCCCGCAGTATGCGAGCAAGTTCGGCCGCCTCACCGGTCACGCGGAAATTCTCGCTATGCTCACGCGCTACTTGCCGCCGTCGCCGCATTTCTCCGTCAACGTGCATTTCCTCACCTCGGAAACCATCGAGGTGCAGGGCGCAACCGCGAAAGGCCGTTGGATCATGCTGCAAGCGTCCGGCTATGTCGACGCGCAAGCCGAGTTGATCTCGGCGCGCCTCGAAGTGGATTTCGCGCCGGCCGACAATGGCCGCGACTGGCTCATCACGCACTTTCGCACCGAGCGTCTTTTCGATGCGCCCTGGCAAGTCAACGCAAGGAAACCGAACCCATGAATGAGTTTATCCAGACTTTGTCGTTAGGCGGTACCGGCCCCAGCATCGCGATCAAGGACACGATCGATATCGCCGGCTACGCGACCACGGCGGCGAGCCGCGCGTTGGCCGACGCACCACCCGCGCAACAGCACGCGGAAGTCGTGGAGCGCTTGCTCGATGCCGGCTGGCACATCGTCGGCAAAGCAAATATGCACGAACTGGCGTTCGGCATGACGGGTATCAACGATTACACCGGCACGCCGCAAAATCCTCAGGACGCCTCGCGTATTCCTGGCGGTTCGTCGAGTGGCTCGGCGGCGGCGGTTGGTTTGAAGCTTGCGGATGCCGCGTTAGGCACGGACACCGGTGGTTCGATTCGCGGCCCCGCTGCGTGTTGCGGCGTAATCGGTTTGAAGCCGACTTTCGGGCGCGTCTCGCGGCGCGGCGTCGCACCGCGTGAATCGACGCTCGATTGCGTCGGGCCGTTCGCGCGCGAGATGCAGATGATCGTTGCCGCGATGCAGGCGATCACCGCCGACTTCGACACACATGCAGCCCAAGTGGCACGAAGCGGCCCATGGAACGTCGGTATCGTGCAGGTCGACGCAGCGCCGGAAATCCTCAAAGCCGTCACGCGCGCCGCGGACCAGGCCGATTGCACCGCTCGCACGCTGGAACTTGCAGGGCTTGCCGCCGCCTTCGAGGCGGGTCTCGCGATCATCAACGTAGAAACCTTTCATACGTTCGGCCATCTCGTGGCAAGCGGCAAGCTCGGTGCCGATCTCGACACACGGCTGCGCGCCGCTGCGAATACAACCGCTGCGCAATGCGAGGCGGCGGAGTCGGTACGTCGGCAATTCACAGCCGCTGTCGATCACGCGCTTGAAAGCGTCGATGTATTGATTCTGCCAACCCTGCCCGCGCTGCCGATCACACTCGATGAGGCACGCGGCGGCACCTCCGTCATCGCCATGTCGTCGTTGATCCGGCCGTTCAATCTGAGCGGCCATCCGGCACTGAGCTTGCCCATGCCTATCGATGGCTCGCCACTCAAGGCGGGCTTGCAGATCATCGGACGCAAAGAAGCGGATGAACAGGTGTGCGCGATTGCGGCGCGATTTGAAGCCGCGATTTGAAGCCGCTCTTCTCACGGAGTAAAAAGCAATGCAGAAAAGAGTCGTACTCGTCACCGGCGCCGCGCGTGGTCTTGGCGCCGCGATTGCCACACGCTTTCATGCAGCGGGTTATGCGGTCGCCATCGGCGACATCGCGTTCGATGCCGCACAGGCCCTCGCCCGCGATCTGAGCGCAGACGGTTCGAGCGCCTTCGCACTGAATCTCGACGTCACCTCGAAGAGCGCATTCGAATCCGCACGCGATGCGATCCTGCAACGCTGGGGACACATCGACGCGTTGATCAACAACGCGGGCGCATCCAAGGTCGTATCCGTGATGGAGATCACCGCCGAGCAATTCGATCAGGTGATCAACGTGAATCTGCGCAGTGTGCTGTTCGGCTGCCAGGTGTTCGGCCAGCATTTCGCCGACGCCGGCGCGGGCCGCATCGTCAATATCGCCTCGCTGGCGGGACAGAACGGCGGATCGGCCACCGGCGCCCACTATGCGGCAGCCAAAGGCGGCGTGATCACGTTGACCAAGGTGTTCGCGCGCGACCTCGGTGCCACGGGCGTGACCGTCAACGCAATTTCGCCTGGGCCGATGGATCTGCCGATCGTGCACGAGAGCGTTGCGGCCGACAAGCTGAAGGCGGTGATCGCCAACATTCCGGCGGGACGTCTGGGCTCAGCGGACTATGTTGCGGATGTCGCGGTGATGCTGGCCGCTGAGAACGCTTACTTTGCAAACGGCGCGTGCTGGGATGTGAACGGTGGCTTGTTCATGCGCTAAATGCCCGACGCGTTCGCCGTGAGTTGCATTCGCGGCATGCGCCAACGTCCACGCGCACACAGTGGTGTGCCTCAGCGAGGCGCACCGCTCGCGGCCGCCTCCTGCTCCCACACCGCCATCACGTCGCGCACCAGCATCGCGATGGACGCCGCGCCGAGCTTGTCCTTGATGCTCGCACGATGCACGTCGACGGTCTTCACGCTGATCGACAGATCGGAGGCGATACGCTTGCTGCCCTTGCCATCGATTACACCGCGTAGCACCTCTTTCTCGCGTGCCGTCAGCGACGCAAGGCGTTTGCGCAACTCGCGCTGCTTCTGATCGGCGGCATGACGTTGTGCTGCCAGTTTCAACGCACGCTGCACGCGATCGAGCATCTGCTGCGAGTTATACGGTTTCTCGACGAAATCGATCGCGCCATTCTGCAACGCGCGCACCGACATGGGAATGTCGCCATGACCACTGACGAAAATGATCGGCAGCGTCGCGCCTTGACGGTTCAACTCCGCTTGCACGTCGAAACCGCTTTGCTCCGGCATGCGGACATCGAGCACGAGACATGCGGGCACGCTGGGATCAAAAGCGCTGAGAAATTCCTTGGCATTGGCGAAGCCCGCCGACTTCACGCCGACCGATTCGAGCAGCCATGCGAGCGACGTACGCATGCCGTTGTCGTCGTCGACGATGTAGACGATCGGTGCGAGAGACGGAATGGACTGAGGCGGCTGGGACATGGAGTCGATGGAACAGTTCGGGGAGTGTGCAATTCGAAGCGTCTTGCGGGCTCATGATAACCAGTGGAAAAAGCGCTGCAAAGCGATAGTTACCCTGTGGCGCTGATTAAAGTCGCTCATGCGCGCACCGTGCGGCCACGCATTGGGGAAACCTTTAGACGGATTGGGAAACACGTGTCCACGCGCACCGCTTGCGCTGATTTTTTTCCGAGCGCGGATTGATTACGCTTGAATCCAGACCGCTACCGTGCCCAGAGGAACCCAGAACATGAAGCCGAACCCACAAGCGACGCAATCGACTCCCGTCGCTGACGCCGATCTGGCAGCAAAACAGCAATTCCGTCAGGCCATGGCGCATCTGTCCGCGGCCGTGAACGTCATCACGACCGCCGGCCCGCATGGACGGTGCGGCGTCACCGCGAGCGCGGTGTGCTCCGTCACCGATACGCCGCCCACGCTGCTCGTCTGCCTGAACCGCTCGAGTGCCATGCACGCCACCTTCGAAGGCAACCGGCACGTTTGCATCAATGTACTGCCTGGCGAGCACGAATTGCTTGCGCGTCACTTCGCCGGCATGACGCAGGTGCCGATGGAAGAACGCTTTGGCTGGCCGATCTGGGACGACGGCACGCACGGCGTGCCGGTGTTGCGAGACGCGCTCGCGAGTCTGCAGGGCGAGATCGTCGATCTGAAGGAAGTGGGCTCGCACTCAGTGATGTTCGTCAAAATCACCTGCATCAGCGTGCGCACGGACGGTGATGGGTTGATCTATTTCGATCGCAATTTCCATCGTATCAAGCGCTCGGCATCGCATTGATGCACGAGAGTAGCCATTGAATTCAGCCGCGGCGCGTGACCCGCTCAAATCACGCCCGCGCTATCAGTATCGAACTGAAACTGCGGCATAGCCGCGACGGCTTCAACGAAACAGTCGATCAGATAATCGCAGGCCGACGTATTCAATGCGTCACGCCGCGAGATGATACCGACCGACACGCGCGGCAATGGTTCACGCACCGGAACTGAAACGAGCCGCTCGCGAATCCAGTCGTTTTCCAGAAAACTCTTCGGACAGCACGACAGCAGATTGCTGCTCACCGTCAGCGAAAAACTCGCGCTGAACGAACTGCACTCCACCACCACGTTCGGCGCGGTCGCCCCATGCCGCACGAAAAAATCCTGAAGCGACTGACCGATGCTTTCAGGCGTGGTGTTCAGCATCCATTCGGCACCTTCCAGTTCCGCGATCGATTCGGCATTCGCCAACGGGTGCCCTTTGCGCGCGGAAATGATCAACTCGCCTTCGAGCAACGAGCGGAACACGAATTCGGGCGCGAGCTTCTTTTCATCGACGATCGCGATCACGAAATCGAGCGAGCCATCGCGCAGCCTCGCCAATGCCGCTGTCAGGAAGCCCTCCTGAACCGAGAGCCGCGTCTTCGGCATGCGTTGCCGGAACGAGTGAATGGCGCGTGACAGAAATTTCAGCGACACCAGCGGCGTGACCGCACACGACACCGTCCCGCCCGCCTGACCGGATAGATGGACCACGTCGTCTTTCGCGTGCTGCATCTCCGCAAGGATGAGCCTCGCGCGCGCACACACGGCCTGGCCGAACTGCGTGAGTTGCGCGCCACGCGCGCTGCGCGACACCAGCGGCACGCCCAACTCCTGTTCGAGCTCACGGATCGCCTTGGTCAACGCGGGCTGGGACAGACACACCGTTTTGGCCGCGGCGCGAATGCTGCCGTGCTGGGCAATCGCCACTAAAGCGCGCAACTGGTTGTATTTCACGGGTTAGAGCGGTCGGATGAACCGTTGGAGAAGGAGGAATCACAGTCGGCATCAACCTGCGGCTGACGGCTCAAATCGATGGTACACCGCGAGAAAGGCCCCGGCCATGCTCCCAAATACCCATTGCCGTGCGGCCCGCATGAGCCCCGCTTCAGCCCGAACCCCAGCCCGGCCGGGCGCGATAACCCAGCGTTATCACAATAAGAAAAAGCAAATCCAGTACGCTTTTTTGACTCCCTAGACTTTTCCTGTCGTCGTCATTGATGGCGCTCTGCTCGATCAGAGCGCTCGAACCGATATTGAAGCGCACTCGAAACGATATCGAAGCATCACGGATTGATTCACCTTCAGAGGGATCCCGTTCATGAAGTCACCTTCACTCAGTTCAACGCTCAACGATGTCAGTCAAAGCGCGAGGCATGGCGCATCGACTCGCGGGCTGATCGTCGCGACGACGATCGGCAATGCGTTCGAGTTCTTCGATCTCACCGTCTACAGCTTCTTTGCCGTGCTGCTTGGCAAGCTGTTCTTCCCACTCGCTTCGTCGCAACAGCAACTCCTGCTCTCGGTCGGCACGTTCGGTATCGGCTTTATCGCGCGGCCGCTCGGCGGTGTGCTGTTCGGGGTGCTGGCGGACCGCTTCGGCCGCATCGCCGCGATGAATCTCACGCTCGTGACGATGGCGGTCGGCACTGGCCTGATTGGCGTGATGCCCACCTATGCACAAATCGGCATCGCCGCGCCGCTTGCGATTGTCGCCGCGCGCTTGCTGCAGGGTTTTTCCGCCGGCGGCGAAGTCGGCGTCGCAACCACGCTGCTCGCGGAACGCGCCTCTTCAGCGCGGCGTGGTTACATCACGAGTTGGCAGTTCGCGAGCCAGGGTGCGGCGGCGCTGGCCGGCTCGCTGGTGGGCTTTCTACTGTCGCACTACCTCGACAAGGCTTCGCTCGAAGCCTGGGGATGGCGCATTCCTTTCCTGGCGGGCGTGTTGATCGCGCCTCTCGGCCTTTATCTGCGTTCGCGACTGGGCGGCGAAGCGGACGCGCCTGCCGACTCAGCGTCCGATTCCGCCGGCGTGCTGAAGACTGTTCTGCAACGCGACTGGCGCCTCATCCTGGTGGCCCTTTTTCTGGTGGTCGGCGGCACGTCGGCGCATTTCATCGTGATCTACTACATGTCGACTTATGCGATCAAGGTGCTGCATCTGCCGATGGATGCCGCGCTCTGGTGCGGGATTCTCGCAGGCGCGGTGATGTTGGTGATGTCTCCGGTGGGCGGCATCTGGTCCGACACGTTCGGCCGCAAACGCGTCGCCTTTATCTCGCGCGTGCTGCTGACCGTGCTCATTCTGCCGGGCTTCTACCTGATCCAGCATTCGCCTTCGATCAGCACTTTATATCTGGTGATCTGTGCGCTCGCAGCGCTGCACTCCATCAACGCAGGCGCGACCGGCTCGATGTTGCCGGAGATGTTCCCGTGCGGCACGCGTGCAACCGGGCTTTCCATTGCCTATGCAGCCGGCGTGTCGATCTTCGGTGGCTTTGCGCAATTTATCGTGACGTGGCTGATTCAGGCGACCGGGAGTCCGGCCGCGCCGGCCTGGTACGTGATCGTTTGCGGGGTGCTCTCGCTGGTCGCGCTCCTGTTCGTGGTCGACCGCACACGTCAGGATATCTAGGCCGCCACACACGCTTCATTCACTCTCCAATACCGCGAAATTCTCATGTCAGACACTCTTCATGCCGATACACCGCTCGCTGCGAGCGGCGATCTTTGCGACCTGTCCGCCCTCACATTGCTCGATCTGCAGCGCAGGAAGGAAGTGAGCGCCGTCGACATTCTGAATGCCCACCTCTCACGAATCGAAGCCGTCAATCCGCAAGTCAACGCACTGGTGACGATCGCCGACGATTCCGCCTTGCGCAACCGTGCTGCCGAAATCGATGCGCAATGGGCGCGTGGCGTCTGGCAAGGTCCCCTGCATGGCTTGCCCGTTTCGCAGAAGGACCTGACGGCGACGCGCGGCGTGCGCACCACGTTCGGCTCAAAGGCCTTCGAACATCACGTGCCCGAGCACAGCGCACTGATCGCGCGCCGCTGTGACGCCGCGGGTGCGCTGATGATCGGCAAATCAAACACCCCTGAATTCGGCTCCGGCTCGCATACGTTCAACGACGTGTTTGGGGTGACACGCAATCCGTGGGACCTGAGCAAATCCGCCGGCGGGAGCAGCGGCGGCGCGGCGGCATCCGTTGCGTGCGGGATGAATCCGCTTGCGTGCGGCAGCGACATGGGCGGCTCGCTGCGCAATCCGGCCGCGTGGAATGCAGTGGTGGGTTTGCGTCCGTCGCCGGGACGCGTGCCGCGCGCGCCGGATTCGAACGGCTGGGCGACGCTCGGTGTCGATGGGCCGATGGCGCGCGATGTCGCCGATGCCGCGTTGCTGTTGAGTGCGATTTCCGGGCCTTCAGGCGAAACCGCGACCGAAATCAACGAACCAGGATCGCGCTTCGCGCAACCGTTGCAGCGCGACTTTCGTGGCACACGCATTGCCATGTCGGTCCAGCTTGCCGGTCTTGCTGTCGATCCCGAGATTCAGCAGGCCGTGCAGGCCCAGGCCGCCGTGTTCGAGTCGATGGGTTGCGACGTGGAATTCGCCGACCCTGATCTCGGCGATGCCGAGGATGTGTTTCGCATCGAGCGTGCGTGGATGATCGGCAGCCTGGTCGATCGGCTCGATGCCGATACCCGCGCACAACTGAAGCCGGAAATCGAAGCGGAGTGCCGCCTGCACCGCTCGTTATCCGCCGCGGACCTGGGCGATATGTTCGTGCGCAAGACGGCGTTGTTCGAGCGCATGCGCCGCTTCATGGATAACCACGCGTATTACGTGCTACCCGCCACGCAAATGCTGCCCTTCGATGCCGGTCTGCGCTGGCCCACTGAATTTATGGGCACGCGCTACGACTCGTATATCGATTGGATGCGCATCTGCTGGTATCTGTCTTCCACTGAATCGCCGGTGCTCGCTTTGCCATGCGCCCTCAGCGCGTCCGGCTTGCCGATCGGCTTGCAGATCGCCGGACGCTTTCGCGACGACTGGGGGCTGCTGCAATTCGGCCACGCCTATGAGGCCGCTGCGGCGCACAGCACGATGCGGCCGCCGCTTATTGCCGGGCGCCATTAAACACCGCTAACTCCAAGGTTCTTCCAGTAGCCGGTTTCGCCGCCGGCTGCTTGCAGGCAAGCAACGCGTGGCTCGCGGGAGCGAACACGTCCGTCACTTTTCGCACTTACTCTAACTTGAGCGTCAGACCACATGAAAAAAACGCTACTGGCGGTATGCCTTGCCGCCCCGCTTCCGGCCGCGGTGCATGCACAGAGTGCCGTCACGCTATACGGCATCATCGATGAAGGTTTGAGTTATACGAGCAATGCGGCGACGGCCAACGCTAACGGCAGCGTCTCGGGCCATAGCGCGGTTCGTCTGCTGAGCGGCGTGATGCAGCAAAGCCGCTGGGGTATGCGCGGCGCGGAGGATCTCGGCGGCGGCATGAAAGCGATCTTCATGCTGGAGAACGGTTTTGACGCCAGCACCGGCAAGCTCGGACAGGGTGGCTTGTTATTTGGCAAGAAGGCCTGGGTAGGTTTGTCGGGTCCGTTCGGCACGGTGACGCTCGGCCGTCAGTACGACACGAACGTCGATATCCTCGGTCCGTTCGAGGTCGGCGATCAATGGGGTGGTTATATGGCCGCGCATCCCGGCGATCTCGACAACATCAACAACACCAACTCGACGAACAACGCGATCAAGTTCACCAGCAACACGTATGGTGGGTTGACGGTGGAAGGCATGTATAGCTTGGGCGGCGTCGCGGGCAATTTTTCCCGCAACCGGATCTGGTCGGTGTCGGCGGGATATGTGAATGGGCCGTTGGCGCTTGGCGTGGGTTATCTCGATGTCGCCAATCCGAATACGTCGTTCTTTGGCAGTACCGGTAGTCCCGCGGCTACGGTGAATGGCGTGCCTGGCAGCAATATGGTGTCGCCTGTGTATTCCGGGTATGCGTCGGCGAAATCGCTGCACGTGATCGGTGCCGGGGCGTCGTATCTTTTCGGGGCGGCGACGTTCGGCGCGACGTATTCGAATACGAGTTTTCGCGATCTCGGGGATCTGTCGTCGGGGCCGAATCCGGCCGGGCTGAGCGGCAACGCTACGTTGAATAATGCGGAGGTTAATTTCAAGTATCAGATTACGCCTGATTTGCTGTGTGGCGTGGCGTATGACTATACGAAGGGGAGTTCGGTTAAGGGCATGACGGGGCCGACCTATCAGCAGGTCGCGTCAGGGATCGATTACTTCGTGTCGAAGCGTACCGATGTGTATCTGATTGGGGTTTATCAGAAAGCTTCTGGGACGGATTCGACTGGGAAGCAGGCCGTTGCCGCCATTAATGGGCCTTCTGCGTCGGCCGATGATAAGCAGGCTGTTGTTCGGATTGGGATGCGGCATAAGTTCTGATTTTTTCTTTTTCCTATGAGGGGTTTTGTTTTTCTGGTTGCCTGGGGCGTTGGGCTTTGCTTGATTTTGATTGCCTGCGCGGCGCTTTTGTCAGGGTTCTTATGGCGTTGGCCTTTCCTTGTTTTGTTAGTGGTCTATTAGCGTTGCCCCTGTGCGGGGCGGCACCTACTTGTATATTCCCTCCTGTGGCGCCGCCCCGATCAGGTACCGCCACATGGACAGTCAGCTCGTCTGCCTACAGGGCTCCGAGCCCGCAGAGAAGCCTGAGCGACTGTCCTTTTCATCCTCTTAACCCGAACAGTTGACTGAGCCTCGAGCTCGTATTTTCCTGCAAGTATGGGTACCGTGATGAACCAGATTTCCTCTTCCGTTTATATCGGCATCGACGTTAGCGGTAGCACCCTCGACGTTGCCATCCACGACACCACCGAGCATTTCAGTGTCGACAATGAAACCGCTGCCATCGACCAGCTGGTCCAGCGTCTGATCGCGCTGGGCCCCACCCTGATTGTCATGGAGGCCACCGGCAAGCTCGAGCTCGCCGTGCTCAGGGCACTCTGTGAGGCCGGCCTGCCCGCTGTCGCGGTTAATCCCCGGCAGGTGCGCGACTTTGCCAAAGCCACCGGCAAACGGGCGAAGACAGACCGCATCGACGCGTTCGTCATTGCCCATTTCGCCGCCGTCATCAAACCCGTCGTGCGTCCGCTCAACGATGTGCAGACCGAGCAGCTGCAAGCGCTGCTGCTGCGCCGTGCCCAGCTCATCGACATGCTCGTGGCCGAGAAGGCCCGCCTGGAGCGCGCACACGCCGCGGCGAAGGAAAGCCTGAATGACCACATCAAATGGCTCAAACAGCAGCTCACCGTCGCGGACAAGGACATCGATTCGTTCATGCGCTCTTCGTCCGCCTGGCGCCAGAAGGAGAATCTGCTGCGCTCGGTGCCCGGTATCGGCCCCGGTGCCGCGGCTACGCTGATCGCCTTCATGCCCCAGCTCGGCTCGCTGAACCGCCGCGAGATCGCCGCACTTACCGGCGTCGCGCCGTTCAATTGCGACAGCGGCAAGCACACCGGCAAGCGTCGCATTCACGGCGGTCGTGCCATCGTGCGGCGCGCGCTTTACATGGCCTGCATACCTGCGCTGCGCTTTAATCCGGTAATCAGGGCCTTTTACGACCGTCTGCGCAAGGCTGGCAAACCGTTCAAGGTGGCCATGACCGCGTGCATTCGCAAGCTCATCGTGACGCTTAACGCCATGGTCCATAACTCAACACCCTGGAACGCATCGACGAATTAACCGGCGGTATAGCTTTGCCTGGATGCTGTGCATGAACGCGATCATTCGCGTGGCCTGCGCTCGCCTGTACCCAACGGGAAAGTGGCGCTGAGATCCAGCGCTCCGGGAAAGCTTCCCGCTTGACTTCCAATACGGTTGCTTCTCTTTGCAGCCGGCAAAGAGAAGTAGGTGCCGCCCCGCACAGGGGCAACGCTAATAGACCACTAACAATTCAAGGAAAGGCCAACGCCATAAGAACCCTGACAAAAGCGCCGCACAGGCAAAAAAAACGCCTACCTCATCCCGCCCGCATCGCGAGAAGCCACGCATACCATGCCTTCATCCCCTCACCGCTCTGCGCCGACACCTGCAAAATCTCAATCTCAGGATTGACCCTCCGCGCATAGCCGATGCACTTCTCGACATCAAACCGCAAATACGGCAACAGATCTATCTTATTCAACAACAACAACGAACAAGCCCGGAACATATGCGGATACTTGATCGGCTTATCCTCACCTTCCGTAACGGAAAGAATCAGCACCTTGGCCCCTTCGCCAAGATCGAACAACGCGGGACACACCAGATTGCCGACGTTCTCGATCATCACAACCGAATGCATCGGCGGATCAAGTTGCGTCAGCGCCCGCGACGCCATCTCCGCATCCAGATGACATCCCGTACCGGTATTGATCTGAACCACGCGCGCGCCCGTCGCGCGAATTCGTTCGGCGTCGTTGAGCGTCGCCTGATCGCCTTCTATCACCGTAAGCGGCAACGTCTCGCCGAGATCGTGGATCGTGCGTTCGAGCAACGTGGTCTTGCCCGCACCCGGCGAGCTCATCAGGTTCAGCGCGAGAATCGAACGGCCCGCTAACCAGCCGCGATTGCGTTCGGCCAGCAACTGGTTCTTCGCCAGAATGTCCTGCTCCAACGTGATTGAAGTGGCGTGTTCGCTCTCGTGGCCGTGCTGATGATCATGTGCGTGAGTATGATCGTGCGTGTGGTCACCGTCATGAGAATGCTCATGCGGATGTGAATGCGCGAGGACACCATCGTGTGAATGTTCGTGCTCGTGATGGTGCGGATGCGAGTGACCGTGCAAATGAGCGTGGTCGTCCGGATGCTGCGAGTCGTGTGAATGTGGCTGGCTGTGTACGAGCGAGTGGCTCTGCGGATGCAGGTGTGCATGCCCCCGCTCATATTCACTCACTCGCCGATACGACAGTTCACGCGTGCCGACTGCTGTGCCGTCGTGCGTAGCTTGCGATTGCGCTTCCACTTGCGCCTGCGCCGGCTCCTGCGCATCCAGATCGGTCACCGTCGCGCCCTGCGTATTCGAGCATCCGCATGTCGTACACATCACACCACCTCCATCTGCCTGATCTTCAACTGCTGCCCCGAAATCAGTTCGAGATTGTCGCTCCCGCATTCGCACTGCCCAAACGGCACATCGATGTCGAGCGTCTCGCCGCATGCGAGGCAACGTGCCTGCCCAGGCATCTCGATGATTTCCAGGGTCGCGCCCTCCACCGCCGTATCCTTCGCGCAGACGTCGAAGCAAAACCGGATCGCGTCCGGCATCACCGCCGACAATCGCCCGATCTCCAGCGTCACCCTTCTCACGCGCGCGCCGTTGGCCTGTTCCGCGCAAATCTCGACGACGCTGTTGGCAATACTCAACTCATGCATGGCGAGCCCTCCAGCGTCAGCAGATGCGTGGCAACTGCTCACCCACCAGCATATCGACGATGCGCTGGCCGCCGAACGCGGTCTGCATAACGACAAGACCACCCGCACCCGCCTCGCCCATCTCCACCGTACCGACTGCCGCCGACTCGCGCCCCGCCGGATGCGCGCGCATAGCTGCGAGCACCCGCTCGGCGGCATCGGCTGGCACGATGGCCACCAGCTTGCCCTCGTTAGCCAGATATAGCGGATCAAGGCCGAGAATCTCGCACGCGCCTTTGACCTGCTCGCGCAGCGGCAGGTCCGCTTCACGCAGCCGTATCGTCACGTTAGAACTCTGTGCGAACTCGTTCAACACGGTCGCGACGCCACCGCGAGTCGCATCGCGCAAACAATGAATCTGCGGGCATGCGTCGAGCATTGCCGCGATCAGGCCGTTGAGCGGACAACAATCGCTTTCCACATCAGCTTCCAGGGCAAGTTGCTCGCGCGCGACCAGAATCGCCGCGCCGTGATCGCCGAGATAACCGTTGACGATCACGACGTCGCCAGCGCGCGCATTGCGAGCCGAAATCGACACGTCGCGACGCACCACGCCGATGCCGGCTGTGTTGATGAAGAGCTTGTCCGCGCAGCCGCGTTCGACCACTTTGGTATCGCCCGTCACGATCGCGACGCCCGCTTCGAGCGCGACCCGCTGCATGCTCGCGGCTACACGTCGCAAGATATCGACGGCGAGGCCTTCTTCGATCACCACCGCGCACGAGAGATATAAAGGCGTTGCTCCGCATACGGCAAGATCGTTGACCGTTCCCGATACAGCCAGAGTGCCGATGTCGCCACCTGGAAAGAACAGCGGATCGACTACGTAGCTATCGGTCGTAAAGGCGAGTCGGTCTCCATGCGTGGCGAGATCGGCAAGCGCGAAAACGGCCTGATCTTCCAGCGCGGCAAGCGTAGGATTGTCGAAGGTCGAGACGAATACGTCTTCGATCAGATCCCGCATCGCGCGACCACCGCCGCCATGTGCGAGATTGACGGAAGCGTCGCGTACGCGGCCGACGCGGCGCGGTGCCGTGGGCTGCAGAGGATCGGGCACGCGGTCGTTCATGAATGGCCTCGCGTGGCCGTCGTCGCAATCGCATCGTCAATCAGGGCAGGCGCATCAGGCACAACGGCCACGCCGCTTGCGCCAAGGCACGCCGGGGCCGTCGCGTCGGCTGATTTCGCGCTTTGCCGCGCAAAGCGCCGCTCATCGATCCGCGACGTGTCGATACGCCCATAGCTGTAGTAGGCCGCGCATGCGCCTTCGCTCGACACCATCAGCGAGCCCAGCGGCGACTCCGGCGTGCAGGCCGTGCCGAACACTTTGCATTGATGCGGTTTGATCACGCCCTTCAACACCTCGCCGCATTGGCATGCTTTCGGGTCGGCGATCTTCAGGTTCGGCACGTCGAATTTGCGCTCCGCGTCGAAAGCGGCAAACGTTTCGCGAACCCTGACGCCGGAGTGATCGATCGAGCCCAGTCCGCGCCATTCGAAGAACTCCCGCGTCTCGAACACGCGCGTCACCGCCGACAAAGCCTGCGCATTGCCGTCCTCGGTCACAATCCGGCCATACTGGTTCTCTACCTCGCAACGCCCTGCTTCGATCTGCCGCAACACCATCCACATCGATTGCAATATGTCGAGCGGCTCGAATCCCGCCACCGTGATCGGCTTGCGATAGTGCCGCGCGACGAAATCATAGGGCCGTGTGCCGATCACCATGCTGACGTGCCCCGGGCCAAGAAAGCCATCGAGATGCAAATCGGGCGAATCGAGAATCGCCTTGATGGTCGGGATGATCGTGATGTGATTGCAGAACAGCGAGAAATTGTGGATCTTTTGCGCATGCGCCTGCAGCACCGTCATCGCGGTGCTGGGCATGGTCGTCTCGAAGCCGAGACCGAAGAAAATCACCTCCCGGTCCGGATTGAGTTGTGCGATCTTCAAGGCGTCGAGCGGCGAATAGACCATCCGCACGTCCGCGCCGTCGGCTTTCGCTTTCAGCAGGCTCTTCTTCGAACCCGGTACACGCATCGCGTCGCCGAAGGTCGTGAAGATCACTTCCGGACGCTCGGCCAACGCGACGCAATCGTCTACGCGGCCCATCGGCAGCACACACACCGGGCAACCTGGGCCATGCACGAACTCCACGGTGTCGGGCAGCATTTGCTGAATGCCGTAGCGGAAAATCGTATGGGTATGGCCGCCACACACTTCCATGATTTGCAGAGGCCGCTGCTTGGCGCGCTCGATGCGGGACACCAGCGCGCGGATTTCCTTCTCCAGCGTTTTCGCTTTGTGCGGGTCACGAAACTCATCGACATACTTCATGGTGCCCCTCCCTCCGCCGAGCTAGCCAGTCCAGCCGAACCGGCGAGGCCGCCGCGGTCGTCGGCAAGCAGCGTATGCACGAGGTCCCACAGAATGTGATAAATCGCGACATGGGTCTCCTGCACGCGATGAATACTGTCGCTTCTCACCACAAGGCAATGATCGACAGCAGCACTGGTGGCCATGCGTCCGCCATCGTGGCCGGACAGTCCGATGGTCAGCAGGCCCATCTCTTTCGCTTTCGCAAAGGCAGTCAGCAAGTTTTCGGAATTTCCGCTGGTCGACACGCCGATCAGCGCGTCGCCACGCCGGCCTTGCGCCACCAGTTGCCGCACGAAAATATGGCTGAAGCCGACATCGTTGCCGACCGCGGTCATCATGGCCGTGTCAGCTACGAGGTTGATGGCGGTGAGTGCCGGACGACCCGTGGTCACCGGATGCAGAAACTCGACGGCAATATGCGAGGCGTCGCAGCTCGAACCGCCATTGCCCATTGTGAAGAGCCTGCCGTCGCGGCGGTACATCTCCGCAATCGCGTGAGCGATCCGCACCACGGCCGGGCCGTTTTCGTCGAAGAAGCGTTGTTTGGTGTCGACGCTGTCCTTAGCTTTGAGACGCACTGAATCGAGCAGCGCAGCGTCGAGCTTGTCCGCGTCCTGGCGTGCGCCGTGCAGAAACGGATACAGCGCCTGCAGGGATTCATGTTCGGGCATGCCGGTCTCCGTTGGCTTCCGATCGCACGCTTAAGGCGCGCTGCGCAATTCTTCGCGCAGCTCGCCCCGCAGTTCGTCCATCTCGTCCATCTCGGCCATGTCGTCCATCTCGCCCTGCGCGACGCCCAGTTCGTGCAATAACGCGAGCGTGCGCGCCGCTTCCTGTTCGTCGAGCCGGCTCATCGCGAAGCCCACGTGCACCAGCACCCATTCGCCAACGCACGAGTTCGCCGTCCGTCCCTCGCCGATCACGAAGGCAATGTTGATCACGCGCCGCACACCGCCGACGTTGACGAGCGCGAGATCGTTCGCCGCGTCGGTCACTTCGACGATCTGTCCCGGGATGCCCAAACACATGGTGTTCTCCCTTTAACCCGCTTCTGCGCCGCTACTTCTGCATCCGTGCCTGCACCAACACCGCTACCGCTACACCGCCGCTTCTCCACCACGCTTAAAACCCGTCGCGCCCCTGCGCCGCCGCCACAACCGCCTGCCCCAGCGACAAGCCGCCGTCGTTGGCCGGTACCTGCCGATGCGTCAGCACACGAAAACCCGCTGCGCCGAGCCGCCCGGCTACCTGTTCGAACAGGATACGATTCTGGAAAACACCGCCGGACAACGCCACACTGCGTGCATCGACAGGGCCTGTCAGCAGGTCGGCAAGGCATTCGACCATTCGAACAATCGCAATGGCCAGCCCCTTGTGAAACCGCGCCGCGACGACCGGCACGGATGTGCCACGCAACAGGTCGTCCAGCAAGGTCTCCCACATCGGCTGCGGCTCGATGCAACGCAGACCGCCCGGCATGGTGCTGATGATTTCAAACGGGTACGCATGGGCGTCGCTATCGTCTCGCAGCGCGTGCAGATCGACCAGCGCCTCAAGCTCGATAGCCGCCTGCCCTTCGTAAAGCACGCGTTCCCGGCACACGCCGAGCGTCGCCGCCACGGCGTCGAACAGACGGCCCACGGAGCTTGCCAGCGGACTATTGACGCGTTGCGCGATCATCGTATCGAGTGCGTCGCGTGGACGGCTGCTGAGGAACTGCTGTACATCGAGTCCAGCGTATTGCCGCGTGAAGCCGCGCCAATCGAATGCCGCCATCAGATGCGCGTAAGCGTTGCGCCACGGTTCGTCGATAGCGCGTGTGCCGCCTGGCATCGCAACCGGTTTGAATCTGCCGAGACGCCTGAAGCCGCGGTAATCCGCCAGCATGAATTCTCCGCCCCACAGCGTGCCGTCGTCGCCAAAGCCGAGACCGTCGAGTGCGACGCCGAGCATCGGCAGCGCATCGAGCGCCACACCGTTTTCCGCCATGCAGGCGGCGAGATGCGCGTGATGATGCTGCACCTCGATCACCGGGACCTGCCACGTTTGTGCGAGGTCATAGCCGATCTTGCGCGACAGGTACTCGGGATGAAAGTCGAGCGCCACCGCCTGCGGTTCATGTTCGAACAGGCGCAGATACTGCGCCACCGAGCGACGATAGTCCGCATAAGTCAACGCGTCTTCCAGATCGCCAAGATGGTGCGAGACGATCGCCTGCGCATTGCCCGCAAGGCAGAAGGTGTTTTTGAGTTCGCCGCCCATTGCCAGCACCGCCGGCGTTTCAGCAAAACCCGCCGGCAATCGCAACGGCGCCGGCGCATAGCCACGCGCGCGCCGCAACACACGCGGTTCGCCCTGCACCACGCGGGCCACCGAATCGTCAACCCGGCGTGTGATATCCCGATCGTGCATCAGGAACACATCGGCAATGCGGCCGAGGCGTGCCCGGGCATCCGCGTTGTCGATGCACGGCGGCTCGTCGCTCGTGTTGCCGCTCGTCATCACGAGTGCCGAGTCGATCGACTCCATCAGCAGACGATGCAACGGCGTGGACGGCAGCATGAAACCGAGTGTGCCCACACCCGGCGCGACGCCAGGTGCGACGCACTCCGCGCCGTCGGCACGCAGGATGACGATGGGTCCGGCCGCGCTATGCAACAGGGCGAGTTCTGTCTCGTCGGGTTTGCAATAGCGGCGTACGGCCTGCAGATCGCGCGCCATCAACGCGAACGGTTTGCGCTCGCGCCGTTTCAATTGCCGCAAACGGGCGACCGCAGCTTCATCGCACGCGTCGCAGGCAAGCTGAAAACCGCCCAGCCCCTTGATCGCGACGATCGAACCATGCCGCAATAGCAGGCTTGCCGCGCGACAGGGATCGTCACGGTCAGCCCGCGCGCCGTACCGGCTTTCCAGCCAGACACGCGGGCCGCATACAGGACACGTAACCGGTTGCGCGTGAAAGCGCCGGTCGGCGGGATTCTCATACTCGGCGCGGCACGCTTCGCACATGTCGAACGCGGCCATGGTTGTGTTGGCGCGATCGTAGGGAATGGCCTGAACGATCGAAAGACGTGGCCCGCAATGCGTGCAGTTCGTAAACGGATAACGGTAACGGCGATTCGCCGAGTCGGCGATCTCGGCGGAACAGTCCGCACAGATCACTGCGTCCGGCGTGACGCCGGTCTGCACATGGCCGGTCTCGCTCGCCACGATGCGGAAATCGCTGGCCTCGGCCGCTTCACTCAGTTGATGCCGCTCGATCGCGTCGATGCGGGCGAGCGGCGGACACTCCGCGCTCAGGCTTTCGATGAAGCGCTGCAGCGTCCACGCATCGCCCCACGCATGAATCAGCACGCCGTCGCTATCGTTGCGCACATCGCCGACCACGCCGCACGCGTGCGCGAGCCGCCATACGGTCGGGCGAAAGCCGACGCCTTGCACCAGTCCGCGCACACGGATTTCCTCGCCGACCGGTCCGTGGACCATCGGGCGTGGAGGCGAAGACTGTCCTGCAGGCTGTGTATGCGTGCTCATGGCCACCTCCCTGACAGTTGTCGCCTACATGTTGCGGATACGGATATAGCGCTTGATGTCCTTCATATTCGCGATCACGCCGAGCACCAACGCCGGCAACAAGAGGTACTTCAGAAAGCCTTTCATGACGCCTCCCACTTCAGTTATTTCGCACCGTATCCGTGCCGATCCACCGCTTAAGCGCTCAGGAAGCGCGTATGAACGGCCACTCAACCGCCTGGCTGCCGCTCGCTCAAGCGGCCCGTGCGGGCAATCGCTCCATCCTTGCCATCACAAGCGTCACAGCGAGTTCGGCCGCCTGCTCGACCACCGCAGCCAGCGTGTCGCTCAACCCCATCCTTCCTTCCTCGCCATGCTCGAACCCGAAGTCTTGCGGCTCGCAACCGAGCACAACAATGTCCTTGCAGCCACCGCCCAGCATCCGCACCGTTTGCAGCACTTTGGCCGGATCCATTTCGTGCGGCGACATCAGGATCGGCGCCGCATACGGATCACCCGGATCATCGCCGATGGCATCGTCGACAGACGGCTCGATCACATACAGCGTGCCCGGCGCACCGCCGCGCTGCGTCGCATCGATCAGAATCGCGCTGTCCACGCCGTCGAGCAGCGCATAGCAGAGATCGATGCCGCGAATACCGAAGTCCGCCACGCTCACGCCGTCAGCGAACGCCGGCAACTCACCGGTCGCCAGTTTCTCCCGCAGACGGCGCACGACTTCGACGCCGAAGCCATCGTCGCCGAGAAACACATTGCCGATGCCCGCCACCAGAATCGCGCTCATGCATGCCCTCCTTTACGGCTGGAGTGACTCGACGAGCCGAATGGCCTGGACGGGCTGGCCCCATTGACCAGCGGCTCGATCTCGTCCGGGCCGAAGAAGAAGCGATGGCCGGGCATGCGCTGCAGGCCGAAGTCTTTGCCGGGGTCGTCGTCGACCGTCACGGCAACGTGCACGTGATCGTCGAAATCGCGCTCAATCGATTCAATCGTGGCAACCATGCCGCTCAGCGCAATATCGAAGATGTCCGCGCGACCGCGTGGGCGCAAGCGCACCTGATCGCCGATCCGAATCTCGACGCCCGCCACCCGCACACAAGCGAGATGTGGCCGCGCGTCGAGCTCCGCCCATGGCGACACCGGCATGGCGGGCGTTTCCAGCGGTGAAAATCCGCCGACACTTGCCCCGTCGAGTGCGCGCACCTGGCGCAACGTTCCATGCAGCTTCTCCATCTGCTCGGCACCGAGACTTTCGGTTCGTGCAAGCAACGCACGCGCGCGCTCGTCCGTGGCGATCATTTCGCGCTTTTCGTCGTCGGTCATGGTGAGAATGCGCAGCGTGAGGATTTCGTCGATCTCCGTGGAGTCGAATAGATCGCCCGCACTTTCAGGCGCAATCTGCGGGAAGTCGTAGAGAATGATCGGCGAGGCGAGCATCGTGTCGGGCTGTTGTTCGTCACCCACGAGAACTGGCCACACGCCGATATTGCGGCTCGCAGCGGCCGCCGCGGCCAGCTCCGTGGGCGGATCGATAGAAGAAATCCACGTGCCGCCCTCGATGGTCAGGACCGTATGACAGGACACCAGCGCGTATAGCGAAGCCGCATCGCGTTTCAAGCCATGGGCATTGTCGAGCGGTGTCTCGTTGACGATGCGCACCTTCAAACGATAAACCCCGGCTGCCACGCTCGCGGCGCTCAATTCGACGTGTCCGTGTAGCGAAGCGCGGATACGGCGCAGTGCGCCACGCAGCGTGCCTTGCCTGTCAGCGAGCGGTTCGAGTTCGCTGGCGGCGTTGAACGAAAACGCGATCTGCAGTGGTGCGTCAAGCAGTTCGCCGATCACCAGAACCGGTACGGCGATGTGCCGCTCGGCCGCTTCCTGCCATGGGGTGTAGCGCCGCTCGTCGATATCGAGCACGGGCACCGTGCGCCAGGCCGGCTCACCCGACTCCGGCCGCGCGGCGGAACCCTCGTCCACGTCGAGCACGATTCGCTCGATCACCTGCAGAAAACCGGGCCGCACGGCCACGCGGGTGCGCTTGTCGCCGCGCAGCAGACACTCGGTCTGCGTCACCCACGGATCGCTACCCGACGCCTCGGCATAGTCGCGCGGATACACGCCGCCGAAGGTCCAGCGTTGCCGGTTCTTCACCGAGGTCGGCCGGTACGGATACAGCATGTAGCCTTCGTACAGCACCGCCTGAACCACACTCTCGACCGCATTCACGATATGTCCTC
Source organism: Burkholderia sp. OK233 (assembly GCF_900230185.1). Classification (GTDB taxonomy): domain Bacteria; phylum Pseudomonadota; class Gammaproteobacteria; order Burkholderiales; family Burkholderiaceae; genus Paraburkholderia. Next base: position 5,208,968 of record NZ_OCSR01000001.1, read on the forward strand.
CTCGACGCCGTCAAGCAGGCTCGACACCGCCTGCTCCCAGCTCGTGAGACCCCGCCTGCTTTTGTAACGCGAGAGGCGATCGAACACATCCCGATGCAAACACAGCCAGGCGCCGTTCGGGTAGTAGCGGGTCATCATGTCGCGCCATAGCGCAACGGGTAGCCGGTACGCCGCTTCCTTGTGCCAGGGAATCGGCGCGGCCTGCAACGCGCCGTCGTCTTCGCGATAGAACACCGTGCCGCTGAATTGCAGCATCAGCGGAATCTCGCCTTCTTCCAGGCCGTGAAAATATTTGGTTGCGGCCACGTTGAAGTCGTAGCTGCATGGCACCGGCAAATCCAGCGTGCATTCGCCGGTAAACGGTGGTGCGATCGCTGACGTATGCGTCCATAGCAGCGTACGTAGTGTCTCGCCCCAACGTGGCGGCGAGCCGAACAGATCCTCGAGTCCGTACTGCTCGGCGGGCGCGTAGCGGCGCTTCGTCGCTTCGATCTGGATCTGGCATTGCAACGTGATGCTGGCGATCTCTTCCAGCACCGGCGTATTGGTAACGCGCAGCCTGAACGTCAGCAACGGCGCTGCGGCGAATGGCACGACTTCCGCCGACTCGACAGTGAACCCGATGTCAGGCATGGAGCAAGCCCTCCGGCACCCGGCCATGCGTCTTCAGCGCGGCGAAGAACCGATGAATCGAATCCCACGCCTCCCTGCCGCCAGACAGTCCGCGCCATCGCGCGCGAATCACGCCGGTTAGCGCGTAACACTGGTCGATCGGCACACGGTAATAATCGCGCGCGCCTTCGCTGCGGTTGACCAGCAGCGCTTCGACGTCGGGTTGCAGTTGCGCGAGCAACGGATTCTCCGTGACCAGTTCGTCCCAAGCTTGCAATTCCAGTAGCGATTGCGTGCCGCCGGCCGGTCCGGGATATAGCGCCACGACGCGTTGCGCCGCGCTGTCATGAAAGAAGAAAGCGATATCGATGGGAATCGCCAGCGCGTCCCATTGCGCATCGCTCATGCGAAATCCGTCGAGATAGTGCGCGTCGCGCGGCACCGGACGATAGCGCGCATTCTGCTGACTGCCGAACAGCAGCGCGCACGCGCGGCAACAGCAAAAGAGCTGCCGTTTGGCGGTTTCGAACAGATGTGGGTGGTCGGACAGTAGCGGCAGGCCGCACAACTCGCACTGGATGTCGTCGGCTTTGCGTACGAATTGGCGCAACCGCGCGACCCAGCCGCGTGTCGGGGCGGCGGGCGTCATTGCGCGCCGGCCTCGGTCCGGCTTGTTACCTCGTTTGCTACCTCATTTGCCACATCTTTTGCTACATCATTCACCGCCTCGGTGTGATGCGGCACAAAGCGCAGTTCATGCACATTGACGTCCGGCAGACCTGCGATCTCGATGCGCATCGTTTCCGGCGCAGCTTCGAAGATCGAGCGTTCGATTTCCTGCTGCAATTCGCCCACTGAGTTGTGCTTGCCCTGCAGGCGGCCGGCCACGCGCACACGCACGGCCTCTTCCGCGGCGTCGAGCAATTCGATCTGGATGCCCTGTGCGCCGAGCAACGGCCGCATCTTCTCGACCGCACGCGACACGCGCGTCGGCAGATCCTGCGGATGCAACCCATGCAACAGCAGTAGCGCCGACACGCCGGCGTCGCGCTCGAACGCTTCGATCATGGCGTCGTCCAACACGCCCGCCTCAGCCACGATCTCCATCAGCCGTGCGAGGCCGTTCGTATGCAGATCGAGAACGACCTGCAGCAGTTCTTTGGCGGGCTCACGCGCGCGCGGATCGTCGAGCGCTTCCAGCGCCGCAATCAGTTCGTCGATGCGGCGTTGCTGGACGGCGACCGCGCTTTCTTTGCTCACGTGTGCGCTCCCTGCATCACGCCGAAGGTCGGCGAATGCGACGTATCGATCGTCTTGCCATTGCCGACGTACATATGCACGCCACACGGCAGACACGGGTCGAAGCTGCGCACCGCACGCATGATGTCGATGCCCTTGAACTTGTCCGGGCCGTTCTCTTCGAAGATTGGCGTGTTCTGCACCGCGTCTTCATACGGTCCAGGGGTACCGTAGATATCTCGCGGATTGGCGTTCCACGGCGTAGGTGGATACGGGTGATAGTTGGCGATCTTGCCGTCGCGGATCACGAGGTGATGCGAAAGCACGCCGCGCACCGCTTCATGGAAACCGCAGCCAATGCCCTCTTCCGGCACCGTGAAGTCGCTGAACGTGCGGGTGCGTCCCGCGTGCAGTTCGGCCAACGCCTGCTCGGCAAAGTACAAAGCGGCAGCCGCTGAATACGCCTGAAAATATGTGCGGGCGCGATCGCGTTCGATCGCGTTGCTCCACTTCGGAATCTTCCATTCGAACTCGACTTCGGGTTTGAGCGCGGTCTTCGGCAAATAGATCTTCACGCTGTGGCCGGTCGCCTTGATATAGCCGATGTCGACAAGACCCGCCAACGCGGTGGCCCACAAGCGCGCGATCGGTCCACCGCCGGTATCGAGCGCTAGATGGTCACCGGTGCGCTTGTCGAGCCAGCGCGGCGACATCACCCACGTGTAGTTGCCGTCGAATTTGCGCTTCTGTGGATGCGGCAACGTGGTCTGATTCCACGGATGTTTACGGTCCACCGGATTGCCGAGCGGATCGTTCTTGACGAAGGTCTCTTCGTGATCCCAGTCGTCATAATAGGAACTGCCCAGCAGGATGCGGATATTCAGGTTGATATCGACGAGATCGGTCGTCACCAGTTCGCCGTCCACCACCACGCCGGGCGTGACGAACATGCCGCGGCCCCATTGCGTCATCGTGTTATAGCTGTAGTCGCACACGTTCGGGTCCTGGAACGAACCCCAGCAACCGAGCAGAATACGGCGGCGGCCAACTTCTTCGTAACCCGGTAGCGCTTCATAGAAGAAGTCGAACAAATCGTCATGCAGCGGCACGACTTTCTTCATGAACTCGACGTACTTCATCAACCGCGTGATGTAATCCGTGAACAGCTGAATGGTCGGCACTGTGCCCACGCCACCCGGATAGAGCGTCGACGGATGCACGTGACGTCCTTCCATCAGGCAGAACATCTCGCGCGTATAGCGGCTGACCATCAAGGTCTCGCGATAGAACTCGCCGGTGAACGGATTGAGCGCGGTCATGATGTCCGCAATAGTTTTATAGCCGTGCTTATCCGCGTGCGGCGCGGGTGTTTTCTGTGCCTTGTCCCACACGCCGGGATTGGTCTCCTTGACCATCCTCTCGCAGAAATCCACCCCCACCAGGTTGTCCTGGAAGATGTTGTGGTCGAACATGTATTCGGCTGCTTCGCCCAGATTGACGATCCATTCGGCAATCGCCGGCGGCTTCACGCCGTACGCCATGTTCTGCGCATACACCGAACAGGTCGCGTGATTGTCGCCGCAGATCCCGCAGATGCGGCTCGTGATGAAGTGCGCGTCGCGCGGATCTTTGCCCTTCATGAAAATGCTATAGCCACGAAAGATCGACGACGTGCTGTAGCACTCCGCGACGCGGCGGTTCGCAAAATCGATCTTGGTGTAAATCCCCAGACTGCCGACGATCCGCGTAATCGGATCCCAGTTCATGTCGACCAGCTTGCCCGGCGCTGCCTGGGTACTGGTGGTCGCTTCAGGTGCGGTACTAACGGCCATGACCTTCTCCCTGCTGACAAGTCGAATTCCGCCAACTACACCGCCGGATCAGCGGTGGTAGCCGGTAGTGAGTTTCGAACCGTTGTGGCGCCATTTCGGCTCGTCGTTGAGCGTGTTGTTGGTCAGCTTGCGCAGACTGCGAATCAGCGGACCATAGCTCTTGATAAGATTCGACGACAGCACCGATCCCGGTGGCTGATCCATGAACGGCATGAACTTGTCGGGAAAGCCCGGCATCGTGCAGCCAATGCAAATCCCCCCCACATTCGGACAGCCGCCAATGCCGGCCATCCAGCCGCGCTTGGGCACGTTGCATTGCACGACCGGCCCCCAGCACCCCAGCTTGACGATGCAATTCGGGCTGCCGTATTCGGTGGCGAAGATCGCCTGTTCGTACGAGCCCGCGCGATCGCAACCGTCGTGAACGGTGCGGGTAAACAACCACTTCGGCCGCAACGCGTCGTCGAGCGGAATCATCGGCGCGAGACCCGCCAGTTGATAGAGCAGGTAGAGCAGCGTCTCCATGAAGTTGTCCGGCTGCACCGGACAGCCCGGCACGTTGACGATCGGCAGACCCGCTTTCGACTTCCAGTCCCAACCGAGATAATCGGCGAGGCCCATGCAGCCAGTCGGATTGCCTTCCATCGCGTGAATGCCGCCGTAGGTCGCGCAGGTGCCCGCGCCGACCACCGCCAGCGCACGCGGCGCAAGCCGGTCGAGCCATTGCGGAATCGTGATCGGTTCCTGCGTATCGGGGTCGGTGCCCAACGCGGCCCAATATCCTTCGCGATTGATACGTTCGTTTGGAATCGACCCTTCCATGACCAGCACGAAGTTCTCAAGCTCGCCACGCGCGGCCTGGTGAAACGGTTTGAGAAACTCGTCGCCGTTTTCATACGCCAGTACCGGGTTATGCAAATGGACCTTCGGTAGACCGGGAATCGCACCGAGAATGACGTCCTCGATGCTCGGCTGAGTCGCCGCGGTAATTGATACCGAATCGCCGTCGCAGCCGAGGCCCGCGGTAATCCAGATGATGTGCACTTCCTTGAGAGCCGGCGCGTGCTGAGTCTTGCGCCCATAGGGGACGTTGTCTGCTTCTGCCATGATGAGTGTCTCCACTACGAACCACGTTCTTTTCAGGTCAGGCAAAGATACGTGGCGAGTGCCGCACGGCAGTCACGTGTCCAGCAATCGATCGACAATCATTCCGCACAATGCGGTTAAAGGATCGGATTTGCTGCATGTATTGTTGGGGATAGGTGCCCACCGTGATGGGCCCGAAAAACTTTTTTGAGTATAGTTCAGCGATACGAAATAACCCAATTTCCGTAACTAACTCACTAAACATCGCGCAGCGTATTGGGCCGATAAGGACTCGAGAGGCGCGCCTTTTGAAATTCTCTGACGATAGCCCTTAAGGGTTCAGGTCATTGCCGCGTAAGCGCCGTCAATCGCAATCGTTGATATGCCGCAGCGCTCACGAGCGAATCTCGAGTTCTTCGAATCGCATCCATTTGTAAACCGCGACCGACAATAACCAGCTCGCCAGAAATACGCCGATGATCGCGTAGCCAATCATGCCGAAGTTCTCATTCAGACTGCCCACCGCCTGCCAGAATCCGCCATTCAGATGCAGCTTGTCCGCCAGTAATCCAAGGCCTTCTATGCCGCCGACAAGAACCGCAACGAGCACCGAGATCGTCGTGATGGTGACGTTGTAGTAGAGCTTGCGGACCGGCTTCACGAAAGCCCATCCGTAGGCGCCCAGCATCAGGATGCTGTCGGTCGTGTCGATCAGCGTCATGCCGGCCATGAACAGCACCGGAAACACCAGGATCGACCAGATCGACATGCCTTGTGCGGCGCCGGCGGCGGATATGCCGAGCAACCCGACTTCCGTTGCGGTATCGAAACCCAGCCCGAAGAGAAAGCCGAGTGGGTACATGTGCCAGCTCCTGCTGATCAGGCGGAACAACGGCCGGAAAATACGCGCGAGAAAGCCGCGATTGGCGAGCAGCATGTCGAGATCTTCGTCGACGTAAGGCTCGCCCTGGCGTACGCGCCGAAAAGCGCGCAGCACTGAGCGCAGCACGATCAGATTCAGGAGCGCGATGGCAAACAGGAAAAACGTCGACACGAGCGTGCCGATCATCGCACCCGTTTCCCTGAAGCCACTCATCCGGCTTTGCAACGCCATGGCGGTCGCCGCAATGCCGATGGTCGCGAGCACGACGATGGTGGCGTGGCCGAGCGAGAACATCAGCCCCGCCGTCACCGGACGCTGGCCGCACTGCATCAGTTTGCGTGTGACGTTGTCGATGGCCGCGATATGATCCGCGTCCACCGCATGCCTCAGACCAAACGAGTAGGCCAACAGGCAAGAACCCATCAGCAGCGGGTAGCCGCGAAACGCCACGAAGGCCGCTACCCATGCCACGATATTAAAAGTAAGTAGTAACGCGTAGAGCCAGGCGATCTGCCGGCGCTGGTGATCGTTTTCCTCGCCGAGGAGCGCCTTCACAAACTCCGTCATGGATTCTCTCCCGGGAGGCAAAGGCGGGCTGCATTGCACAGCCAGGCGCTCAATGCCTGCAATCGATGATAGTACTTTTCGCGCACATACGATCCCCGGCGAGATCGGACACGCCGCGCCATCGTTCTCTCGATGACGCAGCGCATCACTGTTTCAGGCTACTTCACATCGAACGCATAGTCGCCGTGCGTGCGATGCCCGTCGGAGGCCACGGCCACCCAGTGCACGGTGTAATGACCGGCCGCGAGCGGCGGCAACGGCACTGCCATCGTCGCCGTCTGATGGGCGTCGACCGCGGATTTCTCCGTGTTGACCTGCTTGCCGCTCGCGTCGGTCACCGTCAGCGAACTGAATGACGGCTCGAGCGGCCCGTCGAATATCACGCGGACCTGAGCGGGCGACGCCACCGTCGCGCCCGCGCCCGGCTCCTGCTTCTGCGGAAATACATGGGCGAAGGCGGCGCTCGCGAACGCGAGCCCGGCAATCAGCAACGGCACCTTCGCTGCGGCGCGCAGCCAGTCATGTCGAACGTTTTTCATCGCCCGCTCCTGCGTTATGGTGTTGATGCGTTACTGGAAGAGAGGTTTGCCGATCGTGGTGGGCGCAACATCGTCGAAGAAGATATGCGCCTGAACCAGAATACCCACGTGCGAGCCGCTTGCGCGGTTGATCGGAATTTGCGCTTCAACGCCGAACTGGCCGTAGCGGTTGATCCAGATGAAGCCCGGATTGACCGTTCCGGTTGTCTGCCCCTGGCTTCTCGAGAGCGGAATTTCCACCAGCGGAATCACGTTCGCCAACGGCTGCGGCAGCCCGATATCGCGCACGTGCTGCTGCAGATAGGGCAAGCTGTATTGCACCGTGAAGCCGTAGTTGAACGCGTTCGGCTGCCCGGCTCCTGTTGTCAGCGCCGGGCCGGCTTCCCCCGTGATCGCGATCGGCCGCAGATACGCAAGCGATGCGGGAAGATCGCCCATGCCCTTGCCGGCATAAATCGTCGGCGAGATTGTCGAAAAGTTGCTCGCTATCGCGCGGCTTCCCGTGCCACCGAGTTCAGCGTTCACACCGACGGAGGTCATGAACTCGTGTTCATCGTTGACGTAAAGCAGGTACTTCAGACCGACGCCGAAATTGTCGAAACCACGCGCCTTGGGATTGTTTTGCATCGCGTACGTGCCGTTTACCGACACCGCCAGCCGCGGCGTGATCAGCTTGTCATACTCGAAGTCGAAGGTATTGATGCTTTGATCGCCGGCATCGCCCGGCACGCGCTGATGGCCGTACTCGAGGTTGGCTTCGTCGCCGACACCGGGATCGTCGACGGCCATCGTCGACGGAAAGACGCGATTACCCGCAATCGCGTGAGCACTGGCAAGTGAAGGAGCGAAGAGAAATACGCTGGCGGTAGCCGCAACGAGCGACGCCGCGCGCAGCGGTATCGCGCTGCGCGTTGCCTGGGTTTGCATGGTTCATCCTGTTCATGGGTCGTGACAATGCCGGCGCGCGCTTCGACAGACGGACGTGCGCGGCATCGCGATGCGGTCATGGCATCGCAACGGTATGACTCGAATCAGGATGGGAACGGAGGGGCGCGGGGCTGCGCGAAGGTGAGCGGCTCGACGCGGCGAACGCGCTCGAAACGGGTCGCGACGGTGTGCTGGACAGCACGGACGGTGACAAAGAACAGCGCCTCGACGCTGGGCACCGCCGGCATGTGGGCGAGCAGACTGCAGTAGCCGCAGGCGTCGCCATCGGACATGGCAGCGTGTTGAGCGTGTTTGCTGCCGGGGTCGTCCGATGCCTGATCCTTCATCGAAGGCATCGAGGACATGGCGTCAATTTCCAGCATGGAAGCCATCGACGGCATCGAGCAATGCTCGCCTTCCATTCCGGCTTCACCACCATCACGTGCGGCGAGCGAATGCGAGATCGTTGGCGCGAGCGTGGCCATCAGGATCGCAAACAATCCCAGCCAACTGCCGATCTTCCGATAGAAACGACTCAAGATACGCCCGGCGAGACGATTAGAAGCTGTCGTGGATTATGCCATGGCCTATCGCATGTCCTGGCCAGACAGTAGACAATGCCTCATCCCGGCTACCGGCATGGAGTGCCCATGAAAGCGTATCGCCCGCGCCCCCCGCATTTTCCCGGCGATCAGTCGCATGCGGAGTGGCGCGATCACACCTTGCCTTACGTCATCGTCGCCGCGCTGTTCGTGCTGATGATCACGCTGATCGTCTGGGTGGTCGATCCGGCGCCGCCGAAGACCATCACGATAAGCGCGGGCCCGCACGACAGTTCGTTCCTCGTCACCGCCGATCAGTACAAGAAGATCCTTGCCCGTAACGGCATCACACTGACGGTGTTGGAATCCGACGGCTCGGTGCAGAACCTGAGTCGTCTGCTTGACCCGAAGCAGCATGTCGACCTCGCGCTCGTGCAAGGCGGTGTGGCCGACGGGCTCGATACCTCATCGCTGATGTCGCTCGGCAGCGTTTTCTATATTCCGGTGGTGGTGTTCTATCGCGGCACCGGTATCAGCGAGCTCTCAGAACTGGAAGGCAAACGAATTGCAATCGGCCGCGAAGGCAGCGGCACGCGTCTCCTCTCGCTCAAACTGCTGGAAGCAAATGGCATCCGACCGGGCGGCGACACCGTGCTGGTGCCGAGCGACGGCATGCAGGCCGCCACGCAACTCGTGGCGGGCGATGTCGACGCGGCGATCCTCAACGGCGACTCGGCCACGCGCGGCCTGATGCTGCGGCTCCTGAAAGTGCCTGGCATCTCGGTGATGGATTTCGACGAAGCGAGCGCCTATACGCGCCTCTTTCCCTACCTCGACGAGATCGATCTGCCGCCCGGCGTGCTGGATCTCAAGCGCAGAATTCCGCCCGACACCATTCATCTGATCAGCCCGACAGTCGAACTCGTGGCCCGGACCGGTCTGCATCCGGCGATTTCCGACTTGTTGATCGAGGCCGCGCAGGAGGTGCACGGCATGCCGGGGCTGTTGCAGCACGCGGGGGAGTTTCCGAGTCCGGTCGCCCATGAATATCAGATCAGCGAAGACGCGCAGCGCTACTACAAGACCGGCAAGAGTTTTCTATACCGCACGCTGCCGTTCTGGCTCGCGAGCATCGGCGATCGCACGCTCGTTCTGCTGCTGCCGATGGCGGTGCTGCTGTTTCCGGCGATGCGCCTGATCCCGGCACTGTACCGGTGGCGCGTGCGCTCGCGCATCTATCGCTATTACGGCGCGCTGATTGCGATCGAACGCGGCGCACTGGCCGACTCGACCGAGGAGGAACGCAAGCAGCTTTTCGCGGAGCTCGATCATATCGAGGCGTCGCTGAGCCGCTTGCGTATGCCGCTCGCATACGCCGACGCGTTCTATGTGCTGCGCGAGCACGTCGGCTTCGTGCGGGTCCGGCTGGCAGCCGCGCAAGGCAGCCGCCTTTAACAGGGCGGCTGGCCTTCTTTACGCTTCGGCGGTGGCCGACGGTGCTGCCGGCGGCGTTGTCGATTCAGCGGCCGGGGTGTCTGCCGAGGCAGCCTGCGGCTGGCTCTCTGCCCCGGCTTGCGGAATGGCCGCTGCTTGCGCTGCTGCATCGACCGGAACGGCAGCTGCTTGCGCTGCCTCATCGCCCGAAACGGCCGATGCGGCAGAAGCATTGGCGGACGCGTCAGCCGACGAGGCTGCTGCTTTCGCTGCGCCCCTGCCCGCACGATGTGCCTGCAGACGCTGCGCGCCGGCCGCTTCCTGCGCCGTCACCTTGCCTGCTTCGCCGCCCGTCAGATCGACGCGCGCGGCGCCTTCAACCAGGCATTTCCAGTAGCGGCTGCCACGGCACCAGGTTTTGATCGCGTCGCGCAACTCGGCTTCGCTCAGCGACAGCTCCTTCGCGTGAACCACGAGATCCTCGAAGATGCCGACCTTCAGCGGCAGCTTGGGCGCCGGATTCTTCGGGAAAACATTCGGGAAGCGCTTTTGCAGTCTCCCGATCGATTTCACCACCGGGTCCACCGGCTTCGCGTCGGCCGCGGGTCTGGCGTCAGCCGCGGGCTTGGCAGCAGGCGCGGCGCGGCGCGGCGACGACGGCTTGCGCGCAGGCTTCGTACCGGGCTTGGCGACCGGCTTTGCGACCGGCTTGGCAGCAGGCGCAGCTTCGGCGCGTGCCGCAGCCAGTTGCTTCTTCAATTCAGCAAGTTGTTCGAAACCCATAGCGCACAATCAATCGAGAAAGACAGGATTGTAGCAGCGTGTTGAAACATGCTCGTGAGAGGCGGTGAGACGTCGTACGCCAGCGGTAGCGAACGTTCAGCTTCTAACCGCCGCAGGCACCGTAACCTCAACCGCCGTCAGGCCAAAAACCGAAACGCACAAGCCGGACCGGCCGGCGTTGTTGCGCAGGGAAAGCCGCAGTTGATGCCGTGCGGCGATCCGGGCCACAATCGCCAACCCAAGTCCGCTGCCCTCGCCCTTCGCCTCTTCCCCTCGATAAAAGCGGTCGAAAACCCGCTCGATCTCAGCCTCCGGGATCCCGGACCCGCTGTCCACAACATCAAACCCCACGCGCTCGCCCGATCGTTTCAGAATCACGTCGACACGCCCGCCCCGCGGCGTATGCCGGATCGCATTGTTGATCAGGTTGCCCAACAGAACACTCATCCCATGCGGCTCAGCCAGCACCGTGTAGGCATCGTAGTTCGCGCGAGCGTCTTCGCACTCAAGCCCGAGATCGATCTCCTTCGTCTCCGCGAGCAGCGAAAAATCGCCGACGGCCTGCTCGCCGATCCGGCGCAAACTCACCGGCACCATCGACGTCACCGGATGCGCATCCTCACGAGCCAACGTCAACAACTGCTGCACCAGGTGAATGATCCGGTTGACCCGCCCCTCGACCCGCTCCAGCGTTTGCCCCTCGCCCTTTAGCGAGCCGTCACGGGAAGCCGCCTGCAATTGCAGCTTCAGCGCCGCAAGCGGCGAGCGCAACTCGTGCGCGGCATCGGCGATAAACGTGCGCTGCGCCTGCGAAGCAACGTGCAGACGTTGCAGCAGATCGTTAAGCGCCTGCACCAGCGGCTTGATTTCGACCGGCACGCTGCCGTCCAGATGCAATGGCTCCAGCGAATCGAGCGAACGGGTCGTCAGCGCGCGCGTCAACCCGCCGATCGGCGCCAGCCCCCTTGCCACCACCAGCAGCACCAGCACGATCGTCACCGGCACCAGCAGGCCGAGCGGCCAGAGCGTATGCAGTGCCAGTTTCAGCGCAAGGTCTTCGCGCACGGAGATCGGTTGCGCAACCTGGATATAACGGTCGTGCTGCTCCAGACCGAACGCGCGCCAGTGAGTTTCGCCGCGCTCGACCGTGCTGAAACCCGCGGGCAATCGCGAGAATACCGGCACCTGCATCGAGTGATAGATGAGCTTGCCGGAGCTGTCCCAGATTTCGATCAAGACCCGGTCGTCGGCCAGATCGCCCAGGTCGGGATTGCGATGCTCGCCGTCTCCCGCACCGGCCAGATTCGACGGCAACGACAGCGCCACGGTACGCAGCTCGAAGTCGAACAGTTCGCCCGCTTCTTCGCGTGCGGTGTGAAAGATGCCGAAGCCGGCCACGCCCGAGGCCGCGGCCAGCCCGAAAATCAGCCAGCCCAGCAGCCAGCGGCGAATCGACGTCATCAGCACCTCTTCAGACGGTAGCCTACGCCGCGCACGGTCACCACCTGCTCCGCACCGATCTTGCGCCGCAAACTATGCACGTGCACTTCGATGGTGTTGCTGCCCACCTCCTCGCCCCAGCCGTATAGCTTCTCTTCCAGCTCAGGCTTGGTGAACACGCGCGTGGGCTCTTCGATCAACGCCTGCAGCAAGGCGAACTCGCGCGGCACGAGCGGCAAGAGTTCGCCACCTTTGGTGACTTCGTGCGCCGCGGGATCGAGTGTGAGCTCGCCGTGCGCATAGACGGGCTGCTTCTGCCCGGTGCGCCGCCGCAATAGCGCGCGCACCCGCGCGGCCAGTTCGTCGAGATCGAATGGTTTGATCAGATAATCGTCGGCGCCCGCATCGAGGCCGCGAATCCGCTCGTCGACCGCGTCGCGCGCGGTCAGGATGATCACCGGTGCGGCGCCTCCGCTCTTGCGGTAGGCATTGAGCACGTCGATGCCGTCCTTCTTCGGCAAGCCGAGATCGAGCAGCACGAGGTCGTACACGCCGTTGCCCAGCGACAGTTCCGCCGCGCGGCCGTCTTCGGCCCAGTCGATCGCGTAGCCCGAGCGGCGCATCGCGCCCAACACCGTCTCCGCAATCATGTCGTCGTCTTCGACCAGTAGCAGACGCATGGCCTCTCCTCTCTCCAGTTTGCCCGCATTGTCCAACCCGTTAGCTTAACGCTTCCTTATGCTTCCCTTATGGGATGCTTAGGCGACGCTGAAGGGAGGCTTAGGGGATGCTTAATGTCCGTTAAGCGTTCCTTAAGCTCCCCGTCAGCAGAATCGGCACCTGTTCTGCGACATCCGTTCGCGGCTGTCCCACATTTTGTTCAGGAGCCGGATCTTGCCCGTTTTCAACGCCGCCGCAGCGGCACGGTTGCGCGTGCTCGTGCCGATCTGCGCGATGCTGCTCGGCGGGTGCACGTGGTATCACCGCGAGCCGCTCGCACCGCAGGATACGTCGACCTCGGCCCGCTCGCTCGAACGTATCCAGATCGATCCGTCCACCATGCCGCTGCCGGAACTGGCCGCGCATCGCTTCGATCCGTCCGACGGGCTCGACATCGACGAAGTCGCGATGCTGGCCGTGGCGAACAATCCCGACCTGAAGCTGGCCCGCGACGATCTCGGCATCGCCCGGGCTCAGGCTTATTCAGCCGGACTGTTGCCCGATCCGCAACTGAGCGTATCGAGCGATTACCCGGGCGCGGCCGGCGCCACGCGCGCGTTCAATTACGGCCTGAGCATCGACGTGATGGCGATCGTGCTACGCAGCGCGAACAAACAATCCGCCGACGCGACGGTAGCCAAAACCGATCTCGGGCTGCTGTGGCAGGAATGGCAGATCGTCGCCCAGGCGCGGCAGTTGTTCATCAAGACGCGCTTCCAGCAGGACACGCTGCCGCTGTTGCAACAGCAGCGCGACCTCGCTCGCACGCGCTACGAACGCATAGCCGACGCGCATCGCGACGGCAATCTCACCGACGACACGCTGACCGCCGCGCTCACCGCCTACAGCGATGCGCGCAAGCAATACACCGATGCCGAACGGGCCGCGGAACAGACGCATCACGATCTGAACGCGCTGCTCGGCCTCTCGCCGGAGGTGCAGTTGCCACTCACCGGCAGCGAAGACACGACCGAACTGCCCGACGCGACGCTCGACGCGGCGCTGGTCAGACTCGCCCAGCGCCGCCCGGATCTGATCGCCCTGCAGGCGGGCTATGAAGCGCAGGAGCAGAAATACCGCGCGGCGATTCTCAGCCAGTTTCCGAGTCTTTCCGTGGGTTTCGTGCGTGCGCGCGACACCTCGAACATCTACACGAGCGGCTTCCAGATCAATCTGAGTTTGCCGATCTTCAACCGCAATCAAGGCAACGTCGCGATCGAAAAAGCGACGCGTCAGCGTTTGCGCGACGAATATCAGTCGCGCCTGAACCAGGCTTATGCCGATGTGGCCCATATGCGTGCGGACAGCGTGATTCTCACGCGACAGTTGCAGCAAACCGACGCCGCGCTGCCCGATGTGGATCTCGCCGCGCAACATGCGGCCGAAGCCTACGCGCAGCACAATCTCGTGCTCGGTGCCTACACGGATGCGCAAAGCGCCGCGCTCACCAAACGTGTCGACGTCGCCACGCTGCGCGAATCGCTCGCCGAACAACGCGTCGGCTTGCAGGCGTTGCTGGGCAGCGCAATCCCCGACGCCTTTTCCTCCGCTCAGACCTTCACCGAAACTCATGCGAAATAGCCCACTTGCGGCGCGGCGGCCGCGCATCGCTACTTATGCGATTTCTCTTGCCTGCGCCGTGCTTATGAGCGCCGGCGTGCATGCGGCCGGTGCGGCTAGCGCAGCGAGTGCGTCCGCTGGCGACGATGCGGCCGACCAATCCGTCGTATCCGTGCAAACCGTACGGGTGCAGCGCGCCGTCATCGCGCAACCGGTACGCGCGTATGGCATCGTCGCGGCGTCCGCGTCGAACCTGACCACGATTAATCTGCCGTACATCGCGCGTATTGTGCAGATGCGCGTGCAGGCCGGTCAGAGCGTGACGCGCGGCACCCCGCTTTTCGTCGTGCAAGCCGACCCTGCCGCCGTGCTCGCCGCCACCCAGGCGAAAAGCGCCGTGACCCTGGCGCAAGGCGAACTCGCGCGCACGCAATCGCTGTACGACAAAGGGCTCGCCACGCAATCGCAACTCGCCACCGCTCGCAAGGCCGCCGAGGACGCGCAGCAGGCGCTCGCGGCGCAGAACCAGACGGGTGTCGCGAACGGCAACAAGGTCATCGGAGCGCCGATCGACGGTGTGGTTTTGCAGCTATCGGCGGCACAGGGCGATCAGGTGCAGCCCGGCGCCGCGATCCTGCAACTGGCCGGCGGAAACGGCAAGGATGCGCGCGCGAACGTCACGCTCGGCGTCGAGCCGTCGGACGTCCCCGCTATCCGTACCGGCGACATGGTCACGCTGCACGGCCTGTCCACCTCGCTCGCCAGGGCCGCGGCGGACGGTCAGGTGGTGCTCGTCGGGGCATCAGTCGATCAGCAAAGCCAGCTCGTCAACGTCGGCGCGAACGTCCCGCTCGGACAGAGCGCGTTCATTCCGGGGACGCGTGTCAGCGCCGACATCGCGACTCGCAGCGGCACGCATTGGGTCGTGCCGCGTGCCGCCGTACTGAAAGACGACAAAGGCGCGTACGTGTTCCAGATCACGCCGCAAAACAAGGCGCGCCGCGTGGCCGTGGTCACGCAAATCGAGAACGGCGACCGCTACGGCGTGGACGGCCCGATCGACGGTGCACAAGGCCTCGTCGTCAGCGGCAACTATGAATTGAAGGACGGCATGGCGGTGCGGGCTGGCGGAGGCGCGCCGCGATGAATTTCGGTCAATGGATGCAGAAGCACCGCCGTTCGCTGCTGTTCGTGATCGCGTTGCTGGCGATCGCGGGCGCGCTGACCGCGTTTCGTCTGCCGATCTCGCTGTTCCCGAACGTTGCGTTTCCACGCGCGGTGGTCTCGCTCGACGCGGGCGACCGGCCTGCCGAACAGATGGCCACGCTCGTCACAATGCCCGTCGAAGAAGCGTTGCGGCGCGTGCCGAACGTACGCGACGTCGAATCGACCACGAGCCGCGGCTCGGCGGAAATCTCGATCAATTTCGACTGGGGCACCGACATGGCGCAAGCCACGTTGCAGGCCCAATCGGCAATCAGCGAGATTCTCGCAACGCTCCCGCAAGGCACCTCGATGCAGGTGCGGCGCATGGACCCGACCGTGTTCCCGGTGCTCGCGTATAGCCTGACGTCGAACCAGCAGTCGCTGTCGGCGCTGCGCGATCTCGCGCAGTTCCAGATGCGGCCATTGCTGTCGTCCGTGGAAGGCGTGGCGCGCGTCGAAGTGACCGGTGGCGCGCAGGACGAATTCGAGGTCGCGATCGATCCGGCACGCCTCGCTGCCTACAAGGTCTCGCTCGCGGATGTCTCGAAAGCGATCGGCGCGAGCAACGTGCTGATGGCCACCGGCCGCATCGAGGACCACTACAAGTTGTATCTCGTGATTGCCAACACCACGATCACGCAACTCGACGAACTGCGCAGCGTGGTGGTGTCGGCCAACGGCGCGACGCAAATCCGCCTCGGCGACATCGCGACAGTCCGTCAGGGCGTCATGCCGCAATGGATGCGCGTCACCGCCGACGGCCAGGACGCCGTGCTGCTCAACGTCTTCCAGCAGCCGGGCGCGAACAGCGTGGCGATGGCCAAGGCGATCCGTGCGAAGCTCGCCGACTTTCAGCATCAGATGCCGGCGGGCGTGCACCTCTCGAACTGGTACGATCAGAGCGAACTGGTGATCGCCTCGGCGACCAGCGTGCGCGACGCGATCATGATCGGCGTGGTGCTGGCCGCGTTCACGCTGTTTGCCTTCCTGCGCAACTGGAAGATCACCGCAATTGCGGTCGCGCTGGTGCCGGTCGTGATGGCCGCGACGATCCTGCTGCTCGACGTGTTCGGCATGGGCTTCAACATCATGACGCTCGGCGGCATGGCGGCCGCGGTCGGCCTCGTGATCGACGATGCGATCGTGATGATCGAACACATCGTGCGACGCATGCGCGAAGGCGGCGCGCACAAGTTCCATGGCCGCGTGATGGCGGCGGCGCTCGAATTCACGCGGCCGCTTGCCGGGTCGTCGGCGGCGACGCTGATCATTTTCGTACCGCTCGCGTTTCTGTCGGGCGTGACGGGTGCGTTCTTCAAGGCGCTTTCGGTGACGATGGCAAGCGCCCTGTTCATTTCGTTTCTCGTCACCTGGCTCGCGGTGCCGATTCTGTGCGACCGCTGGCTGAAGCCGAAGGACGCCGAGGAACACAAGGAAACCCGCTTCGCTTCATGGATGAACCGGCGCTACGGTTTTCTGATCGAGCGCGTCACGGCACGCCCGGTTCTCGTGCTGCTCGGCCTGCTGCCGCTGATCGTGGTGGCTGCGTTCGCGTTCACGCGTGTGGGCAGCGGTTTCATGCCGAGCATGGACGAAGGCGGATTCGTGCTCGACTATCACACCGACCCGGGTACATCCGTGACGGAAACCGACCGGTTGATGAAGCAGATCGAGGGCATCATCCGCGCGAATCCGAACGTTGCAACTTACTCTCGCCGTACCGGCGCCGGTCTCGGCGGCGACCTGAACGAGCCCAACAAGGGAGACTTCTTCGTGCGGTTGAAATCGAGCGGCCGTGAGCCGATCGAAATGGTGATGGAAGAAATCCGTTCGAAGATCGAGACGCAGGTGCCGGGCGTGAATATCGAGCTCGCGCAATTGATGGAAGACCTGATCGGCGACCTGACCGCGGTGCCGCAGCCGGTCCAGATCAAGATCTACTCCGACGATCAGAACACGCTCGACACCACCGCACGCAAAGTAGCCGCGCAGATCGGCAAGATTCAAGGCGTGGTCGACGTGAACGACGGTATCAACCCCGCGGGCGATGCGCTCGAATTGCATATCCGGCCGGAAGCTGCGGCGGCCGAGGGTATGGACCCGCAGTCGATTGCGCAGGCCGTGTCCGACATGGTGGAAGGCAACGTTGCGACGCAATTCCAGACCGGGCCGAAGACGGTGGGCGTGCGGGTGCGTGTAGCCGGCGCGCTGAAGCTAACCGATACGCAACTGGGACTGTTGCAAATTCGCGCACCGGACGGCCATCTGTTCGCGCTGAACCGTGTTGCCGATCAGGTGACGGTGACTGGCCAGCCGGAGATCAGCCGCGACAATCTCAAGCGGATGGTGGCGGTGACGGCGCGTATCGATGGCCGCGATCTGGGCTCGACGATCGCCGACGTACAGAAGACGCTGAGCGACAAGAGCTTGTTGCCGACCGGCGTGTATTACGAACTGGGCGGTTTGTACCAGCAACAGCAGATTGCTTTCAAGGGTTTGTTGAGTGTGTTTGGTGCTGCGATTGCGTTGGTGTTTGGGTTGCTGCTGTTTCTGTACGAGCGCTTCCGCGTTGCGATGGCGGTGATGGCGATGCCGTTGCTGGCGGCCGGCGCGGTGTTTATTGGGTTGTGGATCACCGGTATCGAGTTGAACATCTCCGCGATGATGGGGATGACGATGATTATCGGTATCGTGACTGAGGTGGCGATTTTTTATGTATCGGAGTTGCAGGGGTTGATACGGGATGAAGGTATTGAGGTTGAGGAGGCGCTGATCGCGGCTGGGCGGAATCGGTTGCGGCCGATTGCCATGACCACTATTGCAGCTATTTTGGCGCTGCTGCCGCTTGCTTTTGCCCTCGGGCAAGGGGCGGCTATGCAGCAGCCTTTGGCAGTTGCCATTATTTCTGGGTTGATTGTGCAGTTGCCGTTGGTTTTGTTGCTGTTGCCCGTCTTGTTGAAATTGTTGATGAGGGGGGAGGCTATTTAATATTGGCGGTTTTTTGCCTGTGCGGCGCTTTTGTCCGTGTTCTTATGGCTTTGGCCTTTCCTTGAATTGTTAGTGGTCTATTAGCGTTCCCCCTGTGCGGGGCGACACCTACTTTTCTTTGCCTGCCGCAAAGAAAAGTAGGCAAAAGAAAGCGGCTCAAACCGCTCATGCTAAGCGGGAACCGTGGCCTGCAAATGGTAGTGGTGCATCTGGAATCTGTGTTCGTGCACCTGCATATGCCAGTGACAAGGGAGTCATACTTCCGGCGGCGCTGCGCGCGCCGAAGAGCAGTTCTTAAAACCATTCGCTACATTCTGACGCTCCCGCCTCGTCACCGGGTTTCCGGGGCGAGTATAGCGGCGCCTCGCCGAGGCGAAGCCGACGGCCCCCGCTACGCCAACCGAAGCCCCTGGTTTCCCATGCAGGCCCGTCCGCGACGCACGCAGTGCGGAGTGGGAGCTGATGACACCTTTGTCACTGACGCCGGAAGGTGCGAGGGCTCGGATTCCACGGAGCCACTACCCGTTGCAAACCACGGTGCCCGCTTAGCATGAGCGGTTTGAGCCGCTTTCTTTTGCCTACTTTTCTTTGCGGCAGGTGTATAGACCGGAGACATGGTTGACAGACGTGCGGGGACATCATTGACACTTTATGGTCAGTGATTTTCGCTCCTCAGGTCAAGGGTGAGGATGCGATGATGGGCAAACCAGAATTCAAATACGCCGTCTTCGCCCAGCTTTGCGCGTGCCGCAACCGGCAGCCCATAAAGTGCTTTCGAGACCCTAAGGTGCTGTCCCTCAAAGCGTAGCTGACCATTCGCTTTGACCCGCAGTACCACGTCATCCGGGCCGTACTCCGGCTCCTGCAGGGTCGATGGATACGCCCGGGGGCTGGGCCGGTAACGGCTGATCGGCGTGTCCATGCCGATCGCCTCATGCGGGCGCTCGCAGTTATATACGGTGCGCCAGCGGTCCAGTTCCTGTTGCACGTGCTGCTGGGTGGCGAAGCTTCGTCCGTTCAGTACTTCAGCCTTCAGCGTACGGTGAAACCGTTCGTCCTTGCCGTTGGTCTGCGGGTGGTAAGGCCGGCTGTAACTGATGCGGATACCCAGCTGGATCAGCCAGACGGCCAGCTCGGTGAGCTGCCCCGGACTGCCAGGTGAACCCCACGGCGAGCCGTTATCGGTATTGATGCGTAACGGCAGGCCATAGTGCCCAAACGCCTCCCGTATGAGGTCGGTCGGAATCCGTGGACGCCAACGGGTTAAGCAGCGATTTTGTTCAAATGGAATCGCTGCGTGAAAGCAGCAGGCGACAGATAGTTGAGCCGCTCCTGCGTTCGTTGCCGGTTGTAAAAGATTTCGATGTATTCCGTGATTTCTTTCTGGGCTTGTGCGCGGGTTGCGAACTTTCGATGATAGACAAGCTCATTCTTCAGTGAGCCCCAAAACGATTCGATCGGTGCATTATCGAAGCAATTTCCCCGTCTGCTCATTGATGCCTCCATGCCGAACTGTTTGACGAGCTTTTGGTATGCGTGAGCGCAGTACTGGCTGCCGCGGTCCGTGTGGTGAATAAGGCCGGCCGGTGGTCGGTGTGCCGCGACAGCACGGAATAGAGCCTGCATTACAAGCTGTTTTGTCATACGCTCGCTCATCGCGTAGCCGACTAGCTCCCCGCTAAACAGATCCTTGAGGCCAGCCAGATAAAGCCATCCCTCATCGGTCGCAATATAGGTGATGTCGCCGCACCACGCCTGGTTCGGTTCACTCGCACTAAAATCTTGGTCCAGTATATTCGGTGCGACTGGCAGGTTGTGCGTCGAATTTGTTGTCGCCTTGAACTTGCGTTTTTGCTTGCAGCGAAGGCCGAGCTTCGTGCGCAAACGCTTGATGCGGTGAACACCGATCTGGACGCCGCGACCAGCCAACTCTTTCTGTAGCCGTTCCGGACCAAAGGTCTCTCGGGTACGCTCGTGAGCGGCACGAACTTGCGCTTCGTATCGGGGCTCTTGCTGAGCGCGCATCGAGGGAGGCCGTTTGCGCCATGCATAGTAGCCGCTTGTGGACACACCCAGGAACCGGCACATTGGAGGCACTGGATATTGCTGTCGCATCTGTTCAATTATGCCGTACCTCACCGCGACTCCCTCGCAAAGTACGTCGCGAACTTTTTTAACAGATCGCGCTCCATCTTTACTTCGGCCAATTCCCGCTTGACCCGCCCCAGCTCGGCCTCGACCTCTGTCAGAGGCCTCTGATACTGTCCAACGTTCTCCAGCTTGCCGGCCTTTGCGGCACGAACCCAGTTTGCCAACGTCTTCATCGAAATCGACAATCGACGCGCGGCTTCGGACACGCCGACGCCATCGATCATTGCCAGCTTTACCGCCTCTTCACGAAATTCCTTCGTGTACACAGCCTTGGGGATTCGGTTCATCAATGCCTCCATTCCTCAATTTTACGGAATGTTGGCGTCCACTTTTTTCAACCGACCTCAGTAATCCCGCCTGCACGGTAGCGGTATCGGTGGGCCCACAGGCGCGTAGCAGGATGCTGAAGCGCGAGTGGTCGTCGAGCACCGTCAGGGGACTGCACCGCTCCTTCTGGAGGGTCTCGAAGTGCCCCTTGAAGTCCATCTGCCAGAGTACGTTGGGCTGCTCGTGCTCAAAGCGCTTCCAGGGTTGGCTCATCGCTGAATCGGCCGGCAGGATCAGGTTGTGCCGGTGCAGGATGTCGGTCACGGTGCTGGCCTGTGGCACCGCCTCAAAGCCCAGATCCCGCAGGCGCCGGCTGATCTTGCGTCCGCCCCAACGCGGATGGGCCTGGCGCAGCCGCACGACTTCCTGCTCCATGGCAGCGGGGGTCTTCGAGGGACTGCTGGCAGGGCGCCGGGATCGATCGGACAGCGCGTTCTCGCCGCGATCAAGCCATTTGTAGCCGGTCTGCCGGCTGATGTTAAAGCGCTGGCACAGCTCAGTCATCGTCAGCGTGTCCTGACTGGCCAGATGAACAAATTCCTGTCGGAGGCTCATGGTGTCTCTTGCGTTCCAGGGCATGGTCGGGACCGGGCGTTTTAATACCCGGAAGTGTCAACCATGTCCCCGCACACCTGTCAGCTATGTCTCCGGTCTATACACGGCAGGCAAAGAAAAGTAGGTGTCGCCCCGCACAGGGGGAACGCTAATAGACCACTAACAATTCAAGGAAAGGCCAAAGCCATAAGAACACGGACAAAAGCGCCGCACAGGCAAAAAAATCAAACTCTTAACACATCTCCAAATCCACCCACCCGAACCCCCAAATGCCGAACCGCATCAGCGACTCTAGGCGACAAGAGCGCCTGCAACTCATCGGTGTGCCGATAATCCCGCATCCCATCACTCAAAACCCGATCACCGGCAAACGCAGGATGACAATAAATCTCCCCCACCCCATCCGGCAAATCGGCAAGCGCGGCAAGCCACGCCACCTCATCCATCCGCCCACTATTAGCAATCCCAACAACATAATCGTTGTGCGCGATCCCAGCCCGATCCAACCTCGCCCGCACCCATGATATCCACGGCCGCAACCATAGCGGCGTACCAACCTCGAACGGCAAACGCATCGCCCGCATCCCGTACTCGCGGCCAATCTCCAGAATCAACCCAAGCACCGTCGGATGCAAATGAAAATGCTTGTGCGTGTTGACGTGATCGAGCATCAACCCCGTCCTCGCAAAAGCTTCGAACTGCGCGCGAATCTCTCGCGCCAGCTGTCTGCGAACGTGCGGCAAAAAGAAAAACCGAACCCCGTCCCGCACCATGTTGTCGCCAAAGCGGCCATGCTCGTCGAGCAATGCGGCAATCCCCGCGCGCGGCGTAACCGCGTCGCCGTCGGCCAGCACCAGATGCAAACCGACCCGCAACCCCGGGAGTTCGCGAGCACGCGCCACCGCATCGGCCGCGGCAGGCGCGCCGATCATCAAGCTCGCGGCCGTCAACACGCCGTGCCGGTGCGCCTGCTCGACCGCCAGATTCACCCGCGGATGCAGACCGAAATCGTCGGCAGTGACGATCAGGCCGCGTGGCTCAGCCGCCATCCGAAGTCTCCATGACATCCATCACACCCAATGCCTTCGCGCGCGTCGTCGACGCGGAGGCCTCAACCGGCACGCGTGCGCCGCGCCACACCACGTGCGAGCCGAATGCGCCCGCGAGCCATTGCAATGCCAGCAAAGTATCGCGCAACGGCACGAGCGGCAAGTCGCGCCAGAAAGTACGTTTGTGACGCGCGGCACGCAGATGCAACAGCATACGCGCGGCAAAACCGGCCGCCGTGCAGGCGCCGCTCGCCAGCGCCGCCCACAGGTGCAGGCCGCCGGACGGACCGTTCGCGAGACTGGCGGTGAGCCACGCGCCGGCCACGAGCCACGGCGTCGGAAACGTGATGAACAGAAACGCAAAACCAAGCGTATTCACCGAGCGGATCGTGCGCAACCAGCGCGTCTCGCGTTGCCACAACGCGAAAAAAGTCGGCTCGATGACATCGGTGGCGACCATCACGCGCGAAAGCACCGTACGAAGCCCGAGCGCGCGCGCGTGTTCGGCAAGCCAGTAATCGTCCGCGAGACAGTTTTTCAGCGCATCGAAACCGCCGATGCGCTCAAGCGTCGCGCGGCGTAAGGCAAGCGTGGCGCCGAATCCGAAGCGGCGCGACCCGGCCGCATGCGCGACCCGCACCGACGGCGCGAACCACTCGTTGATGAATAGCGCGCCGACCCGCGGCCAGAAACCGCCGACGCCTTGCGCCACGTAGAGACAGGTCACCACCCCCACACCCGGATCGGCGAGCGGCGCCGCCACGGTGTCGAGATAATCGGCTTCGACTGCGATGTCGCTATCCGCAATCACGATCACGTCATGGCGCGCCCGCTCCGCCATGTTGATCAGATTGCTGACCTTGAGATTGCTGCCGTGCACGCGCGTGTCGATCGCCAGTTCGATGTCGTGCATCGGATAGGCGGCCTGCAAACGGCGCACCACGGCGATGGCGGGATCGTCCGGCGAAGAGACCCCGAGCACGAGTTGGAAATGCCCGTGGCGCTGGTCGCAGAAGGTTCTGAGATTCTCGTAGAGACGCGGTTCGGCACCGCACAGCGGTTTGAGCACGCTGACGCCGACATGCGTGAAAGGAGGCAGAGGATGCGAAGCCCGGGCGGCAGCATTCGCGGCGGTCGGGACGCTAGTAACCCTCGCGCGTCCCCCAGGGCGCACCGCGAAGAACGGCATCGCCACCGCTGCCAGCATCGCGTAGAGCGACGCGGAAACGCAGCCAGATAACAGGATCCACTGGTATGCCGTCAATGCGTGCGCCGCCATCGTCTGTTGCCGTCAGTGCCCGGCCAGCACGAACGGTTTGCCCGTACAGCGCAGATGAAGAACGACGAACCAGCGCCGCGGACAATCCGCTTCGATCAACACGGGCCGGCCGGTAGACGTTGCGTAGTGGCCCTGGATGGCGAGCTCGAAAGCGGCCTGCGCGAATTGGCGCATCACGATGACGCCACTCACGATCAGCGCGAGGGCAAGAAGCTGAAACCCCGTGGAACTGAAGACCTGCTGGGAAACCGGCAGAACCAGCAATGCCAGCAACGCAAGCGCTTCGGTACCCATGGCCGTGAGCGAAGCCGCCATTAGATGGGCTCGCAGCATGTCGGTGGTGACTGGCTTCATGGCGTGGTCTCGTGGCCTGAAGGAACGCACGGCGACATGCAGTGGCGCGATTGACCGGCACAAGCGCCGGCAAAGCGCACCGGTCGAAGCGCCGACCGTACATTCCATCGATGTGCTTACGATTAAGTTGCGATGATCTGACAACACGACGTAATCTCGCGCGCTCATGTGGCCACGCGACAGTAACCTGCTGAGGGGCGATAGTAGCGATTCAAGCTGAAGGAAACCTTAAGGAAGAATCAGGTATAAAGCGTGCAATGACCATGATCGTTACACTTCGGGTGTGTGACTAGGCGCTTGCTTAAAAAATGTCGCCGCTATGCAATAGACATCGAACGGAATCTCATACCCATGCGCGTACTCCTCGTAGAAGACGACGACCTGATCGGCTGCGGCATCGAAGCGGGACTGCGTCAAGCCGGTTTCACGGTCGATTGGGCTCGCGACGGCCACAAGGCCAGTCTCGCCCTCGACACCACCGCCTATGCGTTGGTCCTGCTCGATCTCGGCTTGCCCAGGGTATCGGGTATGGAACTGCTGAAACGGGTGCGCGACGCCGGCAAGGACGTGCCGGTGCTCGTGCTGACCGCCAAGGGCACGGTGGTGGACCGCGTCGGCGGCCTCGAAGCCGGCGCCGACGACTACCTCGGCAAGCCCTTCGACCTGACCGAGTTGATCGCCCGTTGCCGGGCCCTGCTGCGCCGCGCACAGGGGCGCAGCGTCGAGGTGATCCGCTATCAGGATCTGACGGTCAATCCCACCGCGCAAACCGTCGAAGTCGGCAATACGCGCGTGCCCCTCACCTCGCGTGAATGGGCCATCCTGATGCAGTTGCTGACCAATCAGGGCATTCCCCAGTCGCGCTCGCGCCTCGAAGAGAGCTTGTATGGATGGCAGGAAGAAATCGAAAGCAATGCGATCGAGGTCCATGTGTCCAACCTGCGCAAAAAGCTCGGCGCCAAGCTGATCAGAACGGTGCGCAATATCGGCTACGTGGTGGAGAAAGCGTAATGTCGGCATCGATACGCCGCCGTCTGATGATGCTGGTCCTGACCAGCATCGCGCTGATCTGGGGCATCGCGCTGATATCGAGCTATCGTCAGGCCACGCGCGAAGTGAGCGAATGGGAAGAGGCGCGCCTCGCCGAGCTTGCGCAAATCCTTGCCCTGCTCGATCAACGCAATCTGACGACTCTGGCCAACGCGCGCATCGACGTGCGCGAAGAGGAAAAAGGCGGCGAACCCGGCGCGAACGACAGCGACGACGACGATTCCCTGCCGCGCGACGCGCTATTTCAGGTGCGTAGCGCGAACGGCGACGTGCTGGCGGGCAGCCCGCAATTGCGCGCGCTAGCGGCGTGGGATCTACCCGTGCCGCCCGCCAGCGGGGCGCAAAACATGACGCTGGGTGGTCAGATGTGGCATACGTTCACCTTGCGCGACACCACGCTCGGCCACACGGTGCGCGTGTTCGAACCGGCCAATACGCGCAGCGATTTGGTAAGCGGCGTCGCGAGCCGGATCGCCCGCCCCACGCTGCTCGCACTGCCGGTGCTGGCGCTGCTGGTGTGGTTCAGCATCGGCTGGAGTCTGGCGCCGCTCAAGGTGCTCTCCGGCGCGATTCGCGCGCGTGATATCAACCGGCTGGAACCGGTCGACATCGGCCGGGCCCCGACGGAGGTGCGGCCGCTCGTCGACGCAATCAATCTGGTGCTGTCGCGCTTGCGGCACTCCATCGAGCGCGAGCGCGCGTTTACCGCCGACGCCGCCCATGAACTGAAGACGCCGCTGGCCGCCATCAAGGTGCAGGCGCAGGTCGCACTCGCCGAATCGGACACGGCATTACAGCGGCTGGCGATGGAACGCGTGGTGCAAGGGGTCGATCGCAGCGCGCGGCTCGCGGAGCAGTTGCTGCTGCTCGCGCGTCTGGATGTGCACGAAAAACTCTCCACCGCACCGCTCAGGCCCGCGGCGGTGGCGAAAGACGCGCTGCTTGCCAACGAACGCAACGCGCAGCAGAAGAACATTAGCGTGACGCTCACCGGCGACATGCGTGCGGAGATCAATGCGGAGCCCGTACTGATCGGCATCCTGCTCGACAACCTGCTCGACAACGCCATCAAGTATGGACGCGCCGGCGGTTGCATCGAAGTGGCGGTGCGGCACGAGGTCGGGCGGGTGCAACTCAGCGTGCGCGACGACGGCCCCGGCGTCTCGCCCAGCGATCTCACGCGCCTCACGAACCGGTTTTTTCGTGCGACCGGCAATCAGGCCACCGGCAGCGGGCTGGGCCTCTCGATCGTCGCGCGGATCGCCGAGCATTTCGGTGCAAACCTGCATCTCGGCACGGGTATCGGCGAGAGCGGCCTGGCGGTGGAGGTGTCGTTTCCTGCTTATGCGGGCGCGGAAGAATGAAGGTGTTGCTGGGAAGGTGTCGCTTCGGCCGTACTAACGCTGGCTGGCTTCGCCCACGACCGTCCGCCCTGCCGGTTCAACCCGCTTCGGCTCGCGGTTCGACGACTCGGCAAACTGCCACGCAATGAGTCCGGGCACAAAGATCAGCAGATCACGAATGCGCCGCGCGCCGGCGAGCGCGAGGCAAATCGAAGGATCGAGCCCCAGCGCACCGCCGATCAGAATGAAACCGCCCTCCTGCACGCCCAGACCTCCCGGCACGAAGAAAGCCGCACTGCTGATCGCCTGGATCAGCGATTCGATCACCACCGCTTCGACCAGCGTGACGTGCACGCCGAGAAAATACAGCGCAAGCCAGATTTCGAGCGACGTCAGGAAGCACTGCAGCGGTTGCCAGAAGAACAGATAGCGCAGCACCACGCCGCGCCGGCGCCAGATCAGCTTGATGGCCTGGTCGATCTGAGCCGATTGTCCGACGAGCGTGGCGAGCTTGCCGCTCGTCATCCGATTGAGCGCACGCGTGATGCGCTCGAACGGGCTGGCATGCTGCACAAGTGCGAACAGCACCAGCAGCGGCGTGAGCACCACCACGCCCCACGCCAGTTGCCCGGCGAGCCGCAGCGTGTCGGAGTGCGCATTGGCGAACAGAAAACCGATGCCGACCATTGTGAACAGCAGCTGGCTGATCACCGTGAGTTGCATATCGACGATGATGCTGCCGACCGCCGTAGACGGCCGCACGCCCCAGCGCTTGAGCATCCGGAACGACACCACCTCGCCGCCGATACGCGCCACCGGCAACATGCAATTGACGGATTCGCGCACCCAGACCAGGTGCAGCATGTTGGCGATACCCGGCCGGTTCGCGCCGCGAATCAGCGAGCGCCAGTCGCAGGCATTGGCGATCATCGGCAGCACGTGCGCGATCGCCGCCAGAAAGAGGCCGGCGCCCGCCGCGCGCAGTGCGCCGAGCACGGCGCCGGGATTGTCCTGCCAGACCAGCCACAGTGACACCAGCAAGCCGGCAAGCGCGGCGAAGCGGCCGAGATGCTTCATCATGCGAGAGCCCTTCGCGCGTGCTTCAAGCACGCTGCATTGTCCTCGCCACCGCCTTCCGAATACCCGCGCATCATTGCTTACCCAGCCTGCTGTTCATCCGTCATTCCGTCCTGCGCCGCCGACAACAGGCCGTCGCCATCCACCTTGAAACTGAAACCACGCCAGATCACGCGCGAGGACCAGAAGCTCGCGACGAAAATCGAAAACGATACAATATCCCATAACGGCAACAGCCACAGGTCGCGGTGCGCCTGCTGCAACGCGCGATCGGACAGCAGCTTCAATACGAGTCGGGCGCAGACGGCGGCCAGCGCAAGCGACCAGGCCCACCATGCGCCGCCCGAGAACGCGACGGCGAGCAGCGCGAAGGCGAGCGGAAAAATCAGCACCGAGCCGAGGTGGCCGAGCGGATCGATGCTGCGGATCGTGCGGCTCCAGCGCAATTCATGCGCAATCAGTTTCGTCGCGCTGTTTTCAACGCAGGCATGGGAGATCGTGAACGGTGGAATCACCACTTTCTCGCCGATCATGCGCACGGCTTCGCCGATCGCATGATCTTCGGCCAGGTGCTGCACGAACGGCGTGAAGCCACCAATTTTTTCCAGCGTATCGCGTCGCATCGCAATACTCTGCCCAAAGCAGGGACGCGCGAGACCGAGCGCAAGCCCCGTCACCACGCCGGGCAGGAACTGGTAGTTGGTGGCCTTGGCCGAGAGTCGCGGCCAGAAGCCGGGATCGGGCGCACCGCGATACACGCAGGTGACGAGGCCGACGCCAGGCTTCTGCAATTCGCCGATCACATTGCGCAGATAATCCGGCCCGACGCTCACGTCGCTGTCGGCGAACACCAGCACGTCGTGCCGGGCCTGCGGCAGCATATTGAGGATGTTGCTGATCTTGCGGTTCGGGCCGTACAGACGTGCATCGGCGACCACGGTGATGTCCGCTTCCGGATGCAGCCGCCGCAGATCGTCGACGGCCTGCAAGGCGGGGTCAGCCGAATCGTGCACGCCGAACAGGAATTGCACGGGGCCCGGATAGTCCTGCTGACAGAAGCTCGAGAGATTAGTGAGCAACGCCCACTCGTTGCCGTGCAACGGTTTGACGATCGTGACCGGCGGAAAACTGGTCGGCTCGGACACCGCTCTCGCGAAGAACCGGCCGATCAGGGCACCCGCCAACACCGTGTAGGCGATGCCGAAAACCGCCGCCGCCGCACACGCATAAGCCAGCGTGACGGCGAGCAGATGCAGGGCGCTCACGCCTCGTGGGCGCGCAGGAAGCGGAAGAATTCGACGCCTTCACGCAGGCGCCGTTTCATCATGTCCCAGCTCGTGAGCATCTCACGCAGAATTTCCCAGATCTTCGACGGACGGAAATAGAAGCGCTTATAGAAGTTTTCGAGCTGGTGGTAAATCTCGTCACGCGACAGATGCGGATAGCCGATCGCCGCGAGCTGCACCCCTGACTTGCTGACGAGGTTGATGACCTTGTTTTCTTCCAGCCAACCGTTCTCGACCGCCTGGTTGTAGAGCGTCGTGCCGGGATAAGGAGCTGCGAGCGACACCTGGATCGTATGCGGATTGATTTCTTTCGCGTACTCGATGGTCTTCTGGATCGTGTCCTGCGTCTCGCCGGGCAGCCCCAGAATGAAGGTGCCGTGAATCTTGATGCCGAGCTTGCGGCAATCTTCGCTGAAGCGGCGCGCAATGTCAGTGCGCAGGCCCTTCTTGATGTTCAGCAGAATCTGGTCGTCGCCCGATTCGTAGCCGACCAACAGCAGGCGCAGGCCATTTTCCTTCATGATCTTCAGCGTCGCGTACGGCACGTTCGCCTTCGCGTTGCAGGACCACGTCACACCCAGTTTGCCTAGGCCGCGGGCGATTTCCTCGACGCGCGGCTTGAAGTCGGTGAAGGTGTCGTCGTCGAACATGATCTCCTTGACTTCAGGCATGTTGTCGCGGATCCACTTCACTTCTTCGAGCACGTTCTCGGTCGAACGCGTGCGATAGCGATGCCCGCCCACCGTTTGCGGCCACAGGCAGAACGTGCATTTCGATCGGCAGCCGCGGCCCGTGTAAATCGACACGTACGGGTGTTTCAGGTAGCCGATGAAATAGTTGTCGATCGTCAGATCGCGCTTGTAGACGGGAGCCACGAACGGCAACTCGTCCATGTTCTCCAGGATCGGGCGCGCTTCGTTGTGCTCGATCGAACCGTCTGCCGCGCGATAGCTGAGACCTTTGATCCCGGCGAACGGCTTGCCTTCGGCGACTTCCTGGCAGGTGAAGTCGAATTCTTCACGGCAGACGAAATCGATGGCCTCGCTCGCGGTCAGCGAATTGTGCGGATCGACTGCGACCTTCGCGCCGACCATGCCGACCAGCACCGAAGGCTTGCGCTTCTTCAGGTCTTCGGCAAACAGGGCGTCGGTGGGAAAGGACGGTGTGCTGGTGTGTATCACCACCAGGTCGTATTGCTGCGCTATATCTAGCGATGCGTCGACGGACAGGCCGTCAGCGGGAGCGTCGAGTACACGGCTATCGGGGACGAGCGCGGCGGGCTGCGCGAGCCACGTCGGATACCAGAACGAGCGCACTTCACGCTTGGCCTGATAGCGCGAACCCGCGCCACCATCGAAGCCATCGTACGACGGCGCTTGCAAGAAGAGGGTTTTCATGAATGCTCCAGCAAGCCTTTGATCGGCGCTTTCAGTTTTCTGTCGGAAAACTATCGGAACTATTGCCCGCGGCGATGCGCGCGGGAAAAGGGAATCGCGCAAATACTACGGAGCAAAGCTGAAGGAAACCTTAAGGAAAATACGCCCGGTCCGCCCACCTGCGCGTGCGGACCGGTTACTGCTTTCACACCGGCTTGATATCCGCCGCCTGCTTGCCCTTCGGTCCCTGCTTGATTTCGAAGCTGACCTTCTGGTTTTCCTGCAGCGATTTGAACCCTTCGCTGCGAATTTCCGAGAAATGGGCAAACAGATCCTCGCCACCGTCGTCCGGTGTGATAAAGCCAAAACCCTTCGCGTCATTGAACCACTTCACTGTACCGGTTGGCATGTCGATTCCTCGCTTGCACCTTGGTTGATTGGGTTGCATTCACCAGCTTGCGCTGGTTCATGCTACTGCTGCTTGACTTTACGCCTGTTTGCGCGGCGCCGCTCAGGTAGCCGTTTCTCCGCCGCGGCAACCGGAGTAGCAAAGCCCGTGCCGCCCGCCGCCCGTGGGCTCAGCGCCGATGCGATCGCGCGCAATCAGATAAGATGATTGGTATCGGCAGTCCATCCTTGGCCGCGCAGAGTCAGCCCAATGCATCACGACCGCGCGACCTATCGTTCTCCCCACTTACAGGAACCCAGCATGGCCACCTCGAGCTATACCGATACCCGTCTTCTGATCAACGGCGAGTGGTGCGACGCCGCCAGCGGCAAAACCCTCGACGTCATCAATCCCGCCACTGGCAAGGCCATCGGTAAGGTGGCTCACGCCGGCATCGCCGATCTGGACCGGGCGCTGGCCGCCGCACAGCGCGGCTTCGAAGCCTGGCGCAAGATTCCGGCCAACGAACGCGCCACCACCATGCGCAAGGCCGCCGCGCTGGTGCGCGAACGTGCTTCCGACATCGCCCGCCTGATGACCCAGGAACAGGGCAAGCCGTTTGCCGAGGCGCGCGTCGAAGTGCTGTCCGCGGCAGACATCATCGAATGGTTCGCCGACGAAGGCCGCCGCGTCTACGGCCGGGTTGTGCCGCCGCGCAATCTGGCGGTGCAGCAAACCGTGCTCAAGGAGCCGATCGGCCCGGTGGCGGCCTTCACGCCGTGGAATTTCCCGGTCAATCAGGTCGTGCGCAAGCTGAGCGCGGCGCTCGCGTGCGGCTGCTCGTTCCTCGTCAAGGCGCCGGAAGAAACCCCGGCGTCGCCGGCGGCGCTGCTGCAGGCGTTCGTTGAAGCCGGCGTGCCGCCCGGTACGGTCGGCCTCGTGTTCGGCGATCCGGCGGAGATTTCCAGCTACCTGATTGCGCATCCGGTGATCCGCAAGGTCACATTCACCGGCTCGACGCCGGTCGGCAAGCAGCTGGCCGCGCTGGCCGGCACGCACATGAAGCGTGCGACGATGGAGCTGGGCGGGCATGCGCCTGTCATCGTGGCCGAAGACGCCGACGTGGCGCTGGCCATCAAGGCCGCGGGCGCCGCAAAGTTCCGCAATGCCGGCCAGGTCTGCATCTCGCCGACGCGCTTTCTGGTGCACAACAGCATCCGCGAAGAATTCGCCGCGGCGCTCGTCAAGCATGCTGAAGGCCTCAAGCTCGGCGACGGTCTGGCGGAAGGCACGACCATCGGACCGCTCGCCAATGCGCGCCGTCTCACCGCGATGAGCAAGGTGCTCGACGACGCGCGCAAGACCGGCGCGAAGGTCGAGACGGGCGGCGAACGCGTGGGCTCGCAGGGTAACTTCTTCGCGCCGACCGTGCTGACCAACGTGTCGCTCGACTCGGACGTGTTCAACAACGAGCCGTTCGGCCCGATCGCCGCGATCCGCGGTTTCGACACGCTCGAAGAAGCGATCGCCGAGGCGAACCGTCTGCCGTTTGGCCTCGCCGGTTATGCGTTCACGAAGTCGTTCCGCAACGTGCATCTGCTGTCGCAACAGATGGAAGTCGGCATGCTGTGGATCAACCAGCCTGCCGCGCCCTGGCCGGAAATGCCGTTTGGCGGCGTGAAGGATTCGGGCTATGGGTCGGAAGGTGGTCCGGAAGCCATGGAAGGCTATCTGGTCACCAAGGCCGTTTCGGTGATGGCGGTTTAAGGTTTAAGACGCCGACGGCCGTCAGGCTTTCAGGGCGAGGTTTCTGACCTCGTCCGCCTGATTGAACGCTGTGCCAGGTCCGCGAGCGCTCGTTCGCGGACTTTTTTATTCATCGCACCGCGCCCCTCGAGTCGCCCGCTGATTCCTCCTTGATTCGCTTCTCATTCGCTTCGTTCAGTCCATTCCTCGCTTTATGATGCGCAGTCATACAACGAAAATCTGCTTCGTCATGAATGACACGTCCTCTAGCCTCTTGCAACCCACGTTGACCGGACAGATCGTTGAACTCCGGCCGCTTCAGCAGGAACACACGCAAGGTCTGCTCGACGCCGCCGCGGACGGTCAGTTGTGGAACATGAAGCTGACTGTCGTGCCGGGTCCGGAAACCGTCGGCAGCTATATGGCAACCGCGCTCGATGGGCGCGCGACCGGCACGGTGATGCCTTTCGTGATCGTCAGACGGGATACGGGAGCGATTGTCGGCAGCACGCGGTTCTGGAAGATCGACCGGGGGAACCGGAAGCTGGAAATCGGCCACACCTGGCTGGGCGAGTCGGTGCAGCGCTCTGCGGTGAACACCGAGGCGAAGTACCTTCTGCTGAGTCATGCCTTCGAAGCAATGCAGTGCGTGCGCGTGCAGTTCACGACGGATGAACTCAACGAGAAATCCCGAGCGGCGATTCTGCGAATCGGCGCGAAACAGGAAGGGATTGTCCGGCACGAGCGCATCATGCCGGATGGGCGTAAGCGCAATTCGGTGCGCTTTAGCATCATCGATGAGGAGTGGGCGGACGTGAAGGCGATGTTGGAGGGGAAGTTGGGGCGGTGAGACCCGCCTGACGTGACTCACTTCACTTCGTCACGTTCAGGCGCAAACCAACCGCCCTACCCCTTCAAACGTGCACGTCCTGCTCACCAAGCGGCTGCGGCGGCGTTGTTGCTGCCTCAAACTCCTCACGCAACGCATCGCGCGCATGATGCCGGCGCACCCAAAGCGCGGTCAGAATCGGCACCAGAATCGCAGTCACGAGACAAGCAGTAGCGACCATCGCCGTCGCCGCCGGCACCAGCGGCTTGAAGCGCGGAATCATTTCGCCGATGATCGCCGGATTCGCCACCGCGGCCCCCGCTGTCGACGAAGCCGCTAACCCCGCCGCCCCATTACCGCCCGCGATCCAGCGGTCCGCGAGGATCAACGGAATACCCGTCACGACGATCACCCCGAGGCCCAGCACGATACCCGGCAAACCGCTCGTGACGATCACGTTCAGGTCGATACCGTTGCCGAGCGCGAAGCCGAAAAACGGAATCAGCGGATGCACGCAGCGGCCAAAGAACTCCCGCAACTCACTGTCCAGATTACCCAGCGCGAAGCCGATCAGGAACGGCAGCACCGCGCCGACGAACAGCCGCGGCTCGAAGAACGCGACGCCCGTCGCGCCGAGGATGATCATGCTGACGAGCGGCCCCGATTCGATCGACATCAGGACAAACGCGCCCGCCTCTTCCTTGCTGCCGTATTGCTGCATCACGGCCGCATAGAGACCGCCGTTGGTCATGTCCATCGACGTCGTGATCGCGAGCACCGAGAGGCCCGCGAACAGGCCCGCCTTGACGCCGTCGATCGGAATGAAGTGCGACGCGACCAGCGTCGCGATCCAGGCCACCACCATTTTGGTCACGAGCAGCGTGCCCGACTTGCGCAGCACGACGCCGGTTGCCCGCAAGTCGATCGTCGCGCCCATGCAGAAGAACCACACCGCCAGAATGGGCACGGTGCCGGTAATCAATCCATTGGTGAACGACCCGAGGTACTTCCCTCCGCCCGGTGCAAACGTGTGGACACAGGCGCCGAGCAGCAACGGCACCAGCATCAGGCCGCCTGGAATGCGGTCGATGGCCTTCTTGAGCTTCATGCCTCCTCCATGGACTTTGCGTCCAGTTGTCGGGTGGATCACCCGGGGTGATGTCCCGTTCTTGCGCCGGGCGACTCCCTTTCGGCGCAATATAGCATCGCGATAGGAACAACGTTCCGTTTTTGATAGACTTCCTAATCATCGTTTACCCGTGCGTCATCCAGAAGGCTTGCCACACTTGATGTGGCAGTGCAATATTTTCGGACCGATGTTCCATATTTAGAATTCTGCGCTACAGTCAACAACAGAACGCCGTCGTAAACGGCACGGCAAGACACCCCATCCGACCGGAGGCAAGAGCAATGGAAGTGAGACAGAGCATCAACAGCGAGCACGCGAAGACGCTGGATACCGCTGGGCTGCGCAAGCAGTTCCTCGTCGAAGACGTGTTCGAACGCGACGCGCTGCGGCTCACCTACAGCCATATCGATCGCATCATCGTGGGCGGCGTGTGGCCGGCGACGCGCGCAGTCGAGGTGCCCACCTCACTTGGCAAGGCGATCGGCGTCGGCTATCTGCTGGAGCGTCGCGAACTCGGCGCGATCAATATCGGCGGAGATGGCTGGGTCGACGTGGACGGCACGCGCTATACGGTGCGCAACGAAGAGGCGATCTATATCGGCAAGGGCAAACAGGCCGTCGCGTTCGGCAGCGACGACGCGGCGCGACCCGCGAAGTTCTACCTGAACTGCGCGCCGGCGCACGAGTCGCATCCCACCCGCACGATCTCGCTCGTGCAAGCGTCGCCCGAAACGCTCGGCGACCCCGCCACGAGCAATCGCCGCACTATCTACAAGTTCATCGTCCCCGAGGTGCTGGCCACCTGCCAGCTCTCGATGGGCATGACGAAGCTCGAACCGGGCAACCTCTGGAACACGATGCCGTGCCACACGCACGAGCGTCGCATGGAGGTGTACTTCTATTTCAACGTCGCCGACGACGCGGCCGTCTTCCACATGATGGGCGAGCCGGACGAAACGCGGCACATCCTCGTGCACAACGAGCAGGCCGTGATCTCGCCGAGCTGGTCGATTCACTCGGGCGTCGGCACGCGCGCGTACACGTTCATCTGGGGCATGGTCGGCGAAAACCAGGTGTTCAGCGATATGGATCACATTGCGGTGCGCGATCTGCGTTGACGGCACGCATGCTCTCCATCCGGGATAGCACATGCTTCGACAACACCCCATGCACGACAGAGGACCTACGCACAGTGAACTGCTTCGATCTGACCGGTAAGGTCGCCATCGTCACCGGGAGCAATACGGGCCTCGGCGCGGGCATGGCCATCGCGCTCGCCACGGCCGGCTGCGACATCGTCGGCGTGAGCCGCGCGGACGCCGGCGATACGGCCGCGCACGTCGAAGCGACCGGCCGCCGCTTCGAGGATGTGCGCGCCGACCTCGCCTCGATTGTCCCGGTCGACGACATCGTGCGCGCCGCAGTCGAAGCGTTCGGCCGCGTCGATGTGCTCGTGAACAACGCCGGCATCATCCGCCGCGAGGACGCACTCGACTTCAGCGAAGACGACTGGGACGCCGTGATGGACGTCAACCTGAAGAGCGTCTTCTTTCTTTCGCAGGCCGTGGCGCGGCAGTTCGTGAAACAGGCAAGCGGCGGCAAGATCATCAACGTCGCGTCGATGCTGTCGTTTCAGGGCGGCATCCGCGTGGCGTCGTACACGGCGTCGAAAAGCGGCGTGCTCGGTCTCACGCGGCTGCTCGCGAATGAATGGGCCGCGCAGGGCATCAACGTGAACGCGATCGCGCCGGGCTATATGGCCACCGCGAACACGGCGGCGTTACGCGGCAACACGCAGCGCAACGATGAAATCGTCGGACGTATTCCGGCAGGCCGCTGGGGCACGCCGGCGGATCTCGCGGGACCGGTCGTGTTCCTCGCGTCGTCCGCGTCGGACTACGTGCACGGCCATACGCTTGCAGTGGACGGCGGCTGGCTTGCGCGCTAGCGTGATGGAAGCAGAGAGGTCACGCGGTATGCTCTCGGCGCTGAGGGCGATCGGCATCGGGCAGTGAGCGGACTTTGATCGGTTTGGCATCAACAGGGAATGACGGACATGGCAGCAATGGGCAAGCAGCGCAAGGACGACGACGTCGCACATATGCCAGAAGCGGACAGCGCGGGCGGCATGGCTAACGACAGAGGCGAATCGGCCTCGTCGATCGGCAGGGTCTTCGCGATTCTTGGCGCGATCGGTGACAGCGGGCAGATCGGCATCAGCGAATTGTCGCAGCGGCTCGCCATGTCGAAGACCACTGTGCACCGCGTGATCCAGACGCTGAAGGCACTCGGCTATGTGACGCAGGAAATCGAAACCGAGCGCTACCGGTTGACGATCCGCCTGTTCGAACTCGGCGCGAAGGCGCTGGAAAGCGTCGATCTCGTGCGCGAGGCGGACGTCGAGATGCGCCGCATCGGCCAGGTCACGCGCGAGGCGGTCCACCTCGGTGCGTTCGACGAAGACGCCATCATCTACATCCATAAGATCGACGCCGACTACGGGCTGCGCATGCAGTCGCGAATCGGCCGCCGTAATCCCCTGCACAGCACGGCGATCGGCAAGGTGCTGCTCGCGTGGATGGACCCGGCCGAAGCGCGCGAAGTACTCTCGCATGTCGAATTTCGCAAGTCGACGCAAAAGTCGCTCGCCTCTGCCGACGCCGTGTTAAGCATCCTGCCGCGCGTGCGTGAGCAAGGCTACGGCGAGGACAACGAGGAACAGGAGGAAGGGCTGCGGTGTCTCGCGGTGCCGGTGTTCGACCGCTTCGGCCACGTGATCGCCGGCCTGTCGATTTCGTTTCCGACAATGCGCTGCGGCGCCGATACGAAATCGCACTACGTCGCGCTACTCAAGCAGTCGGGGCTCGCGATCTCGACGCGGCTCGGCTATCGCGATGCGACGGCGCCGAAGCATGCAGCCGTTGAAGGACTGGACTGAAAGCACAGACGCGCAGCTAAAACCCGGCGAAATTCGTCGGGGCGCATTCATCGCGCACGCAAGCGGTGCGAGCGCCCCGCGACGTTTTATGCAGCCTTCACAGCCGGATTCGGTTCGACGCTGCGCGTAAAGCTGCGGCGACCGTCGACACTCACCGGCACATCGCCCTTCAGGGTCACGCGACGCACCACGCGATGAGCGTCGCCGTAGTCGTTCACCGCGTAGTGTTGGGTCGCGCGGTTGTCCCAGATCGCGACGTCGCCCGCCTGCCAACGCCAGCGCACGATGTTCTCGAGACGCGTCACGTAGGCCTGCAGTAGTTCCAGCACATGCGCCGACGCGCTCGGCGTGAGACCGACAAAGCTCTTCACGAAATGACCGAGAATCAGCGTTTTTTCGCCGGATTCCGGATGCACGCGCACGACCGGATGTTCGGTCTCATAGCGTGTCGAGACGAACACCTCGCGATAGCGTTTGAGCGCTTCGGCGTCACGCCCGCGCTCGCCGACGTTGGCGTAATTCGCGTAGTCATACTCATTGCTGTGCACGGCCCACAGTTGCTCGGCGAGTGCTTTGAGCGGCGGCGGCAGATCGTCGTAAGCGGCGGCGGTGTTGGCCCAGACGGTGTCGCCGCCCACTTCCGGAATCGTCACGCCGCGCAGGATCGATGCTTGCGGATACGCATCGACAAATGTCACGTCCGTATGCCACGAATTCGCGCGGCCGCCGCGATGCGAATCGAGTTCGAGCAGATAGTCGGTGCCGTCCACCACCGGCACTGTAGGGTGCGAGACCGGTTCGCCAAGCAGCCTGGCGAAGGCTTCCTGATCGGCATCCTGCAGGTGTGTCTGGCCGCGGAAAAAGATCACCTTGTGGCGCACCAGCGCGGCGCGAATCGCTTCGACCGTTGCCGGTTCGAGCTGCCCCGAAAGGCGCACGCCACGAATTTCCGCGCCGATCCGGCCGGTGACGGGATGAATGTCCAATGCGTTGGACGTCGCGAGACTGAGATTCGACATGTGATGCAACTCCTGGGTTTGAGGACGAGACAGGTCAGCGCGCCGGTTGAATCAACACGTCCGCTCTATGCTTGCAATGAGCCGCGCGTTGAACACGCCTGACAGGAGCGGCGACACGACGACGCCCGGCACCACGCGGCGGGTGGTTCGCGGTGGGCGGCTGAGTCGGCGGTATGAGGATGAATCAACACTTGAGTGGCTCTGTCTGCTGAATCGACGAACCATTATCGGCAGAGTGGGCGTTGCGAATCTATCGCGCTTTGGACACTTGATAGAAGGGCTTTTTATATCGTTATGAGTTTTCTCACGCGGCGTCGCTCACCTCCCGCAGTGCGTCCATATCGATCACGGTGATCCGGCTATAGCGCACGTCCACGATGCCCTGCTGAACGAGCCAGCGCAGTTCCTTATTGATGCTTTGCCGGGAAGCGGCCAATAACGCGGCGAGGTCTTCCTGCGAGAGCCTGATCGTCAATTCAACGCCCCGCTCCGTTTTCTTGCCATGCCATTCGGCAAGTCCAAGTAACTGGTCCGCCAGGCGCGCGCGAAATCCGGCCAGCGCCGTCTTGCCCATCCGGCCATGCAACGCCCGGCTTCGCAGGCAGATCAGATCGAGCACGTTGCGCAACAACGCGGGCTCGCGAGCGAGCAGTTCGAATAGCGCGCTGCCAGGAATGTGGAACAGCGTCGTCGAGCCGTGCGCGCGCTGGTCGTGCATCGAGCCGCGCCGGTCCATCACCGGAATGAAGTTGATGACTTCGTTCGGCCACATGTACACTGCTACCGCGCGCATCCCGGCCGAGTTGGTCCAGCTCATCTCGATCGCACCGGAGAGGACGACCTGGATGTCGTCGCACGCTTCATCGCGCGCGAAGATCAACTCGCCGTTGGTCCAGGTGCGCAATTGGCCGGCGTCGCATAACGCGTCGATTGCGTGCGCCGGCCAACTTTTCAGGCATGGGTTGGCGGTGAACGCCGCGTGAATCGCGTCACGAACGCTCACGTCGAGCGAGCGGCCGTCACGCCGCGACGAGAACAACGGCGCAGACCACGCAGGAGGAAGGTGCACGGGAAGCGCTGCGGAGTGCAGCCCTGTGGAGCGCCCCGCGGATGGCCGCCCCGCGGAATCCGGGTTGAATGCTTCGGTACCTGTGCTCATAGCTGACCGGCAAGAGATGCGGTTGGACTTGAATGACTGACAGACAGTCGATCCTCCGATCTAACCAGTGTTAGCGGCGCGCGTAAAAGACTTGTTTTTTATGTGCTTATCACGCACTCGGGAGTGACAATCGCGCGCCGATGCAATGACGTCGAAATCGTCATGATCCAGGCATCAGGGAGGATATCGGTGGACCCGCTGGCCGCCGACGAAACGCGGCTCGCACGCGGGCGACCGTCGATCAATAGACCGGAAGCAACAAGCCGCTAACGCACACTAATGGATCAGGGCAGCATCCGCTGCAATGTCTGATCGTTGAGCACGAAACGATGAAACAACGCCGCCACGATATGCAGTGCGATTAGCGCGAACAACACCCAGGCCAGATAGCCATGAATGTCGCCCATTTCATGTCCCACCGGCGAACCGACGGGCGAGATGCTGGGGTACGGCAATACGCCGAGCAGCTTGACGGACCATCCACGCGAAGACGCGTTGGCCCAGCCGAGCAAAGGCACAGCGACCAGCGCGAGATAAAGAAGACCGTGCGTGATGTGCGAAACGATACGGAGGAAAGGTGAAAGCGATGTAGGCGGAGGCGTGTGCGTGAGACGCCAGACGATTCTCAGCACCACCGCGGCAATCAGCGTTGCGCCCACGCCGAGATGCCACGCGATCAGACCATCGGGCCGCGTGCCCTTATGAATATCCGGCATGGTCCAACCAATCACGAACTGCGCAGCAATCAACAGCGCCACCAGCCAGTGAAGAAACTTGGCTACGCCGTCGTAGCCTGATGCATAGCGTGGGAAACTGGCCGGGGCCGATCGCATGGTCATGAGAATGTGTTAGCCGCAGTGAAGCCATTGGATGGAAGAAGCGTATTTGCGCCGCAAGTACACAAATTTTGAACGCAATCGCGCAGCATGCTACGGATCAAACCTTAAGAAAAGCTGATGGCCGCATCCGACGATCTCTTCGGGCGCATGAGGCGGCAACGCACTAGCGGCCGTGTCGAAAGTACGATCGGCGCCACACTACGTCGGCTCGCATCCCGAGTCTGCAACTGAATGTATCCGTCAGGCATACGCGTAGTGACCTGTCACTCAATGCATGCTCCAGTTGTTCATACGCATGTGTTTCAACCTGCCCGAGCACGGCGGATGCATGAAGGCCCGACGTTTTTCATAGCGCGCTCAACGGGTTGCCCACCGATTTCTCGCTAGCGGAACGACTAATCGCAGCGCTGCAACGCACCCCCATACCGTGTCACATGCGTGGCCGACACGCGAATGAATCGACACGTCCTGTTACACACGAACACACCGGTAATCCAGCCGCTCAGTAGAGTTCGATCACATGTAAAAGGGAAAGCAACGTCATGAAACGAATTTTCGCGCTGGTGCTGTTGACTGTCACCCTCGGGAGTGCATTGGGCGGTTGTATCGTCGTGCCAGAGGGTGGCTATCACGACCACGACCATGACCACTACCACGATCACGATCACGACCATTACTAAGCGCCGCCCGCACGGCGCACTCCACTCTCAATCGTAAAACCCGAGAATAAAACATGAACAATTCACGAAACCGCTGGCTGTCCATGGCGATCGTTGCAGGTCTGGGGATCGGTGCATCTTCTGTCGCACTGGCGCACGTCGATGTCGGGGTGAACATCGGCATTCCAGGCGTGGCCTACGCGCCTGAGCCGGTCTATGCTCCGCCTCCGCCTGTCTACGTACCCGCTCCGCCGGTGGTCGTAGTGAGTCCGGGCTGGTACGGCGAGCGCTATTACGACGGCCACCGCTACTGGGAACGACGCGAGTGGGAAGAGCGCCATCACGAGCGCGAATGGCATGACGCGCGCGGCTATCGCGACGGCCCACACGGCGACTGGCACGGCCACGACGGCGATCATGGTGATCATGGCGATTGGCACGGCCATGGCGATGACCACGGCCGGGGCGACCACTAATGCATGGGCCGGGGCAGCGTCGCTGACGCCGCCGGTCCGCGCAGGCATTCGCGCCACGCCTTTTTTAGGAGCGACGATTTGCTACGCAGCGATCCACGGCGTGTAACCGCACAAATCGACGGCACGCTCATCTCCGCCGAATACAGCGAACAAACCGGCCAATTGTGTTTGCGTCAGGACGGCGCCGTGCTCCGCGAATGGTTTCCACCTCATTCGTGGATCGCGATTGCATCGGTAGCCGGAGCACGGCACTGGGGTACGCGGCCCACCGACGACGACCTTCACGCACTGCTGCGCAACGAGATGACCTTGTTGCGCACGCCATAACCGCGCGACGGACACGAAAAAAGGCCGGTCATCGAACTTGTTCCGATGACCGGCCTTTTATTTTCAACTCGCAGATATCGAACCAGCCGAATAGCGCCGCAATGATCCGCGTATTTCGTTGTGTCGTTAGCGCGCGTTATAGATCGGCGGCGAATACGAGCTTATCGTCGTGTCATTGCCGTGACCTGCTTGCCACGTGCCGCGGCTGGCCGAACCATAACCGCTGGTGTCGGCCTGAGCAGCGCCCTGTTGCGTGGAAACTTGCGCTTGCGTGCCCTGCGCGTTTTGCGGGGCCGGCTGATTCGATTGCGCAAACGAAGCGATCGGAGCGCCAAGAATAACTGCAATAGCAACAGCTTTGATGAGCGATTTCATGAAACCACCTCTAGAGAATGTCTTACACGCGCTGCAGATCTCATATGTCGTGCAGTCGATGGAGGCAGTCTAGAGGTCCATCAGGCGCGGATAAATCCTCCATTCCTGAATTCACTGTTGCTTTTGACACGACAATGGAGCAAGCCCGCCCATCAACGGTTTGCCGGAGTGCGCGCGGCTCGGCGGGGTTCGTCTGACCAAAAATCTCCAGCGCGCATTCTATAAACGCTGGCGACACAAAGCTGCGAGCGCAGTTCTCCGTCCCTCTTACACTACGGCGATGCCTACGTAGTTCTCCGCCATCGAGGTAGCCGCCGCACGCGACGTGGTCACGTATTCAAGTTCGGCCACCTGCAGCTGCTGTTCGAACGGCGATGCACCTTCAATGCGGTGCATCATGCTCGTCAT
Source organism: Burkholderia sp. OK233 (assembly GCF_900230185.1). Lineage (GTDB taxonomy): Bacteria > Pseudomonadota > Gammaproteobacteria > Burkholderiales > Burkholderiaceae > Paraburkholderia. The sequence goes on from NZ_OCSR01000001.1 coordinate 5,251,465, forward strand.
CCAGTACGAAAAGTGCTCCGCGCGCCAGATGCGCTTGAGCGCGGTTGCACTGTAACTGTCGAGCAGATCGGTGCGATTTTCGACGTAGAACGCGTTCAGCGCCTGGGTCAGCACACGCACATCGGCAACGGCGAGATTCATGCCCTTCGCGCCGGTGGGCGGCACGATATGCGCGGCGTCGCCGGCGAGAAAGAGCCGGCCATGCTGCATCGTCGCCGACACGAAGCTGCGCATGCCGACAATGTTCTTCTGGAAGATCTTGCCGTCCACGATGTGCTGGCCGTCGTGCGAATCGACGCGCGCGTGCAGCTCGGCCCAGATCCGGTCGTCGGACCAATTGTCGACGGAATCATTGGGATCACATTGGAAATACATGCGCTGCACGTTCGCCGAGCGCGTGCTGACCAACGCAAAACCCCGCTCGTGCCGCGCGTAGATCAACTCTTCCGACGACGGCGGTCCTTCGCACAGAATGCCGAACCAGCCGAACGGATAGACGCGTTCGAAATCTTTGCGCAAGGCCTGCGGGATCGATGCACGCGACACACCTTGCGAGCCGTCGCAGCCGATCACGAAGTCGCATTGCAATTCGCACGCTTCGCCTTCGTGGCGATAGCGGATCGACGGCTGATCCGTATCGATGCCGTGCAGCGACGTCTCCGTCACGCCGAAACGCAAGGCCCCGTCTGCAGCCAGACGCGCGGCGACCAGATCCTTGATGACCTCGTGCTGCGCGTAGACCGTGATCGAATGGCCGGTGAGTCCGGTCAGGTCAATACGGCGCCGTTTACCTTCGAAAGCCAGTTCAAAGCCGTGATGCAGGGCCCCTTCGGCCTTCATGCGCGCGCCGACACCTGCCTCGGTGAGCAGGTCCATCGTGCCCTGTTCGAGGACGCCGGCGCGGATGGTGGATTCGATCTGTTCGCGAGTGCGCGATTCGAGTACGACCGAGTCGATGCCGCCCAAGTGAAGAAGATGGGAAAGAAGCAGGCCTGCAGGCCCGGCACCGATGATGCCAACTTGGGTGCGCATGAGTTGTCTCCTGAATGCGGCGTTTGATATGCACGCAGTTTGACGATCATGCACTGTATCGCGCAATGCGATATGGACGATATGCAGTATCTAGTTTTGAGATAACGGATGTGCCGGTTTGAACGGACTGGACACGTGTAAATGCGTCATCCCGTTGCCCAGACGGCTTTTGCGCTTACTCGACCGAAAGTCGATCATCCACGTCGCTGTGCGCGGCCTCGAGGTAAACCCTGGTCAATTTCCGGATCTCGGCAAGCAACCTCCGGCGTGCTGCGGGCTTCTCGTCGTTCGCCCCGGCAACTGCTTTGAGAACATGCAGCAGCACTATCGCCATCGTCTCGGACTGCGCCTTCGTCAGATGCGGAATCGCGTTACGCAATATCGTGGCGATGCTGCCGCGCATCGTTTCGCGAAAACGTGCGCGCCGCTCGTCGCTGCCGCCGCGCGCATCAACAAGTGCGACAGCCAGACCGCGCTGCGATTGCAGCGACAGCATGAAATCGACGAATGCATCGGCGAGCTGGCCTGGCGTCATTGCCGACGCCTGATTGGCGAGCGCGGTAAAGCTGCTTGTCGTGTCCTGCACATAGCGCGAAAGCAACGCATCCGCCAAGGATTCTTTGGACGGGAAGAACCGGTACAAGGAGCCAATCGCGGTGTTCGAGCGCGCGGCGATCTCGGTCATGGTGGCCGCGTCGTAGCCCTTCTCGGTAAACACCGCTACGCCCGCTTCCATGATTGCCGCGACCCGCAGATGCCCCCGTTGTCGTTTCGGCTCCTGCGCGCCGCTAGAAAGTGTTGTTGCCATATCGGAGAGTTTTAACTGCTGTTTTCTTGCGAGGCTGGCTTCGCATCGTGATGTGGATTCCAGCGTGCATGGTAACCCCGCGACTGGCGACGGCCAAGGCTACTGCCGCCGCACCGCGTGTGCACCGTTGCTCACCGTTCGCAGTCCGGTCTGGCCGGGTTTGACATATGCGAGGACATCCTCTACTATCTTTTGCGAGGATACCCTCGCATAAATACGGCATGACGCATGCCGCCCGATCGCGTTTTTCGCTAACCAGACAAACCATTCCATGAGCTATCTCGCCCTGTTTTTCTCCGGCGCGTTTCTGTGCAATTGCGTCCCGCACCTCGCGAGCGGCCTGCGCGGCGAGCCGTTTCCGACACCTTTCGCGAAACCGCGGGGTGTCGGCGATTCGTCGCCATTGGTGAACGTGCTGTGGGGATATTTCAATCTGCTGGCCGGCCTCTATCTGCTCACGCGGCAGCCTGTCACGATCGGTGTGAATGCAAACTGCCTCGCGGTATTCGCAGGCGCGCTAGTCTTAGGCGTGTATATGTCCGTGCATTTCGGCAAAGTCTGGCAGGGCAAGCACGCTCGCTTATGAACTGAGCAGCGGCGCCTGTTGTCTTTTGCCAGGCGCCGTCTCCTGCCACGGTGCAATTCGCTCCGTTACGCAAGGAACAATCGGTACACAGGGTTCTGCGTCTCTTCCCAGCACGGGTAACCAAGCGTCGTGAGAAAGCGTTCGAACTCGCTGTTCTCGCTTTCCGGCACCTGAATGCCGACCAGAATCGAACTGTAGTCCGCACCCTGGTTGCGATAGTGGAACAGGCTGATATTCCAGTTCGGCGCCATCGACGACAAAAACTTCATCAGCGCGCCCGGACGCTCCGGAAACTCGAAACGGAACAGGCGTTCGTCGTGGGCCAGCGGCGAGCGGCCGCCGACCATATAGCGGATGTGCTGCTTCGACAGTTCATCGAAGGTCAGATCGACGGTGGCAAAACCGTGCGCTTCGAATGCGCCCGCGATCTGCGCCGACTCGCTGCGATTGCGGATCTGTACGCCGACAAAGATATGGGCTGAATTCGCGTCCGCAATGCGGTAGTTGAACTCGGTGACGCTGCGCGTCCCCACCAGTTCGCAGAACCGGCGGAAACTGCCGCGCTCTTCAGGAATCGTCACGGCGAACACCGCTTCACGTGCTTCACCCACCTCAGCACGCTCCGCCACGAAACGCATGCGATCGAAGTTCATGTTCGCGCCGGACGTGATCGCAATCAGCGTCTGGTCCTCGATGCCTTCGCGCTCGGCATACTGTTTGGCGCCGGCCACGGCCAGTGCGCCGGCCGGTTCCAGCACGCTGCGGGTGTCCTGGAACACATCCTTGATCGCGGCGCACAGCGCATCGGTGTTCACGAGCAGCACGTCGTCGAGATATTCGCGGCACAGGCGGAAGGTTTCCTCGCCCACCAGCTTCACTGCCGTGCCGTCCGAGAACAGCCCGACTTCGTTCAATGTGACCCGTTCGCCTGCTTGTAAAGAAGCGGCCATCGCGCACGAGTCGTCGGTCTGCACGCCGATCACCTTGATCTCCGGGCGCACCGATTTCACGTACGCAGCGACGCCCGCAGCCAGGCCACCGCCGCCGATCGGCACGAAGATCGCGTGAATCGGGCCCTGATGCTGGCTGAGAATCTCCATCGCGACCGTGCCCTGGCCTGCGATCACGTACGGATCGTCGAACGGGTGGACAAACGTCAGGCCGCGTTCTTCCTGCAGTTTCACTGCATGTCCGTACGCGTCGCTATAGGACTCGCCGAACTGCACGACTTCGACGGTCGCGCCGCCATGCGCGCGCACCGCATCGACCTTCACCTGCGGGGTCGTCACGGGCACCACGATGATCGCCTTCACCCCCATGCGGGCCGCCGACAACGCCACGCCCTGCGCATGATTGCCCGCCGACGCGGTAATGACACCCCGCGCGAGCGCATCCGCCGGAATATGCGCCATCTTGTTGTACGCGCCGCGCACCTTGAACGAGAACACCGGCTGGTTGTCCTCACGCTTCAGATAAACCGGATTACGCAACCGTGCCGACAGATTCGGCGCGCGTTCGAGTTCGGTCTCGCGGGCCACGTCGTAGACGCGCGCGGTCAGGGTTTTCTTCAGGTAGTCGTGGCGCAAGGCGACGCTGTCAGCGGCTTCGGCGAGCTTATTGAGTTCGTGTAACGACAAGGCAAGCTCCTGTGCGGCAAGGACAAATCATCAAAGAGATCACCAGGAGGCAGGCAGAAAGCGGACATAAAAAAACCCGCCTCGTGGGGCGGGTTTTTGTCACTGCGTATCAGACGCGCGCTAACCCACCATTCGATGAATGGTGCTAATAATCAGCGCAATACGGATGTCGAGGCAGTTCATGCAGTCGATCTTCGTTGACTTGGCGGGCTTTGTCAATCCCTGTTCGTTACATCGGGCAGCGTCGCCTGAGGGGTCGCGCGCCGCTGCTGGCGACGCGCGTCATACAGATGGATCAATCACGCACGCCGCTTTGCTTCCTGAAAGCGTCCAGAATGCGTCGCTCCAGCGCGTTGTAGTCACGGCCGAAGTGATGATCGCCCGACGTGCGAATCACCTCGATGCCGGTGTTGGCCAAGGCCGGACACAAGGTGTCTTTCTCGTCTTCACCGTAGAAGCACTGCACGATCGCGGGCGGCACACGCGTCAATTCGGGCTGCACCTTCAAGGCTTTATCGCTCGCCGGCATGCCAAGCCAGCCACCCACACGGATCTGGAAATCGGCGTCAGGTGCGAAGCCAAGCAGCGCAATCAGCGACACTTTCGCGCGCAGCGCTTCGGGCAGGCGGTTATAGGCGAACGGCATCACGTCGGCGCCGAACGAATAGCCGACGAGCGCAATGTGATCCGCATGCCAGCGCGCGCCATAGGTCTGCATCACACGCGCGAGATCGCGGCTCGTCTGTGCCGGGGTCTTTTCGCTCCAGAAATAACGGAGGCTGTCGATGCCGATCACCGAGACACCGTCTTTCTGCAAGGCGAGCGAGATGGTCTTGTCGAGATCGCGCCAACCGCCGTCGCCGGAAATCACGATCGCCATCAGGTCGTTCGGATGCGCCGCCGGCAATTCGATCAGCGGCAGATCGGAGACGTCGTCATCGTTCGTCGACGCCGTTTGCAAATGCGGCGTGACCATCGCAACAAGCCGCGTGCGATCACCGTTGCCAGGCGTCGCCTTTTCGACGAAGCCAGGCACCTTGTCGCGGATGATCGTCGGGTCCGGCGGGCACGGTTGGAAGCGCGAATCCAGAGTGCGCTCTGCGTCCACCGAGACCGCGCCGGCAACGGTATTCGACGGCGCCTGTTCGAGCACATGCATCGCCAGCGTCGCGCCCTGCCCAGTACCGGCGACGATCGGCGCGAAATAGCGGCTCGATTGCGATTGCCGTTCGAGTTGATGGCTCAAGGCTTCAGCGTCGCCCACCAGTTGATGGCAGGCCTCTTTTTTCTCGCTCAGATTGGCCGCATAGCGCGCCGTATCCACGCCGACGGTCAACGCCCCGGCCTTGGCAAGCGCGTCGGCGGTTTGCTGGTCGGCTGCACTCCAGCCGCTGGCCGCGGAGTAAAGCACAACGAAGCCGCGCATGGGGCCGGCCGGCTGCGTCACTGTCACGTCGCCATAACGGCCGCCGGACACGGTGGTGGTCGCAGCAAAGGCAGCCGTGCCGGAAACAACGAGGCCCGCCGCAACGGCAAGCCTGAAAAACGGATGCAATGTCATGAACGCCGGCCTCCTGCCAGCAATGACAGGTCCGCGAGCGTGAAGAACACCCCCACCGAACCCGACGCCGCGAGATAGCGCGGCTCCCAATGCGGCTGGAACTTGCTCTTGAAAGCACGCAGTCCGCGGAAGTTATAGAAGCGGCCGCCGAAGCGCCACACGATGCCCGCCAGCCTATGCCAGCGCGACGCGAGCGGTGTCGGCTGCATACCGGAGAGCGGCGCGATGCCGAGACTGAGCGAGCGGAACCCCGCCTGCTTCAGATGCAGCGCCAGTTGGGTGAACAGATATTCCATCGCATACGGCGACGCGCTTTCCACGTGCCGCATCACGCCGACGGTCGCTTCGGTGTTCATGTCGGTCGTCATGAAGGTCACGAAAGCGGCCGGCTCGCCGTTCTGGCGCACCAGCATCACAGATTGCGCGGCGAGGTATTCGTCGGTAAACGCGGCCACAGAAAAACTCTTTTCGCGCGCGTCGCGGCTATCGAGCCAGCCGTCGGAAATCTCGCGCAGCGTCTCGAGCGACGCAGGCACATCGGTCTGATCGATCACTTCGACGGTAAAGCCGTCACGTTCGCCACGCTTGAGCGCGTAGCGCAGATGCGCGCGATGCGAGCCCTTCAGGTCGAAATCGTCGAGCACCACGTGAGCTTCTTCGCCGAGCTTCATCAGCGTGAGGCCGGCGTCGAGATAGAGCGGCAAGGCATTGGCGCGCACCTGGTAGAACGCGGCGCGGCCACCGTGCGCATGCGCGAGGGCGACGAACTTGCTGATCAAGCCGGCCCACTCCTCGCGCGGCCCAACCGGATCGTGAAGCGCGGCCCACGTGCGGCCATTTTTCGCGTACATCAGGAAGGCTTCGCGCGATTCGGAAAAGAGAAAGCTCTTGTCGCCCATCAGCGCGAGGCCGGCGTCGCTGCGCTCCTGGGCGCGCACGATGCGCGCCGCGTCCTGCAGATCTTGCGGAGCGGGCATGACGAAACGGCCCGCCGCTGGGCGCAGCAACTGCCAGAACGCGAACGTGGCGGCGAACAGGCTGGCGGCCAGGGTCGCGCGCAGCGCACGTGGTGCGCGCTCGTCGAACGCGAATTGCCACCACAGGTCGCGCGTGTACGGCACGTCGCGGAACGCAAACAGCATCACCCACACGGCGAGCGCGAGCACCATCGCCACCGACACCAGCCAGCCCGCCGTAAAGCGCTCGGCAAACAGCGACGAATGACGGTTGAAACGGCGGCGCGTGGACAACAGCAGCGCGATCAGCATGCCAAGCACACTCGCTTCCACGAAGGCGAGACCTTTGGTCAGCGAGAGCGCAAGGCTCAGCACCGCCAGCAGCAAGGTCATCCACCACGCGGCGTCCAGACGCCGCAGCAAACCGCGCGCGACGAACAACAGCAGCACGCCGAGCACGCTGCACAGCATCTGCGAGCTTTCGAGCACCCACAACGGCAGCACGTCGCGCAGGATCAGGATGCGCTGCCAGAACGCGGGGGTCGCGCTGGAAATCACCAGCATGCCGCCCACGACGAAAGTCACGAGGCTCAGGAACAGCGGCGCGAGCTTATAAGCACCTGCCGCATGCCGTAGCGGCAAGCGGCTTTTCAGCGCACGGCCTTCGAAGCCCGCGAGCAACGCCGCCGAAACGATCAGCGGCACGCCGAAGTAAATCGCGCGATAAGCGAGCAGCGCCGCAACCATCTGATGCGTTTGCACGCTGCCGTTCAGCGTGAACACCATCGCGGCTTCGAACACGCCGACACCGCCGGGTGTGTGGCCGATCATGCCGAGCAGCATCGCGGCGGCATAGACGGTGATGAAGGTCACGAAGCTGACGTCCGCATGCGGCAGCAGCGCCCACAGCGCGAGACCCGCGGCCACCACGTCGAGTACGGCGAGGGCCACTTGTGCAAGCAGATCGCTGCGCGCCGGGATATCGAACGACAGCCACTGCCAGCGCGTACGGATCGGGCGCGTTTCGCGACGGCAGGCGGCAGCCGCGACGACGAGCGCGACGAGCAGCGCGGCGCCGCTCCAACGCAGCGTGAGCGGCGGGAGATGCAGCATCGTCGCGAGCGGGTCCGCGAGGCACACCATGCCGAGCGCCGTCATCAGCACCAGTGCGAGCGCCAGCGACACGCTCGTGAAGACGGTCATGCGGCCGATCTGTGCGGGCGTGACGTTCGACACCCCGTAGACGCGAACGCGCACGGCGCCCCCCGTCAACGCGCCGAAGCCGGTCGCATTGCCGAGCGCGGAACCCGCGGTCGCACCGATCCACAGTGCCGCGCGCGGCACCGCCGCGCCCAGGTAGCGCAAGCCGACTGCGTCGCGGCCGACCAGCGCGATATAGCTGAGCGTGGTCGCGCCGAGCGCCGCGGCCCACTCGTCCGCCGTCAGGTGACGCAGCTGGCGCATGACCGAGCGATAGTCGACCGCTTGGGAGAGATGTTGCAAGACGAGCAGCAACAACCCGCAAATAACAAGTGCGAGCAAGGGCGAGAGGATGCTCCGCTTGCCAAGCGTCTTCGATATACGGTCGAACATCGCGCCTGGCTGGTCGAATTTATTGTTATACCGGTGGAACATGGTCAATGCGGACCTTCGTAGAGCTGTCGTGGCGACGGGTCGTCTGCCACGGCGTCGCCTTACTTCGGCGATTACAAATGGATAACGGCAAAGTGTTGAAAAGGTTGACAGTGTCAGCCAATGTCAGTCAATTAGTCGGGTTTTAACCTGGACCGGTCATTGAAGCTGAACGCACTTCGCGGCATGACGGAGCCCATGGCGGGGCAATATGGCCGATAAAACGGTCGATATTGCCGATTGGCCTGGCGTGCTGATGAGGACTGCTGCGCCCGGCAAGGGGCTGGATTTTAAACGCTTATTGAAGATCGCGAGACGAAGATTCGACATGGCGTCGACACCGTTCGATCGCGCACCGTTTTAAAGGCTGATGCGCTCCATCAAGATTTTCGCTTCAAGTGCCGTAATCGAGAGTAATAGCACGGCGGAATGTTGGGTTTCGCCGGGAATGGCGGCAATTGAAGGGGAACGATGATGGCAGATCAGGATTGGATGATGGCCGGTGTGTATCTGGTCGGGTTGGTGTCGATTGCACTTCTGATGAGTGCGCTGTCCGCGCGAGCGACCAAAGTGCAGCGCGCGGTTCCATCGCGTATCAGGGATTAACGCACGGGCACGCTGCGGCAAACCGGGGCCAGGTCTGGGTCCGGTTACGAGCGGCAAGGGCTCTGCCCGTCCCGGCAATCCAGAGGTGGCCCTCCAGCGCCCTGATGCGGTTTGATGCTCTAATCGATGACGATGCATCGATTCCGAAGCACGCTTCCCTCAGGACAGGAGATACGGATTGACGAACGAACAACAGCTCGAACGCTGGCTCGCGCGCGAGCAGGAAGTATTGGCGACGCTTAACGCGGGCCCGGGGCCCGGCGTCGCAAGCCCCGAACAGGTAGCGGGCAAGACCGGCCTCGAAGTCATGCAGGCGATGATGAACGCGGAACTGCCCTACGCCGCAATTGCGCGCACGCTGGACTTTACGATCGTCGAAGTCAGTGCTGGGCAAGCGGTATTCCAGGGCACCCCGCTCGCGCAGCATCTGAATCCGCTGGGTACCGTGCACGGTGGCTGGATCGCCACCTTGCTCGATTCAGCGCTAGGCTGCTCGGTGCATACGATGATGCCGCCGGGCCGTGGCTACACCACCGCCGAACTGAGCGTGAATTACGTGAAAGCCGTGATGCCGCGCGTGCAACGCGTGCGCGCCGAAGGCAAGGTGATTCATTGCGGACGGCAACTGGCCACGGCGGAAGCTCGCCTCGTCGGCCCCGACGGCACGCTCTACGCGCATGCCACGACGACCTGTCTGGTGTTCGAGATTCCGAGCCGGTAAACGATACGGTCAAAACGTCCGGTTGCTCGCCACGTCGGTGACGTGGAGGCAGTCCGGCTATACGACGAACCAGCGGCCTGGCGGCTGGCGCTGCGCATGCGCGCTGCCGCCCCGCCCCGCCTTGCCCTGCAGCGCCCGTGCTGACACCGGCGCCCGGTAAGGCGCTTACTGCGGACGGCGATGCGCTTCAGCGATCACGGCGCAATTTTGCAGATGCAGGTTCAGCGCATGCAGAGCCAGTGCGCGGAGCTTGCCGAGCCACGTGTTGTTAGCGGCAGTAGCAGTGCGGACAGCAGCGGCGTTGGAAGCGGTGTTCATGGTGGACTCCTGTATAGGGTTTATACCTAGGCAATAACCCGATTATAGTCCTCTCGTGCCGCACCGCAACAAATATCAATAATGTCGCCGGCATGTTGTGCGACGGTCACATCCGCGATCCTCGCAATCTCGAAAAGGGGCGGCATCAGGCGCTGCACTATTAACCATCCGCACCGTACAGGTGCAATAATGTCGCCTTTGCCTGCGACCTTCCGCCGCAGATCGCCCGCCCCTCATGACCGTCGTTCAGAAAGCCCTGATTGCGCCCCTTATCGTCGCATGCGCGATGTTCATGGAAAGCGTCGACGCGAATGTGATCGTCACCGCCTTGCCGGTCATGGCGCGCGACTTCGGGCGCGATCCGGTCACGCTGAAAATCGCAGTGACGAGCTACGTGCTCGGTCTCGGCGTGTTTATCCCGGTGTGCGGCTGGCTTGCGGACCGCTTCGGTGCGCGCACGATTTTCCGCACCGCGATCGGCATCTTCGTGACCGGCTCGCTCCTGTGCGCCGCCTCGAACTCGCTGGCCACCTTCACCCTCGCCCGTTTCGTACAAGGCGTCGGCGGCGCGATGATGGTGCCGGTCGGGCGGATCATCATCTTTCGGGTGGTGCACAAGTCTGACTTCATCCGCGCGATGAACTATCTGAGCGTCCCGGCGCTGCTCGGACCGGCAGCCGGACCGCTGCTCGGCGGCTTCATCACCACCTATCTGCACTGGCGCCTGATCTTTTTCATCAATGTGCCGATCGGCATTCTCGGTATCTATCTGACCAACCGGTATATCGCCAACACGCGTGAACCGGATCCCGGACCGCTCGACTGGATCGGTTTTTTTCTGTCGGCGGCCGGCGCGGTGCTGCTTCTGCTCGGACTGTCGCTAGTCGGCGGCGAACTCATGTCGAATCGGGACGCGTTCGGCATGTGCGCGAGCGGCGCTGCTCTGCTTGTGGTCTACGTCGCGTACGCCCAGCGCGTCAAATTGCCGTTGCTCGATCTACGCTTCTTCAAGGTGCCGACTTTCCAGGCGAGCGTGCTCGGCGGCTCGCTGTTTCGCATCGGCCTCGGCGCATTGCCGTTTCTGCTGCCGCTGATGCTGCAGGAAGGGCACGGCATGAGCGCGTTCGAGTCCGGCCTGATTACCTGCGCGTCCGCGTTCGGCGGCATGTTCATGCGCACGTTCGCCTCGCGCGTGTTGCATCGCTTCGGCTTCCGTTCGGTGCTGGTGGTCAACGCGGCGCTGTCAGGGATTGCGATCGCGGCGTGCGGCCTGTTTTTCCCCGGCACGCCGACCTGGATCATCTGGTTCGTCGTGTTGCTCGGCGGCTTCTTCCCCGCACTGCAATTCACGAGTCTCAACTCCCTGACTTACGCGGAAATCGCCAGCCGCGACGTGGGGCGCGCGACGAGTCTCGGCAGCGTCGTCCAGCAGATGTCGCTTGGCCTGGGCGTGACGGTGGGCGGTATCGTGCTGCAGATTTCGCGCGTGCTGCACGGACATCCGGGCATCATGTGGTCGGATTTCTGGCCCGCGTTTCTGGTGGTGGGCCTGTGCTCGTTCGCTTCGATTCCGGTCACGCTGCGCATGCCGCATCGTGCGGGTGAAGAGATTTCGCGAGGCGGTCGAGGATAACGTCTCGCCGCCTCAGGCCTTTTTCCGGATCACGCTGACCTCACCGTTGCGTTCGAGGATTGCGGCGGCAACGTTATCCATCGAGCGCGGGACGGTGTTGCCGGCGCCGCGCTTCCGCCTGCTCCAGCAACGCTTCGAATAGCGCGAGTTCCACCGGCTTGACGAGATGGGTGTCAAATCCAGCCGATCGCGTACGTTCGCGATCGCTTGCGTGACCGAAGCCGGTCATGGCGGCGAACACCGTGTCGGCCAGCGCCGGCATCGCGCGTAACGCCTCAAGCGTCGCGTAACCGTCCATTTTTGGCATCGCAAGGTCGATCAACGCAAGGTGGGGCGCGAGGCGCGGCGCGACAGCGAGCGCCTGAGGACCGTCGTAGGCAATGCGGACTTCGTGGCCTTTGAGTTCGAGCAGCATGGCGAGGCTGTCGGCAGAATCGCGATTGTCGTCCACCAGCAGAATTCGCAGCGGAGACACCGCGTTTCCCGCAACACCGGCCTGATCAGCCTGCTCTGCGGGGAGCGCCTCGGCAAACGGCAAACTGAGCGTGAACGAACTGCCGCACCCCGCTCCCTCGCTGCTCGCGATGATGCTTCCACCATGCAATTCGACCAGCGATTTGCACAATGTGAGGCCGATGCCGAGGCCACCTTCGCCGAGGCTCTGCCCTTCCTTCTCCTGCGCGAACAACTCGAAGATCGCATCGAGCGAACGTACGGGAATCCCGCGGCCATGGTCACGCACTTCCAGCACCGCCATGTCATGATCGACGCGCCCGAAAATCTCGATGCGGCTGCCGGACGGTGAAAACTTCGACGCGTTATGCAGCAGGTTTTGCAGCACCTGCACGAGCCGCGTCGTGTCACCGAGGACGATCAGCGGCTCGACCGGCATACGCGTCCCCACGCTCTGCTCCCGCGCATCGGTAAACGGCCGTGCCGCTTCGGTCGCACGCGCCACCACTTCGGCCAGATCGACGCGCGCGAGGCGCAACTCGACCTTGTCCGACATGATGCGGCCGACGTCGAGCAGATCGTCGACGAGACGCGTGAGGTGCGTGACCTGGCGGTCGATCAGATCGCGCGAGCGCGCCAGCGTTGGACTCACACCCGCTTCGAGTTGCATCACGCCGATCGCGTTACGCACCGGCGCAAGCGGATTGCGCAACTCGTGGGCGAGGGTCGCGAGAAACTTGCGCATGCGCTCGCCGGAGCGCGCCAGTTCTTCGCGTTCACGGCGCTCGGTCAGATCGCGCGTGACTTTGGCGAAACCACGCAACCGGTTCGATTCGTCATACACAGCGGTGATGTTGACATTGGCCCAGAAGGTCGTGCCGTCCTTGCGCACGCGCCAGCCCTCGTCTTCGACCTGGCCGAGCTGCCGCGCGATCGCCAGTTCGCGCGCGGGCTTGCCGGCCGCTGCTTCTTCGCGCGTGTAGAAGTTCGAGAAATGCTGACCGAGGATTTCGTCGCGCGTATAGCCTTTGATGCGCGCGGCGCCTGCGTTCCAGCTCACCACATAGCCGTCCGGATCGAGCATGAAAATCGCGTAGTCTTTCACGTTGTCGACCAGCAGACGGAAGCGCTCCTCGCTCTGCCGCAACGCTTCCACAAACGCGCGCTGGGTGGTCAGATCGCGGGTAATCTTGGCAAAGCCGGTCAGCACACCCGACTCGTTGCGCACCGCCGTGATGACCACGTTGCACCAGAAGGTCGTACCGTCTTTGCGAACCCGCCAGCCTTCGTCCTCGAAGCGGCCAGTCAGCGCTGCCTGCTGCAACTCGTAAGCGGGCCAGCCGCGCGCCACGGCTTCGGCAGGGTAGAAACGCGAGAAGTGCTCGCCGATGATTTCGTGCGCCGCGTAGCCCTTCAGTTTTTGCGCGCCGGCATTCCAGCTGACGATACGCCCGGTCGGATCCAGCAGGAAAATTGCGTAGTCTTCGATTGATTGGACCAGCGCCCAGTAGTCGACCTCGGCAGGCGCGTTCGCGTGGAGCACACGCGGCTCGTCAGCGGTCTCGCCGTTGTCGCCTGCGGGGTGGGCGTCAGTCTTGTTCATGGTGAGAAGCGTCTATTGGTATGTTCAGGCAGCATACACCGGCTCACTTCCGTGTTTCGCTTATTGCCCAACGTCACCAGGCTGAATCAGACGACGACCACGCCGCAGAAACCCCGACCCTCAATGCCCCCCGGCGCCAGCCGCCGCTGCCGCGCTCGCCTTGTCCGGCTTCGTCAACCAGATCAACGGAATGATCACCACGAAAATCACGGCTGAAAGCCAGAAAATATCGTTCAGGCCGAGCATCGCAGCCTGTGCGTTCATCGACTGTTCGAAGAACGCCATCGCCTGAGAAGCGCTTCCGCCCAGCGACGCTTGCGCGGCGTCCAGAGCAGAAGTGAACGTCGGATTGTTCACACTTGTTTGCTCGGCCAGCCTCGCATGATGCAGGATCGTGCGGTCATTCCAACCCGTAGTAGCAAGTGACGTTCCCGCCGCTCCCGCAAACACCCGCGCGAAGTTCGATAATCCCGCGGCGGCCGGAATCTTGTCGGGGGTGAGGCCGGAAAGGATGATCGCCGTCAGCGGCACAAAGAACAATGCAGTCGGAATACCTTGCAGCAGAGTCGGCAAAACCAGGGTCCACGTATCCACGCCCGTCGTGTAATGCGAGCGCATGAAAAACACGCCGGCAAACCCGAGAAACGCCAACGTTGCCAACACTCGCGCATCCGACTTCGGCATGATCTTCGCCATCACCGGCGCAAGAAGCACGGCAAAGATGCCAAGCGGTGCGGTAGCCAGACCGGCGTCCACCGACCGGTAGCTCAGATACTCCTGCATCCACTGCGGCAACAGGACAAGGTTGGAGAAGAACACCGCGTACGCCACCGAAATCGCAATCGTGCCGCCCAGAAAATTACGTCCTCCGAACAATCGCAGGTCGATGATCGGATTCTTCTCGGTCAACTCCCAGATCAGAAAGAACACAAAGCTGATCGCCGCGAATACGGTCAGCGCGACAATCACGGGCGAGTTGAACCAGTCGAGGTCCTTGCCCTTGTCGAGCATGATCTGTAGCGAGCCCACCCATGCGATCAGCGAGAGCAGCCCTACCTTGTCGATCGGCAAGCGCTTCGTCGGCGTTTCGCGTGTGCGGTAAATCGCCCACGTCACGCCTGCTGCAAAGATGCCTACCGGAATGTTGATGTAGAAGATCCATGACCATGAGTAGCTATCGGTAATCCAGCCGCCGAGCGCCGGGCCGGCGATGGGGCCGACCGTCGCTGTCATCGCCCACAACGCCAAAGCGTGCGAGCTCTTTTCCCGCGGATACGAGCCAAGCAGAATCGCTTGCGACAGTGGAATCAACGGCCCCGCCACCGCACCCTGGACGATCCGCGCAGCGAGCAGTACCGGCAGAGTCGGCGCAATGCCGCATGCCCATGACGAGAGTACGAACAACAGAATTGCCCACACGAACAGTTTGATTTGCCCGACGCGCTGCGTGAGCCAGCCCGTCAAAGGAATCGCGATCGCGTTGGCCGCGGCGAACAACGTAATCACCCACGTCCCCTCGTCCACCGACACACCAAGATTGCCCGCAATGGTCGGAATCGCGACGTTCGCGATCGACGAATCAAGCACGTTCATAAACGTGGCCAGCGCCACGGCAAGCGTCGCCAGCACGAGCTTGCCGCCGGTCAGAGGCGGGAGCGTGGCGGAATTGGGCGAACCATTCATTTCATCACCTATGGAAGAAGGCTAATGTCTGACTTGTCAGCTAATTGGTTAAAAAAACGGGTGTCGGGAGATCGCCCGTTCAACCTGCTATCCGTGCTGCGTTCTTTTGTGTCGCGCTTGCCGCTACAGCACGTGCCACGGGCATGTTCTGCGCGATGATCCTGGCGATTTCGGCATCGGCGTCAGCGCCGTACTGGGCGAACACGTCCGTGCGATAAGTGGTGTTGATCGCCGCGCCCAGTTGGGTGCCCGACTCGTCGCGCGTTTCGACATCGACTTGCATCGACAGACCGATCCGCAGCGGATGAGCGTTCAGTTCGTTCTGGTCGAGCTCGATTCGCGCCGGGAGGCGCTGTACGACCTTGATCCAGTTGCCGGTCGCATTCTGCGCGGGCAACACGGCGAATGCGGCCCCCGTGCCCGCGGAAAAACCCACTACATGGCCGTGATATTTGACGCTCGACCCATACACATCGGCTGACAGCGTGACCGGCTGGCCGATGCGCATGTGCTTCAATTGGCCTTCCTTGAAGTTCGCGTCCACCCACACGCCGTCGAGCGGCACGATCGCCATCAACGGTGTGCCCGGTGAAACGCGTTGACCAACCTGTACCGAGCGGCGTGCCACATAGCCCGTAACCGGCGCGGGCAACGTGTTGCGCGCGTAACTTAGGTACGCGTCGCGCACTTTCGAGGCGGCGGCCTGCACGTTCGGATGCTGTTCGACCGACGTGCGGTCGGTCAACGCGTGGTTGGCTGCGGCCTGCTGGCGAGCGGCGTCGAGCGCGGCTTGTGCGGAGCTGACGGCGTCGCGCGCATGGGCGATGTCTTCGCCGGATACCGCACCCGTTTCTGCCACGGCCTGGCGGCGCTTGAGGTCGTCTTCGGCGCGCGCGAGATCGGATTGACGTTGCGCGACGGTCGCGGCGTAGAAATCGTTGTTCACGTAGAGGCCGCTGACCTGTCTGACGGTCTGGCCGAGTGTCGCTTCGGCGTTCGACAGCGCGACTTTCGCGTCGGCGTTATCGAGCGTCACGACCGGTGCGCCCTGCTTGACGATCTGCGTGTCGTCGGCGTTCACCGCCACCACGGTGCCGCTCACTTGCGGCGTCAGCTGGACGAGATTGCCGTTGACGTACGCATCGTCGGTCGACTGATGGTACTGGCCGTTCGTGATGTAGTAGGCGCCGTAGCCCGCGCCGACCAACACGACTGTGGCGGCCAGCAAGGTGAGCAGCAGCTTGCGCTTCGCGGGCGCCCGCACTTGCTGGGGTTGGTCCGCGTCCGCCGTCTCGCGGTTGGAGGTGATCGTATCGCTCATTTTGTGGGTCCTGACAGAAAGTGAAAGCGTCGCGATAGCGTCTTAGCGGGTGGCGACGACGGGGTTGGTTTGTACTGCCGAAGTGGCCGAAGTTGCCGAGGTTGCCGGCGCGGCCACGCTGCCCTGTGCGCTCGAATCGGCGCTGTCGGTATAGCCACCGCCAAGTGCAGCAGCCAGCGCAATCTGCTGATCGCGGCGGTTCATCTTCAGATTCGCGACCTGCTGGTCGGCAGCGAGCGCCGTGGTGTCGGCATTCAGTACCGTTAGCTGATTCGCGAGACCGGCCTTGTACTGCGTGAGCGCCAATTGATCGGCACCGCGGGCGGCTTCCTGGGCGGCTTGGGCATCGCCGAGTTGCTCGTCGGTCGAGCGGATTTGCGCGAGTTGCGTCGCGACTTCCGAGAGCGCGGTGACGAGCGTCTGGTTATACGTCGCGACGGCGTAGTCGAAGTCGGCATACCGGCCCTTCAGTTGCGCGCGCAACTGACCGCCGTCGAAAATCGGCAGATGGATCGCGGGGCCCGCCGATGCCGTGCGGCTCGCTGCGCTCAGGAAGCGTCCGAAGCCAAACGCGTCGAGACCGATAGCGGCGCTCAGGTTGATGTCGGGATAGAACTCGGCCTTGGCTTCCTTCACGTCATGCGTGAGCGCGTCGACGCGCCATCTGGCGGCGACCAGGTCCGGGCGGCGGCTCACCAGGTCGGCAGGCAGGTTGTCCGGCAGACTTACTTCGTCGCCGATCCCGAGCGTTGGGCGCGCAATCGTGAGGCCCCGGTCCGGGCCGGCGCCAAGCAAGGCGGCCAGTTGATAACGGGTGGCGAGGATGTTGCCGTCGAGCGACGCCAACGTAGCGCGACTCGTGGCGAGGTTTGCTTGCGCCGTCTTGCGCTCGACCTGGGTATCGAGGCCTGTTGCGATGCGGCCGGCGGTGATGCGGTCGATCTGCTCGCGTTGCGTGATCTCCTGCTGCGCGATGTCGCGTAATGCGTGCAGACGGGCGAGCTGGTTATAGGCACGTGCCGTTGCGGACGTCAGCGATAACCTGACGACTTCGGCATCCGCCTCGCTCGCCTGCAGTTGAGACAGCGAGGCCTTGAGTGCTTCGCGATTCTTGCCCCACAAGTCGAGATCGTAGGAAGCAGATAACAGACCTTGGTTCTCCGATTGCCATGAACCGCCGTACGGCGGCGGCACCAGCGCCGTGCCCGAATACTGCTGGCGCGTGAACGAATACGTGGCGCCGACTTGCGGCATCGTGCTGGCCTTCGCCGTCTCGCTATACGCAGCGGCTGCGGCAACGCGTGCCCGGGCCTGTTCAATCGACGGATTGCCCTTCAGCGCTTCCACAAGCAAGGCCTTCAGTTGCGCGTCGCCAAACTGATCGGCCCAGTCGGCGGCGGGCCAATGGCCGTGATCCGCGGGGAAGCTTTGTTGAGTCGCGTAGGTCTGCGGCTGTGCGATCTGTTTGTCGCTCGAGATGCCAGCGTAGTTCGCGCAAGCCGACAGCACGGCCGCGAAAATCACCGTCACGCCCGCCTTCGCGATGCGTGACCTGGCTGCCTGCCTATTTAGCTGCAATATCATTTTCTGACCTGTCAGATATTAAGGTAAAAAAATAGCTGCGATCGTTCGCAGCGCTGCGTTGCCTCGTCGCTTGCTAGTCTTCGAGAAACTTGTTCAGCAGGCGGCGCAATTCCTCGAATTCGGCTTTGGTGAATTTCCTCAAACGCCCGTTCAGCACCACCGGAGCAATCTGCGGAAGATGCGCGGAGACCTCCTCCCCTGCCCTCGTCAACTTCAGATTGACGACGCGCCGATCCTCGATACTGCGCGAGCGCTCCAGCAGACCTTTGGTCTCGAGCTTGTCGAGCATACGTGTCATCAAACCCGTGTCGATACCGAGATGTTTGGACAACTCGAACGGCGTGGCCGCAATGTCCTGACGCAACGACAGCAGGATGCCCATTTGCTGGCTGGTGATATCCAGATCCTTAAGCGCGGCGTCCATTTCAGTAATCAACACGTTGCGCGCCTTGTTGATGGCGAACCCCACGCTGTTTGTCAGACCGAAACTCTCCGGCGTGTAGTGGTCCATGCGCAGCTCCTTGTAGGTTGAAATAAATATATCTGCACAGTCAGATACTGTCAAGAATAAATTTGTGGAGTCAGATTTATGAACGCAAGGCGGGATGACAAGTATGTGCAGACGAATCCATTGCGCGTGGGCCGATGTCCGCGCGGCCGACCGCGGAGCACGGCCTCCTGCGCCGACTGAACGGTGCCGCCCGCCGTCAGCCCGCCGCCCCGACCTTTTCCGCCAGCTTCGCGTCGTAACTGGAATGGACGTGCACCCGCTTCTTCTCCGGATAGGCGTACGTGTACGCCTTGCGCAGCGCCAATGATGCCTCGTGAAACCCGGACAGAATCAGCTTCTGCTTGTTCGGATAGTTGGCGATGTCGCCGACCGCGAAAATGCCGGGCCGCGAGCTCTCGTAGTTGGACGTATCCACATCGACGCGGCCGCCGTGAATCGACAGATTCCACTGCGCGATCGGTCCGAGATCGGCAACCAACCCGTACAGCACGACGAGTTGCTCGGTGGCGAGTTGCGTTTCGCCTTCGATATGCCGCAGTGCGATCGATTTCAGCGTATCGCCCTCGACGTTGAGCCCGGAAATCGCGCCGACGATGAAGTCCATCTCCCCTGCCTCGACCGCGCGCCGCATCGACTCGACGCTCGAATCCGCCGCGCTGAAGCCGTTGCGACGATGCACCAGCGTCACGCGCCGCGCGACCTTGCGCAGCGCCAGCGCCCAGTCGAGCGCGGAATCGCCGCCGCCGGCCACCACCACGGTCTTGCCGGCGAAATCGGCGAGACGTTGCACGCTGTAGTGCACGTGATGCGACTCCAACGGCACGGCTTCGGCCAGCGCCAGCTTTTGCGGCACGAACGCACCGTTGCCGGCGGCAAGCAGAATCGCCGCCACGTCGAATACGAGGCCGCGGTCGGTGCGCACGGTCCAGCGTCCGTCGTCGCGCTGCTCGACCGACTCGACCCGTTGCTCGAGATGGATGGGCACATCGAACGGCTTGCATTGCGCCATCAAACGCTCCACCAGCTCGCGCGCGGTACACGAGGGAATCGCGGGAATGTCGTAGATCGGCTTGTCCGGATAGAGCTCGATGCACTGCCCGCCCACCTTGCCGAGCCCATCGACGATCTGGCACGACAGGCCGATTACAGCGGCTTCGAAAGCGGCAAAAAGGCCGACGGGCCCGGCGCCGACGATCAGGACGTCGGTGCGGATCGGTTGCGGAAGCGGGTCTGTTGCGGACGTCATCCGGAGTCTCATGGGGTAGATCGATGATCCACCATACAGAATCGCCCGAAGCCCGGCAACGATGCCATTACAGGCGATAAGGACGCTTGGGTACAGCAGGCCTCGGACAGCCGGCGGTTGACGGAGACTTCATTGAATAGATTAAATTTATGGAACTATAAAAAAACAACATTATTTTTATAACCGACGGCTTCGTATAGTCGAGCCCAGTTCGAATGCGCCCTACGCTCGGCGCCCTCCTTTCCCGCTACTGGACCACGATGAAACTACTCAAGTTCGCCCCTCTCGCGATCGCCGGCGCACTCTCCAGTGCCGCCCACGCGCAAAGCAGCGTGACGCTGTATGGCCTGATTTCGGCGGGCGTCGGCTATGCGACGAATCAGGGCGGCAAGAACGCGTGGCAGGCACTTTCGGGGACCAACCAGAACCCGCGCTGGGGTTTGAAGGGCGTCGAAGATCTGGGCGGCGGCACGACCGCGATCTTCCAGCTGGAAAACGGCTTTAACGTGATGACCGGCACCGCGTCGCAAAACGGCCGCGAATTCGGCCGGCAGGCGTTTGTCGGTCTCGCCAGCAAGACGTACGGTACGTTGACCTTCGGCCGTCAGTACGACACGGTGCACGACTACGTCGGCCCGGTGATCATCGCGAGCAACGGCGTGAACATCGGCGACAACGACAACGGCTATAACGACATCCGCGTGCAAAACGCGGTGAAGTACGTGACGCCCGACTATCGCGGCCTGAAGGCCACCGCCGAGTACGGTTTCAGCAACGCCACCGGTTTCGCCAACAACAATGCGTACAGCTTCGGTGCCGGTTACGAGAACGGCCCGCTGAAGTGGAGCGTGGTCTACGCGCAGTACAACAACCCGTTTAGCGCGACCAATCCGGACGGAGCGATTTCGAACGACTACGCCTCGTCGCTGCTGATCTTCGCGAAGAGCGCGCTGCATCCGGCCGCGTACGCGAGCAAGCAGCGCATCTTCGGCACGGGTGGCTTCTATACGGTCGGCCCCGCGCAATTTGCAGCGCTTTTCACCGATGTCCGCTACGATTATCTCGACGGTTCGCATCTGCATTTGCAGAATTACAACCTGAACCTGAACTACCACGTGACGCCCGCGTTCATTCTCGGCGCAGCGTATGCCTTCACTGACGGCAAATACGATGTGATCAACACGAGCCCCAAATGGCATCAGGTCAATCTGCAAGCCGACTATTTCCTGTCGAAACGCACCGACGTCGCGCTGACGGTGATCGCGCAGCAAGCTGCTGGCGACGCGCAACACGCGCAGATTTTTGCCTACGCTCAATCCACCGGCATCCGTCAGATGATCGCGACGGTCGGCATGCGCCACGTGTTCTGACGATGATGAACGCCTTCGATCCAACGCAGGACCGGCGCGCGTTTTTGCGCACGGCCATGGGACTGGCAGCGGGTGCATCGGCGTGGCCGATGCTGGCCGCCGCTTCAGGTGTTGCCGGAGCGGCTGACGCGGCCAGTGGCACGTCCTCTTCGAGCGCCCCCGCTTTGCACAGCGGGGTGCGCCGCAGCGTGATCATCGATTGCGATCCCGGTCAGGATGACGCGATTGCGATCCTGTTCGCCCTCGGCGCGAGCGACCGGCTCGACGTGCGCGCGATCACGACGGTCGCGGGCAACGTGCCGCTCAACCTCACCGAACGCAACGCGCGCATCGTGCGTGACTGGGCCGAGCGGTCGCAATCGCTGCCGGTCTATGCCGGCTGCCCGCGCCCGCTCACGCGCGAACTGATCACGGCCGCCAACGTGCACGGCAAGACCGGTCTCGAAGGCGTGCCGCTGCATGAGCCGCTCGCGCCGCTCGCGTCGCAGCACGCGGTGGCTTTTCTGATCGACACCTTGCGCGCGGCGCCGCCGCATAGCGTGACGCTGTGCGCGCTCGGGCCGTTGACCAACCTCGCCACCGCGTTCACCGAAGCGCCGGAGATCCGCAACGGCATCCGCGAAATCGTGCTGATGGGCGGCGCCTTCTTCGAGCGCGGCAACATCACGCCCGCGGCCGAGTTCAACATCTACGTCGACCCGCAGGCCGCGCAAGTCGTGTTTGCGAGCGGTGTGCCGATCGTCGTGCTGCCGCGCGACGTCGCCGTGAAAGCACCGATCACGCCGGCCCGGATCGCGCCGATTCGCGCGCTCGGCAATCGCTGCGGCATCATGGCCGCCGACATCATGGCCGCGGAAGTCGCCTATCAGAAGGGACGCCGGGGCATCGAAGAAGCACCGATGTACGACCCCTGCGCGACCGGCTACCTGATCGAGCCATCCCTGTTCAAGGGACGCGAGGTCAACGTGATGATCGAGACAGTCGGCGAATGGACGCTCGGTGAAACCGTGGTCGACTGGAGCGGACATAGCGGCCGTAAGCCGAACGCGACCTGGATCACCGAAGTCGACGCGGACGGTTTTTATGCCGCCTTGCGCGCACGGCTCGCCACGCTGCCGTGAACCGGCGACACCGCGAACCCGTGAAAGGCTCGGCAACCGCCATGCATAGAGCGCACGTTGCGTCAGATATGCGCGGCGATCCACTCACGGCAAGCACGCACGTGCGGGCCGCGATCATCGCCGGCGAGCGAAATCAGTGCGATCGAACGGGTGACGCGCGGTTTGTCGAGGCGCAACGCGACCAGTTCCGTATCGTGCAGATGCATGGTGTAGAGACTGGGCAGCACCGCAATCGCCAGACGGTGACGCACGAGTTCGTACAAAGGCTCCGTGTACTCGACGCGGTAGGCGACCGTCAGTTGCAGACCTTCGGCCCCGCCGGTCCGCTGCAACGCATCGCTGACGCTGCCGCGCACGAACACCGCGAGATCGCGGCCCACCAGCTTCGCCCACGCAAGGCTCTTTTTCTGCGCGAGCGGATCGTCGCGCCGCACCACCACCACGATCTGATCCTCGAACAGGTCCTGGTAGCGCAACGCGGCTTCGCCGTCGTTGTCCGACGCGGCCGCATCGGGCTCGTGCACACCCACGCCGAAATCGACCGCCCCCTGGCGCACGGCATCGATCAAGGCAGTGTTCGGCATGTCGTTCAGCGTGAAGCGCAGCGACGCTTGTTGTGCGCGCAACGCGCCGAGCGCGGGCAACAGGCGCGCCGCAGCCGACGGAATCAGTCCGATGCGCACCGTCTGCACGCGTTCGGCGAAGGTGCTCGCCATATCGTCGAAGGTGCCGCGCGCCTGATTGAGCAGGCGCTCGGCGAGCGGCAGCACGCTGGCGCCCGCATGCGTGAGCGTCAGCCGATGCGCGGAGCGCGCGAACAGCGGACCGCCGAGCAGGAACTCGATCTGCCGGATCGCCGCGGTCAGCGCAGGTTGCGTCAGGGCGAGCGACTGCGCGGCCTGCGTGAAGCTGCGCGCATGCGCGAGCGTCACGAAATACTGGATTTGCCGCAGCGTGAGCGCGGGCAAGAGGGACGAACGGTCGGTCATGGAGAGCAATGCATCGACGCAATGCGCAGCAGTATAAATGGCGCGGTTACAGGATGAATCAATTGATCAATAACGAATCTTCAATGCCGACAGCAAACAACCTGGCACCCACAGCGCGCGGCAGGTGGCTCGAACGGCGTTTCGCGCTCGCCGGGCGCAAGACCAGCGTGCGTATCGAAACAATCGCCGGCATCACCTCGTTTCTGGCGGCCGCCTATCTGCTGGTGGTGATTCCGTCGCTGCTGTCGGCAGGCGGCATGGATCGTGGCGCGGCGACGACCGCAACGATTCTCGTGTTCGTGCTGAGTACAGTGTTGATGGCGCTGTATGCGAATCTACCGTTTCTCGTGGGGCCCGGCATCGGCGGCTCGGTGATTCTCGGCATTACGCTCGCAGGCGAGCACGTCGCGTGGCAAACGGGTCTCGGCATCGCGTTCGTGTCCGGCGTGCTGTTTCTGATTCTGACGCTAGTGGGCGCGCGCAGTCTCGTGGTGCGCCTGATTCCGGCGCAGATCAAACTCGGGCTCGGCGCCTCGATTGGCTTGTTCATCGCGGTGCTCGGTTTCCGTAACGCCGGGATGGTGATCGCCAACGCGAAGACCAATGCACTCGCGCTCGGCGACTTCTCGCGGCCCGGCACGCTGGTCGCCTTGATTGGTCTCGGCGCAGCTGTCGTGCTGCAAGGCCGCCGCGTGCCCGGCGCGATCTTGTGGGCGATCCTGATTGCGGCCGCTGCCGGTGTGCCGCTCGGCGTCACGCATATGCCCGCGTCGTTTCTGTCGTGGCCGCATAGCATCGCGCCGATTGCGTTCAAGCTCGACATTGCAAGCGCCTTGAGCGTGGCCGCGATTCCGTATCTGTTCGTGTTCTTCGCGGCGGAGTTTTTCTCGACGCTCGGCACCACGCTCGCGGTCGGCGCCAAAGCGGATCTGCTCGACGAAAACGCGAATCTGCCGAACATCAATCGCCCGTTTCTCGTTGATTCGATTGCGGCGACGCTGGGTCCGGTGTTCGGCATTCCGGCACTCACAGCGCTGGTGGAATCCGCGGCAGGTGTTGAAGCGGGTGGACGTACGGGCCTTTCTTCGCTCGCAGCCGCCGCGATGTTCGCACTGATGCTGTTGTTCGTGCCCGTTGCGCTGGCCATTCCGAAAGAAGCCACCGCGCCCGCGTTGATCCTGATCGGGCTGTCGATGTTCAGCACGATTCGCCATACGCATTTCGACGACTTCAGCGACTCGCTGCCCGTTCTATCGATGGTGCTGCTCACACTGATGTCGAACAGCTTCGGCACCGGCATCGCGGGCGGCCTGCTCTGCTATGTGCTCGTCAAGCTGCTCGCCGGACGTTTTCGTGAAGTACCGTGGGGTCTCTATGTGCTGGCCGTGCCGCTCGGCTATTACTTCTATACCGTGGTCAAGCCGCATTGAGATTTGCACCCTAGCACCCCGGTTACCCGACTTTGCCGCACATTTTTATCCCGCATTCGCACTAAACTGAATTAGCGTCGAGTTTTACGCACTACCGAAAACCATACCGATATGAAAGAGACATTGGGCAACGTGCCCGCATCGCGCCTTGGCATTACGCTCACCGATGCCCATCGCGCCTTCTTCACCGCCCTGCCGAAGGTCGAATTGCATTGCCATCTGCTGGGCGCGGTGCGTCACGAGACCTTTATCGCGCTCGCCGAAAAGAGCGGCGCGCCGATCGACCGCAAAGAGATCGACGCGTTCTATACGCGCGGCGAAAAACCCGTTGGTGTACTGCGAGTGCTACGCGCGCTCGACGGGCATCTGCTCACGCATGCGGACGACCTGCATCGCATCGCCTACGAATATCTCGCCGATGCCGCCGCACATCAGGTGCGTCATAGCGAATTCTTCTGGAATCCTACCGGCACGGTGCGCGTCTCGAAGATTCCCTATGCGGATGCGCAAGCCGCCATCGTCACCGCGATTCGCGACGCCGCGCGCGACTTCGGCATCAGCGCGCGACTGATCCCAAGCATCGACCGCGAAGCCGATCCCGACGAAGCGGTCGCGCTGGTCGACTGGATGTGCGCGCATCGCGCGGACGAAGTGGCGGGCCTCGGTATCGACTACCGCGAGAACGACCGGCCGCCTGAGTTGTTCTGGAAGGCGTACCGCAATGCGCGCAACGCCGGTTTCAAAACCACCGCGCATGCGGGCGAATTCGGCATGCCGTGGCGCAACGTCGAGACGGCCGTGGACCTGCTGCACTGCGACCGGATCGATCACGGCTATACGATCGTCGACAACCCGCAGTTGGCGGCCCAATACGCGGAGCGCGGCATTATGTTCACCGTGGTGCCGACCAACTCCTACTATCTGCGCACACTCGCCCCGGAAGTCTGGGCCGAACAGCAT
Organism: Burkholderia sp. OK233; assembly: GCF_900230185.1. GTDB lineage: Bacteria > Pseudomonadota > Gammaproteobacteria > Burkholderiales > Burkholderiaceae > Paraburkholderia. Next base: position 5,277,226 of record NZ_OCSR01000001.1, read on the forward strand.
CCAATGCGGCGTATGCCGGGTCTGGGCCTGAAAATTCACCCCAACACCGACGACCCGACGCTGCACAAAGTGACGCCGAGCGAAGCATGGCAATTGATGCATAGCCACTTCGGCTTCAGCATTGCCGAGTTGCGGCAGTTCATGCTGAACGGCATCGACGGCGCATGGATCGACGAAACGACACGCCACGCATGGCACGCGGCGTGGTGCGCTGAGTTTGACGCGTTGGCGGCGGCCTTGCCCGCTTAAGTGCGGACAGTGCCTTGGGTCAGGCTAGTCAGGCTAGCCGCTCCCGCGCGGTTTCATTCACCAATCCAGGAACCGCGCAAATCGCTGTCGTGCAGCAATTGCAACAGCGTGCCCGCCGGACGGCTCAGCCGTTTGGCGGCCAGCGCGATAAATTCCACCGAGGGCAGCGCCGGCAGACTGGCCGCGTTGAGCGGGGGCGTCAGGCCTCGCGCGGCCAGATACTGCGGACGAACCGTGATACCGAGCCCGCCGCGCGCGGCCGCAATGCAGCCCGAGTGACTGCTGCTCGTACACACCACCTGCCAGCCGAAGCCGGCTTCAGCGAGCGCGTCGAGCACCACCGCTCGCGTCACGCTCGGCTCGGCGACCAGAATCAACGGCAACGGCTGGCTGAGATCGACCAGCGTGCCGGTGCGTGCCAGCCACTCCAGCCGCCCCGTGAACAGCGGCACGCCGCGCCGGTCACCCAGACGCCGCTTGCCGACCAGCAGATCGATCGAACCGGCATCCAGCAACTCATACAGTTTGCCGGTCATACCGATCGTGATCTCCAGCTCGACATCGGGATGCGCGTCGCGAAACGCCGCCAGCACCGTAGGCAGCGGCCCGAGCGCGACGTCGTCCGATGAACCGAGCCGCACGCGCCCTTTCAGGCGCGGCGCGCGAAACTGCGATTCGGCCCGCGCAAGCGCTTGCAGGATCACGCTGGCGTGCGCGAGCATGGCCTCGCCGTCCGGCGTCATCGCGAGCGAATGCGTATCGCGAACGAACAGGCGCCGCCCGACACTCTGTTCGAGCCGGCGGATGTGTTCGCTGACGCTCGACTGCGTGAGGTCGAGTTGCCGCCCCGCCTCGGTGAAGCTATGGCAGGCCGCGACGGTCGCGAAGGTCTTGAGCCAGATGGGATTGAGCATGCGTCATTGTCGTCCTGGTCATCGGCAAAGTCGATAACAGTCAACGCCCTTAGTGGGGTTCCCGATTGACGACGATGTCAATATCATGACGCAATCCCCCCAACGATCGCTCCGAGCCCGGCCCGCCGGTCCGTCCGCCCCCCGCAGCTCAATTGAACATGAACAAGGATTCCGCCCAGACCGCGCTACTCTGGATCGTCGCCGCCGGCTTTTTCATGCAGTCGCTCGACACGACGATCGTCAACACCGCGTTGCCGTCGATTGCGAACAGCCTGCACGTCGCGCCCCTCGCAATGCAGCCGATCGTGGTTGCCTACACGCTGACCATGGCGATGCTCACCCCTGCGTCCGGCTGGCTCGCCGACCGCTTCGGCACGCGGCGCGTCTATTTCGTGGCGATTCTCGTATTCGTACTCGGGTCGATCTGCTGTGCGAGCGCGCATACACTCGGCCAACTGGTGATGGCACGGGTCCTGCAAGGACTGGGCGGCTCGATGCTGCTGCCGATCGGGCGGCTTGCCGTCCTGCGCAGCGTCTCCAGCGAGCAATACGTCTCGGCGCTCGCGTTCATTTCGATCGCCGGTCAGTTAGGGCCGATCGCCGGCCCGACGCTCGGCGGCTGGTTCGTTGAGGCCATTACGTGGCATTGGATCTTTCTGATCAATGTGCCGATCGGCGCACTGGGTCTCTACGCGGTGCAGCGGTATTTGCCGGCGCATGGCGAAACCCAGGCGCCGCCGTTCGACTTCGTCGGTTGTGGGCTGCTGTCGCTGTGCATGATCGCGTTTTCGCTGGCCGTCGAAGCGCCAGTCGCGACGCACCGCGCGGCATGGTCGGCGGGTCTCTTCGCGCTCGCTGTGGTCAGCGCGCTCACCTACATTCCGCACGCAAAGCGCCGCGACAATCCACTCTTCAAACTCTCGCTCTTTAGCGAACCGAATTTCAGCGTCGGTCTGATCGGCAACCTGGTATGCCGCATCGGCTCGAGCGCCGTACCGTTTCTCGTGCCGTTGCTGCTGCAATTGCAACTCGGCTACACACCGCTGCATTCCGGCCTGATGATGCTGCCTGCCGCACTTGCCGGCACCCTCACCAAACGCTGGATTGCGCCGCTCGTGCGCCGCTATGGCTATGACACGTTCCTGCTCGTCAACACGGTAATCGTGGGGTCCGCGATCGTTGCGTTCGCATTGATTACGCGTGGTACGCCGCTCATCGTCGGGATCGTGATTCTGGCGGTGTTCGGCGGCGCAAACTCCATGCAATTCGCGGCGATGAACAGCGTCACGCTCAAAGGCCTCTCGCATGAAGATGCCGGCAGCGGCAACAGCCTCTTTTCGATGGTGCAGATGCTGGCGATCGGGTTGGGTGTCTCAATCGGCGGTGGGCTGGTGAATCTGTTCTCCGCGCAATGGGGATCGGCGGCGCTCGGGTTCCGCCTGAGCTTCGTGTGCGTGGGCGTCATCACGCTGGTGTCCGCATGGGTGTTTCGCCATCTCGACGAAGCGCCCGTCACGCGCGACGTGCGAGGCCAGGCGACCCAGGGCGCGGGGCGATGAATGCCGGCGCGCGGCGGATTCGCGTACGCGCCAGGCCCTGACTACGCCAGGTCGGATGTGACCGGGCGGGCTCAGTGCACTGCCCCGTTACGCTCAGTCCGGCAAACGGATACCGGAAAATCCCTCGCACGCTTCGATCAAGTGCTCTTGCACGGCGACGTCGCGGACCGCCTGATGCGTCTCGCGCGGCTTCTTATGATAGAAGTACGCACCGCTGACGGTGGCCGACGGTTCATCGCTGACAGCGAGCCACACCTGGGTTTTCGGCGCCGCTTGCAGATCGTCCGGCGCGCCGGCTCCGCCCATTTTCGTCGCCACCCAACCGGGTTCCAGTGCGTTTGACAATAACGCCGGCCAGCGGCGCGCCATTGCAAACGCCAGCAGCGCGTCATGCAGCTTCGAGTCGGAATAGGCCGCTGTGCCCTGCCACGGCCGCCGGTCCCATGCCAGATCGTCGAGGCTCGCGTCGCCGCTGCGATGCAAGCCCGAGCTGAGATACACGAGCCGCTTCGGCTTCCTGATCAGCGCGGTCAAGATGTAGGGGGCCAGCGTGTTGACCGCGAACACATGCGGCAGGCCATCCACGGTGGCAATCCGGCGCGGCTCCTGGTAACCAACCGCCGCGTTATGAATCACCGCGTCGAAACGGCCGAGTGTGTTGACCTGCTCCGCCAGCGCGACGGTAGCTGCAATGCTCGACAGATCGCCTGCTAAAGCAGTTTCCGCTTCCGGCACGGCCTTCAACGCTTCCTCGGCACGCGCCGCATGGCGCGCGTGCAATACGACTTGATGACCGGCGTCGACGAGCAGACGCGCGGCCATCTGGCCGAGGCCGTCGGCGGAACCGGTGATAAAAACTCGCGACATGATGGTGCTCTCCGTTAATCAGTCATATATGCCTGACGCATGGTGAGAACCGCGTTCCATCGTGCAGCCAGGCGAACGCATGCAGATTAGCGCCAAACGAGCGCCTGACGCGATAGCGTGGCTGTCATTCCACTCATGATGCGGTGTCATTGATTGGCTCGGACAGGTGGCGTTTCCCGGCGTCTTCGCATGAATTCAAACAGTATTTCGCGATAGCATGTCATGCATTAATGCATAACAAGGGAATATCACATGCCATTTGACGAGCGCATGCTGAACGGCATGGGCGTGCTGACGGCGATTGTCGACTGCGGCAGTTTTGCGGCGGCAGGCGCTGCGCTCGACATGTCGCAATCCGGCGTCAGCCGTTCGGTTGCGCGGCTCGAAGCACGCCTCGGCATCCGGCTATTCGACCGCACCACCCGCTCGGTCATGCTGACTGACGAAGGCCGGCGCTTCTACGAACAGATCGTGCCGCTGCTCGGCGGACTCGAAGAAGCCGCTGCTTCGGCGGCGCAGGGCGCCACGGCGGTTCGCGGACGTTTGCGCGTGAACATGGACCCGTTCTTTTCGCGTCTCGTGCTGGGGCCGAGGCTCGGCGGCTTCGTCGATAAGCATGCCGATCTGCAGCTCGAGTTGATCACGCGTGACCAGTTGGGCGATATGGTTGCCGACGGTTTCGATCTTGCGATCCGTTTTGGTGACCCGCCGGTTTCGACGCTCATTGCACGCAAGCTGCTCGACACGCGGATTCTGACCGTCGCCGCGCCCTCGTATCTGAAGAAACATGGCCATCCGGTAAACCCGGCCGAACTCGAAAGCGGCAAGCACGTGTGCATCAAGTTTCGTGATCCGCTAACGGGTTACCCGTTCAGCTGGGAGTTTCACCGCGGACGCAAGAAGACGATGATTACGCCGCAAGGCCGCCTGACCGTGAACGACGTCGGCACCTTGCATAGCGTGTGCGCCGCCGGCCAGGGCGTCGCGCAGATTCTCGCGTTCGGCGCCGAGTCGTTGCTCGCCAATGGCAAACTGATCGAACTGTTTCCCGACTGGGGCGACGAGGTTTATCCGCTGTATGCGCTCTACCCCTCGCGACATCATCCGCCGGCCAAGGTGCGGGCATTCTTCGACTTCATCGTTTCGCTGACTGGAGGCCCGATACGCGAAACTGCCGCTTGAATGGCGGCTGGGCGAGTTTGACGCCCCGCTGACAGCCATCGGGCGGCATTCGTGCGTTGGTCGGCGTAGAGGACGCGACTTCGCGTCTTGTACGGTAGCGTGCAGACACAATCTCGCGCTGCGCGCAGGCTGTGTGAAGGCACTCACAGCCCGTATGGAAAAACTATGTCGAACTACCCATTCGAGAGCGAACTCGCCCATCTCGAACAGATCATTCCCTTTCTCATGACTGCTCCGCCGTTGGGCCTGCCCTATTGGCGACGCCGGATTCTCGCCTTGTCGCCGCCTGAAGGACGTCTGCCGGCCGGCAGCGTCCAACGTATCGGCAGGTTGATGGACGTATTCGAGGAGATCGAACGCAAGGCGTCACCGGACGCGGCGTCCACCGCAACGGCAACGGCAACGGCAACGGCAACGGCACGCTAGCGCGTTCGACGGCGAGCCGGATCAGCAGTGCTCGCCCTCACTTCGCCAGGGGCGTTTGCTAGATCGCCTGCAATGCCGGTAACAGCCGGTCGAATTCGCGTTTGACCACCCTGTAGCATTCACACACGTGGGCTTCCAGACCAGGCCGGTCCAGCACGGTGATGTGGCCGTGGCTATAGCGGATCAAGCCGGCGTTCTGCAGTTTCAGGGCCGCCGCGGTGACGCCGGAGCGGCGCACGCCGAGCATATTGGCAATGAGCTCCTGAGTCATGCACAATTCGTTCGATGGCAAGCGGTCGATGCTGAGCAGTAGCCAGCGGCACAATTGTTGATCGATCGAATGATGGCGGTTGCATACCGCTGTCTGCGCCATCTGGGTAATGAGTGCCTGCGTATAGCGCAACAGAAGGCGCTGCATTGGCCCCCCGCGATTGAATTCGTCTTTCAGCATACGAGCATTCAAGCGCCAGGCGCGGCCCGCGCTTTGCACGATCGCCCGGCTCGGCGTGGTCTCGCCACCCATGAACAGCGACACGCCGACGATGCCTTCATATCCCACGATGGCGATTTCCGCCGAGGCGCCGTCTTCCATCACATAGAGCAACGAAATAATCGACGTGGTGGGGAAAAAGACGTGTTCGAGTTGACCGCCGGATTCGTAGATCACCTGACCTAATGGCAAATCGACTTCGACCAGATGCGGCTCGACGCGTGCCCACTCCGATTCGGGCAACACCGCCAACAGCTGATTCGCTTTTGGGTCACCCTTGAGCATCGGTGGCTCCTTGCTGGGTTCCGGACGCGCCAGCGGCGCGGCTACGCATTGATCTGCGGAAACGGCGCAAGCACGCGTTCCGCTGCAACGGTGATTATGAACCGCGCGCAGGACGCGCGGAATCGGGTAAAGCGCCCGCTTCGCTGCTGCCGTGAGCTTCAATAGGCACGGCACAAATAGAAAAACCGGCTTTACGCCGGTTGTTTTCGTTCCGAATGCCTACAGAGCAATGGGTTTCTTTTTGAGCATCACGGGTCGGCGCGTTTGCATCAGTGTGCGTTTTGCACCGAGCCACTTCGTCACGTGCTTGACCCATTGCTTCGGCGCGGTTTCATTGCCCTGCCCCTGCTGCGGCTCGTTTGCCGTGGGTGCGGCCGTTTTTTCGCTTTCGGCGAGGCGTGCTGCTTCGCGCCGCCGCTTGCTGTCGGCAATTTCTTCTAGGTTGACCTGGTCATCGTCCATGCTGGAACTCCCGCGACAAAGCAAGGCGAGGCGCCGGTGGGCGCCGCGCTGCTTCGGCTGTGGAACAAGGCGGCGCACGGCAGGTCCGGTTGGACCTACCGCGCCGCGCTCGCTGTATCAAGAAATCGTGTAGCGGTTTTGCGGACCGCCGACATAGAGACCGCGAGCGAGCGTGAGGATTTGCTCGCGATGACGGTCGAAGGCTGCCAGCACTGCCGGCTCGTCTGAGCCTGCGCTCGGGCTCAGATTCGAAATGACCGAGTTGTTGACAGTGAAGGCGATTTCGCGCGCATTGTCATAGCCCCAGAAATTGACACAATGACGGAAGGCGTCATAGCTGCGGCTTGGATTCGGGAAGTTGAGGGACATTTCACGCTCCCGTGGTGTTTTCCTTCTTCACGGTGCGCTGAATATAGGGCGCGGTCAAGGTGTTGTTTGTAAGAGTGGGTGTTTATCGGGCAAGCTGCCCGAACGCCACGACGAAGGGCGCGATCAGTCGCCGGCGGACCGTCCCGGAAAAAAACCCGGCGAAGGCGAACCGTCAGTTAGTTGAATTATTAACCGCGAGTTCAAGCGGCTTTGATGCGTTTTGGCACCAAAGCCGCGCAAATTTTCCCCTTCGAACCCCTTTCACAGCGCGGACATTTCTTCCGATTTATTACGGATTATTTTTTTCCTGCAATGGACTATTTTGCTGCATGCAGCAATGTGTGCGCAAAGCGAACCGGCTGCCGCCCCTTAACAGATAAGAACGGAGACGCCCGTGTTCAACTTCTCCACCCCCTCGTCCGGCCCCTCCCGCCCTTCCCGCCCCTCTCCCAAGGTTTCCATTTGCCTGCCCACCTGCAATCGGCCTGAGTTGATCGTCGAGTGCATCGATTCGTGCCTCGCGCAGACGTATAGGAATCTGGAGATTGTGATCGGCGACGATTCAAAGGACAAACGCACCCAGCAGTTGATCGCGCAACGCTATGCGAATGAACCGCGCATCCGCTATGCGAAGAACCAGCCGCCGCTCGGCCAGGCGCGCAACGTCGCGAACCTGTTCGCGCGCGCACGCGGCGACAAGATCCTGCTGATTCACGACGACGACCTGCTCACCACCGACGGCGTCGAAAAGCTGGTGTCGCTATGGAAGCTTCATCCGCAGCTCGAAGTGGCCTTCGCCGATCAGTACGAGGCCGATCACACCGGCGCCGTCGACTTCGAGGGCAGTGCACGCCTGAACACCGCGTTTCGACGCATCAGGGACGCTGAAGGCTTGCAAGCTTTGCCGGGCAGAACCGGGCTGATCCAGATGTTCCCGAACAACGGCTGGATGGCGAACGCGGACCTTGTCAAACGGATCGGCTACAGCGACCAGTACGGCATGTGCTGCGATTTCGTGTTCGGCACCGAACTCTGTCTCGCGGCGCGCGAGGTGTTTTATCTGCACGAATACGTGTCGGTATATCGGAAGACTGCGACCTCGATCTCGCATAGCACGCGCGGTACGGCGATTGCCGCGACCGTCAGTGCGTATGCGTTCGTCAAGGCGCTGAAACTGCCAGCGCAACTGGAACCGTCACGCAAGCTGGCGTTGCGCCGTCTCGCGCCGATCGTCGTCTCGGTTCATGCGAAAAATCGCCAGATCGTGCCCGGGTTGAAGATCGCCCTCACGCATCTGTTCGCCTACAACTATGGTTTCAGCACGCGACTCTATTATCACCTGCTCCTGCTCTCACGTGCGACCGTGAGCGTGCGGCAGCGCGCAGCGGTGGCGGCGGTGGTCGCGGCAGCGCCGGCTGTCATTGCCGAGCCGGCCGCCGCCGTGACGGAGCTCGTCACGGACCTGGTGACCGACCGATCCGAAATGATCTGACGCTGCCGCAGCTGGACGCGATTGTCCGTTCCTTCGCCGCAGCGCGTTCCATCAGTTCGATCGTCGGACAATCATCGCTGCGGCTGTAAAGCTTTACGGCTAGCCGGTCAGTCGCCAGACAATGCCTGGGTGGCGGCCGGTGCGCGTGGCCGCACGATGCGCCTGCGCCGCGTCAACGCATAAGTGGCGATGCGGTCAAGCGCCGTGCACAACACAAGATAGATGAAGCCGACGAACAGGAAGATCTGCACGGGGTACACCATCAGCCGATTGCTGACCTGCGTCGCGACGAACGACAACTCGCCGACGCCGACGATATACGCGAGCGAGGTGTCCTTTACCAGCGACACCCATTGATTCACGAACGACGGCGCCATGATGCGCATCGCCTGCGGCAGCGACACATAGCGCAGCGTTTGCATACGTGTGAGACCGAGCGACAGCCCGGCTTGCCACTGACCGTCGCCGACCGCACGAATGCCTGCGTGCACCGAGTGCGCGAGGTACGCACCGCCGATCAGCGAGAGCGCGCAGACGACCGTTGCGAGTCCGGGCACATCGACATGGAAGACCATCGGCAACAGGAAATACGTCCAGAAAATCAGCATTAACACCGGAATCGCGCGGAAGAAACAGATCACGAGCAGCAACGGCACACGGGCGATGCGCCCTACCAACGCCAGCGCAATCCCACCCGCGACGCCGAACACGGTCGATGCAAGCGCGGAACACAATGCCAGCACCAGCGTGAGCGCCGCGCCACCGAGCGGTCCTTGCGGAAATGCGCCGACCAGCAGATACGGCAGGTTATGGGCGAACAGCGACCATGTCATGTTCAGCGCCCCGAAAATGAACGGTCACGCGCATGCGCCACCGTATGCGAGACGGCTTCGATCAACGCGATGGCGGCGATATACAACACGGTTGCCACGCCGAACGCCTCGAAAGTCTTAAAGCTCTCCGTCTCGACCTGACGCGACGCGTACGACAGTTCGGCAAGACCGATCGCCATGGTCAGCGATGAATTTTTCACGAGGTTCATGTATTGGCCGAAAAGCGGCGGCAGCGAAATGCGCACCGCTTGCGGCAAAACGACGTAGCGGAACGCCTGCAACGGCGTGAGGCCAAGGGCCGCGGCCGCGGCATGCTGACCACCCGGCACGCCGCGCAAACCCGCCTGGAACTCCTCGGCAATGAAAGCCGCCGTATAGCACGTAAGCCCGACCCACCCGGCGACAAACTCGAACGACGGCCAGCGCAACGCGTACGTACCGAGGTGCATGCCATGCGGCGTGTTCAGCCATTGCATCAACGCGTCAGGCATCAGCGTGGCCGCGCCGAAGTACCAGAAGAACAGTTGCACCAGCAACGGCGTGTTGCGAAACACCAGCACATACGTGGCCGTTGCGCGGCGCACCCAGCCATACCGCGCATGACGCGCGATCGCCAGCACGAAGCCGGACACCGTGGCCGCCAGCGCCACCGTCAACGCGAGACCGACGGTGACACCGAAGCCTTGCCACAGCCACATCAGATACTTTGGAGCGAGCCACGCTTGCATCTTTGAACCTGGTTCCTGAAACCTGCTTCTTTCGAAACCGCCGACGGGCACGTCGCCAACGTGCCCGTTCATTGCCGGGTGCTACAGCGACACGGCGGTCAGGTCCTGTCGCCGATCTTGAAGATGCGCGCGAGCGGGGTCTTCGTTTGCGGACCGAACCAGCGGTTGTAGATCGTCGCGGCCGAGCCGTCGGCTTCCAGTCCCTTCAGCGTGTCGTTCACGAAGCCGACCAGGCGCGTCTCGCCCTTCGGGATCCCGACACCCATGTAGTCGTTCGAGATCGTGAACGCCGGAATCTCGTAGTTCTGCTTGTCCGGCACGTTGGCGAGCAGACCGACCAGCTTCGGACCATCCTGCGTGATCGCCTGCACGTTGCCCGCGCGCAGAGCCGCGAACGCGAATGGCGTGTCGTCGTATGCGACGATCGTGGCTTGCGGGAATTTCTCTCGCAGCGTGATCTCGTTGGTGGTGCCCTTGTCCGCCCCCACTCGCAGGCTGTTGATCTGATCCGTCGACTTCAGCACGCCCTTCTTCGCCAGGAACTGCTGGCCCGACGAGAAATACGGAATGCTGAAATCGACCTGTTTGGCGCGCTCGTCGGTGATCGTGAAGTTGGCGAGCACCAGGTCCACTTTCTTCGAAGTCAGGAACGGAATGCGGTTGGCCGGATTGGTTGGCTGCAGTTCGAGTTTCACGCCGAGCTTGTCGGCGAGCGCCTTCGCGTAGTCGACATCCAGACCGACAATATGATTGCTGGTTGCGTCGACGTAACCGAACGGCGGATTGCTGTCGAAAGTCGCGACGCGCAGTACGCCGGCCTTCCTGATGTCGTCGAGACGGTCGGCATAGGCGAGCCCCGGCACCGTCAGCGAGAGTCCCGTCAGTGTCATTAACCAGGCAGCGAGTATTTTCGATTTCATTTTTATGGATCTCCTGGTTTGTGCGTGATGCTTGTTCAATATGCGCGCGATGTTTCAGAAACGGATGCGTGTCGGCGATATCCGTCGTAAATCTGTCGCAAGCGCGAGGTGCAACCGATGGCCACGCATGGGCGTCACATTAGCAGCGACGCAGCGCGCTCCGAACCAAGAAATGCGCCTGTAATAAGCGCGTTTTCTGCTAAGCATCCACTCATTAGCAAACGCGTATTTGTCGCTTGGGCTTGCACGTGCGGCTGATTAGGATAGACCTCGAACCGTCATCAGCCCGGAGGTTAATCGCCATGTCCGACAGTGCCTGTTTCAAGCCGCGTGTGATCGAGCCGGTCGTCGTCAATCAGCCGGAAGGATTGGGGCTTGCCGTGGAGTTGTGGCTTGCGCATCCCGTCGATGGGATCGCGGGGCGCGCCGTGCAGATTCATTTGCGCAGCGATGCGAAGATGGCGCAAGCCGAGTCGCTGCGCGACCTGCTTCATGCGCTGGGAACGGAGATCGTGGTGGCTTGAGCGTGCGCTCCGCGCCGTGCTTGCCGTGCTTGCTGGCGGGATAAAAAAACGGCGGCCGGGTTGCCCCGAACCGCCGTTCTCAAAGAGCGCTCATGCGCGCTGTTCGAGCGTATCTCTCAAGCTTAAGCTCAAGGCTCGTTGCGCAGATAGCCTTCTTTCGAAGGATCGCGCATGCGCAGCGACACGATGCCGGCGATCGCGCACAGCACGGTCACATACCAGTAGAACGTCGACTCGCTGCCCACCGATTTCAGCCACAGCGCGACGTATTCCGCCGAGCCGCCGAAGATCGCATTGGCCACCGCATACGACAACCCTACGCCCAGCGCGCGCACTTCCGGCGGGAACATTTCGGCCTTGATCAGGCCGCTGATCGACGTATAGAAGCTGACGATCGCCAGCGCCACCACCACGAGGCCGAAGGCCGCATACGGGCTCGTCACGTCTTTCAACGCGTGCAGCAGCGGCACGGTGCCGATGGTCGCGAAGAAGCCGAAGAACAGCATCGAACGACGGCGGCCGATGCGATCCGACAACGCGCCGAACGCCGGCTGCATCACCATGTAGACGAACAGCGCCGCGGTCATCACGTTGCTGGCCGTTTTGGCGTGCATACCGGCCGTGTTGACCAGGTACTTTTGCATGTACGTGGTGAACGTGTAAAAAATCAGCGAGCCGCCGGCCGTAAAGCCGAGCACCGTCGCGAATGCACCCTTGTGCAACCACAAGCCTCGCAGCGTGCCGGCTTCCTTGCGTTGGCGCGTCTCGGCTGTTGTGGTTTCTTCGAGCGATTTGCGCAGATACAGCGCGACCAGCGCCGCCAGCGCGCCGATCACGAACGGCACGCGCCAGCCCCACGCTTTCAGTTCTTCGGTGGAGAGCGTTTGTTGCAGAACCACCAGCACCAGCAGCGCGCACAACTGCCCGCCAATCAGCGTGACGTACTGGAACGATGCGAAGAACCCGCGACGGCCCTTGAGCGCAACTTCACTCATATAGGTGGCGCTGGTGCCGTACTCACCGCCCACCGACAGGCCCTGGAACAGGCGCGCGACCAGCAGCAGCGCCGGCGCCAATGCGCCGATCTGCGCATACGTGGGCAACACCGCGATCACGAGCGAGCCGCCGCACATCATGAACACCGACACCATCATCGCGGTCTTGCGCCCGCGTGTGTCAGCCAGCCGGCCGAAGAACCAGCCGCCGATCGGGCGCATCAGGAAGCCCGCGGCGAAGACGCCGGCGGTGTTGAGCAACTGGGTGGTGGTGTTGCCGTTCGGGAAGAAGGCAGGCGCGAAGTACAGCGCGCAGAACGAGTACACGTAGAAGTCGAACCACTCGACTAGATTGCCCGATGAGGCGCCAACGATCGCGAAGATGCGGCGCCGGGTGTCGCGCGCGTCGTAAGTCGTGGCCACGGTTTGGTCGGTCAGGTCGGTCATGCTGTTGTCTTTCCTTGTCTTTAAACGGAGGTAGCGGTCGTGGCGCCGCCTTCACAACACGCGCATCGAGGTACCGCGGTGGCACCTCTAGCGCGCGTGCGCGAATTTTACAGAATCGCAAGGGAAAGATGGGGGGTTGTTAGGGACTATCCCGAGAGGCTCGTTGCAAGCTCTTCGAGCCCGGCTTCGTGAGCGTCGCGCATTAGCGCTTCGACTTCAGGCAAGGTGCGGCGCACGAGTGCGCGCGCCGATCGCGGAAGTTCGGCGCAGGCGTCTTCGATGTCGCCGGTGCGATGTTCGCCGAGCATGGCCAGCAATACCGACGCCTGGCGCACGTCCTTTTGCGACTTGACGAGCGTGTTCGTTCGCAGCCGCGACACGAGTAGTTTATGGATGGCAAAGCGGGCCGCGTCAGGCACGCGTACGGGCACGGCGCCATGCCGTGACACGAGCGTTCCAGTCTGGGACCGGCCTAGCAGGTAGGCCAGATACGGCAAGCCCGTGGCATGCGCATTGAGCTCGACCACAGGCACCGTGGGAAACGAATCGTCATGCGATGGAACCAGCAAGTCGACATGAAAGCGCGACTTCCCTGCTTCTGTAAACGATGTGGACGCCTCGCCGCGTTTCATGGAAGGGACCGGCACGAAGTTAATGCCGGTCTCCTTCAGCATCGCGAGCAGTCCGCCTTCGGGAAGGTTGACGAGCGCGAGCTGATGCCGGCGCGCGATATCGATGTCCTCGGTCTCGTATGAGACGGCCTTGATGCCGAGCGAGTTGAGAATCACGGCGTAAGCGTGCGAGCCGACCAGCACAGCCCCGGCCTCGAAAAGGCCGTAATTGTAAAGAACGCCGACGGTAGCATAGGTTTTGTTGTCTGCCAGTTGAAAACCCAGCTTGCCGAGATCGCGGATTCGCGAGATCAGATCCTTGCTCAGATCGATGCGTTGCCGCACCTCCTCTACCCGGCTATCCACCTCTGGATCACCCTTGGGACCGCCAAGGCCCTCCTCCTGCTTCTTGCCTTCCGGCCCCATGTACTGACGGGCGTAGTAGATGGCCCCGCCCCGTTTATGTTCGATAACCGTTCCGGGCGCGCCCATCAGGACCTTGTCCTGAGTGGCGGCGGCCTGTTCGATGTTGGCGAACTGGGAGCAGTAGGCTTGTTCTTGCTGCTCGAAGAGAGGAAAAGACGGCATAGGATCTTTCAGTAATTTTTTATATTTTACTGAAAAATGCCAGCCTGTGGTTTTTTCAGTACTTTTTCACAAATTACTGAAAAATGGAGGCGAGGCGACCTGCCAGACTCCGGGTGACAAAAGCCCCTGTTCGTCACAGACAAACAGGGGCTTCGGACAGATCAAAAACCCAGCCTCCATACGACAAGGCCAAGCCAACTCAAACTCTTATCGCCGGCGGCACGTATTTACATTCATACCGCTTCCTCACCGTGCCATTCTCATCGACGCTTTCCAGGTAGACGTCGAACTGCCACAAGCGCGCCATGTGCTTGAGCACCTCATCGCTATCGCCGGACAGATGCCGGTTGTCGCTCATGAAATGCCGCAGCGTCAGGCTCCGGTCGCCCCGCGTATTCACCGCCCACACCTGGATATTCGGCTCCCGATGATGCATGTCGTACTGCCGCGACAACGCCTGACGCACGTACTGATACCCGCTGTCGTCATGAATCGCCGACACTTCGAGCGCATCGCGCATGTCGTCGTCCAGCACCGAGAACAGACGCATCTCGCGGATCAGATGCGGTGACAGATACTGCGCGACGAAACTCTCGTCCTTGAAGTTGCGCATCGCATAGTGCATCGCGGGTAGCCACGGGCTGCCGGCCAGTTCGGGGAACCACTTGCGGTCCTCCTCCGTTGGTGATTCGCAGATCCGGCGGATATCGCTCATCATCGAAAAGCCGAGCGCATACGGGTTGATGCCGCTGTAGTACGGTTTCGTGACCGGCGGCTGGTAGACCACATTGCTGTGCGAATGGAGAAACTCCATCATGAAGCCGTCTTCCAGCTTGCCCTGGGCGTACATGGTGTTGAGCAAGGTGTAGTGCCAGAACGTCGCCCAGCCTTCGTTCATGACCTGGGTTTGCCGCTGCGGATAGAAATACTGACCGACCTTGCGCACGATGCGGATCACTTCCCGCTCCCACGGCTCGAGCAACGGCGCGTTCTTCTCCGCGAAATACAGCAGATTTTCCTGCGGCTCCGGCGGATACCGATCCTCGGTTTCCTCCGGCAACGGCGTATGCCGGGTCGGCAAGGTGCGCCACAGTTCGTTGACCTGCGATTGCAGATAAGCCTCACGCTCGCGGCGCGCCGCAAACTCCTTTTCCAGCGACAGTTTCTGCGGACGTTTGTAACGGTCCACGCCGTAATTCATCAACGCATGGCACGAGTCGAGCAGTTCCTCCACCCGGTCGAGCCCGAAGCGCTCCTCGCACTCGGCGATGTAATTCTTCGCATACACGAGGTAATCGATGATCGCGTGCGCATCCGTCCACAGCTTGAAAAGATAGTTGCCCTTGAAAAACGAGTTGTGGCCATAGGCCGCGTGCGCGATGACGAGCGCCTGCATCGTCATCGTGTTCTCTTCCATCAGGTACGCGATGCAAGGGTTCGAATTGATGACGATCTCATACGCCAGCCCCATCTGCCCGCGACGGTAGCTCTTTTCGGTGGAGAGAAAGTGTTTGCCGAACGACCAGTGACGGTAGTTCACCGGCATGCCGACGGACGCGTACGCGTCCATCATCTGTTCGGCGCTGATGAGTTCGAGCTGGATCGGATACACGTCGAGTTCATATTGCTCTGCAACACGGGCAATATGCGAGTCGTACTCTTCGATCAATTCGAAGGTCCAGTCGGACGGGCACGGCAGAGGCCGTCTATCGGCTACGTTCATACGGACTTCCCTTTGCCCCTCAGTGGGCGTTCCGGTGTGTCCCCGTGCTGCAGCGGCGTCGACTGCTCCGGCTGCGGCGGCGCCCACATCATCGTCCGCCTTCGCCTCGGCATGCCCCGACTGTTGCTGCTGCGGCACGCCTTTCCCGCGCGCCGGCTGCTCGCCGCGCGCTTCGTTGTGCAGGCGCTTTGCCGTCATGAAGACGCCACCTGCTTTTCAAACAACTCCCGAAACACCGGATAAATGTCAGCCGCGGTCTCGACCTTCTTCATCGCCATGTGCGGCTGGCTCAGCGCCAACTGTGCATATTCGAGCCACAGGTTCTGCTCTTCCGGCGTAACCTGGATATACGCAAAATAGCGCACCTTCTCCAGGATGTCATCCGAAAGTATCTTGCGGCACTTGGGCGAATCGTCGGTCCAATTGTCGCCGTCAGAAGCCTGAGCGCCGTAAATATTCCATTCAGTCGGCGAATAGCGCTCGTCCATCACCTTCTGCATCAGCTCCAGCGCGCTCGACACCACCGTGCCGCCGCTTTCCGTCGAATGAAAGAACGTGTCTTCGTCGACTTCTTCAGCGCGCGTATGGTGGCGGATGAACACTACCTCGATCTTTTCGTAGTTACGCTTGAGGAACAGATACAGCAGGATAAAAAAGCGCTTGGCGAGATCCTTGCGCTGCTCGTCCATGGAACCGGACACATCCATCAGACAGAACATCACCGCCTGACTGGACGGCGTAGGCTGCTTCACCCGGTTCACGTAGCGCAGATCGAACGGATCGATAAACGGAATGCGCCAGATGCGTCCGCGCAAATGGTGGATTTCCTCTTCGAGCAGTTTGATCTCGTCGCGACGGTCGTCCGGATCGGCCTTCATCTCTTCGAGTTGCCGTTCCATCTCGTGCAACTGATTGACGAGCGGCGCACCAAGCGCAATCCGGCGGCCGAGCGCGCTGCGCAGCGAACGGACCACGTCGATATTGTTTGGCGTGCCTTCGGCCGCCCAGCCGGCGCGGATGCTTTTCCACGTGGGCACGGCCATCAGATGGGTTTTGACGAGACGCGGCAGTTCGAGGTCGTCGAAGAAATACTGCATGAATTCTTCGCGGCTCAGCTCGAACACGAAGTCATCCTGACCCTCGCCCTCGTTGCTCGCCTGGTTGCCCCCACCTCCGCCGCCGCCCCCTTGCGGGCGCTGGATCTTGTCGCCGCGGATGTAGTCGGAATTGCCTGGATGCACCATTTCCCGCTTGCCGCCGGGACCATGCCGGAACGACGGTTCCGCGATGTCCTTGCGCGGGATAGTGATGCTCTGGGTGTTCTGAATATCCTTGATGCTGCGATCGCGAACCGCTTCCGAGACGGCGCGACGAATGTAGTTTTTAACGCGACGCAAAAAACGCTCGCGGTTTGCAATGCTCTTGTTCTTACCAGCTAACCTGCGGTCGATGATTTGATGAAGCACGCCCGGTCTCCAGTATTTCCGCTGCGCGAGACGCACGTTGCAATAAGCATGTCTGCAAACGCAACGCTATGTCCACGCAACTTGCGTCTCGCAAGGTGCCCGCGCGGTTGGACCGCGCGGGCGGCACGCAGTGCGTATCATGACGACTTGCGCACGCGCAGATACCAATCACACAGCAAGCGCACCTGCTTCGGCGTATAGCCCTTCGTCACCATACGGTTGACGAAGTCTTCGTGCTTGCGTTGCTCTTCCGCCGAGCCCTTGGCGTTGAACGAGATCACCGGCAACAGCTCTTCCGTGTTCGAGAACATCTTCTTTTCGATCACGACGCGCAGCTTCTCGTAGCTGATCCACGCGGGATTCTTCCCCGCATTCGCAGCCCGCGCACGCAGCACGAAGTTCACGATCTCGTTGCGGAAGTCCTTCGGGTTGCTGATGCCCGCAGGTTTCTCGATCTTCTCCAGTTCGGCGTTCAGCGCCGCGCGGTCGAAACTCTCGCCGGTGTCGTGGTCGCGGAACTCCTGATCCTGAATCCAGAAGTCCGCATACGTCACGTAGCGATCGAAAATATTCTGACCATACTCGGAATACGACTCCAGATACGCGGTCTGAATCTCCTTGCCGATGAATTCGGCATAGCGCGATGCCAGCACGTCCTTGATGAACGAGAGATACTTCTGCTCGGTTTCCGGTGGGAACTGCTCGCGCTCGATCTGCTGTTCGAGCACGTACATCAGGTGCACCGGATTCGCCGCGACTTCCGTCGAATCGAAGTTGAATACGCGTGACAGGATCTTGAACGCGAAGCGGGTCGACACGCCGGTCATCCCTTCATCCACGCCCGCGAAATCACGGTACTCCTGATACGACTTGGCCTTCGGATCGGTGTCCTTGAGATTCTCGCCGTCGTACACCTGCATCTTCGAGAACAAGCTGGAATTTTCCGGCTCCTGCAAGCGCGTGAGCACCGACATCTGAGCCATCATCTTCAACGTACCTGGCGCGCATATCGCACTGGCCAGCGACGAATTGCGCAGCAGCTTCTCGTAGATCTTGACCTCTTCGCCGTAGCGCAGGCAGTACGGCACCTTCACGACGAAGATCCGGTCGAGCAGTGCTTCGTTGTTGCGGTTGTTACGGAATGCCTTCCATTCCGACTCGTTCGAGTGGGCGAGGATCACGCCGTCGAACGGGATCGCGCCGAAGCCTTCCGTGCCCTTGAAGTTGCCTTCCTGAGTCGCGGTAAGCAACGGGTGCAAGACCTTGATCGGCGCCTTGAACATTTCGACGAACTCGAGCAAGCCCTGGTTCGCAAGGCACAGGCCACCGGAGTAGCTGTATGCGTCCGCATCGTCCTGGGCGTACTGTTCGAGCTTGCGGATGTCGACCTTACCGACCAGCGACGAAATGTCCTGATTGTTTTCGTCACCCGGTTCGGTCTTGGCGATACCGATCTGACGAAGGATCGACGGGTAGCGGCGCACCACGCGGAATTTGCGGATGTCGCCGTTGTATTCGTGCAGGCGTTTCACCGCCCACGGGCTCAGAATGTTTTTCAGGTAGCGGCGTGGAATACCGTATTGCTCTTCGAGGATCGGACCGTCCTCGTCGTAATCGAACAGACCGAGAGGCGACTCATTCACGGGCGAGCCCTTGATCGAGTAGAACGGCACGCGTTCCATGAGTTGCTTCAGCCGTTCCGCGATCGACGATTTACCGCCGCCGACCGGTCCCAGCAGATACAGAATCTGTTTCTTTTCTTCAAGCCCCTGGGCCGAGTGCCGGAAGTAGGCGACCACCTGCTCGATCACCTCTTCCATTCCGTAGAACTCACGGAATGCGGGGTATACCTTGATGACCTTGTTCGCGAAGATACGCGACATGCGCGGATCGTTGCGAGTGTCGATCTGTTCTGGTTCACCGATTGCCGTCAACATGCGTTCGCCAGCCGTAGCGTACGCGGCGGGATTGTCTTTGCAGAGCGCGAGATACTCCTCGAGCGAGAGTTCATCTTCTCGCGTTTTCTCGAAGCGGGTCGCGAAACTGCTGTAGATATCCATGCTACCTCCTCGCCGAAGTCTAGACCGATGTCGTGCGCGGCGCGCTATTCGGAAACGACATCGCTCGAATTCATCCTAAACCCTTTTAAATTTTTTTTCACGAACTACGTTGCGAAAATCGCGCCGTACCCGCCTCCCAACATTCCTCACTTGGAAACACAGATTCGCTCACCTACAATCTTCCGCTCACATCACAGCGAATGCGCAGCGATTGCCGGCCCACTTTGCTGCCTCTCCAACGCTCTCTGCTCGCCATACTGCTCAGCATGGCTCGCCATGCTCCGTTACACGAATCGTCTCGTTCATCGAACGATCTCACTGCTCTACCGGACGGCCTGTCTGCACGCGCACACTTTCTTGCATCGAGCGCGGACGTCAGGCGCTTTCCATGCCCGGGACCTTTTTTCATCAACGCACGGCATCGCCGTTTGGTCTACAGCGACATGCGCTGTGTTACATGTTCGTTCGCCGTGCTGACCTGAGACCCGGTTCACCGGCGCATCGTCAAGCGGTTCGTCAACGCACGGCGGTATTGTTCCGCACTATTTCGCCTGAAGTGCGGTGCGTTGCCGCGTGCTTGCCGCCCATGCCTGCCTCGCTTATTAACCGCGTCGGCGACATGGTTAGCCGCATGTATAACTGGATCACGGCAGCGCATCGGCTCGCTTGATAGGTGTATACGGCTAAGCGCGCAGTGCAGATGCGGCGGCAAATGTAAAACGGCCGCCCGTGGGCAGCCGTTTGCCTGATGCCTGGTAATCGACGGTTACAAGCGCGACGGTTACAAGCGCGACGCTTACAAGCGGCCCCTCACAAGCGCGCCGTTACAAGTACACGGTGACACGCTCAGGTCAGTTCAATCTCCACTTCCCCAAGGCCGTCGATGTGGCCGCGCACGATGCCTGGTTTGTCCACATTGTGCGCACCGACGTACGAACCGGTGGTGAGCGTCCATTCCGGCTCGATGGTGATGCCCATGGCGGCGCAATGGTTGACGAACCACACCAGCAGTTCACGCGGATCGCCCGCCGGATTGCCCGTGGCTTCGGGCACCAGCGAGTGGCCGTCGACACTCAGCTCGAGTTCGGGCGATACGAAATCGAAGCTGCGTGCAAGGCCCGCATAAGCAACCGGATGACCGGTGATCAATGCGCCGTTGTTCTGTGCGTCGGCCAGTTGCGCGAGCGGCGCGACATTGGGCCACTCGGCAAAGCGGCTATCGACGATCTCGATGGTCGGCAGCACGACGCCAACCTTGGACAGCACCTCGTCGCGCGCATAAGCCCGGCCGCGCGGTTCGATCGCCTCGGCGAAACGAAAGGCGACCTCCAACTCCACCAACACCCGGAAAAAGCCGGCATGGGCCACCCGCGCGGGCGACGGCAACACCAGCGAAGCCGGAATCGGCGCGCCTCCGGCAGCCCCGCCGGGCGCTCTGGCGCCGATCTTCCACGCACCCGTCGAGTCGCCGAGGCCCACGATGACGGCCTGCTGGATCGCGTACGCGGTTGCCGCGTCAGGCGGCAGGCTGTCGGGTGGGGGCGCATCGATCGGGCGATGCTGCCGGCGGGCTTCGACGAGGCGGTGCGCGAGGTCGTATGGCGTCATGTCGGTCCTTTATGGCTGGCGCGTTGAGCGTTGGGTTGCCGCGCTGAGTTGCAGCAGTTGGGAAAAGCGGGCTCACGGTCCGCGCGCTGACTGCCTGTGGCGGCGAGGTTGCCGGTACAAGCGGTAGTCGCGCCCGTCAATGTACCGGATCACGACGCTTGCCAGGGTGTAGACAACGCTTGCGAACGTTACTTAGTCCGCAGACCATGAAAAAAGACCGCGGTTGCATGCGCAATCGCGGTCTTTGTCGTCATGCGGCCGATCCGCACAAGCGTGGTTCTGTCTAATGCATCATCGGGAACGAATGTTGCATCGATCAGAAGGTTTCCCAATCCTGGTCGCTGCCGGCGCTCGCCACTGCCTTGGCCGGTGTCTTCGTCGGCGCGGCGGCAGCGGGTGCCTGTGTCGCTGCGGGCGCAGCAGACGTCCTGGCTACCGGGGTGGCTTGTGACGCGGAATGTGACACGGCACGTGACACTTTGCGTGCCGCCGCCGGGCGGCGAACCGGCGCGCTCACGCGCTTCGGCGCCGCGCTCACTGGCGCCTTGAAGCCGCTTTCTTCGAGCTGGAACACCGCGACCGCGGTACGCAGCTTGCCGGCCTGATCTTCGAGCGAAGACGCTGCTGCGGCCGCTTCTTCAACCAGCGCGGCGTTCTGCTGCGTCACCTCGTCCATCTGCGTGACGGCACGCGCCACCTGGTCGATGCCGCTGCTTTGCTCTTCCGAGGCTGCCGCGATCTCGCCCATGATGTCAGTCACGCGCTGCACCGCACCGATGATCTCGGTCATGGTGCGGCCGGCTTCGTCGACCAGCGCCGAGCCGGACTGCACGCGCTCCACCGAGGTATCGATCAGTTCCTTGATTTCCTTGGCCGCCGCCGACGAACGTTGCGCGAGGCTGCGCACTTCGCCTGCCACCACCGCGAATCCGCGCCCTTCTTCGCCGGCCCGCGCCGCTTCCACGGCCGCATTCAGGGCCAGGATGTTGGTCTGGAACGCAATCCCTTCGATGATCGAGATGATGTCGGCAATCTTCGCCGAGCTCTGATTGATGTCACCCATCGTGCCGACCACCTGGCTGACCACCGCGCTGCCCTTGTTGGCAATCTCGGACGCATTGGCCGCCAGCGAGCTCGCCTGGCGAGCGTTGTCGGCGTTCTGCTTGACCGTGCCGGTCAGCTCTTCCATGCTCGACGCGGTTTCCTGCAACGCCGACGCCTGCTCTTCCGTTCGCGAGGACAGATCGATATTGCCGGCTGCGATCTGGCGTGTGGCCGTCGCAATCGATTCACTACCGCTGCGCACCGTACGCACCGTTTCGGTGAGGCTGCGCTGCATTTTGGCGATGCCTTCGAGCAACAGCCCCATTTCGTCGCGCGACGTGACCACGACCGGGCGGCGCAGATCGCCCGCGGAGATCGCGTCGAAATGACCGAGGGCGGCGTCGAGCGGGCGGGCAATCGCGCGGCTGAGCGTCAGGTAGGACAGCACGGCGGCGAGCACGCCGACCAGCAGTGCGCCGGCGCTCACCATACGGAACACCTCGAAGCTGCTTTGCGCGGAGTCATACCCTTGCCTGGCCGAGTCGAACTGGAACTTGCGCAGCGCATCGTCGGCATTGGCGAGGTCGTTGTACGCCACCTGCAGGCGCTTGGCGCCGTCGACGATCTTGCTCTGGTCGTTCGCCGCGACGATCGCCGCAAACGAGTCCAACTGCTGATGCAACGCGTCGCGTTTGGCGATGACGTCCTGCGCGAGACGGTCTTCCTCAGCGTCGCGCGGCAGGTCCATATACTTTTTCCACCACATGTCGGACGTGACGCGCATCGCACGCGCGCGCTCGAGCGTGGCCGAAACGTCCGGCGAGCCGATCATGAGCGCGGCCCGGTCGAGCGCCAGCCGTTCGCGCGCCGCAAAGAGCTCGGCGTTGCCGATATCGACCGCGCTCGGCATTGCGTTGGTGAACGTATCCTGGTAAGCGAGGTTCGAACGGCTCATGCCGAACAGACCGAAAACGCCAATGGCGACCAGCAGCGCGGCGAGGAAAGCCATCGTGAGGCCAATCCGCGCCTTGATCGTGATGCCTTTGTTCAACATGCTCGTTCCTGTACTTAACAAATAAGAGGCTGCGTGCGCAGCGCGGGGTAGCGTGTGGCTCTGCGTACTTGGCGCTGATTTGAGGCGGCGCTCTAATAGCCCTGTTTACGGCATCCGATCTGCATACTTGAAGGATTTATATGGTATGAAGAAAGACGTTGTAAGCAATTGGAAGAAATTACAAAGCGCTGACACGCCGTGCTCATGCGCAGATCACGCAGCGTTTTGGGCATTCGGGAAATTGAATTCAGGCGGCTCGAAAGGCCGAACGCGGATAGGCGAAACGGATGCAGGCGGGGTTCAAAACGGGACTCTCGACCGGGGGAGCGCAATGGCGCGCTTGAAGACGGCCGCGAAGGGATCACGCCGGAGTCTGTGCCCAACTTTCGCGCACGATTCAGCAGACCACAAAAAACAGCACGGAAGACCGGACGCGAAGCCTTCCAGCTCGCGCCCCGCAACGCAATGATCGATATCAGGCCGCCAGATCGCGCCTCGCCACGCCGGCCCATGTTGCGGTCGATTCACGCACGATCAGGCGCGGCGACACGACCCGCCGGCGACCCAGCGCGCGCGGACTGCCTGACGACGTCCCGGCAATGCGTTCGATCAACGTCTGCGCGGCCATATCGCCGAGCGCGCGGACCGACTGCCCGACCGTCGAGAGCGCCGGATAGGTGAATCGTCCCAGTTCGATATCGTCGAAACCGATGATCGAGCAATCGCGCGGCACGCTGATATTGCGCTCCGCCGCGGCGCGCAGCGCGCCGATGCCCATCATGTCGTTGCCGGCAAAAATCGCCGACGGCTTCACCGTGTCGAACAGCTGTCCCGCCGCGCGATGGCCGCCCATTCCCGAAAAATCGCTTTCGACGATCGCACCGGCCGGAATCTCGATACCGCGCTCGGTCATGGCGCGGATGAAGCCATGTAACCGCATGGCGCTCACCGCCGTCTTCACGGGTCCGGTGATGCAGCCGATCCGCACATGCCCCAGTTCGAGCAGATGACGCGTCGCAAGATAGCCGCCCTTCTCGTGGTCGATCTGCACCAGATCCGCGTTCACGCCTTCGATATTGCGGTCCACGACGACCAGCGGCTCGCGGGCGTCGGCAAGCGCCTGCGCCAGTACCGCGTCGTCGCCTGCGGAGGCGACGATCAGTCCGTCGATGCGCTTTTCCTGCAGCACGCGCAGATAGTTACGCTGCTTGGCCGGATCGTCGTCGGAATTGCAGAAGAACAGGCAGTAGCCGTTGCGCGAGCAACCATCTTCGATACCACGCGCCATCTCCGCGAAATACGGGTTCGTGCTGTTCGGCACCACCAGACCGATCGTCGCCGTCGCCCGCGCCTTGAGCGAGCGGGCCACCGCCGACGGTACATAGTGAAGCTGACGGATCGCGTGCTCGACCTTCGCGCGCACGTCGGCCGACACCGGCCGTGAGTTGTTCACCACGTGCGATACCGTCGTGAACGACACGCCTGCCACGGCCGCTACATCCTTGATCGTCGCCATAACCTGTTGCTCTCCTGCCTGTTGTTCCCGCCGGCCACGCCATCTGGCGACCCACCGGACGTCTTCCTCGAAGACAGACCACACCCATGAATACTTGCTTTACCGCACTGATTGGCGATCGCGCTGAACGTCTCGCACGTCAGAAAGGCGACCCAGCAGCGAGAACAGCACGCTCATCGCCAGCAGCCCGCCGGCGAGGCCCCCAGGTAATTCGAAAAGCCGAGCCGCGTGCCGGCAGCCTTGTCGCTTACCTCTGGATTTAACGGCGGCGCAGGAGGTTTCTTGAGCGTTTATTGAATTGACGCGGATTCGCTTGTCTTCCGCCATGCATTCAGCATGCAGCGGCGTGAGCGCGAACCCGCGTGCTCCGGCGTATTGCGGTGCTTCTTGTGGTGCTTCTTGCGGTGCATATTTCGATACCTGCCACCCGACGCTTACCTGGTCACGAGGTCGCACGGCGTTTCCACCACGCCGGACAACTGCGACTGCTTCTTGTGTTCGCTGATCGCCTTCAACGCGGTGTCGATACCGAACACGGCCTGCTTGGCGGCGTACTGGTCGGCGGTAGCGAGCACGCGACCGTCTTTGAGCATCGGCTTGATCGCGTTGATGTTGTCGTAGCCGACCACCATTACCTTGCCCTGCTTGCCGGCCGCGCGTACGGCCGAGACCGCGCCGATCGCCATATTGTCGTTGCCGGCCAGGAGCGCCTTCAGGTTCGGATACTCGTTGAGCATGGCCGACGCCACCGCATTGCCCTTGTCGATTTCCCATTCGCCCGACTGCACCGACACGACCTTCGCGCCGACGGTCTGCATGGCGTCCTTGAAGCCCGCCGTGCGTTGTTGCGCGTTGGTAGTGGTCGACACGCCTTCGATAATGCCGACTTCATCGCCCGCCTTCAGCTTTTTGGCCAGATAGTCGCCGACCTTCTGCGCGCCCTTGCGGTTATCCGGGCCGACAAACGGCACGTTCAGGTCTTTCGACTTGAGCACGTCCGGGTCGAGCCGATTGTCGATATTCACGACGATGATGCCCGCGTCGATGGCCTTCTTGACGACCGGCACCAGCGCCTTCGAATCAGCCGGTGCCAGCACGATCGCATCGACCTTCGAGACGATCATCTGTTCGACGATGCGGATCTGGTTCGCAGTATCGGTCTCGTCCTTGATGCCGTTGGTGATCAGGTCGAACTGGGAGGCATTGTGTTTCTGGTAGTCCTTCGCGCCGGTTTCCATGGTCAGGAAGAACTCGTTCGCGAGCGACTTCATCACCAGCGCGACCCTCGGCTTATGGGCGGGCGTGGTTTGCGCGTAAGCGGAGGAAAACGGCAAAGCGGCGGTAGCGGTGACGAGAACAGCGGCCGCCAGCATGCGGCGGCGAATGCGATGGCTCATGCCTATCTCCAGGGTTTGTTGGGCTCGCGTCGAGCCGTATTTTTAGTGTTGCGCAAACTATTTTTAGTGTTGCGCAAACGTTTGCGAGGCCTAGGCTGTGTTTTGGCAAGGGCTCCTCGCTCGGTCCGTGCGTGGCAGATTTGCCGCTGGCTGCAAACTCAGCAGCCGGCGGGCCGCCTATGCTGGACTTTTATTGCGCGCGGTGCAAGCAGGAACAACACGGGGCGATGGGCCAACGGTCTATCAAAGCCAGCCGGCCTTACGGAAGCGCCAGTACAGGACCAGATCCACTGTAAGCATCACGGCAAGACAGACCGGATAACCGAACTTGTAGTGCAACTCGGGGATGCTCTGGAAGTTCATCCCGTAGATGCCGGCGATCATGGTCGGCACCGCGAACAACGCAGCAAACGAGCCGAGTCGCTTGGTCACCTCGCTTTCGGCCAGCGAGATCATCCCCAGATTGACCTGCACCGCCGTGACAACCATCTCGCGCCGGCCGTCGATGATTCTGACGATCCGTTCGAGATGATCGTAGACGTCGCGAAAGTAAGCCTGCATGCCTTCGCAGACGCTCGGAATCCGGCCGCCCGTCAATTTGCTGATCGCCTCCTGAAGCGGCGCGATGTGGTGCTGCAGAATCACCAGACGGCGCTTCAACGAGTACAGCTCCTCGATGACCGCGCGCGAGGCCGCTGAATTGTTGCGCTCGAAGATGCGGTCTTCGAGTGCTTCGATCTCGGTGTTCATCGCCTCGATGATCGGAAAATAACGATCCACGATATCGTCCGCCAGCGCGTACAGCACGAATGCCGAGCCCTCCTTGAGCAGTTGCGGCTCCCGTTCGCAGCGGGTGCGAACGTTCTGGAACCCGGCGCGCGTGCCGCGGCGCACCGACAGCACATAGTTGTGCCCCACGAACACGTCGACCTCGCCGATCAGCAGCTCGCCCTCTTCGTCCATTTCCACGGTATGCATGACCGCGAATAGCGACTCGCCGTACTCCTCGATTTTCGGACGCTGATGGCCGTTTTGCGCATCCTCGATCGCGAGTTCGTGCAGGCCGAACTCGTGTTTCATCACGGCCAGCTCGCCCGGCTCCGGGTCTTTCAGCGCGACCCAGACGAAGCACTCGGGCCGCGCCACGTAGTCGCTGATGCTGTCGATATCGATGTCAGCCAGCTTCCGGCCGTCCTGATAGGCGGCGCAATTGATCAGCATGTCGGATTACCTTGAAAACGGAACAGACCGGCCGGCTTCGCACTGTGCGTGGGCCCCACGCCGGGTCTGCATGAACGGATACACGATGCCCGCCATGTTAAGGGCTCTGCGTGACCGTCATGTATCCAATTGTTAAAGCTCGCGTGCGGTGGCCACATCTCGACGCGGCCTGCCGCCGCAATCCGGCGTTGTCAGGGCCGGCCCTGCGCTATTGCGCAACCCTTCGCAAAGCGATGCCGTGATCGTCGCCGAAGGTGACCGACGCGCGGTTCGTATAGCGTGTATCGGCCGTGACCGTAAAGTGCATCTCCACGACCGGATCGAATTGCGTGGAGACACCGATGCGATGCACCCCCGGGCTCAGATAGAAGACCACATGTTCGCCGTTCATCAGATCGGTGACCTGCTCGCCGTCGATATACACCAGCGCATCGCGGAACCGGACGATAACGTCGCGGGAACGTTCGCGCCGCACGTCAACGGCGACCAGTCCGGTTCCGGGCTGCGTGTAACCGGGCTGGACGATGCGCGCTTGCGGCACCTCCTTGAACGGAACGGGCTCGGCAGGTGTCGAGGCGCAACCGGCGAGCGACGCGATAGCCAGCGCAAGCAGCGCGGCTTTGCAGTGGAAGTGCGGACGCATCGGCATGCTGGGTCTCCCGTGTTGCTGGTGGTGTTGCTCTTGTTATAGGCGCATTGTGCGATCCTGGCCGAACGGCCAACTCTCTTTGCGCCCTCTTGCGCGCTGCCGCGTTCTTCTTCATGATCGCTGCAAAGGGCTGCGCTGTGGGCGCCGCGCGCTGCGGATTTACCCTCGGATTCGCCGCGCACTCCCTTTTCTGCCAGCATGTTTGCTTCTCTGTAGCGGCTATGCGCAATGCTTCACAAGCTGCCTCGCCGGACATACGATCAAGGAGACCGCAATGTGGTATTTCACCTGGATTCTCGGCATCGGCGTGGCATTGGGCTTCGGCATCATCAATGTGATGTGGCTGGAGGCCAGCGGCAAATTCGCGCGTGACCCGCAGCACGCCGGCACCCCGGCCGCTGCGCCCGAGGACACGTCTTCGTGACCCACCTGGTTTTCTTCTGCGGTCACGCCGGCACCGGCAAAACCACCCTGGCGAAGAAGCTGATCGGCCCGCTGATGCAGGCGAGCGCTACGCCCTTCTGCCTGCTCGACAAAGATACGCTGTTCGGCGGCTACAGCGCGGCCGCCATGGCCATGCTGACCGGCGATCCGAACGACCGCGACAGCCCGCTTTTTCTGCAACACCTGCGCGATCCCGAGTATCGCGGTCTGCTCGATACCGCCCGCGACAATCTCGAACTCGGCGTCAGTGCGTTGGTGGTCGGGCCGCTCTCGCGCGAAGTGCGCGAGCGGCGCCTGTTCGATCGCGCCTGGCTCGGCATCGGCGCGGACGTGGCGCTGCGGGTCGTATGGGTCTACACGTCCGAAGAGATGGCGCATCAGCGTATCGTCGATCGCGGCAATCCGAACGATGCCTACAAACTCGCGCATTGGGACGAGTATCGGCAGCGCCGCTTCGTGCCGAGCGGCGATAGTTGCGAAGACCTGTTGATGTTCGACAACACCGCGCCAACCCGCGCAGATTACGATGCGTTGCTCGCACGCCTCGTAGGCGAGTCGCCTGCGATGCTGCCGCCGCTGCCGGTGTAGCAGGCCATGTCACAGCCAGTACCGCTGCCCGTTTAGCACCGGCGTTTCAAACGAAAAACGCCCCGCATAGCGGGGCGTTCATCAAGCGGCCTTCTGCGAGGCCTGCTTCGTTGCTCGCGGCAGTCACTACCGCGTCGTCGCACGGCCCTCGGTATTGAGCCTCATTTGCAACCTCAACGCGACAGTCGCGGCTTACACCGTTGCCATCGCATCCAGCGACTGCCCTTCGTACAACTGGCCAAATCGGTTCGCGAGGAAGTCGCGCAGCGACACCTGTTCCTGACGCACGAAACCGCTTTGCGGCAGCTTCTGCTCACGGAACAGATCGAGCACCGCGCACATCGCGCCGGCCGTGGTGATCTGAATGGCGCTCATCGGCACGCCGCACACCGTCTTCGCGAATATCTTGCGGGTGAAGACTTCCTGCACCAGTTGACCGTCACGCATGCCGCTCACGGTGATGAACACGAGCACGACGTCTTGCGCGGTCGAGGGCACCGAGCGGCGCATGATGGTCTTGAGCGTATCGCGGTCGCTCGAAAGACGCAGGTCTTCCAGCAGGAACTGCATCAGGTTGCGGTGACCCGGATAGCGTACCGACTTGTAGTCGAGCGATTCGACGCGGCCCGACAGCGTTTCGCATAGCGTACCCAGCCCGCCGGACGTATTGAAGGCTTCGTATTCGGTACCGTCGAGCGAGAAATGTTCGAGGCCTTCCAGCGGCTGGACCCACTGTGTGCGGCTGTCGCGGATCGCTTCGCACGGCTGGCAGTACTCGTTGATCAGACCGTCGACGCTCCACGTCAGGTTGTACTTCAACGCGTTGGTCGGGAACTCCGGCAGCGCGCCGACGCGCATTTTCACGTCGCGGATTTCGGTGAACCGGTTCGCCAGTTCATGCGCGGCGATGCCGATGAAGCCCGGTGCGAGACCACATTGCGGCATGAAGGCGTGATCGGCGTCGTCGGCGATTGCACGAATCGCGCTGGTGGCGCGTACGTCTTCGGTCAGGTCGAAGTAATGGACACCCGCGCCCTTGGCGGCCGAGGCGACGTTCACAGCCAGGTAATACGGCAGCGCGTTGATGAGCGCGTCGAATCCCTGGATGGCGGCGCGCAGCGCGGCGGCATCGGCGGAATCGACGCGATGGGTCGGGATGCCCTGGGCGGCGAGCTTATCGAGCGCATGCTGATCGCGATCGAATGCGACGACGTCGTAGTCGCCAGTTTCGCGCAACATATGGGCGATGGTGTGACCGATTAAACCTGCGCCCACGATGGCTACTTTCATGTCGCTTCTCCTTGTTCTGTGTATGCTGTCTCCAGCTTGGGAAGTGCGCTGCGCTAAGGCGCTGCGCCCGGCGGGCTGAACCCTTGAGACACAGTTTAGGGAGAAGCAAAAACAGTTCATACGCGCAAAGTGCTGCGCTATGACCATGAACATCGACGTTATGACGACGCAATCAGTCGATATGTCGAAAACATGTCAAAACGGCGTAAAAATTGGACGGTGGGATCACACCATGCCGCGGTCGATCTTGCGCGCAAGAATGATCGACGTAGTGGTTCGCTCCACCCCTTCCAGGCCGCCGATTTCGTCGAGCAGATCGTTGAGGCGGTCGGGCGAATCGGCGCGCAGCCACGCGACATAGTCAAACTCGCCGCTCACCGCGCATAGCAGTTGCACCTCGGGCATCTTGCCGAGACGTTTCTGCACGGCCGGGCCGTATTTCGGCGCGATGATGATGCCGACGTACGCCTGGATGCTCGAGTCGAGCACATCCTGCCCGAGCCGCACGCTATAGCCGCCAATCACGTTGCTGCGCTCGAGCCGGGCGATCCGGGCAATCACGGTGGTGCGCGCCACATCCAGTTGACGTGCGAGGTTGGCGACGCTCTCACGGGCGTTGGCTTGCAGCAGCGCAACGAGATTGCGGTCGAGGTCGTCGAGTTGGTCGAGGCGCGGAGGTCTCATCGAGGGCGAAGGAAGTTGGTCAGTAGTGGTGGATTATCGCGCGTCCTGGGCATCGGGCGGCAAGCAGAGGAACCCAGAACGACGGGCGACACAATGATGAGCGGCTAACACAACGAGCGGAAAGCTGAAATCGGGAAACGAAGCCCGGCAAGCGGCAGGATCACGCCCCGAACCGCTCGATCACGAAATCGATGAAGCTGGTGAGCTTGGGCGTGGCGCGGCGGTCGCGTGAGTAAAGCAGATGGACAGGCGCGCCTTCGGGCAGATAGTCCTCCAGCACCGACACGAGTTCGCCACTGGCGATCTCCTTCGCAAGCAGCGCCTCCGGCTGCAACACCAACCCGAAACCTCGCAATGCGGCAACCTTGAGCGCCTGGCCGTTGTTCGCCCGGAACCGTCCGGCGCGCAGCTGGTTTTCGTCCGCGTCCTCGCCGCCTAACCGCCACAACCCCTCGCGGCCCCAATGCAGAAAGCCGAGGCATTCGTGCTGCAGGAGATCGGCCGGCGTGCGCGGTATGCCGGCCCGCTCCAGATAGGCCGGCGACGCGCACGCGCGCATCCGGTAAGGCTTCAACGGTCGCGCGACGAAACTGGAATCCGGCAAACGGCCGATGCGCACCGACGCATCGAAGCCCTCTTCCACCAGGTCGATCACGCGATTCGACAGATCCAGTTCGAGGCTCACGTCCGGCCACGCACTCAGGTAGTCGGTCATCGCCGGGGCAAAGACTTCGACGCCGTAGGTCAGCGGCACCGTCGCCTTCAGCACCCCGCGCGGCGCGGCCGCCATGGCCTCGGCGAGCGACTCCGCCTCTTTGACGTCGGCCAGAATACGCCGGCACTGCTCGTAATATTGCCGCCCGATTTCAGTCAGGCTCTGACGGCGCGTGGTGCGCGTCAGAAGCCGTGTCGCGAGCCGCGTCTCAAGCGAGCGGATGTGCTTGCCCACCATCGCCGACGAAATGTCAAAGCGCTCGGCGGCCGCCGTGAGACTGCCCGCCTCGACCACCGCAACGAAGATTTCCATGCTGACGAATTTGTCCACCCGCTATTTCCTGTTCGTTTCGGTTGTAAGCGTTTGTCGCACTGCAGCCGCATTGTAGGGATATCGTGATACTAATAGCGGCGACGGCGAAGTGGGCAGCCGGCCGCCTTGCGTCGCTATGCGAACGCGCGTTGGGCCGCTCGCCATGCTCGCCTTGTCATAATTCGAACAGACATCAGGAGTTTCGATGAAAAAAGCACTCGTAATGCTGGCCACCGCAGTCGCCATGAGCGGCGCATTCGCACAAACTTCCGCACCGGCCTCGGCACCGATGGGCGCCCCGGCTTCGGCACCGGCCGCCAAAGCAGGCCACGAGCGCAATGTCGAAGACCGCATCGCCTACCTGCACACGCAGTTGAAAATCACGCCGGCGCAGGAATCGCAATGGAACGCGTTCACCGATGTCATGCGCAACAATGGCGAGACGATGGGGCAGTTGTTCCAGCAGCGCAAGGCCAACACGAATCTGTCGGCGATCGACGACATGAAGCAATACGCCACGATCGCGCAAGCGCATGCGGACGGCATGAAGAAACTGGTCGATGCGTTCGATCCGCTGTACAGCAGCTTCTCGCCTGAGCAGAAGAAACTGGCCGACGTGACGTTCCATCAGGGCGGCCCTGAAGGCGACCATCGTCACCATGGCAAGGGCGGCGGCAAGAAGGCGCCGGCCGCTGCCGAGTGATGCGACTCTGAAGCCATAGGAGATTAGCTTCACGATTGATGGCGCGCGGCGCGGGTTTCTGCGCGGCGCGCACGGTTCTTTTGCCTTTGGCGGCGGGATATGTCCGCGTGCCTACGGCGCCGGTCTTCGACTAATCAGCGTGCCACACCGTGCTTTATGTCTGGGTGCGCGCTCCGCAGGCGAACGACCCAGGTCGCTCGGTCCCTAGCGGGTCTTCTTGCCGTTCGGGTCGGCGAGCGCCGGATTGACCCCGACCTGTTCGCCGCCTTCCCCGCCAATGGCAAAAGAAACCGATCTTCGAATGCATCTGGCATGATTGCGAGTACGCAGCGTCGGAGCGCAAGGTCCCGGCCAGGCTGTCAATATCTCCACACCCACTCGCTTCATGACCGAACTCAAAAATCTCGATCTGAGTCAAGATGACAACGCCCAGCGCGTCGTCAAAAACGAAACCGTGCGCGTTGAATTCGCTGCCGCCGAAGGCGAACTGATGAGCCTGGAAGGCCCGAACCGCTATGCCCGCGGCGACGCACTGATCACCGGGTCGACCGGCGACCGCTGGGTCGTCTCACGTGAACGTTTCGATGCCAAATACCTGCCGGAAGACACCACCCTCGCTCACGGCGAACCGGGCGCATACCGCAACCGTCCCGCCGTCGTGCTGGCCAAACAGATGAATGAAGCGTTTTCACTGGCCCGCTCGGCGGGTGGCGGCGACGTGCTGCACGGCGCGGCCGGCGACTGGATCATGCAGTACGCCCCCGGCGACTACGGCGTGGTGCAGGCCGCCCGCTTCGCGAAGGTTTATCGGCTCGCGGACTGAGTCACCGCCTGTGAGTCACTGCCGGTGAATCGTAGCCGGCTGGGCGCGATAAGCCCACCGGCACTCGGGCCCGCCTCCTACCCAACGGCCCGAGGGTCTTGAGTCAATCGCTTCAGGCAAACTCGTCGCCGAGATCCACCGTCACATCGCGCGGCACCGCCTCGCCGTTCGCGTACTGCTCTTCAAGCGAGCCAATACTCGCTTCGACATAAGCCCGCAGCACGGCGAAACTCCGGCCTCGCAGCCGCGCCGGCAACGCGCGATAACGCGCCAACGCCGTCGGCGCGATCACCACGGTCATCACGATACGGCGCGCGGTCGCACCGAAGCGCATGGCAACCCAGTGAATCGCCAGCGTAGGTGTGCCGTCTTCGCCCGCACGCTGGATGAACTGCGTCTGCTCGGGAAACAGATCGCTGATAACGCGCGCCAATTCCTCGAACTCGGGATTCGCGCAGTCGTATTGATAAGCTTCTTCCATGAAGTGTGCCGAAAGGATGAGCCTGAACGGCGTACCGCAAGGGTACGCCGAAAGTTAGAGAATCACGGATGGGCGGTGTAACAGGCGACTCACAAGCGGCTCACGTGGCAAGCGCCGGGCGACGGAACGCTCTGAACAACAGGCCCGCGACGATCAGCGCCCCCAGCGCATAGACACCATCCACGGCAGCGAGCGGCACGAGTTGCGCCTGGAACAACGCAGCCGGCACGTCGACCAGCGCATGCAACACAATCGCGAGCGGCAGGATTCCACGCCAGCCAGCCCGCGCGCCACGCCACATCAGCACCGACAAGCCGATCTGGAACACCAGCGCGGCCACCCGTTCGAGCGCGAAAATGCCGGCCGTCTGCGGCGTCAGGCTGGCGAGGATCAGGTGGATGCGCATCACCGAGTCGGTCGGCAGATTGCTCAGATAGCCATCCAGCTCGCCGCGGTTTTCGAAGATGGCGAACAGGATCCATTGAATCTGCACCAGCACGCCGACCAGCCACGCTTCAGCGCCGCCGTGGCCGAGGCCATAGGTCAGCGCCGTGCCGTCGCCCGTGCCCGCAGCTGACGCGGACTTCGCTGCCGCACGCTTGAGCAGCAGCCGCATCCCGATGAACCGCCCCACTTCCTCGCAGATACCCGCCGCCAGCGCGCCATACACCACAAAGGCCAGCGGATTGGACAGGAAGGTGGCGGTCGCTTCGTTCCGATGCAGCACGTAGTCGTTCAGCGCGCGCTCGATCACCATCGCGAACAGCGCGAACACGGCGATGCCGGTGATCGCGTCGCGGGGGTTCAGCGCGAGCGGCCGGCGCAGACGGCGGTAGATCAGGAACGGTAGAGCCGCGATGAACAACGTCGCGACGGCGAGGCTCGAGAGGGTAAGCGGTGCAACAACCATGGGTTTCCTTGCGATGACCGGCGCACACCCGCTGCGCGCCGCAGCCCGAATGATCGCAGATCAGCGCGAAGTTGACGCGCGGACGATCAATTCGCCTGGCAAGAGGCAGTCGCGCGCGGTGGCCTGAATCCCTTCGATGCGCTCGTGAAGGAACTCGACCGCGCGATAGCCGATCTCGTAGGTCGGCTGGCGGATCGCGGTAATACCCGTCAATTCGGCCCATTCGGGATCGTCGATCGACAGCAGCGCGACGCGCGCCTGCCAATCCGCGCCGTAGCGCGCTTTCAGATGCAGGGCGAGACACAGCGCGACGGGCGCGTTGGCCGCGAACAAGGCGATGCGGCCGGGTTTTCCGCCGGTGGTATCTGTGGCACTGCTTGTCGCGTTATCTGTCACGTTGGCCACTGCCCCGCCAGGGCCGCCATCCGCATCGATTGCGCGGTCCAGTTCAGCGAGGGCGCGCTCGACGGCTGCCGGCTCCGCAAGATTCAGCACCAGCGTATGCCCGCGCGCGCCGCCCTTGCCGCCTTCGCCTTTGCCGCCAGTCCCGCCTGCGCCGCCCGCGCCGCTCATCACCTCGCGAAACGCCGCCTCGCGCAGTTGCCGCGAACTGACTTGCTCGAAGGGCTGCACGACAAACCAGATATCGTCGAAACCGTTGTCGAGCAGATGCCGCGTGCCGAGCTCGGCAGCCGCCCGGTTGTCCAGCCCAACCATGTCGGCGACGAGCCCATCCACCGAACGGTCGACCAGCACCGCCGGAATCCCCCCGCCGCCCACCGGCCGCAAGGTTTCCTCGCGCACGCCGAGCGCGTTGACGATCACGCCTTCCACGCGATACGTGGTCAGCAGTTGCAGATAGCGCCGCTCCATTTCGACTTCGTTGGCAGCGTGACAGATCAGCGGCATCAACCCGAGCGCATGGCAAGCGGCTTCCACGCCTTGCAGCACTTCGACGGAATACGGATTGGTCAGGTCGGCGAGCAGCATGCCGATCAGGCGGTTGCGGCCACGCTTGAGGCCGCGCGCCATCTGGTTCGGCTGATAGTCGAGACGCTCGATGGCCGCCTCGATGCGCGCGCGCAATTCCGGCGACAACACACTCATCTCGCCATTCAGATAGCGCGAGATGCTGGTCTTGCCCGTACCGGCTTCGCGCGCGACATCGGTGATGGTCGCGCGGCGCGGGGCGGCAAGCGGCGTCGTGCTCATTTCTTCAACACTTCGCGGTTGACGATGTTGGTCGCGAGCGTCCCGTCGAGCGCGGCGACGAGGTTTTCCGCCGCGTTAAGCGCCATCGCGTGACGGGTCTCGTGCGTCGCCGAGCCGATATGCGGCAGCGCGACCACGTTGGCCATTTTCAGCAGCGGCGAATCGGCCGGCAGCGGCTCGGTCTCGAACACGTCCAGACCCGCACCGTGAATCGTGCCGTTTTGCAGGGCTTCGATCAGCGCCGGTTCATCGACCGTGGCGCCGCGCGATGCGTTAATCAGAATCGCACTCTTCTTCATCGACTTGAATTCGGCCGCGCCGATCATGTGCTTCGTCTCGGGCGTGAGCGGCACTTGCAGGCAGACGAAGTCAGCGGTGGCGAGCAGTTCGGCCAACTCGACGCGGCGCGCGCCGTATGCCTGTTCCGCCTGGGCGTTCGCGCTGCGATTCGTGTACAGCACCTTCATGTTGAAGCCGAGCGCCGCGCGGCGCGCAACCGCGCCGCCGATCCGCCCCAGCCCGACGATGCCGAGCGTCTTGCCCTGCACGTCGACGCCGAAATGTGCCGGTCCGATACTGTGCGTCCATTGCCCCGCCTTCACCCAATCCGCGAGCTCGACCACGCGCCGCGCCAACGCGAGGACCAGCGAGAACACCGTATCCGCCGTGGACTCGGTCAGCACGTCCGGTGTGTGCGCGAGCACGATGCCGCGGCGCGTAAGATCGGCAATATCGAACTGGTCGAAGCCCACCGAGATGGTCGACAACGCCTTCAGCCGGCTCGCGCCTTCGAGCATCGCCGGCGTGATTTTCACGCTCGAACCGATGCCGCCGTCCGCGTCCTTCAATGCGGCGACGAACGTGTCGTGCTGCGCAGGATCGACCTGCACGACTTCCGCATGCTGTTGCAGGTACGCGAGCACATCCTCGGGCATCGACTTCCAGGCGACGATCTTCTTCATCAGCTTATTTTCCTTGCAACGGTGTAGCGAGCGTTGCGCCCTTGCTCAGCGGCTGTGCTTGTGGCTGCGGTTTGACGATCAACGTCAGAATCACCGCGGCGATCAGCGCCACGCTCATGAACGCATAGGATGCCGCAGGCGTTCCGGTCGCGCCGTTCAGATAGCCGACCACGTACGAACCGACGAACGAACCGAGCGCACCCATGCTATTGATCAGCGCCATCGCGCCGCCCGCGACGTTCTTCGGCAGCAGTTCCGGCACGATTGCGAAGAACGGCCCATACGGCGCATACATTGCGCCGCCGGCAATCACCAGCAACGCGTACGACATCCAGAAGTGCGTAGAGCCGAGCGCGTACGACGCGGCGAACGCGATCGCGCCGACCAGCAGGAACGGCCAAACGAACACTTTGCGGCGGTTGAGTTTATCCGATGCCCACGAAGCCGCAAGCATGGCGATCGTTGCGGCCAGATACGGCAGCGCCGAAAGCCAGCCGGTTTCGACCATGCCGAGCGTCGAACCGTTCTTCAGAATCGACGGCAGCCACAACACGAAACCATACACGCCGATGCTCCAGCAGAAATATTGCGCGCACAGCTTGATCACGGCGGGCGTACGGAACGCTTCGCTGTAATTGCGCATCGGTTTGATGGCGGCCTGTTCAGCGCGCAAGGTTTCGGCGAGATCGTCCTTCTGTTGCTGCGTGAGCCACGACACCTGCTGCGGCTTATCCTGCACGATGAACCACCAGCACACCGCCCAGAGAATCGCGGGTGCACCTTCGGCGATGAACATGTGACGCCAGCCGAACGAATGCACCAGATAGCCGGATACCACCGACATCCACAGCACCGTCACCGGATTGCCGAGAATCAGGAAGGTGTTGGCCCGCGAGCGCTCGCTCTTCGTGAACCAGTTGCTGATGAAAATCAGCATCGCCGGCATCACCGCGGCCTCGACCACGCCGAGCACGAAGCGGATCACCATCAGCGAGGGGATATTGCTGACCATGCCGGTCAGCGCCGCACACCCACCCCACAGGACCAGGCTCCAGAACACGAGCTTTTTCACGCTGCGGCGTTCCGCGTAAATCGCGCCGGGAATCTGGAAGAAGAAATAGCCGAGGAAGAACAATGCGCCGATCAGCGACGACAAGCCCTTACTGATGCCGAGATCCTGGTTGATGCCGGCGGCCGATGCGAAACCGTAGTTCGCGCGATCGAGATAAGCGAGGCTGTACGTGATGAATACGATCGGCATGATCGTCCACCAGCGGCGAATTGCGAGCGATGAGGTCATGGAAGTCTCCTTTGTCGACCAGAGTTAGCGCTTTAGCGCTTACTCTGGTTCCATGCAAAGCGGTCGACCAGAGTTGGTGCAAAGCGCTTACTCTGGTCCCGTGCAAGATAGTTGCTAACGGCTTCCCGAAGCAATGATGGGCGGTCATGGGGCGCTGTTCGAGCGCTCTTGCTGTTATCGAGCCAGCTAATGCTGAATAGGGCTGAATGCACGGATGCGGCGCAATGTGCGGCTCATCCGCGCTCAGGCCGCGGTGGCGACGCGCGGTGCATCGGCCTGTTCGAGCGCGTCGAGTTCGGCGCGGCTCGGCAGGCCTTCCGAATCGCCGATCACCTGGATCGCCAGTGCGCCGATGCGGTTGCCGCGCGCAATCGCTTGCGGCAGTGTCCTGCCTTCGAGCAACGCACTGACCACCCCGACAGCGAAACCATCGCCCGCGCCGACCGTGTCCACCACCTTCGCGACCGGCTGACCGGCGATCACGGCTGCATCGTCGGCGGTGCGGAAGTACGCGCCTTCTGCGCCGAGCTTGATGATCACGCCGCGCGCGCCACGGTCGAGATAAAACCTGGCGATGTCGTCCGGCTGCGTATAGCCGGTCAGAATCTCGCCTTCGCCGATGCCCGGCAGCACCCAGTCGGCCAGTGCCGCGAGCGCGTTCAAGCCTTCGATCATCGCGGCGCGCGAGGGCCACAGCGTAGGGCGTAGATTCGGATCGAACGAGATCGTCTTTCCGGCGGCACGCATTTCACGCGCCAGATGGAACGCGAGTTCGCGCGAGCTGGCCGAGATGGCCGGCGCCACGCCCGTCAGATGCAAGTGACGTGCGGGCAGCACGTAATCGGCCACGTAATCAGCCAACGACAGATGGCTCGCCGCCGACCCTTTGCGGAAGTATTCGATGGCCGGATCGCTGCCGTCGTCGTTCTTCGACTTCAGCTGGAAACCGGTCGGGTAGCGCTCGTCGGTGGTCACGCAGCACTGGTCGATGCCTTCTTTCGTCAGCGTGTCGCGCACATACTGGCCAAACGAATCATTGCCGACGCGGCTCATCCAGCCCACCTTGAAACCAAGGCGCGACAGACCGATCGCCACGTTCAGATCGGCGCCCGCGACGCGCTTGGTAAATTGCCCGACACCGGCGAGTGCTCCGGTTTCGGCGGCCACGAACATGGCCATCGCTTCACCGTAGGTGATGACGTCGAGTGCTGCGTTTGTGTTGCTCATGCTTCGCTCCTGCGTGTTCCTGTTTGCTGCCAGTTTTTTTGCGTTTGCTGCGCGTGTACCGCTTTGCGTGCGCTGCTTTGCATGCTTCCGCCCGTACCGCGTGCACTTCTCCGCACGCGCTTTTTTGCCGGGCGCTTTTTGAGTACCGCTCTCTCAGGTCCTGCGTGCCGCTTACGCGGCAGCCAGCCATGCGACGTAGTGCGCCGCGTCCGCATCGATACGGTTCGCATCGAACGGAAATTCAATGCCGCGCGGCACGTGGTGCGGCAGCTTATCGAGCACCGCGGCGAACTGCGGGTCGTCGGCGGCCGGCGCGGCGGGAAAGCGTCGTGCGCCCTCGCCCACCGTCGTCTTGCAATGGATGTATTCGACATGCGCAGCCAGCGGCCCGGCGGCATCGAGCGGCGCGACATCGCGCCAGGCCCAGTTGCCGATGTCGAAGGTCATACCGAGCAGACCGGCGTGGCCTTCACGCGCCAACGCATCGAACAGGCCGGTGAATTGCCCAAGCGAACCGCCTTCAGCCAGCTGACCGTTTTCGACGACGAGCCGCACGTCCGCGCAGCGCATGTAGTCGGCAATCACTGCGGCGTTGGCCTCGGAGCCAAACCCGCCGAGTTGCAGCTTCACGAAGCGCGCGCCCAGCGCGATCGCTTCTTCAATCGAGACGCGCAGTGCGTCGGCGTCGAGCCCGCCGTCCGTCGTGTACAGCGACGCGGGCGTCGAGTAGACCGACCACAAACCGAGTTCCGCAATCTGTTTGCCGAGCGTGCGTAACGCCTGCGGCGCGGCGTCGGCTTCGTCCGCGAACAGTTCGCGACGCACTTCGAAGCCCGTCGCGCCGGCCTGTTTGCTCGCGTCGGCCCACTTCAGATGACCGTGCGTGCGAACCGCATCCATCCCGAATGCGCTTGCGACGATCACCACGTCCACTGCGTCAGTCATGTCGAATTTACTCAAACCTGTCTCAGGATCGGCATTTGGAACCGGTTCCAAACACGCTTCGAAAAAAAGCGCCGAAGCGCTTGCGATGCCCGAATAGTGCGCCGGGCTGGGTGACATGCACCATAGTGGAAATCCCCAGGAAACCTCGATCAGGGCCCATCCGCAAGGCACAGCGCGAGAAACTGCTCAACCACCCGCGACGGGGCACTCGCATGCGGCACCAGAATCGACAGCCGCCGCGTCAGCGGCTCCGGGCTCAATGAGAACAGGCGCAGCGCGCCGTCCTCATGCCGCATCGACATCGCCGAGACAAAACCGATGCCCATGCCTGCCCGCACCGCCTCCTTGACGCCTTCGACCCCGGCAATCTCCAGCGCCACGCGCATCGGCACGCCCGCCCGGGCAAAGGCCCACTCGACGATCTGCCGCACACCCGACCCGGCCTCGCGCAGCACTAGCGGATGTGGACCGAACGCCGCCAGCTCCGCCCGCCCGCCGTTGATGGCCGCTCCGCTTTCTAACGCCCCTGGCGCTCCGCCTTCTGCCGCTCCTGCCCCTCCTGCCACTCCTGCCACTCCTGCCACTCCTGCCACTCCGAACCCGCCAGCCCCAGTTGCCGCGACAGCCCTACCCGCGCCACCTGCCTGCGCCAGCGCCACCGCCAGAGGATGCGTGCGCGGCATGATCGCGACGATTTCATCCTCGCGCCACGCGTGCACCGCGGTGTCCGGCGGCAGATCCGAGCCGACCGGACCTTCGATCATCGCGATATCCACCGAACCCAGTGCGCCGACGATTTCCGTGGTGTTGCCATCGGCGGTATGCAGCGTCACGTCGGGATAGCGACGATGAAAGTCAGCGATCAGGTATGGCAGCAGATAGCTCGCCGGCGTGGTGCTTGCGCCAATGCGCAGGGTGCCCTGCTCGAGGCCGCGCAGCGCGTCGCGATACGCATGCGCCTGCCGCCATGTATCGCGCAGGCGGGTCGCATAGCTGGCGAGTTGCTCGCCGGCGGGCGTCAAACGCACGCCGCGCCCGTCGCGCAGGTAAAGCGGCTCGCCGAATTCGTCCTGCAACTGACGCAATTGTCCCGACACGGCCGGCTGCGATAGATGCAGCGCCACAGCCGCCCGGCTGATGTTGCGATGCTCGGCGACGGCCGCAAACGTTATAAGTTGATCCGGGGTCATGACGGTCAAAGTATCCGTTAAGCTGATACTTTACATCCTAAATCATGATTTTTCATATCTATATATCTAATTTAGGATTAGGGCTATCGAATCAAGACAGTCATAGGAAGGCGCTACGCCATGTCCACCGCTCATCTCACTGCTTCTGCCGCACCCGCCGGGTCATCCACCCGCGGCCAACTCAACGGCATTCTGTTCGTTGCACTGTTCGCCGCGGCCGTGACCCGCATCGCTTCGATCCCGGCCATCGCTGGCCTGGGTCTGAGCCCGCTGATCGTCGGTATCGTGGCCGGCGCCATTTACGGCAACGCGCTGCGTGACGGCATGCCCGAAAGCTGGGCGGCCGGCGTCAACTTCTCGGCACGCAAGCTCCTGCGCATCGCCGTGGCATTTTTCGGGCTGCGCGTCAGCCTGCAGGAAATCGCCCAGGTCGGCTTGCCCGGTCTCGCTGAGTCGGTGCTGATCGTCGTGAGCACGCTGGTGATCGGTACGTGGGCCGGGATGAAAATCATGAAGCTCGACCGCGACACGGCATTGCTGACAGCGGCGGGCAGCGCGATCTGCGGCGCGGCGGCCGTGCTCGCGTTCGAGTCGACGCTGCAATCCAAGCCGCATAAGAGTGCAATGGCGGTGGGCAGCGTCGTGCTGTTCGGCACCCTCTCGATGTTTCTCTACCCGGTGCTGTTCAAGGCGGGCTGGCTGCATCTCGACACGGTTGGCGCGGGTCTGTTCTTCGGCGGCACGATTCACGAAGTGGCGCAGGTGGTCGGCGCGGCCAGCAATGTGAGCCCGGAAGCGACCCACATCGCGACCATCGTCAAGATGACCCGTGTGATGCTGCTGGTGCCGGTGCTGCTGGTCGTCGGCATGTGGGTGAATCGCTCGGCACGCAGCGCGGCCGTCTCTGCATCGGCCGAAGACGGCAAGCAACACGCCCCGCGCAAGCTGGCGATTCCCTGGTTCGCGCTCGGATTCCTCGCCTTCGTCGTGATCAACTCGCTGCACGTTCTGCCGGAAAGCACGATCAGCACGCTGAACATGCTCGACACCTTCGCGCTCACCATGGCCATGACCGCGCTCGGTATCGAAACCCGTATCGCGCAGATCCGCCAGGCCGGCCCCCGTGCATTGACCACCGGCTTCATCCTGTATGTGTGGTTGATTGCCGGCGGACTGGGTATCACGTGGACCGTCCAGCACTTGCTCGGCTAAGCCGCCCCCGCCTCTTCGCCAACCCCGCCGCGCGCGGGGTTTTGTGCGTTCAGGAGAACCATCCGTCACTCATGCGCGGCATACTGGTTGCTGACGTTACCCGTTCACGCCAACCCGTTCATGCAACCGGAATGAGGACTGATCGATGAGCCTGGAACTTTACTATTGGGACGGCCTGCAAGGCCGCGGAGAATTCGTGCGCCTGGCCCTGGAAGAAGCCGGCGCGGACTATGTGGAAGTGGCGCGCGGCGAGCCGTCCGACGGCCTCGGCACGAACGCGATGATGGCGCTGATGAAGAGCAAGGACGCGCCCTATCCGCCGTTCGCGCCGCCGTTTCTGAAGGACGGCGATCTGGTGATCGCGCAGACCGCCAACATCCTCTTCTACCTCGGCCCGAAGCTCAATCTGGCGCCATCGGTCGAAAGCCTGCGCTATGTCGCCAACGGACTGCAACTGACGATCGCCGACATGGTGACCGAAGCGCACGACACGCATCATCCGCTCGCCAGCGCCTTGTATTACGAAGACCAGAAAGACGCCGCCAAAGTGCGCGCGCACGACTTCATCGACCACCGGATTCCGAAGTTCATGAAGTACTTTGAGCGCGTGCTGAAACAGAACCCGGCCGGCGACACGTTCATGGTGGGCGACGCGCTCACATACGTCGACCTGTCGATGTTCCAGCTGATCGACGGTCTGCTGTACGCGTTTCCGCGCGCGCTCAAGCGTTTCGGTGAACACTATCCGCGACTCGCGGCGTTGCACGACGCGGTGACCGAGCGGCCGAACATCGCCGCTTATCTCCAGTCCGACCGGCGCATCTCGCACAACGAGGCCTGCATCTTCCGGCACTACCCCGAGCTCGACAAGGCGGCGACTTGATCCACGCCGCGCTCCTTCGCGAACCCTGCGCATCGCGCCCGCTTCCGACAGCGGGCGCGATGCTGTTACCGTACGCGCATTCCATCCACCCATCACGCCCTCTCCTGCCGACGTGCTTTCATTCCTGCTGAAGCTGCGCACCCGCGCCCAAACCCTGTTCCGTCTCTCCGACGCCCATACGATGCTGGTCTGGTCGGTGGTAGTCGGCGTCGCGGGCGCGTTCGCGACGATTGCCTTTCGCGAAGGCATCGCGTTGCTGCAACTGGCGGCGGTCGGCAAGTCCGGCAGTTTCGTCGAAATGGCGCGCAGCTTGCCGTGGACGGTGCGCGTGTGGCTGCCCGCCGCGGGCGGCCTGATCGCCGGCCTCTTTCTGCTGATCGCGCAACGTCACGTCGACAAGTGCAATCACATCGACTACATGGAAGCCGTCGCTATCGGTGACGGCGTGGTGCCGGTCAAACTGAGCTTCTGGCGCAGCGTGTCGTCGCTGTTCACGATTTCGAGCGGCGGCTCGATCGGCCGCGAAGGTCCGATGGTGCAACTGGCGGCGCTGGCCGCGTCGCTGATCGGCCGCTGGGTGCATTTCGATCCGCCGCGTCTGCGCCTCCTCGTCGCGTGCGGCGCGGCCGCCGGGATTACGGCCGCGTACAGTGCGCCGATTGCCGGCGCGTTTTTCGTCACCGAGATCGTGCTCGGCTCGATCGTGATGGAAAGCTTCGGCCCGGTGGTGGTCTCGGCGGTGGTCGCCAACATCACCATGCGCGAGTTCACCAGCTACAAGCCGCCGTACGAAATGCCGGTGTTTCCGCCGGTGGCGGGCGCCGAAGTTCTGCTGTTCGTCGCGCTCGGGCTGCTGTGCGGTGCGGCCGCGCCGCAATTTCTGCGGCTGATGGACTTCTCGAAAGCAAGCTTTCGCAAGCTGCCAGTGCCGCTGCCGATCCGGCTGGCGTTGGGCGGTCTG
Source organism: Burkholderia sp. OK233 (assembly GCF_900230185.1). Lineage (GTDB taxonomy): Bacteria > Pseudomonadota > Gammaproteobacteria > Burkholderiales > Burkholderiaceae > Paraburkholderia. The sequence goes on from NZ_OCSR01000001.1 coordinate 5,321,747, forward strand.
GTCGTCGGTATTCTGTCGGTGTGGACGCCGGAGGTGTGGGGCAACGGCTACAGCGTCGTCAACTCCATTCTGCATTCGCCGTGGACGTGGACCGCGCTCGTCCTCGTGCTGGTGTTCAAGATCGTTGCGACGTCGGCGACCGTGGGTTCAGGCGCGATCGGCGGGGTATTCACGCCGACGCTCTTCGTCGGCGCGGTGGTCGGCTCGCTGTTCGGCCTCGGCATGCACGCGTTGTGGCCGCACGGCACCTCGGCGCCCTTCGCCTATGCGATGGTCGGCATGGGCGCGTTTCTGGCCGGCGCCACGCAGGCGCCGCTGATGGCGATCCTGATGATCTTCGAAATGACGCTCAGCTATCAGGTGGTGCTGCCGCTGATGCTGTCGTGCGTGGTCGCCTATTTCGTGTCGCGCGCGATCGGCAAGACGTCGATGTACGAAATCACGCTGCGCCGCAATCAGGAGGAACAGGAGCGCACCCGTCTCCGCGCGACGCAGATGCGCGAACTGATCCGTCCCGCCGAAACCGTCGTGCCCCCGAACGCGACTGTGCAGGATATGACGCGCGTGTTCCTCGAATATCCGGTGAAGTATCTGTACGTCGCCAACGAGTCCGGCGCGTTTCTCGGCGTGGTCGCGCTCAAGGACATCACCTCCGATCTGCTCGACAAGCGCGACACCTCCGCAAAAACCGCCGCGGATTATCTGCAGCCGCATTTCGACGTGCTCACGCCGGATATGCCGCTCGGCGTTGCGTTGCAGCACTTCATGGCGTTTCAGGGCGAGCGGTTGCCGGTGGTCGAAAGCACCGCGGATCCGAAGCTGGCAGGGGTGGTGTACAAGACTTCGCTACTCGATGCGTACTTCCGCATGAATCCGACGCGCTGAGGCCTGACGCCTCCGCCTTACCCGTGCAAAGCGCGGCAGATTCCCTACAATGAGAAAACCGCTGCAGCGCATGCGAGCAGCGCGCGTTACGCCAGGATGGGCGCACCGAGACGCCCGCCCTTCGATCGGAGCGAAGATGAGCGAACCGTCCCTCGATGCCGTACGCCGCGACCAGGCGGGCTGGATTTTTCTGCATATCGAAGGCGAGCCGTACGATCGCGGCGAGCAGCACGGCCAGTTGCTCGCCACCGAAATCCAGAACGCGATCCGCACCGCTCGCTACCTGGCGAAATGGGATACCGGCGAGGACTTCGATACCTTCGTCGACGCCGCCATGTCCCAGTTCGCCAACAAACTCGACACTGAATTCGCCGACGAAATCCAGGGCATCGCCGACGGCGCGAAGCTGCCGTTCGCCGAAGTGCTGGCCTGGAACGGCTACATGGATCTGCTGCAAAGCTGGTGGCCGAGCCACGCGGCAGCCCAGAAACCGCAACTCGGCCTGAAACCGTGGCGCGGACGCCGCGGCCATCACTGCAGCGCGTTCATCGCCACCGGCAACGCCACCCGCGACGGCCGCATCGTGATGGCGCATAACTCGTGGGACCGCTACGCCGCGGGCGACGCGTTCAACGTCGTGTTCGACATCGTGCCCGATCGCGGCAATCGCATCCTGATGCAGGGCCTGCCGGGCTGCATCTCCAGCCTCACCGATTTCTGGGTCACCGAAGCCGGCCTGATGGTCACCGAAACCACCATCTCCAACTTTGTCGGCTACAACGCAGCGGGTGCGCCGGAGTTCTATCGCTCGCGGCGCGCGTCGCAGTATGCCAACACCATCGGCGAATGGTGCGAGATGTTCGCGGTCGCCAATAACGGCGGCTATGCGAACAGCTGGCTGCTCGGCGACACCAAGACCGGCGAGATCGCGCGCTACGAACTGGGGCTGCATTATTCCGGTTTCGAGAGTACGAAAGACGGTTTCTATAGCGGTTACAACACCGCGACCGATCTGAAGATCCGCAATCAGGAATGCATCGGCGAAGGCGAAGACTATACGGACGTGCGCAAGAACGGCGCGCGCCGCCTGCGCTTCATGCAGCTCGAAGAAATGCATCATGGCAAGATCGACGTCGACCTTGCGAAAGAGATGATCGCCGACCATCACGACGTCTATCTCGACCGCAACGACAACCCGTGCTCGCGCACCATCTGCGGGCATCTGGAACTGGACGACGCGCGCTTCGGCGGTTCCGATCAAGGGCCGTTCAATCCGTGGGGCGCCAACGACGGCAAAGTGGTCGACAGCGACATGGCGCGCAAGATGGCGTTCACGGCACGCTGGGGGCATCCGTGTGGCCGGCCGTTCGACGCCCAGGCGTTCATGAAGCGCCACCCGCAGTGGAACTGGCTCAACGGCTATATGCGCGACCGGCCCTCGTGGCCGTGGACGCGGTTCGACGTGCTGCGCTAGAAGATCGCGCTTACCGGTCGCTGAACCGTTTGCCCGGGCTGCACCGGGCAAACCGGGTTTGCACGCGGACTCACGCATCAGCCGTTACCGCACCGCAACATAAACCCTGCACGACCGTTCGCGACTGACTTGCCTTTTTCCTGCCATCATGTGAAATCTACAATGAGGTTTTGTCTCTTTTGCGCGGGCGGCGCAGCGGTTTGCCATCTAAGATGGTAGATGCACGCCGCCCGCCTGTATCAACGCCGCGTGTAGGTTGCGCCGTCCTTACGACGCGGGGACGGCACAACGCTTGCTCAACTGTCAGCGCCGCATGAGCTTAGGAGGTCGGGCGATGAAAACCTCGACACTGTTGACCATGGTGACGCTGTCAGCCTCGTGTTTTGCCGCGCCGGTTCATACCGCGCCGGACAGCACAGCCGCCAATAGCCTTGCCGAACGCGCCAACGCCGCACCGGTCGCTCCCGCGGCGCCGGACGTCGCTGCCACGGACGACAATCGTCCGCAACAATGGCAACACATTGCGCTGCCCAAGTCGCGGCATCTGGAGCGAAGCTTCACGGGCCAGAACGAGCACCTGCAGACTTGATACCTGAAAACCGCCCCCTTGGAGCGCTTGCATGACCGCATCGGCTATTCCCGGCGAATCGATTGATCTGCAGATCGCCGACATCCTGCGCGACGTCAGTTTCCCGACTTATAAAGACGCGCTAGTCGACGCCGCGCGCGAAGCCGGTGCGAGCAACGAAGTGTTGTCGATGCTCGACGGTTTGCCGGAGCAGGATTACGCCGACGTCACGTCGATCACGCGCCTGATCGGCGGCAATTACGGGCCGGGTCTGGGGGCATGAGCGGAAAGCAGGTCTTGACGCTGAGTTCGCTTTCGTCCGATCCGAAGCCCGCTGCTGACTGGATCCATCGCTCGCCGCATTCGGGCGGCACGAGCGGCATCGAGCGAATCGAAGCCTTCTTTCATCATGCCGGCTATGCCATGCACCGGCACGACACCTATGCGATCGGCCGCACGCTTGCAGGCGTGCAGAGCTTCCGCTATCGCGGCAGCACGCGTAACAGCTTGCCGGGCGGCACGATGGTGCTGCATCCCGATGAACCGCACGACGGCCAGGCCGGCACCCGTGACGGCTTTCACTACCGGATGATCTATGTCGACCCGGCGCTGTTTCAGCAGGCGCTCGGCGGCAAGCCGCTGCCGTTCATTGAAGGCGGGCTCTCGAACGACCCGCGTCTGTTTGCTGCGACCGAGAGCCTGCTGCGCACGATGGATCTGGCGATCGATTCGCTCGAACAGGACGACGCGCTCTACGAACTGGCCATCGCGCTCGACGCCGTGGCAGGGGGTGCGGCGACGCGCCGTCCGGTGGATTACCTCGCGGCCGAACGGGCGCGCGAGTATATGCTTGGTTCGCTCGATAGCGCAGTGACGCTCGACGAACTGGCGGCAGCCGCCGGCCGCGACCGCTGGAGTTTGTCGCGGGATTTTCGTGCCCTGTTCGGCACGAGTCCGCATCGCTATCTGACCATGCGCCGCCTCGATCTCGTGCGCCGACTCGCGATTCAGGGCGTGTCGCTCGCCGACGCGTCGGCGGCGGCCGGCTTTACCGATCAGAGCCATATGACGCGGCACTTCAAGCGCGCGTGGGGCGTTGCGCCGGCGCTTTGGCTCAAGATGCTGGGGCCCTCGAAGCGCGGCGCGCGCTAAGCGGCAGCTCGACGGATATCCCACCGCCCGGCGACCGCGCGCACAAACGTACAAGACCCGATAGCGCCTCCCGCCCTACGCTCCTGCCTGACACCTACCGCTCAAGAGGAGTATCTCGATGTCCGACCATCAAACGATTCAACGGCCTCACCGCGCGATCAACTTCGCTGAAAAGCTGCAACTCATCAACGACCAATGGCAACCGCGCGTCGTCGCGGAAATGAATGACTACCAGTTCAAGCTGGTGCGCATCGAAGGCGACTTTGTCTGGCACGAACATGCCGACACGGACGAAACATTTATTGTGCTGGACGGACAGTTGCGCATCGACATGCGCGATGGCTCCGTGCTGCTCTCGGCAGGAGAAATGTTCGTAGTACCCAAAGGCACGGAGCACAAACCGTATGCCGAACACGAGGTCAAACTGCTGCTGATCGAACCGCGCGGCGTGAAGAACACCGGCGAAGAGAACAACGAACGCACCGCCGCGAACGACGTGTGGATCTAGGATTACCGCGCTCTCCTCAAAGCGGCGACGACGCTACGATCCGCGCGCGTGAAACCGGGAGCGTCGGCCGCGCGGCGTCGCCCGGCAAGGCGGCCACCGGCAGGTCGTCGGCATAAGCCGGCGAGCCGGCCACGGCACGCCGCGGCATCCTGGCACGGGGATCGCGCACGTGCTCGTCGGTGCGCTGGAAATGCGCGACGAGATGATCGATAAAGGTGCGCACTTTCGCCGGTAAATGAAGGCGGCTTGGATACGCGATCGTGATTTCGATTTGCGGCAGGCGGTAATCGCCGAGCAACGGCACAAGGCGCCCGGATGCCAGATCGCGGCCAATCAGGTAGCTCGGCAAAATCGCCACGCCCATGCCCAGCAGGGCGAACTGCCTCAGCATCTCGGTGTTGTTCGCCGCAATCGCATTGGTGGGTCTCACACGGACTTCGCCCTGCGGTCCGGTGAACACCTTTTCGTCGCCGCCCTGCTCGGCAGGCCGGCTCAGACACGGATGCTTCAACAGATCCTCGGGACGGGTCGGCGTACCGTGCTGCTCCAGATAGGCGGGCGTCGCGCAGACCGTCATATAACCCGTGGTCAGTCGCCGCGTGACAATGCTCGCGCTGCGCATCTGCCGCGCGACCATAATGCCGACGTCAAATCCCTCTTCCACCAGATCCACGTGGCGATCCGCCAGCGTGACGTCAGGCATGACTTCCGGATAACGCTCGGCGTAAGACTGCACCACCGGCGCGAGGCTATGCAGCCCGAACACCACCGGCGCGACGATGCGCAGGGTCCCGATCGGTTCGTGATTGCGCGCCACCACCATCTGCTCGACGCCTTCCAGGTCGTCGAGAATATGGCGCACGCGTTCCAGATAGGTCGTGCCGGATTCGGTCAGCGAGAGACGGCGCGTCGTGCGATTGAGCAGCCGGCTACCAAGGCGCGCTTCCAGATCCGCGACGTGGCGCGTGACGACGGCAGTGGAAAGATCCAGCGCGCCGGCCGCGCGAACGAAACTGCCAAGGTCGGCCACCTTGACGAATACGCGCATCGACTGCAATTGATTCATGGGACGACTCCTGACTCGGTAAAGCCGGGCCGGCGCAACGCTGCCGCCTGTGTCGACCCGCGCGACAAGGCGCACGCGGATTTGCCCAACGATTCGATTGTATCGACCCGACCATGTCCCAACCCTGACCTGAAGATGACAATCCGGTCAGGTTCCTGAGGCGCTCGCGACACTATTGCGAGGCTTATTGCGGATATTTGGTAGGTATAAACCCTTAGATGCTGGTAACATAGCGCCCGAAAGGAAATCAATCGCTATGCCACATCGTTTTCAGCTTTTCGAAAAAATCGCGTTTTCACTGGTTTGCTGGTCCGCCGCGGCCTGTTCGGCCTTCATCGCTTACGAGCGGTGCCCGGAAATCAAGGTTGCCCTGCACGTCGGTGAAGAAGTCCTGCGCTACAGCGGACAGTATTCGTTCGTCTGCGCCACGCCGGTTGCGGACGCCTGCGCGCAGTTGCCGGCGAGCTGATCCGCCGGTACTCGTATTACGCGGGTATCACGCGGCCATTCGTATTACGCGTCGCGCCCGAACACCACGCGCGCGAAAAATCCCGCCAGCACTGTTTCAGCCATCTCCGACGGCACGTTCTGCGGATCGACCGTATAAAAGAACTGCACGCCGTCGCACAACCCCATCAAGCCCATCGCCAACGTCTCCGCCGGTAGCAGCAGCGGCGTGCCGACTCGTGTCGAAAACTCCCGGATGTACGCGCTCAACTGTTCGAGCTTTTCGTGCAGGAACGCGTTAAAGCGTATGCGGAAGCGGCCGTCGCGCACGGCCAGCAGCTTCGCCTCCACCCACAGCAGGAAGCATTTGTTCTCGCGATGCAGGTTGCTGTAGTAGCGCAGCACGCGCTCTTCCATTTCCTCGCGCGAAGTTGCGTCTTCGAAGATGGCATGCAATCCCGCCTGCATGGTCTCGTGGTCGCGCCGCAGTAGTTCGAGGAACAACTCGTTCTTGCTGCGGAAGTTCGAATAGAACGCGCCACGTGTATAGCCCGCCGCCCCGGCGATGTCTTCGACACTCGCCGCGACAAAGCCTTTCTTCATAAAAATCGCTTGCGCAGCGTCGAGCAGGCGCTGGCGCGTCTGGTCTTTGCTCTGCTCGCGTGTAAGTCGTTGCCGTTTCATGGGCGCAAGTCTAGCACCGAAAAGAATTCCAATTCACTACAACATTCAAATACAGGTGTGTATTAGAATGCAACCAATCATTCGAAGTCAGACGCGTATGCTGATTGCATGTTTCGGCCGCGGGTCTTCGCTGGCGGGCCAATGCGGCTTGCCGTGTTCGTTCGCTGTCTCCAGTTGGGGTAATTGTGAAGCGTCCCGGTTCTCCCGCATCGTCTGTGATGCGTCAGCAGTTCCATCGGTATGCCCGTCCCGCGCACTTGCGCCGCGCAGCATTCGTCCTCGCTCTCGCCGGTATCGTCACGCTCGCTGCGTGCTCGAAGAAAGAAGTTGCCGCACCCGCACCGCGACCGGTGGTCGCCGTCGCCGTGCATGCAGACGGCAGCGCGGCGGCCGCGGCATCGTTGCCCGGCGAAGTGCAGGCGCGCTATTCCACCCCGCTGTCGTTTCGCGTCGGCGGCAAAATCGTCGAGCGGCGCGTGCGGTTGGGCGACTTAGTGAAGAACGGACAGATCGTCGCCCGGCTCGATCCGGCGGATGCGCAAAAGAATGCCGCCAGCGCGCAAGCTCAACTCGAAGCCGCGCAACACAGTCTCGTGTACGCGAAGCAGCAACTCGATCGCGACCAGGCACAGGCGAAAGAAAACCTGATCGCGCCCGCTCAGCTCGAACAGACCACCAACGCCTACGCGTCAGCCGCCGCGCAGCGCGACCAGGCCGCGCAGCAGGCGGCGCTGTCGAAAGACCAGTTGCAGTACACCACGCTCAGTGCCGATCACGCCGGCGTGATCACCGCCGAACAGGCCGACACCGGCCAGAATGTGTCTGCGGGGCAAGCCGTCTATAACCTCGCCTGGAGCGGCGATGTCGACGTGGTCTGCGACGTGCCGGAAAGCGCGCTCACCGCGCTCTCGGTCGGCCAGACCGCGCAGGTCACGCTGGCCGCGCTGCCGGGCCGCAGCTTCAACGCGCGCGTGCGCGAACTGTCGCCCGCTGCCGATCCGCAAAGCCGCACTTACCGCGCCAAGCTCACGCTCGACAATCCCGGCCCGGACGTGCGCCTCGGCATGACCGCCGACATCGCGCTCGCCGCACCGTCGCCCTCGGATTCATCTGCGAGCCAGAGCGGCGTCTTCACCGTCCCCGCCACCGCGCTGTTCCACGATGGCACGCAGCCGGCCGTGTGGGTCGTGCGCGCCACGGACAACGCGTTGGAACTGCGCCGGGTGACGGTCACGCGTTATAACGAGCGCACGATTGTGATCGGCCAGGGGCTCAAGGATGGTGAGCGCGTCGTACTGCAAGGCGTGCATACCGTGACGGCCGGCGAAAAAGTCCACGTGATCCCGCCGCTGCACCCCGAGGACTTCGCTTCATGAGCACCACGCATGAAGAAGGACGCTTCAACCTGTCCGCATGGGCGCTGCGCCATCAGGCGCTGGTCGTTTTCCTGATCGCGCTTGCTACCGCATTCGGCGTCCTCGCCTATACACGTCTCGCCCAATCCGAAGATCCGCCCTTCACGTTTCGCGTGATGGTGATCCGCACCTTCTGGCCCGGCGCGACCGCGCGCCAGGTGCAGGAACAGGTCACCGACCGCATCGGCCGGAAATTGCAGGAGACGCCTGCCATCGATTTCGTGCGCAGCTACTCGCGCCCCGGCGAATCGCTGATGTTCTTCTCGATGAAAGACTCGGCGCCGGTCAAGGACGTGCCCGAAACCTGGTATCAGGTGCGCAAGAAAGTCGGCGATATCGCGGCGACCTTGCCGCCAGGCATTCAGGGCCCGTTCTTCAACGACGAATTCGGCGACGTCTACACCAACATCTGGACGCTCGAAGGCGACGGTTTTTCCGCCGCACAACTGCACGATTACGCGGACCAGTTGCGCACGGTGCTGCTGCGTGTGCCGGGCGTCGGCAAGGTCGATTATTTCGGCGATCCCGACCAGCACATCTACATCGAGATCGCCAACACGCAACTCACGCGCCTCGGCATCTCGCCGCAGCAACTCGGCCAGGCCATCAATTCGCAGAACAGCGTCTCGCCGGCAGGCACGCTGACCACCACCGACGACCGTGTGTTCGTGCGCCCCACCGGCCAGTTCAAGGACGTCAATGCGCTCGCCGACACGCTGATCCGCATCAACAACCGCTCGTTCCGTCTCGGCGACATCGCCACCATCAAACGCGGCTACGACGATCCGGTCGCCACGCAAATGCGCGCCGGCGGCAAGGCGGGGCTCGGTATCGGCGTGACGATGCAGCCGGGCGGCGATGTGATTCGTCTGGGCAAGGCGCTCGATCAGCAGATGGTCACGCTGCGGGCCTCCTTGCCCGCCGGTTTGCACCTGGTCGAAGTGTCGAGCATGCCGAACGCAGTGGCGCGTTCGGTCGACGATTTTCTCGAAGCCGTCGCCGAGGCGATTGCGATCGTGCTGGTGGTCAGCCTGCTGTCGTTGGGCGTGCGCACCGGCATGGTGGTCGTGATCTCGATGCCTGTCGTGCTCGCCGTCACGGCACTGTGCATGTATCTGTTCGACATCGGACTGCACAAGGTGTCGTTGGGCACGCTGGTGCTCGCTTTGGGGCTATTGGTCGACGACGCGATCATCGCAGTCGAGATGATGTCGGTGAAGCTGGAGCAAGGCTGGAGCCGCACGCGTGCGGCCGCCTATGCATACACGAGCACCGCTTTCCCGATGCTGACCGGGACGCTCGTGACCGTCTCCGGCTTCCTGCCGATTGCTCTCGCCAAGTCGAGCACCGGAGAATACACGCGTTCGATTTTCGAAGTGTCGGCAATCGCGCTCATCGCGTCGTGGCTGGCTGCTGTTGTGCTGATTCCATTGCTCGGCTATCACATGCTGCCCGAGCGCAAACGTCAGGCACACGAAGCGGAAGATCACGAACACGACATCTACGACACGCGGTTTTACAAGCGCCTGCGAGGCTGGATCGGCTGGTGCATCGAGCGGCGTTTCGTCGTGCTGGCGATCACCGTCGTGCTATTCATTCTGGCCATGGCAGGCTTCACGCTGGTGCCGCAGCAGTTCTTCCCGAGCTCGGACCGTCCCGAGTTGCTGGTGGATGTGCGCTTGCCCGAAGGCGCGTCGTTCGAAGCGACATTACGGCAGGCAGAGCGGCTCGAAAAAGCGCTGGTGGGCCGTCCGGAAATCGATCATACGGTGAACTTTGTCGGTACCGGTGCGCCGCGTTTCTATCTGCCGCTCGATCAGCAATTGCCGCAACCCAATTTCGCGCAGTTCGTGATCACGGCGAAATCCGTGAAAGATCGCGAGAAGCTCGCGCAATGGCTCGAACCGGAATTGCGCAACAATTTTCCGGCGATCCGCACGCGCCTGTCGCGCCTCGAGAATGGTCCGCCGGTCGGCTATCCCGTGCAGTTCCGCGTGAGCGGCGACGATATCGCCACCGTGCGTTCGATCGCCGAGCGCGTCGCCGCGACCATGCGCGCCGACCGCGGCACCCGCAACGTCCAGTTCGACTGGGACGAGCCCGCCGAGCGCTCGGTGCGCTTTGAAGTCGATCAGAAGAAGGCACGCGAACTCGGCGTGACCTCCGAAGACATCTCGAGCTTCCTTGCGATGACGCTGTCCGGCTATACCGTCACGCAGTATCGCGAGCGCGACAAGCTGATCAGCGTCGATCTGCGCGCCCCAAAAGCGGAACGCGTCGACCCCGCGAAGCTCGTCACGCTGGCGATGCCGACGCCGAACGGGCCGGTCCCGCTCGGCACGCTCGGTCATCTGCGCAACGACCTCGAATTCGGTGTGATCTGGGAACGCGACCGGCAACCCACCATCACCGTGCAGTCCGACGTCGCGCCTGGCGCGCAAGGGATCGACGTCACGCATGCCGTCGATAAGGCGCTGAGCCAGATTCGCAGCACGCTGCCGGTCGGCTACCGGATCGAGATCGGCGGGTCGGTCGAGGAAAGCGGCAAGGGGCAGACGTCGATCAACGCACAGATGCCGATCATGATCATCGCCGTACTGGTGCTCCTGATGGTCCAGTTGCAGAGTTTCGCGCGCGTGCTGATGGTGGTGCTGACCGCACCGCTCGGCCTGATCGGCGTGGTGTTGACGCTGCTGCTGTTCGGCCAGCCGTTCGGCTTCGTCGCGATGCTCGGCGTGATTGCGATGTTCGGCATCATCATGCGCAACTCGGTGATTCTGGTCGATCAGATCGAGCAGGACATTGCCGCGGGACATAAGCGCTTCGACGCGATCGTCGGCGCGACGGTGCGGCGCTTCCGGCCGATCACGCTGACCGCGGCCGCCGCCGTACTCGCGCTGATTCCGCTGTTACGCTCGAACTTCTTCGGCCCGATGGCGACCGCGCTGATGGGCGGCATTACGAGCGCGACCATCCTCACGCTGTTCTATCTGCCGGCCCTGTACGCCACATCGTTCAGAGTGCGCGACGACGAACGCGAGCCGCCGGCGCCATCCGGCACGACGCATTCGGGGAACTGAGATCATGGCTATCCTTGCATTCCCTCGCCACGTGCGCTTCACGCTTCTCGGCGGTGCTGCGCTGGCGCTGGCCGCCTGCTCGTTCGGCCCGAACGGCGAGCCGCCCGCCATGCCGCAACCGGCTCACTACGGCGCCGAAGCGCAACCGACGCAAACCGTGCCCGCACAAGGCATCACCCAGCAATTCGTGGTGGGCGCGAAGCCCGTGCCCGAATGGTGGAAGCTGTATCAGTCGGAGGCACTGAACGCGCTGGTCGACGAAGGCTTGCGCAACAGCCCAACGCTCGCCGCCACCGACAAGAGTCTCGCAGCCGCTCGCGAGCAACTGCGCGCGCAGATCGGCAGTTCGATGCTGCCAACCATCGACGCGGGCGGCCAGGCCACCCGCAATCGAGCGCTGGCGATCCCCGAGGCAGGTCCGAATACGTTCCTGTACAACATCTTCGTCGGTCAATTGCAGGCGCACTACACGTTCGACCTGTTCGGCGCCGCACGGCTCGCCGATGCCGCCCTCGCCGCCCGTGTCAACGTACAGGCGTATCAGTTCGACGCCGCGCGCCGCGCGCTGGCCGCCAACATCGTGACGGCGGCGATTACGAGTGCTGCGTTGCGTGCGCAGATCGACACAACCGAGCGGCTCGTGACGATTGCCAACGATCAGGCGCGCGACACGCAACGGCGCTACGTACTGGGCGCTGTCTCGCACGCCGATCAGTTGAGCGCGCAACAAAGTGCGGCGAGTCTGTCAGCGAGTTTGCCGGGCTTGAAGCAGCAATGGCTGACGACGCGTCATGCTTTGGCCGTGCTGCTTGGCCGCACGCCGGACGCGGCCCCGGACGACCTCGATCTTGCGCAACTGCATGTGCCTGAACAGGTGCCCGTGGTGGTGCCATCCGAGCTGCTGCGCACCCGCCCCGACATTCAGGCCGCGGACGCCGCCCTGAAGGCTGCGGCGGCCGACGTCGGCGTGGCGACGGCGCAGATGTTCCCGAGTCTCTCGCTGAGTGCATCGATGGGACAAGGCGGTTTTAGCTGGCCGGTGGCGCTGTCCGGTGCGGGGGCGATCTGGAGCATAGGCGCCTCCTTGTCACAACCGCTGTTTCACGGCGGCGCCCTGTTCGCGCAGCGCCGCGCGGCGGTCGACACGTATGACGCCACGGTTTCGCAATACAAGCAGACCGTGCTGGCCGCGTTCCAGAACGTCGCCGATACCCTCGCAGCGCTGCAGCACGACGCGCAAGCGCTCGACGCCGCGAACATTGCAGCGCGTTCGGCGCAGGGAATTTTCGACGAAACGTCGGGACGCTACCGCCTGGGCGCGTTGCCGATCGCATCGACGCGCTCGAGCGAGCAGCAGTTTCGCAACGCGCAGCTCGACGAGATCCGCTATACCAGCGCACGGCTGACGGACACGGCGGCCCTGTTCCAGGCGATGGGGAATCCGCCATTGGAGGCGGGGCAGTCTGCGTCTGCTGCATCTGCGGCGGCGGCAGTGCCGGGGGTTGCCACAGCGACCGTGGGCGCATCAAACTAAACCTGGGATTCCGTAGTTATGGCTGCGGACTTATCCCCAGTTTATGTTGATGAGGCTGTTGAAAACTATCTGACAAGCGAGCTAAGAGGTTGAACGCGCTGTAGTTTTTGGGTGCGGTGCGGAATGAACCAGGGGGTGCTGAATGTACCTGTTGATTCCGGCCGAGACCATTGGGATGCCTCACCACGCATCCACGTTATCCCCAGTTTATGTTGACAGGGTTGTTGATAACTACGGGGCTTCACGCTTAAGTGCTTGATGCAGATCGGTTTGTTGCTTGGGGTGCGGATGGATGCAGTGATGATCGACTACGCGCCTCGCGAGGTCGGGCGTATTGCGGAGGGGCGCCTTATCCACAGATTGTGTTGAAAGGCTTGTTGATAACACCTGGACATCCGGCGTAAGTGCTTGAGCGCGCAACGAAAACAGACGTAGACGCCCAGGGCGCCAGCGAATACAGCGAGTGTTTTTTGGAATTACTCTTCGGCGCGCGCAGCGCCGCCGGAAGTATGACTCCCTTGTCACTAGCGCGTGCAGGTGCACGAACACAGATTCCAGATGCACCACTACCCGTTGCAAGCTACGGGACCCGCTTAGCATGAGCGGTTTGAGCCGCTTTCTTTTGCCTACTTTTCTTTGCGGCAAGCAAAGAAAAGTAGGTGCCGCCCCGCACAGGGGCAACGCTAATAGACCACTAACAAAACAAGGAAAGGCCAAAGCCCCAAGAACACTGACAAAAGCGCCGCGAAGGCAAAAAAAATCAATAAACCCCAGCCTCCCCAGCAGGCCGATGCTTAAACCTCTTATGCACCCAATAATACTGATCAGGAATCCGACGCACTTGCGTCTCAAGAAACTCGGTAATCCGCCGAGCATCAACAGCAACATCATCCGAAGGAAAATCACTTAACGCTTCGAAGATAGTCAGCTTATAACCCCGATAGTCCGGCAAAACCTCAGTCACAAACGGCACAACCCGAGCATTCCCAGCCTTAGCCATCCGCGAAACGGAAGTGAGCGTACACGCGGGCACACCAAAAAACGGCACAAACACCGAATCCCGCAGCCCAAAATCCATATCAGCAGCCAGCATAACCGGCTTACCATCCCGCAAAACACGCAAAACCCGCCGCACACTATCGCTACGCGGAATCATCTCCGTACCGAAGCGCCCACGCTGCCGCTTGGCCATCGCATCGAGCAGCAGATTCGACATCGGCGTATACAGCGACGCAACCGGGTGCCGCGTCGAATACATCATGCAACCCGCCTCGATACCGACAAAATGGAAGCCCACAAAAATCGTCGGCTTACCCTGCATGTCGGTCAGATCGATCGCGCTCTCCACTTCGACAAGGCGCGCCAACGCCTGCGCATTGCCGAACCATTGCGGGCCGCGTTCGACATAACTGCGGATCACATGACAGAAATGCGCGCGCGCGAGACGCTCACGCGCCTCGTCGCTCATGTCGGGAAAGCACAGTTTCAGATTGGTATGCACGACGCGCCGGCGCGCGCTAGGAATCCGGTACAACAACGCACCGATGCCGGTGCCGATGCGCGCGACGACGCCATACGGCAGGAAGGCAAATGCGCGTAGCAGACCTGTCATCAGACAGATGAGTATTCGACTTTTCACGAGGCAACGACCCGGTGGATGCTGTGTAACAAACACGCCGGCCGCGACAACCTGACGGTTGCCCGCGGGCGAAGTGACATGCGCGCGCGTTAAACGGGTCTCGCGCGGCGCGACTTTCGAAGATGGGCGTCTCACTCGCAGCGAGACGCAGCAGTGTTGGAGGCCGAAACCGCTTAGGAATCGAGCGTCCGTATGGGACCCAATAAAAAAGCACCGCAGACGTGATTAAAACACACTGCAGAGGGCGGGCACAAAATCTGCTGGGCGAGGCCCGGGCAGCGCGACAAAAATCCGCGCCAGCGCGCGATTTCCCTGCCCTTTCAAAAACTTGCATGCGCGGCCTCGGGCAGGCCGCACACACTCGCTATGCCCCGACGCGTGCCTCGAAGGAAGTCCCCTTTGGGGGACTGGCGGACATCAAGGCTTGTTCGTCTCGAACAGATCCATGATCTGCTTCTTCTCATTCGACGAGACGTTCGGCGGCGGCACGGCCGGTGGCGTCAACCCCGCCGGTCCCACGCCACCGACCGCGTCGCCCGCACCGGCAGTCGGATTCGCCGAATCCAGACCGATGCTGGCCACGAAACCATTGCCCGGCGTCATGTCCGTATAGAACAGTTCGCCGTCGACCGCGGTCACGCCGTCCGGCTGCGCCGGCTCGCTTTGCGGTACGCCGCGCAGCGCGCGCTGCATGTACTCGACCCAGATCGGCAACGCGAGCTGTGCACCGAACTCGCGGCTGCCGAGACTCTTCGGCTGGTCGTAACCCATCCACGCCACCGCCACCAGCGATTGCTGATAGCCGGCGAACCAGCCGTCCTTAGCGTCGTTGGTCGTACCCGTCTTGCCCTGCAGGTCCGAACGATGGAGCACGTTGGTGCCCGCACCCGTGCCGGCCGTCGCCACCGAATGCAGCAGGCTGTTCATGATGTACGCGTTACGCGGCTCGAGCGTGCGCGGCGCATCCTGGCCAGCGGTCAACGGCTGCGCCTTCGAAAGCGGCTCGCCGCGCGCATCCGTCACCTCGTTGATCAGATACGGATTGATGCGGTAGCCACCGTTCGCGAACACCGAGTATGCGCCCGCCGATTGCAGCGGTGTGACGAGGCCGGCGCCGAGCGCCATCGGCAGATACGGCGGAGTCTTGTCGGCGTCGAAACCAAAACGCTGCGTGACATAATCTTGCGCGTACTTGGTGCCGATGAACGACAGGATGCGGATCGACACCAGGTTCTTCGATTTCTGCAGCGCGAGGCGCAGCGGCATCGGACCGTCCGGCTGGTCGTCGTCCTTCGGTTCCCACGCATCACCGCCCGGTGTGCTCGGCGGGAAGTACAGCGGTGCGTCGTTGATGATCGTGGCCGGTCCGAGCCCCTTGTCGAGCGCCGCCGAATAGATGAACGGCTTGAAGCTCGAACCCGGCTGACGCCACGCCTGCGTGATGTGGTTGAACTTGTTCTTGTTGAAGTCGAAACCGCCCACCAGGGCGCGAATCGCGCCGTCCTGCGGCGTCAGCGAAACCAGGGCGCCTTCTACTTGCGGAAGCTGCGTGATCTGCCAGTTGCCCTTGTCGTCGGCAACGAGACGCACGATCGAGCCCGGCTTGATCTTCGTGGCGGCCGCCGCGCGCGCGGAGAGCGCACCGGCTGCAAAACGCAGACCGTCGCCGCTGATGGTCACTTCGGTACCGTCGACCAGTTGCGCCTTCACCTGCTTCGGATTCGCGTCCGTCACCACGGCCGCGATGAGTTCGCCATTGTCGGGGTGATCGGTGAGCGCGTCGTCGATAGTCTGATCGCGGTCGTCGCCCGGTGCCGGCAGTTGCACGAAGCCTTCCGGTCCGCGGTAGCCGTGGCGCCGCTCGTAATCCATCACGCCCTTGCGCACCGCGCGATAGGCGGCGTCCTGGTCGGCGGAATCGATCGTGGTGGTGACGTTCAGGCCGCGCGTATAGGTTTCGTCCTTGTACTGCGCGTACATCATCTGGCGAACCATTTCGGCGATGTACTCGGCATGCACGCTGTATTCGTTGCCCGGATTCTTGGTGTGAATCTCTTCCTTGACGGCCTGGTCGTACTGATCCTGGCTGATGTATTTCAGCTCGAGCATGCGCTTCAGAATGTATTCCTGACGGATCTTCGCGCGCTTCGGATTGACCACCGGGTTATACGCGGACGGCGCCTTCGGCAAGCCCGCCAGCATTGCAGCTTCAGCCAGCGTGATGTCTTTCAGATCCTTGCCGAAATACACGCGCGCGGCCGCGGCAAAACCGTACGAGCGCTCGCCCAGATAAATCTGGTTCATGTAGACCTCGAGGATCTGATCCTTGGTCAGCGCACGCTCGATCTTGTACGCCAGCATCATTTCGTAAATCTTGCGCGTGTAGGTCTTCTCGCTCGAGAGGAAGAAGTTGCGCGCCACCTGCATCGTGATCGTGCTCGCACCCTGCGAGGCGCCGCCATGCGTGATGTCGGAAATGCCCGCGCGCAGAATGCCGACGAAGTCGACGCCGCCGTGCTCGTAGAAGCGATAGTCTTCGATCGCGAGCACCGCCTTCTTCATCTGGTCCGGAATGTCCTGGAAGCGCACGATGCTGCGCCGCTCTTCGCCGAACTCGCCGATCAGCACGTGATCCGCGGTGTACACCCGCAGCGGCACTTTCGGGCGATAGTCGGTCAGCGCATCGAGCGACGGCAACTGCGGCCCCATCACCACGAGCGCGTAACCGACGATCAGCGCACCCACCACGGCGATGGTCGCCAGCAGACTGACAAACCAGATGGTGATGCTCGCGCCGATCGAACGGCGGCCAGGCTCAGCGTCGCGCGAAGCAGCGTTGCGTCCTGGAGTGCGGTGGTAGGCGTCCCGGTCGTCACCAGCCGGAGAATTTGAAGAATGCGGTCGTTTGATGATTGGCATGACTGGAATAGTGGGCGCGCAACTGAACGCATGAGGCGCAAAACACCGCGCGGTCCTATGCCCCCGGGCGACCGCACGGCACGCCTGAGACAGCGTCCGGCGCAACGTAACAGCGCATTTTAAAGAAATCAAGCGCCGTCCAAGACAGTTTTTTTGTAAGAATTCCCTTCGCGCGGGGTCACGACGGTAGATTGCGGCAGTCACACGAGCGCCCGGCGCCGCTTGCCAGGGTTATCAACAGAAATTGTTGAAAGGCCTGTGGACAAGCCCGCCGGAAACGCGACAACTCGTTGATGTCACGGGATTTTCATGTCGCGCCCGTTCCGCATCGGTGCAACTCGTCATATGATGGACTCGGCGCGGGAGTCATCACCGACACGCGCGACGGCGTACGCCAGATTCACGCCTTGATTCGCCAATGCCAACAAGTATGCGAGCCGACCATGAACAAGCCCAGCGAACGCATCGTCGTATTCGTCACAACCGCGCAGAAACGCGCGATCGCCGCCACCGCCGAAAACCTGGGCATTAGCGTCAGCGAACTGATGCGGCGCGCGGTGTTGAGCTTCGGCGCGACCAGCGAACAGGTGAAAGCGGCCAGCATCGTCGACCGGCTGCGTGCGCCGCGCGCACCGGACGCGCTCGACGCCGCGCTGCAGCGGGTCGCACGCGGCACGCGCCACGCACGGGCAGCGCTCCCGGAGGCCTTGCAAACTCACGCTGACAACGAATCCGCTGCACCGGCGGAAAGCGCGGCGGCATCGCACGCGGATGAATTGTTGGGCACCGCCGCAGGCGCGGGCCCGGCACCGTTGCTGCCAGCAGGCGTATTGGCCGCCCTCACCGCCACCGCCGAGGAAATAGAAGCGGCCGCGGCAGCCGAAGCCGTGGCGCGCGTCGCCGCTGCCGAAGCGGCGTCCATTGCCGGCTCGGCGGGGAAACCGGGCGACGTGGATACGCCTTTGCGCAACGTGCTCAAACGCCCCCGCCTCGACGCCACGCGCGACGAAGACGATCCGCAAAGCGATCCGAGCACGGAAGGCGGCCGCTTCGCCTGAATCGGAAGTGGCACGGTCAAGCGCCCCAACCCACCGCGCATCGATGCGCTGTTGAAGCGCAAGCACGCCGTCCACGCACCGCGCCTGGTCACATCCGCGACACCCGCCGCGCGGACACTCGCCGTGCCGATGCCCGCCGCACGGATGCCCGCCGCGCACAAAGTTGGCGATTATGTCATCGCGCCCTTTAAGGCGGTTTTAAGAGAATGCGTGGTGTAATATCCGCGAACGGCTGAATAAGCCAACGCGTGTTTTAACCACTGAGGCTGTTCGCCATTCGGTTTCAGAACGTAAATTTGTGGCGCCACTATTGCAATTGGCGAGTGTGCCCCGAACTCCGGTCCGAACGTTGCGCAGCTTCTCGCGCAGCGGCGTAAAGTAGCATTTGAAAGCAGTTAAAGCGCGTGGGAATTATTCAGCGCCGATTTCATTCTTTGGAGGTTTTCATGTCGCTTTTTGACAGCATTTCGCGCACGCTTAAAGGTCTCCTGAACGACGCAGCCGATTCCGTGCAGGACCCGTCGCGCGATTCGCGCCAGATCGTGCGCGAACTCGACGAGAGCATCGCTAAAGCCGAGAACTCGCTGATCGAGATTCAGGCACAAGTCGCCACGCAGCAAAGCAAGCGTGATGTCGCCGCCGACAAGGCAAAGAAGTACGAAGACGGCGCGAAGCGCGCGCTGCAATCCGGTGACGAAGCGCTCGCACGCGAAGCCCTCGGCGCGCAAGCCACGGCCGAAGCTGAACGCGATGCGCTGGCGAGAGAACTGACCACGCTGGAGCCGTCGGTTGCCCAGTTGAAGAGTCAGATCGACGACATGCGTGGCCGTCGTAACGACCTGAACGCGCGCTCGAACATTCTGCAAGCGAAGCAGCAGATCGCTCAGGCCAAAGATGTTGCAGCTACTGCGTTGGGCGGTATCGGCGGCAAGAATCTGTCCGAGGACTTCCAGAAACTGGAAGACAAGGTTGCGTTGTCGAATGCCCGTTCCGACGCGCGCCTGAATTCGGCCGACGTGAAGACCGGCAAGGCGCTCGACGACAAGCTCGCGGATCTGAACCGCGGCCCGTCCGTCGAAGATCGTCTCGAAGCGTTGAAGAAGCAGATCAACACGCCGGCTCAGTAATTGCGTCAGCAGTAAATACCGGCTGCCACTACGCGTGCAGTCGGAATCGACTGAAGGAGACGGGTGCATCGCACCCGGTCCGTAAATGAAAAAATTTCTCGCAAGCGTATTCGCCTCACTGCTGTTCATGTCGGCCGCGGCGTTCGCTGTGCCGACGGTCCAGCAGATCGAATCCGCCATGTCGCAAGGCAACTGGCAACAGGCCGATGCCGGTTTGAGCGAAGTCCTGCAGGCGCATCCGAACAACGCCCGCGCGCACTACCTGTACAGCCAGGTGCTCGACCGCGAAGGCCGTTCTGCCGACGCGCTCGCCCAGGTGCAACAGGCCAAGACGCTCGACCCGCAAATCCGCTTCACCGACCCGACCCGTTTCGCGCAAACCGAAGCGCGTATCCGCAAGAACGCGGAACGTGCCGGCGCCGCCGGCGGCAACACCACTAGCCGCGCGGCCAATCCGTTCGTTCAGCAGAATTCGCCGGCAGTGCAGCAACAATCGGCGATGGTGTCGCAAGCGCCGCAACGGCACGGCCCCGGCATCGGCATGTGGGTCGGCATCATTCTCCTGGTCGGCGTGATCGCACTGGTGTTGCGCTGGACCTTGCGCCGCGCCCGCTCGCAAGACGATTCACGCGCCGACGACGATCGTCGCGTGCAGCTCAAGCGCGCAACGGAAATGCTCAACGCCGTGCGCTCGTTGAAGCTCGACGTGAAGCTCTCCACCGTGCAAGGTCATGAGGCGCTGGAGAAGGAAGTCGAATCGACCGAAGACCAGTTGCGCGGTCTCGTCGAAACGCTGTCGAACAGCAAGAATCCGGTGCCGCCGTATCAGCTCGACGAACTGGAACAGCGCATCGGCAGCCTGCGCGCCCGCGCCGAAGGGCGGCCCGATCCGTATGCCGCGCCGGCCGCCGGCACGCAGCAGTCGCCGTATGCTCAGGAAGCCGAGCGTTTCGGCAACCCGCCGCAGCCGTATCCGCAACAAGGACCGTATCAGCAGCAGCCGCAGGTCATCGTGCAACAAGGTGGTGGCGGTTTCGGCGGTGGCATGGGCGGTCTGCTAACCGGTGTGTTGCTCGGCGAGGCGCTGAATTCCGGGCGTGAACGCGTCGTGGAGCGAGACGTGATTGTCGATGACGAAACGCGTCGCCGCGGCGGTGATGGCGGCAATGGCGGCGGGCTCGACTTCGGCCAGGGCTCGAACGACTGGAACGACAACAGCGGCGGCGGCGTCGACATGGGCAGCAACGACGATTCCGGCGGCTGGAGCGATACCTGAGAAACACGGCGCTGCGTGAGATGCAGTCAGTCAAACGCTAATCGATCAAGCTGCACTGAAAACAGGCTCCTGCAAGGAGCCTGTTTTTTATGTCGATTCCCTTCATTCATGCGGGCGCCCTGAGCGGCTCATGCTGCGCCAGCAGCACTGACCCCGCGAACAGCCGGACGATGAAACGCTCCGCATACGCGACCAGCGCGTCCCGGCGCTCGGCATTTCCGTCGATGTACTCCGCCGACAGATGAAACAGCTGCAGCACGATCTGCGTGCAGACTTCATCGACGGTTGCGCGGGCGAGCGTCGGCATCAGTTCCAGTTGCACGACGTCCTCCGCCATTTCCGCCGACACCTCGTGGAGGTTTGCCCGCACCGCTTCGCGCAGCGCAGGCGACGTGCCGTGATACTCGGCCAGCGCGCTCAGAAATGCCTCGCGATTCTCCAACGCAAACGCGAAGAACGCCATGCACGCGCGACGCGGCACGCTCTGCGGCTCGTCGTGCGCAGCCAGCCAGCGCTCGCGCCGCAGCATCGGCCGCAAGCGGCGACTCACCGATTCGACCGCCTCGCGCGCCAGGTCGTCGAGCGTGTCGAAATGGCGGTAGAACGTGTTGGGATTCAATCCTGCCTCGCGCGCCAATTCACGCAGACCCAGGCTTGCAAAGTTGCGCCCGCCCGCAGTCAGACGCAACGCAGCTTCGATCAGTTTGCGCTTGCCGGGCGGGAGGTCATGCCCGGCAACAGCGCCATGGTCGGCGGCGAGCGCCGCTTCGGGTAAGGGTTTCATGAGCTTTCAGTCGGAGCGCGGCTCGCACGTTTAATAGTCGTACTCTAAACGATCTTGACGCGAAGTGTACAGTTGTCTACCCTGCGCGTTATACGGCTGTAGACATATGTAGACACCCGAATTTTGCCCACCTCCGGAGACCCGCCGTGACACCTGCTTCAACTGCCCAACCTGCCGCGCCGCGCATCGCTATTGTCGGTAGCGGGTTTGCGGGCATCGGCATGGCGATCCGCCTTCAGCAGATGGGCATCACGTCGTTCACGATTTATGAGGCGGCCGGCGATATTGGCGGCACGTGGCGCGACAACACCTATCCCGGCGCGGCCTGCGATGTGCCGTCTCATCTGTATTCGTTTTCGTTCGAACCGAATCCGGTGTGGTCGCGTGCGTTCGGCAGCCAGGCGGAGATTTTCGCTTACCTCAAGCATTGCGCGCGCAAATACGGCGTCGATCGTTACGTGCGTTGCAATGCACGCGTGGCCTCGGCGCGTTTCGACGAAGCGCGGCAGACATGGCAGGTCGAGATCGATTCGAACGGCACGCGCGAAAGCATCGAGGCCGATGTCGTGATCGCCGCGAGCGGTCCGCTATCGCGGCCGGCCATGCCGCAGATCGCCGGGCTCGCGCGCTTCGAAGGCAAGCTGTTTCATTCCGCGCGCTGGGACCACGACTATCCGCTCGAAGGCAAGCGCGTAGCGGTAATCGGCACCGGCGCCAGCGCGATCCAGTTCGTGCCGCAGATCCAGCCACGTGTCGCACAACTCGAACTGTTCCAGCGCACCGCACCGTGGATCATGCCCAAGCCCAACAAGCCGGTCGGCCCGCGCACGCATTGGCTGTTCCGCCATCTGCCGTTCACGCAGCGCCTCGTGCGCAATGCGATCTACTGGCAGCTCGAATCGCGTGCGATTGCGTTCGTTGTCAATCCGAAACTGATGAAATTGCCGATGAAGTTCGGCTTGAGCTACCTCGAACGGCGCGTCAAGGACCCGGCGCTGCGCGCCAAGCTAACGCCGAACTACCGGCTCGGCTGCAAGCGCGTGCTGCTGTCGAGCGATTACTATCCGGCGCTCAGTCAGCCCAACGTCGACGTCGTGACGACCGGTATCCGCGAAATCGTCGCCAACGGCATTGTCACTGACGACGGCGCCCATCATCAGGCCGACGCGATCATCTGCGGCACGGGCTTCCAGGTCAACGACGTGGGCGCACCGTTCGACGTGACCGGTCTCGATGGCGCCGACCTCGGCGCGATGTGGCTACGCGATGGACCGGAGGCCTACCTCGGCACCAGCATCGCCAATTTCCCGAACTTCTTCATGATTGTCGGCCCGAACACCGGGCTCGGCCATAACTCGATGATCTACATGATCGAGTCGCAAGTGCAGTACATCGCCGATTGTCTGCGCGTATTGCGCCGACGCAAGGCACGCACGATGAACCTGCGGCCCGATGTTCAGCGCGACTTCAATGCGCGCCTGCAGAAAGAGATGCAGCACTCCGTGTGGGTCAGCGGCTGCCATAGCTGGTATCAGACGAAGAGCGGCAAGGTCACAGCGTTGTGGCCGGGCTTCACATTCAGCTTTCGCAAACGCACGCGGCGCGTGCGGCCACAGGATTATCGCTTCGCGCCTTGATGTGCCTTGCAGCGGCATGCGGCGGCTGAGGGGCTGCTCGCGATGTGGAGGCGGAGACGGAGGCGTTCCAATTCAAACTAAAGGGAGACAACAACCATGGCAAGCATCGACTCCGCAACGCCCGCATCCACAGCGCCACTGCGCCCCCGTTCGCTCGCCGCGCGCCTCGGCATCACCAGCGTGCCGCGCACCGAATTGCAGCGCCGCTACACGCAAAGCGGCTCGAAATTCGTCAAGATCATGGGTGCCGACGTGCACTACGTCGACGAAGGCAGCGGCGACACGATCGTGATGATTCACGGTTTCGCGTCCTCATTGCATACGTGGAATCGCGTCGCCGATGAACTCAGGCACGAGCATCGCGTGATCCGTCTCGATCTGCCGCCGTTCGGCGTGACCGGACCGCTGCGCTCGAACTCCGGCGAAATCGAAACCATGAACCTGCCAACTTACCGGCGATTTATCGACACGTTCATGCAGGCACTCGGCATCTCGCGTGCGACGCTGATCGGCAACTCGCTCGGTGGCCTGATTTCGTGGGATTACGCAGTACGCCATCGCGAGGCCGTCGAAAAGCTGGTATTGATCGACTCGGCCGGTTTTCCGATGAAGCTGCCGATCTACATCGGCCTCTTCAATAGCGCGCTGGTGCGGGTCAGTTCGCCGTGGTGGTTGCCGGAAATCATTATCAAGAGCGCGGTGCGCAACGTGTATGGCGATCCGCACAAGATCGATGCGGTGACACTGCGGCGTTACGTCGAATTCTTCCACGGCGAAGGCACACGCACGGCGATCGGCAAGATGGTGCCGACGCTCGACTTCAAGGACGTCGATACCGACGTGCTGAAGACGCTGGAGGTGCCGTCGCTGGTGCTGTGGGGGGCGAAGGACCGCTGGATTCCGCCTGCGCACTCGGCCGAATTTGCGAGCCGCATTCCAGGCGCGAAATCGGTGATGTACCCGGGACTCGGCCACATTCCGATGGAAGAAGCCCCTGAGCGCGTAATGACCGATCTGCGCGCGTTTCTCGGCACGAACGCCGCCGCTCCAGCAGCTGAAGGCATGCGCCGCGCCCCGGTCTGACCTTTCCGGGCCAGACGATGCGACGGTCGTACGTCGCATCGTCTGGCGGTCCCGCCAGATCACCAATTCGCACTTAGGCACGCATGGCCACGCTGTTGACGCACCGCCGACACACGACGTTGCGCGCTCAACCACCGCCGAGTAACCGCAACAGTCCCCAGAGAAACTTGCAAACCATCACGATCAGCTCCCACAGGTGGTAGAGCTGCTGCCAGCCTGAGACGCGTGCGAAGGAGTCGATCATGGTCCGCTGGTGAGTGGGAGGGCTGCGAGAAATGGCAGGCGCAGCCACTTGCGGGGCCAAGCCTCTCCCGGGCCTGGTCGGCGCACACGTGCCGCGCACCGGGCCGTGTCAGTGCCGTGCCGGAACCCACATCATAACGACCGCGGGATACCCCGTATCAAGTTGTTTGCAAGTTTGCCGTCAATACCTCGGGAAGACGCGGCATCCGTGCTGGATGAGCGCGCGAATTGACTCTGCAAACCGCGCCATCAAGGAGACACGGCCATGACGCGCTTCAGCTTCCGCCGGGCTGCCCGCTCGCAGACCGTGGTCGGCGATATTGCCGCGCACGCCGGCAAACTGGGCATCGAAATCTGCGACGTATCGGGCCACGTCGAAGAAGTGGCTGCGCGGGTGCAGCGCCAGGCACAGGTATGCCGCGCGCTACGCGAATCTGCTGCCGTCACGCTGGCGGGCAACCACCGCATCGCCGTCGCTGCGCGCGAAATGCGCAGCGTGTCGGCTGAAGCGGCAACCGGCGTGCAGGCGTCGCAACAGACGCTCGAGGCGTCGCTCGCCGATATCCACGGGCTGGTGGAAGGCGTGACGGTGATCGAGAGCCAGATTGGCGCGCTGCGCAGTGCGTTGGCCCATGTCAGCCGCGTCTCCGAGGAGATTTCGCTGATCGCCCGCCAGACGCATTTGCTGGCGCTAAATGCCGCGATTGAAGCCGCGCGCGCCGGTGACTCCGGCAAGAGTTTCGCGGTGGTGGCCGCCGAGGTGAAGAACCTGTCGGCGAAGACCGCGCAGGCGACCGGCCAGATCGAGACGACGCTCGCGCAACTCACTCAGCAGACCGAGCAGTTGATCAGCGAGGGCTCGGTGAACACGGCGCGCGCCCATCGGGTACGCGAAGGCACCCGCAGGATCGGCGACGTCGTGCATGCGACGGGCGATGCGATTACGCAGCTCAACGACGAGGCTGGACAGATCGCCGCGTTGACCGGCGAGATTGAAACGCAATGCAACGG
Organism: Burkholderia sp. OK233; assembly: GCF_900230185.1. Lineage (GTDB taxonomy): Bacteria > Pseudomonadota > Gammaproteobacteria > Burkholderiales > Burkholderiaceae > Paraburkholderia. Next base: position 5,347,337 of record NZ_OCSR01000001.1, read on the forward strand.
GCTCGAGGCGCAGGTGCTGGAGATGGCGAGTGGCGTCGAAGATTCGAGTGAGAACTTCGTCCAGGCGAAGGATCGGTTGGGGAATCTGCTCAGCGTATCCGAGACGTTGATCGAGCTAACCGCGGCCACGGGGGTAGAGACGACGGATACGCGGTTCATCGAAGCCGTGCAGCGGGCCGCGGCCGAGGTGAGCAAGGTATTCGAAGCGGCTGTCGCCCGGGGCGACGTATCGATTGAGGATCTGTTCGATCAGCGCTACGTGCCCGTTGCGGGGAGCAATCCGGCTCAGTTCGTTACGCGATTTACTGCTTTTACCGATCGGGTTTTGCCTGCTATTCAGGAGCCGTTACTCGGGCTTGATCCACGCGTGGCGTTTTGTGCTGCTGTCGATGTGCGTGGGTATCTGCCTACGCATAATCTGAAGTTTTCCTTGCCGCAGCGCGAGGACGTGGTCTGGAATATGGCGAATTGCCGGAATCGGCGGATGTTCGATGATCGTACTGGGATTGCGGCTGCTTCGCATGTTAAGAAATTTTTGCTGCAGACGTATCGGCGTGATATGGGCGGTGGGCAGTTTGTTTTGATGAAGGATGCGTCGGCGCCTGTGTTTGTGGCCGGGCGGCATTGGGGTGGGGTTCGGGTTGGGTATAAGGTTTGATCATGTTTTTTGCCTGCTCGGCGGTTGTTTGTCAGTGTTCTTATGGCGTTGGCCTTTCCTTGATTTGTTAGTGGTCTATTAGCGTTGCCCCTGTGCGGGGCGGCACCTACTTTTCTTTGCATGCCGCAAAGAAAAGTAGGCAAAAGAAAGCGGCTCAAACCGCTCATGCTAAGCGGGCACCGTGGTCTGCTGCGGGTAGTGGTGCATCTGGAATCCGTGTTCTCGCACATTCCGCGCTAGTGACAAAGGAGTCATCAGCTCCCACTCCGCACTGCGTGCGTCGCGGACGGGTCTGCATGGGAAACCAGGGGCTTCGGTTGGCGTAGCGGGGGCCGTCGGCTTCGCCTCGGCGACGCGCTCCTGCATTCACCAGGGAACCCCCACTTCAAATGATTTGTCGGTGCCCCGCAATCACGGTCACGGTCACGGTCACGGTCACGGTCACGGTCACGGTCACGGCTGCGGCTGCGGCTGCGGCTGCGGCTGCGGCGCTGACGGTGCAAGGACGGGCCACGGCCCGGTGGCGAGGGGTGAGCGTCAAAACTTGGCGATCGGTTTTATGAACTGCTCTTCGGCGCGCGCAGCGCCGCCGGAAGTATGACTCCCTTGTCACTGGCGCATGCAGGGGCACGAACCCAGATTCCAGATGCACCACTACCCGTTGCAAGCTGCGGGACCCGCTTAGCATGAGCGGTTTGAGCTGCTTTCTTTTGCCTACTTTTCTTTGCAGCCGGCAAAGAAAAGTAGGTGCCGCCCCGCACAGGGGCAACGCTAATAGACCACTAACAAAACAAGGAAAGGCCAACGCCATAAGAACACTGACAAACAAGCGCCGCGCAAGAAAAACCCCTACACCGCCATCACAGCCCTCTTCCTCTCAGCCCGCTGCATAAAATAGTTAGCCAAAACAACCCCAACAGTAACAACAGCAATAAACAACGTAGCCAACGCATTCATCTCTGGATTCAACCCAAGCCGAACACGAGAGAAAACAACCAGCGGCAGCGTCGTCGACCCAGGCCCTGACAAGAACGCCGACAAAACCAGATCGTCGATAGACAAGGTAAACGACAACAACCACCCAGAAATAAGCGCCTGCGAAATCAACGGCAACGTAATGAAGAAAAACACCTTCAGAGGCGTCGCCCCAAGATCAAGCGCGGCTTCCTCAAGCGAAGGATTCAACTCCTTCACGCGCGACTGCACGATGATGGCCACATAAGAAATACACAACATCACGTGCCCGATCCAGATCGTGAAAACGCCACGCCCGGCGGGCCATCCCAACCACTTGGCCATTTCGATGAACAACAGCAGCAGCGAGATCCCCTGAATCACCTCGGGAATCACCAGCGGCGCATTGATCATCCCCGTGTAAAGGGTAAAACCACGAAACCGCCCCATCCGGGCCAAAACAAACCCGGCCCACGTGCCGATAATCACCGAAGCAAACGCCGTCAGCAGCGCCACGCGCAACGACAACCACGCAGCCGCGATCAACTCGTCGTCCTGCAACAACGCCGCGTACCAGCGCGTAGAAAACCGCGTCCACACCGTGACCAGTTGCGATTCGTTGAACGAATACACAATCAGACTCACGATCGGAATGTAGAGAAACAGAAACCCGATCCCCAAGGCAATGATCTGCAAAATCCGGTTCGGCTTCATCAGCGCCTTTCCTCCATCGCCTTCGCCTGCGCGTACTGGAAAAACGCCATCGGCACCAATAACAACAACACCATCGCACACGTCACGGCAGACGCCATCGGCCAATCGGCATTGTCGAAAAACTCATTCCACATCACGCGGCCAATCATCAGCGTGTTCGCGCCGCCGAGTAATTCCGGAATCACGTACTCGCCTACCGCCGGAATGAACACCAGCAAACACCCGGCAATGATGCCGTTCTTCGACAACGGCAAGGTAATCTGCCAGAACGCCCGCCACGGCTTCGCACCGAGATCGTAGGCGGCTTCCAGCAAGGTCATGTCCATCTTCACCAGATGCGCGTACAACGGCATCACGAGGAACGGCAGGTACGAATACACCATGCCGATATAAACCGCGGTGTTCGTGTGATACAACTCGATCGGCGTATGGATCAGCCCGGTCGACATCAGGAAGTTGTTCAGCAAACCGTTGTTCTTCAGGATCCCGATCCATGCATACACGCGAATCAGAAACGACGTCCAGAACGGCAGCATCACCGCCATCATCAGCAAATTGCGACTCGCCGGATTCGATCGTGCAATGTAATACGCCATCGGATAACCGATCAGCAAGCACAGCAACGTGGATATCGCCGCCACCACCACCGAATTCACATAGGTCGCGAAATAGAGGCTGTCGGTCAGCAGAAACGCATAGTGCGACAGGTCCAGCGCGACGTGAATTACACCATCGGCGTACGTGGTGAGTTCGGTATAAGGCGGAATGCCAAGCTGCAAATCGGCAAAACTGATCTTCACGACCAGCAGGAACGGCACGAGGAAAAACAGCAGCAGCCAGATGAACGGCCCCGCCACCACCGCGGTGCGGCCAGTCAGATTGAAACGGCGCACCGGCCACGACGCCAGAGAACTGATCGAGCGCTTCATGACGTCAGCACCACGCCGGCCGATGCGCTCCAGCGCACATACACTTCGTCGCTCCAGGTGGGCGGATCGATCTCGGTCAAGGCAAGGCTCGTCACGTTGGCGATCACCGTTTTGCCGGCGTCGAGTTTCACGTGGTAGAGCGAATAGCCGCCCATGTAGGCGATATTCGTCACCACGCCCTTGCCCCAGTTGTACGCACCCTCAGGCGGTTTGCGCGTGAGCGCGATGCGCTCGGGCCGCACGGAAATCGTCACCGGCATGCCGAGCGGCCCGGTGATGCCATGGCTCACGTAGAGACGTACCGGCAAGTCGGGGGTTTCGATGAACACGTGATCGGGTTCGTCTTCGACGACGTTGCCGTCGAACAGATTGGTCGAGCCGATGAACTCGGCCGAAAAACGGCTATTCGGATATTCGTACACTTCGTGCGGTGTGCCGAGCTGGACGATCTCGCCTTCGCTCATCACGGCAAGACGGTCCGCCATCGTCATCGCCTCTTCCTGGTCGTGCGTCACCATCATGCAGGTCACGCCGACCCTGTCGAGAATGTTGACCAGTTCGATCTGCGTGCGCTGACGGATCTGCTTGTCGAGCGCGGACATCGGTTCGTCGAGCAACAGCAGCTTCGGCCGCTTGACGAGCGAGCGCGCGAGCGCCGCACGCTGCTGCTGTCCCCCGGAGAGCTGATGCGGCTTGCGCTTCGCAAAACGGCCCATCTGCACGAGATCGAGCGCGGTCTGCACGCGGTCTTTCAGTTCAGACTTCGACACACCTTCCTGCTTCAGGCCGAAGGCGACGTTGGCCTCGACCGTCATGTGCGGAAACAGCGCGTATGACTGGAACATCATGTTGACCGGCCGGCGATAAGGCGGCAATTGCGCGAGGTCTTCGCCATCGATCAGTATCTTGCCCGACGTGATCGATTCGAGGCCGGCCAGCATGCGCAACAAGGTCGATTTGCCACAACCGGAACTGCCGAGCAGCGCGAACAGCTCGCCCTTTTTCACCGACAGGTTGACCCCTTTGACCGCTGCGGTCTCGCCGAACTTCTTCACGATGTCGACGATCTGGACGAAATTCTCTGCTGCATCGCCTGCTTCGGCGTTCAGGCCCGGGGACGGCACGGCGGTCCCTGCCATCGCGCCTGACTGGTCGCTACTCATCACAATGCTTTACTCCGGCGTTTGACGAACAAAGCCCCCGGTGGACACCGAGGGCTTCATGATGATACTTACCCGTTCACTCTGGCCGCGAGTCAGCGGCCGGACTTGAATTCAGTCCACAGCCGCGTTTGCAGCCGCTGGATTTCCGGCGGCAGCGGCTTCAGCAGGAACAGCGTCTTGATGACTTCAGGCGACGGGTACACGGCCGGGTCGTTCGCCACGTCCTTGTCCACATACTTGCGCGCTTCGAGGTTGGCGCTCGGATAGTAGACGGCGTTGGTGATCGCGGCGTGAACCTGCGGCGTTTCGATGTAGTTGATCCACTCGAGCGCGGCTTCCTTGTTCTTCGCGTCCTTCGGAATCGCCGTCACGTCGAACCACACCGGGGCGCCGCCCTTCGGAATGTAATACTCGATCTTATAGGCCTTCTTCGCCTCGACCGCGCGGTGCTTGGCGATCACAACGTCGCCCGACCAGCCGTACGCGAAGCACACGTCGCCGCCCACCAGATCGTTGATGTAACCCGAGGAGTTGAACTGCGTGATGTACGGGCGGATCTTCTTCATCATCTCGAGCGCGGCGCGGTAGTCGGCCGGGTTCGTGCTCATCGGATCGCGGCCGATGTAGTGCAGCGCGGCGGCGAACATCTGGTCCGGCGCGTCGAGCACGGACACGCCGCAGGTCTTCAGCTTCGAAATGTTTTCCGGCTTGAAGAGGACGTCCCAGCTGTCGAGCGGCACGTTCTTGCCGAGGATCTGCTGCGCTTTGGTGACGTTGTAGCCGAGGCCGGTCGTGCCGTATGCCCAGGGTACCGTGTACTTGTTGCCCGGATCGGCGCCGGCCACGAGGGCCATCAGCGAGGGATCGAGGTACTTCAGGTTCGGCAGCTTCGATTTGTCGAGCGGCGCGAAGATGCCCGCGGCGATCTGCTTGCCAGCGTAGTTGCTGGTCGGCACGACGATGTCGTAACCGGAACTGCCGGTGAGGAGCTTGGCTTGCAGCGTGTCGTCGCTGTCGTAGTTGTCGTACTTGACCTGGACACCGGACTGCTTGGTGAAGTTCGGAATGGTGTCCTTGGCGATGTAATCGGACCAGTTATACACGTTGAGCTGCGTGTCTTTCGCAGCAGCCGTCAACCACGGTGTCGCGCACAGAACCAGTGCCGCCACTTGTCCCACTACCCATCTTTTCATCCCGTTCTCCGATCCTGACCGGCCCGAGCCGGCTGTCTTCAACCACGCCGCGGCACACCGCACGCGGCTCCCCCGAAAAATCCGAAAACTACCATTAATTATTGCGCGCACCAAAAAAAATCCTGGGCTGTCGCGCAAACGGTACAGCGCAAGCCGCGCCGCTACAAAATGGGCGCAATTTTAGCGGGTTATCGGCGCGTGTCTACCCGAAAAAAACACCAGTGGCGGCCCCGGTGTTATCTCGTTGTCAAGTTGCGGCGGCCGCACCCCACCGGGTTCGCATCAAGGTGGCGGCCAGAGGCCGCTTTCCGTGAATCTTATGCCTTACAGCTAACCTTGATGCGAGCGTAAACCACCCGTCGCGCCACGGTGCACAATAGCGCAGAGAACCTTGTAGACGGCGCGGCGCAAACCACGCGGGCATGCCTTGGCCCCTTGGCCTCACTGCGTAGGGTGCCGGGTTCGCTGCGGGCACGTCACTTGCAAACGGGTGCAGTCTTAAACCTCCAGGCGTCGATGAACACGAATCCGTCCGCGTTGCGACCTAACCGCCGCCGGCGTCTGCCGGACGACGGGCCGGCACGCCCCGCGCACTGGTTTTCGTTCGTCGGCGCGGGAGCCTTGATCGCGGTCGGCTATATCGATCCGGGCAACTGGGCGACGGCGCTCGCCGCCGGCGCGGGCTACGGCTACCGGCTGCTGAGCATGGTGCTGCTGGCCAGCCTGATGGCGATGCTGCTGCAATGGCTGTCGTCACGCCTGGGTGTCGTAACCGGACGCGATCTTGCGCAGATCTGCCGCGAGCGCTCGAGCCGCCGCGTCACGCTGTTCCTGTGGCTGACCAGCGAGGTCGCGATCATCGCGTGCGACGTCGCTGAGGTGGTCGGCAGCGCCGTCGCGTTGCAATTGCTACTTGGCGTGTCGCTGACGGTCGGCGTGCTGATGTCGGCGGTCTGCACCTTCGCGCTGCTGGCTCTCCAGCAGGCAGGCGGCCGCCGGCTGGAGGCGGTGATTGCGGCGCTGATCGGCTTTGTCGGCCTGTGCTTCGTCGTCGAACTGGCGCTGGCGCAGCCCGACTGGCACGCCGCGCTGGCCGGCTCCGCGCCGAGCCTCGACCTGCTGCGCAACGTGGGCATGGTGTGGCTGGCGGCGGGTATCGTCGGCGCGACGGTGATGCCGCATAACCTGTATCTGCACTCCGCGCTCGTCAAACACCATGCCCCAGACGGCAGCGACACCCAGATCAGGGCCGCGTTGCAGGTCGTGAATCTGGACACGTTCGCCTCGCTGTCGTTTGCCTTCGTGATCAACGCGGCGTTGCTGATCGTAGCGGCTGCAGTGTTCTATGCGAGCGGCCATCGCGACGTCACTGATCTCGCCGATGCGCACCGGCTGATCGCCCCGCTCCTCGGCTCGCACTGGGCCGGCATCCTGTTCGCGGCGGCACTGCTCGCGTGCGGCCTGAGCGCGACTGTCACGGGCACGCTGGCCGGTCAGGCGGTGATGGAAGGTTTTCTGCGTCTGCGGTTACCGCGCTGGAAGCGCGCGCTGCTCACCCGGGCACTGGCGATCGGGCCCGCCCTCCTCGCGGTCGCGCTGTTCGGCCAGCACGGCTCCAATCAGCTGCTGGTGGCAAGCCAGGTGGTACTGAGCCTGCAACTGCCGCTCGCGGTCGCGCCGCTGATCCGCTACACGTCAGACGCCGGCCTGATGCACGGCTGGCACGTGCGCGGCGTGCCACTTGTGCTGGCCTGGCTGTCGGCGGCGTTCATCGTCGTGCTCAACGGCGCGTTGCTGTGGCAGTTGGCGTTCGGCGGATAAGGCAGGCTTGTTTGATCTATCGGTTAACATAGCGGAACTTTGCTTCTCCGCCCCAAGGTTTCCGATGGTTTCGAATCTCCACGATCTTCCCGACAGCCCGTGCATCGGTGTCTGTTCCACGCTTTTCGACGAGGTCTGCAAAGGCTGCGGCCGCACCGCCACCGAAGTATCCAACTGGGTGTTCCTGAGCGACGAGGAAAAACGCGCGGTATGGGTACGCATCGAGCAGGACGGCACCGCGATGCGTTTCAAGAACGACAAGCTATAGCCTCCCACGCGCCGTGCCCATCCGCATCGGCTCTCCTGCAAGAAAGCCCGTTTCCCGACTGGGATCGCGGTTGCAATAAAAAACGCCGGACATTCCGGCGTTTTTTGCGTGACGAACGCAGATTCTCGAGTGTGGCAATCAGAACCGCATACCGACACCCAAACCGACCACCACCGGGTCGATATTCAGCCGGCCGAGCGACTGACCGCCAAGCGTTGCATCGGTGTGCATCCAGATCTTCTTGATGTCCGCATTGACGAACAGCGACCTGGTCACCTGCACGTCCACGCCTGCCTGCAACGCGGGACCGAAGCTATGGTTGGTGATCGAAATCGGCTGACCGCCAGCATTCAGGCCGTTGTTATAGAACAACGTGTAGTTCAGACCCGCCCCGACGTACGGACGGATACGCCCCGCGTGGTTGAAGTGATATTGCAGCAGCAACGTGGGCGGTAACACGTTCACACCGCCGAGATTGCCGAGACTCGACGTCAATTGATGCCGCGATGTGCCGAGAATCAGTTCGACGCCGAGGTAGTCGCGGATCATGTAGGTCAGATCCAGCTCCGGCACGATGGCGTTGTTGACGCCCACGTTGAGCGCCGAAAGCGACTGGCTGGTCTCCACGTTCGGCATGATGCTGATTGCGCGCAGACGCACCAGTACGTCGCCGGCATGAATGCCGTTCATCTGGTCGTCGCCGGCAGCCTGCGCCGGCGACGCCAGCGCGCCCGCGCCTAGCAGGCACGTCGCGACGACAGCGGCCCTGATTCTGTTCCTGAGCAAGTGCTTCATGTGCTTCCCCGAGTGTTGTTTGCGTGCGGGGATTGTCGAAGGTCCTGTCAGGTTTCACGTTGACCCGTATCAACCCAGCGAGAACGCCCAACGACCTGCGACAGCGGGTCGCGTCGCACCGGTCAGGAGCAGTTCGATCAGGTCGTGGACGCTGCGGATGGCCGTGCCGAACGGCAAGGCTTCGCGGCCGCGAAAGAACAGACCATTGGCCACGTCGCCGCGCAATGCCGCGGCGAGTCTCGTGTCGATGCAGAAGTGGCCGAACTTCTCGACACCGTCGCGCCAGCCACACACGCTGAGGCATTCGAGCGCGGTCGGACAAACATGTTTGAGCGCGCCGACCTTCTCGCGGATTTCGTTTCGTGGCGCAGATAGCGCATCAGCCACGGTGTTTTTACGGCTCGCGCGGGCAGCCCCGTCACGCTGACAAATTCGACGATGTCGTCGGGCGTCGCTTCGGTCAATACACGCTTGAAGTTCGGATGCGCGTCGCCTTCTTCGGTGACGGCGAACGGCGTGCCGAGCTGTACGCCGCTGGCGCCGGCGGTCAGCAGCTCGCGGACAGCTTCGTGACTATTGATGCCGCCCGCGACGATCAGGGGCACGTCTTTGCGACTCAAACCGAGCGACGCGAATACCGCATCGAGTTCCTCAAGCACGCGCAAGAAATCGAAGCGCGGGTCGTCCAGGTCGGCGAGGTTGCTCACGCCGAGATGGCCACCTGCGTGGGCCGGATGTTCGATCACGACGGCGTCTGGCAAACGGCCCTTTTTGATCCACTTCTTAAGCACTAGTGCGACGCCGCGGCTATCCGACAGAATGGGGATCAGCGCGATGTCATGGCCCCGGGTCATGTCCGGCAAATCGAGCGGCAAGCCCGCGCCCATGACAATTGCGTCGGCGCCGTTTTCTGAGGCGACGCGCACGTAATCCGCTTGCGCGTTGACGGCTTTCATCACGTTGACGGCGATCATGCCGCGGCCTTCGCTGAGTGCTTTGGCGGCGTGAATTTCACGAGCCAGTGCGGTGAGGTTCGCCTGTTCGAGCGTCGCCCGATCAGGGGATTGCCGACAGCGTTCGATCAGATCGTGATGATGATGGCGCAGGTCGATGCTGGCGATGGTGCCGAGTGCGCCCTCGCGGGCGACGCTGCCGGCCAGCCGGTGGGCCGAGATGCCGACGCCCATGCCGCCTTGCACGATCGGAAGCAGCGAGCGGCCGCGGATGACGAGTGGTGGGAAAGAGTGAGAGGTGAGCATTGACGACCCGATGGATGGACTTTCGAAACGGTGATAATCGATCGTCGGGCGCGGCTTGCGTTGCTTTGGGTCAATGAGCCTGTTTGCCGGTCTGATTTTGCGTCTGGTTGGTTGACATTGGTCACTTCACGGTGAGATTGATGGTTCTTCCGTTGTGGCGCTTACGGGTCTGTGGGTCTGCGGCGTGCGGACGGACAAACCAGAGCGGGATCGCAAGACGCCCACCATGAAAAAAGCCCGCTTCAAAGAAGCGGGCTCTGCTTGACGCTACATCGTGAAGCGAGTGGCGCTTACTGCACGCCCTGGCTTGTCAGGAACTCTTCATAGTTGCCGCCGAAGTCGTTCAGCGTGCCGTTGGTCTTCACTTCAATGATCCGGTTTGCAAGACCGCTCACGAACTCACGGTCGTGCGACACGAAGATCAGCGTGCCTTCGTACTTGTCGAGCGCGATCTGCAGCGATTCGATCGACTCCATGTCCATGTGGTTGGTCGGCTCGTCCATCAGCAACACGTTGTGACGGCCCAGCATCAACTTGCCCCAGATCATGCGGCCCTTCTCACCACCGGAGAGCACCTTGACCGACTTGCGGATGTCGTCGGCATTGAACAGCAGACGGCCGAGCGTGCCGCGCACCATCTGCTCGTCGTCGCCTTCCTGGCGGTAGCCGTCGATCCAGTCCATCAGCGTAACGTCGGTCGGAAACTCTTCATACGTATCCTGCGGCATGTAACCGACGTTCGCGTTTTCCGCCCACTTCACGGTACCGTGATCGAGCGTGAGCCTGCCGAGCAGCGAGCGCAGAAGCGTGGTCTTACCCGCGCCGTTCTCGCCGATGATCGCGATACGCTCGCCCGGCTGCACGCTGACGCTGAAGTCGTTGAAGATCTGGCGCTCGTACTTCTTCGCGATCTTGTCGGCCACCACCGCAATGTTATGCAGCTTCTTCTCGTACTCGAAGCGGATGAACGGATTCTGCCGCGACGAAGGTTTGAATTCCTCGATCTTGATCTTGTCGATCATCTTCAGACGGCTGGTGGCCTGACGCGCCTTCGACTTGTTCGCCGAGAAGCGGCGCACGAAGTCCTGCAGGTCGGCGACCCGTTCCTTCGCCTTGGCGTTGGCATTCTGCTGACGCTCGCGCGCCTGCGCGCTGGCCAGCATGTAGTCGTCGTAATTGCCCGGATAGACCTTCAGCGTGCCGAAGTCCATGTCGGCCATGTGCGTGCAGACCTGGTTCAGAAAGTGACGATCGTGCGAGATGATGATCATCGTCGAGTTGTACTGGTTGAGCACGTCTTCCAGCCAACGGATCGAGTTGATGTCCAGGTTGTTGGTCGGCTCGTCCAGCAGCAGCACGTCCGGCTTCGAGAACAGCGCCTGCGCGAGCAGCACTCGCAGTTTCCAGCCCGGTGCGACATTGCTCATCGGGCCATTGTGGTCTTCGATCGCGATGCCGATGCCGAGCAGCAGCTCGCCCGCGCGCGCTTCGGCGGTGTAGCCGTCGTACTCCGCGAACTTCGCTTCGAGTTCGGCGGCGTGCATGTAGTCGTCGTCAGTCGCGTCCGGGTTCGCGTAGATCGCGTCGCGCTCGGTCATCGCGGCCCACATTTCGGCGTGCCCCATCATCACGACGTCGAGCACACGCACTTCTTCGTACGCGAACTGATCCTGACGCAGCTTGCCGAGGCGCACATTCGGTTCGAGCATCACGTTGCCGGAGCTCGGTTCCAGATCGCTGCCCAGGATCTTCATGAAGGTAGACTTGCCGCAGCCATTCGCACCAATCAGGCCATAGCGGTTCCCTCCCCCGAATTTGGCCGAGATGTTCTCGAAGAGGGGCTTTGGCCCGAATTGCATGGTGATATTGGCGGTAGACAGCACGGCGCGTCCTTTGAATGTGATATCGGCGAACAACCCAATATTTTAGCAGGTTATCGCGAAATCGCCCCACGCGAGCACCGTGCTCGTGCGTTTCGACGCCGCTTTCACCCCCGGTTCGCGCCTCCCCGCGTGCCGTCTAGCCGCCGCGCGGCGTCTGCAAAACGTCAATGAAGGCCGACAGATCGGCTTCGCCCAGTCCCATCGCCGCACCGAGGCGCAATAGTTGCTGAACCGTCGACGAAACCGGCATCGGCGTGCCGGTCTCGTACGCCGTCGCGGCGACCGTGTCGATGTCCTTCTGGAACGTACGGAAAGCGCCGATCGGCGCGAGGCCGCTTTGCGTCATGCGCGGCACGAAAATCTGCAGCAGCACCGAATCGGCCCAGCCGCCGGCGAGGCCTTGTGTCAGTTTGGCGGCGTCGATGCCGCTGCGTTGCGCGAGGCTCACCGCCTCGGCGATCGCCGCCAGAGTCGCGGTGACGATGGTCTGGTTGCAAAGCTTGGTGGTTTGCCCCGCGCCGACGTCGCCCATGTGCGTGACGCGGGCCGAATACGCGCCGAGGAGTGGCGTGACCGCCTCGAGGTCCGCTGCGGCGCCGCCTGCCATGATCGCCAGCGTGCCCGCGGTTGCACCCGCTACGCCGCCGGACACCGGCGCGTCGATCCAGCCGACGCTTGTGGTGCCTGTGCCTGTGCCTGTGCCTGTGCCTGTGCCTGTGCCTGTGCCTGTGCCTGTGCCTGTGCCTGTGCCTGTGCCTGTGCCTGTGCCTGTGCCTGTGCCTGTGCCTGTGCCTGTGCCTGTGCCTGTGCCCTCAGGCTCTCGCTCACCCTCGCCCGTCGCCGCAATCGCACCTTCCGCAGCACCTGCAGCCACCGCCGCAGCCCGCCGCGCGAACGCGCGCGTCGCGGCAGGCGGAATGCTGGAATGATCGACAATCCAGCGCACGCGCCCCGCGGTATTGCCGTTCAGCAGTCCTTCTGCGCCGAACACCGTTTCTTCAACCGCCGCCGCATCCGCGACGCACAGCAGCACCACCTCGCACCGCGAGGCCAGTTCGCGAGGCCTGTCGACCACCTTGGCCCCGTCCGCCAACAACGCTTCCGCCTTGGCTCGCGTGCGATTCCAGACATGCACGGTATGCCCCGCACGCAGCAGATGCCGGATCATCGGCGCGCCCATCAGACCGGGACCGCAAAAACCAATTTCCACGTTCAAGCCTCGTCAGGTTTCAGATTGAGTTGCGCGGACATCATAACGGCCGCGCCTCGCCGCGGCATATCGGGCACGCGATGTGCGGGATGACTTGCCCATACGAGCGACGTCAACGGCGATCCATTGCCTATACTTTTTTTTGCACACCAACGAAGCTCAAAGGAGGAAGTTCATGTCAGAACACGTCTACAAACAAATCGAACTGACCGGCTCATCGACCAAATCGATCGACGACGCAATCAGCACCGCGATTACAAAAGCGTCGAAGACGCTGCGCAATTTGCACTGGTTCGAAGTGACGGAAACGCGGGGCCAGATCGAAAACGACAAGGTCGCCTACTGGCAGGTGACCATCAAGGTCGGTCTGCGTATCGACTAGCGCTCCGTTTGAAGCATATTCAACACATACTCCGAAGCAAAAAAAAGCTGCGTCCGTACTGGACGCAGCCCCTTAAAGCAGCGGTTGCTGAAACCGCCGCCTGGTCGATGGTGATCCCGGTCGATCGTGACCCGGTCAATAGTTACGCGATTCGCTCGCGACGACCGCGCGAGCCGGATTACTTCGGCAGCGTGCCGTCCACGCCTTCCACGTACCAGTTCAGGCGTTGCAGTTCCGGATCGGTCAGCGTCTTGCCTGCCGGCACCTTCACAGCGCCGGACTGATCCTTGATCGGGCCCGTGAAGACGTCCCACTTGCCGCCCGCCAGGTCGTCGCGCTTCGCCGCCACCTGCTTCTGCGCATCAGCCGAGATCGCCGAGGTATTCAGGTCTTCAAGATTGACGGCCTTCTGCGGAATGCCCCACCACACCGGATCGTTCTTCCACTTGCCGTCCAGCACCTGCTGAATAGCCGAGTTGTAATACACGCCCCAGTGCGCGACCACCGACCCGAGGTGCGCCTCAGGACCGAACTTCTTCATGTCCGAATCCCAACCGAACGCATGCACGTGCTTTTCCGATGCGGTCGCGAGCGTCGCGCTCGAATCGGTGTTTTGCAGCAGCACGTCGGCGCCCTGGCCGATCAGCGTTTCAGCGGCCTGCTTTTCCTTGCCCGGATCGAACCAGCTGTTGATCCAGATGACCTTGGTGTGGATCTTCGGATTCACCGAACGCGCGCCGAGCGTGTACGCGTTGATGTTGCGGATCACCTCAGGGATCGGCACCGATGCGACAAAGCCGAGCGTGTTGGTCTTCGTCACATAGCCTGCAGCGACGCCTGCCAGGTAGGCACCCTGGTACATGCGCACGTCATAGGTGCCGAAGTTCGGCGCCTTCTTGTAGCCGGTTGCGTGCAGGAACACCGTGTCCGGGAAATCCTTTGCGACCTTCAGTTCGAAGTCCTGATAGCCGAAGCTCGAACCGATGATGATCTTGTTGCCCTTGTTCGCCAGATCGCGGAACACACGTTCCGAGTCGGCCGATTCCGGCACGTTCTCGATGCGGGTGATCTTGATCTTGTTGCCGAACTTCGCTTCGGCTTCCTTCGAGCCATGGTCGTGCGCGAAGGTCCAGCCGGCGTCGCCTGGATTGCCGAGGTAGACGAACGCGACGCCCGGTGCGTCGGCCGCTTGCGCGGTTTGCGCGAGCGGCGCGGCGAGCGCCAGGGAGGCCGCGCCCCATGCGAAGGCGGTCAGCAGATTTCTTCTCTTCATGTTTTCTCCTGTCGTGTTTGTCGATTGATTTGAAAGGTGTGGTCGGTCATATGAAGCGACAAGCGTGTCATCCCGCCGAGAAAAACGGCTTGCCCAGCGATGCCGGTGCATTCAGACGAATCGTGTTCGGGTTGCGCGAAATCAGCACGAGCACGACGACGGTCGCGACATACGGCAGCATCGCAAGAAACTGCGTCGGCACCGGCACGCCGATGGCCTGAGCGTAAAACTGCAGGCCCGTCACGGCGCCGAACAGGAGCGCGCCGATCAGGAGACGCCCCGGGCGCCACGTCGCGAACACCACCAGCGCGAGCGCGATCCAGCCGCGGCCCGACGTAAGCTGCTCCTGCCACAAGTGCAGGTTGACGATCGAGTAATAGCCGCCGGCGAGACCCGCCATGCCGCCACCGAAGGCCACCGCGCCATAACGCACGCCGACCACCGGAAAGCCGACCGAGTGCGCCACTTGCGGCGATTCGCCGACCGAACGCAGCACGAGTCCCGCACGCGTGCGGTACAGGAACCACCAGATCACCGCGAACATCAGGAACGCGAGATAGTCGAGCGGCGTGAGGCTGAAGAGCGCGGGTCCGAGCACCGGAATCTTCGAGAGACCCGGAATGGTCCACGTGTCGATCGTGGCGCGTACCGCGGCCGACGTGTACGGCTTGCCGACATAGGCCGACAGGCCAATGCCGAAAATCGTCAGCGACAGGCCGGTGGCGACCTGGTTGGCGAGCATGGTCAGCGTGAGGAACGCGAACAGCATCGACATCGCGAGCCCCGCGCCGATCGCGGCGACCACGCCGAGCCACGGGTTGCCGGTAATGGCGGTGACCGCATAGCCGGTCACGGCGCCCATCAGCATCATGCCTTCGACGCCGAGGTTGAGAACGCCCGACTTCTCGGTGACGAGTTCGCCCGCGCCTGCGAACATCAGCGGGATCGCGGCGGTGACGGCGCTCGAGGTGAGCGCGCTGGCTTGTTGAATATCCATGGAGATCCGCCGGGAAAATCAGTGGGCTTGCGCGGCGGCGGAGCGCCGGCGCACGCGATAGTTCACGAACAGGTCGGCACCCAGCAGGCAGAACAGCAGCAGCCCCTGGAACACGCCGGAGAGCGCCTGCGGTAATTGCATCGACGTCTGCACCGCTTCGCCGCCGAGGTACAGCAGCGCCATCAGCAAGCTCGCGAGCACGATGCCGACCGGATGCAGCCGTCCCACGAACACGACGATGATCGCGGTGAAGCCGTAGCCCGGCGACCATGTCGCCTGCAACTGACCGATCGGACCAGCGATCTCGCCCATCCCGGCGAGACCCGCCAGACCGCCGCTGATCAGCAACGACGTCCAGATGGTTTTCTTGTCGGAGAACCCGGCGTAGCGCGCGGCGAGCGGCGCGAGACCGCCGACGTTCATCCGGTAGCCCGCAAAGCTCTTGCGCATGAAAAGCCACACGCACGGAATCGCGATCAGCGTAACGAATACCGATGCGTTCAGCCGCGTGCCGCGCAGCCACTTCCAGTGCCAGTCGCCGGAAAAGGTTGGGTACAGCGCGTCGCCGCTGAACATCTCCGAAAGCGGGAAGTTCATGCCTTGCGGATCGCGCCACGGGCCGCTCACCAGATAGATGAGCAACTGCGTGGCCACATACGTGAGCATCAGGCTGACGAGAATCTCGTTGGTGTTGAAGCGGCTTTTCAGGAGCGCGGGAATCGCGGCCCACGCCATGCCGCCGAGCACACCGGCGATCATCATGGTCGGCAGAATCCACCAGCCGGTGGCCTGATCGAAATAGATCGCGACGCCGCTGGCGGCGATGCCACCGAGCAGCATCTGCCCTTCGGCGCCGATGTTCCAGACGTTGGCGCGATAACCGATTGCGAGGCCGAGGCCGATCAGGCACAACGGTGAAGCCTTTAGCAGCAGTTCGGACCAGCCGTTCACGCTGGAGAGCGGTTCGATAAAAAACGCGTGCATGGCTTCGAGCGGATCACGGCCGACCAGGCTGAAGATCAGGAAGCCGATCACGAGCGTGAGCAACGCGGCGATCAGCGGCACGGCAAGTTGCATCGTGCGCGAGGGCGTCGTGCGTGCTTCGAGTCGATACGGAAGAATCATGGGAGCGTGTGCTTATGTGAGTGCTTATGTCTGGTTCTGGTGCTTATGGTGCTTTAGCGTCGATCAGCTACCCGATCGCGCATCGATCTGTTCAGGCATGCGCCGGCTGTTCCGCCGACGGCGCCGCGCCCTCGCGGTCGCCGAACAGGCCCGCCATCCAGCGGCCGATTTCCTCGGCGTTGGTCGCCCCCGTGGCACGCACCGGCGAGAGTCTGCCGCCGGCCAGCACCGCGATGCGATCGCAGATGTCGAACAACTCTTCCAGCTCTTCGGAGATCACCAGAATCGCCACGCCGCGGGCAGACAGGTCGAGTAACTGCTGACGAATGAAAGCCGACGCGCCGACGTCGACGCCCCAGGTCGGCTGCGCGACCACCAACACCTTGGGCGCCTGCAAAATCTCGCGACCCATGATGTATTTCT
The DNA here is from genome assembly GCF_900230185.1 of Burkholderia sp. OK233. Lineage (GTDB taxonomy): Bacteria > Pseudomonadota > Gammaproteobacteria > Burkholderiales > Burkholderiaceae > Paraburkholderia. The sequence goes on from NZ_OCSR01000001.1 coordinate 5,364,384, forward strand.
GCAGATTGCCGCCGGAGAGACTTTGCGCCAACGCTTCTGAGCCGCCACAGCGCACGTCGAAGGCTTCGATGCAACGTTTGGCGAAGGCGCGCATCGCGCCCGCCTTGATCCAGCCGGAATTCACCATCTGCTGACGATGCGCGGTGAGCAGCGCGTTTTCCGACAGCGTCATCGCCGGCACTGCGCCGCGGCCGAGACGCTCTTCCGGCACGAATCCGAAACCGAGCGCGCGCCGGCCGCCTGCGCCGAGGCGCCCTGCCGCCTTGCCGCAGATCGTGACCGCATCGGCACGCGTGCCGCGCTTTTCACCCGAGAGCGCCGACAGCAATTCGGCCTGGCCGTTGCCCGACACACCCGCGATACCGAAGATCTCGCCCGCATGCACGCCGAACGACACGTTATTGAGCGAGGTGCCGAACGGATCGTCGCTTTCCACCGACAACTGCTTCACGTCGAGCAACACCGCACCCGGCGTGTGTTCACGGCGCGTGTAATCGGGCAGCGAATGGCCGACCATCAACTGCGCGAGCGACGCATGCGTTTCTTCTTTCGGCGTCACGTGACCGGTCACGCGGCCGCCGCGCATCACCGTGGCGGTGTCGCACAACTCCTGGATCTCGTCGAGCTTGTGGCTGATATAGAGGATGCTGCAGCCTTCAGCCGCGAGACGCCGCAGCGTCTCGAAGAGCTTGCGGACCGCTTGCGGCGTGAGCACCGAAGTCGGTTCGTCCATGATCAGGAGACGCGGGTTCTGCAGCAGGCAGCGCACGATTTCGACGCGCTGCCGCTCGCCCACCGTCAGGCTATGCACGTGGCGCTGCGGATCGATGTCGAGACCGTAGTCGGCGGAGACTTCGCGGATGCGTTTCGAGAGCGTCTTCAGATCGAAGGGTTCGTCGAGCGCGAGCGCGATGTTTTCGCCGACCGTGAGCGTCTCGAACAGCGAAAAATGCTGGAACACCATGCCGATGCCAAGCTTGCGCGCGGCCGCCGGGCTGGCGATCTCGACCGGCTGACCTTCCCAGCGAATCTCGCCGGCGTCGGGCCGCACCGCGCCGTAGATGATTTTCATCAGCGTGCTTTTGCCGGCGCCGTTTTCGCCGAGCACGGCATGGATTTCACCCGGCGCGACGATCAACGTGACGTCGTCGTTGGCGCGTACGGCCGGATATTGTTTGGTGATGCCCTGAAGCATCAACCGGGGCGCCGCCTGTTCCGGCCTGTTTGCCGGCTGCGCGGCGGCGCCGTCGCTATAAGAAGAGTCGCTCATGTGATTCCGTAGTACGTCAGAGACTGCCGGTTACAGCGCGTCCGCCCGCCCTGTCAGCGAGCGATCCGTCACCACAACCGGATGACAATACCTAAATCGACCGGCCCAGTCGAGCCGTCAAAATTCCCCGCAAACCCCCGTCGCAGCGTGCTCTGCGGGTATCCCACTCTTGACGTGGCTTTGTGTTCATATTAAAAGCCATATATACCCACGCCCGCTCGATCAGCCAGAACATATATTTCGGAGAAGTCATGAGTCAGCAACGCGAGGCGATCGATACGTATTTATTACGCGTCTTGCACACCCTGTTGATGGAACGCAGCGTCACGCGCGCGGCCGTCAAACTGAATCAATCGCAACCCGCCATCAGCGCGGCCCTGCGCCGTTTGCGCGACATCACCGGCGACCCGCTGCTGGTGCGCGGCAAATCCGGCATGGTGCCGACCGAGTATGGCCTGCGCCTGCTCGAACCGGTGCAAAACGCGCTGCGCGAGATCGAACGCATCAAGTTCCAGCAGCACAACTTCGATCCGGCCACGTCCATTCGTTGCTACCGGATCGGCTGCCCGGACTACCTGAACGTGCTGTTCGTGCCGACGGTGGTGGAACGTTTTCGTCAGGCCGCGCCGAACGCGACGCTCGAGTTTCACTCGCTCGGGCCGGCGTTCGACTACGAGCTCGCGCTCGAGGACGGCAAGCTCGACATCGTGGTCGGCAACTGGCCGGAACCGCCGGAGCAATTGCACCTGTCGAACCTGTTCGTCGATCAGATCGTCTGCCTGATGAGCAATGCGCATCCGTTCGCCAAACGCGGCGGCTTGACGCTCGACCAGTACCTGAATGCCCCGCATCTTGCGCCTACTCCTTACTCGGTGGGCCAACGCGGCGCGATTGACGTGCATCTCGCGCGCGAACGGTTAAAGCGTCACGTGGTCGTCACGTTGCCGTACTTCAATCTGGCGCCTTACGTGCTGATCAAGTCCGATCTGATCTTCACGACCACGCGCCTGTTTGCCGACTACTACGCCAAGTTCCTGCCGCTGACCGTGGTGCCCGCACCGCTCGATTTCCCGCCGATGCAGTACTACCAGCTGTGGCACGAGCGCGTGCATTACTCCGACGAAGTGCGCTGGCTGCGCAGTCTGGTTGCCGAGGCGACCAAGACGTTGATCGACAAGCCTTAAACTGTTGCTCTGCGCTCTACCGGCATCCCGTCTTAGTTGATGCCGGTAGGCCTGCTTCTTCTACTTCGCCCTTACTCCGTCATCAGGCTGCCGCTTCGTAAAGCGTCTTCGCCAACCGGTTGTGCTGCTCGATGACCGGTCCGAGTTCCAGCGTCGTCAACTGACCATTCTTCACCACCACCTTGCCGCCGATCACGCTATGGCTCACCTGCGACGGCGCGCAGAACACCAGTGCCGCGACCGGATCGTGCAACGCGCCCGCAAACAGCGGCTGACGCAGATCGAAGGACACGAAATCCGCCGCCATGCCCGGCGCCAGTGCGCCGATGTCGTCGCGATTCAGCACCTTCGCGCCGCCTAGCGTGGCAATCTCCAGGGCTTCACGCGCGGTCATCGCATCCGGCCCGAAACCAACCCGCTGCAGGAGCAGCGCCTGGCGCACTTCGGCAACCATTTGCGCGCCGTCGTTCGACGCCGAACCGTCGACGCCCAGGCCCACCGGCACCCCCGCAAGGCGCATCCGCTTGACTGGCGCAATTCCCGACGCCAGCCGCATGTTCGAGCACGGGCAATGTGCGACGCCAGTACCCGTACGAGCAAACAGTTCGATACCCGCATCGTCGAGTTGCACACAGTGCGCATGCCATACGTCGTGACCGACCCAGCCGAGGTCTTCCGCATACTCCGCCGGTGTCATGCCGAACTTCTCGCGGCTATACGCGATGTCGTTGACGTTCTCCGCCAGGTGCGTGTGCAGCGACACCCCGTAATGCCGCGCCATCACCGCCGATTCGCGCATCAGATCGCGGCTCACCGAAAACGGCGAGCATGGCGCCACGACCACGCGCAGCATCGCGTAGCGTCCTTCGTCGTTGTACGTCTCGATCAGCCGCTGCGTGTCCTTCAGAATGTCCGCCTCACGCTCGACCACCGAATCCGGCGGCAAACCGCCGTCCTTCTGCCCCACGCTCATGCTGCCGCGCGCGGCGTGAAAACGCATGCCGATCCGCTGCGCCGCCACGATGCTGTCGTCGAGGCGGCTGCCGTTCGGGTAGATATACAAATGGTCGCTCGAGGTCGTGCAACCGGACAGCAACAGCTCGGCCATCGCCGTCAAGGTGGAGACTTCGATCATCTCCGGTGTGAGGTTCGCCCACACCTTGTAGAGGTTGGTCAGCCAGCCGAATAGCTCGGCGTTCTGCGCAGCCGGAATCGCGCGCGTCAGGCTCTGGTACATATGGTGGTGCGTATTCACCAGCCCTGGAATCACCAGGTGGCCACGCATGTCCAGCACTTCGTCGGCCGTTTGCGGCAATTCCGCCGTCGGTCCGACCGCGACGATGCGGTTGTCCTCGATATATATGCCGCCGTCGCGCAGTTCGCGCCGGGCGCCGTCCATCGTGACCAGCACGTCCGCGTGCTTGACCAACATCGTTTTCTTCGGCTTGATAGCCGCCTGCTCCATCGTCATTCGTTTCTCCGCTTCATTGCTTCCGTGCAAAGCCGTTCGAACGCGATGTGACGGCACGCCAACCGTGCCGCCGCGTCCCGTCGAACGCCGTTGGCCCGGTTACCCAGCGTGTTTCCGCCGTCTTCGGGGTGTGCCGCGCTTCACTTGTGTTTGCTGCGGCGCACAGGTGTAACCTTCGACGGCCAAAATAATGCTGACAACTCGCGCCAGTGCGATACCCAACCTCACGCTGCCGATATAGTGGGCCTTTTTTGGCCCCGGTACGATCGAATCGCAGTGTAATAGTCGAACAAATCGACTCGATTTGGCTTTCAGCGGGCTGTCTGTCATGCGCCAGGTATTATCTTTCCTATCTCGCGCGCGCTGAGGTGAACATCCTTTTTACAATGGCTGCCACGGCGCTCGCTTCAATTCGCCGACGGGTATGTAGCCACTGACGTGGAGCCTCGATCCGCCGCAACGTATTCTGGATCGGGCCGCCGCCGAAACCTCGCATTCACATAAGGAAAATTGCGAATGGGAAAGCTCACTACCCACGTGCTCGACACCGCGAACGGCCGTCCCGGCGCGGGCATCAAGGTCGAACTCTTCGCGCTCTCCGGCGATACGCGCCGCGCGCTCAAAACCACCACCACCAATGACGACGGCCGCTGCGACCAGCCGCTGCTCGAAGGCGACGCATTGGTCCCGGGCGAATACGAACTCGTATTCGGCGCCGGCGACTACTTTGCATCGATCGGCACGAAGGTGCCGGAGCCGCGTTTTGTCGATCGCGTCGTGTTGCGCTTCGGCGTGGCCGATGCCGGTGCGCACTATCACGTGCCGCTGCTGGTGTCGCCGTGGTCGTACAGCACCTATCGGGGCAGTTAAGCTGCACCGAGCGTATCGATAGGCGTTGGAGGAAGACGAGGTTGAAGTCGCGCTGTATTTGCGAGCGCGCCCGATTGCACTGTGCGGATCCTTGGAGACACCCGCGAAGCGCAATCGAACGCGAGCGACTCGACCCGAAGTTCCAATAAAAAACGGCGCTGTGCGAACTGAGCGCACCGCGTCTCTCACCCCGCAGTCTGCGCAGCGACACCGTGCATGCCGACGACCCGTCAGCCGGGTCACCGAAGGCGTAACCAAGGCACAAGCGTCGTTGCGCGTACAACGAATCAGAAGTGGAGGAGTTTCATGGAAGGCTTTATCACTGACTGGCTGAACCTGGCATTGCGCTGGTTTCACGTCATCGTCGCCATCGCCTGGATCGGCGAATCGTTCTATTTCGTCGCGCTCGACAACAGCCTGAAACCGCCTACGGACCCGAACCAGCGCAAGCGTGGCGTGTTCGGCGAGTTGTGGCACGTGCACGGCGGCGGCTTCTACAACATGCAGAAGTACACCGTCGCGCCGCCGGAAATGCCGGACGACCTGCACTGGTCCAAGTGGCCGTCGTACACCACGTGGCTGTCGGGCGCGAGCCTCTTCACGGTGCTGTATCTGCTCTCGCCGTCCACGTACCTGATCGACAAGAACGTGCTCGACATGGGCCCGGTGGTCGCGGTTGCTTCGGCACTCGGCTTCCTCGCCGCAGGCTGGATCGTCTACGACTCGCTGTGCCGTCTCCTCGGCAATAAAGACAAAGTGCTCGGCATCTGCGTCGGCATTTATGTGGTGATCGCGGCGTACCTCGCTTGCCATATCTTCGCTGGCCGCGCGGCTTACCTGATCATGGGCGCGATGCTGGCAACGATCATGTCGGCGAACGTGTTCTTCGTGATCATCCCGGGTCAGCGCAAGATGGTCGCCGCGATGCTCAAGGGCGAAACGCCGGATCCGATCTACGGCAAGCGCGGCAAGCAACGTTCGGTGCACAACACGTATTTCACGCTGCCGGTGGTGTTCGCGATGCTGTCGAACCACTACGCGATGACGTACACGAATCGGTACAACTGGGTCGTGCTCCTGATGATCATGCTGGCCGGCGCGCTGATTCGCCAGTTCTTCGTGATGCGTCACCGTGGCCAGGTGCTGTGGTATCTGCCGCTGGTCGGTATCGTGCTGATGTTCGCCGCCCTCTTCTCGACGATGCCCAAGCCGATCGTGCCGCAAGCGCAGGCCGCGAACGCGCCGACGGTCAAGGTAGCCGATATCGCGCCGGTACTGCAACAGCGCTGCGTGGCATGCCACTCCGCTCATCCGACGATGATGGGCAGCGCCCCGGCTGGCGTGTTGCTGGATACGCCGGACGAGATCTCGCAGAACGCGCAGCGGATCTACCAGCAGGCAGTGACCTTGAAGGCGATGCCGCTGGGCAACGTCACGCACATGACCGACGACGAGCGGATGAAGATCGCCGCGTGGTTCGAAGGCGGTGCGGTGAAGTAATGTGCCGGCCGGGTGCTGCGCCCGGCTTTGCAGAGCATGAAGCGGGCTTTTCGCGTGAGCGGGGAGCCCGCTTTTTTGTTGATCATTCGGTCGGACGGCTTGTCAGAATGACAAGGCAAATTGTGGCCCGTGAGGCACAAAACCATAAGAACAAGTTATGTCTTATGGGCTGCAGTATGGCTAACATCTACCAATTTGATGCCCTGGGGCTACAAATGACCAATCTCGCTGACGTATCGGACATGCTGAAGGCCGTTCGGCGCGAAAGCCACCTGTCTCAAGAGGAAAAGGCGCGCCGCGCAGGCGTCGCTCGTACAACCGTCGCGCGTATGGAAACGCTAGCAGAAAACGATATGAGCGTGTCGGTACTCGTGCGCCTGCTCGAAGCGGCCGGCTATGACGTCAAGTTCGTCGCGCACGGCCACGGGCGGACGCTCGAAGATATCCTGGCTGAACAACGCATGCCGGACGCGGACTCATAAGGCTCGACGTACGAGGTTGCGCCCCGCAGTGCGATAGTCCGCAAATGAAAAAAAGCCCACGTGCACTGTGGGCTTTTTTATAACCAGCCTGCTCAACATACGACGCTAAGGCAACCTGCGGCAACGACCTCAAACGGTCACCGCGCTCAACGCATCTTCAGTCAGCCAGAGCGACTCGGTCAGATCCTGCTCGTTCAGGTTCAACCCGTCGCCGCCGCGATCGACGACGATAAAGTCGCTCACGCCGCCCAATGCGATCAGCGGATGGTGCCAGACGCCCTTCGCGTAGTTCACACCTTGCCAGCCGCTCGTCACGAACGCACGAACCTGCTTCGGATCCAGATCACCGGCCGGCGCCACGACCACCAGATACGGCTTGTCGTTCAGCGGCACGAAGGCCTGGCTGCCCAGCGGATGACGTTCGAGCATCTTCACTTCGAACGGCAGCGTGCGCGGCTGACCGCGAAACAGGTTCACCAGCGTGCGGCCGTTCTCGTCGGTCACGTCAACTTTCGCAAGATCGTGATAGCGGATCGTGGTGCCGAGGTTGATCGGAATCTGCTTCGCGCCTTCGAGTTCGATCACGTCGCCAAATGCAGCGAACGCTTCCTTCGTCAACGGTTCGATGACCAGCGTTTTCATGATGCGAGCGTGCCCCACAGACGCAGACGCGACACGCCGCCGTCCGGAATGATGTTGAAGCGCACGTGCGTAACCGGACCCAGCGCAGCGATTTCGCTTTCGAAATAGTGCTGGTTGTCCATCTTCAGCTTCTGTTCGCCCAGCAGCACCGGCCAGAACATGGCTTGCGTAATCAGCGAGCTGTCCGTGCCGCCGGTTACATACGCGGCCTGGATCGAGCAACGGTCCGGATAGTTGCCCTTGAAGTGAGCCGTATCGACTTCGATCTTCCTGATTACGCCCGGTTGCGCCAGCGCGACGATCGCCCAGTCGTTGCCCGGTTCACGGCGGCGGCGCGTTTCCCAGCCGTCGCCCATGTTCACGCCGCGGCCTGGCATCAGAATCGTCGACGCTGCGCCGAAATGCTGGTTGTTCGCCGCGACCAGATACGCGCCGTTTTCCATCGCGGCCAGATCGAACTGCTCCGTGCGGCTTGCGCCTGCCCAGTCGACTTGCGGCTGGCCATACACACGCAGACGCGCGATACCGCCGTCCGGGTAGATGTTGACGCGCAAGTGCGTGTAGGCGTTCGTGTCGCTGACTTCGTGATAGTGGTGGCTGTTGCCTTGCAGCGTGGTCGACGGAACGATTTCGGTCCATTGCGTCGACTGGTTCGGCACGCCGTCCACGACGCGCGCAGCCTCAACCGAAGCCGCCGGCGGGAAATTGCCCGTGAAGTGGCTGGTGTCGAGGTCGAGACCCTTGATCACGCCCGGACGCGCGAGCTTCACGACGCACCAGTCATAACCGTTGGCGCGCTTGCGGCGCGTTTCCCAGCCGTCCATCCACTTGCCGTTGTCGTCGTATTTGCCCGGAATGAAGACGGCCGGCTCCGGATTCAGCATGCGTTCCTTCGGTGCGAAGAAATCGTCGCTGGCCTCGAGCGCCTGCGCGCCCAGACGCGGGTCCGCCAGGTTCACATAGCGGCGCGTGAATTCCGGTGCGTTGGGGTCGAGAATCGGGAGTGCCATCTTTGTCTTCCTTAATGTTTGTTGGTACTGAAAAAACGTTCTGGTTCGAGGTCCGCGACGCGTAGTTAAAACCGCAGTTAAAACTTTACGCGTCGATCAGGTCGTCGAGCCGGAAACGTGCGATGCGGTAGATCTGATCGAGGCTCGCGCGCAATTCGTCGGCGCGGCTGTTGTTCACGCGCGCCTCGAAGTTCGCGATGATGCCGTGGCGGTCGTAACCACGCACCGCGAGGATGAACGGAAAGCCGAACTTCTCGCGATAGGCGCTGTTCAACGCCACCAGCCTGTCGAATTCTTCCTGCGTGCACTGGGCGAGGCCCGCGCCGCTCTGCTCACGCGTGGATTCGGCCGTCAGCTCGCCGCGCACGGCAGCCTTGCCGGCGAGCTCCGGGTGGGCATTGATCAACGCCAGTTGCTTCTCTTCGCCGGCCGTTTCGACGATGTTCGACATCTTGCTATGCAGCTCGTCGATGCTGGCAAACGGCCGTAGTTGCGCGGCAATTTCCGCGACCCACGGCGAGTGCTCGAAAATGCCCGACAGCGCTGCGACGAACGCGTCGGTCGAGGTGCTGTTGAGTTGATCCAGAGTGTATTGCATCGCCTTCATGCCGCTGCCCCGCGGTTGTTTTGTTGGTAAGGGTGATGTTCGCGCCAGTGACGCGCGATATCGACGCGCCGCGTCACCCACACGCGATCGTGCTGTTGGATATGGTCGAGAAAACGTTGCAGCGCGCGGAAGCGTCCCGGACGGCCGAGCAGACGGCAGTGCATGCCGATCGACAGCATCTTCGGTGCTTCGTCGCCCTCTTCGTACAGCACGTCGAATGCGTCGCGCAGGTACGTGAAGAAATGGTCCGCGGTATTGAAGCCTTGCGGGCTTGCAAAGCGCATATCGTTCGTGTCGAGCGTGTACGGCACGATCAGTTGCGGGCTCTTCGCGCCGCCCGTCACTTCGACATCCATCCAGAATGGCAGATCGTCGCCGTAGTAATCCGAGTCGTACAGGAAGCCGCCGTGTTCGGCTACCAGACGATGCGTGTTGGGGCTGTCGCGGCCGGTGTACCAGCCGAGCGGCCGCTCGCCGGTGATACGCTCGATCGCCTCCATACCGAGGCGCATGTGCTCCGCCTCTTTTTCCGGCGACACGTCCTGGTAGTGAATCCAGCGATAGCCGTGGCAGGCAATCTCATGACCGAGCTCGACGAAAGCGCGGCCCAGGTCAGGATGCCGTTCGATCGCCATGCCGACGCCGAACACCGTGAGCGGCAGGCCGCGTTTTTCGAATTCGCGCAGGATGCGCCACACGCCTGCCCGCGAGCCGTATTCGTAGATCGACTCCATGCTCATGTGACGGGACGGATAAGACGCCGCGCCGACGATTTCCGACAGAAACTGCTCCGAGCCCGGATCGCCGTGCAGCACGCAGTTTTCACCGCCTTCTTCGTAGTTCAGGACGAATTGCACCGCGACGCGCGCTTGACCCGGCCAGTTCGCTTGCACCGGGTGGCGGCCGTAGCCGATCAGATCACGTGGATAGTTCGAGTCGAGTGGCATGGTTTGACGAAAGCGTGGAGACGGACCGTAAAATTCGCGCGGAACTCACGCGACAGGCACGTAGGGTTTGCGTGCGTTCTGCATGCGTGTGTGTGCGTTTGCCTGCATTTACCTGCATTTACCTGCGGTTGCCTTGCGAGCAGGCAAATGCAAGCGCAAGCGCAAGCGGGCACAAGCAGGCCGGCGCGGGCGGAAGCAGCCCTGAAAAAGCGGCACCAGAAGCAGCAGCAAAATAGCATTCGGGTACCAGCGCCGAGTGGGACCAGTGTAGCGAAAACGCCCGGGTGCGCCCATACACCCGGGCAGATAGTGCGTGTCAGACTGGATGTATGTGCGGAGCCGGCCCCACCGGGCGTTCCGTGGTGTTTACCCGCAGTAAACCACTCGAATTTGCACTTTCCGTGGCGCTTGCGGCCGAACCACGCGGCGGCTGCGGGTTTGGGTCCGCATCGGTCGGACTGAAGGCTTCCAGTGCGCCGTCGTAACGTTTGGCCAGTGGTCGCGCATAGTCGCCCCGCTTGGCTGTCGACAGCCGCAGCGCGACCAGCGCCTCGGTCCATTTGACCGCCGCCGTCACGCCCTCGATCACCGGCGCGCCCAGCGCATCTTCGATCTCCGCGCACAATTCGGCCATGCCGGCGCAACCGAGCACGATCGCGTCCGAGCCGTCCTCCTCCAGCGCGCGCCGGCATTCGTCGAGGATGATGCGGCGCGCCGCCGAGCCGGGCTTGTCGAGATCGAGCACAGCGACGTCGATCGCGCGGACGTTGCGGCAAAAGCGCTTCATGCCGTAGCGCTCGGCGAGATGCCACGCCATGCCGCACGTGCGGGCCAGCGTGGTCACTACCGAAAACCCGGGCGCCAGCACGCTTGCGGCGTGCATCGCCGCTTCGGCGATGCCGATCACCGGACCGCGCGCCAACTCGCGTGCCGCGTATAACCCGGGGTCGCCGAAGCAGGCGATCACATACCCATCGCAACCCTCACGCTCGCCGGCGATGACCTCGGCCAGCAAACCTGGCGTTGCGAGGGCTTCGTCGTAATAGCCTTCGATCGAGGGCGGCCCCATTGTCGGATTGACCGCGATCACTTCGGTGCCGGGTGCGGCGACATCACGCGCGCAGCGGCCCATCGCCTCGGTCATGCGTTGTGTCGTATTCGGATTGATCAGTTTGATGCGCATAGCAACTCCTGTTGCGGCACTGGCTCAGCGAGCCAGCACGCGGTAGAACACAGCACCCAATCCAGCCCCGATGAACCACGAGAAATTGGCCAGCCCGTCGAGCGTCGGCACCATCACGCAGATCACGGCGATGACCGCAGCCGGCAACAATGCAGCCACGGCGCGGTAGTTGACACCGTTTTTGTACCAGTACGAGCCGCTCGGGGAGACCGAGTAGAGATCATCGAGCACGATCTTTTGACGCTTCACGAGAAAGTAATCAACGATCAGGACACCATACAACGGTCCAATGAAACTGCCCAGTACGTCGAGCGTGTAGTGAATCACCGCCGGATTGTTGAACAGGTTCCACGGCGTGATGAAAATCGACGCCACCGCCGCGAGCATGCCGCCCGCGCGCCAACTGATCAGACGCGGCGCGACATTCGAGAAGTCGAAAGCCGGCGACACGAAGTTAGCGACGATGTTAATACCGATCGTTGCAATCGTGAAAGTCAACGCACCGAGAATCACCGCGGTCGGATAGTCGATACGGCCCACCGTTTCGACCGGGTCCGTGATCAGTTGGCCAAACACCGGCAGCGTTGCCGCGGTTGTAACCACCGTCACCAGCGAGAAGGCGAGGAAGTTGACCGGCAAGCCCCAGAAATTACCGCGCCGCACGCTGCGAAAACTCTTGGCGTAGCGCGAAAAGTCGCCGAAATTCAGCATCGGTCCGGAGAAGTACGAGACCACCAGTGAGGTTGCCGTGATCATCACCGGCACCACTTCCATGCCGTGATATTTGACGCCACCCAGGTTGATGCCGATGTTTCGCCATCCTGCGCGATACACCATGTAGCCCGCGAGAATGAACATCACCACATAGACCGCCGGACCGGCGAAGTCGATGAACTTCTTGATGGTCTCCATGCCATGCCAGAACACCAGCGCCTGCAGGACCCACAGCAACATGAAACCGGCCCAGCCCAAGGTGGAGAGGCCCATGAAGCCATGGTGATGCATGTCCGCGTACGGCAACAGTTGCGGGACGAACTTCAGCACCACGATCACCAGCGCACTCGAAGCCAGATAAGTTTGGATTCCGTACCATGCCACCGCGATCAAGCCGCGAATCACGGCAGGAATATTCGCACCGAGCACGCCGAACGTTGCACGGCAGGCCACTGGATAAGGCACGCCGTTCGCCTGACTTGGCTTGGCAATCAGGTTGCAGAGCAGGTTGACAATCGTAATACCGACCAGCAGCGCGATCAGCACCTGCCAGCTCGTCAGTCCAAGCGCGAACAGACTGCCCGCGAACACATAGCCGCCGACGCTGTGCACGTCCGACATCCAGAACGCGAAGATATTGTAAGCGCCCCAGGTTTGATGGCGCAGCGGCGCCAGATCTTCGTTGTACAGCCTCTCACTGTAGCCTGCTGGCATCGACGGATCGCTTGGCGCGTCGCCGTCTGCGTAAATGGGAATTGCGGGATTGCCGGGCGCTGCACTGAACTGGGCCATGATTCCTCCTTGGAATAGGGACCATCGATAGCGAATCGAGGGACGTTGCATCGGCCATGCCAGCGGCCCTCTTATCCCCGATTGGAAAATGGGAGGTTCGAGCCGACTGATTAACCGTGCCGCGGATGTCTCCGTACTTGATGTACTTGTGGTTATCGCACCGCCTGTCGCCGCGAATTCCCGGCGATGCGTTACTACTCCAAGGCTGTCATCCCGTGACGGCCATGCGTGCGCAAGCCGGCAGCGCTCACGCAGAGCCGCCTTGCAACGCCTGATTCGGTTCAGTTCAGTTCAATTCAGTGCGGCGCGCACCAGCAACGGGCGCACACCGGCCGCCTGCCTCAGCCTGGCGCGGACTTGGATCTGGCTGCTTCCTTCGACGCGCCGCCAAGGGCGCCAAACACTTCATGCAGATCGGCCGCGCCACGTGCGGGGCGCTCCAGCATCTTCAACTCGACGCTTTGCAAATGGCGCGACATCAGTGCCGCCGCCTCTTTTGCATCGCCGGCGTCGAGCGCGGCGAGAATCGCTTCATGGTCTTCGAACGAGCAAGGGCTGCGTCCGAGCGACTCATACAGTGCAGAAATCAGCGTGGAGCGCGCCACCAGTCCGTTCAGGCAGTCGCACAGCACCGCGTTGCCGGTGAGCCCGGCCAACTCGGTATGGAACTCGCCCGACAGGCGAATCCACGCCGGAAAATCGCGTGTTTCGAACGCTTTGCGTTCACGGCCGATCATGCTGCCGATGCTCTTCAAACGGCGCAGGCCATGACCGCCGCAAATCTTTTCAACCACGGCCAGTTCGATGATCCGGCGCATTTCGAACACTTCATGCACTTCCTGCAGCGATGGGCTGGCAACAAACGCACCGCGATTCGGTTCGAGGTCGACGAGGTGGTCGGTGGCCAGTTGCGCGAGCGCCTGCCGGATCGGGCCGCGCTTCACGCCGAATACTTCGCATAACTGTGCTTCTGTCAGCTTGGCGCCAGGAGCTAGCCGATGCTCGAGGATCGCGGCGCGGATGCGCTCGGCGATCGTTTCGGCTTTCGGACCATTCGCGGTGGCGGAGTCTGTGTCGGACATGATGTGCGTCTCGGTATGTTGGTCATCATAGGATGGACATAAAGATTGTCAACAATTTTTGCTTTAAATTTCAACAATCCGGCTGGCCGGACCGTGCTGCGGCTGGTGGATAACCCGCACGGGCCTTAGTCTGCTTCGCTACCAGTTTAATTAATGTAGGGGATGACCGTCTATTGAAGACAGTTTTTGTCAACAAAGTGAGGGGCGTTCATGGGGCCGTTCTGTTGGGAGTTGCGCTGAATAATTGACCGTTAGTTGCGTTACAGACTCAAAAAGAAAGCGGGCAAACGCCCGCTTCCCTACAGCACGTCGTTTCAGGCAAGGGTCGGATAGCCCGACAACGACAGTTTGAACCCATGTGCGTTGGCGACGAGGTGCGCATCCGCGCCGACCGGCAGCGTCAGCATGTTGGGAATATGGCCGAATTGCAGACCGGTAATGACCGGAATCCCGATAACTGATCGCAACTGCTCGATCATTGCGTGCAGATCGTAGCCGTTGTCGTACTCGTACGGTTTGCCTCCGGAGAAATCGCCGAGCACAAGCGCCTGCTGCTGCGCGAGGATACCCGAGAGGTGCAATTGATAAAGCATCCGCTCGAGCCGGAACGGCTGCTCGTTGACGTCTTCGAGGAACAGAATGCCGCCCTGCACCGGCGGCATGTACGGCGTGCCGATCAGCGATGTCACCACCGCCAGATTGCCGCCCCACAACATGCCCGTCACGTCGGCAGCCTGCGCTTGCGGCACGTTGCTCGTCACCGTCATGGTCGGCCTCGTCAGCGCGGACCAGAAGTGCTGCATGGTGAACTCATTCAGATCTTCCGCGCCGAAGTCGCTCATCAGCATCGGGCCACCGAAAGTTTTCACGCCGGCGCGTGCCAGCAAAGCAAGCTGCACCGCGGTGAAATCGCTATGCCCTACCAGCGCGACCGGTTGATCGGTCAACCGCCGTTGCAGCCCTTCGTAGTCGAGCCCGTGCAGGATGCGCACTGCGCCGTAGCCGCCACGCACGGTTAGCACGATGTCGGGCAACGCGCGCGAGGGGTCCGCCAGCCGGTTCAGATCGGCTGCACGTTCGCCGTCGGTGCCGGCGAAGCGCTGGTAACGGCGCCTTGTCGCCTCCACACCTTCGACCCGATGCCCCTGCGCATGCAAGCGGTGCAACGCGCGATGCAACACCTCGGAATCATGCGGATACCCGGACGGTGCGATCAACTCAATGGTGCGATGGACGGTCATTGGCAAGACCTGTTGGACGTTGTTGTTTTTTAGAGCGGCTCAGCCGGCCCCGGTTCGCTGCGTGCTTCGGCGTGCGCGTCGAAGCCTGCGTCGGGATGGGGTTCAGCGTCTGCTTCGCTGCTTGCTGTGGTGTGCGTTTCGGTGTGCACTTCGACGTGCGCGTCCGGTTGTGCTTCGCTGCTTGCTGTGAAGTGCGCTTCGCCCCGTGCCGCCGCGCGCGCATCACGGCTCGCGCGCCGCCGCTCAGCAAAGAACGATTTGAGCGCGGCGCCGCATTCGGTTTCGAGCACGCCGCCGGTCACCGTGGTGTGGTGATTCAACCGCGGATTCGCGAATGCGTCGACAACACTGCCGCACGCTCCGGTTTTCGGATCGCGCGCCCCGAACACGACGCGTGCGATACGCGCGTGCATGATCGCACCGGCGCACATCAGGCAAGGTTCCAGCGTCACATAGAGCTCGCAGCCCGGCAGACGATAGTTTTCCACAGCTTGCGCGGCTGCGCGCAAGGCGATCATTTCCGCATGTGCCGACGGGTCGTGCGCACCGATCGGATGGTTGAATCCTTTGGCAATGACTTCGTCGCCCCTCACGAGCACCGCGCCAACCGGCACTTCGCCGGCTGCACGGGCCTCTTCGGCTGCGGCCTGGGCGAGCGCCATGAAGCGACGATCACGCTCCGACACGGGTGATGCGGGTGATTCGTCAGGTGTGGGGGGGTCGATCAGCATCGTGGCGGCCGCGGTTGGCGTTGGATCACTCGCCGCGGGCGCTGGAGCATCGGGATCAGCGGACCCGGCCTGGCCAGCCGGCAGTGTTGCCGCCTCAGCCGATTCGCCGGACTCGACAGACTCCGGACCTGGCGCGGCGGAGCGGGCAAGCGGCTCGCTCACTGCGAACCCGCATCGGCCATAGTAAGGTTGCCGACGCGCTCCGACAGCCGCTCGGCAATACGGCGGCAGTACTCGCGCGGCAGGACCAGCGAGCTGCCGCGCAGCGATTCAAGCGCCATATCGAGCGCCAGCATGCGCGCCTGGAGACAGCAGCGGGTGGTCCGGTCGCTCACGGCATTCAGGTCCGCCTGCAGGTCGCGCAAGGCGCGCAACTGCTCGACAGCCGGCGGCACGAAGCCCGCATTCTTCAAAATCCGGTTGGCGACGCGCACTTCCTCCGGGACCAGTGCATCGTCCTCCAGGGGCAGCGGCGCGCCCGCGCCCGGCAAATCATCGAACTCACCGCGCGCGGCTGCGGCGGCAATACGCTGTTCGACTAACGCATCAAGCAATTTCATCTGCAGTCCACTACGTTGCGGCCCAAGCATTCTATCAGGGAGCGCGCGACGGTTCTGGCTGTCTGACCGACGAATCCCCCTGGTTTTCAGATTCTGCGTATTTGAGGGGCGCATGGCGTGGATTAGGGTGGAGGGTGGAGGGTTGCCGGCGCCACCGCTTCGCACTTGCAAAACTTACGAATATCTTTCGGCATGCACCGCGAAAGCGGCCACTCGGCCCTGCCATTGCCCCGTCCATGGAGTCCACTTACGTTATGCAATCCCGCGTCACCGACCACCGCTTCGACACGGCGCTTCCGGCTTGCGTCGCGCATTTCGATCCGCGTCTGAGCGCATTGACTGCGCGGCTTCTAAAGCGCGCTTTCAACCGATCTCTGCGCGCGACAATGATGGCCATTGCCATGTCGGTCGCGCTATCAGGCTGCGGCGTGTTCTGCGGAGGTGCGGGTGGAAGCGGCGGCGGCATTGCCGGCGGCTGCGCGACCGGCGTGCGGTTCTAGTCCGGCGCAACGCCTTCGCGATTTATTGTGAACGGCCCGCCCCTGCGCCGCAACGCATCCGCTTCCCGACGCCCGACGTGAACCCGTACACTCACCCGGCCGCCAATGACCAGCGCGCCAGAACGACATGCCGGGTTCGGCCGAGCAGGCTGTGCACCAGCGCAAACTCACGCACGTTCCAACTGACGGCTTCGACAGGACGTGTTGCGATCCAGGGCATGCCGTAAGCAAGGGTCACGTGCGGGGTGTACGGCGTACTCGACGGGACCGCACGATCCCCAAATCCAGCCTTCGGCAATGCCAGTCCGAGTGCATCGTGAAGCGCGTGGAGTCCAACGACGCCCTCGCCTCCGCCCAACACCAGCGGCCCCGGCCGCGGCTTCAGCGCAAAACTGACCGCGCTGTCGAACTCGGCGCTAAAAGGCCCCATGCTGATCGACGCGGCCGCGTTCATAGCCGCATCCACCCGCGCCGGCGGTAAGCCGCCCGCGAAATTCCCGAGGTGTAGCAACGTGACGTGCAAACGGTTGGCCGCGAGAGGTTTGCTTTTCGAGCGTGTCTCTGAGCAGAGCTGTTGCGCCAGCTTTGAGATGCCCGCCGCCGTGCGTGTATCCGGAAAGACGGCGAAGAACAGGCCGTCTGTCGGCACAGGCGGCGCCTCGAGTCCGGGCAGCCAGAGTTGCTCAGGCATGGCGCGCCTGAATGGGTGACGCAGACATTTCGAAGAATCTCCTCGCATCGATGCGGGCTTGCCCACGCATCTGAAAATTTTCACGACTCGACGAGGCGAGGTTCAGCACACCCCATGTCCCCGCGCCCGTTCACGCCCAATGAACTTGCGCTCACTGGCCGTCCACGCACGATACTGTACATTCATACAGTATCGATGACAACGTGGAATCGCTCAAGGCGCTGGGAGTACTGGCCCACGCAGCGAAATGCCCAAGCTTTTGAGCATGCCCGGCACACAAAAAAAGGGCGCCGCAGCGCCCTCTTCCGTGCCTCAAATCATCTCCGCCGCCGGCTCAATCGTCGGGAACGAAACCGGCGCTGGCAAAGCGCGCCCGTCCGCACACGCATACGTACCTCGCGCAACCCCTCACCGCGGCAAACCGCCCAATCAGCTCCGTGTCCGACGTCAGATAAGACAGCTCGATCCGGTGCGCCACGCCAAATCGCTTGCGAAGTTTGCGCAGTTGGCAATCGCCGTTGTGCACGCTCGTCTTGAGGGCGGCGCAGGGCGGCCGCAACGAGAACATCCGGCCGCTAGAACCGGTATCCCAGTCCAAGAAAGACGATCACCGGATCCGCCGTGATGCGCGTCTTGTTGGACAACACCGTCTGACCGTTGGCAGCCACCGCATTGACCGTCGCATTTGTCTTGAGAGACAGATAGGTCACCGACGCAGTCGCGTACCAGTTCTTGCTGATGTTGTAAGACGCGCCCGCGACGAACGCGGGATTCCATGACGGACTGAGCGATGCCGTCACCTGTCCGCCCGGCCCCGCAATCTGCTGCAACGCGCCACCAAATGTTGAATTGAGATTGGTATGCGAGAACCAGGTATAGTTCACGCCGACACCGACGAACGGGCGCAGCTTCGCCTGCGCGTCGAAGAAGAAATACTTCAGGAACAGGATGGGTGACCACGACCGGGTGGTAGCGAGCGGCTGCAGATTCCCCAGATTGAGCGATGGCCCGCCAGCACCGAATGGCGCGGCGTTGCCCTGCGCAAAGAGCTGGAGCTTGGGTGGTATGCCCGTCGCCAGGTCAACGGCAATATTGTCCGTGACGAAATACGTGTTCGAGAGCTCCAGGGTGAACGTGTTATGTATCTGACCACCCGTGCCCGTTGACGTGAATGTGCCCAAAGCCGAACTGCTCTGCAACGATGTTGCGGACGACGGGGCAAAGTCGAGCCAAACTCCCCCCACGCTGGTTATGAGACTGCCTGCGCTCTGCCCCATCGCGCTGGTACACAGAGCGCCTGATATTAACGCAAGGCATGCAATTTTTTTAAACATATCCCCTCCACTTTATTTCGTATTACATATCAATATTTTTGCATCGATGCCTGCTCTCGCAGCACCTCTTGTAGCGCCGTTCAGAACTGCTCGATAGGGAGGCTCGACCCGCCCGAGGCCCCGCTGCGGATCGCTTCCAGAAGCGCATTCGCTTTGGGCAGGATCTTGTCGGCGTAGAAGCGCGCAGTGGCGAGCTTGGTGCGATGAAAGTCCGGGTCCTCGTTCGCTGCGTTTTTTCCTGACGCAACGAGGGCTGCACGCCCCATCTGCCAGCCACCGCACACGTAGCCGGTGAGCATCAGGTAGTCGACGGAACTGGCAAGCGCTGCATCGGGCTGAGTCGCCAATGCTTGTAGCATCCAGGCGGTGGCGCCTTCAAGCGCCTGCACACCGGCCGCGAGCGACGTGCCCACGGACGCCACTTGCGTATCCGTGCTGCGCGTGAGCTCCAGCGCAGTCTCACGTATCTCCGCAACAAGTTCAGCCATCCCCGCGCCTTTGTCTGACGCGAGCTTGCGACCGGCAAGGTCAGCAGCCTGAATGCCCGTCGTGCCCTCGTAGATCGGCGCGATCCGTGCGTCGCGCAGAAACTGGCATGCGCCCGTCTCTTCGATGTAACCCATCCCGCCGTGCACCTGCACGCCCGTCGACGCGATCTCGACGCCCAGCTCCGTGCACCAAGCCTTCAACACGGGGATCAGAAGATCGACACGCACCTGGCGACGTGCTCGCTCACCGGCGTCGGGGTCACGGTGCGCGCGGTCCATGTCCGCCGCCATCACGTACGCGAAGGCACGCATCGCTTCGATCTGGGACTTCATCGTCATCAACATGCGCCGCACATCCGGGTGATGGATGATGGCCACGGCGCCACCCGATCTGCTGGACGCGAGCCGTCCCTGGACGCGTTCCTTCGCGTATTCACGGGCCTGCTGATAAGCGCGTTCCGCGATCGCGAGCCCCTGGATACCT
Source organism: Burkholderia sp. OK233 (assembly GCF_900230185.1). GTDB lineage: Bacteria > Pseudomonadota > Gammaproteobacteria > Burkholderiales > Burkholderiaceae > Paraburkholderia. Next base: position 5,384,167 of record NZ_OCSR01000001.1, read on the forward strand.
ACCTTCTGCCGCGCCTCGTTCATCATCGTGAACATATGCGCGAGGCCTTTGTTCTCCTGCCCCACCAGATAGCCAATCGCCCCGCCCTGATCGCCGAAGCTCATCACGCAGGTCGGACTCGCGTGAATGCCGAGTTTGTGTTCGAGGGACACGCAGCGCACGTCGTTGCGCGCGCCCGGCGATCCATCGGCGTTGAGGAGGAATTTCGGCACGAGGAACAGCGAGATGCCGCGCACGCCTTCGGGCGCGTCGGGCGTGCGCGCCAGCACGAGGTGAATCACGTTATCCGTCATGTCGTGATCGCCCCACGTGATGAAGATCTTCTGGCCGGAGAGGCGATAGTGATCCCCATCAGGTACAGCTTTGGCGCGCACGGCGGCGAGGTCCGAACCGGCTTGCGGCTCGGTCAGGTTCATCGTGCCGGTCCACTCGCCGCTGACCATCTTCGGCAGATAGTGTGCTTTCAACTCATCAGAACCATGCTGCCGCAACGCCTCGGTGGCGCCGGCGGTCAACAGCGGACACAGCGCGAACGCCATGTTGGACGAGTTCCACATCTCTACGGTCGCCGCCTGCAGGAGTTCGGGCAGGCCCTGGCCACCGAACTCGGGGTCGCCGCTCAGGCCACTCCAACCGCCGGCGACGAACTGCCGGTAGGCAGCCGCGAAACCGTCGGCGGCCACCACGCCATCAGGCGTCAGCCGCGCGCCCTGTTCGTCACCCGGCTTGTTGAGCGGCGCAAGCACTTCAGTCGCAAGCCTTGCGGCCTCCTCGAGTACCGCCTCGGCGAGTTCCGGGCTCGCCTCTTCGTAGCCCGGCAGCGAAGACAACTCGCCGAGTTCCGCCAGTTCCGTCATCACGAAACGCATGTCGCGCAGCGGCGCAATATAAGTGCTCATCATGTGCTCCCGCATCAACCCTGTTGCAATTTGTCCAGTTCGCGGGACAACTCCGGCAAGACCTTGAAGAGGTCGCCCACGATCCAGTAATCGGCGACCTGAAAAATCGGCGCCTCCTCGTCCTTATTGATCGCGACGATCACCTTCGAGTCCTTCATCCCGGCCAGATGCTGGATCGCACCGGAGATGCCGACCGCGATATACAACTGCGGGGCGATGACCTTGCCGGTCTGACCGACCTGATAATCGTTGGGCGCGAAGCCGGCATCGACCGCGGCGCGCGACGCGCCGACCGCCGCGTTGAGCTTGTTGGCAATGTCATCGATCAGCGCAAAGTTTTCGCCGGAACCCATGCCGCGGCCGCCGGAGATCACGCGTTGCGCGGCCGTCAGCTCCGGGCGTTCCGAGCGGGTGAGCTGGTGACTCACGAAGCGCGAGCCTGGCACGTCAGCGGCGGGCTCCAACGCTTCGATCGCGGCGGCGCCCCCTTCGGCGGGCGCCGCCGCGAAAGCCGTTGTTCGAACGGTAATCACCTTGATCGGGTCGGCGCTTCGCACCTTTGCCAGCACGTTGCCCGCGTAGATGGGACGTACGAACGTATCGGCGGATTCGACGGCAATGATCTCGGAGATCTGCGCCACGTCGAGCAACGCGGCCACGCGCGGCATCACGTTCTTCGCGGTCGTGGTAGCGGGTGCGATCACGTGGCTATAGTCAGCGGCGATCTTCACGACGAGCGCCGCCAGATTCTCGGCCAGCGCGTGGCCGTAGTGCGCGGCGTCGGCGCAACGAACTCGCGTGACGCCGGCAATGCGGGCCGCCTGTTCGGCGACTGCCGCGCTTTGCGAGCCGGCCACGAGAACATGAATGTCGTCGCCGAGTCGGGCGGCGGCGGTGACGGCATTCAGGGTCGCTGTTTTGAGCGCCTGATTGTCGTGCTCAGCAATAACGAGTACGGGCATTTTTCTCCCCTTGTGTATTAGATGACGTGGGCGACGTTATGCAGCTTGTCGACCAGTTCGGCTGCATCGGCGACGCGAATGCCTGCCTCGCGTTTGGCGGGCTCCGCGAGCCCGAGCGTGGTGAGCCGCGGCTTGACATCGACACCGAGCGCGTCCGGCGTCACCACATCGAGCGGCTTCTTCTTCGCCTTCATGATGTTGGGCAACGTGGCATAGCGCGGCGTGTTCAACCGGAGATCGGCGGTAATGACCGCCGGCAGATCGACTTCGATCGTTTCAAGGCCGCCGTCGATCTCGCGCGTGACCGTGGCCTTGCCCGCTTCGATCGCGACCTTCGAGGCGAATGTCGCCTGCGGCCAGCCGAGCAGCGCCGCGAGCATCTGGCCGACCTGGTTCGAGTCATCGTCGATCGCCTGCTTGCCGAGGAGCACCAGTTGCGGTTGCTCCTTATCCACCAGCGCCTTCAGCAACTTCGCAACCGCGAGCGGCTGCAACTCCGTGTCCGTGTCGACGAGGATGGCGCGGTCGGCGCCCGTCGCCAGTGCGGTGCGCAGCGTTTCCTGGCACGCCTGTACGCCGCACGAAACCGCGATCACTTCGGTCACGACGCCGGCTTCCTTGAGGCGCACGGCCTCTTCAACACTGATTTCGTCGAATGGGTTCATCGAGAGCTTCACGTTGGCGATGTCGACAGCGCTGCCGTCGGCCTTTACGCGGACCCTCACATTCGCGTCGACGACGCGTTTGACAGGAACAAGTACTTTCATTGCCTACTCCATTTGAATATTGCTTAGGGTTCGCCGCGCACCGTCACGGCGTCTCGCCGAACACGCCGTTACGCTGGCCGTCGAACATGTCGACCAGATAGCGTTCAAGCGGTTTTTCCGACGCTGTCTTCGGTATCTCGGGCACCACCTGCAACCAGGAGATGACCGAACTCGCTTCCAGCTTCGCGCGGCACGCGCGGAATATCTGCTGCGGGTCGAAACGGGCCGCGTCCTTGGGCACCACCGCGGCGACCACATCCTTCTCGCCGGGCGCGCCCGACGCTGCCTTCACGCCGTACACATAGACGTCTTCGACCAGACCGGATTCGGCGATCACTTTCTCGATCAGCGCCGGATTGATGAACTCGCCGTTGTGACGAATGCCGCCGCCTTTGCGGTATTCGAAGAAGAGCCAGCCGTTCTCGTCTTCGCGTACGACGTCGCCCATGTACAGCCATCCGTCCCTGCACTTCTTCGCCGACGCTTCCGGATTGCCGAAGTATTCGACCTTGAACGGCGAGCCGTCCGCCGGACGAAACAGCAGTTCGCCGGGCACGCCGGGCGCGCAGTCGTTGCCGTCGTCGTCGACGATGCGGTGCCTGAGAATCGGCGCCGGCTTGCCGATACTGCCCACCGGGCCGGCCCCGAGCGGCTTGACCGTGATCCCGCCTTCCGCCGCGCCGTAGAACTCGACGATCTGCACGCCGAAGCGCTGCTCGAAGGCCTTCCAGATCGCCGCCGGCATCCCCGCGGATATCACGAAGCGCACGGGGTTGTCGGCGTCGTCGGGCTTGTTCGGCTCGCTGTAGACCGCCGTGGTCATGCCACCGAGCAGCGTGAACGTCGTACAGCGGTACTTGCGGGTGATGTCCCACAGACGCGACTTCGTAAAGCGGCGCGACAGCACGGCGCGCATGCCGGCGGTGAGCGAGGCGCCCAGCGTCACGATCTGCGCGTTGGCATGCGTTAGCGACAGTCCCGAATACGGCCGGTCGCCGGGCACGTAGCCAAACAGCGCCGACACCGCCGCCGAGGTGCCGCAATAGCGGCGGTGCGTCATGACGATGCCCTTCGGATCGCCCGTGGTGCCGGACGTGAAGATCAACTGCATTGCGCTGTCGGGATCGTGGGCCACGATCGGCAATTCGGGCACCTGCTCCGGCAGCAACGCGCGGTACGACGACACGCCGGGGAAATCGACGAGCGGCTTCGCGCCCTCGTCCGTTTCGAGCCCGATCACCCAGGATAACCGGGGGAGCGAAGCGCGCACGGCAAGCAGGTTGTCGAGCGCATAGTCAGCGGCGATAACGCCACGGCAGCCCGGACTGCCGAGCATGAAGGCGAGCTTCTCGCCTCGCGCGCGCGGATCGATCGGCACGAACACCGTGCCCGAAATCGACGCCGCGACCATTGCGTCGATAAACTCCGCGTGATTGGCCATCAGCAGCGCAAAGTGCTCGCCGGGTTGCAGGCCCTGATCGATCAATACCTGCGCGAGCCGCTGGCCGTTCTCCCAGAGTTGCCGGTATGTGCGCACCTCGTCGGGCCGCACGCCGGCGCCTTCGACGGTCAGCACGTCGAGATCCGGCATGGTCTCGACGCGGTTGGCGAGCAACGCGGCCAACGTGGTTTCAGGTGTGGTGCTCATGGCGCCCTCTCTCCTTGCAGATGCGGTTCGGTCCTGCGCGTGCGCGGAATCTGTCGCGACTTCACGGCGCGGCTTTACGATGCGGCCTCAGCGTCCGAGAATCGTGATGCTGGCAACGGCCTCTTCCACGCCGCACAGTCCGCCGCCGTTCTCCGCGATCGCGATGCGCGCGCCCTCGACCTGGCGGGCGCCCGTCTCACCGCGTAACTGGGTCACCAGTTCGTAAAGCTGGCCGAGTCCTGTCGCACCGATCGGATGCCCCTTCGATTCGAGGCCGCCCGACGGATTGATCGGAATCCGCCCGCCTATCGTCGTCTCGCCTCGTTCCGCGGCCACCCCGCCCATGCCCGGCTCGCACAATCCGAGCACTTCGGACTGGATGATTTCGCCGATCGCCGTCGCGTCATGGACCTCGGCGACCGAGACATCCTGCGGCGCGACGCCCGCCTGCTCATACGCGCGCAACGAGCCCTGCCGGACCAGATGCCGGTCGAGCGCCGTGGCCGGCCGGTCGCTGCCCGTTTGCAGCACGGACGCCAGCACACGAATAGCGCGCGAGCGCCGCCCGCCTAACAGCGCGAGGCCGGCCTCGCTGCACACGATCGCCGCGGCCGCGCCATCGCTGACGGGCGAACACATCGGCAGGGTGAGCGGATAGGTGATCGGCGGTGCGCTGAGAATCTCGTCGATCGAATAAGCCTGCCTGTACTGCGCGAGCGGGTTGTGAACCGAATGTCCGTGGTTCTTGGCCGACACGGCGGCAAACTGCCGCTGGGTGGTGCCGAATTCGCGCATGTGCATCCGGCCCATCGACGCGTAGATATCCATGAACACGCTGTACGGCTTCGTCGAGACGCTGCCGGCAGGCGGCTCGATGCCCTCGCCCATCTCCAGCAGCCGGCGCTTGCCGTTCTCGGTGTCATGCACGTCCCACGCACCGTCAAAGGCGCTGAAGGTGCGCGCCTTGTCCGTGGAGAACATCTTCTCGGCGCCCACCGCCAGCACGATGTCGGCAGCACCGGCTTTCACGTAGTTCACCGCGAGGTGAAACGCGGTGCTCGCGCTCGCGCAGGCGTTCTCGACGTTGATCACCGCGACCTTGTCGATGCCCATCGCCCGCAGCGCAAGCTGGCCGCGAATCATGTGCTGGCCTTCCATGTGCCCCTGCGTGGAGTTGCCGAAAAACGCGCCCTGCAACTGCGCCTTGTCACAGCCTGCGTCCGCGAGCGCGTCTTCCACTGCCGCGCGCGTGAGCTGCTTCACGCTGGTTTCCAGATGCTTGCCGAAGGGCGTCATGCCGACACCCGCGATATACACTTCGTTACCCATATCGATTCTCCACCGCAAGGAGGCGCGCACCGCGCGTCATAAGCCACACCACAAGTCGCCGGCGCGAGCCGTCCGATTCGTCGTCAAACGCTCTTGACCTCATAAGCGAGGTAACCTTCCTCGGCCTGCGCGGCGACCAGATTGCGCGCGCCGAATGCCTGCGCCGGCGAAACAAAACCTGTTGCATGCAATTGCCCGCGCAGCACACGTCGCGCCGCCTCCGCACCGAGCACGCCGGTTTGCGCATAGGGCGAATTGCCACGCAGAATTACGCTGACGGAATTCGTATTGCCGCGCCCCTGGCACGACAACGTGCAGCGATTCACGTCCGGGTTTTCGCGCGGCGGCTCAACCTGCGTCACGGCCTTGCCCCACTCATTGGTGACCTCTTCCTGTTTGGCGGGATCGAGGTGGCGGCATTCTTCCTCGAACTTCTTCAGCAGGCCGACCACCGCGAGAAAGCGCTCCTGATTTCTGAACGACACGAGCGTCTGGCAATTGCGCACGCGTGGGTCGTCCTGGTACCAGACTGGCTCGCCGCCGCCGCTCCATGGCAACGCATTCAGCAGCATGTGCTCACCGGGCACGTGAACCTGATACGGCGTTGCCCATGGCCACTGCACCAGTTGCTTGTTGCGCAGGTAGAACTGCGGCTGCGTGCACATCCGCAGAAACGACATCGTCGAGGCGACGCTCACTTCCGAGTCGCCGAGATAGAGCACGTCGAGCGTGTCGATGCCCGGGGTTTCCAACGCGATCTCCGCCGCAAGATTGCCTTCGGCCCACATGTACGAATTGCCGGGGCACAGCGCCAGGCCCCGGGCCGCGAAGGCCTCGCCATACGTGCGCTTCAACAGCGACATCCAGTCGGTTTCGCCGGTGGTGTCGAAGTAGTTGCAACCGGCCGCGAGACTCGCCTCGACAACCGGACGCCCGAGCTGCATGAACGGCCCGACGATATTGATCACCACCTTCTTGCCCTTGAAGAATTCGGTGAGCGCGCCTGTTTCGTGCTGAACCGCCACGCACTGATAGTCGTGTCCGGCGAGTTCGGGCACCTTCGCGAGCTCTTCTTCCAGCCGCTCCTTGCTGCGCCCGGCGGCAATGAACGGAATACCGCGTTCAGCGAGCTTCCATGCCGTGAGCTTGCCCGTGTAGCCACTCGCTCCATAGAGGACCACTTCGTATGTCGTTGCCATTTCGTCGTCTCCTTCAGGTTGTCATCGGATTGCGTGGACGCGCCGCGCCGTTCAAAGCAGCTCGGGATCGATCAGGTAGTAGCCACCCTTGATCGCCAGCACTTCGTTGCAGCCGTCTTCGATCATCGACGCGCGTGCGTCGCGCCAGATCTTTTCGATCGGATACTCGCGTGTGAGCCCGTTGCCGCAGAAGATCTGCAGCGCGTCGTTGGCGACTTCGAACGCGGTCTGGGTCGCGGTGACCTTCGCCGTCATTGCCGCATGCAGCGACGGCTGCGCCGCGGTGAAGTTGTAGTGCACGACACGCTGCGCGAGCGCGCGGGCGGCCTCGACCTTGCGGAACATATGAAAGAGCCGCGACGCGACCGACTGATGGCGGATGATCGGCAAACCACCCTGCTTGCGTTCATGCGCGTAAGCGAGCGCGAGCTCGAACGCGGCGCGCGCGGTGCCGGCAAACACGTTGGCCATGATCGCGTTGGCGAACGTGTGGACCGCGTAGACCGCGTCGACGTACTGGTCGGGGCCGGCGAGGAGGTGCTCCTTCGACAACGTGACGTTCTCGAAGAAAAGTTCGCCCTGGTTGAGCGCGCGCTGACCGATCTTGTCGAGCGGCTTGCCGCGCGAGACGCCTTTGGCGTCGAGCGGTACGATCACCACCGCGCCGCGTTTCGTGTCGGCGCCGTTGCCGCTGTCCGCCGCGCAATAGAGAATGCACACGTCGGCGGCGATACCGTTCGACACCCACGCCGACTTTTGCCCGTTGATGATCACCTCGTCGCCGCGCAGCGTCGCCACGCAGTTAGGGCGGCCATATGAGCCCTGCGGATGAAAAATCATGCCGTTCGCGTCGAGCATGTCGGAGCCGTGATCGGGCTCCGTGATGGCCCAGCAGCCGAGCTTCTCGTCCGGTGTGAGCGCACGGCAAAACGGGTTGCCGGACACCGCGCTCATCAGTGCGGGCAGCAGGCCTGCGCCGTAGGTGATCGCGAGTCCCGAATCGCCCCAGCCGAGTTCTTCGAACAGGATGCTCATCGTCGTCGCCCGTTCGGCGGGTTCGAGCTCGAGCAGTCCGTCGACACCAAAACCCAAACCGACAAACTTGTCGCGCGCCTCCCAATAGGGCGAGCCCTGGGCGATCACCTCCTCGGGCGTCATGCGATCGAGCTTGACGCCGATCGGACGCATGACCTCTTCTGCGTATCGATGCACGCTTTGTTGGACCATCTGGTTCATCTCGGAGAGTTCGGGTTGCGCGCCGAGCGGACCGAGTTTGTGCGCTGCAATGTGATTCGTTGCGGTTGACATGTCTCCTCCTTCGAGGTGGTTGGGCGTATGATTTCTATGGAATCCATGGTGTCCCGGCGCGAGCCCATGCAACATCCCCCTTACAGGGGAACGCGATTGCATGGACGGGGGAATGGCAGCCAGGGTCAACCCGAACGCCCGGAGCAATTAATGCACGTGATAGAAGCGCCGTCCCCGATCAGGCCGCCTCTCTTCCTCGCAACCAAGGTGTTTCCGCCGCGCCTGCCCACCGGATTGATAGATCGGCCACGCCTGCTCTCTCTCGCCGGGAAGGCGGAATACAAACGGCTCACAGTCATCAAGGCGCCCGCCGGTTTTGGCAAGACATCGCTGGCGCTCACGTGGCTCAACGGGCTGAGTGCAAGCGGCGCGTACGTCGCGTGGCTCTCGCTCGACACGGAGGACGACGAGCCCGCGTGCTTCTTCCATCATCTGGCGCAGGCATTGCGCAACGCCTGCGCAAGTGTCGGCGTGTCCGCGGTCAGCCTGACAACCGAGGCGTCACTCGTTCCTGCGCACTCAGTCGTGTCGACGCTGATCAACGAACTCGTCGACGTCGACGACGAGGTCTATCTGTTCGTCGACGACTATCACCTGATCAGCCTGCCCGCCATTCACGATGCCATGTCGTACTTCATCGTGAACGCACCCTCGAACGTGCATGTCGTGGTCTGCACGCGCACCGATCCACCGCTGCCGCTCGCCAACCTGAGAGCGGGGAACGACCTGCTGGAAATCGACGCGTCGACACTGCGTTTCAACATCGACGAAACGCGCAGCTTTGTCGAACACGAGTGCCCAGGCGAGCTGCGCGCCGGCCGCGTCAAGTCGCTGTTCGCGAGCACGGAAGGCTGGGCTGCGGCGCTGCGCATTTCTGCCTCAGTGCTATCGCGTGACGAAGGCAAACCGGATTGGGACGTGAGCGCACCGTCCGGCGCCTCCCGGCCGTTCGCCGCTTACCTTGAAGACATGCTCAAGCGTTTGCCGGCCGAGATGGTCGAGTTCATGTTGCGCACGTCGATACTCGACCGCCTGACGGCGCCGCTATGCGCAGCGGTGACCGGCATGGCGGCGGCACAAGGCATGCTGGATACGATCTCCGCACGCCAGTTGCTGCTCGAGCCGCTCGATATCGACGGGCGCTGGTTCCGCTATCACCATCTCATGGGCGAGTACCTGCATCGGCGGCTCGAAACCCAGCATCCCGATCAGGTGGTGGACCTGCATCGTCGTGCGTGCCAGTGGTACGCCAAAGAGGCGCGCTGGACAGACGCGGTCAAGCACGCGATCGCCGCGGGCGATACGCAAGACGCCGTCTCCTTGATGGCTCACTGCGCGATGGCGCTCGTCACGAAGGGCGACCTGCTCACGCTGCTCGGCTGGCAACGGCAGTTCCCGGCGCATCTGATGCGCGGCCAGGTCACGATCACGCTCGCGATCGCATGGGGGATGGCGCTTGCGATGCGTTTTGACGAAGCGCTCGCGATACTCGATGAGATCGAGCGCGACCCCGGTACAGGCTCGATCGACGCCGCCGACAACATCCGCTGGGAGTGTCAGGCGATCCGCTCGGTGGTGGCCGCGCTACAGGACGATGCTCCGCGCGCGCTTGCGATCGCACAGGCGTGCCTTGAACGGTCGTCGACAGACAGTTGGACCACCAACGTCGTCTCCAACGTCGTGCGCTTCGCGCACTGGAAAGCGGGCAATCTGCAAGCGCTGTACGCGACACCGTGGATCCCCTATTCGCTCGAGGAAGACCAGCGCAACGTGTTCGCCTCGGTCTACCGGCTGTGCCTGCTCGGCCATGCGGAGATGCAGCAGATGCACTTCGCGCTCGCCGAGCGCTATTTCACCGAGTCGATCCAGCTCGCCGAGCGCCATGCCGGTCCGAAATCCATCTCGGCCGCGTTGTGTGCGCCAATGATTGCGCAGATCTGGTACGAGCAGGGACGGCTCGACGAGGCGGAAGCGTTACTGGTCGATCTCATGCCGGTGATCGACCTTGCGGTCCTGCTCGATAGCACCTTGATCGCCTACCGCGTGCTGGTCCGGATCGCTATCGCGCGTTCCGACGCCGAGCGGGCCTATGCGCTGCTCGATCAGGCGCAGGCTCTGGGTTACGCACGCCGCTGGGACCGGCTGATTGCCGGCGTTCTCGTCGAGCGCGGGCGGATCTATCTCGCTGAAGGGAGGGTGACGGAAGCGTCGGCATGTGTCGTGCAACTGGATCAGCTGGCAGGCTCCAATTGCCCCGCGGAGCATGCAGTCTCGCCGGAGATGGAAACCTACCGCGCGATCTCGGTCGCCTGGGTGGCGATGGCCGAGAACCGGACAGAGGAAGCCCTCGGGGCGTTGACATCCGCCTTGCAAAGCGTCGAAAGCCGGCACGGCGACTATCTCGCGCTACGCTTGCGCACCGTGATCGCGCTCGTCTGGTTGCGTGCGAACAACCAGACCCGCGCCGTCGAAATCTTTCGCGAAGTCCTGAGCGCCAATAGCGGTATCTACCGCTCGATTCTCGACCAGGGGCCCGAAATCGGACCGCTCCTGCAGGCGGTTCGCGACGACACGCGTTCCACCCCGCAGACGAAGGAGATCGTCGCTTACATCGATCGCCTGCTAGACGGCTGGCGAGCGCTGTACGAGCCCGTCACGCCCAGGCGCGACACGGAACGGGAGCCGTTGAGCGCACGGGAGCGCAGCATCGTCGAGCTGATTGCCCAAGGGCAGTCGAACAAGGAGATCGCGCGCGCCTTGGGGATTGCGCCTGAAACCGTCAAGACTCATGTCAAGAACGTCTTCGTGAAACTGGATGTCGACAAGCGCGCACACGCGGTTTCGCGCGCGCAGGCACTAGGTCTGGTTGCGACCGGCTAGCGTACGTCTTACCGCACGACGACAAGTGTGGCGGCGTGAAGCAGCACGCCGACCATGCCGCCCACGAACGTGCCGTTGATCCGGACATACTGAAGGTCACGGCCGATTTCCGCCTCGATCTTCCGGCTCACTTCATCTGCATTCCAGCCTTTTACGACCTCGGTGATCAGTGCGGAGAGCTGCCGCCCATAGCGCACGACGAGTTCGCGCGCGAGCGCGAGCCACCATGCGTTCAGCTTGTGTTGAACTGCGGGTTCGCGGCTGATCCGCTTGCCGAGCGAAGCCAGCATACTCGTCATGGCGTCGCGTACGGCCGATTGCTCATGACTGAGATCCGCGATCACACGCGTGCGCAAACGCTCCAGCAGCACGCGATAGTGGTCTGCATGTCTGAAATAACGGATGCAGTCGCGCATCAGCGACTTGCCGAAACGGCGGTGCACAGCCGATGTCTGCAATTGCACGCTCAGCCCCTGCAGGGCCTCATCGAACTGGTGATGCAGTTCATGATCCGGATTCGCTGCCACTTCATGGAGCAGCGCAACGATGCCTTCGATAAATTTACTGACGATATACGTGTCAAGCTGCGCGGGGGTGTATCTCGAGGCCTCGCTGAACTTGGCCTTGATCATTCCGACGTTCGCCGTGAGCCATTTCTCCAGCACTTCGAGTCCGCGAACCAGCCACGGCTGATGCCGCTCGCCTTCAGTCAGTACTTTGATGACGTCGCCGGCCACGCGGGATACGTCGAGCGTACGCAACTGCGGTATCACCAAACGTTCGAAAAACCACTGGGCGTCCGCTTCGTCAATGCCCTCGATCAATCCTGCCACGGCATCCGCAACGATATCGGCCACTCCGCGGCTGTTCGCCGGCTGCGCCAGCCACCGGGCAAGCGCCTGTGCGGCATCGTGGCCGCTCAGCCTGTCGACGATGAGTTCAGGCGTCAGAAAATTTTCTTCGACGAACTTGCCGAGGCTCTCGGCGATGCGCTGCTGGTTTTGCGGAATGATCGCTGTATGCGGAATCCGCAGACCTAAAGGACGACGGAACAGCGCGACCACCGCGTACCAGTCCGCGATCGCGCCGACCGTGCCGGCCTCCGCAAACGCGCGCGGCCATGCAAGCCATGCATGGTCAGCCTGCCAGGCAACACACACAAACAGCAACGCAATCATGAAGACGAGCAGGTACGTCGCCGTTCGCCGCATGCGCGTCAAGCCGCTTGCCTTGCGGTCTTCGTGTGCATTCGCAATGGCCGGCCCCGCGCCATCGCTATCGCGCGCAAAGAAACTCAACTCGCCTCCTGCCGGAGAAACCTGCGCACCACCGGCGCGACTTCACTCGCGCGCGAGATGAGAAACAGGTGACCGTCATCGATCACATAGAGCGTCGCATCGGGGATACGGGCGGCGAGAATCTTCGCGTTGGTGAGCGGCACGATTGGGTCGTCGTTGCCGTGCATGACCAGTGTCGTCTGGCGCAACGCACCTAGCCACAGCAGACTGCTCCAGCCCGCAGCGGCCAGCAGTTGATAGAGGTAGCCGCGGCCGCGCGGCGGCTGAATATGCTGGCTGTGCGCCTTCAGCAACGACGGATCGCGCCGGTAAGCGCCTCCGTAGATATCGGCGCCCACCTGTTGCAGGTAGGTGGGATCGGTATAGCGGCGCGGCCCGATCAGCTTTGACAATACCGACAGTTTGCCCGGCACCATGATGACGCCAGGTGAGGTTGCCGCGAGAATCAGCCTGCGGCAGCGCTCTGGATACAGATGCGCGAACTGTTGCGCCAGCGCGCCGCCCCACGATACGCCGAGCACATCGACGGCCCCTTCATAACCGAGCCGGGTCAGCAGCTTGTCCGCCAACACGGACAACGTCGAGAATCGATACGGCACGACCGGCGCGGGCGAACCGCCGACGCCGGGAACGTCGAAGATGACGACGCTCACGTCTTCGAGCGCCGTGACGAACGGCTCCACCAGTTCGAGGTTGGCGCCAATACCGTTGAAGATGAGCAGCGGCGGCGAAGCATCGCTGCCGCGCCAGGTTGCGACACGCAGTGTCTGACCGTCCAGATCGATCATCTGGATTTCCATGCTGCAAAGAGACTCGGGGTTCGTGTGCATTTTCTGTTTCCGGATCATCTTCTGAAAGGACGCTTCATTCGAGGCGTCGGCATGCCGCATGGGCGCTGTCGTATGACTTCTTCGGCATTACTTCTTCGGCTGAAGGAGCGTTTTCAGTTCCTCGACGTGCTCGGCAACGCGCTTGGTGACCACGGCGACGCTGTCAGCCTGCGCACGGTATGCGGTATCCGCGAGTTCCTGCATGTCCACCAGCGCCTTGTTCAACGCCTGCTGCACCACTTCACCGGTGTTGGCCGCCGGCTGGCCACCCGACTGGGCAACGCGGGTGACGAGCGACTGCACTTCGGTCAGTGTCGTGCGAAGGATATCCGACTGCTTCTGGGCGAGCGACTGCACGCCTGCCAGCGCGGTCGTGTTGGCTTCGACAATCGCCTCGACGTCCTTGCGGCGCGACTCGAGGAGTGCGCCCACGTCGATGCCGGGCAGCTTGAACTGGCCAACGACCTTTTTATACTCGGCGAAAATGCTGTTGAAATTGGTTGAATCCATCATCGATACTCCATTGAAACTACGTTAAGAAAATGTTGACTACGGTGTGGTCAAAAGTGCGGTAAATGAGTGCGCCGGTGCGTATGCCTTGGTGCCTTAGGCTTCCATGACATACGTTCCCGGCGCCTTCACGCCCGCGGGGTGCTGCTTGTTGCCTAATTTCGCCGGGGCGGCGCGCCGCTCGCCGGAATGGTCGGCGAGCCACGTGCGCCAGTCGGCCCACCACGATTCCTTTTCCGCCTGCGCATTGGCAAGCCATGCGTCGGCAGTGGCGGGCAAATCGGTGTTGAGGAAGAACTTCGCTTTCGGATTGCCCGGCGGGTTGATCAGGCTCTGGATATGACCGCTCGAACTCAGCACGAAGCGCGTCTTGCCGCCGAACGTGCGCGCCGTGTTGTACACGCCCTTCCACGGCGTGATGTGATCGGTCATGCCGGCGACGACGTATTTGTCGCACGTCACTTCTGACAGGTCGATCGGCGTACCGAGGACGGTCAGCGCGCGAGGCTTGCTGAACAGATTGCCCGTGAAGATATCGAGCAGTTGCCCATGCATCGCCGCGGGCAGCCGGGTCGCGTCGTTGTTCCAATAGAGGATGTCGAAAGCGGGCGGCGCTTTGCCGAGCAGATAGTTATTGACCCAGTAGTTCCAGACCAGATCGTTGGGTCTCATCCACGCGAACACGCGGCCCATTTCTTCGCCGGCGAGCACGCCCTTCGATGTGCTGTTCTGCTTGGCAGCCGCAATGGCTTCCGGCGTTGCAAAGAGACCGAGTTGCGAATCAGCCGTGTTGTCCAGCACGGCGACCATCAGCGTGGCCGCATTGACGCTCGTGTCGCCCCGGCTCGCGAGGTGGCCGAGGAGCGCGGAAATCGTCATCGCACCCGAGCAGGCGCCGTGCAGGTTGACGTCGTCGCTGCCGGTAATGTCGCGCACGGCCGTGATCGCTTCGAGGAGCGCCGTCACATAGGCATCGAGGTCCCAGTGACGCTGCGCCACGGTGGGATTGCGCCAACTCACCATGAACACCTGAAACTCGTTCTTCACCAGGTAATCGACGATACTCTTGCCTTCGGACAGGTCGAACACGTAGAACTTGTTGATCTGGGGCGGCACGATGAGCTGCGGGCGGGCATACACATGCTCCGTCGCGGGCGCGTACTGGATCAGCTCGAGCACCTCATTGCGAAAGACCACCGAGCCCGGCGACGTGGCGAGATTTTCGCCCACCTTGAACGCCGACTTGTCGACTTGCGCGGGCATCCCCTGGTTCTGCAGCATGTCCGTCACGAGGTTCCGCATGCCGCCAAGCAGGCTGGCGCCGCCCGAATCGATGATTTTCTTGAGTGCGGCCGGATTGCCGAGCAGCGTGTTCGTCGGCGACAACGCGTCGGTGAAGAGCGACAGGACGAACTGCGCGCGCTCCTTGCTCTTCGGGTCGAGCGCGGAGCGGTCGACAAACCCTGTCAACGCGCTGCGCCACGCCACGTAAGTTTGCAGCGTCATGCGGTAAAGCGAATTCGTCTGCCATGCCGGATCGGTGAAGCGCTTGTCGCCCTGCGGCGGCGTACCGTCCGCACTGCCGCCAAGCACAGCGATCAGGTCGCGGACAAGCGCCGCCTCCTGCTCCATGAGCAACGCCGGTTGCCGCAGCGCCTGGGTGCCGATCTGCTGCGCGGTTGCCATAATGTCTCGCGGCCGCAGTCCCACGAACGGATTCGGTCCGAGCATGCCTTCCGCGGCAGACGCCGCAAGGTCGTTCGTCTGCTCGCTGCGTGCCTTGCTTTCGTCATTTGCCGCCATGTTGCTGCTCCTCAACCATCTCTGTCCGTTTCGTCAACAGCGCTGCTTACGCTTGCGAGACCAGCATCGCCAATGTCTCGGCAATGAGCGCCGGCTTCTCCTCGCCCTCGATCTGCAGTTCGTTCATCGTCTTCACGATGATCCGGCCGCCGCCCTTCTTTTCCACCGAAATCAGCGTCACGCGGTTTCGCACCCGCCCTCCCGCTTTCACCGGTGTCATGAAGCGCACCTTGTCCAGCCCGTAGTTCAGCCCAGCCGATGCGTCCTCAGGAATGAGGCCGATCTCGATTGCGAGCGACGCCAGTAGCGACAGCGTCAGATAGCCGTGCGCGATCGTGCCGCCGAACGGGCTTTCGCGTTTCGCGCGCTCGGGGTCCACGTGGATCCACTGCCTGTCGCCCGTGCATGCCGCGAAAGCGTCGATACGTGCCTGATCGACGACAACCCAATCCGACACGCCCAATTCGCGGCCAACGAAGTCGTCGATGGTGGCGACGCTGTATCCTTTGATGCTCATCGTGTTTGCTCCTTGCGACGGGTCAGGCGAATTGTTCGCGCAACCACTTCTTGTTCATCTTGCCGACGCTCGTCTTCTGAAGCGCGTCGACGAACTTGACGATCTGCGGCACCGCATACTTCGAGATCCGTCCGGTTTTGGTGAATCCCATGACGTGGGCCTTGACGTCGTCTTCGGTAACTGCAGAGCCCGCCTTCAGGACCACTAGCGCAACCGGCCGTTCGCCCCATTTCTCGTCCTTGATTCCGATCACCGCGACTTCCGAGACATCCGGGTGCAGCGAAATCAGGCTTTCGATTTCGAGCGAAGATATCCACTCGCCGCCCGATTTGATGACGTCCTTGATACGGTCCGTGATCTGGATGTTGCCGCTCGCGTCGATGTTCGCGATGTCTTGCGTATGCAGGTATCCGCCTGTCCAGAGTTGCGCGGACGCATCCGGATTGTTCAGGTAGCCCTGCGTCAACCACGGCGCACGCACGACGATCTCGCCGTAGGCCCGGCCGTCGTGCACGATGTCTTCCATGTCCTCGTTGACGATGCGCAAGTCGACGAGCGGAACGGGGAAGCCGGTCTTGCAGCGCAGACGCACCTCTTCTTCGAGATCGAGCGGCCCGGTGTTAGGCGGAAGTTGCGCGAGGCTCAACACAGGACAGGTCTCGGACATGCCATAGCCGGTAAAGATGTCGATGCCGCGGTCGAGCGCGGCGCGCGCAAGACCGTGCGGCAATGCGCCTCCGCCGATGATGACCTTCCATTTGCTGAAGTCCGCGTGCTTCGCGTCATCGCACGAGAGCAGCATGTGCAGGATCGTGCTGACGCAGTGCGAAAACGTGACGCCTTCGTCGCGAATCAGTTGCACGAGACGATCGGGCACATAACGGCCCGGATAGACCTGCTTCACGCCCATGACCGTCGCGATGTAGGGCATGCCCCATGCATGCACATGGAACATCGGCGTGAGCGGCATATAGACGTCGCCGCGATGAAAGCGCTGTCCCGATACCGGGCTCGACAGCGCCCCCATCAAGGTGATGGTGTGCAGAACCAGCTGGCGGTGCGAGAAGTACACGCCCTTGGGCAGGCCGGTGGTTCCGGTCGTGTAGAAGGTGGTGGCCCGGGTGTTCTCGTCGAAGTCGGGGAAATCGTAGCTTGTCGCGCTCGCTGCAAGCATCGCCTCGTATTCGGTGGCGAAGGCAATGGTGTGCGCGCTCGCTTCACTGCCCGGCTCGTCGATCCACACGAAGGTGCGGACCGTTTCAAGCTGATCCTTGATCGCTTCGACCACGGGCAGGAAATCGGTGTGGACAAACAGCACCTCTGCGCCAGCGTGGTTGATCGTGTAGGCGATCTCCGCCTCCGACAACCTCACGTTGACCGTCTGAAGCACGGCGCCCATCATCGGAACCGCAAAATACGACTCCAGATAGCGGTGGCTGTCCCAATCCATGACGGCCACGGTGCTGCCGTGCCGCACGCCGAGCTCGTGAAGGCCATTGGCGAGCCGCGCAATGCGTTCCCTCAGCGTGGTATAGGTCATCCGCAGCTGGCCGCGGTACACGATTTCCTGATCCGGCGCCTGAACGAACGGCGTGTGCAGCAGTTGCTTGATCAGCAGCGGATAGGCATAAGGGGATGGCGTCGATCCCTGCACGGCGTCCTGCATCTACGTCTCCTCAAGTCGAGAAATGGATCGGGCTGACACAGGTCAGTCGGTGCTTGTCGCGCACGGTGGCATCCCGAGTGAAGTCATCATCGAGTTTTTGGCAAGGGGGAGCCATCCCCCGAACAGGGGAACTGTCAGGAAGTGGCCGCAGAGCAAGGGCCGCAGCGCGGGGACGGCCGTTGGGGCCGGGCTACGGGGAGTTCCGCCAGGGTAAGCTGTGTCTTTCGCAGGTTTTCGCAAGTTCTCGCAAAAAGGGGCAAACCAGATGCGGCGTGTCGTCTTCAATCAGAAGGGTGGCGTGGGTAAATCGACCATCGTATGCAACCTGGCGGCGATCAGCGCCAGCGAGGGTATGCGCACCCTCGTCATCGATCTCGATCCTCAGGGCAATTCCAGCCAATACCTTCTTGGCGAACAGGCAAGCGGGCTCAAGCCGAGCGTGGCGGACTTCTTCGAGACGGCCCTGAGTTTCAGCTTCAAGCCGACACCGGTCTCGACCTTTATCCATCCCACGCCGTTCGAGAACCTCGATGTGATGCCCTCTCATCCAGAGCTTGACGCTTTGCACGGCAAGCTCGAATCACGCTACAAAATCTACAAGCTGCGCGATGCCCTGAATGAACTGGATGCGTACGACGCGATTTATATCGACACGCCGCCGGCCCTGAATTTCTACACCCGCTCCGCATTGATTGCGGTCGAACGCTGCCTGATCCCGTTCGACTGTGACGATTTTTCTCGTCGCGCACTCTATACGCTGCTCGACAATGTTAAGGAAATTCAGCAGGACCATAATTCCGATCTGGAAGTCGAAGGGATTGTGATCAACCAGTTTCAGCCTCGCGCGAGCCTGCCCCTCCAGTTGGTAGAGGAGCTAGTAAGCGAGGGCTTGCCCGTGTTGGAGTCCCGACTGTCTTCTTCCGTGAGGATTCGCGAATCACATCAGCACGCCAAACCGATGGTTCACCTCGATCCACGGCATAAGCTTGCTCTGGAATTCATGGCATTGCATCGCGAGCTGGTTGGGTAAAAATGAAGTCGTCGTCGCGCCGGCAGCCTGGGGCCTGTTCACGCTGATAACAGGCCCTAAAACATATGCCGCAAGCCAGCCATCATGCCTAGCTGTGTCGTGCCGTATGCCGAGCTCAGCGCGTTGATGCCCTGGAACTGGGCGCCAACCATTCCGCCGCGGTACAGCGAGTAGTCGACTTCCAGGTAGGTATCCGTGCGTTTCGACCAGTTATAGTCCGCGAGCAGCTGGAATTGCGTCGCGTTCCCGTTGGCCGCCTGCGTCTTCCCGGTCTGAATCGTGCGCCACACATTCGCAGAAACGTGAATCACGTCCGCTACCTGCTGCGTCACCCCACCAAAAAACATTTGCCGGGCACTGAACGTATTGAATTTAAGCGCGGACAATTCCGGCGCGCTGAATGGCCCGTTAGGGAAATTGCCGACAAACCCGGCATCCTGCCGGTTCACGGCCCAGCCGGCTGTGAACGTCGTATTTTCGAACGTATAGGATCCGCCAGCCGTCCATGATTTGAGGTGCGCGGAAGTGTTCACGGCATCGCGCGAGTCGAGGTACGCAGCGGCGAGACGCAATGGTTCGCCGGGCAAATAGAGAAGCGATGCCCCGATCTGACTTCCCGATCCAAATGCGCCCGCATTGCCACCAAACGCATACGACACCTCAGCCGTCAGGTATTGCCATCGCGCCGCGTATTTGACCATGTTGCTTGTCCATACGCCCTGAGCCATCATGACTTCCGGCCGGAACTGGTAGAAAGTCGGGAGCCATAGATTAGTCACGTAGGCGCTCAGCACAGCGTCAGCAAGTGGGTTGATCTGACGCCCCATGGTCAACTTTCCGTAACGGCTCGACTGCACGCCAACATAAGCCGTATTGAAGAACGGATAAGCGGGGTCGGTCGCCCCGGAGTTCGGGAAGAATCGATTCTCGAGATCGAATATGACTTTCGTTCCGCCACCTATGTCTTCCACTCCCTTGAATCCGAAGTGGCTCTCGCTTGCGCCGCTTGCGAGCCGGACGAGAGAATCGCCTTGCGGATCCGCATGAGTCGTGTAGCGAAATCCCGTATCAACGAGGCCGTAAAGTGTTACCGACGACTGCGCGGCTGCGGAGACGGCGTACAGCGTCGCAGTAGACATGACGGCAGCCAATAGGCCGGCCTTGCGTCGATGCCGCTCTTTTCCGAACAATCTCCTTACCTTCCTCATTTATAAACTCCAGTATTATGATTATGTCGTACTACGAATTATATGAATCGCATTTTCAGATCTGCAGGCAACTGATCAATCCAGCCGGCGGTCTTCGGATTGGGCGCTTCGACTCCGCGTTTCCTCTTCCTGCAGCAGTCTCCACTGGATCTTTCCACTCGCCGTACGGGGCAAGCTGGCGGCAAACTGAATGACACGCGGAACCTTATAGGACGCCATGCGCTCGCGGGCCCATAGCACCATTTCTTCTGCCGTCACCTGCTCGCCGTTCCGAAGCACGATGACCGCCTTGACCGACTCGCCCCGGCGCGGATCCTGAGTCGCAATGACACACGCTTCCTGTACGGCGGGATGTTCGAACAGCATGGCCTCGACCTCGGCCGGCCAGACTTTGTAGCCGGACGCGTTGATCATGCGTTTGAGCCGGTCGACGATGAAGAAGTATCCGTCCCGATCTACATAGCCGAGATCTCCCGTGCGCAAGTAGCGCTTTCCATCGATCAAAACAAATGCCTCTTGCGTCGCTTCCGGCGACTTCCAATACCCGTCGAACACTTGAGGCCCGCTGACGAGAATCTCGCCTGTTTCTCCTTCACCGAGAGGCTCGAGCGTCTCGGGATCGACAACCAGTGAGTCCGTGTTGAAGACCGGCACCCCCATGCACTGCTGCTTGCTGTGCTTCGGCGGATTGATATGAGTCGCCGCCATCGTCTCGGTGAGGCCGTACCCTTCCACGTACGGGATGCCCCAACGCTTCTCTATCTGCTGCGCGACAGCCTGCGGCATCGCGGCACCGCCGCCGCTCAGGTATGCAATGGAACTCAGGTCGAACCTGGCGACGTCCGCCTGGTTCAGCAGGTCGATGAGCATCGTGGGAACCGTGACCCATGCGCTTACGCGGTGGCGTTCGATCACGTGCGCGGCACATTCCGCGTCCCAGCGGGTCATGATCGCCATCGTGGCGCCGATGTATATCGGCATGTTCATGCAGTTCTGCATGCCGGTGACGTGAAACAACGGCACGGAGCACAGCATCACGCTCCCGTTCGCGAGGCTCGGCCATTCAGCGCACGAGACCGTTGAATGCATCACGCTACGATGGGTATGGATGCA
Organism: Burkholderia sp. OK233; assembly: GCF_900230185.1. GTDB lineage: Bacteria > Pseudomonadota > Gammaproteobacteria > Burkholderiales > Burkholderiaceae > Paraburkholderia. The sequence continues at coordinate 5,405,134 of NZ_OCSR01000001.1, forward strand.
CCCTTTGGGGCGACCGGTCGTGCCGGACGTATACGGAATGACCGCCAGATCTTCGGACCTGGATTCGTGGCCGCGCGGAACGCACGCTCGAGCAAGCGCGTCGTTCCAGCCGATGAGGGCAGCACGACTGTCTATAGACTCGGCATGGGGCTGCGGCGCGGACGATGTCAGAACGTCGGGCAGCGGCAAGTCCGTCTGGTCGCGAAGATAGTCGGCATAACGTGCAGGGATCACATAGTCCACGTGACGGCCCGACAGCGGCCGTATCTGCTCCACGAGTTCTTCGCCCACAAAGGCGACTCTAGCCCCGCTATCATCAAGTATGTGTTGCAACTCCGACGTCCGGTTCATCGGATTGACGGGCACGACTACCGCATCCGCGCGGAGCACCGCATAGAAGGCGATGACGAACTGCGGACTGTTCTGCATGTACAGGACGACGCGCTCACCCCGGGCGATGCCGCAGCGCTGCTGCAGGAATCCGGCCATCGCATCGACTTCGCGTCGCAACTGCCGGTAGCTGACGGTGCTGCCGTAGTACAGGATTGCGGCCTTTTCCGGATGGCGGTTCGAGGAGACTTCGAGATTCGTGTATAGCGATGTCTGCGGCGCGGACAGTTGCCGCGGCACGTCGACCCGCCGACGCGTTGGTGTTGCCGTCATGTCTACTCCGGGGATGAGACGAAATGCAGTGATAGGGCGAAGCGCCTTGAAGCCGATTGCTTGCGCTACGGACAAATCGCCCGTGACGCAAGCGGGATCGGCCGACGCCGGCGATGCGTGAGCAGGTTGTCGCATCCGAACCTGGCGCCATGCGCGAGGCGGATGCGTCTCCCTACTTCTGAAGGAACTGGCGACTCCACTGACCTATTTCTTCAAGCGTTTCGGCAGTCTCCTGAAGGAACGGGAAGAGCGTGAAGACGTGAACCGAATCGGCCACCATCTTCAACGTCACGTTCGCGCCGGCTACCTTTGCCCGCTCCGCAAAACGAGTCGTGTCACTTTCCAGTACCTCGCCCTCCACCGCCGAAAGAAACACCGGCGGAAGGTCTGCGAGGTCCGCGAACAACGGCGACACCATCGGATCGGTCGGCTCGTGGCCCTGGAAGTAAGACGCGACAAGATTGGAAAGCGTCTCGCGATTCGCGGCCGGGTCGTCTCCGGAATTCGCCATGACGGAGGGGCCGCCAAGCGTGAGGTCAGTGAGCGGGCAGATTGCAATGACGCCGCCCGGCAACGGCAGCCCCGCGCGACGCAACGCAGCAGCCAGCGCGAGAGCCAGGCCGCCCCCGGACGATTCGCCGCTCAGGAACACCGTCGACGGATCGACGCCCGAGGCGAGCAAGCCACGATAGGCGCTGAATGCGTCGTCGAATGCCGCCGGATACGGATGCTCGGGCGCGAGGCGATAGTCGACCGTGTAGCACGGACCGTTCAGCGCGCGTGAGAGACGGCTTGCGTATTCAACCGAGCTCTGGGCCGTTCCCAGCACGTAGCCGCCGCCGTGGAAGTGCAATACGGTCGCCTTGTGCCCTGTTCCCGCTGCAGCCACGCGCAACGCGCTCACCCCGTGAAGATCGACTTCTGTCACCTCGGTGCTTGCCGGCGCCGGGAACTGCTGCAGAAGAAACCGTTCGTAGGCTGCACGCTGCCCCCGGTCGCCACGCGCAATGTCATCCGGCTTGAACACGCCCTTCCAGAGATCGAAAGCACGCTGGCTCTCGGGGCGCTCCATCCGCTTTCCCTCGCGTGCCGCGCTCAAACCGACGACCTCGCCCGGCGGCAGCTTGACGGCCTCGAGGATGTTGTGCCCCCAGGCGAACGACCACGAAGCCTCTGCCAGCGGATCGATACGCGAGAGTCCCTTCAGGCGTCCGTTACGCTGGCGCACACGCGCCTCGTCGGGCTCGTGTGCCCAATCGACGACAAAGCGCGCGCCCGCCTGAATCCGCGTCGTACGCGGCTGGCGGCGCCGTTCGTATTCCAGCAGCGCGTCCTGAACGCCGGCCGGGCCATGGTTCTTGAGGCAGGTGGCGAGGACCCAGGCGTCTTCGATCGCCTGGCAGGCGCCTTGCGCCAGGTAGGGCACCATTGCATGCGCGGCGTCGCCGAGCAGCGCGATTCGTCCGGTACTCCAGTGTTCGATCGGATCCCGGTGGTACATCCCCGTGATGAACGTTGAATCCACCGCTTCCAGCATCTTCTGGACGGTCGGCTCGGCCCCCTCGAACGAGCGCCGCAGTTGCGCCACGTCCCCCGACTGCGTCCACGACTCGCGGCTCACTTCGGTTGCCGGCACCGACGCAAGAATGCTGTAGAGGTCCTTGCGCACCCAGTACGAAACAATATTCCTGCCCACGCCGAACCAGTTGTTCCCTGCCACCGGCAGCCTCAGGCCCGCGAGCCGGTCGGCGGGGATGAGCGAGCGCCACATCAGGATGTTGGCGAACTGCTTCTCCTCGGGTCCCCGGAGGGCCGTCCGAACGGCAGAGTGAATGCCATCCGCGCCGATCACGGCGTCGCCACGAATCACTTCGCCGTTTTGCAGCATGACGTAGGCGCCTTCATCGTCCTGGGACACCGACGCAACCTCTGCTCCCAGCCGGATCACATTGGGCGGCACGGCCTTCGCGAGCAGGTCGATCAGGTCGGCGCGGTGGACGTTGTAGAGCAGCGCGCCGTAACGTGCCTCGGCCTCCTTGCCCAAAGGAGCCACGTACAGGAGACGCCCGGTCGACAGTTCGAGGTAGTCAAAGCGCTCCGGCACGGTCGCAATGCTCGCCAGCGCCGGCTCAAGCCCCAATTCCCGCAGCACGATCGTGCCGTTCGCAGCGATCTGGACGCCTGCTCCGACCTCCGTCAATTGCGGTGCGCGCTCCAGTACAATCGGCTCGATGCCGTGGCGCAGTAACGCCAGAGCGGTCGTGAGCCCACCAATGCCTCCTCCAGCAACTATGACTTTCATGCTAAGTTTCTCCTATCAAGTTAGTTATTGCAGTGTGGTTAATTAACCCGACACGGTAAAGTAATGACGACACTAGGGAAAACCCTTCGCTCGGATGGGGCGGAGACACGAACTCGCTTAAAAGAGGAAGCCCAACGTCTGTTCGCGCTGCGCGGACTGGATGGGGTGTCCGTGCAGGACATCATTTCCGCCGCAGGGCAGCGCAACAGCGCCTCGCTGCGCTACTACTTCGGCAACAAACTTGAACTGGCACGTGAGCTGGTCGTCGACGGTGCGCGCCTGATAGACGAAGACCGTCAGGCGCGGCTCGACAGACTGGAGGCGGAGGAAGGGATAAACGTACGTGCGGTATTAGGCGCGCTACTCTTTCCGATGCTTGAGCTGGCGGATCGCACGGGTCAGGCGACGTATATCCGCATGATCGCCAACTTGCAGTTGAACGACCGCGCGTTCTTGCGGGAAGCGCTGGAAAACAAGTGGAATGCGGGTTATCAGCGTTGCAACGCCCTGCTCCGGAACCTGCTTGCCGATATTGCGCCGGCAATTGTCGATCACAGACTGTCGCTCGTCGGCATCTACGGCAATGCCTCGCTGGCAGCGTGGGAAGCAAGCCGGGACAGTGGCGATTCGGGAGGACTCTGGTCCCCGCAATACGCCGTGTCCAACTTGATGGACACCTTTGAAAACATACTCACCGCAGAGCCATCGGAAGAAACGCGGTCCCTGTTGGGGGGGATCTGACGGCGCGTGCGAATGCCAGCGCCGTTATTAAGCAATGCTATCCAGCATGTCCAGCAACGCATTTCCATCGACAGGTTTGCGGAAGAAACCTAATGCGCCTCTGCGCAGATAATAGTCTTCCGTATGCTCGCTCGGCTTGCCCGTGATAATGATGACCGGCGTGGCTGCGCCTGAATGAACCGTTCTATCGAGCACCTGAATGCCGTCAATGGGCCGCATTCCCAGATCGGTAATGACGCATACCAGACCCGCGTAGCCGTCGGCAAAAAAATCCAGAGCGGATTCGTAGGCCCGTGTTCCGTACCCGCCGGAGGCCAGCAGATTCGCCAGAGACGTCAGAACACGTCGGTCATCATCAATCACGGCCACGGTTCGAACCGGAGGCGTGGACATTTTTTTTCTCCGGTCATCGAGTCCAACAACGAATTGGCGTCGGCGTCAGGCGCAGAAAGTGGTTGTGGGGGACGTTTCGAGCTGCAGCTTGCCCGCCTGCCTGACCAGCGTGGCAAACGAATCCGCTCGCATCTTTCTCATGATGTGGCCGCGATGTACCTGCACCGTGTATTCGGTAATCCCAAGTACTGCCGCCGCCTGCTTGTTGAGCAGGCCACTGGCGAGTAAAGGCAAGAGCTCCTGCTCACGCGGCGTGAGCGTTTGATAAAGCGCATGGAGCATCGCCGCGTCGTCCGCCTCCTTGCGAAGGACGTGCGCCCTTTCGAGCGCCGCAGCAACCACGCGCATCAACTCGTCTTCATCGAGGGGCTTGGTGAGGAAATCAACCGCCCCGCCCTTCATGGCGAGCACCGTGGAAGGTACATCACCCTTTCCGGTAATGAAAATGACGGGAATCTGCGAGTCCCTGACGAGCTTCTGAACTTCCAGCCCACTCATGCCAGGCATTCGCAAATCCAGAATCAGACATGAAACAATATTCTGACGTGGTGTTTCCAGAAACTCCCTGCCGGAATCGAATGCGCGAGCATCTCTTCCGTTTGCACGCAGCAGCGAGGTGAGTGCTTCACGCACCCGCCTGTCGTCGTCGACCACATACACCACCTCACTTGCGGATTTCATGCGCCTTCTCCGTTGCCGGGTGAAAACCCAGCCTGACGTCGGCACGGACGGTCCACGATATTCTCGTTGAATGTTGTTCTTACGTGGTCCTGCCGACAAAAAATTATAGCCGCCGGAATCATCGCCCGGAAGGATAGGCAGCCGTGTTCTGCATTACATAAATATGTAATATCACGGCCCGATCTGAATCGGTAGGCTTGGAAGATGTCTGGATACAGCGCGTTGCAATCAGACCAAAGCGAGACCAAAGCAAGGCCGAAGCTGATCACGCTGATTGCCGGAGGCGGCCGAGGATATCCTCGGCTATCGTCAACGTGAGGTTGCGTTCGATCTCTCTATCGGAAGGCTGAAGCTGAAGGTCACGCCGCGGGACACATTGCGCACGGCCCCAATCCGGCCCGCGTGTGCTTCCACGATCGACTTGCAGATTGCCAAACCCATGCCCATGCCTGTTTTCTTCGTGGTAAAAAACGGCTCGAAGATCTTCTCGAAGTTCACCTGCCCCGCACCGTGATCTTCCACATCGACCACCACATTGCCGGCATCGCGACGTGAGCGGATCACCAGCAGCCTCGGTCGCTCCTCCGTTGCCGCTAACGCTTCGATTGCGTTGCGCACGAGGTTGACGATCACCTGTTGAATCTGCACCGCATCCGCGCTGATTTTCGACACGTCTTCGCCGAGAATGGTCTCGAGCGAAACCGCGTTGTGCTGGATGTCGTCAGCCATCAGCGTACATACCTGAAGAATCAGCTTGTTGACGTCGAGATCAACCTTTTGCGGAGCCGTATGCCTGAAAAGAGCGCGAATGCGGCTTACCACGTCTGCCGCGGCATTCGCGTCGCGCACGACCTGCTCGGCCGAGTATCGGGCTTCGTCGAGCCTGGGTGGCGTTGCAGCGAGCCATCGCACGCAGGCGTGCCCATGCGCCACGATGGCCTGGAGCGGCTGGTTGAGTTCGTGGGCAATGGAGGCGGAGAGTTCAGCCACAGCCGCGAGCCGCGACGCCTGCGCGAGCCTCTCCTGCGCGTCGCGCAAGGCCTTCGATAATTCCGCGCCGTCGTCGATGTCCACGTCGAGGCCGAAGAACTTCATCACTTGCGCGCCGGCCCCTTCCGTACCGCGGTGCTCCCGAGCCTGCTCGACGTCAATCCTTGAGAGTAGATCCGGCTCCGCCAATAACTGCTCGAGGAGTGCGACGAGATGATGCCGCACGCTTTCAGAACGGCGCGCGCCTTCCTCGATTGCAACGGCGAGTTCTGCCCACCGCGGTTGCCGATATTGCTCACCCAGATAGGTCCGCACAATAGTCTGCGCAATGAAATCGAAGTGATCCAGCAGATACAGCGAGACGTCGGCCAGAAGTTCTTTGGCAATACGCTCGTCCAGCTCGCCGAGCGCGATGTAGGTGCTCCAGATTTCCCGCAACCCGAGGCGCAATGCCTGCAAATGGCTCTGCAGCGGCACACGTTGATGTTCACGTCGCTGGCTGATTTCCCGAAACACTTCCATGTCCTGCGCCGAGGGGAGTTCGCCCGACAACAGCGTCTCGAACCAGACTTTGGCCGACAGCGCGACCGATTCACGAACGTCCCGTTGCGCCGACGGTGCGAGCAACCTGTATCCATCCATCTGCGTCAGTATCGCCAGCGTGCGCTCGACGACATGCGTCAGATCAGCTGCGATCGAAACGGTTTTTTCCCGCAAGTAATCGCTGATTCTTGGAACATTGGCTAACACGGATAGACACCCATCAATAACGGACGCACGATTTCGAAAGACAAGGAGCGCCGAAGCCACGGCTTATACGGCTTATGTGACCTATACGGCTACGCGCCGACCGGTGCCGGCCGGACACCTGCAATGGGATTCGACGCGGCGTATCATGGGGCGAAAAATGAGTCAGTCGTGGCGAGGCGCCAATGAGCTGCCTTGCAGTGATCGGCAGGCGCGTTGCCCTGGCCCGGGGCACGCTTCAATCTCAATCCGGTGCACGTATGGTCGCCTGGCGCGGCGCGACCTGCCATCCCCCAGATTGGGGAGAGTCCCACCCTCCCCCGGCCCGGGGGAGGCGCTTCTATAAATGGGGGGTGGCGGCAAGCACGCCTCCCAACAATTGGCTGGCTCAAAACAATGGGTGACTGAAACATGCGTGTGACTGGAGAGACATCCGCGAGCGGACTGCACCTTTTCCTCGCAACGAAGATCGTTCCGCCGCGCGTGCCGATAGATCTCATCGCGCGTCCGCGGCTCGCTGGCCTCGCCGAGCGCGCCGCGAACAAACGCCTCACCGTGATCAAGGCGCCCGCCGGATTCGGCAAAACTTCGCTGGCGCTCAGTTGGCTCGACCGGTTGCGCGCGAACGGTGCATTAGTGGCGTGGCTGTCGCTCGACACGGAAGACGATGAACCCGCGCGCTTCCTCAACTATCTGGCGCATGCGTTGCGGCATGCCTGCGACAAGGTCGGCGCCGCGGCGATCAGCCTGACTGCCGACGCCGCGTTCGTCCCGTTGCACGCCGTCGTTTCCACACTGGTCAATGAGCTTGTCGAAGTCGATGACGAGGTTGTCCTGTTTCTGGACGACTATCACCAGGTCAGCCTGCCTGCCGTACACGACGCGATGTCGTTCCTGATCGAAAAGACGCCGCCTCATGTGCATGTGGTCCTCTGCAGCCGCACCGATCCGCCGCTGCCGCTCGCGAGGCTGAGAGCAGGAGATGATCTGCTGGAAATCGACGGGTCGGTGTTGCGTTTCGACTTCGACGAAACGAGGCGCTTTGTCGAACGCACGTTGCCCGGCACGCTGAACGCTTCGTACATCCAGACGCTCTTTGCGGGCACGGAGGGCTGGGCTGCGGCGCTGCGCATCCAGATGTCCATGCTATCGCGCAAGGATGGCCAGGCGGTTCGGGAGCGTGATGCGCCATCCGGTACGTCGCGGCCGTTCGCCGCCTATATCGAGTACATGTTCGAGCGCCTGTCCCCCGACATGGTCGGGTTCATGCTGCGCACGTCGATACTCGACCGGTTGAGCGCGCCGCTCTGCGAGGCGGTAACGGGCCTGCGCGCGAGCCAGCCTATGCTGGACGAAATCGCCGGGGCGCAGTTGCTGTTGCAGGCGCTCGATGACAACGGGCAATGGTTCCGCTATCACCCTCTGATGGGCGAGTACTTGCGGGCCCAGCTCGAGGCACAGCACGCCGACGAGGTGGCGGAACTGCATTGCCGCGCGTGTGCGTGGTATGCCGATCAGGAGCTATGGGCGGAGGCCGTCAAACACGCGATCGCCGCGGGCAGCACGGATAACGCGATTCGTCTGATGGAGCGATGCGCGATGGCGCTGGTCAAGAAAGGCGACCTGCTCACGCTACTCGACTTGCAGCGCCGCTTTCCCGCCGGTCTGGCCGGTGCACAGGTGAAGGTTACGCTGGCGATCGCCTGGGGCATGGCGCTCGCCATGCATTTCGAAGAGGCGCTCGCGATGCTGGATGCGGTCGAACATGACCTCGCGTCCGGCACGGGCGCCGAAGCCAAAGACATCCGGCGCGAATGCCAGGCGATCCGCTCGGTCGTCGCGGGCCTGCAGGACGATCCCGAGCGCGCACTCGTTATCGCTGAACCATGCATCGAGCGGCCGACCACCGATATCTGGACCACCAATGTGGCGTCCAACGTCGTGCGCTTCGCCCATTGGAAAGCCGGCAATCTCGAAGCGCTCTACGCAACGCCGTGGATGTCCTACTCAGCCGAGGAAAATCAGCGCAATCTGTACTCTTCGGTCTACCGGCAGTGCCTGCTGGGACATGCGGAAATGCAACAGTTGCACTTCGGGCTTGCCGAACGGTATTTCACGGAATCGATGCAACTGGCCGAACGGCATGCCGGTCCCGATTCGATCTCGGTGGCGCTATGCGCACCGATGATCGGCCAGATCTGGTACGAACAAGGCCGGCTGGACGAAGCTGAAACGCTGGTTGCCGGGTTGATGCCGGTCATTGACGTTGCGGTCCTGCTCGATAGCGTGTTGATTGCCTATCGCCTCCTCATCCGGATCGCCGCCGCGCGTTCGGATGTGAGGCAGGCGTACGCATTGCTCGATCGGGCCCAGGCGTTGAGTTGCGAACGTCAATGGGACCGCATGACCGCCGCCGCCCTTGTTGAACGCATACGGCTATATCTTGCGGAAGGCAGGATGGCCGAAGCGGCTGCGTGCGTCACGCAACTCGATCAGATGGCGGACTCCAACGCCCACCCTTCGCGTTCCATCTCGCTCGAGATCGAGAACTATCGTGCATTCGGAGCGGCCGCTGTTGCCGCTGCCCAACAGCGGACCGAAGAAGCCACCGCGGCGCTGGGCGCCGCGCTGCAGAGCGCCGAACGACAACACGCGGATTTTCTGGCGATACGCCTGCGAACCATGCTTGCGCTGGTCTGGCTGGCGGCGAACGAACGCGCCCGTGCGATCGCGATGTTTCGCGAAGTCCTGAAGGTCGCCGTGCCCGCAGGCGTGTACCAATCCATTCTCGACGTGGGGCCGGACATCGGATTGCTGCTGGACGCCGTTCGTGAAGACGCGCGGCATACAGCGAACGCGGAGCAGACGGCGCACTTGAACGAGCTGATCGCCTACGTCGATCATTTGCTCGACGGCGCGCGGATTCTCTATCAGCCACGCGGCCACCGTCGACGCGATACCGAGCGCGGGTCGCTGAGTTCAAGGGAGCGCGAAATCGTCGACCTGATTGCCCACGGACAGTCGAACAAGGAAATCGCGAATGTGCTCGGGATCGGCGCTGAAACCGTCAAATCTCATCTGAAGAACGTCTTCATGAAACTCGGCGTCGATAAGCGCGCTCAAGCTGTTGCGCGTGCGCGGGACCTCGGTCTTGTGGGTTCAGACTAGCCGCATGCCGAAGTTAGCGACATGAATATGTAATGGCGTCACCCGATTTGAAGTTTTAAATTTAGCTTTTTTCCTTATCTTTTCCCTGAGCTGCCTGACTGGCAGTTCCTGAAAAAGGCAACCATTCGCAATGGTATGACCTTTCTCCATTGCCTCGTCTTCGATTCGTGCCACCACGGTGTGCGCGACCAGACCTCGCAGTACGACGCCAAATAACCATCAATCCTCTCCGCTCAACTTGCAAGCCAGTGACCTTTTCGCTGGAAAATCCCGCCATTGATGTGAAAATGTGGAGTACCACTATCCAATACGTCGACGAACTCCGAGGTTGATATGCTTACCGTGTTGATACCACGCTCGTCCCGGGTTGCCGCCCTCAGCGTCGCCATAGCCGGCGCGTCAGGCGTGGCAGGCTTACTCGAACCGGTCACGGCCTGCCTCGGCCTCGTAATGGTTGTTCTGGTCGCGCACTTTTTCGACCGCAGCCTTGGGCGTCTCGCCGCGGGTTTCGTCTCGCTCGGAATTGCCGGAACGATGTTGACTGCCGGTCACCCTCCTCTATCCTCCAGCTCGATCGGCCGTTGCGCCCTCGCAATCGGTGCGGCATGGCTTTGTGCCGAGCTGGTCTCCCGACGCCCCCGCCACTCCCAACAGCCAGACTCGACTACCCGCTGGTATGGACTTTCGACGGATATCCACGAGCGGCAGATTTCTCAGGAGGTTCTTCGCACGGAAGAGCTCAATTTGCGAAGACTCGTCGACGTATTGCCCGCGATGATCTGGCGAGCTACACCGGAAGGAAAAGTCGACAGATGGAGTCGGCAAATGCTCGCCTTCATGGGAAAGACCGAGGAAGAATTCGACGGAGAAATGTTACTTCGTCTCATCCCGGAAGCAGACCGTCTTCGTGTCCGCTCGCGCTGGCGGCAAGCTGTCCACGAAGGTGTGTCGTATCAGGACACGTACCAGCTTGCAGGCGCCGATGGGACACTGCGCTGGTATCTCGCTCGCGGCGAACCGTTTCGCGACGAAAGCGCACAGATCCTGCACTGGTACGGCGTATGTACGGATATCGACGATCTCAAACAAACGGAAGCCGTGCTCGAACAGCGGGAGCACCAGTTACACGAACTGATCGAGACCATCCCCGCGATGCTCTGGAGCAATGACCCACAAGGGGGGCTCACCTACATCAATCGGAAAATCGTCGAATTCGTTGGCCTGGATCTTTCGCAGCTCGCGGGCCCCGGCTATCAGGCAACCTGCCATCCTGACGACCTGGACACCATGGTTCAAGCGTGGACACACTCGATCGAGACTGGTGAGCCGTACTGCCACGCTGCCCGGCTTCGCCGGAAAGACGGGATTTACCGGTGGTACCAGCATACGGGTGAAGCAATGAGGGACTCCGACGGCAACATAGTTCAATGGTATGGACTTAGTCTTGATATTGACGAACGCAAGCGTGCAGAGGACCGGCTCAGACACACTCAGGCTGAACTCGCCCGGGCAACCCAGATTGCCACCGTCGCAGAACTATCCGCCTCCATCGCACACGAACTCAATCAGCCTCTCACGTCCGTCATCGCCAACGCGCAGGCTTGCAATCGGTGGCTCGCAGCGTCCCCGCCCAATTTAAGTGAAGCCAGGACTTCCGCGGAAAGCGTCGTTCGAGATGCCCATTCCGCCGACGAGACGATGAAAAGCATCCGCGCGCTGTTCAAGAGCCAATCATTCCAGAAGCGCAAGCGTAACGTGAAAGACATGGTCCTCGAATCCGTACGGCTGCTACGGGAAGACGAAACCAGGCATACCGCCGACATCGACCTCGATTTGCCTGATGGCCTGCCGCCGGTGTTCGTCGACCAGATACAGATTCAGCAGGTCCTGCTCAATCTGATCACGAACGGAATAGAGGCCACGGAAAACTCGGGGCGCACATCCAGGATTCTCATTACCGCAAGGGCGCTTCACGACGGGTCCGTGCTACTCGAGGTGGTCGATAACGGTTCGGGCATCGTGGGTGGCGACAGCATATTCGACACATTCGTCACAACCAAGAGCAAGGGCATGGGCATCGGGCTTGCGGTGTCGCGCTCCATTATCGAAGCGCATGAGGGTTCTCTTACTGCCGCCAATAATCAGGGCTACGGATCGACCTTTAGCGTCGTCCTGCCAGTCCTGAACGACGACGCCGCGTACCCAGACGTCGAGATCAGTGGAGCGGCCAGTCACTGAGCGGAGCATGGCGCAGGAAGGTGAATGTGGGACGTCCTCCACAATCATGTAATAGCGGCCCGCCAGTCTGCTACCTATCATCCAGTCAAGGTCGAGGGTTAGCTCTAACCCCGGCCCATCACATAAGACTGTGGGCCATCCACTGGTGCTGCATCACCAGAAATTGATCGCACACGGCATCTTTTCAGGCATTCGACGTCGCTACCTGACGGGAATACGCACGACGGTCGTTTGACGATGTCATGGAGCGTTCTGTTGCGTTTCAGCTCCATTGCCGGAACTCATCTTTGTCTAACGAGAATCGAGGAACCGCATCATGCAAGCTCCCTTTGAAGCAGACAGAACGTGGCAGTCAACAATGGCGCTCCTCTCGAACGAAAGCGAAATACAGGGACCGGTTGTGTCCAGCTGCTTCCGCCCGAAGGACAGCGAAAGCGATTTCCGCAAATGCGTCATCCGGGTTCTGGAGCGCCGCGGACGGACCTCGGCAACGCTCGCGTGGAGCGACGCGACGTCCTGCTGCTACGGCGAACAGCATTGGCGGCGCTGCGTTGCGAAGAAAACCGGGGTTTGCGCCCTGAGTGGCCAGGCCATTACAAGAGGCAATGCCGTGTATCGACCCAAGCGGGTTCAACCTTCACCACGAAACATCGAAGCGATGATTCTGGCCACGGTCCTCGAAGCGGTCTCTCTGGAAGAAGGCTTCTGACGCTTGATATCCGGTCTAAGCGTTGAGCGGACCCGTTCCTGTCATCGGTCACCATCCGAACTTCGCTTCGATGCCCACATAGTCCGCATTGCGCGCCCCTAGCGCGCGGATCGAATCGCCGACTTCGAAGTGCACCGCCTCCAGCGCGAGTGCAACGTTCGGGCTGACGAGCCAGTCGGCGCGAACCTGCGCATACATCCCCGTCCAGCGGGTTCCCTTTCCCGCCGTGCCGGGCACCACGGCCATCCCCTGACCGTAAATCGCATCGGCTGTCGTTGCGCGCCACTGGAAACCGAGTGCCGTCAGTAACGTGACTTTCGGCGATACCTTGAAGGTGATCGACGGCTTCACGTGAATCAGGTTGCTGTAGCCGGTGTAGCCCGCCAGCGTGAAGTAGTAGCCGTTCGGAAACAGCGGATTGAAGGTTTCGACGCGTCCATCGCCCGGATGCCGGTCGCCCGATGCGCCGTCGATCTGCAAACCGAAACGCGGCGAACCCGCCACCGTTGCGACCGTATAGCCGCCCAGCAACCCAAACGCCCACGCGCCGATGGTGTCCTTGCCGACGTGCCCCGTCTGCATCATCGATTCGGCATCCCAATCGAACGGTGTGACCTTGCCCGCGTAACGCACGTCGAATACATCGCGATGCTCGGTGCCTGCCGCATCGAGAAAGCGTGCGTTGTCGCGGTTGTAGCGCGACCAGTATGCTGACAGATCGCCCGGCCCCGTGTTCGCACGTTCCACGCGTACGCCACTGAACGTGAGATGCCGGTTCGACACATCGTCGAAGGCCGTGACGTCGCGATTCTGCACAGGCTGCGTCATGTAGCCGATGAAGCGCCACTTGTCGATTTCATAGTCGGCCCACAGCGCGTCGAACGCCTGACGCACGTTCGGCCCGTCGCGCACCGAGACGAACCGCTGCAAGTCGAACGCCATCTCCTGCCGGCCGACGCGCGCCTTGAACGTGCCGCCGCCTACGCCATAAACGAACGCGACGAACGCCTGCTCGATGTCGAGCGGATTCTTGTCGACGGGCGAAACGGCATCCTTTCCGAAGGGCCGCGCATCCTCGAGTTGGAAAAACGCCTGCACATGCTGGCCGATGCGCGCATCGGCATGCACTTCGGCGCGCTCGATCACGTAGCTGTCGGGCCCCGCGGCGCCGAGCCCGAAGAGTGGCGTATTGTTCAGTTCGAAGCGTTCACGCAGGGTTGCGCCGAGCGACAGATAGGTCGACGGATCCCTGCCGGGCGAGATGTACTTGAGCGCATCGAACGGCTCGCGCGGCACGCACGGATTTGCCAGCGCCGACCAGTCTTCCTGCCAGCGGTTGAACGATAGCGCTGACGGCCGCTTCGCGGTGCATTGAGGCGCAGCGGTCGCGCCGGCAACCGCAGCCGCCGCGTTATCGGCGGCGAACGCGTTCACGCCCTCTGCCCATCCGCACACCGCGAGCGCGGCGCAGGCAGCCGCCTTCGACATCTCGTGCCTCAGCGAGCGACGCTGCATCATTTCGCCGGTTTGGGAATCTCGGCGACGTAGCCGCCGGGAAACTCGACCATTGCCGTACGCCCTTCAACTGTCCTGTTCACCGACGACAACACCTTCACGCCGACGCCCTGCGCCTTCGCGAGCGTCGCGTCGATATCGGCAACCAGATAGCCGGTGACTTCGCGGCCGAACGGATAAGGCAGCTTGCCGTCGGTCACGAACACAAGCATGGTGCCGAAGCCGTGCCGCCGAACGTCGCGACAAAACTGTCGACGAACGCGTCGATGTCCTGGCTCGCCACATAAACGTGTGTCGTGTCGTACTGCGGACCGACTGACACGACCGGCAGGCTCTTTCCGCCGTTCTGATGATCGGCCTCGGCGAAAGCCGGCGAGCCGCCCAGCGCCATGCCGAGCGCTGCGACCGACACAATCGATGTAATCGACACGACAGCGTCCCGCAACAACCGAATCATCCTGACGGTATTCATAAAACAGATCCTTACTGGTAGTGGATGCCCCAGCCTTGCGCGGCGCAATCAGATTCCGACTTTCGGCATGCACGTCTTGCGCACCAGCACAGCGAGCACGAAAAACGCGGCGAGCGGCAACAGCAGCGCCTACTGATCCTCGTTGCATAGCGGAGTCGGCTTGTTGCTGGCGACAGGCGGCGCGCCTTGGGTTTGTGCATCGGGCGCGCGTATGCGCGTCTGTACGAACGGAATCGCATGCTCGCCAATCACGATGCCAAGCAACCCCGCAAGCGCGATCAGCGGAGGCGCGGGCGATTGCACACGCACAAGGTAATACAGCAGGCCGACCACGAGGCCCGCACCCATTGCAATCAGATATGACATGGTTCACTCCTCATGCGCCGCCGCGGACGCGCCGTGCGCTCGGGCCTGCCGTTGCCCGGACGGATGCGACCGCAGCGCAATCCGGTAGTGTCCTGCGCCGCCGATCGCGATCGTTCCGAACATGATCAGCAGCATCCACGCGAATTGCCCCTGGGCCAGCGTCCATTCGCGATGCACAAGACCCAGCGCGACCACGCAGACCACCATGATCGGCAGCGCGGCAAGCCGCGTCGCAATGCCCGCGATCATCAGCAGCGGACACACGACCTCCGCGAAGATCGCAAAACCGAGTGTCAGCGTCTTGCCGAAATGCAACGGGTCTTCGATTGCCTCGAACTGACTCGCGTAGTGGACTGCCTTCGGCAGTCCATGTACGAGCAGCACGAGCACGCTCGCTGTGACGCGCAGAAACAGCAACGCCACATCGGGAGTGAGAAAACGCTTCATCGCCTGCCTGCTCCTAGAACGCGAAACAACTGCAGCCGAGCGCGCCCCAGAACGCGTTCGCATCGCCAGCCGGCACGTTGCTGCGCCATGCCCACGCATGCGCGTGACGATGCACACCGCACAGGTTCACGCACGCGTCATTGCACGATTGCACGAGCGGCGCCGCGGGACGATAGCGCGCATAGCCGCCGTACTTCGCGACGGGCGACCACGCGGGGCTAACGGGCAGCGCAGGCGGATCGAACGTTTCGAACTCTTCGGCCGCGTAGACAATCCGCCCATTGACCGCCGTCAGCACCGAGGTCAGATGCTTGATGCCGTATTCTTCCATCGTGAAATAGTCGTCGCTCAGCACCGCAAAATCGGCAAGCTGGCCAGGCACGAGCGCGCCCTTCTTCGTCTCTTCATTCGAGAACCACGCGCTACCCACCGTATAGCGGCGCAGTGCCTCCATGCGATCCAGCCGGTCCTGCGCGGCGTACATCAGCGTGCCGCCCACCGTGCGCCCCGAAACAAGCCAGTACAGCGAAACGAACGGATTGAAGCTCGCGACGCGCGTCGCGTCCGTCCCCGCGCCAACGGGCAGTCCCGCCGCGAGCATCTGCCGCACAGGCGGCGTGCGCGCGGCGGCTTCGGCGCCATAGCGGGCAATGAAGTATTCGCCCTGATACGCCATCCGGTGCTGGACGGCGATGCCGCCGCCCAGTGCCGCAATGCGGTCGATGTTGCGCGCCGAAATGGTTTCGCAGTGGTCGAAGAACCAGCGCAGGCCGTTGAACGGCGTGTCCTGGTTGACACGCTCGAACACGTTGAGGAAGCGGTCGATCGATTCGTCGTAAGTCGCATGCAGCCGGAACGGCCAGCGGTTTTGCACGAGCAGCCGCACGACAGATTCGAGTTCGCTTTCCATCACGTCCGGTAGGTCCGGACGCGGCTCCAGAAAATCTTCGAAGTCCGCGCCGGAGAACACGAGCATTTCGCCGGCGCCATTCATCTTCAGGAAATCGTCGCCGTCACCTGGTTTGGTGACCTTGACCCACCTCGCGAAGTCTTCGATTTCCTTCTTCGCGTTCTGCGTGAACAGGTTGTACGCGATTCGCACGGTCAGCTCGTTACGCTTCGCGAGTTCCATGATGACGGCGTAGTCGTCGGGATAAGACTGGTAGCCACCGCCTGCGTCGATCGCGCTCGTCACGCCAAGGCGGTTGAGTTCGCGCATGAACTGACGCGACGAATTCAACTGGTCGTCGAGCGGCAGCTTCGGTCCTTTTGCTAGCGTCGCGTACAGCAGACCCGCATTCGGACGCGCGATCAGCATGCCGGTCGGATTGCCGCGGCGGTCGTGCTGGATCTCGCCGCCCGGCGGATTCGGTGTATCACGGTCATAGCCGACCGCACGCAGCGCGGCAGCGTTCAGCAGTGCGCTGTCGTAGAGATGCAGGATGAAGACGGGCGTATCCGGCGCGATCGCGTTGATCTCCTCAAGCGTCGGCCCGCGTTTTTCCGCAAACTGAAATTCGTTCCATCCACCGATAACGCGCACCCACTGCGGCGCGGGCGTGCGCGCGACCTGCGCGCGCAGCATCTCGAGCGCGTCGCGCAGCGAGGGCACGCCATCCCAGCGCAGTTCCAGATTGAAATTCAAACCGCCACGAATGATGTGAAGATGCGAATCGTTGAGCCCGGGAACGACCGTGCGTCCCTTCAGATCGATGCGGCGCGTGGACTCGTTCGCCCATTGCATCATGTCATGGTCGTTGCCGCTCGCAACGATCTCGCCCTTCGCGATGGCGAGCGCCGTCACGAACGAACGCTTGTCGTCCTGCGTCGCAATCTTGCCGTTATAGATCACCAGGTCCGCAATGCGGCTGGGCTGAATCGGTGCGGTCATCGTCGCTCTCCGTGATGTTTGGTCAGACGCGTTTCACGCGCGACGACAACCGCGTCTCGCGTGAAAAAATCGCGTGAGGCAATCAGTCCGCCTAGCTCGCGTGCCCACCGAGAATCTGCTTCGCGTAGCGCACGCCAATGCCATACGAGGTGTGTTCCTTGAAGATCTCCATGCAGCCCTCGTACGTTTCGCCACGCGCCCAGTCACGTTGCAGTTCGCACATGAACTGCACCGAGGTCAGCGGCACCGCGCCCGCCTGGATGACACGCTGCACGGCACGCTCATGGGCTTCCGCGGTGATGTCGCCGCAGGCGTCCGTCGGCACATAGATCTCGAAGCCTTCGGCCAGCATCTGCACGGTCGGGAAGGCGACGCACACTTCCGTCCACAGGCCCGCGATCACGATCTTCTTGCGGCCCGTCGCCTTGATCGCGTCGCGAAAGCCCTTGTCTTCCCACGAATTCATCGACGAGCGATCGATCGGTTTGATCTGCGGAAACACCGATTGCACTTCCGGCAGCAGTTGGCCACTGAAGGTATCGGCGGCGACCGTCGTCAGAACGGTCGGCACCTTGAAGAGCTTCGCGGTCTTCGCGAGGATCTGAATGTTGTGAAGGATGGTGGTGCGCTCGTGCGAGTGCGTGCCGAAAAACATCTGCGGCTGATGGTCGATAAGCGCGAGCGCGCACGTGTCGGGCGTCAACAGTTCATGGGCCATGAGTAGCTCCAATTTGCGAGAGTGCAAGGATCCGCACGGTTGCACGAAGGCCACCGTGTCAGCGTCCGGTTAGTGGATGGGTCGAGTCGATGTTGCATCGGCGAGGCGGATGCGAACGGCTTCCCGGCGCAACTTGAGCGCGAGTTTCACCATGCCGCAATGGCACCCCGACAAGGTATAACTTCGTACCCTGCCGGGACATTACATATTTATGTAGCGCGGTGGTCCACGCCAGGTTCGGGTGCCTCGCCTCGTTGCTCGACCGGCGTGGAGCGCGAATTGCCTCGCCACGATGTTCCAGATTTATGTAATGGTCGCCTTAAGACCGACCAACTACTATCGGGCACGTCGCATGGCGAACAGGTCTTCATTCGTCCTGCGCCAATGGACGACGCACTCACGCGGGATGCGTTTCTTTCGTCTCTCCAGACCGCATCCGATCCGTACCAAATTCTTAATCTATGGAGATGTGAAATGGCAACGATAGCTGCCGACTACATGGTTGGTGCACTGGTAAATGCGGGCGTGAAGCGTGTGTTCGGCGTGGTTGGAGATTCGCTGAATGGATTCACGGATTCCCTGCGCCGGGAAGGTTCAATTGAATGGGTTCACATGCGGCATGAGGAAAGCGCGGCATTCGCAGCCGGCGCCGAAGCCCATCTCACGGGGCAACTCGCAGTCTGTTGCGGGAGCTGCGGTCCGGGAAACCTGCACCTGATCAACGGCCTGTTCGACTGCCAACGTAGCGGCGTTCCTGTCCTCGCTATCGCCGCGCATATTCCAAGTTCGGAAATCGGCATCGACTATTTTCAGTCGACCCATCCCGAAGTGCTCTTCAAGGAATGTAGTCACTACGTCGAACTCGTCACCCACCCCGACCAACTGCCGCAAATTCTGGGCCGTGCCATCCGGACGGCAGTTGCGCGTAAAGGGGTCGCTGTTGTCGTCATACCTGGCAATGTGGCACTCGGTCCGCTCACAAAACCTGTGCCGAACTGGAGCGCACCGTCCGCTCCGATGATTCGCCCCGCGGACGCCGACATCGCGAAACTCGCACTTCTGTTGAACCAGTCGTCGCGCGTGACGTTGCTTTGTGGAGCGGGTTGCAAGGATTCGCACGCGGAAGTCGTAGAACTCGCCCGCAAGCTGCAAGCGCCGATCGTGCACTCGCTGCGAGGAAAGGAGTACATCGAATACGACAACCCGTTCGATGTGGGAATGACAGGCCTTGTCGGATTCTCCTCCGGGTATTCCGCGATGAAGAGCTGCGACATGCTCCTGATGTTGGGTACCGACTTTCCTTATCGACAGTTCTATCCGGAGGGAGTGACCATCGCGCAAGTCGATACCAGGGCAGAAGCCCTCGGCAATCGATGCCCGATCGAGCTTGGCGTATTGGGAACGGTCAAGGATACGCTCAACGAACTTCTCCCCATGGTTCAGCAGAATACGGACAGCAGCTTCCTGAATCGTGCGCTCGACGATTATCGCAAGGCTCGCGCGAATCTGGATTCGCTGGCCGAACCCGAAGTGGGCAGCAGCACCATTCATCCGCAATACGTGACCCGGCTCGTCAGCGAACACGCCAACGAGGATGCCATCTTCTCCTGCGACGTCGGCACCCCCATTGCATGGACAGCCCGATATCTGAAGATGAACGGCAAACGGCGGCTGGTTGGTTCCTTCAATCATGGTTCGATGGCTAACTCGCTCCTCCACTCGATTGGCGCGCAGGCCGCTTTCAGGGACCGGCAGGTGATCTCGATGTCGGGTGACGGCGGCTTCACCATGATGATGGGTGAATTTCTCACGCTGATTCAGGCAGGGTTGCCGGTCAAAGTCGTCGTGCTCAACAATGGAACGCTGGGCTTCGTGGAAATGGAGATGAAGGCCAGTGGGTTCGTCGATACGGGATGCGACCTGAAAAATCCGAACTTCGCCGCAATGGCCAATGCGATCGGAATCAAAGGCATACGCGTCGAACACCCTGCGGAGCTGGAAGGCGCGCTAAGCGAAGCATTCGCCCATCCGGGTCCGGCGCTAGTCGATGTAGTAAGCGCACGTCAGGAGCTCGTGATGCCTCCCACGACCAGCGCTGACCAGGCTTACCACTTCGGCCTGTTTATGCTTCGTGCCGTCATGGACGGTCGAGGCCAGCAACTCATCGATCTCGCAAAGGTCAATCTGTTCCGATAATGCAGTCCGCAAGCGTGTAGGGACCGTTATCCACGCAATGGGAATCGAACCATGTCCAGCAAAATCGTCGGCACTGTAGATGCTCCATCCGAGCGCGAACCTATCCACATGGGTTTCGTCATCGCCTGGCTTTTCTGTGCCGCGTTCTACTTCATGCAGTACATGCTGCGTTCCGCGCCGGGCGTGATGGTGCCCGAGTTGAGTGCGGCGTTCGCGCGCGATGCGCTGGGCGTGGGTGCGCTCGTGGGCCTGTACTACTACACCTATGCGCTGTTCTCGATCCTTTGCGGCGCGCTGCTCGATCGGCTCGGCGGCAAGGCGGTCATTCCGGCCGGCATCGTTCTCGTTGCTGTGGGGGCGGCCCTGTTTGGCCTGGGCAGCGTGGAGGCCGCGCAGGTCGGCCGCCTGTTGCAAGGCGCGGGTTCGGCGTGTGGCTTTATCGGCGCGGTGTATCTCGCCACGCACGGCTTTCCTCCACGCTCTCTTGCGACGGCGGTAGGATTCACTCAATGCTTCGGCATGCTGGGAGGCTCCGCGGGTCAGTTCGCCGTTGCGCCGCTCATTCACGGCCTCATCACATGGCAGCAGTTCTGGTGGCTGTCCGGCCTCGTCATCTTTGTGATCGCCGCGCTGGTGCTAGTCGTAACGCCGGCAGCCCATGACGACAGCCCGGCTAGCCAAGGGCAGTGGATGAAGATGTTCGTGCCGTACAAGCAGGTACTCACCAATCCGCAGTCCTACCTTTGCGGCTTCTGCGCCGGCCTGCTCTTCTTGCCGACTACGATTGGCGACATGATCTGGGGCATTCCATTCCTGCACAACGGTCTCGACGTCAGCTATGGAGAGGCGGTCAACCGCGCGAGCATGGTGCCGCTCGGTTGGGTGATCGGCTGCCCGCTGTTAGGCTACCTGTCTGACCGTCTGGGTCGCCGCAAGCCGGTATTGATTGCCGGTGCGCTGCTGATGCTGGTGTCAGGCACCGGCATTTTCTATCTGCCGGCCAGCGTGGCGCCGCCTTACGTGCTCGGCCTGTTGCTCGGCATCGGCTCCGGGGCGGCGATGCTGCCCTACACGGTGATCAAGGAAGTCAACCCCGACAACGTGAAAGGCAGCGCCAGCGGTGCCATCAATTTTCTGGTGTTCACCTTCAGCGCGTTGCTCACGCCCGTGTACGGCAAGCTGCTCGCGCATCATGCGAACGGCGGCACGATGAACCTGTCCGCATTCCGGGCAGCCGGTTCGTGGCTGCTCGGTGGCATCGTGCTAGCCATGGTGCTCGCGATGTTCATGCGCGAGACCGGACCGCGCGGACGCGCGAACGCGTGAGGGCGCGCCAGGTTCGCCCGCAAGGTTGATCCTTGAACCTGGCGCTATCCGTTACACCGACGCCATCAGGTAGGGATTAGCCTTCCCCGGCTCATAGGGCTGCGCCTTGAGTTCCATCCGTGCAATGCTCTGCAGGTGAACCTCGTCCGGGCCATCGGCGAACCGCAACGCACGGCCCCAGGTCCAGCTATCGGCCAATGGCGTGTCGGGGCTCAACCCCATCGCGCCGAACACCTGCATCGCCCGCTCGCAAACGGCGGTGTGAACACTTGGTACGAGCGCCTTGATCATCGAGATCTCCTTGCGCGCGTCCTTCGCACCCACGTTGTCGATCATCCACGCGGCTTTGAGCACAAACAGCCTTGCCTGATCGATTTCGATTCTGGACTTCGCGATCCACTCGGCGACCGTCCCGTGTTCAAACAGCGTCTTGCCGAATGCCGTGCGCGCCTGGGCCCGCTCCACCATCAACTCGAGCGCCAGTTCCGCGGCGCCAATCGAGCGCATGCAGTGGTGAATCCGTCCTGGCCCAAGACGCGCCTGCGCCAGTGCAAAGCCGCTGCCCTCTTCACCGAGGAGATTCGATCGCGGCACGCGCACGCCTTTGAACTCGATCTCGCAGTGGCCTTCCGGCGCCACGTGATTGACCACCGGGATATTGCGGATCACCTTGACGCCGGGTGTATCGCGGGGCACGAGAATCATGCTCTGCTGACTGTGGCTCGGCGCGTCCGGATCCGTTTTGCCCATCACGATGAAGATCGAGCAATTCGGATGGGCTGCATTCGTGATGAACCACTTGCGGCCGTCGATGACATAGTCGTCCCCGTCACGACGAATCGACGTGGTGATATTGGTCGCGTCCGAGGAGGCCACCGCCGGCTCCGTCATCGCAAACGCCGAGCGGATCTTGCCGTCGAGAAGGGGCTTGAGCCACTGCTCACGTTGAGCGGGCGTGGCAAACATATGGAGCAGTTCCATATTGCCCGTGTCCGGCGCATTGCAGTTGAACACCTCGGACGCCCACGACACCCGTCCCATGATTTCAGCGAGGGGCGCGTACTCGAGATTGGTCAGACGGGTACCGGGCTCGTCATCGCGCAGATGCGGCAGGAACAGGTTCCAGAGACCCTCTTCACGCGCCTGCTCCTTCAAGGTCTCCATAAAGGAAACCGGATATTGACCCGCACTCACTTCATCGTGCCATTGCCGGATGCGCGGAACGATGTGCGTGTCCATGAACGCACGCACCTGGATGCGCAGCGCTTCGACTTTCGGGCTGTATGCAAAGTCCATTTTTTACTCTTCCATAATCTGATTAGTGTCGTCGACGAATCGGCAACCGGGCGGCCAACAGCGCGGTCAATACCGTGCCTCGACCACATGACTAGATCGTCAGTCCACCGTCGACGACGACACACTCTCCGTTGGTATAGCTCGCAGCATCGGACACCAGGTACAGCACGGTACCCGCCATCTCACGAGGTTCCGCATGGCGTCGCAGCGGAATCTGCGACACCCAACTCTCGTACGTGGCCTGATCTGCGAACAGCGCGCCCGCAAAGCGGGTTTTGGTCAGTCCAGGAAGCAGCGCATTCACCCGAATCCCCAACGGCCCGCACTCCTTCGCGAATGCCCGCGTCATGTTGACAACGGCGGCCTTGGTGATCGAGTAGATGCCCTGCCTGTCGCCAGGCTGCAATGCGTTGACCGAAGCCGTGTTGACGATCGCGCCGCCGCCGTTCTCCCGCATCAACTTGCCCGCCTCGACGGACATGAAGAAATAACCGCGCAGGTTGACTTCCACCGTCTTTTCGAAAGACGACAGATCGGTATCGAGAATGTGGCCAAAATACGGATTGGTCGCCGCGTTGTTGACGAGAATGTCCAGACGGCCATGCCGTGCCCGAATATGCTGGAAGATCGCGAGAATGTCCTCGAGACGCCCCACGTGGCACGGGTACGCTTCAGCGCTGCCGCCCGCTTCCTTGATCTCGCGTGTAACGGATTCACAATCTTCCAGCTTGCGGCTCGAAACAATCACGTGGGCACCCTGCTCCGCGAGCAGTTTGGCGATCTCCTCACCGATACCCCGGCTCGCGCCCGTCACCAGAGCAATCTTTCCTTTCAGATCAAACAAATTAGTAGTCACAATCAGCCTCCCTATTTCTACGTTCCTTGTTTCCTGCCTGTCTTCAGATCAGGTCCATGCCCATCTTCGCAAGCGCCCCGGCCATCTCCCCCACCTGTCGCGCTTTTTCGTTCGACGCGTTGCCGCTCAAGGCGCGCTTCTTCACGCCCTGTGCGATAGCGGCGAGCCGGAAGAAGCTGAACGCCAGGTAGAAATTCCAGTTCTCAATCGACGATATTCCCCGTAGCGCGCAATACCGCTCGACAATCGACGCCTCGTCCGGCACGCCCAACGCCGCTCGATTCAAGCCTGCGAGTCCCGCGATATGGCTGCCGGGCGGAAGCCGCAAACACATGCAGAAGTACGCGATGTCGGCCAGCGGATTGCCGAGCGTGGATAGCTCCCAATCGAGAACGGCGCGGACTTGCGGTGCACCGTGCATGAAAATGATGTTGTCGATACGGAAATCGCCGTGCACGAGCGAAGGCTTTCCTGTTTCTGCCGGACAGTGTGCAGGCAGCCAGTCGATCAGCGACTCCATTGCCTCCAACGTATCGGTCTGCGCAGCGCGATATTGCCTGGTCCAGACGTCGATTTGACGCTCGAAATAGTTGCCCGGGCGGCCGTAGTCGGACAATCCGGCTTCGTCGATATCCACGTCGTGGAGAGCGGCCATGGTGCCGAGCAGTGCGTCGTAGATGGCGCCACGCCCCTCGACGGGTACTTCGGGCAGCGCCGGGTTCCAGAAGATTCGCCCGTCCTCATAGCTCATGACGTAAAACAGGCTACCGATGACGTCACGGTCCTCACAAAGGTGATACGCGCGGGCGACAGGGACCGGCGTCCGGCCAAGCGCCGATATCACGCGAAACTCACGATCAACCGCATGAGCGGCCTTGAGCAGGTCGCCGGGAGGTTGACGCCTCAGCACATAGCTTCCGCTTTGCGCCTTCAAAAGAAACGTCGGATTGGATTGTCCGCCGGGAAATTTCTCGACTGACAACGGTCCATGAAACCCGGGCACGTGCGCCGTCAGATAACGTCTGAGATCTTCATTGTCGAATTGGAGGCTGGGGTGGTTCATATTGCCTCCCCCTCGGGGGGCAGCGAACGTAAGTGAGCGTGGGGGTAGTTCATTGAGCAGGAGTCCGGATTGAGGTCAGCCGTAGGTGACAAATTCACGCCTCTCGGCATGTTCGAGATGAGGCACTGAATTGAAGCTGACTAGCGACATCGCGTCGTCGTTAAAGACATATTGGCAAACGCTGCTGTTTCGAATCTGCAGGTTCAGTGCAATCGCGGTCGCAGCGGGCGTCTGCAGAACCTGCTGGGCAGTGACCGCGATCGGACCACCCGAACTCACCACCAGAACGCGCCTGCCGCCGCCCCGCTGGATGTCGATGCGCGCACGCTGGACACGCGTCTGGAATTGCTGCCATGTCTCTGGAACGGCGCCCGGCAAGCGATCATCGGCCCAGAGCTGCAGCACTTGCCGGAGCCCTTTGTAAAAGTCCTTCTTTGAACTGGTGGCCGACAAACCTGCGGACAAACCTGTCGGCGACCCCTCTTCGCCGAGAGCCGCGAACAACGCCTCGAAATCGTATTCGTTCAGACCCGCGTCTTGCGCGAGCTCGACTTGCGGGGCGCCCATGGCGGCGAGAATGGCGTCGGCGGTTTGCCGATGCCGCTGCATCGTGCCGATGACAACGCGATCGAACCGCAAGTTCGCCTGCGCGAAGTACTCGCCGAGCCAACCTGATTGGGTACGACCGGAAGGTGATAGCTCGTCATAGTTTTCAGCGCCGAAAGACGCCTGACCATGCCGTACAAGATAGAGTTCTGCCATGCCAGCCTCGCTTCAACATGACTAGCAGAATACCCAGCGCCGCATCATTCAGGAAATTGATTGTTGTGATAGTCGACTATAAATTCTGGTGACACCCGGCGCGTATGCCCCGTAGGCCCGGCCTACTGGTTCATTTCCAGCATGAGACGGCCAACCTGCTCGCGCAGCCAACGATGAGCGGGGTCCCCAGTCACGCTTCGATGCCAGTAGCCATGAGACTGAAGATCCGGAAGATCGAACGGCAGCTCCAGGATTCGCGCGTCATAGCGCTTGAGGAGCACGAGGGGGGCCGTGAGGACGAGATCGGTTCGCATCGCGATCAACGGGGCCACCAGATAGTGTTGCACCCGCGTCTGAATCGATCGCCTGACACCTAGCTTGGTCAGTTCCGCATCGACGAGACCCGATCCCTGGGGGCGGCTGGATACGTGGATATGACCGAAGCTGAGGTAGTCATCGATCGTCAGCTTCTTCTTCGTAAACGAATGGTCGCGACGCAGCATGCAGGCATACCGGTCGCGGCCCAGCGGCTCCTGCTCAAGGTAGGGATCGTCAATCAGCGGCGCGTCGATCGCAAGATTGACCGCACCGCTGGCTAGCGCTTCCGGAACCTCTTTGCGCGTCGTGAAGTAGCTCTCGATGCGGATACCGGGCGCCAGTCGCTGCAGCACCTCCTCAAGCGCGGGCAGAAGGAGCGCCTCCGTGAGGTCGGTCATGCTGAGCCGGAACGTACGCTCGGACGAGGCGGGGTCGAACCTTCCTCCGACGTGAGTACTCGAGTCGAGCAGTTGCAGCGCCTCGCGAACCTGTCCGATGATGTTTTCCGAAACGGGAGTCGGCATCATGCCGGCCGACGTACTGACAAAAAGCTGATCGTCGAATGTTTTACGCATCCGCGCCAACGCATTGCTGACCGCGGGCTGAGAGATGAACAGCATCTCCGCTGCGCGCGTCAGGTTTCGTGTTCTGTAGACGGCTTCGAAGACAACGAAGAGATTCAGATCAACCTTTGACAGACGCATTTTCAAATTCCCCGACGCCACTCGAACTGTGTTTTCGACTCCTCCTGTTCACGCGCACGCGTCGGCGCAAGACGACGATCGGCGTGGTATCACGGAGCAACCCCGGCGAGTCTACTCCTGCCCGTGCGAGACAGCCAAACAGGGGTCAAACAAGGACCACGCAGGGACCAAACCGGGACATGAGGACGCTTCGCGCATGCTGATCCTTCGGTTCCGCGCGATCGTAAAGGCGGTGATCGACTCGTCCACCGCCTCCCCTGCCCCAGCAAGTCCTATAAATTTTCGCGGATCATGGCGAACACGTCGGCGGACTGCCCCTGCAGCATAGCTTTCGCGGAATACAGAACCATTCCGTATGCAGAACCCCACTCGATCTTCGGCGGCATCACGAGTGTCATCGTGTCGACCTTGACGTTCAGAAGCGCCGGGCCGGGTTCGTTCAACCATGCGATGACGGCCTCTTCGAGCTCATCGGCTTTCGACACCGTGCGCCCCCACAAGCCGATCGCCTCGGCGACTTTGCCGAAATCCGGGTTTGCAGGCCCGTATAGAGCGGGAGCATGCCTTCGGACTTCTGCTCGATATCGATAAATCCCAGCTTGCCGTTGTCGAATACCACCACCTTGACGGGCAGCTTCTCCTGCACGACCGTCATGAGCTCACCGAACAGCATGGCGAGGCCGCCGTCGCCGGACATTGAGATCACCTGGCGTCCAGGCTGGCACTTTTGCAGCCCCATTGACATCGGCAAGGCCGCCGCCATCGTGCCGTGCAGCAGACTCGAAAACACCCGGCGTTTTCCGTTCGTGTCGATATGCCGGTACAGCCAGACCGTGGGCGTCCCATCGTCGGCGCAGAAGAGTGCATCGCTCGCGGCGTACCGGTTGATTAACTCGGTCAGATAGATGGGTGGAATCGTTCCGCGGTTCGACGCAACGGCCTTCGACCGGTGGGTTTCCACCGCGCGGGCATGCCGCTCGACGAGCTTGTCGCGGAACTCGGTCGACGTATGCGGTTTAAGGCGCGGCAGCAACGCCTCCATCGTGGACTTGATATCTCCAACCAATCCGAGCGTGACCGGATGCCGGCGACCGAGATGGTCGGGCGCCATGTCGATCTGAACGATTCTGGCCTTCTCCGGATAGAACTGCCGCCACGCGAAGTCGGCGCCCAGCAACAGCAAGGTCTCGCATTCGGATACCGCCAGATAGCCTGCTTCGCCGCCGATAATACCGGTCATGCCGACGTTGTACGGGTTGTCATGTTCCAGCGCGTCTTTTGCGCGGGACGTGTGCGCAATGGGTGCCTTGAGCCGCTCGGCAACCGCCATGATTTCGGCGTGCGCGCCACGGCATCCGGAACCCCCGTAGATCGCGATCTTCTCGCCCGAATTGAGGATTTCGGCGACACGGTCGAGGTCGGCGTCACTCGGCCGGACCACGGGCACATTCGTGTGGACCGAATACGGGACGTTATCGCTGGCATCAGCATGGGCGATGTCAACCGGAACGATCAGTACCGCGACGCCGCCCTTTGCAATGGCGGTCTGACAGGCAATCACGGTTTTGCGCCGCGCCTGCTCCGGCGTAATGATCATGTCGCAGAACACGCTGCACGATCCGTAGATCGCCTTGAAGTCGACTTCCTGCGGAAAGTTGAAGCCGAGTTCCTCGCTCGCTACCTGGGTTGCGATCAGGATAACCGGCGCCCGATTGCGGTTGGCGTCCACCAGACCGTTGATGAAGTGAAGGCTGCCGGGGCCGCAGCTTCCCGCCACGGCCGTGAGGTTGCCGGTCAACATGGCTTCGGCTTCGGCGGCGAACGCCCCTGCTTCCTCATGGCGTACATGGACCCACTCGATGTCGCTCTCGTTGATGTGGTGAGCAATGAGATTCAGCGTGTCGCCCACGATCCC
This sequence comes from Burkholderia sp. OK233, assembly GCF_900230185.1. Taxonomy (GTDB): domain Bacteria; phylum Pseudomonadota; class Gammaproteobacteria; order Burkholderiales; family Burkholderiaceae; genus Paraburkholderia. The sequence goes on from NZ_OCSR01000001.1 coordinate 5,433,611, forward strand.
GTAGCAATGCTTGACGCCCGCCGAGGCGAGCGTGTCCACAATGATTTCGGCAACTTTTTTGCTCATGTCGGCTCTCCTGAAAGTGCTCCATGCTTGAAATGATCCGCTGCCGGTATGAACCGCAGAACCGGAGTTCGTCACTGCGGGACGCGCCGATTCCATCGGTGGGGGATTCACTTATCTTGCATCGACTCCTTCTCGGCCGATATCACCCTGCGGGGGGATCGGCGCCATGCTGGCTCCCCCATGCCTCATGCCTCATGCCTCATGCTCGAAGCAGATGTCAGCTTGTTGAAAGAGCGAGCAGACGCCGGCCGATCTGACCGCCACGCGGCAAGAAATCCGACAACCGCTCGAGCGTCGAAGCGAAACGGCGCTGTTGCACATCCGCCTGTTCGGCGTCGCCGCAGGCCTCGTGAATCGCCGCCGCCGTGCGGTGAAGCCGCCAGTCCGCCAGCGGGGTTTCGAAGCCTTCCGTGGCCGCGAACGCGGCGTTGATGTGCTCGCGTGCAATGACCGGATCGCCACTCGCAAGCGCCTCTCGCGCAACGACTTCCCAGGCAAGCGCCTGCCACGTCCGGTCTTCGGTGGCGAGGGCGAGCTTGAGGAACGCCTGGGCGCGCGATCGGGCATTGCGATGGTCGCCCGCCATCATCGCGGCCTCGGCGGTACCCCATTCGATTGCGAGTCGCCAGTACCAGTCGAACATGATGGGGGTAGCGTCCAGTTGCCGTTGCGCTTCAGCAAACAGCGCCGAGGCGCGTGCGCCATCCTCCAACCCTATATACGCGAGGCCCGCGAGCACGATACACGCACGGTGTTGCACGGGCAGCAGTGCGCCGGAGTCGGCTTCGACCACCCGATCGGATGGGTTTGAAGCTGGCACGAAACGTTCGTGCATGTCAATGACTGACTCGTAGTCCATGGTGTGCACAAGCAACCACCCCCGATAGACCTCGAGTGTGCGAGCCGCAAAATAGTCGCCGTTCTCGTGGAACGAAGCCATACCCTGATCGAACGATTCCATCGACCGGCCTAACTCGCCAAGGAAAAGCTGAGCCCACGCCGTACCCAGCCGGAGCATCCACGTCGCCCTCGCGAGGTCGAAGCCCGGATGTTCCACCGCATGCTCAAAGAGGATCTGGTAATTCGCCCGCACAGTCCCGAGCGCTTCGCGATAGCGGGTGGAAATGATGCACAGCATGCTGTGTTCCATATTCGCCCGGGCGATCAGCAGGGGATCCCCCGTCTCGCGCAGCGCATGCATCGCCGTCTCGCACTCAGTCAGATCGGCATGCGACCAGCCGTCGGTCCAGATACGGCGTACGTAGGCACTCACGCGTACCAGCGCACTGACGCGCAGGTCGGGATGCGAAGCGCTGAGCGTCAGCGCTTCGTTTAGCACCTCGATGCAACGTTGCCTGTCGCTCCAGCTAAAGACGTAGGCAAGGCCAAGCATGGCGCGTAATTGCGCATCGAGCCGGCCAATCGTGCGTGCCTGCTCCTCCAGTTCGATCCAGGCGGCCTCGGCGCGCGGATCATGCGCCGCAGCGTAAAGCAACGCGCGCGCCTCGGCAAACTCAAAGCTTTTAAGCGGACGCAAATCAGCCGGCAATTTTGTGGTGAGCGAAGCGGCAAAGTCGAGAATCGACTGCGCTTCGCGATACGCAAAGCGAACCTTCGCGGTTTGCAGCGCCATGCGGAGATAGTCGATCGCCTTGAGCCAGTCTCTCGCGTCGGCGAAATGGTGTCCGAGTTCGTATGCCACCTCAGCTCTCTGATCGCGAGCATAGATGGCCTTGAGCCGTTCCGCGATTTGCCGATGCAAACGGGAGCGGCGAGTCAGCCCTTGCCGTCCATAGAATGCGTGACGAATAAGAGCATGGTCGAAACAGAACATCGCGGCCACGCCCCCGTCGGGGAAGCGCTTCACGCCGCTACGTTGAATAAAGCGTTGAGTGCGTGCCAGCGCCTCGCAAAGATCGTCGAATTGCTCCGCCGACAGACCCGCGGCCTCGGCCACGGTCGCCGATGAAAAGCAGAGCCCTGCCACGCTGGCGGCTTCAAGCAGATTCCGTTCGTCGGCACCGAGGCGCCGGATTCTACCCTCGAGCGTCCGGGTTATCGTGTGTGGCGCTGCCGCGCCGATCGTCGCGAGAGGCGCCAGCGGCCGCCAGCCCGTCGCGGTCTTGCGGAGCATGTTGCGCTCCACGAGATCGGCAACGGTCGCCCGCATAAACAGTGGATTGCCGCCGCAACGTTGCGCGATGAGATAAGACAGTTCTTCCTCGGCTGGGTCGGTGTGATCGCGGTCTGTCAGCCACGCAACCACGGCATCGCGAGGCAATGGACCCAGCGCCAGCTCCCGGCATAGGCCCCTCAGCGAAAGCTCGTGGTGCAGTTGCTCGATGGGGTGTTCGGCCAGCGCCGCCTCGTCCGGCCGGTAAGTGATGACGACCATCAGGCGCAGCGCGCCTGGCTGGCGCGCCAGCGCCGCCAGAACATCGATGGTCGAGTAGTCGGACCAATGAAGATCTTCGAATATCAGAAGCAGCGGTTGCGTCTGCGTCAGAGAGCTCAGCAAGCCCCGGATCTCCCGCAGCATGCGTTCGCGCGACGCGCCAGGAAGCTGCCGATGCAGGGACTCGCGCACCTGACTCGCCACGTGGCCCGGGAGCTGCCATGCCCACGTGGGCGCCACCGTCACCAGCGCTTTCACGACTTCGCTGCCGCCGGCTCCCTGGCAAAGTTGGCCGAGCGCCTGCAGAACCGGATAAAACGGCTCCGTGCCGCCATAGCCCTCGACGCAATGTCCCTCAGCAACCCACGCATCGTCAGGTCCGGACCGTTGGGCGGCAACGAACTGCCTGAGCAACGCTGTCTTGCCGATGCCCGGTTCACCGGCAACCACCACGATCTGACCGTTTCCGCATCGGGCCTGCTCCATGGCAGCACACAGTTGCTGCAATTCGCTCGTGCGCCCGGCAAAGCCGCCGAAGCTCCCTTCGCTCACGGCCGGCACAAGCTCCGTTACAGGAATCTCGACGGGCGCGACGAAACGATAGCCGCGTCCACGCAGTGTTTCGATGTAGCGAGGGCGCTGCGCGCTATCGCCGAGCCGGGCCCGGATCATTTGTATGTGGCTCTTCACGACTTCGGGCTGCACGTGCACGTCGGGCCACACGGCTTCGAGCAGCGCGTCATGGGTAATCAGCGCACGGCGATTCTCGATCAGAAACCGCAGCACGCCGAAGGTCTTGCGCGTCAGGTCGATTCGCTCGGGTGCCGTGCCGGAGGAATTCAGCCGCCAAAGACATTCGTTCGTCGTATCCAGACGAAAGCCCTCGAAACTGACCGACGATATCCTGCTCGAATGAGCCTTCATGCCAACCTTGCTCCTCATGCCTTTTCCAACCCTCTGAAGAACAACTCTGAAGAACAAACGCGCCCGCCATCCAGGACGAGACGCACACTTTTCCCGTCAGGGTAAGGTGTTCGAAATCCGGAAGGGTGATTTTCTGGTCCTGATTGTGTAATGGAATGCTCCACTCAGCATGACCGACACGCGCAGTATAAAATCGCGGCAACCAGGCCGGGTTGCGGCTCCGTCGGAGAACCTACGTGATCGATTTCCCACCCTTTCGGCTGGATCGTGTGAATCGATGCGTCTGGCAATGTGCGCCCGACGGCACGAGCCGCAGGCTCACGTTGGCGCCGCGCGCCTACGACATGCTGCAATACCTGATCAATCACGCCGGCCGGCTCATCACGCACGAGGAATTCCTCGACGCCCTCTGGCAGAACGTGCATGTCCAGCCCGAAGTACTGAAGGCCCACATGCTGACCATCCGCACGGCGCTCGGCGACGATCCCGCACGTCCAAGTTTTATCGAAACCCATCGCGGCCGCGGCTATTGCTTCATTGCGCCGATCTCCGCCAGTTCCAGCAACGGCCCGCGCGAGGCGGAGCAGCGCAGCCATGGCGGGTTCGTCGGCCGCAAGCAGCAACTGAACCGGTTGAAGACGCTGTTCGACGAGGCACGTAATGGCGCATCGCGCATCGTGTTCGTGGCGGGAGAACCGGGCATTGGCAAGACGACGCTCGTCAATCGGTTCCTGGACTCGCTCGATGGGGATGCCACTGTGTTGACGTCGCTCGGGCGCTGCGTCGAAGGCTACGGCGGCATCGAACCTTACTACCCGGTGCTCGACGCGCTGACTCAGCTGACCCGCAGCGAAGCGGGCCCGATGATCACCCGCACGCTCGTGTCAATCGCGCCGACCTGGGCACTCCAGATGCTGGGATCGGTGCCGCAGCAATACCGCGCCGAGCTACAGCATCAGGTGATCGGCGCGGCGAGCGGGCGCATGTTGCGGGAGATCTGCGAATTCCTCGAAGCGCTGTCGCTGGAGCGGCCGCTCGCGCTGGTGTTCGAAGACCTGCACTGGTCCGACTATTCGACGGTCGACATGCTGTCCGCGCTTGCCCGCCATCGCAGCGGCGCACGTCTGATGGTGATTGCAACCTACCGCCCGGAAGACGCCGAGCTCGCGCAACACCCGTTGTGCCGGCTGAACCGCGATCTGGGGCTGCAGAAGCTGTGTCACGACATCGTGCTGGAACCATTGACCGAAGGCGCCATCGCCGAATATCTGACCGGCGGCCCGCGCGACGCCCGGCCGGGCAGCGCGAACGGCTTCGCCCAGCTGGTGCGCGAGCGCTCCGGCGGCAACCCGCTGTTCATGGTCGCGACGCTCGATCACCTTGTCGAACAAGGCATCGCACAATCGACGCCCGAGGGCTGGAAGCTGCATCTGTCGCCATCGGAAGTGCGGCTGGAGGTGCCGCTCACGTTGAACCAGGTCATCGAGCATCGCATTCAGCGGCTGAACGACGACCAGCAACGCGCGCTCGAAGGCGCGAGCGTCGCCGGCCTCGCGTTTAGCGTCACCACCGCGGCGCCGGCCGCCGGCTTGAGCCAGGAGCATTTCGAGGATATCTGCGAGGCGCTCTGCCGTCAGGAAAGCTTCGTCCGGCGCGAGCCGTCGTCTACGCTCGAGGACGGGCTCGCCGCGAGCACCTATGCGTTCCGCCACACGATGTACCGGCAGACCTTCTACGAGCGGCAGGGTCCGCTGCGCACCACCCGCTCCCATCTGCGCGTCGCCGAAGCGCTCGAGGCGCTGTTCGCACCTGAGGAGCGCGGCGGGGTCGCCGCCGAACTCGCCCAGCACTTCGCCGCCGCGAAACATTGGGAGCGTGCGCTCGGCTATCTGCGCATTGCGATCCAGACGGCGAAGAAGCGTCTCGCGTACAACGACGCGCTCGCGGTCCTCGACCGCGCGCTGATGCTCGCGGCCAATCTGCCCAGTGAAGCGCGCGCTGCGGCGGAAACGGAATTTCTCGAAGGCCGCGCTTCGATCTTCGCGGCCGCCCACGATTCCCGCGCGCGGGAAACCTGCGAACAGCTCGCGGAGCGCGCCGCGCAGCACGGCCTGATCGACATCCAGAGCCGGGCGCTGTTGAGCCTCGCGTATGCGTATAGCTGGCGCGACCAGGCGCGCTGCAACCAGATCATCGACGAAGCGCTCGCGCTCAGCGACCGGCAGACCAACCCGCAGCAGCAGGCCCGCACCCGCATCAGTTGCTACGTATGGCGGATGTGGGTGCGCGGTTGGTGCGCCGAAGACATCGCGCGATGCGAGGCGGCACTCGTCCCCCTGCGCGCCGGTGACGACCCCTACACGACCGCCTGGTCACTGTGCGAATACTCCATGGTCTTGCTCGTGTCGTCGCACTACCAGGAAGCCCAGGACACCATCCTCAAGAGCTACCGTTTCCTCGTCGAGAACGACGAAAACCGCCCCGAGTTCAACATGGCGCGCGCGACCTGGATGGTGCATCTGGGTGTGCCGTGGACGCAGCTCTATCTCGGCGAATTCGGCCGCGCGCAGCGCGAGTTCGACAAGGCGATCACGATGTTCGCGCACAACGGCAACCCGTACGGCGCGGACACGCTCACGCTCTATCGCTGCTGGGTGCAGTTCCACGCGATGGATTTCGACGCGATGCTGCTAGCCTGCACGCAGGTGCTGGCCGGCAAGTCGCCCGAACCAGGCAGCGGCAAGTCGATCCTGCCGGCCGAATACCGGCTCTGCCTGTTGCTGACCGGGCTCGCACAACTCGGCCTCGGCGATACGCGCGCCGCGCGCGACGCGCTCACGCAGGTGATGCAACGGATGGACTCGCAGCCGGTGATCTTCGACTGGTACTGGCGTCTGCCGCTCGAATGGGGGCTCGCGGGCGTCGCACTCGCGGAGCGCGATCTCGACGCAGCGATCGCCCATGCAGACCGTCTCGTCAAACTGGCGACCCGTATCGAAGAACGCACATGGCAGGGCTTCGCGTGGGAGATGCGCGCGCGGGTCGCGTGCGAACAGCATGACGCAATCCATGCGTTGCACTGCGTGCAGCATGCGCTCGACGCGACGCGAGATTACCAGACGCCGCTCGCGGACTGGCGCATCCATCGCACGGCTGCCCGCGCCTGCGAGTTGGCCGGCGACACGCAATCGGCCGACCACCACGCAGCACTCAGCAAGACGATGAAGGACGCACTTGCCGCAACGCTGCCGTCGGGCCATCGTATGCGCGAGACGTTCGAAGCTGGCTAGTCGCCCGCATGCCCGCATCCAGTTAGCCGAACAAGACCCAGGCGGCTCGCCAGCGTCACCGCTTCGATCCGGTTCCTCACCGACAGCTTCGTGTACAGATGCTTTGCGTGCGACTTCACCGTCTCGGGCGCGATGCACAGCCGGATCGCAATCTGCTTGTTGGTCAGCCCACGCCCCATCAGTCCGATGATCACGCGTTCACGCTCGCTGAGGCCCATGGCGGCCACAGATCGTACGATGTCCCTCGCCGTATCACACTCCGGTTGTGCATTGGCGGTATCACGCCGGCGTCGCGACATCAACGCGCGTGCGTAGGGAAGCAGCTCGCGGATATCGCCGGCGGGCAAGATCGACCCGCGCACCATCCCGTCGATCAGTTTCGCCACGCGCTCGCTGCAGTCGACGAGCGTCTGCTGCAGTCCCGCCGAAGCCGCCTGCTTCAGCAGCGTGACGAGCGCCTCGAGCGCGTCATCTCGCAGACCGGCGACCAGCAACGCTTCAATCAGCAGCAGCGCGATCGTCACCGCGCCGTATCGATCGCGCCTCAGAACGGTATCGCAATGGAGCTGCCGCAGCGCTGCGAGATCGACCGCGGCGGATACCTGGATGGGCGCCTGAGGGAATGCCTGAGCAGATGTCTGGGAGAGCGCCTGAGTGCAGGCTTGTGAATGCGCCTGTGCGAGCGCAAGCCGCGCCTGCGCGAGCACGTGGTAGCGCGCGATCTCGAAGCGCGCGCTGCTGCTCGCGGCGCCGCATTGCCCGGCCAGCACGGCGAGCCGTTGTGCGCAGAGCTCCGCCTGGTCGAGGCGATCCGCGGCCACGTGCAGCTCGACCTGCTGCGCGAGGCTGGCGGCGCGCAGCCGCGGCCAGTTGCGCTTCATCCCAAGTGCGTCCGCCTCGGCCAGCAGCAGGAGCGCTTGTCCCGGTTGCCGCCGGTTCGCGGCGATGCGAGCAAGCAGTCCGTAAGCGCGCACCGCGCCTTCGATCGCACCGCCCTGCCGGATTCCTGGCAGCCGCGCCGCGACCAGCGCCTCGCTCTCGTCGACACGGCCCTCCTCGTACAGCACCTGCGCCATCACGCAGGCGGGCAGCGCGTCGATCGCCGCCGGACCGGCCCCGAAACGGCGCGCGACATCGAGCGCGTCGTCGGCCAGCAAGCGCGCAGCATTGAAATGCATCTGACCGAATTCGACCGCGGCATCGAGCGCAAGGTCGAGCATCGCGGTGATCGCGCGCAGCCGGCCCGGCTGCCCGTCCGGCGCGCGGCGCTCCACCGCGTAGAAACTCTCGGGATCGCCGAGGCGCAAGTAAGCGCAGCGGCACACCGTCAGCGCGACGTGCGCGGTGGGCGTTGCGGTGCCGAGCCGCAGCGCGGAAAGCGCAGCGGCCAATGCGGCCCCCGCGTCGTCCTGCAGCAGGAGCGCCGCGGCCCGCACGGCCGCGATCTCGCAACGTACCGCAACCGCAACCGGGCCCGTTAGCGGGCCGACCTGCCCTTCAATCCGTTGCGCGCTCAGGAGCGCTTCGGCGGCCTCGCCGCGGATCACCATCTGCCACGCACGCGCCAGATCCGGATGGATGCGCGCTACACTTGCCGCAGGCCGCTCCCGGCCGGCGCGCGTTAATGACTGAACTTCGGACTGCACTTCGTCGACATACACCGGCGCGGGCGGCACGACATGAAGCGCCCGTGTCACGAGGGCTTCGGACTGCCCCCGCGGCGGCGCCGCGCGGGGTTGAAGATGCCCCGCTTCCTGATGAATTTCGCAGACAAATGCCTCGTTCATTCCTCGCTCCGTCGGACACCCGATCGTCACAATCGCTGGACGAACGCAGTACCGTCCAGACTAGAGATGACCGTCCGGAAAAGCGTGATGATTCGGTTCTTTTTTGGTAAAGGATGGGTTGTTATCCGGTATTGCCCGGACTGCAACCGAAACGAAAGCGATCAATACCGTGATTTGTAATGCGGCCGGCGATCAGCCGGGCGACACGCGCTCGACCTCTGAGGCCAGCATCATCGCGGCCGCGTTGACGGGCCTCGGCCGCCCCTGTCGCGGACGATAAACCACGTCGCCGGCCTTGATCGGCGCACCCGACAACGCGCAGCGACCGCGCCGCCTCGAGACGCCCACCCGCCACAACTGGTCGCCGTAGCGGCAGGACGTTGCATCGCACCAGTACACGACCACCACCTTCGTCGACACACGGTCGAGCACGCGCACTACGCATTCGCGGCACGCATCGATTGGCGCACCCCGCACCTTTGCCGCTTCGACGCGCGGCGCCAGCCGGCTCGCGGCCCACTCCCACGCGCCACCGTCGAGCAGGCGCAACGCGGCGCACCAGCATGCATCATCCGCCAGGTCGGTCTGCATGATCAAGCTCCCCTGTCGCGACGGCGCGGGTCGATAGCCACCGCCGGCTCCACGATCGGCTCCTTGTCCCGCATGCGGGTTCGCCAGCTGTTGGGGGGCTCGCCGACAATCCGCCCGAAGACGGTCGTAAAGTGCGCATGCGATCCGAAGCCACAACTGAGCGCGACGTCGAGCACGCTGAGCGCCGACGAGCGCAGCAGCATCTGGGCATGCTCGATCCTGCGCCGCAGCAGATACGCGTGCGGCGAATAGCCGGTCGTCGAGCGGAACTGCGCGGCGAAATGCATGCGGGTGAGTCCGGTGCTGGCGGCGACATCGGCCAGTCCGATCGGCTGCGCGAGATTCGCTTCGATGAAGTCGAGCGCGCGCCGCAGACGCCATCGCGGCAGCGACGCCGTGCGCCGCGCAGACGGCCGCGTTTGCTCAGCAGCCTGCGCGACGAGGCGCGCGACGATCGCGTCGCAGACGCTGTCTGAGTGGAGCCGGTGGGACGCGTCGGCGAGCGGTTCGGCTTCCTCGAGCGTGGTCCCGCCGTCGGCGGCGAAATCTGCTGCCTCGTTGCCGCGCGCTGCATTCGGTGTCTGCGTGAACATGTGCGCCTCCGCGGGGCGTAAGTCGACGGCCTCTATCTTGCGCAGTCTGGCGGCGGCGCGACATCCCCTCATTGGGTGAGCTCGACGGGAACGGCATCCCTCGTTCGTACGATCTCAGGCACCGCGACGCGGCTTGATTGCGCCCGCGGGATGGCGCTTCGCGATCGACGAGCGCAGCGCGGAATAGGCCGGCGCGACCATCGGGTAGTCAGCGGGCAGCCCCCACTTCGCGCGGTATTCGTCGGGGGTCATCGCGAAGTGGCGCTGCAGGTAGCGCTTGAGCGACTTCAGCTTGCGTCCGTCTTCGAGACAGACGAGATAATCGTCGCGCACCGATTCCTCGATCGGCACCGCCGCCCGCTGCCGCGCGGCCGGTACCGACGTCGTGCGCAATGCGGCCAGCGCGGCGTAGGTGCTCCAGATGAACTCCGGCAGGTCGGCTGCCGGCAACGGATTGCACGACACGAAGCTCGCTACGATTTCGGCGGTGAGCTCGATCAGATTGATGTCCTCCGTCACGATCCGCCTCGACGGATCAACTGCTCCGGGTGGAGCATCGGTGTTGCCCGAAGTGGAATACGGATTTCCGAAGCATCATGATTCTTCATGACCTGGCTCCATGGCAGACGGGTCATCGGTCGCGTTAGCGTTTCCGTCGGCAGGCACGGCAGTCCATCCCCCAACGGAGGGGCGACACGCTCGCGCGGGCAACCGGCCGCAGCAACGCCGTCGGCGTACTCGCCGCCTAGGGCTTGTTCGTGCTGGCCGACGCCCCCGGCAGGTCGTCGCTGCGATAGCCGCCACCCAGCGCGCGGGTCAGCACAATGCCCGCTTCGATCTCGTCGCCGGTAAGTTGCACGAGTTCGAGGCGTCCAGCGATGACCGGCGCCTTCGCCTGCATCGCGCTCATCCTGTCGCCGAGGCCGGTCTGGTAGCCCGCCTCGGCACTGTCGCTCGCGAAGCGCAACGCGTCGATCCGGTCACGCTGCAGATGCGCGCGATGATCGAGGTCGTCGATCGCGCTGCCGCTCTGCGCGACATCGCGCACCGCGTCGAGCACGGCCTGGTCGTACTGCTCGATCAGCGTGTTGCTGGCCGTGCGCGCGCCGTGCAGGTTCGCATTCAGGCGGCCACCGTCGAAGATCGGCAGCGTGAGGCCGGGAATGAGGTTGATCTGCTGACTCGAATGCAGGAACAGGTCGCGCATTCGCAGCGCATTGAAACCGAAGAACGCGGTGATGTCGAAGCTCGGGTAGAACGCGGCCTTCGACGCATCGATCTTGTCGAACGACGCCTGTACCAGCCAGCGCATGGCCTGCAGATCCGGGCGCCGCGCGAGCAGCTCATACGACAGTGTCGACGGCAGCGAGCCCGATGGCGCCGGCAACGGCACTGGCACGATCGCCGGCAGATCGTCGGCACCGACGCCCGCCAGCGCGCGCAGCGCTTCGCGCGCGTGGACGATCTGCTCCTCGCTCGACGCGATCTGCTGGTCGATGGCGAGCAACTGCGAACGCGCCTGGGCGGTCTGGGTCAGCGCTTCGAGGCCGCGTTTGTGCCGCGCTGATCGCGTGTCGAGCTCGAAGGCGCGCACTTCGCGAAGCTGCCGCAAGAGGTCGAGGCTCGTGTAGGTGATCTAGATGCTGTAGTAGAGCTGCGCGACGCCTGCCGAGAGTTCGAGCTCGGCCTGCGCCGCCTCCGCGCGGCGCGCGTTCTGCTCGCCGATCGCCGCGCGCACGAGGTCGCGCTGCTTGCCCCAGATGTCGATGTCGTAGTGCGCGTCGACGCCCACCAGGCCCGTCCAATACCACGGCCCATAGGCTCCGATCGCCGGGTCGTGCGACGCGTACGCGCTGAGGAAACCGTGACCCGAGACATGCTCGCGATCGGCTTCCGCCAGCGCGGACATCTGCAGACCGGCCCCCGCCTGGATCAGCTCGACCTGCGCGTGGGCCTGCGAGACGTGCTCGTGCGCAATGGCGAGCGTCGGCGCATGGGCGAGTGCCAGGTCGACGAGCGTATCGAGTTGCGGATCGTGATACTGAGCCCACCAGCGCGCCGACGGCCAGCCTTCGTTCGCGAGATGGATGTCGTCGGCGAGACGGATCTGCTGCGGCGCGATCATCGCGGCGGGTGGGCTATCGTGGTGAATGATGGCGCACGAGGCGAGCATGGGCAACGCGAGCGACGCGAGCCAGTGGTTGAGCAGTCGTGTGGCTGATCGTGTGCTCAATCGCGTGGCCAGCCGTACGGCCGGCATGCGCGTCAGGCGCCGCAGGCTCGGTAAGTGCGGTAAGCGCAACACGCGGCGCAGGATGCAAGCGAAGTGCGTCATCGCAGATCACCCCGCGCTCGCGAATTCGCCGGACGCACGTTCGTCGGGCAACCAGCGCGGCAACCCGGCGAGCGCCGCATCGATCCGTTGCGCGAGCCGCTCCAGCGTTTGCCCGTCTGCCGTCTCCGTTGCCCCTGCCGGCGGCAGCGCGGCGCGCAGTCCACTCGGTTCGAGCCGCGCCGGCGTCATCGCGGCCGATGGCTCGGCCGCGAGCTGCGAAGCGTATCGCTCCAGCGCATCCGCGACAGCCGACTGAAACTTTGTAGCACTCTCCATCGGTGCACCTGTTGACGCGCCGCTCATCGCCTCGTGGTGAAACGCTTCGATCGCGACAAGCATCGCCCGGCTCTGCGCGAGCACCGTCTGGGACAGCAGCGTAATACGTGTCGTCTCTCCCTCGCGCCAGTCGGGTTCGAGCGCGACACGCGCGAGCGCCATCTCGCAATCCGCGACCATGGCCCACGCTTCAACCACCGCCGCCGAATCCGCCGCGCGTGGGCCGCTCTGCATCGCCTTCGCCTCGATACGCGCCAGCGCCGCGATCTTGCGCAATATCGACGTCAGTTGCGCACGCAAGCCATCCGATTCGCGCTCCGGCCACATCGACATCTGGATGAAGGTGGCCACGCCGACACCCAGGATGATGCCGACGATCCGGTCGCGGATCTCAGTGAGACCCGACGGCGGCGAGAACGATTCAAGCAAGGCCAGCGCAAACGTAAACATGATCTGGATTCCTGCATAGCTGATCCGCTCGGAACCCGCCGACACCCAGGCGCCGAGCGCGATCACGGGCAGGCTCATCAGCAGCAGCCCCGTCACGCTTTCCAGGTGCGGAATCACGAACGCGACCATGAACAGCGCCAGGGCACTGCCGATCAATGCGCCGCTGATCCGCAGCACGCCCTGGCGGCTCGACGCGCCAAGGCTCGGCAGCGCGACCACGAGACACGTCAGCATGATCGTGTGGATACCCGGCCAGTTCACCGCGTTGTAGAACACGTAGCAGATCAGTACCGAGAACAGCGTACGCAGCGCGAAGCGCGCGTAACGCGGATTCGCGAAGACGTCCGGTTCGGGCTGCGCGGAAGGCGCCGCGGCTTTCGCCGCCTGCGTCGTTTTCTCCTCTTTCGCCGCTGCGCTGCCGGCGGCCGCATCTTCCGGCGGCGTCGGCGCGACGGCACCCCGCGTGGCATCGGAGAACACGTTGAGCGCGCGTTGCATCGCGTCGAGCGCGGGTATCGAGGTCGATGCCGGCGCCTCGCGCGATGCGCCCCAATGCCGCCATCGCATGTTGTCGCCAATCGCGTGATCGAGAGACGCAAGTTCGTCCTGCACCACACGGATGGCATCGATCTGCCCGGCGTCGCGCGCGACTGCGCGCTCAGGCAGCACCGCCGCAGCTTCGAAGATGCGCGATACCACGGTCACGCAGGCCAACCACGCCGCGGCATCTTCCTCGCTGTAGTGGTGACGCATGGTCGAAAAGCGCAACAGTTTCTGCAACGCGAGTGCGCCGCGCTCAAGATCGAGCGAGCCGATGCGCACGGCCGGCGCATTCGCGTCGATCATGACCGCGAGCCGCGCACGGGCCGTCGCGAGCTGCCGTTGCATGGCGGCGCGCAACTGTTGCTCCGGTTCGGCTGGCAGAAACAGTGTATTGATGATCAGGGACAGGACAACCGCGTAGTTGACCGCTACCCACACCCACAGACAGTCACGCACCAGCGCTTCCGCGTTATCGGTCTGATCGACAAAGGTCTGCGCGTAAATCACAATCAGCGAGACGAGAAAGAACACCAGCCCCAGTTTCGCCACGGCCCGCATCAGATAAGCGCTGCAGAAAAAGATGGCGCTTGCGATGATGATGCGCAGCAGCGGGTAATCGAACGTCAGCCTGTAGATACCGATGATGCAGGCGATCGCGCAGGTCGTGCCGATCACGGCCATCAATGCGACCAGGCGGGTCAGCACGATGTTCGACTGCGTGACGAAGAACACCACTATCAGCGACACCGCCAGCTCGGGCACCTGCAAGGTCATCGACACGACAAGCACGATCGCGCAGCCGAGCACGCTGCGCATGGTCAGGTTGGCGCGCCCGGGAAACGCGCCAAGCTCCGAGCGCAGGAACGCGGCCAGTTGCCCGAGCGGCCGCGGCCAGGCGAGATGACGCCCGACGCCGTCGAGCCCGCTCATGACGGCGCTCCATTGGGCGTCGCGCGATTGTCACGATTATCGCGACGTTCGGGCTGCAGCACGGCGACAGCGGACGTGCCAATCCGGAACATCTGCGGATCGGGATGATCGACCAGTATCTTCACCGGAAAACGTTGCGCGACGTGCACCCAGTTGATGCTGCGCTGAATGTTCGGCAGACCGTTCGCGGTGCCGCTGCCGTCCTGCGGATCGACGCCAAAGCCGATCGAGTCGACCGAACCGCTGAAACGGATGCGCGTATTGCTCATCAGGTACACGGTCGCGCGGGTGCCGGGCCGGATGTTGCCGAGCTCGTTCTCGCGGAGATTGGCGATCACATACCAATGCCGCGTATCGATCAGCGTGAAGACGGGCTTTTGCGCGGACACGAATTGCCCGACGGACGTGCGCAACTCGACGACGCGGCCATCGAACGGCGCGCGCACGGTCGCATATTCCAGATTGAGTTGCGCCGTGGAGATTTCAGCCGTCAGCACCGCGCGCTGCGCGACGAGCGCGGCGACGCTGCTGACCGCCGCCTGCGCCTCGCGGGCCTGCGCTTGCGCGGCCGTGAGCTCGGCCTGAGCGGCGCGTTGCGCGGTGCGCGCACGGTCCAGGTCCTCGGCGGAGACGTAGCCCTTCGCGATCAGCGGCTCCGTTCTCGCCAGCGTGTCGCCCGCCTGCTTTGCGGCGGCCTGCGCACGCACGACCGCCGACTTTGCCGCGTCGGCACTGAATCCTTGTGCATTGACGGTGCGCTGGGTCAGCGGAATCTGCGCATCGAGTTGCGCGAGCGCCGCCTGGGCGCGCTGCAACGCGAACTGATACGGCCGCGGGTCGATCTCGAACAGCAGATCGCCCTGCTTCACCGCCTGGTTGTTGCGCACCGCGAGCGTCACGATCTTGCCGCTGACTTCGGGCGAGACGCCGATCGTGTCGGCGTACGCATAGGCGTCGTCGGTGCGCGGCACGGTATCCACGCGCCAGATCACGGCAATGATCGCGATCACGGCCAGCACGATCAGCAGCATGGCGGGCCAGGTTCGCGGACGCTGCTTTCCTGCGTCCGTGCTTTGGGCAGCAGTCATGGTCACACGGTCAGCTAAAGGTTAATGGGATCAAAAGGATCAACGGGGTTAAAGGTTGAAGCCTGCTACCCAGAGCGCGATGGAAAACAGCACCGTCAGCGCCGGGTAGACAATAGCGGGCGGCGCGAGCCAGGCGCCGCGGCCGCTTCGCGAGAGCAGCACGTGCACGCATACGACCAGCAGCACGCCACCCACGATGCAGAACAGCCAGTCCGGAAAGTACGCGCCCAGCACGCCGACCGACGGCGCGTCGCTACACGCAGTCAGCGTCAACGTCGCGCACGACATCAGGACCATCCATCCATGGCGCCTACGGCGCACACCACTCGACATCGCCGTCTCTCCCTGATGGCAGGCAATGAAGCATTTCGATTCAACTGCACGCGCGATCCTGGCGCACCGGACATTCCGGATGCCAAGGTTCAGCGCGTCAGGTTCACTTTCGCAAGATCGATCAACTCGCTGCCGCGTCCGTCCATCACCGCCTTCATCATGAAGAGGCCGAAATGCCAGGCTTCATCGACAGTGGTCTTCGGCGGCATGATCAGTTCCTGGCGCGCGCTAACGACGTCGACGAGCGCGGGTCCGTCGTGGGCAAGCGCTGCCGCGAGCGCGCCTTCGAGTTCCTGCGGTTTCTCGACACGAATGCCCTTCACGCCCATCGGTTCGGCCATGCGCGCAAAATTCGGATTGACGAGCTCGGTGCCGGTGTCGACGAAGCCCGATGCGCGCATTTCGATCTCCACGAAGCCCAGCGTGCCGTTGTTCAGCACGATCACCTTCACCGGCAGCTTCGCCTGAACCAGCGTGATGAAGTCGCCCATCATCATCGTGAAGCCGCCGTCACCGGACATCGAGATCACCTGGCGGCCAGGATACGTGGCCTGGGCGCCAATCGAATGCAGCATCGCGTTCGCCATCGAGCCGTGATTGAACGAACCGATCAGCCGGCGCCGGCCGTTCAGCTTCAGATAGCGCGCCGTCCAGGCGATCGGCGTGCCGACATCGCAGGTGAAGATCGCGTCATCCGCCGCGAGCTGGCTCACGAGCCGCGTCACATACGGCGGATGGATCGTCGTGCTCGACGGATTGCTCTCAGCAAGCGAATCGAGATCCTTGCGCGCCTTCTGGTAATGCGCGAGCGCGCTGTCGAGGTGCGACGAATCGGTCTTTTCCTTGAGGACCGGCAGCAACGCGGCGAGCGTGTCCTTGACCGTGCCGACGAGGCCAAGATCCAGCGAACAGCGGTTGCCGAGCGCTTCGGGACGCACGTCGATCTGCGCGATCGTGGCGTCTTCAGGATAGAACTGCCGGTAAGGAAAATCGGTGCCGAGCAGCAGCAGCATGTCGCACGCCTTCATCGCGGCGTAGCCCGACGCGAACCCCACCATGCCGGTCATGCCGACGTCATATGGGTTGTCATGTTCGATATGCTCCTTGCCGCGCAGCGAGTGCACGATCGGCGCCTTCAGGCGCTTCGCGAGCTCGACCACTTCGTCGTGCGCGCCCGCGCAGCCGGCGCCGCACATCAGTGTCACGCGCGATGCCGCGTGCAGCACATCCGCGAGGCGCGCGATCTCTTCGTCGGCCGGGCGCAGCACGGGCGGCGCCGACGGCACCAGCCAGGGCGCGACCCTGGCGGTCGTCGGCGACAGCGCGACGTCGCCCGGAATCACGACGACCGCCACGCCGCGCCGTCCAACCGCGGCCCGCATTGCGCGAGTCAGAATCTGCGGCAACTGGTCGACGTGCGACACGAGTTCCACGTAATGGCTGCACTCCTTGAACAGAATTTCCGGATGCGTCGCCTGAAAGTAGTCGATGCCGATTTCCGAGCTGGGAATGTGCGCGGCGATCGCGAGCACGGGCACACCGCTGCGATGGCAGTCGAATAGTCCGTTGATCAGGTGCAGGTTGCCCGGTCCGCAACTGCCCGCACATACCGCCAATTGACCAGTGAGATGCGCTTCCGCGCCGGCCGCGAAGGCGGCGCCTTCCTCGTGCCGCACGTGGATCCAGTCGATCTCGCCGGAACGCCTGAGCGAATCGGAGATACCGTTCAACGAGTCGCCAACGACACCGTAAATGCGCTTCACGCCGGCCTGCGTCAGGGCATCGACCAGATAGTCCGCTGCCGTGGTCATGATGCCTCCTGCCGGCGTGCCCCAACGGACGTAGCCGCCCCCTTGGGCGGCAGCGAACCTGAATGAGCGTGGGGGTAATTCACGATGCGCCTCCTTCTCCCGGTGACGGGGCGTGCAGGCACATGTGCCGGCGGCCACGGTTTAACTTCGACCATGGTGTCGCGGCTCGTCCGGGCGTGCTTTAGGATTCGCACGGTGACGTATCGAAATCGCGTGAACCGGCTCAGCGATCTCGCAAGGAAATCGTGCCCGCCGGGGGAAGCCGTGACTTACATACCGTTACGGGGATCCACTTCTACGACGGGCACGCATTCCATCGGTATCCGCGCTTACCGGGCGCGGCGCTGCGTGGCCAGATCGCGACCGATGCGGCGGATCTCGGCCTCGCCCTGCGCAAGCGCGTCTGCGCTCGTATGTACCGAGTAGTGGCCGAGCACCAGGGGATAGGGATGTTTGATAGCGGAGCCGATGACGAAGGACGTCGCGTGCTCGGCATGCAGCTCAACGGGCGCCCCGTCGGATTCCTCGAACACGGCGAGCTCCCCTGCCTCGATCGGCTCGGATGCGGTCAGCCGGCCCTTGTCGATCGCCAGCCACGAAACGTTGTGTCCCGCAGGCGGCACGTAGCGCCACGTATCCCCAGCGTTCAGTTCAACATGGAAGTAGTTGATGCCTTCAGGCGCGCGGATGTCACTCGTCGCCGATCCGTGGCGGCCGATGATGACGCGGACCGGCCCATCCCGCTGAACCTCGGCCGGCGAGATGTACTGGCTTTCCGCCGGCGAGTTCTCCTGCGAGGGCGGCAGCGCGACCCAGAGTTGAAAAAGGCGTACGGCTTCGCCCGGCAATACGTTTCCGTCATGCCAGACGCCATTGCCGGCCTTCATCCATTCGAGGCCGCCGGCAGGAAGTTCGCCACTCTTGCCGGTCGTGTCCGCATAGGAAATTCCGCCACTCAGCACGGTGGTGAGTGTTGCGAGGCCCGAGTGCGGGTGCATCCCGAACATCGGCTTGCCGGTGGGCACGACCACGGCGTGATCGAGGAACACAAAAGGCTTGATCAACTCGCCGATATCGGAGGGACTGGCCAGACGCGTAATGCCGCCGTGCGCACTGCCAGTGGTGCGGAATGCGACCCGGCGCGGGGCCAGCGTTGTCTCTGGAATCGGGGTGAGTACGGCTGTGTCGGTGTTCATGGCTCTGCCTTAGTAAAAACGCGATACACGTAAGGTAAGAGCTTGCACTCCATCTGAAAAGCCTATATTTTTAGATTTCAGGTATCGATTGGAGCGATGGATATGCTTGACGGCGTAACGCTGGACCAGCTTCGGACCTTCATCGCGGCGGTCGATGAAGGCAGCTTCTCAGCAGCCGGACGCAAGCTCCGGCGCGCGCAATCAGTAGTCAGCCAGACCCTGGCGAATCTCGAGGCACAGCTCGAGGTGAAGCTGTTCGATCGCACTGCCCGCTACCCGCAGCTCACCGACGCAGGCAAGAGCTTGCTGCTCGACGCCCGTTCCGTGGCCGACACGATTGATGGTTTCAAGGCGCGAGCACGCGCGATGCGGGAAGGTCTGGAACCCGAACTCTCCGTCGCGATGGACGTGATGTACCCCATGGATAGTCTGACGCGCGCGGCGGCCCAATCCCAGAAGGATTATCCGCACACGCCGCTGCGGCTCTATGTCGAGGCGCTGGGCGGTGTGATGAAGCTGGTGCTCGACCGGATTTGCAACATTGGCGTGATCGGCACGCTGCCGATCGTGACGGATGAACTACAGGTCGAATCCTTGCGCGAGCTGAAACTGGTGACGGTCGTCAGTCCCGCTCATCCGTTCGCAAATAGCCGGGCTCTCATTTCCGCTGCCGCAATCAAGAAGCACGTGCAACTCGTGCTCAGCGACCGAACCGCATTGTCCGAGGGACGCGAATTCGGCGTGCTGTCCGCCTCGACATGGAGGCTCGCGGATCTGGGGGCCAAGTACGCCTTTCTGAAGGCCGGCCTGGGTTGGGGCCATATGCCCCTGCACATGGTCAAGGAGGATCTTGAGAGTGGCACCCTCGTGGCGATTCGCATTGAAGGCCTGCCGCGCGATGTGGCGATGCCGATGAAGGTTGTTTACCGCAAGGACGCGCCGCCGGGGCCGGCCGCTCGCGCCTTCATTGCACAGTTGGGAAAGTAAGCAGAATGGCGGCGGCCGCTGGCATTGCAGCGAGCGCCGATCCCGGTGAGACGAGCCAGCCGGTCAGCTGGTCAGCCGGTCGTCTCAGCGGATCAGACTTTTCAGCTCGCGTTCGCAGGCGAGACACGCAAAGCTGTGCGGCCGGTGAGCGCGTCCAGGCTGAATGCGCCGGCGCCGAACCAGGTGATTTGCAGGAGACCACCGGCCATCATCACGTTCTTGAGGAAGTGAATCATCTGGTTTTGATCGGCGAAGTTATGGTGAAAAAACAGCGCCGTGACCACACAGAACACCGCCATCCCCAGCGACACAGTGCGAGCCCGGTAGCCCGACAGCAGCAGCAGGCCGCCGCCCAGCTCGGTCAGCACGGCAAGAATGAACGCGAGTGGCGGCACGGGCAGACCCATGGCCGCGATATAACCAACGGTCGCGCCATACGCCGCGAGTTTGCCCAGCCCGCTCATGACAAACGGTGCACCGATCAGAATACGACCCAACAACGGAAGAAATTTAAAACGTTCCATGACTAACTCCTAAGATAAATTTAAGCAGGTGGATTAAGAGAAAGGGAATTAGCCGGCGTCCACCATCACCAGCTCGGAATCTTCAAGAGCAGAAATCTGTGCCGCGGCGACTTTCGTAATCGCCACGCCATCCAGCGGCCCAACGGGCTCGCCATTCACTTCGATGCGTCCCGAGGCCACGACGAGATAGGCACGACGCGCTGGACTCAACTCGTGTCGAACGCTTTCGCCCGCCTTCAGCATTGCGCCGAACACACGCGCATTGGCGCGAATAGGCAGCGCACCTTCATCGCCGGCGAACCCGCTGGCCAGGACTACGAAGCGCCCTGACCGGTCGCCTCTTGGAAACGGCTTGGTATCCCATGCGGGTTCACCACCGGCTTTGCGGGGCAGCAGCCAGATCTGGTAGACCTTGAGCGGCACGTCGCCCCTGTTGAATTCGGCGTGGCGTATGCCCGTGCCCGCGCTCATGACCTGGACATCGCCTGCGCGGATGGTTCCCTCGGACCCCAGGGTGTCTCGATGTCCGAGCAGGCCCTGGCGCACATAGGTGATGATTTCCATGTCACGATGCCCGTGCATGGGGAAACCGCTGCCAACCGCGATCTCGTCGTCGTTCCAGACAATCAGGGGACCGAGGGCGGCATGGTCGGGATTGCCGTCGGCGCTCACCGCGAAATGGTATTTCGCGCGCAGCCAATCTCGGTTCGCCGTGTCCAGTGATTCCCAACGCCTGTGTGTGAGCATGTTCGCCTCCGTTTCTCGCCACCATTTCCCGCCGCCGCCAATGCGGCGCTTGTCACCTGTACAACCGACCGAATTCAGCGCTGATACAGGTGATGCAGTGATGGGATGAATGCTATATTCGCAATGAACTCGCGCATATCTCCTACAATGAAACGCTTCATTGCCACTGATAGAACGATTAGAAGGAGTTGAAGCCCGCCTATGAACGCAATCATTGACCTCAATGATCTTCGGCTCTTCGCAGAGGTGGTCGAGCGTGGAAGCTACACGGCGGCCGCGCGCGGCCTCGGCTTACAGACGTCGAAACTCAGCCGGCGCGTTCGCGCACTGGAAGAAGAACTTGGCGTTCGCCTGCTCAATCGCACCAGCCGGAGCCTTTCCTTGACGGAAACCGGGCGGCAGTTCCACCAGCATTGCCTTGCGTTGGTGGCGGAAGCAAAGGCCGCGAAAGAGATCGTGGACCGCACGCGCTCCAAGCCGCAGGGCACCGTCCGTATCGCCTGTCCCGTCGCTTTACTGGAGTCCGGCATCTCTACGATCATCGCGCGATACGTAGAAGACAACCCTGATGTCCAGGTCCTGCTGGATGCAACCAACCGCCGCGTGGATGTCGTCGAGGAAGGCCTGGACTTTGCCATCCGGGTCAGGCTGCCACCGTTGGAAAACACCGATCTCGCCGTCCGCCAGCTGGGTTTGTCGATCCACATTCTGGTTGCCAGTCCCGAACTGGCGGCGCGCCATCCGGTGCCCAGCTCGATCGAATCCGTTAAGGAATGGCCCACCCTCTCCATGGCGAGCAGCAACGAGCGATTTGTGTGGAATCTGGTCGACGTCGAGGGGCGCGTGACCTCATGGGCGCATCAGCCTCGCCTCGCGACCGACGACCTGGCGAGCCTTCGGGTGGCGGCGATATCTGGCATCGGTGTGGCAATGCTGCCGAGAGAGCTGGTTGAGGCCGATATTCAGGCCGCCCGCCTGCAGCACCTGCTGCCAGGTCTGGCTACCACGCCGGGCCTTGTGCATGCGATCTTCCCCACGCGCCGAGGCATGGTTCCGGCCGTGCGTCACCTGCTCGATGCGCTCGTGGCAGGATTCGAAGGTCAGAGCCGGCAGCGCTAGAGCGGTGAACGGTGGCCCGCAGCTAGCACATCTTTCTCCGCGGATTCAGCGTGCAGTATGCGGGTCGGCGCCTGCCAGCAGTTTCTCCGTGAGAAACCTGCCGATGGCATCCAGCGCTTGTGCCGGCGCCTTCAGACTTCCAATGCTGCCGGCGAAGCCGTGCGGCATCCCCATCCAGACATCGAGCCGGGCATCGGTTCCGGCGGCAATCGCACGCTCGATATAGCTGCGCGAATCATCGAGCAAGACCTCGTCGTCGCCGACGTGAATGCGAACGGGGGGCAAGCCGGAAAACTGCCCGTGGAGAGGCGAAGCCAGCGGAAGTTTCGGATCGGCACTCCCCAGATAGGCATGCACCAGTTCCGCGACTTGTGGAAGGGTGAAATACGGATCGGCATCCGCGCGCGTCACATACGTCTCGGCCGAGAGCGTCAGATCGGTAACCGGCGATAGCGCCGCCACGCCAACAAGCGCCGCCTTTGCGGTGGCCGCGTCGGCGGAGACGCGTGAGGCGAGTACCAGGGCGAGATTGCCTCCGGCAGAGTCGCCCGTGATGGCAATCCGGCGAATTCCCCTTTCCTCAAGGCCACGGTAAGACGCCAGTACATCGTCGACGGCCGCGGGAAAAAGATGCTCAGGCGCAAGCCGATAGTCCGGGATAAATGCGCTCGCGCCCGCCCTCGCGGCGATGTGCCCAACAAGGTGACGGAATGCTTTGGCGCTTCCCAGGTTGAACCATCCGGAGTGCAGATGGAGGATCGCTTCGTCAGACCGGGCACGCGCAGGATGAACCCAGAACCCCGCAATGCCGCCAACCGTGTCGGCTTCGAAGGTCACGTCGTCGCGTGGCAAAACGCGCTCCATCATGGCATCGAATGGCTCGCGTGCTTCGATACCCCTCAATTTGCCTTTCATGGGGCTCGCCATGACTCGCGCCGCGGCGGTGATCCGCGCATCTTCCGGGTCAAGCGGATGGGTTACGACGAAATCTCCCAACGCACTTTCAGTTGTCGAACGTTGCATGGTCAGCTCTTTCGAATTAATGGTTGTCAATGGCACCGGTCCTCAGCCAATGTCGAACGACGGCCTGTATCCCGGTGCATTCGCTTTCCAGACCCGTGTCGGCCAGGCGGATTTCCACCTGGCCGTCTCATGCGCGCGTCAACGGTGCGAATAGGCCTGACGTTCAGCCAAACAGCTTGTTCGCCGTCCGGGCGATCAGTTCGCCCTGGTGGCGAGCGCCGGCGAGCTCGATAGCGCTCGGCTGGCGCTGACCTTGCCCACCGGCGATCGTCGTGGCGCCGTACGGCGAACCACCGACGATTTCGTCCAGCGTCATCTGCCCCTGGTGGCTGTACGGAAGGCCGACAACGGTCATGCCGAAGTGCAGCAGATTGGTAATGATCGAGAACAGCGTCGTTTCCTGGCCGCCGTGCTGGCTCGCCGTCGACGTGAACGCACCGCCGACCTTGCCATTCAATGCACCGCTCATCCACAGGCCGCCGGCTTGATCCAGGAACGCCGCCATCTGCGATGAGATGCGCCCGAACCGGGTCGGCGTGCCGACGACAATAGCGTCGTAGTTGGCGAGTTCGGCAACGGTCGCAACCGGCGCCTGCTGGTCGAGCTTGAAGTAGGCGGCCTTGGCCACCTCCTCCGGCGCAGTCTCCGGCACCCGCTTGACGTCGACCGTGGCGCCTGCCGAGCGTGCACCTTCGGCGACGGCGTCCGCCAGGGCTTCGACGTGGCCATACGAGGAATAATATAGAACCAGAACTTTCGACATTTCGATCTCCTTCCTATATCTGCGGTGATACCACTGTGGGAAATGATGTGCGCCCGACAACGCGCACAGTATTGCAGCGAGGGCCGAAGCCGCTACGACGATCCGGCCGGTCAGGCGCCCGTCTCATCGGAAACGTCTTCCTAGCTCGCGTTCTGAACCGAAACACCGGAAGCTGTCCGCCCGGAGCGCGCATCCAGGCTGAAGGCGCCGGCACCGAAGTAAGTGATCTGCAGAAGGCCACCGGCCATCATCACGTTCTTGAGGAAGTGAATCATCTGGTTTTGATCGGCGAAGTTGTGGTGAAAGAACATTGCAGCGACCACGCAGAATACCGCCATTGCCAACGACACGACGCGAGCCCTGTAGCCCGACAGCAACAGAAGGCCCCCGCCCAACTCGGTCAGCACGGCAAGAATGAATGCGAGTGGCGGCACCGGCAGACCCATGGCGGCAATATAGCCAACCGTCGCACCGTACGCCGCGAGTTTGCCCAGCCCACTCATGACAAACGGCGCACCGATCAGAATGCGGCCTAAAAGCGGAAGAAATTTGAAACGATCCATGACGAGCTCCCGAAATGAAATGACAACTCGACGTGAAGGCTACGGCCGAAATGCTTATGCGCATATCTCCACGGTTGCAATGGATCGTTGCTTTCGGCAGAACGATAGGGATTAGTCAAAGCAACCCAAATAAGGCTGACGGACGCACATAAAGCAAAACGGCTGAAGCTTCCCACCGATACAGGTGGGAAGCCTCAGCCGCAAATTGCGCGATTGTCGAAAATCGCGCCTTTACACCCAATATTACAGACCGCTTGATGCGCCCGAACGAGACGTTCCGTCAGCAGCACCGCCGAATCCCGAAACGGCGGCCTGGGCTGTGGCGTTCTGCGCTGCAACTTTTGCTTCAGCTGCCTGGAGATTCTCGGGGTAGTGAATCCAGTCGTGCGGATCGTAGCCAGCCTTCTCGAGTTGCGCCAGTTCGGCACGCACCTGCTCACGACTTACCGGCTGACTGGACTGTGCGAACGACGCAACGGGTGCTGCAAAAAGGGCAGCAATAAGAACCATCCTGGTGAACGACTTCATGACGACATACCTCAGCGATTTTTGTTGGTGGCGCTGCAAAGGAGCTTCTTTGCCATAGCTGAATGCAGTCTAAAGGGCTGGAATCATCAGGGTAAGTACTAATTTCCCAACTCTCTGTTGCAGATGCGTCAACAATCGGCCGACATGGGTTCCGTCGTCTCGCTTGGGGAATGTGACCTCCGATCACCCGACGAAGTACGCGCCATGTCGGCTCAGGGGCAAATTGAAATCTTTCGCTGTTTTGCACGAGCACTGGCGGACTGGTTTCCCGAGCCTTGTTACAATCGGCCGGAATTGCATGACCTTCCCAGGAAGCCTCCGAGATGAGCCCAGCCGCCACCAAGAAAACCACTTCCGCTCGAACCCGCAAGAAGACTGTCTCGACCGAGGCCGACGCCGGCCGCGCAGAAGCTGCCGCGAAGTCACATTCTCCGGGTAGCAGCCACGTCGAGTTCATCACCGAGCAGTGGCAAAGGGAATACAGAAATCTGGATCTTTCGAACTTCCTGCTGGCGATTTATTTTATGCGCCTCGGTACGCTCGTCGAACTTACGTTTGACAAGATGTGCCAGGAACGGTGGGGTATCAGCGGCTCAGACATGCGTGTCCTGCTGGCGCTGCGTCGCAGCGGCCACCCCTATGCAAAGCGACCGACCGATCTGTACCGCTCGCTACTCGTTACTTCGGGCGCCATAACCAAGAAGATTGATCGGCTCTCGAGCCTCGGCATGGTCGAACGCCAGTCCGATCCCAGTCACGGCGGCGGGTCGATCGTTCTTCTGACCAGGAAGGGCCTCGACGTTGTCGAAAAGGCGATTGTGAAGCTTGCGGAAGCGTCTTCGATCGCTCCGGCGATGGCGCACTTTACGGAAGCCGAGCGGGCTGGTGGTACAGAATTCTGTTTGCGTACGTTGGCCCTGATAGAGGAATTGAACGTCCCGGCAATCGAAGACACCGAAAAAGTTGCGCCGAAATCCCGAACTAAAGCTACGCGGCGACCGGCCCACAACAGTCGTTAGTTACACTGTTGGCGGATTAAAGGTTTAGCACCAACACCCGGCTAAACGCCCTCGCGCAGCAGGGCATGAACGGATCGTTCTGTGCCCTCTCCTTGTCAGTAAGATAAAGGTCCCGGTGGTCAGGCGTTCCGGTCACAACACGCGTCACACACGTACCGCAAGCGCCCTGCGAGCAGGTGAGCGAGTTAGCGAAGACGACAACGAAGAGATTCAGGTCAATCTTTGAGATACCTGCGAGTGAGAAGACCAGCAATTTTCGTATGCGCGATTTCTGGAGCGGCCTCAATGAGAAGAAACGTCTAACGCAGGTTGTTCACGAACTGTATGAGCGCGTCACCGTCAATCGGTTTGCGAAAGAGGCCGCTTGCTCCCTGCACCTGGACCTGGACCTGGAACGTAGCTCTTGACTATGTGGTCCACCAAGGTAGGCAAACGCTGAGCAACGCGCCGGGCATCGCTGGTCGATTTGGAATTGGATGATGCACCTTCCCAAAGCATCATCAACGTATCCGCCAATGCCTCAGCGTCCACTGCATTTGCGGCAACGGCCAATTTCATCAATAGTGCTCGAAACTCGCGACCAAGACTGGTACGCAATAGCCTGACAGGATGCTCTTCGTCAGTGAACAGTACCGCCGACGTTTTGGATTGTCCACGCTGATAACCATCGGAAGCCAGTTCGACGGCGACATCGATAAAGAGTTCGAGCAAGTGTTGGACAGGCTCCTCGCCAGATCGATGTCCAGCTTCCCGCCACCGCGCACGCTCACGATCACAAAGCAAGTCAGCGTAAGCTTGTAAAAGCGCCTTACGTGATCCGAAAATCCGATAGATGCGCCTCTTGCTGAGTCCCGTTTGATTGGCGAGCCGTTCGACATTTAGCGACTCGATAGGCCGGCGATAGAACAGCGCTACCGCAGCTTCAAGAATGATGTTCCGGAGATCGTCCGTTGCAGCCTGCGGTTGTCTCCCGGTCTTTCGACCGGTCGCGGACTGCACAACCCGGAACGATTCCGGTTCATTTTCCTGAGCAAATGCATCCACCATTGCTTTCCACATCGTTCAGTCATCCTTTGTGTCAGCAGCCGAACCGGTGCTGAAGACTGTTGTGGCGATTCTCGTAGCAAAGCATCTTTGCGCATATTGCGCAGTCGACCCGGCAAGCGTCGACTTGCAAGTCGTGTCGTTCTGGGCACGTCTCGTCGCATTACTATACAACCGGAAAATATAATGTCAAGGCGAGTCCATGACCCGCAATGGGCGTGACTGGGCAAGCATCGCGACCGCAACTGCAAGAGTGCCAGGTTCGAAGTTCAATGTGTCACTTCGCGGCATCACAGTTCACCCACGACGGCCGAGCCTTGCCACGCAGCGGTGAGCACTGACCACGCCATACGGAAGCGACAATCATCATTGGAAGCCTTCCAGCACAGTTTTTCCGATCGCCCTGCCCGTTTCGATCCGTTCGTGGGCCCGGCGAAGATTCGCTGCCGTCAAGGGCCCTTCCACGTGCGTGAGTGTCGTCCGCAGCACACCGGCATCGACCATTGCCGACACTTCTTTCAGCAGGCGGTGCTGGGCCTCCATGTCCGCTGTCTGGAACAACGACCGGGTAAACATCATCTCCCACGAAACAGTGATGCTTTTCGGCTTGAACGGCGCAATGCTGTCGTCGAAGTTGTCGATCAGCGTGATATGGCCCTGGGGGTTCATCGCGCGAGCAAGACTGGGGGCGCTGCCAGGCATCGACGTGATCGCCCCGATATAGTCCACGCCACTGAAGCCGATTGCGTGCAGCGCTTCGTCGATGGGCTTGCTGTGGTCGGCAACGTGCTTCGCGCCGAGCTTGCGTACCCACTCGACACTTTCGGGCCGGGATGCAGTAGCGATGACAGTAAGGCCCGTGAGGCAGTTCGCTAGCTGGATCAGCATGGAGCCGACGCCACCTGCTCCGTTCAGAACAAGCAGCGTGCCGCCGGGTGTGCGCACGCCGCGCGGCACCTTCATGCGGTCGAAGAGCATTTCCCATGCAGTTATCGAAGTGAGCGGCAAGGCCGCCGCCTCGGCGAACGACAATGAGGCGGGCTTAGGCCCAACGATCCGCTCGTCGACAAGATGAAACTCCGAGTTTGTCCCGGGGCGATCCATCGCGCCCGCGTAGAAGACTTCGTCGCCCGGTTTGAAAAGGGTGACGTCGCGTCCAACTGCTTCGACAACGCCGGCCGCGTCGTAGCCCAACACTCTGGCAAGTGGGCCCTCCGAAGGATCTTCCCAGCGACGGCGCTTCACATCGACAGGATTCACCGACACCGCCCTCACGGCGACTCGCAAATCGTGCGGGCCAGATTCCGGCACCGGAAGTTCAAGGTCGGTCAAAACCTCGACGCCACCCTTCGCTGTATAACCAATCGCCTTCATTACGTTCTCCAATACCGCCTATGCCGGACTCTCCCGGCTACGTCATGCGAAGCGCAGCTCCGCCCTGCGCGAGTTCAAATCGTGCCGTCCAGCTGTTCGAGCGCATCAGCCGGGAGGGCGAGCGCGCCAGCCGCCAGGTTTTCGCGCAAATAGTCGAGCGCTGACGTACCGGGCGTGTTCGTTTTCGTCACGATGAAGCTCCTGTGTTGCATTGTCGGTAACCACTGAAATTGCCGACGGTTCGACCCGTTAGGAATGCTATATCCACAGCGATAGTTCGCGCACGTCCTGAATCGCAAAGCACCTTTGCGCTTCGTAGAACGATAAAAGCCCGCGCGATAAGCGTCGGATTCGTATCGCCTGAACGCCAACACTTAGCGCATCGCTTCACGCCGCCGCTTTCCGGCTTTGGACCCGAGGTCCGATCCCAAGCGTGCCGTCATCGGCGAATGGCTTGACACGCCTCCGCCGACATCCTAATATACAACAATGCTGTACGCGTTCACTATTGTTGAACGCATCCAGCGTAGCACCTGGCAGGAGACATCGAGGTTTTCAGGATCGCCACCATTTCTTAAGGATTCCTTTCAATGGATAGTATCTATTTTGAACGTCGTCAGAACGTAGGCCACATCGTGTTGGCCAATCCTCCCTCAAATCTCATCGCAGCTGATTTCGCTGACTGCCTTGAGAAGGCTGTCCGGGAAGCCAGCAAGGCCGATATCCGGTCGCTCCTGATCCGCGCACAGGGCTCCGATTTCAGCAGAGGCGGCGACGTCCTCGATTTCATCGACAAAGATTTCGACGATTGGCGAACGTTCATATCGCAGATTCACCATACCTATCGGTCAATCGAAGCCCTCCAGATTCCCACGATTGCCGCAGTGCGCGGCGCGGCATTCGGCGGCGCATTCGAGCTGGCTCTTGCTTGCGACTTCATCGTCGCGGCGGAGAACGCCACCTTCCGGTGCATTGAAGCGTCCGTTGGCTCGGCACCCGTCGCGGGCGGCGTGCAGCGCCTGGCAGACAGAGTGGGCCGTGCGTATGCAGCGCGCTACGCGATGCTGAGCGAACCCATGTCCGGCGCGACCGCCGGTCAGCTCGGCGTTGCCGCCTTCGTCGTCGGCGAAGATCAGGTCGAGAATGTCGCCGAGGATCTCGCCATCAAGCTTGCCAACGGCCCTACGCGCTCGTATGGCGCCATTCGCGCCCTCCTCAAGGCATGGTCGGGCGGCGGTGTGCCAGGTGCCGACGCGCTAGTCCTCGACCTCACCATGGGGCTGCACATGACGGAGGACGCAAGGAAAGGACGAACCGCACGTGCAGAAGCCGTCGCCCGTGGTGAAGAGCCCGAGCCGGTCGTTTTTCTCGGCAAATGAGCCGTCAGACAAGCCAATTGCGTGGAGGACACCGATGAAGACACTTTCGTATGAGAGTGGATCGCATTTCCCGGCGCTGATCGACAAAACCATTGGCGATTCATTCGACGAGATCGCCAGCAACATGGGCGAACACGTTGCGGTAGTCAGCCGGCACGAAGGGGTCCAGCTAAGCTACGGCGAACTTCGCGAAAAGTCGGACCGGCTTGCGGCTGCGCTTCTCGAGTCCGGGCTCGAGCCGGGCGACCGGATCGGCATCTGGTCCCACACGAACATCGCCTGGCTGCTACTGCAATTGGCTACGGCAAAGGCGGGGTTGATACTCGTCAACATCAACCCGGCCTACCGGACCTCGGAGCTGGAGCATGCACTCAACCTGGTGGGGTGCAAGGCCATCGTGACGATGGTCCGATACCGGTCGAGCGAGTATTTGAATATGTTGCGGGAGCTGGGGAAATCGCGGCTCCCGAGCCTCGAGACGATCTGGTGGATAGACGAGGCTGACTGCCCGGACGAAGCTGGCGCTCAACGCTTCTCCGACCTGCTCCGCTTCGCCCCCTCAGACAGCGCATTGCTTCAGGACGTACGCCGTACCGTGCGCCCGGACGATGCCGTCAACATCCAGTTCACCAGCGGGACGACGGGGCTTCCGAAGGCCGCTACGCTGAGTCATCGCAACATCCTGAACAATGGTTTCTTCGTGGGCGAGTGCATGAAGCTCACCCACGAGGATCGAGTATGCGTCCCGGTCCCGATGTACCACTGCTTCGGCATGGTCATGGGCAATCTGGCTTGCCTGACTCATGGCTCGACGATCGTCTACCCCGCGGAGCGCTTCGACGCCGAAGCCGTTCTGGAGACCGTACAGGCAGAAAAATGCACGGCGCTGTACGGGGTGCCGACCATGTTCATCGCAGCACTCAATCACCCCCGCTTTGCGGAGTTCGATATGAGCAGTCTGCGCACCGGCATCATGGCCGGTTCGCCGTGCCCTATCGAGATCATGAAGCGGGTTGTCGGCGAAATGCATCTGCCCGAGATCACGATCGCCTACGGCATGACGGAAACGAGTCCCGTCAGTTGCCAGAGCATGACGGATACCCCGGTCGAGAAGCGGGTATCCACGGTCGGTCAGGTGTTGCCTCACCTCGAGATAAAGATTATCGACCCGCTGACCGGCCAGACCGTGGAGCGCGGCCAGACCGGAGAACTCTGCACCCGTGGCTACTCGGTCATGCGTGGCTACTGGAACCAGCCGGACCGGACGCGCGAGGCAATCGACGCCGAAGGCTGGATGCACTCGGGCGATCTCGCCACGATGGGTTCGGATGACTACGTCAACATCGTCGGACGAATCAAGGATATGGTCATCCGCGGCGGTGAAAACCTTTATCCCCGGGAAATCGAAGAGTTTCTGTACACCTGCCCGGGCGTGCTTGACGTGCAGGTGGTCGGCGTACCGGACAAACATTTCGGCGAAGAACTGTGCGCATGGATCGTCGTCAATCCCGGGACGGCTCTCGACGACGACACTGTCCGCGACTTTTGCAAGGGCCGGATAGCACACTACAAGGTCCCCAAATACATCCGCTTTGTCGACTCGTTTCCGACCACCGTGACGGGAAAAATCCAGAAGTACCTGATTCGGCAAATCATGAGCGACGAGCTTGGACTGAAAGAACAACAGACAGCGTGACGCTCCTCGGCGAAGCGGTCACATCAATCCCGCCATAACAATTTACCGGAGTGCTGCCATGGCAGAAGCTGACATACAAACCGTCTATTTCGTCGCGAAGGATATTGTCAGGCTGGAAGATTTCTATGTGTCGGCGCTGGGGATGCCTGTCCAGTTTCGCGACGGGAACAAGTGGACTCAATTCCGTCAGCAACGCAGCGCATTTGCACTGAGTTCGGCAGAGGAAGCGGCAGAAGGAGCCGTCGGGGCCGTGCCCGTCTTCCAGGTCGCCGGGGAAACCCAGGACGAGGTGCGGCAGAAAATCCTGTCCGCGGGTGGCCAGCTGCTCGCGCAGCGCGACATGGGCACGCACGGCGTCGTTGTCACGTACAAGGACCCGGAAGAGAACATCTTTCAGGTATTCAGCAAGTCTTCGGCACGCTAGGTCAGAAGATCGCTCACTTCACACCATACTGGAAAATCGATGAAATTCGGTATATTTGATCAAAACGATCGCAATGGACTGCCACTTCATAAGCAGTACGAAGATAGAATGGAAATTATCGAGCTTTACGACAGGCTCGGCTTCCATTGCTATCACATGTCGGAACACCATGCGACCACGCTAAGTGCTTGCCCGTCGCAAAGCGTGTTTCTTGCCGCTGCTGCGCAGCGCACCAGGAAACTGCGCCTGTCTCCGCTGGTCTACATTCTCCCGATCCACCACCCCGTCCGTCTTGCTGAAGAAATCTGCATGCTCGACAATCTGAGCGGTGGCCGCCTGGAGTATGGCGTGGGGCGAGGCGCCTCGCCCCACGAAATCGAGGCGCTCGGTATCGATCCGGCCACGGCTCAGGCCAGGTACGTCGAGTCGTATGAAATCATCAAGCGGTATCTCAGCTCGGATACCCTCGATTACAAGGGACAGTTCTGGCAATTCAACGACATGCCGATCGAACTCAAGCCGCTGCAGACGCCCCCTCCGACCTGGTACGCGCTGGCGTCGCCGGAGTCGACGGTCTGGCCGGCCCAGGAGAAGATGAACATTGTGTGCGGCGGCCCGGTGCAGCGAGTCAGGGCTATCACCGATCGATATCGCGAAGAATTCGGCAAACGGCATCCGTCCGCCCCTGAGCCGCTCATCGGCGTGAATCGCTATATCGTTGTCGCGGAGACGGACCAGGAAGCGATGAAAATTGCCTCGCGGGCATGGTCGGTCTTCCATCCGAACTTTTTCAAGCTCTGGAAGAAGCACGGCACGGAACCGGCCAACCAAAAGCTTCCGCCGACAATCGAGCCGCTCCTGGAGTCGGGCCTTGCCGTGGTGGGCCGACCGGAAACCGTTCGGGAAAAACTGCTGGAGCAAGCGCACGAAGGGGGGTTCAACTACCTCATCGGCACGTTCATGTTCGGGGACATGTCCGTTTCCGAAGCAAAGACATCCATCGGGCTGTTTCACGAGTCCGTCATGCCGGCGTTCAGCGAGTTGCAAAAGGTTCTGTCATGACCGGCAGCGCTTTGTTAGACCACGAACATCCTTCAATCAGGACGTTCGACAAACGCCAGTTGAGGGACGTATTGGGGTCCTTTGTAACCGGCGTCACCGTGGTCACCACCCGCGATGCCGAGGGAGGAATGCACGGTCTCACCGCAAATTCGTTCTCCTCGGTCTCCCTGGACCCGCCCCTCGTTCTATGGAGCCAGGCGACCTGCGCGGGAAGCCATTCGGCGTTCAAGGATGCAGGGAGATTCACCGTCAACATCCTGGCTGAGCACCAATACGACCTCGCCAATCACTTTGCGGCCCGCTCACCGGACAAATTCTCTGGCGTCGACTATGACCTTGGGGTTGACGGCCTGCCGCTACTGCGCGATTGCAGCGCATGGCTCGAGTGCAAGGTGGTCTCCCGCTATCCAGGCGGAGACCATGTGATTTTTGTCGGGTCGGTGGATTGCATTCGCCAGAGCACGCGGCGCCCCCTGGTATTCGGCGGCGGCCAGTATCTGGTCGCCGACCCGCATGACCTCGGCGTCGCGCCAGTCGGAACGAAGGGTGCGATGAAATCGCAACCACATGCCGTCCGGCTGGCCAGCCGCGCCATGTTGCGGCTCGCGCATACATTGGACAAGACACTTGCACTGGTAGCGTGGGGCAATCACGGTCCCACGGTAATCGCGTGGCAAGCCGCAACAACGCCTGTGACCGCCGACCTGCCGCTGGGACTTGTGCTTCCCGTGACTTCCTCCGCTTCAGGCCTGGCCCTGGCAGCATTCCTTCCGCCCGAAGCGGTCGATCGATTCGTAACGGCGGAGCTGCGTGACAACGAGCGACAAGCTTCTGGCGAACTGCCCCTCACCGCGGAATCGCTCGCACGCGTACTTGAATCCGTAAGGGCTTCGCATGTCGCGACGAGGCGTCCTGGGCCGTTTTATGACGACCGGGTGCTCGCCAACGCCATCAGCGTGCCCATTCTTTCCCCGAGCGGACTTGCCGTGCTGGCACTGACGGCGATCGGCCCGGCAGAGCATTTCGACGCCGCGGCTGAGGGTCCATGTGCAGAAGCCCTTAGGGCCGCCGCGCATGAGATTTCCGCTGCATTGAGAGAAGCGTGAATTGGTATTTGCCTAACTTAAAGCGACTGATATACCGGCCAAACTTCAATCATGACTGAAACAGATAGCCATCTACTTGAATCCTCCTTGCCCGCCGTCGAACAGGCATCATTGAACCTCCCCACACTCGGCGACAAACGGGTCATCACGTATCGGGCCGCGGGCGACGAGCGCGCACCCGTCATCGTGCTGCTGCACGGCATTGGTTCGAGCTCGGCGGGATACCGCGCGCAGCTCGCCGCACTGAGCAGGAGCCATCGCGTGATCGCCTGGGACGCTCCCGGCTATGGACAAAGCAGCCCATTTGCGATCGGCACTCCGGCCGCCGCGGATTACGCCGATGCGCTCATGGCCCTGCTGTCTGCGCTCGGCATATCGCGTGCAACCGTCGTAGGCAGTTCATGGGGCAGTGTCATCGCCGCAACGTTTGCGGCGCGGTTCCCGTCGGCCACGCGTGCCCTCGTGTTGAGCGCGCCCAACGTTGCACGAGGACATCTATCCGGTACGGAGCGCGACCTGGCGCGAGAAGTCCTGATGCGAAGCGCAACGGCACAATCGACCGAGGCACGCGCCGCAGTGGTCGATGCTCTGGTCGCTCCGAACGCCGGCCCCCTGGTTCGCGCGGTCGTATCCCGGCTGAGAGACGCGGTGACTCCTACAGGCTGGGAACACGCCGTAGACATGCTCGTCTCTGCGTATACGCCATCCATCGTTCGTTCGATCGAGGCGCCGATCACCGTCATTATCGGAAACCTGGACCGCGTCGCTCCAATCGACAGCCATGCCAGGCCGATTCACGAGGCTGCTCGCGATTCGACACTCCACGTACTCGATGCCATCGGCCACATGCCGAAGCTTGAAGCGCCGGAGGCATTCAATTCAATCGTGTTGGCAGCCGCCGCAGCCGGGACAGACTGACGGAGCCACGAATGCAATGAGGAGGCCGCGGCGCAAGCCGCCGCCCTCGCTTTAGCGCCTGTTCACGCTAATAACAGGCCCAAACGTGTCCGTCGCAATCGCTCGCCGAGACAGATGGCGCATCGATATTGAGCGACTGGCTTCTACCCAATTTTGCTGGGGACTTTTCCGCCCAGTGCAACCGTAGCTCGAACCGCGCTATCGAGCAGCGCCTTTATCTCTTTACCTTCAATGTCCGTGTTCAGTGTTGCGGGCGATCCGATGAGACTGATGGCAAATCGGAGATCTCCATCCCTGTCCCAGATAGGGGCCGCGACAGACACGTAACCCATGTCCCCGCGATGAACCGTTGTGAAGCCGCAGGTGCGCAATTCAGTGATCGCTTCCTCCCGCAAGGAAGCCGGACTCCATTTCTGTTCCGCAGACCGTTCGCGGCTGATGAGATCGTCGGTGCGCGCAGGCTGAAGGCAGGCAATGAACAGCTTTCCCGCCGCAGTCGTGACCAGCGGAATCAGGCCTGTTCTCAGTTCGAGAATGCTGCGCGTCTGCCCCTCCTGCTTGAAGAGACTCACCGGTCCATCTTCGGTCCATGCGGTCACGGCCGCGCCACTCAGTGTTGCCTCTCGCAAAGCGACCACCTCCCGACGAACGATATCGAATCCGTCCAATTGGTTGATCGCGCTCATACCCAAAGCAAGCGATGCCGGCCCGAGCTTGTAGCACCCCGGCTTTTCGTCTGCCGACGCAAGCCCGGTCCGCACCAGACTGATCATGTAGTTGCTTGTCGCGCTCGGCGACAGTTCGGACAGCGCAGCAATCTCCTTCAGAGGGAGTGCCCGCTCACTCGTCTGCAACGCCGAAAGGATTCGGAACGCAATCTCGACAGACTGAATGCCGCGCCTCGCAATCACACTGGTCATTTTTCGGCCTTATGGAAGTCACTAAAAATCACCGCCCCGGGTTTCTACGGACGGTCGTCATGTTGACACGTCCAGGGGCGGCCCCTATAGTGTTCAACATAGATTATCGCATTCATTATTGTTGAATGCAATACCGGCAAGCTGAGCGATTGAGGGCTAGCGAGCAGCCGAAGTGAACGTTGAAATTTTTAGCATCTCATTTCATCAGTAGTACAAATTTCTTATCCTCCTTTTATCCAGATAACTTCTTCGGAAGAGTAACAACCGGTTCGGAGACAAGGCATGGCAATTTTTGGACGTACGGTGGCAGGCGCGATCGTCGCACTTTCTGTGACCGGTGCCGCCAACGCGCAATCCAGCGTCACCTTATATGGCATCGCGGACACTGCAATACAGTACATCAGCAATGTCGGAGGACACGCACTGTTCCAGGAGGCAAACACGCACTCACCCGACATTTTCGGCATAAAGGGAGTTGAGGACCTCGGTGGCGGACTACACACCATCTTCGATCTTCAGAACGAGTACCTGCTAAACAATGGCCGGGAACTTGTTCCCGGAACGCTATTCAACAGGAAGTCGTATGTTGGACTGCAGTCGGACACCTACGGTACGTTGACGCTCGGTCACCAACCCAGCTTCATGTATGACGTCCTGTCGAATTATCAGACGCCGTTCCTGCTCGGCAACATCCTCTCGCTTCACGTGGGTAACCTGGATGAAATTGCCAACTTCTTCCAGTTCAACAATGCAGTGAAATATGTGAGCCCAACCATTGGCGGGTTCTCCTCGGGGGCAGAATTTGCATTTGGAAATGTGCCCGGTAACTTCAGCGAAAGCAGGGACTACTCTTTCTTTGTCCAGTACAAGGGAGGGCCTCTGAATCTGGCAGCCACATACGCGAACGAGAACGATCGTTTTCTCGAACTTTCCAGCTTTATTGGTCTTCCCTCGCTGTTTGGGACCTCACTTCCTCAGGCCGAAGGCGTTGTTGCCAAAAAGCTCGTCAATTGGGGGCTCGGCGCATCGTATCAGTTGAAAAATGTGCTTCTACACGCCACGTTTACGCAGTCGCGCATCACATTGGCGACTGGCCACGGTAACGCCAATACAGTTGATGCCGGCGTGAACTGGACGATCAAACCCGATGATGTCCTCGCGGTTGGCGGATGGGTGGAAAATCTCGACGGCGGAAACTGGAAGACCATTACCTTCTCGAACTCTTACCTCCTCTCGAAGAGAACTACCGTCTACCAGCAGGTGACCTACCAGCACGCGTCGGGCGCTAATAGCTTCGCGTCGCTCACAGCCGCAGGCGTGGCATCCGGCCGGTCCACGACCGGTGTCTCGGTTGGTATCCAGCACTTCTTTTAAAAATGCAACGATGGCCTGGAACAGGTCAATCAGGCGGTCATTCAGATGGACAAGATGACGCATGCTAACGCGGCCCTGATCGAACAGGCTACGTCTGCAACTCGATTACTTGAGGAACAGGCAAACGCGCTTGAAACGACTGTGTCGTCGTTCAAGCATCTTTGATGCGAACGGGCAGATACTCGAAGCAAGGTCCTGATTTCACAAGAAAGCGGTAGCGCCGAAAAGCCTGGCGTGTAATTGATCTAACGAAATCCCGCCTGATATGTATCGCCCTCGACGATAGATCGCATCGAAATACATAGGCTTCTTTCCCGACATGCCATCGCTTACCCTTCCTTCAACGAGATCGCACGCAAAGGGGCCGGTTTCTTTCGCCGGTCACCACCATTGAGTACATTGCATCGTTTAGCTGCCTGCACCGTTGTCGGGTATATCGGTTAGTTCATAAGGAATAGTTCATGCAAAACGTCCATGCCGGCAACGCGGCCATTCCGGCCATAGGCTTTGGCACCTACGGGATGACTGGCGACGACATCTATCGCATGATCCCCGCAGCCCTTCGTGCTGGCTTCCGTCATATCGACACCGGGCAAATCTACGGTAACGAGGCGGAAATCGGTGACTGCGTCGCCGCATCCGGCATCCCAAGAAGCGAAATATTTCTGACGACCAAGGTCTGGGTTAGCAACTACTCCGCAAGACACTTCGATGCGTCCGTAAACGAAAGCCTACGCAAGCTCAAGACGGACTACATCGACCTACTCCTGCTGCACTGGCCGGGGGGATCGGATGTGCCTCTTGCCGAACAGATCGCGGAGCTCAATGCGGTCGTGCGCGCCGGCAAGGTCCGGCACATAGGCGTCAGCAACTTCAACCGTGCACTGATGACGGAAGCTATCCGGCTCTCGGCGGCTCCATTGGTGACAAATCAGTTCGAATACCACCCGTATCTGAATCAATCCCTGCTCATCGAAAGCACGCGCGAGGCTGGGCTTGCCGTGACCGGATACTGCGGCATGGCGATTGGCCGCGTGTTCTCCGACCAAACGCTCAAGGAGATCGCGGCTCGCCATGACAAAACCATCGCCCAGATCGTCTTACGGTGGCTGGTTCAACAGCGCGGCATGGTGGCGCTTTCGAGAACCACGCGGATCGATCGACTGGAACAAAACATAGCGGTATTCGACTTTGAGTTAGACGACGCGGACATGGTCGCAATCCACGCATTGGCGACGGCAGGCAGCCGAATTGTCAATCCGTCCGGTCTTGCCCCACTGTGGGATAGCACAGGCGCTTGACTACCAGGTCTCTGGCGCGATACCCAGACATTCGGAATGGCCCGAGAATAGTGACAACGGCTACGTTTCCCGATCGAACGTGTGTGCAAACCGCTCCGTCGCCCATTCGATGAAGACACACAACCGCTGGCCCATGTGCCCGTCTGGCGGATACCCGAGGAAAAAGGGGCAATCTGTTTAGAGGCCAATCGTTGGCTAAAGAGCAGTCACTTCCGCGCTGTAGCAGGTCATTGCTTCGTCCGGTGAAGACCCGACCACAGCGCAGTGACTTCGAGCGTCCGCCGACCAGTTAGAAATTGTGGCGAATACCCACCATCGCGCCCGTTTGATTCACTCCCGGCAATGGCGTGGAGGCGGGTGGGATCACGCCGCCGTCGATTGTGAACGCTCCGTTGCGCTGGTTGAACACACGCCCTGCAGTGACATAGACAGAACTGCGCTTGGACAATAAGTACGTCGCGCGCGCTGCGACCAGGGAGGCTCCCGCGGCACTGCCGCCGTTCACTGATATATGTCCGAACTGGGCGTCAATGGCGATTTGTGGAACGGGGAAATAGGTCCCGCCAAGCCACCAGTAGTTACTGACCGCGTCGAAAAGGGTCGGCGTCTGCACCCCATGATTGATTCGATGGAGGAATCCCGCACCGATAGTCGAGGCACCAAACTTCACGTAGCCATCAATGACGGCGCGTGTATCAGTTTGCGAACTAAGCGGCAGCGGCGAGCCGACGCCACCACCGCCGTAGTTGCGGTCGAAGGCCGTCGCCACGCCCCATGTCCCCCCGTCATATTTCACCATGGCAGACATTGACTTGCAGGCCCGCCAGTTCGTCGGCGACTGCCCAGCGCATCCGCCGGCCTCCGCAGGATCCACCGCGTCTCGCCCGAGCGAATACGTAGCGCCCACGGTCAGCCCCGATGAGGTGAAGGTGTAGGCGATAGCGTTGTCGAGTCGCGGTTGGGCCAGGTACGGGTCCAGATCTCCGGCGGCATAGACATTCGGCCCCATCGTGTCGCCCGGCAAGGCCCAATAGATCTGGGAGTATTGCCGGCCCAGCGTGAACGTCCCCCACCGTCCCGAAAGTCCAACATATGCCTGCCGGCCAAACAGGCG
Organism: Burkholderia sp. OK233; assembly: GCF_900230185.1. Classification (GTDB taxonomy): domain Bacteria; phylum Pseudomonadota; class Gammaproteobacteria; order Burkholderiales; family Burkholderiaceae; genus Paraburkholderia. The sequence goes on from NZ_OCSR01000001.1 coordinate 5,473,204, forward strand.
GCCACCTTGATTCAGCGCGCCCGTTGACGGGGCAAAGCCCGACTCCAGTACAAAAACCGCGCTAAGCCCGCCTCCCAGATCCTCCTTGCCACGAAAACCCCACCGTGAGGGTATCGATCCCGTGAGCGACGGCGAACGTACCACACTGGACTTTTTAGCACCGACGTTTGTTACATACTCAACGCCGGTATCGATAATCCCATACAAGGTGACAGAGCTCTGCGCCTGGGATACCCCCGGCGCACATATCGCAAGAAACGACAGCCCGCAACAAAACACCTGACGCCGCGAAAAACCACCTTCCATCCGCTTCAACCCTGAACTCATCATCTGCCTCCCCCTGGCTTTGTGCTTCCATGGAAGATAAATTTTTGTCATCTTCCCTGTCAAACGATTTGCCGTCGGGAGATACCCGTATCCCGCATGTCATATATCCATATCCGCCATATGCAGCAAGCTTCATAGGTCAAAACAGGCGCGTTTTTTCGATCTTTTTATATGTATCGGCGTTTGCCCTATCTCGACATTTGTCGCTCGATGTATCATCTTCCGTAGAAGACAATAATTTTCGGCGTGATGAACTTGGCAGGAGTGCGTTGAAATGAACGATTTGAAAGACCGGCAGACAATTCGCGATCGCGGTGCCGCCCCATTACCGACCCCAACCGCAGGGTCATCAATGGTCGAGTCAACGGAGCATGCCGGCGAAAAGGCCCTTGCTCGCCCTCGCTTTGTCTGGGACGACGACTATGCCCTTGGCCATCAGACGATGGACGAAACTCATCACGAGTTTGTCGCATGTGTACACACGCTGCTGACAACGGAAGACGAAAATCTTGAGAACGCGCTCGAAGCGTTTGCTGAGCACGCGCGCCGTCACTTTGACGACGAAGATGCCTCGATGCGCGAGACAGCCTACGGTTCAGCGGGCTGCCATATCGATGAGCACGCTGCGGTGCTCCGATCGCTCGATGATGTACGGGCCATGTTGGCTGATGGACGGACCGAGGTCGTCCGCTCTTTTGCCCGAGCGCTGATGGATTGGTTTCCGGAGCATGTGCGCGTGATGGATCAGGGTTTGGCGCGCTGGCTGATTCAGCGACAGCTGGGCGCCTCGCCAGTAGTCATCCGGCGTCGACTTCACATCGCCAGCTGACACGCTCTCCTCTCTTTACTCATGTATCTGTCATGGAACACACACCACCCCCTATGAACACCTTGCTGCAGGTCAAAGTCGCCGCCAGGATCCAACTGGCGGACGACATTGCCGGCTACGAGCTCTCGCCGGTGTCGGATGGCGAACTGCCGGTCTTCGAAGCAGGCGCGCACATCGACCTTCACGTACCAGGCGGCCCCATTCGTCAGTATTCGTTATATGACTTACCGGGCGAATCCCCGTGCTATCGGATCGGCGTGCTGCGTGACCCCCAATCCCGTGGCGGTTCCGCAAAGCTTCTCGAGAACGTGCATGCGGGGGACACGCTTACGATCAGCGCCCCGCGCAACCACTTTGCCCTGCACAACGATCAAAAAGACCGCTCGATCCTGTTCGCGGGCGGCATCGGCATCACGCCAATCTTCTGCATGGCGCAGCAACTGGCGCGCGAGCATCGCGTATTCGAGATGCACTATTGCGGGCGCACGCCGTCGCGCATGGCTTTTATCGACCGCCTGCAACAAGCGCAATTCGGCGACGGGTCGCAGGTGCATGTGCACGTCGACGACGGCGCCCCTGGCCAGCAGCTCGATGCCCGCTCCGCGATAGGTGCGCCATCATCCGACAAGCATCTGTATGTGTGTGGTCCCACCGGCTTCATGGACCACATCCTGCAGACCGCGCGCGAACTCGGTTGGGACGAAGCACACCTGCACCGCGAGTATTTCGCGGCAGCGCCAATCGATTCTTCGGGAGACGAGCGGTTCGAAATCGAGATCAGCAGCAGCGGCAAGATCATCGAGGTTCACGCGGATCAAAGTGCCGCGCACGCTTTGCTCGACGCCGGATTCAATCTGCCGCTGTCCTGCGAACAAGGCGTGTGTGGCACGTGCATGACGAAGGTGCTGACTGGCGTACCCGACCATCGCGACCTTTATTTAACGGACGAAGAGCGCGCACGCAACGATAACTTCATGCCGTGCTGTTCGCGCGCGAAGACTTCCCGGCTGGTGCTCGATCTTTGAGGCCACCAGTCACCCACTGCCAAACATCGTAGCGAGGGATCGACATGTTGAACAAGCAAGATAATGAATTGATGTGCCGTGTTGGAACCGGCACGGCCATGGGCGATGCGATGCGCCGCTTCTGGTTGCCCGTGATCCAGTCGTCGGACATGCCAGAGGCGAATGGAGAACCGCAGACCATTGACCTGCTGGGTGAGCGGTTTGTCGTATGGCGCGACCAGCAGGGCCGGCCCGGCCTCTATGCGGAAGCTTGCCTGCATCGTGGCGCGTCGATGCAGCTGGCCCGCTCGGATGGCGACGGCCTGCGCTGCATCTACCATGGCTGGAAGTTCGCGGTGGATGGGACTGTTCTCGAGACCCCAAACGTCGAGGACCCGAAATTCAAGGAGCGCATCAAGGGCCGAACCTACCCCGTGCGCGAGGTGGGCGGCATCCTCTGGGGTTATCTGGGCCCCAAGGGTGAGGAGCCGCCGTTTCCCCATTGGGCCTTTATGGACCAGCCGGACGCGCACCGTATCAACGCCTGCGCGGTCATCAATGCCAATTTTGTCCAGGTGATGGAAGGTCTCGTCGACTCATCGCACTTGACGGTCCTTCATAGTTCCGCACTGGCCAGGACGAACGACTCCAATCTCGACTATGCGAAGAAGACTTCGCACATGCAGTTCGACGCAGCTCCCAGAATCGAAGTAGATGAGACGGACTTTGGCTTCCACTATGTGGCAATCCGCGAAACCGAGGGCAAGCGTATCGCTCGAGTGACGGCGTTCATCGCACCCTGCTTCATCGCCAACGCGAACGGGGATGTCTGGCTTGCGATCGTCCCGATTAGCGACGAACGCTGCATCCTGTATCACGTATGGTGGGATGCCGAAAAGCGCATTGGCGATGAACCGTTGCGCAATGAGCAACTCACGTTCGTGGGCCTGGATGAGCCGACGCTGCGCAAATACGGGATGACGATCGACACCTGTGACTCTTCGGCCGCCATGTCCGTTGCGAATGGCTACCGCCAGGACCGCGCGCAGCAGCGCAACGGTCACTTCACTGGTTTTGACGGCATCACGCAGGAAGACGCCGCGTGCAGCGTTTCGAGCGGCGCGATTCGCGACCGATCGCAGGAGATGCTATCTACCGCCGACCTCGCGATCAGCCGTCTTCAGCGCTGCCTGCTGGCGTACGCGCGGGCGGCCCGCGACCAGCAGGAGATAGCCGCGCTGCGAGCGGACGCCGGCAGCGCAATTGGCGTGTCCGGTGAAATCGGTATCGGCCAGGACTGGCGCACCCTTGTTCCCCACCATCGGATCGTTTCGCCCCAGGGCGCACGCGCACAGCGCAGCCAATAACGAAATTCAAAAAAGGAGCCTTACATGTTGAGCCACAAAGACAACGAGATTCTCTGCCGTGTCGGCCCGGGTACGCCGGGGGGCACCCTGATGCGACGCTATTGGCACCCCGTGTGCGCCTCGGCCCAGTTGCCGGAGCCGGACTGCGCGCCGCTGCGCGTCCGTTTGCTCGGTGAGGACTATGTCGCGTTCCGGGATACCGAGGGCAAGGTAGGCTTTCTGGAAGAACTGTGCATGCATCGCGGGGCATCGCTCGCACTTGGAAGGGTGGAAGAAGGCGGCATCCGCTGCCTCTATCACGGGTGGAAGTTCAGCGTTTCCGGTGCCGTCATGGAAACGCCGAACCACGCGGATCCGAAGTACGCAACGCGGATGAAGGCACCCGCCTTTCCCGTGCGCGAGGAAGGCGGCATCGTCTGGGCGTATGTCGGCCCGCGCGAGTTGCTTCCGGCGTTTTCCCGTTACGCCTTCATGGACGCGGATGCGAAACACCGCGTCGTGCTGCGCATCAACGTCGCGTGTAGTTATCTGCAGCTGGTCGAGGGCGGGGAGGATAGCTCGCATGTCGGCGTACTGCACACCAACATGGCGCGCCCCGGCTGGAAGGACGACGAATTCACACCCAACGCCGACGTGGTCAACCCCGCTGCGCTTGCATCCAATGATCTGGAACCGGCGCTCAAAATCGAAGAGACGGCCTTCGGTTTCCACTATGTCGCGCTGCGCAAGACAGATGACCCGACGGTCCGCAACGCACGCGTGGTCCCGTTCATCGTCCCCTACGGCCGCATCATCCCCGCCCCGGCGTTTCAGTTCACCGTCCTCGAGGTCCCTGCAGACGACACGCACACGAGTACCTACATCATCGTCCACGGCGATGCACCGGTGACTGAAGAGAAAATTATCGAGCTGCTCGGGCTGAACGACCCGAGGTACTATGACCGCAAGAATTGCTCGTTCACGGCAAGCTGGGCGGATACGTTCGGCCAGAACCGGGAGCTGATGAAGGAAAACTGGACCGGATTGCGCGGCGTCGAAGTGGAAGACGCAACGATCGGGCTGTCTCAGGGGTCCCTTTACGACCGTTCGCGCGAGCACCTGGTACCCGCCGACCAGGCTGTCGTGCGCGTGCGCCGCGCGCTGCTGGATTCGATCAAGCGTGTGATGGAGAACCAGCAACCGCCCGCGCTCGGCCTCGACCTCCGGGGCGTGAGCGCCTGCGACCGACAACTCGAGGACGGTGCGGCCTGGCAAGACCTGCTGCCGGCACATCGCCAGACAGTGACAGCCTCATGAGGGGACTCACGTGACCAACCACACCCTTAACGACGTTCCGGACTACTTGTCCTTGTTACGACTCGACGGTCGAGGTTTTGTGGTGCTGGGCGCGGGTCAGGGTATCGGCGCGCAGACCGCTCATGCACTGGCACAGGCCGGTGCTCGCGTGCTCTGCGTCGACCGCGACGAGACGCTCGCCCGGAACATTGCAGACGCAGTGGCGGGGATCCCGTGCGTGGCGGACGCAACATCTCGCGACGACATGCAGCGCGTGTTCGACACGGCGCGCCAGCACTTCGGCCGCATCCATGGCGTCGTCGACATCATCGGGGTCGCGGGAATCAAGCCGCTGTCTGCCGTCGACGATGCGTCGTGGGACCAGCAATTCGATATTGTCGTCCGCCACGCCTTCCTCGCGATTCAGATTGGCGGTGAAATGATGAAGGCCGATGGTGGTGGCACGTTCGCGTTTGTCGGCTCGCTTGCCGGCGATCGCGCCGTGCCGAACGAGGTTGCCTACGCGGCCGCGAAGGCGGCATTGCATCACCTCGTGCGCTGCGCGGGGGCCGAGTATGCCCCCCACAATGTGCGCATCAATGCCGTGGCTCCGGGTTTCGTCCGCACGCCGCGACTGAATCAGCGTCTGGACGAAGCGACCTGGACGAGAGTCGGTAACGCGATTCCGATTGGTCGGGCGGCCACGCCGGCAGAAATCGCCGGCCACCTGTTATTCCTTGCCTCCGACCTGAGCGCCCATATGACCGGTGAAATCGTCACTGTCGATGGTGGCCTTAGCGTCCTTGCCGCCATCCCGCCCATTACGTTCGCTCCCTCAACGACCCCGACTCCCTGAAATCGGCGATGTCGTCTTCCTCTCAAAACGACATCCCGTCGCCGACTCGCCGCACGGCCGTGCCGGCGAAGCCAATCTTCCACTCGCCGGATGCCGTGCGTGTACCCACCGATCAGCGTTGCGCCCTGGAACTGATACGGCGTCTGGGTGCTGCGCGAATTGATCCAGATGACGTTGCTGAAATCGCCAGACTGTCGCCTCGGCGCACGTGACTTTGCATCAATCCAACCGGGAACACGTGGGCGATTGCATCGCTCACTAAACTTTGCAAACGTAAAGAATAATGTATAAGATGGGTCTAAGCCGAGGAGGGAATGCCCCCGCCCGATGCTAAAGAATTCTTCATAGGAGACAACGGCCATGCCGAAGCGAAAAATTGACACGCACCAACATTTCCTGCCGAAATTCTACGTGGACGCGGTTGGGCTGGACTTGCTGAATGCGGCGATGCCGGGCGGCGTGGCCCCAACCTGGTCCGTCGAGGCAGCCCTCGCGATGATGGATGAGAACGGAATCGACGAGGGCATCCTGTCCATCTCCTCCGGCCCCACGCTTCCGGATGCGGCTACGTTGCTAAGAAAATGTAACGACCATGCAGCGGAACTCAGAAACCGGCATACCGGACGATTCGGTTCCTTTGCGAGCTTGCCGCTGCCCGACGTCGACGCCGCGCTGAAGGAAGTCAGCTATTGTCTCGACGTGTTGAAGGTTGACGGTTTCATCGCCTTTACGAACTACAACGGACGGTATCTGGGGGACGAGCATTTCACGCCGCTGTGGGAAGAATTGAACCGGCGCGGGACCGTGGTTTTCATTCACCCCAATCAGCCGCCTCACGAAATACCGCCGGTCGCTCCTGCGTCCGTGCTCGAGTATCCGTTCGAGACGACTCGTACAGCCACCAGCCTGATCATGTCAGGTGCGACGAATCGCTTCAGGAACATCCGGTTCATCCTTTCGCACGCCGGGGGGACGCTGCCGTTTCTGGTACCTCGCATTGCCCTCTCGATTTCCATGATGCCCGCGGTGGCCGAGCGCGTGGGCGACACGTTGGCGGCGGTCAGATCCTTCTACTTCGACACGGCACTTTCCGCCGGCAATTCGCCCCTCAGTGCGCTGGCGCAAGTGGCCGACCCCGATCACATTCTCTTCGGGACGGACTTCCCGTTCGCACCGGTAAGCGCAATCCGGCAGTTCGGGAAAGTGCTCGATAATATCCAGATTCCAGGCATTGAGATGGACAAGATGTACGGGGACAACGCTGCACGGTTGCTTGCGCGCTAACTGTATTGCCAACGCGGAGTTCAAGGAAAGACGATGCGTAATATCAACGAAGACACCATCACCCAAGCGGTGCTCGCGGCGATGGCCGGCTGTAACAACGACAGGCTGCGCACTGTGATGACCAGCCTTGTCCAGCATTTGCATTCGTTCGCAAGAGACGTGAAGTTGACCGAGAGTGAATGGGCATATGCAATCAAATTCCTCACCGAGGTTGGCCATATCACGGACGAAAAACGCCAGGAGTTCGTACTTCTGTCCGACACGCTCGGCTTGTCGATGCTGGTCACGACCCAGAACAACCGCAAGCCGGTCGAATGCACGGAAGCAACTGTTCTTGGTCCCTTCTTTGTTGCCGGCGCCCCCGAATACAGAAACGGTGACGATATCTCTAACGGTGCAGCGGGTCTCCCCTGCTTTGTTGCCGGCCGCGTTCGGGGTCTTTCGGGAGAACCTGTAGCCGGGGCAGCGATCGAGGTCTGGCAATCCGATGAAGACGGGTTCTACGACGTGCAGTACGGAGACGCGCGGGATACAAACGTGGAATATCAAGCGCGTGGTCGTTTGCAGACACTGCCTGACGGACTCTTTCATTTCCGCTCGATTCTCGCCGAGGCCTATCCCATCCCGCACGACGGACCGGTTGGTCGAATGCTCGATGCGCTCGGACGCCATCCGTGGCGCCCAGCCCACCTGCACTTCTGGATCACGGCGCCAGGGTACGAGCCGTTGATTACCCACGTGTTCCGGAACGGGGACAAGTATCTCGACTCGGACGCCGTATTCGGCGTGCGCTCAACGTTGATCGTCGACTGGATCGAGCACTCGCCGGGCATCGCGCCGGACGGCACTGCGATGGACACCGCGTTTTATACGCTCGATTACGACTTCGTTCTCAACCCTTCGGTGCACGGGTCATGAACGGGCACATTCTCGCCGGAACCCGCTATGTCAACATCTGAATTCGTCTATAACGGGCGCGGCACGCGTGTCGTCTTCGGGTGCGGCTCACGCACCCACATCGAACGTGAATTGCACACGCTGCAAGTACGCCGCGCTCTGGTTCTGTGTAGTCACGAACAACGCACATTGGGTGTATCGGTTGCCGACCAGTTGGGTGTGCTCGCGGCGGGTGTCTTTGATCGAGCGGCCATGCACGTGCCGGTTGAGCTGGTCACGGAAGTACGCACGGTTGCCACATCGCTGGATGTCGACTGCCTCATCGCCGTGGGCGGCGGCTCCGCAATAGGCCTCGCGAAGGGCCTTGCCCTGGAGACGGGCCTGCCCATTCTCGCCGTGCCAACCACCTACGCCGGCAGTGAGATGACGCCCATATTCGGGCTGACCGAATCGGGCCTTAAACGGACAGGCAGCGATCTACGCGTCTTACCCAAAACGGTTGTCTACGATCCGGACCTGACCCTGACTTTGCCAGTCAGCATGTCCGTGACAAGCGGTATTAACGCAATCGCACACGCGGCAGAAGGTCTGTATTCACGCGATGCCAATCCTCTTACCAGCCTGATGGCCGAAGAGGGCATCGCAGCGCTCGCGCGCAGCTTGCCCAAAATTGTCGCACAGCCGAACGACCCATCCGCACGCGCCGATGCGCTTTATGGCGCCTGGCTTTGCGGTGCCGTGCTCGGAAGCGTCGGTATGGCGTTGCATCACAAGCTATGCCATACGCTCGGCGGCAGTTTCAATCTGCCGCACGCACCCACTCATACCATTGTGCTGCCACACGCCCTGGCGTATAACGCAGGCGCTGTGCCGGACGCGATGAAACGGATTGCACGGGCGCTCGGGCACGACAGCGCCGCGCAAGGTCTGTACGAACTCGCGCGCGCAAACGGTGCGCCCGTCGCACTGAAGGAGATCGGCATGCTCGAAGAACAACTCGACCAGGCGGCCGACATTGCATGCAACAACGCGTACTGGAATCCTCGTCCGCTAGAACGCGGAGCAATTCGCGCGTTGCTGCAGCGGGCATTTGACGGTAGCGCACCAATTGATGGGTTATAGAACGAGTTTCGTCCGGACCAAATGATCCAGACACCCAATATTCATTTCAACGTGTCGCAAGGTACTCGCACATGGCGTCACATACACTTCCTGAGGCAAGAGATATCCGGGCACGTCGCCCGGTTGAACTGAAGCGTACTGAACAACTGCGCGCGCAGGAAACACGTTCGGCCATTTTAATTGCGGCTCTTACTGAATTTTCATCAAAGGGCTTCGAAGCCGCGAGTATCCGTAGCATTGCTGACCGAATTGGGATGCAACATCCGCTCGTTACCTACCACTTTCGTTCCAAAGAAATTCTGTGGCAGGCGGTGGCCGAATATGTATTCGAACGTATCCGGCAAGAACGCGATACAAGTCTGTCCAGCTTCGGTCCGACTAGCGCGGTCGATCGGCTCAAGCTGGCATATAGGGCGCTATTTCGCTTCACGGTAGCGTTTCCCGAGTTTCATCGCTTCATACTTCAGGAATCGCTAGGCTCCAGCTCGCGGCTGCAATGGCTCGCAGATGCTTTCCTGAAACCGCTAATCGGTTGGTTGCTTCCGCAAATTCGCGCCGCCCAGAAGGAACACGCGCTACCCAACGTCGAGCCTATTGTTTTCCACTATATGTTGATTAGTCTGACGTCGACCCTCTCGGGCTTCGGTCCGGAATTTTCGGCAACAAGTGATCTATCACCGTCCGATCCGGCGCTGGCCGAAGAATATTGGCGCACCGTGGAGCAGCTCGTGTTTGGAGCATTTGCATCACGCTAGAGGGGCCGCATCCCGCAACGCGGTATTTGCCGACGCACGCACTAAATTGTCGAACTCCGTCGACACAACAACATCAGTTGAGTGCCTTGCGCGCTGTCAATGCCTTACCCGCGCGCGCGCCATTCTCCCGGCCCATTTGCTGACTCACCCAATCGCCAATCGAAACGACGGCGTCCAGGTCAATGCCCGTTTCGATCCCGAGGCCGTCCAGAAGGTAGAGCAGATCTTCGGTAGCAACATTGCCGGTGGCGCCTTTGGCATAGGGGCAACCGCCCAGTCCACCAACGGACGCATGGAACGTTGACATTCCGACCTGAAGGGCGGCGAAGATATTTGCCAATGCCTGCCCATAGGTGTCGTGAAAGTGGCCAGCGAGACTCGCCAACGGAAACGCCCTGGAAGCGGCCTCAACAACTCGCTGAACCTGGTGCGCCGTACCCACTCCGATTGTGTCGGCAATGTCGATTTCGTCACACCCCAGATCGCGAAAGCGCCTGACCATATCGACGACGGCATCAACGCTCACCGGCCCCTGGTACGGGCATCCGAAGGAGCATGAAATGCTGGCGCGCAATCGCAATCCCGCTTCTTTCGCCACACGCGCGACCGGCGCGAAGCGTTCGAGCGATTCCGTGACAGAACAATTGATGTTGCGAATGGAAAATGCTTCGCTCGCGGCACCGAAAATGACGACCTCGTCGACCTTGCTCTCAATCGCGGCCTCGAGCCCTCTCATGTTGGGTGTCAGCGCAGCGTACGAGACTCCCGCTGCGCGATCTATCCCAGCCATGACTGCCGCACCGTCGGCCATTTGCGGAATCCATTTTGGCGACACGAAGGACGCCGCTTCGATTCGTCGTACGCCGGCGCCAACGAGTCGATTGACCAGTTCAATCTTGGTGTCGGTTGGTATGAACGTACTTTCCGCCTGCAGACCGTCTCTAGGCCCGACCTCGACAATGTGTACGCGCTTTGGAAGAACGTTATCCATGCCCTTCCTCCAAGGTTCCTGCTGATTCATTTTTAACTCCGTTTCGTGGCAAGGGCCAACCCTCGCCTACTTCGAGAGCACCTGCCCCAATGCCCGGCGAAGTTCGGCTGCCGGATCATCCGGCTGCGTAAGGCTACGCCACGCAACATGATGGTCCGGGCGGGTCAATACGCAACCACTGTCGCCGATTTCACGCACGCGAGCCCAGTCGCCCGTGTGGTCCGCATAGGCCTGCCGCGGACCAATAACGTGCACGTCAATCTTCAACCCCAGCTCCTCACCAACGTTTGAGGCAGCCTCAACCCATGCTTCGCCTCCAAGACCGGTGAACAGTACGAATCGCCCATGTCCTGCGAGGTCAAGCGTGGAGTGTTGCCGTCCACGGGCGTCGAAAACCCAGGCATGCGGCAGACGCGCGCCGGGCCATGTCGTGGCCTGGTAATACAGTTCACGGTCACGCGTGAACTCCGGTTCGGTTTGCCCATCGGTCACCGCAGCGCTCGATTGATAGCGTTGATTCATCTCCACGCCCTGGGCGTCCAGTTCATATCGCTTGAACGCCAACGCCTCCCGAATTTCGTCCCGCTGTTTTTCGGCAGCCGCCGTGGATCCGCTTCGAGCATGCATATTCGCTTGCAAGACCTCGCCGTCGTTCGATTTGTCGATGCCAAGCGCGCTATAGAGCGGTGCAAATTCCGCAATCGACTGGTTCGCGCGGGTGACGACCTGCCTGGCGATCGGTGCACGCTCGGCCGAATAGGTATCCAGAAGCGCTTCACCTGCGCGTCCCTGGATGACTTCCGCGAGCTTCCAGGCGAGGTTAAACGCGTCCTGAATCGACGTGTTGGAGCCCAACCCGCCGGACGGTGGGTGCCGGTGGGTCGCATCGCCCATGCAGAACACTCTCCCCTCCTGCATACGGGTCGCGTACATGTTGTTCACTGTCCAGGTATTCGCGCCCAACAGTTCGATCTCGAGATCCGGCTTGCCCACAAGTTGGCGTGCGATCGTGGTGGCCTTTGCCTCGTCCACAACCGGCGCAGGCTCGTTGATGTCATAGCCCCAAACAATCAACCACTCGTGCCAGGGCCGAACCATCCGGATCAGGCCCATCCCGATACCGCCCACTTCTGCGCCCGGTTGCATGATTGGGTACAACACTGCCGGGCGGTGCGCGACGAATTCAGACAGGTCCGCGCGGAACCAGATGTTCATCGATCCCCGCACACCCATCTGCCCTTCAAAAGGCAGACCCGCGTCCTTTGCGACCTTGGAGTTCCCTCCGTCCGCACCGATAAGGTACTTTGATCTGACCGTGAACTCCTCTCCCGACAATCGGTCACGGCAGCGCGTGAGAACACCCTCGTCGGTTTGCGTATGGCTCAGATATTCCGTGCTCATCCGCGCTTCGGTCCCTCGCGCGCAAGCCGTTTTGAAAAGCAGCGGCTCCATGAACGTCTGCGGCAAATCGTTCATCTTGGTCGGACTCGACAATTGACGCTCCGCTCTTGACAGCGGATGCAGTCCCCAACTGGGCACCCTGCCAATCTCCTCGCCGGTCAGACTTTCGCAGAAAACCGTTCCGCCCATCAGATCCTGATCGGTCGCGTACAGGTAGGCCTCCTGCTCGACCTGCTGGCCGAGGTCGCGCAGGACCTCCATGGTGCGCAGGTTCGTGATGTGCGCTCGAGGCGTGTTGGCCAGCCAACGATACTGGTTGATGACCATGTTGTTGATACCGTACGTCGAAAGCAGCGCGGCACTGGCGGAGCCGGCAGGCCCCGTTCCGACGATGAGTACGTCCGTGGTTATTTCATACATTCGACACCTCCAATTTTCACGCCTTCGCAACTCGCCACATCCTCATGATTCGGATACCTAATTCAAGGCGAGTTTACGAGTCTCTGTTTTTGCGATCCTGTCCGGTTTTCGCTAACCTGTCAGGCGGTCTTGTGCTCGGTCAGATTGAGATAGCGGATCATCTCCTCACGCATGGCGAACTTCTGTACTTTTCCCGTAACGGTCATAGGCAGTTCGCTCACGAAGCGAATATATTTGGGCACCTTATAGTGCGCGATCTGCCCCCGGCAAAAGTCTCTGATGTCCTCCTCAGTCGAACCTTCGCCTTTTCGAAGCACGATCCAGGCGCACAACTCCTCGCCGTTCTTCTCATCCGGCACGCCAAACACCTGCACATTCTGGATTTTTGGATGCCTGAAGAGGTATTCCTCGACTTCGCGGGGATAGATGTTCTCTCCCCCTCGAATCACCATGTCCTTCAACCTTCCCACAATGTTGCAATATCCATCGGCGTCGATCGTAGCGAGATCGCCTGTATGCATCCATCCGTCAACAATGCTTTCGCGCGTTTTTGTCTCGTCTTCCCAGTACCCCTGCATCACCGAGTACCCTTTTGTACAGAGTTCTCCCGTCTCACCGACAGATACAGTCTTACCATCGAAATCAACGATCTTTACCTCGAGATGAGGTTGAATTCGCCCCACCGTTGTCGTGCGCTTATCGAGCGGATCCGCGGTTCCACTCTGAAACGACACGGGGCTGGTCTCTGTCATGCCATACGCAATGGTGACCTCTCGCATATGCATTTTGGTCACGACCTGATTCATTGTCTCGACGGGACAAGGCGATCCGGCCATGATGCCGGTACGCAGACTGCTCAGGTCAAACGATGAAAAGTCCGCATGCCCCAGTTCAGCGATAAACATGGTCGGCACCCCGTGAAGTGCGGTGCAGCGCTCTTCCGAGACCGCTGCGAGGGTCGCGCCGGCGTCGAATCCTTCGCCAGGGAAGACCATCTGAGCGCCAACCGACACGCACGCCAGTACGCCGAGCACCATGCCGAAACAGTGGTACAGCGGGACAGGAATGCAAAGTGAGTCGGCTTCGGACAGCTTCATCGCCATGCCAACAAAGCGTGCGTTGTTGACAATGTTTCGGTGCGTCAGCGTTGCACCTTTTGGGCTACCGGTGGTGCCGCTCGTGAACTGGATATTGATCGGGTCCTGGGAAGAAAGTGTTTGCTCGACGGCGTCGATTACCTCACGCCCTTCTTCTCGAAGCATCCCCTCTCCGCGCTGCATGACCGTGTGGAACGACATGACGCCCGATACGCGCCAGTCACCCACGGAGATGACCGTGCGAAGGTCCGGCAGACGTTCGACCTTCAACTCATCCGGCTGCTGCGACGCGAGTTCAGGCGCTATGTCGAGCAACATCGAAATGTAGTTCGACGTTTTGAAGCTCTCGGCGGTGACAAGCGCCTTGCATTTCACTTTCCGCAACGCGTACTCGAGTTCCGACACACGATAGGCGGGATTGATGTTGACCAGCACAGCACCGATGCGAGCCGTCGCGAACTGTGTGAGCAACCATTCGAACCGGTTGGGAGACCAGATGCCAACGCGATCCCCTTTTCCTATTCCCAACGACAGAAGCCCTGCGGCAAGCTGATCGACATGATCGTCAAATTCGCTCCATGTCCACCGTACAAGTTGCTCCCGGAATACCACAGCTTGCTGATCAGGAAATCTGCGTGCTGTTTCCCTCAGAAACTGGCCGACCGTAGACTCGCTCAACGGAACGTCCGTCGAACCCCGTACGTAGGCAACGCCATCGGCAGGCGCTTCGAGCGTAAGGGAACCGGGTAAAGTGTGCATGAAGCCATCCTCCATCGTTACTGCGCGTTTCCGTCAAAATTCCGTTGAACGGAGTTATGTAGCGATTGCAATGCCGCCGGCCCCTGTCGAAGGCCGACATCGAAAACGCTTTATTTCCCGTGAAAAACCATCTCACCCGGTTCTTCATCGCGATCGAACGCCTCGGCCGTGTGGGCGAAACCTCGCGTGGCGTCCTCCGTGTTGTACAAGTCCATGCACACATCCAGCATGGCGGCATCCGCACCCGGGATGCCACCGCTTGACCACACCTTGAGCAAGGTGCGCGTAGCTGCGTACGAAAGCGTCGGACCGTCGGAGAGCTGCGTAACCAGCTCGGCAGCAACACGTTCGAGCGCATCGGGTTCGGCCACGTGCGTCGCAATCCCGAGGTCCCGGGCCACGCTGCCGGGAATCGCTTCACCCAGCATCGCGAAACGGGATGCGTTGCTACGCCCCACGCGCTCGGCCAGCCGCTGCAGTGCTCCCGCAATGGGAAGCATTGCCGTCGTGACCTCGACGCACCGGAACACCGCGTCGGTTGACGCCACAATGAAGTCACAGTTCAACGCGAGTTCAAAGCCGCCGCCAAAAGCCAGACCTTGCACCACCGCCACCGTCGGGACGCGGAGCGCTTCGATTGCACGATACGAAGTGTTGATCTCCGCAACGAACGTGCGGAACCAGTTCAAGTCCTTTCCTGGCCATTCGCGAACCTCACCACCGAGACTGAAGTTGGGCCCTTCGGCTCGAACGACCAGTACCCGGATGTCGCTTTCGCTAGCTTCGTGAACCGCCACCCGGAGACACTCTGCAAACCGCGCATCGAGCCGGTTGTACGGCGGATTCGCCAGCACGATATTCCCGACCTTCCCGTCGCGCTCAAAACGTATGCTTTTCATCGCCTAACCTCACTATTCAGTCAGATTCACCGAGCGTCCGTGACGCTTGGGAATGTTTCGCAATTCAGGAGTTGTCTTGATTCAACGGAATGATTGGAAGAAGCAGATGAGAAGGACGATCCGCGTCACGGTAAATCTTGTGAGTAACCGTGTTGCTGCTGGTGACGTGATACGGAATGTATTCGACATCGGTCATCGCACCCGTTCCCGTCGGCGCGTCCATGCTGCAGATCTCGATACAGATCCGATGGCCGGCCTTGAACTGGTTTGCCGTTGCGAGCACCTGGATTTCATACTTGACGATCTCGCCAGGTGTGACCGGCGCGACCGACTCTTTCGTCAATTTGTGGAACGGCTCCGCAGGCGTGGATCGGGCAGGATCCGTTGCACGGTATGACGCTTTCAGCCAGCCGCGAGTAAGTTCGCGCTCAGGCAGTGTGTCCGGAACCGACCGTTCGCCGACGCGTGCAGTAACGACCGATACGTCCGGACCCACGTCCTTGAGTACGACAATCCAGTTGGTGTCGGTCTGGTCGATCTCTGCGTAGAGCGTCAGCGAAATAGGACCCGCCACCAGCACGTCCTGCGCAAGCGGCTCAGTCATGTAACGCAGGCGCTCAACCCTGGACGTCTTTTTGAGCGGCATTTGCGTGAAGACATCAGGTTCCCGATGCGCGTTGCCAACCTCCGCTGCAGGACGAGGGGCGTCTGTGGAAAGCTGCTCCCAGCCCGACAGGTAGTACTTCGCCCATTGCGTCTCAGGTAAAGGCCAGTCACTACCCGTGCGCCATTCGTTGGCGCCCATGACCCAGTAACGGACCGGGGGTTCATTCATGATGCCCGTATCGATGCCCTTCAACCAGTAGTCATACCAGCGAATAACTTCGTCGTGGTATTGATGGAATGGCCGCTCCAGATGCGCCGGACCCGTAAAGATCAGTTTGCGCGGCTGTTTGACATTGCTGAAGTAATGCTGCGCGCCGAGCCAGTGCAATTTATACGTGTAAGCGTAGGCACCGGAACCCGTATAGAACGGCACCTTGATCGACTTGAAAACTTCCTCGGCTCGCTCGACCGTCCCTTCCGGCTCCCAGGGGTTCGTCATGATGTGGTACATCACCCCTGTGCGCTGCCCCTTCTGCGTCAGGATGTTGTACAGGTTGATGTACATCTTGTAGTCGGGATTGCGCATGGCTGCGCGCCAGAGTTCCTCTTGCGCATCAGGTAGCGTACCCGGCACACCGCGCGGCTCATGCACCGTGCTGAAAACGTCAAGCAGATACGGGAACGTGTGAATGACACCACCGGGATTGAAGTCCCGGAACCCGAACATCCCGCCGTATGCACTACAGGCGTCGTACGGAAAAATTGCCTTGAGCGCGGGGTGGCCCTGCGCTGCCGCACGCCATTGTTCGCCGGCAAAACCCGAGATCCCCACCATTCCGACCTTGCCGTCGGACCACGGCTGCTGCGTGATCCATTCGATCATGTCGTAATGGTCAGTATTCTCCTCGCCATAGTGACCTTCCGACTTGGCGGAGCCGCGCGGTTGTGCAATGACGTGCACATAACCATTGGCGATGAAGCGGCGAGTGTCCCCGGCTTCTATCGGCCCGAACCAGAGCGGCGCATGCGCGGGCTGTGGGGGCAAGACATCCGCAATATCCGGACCCTGAAGATCCTTGTTGTGCAGAGCTGAAGCGTACAGCACGGGATACTTGCCATCCGCATCCGGTCGATAAACGTCTACCGCAAGACGGGTTCCGTCCCGCATCGTTACGACGATGTCGCGTTCTTCAATCATGTCTCCTCCTTCGTTGGCCTGTTCGGCGTCAACAGACGGCCCTCTTAAGGCCGAAGATTTGCTCTACCCGCCGACATGCGTTTTTTGCGTTCGCTCATCGAGAGCCGCACGATCAGGCAGGTTCCGTAATTCACTATACTTCACGTCCGTAAAGTATGCAAGACGAACAACATGCCAAAGATAAAAGTTTGAATCTCAAATGAATTGCGCCCGAGCAACCGCTACGTGTCCAGGACCTCGCGTGCTAGCGTCATACCGTCACTGCGTGGTGCTGTTCGGCAACGGTGGATCATCCGTCGATCCCGCACTGATGTCCGCCACGTGTTCGGTCAGCAATCGCCGTTGTGCAGAGAGCACCCGGGCCATGACGGTCATGCATACGCAAGCCATCAAAAGCGGTATCGACAACAACGCACAGGTGAGCAGGTACGGAAAACCCGATATGACTATCAAGCCAATCAACGACGAACCGACAATCGACCCCAGCCGTCCGATTGCAACGTTCCAGCCACCGCCAGACGCACGCAGCGCAGTTGGATAGAAGATGCCCGGAATAGTGTTGACGCAGATCAGCGGTCCTCCAACCGCTATGCCGGACAGAAAGACCACGCCTGCGTGCCACTGGGTGGCTTCGGACATGCCCAACGCTATGACAAGCAGCGAGCCTGCGCCGAACGCCACGGAAACGACCGATGCCACGTTATAGCGACGAACAAGGATGGCGAAAAGAACAGCGCCGCCGAGCGCACCGAACTGGAACATTGACGATACTTGCGAGGCGTCATGCATCGATAGCCCTACCTGCTTCAGGTGGGTCGGCATCCAGCTTCCAATCAGAAAGAACACCAGATAACCCGCAAACTCCGCAAGCCACGTCAACACGGTGCCGAGCCGGTATTTCGCGCTCAGCAATGCCCTGCTTCCGCTTATCGATTCACGCGTTTCCGCGATGAATAAATGCATTCCAGAGCAGTCTAAAGACGGAAACACTTTGCCAAGAATCCGTTGCGCCTCGTCATTGGACCTTCGACTAGCCACGACGTAGAGCGGCGACTCCGGTACTTGCCATGCAAACAGGGCAACGACCCCAAGCGGCAAAAGACCACTCAGTACCAGCATGCCGCGCCACCCCAGTGTCCCGATAGCGAGAGACGTCACCAAACCAGCGGCTGCCGCACCGAAAAGAAATCCACAGTAAGTCGATGCCAGCATCGCTGAGCGTGAACGGTCGGGGCTATATTCCGCGACGATCGCCGAGGTAGCGGGCATCGCTGCTCCGATGCCGAGGCCGGTTATAAAACGCAAGGCAACTAGCTGAAATATCGACTGTGCTTCGCTCGACATCACGCCCGCAATTCCAAACCATGCGATTGCCACGATGCTCACTGTTCGACGACCGACACGGTCAGCCAGTGTTCCTCCAACGATCGATCCAATCAGTAATCCGGTTAGTCCGAAGGCCACCAGAGGCGAGAGAGCGACGCTCGATAGCTGCCAATGCTGGCTTATCGCAGGCGCGATAAAACTGATCACAATCGTGTCGAAACCCTCGATCGCTGTTGCCGCGAAGCAGATGAGGAACACAGTCCACTGCTTACGCCCCATAGGCATATCGTTAAAAATCTCGCGCACATCCCGCTGGGCATAGCCTATGCTATTCATCGCATTGTCCTTGACGATCGGCCACCTGACTCCGGTGTCCATCTGGGTTCACCTGTTTCTCGACACCACCGGCATCACATGGTCGTTAAAACCGGTGACGGATTCCAACTCGCAACAAGCCCTGCGTTTGTCCACTCGACGGTGAAGGAATCAACGTGATCTGCGCCTGAGTCGCCGAACCCGCCGCTTTCAGCAGTTCTGCCGCAAAGTAAATGTCCGTCCGCTTCGAGAGGAAATAGTTGGTGTAGAGATCGATTGCCCGATAGATTGGCGTCGCGGAGTTCGCATCCACTTTGCCGTGCGTGTAGATGTACGCCGCACCTGCGAAAAGAAACGGCGTAATGAAGTAGCCGACGTTTGCCTCGTAGTTGTCGAACCGCACGTTACTGCCAAGAAAGCCTTTCTTGAATTGCGTCGACGTGTACGTAAAGGCAATTGAAGCGCTGCCGAGCTTGTACGATGCACCTACCCCCGCGATGGATTCGCTTTCCGCGCTCTGCACGTACCGGGCATAGATGGTGTTTCGCGGTGCGATGCTATCGAACGCGGCAGCATACGGATTCTTGATGATCGTATAGGCAGCCGCAACATACAGAGGGAAGCTAATTCCGTTGTAACTCAGTCCCACCGACGTCACGCTATTCGTGGCGAATTGTCCAGGCTGTCCACCAAAGCTATAGAGCGCACCCAATGCGAAGCCTGCAATTTTTGGGCTCGCGTATTTGACCGAGTTGTTGATGCGTATGCTCCCCCCGACGTTATCAACGTCACCGGCGTGAGCGAAGTAGACCGCCCAGTTCAAACCGGCAGCGACGGGGGAAAGCATTTCGGCTACTTCCTCGTATTGACGCCCAAGCGTGAATGTCCCATACGGGCTTGAGATTCCAACGTACGCCTGGCGGCCGAACAGACGCCCATTGTTCGACAGGTTTCCGCTAGACACGTCAAAGCCGTTTTCCAACGTGAAGACCGCTTTGTAACCTCCACCGAGATCTTCGGCGCCGCGCAGCCCCCATCTGGACAGCGATCCACCTCCGCTCTGAAGCAACCAGGCTGAATGTCCGTTCTGATTGCTTGCGTAGGTCAAACCTTCATCCAGCAGTCCGTACAGTGTCACCGAACTTTGCGCATACACCACCGCAGGCGTGACACAAATCAGCGCAGCGGCCAAGGACAATCTCTTCATCTCCAGTCTCCTCTGTCATTTTGAATGCACTACCAAACGGCACATCAGAGGTGCTGAAAGAAGGATATGTCTAAATTTTCCGTTCGTATAGTTTAATTTGGATAGGAGTATCCCCAGGTATGCTTCGCCTGACGAATGATGGGAACGGGTGCCTGACATCACGCAGGAACCCGGAAGGGAATTGAACCTTGCAGCCGATCAGCTCGGGGAATCGATGACGACGTCGCGCAGCAGCGACTTTACGAAGACGCCAACTGGCAAAGGAGAGGTGGATGTGTGGACCGCGCCGGATAACAACGTCTCAATTCAGGACTTTTGCAGACCTTCCTTGAGACGAGATTTTTATCTTCAGGTCGATGCGCTTCTGGGCGATTCAGAGTTCGCGATGAATTGTGCGACTCGCTCGGAAAACGCTTTCGTCGACGCGCACCGCAGGAACGCACGTTTTTCCTGATCGAGATGGCGCTCAAGGTTATCTTCGGCCACCATTCCAACAAGCGATTTCATTTCTCTGACCGCTGCCACAGGTACTTCGATGACTTTCCGCGCGAGCGCCAGCGTGGTGTCCTGCAACGAAGCGGGTTCGGCAATGCTCTGGACGAGCCCTAGCTGTCTGGCCTCATCCGCACTCAACGAGTCACGCGTCAACAGGATCTCTAACGCCCTCGCCGCTCCCAATCGACGCGCCAGATGAAACGACAGGCCACCGTCGCTGGATGTTCCCAGCTTGGCGTAGCCGACGACAAAGCGCGCCGTGCTCGACGCAACCACCAGGTCGCACGCCATTGCCAGCGAAAAGCCCGCACCTGCTGCCGCCCCTTGAACGCTAGCGATCACAGGTATCGGCAAGCGCCGCATCGCCACGATCGTGGCATGCAGTGCGGTAATTAACGATTCGAGGTAGGAATCGGAACGCTGCAGTCCGTCGAAGATCTGGCGAAGGTCTCCGCCGGCTGAAAATATCCTGCCTCTGGCTTGAAGTACCACCGCGCGATACTTCGACGACCCCTCAACCTCGCGGAGGGTGCCCAGCAGTTCATCGCAGAACGCCTTGTCAATCGAGTTCGCGCGTGCTTCGTTCACCATCGTAACGAAGGCGATGTCGTCACTTGATGTCAGCGTGATTTTGCTTTCCATCTGTCCTTGATCCGTGAATTAAATCTGTGGTCGGATTCAGTTCTGTCGTCGTCCGGGCGGAATATCTGGACCAGCCTGGCCTTCTTCATTATACTTTACGATATGTCAATTTAAAAGGAAATTGAGTGGCAAGGGCCGGCGGACCGACTGAGCGCGCGACATGCGCGACGCAATTTTTGTCTGACGATTGGGAACCTCTTTAGTCTCGTGCTTTTTGCCGAACCAACGGCATGCCTTGCTTCGCTCGAAGTTGTTGGCGCATCAGGCCGGCGGTCGTTAAATAGTGTGTTACTGTGCCGGCCGAATCGACTGTGCTCAACGGGTTCAGCGCGGCCAGGCTTCGGCGGTGAGTGTGTGATACCGTTGCGAAGCCTGCCTTCGTTGACGGTCGCGGCCTGCCAGGCCTACCCGGCGTTGGTCCATCTGAAGGCGGAAGGCACTGGAGCACAGAAGCAACGCAATAACGAATTTCCCAATCGAGAAACCAAATGGCGGACAGCGCAAGTTCCAAGAACGTTGGTAACAAAAGCAGACCAACCGAACTCAAACGTGCAGAGCAGCAGCGGGCGCAGGAAACCCGCTCCGCGATCCTGAACGCGGCACTTGCCGAATTCGCCACGAAGGGCTTTGAGGCTGCGAGTATTCGTAGCATCGCGGATCGCATCGGCTTGCAGCATCCGCTTATCACCTACCACTACCGATCCAAAGACGTTCTCTGGCAGGCGGTGGCGGAGTTTGTGTTCGAACGCATTCGCCATGAGTGGGACGCCAATCTGACGGATACGCCCCCCGCCCTAGCGGCGGACCGGGTAAAACTCGTGTACCGCTCGTTGTTCCAGTTCACGGTCGATTTTCCCCAGTTTCACCGCTTCATGCTGCAAGAGTTCCTCGTGTACAGCCCGCGTTTGCAGTGGCTCGCCGACACAGTGCTCAAGCCGTTGATCAACTGGTTAATTCCACAGATTCGCGCGGCGCAGGATGAAAACACCTTGCCCAAAGTCGAACCGATCCTCCTGCACTACCTCATGATCAGCCTGACATCAACGCTTTCCGGATTCGGCCCGGAAATGCTGGCGACCAGCAATGTCTCTGCGTCCGATCCAGCCGTTGTTGATGCCTATTGGCAGATGGTCGAGACACTCGTCTTCGGCAAACAGCCGGAGACGCCATGTGCGGACAAGGCCGAATCACGTTCGGGCAAGTCCGGTAGTCGGCCCCGCGCATCCGCGCGCGTGAAGAGCAGCTAAGGTATCCCGCGCTACTGCCCGGATATCCCTCTCACTGGCAACGACTCGTGCATCCGCGAGTCGTTCGCGCCTTAAACTGATCCGACTCGACTCCGTCAGGCATATATCTACTAAAACGATGGGTTTCATCTGAAAATATAGGCTATCCAGATTGCAGGTCGGAGCCTATCGTGCGGATTTCCGGCAGACGCATCGTCTGCCACTTCGGAGATCATTTTCATGAAACTGCTACACGTAGATTCCAGCATCCTCGGACAAGGCTCCGTCAGTCGTGATCTGTCAGCGGAAGTAGTCGCAACCTTCCGGGCCCGCCATTCCGCCCTTACCGTCACCCGTCTCGACCTCGCCGCCACGCCGATCGGCCATCTGACCGCAGCCCACCTCGCGGCAGCACAAGGCGCTCCAGTCGATGAGGCATTGAAGGCCGACGTCGTCTTGGGTCAGGTCGCGCTCGAGGAGTTCCTGGCCGCCGACATCGTGGTCATCGGCTCGCCGATGTACAACTTTGGCGTGCCCTCTCAACTGAAGGCCTGGATCGACCGCATCTCGGTCGCCGGGAAGACGTTCAGCTACGGTGAGCACGGCCCGGTCGGACTGAGCGGCGGCAAGAAGCTGGTCATCGCCTCGTCGCGCGGTGGCGTTTACAGCGAAGGCTCGCCCGCCGCTTTCTTCGATCATCAGGAAACCTATCTGAAGGCGGCTTTCGGCTTTCTGGGCATCACGGATATCACCTTCATTCGCGCAGAAGGCGTGGCGATGGGTGAAGAGGCACGCAGTGGGGCCATCGCCTCGGCGAAGAAAGAGACCGCCGCGCTCGCCGCTTGAGATAGCACCGCTATCAACGGGTTGCCAATCGGGTTTCCGACTTCGTGCCGGGTGGCCGCACGTCCGGCATCCGTTTGCACCCGCTTGCGCCCGCTTACGCCCGATCGATCAAGGCAAAAGGAGCCCCTGCATGACCCATTCCATCCACGGCAACAAACGCTGGCTGGCGCTGATCGTTCTGTGCCTCGGCGTACTTATGATCGTGCTCGATACGACGATCGTGAACGTTGCCTTGCCGTCGATCGCCGCGGACCTCGGCTTTACCGAGACCTCGCTGGTGTGGGTGGTCAATGCGTACATGCTCACCTTCGGCGGCTGCCTGCTGCTTGGCGGACGGCTGGGCGATCTCTACGGCCATCGCAAGCTGTTCCTCGGCGGCATCACGCTGTTCACGCTGGCGTCGCTTGCATGCGGCATGGCGAACTCGCAAATCCTGCTGGTCTGCGCGCGCGCCGTACAGGGTTTGGGCGGCGCAGTGGTCTCCGCCGTTTCGCTGTCGCTGATCATGAATCTGTTCACCGAACCGGGCGAACGGGCGAAAGCGATGGGTATTTATGGTTTCGTCTGCGCGGGCGGCGGCAGCATAGGCGTGTTGCTCGGCGGTCTGCTGACCAACCTGCTGAGCTGGCACTGGATCTTTCTCGTCAACCTGCCGATTGGCGTCGCCGTCTATGCGCTGTGCGTCGCGCTCCTGCCGTCGGCACGCGGCCATGCTCACGGCGAACGGCTCGACGTGGCCGGCGCGGTGACAGTCACCGCTTCGCTGATGCTCGCCGTGTACGCGGTCGTGAACGGCAACGAAGCCGGCTGGACCTCGGCGCAGACGCTCGGTCTGCTGTTCGCCGCGCTCGCGCTGCTGGCCGTGTTTCTCGTGATCGAAGCGCGCGTGCAGCATCCGTTGATGCCGCTCGGTCTGTTCCGCTTGCGCAATGTCGCAACTGCCAATGTGGTCGGCGTACTGTGGGCGGCGGCAATGTTCGCGTGGTTCTTCATCTCCGCGTTGTATCTGAAGCGCGTGCTCGGCTACCGGCCCTTGCAGGTCGGACTCGCGTTTTTGCCGGCCAGTCTGATCATGGCGTTCTGTTCGCTGAGCCTGTCGGCGCGCGCGGTGATGCGCTTCGGTCTGCGCGTGCCGCTTGCCATCGGGCTGCTCGCCGCGGCGTGTGGCCTCGCGCTGTTCGCTCGCGCACCGGTTAATGGCAGCTTTGTGCTCGACGTGCTGCCCGGCATGATCCTGTTCGGCTTCGGCGCCGGCATTGCATTCAATGCCCTGCTGCTGGCAGCCATGAGCGACGTCGATCCGAGCGATTCGGGCCTCGCGTCCGGTATCGTCAATACGTCGTTGATGATGGGGGGTGCACTTGGCCTCGCCGTGCTGGCTAGCCTCGCGGCCGCGCGCAGTGACGCGATGCAAGCGTCTGAAAACGCGGGGGCGGCGCTCAATAGCGGCTATCACGTAGCCTTTCTGTGCGGTGCGATCCTCGCGGCGGCGGCCGGCGTGCTGGGCGGTTTGTTGTTGCGTCCTGGGCAGCCAGGCGGCGCCGGCGAACAGGACGAAAGAAGTCCGGTGGCCGCAAAAAAAGAAACCTCCGCGACCTCGTGACGACGGTGACAAAAGCGCATTCATAAGCAACACGCTCACCCACGACGCAACGAACCCGCGTAACAGTTACGGATTGGGATCGCCGAGACTGGCTTCACGCAATCGGTCGAAATCGAGAATGGTGATTTCCCCGGATTTCAGGCTCACTATGCGTTGACTTTCGAGGTTCCTGAGCAACTGATTCGTGGTCTGCCGCGACAGCGACACCATCGAAGCCAGGCTGTCTTGCGAGACTCTGATCCTGCTCTGCGAGGCGTTGAGACCGCCATAACCTCCGGCGATCATCAGCAAGCGGTTCGCCACGCGCTGTGCCGCGGGCAACAGGGTCATCGCTTCGGCGTTCTCGAACGAAACCCGAAGTCTTTGCGCCATCAACAACGCAAAATCGCGCCAATAACGGGGCGTGGAATCGAGCAGGTTCTGCAGCGCGGCCCCGGGCACGTGCAGCAACAACGTCCTGCTGACGGCAGTGGCGTCGTTCGGCCGTGGCAGCCCATCGAACATCGAGATTTCCCCCACCCATGCAGTCGGTCCGAGCACCGCGAGCAACGCCTCTTTCCCATCCATCCCGACTGTGCCGATAGCGAGTGCGCCGCCCAGCACGGCGTACAGTCCATAAGACTGTTCACCACGCCGATACAGGAATTGGCCCTTTTCCAGCGTGAGCAGGCTGGCATGGCTGATCAGATAGTCCCGCAACTCGACAGGCAGGCCCCGGAACCACGGGGTCGTTTCGAGTTGTGAGCGGTAGCGGTGCAGGCTGGATTCCATTGGCGCGTCGACCTGTCGGGTATCCGACAGATTTTAGGCGGGTTCGCGAACATCATGTGGATTCGCACCTGACGACGCAATGACTTTGGCCCCTGACGCACCTGCCGCGTCGCGGGCGCAAAATGAGCGATTTCGCAGAGTGCTAGTCCAGGTTGTTCCATCGCTTGAACCATCGAATAAGGAGTGTCGACGTGGCCTCATCTGCTGTCAGTCTGAAGAACGACGTTTCACCTGCCGAATGGGAAGCGCGAGTCAATCTCGCGGCCGCGTACCGTCTCACGGCGCTGTTTGGGTGGGACGATCTGGTGTTTACCCATATCTCGGCGCGCGTGCCAGGCCCCGAACATCATTTCCTGATCAACCCGTACGGGATGATGTTCGACGAAATCACCGCGTCTTCGCTGGTCAAGATCGGCCTCGACGGCCGCAAGATTGCCGAATCGCCATATGACGTCAATCCGGCCGGCTTCACGATCCATAGCGCTGTGCATGCGGCACGCGAAGACGCCCATTGCGTGATGCACACTCACTCGGTCAACGGCGTTGCCGTGTCGGCGCAGGAGGCGGGATTGCTGCCGCTCTCCCAGCAATCGCTTGGTGTGCTGGCCTCGCTCGGCTACCACGACTACGAGGGCATCGCGCTCAATGAAGCCGAGAAGCCCCGTCTCGTTCAGGACCTGGGAAGCAACACTTACCTGATGCTGCGCAACCACGGCCTGCTGACGGTCGGCGCGGCGCCGGCGGACGCCTTCGTCGCCATGTACTTCTTTGAAGCGGCCTGCATGATTCAGGTACGCGCCCAGTCAGGTGGCGGCAAGCTCACGCCCATCCCGCACCAGATTCTCGACGGCATCGAGGACCAGATCCGGATGGCGACGCGGGGCCTCTCGCCCGGAGCGCTAGTTTGGCCTGGGCTGCTGCGTCGGCTCGATCGCCGCAACCCCGGATATGCTGACTAGCGCAGTCCGTCCGCAAGAGGTCCGGCACACGATGGCATGTGCCGGGCAAACAGCGTAAGCATGTATTAAGCATCATAGGCCGCGTTTGCCGATTCGACGCAACGCGGATGTAATCTGGTAGGTCACGTGAGAACCTGTATGGCAAAGATCTTTATCTACGGTGCCGGCTCTATTGGTTGCTATATCGGCGGACGGCTTCTTGCCGGGGGGAGCGACGTCCGTTTCATTGGACGTGCACGCGTGGCCGACCAGTTGCGCAATCAAGGCATCACGCTGTCCCGGCACGACGATAGCCGCTGGCATGCCCCGCCGGAGCGCATCGACGTATCGACGGACGCGGCCAGCGCCGCCGCAGCCGATCTCGTGCTCGTCACCGTCAAGTCTGCCGCGACGCCCACGGCCGCGGCCGAACTGGCGAACGTACTACGCCCCGGTACGATCGTCGTGAGCTTCCAGAACGGCATTGGCAATGCGGACGTGCTGCGCGCCGCGCTGCCACAGCACACGGTGCTGGAAGGGATGGTGCCATTCAATGTCGTCGAACGCGGCCCAGGCGCATTTCATCAAGGTTCAGGGGGCGAGCTGGAAATAAGGCGTGCACCGGCCATGCAGCCGTTCATCGACGAGTTCAGGAAAGCGGGTCTACCGCTCATCCAGCACGCCGATATGTTGCCGGTGCAGTGGGCGAAGCTGTTGCTCAATCTGAACAATGCCATCAACGCGCTAGCGAACCGCCCGTTGAAGGAGGAGCTCTCGCAACGCGCCTACCGGCTCTGCCTCGCGATGGCGCAGAAAGAAGCGCTCGCGCTTCTCAAGCTAGCCGGCATACGGCCAGTCAAAGTAACGCCGCTACCCACGTCCTGGATACCGCGTGTTCTCAGCGTACCCGATGCGTTGTTCGAACGGCTGGGCCGCGCAATGCTGACGATCGATCCGCTCGCGCGCTCGTCGATGTCCGACGACCTGGCGGCCAGGCGCGCCACGGAAATCGACTGGATCAACGGCGAGGTCGTGCGCCTCGCCCAACGCCTTAGGCAAACGGCACCCGTCAACACACGGCTGTGCGAACTCGTGCGGGAAGCCGAGCGAGCCGACGTGCGCCCTTCATGGTCAGGCGAAGCATTGCTGGCTGAGATGCGGGCCGCAGCGCATATCGCTTTGCCATTGCCCGCAAAAATCTGAACGCCGGCGCACACGCATCAGGTCGCGGCCATGGCGTCAATGGAGTAGATTGATGTCTTGGTCGCGCCCCCCGGCGTCTGACCTGGGAGAAAATCATGAAAAATCGCTACGCGGTTTCGCTGGCAGTCGCTGCAAGTCTTGCTGTGTCGCTCGCATTTGCCCCAGAAGTCGTGGCACAGACAGGCACCCCCGGGACGAAGCAGATGCAGGACACGCAACGGAAAGCCGAACAAAAGGCTCACAGCACAGGCAAGAAATCTCAGCACAAAAACACGAACCAGAAAGCCGCGCCTCAAAAGGCTGGAAGCGCCGGGTCGGCATCCGCGCCCTAGTTTCCCCTGGTTGTTAGGCGGCGCGGGGGCTCAGCGGGTTATTAGATCGCGTCGAAACATTTTCGGTGCAAGCCTGAACATCACCTAGTGCAGCCGCACAATCGTCGACTTCAGCTCCGTATACTTCTCTAGCGCGTGCAGAGACTTGTCGCGGCCGTTGCCAGACTGCCTGTAACCGCCGAATGGAAAATTCATGTCGTCGGCCCCTTCGTTGTAGCCGTTGATCCAGACCGTTCCCGCGCGCAGGCGCCTCGCCACCTCGTGCGCAGTCGCCAGATCGCCAGACCATACGGCAGCCGCGAGGCCGTATTCGGTGTCATTCGCGATGTGCACCGCTTCGTCGACGTGATCGAACTCGATCACGGACAGAACCGGTCCGAAGATTTCTTCGCGGGCAATTTTTGCATCCGGCTTGACCTCGAACACGGTCGGTTCGACATAGAAGCCGCCGGTTTCCTCCCTGACTCGCGCGCCGCCCGTCACAAGCCGGCCTTCCCGGCGACCTGAGTCGATATAAGCCGCCACGCGCTCGAACTGGATACGATCGACGATCGGCCCCATCGTCACCGACGGATCGAGCGGATGACCTGGTTCATAGGCACGTGCAGCGGCGGCCACTTTTGCAACGAAGGCGTCCTTGATGTCCCGGTGCACGAGGAGCCTCGAACCCGCCGTACACACCTCGCCCATATTGAAGAAAATCGCGTCGGCGGCCGCCTTCGCTGCGCGATCGAGATCAGGGTAATCGGGCAGCACGATGTTCGGTGACTTGCCCCCGAGTTCGAGCCACACGCGCTTCAGGTTGGATTGCGCCGCGCATTCCATGATCTGCCTTCCGGTTCTCGTCGAGCCGGTGAACGCGATGCAGTCGACGCCGTGATGCAGCGCGAGCAACCTGCCCGGTTCGGCGCCACCCGGCACGACGTTGAATACACCGGGTGGCAGGCCTGCTTCGTGCGCCAATCGGGCGACGCGAATAGCGGTGAGAGGCGATTTCTCCGATGGTTTGAGGACCACACTGTTACCGACAGCAAGCGCCGGGGCAAACTTCCACGCCGCCATCAGCAGCGGGAAGTTCCACGGCACCACCGCAGCAACGACACCAACGGGCTCACGGGTCACGAGCCCAACGAGATGATGGTCGGTCGGAACGACCTCGCCGCCCATCTTGTCGATCGCCTCGGCATACCATTCGACGCAGTGCGCAGCAGCCGGTACGTCGATGGCCGTGGTGTCGGCGATCGGCTTGCCCGCGTCGAGCGTTTCGAGCAAAGCCAGCTCCTCGAGGTGCTCACGCATCAATGCGGCCCAGCGCAGCAGCACGGCCTTGCGATCGCGCGGATTCATGCCCGCCCATACCTGCGTGTCGAAGGCCCGCCGGGCCGCCGCCACGGCCGCGTCGACATCCGCCTCGCCGCAGTCGGCGACCTGGACCAGCACGCGCCCATCGATCGGACTCACACAGGGGAATGTGCTTTCGCTGTGCGCGTGGCGCAGTGCGCCATCGATAAATGCGCGCCCTTCGATTTCCATCGAGGCGGCCTCATTCTGCCAGTCCGAGAGAGTTTTCGTATTCATCAGGATGCCTACTTGAAGTTATGCTTGACAGGCAAGCAGCGTACCTGGTTGCCTGCATTCGTCTCAACCCGCGCAGCGCACCGCCGCACCGGCCGGATCGATCGGCGTACAAGTTCCCGCGCGAGCCTCGATCGCTTCGCCCGCGGCGAGACACAGCGCCTCCTGAAAGCGGGCGGCGACAAGCTGAACGCCCATCGGCACACCGTCGCGCACGCCGGTCGGCACGGACAACCCCGGCAATCCGAGCAGCGCGGTCGCGAGCAGCGGACTCTGCATGTCGAGGATGCGCCGCATCGCGTCGTCGCCACGCTGGTCCTCGTCGATCGCGAACGGCTGCGCGCATGAGACCGGCATCAGCAGCAGCGGATAGCGCTCGAAGAAACGCTGCCAGTCCCGTAACAGGCCGGTGCGCCGCGCCAGACCATTCATGTAGCCAGCCAGGTCGAGCGGCGCGGCAAGCCGGCGCTGGCTGCCGAACGCCGTACGAATCGCGTCGTCGCCATGCTGCATGATGACGTCGCCGAGCCCACTCCTCGCTTCGTTGGTGACGAGGTCCAGCCACAGCGCGCTCGCTTCGGCCATCTGCGGCGGGACGACTTCTTCGACGATGCAGCCCGCTTCTTCGAGCCAGCCTGCCGCCCGCCGGATCGCGTCGACGACCGCGGCGTCGGAACGGACGCCCGGCAGTTCCACACAGACGGCGACACGCGCAGGAAACGGCGCGCGATGGCCGGGCGGCTCTACCGGCATCCACCATGCGTCGCGCGGATCGCCGCCCGCCATCGCCTCCAGTGCAATGCGCAGGTCGCCGACTGTTCTCGCCAGCGGCCCCTGCACCGACGCGAGCTGGACCGCAAGCGTCCGGTCCTTTACCTGCGTCGGGTTGTACGCGGGTACGCGGCCGGCGCTCGGTCTCAGTCCCGCGACACCGCACGCGTAGGCCGGATAGCGGATCGAGCCGCCGAGGTCGTTGCCGTGCGCGATCGCGCCGATGCCAGCGGCAACCGCAGCCGCCGCCCCACCACTGGAGCCCCCCGGCGTCAGTTGCGGATTCCACGGATTCAGCGTGCGGCCATGCAGGTCGTTGTCGGTGAACCAGCGATAGGAAAACGCCGGCGCGTTACTGCGGCCGATCACGATCGCGCCGGCTTTGCGCAGGTTCGCGACCACGGGGCTGTCCTCTCTCGCGACGAGGTCTTTGAACGCGCTCACGCCGTTGGTGGTCGCATAGCCGGCCATGTCGACATTGATCTTGACCGTCACCGGCACGCCGTGGAGTGGTCCGACCGGCTCACGCCGCGCGATCGCCCCGTCGGCCTCCGACGCGGCCAGCAACGCGCTGTCGGCCAGCACGTCGACAATCGCGTTGATGCGCGGATTCACATCCTCGAGCCGCTGCAGACAACTCTGCGTGAGTTCCGTCGACGACACATCGCGACGCGCGATGCGTTCGACCATTTCCGTAGCGCTCAGACGCCACAAATCCTGAGTCATGTCATGCTCCTGGTTGATTCCGATGATTGACGTTGCGAGTCGAACCGTCGCGCTACGCGTGCGACGGCTCGACCTGCGGGGCATGCGACGCGTAGACCTTCCTGCACGCCTCCACGACCTCCCAGGTGCCGCGAAAGACCGAGGGAATCACGAAGCGGTCCCCGCCGCGCAGCACCTTTTCGCTCCCCTGCATGTCACGCACGATCACCACGCCACTCAACATCTCACAGTACTCGGACTCGTCGTACTCGATCGTCCAATGGCCGGGCGTGCTCTCCCAGATGCCGGAACTGAACTGTCCGCAAGGACTGATGTAGTGACGCGTGAGCGTCTGCATCGGATTACCGGCCAGCAGTAGTCCACGTGGCACGCGGGACTGGGTCAGCTCCGCGGGGTCCCGCATCAGGTCCACGATATTGGTGATGTCTGTCATAAGCGCCTCGAAAGGTGTGCAATGTTCGATTCAGGTAAGTTGCCGCGCGGCCCGACGCGCCGTGAGCCAACGCCGGCTCAAAGCGCGTCCATCATCCGGTGCCAGGTCATCGCGAGCATCAGCATGGGCGAGCGCAGCAGGCGTCCGCCCGGGAAGTCACGGTGCCGGATCTTGCCGAACAGGTCGAAGCGGGCGGCCTGCGCATCGATCGCTTCCGCGATGAGCCGGCCCGCGAGCCCCGTGACGTTCACGCCGTGCCCGGAAAACCCCTGTGCGAAATACACGGTCGGTTCGAGTCGGCCGAAATGCGGCGCGCGATTCATCGTCGCGTCGACGAACCCGCCCCACGCGTAGTCGATCTTCGCGTCGGCGAGTTGTGGAAACGTTTTGAGCATGTCCCGTCGCATGGCGGCGGCGAGCTCGCGCGGCGCGCGGGTCGAGCTGCTCGCCTTGCCGCCCCACAGCATCCGGCGATCCTTCGTCAAACGGAAATAGTCGAGCGCCGCATTGCAGTCGCAGATCGCCACATCCGTCGGCATCGTATCGCTCGCCCTTGCGTCGCCGAGCGGTTCAGTCGCAATCAGGTACGTCGCCACCGGCATGATCTTGCGCGCAAGCGCCGGCGCGAGCCGGCCCAGGTAGGCGTTACCCGCGAGCACGACGTAGCGCGCCTCCACCTGCCCGCGCGCGCTCGTCACGCGATGGCCTTGCGCGGTCTTCCCGATTGCGTGCGCGCTCGTGTCCTCGTGGATCGACACGCCCTCGTCGCGCGCCGCGCGCCCCAGGCCGAGCGTGTAGTTGAGCGGATGCAGATGGCCGCTGCCGTCATGGTGGAGCCCTCCCAGGTAGCGATCCGAAGCGACCACCTGGCGCATCTCGTCACGCTCGACATACCGGTACCCGCGATAGCCGAAGCGCAACTCGGCGGCTTCCCGCCAGGCACGCAGCGCGTCGACATGGCGCGGCTTGTTTGCCGCGGTCAGATAGCCGAACGTCAGGTCGCAATCGATCTGATGCTTCGCGACCCGCTCCCTGACGATCTCGACCGACTCGAGCCCCATCGCCCAGACGCGCCGCACGTCCTCTTCCGGCATGAAGGACGAGAACGTATCAATGTCACACGAATACCCCGCGATCAGCTGGCCGCCGTTGCGTCCGCTGGCGCCCCAACCGATCCTGGACGCCTCGAGCAGCACGACCGAGTAGCCGCGTTCCGCGAGATTGAGCGCGGTGGAAAGGCCTGTGAGTCCACCGCCGATCACGCAGACGTCGGCCGATACCGATGCATCGAGCGGAGGATGACACGTCCGGTCGTTCGCGGTAGCCGCGTAATATGACGGGACGTGCGCCTGATTTTCAAACTTGAGCATGACAAAGCCTCGCGATCGGCGGTGGCCCGATTTCCTCAGGCCGCCGCCGGCATCGCATCAGAAAGAGTAGATGAATTGCGCGGCCAACAGGTCGTTCGACTTCGCATACGTACCGTCATTGCGCAGGAACACCTGACGGTTCGCCCAATCGTGCCGGTATTCGACCTTCACCGTGATCTGCTGGGTCGGATAGAACAACAGGTCGAGCGCGGCGTCCTGGCGTGTCGCGCCCTTGCATTCGAAGCCGTGATTGCTCGACGCCGCCAGGCAATTCACGTCGATGCCGAAGCCGTTATACGGATCCATCCCGTTGCCGTTGAGGGCGATCCCGCCGCCCCCGCCACCGTTCTTGCTGTCGACCAGCAGGTCGTAGCGGGCCGTCACGCCCATCCGCCCGATCACCGGCAGCCTGAACTTCCGGTGCGCGAGCAGAGACAGTCCGTACCACTGCGCCTGGCCGCCGTTCCACGCGGCGTTCTGCTGCTGGCCGTAGTCGATTTCGGCGTTGTACTGGACGTCGGCCAGCGCATACGTCATATCGGCTTCGGTGAAAAAGAACGTGCCGTAGCCGTTCGGCGCCTGGCCGCCCCAGCCATAGCTAACCGAGCCTGTCGTTGGGTCGATCGCGCTTGGCAGCGTCTGGCGGCCGATGCTGAACGAGCCGCCGACGTCGAGTTGACTGCCGCGCAGATAGTCCACCCGCGCGCTGAAAGTCGGCATGCGATTGCTCGTCGTGATCGGATCGCCGAACGCGTTCGTGCCGGTCTGCGTCACCGAGCCGGCGGTGCGGAATTGCTCGTTGCCGAGCAGGAATTTCCACGCCCATTGATCACCGGTGTAGTTGACGCCGGCGCCGATCGAGCTGCCCGGATCCGAGAAGTCATACAGCAGGTTGTGCGTGAGCGTCAGCATCTGATTCGACTGCTGCATCTCGTAGCCGCTCAGCCCCGGCATCAGGCCGGCGACGACCGACGTGGTCGGTGTGAGCGGCACCGTCGCGATCGCGGTGTTCAGAATGTTGAACCCGCTGTCACCGTGTTCGGTCATCAGATACATTCCGGCGCCGCGGTTCGGCGCCAGCGTCACCTCGACGGAAGGCGCCATCGGGCCGACACCGAACATCTTCTTGATATCGAGGTACAGATCGCCGAACGTGCTGTTGTAGTACTGGTACGCGTTTTCGTGGTTCGCAAACTGGAACGACGACGTGCCCGCCGCACGGTTATACAGATAGGTGGGATCGATGTAGCCGGTCACCGACAGCCCCGCGATCGGGCCGGTCTGGGCCGCATCGGTCAGCGCGTCGACTTTCAGCTGCTGGTTCGCGGTCTGCTGCTTCAACTCAGCAACGTCGTCGTTGGTCAGCACCGCAGGCGCCTGGCCGTAGTCCGCCGACGACGGATCGACAGCGGCCGCACTCGCCGGCGCCGGCATGGACACGGGCTTCGCGGCAAGCTGCGACTGCAGCCCCCTGACCTCCTGCTGCAGCGCGGCGAGCTGCTGCTGCAGCGCCTTGATCTGATCGCCGGTCGGACTCGCTGCGGCCAGCCCCGGCAGCACCCCGGCCACCAGCACGCTGATTAACCTCTTCTTCATGAAACGTCTCCCTGTTATTCTTTGATTCGGATTCCTCAACCTCCGGACTTCAACCGTAGCCACAAACGGTTCTGCAGCCTCGTGATCTCCGCACTTATCGGCATCGCGAGCGACGTTCGGGCGAGCACGCTGTCAGGCAGATAGACGTCCGGGTCCTGCGAGATTTCCGGCTTCACGAACGGGCGTGCGGCCTGGTTCGCGGTCGGATAGGCGATCTCGTTGGTGATCGCCGCGTTGGTCTTCGGATCTTCGATATAGTTGATCCACTTCAACGCCGCCGCAGGATCAGGCGCATCCTTCGGGATCGCCATCGCGTCGAACCACAGCAGGCCGCCTTCCTTCGGATTCACGTAGCGGATCTGGTATCCGTGTTTCGCCTCTACCGAGCGCCGCCGCGCGAGGCTGACGTCGCCAGACCAACCGAGCACGACGCACACGTCGCCGTTCGCAAGATCGTCCGCATAGCCCACCGAATTGAACTGCGTGATGTATGGACGAATCGTCTTCAGCACGTCGTAGGCCGCCTGATAGTCCGCCGGGTTCCTGCTTTCCGGATCCTTGCCCATGTATTGCAGCACCGCTGCGAATGCCGCGTCCGGCGCGTCGAGCAGCGACACGCCGCAGCCCTTCAGCTTCGACACGTTCGCCGGATCGAACAGCAGCGCCCAGCTGTCGGTGGGGGCGTTGTCACCCAGCCGCTTCCTGACGGCCTCGACGTTGTAGCCGACCCCCGTCGTGCCCCACGCCCAAGGTACGCCGTACTGGTTGCCCGGATCGGCCTTCGCCATCATCTTCATCAGCGCCGGGTCGAGGTTCGCAAGATTCGGGATCTTCGATTTGTCGAGCTTCTGGTAGACGCCCGCCTGGATCTGCCGCGCCAGGTAGTTCGACGTCGGCACGACGATGTCGTAGCCGGAACTGCCGGTGAGCAGCTTGGTCTGCAGCGTGTCGTCGCTGTCATAGCTGTCGTAGCGCACCTTGATGCCGGTCTGCTTCTCGAAGTTCGGTACCGTGTCCTTCGCGATGTACTCGGACCAGTTGTAAACGTTCAGATTGGTGTCGCCGGCCAGCACGGACTGGCTAGCCGCGAGCGCGAGACTGGCTGAAGCGGCGAACACGATCCTGATGACCGGGCAGCGGCGAAAACGGGCACGCATAGGAAATCTCCTGATAGGGTGAATCGGCCGCTCCGATCGATGCGGATGCCGCCGGTAAGCAAACTCGTGAATGCGTCGCGAGGCGATCGTCGACGTGCGGACTGAACGCCGGGTCTCCTTCGTTTCAGCTTGTGGAGCACTGTAAAGATCGCGGTACGAGTCGTCTGTCCCGGGAACAAAGGACAAGCTTCATCGTCGATGACGGTGGTTTGGGTGCATTCCCGCGTAGGCATGGGGAATTTGTCGTGATACCAGTAGCGCCACCCAGAATTAATCGAGAACAGAAGTGATGAACGCCGCGCTCCCCTCCCCGGATCTCCAGCTCAGTCAGGTCGCGTTAGTGACCGAGACGTTGGGCGACGTCGCACAGGCCGTCGGCGCTCCGCAGTTCCTTCAGGTCGTGTTTGAAAGTCTCGTGCGCTTCGTCGACTTCGATGCGGTGCATCTGGACTACGAACGTGTGTCTCCGTCCGGCCAGCGCAGCATCGGCTGGATCGGCAGCTTCGGTCGCGATCGCGAGCTCGTCGAACAGGTGATGCGCCACTACTACCGGAGCTATGCGAGCGAGGACGCGACCTATGAGGGAATCGGAGACAAGCGCGATGTGCAGTTGATCCAGATCTCCGCGCAGAAAGTTGCGAGCGAGCTCCGGCATCTGTTCTTCGACATCGGCAACATCCACGATGAATGCGTGGTCTTCGGCTTGACGAACGGCACGCGATACTCGATATCGATGGCGCGCTCACGGCGCCTGCCGTCGTTTTCGCTGAAGGAGCTGAGCCTGCTGAAACAGTTCGCGCACGTCGTGCTGCCGCTGGCGGCGGTACACAAGCGGCTGATCGGCGCGATCTCGCCGGACGACGGCCGCCCGGATACGTCGGACAACAATCTGCTCGCGCAGTGGCTGCCGCAATTGCACGGCAAGCTGACGTCGCGCGAAACGCACGTGTGCTCGTCGTTCATCCAGGGAATGACGACACCGGCGATCGCGCAATCGATGGGACTGAAGCCC
The DNA here is from genome assembly GCF_900230185.1 of Burkholderia sp. OK233. Taxonomy (GTDB): domain Bacteria; phylum Pseudomonadota; class Gammaproteobacteria; order Burkholderiales; family Burkholderiaceae; genus Paraburkholderia. The sequence continues at coordinate 5,509,835 of NZ_OCSR01000001.1, forward strand.
TCGACCGTCGAAACCTATGCGAAGCGGGCATTCGCGAAGCTCGGCGTCGATTCGCGGCGACAGTTGATGGCGCTCGTGCTGAAGAGCGCACCGCTGCGGCATGACAGCGCTGGGGCGTAGTGAATATCCGTAGCGCCATCATCTAATCTAATGGCACGGTAATAACAGCACGCCCTGCGGCGCGCTTCACAAGCTCCGTGTGGTTGGATGGCTGGCTCCACCACCTTGCCAGTCCGCGCGGATTGCGGTGACCCAGCACAAGCAGGTCCGCGTTGAGCAAGCCTGCGTACCTGGCCATGCTATCGACCACGTTACCTGCTGCAACATATCCGCGCGCAACCGTTCCGCTCTCCCTTAGATGGTCCAGCGCTTCCTTCAGGACCTGTTTCGCCGCGCCTTCCATTTGTAAACACGCCATATCCGATATGTACCCAACACTGCAGCCGACAGCCGAGCCAATATCCACTACCGAGAGGACATGAACAGTAGCGGTCAACGCATATCCTAGACGGGTCACGCGCAGCAATGCCAATCTGGATTCAGGCGATCCGTCGTAGTAGACGAGCAGATTGTAGTGGTCGGGCAAGGGGTCCTCGAATCGTGCGGAGAAGGGAGTTGCGGCGGTTCTGCCGTTTCCATAACACCGTTGACCGACGAGGTATTCCAGAACAATGCAACGTTTCTTTTCGCCTGAGGCTGTTGTCCGTCGCGGAATAAAAACGCAAGCCCAGGCGTTCGGAGAAGGACGATTCAGAGCCAACGGGATCGGGCAATTCAATCTGCGGAATGACTGTTCCCTGGTTGCACGCCCACTCCTTTGCGCGCTCCCGGATCGTTCGTTCGCGTGCATCGCAGATGGAGAGAGACGATTGCGGCGGGCGCCACTCCGAAGACAAGAGGAATCCGCGAAAATGAAACTGCGTCAAAAGACATTTATTGCCTGGTCATTCGCCGCTTGCACGGCAACGCTCACCGCGTGCGGTGGCAGCAGCGACAATTCCACGCCGCCGGCCCCGGTCACCGGCCCTTTCAAAGCCACCGTGCTGGTTTCCGACGGCAGTGTGACCGCACCGAACACGGACGCTAATCTCAGGAACGGCTGGGGCATCGCCTTCAACCCAACCGGCGTCATGTGGGTGTCCGACAACAATACGAAAAAGTCGACGCTCTATGACGGCAATGGCGTCGTTCAGTCGCTCGTCGTGACGATCCCGCCCGCGGCAGGTGGGCAAGCCGCCGGTCCGACGGGCATCGTGTTCAATACCAGCACCGACTTCGAAATTAGCGCAAACGGCGTCACGAGCAACGCGGTCTTTCTCTGGGCTACCGACGCGGGCACGATCGCCGCCTGGTCGCCGAAGGTGTTGCCGACGCAAGCGGTCAACGCGCACGACGACGGCTCTGGCGGCGCGGTCTACAAGGGCCTCGCCATCGGCACGAATGCCGGTCAGAACCTGCTCTACGCGGCGGACTTCCATAACGGCAAGGTCGATGTGTTCGACAAGTCGTTCAACAAGATTCAACTCGACGGGCAATTCAAGGATCCCAGCCTGCCTGCCGGCTTGTCCCCTTTCGGAATACGTGTGGTCGGTACAACCGTATATGTGACGTTTGCGAAGCTCGGTCCCGATGGACACACGCAGGTGAACGGCCCGGGCAACGGCGCCGTCGACGCGTTCGACACGGCCGGGCACCTCACGAAGCGCATTGCTCAGGGCGGCTCGCTGAATTCACCCTGGGGTCTTGCGGTGGCGCCGGCTAATTTCGGTGCACTTAGCAATGATCTGCTGGTCGGGAATTTTGGCGACGGCACCATCGACGCGTTCGATCCCAATTCCGGTTCGTTCGTCGGCGCCATGACACAAACGGACGGATCGACATTCAAACAGCCGGGTATCTGGGGTATCTCGTTCGGCAACAACGCTGCCAGTCAGCCGCTCAATACCTTGTTCTTCGCTGCCGGCCCGACACCGACGACTGGCGTCTATGGTCGGATCGACGTCACCCAATAACGAACAGGCGGAGGCGGCGGGCGCCCTGAACGCCGACCTCAGCCGCGACCTTCTCATTGAAGCCGTTTTATTCCGCGACGAGGTGACAATATCCGCGGTTCGCGGCGATTGGATTCCATTGCGCGGCCAGGCAGCGAAACGTACCCGGCTCTATACTCGTCAATTTTCTGGATCGGCGCGTTTCGCTTTCACGCTGCATCATGTCCCGCCCCCAGCCATCGTGGCTTGTTCTCCGATACGCCCTCATCGTGATCGTCATTGTGGCTGTCGCAGGAGCGTTCGCGTGGGCCGCGGACTGGATTCAATGGCCGGGCAGCGAGCCCGCACTGACACCCGCCCGGATGATCGACGCCTTCGAGGACAGCATGGGCAGGCACACCGGCTTTCGCCGCAATCATGCCAAGGGAGTCTGCGTGAGCGGCTATTTCGACAGCAATGGAAGCGGCGCCGCACTTTCGCGCGCGCGCGTGTTCGAGCGCGGCCGCACCCCCGTGATCGGCCGGCTCTCCGCACCGGGCGGCAATCCCGCCCAGGACGACGCCAACGCATCCGTGCGCAGCTTTGCACTGCTCTTCTCGCTGCGCAACGGTGAACAATGGCGTACCGCAATGAACTCCGTGCCGATCTTCCAGGTCGCCACACCACAGGCGCTGTACGAGCAACTGGTGGCGCTGCACCCGGATGCGCGGACCGGCCGGCCTGAACCCACGAAATTGAACGCGTTTTTTGCGAACCACCCCGAAACGACGGCCTTTCGCGAGTGGATCGATACCCATCCGCCTTCCTCGGCTTTCTATAACGCGAGTTACTTCGGCATCGACGCGTTCCGTTTCGTCGATGCCAATGACAACACGCGTTTCGTCCGCTGGAGTGTCGTTCCAGACACGCCCTATGCGCCGTCGAACGAACGCACGAACCCGGCGCGCGATCCCGACTTCCTCGCGCACGATCTTAACCTGCGCCTGCAGGCCGGCCTCATTTCCTGGCACCTCATCCTGACGCCGGCAGGCCCGGGGGACCCGGTTGACGACGCGACGCGCGCATGGCCGCCCGAGCGCGAATTGCATCGGGTGGACGCCGGCACAATTGTGATCGAGCGCGCCGAGAGCCAGATCGACGGCGCCTGCCGGGACATCAATTTCGATCCACTGATCCTCCCCTATGGCATCGCGCCCTCAGACGATCCGCTGCTCGCCGCACGCTCGGCGGCCTACGCGGTTTCGTTCGACCGGCGAACGCGCGAAGAGGTGGGGGCCGGCACGCGTCGCCGCTAGAAAGCGACGGCATCGAGACCTTCATCGATGCACTAAAGACCACTTTCACGCATTGTTCAGTCTCAAGTTAAACTACGCTGTTCGAACTTCGTGGCGAAAAAACGGTGGCGAACGATAGTTCAAATATTGGTGCGAGGTTGACGTGCTCGCAGTGCTTTCGAACACGTCTCGGGGAACATGGGAGATTTTCGTTCAATGAACGGTGTAGATTTACCAGGCATGCTTCCCGAAATGCTGCCGCGCTTGTGGGCGTTCGCGCTTCGCCTGTCGGGCGATCAGCATGACGCCGAGGACCTCGTGCAGCGCGCCTGCCTGCGCGGACTCGAGCGCGCCCATCAGCTTCAGCCCGATACGGCTCCGTTGAGCTGGATGTTCTCGATCGTCCATTCGACCTGGATCAACGAGCTGCGCGCCCGCAGCGTGCGCAAACGGTCCAGTTTCGATTGGGACGACGACTTCCTCGAAAATCTTCCCGACCCCGTCGACAGGGGTCCCGAAACGCAATTGATGCACGGCCAGATCATCGACGCCGTCGAACGCTTGCCGGAAGCGCAGCGCGTCGTGATGCTGCTCGTCGCCGTGGAAGGCCTGAGCTATCAGCAAGCCGCCGAGGTGCTCGAGGTGCCCATCGGCACGGTCATGAGCCGCCTGTCGCGCGCCCGCCAGGCGGTCGGCGCACTGCTGAGCGGCGAGACGCCGAAAGTGCGGCCCGCGAAGATACAAAAGGATTCAATCGCATGATGGCTGACGACGCTCAACTTCTCGCTTACGTGGATGGCGGCCTGTCGCCCGAGGATCGCAGCGCGGTCGAAGCGCGACTGCGCGAGTCCGCCGAAGCAAGGGCAAAGGTCGCGCTGTTGCGCGCTTCGCGGCTCGATTTCGAGGGCGCCTTCGCGCAGCAGAATCTCCCGCCGGTGCCCGATTCGCTGAAGCTCAAGGTCGACGAGATGGTCCGCGCGCATCGCGCCCGGGAAGCGAATGACCCGGCCCTGCCTGCCGGCGAAAAAGCGCCTTCTGAACCCGTGCGCTCGCGCCTGCGCGGCATGCCGGTCTGGTTTGCCGCGGCTTGCGTAGCCGGCGCTTTCGCCTGCGGCCTGTTCGTGCGGCTCGGCCCGCTTGCAAGCGGCGGCGCGCAGCTGGCCGCCAGCGCCGACGTGTCGCCGTGGGTGGCGGCGGCGGTCGGTTATCAGAAGCTGTACACGCGTGATACCGTCGCGTACACGCAGGAAGATCCGGAGGCCGCCGCAAAGGCCGTCAGGGATATCCGCAACGACGACCGGCTCGCCTTGCGCGTTCCGGATCTGACAAGCGCCGGGCTGACGTTCAAGTCGGTGCAACGCCTGCGCTTCAATAACAAGCCGCTCGTGCAGATTGTCTATCTGCCGCAAAATGGCCCGCCCATTGCGCTGTGCGTGATGAAAGACTCGAAACCGGACCAGCCGGTCGCGACAAAGACGGTCGATGCAATGGACGTTGCGACGTGGCGGCAAGCGGAGTTGAGCTATGCGCTGATCGGGAAGTCAGGCGACGTCGATCTCGGCGCGCTCGGCAAGCGCATCTCCAATCTCGACGTGGCTCCGCTTTTCAGCGATGCCTCGCCGATCGCACCCGCCACCTCAGGATGACGGCACGCCCGATGGAATAATGTCGAGCCACGGGTGTTGTGTCATTAGCCCTTATGGCGTCATGCAGGTTTGGGCGAGGCGTCCCATTCCGCGAGGAGCGAAGACAGGCCTTATGAATCCGGACGACATCGAACTGATGGCCTACGTGGACGGCACGCTGCCCGCCCACGCACGCGAAGCCGTGGAGCGCGAGCTGAACAGCTCTTCCGACGCCATGCTACGCGTCGCGAGGCTCAGGGCGTCGCGTCTGCCCTACGCGGAAGCTTTCGCGCAGCAGGCTCTACCGCCGGTGCCCGAAAGCCTGAGCGCGCGGATTGCCGGGATGGCACGCGCGGCGCAACAGTCTGCGCAAGATCCCGCCCGGAACGAACCGCCGGGCCGGCAAGACGCGGTCGCGCCGGTCGGGCGCGATGCGAGCGCCAACGATGCCGTCGTGCCGCATCCTGCCGGCGCCGAGGCGTCAGCGACGATCCGCTCGCGCTTGCGCATCGCGCCAGCGTGGCTCGCCGTCGCGTTCGTCGCGGGGGCGTTCACCTGTGGGTTCGTGCTGCGCCTCGGAAGCGGCGCCGGGCCTGCGTCGACGGTCGGCGCATCGGTGGCGTCAGTGGCGTCAGTGGGAAACGGGGTGTCGCCCTGGGTCATGGCCGCCGCCAGCTATCAACAACTCTATTCTCGCGACACGCTCGCAAATGTCGAAGCCGACCCCGCGTTGGTGGCGAAAACCACCGCGCAGATTCGCGACGACGATGGCCTCGCCGTTCGCATTCCGGACCTGAGCGCTTACGGCCTCACGTTCAAGCGCGTGCAGCGCCTGCGTTTCAACGACAAACCGCTCATTCAGATCGTCTATCTGCCCAAACAGGGCGCGCCCGTCGCCTTGTGCGTGATGAAGGAAGCCAAGCCCGACGCAGGCACGGCAACGCAGCAGGTTGCCTCAATGACCGTCGTCACCTGGCGTCAGTCCGAACTCGGCTACGCACTGATCGGGCCGCCCCGCGGTCTCGATCTGAATGCACTGGGCAACAGCATTTCCACCCGGCGCGCCGCCCCCCTCTTCGGTACCTAGCCCGCGCCCTTCTCGCTCGCTGTCCTCGATACGCCGTTCTTCCAGCCACGGAATAATTTCGGCGCTTCGCTGTTGTGTTGAAGAGACCGGCGTTGACCGGCATCGTCAACCTTCGAGCAACGCACATTGCTTATCGACTGCGGGCATGGACCTTGGGTATCGTCTTGCTGGCTGCACTGTCCTCGCCCGCACACGCGGCCTGGACGCTTGTCAGCGCGGATTCTCCCGTCGCCGTGGTGCGCGCGACAAACGTGTTCGCGGTCGGTGCGAGCCCTTGCGCGCCGACAATCTGACTCTGTCGCCGCGACAAGGTGTCGTGCAGATTCGGGACGACAACGGCACGCTCGTCGCACTCGGTGCGCAGTCACGGATGCTGCAACCAGATGAGCGACTAGTCACGAGTCTTACGGGGTACCGTCCGCCGCCGTTTGCTACTTGAAAAACGTATAGGTGGCGATGTACGGCGAGCTGCCTGTCGCGTGTTCGACGGTGCAAGGCGCTGTCGGCGCGGCGCCGCCTGCGGTCATCGTGCGTTGCACGTAGCGCACTTCGCTCAACAGGCCTTTCTCGCCTGTCGAGCGCGTTCCCAGCAGAAGTTGCGGCACGCCGTTCGGCGTTTCACTCGGCGTCTGCGCGAGGACATGGCCGACGACCCGACTGCCGTCGCGGGCTTCCCAGGATGGACCCGCCAAATGCTCGATCACCGCGGTCCCGGCCGTATCGAACAACGTGGCGCGCGGACTGCGGAACACCCAGCTGAGCGTGTGGTTTGCATCGTATTCGCACGAATAAATCTGGACGCCGGATGCGGCAGTGCTTAAGAGCGCTCGCGCATCGGGCGGGTCGATCGGCGCAGCGCCGGCGGGCGTGCCGACTACTGCCAACAGCCATACGGCGCTGATTGAATGGCGCATTCTGCGCGGCAAGCGAATCATGGCGATGCTCCTTTGAACCGATACGATGGAAGCGTGAAACTGCCCCCGCGTCTTGTCAGATACGGTCAAGATTGGCTGAGGCGAACGCCCAGTTCAGGTGCCGCGAGACCGTCGCGACCAGATAGTCCGGTCGACGGTTCTGATAGTCCAGGTAGTACGCGTGCTCCCATACATCGACGGTTAGCAGCGGCACGAGTCCGCGCGTAAACGGCGTCTCCGCGTTGCTCGTCTTGACGACCGCGAGTTCTCCACGATCGAGCACGAGCCATCCCCAGCCACTGCCGAACTGCGATGCCGAAATCGCGACAAGCGCCTTCGCGAGTGCATCGACGGAACCGAACTTGCGGACAATCGCCGCCTGAAGTTTCTCGCTCGGCGCACTCGGCGCCGGGCTCAGCGAGTTCCAGTAGAAGTTGTGGTTCCATGCTTGCGCGGCGTTGTTGAAGACGTCGGCGAGCGCGGGCTGGTCATGCGACTGCATGATGATCTGCTCGATCGATGCCTGTTCGAGTGGCGTGCCGGCAAGGAGCTTGTGCAGATTGTCGAAATAGGCCCGGTGGTGCTTGCCATGATGAATGCCGATGGTGCGCGCCGAAATGGTCGGCTCAAGTGCATTGTCGGCCCATGGCAGCGGCGGCAGTGTTTGCGGCGACGAGCCGAGAAATGCCGGAACGACGCTCGTTGCCATGCTTGCGGTGGGCTCGGCGTCGCCGGCGGCCGCGCCGTAGGCAAGCTTCGAAAACAGCACGCTGAATGAGGCCATGGACCCCGCTGCCATCAGACGCCGCCGGGAAATGAGGGAAGTGAGCATGTCCGAACCTGTTGTTGTGTAGGCGACCGGTTCACCCGGGCTGCTCATACAACAGCTCGTCATTGCGATCTATTCCACGTCGCTTTGAAATCTCCCCGCGCGGCCAGCGCTCGATGATCCGCCAGCGCCGCCCGGAACTTCAACCGCATTTCCAACTGGAAAGCATGCAGCGCGTTGCCAATCAGGCGAACGTCTCGTCCAGCGCCGCCTTGATATCCGCAATCAGATCGGCTGGGTCCTCGAGACCGATCGACAGACGCAGATGACCATATTCCCGGAACACGTCCGGATAGCACTCCGATCCGCCCCGTCCCGCCTTGCCGACGTGCACGATCAGAGACTCGTCGTGGCCAAGCGATACCGCCGAGGTAATGACACGCAGATTAGCCACGAAGCGATTCTGCATCTCCGGCTCACCTTCGACGGCAAAAGCCATGACCGCACCATACCCTATGCCGCCAAACTGGCGCGACGCAAGCGCGTGTTGAGGATGGGAAGGCAGTCCCGGAAACGCCACGAAGGCAACACGTGGATCCTTGTCGAGGAATTCGGCGACCCTCTGCGCGGTAGATACGTGCTGAGCCAAACGCAGTGGCAAGGTCACTGAGCCTCGCATGATCAGCCACGCATTGAAAGGCGAGATTGAACCGCCCACATCGACAAGCGCATCGGCCTTCAGACGGCGAATCAATTCCGCGCGCCCGATCACGGCTCCGCCCATCGCATCGCCATGCCCGTTGATGTACTTCGTCAGCGCATGAACCACGAAATCCGCGTCATTTTCAAGGCCTCGAAACATCGGCGGGGGCGTGAATGTTGCGTCGATCGACAGCATGGCGCCGGCATCGTGTGCGATCTTTGCAAGCGTCTGGACCTCCGCCACCTTCGTAGTCGGATTGGCAATCGTCTCTGCGTGGATCAGCTTCGTGTTCGGGCGTACCGCGTCGCGTACCGCAGCGAAATCGCTGATGTCCACGAACGTCGCTTCGATACCGTACCGTTGCGGAAGCAGGTCGCTGAAAAGACGCCAGACAGCCTCATACGTTACGTCGCTGACCACGACATGATCGCCACTTTTCAGGAAGGTGAAGAATATCGAATGCAACGCAGCAACGCCCGTGCTGAAAACGGCTGCATCCTCACCGCGCTCCATCGCGGCAAGCTCGCGCTCAAGGCAAAGCTGATTGTGGCCAGAATTGCGGGTATAGAACAGCGTTTGAGAATCCGACCAGTCGAGTGAAGACGGGTCATCGGGCAACTGGTACGAATTCGCCATCACGATCGGCGTACGGATCGCGCCCGTCGTGGCGTCAGTGACGTTCCCGGCATGCACGACCTGACTGGCGAAAGAGAGGCTTGCCGGTTCGTCCTTATCAGGCCGTTGCTGAATGTTCATGGTTGCCATATACCGCCTTCCTGATGCACACGACCTTCGGTTGAGTCATTTCCTCGTACGCAAATCTGACACCTTCGCGGCCGAGGCTTCCGTACTTGAATCCCCCGAACGGCATGGCATCGAATCTGTAGTCGGACGAGTCGTTGATCATGACCCCGCCAGCCTCCAGCCTGTCGGCCGCCTTGAGTGCGGCATGCAGATCATTTGTGAAGATGCCGGCGTGCAGACTGTATTCAGAACTGTTGGCGAGCGAGAGTGCCTCATCCAGCGTCTCAATCCGCTGAAGAACGACAACCGGGCTGAATATTTCCTGCTTCCACAGGTCGCATTCGAAGCTGACGTCCTCAAGTACCGTCGGCGCGTAAAGCGAACCGTCCTGAGTATTGCCGCACAGCAGTGTGGCTCCCTGACTGATCGCGGCATCCACCACGCGTCTCGTGCGAGCCGCTGACTGAGCCGTGATCATTGGCCCGACGTCCGTGTCAGTCAACGCGGGATTGCCCGTCTTGAGCACTTTGGTGCCGGCAACGAAACGCGTCCTGAACGCGTCATAGATGGACGACTGGACCAGAATGCGTTGCGTGCCAATACAGTTCTGGCCTGCGGCCCAGAAGGCTCCTGACACGCACGACGTAGCAGCGTCCTCGAGGTCGCAGTCGTTCAAAACGATGACGGGTGCATTACCGCCCAGATCCATCGCAAGTTTTTTGAGGCCTGCGGAGCTGGCTATTCTCTCTCCGGTTGCGAATCCACCGGTAAACGAAATCATTCTGACGTCCCGTGACGAGACGAGTGCTTCGCCGAGCGCTGCGCCACCCGTCGCGACCGACACGACGTTCGGTGGCATGCCGGCCGCCACCAGATATCCAACGAGCTTGATCGCCGATAGCGGCGTGAGTTCGGAGGGCTTGAGAACGACCGCATTGCCGCCGGCGATTGCCGGCCCGAGCTTATGCGCAACCAGGTTGAGTGGATCGTTGTACGGCGTGATGGCAACGATAATTCCGAGAGGCTCACGGGTGAACCATCCCTGGCGGTTTTCCGATCCACCGTACGCGTCGAACGGTACGACCTCACCTGCGTTTCGACGCGCCTCATCGGCGGATAGCTTGAGGGTGTTCACACACCGCAGCACTTCCTTCCGGGCCTGCTTGATCGTCTTACCCGCTTCCGCGACGATGAGACTCGCAAAGGCGTCGCTATCACGTTCCACGAGCGATGCGCAGGTTTCGAGCACACGAGCCCGTTCGTGACGGGACAGGTTACGGCAAACGCGCGCGCCCTCCTTCGCGGTCTGGATCAGCACTTGCGCGCCTTCCGGCGGAATGTTCACGACCGTGCCGACTTCGACGCCATCGAAGGGATTGGTGACCGAGATAAAGCCGGGCAATGAGTCAATGGGGAATGCGGAATTCATTTCGAAGCGCCTGCGTCCTTTCTTGCGAATGCGAATAATGTCGGAAACCAACGCGCAAGCCGTTTCTGCGCGTCTCGCGTCCGGTCCGTGTCTAGAGCGTAAGCGAGCCTTCCACAGATGTGACGCAGGCACCGCCCACGCGCACATTTCCGTTCGCATCCACGCTCACCTTGATTCGTCCATCTCGACCGACGCACCGTCCCTGAGCAGCCACGTAATCTGTTCCGCCTGCCGGCAACAGGCCACGCTGCCACTGGAAGGCCGCCACGCTGCCGTTGCCGCTTCCGCAGACAGGATCCTCCTCCACCCCGCAGGACGGCGCGAAGGTACGCACTTCGATTGCCGCATCGTCTCCATGCTCGCGGGTGCCGAAAACGGTCAGGCCCGTGACGCCGAGGCGGCGCTCGAGTTCCGCCAACCGTGCGAAATCCGGCTGAAGATTGAGTACGGAGGCGGCATCGTTCAGATGCGCCACAATCCAGATGGCGCCAACATTCACGATACCTGGCGCAGTCTTGAGGTCCACTTTGCAGCCGAGGATAAGCTCCAGCTCCGCCACATCTGCCGCGTGCAGCGGCTCCAACTTCGCAGGCGGCAGGTTGAACGTGAGCTGGCGGTCTGTGCCTCGCTCCTCGAGCGTCAATTCAACGAGGCCGATGCCGCATTGTTGAATCAATCGACCGTTTTCGCGCGGTGTGACACGCCCCGCTTCCACGATGGCGTGAGCACTACCCAGAGTTGGATGTCCTGCGAAGGGAAGCTCACTACGCGGCGTGAAGATCCTCAAAAGATAGTCGGCTCCGGCTGTCGTGGGCGGAAGGACAAATGTCGTTTCTGACAGGTTGGTCCAGCGCGCGACAGCTTGCATCGCGTCAGTGGTCAAGCCCTCAGCGTCCAATACCACGGCCACCGGATTGCCGAGAAGCGGCTTCGCGGTGAAGACGTCAACCACTTTATAAGATCGTTTCATATTCGCCTCGTCTGACTCGCGTGGACATCTGGGCATTCTTTAGATGCAAGTGCAACACATACATCGTAGCGCGTGCCGCCCAACCATAACAGTCACAGTTTTTCGCTCATTCGACCAATACAATTTCGCCCCGCGGGAATGGCCAGCGCTCAACGGTTGACGACCCGCTTCGGCATTGCCAGCGCCAGCACACAACCCAGCAGCAGGCAGATACCGAACGTGATGACACCCGCGCCCACGCTATGTGTCCGATCTTTCAGCCAGCCAAGGAAATAGGTACTCGCAAAGCCTCCAAGGTTGGCAATCGAGCACGCGAATGCAATACCGGCGGCAGCTGCCGTGCCGCGAAGAAACGTTGACGGAAGCGCCCAGATCACCGGCATCGCCGCCGCTGCCCCGGCGTTTGCTATCGAAAGAAGGATGACGATGGCGGCCACGCTACCCGAAAAAAAAGCACTTGCGATCAGGCCAAACGCTGACCACAGCAAGGGCACGGCGACATGCCAGCGACGCTCCCGGAACCGGTCGGAACTGATCCCGGTTAGCAGAACCATGACAACCGCCAACCCATTCGGGATCGCCATCAGGGCGCCGATCTCGATCGCACTTCTCGCGCCGGCATCGCGCAGCATCGTGGGCATCCAGAAACTTATCGAATAGAAGCAGAGCAGTACGCAGAGGTCGAGGTAACCCACCACCCATACTTTCGGATTGGTAAACGCCTGAGCCAGTCGATGCTCCTTCTTCTCCTCCCGATCGATTCCGATGTCCCGCTTTAGCCGCGCGAGTTCGGCAGCGCTGAGAAAACGCGCACCCTGGTGCGTTTTCGGCAGGAAGATATAAACGAGCACACCGAGCAGCACGGAAGGCATTGCTTCCAGCGCGAACAACCACTGCCAGCCTCGCAAGCCATGCACGCCGTCAAAGATCGACAGGATCCAGCCTGAGAGCGGCGCGCCGATCAGACTCGACAGCGGCAAGCCCACCATGAAGAGTGCGACGATCCGGCCGCGCCGCGCGTCCGGAAACCAGTAGGTGAGATAAAGCAGCGCGCCGGGCAGGAACCCGGCTTCCGCCACCCCCAGCAGGAAACGCACAACATAGAACTGCCCGGGCGTCTTCACGAACATCGTCAGCCCTGAAAGCACGCCCCATGTGACGATGGAAGCGGGCGCCGACTTTCTCCAGGATCAGGTTGCTGGGCACTTCAAACAGGATGTAGCCGACAAAAAACAGTCCGGCACCGAGTCCGTACACCGTTTCGCTAAATCCGAGAGAATCGAGCATCTGCAGCTTGGCAATGCCCACATTCACGCGATCCAGAAATGCGGCAAAGAAGCATAGACCCAGGAATGGGGCGAGCCGCCATGTGAGCTTGCGATAGAGACTGCGCCCGGTCGGGGCGTCGTCTTCAAGGTCACAGGAGGGGATGTTCAGGGGAGACGTCGACATGTTGTATCCTGGAAGAGGGCATGGAAGACGCGTTTCGCAGCCTTCAGCGAAACGGGCGACCGGGCTTCACGAATAGCTGATCACGAGCAGCTTGATTTCCGACATCTCGTCCATCGCGTACCGGGTGCCCTCACGGCCGGTGCCGGATTCCTTCCAGCCGCCGAAAGGCATGTTGTCGATGCGATAGATCGGAACGTCATTGATCATCAGTCCGCCGACATCCCATTTCTCCAGCGCCCGGAACGCGCGCTGCAGGTCTCGCGTGAACAGGCCGCCCTGCAAGCCGTAGCGCGAGTCGTTTGCGCGCTCGACGGCTTCGTCGAATGTGCGATAGCTGTTGAGCGTGAGTACGGGTCCGAAGATTTCCTCGTCCTCGACCAGCATTCCGCGTTGGGTATGCGCCAGCACGGTCGGCTGCACGACTGCGCCGACACGCGGGCCACCGGCCAGCAAACGCGCGCCGCCGGTCAGCGCTGCGTCTATCCAGCCCTGGATGCGGATCGCCGATTTCTCGTCGATAACCGGACCCACGTCGATGCCCTCTTCCATCGGATCGCCGACCTTGCACGCACGTACCTTGTCGAGCAGTCTGGCCTCGAACTGGGCCCGTACCTCTTCATGCACGAGAATGCGCTGTACGCCAATGCAATACTGCCCCCCGAACACCACGCCGCCGCGAACACAACGCGCCGCCGCGAGGTCCAGATCCGCGTCTTCCGCCACGATCACCGTGCCGTTGCCGCCGAGCTCAAGCGCGACTTTCTTGTGGCCTGCGATCGATTTGATATGCCAGCCGACCTTGGCACTGCCGGTGAAGGTCACCATTGCGAAGCGGTCGTCCCGGACCATCGACTCCGCAAGGGGAATACTGCAGTGACACACCTCCAGCGCACCCTCGGGCAGGCCCGCATCGCGCATGACCTCCTGCAGCAGAAGGCTGGTAAGGGGTGTTTGCGGTGCGGGCTTCAGCACGACGGCATTGCCTACCGCAATCGCCGGCGCGACTTTGTGCAGGACGAGATTGAGCGGAAAATTGAATGGTGAGATTGCCAGGATGAGGCCAATCGGAAAGCGCCTTGCAAGCCCCACACGACGGCGCATGTCTGCCAGCTTGTCGAGATCGAGACTGGACAATTCCGTAGCGCTGCCGCTGGCATCGGTGGTCTGGTATTCGAAAACGCCCGCATCGACATCGAGCGGCACTTCTTCACCATGACTGCGCCTCGCTTCGGCAGCCGCGTTACGCAAGTTGAAGATGCCACGCGAAACCTCACCGCGTGCATCGTACAAGGGCTTGCCCGACTCCGCCGCGATCGTGCGCACGAACTCATCGCGCCGTGTTTCGATCAGGTCCGCCGCGCGTTGCAGAATATCCGCGCGTGCGAATCGAGGCAGTTGGCGCATGATCTCAAATGCGGCTTGTGCTCTCTCGATTGATCGCTCGACTGCGTCCGCATCAGCAATCGGCATATGACCAACCACAGCGCCGTCATAGGGACTGCGTACAGCGTCGGTAGGTTGGGTTTTCGTCTCAATGTAATATTTCATTTGGCATCCTTATCTATAATCGGTGCTTCTATTCGTGGTCGCTCACTTCGAATCCACGCGGGGTTCCAACGAGAAGTGTTCTCGCCTAGGCGACGACCAGGGTCTGGTTGAGGTCTGCGATCGCACGTACGAGACTGCACGGCGCCAGCATCGAGGTTTTGGGATTGCTCGGCAGGGTCTTGCCCGTGACCGCAATGTCGATGTGGCCAAAATCGCCTTCTGCCTTGATCCGGTGCGTGTTGCCGGTGGCAAGCGGATCGACATACAGCACCACCCTGGTCCGATCGAAGCCGACGCCGGCGAGCGCGACCGCAGCGGCCACGTTGGCGTTCTGCGGAAAGAGGCGCGCCGCATCTCGCGCCGTGCCTTCATAGATGGCGGTCGGCCTCGCGATGTCGTCGAGCACAACCAGCGCTTCGGCAGGCGTGCCCCGCCAGGCGCCCGGCGCCTTGTGCGACTCATACCGCACCTCGCGCAGGCCTGCGAACTTTGCCGCTCCAAGCGCGTCGAGCCCGCCCAGCGCCCCGGAAGGAATGCGCAGACGTGCCCCTGCGGCGGTCGCGCTATCGATCAATAGCGTCTCGAGCGTGGGATCCGCCAACGCACCGACCGAGGCGACGAGCATGTCGCGCCCTGCCGCCAGGATGGAGGGGCCCAGGTTGCGTAACGCTTCGTGGCCTGCACATTCGACAACGAGGTCGAGATCGCTATCAAGGAAGTCGCCAACGCTATCGACAACCCGGGCGCCGGCGTCGAGCGCCCTGCGCGCCCCCTCGCGATGTGTGTCCCGTTCATAGACAGCCACGACACGGACGGCGGGTGCGTACCGGCTCAGCAAGTCGTACAGCAGGCTGCCAATGGCGCCGCATCCTATCAATCCAACATTCATCCTGTCCCTCACCCGGTTCGTGGTGCTCGGACTCGGCCCCACGTGATGAATGCATTAGATGGGATACAAATTTCCCGGGGAAGGTGCTCGAAGTGACGTCTACCGTCACAAAAACAGAACACTGCGACTGCGGGTGGATGCTCAGGGAAACTGGCGGCTTGTCCTGAGACGCCGGATCAGAAGGTCGAGAAAACGCTGTGCCGCGACCGACAGTTGTCGCCCGCGAAAGCTGATCACGTCGATGGTCGCCGACCCGGAATCGCGCTCGTCCAGCGGTACTGCCCGTAACCATCCGTGAGCCGTCTCCTGCTCGAGGGTAAGCGGCGGCATGAAGCTGACAATATCCGATTGCCTGACGAGGTTCTTGATAACCTGCAGTGAGTTCGCTTCAATCGCAACCTGAAGCGCGATATTCGCCCGTTCGGCGGCTTTTTCAATCAGATAGCGAATGCCGAATGTCCGCGCCGGCAACGCAACCCTCGCGTTACCCAGTTCGGACATGGACACTGCTTTCCGGCCGGCTAGTGGATGCTCCGGCCGGCATATCAGCTGAAACGGCTGGGTTGAGCGGCCATGAAGACTGATGTCATCGCGATTGAGGACATTGAAGGCCATTCCAATCTCGGCGCGATGATCGACAAGCGCGTCGACAATCTGTGCGGTTCCGCAGACCTCGAGATGGACAGCAATACCCGGGTGGTCACGCGAGAACTCCGTGATCAGGTCGGGCATGAAGCTGTGTACGGCAGCTTCGACCAGCGCGATCCGGACCACACCATGGCGCAATGAGCTCAGGTCGTCCATTGCAGCGTGTAACTGCTCGACGTGGCGTGTGTTGGCGTTCACGTAGTCGAGCAATAGCTGGCCGGCTGCGGTTAGCGTCGCGCCGCGCGGTGAGCGGTCGAACAACGCAGCGCCGAGTTCCTTTTCCAGGTTGCTGATCTGTTTGCTGATCGCGCTGGGTGCGACAAAGAACGTCTCTGAAGCATGTCTTAGTGAACCCGTGCGCGCGACTTCGGCGAAATACCTGAGTGACTGGGGCTGGATCATGATGTCATGTCCGTGCGGCGGATCGCCGGGCCGGCGCGTAGTGTCGTCGACGCAGATGGATTCTGTGCCGGAGGTATGGCGATCAGGCGTTGCACGGGCGTCCGCCGACGCCCGGCAGGGTGCATCATTCCGCTCAGGCTGCGTTCAGGTCGCACTGACGCTGTCGAGTTCCGTCTGTGTGAGCCCGTACTTTGCCATACGGGCACGGTGATCAGCCGAACCGAGGAACTTGCGAAGTTGCTCGTTCACCGCCTGCAGAAGGTCAGGATTGCTCCTGCTGAACGAGAACGCGCCGACAGGTGCTCCGCCTTCCTTGCTCTTTTCGTGTGCGACCACTTCCAGTTCATTATTGGCACTGGCAAGGACACGGCTTCCAACCGCGGTGCTCGCGTATGCATCGATTCTTCCCGCGAGCAGCGCGTCGATCGCGTCGGTTTGGTCCCTGAACGCCACGATCTGGCTATCGTTCACGCCGGACGACTTTGCAGAGTCGAACTGAACCGTCCCGGCGACGATCCCAAGCCGCGCGTCGTTGCGTGCCGCGACGGCCCCGTAGCTCGTCAGCGCTTTCGGATTGCCCTGACGAAGCAGGAATCCATCGGCCAGCGCCCAGACCGGCACGCTGAACGCAACACGCTCGGCGCGCTCAGCGGTCACGAAAATGGGTACGTTCATGTCCCACCGGCCTTCCTGCACGCCCGGTAGAAGTTCTTCGAACGAGGTCAACTGATATTCGATGGAGGTCACACCGATCGCCCGAAGCACCACCTCGGCCAGTTCGATGTCGGCGCCCGTCGCCGAATGATCTTCACCCGTCCAGTAGAACGGCGGTTCCTCGAGATATGCAATTCTTATTTTCATAGCTGTGCTCCACATGTCCAGCAGTTAAGATTCCGGTCGCCCGCCGTTGGGCGTGGCGATTCATTTATGCATCGATGAAACGGCTGCCTGAACCGCGCAGCGCTGTGAACCGAGCCCCTCGATTCCGCAAGTGATGATGTCGCCTTCCTTCAGATAGTCTGGCTCTGGCTTGTTGTATGCAACGCCGTGAGGCGTTCCAGTCAGGATGAGATCGCCAGGTAACAAGGTCATGAATTCACTTAGATGGGCAATGATCCGGCTGACGGAAAACACCATTCTGCTGGTACGGCTTTCCTGCCGAGGCACATCATTTTTTTGCAACCAGATCCTAGTGTTCCGTCCCAGAAATAACTTTGCATAGCCGGGCCACCTTCTGGAGAATGGAATCGGCTGTTGCGGTCCATACGAACGGCCGCTTGTGCTGGTTGTACTGCTCGGTATAACGCTCGATGCTGGCAATGAGCTGGCGCACGTTTCTGAATGACCCGCGACGGATCGCCTGCTGAGTAATCAGGCCAAACCAGCGTTCAACCTGATTCAGCCAGCTCGAGTAGGTCGGCGTGAAGTGCATGTGATAGCGCGTATGCCTGGCGAGCCACGCCCTGACCCTCGGATGCTTGTGTGTCGCGTAGTTGTCGACGACCAGATGCACGTCGAGATTGGCCGGCACCACCTGGTCAATATGCCTGAGGAACGCCAGGAATTCCTGATGCCGGTGGCGTGGCTTGCATTGAGCAATGACTTCGCCCGTTGCTGCATTGAGCGCAGCGAACAAGGTTGTGGTGCCATGTCGGACGTAATCATGCGTCACCCCTTCGAGATAGCCCAGTCCCATCGGCAGCATCGGCTGCGTGCGCTCCAGCGCCTGACACTGGCTCTTCTCGTCGACGCACAGCACCAGGGCGTTGGTGGGCGGGCTCAGGTACAGTCCGACAATATCGCGCACCTTCTCGACGAAGAATGAATCAGTAGAAAGCTTGAAGCTCTTTGAACGATGGGGCTGTATACCGAACAGCGACAGATACCGGGCAACCGAACTCTTCGAAATCCCTGTCTGCGCGGCCGCGGAACGCACGCTCCAGTGCGTTGCCCCGTCCGGCTTCTCATGCAACACCCTAGCCAGCAATTCCGCGACCGCCTCGTCGTCATGTGTGCGCGGTCGGCCTGGGCGAGCTTCATCATGCAGACCCGCAAGCCCCTGAGCGACAAACCGCTTCTTCCAGTGCGTGATCGCCGGTGGCGTCAGTTCGCACTGCGTTGCAATTTCCGTGGTCGTGTGACCGTCAGCGGCCATCAGGACAATCTTTGCTCGACGCACCAGAGAATGAGGCAACGAACGCGAGCGACTCATGGACAGCAACTGTTCTCGCTCCAGTTCCGACACCACAACCTCGATCCCCTTGCGTCCCATGATCGCCTCCTGTCCGTCACGACTCGATCATAGAACAATCCAAATTTACGTAAAGTTATTTCTGGGACGGAACACTAGGGCCTGTTGACAATCATCGCCGAGGGGGCTGTTAACTTGTGAGGAAAGCTGTTTACATCCTGTCTTTTGCGGAAAAACAGGATGCCAAGACTGATGCTCAGCGATGACCAATACGAGCGGATCGCCCCCTTGCTGCCGGGCAAGTCCACCGACCCGGGTCGGACCGCAGCAGACAATCGGCTGTTTGTTGAGGCCGTGCTATGGATCGCGCGCACTGGCAGCCCATGGCGCGATTTGCCGCCTGATTTTGGAACGTGGAATAGCGTGTACCAACGCTTTGCCAGATGGTCGCGGGCGCAAATATGGCATACGGTACTCGCCGAGCTTGCGGGCGACGCGGATCTTGAGGAAGTCTTCATTGACAGTACGATTGTGCGTGCCCACCAGCATGCCGCCGGCGCGGCGAAAAAAAAGGCGAACAGGCAATCGGGCGCTCGCGTGGCGGATTGAGCACCAAGATTCACGCTCTGGTCGACGGCTTGGGGATGCTCGCTCGCTTTCATCTGACGGGCGGACAGGCTGGAGACAGTCCGGAGGCCCTGCCTTTGCTGGGCGAGTTGAAACCCGTCAGTCTGGCTGCCGACAAAGCCTACGATTCGAACGCGATCCTGCAGCATCTGGAATCGGCGGACATTCAAGCTGTCATCCCCAGTCGCGCCAATCGTGTTGAGCAACGTCCTTTGGATGAACATCTGTATGCCTCTCGAAATCTGGTCGAACGGTTCTTCTGTCGCATCAAACAATTCCGTCGCGTGGCTACCCGCTACGACAAGCTCTCCGAACGATTCTCATCATTCGTTGCGCTCTCCGCTGCTTTCATCTGGACCTGCTGATTGTCAACAGGCCCTAAGATCGAGCGACGCGGGAAGCTCATCCAGCGTGACCAGCCAGGGCCCGAGAGGAGCGAAGGTGTCCGCGCTTTTCGCCTTGCTCCACTGCCCTCCGCGCTCGAACTGCCAATGCCGGTCGGTGACGTCGTTGGCGACTGCCAAGCCAGCGATGAACAACGCAGCATCCTCGGGGCGAACGTTGCGCGCCACGCCGCCCATGACCACCGCGAGTTCGACTTCCCAGTCGACCGCATTGGCAGTCGCCGGAATGACGATTGCGTCAAATGGTCCGCTCAGCGCAGTCGGAGACTTGAAGAACACGAGCGGCTCCTGCGGCAGTTCGAAGCCGGTTTCCTCAGCGTGATCCGCGTAGTTCAGTCCCACGCATAGGATTTTGCCGGGCGCTGCTATTGGACTACCCAGGCGGGAGGCCGGAGGCGCTTCCGGTAGCCGCGAAAGATCGGCCCGCGATATTTCGCTCAAAGAGCTTGCCTCCAACGCGCTCCCTGACCAATCGCGGACCAGGCTGCTGGCGTCGCGCACCGTTCCGGAGGCGTCGAAAATACCCGGGCGCTCGTCACCAGACGGACCAAATCGGACAAGTTTCATGGTGATGTTTCCAGCCTATGCCGACACGTCATGCCGCAGCGGCGTCCATGACCATTGAAAGTGCCGACAGTGCGGGTCCGAGACGCGCGGGCGGCAGGTAGCCAAAGCCCAGCCGGAATACACGGCTGCTTTCGCCGAACCACGCGCCGGATGCCAGTTGCAAGTCATGACCCGGCAGCAGGTCCCAGAGACGCGCGACAGCCACTTCGTCGAATGCGTCGGCGCGCAAACGCAGGCAGCATAACGCGCCGGCGTCAGGACGCACCCACTCGATGCGCTCGTGCTCGCTCTCGCACCAAAGCGCCAGTTCCTGGAGCGCACCGGCGAGCAAGCGGCGTCGCGGTGCGAGCACACCTTCCCTGTTGCGCAGAAGCGCTGTGGCGAGCGTCTCGTCAAGAACCGATCCTGAGATCACGGTGTTCATTTTGGCGACAGCCAGACGCTCCCGCAGATCCGCGTTCGCCACGGTGAGCCAACCCGTGCGCAAGCCCGGCGCGCCGAGCGCCTTCGATACCGACGCACCCGTGACGATACGTGGATCGAGTCCCGCAAAACTCTCGAGCGCGGCATTGTCGCCATAGATGGCCTCCCGATAGGTCTCGTCGATAAAAAGTATGGCGTCCGGAGACCGCTTTTCCATCAAGACGAGGAGCTTCTCGACGTCGGCACGTGACGTCTGGATACCCGCCGGATTCTGTGGCGAAGCAATACTGACCAGCTTCGTTTTTGGCGACAGACTCGCGTCGATCTGGTCCAGGTCCAGCCGATAGCCCTGCTCGAATGACAGCTTGATCTCGCGAATGCTGACGCCGGCTCCGAGCAGGCAATCACGGCTCGGCGGGAAGCATGGTGTTGCGAGGACAGCCTCGTCGCCCGACCGGCAAACTTCGAAAGCAAGAAGAAAGAGACCGAGCGCGGTACCTTGTGTCGTGATGATCTGCTCGGCCGGAACCTTGCAGCCCTCGGCAATTGCCTCGCGAAGCGCGACCGAACCGGCGGATGTGCCATAGCCGAGCTTCAGATTGCGGATATCCTCGAGACCCGGCAGAGACAGGAGTTCGCCGAGCGTCAGGTCCTGCGACGTGCTCTCCGCCAGGTTGAACGGCCGGTTCACATTGAGAAGTGAAATGATCTCGTTGCGAGGAAATCGCCCGCGCCACGGCTGGGGATTCGATTTGCTGAGGTCAGCCTGCTGTCGTTCGTCGACGTTCCGTTGAATACCCTGCATGCTTTTGCCTTGCATTTGCTGTGAATTGTTTGTCAGACGATCCGTTACAAGCAGCCAAACAGCCGTTCCAGCCCGGCCCGACAGCAGTTATCGCTGTGCGCGGTACCCCGGCTCCTTCAGACGCGATCGCAACGCATGCATCGTAGCGCCCACCGACCGACCATAACAGTCACAATTTTCCGCGAAATGGACCATCACAATTCCTCTTGGCGAGCCGGGGCATTGGATCGATAATCGTGGACTACACAGTTATGAGCGCTTCCATGGACACGCCCACTCCGTTCCGCTACGAGCGCCTGGCCGAGCTCATCGTCGGAATGATCGACAACGGCGCGCTCGCGGCGGGCACGCGTCTGCCATCCGTGCGCGCCGTCAGCGAACAGCACAGCATCAGTATCTCCACGGTGTTACAGGCGTATCGCCTGCTCGAGGATCGCGGCATCCTGGTCGCGCGGCCGCAGTCAGGCTTTTACGTCGCGGGCTCGCGCCGCGGCGCACTCGCGTTGCCTTCGGTCTCGCGAGCGCGCGCGAAAGCGTCGACCGTGTCGATCAGCGGGGCCGTCGCAGGACTGCTCGAGCACGTATCGAACCCGGCGCTGGTGCCGCTCGGCTGCGCCGTACCCGACGCGGCGCTGTTGCAGTCGAAGCGGCTCGACCTTGGGCTCGCGCGTGCCGCACGTCAACACGGCACGCGCTACAACGTCTATTGCGCACCGCAAGGCGACCCGCGCCTGCGCCGCGAAATCGCGAAGCGGGCGATGCACTTCGGACACGCGCTGTCGCCCGACGACCTGCTCATCACGAACGGTTGCACCGAGGCATTGACACTCGCGCTGACCGCAGTCGCGAAGCGTGGCGATTCGATTGCGATCGAATCGCCCACTTACTTTGGCCTCCTCCATACTCTCGAAGTGCTGGGCCTGAAGGCATTCGAGCTGCCCACCGACCCGACGCGCGGCATCGAGGTCGACGCGCTCGCCCGTCTGCTCGATACGGAACCGGTGGCCGCCTGCGTACTGTCGTCGAATTTCAACAACCCGCTAGTCTTACTGTGTCATATAAATGCTCGTGCAATCTATTGCCACAGAGGAAGAGTGCCATCGTTGCATGAGCCGTAGTCCAAGCAGGATACGCAACGTGGTAATGGAATCAGGAACGTGGCGTTGTGCGCGCTGGACTGCCCCGAGGGATGTAATCCTGGGGAAGGGCAGGCAGCGTGCGTTCGAGGAAGTTTTTTTTATCGCGCACATCTGATTGCATCCTGAGTCGCTGGGCCATCAGAAACCCATATGCAGCGATACTCAGTGTGGCGTGGTGGTGAAAGCCACGCCAGCCTCGCCCTTCGTAATGACCGAGCCCGAACTCCTGTTTCAGGTCCTGATAGTCGCGCTCGATGCGCCAGCGCATCTTGGTCACGAACACAAGCTGCTCAAGGGTCGCCTCCTCAGGGGCGGTAGTGAGAAAGTATTTGAGCGGCTCCGTATCTCCATCAGGCCATTCAATGAGCAGCCATTCTTCGTCGCGAACGGTACTTCGCCAATAGTCGCGATGTGCGGGACGAACCCGTACGGCGGCAAAGCGAGAGGAAAGTGCTGCGTTGCTGCCTTCCCGCCAGGTTACGGTTTGCCAGGCGCTCACGGGTAATTGCATGGCCAGTTCCTTCACCGCGAGCGGTTCGTGGCCGGGCGCACGGCGCAACGATGTCGGTGGCCTGCCGCGCCCGCTCCAGGGCTCGGGCGGAAGTGGCGCCGTACCTGGCGCCCACACAGAGGTGCCAGGCCGGATCCCTACCGCGTACAACAAACCCAGTTCAGTTACGCCATCCCGGAAAGCGGTTTCGTCGCCGTACCCGGCGTCGGCCAGCACGATGCCCGGTGCAACGCCGGACGCTACAGCCTCGCGAAGTTGCGCCAGCGCAATCTGGGGCTTGGTCTCGAAAGCCAGATCGTCGGGAATGCCCGCACGACGGGCCCGCTCCCGGTCGTCAATCCATTCCTTGGGCACATACAACTGCCAGGCAATCGGCAGGCTGCCGCGTTGCGTCGCGATCGACAGGCTCACGGCGACCTGACAGTTGTCCTGTTTGCCGAGCTGCCCACAGTACTGACGTGCAACCCCGACCGAATGACGCCCCTTCTTTGGAAAACCTGTGTCGTCAACAATCCAGTAGTAGCCGGTTTCTTCAGCAGCGTGCGCGCCTAACGCGGGCATCACCCATTCGCGTACCCGCTGCAAGACCGCCCGGTCAGACCATTCTGCCTTGGCCACAAAGTGGTGGAGTGACTGGTGCTTCGCACTCGCGTGAAGTGGGTCAATATGCGCGGCCATCGGCTCGACGCTCTTGCGTGACAACGGCAATACCAGGCCCGAACAGTAGCCCTTGAGGCCGGCATGGCGATCGGCGTGCCCTAACGCCTGCGCCAGATGGTTCAAATACGCGTCAAATTCGTCGACATCTTCTCTCATCGCGATCGCCCGAAGTCTGTATTATTCAATAGTACCAGGTATCGCTTTGATGCAAATATTTATATGACACAGTAAGATTAAGGAACACGCGCGCCGCGGTCAGCGACTCCGACTGACGGGCCAGCACTTGTGGCTTCGACCAGTACACGCCATATATTTGTGGCTTGCTGGACGCCAGCTGGCCAAAGTATTTGTCTTCAGCGCGGCTCTCGAGGCGCTTGTCGAGATGGTTGCGCTCGACATAGTCGGCAATATCCTCGTCCCAGCTCTGGACCAGCGCACGGGGGAAGACATTACGGATCACGCATGCGCCGTGCGCCTTGACTACCGCGATCTGGTCCGCGGTGACGCGTTGTTCGGTGATGTCGGAAAACTGAATCTCGGGGATGACGTCTTCTCCACGATCCCGCTGCCTGGCAATTCGCTTCGCCTCGGCGCTGATCGCTTCTTCGACTTCGGCGAACACCTCCCGATAGTTCGGCAACGCCCCGCGTAGCGCCTTTTTCGCTTGCCGAATTGCGCTCGGCAAATCGTCAATTATTAACGCCATGATTGTCTCCTTCTGAATTTGATATGCCCGAGGATATGACGTGCATGCGCGCCTTGGTGATACTATTCAGGCAATTAATTTGCGTTTTCAGCCATGAAACCAGCCTACGAGCACGTCGAGTTCGGCGAGAACTGTTCGCTGCGGGTTTACCATCGGCGGCTCCCGCGTATTCCGTTCGAATGGCATCACCATCCGGAGTACGAGTTAACACTGACGATGAACAGTCATGGCAAGCGCTACATCGGCGACTCCGTCAACGAATATGAGGCGGAGGATCTCGTCCTCGTGCCGCCGGATCTCCCGCACACCTGGGCGTCGAATCGTTCGATCGACCCATCCTCGCCACAAGTCGCCATCGTTGTCTGGTTCGACGGCGATTGGGCGCGGCGTATGGCGGATTGTTGCCCCGAATACGAAGCGCTGCGCAAGCTGTTACGCCGGGCCGCGTGTGGGCTAGCCTTCGAGCCACCTGCTGGCAAATTGATGCGCGGCCGTCTGGATCAATTGCTATCGAACGGAGCTCGCGACCGCCTTAGCGCCGCCCTCGATATTTTGTGCACGCTCGCCGACGCGCCGGGCCAGCCGCTCGCCTCGCCGAGTGCTTTCAACCGGACAAGCACGGGTCCGTCCGGCCACGAGCCCGATCGTATCAACCGGGTCCTTTCCATGATTGACGCGCGCTTTGCTGAACCGCTGCGACTGCCAGAGCTCTGTGCTGCTGCCAGCCTGTCGGAACGCACGCTCACGCGTTACTTTGTTCAACATATCGGTGAGAGCGTCGGTCGGTATATCACTCGGGTTCGTATTGGTCACGCGTGCCGAATGCTGGTTGACACCTCCCTGCCGGTTGCCGTCATCGCTGCTCGTTCGGGCTTCGCGAACGTCGCCAATTTCAATCGGCAGTTCAGGGCCGCAAAGCAAACGACGCCGGCCGAATATCGACGGCAGTTTGCGGCTGCGGGTTCTCCGGACAACGGCACTTCGGCTCGCTTAACCGAACGGTCTCCTTCACTTCCAAGGAAACGCAAATTAGCCGGTGAGCGCAACGACGAAGAGACCGTTTAGAAGGCTAGTAGTACCGCACGTGCCCCCGGCAATAGCAACCTGCACGGCTGCGTGCTACGTGAATCAACGCGCGCACCAGTTTCCATAAACAAACAATCAAATGTCGAACGCTATCGTTTTTTCGCATTTGCCTACGAACGGCCGCTATCGGGATCAGATCAATATCGTTCCTGCTTCCCTGTATGTCGGCCTCGCCTACTCAGCTTCTGGTGGAGAAGTCATGGCTGGCACATTTCAACGCTGCGCGCGTCCACGAGGGGTTGGGCGAGACGATCAAAGCAATTCGCCATTTCAACCGCTACGGGACTTCAAAAAAATCTAGTTGCCGCATGCCTCAAGGCAATTCATCTCAGATGATTGCCGGATAGCAATGATCTCCGACGCTTTCTGCAGTGCAAGTCAGATGCGAACCACGACTCGCTTGGCGCCGGATCCCAATCGCAAGTGAAGTCATGCCCGTCTAACCCGAAGTTTGACTCGGAACCCGAGCTAAGCTGTTGAAGCGCTGAGAGATTTTCGAAGCGAAAGGGTTGGCTATTGGGAACAGGTGGGGTCGACGCCGAGCAGTGCGAAGGCTTTGCTCTGCAACGGTGTGGGACGGGTTGTGATGACGATCTTCGCCTGTGGATTGACCGGTGTGGAAGTGATGTTATAGGTCAAGGTGGCGAGGTCCCGCAGTAGCGTATGCAGGCTATGCACGGGTAGCGCATCGTCGGTACGGTGGCGCGCGGCTTTGGCGCTGGCGCCCTCGGAGCGCGGCGTCGGCATCACCGGATTGGCGCGTTGATCACGCCGCGTTGCCAGTTCCTCGTCGTCATGCAACATCGGTTTGAGTGTCTCGCGTAGATGCCACTCGACGTAGTAAGCGAGCATGCATAAAAACACGTGGGCGCGCACACGCGACTCGCTGAAGTGATAGATCGGCCGCACATGCAGATCGACCGTCTTCATCGAGCGGAAGGCCCGCTCGACCTGCGCCAGACTCTTGTAGGCCAGGACCGTCTGGGCATCGGAGAGCTGTTCGTCCGGCACGTTGGTGCGCAGTACATAGAGTCCATCAAGCGCAGCTTCGGCATCGATCTGTTGCTGCTTGCGGGTGAACGTAAAGCTCGTCTCGGTGATGTCCAGCTCGAAGTGCTTGGCCATCCGATAGCGCTCGATCACGCGACCCACGCGCAACCCAATCTTGTCCTGGCCGTGCAGGCGATTGCGGGGGCGCGCGGTGGCCTGCGCGATCGCGGCCAGTTCCACTTCGGTCGCCGCCAGCAATTCGGCGCGCTTTCTGGCGCGCTCCTCGGCCAACGCCGGGTTGCGACAGACCACCAGCCGCTCGCCTGGATAGCGTGCGCTGTCGAGTGCGATCAGGCCGCGCTCGTCGAACAGCGAGGGCTGCCAGGGGCCTCGTTCTTCAAGTAACTCGGCAATCTGTGGCGAGCGCAGCGCAGTGATCCAGCTCATGCCCGCCGGACGCAGCACCTGCTCGATCCGCGCGCTGGTGATCATGCCGCGGTCCCCCACCCATACCACCTGTGATAGGCCAAAGCGCTCCTTGAGCTTGTCGATTTGCGCGGCCAGCGTGGCGGGATCGGCGGTGTTGCCGGCAAACACTTCGACTGCCACTGGACAGCCGTCGGCGGCGCACAGCAAACCGAGCACGATCTGCGGGTCATCGCGTTTGCCGTCGCGCGAGTAGCCGTAGTGCGTGAGCGGGCAGTGCCGGCCGGTGACCCACGTCGACGTGAGGTCATAGAGCACCAGCACGCCGTCGCTCAGATGCTGGCGCGCCAGGCTGCGCTCGATGCGCGGTTGCGCCTCACCGAGCCAGTCCAGCGCAGCGTAGAGCCGCTCGGCCTCGAACGCGCCGAGTCCCAGCACCTGCGACAGCGAATGGGTTGCAGACTCCGGCTGCAGGCTGCGCCAGGTGGCGAGCTTGGAGCCCGGGTCCAGCACGCGCGCGACCACCAGTGCCAACACCAGCGAGCGCACCGGGGCGGGCGCCGGATCCAGCAGCTTCGCGAGACCGCAGCGTCGCGCGATACCGAGCACCGCGGCCACATGGCCATGCGGCAGCGACCGCTCAATGCTCATCAGCGCCTGGGGTGACTCAACCGCGACGCCGCCCTTGAGCAGGATGCGCAAGTGCTCGATGAGTTGCGGATCCCAGTGGGACAGATTGGCGATGGTGCGTTTGACGACCTTGCCGCCCTCACGATAGCCCTCACGCAGGAGGATCGCGGGCGGGGAGTTCCGGTTCGGGACGGTCTCGATATACATGGGCTAAAGAATAGACAATGAGCCCGGTCCGCTCTGTCCCGCCCAGGCGGGAGCGATTCTACGTCCTCGATGAGAAGAACAGGCCTGTCGAGGTGTTCGACCGCAGCGAGTGGTCGCGCTGGATGTCTGAGAACGAACTGATCTTCCGCCGCACGTTGCTGGAAGAATCCGGCGTGACGGTCACGACCCGCTTCTGCGGTGTGTCCGAAACGAGTACCGGGGAGGCCCTGCTGTTCGTGACACGCATCGCCGGAATGCAAGCGCGAGACAACAAGAGCTATGGAGCACGTACGCTCGATGAGGCGCTGGAGCAGCATGAGCGCATCGTACAGAAAATCCTCCGGATGCTGACCGGGCGGTGATCGCCACAGCGCGACGATTCTCCGCGACCGTAGCCACACCTCGCGGGAGCATCATTGCCTGCCTGCGCGTCTACCCGAACGCACGGCCGCCGTTTAACCTGGCTTTCAATGCGACGGATATGTGTTGCTGCCGGCTAAACAGATTTCGTTTCGAGGTGTTGCGATGTTAGCGACCAATGATGCCGAACCGTACGTGGCCGTTCTAGCGAGGACGATGTGGGTCGCGTCATCGGCCTTGTGTGAAGCTTTCTATAAGGCCGACAATCCGCCGGATCTTCATTGGAAGCGAGTGCCATTTTTCAGGTTCAAACGGTCACGCGAACGTCTTGCTGATTTCGCGGATGAACGTCGGGAACTGCCCGGTGCCTGCCTTTGGCGACAGCGATCCGCCGTCGTTGACGTCGCCGAAGGCACATTGGTCGAAAAAACCGTCGCGAACCGTTGCCGATAGTTGTCGCGGCTGCCGTGCAGAAAACGTCATCTCGCACTTACTGGAGCGCGATTTCACCATCAAACTCCACTTTCAGCTTGAACCCTGCAACTTCCAGCGTCACTTTTGCGGGAAACGATTCTGTGCCTGCGATGGTGCCGTCAGCAAGGGCCTTGGCTACCGCGTGCTCGATCTCGCGCTGCGAATTGAGGCCAACCATTTTTAAGAACTTACGTATGCTGAGGTTGAAGATTTCTTCATTCATTGACGTCTCCCATTTTCCGATGGAGGAGAGATTCCCGACAGTGAAGTTAAGCCCGGCCGGCGGGCATCCACATGCTATCGAGAGCCACTGCCCCCGGTGACGATGGCGACGATCCTGTCGCCGCCGAAGGTGGTGAGTTCGACTTTCGCATTCACTGCGCCATCGGCGAGGGGTGTGATCTTGCCGCCACGTTACGCGGCTGCTACGCGGCCTGAGTTAGTTCAAAAGGTGAGCGCGGCAGGGGTTCACCATCCACGAATGCAGTCGCACTGCGCACGGCAAACGCGAAAGCGCATTCCTGACTCGCGAACTCTCCGAGATTCCCGAGTGAAGTAGCTTCACCGTCTTCCGCCAAGATCGATGCACGCGCTACAAAGGCTTTGCCATGCTTCGTGACACAGGGCTGAATTGCTGCGCCGTGGTGATATAGAACCATCGCAACTCCTCTCATTGATGTTCGCGGAATCGGCGATGGCATTTTAATGTTCCATTTTCGTCAAGGGAAAAACGTTACCTTTCCTCGCAGGACGCATAAATAATACATAAGGGCCGAATGGTTTGGCGGGGAATAATTTTTAGCCCGTTTGCGAAAGGGGTTCTGATGGCCAGCGGATTACCACGTGCCCCGCTAACCCTTCCCTACGAGTGGACGGTTCCGCGTCGCGGCATGCCGGAGCCTTTGGCCCGAAGTCAACGTCATACGCCACGCCTCAATCTGACACTGTGAATAAGTGCGACCAAAGCCCCGCCAAGAAATTGCGCGGGGCTTTTTCAATGCCTACTCCACATAGGTCAGCTCATCGGCTAGCTGATTGATTAGTATCGAAAGATACTTAGCATCATTGGTTGCATGTGCTTGTGCGACGGCTGCATCTGCCGAACTCCCCATCAGACGAATCGATCCGCTCTGCACCGCCGCTTGTATCAATTCCGCTGCGATCCTTGCTGCGTCTCCGCGATTGAACAAATTTGCCATTCGCTACCTCCATTTGGCTGACTACGGAATCGTCATGGTAGCAAAGCGGACAAACGAGGAGAGTGAGACATGATCACGATCTCGGTAAAGACGAACGTCGACCAGCTCGGGCGCAGTCTCAACGCGTTTGTCCGCGATCAAGTGCCATTCGCTACTGCGCAGGCAATCAATCCGCTTGGGCAGCACGTGCAGTAGGCCGCAGAGAGCATGCGGACCACGTTCCGCAATCCGTTGCCATTCACATTGCGATCAGTGCGCATGCTGGCGGCGAGCCGCGCTTCATCGAAGCGCCGACCCTGCGCGTCGAGAATTTCCGGCATGTCGCGCGGATCGAGCCGGCTCGCAAGATCGGTCCAGACCAGCTGCAACGCCGCCATGATGAACGGCGCCGTAACCGGGTCGATTTCGGTGTAGCGCTGGGCGAGGATCGCATCGGCCTGGGTGTCGAATGCTTCTGCGCTGTTCGCGCGCATTCCATCGAGCACCTTTCCGAGCGTCGGTGTCACCGCGCTTGCCGCTTCGACGCGATCGAGCAGACGATGCAGCACGCCGTGCCACGCCGGATCGCGCCCGGACGACAGCGCTGGCACCGGTGGCATCGAATGCTGCTGTGCACGCGCGATCGCCTCGGCGGACGGTTTTTGCGCTTCAAAGTTTGCCAGCACCTGCTGTTGCGCATCGGCCAGCGAGGCCATCAGTCGCAAATAGCCGCCGATTGGATTGCTGTCTGCGAGCATGCGCATGCGCGCCGCGCGCGTCGCTAATAGCGCGGCCCGCTCCGGCAGGCGGATACGTGGAATAGCTGTATGATCGAGCGATTCGATCTGACCAGGTTCCAGAATTCGTTGCACCACGGGGTGGGTACCTCATGGAACGGGAAAACTATCAGTTGTTGGTGGGGTTGGTTGTCTTTGCTGCTGCGCGTGCTCTCCTGCGCAGCAGCAAAAAAACTACTTAACACTCTCCCGAAACCATCGCGGATGATGCTTCCTGGCCCACCCGAGGGTAACGGTCCCCCGCACCATCGCGCCGATGGACCCTTTGACCCAAAGGGCGGCATAAACATGCACGACAATCCCGACGATCAAAACAAACGCGGCAATCGCATGCACAACCGCCGCGAGGCGAATCACGTCAATCGGGAAATAAAACGAAAAATACCGCCGCCATATCACGATCCCGCTTGCCAGCAATAGCACAAGACAAGCCGCCATTACAAAAAATAGCAGCTTCTGTCCGGCGTTGTAGCGGCCGATCTCCGGCAGTTTATCCTCCCGATTAGCGAGCACATCGTCGATCTGCCTGAGCCACTGGATGTCGCTCTTGTCCAGATAGTTGTGATGCCAGAAACGCAACGCAAGAATCAGGAACGACACGAACATCACCACGCCGACAAACGGATGCAGGATACGCGTCCATTGCCCACCGCCGAACAGCGCCGTCAGCCAGAACATCGACGGATGAAACAGCGCAAGACCGGACAACGCGAGCAGCACGAACGTGATCGCAGTGATCCAGTGGTTCGTGCGTTCGTTCGGCGAGTAGCGCACGATCAGGTTCGGGTCATCATGCTTCATCTGCCTGCTCCTGAGTTTGGCCCCCGCGTTGGTCCTTGATCCGACGTGCTTCATCGTGCGCGGCCTGTTCGTCGTCTTCCGTCACATCGTTCGGCCCAACACGGGTGTAATGGAAAAACCCGCTCAGCGCCGCCAACGCAATGCCGGCCACCGCCAGCGGTTTCGCAATGCCCTTCCACAACTGCACCATCGGACTGATCCGCGGATTGTCCGGCAGCCCGTGATACAGCGAAGGCTTGTCCGCGTGGTGCAGCACGTACATCACGTGCGTGCCGCCGACGCCGGGCGGATCGTACAAGCCCGCATGCTCGAAACCGCGTTCCTTCAGGTCCTCGATGCGTTCCGCCGCGTGCTGCTTCATGTCGTCCTTGGTGCCGAACACGATCGCGCCAGTCGGACAGGTCTTCACACACGCTGGCTCCTGGCCGACCGCGACACGATCCGAACACAGCGTGCATTTATACACACGATGATCCCGCTTCGAAATGCGCGGAATGTTAAATGGACAGCCGGTGATGCAGTAGCCACAGCCGATGCAGTTTTCCTCATGGAAATCGACGATGCCGTTCGTGTACTGGACGATCGCGCCGGGCGAAGGGCACGCCTTCAGGCAGCCGGGATCTTCACAATGCATGCAGCCGTCCTTGCGGATCAGCCATTCGAGGTTGCCATCCGGGTTCTCGTATTCGGCGAATCGCATCACCGTCCACGAGTGCTCGGTCAGGTCGGGCGGGTTATCGTAGACGCCGACGTTCGTGCCGATTTCGTCGCGCAGGTCGTTCCACTCCATGCACGCGGTCTGACATGCCTTGCAGCCGATGCACTTGGTGACGTCGATCAGCTTCGCGACGCCGCCCGTAGCCGGCTCGCGCACTGACGGCGGGTGTACCGTGGTGGCCGACACGCGCCTGATATCGAGCGATTGCAGCGCCATCATGTTCTCCTTTCGCGCGGTCAGGCTTTCTCGACTTTCACGAGGAAGGACTTGAATTCCGGTGTCTGCGTATTGCCGTCGCCGACCACTGGCGTGAGCGTATTGATCAGATAGCCCGGCTTCGCGAGGCCCTTGAAGCCCCAATGCAACGGAATGCCGACGGTCTGCACCTTCTTGCCGTCAATCATCAGAGGTTTGATGCGCTTGGTGACCACCGCCACCGCAACCATGTGCCCGCGATTCGACGACACCTTCACCCGGTCTCCGGCCACCACCCCGACTTCCTTCGCGAGATCCTCGCCGATCTCGACGAACTGCTCCGGCTGAATGATCGCATTCAGCCGCGCGTGCTTCGTCCAGTAATGGAAGTGCTCGGTGAGCCGATAGCTCGTCGCGACATGCGGGAATTCAGCTACCTTGCCGAACGCCGCGCGGTCATTCGGAAACACGCGGGCCGCCGGGTTGCTCGTTACCTGCGCGTTTTGCGGATGCAGCGGGTTGTAGCCGAGCGGCGTCTCGAACGGCTCGTAGTGTTCGGGGAACGGGCCTTCGGCCATCCCATCGCGGGCAAAGAAACGCGCAACCCCTTCCGGGTTCATGATGAACGGACCCATGCCGGTTTCCGGCGGTTCGTCCGCCTTGTAGTCCGGTATGTCGGCTCCGCCCCAGGTCCTGCCGTTCCACGCGATCAGCTTGCGGGTCGGGTCGAACGGTTTGCCGTTCAGGTCGCACGACGCGCGGTTGTACAGAATGCGCCGGTTCGCCGGCCACGCCCATGCCCAGCCGAGCGTCTGCCCGATGCCCGTCGGGTCCGCGTTGTCGCGCCGCGCCATCTGGTTGCCCGCCTGCGTCCACGCACCGCAGAAGATCCAGCAGCCGCTCGATGTGCTGCCGTCATCCTTCAATTGCGCAAAGCCCGCCAGCTGCTCGCCCCTCTTCAACAGCACCTTGGTCGGGTCCTTCGGGTCGGTCAGGTCGGCCAACGCGCGGCCGCTATATTCCATCGCCAGCTCTTCAGGCGTCGGGCTTGCCGGGTTCGCATACGGCCAGTTCAGATTGACGATCGGGTCCGCAAACTTGCCACCCTGGTCCTGATACATCTTGCGCATGCGCACGAACAACCCTGACATGATTTCCAGGTCGCTCCTCGCTTCGCCCGGCGGCTGGACACCCTGCCAATGCCACTGCAGCACGCGCCCCGAGTTGACGAGCGAGCCACGCTCTTCGGCAAAGCAACTGGTCGGCAGCCGGAACACCTCGGTCTGGATCTTCGACGCATCGACGTCGTTGAACTCGCCATAGTTCTTCCAGAACTCCGACGTCTCGGTCGCGAGCGGGTCCATGATCACGAGCCACTTCAGCTTCGAAAAAGCAGCGGTCATCTTCGCCTTGTTCGGCGCAGAAGCAAGCGGATTGAAGCCCTGCGCGATGTAGCCGTTCATCTTGCCCTGGTCCATCAGCTCGTACACCTGCAACATGTCGTACGACTTGTCGAGCTTCGGCAGGTAGTCGAAGCACCAGTTGTTCCCGGCCGTCGCCGCGTCGCCCCACCATGCTTTCATCAGACTAACGAAGAAGCTTCGATAGTTCTTCCAGTAGCTCAACTGGTTCGGCCGTAATGGTTGCGTCGCACGCTTCGTGATGTACGCGTCGTAGTCCTGTTCGGCTTGCGACGGCAGCGTCATGTACCCCGGCAGCAGGTTCGACAACAGTCCGAGGTCTGTCAGCCCCTGGATGTTCGAGTGCCCGCGCAGCGCGTTCATCCCGCCACCCGCGATGCCGATATTGCCCAGCAGCAGTTGCACCATCGCACCGGTACGGATCATCTGCGAGCCGACCGAATGCTGGGTCCAGCCGAGCGCATACATGATGGTGGCGGCGCGAGTCGGCGACGCAGTGGACGCCAGCATCTCGCACACCTTCATGAATTTATCCTTAGGCGTGCCGCAGGTCTTCTCAACCATCTCCGGCGTGTAGCGCGCGTAGTGTTGCTTCATCAGGTTGTACACG
The DNA here is from genome assembly GCF_900230185.1 of Burkholderia sp. OK233. Lineage (GTDB taxonomy): Bacteria > Pseudomonadota > Gammaproteobacteria > Burkholderiales > Burkholderiaceae > Paraburkholderia. The sequence goes on from NZ_OCSR01000001.1 coordinate 5,544,206, forward strand.
CAACGCGGATGTTGCAGGGTCGCGTCCACCTTCACGAAGCCGTCGTCGCCGCGCTCGTAGTCCCACGTCGATTTGTCGGGGTAGCCGTGCTTGTCGGCGTCGTAACCCGAATAGAGCCCGTCGCTGAACGCGAAGTCCTCTCGCACGATGAACGACAGGTCCGTGTAGTTCTTCACGTACTCGTGCTGGATCTTGTCGTTCGTCAGCAGGTAATTGATGATGCCGCCCAGAAATACGATGTCCGTACCGGTCCGAATCGGCGCGTAGTAGTCGGCCACTGAAGCCGTGCGCGTAAAGCGCGGGTCGACCACGATCAGGCGCGCCTTGCGGTGCGCCTTCGCCTCAGTGACCCATTTGAAGCCGCACGGGTGCGCCTCGGCGGCGTTGCCGCCCATCGCCAGAATGACGTCCGCGTTCTTGATGTCGACCCAATGGTTCGTCATCGCTCCACGGCCAAACGTCGGGGCAAGACCTGCCACCGTCGGACCGTGTCAGACACGCGCCTGGTTGTCGAAGCCCAGCAGCCCCATGCTGCGGGCCACCTTGTGCGTCAGGTAACCGACCTCGTTGCTGCTCGCCGACGCGGCCAGCATACCGGTTGTCAGCCACCGGTTGACCTTCTTGCCGTCGTCCGTCGACTCGACAAAGTTGGCGTCGCGGTCTTCCTTCATCAGCTTCGCGATCCGATCGAGCGCGTCATCCCACGAGATGCGCTGCCACTTGTCGGAACCAGGGGCGCGATATTCCGGGTGGGTCAGACGGCTCGGGCTGTGAATGAAGTCGATCAGGCTTGCGCCCTTCGGGCATAGCGTGCCGCGATTGACCGGATGATCCGGGTCGCCTTCGATGTGGATGATGCTGGCCGTGGCGTTTTTTGCGCCATCGCCCAGACCGTACATCAGGACGCCGCAACCCACTGAACAATACGGGCAGGTGTTGCGGGTTTCAGTGGTACGCGCCAGCTTGTACTGCCGCACCTCCGCGAGCGCTGGTTCCGGCGAGAAGCCCATCAGGGCGATACTCGATCCGGTCAGCGACGTGGCGGTGACCTTCAGGAACTGGCGCCTCGTCAAGTTGACCATGGTGGAGGCCCTCGGACGTAGACGTTGCACATCAACTACCAGTATAGATAGCGATGTTCGAAAATTCCGTCGGGGCGCCAGCGGATAAACCCTCATCTGGCACGCCAGATGCGGCGGCGACGCGGGAGCGTGCGCTCGCTGAGGATGCCGAAGCGGTTCGCTAGTGCGCGGACAACAGCACGGCCGCGTGACTCGAGCCGGTCTGCGCGGCGATGTCCTGGGCGGTCATCCCGCGGTTGTCGCGCAGCGCCGGATCGGCGCCGCGCGCAAGCAGCAGCTTGATCGTGTCCGGACGATCGTAGCCGGCGGCCCATGTCAGCGCGGTCAGGTTGTTCCTGTAGAGGCGGTTGACGTCGACGCCGGCATCCAGCAAGCGCTGCACCACCGCCGTGTGTCCCTAGGCCGCCGCATACTCCATCGCGGTTTTGCCGACCCGATCGGTAGCTGTTGGATCGGCGCCGTGCGCAAGCAGCAACGCGACGAGTTCGTCGTATCCGCCATAAGCCGCGGCCGTCACTGGCGTCACGCCCAACACGTCGGCTTGGCGGACGTTCGCACCATGCCCGATCAAGGTCTGCGCCGTTGGCGCGCTGCGCGGTTCCCCCTCACCTTACCTTGCTCGGCCATGCGCAGGGTTTGCCCGAAATCGCCGCGCTGGAACTGATACTTGCGCGGAGCGCGAAATCGAAGCGGCCGCCATGCGACTTTCTCGCCGAAAAAATCATGTCGGAACAGCAGCGCTAGTCGACCTGCTCGGCCGCCCTTCCCCGATTGCACATACGTTGCTCAATGTGGCTCGCCGAGGCAAGCATCAGCGACATCGACAATCGGCTCGCTGTCGCCATAAGCTTCGTAAAAGCGGTCGACGCACCTTATCTGACCGAAGGTCCACCATGTCCCGGGCGGATCATGACCCAGCCACATCACGGTCGCCGCCGCCTTTGTCCGAAGTCCCCATTGTTGCCAGTCAGAGCCTGTTGGCAAAAAGCGGCCGTGCTTGTCCGTGTACAAGTTCAGGTCCAGGCCGTATCGCTTCAGGTATGGCGGGTTAAGGAGATCCTCGATAGCAGGCTTTTCGCCACGGGAAATTCGGGCGTTTTCGACTGCCTCATCCAGCCGAAAATCGCGCATGGCACGGCTGATCACTGACAACTCGAACAGCAGCGGCGCGCCAATTGCCAGGCACGTAACACCTATGCAGAGTACGAGCACTGCAAGAGCGCGCCTTCCGGTTAGCGATGTCCGTGACACTCGCGCCCCCATCGTCTGCTTTTCCTGTATGCCTGCGCGCGCCCAGGCAGCGTGAAACCACGCACAGTCTCCTTGGGACGACGCGCAGCCTTGACGCGTGTGCGAAGCCCGCGCCGAACGTGTCTACAGCGCCGGATGCATCAGGGTGTTTCACCTTCCTGCGGCTTTTCGTCAAGATTGCCCCTGAACTCGTACTTCTTGTGCGAACCGTCGCAGAATGGCTTGTTCTGCGAGTGGCCACATCGACACAGCCAGACCTCATCCTTATCCACCTCAATATTTTTCCCGCCTTGAGTGGTAATCTTGAAGTCGCCCTTTATGTGGTACGGGCCGTCATTCCGGGGGGTAATAATCGCCGTCGCCATTTGCACCTCCGCTGATTCTGAATCACGCGTTCCGCACACGTTCGGGACACTCGATGCGGCAACCTGAATACAGGTCAATTTCAGTCTATATCTGATACCGCGTGAAGGTGCGGCGAGCGTTGCGGCATCGCACAAAAGCTTGTCGAAAGGTTCGCCGCGAATGGTATGAGGACATCATGATCTGGCATCGCCGATGCGGTGCTCGTGATGCACGCGCTGATCGCGCTTTTTATCGTGGGCGGACTCGCGGCGATCTGGGTCGGCTCGGGCCTCGGTTGGGAAGGCTTTGTTCAGATGGGTATGAGTTTCCATGCTGCGGACGCAACTATAGATTTTTGACGGAAACGGGCCTCCCAAATGAATTCCACAGGTTAATGATGTTGGCGATGATCACGCCTTCGCTCTCCTGCGACGCGATCTTCTGCGTCAGGAGGGTGGCGCCAATGCATGGGGGATGAACAAGGTACGCGCGAATTCCTATCATAAGCGTCCGGGTTATATAAACCGGCAAGGTCATGCAGCTTTATGGCAGTTCGGCTGGAACCCTATCTGTCCGCGAAGGCGTTCCGGATCTGTTGGGCCCGTTTGACTTCGTCGCTGTGAAGGTAAATGGAAGTCGTCGCGATCGAGGCATGGCGCAGGTTATCCCGTACCGTGGTTAGCTCGGCGCCGCGTGCGAGAGCGTGGGTTGCGTGGGTGTGCCGAGTCCAATGAGGGCTGGCGCGACGCAGCTTTTCCGCGAGCACCGGGTTGTCCGCCTCAACGACTTCGGCTGCTTTCGCAAAAAATCTTCGAGTGATCTCCCATAGCCGCACACCGCTGATGCCTGCCGCACTGTCCTGCTCGAGGCTGCCGATGAGCGGCGTGTCGGGATGCCACCGGGTCGGCGTGACCGGGAGCCCTCGCTCCACCAGATAGCGGTCCAGCGCGCCGCGGGCCAGTGGTGGCAGCGCGACCTTACCCGCCTTGCGGCCTTTCCCGACAACGCTCATCCAATGATCGCCGCGGGCGTCGGTTTCGATGTTGCCGAGGCAGGCGCCGACCAGTTCGCTGGCTCGCAAACCGGTCGCATAGGCGAAGTCCAGCACGAAGCGCAGGCGTTGCGCCGCCGGCGTCTCCCAGCCATATGACCACTCGAGTCCGTCTGCGATCGTCCGCGCGAGCAGCCACTCGCCCTCGGTAAAAGCGTGGGAGGTGTCGAGCACGGTCGAGCGGCTGGTGCCGCGCACCTTGATGCCGGCAAACGGGTTCGCCAGCAGATAGCGCTGTTCGATCAGCCAGCGGAACATCGCACTGAGCACGGACAGCGCATAAGCAACCGAGCGGGTCGACAGCCCACCGGAGAATGGACGCCAGTCTGGCGACGTGCGTGGCCGCACGGGACCAACCCAGCGGTCGCGCGGCGTTGGCCGACGCAGAAAACTCCGGTATGCAATTGCATCCTCCGTCGTCAGCGACGACAGGGCTCGCTCACGGTCCACGATCGCCCAGAGGATCAGGCGTTCAGCTTCCTTACGGTAGGCGCGCTGCGTTGCAGGGGATTCGTGCAGCGACAGCCATGCCTGCACGGCTGCGTAATCGTTGTTGGCGTCGAGCGTGCAGGTGTGCCGCGGCGCGCGAAAGGCGCCCGACGAGCCATCGACCTCGTGTGGCAGCCGGAGCGACTCCCACGGGACGACTGCGCCAGGACCGCTGACCGCGATCAGCGCGCGGGCCCGTTCGGACAGTGCAGGATGCGCGGCGAAGAACGCTTCGATCCGCCTTGCACTTGCCGGGCCGAGCCCGGGGACCGCTTTCCACCACTGACGTCGGCGCGGAATCCGCACTGTGAGGTCCGCCAGAGTCGCAATGTCTTGTGCACGCAGCACAGAAACGGCGCGAGCCGGCAGCCAGAGTCCGATGTCGTTACTGATCTGCGGCGTCGGCGGGCCTGCATGCCGCAGAACTTCGATCGCATCTGCGACGCTCTTCGCTTCCCGGAAACGCTCACCGTCGGCGTGCTCGAAAACAGCAGCGAGATCCTGCCGGCCAACCTGCCGCGCAAACTTCGCCAGTCGCCGTCGAAGCTCGCCGAGCAGGCCGCGTGCCGACTGCCCTGCCCCGACACGATCCGGCAGGTAGCGTTCCGCGGCTTTACGCACCGGCATGCCGGCGTACCAGGCACGCAGCATGGCGAGTTCGTCGGCATCAGGAAAATCGTCGGGATCGGAGCCGGATGCTGAGGTGAGGCGCGTTTTCATGCCATCGAGTTTAGTCCAGAAACGTCGCTACAGGGATAAGAAAAGTTATCTCAATGGAACGGTCAGCAGGCACGTTTGTGACCGAGACCTCACCTCATATATGCCCATCGCCGGGTTCGTGAACGGTCGCTGTCGGGATGGCGCGACCGCCTCTTGTCGGACCCTGAGCGCACGGTCTTTGGCAAATGTCGAATGGCCCTTCATTCGCCCACAGCGGACCATCAGATGAAGTCACTTCACAGATCGGACCGCTGACCCGTCTGCCCCGACAGGCAGCGGAGAGGAACATGGCGGTGATGCCGCGTTTCATCCGTCAGCATTGATAACAGCCGAACATCAATGCTTCCAAACAATGCACTTATCGTGCGGCTCCATTTGCGTGAGTATCTGTATTCAAGATTCCAGCGACATTGGAACGAAGTAAAACGCATCGGAGACAAGGCAACGCAACGCGCACCCGGAGCGGCTAACGATCGCCCCTCGGGCAGCATAGTTTTACGCCCCAGCCAGTTTGAGCACCGGCCAACTCAACACACATCAGACCACGGTATCCGAACGCCATTGGCGTCGCGGCCGCTTCTCGCCTGGCGCTTTCGCCTAACGACCAATCCGAACGTCCGTTTCTTTTCTACCGCAATGCCTTTCAGGAGACAACTTCATGCAAATCACCGGTATGTTGCACGGCGCGCGTCTGTTGCAGTTCGTCGGATTCCCAGCGAGTGAGATTCTCGGCCCGAGCGCCAGCGAGGAGGAAATCAAGACGATGATCGATCGTCATCGTCAGATCTTCATCAAGCCGGTCTTCAAAGGCGGAGTGGGCAAGAAGGGCAAGGCGGGCTTGCTCGGCCGCGCGACCGATCTCAAGACAGCGTTGGCCGAAAAAGAGCGGTTGTACTTCGCCGAGCACACGGTCGGGCACCTGAAAGCGAAGGCGAACGGCGTGACGTTCGAAGCTGGCGTCCCGGCCAAACACGAGGTCTACTTCTCGATCACTGATTCCACCCGCTTTCGCGCGCCGACCATGACGCTTTCGCACATGGGCGGCATGGACATCGAAGAGGTCGATCCGAAGCATGTGGCGATGGTGCCGTTCGATGCGCTGACCGGCCTGAAGGCGTTCGTCGTCGCGAATGCGCTTAGCGAGATCGGTGCGCCGAAGGAGATCATCTCGCCGCTGGTTCAGCAGTTGCCGAAACTCTGGGAGCTCTTTCACGACTTCGGCATGACTACGCTGGAACTGAATCCGATCCGCATGCGCGAGGACAAGAACGGACGCCTCACGCCGGTTGCCTGCGACTTCAAGTGCGGCTTCGATCGCGACGATCCGCGCTGGGCGCGTCTCGGATTGCCGCCTCATCTGTTCTCCGCGGATTACTCCGATTTCGAACAGGAGATCAATCAGCTTCGCACCCACCAGGGGCAGAGCGACGTGTACGTGATCAACGACAAGGGGACAATCCTCGCGCCGACCTTCGGAGGCGGCGCCAATTCGCTCGTGACTGAAATGCTCGGCGACGCCGCGATCATCTCGTCGGATTTCGGCGGCAATCCGCCTTACGCGAAGATGAAGGAAGTGGCCCGAATCTGCTTCAGGCACTGGCTCAAGCAGTCGAATGTGCTTTTCATCATCGGCGGCAAGTCGAATAACACCGACATCTTCGAGACGCTGCGAGCGATGGCCGATGCTCTTCGCGAACACTTCAGCGAGCATGGGCCGACGCCGCTTTACGTGGTGCTCGGCCGCGGAGGGCCGAACCTCGTGCGAGGGATGGCCGCGCTGAGGGATACATGCGACTCGCTCGGCCTGCCGTACCGGCTGTTCGGATTCGACTCCGACATCAGTGAGGTCATCCAGTACGCACGGCAGGCGGACGCGTGGATGCGCGCCGGCGGCCGAGCCGAGATCGCAGCACGGATCGGCGCGCCCGCGACCGAAACCGAAACGGGTCAAGCCTGAGGAGAGCGACATGTACAAGCAAACCAGCAACCAGTTCAAGTATTTCGTTGGCGTCAACTCGCTCGCGCAGATCGCCACGCGCGACGATCGCGTGTGCGTACTTAACATCCTGGGCGGTGAGTCTTCGGACGTGACGCCCGTCAGTCATGCATTCTCGGGCGGCAATATTGCCTTCGGCACGGCGCCGGGCAAGGGCGGCCAGGTGCTCGCCACATCTATCGGCGATATTCCGGTTTACAACAACGTCCGCGAGGGTCTGGAAGCGGGGCACCGGTTCAACTGCGGCGTGGTCTATCTACCGCCATCGGCGGCCCGCGACGGCGTCGCCGAACTGATCCGCGTCAATCCCGATCTGAAGAAGATTTTCATCATCACCGAAAAGATCGCCGTGCACGACGCCCGCGAAATTCGCGCGATGGGGCAGCAAGCGGGCATCGACATCTTCGGGGCGAACGGGCTCGGCGTCGCTGACTCGTGGAATCGCGTGAGAATCGGCGGAGCGCTCGGCGGTGATAGTCCAGACGATTCATTGCGCAAGGGATCGATCGCCATCTTCTCGAACTCCGGCGGCTTCAGCACGACGATCGCGCAGTACCTGCGCATGAGCGGCTGGGGCACGTCGACGGTCATCTCAAGCGGCAAGGACGTGTACATCCACTACGCCGCACCGGAATTTGCGTTTGCGCTCGCCAATGATGCGCGCAGCAAGGCTGCTGTGCTCTATTGCGAACCAGGTGGCTACTACGAAGCCGATGCGGCCTTCACGAAGCCGGTGGTCGCCTGCGTGGTGGGCCGATGGAAGAGCCGCCTGACGCGAGCGGTCGGCCATGCGGGCGCGATGTCCGGCGGCTCCGACGACGCGCAAGCTAAGGAACGCTGGTTCATGGACCAGTTCGGCGTGGACCGCCTCTTTACGCCCGAGGATCCATGCTGCTCGGCCAGGGGCGCGGTCGTAACGAACATCGCGCATATCCCGGCGGCCCTGACCGCCGTCATGCGCGCCAACGCGGCGATGCCTGACTTCGAGCCCGAAGGCAGCCTTGCGCTCAAGCCGTGGTTCGGCTCCGACCAGGGGATCCAGCTTCCGCCCCACCTTGCGATCCCAGTAGTGGGAGCAGTCGCGCCCTACGACGAGCAGGTCTTGCAGGTCAATCGACAAGTCGGTGCGATTGCGCCACGTCAGGCGCTGAAGGATGCGTCGGGGGCATCGCAGATGGATGCGAAAACGCAGGTCAGCAGCCTGCATGGCGCCTCGATGCTCGACGCGGCGACGCATTCGCTCGAAGCGAACGTCAGTCTTGCCCTGCTTCACGAGTTCGGCGGCGAGAACGACGAGAAGCTCATCGATGTCGCGATCGCCGCGTTCGTCAATCTGCACGGAACACCGGAACTCGCGGCTGCGCAAGCCGCTCGCGAGGCCGGAAACGCGCCCAACGCGATCCTGGCCGCCGCGGCTTCGATCATCGGGCCGAATCGCCAGCGAGCGGCTCGGGATGCCGCGAAATGGATGATCGATCGCTTCTCGGCAGCCGGCCTTACGAGCGCGCTCGATGAGAACTTCGACATCGCCCGGATCGACGCGGGCGGCAGCGAGCCGTTTTTCGCAGACTCAAGCGATCCGCGCGCTGAGGCGATGCTCGCGGGACTCGCCGAGCGTGGGGCCCAGTCGGTCCTCGTCCGCTGGCTCGCGTCTCGGCCTGATCACCCGACGGCCGACGCGGTGCTGGCCGCAATCACCACGACGCTCGCATGGGGACCGCTGATGCGAAAGCGCATCTCGCGCGTTACGGCCGAGAGCCTGCCCTGGTGGACCATGCTGTTCGGGACGCTGATCGGCGCATCGGCGGACGCCTCGCGACACCGTCGAGACGGCTTCTGCGGCTTTACCACGCAAGCTTTGCTGAGCGAACACAGCCTCACGGAAATCTGCTTTGCCGCGCTGCTCAACCTCGAGCCCGGGCCCGACGATCTGTTCGCTTTCAAGACGCTCGTAGGTCTGCTGCTCACCAACGGTCCGGGAGCCATCTCGGCGCAGGGTGCGAAAGGCGCGGTATCGGCCGACGGTCCGGAAAGTCCAGCGCGAGTGCAACTGAACAAGGCGCTGGTCGGCTTTCTCACGCATACCGGCTATACGCATGGCGGCAACGGCTATGAGGGCATCGCGTTCCTGATCGAAGCGTTCGGAGACAGCGGCCTCGCCGATCCGTCCGACCCTGCACATGGCGTGGACCTGCGCTCGCTGGCCGAGCGCTCGGTCGAGCGGTATGCACAGTACAAGGCCCGGCAGAAGCATGCCGGCAGCCTCGACATCGCGAAGCTGCCGGGCGTGAACCATCCCGTCTTCAAGGACAGGCCGGTCAACCACGACCCGCGCGAAGTGTTCATCGCGGACCTGTGCGAGAAGCGCGGGGAATACAACGTGTTCCATGCGTTCTATCGCGAACTTGTGCAGGCGTTGTTCGATGCTGGCGTGTCCCGCAACGTATATTGCGTCAACGTCGATGCGGTGATCGCAGCGCTGCTGCTGAAGATGCTGTGGCAGCCGCTGCAACGTGGTGAATTGACCGAGACTGATCTGGAAATCGCCGCGTTCACGATCTTCCTTTATCCCCGCATGCTCGGATGCGCGGCGGAAATCGACGATCACCTGAACCGGGGGCGCAACATGGACACCCGAACGCCCGCGTCCCAGTGCCGCTTTGTAGCTTGAGCGCTTCCCCGACACTGATAACCAACGGACATCAATCGTTTCGAAAATAGCACTTATCGTTTCGTGTGGTTCGGGCGAATATTCGACAAACAACAAATCGCCCGAACACCGCAAGTTCAAAATTTCTGGAGACAACTCGATGCATCCCTCCTCACCCCCGCTGGCCCCCGGGCAATCGAAGGCATCCGCCGTGCTACGCGTGACGGCAGGCAACTTCCTGGAGCAGTTCGACTTCTTCCTGTTCGGCTTCTATGCGACGCAGATTGCCGCGGTCTTTTTCCCGGCGGGGAGCGAGTTCGCTTCACTGATGATGACGTTCGCAGTGTTCGGCGCGGGCTTCCTGATGCGGCCGCTCGGTGCGATCATCCTCGGCGCGTACATCGACGATGTCGGCCGCCGCAAGGGCCTGATCGTCACGCTGTCGATCATGGCGAGCGGCACCATCCTGATCGCGTTCGTGCCCGGCTATGCGACGATCGGACTCTTCGCCCCGGGCCTGGTTCTCATTGGCCGTCTGCTGCAGGGCTTCTCCGCGGGTGCGGAACTGGGCGGCGTATCGGTTTATCTCGCCGAGATGGCGACGCCGGGCCGCAAGGGCTTCTTCACGAGCTGGCAGTCGGCGAGCCAGCAAGTGGCGATCGTCATCGCTGCCGCGCTCGGCTTCGCGCTCAATCAGTGGCTCGACACGGCGGCGATCGCTGCGTGGGGATGGCGCGTGCCGTTCTTCGTCGGCTGCATGATCGTGCCTTTCATCTTCATCCTGCGGCGCAATCTCGAGGAAACGCAGGAATTCAAACAGCGCCAGCATCGCCCGAGCATGAAAGAAGTCTTTACGACGCTCGTGCAGAACTGGAATGTCGTGAGCGCGGGCGTGCTGCTGGTCGCAATGACCACCACGAGCTTCTATCTGATCACGGTGTATGCGCCGACCTTTGGCAAGACGGTCCTGCATCTGAGCACTGCCGACAGCCTGCTCGTCACGCTGTGCGTGGGTGTCTCCAATTTTATCTGGCTGCCGATCGGTGGTGCGCTGCCGGATAGAATCGGACGCCGTCCGCTCCTTCTTGCGATGACGATCCTGGCAATTGCGACCGCCTACCCGGCGCTGTCGCTGCTGGCCCACGCACCGAGCTTCGTCAACATGCTGCTTGTGCTGCTCTGGCTCTCGTTCATGTACGGCATTTACAACGGCGCGATGGTCGTCGCGCTCACCGAGGTGATGCCAGTCGAGGTGCGCGTCGCCGGATTCTCTCTCGCCTACAGCCTCGCGACGGCGGTCTTCGGAGGTTTTACGCCCGTCATCTCGACCGCGCTCATTCATATGACGGGTGACAAAGCCGCGCCAGGCTACTGGATGAGCTTCGCCGCGGTGTGCGGGCTCGGTGCAACACTCGCACTGTACCGGCGCCGTCGCGTTCCGCTGCATGCGGCTCCCTGAAGCATCGCACGCCTCCTCGAACATTAGACTGACATTCTATCGCCCCATGAAATCCTTTCTTCTGAAACTCTGCACCGCGGCGCTGCTCGGCACCTGCGCCGCCGCGGCGAATGTGCAGGCCGCAGATCTGCATGTGATGAGTTCGGGCGGCTTTACCGCCGCCTACAAGCTGCTCGGCCCGAAGTTCGCGGCGTCCACCGGCAATACGCTCGATACCGCGCTCGGCCCGTCGATGGGCAAGTCGCCGGAGGCCATTCCGAACCGGCTCCAGCGCGGCGAGCCTGCCGACGTGGTGATCATGGTCGGCTACGCCCTCGACGACCTGATCAAGCAGGGCAAGGTGATTCCGGATTCGCGCGTCGAACTCGCGGATTCGCGCATCGGCATGGTCGTGCGCGATGGCGCGCCGAAGCCCGACATCGGGTCCGAGGCGGCGCTCAAGGAAACCTTGCTGCATGCCCGGTCGATCGCTTACTCGGATAGCGCGAGCGGCGTCTATATCGAGCGCGAGCTGTTCAAGCGGCTCGGCATCGAGGAACAGGTGAAGACCAAGGCGAAGATGATCCCGAAGATCCCGGTGGCGTCGGTGGTTGCAACCGGCGACTACGAAGTGGGATTTCAGCAGGTGAGCGAGTTGCTCCCGGTGAAGGGCGCGGCGTACGTCGGCAAGATTCCGGAGTCGATGCAGTCCGTCACGCGCTTCGCGGCCGGCATCCCGGTCGGCGCGCAGCATCCGAAGGAGGCGAAAGCGCTGCTCGACTATCTCGCGTCGCCCGCCGTGCAGCCGGAGGTGACGTCGACCGGGCTCGATTCCGTCGCCACGCATTGAGACGGCGGCAACGATTCAGCCCGGCAGGTCGGCGGGATGATCGAAAGCTTCTTCGGGTTCATGCGCCAGGCTCAATGCATCCCTCAGACGCGTTGGGTCGCAGGCGCGCTCCCACATCGATACGAAGATCACCGCGCAGGTGTTGCTGATCACGCTCGTCAGGGCCCGCGCCTCGGACATGAAGCGATCGATGCCGACCAGTAGCGCGACGCCTGCAACCGGCAGATCGGGAATGACGGCGAGCGTCGCGACGAGCGCAACCAGTCCGCTGCCCGACACGCCCGCCGCGCCCTTCGACGTGATCAGCATGACCACAAGCATCGTCGCGATCTGGCCGCCCGAGAGGTGTACATCGCACGCTTGCGCGATGAACATCGAGGCGAGCGTCAGGTAGATCGCCGTGCCGTCGAGATTGAACGAATAGCCGGCCGGCAGCACCAGTCCGACGATACCCTTGTCGCAGCCAAGCGCTTCGAGCTTGACGATGAGGCGCGGCAGCACGGGTTCGGTCGACGACGTCGCGAGCACGATGACGAGTTCCTCGCGGATGTAGCGCAGCAGCCGCCAGAGTGAGAAGCCATGCAGGCGTGCAAGTGGAGCGAGCGCGCAGACGACGAACAGCAGGCACGCCGCATAGAACGACACCACCAGCATGCCGAGCGAGCCAATCGAACGAATGCCGAAGCGGCCCACCGTGAACGCCATCGCGCCGAATGCGCCGACGGGCGCAAGCCGCATGATCATCGCGAGGATGCGAAACAGCACGTGCGCGATGCCGTCGATGAATTCCTGTACCCGGCGCCCGGCGCTTTGGTTGGCGTTCAATGCGAAGCCAAACAGAAGGGCGAGCAGCAAGACCGGTAGCACCTCGCCTTTCTCGAAAGCGCCGACAAGCGTCTCCGGAATCACATGCAGCGCGAATTCGACGAGTCCGTGCGACTGCGTGCGCGTCGAATACTGCGCGAGGATGGTCGTGTCCAGATGATGCGCGTCGATGTGCAGTCCCGCGCCCGGGTGCAGCGCGAACGCGGTCGCGAGCCCCAGAACGAGCGCAACGATGGTGAGAAAGTAGAACAGACCCAACGCCTTCAGGATGGTCCGGCCGATCTTCGAGCCGCTCGCAAGCGACGTGATGCCGGTGACGATCGTGCAGAAGACGATCGGCGCGATCATCATGCGTACCAGCGCGACGAACGCATCGCTGAGCGGTTTTAGCGACGCGCCGACCTGTGGCCAGAAGTGGCCGACGGTCATGCCGAGCCCCATTCCAAGCAGGACCTGGACGTACAGCAGCCTGAATGGCCTTGGCAGTGTCATTTCGAAGTCTTCTTCGCCGCGCGGGCCATGCCGCTGCGCTTCGTGTCGAGAATCATCTGATAGAACTGCTGCGCGGCCGGCGCGAGCGGACGCCCCCGGCGGCTGACGATCCCGACACGTCTCGTCACGACCGGATCGACGAGCGGCACGCTTGTCAGAATCGGATGGTCGCGCATGGGCATCGCCATTGAGGGCACGGCGGCCACACCGAGTCCTGCTTCGATCAGGCCAAGCATGGTGGTGACATGGTGGGTCTCGCAAACGCTAGGCTTCCTCGGCGCCACGGTGGTCAGCGCCTGATCGAGCAGCAGGCGGTTGCCAGAAGTCTTGTCGACGGAAACGTATTCGTGTTCATAAAGCTCGCTCCACGACACACGGGTCTTTCGGGCCAGCGGATGATCGCGACGGCATGCGGCGACGAACCGTTCCTGCAGCAGGACCTTGAATTCGATTTCGGGCTCCTGGCTGCCCATGAAGCTCACGCCGAAATCGGCTTCGCCGCTGATTACCGAGCCGAGCACTTCATTGGCGCTCGAGTCGAGCAGCTTGACCCGGATCCGCGGATAGCGGCTGTGATAAGCGGCAACCACGCTCGGCAGGAAATAGTAGGCAACCGACGGCACGCATGCGATCGTCACATGACCCAGGCGGCTCGTGGAGACGTCGCGGATGCCGAGCAACGCGACATCAAGGTCGTCCAGAAGTTGTTCTGCGCTTGGGGCGAACACGCGTCCTACGGTGGTGAGCGTCACGCTGCGCGTGGTTCGCTCGAAAAGCCGCACGCCGAGCGCCGCTTCGAGCTTCTCGATGCGCCGGCTGAGCGCCGGCTGCGAAATGCTGACTGCCTCGGCTGCTTTGCGGAAGCTGCCCAACTCCACGACGGCTCGAAACGCCTGCAAATCGTTCAGGTCGAAGTTGACGCCCACGATCCATCCTCCGCATTTTATGCGGCTATTTTGCATGATGTGGGCGAAAGCGCCCATCAAGGACAACACTCGGTAATTCAGCCCACCGGGGATCGCGCCGAAGTCGGGAGCGAGGGGCCGGTTTCGTCGTGATGCTGTTGAAAAAGTCGGCGACGGTCTACATAGCGTAGGTTTTCATGGGTCGCTTTACCCTTAACCGAGGCCCGCGAACGGCTTGCAGGCCGATCTGAGAGGTTGATTTTCTGGCCTGCGGTGCGCTAACCAACTGCCGAGACTTTTTCAACAGCATCGTCGTGTCAGCGGTCATTCATGGCAGAGAGGTGGGTGTCTCTTCATGGCCGTCTCCCGCGGAACACCGAACACCGAACGGTGGGAGTGTCGTTCCATTGCGGTCGCTCGCGTCTATGCTGCGCACGCCCCTTGCTCGGCCCATGCGGCCATTACTCCCTGAAGCCACTTGTGGACGGGCGGTCAAGGCGTAGAAACTTGATACGCTTTGTGTACTTCTGTGACGCCGCTTACGTCACCCGGCAAGGCATGCGAGGGGGCATGACATTCAAGGCTCAGTGGTACCGGGACAAGTTTGTGAAAAAACGTGGCAAAGGCTTCTGCGGCTAGCGGTCCACCGCAGTGCGGGCCAGTGGTGGCAGTGCGACCTTGCCCGCCTTGCGCCCTTTCCCGGCGATGCTCAGCCAATGATCGCCCCGGGCGTCGGTTTCGACGTTGCCGAGACAGGCGCCGATCAGTTCGCTGACGCGCAAGCCGGTCGCATAAGCGAAGTCCAGCACGAAGCGCAGGCGTTGCCCAGCCGGCGCTTCCCAGCCATACGACCACTCAAGGCCGTCAGCAATGGCGCGCACGAGCATCCACTCGCCCTCGGTAAAGGCATGGGACGTGTCGAGCACGGCTGAGCGGCTGGTGCCGCGCACCTTGACGCCGGCGAACGGATTGGCCAGCAGGTAGCGCTGCCCGATCAGGCAGCGAAACATCGCGCCGAGTACGGACAGCGCGTAGGCGGTTGAGCGGGCAGACAGCCTACCGGAGAATGGTCGTCATTTAAGATTCGCGTGAGGCTCCGTTACGCCACCATTTTTCCTCGCTCCACACAACGGAGCCTGCAGGCGAATGAAACCGGACACAGTGCGCAACGACTATGCGAGATCAACGGTACGCACGAACTTCAACAGTTGGTCGCTGACGGAGGCGGCGGCTTCATGTTGTACCCAATGCCCCACGTTATCGAGTTCGAGTCCTCCTGCAAGGCCCGGCAATCCCGCGCGAAGATCGTCCAGGCTCAGCGGATAGAGCTCTTTCATACCGTCCGCCTTGCCCCAGATAAAAAACGACGGCTGAGCGATCTTCGCGCCCTTCCATGGAGCGGACAAGACAAAATATGGCTCCGCCGCGCGGTAATAATTTAACCCTCCGTGGAAACCGGTACGTTGAAATTCCGCGATGTTATGCGCGACATAGTCCGGTGGAGCCCACGAAGGCAACGGTCCGGGAGCAGCACGATGAAGGCTCGAGCCGGATCCATTGGACTCCACTGCTGGCCGGCTGACGCCGTACCCGATGCCCAATACAGAACGCCGGGAATGGTCACCGCCGCGTTAGCCCACATTTCGTCGGCGTCGGGCCGAATCTGCTCGAACATATAGAACTTGTCTTGATTCCCCGCCTTGCGCATCCTGTCGAAAACACTGACGTCTCCACGCGGCACGTAAGGGACACTGAGGCAGAATACCGCCGCGAATCTGTCCGGGCGCATCAGTGCCGCGTTCCATGCATGCGTCGCTCCCCAGTCATGACCGACGAGGACGGCGCGCGGAATCTCTAGTGCATCGAGCAGGCCAACCAGGTCGCCTGTCGTGTGCAACGGGGTGTACAGGCTTGCGTCGGCCGGAGCTGAGCTTTGCCCATAACCACGCATATCCGGGGCAATTGCTCGATATCCCGCCGACGCAATGACCTTCATCTGCCCGCGCCACGTATAGGAGGTGTCCGGAAAACCGTGGCAGAACAGCACTGCTGGCCCCTCTCCTTGCTCTGTCACGTGCAAGGAAATGCCATTAGTCTCGATGCTGTAGTGTGTGATGCCATCGTTGAAATCTGAAGTCAGGCCATCTCTATTCGAGGCACTCATTTCGTTCAACTCCTTTCGTTGATGTGCAGGACCCGATGCGGGTGAGGACGCGTCCGTGATGGCTACGACACCCCCTTTGCCTCGAGCCAGGAGCGGATTGCCTGGACGAGTTCAGCCTTGTGTTCGAGCGGCAGCCAGTGGCCTGCGCCCAGCGTCGCCACAGACAGATCCGTGCAGGCGTTTCGCATGGGCTCGCCGAGCGCGCCGCGGGTGATGTCGCAGATGCCATCGAATTCGCCGTTCACGAACAGCACGGGCTGGCTCAGGCGGCCGCTGTCGGGCGCACTCCGAGCGTAGGCAATGTTGGCGTCATCGTTCAGATACCAGGCGTTAGCCGAACGAAAGCCGGTCACACGGAACGCATCAACCAGCGCGTCGAAGTCAGCCGACGGCCAGAGCGCCGCGTCCGGCGTCACCATCGGCGCGCGACGTGCCAAACCAAACCAGCCGCCATTGCGCGAGACCAGCGCAGAGCGATGCATGTGGTTCGCAGACTTCGGATCTCCAGACCGATAGATCGCCGCCAGAGACGACGCTATGTCGGCATTGAAGTCGATAACGGTCTGATCGAAATGCTTCAGATAGAAGCGGTAGTAGTCCCATTGCCCATCCGGATACTGGTCGGCGGGATAGAGCGTCCGATCGATCAGGGGCAACAGCGTGCGCAACCCGAAGCTCTCCGGCATATATGGAACGGAGACGAATACGACCGCGCGACTGCGCTTCGGGTGATGTGCAGCGAGCGCACCGGCCACCGGGCTTCCCAGGTCGTGGCCGACCCATATTGCCGGACTCGCGCCCAGATGGTCATGAAGCTCGACCATGTCTTCAACCACCTCTTTGAGCGCATAGGCATCGGGCGCATCTGGTGTCGACGAGCCACCGTAGCCGCGCATGTCGGGGGAATCGTACCTTTCGTGCAATTTATGGCAGCTTGCAACTAAAAAAACGTTATTGATCAACGATTTGCGCATCCTCCGATTCCGCGAAAGCCGTGCCGCCGCCAAGCCTTGCTGCAAGCGGCACCGCAAGTGACTGCCGCCAGATTTCGCACGATTCGAACGATTACCCCGCCGCCATTGGACAAAACCGCACCGTCGGCGCCACCCGCAGGGCAACGCTGTCGATCTGCATGGAATCCTGCCCCGGGATTTCCCTAGGCAGACATTTTTCGATGTTTGGTATTAAATAAATCAACGTGATTTATTTAATCGGCACCCAAGCAGGTGTCGCACTGGAGGAGACTTGTGAGAAGCCCCCATTTCGGCCAAGGCAGCAATTCGGCGAACGTGCGCCGCTACAACGAGCGCCTGCTGCTGCAGGCACTGCGTCGTGCGGGACAGGCGTCGAAAGCCGATCTCGCCCGCCTGGCCAATCTGACCAGCACAGCGGTAGGCAGCATCATTACATCACTCAGCGAGGCCAAGCTGATCGAATTCACCGGCCGCCGAGTCGAAGGCCAGCGCGGCCAACCTGCCTCCTTGATCCGTCTTGACCCGCGTGGCGCCTTTGGCATTGGCGTACGGCTAGACCGTACCAGCATGGAAACGGTGCTGGTGAATTTCGCCGGCGAGGTGCTGGGGCGCCGCGCACACGATATGGTGCTGCCCCACCCGGCTCGCGTGCTCGAGATTGTGCAGCACGACATCCATGAACTATTGCCGCTGCTCACCCGGGAAGAGCGCGAGCGCCTGAGCGGCATCGGCGTCGCACAACCGTACAACCTCGGGAGCTGGCTGCGCGAACTCGGCCTGCCGGCCGATACGTTCCGCGCTTGGGACGAGACGGATTTCGGCAGCAAACTTGGCCAGGCTCTGTCCTTGCCGGTATTCAGCGAGAACGACGGCAACGCGGCGGCCATCGCGGAACTGTTCTACGGCTGTGGACGTCAATGTGACGATTTCATCTATCTGTTTCTCGGGCCGGCGATCGGCGGCGGCATCGCCGTCGACGGCGATTGTCTGCGCGGCGTGAGCGGCAATGCGGGTGATATCGGCGTCATGCCGGTACCGCCCAGCCGCCTGCCGTCAGCCCCTCAGCCGGCCGGGCCGTGGGACATCCTGCTCTCCCGTGCGTCCCTCAATGCGCTCACGCGGCACCTACGTTACAGCGGCGAGTCGATTGAAAATCGCGCCGCGCTCGAAGCCTGCATCGCGCGCGGTGTGCCCGCCGTCGACGAATGGCTCGACGATTGCGTTGATGCGCTCGCTCCTGCCCTGCGCGCGATGCTGTGCGTGCTGGATGTGCCGGTAGTCGTCCTCGACGCCGATATCGACGCTGGCCTGATCAATACGCTGATGAAACGCCTGCGCACGGCACTGGCGATTACTGCGCCGGAAGCCCGCGGCACCCCGGCACTCGTGCGAGGCACCTTCGGGTCGGATGCGGGCGCGATCGGTGCCGCCACGCTGCCGATGTTCTTCAATTTTTCGCCGCGAGCGGGCATTCTCAAAGGCGCCGGTGCTGAATCGCAGGAGGTGCACCATGTCCAGTTTTAAGGCCACACCCGCGCTGCTGGAGATGCGCGGCATCAGCAAGACCTTTCCCGGCGTGCGCGCGCTCGACAACGTGAGCCTCACCGTCTATCCGGGCGAGGTCCATTCGCTGATGGGCGAGAACGGTGCCGGCAAGTCCACCCTGATGAAGATTCTCTCCGGCGCCTATCAGGCCGACTCCGGCGGCGAAATCCGCATCGACGGCAAGACCGCCGTCATCGACGGCCCGCTTGCGGCCCGCGCGCTGGGCGTGGCCGTGATCTACCAGGAACTGAGCCTCGCGCCCAATCTGTCGGTCGCCGAAAACATCCACGCGGGGCGCGAATTGCGCAAGGGCGGCCGGTGGGGCGTAATCGACCGCCCGGGAATGGAGCGTGCCTGCGAAGCCGTGCTCAAACGCCTGGGTGCCACCTTCAGGCCGCACACCCTTGTGGGGGAGCTGTCCATCGCCGAGCGGCAACTCGTCGAGATCGCACGGGCTGTCCACGCCCGCGCACGTATCCTTGTGATGGACGAGCCCACTACACCCCTGTCGTCGCGCGAGACGGACCGTCTCTTCGATCTGATCCGCCAGTTGCGCGCCGAAGGGCTCGCGATCATCTACATCAGCCATCGCATGGCTGAGATCTATGAGCTTTCCGATCGCGTTTCCGTGCTGCGCGACGGCACCTATGTCGGCACGCTGGAGCGCGACCAGCTCTCCGCCGAGAGTCTAGTGAAAATGATGGTCGGTCGCGACATCTCCGGCTTCTACAAGAAGCAGCACGCGCCCTACGATCCGGGCAAGGTCGTGCTGTCGGTGCGCAATGTCGCCGACACAGGACGCGTGCGTGGCTGCAGCCTGGATCTTCACGCGGGCGAAGTCCTCGGCATCGCAGGGCTCGTGGGCGCCGGGCGCACCGAACTGGCCCGCCTAATCTTTGGCGCTGAACCGCGCGCAAGCGGCGAAGTGGCCGTGGACGGCAAGGTCCTCGCATTGCGCACCCCGCGCGATGCAATCGACGCGGGCCTCGTCTACCTCACTGAAGACCGAAAGGGCCAGGGCCTCTTTCTCGACATGAGCGTGCGCGACAACATCAACGTCGCGGTTTGCAACCGGGACGCGCGGCTCGGCGTACTCGATCTGGCACGCGGTGCTTCCCGCGCACGTGATGCGATCGCCGCGCTCTCAATCCGCGTACCAAACGCCAAGGTCAACGCGGGTGCGCTCTCCGGCGGAAACCAGCAAAAGGTGTTGCTGTCGCGCCTGCTTGAGACCAAGCCGCGCGTGCTCATTCTCGACGAGCCGACGCGCGGGGTGGACATCGGCGCAAAGTCCGAAATCTACCGGATCATCAACGACCTGGCGCGCTCGGGCGTGGGCATCATCGTCATATCGAGCGAGTTGCCGGAAATCATCGGCGTGGCCGATCGCGTGCTGGTGATGCGTGAAGGCCAATTTGCGGGCGAACTCGGCGGCCACACGGGCACGCCGATTGTTCAGGAAACCATCATCGAACTGGCCACGGGCTCTCGCCCCACGCTAGGCGAAGCTGCCTGATTTCGAAAAGAGACAGGATCTTAAGTATTTAGGAGGACGACATGAGCAATACCACAAAGCGCCACGACGCCGACGCAGTCGCGGCCCCTAAGGCGGCCATCCAGGCCCAGCGGCAGTCGCGTATCGAACACCGCGAGCGCATGCAGTCGCTGATGCGAACGGCAGGCATGCTGCCCGTGCTCGTGTTGCTGTGCATCGGATTCGGCGTTGGGACCGACAGCTTTTTCAGTCTGCAAAACCTGTCGATCGTCACGCAGCAGGCATCGATCAACATCGTGCTGGCCGCCGGGATGACCTTCGTCATTCTGACGGGAGGGATCGATCTGTCCGTCGGCTCGGTGCTGTCGGCCGCCGCGGTCGCGGCCTTGCTGGCGTCGAATATTCCTGGCTGGGGCTGGCTCGGCATCCCGACCGCGCTCGCCGTCGGGATCGGCTTCGGTCTGATCAACGGCGCGCTGATCGCCCTCCTGAGACTGCCGCCTTTCATCGTCACGCTCGGCGCGTTGACCGCGGTGCGCGGCGTTGCCCGCCTGCTCGGCCATGACACGACCATCTTCAACCCACAACTGTCGTTCGCCTTTATTGGCAATGGCACGGTGCTCGGCGTCCCCTGGCTTGTGGTGATTGCTATCGCTGTGGTCGCGCTGTCGTGGTTCATCCTGCGTCGCACCGTCCTCGGACTGCGCATCTACTCGGTCGGCGGCAACCCGGAAGCTGCACGCCTCTCGGGCATCAAGGTGTGGGGAATCCAGATGTTCGTCTATGCGATGTCCGGCCTGCTTGCCGGCTTGGGCGCAGTGATGTCCGCAGCCCGCCTGTATGCGGCGAACGGTCTGCAGATGGGACAGTCGTACGAACTGGACGCGATCGCCGCCGTGATTCTCGGGGGCACCAGCTTCGTTGGCGGCGTGGGCTCGATCGTCGGCACGCTGGTTGGCGCGCTGATCATCGCAGTCCTGACCAACGGGCTGGTTTTGCTCGGCGTATCCGACGTCTGGCAATACATCATCAAGGGCCTCGTCATCATCGGCGCCGTAGCGCTCGACCGTTTCCGTCAACGCGGATCAGCCCGGACCTGAAATACGCCTTCACGCGCCGTCCCGACTCGCCTCAAAAACCCATGGGCGCAAAACTGGTCCCTTGCTCCCCACTCACCCAATGGACCTCCTTGGAGACAGAGAAAATGTTCAAGCAAAAAATCGCTTTCGCCAGCATCGCTCTCGCGATGGGCCTCGGCTTCACGCTGCCCGCGGCGAAGGCCGCCGACAAGCCGCTCAAGGCGATCGGCATCACCGTCGGGTCCCTCGGCAACCCGTACTTCGTCACGATCGTCAAAGGCGCCGAGGCGAAGGCGAAGCAGATCAACCCCGGCGTGAATGTCACCGCAGTGTCGGCGGATTACGATATGAACAAGCAGTTCACGCAGATCGATAACTTCATCGCCGCTCACGTCGACATGATCCTGCTCAACGCAGCAGACCCGAAAGCCATCGAGCCTGCTGTGAAGAAGGCCCAGGCCGCCGGCATCGTGGTCGTGGCAGTGGATGTGGCCGCTGCGGGCGCTGACGCCACGGTGCAGACGAACAACGTGCAGGCCGGAGAAATCTCGTGCGATTACATCGCCAAAAAACTCAACGGCAAGGGCAACGTCATCATCGAAAACGGACCGCCCGTCTCGGCGGTGGTCGACCGGGTGAAGGGCTGTAAGTCAGTATTCGCGAAGCATCCTGATCTCAAGGTGCTGTCTGACGATCAGGACGCAAAGGGCTCTCGCGAAGGCGGCATGAATGCCATGCAAGGCTATCTGACGCGGTTCCCGAAAGTCGATGCCGTATTTGCGATCAACGACCCGCAGGCAGTGGGCAGCGATCTGGCGGCCAAGCAACTCAACCGCAAAAACCTCTTCATTACGTCCGTCGACGGTGCGCCGGACATCGAAACCGCTCTGAAAACCGACACCCTGGTCCAGGCTTCCGCGAGCCAGGATCCGTGGTCCATGGCACAAACGGCCGTAACGATCGGCTACGGCATCATGAACGGCAAGAAGCCTGCCAACTCGACGATCCTGCTGCCATCGACGCTCGTGACGCGGGACAACGTGAATAGCTACAAGGGCTGGTCAGCGCCCCACTAAGCTCAAACCGCGAAAATCATGTCAAATCTCACTCAGTCGCCCGCCTGGCGGGCGCTCGCCGAGCATCGCGAGCACCTGGCACGCACGTCGATAGCCGATCTTTTTGCAACGGATAACGAACGTTTTCAGCGATTCTCGCTGGAAGCCGCCGGCGTCTACGTCGACTATTCCAAGAACCTGATCACGGCCGGCACGCTAGATCTCCTGAGCGCGCTTGCGCGCCAGGCCGGCGTGGAAGAACGACGGCGTGCCATGTTTGCTGGTGAGCGCATCAATACTACGGAGGACCGGCCGGTGCTGCACGTCGCGCTGCGCGAGCGCGCCGGCACGCCGATTCTGGTAGACGGCAAGGACGTCGTGCCGGAAGTGAGCGCGGTTCTGGCGAAAATGCGGAGCTTTACCGACGCCGTCCGCGAAGGCACATGGCGCGGCTATACGGGCCGCGCGATCACCGACGTGGTCAATATCGGTATCGGCGGCTCAGATCTGGGCCCGCGCATGGTCTGCGAAGCCTTGAAGCCGTATGGACGCAAAGGACTGACGATGCACTTCGTGTCCAACGTAGATGGCGCGGACATTGCCGAGGTGCTGCACGTCGTCGATGTCGAGACGACGCTGTTCGTGATTTCTTCGAAGACCTTCACCACACGTGAAACCCTGGCCAATGCACGCACCGCCCGCGGCTGGCTGCTAAACACTGGCGCGCCCGAGTCAGCCGTAGCGAGACACTTCGTGGCGGTCTCGACGCATGCTGAAGCGGTTGCGGCGTTCGGCATCGATCCTGACAATATGCTCGAATTCTGGGATTGGGTGGGCGGCAGGTACTCGCTCTGGTCCGCCATCGGACTGCCCATCGCGCTCCAGATCGGGATGGACGCGTTCGAGGCGCTGCTGGGCGGCGCCCACGCGATGGACCGGCACTTTTCCGACGCGCCGCTGGAGCAAAACCTGCCGGTCCTGCTCGCCCTGATCGGCATCTGGTACACCAATTTTCTGGGGTCAACCAGTCACCTGATCGCCCCATACGACCAGTACCTCCACCGCCTCCCGGCCTATCTCCAGCAACTCGATATGGAAAGCAACGGCAAGTCCGTCACGCTGTCGGGCGAACGCGTCGACTATGCGACCGGGCCGGTCATCTGGGGAGAACCCGGCACCAACGGCCAGCATGCCTTTTTCCAGTTGTTGCACCAGGGGTGCGCCGTGATTCCGGCAGACGTGATTGCCTGCATGCAGCCTCATCATCCGCTGGACGTTCATCACGACATCCTGCTGGCCAACTGCTTTGCCCAGACCGAAGCGTTAATGAACGGCTCGCAGGCTGCGAGTGAGCCGCACCGCAGCTTCGACGGCAGTCGCCCGACCAATACGATCTGCCTAGACAAGCTCGATCCGGCCTCGCTCGGTGCCCTGCTCGCGTTGTACGAGCACAAGGTGTTCGTACAAGGGGTGATCTGGAATATCAATTCATTCGACCAGTGGGGTGTAGAGCTCGGCAAGCGGCTGGCTGTGACTATCGAGAGCGAAATCACCCAGCCGGGCGCAGCAAGCGCCCACGACAGTTCAACCAACGGCCTGATCAACCGGTTCAAGCAGCGGCGCAAGCAGCAGGCTGAATCGGCAAACTGAGTCAATCCGAATGACGACGAACCTCCCCAAACTGATCGTGTTCGGCGAAGCGCTGATCGACTTTATCCGCGAAGACGGCCAGCACTGGCGCAGCGCGCCCGGCGGCTCGTGCTGGAATGTCGCCCGCGTCGGCGCTCGTCTTGGCGTCCCCACCGGCTTCGCCGGCACGGTGAGCCACGATACCTTCGGCGACGAGTTGATGCAGCAAAGCGCCGCGGCAGGACTTGACATGCGCTTCACGCGTCAGGTCGAGCGCCCGCCGTTTCTCGCCATGGTCGTCTCGAAGCATCCGCCGCAATATTTCTTTATCGGCGACAACAGCGCCGATCTGGCTTTCCACGCCCAGGCCCTGCCCTCCGGCTGGCTGGCCGCGGCCCAGATCGTGCACTTCGGCTCGCTCAGCCTGGCCCGCCAGCCGCTCGCGGCGCACCTGCTCGATATTGCACAGGACGCCCATGCAGCGGGCAAGCGGATCTCGTTCGATCCGAACTACCGCGATCTGATGGCCGGCCCCGCCTACCGGAGCACACTGCGCCGCATGGCTGAACTGGCCACCTATATCAAGGTCTCGGACGAGGATCTGCGCGGCCTGTTCCCCGAACTGGACGAAACCTCGGCACTGGTCCAACTGCGCGCGTGGGCGCCGACAGCGACCATTCTGGTGACGCGCGGCGCCGCGGGCATCCAACTGTTTACGGCGCAAGAGGTGATGTTTCAGCCGGCCTTCGCCGCCCAGGTGGTCGACACGGTCGGCTGCGGCGACGCCTGCGTCGGTGGATGGATGGCAAGCCTGCTCACCCGGCCAGATGCGCCGCTGGCCTCCCATCTCCAGTTTTCCGCCGCCTGCGCAGCGGTAACGTGCGCGCAGCAAGGGGCCTATGCCCCGGGGTCGGATGAAGTAACGGCCCGGCTTGGTTCCGAAAACCTTTCTATCAATTTCGATCACTGAACGCCATGACGAAACCCTCTACCAGCGAGCCGGATCACCCCCCCTTCGCCTTCGTCCTGTTTGGCGGAACCGGCGATCTGGCGATGCGCAAGATCTTGCCTGCGCTTTATGCGGCGCACCGCGACGGCCTGCTTGCAGCCGATGGCAGAATCGTCTCCGTTGCGCAGACGGAATTGGATACCGGCAGCTATCTGCGATGGGTCGACGAGCACGTGAAGCCCCACATCCCGGGAACAGCGATCGACGATTCAGTGTGGCGAAGCTTTCGCGAGCGCATCGTCTACGTCGCGCTCGACGCCAGTCAGCCCGAAGCCTTCTCCTTGCTGGGCGATACGCTCGGCGCGGGACGCGGCAGACGCATTTTCTATCTGGCAACCGGGCCTGCGCTGTTCGTGCCGATCTGCCGCGCCCTGGCGTCGGCTGGGCTCACCGAAGGCTCCCGCGTCGTTCTGGAAAAACCGCTTGGCTACGATCTGGAATCGTCCAACGCGATCAACGATGCAGTCGGCCAGATCTTCAACGAAGACCAGATCTACCGAATCGATCATTACCTCGGCAAGGAAGCGGTACAAAACCTGCTCGCGCTACGCTTCGGCAATTCGTTGTTCGAGCCATTGTGGCGCCGCGAATGGGTCGAGAGCATTCAGATCACCGTCGCCGAGGAACTGGGTGTCGAAGGCCGCGGCAACTTCTACGACCAGACGGGTGCGCTGCGCGATATGGTGCAGAACCATTTGCTGCAACTACTCTCCATCATCGCGATGGAGCCGCCGCAGTCGATGGACGCGGATGCGGTGCGTGACGAGAAGCTGCGCGTGCTGCGCGCGCTCAAACCGGTACTGGGCGAGGAAATCAGGCAAAGCGTGGTCCGCGGCCAATACCACGCTGGGGCAATCAAGGACACAACGGTATCCGCTTATCACGCAGAGCCCGGTGTCCGGCAAGGCAGTACGACTGAGACATTCGTTGCGTTGAAAGTCGAGGTGAAAAACTGGCGCTGGGCAGGTGTGCCGTTTTTTCTGCGCACCGGCAAGCGGCTCGCGGGCCGCATTGCCGAGATTGTCGTCAACTTCAGGCCGGTGCCGCACTCGGCGCTGGGCGCGATGGCGTTACGTCCCGGTTCGAACCGGCTGACGATCCGTTTGCAGCCGAACGAATCGATCCGGCTCAGTGCGCTCGCCAAGCAGCCGGGCATGGGAATGACCCTGCAAGGCGTGCATCTCGATCTCGCTTTCGACCAATTCTTCCAGCAGGACCGCATGGAGGCCTATCAGCGTCTGTTGCTCGATGTGATCGCGGGGCGGCTCGCCCTCTTCGTGCGGCGCGACGAACAGGAGGCGGCATGGCGCTGGGTCGCACCGATCATCGAAGATTGGGCCACGCAGGGCAGCCTTCCCAAACCCTATGCGTCCGGTACGTGGGGGCCAGCAGCAGCCAGCGCGCTGCTGGCGCGCCACAACACATGCTGGCAGGAAGAAGAAAACTGAGTGCGGGCCGGATGTCTCGTGACTGAAGCCGCACGAGCACGTTCAAACCGTCGGCACTCAATCGACTCGATCATGACGCGCCTGTCTCACCTCGAATAACGAAGCGCAGCGCTACCCCCTTTCCTGTCAAGACGACGATCATGGATAAAATCTGGCACCTTGAATGGCCTCATGGCTCCCTCAATGTTCACTCCAGGGGCGGAATGCTCGGCAGCGTTTCGCTGCAGAGCGGTAACCGGCACGTGCAGCCGTTTTACGAAGCCCCGTGGATCGGCGACGGGACGCCCGAACAGGCGGGATTACTCGGCCAGCTCAGAAGCGAATTTCCATGCGTTCCTTTTGGGGTGCCGTATTCTCCTGAAACCGTCGTGGAAAGCTGGCAGGAGAGCCTCGCCACGTCAGTCGCCGAACATGATCATCCGTTAGATGCAAGCGACGACCTGCTGCATGGTTACGCCTGCGTGGGTGAGTGGACACTCGTGCAACAGACGGAGCTCGCGATCGAGATCGCACTCGAGTATCCGCCCACTTCGTCGATTGCACGCGTCGTCCGCTTGATTCGAGCCGACCCCGATGGCCCCGCGATCGACTTCTCCGTGACGGTTGAGGCTCGCCAGAAGACGCGCCGTCCGATTGGCCTGCATCCCAATCTCGCCCTACCGTCGATGACCGGAGCGCTCCAGATCGACCCCGGCACGTTTCGCTTTGGTGTCGTTCACCCGGCCGGTCCCGAACCCGGCGTGTCGCGTGCCGAGCCAGGCGCGGTTTTCCAAAACCTCGATAACGTACCGCTGCATGCAGGAGGAACCGCGGCGTTTGATCGTTTTCCGCTCGCTCACGATACGGAGGAAATCATTCAGCTCTGCGGAGTGGATGGGTCAGTCATCCTGATAAATGACGAGTCTCAGGTTGCCTATCGGCTGACCTGGGACGCCTCCGTACTCCCATCGCTTCTGCTGTGGATCAGCAATCGCGGCCGCACCCACAGCCCCTGGAACGGCCGCAACCTCTGCCTGGGCGTCGAGCCGGTGGCAAGCGCGTTTGAACTTGGCTGTCGTCCCGCGCTGGCGGCGAACCCAATCAATGCCAGAGGGGTTCCGACCGCGATCTCGGTCGATCCAGGCCAACCGGTTGAAATTGCTTATCGATTCGAGGTCATGAGCCAATGAATGCGAGCGATCCCTGTGCAGGAGTTCGGCTGCCTGCGCGTTGCTTGATACGCAATGCGCATTAAACGCCTGGATTGTCCACTACTGCCTTACTGTCACTCCCTCCTTCGGAGACCTCATGACGACCGACCACAATTCGCGACTCGCCCAGCACTTCCCTACGCCCGACCGCATTCCGGCGGAACACCGTCTCACCGCCCCCGTTCACCAGCGCGGTTTCCTGATCGGCGGCCAGATGCTCGCATGGGACGGCCCCCGTAAAGCCGTGCTGTCGCCGGTCTGCACGCGCGACCCGGTGACGGACGACGTGAGCCAGGTCGAGATCGGCAGCTACCCGCTGATGGGTGAGGCGCAGAGCGACGCCGCTCTGGATGCCGCGGTCGCCGCGTACGACAACGGCCGGGGCCAATGGCCGACGATGACCGTGGCCGGCCGCATCGCCTGCATGCAAGCGTTCGTGAAAGGCATGGTCGAGCGCCGGCAGTCGATCGTCAACCTCCTCATGTGGGAGATCGGCAAGAGCCTCGCCGACTCGCGCAAGGAATTCGACCGCACCATCGAGTACATCCAGGCCACGATCGAAGCCCTGAAGGACATGGACAACGGCCATTCGCGATTCATGGTGGTCGAGGGAACCATTGGCCAGGTCCGTCGCACTCCACTAGGCGTGGTGTTGTGCATGGGGCCCTACAACTACCCGCTCAACGAGACGTTCTGCACCCTGATCCCGGCGCTCCTCATGGGGAATACGGTGGTCCTCAAGCCGCCACAGTATGGCACCCTGCTGTTCGAACCCCTGCTCGTGGTGTTTCAGGAGGCGTTTCCGCCCGGTGTGGTCAATACCATCTACGCACCGGGTCAAGTGGTGGTGCCACGCATGCTGGCCTCGGGCAAGGTCAACGTGCTGGCCCTGATCGGCTCGAGCCGCGTCGCGGACCATCTGAAAAAGCAGCACCCCAAATCGCATCGTCTGCGCGCCGTGTTGGGTCTCGACGCGAAGAACGCAGCCATCGTGCTGCCCGACGCTGACCTGGATCTCGCCGTCAAGGAGTGCCTGCTCGGCGCACCGTCGTTCAACGGGCAGCGCTGCACGGCCCTCAAAATGCTGATCGTGCACAGCAGTGTCGTCGACGCGTTCCTTGAACGCTTCACGGCTGAATTGGCGCGGCTCAAAATGGGCATGCCCTGGGAGGCCGGCGTGCAGATCACGCCGCTGCCGGGGCCGCATCGCACCGCCTACATGACAGAGGCGATCGACGACGCCAAGGCCAAGGGTGCGCGCGTCGTCAACGAGGGCGGCGGCGCATTCTGCAGCACGCTGTTCAACCCGGCTGTCGTCTACCCCGTGAAGGAGGGGATGAAGCTGTTCCGCGAGGAGCAGTTCGGTCCGGTCGTCCCAGTGATGAGCTTCGACGCCGTGGAAGAGGCACTCGACTACGTGATCACCTCCGATCACGGGCAACAGGTGAGCATCTTCGGAACCGACGCCGCGCAGATCGGTGCGCTGGTGGATCCGCTCGTCAACCAGGTCTGCCGCGTGAACATCAACTGCCAGTGTCAGCGCGGGCCGGACGTCTTCCCGTTCGCCGGACGCAAGGATTCGGCCGAGGGCACGCTGTCGGTCAGCGACGCATTGCGCGCGTTCTCGATCCGCTCGATGGTGGCCGCTAAACAGACCGAAGCGAACAAGGCACTGCTCAATACCATCGTGCGCGAGCACCAGTCGAAGTTCATCAACACCGACTTCATCCTTTGAAGGGGGATGAACAAGGTCCGGTCTTATGCTCTGCAGCGCATAAGCGCTCACCTTGTTCATATCCCAATAGCGCGCCAGCCAAAGCGACGCCGACGGATTTACTGAAAGGAATAGCAGATGCCCGTGACGCACTTTTATGCTCGGACGATGTATTCGCGCCTGAGCGTCGCAGTTCCGCAACCGCTTGTAGCATTGGGTGAGTTTGTCGGCGCGCGTGCGAAGCACATGAACGATGCCTACGAAAACTTCCATCTAGATCATTGCGAGAATATAGCGCGCAGGGCGGCCGACATTTCTTTCTATGAGCAAGCAATCAGCGACGAATTGAAAAGTGCCGACATGTTCGGCGCGGCGCTGATTCTTCCGACCCAACTGACAGGCTATTTGGGTTCCGTCAAATCGTTCCTGGACGCAATCGCCGTTTGCCTCAACGACCTGTTTTCGCTGAAACTTGCGCCACTCAATATCGACTTGTGCAGGCCCAAACTATTGGAGATGCTCGCTGCAAAGGATGCTGTGACCGGCTCCCGTTACGCTATGCACTCAGACTTCTACGCTGCGGTGATCCGTTGGCGCAACGCCGCTGAACATCAAGTAGCACCGCTGGTGTTCGTCTGCGGCACAACGGAAGCGCGGCGCGGCCTAGAAACAGGACAAACCTCCCGGGCAGACGTTGAAATCCGCCTTGTTAACCAGCCAGGTCTTCGTCCGTCCGATGTCGTCAAATTGCCGGGCGCTATCAAGTGGACGCAACCGGATTCCTTCTTTCCGATTTGGCGGGTTTCAATCGACCATTTACTGAAGGATGTATGTGAGGAGATCATTGCCCATTGTCCGGACGGTACAAAGTGACGCGGTCTTTGCCGGATAGCCAGGGCGATTGCCCCTAGGCGTTCCCTCATGCCGCTTCCAGTTCGGGGGCGCGCGCAACCTTCGGCACGCCCTGCTGGCGGGCTTGCCAAAGGTCATACGATGCCTGCTTGGAGATCCACATATCGGCGCGTCCGCCGCGCTCTACGCCGAGCCATCCTTCGATGCGCAGCGCCATCTCGGGCGAGATACCAGCGCGGCCATGCAGCACGCGCGAAAGGGTTGTCCGGGTAACGCCAAGCTGCTCGGCGGCCTCGGTTACGTTCAGCCCGAGCGCCGGGAGAATGTCCTCGCGCAGGGTTTCGCCGGGGTGCGGCGGGTTGTAGATTCGGCTCATTTTGCGTACCTCAGTGATAGTCCTGGTAATCCACCAGTACTGCGTCTGTGCCTTCAAAGCGGAAGGTAAGTCGCCAGTTTCCATTAACCGACACAGCGTAGTGCCCTGCCAGTGCGCCGGCCAATGGATGAAATCTCCAGCCCGGCACGTTCATATCCTGCGCCGATTGCGCATCATCCAAGTGATCTAGCTGGCGACGCAGCTTCGAGGCATGGTCCGGGCGAATGCCTGCTCGGCTACCCGTCTCAAAAAAATCCTGCAGCCCCTTATGGTTGAATGTTCTTATCATTTCTGGTGGGTAGTGTGTCGTCACACTATACGCTTGGATCGGATGACAATCAAGATCGGAATATCTGGATATGTAAGGGGTTTCTTCGGTCTCGCGAGTCCTCGGCGGCCCTGTCCCGAGGGGGACACAACCCCAGTTTTTCCCCGCGGAAAACCCCTAGCTTAATAGCTGCCCAAGGAGCGGCATGCGAGGACCGCTCGCGCTCTCAGGGGACGGGCAGGGTGCCCGATGCGTCGATATCCGCTGACGCGGCCCGCTCGCCTGATCGACCGTCGATACTGAGCGGCAAGCAGAACCGCAGGATATTTAAGGCGTGTTGCTGGCTCGCCGGTTCGAATCCGGCTGGGAGCCTCGCATTTTTCGGTATAAGCCGCCGTATGAGTCGGGCCTCGAATCGTTACCCAGTAAGGCCAGAACACCCTTGCATCAAAAGGAGAGGCTAGCCGGACGCCACGCTGCACAAGGCTTCCACGCCTTCAATCCACAAACTATGCATCGCTAGGGTAAAGGTCCGGTCTGGCGAGCTTCGCAGCTGGCCGCCGGTTTCGATCGGGTGGTGTCGTGCGGCCACACCGCGCTGGCCGTCGAGCTGCCGGGCGGCGGCTGGCCCGCGGGCGCGCTCACGGAACTGCTCGCTCCGCAGCCGGGCTGCGGTGAACTGCGTCTGCTGCAGCCCGCGCTGGCGACCGTCGGATCCCGCCCCTTGCTCCTGCTGCAGCCGCCGCATCGGCTACAACCCGCCGGACTGGCGTGGCTGGGCATTCCCGCGGCACAGGCTTGCGTGCTGCGCGCCTCCCGCACGGCCGATGCGTTGTGGGCCGCCGAGCAGATCCTCCGTGCCGGCACCTGCGGCGCCCTGCTCTTCTGGCAGGCCGAAGTCCGGCAGGAAGCGCTCCGGCGCCTGCATCTGGCCGCGCAGGCCTCGGACACCCTGCTGTTCCTGTTTCGCCCGCTCGCAGCCGCCCAGGCGACATCGCCGGCGCCGCTGCGGCTTGCGCTGCGAGCCGCCAGGGGTGGTATTGAAGCGACGTTCGTCAAACGCCGCGGACCGCAGCGCGACGAACCCGTTTTCGTTCCTCTCGTACCTTCACCTGCCCTGTTGAGCCGATATGCAACTCTGGATCGGCGTACAACCCAAAGGCAAGCGCGGGCCGAAGTCGGGGACCAAACCGGCGAAGTATCGCGACCCATTGTCCGGTGCTACATGGAGCGGCATGGGACGTGAGCCGTTGTGGATCAGAGGGCAGTCGCGCGAGCAGTTTTTGATTAACCCCTGAGCCCACGGAAAAGCCATATGAAACTCATCCCTGTTGCGCTATCCCTGATCCTCACTGGCTGCGGCCAAGCATCGCATGATGCTTCGCCCACGGCATCAGGCCACCACCAACTGGCTGTGGATGGCGGCGGCAATGCGTGGCGATTAGATACGAACACGGGCGAAATGAAGCGTTGTTGGCAAGGCACCCCACCAGCAAAAACGGCGCCGAGTTGCTATACCGCGACTCAGGAGTGACGCGATCCCCACGCGCCTAACGCAAGGAAACGCGAGGCAGAATCGTCGTCGTAGCAGCACAAGACCCATCATCAACAGGGAAAACATGAATCGATCGATCATCGTGGTCGCGCTGATGCTTGCCGGATGTGCATCACCGGCGGTTTTTCGTGACCCCAAGACGGGGCAAGTGGCTCAATGCAATGCAACAACGCCGGGAATTTTCCCGATCATCGCTCAACACGAGATTGACGATTGCGCAGCAGCTTATGGGCGCATGGGCTGGCAGAAGCAGTAGAGCGGACTGGTGCATGGAAAAGCCGGCGGGTCCGGTGCAAAGGAGAGACACGTGATCATCAGGATTGAAGTTTCGGATGCGGAACTCGAAGAAATGGAATGCGCCTCGCTTGAAGAGTTTGAGGAACAGATCCGCAACCAACTCGATAACGGCGTCGTGACCAGCGACGGTGGTGCTGGTTCCGACTGGATGGCGGAGTACGAGCTCGAAGTCGTCAAAGCCGACTGACCTCAGACCGGAAAAGCCTTGGCGATCGTGAGTTAATTGACGCGGCCCAGCAGCAGGACTCGGGCATCACGAAAGAGGACAAG
Organism: Burkholderia sp. OK233; assembly: GCF_900230185.1. Classification (GTDB taxonomy): domain Bacteria; phylum Pseudomonadota; class Gammaproteobacteria; order Burkholderiales; family Burkholderiaceae; genus Paraburkholderia. Next base: position 5,577,220 of record NZ_OCSR01000001.1, read on the forward strand.
CATGGCATTCAAGATCAAAGCCGCCGATCAGAAGCGCATCGACGCAGCGTTCGGCGAACTGACGGCGCAGCGGAGCACGTTGGAAGAGTCTTTGCGTGTGTTCAATGAGGCGGTTGCGGCTGCACGTGCGAAGCTGGAACTAGACGTGGACGCATATAACGAAAAGGCCGATGCGGCGCGGGGCATGCTCGATGACGTGCATCGTGAGCTTGAAGATGAATTCGATGATAGGTCGGCGAACTGGCAGAACGGCGACAAGGGAATCGCGACGAAGGAATGGATCGATTCGATCAGCGCGTTGACCGAGGAATTAACCGAGGCGGCGCTCGACGTCTTCCCCGAATCGCTCGAATTTGAGGATGTGATCGGCGATGACCCCGCCGAGGGCTACGACGAACTGGACAAGGAAGCGCCAGGCGCAGAGTAATCAGCGGCGGCCTGACATACCGAGGAAAAGCTCTTGGTGCGAGCTGCGCCCTATTCGATTGACGATGGGAAAAACTTCGGGATGCCATATGTGGCTCGTCGTCTCCGGCGGCTACGCCGCCTTCCAGGGGTGCCGTCAAGATTCGGACGACAATGTAAGTTAGCCGCATTGCGCAATCAATAAAATCAAAGGCGTGGCAGCGGGCAATATTTCTCGATCGGCTTTTGAAGGCAGACTTGGTGCCCAGCCTTGTGCGACAAGGCCTTCAGGATCTCTGGCGTACGCAAACGTCCGAATCTTGGCGCCACCCCAAATCGGATGCGAAGCGAAGAGGCAGCCTAGGGTCTTCCACGTTCTGCCGGCAGGCAGCACCGCTTCCCAAGCGCCCTCTCACCGCCTAGACTTCGGTCATCACGCGGGACTCTTACCCGACAGGTGACCGATGCCTCCATCCGATGCAGGTTTACTTACCGCGGTGCTCGATGCCGTCGCCCGGCGCGACAGCCTGGTACCGGACGACTGGACGAATGTCATCTCGTTTGTCTCTCTGCGCCCGCCCGACAGGTTCGATCGTGACGCATTCGAAAGACTGCGCTCGATGATGAAGGCCGACTACGGCCTCGAACTGACTGTTGTCGGCGGCGCCTACGGATGTTTCAAGCTGTTCGTGCGTGTCGAGCATTCACTGGACGGCAAGGCGACGACCGTGGAAGTAGATTCCAACACGCAGCCCGATCCGGATCTGTTGGGCACCGTCCTGCGGCAAATCATGAATTCCCCGTCCCTGCGGAAGGAGCTCGCCGAATCCGGCATCGCCAAGGTGCAGACCCGCGAGGTCACGTACGACGTGCGCACCGAGCAACGCAGTCCGGGGCACGGCGGCGACCGGCCGATCATCATCGTGAACGGGCCGGTCGGCTCGATCGGCAACGAGAACACGATTTCGGACACGGATATCAGCGCGGGACAAGAGCGGCCGCCGGCCGCCCGCGACTCACGCAAGCCCGGGCCGGGAATGTGACCGGGGTCCCAAAGGAGAAAGGAGCGAGATAGTGAACAAGACCACCGAAGTTAAAGGCGCCGTAGTTTCGATCGGCGACTTCAACGAGATTCACGACGTCAACGTGCAGGTCAACATGGTCGAGGCAATGGCCGACGGCGAACTGCGCTCGCTGGCTGAGCAGCTCGCTTCCCTGCGGCAGGCGCTGCAGTCCAAGGCGGCATCGGCCGACGATTTCGTCGAGCTCGGCCAGCTCGCCCAAGCGGAAAAGGCCGCTCAGGCCGGGGACAAGACCGACGTGTTCGATGCGCTGAAGAAGGTCGGCCGGTGGAGCCTCGACGCCGCCAGGGATCTCGGCGTCGCCCTCCTCGCCGAAGTCATCAAGAAGTCGGCCGGGATCGGCTGACGCGCGGGCAGGCAGCTCAGGAACTCCCGGGAATTCCTGAGACAGCCGGATTGACATGCGATACCGCGGCCGGCCGGTCGGAATCGCCCTCAACCACGCGCTCGACCACGCCGTCAACCCATATGCGACGAGCTCATATGCCAGTTATTGCCTTAACAGCTGTTCTCGCCTCGACACACAGCGGCCCGAAGCGCACAGTACGTCGGGCTACCGGTCGCTCAAAAAAAGGCGAATGACGGCCGCGTGGCACCTACTCTCCTTGTAATTTCCCGTTGTTGTCATACGATTAAGGTGCCCTGAATTGGGGGTTCGACCACATCGAGAGTTGACCATGGCAACAGGCAAGAAACCCGCATCGGACGCGGGCAAGATCCTGCGTGATCCGAAATCGTCCAGGAAGGAGAAAGAGGTCGCCGCTTCGGACCTCTCCCAGCGCAAGGGCGCAACCTCGGGCAAGCCGAAGAAGAAGTGACTTTCATGGGCGCGGGGGGTGGGTTCTTCGGAACCGCCTTCCGCGCTTTATTCGGTGCAGTTACTATTGATAAAATATGTTATCAATAGTAGTTTGGTCAGCAGCATGGCTGACAGGTCAGTGGCCAAAATCACCGACCCGTCACGGACTGCCGGGTGACGGTGAAAACGATCGGGATTGGCGCTTAGTGAACGAGATGCTGGACCTGAGTCACCACAATCACCGCGTACGCATGGATCAAGGCAACTGCAATAGCCTTGACCGCATTGATGGCGGCGACGATGACCTTGGTTCGATCAACCGTTTTCATTTGCTTGTGCCAATAAAAGACCCGCCTCGAGGGCGGGTCAGAAATGCAAAAGGCCGCACGATTGGCGGCCTTTTGCGAAGTGTCGGGGCGCACGAACGCCCACTGGCGAAATACTACGCGATATCCGCCAGAAACAACAGGCCCCGGTTCCATGGTTCGGGTGTCTGTCCGGATCCGCGGCCGACCACCGCACAGCCAGGAAACAGGATGGACTACCGCGTCAGCTATGAACACAGCCTCGCCGGTGCGCCGGACGACTTCATCGCCCAGGTGCCGGACCAGCTCGTCACCGACGTGCCGGCCACCGTGCCGCGCGCGCTGCTGCCGGAATACATCGCCGGGCTGATCCGCGAGCGGTCACCCAGGATCGGCCGCATCTGCAACCTGCGCATCCTGTGAGTCAGGACGACAAAGGGAGGTCTCTTATGCCGCCACACCCCGATACCGGCCGCGCGATCACCGAACGGCTGGACCGGCCGCTGACGGCTGCCGAATTCCACCGGCTCGCCAGGGTGCCGGCCGAGGCCGAGTGGTTTGCCAATCTTGACAATCCGCGCACGCGACGGGCGTACCAGACTGACCTGCAGGACTTCATGGGCTTCGCCGGGATCCGGCAGGCGGATGAATTCCGCATCGTTACCCGCGCGCATGTGCTCGCCTGGCGCAAGGTGCTCGAGGAGCGCGCACTGTCCGGCGCGACGATCCGGCGCAAGCTCGCGGCTCTGTCGTCCCTGTTCAAATACCTGTGTGAAAAGAACGCCGTCGACTTCAATCCCGTGAACGGGGCGAAGCGGCCCAAAGTCGACAGCAATGAAGGCAAGACGCCGGCACTTGGCGATCATCAGGCGCGTGCGCTGCTGGATGCACCTGATCCAACAACACTCAAAGGCAAACGCGACCGCGCGTTGCTGTCGGTGCTGCTGTATCACGGCCTGCGCCGGGAAGAGTTATGCAGGCTTACGGTTCGAGACATCCACGCCCGGCGCGGCGTACTCCATCTACGAATCCACGGCAAAGGCAACAAATTGCGCTATCTGCCGTTGCATGCCGGCAGCGCTGAACGCATCCACGCTTATCTTGCGGTCGCCGGACATGGCGAAGCGCCGGATGCCCCACTCTTTCAACCGGCACGAAGAAAGACCCATGCAGCGTTGACTGCTGATGGCGTCTACAAGATCGTGCTCGCTTACGCGGCGCGCGCTCAAATCGAGGTACAGGGATTTGGCGTGCATAGCCTGCGGGCAACGGCGGCGACCAATGCACTGGAGCATGAGGCCGATATCGCCAAGGTTCAGGAATGGCTCGGTCACGCAAACATTGCCACGACGCGAATCTACGACCGGCGTAAAAGTCGCCCGGAAGATTCCCCAACCTTTCGGGTTACCTATTAGATGGAACGGTGTCCCTTGGTGGACACGAAATGGACGTACCTGTGATGTCTGCGGCACACCGAGGGTAACGATTCGTGTTGCTGACTTTCACCCGAATACGATTGGTTCAAAGCCGTCAAGCATATGTCCAGTATCGCAGGATACGTTGTGTAAAAAAATCAGTCCCAGATAAATCGTCGATAGGATAAGGATGACGGCGTACAGGGGATTTCCTACGGGAGGGCTATTCGGAACGCGCTCCCACTGCCGAACGGGATGTGCCAGATCACGATGGATCCCGCTCGTGCGCTCCGGGTCCATTGCGTTTTTGTTATCCGGATGCCGAGTCAGCGTCTGAGGGTACCTTACTGGCCGTCCCCATCCGTCTGTCTGACCGTGCAAATCAGACCGGCCTCCGCCGCAACAACGCCATCCACTTCGGCGCGTGCCTTGAACTTCCAGATACCGCGCATGTGCCGCTCGAACGTCGCGTTCAGGATCAGCTGGTCGCCGGGTTCCACCGCGCGCCTGAATCGCGCGTTGTCGATGCCGACGAACAGGTACAGCGTACTGGCCGGATCATGCGGCTCTTCCGAGAAGGTCAACAGCGCAGCCGTCTGCGCGAGCGCCTCCAGAATCAGCACGCCCGGCATCACCGGACGACTCGGGAAGTGGCCCATGAAGTACGGTTCATTGATTGACACGTTCTTCAGCGCCTTGATGCGCTTATGCGGCTCGAGTTCGAGCACCCGGTCGACCAGCAGGATCGGATAGCGATGCGGCAGCAGTGTGAGAATCCTGTGAATGTCGAGATTGATTTTTTCGGTGCTCATGGTATTTCTATTCGCGCATTGACCGCGCGATGATCACTCCGGATGCTGGTGCAGGTGAATAGGTAACGCATGCTGCCGCCGTTTCCGTGACCCGGCGGCAGCGTGCCATCCGGCCAGAGCACCCGACCCTTCTGGCCTGATACTCGCTCGAGCCTTGCCCGGTGCTCACGCCGTGTCGTCCGAGGTATTGGTGCCCACGCGTCGAATGCCCTGATACGGTCGCGCAGTCTGTCGCGATTGCACATCACCGCGGCGCCTCATTTCTCATCCGGTGTACCCGCCCCCTATGGCGGTGTATCGCCTCTGGTTTCTACTCCTCGTCCAGGAACGACTTCAATCGCCCCGACCGGGCCGGGTGTCGCAGCTTGCGCAGTGCCTTGGCTTCAATCTGCCGGATCCGTTCGCGCGTCACCTCAAACTGGTGTCCGAGTTCCTCCAGTGTGTGATCCCGGCCGCTCTCGATACCGAAACGCAGGCGCAGAATCTTCGCTTCGCGCGGCGTCAACGTCGTGAGCGCCTCGCTGACGGCATCCCGCATGCTGGCATGCAGCGCTGCATCGTCGGGCAAAATCGCCGCAGGGTCCTCGATCAGGTCGCCTACCGACGTGTCGTCGTTTTCGCCGAAGGACGCATCCAGGGAAACCGGCTCCCTGACAATCCGCAGCATTGCGCGAACCTTGTTCTCCTGCATTTCCATCCGCTCCGCCAGCACGGCGGCATCGGGTTCCCGGCCGGTCTCCTGCAGGATCTGGCGCGAGATCCGTTTCAGTTTATTGATCGACTCAATCATGTGAACCGGGACCCGGATGGTGCGCGCCTGATCCGCGACCGACCGGCTGATGCCCTGCCGGATCCACCAGGTCGCATAGGTGGAGAACTTGTAGCCGCGACGGTATTCAAACTTGTCAACGGCGCGCATCAGGCCGATATTGCCTTCCTGTATCAGATCGAGAAACAGCAGGCCGCGGTTCACGTACCGCTTCGCGATCGAAATCACCAGTCGAAGGTTCGCTTCGATCATTTCGCCCTTCGCGCGTAGCGTTTTCGCTTCACTTGCGGTCATCGCGCGACAGACCTCCCTGAAGTCATCGAGCGGCAATACGACCCGCTTTTGCAATGCCAGCAACTTCTCCTGTTCCAGTTGGATCGCAGGGAGGTTTCGCTCCAGCACGCCACTGAACGGGTGCCCTGCTGTGATGAGTTGTTGCTGCCACGTCAGGTTGGTCTCGTTGCCCCGGAAGTGCGCGACAAACATGTCGCGGGGCACACCACACCGGTCAACAACGATCCGCGCGATTTCGCGCTCGATGGTCCGGACCCCGTCGGCGGATACCCGCAACGCGCTCGTCAAGCGCTCAATCGTGCGCGCCGTGAAGCGGATCGTCATCAGTTCGGTCTCGATCGCTGCCTGTGCGGCGCGATAACGCCCCGATCCGTAACCCTCCGTTTCGTAGGCATCCCGCAATTGCTCGAACCAGTCAGCTACTGTCGCCAGTTTCGTCAGCGCGTCACGCTTCAGGGTCTCGCTCTGCAGATTGGCCGACGGGGCTTCAGCACCGTCATCATCTTCGTCTCCCTGATCCTCGCCGAGAACCGGATCGCCGTCGACGCTTTCCTCCTCGACGGCAACAATGTCATCCGTCTCCACTGCTGCGGGATCGATCATCCCATCGACGAACTCCTCGACGGGGGTTGCACCGCTGGCAACCGTGCCAGCGATCGCCAGTATCTCCGCAATCGTTGTCGGGCACGAAGAGATGGCCCGGATCATGTCGTTGCGGCCTTCTTCGATGCGCCGCGCAAGCGCAATTTCCCCCTGGCGGGTGAGGAGTTCAGTGGTGCCCATCTCGCGCATGTACATGCGCACGGGATCGGTGGTGCGGCCGAACTCGGCGTCCACACTGGAAATTGCCGCCACGGCCTCTTCCTCGACCTGCTCATCAGATGAACCCGCGACCGCATGATCGTGCATCACCATGGACTCAGCGTCTGGTGTCTGCTCGAATACGGCGATGCCCATGTCGCTGAAGGCTCTGATCACGTTTTCGATCGCATCAGGTTGCGCCAGTCGCTCAGGCAGGCAATCGCTAATTTCCCCACGAATGACGAACCCGCGCTCATTTCCGAGCTTGACCAGCGCGCGCAGGCCCGCGCGGCCGTCGTCGTTTTCTCCAGCAGACTCATCCGGTAGCGCGGCACCGGCGTCGTGCACACGTGCGTTTGCTTTCATCCGGCGTGATCCGATCCCCTGTCGAACTGTTGCGACCGCAGCCCCGGAGTCCCGCGCTCCGTCCAGTGTCTGCTTCTTCACAGCCTTTTTCGTCACGCGGTCGCTCCTTGGGATTTGGCGTCAGGGTTAGCGCGCAGCACGTGCGGCAGCCTTCTCGAGGTGAATAGCCATCTCAGATGCGCGCACCATGCGCCCGGATCAGTTGGACCAGATCAGATACCGAAATCTCATACCGGACCTCCTGTTCCGGACCCGTCGCATGATGATCGCTGTACCGCTCCTCGATCTCGACGAGCACGGCGGTTCTGCCATCGGGTGACGCCTGCAGCATGACGTCGCGATGCGCCTGATGACCATCAGGACTGACCGGATCGTGATGTAGACGCAGACGCCCAAGGCCGTAGTTGCGTAGAGCTGAATTCATCCGAGCTTTCCCTTGATTCATTTCTGTCGGTGGTTCTGCCTTGCCGAGCCGCGACAGGCACCGTGCGTGGTGCCGCCAGGTCTGGCTTCGAGCGCCTCTGCGCATGCCGTTGACGTGATAATATCATTATCATTGTCTGTAAATGTTGTTAACCAGGAGACATCATGCCTACCCCAGCCCAGGGCAAACTCCGCGAAGCCGCCCTCGATTATCACGAGTTCCCGACGCCGGGCAAGATCGCGATCGCCCCGACCAAGCAGATGATCAACCAGCGCGATCTCGCGCTGGCGTACTCGCCGGGCGTTGCGTTCGCATGTGAGGAAATCGTCGAAAACCCGCTGAACGCCGCACGTTTCACCGCGCGCAGCAACCTGGTCGGCGTCGTCACGAACGGCACCGCGGTGCTGGGTCTCGGCAACATCGGGCCGCTCGCTTCGAAGCCGGTCATGGAAGGCAAGGCCGTCCTGTTCAAGAAGTTCGCCGGCATCGACGTGTTCGATATCGAGCTGAACGAGTCCGATCCGCACAAGCTGGTCGACGTCATCTGTGCACTTGAGCCGACCTTCGGCGGCATCAACCTTGAAGACATCAAGGCGCCGGACTGCTTCATCGTCGAGCGCGAATGCCGCAAGCGCATGAAGATTCCGGTCTTCCACGATGACCAGCACGGTACGGCGATCGTCGTCGCGGCAGCCATCACCAACGGCCTGAAGGTCGTCGGCAAGGACATCAAGAAGGTCAAGCTGGTGTCGTCCGGCGCGGGTGCGGCGGCGCTCGCCTGTCTGGATCTGCTGGTCGACATCGGCCTGCCGCTCGAAAACATTACCGTCACCGATCTGGCCGGCGTGGTCTACAAGGGTCGCGTCGAGTTGATGGACCCGGACAAGGAACGTTTCGCACGCGAAACCGAGGCTCGCACGCTCGCTGAGGCGATCGGCGGCGCGGATATTTTCCTCGGTCTCTCGGCCGGCGGCGTGCTCAAGCAGGACATGGTCAAACAGATGGCTGACAAGCCGCTGATTCTGGCGCTGGCGAACCCGACACCGGAAATCCTGCCGGAACTGGCGCTCGAAGTGCGCCCGGACGCCGTGCTCTGCACGGGCCGCACGGACTACCCGAACCAGGTGAACAACGTGCTGGTGTTCCCGTTCCTGTTCCGCGGCGCGCTGGATGCGGGCGCGACGACGGTGACGCGTGAAATGGAAATCGCCGCGGTCAATGCGATCGCCGAACTGGCCCGCCAGGAGCAGAGCGATATCGTCGCGACTGCGTACGGCATCCAGGATCTCTCGTTTGGTCCGGAATATCTGATCCCGAAGCCGTTCGACCCGCGCCTGATCGTCAAGGTCGCACCGGCGGTGGCGAAGGCCGCGATGGATTCGGGCGTCGCCGAGCGTCCGATCGAAGACATGGAAGCGTACGAACAGCATCTGCAGCAGTTCGTGTATCACAGCGGCACGACCATGAAGCCGATTTTCCAGCTGGCGCGTGGCGTCGAGCCGGAGAAGAAGCGCATCGTGTTCGCGGAGGGCGAAGAAGAGCGCGTGCTGCGTGCCATGCAGATCATCGTCGACGAAAAGCTCGCGAAGCCGATCCTGATCGGCCGTCCGGCGGTGATCGAACAGCGCATCGCGCGTTACGGCCTGCGTATCACACCGGGTGTCGATTGCATCATCGTCGATACGGATCACGACAAGCGCTACCGCGACTTCTGGCAGGAATATCACAAGCTGATGGCGAGAAAAGGCATCAGCGAGCAGATGGCCAGGCTCGAAATGCGCCGCCGCACCACGCTGATCGGCGCGATGCTGGTGAACAAGGGTGACGCCGACGGTATGATTTGCGGCACCATCAGTACGACACATCGTCATCTGCACTTCATCGATCAGGTGATCGGCAAGCGCGAAGGCTGCAGCGTCTATGCGGCGATGAACGCGCTGGTGTTGCCCGGCCGCCAGATTTTCCTGGTCGACACGCACGTAAACATCGATCCGACGCCGCAGCAGCTCGCCGAGATCACGATCATGGCCGTCGAAGAAGTGCGCCGTTTCGGCATCGAGCCGAAGGTCGCGCTGCTGTCGCACTCGAACTTCGGCACCAGCAACGCGCCGTCCGCGCAGAAGATGCGCGACGTGCTCGAGATCCTGCGCGAGCGCGCGCCGGACCTGCAGGTGGACGGCGAAATGCACGGCGACGTCGCGCTCGACGCAAATCTGCGCCGCGAAGTGCTACCTGATTCGACGCTCGAAGGCGACGCGAACCTGCTGATCCTGCCGAATATTGATGCGGCGAACATCGCGTACAGCCTGCTCAAGACGGCGGCCGGCAACAACATCACGATCGGTCCGATGCTGCTGGGCGCCGCGAAGCCGGTACACGTGCTGACCGCGTCCGCCACGGTGCGCGCCATCGTCAACATGACTGCACTGGTCGTTGCCGATGCGGGTGCCGCATTCCCTTCGTCCCGGACCACATGACGTTTCAATTGTCACAGGCAAGCATCTCGCCGGAAGGATCCCGGATGCAGACTAATAAACTCGCGCGCGCCGTGGCAAACGGGGCTGCACTGCGTGAGGCACCTCACTATTACCGCCACACTGTGATTTCTCCAGGTTCGCTGTGCAAGAATCTTGAACTACTCCAATCGGACAGGAAGGTATTAGCCATGGATCAGCCCGGTACGAACCTCACTGCACCAATTCTTTCTTCCGACTCGGCCGTCTGGTTTTCGGCGTACCGCTTCGGCTGGGGATACTGCGCCTTTACACTGCCATCTGAAGCGGTTTGCGAAAAACTCGGCGCTGGGAACGGGACCGCGAAACAGCTGCTGCTCGCTTTCGAGCTTGGCAAGCGCAAACTGCTGCAGGCAGTAGTGCAGAAAGCGCTTCCGGGCACTGGCGAACGGATCAGGCTATCGGCTGATGATCTCTAACGCAGAACTGAAGCGTCGCTGTGTCGCCTATTGCCTGTGACGACCGGCAGGCAGCACACGCTGAGCGTCGTCAGCTGCCTGCCGTCGTCTACATTTCCGCTCCGTCGTAATCAGGAACGCCGCGGACACGGTGTGCGGCGCCCTACTCTCGTAGCGCAGAACGCTTATGGAAATCGGCCTCGCTATGAATTTCGCCTAAGCCTGCATTGCCAAAGCACCCCATGTCACGCCAGCACCCACTGCGTGCAGTAACACCTTGTCACCGCGACAGATCCGGCCGTCCCGATAAGCCTGATCCAGAGCGAGGGGGATGGACGCAGCGGACGTGTTGCCATGCTCGTGGACAGTGGCGACCAGACGATCGACCGGGATGCCCAGTTTTCGTGCCGTGGCTTCCATGATGCGGATGTTCGCCTGATGAGGCACGACCCAGGTGAAGTCTGACATCGCGAGGCCACACTGCGCCGCGACTTCCTCGCTCACCGACTGGAGCGCACTGACCGCCAGCTTGAACACGGCCGGCCCATCCATGCGTACAAACGGATCACCCAACACGCCTCCATCCGCGATCCTCCCCGACACCTTGAGAATTTCCGAGTGGTGTCCGTCGGCATGCAAGGCCGCGCCGAGCATCCCCGGCTCCTCTGATGCCCTCAGAATCACGGCGCCAGCCCCATCGCCAAACAGCACACAGGTACTGCGATCCTCGAAATCAAGAAGTCTCGAGAATGTTTCGGCTCCGATGACGAGTGCCGTCTTCACTGACGTGCCCCGTATCAGCGCGTCTGCGACCGTGAGTGCATAGATGAACCCACCGCACACCGCCTGAATGTCGAAAGCTGCACCGCCATTTCCTATTCCGAGTTTCCGCTGGACAAGACAGGCTGTGCTCGGAAAGATTGCATCGGGTGTGGTGGTCGCGACTACGATCAGATCGATGGCATCCGCTTCGATCGCCGCCGCAGACAGGGCGCGAGACGCGGCCGCTACGGCAAGATCGCTCGTTTGCGATTGACGGTCGGCAAACCGTCGGGACTGGATGCCGCTGCGTGAATAGATCCAGTCGTCGTTCGTTTCGATGCCCCTGCTGGCAAGTTGCGACACCAGGTCCGCATTTGAAATGATGTTCGGAGGCAGGAAACTACCGGTTCCGGTAATACGTGCAAATGACATGACTAACACCGGTCAGAATGTGGACGGAAGCTCGCCGCTGTCAGGAAGGACATCCCGGAGTGAGGGAGGCAGATATCAGCTCCGCCACCGGCGATGAACAGCAACTCCAGCAGCCACATGCGCCGCCGGCATATCGCAAATACCTTTTCCCACCGACTGCGGCACCATCGGACGCGGGCTTCCGGATTTATTCCCGTATCCGTCCTGGCGCCATCTTCCCGTATCCCGTATCCCGTGTCCGGATGCGAACGAGCCAGCCAACGGCGTGCAGACATTGATGAGGAAGCGCCTCAAAGGCTGCGCTATTCGCTGATCGATCAACACCGTGACCCGGATGCACCTGGATGCCAGACAAACGAGGAGCGTATCCCATGATAATATCATTATCATTATCTACTGCCTGCCTGTGTGACAGGTTTATGCCCCCAGGAAACTAGCCCTCCCGTCGCAGGTTAGTGGTCCCGGCGACAGGACGTCTGACTGGCCGGACTGGAACGGGACGGCGATTGTGAGCCGTCAGTCAGTCCGAAGACGCTACGCTCATCGCATGCGGTGAGCGGACCGAAACCGAACAGGAACGTCATTCAGACCGCAGCATGGATCACTCTCACGCGTCGTTCGACGCCTATATGAAGTTTCTTGCCGGGCCATCCGCAGACGGTACGCCTGTGGTGCTGGAAACCGAACACGCGCTTTCGCTGCACTTCGATCTGCTGGCCACGCAGAGTTTCATGTCCCGGCGTGACCCTGACAGGCTGGCGCTCGGCTACACCCGGACCATGATGGGATTCCTGCTGCTGCAACCAGCGCCCACCAGAATTTCCATGATCGGCTTAGGCGGGGGATCGCTGGCCAAGTACTGCTACCGGCATCTTCCGGATGCAAGGATAGTGGCCATCGAGATCGATCCCGCGGTGATCGCGTTGCGCGACACATTTCACATTCCGCCCGATGATGAGCGACTCGAAGTAATCTGCGCGGACGGGGCGGAATACGTCAGGGGCCACGATGCGCGCCCGGACGTGATTCTGGTGGATGGTTTTCTGGCACACGGCATGCCCGCACAGCTGGGCAACGCCGTCTTCTACTCGGCCTGCCATGCACGGCTTGCCGACGGTGGTGTGCTGGTCGCCAATTTCGTCGCCGATGACCCTCATATTCCATACTACCTGGAAGAGGCGCGGTCAGTGTTCGGTGAATCGCTTTCCATTTTCATGGCCGAGGGCAGTTGCAACTACACGCTGTTTGCCTGGAAGGGCGTACCGGGACTTCCCTCCCGGGATAAGCTCCTCGCGCGTGCAGGCGTCCTGGCCGCGACACATCCGATGAACCTGCGCGGGGCCGCGCGCCGTTTGAAGCAAGGTGTGAGGCTCGCTTCGGACTGGGCATTCAGACAGAAGCTGACCGGCTGACGAAGCGGCTGACGGATGCCCGATCTGCGCGGCCGGAACGGAAGCGCCGCGGACGCGTCCACTAAAATGCAGGCACGCGCGACGGTCGATACAGACACCTCATGCAAGGGCTCCAGGAAGTCATGACATTCAAGGTGCCGGGAACCGGGATGGGCAAGGCAGGATCACGTTGAGTGTCGGGGCTATGCCACACCGCCGCTAATATCCCTGCACAGGGTAGCAACGCATCGGGCGTAGACGACGATCACCCGCGGTGATGCGAAGTTGATCTGCATGTCGCGGGTGAAGTACCAGGATGCGTCCAGTTGGCCGCGCACGATGTCGCCGGCCTTCACAAGTTGTTGCGCGAGATCCGCGGCCATTCGACTCAATTCAACCCGCAGGCGCCAGTCGGCCTGATGATCGTGGCGACGCAGCCAGATCCTCGTGCTCTCAACAAGATGATCCGGCTGCAGCCACGCTCCGGTGGTACGGAAGGCAAATATCTCGGATAGCGTGAGAAAGCACAACAACTCTGCGTTCGTCTCAAGCCGGTGCATCCTGCGACCTGTCAAATCGTTGCGTCCGCGGCAGTCGGACATCGCCACGTTACGTGCATCGTGCTATCTTGCCGATGCGTGGTGAAGTAGCCTGCCACAGGAGACCTGTGGTGCTGTGGAGCCAGGAGCCAGCGCGATGCCTGCTCGGGATCACATCGCTGATCTGGCGCAGGCGTACCTCAGGCGGTTTTCCGGCGCGGACGCGCGCCAATTGCGCTTTTGGTCCGGTAGCTGACGCCATGCTGATCGAGGTAGTCGCGGATCAATTGCCGCACGACCTGCGAGGGCGTCAGGTCCTGCGCCGCGCACAGCTTTTCGAACGCTTCCTTCTTCACAGGATCGATCAGAATCGTGAGTCGAGCGCTTTTCGTTTCCATGACGGGGGCGAAGTCCAATTATGTTAATTAAATTATAATACATCGAGTGGCCCGAGTCATCTTCGTGGCGCCAGAATCACACGGTGGCCGGCGATTCCCCCATGCACCGCCGATGCCGAGCCATTCAACGACCGGGAAGCCAACGGCGTGCAACACGTGGCGACGGTGCGCTAGATCTCCGCCCTGGCACGCAGAAAATCCTGTCCGGCCCGCGTAATCGACACACCGCCTCGCCCATTCGCGGGGACGGATACCAACCCGGCGTTACGCAGTTCCTGCGCGACCGACCAGTTTAACGTGGGCGCATCGCGGCCGTATCGCTGCTGGGCCAGACGCTCAAGCGCCCAGATGGCTGCATGGGTCAAGGTGTTGCTGTCATGGTGGCGTCCCGCCGTCATCTTCTATCCTCGAGAATGGGCCTGCTCAAACAGGTCGCGAACGTGCAGAAGTACTATGCATCCGCTCAGCACGTTTGTTCATATCGATGCCAGTTAAATTTCTTGCCGTACTCGATGCGCGTGGCCGTCGCATGGAGATTCACCGCATGCGTGGGTCCGAGTGCGCGCGCCCGGTCGAGCATCGTGGCAAAGGACGGAAGCTCATCCGCTCCTTTCCACGCAAAAACAGTGACGTTGTGTTCACTGCCTTCCGACGGCGCCGGGGTCACCGCGTTCGCGAAGACCTCCCTGAGCGAGCGCAGGTAGCGATGGAAGTCCGGTTCGTCGGTCACCAGATTGGCCACCAGTACGCCGTCATCGCTCAACCTGCGACGACAGGCTTCATAAAACGTCCTGCTGCCCAGCTCCGCGGGCAGGCCATCGGCATTGAAACCGTCGACCAGCAGCACGTCGGGCCGGTGATCCGGAACCGTGACGTACTGCGCCCCATCGGCACAAACCACCCTGAAGCGTTCACTGTCGCGCGGCACATGAAACCGGTCGCGCAGTGTGATCACCTGGGGATTGATTTCGACGACGGAAATCACGGTGTCGGGCAAATGGCGATAGCAGTATTTCGCCAGCGAGCCGCCACCCAGACCGATCATTGAAATGCGGCGCGGAAATGGCTGGAACAGCAGGAAGCCCATCATCGTGCGCGTATAACCCAGCGCAAGGGCGTAGGGATCGCGCCGCAACATGGTGCTCTGCACCCCGCGCGCATCAAAGTACAGCGAAACGACCTGGTCATTCTCTATGACCACCGGCCTGCTCGCCTTCCTCTTTCTTTTCATGTGAGTGATCGAAAGGTTCCGGTGCAAGGGCAATCGGCTGGTGTGAGCCACACTTCCCTTGCAGCGGTTCGTCAAAAGGATTCCTGCGTATGCAGCATGGCCGAGAGCGCTTCAAGCGCTGCGGTCTCGTCAGGACCAGTTGCCAGGATGTGCAACTGCGTGCCCGGCTTTGCCCGCAGGGACATCACCGACATGACATCCTTGGCATTGACGGACCGGCCGTTCGCCATGCAGATGATGTCGCTCGCGAACCGGGATGCGTGAACGGCAAGCCTCGCTGACCCGTGTCCGTTCAAACCCCATGGGTCGCCCACCTGAACCAATGCCTCGACCAATTCTCTCCCCTATGCATAAACCGTAACGCAAGCCCGCACCCACCGGGCGCGCTCAGTGCATCAAACCTGCGATGACCCGGGCAAAGAAAGCCCGCAGCAGCGGGTCCCACTTTTCATTCCCCAAAGCGATTTCGGCCGTGTCGAGCCGCCTCATTTCCGGATCGAGGTAGACGGCGCGAAGCGACCTTGGGTGTGGCGGCCCGACAAAAAACTGGCCATCGTTGTCCAGAAGCAGAAATGGCTTCTGCCTGTAGCGAGCCCCGAGCAGCGAGGTCGCATCCAGGACATGGCGGGCGGATTCCTTCTGATAGACAAAAATGACGTTGACCCCGCATTCTTCCAGGCGGTCGCAGATATCCGAAAAACGGTAAAGCATCTGGAATCCGCGTTCGCCCGCCCTGCCCACGCCGACGACGATCAGTCCGCGACGACCCATCACGTCCCGCAGATACAGGTGCGTGTAGTCGTGGGACAGCAGCGGAACACTTGCATCAATCACGTCGACCTCCCTGCCGCGCGCAGGCATACACCTCGTTTCGCGCAAGCCCGGCCTGCAACGTGACCAACAAGATTCCTGCCCAAGCCTACTATATTATTAGCATTTCAGGATAAGTCAATGATAATAACATTATCATGATTTGAGAGTGTCCATTCCGAGGAACGTCCCAGACTGTTCGCCGGTTCTTCGATGTGCACGCACGTGTGCTTCGGGATCGTTTCCGCATCGAGGGTCGACGTGACTCCTGAACGAGCGGCTGCGCCGTGCACTGCTGAGATCAGTCGACGGCTGCCACCGCAAAGGTGCCGATGACGCAACCGGCACTGACCCGGAACCAGTCTTGCGGCCTGTGCCCGGCGCCTAACGGTCGAGTCGATAGACCCGCGCGCGCAGGTCGTCAACGAGGGGCACGATGGCCAGCACAATCAGCACGCCCGCAAGCGGTACCGTCGAGGCGTAGCCGATGTGCTTGAATCCCATCGCACCGGTAAAGCCACCAACGACGAACATGGCCAGCATCGTCCCGTGAACTTTCAGCCTCGCCCGATTCGCCACTACGAAGGGTGCGTCGGGGTCGGTCCTCGCAGAATTCCAGTAGAAGAGCTTGCCCAGTTCGATGCCGATGTCCGTCACGATGCCGGTCATGTGGGTGGTACGGATTTCGGCGCCGGACAGTTTGGTGATCATGGCGTTCTGCAGACCCATGATGAAGCACAGGAGCACAACGGTCGCTGGTACGAACAGCGCATCCCACTGCGCCAGATGGCTACCGAGCAGCCCGAAACACAGCAACAGGACAGCCTCGATCAGCAACGGCGACGCGTACTGGCTGTGCAGCCGCCGGCGTCGCCCCCAGTTGACGAGCACGGCGGAACAGGCGGCGCCCAGCAGGAACGAGATCAGCGATCCGGCGCCGGCCAGAACCAGTGAGAGGTCGCCCAGCGCCGCCTGGTCGGCAATTGAGGACACCACGCCGCTCATATGGGACGTGTATTGCCTCACCGCCAGAAAGCCACCCGCGTTCGTGGCGCCCGCCACGAACGTGAGCGAAAAACCAAGCTGCCTGTCGGCCCCGGTACTGCGATCCTTTCCGGTTAACGCCCGGAAATAGTGTGCTGGCATCAGGTATCAACCCGTGTGTTCGTCAGTCCAGATGCGCTTTGTCAAAAGCCGGCACCGGCGCAGCAGATGGGATTTTGAATTTCCACGCGCAGGTTGAAATCCTGCATTCGCGGTGTCCCGGGCGAACACGGCACGTTCTTCACGCACGCCGGCGGATTGTCACGTATGGAATCAGATCAATAAAGCTGGTAGGATGATAACGTAATTATCATTAACTGGTAACTTGATGCTCTTGGCAAAGACTCCAGGAGGTTAGTAACAGGCAGGGATGGCTCTATCGTGTTCGCGGTGGCAACGACGCAAGGGCAACGTGGTTTGTAGTGGCGAGAGGACGGAGTTCGGCAACTGGCGGGGCGCCGGTCCCGGCTGCCGCGCCGCATTAAGGAGAAGTGCATGACGTTTGACTGCTCTCTCGAACAGCACCTGCTAGCAGGCGTGTCGTTGAGTGATAGCATGCTCAAGCGCGTGCGGCTCGTCAGGTCCAGGTTCACCAACGAGCGGCTCTGTGCACTCGGGCGCTGGATTCATGAAGATCAGGCGCCGTGGGACGACTCTCCTGAGCTTCACCAATTGAAGCTGGCGCATGCGAGCTTCCATACCATTGCGCTAATAATCGAGATTTCCATCACGCAAGGGCGGCTCGCCGAAGCAGCCGCCATGCTTGAGCCTGATGCCCTGTTCGAAAGCGCGACACGCATGCTCGCACACGCGATGTCGCGTTTCGAAATGCGCCCGGGCGTGGGTGGGACAGCCGCACCGCACGGACTGATACATTAAGGTCGCCGTGACGACCCCGGTCGCTGCATGAGGCCGGTTCGCTGCACCGATCTGCGCAGTTTCAGGAGAGCAATGGATTTGTCGGCCGATCACAATCAGTTCAGACGTGCCCTGGCGGAGCGATGGGGCAAAACTCTCGGGGAGCCAGTGATACGCGAGGGCCTGCGCACGCGGTCGCTGTGTTTCGACGCTCTCGGCATACAAAGCTCCATGCGCAGGAGTGATCCGCTCGAACTCGATCTGTCGTACACGCGGGCCATGATGTCATTCCAGCTCTTTCACTCCAATCCCAAAGACATCCTGATCGTGGGACTGGGCGGAGGATCGCTGTCGAAATACTGCTTCCACAAGTTTCCGTCGGCACGGGTGACCACCGTGGAAATCGACCACAGAGTGATCGCGTTGCGCGAGCAGTTTTTCATCCCGCCTGAATCGGAGCGATTCCGGATCGTGCACGCCGACGCGGCGGAATATCTCTTGGATAAGGTTGGCGTCGCGGATGTGATCCTGCTCGACGGCTTCGACGCATTCGGCTTACCCGCCAGCCTGTCGAGCCAGTCCTTCTACGACTGCTGCCATACCGCGCTGCACGACGAAGGCGTGCTCGTGGCCAACCTGCTGAACAATGATCCGCGGCTTGCTACCCACCTCGGCCGGATACGTCGTGCGTGCAACGGAAAACTGTTCCGCACCATGGCGCGACGTGAAGGCAACACGATTGCCATCGGCATCAAGCAGGCAACCGTGCCGGGGTGGCTTGATCTCTACGCCCGCGCGGAAGCCATCACGAAATCGATGGGGCTCGACCTGTACCGGTATGTCAAAAAAATGGAACGTCACCACCGGGTAGAACCGGTTTCGGGATACCCCGCATCTGGCCCACTGGCCGTTGAATAAACCCCTCGACGGTAAGGGAGACAACGCCGATGGAACACCTGCTGGTCATCCATTACATGCTGCTGGCGGTCGCAGGTTGGCTGGCGGTTGGGGTTTTGGGACTCGCGAACCTGCGCCGCACACGCGTGGTGGCGCACGGCCTGTTTCCACTCGGCGCCGTATTCGGTCTGCTTCTCTGCGGACTGGGTCTGGCTGGCGTGTTCTCCGGTCCCCAGCAAGCCGTCCTGCCGCTCGGGCTGCCGGACCTGCCGTTTCATCTGAGACTCGACGGCCTGTCGGCGTATTTCCTCACTGTACTCGGCGTGGTGAGCACGGGCGTAAGCGCGTTCTCCGCCGGCTATTTCCGCAAGGGCGAGGGCACGCCACCCGGATTGCTGTGCTTCGAATATCACGTGTGCCTCGCGAGCATGGCCGTGCTGCTGCTGGCGGACGATGCATATTGCTTCATGGTTGCGTGGGAGACGATGACACTGTCGGCCACCTTCCTGGTGATGACCAATCACCGCTTCGCGGAGATCCGCCGGGCAGCCTGGCTCTACTTCCTGATCTCCCACGTCGGCGCGCTGGCGCTCCTGCTGTGTTTCGGCCTGTTGCAGGCCAATACCGGCGACTATACGTTCGCCAACATGCGTCAGCAGCATCTGGACGTGTTCTGGGCGTCCTTCGCGTTTCTGCTGGCGCTGTTCGGCTTCGGCACGAAGGCAGGCATTTTCCCACTGCACGTCTGGCTTCCCGAGGCCCATCCGGCAGCGCCGTCACCGGTGTCAGCCCTCATGAGCGGCTTCGTCCTGAAAGCGGGCCTGTACGGCGTGCTGCGCACGGTGTTCGACCTGCTGCACGTGCAAATCGCATGGTGGGGCGTGCTCATGCTGATGCTCGGGCTCTTCACCGCCCTGTTCGGGGTCGTGTTCAGCGCCATCCAGACGGACATGAAGCGGCTGCTTGCGTACTCGTCGATCGACAACATCGGGCTGATGTTCGTGAGCATGGGGCTGGCCATCCTGTTTCGCGCGTACGGGATGAATGCGCTGGCCGCCTTGTCGTTGACGGCTCTGCTCTACCAGATCGCCAGCCACGCTACCTTCAAGAGCCTGCTGTTTCTCGGGACGGGTTCCGTACTCCACGCCACCGGCGAACGCAATCTCGGGCGTCTGGGCGGTCTGATCCGTTTCATGCCGTGGACGGCGTGGGCCGCTCTCGTGGGCGCGTTTGCCAGTGCGGGCCTGCCGCCGTTGAGCGGCTTCGTCTCCGAATGGCTGCTGCTGCAGAGCTTTCTGTTCACACCCGGCCTGCCTGACCCGTTCCTGAACATGGTGGTGCCGCTCGTCGCTGCGCTGATCGCTCTCGTGGCCGCGCTCGCCGGCTACACGATGGTCAAGTTCTTCGGCATCATCTTTCTCGGTCAGCCTCGCGAGGCGAAGTTACGCGAGGCACGGGATGCAAGTCCGTGGGAGCGCGTCGGCTTCGTGTGGCTCGCAGCGATATGCGTGCTGCTCGGGCTGTTGCCGGTGCAGTTCGTGGTCGTTCTGGATCGCGTCACGCAGATGCTGGTTGGCGCGGGCATCGGACCCACCGTCGCGCGGAACGGCTGGCTGCTGCTCGCGCCCACCAGTGTAGGCCGTGCCAGCTACATGCCGCTGGTTTTCCTGCTGTTCTTCTTTGCCTGCTGCGGGCTCGCGTGGGTGCTGGTACGCCGTTTTTACCATGGGCGCCTGCGGCGGGCGGCCCCCTGGGCCTGCGGCTTTCCGTTCGTGAATGCGCGCATGCAGGACACGGCAGAAGGGTTCGGGCAGCCGATCCGTGAGATCTTCACCCCGCTGTTCAGGATCGAACGGCAACTACCCTCCCCGTTCGACAAACAGCCCGTGTATAGCGTCATCGTGACCGATCGCGCATGGGCCCTGATTTATGAGCCGATCGAGCGGCTGGTCAGGCGCGTCGCGGCATTGGCCGGCTTGCTCCAGACAGGTCGCATCGCCGTCTATCTGATGCACAGCTTTCTCGTGCTGATCGTGCTGCTGATGCTGGTCAGACGATGATTACGCTCTCCGGATTGCTCTCCCAGGGGCTGGAGATCCTGCTCGCACTAGCGGCGGCTCCCCTGCTGACAGGGTGGGTCAATATGTGCCGCGCCCGCTTGCAGAACCGCCGGGCGCCGAGCATCTGGCAGCCTTACCGGATGCTTCACAAGCTGTTCAACAAGGAGTCGGTCGTTGCCGACCACGCCAGCCCGATCTTCCGCGGCGCGCCGTATGTCGTCTGGGCATGCATGACGCTCGCCTGCGCGATCGTGCCAACGCTTTCGACCGATCTGCCGCTCTCGCCGGCCGCGGACGCGATTGCTCTGGTGGGCCTTTTCGCGCTGGCTCGGGTGGCAATCTCGCTGGCCGCGATGGACATCGGCACCGCGTTCGGCACGCTCGGCGCGCGCCGCGAGATGCTGGTGGGCTTCCTCGCGGAGCCTGCCTTGCTGATGGTGCTGTTTTCGGCATCGCTGATCACGCAGTCCACCCTGCTGACCAGCATCGTCTCCACGCTCAGTCATCGCGAGCTGGCAATCTATCCGAGCCTCGCGTTCGCAGGGATCGCTTTCACGATGGTGTCGCTCGCCGAAAACGCGCGCCTGCCGGTCGACAACCCGACCACGCACCTCGAACTCACGATGATCCACGAGGCGCTGATCCTCGAATATTCCGGCCGGCATCTCGCACTGATGGAATGGGCCGCGAGCCTCAAACTGTTCGCGTACTCCTGCATCGGCCTCGCATTGTTCATCCCGTGGGGCATCGCCGAGGCCGGCAATCCGACAGCGCTGCTACTCGCGATACCCGCGCTGTTCGTCAAGTTATTCATAGGTGGCGCGGCGCTTGCGGTCGTCGAGACGACCAACGCGAAGATGCGCATTTTCCGAGTGCCGGAGTTCCTCGCGACAGCGTTTCTGCTGGCCGTCATCGGCATGCTGGTTCACTTTCTGCTGGGGGCGTGATGCACGGATTCGCCACGCAGATCATCAACTTTCTGGCCGCCATCCTGCTGCTATTGTCATTCGCGATGCTCAGCCAGCGCCGGATCCTGTCGCTGATCCACCTCTATACGCTGCAGGGCCTGACACTCGTGTCAGCCAATGTGGTCCTGGGATACGTCACCGCCGACGTACACCTCTACATCTCCGCCGCACTGACCCTGGTACTCAAGGTCGGCCTGATTCCGTGGATACTTTACAGACTCGTGCAGCGGCTCAACGTCAAGACCGACGTCGAGCCGCTGCTCAATATTCCCGCCACGTTGCTGATCGGCATCGTGCTCGTGATCATCGCGTTCAACGTGGCGTCGCCGATCAGCCAGCTCGCGTCGTCGGTCGCGCGCGGCACACTCGGCATCGCACTCGCCTGCGTGCTGCTGTCGTTCATGATGATGATTACGCGCGCGAAGGCGATCCCTCAGGTAATCGGCTTCCTGTCGATGGAAAACGGTCTGTTTTTTGCCGCGGCCGCGGCCACGAACGGCATGCCGATGATCGTCGAACTCGGCATTGGACTCGATGTGCTGGTGGGCATCCTGATCCTCGGCGTGTTCATGTTCCAGATCCGCGAGCAGTTCGACAGTCTGGACATTCATCACCTGGAAAAACTCAAGGATGACTGAAGCCTGGGTACTGCTGCTGGTTTTCGGAATTCCGCTTTTCGCAGGCGCCTGTCTGGCGCTGGTGGGACAGCACCATGTCGCCGCCGAGCTTAATGTCGGCTTCAGTTTCCTGACATTTGTCGCCGCCACGCTGCTCGCCGTGCAAACCGTGGCACACGGGCCTGCATTCGCGCTCGGCAAGCTCTTCTTTGTCGATCCGCTCAACGTATTTCTGGTCACGCTGACGGCCTTCGTCGGCTGGACCACATCGATCTTTTCGAGGCCGTACATGCGCATCGAGCGTGACCGCGGCAAGATGACCGGCCCTCGCATGCGCCTTTACCACAGCATGTACCAGCTGTTCATCTTTGCGATGCTGCTCGCGCTGCTGACCAACAACATGGGCATCCTCTGGGTCGCCATGGAAGCCGCCACGCTCGCGACGGTCCTGCTCGTCAGCGTCTATCGCACCGCAGCCAGTCTCGAAGCCGCGTGGAAGTACTTCATCCTGTGCGGCGTCGGCATCGCGCAGGCGCTGTTCGGCACTATCCTGCTCTATCTCGCCGCAAGCCGGCAGCTCGGCGGCAGCGACGCGCTGCTCTGGACCAGTCTGAACGCGGTCAAGGGGAGTCTCGACCCGACCATCATTTCGCTCTCGTTCGTGTTCCTGCTGATCGGCTATGGCACCAAGGTCGGCCTCGTGCCGATGCACAACTGGCTGCCCGATGCACACGCTGAAGGCCCTACGCCGATTTCGGCCGTGCTGTCCGGCCTGCTGCTCAACGTCGCGCTCTATGCGGTCCTGCGCTGCAAGGTGCTGGCCGACGGTGCACTCCACAACGGCCTGCCGGGACACCTGCTGGTCGGATTCGGGCTGGTCTCGGTGCCGGTCGCAACTTTTTCGCTGTTCCGGCAGAAAGACGTCAAGCGGCTCTTTTCGTATTCGTCGATCGAACACATGGGCCTGATGACGTTCGCCTTCGGGCTTGGCGGTCCCATTGCGACGTTTGCGGGTCTGCTCCACATGACGGTGCATTCGCTGGTGAAGTCGGCCATCTTCTTCACCGTCGGGCATGCTGCCCAGAAGGCCGGCACCCAGGCGATCGACGACATCCGCGGCTTGTTACGCGTGAGCCCAACCGTTGGGTGGGGCATGATGCTCGGGACGCTCGCGATCCTGGGCATGCCGCCATTCGGCGTCTTCGCGAGCGAGTTCCTGATCCTCACGACCGCAATGAGCAAACTCCCGTGGGCCACGCCCTTCCTGTTGCTCGCCCTTGCTGTAGCGTTCGCGGCCATCTTCGTGCGCGTGCAGGGCATGGTGTTCGGCGACACGACGGCCAAAGTTCTCGAACACCCGCCGGCGTTGCTGCCGGTGTTCGTCCATCTCGGCATCGGGTTGATGCTGGGACTCTACATTCCGCCCTATCTTGCGATGTGGTATCGGCAGGCGGCGGCCATGATCGCGGGGTGACACATGCGCATTGAGGCATTCGGGTTTCCCAACCTGGTTCGCCTGTCCGTGTTCGCGGGCAGGTCCTCGGCTTTTCTCGCACGGGTCGATCATGACACGTGGGCCCGCACCGCCGGCACGGTGCGCGAGACCGGCGGTCGGCTGATCTCCCTGTGGGGGGCAGAAGAAGCTCCGGGCACATTCGCGATCTCCGCCGCTTACGCGCTGGAAGACGGCATCCTGTGGCTTCAGTTGCCGGTCGGCGACGGGCATGGGGACAGCGACGGATACCCGGATATATCGGCGGTCTTTCCGTGTGCGACACGCATGCAACGGGCCGTCTACGAGCTGGTCGGGTTGCGTGCGATCGGCGCCGAAGATACACGGCCGTGGCTGAATCATGGCAACTGGCCTGCCGATTACTTTCCGTTGCAGAAATTGTCCTCCGGGACCGAGCGGTTTCAATCCCAGGAAGCGGACTATCCGTTTGTCCACGTCGAGGGTGACGGTGTCCACGAGATTGCCGTCGGTCCGATCCACGCAGGCGTGATCGAGCCCGGGCACTTCCGCTTCTCGGTCGTCGGCGAAAAGGTGCTGCGCCTCGAGGAGCGGCTGGGCTATGCGCACCGGGGAATCGAGCGGCTCTTCGAGCTCGCGCCCGCGCTCGACGGACACCGTCTCGCAGGACGCATCGCCGGAGACACCACGGTCGCCTTTACGTGGGCCTATTGCATGGCGGTCGAGCGCGCGTTGAATGGACGGATTCCGCCACGCGCGCAGTGGCTGCGCGCGCTGTTGCTCGAGCGCGAGCGCATTGCCAACCATCTGGGTGATCTTGGAGCGCTCGGCAACGACGCGGGGTTCACGTACGGCCTCGCACAGTTTTCCCGTCTGAAGGAAGACTGGCTACGCCTGAACAATCAGGCTTTCGGACATCGCTATTTAATGGACCGGATCGTTCCTGGGGGCATGGCAACGGACATCGATCCGCGCTTCATCACCGCGATACTGACACAGTGCGACCAGATTGACGCGCAGGTTCGTGTCATGCAGAACATTTACGACGACCAGTCAGGGCTGCAGGATCGCTTTGCAGGTGCGGGCATCCTCTCCGCAAGAGTGGCGGAGCACTTCGGTGTGTGCGGGCTGGTCGGGCGGGCAAGCGGGCGGAAAATCGATGTGCGTGTTGATCACCCTTACGCTCCCTATCACGAGGTTCAGGCGCAGATGGTCAGCGATGACCGCTGTGACGTGGCGGCCCGGGTCGCCGTCCGCTTCAACGAGATCTACGAGTCCATCCGGTTGATCCGAATCCTCCTGTCCGATCTGCCCGGCGGCGAAATCATTGCGCAGCTTGAACACGACGGTTCGCCATCCCGCGGGGTGGGCTGGATCGAAGGCTGGCGCGGCGATGTCTTCGTCGCACTCGAGACCGGGGATGACGGAAGCATTTCGCGCTGTCACTGCCATGACCCGTCGTGGCAGAACTGGCCGGCCCTGGAGCACGCGATCATCGGCAATATCGTTCCTGATTTCCCGTTGATCAACAAGTCGTTCAATCTGAACTACGCGGGACACGACCTGTAATGTGGAAACTTCTCAAGCAGATCGCGAGAACCAGCGCGCCAAATCAACGCGTGCCCGAGGGCGATGACGCATGGCGGACCGAAGGCCACCGTATCCAGCAGGAAATACTCGACGTGCTCGGCCGGGCGCTGTGCATTCGCGAGGTCGATGCGGGCTCCTGCAACGGATGCGAACTGGAAATCCATGCGCTCAACAATCCGTACTACAACATCGAGGGTCTGGGAATCAGGTTCGTCGCGAGTCCCCGCCATGCCGACATGCTGCTGGTCACCGGCCCGCTGACACTGAACATGAAGGAAGCGGTGCGGCGGGTCTACGAAGCGACGCCCCATCCGAAGCTGGTCGTCGCAGTGGGCGAGTGCGCCTGCACCGGTGGCATGTTCAAAGAAAGCTACGCCGTGTGTGGGCCGCTCTCGAAACTTCTTCCTGTCGACGTCACGGTACCGGGTTGTCCGCCGCCCCCCATCGATATCCTGAGGGGCATTCTCACCGCGCTTCGTACGAAATACGCAACCTCCCCGCCATGATCACGGTCCGTGACACTGCCAATGACGGCGTGCGGGTAAGGGGTTTCGCACGGCTTTGTTCGGAAGGGTGAGCCTCTCCCTGCTGCGGACGCAACTATGCATTTTTAACGGAAACGGGTCTGCCGAATGAATTCCACAGGTTGATGATGTTGGCGATGACAATGCCTTCACACTTCTGTGACTCGAGTTTTTGCGTCAGTAGTTTTGAGCCGATGCATCGCTTGATGCGCGAGATCTGCGCTTCAACCAGCGCGCGCAGTCCGTAGCCGTACTTTTTGTGAAATGCATAAATACTGCCTTGGTCCAAGATGTATTGCACCACCTGGTCATGCAATTTGGTGTTTTCATCGCCATGCACGACAGCGTGCGATGGCGGTGGAATGACGGCAACGATGCCGCGATCGCTAAGCGCTTCTCCTCGCTCGATGCTGTAGTAGGCACCGTCGGCGATGACCCGATCAATGGGGAGGTCCGTTGGCAGGATCCGGTCCATTCCTTCGCTATCAGACACGTCCGTGCCGGTAATCTCGATCGCGTGGATATTCATGTCCGGATCAATCGCCAGGTGCATCTTGCGCCACGGCGTGCGGGCCGCCTTCTTACCGTACTTCTCTTCGTACCACTGGCTGGCGCGGTCGAAGCTCAGTCCCGTGCTATCGATGATGACCGTTACGTTTTCGCCAATCGCGAGCCGTCGGGCCAGCCGCTTGCAGCGTTGTTTGACCGTAATATCCAGCTTCGAAAACAGATCGCTCAAATGACCGTAACTGGGCACCGGGATGTCCAGGCCCAGGGTCTTCCAGTAATCTTGCACATAGCCCGCGATCTGCCGCATCCCCCAGCTGAACAGACGATAGAACGTATAAATCAGCTCAACATAGGGCGCGCGATAGGATGATGTTCGCCCAGAAACGCCGCGCGTATAGGGCGACGCATTGATGAACTGGCTCAACAGATCGCCATCCGGAAAATAAAGGCTTATCTGCCCGCGCTTCTTCAGGCTCTGATTGTATTCGTGGCAGTTCGTCACCCGATACGTCGGTTTCTTACGCTTGCGCTCTTGATCTTCCTGCAATCTGGCTTTATGCGGCATCCGCTCGGATCCAATTCTTCTCTGAAGTCTTGCTTATATCGCAGCGCCGAGTCGACTACAACCCCCCTTCCGAACAAAGCCTCGGTGATCGGCCTTGGACGGTGCACCGAGATCAAATGCCTAAAGTGGTGGTGATTGCCCCGGTAGCCGCGCTCGCACACCATCGCATAAAGACGGCTGGCCGTGAGTGACGGAAACTTCTTCAGCGTCTCGTGGATGAACGGCAGGTATGCGTCGATCTGTGAAGGTCGTTGCAGGCCACCGATCCTGGGAAGTCCAGCTTGCGCCAGCACCCGATGAACCGTTCCGTGGTGAACATGCAATTGGCGCGCGATGGTGCCGGCACGCCACTTCTCGACGTGGTAATAGCGCAGGATTTGCG
Organism: Burkholderia sp. OK233; assembly: GCF_900230185.1. GTDB lineage: Bacteria > Pseudomonadota > Gammaproteobacteria > Burkholderiales > Burkholderiaceae > Paraburkholderia. Next base: position 5,604,652 of record NZ_OCSR01000001.1, read on the forward strand.
CCTCGAGTTCTGCTCCGATGGTCATGGGTCGCGTCCTGTTAAGTCTATAGCAGTACGAACATCTTGGAAGACCCGCGTACGCAGCGGCCCGAGGCGCACCAACGCCGAGCAAGCACGTTGACAGAATTGACAGTGGGCGGGCAAACGCCTGGCGATACCGGGTGTCGTTGCTTTGGCCGATGTTGTCGGGGGCGCTTGCAGTAAAGCATCGGCGGCAGCCGCTGCGGAACCCTGATGTGTCACTTTATTTAAGCGAGTGCGATAGCGGCGCATCCGTTCGGCGTGCGCGAGGCGTCCATTGCGGCTGCGTTGGTATCGGCGCCCGGCCTCCCGAACGCTGCTCTGGCGAGCGGCCAACGAGCAGTCGCCGTCGCAGTAGATCTGGCCGCGATCGCAACGGCGGCAAACGATGACCTGCACCCGGCAACGCGCGCACACGTAAAAGCGGCCTGTGGCCGGCATCGAAGAATCCCGTCAATGCCGAGGCGATATCGACAGAGCCGGCGAGGCGTGCAATACTCATTGCACACCCATGCTCCGTGCACGCGGTGGGGCCTGACATCGGTGTGAACTTGGCGGTTTGGGCCGGTGTCAGGCCGTTTCTTCGGCGGTGAACTGTTCTTCTACCCTATCTCGTATCCTTGCGTCATCCCCTGAGCAAACGCGAGTCGGCGCCCGGTGCGTCTGCACTCGCCCTTCGGGCTCCTTACGACGCACTGCAGCGCACTCCGATTAGCCTCACGATGCGATTCCCTCGTCGGCAGGAAATGTATGGAAAGCGTCCGCCGCCATTTGAACGCGCTTCCTGACCGCCGTTCACACGTGGTAAGCCGCTGCAATCAGCGCCGCAGCCGGCGTGGCTTGCCACGTCAAACCGCCCCAGAACTGGTTGGTTGTCGTCGGGGTTCCGGCAACACTGCTTGTAATGCCCGAGATGCGTGAAGCCTGGTAGACGCCCTGAAGCTTGAACTGCCCGAGGAAAACGTTCGCGCCAACGAAGTATTCGCGCGACGCGGTGAATACGTTGTCCAGCAGCCCGTTGTTCGGATCGTGGATCTCGTCGTACAGACCGCGGACCTGGAACAGCGCCGACGTGTAGGTCAACTGGATGCCATCCGAGCGTCCCTGTCCACCCGGGTTCGCGTTCCACGACGTCCCGTTGGACAGCGAATACTGTCCGTATGCATCAAAGCCGGCGATCTTTGGAGATTGATACGAAATGTTGTTGCTGGAAATGGGCCAGTTGCGACCCCGGACCAGCGACGCAGACGACCAGTTCGACTGCCCAAGCGGATCGAAATCCCACAATCCGTTCGATATGAACAGTTCACGGCCAAGCAGCAGCGTGCCAAAGCTGTCGTTCGCCACGCCGACGGTCGCCCATCGACTCCACAGTGAACCTGCAGAAGCCAGATTGCCGTTGACCGCGTTAAAGCCGTTCTCGAGCTGGAACAAGACCTTGTTGCCATTGCCTATGTCTTCGACACCCTTAAGGCCCCACAGACTCGTACCCCAGTCTCCCCCCTCCACCCGCCAGCGCGAAGTAGAAGCAGAGCCGGCGGCATTTGTCAGACCGCTCATGTACTCAATGCCAGCATCAAGCCGGCCGTACAACGTCACACTGCTCTGTGCATAGGCTGCAATTGCACAGACCAGCAACGATGTCGCAAGTAATGCATTCTTCATCTTATCTCCTCCAAACCTTGAAAATTTTTGAAAATAGACTGCGGAACTACTCCTTAAACACAACCCACTACTACACCCGGCAAGCCCTCAAGATCGAGCGCCGCACATTCAGTCTGATGACTCGTAATCCTGAGCAGAACTTTCCTTAACGAACTAGCCACTACTTCTTAATAGAAGTATCTATATCCATGAATTACATTAGCATTACTAATTGTTTGTTTTGAAAGTTAAACGAGGAGACCAGGCTTTGTCTTCTCACCTCAACCGCTTCGCAATTGGTGAAACCGTATGCTCCTTCCGAAGCACGCTCTCCAACCGGGCCTTTGCCTCAAGGAAGGCGCGTGTAGGCGCATCAGAAATCTGCCGGTCGTGTATGCGCAGGACCTTCTGCATGACTGGAACCTCTTCGATGTCCAGGCACCACAATTCTGTCTGCTCGGCCCTCACCACCACCTGATCTAGCACTCTCTCGGCGCTCACGTAGAACTCTGCATTTACGTCCCCGTAACCCGCCTCCCACAGAAAGAACGAAAGATAGGTCACACGAATCAGGTTGTTGACGGCGTGCCGGGAACCGGCGCTCGGGCCACATCCAACCAGCGCCAGATGATTGGCCAGCGACAGTTCGCGGACGCATTCATCGGGCAGAGGCAGAAGGAGTTGCTTGTGCAAACGGATCGGCCGGCGACCCGCCCCTTTTGAAGTTGGAGCACGAGGCATCATTGTTTCCGCTCGTACACGTGCTGGATTATTTCGCTGACAACCAGAGCGTCCTCTCCGGTAACAAGGCTGGACTGACCTGTGGCGATGTCGTCGACAAACGTCTGCGCTACCCTGATTCGCGCTGGTTCGAGCGTATCGTGATCGGATTTCACCGCCGCCAATACCGGCGCGGCCGGCCGACCGTCCGCGTCGTCGAGAAATAGCCGCAACGGCGCCCGGTCTCCATAGCCTTCGGGCCAATAGTCCGCACCGCCCTTATTGCCAACGATCCGTATGCGATTCTCGTCGCAGCCATAGACAGCCCAGGCGGCCTCGGCTGTTACCTGCGTGCCGGACCAGAGGTGTATCGAGACCCAGGCTCGGTCTTCAACATCGAATGCGCGCTCATCCATTCCCGTGGCTGGTTCGAGTCTACGCCGGTCGCCCAGCCCGCGTTGCACCGGTCCATGCGTGCGCCACATCCGGCTAGCCACTTCGTCAACCTCCGAAACCTGCGAACAGCCGATCAGCCAGAGCGCGGTGTCAAGAACATGTTCTCCGAGGTCCGTCAACACGCCACCACCTGACATTGCCCGGCGCGTGGACGATTCACCGTAGCCGGGAATGCCAGCCCGGCGAGTCGTTTTTATGTCGATGGACTGGATCTGACCGAATGTCCCGGCTTCAGTCAGCCGTTTCAGCTGCACGACCGACGGGCGCTGTCGATGCGGCAGACTCATGGAGATTCGGGTACCCGCCTGTCTGGCACGGGAGACGACCTCTCGCGCCATTCCGATGGTGGACGCTATCGGTTTCTCCAGCAACATCGGCAATCCTGCCGAGATGGCGGCAAACGCAGCTGGCGCGCGCAAATGGTTCGGTAGAGCGATGACTACGACATCCAGATCTCCTGCGTCGAACACTGCATCAAGGGAATGCACAAGCCTGGGTATGCAGAAGTCATCAGCCAGCTGATGGCTGCTGGCCGTGTCCGGTCCAAATATCACGGGCACACACGCGGCTCCGCTTCGGGAGAGCAGGCCCGGCAGATGCGCCCGGCGTACGATCTCCCCACAGCCGAGTATCGCGACATTGACAGGCTTATCGAAGATGACCGGCTTCTCTCTGGCGACGCTCAGATTCATAACGCGTTACTGCTCCACTCTTCGTTTTATCGACATGCAGCTATTGCCGCCGGGGGCCGACTTGCCATTGTCCTGTTCGGCCATAGGCCCCCAGGATTTCACCGGTCGGAAGTTTTAGCGAACGTTCATCGGGCACCCGGATGGAGCCAAAGCTTCGGGAAATATTGCCTGGCTGCAACAAGGACATGTTCGTCTCCTGATCGCTTTTGTGGACGGCTCCGCGAACCATACGCACTTCACAGGTCAGCCTCGACCAGCAGATGACTGCTCCTGCCAAGGTGTTCAGCTACCACGGCCGGCGCACCATGCAAAACCGCCAGCCAGCCGTGCTCACACCATCGAAGATCCATGGAACGTCCCGTCTCCACTACTGGCGTGAGGCGTTCAATATGCTCGGCGAGCTTTTCACGCGGATAGCCGTCCATGTCCATGACGCCACCACCCAGCAGGATGGTCGCCGGAGAGACCATCGCAACCGCCATCCCCACCGTGATTGCCTGATAGCGGACAAACCGGTCAAGTTCCTGCGCTAAGGCCGCGTTGGACCCTGACTCGCGAAAGATGAGCTCGATCGCCACGCCGTATCTGTCAGCGATGCCCTGAAGCGCTCGCCCGGACGCGTACGCTTCGAGGCAATCCGGCCGGACGTCATCCGGAATGTCGCCCTCTCCGAGAAAGGGGGTTCGGCCAATTTCAAGCGCCCAACCTGCACCCCGAAAGGGCTTTCCGTCATCCATGAAAGCCGCGCCAATGCCAGTGCCGAAGAAGACACCCAGAACGTGGTCTGCATCGCGCGCCGCCCCAGTCAGCACTTCCCCTGTCAGCATGAGTACGGCATCACGCTCGAGAAGAACAGCCGTACCGACAAGCTGACCTAGTTCGGTACCCAGCCGTCGACCGTTCAGGCTCATGACATTCGCCGCATAGAGGACGTGATCGTCGTCCGTGTCAATGAAGCCCGGTACAGCGACAACGATCGTCCGGGGCTTGATGCCGGTCTCGGCCGTGACGTCATTGATCATGCCCCCGAGCGCGGTGACAGGGTCATCGACCCTTAGTGCATCGGTCGGGAAAAGCTTCCGGTAATACTGGGGCACGCCATCAAGCGAATAGCCGAACTTGATGTTCGTCCCGCCGACATCGATGACCATAACGGGTGCGTTACCTGTCCAGGCACGTGTGGGTGCTCGTTGATTCATGCAACGCTCCGCGACGGCTCCAGGAATTCGCGCAAGGTCTGGCCGAACTCGGCAACGTATTTCGCCCGGCTCTCAGTCTTGGACGCAATGAGCCGAAACGTCGAATGCGGGATCAGATCATGTAACGTCATTGCCGTTTCGACCGGATGAACGAAATCCTGTCCGTTTGCAATGACGAGCGCCGGGAGCGAAAGACCGGCGATTTGAGCGCGCGAAATCCCTGGTCCCTGCGCTGGAATGCGATGAAGCAGTTCGATTGTGGACATCTGGTTGTGTCGTCTGAAGAAGCCGCGCATGGACGCGGCATTGTCGGGAGAGCTCGCCTCGACCTCCCGCAGGAGATCCATATCGTTCAGACGCTTCTCGCCCTCGTCGGGTCCATGGCGACCCAGGAGCCGTGCAACTTCCCGGTAGATATGAAGTTGCTGGGGAGCTTTATCCGCGATCCATGCAGGACGGGCCAGAATCAGGCCGGACACCCGCTTTGGCTGGGTTACCGCCAGACGCAGCGAGATCGCCGCGCCCAGCGAAATGCCGCCTACGATGGCCCTCGGGACCTGGAGGGCGTCGAGCAGATCGATCACGTCGTTCGCGAACTGTTCAATCGAGAGCGCAGTCGGCTCGCCAAGCTCAGACTGACCATGTCCCCGGCACTCGAGCGTGATGTGTCGAATACCTTCGATAGCCGGGAACACTTCTGCAGGCTGGTTTCGGTCAGCGCCGAGGCCATGCTGCCAGAGAACGGGCGTGCCTTGCCCCTCGTCCACGTACGCAAGCCGGCATCCGTCCCGGGTCAGAAAAAAACCGTAGCTCATAGCGCACGATTCCCGACGATTGCGGTGAGGTAGGCAGCCACGCCAGGTGCTTCAGCTTCCGTGAAGTTGTGACCCACAAGCGGGCCGTCATAACCCACATCCTTCATCCGGGAAACAAACGCTGGCAGATCAACGGCTCCCTTTCCAGCAGGCACAACAATGCCATTTGAATCAATGTCCTTGGCATGCACGAGAAAGAGACTGCCACCAAGCAGGTCTGCCGCCTGTGCAACGATCTCGGCCTGCTGAGGCTGCACTTCGGGCGGAAGCAGGTTTGCCGCGTCCAGCACAATGCCAAGGCGTCTTGAGTCCACTTCGTCCAGTATCTTGCGGGCAAGTACCGCGTTTGCAATCACATTGGCAGGCTCTGGTTCAATCCCCAGGACCAGGTTGAATTCCTCAGCAAGCCCGAGTGCGAAATCCAGCTCCTCACGCAGGGCAGTCCACGCCTCGCTTGACCCGTTGTGAGGGTGCGCATGCCACATGTTTGCCGGATCGCGGGACCCGGTGCACAGGGTGACGAGAGAAACATCCATGTCGCGTGCAGCCCGCATCACATTTGCGAAACCGGTTCGATCGCGTTTGCGACTGTCCGGGTCAGGGTGCGCCATGTTGTAGGTACCTGACAATGCGCAAATGGTCAGCCTCGCGTCGCGGGCACCTGCGGCGATCGTCGCACCCGTGCCGTCAGGTAATTCAGTCGGCAGCGAAGCCAGACCAGCGCAGGAAAGATTGAACTGCACGGAGGAAAACCCGTCGGCCCGGATCCGGGTGAACAGTTCCCCGGGATACTTCGCCGCGTACGTGCGGGCAAATACACCTGGCGTCATCACAGTGCTCCTTCGACCTCGGCCAGGCTCACAGGCCTGCCGGTGCGTACCGAGTGTGCGATCGCAACCATCGCCCGGATGGAGGAGACGCCATCTTCGATGTCCGCACCGCGCATCGGCGCCAGTCCCAAGGCCGTGTCTGCGAAGCCTTCGACCTGACGGCGATAGAAATGCCCATCCGCCGCGAGGACGCGCGTGGTCGTCGCGTTGCTCTCGTGGAAAATGTCGACGTCGCTGCTCTTGTAATACCAGGGGTTGTAGATCTTCGCCGCGACACTTCCATGCTGGCCATAAATCTGGAAACCCTCATGCCAGTCCATTCGAACCGCGACGGTCAGATCGAGATGACCGAGCGTTCCGGCCTCGAATTCGACATCCACGAACCAGCAGTACGCGCCAAACTTCTCGTTCAGCCGCGCGTTGACGGCACGGATCGGTCCTGCGAGGTACCGCGCCAGATCGACCAGATGGCTGCCGTGGGCCAGCATGTAGTACCGTTGCTTGTCCGCCTTGGGGTCTCCACCCGGGCGAAGTACGCGAGTCCCTTTTCGCGCAAGAGGCTGAATAGCGTCGGTATTCGTGTATCGATGCGTCGAATCGCAATACCACGCCTTCAGGGCCAGCATCTCACCCATTTCGTCCTGCACGAAGGCCTTCGCTGATTCGATGCCCGGGTCGAAGCGAAGCATGTGGCCAATCTGGAGGACTTTGCCCGATCGTTCGACTGCCACCGCAAGCTGCTCCACTTCCTCGATTGCGACGCCGATAGGCTTTTCACACAGGACATGCGTTCCCGCAGCAAGCGCCTTCAGGGCGGCCGGCACATGAAAGGCATCCGACGTGCCGATGATCACGGCGTCGAGTTCCGGATCCGCGAGCATCTGGTCATAGTCGAGATAGACCTTCTGTGCGTCGTAGAAGTGACCGAAATGCTTCGCGAGTCCCTCGTCCACATCGCAAACGGCGTACAGAGCGGCGTTGTGCGCTTTCTGAACAGATTCGAAGTGCGCAAACTGGGAAATCGGCCCACACCCAAGTACACCTACTCGTAGCTGCCGTTCATCTTTTTTCACAAATTTCTCCATGGGTTTCACACAATGGCTGAAGCAACCTGGGACAGCATCCTGACTATCCGCGATCGCCCCGGTTCTTCAACTGGTCAAGCAGGACGGCTGCGAGCAGAATCGCGCCGCGCACGAGATACTGGTAGAAAGCATCGATGTTCATCAGGTTCATGACGTTCTCGACGGTGCCCATGATCAGCACGCCGACGACGACGCCGGAAATCGACGCGCGGCCGCCAAGGAGGGAAACGCCACCGAGCACGCATGCAGAGATCACGTTCAGCTCAAACCCTTCGCCTGCGTTCGGCTGGCCGGAGGTAATGCGCGAAGCGAGAATCACACCTGCGAGTGCCGTGACCGCCCCTTGCACGAGGAAGATGGTGACGCGCACGAGGTCGACATTGATGCCGGCCAGTCGGGATGCCTCCGGGTTGCCACCGATCGCCAGCGTGTTGCGACCATAGACGGTGTTGTTCAGCATGACGCCGAACACGATGAAGCAGACCAGCGTCACCCAGATCGGCAAGGACACACCGAAGAAAGTAAGGCTGCCAAACGCGATAAAGCCTTCCGACGACACGCCTACGGCCTGTCCGTGAGACACGATGAATGCGAGCCCGCGGACAATCTCCATGGTCGCGAGGGTGGTGATGAGCGGATTGATTTTCAGGTACGCGATGACAGCGCCGTTGACGAAGCCGATGGCACAACCTGCTCCCACCGCAACTGTCACAGCTAGCAGCGCACTACCAGTGGCGTTGAGTACCATTGCGCACAGGACGCCAGCGAAAGCTACGGTAGAGCCGACCGAAAGGTCGAAATCCCGGGCAGCGAGACAGAACATCATCGTGCAGGCAACCATGCCGATCTGCGAGACCGACAGCGCGAGTCCCAGCATGTTTTCGAGCGAGAAGAAGTGATCGACGCTGAGCGACATCGCGAGAAACATCACGATGAAGATCAGGACGAGGCTGTACTCTGCAAGCTGCTCCCGGAATCTCGCGGGGTTTGCACGTGCGCCCTTAATCAGGTCGCCGGTTCCGGGCGCACTAGCGGCGCTCATCTGGTCATTCGTTTGCACATCTGGCTCCTGTCATGGGGCGGATTTCGCGGGTCGCATCGTCGCGCTATCCCGGTAATTGAAAATATGGGTAAGGGTCAAGCTGCCTGGCTAACGCGAGTTGATCGATCGGGAAGCGCAAGCGACAGTACGGCCTGCTCGGTGGCCTCTTCGCGCGGAAGCTCGCCGGCGATCTGGCCTTCCCTCATCACGATTACGCGATCGGAAATCCCAAGAACCTCCGGTAGCTCCGAGGAAATCACGACGATCGCGCAGCCGCGTTCTGCGAGCTGGTAGATGACGTTATAAATCTCGTGCTTGGCGCCGATATCAATCCCGCGGGTTGGCTCATCAAGAATGACCACACGCACGTCGGGCTCAGCCAGCCACCTCGCAAGAATTGCCTTCTGCTGGTTGCCGCCTGACAGATACCTGATCTTCTGCCGGCAGCCCGGTGTCTTGATCTGCAACTGCCGGATAAACCTGTCGGCCATCGCAATCTCTTTTTTGTGGTTCAGGAACATGCCAACTCTGGCGGAATGCCGCCGACAGCTGATGTTGATGTTGTCGGCCACGCTTGCCGTTGCAACGATGCCCTCCTCCTTCCGGTCCTCCGGACACAGCACGATTCCCTGGCGGATCGCTGCGCGTGGTCCGTCAATGCGTAGAGGTTGGCCGTCAAGCGTGACGCCGCCGCCCTGCTTCTTTCTGGATCCATAGACGAGATGTACCAGTTCGCTACGTCCCGCCCCGACCAGACCAAAGAATCCGACAATTTCGCCCTTGCGAACGTGGAAACTCGCTGGTTGGACCAGTGGCTTGCCAGCCAGCTGCTCGACCGAGAGACGTACTTCACCCAGGTTGCGGGAACGGAAGTGATAGATGTCCGAAATTTCCCGTCCCACCATTTCCCGGACCAGGGTCGGGCGCGGCAGATTCCTGAGGTCTGAATGCGACGCGACCTTCTTACCGTCCCGAAAGACCGTGCAGCAGTCGCAAAGCTCGTAGATCTCGTCCATCCGGTGTGAGATGTAGATCAACGCGCGTTGCTCGTGTTTCAACTGGCGAACAAGTCGGAAAAGCACCTCGGTCTCGGTATGCGAGAGGGAGCTCGTCGGCTCGTCAAGCGCGATGATCCGCGCATTGCGCATCAACGCCTTGCAGATTTCAACCATCTGCCGTTGAGCGATGGAGAGCTTGCGAAGACTCGTAGCGGGATCCAGATCCACGCCCATGGCTTCCAGGCGTGTCCGGGCCAGTTCGACCGCGCGCGATTTGCTGAACCAGCCGCGCGACGCAGGCAGCCGACCAAGTAGCAGGTTTTCGGCCACGCTCAGTTCAGGGACGTACTGAAGCTCCTGATGGATGACAGCCACTCCCGCTTCAATCGAAGCAGCCGCGTTCGCAAACCGCACATCCTTTCCGTCGATCACTACCTTGCCCGAATCGGGTTGGTATTCGCCGCCCAGAACCTTGAGCAGGGTCGACTTGCCCGCCCCGTTCTCGCCCATGAGCCCATGCACCTCGCCCGAACCCACCTCGAACGAAACGCCTGACAGCGCACGCACGCCAGGAAAGATCTTCGAAACATTTTCGAACCGCAGCAACGACGACACAGAGCCTCCGACTTGCCATTTCGACGCCGCACGACAACCGAGTTGATGCGGCGCAGTTGTACCCCGGTCCAGATACCGGCTAACAGCACCCGGTATCCGCGACCAGACTGTCAGGCTGAATCACACTTACTTCGCGGCCAGCCCCATTTTTTCCCGGACCTCGTTGACGTCATCGCGGGTCGCGAGCATGCCCGTCGTCAGGGTAAGCAGAGGCGGCTCCTTGCCCGTCTTGATCCACTCGTAGACGAGCTCAGACGTTTCCTCTCCGTGGCGCTTCGGGCTGATGATCACAGTCCCGAAAAATCCCGTGCGCTCGGGCTTCTTGAATTCGTTCAGGGCAGAGTCGGATCCTCCGATGCCAACTGCCACCATGTTGTCGGCCTTGATGCCACGACCTTCAGCAGCCCGTACCGCACCGAGCACTGATTCATCATTCAGGCCAAACGCAACCCAGTGCTTGAATTGCGGATTCTTGGTCAGCGCGATGTTTGCTGCGTTAAACCCGTTCTCCGTGTCGGGATGGTTCATCGGAGAATTGATCACGTTCGCACGCGGCATACCGGCCGCGACAAGCGCGTCGGCTGCAGCGGCAGTCCGCTCGTGAGACGTTGGCAACTGGTCGTAGCTGACATCGATTGCACCCACATCCTTCAGATCCCATCCACGGCGCTTGACCTCATCCGCGATGCTTTCTCCAACCTGCTTGCCGATCGCGGCGGCCGAGATTCCCATGTAGGGTACTGACGCGATAGGCTTTCCCGAGCCGTCAACAAGCCGGTCATCGACCGTCATCATCTTGAGACCGTCAGCCTTGGCCTTGGCAACGATGCCCGGGCCCAACTTGACGTCCGGTGTGCAGATCACGAACCCCTGCGCTTTCTGTGCGGCAAGGTTATCGATGGCGCTCATGACTTTCTCGCCGGACGGTGCGGCGATCTTGACGAGCGTAAAGCCCTTCTGCTGGGCCGCGATCTCCGCAAATTTCCATTCGTCCTGGAACCACGGCTCCTCGGGCTGCTTGACGAGGAACCCGATCTTGACGGGTTCTTCGGCTCTGGGTGCTATGGATACAAATAGTAGTCCTATGCTTACGGAAATCAGGCAGCCGATTTTCTTGACGTTCACGATTGTCTCCTTCTGGCTCTGGATGAGCCGGTTATTGACCGCTTGTTGTTCTTCGGGTTGCGCGTCACGGTCGCCACGCAACCTCCGTTACGCAAGCATCGGTACAACCTGTACCGATGCCGTCAGACGGAATTCGTCACACGGCGGTCCAGCCTCCATCGATCTTTAGCGTCGCGCCTGTAATCAGTGCTGCCGCCTCCGAAGCAAGAAACACAACTGGTTCGGCCACGTTTTCGGGCTCGCCGATTTTCCGAAGCGGAATCCGCGCCAGAAGCGAGTTCAGGGATTTCTCATCTTCCAGCCACCCTTTGGTGCTGTCGGTACGAATGAACGTGGGCGCAACTGCGTTCACGCGTATATGATGCCGGGCCCACTCAACCGCGAGACATTGGGTCATGTGGATCATCGCTGCCTTGGTCATGCAGTAGACCGGTTCACCATCGAGCGCAACCAGACCTGCCTGGGAGGCAATGTTGATGATCGAGCCCCGCGCCCGTGCCGCCATCTTCCGGGCAGCCGCCTGGGAGGCAAAGAACGCGCCCTTCACGTTCAGGTCGAACATCGAGTCGTAGTCTGCCTCCGTCACGTTCATGGCAGGCGCGGGATGACTGAGCCCTGCGTTGTTGACCAGAACGCTCAACGGCCCGAGGTCCGACTCCACCGCCGAGATTGCCTGCTCAATCGACGCGAGCGACAACATGTCCATGTGGACAGCCATGGCGTTGACACCGCCTTCCTGCAACTCCTTTGCCAGGGCCGTCCCTGCCTCCAGGTCGCGGCAACCGAGCGCGACTGCGGCGCCTGCGCTTCCCAGCGCTGCTGCACAGGCACGTCCAATACCTCGTGTTGCCCCCGTGACGAGGGCAACTTCACCTTCCAACGAAAACGGATTCATTTCACTGATTGACATCGCTCGACTCAACCTGGGTTGAAGGCAGAGGTTTTCTTCCCTGCCTTGATTACACGTCCATCGCCCCTTCCAGAGCGGCCCGAAGATGCGGCGTACAGGCGATCACGCGGTTGCCGCCAGTCAGGCACTCCTGCGTGAGGAATTCATTGGTCCAGCCGCCCGCTTCTTCGACAAGGAGTACAGCTGCTGCTGCGTCCCACGAATTGATGTGCAGCTCGCAATACGCATCCTGCCTTCCCATTGCCACGTAGGCGAGCCCCAGCGCACCCGATCCGCGCCGTTTCACAGCTGCCCCGAGTACGTTCAGCCTCTCGAGGACCGTCGCGTATCTCGCAAAGGGCACACGCGCCGACCAGCCCAGCTCCACCACCGATCTGGTGATGTCTTCGACGCCGCTCACTCTGATTTTCCTGCCATTCAGGGTGGCGCCGCTGTCGCGCTGAGCTGCAAACAGTTCATCGAGCATCGGATCGTATATGACGCCGATCTCCGTCTTGCCGTGGCGCACAAACGCAATGGATACGCAGAAGTACGGCACCCCTCTTGCAAAATCCGCGGTGCCATCGATCGGGTCGACAATCCAGACACTCTCGCCAACCTCGCCTCCACTCTCTTCCCCGAAGAAGCTGTCGTCGGGAAACGCTTCTGCGAGCCGGGCGGCGACCAGATTTTCGACCTCACCATCGGTCTCCGTCAGATAGTCCTGCGGCCCCTTGAATTTCAGGTTCAAGGCTTCGTCCCGGCCGAGGAACCTTGTCCGGATCAATTGCCCCGCCTCACGCGCAATGGCACACGCGACCGGGAACCGGAGATTCGTCAAAACATCGGACATGAAATCCTCATCTGAATTGGGATAGTGCCTGTCGTGATCATTAAACGGTCTGTGTCAGACCGGCAGCGTACCCTTGCGCACCAGGATGTTCCCGTAGACTCGCGTCTCGCCAGTTACGATGATGGCGACTGCTTTCGACGCACGCGTCTTGAATTCGGCCGGTTGCAGCGAATCGACTTCCAGATGCGGGGCATGCGAGTTCGTGACCTTGATCAGGTCTGCCATGACCGGCAGGATCTCATCGGGCTTGTCCCGCACTTCCATACGGGTAGCCGTCTGCGCCCCCTTGTCGAGTGGCAGTACGGAGAGCACCGCATCGAGAATACGCGGCCCATCGACGCCATCCTCCCGGATGATCTTCGGACCCGCCGTCAGTGCAGGATAGTTGCGGTCGACGATGGCAATGTCCTCTCCATGTCCCATCGCACGCAGCAATGCGAGCAACTCAGGTCCCAGCAGCGGATCGATATTCTTCAGCATGTTTCCTCCGGTTAGTCATCGTGTTGAACGGAATCGTCTGTCGCGACCGGTCCTGATACCGCAGTGCCCGGAACGATGGTCATGGGACTGTGGGCGAAGCTGAGCGCATCCGTTCGGGCTTTGACATCCGGCTCGCCACATCCGGTGTCCTCCCTTGCGGGCCAAGTCACGTCCACCGCTCTTCGCTTGCGCTGCACAAAGTGCGCAATGCTGATACTTCTGCCCACGTCCGGTCCTCCGGCTCAATGTCGCGATTGACTGCATTTTGTTTGTTTGCAGTTTAAACCAACTAAAACACAGATCAAGGCCGGGTTAACACCGCAAATTATGTAAATTGACTGCATTTACACAGCACATAGGATGCATATAGAATGCATTCGAGCTAAGGAAACCACGTCAATGAAACCGATCAAATCGCTCCGCTCCGCCGTTGAGCAAATCGAAGCCGGCACAAAGGCCGCCCGGCTGCGCAGTGTGCTGCCCGAGATTGAGCAGCGCCTGGCTGCCGGGGCGCGCATTTCGGATGTCCTGCAGACATTGAACGAGCACGGGTTAGCCATCACGACAGCAACGCTGAAGAGCTACCTATATCGTTTTCGCAAGGCCGCAAGGGAGGAGCAGCTCGATCAACGCGAAGAGCCCGTCCCAAACTCTCCAGATGTGCTGCCCACTATCGAACCCGCCATTTCCGACGAGACGCAGGCGCCGGAGGGCACGGCCTCAGAAACCGCCACAACGACGCCAATGCTGCTGCGGCACATCAACACGGCGAGATGTCTGAGGTTGCTCAGGCGCGGGGCGACATATAGCCGTGCGGATCTTGCGCGTGAACTGGGCCTGACGCGGGCCACCATAGGACACGCTGTCAAGGAACTGATTGACTCGGATCTGGTGGAGGAGACGGTTGACCGGCTCGGTGGCGGTCGCCCGGGGCGACCGGGCTCAGGTGTACGCCTGAATCCGGGCGGCGCCTATGCCATAGGTATCGACATCTCGAGCATCACGCTGACCGCCGTGCTTGTGGATCTTGGAATGCGCGTCGTCCAGAGGCTCAGCGAGTATGTAGAACCTCACTCGGACGACGTAGCGCGCGTCGTCGACCAGATCGCGCAACTGCCAGCGCGCCTTCTGGCCGCTTCGGGTATCGGTCCGGACCGCATCCAGGGCGTATGCGTGTCTGTTCCTGGGCTCGTGGACCACGGCGGACGTGTGGTCGTCGCCCCGTTCCTGCGATGGCGCGATGTGCCGCTGAAGCAACTGCTTTCGGCGCGCCCTGATCTTCCATGGCCCGTTACGGTGTGCAACGATGCGGTAGCCTTCGCCAACGCAGAACGTGCCGTGGCCGGTGAGCGCGATTCGCAGAACATGCTGCTGATACTGCTCACTGAAGGCCTCGGGGGTGCGATAGTCCAGCGCGGACAGATCGTGGAAGGCGCCCATGGTTATGCCGGCGAGATCGGGCATATGGTCATGGCGGCCAGTCCGGCCCAGATCCCGTCCCAGACGTTTGAACTGCTGGCAGGGTACGAACGCTTTCGCCCTTTTCTTCCCGCAAACCGCACGCTCGATGCGGGCTTGAAGTGGCTGGCAACCAGCGGCAACGACGAGGATCCGCCCGATCTTGAAAGGACATTTGACGAGTGGGCAAGCGTACTGACAACCGGTATCCTCAATCTCGTCTACCTGCTTGACCCGGAAAAAATTGTATTGGGCGGTCCATTGAGTGCCCTGTTTCCGCGCGTAGAACTGAGGGTCAAGAAGCTGCTGTCGACCAATCTGCTGCACGGCTTCAAGCCACCTCCAATTTACGTCACCCGCTTTGGCGCCGATGGTGCGGCGATCGGCGCCGCCTCCGTCGTCCGTGACCAGATCTTCTCCTTGCCGCGGCTTGAATTGAACTAGCTGGTGTCAATGAGAGCGTGCACACGACATTCAACTGGTTGCTAGTTTTTCGAGGTCATCGAATTTGTCTGTGATCCGCGCCGGGACTGGATTTGTGATCGGCGAAGGCAGATCGGTTAGAGTCCAGATGTTTGGACTCAGCGAATGACGGGTAACCCACGCTGTCGTTGCACAAGATCTTCGACTACATCCTGCAAATACTGTACATGGGCTGCCAATGGAAGATGCTGCCGATCGAAAGGAATGCAAAAGGTCTGCCTGAAATCCACCACACGCGTATCTACCGGATGATGCGGCGCTGGCAGGCTGATGGCAGCATCGACCGGATCTTCGCGGGCACGGTACATAAACTTCATCAGGACCAGCTCCTCGACCTTTCCGTCATCCACGGCGACGGCACGACGACTGCAGCGAAGAAAGGCGGCGACAACCTCGGGTATAGCGGACACAAGCATCTCAAGGGCTGCAAGGTCGTCGCCTTCTGCGACCGCGACTGCAACATCATCGCGCCGTTCGTGACGGCGCCGGGCAATCGCAACGAATCACCGCTGTTGCGCGACGCGCTGCCCAGACTAACCGAAATGGCCCGCGCCATTGGCGCGGACCTGCAAGGTTCAACCCTCAGTCTGGACGGCGTCTACGATTGCCGGCCCAACCGCAAGGCGATCGTCAATCGCGGCATGACCCCGAACATCCCCGAGAACCCGCGTGGGCGAAAAACACCGAAGCGGGGCCGCAAGCAGCGCTTTGATCCGGCGATCTTCGAGGAGCGCTTCAGGACCATCGAACGCGTCTTTGCCTGGGAAGATAAGTTCCGCCGTCTGCTGCTGCGCTTCGAACGCATCAGTGACGTGGGCGTTGTCAACTTGCCGAGCGTGAGACGAAAAGCCGGCAGGTGTGACGATCGTTCAGAACCCGGTCGGATTTTGGGCGAGTTGGGTGAATTCGCGCCAGGCAACGAACCTTGCTGCAAGCTGTCTGCGATACAGTGAAGCGCGCAGCAGATGCCGCTTGAGCGCGAAGTGTTGCCGGATCGGCCCGAAGCACGAGAGAAATTCTTGTGTACGTTTTGGGTCTCGAAAACCACGCATGCGACGCTCACGTTCACGCGTCGGTTGGTGGCTGTTCTCAGCCCGGTTGTTCAGCCGGGCTGCCGCCTTGACGAACACATGCTTCACGCTCGCAAGTTCCGGAATTTCCGCCTTTGCCGCAGGATAACTGCGCAGCTGATCGGTGACGATCTTGCGAGGCGTCGGGCATGAACGCATCACACGCTTGAAGAAGCGTTTGGCCGCGGCTTTGTCGCGCCGCTTTTGTAGCAGGATGTCAAGTTCGGCGCCATGCTCGTCCACCGCGCGCCACAGCAGGTACGGTTCGCCACGCAGCGTGACGAACATCTCGTCGAGGTGCCACGTGCTACCCGGCTTGCGTCGCGCCGCTTTTACCCGGTGAGCAAAGCATTCACCAAATTTGTCGCACCAGCATCGGATCGTCTCGTACGTCACGGTCACGCCCCGCTCGAAGAGCAGTTCCTCAATGTCGCGCAAACTCAACTGAAAGCGGAAATACCAGCGAACTGCGTGGATGATGACCGCTGCCGGGAACCGATGACCGTGGTAAAGCGATTTTGCTTTCTTCATCACGCCATCTTACGCGACCGACCCAACAACCTGACAACGCCTCGACCAGTTCGCCCCTGGCGTAACGGAGCGCCCATGCTTTGGTAAGGGTAACTCCAGGCATCCCACCCTCGGTTTTCCGTTCAATTAGGTTCGCTGGGCAATGAAGCCCGGCGGACCCTTCGGATTCATACGCCGTTTCTCCGGATGCTCGTATCGAGGCTCATTTCCCACGGGCAAGCATAGCGAGCGACGAGCCGCGCTCGAGCGATTCTGCGTAGCCGGCCAATTCCTCGCGGCGCTCCAGGCAGTTGCCGGGACTCAACCTGTAACTGGCGCTTCTCATGAACATGCCCGCCACCTCGACTTTCCGTTCATGGACGAGTCCCTCGAGCGCCTTGCGGATGTCGAGATTCGTTGGGGCGAGCGCAGACAGGCGCGGTGCCAGGTGCTGAACGGTGTAGACGCTCATCGGCTTCATTGCATCCAGGATTGCATCAGGCAACCGCCGGTTCGCTGCTCGGGATTGTGTCATTGCTTTGCTTGCCTGCCTGGATGCGACAACGAGGTGAAAATACGGCGCACATGCGATCCGCATAAATCACCGGAATAGTGATTGTCGCCACGGTAGCAAACAGCCGATGATTGATCAACTGCTTCCGGTCGCGGTCCGTACATGTACATGGATGTGCGCCAGATTTTGGCCGGTATCACTAGCGCGCTGCCTGCACGGCGCGCGCGTTCCAGATGGCCGTGTAGGTGTCCGCTATCTGGCGACTGTCATGAAACACCACCGGGTTCTCGACGTTGGTCGTCTCCGCCTGGCGACTGAAATTGAACGAGCCGGTAATGACCGTGGCCGCGTCGATGACCATCACCTTTGAATGGGCGATGCCGCGGCCGGCGAGTTCGCCGACCATCAGCGGTACGCCGTGTGCCAGCTCGTAACGCGCGCCGGCACCCCTGAGGCCAGCGTCCCGGGCGTCCTTGTCGACCAGGATCCGGACGTCGACGCCGCGCGCCTTGGCGTTGGCCAACGCCTCATAGATTGGAGCGGAAGTGAAGGAATACGCTTCGACCAGGATGCGCGTGCGCGCATGGTCGATCGCGCTCAGGATGGCCTGCTCAGCGCCACCGTTAGGCGAGCGATAAATCGATACCGGACCGGCAGATTCGACGTACGTACCCGTGACCACGTTATTCGTCCGCTGATTCCGTGCGAAGGACGGGGCCGCCGTTGCGGCCAGAAGCGCGGATATCAGGGGGCGTCTCAAGATTCGGAAATTTGCGCACGTTAAGCGTTAGCGAACTGTGCTGTTCGACCCAAAGGCGCCATTAGCGTTGAAAAAGTGAGGGACGGCTTCCAGCGCAGGACGAGACCTTCGCAGTCGACACCGGGTTTGTCGGTATGGCTGGAACCCGGCCGACATAGGCGGAACGACCGTTCCCCTTTCCGATGGTTCGAGACTCAAGTCGGTTACAGCCCAATCAATCTCGCTGCCCCCGATGTGCGTCGCTCGTACTATTTTCCTCAAGCCCGCCATCCGGCAGGTTGTCCGAAGTATTCTCCGACTCGTGATGTTGCGATTCCTTCCCCGTGAACAGCCGCCTTTCGATTCGATCAACGAGATCTCGAAGAGGAGATCGCATGTACCAGGGCCACCAGGCAAGGTGATAAAACCACAGGCATGCTCCGCGGTATCCTCTGCGCCACTCCCGCCGGATTCCGTCTGTTGGGAAGCTCTCAAATGTGCGGTGCCCGAGCGATACGACGCCAATTGTCATCCAGGCGAAAGCGATCAGCAGGGTTGGGAACGACAAGGCACAGGCCACGATGAACAGGGCAAGCGGCAAACAGATTTCAAATGCCGAACGCGGTTTCATTCCCTGTTCTCCTCGTCAAAATCGAACTGACTTTTAGCTTACTCCAATGTACAAGAAGCGAAGGGCCGGGTGTATCGCCGTCGCTTTGCCGGGCAGTTGATATCTGTAACGCGTAACTTCGTGATTTAACGGACACGAACGACAAAGCATGCGCTCTACATGAACAAGCGATGGAGTGTCCTCCGGTCGCCTGGGCAAAACGGACGCTCGTACATGGTCCATAATTTCCCTTTAAAACATGGCAGCCGCGTGTCCTGTAGGGGAGAGTATGAAAGATAGGGCGACCATCATATGCAGCCGGGAAGGCAAAGTACTTCTGGTCGCACGCGCGCGGTCACGGTGGTCGTTACCCGGTGGCACGATCAAGCGCTCCGAGTCGCCGCTGGACGCCGCCCGGCGCGAGCTGGAAGAAGAGACTTCGCTTGTTGGGGCGGAGTTTACGTATCTGTTCGAGTTTGGCGGTCTCAGCAAACGACATCTCGTTTTTTTCGTCAATCTTCCTGAGGAGGCGTCTCCCGAACCGCGTAACGAAATTTCGCGCTGCAGGTGGTTCAGCCCGATCAAAATATCAACGCTCGTAACGAGCGTACCGACTCGGGAAATCGTCGAACTCTTTTTCACGCACGAGAATCGCGGCGAAACGCCGTCGGCGGTCATCGACAAATCGGATGGGCGCGGTAATCGGACGGGCCAGCCGTGTGCCCAGGTCGCCGACACGGTTTCACAACAGGTTTAATGCCAGACTATCAAAATGTAACTTGTGATAGGCAATATTGATTCTATCTCGCCTCGTCCTGGCGGCTCTACTTGGGAGCGTCATCGGCTTTGAGCGCGAGAGAATGAACTGGGCGGCAGGTTTGCGGACGCACATGCTTGTATGTGGCGGCTCGGCGCTGATCATGCTGGTCTCAGCGTTTGGATTTGCCGATGTGCTGGGAGAGAAGAACGTCGTGCTCGATCCTTCCCGGATCGCCGCCCAGGTAGTGTCGGGCATCGGTTTCCTGGGCGCGGGGTCAATCCTGTTGCGTGGAGAGATCGTGCGAAGTTTGACGACCGCTGCCAGCCTCTGGTCTGTCGCAGGAATCGGTCTGGCGGTCGGTGGTGGGATTTACACCGCCGCCCTCGGCGCGACAATCATCATCCTGATCGTTCTTGCCGGCGTGAAGCCGCTCGAACGTCGCTTCATTTCGGTCAAATAGCAGCGCAACATATCCCTGCCGGTCGAACGCGGCAGCGTATCGCTCGACAGTGTGCACAACGCCCTGGGTACGGGAAGTGTCCGGGTCAAACAGTTCATTGTCCAGCAATTGGAAGACGACCCTGAACTCGACGACGTGCAGATCGGGCTATCGCGGGCGACGGCCAGCGAATTCGAGATGATCTGCGCACGGCTGGCAGCAATGTCGGGCGTCCGTGAGTGCCGGAATGGCATGTGAAAGCGGAGCAGGCCATGAAGCGTACGTATGAATATCACGGGTACACCCTCGTGGTGGCCGTCGAATCCGACTCTAGCTGGCGGCTGGGCGATGGCGCTGCTGCGCGCGCGGGCTACGTGGCGATAGTCAGAATTTTCCAGGCGGCAATGCTGTGGCGGTATTTTCGCCGCTGCGCTTCGGTGAGGCCGGCGGCCGCCCGTTTGCGACAGAAGCAGATGCTTTGATGAGCGGTTACAGCGCTGCACGGCGAATCGTCGATGATCTTTTTGGTCACGAAAGCCAATAACGTTCGATCGCTAACCGGCAAGCGATCTTGAACGTGGCGGATCGAACGAACGGCGCGCGCTCAACATGACGAGCAACCGCCTCTGAGTGATTCGGATACGCTCGATGGCGAACCTGTTTTTCTGCTATTGACAGAGCGGAAATCTGGCATTGCTGCATCGGCCCGGTCACCACCGGCTTTCGCCTGTCGATGATCGGTGGCAGCTGAGCCGTTCCACCCGGTCGTGCTGCTTTGAAGCGGCCATTCATAAAGCGGCACGTCAGCGGTTACTTGCAGAGGGGCGTGAATCGCACCGCGCTCGATGCACCAGCGCCTGCCAATGGGAAACCAATTTCTCACTGAATTCCTGCTTCTTTTCTTGCTCGATTATCTTTTAGGCGCAGCGCCGATTCACGTCCAAAATCTCCCGTTTGCCTGTCTTATGCGTCCTCTCAGGAAATTGTGGCCACCAATGTCGAAATCACGAGCGGAAACGCCAGCGCACTGCCTGAATGGTAATTAGGCAACCTCGCGACTAGGAAACGGCTTCGTCGATTGTCAGTAAATTCTGATGGAAAAAATAATCCGGTCGCAAACCTTTGCATGTGTCCTCCAAGGCCTCCCGTATCTTAAAGCTGTGCCGAATCGGGCCGTAATACATGATGCATGGCACGCTGCCGGAATCCGCTGGGGCTTTGTCGGCTCGATGAGATCAACGGCGACTCGTCTGAAGAGAACCTCGATTTTCACGGCCAGGATACAGAGAAATCATGACAGGTACTTTCCTTCGTTTCAGAAATCTCCGCATCGGAGTGCGTCTCGCAATCGCATTCTCCCTGGCGGCCTTACTCACAGTAGTGCTCGGTACGACGGCATTCGTCGAGCTCACAAGAATCACAAACGAATGGACCGATTTTGAATCGGTCACCCTCACCAAGCTAAAGGTTCTGCAGCGCGCCAAAGGTACCTTTGGCGATGCCGTTCATAATTACAAGGACTATGTGCTTCGTGGAGGCGACTACAGGGCGAAGTTTCTTGCGAACCTGGACGACATCGATGCTGCTGTCAAAGCGCTTGAGACCGGAGGGCGTCTCGGCCCGGACGAACAGACGGCAAGTGCGGCGCTTTTCGACGCAACGAGTGCATATCGGGCGTCAATGGACCGACTGTCTCCACTTGTGGAGTCAGGGGCGGCAATTGATGTTCGGGACAGGAGCGTCGCCGGCGCAGACAAGCCGATCGGAAAGGCGCTGGACGCACTGATACAGATCGTCATCCAGCGCACGACCGAACAGGGCGCGGCGATTACCGAGTTGGCGCATGTCGCAGAAGTCGCTGTCGTAGTGGTTACGATTGCAGCGCTGATTGCCGCGACGTTGCTCGCCGTTTTCATGACCCGAAGCATCACCCGTCCCATCGGGGCTGCTGTGACTGTCGCCAGGGCAGTCGCAAACGGTGACCTCACTAGCGAGATCATTGTCGACAGCGCTGACGAAACGGGGCAATTGCTGGACGCCATGCGCAGCATGAATGAGAGGGTCTCCGACGTCGTCCGTCACGTTCACCAGACCGCCGAGTCTGTTGCGACAGCATCTGCGCAGATCTCGGCCGGCAATGACGACCTGTCACGTCGCACGGAGCAACAGGCCGCGTCCCTAGAAGAAACGGCGGCAAGTATGGAGCAACTGACAGCCACCGTTAAACACACTGCCGAGAATGCCATGCAGGCGAGCACGTTGGCGAGCGCCGCATCCGAAGCGACTGGCGACAGTAGCACGGAGGTGGGTCGTGTTGCCGGGACGATGAATCAGCTGGCGACGGGCGCCCAGCAAATGAGCAGCATCATTGGTGTCATTGAGGGCATAGCGTTTCAGACCAACATACTGGCGCTGAACGCGGCTGTCGAGGCTGCCCGTGCGGGCGAACAGGGGCGCGGCTTTGCAGTGGTGGCGTCAGAGGTCCGCATGCTGGCACAACGCAGTGCGGAGGCCGCGAAAGAAATCAAGGATCTGATCCTGACTTCAAATGAACGGGTGACGAGCGGGGCGTTGCTTGCTCAGGGAGCGGGCGAGTCCATGCGCCAGGCAAGCACGACCGTTGCTCAGGTTACGGCGCTCATGAGCAAGATATCAAGCGCATCCCGCGAGCAAAGCTCCGGCATCGAGCAGGTCAATCAGGCAGTCTCACTGATGGATGAGGTTACGCAGCAAAATGCGGCCCTAGTCGAGCAGGCGTCGGCCGCCGCGGCCTCGCTGGTTCGGCAGACGGTCGAGTTGAAACAACGGATTTCTTTTTTCGAGGTGAGGCCGCTAGCAATTCCGCTTCGAGGTATTTGAACAGACCGTACGAGAACGCTCGTCCTCTTACGATATATCCGTAGCGCGGTCGCGTCGACGTCATTTTACCGATCGCGTTCGAGGGGCTGCGTCTGAGGACCAGACTCAGCTTGTCGACCATGTAAGGTCAACACCAACCGGCGGGTTCAACCGAAAAGCGGTCGTCCGAGCATCGGGGGTGGCTGTCGCTTGATGGCCGAACGCAGGCTGCCCCCTGCAACTTCTTTCATCTCACGCATAGTCGGTGCGGACCTCGGATCGAGCACTGATTGAAACTTCAAAGGACACCGGCACTTGGGAGGGGGAAGACATGCATTTCATCCCAACGACCAGACGAATTTTCGAGCAGGGCCACAGAAGTGCATTCCGTTTGAACCAGCGGCGAAGCACCGAGCCGCCACTCCAGTTCCGCGGCTGCAACTTTCGCGTGTGACGGATCGCCGTGAGCCACGGTGAGGTGCGGAACGATTTCTCGGTGTTCGCCACCGTAGGGACGAAATGCGGGGAAGCGCCTGACAAGCGCTGTAGTCAATGCGACGAAGGGACTTGCTGGGGCGGGTAAAAGGTAGGTCGTGGTGGGAAACCGTCCAATCTCACCCAACGAAAAGACGAAGGATGGCACCACACTTAACGCTTCCTGGGCCTGTTGAAGCACGCCTGGCGTTATTTCCTCGGGCGGCATGAAGGGAAAAAGTATCGTGATGTGTGCAGGGACACCCAGCTTGGCGGCCGAGTCGAATTGGTCACGCAAATCTCCAACCACTGACTCAACCGCGGGGACCTTAGCGACAAACGCCGATGCTGACATATGGTGAATTCTCCCGCATAACTCAAACTCGAACGGTTACGTCGCGTCGAACGGGCTGTCAAAACCCAAAATTCCTCAGGAGGGAATTCCGCGATTGTTGCTTATCTGGAGGTCGATGTCGAACGTTCCGAAATTGGTTGCACTGAGACGGATGACGGCCGTCTCAGGTCGACCCGATTCGGTCAGGCGTTGTGTCGACTACCCCTCTTCGCTCGCAATCAGTTGCGCCATCCTGGCTGAACTGCCACCTCGGCGAGGCACATCTATCTCGATCATCGGACCCACGGCGAGCCTGCGGTAACCTGACGATTACTTGCGGGCGAATTGGGCGCTCGAAGAAAAGATGATCATCGACTTCGGCGGCGCTCGTCATTCAAACGCAAACCGGTGAAATCACCTGGGAGCTTCCGCGCCTAAAAGATCGTCAACGATGCGTCCCGCGGCGCTGTAGCCAGTCATCAAAGCCTCCCCTTCAGTCGAAAAGGACCGGCCGCTGGAATCCCCGAGACGCAGCGGCGAAAATATAGCAACCTGTGCTCCCGTTCGGGCGATTGTGACGACCACCACGTAGGTGGCTAACGCTCGCTCATCCTTCAGAGCCCCACTGAAATCGGATTGCACGGTGACCTCGATCGTGAAATCCTTGTACTGATAGGTCCGTAGCATTCGACCCTCCAGAATGGTTAGCCGCGCCGGCACTCACGCACTCGAGGCATGCCCTCCAGCCATGCGCATATTGCCTCGTACTCGCTGGCTGTCACCCGCGGCAGCGCGATGGATACCTCGTCGAGATCCGCATCATCCTGAGATTGTCGCGCGATAGACTGCTTCACGCGCACACTTCCGTTGCCCAAAACTCGGTGCAGCCGTCGAGCGACATACTGCCGGGATCCACCAACACGTGAATACTGCGTTGCTGCTGCACTGCGAGAAACCGGCGTTCAAGCGGCTTAACACCGGCGAGAATATCGAGAATGATGATCGTTGCACCGAACGCCGCCGCATACATGTCCCCGCCGACGGCCAGACCGATCTCCGCCACCGACTACAAGCTGGCAGCCGTCGTCAAACCGCGCACAACCCCACCCCTGAGGAGGATCGACCGGGCACCACGAAAGCCAATTACCGATACCACTTGCGCAGCCACCCGGGATGGGGTCAAGGATGACGCTTGCCTGCTGAGACCAGCATCGTCAACGAAGCACCGACCCACACCAGCATGTGAGTGCGCGGGCCGGCAGCGCGGTTCAGCCGCGTCCTTTCGAAACCGATGACGCTGCCAGGCGCTGCAGTGCGGACCGGTCGCGACAATAGCGCGATGTCGCTGATCATCGTTGCTTCCCTTTCCTTTAAGCCATCGGCCCGCCCAAAGTCACCGCAGCAGGTCGGCTCGCGGCTCCCGCGAAATTAATCAGTCCTGGTTGCGTGGTATGTGCTTTCAGAAGCACGCGGAGTTCGTCGGTAAGTCTCATGGTGTCCTGATAAAGTGTTGATGGTTCCACGCGCACGAGATCGCCGACGTGCACCAGTCCTGTCGATGCCGCGAGCGATATCCCCAACTGACTGTTCGGGTGTGGATCGGCTGCACCGCGTGAAGTTCATCACGCGGATCACGTCGGTCCCGGGCGGCGGTTGAGGCGATCGCTCACGCCCCGGGATCAGCCTCACCGCAGACGTTGGGAAGCGATGCCTGTGCAGGGTGGAGCGAAGCGACCATAACCGACGAAAGGGTACTCAATCGACTGGCGATTGCGGCCAGATCCTCGGGTGACACCGACTCGAACGTGACCGTCATTTCGTCAAAGTTGTGCTTTTCGTTGTGGCGAAGCCGGGTCCGTTTCGCCTGCGCGGCGTGTTGTCCCAAAGCCTGCCAGACCGGAACGATCCTCAGTTGACCTGCGGCAGCCCGCACCGTGATGCTCGACGGGGTGGCATCAGGCGGATGCTTGTCTGGATATGTCATTTCAGTGATCCCCAGGTCGACGGTTGCCCGTTGCCTTGTTGCCGTGGTCGCCCGCGCATCGCGCCGGCAATGTGTGGATCGCTTGTCACGTTCGCTGCCGGGCGACATCGGCCCGGATCCTCGTTTCTGGCAAACACGAACGCGCGCCCGCAGACGGGCGGCGCTGTCAACGCCGACGCCGCATCACGTCCCAGCAGTGACGATGATCCATCCGCCTGAGCAGTCGCTCCCGCAGATGTTCGCGGCGATAGTGGTCCATGACCAGCATCGCTGCGATTGCGAGCGCAAACGAACCGACAACCACGCCCATCCAGGATTCGATCATGGCGAACTCCTTTCTGCCTGCGACTGTCCATTAAAAGTTCAGGGTAGGCGGCGACAACCGGCAATCGCAATACATCATCTCGCATTCCTCAGTGCATCGGCAATGCCGTCCAGTTTCGTCAACAACACTGATGCCTGAGCAACGGTGGATCCGGAAATTGCCGGTCTAGCCAGCAACGCATTGATCCGGATTCGCCAGTACTCAGGTTGCATGACCGGGACTTCCCGGCCAACGTCATCGAGGTTCTGGACCAGCCGCTCAAGTTCAAGCACCATCCTGCGGATATGAAAGAATTCCTGCTGCTCATGGTTCTGCGCCATCGCGTGCCTCCGCCAGCTCTTTTTCGCGCTTTTCCAGGTTGCGTATTGATGCGCTTCAGCACCGATGGAATGCGGCGCGATACGAGTGGATCGCCGCCAGGTCTCGCACCGGAACGACGATTCCCCCAGAACATGCGGAAGCGCAGCATCGCCTGCTCATCGCCACAAACGAAGATCGTTTGTGGCGATGACGCCGCGATCTGAGGGCCAGCCGTCTCAATGCATATGCTGGCCACCGTTGATGGCAATGTTCGATCCGGTCACGAAACCGGCATCGTCCGAGCACAGGTAGAGAATCAACGCGGCGACTTCCTCCGGTTTGCCGAGACGACCGGCCGGAATCTGCGGCAGGATCTTCGTGTCCAAGATCTCCTGCGGGATCGCCGTGACCATCTTGGTGGCGAGATAGCCGGGCGAAACCGTGTTGACGGTGACACCTTTGCGCGCCACTTCTAGCGCCAGCGATTTGGTGAAGCCGTGCATGCCGGCCTTCGCCGCCGCATAGTTGGTCTGGCCGACGGAGCCTTTCGAACCGTTGACGGACGAAATGTTGATGATGCGGCCCCACCCGCGCGCGACCATGTCTTCGCACAGCGGTTTGGTCATGTTGAAGACCGAATCGAGGTTGGTGCGCATGACCGAGTCCCAGTTGACTTTGTTCATCTTCCTGAGCGTCATGTCCTGCGTAATACCGGCGTTGTTCACCAGAATGTCGACGGGGCCGACGTCAGCCTGAATCCTCGCCACGCAGTGCTGGCATGAGTCGTAGTCGGCCACGTCGACCGGGTACGCACGGAAGCTGCGGCCCTGGGCCTCCATGCTGGCAAGCCAGTCGGCCACGCCGGGGTTATTTGGTGAGTGAGTAACTACCACCGCATAACCCGCGTCATGCAGTTTCGTGCTGATCGCTTCTCCGAGGCCGCCCATGCCGCCCGTCACTACAGCGATTCGTTTAGTCATGCTTAAATCCGTAATCGTGATATATCTTGCGAGAATCATGAATATCCAATGGCCGTCCCGCACACACGGCCATTGGCTTTGCCACAATGCGTCGCCACCCAGCGGAGCTGGAGGACAGATTCAGCATTGTCTGAATTGCGCGGGTTTTTGTTGGCTTGTGGTATTGCGCGAATGAAACTCGGTCCGCCTGCGGGCCATAGTTCGCCTCGCGCGCGCCGTTTTACCTGATCTGAACGGCTGGTCGCGCTCAAGCGCGAGTGCCGTGTCCGTGCATCCAACTACGCATAGCGAAGCGGGGCGTGCTGACATTCAGGGCGACCATGGCGCTGTGCGAATGGCCGGGACGGAAGGGAGGTTTACCGCCCGCCGTGACATAAAGCTCGCAAAAGGAATGGAGCGTTCTGTGCAGCCTCCACCATTCCGTGCCCCCGCCGATCCGGCCGGACGCGCAGCACACTCCGGAAGCGCGGTCGTGCACGGTCCGACTCGTATGACCAGCCTGATCGGCTGGTCACAGCGCGCAGGCAGATACGCAGTGTCGCGACGACCACTGCGCCACCGGTCAATTACGACTGTTTTGCGACGCGCGCTACCTGCGCAGCGGCTTGCTGGCCAGCCTTCGAGGCAGCGGCGGCCGTGGCGGCAAAGTTGCCTTTAGCCACGTCGATGGCCTGCTCGGCGGCCTTGCGCACCGTCTCGTACGCAGTATCGGCCGCCGAAAACGCCGATTTGAGCGCTGCGGTCGTGGCTTCCGTACCAACTGGCGCGTTCTTGACGAGGTTGTCGACGAGCGTTTGGGTATTACTGCGGTGTTGTTCGTATTGCGCCTGTGCAACCTTCGCAAATTCGGCCTGGGTGTCCGATGCGATGTCATACAGATGACGGGTGTACGCCAGCGCCTTCTCGGCGGCCGGCTGCGTGGAACTGGCCTGGCGGGTGAGGAGCTCCACCGGAGTCTTGCCGGACAGCGCTTCCTGCCAGTTCTCTTCGCCTTCGGCAAGCGCTGACTTGCCGACCTGCAGGTTGAGTTCGACCAGTCTCTGAAAGCCCTGGAACGCCTGATTCGTCAGGGCGAACAGGATGGCAATGTTGGCGCGATGCGCCGCAACGAGTTGCTCGGGTGCGAATACGTTCATCTGTGCTCTCCATTGTTCAACTCAACACTCGCCCGACGGATGTCGGGCCGAAAAAGCCCGCTGCGGGATCGTGAGAGCCGGTCCACCGCCTTTCACCCGGCCCGGGCTTGTGCGGTACGTAATTAGAGAAAACATTCTAACTTTGTTAAATATATACACAATGCACTTCTTTATAGGTGTATACCCTAGTGCTACTAGAGGCCAATTGGCGGGACTGGCGAAAAGCGGTAGCCGTTGTGGTCAACTGCCGTTGGTCATCTCGTTGCGCAAACGAACGTTTAAGCTACGTCGGCGCGTGATCGATACGGCGGCCGGGCGAAGGTTGCGCAAACCAGTTGCGTTATCAATTTCAAAGGCAACAGGTTTGCGCACCGTCGAAGACGGCACGTGCCCAGCTTAACGTGCGCAAATTTCCGGATCTTGAGATGATCCTCTATCAGGGCAAGTTTGCATGTTAATTTCATCAGGAATCCTTA
Organism: Burkholderia sp. OK233; assembly: GCF_900230185.1. Classification (GTDB taxonomy): domain Bacteria; phylum Pseudomonadota; class Gammaproteobacteria; order Burkholderiales; family Burkholderiaceae; genus Paraburkholderia. The sequence continues at coordinate 5,633,546 of NZ_OCSR01000001.1, forward strand.
GTTTTACATAATGTTTATGATCAACATTTTTGGTGTGGGCGCCAAATTATAGTGTCGCATTTGAGCTAAATACAGATGTCGCAGCGCGCTGCTACGGCATGTCATGCTTTGCGTCCAATTCCTGTATAGGCTTGGTGTGGCACGACCGGAGACGATCACGCGCGAGGTGGACCGACTCAGGGTCATCCGGGGACATTGTCACAATGCCTTCGCGAGCGCTATCTGGAAGGGGCAATATTTGTCAGCCCTTCATTTAATCCACTACATGCCGATCACTCTCTCATGGCGCCGGCTGCGGCCCAAAACGGCCAGCGTGGCGTTAATGAAAGCACTGCAGGGAGTAAAGATATTGAAAAATCTGTCGATCAGATTACGTTTGCGAATGGCGGTCACCTTTCTTGCGGCGCTCGTAGTGACCTTGGGCATCGTGGCGTTGGTCGGAATGCGCGGCGCAGTGCTTAGTCTTCGCTCAGTGTACGGTGACGCACTGGTCGGTGTCCGCCTGCTTGGCGACACCGAGATCCAGATCGGTCGCGCGCGCGCGGTAGTGCTGCGCGCACCGCTTGCCCCGACACCTGACCTGGTTGTCGAGGACCTGGCAAAGGGCCGGCAGTACTGGGCGGCCTCGGATGAGGCATGGCGCACGTATCTGGCGAGGCCCTCCGATGACGAGGCGACGCATCTCGCTATGACCGTGTCAGACAAACGCAAGATTCTTGAAGAAGCGTTTGCGGCGTTTTCGAACATCGTACGCGACACCCGATCCACGGACTATTACACCGAAGCGACCCGCGTTGGCAAAGCATATACCGCCTTCGTTAGCGCGAACGACGCACTGAAAGCGCTACTGAACGCGCGGGGCAAGCAGGCTTACGAAGACGCCGAAACTGGGTATGCAAGACTCACTACAGTTGCCTATACCTTGATCATATTTGCACTCGTGTCGTCCTTTCTCGCGGCATTGGCGTTGACCCGCGCGATCAACCACCCACTCGATGCGGTGCTGAAACATTTCACCGAAATGGCCGAAGGGGATCTTCGCCGCGAGGTGCTGGTCTCTTCGAACGACGAAATGGGGCGGTTGCTGTATGCGCTTGCGGACATGAAGTCGCGCCTCTCCGAGACAGTAGCGACTGTTCGCTCGGGCGGTGAAACAATTACCGTCGCCGTCAGTGAGATCGCATCGGGCAACATGGATCTGTCTGCGCGCACCGAGGAGCAGGCTGCGTCGCTTGAAGAGACAGCCGCGAGCATGACCCAGTTGACCGAGACGGTAAAGCAGAACGCTGACAATGCCCGGCAGGCGAGCGCGCTGGCGACAAAGGCCACGGACATGGCCGATACAGGTAACGACGCAGTTCAGGCCATGGTCGGGACAATTGGAAAGATCAGCAGTAGCTCAAGCAAGATTTCCGAAATCACCGGCGTCATTGAAGGCATTGCTTTCCAGACAAACATTCTGGCACTGAATGCTGCTGTTGAAGCTGCTCGTGCCGGTGAACAGGGACGCGGCTTCGCAGTGGTTGCCAGTGAGGTTCGCAGCTTGGCCCAGCGGTCCGCTACCGCCGCGAAGGAAATCAAGGACCTGATCGGCTCATCTGTAGCCGTGATTCAGGAAGGCTCGAAACAGGCGACAGAAGTTGAGGCCAACATGGGGCAGGTCAAGCAGGCCATCAAGCAGGTTTCCGATATTGTCGGGGAAATCGCCGCCGCCTCTGAAGAACAAAGCCGTGGTATTGAGCAGGTAAGCCAGGCTGTTGGTCAAATGGACGAAGTGACGCAACAGAACGCTGCGCTCGTTGAGCAGGCTGCGGCTGCGGCTCAATCACTTGAAGGCCAGGCTGCGCATCTCAAGAATACAGTTGCGGTGTTCAAGGTAGCCGATAGAGGGAATCTACGTCACGCATAGCAATGCCGCAAATCAAACCTCTCTTGCCTGCCTCCACGATTCTCGCCACGCGCCGGCGCTGCCACGTTAAATTGATCGCGTCGTTGAATTGCGGGGTTGACCTGTTCTTCAGAAGCCGGTCGGATTCTCGGTGAGATCGTTGAAGCGTTGCCAAGCGACGAAGCGTTCGCCGAGATGTTTGCAATAGAGCGAAGCGTGCAGCAAATGTCGCGTTAGCGAAAAGTGCTGCCGGATCGGACCGAAGCTGGGGTTCGGGGAGCAATGGAACAGCCAACCGACTTAAGCCTCATTCGGGCGCTGGAGCGGTCGTGATTGACGATGTTCGAACCTTAACGCCGATTTACGGTTCGATCTCGTCAGCCGCAGGCATAGTTCAGCGAGCACCGTCGTTACAACAAACCGTTTGGAGAATGATCTGAGGTGTTTCCGAACGCCGCCTTTCGTCTCGCTTATCGGACCGGCTGGTGCATTGCGAACGACTCGTCACGTACTACTGGATTCCACTCAACGAATTGCAACATGAGCAGTGCGCCCCCCCCGATAACCCCTCCCGACGCCGATCCATTTTGGCTGACGACCAGCACACTCCACAACAGGTGCCAACGATCGGCCCCGTTGTTGAGGCTTTTACGCAACCTTGCGCCGTCGTTTAGTGTCGGATTTACACCACCATTTACACCACCATCAACACTGGCCAGACTATGAGTTGGACCTCCAGTCGCCACGGCTGGTCGGGCCGCGGCCGGTTCGACCGATTGGCCGCCCCACGCGGCGCCGCGTCGCACCTGTACGGCGCGAATCAGTCGACCGGAGCCGGACCCGACCAGCCAGCCCCGTCGCCGGACGAGAAACGAACCTCAACCGGCAGATCATTGTCTTCGGCAAACCGGACAACGAAGGCAAAGGCTTCCGGACAAACGCTTCGGAGTTCACCGGACACAATCAGGCATTTCACGCCAGTATCGACGACAGGCATGGCGAGGCGCGTCGAGGCAATATGAATGCCGGGCCGACGCTCCCCGACGAACAGGATGATGACGCCCATCAGACGCTCGGCCCAGTCGACCGGCCGGAAGACTGTCCGTTGGTGCGTGAGGCCACTGATCAGGTAGTGTTCGCCTCTGTCGGCTGCCGTCATGCGTCTGCAGTCGATGGCTCGGGCGCGCGCCAGTGCTGTCCGCTGGGTTCCTCCGCTGACAACTTGCCTGTTTCGCGCAGCCTGAACACGGCCACCGCATCGACGAGCGCGCGCGCCTGATCTTCCAGCGACGCCGCAGCCGCTGCGGCTTGCTCGACTAACGCGGCGTTCTGTTGCGTCGCATTGTCCATCTGCGTCATCGCGGTATTGATCTGATCAATACCGTGCGATTGCCCTTCGGAGGCAGCACTGATCTCGCTGACGATACCGGTCACGTTGCGGGCTGCCGTGACGATTTCGGCCATAGTCTCGCCGGCGCGAGTTGCCAGTTCGGCGCCGTTCCTCACCTTCGCAACTGAATCGCCGATCAGTTCCCTGATCTCCTTCGCGGCAGCGGCCGAACGTTGCGCGAGCGCGCGCACTTCGCCCGCGACCACCGCGAATCCGCGTCCCTCCTCGCCGGCCCGTGCAGCTTCGACGGCCGCATTCAAGGCGAGTATGTTGGTCTGGAACGCGATGCCCTCGATCGCGCCGATGATATCGACGATCCGCTTTGAACTCGACGACATGTCCGCGATCAGGTCGACAACCTGGCCCACAACCTCGCCGCCGCGTGCCGCGATCTCCGACGCATTTTCCGCGAGCGTACTGGCCTGCCAAGCGTTATCGGCATTTTGCCGGACCGTCGCCGTCAACTCTTCCATGCTCGATGCGGTCTTCTCCAGCGTCGCCGCCTGCTGCTCCGTACGCGTCGACAGGTCGGCATTGCCGCTCGCGATCTCGCCCACACCATGCGTGATCGCCGCCGTTCCCTCGCGCACCTGACTCACGGCAGCAACGAGCCCCGCCTGCATCCGGCCGAGTGCGGTCATCAAGCGGCCCATTTCGTTGACGCGCAGCGTTGCGATCTCACTCGCCAGATCACCCGCAGCAATGCGCTCGAAATGACGAATAGCGGCATCGATAGGCCGCACGATCGAATTCGTCAACGCGGATCGCGCGAAGAGGCCGAGGATCATTGCGGCGGACCCGATCGCGCCGAACAGCCAGAGCAGCATATGAAAATGCTGTTGCGCCGATGCAAAGCGTGCTTTTTGCTGCTCTGCCTGAAAATCCTCGAGCGCGCGCACGGCGTTCCGGTAGTCACCAAACAGCGTGTCGGGCGCCTGCCGTTGCGTCGTCCGGAACGACATGAAATCGTTCTGGTCGAGCGCCGCGATTTCAGGGGCAAGTGCCTGTTTCATCAATAGCTCGCGCTTCGCGCGCAGCGCATCGGTGAGCTTCCTTTCAGCCTCATTCGACGGCGGTTGCTCGGCATAGGCCGCCAGCTCGCGATTACTAGCCGTCTGCTCGGCATGCACTCGCGCGAGCACCGCATCGGTTGGCTTTCCCTGCGCGACGAGTTGTTCGTACGCACCGAGATCGACCCGCACTTGCAGAAGCGCTTCGCTGCTGGCGCCAAGGTGTCGCAGCGCAGCCGTCTCTTCGCTGTACATCCTGTCGAGCGCCGTGTTGGCCGTTTCCAGGCCCGCAATCGACGTTGCGATCACAAGCATCAACGCGGCCGTGTAGCCGGCAATCGTGATGGTCAGAGCGGTCCGGATAGTGATATTTCTGAACATGGCTGTCTTCCTCGACCCGGCGAGCCAAAAAAAAGCGGCGGGCGGATAAGTCCGCCGCCGCTAGTAGGAGCACATCGATGAACGGTTCAGAGCGAATCTGATTCCTGGATCAGAAGCGCGTGCGCACGCCCGTGGTCAGTTCGAGCTGGTTGGTCGAGCCGAACGTGGATCCGACGGTGTAGCCGCCATGCAACCTCATGTAGTCGCCGGCCAGATACACTTCAGTGCGCTTCGACAGGTGATAGAACGCCGACCAGTACAGCGTTTCCTTGTAACCGTTGTGAAGGCCTGACGTCGGGTCGAAAGCGCCGATGTTCGCGTTCGGGATATCGCCGTCCACGTTGTAAGCGGCGTTCTTCACGCGCATCTGCTGATAGCCGAGTTCGTAGTCGAACGGCCCCTTGGGCGACAGCTTGAGCGACGCCGTCCAGGCGTTGTCCTGACGCTGGCCGAGCGCACCCTGATTGCCCAGGTAACGGAAGTAACCCGCATTGGCGCGCAGAATACCGAACGTGTAGTTGCCGCCCACTGAGAACGTCTGGTTTGTAAAGCCGACGCGATTCACATGGCTATAGAAGCCCGACACGTCGAACGCGCCGCCGTTGTACCCGAGCGCTGCCTGGTAGTTGGAATTGGAGCCGAAACTCGTTGAGTTGCCGAATGCGTAGCCGGCGCTGGCGAAAATACCATTGCTGAACAGCTTCTTCCACGCCACGCCATTGTTATAGCGTGTGCCGGTCGCGCTGGCCGCGTAGAAAATCATCTGCTTGAAGTTATTCGAATTGGTCCAGCCACCCTCTTCCGTCGTCAGGCGCGCCGAGCCGTACGCGTCGCCATAGATCGTCGATGCGTCGCGCGCGATCGTGTTCTGGAAACCTGCAGTGATCTTGCCGAACGTGTCGTTCTCGATGCCCACCCATGCGTCACGGTCGAAGATCTGGCCCGGATCTTCCATCTGGCCGTTGGCCACAACGAATTCGCTCTCAAGGCGGAAAATGATCTTCGTTCCACCACCGATGTCTTCCGCGCCCTTCAGGCCCCAGCGGCTACCGCTGAACCACGGTTCGCCGTCGTTGCCCATACCAATGACATGATTGCCGTTCGCATCCGCGTGCGTCCGATAGGTCGGAAAGCTCAGGTCCATCAGGCCGTAAAGCTGGACGCTCGACTGTGCGTGCGCACCGGTTGCGGCAAAGGCGCCTGCCGTAACGGCCAAAGCCAGATACTTTTTCTTCAAGATCGTCTCCTCTGATTACAACGTTGAAAAATGTTCGTTTTGTCGCGTGGGAGGACTGCGGTCTGGATATCCAGATGACAGCGCAGGTCAACCAATGGGCGTAATCCTAATTACTTCGATCCTTCAGCCACCTTTCCCGTACCATTTGTACAACTAAGTGTAATCACTGATATCCGAGAATTTACGCAGCGGCCGTAGACCGTATCACTCCGATTCCGCCTGCGGTTCCCGGGTCGGGATCCTGAACTGGCGGATCTTGTGATACAGCGTCTTGCGCGGCATGCCAAGCGCAGCGCTGGCCGCACCGACATTGCCGTGATGGCGTTGCAGCATTTCTTCGATCAATAGCCGTTCGAAGCGTGCTGTCTGTTCAGCAAGTGTGCCGGATATCCCCGCCGGGTTCGCATCAGAGATGAGCGTGTCGCCAACCAGGCCCAGCACGAAGCGGTCCGAGACGTTCTGCAGTTCGCGCACATTGCCCGGCCATTGATGTGCCATCAGTTCGGACACCTGCGAGACCGAGAGGGTCGGTGCGACTTGCCCAAAGCGCCGGGCCGCTGCGAGCACAAAGTGCTCGAATAACAAGGGAATATCTTCGCGGCGTTCGCGCAACGGCGGCAGGTCGATCTGCGCGACATTCAACCGATAGAGGAAATCCGACCGGAAGCGCCCTTCTTTCGCCAGTTCTGTCAGGTCCGCCTTGGACGCCGCGACGATCCTGCAGTCGACCGGAATTGACTCGTTGGCACCCAACCGCTCGATGTGGCGTTCCTGCAGAACACGCAGCAGCTTGATCTGCAGCGCAACCGGCATGGTTTCGATTTCGTCGAGAAAGAGCGTGCCGCCGTGAGCCCATTCGATCTTGCCGACCCGACTCTTGAGCGCGCCGGTAAAGGCCCCTGCCTCATGACCGAAGAGTTCGCTTTCAAAGAGCTGCTCGGGCAACCCTCCGCAGTTGAGCGCAACAAAATGACGGTCGCGCCGCTGACCGAAGTCGTGCAGCCCACGCGCAATCAGTTCCTTGCCGGTCCCCGTCTCGCCTGTGATGAGTACCGAAACAGAGGTATCCGCGAGCCGCAGGATTTTCTTGCGGAGTTCGGCAATCGCAGGCGACTTGCCTAGCACCATGGCTTCGATACCGTGCCAGTTACGCAGCGCGTCGCGCAGACCCTCTACTTCGAGCGTAAGACGCCGTTTCTCAACGGCGCGTGCGACCCGGCTCACGATGTGTTCCGACGAGAACGGTTTTTCAATAAAGTCATAGGCGCCGCGGCGCATCGCGCCGACCGCTGTCGAGATGTCCGCATGACCGCTGATCAGCACCACTGGAATCTGCGCGTCGACCGCCAGCACACGTTCGAGTAATTGCAGTCCGTCGATGCCCGGCATCCGGACATCGGACACGATCACCACCGGTGCGCCCGGCGCAACCACGGCCAACGCCGCGCTCGCCGATTCATAGCCCTGAACCGGATAGCCAGCAAGCGCAACAGCCTGCTCGACGCCGAGCCGGACGTTCTCGTCGTCTTCAACCACTACAACACGAATCTCATCGCCCATTGGCTGTCCCCTGCACCGTTGCCGCCACAAAATCGATCCTGAACTGCGCGCCACCGCAGGGAAGGTTCGCAGCCGAGATACGGGCGCCGAAACCCTCGACAAGCCGCGATGTGATCGCCAGACCCAGCCCGAGGCCCCGCCCCCGCGGTTTTGTCGTAACAAACGGCTCGAACAGATGAGCCAGCACCTCGGGGACGATGCCAGTGCCACTATCGGCGATAGTGAACACCACGCGGCCGTACTCGTCCGCCTCGTGCGCATCAATGGTAATCGTACGCCGCGCCTCAGGCGCGACCGCATCAAGTGCGTTGCCAAGCAGGTTGACGATCACCTGCTGCAACTGGCTCGGCTCCGCATACACTGTCGTACCCACAGCAACGTGCTTGTCGAGTTGCACCTGTTCGTCGCGAATCCGTGACTCGTAAATCAGGACGGCGTGCTCCACCGCTTCATTCAGCGACACGGGGACCCGTTCGATGCCCGGCCTGCGGGCGAAAGTCTTCAGCTCGCCGGTGAGTAGCGCCATGCCGTCGACCAGGCGCGAAATACGTTCGAGATTGGCGATCGCCGATGCGGGCTGATTGCGCTCAAAAAACGTGCGGGCGTTGTCGGACAGTGTCCTGATTGCGACGAGCGGCTGGTTCAGTTCATGCGTCAACCCCGCTGCCATCTGTCCTAGCACCGCGAGTTTGCCCGCATGCACTAGTTCCTGCTGCGAATCACGTAGTGACTGCTCTGCACTGATGCGTTCGGCGATTTCCTGTTGCATCCTCGCGTTGGCACTGGTCAGTTCAGCGGTGCGCTGCTGCACGGTGACTTCCAGGCGCTCGTTAGCGCCACGCAGGGCATCCTGGGCGTTCAGCTTCTCGGCAATCGCGCGACGATGCTGGATCGCATACAGGCCATAGAGGCCGGCGATCAGGAAGAGCCCGGTGACGAAAGCGAATGCGAGGTATTGCTGGTGCCGTGCCGGTGCGACGTCAAGTAACACGATGATCGAATCGCCCGCTTGTGGCGCCGGTTTCGACAGGGCAAGAAAGCGCCGGTAGTGGCCTGGATGGGTCCAGTCGGGAAACTGTGCAAACCAGCCCGCCATGCCCCAGTCGCCAAGCCGCCGATACGGCAGCGGCTCAACCGCTCGGCCCGCGTATTGCCGCGACGCCTGAATCTGCGTCTGCCGCTCCGCCGTGATGGGTCTCAGCGCCGTGAATTTCCACGCTGGAACCGTGGAGATAACAATCACGCCATTCGCGTCGACGACCATCGCCGCTTCGGCCGGCACCCTCCATGCGGATTCAAGCGCATCGACGCTGACCTTGACCGCCGCTGCGCCGATCGACCCGTCGGCCTCGCGCACCGCGCTCGCATAATAAAGACCTGGCACGCCTGTGTTGGTGCCGATGCCGAAAAAGCGCCCCGAGCCATGCGCGAGCGCATCCTTGAAGTACGGGCGATACGAAACGTTAGTGCCAACAAAGCTCAGCGGTTGATCCCAGTTGCTCGCGGCGATCACCGTGCCATGCGGCTCGATCAGGTACACCGCGACGCTTCGCGCCTCGCGGTTGACCTCGGCCAGGTAGGTATCGACAGCGTGCAAAACAGCCGGCTGCGCATCGGTTCGCGCGCGCAACAGCGCATGCACGCTGTCCTGCCGCGCAACGATGCCGGGCACCATTTCGTAGCGGCCCAGTTCACTTTTCAGGCTCGCGGCGTAGAGATCGAGACGGTAACTGCCGACCGTCGCGATTGCGCTAACGGAGCGCTGCCACGCAAGCTCAATCGCTACGCCAGCCACGCCGGCGTATAGCACCGCTGCGGCCAGCCATCCCCACAGCGGAACACCACACACTCTCACGTGCACGAACGACCTCATTGAAACCTCACAGGCGACTGACGCCGGCCAATTCTCGCAAATCGCCCATCCGGCGTACAGCCCGGCATACACCCCGTTCGCGGCTGCGGCTGTTCAACACCCTGGCCGCACCGGCGCGTCATCCAAAGTGCGCAAGCACGATCAGTGTCCCGGTGACAACGATTGCCCCGCCAATGCGGGTGGCGATCTGCGCGAACGGCATCAGTTGCATCCGGTTCGCCGCCGTCAGGATCGCGACGTCGCCGGTGCCCCCCTGACCGCTATGGCACGCGTTCACGATCGCCGTGTCGATGGGGTGCATCTTCAGCCAGAACGCCACCGCAAAGCCGCTCCCCATCAGCGTCACAACGGTTGCCACAATAGTGACGATATTGGCCAGAGTGAACGCCGCGACCAGTTTGTCCCACGGCGTCATCGCAACGCCGATCGCGAACAGCAAAGGGTAGGTCACCGCGGTCGAGAAGAACTTGTAGACGACAAAGGCACCCTCCTGCAATGGCGGCGATACCGCCCGCGCGAGTTTGACCAGCACCGCGATGAACAGCATCGCGACGGGCGCAGGCAGTCCGAACAGGTCGCGGCACATCAGCCCCAGCAGATAGAGCGTAATGGCCGTGATGCCGGCTGCCGCGATGTGGGTGACGTCAACCTGTCCGGTGATTTCATCACGCATCGGAGCCATCTCCTCCTGCTCTCCAACCTGGAGGCGCCCTTGCCCGGTGAGGTGCGGCAAGCGTTTCCCGAGCATGTCGAGCGCACCGGACAGGATAATCGCCGTGAGGCTGCCCAGCATCACCGGCGGCAGCACTTGCGCAAACAGCTCGCCTTGTGGCAGATGAAGAATTTCTGAGTAACCAATCGACAGGGGAATCGCACCTTCACCGACACCGCCCGCCATGATCGGCGCGACGATGAAGAAGAATGTATGGTGCGCGCCGAGTCCTAGCGCGGTTCCGACAGCGGTTCCAACGATCCCAGCGGCGACAGAACCGACCGCGAGCGGAACGAAAATCTTCAGGAAGCCCTGGATCAGCACGCGGCGGTCCATGCTGAGAATGCTGCCGACAATGATCGATGCAATGAACAGGTACAGGAAGTTGGTCGACTTCGTGAAGTCCATCGTCAGCGTGAGGATCGGCTTCGGCAGAAAGTGGTAATAGGCCAGCGCGGAGGGAATGAACGTTGCAAAGATCGCAGCCGCGCCGATATTGCGGAACAGCGGCAAGCGCTTGCCGATTTCCGCACACGTGAAGCCGAAGAATGCCAGTACTGCGATCGCCATCGATATCTCGCCAGGCACCTTGCCAGAGATCACAAAGCCGGCGATCAACGCGAACAGCACGACATAGATTGGCAACGGGATGATGCCGATCCGGATTTCCATCAATCTCCACCAGCCTTCCGGCCAGAAGCGGGTTTGGGTTTCGATGACGGGTGCCGGTTCTGGCTGTGACGTGAGGGATGTGCTGTGCACGTTTGTCTCCTGACTGTTCAAGGGCTCTTAACGCAGCGCGATGACGCGTTACGGCTTTCGAGCTGATTAATACGCGACCATGCAACGGATCGCTTGTCCGCTTTAAGGTCGCTTCCGAACGCGGGCTAGGCAGTCCCGATCGGAGGCGTTTGTCGGCTGATCAAGGCAAGAGTCGGGCCAATCGGCATCTATTTCTTCACGCCGCTATGTGCCTGTTATCGCTACGGTTTTTTTGACACGAGGCGCAGGACGATTGGTGCCCGGCTCAAAACTCAGAATTCGGCGGCAGAGCAGGCTGAAATCTCAGCCACCGCAAAAAGCAGCATGAACCAGGATCATCGGATCGCCGGCGCCTTGACTCGCATGCGCATCACGGATGCCGCATGCACCGGCCTTTTCAATCTGATACCTGGGGTAGCCGCTGTAGCGAGCCTATTGGCGTCGATGTGCTCGTCATGGCGGCCCCTGCCACCTCGTCGACACCGTGCTCGTCCGGTCCTTCAAACGGTGACGTGCCACTAAAATCCATCGGCAAATCGTTGCCCTCTGCGAACCTCGCGACGAAGTCAAACGCGGCCGGGCAAATCAGCTGAAGATCACTGGAAACCAGCAGGCACTTGACGTTGGCCTGAACGGTTGGCATGGCTAACCGTGTGCAGACGATGTGAATGCCAGGCCGGCGTTCGCCAACGAACAGCGTGATGACGCCGGTCAGCCGTTCAGCCCAGTCGCCGGGCCGGAAGGTCTTACCGCTGAACGTGATTCCCTTGATCAGAAAGTGTTGGGTACCGAAGTGTGCCGTCATATTTCTACAGCCGGTTGCCCGAACGACGGGGCTCGTGTTCCAGGCCACGCAATCGCGCGGGCAGACCAGCTAAATTGCCAGGTGAGGTCATTGCATAGTCTCCGTGAGCGCGACGTCGTGGTCGCGTAGATGTCAGTCCAGGCACGACTCCCCAGTCTTGATCCAGGGCCGTCGGCAGACAGCGTTCTTGCAAGGGCCATGCCAGGCGAGCGCGCTCATGCACGTTTCTATTCTTTTGATTTTCCAACGCTTTTTTTCGACGTCATCCGACGAAGAAGGGGTTCAGTCGCAAACTTCGGAATTCGGTCTTCCGGATGTCTGGGATGTCAGCCATTCCGATTTGCGCACCGCGTGTCTACCTTTGCTACGCCGGATGGTGAGCATGACCAGCAAGACGACCGGGACGATCAGGAGCCCTTCGGCCAGTTCCGGATCGAGCGGAAAATGCAGTATATGAAGCGCCTTGAATCCTGCCGACGTCAGGGAGAGCACGTAGTACGAGATGGCGGCGACAGACAGACCCTCGACCGCGTGTTGTAGCCTCAACTGACTTCGCGCGGTCTGATTCATGCCTTCCAGTAACCGGGTCGTGTCCTCTTCCTGCGCGAGATTGACGCGCGTGCGCAGCAGATCGACGGCTCTCGCCACCCGTCCAGCGACTTGTTCGTGGCGCGTCCAGATGGCCTTGCACGTCTCCATCGCGGGGGCGAAGCGCCGCTCCATGAATTCCGCGATCGTCGGCATCCCTTCGATGCGTTCTTCGCGCAGTTCCTGAATGCGGGCAAGCACGAGTTTTTCATAGGCACGCGACGCGCTGAAGCGCCCGCTCGAGCCCGCCAGCGACTCGACGCGCACGGCAAGATGCGTCAGGCGCACCAGCAACTCGGCATCGGTGCGGCGCCCCTGACTCAGGTCCATGCTGTGCATTAACGGCTGAAGCGCTGACTGCAATTCGTCGAGAGTTCTGCCCAGTTCGCGGGCGACCGGCAGCGCAAGCAAGGCCATCATCCTGTATGTCTCGATCTCGTAGAGGCGCTGCAGGAGACGTCCGCCCTGCTCTTCCCGAAAGCCATCGTCGATCACGAGAAACCGCGAGAAGCCGTCGGGCCGGATGGTCCAGTCGCAGTAAACCTGTCCGCCTCCCAGTACCTTGCCGCCTACCAGAATTGGACCATCGATCCATTGCCGCACGTTCTGGCGTGCCGCACCGGCTGCGTCGCCCGCCACGAGTTCCATCCGGATCGCGACGAACCGCTTGCCTTCAAAACTGTGAAACCACTCGGATGGAACGTGTTCCGCCGGCAGATCGGAGAAGTAGTCCGCGTCATGGCGTTGCGCGACAAACGTGAAAGTGGAGAATTCCGTGTGCCTCTCCCACTTCAACTGCTTTTCCTCATTCCACCGTGCCGAGTAATGCGTCGTTCCGTCGAGAGGAACCTCCAGGCCGGTCAGTCTGCACAGCGATCGAAGGAGTGCTTCGTGAATCGAAAGATCACCATCGGAATAGATGGCAAAGTGCGCGAGCGCCACCGGCCCACCGATCCGTAGAAATGGCCGCGCGTGCAACTCGCGCGCGAGGCTGGCGCGCAGGAAATGATCCATGGTTGATCTTCTTTCTGATTGTTGTCCGCGTTGCCTGGCATACGGTATGCGGCTACGTCACCGATGACCCCATTGCCGATGAAGGCGATCAAGCTCGACGAACAGCACTACCATGAACTCACGAAGGCGAGGACAAGCCGGTTGAATACCCCGGGCTTCGCGACGTTCATCCCATGCGATGCGCCCGCGATGGTTTGTTTTTCCGCGTGGTCGACCCAGCCCGCCAGCTTGTCGACGTTGTTGCGAAACATACGAGGGCTCTTTTCGCCCTCGATCAGCAACGTCCTGCACTGCACGTCACGCGCTGCGTCACGTGAATACGCCGGCAACGGATCGCGAAACTGTTTCGGCAGCGTGGCGGCATTGTCGATCGCCATTGTGCGGAAACCGGCGGGACTCTTGCGCCAGAACCCGGGCATGCTCACCGAGTCGACGAAGAGTTCCAGTCCGGCGTCAATCGCACCGCTTTCAATTAAATCAGCGACTTTGGCGCGAAGGACGTTGGTCGCAGGTGGCAGCGAGGCTTCCGGCATCCCATCGATCTGCAACGGACCACCCGGATCAGCGAGCGTCAACGTCTTCACCAAACGCGGATACTCGCGCGCCAAGTGGAATGCAACGCACCCTCCCCGCGAGTGCCCCACCAGATGAACCGGCCCGAGGTCCATTGCCGCAATGAATTCGGCGAGTTCCGCGACATGCGTCTTCCAGCCAAATTCTCCTTGAATGCAGGCATCGTCAGCCGGCCAGTAGTGGCTGAGGCTAGCCGAAATGCAGAGGAAATGCTTCGAAAGGAATTCGGTTTGACTGCTCCAATAGCGGTAATCGCAAAGCGATCCGTGCACGAAAACCAGCGGCTCTCCCGAACCACTGATCACACAGGGCACGCAGATGCCGGAGGGCACGGTGGCAAAGCACAACTCTGGGACTGAAAGTATTGAAGGGTCGGTTCGCGCGTTCATGCATGGGCTCCTTTCCAGCACTATGCACGATGCGGAAATCTAAGAAAATCGCGTAATATTGATGGTATCTATCGATTTATCTGATACCAATGAAAGCACTTGATCTGGACGTTCTGACAATGATCGTGGCCGTGGCCGACACGGGGAACATCAGTCGCGCGGCGGAAGTCGTCCATCGCTCGCAATCGGCGGTGAGCATGCAGATCAAAACCCTCGAAACCGCGCTCGGCAAGCCGCTTTTCGTGCGCAAGCCGAGAAGCGTGACCCCGACGCAAGATGGCGAAGTCCTGCTGATTTTCGCGCGGCGCATGCTCGCCTTGCGCGATGAAGCCTGGGCGGCGGTGGTCCGTCCCGACGTAACCGGCCGGGTCGTCATCGGTGTGCCCGACGACTATGCGTCGTCACTGCTGCCGTCGATCCTCAAGAAATTTTCCGCTACCTATCCGAAGGTCGAGATTCAGGTCGTCGGGCTGCCGAGCGTGGCGCTCGCGCCCATGGTGAAGGACGGAGGTAAGTAGACCCGGGGAGTTTCGCCCCGAGCCTCTCGCAGAACCGTACGTGAAGCTCGCGCTTCATACGGCTCCCGTTATCCAACCTTCGTCCCAACGACACGCCAGTGGACAAACAATCTGGGGTGGATGGCCGCCATCTTGTGTAGCCATTCATGACTACGCCGATTGTGCTGCCGCAACCTCTTGAACTTTCGTCGAGCCCACTGCTCAAGCCGTTGGTCAACGTAGCCGAAAAGGCCGTGCATCGCCGTCCGATAGAACGCCCCATAGTAGTTCCACCACCCTTGTATCGTCGTGTTGCATTGCTGCGCAAGTTCATCAAGCGTCGCCGATGTTCGTCGATGTATTCGCCAGCTCCGCACTGTCTTCCTCATCCGCTTGAGCGCATCGCTGCTCACCGCCGGTAGAAAACTGGTAAATTGCCTGCGGTATTTGTCCACTGCCTCCCTCGGTCTGAACGTAAAACCGAGGAATGTGAACTGCACATTCGGATAAGTGCCAGTGCGATTACTGTCCTTGCAATACACGATCTTCGACTTCTCCGGATGCATCGTCAGGCCACATTCTTCCAGCCGTGTTGCAATCGCTCGCATCACGGCCTGCGCCTGCGCCAGGCTGCGGCAATGAACCACCGCATCGTCGGCGTAACGCGCAAAGGGAGACTGAGGCCAAGTCCGCTGCATCCAGCTATCGAACGCATAGTGCATAAACAGATTCATCAAGTTCGGGCTGACCACTCCCCCCTGCGGTGTACCCCGCGTTCGGGACAAACTTGTCCCCTCCGCAGTTTCGAACGGTGCAGTCAGCCACCGCTCGATGTACAGCAGGATCCAGTCCTCCTTGATGTGGCGTCGCACCGCCTTTAACAACAACACATGATCGATCTGGTCGAACGCCGCCTTGATGTCAAACTCAACAACCCAGTCGTATTTCCAGCAACGCGTACGCGTCACGGCAATTGCCTGTTTCGCCGATTTGCCCGGTCGATACCCATAGGAATCCGGGTGAAACACCGGCTCAAGTGTCGGCTCGATCATGAGCTTGACCACAGTTTGAGCAATCCGATCCGACACCGTGGGCACCCCCAGTTTTCTCGTGCCGCCCTTGGCCTTCGGAATCTCAACCTGCTTCACCGGCGGCGGGAAGTACGACCCCGACGACATCCGATTCCACAACTTGTACAGATTTCCCGAAAGGTTCTGCTCGAACATGGCAATGGTTTCATCGTCCACGCCAGCAGCACCGCGGTTGGCCTTCACCAACTGGTAAGCCTTCCACACCATGCGCTTCGCAATGCCATACGGTTTTGTTGATGTCATGTCACTCATCCCCGCAACGCAGGTTGGCAACGTTCGTCAACCGGATAACGCCGCCCCTTCGCTCCACCTTCATTACAAAGGCTTCAACACTACTACGGGCCGCTCCGCCCCTCGTTCCGGCATCGGTATTCTTTCTCATGGTGTCTGCCATTTGTCATTTCCCTTCACATCCGGAACAAGGTTCTCACGTTCCATACCAAAGCCTGCGTTGAGATCATGCCGCCTTTACACCGGCTGCCGACGGGTCCGTAAACAGGTGTCGTCCCGACTTATCCCGAAGCTGACTGACGGCCTCGGTTCTGACAGCGCTTTTACAAGGTAACGATGCGTCATCGGACGGTTTGCTTTCGCTCATCTTCTCAACACGTACCTGACGTCTTTAGTTGACGCCTTTTCCACAGTCGCTCACCACCACGCCTTTTGAGCGCAGCAGCACTGGGCGGTTTGAAGCCGACTCCTGCAAGCCGACTTCGGGAGGCCAGATCCCATCTTCGGTACAGCATCACGGACTCACGCCCGTGTTCGTGACACACTCAGTCGACCTTGTCTGCGGGACACGTGTAAAGGGTCTCTCGGGCGAGTTCATCCGGCTCGAACCGATGGTCTGGGCCGCGGCGGCCAGCGCACATGACATCTGGCGCGAGAGGCCGCTGCCCATTGCCGTGTTCCTGCCGGGCAGCGTCGCTCGGGAAAATGCGATCCACAGTCTCGAACGGGCGAAGATTACCTATCGGACCTCTTATGAGAGCCCGAGCCTGATGGGCCTTCTCAGCATGGTCGAAGCGGGACTCGCGGTGGCACCGCTCGCGCAATGTGCGGTTCCCGCTCACTTGACCTTGCTCGGCCATGCGCAGGGCTTGCCCGAGATCGCCGCGTTGGAGGTCATACTTGCTCGGAGCGCCAAATCGAAGCGGCCGCCATGCGACTTTCTTGCCGAAAAGATCATGTCGGAACTGCGGCGTTAGTCGCACGGAGCAGCGTGTCGACACCGTTGCCCTTCAACGCGATCAATAGCGATGCGAACGTGGCCTGCCAGGGTGCGCCGGCCCCACGGCTGTGCGCGGATTGCGGGCGCGGCGCCGTGCACGGTCATGCCGCCCTCGTTCGCCCAGATGAGACGCGCGAGGGTTCGCCGTATGTCGCAGGTGGGCCTCTCCACCCCCCTCTGAAACTGACGACGGCGTGGCGTTGCCGTCGTCATGGCGAGCGAAAAAAGTATCGCCGGGCTTGATCACGGCCAGCATGGTTTTGAGTCTCTTCATCATGAAACTTCAGTCTCCTTCAAGCTGTGCTCAACCGTTCCAGTTCGGTGTCGACCAGCAATTTCTTCAGTTCCGGCACGCAGGACCCGCAGTTGCCGCCGGCCTTCAGACACGCGGTGATTTCCGCCGCGGTCTTTAGCCCTTGCTCACGGATCGCGGTGCAGATCGTATTGCGTCCCACACCGAAACACGAGCAGACCGTGGGCCCCGTATCGACACCCTTGCCAATCGGCTGTCCGACCAGCAGACCAGCACGGTCCTCTTCGTCGAGTCTGTCCTTGCCGAACAAGCCCGCGAGCCACGTACGCGACGGCAACTCGGGGCGCGCCGATACGAAGATGCAACTCTCGATATGCTCGTCGACCAGATGCACGGCGCGATAGATGCCCGCCGTCCTGTCCTCGTACTCCAGCCAGTCGGCGTGCGGATCGTCGATCCCGAACAGCGCTTGCGCCCAGCCGCCGTGATCGGTAAGCGGCTTGCGCCCCGCGAGTTCGTAGCGCACGAACTGCCCGCCGTGGACACGCGTCCAGTAGGTCATGCCGTCCAGCACTGGGGCGTGACGGCTCAACGAGAAACCGTGCCAGGCGACGTCGAACCTGTCGACGCGAACCGGCGTATGTTTAAACTCGGGCTCTCCGGAGACCGGATCGACCTCGGGATTCACCACCGCGCCGACACGCGCGTCGGACGCCACCTGATCATTCCAGTGAATCGGCACGAACACACTGCCTCGCGACATGCCTCCGCCATGCTGCACACGTGCCACCATCGTGCCCCAACGGCTCGACACACGCGCGAGTTCACCTTCCCGCACGCCGCACGACAGCGCGTCCTGCGGATGCAAATCGACGAATGCTTCCGTAACGTGGGCGGCGAGTTTCTCCGACTTGCCCGTGCGGGTCATCGTGTGCCATTGGTCGCGCACCCGGCCGGTATTCAGCGTAAGCGGATACTCGTCGTCCGGCGCGTGGATCGGTGCACGCGGCGGTGTCGCGACGAAACGCGCCTTGCCGTCTGCGTGCGCATAGCGGCGATCACCGAAGAGGCGCGCGGTACCGCGCTGCGCTGCGCCGTTCACCGCCAGTGCCGGCCACTGGATGGGCTGCAGCGCGTCGTAACGCTCACGGCCAAGCGCGACGAGCCCGCCCAGATTGAACACACGCAGCACATCGCCTTCGATGTGCTCATTGCCTGTTTTCCCGTCGCTGTCAGTGGTCTTGCCACTGCTGCCAGCGTCGTTACTGTAAGCACTCAGCCGCGCATGCTCATCAAAAATTTCATGCGGAGCCGAAAAATCAAAGCCGGCATACCCCATGCGCTGTGCGACGTCGCAGATGATCCGCCAGTCCGCGCGTGCTTCGCCCGGTGCCGGCAGGAACGCCCGCTGGCGCGAAATCCTGCGCTCGGAGTTGGTGACCGTGCCGTCTTTCTCGCCCCAGCCGAGCGCCGGCAGCAAGACGTCGGCAAACACATTGGTGTCCGTGTTTTCAACGATGTCAGAGCTGACGACGAGCTCACAGCGCGCGAGCGCACGCTTCGCCTGATCGCCATCGGGCAGGCTCACAACCGGGTTCGTGCCCATGATCCAGACAGCCTTGATCCGGCCTGCCTCGATCGCCTCGAACAACTCGACTGCCTTGAGTCCCGGCCGTTCCGCGATGGCGGGCGAGCCCCAGAAAGTCTGCACGAGTTCGCGATGGCGCGGATTGTCGAGTTCCAGATGTGCCGCCAGCGTGTTCGCGAGGCCGCCTACTTCACGCCCGCCCATCGCGTTCGGCTGTCCGGTAAAAGAGAACGGCCCCATCCCCGGCTTGCCGATGCGGCCTGTCAGCAGATGGCAATTGATGATGCTGTTGACCTTGTCCGTGCCGGAGGTCGACTGGTTCACACCCTGGGAATACACCGTCACCACCCGCTCGGTCCGCGCGAAGAGCCGATAGAACTCGTGCAGATCGTGTGGGTCGACCTTGCAGGCCTTCGCGCACTGCGAGAGATCGAATCCGTTCACCGCGTCGGTTGAGGCGGCATCGAGCGCCTGCGCATAGCCGGTCGTATGCGCATCGACGAAACCTGCATCGGTCGTATCGTGTTCCGCAAGAAAACTGAGCAGCCCGTTGAACAGGCGAACGTCGGTGCCCGCCTTCAGCGGCAGGTGCAGGTCGGCCATCTCGCAGGTCGCGGTGTAGCGCGGGTCGATCACGACGACCTTCACATCGGGCCGCGTTTCCTTGATCCTGACAATCCGCTGGAACAGGATCGGATGGCACCACGCGGTGTTCGATCCGACCAGCACGACCAGGTCCGCGAGTTCGAGGTCTTCGTAGCACACCGGCACCAGGTCTTCGCCGAACGCACGCTTATGCCCTGCAACCGATGATGACATGCACAGGCGCGAATTGGTGTCGATGTTCGCGCTGCCGACATAGCCCTTCATCAGCTTGTTGGCGACGTAGTAGTCCTCGGTCAGCAGTTGTCCCGAGACGTAGAGCGCGACTGCATCCGGGCCGTGCTGATCGATGATCCGGCGAAAGCCGCTGGCGACCATGTCGAGCGCATCGCCCCACGACACATCGCGCAATTCACCGCCGCCTCGCTCGCGCAGCTTCGGACGCAGCAGGCGTCCATCGAGCCCGACCGTTTCACCGAGCGCAGATCCCTTCACGCACAAGCGGCCGGCGTTTGCCGGATGGCGTTCGTCGCCGGCAATCTCGGGCGGCCCGTCCGGGCGTGGCGTCGCGAGTACGCCGCAGCCAACACCGCAGTAGGGACAGGTGGTTCGGACCGCGTCACGACTTGCGTCAGGCGGATTGGAAATGACGATAGGAAAACTCACGTTCGATTCCGGTTCAGGCGGGCTGCGCCTCGCACAGGGCTTTACCGAACAACAGCCGGGTGCGCAACGGCGCAATGTCGGTCCGGTTCTGGATCAGTTCGAAGTACCAGGCGCCGTCCCTGACGTCGCCGTAGAGGACCGCGCCGATCACCCGGCTATCCTCGATCACGAGGCGTTTGTAGACGCCGCGTCGCGGATCGCGCAGCACGAGGTCTTCACTGTCCGGGCCGCCGGTGAAGTCGCCGGCAGAATAAAGATCGACGCCGGTGACTTTCAGCTTGGTCGCGGTCGCGCGCTGCACGTAGCGGCGATGACCCGCACCGGCCAGGTGCGCGCCGCAGACACGCGCCTGATCCCAGATCGGCGCGACGAGACCGAAGGTCGCCGTCCGGTGCTGCACGCATTCGCCAACGGCATAAACACGCGGATCGTAGGTCTGCAATGTGTCGTCGACGACGATCGCGCGCTCGCAGTGCAAGCCCGCCTGCTTCGCGAGCTCGATATTCGGGCGCACCCCGGCTGCCATCACAACCAGGTCGGCGGGGATCTCCGTACCGTCGTCAAAACGCACGGCGATGACACGCTCCGGCCCGACGATTTCAACGGTGCGGGTCTTCAGCAGGAAGCGCAAGCCTTTCTTCTCCAGCGTCTGCAGTAGCAGGGCCGATGCGCTCCTGTCGAGCTGGCGGTCCATCAGGCTGTCGGTGTCGTGCACGACAGTAACCGACATGCCCTGGCGCATGAGTCCGTTCGCAGCCTCCAGCCCGAGCAGACCTCCGCCGATGATCACGGCGTGACGGTGACTGCGCGCGGCGGCGAGCATCGTTTCGACGTCCTGGATGTCGCGAAACGCGATCACCCCCGGCAGTTGGTGACCCGGCACCGGAATGAGAAATGGCTTCGAGCCGGTCGCAATCAGCAGCCGGTCGTAGCTCACCTCGATGCCGTCTTGCGAACGCACGATGCGGCGCTTGCGGTCAATTGCGACCACCGGGTCGCCCGCATGCAGCCGGATACCGTTGTCTGCATACCAGTCACGTGTGTTGAGAATGATGTCGTCGACACACTTCTCGCCCGCGAGCACAGGCGAAAGCAGGATGCGGTTGTAGTTGCCGTACGGCTCGGCACCGAATACGGTGATGTCGTAGAGGTCCGGTGCGAGCTTGAGCAGTTCCTCGACTGTGCGCATGCCGGCCATGCCGTTGCCGACCACCACCAGACGCGGACGGGAAGGCGCGGGGCGATGCGCCTCCCGAGGTCTGCCGGCGTATTCGTGTCTCATGCGGCGACCCATACTTGGCCGCTCTCGACGCGCACCGGGTAGGCGTTGACGGAATGCTCGGGCACCTCGAGGCACTCGCCGGTGCGCAGATCGAAGTGATGCTTGTAGATCGGCGAGGCCACCACGATGCGCTCGCCGAGGTTGCCGATCAACCCGCGCGAGAGCACCGCCGCCTGCGAACCCGGATCGAAGTTGTCGATCGCGAAAACGCTGCCGTCACCGTGCGCGACGTGAAACACCGCGACCTGCTCGCCGTTGACAAGCGCACAGACGCCCGTATTCGGAACAATGTCGTCGAGCGCACACACGGGCATCCAGGATTGCGGAAGTCGATCGTTGTTCATGTTGATCTCCTCAGGGTAGGTGGCGTCGAGGGTCAGGCGGTCTCGACGACCACGGGAATCGGGAATTGCTTCGCTTGCCGCTCGGCGGGCCTCGCGGGCCGGATCTGGCCGCGTTCCTCCACAAACGTAACGGTGCTGTCGGCCTTTTCGCTGTTGACGAAATGGCGGAAGCGTTTGCGTGTTTCAGGGTCGGTGACGGCTTTCTTCCACTCGTCTTCGTAGCTGTCGACCACCTGCTGCATTTCGACTTCGAGTTCCGCCGCAACACCAAGGTGATCGTTGACGACCACGTCGATCAGATACTCGAGGCCGCCTTCGAGATTGTCGCGCCACACGCTGGTGCGTTGCAGACGGTCCGCCGTGCGCACGTAGAACATCAGGAAACGGTCGATGTATCGCACCAGCGTTTCCTTATCGAGGTCCGACGCAAGCAGTTCGGCATGGCGCGGTTTCATGCCGCCGTTGCCGCAGACATAGAGATTCCAGCCCTTCTCGGTGGCGATGATGCCGACGTCCTTGCCCTGTGCTTCCGCGCATTCGCGGGTGCAGCCGATACGCCGAACTTGATCTTGTGCGGCGTACGCAGGCCCTTGTAGCGGTTCTCGAGTTCGACCGCGAGGCCTACTGAATCGCCGACGCCGTAACGGCACCACGTTGAACCGACGCACGACTTCACGGTGCGCAGCGATTGCCATATGCGTGGCCCGATTCGAAACCGGCGGCAATCAGTTCTTCCCAGATGAACGGCAGCTGCTCGACGCGCGCCCCGAACAGATCGACCCGCTGACCGCCGGTGATCTTCGTGTAGAGCCCGTATTTCTTCGCCACCTCGCCGACCGCGATCAGGCCGTCGGGCGTCACTCGCCGCCCGGCATGCGTGGCACGACCGAATACGTGCCGTCCGCTGGATGTTGGCGAGGTAGTAGTCGTTGGTGTCCTGCAGTGATGCGTGCTCTTCTTCAGCACGAATTCGTTCCAGCACGACGCGAGATGCTCGCAACCGCCGGTTGCAGATGTCGCAGCCAAGCCATGACCATGCTTTGTCAGCAATTCGCCGAAGCTGCGCACGCCCTCGACACGTACGATGTGATACAGCTCCTGGCGCGAATACGGGAAGTGTTCGCACAGGTGGTTGTTGACCGCGAGGCCCTGCTTCTTCATCTCGGCCTTCATCACCTGGGTGACGAGCGGCACGCAGCCGCCGCACGACGTGCCGGCCTGGGTCGCGCATTTTAGCGAGCCGATGTCGGTCGCGCCTGCGGACACCGCGGCGCACAGGTCGCCTTTGGAGACGTTGTTGCACGAGCAGATCTGCGCGGCCGCGGGCAGCGCGTCGACCCCGAGTCCGGGTTTGGCCTTGCCGTCGCTTTGCGGCAGGATGAGGAATTCCGGCGCTTCGGGCAGCTCGATGCGGTTCAGCATCATCTGCAGCAGCGTGCCGTATTCGCTCGCATCGCCCACCATCACGGCGCCGAGCAGTTGCTTGCCGCACTCCGACACCACCATCTTCTTGTAGACCTGCTTGCGTTCGTCGCTGAACTGGTACGTGCGGCTGCCCGACGTCTTGCCGTGCGCGTCGCCAATGCTCGCGACATCCACGCCCATCAGCTTGAGCTTGGTGCTCATGTCCGCGCCACTGAAACTGGCCTGATCGCCCAACAATTGCTTCGCCGTAACGCGCGCCATGTCATACCCTGGCGCCACGAGGCCATACACCGTGTCGTTCCACGCCGCGCATTCGCCGATCGCATAGATGTCGGGATCGCTCGTGCGGCAGGTGTCATCGATCGCGATGCCGCCGCGCGGCCCAGTTCCAGTCCGCAGTCACGCGCAATCTCGTCGCGCGGACGGATACCTGCGGAGAACACGATCATGTCGGTGTCGAGATGCGTGCCATCGGCGAACTGCATCCGGTGGGTGCCCGCTTCGCCATCGGTGATGCAAGCGTGTGCTTGGCCGTATGGACCTGTACGCCCAGCTCCTCAATCTTGCTGCGCAGAACCCGTCCGCCGCCGTCGTCGACCTGAACTGCCATCAGGCGCGGGGCGAACTCGACGACGTGTGCGGCCAGTCCCATATCATGCAGCGCCTTCGCGCATTCAAGCCCCAACAGGCCGCCGCCTACCACCACACCCGACTTCGCCCGCGCGCCGCATGCCTGCATCGCTCGAGATCTTCAATGGTGCGATAAACAAACAATCCTCACGATCGCTGCCCGTCATCGGCGGAACAAACGGCGAGGAACCGGTGGCGAGCACCAGTTTGTCGTAGGAAAGCGTCTCACCCGTCGAGATGCTTACCGTGTGGGCCTCCCGGTCAATCGACACCGCCTTTGCGTTGAGCCTGAGCAGCACATTCTCGCGATCGAAAAAACCAGGCTTCACGAGCGACAGGTCCTCAGCGGATTTGCCGGAAAAGAATTCAGACAGATGCACGCGGTCATACGCGGGACGAGGCTCCTCGCACAGCACGGTGATGTGCAGCGCTGCGCTCGCGTCGTCCACAAGGCATTCAAGAAGCTTGTGCCCCACCATGCCGTGACCGATGACGACAACGTTCATGACTGGAGTCCCATCTATTTCCAACGCGGTTCGCGGCATGTTTTTTCGTCCGGAAATAAAAAGGCGTCCCGCGGATCCAGTCATCTGGTGACTGAATTCAGGGGACGCCGTTGTCCAAAAAACCGTAATCTAGGGATTGACTTCTGCTGCATGCAGGCCGGACCGCCATTGGTCCTCCGCGCATACTTACGCAAAGGCCGTGCCATGCGTCAAATCGGCCGCAGTGGCCCCAGCCACGGGTGACACCAGATTTCAGCACCAGTCTGGGGCGCAACAGGAAGATGTGTTTTGATGCGGCAAAGCACAAGACTGGTGCGGTGCGGCACATCATCCGTGCGACGGGCCGGACGAAGGGGCCAGCTTCAGCCTTGCTCCTGCAAATGGATTAGTCTGCAGACCAGACGTTTTTCGCCCTGCACTGCGCACCTTGTTGCTACGACATTCGCCCGCCGGCGCGGCCTCGCGACGCACGGCCACGGTTGGCTCGCTTGGATGACGCCGCACTGGGACTTGCGCTGCTGACCGCGCAGGCACCGTCTGGCGTGGATATTGCGTTATCGATACGCGCGGCAACGGTGCCGACGCACCGAATCACGCTGCACGTGATGTGTGATGCGCAAACCTGCAGCACAAGCAATGCACCTCAGGACAACGGCGTCCCCTCGTTCAACACGACGAGCGGACGCCGTTTGCATTGGCGCAGCGCTCGTCCAACTGACCGTTTCAGGACGGGTAAGGAAATCACCATGGTAACCGGCAAGGTCACTTTACTCAGCGCGGGTCCGGGTGACCTGGATCTGCTTACGATCAGGGCGGCGAAGCTGCTGGCAAGCGCCGACGTCGTACTGCTCGACGACCTCGTCAATCCCGAAATCGTTGCACTTGCGCCGCAGGCGCGCGTGATTCGGGTCGGCAAGCGCGGCGGTTGCAAGTCGACCCCACAGGCGTTCATTCAGCGCCTGATCCTGCGCTACGCGCGCGCTGGACGGCACGTGGTACGCGTGAAAGGCGGCGACGCGCTGCTGTTTGGCCGTGCCGGCGAAGAACTGACGGATTTACAGCGCGCGCAGATTCCATTCGAAATCGTCAACGGCGTTTCGTCCGGGTTTGCGGCGGCGGCGGGTCTCGGCATTTCTCTGACGCATCGCGATCACTGCCAGGGAGTGACGTTCGTCACCGCACATTTACGCGACCACAGCGAACCCGACTGGGCCGCACTGGCCGCCACCGGCACGACGCTCGTGATCTACATGGGCATGAGCCGCATCGAGAGCCTGTGTGCCGCGCTGATGGCGACGCTGCCAGCTGCACGCCCGCTGCGGTGGTGCAATCCGCAGGCAGCGCTGCAGAGCGGCATGTACTGGGGACGCTCGACACGATTGCCGCGAGCGCGCTTTCGGCCGGGCTCGGCAGCCCTGCTGTGATCCTCGTCGGCCAGGCGATCGGCGAGGCCACTGCGCTGGCAGCATACCCGTCAGGTGAGAAGAGATTCGATGTGGTGGCGTCGTCTTCGCATTCGGCTCATGCGCCGCACGATATGCACGATGCTGTGCGCCGTAGTGCATGAGCGAGGTGCTAACGGCTTAAGGCTTGACGCCAAGTGCCACGGTCTAGCCAACAAGGTCTATCCGCAAGCACCGCATCAGGCCAACCCGCCCACGCGACGCACACTTCCGGGATAACACCCAAACACGGCAAATAACATGAAAACAGAAAGCGCGGCCACCTCACACCAGCCCACGCGAACCAGCGCGAAGGCGTGCGCCGAGATAACGCCAGACGTCTCGTGGGGCGGGGATGTCCGGACCGGGTTGATGCATTCTGAGGCGGCGCAGCACCTTCTCCGTGCAGTACGCCTGAGCGGATGGCCTCGCCAGCATGATCCCGATACTGGCTTTCCTAGATCTCTGGCTACGGCGCAGGCATCTACAATCGAACCGCTCGCGATCCGAACCGAGGGCGCACCTTTGTGCCGTGCACTCAAGGATCTTGCGAGCACCCGTGCTGCGACCTTTGACTGCGGTCTGTATGCGAAGGCCGTGTCGTCAACTTGCAATGCCGTTGGTGCCGGTGGCAGCCAGCGCGTGCTCGCGTAGCGCCGCTTCGCGTGCCTTGTGTTCGCTACTGAAGCGCACTGCCAGCGCGCATAACGCGGACAGCGTGACGAGCATGCCGAGCATCGCCAGCGTCTGCTGAACGCTGCCGACGCCTTTCATCAGGAAACCGGCCGCCACCGCGCCGACATTGCCACCAGCGCCAATCACGCCCGCCACGCCGCCAGCGCCTTGCGGTCAATGAACGGCACCAGCGCGTAGGTCGCGCCGCAAGCCATGTGCGTGAACAGCCCGAAGACCAGCATGGCCATCACGGCCGGTACCATGCTATCCGCATGCGCAAAGCCCATGAGGCCGAGCCCTTCGCCAACGATCAGTACGAACAGCAAGGTTGCGCGGACGTCGAGGCCTCGACGCGCGGCAGCCTTGTCCGACAGCCACCCACCCAATGCGCGGGCAAACAGTGCGAGCAGGCCGAAGCTGCCGGCGGCCATGCCTGCCGCCTTCAGCGACAGGTGAAAATGATCGACGTAATAGATCGCGGCGACGTTGTGAATGAAAACCTCGACGCCGAAACACGCTGCGTAGGTGGTGAACAGCATCCAGACGCGATAGTTCGCGCAGGCCGCCCGGAAGCTCGCCCAACCGCCCTTCTTACCGCCTTCGATCGCGATTCCGCGCGAGCGCAGTTCCGCAAAGTTTCCTTGCGGGCAATCCTGCGTGAAGCGCCAGTAAAAAAACGCCATGACGGGCATCGCAAGGCCCGGCATCACAAGCGCAAGTCGCCATGCCGACGACTGTGCTGCGCCGAGCGCCATGACCGCCGCCAGCAGCAGCGGCACGAGTGCCTGCGCAGCGCCTGCCCCGGTGTTGCCCCAGCCGGCTGTCGCCGCGTTGGCGGTGCCGACCACGTTCGGCGCGAACATCATCGAGGTGTGATACTGGCTGATGACAAAGCAGGCGCCGACCGCGCCGATGCACAAGCGGCATAGCAGGAAACTTTCGTAGCTAGTGGAGAGCGCGGCACCGAGCACCGGAAATACACCCGCGAGCATCAGGCCACAATAGATCCTGCGCGGGCCGTAGCGGTCGCACATCGGACCGATCAACAGACGCACGAGGATCGTGACGGCAACCGCGGCGATGTTGATGTTGGCAACCTGGTCGACAGAAAGCCCGAATTCGCTCTTGATCAACGGCATCAATGGCGCACAGGCGAACCACGCAAAGAAGCAGACGAAGAACGCCATCCACGTCAGATGGAAAGCGCGCATCGGTGGCGTGCGCAGGCTGAAGAGTTGGATGCGAGTGGCTTTGTCCGTCATCGTCGTTCCGGAAAAAAGAAAAAGCGTCCCGCGAACCCAGTCAGATGACCGGATTCGGGGGACGCCGTTGTCCAAAAGTCTATTGTGAGGTTGTTGCTACTGATTCAAATGAAGATAGGTCGCCTTTGACCTATGCGGGCTATATACGCATATGCCGTGCCATACCTCGGAATTCGACGTCCGGCGTGCCAGGAAGCCGAAAACAGCAGTACTACGTGACGCGCCCTGTCCGCGGCACGACCTGTTTCGACCGGTCAGGCACGCCGATGGTGCGGCACAGCACCGCTCCAGTGCGGATGGAAAAGTGGTGGCGCACCGTCGACCAGCACGACGCCCGGCTCAATATCCTGCTACAGAAGCGCCGCGACAAAGTTGCCGCCGAACGCTTCTTCAAGCGCCTATGCGCCTCCGATGTTGAGGAGCCTCGCAAGATCGCCCCTGACCAACCCCATAGCAATCCAGCGGGGAAAGCCGAGATTCCGAAACTTGCGAACGCGAAGCACGTGTTCGTCAAAGCGGCCGCTCGACTGAACAAACGCGCGGAGGATAGCCACCAACCGACGCGCGAACGCGAGCGTTCGTTGCGCGGCTTTCGCGACCTCACAGGCACACAGAAATTTCTCTCGTGCTTCGGGCCGATACGGAAAGATTCCCCGCTCAAGCGGCATCCGTTGCGCGCTTCACTCTGTCGCAAGCAACTCGCGGCTCGATTCGTAGCAAGGAGTGAATTTGCCGAATGCGCCCAAAATCCGTCGACCTCG
This sequence comes from Burkholderia sp. OK233, assembly GCF_900230185.1. Taxonomy (GTDB): domain Bacteria; phylum Pseudomonadota; class Gammaproteobacteria; order Burkholderiales; family Burkholderiaceae; genus Paraburkholderia. The sequence continues at coordinate 5,661,984 of NZ_OCSR01000001.1, forward strand.
TTCTTATGGTCGTTACGCCCGCCGTCTTACCGTCTCACGCTCTGTAAGTTGACACCCATTCGCGGCGGGAGCACGTGGTCTATCCCGAGGTATCGCCGCACAACATCCGCACGGCGAATCCAGCAATGTCGTGTCGCATAGCTGCCATGCCGGCGGCAGTGGTCAGCCGGGCTGGGTGCTCAAGTGCAAGGGCTGGGAAACGGATCCGAGCGCGTACATCTACTTCACGATTCAGCACCATGCATGGGAGCCGATCTGCAAGGCGCTCGGCAAACCCGAATGGATCAACGATCCCGCCTACAAGACCGCTGAAGCACGCCAACCGCATATCTTCGAGATCTTCGGCACCATTGAAGCGTGGCTCGCCGACAACAAGTTCGAAGCGGTCGACATCCTGCGCAATTTCGACATTCCGTGCGCGCCGGTACTGACAATGAAGGAGCTGGCCAACGATCCGTCATTGCGCGCGAGCGGCACGATCGTCGAAGTGCCGCACAAGAAACGCGGCTCGTATCTGACGGTCGACAGTCCGATCAAGTTCTCGCACATGAAGCCGGAAGCCACCGCGTCGCCGCTGCTTGGTGAACACACGGATGAAGTGCTGGCGAGCCCCGGCTACAGCCGGCAGGACATCTTCAACTTGCGCGAAATCAAAGCGGTCTAATGGTGGTACGCTGCGAGCCTGTGTGTAGGCTCGCGCCTGTGAATACGGCGCCCCTCAGCGGGCGCCGTATCCCATTCTAAGATCTGCGGTTTTACTTCCGGGGAGCGTCATGCAAAGCGCTATCGACTTCGAGCAACTCGTCAACGCAATCGGCGACGCGATCATCATTTCCGATGCCGCCGGCAGCATCACTTTATGGAACCCCGGTGCTGAGCGCATGTTCGGCTTTACGCAAGACGAGGCACTGGGAAAGTCGCTGGACCTGATCATTCCGGAACGTTTGCGCGGCCGCCATTGGGACGGCTATCACAAGACCATGGCCACGGGCGAAACCCGTTATGGCAACGACGTGCTGCGGGTGCCTGCCGTCCATAAGGACGGGCGGTCACTATCGATTGCCTTTACGGTCGCATTTCTGCATTCGCCGCACAACGAGCTCACCGGCATCGTCGCCGTGATCCGCGACGAAACCAGCCGCTTCCAGGAGGATCGCCAGCTGCGCAAGCGTCTCGCGGAACTGGAAGCATCCGCGGGCGCGTAAATGGCCAGCAACGTGGCCACCGGCCTCGCACCAGATTGATACGGCGCGATATCCAGCATCACATACTTTGGTCGAGGTTCCAAGCGGTCCACGGAGCGTGTCCGCCAGGCGCCCTCCAAGCGGCTAGACCGCTCCGTGCACTGGACAGGAGGCGTGACGTATCACTCCACAGGCGGCTCACCTTCGCCACGCGTCTTGACGCGTCTGGCTTCCACTTCGTCACGTCGCGGCATCTTGCTTTTCTCGTTATCGCTGTGCTTCACCGGTTGCGGATGCCTGAGTTTTTCGTCGACGTCAGTCATGACTTTCCTCCCTCGACTTTCCTGATGGCCCGGCGGTAATCGTTGGGCCTGTATTGCAATGTGGCAAACGTCACGCGACTGTGGCTTTACGGGCGTCGATCACCTCATCTCTCCAGATCAGAGCCGCGATCGAGGTCATTACTGGGTCGCGAAATATCTCACATTTTGATGTTCTTCCGATCTGCCAGATTCGTCAAGAGGGCCGTTCTCCTGTGCTCCCGCTAGAAGCGGAGAAGGTTGAGCGAGCCCATTCATCCTCATTCATCGTACGTTTTCCGACAGCGAACTCGATCACCTCGCTGTTGGCGGAGCAGATGACCACATATGTCACGTCGTGATATATAATTGGATCAGGCGTTCGTATCGGAATCCGGGTGCATTGAAAATGCGACCGGCGCCTGAGAACCTGAACCCGCGAAAGCGGTCACGGTTTGGCGGCAGATAAACTTCACTCGAGGCTTTGACGACGCAGTCTCACTGCTACATGAAGGAGAAGGCGCAATGGTCATTAGTAACGATTTTGAAATCAGCTACCTGCTGATTGCATTTGCGCTGCTTGGCACGATCCTGGTTGGCGACCTGCTCAGCACGCTGCAGTTGCACCGCTGGCATCCCAAGTTGCTGGGTGCAGCAGTGGGCGCGTTACTAGGTTTCGTGCTGATCGAGGCCGTGCCGATGTTCACATGAACAATTTCGTGGCGGACCAATCCGATCGCTCGACTGGATGACGCCGCGAAAGTTGGCAAAGGAATCCACCATGGCCCCGTTCAACCGGATCCTTCTCTGCTACGACGCCACACCCGAAGGACGCCTCGCGCTGCGTTTCGGTGCGGCCCTCGCGCAGCAGTTGCAAGCTGAAACCCATCTGCTTTCGATTTTCGACTACACCTACTGGTCAAGCGGGTTCGACGTTATGTCGTCGATGAAATTCGAAGTCGATGAGCAGGCGGCACGAGAGACCCTGCGTGAGGGAATTGACTGGCTGCGGGCATGGGGTGTGACTGCAACGGGACATTATTCGGTCGGAAATGCGATTGACCAGATTTCCCTCCTGGCGGACCACTGAAGGTCGACCTGATCGTCATTGGACATCATCCGCACGGTTTCTTTGCGCGCTGGTGGTCGGGCGAAAACCACGCATTGCTGCTTGATCGCGTATCTTGCGGCGTCCTGTTCAAGGTGGCCGCCTGACGGTCTTGCACGAATCCGAATCGTGGGGGCCAGGATCTCTTATTGAACGCACAACCATGATGGAGGCGAAGATGATAATGGATCTTCTGGTGCAGATTGTTGTTGCGGGCGCAGTGCTGGTGCTGGTGGTCATTTTTGTCATTGCACAGGCTCCTGGAGACAATCCTCGCGAACGGATTTTCCGGCGTGCAACCGGCAGGCACTGGTGGAACCGCACGCGTCACGGACCTTAACGCTTCTGGCGGTATCGATCCAGTGATGTCTCCTTCACCTTCTCAGGTCCTGGCCGCCGATGAGACAATCGTCGGCGGACGGGCGATGCTTCATCTGGATTGTTCGTCCCGCCGACAGATCGTCTACATCGCGGGCCAGAGAAAGATCACGTGCTGGTCGTCGCCAGTGTGCGTATGACGCGTGTCTCCCGTGTGCCATCGTCTGCTGTCCGGGCAGCAGCCATCCGGCCACTTCACCAACAGGAAGGGTCCGCTCGATAGCATATCGAGCGTCGTACGGCCGTACGCGCTGACAACCCTCATCGGAATATCGGGGAAATAAGGAGCAGTCGCTTCAGTGGCTGGCGCAGCCCCCCACGTCCTGACTGGCTCGCCGCCGTTCCGGTTGACGCACGACCTTGCGCCAGCATCTTGTGGTTGGGCGCAAGGATGCGCGCCTGCCCACGCCGGCGCACAGATACCGCTCGCGGCAAGGGTTACTGCGAACAAGAGTGGTGCAATCCATCGTTTCATGCTGGCGTCCTTCAGCGGGCGGTGCGGCACGCAACCGGCATACACTCGCGCTGCAATGCGGCGTCTACAGCCCCCAGATAATGTCGGCATTCTGTTTGCTGGCCTCACGCATCATGTCGAGAAATGGCCAGGCCCGCTGCGAAAGTCCACTGCCGGATTCCTGACGGCGTTCGCGGGAATACTGCAGTGATTCGAGGGCAATCTCCGCTTTTTCATCGTCCGAAATCGCCGTTTCGAGACGGCTGATTGCGCGAGGCAGTTCGTCGTGAAGAATAACCCCACGAGTATCGAGCCGCTTGCCCACAAGACCCAGCAGATACTGGGCGAGATCCCTAAGCATCACGACATCGGGTGTGGCGGGCGATTGAAATGTGATCAGCACGGTGGCTCCTTGATTCGATCTGTATTGCACCATCGCACCGGAAAGCCATTCGGACTTACCCCGGAGGACGAGTGCAACGCGTCTTTCGCACTCTGACGCAGCACGACCCGGGCAGCCGGTGATCGTCTCCTGTGACGATGGCCGGGGCCTCCACGATGACCGGCTTTGCACGTCGGAGAAGCACGGCATCCCCATGGGCGCGTGCCATCCGGGCAAATCATCCTTGTAGTTTCATCCGGACTGCTCCTGTTCAAGAACCAGTCACCAGAAGGCCTGACTTCATTTTATATCACAACGTGATCTATTCAAGCTGAAAATTCCGTCGATCGGGCCATGCTGCGCCAGACGCAGAACCAGTCTGACCCCGTGACCAGTCTCTCTCTGTCAGATCGCGGCGACCCGGAACGTACTTTTTATATCACAATGAAATATAATCATGACGACACGTTCTTTCGTTTCGCGAGGAATTGGCCTTAGTGTGTGGCGCCATCCCACGTGATACCTCCCACTTTCCTGTTCGAACCTTGTCCCGCTACGCCCTCATCCGCTGTCTTTCCAGCTTCGCCCCTCACCCCATTGCCGTCAGGTGGCCGGAGCGCCTGAGATCGTGTCTCGGCGCATTGCTTGGGATTGCATTCACCGGCGGGACAATGCACGTCCTTCTCGGACCGGCAGCAAACATTCCGCTTCTCGTGGCGCCAATGGGCGCTTCGGCCGTGCTGCTGTTCGCGGTTCCCGCCAGTCCGCTCGCGCAACCGTGGTCCATCATCGGCGGCAATATCGTCTCCGCGACGGTCGGCGTTGCCTGTGCAAGCTGGATCGCCGATCCAGTGGGCGCCGCCGCCTTGGCCGTTTCGCTGGCGATCTGTGCGATGTTTGCGCTGCGATGTGTTCACCCTCCGTCGGGCGCGGTCGCGCTGACCGCGGTCCTTGGAGGCCCGGCCGTGCATGCGCTGGGCTACCGCTTTGTGGCCGAACCGATTGCTATCCAGTCAGTGATGCTGCTGTGTGCGGCTATCGTCTACCACGCTGCTACCGGGCATCGATACCCACACGTCGCGCAGAGTTCGGGCAAAGGCGCGGCCGCATCGGCTGCGGCGTCGAACGAAGGTTTCACGCGTGCGGACCTCGAGGCGGTACTGAACCGCCGCGGGGAATTGCTCGATATCGATACGGACGATCTGGAATCCCTGCTGCGCGACGTTCAGTTGCAGGCCTACGCCCGCACGTTCAATGAATTGACCTGCGCGGACATCATGTCGCGCTCGCTGGTCGCCGTGTCGGCAAACACGAGAGCGTCGGCCGCATGGAGTCTGCTGAAACAGCGCCATATCAAAGCACTCCCGGTCACTGACGAGAGGCAGCACGTGATCGGCATCGTGACCCGCGCCGACCTTGTCGACAAACGGGCATTGAGCAAAGGGGCCGGCTTGTCATCCCCCATGCCACGCTGGTTCCGGCGCAGCATTACCCCGGCGCCGCTTGTCGGTGCACTGATGAACGTCGACGTTCACACGGTCGACGCGACGACGCCGATCGTCGAACTGGTGCCGGTGTTCGCGAACTACGGGCACCACCACATCCCGGTGCTGGACTCGAATCAGCGGCTTGCCGGGATGATCACGCAGGCCGACCTTATCGCGGGACTCTATCGCCAGGCTTACGCGAAGCAGCGTCACGCGGCCTAGCACTATCACAGGCACTGGCGCATGCTTACATGCATAAATATCACGACATGATATAATTCGCGCATTACCTAATTCTCGACGGCACTCCGATGAAGACACTCACTCGCGGCTTGACCAAGGCGAATTTCGAGCAACTGTCCGAGTTTCGCTATCAGATGCGTCGCTTCGAGCGTTTTTCTGAACAGGCTGCCCAGGGCGAAGGCATCACGCCGTTGCAGTACCTGTTGCTCCTGCATATCAAGGGTTATCCGGAGCGCGACTGGGCGACCGTTGGCGAGCTTGCGGAACGGCTTCAGGCGCAGCATCACGGTGTGGTCGCACTCGTGTCCCGCTGTGAGGCGCTCGATCTGGTCCGCAGAAAGGTCAGTGAGACAGATCGTCGCCAGGTCGAGGTTCATTTGTTGAAAGCGGGCGAGCAGGTGCTTGCCCGTCTCGCCGAGATGCACCGTGCCGAACTGAAGTCGCTCAAAGGCACGTTCAATGTCCCCCAGATCGATGTTTGAGTCACCATGAGTCTCGATACCCATAAGCGTGATTTCTCCACCAACGCGCGGCTTCCCGGCATTTCCGCACTCGCCGCGGGAATTGGTGCGCTCAGCACGCTTGCAGCGTTCGTGCTGCTGAGCCTGATTCATCTGTTCACCAATCTGTTTTTCTTCCAGGAATTTTCGTTTGCGGAGCGCTCACCGGCCTTCAACACGTTGGGTATCTGGGTGGTGATCATCCCTGTGATCGGCGGTCTCATCGTCGGTTTCATGGCCCGTTACGGTTCGGAAAAGATCCGTGGGCATGGCATTCCCGAAGCGATTGAAGCCATCCTGTTCGGCAAGAGCCGCATGTCGCCGAAAGTGGCGATTCTCAAACCTCTGTCGTCCGGCATTGTGATCGGCAGTGGCGGGCCATTCGGCGCGGAAGGCCCGATCATCATGACAGGCGGCGCGCTGGGGTCGCTGATCGCGCAGTGCGTGAAGGTCACGTCCGCGGAACGCAAGACGCTGCTGGTTGCCGGCGCGGCGGCGGGCATGACAGCGGTCTTCGGCACACCGGTGGCGGCCGTCCTGCTGGCGGTCGAACTGCTGCTGTTCGAATGGCGTCCGCGCAGTTTTTTGCCGGTCGCCCTTGCGTGCGCAGTTGCGGGTTTTGCGCGCGCGGCATTCTTCGGCACGGGGCCGCTGTTTCCGCTTGAGACTGCGCCTCCCGGCGCGTTGTCGCTGGTGTCCTGCGTCATTGCAGGCCTGATGTCCGGCGCGCTCGCGTCGGGCCTGTCAGCCGCGTTGTACAAGACCGAAGACCTGTTCGGCAAGCTGCCTATCCACTGGATGTGGTGGCCCGCGCTCGGTGGTCTCGTCGTCGGCATCGGTGGCTTTCTCGAACCTCGCGCGCTGGGCGTCGGCTACGACGTGATCGGCGATCTGTTACACCAGCACATTGCAATCCAGCTCGCGCTGGCTATCCTGATCGTGAAGGCGATCATCTGGGTCGTGGCGTTGGGCTCGGGCACCTCAGGCGGCGTCCTGGCGCCGTTGCTCATGTTGGGTGCGGGACTTGGTGTTGTGCTCGGCCACGTGCTGCCGGGCGGCGAACCTGCCCTGTGGCCGCTTGTCTGCATGGCGGCCACGCTTGGCGCTACGCTGGGCGCGCCGTTGACCGCCATCGTGTTCGCATTCGGCCTTACGCACGACAGCAACGCGTTGCTGCCGCTGCTTGCCGCGACGCTGATCGCGCACGGGTTTGCAACGGTCGTCATGAAGCGCTCCATCATGACCGAGAAAATTGCCCGGCGCGGTTATCACATCTACCGGGAGTACGGAGTCGACCCGCTTGAGCGCCACCACGTCGACGAGGTGATGTCGCGTACGGCCGAGACAATCGATGGCGATATATCCGTGGGTGAAGCGCTAGCAACGTTCTTCGGCACGACGCAGACACATCGCGCTTATCCGGTCGTGCGTCATGGCGTGCTGGCGGGCGTCGTCGATCGCACGCTACTGGAAAAAATTCGCGATGACGAGGCAGAGGATGCGCTCGATTCGCGCCTCGCTGACGTGTTGCGCCGCCGTTCTCCCGCATTTGCATTGCCGAGCGAAACCTGCCGGCTCGTCGCAACGCGGCTTGCGGTGCACGGTCTCGAACGCTTGCCCGTAGTCACGGACTCCGAAACGTTGCAACTGGTCGGCATTGTGTCGCGCAGCGATCTGGTCAAGCCGTCTCTTGCTCACTTCGACGAAGAGCACAAGAAAGAACGCTTCCGGCGTTTGCGGTGCCCGCCGGCAAGCGGCACTTCCCACCGGTTCCTTAAGTCACCGGCCGATCAGCGGCCGGAACAGATACGCGCTTCTTCCGTGCCCCTTCGGGGGCACACCCTCCTGCCTTTCCTGCTGATTCAGCACTCATTTTCCAGACGATATCGTCTCTACGTTGCGAAGCCATGTCGCGCTCCTCATGGCTGTTTCGCAACCGTGTCAAAGAAACTCGCATCGCAGGCCGCGCCCGGGAACGAAAACGGGAACGGGGCTCGCACACGTGACATCCAACACCCTATCCAAGATCGAATCGGCCCCGATCGATCCTGTGCGGACCGGATCGGACTTGCCTTCACTATTCAGGAGACGCAACATGAAGTTAATCAGCGCAGCACTGTTCGGCGCACTCACGCTTACCAGCTTCCCGGGCTGGGCACAGAGCGCCGGTCCCACTGACCCCCAGATCGCCGCCATCGTCGTGACCGCCAATCAGGTGGATATCGACGCGGGCAAGCTCGCGGAGTCGAAAACGAAGTCGAAGGATGTCAAAGCGTTCGCGCAACGCATGGTCACCGATCACAGCGGCGTCAACAAGGCCGCCACCGACCTTGTGCATAAACTCGGCGTGACGCCGGAAGACAATTCGACGAGTCAGAGCCTCAAGCAAGGCGGTGACGCGAACCTCGCCAACCTGAAAACGCAGAAGGGCCCACAGTTCGACCGGGCGTATATCGACCACGAGGTGACTTACCACGAGAGCGTCCTCGACGCGCTGGACAAGACGTTGATTCCGAATGCGCAGAACGCCGAACTGAAGGCGCTTCTCGTCAAGGTGCGTCCGGCCTTTGTCGCGCATCTCGAGCACGCGAAGCATCTGCAGGCTGAGTTGGGCAAGAGCGGTGGGTAATCCGGCACTCTGCGTAGCCGGACAGCGCCGGGGCAGGTTACGCACCGGCGCCTTTATCCTTGCCTACGCTTTCGTTGCGATCATGGCGACTTCGCTGGCGGGCTTTTGCGAGGCCGCAGGCACAACGTACCAGGTCGTTATCGAACAGATGCGCTTCGATCCGCCGGTGCTTACGGTGCACCGCGGAGATCGTGTGGTGTGGGTGAACAGGGATCTGTTTCCTCATACGGTGACTGGAATGTCGAAGGCGTTCGATTCACACGAAATCTCGCCAAATGCATCGTGGAGTTACGTGGCGCGCCAGACGGGTCGTTATCCGTACTTGTGCACGCTCCACACCACAATGCGTGGCACACTGATCGTGCAATGAGAGATGAGTGAGGGCGACCTGGCGAGGCGGCCATGACAGACATCGCTGAAGCACATTCAACGTTTGCCGCAGGCGACGAACGCGAGGTAGTCCGCCGCATCGTCGCGGGAGATCGATCGGCGTTCGAATGGCTGATGCGCCAGCACAATCGGCGGTTGTATCGTCTGGCGCGCGCCACGTTGCGTGACGGAACGGAAGCGGAAGACGCGCTGCAGGCGGCGTATCTGTCAGCCTACAGATCGATCGCACGGTTTCGCGGCGACGCCACGCTCTTCACCTGGCTGTCCCGCCTGGTACTCAACGAATGCTATGGACGCCTGCGCCGGGCAGCACGCCGGCAGAACGTGATTCCCATGGTGGACGCGAACACTCATGTCGATATCGATGCCATGACCGCGCAAGATTCCGATTCCCCAGACAAGGCGGTAGCGCGCGCCGAGTTGCGAGCCTTGCTCGAGCGCAAGCTGGATGAACTGCCGGAAGTCTTTCGCGTTGTGTTTGTGCTGCGTTCGGTCGAGGAATTGAGCGTCGAGGAGACGGCACAGTGTCTCGACATCCCGGAAGCGACGGTGCGCAGCCGGCATTTCCGCGCCAGGAGCCTTCTGCGCGAATCATTGGCGCACGATATCGATCTCGCCGAGCGTGACGTATTCGAATTCGGCGGCGCCCACTGCGACCGGGTGGTCGCCAACGTACTATCACGGGTAGCCGGCGAGGATGACCAGGGCAGTAGCGCCCCGGCGATATAAATCGCCTCTCCTCGTCGGCGCTTGTCGCTGTGTCTGGGCGATAGCCGGCATTCTCGCCGTGGCGGCAAGCTCGAGCGCGGAAGCACGGGCGATCAGGATCATATCGGGTACCTATGGCACGAACTGCGGAACGCCACGAGGCGACGCGACTCATGACCTCGCGCGTCAGTGCGACGGACTGCAGACCTGCCCGTACATCCTGCGCAAGGCATTCACGGGTGCGCCATCCAAAGACTGCCACAGCGACCACATGGACTTTCATGTCGAATGGCTGTGCACCGATACCGAATTCCACACCGCCACGCTCAGCGCCGAAGCTGGGCCGGGAAGTCGACTCGTGCTGAGTTGCGTCGAAGAGACCGGCCCTGGCAGATAGACTTCGCCGTGCAACCGTCCACGTTCGACGTGACCGGATCAGGATCGGGCACGTTGATCATCTGGCGAACGGTTCACGAACGACATCAGGTGTGCAGACATAACGACGCGATCCGCGACGAGGCATCCTTTGCCTCACTCAACAGCCGCTCGATGACCTCGGCGGCGCTGGAGACCCGATCGACGAGCGCCGCTGATTCGCCGGCATAGAGCGCCATCTGCTCAAGATCTCCCGCCGTGCTGCGTAATGGCGAATCGGTGCTGAACCGGTAAATCGGCCGCCCGTCGTCGCAGGCGATCACATCGCGCGGCAGCCTGTCCGGGAGGTGTCCGAACAGGTTATTTCCTGCTTTCCCGGTCACGCTATTTGCCAGGACGCGCACGGGAGAGTGTGGCGGCCAGTTGATTGCGAACAGATCCGTATAGACCGTGTCCCCAGCCTGGGCGGCGAGAATGCGCTGCTTGTGATAGTCATGCGCGAAAGACTCGTGGGTGGCGAGGAAAAGCGTACCGCAGTGAATTCCTGCCGCGCCGAGCGCGAGCGCCGCCACGAGGCCTGCGCCTGTCGCGAACCCGCCCGACGCGACAACCGGGATGCGCACATGCCTGACGATCTCGGGAAGTAACGTCAGGATCCCTGTACACCCCCGCACATGGCCACCTGCTTCAATACCCTGTGCAATCACGACATCGGCCCCCGCCTGTTCAGCGGCGAGCGCGCCCTCGAGTGAACCGACCTGATAGAGCACCAGCACGCCGGCATCTTTCGCTCGCGCGACCACGTCGGGTACGACGTCCCAGAAGAAACATAGCGCGGAAACACCGGCGGCCAGACAGACATCGAGCTCTGCCGCCAGGAGGGCGGGTTCAGTGGCCGACGGAATCAGATTGACGCCGAACGGCTGATCCGTGACGGCCCGCACCGCAGCAATCTCCCGGGAGATCAACTCAGGCGGCTCGCGCACCATGCCCAGCAGACCAAATCCGCCGGCACCGGAAACGGCCGCCGCGAGCTCGGCACGCGCCGGGCCGCCCATCCCCGCCGAAATGATGGGATAGCGACAGCCCAGCAACCTGGTCAGTGGCGTAGCAAACGACGCCGTATTGATAGCCATCGGAACACCTCTTCAATTGGGGGAAACGCCATTCAGGTTACCGGCGTAAAGCGCAAATACATCACACAATGATATATAATAATTTTGATGCTGCGCGGTTTCTATCGTTGTTTGCCGCGCGCGTAAGCGGCGGCCATTCGAACGGTAGCGCATCCACCGCCCGGCTACTGGATAGCGGGGCTTCCTGAATTGGAGCGAATGACGATATGTCTGCATTCGGGCGCATCCTGCTGTGTTATGACGCAACCCGTGAAGGGCGGCGGGCATTGCGTCATGGTGCCTCATTAGCGGAGCAGATCAAGGCGGAAACGCACCTGCTTGCCGTTTTGAATAGCCCCGTGTGGTCGCAGGGAGCCGATATTGCGTCTGCCGTGCCGTTCGATGCGCTGGAGCAATCCGCGAGGGAGATACTCCGCGATGGAATCCAGAAACTCGCTGCGCGTGGAGTCATCGCAACACCCCATTTCGCGATTGGCGACCCTCTGGACCATATTCCGTTTTTTGCCCGTGAGTTGAAAGCCGATCTGGTTGTTGTGGGGCATCGCCGAAGCGGCCCCGTGCGGCGATGGTGGAGCGGCAAGAACGACAGATTGCTGCTGGACAGGGTTTCCTGCGCAGTGCTGGTCGCCATGGACCCGGAAGACGCGGACGCTCACGAGCCGGAAGAGGCACTCTCCGCACATGCTTAAGGGCATCGGGCAAAGCTCGCAGCCAAACGATCCCACAGCCGTGGTTTTCACACCGCGCCAATACTTTGGAACATGACCTACAGAACCATTGAGGCAGTCATTGGCAACACCTCGCTCGTCGAACTCGTTCGTCTACCGGACGAAACGATCCGGGCTCGCAACAACGTCATCCTCGGCAAGCTGGAGGGCAACAACCCTGCGGGCTCAGTCAAGGATCGCGCGGCGCTCTCAATGATCCGGGGAGCCGAGCATCGCGGACGCATACGGCCTGGCGACGTGCTGATCGAAGCGACCAGTGGCAACACCGGCATCGCGCTCGCTATGGTGGCCGCACTGCGCGGCTACCGGATGGTGCTGCTCATGCCGGAGGATGTCTCCGAGGAGCGGTGTCGCAGCATGGCAGCGTATGGTGCTGAAATAATCCTGACGCCGGCAAAGGGCGGCATGGAGTGCGCACGGGATATCGCTGCGCAGATGGAGCAGGAAGGCCGGGGCATCGTCCTCGATCAGTTCTCCAATCCCGACAACCCACTTGCACACTACGAAGGCACTGGTCCCGAGATCTGGCGTGAAACGCAGGGACGCATCACGCATTTCGTTTCGGCCATGGGAACTACCGGAACCATCATGGGCGTAAGCCGGTTTCTGAAGGAACAGAATTCCACCGTTCAGATCGTTGGCGTGCAACCTGAAGAGGGCTCGCGAATTCCGGGCATACGCAAATGGACCGACGGTTATCTGCCGGTATTCTTTGAGCCCACGCGGATCGATCGGACCGAGTCGGTGGGTCAGGCAACGGCTGAGGCCGCAGCGCGTCGTCTCGCTGCGATCGAGGGGATTTTCTGCGGAATTTCGGCGGGTGGCGCATGCGCTGTGGCAATGCGCATTGCTCGGGAAGTTGAGAACGCTACGATCGTGTTCGTTATTTGTGATCGGGGCGATCGTTATCTGTCGACAGGCGCGTTTCCAGCGTGATGGATCGCGAGGGCGTTGTCAGGTTGCGTGGCCCGTCGGATAAGATGGCGCGATGAAGAAATCGAAATCGCTCTATTACGGTCACCGTTTCCCGGCTGGTGTCATCAGTTGCGTTGTTCGATGGTATTTCCGCTTCCCGTTGAGCCTGCGCGACATCGAGGAACTGCTTTTCGAGCGCGGCGTGATCGTGATATACGAGACGATCCGATGCTGGTGTGACAAGTTTGGTAAGGGCTTTGCTCATCGAGCGAAAGCGGTGCGACGCAAGCCGGGTAGTACGTGGCACCTCGACGAGATGTTCGTCACGCTTCGTGGCGAACCGTATCTGCTATGGCGGGCAGTTGACGAGCACGGCGCCGAGCTCGACATCCTGCTGCAAAAGCGGCGCGACAAAGCTGCAGCCAAACGGTTCTTCAAGCATGTGCTGCGTTCGAGCCCGCTGCCGCGCAAGATCGTCACGGATCAGTTGCGCAGCTATCCGGCGGCAAAAAGCGAGATCCCGGAGCTTGTGAACGTGAAGCACGCGTTCGTCAAAGCGGCAGCGCGGCTGAACAACAGCGCAGAGAACAGCCACCAACCGACACGCGAGCGCGAGCGGCGCATGCGTGGCTTTCGCGACCCGAAACGCACACAGAAATTTCTCTCCTGCTTTGGGCAGATCCGGCAACATTTCGCGCTCAAGCGCCATCTTCTGCGCGCTTCACCCTATCGCAAACAACTCGCAGCGCGATTCGTTGCGTAGTGCGACATCACCGAAGTCGCCCAAAATCCGTCCTACGCCTTCTGAGGGATGCTCTTTCCTGGCGTCTTTCCGCTTCAGCCTCGACAAGTTGACAAAGCCTGGCCAGCCGCACCTCGCCGCCGCCGGAACCACTCATCGCGAAGATTGTCTATATCAGGATATCGCCCTTTTTTGTGGGAGATCTCAAATGGCTGCCACGCAATCAGGGGCGCTGCCCCTCTCCGATGAGGATTCCCGGCGCCAGTTGCGCCGCGCCGTCATCGCCAGCACGGTTGGTACTACGATCGAGTGGTACGACTTCTTCCTCTACAGTATTGTCACCGGCCTGGTTTTCGCGAAGCTGTATTTCCCAGGCTCGGACCCACTCGTCGGCACACTGCAGGCTTTTCTGATCTATGCCGTCGGCTTCATAGCGAGGCCGGTTGGTGCCGCCATTTTCGGTCATTACGGCGATCGCATCGGCCGCAAGGCCACGCTGATCGTGACACTATTACTGATGGGACTCGCCACGTTTGCCGTGGCCTTTGTTCCGACCTATGCGACGATCGGCATCTGGGGCGCTGTCGCGCTTACGGTGCTGCGCTTCATCCAGGGGGTGGGTGTCGGCGGCGAATGGGGTGGCTCGGTCCTGATGTCGATGGAATGGGCGCGCACCAACGCGCATCGCGGCTTTGTCGCCTCCTGGCCGCAGTTCGGGGTGCCGGCGGGACTGTTCCTGGCCAACCTGGCCGTGCTGGCCATGAGCCAGGTCTCCGGCAGCGGTTTCCTCACGTGGGGCTGGCGCGTACCGTTCTTCCTCAGCATCATACTGGTCGCGATTGGCCTCTACATCCGCCTGAATATTCTCGAGACGCCGATCTTCGCGCGGCTCCTGGCTGAGCGCAAAATCGAGAAGACGCCGATGCTCGAGGTGTTGCGTCGCCAGCCGAAAGACATCCTTCTCTCGGCCTTTGCACGCCTGGCCGAACAGGCACCTTTCTATATTTTCACGGCGTTCGTCTTCACCTATGGCGTCACGACACTGGGCGTGTCACGCGACCTGTTGCTGATGGCGGTGCTGGCGGCTTCCGTGCTGGAATTCTTCACCATCCCGTTCTTTGGCCACGTGTCCGATCTGATCGGGCGGCGGCGGATGTATATGATCGGTGCCGCCGTCGTGGGCGTTTTCGGCTTCCTCTATTTTGCAATGGTCGACACCAAGGACCCGATGTGGATCTTCGCCGCCATCGTGCTCTCGCTGGTACCGCATTCGATGTTGTACGGTCCCCAGGCCGCTTTGATCGCTGAATCCTTCACGGGACGGCTGCGTTACAGCGGTGCGTCCATGGGCTACCAGTTGGCTTCGGTCATTGCCGGCGGCCCTGCACCGCTGATTGCGACCGCGCTATTCGCTTACTACCATTCGGGCTATGCAATCGCGGTCTATGTTCTGGCGTGTGCGGTGCTCAGCCTGATCGCCGCATCGATGCTGGGTGATTACACGAACAAGGACATCTCGCGCGAATACGACGATGCACGGGTCACGGGCGATAGCGAAAACGCCAGGCCGGCCGCATGATTAACCCGTTTGCCGCGGCGTACGTCTATACGACGAGGTAAGTGGGTCAGGCCGGGTTCAGCACGCCCGCGTGGTGGCGTTGACGCCGCGGCCCACGAGCACGGCCTTGTTGCGCACGCTGACGAAGAGATCGGCCTCCGCCACGATGTTGTGCGGTCGGATCGTTCCCGGCAAACACTGGGGCGTTCGCGCGCGACTCAGTTCACAGAACCATCGCATTTACTGCCCTTGTTCGCAGCTTGTGCCCTCGAATTAGTCGCGCCGGAGATATCCCGAATCCAAAAAAAAGCCGCAGACACTGCTGCGGCCCGAAACACACACGTCGCGCAAGGGGCGCTGACGTTGGTTCCATCGTACACATGCGCGTTTCTGAAGCAATCAGGTGTCTCGTCTGAATATTTGCGATAGCCCGCTTTGCCGCATCTGCCGCGGGGCGGGCCTATGTTATTCGCGGCGCAGGCGTTGCAGAATAGCCACAAGGCCAGTCGTCTGGCACTAGGATGCTGTATCCGGACTTTCACTTGACCAGGGTCTTGGTCTGTATGGATGAATCAGTGTCCGGGCTGGCGATGTTATCGTCGCGCGCATCGATCCACTGGATCGCCCATTTGCGCGCAATCTGGATCGCCTCGTCTTCATTGTCGAACCAGGCAAGATTGCGCTCGATGTGCATTTCAGTGTCCGCATCATCGTCAGGCGACGCTCGGATGATCCGCGCATGCGCGAAGAACTGTCCAAGCGAAAATTCCGGGGTTGCGTCAATGACCCAGCCGCGGTACTCGTACTTCATGTTACCTCCGATACGAGGCCCGACCGGGATTCGCAAATACCCGAAGCTTCAGATATTTAAGATTACCTACACCCGGAGATTAGGTGAAGCGCGGCGACGGCGATCGCGGCAGCGCAATGCCGACAAGGGGTTGTGCAAGATCAACCAAGTGGCAAAGGTTCGCATAATGTCCTGAACTTTTCCTACCGACCATGGTGGCCGGCAAGGAGAAGACGATGACGCAGCCAGAACTGTTGCGCAGCAAGGAATGCCCCGAAACGCTCTTGCCGTCAGTTCAATTCCTGAGTGAATTTAACTCATACCTCGGCACCGTCAGGGGCCTCGCCGAGGGTACCCGGAGGAAGTACGGCCGATTCGTCCAACGCTTCCTGGACGGGTGGTGTGGTGACAGTCCGCCGAATTGGCAAGACCTGTCAACCGAACATCTCCGCGCATACGTGCATCGCGAACTCTCAAGCAAGAGGCGTCGACCATCGAATTCGCCGATGGTCGCGCTGCGCGCGATGCTGCGCTTTCTTGCTGTTAGGGGATTGACGCAACCCGGTCTCGAGGAGACGCTACCGCGAATCCGGCGTTGGCGTCACGCGACGCTTCCACCGTGTTTGTCGTGCGGCGATGTCGATCGGCTTATCAAATGCGTGGGCGATGCTGCGACGTTTCAACCCCTGCGGAACACGGCGATCATGCTGCTACTCGCGAGAACCGGGATGCGGGCTGCCGAAGTCGCTTGCCTCAGTCTGGATGACGTTGACTGGGCCTGCGGCATTATTCATATCCGAGGAGCCAAGACCCGCCGTGACCGTGACCTGCCACTATCCCGCGACGTGGGGCGCGCCTTGCTGGCATACCTCAAACGGGAGCGTCCTCCATCATCGCACAGGACGATATTCCTGCAAGCGCTTCCGCCGTCGCGACCATTTGCCGACTCCAGCGCGATTTCCAAGATCGTCCGGCGAGCCATGATTCGTGCAGACATCGCTCCCGCGCGCGGCGCAGCACATCTGATACGTCATGCCGTGGCAACAACCATGCTGATACGCGGATCGAGTTTCAAGAACATCGCCGATGTGCTGGGCCATCAATCCCTGCAGTCCACCGCCTGTCCGCGCCGACTGAATTTTGAGCCACCGCGCCGATTGAATTTTGAGCCGGGGTGGAGACCGGTCTGAAGCAGAACCGGTTGTGGATAAGTGTATGGGTTTCCGGGGTCGTTGTCCTCCTTCGTATGAGGATGCGTTGCGCAGGGGAAGCTGCGAAGGGCGTAGTCCATAGCAGATTCCCCTGCGGCGGCGAACGACGTCAGGCCGATTCGGAAGCGCCAGCGGCCTCGCCCTTGCGCGCCGCTTCACGCGACCGGATGCGTTTCTTTGCACTGGCGCTGCTATGCCGGAAACGATAGCTTTCGTTGCCGGTCTCCACGATGTGGCAGTGATGCGTCAGCCGGTCCAGCAATGCCGTGGTCATCTTCGCGTCGCCGAACACACTGGACCATTCGGCGAAGTCCAGATTTAATGCAGGGTCTATTTTTACGCAGAGTGTCTGTCCCAGAGGTCCGTGAACGCGGCAGATCTAACACCTGTCTCTCCGCATAATGATGACGTCTTTCGTGGCCGATCGCCACAACAGGAGGACGTCATGTTGGCATGCATACTTTGTTTCCCCACAGCGATTGCAAGAGCTTCGAGAAGGGCGCGGTGGTGCTCTGCTGGAGCGCTTCTCGCAGGTTTTAAAAGAGTGCGGCTACGCCGAGATCACTGCCCGCCGACATATCAGAGCAGCGGAACATCTCCTCTATTGGGCCGAAGTCAAACGTCTGCCCTACGACACGTCGAATGAGGCGATTTTGCGGCGGTTCGACGAGCATCTGGTGCGATGCCGATGTCCGGGCTACGGACATACGCACCGGCTTGATTTGCTCAATGGCGGCCGGTTGTTCCTTGAGCATCTACAGCGGATTGGCGTGACCAACGCCTCGACCGTTGAGCCTGCGACGCAACTTCCTGCCTTGTTCACTTCTTTTTGTGACTGGATGCGCGCACAACGGGGAACCGCCGATATCACTCTATACAACTACGGTTTGACGATCCGGGCCCTGCTCGCAACGCTAGGGGAGGATCCTGGCAAATTTGACGCCCAGAGCGTACGACAGTTTGTGCTGAGCCAAACCCGAGATCGAGGATGGGCCGTGGCGAAGAGGTGTACAACAGCCCTTCACATGCAACTGGTTGCTAGTTTTGCCGCTGATTTTGTACAGAGCGGTCGAACAAACCGGAGGCGCAAATCCATATCGGGTACGGCATGCTGAAGATGCGACGATATGTGTCGGTATGCGAAGATGAAGGCATCAGGAGGTCGAGCACAATCGCGACGCTGAGCAGAGCGCCGACGATGTTACGCAAGGCTTTGGCGTGAGATCAGTTTCGGCAGTAGTGCCGCAGATTGATCATCGTATACGCGAGCGTCTTTAACGCGTAGTGCACTTCACTGATGCGTTCGAAGCGCAGCAGCAGACGGCGGAACTTATCTTCCCAGGCAAAGACGCGTTCGATGGTCCTGAAGCGCTCCTCGAAGATCGCCGGATCAAAGCGCTGCTTGCGGCCCCGCTTCGGTGTTTTTCGCCCACGCGGGTTCTCGGGGATGTTCGGGGTCATGCCGCGATTGACGATCGCCTTGCGGTTGGACCGGCAATCGTAGACGCCGTCCAGACTGAGGGTTGAACCTTGCAGGTCCGCGCCAATGGCGCGGGCCATTTCGGTTAGTCTGGGCAGTGCGTCGCGCAACAGCGGTGATTCGTTGCGGTTGCCCGGCGCCGTCACGAACGGCGCGATGATGTTGCAGTCGCGGTCGCAGAAGGCGACGACCTTGCAGCCCTTGAGATGCTTGTGTCCGCTATACCCGAGGTTGTCGCCGCCTTTCTTCGCTGCAGTCGTCGTGCCGTCGCCGTGGATGACGGAAAGGTCGAGGAGCTGGTCCTGATGAAGTTTATGTACCGTGCCCGCGAAGATCCGGTCGATGCTGCCATCAGCCTGCCAGCGCCGCATCATCCGGTAGATACGCGTGTGGTGGATTTCAGGCAGACCTTTTGCATTCCTTTCGATCGGCAGCATCTTCCATTGGCAGCCCATGTACAGTATTTGCAGGATGTAGTCGAAGATCTTGTGCAACGACAGCGTGGGTGCCGGTCCGCGTCGGCCACGACTCAGGTGTGGCAAGACAAATTCTTCGAACTGCGCTTCGCTCAATTTCGTCGGAATCGCTTGCCAGCATGGGTTACCCGTCATTCGCTGAGTCCAAACATCTGGACTCTAACCGATCTGCCTTCGCCGATCACAAATCCAGTCCCGGCGCGGATCACAGACAAATTCGATGACCTCGAAAAACTAGCAACCAGTTGCAGGTCAAACAGCATCGCGTGTTGCTCGAACAGATCAACACTGATGGGCGATTACGGACGCGCTTGCGAGGGCTGCAGCCACTGCATGACGAATTCCTCCGCCATTGTCGCGCAGTCGGTCTCACGGCAGCCGACTACCCTTTCAATACGGGGGGGCGGGCGATCCGTTCGCTATCGCTCCGGCTGAAAGCGGAAATGCTGCGCAGCTTCGGCGCTGCCGCACGTTCGGCGGGTGCTTCGCACCTGAAGGGCTTGCCACACGGGGGGGACGGCGTGGGGAGTCCCGCGGCAACGCGTCCGTATCAGGTGGTGGAGTTTGACGGTCACCGGCTCGATATCCGCCTGAAATTGGTCGTGCGCGACCCGCTGGGCTTTGAACACGAATTTGAGATGGAGCGAGTGTGGCTGCTCGTGATTATCGATGTGTGCACTCGCGTTGTGCTTGCCTACCACCTCGTCCTGGCGCGCGAGTACAGCCGCTATGACGTGATCAAGACCATCGAGAAAGCTCTGGAGCCGCATCGCGCCCGTCCTTTCACCATAGAGGGGCTCAGCTACGGACCGCAGGACGGTTTTGCATCACAGAGGTTGCCGGAACTGGCGTACGTCACCTGGGAATGGATGAAGCTTGACAACGCAAAGGCGAATCTCGCGGACGACACCTTGACTGCTTTATGTGAATTCGTCGGTTGTCTCGTCGACGCGGGACCGATGTACAGCCCGGATGAGCGGCCGTACATCGAGCGCTTCTTCGGTACGGTCGCCAGTCGGTTGTCTTCGCGCCTGCCGGGCTATACGGGTTCTCATCCGCGCGATCTGCGCCGTGCCCTCGCCGATCCGAAAGGCAACCTGCGTCTGTATGTGTCGCTTGATGAACTGGAGGAGCTTGTTGAGCATGCGATCGCTGGTTACAACGGCACGCCGCACGGCGGCTTGAATAACGCCACGCCACTCGAGGCGATGGAGTATTTTATCCGCGGCAAGCAGATGATGGTCACGTGGCTCGCAGAACATCATCGACGCACTCTCTGCCTGATGCAGTCGGCACGCCGCTGTCCCGTGCGAGCATACCTTGACCAGGGCGTGCGTCCACACGTCAATCTGCATGGTGTGCGCTATACGAGCGACGTGCTGGCAGCCAGCACGCGTCTGATCGGCACACATCTGTTGATCTACATGAACGCCGACGACCTGCGTTGTGTGCGGGCGTTCCTGCCCGACGGAACCGAACTGGGCGTGCTCGATGCCCAAGGGGCATGGCGTGTGGTGCCGCACAACCTCAAACTGCGTCAGGAAATCCGCAAGCTCAAGGGTCAGCGCCATCGAAGCGCGATGGTCGGCGCCAATCCGATTGAGGCTTACGTTCAGACGAAGCTCGAGCAGGCCAGGAAGACGCGCAAGGCAGCCACGGAACTCGCGCACGCAGTCAGGTTGCTGGAGGCAGCGCCGACAGTGCGCACGCCCGTGGGTCCGGCGCGGCCGGTGGAAACCGGGATGGCTGCATCGACAGGGACCCAGACAGCGCCTGCATTACCAATGGTGACCGCCGTCGAACTTGCGGCTCGCGCGCCAGTGCGGCCGAGGAAACTTTCCATCGGTACCGGTCAGGTCTTTTAACCCCGTCGTTTGCATGGGAGGCACCATGTCGCTTCAGATACCGCGTCCTGTCGATCCGTTGCTGCATCCGCTTGCCACCGGCAATTATCGGATTGCCACCCCAGTAATCGAGGCGTTCTATGAACTCGTGGCCCGATGTCTGCACTACCGGATCATGGGCGCGCTGATCTACGGCCCATCGCGAATCGGCAAGACCCGCGCGATCGAATACGTGCGACTGCTGCTCGCCCACAACTATTCCCGGATAACCAGCTATCACGCGCAGTGCGAACACAAACCGCGCCACGCCGAAGGGCCGTTCTTTGCCAACCTGCTTGAGGCGGTCGGAGATCCCGATCCGAACGCCGGCTCCAACCCGTCCAAGCGGCTGCGCTTGTCGTTGAGGATTCGCGAGGCGGTCGCACGTTCTGGCGGTGGCACGGTATTGCTCTTTTGCGACGAGGCTCAGCGCTACAACGAGAATGAGTACGAGTGGCTGCGTGACGTACACGACGCGCTCGACCGGCAGCAGATCAAGCTATTTACTTTCCTCGTTGGTCAGGAGGAGTTACTCGCACAAAAAACCAGTCTGCAGATTGCTAACAAGACTCAGATCGTTGCGCGTCTAATGGTCGAAGAGCTCTCTTTCTGTGGCATCCGCAACGCACAGGATGTCGCCACGTGCATGAACGGCTACGATCAGACCGCCTATCCGGAGGGCACCCCATGGAGCTTCACGCGTTTTTATGTCCCACAGGCATTCGACGCCGGTTATCGGCTATTAGACGACGCGGGCCTGTTATGGCAGGCGTTCGAGGCTGCACACCACAAAGCGAGTCTGCCGGGTAAGCTCGAAATCCCGATGGAGTCGTTCGTGCGCGCCATCGAGATTGTGCTTAAGGAAAGTGAGCTAAAGGATGCGCCGGGTTATTGTCCCGAGGCTGCGTTGTGGACCTACGCAGTGCACCACTGCGGCTACGTTCAGTCCCGCCATGCCACCGGACGCACGCTTGCCACGGCGTAACGCCGCGGCGATCAAGCCGCCACGCTTTCCGATTCTGCCATTTGACGAGTGGCGAATCTCGCTCGCGCGAGGCAGTGCCCTCAGCCTCGGATTGTTGATGCCGGGCGAATCCCTTGTCTCGATTCTGTGGAAGTTCGCCTGCGCCAACGCACTCCCCGGCCACGCCCTGCTCCATCTGATCAGTCCCGAAGTGGATCCGCATGAAGGCGTGGCGCCGGTGCGGGACGCCGTCGACCTGACGCGGTTGTGCCGCGTGCTACGCCTGCCCTCGAACGTGTTGAGGACATCGTTGCCTGGTGCCGCGCCGCATGATCGGTATCACGGGGTCTTCCGGTATTGCCGACAGTGCGCAGCGCACGGCTACCACAGCGTGTTGTTCCAGCGTGAGGATGAAAATCTCTGTCCGGCGCATCAGCAATCGCTTCAGACGCGTTGTCCGTATTGCAACGGCGAGACTCCTTACATAATAAACGCCAGCGTGATCGGAGCGCCGTTTCGATGTGGCTGGTGCCATTCGCACTACAGCTACGGGCGGCTTTCTCTGCTCTCGACGACGGCTGCGATGCGCCGGCAGGACCGCATCGCTATCAGACGCCGATTGCACCTGCGCTCGAGCAACGAAGTCGAGGCCGTGCATCCCTGCGCAGATGGAAACAGCCGGCGGTGACACCTGCGGAGAGACCAGCCGGTGACACAATTAATTCGTTTTTGGCAAGCTATTGAATTTAAGGTGATTTATTCAGCCGTCTGGCCGACGGGCCGTGAAGTGACAGATTTACTCGCGAAGTAGTGACAAATTTATTGCGGTCTACGCCGGCGGAACGCCTGACCGCCGGTGACCACGCCCATCGACACGCTGCTCGATGTGCGTTTCGAAATACGCTTCGAAGATCGTCCCGGGCACTGCGCGTGCCCGCGTAGCCGCTTTCCCGCAGCGCGTCGGCGACCGTCACGCCTACCGCGTCGCGCGAGGCAAGCACCGCGGGCGTGAAGCGCGCGCCTTCCTCGTTGGTCCACACGACGATCTCGATCGGCTTGCCAGTTTCAATGTCCGTATCATCGAGTGTGCGCACCACCTCCAGCGCGGCGAGCACGCCGTATACGGCATCGAAGCGGCCGCCCTCGAGCTGTGTTTCGAGAGCGCTGACGCTCGGTTGTCAATCAAGCAGACGATTCTCCAAACGTCTGTCGTAACAATTCCGCCGCAATATCCGCGACTCGGGCCACGTGAGCTGTAGCTGCATCTCGCGCGCGGTGCGCGTCGCGCGCACGGATCGCATCGAGAATGCGGTTCATCTCCTGCACAGCCTGCCGGCCGCGGTCGTCGGAGGCAATCGTCATCGCGCGCAAACGGTTGATCCGTGCATTGAGCGTCTGCACGATTTCCCACGACACTTTTTTGCCGCCGCCATGGAACATAGCCTCGTAAAACATGGCCGTTAGCTCCCGCACCGTCTCATGCGCGTGCGCTTCGAACGCCTGCTGGATTCGGGTGATGCACTCGGCCAGCAGCACAATCACCGTTTCATCCGCATGCTGCGCGCAAGCCATCGCCGCATCGCCTTCAAGCAGCGCGCGGATCTCGTAGATTTCGGCGGCCGTCCCGGCATCCAGTCTCGCGACGATCGGCCCCTGATTCGGAATCGAATCGACCAGTCCTTCCGTCTCCAGATGCCGTAGAACTTCGCGCACGACGGTGCGGCTCACACCAAGTTCTTCACACAGCGAACGCTCGACCAGCCGCTCGCCCGGACGAAAGTGAGCCTCCAGAATCGCCGTGCGCATTTTCTCGAGCGCGAGTTCACGCAACGTCGTGGTGCGGCGTTCGACTTTCAGCGAAGGCAGAGCGTCACTCATGGTGTGCATTGCCGTGCTCACGCCTGCGCGAACAGCCGCACATCGCGCGTGTCCCAATCCACCAGCGCCTGCGTGCCGATCGACAACCCGCTGTCATGGCGATGTCCCGCCGGCATGCGAATCGAAATCTCCTGCTGCCAGGGCGTCGCGACGGCGTAATGCATCGCGTCGCCGAGATACGTGATATCGCGCACGGTGACAGGCAGACCCGTTGCACCACTTGCGTCGCGCTGCGCCTGAATACGCATTTGCTCCGGGCGGATCATCAGCGTGCCTTCGTCGCCTGCCGTGAGCACCGGGTTGAAGCTGCCCGAACTCACCGTATGACCATTCGGGAACACGCCGTTCATCCGGCCGTCGTTGTTCGACGTCACACGCACCGGCAGGAAATTCGAATTGCCGACAAAGCTCGCGACGAAACGCGAGGCGGGATTCCCATACAGTTCCTCGCCGGTGCCGACCTGCTCGATGCGCCCCTTGTTGAACACGGCGATGCGATCCGATAGCCGCAACGCCTCCTCCTGATCGTGCGTCACATAGAGAATCGTGACGCCCGTCTCCTGATGAATGCGGCGCAGTTCGAGCTGGATTTCCTCGCGCAGTTTCTTGTCGAGCGCGGAGAGCGGCTCGTCCATCAGCAGCACGGGCGGATCATAGGCGAGCGCGCGGGCAATCGCAACGCGTTGCTGCTGTCCGCCCGACAACTGCGCGGGCATCCGGTCGCGGCACTCGGACAGGTGCACGAGTTTCAGCATCTGTTCGACCTTGCCCTTCACTTCGGCATCGGGACGGCGGCGCACGCGCAACGGGAATGCAATGTTCTCGCCCACCGTCAGATGCGGAAACAGCGTATAGCGCTGAAACACCATGCCGATGTGGCGCTTGTTCGGGGCGACGGAGAGCAGCGGCTTGCCGTCGAGCAGCACGCGTCCTTCGCTCGGCTCCTGAAAGCCCGCGACGATATAGAGCGTCGTGCTCTTGCCCGAACCGGACGGCCCGAGAAAGGTCATGAACTCGCCTTTGCGCACGTCGAGCGACACCTGGTCGATGGCGACGACGTCGTCGTAGGTTTTACGCAGGCGCTGGATTTGCAGGAATGCGGCAGTCATGGTTGATTCACCTCGGTTATCGTGCGCGGCGCAGAATCGCGCCCGCCAACATCAATACGGTCGTCAATCCGACGAGCAGCGAAGAAGCCGCCGCCACGACGGGCGTCAGGTCCTGCCGCAGAGTTGCCCAGATCCGCACGGGCAGCGTCTGCAAGGTCGGACTCGACATGAAGATCGACACCACTACTTCGTCCCACGACGCGAGGAATGAGAAGATCGCGGCGGCGAACAGACCGAGCCGGATCGCGGGCAACGTGACGCGCAGCTTCACTTCCAGCGGCGACGCGCCGCAGATCAGCGCCGCGTCTTCGAGCGCCGTGTCGAAGCTCGACAGCGAGTTGCTGATCGAGATGATCGAGAACGGCAGCGCGATGATCAGGTGGCCGATCACGAAGCCCGTCATCGTGCCGTTCAGTCCGATGCGCAGAAAGAACGCGTACAGCGCGACGGCCAGCACGACGACTGGCAACACCATCGGCGTGAGGAAGAACGCCTGCACGGCATTGAGTCCGCGAAACCTGCTGCGCACGAGCGCCAATGAAGCGAGAAAGCCGATCGACACCGATAGCACCGTGACGATTGCCGCGAGCTTCGCGCTTGTCAGCAGCGAATCGATCCAGCCGGCATCGGTGAAAAGCTGCCGATACCACTCCAGCGTCCAACCGGGCGGCGGGAAGATCAGCCATTGCGAATCGCCGAACGACAGCGCGACGATGAACACGATCGGCAGCAGAAGAAAGAGCGCAACGGCGGCGCCTACGGCGAGCAACATATAGCGCAGCGCGCCCAGGCGATCGAAATCGAGCAACATGTCAGTCCTCCCGCCGAGCCGCCCCGAAGGGGGCGGCTAATCTGGTGCGTAGGGGTTGTTTCACCTCAACGGCCTCCCGGGTTGGCGCGCGCACTGCCTGTGAAGCGCAGTTGCAGCGTGTACAGCGCCAGCGTCACGGCGAGCAGCACGAAGGCGGCCGCACCGGCAAGGCCCCAGTTCAACAGTTGCTGCACGAGTTGGGCGATGAGTTCCGCGAGCATCATGTAAGATGCACCGCCGAGCAATGCGGGCGTGACGAAATAACCGAGCGCCATCACGAACACCATCAACGCGCCCGAGGCGATGCCCGGCATCGCGAGCGGCACCAGCACGCGCCAGAACGCCTGCCAGCGGCTCGCGCCGCAGATCGCAGCGGCACGCAAAGTCGATGGTTCGATGCTGCGCAGCGTTGCATGCAGCGGCATCACGAGGAACGGCAGCATGATGTAGGTCATGCCGATGGTCACGCCGATCAGGTTGTTCACCAGCGTCAGAGGCTCGTTGATCACGCCGAGCGCCATCAGCAGACGGTTGATCGGTCCGGTCTGTTGCAGCAGCACCATCCAGGCGAATGTGCGAGCCAGCAGGTTGGTCCACATCGACAGCAGCAGGATCGCGAACAGCAGTGAACTCAGCTTGCGCGGCGCGATGGCGAGCAGCCATGCGGTCGGAAATCCAATCGCGAGCGTCGCCGCCGTCACGACCGTCGCCACCAGAAACGTATTGCCGAACACACGCAGATAGGTGGTCGAGCCGAGCAGTTGCACGTAGTTGGTCAGCCCCGGCGTCGGTTCGAGCACGCTGCGCAAGAGCAGCGACAGCACCGGCAGCAGAAAAAAGATCACCAGCAGCAACAGCGCGGGCACGAGCAGGCGGATGCTGCGCCAGTCGCGCCGCCGGCGCCGGGCCGTCGCGGGCGGATGCGCGACGGTACTCAGGACATTAGGCATGGTGTCTCCCATCCACTCCAATTGCTGTGCGACGATCACGTGCCGCGCGCTTATTTCGACTGCCACGCATACCAGCGTTTGGCGATCGCATCGCGGTTCTCGGCCCAGTACTTCATGTCGAGATTGATCTGCGAGGTCTTGTACTGATCGGGCAACGTCCTGGCGATGGCAGGCGACATCAGTGCAGCCGACTTTACGTTGATCGGCGCATAGCCGGTATCCGCCGCGAACTTTGCTTGTGCCTGAGCGCTCGTTGCGGCGGCGAGGTACTTCATGGCTTCGGCCTTGTGCTTCGCGCCCTTCGGGATCACCAGCATGTCGGCGGCCGTCAGGTTCTGGTTCCACGAGATGCCGACCGGCACGCCGGTCTGTTCGAGCGCATGCAAACGTCCGTTCCAGAACATGCCGATAGGTGCTTCGCCCGAAGCGAGCAACTGCTGCGATTGCGCGCCGCCGCTCCACCAGACGATATCCCCCTTGATCGTGTCGAGCTTCTTGAACGCGCGATCGAGGTCAAGCGGATAGAGCTTGTTGGGCGACACACCATCGGCTAGCAGCGCGATTTCCAGCACGCCCGGTGCCGACCATTTATAGAACGTGCGCTTGCCAGGGAATTTCTTCGTATCGAACAGATCGGCCCACGTGGTGGGCTGGGCGCCCGTGTACTTCGCCTTGTTGTAGCCGAGCACGAACGAGTAGTAGAAGCTGCCCACTGCATCCGATGTCGCGAAGCGCGGATCCAGATCGTCTTTCTTGACGACCGAATAGTCGATCGGTTCGATCAGTCCCGCCTGCTGCGCGGCATACGCGAAATCGCCTTCGACATCTACTACATCCCAGTTCACGTTGCCGCTGTCGACCATCGCCTTGAGCTTGCCGTAGTCCGTCGGACCGTCCATCAGCACGTTGACGCCCGTCGCTTGCGTGAACGGCTGCGCCCAGTTCTTCTGCTGCGACGACTGCGTGGTGCCGCCCCAGCTCGTGAAGACGATGGGGTCCGCGGCCAATGCCGGCGCAGCCGCGAGCGTCGCCGCGCAGAGCGCGACCAGCGGTGCGATTGAGGAGGTGGTTCTGCTGCTCATGTCTGTCTCCAAGAATTTTGGTAGGTTTCGTGGCAACGTGTCACGCGGCCAGTCGAACGTCTTACTCAGGCAAGCGGCGAAAAACGCGCTGACTTCATGATCTTGTTTTCCATCTCTTCCATCAGCGCCTGAATCTTCGGCGCGAAGGCCTGCCACGCACGATCTTCAGCGAGCGCGGCGCGGCGGCGTTCGCGTTCGTCGAGACTCGGATAGGCCCAGATATGCACAATCTGATTCTGCGGTCCGATCTCCGAAAAGAAATAACCGACCAGTTGACCCAGATACCGCTTCTGCAACTCGATGCCCTCTTCCTCGACGAGTTTCAGATAGGCCGGCACGGCGCCCGTCTTGATGCGATAGGTACGGATTTCATAGAACATGCTGGCTCCCGGTTGCTAGTGTTGGCGGTTCAGCGCATCACGAACGGATCGGCGATCGGTTCGTCCGACGTGCGGATCCACACCGACTTCGTGCGCGTGTACTCGAGCACCGCTTCCAGGCCGCCTTCGCGACCGAGGCCGGACAGTCCGTAGCCGCCGAACGGCACGATCGGCGACACCGCGCGATACGTGTTGACCCACACGATGCCGGCGCGCAGCGCGCGCGTGAGCCGGTGCGCCCGCGTCAGGTCGCGCGTGAACACACCCGATGCAAGGCCATAGCGTGTGTCGTTGGCGAGCGCGATAGCGTCGGCTTCCGTATCGAATGTGACGACGCTAAGTACAGGTCCGAACAGTTCTTCCACCACGCTCGGCACTTGTGCATTCGAGCAATCGACGATGGTCGGCAAAAAGTAATTGCCTTGGGCGATGCCTTCCGGTTGCTTGCCACCCGTGACGATGCGTCCGCCCGCTTCGACGCTCGCGCGCAGCACCTTCTCGATGTGTTCGAGTTGACGGCGGGTGGCGAGCGGCCCCATCTCGGTGGCCATATCCTGCGGATTACCGATGCGAATCGCCTGCGCCTTCGCGACGAGCCGCTCGATCAGCGCATCGTGAATGCCGCGCTGCACGACGAGACGCGAACCGGCGACACAGCTTTGCCCCGTCGCCGCAAAAATGCCCGCGATGACGGCGTTGCAGGCGCTATCGAGATCGGCGTCGTCAAACACCAGCACGGGCGACTTGCCACCGAGTTCCAGCGACATCGCAGCCAGGTTCTCCGCCGAATTGCGCACCACGTGACGCGCCGTTTCCGGGCCGCCCGTAAAGGCAATACGCGACACGAGCGGATGACTCGTCAACGTGCTCCCGCAATCGTTGCCGAAGCCAGTCACGATATTGACGACGCCTTTCGGAAAGCCCGCTTCGTGCACCAGCCGCGCGAATTCGAGCAACGGCGCGGGACCGTCCTCCGACGCCTTGAGCACGATCGTGCAGCCCGCTGCGAGCGCGGGGCCGACCTTCACCGCTGACAGGAACAGCTGCGAATTCCACGGCACGATACCCGCGACCACGCCCACCGGCTCGCGTCGCAGCGTGACTTCCATATCGGGTTTGTCGACCGGCAGCCACGCACCCTGAATCTTGTCCGCGAGGCCAGCGTAATAGCGGTAATACTCGGCCACGTAGCCAATCTGGCTGCGCGTCTCGCGAATGATCTTGCCCGTGTCCCGGGTTTCGAGTTCAGCAAGACGCGGCGCATGTTGTGCGACGAGGTCGGCGAGCCTGTAGAGCAGCTTGCCGCGCGCACTTGCCGTCAGATTCGCCCATGCGGGATTGTTGAGCGCACGATGCGCCGCCTTTACCGCACGGTCGACGTCGTCGGCGCTGGCGGCGGGCATGCTCGCCCACACGTCGCCCGTCGAGGGATCGACGCTGTCGAAATGCTCGCGCGCATCTTCGAAGACGCCGTCGATGTACTGCTGGAACCGCTGGACCATGTCAGCCACTCCGTGGAGTTAACAAGGACGTGCGCGTCAGCGCGCGTCGAACGCGGGCATCACGTCGGAAATGAACAGCTCCAGCGACCTGCGCTTGCGCTCGAAGCTCATATGGCTGTCGAGCCAGAAGCTGTACTGGTCGTAGCCGAGTTCCTCGTAACCCTTGAGGCGCGCGATCACCTGCTTCGGCTCGCCGATCACGAGGTTCTTGCGAATCGCCTCGGGCGAGTACTGCGGGAACATTTCGACGTCGGCATCCGTCAGTGGCTCGATGAAGCCCTGCTCGACCGGCCGCTCGTTCTTGAACCATTTACTGAAGTAGCGATAGAAGCGCGCGAGGTCTTCCACCGCTTCGTCCACTTCGGTGGCATTCGCGCCGACGAACGTGTGCATCAGCATCATCACCTGCGGACGCGGCACGTCGGGATGTGCGGCGCAGGCGGCGTTGAAGCGCTCCATCAGGCTCACGACCTCGGCGTCGCCCTGGGCCAGCGACGTCACTTGCACATTGCAGCCGTTAGCGATGGCGAATGCATGCGAGTTCGGATCGCGCGCGGCGAGCCACATCGGCGGATTCGGGTGCTGGATGGGGCGCGGCACGGGCGTCGTCGACGGCCATGACCAGAACTCGCCCTGATGCGCGTAATCGCCCTTGAAGAGCTTGCGCAACGCGGGTACCAGTTCACGTATGCGCGCACCGGCGCCCATCGCGTCGAGACCCGGCAACAGGCGCTCGTATTCGAACGAATACGCGCCGCGCGCGATGCCCAGATCGAGCCGCCCGTTGCTCGCGACGTCGACCATCCCGGCCTCGCCCGCCAGCGCGATCGGATGCCAGAACGGCGCGATCACCGTGCCCGTGCCCAGACGAATGCGTTCCGTCTTCGCGGCCAGATACGACAGATTGACGAAAGGATTCGGCGCGATCGTGAATTCCATCGCGTGATGCTCGCCGATCCACGCTGTTTCGAAACCGCCGCGCTCGGCGAGCTGCACGAGCTCGGTCATCTGGTCGAACAGTTCGCGGTGCGACGTCGTGTTGTCGTACCGCTCCATATGCAGGAATAACGAAAACTTCATGATGATTCCTCTCTCATGTCGACCGGAGTTCGTGCTTTGGCACCTATTCCGGTCTCATGCTGCGGGCTGCGCGTCGTGCGCAGCAGGATTTGTCGGCGGATTGATCCGTGGTGTCCTCAATGTGCGAGCGCGAGCGTCTGCACCTTGCCGGCTTCCGTGTCGCCGACATAGATGCCGAACGCGTCTTCGCTGCGTTCGCGCACGTAGCGTTCGAGCATGGAGCGCACCGCGTCGTCCCGCAGCTCATTCCACGGAATCTGTGCCAACGGGACGATGCGGATCGTGCTGTCCATCCACGCCGTGCCGCTGTCGATCACGCGGCCGCGATAGTAGATTTGTACACTCGACGCCGGGCCGCTGCCTGATTCGAATACGGCAAAGATAAAGTCGAGATGCGCTTCGAGGCCGAGTTTCGCCAGCAGGCCGCGCAGGCTCGCCGCATCGCTCGCGGGTTCGAGCTTGATGCCCGTGGGCAACTGCAAGCCTTTCGGCGTATCCAGCAACACGAGTCCATCGCGATGTTCGAGAATCGCGCCCACTTGCGTGCGCGATCCGGCGGCAGCCAATGCGTCCTGCGACAGGCTGAAGTTCACGTACGCACCCCGGCAGTAGCCGAGTGGCGACGAGCTGGTATGAAGAAAGTCGACTACACGTCCGATCAGAATGATGTGATCGCCGGCATCGACGACTTCATGCGTCGTGCAGTCGAACGTCGCGGCCGCATCGGTCACCACGGGCGCGCCCGTTGCACGTGTCTGCCACGCAACCTGTGCGAACTTGTCCGCCGCTTTCGATGCGAACACGCCGGACACGGACTTCTGATCTTCAGCGAGCACGCTCACGGCAAAGTGGCGTGTCTGCGAAAACACTTCGTAGCTCGACGCGGTCTTCGCAATGCATACGAGAATCAACGGCGGATCGAGCGACACCGAGGTGAACGAGTTGGCCGTGAAGCCGCGCGGCGAGCCGTCCGGCTGGATCGTCGTGACCACCGTCACACCCGTCACGAACGCGCCGAGGGCGCGGCGGAATTCGGCAAGGTCGAAAGTCTGTTGCGCGGTTTGGTCAAACTTCGGCTCAGTCATGGCGGTCTCCGTTGATCGATTCACGCGGTACTTCCTGCGCCGACGCCTCGGCGAGAAACGCGAGCAGCCGCTCGTTGACGCCCTCGGGATCGGTGAGATTCATCATGTGCCGCTCGTTGGCGATAATCTCCGCGCGGCCGAACGGTGTGGCCGCCGCCATCGCGCGCGACATCGCCGGGCTCGAATTCGGATCCCATTCGCCCGTGAGAAACAGTGCGGGCACGGCGAGGCTGGCGAGACGGCCGACGTGCGCATCGTCCGAACAGGCGAAGAGCCGGTATGCGCGTGCATAACCGACGGGGTCGACGCACAGCAGCAACCCGCGCACGCCTTGTGCCGCCAGGGTCAGATGACCCGCCACCGGATCGCCAAACCAGCGTGACAGCGTGGCGTCGACGCCCGTATCCAGCGGCGCGCCGCCGAGCGTCGCGGCGCGAGTCATCACGGCCTCGCGCTGCGCCGGCGTGCGGTCATACACCGCGTTCAGCGCGACGACGCTCAGCGTGCGCTGCGGATGCCTGAGTGCGAATTCGAGCGCGACCAGTGCGCCCATCGAATGTCCGACCACATGCGCGCGTTGGATGTGCATCGCGTCGAGCAGCGTTTGCAGTTGCGACGCGTATTCGTCGAGCGTCGGCGCGGCTGTCGGCAACGCGCTGTCGCCGTGACCAAGCATGTCGTACACGACAACCTGATAGCTCGCCGCCAGTGCTTCGATCTGCGGCGACCACACGGTCTGGTTCATGCCCACGCCGTGGACCAGCACAACCGTGGCGCGCGCTGCTTCCGACTGCGGCGTGTAGACGCTGTAGCTAGTGCCCGCGGCCTCGCCACGCGACACGGCGCGCCCGGAAGCGAGTTCAGGCCTCATTGGACTCGAGCTCCTTCAGGTCCTGGTAACGGTCGCCAATGCGGTGATGCGGGCGACCGCCAATCGATGCTCCGAGCGCGATCACCAGTTCATCGGGAGCAGGCGCATCGACGATCGAAAACTGCACGGTCAGGTAGTGCGAACGCATGCCTTCGTCGTGCTTGTGCATCAGCGGAATAGAGATCGGGCAGTTCGGGCCGCCGCGCAGGTTCGTGAAGCTCAGATAACTTTTCGCGCCGACCGCCTGGCGATAGTGGTTACCGAAGCGCAGCGTGTGAATCAGCGCCGAAGCGTGCTCGATCTCGCCCGAGGTGCCAACGATCGCCGCCTTCCCGTAGCCTTCTACCGCATCGCCGGAACCGGCCACGCGCAGCACTTCCGCCGTCAGCAATTCGCCCAGTTGCGGCGCGAGCGCGTGAATCTCGGGCTTCAGGTCTTCAACGAAGCCGCGCCCCGCCCACGGATTACGCAATACGGCCGCCGCGCCAAACAGCTTCAACGGCCGCGCCGCCTCCTTGCCGCCTTCAATGAAAGTCTCTTCGACGTATGTGACCAGCTTGCGCACTTCCAGCTTCATATCGTTCTCCTGATGGGGGTCAAGGCCGTGGTTGTTGCTCGTTGATATTATGGTATTCCATCTTATGGCCCACACAAAGAAATTCTATATTATGGAATACCATAATACGTGATGTGCCGTTGCAGGCATGTTTTCGGCCAGCGGATAGACAAGCGTGTCCGCTTGTGCGGCGCAACATGCCTACGGTGGGATTTGTCGGGACAGAACGTCGCGCCGGCAGAACCGGCAAAGCAAAAGGCCGCCGGAGTACCGGCGGCCTTCATTTGAACGGGATGGAATGTGGTTCAGGCGTCGGCGGTGGGCTCGCCTGGCTGCGCGAGCGCGTTCAGCGCCAGTTCGGCGGTCCGCTTGATGTGCGCGGCCGACGCGGCCGACGCCGCATCGCCGTCACGTCGCTCGATCGCGTCGAGCAGCATGTTCATCTCGCGATTGGACTCGCCGCCGCGCCCCGGCGTGGCAATGGTCAGCGCGCGCAACCGGTTGATGCGCGCGTTCAGTGTTTTGACGACGGCCAGCGATACGCGCTTTTGTGCGCCCTCGAACATCGCTTCGTAGAAACGCTCCGTGTATTCGAGCACGCGCGGCAGGTCTTGCTGCTCGAACGCGTCTTCGATGACCGCGCGGATCTCGCGTAGCTGCTCTACGAGTCCGGGCGTCGATTGCTCGGCGCACGCGCGCGCGGCATTGGCTTCGAGCAGCCCGCGCAACTCGTAGATTTCGCCGACCTGTTCAGGATCGAGTCGCGCAACGATCGGCCCTTGCCGCTCGACGATCTCGACAAGACCTTCCGTCTCCAGATGCCGCAGTACTTCGCGCACGACGGTGCGGCTCACCCCGAGTTCGTCGCACAGCGTGCGTTCGACGAGCCGCTCGCCTGGTCGGAAATACCCTTGCACTATCGCGCCGCGTAGCTTGTCCAGCGTGAGTTCGCGCAAAGTCTTGGCATTGCGGTCGATTCTGAGGTCTGACATGAGCGGCAAAAAGAGAATTTTACGTTGGCCGTGCCGCATGCTCGATACGCTGAGGCACGCGGATTGGAATGCCATATTATCGTCCATCCCGCCTTCGTGCCAATGCGACAGACTTCCCCGCTGCGGATTGCGAAACCTTCGAGCGCCAGCGAAAGCCTCTTACACCGTGGGTCGCCGGCTCTGCGGATGGCAAATGCTGGTTAACGATCGGTCAGCCCAGCATCTTGTCGAAGAACCTGCTCGCGAGAATTCCTGCGACGTAGCGGTTTTTCGGCCTGCCCACGAACACCGGGCTGCCCAGCAAGCATGTCACGAGCCTGCTTGCCCCGTGAACAGCACGAGCAGTTGCTGGAAATAAATCGTCGCACCAGTGAAACCCGCGATCTTCTGCAAGTCGAAGTCTGGGTCCAATGATGTCGACCGCCCCGGGACACGGCCACTCGCGACCGTCGCTGAGATCCTGTTGCTTTTCCGTGCTGCGGATGAGTGACTTCGACAAGGCGTTTCCCGGCGCGACAACGCAGCTTCGGTTTCAGGCCGCAGCGCGAAGGCGTCCGCGATCAGAATAGCTGGGTGCCGAGCTCACGCAGGCTGTCCCACTTGACGGTGCTGACAAAGGTCCGGCCCGCGGTGTCGAGCGATTCGATCATCGCGCGCTGCCCCCGCGCTTCTGCGATGACGCGCACGATGCGCGTCTGGTAACGCAAGAGCGCCCCGATCGGCGGGCACAAGGCCTCCCGGCGAATTCGCGATCGTTTCTTTTATTGGGTAGCCGCGTCTCCTTGCGGAAACGCGGCCCCCGAGGAACCGTACGTGCGAGCTTTCCCCGCATACGGCTCGAGCACAGCGTGAAGCGTCTCGCCGACGCCGGTCTTGACCATCCTGCTCAAGCCCTTCACAAGCCTCACATTATTAATCCATCCCATCGCTGGGACGCGGACGCTGAACCGCAACCTGCCGGTCTCTCTCAAGCTGCCCGCCGACGAATTTCAAACGTGTACTTGTGACAGCTGCACCACGCGGAAGTCTGCACCCTTTCGGATCGGGGCAAATCTTGAACCCCTATACGACCCATTACAGGCCGTCGTTCGCTTGCTCTGCGTTCTCATATCCGCTTCTCCAACAGTTTCCCTCGCGGGTCACCTGCCATCGCTACGCCATCTGGCAGAGAATCGGACTTACCGTGTTCCGCACAAGAGACAAAAGCAGGTTAGGTTCCACCTATTCGCCGGCAATCCGCAGTCCGTGTAGCCCCAGTATGGAAGGGGATAACCGATTGCATGCCTTTTGGCTTAAGCCTCACAGCATCTTTGGCTTATCAGATATTACGACGTTTACCGGTGGTTCGCTTTTACTAACCATACTGCTCACCCTAGGGCCTGTTGACAATCAGCAGGTCCAGATGAAAGCAGCGGAGAGCGCAACGAATGATGAGAATCGTTCGGAGAGCTTGTCGTAGCGGGTAGCCACGCGACGGAATTGTTTGATGCGACAGAAGAACCGTTCGACCAGATTTCGAGAGGCATACAGATGTTCATCCAAAGGACGTTGCTCAACACGATTGGCGCGACTGGGGATGACAGCTTGAATGTCCGCCGATTCCAGATGCTGCAGGATCGCGTTCGAATCGTAGGCTTTGTCGGCAGCCAGACTGACGGGTTTCAACTCGCCCAGCAAAGGCAGGGCCTCCGGACTGTCTCCAGCCTGTCCGCCCGTCAGATGAAAGCGAGCGAGCATCCCCAAGCCGTCGACCAGAGCGTGAATCTTGGTGCTCAATCCGCCACGCGAGCGCCCGATTGCCTGTTCGCCTTTTTTTTCGCCGCGCCGGCGGCATGCTGGTGGGCACGCACAATCGTACTGTCAATGAAGACTTCCTCAAGATCCGCGTCGCCCGCAAGCTCGGCGAGTACCGTATGCCATATTTGCGCCCGCGACCATCTGGCAAAGCGTTGGTACACGCTATTCCACGTTCCAAAATCAGGCGGCAAATCGCGCCATGGGCTGCCAGTGCGCGCGATCCATAGCACGGCCTCAACAAACAGCCGATTGTCTGCTGCGGTCCGACCCGGGTCGGTGGACTTGCCCGGCAGCAAGGGGGCGATCCGCTCGTATTGGTCATCGCTGAGCATCAGTCTTGGCATCCTGTTTTTCCGCAAAAGACAGGATGTAAACAGCTTTCCTCACAAGTTAACAGCCCCCTCGGCGATGATTGTCAACAGGCCCTAGCACGAATGGCACTTACTTAAGCCAGCATGGAGGAGAAGACGCGGGTACGTACTTGAAGAGAAACGGAGGAGGCTGATCCAGGGATTGATAGGATGGTTGTTACCAGGCAATCACCCGTCTCATTCGAAGGACCAGCCTCCATGGATCGTAATGCACGAAGTCATCACAGGCAAACACTAGGCGGCGTTCAAAGCCGGGCACGCAGGGCCCAGGCGGTTGACTACTTCAACATACTGACGAGCCCTGGGCTGTTGGACATAACGGAAGCGCATTTGCCAGAACATCGGGAACGGCTGTATCCGCCGACGGTGACACTGTCGATGTTCATGCGCCAGGCGCTGGAAGAGGACGCCTCCTGTCAGAAGGCGGTCAACGGGTGGGCCGCGCAGCGAGCTGCCGACGGGCTGCGACCCATGAGTGTGCGTACGGGAGGCTACTGCCGCGCTCGCCAGAGACTGCCGCTGACGATGGTGCGGGAGTTGACGCGCGAGACAGGACGTCAACTGCACGAGCAGGCCAGACCGGCCTGGAAGTGGCGCGGGCGCCCGGTCAAGCTGGTTGACGGTACAGGGATCTCGATGCCCGATACGCCGTCGAACCAGGCCCGCTTCCCGCAGTCCAGTTCTCAGGCCGAAGGAGTGGGATTTCCGTTAGCCTATCTGGTTGCGGTGATCTGTCTGGCAAGCGGCGCAGTGCTGGAGGCGGGTGTCGGAACGTACGCGGGCAAAGGCAGCGGGGAGCTGACGGCGTTTCGCATGCTGCAAGACACGTTTCGCAAAGGTGATGTGATCGTCGCCGATGCCTTGTACTGCCACTACTTTCTGATGGCCTCAATGATCGCCGCCGGAGTGGATGTCGTGATGGAACAGCATGGGGCGCGCCGCACCGACTTTCGGCGAGGCAAGTCGCTGGGCATGCGCGATCACATTGTGACGTGGCCCAAACCCCGGCAGCGTCCCGACTGGATGACGCGTGAGCAGTACCAGGCCTTCCCCGATGAACTGATGGTGCGCGAGTCCAGGCTGCATCACCGGGTGCTGGTCACCACGATGCTTGATGCACGCAAGACCAGCAAACAGGACCTCTCGCAGTTGTACGCCAGGCGTTGGAACGTGGAACTGGATCTACGTAACATCAAGACGACGATGGGTATGGACGTACTGCATTGCCAGACTGCCCACATGAACGAGAAGGAGATCTGGGTCCATCTGCTGGCCTACAACGTGATTCGGTTGCTGATGGCTCAGGCCGCGAGCCACCATGCCACCGATCCGAGAACACTGAGTTTCAAACACACCGTTCAGTTATGGACTGAATGGCTGGCTCGAGGTCTGGCAGCAACCCACGACCAGAGTCTCCTGTTCAACCTGATCGCGCAGTCTTGCGTTGGGAATCGCCCCGGTCGCATCGAACCACGAATGCGGAAACGAAGACCGAAGTCTTACCCATGGCTGAAAGAGCCTCGTCACATCGCACGCGAGCGCGTCCGAAAATATGGGCACGCGCCACGGGCTTAAGTAAGTGCCATTCGCCCTAGCACCTTATCCATCTGATGCTGATAGAAAGCACCTCGCCCTCACGGGGTTGATGCCGCACATTCGTGCAGGTTACATTGTCCCGGCGGCTTCATACCAACTCGTTACCGAGATCGCATGCGCCGGTAGGGTACGGCTGACGGAACAGCCGGTTTCCTCGCTGGCCGAGGCCAGCTGAAACAATCTCTTATGCGACTTCCACGTCGCACCCATACTTCTGTCTATATAGATATCCAGTCAGTTGCACGCTGCGGCAGGTCACAGCATCTCCGCGAGTCATGCTACCAGGTCGGCTGGGGTAGGCCCAGGCCGTTCCCTCGAACCGCACATCTCCTTCCGGCGCGCCAATCGTCCGCGGCGGCGGTTTCGCAAAGGCGGGCCGCCGGCACGTCTGCGGCCCGCGGGTGCCGCTCGCTGTCAGGCTCCGTTCACCGCATCCTTGAACGCCTTGCCCGCCGTGAACTTGACGGTCTTCGCGGCCGGGATCTGGATTTCGGCACCGGTCGCCGGATTGCGCCCGACTCGCGCGGCGCGCGCACCCGTCGAAAACGACCCGAAGCCGATCAGCTGGACGGTGTCGCCCTTCGTGACCGCGCCAGTAATCGCAGCGATCACTGCGTCGATCATCTCGCCGGTCGAGGCCTTGCTTTCATCTGTTACCGTCGCGACCGCATCCACCAGTTCCTGCTTGTTCATCGTTGATTCCTCGTTGGGGTTGGGATCTCGCCACCCTACCCGATCGGCATGCCTTCACGCAATCACGACCAGCGGGCAGACCGGTTCCGCGGCGACCGGATCAACTGCAGTTGCGTTCGCCACGCCCCGGAGCCCGAGGCGACCGGAAGCGCCCTTTTGTACGTTCGATTTGTCGCAAATTTATCGGGGACACCCCGTTGCTAATCCTGATAATCGCCGGTTATCAGGATTGCGTTTGATGCCATCAACTTGTGACCTGTGCCGACGATCGCTGCAACAGCCTCACCGAGGCTCGCGCCCCGGCGGCGCAACCTGCAATGACTCTGCTCGCCTGACGATACGGCATCGAGGCCCCGAGGGTTGCGTGCAACCACCGCAGTTCGCTGGTACCTGACTCGGGCAGGTAGCTCTTCAGCGGCGAGGCGTAACGTGACTCATCGGCACTGCAATTGCAAACCCTCCATCGCTCCCGGCAACAGAAGACCTCCCAAGCGGGGTCTTCCGATCGGGGCAATGACTGTCATGACATCGGCGCGGCACATCACACACGCGGCATGTTCGACGCAACGGGCAGAATCGATGGATCTGCGTCATTGCAAATTCTTGCTGAACTGTCTGTAGCGGCGTCTTCTGTTGATTTGCACGAAATCCTGACCCACCCTACGCTGTAATTTGCATCGAATACTGACCCACGTAGAACAATGACCTGTCCGGCTGCCGGGCCGCATACCGGCGATGGCGCCGAGCGGCCGCCGGCCACTCGCCGGCGCACAGCACCGCCCTGATTGCGCAGGACGTGCTGGCGTGCTGTACTCCCGCAAGCCCGTTTGTCCGGAAACGAAGGGTATGATAGCTCTGACTATCCGGGCCTTCATTTACGTCGCCCGTGGTGCGACGCGACTGAAAAACTTCCGCCGCGCGCCGGTGCAGTGACTATCATGTAGACGTGGTCGGTGCTTACAGCACGTGGCCACACACGGAGCAGCGGCGGGGCTGGCGGGCAAACTGGCCGCCCGTCTCTGCTCCGCCAGACTCGGTCCGCGACGTGCGGGCCGTTTTTTTGCGTGGCTTCAATGCCGATAAGTCGTATTGAACGAAACCGCTGACACGGTATGGGTGGTCGGCCAGCGTCGCCGCGTTTGGCTTCGCAGCAAAGGTTGCTTCCTGGTGGGACGATGACTGTGCAATTTCTCCGCACATGGTCATCCCAAAAGGAGGTTACGCCATGACACCGCTACGGAAGCGGATGGTCGAGGATATGCGAGTACGCAATCTTTCGGCCAACACCCAGCGCGCGTACCTGCAGCAGGTCAGCGCTTTCGCGAAGTACTTTGGTCGCTCCCCCGAGACACTGGGATCCGATGAGATTCGCGCATGGCAACTGCATCTCATCGAAGTCCGGCAACTCTCGCGTAGCACGCTTGTTACCGCCACATCAGCGCTGCGCTTTCTCTACACAGTCACGCTCAAACGCAATTTGACGGTCGAAAGCATCGTCATGTCGACGAAGCCGAGCAGATTACCTGTGATCCTCAGTCGCGAGGAAGTAAGTTGCCTGTTCGAGGCGATCCCGAGCCTCAAGTATCGTGCGATCCTGATGACGGCTTACGCAGGTGGCCTGCGCATTTCCGAAGCAACTCGACTCAAATTAAGCGACATCGACAGCCAGCGAATGGTACTGCGAGTCGAACAGGGTAAAGGTCAGGTTGATCGCTACGTGATGCTGTCGCCGCGGCTGTTGGAAATTCTTCGTAGCTACTGCCGAGTCGGTCGTCCGCAGGAGTGGCTGTTTCCGGGTCGGTTCCCGGGCCGACCCATTGAGCCAAAGACAATCCGGAACGCCTGCGGGCGCGCGCGCAATTGCGCGGGCATCACTAAGCCAGTAACACCCCACTCGCTGCGGCATGCGTTCGCAACTCATTTGCTCGAATCCGGCACTGATGTACGTACCATTCAGTTGTTGCTCGGTCATCGTAGTCTTGCTACCACCTCTCGCTATCTGAAGGTGGCCACGAGCACGGTTTGTGCGACCTCCAGCCCCTTTGACGTGCTGCCTCGACCCGTTGCGCCTATGCCGCCAGAAGGACCACCCGCGAACGTCTGAGCGTGTCATGAAGACGGGGCAACTGGAAGTGGCGGACGTGTTGCGTCGCTACGGCGCAGCCTATCGTCAAACCTATGCCGGGTCACTCAGTCGTGCCCAGCGGCGCGTCATGAGCGCGGTTGAACTATGCCGGACCGCTGCTCTCGGTGGACACGTCGAACAGTGTGATGCCTGCGGCCATCAACGCATCGCATTCAACTCGTGCAGAAATCGGCATTGCCCCAAGTGCCAGTCGCTTGCCCGGGCGCAATGGCTCGACGACCGTCAGGCCGATCTGCTGCCGGTACCGTACTTCCACGTGGTGTTCACGGTCCCGGAAGAGATCGCGGCAATCGCGTACCAGAACAAGGCCGTGGTCTACGACATCCTGTTCCAAGCCACCGCCGAAACACTGCAGACCATCGCTGCTGATCCGAAACACCTCGGCGCTGGCATCGGCTTCATCGCGATCCTCCATACTTGGGGCCAGAATCTGATGCACCATCCGCACCTGCACTGCGTGGTCCCGGGCGGCGGTCTGGCATCGGACCAATCGCGTTGGGTTGC
This sequence comes from Burkholderia sp. OK233, assembly GCF_900230185.1. GTDB lineage: Bacteria > Pseudomonadota > Gammaproteobacteria > Burkholderiales > Burkholderiaceae > Paraburkholderia. The sequence goes on from NZ_OCSR01000001.1 coordinate 5,703,407, forward strand.
TTGCCGCCCAGGCTTCTTCCTGCCGGTGCGCGTGCTCTCGCGCCTGTTCCGGCGTCTGTTCCTCGAACGGCTGCAGCGCGCGTTTGACACCGGGCGACTGCAGTTCTTCAATGCCCTCGCCTCCCTGCAGGATGTACGCATATTCGCTCGTCATCTGGCTGGCCCGAGACGCACCGAATGGGTGGTGTACGCGAAGGAACCGTTCGGCGGCCCGCAGCAGGTGCTCGACTACCTGGGACGTTACACGCATCGCATCGCCATTTCGAACAATCGTCTGATCGATATCGCTGATGGACACGTCACGTTCCGCTGGAAAGACTACCGCCATGAATCCGCCCAGCGCGTGATGCGGCTCGAGGCGCAGGAATTCATCCGCCGCTTCCTGCTTCATGTGCTGCCGCTCGGACTACAACGTATCCGTCATTACGGGTTACTCAGCAACCGGCGCCGCGAAACCGGACTCGCAGAATGCCGGCGCCTGCTAGAGGTCATACCGCCGCGCGCGACTGCCACTGATGAACTCGGGCCCGACTATCGTGACCGCTTCGCCAGACTTACCGGTCGATCCCTGCGCGACTGTCCAGTGTGTGCGTGCGGACACATGGTATGCATCGAACTCCTCCCGCATCACGGCCGGCCGCGGGCACCACCAATAGGTGTACCGTGACGCTCACGCCTTCACTCTTCCCGTACCTGCCCGGACAATCGATCATCCGGCTGCGGCAGCGCTTTGGCCACGCCCCAGTTCTCGCGGCGCCACCGCGCACATGGCCCGCTCCTCACGATCGCACCAGGGTCCTCGTAACCTTCACACGCAGCAGCGGGACGTCTTCCACCATGCCGCCAATACCGCCTTCTGCAACATCACGGTCTTCACCCTGATTCAATGCCCATAGCTGCTGGCACCCGCGGAGCGGTTTCCCTCAAAGAATTTTTAGCGCAGCGGATGCGGAACCACGCAGCGCCCGCTACCGAGCCCGTCGGCCGCAACCGCCACCCTAAAAATCCTCTGCATTACCGGCATTGCGGTTTCTGGAGAAAATGCGAGATCCGTAGTCACTCGTCATGGCGCGCCGCGGCGCCGAAGGTCCATATTTCGACCCTCATAATCCGACTAATTGCTGTTGATTTTATTGAAACGAACGGCGGTTTCAAATACCAAGTGCAACAGCCGGGTCAATAACAATTCCTTGCCTGGCGCAGTTTTCAATGAAGGCTTCTCCAGGCCTGCGCCAGCCAAGCGTTTTTCGAGGTCGCCGATTCAGGTTCAGCGCGATCGCATCAAGCTCGCGCTGCGAGAACTTCGACAGGTCTGCTCCTTTGGGCAGGAACTGGCGCAGCAGCCCGTTGGTGTTCTCGCAGATACCGCGTTGCCAGGGGCTATGCGGATCACAGAAGTAGACCTTGATACCTGTAGCCTCTGCCAGCTTCTTATGTAGAGCCATTTCCTTACCCTGATCGTAAGTCAGGGTCTTGAGCAGTTCCGGATCAAGCGGCGCAAACGCCGCGCTGTACGCCTTCAGCGCGGCCTCAGCGGTGCTGTCTTCCATCTTCACCAGCATCACGAACAGCGTGCTGCGATCGATCAGTGTGCCCACGGCTGAACGGTTGCCCGCCCCCTTGATCAGATCGCCTTCCCAATGCCCCGCAATCAGCCGCTCATTGGCCTCCGGAGGCCGGATATGAATACTGGCCATATCGACCAGCTTGCCGCGCCGGTCCTCGCCTCGCGTGCGCGGCTTGCGCGTACTACGCCCCTGTCTTAACAGGCCCACCAGCTCGCGCTTGAGCTCGCCGCGTGGCATGGCGTAGATGGCGTTGTAGATGGTTTCATGTGAGGCGTTCAAGGCGGGTTCGTCTGGATGGGTACGTTTGAGTTCGGCAGAAATCTGTTCGGGAGAGTGGCACTCGTCCAGATGCTGACGCACTTCAGACCACAGGGCTCCTTCAGGCTGGAGCTTGCGCTCGCGACGCGGCTTATGGCGAAGCTGCGCTGCTCTGCGCCCGGCGGATGTTGCATTGTATCCACCCGCAACCGGGGGCCTGCCCAGCGCGCTGCGCTCGTGCTTCGGCTTCCAGTTATTGCGCCTCAACTCCCGACTGATCGTGCTGCGCGAGCGCTGCAAAGCAAGCGCAATCTCGCTTGATTTGCGGTTCTCCATCTTCATCGCAAAGATCACGCCGCGCTCTTCGGCGCCCAGATGTTCGTATATTTTTCCCATGCAACGCATCCTAACTGAGGCTGTTGCACTTGTATTTTGAAACCAATTCAGCAAATTCAGTCGTGAAAACCGGCGTGTCATGCCCTGAACCCAGTGACGCCGATCAAGCTCGGCTCGCAGACCGTCCGATTATTCAAATCGTTTCATGTCCAATGTGAATAATGCAGAAAGCTGCCTCCTCTGCGCAGTTCATCTGTTCGAGTGATTGACCTGGTCGCAGCCTCACCTGGGGTAATGGATCGGATCTGAATTGAAGATTCACGGAAATCACGTGGTTTCGATCTCACTCAATGATTCTGATATTCAATGTCAATCACCTATTTCCGGCCCGCCTCGACCACGGTCCTTTGTACTTTGTGACCCGTCGCTCGCGTCTGGCTGACGAGCCACCTCGCGCAGCGGCGCCCTGAATGCGGTGCGACGATCCTGCCGTTCCTCACGTGTCATGTCAGCAAAACGTCCGGCCGTTCCGCTACCCGATCCCGGTGGCGTACGTTCAGTTGTCTGTAGACTGGGTCCCCGTTGCTGCGCCCGCGCGGCGGCGACCTCATTCACCAGGGCGGCCGCCCGCCCGGCGCCGCTGAGTTCAACGAGTGCCCGCCAGGCACGATCGTCCCGCTCGACCACGTAACGGATTTCGCACCGCATCGTGAGGTCGCGCCGATCCAGTGCTGCCCCGGCCCGTTTCAGGGCAGCGCGCTCCTTTGCCACCAGCGGCCTGCCGTCGCCCTTCGCGACCGACGCGACAGATAGCGCGTCGGCATACTGTTCAACGGCCCGGCCGAGCGTCATTTCGGCCCGTCGCGGCCGCGGCGCATTCGAGAATTCGACGCGCCGCTGGTTCAGCGTGTGCCGGTAGCCCAGTTCGGGCCGATGATCGCGCTCCGGCCGCAGTTCATGCTGTGCGCTGAACGATTTTTCGTCGGCGCGCGACAGGCTGCGCATCAACGCCGCGCCGTCCGCAAACTCGTCCCGCCCAGCCGCCACAACCAGATTTTCCCTGTGCCGGGTCATCGCGACATAGGCCAGCTCGGCGTGCATGCTCTTCGTGGCCAGTACATACGCGCAATCGACCGTCACCCCCTGACTCTTGTGGACCGTGAGCGCGTAGCCGTGATCGAAATGGCCATATTGCGCCGTGTCGACCGCGAGTCGCCGGTCGTCGTCGAGGCGCACATGCAGCACGGCGCCGCCCGCTTTCCTGTCAGCCGGTGCATCGATCCGTTCGACGGTGGCCAGTGTTCCGTTCTTCACCTGCATCACGTACTCGTTCTGCAGGAACATGATGCGCTCGCCGGCGGCGATCGCAATCTGCCGGTCTTCGGCTCGCACGGTCTGTTCGGCACCCAGCTCGCCGGCGGCCCGCCGCAATTCGCGCACGCGCGCATTCAGCGCGTAGCGCTCTTCGTTGGTATGCGTCAGCAGCAGCTGGGTTTTGCAGGGGCGGGTATGGCGATCATCCTGCCACTGCGCGATCAGCTGCTCCCGCGCATTGGCGACAGTCGAATACAGCTGCACACCACCGTGTTCCGCATACGTGGACACGGCCGTTTGCACATCGTGCCGGGCCAGCGCCAAAGTTGCTTCGCGCTGCCACGGCTCGTCCTGCCGCTTGATCTCGGTCAGGCTTTCGAGGCGGTTTGCTGCGGCCGCTTCGCGAGACACTGCGCGGAAAGCATCGCCGGCGTCTGCTCCGAAGCGGGTCGCGCGCTCGAGAAGATGGGCCAGGCGGGCAAAAATTTCGAAATCAAGTACGAGAATCGTTTCAAAACACCGATCCAGATCTACGCGCCCTTCACGTATGACGCGGTGTACATCATCGTCGATGCGATGAAGCGGGCGAATTCGATCGATCCGGCGAAGATCCTCGCAGCGATGCCGTCGACGGACTACACGGGCATTATTGGTGAAACGCAGTTCGATAGGCACGGCGATCTGAAGCACGGCGTGATCTCGCTGTACGACTACAAGGCCGGGAAGAAGACGCTGCTCAACGAAATTCACATGTAAGCAGCCTTCGTCTATGGCGCGCCCGCTTTCGCGATCCGCCCGGCAAAAAAGGAGCAGGCCATGCCGGCACGCTCCTTTTTGTCGCCGTACGCCGGACGGCAGCTGCGTCTCGACGGCAACTGCAAGTCTCTTCATCGCTCCGCTTCGACCTCAAATGCCGATCCGTTTGAGCATCTTCGACCCGATCACGGCGATGAGTGCCGCGCAGGCGCACGGCTGACAGATGCGTCACCTGCGCGGCGCCTCCGATCATGACCGGCTCCAACAGGAACCCGACATAAGCGATGTCAGCAACGGTAGCTTCCATGAGGTCCGCTGCAATGATTGCACGGACCGAACGATTGCCCCAAGTCGCAACCCAGGGCCACGAAACCTCTAGCCCTCGATCACCGTCCTCTCGACGAAAAAGCCCGCTTCCAGCCAGGGCCGGCGCACCTCGTTGCGCCAGGATCGCCATACCTCGCCAACGGGGTACCCGGCCTCGGCGGCAATCGCCTCCAGCGACGCTGGCACATGTCGAGTCTGTTCCACAAGCGACAGGAATCTATGGTGCAGGCGAGTGACCGGATAGGTGTGGGTCAGAAAGTCGCGGCGTAGGATCACTGCGTAGGAGTGCATGGCAACTGGTAACTGTGGCGAATTGCCGGCGCGAACCTCGTGGTAATACCAGGCGACAGGGTAGCGGTACTCGACCAGGGCCAGGCAAGGCTGGAGGATCAGTGTGCCGTCGTCGGCTGACACGTCGGGCCAGGGTCGTCCCTCGTGACCCTGTGCGTCGAACAGGCGATACAGATCGCGCTCATAACCGGCCAGGTCGACCATGAAATCGATCCAGGACTCGCGTTTTTCCGGCGACTGGTCCCGATCCGGACGGTTGTCCTCGAGCCATTCCGGAAAACGCCGACCGAGCTCGTGTAACGTATAGCTGTCGGACGGGCAGGCCCGCAGATATTCGTCAGCGAAATCGGCGAAAAGAGTAGCCCCCAGGGCGTGGTAGCTGGCGGGAAACTGCTCTTCCAGGCATTTCCGCAACCGCAGGATATAACTGCGCTGATAGATTGCCAGGCAAGCCGAGGGCGACAGCTTCGGCCCCGGTAATAAGGTGGCTGCGATTGTGTCGGCGTCGACGCCATCCGGCGTGGTCAGTGCCTCGATCATCCAGCATTGCAGCCACTCCAGGCGATCCTGACCGACGTTCATGACGAGCACACGACGCTGTTGCTCATGATCTCGGGCACCAGGAACGCGACTGGGGTGGACACCGCCTCTGCGCTGTCTGGTTGCGGCCGCAGGGCAGCTCCGACTCCGGTGGGCGCGTCACCATCGATGATCTGCCGCGCCTGCATCAATTCGGCGTGCACGCGCTCGAAGGCGGGCACATCGCCATCCCATTCGAGCAACGTGGCGGCTTGCTCGCTGCGTTGCCAAGCCAGGCGGAACAGATTCCACACCGCCTGGGAAACCGGGCGATCATGAGTGTCGACGATATGCGTGCCGCAATGCTGATGTCCGGCCAAATGCAATTGCACGACGCGATCGAATGGGAACTGATTCAGATAATCCAATGGATCGGTGCCGGCATTGAAGCAGCTGACATAAACATTGTTGACATCCAGCAGCAGCCAGCAACCCGTTACGCGGCTGAGCTCGCGCAGAAAGGCCGGCTCGTCCAGAGTCGACTGGCGGAAGCGGACATAGGTGCTGGGATTTTCCAACACCAACGGCCGACCCAATAACTCCTGCGCTTGGGCGACCCGGGCGCTCACATGCTCCAGCGTCCTTTCGTTTAGTGGTAGCGGCAGGAGGTCGTGGCTGTTGACCCCCAGTGCACCGGTCCAGCACAGATGGTCACTGACCCATCGGGCCGATACCTCGCTGGCCAGCCGGCGCAAGCGGGCCAGATAGTCGCGATCGAGCGGTTCGGTACTGCCGATCGACAGCGAAACGCCATGCAGTACGACCGGATAATGCTCGGAGATCCGGCGCAGGACGGCGCGCGGCCGTCCTCCCGAATCCATGAAATTCTCCGAGATGGCTTCGAACCAATCCACCGGTGGCCGCGTTGCCAGGATATGGTCGAAATGCTGGTTGCGCAGCCCGACGCCGAGTCCCAGCCGATGTCCGGCCGCGCCCCCTCGAAGTTCAGTCATGTCCTGGCGCTCCTCAGCTGCAGCTACCAGCGCCGCTCATGCCGCTGGCCCCGCAAGCCGTCATGCCATGACCGCTATATTCCTGGATCCACTCGATGGTCGGACCATACTTGAACAATTCGGGATGCGGCGGCTCTGGCGGCCGTGCCGGCAAGGATGCGTTCTTTTTGTGCAGTTCCGGCCAGATTTGCTCGGCGAACACTTCGCGTGCGCGCAACCAGACGCTCTTGCCGCGGTTGCGGCCGTCGGTGCTGAAGCGCTCGGCGTTGATCGGCGTCGCGCAGCAGCCCTGGGTGGCGCAGGTATTGGCACCTGGAGTTTCCTGCTCTCGTCCCGTGCCATACAGGCCGCAACCGCCTTGACCGGCACAGGCGTTCTGGACGCGGCAGGTGTGATCCGATACCTGCGGCGAGTCCGGGTCAGCGAAGTTGAATCCCAGCGCGGTAGAGCAATAGCCCTGGCCGGCGCATTCATTATCACGGCTGCGGCCTTGTCCCTTGCACTGGTTCAGCCCCATGCATGCATGCCGCACCTCGCCAGGAAGTAGAACGCCGGTCGCAGGCGGAGTCTGCGGGAACTTCGGAATGCCCTGATATTTACTGACATCGCAGCCAGGCTTGCCCAATGTCGGCTGATCGGGCGGCGCTTGCCATAGCCCGCTGACCTCCGGCAAAGAAGGGATCATGTCGACGAAATATTGCGCGTCGCTGCTGTACCAGGATTCGCTGCCATATTTGGCGTCCATTCCGTGACACATGGCGACCAGGGTAGCGAAGGCCCGGTTGCGCGGGCCCAGATTGATGTTCTCGAAAGTCGGCGCCAGTTGGTGGGTGCTGGGGTAGCCATCGGTGCCGTTCAAGGAGATTTTCCGCATGGCCTGGATGACCTTGTCCAGGATCCAGATCATCGATCGGTGCAGCGTCTGGTTGAAATACAGCTTTTGCTGACTCGGCTCTATGAGGAAGATGCTCTCGGTCATGATCAGCATGTACTGATACAGACCGCTGACGATGTCGGCGAGGTCGCGGCGCCCGGGCGGGTAGGCGGCGGCAACCGGATTGTCGGGAAAATCGAAGATGATTTTCGCCAGTTCCTCCTGGCTGAACTGACGTGCCGCTGCCGACGGCGGGGGCGGCTGCTTCCGCAACTTCTCATCCTTGGGATCGTAGCCTGCCAGTTGCGATTGCAGCGTCAGGAACTTGTAGTAATGCGAGAGTTCGTGGTGCGACTCATCGTCGAACTTGTCAGGGCCAAAGCCCTCGCCTTCGGCGTCGATCGTCTGGATCGCCTGCAGAGCGTTTTCGCGCGAGGCAATCGTCATCAGCGCGCTGCGGCCGGCATGACTATCGCCGCGGCTCGCATATGCGGCAGTGGCGGCCGCGGAGCCGCCGACCGGAGCCGGTACCGGGCAGCCGTAATTGAAGCCGGCAGTCGGATAGACCGAGTCGATGTTGTTGGGCGAATAGTTGGACGGCTGGATCTGGGCCGGCGCGTGGCCCGCCTTGAAATCATCGTCGGTGATGTGCTTCGAGCTGATGATGCAGCGGAGGTAGGAATATATCTGGCCGATCGTCTGCCAGTTGTTCAGCTCAGGCGGGGCGTCCGCCGACGCCGGGTATTCGATTTCGAGGAACTGCCATAACTGCCCGGACGAGAACTTGCCCAGCGGAAGGGCCATCGGCTTGCGGTCCGGCCCGAGCCTCGCGTGACCGGGCAGATCGGTTGGATAGGGCGACGGCGAGCGCAAATAGAGCTGGGGCTGTACGCCGAGCGAAAACAGCATGTTGGATGACAAGGACAAGTGAAGCATTTCCTCGACAGCCACACTCATCATGATGCCCCCCGCCTGATCGGCGAAGCGGGACAGGTCGGTTGCCGGAAATCCTTGAGGAACACGGTTGATCGAGTAGTAGGCGAAAAGATAGAGCGGCACCGTCGCCAGTTCGATCTCGACAGCGGTCTGCAACCCGTCGCGTAATTCCGTTAACGCGCGGGCGCGATTCCAATGCTCGTCGATATGGCGCACCAGGCGTTGCTCCGCTTCGGTGAGGGGGCGCACGGGAAGATCTTTGCCCGTTGAATCGAGATGGGACATGCTCATTTCTCCTGGTCGGTCACGAAGATTTCTTCGTCAACGTGTTGACCGTCACATGCGGGAAGGACACGAGGATGTCGCGTACCGTCATCAGCATCGTGATGGTCTGGCTGTATTGCAGCGGTGGAAAGCTGGCTCCCCCATCAAAACTTTCCAGCCAGCAAGTAAAGTCGTAGCGGGTGACATTGCTATTCTTTTGTTCGAAGCCGATGTTGCTGACAGCGCCGTTTCCGTTGGCGGTGCTGACCGTCAAAGTAACGAAATTAGTCGGTGCCTGGATCGAGAGCGCGTCAATCAGCGCCTGGTTCGGATTTGAGGTGTAGAGCGGCTGCGGATTCGTTACCTTGTTCGGCCATTGGTACGGAAAGTGGTCAACGTCCCCCGTGGGCAGCACCGTCGCCGGCGGAATGACCGGGACACCGCTGCCAGTGGTGTATGAACCAAGGGCAAGGACCGAATTGCCGTGCGGGACTGCGACCTGCTTGGCGAGGTTGAACGGCTGGATTGGGGCAACGCTGTTAGCGACGGTCTGATTGCCCAAACCTGGAAGGAAACCATTTCCGTAGGGCCCGAGCGGCTGCTTCTGGTCGGTCAGCAGCAACAGTGGGCCGTTTTCGGCATGTACCAGGGCATCCTTGTTGGCGCGCTCCGCGAAATAGACGCGCTGCTCATAGAACAGCGTATAGGCGACCTGCGCACCGCTACCGTTGCGATTGAACACCGGACCTTGGATGGCGGTAAAGGTTAGCTCCTCGTAATAGGAGAAGCTCTTGAGGAAATAACCCGGGGGCGACGAGGGATCGACTTGCGGCAACGGCATCACATTGTACGAGAATGGATTGTCCGGGCCGCCTTTGCCAGAGGTCCCTAGCGGTTGATTGGTCCAGGTGCCGATCAGATACGCCAGTGGCCCCAGGTCATTGGTCGGGATTCCCGGCACTGTCTGCGGCGGCTCTCTGACGAGCGGTGTCGATAGCTCCGGAGCGGTGTTGAGGGGATACACATATACGGTGACGCTGCCGGTGCTGTCACCGAAGCCGTTAATTAGATCGTCGTTGATGACAAGTTCAATCGTGCCGCTTTCGCCTGGTGGGGCCACCGTGGGACCGTCGCCAATCAAGAATGCCTGACCCGATTCGCCCACGCGCCCGACCAGCGCACCCCATGCTTCAGCCGGTAGCGGAGCCATCTCGGGGGCTACATACTCCGGACTCCCGTTCGCGTCATAGCCGCTCTCGCCCCCAGAATCCGCTGTCCACAGCCCGTTTTGATACGCGATCGTTACACCAACGTTGCCCTCGACCGTGATCCCCGTCGACTGCCAGGTTTGATTCGCAGCGACCGTGATCGCTTGCGATGGAAATCCCTGTTGCATTTTCCCACCATAAAGGACATTTACCAGCGGTGACTTGGATGATCCCTGAAGCTAAACGGCAGACTGACGATCCTCGTTTTCATTCTGCGCGCTACAGAGAATAAAAATGTAGCTATCGATATTGATAGGTGACTGTACCGGGAGGCGCTTATCACGGCCTGACATAGAGCGAATCAGGCTAGTGTGCCGTTCTGTTGTTAACTAATCTATGTTCACGTAGCATGCTGGTATCAACGGAACGGGAGATACCAGCATGCCGATGGGACGGCCGAAGGCCGAACTGGTGTTGAGTGAAGATGAGCGCTCGCAACTGACTTCGATAGCGCGTTCGCGCTCGATTTCGGCGGCGCTGGTGACGCGTGCGCGCATCGTGCTGGCTGCTGCTGCCGGGGAGCCCAACAGCGCCATTGCCCAGCGTCTTCAGCTCACGCGTGCGACGGTGGGCAAGTGGCGTATCCGGTTCCTGGAGCATCGCATCAACGGGCTGTATGACGAAGTGCGCCCCGGCAAGCCGCGCACGATTGACGATGAGCGGCTGGCTCAACTGATTCACAAGACCCTGCACACCAAGCCAGCGGATGGCTCCACGCACTGGAGCGTGCGCACGATCGCCGCCGAAACGGCTATCTCGCCCACGAGTGTGCACCGTTACTTCAAGCTGCTGGGCCTGCAACCGCATCGCAGCGAAAGCTTCAAGCTCTCGACCGATCAATTCTTCATCGAGAAACTGCGCGACGTGGTCGGCCTGTACCTGAGCCCACCGGAGAACGCACTGGTACTGTGCGTGGACGAGAAGAGCCAGTGTCAGGCGCTCGAACGCACGCAACCCATGCTGCCGATGGGTTTCGGCTACGTCGAAGGCGTTACCCACGACTACGTTCGTCATGGCACAACCACGCTGTTCGCCGCCCTGAACGTACTCAATGGCGCAGTGCTCGCCACCTGCAAGCCGCGTCACCGGCATCAGGAATTTCTGTCGTTTCTGCGCGAAATCGACAAGGCCGTGCCGGCTGAACTCGACGTGCACTGCATCGTGGATAACTATGGCAGTCACAAGCATCCCAAGGTCAAGGCGTGGCTGGCAGCAAAGCCCCGCTGGCACATGCATTTCATTCCGACCTACAGTTCGTGGTTGAACCAGGTCGAACGCTTCTTTGCGCTGATCACCGACAAGGCCATCCGCAGAGGCTCGTTTGGCTCGGTCAAACAACTGATCACGCGTATCGATCAGTTCGTTTCCCACTACAACGAAAACTGCAAACCATTCATGTGGACCGCTTCCGCTGATTCCATCCTCGAAAAGCTACACAGACTTTGTTCGCGAATCAGCGGAACGGGACACTAGCAGTGGGGGGCGACAATGCAACTTTGGGACCTTCAACTGGTTGCGGGTTTTTTTACTTCGTGAGCACAAACGCATCTAGAAGCCATCAATAACCGAAATGCGGCGCCAATTAAAACTGCTCCTAGATTTCGCACTCTGAATGGTTTGTTGGCGCACTCCTTTTCGGGTTGGGGGTTCTTCGAATGAATAACAAACAGTGCTACGGCCCCGGTCACTACGTCAGCTCTTCGGTGCAATGTCGAAGTCGCAGTACTTCCTCTCGATATTCTTGTGCTTGAGGCGCCCTGTTCACGACTAAGAGGACAGACGCCCTGTCAAGCCATCGCGACGGACGCTGCGGCACACCGCTGGTGTGGGATGGATCGCTCACGCTTCGGCCCGAGGTCGAGGCAGTTGTACCCGTGCTGGCTGCCCAGGATTACGCCGCCGTGCCGAGCTGGCGACATGACGGCCGCTGGGAGCTGTGGACGCAGGAGAGCAACATCACCAGCGGGCCTAGTGAGACCTTCGCTTCGCGCCAGGAAGCCCTCGCGGCGGGGCGCGTTTGGCGCGACGGCCTCAGGAAGTGATTTAACGTCCCCCGTACCGGATTGCGGTGGGTCGCAGGCCGAAACCGGGGATTGGCTTCGAGCCAGGCACTCTGAAAGGTCTCGACCGTCAGCACGCGTGTTGCACGCAGGACCGCATACGGACCGAGCCATCAAGGGGCGGGCATCAAGCCCTGAAGCAACCGGGGGTCTTCGCCCGTGGTTGTTATGCTGGCGCGGATGAAAGGCATAGTCCTCTCCTCTGACCCAGCGCGCCGTGACGCCGGGGCAAGTTTGATGAATCATGAGATGGCGCGACGGTCGCCGTCATTTGGGCGAATCCAAATCCAGAACGCTCGCGAATGCTGTTTGGCGCTGCCACCGGTTTCTACCGGCGGTATGCGCGCGACGGGCAGCGTTGTGGCCGAGCCATTCCCAAGGTTCCGCTGCCCGCCTGTTGGCGTGCGCGAGAACGTGCAGAGCTCGCTGGCGATCTTCCAGCGTCCAGCAACCTTCACCAGTTGCAATACCTTCCAGCCCGCCGCGGATCCTCGCTTTCCGGAACCCTGGTCCGTCACGAAGTCGAGTGAGACCTGCGCCAACCCGCCGTGTTGTTCGATGCGAACGTTGTAGAACCTTTGTCGAAACCGCTGGCCACTGGCGAAGACAGATTGGCGAAAGCCTTCGTATTGGCGCAGGTCGGGTGGATTGTTCGGCTCTGGTGCAAATAGCGAAGGCGACTCGGTTAAAGTGTCAGGCTGACCGATTTGAGAGCCGACGATGAGCAAGCTCAAGAGTATGGAGTATCTGTTCGCAGGACGTCACTTTGAGCCCGATGTGATCATTCTTTGCGTGCGCTGGTACCTGCGCTACAAGCTTAGCCTGCGCGATCTGGTGGAGATGATGGTCGAGCGGGGTTTAACGCTGGCTCACACGACGATTCTGCGTTGGGTGAAGCGTTATACGCCGGAGTTCGTCAAACGCGGAAACCGTTTCGGCACGCCCACGGGACGATCGTGGCGTGTCGACGAGACGTACGGTACGCCCAGCCAACGTAGCCCGCCCGCATGGGGGTGAAGTTGCTTGAGCATGTTTGGAATGCAAGACCCGGTGGAGTTGATGTTGCGGTACCGGGGCATGCCCTTTCTCTGCTGCGAGAGGAAGTGAGCCGAAGCGGCGGTGACTTGCCGACACTGGCAAGGTGACGAAGTCCGTGGGAAACGGAGCTTGAGGCGAAGCGGTTACGCCAAGATGAGCTTCTAGGCTGAGCATGGGACGGTTGAGGAACACGAACCTGTTTAAACGCATCTGAGGGTTGAATCGTCACCCCTGCCTACACCGCTTAACAGGCAGGACGCGAACTGTCGCCGGATACACGTATGACCCGGCGACACGAATGCTGACTGGATATGTATGCCGGGCAGCAAGGAACCATGGGGAGCGCGCAGCTAGACCGTGGTGTTCGCGACGACTTGCGGAAAGCAAGGATAAAGACTGCGACAGGCAACCTCGCCCATGCGTTGAGTCCAGCATGTGAACTGGGGAAGGCTTGCACAGATGCTAAGGGAGTGTGCCCCCGATGATGTGCAGGCTGGCGGAGCCTCCGTAGTAGTCCGAGGTCGGGAAAGCCGGCTACATGGCGAAGGGAGGCAGTTGAAGTGGTTTGCTTGGTTAATTAACTGACCGTAGTGAGGTGAAGACCTTTGATAATCAGTGAAATGCAAAGCAAACTAGCGACATGGTCAACGGAGAACAAAGAGCGCAAGTTCGATCGACTCCTGAGACTGATTGCCGACAAGAATTGGCTGAGCGAAGCGGCTCGTATCCGCTTGCTTCTAGCGGAGCCCGCACGCCGGGCGTGGACGGCGTTGACAAGCGCATGATGGAAGCGAACCTCCAGCATGAACTGGCGACAATACGCGAAGAGCTGCTGGGGGGCTCGTACAGACCCCTGCCAGCACGTCGAGTGTACATACCGAAAGCGAACGGCAAGCTCAGGCCACTCGGCATTCCTTGTCTGCGGGATCGGATCGTGCAGCGGGCAATGCTGATGGTGATGGAGCCTATCTGGGAGAGTGATTTCCACCCGGCTTCATACGGCTTTAGGCCTGCCCGTAGCGTACATCACGCGATTCGCACGGTGAAGCTTCAGCTGCAAGACGGTGATGAACGCAGTACTGCCGGACGCTGGGTTATTGAGGGCGACCTCGCCAGCTACTTCGACACAGTTCATCATCGTTTGCTACTTAAGGCTACGCTGAAAAAGGTCAACGGCATTGGGCGTTCAATCGTTAGATGTGCATGAAACAACAGACCCTTGCGATGGCGGCCGATCAAGGCGCCGGATTTGAACAGTACCGTCGGCCAACCAAACGCGATGTGTTCCTTGAGACGATGGAGCAGATCGTGCCGTGGGCGCAATTGTGCGAGGTTGTCGAGCCGTACTATCCGAAGGGTCAAGGCGGTCGCCCGCCAGTGGGTCTGGAGCGCACGCTGCGCATGCACTTTGTGCAGCACTGGTTCAACCTGGCGGATGAGGCGTGCGAGGAGGCGCTGCTGGACAGCACCGCATTGCGGCGATTCGTCGGGATTGACCTGGGGCGCGAGCGGGTTCCCGATGGCACGACGCTGTTGAAGTTTCGCCGGCTGCTGGAGCGCAACAAGCTCGGCGAGCAGTTGTTCTCCAAGGTCGGCGAAGTACTGCAAGGGCATGGGCTGAAGGTTGGCACCGGCACGATCGTGGATGCCACCATCATCGGTGCGCCCAGTTCCACGAAGAATGCGGACAAGGCACGAGACCCCGAAATGCATCAGACGAGGAAGGGCCAGCAGTGGTACTTCGGCATGAAGCTGCACATCGGTGTGGATAGCCAGACGGGACTGGCACACCGCGCGGTAGTGACGGCGGCAAACGTGCATGACAAGCATCCGCTGCCGGCGCTACTGCACGGCGACGAGCGGCGTGTGTACGGCGACAGCGCCTATGCGAGCCAGAAGGAACTCATCGCCAGCAAGGCGCCGAAAGCGAAGGACTTCACCAACCAGCGTGTGCGCAATCGCAGCGGTGAAGTCGATGAAACCAAGCGCTCGAAAAACCGCAACAAGTCGAAGATTCGTGCCCGGGTCGAACACGTCTTTGCGGTGGTCAAGCGGCTGTGGGGCTTCGGCAAGGTGCGCTATCGCGGCCTCGCGAAGAACGCCACGCGTGCCTTTACTGCACTCGCGCTGGCCAACATCTACATGAGCCGCGCGCGGCTGATGGCACAGGTGCGTCCATAAGCAGCCGAAATGGGTCGAGAGCCCCGCTTGCCAGGCCCTTCAGGGCCGGGAAATCGAACCGGTCGCACCGCTGATCTCACATTCCGGAATTCAGCATCAAGCTGTCGGCGAAAACGGTGGCTTCTTCAGCGTAGCCTTAAGGGAATCCGCAAGCGGATCGCCGACCAGCGCTTCCTTGTCCTGCTCTGGAAGTTCATCAAGGCGGGCTGCGTTGATCGTGATCTGTTTCGCGCTGCGAGCGAAGGCGTTCCTCAGGGCGGTGTCATCTCGCCCTTGTTATCCAACATCATGCTGCATGAATTCGATGCGTGGATGCAAGCGAACTACCTGAACAAGAAAGTGCGGAAGGATCGGTGGGCGTGGAACTTCGCCATTCTCAAGCAGCGTCCTATTACTGTGCGAGAAAACCGGCAGTGGAAACCAGCTATCTCCTACTGTCGGTATGCGGATGACTTTGTGATCGTTGTCAAGGGAACCCGTGAACATGCCGAGGCAGTACGCGAAGCGTGCCGTGGGTTCCTTGAAGATGAACTGAAGCTCACGCTGAATATGGAGAAGACCCATATAACGCATGTGAACGACGGCTTCGTCTTCCTTGGTCACCGCATCATCCGCAAGCGCGGACCACGCGGGCGCCTGCGGCCCGTAACGACCATTCCGTGGGAGAAGTATCGGGGCTTTGCCGGGCGGTTAGTCAAACAACTGTCGGGCAATTACAGCATGAATCGGATGGACCTGGTGGAGAGCCTGAATCGGCAAATTGCTGGCTGGGCTGCCTTCTATCAATACACCGACTACACGGCGACCCTGTTTGGCCGGCTGGACCGTACCGTCTTCTGGAAACTCGGCTATTGGCTCGCGCGCAAGTATCGGCGAGGCTTCAGATCGCTGATGCGCGATCTTATCCGAGCACCAGGGCCGGGACAGGCTACAACATGGGTGTTAAAAGGCCAGAATAGTCGAGGTTGGTATGGGGCGGTGGCGCTTCGGCGTCTTGTTACCAGTCGCAAGGGTCGATTCACCTGGCGTACCCCGACGGAAAATCCGTACATGCTGCGCGATGAGACACGCAGTACCATCGAGTCGCGCTATGCCGATGTCGCCTTTGCTATGAGCAACACTTCAACGGAGAGCCGGATGCGCTGAGAGGTGCAAGTCCGGTTGTGCGTCCAGCTAAGGCTGGCGTGTTCAGCAGGGGATAGACCTGCCGGGGTAGAAGTCAGAAGCCCCGTAGCTTGGATAGCAAGGTGGCGGGAAACCAAGACCTTGAAGCCTATCGACAGGCATTTCCTTGGGGAATGCGCGAGTCATCGGGCCGTAACAAAAGTGAACGTGGATGTGGCCTCGTAAATGAAAAGTTCCGAGGGCCGAGCCCGCAACCGTGAGGGTGAAGGCAGCATGGGTAGCCGAAGTCTGACCGATACGGCTATTCCACTTCGGCGGGGTGGAAGCGACGGCACGATGACAAGGACATGCCAAGCAACTGGAGAAGCCCTCCTCGCCCCGGCGCGAAATCGCCGGAGCAAGGTAGGCCCTATAACCGGCTAACCCGGGAAGTGGGCCGAAGGCGAGAGGGTGGCGGATGGGTCCGTAGTAGCCGTGAAGCCGGGTAACGCCGGTGGAGCGAAGGGGCCCTGCTGTTTGTAGTTTCCTCGACAACACGGGAGGCAAGGACGAGATGACAAAGGCGTCCAGCAGTTTGCAGGACCTGAGGCGGGGAATATACGTCAAGGCGAAGGCTGAACCGTCCTGGCGTTTCTGGGGGTTGTACGTCCATGTCTGCAAGATGGACGCACTGCGCGAGGCGTATGCGCTGGCCAGAAAGAACAACGGCGCTCCGGGTATCGACGGGGTGACGTTCGAGGCCATCGAGGCGCAAGGCGCGGAGGCGTTTCTTGAGCAGATACAGGGCGAACTGATCGGGCGGACCTACGTGCCGTTACGGGCGCGGCGGCAGGAGATACCGAAGGACGGGGGCAAGGTCCGTGTCCTTTCGATTCCGGCTATGCGTGACCGGGTGGTTCAAGGCGCGCTCAAGCTCATATTGGAGCCGATCTTCGAGGCAGACTTCCAACCGGGGTCGTACGGGTATCGTCCCAAGCGTACCGCGCATGAAGCGGTGCATCGGGTGGCGACGGCGATTGTTCAGTGCAAGACCCGCGTCATAGACCTTGATTTGCGCGCCTACTTTGACACAGTTCGGCATCATCTACTGCTTGAAAAAGTGGCGCGTCGGATCAAGGACGACGACGTAATGCATTTGCTGAAGCTGATGCTGACGGCGTCGGGCAAACAAGGCGTTCCGCAAGGCGGGGTGATTTCACCGTTGCTCAGTAACATCTATCTCACTGAGGTAGACCGTATGCTGGAGCGGGCGAAAGAAGCCACGCGCAACGGGAAGTACACCTACGTCGAGTATGCCCGATTCGCTGACGATCTGGTGGTGCTGATCGATGCCCATCCGCGCCATGCGTGGCTGCTGAGGGCGGTGACCACGCGACTTCGGGAAGAGTTTGCCAAACTGCAGGTTGAGGTCAATGAAGAGAAGAGCCGCACCGTTAATCTGGACCGCTCAGAGAGTTTCGGCTTTCTGGGATTCGACTTCCGTCGACTCCGCAGCGTACAGAGGCAGGTGTGGCGGGCGCACTATACGCCAAAGCTGAAGAAGCGCACGGCGTTATTGCGCAAGCTCAAAGAGGTGTTTCGGCGATACCAGTCGCAGCCGGTAGACCGGGTGGTAGAACTGATCAATCCGGTGTTACGCGGTTGGGTGAATTACTTCGCCGTTGGACATTCCAGCGAGTGCTTCAGCTTCATCAAAGACTGGGTAGAAAAGAAGATCAGGCGCCACATGGGGCGCTCCCGGAATCGACGGGGCTTCGGCTGGAAGCGGTGGAGTAGGCGCTGGTTGTATGAGGAACTGAAGCTGTTCAACGGCTATCGTGTTCGTCGTGCTGCCGCACCGAAAGCGCGCCCAGCATGATAGGTCCCATAAATCTTGACATGAAGCACACAGGAGAGCGTAGTGCCGGAAATCGGCCCGCTGCGTTCGACGTGGCGGGAGCTGGAAACGTGACCATGGTTGCCGGATTGCGGGCCATCGCGAAAGCGGTGGAATCACCACCGGCGCCTACCGGGGCGCGCGCCAGTTCTCGACCCTACCGGGGAGGAGAGGCAGGGAGATAGCTCGACTACGCCCTGTCTCTTACTCCACTGAAGATTCGCGGCAAGTGGGTCTACCTTTATCGAGCGGTGGATCGGGCGGGGCAAACCGTGGATTTCATGCTCAGCGCCAGGCGCGACGTGGCCGCGGTCCAAGCCTTTTTCAGGAAGGCCATCAAACATCAGGGCCAGCTCCCGGAAACGATCACGCTCGACGGCTATGCAGCCTCGCACCGTGCCGTGCGTGAAATGAAGACCGACGGCTTGCTGCCCAAGGATACGAAGGTCCGAACCTCGAAGTATTTGAATAATCTCATCGAACAGGATCATCGTAATGTCAAGTCCAGAACGAACGTCATGCTCGGCTTCAAACGCTTCAGGAATGCCGCGATCACTCTGGCAGGCATTGAGTTGATGCATCGCATTCGCAAAGGTCAATTCAACCTCGTGAAGCTAAGCCTCAAAGATACCGCTGCGCCCGCTGTGTGGAATGCCGTCCTGTCGGCTCGATAAGACATCCTTAGCTATACGAACCATATCGACTGGACCACCTGTTTGCACCAGAGCCAATGTCTCTCCCAGGTAGAAAGCGAACACATCCGCGTCTTTGTAGTCCATTTCCTTGCACGCCAGCGAATCGCCCTGGCGGTAGACGTACCAGGTGCCCAGCCCTTGGACGATTCTGGAAATTTTGTAGCAGCCGATGAAAGATTTTACGGAATTCGGGTTGGTCATTTCAGTTTCCTCGTCCGCTTGCCGCTTGAAGGCAAGGGGGCAGATTCACAATCATGGCGAGAAAAATCCGATAGGTCGAAATTCGGCAGCATAGCCAGGCATATGTGCGCGACATTTAAATAGTCGGCCCTTCAGAAATAGTCGACGGCAAGTGTGGCAACGGATTACAGGAAATGAGTGTTGTCGAGAACTCCCAGAAACAATATCGATCTGAAGGAATTCCTGGGAGTTCGGAACCTCGCCGATGAGCACGCCCGATTTCTTTCGCAGCCGCCTGGACACCATGATTGATGTTCGACATCCGCTCGCGGTGCTCGCAGCGCGCATGCCGTGGGCATCGATCGAAGCGAGTCTGGCACCGTTGTTCGAGCGACGTGCTCGTGAAGGCCGCGGCAGTGAAGCAATGGATCTGTTTGGCGTCGCGCCGAGACTTGCGGGTGCGGGCGTCAGCGCAGCGGGGCGTCCCCGCTTGCCGATCCGGCTGATGGTCGGGCTGCTCTACCTGAAGCATGCCTACAACGAAAGCGACGACTCGGTGTGCGAACGGTGGGCAGAGAACGTGTATTTCCAGTATTTCTGCGGCGAGGAGTACTTTCAGCCCTGCCTGCCGTGCGATCCGACCAATCTGGTGCGCTTTCGGCAAGCTTTGGGCGAAGCGGGGGTTGAGGAATTGCTGGCGACGACGATCGCGGCGGCGGTGCAGATGAAGGCGGTGACGCCGGCCGAATTCGAACGCGTAATTGTCGATACGACGGTCCAGGAGAAGGCGATCGCCTATCCAACCGACAGTCGTCTGCTGGAGGTGGCGCGAGTCAAACTCGTGCGGCTCGCGCAGCGCGCCGGACTGGTGCTCAAGCAGACGTACGAACGCGAAGGCAAGCGCTTGCGTCGCCGCGCCGGCGGTTACGCCCACGCGAAGCAGTTCAAGCGACTGCGGCGCGTGCTCAAGCGTCAGCGCACGGTGCTCGGCCGTCTGCTGCGCGACATCGAGCGCAAAGTGTCGGGTGTCGCCGAAGAGCGACAGGCCTCTTTGCAGATCTGGATTGAGCGGGCCTGGCGTATCTGCCGGCAGCGTCCCAAGGACAAAAACAAACTCTACGCGCTGCATGCGCCGGAGGTCGAATGCATCTCGAAGGGCAAGGCGCGGCAGCCCTACGAATTCGGTGTGAAGGTCAGTCTCGCGATCACCGCAAAGCAAGGCTTGATCGTCGGCGCGCGAGCCTTTCCGGGCAACCCTTATGACGGCCACACGCTGGCCGAACAGCTCGAACAGACGATCATTCTGTTGCAGGATGTACCGCAGCAGCCGCAGCCGAAGACGGTACTGGTCGATCTGGGGTTTCGCGGTGTAGATGCCGAGGTATCATCAGTACACCTGATTCATCGTGGAAAACACAAGACCCTGACCAGCACGCAACGGCGCTGGCTCAAACGCCGCCAGGCGATCGAACCGATCATCGGCCATCTGAAGCAGGACCACGGTATGCAGCGCTGCTGGCTCAAGGGGCAAACCGGCGACGCGCTGCATGCGGTGCTGTGTGCGGCCGGCTATAACCTGCGCTGGCTGCTGCGCGCGATCGTCCGGCTCGGGCTTGCCCCGATATTTTTTGTCCTCGCATGGCTGTATTGCCACCTTGGTGTCAAGTCACCACCTTTACTCAGTCAACGCAAGCTCGGTTGAAGAGGTTCACGTCGACCGCTTCAGACTGCGCCGTCGTCGGGCGCATTTCAGTCAAACTGAATTTTGCAGGACCGACTAAATAGCCGATTGATGAAATGAACTTAATGCGAACGTAGGCGAATTGACGGGTTTATTTCGCTCGGACTGGAAAAAACTTGTCTGCTCATACACCGAAACCCAGTCGGCACCGGGTTGCCGGATTGACATGTTTATTGCGTTTTATGCGTTCGGACAGTAAAAGCTGAACTGTCCGCACCATTTCAGGCTTTCGTTATCAGCGCGCGCATTCGTAACCCGATAACCAGGCTTCGGGCGTTTGCGAGGCTCACCGGATTTCAGTCTGGTTTTGTAAGGCATGAAAATTCGGGGCGGATAAATCGAATTTTGACCTTTCTATCCGCACCCAAACCGTCTCGCAAGTACTCTACCGAACAAAGCTCGTAGCTCGGGGACCACGCATCACTTTGCTTCGGTGGTGGGAGGTGGGGGCATGTATATATCGCCTAAACCCAGTCCCAGAAGGATGATGTATCCGAAGATATGCTGAAAGCCCACCTGCTGATAGAAATCCGTAATCTGGGAAATAGGCTGTCCATCAAGCTTGTTCTGCAAAGAGCCGTAATTTCCCCATTGGTTGTAATTCAGAGAACTCGAAGTGGCGCTTATCACATCGACAAGTACCTTGACGACGTCGGGGGTGGGAATATCTGGTTCGTAGACGTTATTTATAGAGTCGATACTCTTTGCATTCCATGCCATCGGTACGACGTCCACCGTGTTCCATACGCGTATCGCGTTGGTTCGCATTTGTTCGTCAAAGTAACCAGCAAAAATATCGTTACCCGCCGTCGGCGCAGCAAATGTCTGACAGTTGTATTTCAGGTTTAGCGCCTGCAAATCACGCTGATTCTTCAGATACAGGACAAGCGCGGATGCCAGGGCGCCGCCCAGGCTGTGCCCGACAACGTTAAGCACGCTCGAGGGCGGTACCGTCTTGAGAAAATCAATGAGCGTCGCCCCGTTTGAGTCAGCGGTCAGGATGACGGATGATAATCCTATGTCTGTTCCGGCCGATATACCCGCCAAGTCGGAACATGACGGCACGTACTTGCGGAATGACACGAGGGTTTCATACAGATTGTCCTCCAGAATGTCCACGGGGGAATCGAAATCGGTGCCGCTGGTCACCACCGAATATTCGCCTGTGACTTTCGATTGCAGTACCACAGTGATGTGGGTTGCATATCTATCCGGATCGGGGTCACGAAGCAAGGCGGGCCCCCAAACGATACTGAACTGTTTGTTCTGGGTCATCCTGGACGCGCTCAGGCCATTCCTGATATTCTGACTAACCTGCGCCGGAGTTGGGTTCTGAATTTCTTTTCCCGACGTATAGTCTGTTGCGGAATAGTTAACAAGATACGCTAACGTGAGATTGATCTGCGTTTGCTCAAGACCGATGGTTGACATGATTAATTTGCTCCGGATGTCTTAAAAATTCGACTTCTAATTTGCAAAATATTGCAAACTGACCGACCGCACCCAAGACGTACGCGCACCTCGCTTAACCACCAACTGATTCTAGACTTGCACACCTCATTCATCAATAGAATTATCGGGAATGGCAAATCTTTATGCATTTTGCTTTTCGAAGCATAATGCATCAATTTCAATTTTTTTAATTACCCAAACGACATAATTTCTCCGGGTATGCGGATTTGATTTTTGCGAGGAGCCACTCGTAAAACGCATTAAATATGTCAACGCTGTGACTATAAAATCGTCAACCCGGGACTTCGTGCACCCCGATAGCGTGGCGAGCCATACTCAGTATGGGTTTGCCGGACACGAGGCTTGCCACGCGGCGATGAATGGAGTTGCGGATGCACAGCTGACCGCGCTATCAAGAAAATTACTCTTATCTGAATAACGGCGTTGTGCGACACTATCGGACGCACCAGACCGCGTGACGGTCAGCCCAGATGCCGCTCAAAATACCGGCGCGTGAACGCCTTGCGGTACTCCGCTTTCATCAGGGGTGTGCCTGGCGTCCAGCCTTGACCACCATAGCTCGCGCGGCACGAGGCACAGCGATATGGTGCTTCCAGCAGCCGCACGCTGATCCGATATGGTGCTTCGTAGCCGCAGCGCCGACATTCAGTTTCCAGTGCGCGATGATGGGCAGGACAGGCGCGGGGCTCTGGTGCAAATAGGCGGTCCAGTCGATATGGTTCGTATAGCTAAGGATGTCTTATCGAGCCGACAGGACGGCATTCCACACAGC
Source organism: Burkholderia sp. OK233 (assembly GCF_900230185.1). Taxonomy (GTDB): domain Bacteria; phylum Pseudomonadota; class Gammaproteobacteria; order Burkholderiales; family Burkholderiaceae; genus Paraburkholderia. Next base: position 5,726,272 of record NZ_OCSR01000001.1, read on the forward strand.
GGGCGCAGCGGTATCTTTGAGGCTTAGCTTCACGAGGTTGAATTGACCTTTGCGAATGCGATGCATCAACTCAATGCCTGCCAGAGTGATCGCGGCATTCCTGAAGCGTTTGAAGCCGAGCATGACGTTCGTTCTGGACTTGACATTACGATGATCCTGTTCGATGAGATTATTCAAATACTTCGAGGTTCGGACCTTCGTATCCTTGGGCAGCAAGCCGTCGGTCTTCATTTCACGCACGGCACGGTGCGAGGCTGCATAGCCGTCGAGCGTGATCGTTTCCGGGAGCTGGCCCTGATGTTTGATGGCCTTCCTGAAAAAGGCTTGGACCGCGGCCACGTCGCGCCTGGCGCTGAGCATGAAATCCACGGTTTGCCCCGCCCGATCCACCGCTCGATAAAGGTAGACCCACTTGCCGCGAATCTTCACGTACGTCTCGTCGACACGCCACGATCGTCCCGTGGGCGTGCCGAAACGGTTCCCGCGTTTGACGAACTCCGGCGTATAACGCTTCACCCAACGCAGAATCGTCGTGTGAGCCAGCGTTAAACCCCGCTCGACCATCATCTCCACCAGATCGCGCAGGCTAAGCTTGTAGCGCAGGTACCAGCGCACGCAAAGAATGATCACATCGGGCTCAAAGTGACGTCCTGCGAACAGATACTCCATACTCTTGAGCTTGCTCATCGTCGGCTCTCAAATCGGTCAGCCTGACACTTTAACCGAGTCGCCTTCGCTATTTGCACCAGAGCCCTTCAATTGCCCTTGTATGCGCGCAAGCCGGGCCATTTCGACCAGCGCCGGCACAAAATTGGGCATCGCGGCCAACGCACGGTCGAGCGCCGCGACTGCATCCTGATAGCGCCTGCGTAGCCGCAGCAGATGCGCGCACGTTGTCAGTGCGCCGGCATCGTGAGGCTGCAGACTCAGCCGAAGCTCGATTTCCTGCGACGCTACAATCAGATCGCCGCAGGCCAGACGCTGCTGAATACGCAGGAACGAAGTGTCGTGGACGACCATGGTCACGGACATGTGAAGAATGGCTTGAGACGCCGCGCAGGCCGCGGCGCGACGTGCACGCACGCACGCACGCTTGGCGTATGGCGCACCCTGGCGGGGCCGCGCGTGTACTCCCAGCGCCGAACGTTCGCTCGTTCATCGCGAGTCGGTTCGGCACTGGGCCATCTCACTGCGCCCGAACTTCGATGGAGACCCGCCTGTCCGGTTGCAGGCAAGCGATGACTGCCCTGCTCCCGCCGTCCGGACATTGGGTTGTTGAGTCACGGGACCCCACTCCCACCGCATGAATCACCTCACCGTCGAGCCCATGATTGATCATGTATTCCCGTACCGTCTGTGCACGCGCCAGTGACAACGGCTGGTTGACCGTGTCTGGCCCGAGGCGGTCGGTATGACCGACGACCGAAATGGACTGAACACCCCTTCGCTGCTTGATACGCGCGATGACCTGCTCGAGGTTGGCCGCCCCGCCCGGCAATATCGAAGCCAGGCTGGACTGCCCGAAAGCAAACAGGGTATCGGTTTGCAGCACGAACTGATCGACCGTTTGCGCCACAGGTGCGACCGGCTGCGAGGCCGCTGCAGCCGGGGTATCCGGCGCGTCACCGCACGCGAAGGTAAGCCGCCGCGTGACATCGGCTTCGTCGTTATCCGGCTGGAGGCGCCCAATCTTCTGCACCGCGCGAACCGGTTCTCCACGGCATATCCGCTGGGCCACCTTCATACAGGTAGCAGGTCCTTCGAATATCCCATGACATTCGACCTGATGAAGCCTGGAACCATCCGCGGCTGTGACCGTATAAGCGTTAAACGTCGGCCCGGAAGCACTCGAACATCCCGCAAGAAAAACCAGGCTCAGCAATAAACTCCATCCAGAAAGCTGCTTCATTATGTTCTCCATACTGTTTTTTCGTACGTCCGGTTCGGCGCACGATCACGTTGTCGCATTTGAACGAAGGCGTCTGCGCTCTACCATTGCATCGCCGCGCCCATCCCGAAGGTCGTGCCGCCAGGGCTCATACCAACGCCAGCTTTCATCTTGATGTTTTCGGTGATACGAGCGGTTCCCCCCAGCGCGACGGCCTGATAGCCGCGAAAGCCCGCCGTGCCGATGCCAAATGACAACGTTTTGTCCTTGTCGACCTCCGGAATCATCGTCAATGCCGTCGCTGCGGCGATGCCGGAATAGGCATTGCGCGCGACGGAGTTGATTCCCGATTGCAACTGATCCACCCGTTGATCGGTATAGGCATTGGCCTGCGCGAGCCCCGCATTGAGCTGGTCCACGTTGACTGCGTCCGTCCCCTGCGTTCCCGCAGCTACATTCGCCACCTGCCGCGTATCGTTAAGTGAGCCGACGGATACCACGTTGCTTCGGCCTCCGTCCGTGCTACCGGAACCCAGCGCCACCGAGTTATTCCCACTCGCGGCCGCGCCGACGCCTACCGCGGTCGCGCCATTCGCGCTGGCTTGCGAACTGTTGCCGACCGCCGTGCTATTCGAGCCGGAAGCTACCGAGCCCTGCCCGCCCGCCGAAGAATTCGATCCGGTGGACGCGGGTGAAGAACCAGGAGTGGACGCGAAGGGGGCACCGCCGCCCCCGTTTTGATTGTTGATCAGCGTGGTCAACTGCGTGGTGACTGCGGCAAGCTGGCTTACGTTAACCGCGTCGGTTCCGGCCTTGCCTGCTGCCACACCGGTGATCTGCCGATTGCCGATATTGACCTCACCCGCGGATGACTGCGGACTGCTCAATCCGTACGCGATGTAGTTGCTCAACGCGCCAACCGTCGTCACCGATCCCGCGCCCAGCGCAACACTGTTGGCCATCGACGCGCTCGCGCCAGAGCCCATCGCGACCGCATCGATGGCGCTGCTTTGCGCCCCCGAGCCGATAGCAATGCCGCCTGCATTCGCAGCCTTTGCGTTCGCCCCTTGTGCGATCGACTGGGCGCCGCTTGCGATGGAGCCGCTGCCGAGCGCAATCGCGTCGGCCTGTGCCGCATTCGAGCTTTCGCCGATCGCGACGCCTCCCGGTGCTGTTGAATCGACGATGGCGCCGTTGCCGATGCCCACGCCGTTGTCACCGTTGACCACCGTCGTCGGTCCGACCGCAATCGACTGCGCGCCCACCGCCAGCGAATCCGCCGCCGTCGAATTCGCGTGAAAGTACATCTGTCCGGACACGGCGAACGACGATAGCGCGCCAGCAAGCTGTCTGATCGTGACTGCATCTTGTGCCTGCGTGCCGTCCGCGACGTTGGTCAACTGGCGATAGGTGGTGCCGGCCGCGCTGCCGAAAGACACTGCGCCGAGCAAGGTTTGATCCGACGTGTTGAAGGGAATCGCATGGGTGCCATTCGCAATTGAACCGATACCAGACAGGACCGCGCGATTGGACACTGATCCCGAGCCGATCGCGACTCCGCCCGCCACCGATGCGCTCGACAGGGCACCCAGCGCAAGCGCGTTGTCCGCCTGCGCGGCAGCGCCGTTGCCGCCGGCGAAGCTGCTCACGCCGCTTGCGGTTGCCCCCACGCCTGCCGCCAGCGCATTGGTGCCGGTGGCACCATCGTTGTTGTAGTTACCGCCCTGCGTACCGCCATCGTTGACGCTGTAGTAGTGCGTCTTGCTGGCCGTCACTAAGCTGGCGAGGCTGCCGACCGCCTGATCCGTCGCGTACAGCTGCGAGCCGTTCACCGCGTCGGTACTGCTCGCGCTCACCCGGCCTGCCGCCACGTTGGTCACCGTGCGCTCGTTACCCGCGCTGCCCACGCTCACCGTGCTCGTCGGGGCAGTCCCGGCGTACGTGAAGGCCGTGCCGTTGATCGTGTCGCCGGTCGTTGCCACTGCCGCAGCCGTGGTCGAACCGCTACCCAGCGCAACGGCATTGGCGTTATTGGCCGTCGCTCCCTGACCCAGGGCCGTGCTGTTGGCGCCGGCCGCGGTGGCGGCCACGCCCGCCGCCAGCGCGTTGGTGCCGGTGGCGCCGTCGTCGGCGTAGTTGGCACTCTGGGTACCGCCGTCGTTGACGCTGTAGTAGTGCGTCTTGTTGGCGGTTATCGTCGTGGACAGACTGCTGACTGCCTGATCAGTCGCATACAGCTGCGAGCCGTTCACTGCGTCGGTGCTGCTCGCGCTCACCCGGCCTGCCGCCACGTTGGTCACCGTGCGCTCGTTACCTGCGCTGCCCACGCTTACCGTGCTCGTCGGGGCAGTACCGGCGTACGTGTAGGCCGTGCCGTTGATCGTGACACCTGGCGTTGCCACGGCCGCGGCGGTTGTCGATGCGCTGCCCAGCGCCACGCTATTGGCGAACGTCGAGCTCGCCCCGGCGCCAAGCGCTACGGCGTCCGTGGCGCTACTTTGCGCGCCTGAGCCCACAGCAACGCCGCCCTGGTTAGCGGCATTCGCGTTGGCACCTTGCGCGATCGACTGCGCACCGCTCGCGACCGCACCGCTGCCGAGCGCCATCGCGTCGGCCGCGGCCGAATGCGTTTGCTGGCCGATCGCGACGCCGCCGGGCGCCGTCGCATCGACCACCGCCCCGTTGCCGACACCAACGCCGTTGTCTCCGTTGACGACGGTCGTCGGTCCGACTGCAATCGACTGTGCGCCCACGGCCAGCGAATCGGCCGCCGTCGAATTCGCGTGAAAATAGTTCGTGCCCGTCACCGAGAACGATGACAATGCGCCCGCGAGTTGCCTGACGGTGACGGCGTCTTGCGCCTGCGTGCCGTCGGCGACGTTGGTCAACTGTCGGTAGGCGGTGCTGCTGCCGACGGACACCGCACCCAGCAAGGTCTCGTCGGAGGTATTAAACGGAATCGCGTGGGAACCGTTGGCGATCGATCCAACCCCGGGCAGAACCGTGCGATCTGAAACCGATCCCGACCCGATCGCCACGCCGCCGACGATCGAAGCCGTCGCTTGCAGTCCGAATGCGGTTGCGTTGTTCGCCAGCGCCTGGGCACCGTTGCCCAACGCCGTGCTGCTTACCCCAGAAGCCTGAGCGCCAACACCTGCAGCCAGGGCGTTGACGCCGGTGGCGCCATCGTCGGCATAGTTGGCACCCTGCGTGCCGCCGTCGTTGACGCTGTAGTAGTGCGTCTTGTTGGCGGTTACCGTCGAGGAAAGCGTGTCGACTGCCTGATCGGTTGCATACAACTGCGAGCCGTTCACCGCGTCGGTACTTGTCGAGCTCAGCCGGCCGGCAGCAACGTTCGTCACGGTGCGTTCCGCGCCCACCGTGCCGACACTCACCGTACTCGCCGGCGTGGTGCCGGCAAACGTGTACGCCGTGCCGTTGATCGTCGCGCCTGGCGTCCCCACCGCTGCGGCAGTCGTGCTTCCTGCACCCAGGGCCACCGCGCCGGCATTGGTGACCGTGGCGCCGGAGCCGATCGCGACGCCGTGCGTCGCCGCCGCCGACACCGTTGCAGCGTCGCCGAACGCGACGGAACCGGCATTGTTCGCTTGCGATGCATTGCCCAGCGCGACGGCGCCCTGGCCGGTCGCTGCATTGGCATTGCCGAGTGCCACCGCGCCCTGGCCGTTGGACGTATTGTTCGCGCCCATGGTTATCGCACCGGTCCCGGTTGCCGAGTTCGGATCGCCGATGGCGACCGCACCGTTACCGCTGGCCGTATTGCCTACGCCAATCGACACGGCCTTGCCGCCAGTGGCGGTTGCTGTCTGACCAATCGCTATGGCGCCGGCCGTGTTCGCGGTTGCCCCGGTACCCTGGGCGATTGAATCGCCACCGGTGGCCTGGGCCCCGTTGCCCAAGGCAATGTCGTTGGCCGTCGTCGGTGCGCCGTTCACGCCGGCCACCGCATTCAGACCCTGGGCGACTGAATCGTTGCCGAACGCATTGGCGGCCGGTCCTACTGCAATCGCGTTGGTGCCAGTTGGAACGCTGTCCGCCAGCACTGAATTGGTGTGGAAATATTTGATCCCGCCGCCATTGTTGATATTGGAAATCGCTGTGGTGTTGGCCGTTACCTGCTGGTTGGTGGCGAACAGCTGCGACCCATTCACCGCATCGGTGCTCGTCGCGTTCAATGCAGCCGGCGCCATGTTGGTAATGGTCACCGGAGATCCGGCTCCCGCTCCGCCGGTCGCACCGAGGGTGATCTTCGTACCGCCCGCCGCGTCGTACTTGACCGCGATATTGGCCGTGTTGTCGATATTCGTATTCAGCGCGGTCAAGGCACCAGCAACTGTCGTCTGCGCGGTGGGTCCGGTTACGGCCCCGGTGTTGCTGACGCTGTTGACCGGCTGGCTAAAGCCGGTGAGATCACCGGTCGCCGCGCTATAGCTGGCTCCGCCGCCCAACGTGCCCGCTGTCGACGCGCCGAGATTATTGACGCCGGTGACAACCGTATTCAGCTGCGAGCCGTTGATTGCGTCGGTGCTGGCAGCCGAAATCACACCCGCTGCCACGTTCTGCAGTTGCCGCTCCTTCCCAGCGGAGCCGACCGACACCACGCCATTGGCGGCGCTCGCGATCCCGGCCGCCGTGCCGCCGTAAAGCGCAGTGGTGCCCGTATGTGGCGCTGCCGTTGTACTGCCCGCACCCAAGGCGACGTCGTTCGCGTTGCTGGCGGACGCGCCGGCACCCAGCGCGATCGCACGGGCCTGGTTGGCCACCGCCGAATCGCCGAACGCCAGCGCGCTCGCGCCGTTCGCATTGCTCGCGTTGCCCAGCGCGACCGCGCCCTGACCATTGGCGGTATTGCCGTTGCCCTGCGCTACCGCGCCATCGCCCGTGGCGGTATTGTTCGCACCCACGGCGACAGCACCATTGCCGGTTGCGGTATTGGGATCGCCAATCGCGACCGCGCCGTTGCCGCTGGCGGTCTGCGCCTGACCGAGCGCCACTGCGCCCGTCCCGCCGAGTACCTGGGAGTTATGGCCGCCGGCGAACGAACCCGCGCCGGCTGCGGCAGCGACGGTGCTGCCGTCGCCGATGGCAACCGTGGAGGCGGCGAGCGCACTTGCGCCATTGCCGATGGCAGAAGCATTGGTCGCGTTAGCCGTCGCGGAGGTACCCATGGCGAGGGCATCGGTGTTAGCCCCCGTCCGAGCCGAATCGCCTATCGCAATGGACGAGGAGCCAGCCGAGCTCGCGCCGGAGCCGATCGCAATGGCGCGAATGCCCGACGCCGCGGCGCCCGCCACCGTTGCAGGAGCAGACGAGCCGCCTTCCGCGACAGAATCCGCTCCGCCCAAAGCTATTGCATTAGCACCGCTCGCATTGGAGCCGTTCATCATGCCGAGCGAGTTGAGCCCTGAGGCGGCGGCGCCCGCCCCCAATGCCACCGCATTCTGTGCCAAGGCTTTGGACACTGTGCCGGCGGCCAGCGAAGAGGGACCGGACGCAGTCACGTCCGTGCCAATGCCAATCGCACCCGCCGCCGTCGCGCCCGTGCCTGCGACAGCACGCGGTCCAAGATAAACGGCGTTGAGGCCGCTGGCGATGGACTGAAAGCCGACAGCGACAGCATGCGTCCCGGAGGCTGTGGCGATATAACCCACCCCGACGGCTGCAGGTCCGCTTACCACCGCCTGGTAGCCAATCGCGGCGGCATAGTCGGCGTTAGAGGTAACGTCAGTGCCAATGGCAATGGACGATTGCCCAGTCGAACCGGTGCCCGCGACGGTGCGCGCTCCCAGATAAAGGGCGTTGGCACCGGTGGCACTGGCTCCCGAACCAACGGCTATGCCGTTGGTTTGCGAACCGGTGGCTCCACTGCCCAATGCGACGGCGCCCGACGCGGCAGCGTTGGCGCTCGCACCCAGTGCAACGCCGTTATCTCCAGTTGCCTTCGCCAAGGGGCCGACGGCAGTCGACTGGTTGCCGCTCGAGACAGCGTCAACGCCAACACCGATGGCCCCCGAGCCGCTCGCAGCGACATCCGTACCGATGCCAATCGCCGACTGCGCGGTCGCGCCGGTACCCGGAGCAGTCCGCGCGCCCACGTAAATGGCGTTGGTAGCACTCGCAATGGCTTGAAAGCCGAAGGACAAGGCATTAAGTCCCGTACTGTTGGCGGCATAACCTACCGCAGTGGCTCCGCCTCCAGAGGCTGTGGACTGAAAGCCCACGCACGTGGTGCTGCCGCTATAGAAGTTGTAGGGCGCCGCCGAGCAGCTCACCTGCGCCTGCGCTTGCGCGCCCCATCCGCCCAAACCCATCAACAACAGTACGGTGACAACACGCGGACTGGAACCGTACAGCGCCGAAGCACCATGCTCAGCGCCGCGCCCGTCGCATACGGAGGCAGCCGCTCCCGACTTTCCCTTGCCGCGCGACGTGTCCAGCTCCGACGCGGCTACGAAGGCGCCAAGCGCCTTGTTCCAGATGGTCCGATATGCTTTGTTCATGTCGTTGCCTCACCAGGTAATTGAAATGAGAAGTTCATCAGCACGAGCGTGTGCATGCATCCAATTTATTCAGGATGCCTATTTATAATGCTTAAGCCGTCTCGTTGCGGCGCGCGTCGCTTTAGCATTGGAACTGCGGCAAGTTCCTTCCGTCCTCGTTGAATCACGAATCTTGAGCGCGAGCGAACACCCATGCTCACAATGTGATTCGCATGACTAATTAATTAATGAGGGTCGGTCAGATGGCCAGTCTTCTGCGAGCTGGCCGCTGAGACGTTTGACGAATGTCTGGGTTATGAAGGTCCGAAGGGCAGACGCAGAGGAAAGGCGATCGCGTGGCGGAGCGCCAATTGCCAGCCAGACTGGTGCGCTTTCTTCGCCGAGTCAGTGCCCGACTCTGTTCCGACTGGAATACTCATCGTTACTCCCCTTCAGTAGCCTGTTGCAACGCTTCCTCGGCTCATGGCATGACAACCAATCTTGCGCCAGGCTACACGCGCCGTTTTTCTTTCTCGCAACATTTTGCGCACTATGTGAGACGAAGGCCGCCGAGCTATTCGCATGGGATGCGGTGGCTCCCTTTATTTGAGTCGTGTAATGAAAAGAAAGATGCGTGCCTGCGGGAACTTTCTCATAGGTCTTTTCATTTGTCTACAAAAAGCCTTTGGCGATATCCGGGTATTGTGAAATCTAACGATTAGATTCCATGAACCTGTTTGCGGCTCCGGAAGTTGGTCAGGATATCCTGACATCTCTCTCAGGATATCTGTAATTTTTTCTCGATTTTTTTAAGTCAATTTCGTGTAGCAACGCGCATTAAAAAATGCAAGACAATTGGTGAAGACGAAATAGGAATCCGTTTGTAGGCCGTGTTGCCAGACACTTCGATTTCTTCCATGTCTGCCCGCGACCGCCGATGCCCTTTCCGTAGAGGTGGGAACGGATCTATCGAGGCGTTTTCTTGCCGTGTCGCCCGGGAAGCTTCGCCCGCTACTGCAAGTGCGGCAGCAGCGGGACATAGACAAATTACTTACCAGCGGTAGCCAACGCCCGCGCCTGCACCCACGGAACCGTGGCCGGAAACGCCCGTCGCGACCGACAGACCCAGAGTCCAAAGTGCTCGCGAAGGTTCTTTCAGGCGGCAAAGATCAGAACTCGTAGCCAACCTGTGCGCGCACACCAGCGTCGCCTGTCGACGTCACCGAGACCGCACCGTTCATGAGCCATTTGCCATTCTGCGACCGGTAGGTTCCGCCAGCGGCCACCGCAGCGCCGCTCCGGTAGTTAGCGGCGCCTGCAGCGATCACCGTGCGCCCCGGACCCGAAGGCGTCATGTTCGGCATGGCCATCGCGGCAGCAATGCCGGCGTAAGCATTACGCGCGACTTGATTGACCGCATGCTGGGCTGAGTCGAACTTGCTGTTGAGCTGGTTGAGATTGACCGCATCGGTGCCCTGTGTGCCGGCCGCGACGTTGGTGATCTGGCGTTCGTTGCCAGGCGCGCCCACAGAAACCGTGTTGTCCCGGTCTGCAACTGAATTTGCACCCAGGGCAACCGAATTGTTCGCGGTGGCCTGGCTGTTGGTGCCGATTGCCGTAGAATCCGTACCTGTGACTTTAGAATTCGTGCCGATGGCGGTTGCGCGCGCAGCCGTAACAGTCGAGTTCGTGCCGATGGCCGTCCCATCTTGACCTGAAACGTTCGAACCGTTGCCGACGGCAGTTCCGTTTTGCACCGATACAACCGAATTTTTACCAACTGCGGTGCCGGTATTGTCGGTAGCCGTGCCATTCGAGCCGGATGTCGAAATCGTGTCGACTGTGGTTGTAAGTGACGTCAGATTGTTCGACAGCGCGGCAACCTGCGAAGCAATGGAGAAAAGCTGCGAGCCGTTCACCGCGTCGGTACTGGTAGCACTGATCTGCCCTGCAGCTACATTTTGCAACTGGTGTTCCTGACCGACCCTCCCGATACTCACGACACCCAGTGGTGTTGCGCCTGCGAAGCCACCGAACGTAACACCGTTCAGCGTGACGCTGCTCACGTTTGTTGCCGCGCGTGTGACAGCCCCGGAACCGAGCGCCGTGGACTCTGCAGTTGAAGCCACTGCCGCGTTACCGATGGCGAGTGTATTCGGACCTGTCGCTTGTGAGAGAACACCGAGCGCGACGGTATTGGCCGATGCGGAATTCGCCCCAAAACCAATCGCAACAGAACTCTGTGTTGATGCAGTCGAAGATTGACCAATTGCCACAGCCGATGCGCCGCTTGACAGGCTCGAGTTGCCGATCGCCACCGAACTGCCGCCGCTTGCTGTCGCTGATATACCCACTGCCGTGGCTGATCCAGACGCCGTCGCCAGCGAGCCTAAGGCGGTTGCACCGGCGCCATTCGCTGCCGCTCCGCCGCCATACGCTACCGCGTTGTTCCCAACTGCGGATGTATCAGCGCCCACTGCTGTGGCCCCGCTACCATTCGCAGTCGCCGCATCGCCCATCGATACGGCGTTACCTCCGTTCGCAGTGGACGCCATGCCGAACGCCTCGTTGTTCGCCGAGCCATCCGCACCAGCGGTGGCGGGGTTTGACCCGCCTGACGACGCAGAGCCAGCATTATTTGTTACCGTAGCCCCGGCACTGCCCCCCGACGCATAGTTGTACGCGTAGGCCTGCCCCACCGGCAGCAGCATCAGCGCTGCCAACACCGCCAGCGATGCCCTGGATTTCAGAGGCGCACCACCCTGCCCCATTTCCGCTTGTCCCGCTTCGCCCTGCACGCCGCGCTGCGTGTCCGCTGCCGCGACCAGCGCGCCAAGCCGGCGATTCCAAACCAACCTATATCGGCTCTTGTTCATTGCGTTCCGTTCTCACTCGTCTGATGGTCAATAAAAGGATTCATATCTGGTCTCCGTCACGCTCTACCGTGGGATTCACGCCACTGATGCCTATGCTTACGAATGCAGGAATTAGCAACTTTGTGTAAGGACGCGAGGAATTATGGGCAGCGTTATTGCGTCAATCGTTTTGCCGGAGGGACGAAATGCTTTGCCGGAGGGAAAATTCTTTTGCTCTCCGTGTGGAAACCGCTCGATTTAAATTGAATTAACAATCTGGTACGCTTCGCGGCTTTATGCTGGCGACCGATCCCCGCGAGCCTCAAGCTGCGCAATCAGCCGCCGTTAACCAGAACGTTATCCGTCAGCTCCTTTCGCCTACACGATGTCGCCCCGAAACAGTGCCCTCACGGACGCCCACCTTCTTCTGGTGGACGACCAGCCAGACCAGCTTCGATTGTTGATTGACGTATTGCGCAACGCTGGATGCCGGATCAGCGTCGGATTCGATGGGTCACAGGCGTATCAACGAGCACTGGCGATTTCACCCGACCTGATCCTGATGGACGTACGGATGCCGCGGATGGATGGATTCGCCGCCTGCCGGCTGCTTGCTGCGGACCCCCGCACGTCTGCGATTCCCGTCATATTTCTCACTGTGGCTGGGGACCTCCACGAGCGCATCAACGGTCTGGAAATCGGGGGCGTGGACTACGTGCTCAAGCCATTCGAGCCGGACGAGGTACTTGCCCGGATTCGCGTTCACCTCGCCCGGACACGCGGCAACCGGTATACCGGAGATGAGGTAACCACTTCGGATTTCACAGGCAACAGCGTCATTGTTCGCGCGGCCATTCGACATTTGTCGCAAAGGCTGAACGATGCGCCAACGGTCGAACAACTCGCCCGCCTGGTGGGGACCAATGAAAAAAGACTGTCGCGTGCGTTTAGGGACAACCTTGGCAAGACGGTATTCGAGTATCTCCGGGACGAGCGCCTGCGGATTGCACAAAAGCTGTTGAGCAGCACGTCATTGAGTATCGCCAGCATCGCCGAAGAAATTGGTTTTTCCAGTGCCGCGAATTTCGCCACGGCGTTTCGCGAACGATTCGGTATGCCCCCGTCAACCTATCGGGAAGAATTTCGCAGCCGGGATCTGGCTGACACCGTGGAATCCGCCCTCGAGGCAGAGTGACGACATCATGACTGCCAACTGGTTGCTAGTTTTGCCGCTGATTTTGTACAGAGCGGTCGAACAAACCGGAGGCGCAAATCCATATCGGGTACGGCATGCTGAAGATGCGACGATATGTGTCGGTATGCGAAGATGAAGGCATCAGGAGGTCGAGCACAATCGCGACGCTGAGCAGAGCGCCGACGATGTTACGCAAGGCTTTGGCGTGAGATCAGTTTCGGCAGTAGTGCCGCAGATTGATCATCGTATACGCGAGCGTCTTTAACGCGTAGTGCACTTCACTGATGCGTTCGAAGCGCAGCAGCAGACGGCGGAACTTATCTTCCCAGGCAAAGACGCGTTCGATGGTCCTGAAGCGCTCCTCGAAGATCGCCGGATCAAAGCGCTGCTTGCGGCCCCGCTTCGGTGTTTTTCGCCCACGCGGGTTCTCGGGGATGTTCGGGGTCATGCCGCGATTGACGATCGCCTTGCGGTTGGACCGGCAATCGTAGACGCCGTCCAGACTGAGGGTTGAACCTTGCAGGTCCGCGCCAATGGCGCGGGCCATTTCGGTTAGTCTGGGCAGTGCGTCGCGCAACAGCGGTGATTCGTTGCGGTTGCCCGGCGCCGTCACGAACGGCGCGATGATGTTGCAGTCGCGGTCGCAGAAGGCGACGACCTTGCAGCCCTTGAGATGCTTGTGTCCGCTATACCCGAGGTTGTCGCCGCCTTTCTTCGCTGCAGTCGTCGTGCCGTCGCCGTGGATGACGGAAAGGTCGAGGAGCTGGTCCTGATGAAGTTTATGTACCGTGCCCGCGAAGATCCGGTCGATGCTGCCATCAGCCTGCCAGCGCCGCATCATCCGGTAGATACGCGTGTGGTGGATTTCAGGCAGACCTTTTGCATTCCTTTCGATCGGCAGCATCTTCCATTGGCAGCCCATGTACAGTATTTGCAGGATGTAGTCGAAGATCTTGTGCAACGACAGCGTGGGTGCCGGTCCGCGTCGGCCACGACTCAGGTGTGGCAAGACAAATTCTTCGAACTGCGCTTCGCTCAATTTCGTCGGAATCGCTTGCCAGCATGGGTTACCCGTCATTCGCTGAGTCCAAACATCTGGACTCTAACCGATCTGCCTTCGCCGATCACAAATCCAGTCCCGGCGCGGATCACAGACAAATTCGATGACCTCGAAAAACTAGCAACCAGTTGAAAGGCTGCCGTCGATGTGCGATTCCTGAAAACAGTGTTGCAGCCAGACTGACAAAACCGGCTGGCTCGTCCGTTTCAGCTGGTTTGGGATAGAGTGCGCCGAGACCGCGCCGCTTCAGTTTCCGACAAAACGTACGGTAGCTGACGCCAAACTTCCTGACGAGGAGGTTGCCATCGGTGTCGGCGTGACACTGTTAGCGACACGCCGAGCGGCGATGCTGAGGAACCAGCGAGCCACTCCCGACGTGGCTTTTCCAGAACGGTATATAGACCGTAAATGTGAAAATGTCAGGCCTGACGGCGTAGCGATTGTCGCGACAGGCGTGCGGCAATGATGCCACCCATTGCGCCACCGAGATGACTCTGCCACGACACCCCCGGGTAAATGGGCAGCGCGCCGAGCAGCATACTCAATCCGTAGCTACTGACCACAAACAGGGCGATGAGAATCGAGAGGATGCCGCGCGTGTAGAAGCCGCGTGCTACGAGATATCCTGCGTATCCGAACACGACGCCGCTCGCCCCGATGTGCACAGAATAAGGCGCACCCAGCAGCCACGCACACAACCCTGCTCCGAGGACGGCCCCGGCGGTCGCCTGCCAGAAATTTGCGATGCGCGGCCACATCGCAAGCCAACCGAGCAGCAGCAGACCACCCGTGTTGGCAGTGATGTGCCACAGTCCGGCGTGCAGCCACGGCTGCAAAGAGGATGCCCTGCAAACCGCCCAGCGTGCGTGGAACAACGCCGTGACGGTTCAGATGCAGGAAAGGCATCGAAACCGACAGCAAGAACACCGCCCACATCGAACCGACAAAAAAGGCGAGCAGCGCAATCCGTGCCTTGAACTGGTCGACGAAAGAACCAACGGCTCGCGATGGGGCGGTTGAAACACCGGGTTGCGACATGTCCAACTCTCACGGGGGTGGTATGGGTGGGTAGTCGAGAACATAGAATTTTCCCTTCGCTGTGAAGTGGATGCCGATCGGCTCCGTTGTCTGGAAGTCAAGCCTCAGGGAGTCCAGCACCATATTTGCGGGCAGCCGCGCGAGCAGGACCGATTGCCACTTGAAGCCTTCAATCGTCCAGTCACCCTGGCGCATCACGTGGGCAGGCTTGGGCCCGGCGCCGGCCGGTGCCGCGAGAATCGGGTTTGACGGGGACAACGTGACCTTGTAGCCGTGGCTGTCGAGCTCATAAGGTTTGACCGACAACCTCTGCGACGGCGTTTGCACGAGATCGATCAGCGCCTGCTCGGACAGCCACGACTTCTGCTCCGCAACCAGCACGGGTGCAACTTCCGGGACTGCCACTCCGCGCGCGGTGAGATGCTTTCCGTCGGGATCAAACTTCACGGGCCGCATGAACGGTTCGGCATCGCGCTCAAAATCGGCGAAGGTCCCGCCTTCACGGCTGTATGTGTTCGTGCAATCGCCTGCGTTCCCGCAGTCGGCGTGATCGAAGCGCCAGCCCGACCGATTGCTCTCGCTGGCGCCGAGCGACGCAATCAGTGCCGGCGCGAGCATGTTCGCGCGTGGCTTCGTTGCGGCGAACGTCCTGCGAACTGCATCGGCGTATTTCTCCGCGTACGTCGGCTCGTGAGGCGGCGGTGGCGGCGGTGGCGGCGGTGGCTGCAGCGCGTCGTAGACCTTGCTACCGACGAAGAAAAGCGCGATGAAGATGATCATCAGCGGGATCGCCGCTGGGATCGCCATCGGGAGCTTTGAGATCCGCCCACCCTTACGATCCTCGAGCAACGCCGCTGGCGAAAAGCTCTCGTCGACGGTGCCGATCGACTGGCCGGTGCCGAGCGTGACCAGTGCGAGGTTTTTGCGCTGGCACTCGCTCAGGATTGCCTCACGACGCTCCCGTGCGTCTTCAGGTGTAAGCACCTCGTCACTACGCACCGCACCGCGTACAACGAAGACGAGATGAACGCGCTGGTCGTCCTGCAGAAGCACAAGCGCGGCCGGTCGCGACTTCACGCGCGCGTGCAACGCGATGCGTGCTGCACCCGAATAAAGCTTTGCGCCGCGAACTTCGCTGCGTTCCGGCGCCGCAAAGCCGGCGATGGTTTCCTGGCCGACATTGAACTCGACGCAGTGCGTCGCACCGAAATCGCCGGCGTAACGGCGGCGCTCCGCCTTCGCACCCTTGACCGGATAGGCGCGCCAATCCAGCCCGAAAACGAGTCGAGCCTTCCTGTCGGTTGGCAACGGTTCAGTGATGTGCATGCCTGCGCTCACATCGAAGGGACGACCGTCGCCGTCAGCATGATCACCTGAAACGTGCGCGACTTGTTCCAGTCGCCCGTAATCCCGGCAATACCACCGTTAGTCGTGCTGTCAGCCTGATCCGTCATCGCGCCGTAGAGCACGACGGTCTGCCCATCGGCGAGTGCGACCGTTTGATCGTCCTTGCTGCCAGTCGTGTGTGCCAGCTGGATCTGCTGCTGCGTCTGTCCCGAACCCACGCTTGCGTTGGTGAACGGACCATTGAGCTTCGAGCTATCGCTCCAGTACGCGAGAATGATCTGGTTGTGGTCATTCACGGACGGCAGGACGTTCACGAAGTCGCCGGTCGTGACAGTGCCAGGCGTCAGGCCTGGGACGCCGCCGGAAGTACCGGTAAGACTGCCAGAAGAAGCCTGGGTCGAGCGCAGATAGTCGTCGCTCTGGAATGACGCGACTGACACGGGCAACCCGTTCAACGTCATCTTGGTCAGCGTGTTGTCCTGCACCGTCCTGCCGTAGCTGTTCAACGCATTGATCACGGCGTTGGTGCCTGAAAGCGGCGCGTTGGGACGCAACACTGACAGACCGACAGATCCGCCGCCAGACGACAGGGAGGTCGGCGACACGAAGCAGACCGCGTATTTGGCTAGCCCGCCCTGGATGCTGTTGAACACGACGTCCGCATTCAGGCCTGCCTGACTCCCACGTTTCAGCGCGATCTGCAGCGTCCGTACCCGGATCGCGACCTGACGGGTCGAGATCGCGTTCTCCTTGGTCAGCAACATCCCCATCCGGTCTGCAGCCTCCTTGGTGTCGTACACCATCACGAGCCGACTCTGCGGGTTGACGGTGATCTTGCCCATCGGCGACTTCAGCTTGTTGAGCTCATCGCTGATGAGGGCCATCTGGTCAAACTCGCCGTCCCGCCCCGTCGGTGTGACGGCCGAGAACGAGCCGGTGTTACCCCCGGAACTTCCACCAGTCCCGCTCGACTGATTGCCAGTGGACGTGTCCATGCCCTTCGACATGGTGGACTTGATCGAAACCTTGCCGGGGATCGCGGCGATCTGAAACATGCGCGTCACGAACCGCATGACGGTGATGGAGGAACCATCGAACGACCAGTCAAGGCCAAGGTTCTCGGACACGTCCCGCATGTAAGTGCCGACGTTGCCGGTGAACGGCAACGCGTAGACCGGCTCCTCATACGTCTTGCCGTTCTGAACGTTGACACCGACTCCCTTGCCGTCCCCTGATGGCACGCCCGGCACAAGCCTGTCGCGCGGGACAAACACGTCCGGGCTCAGGTGCACCGGGTAGCCCGTTGCGCTCGACACCATCGTCGCGATGGTTTTCACACTCAGGTTCGCGGGAAACGTTACGTTCTTTTCGCGGAACACGGCTGGCAGCGTGGCCTCATACGCCACTGGCACCAGGCGGTCACCGAGGAACGCAGTGGGCACATCCTCGACCAGCGGCATCGACTCGGGGCCATTGCCCATCGCATCGAGCACTGCCCGGCGCGCGGCGTCGTACGAACGGTTCACGTCTTCCTGCGTGACTGCGCAGCCTGCCAGCGCGAGCGTGGCGAGTGCCGCCGCGAGGGCCTTCAATCTTGGATAGCGGATCATCTTCATTCCTTGCAGCTCGCGGCCCGCGCGATCACGCGGATGACGTTGTTGATGTGCCGACAGATTCGCGTCGGCGTGCGCATGTGATTGGTCGCTTGCATGACCTGCGTCAGCACGGACGTGAAGTCGCCACTGAACTTCGCGTTGAACTCAAGCGGCAGATCGTCGTCGATCTTCCACGCCAGTTGCCAGCCGTGGGTCGGTAGCCATCGGTCCAGCGCGTTGCGCAGATTCACGTCCTGTGGCGTGACGTTGAAAGTCAGATCGGCCGCAGGTGCAGACGGCGTTCCTGGCAACACAACGGAGGCGACCGTCAGTGATGGCTGGGCCTGCGACAGGTTCATCGGCGCGATCGCAGCTGCCTTTCCATCTCCCGTGGCGACGACCGGCGCCGCTGCGGGTGCGGACGAAGACGTCAGCACCTGCCAGCCGTCGCCAGCATTGCCGGCGTTGGCGTCGGTGGCCGCAGAGGAGATAGAGGCAACGCCGAGCAGCGCGAGCGTGGCGAGGATCTTCGCCACGTCACCTGCGCGGCGACGGTTTGGGATGGTCAGATTCATAAACATGTTTCAGTTCCCTGCCCGCTGCAGGGGTCGTTGAATGGCAATTGCATAGGCGAGCTGCTTATCGGGCGAGCTTGCGTTGTACGCACCAACCGCCTTCCACGTCGGACCAAACCGCCTGATCTTGGAAGCGAGAATCCAGGTTCCCACGTAGGCGTTGATGCATCTGTCGAACAGGTGCTGCCTCGTGATTCCATAACGGGCGAGTCGGGGGAGCTCTCTCGAGTTCACCTGCATGAGGCCAATGTCCTCGGTCCCATCGGCGTTCACATGCACGGCGTCGGCTCGCATCGTTGACTCGTGTTGCGCGATCACGCGCACCAGTTGCACGTTGATGCCCTGGTAGGCGGCTGCGTCGTCGAGACAGTCCGCATGCGCATCGAGCGCGAGCGACGCAAGTGCCCACAGCAGGAGCGTGGTTAGCCGGATCACGGTGACACCGCCGCAGTACGGGTCGGAGTTACCACAGGCGCAGGATCTCTACCCGAGGGTTCGAAGTACTTCACTTCCTTGCGGCGGATCACGTTCACCGTGTTCCCGTCGGCTTGCACGATGAACTGCTCGGCGACACCGCTGAAGTGGACGTACCGCCCCTTCTGTTCCGCGGTCCCCATATGCCGGACATCCGCGACGCTCGCGTGAACGACGGAGTCTGCGAACTTGAAGTACGTCTGACCGCCTTCGTCGAAAACGCTTTCCAGACCGGCCGCATTCGGCGCCGGGAAGTCGTACACCGCTCCGGCGATTCGCCCGATCTCGACTGACGACGCTCCATCGGAGACGGTGAAGCGCAGCGCGCGCTCGATCGTCACCACGTTTGCCGCATCGTCCCACTTCGGACGCAAAGACTTGCCGTCGGGCGCCGTGAAACGCAGCGGCTTCTCAGGCTTTCCCGCGAACCGGATCTGCGTATGCAGCTCGTCGGCATCGCGAATCGCCTGTGCACCGAACTTCTGCGCGAGCTGTGAGGGTTCTGAAGCGGTCTGCTCAAGCATCGCCTGCGCAGGTGCCGCAGTAGTACGAACCGCAACCGTGCCCGTTGCGCCCGGACCATGCTGTTCGCCTGCTGCATAATTCAGTGCGCCCGATTTCGGAGCGTCCCGGTGCAGCCGGACGTGCCGCGCGTCGAAGTCGATGTCCGCATACAGTCCGCTTTGGGTCATCAACCGGTCCAGTGCCTGCATCCAGTTATCTCCATCCCGTGTGCTGAAAGCGAGTGCCCCGTTCAGGTCTACATCCTTCTGCGCGGAACCAGTCCAGCCTTGTGGCACAAGTGCTTTGACCAACCCGCCCACAGGCATCGTCGCGTTCAGGTTGCGAACCGGCTCGAGCTTCGCGTGTGAGCCAATCAGTACGAGGCGGTTCGTGAACCCGTCGAACCCGGGTGGTTGGTCATCACGGGCGAATGCCGGTGAGCCAGTCGTCCCAATGAACGTATTCATCCTGTTCCAGCGCGCGGTGGCGGCATGCCCCCCACGCTATAGCGCACCACCTCAGGGGTACCGTCGACCACGATATAAGGACCCTGCGCATGCCCTCCCTCGGCAGTAATGACCTGCCCTGCCCGCGGCTGGATAAAGGTCTGCGATCCATCGTTGAACACAAGGGCGGGCCGCTCGGTAATGCCGCCCACGATCTCGTAGTCGAAATCGAACGGATCGGTATTCGTCGCGTGTGCGCTCAGCGCATTCACGCTGCCAAGGCATGCGATCGCCAGAGTGAGTGCAGTACGTTTCATAGGCCAGCTTCGATCTGTTTCAGGTGACGCGCGAAACGCGCCAGGTATGCCTGCCCCGGCACCGGGTTTGCGCTGTGATACCAGGCGATCGCCGCGGCGACGGAATGCGTCCTGCTGTAGTTCTCATTCAGAATTGATTCGGCGACGCGGATGTTGGTCGCGGGAGCGAGCGCGTCCCATGTGGAAGCGAAACGCTGGCGGTGATAGCACCAGTTCACCTGGAGCAAACCCACGTCGAAATCGCAGCGTCCTGCTGCTCTCAACGACTCGATCGCGCGCCATGCATCCTCACGCGAGCGAAAGAAGAAGCTTCGCCCCGCGACGTTGAGCGTCCATGGCCAGGCCCGGCCATTCAGACCGGACTCGTTCAGCGCGATGCCCGCGAGCACCTTTGGGTCAACACTGCGATGCATCAGATCGAACGGCGTCTGCGCGCTCGCGCATGCCCACCCGCCTCTGCGCTCCGTGATGGCTGTCTGCGCATCATCGTCAAGCACCGGCGGCAGCAGCCAGCCCTGCTGGACCAGCAGCCTTGACAGCGCAACGTCACGCGCGTCGACGGACACCATAAGGCCTGCCTCAGGCGAGCTCGACACGATCTGCCCGACCAGTGCCACCGACCATTCGTCAAAGCGCCGCCGCCCACACAGCGTGACGGGAGTGCCAGGCAGCGCGACAACGCGCGCCTCCTTCGCATCCGCGACAACGATCCGTGACGCGTCATCGAAACGGGAGATCGTGGCCGCGCGCGCGTGCACAGGTGCCAGGAAGCACACAATCAGGAACAGCAGCACGTGGAGGCTTCTAGCCACTGAATGGCTCCAGCGTGATGTCACGATTCACCTTGATCATGAAACGGGTGCCCGGCTTGTCGGTGATCGTCGGCGGAATGTTCTGGTAGCGGTTCAGGATTGATTGCGACGTCTGCGCCGCCACCTGCCCTGCCGTGCTGCCAACCTGCGATACGCCGTACGGCCCGCTCGTTGTCGTGGTGTCGCCGCCGTTGAAACGCCGGAGCAGAATTGCGGTGAGGAACGACGCGCCGTAGATTTTCAGGAAGTGGTTGTTCACGTCCCCGGAGAATCCGGCCGTGCCATCGGGATCTGCACCTTGCGCGCCATACAACGGAACCTGCTTGCCGTTGGGCAGACGGAGTTCGGTGGCGGCGACGAGGATCGTCTCCTGTCCAGGCTGAATGTCGCTGCTGTAGGGTGCGACGATCGTCGATCCCTTCGGGATCATCAGGCATCCGTTGCCGAGGCTGTCGTACACGTCGTTTTCCACGACGAGCGAGGCCGTGCCCGGACGGTCCGAGTTGAGCCCTTCGAGTGCGAGGACGTTAATGTGATGTGGAGGCGATAGCGTGCACCCCCGGGACTGTCCGACGAAACCTGCCCTCTTGAAAACCCCGTTCGACGACTGGTCGCCAGCGTTCTGCATGAACTGCGTGTCGCGATCCTGCGTTGTGCTAAGCGCAGCAATTCGCTGTCCGCCTGCGCCGCCTACACCACCGGCGCCGCCCATTCCCGACAGCGCTTTGAGTGCCTGGAGCTGGGCCTGCAATGCGGGGTTGTTCACTGCCCCCTGCTCAGCCTGGGTCTGACGCAACGCCATCTGCTGCGGCGTAGGCAACGAGGCCAGTGCGGCCTGCGCCGGCGACATTGCCGGCTCCTTCACCTTTACGCCAGGCCGAAATATCGGTGATGCGTAGATCGAATCGCTCTGAGCGCTGTTGGCCAGCCCGCGTGTGCGTTCATCCTGCAGAAAAGCGTCGGCCGTCACGAGTGAGGTCGCACCCCGGCCACCCACTGCAGCCGGATTGGCACTCTTCGCGGCGCTCGCCGCAGCAGCGGCGTCCGCCTGCTGTTGCCCGGCCTTCGCCTGATCCGCAATCATCTTGTCGAGATCGACGTCATGTGAACGCGGCTTCTCAACGGCGGCGGCCGTTCGCGCAGCCTTCTCTGCCCGCCGTTCCTCGTCAGCTCTGGAGCTCTCCTGTGTTTGATAGTAAAAGCCGATAGTGCCCACAAGAACGGCAATGACTACGCCCACCCCGATCAGCGCGTTGCGTGGTGATTTGCCCTTTGTGATCGCCACCTGATCCGGGTTCGGCTGCACGGTCTGTTTTGCCATGTCCGCCTCAGAACCCGAACAGGCCGCGACGGCGACGTTTAGCGATCAACATTTATTAGTATCGCCAGTTTGATCTATCAAATATTGGTCGCAGCAGCGCTCTTTGAATTCTCTTTATGAAACGGCAATTTACGATCTCTCATCGCCGAGCACCGCATTAACGCGCCATGTTCGATCGGCTCTCTTAGGTGGCCTAGTGCACGGCAAGCCTCTCCCTTAGGAGCTCAGGATTACCCACAGATTGATTGATCATGCTATTCATTTTGCCTGCAGAGCCGATACATCTTCGTGATGTCGTGCAATACGAGGAACCCGCGCCAGAGGACGGTTGGGCCGGGCGGTCGGTCATGCTTGCGGTTCTGGTAGCCGCCCAGCATGGCTATCCACAAGACGGCCTGCTGCAAAGACGGCGTCTGCTTTGGCAATTTCGTCGTGTCGTTTGAGTGGCAATACAATGCCTGCCATTCGAGAGGCTGCAACAGTACGTCGCAAGGTAAATCGGTGTCGATTCGAGCCAGCAGGGTCGCGTACAGGATGCGCCAACTGATGACCGTGAACAGAGCTGTGGCGCGCACGAACCGGTCGAGGTTGCCAAACTGACGCGCTTCGATACGGCAACCGCTTTTCAGAACACGATGCCACGATTCAATGGTCCATCGACGCGCATACCAGGCAAGCCGCTCAAGTACTTCCTCGAGCGTGGTCGTCGGTACGGAGCTCAGAAGCATCCATTCGAGAGGTTCCACACCGCACGGAGGAGAGGTTTCGATAGCATGAATAGCGAATACGTCTACTTCCTTCAACCTACTCGCGCGCGCCTTTGGGGGCCGCAATCGTACTGTCGCACAGCGCAAGGTCAGTCGTGCCGTACGCTGGGGCGCATTGCGTCTGGCGGGCACCAACAGGTCAGTCCTGCCCAGGGGCCTGGTTGCCTCTACTGCTTCCCAAAGGTATCCATCAGGATGACGAGCCCGACGATTCCAGGAGGCGCGGATCAACCAATCGACGCCGGCGGGACGTTCAGCGACAAACAGTTCGAACAGGTCGCTCTCGCGATCGCCAACGCCGACGAAGCGGGTGTCGGCACAGCGAGTTTTAAGCGATGCGAGATGCTCGACCCCCTCAAGCCATTTAACGCTTTCTTTCTCGTGGACCAAGCGACTTTTACGTTGACGTGTCTTGCCAAACTCTGCTTCGGGGCGCACCCACGTCTTCATGCCGAGCACACCGAGTGGCAGGCCATCAGGGGTAACGGCAAGCAAGCTATGCATCATGAAGCCACGCGTATTACTTCCCGTGCAGTAACCCAGCCCCTCGGTGGCAGACAGATGTGCAAGGTTGAATTCGGTCGTGTCCTGCACAGCCAGGACAACGGGTACTTGCTTCATGCGATCCAACGTTTGCGCAATGTGCGGCGCGAGTATTCCGTTCGTATCGACTTGTGCATTGTCGAAGAATCGGTACGCGGCCTTGAGTTCCGCTGGTTTGAGGGATTGGGGAAACGGACACTGCGGTGCGCATCCGAGCCGACGCGCCAGAGCGACAAGTCGCCGCACCAGACGTGCGTCGCCAAGATTCGCTTCGCCGAACTCGGCACTTGCCCAATCATCGCTGTGGTTATCGCCCGCCAATGTCGCATGCCACTGCAAACAGTATGCGCAGAAGTTAACATTGGGCTAACTCGTTTACAAGCGGATCTTCCAACCATTCCTCGGAAATGTGGGTAATCCTGAGCCCTTAGGAGGGAGGAAGGATAGCGCGAAAGTTACGGGCGCCCTTCGAGGGCCTTCGGGTCGCATCCACAGCTGTTCGATGTACTGGCGGATCACCGCCATGGGCGCCCGGTCGCAGCCACCGGCAAAATAGGATGGCAACCAAGGCGAACCGCCCCACAGCTCCTGCCGCACGTTGAGGGTAGTTCATTGGATTCGAAACGCCCTCAGATTCGTTCACCCTCCGTCGGCAATGCCCGCCGCGAGCACTTGCACAACGCGGGTGGTGGTGACATGCCCCGCTCCCGTTGGTTTTCGACCGGTCAGGCGCGCGCTCGAGCTGCCTTCGGTTTGTTGCGCAGGAACACGAAATGATAGAAGGCGAAGGAAAGATCCGCGTGGGTGAGCACGTCTGCTTCGCCAATGGTGGCTATGTTGAACTTGAGACGCTTGATCGCCAGCTTGCCAGAGGGAGATGCAATGTACGCGCGTATGAGATCTTTCCTCGCGCGCGCGTCGGCCTGGTCGAATGCTTCGCGACCAGCGCGGACCTCTTCGGCCAATCGCAGCTTGGCTTCTTCCTCACGAGCCGCGCTGTTCGCTTCAACGGCGATTCTCGTGTTGGCTCTGGCAGTCACCTCTGCCTGTTCTTGTGTGGCTTTTTGGGCCAGTACTGTTTTCATCCGGCGCTCAGCCTCTGAAAGCTTGTAGCCCTCAGTGATGGCCTTCATCAGATAGCCGGAAGGACTTTTTGTCACTTTCGCGTCGTCAATCTTCACGCGGGTGTATTCGATTGCATCAAGGATGCGTTCATCGGACCAGATGGCGCGGTTCTGCGAGATGACATTGAACTGCTTTTCGGTGAAGCCAAATTCGGTTTTCAACGTCGTGTAGGTTTCCTTCAACCCAATCAAGCTCGCGCGGACGGTATCGGCCCCTTCCTTCCTAGAGAGTCTGAAGCGTATCCGATCAATCTTCTTGGACTTCGGGCTCTCGGTACGCGTCTCGTAGCTCAGCTCGATGTCAGAGACCTCATTGATTTGCTTTACCGCAGGCTCGAGACTATCCCTCTTGAAATACTTGAAGACCGTTGCGCTGGAGCCCGCCTTGCCTGGCCAGTTACGGATCAAATCAATTTCAAACCACTCCGTGATGCCTTCCGTGACGTACGCAATGACGTGGTCATAGATTGCACGTGCGTAAGTGAGGGTGAAAGCCGACGTGATGCGAAGGCTCAACCAGTGCGATTTTTCCGGGTCCTTGATGTGGCGGATGAGCGGTTGCGGGACTTCAAACGTTATGCGTCCTTTGTCGATACCGACAATGCCGAGCAACTGCACGGATACCCATTTCTCGTTTTCAGGTGAGGTGCTACCCTGCGGTACCGCTGACACTTGGATGAGTGCCTTCTGTGCTTCGGATACGACTGCTCTCAGATGCTTGTAGTTGTAGCTGTCGTAACGCATGAGCCACCTAAAGTAGCTCAGCTCGACGTCGTAGTATTTCGGTGTGGTCGACTCCTGTGCCACGATGAAGTGCGCTGCATCAAGTAAGCGACGCGCAGTGACCCCGACGTCCGTGACATCGACAAAAACGTTGTTACGCTGATAACCGATTTCCTTGGTTGACTTATGGATCGGCGTATCGGTCGCTAACATCTCCTCAAACAGTTCGAGTGACATCTGGCGCGATGTGGCGCGTGTCGATACGTCGGTTGACATCGGGGCCCTCTTTTCTTGGTCGTTAGCCGCGGAAAACTCTAACATGCGTAGGTGAGATGTCAAAACAAAAAAGCTCACCATCGAAAAGGCTGCTTCAACAATTCGACTCACCCACCTTCGCAACAGAATCGGTGAACAATTTGGCTCACCATGCTGCCGCTGGGGTGCCATGTCTCTTATCCTCGGAGCGTTGGTTTTGTGTTTTTAAAATCTTAGAAACAACAAACTCACCAACATACAAGGACGATCAAACACCAGAAAAAACAAAGACTTAACCATGTGAAGGTGAGTGATTTTGTTTCAGAGGTGAGCCGTTTTGTAGGGCAAAGTGAATGAAATTCCTCTATGAGAGTGAAGTGTTTACCGGTGCAGAGTGAGACATCCTGTTGCCGCCGGTGTGATGGTGAGATGAATTGTTGAATTCTTCCATGATGCCGACAAAACCTTATGTGGCGGGGTTTTCTGCAACGAACGTGCGAAGGTGGTGAGGTCTTTTGTTGGCGCCGGTGAGTGAATATGTGTTGGCCGACGCCACCCGCGGTAGAACGAGGAGAAAGACGGTATGGCCTTGGTAGTTAGAGAGTACTGAGATGCCCCTGGCTTTGCTGGCGCGATGCTGAGGAGCATCGCGCCGGGCTGTCTAGTTACGACTCCCTAGTCGCATGGTGAGAAATTTTGTGGGGTAATGGTCGACGCTGCTCACTTATGGTGAGCTGAATTGTTAGACGGGTTGGCAAAGCGAGTGATGGTGGGGTGGGGAACATTGTGGGGTGTCTTGTTAAAAGCAGCGTGATTTCGGGGGCACTGCAAGACTAATCGTGCTCTATATTCGCTTCGAAATCGGACCCGCTAGCCTCTTGCTGTTCCGAATTCAACAAAACTTCTCACCCACCTTCCGGCCGCCGCCGCCAATGGCTCAACAATTTCCCTCACCATGACGTTTCAAAGCGCACCGGTAGAACATGCATTGTCGACGCGACGCGTTCCCACATTATGAAATTGACGGATATTTTTTGTTTCGAGATAGCGACTTACCTCAGTTTTCTAAGAACCGACGTTAAGTTAGTGGCACGGTTTTGTATTTTTCTAGTATTCTACGCTTTGTCTCGATTCTGGACTAAACCTTAAAAACCATGTCTAAAGCAGAATTCCCGGCAATTACGCGAAGAGTGACCTTGAGTGAACTTGCGGGTTTCGCGGAGACGCTTAACACGCTCACGGAGGACTTGCGTAACAGTATCCTGACGCCGAAGCCGCGAAAATCGGCTCCGTCATTCACTACTGCGGAGGTCGCCGAGCTTTGCGGACTGGACCGTACGAAGATTCATTACCAGGCCACAAGGGAAGGGAGCACGTTGCCAGCGGGCGAGGCATCGGGTACGGGTCGTAGCCGCCATTTCACTCTGGCTGAGGCGCGAACTTACGTGCAGCAGCTGTCCGAAATATACCAGTCGCCACTGGTCACCGGGTCGCGCGGTGCGAACGGCAAGGTCATCCTCGTCGCTAACTTCAAAGGCGGTTCGACCAAGACGACGACGTCTATGTGTCTTGCACAAGGATTGTCGCTCCGCGGTCGGAGGGTTCTTGCCATCGATCTGGACCCGCAGGCATCACTGTCCGAGCTTTGCGGGCTGTATGCGGAGAAGGAGGTTGATGAGGATTCGACAGTTTTGCCGTTCATCTATGACCAGACCATCGAAGGTGGGCTGTCATCATTCATCAAGCAGACCTACTGGGACGGCCTGGACGTCATTGCAGCACACCCCTCCTTGTTCAGTGCGGAGTTCTACATTCCGTCTATGCTCAAGGCCAAGCCCAGCTTTCAGTTCTGGGCAATCCTGCGGGAAGGTCTCGCGCCGCTTCGCAGCCAGTACGATTACATCATCCTCGATACCGCGCCTTCACTGTCCTACCTGACGCTCAATGCGCTGATGGCTGCGGACTCGATGGTCATGCCGCTGGTTCCGGAAAGCCTCGACTTCATCAGTTCTGTGTCGTTCTGGGGGCTGTTCTCCGACATTGCGCGCAACTTCATGGAGAAGGAGGCTGACAAGGCCTACGACTTCATCTCTGTCATCCTTTCAAAAGTCGATAACAGCCCGACTTCTTCGGCATCAGTGGTTCGTCCATGGACTCAACGGGCATACGGCGATTGGCTGTCGACAACCGAAATTCCGGCAAGCTCTGCGATGAGTAGCGGCGCGCTTGCATTGTCGACGGTGTTTGACCTGAGCAAGAAGGACGCGAGTTCGAAAACTGTCGAGCGGGTTCGTCATCCGCTCAGGGAATACTGCAAGTGGATTGATGACATGTACGTTGAACAGTGGAGGCTCGGCAAATGAATATCCGTGCTCGAATGGCCGAGCAGACCGCCAATCTGCGCGCTGCGTCAGAGATTCCGAAGGACGAAGTCGCAGCCTCCAATCCAACAAACGATAAACCGAAGACTGGGCCGGGAATGGCTGCGGCCTTGGCTGCGGCCAATATTAAGATTCAGGAGTTGGAGACGCGCGGCGCGCAATCCGTGCTGCACGTGACGGAGATAGTGCCGAACCCGTGGCAACCTCGGAGAGTTTTCAACGAGGCGAAGCTATCTGAACTTGCGGAGTCGATTCGCGAAGTTGGGCTGCTGCAACCAATCGTCGTTCGCAGGGCAGAGTCTGCCTATCAGATTGTTGCAGGCGAGCGGCGTTGGCGCGCGCACAAACTAGTTGGACTCGAGGAAATCAAAGTCCTTGTTGTTGATTGCACGGACCAGGATATGGCTGTGCTGGCGCTGGTGGAAAACATCGGCCGGGATGACTTGGCCGACTATGAGGTTTCCATCTCCATTCGCCGCACTGAAAAGGAATTTCCGAATCGGAGGCGCTTGGCCGAAGCTGTTGGCATGAGCCGGCGAGGGCTGTACAGATACCTCGCATTCGATAACCTGCCGGCATTCATCACGAGCGACCTCGATATCAATCCGACGCTTATTGGCGGCAACGCCGCTGACGCGATTGCGAGCGTCATCAAGAAGCATGGTGAGGATGCTTTAGCTGCTGCCCGCGAACTTTGGCCGGATGTCGTATCGGGAAATCTGGACCAAGGCAAGTACGCGCCGGCGATTGCTGCTCTGGTCGGCCGTCGTGCATCTAGCACAACGGCTCGGGAGCGTTCAATCGAGAAGTTCTTTGCGGGGAATACTCACGCGGGCAGCATTACCAAGGACGTGAACAGCTTCACTGTAAAAATCAAAACGGGTGTCCTTTCAGATGCGCAGGAGACCCGGATTCGTCAGGTGATCAGCGAGTTGTTTAACGGCGACCCTTCTTGAGTGAAGTCATCACCAATGGATCTGGAGCCCGCTTCGAAGCGGGCTTTTTTTCGCCTGCCAGATACAGCGTGTTATATAGCGGCCAGCGTACGCGATCAGGATGCGCGTTCAGCTCGTGGCTCCTCGAGTGATCGGCCACAAGTCCTTGTGCACCGGCGGCGCCCGGTGCCTAGCGAGAGCGTGCTACTTTGGAGATTTTTCGAACAAACCCTGCTTGCGGGACGTCTCGAGTCAGCTAAACGGTTGTAGATCCGCCGGGTCCGCCCGACTATAGCCGCCCCACCCCTGCAGCCGCCAGGGGCGAAAGGGTGTGCTACTAGGCATACCGTTCAATCGAGGCCCGCTTGCGAGGCGATCCGAGTCGGCTGATCAGCCGTAAATCCACCCGGTTCGCATGAGGTCAGCCGTCGCGCCCCCACAGCTACGGGGTGGCGAAAGGGTGTGCTACTAGGCACACTTTTCGGGAGGCCTGCTCGCGAGACACCCCGGGTTGGCTAATAGGTCGTAAATCCGACGATAGCCGCCCCCATCCCTCGCAGCTGCGGGGGCGAAAGAGTGTGCTACTAGGCACACTCTTCGATGGAGGCCTGCTTGCGAGGCGATCCACGTCGGCTGTCTAGGTGTGAATCCTCCGCAGGCGCATTCTCATTCTATAAGGCGACAGGCTCAGATATGTCCTTAACGTTTGGCCGTGCCGTCGTTCGTAAGCGGTCCGCGAAGGACACTCCTCGGACTGGAATAGATTATGCCGAGACGTCCCTTTCAGGCTTGCCGAGGTTCCAAGGCAACAATGCCTCGTAATCGTCGGCGGTCTTGGCATAGGGCAGCGCCGTGAACAGGTCGACCAGATATCGATAAGCGTCGACACGATTTGCGACACACGTTTGAACGAGCGAGTATAGGTTCGCACTCGCTTTGGCACCGCCCACCGAGTCTGCAAATAACCATGAGCGGCGTCCGATTACAAATGGCCTGATCGAATTTTCGCAGGGATTGTTGTCGATGGGCCACGCCTCATTTTCGACATAGCGAATCAGTTTCGGCCACTGCCCGGCGAGATATCTCAGGGCCTCGCCCAATTTGCCGCTCGGTGCAGTTGTCTCAAGATGATGGTCTAATAGTTTCTTGATTTCCTTAAGCACTGCAGCGCTGTAGCGCCGACGAAGGCGTGCTCGCCAGTCCGGCTTCTTCTGAGCGTGCGATTCTGCCGCGTAGAGTTTACCGATGAGATGGATGAACTGCGTGGAAGGCTGATGGACGCCCCGCGCTTCTTTGGGCACCACGTCCTCGGCTTTCACGAAATACCTCCTGGCGTGAACCCAACAAGCTAAATGCACGAGGCCATTGGTTTGCGCGATCGCGTTGTACGACTCGTAGCCGTCGGTCATCAGCACGGCGCCACGGCGCATGCCTGTCCATAGGTCTGCCCCATGTCGCATGCCTCGCCCTGGCGCGTATCCGAACAGCCGAACAGGCGGCCCGCTGCCGTTCATTTGGGCCCACATATAACTCTTGGTTTGCGCCGCTCGCCCGGGTTCCTTGAGCACCTGCACGGTGGTCTCGTCGCCAAACACGATCTCACTGTCGAGCAAGTGATCTCGCAATAAATTAATGATGGGCTGCACCGCTTCCCCCAAGCGCACCACACTGGCCGCGAGTGTATTACGCGAGATGTCGCCGCCGAAGCGTCTGAGCAGCGCTGCAATGCGGTACAGCGGTAACCCATCCATGAACTTCGACACAACGAACCAAGCCAGTGCCGCTTCGGTGAACAAGCCCTTCGGGATGATGCGCAAACGCGCCGGCGTAACCTTGATGCCCTGGTCGCACTGCGAGCACGCGTACTTCACTCGCTCGTGACGAATCGCCCGTACTTGCTGGGGGATGATGTCGAGCTGCTCGCTGACTTCGACGCCGATCTCGACCAATGTCGTGCCATCGTTCGGGCAGGTACGTTCCGATTCCGGCAATTCGTAGCGGATCACTTCACGCGGCAGCGCCGGATCGAGCGGCTTACGACCGGGCTTCTTGCGTTTGTGACCCGCCACCTCGGTTTGAGCTTCGTCAGTTTGCGCCGGCAAAGTCGCGGTGGTGGGCGCCAGCGCTTCGGCTTCGTTCAGAAACAGGTCCCGCTGCTCGGCACTGCGTGCTTCGCTCTTGGCGCCGAACAACTGTCGCTGAAACGCTTTGAGTTGTTCCTTGAGCAGATCGCGTTCGACCTTGGTTACCCGTAGCTCGCCGCGCACCAATTCATGCTCGGCAAGTACCGCGTCTCGATCGGCATGCATCGCGTCGCGCGCCGCGAGAGCCGCATCACGCTCAGCGATGAGCGCGGCGAGTGCGTCGGCGGTGATCGAGTGGGGTTGGTGAATGTCGCGGGCCATGGCGTAACAATAGCCAATCGCGAGTCCCCGTAGGTTTACGGGAATTTGTAACTATCTAACCGGCGTCTCATGACGGCAACAGGCGATGCACGAGACGCGTTCGTCAGACGCGTGCGCTGGCTAACTCGCGCGCGCGTAGTGCCGTGCCGAATGCTTCTTCATGGCCGCCAGGTTGATACCGTCGAGCAGCCAATGCAACTGCTCAACCGTCAGTTCAAGAACCGCCGCCTCGCGGGGCCATGCGAAGCGCTCTGCCTCCAACCGTTTCATCAATAGCCAGAAACCCGAGCGATCCCAGAGCAACAACCGAACGCGATCGCGGCGCTTATTGGTAAAGGCATAGACCGTCGGGGCAAAGGGATCGAGCCCCAGGGCCTGCTCAACTAGCGCGACCAGTCCGTTGATCCCTTTGCGACCGTCCACCGCATCGCGATGAAGCAATACCTTCAGCTCTTCGTCGAATCGGAACATGGCAATGTACTCAGCGCTTGTAGTAGTGACAGCACCTGATCGTCACGGGCATCATTTAGTTCGATCTTCACTCCGTTAGGCAATCGGACTTGCAGCCGGGGCACCGCCTCCTTCGGCCGCTCTTGTCCGGCAATCACGGGTATGAACGCAGCCGGCGTCGGCTTCGCGGTCCTCGACGCCGGTACGATCGCGGTGCCATCGCACTTTCTTTTATAAGCGCTGACCCACGAACGCAGCAAATTCGCGTTCAGCCCGTGTTCCAGC
This sequence comes from Burkholderia sp. OK233, assembly GCF_900230185.1. Lineage (GTDB taxonomy): Bacteria > Pseudomonadota > Gammaproteobacteria > Burkholderiales > Burkholderiaceae > Paraburkholderia. Next base: position 5,758,067 of record NZ_OCSR01000001.1, read on the forward strand.
GCCAAGCGTGCGACTGATACGCCCGGCACCAGGCAGGCCTCGATCAGTTCGCGTTTAGCCTGCGGATCGTAACGGCAACGACCGTCTTGTTTGCGACCGACGACCAGTCGCGCTTTTAACTCTGAGTTGATATCAGTCATATGTGTCCACGTTGAATTTACGTGGACACATGTTCACCACTGAGGCGGCCAAATGCTAGACGCCTACAAAGGACCGCATACCGTCGTTCATATCCTGTGCGTCGCTTTTCAGCATACATAGATCGAAGTCGTCCGAACACGTGCATGTCGCAACGCGCGCTGAATCACGTCGTTCGGAATACTCTTAACTGCAGCCTGCTGCCGAACGTGTGCCGGAAGGAGTGTGGGAAAACCTTGTGTGGCGACCTCCGGTTTGCTTCATTAAGGCCGCCGATGCAGGTCAGCACCGTTTTGTCCCCAACCAACCAGAGATGCGGTGCCGTGCTTCGAATATCCGTCTTGGTTTTCGGTAACATACTTTTTGTCTGCCCTTTCCGAACGGGGCACAAAAAACGGTGTAAGAAGGAGGCGCAGCGAGCGCTTGGATGGAATGGAGGTCGAACTCCCGATGCCCCATTACGCTTGGGTGGGCAGTACCGTAGCAGAACTCACCGGGATCGTACGCCCTCTCTTTGCGCCTCCTGACAACGGTCTACTGCGAGGTCGGAACAACGTCTATGCCGTGCGGCGAAATCTGAAATTTCCCGCGTATCGAGCCTGCGCCCTCTTCCTGTCACAGACCTGAATCATCGGTAACCAACATTAACGCGCAGACTACCCGCCATCGCTTCGCTGCCGCAGGCTCACATTCGAGCCTCATGAATATCCAAACTCGTTCCTACAAGCCACCCTGCAGTGTGTGGACGATCTTCATCAGGTCATCACGCTCCGCAACGATCGGACCCATCACTGCCTGCCGTGGATACTCGGCGTGGCAGTGGACGTCTACGAATCGCCCGAACGCGCCGCGGAGCGTTCGTGTCGCATATCGTCGGGACTGGAGCGCCGGGGTATCGGTTGCAAAAGGTCGCCAATGGACGAGTGAAGCACCCGTCGGCTTACCACCGAACGTTGACGGTCCAGAGAAGGAAGCGCTCTAACAGGCACGGAACAACTTTTGTTGCTCGTGGTACTTGTTTGAGACACGCGCGAAACGCTTCAAGGTCGTGTTTCGCCTGTATAAACGAAAACGCAGCCCAACGATTCGCGCTAGCGGCTTGCCCGCACGCTCACGCTGCACCAGCCTGTCCCGCGCTTCGTCAGCGAGCACGACCTCGGACGCCACCAGCGGTTCAACGAGATCGACGTCATCGCCCACCAGAATCCCGATGACCTCTTCGTGCCGCCGAAGGCACATGACGATGCGCCGGGCATGTCTGACGCCAACACGCGGCACCGAGCGCCACTAAGTAGAGCGTCGAAACTTCCTCTGCCTTCAGCCGCGTTGAGATCAGCGGCCAAACCCACATGCCAACGCGGGGATTTCCCTCGGCCGGATCACCGCCAACGCTGCAGACTGGTCGACTATTTCAGACTGACCGCCGTCAGCCGCGTGCCGACCTCCGCCTTCGCCGAAACCTTCAGGCGAGAATGGACGAGCCATGTTCGATCTCCAGTTCGACCATGGCAGACTGCATGCGACAGAGGTTTGATTCGATCCATCTGGGCGTCGAATCGTTGCCGTCCCGGGGTTTTTGTGAAGTAAGGCCGCACGATGGTCGGCGCCCGCGCGCAAAGCTGCGAAGTCGTCAAGCGGGATCGCAAGATGGGTTGAGGACGGTTCGCTATGGCCACCGCCCGTCACTGGAAAGTGGCAGAAGTCGGCTGAAGTGTGCGAACGGCCGCAGCGGCGTGCGGGACAGCGCGGCAGCCTTCCACGTCCCAGGACGTGAGGTACGAGGTATTGACTTTCTCCAAGGGGTCGAAAAGCTTCTGGCGAAACGCAGGAAAAAGGATGATCGCCACAGGCCCCCATTGCAGGCGGCAATGATCCTTTCTCCTAATGTGCTTCCTTGACCGTCCGTCGATGAGGGCCGCCGTTTTTTTCTACCGGATTACGCGGTTGACCTTCCAGCGGTCGATACAAGGCGCTTCCTCTAGGGAGCCTGAAACCCTGTCATAACTCAGCATGGCTTTGAAGGCGGATGAGATCTACTGGTCCGCCGGCCGATCGCAGATTCCTGAAACCGGGACTCTCAGCAAGAACGGGCGTCATTGAAACCTGACCGTTGAGAAACTGGGTGACCCTCATGTTCGCATCAGAAAAGATCTTTTGTCGCCGGATTGGAGTAACAGCCACGCGTCATGATCCACGAATAGTCTTCGCATGGGCGATCGACAAAATTTCTCCGTGGTTAGTTAGTCGGTTCGTGGCGGCGCAGTCCGAATGCCGCGGAATGAAAAGAAATATCGATATGGCCCTAATTTATGATGGCCATCGGATACTGTGGAATGGAAAGAAACAATAGTATGACCCCATTTTTTGGCTCATCGAGCAAGGCTGCGGCGCGGCCAAATCAACACTTTCACCTCGCACTCGGAAGAAATGAAATCCTCAACTCTCGATTGTCGGATGGAACGTCTGAAATCACTCGGAATGACGATTGCAAGTGAAATTGAGCTTCCGTGAAACATCGGCCATCGAGCCAGAAAACCTCGGAAAGCCAATATTGACAGGGCAGCACGGGTCCTCTGTGACCCTAATACTCTTAATGTTTCACGACGAAGTGCACCGCGGGGATCTTTAGCCGGTCAAACCTCGGTTGACTCTTGGAGGGCGCACGCCAACCAGAATGAGTTGTAGCAATCACTACGTATTGTGTAGTAACACTGCGGACAGAGGAAACCTCCAGTCCGGGCTGGGCTGTAAAGGGCATTTGCCAAGCACTTTTGCAATAAAATATAAGCAACTGGTTGCTAGTTTTTCGAGGTCATCGAATTTGTCTGTGATCCGCGCCGGGACTGGATTTGTGATCGGCGAAGGCAGATCGGTTAGAGTCCAGATGTTTGGACTCAGCGAATGACGGGTAACCCATGCTGGCAAGCGATTCCGACGAAATTGAGCGAAGCGCAGTTCGAAGAATTTGTCTTGCCACACCTGAGTCGTGGCCGACGCGGACCGGCACCCACGCTGTCGTTGCACAAGATCTTCGACTACATCCTGCAAATACTGTACATGGGCTGCCAATGGAAGATGCTGCCGATCGAAAGGAATGCAAAAGGTCTGCCTGAAATCCACCACACGCGTATCTACCGGATGATGCGGCGCTGGCAGGCTGATGGCAGCATCGACCGGATCTTCGCGGGCACGGTACATAAACTTCATCAGGACCAGCTCCTCGACCTTTCCGTCATCCACGGCGACGGCACGACGACTGCAGCGAAGAAAGGCGGCGACAACCTCGGGTATAGCGGACACAAGCATCTCAAGGGCTGCAAGGTCGTCGCCTTCTGCGACCGCGACTGCAACATCATCGCGCCGTTCGTGACGGCGCCGGGCAACCGCAACGAATCACCGCTGTTGCGCGACGCACTGCCCAGACTAACCGAAATGGCCCGCGCCATTGGCGCGGACCTGCAAGGTTCAACCCTCAGTCTGGACGGCGTCTACGATTGCCGGTCCAACCGCAAGGCGATCGTCAATCGCGGCATGACCCCGAACATCCCCGAGAACCCGCGTGGGCGAAAAACACCGAAGCGGGGCCGCAAGCAGCGCTTTGATCCGGCGATCTTCGAGGAGCGCTTCAGGACCATCGAACGCGTCTTTGCCTGGGAAGATAAGTTCCGCCGTCTGCTGCTGCGCTTCGAACGCATCAGTGAAGTGCACTACGCGTTAAAGACGCTCGCGTATACGATGATCAATCTGCGGCACTACTGCCGAAACTGATCTCACGCCAAAGCCTTGCGTAACATCGTCGGCGCTCTGCTCAGCGTCGCGATTGTGCTCGACCTCCTGATGCCTTCATCTTCGCATACCGACACATATCGTCGCATCTTCAGCATGCCGTACCCGATATGGATTTGCGCCTCCGGTTTGTTCGACCGCTCTGTACAAAATCAGCGGCAAAACTAGCAACCAGTTGATACATATGCGACTCGCCGTCGTGCCTGAGTATGTCGTGGCTTCCCTCGCCGACGGCCATAACGTTTCGTCCATTCTGCGCTTCGCGCCCGCGCCGATACGTCAGACTTGACTCTAATGACAGTTTCTAGCTCCGCCGGCGGCCTGCCCGGCACCGGCCGGTTGTGGCCGACCTACCGAGAGTCTATCAGTCTAAGGCGGGCGTGCTGCAACGTCACGGCGCATACATTCCAGGTAGTGCGTGCCATGCGGAAGAACCCCGCGCGACCTCAGACTTGCCGCCCAATCACCGGGGTCTTGTCACCGGGAGCAGGGACGGGAAGGACTTCGGCCAGCCGACCGGCTTGTCAGTGCATGAACACCTGACGCGCGATGTGGGTGCGCATAGGGGCTATCTAATAAGCTCCACAATTTCACACTATGGTGAGGCCGCTGCCTTTGGCGGACGTTGCGCAATCTGGCGATACGTGACGGATTCGGCCGCTACGGCCTGTTCAAGCAGGCGGTAAAAGAGCTGACCGCGAGAGCGCGAGGTCCGGCGGTTGAAGCGAAACACAAACTTGTCGAGATAGTGGTCGAGTTGAAGTGGTTTCACGGCACTGTCAAGTTGCTGGAGATGGGGCGGTAGAATGAAGCGATGAAGAAGACGAAATCGCTTTATCACAACCACCGATTCCCTGCTATCGTCACGCCGTTCGCTGGTACTTCCGGTTCAGCCTGAGCCTGCGCGACATCGAGGAGTTGTTGCTCGAGCGTGGCGTCGTGGTCACGTATGAAACGATCCGTCGCTGGTGTGGGAGGTTCGGCGCTGGATTCGCTCAGTGCGCCAAGGCGGTGCGGCGCAAGCCAGGCAGCACCTGGCATTTAGACGAGATGTTCGTGACGCTGCGCGGTGAGCCGTACCTGTTGTGGCGGGCGGTCGACGAGCACGGCGCCGAACTCGATGTGCTGGTGCAAAAGCGTCGCGACAAGGCCGCGGCAAAGCGCTTCTTTCGGCGGGTGCTGCGTTCAAACCCGATGCCGCGCAAAATCGTTACCGACCAGTTGCGCAGTTATCCGGCGGCGAAGGCCGATATTCCTGAGCTCGCTCAGGTAAAGCACGTTTTCGTCAAAGCGGCCGCACGCGTAAACAACCGCGCCGAGAACAGCCACCAACCAACCCGTAGGCGCGAACGCCAGATGTGTGGCTTTCGCGATGCGCGTCGCACGCAGGCGTTTCTCTCATGCTTCGGCCCGATTCGGCAGCACTTCGCGTTGCACAGACATCGGATGAACGCGGCATGTCATCGCGCCATACTAAAAGAACGCCTCGGCACATGGCACAGTTGGATTGTCTCTACTGCGATCGAGACAGTTATCTGATAAGGATAACTACTTTTATGCCGCGCAGTTGGCCTACAGCCGCCAACTTGACAACGCCGCCGTGGTCACTTATCTCCTATGGGCATCTTTCATCGTCCGGATTCCGACGCCTCCGATGTGTCCGCTTTTATTGAGCGGGGCTTCGTTTCGCCAGGAGACGCGCCGGTTCGGGGCAAGGTATAAGTCCGGCACTGACTCGCACGCACAATGCCATTACCTACTCTTTCAGCGAGTCGATGCCATGGCTGTCCAGATTCGTCACAACCTGCCGCCCGATGCCGTGCACGGGCGGTCCGATCCACCGGATGCGACCAGCGGGACCAACGGCGCGCGTGCTCGATCGAAGCGTCTTTCGACGCGCGGCGCCGTTCTGCAGAGTCTGAGACAGATGACTGGCTTGTTGCGCTCTTCGCCGGGCAGGCCGCAGCGGGCGCCATTAGCCAGGCTGCCGCCGACTTCCTTGACCGTACAGGAAGATCTCGTTGGCGATACCGTCAAGTGGATCAACCAGCAGAACGGGAGCGCCACTGGCCGGCCGCAAGGCATTCCAAGGTTGACCCGCGAGCAGGCCCTGGCAGCGGATAAGCCCGTGCCGAAAGCCAATGCGGCATCTTCCACCGACCTCGACGATGACGACGATCTGATGGATCTGGGTGCGGCAAGCGGCAAGATCATCACCGCGCCGCGCCCGGAACCGGCGCCGCCGTCCGCCGCGATAGAAACGCTTTCGGGCAGCGCTCCAACTGCTCCGCCCCGTCAGCCAGGCTATGGAGCGCTTGGGCCGCACCTCGCCCGCAGCAGTTGGAAACCGGCACTCGACACGATTCACGAGGGAAAACATGAAAGCGGCCCGCTCAGGTCTCTCGGGACGCATTACGACAGCATCATGCGGCAGCTTCGGAACGCGAACACGCAGGCGCAAAACGCGTTGACGCAACCCAAGATCCCTCTCTTCGCAGGTGCGAAAAAGAAACGGGCCATCCTGGAAAGCAAGCGCGGCGAGTTGCAACAAAATGCTGCCGCGCTCAGGCGCCTGCTGGACGAAAGCGGCTCAGCCGCCGTCGATGAAAAAACAGTTCGCCAGCTCGGTCGCGAGGGTCACCCCGAGATACCCGCAAGCCAGATTCGCGCCGTGGATCGAGACATCGCGGAAACGTTGCGACAACGGCGTCACGTTCAGAAGACGCTGGAAACGGTTCACAAATGGATCGCCGAAATCGATCGAACGCTGGCGTGAGACTGTTCGTCCCGTGGCATTCGCACGCGCGGCCAGTAGCTCAGTGCAGCGTCACGCGTCGCGAACCGGCGCGATTATCATGGACTCGATGCTTGCGATCGGCGTACTCACGGATCGCCGCGACATCTACGACGAGGCCACCGGATATTTCAGGCACGGCGCCGGCAACGGTGCCAACAGCCATGTAGTGTGGAAAATCTACGACGGCGGAATCGGGCAGGTGCAGGAGAGCGGACGAGACCAGGGCCACGCGATGCTCGATATCGCGCTGCTCGGCACGTTCTGCCAGATGGCGTGGAATCAGGGCGACGATCTGTTCGGCTATGACCACGACCGCTTTCTGCTAGGCGCTGAATACGCAGCCCGGTACAGCCTCGGTCACGACGTGCACTACACCGCGTACACCAACAGCGACGTCACGCAGAGGGCGATTTCGGACAAATCTCGCGGCGATGTGCGGCCGGTCTGGGAACTGCTGTACAGCCACTACGTTGTGCTCAAGGGCATGAGCGCACCTGATGTGGAAGCCTTCGCAAAGAAGGTGCGGGTGAAAGGCGGCGGGGGTGACTACGGCCCCAACAGCGGCGGCTTTGACCAGCTTGGATACGGAACGCTAACCTTCACCTTGAAGTAGGTCAGTTCGCGGGCAACCGGGACCTTGCACCTATAGCGAATCCGGATGTGGCCCCCAGTCCCGGTCGTCCAGTCGTAGATTCCCCGGGCCGGGGGGATCGTTACTGACGTCGCCCATGCTGGCCAGCAGTCGCGAGCACTCACCTTCCGGCGCATGCCTTAAATATTCGATGGCGCGATCCAGGTAAGTAAGCCGCTTCTGCTCGATGGAGGTGCTGAACGTCAAATTCCTGACCTGTACTTCCAGGTCCGGGAGATTGTCCTGCATGAAGCGCGAGTGCACGGGCTTGTCATACCGCGTCTTTCGGTGATCGTCGAATCGATCCGCCAGCGATTGATCTTTCTTGTTGACGCCGGCGTTAGCAAACGCCGGCGGATTGGCCTTCAGCCAGTTGCTCAACGTGGTTCGGGACTGCGAGTGCTTGACGAATGCCGGCGGCAGTATGCCCTTGCCATCCAACACACGAACCTTACGCGTACTCGCAAGCACCTCCGAATCCTGTCCGAGCGCTGTCCTGATTGGCCGGCGGGACAGGTTTTGCTGGTGCAGCGAGTCGATCAGGGATGCGTTGTCAGCCAGCTTGGCTGCCGCCGATAGCGCAAAGACGCGACAGTCGTTCGTGGATTTTTGCGTGTCGACCGTTAGCACCGACAGCGTAACGTCCGATTTCAACGCTTTTTTCAACAGGGGCAGCGTCCGTTTTTCGTATTTCTCGCGGGTCGAGTCCTTCAGGTCGGCGTTGTCTTTAAGGCTCAGTGGTTCGATCACGATGACCGAAGTCTTTCCTCCAATACGGCGGATGTCTGCCGTGACATAGTGGGCGTCGTTGCCTGGCATTGGGAACATGACGCGGGCTCGGGCAGGGCGCGTCGCCTTGAGCCAACTGGCGAAATCCTCTTTGGGAGACAGCAGCGTCAGGTTCAGCGCCGGGGACCGGGCGTTTTCCGCAGCGACGATTGCGGGCAGGATCGCTGCGTCATATTTGTCATCGGTTGGACCGGGCGACCAGTTGCCCTCGAGAAGCGCCTGGAAGTGCGCTTTCACCTGGTCCAGTTGGGCCATGGTCGAATGCCTGGCGGAAGCGGTCGATGAATCGGCGTTCTGTTGCGGGGCGTGGGCAATAAAACCCGCGCCAAAGCCCACGTCGCGCAATGGGACATGCAAGGCTTCGATGCCTGCGAAGGCTGCGCCGCCCGCATGGGACTCGCGGCGGAAACGCAACTCGACCCTGGCGTCAAGGCCCAGGCTTTCCTGGAGCCGGGTAACGCCTACGCCGGGGACAGCCGCAAGTCTCGGCCTGGGTGCCTGTGACGGTGCCGAAGCGTTCCCGTCGTTGGCAGGGGTAACCACAGGGCGAACGCATGCAGATACGCGCCGCTTCAAACCACTGAAGACCGATCCGGCCTTACGCAACTGTTTCTGGCCGGCTTGCGCCTGTCGCGGTTCCGTTTGCTCGGCAACCGTCGGCGACGGTAAATTGGATATGGCGTTTGACGGAATACGGTTCGGCATACTGCCCCCGGAATGCTTGGTCGCAGCGTCATTACAGCGGATGTCCGACATTGCGGGAAGATTCTGTAGCGCAGTTATCGCTCGAGAAGCGAAGTGCACCGCCGTTGAGGTCGAAAAGATCATCGGACCGCGCATTCGGCGGCGCCCGATTGCCGCCGCGCCAGGTGCAGGGCGCGCTCAGGGCGCCGTGGCCGGCGCACACTCGCAATGATTGCGTCAGAAGCCGTGCCGAGGATTGCCCGAGTCAATATCTTGTCGAAGACCGTCGTCAATCTCCTGGTAAGCGACTCGCCAGGGCCGTGCCCAACGTTACGCACGCGAGAGGCACGATCATGATGATGGTCTTGAGGTTACGGGTAGATCGGGCGACCATCTGGTGCTCGACGAAGAGCGTGTCATCGCACTGTTTCGCATCGTGCAGGAAGCGCTGACGAACGTCGCGCGCCACGCCGGCGCGAACGAGGTCACGATTTCGCTCGAGCAGGTTGGGCCGCACCGGAGACTGGAAATACGCAACGACAGGCGCGGGTTCGATTCATCGGCGCCGCGCGCCAAATCGTTTGGGCTTGTCGGCATGAGAGAGAGCGCGCTGATGCTGGGCGGCGAGATCCCGGTGCATAGCGCGCCCGTCAGCGGCACGTCGATCGCGGTACGCATACCCGCGGATGACGATGCACACCGCCAGGCCGGCGTTTAACTCATACCTCGGACGCGACTCCATACCCACCGCCACCCGGCGTCTGAATCACGAAAACATCGCCGGCATTCATCTGCACCTGGTGACGCGCGCCGAAGGTTTCCTGCGCGGACGAACCGGCTCGTTCGACCCAGTTGACGCCGAGCTTGCCCGGCGACCCGCCCGCCATGCCGAACGGCGCCACCCGCCGGCGGTTCGACAGAATCACGGCGGTCATCGGTTCGAGGAAGCGGACTCGCCGCTCGGTGCCGTCGCCGCCTCGCCATTGCCCTTTGCCGCCGCTGCCGTGACGCACCCGGAAGTCATCAAGGCGAACCGGGAAGCGCCATTCGAGCACTTCGGGATCGGTGAGCCGCGAGTTGGTCATGTGTGTCTGCACCGCGCTGCAGCCCGCCGACGACGCACTGGCTCCGGCGCCGCCGCAGATGGTCTCGTAGTACTGGTAGCGATCGTTGCCGAACGTGAAGTTGTTCATCGTGCCCTGGGCGCCCGCCATGACGCCGAGCGCGCCGTAGAGCGCATCGGTCACGACCTGCGACGTCTCGACGTTACCGGCGACCACCGCGGCCGGATAGCGCGGGTTGAGCATCGAGCCCGCGGGAATGCGAATGTCCAGAGGTTTCAGACAACCTGCGTTGAGCGGAATGTCATCGTCGACCAGCGTGCGGAACACGTACAGCACGGCCGCCTTGCAGATGGCGGAGGGCGCGTTGTAGTTATTCGGTTGCTGTTCGCTCGTGCCGGCGAAGTCGATGACGGCCGAGCGCGCCTCGCGGTCGATCGACACGGCGACGACGATCTTCGCCCCGTCGTCGAGTTCGTATTCGAAGCGTCCGTCCCTGAGCACCGACAGCGTGCGCCGCACGACCTCCTCGGCGTTGTCCTGCACGTGCTGCATGTACGCCTGCACCGCGTCGAGGCCGAACTGCCTGCACATGCGGTCGAGTTCCTGCGCGCCCTTCGTGCACGCCGCGATCTGCGCCCGCAAATCGGCAATGTTCTGTTCGACGTTTCGAACCGGATAGCGGCCCGAGGCGAGCAGCTCGCGCATTTCGTCTTCGAGAAAGCGGCCCTGCGCGACCAGTTGGACGTTATCGAGCAGGACGCCTTCCTGATCGACGTGCGTCGAGTCGGGTGGCATCGAGCCCGGTGAAATGCCGCCGATATCCGCGTGATGGCCGCGCGCCGCGACATAGAACGTCGGCGCCGCGTGCTCCTCGACGAAGACCGGCATGACCACCGTCACGTCCGGCAGATGCGTGCCGCCGCCATAGGGCGCGTTGAGCACATACACATCGCCGGATTGCATGGTGCCCGCACGCCGCTCGATGATGGTCTGCACGCTCTCGCCCATCGAGCCAAGATGGACCGGCATGTGCGGCGCGTTGGCGATCAGGTTGCCGTCCGCGTCGAAAAGCGCGCACGAGAAGTCGAGGCGCTCCTTGATGTTGACTGAGTATGACGTGTTGGCAAGCGTCATGCCCATCTGTTCGGCAATCGACATGAACAGGTTGTTGAACACCTCGAGCAGTACCGGATCGGCTTCGGTGCCGATCGCATGTCGGTTGGCGAGTGCGGTCGTGCGATTGACCACCAGGTGGTTGTGCCGGCTGACTTCGACTTGCCAGCCCGGTTCGATCACGGTCGTGCCGGTCTTTTCGCTGACGATGGCCGGACCGTCGATACGTGCGCCGGGCGCAAGCGAATCGCGATCGAAGACGGGTGTGTCGTGCCATTCGCCGCCTGAGAAAATGCGTGTCATAGCGAGCGGCTGCGGATTCACCGAGGCGCCGTCGGCGAGCGGCCAGTGTTCGTCTTCGACCTCGTGCGCCTGGCCGATCGCCTCCACGGCAACGGCTTCGATCACGAGCGCCTTGTTCGGCATCAGGAACCCGTAACGGGCGCGGTAGAGCCGCTCGAACGTCTCGACAATGGCCGGCGCGTCGCGGCTGAATTCGATTTCCAGTGCAGTGTCGGTGCCGTCGTATTTGACGTGGAGTGTTCGGCGTAGCGTGATGCGGTCCCTTGTGATGCGCTGCTGGGCGACTTCGCTTTCCGCCGCCGTGCCCAGCGACGCGAACGCTTCCTCGCAAGCGGCGAGCGATGCCGCGTCGAGGCGCGTTTCGACTGCCAGTTGGCGCAGGGCGCGCACATCGGCGAGACCCATGCCGTATGCCGACAGCACGCCCGCGAGCGGGTGGATGAACACTCGCGTCATGCCGAGCGCATCCGCGACGAGGCACGCGTGCTGACCGCCTGCGCCGCCGAAGCAGGCGAGCGTGTACTTCGTCACATCGTAGCCGCGTTGCACCGAGATCTGCTTGATCGCGTTCGCCATATTCTCGACCGCTATCTTCAGAAAGCCTTCCGCGATTTCGGCCGGTGAACGCGCGATACCCGTCGCATCTTCTACCTGCGCGGCGACTTCGGCGAACTTGTGCTGTACCACAATGCTATCGAGTGGTAGATCGCCTTCAGGTCCAAATACATGCGGAAACCAGCGCGGGTTGATCTTGCCCGTCATGACGTTGCAGTCGGTGACGGTCAGCGGTCCACCGCGCCGGTAGGAGGCCGGGCCCGGATTTGCGCCGGCACTTTGCGGCCCGACCCTGAAGCGCGCGCCGTCGAACGAGCAGATCGACCCGCCGCCAGCCGCAACGGTATGGATTTTCATCATCGACGCACGAATACGGACGCCAGCCACTTCCGTGGCGAACTCGCGCTCGTACTCGCCCGCGTAGTGGGTCACATCCGTTGACGTGCCGCCCATGTCGAAACCGATGATCGACTCGAAGCCCGCCAACTTCGACACCTGCGCCGCGCCCACGATGCCGCCCGCGGGACCGGACAGGATTGCGTCCTTGCCCTGGAAGCGATGCGCGTCGGTCAGGCCGCCGTTGCTCTGCATGAACTGCAGCGGCACCGCGCCAAGATCGCCTTCGACCTGCCGTACGTAGTGGCGCAGAATTGGCGACAGATACGCATCGACGACGGTCGTATCGCCACGCGAGACCAGCTTCATCAGCGGACTGACCTCGTGGCTCACGGAAATCTGCGTATAGCCGATGTCCTGCGCGATTTCCTTGAGCCTGCGTTCATGTTCGGCGTACCGGTAACCGTGCATCAGCACGATTGCGCATGAACGGATTCCATTTTCGTAGGCCTGCCGCAATGCAGCCTGCGCCTGCCTCGTATCGAGTTCGCGCACCACTTCGCCATGCGCGCCGATCCGCTCGTCGATTTCCACCACGCGCTCGTACAGCAGCGTTGGCAACTCGATGTTGCGCACGAACAGCTTCGGACGGCTTTGATAGGCGATCCGCAGCGCGTCTGCAAAGCCCCTGGTGATCGCGAGCACGGTAGGCGCGCCCTTGCGTTCGAGCAGTGCGTTGGTGGCGACCGTCGTGCCCATCCGTACGCTATCGATCAGATGTGCCGGCACGGGCTCGTGCGTCGCCACACCCAGCAGGTCGCGGATGCCTTGCACCGCGGAATCACGATATCGCTCGGGATTCTCCGAAAGCACCTTGTGCGTGACGATCCGTCCATCGGGGCGGCGGGCGACGATGTCGGTGAAGGTGCCTCCGCGGTCGATCCAGAATTGCCAGCGGCGATCACGCGGTAGATGAGTGTCGGCTTGATGTGTCATCAGAGGGTATCTCCGGTAAATGATTTTGTGCTCACGATTCGAGTTGCGCGCCGCGCGTCTCCGGCAGCGTCAGCGCCGCGAGAATCACGACGCCGTAGGCGGCCGCGGCGAATGTGCCGATCGCGACGCCAAGCGCCATTTTTTGCGCGACGAAGCCGATCAGGAACGGGAAGGTCGCACCGACCGCGCGGCCGAAGTTGTAGCAGAAGCCCTGGCCCGAGCCTCGAATCCGCGTGGGGAAGAGTTCGGTCATGAACGCGCCCATTCCGGCGAAGATTCCGGAGGCGAAGAAGCCGAGCGGGAAGCCGAGCACGAGCAGCAGCGCGTTGCTCATCGGTACACGGGTGTACACGAGGGCGATCGCCATCGAAGCAATCGAGAACGCGATGAAATTGAGCTTGCGGCCAAAGCGGTCGCTGAGAAAGGCGCCGCACAGGTAACCCGCATACGAGCCCGCGATGATGACCGCGAGATAGCCCCCCGTGCCGACCACGCTCAGATGCTGTTCGGTCTTGAGGTAAGTAGGCAGCCAGGTGGTGATCGCGTAGTAGCCGCCTTGCGTGCCAGTGGCGAGGATCGCGGTGCGAAGCGTCGTCAGCCAGATGCCGGGGCCGAAGATTTCGAAGAATGAACTGTGGTTGCCCGCTTCCGCGTCGCGCTGCTTCTGCTGCAGATGGACTTCGGGTTCCTCGACGAAACGGCGGATGAAGATCACGAACGGCGCGGGCAAAACACCGAGCGCGAACAACGCGCGCCACGCGATATCGCCGGGCAGCAGCGAAAACACCAGCGTATAGAATCCCGCCGACGCCGCCCAGCCGATGGCCCAGCCCGCCTGAACCATGCCTACCGCCTTGCCGCGGTCGCGCGGCCGGATCACTTCGCCGATCAGCACGGCGCCCGCTGTCCATTCACCGCCGAAGCCGAAGCCCATCAAACCGCGCGCGATCAGAAGCTGGCTGTAGTTCTGCGCGAACGCGCACAGCAGCGTGAAAAAGGCGAACCAGACGATGGTGATCTGCAGCGTCTTGACCCGGCCGATGCGGTCGGAAAGAATGCCGGCGACCCAGCCGCCGAGCGCGGAGGTCAGCAGCGTGACGGTGCCGATCAGGCCGGCTTCGCCCTTGCTGAGACTCCACGTCGCGATCAGCGTCGGAATCACGAAGCTCAGGAATTGCGTGTCCATCGCATCGAGCGCATAGCCGACCTTGCAGCTCCAGAATGCCCGCCGTTCGCTCGCGTTGGTGTGCCGGTACCAGCCGAACATGCCGCGGCTTGCGGTGGTGTCCGCCATTCCGCTGTCGGCGGGCGTGCCTGCGTATTGCGCTTCCGTATTCATGTGTTTCTCCCGTGATGCGGCCAATCCGTGTGTCAGAACACCGCGAGCGATGCGTTGGGGATGTCGGTGATCAGCATGTGGCCAGGCCGATGCGCGATCGCGAACGGCAGCCGCGCGCTTTCGATGGCGCTTTGAGGCGTCACGCCGCAAGCCCAGAAGACCGGCAGCTCGTGTTCATGAATCGATACCGGATCGCCGAAATCCGGGCTCGACAGATCTTGGATGCCGAGTACCGCCGGATCGCCGATGTGCACCGGCGCGCCGTGCACCGACGGAAACCGGCTCGTGATCTGCACGGCGCGAATCGCGTGCGCGCCGCTCATCGGCCGCATCGAGACGACGAGCCGACCGCCGAACCGGCCTGCTGCCTGATTCGCAACGTTGGTGCGGTACATCGGCACGTTGACGCCTTCGTCGACGTGGCGCAGCGGAATGCGTTCACGCGCGAGCATCTGCTCGAACGAGAACGAACAGCCGATCGCGAACACGACGAGATCGTCGCACCATACTTCGCGGATGTCGGCGAGCTGCTCGCACAACACGCCGTCGCGATAGACGTTGTAGCCGGGCACGTCGGTGCGGATATCGAGGTCGCGGCCCAGCATAGGCAGATCGAATTGCCCCGGTTCGCCGACGCCGAACAGCGGGCAGGCTTTCGGATTGCGCAGGCAGAAGCGCATGAAATCCCCGGCGTGGGCGCTCGGGAGAATGGCGAGGTTGGCCTGTGCGAAGTCGCCGCAATAACCGGCCGTGGGCCCTGAAAAGGCCTTGCTGCGAACTTGCTGGCGAAAGGTGTGCGGCATGACGGCGATTCCGTTCGTGAGTGCGATGGCGTGCAGATTAGGACCAACAAAATAGCTGCGCCAGCGAGTTATTCGTGCCGCTGGTGTTCAGGTTTTTCTAACGGTTTTGTGCGGGTTTTTACGTGGCCGGTCGTTGGGTGAACATCGGGAGAAGCGCTGGGTCGGCGGCTTGAAAACCTTTGCAGACGGGCCTTACAGGGGAGCGTGGCAAAGCTGCGTTCATGCATGGCGAATACCCTGCGTCGTTTCGGAATATCGGCCATAAAGGCACTCCGTTTCGTATAAATGGAGCTTTTTGTTAAGGCATACTGCGAACAGAAACGATGAAGGAATCCGCCCCAATCTTCAGACACAGCCTATGAACACGCGCTTTCTCGAAACCTTTGTGACGCTTGCCCAGCTCGAAAGCTTTCGGGCAACGGCGCGTGTGCTGCACGCGACACCGGCCACGATCTCGCTGCGCATCCGCTCACTGGAGGACGAACTCAAGACGGAACTCGTCGACCGCTCGACAACGGGCTTCCGGCTGACACCGTCGGGCCAGAATCTGCTCGGGCCTGCGAAAAACGTCGTCAATGCCGCGCGCGCGTTGCGGGAGGCCGCGGGCCAGGAAGTCGTGGTTGGCGGCAAGCTGCGCCTGGGCGTCATCGAGACCGTCGTGCATAGCTGGCTCGCGCACTACGTCACCCAGTTGAACGCGAGCTTTCCACGGCTCGAAGTGGACCTGACCGTCGATTCGAGTTCGGTGCTGCAACGGCGTCTGCTGAGCGGCGAGCTCGACCTCGTGATACGGGTCGAGGGCATCGACAGTACGAAGATCGTCTCCAGTGCGATCGCCAGTTATCCGGTTCGGTGGATCGCGAAACGGGGCTTGTTGTCCAGGCGCGCCGAAGGACTCGGGCTGCGTGTGCTGGAGCGTCCGGTGCTGACCTTTGGGCGGGGCACGGCGCCGCAAGTCGCGCTCGAAAGCATCGTTCATGCGCTGGCGCAGCAGCTCGGCATGCCGGCCGGGCAAACGCGCATCACCTGTTCGCCCTCGGTCGCCGCGATCGTTCAACTGGTTCGCGACGGCTATGGCGTCGCCGCCATTCCCGGCCTGTTTGTTGCGGAGGCCTTGCAAAGCGGCGAATTCGTCGAGTTGCCGCTCAAACCCGTGCCCCCGCCGATCATCGTGTCGATTTGCAAGCCGGTGAACGCGAGCCCGATGATTCACGCTGCCGCGAATGCCGCGCAGCTTGCGTGCTCGGCGTATTGCCAGACGCGGCGCAAGGATCTGGTCGAGGCGCTTTGACTGAGAGAGCGTGGCAGATTGATTTCGTGCGGTGAAAAAGCGGTTCGTCTCGCGCCAACCCGGTTCGCTATTGGCGCGGCTCGGACGGGCCATCAGTACGAGGATGGCTTTTTTCAACCGTGAGGGGGATTCGGAATGTTGCTGCCGCGTTCATTCAACCTGACCGCAGGCGTTGCTTGCGCACTGCTGCTCGCATCTGCGAATGCGTTTTCGCAACCTTGTGCAATGGCTGACGACTGCGCGAGCTTGCTGCAAGTCAGCACCCACGACGACGATGTGCGCGCCGAACGTCACCGGGAAGAACAACTGCGCTCGGAGCGTTTGCGTTCGGAGCGATTGCGCGAAGAGCGCCTTCGCGCGGATTAGTCACCGCTGCATGGCGGCGGCCCCGTTCAACGGGCCGCCTCGACGCAGGGGTGGTGAAGCGCCTCTACCGCGCGGCAGGCATTGATGACGCGGGCATGCTGCCGGCTCGGGCCGCTTGTCTGGTCGAGCAGCACCTCGATCGAATGCGCGTCGAGATTCGGCTGCAACCCGAGCAGCAACGCAATGGTGCCTGTCACGTTCGCTGCCGCGAACGACGAGCCCGACACGAAGTCGTAATGTCCGCCCGGCGTGAGCGTCAGAATGTCACGGCCCGGCGCATACAGCACGTTCGAGCCGGCATCGGCTGGCGCGCTGCCCGCAGCGTGAGCCGAATCGACGGCGATCACGCCCGTCACGCCGACCGGAAACGCCTTGAGGTCGCCGTCCGGCAGCACGGCCCCGACCACGATCACACCTTTTTTCACCGACAGTTCGATCAGTTGACTCAGCAGCGGGTCCGCCGGGCCGCCCAGACTCAGATTGATGATCTGTGCGTGCGCCTCGAGCGCCGACTGGATCGCTTCGGCGAGCGTGAACGAATTGCACCGCGAAGGCCCGCTGCGGTTGTCCGCTTGCCAGCAGGCCTTGACCGCGATCACTTTCGCGTGCGGCGCGACGCCTTCGATGCCGGCGCTGCCGTCCGGGCCGCCGGCGCGATCCGCCGCGATGACGCCCGCGACCGCGGTGCCGTGCAGGTCGCGATTGAATTGCTGCCAGTCCTCGTCGACGAAATTGCGGGTCCCGACAATGCGGCCGTGCAGATCGGGGTGGGTCGTGTCGACGCCGGTGTCGATCACCGCGACGCGCACCGAATCGCCGCGTGTGACCTTTTGCGCGGCGTCCGCGCCGATCTCGCGAAAACCCTGCTGCAAGTCGGCATAGCCGCTGCTATGCGGCGCCTCGCCGAGCAGATCGAAGGTCTGCAACGGCTGCGCGAGACGCACGCGAGGATCGGCAGCGAGCCGCGCGAGCACTTCATCGCGCCGCGCGCCGTCGGCGACTTCCAGCATCGCGCAATGCACCTTCAGCGACGGGATCGGCCACGCCGACACCTCGTGCAAGCCGTATTGCCGCGCGAGCGCGGCGACCTGAGCCCGCGCGCTGCCGCCCGGCGAATAGCCGCCAGCCGCGCCGTAGCCGGCGGCAGTCGAGCCGGCTCGCAGCATGAGCGTTTCCGGGGGATTGGCGACGGCCAGCACGATCATTCGCTCGGGACGCGCCTTCATCTGCTGCGTCGCGGCAGCGGGGTCGGGCGTCGCGGGCACGAGCGCGCACGCGGATATCGAGAAAGCGGCGCACAGGGACAGCCAGCAAAGGCACGTGCGCCGCACCATGGCGGCCCACGTGCCGCGCACGCCGCCGTTCACTGCCGAACCCGCGCCGAACGGAAAATGCGGGACATAGCGGTCCTTGGGCGTCATGGAAACTCGATTCATGATGTAAATAGCCGTAGGTGCGCGTTGCCGGGTAAAAAGTTACGCCGCCGCTCAGAAATGCCAGATGACATCGGCGATCCAGCGATTGCTCGCGCCCGGCCCAAGCTTCGCCTTGGCTTCATTGTTCGTCGCGATGTACGACACGTCGAATTGCCACGCGCGAAACTGATAAGTCAGCCCGACGTTGCCGTAGACATACCCGAGGCCGAGCACCGTGTGCAGATCGTAGTAGCCGATGCCGGCCGTCGCGGTCCAGCCGCGCACGAGCGGAAGGCGGCCCACCAGGTCATACGAGACAGCGCGCGAACTCGGCGACGGCCCAAAGCCTGTATCCGGCGAGAGCGCGACCGAGGCGAACACAGAGTCGCGCCAGCCGGCGGTTAGCACCAGTTCGTCGTAGTTGAGGCGCGAGGACTGTGATCCCTGGAGGAACTGGTAGTGCGAGAGCATGGCCTGGGCGCTCCAGTCGCCGGCCAATCGCCAACCGTATCCGCCGTTGGCGACAACTTCCGCGCCGTTGGTCGGGCTGCGGGCGGACCGGAGTGACGCCACGGACGCGCCCGCAAAGAAGCCGTTGCCCGGATACCAGTTGGCCCCCGCACTGACCGACGGCTGCCCGTTGCCGATGTCCATGCCGCGGGTGACCTTGTTGGTGGTGATACCCGCCTCGAACTGCCAATCGTCGCTTGTGGCTGTGGCGGGCGCGGATAAAACTGCAAGCGTGACGAGCGCAGTGCAGCATCGAAGCAGGCCGGGCAAGCAGGCTGCCCCGCGGCAACGCGGGGACAAAGGACGCTGCAACTCCATATTGTTCGTTCACGTTCCGGTAGATCGGGGACTGTGACCGTGGTCAAGCCATCTGAACGACCCGGCGCGGCGCCGCACCGCACCGCACCGCTGCCAGGGTCGTGCCAATCCTAACCGATAAACGTGACCGGACAAATATCGAGGCAGTAACACCAAGCGATCGTCTCGACGACGATGACGATCCGCCGTCGGTAACACTGCCTGACTAAACGCTTGCGATATGCGAATTCGCGCGTAGCCGCTCAGACGCCGCCGTCGGCATCGCCGACAGGCTCCGCAAAGCGGACATGCGGTGCCGCACATAACGCCGACAACTGCGCGGCAACGCCAACATGGCCGGCAGTTCGCGCAAGCGAATCGACGCCGCTCTCTCCAGGGCCGCCGACAATCCGCAAATGCAGCGGTGCGAGCAGCGTCTGCAACTGACCCACCGGCATCACCGCATCGGCGACGAGCCGGATCGTTGCCCGCGTGACGGCGGCGTTGGGTTCGGACAACGTGCGGTAGTTCGGCGGCGCACCAGCGTCGCCATGCCGGATGCCGAGCATCGCGAGTCCGCCCGCTTCCAGCAGCGCGATCACCGCGAGCCCGGCGGACAGCGCGGCCTTGTCTCCCTCAGAGGCGTTTGAGCAACGCGGCGTCGTCCGCGTCGACGGTGCGCACGGCAAAGGGGACGCTGGTCGAGGCGATCGGGTTAGGTGACATGAGGTCGTGCTCGCAATCTGCCGGAGTGAAATTGGAAATATGACGGTAAGTGACGTCGAGCGCGAGGAAAGTTGCGAACGACCGAAGAAATTTGTCGGCAAGCCACGATGCGCGATACGAGCGCCGCAACCATGCCGACGCGGGCAATAGAAGCCGGGTCAGGATGCGCGGATTCTCGTGTCAGCGCATCCTGAACGTTCAGTAAGGGCGTGCCGACGCGTGCGCCGCGATGCGCCGTGGCTGCGAGGGTTCAGCGATATGCGGCATGCCTGCCGCGCGACGGGGCGCGTGGGCAAGACGCCGGACCGCCGGCGCGGCAGCGCATCCGGTTTCGCTCCCGGTGGCACTTACCGGAACCGGGACCGAGAACGATCCAACCCGTCCGTATGAACGATTCATTGACATCAGGCCGACCAGGAGAAGACATGCGATTCGCACTAGTGACCGAGGACCCCATATTGACCCGCGATCTGGCCGGCTGTCTTGCCGGTGATTCGATTGCCGTCGAATCGTTTGACGGCGAGTTGCCGCTCGTGCGTGCAATGCGCGCCTCCACGTACGACCTCGTGCTGATCGACGCGAAGAACGGATCATTGCTGCTCGATTCGTTGCTGTCGTGGCGCCATTGCAACGCGGCTGCGTGCACGCCCGCGATCGTTCTCACGCCGTTTCCGGACTGGACCGCCATGCTCGGGTGGATCAACGCGGGCGCCACGGACGTGGCGTATCGCTTCGATCTGGAGCAGGTGCGTCTGCGCGCGCATGTTGTGCTTCAGCGTGAAAATCATCAGGCGGGTGCGGACACCGTCACGCTGGGCAGCTATGTGTTGAGAAGAGATCTCGGCGTGCTGACCCTCGACGGCGTCGAGATACCGCTGACGCCGCGCGAATTCACGATGGCGTGGCTGTTCTTTTCGAATCCGGGCAAGTTCGTGACCCGCGCGCAGATCGCCGGCGGCGTGTGGGGCTCATGCGAGGACGTGGCCGCGCGCTCCATCGAGCAACACATCTACAAGCTGCGCAAGAAGCTGCGTTTGTCGCCCGAATCCGGCCTGAATCTGAAGACCGTTTATGCGTTCGGCTACAAGCTGGATTGCGTCGCGTCGATCGGCGAAGCAGGCGACGCGCTGGCGCGCGTTGAGCAACTCGCCTAGACCACTGCCTCGAGTTCCAGGGCCTTCTCGCGATCCAGCGCTTCGCCGTCGCGACGGAAAAACACCCACGAAGACGCGGGGATTCCAGTAAACGACTCGAGCACGGCCGCTTTCACTTTCAGTTGCTGCATATCGATGACCGGCGCACGCTTGAAGCAGATGAGAATGTTGTTGTCCTCGCACGGCAACCGCAGAACCGCATCGAATAGCTCGGACAGCCATTGCAGGTTCTGCCGCGTCACCGCCGCCAGATCCGGGCCGAAGATGTTGATCGTCATCATGCCGTCCGTCGCGAGGCTGTCGAAACAGGCCCGGTAGAATGCGCTGCCTTGCCCCACCGGCCCATCGCGTTCGCTCAGATAAAGGTCCACCTGCAAGATGTCGATCGAAGCGCGGCGCTCTTGCGTGCTGACATAGTCCATCGCGTCCGCTTCGATGAGACCGAGGCGCTCGCCCTCGGGCGGCATGCAGAACATCTCGCGGCACGCGTCGATGACCGCGGGGTTGATGTCGACGACTTCGACGCGCGCGAGCGGAAAGCGGGCGTAACAGAAGCGGGCCAACGCTCCGGCGCCCAGTCCCAGTTGCGCGATGAGGCGCGGCTTTTCATAGAAGCGCTCGGCGAAGAGCATCCACGCCATCATCTTTTGCGCGTACTCCATCCAGAGAAACGTTGGATGATCGAGCGCCATACATCCGAACGTCGAGTCCCACTCGTCGCCGTTGTGCATGTACAGCAGCCCGTCCCGCTTCGAAAAGGTGAGCGGCGGGAAGCGTCCTTCGTGACCGGCGCCGACGTGTTCCAGGTTGTCGTGTTTGAGCATGTCGTTTGCGATAGAAATGTCAGGGGCGCGCTGCTTGGGTCTTCATCATAAGCAGCGCGAGCGGGCGCGCTGACATGGCGCCGAAACGAGGGGGCTTTGGGCGAACGTTTTCTACAACGGTTGCGCTACCACGAGCTGGAAGGGGAAAACGTACCTATTCGGTTCGCCGCCAGGCGGATCGATATCGCTTTCGTTTGCGAACACCACCTTGCGTTTTTCGGAGGATGTCGCCGCCTTTAAATACATTTCGCCTTGCCAAGTACCTCCATTGTTTCGCGCAGCTTGCAGCGTGCCCGGTGCATGCGCGCCTTGACCGTCGTGACCGGGCACCCGGTGATCTGCGAGATCTCCTCGACGGAATGGCCGAGGACGTACGCCAGCGCCATCACGAGACGCTGTTCGGCAGGCAACAGATCGAGCGCCTTGGACAGCAGGTCGGAGAGCTCATGGTCATGCCAGTACTGAACCATCGAATCGAAATGGTCGACGTCCAGCAACTCGAACTCCGAACGGCGCTGATCGCGCAAGGCACGCAGGGCGGAGCGATACGCAATGCCGATGATCCATGTCGAGACGTTCGAATCGCCCCGGAACTCGCCTGCCTTTTGCCACACGATCATGAAGGTGTCGTTGACGATTTCGTCGATCACCTCGTTTTTCCAGGTGAGCCGGTTCAGAAAGCGTGCGAGCCGCCGATGGTAGAGCCGGTACAGGCGCGAGAGTGCGGAAGCGTCTCCGGTCGCTACGCGATCGAGCAGGGGCCGGTCATGATCGACCGAGGGCGAGAAGCCGTCGCCTTTCCACGTATTCGCGGACACGTGTCGCGTGACTTCCTCGATTTCCAGGCGCGCGGCCTCGTGGCCACGCTCGTTGCCGATGTCGTGCATCGCGCCGACGATGCCTGTGACGCGTCCGCCGTCGTCATAAACCACGCCTTTATAGAAGCGCACCGTGCGCACCAGGCCGGCCCCGTTGCGCACGCCGGCGGCATAGATCTGGATGCCGCCTTCGGACGCGAGGTCGAGATCGGCCTTGTGATAGGTGAGTGCGAGATCCGAGGGCGCCACATCGTAGACGCTCTTGCCGAGAATGCCGCTGCGGTCCATGCCGAGAAAACGCTCGAACACGGCGTTGCAGCCGGTGTAGATGCCGTTCGCGTCCTTGAAGAACACCGGGGAGATCATGCCGTCCGCGTGACTCTGCAACGCGGAAAAATCGGCTGCGCCGTCACGTGCAAAGGAGAGCAGCCTGGTTTGATCGAGCGCGCGCGTAATGATCGGTTCGGGATCGAGCAGGTCCAGTTCGTCAGCGGCATCATTGGCGCCACGTGCGATCAGCGGGACGATGCGCTCCGCCGAGCGTTCGGGCAGCACCGGGATCAGGTAGTGCTCGTCGCCGTTCTCGATGCGCAACTTTTCGATCTCCGCGCCGGCCTCCACGCTGGCGCAATCGACGAACACCACCGCCGGCGACGGGTCGGCGATCAGATGGGGCGGCCGTAAACTCTGTGTCCCATGACGCTGCATGACAGCCGGCATCGAACGGCCCGTGGAACTGGACCAGAAAACGCGCGTGTCGTGGGCTGGGGTTGGCGCCATCAGCGTTCCTCATTGTTTCCTCGTTGACTCTCGCACGCCGAACCGAAGAACGGCTGTGCCTCATGCGGGCAAGCGAGGCGCGGATTCAAGGGACAGGTCGCGTAATACGCTGTCGCGCGGCCTGCGTGCTTCCGCACGCGCTTGCCCGGCTACGAGGATACCGCCTTGGCAACCGGAAAATTATTGCAATCGTTTTCTGTGGGGGGCCAGCGTCATTTGCCGGTTCCAGATATCGGGAAATTTATGACTTGTTGATGAATCGCGCTGCTAACTTCTGGTGCACCCGGCAAAAGACGCGGTTAATCGCCCCGCGGCGCCGGCCGGTTCGGGGAAATCATTTTTGAGCGACATGCTCCGGCTGCCGCAGTTGATGCCAGCCCGCGAGGATCGCGGCGATGTGGCGCGCGTACAGGTCCCGCTCGGCGGGGGTCTCCGAATGGTAGGCCCCAATCGCGGCCCAGGTGTTGCCGTATTTGTCCATCTTGCCGCGCAAATGCCAGGCCGCGATATACACGTTCTTGCACGGCTGCATCAGCGCATCGCGATCGATGTGGTAGCGCGCCAGGTCGCGCAGGTGAATGGAGTTGATCTGCATGACGCCGTAGTCGAGCGAGCCGTTTGCGTTCAGATGCGTCGCGTTGGGCCGGTTATGCGACTCCTGCCATGCGATCGCCCGCAGCACCATCGGATTGACGCGCTGGTACGCCCCTGCGTCGTCGAAGCAGTCGGCCCATGCGGGCTGCGCGGCGAGCGCGAGCGCAAGGTCGACGGCGATGGCGATCAGCGCGCGGCGCGTAAGCGGCGGACGATGACGGATGGCGTGGTGCATGACGGTCTCCTCGAATGCGTGCCGGTGCGTACCGGTGAACGACGCGATTGTGATCGCCCTCCATCTGGATTTCGAAGCGACGGCGCGAAAACATGAGGTCGCGCGCGAACCATGTTGCGCGATGCGCGCGTGGCCGGCGTATGTCCCTGTATTTGCGCCGCCATGAAGGACGTTGGCGGGGAGCGAGGATGAAGGCCGCGTGTGGCGTTCAATCGCACACGGGTCCAGCTTTTCGCAAGGCGCCTGCGACGTGGTGCCTTGCGAATCGTCCAATACGGCATCAAGCGCGGCATCGAGCGCCTCCGCCGAACCGTCGCCGTCAGCGTGCGGCCACGCGGTGAGGCAGTACTACGCCGCTTAAACAGACGACGCTCCATTGCGAGGGCTTATGACGATCAACCGTCTTTCGCGTTTCTTCCCCGCAACCCGTTCCAGCGCGGACACGGCCACGCCGCCGACGGCAGGCGTCGGTCCGAGGCCGGTTGCCCGCAGCCTGACCGCGCCCGGTGCTCTGCTGTTGCCGCGGCGTCCGGCAAGCGCTGCGGCGCCGGGCGGCAAGACATCCATGCCGCCGCGCGCCGCGAAGCCGCAAGCACGTGCGGCGGGCGAGCCGGGCCGGCACAACATCGATTGGCTCACGCGGCGCCATCTGCTTGCGGACAATGGCGCTTCCAGGACGGACTCGATTGGCAATCCAGAACAGTAAGTGTGTGTGCATCAACAGCGGAATCCATCATTGCGCAGCCGGCATTGCGGATTCGCTGTTCGCGTGGCGTAAGGTAACGGTCATCAACGCTACAAGATGCTTTCAGTCGCTATACAGGCCGTGATTTTTTTCGCATGACGCCGCGCAAGCCGGTTCACGACTGTATTGCGTGGAATGGCACGCAATTCACGAGAGTTGTCGGAAGATGCTTTGCCTCGCGAACTGGATTCTGGCTCGTCGCATGAAAATATCCACGCGATACGCATCCACCGCGCGCTCCCGATGCACTAACGGAGAGAGAGACCTCGCCCGATACGATCAATGCTGATGGCGCAATGCAATGGGTCTTGAATTACGCCGCTACAGCCATTGACTAAAACCACGACGACCAGACGGGCGAGGGGATAAAAAGTTGTGCTTTGGGGAAACGCCGCCGTCCCCGCTGGAGGGGTGACGGCAGGAATCGAGAAGCGTGGATGCCTTTTGGGATGCGAACCGCGGTGAACAATAACCTGTTATTTGCCATTGCAACCGACGACCGGCTGCTTCGACGGACTGTTTCGGAAGCCTTTACCGGAGACGGAGTCGTCATGGAGCCGTTCCCGAGTGAACTCGATTTGCTGCGCGCAATGCGTGCGAACCGTTATGACCTGGTGCTGATCGAGGCCAGGACCGATCCGACGCCAACCAGTGCGTTGCTGTCGTGGCGCGACTGCAACGCCGACGTGTGCACGCCGGTGATCGTACTGACGCACCAGTCGAGCTGGTCGGGACTGTTGCGCTGGATCGACGCGGGGGCGACCGACGTCGTGAATCGCTTCGACATCGAGCAGATCCGCTTTCGCGTCCATCTGGCGTTGCAGCGGCGCTTTTCCGATACAGTCACGCATCAGATCCAGATCGGCCGCTACGTGCTTCAGCGGGATCTCGGTCTCGCGACGATCGACGGCGTCGAAATTCCGCTGACAGCGCGCGAGTTCTCGATCGCCTGGATGTTCTTTTCGAACCCCGGAAAATTTCTTAGCCGCGCGCAGATCGCTGCCGGCGTCTGGGGTGCGACGGAGCAGATCGCCGCGCGCACGCTGGAACAGCACATCTACAAGCTGCGCAAGAAACTGCGGCTATCGCGCACCGCCGAGCTGAATCTCAAGACCGTGTATGCGCTCGGCTACAAGCTCGATGTCGCTCGGGCGGCGCAGTCCTGCCTCGACGCCGACGCGCGAGCGGGGTTCGATACGATGCCGGCGACTTTGGGGCAGGGCGCTACGCGGCGCGGTGGCGACGGTACGTTGCACGACCGCGCTTGCGATTCATCGGCGCAGTTCGTCGTGATGGTGGCGTAGCAGCCGTCCGTTTGCGTGGCGGCCCGCCTGTCGAGGCAGTCGGCGCCTGGCGGGCCGTTCGCGTCACGACGCATGACGCGAACGGCCCGCGCTCACGCGCTCAGGCGGCGTCCTCGTCCTCCTCGCGTGCCTCTGCCCGGCGTTGCTGCTGGTCCTGAAAGATCTGCATCATCACCTGCGTGCCGAAGGCCTGGATCGCTGCATCCAGATTGGCCTGGCTGCCTCCCTGATTGTCTTTATTGTCCTTGTTCTTCGTGTCCTTGTCGTCCGTCTTGTGGGTCGACGAACTGCTGGTCGTGCTGTGACTATGGCTGACTTGTTTCATTTCATTCTCCGTTGAAAAGAAGGTTCATGCGCGGATCCATGCGTAGTCGCCACGGGCGAGGTTTTCGAACATGTCGTCGCGAGCGACGAAGATGTTGTCCCGCCAGTAGCGCCCGTGCTCGACATAGTGCTCGATCAGCTCGAGCATCCACTGCCCCGTGATTTCCTCGCTCAACGCCACGCGCGCGATCAGGACGATCGCGCCGGTATCCGCCTCCAGGCCGAGCTGGGCCTGGTCCTGCGCATAGACGGCGAGATTCGCCTCCAGCAACAGGCGAAACACGCGCAACGTGCGCCCCGCCGTGACGATGCCGAACTGGAACGTCATGTACAGCGCGTCGGGGTCTTCCTCGAAATGGTCGATCGCCGCGTCGAAACCGTCGATCTCCAGCACGCCGCGCTCCAGCACGGCGTCCGGCGCGGGCATGTCGCGCATTTCGCAAATCTCGCGGATCAGTTCATCACGTCTTTCGATACTCATCGCTATCGCCGAATCGCTTCACGAACACAGGTCTGTAGGTGGATGGCCCACGCGGCAGAACAAAAAAAAACCGGTTGGGAACCGCGGACGGTTCCCAACCGGCGCACCATGCGCGGCCGGATGGCGCGCCGGAGCGCTTAGCCTACGATGTCCTTCGCGGCCTTCGGGCCCATCGTCGCAAGCTTCGCGGTCGTGTTGGCCTTGTTGATTTCGTTTTCTTCAGCCATTGCCTTGTAGATGTCGGCGATGGAGCTACCAGTTGCGCCTGCGTCGGTCGGGATCTTGCTCGACATGTTGAATCTCCTAAAAGAACTGAACAGTGGTACTGCGCTAAAGTGTCCCGCTTCATGCGGAACGCTGGGAAAATGTGCGGCCCTTGCGGATTGCGCACGGTTTGCCTGCATCGCGGCACACCTCATGTGTGTGTCGCGGTGCAAGTGTTACTGCTCGATTGCGCCGCGGCACAACTGCGCCGCGGCGCGAAATCCATCGACAACGACACGTCCTGCCTGAGCTTCCGTGCTTGCCGCCTCCGTTGAATGCGAAGCGACGGTGTTGGCTATCGCGTCGAGTGCGTCTGCCACTTCCCGCACTTCACCGTGACGATGCGTCTGCGCCACCGCCTGCGGCAAGTCGTCGAGCACGTCGATCAGTTTGTCGGTCATCGCTTCGTACATGTTGGTCATCCTCAATGAAGGGTGGTGTTGCTGGGCAGCTCGGCCACGAAGTTCTTCGTGCCGTCGCTCGATTCCACGTATTTCACGCCGTCCGCCGACAAGGCCGAATCGATGTCACCGGCTACTTTCAGGTCGTCGGTGCTCGTCACGTCCACGTCGATGCGCGCGACGAGCGGCTCCATATCGCCGCGAAACCGTTCGACCACCTCGCGCACTTCGCCGGGATGGCGCGCGCTGCCGGTTACCTCGAGGCGGCCCGCACCGGCATAACTCACGTGCAGGTTGGCTTCATGCAGCGATTCCGCGAGCGACCCGGCGATCTCGTCACCGGACCTGACGCTCCAGTTCAGGCGATTGCCTGCCAGTGCCTGAAGCGCGGCGCGCGTTCTGCGGGCCGCGGCGGCGTTCGCTGCGATGCCCGTGACGAGAAACCCGTCCCCCTGCCGCGCGACCGCCAGATCCGGCTGATGCAGCTGCGCCAGCGCCTGTTGCACATCGGCGAGCGTGGCGCGCGCTTGCGGCCGGTCGGCGGCCAGCGTCGTCTTGCCGGCCGGCAACACCACCGCGGCTGCGCCCATCGAACCGATCAGCAAGGCGGCGACGCCGGCATGCACCCATGGCGAACGGCGCGAACGCATGACGATCGGTGTGGAGGGCGGACCGGCCGGAAACACGCCGTCGCTCGTTTCGCCGTCGTATTTGCGCCCTTCGGGTTGCGCCGCCAGCATCGATTCCATCAGTTGCAAATCGGACGGCCAGCGTGTGTCGGCAGGGCCCGCGCACAGCACGACTTCACCGAAACGTCGCGGCATGAAGTCGTCCATCGCGATGCCGGCGTCGCCGGGCACAGCAATCGTCAAGTTTTCTTGCGCATCGATTTCCAACTGCATAGTGCACTCGCTCCAGTCGTTGATCAGGATGTCCGCATCAGGTTTGGCGCCGATCGACATCGTTGTTGTACTCAACTCTATTTGAGCGCCGGCATGGAAGCCGGTCAGTATGCGAATTTCTTTGGACATGAACGAAACCTCTTCGATTGTGATTGACGGGATGGCGCCCGCCGTCACCATCCGCGTCCGCGGCGGATCAGGGCAGCAAGCGCGGACATGCCCATCGCGCGGCCCGCGCGGGTGCGGCTGCGCCCGAGGTTGAGCAGCGCGATGGGCAACAGCAGATTCATCGATTCCTCCGCGGCGGAGAGCGGGCGTTGAGCGGCCCCGCGCGCGCCGCTTTGTATGTTGCTTTGCGGGTTGTTTTGCATATCGCGTCCGGCTCGCGTGGATGTCGACACGAGCCGGTCGCGTATCTGGGCGAGCGTGGTGCGCGAGGTGCGCTCGCCGTCCGGCATCTGCAGGAATTCGCGGACGATCGCAAGGACGGCATACGTCGGGCTGGCACGCGCGAGCTCCTTGCCCGCAACGGACGGCTCCTGCTTGCGCGCCGCGGTTTGCACGCCGATGAGCGCGGCCTCGGCCTGATCGCCAGGAGAGCGCGCCGGTCCATGGCTGAGCGCGCGCGAGTGCTTCAACAGCGCCGTCTCGTCGCGCGCCGCGCGCTGCGCAAAACGCATCGGCAGCGCGCGCGCAGGCAGATCGTGCGTGTCGTCGGAACGCGCCCGTTTTCCGTTCGGTTCCGCGCCGGCGGAATGCTCGTCCTGATCGAAGCCATGCTGATTGCCGCGCGGCTCGCGCGCATCGACCCGCATCACGTCGGTTTGGCTGCGCCGCAGATGCTGGTCGAGCATCATCAGCAGTTCCTCGCTCTCGGCAGCGGGGTCGTTCGCGTCGGGACTTTCGGCGCTGCGGCGCTTCCTCAGCGACGGGCGCTTGGCGCGCGTCAGCGCATGCCCGTGACGGTGATGCGGCACGGCCAGCGCCGCCTGCTGCTGGGCGACCGTATCGGCATCCGAAGAAAGATCGGCCGGCGGCGTGTAGCCGCCGCCTATGCGTGGAATGCTCATGTGAACATCACCTGCACGAGGTTGCGCGCGAAGTTCTGGATCGCGGCCGCGCCCCATGGCGCGGCGATTACGATGACGACCGTGACGACCACCAGTTTCACGCTCTGCGAAATGCTGGAATCCTGCAATGACGTGACGGCTTGCAGGAACGCGATGAGCAGGCCGGTCACGGCCGCCACCGCCACCGGCGGCAACGACACGAGCAGGCACAGGGTGAGTGCCTGTGTGGTGAAATGAGTGATCGCGTCGTATTCCACGGCGTTACCTGTAGGTGGAGATGAGACCGTGGATCAGCGTCGACCATCCATCCAAAGAAACGAACAGCAGTAACTTGAACGGAATGGCCACGTTGGTCGGATTGACCTGCGACAGCCCGAGCGCCATCAGCACGTTGGCGATGACGAGGTCGATCACAATGAAGGCGAGGTACAGCAGGAAGCCCATCTTGAAGGCCGCGGTCAGCTCGCTCAGCGTGAAGGCGGGCGCGAGCACGATGAGATCGTCCTGCTTGAGTTCGGCGGCGCGCTCGGGCGGCCAGATTTCGCGGGCCGAGCGCAGAAAGAAGGCCTTCTCGCGCTCCGACGCATGACGTTTCAGAAACACGCGAAACGGTTCGCGCGCGGCGTCGAGAAGCGGCATCACCTGCATGCCCGAGCCTGCCTCGTTGGATAGCTGCGCGCGGTGCATGGCTTCCATGCCGACCGGCGCCATGATGAAGCACGACACCATGATGGCGACGCCGTTGAGCACGGAAGTGGGCGGCACCTGCTGCAAGCCCAGCGCGTTGCGCAGCAGCCCGAGCACGACCACGATCTTCGTGTAGGACGTGACCACCATCGCGGCGAATGGCAAGACGGCCAGAGCGAGCGCCGCGACGAGCAGCGAGGCGATTTCAGGTGTGCCGTTCATCGGAGTTCGCAATGTGCTGGATGAGGAGGCCGAGGTTGTCCCCGACCGCGACGAGTTCGCCGAGCGCGAGCGTCTGCCCATGCGCGACGAGACGGATTTCCGCATCGGCAAGCTTGAGCGGCAGCGTCAGGACGTAGCCGGGCCGCAGCGCAGCGATTTGCCCGAGCGGCAGATTAACGGTCACCACCTCGATATGCACGGGCAGTTCGACCTCGTTCAGATCGACGGTGCGTTCCGCGGTGGCGGTCTCGCCGGCGAATCCGGCAGCGCTCTCAAGGGAAAGATCGGGATCGTGGCTCATCGTCTCAGGGAATGTCTCAAGGATCATGTGGTGGCCGTCGATGCGGGCCTGCGCGCAGGCGGCGCGGCCATGCGCCGCGCCCCATAGTACGGTCGCGTGTTCGAGCGGTGCGCTTTGCGCATAGCCCCTCGCGCGCGGCCATCCGAGCAGCACGTCGCCCGCGCGCAGCGAGCCCAGCAGCGCCGTCGTGCAACGACGGGTACGCAAGCGGATGCGGGTTGGCACGGCGATGGCGGCAAGCGCGTCGGGCAGCGCGGCCGAAGCCGCGCGTGTGTGGGCCATGCGGCGCTCCAGCGCGGCCGCGAGAGGCGCGGGGGCTTCCAGCAGCGCCGCCGTGTGGGCGGGGTTGTCCGCCAGTCCGTATTCAAAGTGGAGCGCGCCGATGGCGCCCAGGCTGCCGGGCCGCTCGGCATCGAGTGAAATGTCCAGCACAGAGGGCTGCGCGACGCCGTGACCGGCAAGCGTGACGAGCGGCGCAGCGAGCCACAGATTGCCGAGCGCCGCGCGGCGGTCCGGGTCCGGCTCCAACGCAATCGCCTCGAGCGCGGCGTGACGGCTCACATCGACGCGCACGCACAGCTCGCCATGCGCGCTGCCGATACGCAGGCGCGCCGTGCGATGAGAGGACAAGGATTGCGCCGCTGCCGGTTTCACGCCGAGCCCGCCGCGCGCATCGAACAGCGCGCGCGACACGCCGGCGAGCGCCGGTGTATAGCAGCGCAACCGATCGCCGATGCTGGTGCAGCCATGAGGCATTGACATGATCTCGTACCCTTCAGATAACTGTAACTTCCACTGCGACGCGACCGCCGAGACGTACTTCGAGGCGGGTCTTGAGCTCGTTGCTGTTGTCACAGATTAGCTGCCGCGCCCGCGCGTCCCGGCTATCGAAACGAAGAGATAAACCCCAGCCCGAAAGACTCAAATGCAGCTCGGTGCGCGGCAGAATGGCCGGGTCAAGCTCGACGGCGACGTCCCACTGGCCCGCACGTTCGACGGCGGGGTTGGTGCAAAATCCGGCCACGCGTTCCGCGAGATGTTCGGCGAGAAGATCGCCCTCCGCCGCCCTCGCACAGCGGCGGATCATCTGCATGCCGAATGACGGTTCCGCCACGGCGTGCTGCGCGTCTTGCGTGGCTTCATGCACAGATTTGCCTGGCGCGCCGCGCACGCCAGCCTTGCGCGCCGGACCTTTTGCGTGTGCCGCGGAAGTGGACGCGCGGCGATTCTCGCGAAGGGCAAGCAATGCGCCGTTCAGCGCAAGCGAGGGCGGCAGCGGAGGCACGGCGGGCAGCAGGGGCAAAGGCGCATCCGTGGCGCTGATGCCCTCGGCCGGCTCCTGATCTTGGGCGTCGCCGCCGCCCTGTGCATCGTCGTCAAGCGCGGGATCGCCGGGCGATTCCTGCTCCTGCTTTTCATCGCGCCAGGCCTCGGCGGCCTGCTGCCGCGCGGTCTCGTATAAGGTCTCGAAGCGTTGCGCGCCGGCGCCGCTCTCGCCGGTTTTGCCGCTCGTGCCCGAGGTGTGCGGCGCAGTCGGCGGCGTGATGCTGACTTCGCGCGTGGAGCGGATGCGTGTCATAGCGTGGCCTCCGCTCAGAAGGCGACGCGGCCGACAGGCTGAAGATCGACTCCATCGCCCAGTTCCTGGAACGAATAGACCTGCAGCCACTTCATCCGCTGCTCGATCATGCGGCGGAAGTAACGGCGAATGTCCATCGACGTGACGATCGCGAGGTTGGGCTGCGGCTCTGTGCCGACCAGTTCCTCGAGCGCATCGAGCAACTGTTCGATCTGTTGCGGTTCGAGCGTGAGGAAGTTGCCGGCGGGCGTCTGCTTGATCGATTGACGGATGGTCTGCTCGACCTCCACGTCCAGCACGATCGCCGGCAACTGCCCGGTGCCACCCGTCGCCCGATGCCCGATGAAGCGGCCGAGATCGCCGCGCACGTATTCGGTGAGCAGCAGCAGGTCTTTTTCCTTGGCGCCCCAGTTCACCAGGCTTTCGAGAATCGCGCGCAAGTTGCGGATCGGCACGTGTTCTTCGAGCAGCCGCTTGAGTACTTCGGCGATGCGCAGCACCGGCACCACCTTCTGCACCTCGGCGACTAGCCCCGGATACTCGGTGCCGACGCGTTCGAGAATCCACTGCGTTTCCTGCAAGCCGAGAAACAGATGTGCGTGTTCGCGCACCGCGTCGCCCACCGCATCGGCAAGCGCCTGTTCGCGGCCGCTGCGTGCGGGCGCGAGTTCGACCGGCGGCTGCGGCACGTCGTGCAGCAGTAGCTGATAGGAGGCGTCCGGCACAGCGTCCGCCG
Organism: Burkholderia sp. OK233; assembly: GCF_900230185.1. Lineage (GTDB taxonomy): Bacteria > Pseudomonadota > Gammaproteobacteria > Burkholderiales > Burkholderiaceae > Paraburkholderia. Next base: position 5,791,427 of record NZ_OCSR01000001.1, read on the forward strand.
TCCATACGGCGGTGCGCGGGAACGGCAGGCCCAGTTCGTTGACGAGCGCGCGGCGCGCCGCATCGAATGCGCGATTGAGTTCCGCCGTGTCGAGCTTCGCCGCGAGTTGCGGCGCGAGGCGCACCGAGAGCGGCGCGGCGAACGAAGGCGGATGCGCGCCGATGGTCGGCGGGTGTCCCTTGTGGCCGTCGGTGCGTAGCGAGGGGAGCTCCGGGCCGGCGTGCGGCGCTTTGTCCTTCAACTGCTTGCGCAGCACGTGGCCGGCGCCGAACAGTGCGACCGCGAGCACGACGAACAGCGCGGAGGGAAAGCCCGGCACCAATGCGAAGCCGCCCAGCAGCGCGGCGGCGCTATACAGCGCTCGCGAACTGGTGGAAAGCTGGCGCACGATCTCGGTGCCGAGCGAACTCGGCTTGCTGTGCTCGTCGGCGACGCGGGTGATGAGAATGCCCGCCGCCACCGAAATCAGCAGCGAGGGAATCTGCGAGACCATCGCGTCGCCGATCGACAGCACGGAGAAGCGGTTGGCCGCTTCGCCCGCTGTCATGCCGTGGTAGCTCACGCCGATCACGATGCCCGCGAGAATGTTGACGAGCGTGATGACGAGGCCCGCGATCGCATCGCCCTTGACGAACTTCATCGCGCCGTCCATGCCGCCGTGCAACTGGCTTTCAATCGCCAGCATGCCACGGCGCTTTTGCGCATCTTCGGCGGTCATGTTGCCGGCGCGCACGTCGGCGTCGATGCTCATCTGCTTGCCCGGCATCGCGTCGAGCGTGAAGCGCGCGCCGACTTCGGCCACTCGCTCCGAACCCTTCGCAATCACGATGAATTGCACCGTCGCGATGATCAGGAACACCACCAGGCCGACCACGAGATTGCCGCCCACCACCAGCTCGCCGAAGCTTTCGATGATGTGCCCGGCCTCCGCATGCAGCAGGATCGACTTGGTCGACGCGATGTTCAGCGACAGCCGGAACAGCGTAGTGAACAGCAGCAGCGACGGAAACGAATACAGCGCCGTCGCGTACGGTATGTACATCGTCACCATCAGCAGCACGACGCTGATCGTAATGTTGAGCCCGAGCAGCGCGTCGATCAGAAACGGCGGTAACGGCAGGATCATCAGCGAGATCACGGCGACGATCAGCGATGCGATCGCCACCTCGCCGCCGAACTCATTGAGGCGGAGCGTCTTCAACATGGTCTTCTCCATCGGATGTCAGGGGGTTGCCTCGGTGCCGCCGCGCCGTCCGCCGATGCCTTCCACCCAGGCGAGCACCGCGGCGACCGCGTCGAACAGCGGCTCGGGAACCGCGTCGTCGAGCGCCACGCGGTAAAGCGCCCGCGCCAGCGGCGGATTGCGCACGATTGATATGCCGTGGCGGGTCGCTGCCTCGCGAATCACGCGTGCCTCCGCGTCCACGCCCTTGGCGATCACGCGCGGCAAGCCGGATTCGGAGGGGTCATAGCGCAGCGCGACTGCGTAGTGGGTCGGGTTCACCACGACCACATTTGCGTTCTTGATCGGCTGCTGCCGATCAGAGGAAGCGGCCTCGCGTGCGATCTTGCGGCGCTCGTTCTTGATGTGCGGATCGCCTTCTGAATTCTTGTGCTCGCGTTTGACTTCGTCCTTGCTCATCCGGTGATCGCGAATGAACAGCCAATGCTGCACGCCATAGTCCGCGGCACCGATCACGAGATAGAGCGCGCCCGAGATGCCGAGCACCCGGCACAGCGTGCCCCAGGCAATGCTGTCGATGCTCCCGATCGGCTCGTACACCACGCCGACCATTAGCGGCACGAGCAGCAAGAGCGTTTTCCACAACACCGCCGTGATCACGACCGCCTTAATGACAGTCTTGGTGAGATCGATCAGCGAGCGCACCGAGAAAATGCGCTTCAGGCCGGACGCGGGATTGATCGCGTCGAACTTCGGTTCGAGCGGCTTGAGCGAAATCTGCAATCCGACTTGCGCCGCGATCGCGGCGATGCCGACGAGAGCCGCACCGAGCGCAATCGGAAAGATCAGCATCAACGCGTGCAGGCCGGCTTCGACGAGCAGGTCGTGCAGCGGCGCATCGGGCGTCTGCAAGTGGGCCACGTCGAGGCCGCTGCGCAGTACGAGGCGCAGTTGCTCCGCCATGCGCGGCCCGCCGACGCCGAAGCCGACCGCAGCAGCGAGCAGGATCGCCGCGAACGGGAGGTCCGTGCTCTTCACGGTCTCGCCGTCGCGGCGCGCGTCGCGCAGCTTTTTGTCGGTGGGCTGTTCGGTCTTCTCGTCAGACATCGCGAAGCCTTCGTGCTGTGGATTGCGGTTAATTGCAGTGGATTGCGGCGGATTGTCACGGGCATGCGCCGCCCTGGCCCGCGCGCGCGGCGAAGCAATGGGTCCGGCGCCGAACCGGGCGCCGGCGGGCCGATGCGCGGTCCGCCGGCGAAGCAGGCTTTTCGTTCGGCGCGCTCGCGGTTCGTCGTTACTCGCGTTCACGGGAGCCGCCTCGCGTTACGGTTCGCACACCGCCGGCCACAGCGTTGTCATCCGCCATCTCGGCAGACGCGCAGACATACGGCGTTTTGATCACCAAAGGAGTGCTCCATGTCCCTGACGAAATGCAGTAACCGGCTCGTGTCGGCATTGATCGAGGCGCTGATGTTCGGCGCGAAACATGGCCATATCGAGCAGTCGGAGCGGCTGCTCGCCGCGCTGCACGTGCTGCGTCCCAACTTCGTCGAACTGCATGCCTACGACGCGTGGATGATGATTCGCCGACGCGACTTCGCCGAGGCCGTGCGCCTCTTGCGCCCGCTTGAGCAGCAGGCGCTGCGCGGCTCGTTCGGTCCTTACGTGGCGGCGCTGCTCGCGGTGTCGCTGTGCGGGCTCGACGATCCGGCGTGGCGCGTCTATGCCAACGAGGTTGCGAGCCGCAATGAAGACCCCGATTCCGTCGAGCTGGTGATGACGCTGATGGGCAAGCAGAGCGCAGCCGCGGCGCCGGCCGCCGAGGTGCAGATCGACCGCGGCGAGCTCCAGAAACTGATGCAGCATCGCCATCTGCGCGCCTAGTGCAAGGAGCATCGCGATGAACGTAACGATCCCACCCATCCCGCCCCTCGACGCCGCGTCCGCAGTGCGGCCCGACGAAGCCGTCGGCCGTGCCGGAACCGGCGGCGCGGCGGGCCCCGGCGCGCTGCCCGAGCCCGCCTCGAGCCTTGTCGACCTGTTTCGCAGCAAGCTCGACGCCGCGCGTCTCGCACCGCCGAGCGCCTCGCACACGCATGGCCCGTCAGCGTTGTCCGAAGTCGTAGCGCAGCAAGACCGGGCGGTCGCGAACTTGCGCGGCGAAGTGGACCGCTTCGCCGGCGAGGTGCCGACGATGACCATGCAGGAAGTGGCGGCACAGTCGATCAGGATGCAGCTCCAGGTGTCCGAGATGGTCGGCAAGATGTACGTCGGTGAGGCGGTCGCGCAGGGCACCAAGGGCTCCGTACAGACGCTGATGAAGAACCAGTAGTTGGCTGCGAACGACAGGACGGACTAAATGGCTTCCTATTTGAAACTGGCGCGCACGGTCGTGCTGCTGTGCTGCGTGACGGCGTTGATGACCGGCTGCAGCAAGCAGCTGTTCGCGCAACTGTCGGAGAGCGACGCGAACGACATGCTGGCCGTGCTGCTCGACGCGCGAGTGGACGTCTCCAAGCACAGCGACGACGGCGGCAAGACCTGGAGCGTGGCGGTCGAAAGCGACCAGTTCGCCCGCGCGATGGACGTGCTGCGCGCGCATGGCTTGCCTCATCAGCGCTTCCAGAATCTGGGAGACATGTTCAAGAAGGACGGGCTGATCTCCACGCCGACGGAGGAGCGTGTGCGCTTTATCTACGGCGTGTCGCAGCAACTCTCCGAGGTGCTGTCGCGAATCGACGGGGTGGCGTATGCGAACGTTCAGATTGTCCTGCCGAATAACGATCCCCTCGCCGCGACGGTCAAGCCGTCGTCGGCCGCGGTGTTCATCAAATACCTGCCGGGCACCGATGTGTCGACGCTCACGCCGAATCTGAAGAACCTGGTCGTGCACGCGGTCGAAGGGCTGACCTACGACAACGTTAGCGTGACGATGGTGCCGGGCACGGCGGCGCCCGAGCCGCCGCCGCCGGTGGCGCCGAGTGTGCCGCAGGAGTGGTTGTGGGCCGGTGGAATCGCCGGGGCCGCCGCGCTGGCCGCCGCGCTCGCGTATCTCGCACGCCGGTTTGGCGCGAGGCTGAAGGGCGTGGGCACGCGCTTGCGTGGGCGCGCGGGCGGGGCGGCGACATGAGCGTGGGTCACGCGCAGGCATCGGCGGCGGCAATGGGGAGCGGCGTCGACGTGCCGGACCCGCAGCGCCAGCTCCGGTGGCTGAATTCATACGAAGCGCGCATTGCCGACGCTGCGGCCCGGTTCAGCGAGCGGCAATGCCGGCGTTGGGGCGTGCCGTTCACCGGCCGCGCGCGCGACGCCTGGTATGCGGCGCGCGATCTATGGCTCGGCGCGCCGATGCCGGTCAGCGCGTATGCGCCGCGCGCGAACCGGCTTGCGTTGCTCGACGCCGCGTCGCTGCGTCCGGTGCTGGCTGCGCGCGCGATCTATCCGTCACGCGGAACGCTGCGCCGGATCGTGTCGGGCGCGCGGCGGCGCGCGCTCGCCGATGCGCTGGGGGAGCATGCGCTGGCGGCGCTCACGCAGTTGGGCGTGAACGCATCGACGGCCAACGCGCCGCTTCCCACCGATCTGTCCGTCGATGCGCTGGTGTGCGCCGGACGCGCGCTGTTCGAACGCGCCGACGCCTGGCCGCTTGCGCCGGCGCGCAGACTGATCGGCTTGACGCTGGACGATGACGCCGGGGAGACCGATTCCGCCGCTCGTGCTCGTCCACCCGAAGCGGCGACGTCCGATGCTGGGCCCGAAGCAGAGGACGAATCCGAAGCGTTTCTGTACGCAGCCTGCATGTTGTTTCCGGAGCTGACATGGTTATTTGGCTAAGAGCCCAGCAGGGCGGCATCGGCATCGAGAGCGATGTCTTGCGAGCAGCGGAACTGGCGCAGTTGATCGAACTGGATCGCGCGTCCGGCCACTTCGAACGGCGTGCCGACGAACTGCTCGCGAGCGCGCGGCGAGAGGCCGAAACGATACAGCGCACGGCCGATGAAGAGGCCGAACGCACGCTGCGTGCCGCCCAGACGAAATACGACAACGCCGCGCGCCTGGGTTACGAGGCCGGACGCCGTCGCGCGATTCGGGAAGCGCATGAAGCGATGCTGCACGGCGCGGCGTCCGAGCGCGACCTGCTGGTGGCGTTGCGCGAGCGGATTGCCGACATCGTCATGCGCACCGTCACGCGGGTGCTTGGCGAAGCCGAGCGCGACGCGTTGTTTGCGCAGATCGCGGTGGGGCTGTCGCGCAGCCTCGAGGGCACATCCTTTCTCACCGTACGCGTCGCCGAATGCGACGTCGATGAAGCGGCGCGCGCGTTTCGGCGCGTGTGCGACGAGCATCGCTGGCCGGTGAATCCCGAGGTGGTGAGCGATGCCGCGGCGGAGCCCGGCAGTTGCGTGTGCGAATGGGACCACGGCCTGATCGAAGCCGGACTGCCGATGCAGTTGCGCGCGATCGCGAGCGCCATTCGCCGCGTGACGCGCACCGACACGGAGCAGCAGACTGCCGCCGCCGTGAACATCGCCGCCGACGAACTGCTCGACGATGCTCCGCAGCTTGACGATCAGCATTTCGATGCCCCGCAGTTCGACAACCAGGCCACCGGAGCGCCGCAATGAACGAAGTCACCGCTTTCATCGACGCGCTGACCCAGGAGCTCGCCGTGTCCGACGGGACGACGCGTCACGGCAAAGTGGTCGAGGCCGTCGGCACGTTGCTGAAGGTTGGCGGGCTCGACGCCACGCTGGGCGAGCAATGCGAGCTGCGCGACGCGCGCGGCGTGCTGCTGCAACGCGCGGAAGTGGTCGGTTTCACGCGTCAGTTCGCGCTGCTCGCGCCGTTCGGCAGCGTCGCCGGCTTGTCGCGCACCACGCGCGTTACCGGGCTCGGGCGTCCGTTGTCGGTGCCGGTCGGCGAGATGCTGCTCGGACGCGTGCTGGATGGCCTTGGCGAACCGATCGACGGCCTTGGGCCGTTGCACTGCGTCGCGCCGCGCCCCGTGATGGCCGCCGCGCCCGACCCGCTGAAACGGCGCATGGTCGACTCGCCGCTGCATACCGGCGTGCGGGTCATCGACGGGCTCATGACGGTGGGCGAGGGCCAGCGCGTCGGCATCTTCGCGCCGGCGGGCGTCGGCAAGAGCACGTTGCTCGGCATGCTTGCGCGCGGCGCGGCGTGCGACGTCAACGTGATCGTGCTGATCGGCGAGCGCGGCCGCGAGGTGCGCGAGTTCATCGAACTGATTCTGGGGGAGGCGGGCATGGTCCGCAGCGTGGTGGTGTGCGCGACGTCCGACCGCTCGTCGATCGAGCGCGCCAAGGCGGCCTATGTGGGGACCGCGATCGCCGAGTACTTCCGCGATTGCGGCTTGCGCGTGCTGCTGATGATGGACTCGCTGACGCGCTTCGCGCGGGCCCAGCGGGAGATCGGTCTGTCGGCGGGCGAGCCGCCGACCCGCCGCGGCTTTCCGCCGTCGATTTTCGCCGAACTGCCGCGGCTGCTGGAGCGCGCCGGTATGGGCGAGGAAGGTTCGATTACCGCTTTCTACACGGTGCTCGCCGAGGACGAGGAAGGCAACGATCCGATCAGCGAGGAAGTACGCGGCATTCTCGACGGACACCTCGTGCTGTCGCGCGCGATCGCGGCGCGCAACCGTTATCCGGCCATCGACGTGCTGCACAGCCTGAGCCGCGTGATGACGCTGGTCGCAAGCCCCGAGCATTGCAGCGGCGCGGGGCACGTGCGCAAGCTGCTCGCCCGTTACGATGAGGTCGAATTGCTGCTGCAGATGGGCGAATATCAGCAGGGCGCCGATCCGCTCTCCGACGAAGCGATCTCCCAGCACGAGGCCATCGAATCGTTCCTCGGCCAGAGCACCGAGGAACTGACCGAAGGCGAGGACAGCCACGCGTTCGTCTCCGGCTTCGCACAGTCATGAGGGCGATCGTGATTCGCAAGTGGCGCACCATCGTCGCCGCCAAGGTCCGGCGCTGCGAGCGCATCAAGGCCGATCTCGCACGGGAACGCGAGGCGCTCGCCGAGCGCGAGGCGCAATTCGACGACGCCGCGCACGCACATGTCGAGGCGCAGCAAAAGCGCGCGGAGCACGAAGCGCGCATCGTCGCCTTGCTCGACGGCGAGGCGCGCGTCGCGACGTCCGACTATCTGTGTCACGACACGTGGCGCGCGCCGCTGAAGGAGGCCCTGGAAGCCGCGCGCGCGGCGGAGCAAAAGCGCCGCACAGCGCTGGAACGTCAGCGGCAGAAGGTAGCCGAGGTGCAGGCGGCGCGCGCGCGCGCGCAAGCCGCGGCGGACGAATGCCGCCGCAAGCTCGATACCTTGCTGCGGGCCGCGGCCGCGGCGGCCGAGCTCGCCGCCGACGAGGAAGCCGCGGAAAACCTGCTGGCGCGCCGTTACGCGAGGTAGTGGATGACACATGATTTTCACGCGTGGGCCGAGGCCTTGCTCGGCTTTTTCGAGGCGTATCACAACTTCATCGTCATGCTGATGCTCACGGGCATTCGCATCATGGTGACGTTCATCCTGTTGCCCGCCACCAGCGACACCGTGTTGCCCGGCACCGCGCGCAACGGCGTAGTGTACGTGCTGACGATGTTCGTCGCAGCGGGCCAGGTTCCGCAGGCGTTCGACTCGCTCAACAGCGCGGCGCTGCTGGTGCTGGCCTGCAAGGAAGCGTTTCTCGGTTTCGCGTTCGGCTATTGCGCTGCGCCGGTGTTCTGGATCGCGCAGTCCCTCGGCACCCTGATCGACGACCTCGCGGGTTTCAACAACGTGCAGATGACCAACCCGCTGCGAGGCGATCAGAGCACGCCGGTTTCGACGCTGCTGCTGCAACTCGTCGTGACACTCTTCTATATCGGCGGCGGCATGCTGTTTGTGCTGGGCGCGCTCTTCGAGTCCTTCAAATGGTGGCCGCCGTATGTGCTGTATCCGTCTCTCTCCAATACGGCGGAGACGTTTCTGATCCAGCGCACCGACACGATCTGGACCGCGCTCGCCAAGCTCGGCACGCCGGTGATGCTGGTGCTAATACTGGTCGATCTCGGCCTCGGCATCGTCGCGCGCGCGGCTGACAAGCTCGAACCCAGCTCGCTCAGTCAACCGCTGCGCGGCGTGATCGGCGTGCTGATGCTGATCGCGCTCGTCGCGGTGTTCGCTTCACAGGTTGTCGGCGACGTGCAGCTCGGCGGTCTCTCGGCGGCATTGGCGAACGGCATGTTGTCGAAGCCGGCGCACTGAACATTGTTGTGAAGTCCCCTGCGGATTGTTGAGTTTTGTTGAGCACGACGTCTCTACCATGGTTTCCGTGCCCGGCGAATTGTCGGGACCACAGGTTCTCAGGGCGGATCGAATGGTCCGCCACATCGGTCACTCCTGAGGTGGAACCATTATGTTTTCGACAATCTATTTCGCGCTGTCGTCGGGGCTCGCGCAGAAGAACCGTTTGCCGGCGTATGCGGCCGCCATGCTCGACGGCGCATCGGAACGCGGCTATTGCCTCGTCGACGACGTGCTCGAACGCCCGTCGCACAAACTGGATGACGCGGACGTCGCGCGTCTCGTCGCGGTAGCCGATGCATCGCTTCTGCTCGGCTACGAGCAGGATGCCGAAGAGATGTACCGGCGCGCGCAGAAAACGATCGTTGGCAACGATGACCGCCTGCGCATCATGTCGTGCCGCAACACCGGCTGGCAATTGATGATGCGTGACCGCTACGCGGCCACCGCCAAGTGTTTTGCGCGTATCGTCCAGGACGAAGCGGCGAGTCCCGCGGAAATACTCGAAGCATTGATCGCCTCGGCCATGGTGCAACATCAGGTGGGACGTCAACGCGATGCGGACGACGCGCTCCTGCAAGCCGCCGAACTGGCCGACATGCATGAGGAACCCGGCTGGCGGCTCGTGATCGCGCTGCTCGCCCGCGAATTCGACGTCCAATTGCGCATTCGCACGGCGACCACGCTGAGCGACCACGCGTTCTGGAGCTCGGCGCACGTGACGCGCGCGCAGAGTGCGGGCGACCGCGCCGACGTGACGCGCAAGCTCACCGAGACAACGGTCCTGATGTCGCCGATGCCGGCGCTTCTCGCGCAGCGCCACGAGTATCTGGAACAGCTCGCGGCGCTGGCGCGCGGCGAGCGTATTGCCGCCGCGCCGCTCTTCGACGCGGTCAGCCGGCCGCAGCATTTTCGCGGCGCCGGCCAGGCGTTCCTCGCGAAGCTGGACATCGTGCTCGCCGGACTCGCTGGCGGACTCGACGATGTCGCCGATTCGGTGCTTGCCAAGATCAGCCGCGCCGAAGCGGATATCGGCACGCGCCGCTGCAATTTCGACTACCTGTATTGCGTATCCAAGATCGCGGTATGGCGCGGCAACCCAACGGAGGCGCTCAAGCTGTACGCCAGCTACGCGTCCGAAGCGTTGCGCTGCCTGCGCAGCGAGACGCCGGGCCTCGGCGCGATTCAATCGCCGGCGAGCCGCGCGCTGCCCGCGGACGACGTTTCGGCGCGCCTGCCCGCGAAGTATCGCCGCGCATATCGCTACATCATCGAGAATCTCGATCGCGCCGATTTGAATACCCGCGAAATCGCCTCGCAGATCGACGTCACCGAGCGCGCGCTTCAACTGGCCTTCAAGCGTTCGATCGGAATGTCGCCGGGCGGGCTGATCCGTAAGCTGCGGCTCGAAGGCATTCGTAACGACCTGTTGAACGACGAGCGCATGCAAGGCTCGATCTTCGATACGGCGAGCCGCTGGGGCGTGAAGAGCCGGTCCGCGCTCGCGAAGGGTTATCGCCGCGAGTTCAACGAATCGCCGTCAGAGACGATCCATCGTTAAGCGGAGCCGCCATGAAAGCTATCGTTCCCGCCCGCCGCGGCGCGGCTGTCCGTGTGCGCACGCTGTGCGCGGCTCTTGTCGCAGCCGGCTCGCTGGCGTCGCCGTTGCCGGCTCATGCAGAACGTGTCGCGTGGCAGGGCACGCGCTTCGAATACGTCGCGGATCATAAAGACCTCAAGGACGTGCTGCGCGACTTCGGCGCGAGCCAGCATGTGATGACGTGGATCTCGCCGCATGTCGAAGGCACCGTGTCCGGTCGCTTCAACGCGGCGCCGCAGCGCTTTCTCGATCAGATGGCGGAGTCGTTCGGCGTGCTGTGGTACTACGACGGCTCCGTGCTGCGCATCTACGGCGCCAACGAAGCCCGCAGCGCGACGCTGAGTCTGTCCAACGCCGGCACCGAAGACTTGCGGCGCGCGCTCGGACGCTTGCAGATCGACGATCCGCGCTTTCCGGTGCGCTACGACAGCGTGTCCGGCACGGCGGTGGTGTCTGGACCGCCGCGCTTCGTCGAACTGGTGACCGACGTGGCGCATCTGATCGATCACAAGTCCGTGTCCGGCGCGAAGGTCGTCGTGCAACGCTTTCCGCTGCACTACGCATGGGCGACCGATCGGACCATCACGATCAACAGCCGCGGCGTGACCGTGCGAGGCGTCGCGTCATTGCTGCGCACACTGTACGGCCAGGGTGTTCCCGGCAGCGGCGACGCCGGCGGCGATGCACCGCCGGCACGGCGCGATGCATACCGGGTGCCGAGCGTGCGCGAGATGCAGGACGACGGCATGACAACGGGCGCGATCCGACCCCAAGGTGGCTCGCGCCCGCCGCCGTTGCCGACGCTGCCCGGCCTCGGCGGGAGCCAGTCGTATGCGGGCTCGGGCGATAGCGCGGCGCCGCCGCCCGCCGGGAATATCGCGGATGCCGGCATGGGGCTTGGCTCCGATCGCGATGGTACGGGCTCGGCGTCGTCCACGGCGGGCCGCGCCAGAGAGAGTACCGCCGCGAGCGGCGCGCCGACCATCGAGGCGGATTCGCGCAGCAATTCGATTCTGGTGCGCGACCGCGCCGAGAACATGGCCGCGTTCGGCACGCTCATCGAATCGCTCGACACGCAGCCGGGCATTCTCGAAATCGACGCGAGCATCATCGAGATCACGGATAACGCGTTGCAGGAGCTGGGTGTCGATTGGCGCCTGCATTCCGGTCACGTCGATTTCGAAACCGGCAACGGCCAGCAATCGCAGACGGGCAACCCCGGTTCGCTTAATCCGCAGGGATTCGGCAACCCGCTCGACGCGGCCACCGCCGGCGTGCTGGCGACGCCGGCGGGCGGTGTGCTGACCGCGGTGATCGGCGGCGCAGGACGCTATCTGCTGACCCGCATCAGCGCGATGCAGCAGACCGACCAGGCGCGCATCACGGCGAGTCCGAAGGTCGAGACGCTCGACAATGTCGAGGCGCTCATGGACAACAAGCAGACGTTTTATGTGCAGGTGTCGGGTTATCAGTCGGCGGATCTGTATAGCGTGTCAGCCGGGGTGTCGCTGCGCGTGCTGCCCTCGATCGTGAGCGCAGGCAATGGCGAACAGATCCGCATGGACGTGCATATCGAGGACGGCAGGCTGACCGATCAGCAGGTCGGACAGTTGCCGGTTGTCAGCAACAGCACGATCGACACACAGGCGCTCATCAAGGAGGGCGACAGTCTGCTGATCGCGGGCTATTCGGTGGATCAGGACGATCACACTGAAACGGCGGTGCCGCTGCTTTCGAAGATACCGGTGATCGGCAACCTGTTCCGCTATCGCAAGCATCAGGGGCAGCGGTTCCAGCGGCTGTTTCTGCTGACGCCGCGCGTGTTGTCGGCGGCTGCAGGTGGGAGTCCGAGCGGGGCGCCGGGTGGTGCGGATGCGGTGCCCGGCGGTAACGGAGATGGTGCGGGCTTTGTACCGCCGCCGCCCTCAGGCGCGATGAATCTTCCGCGGCAGCAGGGTGCGGCCCGTGTCGCGCAACTCGTTGGTTTGCCGCCGCAAACGGGCGGCGCGGGCGGCATTGGGGGCATTGGCGGCAACGTCAGTACGGCTTCGGGCGACAAGCCTTGAGACGGTGCGTTTGGCGTCTGTAATCGTGTACGTCTGCACAGTCTTTTTTGCGGAAAAGACCGTGCAAGCCAAAACGATCGTCGCCACTGACCGCTTTCGTTCCGAACAGATCGTGCAAAAATCACGATCCGGAGCGGACCAACGGCAGCCCGACAAGAGCCGCTACCGAAGCCTGGGGAGTACCACATAGCCAGTAGTAATACCGCCAGTCGCGCATGGTGCCGCCAAACGTGTCTTTCGGTTTCCCCAAATGAATACAGCCCGCACACCGTGCGGGCTGTATTCCGATTACTGCGGCAAGGTTACCGCTAGAGCAAAAAACCAGAGTCTGAAGCCTCGCTGTCCTCAGGCAACACGCCGCTGGTTGTCCGCAAGATAGCTGAGCAGCAGCGTATCGAGTACGCCCGGAGGCGGTCCCGCCTGCTGGGTCTTTTCATCCTTGTCCTTGGAGTTGTCCTGCTTCTCCTTGGAGTCGGATCTGGTTTCGGCTTTCCCGTCCTGCTTGTGCCCTTCGGCGCTGCCGTTCTTCGGTGTTTCACCTTCCGCTGAACGGGTTTCATGCGAGCCTTCCACACCGCGATGCCCGCCGCGCCGGCCGGAGCCGCCAGAGGCGGAAGCCATCGCCATGAGCGCCGCCGCGTCGCCGCCCGTCGTGGTTGCGGTCTCGGCACTGCCGCCACCCAGCAGCTTGTCGCCCACTTTCTGCGCGCCCTGGCCGACTTCCATCTCGCTGACCGACTTGATGACCTTGCCGACGCCGCCGTGCATCGCGGCTGCGATCGTGTTGTCGAGCTTCTCGCTGCCGATATGCGCCGCGGCGAGCGTCGAGGCTGCGACGGTCGTCCCCAGGCCCTCGGGCGTGAGGTCGGCGGCGACTTCGAGCGCATCCTCCCCGACCTGTGCCAGGTCGTTCATCATGCCCTTGAAATCGCCGTGCGCGAGATCCTTCAACGCGTTGACGGAACCGGATACGACGCCCTCGACGGATGACACGAGGTCCTGGGCAGCGGCGTCGACGCCCTCGTTGACGTCTTTCTTGACCGTCTCGACTCCCTTTTCGACGCTATTCAACACCTTGTCGAAACCCTTGCCGAGATGCAATCCCTGCAAACCTTCGAGCGTGGCTTCGGCGCTTGCGGTGGCCGCGTCCGTCGCAGCCTTGCCGACGTCATCGGCGGTCTTTAGCAGGTCTTGCATGGCAAGCTTCATATTGCCCTGCATGAGCGCCTCGGTCATTGCCAGTGCGTCCTGCAGCACCTTCTTGAAATCCTTTTCCAGCACATGGGCCACATGCTCGACGCCGTGCGCGACCGATTTCGCGGCCTTCTCGATGTCGTGGCCAATATGCTGGAACGCATGCTTGATTTTCGAAAATATACTCATGGTGTGCTCCTCAATGCGCGCGGCCCACGCAAGGCAGAGCCGATCGGATGGCCTGCCAGCGGGGACGCGCGACGACGTGGGTGGAATTGCCTCAATTCGTCGACGTTTTCTCGTTCATCGCCTTGTTGAGCATCGGCAGCAATTGCGAAAGCAGCTTGAGCAGTTCGTTGGTGAGCGTGCTCGGATCGGTCGTGCCGCTCGTGTCATTGTTCGACCCGTCAGTGCCGTTCGTGCTGGTGTCGCTCGGGTCGCTCGTGCTGTTCGGATCGGAGTCGCTGTTGTTCGACCCGTCGGTTTGCGACGATCCCTGGAGCTGTTGCAGCAGTTGGATCACTTCGGAAAGCAGATCCTGGATCTGCGAATTCTGATCGCCACCCTTGTTCGCGCCGCCGCCACCACCACCACCGGCTTGGCCGCCGCCTTGCGCGCCCTGGATCTGTTGCAGCAGCTTGAGAATATCGTCGATCATGCTTGCGGTCTGCTTGTCGAGCCCCTGGCCGCTTTGCGACGACTGTTGCAGCATTTGCAGGATCTGCTGCAACAGCGACATGATCTGGCTTTGCACGTCGTTCGAGTCGTTGCTCGGATCGACGGTGTTGTCGGTCGACGGACCTTGCGTGGAGTTCGGACCCTGCGTCGAGTTATCGCCGCCGCCACCGCCGCCGCCGGCAGACGGATTGCCGCCTTGCGAGCTGCCGTTCACCTTCTGTTCGATGATCGCGAGGATCATTTCAAGCAGCTTCTCGATATCGTTGTTGCCGAGCTTGCCGCCGCCTTTCAGGTCCGACTCCAGTTGCTGCAGATCGGCCTGGATGGCGCTGCTGCCGGAGTCATTGGTAATCTTGCTCATGAATAGCCTCTTACAGTAAACGATGAGAGAAGCGCAGCGGCTTTGAACACGCTGCGCATTTGAAATCCGGTGGCCGCGCGACGGCCGCAGCATAGCGATCGTCCCGTGACAAAGCGTAAGAGACTGGCTTTATTGCGCTGTTTCGTAAAACGAAACACCAAGCGTGGCGGCGAATCGGCGGGGAGGGGTGGCGGGGGAGAGAGCAGACGGCGCAGGAAGACGATGCGGCGCCGCCCTTACCGGCGAACCGGAAAAGACCGGCAAACGACTAGCGATCAGGAACCATCAGGCTCCGGAGGCGTGACCGGCCGCTCCGCGCGCAGAACGCTCAACTGACGCGGATGGGACACCTCGGTGACGCGCTGCAGCGTTGCGAGAAAGCTCGGCCCAAGCGCGCGCGACGCGCCGTTTGTTTCCAGCGAGTACAGGAAGCGGTTATCCCAACTGTCGTCCGCCTCGAGCAGCGTGGCGATCTGCGCATTGCGCTCGTTGATCTGCGCAAGGTCGCCCTTGCCTGGCTTCACGCCCGGCGGTACCATCGCGTCGCGCAGCTCGCGCAGAACGTTGATCTTGCTCGCCGCTTCAGGCTTGAGCCAGACACGTTCCGCAAAGAGCTGGTTGCCGCGTAGCGCGTCCTGATCCACTCGCGCGAGATAATTGTCGATCGGCTCGGGTTGCGCGGCGCCCGCGGGCTGCTTGTTGTACGTGTCGTCCCACGATGCGCGGCGGCTGTCGACGTAACGCTTGAACTTCTTCATGCTCGTGAAGGTGGTGTCGCGATAGCTGAGCGATGCGTCGATGTGGCCGTCTTCCTCGGCGATGCGCCATGTGGAACCCGTCTCCGATTGAAGCACCGTGGTGCCGAAGCCGACAATCGAGACATTGGGCAGCACGACCGATTTCACATGGCCTGTCTCGTCGGCGAAATTGCCTTGCGGCGCGAGGCCGGCGACGAGCGTAGCCGATGCACCCGCCATGCGCGCGCTACTGCTGCCCGCGAACTCGGCTTTCAGCGGACCGGTTTCCTGACGGCGCGTGCGCGTGAACCAGGTCTTCGTGCCGCCCCCCTGCACCGACGGGCCGATCTTGTATCCATCGTGTTCGTAACGGACACCCGCCGACGCGTTGACCGTCGTCGAAAGCGATTGCGCCTTGGAGTCGAGCCAGTTCACCGACACGTCCGGATCCTTGTAGAACGAGTGAGCAATGGCGTCCCACATCGACCCCGCGTCGTGCGGCAGACCGCGGTTCGGTCCGCTCGCGGTTGCCGCATCGATCACGCCAAGCATCTTCGCTCGCCACGGGTCGGGCTCGCCTGCGGGCTGCTGCCCGGCCGGCAGCGTGCCGGTCGGCTGAAGCCGCGCGCGCACCATCACGCCCTTCGGCTGCGACGCGTCGAACACGGCCGGCAAGACTTGCGCCGAGCCGATCGCCTGGAAGCTCTTGTGAAACAGATTGACGCCGCCTGCCGCGCTCACGCCCGCATGCGACGCCCAGCGTCGATCGCTGCCGATGAACAATTGCCCGTGATTCGCCGAGGAACCGCCGTTGATCATCGCGTGGCGGCCGTGGATCAACTTGATATCGGGTCCGGCGAGCACGAACGGCAGCTTGCTCGCGCCCGGCAAGTTGAGCAGTTCGGCCACGCCGGTGTTGATGCCGAACTGTCCGCCGTCCGACAGGCGCACGTCGTAGGTCATGCGCGGTTCGGTGATGACGCGCCTGAAGTTTTCAAGTACGGTCTGCAGCGTGGAGCGGTCGGGCGTTGCCTCGCCGTTGCGCTCGAGCGTCGTCAGGCTTTTCAGCGCGGCTTTGAATTGCGCGGCTTGCGACGCGGCGGGCGTGGTCTGCGTTTCCACTGCCGTGATTTCGTCGGTTTCGTTCAGCTGTTCGGATGCCTGTTGCGTCGTCGGCTGAGGCGTTGCGTCGCGCGGCTCGCTGGCTTCGAAGCGGTCGATCCAGCTTTCCAGCGTCGCGGTCGTGAGCCGCGAGCCGGTGCGCGATTTCAGCGCGGCATATTCCGGACTGAGCTTGACTTCCGTTTCGCTGACGCCAGTCAGTGCCGCAGCGCGTGCGGCGATCGCATGCCGCATGTGCTTCGGCACGCTGGTCTTGTCACGCCAGCCCTTGTGCGCCACGCGCTGATACCACGCTTCGAGCGTCGCGGCTTGCACGGCGTCGGCAATGCGCGAATCGGGCGGCCCGTCGCCATGCGTTTGCGTGCGCGCCGCGAGCGCGCCGCCCAACTGCCAGATCACATCCGCCTTGAGCAAATCGTCCTCGGGATGACGCAGGCTCGCGCCGCCTGTGCCAAGCGCAAGCGCGGACATCGGCGACTTGTTGAAGCCGAACATACGCCGCAGGTTCGCGAGCGTGCCAGGTTGGCTGGCACGCCGTGCGTAGCGCGATAGCTTGAAGAACCGGTTCTGCGCATGCGCGAGCAGCGTGCCGGGCCCTTCATGCGTGAAGCCGCAGCGCCACGTGAAATACGCGGACTTCAGGTGCCGCTCAGGTTCGGCCGACGGATCATCGGCAAGCTGCACCGCGGCTAGCAGTGCCTTGGCCGGTACGCTGACATCGCCGTTCATGCGCTGCGACGGCGGCACGTTCGTGATGCCGGTCGGACGCTGATGTTCGGGGAGCGCGGCCAACGCGAGGCCGACGACTTCATCCATGCTCTGCGGCGGCGGATGGCCTTCGGGCAGCGCGGCAATCAACGCGTTGGTCGCGCGCAGCGCGAGCTTCGTGGCGTCTTCGCGCATGGCGTGCTTGACCGGGTCCGCGTCGGCGGCGACGTCGCCGCTCAACCTACACAGCGTGCCGTAACCCAGCGACGATACCGCGAGCCGGTGCGCCAGTTCGAACGCGCCGCCTTTCACTTCGAGCAGCGCACCCGCGCCGCGCAAGTCCCGAAGCGCTGCGCTTGCGCGTCCGGCATCGGCGCCGAACGCCTGGTTCATGCGGCGCAGCACGAGCTCCTGACGGGCCGCTGCCTTCAACTGAGTGTCCATGTCGCTGGCTTCCGGTGCGCCGAGACAGGTTTCCAGTTCGCTCGCGAGATCCGTCGTGGGTTTCTGCGGACCGAGCCCCGACGGATTGAAGAGCCGCGCCGCGACCGACGCCGCACCGCCTTCGCTGACGACCTGTTCGGCGGGCGCGCTCTTATCGGTTCCCGCGAGTGTCAGCGCGACGTTGTGCTTGTGCCTCGCGACGGCCGCGGGCGGCGTCGCATTTTTATCGGGCTTGTGACGCTGATCTTCGGTCACGCCGATCTTCGCGCGTGCGGTCGTGGGACGCGCTGTCGTGACGGAGCCCAACAGCGAGTTCGAGACCGTCACCGGCCGCGGCGCGAGCGTGCGCTTCAGGTTCGACCAGAAACCGTCGCGGCGGCGGCTTGCCGTGGGCCGCGTCGTTTGCGGTCCCGTCGCGGCAGAAGACGACGTGCCGGCGGTGACGTCGCCGGTCGCCACGGGCTCGTGCGTGTGGCCCGAACTGGATACTTTAGGAGGAGTCATGGGCGTTGAGATGAAGTGGACCATTGGACGCAGGCCGCTGCGGCTTGCGCGGATGCCGAAGTGGCGCGCGAGAGCGGGCGTGCCGGGGTATCGACAGCGTAGCCGCGAGATGCGGCGGCCCGGCTGCCGTTGCAGCGAAACGCAGTGCGCGCCGGCGAACTCACCGGACCACCATCGCGGGGAAGATCGAAGGTTTCGCTCCGGTCGATAAGGTTTCGCCGGTTGGCCGCTCATGTCATACGCAGTCCCGATAATCAGCGGCATCGGAGGAGGAAACATGCGGTTTACCAACATGTTGCGGAATGCGACGTCGATGCTGCGGGGAACGCCGCGCTCGTCGACGACAGTTGCACCGACCGCGAGTCCCGCCGGGTCGACGGGAGCAGGCGTGCAACCCGCGTCGCCAGGCGCGCGGGCGGGCGCCAAGGCAGGCTTCGCAGCCACGCGTGAGCGCTTCAAAAGCCTGCTTGGATTGAGCCGTCCGCCGTACGCGACACCCAAGGTGCCGACGGACCGCCGGGCGCTCGTGGAAACCGAGTGGCGCATACCGTTCGTGCGCGCGAACAGGTTCGGCCGCTCTTTTCCGGCACACGCTGTGCGGATTGCGCCGCAGAAACCGGCTCGCCCACTCGATCCGTCCGGCGACTGGGGCGAGGCGAGCAGGGCGGGCCCGGCGCCGGGTACGAGCGCATCCGCCCAGCGGCGCGCGGCGAAGGCGCAGCGCATGCTGGCCAAGACGATCGGCAAGTTCACGGCGAAGCGCGCGGACAAGTCGGCGAATGGCGTCGCGGCGCACGCAAATCGACGCCCGCGCGATGCGGCCGAACTCGAGCATTGGCTGGATCATCGGGAAGGGCTGGATAGCTGGGTGCGGGAGTACTTCGGCGCGGCGGGCGGCAACGGTGCGGGGACGGCAAGCGAGGGTAACGTCAACGGGAGCGCCGACGTCAACGAGAACAACAACGCCGACGACGTCACCACCACCTCGAACCCCGACCCCGCACCAGCCGATCCTGTCGCCAGCCTGTCCGCATTGCTAGCCGAGGCGGCGCAGCCCACGGAGGCCGTCCACGCCGCCACGGGCGAGGCCATCGAGCAAGCCGGTTCATCCACAACGGACAGCACCCACCGATTCGCGCCTTCGCTGATGCTCGGCTATGCCGTGCTCTCCGCGCTCGGCTCGAACGAACCGGCACGCGCGGCGGCGGCATTGCAGGCATTGCCGGAAGTGGTGAGCATCGAAGGGATCGCGCAGCGGGCCGCGGCGTTCGACCCGAACGCCGCGCGCCCCTCCGTCGCAACGACGGAACAGCAGCCACCGCTGAATGACGAGCCTGTCCGGGTAAGCCATGGGGGCGAAACGTCCGCCGAGGAAATCACGTCGGAAGACGCAGGCGAAACCACGCACGAAGACGCGTGGCGCATTGCCCGCTCGCTCGCAAATACCCACCTGGGGTTCGACGTACTGAAGAGGCTCATCCATAGCGGCGCATCGGGCACCGACAATGCGACCGCGTTCGCGGTGCTGCAAGCGTGGCATGCGTTGCCCGAGCCGCCCGCCAATCTCGATACGGCGCTCGCCGCCGCGCACGCCACGGTCGACGACAAAGGCAACCTCGCTCCACGCGTGCTGCGTGCGCTGTCGGGTTCGAGCACGCCGCGCGATGCCGCGGCGCTGTTCGCGTGGCGCCAAGATTTTCGCAGCGACGCGCCAGGCAGCCCGTTGAAGCAGGCGCAAACGCGGATGAATCGTTTCGTGACGCGCGGGATGTTGCGGCTCGACAAGGCCAACTGGTTCTTTCAGCGCATGTGGGGCATGAAGAAGTCCGCGTTGCGCAGCATGATGCTCGGCACGTCAAGCGCGGCGCTTGCGTCGTACACGAAAGAGGCAACCCGTTATGCCGACGCGCTCAAGGCGGCCAGCGCGACGTTGGCCGCCTCGCTGCGCAGCCCGCGTCTCGCGCTCGGCGCGCCGGACGGTCCCGAGGCGCGAGCGCGTGAAGCCGCGGCGGCGGCGCTGGAGGCGATTGCCGCGCGGCCCGCGGCGCACATCGGCGATCTGGAAGTGGACGAAGCAACCAGGGCCGCGCTGGAAAATCGCGAGCCGGTGGCGAGCGTCGCGCAACGCGACGACGCGCCCTTACTGCTCGACCTCGGCGCGTTGCGCGACTGCGCGAAGCGCTTCCACGTCCATCGATGGCAAGACGTGAAAACCGCGTTCGCTCAAGCCGAGAAGGTCGGCGAGGCCAAGGCGCTCAAGCCCGAGCGATTGGGCCGCGAGGAAGTCAGAACCGTGCTGCGTCAATTGATCAACGATCTGCAGCAATCGACCCAGGTCGCTTTCGCGGACGGTGCGCGCTACGGCTTCAGCACGCGCGGTCTTTCCGTGTCGGCCACCAAGGGGCTGCATCACCACTTGCCGTTCGGAGGCGAACTCACGGTTGGGCATTACCGCGGCCGCCGAGCGCTCGTGACCCTGCAGCGCAATAACGTCGGCTTCGATATCTTCATCGGCACGGAACACAGCAAGCGCTCGCAGCTAAAGGTGGGCGCCCGCATCGGCTACGCCAGGCGTCTCGACTGGCTCTGCGGCTTGCGCCTGGGCGGCTCACTGCGCATCGCGCCGGTCGATCGCGAGTTGCGCGAGCCGCGTGGCGTGATGATCCGCGTCGCCCGCGAGCGTCTTACCGACGAGAACCTCGACTGGGTCGCGATGAAGTACGACGATCCGCGCACCACCGAAACCGTGCTCGACATGGTCGACTTTCTGTTCGAGGAAGCCCGCGAACCGGTGCGCGAAAAGGGCGCCGAAACCTCGCTGTTCGAGCGTCTTGCCGCGCGCATCGGCGAGCGCACCGATATTTCGATCGGCTGGCAGGACGGTAGGACCAAGGCATCGCGCCAGAGCATTCAGGCAACGGGGGGCGCTTCGGTGGCTGGTCCGCAGTCGAAGGCACGCGGCACCTTCGGGCTCGACGGCACGGTGACCGTGGACCTGAACAGCCGTAACGACACGGCCGTCAACGAGGCAACCGGTTCGCTCCGCTACGACCGCCGCACCGTGACCTCGAGCGTGCGCGTCTCCGCGCAGGGCACGGCCGGCGTCGGCCCCGCCTGGCACAAGGGCGACCTGACGGGCGGGCTGCCGGGCGCGTCGCCGCTCGGGGTCGGCGGCGCGCTGCCGGAGCGGCTCGTTGCCGCGCGCGTGATGCTGCCGGAGCGCGAAGGGCGGCTCCTCAATCGCGGCTGCTTCGCGGATCAACAGTTCGCGTCGTTCAACGCCTTCGCCGCGGCGGTCAACAGCTCGCGCGAAGAATGGATCGAGATGTACCGGAACAATCACAACTGCGACTATCCGACGGCGGTCGTCAAGCTGAACGCCGACCTCGCGATGCTGCAGAGCCATCAGCGCTCCAATCACACGTTCCTCGTGCGGCGCCGCCTGAAGCCGGAGCACGCGCGGCGCGGCGACGTCTATCGCGCGCTCGAACGCATGCATGACGCCGCCGCGCAAACCGCGGGCGGCAAGGGCGAGGACTGGTCGCGTCCGCTCGACGCCATGCTGCGCGAGCGCGCGTCGTGGCTGCCGGAGCGGATCGCGGTCAACGAAGTGGCGGGACGTGTGCACAGCACACCGGGCGTGATTACGCCGATCGGCGGCGTCGCTTCCGCAAGCGTGCTCGCGCAGCGTGAACTGCTGCGCTCGAAAGCGTGAGGTGTAGAAGGGCCGGCTATCGATGAGTCTGCACAGGTTTCGTCGAAGTTGCGTCGGGTTTCGTTAGGGGATGCCATGTTTCGCTGCAACCGCGAAGGAGGGAGCCGGGTGGCGCCTAGCATGCTTTCGCGCGCCACCCTGAAACTCTCTTGGAGAAAGACATGACTCGCATCAATTCGGCTCACACGTCAGCGACCGATCACACCTCGGAGGCCGGCTCGTCCGGCACCGGCGAATCCGCCGCGCGCCGCGGCGGCACTTCGCGCAAGCGCGGCGCAACGTCGCTAGGCGGCACGGGGAGCCCGCAGCCGTCGGCGCCCAAACGCGCCGCAACCGGCGGTGGCGAGAGCGCCAACCCGCCGGTGCGGGCCGGCGCGGACAAGCTGCTGCGCGCTCACACCCGCTTTTTCGACGACAACAGCGTGTCGGTGCGAGGCTTCGACGTGTCTCCCGCGGGACCTGGCGCAGAGGGGCAGAAGCGCGCGGTTTCGCAGGCTCTGCGCGGCACGCCTGAACTGTCCGCCATGCTGACCGCCACCGTCGACACCATGGCGCAGCACCCGCTGGAGAATGCGCACGCGAGCCGCAACGCCACCGGCGACTGGATGTCCGATTCGCACTTCCACCCGACGAACTACGTGCAGCAGGGCATGGTGCCGCGCGAGATGTTGAAGATGATGGACGAGGTCGGCATCCACCGCGCCGTGATGTCGCCGATTCCGACCGACGTGATGCCGTGCGGCAGCCATGACGAGCACACTCACGCGCCGAACCACAACAACATTCCCGCCGAGTCGTACTACGTTCAGCAGAAGTACACCAACATCCAGCCGCATGAGTTGACGCAGGATGTCGAGAAGGAAATCACGCAAGGCGCGCACTTGATGCTGAACCAGCAGGTGGATGCCGACACCGCGTTGTTCATGCAGATTGCGCAGCTCTCTCATGCCGAGCGCGATCGCCTGGATCCGATGGTGACCGGCTTGCA
This sequence comes from Burkholderia sp. OK233, assembly GCF_900230185.1. Lineage (GTDB taxonomy): Bacteria > Pseudomonadota > Gammaproteobacteria > Burkholderiales > Burkholderiaceae > Paraburkholderia. The sequence continues at coordinate 5,814,032 of NZ_OCSR01000001.1, forward strand.
CCTGGGTTCGCCGCTGAGTCCGCAAGCGCTGCTCCTGAAGCTCGCGACGCACCCGGGCATGTTTACCGGCGTGGGCGAAGTGACGATCCACAAGGAACTGGTGCAGCAGCAATACGAGGGATCGCGCCAGGCGAATCTCACCAACAACGTGCAGTCATTCAAGCATCTGGTGGCGACGGCCGGCGTGATCGGCATGCCGGTGGTGCTGCATTGCGACGTCGATTCGACGGAGAACCAGCGGGCCAACGGCATCGGCCAGCCGCAGTATCTGAACGACCTCAAGAAGCTTTTTGCCTCGCCGGAGACCAGCAAGACCACGCTGATCTGGGCGCATTGCGGAGGTATCGGACGCTTCGTGCGCAAGCCGATCGACCACGCGAACAATCTGCGCACGATCCTCTCCGATCCGAAGATGAGCCACATCCACATCGACATTTCGTGGTCGCGCGTGGCGCGTCAGATCGTCATGAAGACGCAGCCCGATGGCACCGAAGTGCCGGATCACGAATCCGTGCATGCGTGGGCGGCGCTTATCAACGAGTTTCCGGACCGTTTCCTGTTCGGCTCGGACGCGCTCAATCCGCAGGTCAAGGACACCTGGGCGGAAACCGGCAACATGTATAAGCCGCTGCTCGACAAACTGACGCCGGAAGCGCGCGTCGCAGTGAAGACAGGCAACTACGATCGCGTGATCACGGAGGCGCGTCCGAAGGTGCGTGCTTTCGAACAGCACGTGCTGACCCGCGATTTCGTGGAAAAGGGCTTGCGTTCGTCCGGTGACGGTCGGGTCAATGACGGTCCGCACATCAACCCGGATGCCTTGCGCGCCGCGTGCGACGAGGCGTATGCAAACGCGGGTGTCGATCTCACCGGGCGCCCGCTGGACGCCGCGGTGCACTGAACGTTGTCTGGCTGCCGGCGCTCGCGTCGGCCAACGTGTGTGGAAAAAGCGCCCCGCGAGGCGCTTTTTCCGGTCTTGCGATCTGCATCGATGAATGAAGCGGCGAGATTCAGCCTGCGTTCGTTCGCGGCGGCGCTTGCTCCGGCCCGCGAGCGGCGAGCGCTTCCAGGGCGCTTCGATAGGCCGCCTGCAGTTCGAGGAGTGCCACTTTGCCGTGGGCAGTCGTGGGGTTCAGCAGTCGTTTCTTGAGGTGGTAGCGTTGCATCACGAGTTCAAGCGTCGCGTGCTCCCGCGGCACACCGAGCACCGTGTGCCACGGGCGCGCCGGGCTTGCACTGCCGGTATGATCGGAGACCTGCGCCGGTTGGCCCTGAGCCGCCGCTCCGCTTGCGACGTAAGCCGCATGATAGCCATGCCCGGCGGGCCCGTAGTGATACGCGGGCGGCGTGTGCCACGGAGCCGCCGACGTCCAGACAGGCGGTGGCATCGCGTTCATGCGACCGCTGTGCGTCGACACGAAGAACGGCTGTGACGCGCTCGGATAGAGGCCGAAGCTTAGCGTGCGAAAGCGTCCGTTGAAATGGAAACCGATGTGCATCTGCTTGCCGACGGGACCGTCGCCGGAGCCGTAGCTGAAGCCAAACCGGCTGTTCGCGCCGACTACCCGGCTGTGATAGGACGGCATGCTCCAGCTTGGCACCGGTTGCCAGTGCTGCGGTTGCGTGTAGGCAGCGTATCCGTGAGGTGAAAACGCGGATGCCGTTGCGGGATGCGTATGCTGGGCCGTCCAGTTCCAGTTCGGATGATAGGGCGCGTGGTAGGGGGCCGCCCACGGTTGCATGTGCGGCGCGTACGCATGGGACGCGTAAGACGCATAGCTCGATTCCGGATGCGGAGCGAAGTACGGGACCGCATAGGGATGGGCGGGGGCGCTGTGGCCGCTCTGCGGCTCATGTGAGCCGGCGGTGGTTGGCTCGGGCGTGGGCGCGGCGTGCGTGGTCGCCGTGGTCTCCGGTCTTGTCGCGCTGGTCTCGCTTGTCTCGCTTGTCCCGCTTGCGATGCCGGTCGCGTCCGGCGGATTGCTTGCGCTGCCGGCCGCCGCCGCCGTTGCCGACGCCGTTGCCGGGGTCTCCACCGCTGTGTCCCTCTGCGGTGGAACCGCCGGCCGCTCCTGCACATCACGCGCGTGCATGACGCTGAAGCGCGCGACGGGCGATGTTTCCTGATCCTCCTGAAAGCGGCGCGAAAAGGCCGCGACGCGATCGGTGATGTCGCTGTGCGACAGCGTGCGCCGCAACGTGCGCGGCGCGGGCGCACCCGGGGTTCGCCTCTGCAACGAAGACGCGCTTCCCGGCCCTTCCTGTAAGCCGGCGCTCAAGGCGCGCGAAGGCCGATTGCCTCGCCCGGTGGCGTGGTCCCGTGCCGGCTGGGCGTCCGGTCTATCGACGGTAGAAATGCTGGGCGATGAAGTGATTCGATCGGGCATCGGATGCTCCTTGTGCCGCGGATGTGCGCATTCGCGATGTGATGAGCGGCCGGTCTGCGGCTCGCGCGGATATCGGAGCGTAGACCGGTGCGGCTCCTGCGCCAGGCGCACGCGGCGACACCATGGCGCCGCAAACGAAGCGCCGCGCTGACTTCGCTGCCGGCGCACCGGTTTCGCCGCCGTCCCGCGCGAACGAGGGCGGTCCTGGCTAACGTCGCGCTATCCATAGACATGCGATTCCAGCCGGATACGGCAAAGCGAGGCACGATGACTGTAACGATCCAACCGCGCGCGCAAGCGCTTGTCGACACGATTCGCGAGCGCATTGCGGAGGCGCGGCGCATGCCGGGACTGGTGGCGCGGCATGAAGCCATCTTCGATATCGTGCCCGCGATGAAGGCGCAAATCGACGAGTTGCTGGTCGACGACGCGCTCGCCGCGGACCAGACCATGCAGTCGCTGCGCGAAGCCTTCGAAGCGTTCAAACACGATCATGCGATTCCGCGTCTGCCGTACTCGCCGCAAATAGACGCCCGCTATCCGTATCGCGACGAGTTGTCGAATCCCGTTTACATCGTCGCGTTGCGCTCGAAGCAGGCGCCGAATGCGACGGCGGACTCGCATCTCGCCGCGGTGCAGCGCTATATCGATCCGGGTCTGCATGACCACGCGCGCGCCGATGCCTATGCAAACGCCATGTACTGCCGCACGATCGGCCCCGCTGACCTTCGCGATGCGCGCGAGCACACGCTCATTGGCGAGCGCGGCGCGTTCGCGGCGCGGGCGATCCGCGCGGGCGAATGTCTCGGCGTCTATGGCGGCCGGCTCATGAGCGCGGCGATGTTTTTTTCCTGCGTGGAGGAATCGTTCGTGCTGAGCGCGAATTCGGACAATGCCGTCGCTTTTATCGATGGCGAGAACATTCTGGCGATGGCGAACACGTCCCTCGCGTACGACGCCGAAGGCGCGCCGGTTGCCCAGGCCGATGACGACGGCTACAACATGGAGGCGCTGACGTTCGATGCGTCGTCGCGCTGCGGCCGGCACTTCTCGATCCGCGCGTTCTTTGCCCGACGCGAGATCGAACCGGGCGCCGAACTGAGGTGGAACTATCGCTATTCGCCGGAAATCGTCGAGCACGTGTTTGGTGGTGCGCGCCGGCAAGCGCAGCAGGCGCGCGCGAACGAGTTCTGTTCGGGCTGAGCGGCGCGGGCATGCGCGTTCGTCAATGGACGTGTTGCTGTTGCTCGCCGCGCCCCCATCCGGCGCCTGGGACGATATGAGCGCACGTGCCGAAGGCTGCGTGCGGGAAATGATGCGTCAATTGGAACAGTCGCGCTTCGCCGACTGATCAGCGAGTGCTTCCTTGATGGCGACGCACAGGCGGAAGGCGACGATTTGCGCGTTGCCGCCGGCCCGCTCGATGGCGTCGGTCTGCTCGAGTTCGAGCGCGTGTTCGTATTCGCGCAACGCGGCGATGTTGTCGCCCGATGTTCCGAGGCATTGCGCCGTGCCGGTCAGCCGGCGAGCGATCGTCAGCGCCTCCGCATAGCGGCGTTCGGACAGACATAGGTCGAGTTGCTCGCAGTAGTCGCGAATCTGCTCGAAGTGCTTTTCGAGCAACGCGGCAAACTGTTCCGGCGGACAAGTGAGTGCGAGCCGGGGCACATCGCCGTCGACGTCGCGCGGGTCGCCCGCACGGGTCGAACGCTTCAGAGATTTCATGTATCGAAGAGTATTCAGCAATTCATCATAATTGACAGGCTGCGGATCGCAGTCGGTGAGACCCGCGGCAATCGACGTAACGATACATCGATTGGCGGAGCCGCGCAGCACGCGTGTCCGGCGAGAAGCATGAACGTTCGCATGGAGGGCCAGGTTTTCGGCCTCTGGCGCTCTTTCGACGGCGTTGGCGCCCTAGCATCACGACACCGTACGTGACAGGCGAGGAATTGATGAAGGCGACAAACGTTCGAAGGACCATACGGCAAACTGAAGTGTTGCCGAGCGCGGACAGGAGGTCTCCCGCGCCTGCTATGTCGGCGCGCGGATCGCGTAGTTCCAACGGCGTGATCCGCGCGTTGCAAAGCCTTGCGACGGCTTTCTCAAAGTCGGGCCCGCCAGCCCCAGACGCGCCGCACCGGTCGACGCAATCACCGCAGAATGCCGAGGCTCATCGCAGCGGCGATATTGCGGCCGCCATCAAGCGCATGCGTGGTGGCGAAGCGACCAGCAAACCGTCACCCATGCACCTGAGCAGTACCACCTTGCAGGCAGGTGCCAGCCGATCAGGTCGCAACGCCGTCGCATTCCTGATCGGGGCGCCGACTGGGCGAGTTGTTGCACGAAGAACGGCCATAAGGCGTCCAATTTGAAACCTCGACAAAGATTTTGTGCATATTGAGAAGGATTATTCATAGTGGTTAAGTCGACAAGAGCGGTTTTGTTGGGGTTGGTTCTTTCGGCGAGCGCGTTTTCCGCGCAAGCCGGCGTGACGAAAAAGGTAGATGTCCTGCTGGTGGGCGGCGGCATCATGAGTTCGACGCTGGGCGTGTGGCTCCATGAGCTCCAGCCCGACTGGTCGATGATGATGATCGAGCGCCTCGACGGCGTGGCCAAGGAAAGCTCGAATGGCTGGAACAATGCGGGCACGGGACATTCCGCGTTGGCCGAACTCAACTACACGCCCGAGAAGCCGGACGGCACGATTGACATTTCGAAGGCCGTCGAAATCAACGAGGCCTTTCAGGTGTCGCGCCAGTTCTGGGCCTGGCAGGTCAGGAACGATGTGCTCAGGAATCCGCGATCGTTCATTAATTCGACTCCGCACATGAGCTTCGTCTGGGGAGACGACAACGTCCGTTTCCTCAAGAAACGCTACGATGCGCTGCAGGCGAGCCCGTTGTTCCGCGGTATGAAGTACTCGGACGATTTCGACCAGATCAGGCAGTGGGTTCCGCTGATGATGGAGGGGCGCGACCCCGCGCAGAAGGTCGCGGCGACCTGGTCCCCCGTTGGCACCGACGTGAACTTCGGCGAGATTACGCGCCAGTTCGTCGGATACCTGCAGAGCCAGCCCAATTTCACGCTTTCGCTCTCCAGTGAAGTACGAAGCATCAAACGCAATGCCGATGGTACGTGGCGAGTGTCCTACGTGAAGACCCAGACGGGTGGTCCCGAGCAGGACGTGGACGCGAAGTTTGTGTTCATCGGTGCAGGCGGTGGTGCGCTGCACCTGCTGCAGGCATCGGGCATCCCGGAAGCCAAAGACTACGGTGCGTTTCCCGTCGGTGGTTCGTTCCTCGTGACGGACAAGCCGGAGGTCGTGAGCCGGCATCTGGCCAAGGCTTACGGCAAGGCTTCCGTCGGTTCGCCGCCGATGTCGGTGCCGCACCTGGACACGCGCATCATCGACGGCAAGAAAATCATTCTGTTCGGACCGTTCGCGACATTCTCGACCAAATTCCTGAAGACCGGGTCGTACCTCGATCTCCTGAGCAGCACCAATGTGCATAACGTCGTGCCGATGGTGCATGTGGGCATCGACGAGTTTCCGTTGGTCGAATACCTGGCCGGTCAGCTGATGTTGTCGGATGACGATCGCTTCAATGCCTTGAAGGAATACTTCCCGCAGGCCAGGAAGGAAGACTGGCGCCTGTGGCAAGCCGGTCAGCGTGTCCAGATCATCAAGCGCGACGGTGCGAAGGGCGGCGTCCTCAAGCTCGGTACTGAAATCGTGAGTTCGCAGGATGGCAGTATCGCCGGTCTGCTGGGCGCGTCGCCGGGTGCTTCGACCGCTGCGCCGATCATGCTCAGCCTGCTCGAGAAGGTGTTCAAGGACAAGGTCGCGACACCGGCATGGCAGGAAAAGATCCGGCAGATCGTGCCGAGCTACGGAACCAGGCTCAACGACAGCCCGGCGAGGGTCTATCAGGAATGGACCTATACCAGCGACGTGCTGCAGCTGACGCCGCCGCCGCAGATCGACCTCACCGTCGCGCCGCGTTCGACCGCGGGAGCGGGTGCGCCCCGGCCGAACAAGGCTGCGGCTGACATGGCGCTTTAAGCGCCATGGGCGCTCTCAAGCGTCCTGCCGCAGTACGGAAGGTGAGGCGTTTGCGGTAGCTGAACCGATCGGGATAGGTATGTCCCGATCGGCATTGGAACGAAGGCACACGAAGGGAACGGCGCGCGAGCCGCAGCATCCCCGTCGTGTTTCATCGCGAGTATCACGGCCAGAGAGGAACATCATGAAACGGATAACGAAGGCGAGCTCCATGAACCTACCTAACGGCAGACGCGATCTGCTTCGCGCCTTGGGCGTTGGGGCTGTCGCCGTCACTGCGGGTGCAGGCATTTCGGGGGCTCGTGGGGCTGTCGCTGCGACTACGGGAGCAAGCACTTCGATGGATGCTGGGGTTCGAGCGTTCAAGCTATACACTGGGCCCGACCATGCATCGCATGTGCTTGAGGGCACGATAGACCAAATGGATCGCACTGATGTGGTCGCCATCCATTTCAAGGAAACGCCGGTGCACTCCTCGTACGATTGGCACGCTGCCCCGGAGTCGCAATACGTGATTACGCTGTCGGGAACGCTTGAATTCACCACCCCTGACGGCGAGACATTCGTGGTACGACCCGGAGATGTCCTGCTCGCTGAGGACAATATCGGCGTCGGCCACAAATGGCGCCTGATAGACGATCAGCCGTGGAGGCGTGCATATGTAGTGCTGAAGCCGGGGGCAAAGGATTTATTCGTGGCGAAGAACGGTGGTTGAGAACTTTTCCATGAAGAACCTGGCAATTGCTTTAGTGGACCGTCCTGGTACTCTAGCCGAGATGGCCGACGCTCTTGACAGAGCAGGTGTGCGCATTGAAGGTGGCGGCGTGTTCGTTGTTGACGGATGTGGCGTGGGACATTTCCTTGTTAAAGATGTATCCAGTGCCCGTCGTGCGCTTCTCGCTGCAAACATACAAGTATTGTCCGAACGAGATGTGCTCATCCCGAGACTCAATCAATCCGTAGGAGGACAGTTCAGCCACTTTATGCGCAGAATGGCCGACGCTGGTATCAATATCGAAGTCCTGTACACCGATCGGCACAGCCAGGTCGTCATCGTAGTTGATGATATCGAGGCATCACTTGCAGTCAACAGGGCATGGGATATCGAACAGGACATGCTGTGGAGTCTGTTCAATGACGGACTCCACTAGACGGGCTGGATCTGGGCAACATAGTGAAGACGAGTCGATAAATCAAGCGGGGCCAATGATCGTGCAGCGAGTGGAAGCCCTGCGGAAACGGTGCAATGCCGCTTGTTCAACCCATCAACGACGCCCAACCGTCGCCAGGTCGAGGCAGCGCTCACACCAGCGGGGCGGCTTCCCGGCACCTGGAACGTGGTGACGAATTGCCTGGTCACAGGATTCGTGCATTCGCGGCGCCTCACCGCGTGTGCGCGCCCAGAGGCCGATCATTGGCTTGCAACCGCAGCCGTCGCGAGCGGCATCGGCATAGAGTTGCCCTCATCACGACCTTGGCCGCATCCCATAACCTTTCCGATAGCCGGTTGAGTAGCTCCCCCGTAGTACTAATAAAACGTGCCACGCAACGCCCCTTGCTCGTCGCGCGTGTTCGCCGAGCGCGAAGCATCGTTGATGGATTTCGGCGCTCGCACTCGGGTTGCTGCGCGGCTACGCCGTTTTGATGACCTCGCCGCAGCACGGGAGACTATGCACGTCGACCTGACCCGAGCCAACGGTGAATGTATATCCACTTTCCGCGAGTGCTTGCGCGGCGTTTGCGTATCGGCGTGGGAGCACCCACCTCTCTGTCAATACCGATAAGAGCAAAGACCAACCTTGGAGCCGCCTCATCCGATCTCGCCCGCACGGCAGCATGTTGGCTGCGCTCCTTTCAAAAGATCATCGACGAAGCAGGCATCGACACAGCGATACCGTATGAGCAGCGCAAAATATCTGGCGTTGACCCGGTAGTCCCGATGCTGCGCATATGCGGCGGCTACTTTATATGCTCTTCGGCCTCGCGCTGTGCTGCCGATTGCGCGGCGGTGGCCGCACGGATGGCATCCGCGAAGCGCTGCAACGGCGAACCGCATACGCGCTGGCATGTCTCGCGGCCGATTTGTCCATCGAACGGGACCTGCATTTCAGCTTTCTTCGCGATTTGGATAATATCCATCGTCATTCCCTTCTCATTTGTGCGGGTTGGGCCGTGGCGCGTTCAGGCATCGGCGGCCTCCGCGACATATTCGTGAACCTGACGGCGTTGCCCATGGGGGTAGTGCCGGGATATTCCGCATATCCGATGCGCGTCGCGCGCTTCAATACGGCGATATCCACGGATGCAAATGGCTGATACGCGCGCCCTGGCCGCGTATCCATTCGAGCGCGTACTGGCTCGTGCCAGTACGCGATTCCTCGACACCGCGCGCGCTGTTGCGCACGCCGTGACCGATCGTCCGACCATGATGGCAGAGCGCGTCGATGCGCCCGCGCGGATAGCCTTGCGCAATGCGCTCGAACGCTTCACGATCTTGCGCAAGCAGCGCCGACTGAGGCTGCTCGATTTCATGACGTGCGACTTCGGCAATCACGCGCAGTACGCCGGCGCGCGAAACGAACGTGCCCGTGCGCATCACCTTGCTCATCCGCGCGTGCATCTGCCCGGATGTCTGTTCGACGTGCACCTTGATCACGCGTTCCAGCGCGCCGCGCGAAATTACTCGCAATAGCGCCGGTTCGCGCGAGACGTTGTCCCACAGTTGACCGAGACGGTTTTCGATCGGTTCGCTCTGATTGCCGCGAGCCGTTCGCTGCCGCATCTGGGTTTTACCTCCATCACGCAAATCCTTCAGTGTCTGGCGATGAGCCGACAGTTGTTGCCCGATGTCCTCGACTTCGTCGGATACCGTCATGTGACGCGCACTGAGCTTCGCATAGTGCTCGAACTCTTTCTTGTGCTGCTCCGCGTATTGAAGTATTTCGCCTTGCAGACGTCCGATGCGAATTTCCAGTTGGTCGATATCGCCATGGCTTCCGGTTGTTCCGACCGCAAAGGACTCACCTGTTTTCGCTTTCGGCACACCCTCGCGCGTGAGCCTGGTGCGCTCGGCGTTCACTTCGGCAATCCTGTCCTTGTAGTAGGCGTCGAGTTTCGGCGCCACATGTTGACCCAGTGCTTCGATGTCGTCGATGTCGATGAGCTTCGCGAACTGTTTCTCCACCGCCTCGATCATGGCCTGAAACGCCGCGCGATTCGCGGTGAGCGCGGTGGTCACGGTCTCGACCTGCCCGGCCGCGCGCGCAATGTCCGGGCCTATCAAGCGCATCTCGCCGAACGTCACGCCGGGCGATTGACGTTGCACGGCGGCCTGCAGGTTGTGCTGCGCGTTCCTGAACGCCCGCAGCACCTCGCGGGTCGCGATTTGCGCGGGCGTCACACCGAGCCAGCGGCGAAACCCGTTCATGTAGTCCATTGTTTTGCCTTGCCGTCGTGCAACCGTCGACACGCGCAAGCAGCGAGCGAAGTCCTCCACCAGCAAGCGCTCGACGACGGGATACAACGGCTTAAGCCGGGGATGCAACACGAGCGCCATAAACGCCTGCAACGCGTCTTCCGGCTTGACTTGCGGTTCTACGGCACCGCTTTGCACAATGCGATCGAGCGCGGTGTCGAAAGACTCCTGAAACTGACGCTCGAGATCCGGCGGACGGCGCGACGACCGGCCTTGCGCGGGCTGCAGGCCGTGCAGCCATTCGGTGACCTTGTCCGCGAGTTCGGGACTCACGTGGTCGATCATTTCGAAGGTGCCGACGTCTCCCAAAGCGCGCAGCGTATCGCGGCTTGCGACGGCTTGCACTTCGCGCGCCGCGTTGCTGCGGCTGTTCTTTAGCAGATGGACCTGCTGCCCCAATACGGCGATACGTTGCTCGTGCGCGGCGCGCAGTGCGGCGCGGCTCGTGCCGGATTGCGACGGACGAGCCGCGATGGGCGCGTCGGCGGTACGGGTTTCATGCAATTGTTCGAGGCGGCTCGACTTTTCTTCGAGCGACGCATTCAGCTTTTCGACAACCGCGCGCGCGCGTTCGCACTGTTTGCCGAGCGTATCGACGCTGCGCTGCGCGATGTCGTTGCGCGCTTCGAGCCGCGCAATGGCCTGCTGCACTTCGGCTTGCGACATTGGCGGGGCATCGGGCGCATCGGACTGTGCAGGCGCCTTTAACGCGAGCAACTGAGTTTCGATCTCACGGATTTCATCGGCGAATGCGAGTATCGCATCGATATCGCGTTGCCTTGCCCCGAGCACGATGGCACGGTTCGCGGGTTCGGACCGTTGCTGCGCGACGGGCGTCGCTTCGATCGAAGACGATGACGACGCGCCTTCAGCCGCCGACGGATGCGCTGGCAAGGTGGCGATGAGCGGGTTCGCGCCGGCGCGCAAGCGGCGTTCCCGTTGCGCGCCGGTTGTTGCTCCAGTTGCTCCGGTCGTTGCGACTTCGTGCTCTGGCACGTCGTGAGGTCGTTGCGGGGATCGAATCGGCTGAACCATATGTATCCTTTGGTCGGGCGGCGGCTCACCGATGCCGCCGCGCGAAACCAGAAAAATCCGCGACGCATGAGCCTATGACGAGTCGATTGTGGCCGCCGACAATCCGCAAGCAACGAAGATACGGCGAATAGGCGGCGACGCCGGCGAAACAGCGCGGCCGTGTTGCCGAGCAGCCGCTCGCTGCGAAACAGGCCTGCCGTTCAGGCTTCATCGAACCGGTTCGCTGACGGAATACGGATTTCGCTGACTCTCGATCGTGTGCCGCGCGGCGCTTGCGATACTTGGCGCGTATTCAGGAGACGTCGCTCACGCGATCCTCGTGCAAGTCCATGCGCGCGCGGCGTCACTCGCGTTGCGCGTTTGTGCCGTGGTGCGTTGTCGACCGGTTGCATCGCTGACCGGCACGCCAAACCGATCTCAGGACAGCCATGAAACGTGTCGATAGCCCCTCCGCGCCATTCACGAGTGCCGCAGCCGACGCTGCGGAGCACGATCAATCGGGATCGACGTCGTCTGGCGCGCCGTCACGTAGACGTTCACCGCTGCGCAGCCGCGCTGCGGGACTGTTTGCGGCGCTGACGCCGTCGTCCATGCGCGCGCAGCGGCATCAGCAGCAACCCCGGCAGCGTCCACAGTTGCACGGCAACGTGCCGGCTTCGCTGCATCGACCGAGTGGCGCAAGCACCGATGCCCGCACAGCCGCCACATCAACGGGTGCACCAAGGCCCGCGACGGCGGCGAGCAGTTCGACGGCTCCCACGATGCCGGAACCTGCGGACCTCGCGGCCGAGTACGGCTTGTCGCGCCCGCCAATACCCGGGCTCATCTTCGCCGCGAGCGATGCCCGGCTGGACTATCCCGCACCGGTTCCGGGTCGCCCATTGACGTCCGATGAACGGAACGTGATGTCGAATTGGGCGAGCCGGATCGACAGGACTTTGCCTCGTAGCGCCAAGGCCGCATTCCACCACGACGTGGCGGCGCTCGGCCACGAGATGTCCGGCGATGGCGCGCTGCTCAAGACCTGTATCGACCACATGCGCGAAGGTCTGACCGAATGCGCGGACCGCGCGCTGCTGATGTGGCAGCAGGTGCAGACCGCCCGTCAGGCGCATCATGCGAGCCGGGGCGCATACGATGCAGGCCAATTGTTTTTGCTGGGCCGTGGCATGTACCGGCTGGGCCAGGTGGACGCCTACGCGCTCACATCCGGAAGTGGGCGAGGGTATGGACATGACGAGGGCGTCGAGGTCGTCTTGCGCGCTCGTGAAACGTTGCGCGAAACACTCGAACTGCCGATTCCGCATACGGACGGCGCATCGACGCACGATGCCGGTGTCGTGATCGAAGGACTCTCGGACGACGCGTTGAAAGCAGAGTGCTCGCGGATCATCAGAGGCGAATTGCGCGACGGCGGCAAGGCGCTAGCCGAGTTCCTCGCCAGTTGGACGCCGCTCGTCACGCATCTCACGGCAACCACGCCCGAACTGGCCGATTTGCATAAGTCGATCAATCAGTACCGCGATGGATTGATTGAAAGCATCGAGGCGCACTGTCACGATCCAGCGTCGCCGGCGGCAGCCGGCAAGGCGCCGCTGACGAGCGCCCGATACGGCGCGCGGCTCACGCAGGGCGGTGCGCAAGTCGGTGAGTTGCGCGATGCCGCGAACCTTGCCGCGGTGCGTGGCGCGTATTTCCCGGTTGCGCCGGGAGCGCTCGAATCGCAATGGCAGAGCGTCACCGCGATGCGCACGCGGACAGCGGCGACGCCTTTCGTTCAAGGCTTGCGCGATGCGGCGAGCCAAGGCACGTTGAAGGCCGGCTGGGTGCATCCCACATATCGCTGGAATCATCTGCATATCGCGGCGGCCGCGGGCGATGCGCAATTGACTCGCGCGCTGATCGACCACGGCGTGCCGGCGCATCAGGCGGACACCTCCGGGCTCGCGCCACTGCACGTTGCGGCCGCGAGTGCGAGCGCCGGTTCCGTTGCGGCCTTGATCGCCGCGCGGGCCGATGCGAATGCGCCCGACCGCGCGGGGTATCGCCCGTTGCATTGGGCCGCACGCTCCGGTGATCGGCGCACCGTGGAAGCAATGCTGCCGTCGGTGACGGAAATCGACGCCGTGCATCCCGACACCGGCACCACGGCGTTGCATCTTGCCGCGACGCTCGGCAAGCTCGACGTCGTTCGAGCGCTGCTCGCGGGCGGTGCGAATCCGTTGCTGAAAACAGTTGACGGATCGGCCGTGCGCGATGTGCTGAAGCACTCGCAAGCCGCCCGTCGCGCGCCGGAATACAAGCTCACTTACGAAGCATTGAAGGCGGCTGAACGCGTGACGCTCGCCGCCGCGTCCAGTCACGCGCGGTAGGTGTCGAGAAGCGGTCGTGCCGGGCAGCATATCCGCCACGCGGCACGGCTCACGTTGCGATAAACGCGCCTCGTATCACAGCGGCTTGCGCGCGACCACAGTCGGGAACATACGCGTGCGGTCGTCGATGAACTCGATATCCACGAAACCGGCTTCGCGCAGTTGGCTATCGGTTTGCGCATGAGTGCGGAACGCGCTCCATTGCGCTTCGATGATGCGCACGAAGAGCAGATGCTGAAGCGCAAGCACTCCGCGGTCGATCTGCGCCATGTCCCACGGCGACTCCGTTGATAGCGTAGGCGGCGGCGTCAGAAAACTCGTGACGAGCTTTCCGCCTGGCTTGAGCGCATCGAAAAACGAGCGATACAGTGCGACGACACGGCCGTCGTCGCGCTCGTAAATGTTCAGGCCGTTGCTCGTCAATACGTCGAAGCCGGCGTGCATGCCCAACGACCACGCGTCCTTTCGATGCAGCGATACGCGCGCGGCGAGGCCCCGTTCATCGGCGAGCGCGGCCGCGTAATCCAGCGCCGCCTGATCCAGATCCACCCCGACGAGTTCGACCTCTTCCAGACCCGCGTAGTCGAGCAGCAGCAATTCGCCCATCACGCCGCACGGAACCGATGCGAGCACCATCCCCGGCGCAAGCAGTGCCTGGAGCACACGACGGAAAATGCCGAAGCGTTCGCGCGTCGCGAGCACCGCCGGCAGCGCGTCGAAAATTCGCGATTCGAGCGCGGTCATCGCGGCGGGCGTAGCCGCGCCGGCTTGATACGTGACCAGCCGATGCGTCCAGTAAGCATTCAAACCGCGATGCTCGAGCAGGAACCTGCCGAGCTCGAAGCCGGACAACTCGTTCGCAAGCGCGACCTGCTGCTCGACGGTGGCGCCGGGAACGTCTCCCGCGCCGCGCAATCTCTCGACGATGGTCCGCAGCCGGTCTTCATACCCGTTCTTCGCGTTGCCGCCGTGAGAAATCAATCGGTCATCGACGTTGGCTTCAATTGCGTCTTGATCTGCTTTCGTCATTACCGGTCCTCTAGAACGATGTTTCGATATGCGGCATGCCGTGGTGTCGTTGGCTGCCATCGGGGCTTCGCACTTTATCGCAGTTCCGCGAACCTCGCCGCGCGAAACGAGGGCAATCGGCGGATCGACGCCGACACTTCGGTAACGGAGAAAGAACTTCGCTGTCCCACGCCGGGCAGCTCGCGTTTTCGCGTACGGTATGCGCCACCCGATCGGAGCAGAAGAAGTCACCATGTCCAAAGTATCGGCGGACAGCGGCGTTCAGGCGCTTGCTGAGCTCGCATTGTCAACAATCGGCGATGCAGACGTCGCACAAATGCCCGCGCATTCCAGGGCGAAGCTGGCTCCCGGCTTCGCAGCATTGAAGTCGACGGCCGCGCATTGCAAGCAACCCCCGATGGACCGCCCGAAGCTGATGCATACGCCGCAAACGCGCGAGCGGCTGCATCGCTTGCGTCACGAACTGGGCAAGATCAGGCCGCCGCCGTCGACTATCGACGAGGCGCGCGCCGAGATCATCAAGGCCATGGCGCGCGCGAATCTCAGCGCGTGGCGGGTGCCGGAACTCACCGGCGACTCGGCGCTTCAGCATGCGGACGGTTCGGTGCAAGTCAACCTCATCGCGCATGTGATCGTTTTCAATGTCACCGGCGCGTTTCAGATTGTCGACACGCATTCGCCCGGTGCGCCATACTTCGAAATGTGCGGACGTGACGGACCTGATGGCACGGCCTTCGTGCCGCCATGCGATATGCCTGCGCAAGGGGATAGCAAGGCAGGGCCGCCGCGAGCGCCAACGAACGGGCGCGCGAGCCCCCGGCATCCACGGCGCGCTTGAGCTCTCGCCGCGGCCCGGAATTATTTTTGCGTCGCTCGCAACTTTTCGCACCGGCGGCGACACTCACGGTCATCCACACAATCTGGCGGATTGCGAACACAGCGACATGTCACCGAAACCGATCGTCTCAGGCAACGTCCGTCCTTCCGCACGCAGCGTCGATGCGGAAGATGCCGCGCTGCTGCAGCGCATCGCGGCGGCGGACAAGTCCGCGCTGGCTGCGCTTTATCGCGAGTATCACCGGCGGCTGGTCCGTTTTCTCGGCCGCTTCACGCGGCGCGATGACGTGATCGAGGAAGTCATTAACGACACCTTCATGATCGTCTGGCAAAAGGCCAGCGAATTTCGCGGCCAGTCGCGCGTGTCGACGTGGCTCATGGGTATTGCGTACCGCGTCACGTTGAAGGCGCTGCGCCAGGGCGGCTTGCCGGCCGAACAGCTTCACGACCTCGACGGGCCGTCCTCAGAGCCGTTCGCCGAACACGAAACGACCGACTGGGTGACCAAGGGGCTGACGAAACTCGCCCCGGAGCAGCGCATCGTGATGGAACTGGCCTACGTAATGGGCCATTCGCTCGAAGAGATTGCGGAGATAACCGAAAGCCCTGTCAGTACCGTGAAGGCCAGAATGTTTCATGCGCGGGTCAAGCTGCGCAATCTGCTGCCGGCGCTGGCCGGCCTTGATGGGAGCGCTCGATGAGCAATCCAGCCGAGAGCGAACTCGCTCATCTGCACGTATGGGAACTGTTGCCGTGGATCGTCAACGGCCGGGCGTCCGACGCCGAACGCAAGCTGGCCGACGCGCACGTGCGCGATTGCGAACGATGCCAGGCGGAACTCGCGTCGCAGCGCAAGCTGTGCGCGGCGATGGCCGCGCGCGAGGACACCGGTCCCGACGTCGAGCGCGGTCTCGATCATCTGTGGGAGCGTTTCGACGAAGAGGCGCAGCCGGCCGTTCGCACCGGTACGTCGTCGGCGCCCTGGCGCAGCCGCATGACGGCGATCGCGTGCGGTCTCGCGGCCATCGTGCTGCTGGAGACGGGCGCGCTGGCGACGCTCGGCTTCAGCCGCGGCGTCGATAGCGCGTCGGCGAACTATCGCACGCTGTCGGAGGCCAATGCGGGTGCCGCGCGCGCGACAATCCGGCTCGTCACCGATCCGGCGATGCCGGTTGGCCGGCTGCAGGCGCTGCTCGTCCCACTGCATCTGCAGATCGTCGGCGGCCCGAGCGAAAACGGCGTCTATTCGCTCGCGCCAGTTGCCGGGCCAGGCGACGTGGCGAAGCAGCTCGCGGTCTTGCGCGGCGCGCCCGGCGTGCGCTTCGCGGAGCCGGTCGGTGAGGGCGCCGGCGGCCCCTGACAATTCCTTGTCAGTTTTTCTTGCGTTCAACTTTGCCGAATATGATCGGTTCACCCCTGCCGCGCGCCCAAGATTTGCCGGATGGCTTGAATAACGCCATTGCTTTTCCGTCCCACCCGGCGACCCTAAGGCCGGTGGTGAAAGAAATCGCCACGCTGCCAGGCGTGGCGCGTCATGCTTTGCGCGGCCGGTTGCAGTCCGCGCCACGAAGGCCCGTTGAGCGGCTGTCAAACGACGTCACCCGATTCTCGCCTCTTTCCCGTGGCTGCCAGATCACGCGCGTTTTGCTCTTCTCCAGAGCCAGATGACGACAGTAGCACTCACGATCTCGATGCCCCGAAAAAGCCGCGTCGAGATGCTCTTTTCCAAAGTTGGACGGGGAACCGCCAGGATAGCCAAACGCCGTTCAGCGAAGCAATGTAGTTCCATCGTACCCAAAGAGCCCCCGTTCTTCGGTAAGCCAACCAGTCCGCGTAGCCAACATTACTTTCCGCTGAAGCAAACTAAACCTGCCTCTTGTTGAGGGAGCGTTGAGAACCTTGGGGTAGAGATTCCGTTGCCCGCCGCAACTGATCGAGGAACACGGCGATGTCAAAAGGTATGTCTTCTATGCGTCGCCTGAACATCGCCAGCCTTTCGTTATGTCACCGTTGATGGCGGCACATCGCACCCTGGCAAGCAAGTGAACTCCCTGGGGCCACCACCGCATCTGTTGTCGTTTGCACATGCGACGATTCAGAATCTGATTGACAGCTGACTCGGCCATCGCCGTTGAGCTCAGTCTAGCTTCGCCATGTCATTTTCCATGAACGTTCGCTGCACGTTAAGGCAAGTTGCCGGCACCGAGCGTGCTCTCCAATTGACGATCTTCCGCAATTTTGAGTACCTGCTGAATTGAACGACTGTGCAATCGATTCAGCATTGTTTTGATATCGCCCTGTCGATCCTGCTGCTCGTCCTGCCAGGCTTCATTCAGATCTAACACCATTCCATAAATGCTGTCTCTGTCCTGACCGTTTTCGATCTGCGGATAGCACTGCGTGAACCGGGCGGAGATCTGCCGGCTTTCTTCCCATTGATCCAGTTTCTCGTAACACTGATGAACCTGAGCGCGAGACGCGCACTTTTCGAAAAATGGATCGCGCAGCATTTCTGCCGCGGAAGGGCGTGCCGTCGGCTCGACCTGCGTCATGCGCCGGATCACGTTCAGGATCTCAAGTTTATCGTCCGGCGCAATATCGGCCAGGTCTTCCATGAACGGGAAGCGATCGGGGGTTAACTGGCGGACTCCGAAGCCCGTAAGTGCGGGTGCGGCCGCGCGGTCCCGGACGAAATGCGCAAGCAATTGCCCGGCGGCGTAAATGTCACTCTTTTCGTTCCCTACCGCCGTCCGCATGTCGATGTACCCCGCAGTGCCCGGTGGTTTCTGTTGTCCTGTTTCGCGCCCGCTGCCCATGTCGATAAGCTTGAAAAGCTTCGCCTTCTTGTCGTACATCACGTTATTGTGAGAAATGTCCGAGTGCGCGACACCCTCGTCTGTGCAGCGCGCGATTCCTATGAGAACATCCATCAGGGCCTGCCTTGAGAGATCCAGGTATTCTGGACCAGAAATAATGCCGTCTTCGATGGCTCGCGCAGCTTTAGGGACCAGAGTCCGGACGTTTTCACCGTCAATCTTCTCGCAAAGGATCCCGAATTCCTCGCCTATCTGAACCATTTCGAAAACCTGCATGACGCGCGAGGCTTGCATCAATGCCGCCCCCATCTGGAATTCGTCGATGATTTTCAGTTTCTGTGCATTGACTGCGTCCTCGACCGCTGCTGGGTCATGGGGCCGGTCCGCAGGTAGCCGGTGATACAGATCGAAGGGAATCGGGTCATCTTTGTCGCTACGCAGAAGGGCCTTGAATACAAAATCTCTGCCGTAGTTTCTTCCGTTTTTTGTCAGCGATTCCGCAAGTGTCACGGCATAAATGACGGCGGCCCGGTTTCTTGCCATCAGGTTCCTGGCGGGGCGCGGGGAATCGCCAGGCTCTACCCGCAACGCCAATGTCAGCCGGCGAAACCCGCTTTGGGTTTCCGGCATGCCCCGCTTCATGGCTGCAATTTTCGCCGCAAGATTTTCGTCAATTGATTCCCTGTTGAATCTTGTCACCATGGACGGACTCAGTGTGTCGACCACGAGTCGTGTTCCGGTTCTCTGAAGCTTGCGCTCTGTATTTAATAGCTGACGGGGATTCTCGGGCTCGCTTGGATTTCCATGTGAAGCTTTTCTGGAAAAGCCATCCGCAGGATCGGGAAACGTTGCTGACCGTTTGTAAGAAAAGCGATTGGTCTGCGCTGATCTGGCGGCATTGATTTCAGCGGAAGACGTAGCGCTTTTCTCCGACCATCGCTTCAACTGCCTCAATTCGGGACTGGGCGACCGGGACCGTGGCGCGGCGCGCTTACCGCCGGGCGCGGGCCCGTCGCTCGACTGCGAATCCGGTGGTGAGTCGGAATTGGTCCTGTTGATCTTCATGATAGGGTTACGGCGGCGTACCTGCCGCGCTCGTGGTCGGGATGAAATGATGTGAGGGAGGTGCCCTGCTGACTTCCCCCCAGGAGGGCGAGACGGCAGACCGCACCATCCAGTCAGATTACCAAGCGAGCACAGGCTATTCGGGGAAGAGCGGCCGACGAGGTCGGTTAATCGAAAAATTGGCGATACGAACGAAGCTAAGCGATGTGCCGCATCGGAAACGCGGCGAACATCACCTCAGTCATCGCGCTCGCGCCTGGGACGGGACACCAGCGATGCCGCGCTCCGCGCGCGCCGCAGCGGTCTCAAGTGCACGCGCGGCCACATGGATCAGTTGTCGCGAAAACTGTGGCGATGCGTGACCAGGCTACGGGCCAACGTCGCGGACAGGGACGCGTTTCGACACGCCCTCTCAAACGCGCTTCAGCTGGCCTGGCATGTCGAGCGCCTCGCGCAGCTTGTAGCGCGCCCGATGCATGCGCGCCTTGACCGTCGTCACCGGAGAGCCGGTGATGTCCGCGATTTCTGCGACCGAATGTCCGAGCACGTAGGCGAGCGCCATCACGGCCGCTGCTCGACGGGCAACAGATCGAGGGCTTTCGACAGCAGGTCGGACAATTCATGGTCATGCCAGTTCTGAGCCATCGCATCAGCATGGTCGATGTCCAGCGGCTCGAATTCCGAGCGGCGCTGCTCGCGCAACGCGCGCAGCGCCGAGCGATACGCGATGCCGATGATCCACGTCGAGACGCTGGCCTCGCCCCGGAAGTCGCCGGCCCGCTTCCAGACGACCATGAAAGTGTCGTTGATGATTTCGTCGATCACCTCGCTCTTCCACGTGAGCCGGGCCAGGAAGCGCGCAAGCCGCCGATGGTACAGCCGGTACAGGCGGGCGAGCGCCGAGGCCTCGCCCGCCGCCACGCGTTCGAGCAAAGGCCGGTCGTGATCGACGGCGGCGAAGCCCTCACGCGCGACGAGATTCGCGGACACGTGGCAGGTGACTTCGTCGATCTCCTGGCGCGCGGTTTCGTGTCCGCGCAGATCGCCGATGTCGTGCATCGCGCCGACAATGCCGGTGATGCGTCCGTCTTCGCCATAGACGACGCCCTTGTAAAAGCGAACCATGCGCACGATGCCCGCTCCGTTGCGCACGCCGGCCGCATACGTCTGCACGCCGTCGTCGGCTACGAGATCGAGATCGGCCTTGTGATAGGTGAGCGCGAGGTCCGAGGGCGACACGTCATAGAGGGTCTTGCAGAGAATGCCGCCGCGGTCGATACCGAGAAAGCGTTAGAAGACCGGGTTGGAGCCGGTGTACAGACCATTCGCGTCCTTGAAGAACATCGAAAGGCAACCGCAGGGGTAAATCGATATCCGATGCTAATGGCATCGCGAATATTCCGCAATCAGAAAGCACGGAAAAACCGGCAGGTATCCAGAATCTCGGGTAGGGATATCCTGATGCTAGGATCAGGCACACGGCAATGCGCGGCGTATGAGATTTTTATTTTTGGCCGCGCGAGCCGGCTCCGGTGACGGCTGCCACAGCTCGCGCCACTGCCCAACAATAACCGCGATATGCCGCGCGTAAAGATCGCGTGCGGCCAATTGAAGCGATCACGAGATTGTGGGGCGTCGCTGATGGCGTTACTGCGCTGTGGCAGCGTTTTATATCTTTGCCCGGGCCGCAGGGACGCAGGTCGTTGCGGCCAGTCTTTGGTGTACGGCGGAGCGGCTCGTGCGGACCGATGACACTGCCGAACGGCCCCATGCGGGGACGGTTTCGCTTTTTAGGCCAGCGTTTCGCGGCGCCGAGCAGCGCGAAAGCGGCTCCAGAATCAGAGTAGAAATGCCGTCGCCCCACGCAACCAGCCAAGACGCAGAGAGGCTACGGACCGCACGTACTTTCTCTCATGCCGGTCCAATCGAGCCGCGCCAGAGGATGGATTTCCCTCTTGATGACATGGGAGCATTCTGATGTCCGATACTAAAGTGCGCGCCAGGGTCGCCCCTATAGCACCGGCTGCTGATACGTCACCTTCGTCTGAGGCCGTCACGGGCGCAAGGCGCTCCAGGCGCAGCGCGTTATCGGGTGCACTGGGCAAGCTGGCGCAAAGCGTTAGTTGTTTCCGGCCGTCGGCAGCAACCGGGCCGGCGACCAAGCCTCGGCCCCGGGTCACCCTCGGACAACTTCTGGAAGTCGCGCGGGAGCAAGAAAGTCCGTTGGCCAGGTTCGCAGAAAAACAGAAAATCGCGCGGCAGCAGGAATTGAAGGATATGCAGCAAAGCGCAAAGAACAAGGATCATGAGACGGAGAAGGACGTTCCGTTGGCGGCATACGTACTGGCCCGCACGGTTCTTGGCCAACCGACGGAGGACCGGGATTTGCGGCGTCTCCAGAAAGGCAACGAAACGGTTAAAAAGACCCGGGAACATCTCAAATATGGCGCCGGGAATATCATCGATGATATCCAGCGGACCGGACACGAGAGCACTCATCGAGTGGAGGCGGGGCGATGGGTAATGACGAAACTGGCGAAAACCACGACGGGCCATGCCAAGGCAAACCCGGCTGCGGCCGCGATTTTCACCCAGGCCGGCAACTGTGGAGAGCATGCGATTTTGGCAACCCACCTGCATGCAGGAAAACTCGATGAAGACGAAACCGTTCATACATTAAAGTCCGCACGCACCGACCACGCATGGGCCGAATCCCGAGTCGGGAAAAAGGACAACGACGCCGAGCAGCCTGCTGCGGGTGACAGGCAACCTACCGTTGTAATGGACGCGTGGTCCAGGGGACCGGCGATTTTTGCGGAGGATGGTAGATTTACGAAGACGCGAGGCATCGCTGACGCGATAATATCCTATGACCAGAAGACCGGCAAGCAGGCGCTGGACGTAGTCAAAAGACGTGCCGCCGGACTGGAAACGAGCGAGCAAAAGTCCGGCCTCTTTCGAACGATTGTGAAAGGCCTGCAGGATGCGAATTTCAGGGCACCTGAGAAGAGCCTGTATCGTCCGACACCTGTCATTGATGATGCGTTTTCAAAAGTGGCGGCGGCCCGGATGAACGCCCTTGCATCGATGAGGCCGCTAGTCCCGAAAAAAACCAGGGGGCGAATCGCCCAGGCGTTGGGCAAGAAGTCGAAAGCACCGCCATCGGACGTCAAGAAGGACTTGCGCGATGAGATCAAGGCCGTCGGCGCAGCCCGTTCACTTGGCAGCGGAGTCAAGTCAGCTACCGGCATGGCGAGCGAGATTGTCGACACCGTCAAGAAAGGTTGAACGGCACATCACACCGCACGGCGGCTGGCCTGCCACTGCCTCTGATGTAACCGGTGTTATAGCAATGCTGCCAGGTGAACCAGTCCCCTTCGGCGCTACGTTGAAATCTTCAAACCTCATTCGCCAGCGGTCGGCTTGCGTCGCGCGTTTCAGCTGCGGCATTCTTGCGGCCCTGCTCTTAGTCAGCACCGACCCGGAAGCACTGGCAAACGATGCCCATCCATTCGTGCATCCGGGCTTGCTTCACACGCGGCAGGACTTCGACCGGATGCGCATCAAGGTCGCGCACGGGGATCAGCCCTGGTTCGCCGGCTGGCAGAAACTCATCGCCAATCGACACGCGTCGCTGAACTGGAAGCCGAACCCGCAGGTGATCGTGTATCGGGGGGCGGACGGCCACCATGTTGAGAACTATGCAGCGCTCTTCAACGACGCCGCAGCCGCCTATGCACTGGCCTTGCGATGGAAGATTTCTGGCGACGACGCGTATGCCGGAAAGGCGGTTGAGATTCTGAATGCCTGGTCATCGACCCTGACGGCGATTGACGGCACTTCGGACCGGTTCCTGGCCTCAGGAATCTACGGCTACCAGCTTGCGAACGCCGCCGAGATCCTGCGAACCTATCCAGAGTGGCGTCCAGCCGACTTCCACCGCTTCCAGACCATGATGCTGGCGGTCTTCTATCCGATGAACCACGACTTCCTTGTTCGTCACAATGGCGCGGAGACAGACCACTACTGGGCGAACTGGGATCTCGCGAACATGGACTCGATGCTCGCTATCGGCGTGCTCACGGATCGCCGCGACATCTACGACGAGGCCACCGGATATTTCCGGCACGGCGCCGGCAACGGTTCTATCGGCCATGTCGTGTGGAAAGTCTACGATGGCGGGATCGGACAGCTGCAGGAGAGCGGACGTGACCAGGGACATACGATGCTCGACGTAGCGCTGCTCGGCACGTTCTGCCAGATGGCGTGGAATCAGGGAGACGATCTGTTCGGCTACGACCACAATCGCTTTCTGCTCGGCGCCGAATACGCAGCCCGGTACAACCTCGGTCTCGACGTGCCCTACACCGCGTACAGCAATAGCGATGTCACGCAGACGACGATTTCTAACAAATCGCGTGGCGATGTGCGGCCGATCTGGGAACTGCTGTATAACCACTACGTTGTGCTCAAGGGCATGAGCGCACCTGACGTGGAAGCGTTCGCAAGAAAGGTGCGCGTGGAAGGCGGCGGGGGTGACTACGGCTCCAACAGCGGCGGCTTTGACCAGCTTGGTTATGGAACACTGACCTTCACCTTGAAGTAGGCGTGGCGCATTCATCGCGCGGTACGCGCGCGTACCTTGTTCATCCCACTGGATCACTGTTTGCCCCAGCTGTGAGCGGAATGTGTATAGAAATGGCTGTGCCCGTGCCGGGCGCACTGTCGATCGTCATCGTTCCGCCGATCAGGCGCACGCGTTCCTGCATGCCGAGCAGGCCGTACGAATTGCCTCCGTACGCCGTCGCCGGATCGAAACCGCAGCCATCGTCGCTGACACGGAGGTCGAGTGCCACCGCAGTGCTGGTTAGCGTGACGTCGGCCCGACTCGCACCCGCATGACGCACAACGTTGGTCAGCGACGCCTGCGCGATCCGGAACACTGCTGTCGCGTAGGCGTCAGGCAGCACCGGCTCGCCGCCATTGATGCGCAACTGGCAGGGAATGCTGTTGCGCCGGCCGAAGTCCTCGACCAGCCACTCCAGCGCCGAAACGATCCCGAAGTTCAGCGCCGCCGGCCGCAGATGGTTCGCGACATTGCGGACCATCCAGATCGTTTTCTCGACGAGTTCGCGCATGTCGTCCGCCTTCCGTTTCGCGTCGGGGTCACCGCCAAGCCGCATCTTCAGCAGCGAAACGTCCAACTTCAATGCCGTCAGCAACTGACCCAGTTCGTCGTGAATTTCCAATGCGATCCGCTTGCGCTCTTCTTCCCGAATGGCCTCCATGTACGCGGATAGTTCGCGTAACTGCTCCCGCGATTCGAACAACTCCTGCTCGGTGCGCGTGCGTTCCTCGATCTCCTGCTGCATCCTTTCGTTGGCCTGCGTCAACGCTGCCGTGCGTTGCTGAACCGTATTCTCCAGCCGGTCGTTGGCACTGCGCAGCGTGCCCTGGGCATCGAGCTTTTCGGCGATCGCACGACGGCGCTGGATCACATAGAGGCAGTAGAGCCCCGCGATCAGGAAGCCGCCCGTGACGAACGCGAGCGCGATGACCTGCTGATGCCGTGCGTCGGCGACGTCGAGCAGGACCATGATCAGATCGCCAGCCTGAGGCGCTGGTCGCGTCACTACCAGATAGCGCCTGTCGTGGTCGGGATGGGTCCAGTCGGGAAAGCGTGCAAACCAGGCCGTGGAACCCCGGTGGCCAAGGCGGCGATAGGGCAGCGCCTCGACCGTACGGCCTGCGTACTGCCGCGATGCCTGGATCTGGCGCTGCTGCTCCGCAGTGATGGGCCGGAGCGCCATGAATTTCCACGCAGGCACCGTCGAAATCACGATTACGCCGTTGCCGTCGACCACCATGGCTGCGTCGGCCGGCCTTCGCCATGCGGATTCGAGCGCATCGACGCTGACCTTGACCGCCGTTACACCGATTGGCACGGTGCCATCGCGCACCGCGCTCGCGAAATACAGACCGGGTATGCCCGTGTTGGTGCCGATGCCGAAAAATCGGCCCGAGCCGTGTGCTAGCGCGTCCTTGAAGTACGGCCGATACGATACGTTGGTCCCCATGAAGCTCACCGGCTGATTCCAGTTGCTCGCGGCAATGACCGACCCGTGCAGGTCGATGACGTCCACAGCGAGGCTGCCGGCGTCGCGGTTCACTGCCTCGAGATAGGTATTGACGGTTTGCAGCAGATCCGGCGGTGCCGGGGGCACGGCGCTCAACAATGCCCGCACGCTCTCCTGCCGCGCGACGATCGCGGGCATCATCTCGTACCTGCCCAGTTCGCTCTGGAGACTGGCGGCGTACAGGGCGAGCCGGTGGGCGCCGACCTCCGCTAGCACATCGATCGCGCGGTCCCACGCGAATTCGACGGCGGCCGCAGCGATGCCAAAGTACAGCACCGCTGCGGCCGCCCACCCCCATAAGGGGATACCCCTAATCCTCGTGCGCACGTTCGACCCCGGGTGCCGTCAAGAAATCTAGCTCACCCCCATTTTGCAAGACTGATTTTCGATGTCGTTGTGGGCTCGCGTAACTCTATCCGGCGTCGTTTTGGGGGTAGATCCCCGCACCACGATGAGATTTGCGCCTGACGGTCCTAAAAACGGACACAGTCTCGAAGACTTGTTTCCTGATCAGGTTCGCCGCCAGGCCACTATGCCGTTCACGTTATCAATTTTCAGTCGTCGCAAAACCAGTTGGGTGATTCGTAATGAGAAAGCGGAGCGGGTTGTTCAGGTCGGCGAGCCAGCATCAAAAGGGTACCGTCAACTTGCTGGCCGACGGACTGTTAGATCGCGTTATTGCGTCGCGGACCTCTTCCAGGTCTCGTTGAAGCGCGCCTGCGAAACTGCCGGCATTGTCGACGCGAACGGTCCTCGGACCATCAGCCCTCATTGCTTCCGTCACACGGTAAGTACGCAATTGGCCGAGCGGAGCGAAACTGCATACCATCTTGAGCATACTGACTATGCGTAGCATGTCGAACCTGGGGGCAGGTCCGACGCGCATCGCCGCAGCCATTGACAGTTAAACCACATTCGCCGAACGTTCCACTGCGCCACCGCGACGATACAGCACAAGCGTCGCAACCAGCCCACACAACGCGGCGAAGCTCATCCAGTATCCCGGCGCAGCCTTGTCACGCGTGACCTCAATCAGAAATGTCGACACCGCAGGTGTAAATCCGCCGAAGAGCGCCGTCGCGAGACTGTATGCCAGCGAAAACCCTGCCACGCGGACGCTCACCGGCATCACTTCGGTCAGCGCGACGACCATTGCCCCGTTGTAGATGCCGAAGAAGAACGAGAGCCACTGCAGGACGATCAGCATCCTGAGGAAGCTCGGCGCCGCCGCCAGCCACGAAAGCGCCGGATAGGTGGTGAAAATGGCAAGGACCGTGATCCCGATCAGAAGCGGTCGGCGTCCAATACGATCCGACAGCGCACCGCCAATCGGAAGCCAGATGAAATTGGAAACGCCAACGCACAGCGTAACGATGAGACTGTCGGCAGTGCTGAGCTTCAGGACGGCCCTGCCGAACGTCGGCGTGTAGACGGTAATCAGATAGAACGTGGTGGTCGTCATCGCGACCAGCAGCATGCCGGCGAACACGATTTGCCAGTTTGCCATCATCGTCGCGAGGATTTCCTTTGTCTTCGGATGGTGCTGCCTCGCCTTGAACTCCTCGGTTTCCTGCAGCGAACGGCGCAACACGAACAGGAACGGTACGATCGCGCAGCCGATAAAGAACGGGATGCGCCAGCCCCACACACCGATACTCGCCGCGGACATCCAGCTGTTGAGTCCATAGCCGAGCCCCGCCGCAACCACAATCGCGACCTGCTGGCTTGCCGACTGCCAGCTCGTATAAAAGCCCTTGTGGCCTGGCGTCGCCATTTCAGCCAGATAGACCGACACGCCGCCCAGTTCGGCGCCCGCCGAGAAGCCCTGCAGCAACCGGCCGACCAGCACCAGTGCCGGTGCCAGCATGCCGATCGTCGCGTAACCGGGGACCGCGGCGATCAGTACTGTGCCACTTGCCATGAGCGACAGCGTCACGATCAGGCCCTTGCGACGGCCGACTTCGTCGATGTAGGCGCCAAGCACGATGGCGCCTAACGGCCGCATCAGGAAGCCGGCGCCGAACACGGCAAACGTCAACATCAGCGAGGCGAACTCGCTGCTTGACGGAAAAAACACCTTCGAAATGTAGGTGGCGTAAAAGCCAAACAGAAAGAAGTCGAACTGTTCGAGGAAGTTGCCGCTGGTCACCCGTAAAACGGCGCCGACCCTGGAGCGGGGCGGGCTGGCCGCGTCTGCCGCAATGCCGGTTGAAGGGTTCATGATTACTGTCTCCTTGCGTTTATCTGTCTGGCTTGTGAGCCGGCAGGTCCGGCGCATCCAGCTTTGTGGACCTGACGGCACCGCACTTTAAAAACGAACCGCCAACAGCGTCATTCCGATCCCATCTGCACACCGCCCTTCTGCCGCTTTTCGATTGCCGCTTTCAGCAACGCCGCGGCGCGGTAGATGCCGAGCACGAACTTTCGATACGCAAGCGTTGCAAACAGCGCCATCACCACGCCCAGATGTGCCGGGAAAAGCCACGCCATCGCAGCGGGATCGCGCTTCAGGTTGAGCCACAGGCAGGCTGAACACAGGGTGAAGCCCGGGCTGGCCGAGAACGACGTGGTAAAAGGTCGCCACGACCGTCGCTGCGAAGCAAAGCCTGAAGCCATCAAACGTGATGTGGTGGAACCGCCGGCGCGCGAGCGTGAGCCTGTCGTCTGACTCGTTGCATCCATCTCCATGTCCCCTGTCAAGACAGGTAAGCTGCAACCCGTTTCGGATCGTCCCGGCGATAGCGGAACCGGATGCTGTGCCTGAGGACACATCCCGCCGGGAATCGCTTGACACCGATTCCCGGCGCAACCATCGCAATCACGAATACGGCTCCGAATATCGACGCAAGCAGGTTGTGCGGGAAACTGGCATAGAACTTGCCGACCATCGCCCCCCTGCGCCATACCGAGCATCAGAAACACTGCCGGCCTTCCCGCCCGGTGCCAGTGCAACAGTCAGGCCATTGCGTTTGTAGAGCGCACCCATGAACGGTGGCCATGCAGATTCAGCATACGTCTCAACACGAACTTTCGCCATCGCAGCAGGAACGTTCACCGCAAACTCGTGGGGGGCGCGTACTGGCAGGCGTAATAGCACGCGCCGCATTTGTGGCACAGGTTCGCGAGGTAATTCAAGTCGACCTTACACCTCGGTCTGGCTCGCACCGCCATCAACTCGCACAAAATCTTGTACTTTTCCTGGACTTTTCATCGCGGTTGATCGCGTCCCCGACGGTGAACGCGCAGATATGGTGCTAACGGCACCACACTAAGACGTGGGGCTACCTGACAACCGGGTGCCAGGGATGGACGGCAGGAAAGTGCTGGCGCGACTGCGCCGCCGCGGCGACAAGGTCGCCGGTGCTGATACTGACGGCGCACGGCTCGACGGATGACAAGGTCGACTGTTTCAGTGCGGGTGCCGACGACTATGTCGTCAAACCATTTGATGCACGTGAACGGGTGGCGCGTATCAAGGCGCTGATTCGCCGGCAATCAGGCGGCATGTCAGACAGTCTCATTTGTGGCGACCTGCAGTACCTATCCGACACGCGCGAATTCCTTCATAACAACACGCCGCTGGTGTTACGGCGTCGCGAGCACGCCATCCTCGAGACCCTGATACTAAGACAGGGCAGGACGGTTTCGAAGGCGACCTTGACGGAAAGCATGTTTGACCTCAACGACCAGCCGGGTGCGGATGCCATCGACATCTATATTCACCGTTTGCGCAAGCGCCTCTGCATGTCGAGCGCGCAGATCATGACATTACGTGGTCCTGGCTACATCCTGCGTAGCAAAGATGACTTCTGGCAAGAATGTGCGCAACGTCGTACATCAGTGATTGCACTTAGTTGTACAAGCGATACGGCAACGGTGCATGGAGGATTGAGGCGCCTAGGATTGCACTCATCGGCTGACCGGGACCGCCGTCTGGATATCCTGACCGCAGTCACAGCGAGCAACAAGAACGAAAATTCCAACGTTGTAATCTGAGGAGACGATCTTGAAGAAAAAGTATCTGGCTTTCGCCGTCGCGACAGGCGCTTTTGCCGCAACCGGCGCGCACGCGCAATCGAGCGTCCAGCTTTACGGTCTGATGGACCTGAGCTTTCCCACCTTTCGGACGCACGCGGATGCGAACGGCAATCATGTCGTCGGCATGGGCAACGACGGCGAACCGTGGTTCAGCGGCAGCCGCTGGGGCCTGAAAGGCGCGGAAGACATCGGTGGTGGAACGAAGATCATTTTCCGGCTGGAGAGTGAATTCGTGGTCGCCAACGGCCAGATGGAAGATCCGGGCCAGATCTTCGACCGTGACGCATGGGTCGGTATCGAGAACGACACGTTCGGCAAGATCACGGCAGGCTTCCAGAACACCATCGCCCGCGACGCAGCGACGATCTATGGCGACGCGTACGGCAGCGCCAGGCTGACGACGGAAGAGGGCGGCTGGACCAATTCGAATAACTTCAAGCAGATGATTTTCTACGCGGCCAGCGCGACCGGCACACGCTATAACAACGGCGTGGCATGGAAGAAACTGTTCAGCAACGGTATTTTCGCCAGCGCCGGCTACGCATTCGGCAACTCAACGAGTTTCGGTTCCAATTCCAACTACCAGGCAGCGCTCGGGTACAACGGTGGTGCGTTCGATGTATCGGGCTTCTACAGCCATGTGAATCGCGTTGGCTTTACAAACCAGACGTTCTCAGTGGGCGGCAACTACACGTTCGGCATTCTGCGCGCCAATGCGGGTTACTTCCGTTACCTGGGCAATCAGGGCGCGCTCGGCCAGCGTCAGGACAACGCCTGGACGGCGTCGCTCAAGCTGTCGCCGAAGGGGCCGTTCGACTACGAACTTGGTTATCAGCAGATGCGCGTGAAGAACGCCGCCTACAACTCCGACGGCGATATTCCGAACGCGAACATCGGCGCGTTCGATCCGACCTCGGGTCTCCACAATGGCTTCAAGGAAACGTTGTACGGTTCGGTCTTCTGTCACCTGTCCAAGCGCACCGAAGTGTATCTGGCCGGCGACTACATGAAGCTGCATGGCGGCTATACGGTTGGGAGCACCTTCGGCGCGACCAACCAGCTCGAACTGACCACGGGCGTTCGCACCCGCTTATGATCCGGGAATCAGAGCCTCGTAGCGGATCCATTGATCGATGTGTTTCGATTTGCGGCGGCGGACTCCTCCGGCCGCCGCTCTTTTCTGTTCAGCGGGCCGAGGAAGACAAGCATATTCAGAAATACCGCTATCCGGACCGCTCTGACGATCACGATCGCCGGCTATACGGCAGCGCTGATGCCCGTGATCGCAACATCGATCGCCGGTCTGAAAACAGCCAATACGGAGTTCGACAGGATATACAGCGAAGAAAAGTCGCCGCACGGTTCTGAGGTAGCAGCGACGCAGCAATGCGCCGCTGCTACCTGACTGTTTGACACCTGGTGGTCGCGCCGATCTGCCTCTCCAAATGTGGGCCTACCCACTTACCCGCCACTGACGTGCCCAAGGCAGCACCAGTGGCGCTAACAGGGCAATAACTGGCGCTACATCTGGAAGGCCAGCACTCCGCCGTTTGTGAAGCGGTTCGCTGCGCAGGTCGCGCATCCTGCTGGTGTGTCGGCCGCGGAGTACGGCATGAAGATGAGACCAGACACGGGGTCAACCGCCACCGAATGGGTGTTGTTTCCCGTTGCCACTCGAGCGACCACCGCGCGCGTTGCCGCATCGATAATGGTTAGAACTGGCGTACAGGGAGCCGCAGCCGAACAGCCAGCGGGGCCGACCGAGTTACCCGTCGCCGTCCAGCGATAGCTAGCGTTATAGTAGCGATTGGACTTCGTGTCGTATTGGATCTCATCTCCTCCTCCTGCATTCAGAGACGCCACCAAAGCACCTGACGAGCGATTCAGGATCTGCACGAGGAGCGGAGCCCCTGCCGTCCCTTCGCGGCAGCCTACTGCGGCGTCGGTACCGGGCCCCAATGCGAGCCCGGTCGGATCGCAATTGCCGAGAGGGTACGCGGCAGCGCCGGCCAGGGCCGTGTAATTGACCGTTGCGCCGTGGGGAATCGCTCGGATCGAGGCCGCCGGAACCTTGATAAGTTCTCCATGAGGATTGGCCGTACTTCCGTCATTGTTGACGAAGAAAGTGTCGCTTGCAGCGTCATATCGGCACTGTTCAAGTCCTGCCGACGGGGCGCCGCCCGCATCCGAGAAGGTGACCTTGGCCAAAATCGTCTGCGTCTGCGTGTCGATGAAGGTCGCGAATGGCGTTGCTTCTTCCGGACTCGATATCATGTACATGCCGTGGACCGGATCCAGACATCCCTCGTCTGCCCGGACGCCGCCAGTGCTAACGGTGATGTTCTTCACGATTGTGTTTGTCGCCGGATCGGCGATCTTCACCGAATTCACATCGCCAACGTACAGAAGGTTGCCCACGGCGTTGATGCCATCAGGTCCTGACAGCGCTGGCCTCGCACCTGCTCCTGCAAAGGCCAGCGTCCCGCTTCCCTTGATCTGGGCAACGAGTTTCTGGCTCGCTATGTCGATCACGTCTACCGCCGCGTTATTGCGGTCCGTAAAGAAGAAACGCCCCCCGCTGATATCGCCCAGATCAAACGAAAAGTTCACGCCTGGACCCACACCGGGTATTGCAATATCTGCAACGACATGCGGCACTCCTGAAGATGAAAGATTGTCGCCTCCCCCACAAGCGGTCAGAAGTGCCGCACTGAGAACGGTAATACCTAACACTCTCCGCAATTTCATTTTCGTCTCCAAGTGTTCTGGTAATTTATGAAAATAAAACATGGCTATGCAACTTGCAGCTAACGAAGCCTCACTGCCCGGCCACATTTGCTTGCGAGCTTGACGACAAACGATCTCACCGCCAATGGCCCGCGCAGACAGGCCCGCTACAGTATGTAGACGTGCGTATTGCATGTCGAGGTCGTCCGTGCAGCGGGAATGCTCCATAAGGCCATGCGCTTCGGCTCAACTAAACGGGTTACCCGCGCCCTGAAGGCGACCCGGTCCTGCTGGCAGCGATTGACGCAAGGCTGATGCCAGGCGTGGACATTCGCCAATGGCTTGACCACAAAGGCGTAGTTGAACAGCGAGTCGCGTGCGCGTCCGCGTTTCCAGAAAATCGCGCGATATGGCGTCTGGTTTTTCGGACTAATGCCGCGCAGATGGAGGATCGGTCAGGATCAAGTGCATACCCTACCTTCAGCAGTACCGCAGGGCCACTAAGTTTTCCGGGTTGCGTAGGCGAAGCACGGGCTCGCTCAAAGTTCATTGCCGGCCTTGCAAGGATTGTTGCGGCACACGCGCCAGATCCGTTGCCATTTCGCCGGAATCGGCAACACCGAACCGCGTGTTGCGTGCAACCGGGATATCTGTCGCCAGCATTTCACGCAACGCGATGCCACTGCCCCCGCTGGCGACGTAACGTTCCCCATCGGTCCGGCCGGCGGTACGTCCGCTGGCGAAGGCGTCGGACGCCACAACCTCATCGGTGACTCGTGCCACGAAGCATTCCCGCATCTGCGGAAAGATTGATGCCGCGGCAAACCGGGTCGCGTCAATTGACACCCCGGCATCGGTGATGGCCCACGCCGCACAGATGACGTGGGAAAAGCCGAAAATAACCGAGCAGCCGGGTCACCACACCTGGGGGGGAACGGACCGTCATCGAAGCCGGAAGATGGGGTGTAAGCCGGAACCCCAGTTTTGTTGGATATTTTTATGAATCAAGGGGTTAGGCGAAGACGAAGTAACTTCTCAATAACCCGGGGCAACTACCGCACAACGCTGCGTCGTTTGATCTGCTCGCGCCGTCAAGATAGGCCAATGCCATGCTTGAATTGCTGGCGTGGGTCCAGCAACTGGCAGCAATCGCTAATGGCTTGCAGGATGAGGTTGAGCGACTGGAACAGGAAGCAGCCCAGCTAAAAAAAACCAGGAAGCGCGCGTAGGTTGGTCGCGGCGGTGATGAAGAAACTCGCGGTGCCGTATGTCGCCGAAGCTGATCGAACGCCCACGGTCATGAAGCTGCTGGCATGGGGCGTGACGAAGTGATCGAACCGGCCGAGCCGATCCCGGCTGGTTCCCGATTCAAGGGCTATCGTGATTTCGTGGTCCAGGACCTGGTGATCGAATCACGCAATACGCGCTATCGACTTGCACGCTGGAAAACGCCGGACGGCCAGACCCTGATCGGGCAACTTCCGAAGGCAGTCCAGGTGTCAAACGAACTAAAGTTGATACGCATTCGCTACTAAAGTTGCAACTTTGCCGAGATTGAGACTCGAGGCGCACAAAAAAGTGTTTTATGACAAACACTTAGTCTTACTGTGTCATATAAATATTTGCATCAAAGCGATACCTGGTACTATTGAATAATACAGACTTCGGGCGATCGCGATGAGAGAAGATGTCGACGAATTTGACGCGTATTTGAACCATCTGGCGCAGGCGTTAGGGCACGCCGATCGCCATGCCGGCCTCAAGGGCTACTGTTCGGGCCTGGTATTGCCGTTGTCACGCAAGAGCGTCGAGCCGATGGCCGCGCATATTGACCCACTTCACGCGAGTGCGAAGCACCAGTCACTCCACCACTTTGTGGCCAAGGCAGAATGGTCTGACCGGGCGGTCTTGCAGCGGGTACGCGAATGGGTGATGCCCGCGTTAGGCGCGCACGCTGCTGAAGAAACCGGCTACTACTGGATTGTTGACGACACAGGTTTTCCAAAGAAGGGGCGTCATTCGGTCGGGGTTGCACGTCAGTACTGTGGGCAGCTCGGCAAACAGGACAACTGTCAGGTCGCCGTGAGCCTGTCGATCGCGACGCAACGCGGCAGCCTGCCGATTGCCTGGCAGTTGTATGTGCCCAAGGAATGGATTGACGACCGGGAGCGGGCCCGTCGTGCGGGCATTCCCGACGATCTGGCTTTCGAGACCAAGCCCCAGATTGCGCTGGCGCAACTTCGCGAGGCTGTAGCGTCCGGCGTTGCACCGGGCATCGTGCTGGCCGACGCCGGGTACGGCGACGAAACCGCTTTCCGGGATGGCGTAACTGAACTGGGTTTGTTGTACGCGGTAGGGATCCGGCCTGGCACCTCTGTGTGGGCGCCAGGTACGGCGCCACTTCCGCCCGAGCCCTGGAGCGGGCGCGGCAGGCCACCGACATCGTTGCGCCGTGCGCCCGGCCACGAACCGCTCGCGGTGAAGGAACTGGCCATGCAATTACCCGTGAGCGCCTGGCAAACCGTAACCTGGCGGGAAGGCAGCAACGCAGCACTTTCCTCTCGCTTTGCCGCCGTACGGGTTCGTCCCGCACATCGCGACTATTGGCGAAGTACCGTTCGCGACGAAGAATGGCTGCTCATTGAATGGCCTGATGGAGATACGGAGCCGCTCAAATACTTTCTCACTACCGCCCCTGAGGAGGCGACCCTTGAGCAGCTTGTGTTCGTGACCAAGATGCGCTGGCGCATCGAGCGCGACTATCAGGACCTGAAACAGGAGTTCGGGCTCGGTCATTACGAAGGGCGAGGCTGGCGTGGCTTTCACCACCACGCCACACTGAGTATCGCTGCATATGGGTTTCTGATGGCCCAGCGACTCAGGATGCAATCAGATGTGCGCGATAAAAAAAACTTCCTCGAACGCACGCTGCCTGCCCTTCCCCAGGATTACATCCCTCGGGGCAGTCCAGCGCGCACAACGCCACGTTCCTGATTCCATTACCACGTTGCGTATCCTGCTTGGACTACGGCTCATGCAACGATGGCACTCTTCCTCTGTGGCAATAGATTGCACGAGCATTTATATGACACAGTAAGATTAGCGACCAATTGAGTAACTGCTCATAAACCCGGGCAGTCGCGCCAGGCGTTGCGTCGCCCTTGACCCGCTCATCAATCCCGGATGTAAGCGACGAGCTTCCCGCAGGCCGCAAAAAAATTCAGTTGTAAACCTTGGACGGCAATGTTAACTTTCGTCGCGTCGCCACGCTCTCCAATTGACGTAAAGTTGCAACAACACTCCTGCCGCGGGTTGTCGTCTGCCAGGACCGCCAATTTGGATATCCGATTCTCAGCAGTGGCATGGTGGTGTTCGAGCGCAGCGTCGCCAGATCGCAAGACGTTCAAGCGGTTTGTTCCGCAGATAGTTGCCCCCGGGCACGGGTGAAGAGTCTGATGCGCGGCCATGCCAGGTTGATCACGCGAGGTCGTCGATCGGCAGAAGATCATCTGGTCCCGTCAGTGGGAACTGCGGGTTCTTCGACGGAACGGTAGGGCGCCTCATCAGACCATCCGGCGAGAGCAGAGGCGGTATGGACGTGACATCCTTTTGGCGCATGCCCGTGAGAAAGTGTGCCCGCTGATCGAACCAGCCAAGTGTCGTTGCACCAACGCTGCGAATGTTTCGTGCCCTGACTACAATCGATCGCTGCTCTTCGCCCCGGATATCGTCGTGTCGGAGATTGGAGCATGTTGCCGAATCATTCGGGCGCGTCGCGTAACCCATATTGTTCGCATACCGAAATAGTGCAGACGGGAAAAATCATCTCTGAAAATAAGCAGTGTCTGCAGTAGAAAACGCAGTACGGTTCCGGACAAACTCCGGTCACGAGAGCATGTCTTCGCAGCGATAATGTTGCAACTTTAGTTCAATTCCCATGAGTGTCACGACTTTAAGTCAATTTAAAGTGACAGCAACTTGCAACCCCCGATGGGGTGGTTCGTTGATTGGTGCGGGTTTCCGGCCGCAGAGAGGGTTGCATGTTTAGTCCGATTGACACGTGCCCTTCGCCTTTTCTGCGCGCAGTACGAGCCGTTCGTTCCGAGTCGATCACCCGACGCGCTAGCAGAATCCGTTTTTCCTTACCCGCAAATCAGCCTTTCCGTACACCGTTCGCGCTATGTGAGCAGGCATCCTCATCCGATAGCAAGGCAGGTCCGATCGTGCTTCAGTTACTATGCTGGCCTTAAAGGCAAACGTTTGCCAACAATGTCTGCCGAGTATCCCGTGTCGTGGCAACGCAAAACGCCGGGTCGCATCTCGCCTTGCGCTCGCGTTCACTCAACAGCTCGCAGTTCACTCACCACGCAACATACAGGGATGATATGACGGGTAGCAACGATCAAAACAAAGGAATGTCGCGACGAAGTTTTCTGTATAGCCTCGGCGCGCTCGCGCTGTCGGCCTGCGACGGGGGGAGCAGCCCTGCGACCATCGCCGTGAGCCGCTCGACAAGCCGGGCCTCCATATCGAGTGTGAGCCTGGCACATGTCACCGACGGCGCGCCGGATGTCGTCACGAGCGGCGCGTTCGTTCATCCCGGATTGCTGCATACGCAGAGCGATTTCGACCGGATGGCGCAGAAGGTCACCGCACAGGCCTCTCCGTGGTATGACGGGTGGAAGGTGCTGATCGCCAACGGCCGTTCACACCTGTCCTGGTCGCCGCGCCCTCAGGTCGAAGTCGATCGCGGGGGCTCCGGCGCGCAGAATTATCCGGTGCTGTACAACGACATTGCCGCAGCCTACGCGTGCGCGCTGCGCTGGAAAATAACGGGCGATACGGCATACGCCGACAAGGCCGTGCAGATCATGAATGCCTGGTCTTCGACCTTGCAGCGACTCGGTGGGGATACCAACGTCGATCTCGCCGCTGGTATTTACGGCTACGAGTTCGCGAACGCCGGCGAAATCATGCGCGGCTATGCGGGTTGGGCCGCGGCCGATTTGGCGGCGTTCCAGTCGATGATGCGCAATATCTTCTATCCGATCAACGTCGACTTTCTCAACCGGCACAACAACACCGACATCACGCACTACTGGGCCAACTGGGATCTATGCAACATGGCGTCCATCATGGCGATCGGCGTGCTGTGCGACGATCACACGCTGTTCGACCAGGCGGTCAATTACTTCATCGACGGACCCGGCAACGGCGCGATCGCGCAAGCTGTTTATTACGTGCATCCCGGCAATCTTGGGCAATGGCAGGAGAGCGGGCGCGATCAGGGGCACAATACGCTCGGCATCGCGCTTGGCGGTGCAATCTGCGAAATGGCGTGGAATCAGGGCATCGACCTGTACGGCTGTGACAACAACCGCTTTCTCGCCGGCGCGGAATATGTGGCGAAGGCGAATCTGGTGCGGGCGGACGGCACATACCTTACCGTGCCGTATGTGACCTATTCGAATGTCGACGTGACGCAAACGGTCTTTTCGACGGCCTCGCAGGGCACGGTTCGGCCCTGCTGGGCGCTCGTCTATAACCATTACGTCAATCGCAAAGGGCTTGCGGCGCCCTGGTCGACGAAGTTCGCGCTGGCGATCCAGCCCGAAGGCGGTGGCGGCAACTATGGACCGAACAGCGGCGGTTACGATCAGCTTGGCTACGGCACGTTGACGTGCACGCGCGACGCGGTCGCGCCCGCTTCTTCGCCGAACGGTCTTACAGCATTCCCGGGCACGGGACAGGTCGTGCTGTCATGGTGGGGGGTGACGAATGGCACGGGCTACAACGTGAAGCGTGCGTCCAGTTCAGGTGGATCGTATACGACCATCGCCAGCGGTATCGCCGATCCCCTGACGTACACGGACAACCCGCCAGCAGGCACCTGGCATTATGTCGTGAGTGCGCAGACACCCTCGGGCGAGAGCGCGAACTCGGCAGAGGCAGTCGCAGTGACGGCGTTGCAACTGCATACGTATCTGAAGTTCGACGAAGCCAGCGGCACGAGCGCCGCCGACGCGACGGGCAACGGCCATACGGGCACACTCGTCGGCGGCGCGACTCATGTCGCAGGGCGGATCGGCAACGCAGTGTCGCTCGACGGCTCGAGCGGCTACGTCAGTTTGCCCAACAGCGTCGTCGCCGACGTGTCCGACTTCACCATCGCCGCGTGGGTCTTCTGGAATGGCGGCAACGCATGGGCTCGCATCTTCGATTTCGGTGCGGGCACGGGACGCTACCTGTTCCTCACGCCGAAGAGTTCCCGCGGCGTCATGCGCTTTGCGATTACGACCAATGGGGGGCACGGCGAACGCGGCATCAACGGCAACGTCCCGCTGCCAACGGGGCAATGGGCGCACGTCGCCGTGACGCTATCAGGCACGGTCGCCACGCTGTATCTGAACGGCAGTGTGATCGGCAGTGCGGCCGATGTCGTCTTCACGCCATGGCGCGTCGGTCCGACTGCACAGAGCTGGATCGGACGCTCGCAGTATGCCGCCGACCCGTTCTTCAATGGGTCGATCGACGAGTTCCGCATCTATCGCAATGCAATGTCGGCCGATCAGATCACGGCGCTGGTGCAGGGCACGTAGCATGCAGGCGTGAACCGGTTCGCGATATGCATTGGACCGGTCCCGGATTTCGAAGCTCGGTCCTGTCATGAGGATCGTAGTCGCGCCGCGCTGCGGACGTCCGAAGAACATTGTGTAGGATATGAACAAGGTAAGCGCTAATGCTCTGCAGAGCATAATCGCTTACCTTGCTCATACCCCCACTTCGCCGACATCGCTCGCGACTTGACTGAGGGCATTGCGTCCGGCCGCTATCCGGTCGGTGCGTACCTGCCCACCGAACTTGAACTGCGCGACCACTATCAGACGAGCCGGCATACGGTTCGCGCAGCGCTGCATGAATTGCAGCAGTTGGGGTTCGTGTCGCGGCGCAAGAACGCGGGAACGCGCGTCGAATCGGCGCAGCCGAAGAACGAGTTTCGGCCGTCGCTCGCATCGGTGGACGATCTCGTTCAGTTCGGCTCCGAGCACTTGCGTCTGGTGCAATCGACGAAGGAGATCCTCGCAAGCGGCAAGCTCGCCAAGACGCTGAAATGTGCCGACGGTGCGCGATGGCTGCGCGTGTCGAGCCTGCGCATTGACGGCGACAGAGAGAGTCCGCCAGTCGGTTGGACCGACGTGTATATCGACCCGGCTTATACGGAAGTCGCAGAGACTGCGCGAGCCCAACCGGATACGCTGATCAGTTCGTTAATCGAAGCGCGCTATGGTCGCTGCATCGCGGAGATCCAGCAGGACGTGCACGCCGCTCTGATTTCGCAGGAGATGGCGGAAAGACTGAAAGTCAAGAAGGGGACTGCGGCGCTTGAGATTGTGCGGCGCTATCTCGACTCCGCGGGGGAAACCTTCGAGGTGTCGATTAGCGTCCATCCGGCCGAACGCTTCTCGGTTTCGATGCGCCTGAAGCGCTCCGACGCTTAGCCGTTGCAGGGGTTGTAAGTGGACCAATCGACCGCAGTTTGCGGCCAATTGGCTGCTCCGTTTCAAACCCAACCGACAGCAACGCTTAAGGCAATCGCCGCTCAGTGGCCGCTATGAATTCCATTGCTGACCGTGGAGACGTCTTCATGAAGGCCAGTTCAGGGTCGCGTGCTGCCGATCGCAGCCTTGCGAGGCCCACCGCCGGAAAGCGATGACCGTGATAGAGCGATCGGGAATTATCCATCCCCCGATTCTACGCGACCACCTTAGCAACGTGACAAAGCCCTGGCGCGGGCGCACCACGCCCGTTCGCATACGGAAAACCATAACAGGACGGTAATGCGCGTTCGCGTCGGCCGCCGTCGTTTCGAGACGTGGAAGCCTCTTCATTTGACGGGGTTGCTTGGCATGGGAGTCGACATGGTGCCCACGGCCAAGGGCCAATTCAGCGCGCCCGCAGCTTGTTCGCCTCGACGCGCAGCAGCTTGACGCGCAAATCATCCCAGTGTTCGAGGAAAGCGTCGCGCGCGGCCGCGAAGTCGCGCGTCTTCAGGCAGGCGATCAAGTGCTCGTGCTCGCGCACGATTTCCTTCGGATTTTGGTAGAAATGCTGGCGCTGCTGTACCAGCAGCAATTCGATCTCGCTTTCGATCGCTTCGTAGCTGCGTTGCAGCCGCTCGCTGCCGCTGGCCGACACAATCGCACGATGGAAGTCGCGATCCGCCGCCACCATGAACGAGACCGGCGCGTCGCCGGGGGCATGGCGCAGCCGCTCGACAGCGTTGATCGCCTCGACCGGGATTTGCCCGGTATGCACGATCATCTTCACCGCTTCGGCTTCGAGCACGCCCCGAAAACGCGTTACGTCAACGATGTCGTCGGCCGAGAACTCCGGCACGAAGAACCCGCGATTGGCCACCTGACGCAGGATGCGGCGTCCGACCAGCAACTGTGCGGCCGTACGGAATGTGCTGCGCGAAACTTCGTACTCCTCGGCCATCCTGATGTCACGCAGATACTCGCCCGGCGAGAAGTCGCCGTTCAGGATGCGGGTCTTGAGCTTTTCGGCCAGCGCGTCGACGGCTGTGGGCCTGGCCGCCTCGACGACACTCGCAGGCTTAGGAATGGATGCACTCATATCGCGATAGTTCATGGTTACCACGATTATATGCGGCGGATGGACCTCAACATGCCGCCTGTCGATGGCCGGCTCGTTGGCGCGACCGGCCATCGGTGATCACAGCGCGGCGAGCACGGCGTGCAGTTCCGTCAGCAGGCGGTCGGCGTCCTTGGCCGCGAACACCAGCGGCGGTCGGATCTTCAGCACGCTCGCATCCGGCCCGGTCGCCGAAATCAGCACGCGCCGCTGGCGCAGGCCATTGACGACCTTAAGCGCTGTCGCGATGTCGGTGTCCTTTTTCGCGCGATCACGCACCATCTCGACGCCGAAATACAGACCCGTGCCGCGCACGTCGCCGATGCATTCGTATTTCCTTGCCAGTTCGTTCAACCCTTCGAGCATGACCGCGCCGACCCGTTGTG
Source organism: Burkholderia sp. OK233 (assembly GCF_900230185.1). Taxonomy (GTDB): domain Bacteria; phylum Pseudomonadota; class Gammaproteobacteria; order Burkholderiales; family Burkholderiaceae; genus Paraburkholderia. The sequence continues at coordinate 5,855,057 of NZ_OCSR01000001.1, forward strand.
CGTTGTCCAGCACGTGCTCGTCACGCAGCACGTCGAGCGTGGCCTGCGCGGCAGCGACCGCCACTGAATTACCACCGAAGGTATTGAAGTAGCGCATGTCCTGGCCGAAGCCGGCGACGACATCTGGGCGCACGACCAGACCCGCCACTGGATAGCCGTTGCCCATCGGCTTGCCCAGCGTGACAATGTCGGGCACGACTCCGTGGCGCTCATGCCCCCACATGTGCGTACCACTGCGCCCGAATCCCGACTGCACCTCGTCCGCGATGAACAAGCCGCCAGCGCGGCGCACCACCTCGGCGACCGGCGCGAGCACATCGGTCGGGTGGGCAAATACGCCATCCGACGAGAAGAAAGAATCGGCGATGAACGCCGCCAGGCCGCCGCCATGACGACGGATGTCCTCGATCTGCAGCGAGACCTGCTCGGCCATGCGCTGGCCGATCTCGGACGGCGTCATCCGGTACGAGTCGGGGGCTGGGACCGTGCGCACGTAGGGGCCGAGCAAGGCCCTGCGGCCCAGCGACGGCGAAAAGCTCGAGGTCAGGTGCGAGTTGCCGTGATAGGCCTCGCTGGTCACGATCACGCCTGTCTTGCCGGTGTAGTGCATCGCGATGCGCATGGCCAGGTCGTTGGCCTCGGAACCGGTGCAGGTGAACATCATCTGGCCTTCGTGGATCGACGTGTTGAACGTCGAGAGCAGGTCCTCGGCGTAGTCAAGGATCGGCTCCTGCATGTAGCGGGTATGCGTGCAGAGCGTCGAGAGCTGGCGGGTGACAGCGTCGACGATGCGCGGATTGGCATGCCCGACGCAGACGACGTTGTTGTAGGCGTCGAGATAGTCGTTGCCCTGGTCGTCGTACAGATAGACCTTCTCGCCACGCACGATTTTTACCGGCTCGGCGTAGAACAGGCGATACGACGGACTGAGCAGCCGTACGCGCCGGGCGACGTGTTGTTGCGTGGCGGCGTCAAGGTGCGAGATCGCCGACGGATTGAAGCCGTTCGGCATGTCGCCGCGCAGGCTATCGTCGGGTTTGATGATTTCTACAGATTCGTTGAGAACTGGCGGCTGCGACGTGGGGGCGGCGTTCATAGAGGCATCAGGAGAAGTGGGGTGAGTGGGGCGGCGGACGAATTCAAGCAAGGCATTGGAAACAGTGTCATGGTCGCGTTGCATGAACCAGCGCAGATGCTCCCATCCTGGCCGGGTGAAGCGCAGGATGTAGGCTTGGTTTTCGGGAAACAGTTTTGCGCGCCATGAAGTCAGCAAGGCCCGCGCCGCGACGCGCGCCATGGCCAGGTGTGGAATCAGGAGCAGTTCGTCGTCGCTGAGCTGGGCATGCGCGAGATAGCCACGCAGCAGGTCGCGCGCCTCAACGAACAGGTCGTGCGGGCCGTCGGCGTCGAAATCGAGTGGGAACTGGTTCATGACCGCCGTGGCGACGTCGATGGCTACCGCCGTGTGCACGGTGTCGCCAAAGTCGATGATGCCGCTGACGAAGTGCGGGCCGCCCAGATTGGCGACGATGTTCGAGCGGTTAAAGTCGTTGTGCACGACTTGCGTCGGACAACTCTGCAGGGCCGGCTCGATCGCCGCAAAGCGCGCGAATGCCTGCTCGATCAGCGAGCGGTGCGACGGGTCGGCGATATATGCCTGCAACCCTGTCAGACTCAACAGATGCTTCACGTCCCAGGCCAGTACCCGGTGCTCGTGCGGATGGCGAAAGCCGGCCATGGCCAGTCGCAGCTGCGCCAGCACCTCACCGATCTCGTAGCGATTGCGCGCGCTGGGGTGCAGTGCGTCGAGCGGCATGCCTTCGAGGTAGCTGTAGAGCCGCACCGTACGATGCGGCTGTGTCGAGGATGCGAGCGGCACGACAAATTGTCCATCAATACCTGGCAGTACGCGTGGCACCGGCAACCCCGGCGCGACGACGGAAACGTGCCGCATCGCAGCGACCTGCAGGTCGAGTTCCTCAGCCGTCTCGCCAGGGTTCGAGATTTTCAGTACGTACCGCGGGCCGTCGCCGGCGTCGATGCGAAAGGTGTCGTCTTTCTCGGTCGAAAACCTTGTAGCTTTGCCATCTATGCCATAAACGCGGCGCGTGATCTCAATCGCATTCACTGTGTCCAGACGGGGGAAGCTGACCGACAGGCTGCTGGCCAGGAGGGCATCGAGCGCCGGAGCGGGCGTAGCGGATACGACGCTTAGGGGAATAGGCGCGGACATGGACAAACCGGGGTGAGCAAAAGTAGACTCCATTATTGTCGGACAATGATGGATTGTAAACGCCAAATATCGCCTTTTTTTCGCATCATTTCCCTGTTATTGTTCTACAAACATAACTGGAGTTGAGTCATGCCTGCACCGCTGCTGAAAATCGAGACGACCCCGACTGTGCCGGGGGAAGTCGATGTTGTCGTCATCGGTGGTGGGATCGTGGGCGTGTGTTCCGCGTACTACCTTGCGCGACGCGGCGTACGCGTTGCGCTCGTCGAGAAAGGATTCGTCGGCGCAGAGCAGTCGAGCCGGAACTGGGGCTGGTGCCGTCAGCAGAATCGCGACGCACGCGAATTGCCGATGTCCACCGTAAGTTTGGCGCTGTGGGAGAAGTTCGCCGGCGAGATCGGCCGCGACACGGGGTTTCGTCGCTGCGGGCTGCTGTACCTGAGCCATAGCGAGGAGGAGATTGAAGGTTGGGCGCGGTGGCGAGATTTTGCCGCAGGTGTCGGCGTCACGACGCATATGCTGAACGCGCGCCAGGCAAGCGAGCGTGGCGTCGCGACCGGACGGGCATGGAGGGGAGGGGTGTTCTCCCCAACGGACGGAACGGCCGATCCTGCTGTCGCCGCTCCCGTCATCGCAATGGGGATAATGCAGGAGGGCGGTACCGTGCATCAGCAATGCGCTGCGCGTGGGCTCGAAACCGAAGCCGGTCGCGTAAGCGGTGTCGTCACCGAGGCCGGCACCATTCGCGCCAAAACCGTGGTGCTTGCCGGCGGCGCATGGGCGTCGTCGTTCTGCCGGAAACTTGGAATCCGCTTTCCGCAGGCTTCCGTCAGGGCGTCGATCCTGTCGGTCCTGCCGGGGGCGCAAGGGATTCCCGATGCGTTGCATACGGCCGAGGTGTCGATTACGCGTCGAGGCGATGGCGGCCACACCTTGGCGATCAGCGGGCGCGCCAAGGTCGATCCCACATTGCAACAATTGCGCTATGCCCAGCATTTCCTGCCGATGTTCGCCAAGCGTCGGCGCAGCCTCAAGCTGGGAGACCTGACCGGCTGGCGTTCGGGCCACGAGACGATAACGAAATGGCGGCTCGACATGCCAACGCCGATGGAAAGCAACCGCGTGCTCGATCCGCAGCCCGATCGCGAAGCCATCGAGGAGACGTTGCTGCGCGCTCGCCGGCTGTTGCCTGCACTGTCGTCAGTCGCTGTTGCAGATGCATGGGCCGGGTACATCGACAGCACGCCCGACGGCGTGCCAGCCATCGGAGAGCTTGACGAGATGCCGGGGCTGTTTCTTGCAGCCGGCTTCAGCGGCCACGGCTTCGGAATCGGACCGGGTGCCGGGCATCTGGTGGCCGATCTTGTGACGAACGTGCAGCCGATCGTCGACCCCTCACCGTATCGCCCGCAGCGCCTGGCCAAATCGGTACGCGGCAAGGTAGCGGAGTTCTGAGGACAGGGCCACGCCGCGCCATCGGCCTCAAGGCAGGCGTCAGCGGCATGGCTTGATCCTAGCGCCTGGCCGACGTCGAACACGGCGGCCAGGATGGTGCAGATGGGTTACAGACCGAGCTTTTCCGCCAACTCGATGATGCTCGTGACCGGCGTATAACCGTATTCCGGTGCTTCCGGTTCGTGGCCACGCAGCACATGAGCCTTGTGGATAATGCCGAGGTCGTGCGCGGTCATCAGGTCGTAGCGCGGGCTCGACGAGACGTGCAGGATTTCATGAGGCTGCACGTCAAGCTTCCTGAACATGTATTCGAAGCCTTGCATGCGCGGCTTGTAGGCACCGGCCTCTTCGGCCGTGATGACGGCGTGGAACGGCGCGCCGAGCTTTTCGATATTGCTCATGATCTGCTCGTTGGCCGCATTGCTAAGGCCGACCAGCCTGTATTTTTTCGCAAGGCGCGAGAGACCCTCCGGTACGTCGGGGTGCGGCCCCCAGGTCGGCACGGCCAGATAGAACTGTTCGGCCTCTGCTTCGATGAAGGGCGTGCAGGTGCGCTCGCAGGTGCGGCGTACGGCATTGATGACGACGTCGCGGTAGGGCTTCCAGGCGCCAAGCACTTCGTCACGACGATAGGCGGCGAACAGCTTGACGAAGTTTTCCAGTGCGTCGCCGTGGAGGTGGTTACCGTAGATTTCCCGCGCCATGTCGGCCATGCGGAATTTGACGAGGGTGCCGTAGCAATCAAAGGTGATGAATTTCGGCTCGAAGTCGATCATGTCTTCAGTCTCGATGAGTTACGAATCCCGAGAGATTCGTGAATGAGGGAGCTTGCCGGAAACCACTTGGAGCAAGCACCGATAGCGATGTCGGTAGTTGAAAGTTTAATCAGGGAAAATTTCGCGCCGACGCCGAATTGATCGGTGAAAAAGAGGAATTCGAAGCGTTTTGCAGGGGATTCGCGGCAGGTCATGCCGCCTGGTATCCATGGTGCCGAACACTGCTTACGAACAGCAACATCGTCGTATTCAGCAGTGGGGTTGCTATCCATATTGACGAGGATGCGAAGGCGCTCACATGGATCCAATCTGACCGGACGGAGGGAAGGGAAGATGAAAACGGATTGCACGCTTGACCGGCTGGACTTGCGCATTCTCACCGAGTTGCAGAAGCGCGGGCGCATTACCAACGTGGAACTGGCCGATGCGGTTGGACTCTCGGCGAGCCCGTGCCTGACGCGCGTCAGGCGGCTCGAGAAGGCCGGGTTCATTGCGGGCTACGGCGCGCTGGTCGGGATCGAGAAGCTCGGCGACTTCCAGGTAGTGTTTACCAAGATCACGCTCGCAGACCATCGTCGCGGTGATTTCGTACGCTTCATCGAAGCCATTCGCGGCGTCGACGAGATCATGGAGTGCCACCACGCGACGGGCGGCTACGACTATCTGCTCAAGTTCGTTACGCGCAACGTCAGCCACTACCAGAGCGTGATGGAGGGGCTGCTGGAGCGCGACATTGGGATCGAGAAATACTTCAGCTACGTAATCATCAATTCGCCAATCGCCAGGACGCACTATCCTCTCGAGACGCTCTTTGCGGTAGGGTGAGGCTTGCAGCAAGCGACGATGGTCGATGAGGCGGCAACTTCGCGGTTCATTGTCGGGAGCGCCGACATGCTGTCTAAAAGCGGTAACCTGAACGATGACCCATAGGCCACAGAGCTGATGACGCGTAACAAGGGCGTACCGCCGCACGGCAAGCACGTGTCAGATTCCGCTAGCCATGATTTCCGTCAGACGTGATTGCGCGAATTGCGTGCCTGTTTGCCGTGCGAGGGAGGCCGTCAATGCCAGCAGGGGAGCAATCCGGCGTTGCTTCTTCTGCGCGTGATTCTGTGCGATATCGGCAAGGCGGTGCGCCAGAAAGGGATTCAGCAAGCGTTCGCGGACCTGTGCCACGTAGGCCAACGCATCATCCCGTTCACCTAGGAGATCGAATACCGGCAAGACCTCCTGTTGCCAGACCGCCTCCAGTTCCGCTCGCAGCGCAGCGTCGTTCATCGCAGCGCAGACTGTCTCGTCAGCTGCGCGAGCGTCGCGTAACCAGCGCTCGGCGAGAAAGGTATGCCCGAGATTCAGCAGGAACAGCTTGCGCCGCTCAAAATGGAGGAGATTCTCAGTGAGCACGATCGAAGGATGGACGCATGGCACCTGCAGTCGCGGCTGCTGTTCTATCGCCCACAATGCATACGGTTCCGCGATCGCGCCCACCGGCCGGATCGGCTCCGACACGATACGATCGACCAGCGAATTGGCCCACACGCAATGGTCACCCAGATAGCGGATAAAGTCGTCGGGCATGTGCCATTGCAACGCCAATTCCACGGCGATGCCTCTCAACACTTCCCCGTTTTTCTCGATCAGTTCGCAAGGAAACAGCGATAGCGGTGCGTCGGGCTGGTTTTGCCACCGCGTGTGCAACAGGGACAGCAGTCTGGCGGGGAAACTGTGCGGTACACGGGCCGGGTCGGCGAAAACCCGTGCGTTATCGCGTTCATCGAGCTGATAACCCTGGTCACCCGTGTTCGAAACAATGATCCGCACGGGACCGGAGATCGCCTCGCGGAGCAGAGCCCAATCCTTGCGCACGTGCACGGCTTGGCGAATCGCCCGTCCGGTCAGTGTTACGTCAATCAACCGGCCCGAATGCAGTCCAAGTATATGGACCGGATAGCCGCCGCCGTTCGCGAGCGCGGCGATGCGCGCGGCGCTGTCGGCGCTTTCTGTGGTCTGAACCACGGCAATGCCGCCTGGCGCCGCGCCTTGTTGGCCGGACTCGAGCGCCTCTGAGACGAATAAATCGACATGCGCCTGCATGAAACGGCTCGTGCCGAATTGCAGAATGGGTTGTGTGAGAGGTGCGGCCGGTGCCTGTGCTTCCTCATGCGAAGGGCGCATCGCTAACATTCCACGATAGCTTTAACGACACCGCCGGCGGGATCGAGCAGTGTCGCAAAGTGAGCAGGGACATCGGCCAACGCCAGTCGATGCGTATTCAGCGCGCGGTCCGGGATATGGCCGGCTCGCATGGCCTTGATGACGGTGTCGAAGTCCTCGAGCGTTGCGTTGCGGCTGCCGAGCAGGGTGGCTTCGCGCTTGTGGAATTCGGGGTCCGAAAAAGTGATCGTGTCAGCCACGATGGAAACAAGCACATACCGGCCGCCATGGGCGATGAACTGGAAGCCGCGTTCCATTGCCTTGGGGTTGCCGGTTGCGTCGAACACCACATCGAAGAAGTCGCCGTCCGTCAGTTCCGACAATTGCGCGTGATCGTCGGTGCCGGTCTGCACCGCTGCCGCGGCGCCCAGTTGTTTCACGCAGAAATCGAGCCGGTCCGCACGCGTATCGAGGGCGGTCACCGTCGCACTGCGCAGTTTGCAGAAGGTCAGTACCGCCATGCCGATCGGCCCCGCGCCGACTACCAGCACGCGTTCACCCTGCTTCACGTCGCCACGCCTGACCGCATGCGCGCCGATCGCAAGGAATTCGACCATAGCCGCCTGATCGAGCGTTATACCTTCGGCCTTGTGAACGAACTGCGCGGGAACGCTCAGGTACTCGGTGAACGCGCCGTCTCGATGCACGCCCAACACCTGGATATTCACGCAGCAATTGGTCTTGCCGCGGCTGCACGCAATGCATTGGCCGCACGACAGGTACGGCATCACGAAGACCTGATCGCCAGCAACGAGTCCGCTGTGGGGCGGCGCCTGTTCGACGATGCCGGACAACTCATGGCCCATCACGCGCGGATAGGCCAGATAAGGCTGATTTCCCGTGAAAATATGCAAGTCCGTACCGCACACGCCAACACGCTTGACGCGCAACAGCACGTCGTTTTCTCCCGTTTCGGGTTTAGGCCTTTCCTGTGCGCTCAGCTTTCCTGGCGTCTCGCATATTACCGTAAGCATAGCAATCCTTATTTCGTCGCCGTTTTTAACGGCGCAGCGTTAGTTCGAGTACGTCTTGCAGCGGCTGCCGGGCGAGATTTATATCGAGCCGCCCGGTCGGCCAGGATGATCAATACAGCACGTTCTTCGCTTCAGGCTTGTCGATGTTGTCTTTGGTCACCATCACCACGCCGGTATCGAGGTTCTTCGACACCGGCTTTTTCTCGATCAGATTGACCACCGTCTTCACGCCTAGCTCGCCCATCTGGTACGAGCCCTGCACGGCGGTGGCGGCAAGCGTGCCGTCCTTGACGAAACCCTGCAGATCCTGATTGCCGTCGAAGCCGATCGCCACCACTTTGCCGGCTTTGCCGGACTGTTCGAGCGCGCGGCCCATGCCGACCGCGGTTGGCTCATTCGCGCCGAAAATGCCTTTGAGGTCGGGATTGGCGGTCAATGTGTCGGTGGTCTGATTGAGCGCAGTCGCCATCTGCGAGTTCGAATAGAAAGGTCCCACCACCTGCAATTGCGAATGTGCCTTCAGATAGTCGCGGAACCCGCCAACCCGGCCGATTTCCGAGCCCGCGCCGGCCACGTAGGACATGATCGCAACCTTGCCGCTTTGGCCCACGCGGTCGATCAGCGCTTTGGCGCACAGTTCGCCCGCCTTCTTGTTGTCGGTCGAGAGGAATGACTGGTAGTACTGCTTGCCGGAATCGGAGAGCGCGGAATCGATGATGACGACCGGGATATGGGCTTCCCACGCCTTCTTGACGGCCGGCACGAGCGCGTCGGGATCGGACGGGGCGAGCACGATGCCGGCCACCTTGCGATTCACCGCGTTCTCGACCATGTTGACCTCGTCGGCAATGGCGGTTTCCGCCGCCGGGCCCTGAAAAGTCATCGTGTAGCCCTTGAGTTGACCCATTGCCGCGTTCGCACCCTTCTGGACGTTCTGCCAGTAGTTGGAACTCGATGTCTTCACGATAACCGCGATCTCGCCGCCGGCGGCGCGAGCAAGTCCGGTGGCTAGCATCAGGGTGGCGGCCAGCAGGCTGAGTTGGAATGTGCGCATGTCTCTACTCCTGTAAGGATTTGTTGTCGTACATGGACTTCTCGGCGGCGCGGACCAGCCGGTCCGAACCGCCGATGGATTTCACCGGCGATTGCGGAGCTGGTCGATCCAGACAGTGCCCAGAATCACCAGGCCGATGATGATTTGCTGAATGAAGCTGGACACTCCATTCATGTTCAACCCATTACGCAGAATGCCGATCACGAAAGCGCCGATCGCCGTGCCGGAAATCGTGCCGACGCCGCCCATCAGCGAGGTGCCGCCGATCACCGCGCTGGCAATCGCGTCGAGTTCGTACATCACGCCTTCATTCGGCTGCGCGGTGAGCAGTCGCGACATCAGCACGCAGCCGGTGACGCCTGCAAGCGCACCGGAGAGCACATACGTGAACATCGTCACGCGCGCGACATTGACGCCGGACAGCCGGGCCGCTTCGGCGTTCGAGCCGACCGCGTAAATATGCCTGCCGAGTGTGGTGCGGCTTAGCATGATCGACACGGCGATCGCGATGAAGATCATCAGGAGCACGGGGTAGGGGATGCCTGGAAACGTCACGTCCGGAAAGCCGTCTGCCCCAATCGTCTCGATCCTGAACAGCGCGCCGTTGCCGAGCACACCGAAGGCTTCACCCAGCCCCGACACGGGGCGTGCGCCGGTGATTTGCAGTGCCAGGCCTCGCGCCACGAGCATCATGCCGAGCGTGGCGATAAACGGTGGCAGGCGCATGCGCGTCACACACAGACCGTTCACGGCGCCGCACAGCGCGCCGATCACGATGCCAAGCAGCATGCCGAGGGTGACAGGCATGCCGGCCTTCACCGCGAGGGCCGCCACGACACCGGACAGCGCGAGTACCGAGCCGACCGAGAGGTCGATGCCGCCCGTGATGATGACGCAGGTCGCGGCGACGCCAAGGTAGGCAATCGAGGTCACCTGCAGCGCGACGGTCATCGCGTTGTCGACGGTATGGAAGGCCTCGCTCGTGGACGAGAACACCAGGATCATCACAATCAGGCTGGCGAAGGCGGCAAACTTCTGAATCAGATCCTTGCGCCGTTCGCTGGCAAGCGAAGGGCTGGGACGTGTAAGCGTGCTCATTGCGAAGCTCCCGAGGTGTCCGAAGCGCCTCTGCGTCCCGAGGCGTAATGCATGATCTCTTCCTGACTCGTTTGACGGGTCTCGAGGATCGTGACGAGGTCGCCCTCATGAAAAACGGCCACGCGATCCGTCATACCGAGAATCTCGGGCAGTTCGGAGCTGATCATGACCACGCCGATGCCTTGCGCCGCCAGCTTGTCGAGCAGTTCGTAGATCGCGAATTTGGCGCCGACGTCGATGCCGCGAGTGGGCTCGTCGAAGAACAGCACCCGTGAATCGCGAAACAGCCACTTGCTGATGACAACCTTCTGCTGATTGCCGCCTGACAGGTTGCGTGCGATCTGCCTGACGCTCGGCGTGCGTATGCCCAGCGCGTCCACGTAGCGTTTCGCAACGGCGGCCTCGGTTGCGAAGCGTATAAAACCAAAGCGGTTCGAGACCGCATCCATGTTGGCCAGCGTGATATTGCTGGCGACGGGCATGTTGAGCGACAGGCCGTTGGCCTTGCGGTCTTCCGACAGGTACGCAATGCCGCGCCGGATCGCGTCGATCGGCGAGCGGATCGCAAGGGTCTCGTGACCTAGCCTGATCGTGCCGCTGTCGGGTAGATCGGCGCCAAAGATCGCGCGCGCCACTTCCGTTCGGCCCGCGCCCATCAAGCCGGCGAAACCCAGGATTTCGCCGCGCCGCAATTCGAAACTCACGGGTCCGAAGACATTCGCGCGCGTTAATTGATCGACCGACAGCAAGACCTCCCCGGTCGGAACGGACGTGCGCGGCGGAAATTTATCTTCGAGCGAACGGCCGACCATGCGTGCGACGACCTTATCGATGGTGGTTTCGCGGAACACGTCTGTCGACACATAACGTCCGTCGCGCATGACGGTGACGCGGTCGACGATTTCGGTCATTTCATCGAGTCGGTGCGAGATATAAATGATTCCGACGCCGGCGCGCTTCAGCTCGTGAATGATCCTGAAGAGCTGGCGGGTTTCCGTCTCCGTGAGGGACGACGTCGGCTCATCCATGATCAGCACTTCGGCGTCCAGCGAGAGTGCCTTGGCGATTTCCACCATTTGCCGTTGCGCGACCGGGAGCGTGCGCACGAGTGTTCCCGGTGCGATGTCGACACCGAGCCGGTCGAGGCAGCGCTGCGCATCGGCGCGCAGACGCGCCCGGTCGACGAATACCCCACGGCGCGGTTCACGGGCGAGAAAGATGTTCTCAGCCACCGACAGGTGCGGCACCAGGTTCAGCTCCTGGTGAATGATGGCGATGCCTGCCGCTTGAGCTTCGAGCGACGAAGCGAAGCGGCATTCGCTGCCCTTATAGATGATGGAGCCATCGTCGGGCGGGTACTGGCCGCTGATGATTTTCATCAGTGTCGATTTGCCCGCGCCGTTCTCTCCGCAAACGGCATGAACTTCGGCACGCCGCAAGTCGAAACTGACGCTGTCCAGTGCGACGACGCCCGGGAAGCGCTTGGTCACGCCCGTGAGCCGCAATAATTCGCCGTTCTCGTCGGGCCGTGAGGAGCGAGCGGGGGCATCGGCAGCCGGGGCGTTTACCGGTTCGGACGCCGATACACGGGCGGACAGGGCAAACGTACGATGTTCGCCCGGAGCAACTGCGAGGCGGGCATGACCAGAATGCGTGCGCGCCGATAGAGCGCGGCGCGGCGCGGGCCGTGTTGACAATTCCGGCAAGGCTGTCTCCAATTCGTGACGCCGCCGGGTGGGCGGGTACGTGGTTTTATTCTTTGCGGATCGAACCCGTAACCGGTGCGGCAGCGAACGGCGAGGGCAAATTGATCATAGATATATAGTGAAAATTGGTCAAGCCACTTTTGGCTTCTATGAGTGAGCTCGGCCGTCTTCGTGGCCGACGCTGGTTGCGTAAAGCCGAGGAATGGAGCGACCAACGCCCAGACTGGAGGCTTATTGGCGGCCATGCGCACGGGTGGCCTATAATCTCTATCGAGCTTTCGTCGCGGTAAATTGGCCTGACCAAAATGCAGTCCGCTCATTCGCGCGGCGGGCGACATGCGGGTTCCATGGAGGACACTTGACAAGCACCCAACTCAAACAGGTCGAGACGAAACGTCTCTATCAACACATCGCTGACCAGATACGGGCGCTCATCCAGTCGGGTGGCTTCGCCCAGGGCGCACGTTTGCCTCCCGAGCGCGATCTCGCCCAGCAACTGGGTGTTTCGCGGCCCTCATTGCGAGAAGCGTTGATCGCACTGGAGATTGCGGGCTCGGTTGAGATTCGCCAGGGTTCCGGTGTCTACGTGTGCCGGACGCCCGAGCGTTCGCCGAATGCAACCGTCGCCTTGGGCGAAAGTCCGTCCGAGTTGATGCAGGCACGCGCGGTACTGGAAGGCTCGCTGATCGTGTTGGCCGCCGCGCTGATTACACCGGAGCGGTTGGCCCGCCTGCGCGAGACGCTCGATGGGATGCGCGCTCAGATCAAGGCGGGACGTTCCCCGCTCGATCATGATCGCGCGTTCCATGTGGGTATCGCAGAGATGACCGGCAATCTCGTGCTGGTCCGGATGGTGGCTGAGCTGTTTGATGAGCGCCATAGTCCGATTTCAGCGCGTCTCAGCGGACACGCGGAAACGGGGCAAACCTGGGCGGCAGCGCTCGAGGAGCATGAGACGATTTATCGCGCGCTCGAGGAGCGCGACCCGCTCGCTGCTCAATCGGCGATGCGCAGCCATCTGCGGGCGTCGGAGATGCGGTGGACCGAGACGGGATGATGCCCTGTGAGCGTATTTGCACACATGCGTCCGGATAATTTCTTTCACGCAAAATCCTGGGACGGCAAGGGTGATTGCAGTTGCTGACACTCGCCGGCTCCTGCGGCGCCTCTAACGCGCGCTGTTCTTTATAAGCAGTCCCCCGAGCGCGACGTCATCGCGGACCGGCTGAAACTGCGCGCGTTCAGTCTTTCAACTCCGCTGCAGACGGCGAGCTTTTTCGGCAGCCGCGAATACAGTTCTCGAATTCTCATTGATCTGGCAATCGTCTTGGGCCATTCACCGCAGATCATGCCGTTAGAGTTGCTAACAATGGATGGATTGCGCTTTTTACCCGCTCAAATCAACGACATCCTGACTTTTTGCGCTGGTTAAATACTCGACAAGAAGTTTCCTTTTCTCCCCACCGAACTTAAGGGTTCACCGTTACGAGGGGACTATTACCATGGTCGCTTTCGAGCCAACGTACATTACCTTTGCCTGCCATGGCACGCCGACGAAGTTCCGCATCGCCGAGATGGCTCACGAAATTTACGGCTACGGTTTGCAAGGCGTGGAACTGGGAAGGTTCGTCGTGTTCTTCGCCGGCTATCGGCCTGATGACGTGCTCGGTGTATGGAAGCCGTATAACGACGTGGTCGTGACTTCGGTGCGCCGCGCGTGCCAACGGATGGGCGTTGCATTCAACCGGAGCGAGGCCGGGAAGTTCTATCTGTCTGCGGCCAGTTGGGGCCAGCACCCGGACGTGCCGGAATGTCTCCCGCGCCTCGCGAAGAAGTACAAGCTCGTGCCTCAGTCGAATGCCTCGGATGACCGGATGCATGTGCCGTCGAGCTTGCGCTATGACCTGATGACGCGCAGGACACGGGCGTGAAGCACAAGGCGTTTGTCAACGGCGGCCACGAACCGTCCACGGCGTGTTGCGACCACCGCGAGGTCAACGACATCGGCGGCCTTGTCACGCTGGCTGGTCTCTGAGCACGCATCCGACATGCCGCTTCGCACGCCGTCGCCGTTCCGGGAACGCACGATGAAGCTCGATTCCTGCTGGTTCCGTATCGCAGCAGCCTGCCACGCGACGAGCGAGGGACCTGCCCGGTCCCGTCGATGGCGCATCGGGGCGCAACGGCGGTCAGTGCAGCATGGCGTGGCGCAGGATTACGTCGCACTTCATGTGCGGCTCGGCGCGGAACGCACACGTGGCTGTTACGAGGCGTAAGCCGCGGCGGTCTGTACGGTCGAGCGCCTGATCCGAGAGGAACAGATCGATTGCGACTACCGCGCTTCGGGCGAGCTGAAACTCGCGTCAAAGCCGCATCGTCTGGCCTGCCTCTGAAAGACCGCCGAACTGATCCGTCGCGAGATCGATGCCGATGTCGAGATGACTGACGACGACCGGATCCGCACTGAAGTCGAGAGGGAATCTCTACGGCGGCTTGCTGAACCAGCGCGGCCGCCCGATGCACATGAGCAAGTTTGCTGTGGGCCTCGCACACGATGCAGCGGCGCGCGGCTTTTCGAAAATGAGTTCGAGGAGTGTCTGGGAACCAGAGCCATCCCCGGCTTCCGGGCCCCGAGGCCCAGTGCTCCCAGTACTGCCTTCCAGGTTTTTCAGTGAAATTCATCGCGCTATGCGCAGGAGCAAAAAAATGACCGTGGCCCTCATGCTGCATCGCGCCGACGGCGCACCTCTGTCAACCTCGTTCCACAGGGCGGCGTTCGGCAAGGACGACCCCTTTGCGAGACATCGCGAAATCGCGTGGGAAGGACCGGACTCGATGGTCGCGGGTCGGGCCAGCTTTATTGGTGAGCTCAACGTCGCGAGCTTTCCCCACATTGAAACCATCGTCGTGGTGGAAGGACAGCTCACTCTGCAAGCGGCCGGTGAGGCGCCGTTAATGCTCGCTCCGCAAGCGGGTGCTGTCATCGGGGCCGGTACGGCGCTTCGCGTCCTCGCCGAATCCCGTGTGCGTTTCGTGTTTTGCGCGGCCGCCTGCGAGAAACCGACAAAGCGCGGGCTTATCCCCCTGCGTGCCGACGCCAACTTCAGACCGTCCGCTTCACTACCGGCGGAGGTGCTACTGGGCCCGGCGCCGCAATGCCGTAGCGACAACGTCTTTACCGACGACGGCGCGGAGTACCTCGCGGGCACGTGGGATTCGACGCCTTATCACCGGGTTGTTCGCCCGCATCGCGTGAACGAGTTCATGCAACTGCTGGCCGGCAGCGTGCGGTTCGCGGCGCCTGATGGCAGCGTGCTGTCGCTAGGCGCCGGCGACGCGCTTTTCGTGCCCCGGGGCGCACCGATCGGGTGGGAAAGCAGCGAACGGGTGGCGAAGTTTTACGTTGTTCAAAGCGTCCAGACTTCAATCGAGCGAGATTGATCATGTCCCCTCCGCTGAACCACATCCAGACTTCGCCCACGTTGCCGGCCGCGGCCGACGTGGTCGTGATCGGCGGTGGCATCATCGGCGTCTTTGCCGCCTACTACGTGGCCCGGCGCGGGTTTTCAGTCGCCCTGGTCGAGAAGGGACGGATCGGCGCCGAACAGTCGAGCCGCAATTGGGGCTGGTGCCGGCAGCAGAACCGCGACGCTCGCGAATTGCCGATGGCGAGCAAAAGCCTTGATCTGTGGGAACGATTTGCCGCCGAAACCGGTGAAGACACCGGCTTTCATCGCTGCGGGCTGTTGTATCTCAGTAACGACGAGGCCGAGCTGTCTCGCTGGTCCAGTTGGGGCGACTTTGCGAAGACCGCCGGGGTGACAACCTACATGCTCGATAGTCGGCAAGCCGGCCAGCGGGGGCAGGCGACCGGCCGCTCCTGGAAAGGCGGCGTCTTCTCGCCCAGCGATGGCACCGCTGATCCTGCCAAGGCCGCACCGGCAGTGGCCACTGCGCTCATGAAGCTCGGTGGCAGCGTCCACCAGCACTGCGCGGCTCGCGGCGTTGAGTCGGAAGGCGGGCGGGTCAGCGGCGTCGTCACGGAAGCGGGGGTCATCAAGACCAGAACGGCGATCCTGGCGGGTGGCGCCTGGGCATCCTCGTTCTGCCGCCAGCTTGGTATCCGTTTTCCCCAGGCCTCGATCCGCCAATCCATCCTTAGCGTGTCTCCTGTAGGACATCGGTTGCCGGATGCCTTGTTCACCTCGGGCGTGTCCATCACACGCCGCAACGATGGACGCTATGCGCTGGCCATCAGCGGCCGCGCACGCGTAGACGTCACGCCGCAGTTCATGCGATTCGCCCCACAATTCGTACCGATGTTCGCCAAGCGCTGGCGCAGCCTTCTTCCCGGTGGTCTGGAGGGCATTCGCGGTGGGCACGAAACGCTGAAGCGTTGGCGGCTCGACGCGCCGACACCCATGGAGCGGGTGCGCATTCTCGATCCGAAGCCGGATCTGCCGACCATTAAGGAGACCCACCGCCGCGCCGTCGAACTACTGCCCGAACTTGGCCAGGCAGAAATCACCCACGCGTGGGCCGGCTTCGTCGACAGCACGCCGGATGGTGTTCCCGGTATTGGCCAAGTGCCCGGTATGCCGGGATTGATTCTGGCAGCAGGCTTTTCCGGACACGGTTTTGGCATCGGCCCCGGCGCAGGCCACCTGATCGCGGACCTTGCCACCGGGGCCGAACCTATCGTAGATCCCACACCGTATCGGCCCAGCCGATTCAGCGATTCTGCATGGGGCAAGGTCGCTGATTTCTAGGTCGCACCCCAGCGGCGTTGGAGAGTCGAACTCCAGCTCAGCAAATCAACCCGGCAAGCCCTGCCCAGGAGACGACCACGTCGCCTGAAAATGCAGGCAGGTCGTCCGGTATTGGTGCGCCGACGATCCACGGCGCGATGCGCGTCGCGTGCGCGGCGGCCAGCGTCACGGCACTGTGACAAGTCGCGACGAACGCGCCGGGGTAGTGCGCTGACTCGTCATGGATCGGAAAGCCGTTCGGGCTGTAGACGCGTAGCGCGGCCCACATTCGCACTAGCCGCACGTCCCTCAGGAAGGCTCAGGATTCCCCACAATTCTTTATGCGCAGGAGTGAATGATCGCTTGTAAACGTTCGGCGTCGATGTTAACTTTGGCCCATTCTGTTCGCGACGGCAGTTGGAATTGGTCGACAAAAACGATACTGACGACTGGGCGAGTGCCGAATTCAGCGAGGCGAATCTGGGGGATGCGCGCCTGGCACAACGTCTTGTTGCGTTGGCTCGCCGCCTCGCGCACAGTCCGCAAGGTTCGTTTCCCCAGTCACTCAAGCCAGCCGAACTGAAGGCCGCCTACCGCTTCTTCGATAATGAGCAGGTGGACACAAACGGAATCCTCGCGCCGCATATTGCACAAACGCTCGATCGCATGAGGCAGGTGCCGGTCGTGCTGGCAATTCAGGACACAACGGAGTTCAACCTGTCGCATCTGCACGCGACGGAAGGTCTGGGTCGCGGCACCGGCAACAATGAGCAGGGCTTCATGATGCACAGCCTGCTGGCAGTCACGCCCGAGGGCTTGCCGCTAGGCGTGCTGGGCATGAAGACCTGGGTGCGCCCCGAAGAGGTGTTCGGCAAGAGGGCCCCTGCGGTTACGCGCCCGATCGAAGAGAAAGAAAGCATCAAATGGCTTGAAGGAATCGACCATCTCGCGGCACTCAAGTTACATTGTGCACAGACGCGGTTCGTCTGTGTTGGAGACCGCGAGAGCGACCTGTACGAGCTGTTTGTCGCCGAACGCCCCGCCGGGGTGGACTGGTTGATCCGCGCAGTACACAACCGCGTGGCGCGTCACCCGCAAGGCTACCTTTGGGAGGCTGTTCTAGCCACCATGCCCCTTGGCCACACTGAACTGCGGGTACCAGCCAGAAGCACGCCTGCTCAGCGCACAGCACGGCTGACATTGCGTTGTGCGAGCGTGCGACTGCACTCTCCAAGGGCGCGCGCCAGCCGCCGCAGCCTGCCTGAGATTGACGTCTTTGCGATTCACGCCATTGAAGATAAACCCCCGCATGGCGTTGAACCGCTTGAATGGATGCTGCTGAGTTCGGTGCCCACGACCTCGCTTGATGCCGTTCTCGAACGGCTGGCCTGGTACGCACGGCGCTGGACCATCGAGACGTGGCACCGCGTGCTCAAAAGCGGCTGCCGTATCGAGGCGCGCCAGTTCGGCACGCTCGATCGGTTTGTGAGAGCGACGGCTCTGATTGCCGTCATCGCGTGGCACATCCTGTATGCAACACTGCTCGCGCGAACTGATACGCAGCTATGCTGCGAAGTACTGCTGCAACCAGTTGAATGGCAGGCGCTCTATTGCCACACCCACCGAACGACGCAACTGCCAGAGCAGGTTCCAACGCTGCAGCAAACCATCGTGTGGATAGGCATGCTCGGCGGCTATCTGAATCGCAAGCATGACCGCCCGCCAGGACCGACCGTCATATGGCGCGGATTTCTCGTCCTGCACGAAATTACGAAGATGTATCAGCTCTTCAAACAAAGCGGATAGCACGGCCTCTCAACTTTGTGGGTAAACCTGAGCCCGGCGGGGGTGTGTCGCACTATACCCACCGCGCCCCGCCATCTCCAACCAGCGGCTCTTCGCGCTCGTGCGCGACGCGGCTAACGTACGTTGGGGTGAATCCTGAGTCCGCCCAGATTCAAGCAGCGATCGAACGCGGGATAACCCCTAATGCGCACGCTGATGACCGTCTTGCCCGTCCTGTCACGGCTTCTTCCCTCACCTTAACAAGATCGTTAGCTCGGAGATAACGAATTCCCGCCGGGCGTAATTGAACCGATGCCGCTCGCGCCATAGACTCGATGCAAGTTTCCAGCGAGAGCGGTATGTCCAATCAAAGTCCGTCCCATTCCGGCTCGGCCACCCGCCTCGTGGAAAAACGTCGCCGACTGCCGCCCATCGGTTCGATCACGGATGACGTGGTATTGCCGATCGGCTGAGTCGTGGGCATCGTTCGAAACCTGATTTCGCCGGGCGATATGGGAGTTCGCCAGAACACAAAACGCCAGCCAATTCTTGCTACGTCAGGCCTATCCGGCCTTCTCTATCGCCGCCTCGCCAGTGTCTGCTTCGGGTCACCCGTAGCCGACATATGGAAGTTGAAATTTGTCGCCGAAAAGTGGACACGTGTCGACAGCTTCGGCCATTATCGCGAACTCCGACCCAGGAAAGCGACAGTAGTGAGCACATGGATACGCTGCATATCTCGTATCCGTAGGCAAGGTTCCGCGCTTGCTCCGGACGCGCACCGCGCGTGCGGTCATCCAGTGAGTAACGAGAATATATAGGAGATATAAGATGCACAGGTCAGCATGGGTAAAGGCTTCCGTCGTATGCGCGATGTTTGCGCTGGCCGGTTGTGGCGGCAATGATAACGTGGGAACGGGACCACACTTTGTCGCCGACATTGCGGTACCGAACGTGAAATCAGGGGTCAATTTTTCGTTCGATATCGGCATCACGAACGGCAACCGCTACTATTTCACCGATCGCAATAACGCGGCTCTGGACGTGATAGACATTCCGACCAAGACCTTTTTCAAGGCGATCCAGGGCAGCGGGAATCTCGCATTTGCAGGTCTTGGGTCGGGCTCGAATTCGACGTCCGGGCCCGATGGCGCAACGCCGGTCGGCAGCCTCATCTATGCCGGTGACGTCAACTCCGTGAAAATCGTCGATCCTGCTGCAGGTGCCGTGCTCACCAACATCCCTGTCAGCGCCACCGGTGTGCGGGCGGACGAAGGTTGTCTCGACTCGACGCACGGCATCTTCATGATCTCCAGTCCAGAAGAGCCGACGCCATTCGCGACTTTCATCAGCACCACTACGCAAAGTGTGATCGCGAAAGTTACCTTCACGGACGCTGCCGGTCAACCCACTGCGGGGTTGGAGGCGTGCGTGTACGACGCGGCGAGCGACAACTTCTATGTCAACGTCGATGGAAGCACTGCAAATCCGCATGGCGAACTGGTCAAGCTGCCTGGCGCAGCGATTCGCGCGATACCGTCCGGGACGACGCAAAATTACACGGCCCTTTCGGGCGTAGCGATGTACCCGGAAGGCAATTGCGATCCGACCGGTCTCGCGCTGGGGCCGGGCACCGACATCGCCGTTGGGTGCCGCGAAGCGACTTCAGGCTCACCACTGTTGATGGAAGTCTTCAACCGGGCAAGCGGCGCGCTCGTCGCTTCACTTAACGCGGGTGGCGGCGATCAACTCGAATACGACGCCGCGACGAACCGATACTACAACGCGACAAGTCGGTGGACTGCGTCGGGCAACGCTTCGACGAACGGAACGTGCACCGTGGCCTCGCCGTGCAAACCGGTGCTTACGATCGTCGACGCTGGCTCACGTAGCGTGGTGGCGCGGCTGAACACCGGCAACAATGCGCATTCGGTCGCGATTGATCCCGCAACCGGGTTCGTCTTTGTTCCCTACTCTTCTGCCACCGCGCCGGCTGGTTGTCCGGACTGCGCATCGAACGGGTTTGTCAACGGAGGGGTATCTGTGTTTGCTGCCCGGTAGCAGCACGGCAAGCGGGCGATCGACATAGCCAGGGCTGGAGGCTATCAAGCGTCCAGATCCCGGTCACCTGAGGTCGCCCGGAACGCAGTGTGCGTCGGCGGATCAAGCCAGGCCGAAGCTGCGGGAGTCGGGGCACTTTGAGAGTGGCGTCACTCGAAAATGCGGGCAGTGGTTCTGCATCGGCGTCGACGCCACGCGACCGGAACGGACCACTGTGTCTCACGGCTAACGAGCTTTTCGTGAGACGGATTTAACCAACTAATCGGGATGGCGCTGAGGCGGACCGTCCAAAAGTCAACGATAACCATAATTGTAAAAGTCGGAATACATGAACCGATTGACCTTGAACCAGAAGCTGTGGGGCGTTCTGTCGCTTCTTTGGCTCGGCATTGTTGTGCTCGTCACCGCGAGCGCATGGATGCACCGTTCGGACCTGCTGGATCAGCGTAAGCACACGTTGTCCCAGCAGGTCGATACCGCAATGGGCGTGATCTCATACTTCCAGAAGAAGGCTGCAGAGAAGACGCTGTCCGTTTCCGACGCCAAGTTGCAGGCCCTGGAGAGTCTGCGCGGGCTGCGTTACGGGACGGACCACGAAGGCTATTTCGGCATTTACAATTCTGCGGTCACTGCCATCCTCGTTCCAACGAACCCGGCGCTCGAGTCCAGGAATCAGTCCGGGATGGTTGACCCTAACGGGACGCATGTCGCAACTGAGATCGTTAAAAGCTCCTCAGTTGGCGGCGATCACTTCGTCGAATACGTGTGGCCCAAGCCCGGAAGCGATGTACCGGTACGCAAGATCACCTACAGCGCGTTTAATCCCGACTGGGACTGGCATGTTTTCACCGGCGTCTACGTCGACGACATCAACCGCGCGTTTCGTGCGACGCTACTGCGCGACCTGTTACTCGTGGCAGCTATTCTCGTGGTTCTGTCGGCGGCAATGTTGCTCCTGATCCACAGCATCCGGGCGAGCCTTGGTGGCGAGCCCGCTCATGCGGCGGATGCGTGTAAGCGCATCGCAAACGGTGACCTAAGTGCGGATCTTGACCTGCGGCCGGGCGATACGGGCAGCCTGATGGTGTCGCTGAAGTCCTTGCGCGACGCTCTGTCCAGCGTCGTGTCCGACGTACGTGCAAACGCCGAAAGTGTAGCCACTGCGAGTGCGCAGATCGCGCAGGGAAATCTCGATCTCTCTAGCCGCACTGAAGAGCAGGCCGCGTCACTTGAAGAAACCGCCGCGAGCATGGAACAACTTACCGCCACGGTAAGACACAACACTGACAATGCGAAGCAGGCGGCCACGCTTGCTGACTCCGCCTCAGGCGTTGCGCAGCGTGGCGGCGAGGTTGTCGGAAGGGTGGTCGAGACAATGTACGGAATCGCAGCCAGCTCGAACAGAATGTCCGAGATCATCTCCGTCATCGAAGCAATCGCGTTCCAGACCAACATCCTGGCTCTGAACGCATCGGTGGAGGCTGCACGAGCCGGCGAGCAGGGGCGAGGCTTCGCGGTCGTAGCAGGCGAGGTTCGCACACTCGCGCAGCGCAGCGCTACCGCCGCCAAGGAGATCAAGGACCTGATCGGCGACTCAGCGAACCGCGTGGCCGCCGGCTCGAAACTCGTCGAGGAGGCGGGCCGTACGATCTCGGAGATCGTTGCCTCTTTCAAGCGAGTTACCGACATCGTCGGCGAAATATCGTCTGCGTCACAAGAACAGAGTACCGGTATCGAGCAGGTCAATCAGGCGGTCAGCCAGATGGATCAGGTGACCCAACAGAATGCCGCGCTCGTAGAGGAGGCCACGGCTGCCGCGCACGCCATGTCCGAACAAGCCCAGGGATTGCGCGTAACTGTGGCCTTTTTCACCCTGGGCAATGTACCGCGGCTATAGCTGATCGAGGAAGCCGGGAGAACCTCGCGCCGCATCAACGATCCCGAACAGACCAAGCTGTTGCTGGAGGGCATTGGCTTCAAGGACTGCGAATCGGTGCAGGACGATCGACCGGTTGAGCAGAAACTCACCGCATCACTCTTGACGTTATCTCTTAAGCGGACCGCACGGGCATTTCAATTGAAGTAAATATCCGCCACCCAGGTTAATTGATCTACGGAGGCTCGCTGGTTACGGTCGCGAACGCGAAAACCATGGACGCGAGCCGTATCGAAGAGCGTCGCATGACATACGGCAAAAATTGGCCGAGGAAACACCCGCATGAAGCCATTTGGAGGAAAGAACTTGTCGGACATCGAATCAATGACGCGAGAGAGACGCGTTTTCAACGTACCCGATGCGTTTTCAAAGGGGGCGGCAATCCCAGGTATGGAACATTACGCCGCACTCTGCGCCGAAGCCGAACGGGATTATGAAGGATTCTGGGCCCGCCTCGCCCGAGGCAATCTGTTGTGGTCGAAGCCGTTCACTGAAGTTCTTGATGAAAGCAACGCGCCGTTATATCGATGGTTTGGGGATGGTCAGCTCAATGCGTCATACAACTGTCTGGATCGCAACCTTCTCAACGGGAACGGCGACAAATTGGCTATCCTGTTCGAGGCCGATGACGGGATCCTGACCAGCGTCACGTACCGGGAGTTGCATGCCAGAGTCTGCCGCTTCGCGAACGCGCTCAAGGATCTTGGTGTCGCCAGGGGCGATCGTGTCGTTATCTATCTGCCGATGTCGATCGAAGGCGTAGTGGCCATGCAGGCTTGCGCGCGTATCGGAGCGACGCATTCGGTGGTATTCGGTGGCTTTTCCGCGAAGGCGCTGCAGGAACGCGTCTCGGATCTCGGTGCAGTGGCGCTTGTCACGGCAGATGAACAGATGCGGGCGGGCAAACCGCTTCCGCTTAAAGCGATTGCCGATGAGGCGATCGAGCTAGGCGGTTGCGAATCCGTGCGTCACGTGATCGTTTATCGGCGAACGGGCGGCAGGATCAGGTGGACAGTAAATCGTGACCGCTGGATGCACGAAATCTCGGCGGATCAGTCCGATATCTGCGACGCCGAACCGGTAGACGCCGAACACCCCCTCTTTGTGCTGTACACCTCCGGGTCCACAGGGAGGCCCAAGGGCGTGCAGCACAGCACGGCCGGCTACCTTCTGTGGGCTAAGCTCACGATGAAATGGACGTTCGACATCAAGACCGACGACGTATTCTGGTGTACTGCGGATATCGGCTGGATCACCGGGCATACCTACATAGCGTACGGACCGCTTGTAGCGGGAGCGACGCAACTGATGTTCGAAGGCGTGCCGACTTACCCGGATGCGGGTCGTTTCTGGGAAATGATTGCGCGCCACAAGGTAAGCGTTTTCTATACCGCGCCCACAGCTATCCGCTCACTGATCAGGGCAGCGGAAGCGGATGCTGAAATCCATCCGGCCGGCTATGACCTCTCGAGCTTGAGACTACTGGGCACCGTTGGCGAACCGATCAGCCCTGATACGTGGATGTGGTACTACCATCACGTCGGTGGGGACCGCTGCCCGATTGTCGACACATTCTGGCAGACTGAAACAGGGGGACACATGATCGCGCCATTGCCTGGCGCCACCCCGCTTGTTCCTGGTTCGTGCACGCTTCCGTTGCCTGGCATCATGGCATCGGTTGTCGATGAAACCGGGCAGGTGTTGCCCAACGGCAGCGGCGGCCTCCTCGTCATCAAGCGCCCATGGCCGTCCATGATCCGTACGATCTGGGGTGATACCGAACGGTTCGGGCAGAGTTATTTCCCGGCGGAACTCGGAGGGGACGTGTATCTCGCCGGGGATGGGGCGATCCGCGACAAGGACAGCGGGTATTTCACCATCACAGGGCGCATCGACGACGTGCTCAACGTCTCCGGCCACCGGATGGGTACGATGGAAATCGAATCCGCACTGGTCGCTCACCCTATGGTTGCGGAGGCGGCCGTGGTGGGGCGCTCTGACGAAGTGACCGGGGAAGCCATCTGCGCATTCGTGGTACTCAAGCATGAGTGCCCGTCCGGCGCGCAAGCCCGGCAGCTCGCCGCGGAATTGCGTAAGTGGGTTGGCACGGAGATCGGACCCATTGCCAAACCGAAGGACATCCGGTTTGGCGACAACTTGCCGAAGACGCGCTCGGGGAAGATCATGAGACGATTACTGCGTTCCCTGGCAAAAGGCGAAAAGATCACGCAGGATGTATCGACCCTCGAGAATCCGTCCATTCTGGATCAATTGGGCGAGGCGTTCTAGTGAATGCGGGATTAACGCTATATGTCAGAAGCGGAGGCGAGCCGATAATCGGCGAATCGAATCACTTAATAGTTCAAGATGCGCGACCGAATTGACGATGAAATCACCTTTCGCAAGCTGGAAGTGCTGCTCGCCTTCATGGACACCGGCAACCTGTCGAAGGCAGCGGAGGCTCTGAATGTGAGCACGGTCAGCGTGCACCGCGCGCTGCATTCGCTCGAGCAGGGCGTGCGGTGTGCGCTGTTCCGGCATGAGGGCCGTAACCTGAAGTCGACGGAAGCCGCGCAGATGCTTGCCGACGTAGCGCAGGAGGTGATCACGCTGATGTCGGATGGCATTCGCGCGACGCGTGAGGCAGCGGGTTACTCGTCACATCGTCTGAAGATTGGCTCGCTGTATTCGCTGACTATCAAGACCGTGCCTGGCATCGTCATCGATATCAAGGTGCGGCGGCCGATGCTTCAGGTCGAACTCGTGCTTGGGCCGAATGCCGAACTGCTGGAGAAGCTGAAGCTGGGCGTCATCGATGCCGCCCTGATGGCGTTGCCCGACGCCGAGCCTGAAGTTGAATCCATTCCGCTTTTCGAAGATGACATCTTTTTCGCAGCGCCCGCCGGATCGCCCTACGCCAATCAGCAAGCTGTCGATTTGAGGGACTGTCGCGACGAAACATTCGTTTCGCTGGGCGAGGGCTTCGCGACGTATCGCGGTTTTTTGGAGGCGTTTCGCGTCGCGGACTTCACGCCAAACGTCACCATGAGAGTCGGCGATATATTTTCGCTGATGAACCTTGTGAGCGGTGGGGTGGGTTATACGCTTTTGCCGGGACGTGTACGCGGTGTATTCGGCGACAAGGTGCAATTCATTCCACTGCAGCCGCGCTACCTGATGCGCCAGACCATTGGCGTGAGCTTCCTGCGTGCACGCGAACGGGACCCGAACCTGCTCGCGCTCATGGCCGTCTGCCGCCTTCGCACGAGAAGCGCCGACTGACCGCCACGCTTCGGAGGCCATTACTGGCGCGCCTGTTCCCGTTCAATGAGCATGCCAAGGTCCGAAAGTGAAGTCGCACTGCATACCGCGATCCCCTCTGTGAAAATCGCGCTGCTCAGCCGGGTCAACATGTTGGATGGCGGCATCTCGATCACGAGACGTGCGCCTCGTTCCCACGCGAGCCTCACCGTATCGTCCCAGCGCACCTGCCGCGCCATGTTGCCGGCAAGATCGGCCGCGATGCGCGGGCCGTCGAAAAGCGGGCGTGCAATGCTGCTGCTCAGATACACAAGGCGAGGCGCGTGCACAGAGACCTGGCCGAAGGCATCGGCGAGCGCAGTCGCGGACGCGTCGAGCAAGGCGCAATGCGAAGGGACCGCCACGTCGAGACGCTCATAGCGTTGCGCTCCGTGCTCACCCGCAAGTGTTGCAAGGCGTTGCATGGCGGCATCGCTGCCCGCGACCACCATCTGCGTCTGGGCGTTGATGTTTGCCAGAAAGACCGGCATGGCCGGGCTGTTCACTTCCGCGATCAATCGTTCGAGCGCACGCTGCGTCATGCCGACGATCGCGGTCATGCCGTAGCCGCGCGGGAAGGCTCGTTCCATTAACTGGCCGCGCAATGCGACGAGCCTGACGGCGTCGGCGTAGCGCAGAGCGCCTGCGATCACGGCGGCTGGATAGGCGCCGATCGAAAGGCCCGTGACCATGTCGGGTGTATGGCCGAAGGCACTGATGACGCGCGCCTGGGCGACGCCCGCGATCAGCAGGCAAAGTTGGACCGCGACGGTGGAGCGCAGCGAGTTCATGTCGTCAAGCGACAGGGCGTCGTAGCCCAGCGTGTCGCTGGCTTCTTCGAGTGCGTGAGCAACCTCGGCGTGATCCGGCAACGCGTGCAGCATGCCGCTGCGCTGCGCGCCCTGGCCGGGGAACGTGAATAGCACGCTCACGATGCACCGGCGGCCCACGGGTCCGCTACCAGCAGGAGATCGTGCGGCAGGAGCAGGCCGTCGATGGTTTCGGGGATGGACAAGCGATTCTCCTTCACGCCGCACATGCGGGGTTTGGCGTTTTAGGTGCCCATCAACGCTTTCGTCGCGAAGAACAGGACTGACGGTCCGAGCAGGCAGCCGACGCCGGTGTGAAACGTCGCGATCAGCGCACCATAGGGAACGAGGCGCCGGTCGGTCGCGGCGAGCCCCGCGCTCACGCCACTGACGGTGCCCGCGAGTCCGCCGAAGATCATGGCCGAGCGCGGCGTCTTCAATCCCATGAAGCCGGCTGCGAGCGGCGTGCCGATCATCACGATGATCGCCTTGATCAGCCCTGCGGCGATGCTGAGCGCCATCACGTCGGAACTGGCACCGATTGCTGCTCCAGTCACCGGCCCCACGATGTAGGTGACCGCTCCCGCACCGATGGTAGTCATGCTGACCGCGTCGGTATAGCCGAATGCGTGAGCGATGCTCGCGCCGACGATGAATGGCAACACGGTTCCGAGCAGCAGCGACACTACGCCGATGAGCCCGGCCTTGCGCGCCTCGGTGGCCTGCACCTCGAACGCTGTCGCGACGATGGCGAAGTCCCGCAGCATCGCTCCACCCATCAGGCCGACGCCGGTGAAGAGCGGCAGGTCGGCGAGACCTTTTTGTCCTCCGGTGAATGCGCCGCCAACGTAGGCCAGCGCGAGGCCGATCACGATAGCGATGGCCGAGCCGTGCACGCGACCGAACGTCAGCTTGCGCGAAATCAGCGACGACACCCACATGATGAGGCCGACCAGCGCAAACGAGGTAACAAGGCCGTTCTGGATCAGTACTTTATCGAGCATATGGAACATGACGCACTCCTGCTTCAGATTTCTTCAAGTTGCGGAGCGTTCACGAACGACGTGCTGTCGTGACCGGTGCGGGAAAGAACGGCGATGCAGCATGCGCAGAGGGCTGCGGCTCCCAATGCCGAAAGGAGCGCGACCGGACCGCCCTTGAGCGCGGCAACGACGTTCTGGTTGGCGGCCATGGCGACCACCACGGGGATATACATCGCGCCCCAGAAACCCACGCCGGCTTCAGTTTCCTTCGGCAGCAGCCCCTTCCTGTGCAGATAGAGACGCAAGAAAATCAGTAGCAGCATGGCGATACCGACGCCGCCGACATTCGTCTTCACGCCGATTGCGACTCCGAGCAGGTCGCCGAGAAAGAGTCCCGCCAGATGGCAAAACGCGAGCAGTGCAGTTCCATAGATGATCATGTTGCGTCTCCTTTAGTAGCTTTATCGGCTCGAAGTCGGCCGGATTTGTTTGCGCCGCGGGGGCGCATCAACACTGGTATCGCTGTGCGTTCAGCGCCATTGTTCGCGCAGCTTCTGACGTACTTTCACCGAGGCCGCGCGGTGTACGCTGCCGAGCCGACCGCCCAGACCGCGCGACGGGTCGGCGCGGATGTCGTCGAGTGCGGCTTGCAGCGTCTGTTCTACGATGGATTGATCGGTGAGCGTCGGTGCATCGGCGTTGCTCACGCTGAGTAGCTTCCACAGCAATCCGAGCGAGGCGTAGCTGTCGATGTCATAGGCCATCGGCGGCACGCGGGCCGTGAATGCTTCGAGATCGGCAACCGAGCGCAGCGTGACCCGCGCGGCGGATTCCTTGCCCATCGCGTGAACCATGACCTGCGAATCCGCAAGCGCTACCAGGCGGTTCGCCTGATAGCCGTGCGCGAGAAATGCACCCGACATCGCACGCCCCACGATCAGACCGATCACCGGATGGCCGGCGAGGCGCGCGCTCGCGTAGGCATCGGCGGCGCCGGCCAGGGCCTGATGGATGCCATAGGCTTCCTCTCGTCGGCCATACGCCTGGCTCGCGACGTCAATGACCGCGACAATCGCGCGCTTCTCGCGGCGCTTGTCGTCCTGTTGAGCATCGGCGTCGATCACTTCGCGCACCGCCCGGGCGATCTCCCATGCCTCGACGAGACCGATCTCGCCGCTGCGTGCACGCGGAAAGGGATTCTCGGGGTCCGGCACCACGGCAATGAAGCGCGCCGGATGGTCGCCCAGCCGTGCGTCGGCGACACGCACCGAAGGCCGGTAGCCCGGCTGCAACGGCGTGCTGTAAGTAAGCGCATCCAGCCAGACGGCGCCGCGCTTCGAAAACTCGCCTGTGTTCATGACTGAAACCCCTTGCCGTAGATGGCGACCGCATTTTCCGGGCTGCTCTGCTCGCTCGGATCGATTTCGGAAAGTCGTTGCAGAAAACCCGCGACACGTTCGCTGCGGCACGCTTCGGGACGTCCCGCGCGGAAGCGTTCGATCACTGCGGTCCGGATCGCATCGGCGTCGTCGCCGACGTACACGTCGACCAGACCCGTGCGATACCGTTGTTCACCACCCGTGAAGCTCCAGATCATCGGACGGTCGCGTGAGTCGAATTCCACGATCCCCGCTTCCTGCTCGATGACGGCCGGTCCGTTAAGACCGAGGCGTGCTTCGCGGGTCGCAATCAGGTAGCTGCACAGGCCGGCTGCGATCGACATGCCGCCATAGCAGCCGATCGGGCCCGCCGTGATCCCGATTACCGGCTGGTAGCGCCGCAAATCGACGATGGCCGCGTGAATCTCCGCGATCGCCGCGAGCCCGAGGTTCGCCTCCTGCAACCGGACGCCGCCGGTTTCGAAGAGAATGACGGCGCGCGTCGGGATGCCGTTGCGGTTATCTTCGGCAGCGAGTTCGAGGCTGCCGGCGATCTTCGCCGCCGACACTTCGCCCATGCTGCCGCCCTGGAAGCCGGCATCGATGCCGAGCACGACGGCGGGCAGTCCGTCAATGGTTCCTCTGGCGACTACGGTGCCGTCGTCGGCTTGGGTCACGATGCCCTGGCGCGCAAGCCATGGTGAACTCACGCGCTCGAACGAATCAAGCAATTCGCTGAAGGTACCTTCGTCGAGCAGCTTCTTCGCGCGGCTGCGCGCATTGAGTTCAATGAAACTTTCGCGCGCGAGCAGTTCCTGTGCGTCCATGTTCTTCACGCTCCACCGGTTTGAGTCAGTGCTTCGAACACCTGCCCGACACGCATGCGCACGACGCCCGGCGTCGCGCCGAAATCATTGATTTCGAGCTTTGCGGCAGGCAACGAGCCATCACTGAAGATGCGCTCGAGCACGGCTTCCCAGACGCTGCTCATGCCATCCACCGAAGTGGTGATGTTCACGACTGTGCGGTTCCCGTCGTTCGTTTCAAGCAGTACTTCGAGATCCCCGGACGCGACGACGCCTGCGAGTGCGCGGCCTCGGGCGGGGGAGCCCGCCGGGAAATCAAGGACGATGGTTTCCATTTGCCTTCCTATGCCTTCGCCGTGTGAGGGGCTTCGTTTTGAAGCCTGTCGAGAAAGAGTGCGGCGGCGAGCAGATCGGCCGCACCGCCAGGTGACACGTGAAGTTCGACGAGCCGCCGGTCCAGTGCCTTCAGGTGACGCCGGCCCGCAAGCATGGCGGCTCCGCCGTGCTCCAGTACGCGTCGTGCTCCGCCTTGTGTCTCGACGAGGGCGCTGCGGCCACCTCGTGCGAGCACACAGGTGTCGTCGAGACTCGCCATCACGGCGAGCAGCGCGTTCAGCCGGGCTGCCGTTTCACTGTCGCCTCGAAGGCGTGAACTCGCGAGTTCCGGCAGGGCAACTTCAACCACGTGCGGAAAGCCTGCCTGCGCCTGACCACGTGCGCCGCCGACGTCATAGTCGAGACACGCCTGCTCGCCCTTGTGACCGGTCAGCGTGGGCGCGTGGCGGTCGGGCAGACGCGCGATCGATCCGGCGCGCGAGGCAACGCCATGGGGCGTGAGATCCGTCGGCTCGCGCGCTGCCGCGGTCACGAGCAGCCCGAGCGCCCAGATCGCGCCGCGATGGGTGTTGACGCCACCCGTCGCGTGCAGCATCCGGATTTCGCCGATGCGTCCGATCGCACCGATGCGCTCGCGAAGCGCCAGCATCGGCCGGGTTTCGATGGCCGCGTGCGCCAGTTCAACAAAGGTCGGCTCCAACGCATGGGCCGACGTGCACATCAGGTTCCAGTCGAGGTCGTCGTGCGCGCCGCGGCTGCGAATATCGACGAGACCGGGCTTCGGCGCGAGCGTGACTTCCTCGATGAGTGCCGCGACCACGTGCCCACCCAGGCGTTCGGCGAGCCGGTCCCTCCCGGCGGTTTGCAGCTGCGGAAGGGTGTTCGGAGTCGAAGAAGTTGCAAGGCTCTCGCGCATCACCAGCTCCTGAAGCGTGCGGGCGGGGCGTACAGCCCATCGGACCAGTCGACGAGATCCGCCGTGCTCTTTGCGGCCAGCAGC
This sequence comes from Burkholderia sp. OK233, assembly GCF_900230185.1. Taxonomy (GTDB): domain Bacteria; phylum Pseudomonadota; class Gammaproteobacteria; order Burkholderiales; family Burkholderiaceae; genus Paraburkholderia. The sequence continues at coordinate 5,885,710 of NZ_OCSR01000001.1, forward strand.
GAGCGATTGGCTTCGTTGCGGTGAATGCCAAGGTCCTCGGGCAGCGCGACAAAGCCATCACGCCGCAGCGCTGCAAGACTGTCTGCACTGCTCGTCAGGCCGACCGGCGTGACACCGGCGACGGCGGCAATCATCTCCTTGCGGTGTTCGATGGAGCGAGCCTTATAGAGGTAGGCGATGCCTTCTTCCGTCAGCACATGGGTGACGTCGTCGCCATAGATCATGACCGGCGCGAGTGGCATGCCGGCTTCGCGGCCTACTTCGACCGCGTCGATTGATTCGACGATGGTCGGCTGCCCGCCCGCCTGGAACGTCTCGACCATCTGGACGACCAGCTTGCGGCCACGTTCGAGCGGGCTGTCGGTTTGCAGCAGATCGAGCCAGGCGGGGGAGGCGTGGCGGCGGCCGTGCGGATCGTGCCCCATGTTCGGTGCGCCGCCGAAGCCCGTTAGCCGACCGTGCGTCACCGTCGAAGAGTTGCCGAGGCCATCCATCTGCAGGGTTGAGCCGATGAACATGTCGACTGCGTATTGCCCCGCGAGCTGGCACATCGCGCGATTGGAGCGCATCGACCCGTCCCGCCCCGTGAAGAAGATGTCCGGTCGTTCTGCGACATAGGCTTCCATGCCCAGTTCGCCACCAAAGCAGTGCACGCTCTCGACCCAGCCGGTTTCGATTGCCGGAATCAAGGTCGGGTGTGGGTTCAAGGTCCAGTATTTGCAGATCTTGCCCTTGAGGCCGAGCTTTTCGCCGTAGGTCGGAAGGATCAGTTCGATTGCCGCCGTGTTGAAACCGATGCCGTGATTGAGCGACTGCACCTGATGCCGCTCATAGATACCGCGAATCGCCATCATCGCCATCAGCACGTGAATCGGCGTGATAAGGCGCGGGTCCCGTGTGAAAAGCGGCTCGATGAAGAACGGCTTGTCTGACTGGACCACGAAGTCGATCCACGAACCGGGAATGTCGACACGGGGCAGATCCTTCGGGTCGTCGACGATTTCATTGACCTGCGCGATCACGATGCCGTCACGAAACGCGGCGGCTTCGACGAGCGCGGGCGTATCTTCGGTGCTCGGGCCGGTGTAGAGATTACCTTGTCGGTCGGCCTTGTAGCCGGCCACGAGTACGACGTTGGGCGTCAGATCAACGTAGAGCCGCGCGTACAGTTCGATGTAGGTATGGATCGCGCCGATTTCGAGAATGCCGTCCTGAAGGAACTGCGAGATGCGCAGGCTTTGCGTACCGGCGTAGGCGAAGTCGAGCTTTCTGGCAATGCCGCGCTCGAAGAGATCCAGATGTTCGGCGCGGCTTACGCTCGGGATGATCAGGTGCAGGCCGTTGACGATGCCAGGATCGACCCTGGCGAGCGCGCGCGACAGAAAATCGGCCTGTTTCTGGTTGTTTCCCTCGACGACAACCCGGTCGCCCGGCGCGATCAGCTTTTGAAGGACGTCGACGATGCGCTCGGTGGGCAATACCACGCCGTCCGCGATCGATGCGACGCGCGCGAGGCGGCGATGTTTTTCTGCACGCCGCGTGGCCCAATGGTACGGACTCTGACTGGACATGTGTGCTCTCGCTCTGGACATGAGATGAGTCTATGGAGCGAGGGGTATCGGTTCAATCACGTTCGGGGCGAGTCCGTTATCCCAAGGGTAATGATCTTTCGGGCGGAGCCGCTAGAATCGTGAAAGGACTGGGCGACAGGGCTTGAGCACCTCACTTAGGGGTTTTCCCGTTCAACGTGAGAGCGCATCGTTCAGCGTATTCAGGCTGGGCGTCGAATTCCCGGCACCCACCCAGCGTCTAGACGAAGCGTTCGTCACGCTATGCGGCGAACCTGGTTCTGTCGCGATAACGAAATCCGGACGGAACGAGGCGATATAGATAGGATGACTTACGTTGCTAGAAAATAGAACTGTTCGGCAACTGAGCGCTTCGGTACAGCGCCATCGATCATCTGGCCTTTCGCGATCATGTGCATGACCTCGATTCCACCCAGCAGGATCCGGGCGCAGCGAAATGTCTTGAATCCCAGCATGGGTCGGGTACGGCGCTTGATCGCGCGATGGTCTTGTTCCACGATATTGTTGAGATACTTGACTTGGCGGATCTTGATGGGCGTCTCACGCTCGGCGTTCACGGCGTGCAACCCGGCCAGATTGGCACCACTTTTGTCGATAGTTACGGTGTCGGGTGCGCCATTCTGATCGATGGCCTTCTCGAAGTACCGTCGGGCCGCCTCCTTGTCCCGCCTGGCTCGCAGCAAGAAGTCAACCGTGTCGCCGGCCTTGTCGACGGCGCGGTACAGATATTTCCACTGCCCCTTGACTTTGAGTGGAGTAAGAGACAGGGCGTAGTCGAGCTATCTCCCTGCCTCTCCTCCCCGGTAGGGTCGAGAACTGGCGCGCGCCCCGGTAGGCGCCGGTGGTGATTCCACCGCTTTCGCGATGGCCCGCAATCCGGCAACCATGGTCACGTTTCCAGCTCCCGCCACGTCGAACGCAGCGGGCCGATTTCCGGCACTACGCTCTCCTGTGTGCTTCATGTCAAGATTTATGGGACCTATCATGCTGGGCGCGCTTTCGGTGCGGCAGCACGACGAACACGATAGCCGTTGAACAGCTTCAGTTCCTCATACAACCAGCGCCTACTCCACCGCTTCCAGCCGAAGCCCCGTCGATTCCGGGAGCGCCCCATGTGGCGCCTGATCTTCTTTTCTACCCAGTCTTTGATGAAGCTGAAGCACTCGCTGGAATGTCCAACGGCGAAGTAATTCACCCAACCGCGTAACACCGGATTGATCAGTTCTACCACCCGGTCTACCGGCTGCGACTGGTATCGCCGAAACACCTCTTTGAGCTTGCGCAATAACGCCGTGCGCTTCTTCAGCTTTGGCGTATAGTGCGCCCGCCACACCTGCCTCTGTACGCTGCGGAGTCGACGGAAGTCGAATCCCAGAAAGCCGAAACTCTCTGAGCGGTCCAGATTAACGGTGCGGCTCTTCTCTTCATTGACCTCAACCTGCAGTTTGGCAAACTCTTCCCGAAGTCGCGTGGTCACCGCCCTCAGCAGCCACGCATGGCGCGGATGGGCATCGATCAGCACCACCAGATCGTCAGCGAATCGGGCATACTCGACGTAGGTGTACTTCCCGTTGCGCGTGGCTTCTTTCGCCCGCTCCAGCATACGGTCTACCTCAGTGAGATAGATGTTACTGAGCAACGGTGAAATCACCCCGCCTTGCGGAACGCCTTGTTTGCCCGACGCCGTCAGCATCAGCTTCAGCAAATGCATTACGTCGTCGTCCTTGATCCGACGCGCCACTTTTTCAAGCAGTAGATGATGCCGAACTGTGTCAAAGTAGGCGCGCAAATCAAGGTCTATGACGCGGGTCTTGCACTGAACAATCGCCGTCGCCACCCGATGCACCGCTTCATGCGCGGTACGCTTGGGACGATACCCGTACGACCCCGGTTGGAAGTCTGCCTCGAAGATCGGCTCCAATATGAGCTTGAGCGCGCCTTGAACCACCCGGTCACGCATAGCCGGAATCGAAAGGACACGGACCTTGCCCCCGTCCTTCGGTATCTCCTGCCGCCGCGCCCGTAACGGCACGTAGGTCCGCCCGATCAGTTCGCCCTGTATCTGCTCAAGAAACGCCTCCGCGCCTTGCGCCTCGATGGCCTCGAACGTCACCCCGTCGATACCCGGAGCGCCGTTGTTCTTTCTGGCCAGCGCATACGCCTCGCGCAGTGCGTCCATCTTGCAGACATGGACGTACAACCCCCAGAAACGCCAGGACGGTTCAGCCTTCGCCTTGACGTATATTCCCCGCCTCAGGTCCTGCAAACTGCTGGACGCCTTTGTCATCTCGTCCTTGCCTCCCGTGTTGTCGAGGAAACTACAAACAGCAGGGCCCCTTCGCTCCACCGGCGTTACCCGGCTTCACGGCTACTACGGACCCATCCGCCACCCTCTCGCCTTCGGCCCACTTCCCGGGTTAGCCGGTTATAGGGCCTACCTTGCTCCGGCGATTTCGCGCCGGGGCGAGGAGGGCTTCTCCAGTTGCTTGGCATGTCCTTGTCATCGTGCCGTCGCTTCCACCCCGCCGAAGTGGAATAGCCGTATCGGTCAGACTTCGGCTACCCATGCTGCCTTCACCCTCACGGTTGCGGGCTCGGCCCTCGGAACTTTTCATTTACGAGGCCACATCCACGTTCACTTTTGTTACGGCCCGATGACTCGCGCATTCCCCAAGGAAATGCCTGTCGATAGGCTTCAAGGTCTTGGTTTCCCGCCACCTTGCTATCCAAGCTACGGGGCTTCTGACTTCTACCCCGGCAGGTCTATCCCCTGCTGAACACGCCAGCCTTAGCTGGACGCACAACCGGACTTGCACCTCTCAGCGCATCCGGCTCTCCGTTGAAGTGTTGCTCATAGCAAAGGCGACATCGGCATAGCGCGACTCGATGGTACTGCGTGTCTCATCGCGCAGCATGTACGGATTTTCCGTCGGGGTACGCCAGGTGAATCGACCCTTGCGACTGGTAACAAGACGCCGAAGCGCCACCGCCCCATACCAACCTCGACTATTCTGGCCTTTTAACACCCATGTTGTAGCCTGTCCCGGCCCTGGTGCTCGGATAAGATCGCGCATCAGCGATCTGAAGCCTCGCCGATACTTGCGCGCGAGCCAATAGCCGAGTTTCCAGAAGACGGTACGGTCCAGCCGGCCAAACAGGGTCGCCGTGTAGTCGGTGTATTGATAGAAGGCAGCCCAGCCAGCAATTTGCCGATTCAGGCTCTCCACCAGGTCCATCCGATTCATGCTGTAATTGCCCGACAGTTGTTTGACTAACCGCCCGGCAAAGCCCCGATACTTCTCCCACGGAATGGTCGTTACGGGCCGCAGGCGCCCGCGTGGTCCGCGCTTGCGGATGATGCGGTGACCAAGGAAGACGAAGCCGTCGTTCACATGCGTTATATGGGTCTTCTCCATATTCAGCGTGAGCTTCAGTTCATCTTCAAGGAACCCACGGCACGCTTCGCGTACTGCCTCGGCATGTTCACGGGTTCCCTTGACAACGATCACAAAGTCATCCGCATACCGACAGTAGGAGATAGCTGGTTTCCACTGCCGGTTTTCTCGCACAGTAATAGGACGCTGCTTGAGAATGGCGAAGTTCCACGCCCACCGATCCTTCCGCACTTTCTTGTTCAGGTAGTTCGCTTGCATCCACGCATCGAATTCATGCAGCATGATGTTGGATAACAAGGGCGAGATGACACCGCCCTGAGGAACGCCTTCGCTCGCAGCGCGAAACAGATCACGATCAACGCAGCCCGCCTTGATGAACTTCCAGAGCAGGACAAGGAAGCGCTGGTCGGCGATCCGATTGCGGATTCCCTTAAGTAGCAAACGATGATGAACTGTGTCGAAGTAGCTGGCGAGGTCGCCCTCAATAACCCAGCGTCCGGCAGTACTGCGTTCATCACCGTCTTGCAGCTGAAGCTTCACCGTGCGAATCGCGTGATGTACGCTACGGGCAGGCCTAAAGCCGTATGAAGCCGGGTGGAAATCACTCTCCCAGATAGGCTCCATCACCATCAGCATTGCCCGCTGCACGATCCGATCCCGCAGACAAGGAATGCCGAGTGGCCTGAGCTTGCCGTTCGCTTTCGGTATGTACACTCGACGTGCTGGCAGGGGTCTGTACGAGCCCCCCAGCAGCTCTTCGCGTATTGTCGCCAGTTCATGCTGGAGGTTCGCTTCCATCATGCGCTTGTCAACGCCGTCCACGCCCGGCGTGCGGGCTCCGCTAGAAGCAAGCGGATACGAGCCGCTTCGCTCAGCCAATTCTTGTCGGCAATCAGTCTCAGGAGTCGATCGAACTTGCGCTCTTTGTTCTCCGTTGACCATGTCGCTAGTTTGCTTTGCATTTCACTGATTATCAAAGGTCTTCACCTCACTACGGTCAGTTAATTAACCAAGCAAACCACTTCAACTGCCTCCCTTCGCCATGTAGCCGGCTTTCCCGACCTCGGACTACTACGGAGGCTCCGCCAGCCTGCACATCATCGGGGGCACACTCCCTTAGCATCTGTGCAAGCCTTCCCCAGTTCACATGCTGGACTCAACGCATGGGCGAGGTTGCCTGTCGCAGTCTTTATCCTTGCTTTCCGCAAGTCGTCGCGAACACCACGGTCTAGCTGCGCGCTCCCCATGGTTCCTTGCTGCCCGGCATACATATCCAGTCAGCATTCGTGTCGCCGGGTCATACGTGTATCCGGCGACAGTTCGCGTCCTGCCTGTTAAGCGGTGTAGGCAGGGGTGACGATTCAACCCTCAGATGCGTTTAAACAGGTTCGTGTTCCTCAACCGTCCCATGCTCAGCCTAGAAGCTCATCTTGGCGTAACCGCTTCGCCTCAAGCTCCGTTTCCCACGGACTTCGTCACCTTGCCAGTGTCGGCAAGTCACCGCCGCTTCGGCTCACTTCCTCTCGCAGCAGAGAAAGGGCATGCCCCGGTACCGCAACATCAACTCCACCGGGTCTTGCATTCCAAACATGCTCAAGCAACTTCACCCCCATGCGGGCGGGCTACGTTGGCTGGGCGTACCGTACGTCTCATCGACACGCCAGCTCTTGCCGACCGGGTGCTTGCAGCGGCGGAACGCTTTTTCAAGCACCGGCAGAAGCTTGATGGCCCACCGGTGCACGGTCGAATGATCGACCGCGATCCCGCGTTCGGCCATCATCTCTTCAAGATTGCGCAAGCTCAGCGGGTATGCCACGTACCAACGCACGCACACCAACATTATCTCGAGCGGATAGTGCAACCGCTTCAGCACTTTGGCTACCGCCGGACTCAGCGCTTTCATTGTCGTTCACATCATTCTGTAAGGTCCCGCAGCATACCAGCCTCCGCTATTGCAACAGAACCGAGGTGAGCGTAGAAACGAGTTACTGCCTAATCGACAATCGAAGAGCGGCCGCTGAAGTGAGATACGCATGTATCCGGCGGATGTCAACGGCAATCTGCTTGTTTGTTATTCACAGCCCATTTCCTTGAAGATTATTGGCCGAAGTAGATCGAGTACGGGCCGGTGGCTTCTGCCGTGGTCTTATAGGCGTGTGCTCCCGAGACGGACGAACCGCTAACCGCGCCACCGATAGCGCTTGCCGAACCGTTTTGTTCAGCGACACGTGCCTGTGCAGCGTGAAGGTTTGCCGGGTAGTTGAGATCATCCGCCGCCGGGTTGTAACCGGCCTTTTCGAGCTGGACCAGTTCCGCGCGGACTTGTGCGCGGGTCGCGGGCTGGTTCGATTGGGCGAAAACGGCAACCGGGGCGGCGAGCGTAGCGGCAATGACAACGGCTTGAATGAGCGATTTCATGATTACAACCTCCAGAATTTTGTTTGGCCTTGCTGCGAGCAACCTTGTTCGTAGCCAGTGACTGCAGTCTATATAGGCAATCTGCGCGGAGTAATCGCTATTGTTAAAAGACATTGTTGCCATTTTTGAAATGGAAAAACTTTGCCAATCAGACGCAGGGGGGGCCGCGTGTGGTCGTCATCGTCATCCGATAACGGCGGGGGGCATCTGACGATTTCGCCAGATTGATGTCCGGCGGATCTTCAACTGGCTCGACCGATGGATCGTGCGACGAATATGGTCACATCGATTCAAGCGCTGGCGAAACATGGGCTGGAAAGTCTTGCCCGAGGCGCGGCTGTACGACGAGTTCGGGTTGGTGAATCTCGTGCAATTGATACCTTCTATTGCGTCTCAGCATGCTGCATCTTCGTGAAGGCTGCATGCCGGAAAACGGCACGTGCAGTTTGTGCGGCGGACGGAGGCCAGCGCGTCAGCGCGCCTCCTCCGACCCAACAGCGATGAAGCCTGCGAACAACGCCGGAAAGCCAGCTGCGGAGTGGGCGGAGCCAAGGGCGGGGACCAAGGGGACGCGGGTCAGACAACACGTGCCGGGCGCAGAACCGGGCAAGCGTCCCACAGAGGCTGGAACGTGTACGGCAAGCTGCACCCCGACACGGCGGCAAGCGCCGGCCTACTAGCTCGATAGGCGTGCGTTGAACGCAACTGGTTTGCCGGGCGCCGCCCCGTCGAGGTGTTGCCAGCCATGTTATCCCGGCCGTCAGCCGGCCGCCTCTAAAAAATCTTTGCGTATATCTGATATGTCAGATATAGTCGATATCAGAAATGGAGATGTCAGTTATGAACCGCTCTCGCGAAGACAGTTTTTTGCCGGTCCAGCGCATCGTCCTGGCGCTGAGCAAAGCCCGCAACCTGCTCAGCGTGGAAACCGACGTAGCGCTTGCGGGCACCGGCGTCACCAGTTCGCAGGTTGGCGCGCTCTTGCTGCTTTCCCTGGGCATTGCGCGCTCGCCGGTCGGGTTGTCCCGGCTGCTGGGCATCGATTCGGGATTCGTCACACGAGTGGTCGACCGTCTGGAAAGGCGCGGCCTCGTGCGCCGGGATCGCAACAGTCCGGACCGGCGGGTGGTCAACCTGACGTTGACCGAAGCCGGTCGGCATGTTGCCGTGCGGATAGCAGAGATCGTGCCGGCGGTGTTGAACCAGCGCCTGTCGGGCTTTACCCCGCTGGAATTCGCAACCTTATGCCGTCTCCTTGGCAGGTTGCTGGATGAATGAGACATTTTTTTAACCAAATATCTGACATATCAGATACCCGGCGACAGCTTGAGAACAGCCGGCCATCAAGCCTCTTAAAGGACGCAACATGAACCCGCCAAAAAACGCGAGCGCTCCTGCGCCATTGACCGGCTGGCAGTTTGCACTGGGCACGTTCGCAGTGGCCCTCGCCACCTTCATGAATGTGCTGGACTCGTCGATCGCCAACGTCGCGATCCCGACGCTCTCCGGTGACCTGGGCGTGTCGGTCGACGAAGGCACGTGGGTCATTACGCTGTTCGCCGCGGCGAACGCGGTGGCGATTCCGCTGACTGGCTGGCTGACGCAGCGGGTCGGGCAGGTCAAGCTCTTCGTGGCCGCGATCCTGCTGTTCGTGGTGGCGTCCGCAGCGTGCGGTCTTGCGCCCAACCTGCCTGTGCTGCTCGCGGCGCGTATCGTGCAAGGCGCGGTGGCGGGGCCGCTGGTGCCGTTGTCGCAAGCACTTCTGCTTTCCTCGTTTCCGCGGGAAAAAAGCTCGAGCGCGCTATCGCTGTGGGCGATGACCGCAACGGTTGGACCGATCGCCGGGCCGGCTCTCGGCGGCTGGATCACCGACAACTACAACTGGTCGTGGATCTTCTACATCAACGTGCCCGTCGGCCTCTTTGCCGCCGCGGTGATCTGGGCGCTCTACCGCAAGCGCGAAACGCCGTCGCGCAAGCTGCCGGTCGACAAGGTGGGACTCATGGCGCTGATTGTCTGGGTGGGCGCGCTGCAGATCATGCTCGACAAGGGCAAGGATCTCGACTGGTTCAATTCGCCGGTGATCTGGGCGCTCACGATCGTCGCGCTGGTCGGGTTCCTGTTCTTCGTGATCTGGGAGCTGACCGAGGCCAGGCCGATCGTCGACCTGCGCCTGTTCAAGGGACGCAACTTTCTGGGCGGCACCATCGCGATATCGATCGCGTACGCGGTCTTCTTCGCCAACCTTGTGATCCTGCCTACGTGGATTCAGGAGTATCTGGGCTACCGGGCCGTCGATGCGGGGCTCGTGACCGCGCCGCTCGGCATCTTCGCGGTGATTCTTGCGCCGGTGATGGGCAAGATCATGCCGAAATCGGACATGCGGGTGCTGGCGACACTCGCCTTCCTCGGCTTTGCGGGCGTGTTCCTGATGCGCTCGTGGTACACGACGGGCATCGACCCCTACACGCTCGTTCTGCCGACGCTGCTGCAGGGCATCCCGATGGCGCTGTTCTTCACGCCGCTCACGGCGATCATCCTGTCGGGCTTGCCGCCGGAGAAGATCCCGGCGGCCGCGGGTCTGTCGAACTTCGCACGGATCTTCGCCGGCGCGGCGGGCACGTCGCTCATGAGCACCATCTGGAACGACCGGACGATCCAGCATCATTCGCAGCTCGCTGAGCAGACCAGCGTGAATAACCCGGCCTATGTGCACGCGCTCGCCGGTATTCAGACGACGCTGCACGCGAGTCTCTTCAAAGCCCAGGCCTTTTTCGAAACACAATTGAGCGCGCAGGCGTCGATGCTCGGCCTGAACGATGTGTTCTGGCTGTCGGCGGTGATCTTTGTCGTGATCATTCCGCTCATCTGGATCACAAGGCCCAGCAAGGACGGCGCGAAGAACGCAGCGGGGGCGGGCGGTCACTGAGCAGCGCGCCGCCCGGACGGGAAGTAATCGCAAAATTACTCTTGCATAACTCTGACTTTGCAGTTATTGTCTACGTCATTCACCTCGAGGACACGCCATGAAGCACTACGCACCCGAAAGTTTCTCGCTGACGCAAAGCGTCGGGTTCCTGCTGACCAAGGCTCGCAACCTGATCACGGCGGAAATGGACACGGCCCTTGAGGATCTCGACATCACCGGCCCGCAGATGGGCATTCTCCTCGCGATGCAACGCGGCCTGGCGTCCACGCCGTTCGAGCTCTCGAAGATGTTGTCCGTCGACACCGGACTGATGACGCGGATGCTGGACAAGCTGGAAACGAAGGGGCTGCTGGAACGCTCGCGCAGCGTGGACGATCGCCGGGTGGTTAACCTGGCGCTGACGAAGAAGGGCGAAGAAATCGCAGCCGAAATTCCGAACATCGCGCCGGAAGTGCTGAACGCGCGGTTGAAGAAGTTCACGAAGGCGGAGTTCGAAGAGTTGTGCCGTCTGCTTAACAAGTTCATTGGAGAGTGAGCGCGGCGGTGCTCCCTTTTTTTAATCGTTAATCTGACAGGTCAGAAAATGAAATCGCAGATTATTAAATCCGGCAGCGGTATCCGTGCGATGAAAGCGGGGCTGTCGGCGATCCTGGTGGCGGTGCTCCCGGCATGTGCCAACTATGCGGGCATCCACAGCGACAAGCAGATGGCCCAACCACAACAGTTCAATACGACGCAAAGCCTGCCGGCCGGAAGCGGTCACTGGCCGGCTGCGGACTGGGCTGACCAGTTCGGTGACGCGCAACTGAAGGCACTGCTCGCCGAAGCCCTCAAGGGTAGCCCGACGCTCGAGCAGGCCCGCGCCCGGGTCGCCCAGGCGCAGGCGTTCAGCGAAACCGCGAAGGCCAACACGCTGCCGCGCGTCGACGCGGACTACTCGCTCACGCGCCAGCAATACAGTGGCACCGCGCTTGTGCCGCCGCCCTACGGTGGCTCCTGGCAGACCGAAAACAAGGGGCTGTTGACCGCTTCCTATGACCTCGACCTGTGGGGCAAGAACCGGGAAGCACTCAAGGCCGCCGTATCGCAGGTGGAGGCAAGCCAGGCTGACGCTGAAGTCGTCAAGCTCACGCTGAATACGTCGATTGCACGCACCTACAACCAGTTTGCCCGCCTGTATGCGCTGCGTGACATCGCGCAGGACGAGGTTACGCGCCGCGAACAGACCGACCGCATCACGGCCGGCCGCATCGCGACCGGGCTCGATACCGAAGTCGAGCGCAAGACGGCGCAGGCGAATCTCGCGACTGCCCGCTCGGCGCTCGCCGCGCTCGACGGCAGTATCCTGACGACCCGCTACCAGTTGGCCGCGCTCATGGGCGAAGGTCCGGACCGCGGGCTTTCGATCGCGCGGCCTTCGCTTGGCGTCGGTGACGAAGTGCGCCTGCCGGACAACCTGCCCGCCGACCTCGTGAGCCGCCGCCCGGACATCGTCGCAGCCCGCTGGCGCGTCGATGCGATCACGCACGAAGTGAAGGAAGCGAAGGCCGAGTTCTACCCGGACATCAATCTGAGCGCCGCGATCGGCCTGGACGCGTTCGGCTTTGGCCGCTTCCTGACGGCGGCGAGCCGCACGGGTTCGGCAGGAGCGGCGATCCATCTGCCGATTTTCGACGCGGGTGCGCTACGTGCGCAATTGAAAGGCCGTTACGCCGATTTCGACGACGCCGTCGCGACTTACAACCAGACGCTGATCAGCGCCCTGAGTGGCGTGGCGACGCAACTCGCGCAGATCCGCTCGAGCGACGTGCAGCTTGGTGATGCGCAAGCGGCACAACAAGCCGCGCGTGAGGCCGACGACCTGGCGATCACGCAGTACAAGGGCGGCCTGACAAATCAGCTGACCGTGCTCAACGCCGACATGAACACACTTCAGGCCGATCAGGCCGTCGCTAACCTGCTGATGGACCGGCGCGACCAGCAGATCGCGCTCGCATCGGCACTCGGTGGCGGCTATGTCGATACGTCGTCCGATGCGTCGTCCAATGCATCCCGCAGCGCGGATTCCGCTGCGCCTTCCCACTCCGCCGTCGCCGCGCGCTGAACCGGCACATTTGCAAACTCTCTGGTGAATTGACATGAGCGATACCATCACGACTGACCGCACGAGTGCGGACCCGGCACAATCGAAAAGCAAGGGCGCACAGGATGGCGCCACCGGAACCTCGCCGAACGCAACGCCGCCCGGCGCCTCAGGCAAGCGCAAGCTATGGCTCGCGCTCCTCGGCATCGGGGTCGCGGTCGCGGGTGCGGCGTATGGCGCGTACTACTTCAAGTATGGGCAATATCACGAGTCAACCGACGACGCGTACGTCAACGGCAACCTCGTGCAGCTCACGCCGCAAGTGACCGGCACGGTCAACGCGGTCAACTCGGACGACACGCAGATCGTCAAAGTGGGAGACCCGGTCGTCACGCTGGACCCGGCCGATTCGAAGATCGCGCTCCTGAACGCCGAGGCGGCGCTCGGCCAGGCCGTGCGCCAGGTGAGCACGCTCTACGTGAACAACGACTACTACGCGGCGAACATCGCGCAGCGCGAGTCGGACCTGGCCCGCGCGCAGGACGATTTGAAGCGGCGTGTCGCGGTGGCCGGCACCGGCGCGGTGTCGGCGGAAGACGTCTCGCACGCCCGTGACGCTGTGGCCGCCGCTCAGGCAGCGCTCGACGCCGCTCGCCAGCAGGCGCAATCGAACCATGCGCTGACCGACCGCACGTCGATCGAACAGCATCCGAACGTACAAGCCGCCGCCGCAAAGGTTCGCGACGCCTACCTAGACTACGCACGCAATACGCTGCCGGCGCCGGTGACAGGCTACGTTGCGCAGCGCTCGGTGCAGGTTGGCCAGCGCGTCGCGCCGGGCACGCCGCTGATGTCGATCGTGCCGCTCGACGGTGTCTGGGTCGACGCCAACTTCAAGGAAGTTCAGCTGCGCCGGATGCGCATCGGTGAGCCGGTCACGATGACGGCGGATGTCTACGGTTCGGGCGTCAAGTACCACGGACGGGTGATCGGCTTCTCCGCGGGAACGGGCAGCGCATTCGCGACGTTGCCGGCGCAGAACGCGACCGGCAACTGGATCAAGATCGTGCAGCGCCTGCCGGTGCGTATCGCGCTCGATCCGAAGGAGCTGGAAGCGCATCCGCTTCGCATTGGGCTGTCGATGGCGGTCGACGCCGACACGCGCGACGACTCCGGCACGCAGCTCGCCGCCGCTGTGAACACGACCTATCGCACCGATGTGTTTGCGCAGTACGGCAGAGAAGCCGATGCGGAGATCGCGAAGATCATCGGGCAGAACGAGATCGCGCCACAGGCGAAGACTGCACGGCCTGCTTCGGCGAAGGTGGCGATGCGGGATCAGACGCGCGGCTAGGCACATCCAGCGCGAGAGTAGCCCCAGCGACAGGGGTGCCTTCGCGCTTCTTACAGCCGCATGCCAACATGGCGCAACGCTGCCCGGCGTGCGCCGGCCAACCCAGGACGAACTGAAGCACCGGCGCAATCAGGCAACCGCAGTGCGTCAACAGATTGGACTTATGGACTTTTCGACAGCTTAACGCGCGCTCCGAGCCTGCTCGAAATGCAGACACCTATGCTCAATCAGATTCATGGCACACAAAACGACTACCTGCAACGCGCATTCGCCACCTTCGTGCTCTACCATGCATCTATGACGCAAACGACAGTTGTCTCCGACAGAGCTGGATGGCAACCCTTGTGGGATGGGGCATCACGAAGCGCGTTGCATGTGCTGCCATCAAGGGGACCATATGGACTATCTTGAGAGTTTGCGAGTGTTCCGTTCTGTCGTCGAGACTAAAAGTTTTACGCGGGCAGCAGACATGCTGGGTACTAGCGTACCGGCCGTGTCACGCGCCATTTCACGACTCGAGACCCGGCTGGGCAGCCGTCTGTTCCATCGCACGACGCGGCAGATTTCGATGACGGAGGCGGCGGAACGCTTCTATGCTGGGTGCTCCCGCATTCTGGACGATCTGGAGGTGCTGGAGGCTGAAGCGTCGATGCAGACAGTTCAGCCTAGCGGCGTGCTCCGGCTCGTCGCCCATACTACGGCGACGGTGCTTCGACTCGTACCGCTGATCTCGACCTTCAAGCGCAAGTATTCCGAAGTCGATCTGGATGTGACCCTCACCGAGCGACCGGTAGATCTGGTCGCGGACGGTTATGACCTGGGCCTCGTCGTCCCCTTCATGCTGAGCGCCGAGACCGCCGTCACTCGACTTCTCGAGCGCGTACCGCTCACCATCGTAGCTACGCCGGAGTATCTGAAAAGACGCGCATTGCCCGAGCATCCATCCGAGTTGACCAAACACACGTTCGTCGTTGTATCGCCGTCTGTTCGCAAGTCCGAGTTGACCTTCCGCCTGGACGAAGGGGATCTGACCATCCCACTTACGTATCACGTTGCTTCGAATAACCCAATGTTCAATCGGGAAATGGTACTGGAGGGATTCGGCATCGGTGCGGTGTCGGCCGCGCTTGTGCAGGCTGAGCTGTCCTCCGGCCGGCTAGTACCGATCCTTGGCGACTTCGAAATCGTCGATGGTGCGTTTGAAATCCGGTTGGCATACAACTCGCGAACTCTCTTGCCGGCCAAGGTTAGAGCGTTTGTCGAGCATGCCACAGCGTTTTTTGAGGAAACAGCAGACGCCCAGCCGACATTGAGCTAATTCGGAGCTATGCGAATTAGCTCGATGCACACGTTGGTATGTCAGTACTCAGCCTCTGCCGTTGGAGGGCTGGAATTCGCGTCCAAGGACGCTCAGCAACATTAAACTGAGGCCCTAAATTTGGGGTCGAAGCCGTCGGCGAGCTAAAGTCGGAACTGGTGTACGGAGGAGTTGAGGCGGGAGATTGAAGTCGGTGAATCGGTCGTGAACGAATCATCAAGGTCGCAGTGTAATAGTGGCTGGCCGATGGACGATGCGCGCTAAAGCTATCTGGGGCGGATTGGACCGAGGGACTTCGTCGCTGCCGATTTCGGCGAGCAATATCTCATCGTGGAACCGAGGAACGCAATCGTCGCAGCGGTGTGTTCAGATAACGGCAAAGCAAAAACACGCGACGATTGCGCGCCAGTGCAAGTCGAGTTGCACGCCGGTGCAGTGGCTAATCGACGACGGCGTGATCCTTGCTTAATAGTCGGCAGGCGCACAGCGTGTTTGCTCGTCCAGGGCCGACGAGCGCCTGCTTGTCACATCGTGGGTGGCGGAGGGTGTGATGGCGGGTGTGCCGCGCGAGCCACTGTCAAGTTGTTGAGGAAATACCGGGAGAAAGGATACGTGAAGGGCGGCATTACTCGGTCCAATTCCAAGCACGGCCCGCAAGGAAAACCATACCTACCATCGCCGCCATCGCTAGCATCGCCGCAACGAGGTCGACAAGCACGATATCCATCGCGAAATTTAGCATGGCATGGCCCAGCACTTCTAGAAGACTTTCCAAACAAACCCCCTTTTTAAGAAACAAACTTGGTACCAAAGGTGGAGCAACCGCGATTTTTCTTGCGAATGGCGCAAGCGATCCAGATGCAGTAGGCGCCGCCGCAGTCCACGGCACCCGCGTGATCGGCCACCTGCTGCTTGCGTATTTGTGGACGCAGGTAGCGCGGGTCGCGTTCGCGAGACACGATCGCGGCGAGGGCTTCGATGCGACGAGGCGGGCATTGAGGGGCGGTGGGAAGGCGTGGTGCGATCTGGACCGCTTACCTGGTCTGGAAAGTTCGCTCGCAGAGCTGCTGCATGCTTCGGGACGATGGTGATCAGCGAGCAGGGTGACTTGCTGACCATCGCAACATCAGGCCTCAGTTCGACTGTGTGCCCCCGGTCGTAGCCACCGTGACGAACCACCTGCCTCTCAATCCTGGCTAACGGTATCGCCTTGCACCGCCTCGTTTTGTGTAGCCACGCGTACTTGCGCTGCCTCGATGCGAGCTGCCGAATCGTTTGCGCTGTGAGCCGGGTCGTTGATGACATCGAATGCCGGGTTCTAGACGGCCTTTCTTAATTGGGCAAGTACGGCTTGCACTTGCGCGTGCGTCAACGGTGCGTTCGATTCTTGTGCGATCGGTGCAACCGACGCGGTGAGAATGGTAGCTATGACGATACCGCTGAATCAGCGACTTCACGACGACGTACCTCCCAAAGGTGCATCTCAAATGGTGCAAACGTTGGGCTTGCAACCTGTGAGCACAGTCTAGTGGAGGTGTCGACCCTCGGTAATAGGCGACACGACAACTTATTGTTGTCTGTTCGAGAACAGTTGCGATTCCAGCATGAGAGCCAGCCTATCTCGTGCCTGTCAACGCTGTCGACGCAGCATCAATTGCTCCGGAAGTTTTCAGCGGCCCGTTGAATCCGCCGATTACATGGACCCCGCCCGTGAATGCACAGGTTGGCGCGCGCCTCAGTGTGCGGCGCTCGCAGCGGCGGCACCGGCACCGCCTCCTCCGCTCGGCTTGGTGATCCAGATCAACGGGATAATCACGATCATGATGATGGCCGAGGCATAAAAGACATCGTTTAGCCCCATCATCGCGGCCTGCGCGTCGACAACGTTATTGAACAGCGCATATGACGACGCCGTATCGAGTCCCAGGAACGAGTGGTAGGCATCGAGTTGCTGATTGAACGCCGGATTGGTGAGACTGGTCTGCTGGGTCAATATCTCGTGATGCAGGATAGTGCGGTTGTTCCATGCGACGTTCGCCAGCGATGTGCCAACGCCACCGCCAAACACCCGCGCGAAAGTCGAAAGACCGGCCGCCGCAGGTATCTTTTCATGCGGTTGCCCAGACAGGATGATCACCGTCAACGGAGCGAAGAACAGGGCCATCGGAATACCCTGGAGCAGCGTCGGCAGGATGATATGCCCCATATCGATGCCGGTGATGAAGAACGACCTCATGTAGTAGACACCCGCGAAACCGACGAACGCAAACGTACCAAGGATGCGTGCGTCGGTACGCGGCAAGATCTTTCCCATGATCGGCGCACCAATCAATGCGAAAACACCAATCGGCGCGGTGGCGAGCCCTGAGTCGAGCGCGCGGTAGCCGAGGTAAGTCTGCATCCACTGAGGCAGCAACACCAGCGTGCCGAAAAATATCGCATAGGCAATCGCGATCGAAATCGTGCCGCCGAGAAAGTTTCTCTGCCGGAACAGTGTCAGGTCGACGATCGGATTCTTCTCCGTGAGTTCCCACACGACGAAGAACGCGAAGCTGATCAGCGCGACGACTGTCAACCCGATGATCGTCGTCGACGTAAACCAGTCAAGATCCTTGCCCTTGTCGAGCATCACCTGCAGCGACGCCACCCAGGCGATCAGTAGCAGCAACCCGATGGTATCGATGGGCAGTTTCCTTGTCGGCGTGTCGCGCTCGCGATAGAGGCTCCAAACCGTGGCTGCGGCGAATATGCCGACCGGGATGTTGATGTAGAAGATCCAGGACCAGCTATAGCTGTCTGTGACCCATCCTCCGAGCGCAGGTCCAACAATCGGGCCCGTAACGGCGATCATCGAGAAGATCGACAGTGCAAACGAGGATTTATCTTTTGGCCAGGAACTGAGCAATAGCGCTTGCGACATAGGAATCAGTGGTCCCGCTACGGCGCCTTGCAGCACGCGCGCCAGCAGCAGCACCGGCAATGACCACGCGATGCCGCACAGCCACGACGACAGCACGAACAACAGGATCGATCCGACGAAAAGCCTCACCTGGCCGAGGCGCTGGGTCAACCAGCCGGTCAACGGAATCGACACGGCGTTCGCCGCGGCGAACACCGTGATGACCCAGGTGCCTTCATTGATGGATACGCCGAGGTTGCCCGAAATGGTCGGGATGGCGACGTTCGCGATCGACGAGTCCAGGACGGTCATGAAACCCGCGAGACCCACGCTGAGCGAACCGAGAACGAGCTTGCCTTCCGTCAACGGAGGGTGCGACGTTGATTGAGTTGTCATTGTTTATCTCAGTTGAAAGCGTCCCGCCGTTGTGAAAGACACCCGTCCGCTCGCATTGCCTGCGTGCAGACACCGGCACGTTATCTGTTCGCGACGATGATGCGAGCGATCTCCGTATCGGCTTCATTGCCGTACTTCGCAAATATGTCGGTTTGATAGACAGTGTTCTCGATGTTGCTCAGTGGGCCATCGCTTTCGTCCTTGATATCGACGTCTACCAGCATAGATAGGCCAATGGCCAGCGGATGTTTTTCCAGCTCCTGCGGATCGAGTTCGATCCGCACCGGCAGACGCTGCACGACCTTGATCCAGTTGCCGGTTGCATTCTGAGCGGGCAGCAGTGAAAACGCAGAACCTGTACCAGCGGAGAAGCCGACCACCTTTCCGTGGTACACGATCGATGAACCGTACTTGTCGGCTGTCAGTTCGACCGGCTGACCCATCCGCATGTGCCTGAGTTGCCCCTCCTTGAAATTCGCGTCGATCCAGATCTGCTGAAGTGGCACGACCGATACCAGCGGGTTGCGCGGCGATACGCGCTGACCGACCTGGACCGTACGCTTGGCGACGTAGCCCGTCACTGGGGCAGGCAGTGTGTTGCGCGCCGCGGCCAGATACGCGTCTCGAACCTTCGCGGCGGCCGCGAGTACGTCGCGATGGTTGTCGATCGTCGTGTTAGCGGTCAGCGCGCGATTCGACGCGAGCTGCTGTTGGGTGGCGTCGAGCACGGCCTGTGCTGACTTCACCGCATCACGTGCGTGCGAAATTCTTCTTGCGAGACGGCACCCGCCATTCCGGTGGCGAGCCGCCGTCGCAGGTCATCCTGCGCCTTTGACAGGTCCGATTGCCGCTGCGCGACCTGGGCGCGATATTTATCGTCGTCGATATACAGGCCGTGTACTCTGCGCACCGTTTGCGCCAAGGTGGCTTCGGCCTGCTGGAGCGCGATGCGGGCGTCGGTTGCGTCTAGCACGACGACCGGATCGCCTTGCTTCACTGTCTGGGTATCGTCGGCGTTGACCGCGATGACCGTGCCGGTCACCTGCGGCGTGATCTGTACAACGTTGCCGTTGACGTAGGCGTCGTCTGTGTCCTCATGGAAGCGCGCGACGAGGAAGTAATAGACGCCGTAGGCTACCGCCGCGACCAGGACTACGATGAACACGAGCGTCATCATGAGCTCGCGCTTGCGGCTGCCCTTCGGCTTTACGCTGGCGGGCGGTTGCTGTGGAGTGCTCATAGATATGCTCCGTGTTCTTGCAATCTGCGCCGTCTGTCCTGTCGGCCCTTTAGGATCCGCGCGCCACGTCAGTTGGCCGCCTGCGTCGCGGATGTCGAAGAAGACGGCACATCGGTTGGCACGACGAGGCTCTCCCGTTTCGCGTCGAAGCCGCCGCCAAGCGCCTTGATAAGTCCGATCTGCGTGGCGCGGCGGGTCATCCTGAGGTTCGTCACCGTCTGTTCGGCGGCGAGCCGGTTCTGGTCGGCGTTAAGTACCTGCAATTGTTCGGACAGACCAGCCTTGTAGCGGATCACGGCCAGCTCGTAGGCTTTCGTCTGAGCGGCGAGGGCTTGCTGCGCATCAGCCGACTGTTGGTCAATCGAATGAATGGTTGCGATGTGCGTTGCCGCGTCCGATAGCGCGTTGATCAACGTCTGGTTGTAGTTCGCGACGTCGAGGTCGAAATCCGCGTAGCGCCCTTTCAACTGTGAACGTAAGGCGCCGGCGTCAAAGAGCGGCAGATGGACCGCCGGACCGAATTGGATCTGACGGCTCGACCGAGTGAGGAAGCGGCCCCAGCCGAACGCATCGAAGCCGAAACCGGCTGCAAGGTTGACATCCGGGAAGAACTCCGCCTTGGCTTCCGTTACGTCATGCATCACCGCCTCGGCCTGCCAGCGTGCGACAACGATATCTGGGCGGCGCGAAACTAGATCGGCCGGCAGGTTACTCGGCAACGTCACTGTGGTTCCGGGCGTCAGCACCGGCTTCGTTATCTGCAGGCCGCGATCCGGACCGTTGCCGAGCAGGGCGGCAAGCTGATGGCGCACTACAATGATCTGGCCATCGAGATCCCTCAGGTTGGTCTGGCTCGTGGCAATATCGCCTAGCGCAGTCTGCCTCTCGACGTTGGTATCGAGGCCCGCCACGACGCGGCCGTTGGTGATTCGGCTAATGTCTACGCGATCGCGGATTTCGCGAATTGCGATGTCGCGCAGTTCGTAGAGTCGTGCTAACTGGTTATACGAGTTGGCGATCGAGGTGGCGAGCGTCACGCGGACTTGCTGCAGGTCGGCCTCGGCGGCTTTTTCCTGGGACACGGCCTGGCCAAGCCGTGCGCGGTTCTTGCCCCACAAATCCAGTTCCCACGAGGCACTGGCCAGTACGTTGTTCTCGCTGTACCACGTCCCCCCAAACGGAGGCGGGAAGATCGTGTTTTCGGAGTACAGTTCACGGATCCCGGAATAGCTGCCGTTTGCCTTGGGGTAGAGCGTTGATTTCGACGACTCGATATAGGACGAGACCTTTGCGATACGTGCCTCGGCCTGGGCGATCGATGGGTTGCCTTGCAGCGCTTCGTCGATCAACTGGGGCAGTTGCGGGTCGCCGAACTGGCTTGCCCAATCCGTCGACGGCCAGTGGCCGTCTTCGTTAGGCAGGCTCTGGCTTGAGGCGTACTGCGCCGGCACCTCAATCAGGATGGTGACGGATTGCAGATACGTGAAGCCGGTCGGGTCGATCGTCCCGAAGCGGGCGGCGAACAGGCTGCCTGCAGAACCGCCGATCAGTGCCCCCATGACGTAGGCGAGCATTTTGACTCGCAAGGTCGGCACGCCGACGGCTTCAGCCGCCGCCTCATCCTCGCGGATGCTGGTCCAGGCGCGTCCGAGCCGCGACTGACCGAGCCGGATCGCGAGCGCCAGCACTAGGACGAGGAACGCGATGCCCAGTTCGTAGACCGCCCGTGGGGAGCTGATTTCATAACCGAACAGGCTCGGACTGGCGATGCCGTAGATACCGTTCGGGCCGCCCGTGATGTCGAGATTGGTGGCCGCGATGCGGGTGATCTCGCCGAACCCCAGCGTGACGATCGACAGATAGTCGCTGCGCAGCCGCAGGGTGGGGTAGCCGATGACGATACCCGAAGCCCCGGCAAATGCGAGGCTAAACGGCAGCGTTTCCCAGAACGAGAAATGCAACAAGGTTTCCAGCAACGCCGTTGTGTAGGCGCCGATTGCAAAGAAAGCCGCATAGCCGAGATCCAGCAACCCGGCATAACCCACCACGATGTTTAGCACGAGGCCTAGGATCGAATAGATGGTGATGGTCAGGCCGACATCGATGAGATAGTTGCTGGCGACTGCGGGCAGCGCCACGGCGGCAGCGAGCAGGGCGACGCCAGCGGGGCGAGACCAACGCGTTGACGCCTGCAGCGCGCTCATAGGCTACATTCTCTCGACGACGCGTTCGCCAAACAGCCCGGTGGGTTTGACCACGAGCACGCCAATCAACACGCCGAATACGAGCACATCGGTCCATCGGGAGGAGCCGTAACCCGCGCCGAAGGATTCGAGCAGGCCAATCAGGATGCCACCGGCCATCGCGCCCGGAATGTTGCCGATGCCGCCGAGAACCGCAGCGGTGAATGCGCGCAGCCCAAGCACGAAGCCCATGAAAAAATTGATCTGCGTGTAGTAGAGCCCATCCATGACACCTGCCACAGCGGCCAGCGCTGACCCGATGAAGAAGGTTAGCTGGATCAGCCGCTCGACATCGATACCCATCAGACGCGCGGCGTCCTGATCGATTGCCAAAGCCCGCAGCGCGGTGCCAACGAAAGTGCGGTGAACGAAAAAATACAACGCGAGCATCAGCGTGAAGCTGGCGAAGATGATGCCAATCTGGGCGAACGTGATCTGCACGCCCTGGAATTTGAGCCCCGCCTGGGTGAGTACATGGGGATAGGTGCTAAAGCCCGCGCCATAGAGCAGCAGCACGCCATTCTCCAGCGCTAGCGAGACGCCGAGTGCCGTGATCAGAATCGACAGGCGCGGCGCGCGCAGCAGTGGCTGATAGGCGACGCGCTCGATCGCGAGACCCAAGATGCCAGTGACCGCCATGGCGGCCACCAGAGCGATCAGCAACGCCAAAGCGAGCGGCATGTGCGCTGCGGCAAGCACTGTCAAAGCGGTCCAGCCGATGAACGCACCCACCATGAACAGGTCGCCGTGAGCGAAGTTGATCAGCCGGATGATCCCGTAGACCATCGTGTAGCCGAGGGCGACGAGCGCATAGAACGAGCCGATCGTCAGCCCTTCGACCACGAACTGGATGAAGTTGCTCATGGCGGCGCGCGGGGCGCTATCCAGCCTATTTCATCGCCATCCAGTGTCCGCCCGCATCTTGCTTCTGGTAGGGCGCGAAACTGTTGCCCTTCACGATGATGGTGATATACCCCACCACGATGCGGTCACCCTTCGGGTTAAAGCCGATCGTCCCGGTTGCCCCCGGATAGTTTGTGATCTTGTGCAGGGCCGCGGCGATCGCGGCGGGCGTCGCTGACTTGCCGTCGGCGATCGCTTTCGCCGTGACGCCGACAGCGTCGTATTCGTAGACCGAATACGCTCCCGGCCCTTGCCCGTAGGCCTTCGTATAGTCGTCGACGAAGGTGTGCGCGCCGCTCAGGAACTGCGCGAGCGGTTCCGTGGTGATAATCAAGCCGTCGGCCGCCGGACCGGCGGTCTTCATCAGTGTGGGGTCGTTGGTGCCGTCGCCGCCCATCAAGGTCATCTTCAGGCCCAGTTGGCGCGCCTCCTTCACTATCAGACCGGCTTCGGAGAAGTAACCGGTGTAGTAGATCACGTCTGGATTCAGCGAGGCGACGTGGGTCAGGGTTGGTGAGTAGTCCATCTGACCAGGTGTGATCGCATCGTTATAGACAACGTCGACGCCGTCCTTTTTCAGGGCTTCCACGGTGTTGTCGGCGAGACCCTTGGCATAGGTCGTGTTGTCGTGGATCACCGCTGCCCGCTTCGCATGGAGCGAATTCTTGATGAAATTGGCGGCGAACGGACCTTGCTCGTCGTCACGGCCAATCGCACGGAACACGTCGTTGTAGCCCATCTCGGTCAGCTTGGGATTCGACGACGCATCCAGCACATACGGAATGCCCGCGCGGTGAAAGGTCGACAATTCCGGCAGCGCCGCGCTCGAGCAGTAGCCGCCAGCTACCGCAACGACCCCCGCATCGACGAGCTTCTGAGCCGCTTGCACGGCAGTCTGCGCGTCGCAGGCGTCGTCCTCCGGCACCAGTTCGATCTGCTTGCCGAGCACGCCGCCAGCCGCATTGATGTGGGCGGCGGCAAGCTTGGCGCCGTTGACGATGTCTGTACCGGCGTTAGCACTGCTACCCGATAGCGGCACAGGTACGCCGATTTTGATGGTCTGGCTTTGCGCCGAACCGGGGACGATGTCGGCGAGCACGGCGAGAACGGCCAGGGCCGCGATTGTCGTTTGCCGCAAGGTGCGCGCGGCGCGCGGCGCGTCATTCTTCTGAGCAATCATGTTGTGACTCCTTATTGGGAAAGAGATCGGAGTGATCCACCACACGGCGCAACGGCTGACATCAGAAGGCTTTTGGAAATGGACATCGCATGCAAGTTGTAATCTGGTAGATCAACGGCTTGGCGATCGGGTGCACGGCGGAGCTACCATGAAAGCGCCTTTCTCATGATAGGTCTTGCGGCAAATTTGGGCCGTTTAGAGTATGCGCTTATAGAACACCGTACAAAAAACGTCGACAACTTCGAATTGTTCGAAGGACGAGCGGCTTTCTATTGGATCGCGATGCAACTGCATGGGACGGGCGTACGTGCTGTGCATGGGACCAGAGTAACGCATGAGAAGCGTTGTGCAAGGAGGCGGAATCGCAGGCGTCACGGCTGCGTATTATCTCGCGAAAGAGGGCCGCGAGGTGACAGTGATCGAGCGCCAGCCAGGCGTCGCGCTCGAGACCAGTTTTGCCAATGCCGGACTGGTCGCACCGGGTCATTCGAACGCCTGGGCGTCGCCGCGTGCGCCGAAAATACTCCTGAAGTCCCTGTTCGTCGAAGGACAGGCGCTGCGCCGCAAGCTCAACGCGGAGCCGCACATGTGGGCGTGGTGTGTCCAGTTCCTGCGCAACTGCACGGCCCGTTCCCGCCAGAACACGACGCGCAAGGTGAAGCTTTGCCGCCACGCACAAAGGCAGTTGCAGCAGTTAAGCGCAGCCGAGCATCTGCAGTACGACCGCATCAGCCACGGCCTGCTCTATCTCTATCGGGACGGAGCGTCTTTGGCGCGCGGTACGCAAAACATGTCGATCCTCGCGGACAACTGCTGCCGCTCGAAACGCTCGATGCGGCGCAGGTGGTAGAGCGTGAGCCGGCGCTTGCGTCAGCGCGTGACAGGATCGCCGGCGCGATTTATTGCCCAACCGATGAAAGCGCCGATGCGCGTCTCTTCACCCGGGCGCTGAAAGCGGTGTGCGAGCGCCTTGGCGTGCGGTTCGATTTCGATACTTCCATGAGCGCGATCGAGGCATCCGGCGACTAGGTCACCGGGGGTGCGCCCGCCCGCCGGCCTCGTTGGCGGCGACGAGTTCGTGCTGGCACTCGGATCATGGTCGCCGATTCTGGCGCGCCGCCTGGGCTACCGGCTGCCGGTGTACCCGATAAAGGGCTATTCCGCCACCTTTCCGGCTGGGCCGGATCATCGTCCACCGGAGCTAGGCGGCGTCGACGAGAACAATCTCGTGGCGTGGGCGCGCTTTGGCCAACGGCTGCGCTTTACCGCGACTGCCGAATTCGCCGGTTACGACACGCTCCACACCCCCGCTGACTTCAGGCAAATGCTACAGGCTGCCCGGGAGCTGTTTCCGGACGGCGCCGACTATGACCGTCCGTCGTACTGGGCAGGTCTGCGTCCGATGACGCCCGAGGGGACCCCTTTGATTGGCCGCACACGGCACAGGAACCTGTATCTGAACACGGGGCACGGACACATGGGATGGACGATGTCGTGCGACACCGCGAAACTGCTGGTCGACCTCATGGCCGGTCACCAGCCCGAACTCGACATGACTGGGATGACACTGAAATGAGCACAATTCCATCGCAGGATGACGCGTACGTCAGGCTCGATTTCACGCTGGACGATGGCATCTGTCGGCGTGCTGCGATCGGGCTGGTGGTGCTCGCCACCGATCACACGAACGAACACGAATGGCGCAAGCTGCTGACGCAAGATGGCGTTGCGTGCACCGCGCCGATCACCGCGGCGCTTGCTGCGCTGCGCGCGCTCAGCGTCGAACGTGCCGCGCTGTTGACACCCCATGTATGCTCGATCAACGACTACATGCGCGGCTACATCGAGGCACGCGGCGTGCGCATTACCCGCATGGCGTTGTTCGAGCATGCGAACGACAAAGAGGTCGCACGGATCGACACGGCCTCGCTGCGCGCCGCCATCGAGCGCCTCGGGCAGAACCCAGACGTGGAAGCGGTATTCGTATCGTGCACGAGCTTGCGCATCGCGGAGATCGTTTCGGAGCTAGAAGCGGGCATCAGCAAGCCGGTCATCTCCAGCAACTTCGCGATGGCGTGGCACGCGTTGCGGCTAGCGGGTGTGGAAGACCGCGAGCCTCATCGTGGCCGCTTGTTTGCGCAGTAAGCGGACCATGGCGTTGTGACGCCGCTAGGCTCATGGCCGGGTAACCGAAGCGCCTGCGCGAAGCCACCGCGCGCGAATCTCACTTCCATTGCGGCGGCTGCAGCGTCATCCCATGCTGCCCTTTATATGCCGCGACCGTTGGCGGCGTCCAGCCGTCCAGCATTTGCGGTGCGAGCCGGTAGATATCGATGCCAAGCGGCCGGCATACCTCCAGCGGATCGCGCGCATCCGGCCCCCACATCGGCAAGGAGAGATCGCCGCCCGGACAGGTCGACAGGGCGCACAGCAGATCGATTTCCGCGAAAAATTCAAGGTAGTCGCCCTTCTTTGCCGGGCATGCCTTCACGAAGTATTTGTCTTCGAGATTGAGGCCCGTGCACAGGAACACGTTTAGCACGTCGTGTACGTCGTATTCGGTCAGTCCGTACGGAGCGATCGCGCGGGTGAGGTTGGAGTGGCAGTGGAAATGAAAATCCTCGCCAGTCAGCATACGGTTCACGTAGGGATCGCAACGGGTGCCGAGCAGGTCATGAACGCGGCCGCCATGCTCGTCGACTTCGTACCCGGCGAGGCTGTCGTCGGTGATCGTCGCCATCGGACGCAGGAACGGGAGCGTCGACCACAGACGGTCGAACGTGCTCACGTGCGCCTGCTGCAGCTGACGTGTGCGTGAGGCCCACATGCGCTCGCGCGGGTTGTGCTGGTTCCACATGTTCAGGTCAGCCACCTGCGGACCTTGGATCGTGACGATCCGGAACACATGGCCGGCAGGCACGGTCCAGGCTTGCCCCGACCTGATCGGCACGATGATCGATTCGACCAGCGTGCGGGTGTCGTGCGCAGAGGCGATACGCTGATAGAACGCTTTGTCGACGTCGAGTGCGGAACCCTGGGTCGACTGGTAGGCGGCGGGGTAGTTCAGCATGGCGCAGACTCCTGTATATGGCGGGCTGACAGGTCGCGAGCAGGCATGCCGCGGTTTCGCCGCCGTTTCGTTACGGATTCCCTTAATCCTAGTTCAGCGGCGCGTGGTGCAAAAGCCTGTCGGCTGTTTCCGCGCGCTGCAAACTCTCTGAAAGGATGCTGCGCTCCAGTGCCTACAATTGACTGAACGGAGCGGGCACGCACACAGCGGCGCCAGCGCCACGAGGCGGTCCATGGAATGAACTGCGCCATCGGATTTTTGCGGGAGGCGGATCATGCAAGGCGGTGATGCGGTCTTGAAACAGGTGCTGGCGGCCTTTGAGCACGAATTGCACCTGGATCTGCACAATCGTCCCATCCATATATGAGTGTCAGCGACGGTACCTTGACTGTAGCGGGCGAGGTGCCGGATATCGCTTCGATCTGCGCGTCCGTCAAGGGGCAGGCTCCCGCGCAGCATTTCCACGCATGGACGAGGCAGGCAACGGGATAGTAGCGGCGCTATCGACGTCACTGCGAACCAGTACTAAATCTGGAGTTCAACGGCACGTTGCCGCTTGCAGGTGAAAGCAAACGCGCGTACCCGAGAGCCGTGTGATACTTGCAGAGTCAACTACGGCTCTAAACCGCAGCGGGCAGGGTGAACTGGAAAGTTGCGCCTCGCTCAGACGCACCCTCGACCCACAAGCTCCCGCCATGCGACTCGACAATTGATCGGCTGATGCGAAGCCCCATGCCGGTGCCGTGGGATTTAGTCGTAAAGAATGGATCAAAAATCTGTTCGACGAACTGCGGAGGAACCCCCATGCCGGTATCACTGACTGACACAAGAACCTGCCCATTTTCAGCCCGCCGCAACTTGATGGCCATCTCTCGGATTCCATCAACATCCTTCATCGCTTCGATGCTGTTGACGATCAGATTCATCACGACCTGTTGCAATTGCACGCGATCTCCGACGACCTGAGGAAGATTGACTGCCAGTTCTGTTCGGACCGATATGTCGTATCGCGCTGCCTCGCCGCGCAGGAGGCCGACGGTTTCCCGAATAATCTCGCTGACACCGAAGACCTCCTGATTCAGGGCGCCCTTCTCGAATTGGGTGCGGATCCTGCCGATAATCTGCGCAGCGCGTTGTCCGTCTCTCACAATATTGGTGGCTGCCGAGCGCGCTTCATCGAGATGCGGTTTGTCACGGTCAAGCCATCGCAAGCAGGCGTTTGCGTAGGCGATAGCAGCGGTAATCGGTTGATTGATCTCGTGTGCCAGGGAAGCCGTCAACTCGCCCATGGTGGTCGCCCGGTTAATGCGTGCGAGATCGGCTTGCGCTTGACGTAGCGCGTCTTCGGCACGCTTTTGCTCGTCGATGTCCGTGGTGGTACCAATGAATTTCAGAACCTTTCCTTCAGCATCACGCAAGACCACAGCTTGTTGGAGATGCCAGCGATAGCTTCCGTCCTGAGCGCGCAGGGAGCGGGTTTCTATTGTGAATCCTTGTCCCGAGCGCACCCCGACCCAAAAGGCCCTCGATGCCGCTTCGCGATCCTCGGGGTGGACTGCGGTCATCCAGGCCTCCGGATGCGACCGGACGAAATCGAGAGTCTGACCGGAGTAGTCAAGCCAAACTTGATTCACAAAGTCCGTTGTCCCATCAGGCTTGAGCGTCCAAGCGGATACAGGAAGCCGCTGCAGCAGTCCGGCCTGGAGTTGCAGATCCGAATAGAGGTGCGCATTCTCCAGTGAAATTGCGGCTTGCGACGCCAGCAACTGCAACAGGGCAACCCGCTCCGACGTGAAGACGCACGGCGCCAGGCTGTTCTCCAGATAAAGTGTACCGATCAGCTTCGCCTGCCTGACGATAGGCAGGCACAGTACGGACCGCGCGCGCTTCCAGCGCACATAGTCGTCCTCCGAATACACGATGTCGGCCGAAGCATCATCGAGTAATACACGCTCGTGAGTCCGTATTGCATAGTGCAGTGCGGATTGCAGGAGGTCAGTCGGTGTGATGAGGGCTTGCCGAACCACAACGTCGATTCCGCGCGGTCCACTGCTCGCCTCCGCTTCAATCCGCGGCTCGCCGCCCCGCGCGCCATTCCGAAAGAGGATAAGCAGACCTCGCTCGGCCCCCGCATTCTCTACCGCGAGTCGTAACAGTTTCTCAATCAGCATCGGCAGGACAATCTCGCTCGACAGTGCCTGCGAGACCTTGATCGCCGTGGCCAGATCCAGAAGCTCCGTCGCCGCCATAATCGTGCTCGATGAGCTCGCAGCCGGCTGTTCGTCCTTAATATGCGGATATAACTGATCAAGCTGCCTTACCTTGCCATCGGCTCCCCAGTTCAGATAGCAGTGCCGGGCATCGCGCAGGTAAGCTCTGGCAGTCTTGTCGAATCCACGTGCTGCATAGAAACGCGCCGCCAGTTCATTCGCTACCGCTTCATTATTCACAAAACCGTTTGCGTGTGCCGAGCGGATCGCCTTCTCGTAGAGGCGCATGGAGTCGAGGTCGCGCCCTTCAATCCGGGCAATTTCCGCGCTCACCAGAGCGGCGCGATTTTCGAAATTCTCCGGGCAATTCTCCGCCCATATTGCAAGCTGCCTGTGATGCCTGGACAGAGCCTCCTGATGCTCCTGTCGCGAGTCTCCAGTTGCGGAATCAATAGCCGCAGCCCGAGCCAGCGCGCCGTAAAAGTGATGCTCCGCCATTTCAAAGAAGCAGCGCGATGTCCACAGCAGCGGTTCGGCATTCAACGACGCCTGGATTGCAGCAGCCCAGTGTCCCGCAAAGAAACGCGCCTGTAACTTCCTGATCCAGTACCGGCATTCCACGAGTGCCAAGATAGGATTCAGTGACAACTGACGCTCGAACTGAAGCTCGTCAAAGTGACCGTCATCGAATGAACCGAATTCCGTTGTCAGGCCCCGGAGTGTTCGGACCAGCGCAAGCTGCGTGGCGATCTGATAGATGACGCGGCCGAACCGCACTTTTTCTGCGAACTCAAGGCCCATCTCGGCTTCACGCTGCACCTCGGCTAAACGATCTCCCGCAGCGAGAAGATTAGTGATCCGATTGTGATGGCCATAGGCGACCCAAGTGAGGTCGCCGATCCTGGTCGCGGTGTCCAACGCGCGCCGCACGAGCTCTTGTCCCGTCCTGACGTGTTGTCTCCATGGCATGACACCGTGCCTAAAACGCAAATAGGTGCGCGCCCGGTGGCGATCCAATCCGCGCTTCTCCCCCAGATCGCAGCCTAGCTGGCCAAACTGGAAGCCGGCCTCATAATTCCCGAAATGCGGCCCGGCGATCATGCCGAACGATACGTACGCGAAGCAGGATGCGTTGCTATTACCATGCTCGAGGCTCAGGTTGACCATCCGGCAAAGCACGAGGGCGAAAAGGTTTTCGTCGGTAAACTGCGCCGGCATCACAATCTCGGTGAAAACATCCAGAACATCGAGCACATCCGGATCGGTGATCAACGGCAAGTCAATCAGTTCCTCGATTTTCCGGGCTTCCAGCGAAGACCAGATTCGATCGTATTCTCGCGATACTTCCTCATAGGTGGGATGTGGCGACCAATCCTTGCCGAGACCTCTCTGGTATTCGATGAATACCTCCACGCCGCGGTCACAGCGATTCAGAAGGTCGTAGAGCGTCACGCGCAAACGTGCAACCTGCGCGACATCGTGAGCACTCTTCGCCCGTTGAGCCAGCATGGAAAGACGATTTTCCGCATCTACCGTGCCTCCGGTCAGTAACTCGCATTCGGCGAGCAGATACTCGATGGCGAAGACCAGCTCGTAGTTGTGATTCCAGCTCTCGTCCGTCAGCAATCCGCGTCCGGCGTGGAGGTACTTGAGTGCCGAGGCATATGCGGTCGACATCTTTGCGCGTCTTCCCGCGATGAGATTCAATTGTGCAAGGCGTTCACGCCCCGCAATGGTCGTGATCAGATGAGCGCCACGGTTGAGTTGATTGACGATCTCGAAGATCCCTTCCTCAAGTTTGTCTGGAGGTGTACCTGAGGCCATCAACATGCCGATACGCAGATGCGTCTCTGCCCTCAGTTCCTGAGGAATCAACGAGTACGCTGCTTCCTGCACACGGTCGTGGAGAAACCTGTAAGCGACTTCGGATCGGATAATGAGGCCGGTTCGGACTGCCTCCCAAAGTTGTTCGTGTATCTCTGTGCCCGAGTCCTGATAAACCATGTGTAGCATCGCGAAGTCGGCACTGTTACCGAGGCACGCAAGCTGCTGTAATGCTTTCTGCGTCTCAATGGGCAAGCGATTCAACTTCGTCACCATCAGGTCAACGACGTTGTCGGTGTAACCCTTGGCGTGAATACGATTCAGGTCCCAATGCCACTGACCTTCGGTGTGATCAAAGGTGAGTAATCCCTCTTCGAAGAGAGCATAAATAAATTGAATCGCGAAAAATGGGTTACCGGTGGTTTTCTCTCTGACTAATTCGGCTAACGCGCCAGGACGCCCCCGCTCGCAATGAAGAGAGTCTACGATTGCCTCTTCCAGGTCGTGACGGGTCAGGGGCGCCAGTACGATGTCATGCACTGTCGCGCCGCTCCGGCGTATTGCTTGTAGCTTGCGCATCAGCGGGTGTGTCGGGCCCACTTCGTTATCGCGATACGCACCGATCAACATCAGATGTTTCACGTCCGGATGCGTGAGCAGATCTTCCATCAGGTCTAACGTAGCCGGGTCCAGCCATTGCAGATCGTCGAGGAAGAGCGCGAGGGGATGCTCCCGCGTGAACACGCTGACAAATTGGCGGAATACCATCTGGAAGCGACTTTGCGCATCCTGCGGTGGAAGTTCGGGGACCGATTGCTGCTCGCCGATGATGAACTTCAACTCCGGGACGAGATCCACCATAAGCTGACCGTTCGGACCAAGCGCCTCCCGGATGGCATCGCGCCAACGGCTCAGCTCTTCTTCGTTCTTCGCCAGGATTGGACGGATGAGGCTCTGGAAGGCCTGCGCGAGGGTCGCATACGGGATGTCGCGCTTGTACTGATCGAATTTGCCTAATGCAAAAAACCCCCGCGGCGGCACGAGCGGTTTATGGAGCTCATTGACAACTGAGGACTTGCCCACACCCGAATAGCCGGAAACCAGAACAAGTTCTGGACAGCCCCCCATTACGACCCGATCGAAGGACGCGAGCAGCGTGTTGATTTCGGATGCCCGTCCGTATAGTTTCTCGGGAATCAGCAGTCGGTCCGGGGTGTCGTGCTCGCCCAGCGGGAAGTCATCGATGAGGCCATGAGTTTCCCATTCCTTCAAACCTCGCTGTAGATCCCGCTCCAGGCCCACGGCCGTCTGATATCGCTCTTCGGCGGTTTTGGCGAGCAACTTCATGATGATGGACGAAACCGAAAGCGGAACATCTGGCCCCCGCTCTCCAGTAGGCAGTGGCTGTCTTGCA
Source organism: Burkholderia sp. OK233 (assembly GCF_900230185.1). Classification (GTDB taxonomy): domain Bacteria; phylum Pseudomonadota; class Gammaproteobacteria; order Burkholderiales; family Burkholderiaceae; genus Paraburkholderia. The sequence goes on from NZ_OCSR01000001.1 coordinate 5,918,175, forward strand.
ATATGGCAGTGCACCCATTCCATCGCATCCGACCCGGTGAAAGGGAGGCTGCCGGTCAGCAATTCGTAAAGCGTCACGCCCAGAGAGTAGAGATCACTGCGAGAGTCGACCGAGCGGTTCACGCGCCCGGTCTGTTCAGGGGACATGTAGGCCAGTGTTCCTGCAATGATTTCGGGCGGCACGGGTGGCAAGCGCTCGCGGGGAAGCCGCGACGCGATTCCAAAGCCGGTCAGCCACACGTGACCGGTGTCGTCGACCAGTGCGTTGGCAGGCTTGACGTCTTTATGGATGAGACCTTGCCGGTGCACCTGGCCCAGTGCGGCCGCCAGACCGATGGCGATGCGCAGGAAGCGCGTCAGATCGAGCGAGTGTGCCCTGTGCTGCGCGATTACCCGATCCAGGGGGGTACCGCCTGGGTCCTTGAGAATGAGGACCGCGCGGCCCTGGTAACGGGTCAGCTTGAGCGGCTGGGCGGTCCATGCGGTATCGAGGTCGGCCGCGAGCGACCATTCGTGTTCGAGCCGCCGGAGGCTCTGGGGTGACGGCCGGTCAGCGGCAACCGCCAGCGCCAGGATCGGCGTCTGTTTGCCGAGTTCCCTCCCGCGGTAGAGGGTGAAGTCCGCCTCTTCACGAAGCGGCTCTAACATGTACCCGGAATCCTCTGCCATTGAGAACACTCGCGTCGTCAGGAAGAAAAGCCATTTCTTTCAAAGAGAAAGAAATGGGCTCCCGAAATTCCGCAATCGTGGGCAATGCTATTGTCAGATCAGGGGAAGCGCCCGTGCAGCGAGGGCCGTTCTCCCCATCGCGAGACCTGATGATTGTCGCACACCGATTTGCCATCGGTGAATGAGGGTCGCCCTCTGGTTTCGGCTGACCTGAAGCAACATTGGCGAATGGCCGTTTCGAGTCGTGGCGCGGCCGCTCAGACCCCCTCTTCACCGTTGGCGTGAATGTCCCTTCAGAGCAACGCGCGCCCGGGCCCACTATCACGATCGGTACGTCGGTCGAGAACCTCGAGCTCGCGACCTTGATCAGGGTCTCACAAGCCGTCTCGAGCGAAATCGTCCTTGATAACCTGATCAATACACTGATGCGCACAGCCATCGAGCAGGCCGGCGCCGAGAGAGGTGTCCTCATCGTGCCGGGCGAAGGTGGACTGCGGCTCGAAGCGCAAGCCGCGGTCAGCGGCGAAACAGTCCGCGTTCATGTGTGCGATCAGCCGCTGATTAGCGGAACGCTCCCGGAATCGGTGCTCCATTATGTGATGCGGACCCGGGAGAGCGTCATGCTCGATGACGCCGCTGCTCAATCTTCGTTTGCCGCCGATCCGTACATTCAGCGATGCCGGTCCCGCTCAATACTCTTGCTGCCTCTGTTAGCTCAGGCAAAGCTTACCGGTGCACTTTACCTCGAAAACAGCCCGGCATCGGGCGTCTTCGGGCCTGCACGCGTCGCAGTAGTGAAGCTGCTCGCCTCACAGGCCGCGATTGCACTGGAGAACGCCCGTTTGTATCAGGATCTCGCTGAACGTGAGGCCAAAGATCCGGCGACTGGTCGATGCGAACATCGTCGGCATTTGCATGTACGACCTCGAAGGTCGGATTATCCAGGCCAACGACGCGTTCCTGCACAGTGTGCAATTCGAACGCGAGGATCTTGGCGCGGGACGCATCCACTGGACAAATCTGACGCCCAGGGAAGGGCTCGAGCGGGACAGGCAAGAATGGTTTCCGGACTGCTCACCATGGGTACGCTACAGCCTTTTGAGAGAGAATGTTTTCGGAAGGACGATAGCCGCGTGCCTGTATTGATTGGGGCGGCAAGCTTCGAAGAAAAGAAGCACCAGGGCGTTGCGTTCCTGCTCGACTTAAGTGATCGCAAGCGTGCGGAAGCGGTGGCACGAGAGAGCGAGCAGCGTTACCGCGAGGTGCAGATGGAACTTGCGCATGCGAACCGGGCCTCCACCATGGGCCAGTTATTGGCATCGATTGTCCACGAAGTAAAGCAGCCCATCACCGCAACGATTGCCTACGCCAATGCGGCCTTGCGCTGGCTGGCGGCCAGCCCGCCCAATCTCCGCGAAGCGCGTCAGGCGCTCAATTGGATTGTCGCGGATAGCGAGCGCGCCAATAACATCGTCGACCGAATGCGCGCGTTCTTTAAAAAGGAACCGCAGCGAAAAGACGGCCTCGACATCAACGAAACGATTCTCGAATTGATCGCCGCGTTCATGCGAAACGAAGCCAGAAAGTACGGTGTCGAGCTCGCCGTCCAACTGGTGAATGGATTGCCGCAGATCCAGGGCGATCGGGTACAACTGCAGCAGGTGATGCTCAATCTGATGCTCAATCTGATGGTCAACGCCCTTGAAGCGATGAGCGCGACGAACCTCGGCGAGCGAACGCTTTTGATCCGAACCGCCAGGACCGACGCCAACGAACTCTGCGTTACCGTGCAGGATTCTGGACCAGGCCTTGACGCCGTTCATCTGGAAGGCGTCTTTGAGGCATTTTTTACGACCGAATCTGACGGCCTGGGGACGGGACTGCCGATCTGCCGCGCGATCGTGGAAAGTCACTGAGGGCGCTTATGGGTGACGTCCAACTCCCCCCGGGGCACCACTTTTCAGTTCACGTTGCCTGCGCAAGGCAACGGATCGCACTCCCGCAACGCGTAGGTGAAACGCGCTATACGCTGACGCAGCGTCAAGACATCGTTTCGAGGTCTTCATCACGGTTCTTTGGTAGCGAAATCCTGAATGCCTCATGGGCAACAGGCCGGGCCGGCGCTCTGAAAAACTCGGCGCAGAAATCGACGAACGTCCTGAGCCTCACCGGGAGCAATTCCCGGTGCGAATAGAAGAGACATATTTCAACGTTGCTGTCCGAGGTCGTGCACTCCGGCAGGATGTGCACGAGATGTCCCATGTCGATATCTTCGCGAACCATGGTTTCAGGTAACGTGGCAATGCCGGTCCCGGTTAGCGCCGCCGCCCGCAGCAGCACTTCGTTACCGTCCATCGACGACATGGGAGACACGCTCACTGTGCGGCCACCCTCATGTAGTTCGATGAAATCCGCGCTCTTCTTCCTCGGCTCGGGGTCAACGAGCAGAAAGTGATCGGCGAGCTGCGACGCGGTGTCCGGCATACCGTACTGCTCCAGATAAGCGGGTGAGGCGACAAGAATGCGCGGCGACCTGCACAGCGTCCTGCGAATCACGGCGGATTGCTCTACAAGATGAGGTGGAAGAATCGCTATATCGAACCGGCCGTCATACAGATTCGTGACGCAATCCTGAACCGAAACAACGAGACTCACATTGGGTGCAATGGCGCGATAGCGCCGCACCAGGCTGGAGAACGTTTCGCTCATCAGCATGGGGTGCACGACAAGCCGCAGCCTGCCGCCGTTGACTTCGTGCTCATGCGAAATGCGACGGTTCGCTTCATCGAGTTCTTCAAGCAAACGGCAGCAACTCAGATAGTAGGGCTGTGCGGCGTCAGTCAAGGAGACGGACCTGGTTGTCCTGAGCAAGACCCTCGTCTGGATGCATCCCTCGAGCTTGGCGATCGCTTTCGATATTGACCCGGTGGTCACATTCAAGGAATCGGCGGCCTTGCTAAAACTTTGATACCGCGCGGCAGCAACGAATGCACGCAACATGTAAAGCTGATCCATCTTGCACCTCGCAGGCAAAGACACGAAGAGAGTGGATTGAAGGGTAAGCGCGAACGCCGCGCGATTCTATCGTCCGATGTGGTGTGATGCGTTGTGCAGGCGCATGTTCGTCTAATACGTTCGGATGCTTTGAACAAGCGGCAGCGCGGCGGCCTTTCTTCGGCCACTGCTCGGCGTGGGCGACGGAGCGGCCGTCAGGTTACTTCTGCAGTATTTTGCCAATCAGGGCGAGCAGTCCCGCGTCGTCCACTGGCTTTGAGAAGAAACCGGCGACTCCGCCGGCTTGGGCCCGCTCCTGAAGTTCCTGCGTCGCGTAGGCGGTAATGAAAATAACAGGAATCGGCCGCTTCCATAGGTTGATCGACTCGAGCAGCCCGAAACCGTCCACGCCCGGCATGTGGATATCCGCGACGACAAGCTTCAGTTGCGACCGGCGCGTGTCACCTAGCAGATGGCTGGCGGACGAATAGGCAATGACCTTCCAGGTCGCCGAACGAAGCGAACTGGATATCGCCATCCGGACGGATTCGTCATCGTCTACCACCCCAATAACTGCCGCAGAGCGTTGTAATTTCATCGCGAGTCCGCAGGGCGTCGAAAGGATTCGGAAAGGTGAATCCTATAGGCAAATTACAAGCCCGCAGACAACGTGACAATAAGACCTTCGAATGATTTTAGTGACAGTTCGTATTAGCCCGGGGCCGTTCCCGGCGCTTCAGATGGGGTCGCAGCGAAGCGAAATGCGCAAACTTCTACCTGGCGCCTTACTGGACCGGCGGTACCTGTTGCAACTTTTTGACGACATCGGCCACTGAGTCCGCATTCAGCTTGTGCATGGCTTGCGCCCGATGGATCTTGACCGTCACCTCGCTCAGACGCAGGCGGTCGGCGATCTGCTTGTTCAACAGCCCATCGGCGACCAGCCTGATGACTTCCCGCTCGCGCGCGGTTAGTGAATCATAAGTTTGCCGGATGCCGGCAACAATCCTGTACTGGCGCCTTAATTCGCTATCCCTTTTCAGGGCAGCGGCGATCGTATCGATCAGATCCTGATCCTTGAACGGCTTTGTCATGAAATCGAAAGCACCGGCCTTCATTGCCTTGACGGACATTTCGATATCACCGTGCCCGGTCAGAAAGATGATCGGAAATCGAACACCTTCTTTAAACGGCTCCTGCTGCAAGGTCAGGCCGCTCGCGCCCCGGAGGCGAACATCAAGAATGAGACAACTCGGCACGTCGGGCATCTCCGCGGCCAGAAATTCGTCGGCCGACTCGAATGCCCGCACGTGAATTCCAACCGACATGAGCAGAGTGGTTAGCGAGCCTCGAATAGATTCATCGTCGTCGACCACATAAACGATCGAGTCCCGCAATGATTCACTTCCCGCCCCAACGCTGTCGTGTTTCATCGCCCGATCTTCGAAAAGTTCGTTACGTTAACCTCACGCGGATACTTTTCGTATAGTAAGCAATGTTCGGACTTATCGCTACATATTGCACGCAGTCTTTCCTGTTTTCATGACGCTTCAAGGTCACCTTTACGGGGCAGCGCAACCAGCGCTACAGCAGAGACACCGTTTCTCCTGATGAATCGAACTCACGCGCCGTAGATTTACAGCAGGCACACACGACTCAGATCCACCGTCCGACGGTATATGTTCTTGTTGAGCCACGGGACGAAGGTGTATTCGTCGTAGGCGTTACTGCCCACAAAAATCCAGTTGTGCAGTACGTGGGGCATATCCACCTCCTCAAATGGGCGCGTCATGTGCCGCTGGATTTCTACTGCGGACGCTATTGTCGGCGCGACTGCTTTGCTCGCGACGATACGACGCCGAATGCCAACACGCACGCGGCCTTGGTGAAGCATTCGACTGTCGAGATCATGGCGATCGCGAAGGATTGCTTGAATTCCATCGGTAGTCCGGGTGCGATAGCCAACACGCTCGCACCGCAGATAAAGGCAAACGTTTCGCGAGCGAAGCGTGCTTTGGCAACGGCGGCGAGGCCTGTGCCGACCACCACGAGCTTCGACAGGAGCAAGGCAAGCACCCCTGCGTAGGCGTCGGATACACCAAGCTCTAGTGGCGCTTCAATCAACGACCACCCACAGACGGCAAGTACGAGTGTTTTGAGCACGCGCTCGGAGAGCGCATTCACTGTGTGGGCGTCGGTCTGAAGCAAGTGCGGTTCTGATGAGAGTGCGACGTCGTGCAGACTGGTCACCGGATCTGCCATTTCTCTTGCATTCACGACTCGCCCTCCTGGTCGGCTGCGCGCGAGACAGCCGCTCGCGATGACACCAAGATAAACGGTCCCGCGGTTGAAAACCATTGTACGAATGGGTGGCACTCCCTCTGAAAAAGCGTGTGGAACTCATACGACCGTATATCGCATCGGATCGAAGGTCGGTCTCGGGGACGCCGACGAGGCGGACCGCTCTCGTCATGCAGCCGGGACCCATCCGGACGCGCAATATCCGCTATACCTTCGTATGGGTCTTCCACCCGAAGAGCGCTTTCCGGCATCCCATGTGCGTATGGTCTGGCGAGGCTATTCGAAGTAGGGTTCTTCACGTCTGCTCAAACTCTTTCGGTGAAGGCGGTGGGCGGCAACCGACTCAACCAAGGACATCGATTTTGAGAGTGCCACCCGGCGATGCCCCCTCGGGCATTCGTCTCAATGAACGGAGACTTACAATGAAGATTTTGATGGTTTTGACTTCGCACAACGTGCTTGGCAACACCGGCAAGCCGACCGGCTTCTGGCTCGAAGAGTTCACCGCTCCCTACTATGTCTTCACGGATACCGGTGCAGAGGTCACCGTGGCGTCGGTCAAGGGCGGCCAGCCACCAATCGATCCGAAAAGCGACGAGCCGGCCAACCAGACCGACTCGATGGAACGCTTTAAAAAGGACCCTGCAGCCCAGAAGGTTCTCGCCAATACAATCAAGCTATCCGAAATAACATCGGCCGGGTTTGATACGGTTTTCTACCCCGGTGGCCACGGCCCGTTGTGGGATCTGGTGGACGACAAGAAATCGATCGCCCTGATCGAAGAGTTCTACAACTCAGGCAAACCAGTCGCTGCCGTCTGTCATGCCCCCGCTGTCTTTAACAAGGTCACCTTTCAGGGGCAGCCGATCGTCAAGGGAAAGCGCGTCACGGGGTTTGCCAATAGTGAAGAGGAAGCCGTACAACTCACCAAGGTTGTGCCGTTCCTCGTAGAGGACGAACTGAAGCGTCTAGGTGGCCTCTATGAAAAAGGCCCCGACTGGGCGGTATATACGGTTGTCGACGGCAAACTGATCACCGGTCAGAACCCGGCCTCATCGGGCCCGACTGCCAGGGAACTGGTCAAGCTCCTGCAGCGGTAGTGTCATTCTGGCGCGGGCTCGACGGCCCGCGCCACGCGTCGAACACGCGACGCTCCGCCATTCATGACTCGGTGTATCAAGTGTTTTTAGCGGTGCTGTATTTCACTTGTTCTGAAAAGTCAGTACTCTGCTTCGAGACCCAAAGGAAATGCCATGGATATGTCACTACCCCTCAGCGAGCAAGCACGGGCCAATAGCGCCATTCGTATCGAAGCACATCCGGGATACAACCGCGTGTTCCGCGAAGGCGAACTGACGGTTGGCCTCATTCTGCCGCTCGAGACGCATCCGCAGTCTCCGCAGCCCACCATGCGCGATCACATCGCGATGGCGCGCAAGGCTGAGGAGATAGGGGTTGCGGCCCTGTGGGCGCGGGACATTCCATTTTTCGACCCGGCATATGGCGACGTCGGGCAGATTTTCGATCCGCTCATTTATATCGCGCATCTGGCCGCTGCCACACGCAACATCACGCTCGGGACCGCAGGCATTGTGCTGCCGTTGCGCGAGCCGCTGCTGCTGGCCAAGCAGATCAATTCGCTAGATCAATTGACGGGCGGGCGTCTTGTCGTCGGGATGTCGTCGGGCGACCGTCCGTCTGAGTATCCGATCTTCGGCATTGATTTCGACACGCGGGGCGAGCGCTTTAGAGATGCCTTCGGCGTTTACAGGAAGGTCGGCGAAGGTTCATTCCCACACTTCAGTTCCGCGCGTTTCGGCCGGGGCGATGGCTCATTGGATCTGCTGCCCAAGCCTCCGTACGGTCGCACACCAGCCATTGCGGTTGGCCGTTCGCAGCAGAGCATGGAATGGATCGCCGACAACATGGATGGCTACCTCGGCTTCGTCCCCGATCCAGACAAGCTTAATGATTTTGGAAATCATTGGCGAGACCTGACGCCACATGCCGGGAACGGCAGCACTGGCAAGCCGCTTGCCTTTGGCGGATTTCTTTATCTTCACCCCAATCCTCACTATGCGTTCAGGCGCATCAGAGGCGGATTTGCGATCGGCGGTTGCTCGCTGCGCGACCTTCTCGCGCGAGCGAGGGACGCAGGAGTTAATCACGTTGCGCTGAATCCGAAGGTCACGCCGCGTCCGTACGTCGAAATACTCGATGAATTGGGGAGTATCGTTTTGCCGGAATTTGCCGCGAGGTAGCGGCGCGGCAGTATGCCCCCGACCTTGGTTACACGGTGTAAAGAAGTGAATTGAAGTCGGGCAGCTTGGTGGCATCAAAGTTCGGTCCTATAGTCGTGCCCACAGATGCTACCCACAACAGAGTAATTTAACTGGAAGTAACGATGAAATTCATTCTTGTAGCCGATCCGATGTGCTCCTGGTGCTATGGCTTTAGCCAGGAGATGAAGACAATTGTAGAAGCCATGCCCGATCTTGAAGTACAGGTCGTGATGGGTGGCCTTTCCGCAGGATCCACCAAGATTCTGGATGACGCGGGCAAGCAGTTCCGCCTGACACATTGGGCTCGCGTCGAACAGATGAGCGGCGCGCAATTCAATCGTGAAGCGTTGCTCGCGCGAAAGAACTTCTTCTATGACAGTGAGCCGGTCTGCCGCGCCGTTGTCACGGCCCGTCTGATCGAGCCGTCGGTCAATCTGTTGAAGGTACTCGGCGCGTTCCAGCGGGCGTTCTACGTGGATGGAGCCGATACCACGGACGGCAAGGTTCTGGCGGAGGTCGGCGCATCGGCGTTGAAGACTGCGGGGTTCGATGTCGATGCCAAGGCGTTCCTTGCCGTCTGGGCTTCGGACAGAGCGATACACGCGGCTCTTGCGGATTTCGAGCAGACCCGCCGGTTGAGCGTGTCGGGCTTCCCATCGGCGTTTGCCGAGGTGGGCGGGAAGATTGGGCAGATCAGCGCGGGCTACGCCTCGGCAGCTAACATTCAACAGGCGCTCAAGCGTCTCGCTGCCTGAGCGTATCGACTGGAACGAGACTGCCGGCACCCCGCATGGGCACGGTCCGCAACATGAAGATTCTCGTTGAAGTGGCCGAGGCGGGGAGCTTTACGGCGGCCGCCAATCAACTGGGCGGCACTACTGGCAACGCGTCCCAGGCGATTTCCGAACTCGAATCTCATCTGCGTACCCGCTTGCACAACCGCACCACGCGACGCATTGCGCTGACGGAGGCAGGCGAGCGGTATCTGCAACGGTGCCGCGTGATCACCGCGTCGGTTGCGGAGGCAGAAGCTGAGGCGTCGAACGCGCATGCGAAGCCGGTGGGAACGCTGCGAGTGCACGCATTGTCTAGCTTGGGACAAAACTAGGTGGTCCCCGCAGCTTCGGCCTATCAGGAGCGTCATTCCGCAGTCAACGTAGATCTCACGCTCTCGCAGAACGTCCCCGATCTGCTGGAAGAGAGCTACGACGTGGCCTTGCGGGTCATCGCGGGGTCGCTGCCCGACTCGGCCTACGTGTCGCGGCGGCTCGGCACGTTCCATATTTCATGCCGCTTGATGGCCGCTTCAAGGTGAACGTCCCCGATGCCATGGCGGTTGCCGTGCTGGAAGGAATGGGCATTGGTGCATTGCCAACCTTCACGGTGCGCTCCCTGCTGCGCGCGGGCTCGCTGAAACGCGTGCTGCCGGACTATCAGTTGCAAACGCCGAATGTTTTCGCGGTGTATGCGTCGCGCCACTATCTCGATGCGAAGATCAAAACATTGATCGAATTCCCGCGTGACTGCACGGATGGTGCGCTAGACACCGACAGTCCGGCGATACAAAGTACCTTGAACGGCTGAGGCGTGCTGCCCGTGAAACACCGCCGAGGTAGCGCATCCATCACTACAGTTGGTACTTTTCCCGCACCAGCTGACCGATCCCCATGCGGTCGAGAATGGCTAGGGGACACAGAATGGTAACGCGCACCGTGCCGGGCAACTGGCTGATTTCGATGGAACCGGTGATGGTGGCGCGATTGAGTGCTTCTTCGCAGCTTAGTCCGCTAACGGCAGCGGCGCGGCGCAAACCGTTTTCAGTGGCGACATTGAGATTCACACCGCTACCGATAAACGTAATCGGACCGCACTGTTCCACTTCGTGCTGAGCCCAGCGCGCACCCGGTTCGACCACTTTCTGCCGCGGTGTCGCGTTCATGGGACGTGCCATCGGTGGCAGATCGTCCACGTTTTGCAGCAGGATGGGGCCGTCGGTCGTCAGGCCCTTGATCACTTCGGCGGTGAGTTCGGTTTCGCCGGACACGTCGGTAGCATGTCCCGCGATCTCGCCGTTGCCCTGTTGCGCGCGCATGTCACCCATATGGACACCCGTTCCTGGCACCTTAACCGGGCAGATCAGAATGCATCCCTCGCGCACGGAGTTCGTGTCCATATGCCCGTCGGTCTTCGCGGCATGCAACTCTTCTGTGGTCAACGCGTAACGATGCGGCACTCCGACCAGGTACTGACCGAAGTCCGCACAGTTGTGGGAGTCCAGCAGGTCGCGCGCCGGCGTGGTGCCGATGTTGCCGAGGAAAGGGCGCATATGCGCGGCCACCCCAGGAATGTCGGCGCGAGCCAGCGACAGGATGGAATGTTGGGCCCCGAGTTCTGGCGGTGCCGACATCTGCGGTGCGTTGCCCGCGAGACGATCAGCGACCTGCTGGTTGACGGTCAGACTGACCTGATTCTCCTCATCTAGAACGATCGCGTAGCCGTGGCTGAACTGGAAGGCGCTGACCTCGGCGCCGCAGTGATTGCAGCGAATCGCCGCTGTGCCGATTCCTTCAATGTGGCTAGCGGGGTGTTCGGTGCCGCACGTAGAGCAGAGTTTCGGCACGAACGGATCGCCGTGATAGCGACCCTCGGCAAATTTCATGACGCCCGACGAGGTGGCCATGGACGTCACGCGCATCCGTTGAATCTTGAGTGCGACCGCGTCGCCGACTTCGGCGCCGGCGATTGCGACGGGCTGCGTCACTTCGTGGCCGCCTTGAAATGCCAGTGTGATGATGGGCCTCCAACAACCCGGCGGAGTACCGGTAACCAGTGTGCCGCCGTCGGCGAGCGGTCCTAGCATCAGCTGGCTGGGACCCAGCAGCCCGTTGGTGTAGGTCTCAACGTGAAGATGCTTCACGGCGGGCTTCATAGGGTGTGTGTCAGGCGGATTGGTCGTCAATGTCTATCTCCATGTTGGGCTCCTGCGGCGCAGTCGTTCTTGCCGGCGAGCGCGCGTTCTCTGCGATCCGGCACCGCATTATGTATATCGCATGCGAACGGAGCGAGTGCGATAGGTAATACAGGAGCGCTTCGATATGTCAATCGATGGCGATTAGATCGCGTGCGACAAGTGGGGTGAATTATTGACCCACCGGAAGCGATCGCAATTCGGCCGTTGAGGCGCATCGTTGTCATTGGGTAAAAGGTGTGTCGACGAGGTACGGGGCGTGCGGCGGGGCGGTTGCGTTGAGCCTATTCGAAAGTATGAAAGGGTTGAACGATAAGGTGCATCGCACATCCGATTGAACGACTGGCAACGCCGCCAAACATTGGATACCTTGCGATAAAGCGGACGGCGACCGTCCCTGGGCGCTCGAGTCATAGCGCGTCCGTTCGGCGCGCTCAACGTGTTGTTACCGGCGCGGCGTCCCGTTCATTGAGAGTGGAACGTCACGTTTCGATTCATAAGGAGCGTCGCCATGCTGCTTTGCCAAGTTGATCCCTGGGTTCAGACGATACAACTCTTATCATCGGAACCCCGGTACCCAGACGCCGGCGATGATCCGGCGCCCGTTGCAAAACGCGAGACATCCTATGGCCGCCAGGTGACGTCCAGTACCAGTTGCTCGCCTCACCTGAAAGTGAGTCTGGTCGAGCGGACCACCTCGTCAACCGTGACGATTGCGTGGCGGGATCCCACGAGCTGCTTCTACGGCGCCCAGATCTGGCGGGCTGCGAGCGCCAGGGTATCGGGGATATGCGCGTTGAGCGGGCAGCGGATCAGGCGTGGCGACCGCATCTTTCATCCGAACCGTTCGAAACCGATGCCGGTCAATGCTCGCGCGATGATCCTCGAATCGGCCTTAAACGCGATTGAGCCGTTACAGAAAAGCCAGCTGTGTGAGTGACGATTCGTGGCATCTGGATACTCCGCTCTACATTGACCAGTGAGGTGCAAGCTGGACCAGCTCTACATGTTGCGTGCATTCGTTGCTGCCGCGCGGTATCAAAGCTTTAGCAAGGCTGCGGAATCGCTGAATGTGAGTACCGGGTCGGTATCAAAAGCGATCGCCAAGCTCGAAGAGTGCATCCAGACGAGGGTCTTGCTTAGGACAACGAGGTCCGTTTCCTTGACTGAAGCGGCGCAATCCTACTATCTGAGTTGCTGCCGTTTGCTCGAGGAACTTGATGAAGCGAATCGTCGCATTACACGGGCGCGTGAAGTGGACAGCGGAAAGCTGCGGCTGATCGTGCCCCCGATGCTGATGAGCGAAACCTTTTCGCGCCTGGTGCGGGGCTATCACGCGATTGCGCCCAATGTGAGTCTGATCGTTTCTGTTCAGGAGGGCGCCGCAAACCTGTATGACGGCCGATTCGACATGGCCATTCTTCCGCCGCATCTTGTCGATCAGACCGCTGTGATTCGTCGGACATTATCGAAGTCACTGCGTATCTTCGTCGCAGCGCCTCGGTATCTGGAGCACGATGGTGTTCCCCAGGTCGCCGCCGAGCTGACCCATCATTTTCTCCTGCTGGACACGGGTTCCCGGCAGAAAGGCGTGGACGTTGTCGATCTGTTGGAGAGCGAAACAAAAGTGAGCGTGTCTCCCAGGTCGTCGATAGACGGCAACGAAATATTGCTTAGAGTGGCGGCCCTCATGGGGACTGGCATTGCCGCATTGCCTGAAACCATGGTGCGTGGGGATATCGAGGCCGGGCGCCTCACGCATATCTTGCCGTTGTGCATGACGTCCGACGGCAAGGCGGAGATCTGTCTCTTCTACTCGCACCGGGAACTGCTTCCTGTGCGGCTCAGGACATTCATCGACTATTGCACCCAGTTTTTCAGATCGTCGGCTCCATATGACGCCATGGATGCAGAGACGGCAATACCTGCGAAGGACAATCGGGAAGAGTGCCGTTGGCGGCCGGTCAAGGTGCGACATGCGCGGCCTTCGCCGTTCGGCGCGATGGGCCGATGACCTACGTCGGTGTGCTGCGCCCGCGTGCTACGTGGTGCGATTACGCAGCCGTGGTGCGTTGACGCTGCTTGTTCCGCGCCGTGTTCGCCGCCGGTTGCTGGCCAAGATGCTCTTCGTGGAATAACGCCGTGCTGAAATCCACAAACTTCCGAAAGTGTGCCGGCAGCGGTTCGCAATGTGAATAGAACAAACAGATTTCGACCTCGCTATCGGACGTCGAGCAGCCGAGCAATACCTGAACCAGGTGGCCATAAGCTATGTCCCGGTGAATCATCGCTTCGGGTAGCGCTGCAATACCGGTACCAGTGATCGTGGCGGCTGGCAGATGCGCCTCGCTGCCGTCCATCGATGCCATGGCAAGACCCTCACCAGCGGGCCGTCCTCGAACAGATCCATGAAATTGCTGTCCCGTTGGCGGAGTTGCGCGGCGATCAGCAGAAAATGTCTGGACAGGTCCTCGGCGCGTACCGGTATGCCGTATTTGCTCAGATAGGATGGCGAAGCCACCAGTACGCTCGAGGTCTTCGACAAGGTCCTGCGAATCACTGCGGATTGCTCGACGAGATGCGGCGGAACATTAGCAATGTCATAACGTCCATCGTAAAGATTGACCACATGCACCCGTACCGTCACCGTCAGGTGCACGTTCGGCGCGATCGCTTGGTAGTCCGACATCAATCTTAAGAAGGTGCCGTTTACCAGCATGGGATGAACGACCAGACGAAGGTTGCCACTATCGACCTCTCGTTGCTGCATGATCCGCCGATTCGCCTCATAGAGTTCCTGGAGCAGCCGGCAGCAACTCAGGTAACTGGTTTGTGCTTCTTCCGTCAGGGTCGCCGACCACGTGGTCCGATGCAGGAGACGCGTCTGGACGGCCACCTCGAGTTTGGCAATGGCTTTCGAAATGGACCCCATCGTCACGCCGAGCGAAGCCGCCGCCTTGCCGAAACTTTTATGCTGCGTCGCTGCAACGAAGGCTCTCAACATGTAAAGCTGGTCCATCATCTATCCCGTAGGAAGAACGGAAAATGCAGGGATCGGAGATCGATCCTGGATGCTTGCCGCTTAAATGCGAGAATCGAAATCGAAATCGAACTCGAGTCGGATGCCGCCGGGTTCGTATACCATCGCGTGCCGCTTGGGTCCAGCACCGAGGTTTTCCGGTGCGAACTCAACTATCACGCCGGGCCAAGCTGAGACGCGCGCAAAGATCTCGTTGAGCGCTTCCTCGCTGCCTGCGCGGAACGCGAGGTGGTGCAGGCCGACATGGGTCTTGCGGTCGAACTCAACACGTTTGTCCGGGGCCGTCACCTGCCAGAGTGTCAGCATCATGTGGCCATCGGACACAAAGGCAGCAGGGTACGCGGGGCGCTCTCCAACCAGGCTCCAACCGAGGCACTGGATGAAAAAATCCCGCGTGAGGTTCAGGTCGCGAACCGTCAGCCCAATATGGTCGATTCCGTGCGTTAGAGGTTTGCCGTCCATTGTGACTTTCTCCGTTTATAGTCTAACGATCACGCCGCAGGACCACGGCCTGACCAACGTCCCTATTTCAGGCCGCGTTGCCTGCGATATTCGTCGGTCGGTAGACCGCCCCAGCCCCAGTTCTCTGTTTCCACCTCCTCGATGACCACGAAGGTGGCTTCGAGCGGCTTTTTGAGCACGTCGAGCAACAGGTGGCTGACTCCCTTGATGAGTTCAGCTTTTTCTTCTGCGGTGACCGAGTCAGCACCCGGTTTGGTGCCCTCGCGGGTCACCTGGATCGTGACGATTGGCATGGTGTTCTCCTTTGCGCTACTCAACGAACCGGCCGCCAGTAAGCTGCGGCCGGACGTATGGGATGGGTCTGGCTTATCTGGCGTTGCCTGGTCGCGCTTAGTGGCCGGCGCTCTGGCCGCCGTCGACGTGCAGGATCTCGCCGGTAACGAACGGCGCGGAGTCTAGATACAGGATGGCGTTGACAATGTCGGTCATCTCTCCCATATGGCCCATCGGGTGAAGCGCGCCGAGGGCGCCGTGGGTTTCGGGCGCGTGCATCGGCGACTTGATGATGCCGGGGGAGACCGCGTTGGCGCGAATGCCACGTTTTGCGTATTCGATCGCGAGGGACCGGGTTGCCGCGTTCAGGCCGCCCTTGGTCAGCGAAGCGAGTACCGAAGGTACGCCATCAACCGCGTGGTCGACAAGGGTGGTGCTGATGCTGACGATATGACCGCTCGAATCCTTCTCCATCTCTTTGATAGCGAGCTGAGTGATGTAGAAGAAGCCGTTCAGGTTCACGCTCAGGACCGCTGCATAGTCGTCCGCGGTGTAGCTGGTAAAAGGCTTGGCAACGAAGATGCCTGCGTTGTTGACGAGCGTGTCGATGCGGCCGAAGCGCGCCACGCCTTCCCTGATTACGCGGCGGGCGGTTTCGGGGTCGCCGATGTCGCCGGCCACGGTCACGATATTGGGATCCTCCGACGGCTTGATGCTGCGCGCGGTGGCGACCACGCGATAGTCGAGCTTACGGAACGCCTTGACGACTTCTGCGCCGATGCCTTGCGAGGCGCCGGTAACGACGATGACCTTTCGTGATGTGCTCATAAAAACCTCCGAATCAGTTGAGTGGGCTCTGTTGCCGATCGGGCATGCGGCTCCGATAGGGGCCAAATCTAGGCGCGTCGGCGTCAAGTTCAAATACCCGGCGCGGACAAACACTTGTGATTCGGAGGAACAAATCGTGTTTCGGGCTGTGTCCCTTGTCCGGAGTCGAGTTGCGGCGTGCACCGAGTGGCCTCGTGACGCGATCCAGCGCCGCGATCGATACCTTCCTGGTCACGCGCCCGGTCTTTCGGCGGACGTTCATTGCACATATATCGCATGCGACGTAATCGCGCATGCGTTACACGGAGGCGAAGTCAGAGAATTATTCGTCTCACCCGCGTACATTGCATGCGATTTATATGTGAACCGCAGCAGCTATCCCATCCGAAACGTTTATTGGAGTTACATCATGAAGACCCCCCAACTTGTCGCCGCGTTGCCTGCAGCTGTCACCGTCGTTACCGCCACCCCGTCTTTTGCCGGCGGCTACGGTCCGGCACCGTTCTATCGGGCGTCGGTTGGCTCACCTGCATCGCAACGCGGCCAAAATACCGAAACCGTCATTGCTGAGTGCCAGAACGGTGTTAGCGCACAACAGGCATACGGTGGCATGACGACCGGCAGCTCGGAGTCGGGTAGACGCGCGGTGGCCGCAGTTCAAGACGATCTGTTCGCGCCCCACTAATGGCATGGAACCGTCGGCGACGTGTTCAATCAGCCGGAGTTCTGACACCGTGAAAAGGTAGTTGCTCTGCAGGGCACTCGTGAGCGTTGTTCATGATTGTTTTTCCTCTTTGAAGCTTTATGGAAGCCGAGCTTTCTTGAAGACTGTTTACACAAGCAACCGGGGTTGGGGTAGGTCATCGGAGACTGCCTTTACGGTAATTTGTAGGCTAAATTTGTGGCCTTTAGATCATCAAAACACCAGGAGTCTGACGTGAGCAATGCACAGACAGGTAACGAAGCCAGGACAGCGGTTGGAACAGCGGAAACGGTCAACATGAAGCTCGAGGTCGTTATCATTCCCGTCTCCGATGTCGATCGTGCCAAGCAGTTCTACGTTGAATTAGGGTGGAAGCTCGACGTCGATATCGCGAAAGACGAACAGTTTCGGGTCGTACATTTCACGCCCCCGAGCTCGCAATGCTCGATCCTGTTCGGCAACGGCGTCACGACACAAGAGCCGGGTTCGGCGCAGGGACTTCATCTCATCGTGTCCGATATAGACGCGGCGCGCGCAGCGCTTGTCGAGCGCGGCATAGAGGTAAGCGAAGTTTTTCATGACGTCGGCGGCCCGTTCCATCACGCCGGTGAGGAAGGGCGCGTGAGCGGCCCGCATCCGAAGCGGGGCAGCTATGGTTCGTTCGCCTCGTTCAGCGATCCTGACGGAAACGGTTGGATCTTCCAGGAAGTGACCACTCGACTCCCGGGAAGAGTGGACGCGCAAACCACGGCGTTCACATCTTCAACAGAGCTTGCAGGGGCGTTCCGACGCGCCGCGGCCGCGCATGGCGAGCATGAAAAGCTGACCGGGAAGCACGACCAAAACTGGCCCGACTCGTATGCTGACTATATCATCGCCGAGCAGGCCGGCACACAGTTTCCGACATAAGCCTGGCAACCGATAGCTGCCAGGCTGAGGGGTGGATCACTTGCCCGGTTGATTGACTTCGCCGGTATAGCGGGGCAGATGAATTTCGACATCAGGCTTTTTCTGCAGCCCAAGGTCCATCAGCGCCTTGATATCGTGCTGTGCCGCTGGACGTTGTACGGATGTGATGAACGCTTGCCACTGAGCCGCGAACTCGCTATCAGGCGGGAGCGTGGCGATATCGACAAAGTGCTTGATCTCCCCAATGGTTTGCTTGTCGAAGGACGAGATGCGCCGAGCCAGGCTATCGACGAACTTATCGAGTTCGGCATCCGGGAGCGAGCGGTTGACGTAGCCATATCGTTCGGCAAGTTCGCCGTTGATATCGCTGCCGCTCAGCAGAATTTCGAGCGCACGGCCTCGCCCCATCAGGCGAGGAAGACGGGCCATCGGGCCACCGCCGGGATCGAATCCGGCACCGACTTCGAATTGGGAGAGTACGGTTTTTTCGCGGCTGGCAAAGCGCATATCGGATGCAAGGGACAACTCGCTACCAACTCCCGTCGCCCGGCCGCGGATCGACACGATCGACACCACGGGAGAGCGGCTCAGGCGAACCAGCATATCGGGCAGCGGCGGCAAGCCTGTCCGACCGGGAGGCATGCTCGTAGTCGCTTCGAGGGGCGGTACAAAGTCATAGTGGGTCAGAAAAAAGCCGGGTACTGCGCTGTCGAATACCACGACCTTCAGTTCGGGATCGTTCTCGATCTGGGTAATCACGCTGTTTAATTGCGGTATGGATTCCGGGCCAAAGATATTGAATGGCGGATGGTCGATGGTGACGCGCCAGTATGCGGGCGTCACGCGTGTGATCTTGAACTCCTGGTTCGCGCCAGCTTCAGGTTGCGCACCCTGATTCGCAGCGGCTTCCGCCTGCTTGTTCTGTGCTATCGCGTTGCCGCTGCAAAACAGTGCGCCTGCGACCAGCGCCAGTTGTGCCAGTTTCATGTTTGCTTCCTTTTTTTAGCCTGAAGAACGACGCGGAAGAGGGAACCTGAAGAACGTCCGGTCCACACGAATAAGTGTAGGCACTCAGTAACCAGATGCCAATGAACATGCATGCGTCGATCAATCAAGAATCAGGACACTGTATTGAGCTATGCGAAGCAATCCAAAACAATTTGGATTTGTTCACGACCAACACAAGTGTTGTTCTGGTTTGGGCATTTACCTGAAGGGCTTGCTTCCGCAGAATTACTGTAACTACTGCCGATTGTGGTTTACGGTCGGTTGAAGCGGTAACGATGTGACGCTTGCCAACGGGCTGCCTTGATAGACGGCTCAAACGGACAACTGTGAAAGTGTTTTCTCAGGATATTGCGTTGCTGCCGTGCTCATCGCTCCACTTAATCGTACTAATTTTGAACAGAGACTTTCATGCCTGAAGATATCCTTCCCCAGATCCCGTCGCGTCGTCGCTTTAATAGCGTGGCAGCGGCGGCCGCTGTTGCGGGCGCACTGAGCCGACTCGCTTTCGCGGACACGAATCAATCCATCAATGAAATCACGCAGTCGAGCGGCGGTGACAAGACTTCAATTCGTACACTTCGTGTGCACGCACCGGAAGCAAAACTGATCGACTTGAAGAGACGCATCAAGGCCACCCGCTGGCCTGAACGGGAAGCGGTGACTGACGCGTCGCAAGGCGTGCAGCTTGCAACCATGAAGAAACTTGCGCGTTATTGGTCGACCGACTATGACTGGCGCAAAGTCGAAGCGCGGCTGAACGCGCTGCCGCAATTCGTCACCGAGATCGATGGCCTCGACATCCACTTCATCCACGTTCGCTCGAAAAATGCCAATGCGTTGCCGATGATCGTTACGCACGGGTGGCCCGGGTCAATCATCGAGCAGTTGAAGATCATCGGTCCGTTGACCGATCCGGTGGCCCATGGCGGAAACGCATCGGACTCGTTCGACATCGTGATTCCGTCGCTGCCGGGCTACGGGTTCTCAGGCAAGCCGACCGCGACTGGCTGGGATCCTCAGCGCGTCGCACGCGCCTGGGTCGCACTGATGAAGCGTCTCGGTTACAGGCGATATGTCGCACAAGGCGGCGATTGGGGCAATGCTGTCACGGAGCAGATGGCTTTGCTGGCGCCGCCCGAACTGATCGGCATTCACACCAACATGCCGGCTACCGTACCGGACGATATCGCCGAGGCGCTCAAATTGGGCCAGCCAGCGCCGGCAGGACTCTCGCCCGACGAGAAGCACGCGTTCGATCAACTCGACTATTTCTACAAGCACGGCCTTGGCTACGCACTGGAGATGGCGAACCGCCCGCAGACGCTATACGGGATTGAAGATTCGCCTGTTGGCCTCGCCGCGTGGATGCTCGACCACGACGCCGCGAGTCAGGCAATGATCGCCCGCGTGTTTGACGGTCAACCCGAGGGTCTTTCGCGAGACGACGTGCTCGACAACGTCACGCTCTATTGGCTCACGAACACGGCAGTCTCTTCGGCTCGTCTGTATTGGGAAAACAAGCTGAACTTCTTTGCGCCCAAGCACGTGGCCATTCCGGTTGCCGTCAGCGTCTTCCCGGATGAAATCTACGCCGCTCCGCAAGGCTGGGCGGAGAAAGCGTATCCGAAGCTGATTCACTATAACCGCCTCCCCAAAGGCGGCCACTTTGCGGCTTGGGAACAGCCGCAGGAGTTCACGGAAGAAGTTCGCGTGAGCTTCCGGCAGCTGCGTTAAGCGCAAAGATGCGGCCGGCGCCGTTGTGGGTGTGCGCCGTGAAAAGGTGGCGCTTTCCAGCGGGTGCAAGCCCCGCCCGGCAAATACTCCAGCCGGAAGCAATCGGAACAGCTATGGAGGCAACGAAGTGGCTGAAGCCTTCGGTGATGCGTGTCACAAATCGGTGACAGCGCGAGTGTGCAGGTCGTAACGCGAGTGAACGCCGAGCAAACCTCGAAAAGGACGATGCGCAGGCCGACCCGACTGCCATATCGGGGAAGGCTGATACGGCTGGGTGAATGAGCAGGCAGGACACCCAGTCGCTGCGCCGGGGTAGTGGCGACAGCATGTACACAAGGAAAGCGCACGCAACACGGGAAGCCCCCTGGCGTGGTCAGGGATGACCAACCGGACGCCCGTGAGGGACAGGCCGGGCGCCTTGGGGTGACGGAGAGGCCCGTATTACCGTTGAAGCCGGTGTAATGCTGGTGGAGGGGAGGGGCCTCAGTTCAAGACCAACGTAACACGTAGTAAGGGACCTGGAGATTCGGCAACCTATCAACTCCGATCAGTGTTCAGAAGCTGCAGACGGCGTTACACGCGAAAGCAAAGGCAGAAGCCGGGTACCGCTTCTACGCTCACTCGGGCACCGCCAGACGAAAGGGGTGGCAACAGACAAACCGAACCTACTGCTACCGCGCCACATCTCGATACCGCCCGTAGCCTGCAAGGCGTGTCAGCGTGCCCCGGCCATGAAACGATGAATCTGCGCCACCACGCCCGCGCCTTCACCCACTGCCGACGCGACACGCTTGGTGGATCCTGAGCGAACGTCGCCGATGGCGAAGACACTCTCGACGCTCGTCTGAAACAGCAGCGGTCGTGTGCGAGCTTCGGCAAGGTCAATGTCCGTCAACACGAATCCTTTCTCGTCCAGCGACACGCCGCATGTCTTGAGCCAGCTGGTATTCGGTTCGGCGCCGACGAATACGAACAGATGACGCGCCGTCATGCTGCCTTCCATACCACCGGCGCCGCGATAGTGCACGCGTTCGAGATGCGCATCGCCTTGAAGCGCAGTTAGTTCGGTGCGCGTATGAAGCGTCAAGTTGGAGAGAAACGTGACACGTTCTATCAGATAGTGCGACATGCTGTGCTCGAGGCTCACGCCGCGAATAAACATATGCACGTGTTCGACTTGTGATGCCAGAAACACCGCCGCCTGTCCGGCCGAGTTGCCTCCGCCAACCAGCAGCACCGGTTCCTTGCCGTATGGCCTCGTCTCGATTGGCGTCGCCCAGTAGTAGACGCCGCAGCGCTCGAAACGCGCGAGGTCTGCGACGTCCGGTCGCCGGTACCCTGCGGCGATGGCGATGACCACCGTACGCGCGGTGACGCGCCGGGCATCGGTCAGCTCCACCACGGGCGGTTGCCTGTCGCAAAACAGCGTCTGGACTTCACACGGGATGCCGATATGCGCGCCGAACTTCTGCGCCTGGATAAAGGTTCAACCCGCAAGCGCCTGACCCGTGATGCCAGTGGGAAAGCCCAGATAGTTCTCGATGCGCGCGCTCGTACCGGCCTGGCCACCAGGCGCACGGCAGTCGAGCACTGCGACCGAAAGCCCTCCGGATGCCGCGTACACGGCCGCCGCAAGTCCGGCAGGGCCGGCGCCGACGATCGCCACATCGTAGAGGTGCGTCGGATTGAACTCTCGAATCAGCCCGAGACAGGAGGCAAGCTGTCCCTCGTTGGGGTTTCGCAGCACCGTGCCATTCGGACAAAAGACGAGCGGGAAATCTTCGGGCTGCGGCGTCAGGCGCTCGAGTTGCGCGATGGCTTCGGCGTCGTGCTGGGCATCGAGCACGATATTCGGAAAGGAGTTACGGTGCAGGAAATTCTGCAACGCGAGCAGACATGCGTTACCGGCGTCGCCGACAAGAACGGCGCCATGTCCACGGTCGATCACGAGAGTTCGCCGCAGAATCAGCGCGCGCATGATCTTTTCGCCGAGATCGGCTTGACTGACCATCGTCGCGCTCAGCTGGTCGGGCTGCATCAGCAGGGCTTCGACGTCTTCGATTACATACGCGTCGACAACCGCCGGTTTCTTCGAGAGCTGGGTGACGTCGGAGGTGAACTCTCCGCGTTGCCAGTAGGTGTGAACGGTCCGCACATGGCCCAGGCCGTCCCGGCCATCAATCCTGACCTTGCCCGATAGCAGGACGAATACGCCTGGGGAGAACTTTCCCGCCTGATAGAGCAACGCCCCTTTAGCGTGGCGTGTCACGCTAGCAAAGCGCCGCAGCCTGTCGAATTCGGCTTCCGTGAGGACCGGAAACTTCTGTTGATACCGCGGATGTTCGAGCACGCTCGGGTCTTCGACGATCGCCGGGTCGTCGATACGGCTCGCATTCTCCGACAGCTGATCGTGAGGCGTGTCGCTTCCCCGCGTTGACTCGTTGCTCATTGCGCTTGCTCCTTCAGCGACTGATCGGCGCCGCCACCCGCCTGGTCCGCGAGCTGGCCTGCGTAATATCCTAGCCGATCTTCGGCATGCCCGGGTCTGTGGAACCAGTGGGCGAGGAGCGCCTTGATTCGCTCGCAACGGCATGCCGGATCAATGAAGGCCGTCCTGTCTGGCGTATGTCGATTCCCAGCCACCGCCCAGCACTTTGCACAGCGTGATCAGGTTGGCGGCCGCGTTGGCCTGACTTTGCTCCAGGTCGCTCTGCGAATCGAGCAACTGTTTCTGCACGTTGAGCACGTTGAGAAAGTCGACCGCGCCTTCTTTATACCGTTGCCGCGCAATCGACAGCGCGTTCTGGTTCAGGCTCACGACTTTTTTCAGGCGGTCGCGACGCCGCTGTTCGGCGTCGTAGACGACAAGCGCATCGTCCACTTCTCGCCAGGCATCCAGAACGGTACGTTGATAGAGAATTGCCGCTTCCTGCTGTTGTGCCTCGCGCAAATGGAGTGTGCCCTTGAGACGTCCGCCCTCGAAGATGGGCAGCGTGATTGACGGTCCCACGACGTATTGACCGGACGCCCAGTTGGCGAGATTCGACAGTTGCAGGCTTTGGAAACCAGCGCTGCCGTTCAGCGAGATGCGTGGGTAGAAGTCAGCCTTCGCCATGCCGATCGCCGCTGTGGCCGCGTGCAGTTGCGCGTCTGCCTTGCGGATGTCGGGGCGGCGTTGCACCAGTTCCGACGGAACCCCGATGGGCACCTGTTCAGGCAGTGCCGGCACATCGCGCGGCTCGGCGAGCAGCGGTTGTAGTTCGCCCGGTTCCTTCGCCAGTAGTAGGCCGATCGCATTGATCGTGGTATCGCAACGCGATTCGAGCGTCGGAATCAAGGCCTCGATCGACTCGGCCTGTGCGGAAGCGTTGTCCACGTCCAGATCCGTGGTGACGCCTTCATGGACCCGCTTTTCCGTGAGCGTCGTTGCGTCGCGGGCGATTTGCAGGTTCTGTCTGGCGATCTGCAGCAGGATCTGCGTATCGCGCAACTGAATGTAGTCTCGCGCAAGTTCGGCGCGCGCCGACAATAGCACTGCGTTGCGGTCCTCATAGGAGGCATCGGACAAAGCGGTCGCGGCCTCGACACCGCGTCGAGCGCGCCCCCAGATGTCGATTTCCCATGATGCATCGAAACCGAACTGATAGAGGTTATAAGCCGGCGAGCCCGAGGGAGGCGGCGGTAAAGCTGCCGCGCCGAGCGGGGTGCTGCCGGACGCCGACTCCAGTGGACTCCCCGTCGGGCTGACGCCCAGCAGCCCCAGAATGCCGTTCGGGCTTGCGCGCTCCCGGTTATAGGAGGCTGCGCCGTCCAGCGTGGGATATTCTGCAGCACCGGCGATGCGCTGCTCTGCACGGCTTTGCCGCAGACGCGCCGATGCCGCAGCTACGTCGAGGTTCGCATCGACCAGTTGTTGTTCCAGCGAGTCCAGCATTGGGTCATTAAACAGCGTCCACCATTGTGGACCGAAGTCGGCTTCGACGGGTTTGCTGGACGCTTGCGCAGTCTGGGTGCGGCTACACACGTCAGGCGTCGCCGACTGCGGAGATTTGAAGTTTGGGCCGACCATGCAGCCTGTCATCGTGAAACACGCCAAAATATATAGCGCTAGTTCACGAAATTCGCTTGCGTTCATGGCGTGTCTGCTCCTGCGATCCGCGTATCGTCACGCTTGTCGACCGCAACCTTCGCTTCGACCGACAGCCCTACGCTCAACTGGGACGCGGCGTGTTGCCCCCGGTCGATGGTGATCTTGACAGGCACGCGTTGGACGATCTTGGTGAAGTTGCCCGTTGCATTGTCGGGCGCAATAGGCGCGAAGCTCAAGCCTGTCGCCGGGGCAAGACTATCGACATGTCCCTGGATCACGGCGCCTGGGAAGGTGTCGACCTTGATACGCACGGTCTGGCCAGGGCGCATGTGGGTGAGCTGATTTTCCTGAAAGTTGGCGACGACATAGGCGTCCGAAAGCGGAACGATCGCGAGCAGTGGCTCGCCCACGGTAACGTATGCGCCAACCCGTACCGAGCGTCGTCCCACTTTGCCGTCAACGGGCGCGTGGATCTCCGTATAGGACAGGTTGAGTTTCGCCTGCTCCAGTTCGGCTTCGGAATGAGCCAAAGCGCCTGCCGCCTTGGCGCGCTCGGCACGCAGAATGTCTAGGTTCTGCTCTGTCGTAACAAGTGCGGCGCGGTCGTGGGCCTGCCGCGCAAGTTCCTCGGCGAGCGAGCTCGACGCATGCTGTTGCTCCTGCGTGGTTCCCGCACCCGATACCGAGAGATTCTGGTAGCGCGTGGCGTTCTGTCGAGCAAACTCGATCGCCGCGTCATCTGACCGCAGCGTGGCCCGCGCCTGATCGACCAGCGAGGGCTGCTGTGCGATCTCGGCGTCGTAGTTCGCAACCGACGCCTTGCCTGCCTCCACGTCGGCTTGTGCACTGGCCTGGGCGGCGCGGAAATCGCGGTCGTCGATACGCACCAGCAACTGCCCGGTTTTGACCTGCTGGTTGTCCTCGACGAGCACCTCCGAAAGCTGGCCGGGGATGCGCGGCGCGACTAGCGTGAAATCGGCCACGACATAGGCGTCATTGGTCGTCTCGCTATGTGAGTTGGCAAACAGCGCCACGCAAGCCCATACAACGAGGCCGACTATGACGACGCAGCCGACAAGACCCAATATTTTGAGTCTAGATGAGGAGTTGGTTGACATAGGTATCGTTGCTCAACGGGACGGGGGGGGCGTGGTGGTCCACGGCGGATAAATCCGCACGGGCAAAAACGGAATGACGAGAAGAAGGGCGACGGCGATACCTGCCATCACGAGATAGAGATCTGCCGACGTCAGTACCACCGCCTGCTCGTGAATCCGCTGCGCGAGTTCTCCGAGCCCATGGCCAGATTCGATGCTTTGACCGGCGGCAAACGGGTTGTTACCGAGGCGATTCACCAGGGGAGTGTTGCCTAGGCGGTCCACCAGCATGCTCGAATGAAAATGCTCGCGCGCAGTGCCTACCCCTTGCAGAATAGCGGTTGCCACTGCAGCCGAAAATGTTTTGACCGTGTTGAACATGGCAGAAGCAAACGGCCCTTCGGCTGGCGGCAGGCCCGTCGTGACACCCATCAGGATTCCTATGATCACCATCGGTTGCGCGAGGATCTGTAACGACTGCAACCAGTAAAAATTCTCGCGAACCCACTCGGAGTCCATGTAACTTCCCAGCAGGCACGTGGCGACCATCAGGCAAAGGCCAATGGCCATGACCCACCGGTGATCGATCTGCCGGAGGTTCAGGAGGGCGGCGGTCAGAGGAAGCGATATCAGGAGGGGAATGGCAACTAGCAAAAACAGCCGAGTGGTTTGCAGCGGCCTGTAATCGTGAATGTGCGCGAGAAACTGGCTGGGTATGGCACCGACGCCAACCAGCAGCACAACCGCGCCTGCCAATGTCAGGAGCCCGTGAGCGAAATTCCTACGGCGAAGCAACCTGAGCCCGAAAAACGGCAGCGGATGAAGCCACTCATTAATCAGGAACGCCACCAGCAACGGCGTCCCGACACCAAACATCGCGCAGATGAACGTGGAATTCAGCCAGTCCAGGCGATCAGCCTGCAGAAGGCCAATGACGAGCATGACCACCGCGGGATACCCCAGTAGGACTCCGCGCCAGTTGAATAAACGGAAGCGTTCGAGTTTAGGAGGATCCGACGGAAGTCCCATATAGATTGCCAGGCAGCTTAATAAGCCAAGGGGGACGATTTGCCAGAACACCATTTGCCAGCCCACATATTCGGTCCATAGCGCCGTGAGAGGCGTGCTGAGCGCGGGTCCAAAAGTGGCAGTCAGCGCGTAGCCCGCGAGTCCATATAACTTGGTTTTCGGCGGGAGATATCGAAGCGCGACGATGATCACCATCGGTGGCAGACATCCACCGGCTATCCCTTGTAGTACACGCAACACATAGAGGCTAAGCAGGTTCGGTGCGAGGGGACTCAGGAATCCAAAGAGCATCACGGCCAGCACCGCGCCGATCGTAAATCGCTTCAGCGTGAACGTGATTCCGAACCATGGAGCGAACACCATCGTGGCGACGTTGGTCGCCTCGAAGAGAGCGGTCACCCAGGTCCCATCGTCATTGCCAATCGAGAGCGCGCCGCGAATATCTTCCAACCCCACTTCGGTGACGTCTTCGTTCAGTATGGCCAGTAGCGACGCCAGCAGCATACCGAGTAGGCCGATAGCAAGGCGAAGTGGCAGCTCGGGTTCCTTGGGCGCTAGCTGCGCAGGCGTCTCTGCCTCCTGTGCAGAATCCGGCGCCGGCGTTCCGTTTGTCACTGGCTTGGCGGTGTTCATAAGAGTCCGCGAGGCTTGCTGTTGAATGGGGTGGTGGATTGGGAAGGCTCTCCCGCCTCCGCGCAATGGATTGTAGTCATTCTAGGAGACAGGTCCGCTTCTTGCGGCCAACAAAGTTCGCGTAGCAGACCATTCCATTCACAAATCCAGTCAGATGGCGCATCAGCCACCGGAAGATCCTCCCAGCTGGAAACGGTCCTTTCCCATTTGCTCAACAGACGGCGTGCGTGAATCAGCAAGCAGAACGGGTAATGCGTACAATAAATGCGCGCACGCACTGGCGCCGATGAATCGATAGGTATGCTGCCTTATTCAAACGTTGTTGAATGGAGAAATGACAAGTGAAATTCTCAGTTAAAAATGAAGTCCGCTCAGACGATGTTTCCACGATTGAGCATGCGATGAAGAGCGTCGATGCCGACGCGAAGGTCAACGTTGACATTGACTCGCACACGGTGAGCGTCGATTCGTGGTTAATGCCTGAAGAGTTTCTTGTCGCTTTTGACGACGAGAACCTGGACGTGATCATCGTCGAAGGCTAGCGCGACTCCGCGCTGCGAAGGCTTCGCGCGTTGGGCTTGCCAGCACGTGGCCCAAATCTCATTGAATTTTCCAGACGCGACACCATCCACGTGTTCCAGTTGCCGCGCCGACATCTATCCTCTAACGGCCGTTTAAATATCCGTCGTTGATGCGCTCAGGTGGATTACGATGGATGCCGGGTTCGCACTTTTGAAACGCGGAACACGTTTGCGGGAATTCAACACTGCTTGCGGGGTCGCCATATCGGTGTTATCCGTTGCTTCCTGTCCCACAGCTGGCAAGTGTACGCATGCGAGTCAGGTTATAGCCGGCCTACGTTAGCACGAAGAGCTGGTCTACGCGTTCAAGTCCCCGGTACATCGCCAGGCGAATTCGTCTGACTGTCTTGCCCCATCCGAACACACGCTCAATGCGCTTACGTTTTTTCCGGCTGAGCGCGTAACCCGGCCAACGCGTAGTTCGCTCGTCAATTGCTGAACCTCCCGCACGCCCAGCATTTTGCGCTACATGCGGCGTGACGCGATTCCCGCGACAACTGGCGACGATGCCGGCGGTGTCGTGGTTCTTGTCCGCACCGACCGTGATGGTGCGCGACGCAACACTCGCGGCATCAGCAAGGTACCGGCCTCTCGCCGTCCAACGAGAATATTTTAATCAGCACATGTCTGCTCTACATCAGGCGCATCCGGGTGTTGACGAGGATACGTTGATCGATCTGACAAGCCGACGGGCCGCGCCACCAGAGGTGGGCGCACAGACGGTCTTGCCAATCAGGCCTGTAGGCATCAACTTATGGCTGACGCATGGTTGACTGAACCGAACAACTGAGTTGCCACGGGTCACGATGATTTTGCGTCGAATCTCGTCCAGAATGGGATGTATCCCCGATCATGACCGAAACGTCTGGGACGCGGTTGGTTGATGCCGCATCTGGAGACGCTTGAGCGTGCTCATTTGACGTTCGCAAGCCGGCCCGCGGAAGCGGTTCTCGGAGAATTCGCCGCCTGTTTTGTACTGTGCTTTCTGGCGCCGGGTGCTCTGTAACCGCGCAAGCGGCCCCGCAAGCATTTTGCAAGTCCGGCTAAGACGTGTGCCACTTTTGCCCCTGTGTCGATGGCAATTCGGTTGATCAATATGGAATCCTGATCATATTTAATTTTTGTTGTGCACCTGAAGTGCGCAACTGAATTCCGGATCGCTGCATGCCGCTGAAAGTACCGAAGAGGTCGAGACAAGGAGAATCCCGTGAGTGGCCTGCCCTCCCCACCCGTTAGTTCATCTGCGACTGCGGTAGCGTCGCGCGGCAAGATCGTCATGATGGCGGTCATCGCCGGCGCGGTGATCACCAACATCTATTGCACCCAGCCGATTCTGCCGTTGATCAAAGCGGGCTTTGGGGTCGACCTGACCACGGTCGATCTCGTCGCCGCCGTGGCGCTGCTCGGCTTCTCGACCGGGCTTGCATTGCTCCTGCCGCTAGGCGACCGCTTCGACCGGCGCAAGCTCGTGCTCGGTCAGATCGCTTTCGCCTGCGTTTTCGCCTTCGCGGCGGCGATCTCGCCCGGCATCTGGGCGTTGATCGCGGCCTCCTTTGGTCTTGGCATCGTCAGTTGCGTGCCACAACAACTCGTGCCCTTCGCTGCCGTCATGTCGCCGCCGCACCAGCGAGGGCGCTCGGTCGGCACGGTCGTCAGCGGGATTATGGTCGGCATCCTGCTCGGCCGCACGATCGCCGGCGTAGTCGGCGCGGCTTATGGCTGGCGCGCGGTCTACGGCATGGAAGCGGCTTTCATGCTGCCTGTTTGGATCGCTGCCGCTACGCTCCTGCCGCGTGGTGTGCCCTCGACGAATCTTCCCTACGGTCGGCTGCTCGCTTCGCTATGGCCACTGGCGCGGGACCATCGTCCGGTTCGTGAATCGATGATTATCCAGGCGCTGTTGTGGGCCTGTTTCAACGCCTTCTGGGTCAATCTGGCCGCGCTTCTTGCCGGCGGACCCTGGCACCTTGGCAGTGCGTGGGCGGGCGGCTTCGGCATCATCGGCGCGGCCGGCGCATTTGCCGCTTCACTCGGTGGCCATGTCTCCGACCGGCGTGGGACTCGCCATGTCGTTGGGATCAGTATCGGCATCGTCACGCTTGCTTACCTGCTTCTCGCCGGCGCAAACTGGTCAATGACGTTGCTGGTAATCGGCGTCGTCGTGCTCGATATCGGGGTGCAGGCCGGGTTGGTATCCAACCAGACTCGCGCCTTCGCAGTCGATCACAAAGCGCAGGGCCGCATCAACAGCCTCTATATGACTGCCACCTTCTTCGGCGGCGCCGTCGGTGCGACGATCAGCGGCTGGCTGATGAGCCGCTTTGGCTGGACGGGCATCGTCGTCTTTGGTGTCGCGCTCGGGCTCGCCGCGGCTGCCATCCACTGGGTCGCGGCTCCTCGCACCACAGGGGGCTCTCACACTCCGCATCCCGACGCGCCGATCAAGGCGGACAGGATCTCATCGAACGCAGATTGAGGTAAGCAATAAAGAATCTGGTGGCCGGAGGGTGCCATAGGTTGGTTTGCTGCCGGCTTTGACATAGTGGGAGTCCCATGCTCGGCATCGTGCGCATTGCGCTGCAAAGGCCTTATACATTCGTTGTACTGGCCATCCTTATTTTTATCGTCGGCTGTCTGTCCGCGCTTCGCGCACCCACGGATATCTTTCCCGCGATCAACATCCCGGTTGTCAGTGTCGTGTGGCAGTACACGGGACTTTCGCCCGACCAGATGGAGGGGCGCATCATGGCCCCGTTCCAGCGGGTGTTGACCACGACTGTCAACAGCGTCGAACACATAGAGGGCACCTCTCTTAACGGCTACGGCGTCGTCAAGATTTTCTTCCAGCCGGGCACCGACATCGCGACGGCGAATGCGCAGGTCACCTCGATCTCGCAGGAAATCCTGAAACAGTTGCCGCCTGGGGAGACGCCGCCGTTCGTACTCAATTACAACGCCTCGACAGTTCCTGTCATCCAGCTCGCCCTGTCTGGAAAGGGCCTCTCCGAGCAAAATCTGGCGGATCTGGGCCTGAATCAGCTGCGGCCGATGTTGACCTCCGTTGCCGGCGCCGCTATCCCGTTTCCATTTGGCGGCAAAACCCGGCAGGTCCAGATCAATGTTAAGCCGTCTGAACTTCAGGCTCGGGGACTGTCTGCCGAGGACGTTCAGGGCGCCCTGGCGGCGCAGAATCTCATCACACCCGTAGGCACCGAAAAGATCGGCAAGACCGAGTACACGCTGCAGTTGAATGACGCACCGTCGACGATCGCCGAGATTGGCGACATGCCCGTCAAATCGGCCAACGGAACCACCATTTATATGCGTGACGTCGCCGATGTGACCGACGGTGCTCCGCCACAACCGAACATTGTTCACGTAGGGGGCAAACGTGCGGTATTGCTAACCGTGTTCAAGAATGGTTCGGCATCCACTTTGTCCATCATCGCCGGGATCAGGCAAAAGGCGGCCGATGCAAAAGCCTCTTTGCCGGATAACCTTCAGATCGATCCGATCGGCGACCAGTCGCTATTCGTTCGCTCGGCCATTACGGGCGTCGCCCGCGAGGGCGTGATTGCCGCCCTGTTGACGAGCGCTATGATCCTGCTGTTCCTTGGCAGCTGGCGCTCGACCGTCATCATAGCGACGTCCATTCCGCTCGCCATTCTAGGGTCGATTTCGCTGCTGTCCGTCCTGGGAGAGACGCTGAACATCATGACGCTGGGAGGGCTCGCGCTCGCGGTGGGGATTCTCGTCGACGACGCCACCGTGACCATTGAGAACATCAACTGGCACCTGGAGCAGGGCAAGGATGTCGAGCCTGCCATTCTCGATGGCGCCGCACAGATCGTCACGCCCGCGTTCGTTTCGTTGCTTTGCATCTGCATCGTTTTTGTGCCGATGTTTTTCCTGGGTGGCGTGGCGGGATTCCTGTTCGTACCGATGGCGGAAGCGGTGATCTTCGCGATGATCTCGTCGTTCATCCTGTCGCGGACCCTCGTGCCCACGATGGCCAAATACCTACTAAAGCCCCATGCCGTGCGGGGCGATGCAGAAGACTACGAACAAGAGCCGGGCGTTTCTTCCAACCCGCTGGTGCGGTTTCAGCGCGGATTCGAGCGGGGTTTTGAGCGCGTTCGTTCGAACTACAGCAGGATACTCGAGCTGCTGTTGACCCATCGTCGTGTCTTTGTAATCGGGTTCTTCGGCTTCGTTGCGCTGTCGTTCGCGCTGGTGCCGTTTCTCGGACGCAACTTTTTCCCGGACGTCGACGCCGGCCAGATTCTATTGCACGTGCGTGCGCCGGTCGGCACGCGTATCGAGACCACGGCTGAGATCTTCGCGGAAGTGGAAAACCGCGTGCGGGCGACGATTCCGCGAGCCGAGCTTGGCACCGTCGTCGACAACATGGGGCTTTCAACCAGCTCCATTAATACCGCCTACAACAACACGGGAACGATTGGCCCGCAAGACGGGGATATTCAGATCGCGCTGAGGGAAGGGCATCACCCCACGGCTGGGTACGTTCGCAAGTTACGCGAGGAGTTGCCGCGCGAGTTTCCAGGCGTTACGTTCTCGTTCCCGCCCGCGGATATCGTCGGTCAGATCCTGAACTTCGGCTCGCCTGCGCCGATTGACCTGCAGATTCGCGGCAAGAATCTGCCGGCTGATTTTGCCTACGCAAACCTGATGCTGCGTCAGATCCGGCATATTCCCGGGGTTGTCGACGCTCGCATCGAGCAATCGCAGGCCAATCCGCAGTTCAATATTGACGTCGATCGGACCCATGCGCAGCTTCAGGGCATCACCGAACGCGATGTCACTAACAGCCTCGTCGTGCACCTGGCGGGATCGGGTCAGATCGCTCCAACGTACTGGCTCAACCCGGCCAATGGCGTTGAATATCCCATTGTCGTGCAGACGCCGCAATACGGTCTTGATTCGCTGCCGTCCCTGATGAATCTGCCCGTCACCGGCGGCTCAGCGGCAAACGACGGACAGATCCTTGCCGGCGTGGCGACTGTCCACCGCACCGCCAGCAACGAAGTTGTCAGCGACTACAACGTCCAGCCCATGGTGGAGATCTTCGCCGCGACTCAGGGGCGCGATCTCGGTGCGGTTGCCTCAGGCATCGACGACATCGTTGCCGGCAATGCCAAGGGTTTGCCGAAGGGCGCGAAGGTCGTCCTGCTCGGTCAGGTCCAGACCATGAACAGCGCCTTCGGCGACCTGCTCTTCGGGCTGCTCGGCGCGGTCGTGTTGATTTACCTGCTTATCGTTATCAATTTCCAGTCGTGGACCGATCCGCTGGTGATTGTCACTGCGTTGCCCGGCGCGCTGGCCGGCATCGTGTGGACGCTGTTCGCAACGCACACCACGTTGTCGGTACCCGCCCTGACGGGCGCCATCATGTGCATGGGCGTGGCCACGGCCAATGCCATTCTGGTGGTGAGTTTTTGCCGCGAACGTCTGGCCGAACACGGCGACGCGTTCAAGGCAGCGCTCGAGGCCGGCGCCACACGGTTTCGTCCCGTCCTGATGACGGCGCTGTCAATGATCATCGGCATGGCGCCGATGGCGCTCGCACTCGGCGAGGGCGGCGAGCAGAACGCGCCGCTGGGCCGAGCGGTAATCGGCGGACTGCTGTTCGCGACAACCGCCACGCTGTTCCTCGTGCCGGCCGTCTTTTGCATATTCCATTCGCGTCCGAGTGGCACTTCGGACGCACCGATTTCCGGAGATTCGATCCATGTCGTATGAACCCACACCGCGTGCGGCGCTGCCGCAACGCCAGCTTTCGTTTGCGGCGATTGTCGGTGGTTTGCTCGCCATCATCATCGTCGTTGGCGGTATCGCACTTCGACTGGAAGATGAGCATCAGCTCAAAGACTGGACGGAAACTCAGGCTATACCGTCGGTGAATGTCGTTGTGCCAGCCAAGGAAGCACCGGGCGGCTTGCTCGCCCTGCCTGGCCGGCTGGAGGCCTTCGACAGCGCTCCCATCTATGCGCGTGTCAGCGGGTACCTGAAATCGTGGCGTGTCGATATCGGCAGCCAGGTGAAGGCGGGCGAAGAGCTTGCCGTGATCGATACACCTGAACTCGACCAGCAGTTGAACCAGGCGAAGGCCGACCTTTCAAGCGCGAAAGCAGATGCAGCACTGGCCAAGACGACTGCCGATCGCTGGCAGGGACTTCTGGACTCTGATTCCGTGTCCCGTCAGGAGGTCGATGACCGCACACAAAACTATGTCGCGAAGCAGGCCCGCGTGGCGGCGGCTCAGGCAAACGTCGACAGGCTGGTCGCAACCAAGAGTTTCGCCAGAATCGTCGCGCCATTCAACGGCGTGATCACCGCGCGCGACACAGACGTCGGCGCATTGATCAATGCTGGCGGTGGTGCCGGGCCGCAGCTCTTTTCAGTATCGAGCGTGGATAAGCTGCGTCTCTACGTGCATGTGCCGCAAGAAGATGCACCGGTGATGAAATCCGGTGGGACCGCGACCTTCACCGTCCCGGAGTATCCCGGCAAGAGCTTTATGGCTACGGTTGTAGGTCTGGCCGACTCCGTCAACGCGGCATCGGGAACGACGCTCGTCCAGTTGCTGGTCGACAACCCCGGTCATCTGCTGCTGCCGGGCGGCTTCGTGAACCTGCACTTTGTCCTGCCGGCACGTGCCGGTGCGTTGCGCGTGCCGGCCAGCGCGTTGATCTTCGACAACAAAGGGCTCCGGCTAGCGACCGTCGATGGTCGCGACACGATCCGGTTTAAATCCGTTGCGATTCTGCAGGACCTGGGGAACGAGGTAGATATCGGTTCGGGACTGGCCGACAGTGACCGTGTGATCGACACGCCGCCCGATGGTCTTGTCGAGGGTGACCATGTTCAGGTGATCAGCCCCGGGACCAAGGTTGCAAAGCATGGCTAAGTATCGGTATTGGACATTGGCCCCGATCGCGAGTGCTGCGGCGCTTGCCGCGTGCTCATTCGCGCCGCACTACGAGGTGCCGGACGTGCCCGTCGCGGCGCAGTACCAGTCTCAGTCTCAGGGGCCCTGGATCTCGGCCAGCCCGGCTGACCAGCTTGACCGTGCGGGATGGTGGAAGCTCTACCAGGAGCCCGGACTCGATGACCTCGAGCAACGCCTGATCGCGAATAACCCCGATCTGCGCGCCGCGTATTTTCACTATGTGCAGGCCGAAGCGTATATCAAGCAGGTCAGCTCGCAACTGTATCCTCAGGTATCCACTGCGGGCAATCTCCAGCGTGAGCGCGAGTCGGACACGAGGCCGTTGCGCAATGCCACTGGGCCGACTGACTACAACTCGGCCACACTGGGCGTCGAGGTTGACTACGAAGTCGACCTTTGGGGACGCGTGCGCGATTCCGTTGCTGCGAGCAAGGACGTGGGCCTGGCGTCAAAAGCTGATCTTGCGTCGACGCAGTTGAGCCTCGAAATCGAGCTGGCGCGAAGCTACATCGACCTGCGCGGACTTGATCAGCAAATCCAGCTGATCAAGGGTACTGACGAGGCGTACCAGAAGGCGCTCGATCTGACCCGCAGGCTGCATGGCGGTGGAGTTGTGTCTGGTCTCGATGTGGCGCGTGCGACCAACCAGTTGTCGTCGGCCAAGTCCGAGCTCACGCAGGTCAGGGCCAAGCGGGCATTGCTGGAACATGCGATTGCTGTCCTGGTCGGCGCGTCGCCATCGGACTTTCGGATTGAGCCGAGTACCCGTCCAGTTCAATTGCCTGCCATCCCGGTTGGTGTGCCATCAGCATTGCTGCAAAGGCGACCGGATGTCGCCGCGGCCGAGCGCCGCGTAGCAGAGGCCAATGCGCGGATTGGGGTTGCACGGGCCTCATACTTCCCATCACTGACGCTCAGTGCGGCGGGCGGCGTGCAAAGCTCGGTGTTGGGAGATCTGCTCAGCGCCCCCAGTTCCTTCTGGACGCTCGGGCCAACGCTTGCGGTGTACCTCTTCGACGGCGGTAAGCGTCAGGCACAGGTGGAGTCCGCGAAGGCCGCAACGTCGGAGGCAGGCGACCGCTACCGAAGCGTGGTGCTGGCTTCATTCAGGCAGGTGGAAGACGACCTCTCGTTGCTCGACGACCTTGGCACCGCAACGGATCAGCAGCAAGATGCCGCAAGCGCAGCTGACACGTCAGTCAACCTGTCACTCGCGCTTTATCGGCGCGGTGCGGTCAGCTATCTGGACGTGGTCGAGTCGCAATCCGCTGCGCTCGAATCGGAACGCAGCGTCATCCAGCTTCGAACGCAGCAGCTGGACGCGAATGTAGACCTCATTCGCGCGCTCGGCGGTGGCTGGACCACGGATGACCTGACAGGCGGTTGAAATACGGAGTCGATTGCTCCTTCGTAACGGAAGCCATATCTTGCCGCTGCCCTAATTCGAGGTCAGCAGGCGAGCGGATTCAACGAGGCGCTTGACGAGTAGGTTGTAAGCACATATCTATTGTGTCATTCAAGGGTTTCGCGTTCTCGGTAAGTGAGTGTTGAAGAGAAGGATTTCGTCCCGGTCACCGAAATGACGATGCGTGCGCTGATCTAAATTTTTTTCTCTATTTCCGGAACGACCAGTCATGAATATGCCGATAGGATTTTCGTCCGTGCCGTCGGGTCGTGAAGCGGCTTCTGCGACCGCTGCTGCGCAGCTTGGTCGCAGTGCGCGTGACACGTTATATTTGTCAGGCGGCATGCGCTCGGCCGGGGTCCGCATTGAATCATGCGTTGCCGCCGGGCGGCCGGCGCCGCGCGCGAAGGCTTCGGCGGCTGCCAGGTCGGACCACGTCGCCACCGCGATGATATCGCGGGGTGTCATCAGCGAGTCGAACACATCCCACGCGACGAGGCTGGATGCGTCTGTATCGAGTCGGAGTGACTTCGCGACTGCGTCTGCACCCGCCCGCTTGCCCCAGTTTGACAGCGAGAGCAGCGATCCCTGGCGCGTCCGACTTGGGTAGCAGGTATTGTCGACGAAACCATCGATCGCTTCGGCGGTGTGGCATCGGAATGGCCCAGATCTCGCCTACGTTGGCCCATATACAACCTTCTTGGGCGTGCGCGCGGCGTCAATCATTGCCAGAATGGGCGGAAACATTCCTCACGATTCTTCCAGAAGCACATCAAGAGAGTGCTAGATGGGCTGCGCTTTATACGGAGAACCCGTCGGAGCGGTCGTCCGTAAGCTGGCACGGAACATACGCTGTTCACGAGTTGGAATGGCAATCCCCCTTTGATTTTGGCCGCTGAAGTTGTCGGCGGTCGTTTCCATGCGAACCAGCCATGACGCAAAACCCGAACCCTACTTTGGAAGTCTTCCCGAAACCGCCGCTTGCCGGCGAATCGATGTCGGGCGCCGACATCATTCTGCGCGTACTCAGCGAACAGGGCGTCGATACCGTATTCGGCTATAGCGGCGGCGCGATCTTGCCGACGTACGACGCTGTCTTTCGTTTTAACGCAATGCACGCGGAGAATCCCGAGCGTCAAATCAACCTCGTTGTACCCGCCAATGAACAGGCCGCTGGCTTCATGGCCGCAGGTTATGCGCGAGCGAGCGGCAAAGTTGGCGTGTTCATGGTGACGTCAGGTCCCGGGGCGACGAACGCGGTGACGCCGATCGCCGACTGCAACGGTGATTCAATTCCCGTCGTCCTCATATGCGGACAGGTGCCGCGTGCCATGATCGGCAGCGATGCTTTCCAGGAAGCGCCAGTCTTTAACATCATGTCGGCGTGCGCTAAGCAGGTGTTTCTGGTCACCGACCCGGCAAAGTTGGAACAGACACTGCGGACCGCATTCGAAATTGCTCGCACCGGCCGTCCAGGCCCGGTTGTCGTGGACGTGCCGAAGGACATCCAGAACTGGACCGGGGCCTACCATGGGCAAGGTACATTGGAGTTTCGAGGCTACTCCGACCGTCTTCGAAAGGTTGCCAAAGGCGCTCGTCTGGAAGAGGACAAGCGCAGCGAATTTTTCGATCTGCTGGCGCGGAGCAAGCGACCGCTGCTGTATGCCGGCGGCGGCGTTATTACGGCCGGCGCGACGGTTGAACTGCGTCAGTTTGCCGAGCGTTACAGGATCCCAGTGGTGACCACGTTGATGGGTCTTGGCGCACTCTCCGTGAAACACGAACTGGGGCTTGGCATGCTGGGCATGCACGGCATGGCCTGTGCGAACTACGCGGTGGAAGATTGTGACTTCCTTATCGCGGTGGGTGCCCGGTTTGACGACCGGGTCGCCGGTGGCCGCCCTGACGCATTTGCTCCCGGAGCGCAGTACGTCGCGCACATCGACATCGATGAAGCGGAGATCAACAAGGTCAAACGGGCGCACTGGACCCATGTAGGCGACGCGAAGGATGCCTTGCTGTCATTGATGAAGCACGGTCCTGTCGCGCAAGCACCTTTGGACTGGCTCGATCATATAAGGGAATTGAAGCGGGTCTACGGTATGAACTATGACCGGAGCAATCCCGCGATTCAGCCGCAGTTCGTTGTCGAAAAGCTCTGTGAAATTACCGGCGGGCGAGCAATCATCTCCACTGGCGTCGGCCAGCATCAGATGTGGGCTGCGCAATTTTTCGACTTCGTCGAGCCGCGAAGTTTTCTTACTTCGGGGAGTATGGGCACGATGGGCTTCGGGCTGCCTGCCGCGATTGGTGCCCAACTGGCGCGACCGGATGCCCTCGTGATCGATATTGATGGTGACGGCAGTATTCGCATGAATATTGGCGACCTGGAGACAGCAACTACTTACGGCGTGCCCGTCAAAGTCCTGCTGATCAACAATCTCGGTGACGGGATGATCCGGCAGTGGCAGCGTCTCTTTTACGAGGGCCGATTGTGCGTGAGCGATAAGTCGCTTCATCGCAAGGATTTTGTCATGGCGGCTCGGGCCGACGGGTTTGAGTTTGCCTGTCGCATTGAAGCAAAGAGCGAACTTGAGGACAAACTAAAGGCTTTCGTGGAATTTGAGGGGCCGGCTTTCCTCGAGGTGATGGTCGACCAGGACGCTGATGTGTTTCCGATGGTGGGGCCCGGGCAAACTTACTCGAACATGGTCACCGGGCCGTTTATCCCGTCCAGGTCCGAGCGAGAACCCGGAGGAAAGGGCGCAGAGCGTCAATCGGTTGCGGATATGTTCTAGCAGTATTTCGTGCTACGAACCTCGACATGTAAAGAACGATGTAACCACAAACGATGGACAAGATTTCCGCAATGAAGGTGTACGTGAAGGTGGTCGAAGCGACTAACTTCACGAGGGCCGCCGAAGTTCTGCATACGTCGGCAGTCTACGTGACCCGTATGGTTCAGACCCTTGAGTCGGATCTGGAGTGAGGAGGAAATGCCGCGCCGAGGTGAGCAGGCTTCGATAAGTAGGCTAATTAAGTGACTACGGGCAATGGAAAATTGAGGAAAGATTCGGTCGTTCTCGACTGCCTGCCTGTAGTGCGGGGCCTCATTTCAATTTGGAGCTGCCACAATCGGGACAAAAGGCGCAGGCTTAATTTGTCGGTGGAATTGCACATATGGATACGTTCCGCAACATGAGGATTTTCGTCGAGGTCGCAGAAGCCGGCAGCTTTACGGGCGCCGCGCATCAACTCGATGCGACGACGGGCTATGTATCCCGTTCGGTCTCTGAACTCGAAGCGCATCTGCGTACGAGATTGCTGAATCGCACGACACGGCGGCTTGCGCTCACGGAAGCCGGCGAGCGCTATCTGAACCGATGCCATGCGATCCTCGCATCGGTGATGGAGGCGGAGGCGGAAGCCACCGGCGCGCATGCAAAGCCGGTGGGAACGCTGAAAGTACACGCGATGTCGAGTATCGGGCAGAACTATGTCGTGCCTGCAATCGCGGCCTATCAGGAGCGATATCCCGCGGTGACTGTCGATCTGACGCTGTCACAGAACGTGCCTGATCTTCTGGAAGAGGGGTACGACGTCGCGCTCAGGGTGTCACCAGATGCTTTGCCCGATTCAAATTACATTTCGCATAAGCTCGGGACCTTCTACAGTGTACTGTGCGCGGCGCCGACTGAGTCCGGCGCAGCGTGGATAAAGTACCCGCATGGGACCTCCTGCCAGAGTCAATGGCAGCGGCAGCAGCCCTCACTATCGAACTCTACTAAGAGTGCTCCACGGGTGTCGCCACCCATGGTCACAATCTGGGGTGCGCGCAGGGCTGCGGGTCCAACTAGTGAGCGGGCTCGGGGCACCAGGGAGGAAGCCGACCTCGTTACCGCTGCAAAACCAGCTTATCCCATCGCGCGGCGATACGCCTAGCACATGTCCGCTTCATCCTTTGGGGACGGGCTCGCACGATGAACAACTAGTGACATCTGGGGTTTCATATTCATAAGTTGTTGATGTTCTGGCAGGTTTTGGGGAGTGATGCAGAGGCTATGAATACGTTCCCACCCGGCGCTGACATCCGGGCCGTTGGGGAGAATGGCTAAATTGACCCAACGCTTGACGTCGGTGATTTCCTGGCGGCCCCCTTTCAGCATGCGTCAGACTCGGCGACTTTCAAGGTGTGGCGTTAGCAGATGAGTCGACGGAGAAGTTGCGAGGAGGCTTCGATCTTCATGTAAGGTTTAGTCGCAACGTATTCTCTTCGGGATGAGCTGGGTAGCGCTGGTCGCTCGTTCGTAAAGTCCGACGCGGACCCAAAGAGCGAATGCAAGAATTCTTGGCCGGCGGCAATAACTCGATTACTCTTTTCGTTGCAATCGCGTAGGCGGCCACAGTGCCCACTCATCCCCCTGCGCACCGGTGACTGTCGAAAGAAGGCGAGCAGAAATAGTCAGCAGTCTTCTCCATTTATTGACGTGTCGGAGCCATCGGCTGCCGGCAGCGGCGACAGTCGACCAGGCGATGGCGGTGGCGATCAGCCGCTGAAGGAGAGTCCGCGATGAGCAACGAGTCAGGGCTGGAAAGCGGTACGCCCACCGGTCAGCTGGCAGGGGATGGGAGCCGTATCGATGACGGCGCGCTCGCCGATGACCCGAACGTGCGCGACCATCCGCGTTACCACCAGATGTTTCCGGTCCTCACGGGTGCTGAAGTCGACAGGGTGCGGCGCTTTGGCAGCCTGTCCCGCTACGCCAAAGGGGAATTGCTCTACCGTGCGGGAAGTCTCTGCCCGGGAATGTTCGTCCTGCTGTCGGGCAAAGTCCGGATAGTCGGTCGTGATGGCCTCGGCCACGAACGGATCATTCACACCTATACGCAGCGCGGCGAGTTCACCTCGGATGTCACCCAGCTCTCGAGCAAGCCCGCAGTTGTAGACGCGCATGTCGTCGAAGATGTCGAAGCGGTGTTGGTGCGGCCCGACGAACTTAGCACCATGATGATCAGTGAAGCCGATCTTGGCGAAAAGATCATGCGCGCACTGATTCTGAGGCGTGTCCTCGTAATCGAGCGCGGACAAGGGGTCGTTCTTGTCGGCTCCTCCAATCACCCACAACTCCTCGCGTTGCAGAATTTCCTGCGCCGCAACGCTTTTCCGAACATGACGCTCGATGCGGAGCAGGATGCCGAAGCCATCGCGCTGCTCGAGCGCCTGACGCCGCAGCCCGACGACTTCCCGTTCGTCGTTTGTCCGAACGGCACTGTGCTGCGAAACCCCGATGAGGGGCAGCTTGCATCTTGCCTCGGACTGATTCCCGAGTTCGATCCGACGCACGTCTACGATGTGGCGATCGTCGGCGCAGGCCCTGCGGGACTGGCGGCGGCCGTCTACGCGGCATCCGAGGGACTGTCGGTCGCGGCGCTCGACTGTCGCGCACCCGGTGGCCAGGCCGGTACGAGTGCGCGCATCGAGAACTATCTGGGCTTCCCCACCGGCATCACGGGTCAAGCTCTAGCGGGCCGCGCGTTCGTCCAGGCGCAGAAGTTCGGTGCACATATCGGCATCCCGTGCGAGGTCAAGGCGTTGTATTGCGACAAGCAACCGCCTGTCGTGGCGCTTGCCGATGGCCGCCGCATTACCGCGCGCACTGTGGTCATCGCGAGTGGCGCAGAGTATCGGCGACCTGTCGTCAATGACCTCGCGCGCTTCGAACGCTGTGGCGTCTATTACTGGGCTACGCCGATCGAGGCGAGACTGTGCCGCAAGGAGCCGGTGTTGCTGGTCGGTGGCGGCAATTCGGCGGGCCAGGCGGTGGTGTTTCTGGCGTCACACGCCGAGCACGTGCATATGTTCATTCGAGGCGCGAGCCTCGAACACAGCATGTCGCACTACCTGGCCGAACGTGTCGCATCGCTGCCGAATGTGACGCTTCATACGCGTATTGAATTGACCGCGCTAGAGGGGGATGCGCGCCTCGAGCGCGTGCACTACCGTGGTGCCGGTGGAATTGAAGGAAGCATGACGACACATCATCTGTTCGTATTCATCGGCGCGGAACCAAATACTGGCTGGCTCAAAACATGCGCGGTGTCGCTCGACAGCAAAGGGTTCGTATCGACAGGCACCGATCTTGCGGAAGCAGGCGTGCAATCGATGCCGTTGCAGACGAGCGTCGAGGGTGTCTTTGCGATCGGCGACGTTCGTTCAGGATCGACCAAGCGTGTCGCGTCGGCAGTGGGTGAAGGTGCGGCCGTGGTGGCGCAGATTCATAGATTCCTGGCCGGTACTCGGTGAACGTACGGGTCGATGGAGGAGTGTAGGGCTCGATACTGTGGGGCAATCCCTGTGGTGACCAGCTTCGCTGAACGGGCTGCGCCGTACGGAAGCCTGACTCGTCGAAATGGAACAGGCGGCGCAGCCGCATTCCCCGACAACACCGTCCTGGGCACCACCGCTCTCGACCGGCTACATCACAGTGCCTAACGCATTGTCATCGAGGGCGAGAGCCTTGATTTGATGCCTTAGCGAGGTCTCGGCTTGCCGCGGATGGTCGGATTCGAGCCGGGGATGATCCGCATAATGAGGCCACTCAGAATCACGCTTCTGTTGATCCATTTGCTGATGAAATTGCTTGGTACTCTGGAGCGTATGCGATAGACGCCACATTGGCCCGCCTCAGCAGCCTCGTCATTCCGAGATATATGGATCGGCGTAAGCCGATTCCCAGCCGCCGCCGAGCGCCTTGCAGAGGGTGATGAGATTCGCGGCAGCGGCCGTCTTGCTTTGTTCGAGGTTGCTCTGGCCCTCGAGCAGTTGCTTCTGCACGTTCAGTACGTCGAGATAGTCAACTGCCCCAGCCTTGTAGCGCTGCTGCGCTACCGAGAGAGCGCGCTGGTTCAGAGCAACCACCGCCGTCAGCCGATCGCGGCGCAGCTGTTCCGCGTCGTAGACGACAAGTGCATCGTCCACCTCG
The DNA here is from genome assembly GCF_900230185.1 of Burkholderia sp. OK233. GTDB lineage: Bacteria > Pseudomonadota > Gammaproteobacteria > Burkholderiales > Burkholderiaceae > Paraburkholderia. The sequence goes on from NZ_OCSR01000001.1 coordinate 5,961,133, forward strand.
CGCCAAGCCTCAAGCACGGTGTGTTTGTAGACGATCGCGGCCTCCTGTTGTTGCGCCTCGCGCAGGTGCAGTGTGCCCTTGAGGCGCCCGCCCTCGAAAATCGGTATCGTAATGGAGGGCCCGACAACAAACTGTCCCGACGCCCAGTTGGCGAGGTTCGAGAGCTGAAGACTCTGAAAACCGGAGCTGCCATTTAGCGAAATGCGTGGATAGAAATCGGCTTTTGCCATGCCGATCGACGCCGTGGCCGCATGTAGCTGCGCTTCCGCCTTCCTTATATCGGGTCTGCGTTGAACAAGCTCCGACGGAAAGCCGATGGGCACTTGCGCAGGTAGCTCGGGCACGTCATGCGGCTCGCCGAGCGTTTGCTGAAGCGCGCCCGGTTCCTCGGCGAGCAATACGCCAATCGCATTGATCGTAGTCTCGCAGCGCGATTCGAGCGTCGGAATCAGACTTTCGATTGACGCCACCTGCGCGGAAGCGTTGGCCACGTCCAGGTCCGTCGTCACGCCTTCATGCACCCGTATCTGTGTGAGCTTCGTCGTATCGCGAGCAATCTCAAGGTTTTGTTTTGCAATCCGCAGCAGCGACTGTGTGTCGCGCAACTCGATATAGTCTCGCGCGAGTTCGGCGCGGGCAGACAACAAAACTGCGTTTCGATCTTCGCAAGAAGCATCCGTCATGGCAGACGCGGCTTCGACACCGCGTCGAACCCCGCCCCAGATATCGATTTCCCACGATGCATCGAAGCCGGCTTGATACAGGTTATAAGCCGGCGAACCCTTGGAGCCCGGCAACGGCGCCACGCCAAGCGGCGTACCACCCGAAGCGGATTGTGATCGGGTTTCGGTCGGGCTGACTCCGAGCAGCCCCAGAATACCGTTCGGGCTTCCGCGCTCGCGGTTGTACGACACAGCGCCGTCCAGCGTGGGATATTCCGCCGCCCCCGCAACGCGCTGTTCGGCCCGGCTTTGGCGAAGGCGCGCCGAGGCCGCGGCCACATCGAGATTCGCATCGGCCAGGTGCTGTTCGAGCGCGTTCAACGTGGGATCGTTAAACAGCGTCCACCAATCCGAATTGAATCCCGCCTCAACGGCCTTGCTCGATGCTTGCGCCGCGTGAGTTCGATCAAAGACTTGCGCCGGTGTGGATGTCGTCGGACGCTCGAAATCCGGCCCGACGGTGCAGCCCGCCATCACAAGGCACGCCAATATCTCCAACACTAACGTGCGGAAAGAAAAGTGGTTCGCATTCATTTTCCATCTCTCCCCTCTGCTGGCGCATCGCCGTGCTGACCGATGGCGACTTCCGTTTCGACAGAAAGGCCCACGCTCAACGCAGACGCCGCCTCTTGACCACGGTCAATGGTGATCTTGACGGGTACGCGTTGGACGATCTTCGTGAAGTTGCCCGTCGCATTGTCGGGTGCGATAGGCGCAAAGCTCACACCGGTTGCGGGAGCGAGGCTATCGACACGGCCGTGAATCACAACGCCGGGAAAGCTATCGACCTTGATCCGCACGCTTTCGCCAGGCCGCATGTGGGTGATCTGGTTCTCCTGGAAGTTGGCGACAACGTAGGCTTCGGAAAGCGGCACGATCGCGAGAACCGGCGCACCGGCCGTCACGAATGCGCCAACCCGCGCAGAACGCCGCCCAACCTTGCCGTCGACCGGCGCGCGAATCTCCGTATACGAGAGATTGAGCTTTGCCTGTTCGAGCGCCGCTTCGGCGCGTGCGAGCGCGCCGGCCGCTTTGTCGCGCTGGGTATTCAATACGTTCAGGTTCTGCTCAGTCGAGCTCAGCATGGCCCCATCGTGGGCCTGCTGCGCGAGTTTCTCGGCGAGCGTGCTCGAAGCGTGCTGTTGCTCCTGAGTCGTTCCTGCGCCGGCTTTCGAGAGGCTCTGGTACCGCGAGGCGTTGGCTCGCGCAAACCCGATCGACGCGTCGTCGGATCTCAGCGTCGCGCGCGCCTGCTCGACGAGCGAAGGCTGCCGTGCAATCTCGGCGTCGTAGTTCGCGACGGACGCCTTTGCCGCAGCCACGTCCGCTTCTGCGCTCATCAATGCGGCCCTGAAGTCAGGGTCATCAATACGCACCAGTAATTGCCCGGCTTTGACTGATTGGTTGTCGTCGACGAATACGTCGGATATTTGACCGGCGACACGCGGTGCCACGAGGGTGAAATCGGCCTCTACATAAGCATCGTTTGTGGATTCGGTATTCGAGCCGCCTGACAGGCTTGAGCAAGCCCATGCGCCAACGCCGATTGCGACAGCCAGAGCGGCAACACGAATGATTTTGAGGGGAGATCGGGCAACGGTTGACATAATTACCGCCCCTTAATGGAAGAGGGGGGCGTAGCGCACCACGGCGGGTAAATCCGCACGGGTAACACTGGCACGAGGAAAAGAAGGGCCATGGCTACACCTGCCATCACGCGATAGAGATCCGCCGAGGTCAGTACCACCGCCTGCACGTGGATCCGGTGCGCAAGTTCGCCGAGACTATGAGCCGCGTCGATGCTTTGGCTCGTCACAAGCGCGTGATTGCCCAAGTGGTCCACGAGCATGTTCGAATGAAGGCGCTCGCGATCTGTACCCAACCCTTCGATGAGGCCCGTTGCCACAGACGCGGAAAACGTTTTAAGCGAGTTGAACATCGCTGAAGCAAAGGGACCTTCTGTCGGGGGCAAGCCCGTCGTAACGCCCATCAGGATCGCCATGATCACCATTGGTTGTGCGACGATCTGTATCGATTGAAGCCAGTAAAAATTGATACGGATCCAATCGGAGGTGATGAAGCTCCCCATCACACACGTAGTCACCATGAGGCACAATCCAATGGCCATGACCCACCGGTGATCGACCCGCCGTAGATTCAGGACGGCAGCGGTCAGAGGAAGCACGATGAGTAGCGGGATTGCAACCAGCAACGACAAGGGTGCAGTTTGGAGCGGCCTGTAGGTGTGAACCTTCGCGAGATATTGGCCGGGTATCGCAGCCACGCCAACCAGCAGTATGACCGCGCCTGCGAGGGTCGTCAGTCCGTGCGCAAAGTTTCTGCGCGACAGCATTTGCAGCTTGAAAAAAGGAAGCGGGTGAAACCACTCGTTGACGAAGAATGTCACCAACAGTAGCCCGCCACCCATAAACATCACGCGAATGAACTCGGAATTGAGCCAGTCAAGACGATCACCTTGCAGAAGGCCGGTCACGAGCATGGCGACGGCCGGAAATCCCGTCAGAAACCCGGTCCAGTTGAATGCCCCTAGTCGTTCGCGTTTGAGCGGATCCGGCGGAAGCCCCTGCTGGATCGCCACGCAGCTTACGATGCCAAGCGGCACGATTTGCCAAAACGCCATTTGCCAACCGGCATACTCGGTCCACAAAGCTGCGAGCGGTGTGCCGAGCGCCGGTCCAAAGGTCGCCGTGAGCGCGTACCCGGCGAGTCCGTATAGCTTCACTTTGGGCGGAAGATAGCGCAGCGCCACGATGATCAACATGGGGGGAAGGCATCCGCCGGCAATCCCCTGCAGGACACGCAACACATAGAGCGTAAGCAGGTTCGGTGCGAAGGGGCAAAGGAACCCGAGGAGCATCGTCGCGATCACGGCCCCGATCGTAAATCGCTTGAGCGTGAAGGTGATCCCAAACCACGGAGCAAACACCATCGTAGCGACATTAGCCGCCTCGAACAGAGTGGTCAGCCAGGTTCCATCGTCATACCCAATCGAGAGCGCGCCCTGAATGTCCGCCAGAGACAGTGCAGTGACCTGTTCGTTGAGAATGGCCAATAGAGACGCAAGCAGCATCCCAATGAGACCAACGGCGAGACGAAGCGAAAGCGCGGATTGTTTGGGCGTCGGCTGCGCAGGAGCCTCTGTCCCCGGCACAGAAGCGGGTGCCGGCGACTGTGCGACGGTCGGCGCTTCCGTTCCAGTTGGTAAAAGGTTGTCTGTAGTCATGGGAGTCCCGCTTCCACTCATATTCGATATGGGCATCTAAATTTCGTGGTTGGAGGCCGCATGAATAGCGAAGTTTCTCCAGCTACGATGACGAAATGCGGCTGGCTTACGGCTTGGGTTGCGCCTTTTTAAAGTATTGCGGTGCTTCCCGCCGATCGAACATTCCGTACTCCCGGATAATGCGGATATTCCGCAGGCGTGACGCATCTCCCGTCGCCGTCTTGCCCAGGAATGCTTCAGCTGCTGCATGGTCGTGCCACGTCAGCACGGCGATTACCTCCCCTGGTGCCAGCAGTGCGTCGAAGACGTCCCAGGAAACGAGGTCAGGCGCGTTCGTATCCACTCCCAGTGATTTCGCCACCGCTTCGGCGCCATTCTCCTTGAGCCACTCCGGCGAGAATTTCCCATCATGCAGCGTTAACGCCGTGCCTTGGCCCACCTCGGTGACATCCAGGCGCTGCTCACGCAAAACCTGTCCCGCGGGCACATGGGTATCGCTGAGCGTCTGGCCAATACGCAAGCGATAGTCGGAAAAGACGCCATCACGCGCGGCTTGCATGATCTGGTGGTGCGTCTCCTGGCTGCGCCAGCGGATGAGCGCCTTCTCGTCGCGCCAGCTCGACAGCGAAAGAAGCCATCCCTCGCGGGTGAGACTTGCATAGCGGTTGTTGTCGATAAACCCGTCGATCTTCTCGAGTTCGGGGCGCAGCATCTTCGCCATGCCGAGATAGGCATTGAACTGTTCGGGTATTGGGTGAACTTCAAGCATTGCGGAAAACATGAGTACCTCTTCCGTTTAGTTAGCCTTAAGACGTGTAGTAATTGTCCAGGATAGGCGCAATTCGTTGGAGCTCGCGCTAGTTGGTATTGGGCCAATGAGTTAGCGAATTTTGCCAACCGGCCCATGAATGTCCTGATAACCATCACTGCCTGAAAGAATCCTTTGCAAGCCGATCAGGCGATCCTTCCCGGCGTGGGAAAATAGAAAAGGCCACTTTCTACCATCCGAAAAAATTCAGCGGTGGACATTGGGTGGCTTCTTTGAACCATTCGATGACGCGGATCGTCACCATGCGGATCACAACGCTTAGAATGGCGGCGTGTAAACGCGGTGATCGGGAGGAAGTGGAATGGACAAATTGCGTGAGATGGAGGTTTTCGTAGCCATCGTCGACCGGGGCAGCTTTACTGGCGCGGCCGAAAAAGTCGGAATGTCGGCCGCCGCGGTCTCGCGCGCTGTCAACTCGCTAGAAACCCGTCTCGGCACACAACTGCTTGCCCGGACGACTCGAACGGTTCGTCCGACGGATGCAGGTATGGCATACCTCGAAGCCTGCAGGAAGGTGTTGGACACCATCACGAATGCGGAAGCAGACATTGCGTCTGATCAACTCAATCCCGTCGGTACATTGACCGTTTCTGCACCGGTCCTGTTTGGACAGCGATATGTTGCTCCCCTGGTGAATGCCTTCGTGCTGCGTTATCCGGATGTCAACGTCAATGCCGTATACGCCGATCGAACTACGCGGCTTCTGGAGGAAGGCGTGGATATTGCTATCCGCGTCGGCCACCTCGGAGACTCTTCGACATTCGCCAATCCGTTAGGTTTCGTGCAGCGTCGGACGTACGCGGCTCCCTCTTATCTCGCTGCGCACGGGGAACCCCTTCACCCCAGGGATCTCGCCAATCACCACTGTGTGTCCTTCACTGGCGTGTCGCTTCCGCTTGAGTGGGTGTTCAACGAGAACGGTTCGAGGTTGCCCGTCAGACTTCAGCCGCGGATGATTGTCGACCTGGGCCCCGCTGCCGTTCTCGCCGCCGTCGACGGTGTGGGGATAATCCAGTTGCTGTCGTATCAGGCGGCGCCGGAGGTCGCCGATGGCAGGCTCCAACCCGTGCTGACGTCATTCGAGCCCGAGTCGATCCCTGTGAGCCTACTTCATGTAGAGCGGCGAAGCAGCAGCGGCAAGATTCGCGCTTTCATGGAATTCGTTACCGAGACACTACGCAAAAACGCGCACCTTCAGGGCGTGGACGCTACTGCAACGCGAACTTCCCTGTAGGCGGCCACGAGCGCGTCGAGGTCGAACGCCCTGTTCAGTCCACTTGGATTGGGTACGACCCATGCGTGTGCGCCGCCGAACGGCTCGATTTGTCGCCCCCAATGGATATCACGCGTGCCGGAGATCGCCGAGAGCGCCATCTTTCCAAGGAAAACGATGTGCCGCGGTGCATTCTGCGCGATCTTCCGCCGAAAAGCATCTCCGGCCAGTTCAATCTCCGATCGCGACAGTTCGGCGGCCTGCGCGGTGGGTCGCGGCACCACCGTTGTAAGACCGCAACCATATCGAAGAACCGTGCGGTCGTCTTCGGGACGAATCAGTTCGGGAGTGAAACCTGCAAGATGCATGACCCGCCAGAACCGATTGCCTCTGCCCTCAAAGTGATGACCTGTCGATGCCGCACGGATGCCTGGATTGATTCCGCAAAATACTACCGACAAGCCCGGTTCAAGAACATCAGGAAGAGATTGAACGGAATCAGGGTAAGTCACAGCGGAGACGGTCCCTGAGAAGAGACCTGCTTGCCGGCACCGTTATCCGCCCATGGCCGCTTGCCCGCTTCGCCGCGGAATCGTTGCCGATATTGCTTCGGCGTTACCTCTAGCCGTCGGGAGAAAGTCGTGCGCATATGCGTGGCGCTGCGAAAGCCGCATTTAAATGCGACGGTCTTTAGCGGTGCATCCGTGTCTTCGAGCAACTTCCTCGCGGTGTCGACGCGCACCTGCTCAACAAACACGGAGGGTGTCACCTTTGCATACTTCGCAAATACTCTCGAGAAGGTCCGTCGGCTCACTGCAACTGCACCCGCAAGCTGTTCGATCGATAGCGCATCGGTTATATGCTCAGTCACATACCGGTGCACTTTGCCAATAATCGGATCTTCGCCCCTCCCTGCTCCAACATACGGGCTGTACTGAGACTGGCCGCCTTCCCGCTGGATATAGATGACAAGACGTTTTGCGATGCGCACCGCCAACTCGTGTCCCCAATCTTCGGCGACAAGCGACAGGCACAGATCGATGCCAGCAGTCACACCTGCCGAGGTAAAGAGGCGTCCGTCGCGAACGAAGATCTTGTCGGGCTGCACACACGCCTGCGGAAATTCGTGCGCCAGGCGCCCCGCGTCCGCCCAGTGAGTTGTCACTTCCTTGCCGTCAAGCAGTCCCGCATGTGCAAGCACGAATGCCCCATTGCAAACGGAGCCAAACCGCGTCGCGTCTCGTGCCTGATTTTGCAGCCAAGTTAGAAAGTCCCTTGATGGTCGAGCGTCGGGCAATTGCGGTCCGCCCGCGACCAGCAGCAGATCCCATTGCGTGTCGAGATCCGCATAGCCAAACGGCACGGAAAGCCCCATGCCGTTCGAGCAGGTCACCGTGCCAGCTCGGGGCCCTACAAGGGAGACCTCATATTTGTGCTGTTCGGAAAGGATCGTGTTTGCTTCCGCGAACACATCGAGGGGGCCTGCAACATCGAGCGCCTGCACACCATCGAATATAACAATGGCGACTTTCATGCCGTGACCTTCGTGGAGTTAATAGGCCCGCTTCCGATACTGGCGATTCGATTGGCTTCACCCGAACCACTGGACCAAGCCTGGTAACCTGTATTCACGAGCGGTGTCGCAGCTTACCGCAATAGCCCGGAAACAGGGACACACTAGCCGGTAATTGACTTTTGCGTCCGTGTAATGAAAGGGCCGGACTCGGGGAGCGCCCAACTGACATTAACCCTTCAGACCAATTCAACGCGTACGGCATTAGCGCAGCGGCGCCGCTGCCCCCGCTGTTTGGCCCAAATCTCACGTTGATTGGCCAGGCATTGCGACATCCACGTGTTTCCTCTTCCATACCGGCTGATTAGACTTGGTCTGAGGGATACGGACACCGCCGTCTGTTCAAAATTTCCGGTCCGCGTTGCTGCGGGACGATAACCAGGGACAAATTCATCATGTTGAAAACGCCATACCTCACACCGGATGGTAACCGGGTGCGGTCGCAGCAGATGCGGCCGCTCGTGTGCAGTGGCTTCGCGGAGTGACGGCGCATGCATGTGGCAATGATGCTGTACCCAGGATTTCGGCTGCTGGAAGTGACAGGCCCGATGGATGTGTTCCACGAAGCAAACCGTCTTGGCGGCGAAATGCTTTACGAACAGCATCTCGTGGGCCCGTCGCCGGGGCCGGTCCTTTGCGCGAGTGGCGTTGCGGTGGGCACGACGGACAGTTTATCGGATGCGCAAACTTCATTCGACATCGTCGTCGTGCCAGGTTCTCCGGTCATCAGCTCGCGGCTTGAGCATTGCGAACTGGTGGACTGGCTCAGTGATGCTGGGCTTAGGGTGCGAAGGCTCGCGTCGGTGTCCAACGGAGCTTTTCTGGTCGCGCGCGCCGGCCTTGCCGACCACCGCGCGTTGACTACGAATTGCCGCGACGCGCAACGTCTCTCCGCCGAGTATCCGTTGGTGCACGTCATGAGCGATCAACGCTACTTGAAGGATGGCAACCTGTACTCGTCGTGCGGTGTAAGTGACGGTATGCAGCTGGCATTGGCTCTCGTCAGGGAGGACCTTGGCGAGGACTTTGCCAGAAGCATTGCAAGGTCATTGTCGAGGCAGCGCGAGTGAGCGAAAAGTTAAGGCGGATAGATGGGCCAGGCCAAGTACGGAGAACCCGTCCAAGCAACCGTCCATAAGCTGGTGTCGAACATACGCTGTTCTCGAGTTGGAAGGCAAATCATCCTTTGATCTTGGTCGCTGCTCTTCTCATCGCCGACTTGCCTGCGAGCCAACCATGACCCAAAACCCAATGACGGCTTCACAAGCTGATCTTACGCATAATGTATGCGAGTGAAACCCTGTCGGCGGTCGACATTATTCTGAGCGTACTCGCCGATCAGGGCGTCGACACGCTATTGGGATATAGCGGCAGAGTGGCGCGCCCTCGGTGGGCGTTATGCGTTTCGTGGCTGCGATTCGCCTATTTGTTTAGCTTCTATGGAGGCGTTTGTGGAAATCTATGGTTGACGAGAATTTAATTCATAAGGCGCTGGCAAACCCATTCCGACGCGAAGTTTTGAGGTGGTTAAAGACTCCAGGCGAATACTTTGTACAAGGTCACATCGAAGTTGATTGTGGGGTACCGTCAAATGCAATCCTCGCGCGCAGCGGGCTATCGCAATCGACCGTATCGGCGCACGTCGCGGCATTGGTCGAGGCAAGACTGCTTGTTTCGACCCGCGTTGGTCAGTGGATGTTTCTATCCCGAAATGAAGACGTGATTCGCGCCTTTGCGGACCAGATCAGGTTGCATCTGTAGCCGGCGGCTTTATCGACCGGGGTGCCGGTCACCTAGGCAGGCCTTCTACAGTGTGGCGGTCCATGCTGACTTCGATCGCGACGAGATGGCCATCGTGGATGCGGCTCACGACCAGTTCGCCGTGGCTGGTCCGATATTAGTTCTGTCACGTACTGTCTTTGGCGCGATGTGTGTCTACGACAGTTCGGCAGTCCAACTTATGCATTCCGAACCGAAAGTACCTGTCTTGTTGCAAGTCCTGAGCGGCGATCTCTGGTTTGCTTCACGTGCATCGTTGCGAACGGTCGCGCGAGTCGTAGACCGCAATAAATTTGTCACTACTTCACGAGAAAATCTATCAGTGCGCCGGGAGACTGGCAAGGAGTAAAGAGTGGAAGTCTCGGACAATGAAGGTCTAGCAATCCGCGTTGAGCAATCGTCAAGAGTGGTGTACGCGGGTCTGTCGGCATGATCAGGCGGCCAGCGCTTGAGGAGCCGGTGTGCTTTCAATCACCGGGGTTCCGTCCTTGAAGGGGATACCCTTCAGAAGCTGTTCGATTTTGTCGACACCGCGGATTCTCCTCCAGGACTGCTCAGCCGCTTCGATGAGTTTGAATGCCATCGCGAGGAAGGTCGAGCGCGACAGACAGTTGCGCGTACGGCTGGTGCGATGACGTACCGTCGCAAACGTCGATTCAATCGGATTCGTGGTGCGCACGTGCTGCCAGTGCTCGGCCGGGAAGTCGTAGAACGCGAGTAACGCATCGCGATCCTTCGTGAGCTTCTCGACCGCCTTCGGGTACTTCGCCGCGTACGTGTCTACAAACCGGTTGAACGCGATAACCGCATCGGCGCGTGTCGCGGCATTCCAGATTTCCGCGAGCGCCGCCTTGGCCTTGCCGTGCTGCGACTTTGGCATCGCATTGAGGACATTTCCGATTTTATGGAACCAGCACCGCTGATGCCGTGTCTGCGGGAACACCTCGTCAAGCGCCGCCCACAGTCCCATTGCGCCGTCGCCGACCGCGAGCAGCGGCGGTGCCTGCAGACCACGCGATTTCAGATCGAGCAGCAGGTCGACCCACGATTGCTTCGATTCGCGATAGCCGTCGCTGAGCGCCACGCGCTCCTTCCCGCCGTCCGGCTTCACGCCGATAATGACCAGCAGGCACTGGCCGTCGGAATCCTCCGTGCGGGCTTGCGTGTGGATGCCGTCGGCCCACCAGTACACCCAGCGTGAGGCCGACAGATCCCGCTTGTTCCACTGCTCGTACTCGTCTGCCCAGGCGGCCTTCAGGCGGCTCACGACGCTTGCCGACAGCCCTCTGGCCTGCTCGCCAAGCAGCTCGGACAGGGCATCACCCATGTCGCCCGTCGAGACACCACGCAGGTAAAGCCACGGCAGCGAGGACGATACGCGCGGTGACTTGCGCACATAGGGCGGCACGATCGACGAGTTGAACTTTATGCCCGAGCCCGAGCGGTCGCGCACCTTCGGCACCTTGACCGGCACCGTGCCCACGGCCGTGACGATCTCGCGTTCTGGCAGATAGCCGTTGCGCACAACCGCCCGTCGACCCTCGATCGACTTCACATTCGAATACTGCTCGAGCATCGCCGCCAGTTCCGCCTCGATTGCCTGCTGGATGATTCGTCGCGCCCCTTGCTGGATCAGATCGTCCAGACCCGGCGCCCCCTTGATTTCCGCTTCCGTCGTTTGACCGCTGTTCGTTTCCTGAGTATGTTTCGCCATGGTGGTGGAGTTCGATTGGGAAAGTGTTACCGTGGAAAGCAACATTCTCCTCCAATCGCCAACGCCTTCTCCTGCCTCCCGCCTACGCCGCGTACACCACTTTCAACGATAGCTCATCCGCGTTGTCCACGAGTCATGCGCAGTATGTCGCGAGACATGCGGCGAAGCGTTGACAGGGGTACGTGCGGGCCAGGCATTGAGGCACGATAGTCTATTTATCCCGAGTGCCGACGCTGCTGACACTGCGGAAGGCAACGCGACGGGGCGTAATATGCGGGCACTCCGTTGGCTCGGCGTGGCCAGAAGACATTGGCACGCACGCTCCGTGTTCGGGAACCGGGAGATCTCCAGTCTTCTACGCCTATACGCCAGACCGGATTTTTGCCGCCTATGATCTACGCCGTCTCAACGAACCCGAGTACGATGGCTATGCCCAGGACAACAAAGAGGGCGATCCGCTGCACAAGGCAGACTGTTGCTGGAAGTTTGTCAGCCCGACCGTCGACATTGACTGGCTGAACAAGAGTCATATCACCTGCACTTACCCCGACGCCAAGGTGTACGTTCTGGCGTCAAGTGCATTGCAAAAGCGCGCTCCGAAGATAGCTGCCTTCCTGGCCAATGCGGAGATCGATCCGAAGGCGCTAAACGACCTTATTTTGAAGATTGAGAAAGATAAGCAGCCTGCGGACGTTGCGGCGAAAGCGTGGGTGAGCGCGAACCGTTCGACAGTTGATAAATAGCTTGCTGACGCGAATAAACAAAGTGGATCGTCTAGCTAGCTAGCTAGCGCGGCTGCGTTGTCGTCGAGGTCAACGAGAAGCGCACGGGAGAATTTGCAATGAGTGAAACAAAACAGCCTTTCTTTGGAGCGGGGTGTCTTTGGGGGGCGGAGGCTGCCTTCCGGGAACTGCCGGGTGTGATTGACACGTGGGTTGGGTATGCAATGGAGAATGCCCCGAACGCTACGCGGATCAAATTGTCCGGGTCGAATTTTCGCCGCAGCAGCTGCCGTTCGAATTACTGATCGAGCACTTCTGGGAGCTGCACGATCCTACGTCTGTCGATCGGCAAGGAGAAGACGTCGGCACGAAATATCGTTCGGCGATCTTCGCGACTTCGCGCCAACAAACGGATGCCGCCCGCGAGGAGATTTCAAAGCTTGACAGTTCGCGTCGATTTTCGCGCCCGCTCGCAACCGTGGTTTTGCCGCTGGGGCAATTCGACATGGCGAGCAACGAAGATCAAAGATATCTCGAGCGCAATGGGCTGGCCAGTTGCGGCCTTTGACGGTGGTGTCCGTTGTTGACCGGTAGGAAAAGGTAGGTAGGGCTCTTTGCCATCGTTTGAGTAACTTATCGCCCGGGTCCGGATTAGAGTAGAACTCATGGATCGGTCAGCTGATGGATGGCGGCGCTCGCGGTGCAGGTGTCGATCCCGGCACCGGCCCCCTTTTGTGCGCCGAGCATGCGCAACAGCTTGGGGGTGGAAGTCCCCTGTCCAGCCTGATGGGGCGAAGGACTAGCGAACGCAAGGGCGTCGTCGCGAGGCGGGGTCTGAAGGAAGCGTGTAGCAAAGCCACGACCTGACGAACAGAAACCAGATATGAGGCCTACCCGGGCGGACGAGCGAGCAAATGATCGCGAAGTCCACAACCATCAAGGCTCGGGGTGGTAGATCTGGCAGGTGTGTGGTGAAGGCGGTTGCGATTACCTCGGGAGGCCTGTGCGGTGTCCTGGACTCAGGACTGAACAACTCGCAAGGGTTGTTGATCGCCGTGCAGGAGTCAGCAGCGGGCATAGTAGGGCGGTGACGTCTGAAGGCCCAAACGGAGAAGAGCGGCGAGTAAGCCGGAGAACTCGACATGGGAGAGCAGCAGAAAACGCAACGCGTCCTTGACAGCGGAGGAAGGGGTGAAGCCCCGGAGGCCGTTGATCGAGGGGCTGAACCTATGGCGGCGAACCCCGAAACTGAAAGCCCGTCGGCTTGTGACCGACTGATGGAAGAAATATGTGAACGGGAGAACCTGAAGCGGGCGTTGAAACGTGTGAAAGCGAACAAGGGTGCACCGGGTGTGGACGGTATGACGGTTCAGGCATTATCGGCGTACCTGCGTGAGCACTGGCCGTCGATACGGGCCACGCTGCTGAACGGCACATACAGGCCGCAACCTGTGAGACGGGTCGAGATACCCAAGCCGGATGGAGGTGGCGTGCGCAAACTCGGCATCCCCTCTGCGCTCGACAGGTTCGTCCAGCAGGCAGTGTTGCAAGTGCTGCAAAAGCAGTGGGACCCAACGTTCTCGGACTCTAGTTACGGCTTCCGTCCGGGGCGCTCGGCCCATCAGGCCGTGGCACAGGCGCAAAACTACATCCAGTCGGGGTATCGCTGGGTTGTAGATTTGGACCTCGAAAAGTTCTTCGATCGCGTGAGCCACGATATCCTGATGAGCCGGGTGGCAAAGCGTGTCAGCGACAGGCGTGTCCTGAAGCTGATCCGCTCCTTCCTGACGGCGGGCGTGCTGGAGAACGGACTGGTTGGAGCAACGGACGAAGGGACGCCCCAGGGCGGTCCGCTGTCACCGTTGTTATCCAATCTGATGCTCGACGACCTTGACCGGGAGCTTGAGCGGCGCGGACTGCGATTCGTGAGGTATGCAGACGACTGTAATGTCTACGTACGCAGCGAACGCGCGGGCCAGCGGGTGATGGCGGGGCTGAAAGCCTTCCTTACCGGCAGGCTGAAGCTGAAGGTCAACGAATCTAAGAGCGCAGTCGCGCGGCCACACACGCGCAAGTTCCTCGGGTTCACCTTCTTGATGCGGGAACAGGTCAAACGGCGCATTGCGCCCAAGGCACTAGCCCGCTTCAAGGCACGAATCCGGGAACTGACCCAACGCACGCGAGGGGTCAGCGTTGACCAGTTGATCGGCTCGCTGAAGCGATACCTGACGGGCTGGCGCGGCTATTTCGGTTTCTGTGAAACGCCTCGTGTACTTCAGCGTCTTGATCAATGGATTCGCCGCCGCCTTCGCTGCTTCCTCTGGAAGCAGTGGAAGCGCGGCCGGACCCGCTTCAAGAAGCTGATCGCGCGGGGTGTGAGCCGGGACCTTGCCGCCCAGACGGCGGGTTCGCCGCACAGTGCATGGCGTCTAAGTTGCAGTCCGGCGCTGAGCATTGCGTTGCCCAGTCGCTACTTCCGCTCGCTTGGACTTCCATCGGTCGGTTCATCATAGCCGGGTAACTGATCCGAATCGCCGTGTACGGACCCGTACGCACGGTGGTGTGGGAGGGGTCGGGCCGCGAGGCCTGCCCCTATCCCGATCGTTCCTCAGAAGCTCGGTTATCGGGAGTTCAATCGTGAAAAAGATTCCCCTCGCAGCGGCAATATCAACAGCACTGTTCGCGTCGGTCTCCCAGGCACAGTCGTCGGTCACGCTTTACGGCATACTCGACGCCGGCATCATGTACACCAACAACGTTTCGAAAGGCGGTTCATCCGGTGCGTTGGTGCAGGCAACGAGCGGGAACATTAGCGGTACTCGGTTCGGTTTGCGGGGCGCAGAAGATCTCGGTGGTGGTCTGAAGGCGATTTTCGTGCTTGAAAACGGCTTCAATATACAGAATGGCAAGCTCGGCCAGGATAACCGGCTGTTCGGCCGTCAGGCGTATGTTGGGTTGAGCAGCGCCCAGTTCGGCACAGTAACGCTCGGACGTCAGTACGATTCCATGACAGACTTCGTCACCCCGTTGACCGGGGTGGCCGGGACCTTTGGCGACACCGGCTTTATTCATCCGTTCGATAACGATAACCTGGACCACTCGGAGCGGTTGAGTAATGTGGTGAAGTACACGAGCGGCAACTATGCAGGCCTGGTGTTCGGTGGCCTCTATGCGTTCTCGAATAGCACAGAATTTGCAGTCAACCGCGCTTACAGCGCCGGTGCGAGCTATCAATACGGGCCGTTCCGTTTTGCTGCTGCATACCTGCAGATCAACGGGTCAGCGGGGACCACTTCGAGTAGCTCCGGTGCGGTGGATATCAACGAGTCGTCGTCAAATGGCACAGGTGGCTTCCAGGTCGGCTCTGATGTCCAACGCACGTTCGGCGTGGCGCTGAACTACGCTTTTGGCCCAGCGCTGGTCGGCTTTGCGTATACGCACAGTCAGTTCCAGAACACGAATTCGTTTGGTTTGACCAACGGTTCCGTACATTTCGACAACTACGAACTGAACGCCAAGTATGCGCTGACACCCGCGCTGAGCGTGGGGGCGAGCGACACTTATACCGATGCCCACGTTAACGGCAGCACAACATACGGTTCGGATCCGAAGTGGAATCAGATCAACTTACAGGCAGTCTACAGTTTTTCAAAGCGAACGGACGTCTACGCGGAAGCCATGTATCAGCACGTGACGGGCCAGAACTATGTGGCCTTTATCAATACCGCCGGCGGTGCATCCGGGACCGGCAATCAGGTCGTAGGCACGGTCGGAATGCGCACGCGGTTCTAATACTACAGCCGTAGATATAGCGAGACCGGAGGTACGCAGCCGCGTCGCCGGTAGTGGCACTGCTGGGCACGGTACTGGTGCCTGCGCCGCCATGCCGACCAGGACAACACGTACTCGATGGAGTGAGCGCCGCGCCATAGGAGGCAGCACAGTAGCCGGCGGATCTCCTGTGTACTGAGTGGCAGCGAGCCTCCAGGTGTCTTTTTTACCTTGCACCCGCAGGGTGACAAGCACGGCATGAGCCATGCAAGGCCAGCGTGATGTGGCGGTACCAGCCCTGCCATCGACGTACTTCGTATTGATCGAGCCCGCATTTGCCTTTGGTCGCCTCGAAGCCAGTTTCGACTTCCCACCTACGGCCAGCCACGCCCACCAGAGTTTGCCGGGTGGCCTTGGTGCCCGGTGCGTACACGACGTAGTACGCATGCTCACGTTTCTCATCAAGGCTGCGCCGCACCAGCAGGTAATGCCCGAAGCGCTGCTCTTCGGCGGTGATCTGTGGGCGCCATAGCGGGGCGAGCGCCCAATCATATAGACGCTCGCCTTTAGCGCCTGCGCCGGCCGACAGGCGTCGCCATGCACGAGCCGGCAAGGCCTGCGCGATCTTGTCCGCGCGCACGTAGTGCGGACCCTGCCACCACAAGGGCTCGTTCTTCGCCACAGCCAGCACGAAGGGTTGCGCGCGGGACTCGAGCCACAGCCTCAGGTCCCGGTCACCACCGTAAACCTCATCTCCCGTGACCCAGCCACATGGCACCTGCGCGTCCAGTGCCCGTTCAAGCATGCTGCGTGCGAGCCGAGGCTTCGTTGCAAACTCTATCGCCTCAGGAATGCCCGCTGCCTCGCAGCGCGCACGCTCCTCAGTCCACGCCCGGGGCACATACAGTTCACGGTCGATGAACGGGCAGCCGTTTCATTGTGATTGCCACGCTGCGCGAGAACCTCTTGCGCGGCTGCGGTCCCCGCGGACATCTGGGCGTTGCGTTAGTGGGAACGGAATTCGAGGCGTCTCGCGATAGCCGCGCCGCGCCCGCTCAATTGCCCATCGCCACCTTCGCCGAAGCAGGCCGTGCAGTCTTCGCCTGTGGCGCGATCTCGTTCTGCCCGATGATCTTCGCGATCTCCGCATCGGCTTCTCTGCCGTACTGCGCAAACACATCGGTGCGATAGGTCGTGTTCACAGCGGCGGCGAGCTGCGTGCCGGAGTCGTCGCGCGTGTCGGCGTCGACCGCCATCGACAGCCCAATGCGAAGCGGATGCGCTTCCAGCTCCTTCGGATCGAGCGCGATACGCACCGGCAGGCGCTGCACGATCTTGATCCAGTTGCCGGTCGCGTTCTGCGCCGGCAACGTCGCGAATGCGCTGCCCGTTCCCGCGGAGAAGCCGATCACCCGTCCGTGGTACTTGACGCCCGAACCGTAGACATCCGCCGTCATCGTGACCGGCTCACCGATGCGCATCCGGCGCAGCTGAACTTCCTTGAAGTTGGCGTCGACCCAGACACCGTCGAGCGGCACGATCGACATCAGCGGCGTGCCCGGCGCGACGCGCTGGCCAACCTGCACCGAGCGCTGCGCAACGTAGCCTGTCACCGGCGCCGGCAGCGTATTGCGTGCGTAGTCTAGGTAGGCGTCGCGAACCTTTGCGGCGGCGGCTTGTACGTTCGGATGCTGTTCGATCGACGTGCGGTCGGTCAGCGCATGGTTCGATTGCGCCTGCTGGCGAGCGGCGTCGAGCGCTGCCTGAGCGGCGGCCACAGCGTCACGGGCGTGCGAGACGTCTTCCGCCGACACCGCGCCGGTGCCGGCCACCGCGACACGCCGCTTCAAATCGTCCTGCGCGCGGGCCAGGTCCGACTCGCGCTGCGCGATGTTCGCCGCGTAGTAGTCGTTGTTCACGTAGAGCGTGCTCACCTGGCGCACGGCCTGGCCGAGCGCCGCCTCGGCGTTCAGGAGCGCGATCTTCGAATCGGCCGGGTCCAGCGTGACGACCGGGTCTCCCACTTTGACGATCTGCGTGTCGTCCGAGTTGACCGCGTTGACCGTGCCGGTCACTTGCGGCGTGAGCTGCACGAGGTTGCCGTTGACGTACGCGTCGTCGGTTGACTCGTGATATTGCCCATACTTGAAGTAGTACGCGCCATACGCCGCACCCGCGACCGCGACCCCGATGCCGAGGAGCGCGAGCCATAGCTTGCGCTTGCCTGAGGCGCCGGGCGGCGTTGCGTTCGGCGAGGTTCCGGTGGCGCCATCCTGTGCGCCCTTGCTTTTCGATTGTGCCGGGTCCGCACTCGTGCGGTCAGTCGTGATGGTATCGCTCATGTCAATTCACCAGAGAGTTTGCAAATGTGCCGGTTCAGCGCGCGGCGACGGCGGAGTGGGAAGGCGCAGCGGAATCCGCGCTGCGGGATGCATTGGACGACGCATCGGACGACGTATCGACATAGCCGCCACCGAGTGCCGATGCGAGCGCGATCTGCTGGTCGCGCCGGTCCATCAGCAGGTTAGCGACGGCCTGATCGGCCTGAAGTGTGTTCATGTCGGCGTTGAGCACGGTCAGCTGATTTGTCAGGCCGCCCTTGTACTGCGTGATCGCCAGGTCGTCGGCCTCACGCGCGGCTTGTTGTGCCGCTTGCGCATCACCAAGCTGCACGTCGCTCGAGCGGATCTGCGCGAGTTGCGTCGCCACGCCACTCAGGGCGCTGATCAGCGTCTGGTTGTAAGTCGCGACGGCGTCGTCGAAATCGGCGTAACGGCCTTTCAATTGCGCACGTAGCGCACCCGCGTCGAAAATCGGCAGATGGATCGCCGCTCCTGCCGAACCCGTGCGGCTCGCCGCCGTCAGGAAGCGGCCAAAGCCGAACGCGTCCAGGCCGATCGCGGCGCTCAGATTGATGTCCGGGTAGAACTCGGCCTTCGCTTCCTTCACTTCGTGCGTGATCGCATCGACGCGCCAGCGGGCTGCGACGATGTCCGGGCGGCGGCTCACGAGGTCGGCGGGCAGGTTGTCCGGCAGGCGCACTTCGTCACCGACGCCAAGCGAAGGCCGCGCGATCGAAAGCCCGCGGTCCGGACCTTCGCCCATGAGCGCGGCCAACTGGTAGCGGGTCGTCAGGATACTGCCGTCGAGCGCGGCGAGCGCCGAGCGGGCAGTCGCGAGATTCGCCTGCGCCGTCTTGCGCTCGACTTCGGTATCGAGCCCGGTCGCGATGCGGCCGGCCGTGATGCGGTCGGTCTGTTCGCGGCGCTCGACTTCCTGCTGTGCGATATCGTGCAGCACGTAAAGCCGCGCAAGCTGGTTATAGGTGCGGGCGACCGCGGTCGTGAGCGTGAGCTTGACGACTTCCGCGTCGGCCTCGCTTGCCTGCACCTGGGAGACCGCCGCCTTCAGCGCTTCGCGATTCTTGCCCCACAGATCCAGATCGTATGAAGCGCTCAACAGTCCGCTGTTCTGGGTTTGCCAACTGCCCGCGTAGGGCGGCGGCACTTGCGCCGTGCCGCTGAACTGCTGGCGCGTCAGCGAGTAATTGGCGTCGACGCGTGGCATCGTACTGGCCTTCGCGGTTTCCGCATAGGCTTGCGCCCCGGCGATGCGCGCGCGCGCCTGCGCAATCGTCGGGCTGCCCTTGAGCGCTTCCTCCAGCAATGCCTTCAGTTGCGCGTCGCCGAACTGGTCGGCCCAGCCGGCCGCCGGCCAGTGACCGCTCTCGGACGGCAGGCTTTGCCTCGTATTGAACTGCTGCGGCTGGGCCATCTGCTTGTCGCTGTGGATGCCCGCATAGTTGGCACATGCCGGGAGCACCGCCACCAGGATCGCCGACAGCCCCGCTTTCATCGCACGGATACCGCTGCCGGATTTAATAATCCGCGCTCTCATTTCTTGACCTGTCAGATTAATGGTTAAAAAGAGGGGAGCGCCACGGCACTCACTCTCCAATGAACTTGTTAAGCAGGCGGCACAGTTCGTCGAACTCCGCCTTCGTGAACTTCTTCAACCGCGGGTTCAGCACTTCCGGTGCGATGTTCGGAATTTCGGCTGCGATTTCTTCGCCCGTGTTCGTCAGCGCCAGGTTAACCACCCGGCGATCGTCCACGCTGCGCGAGCGTTCCAGCAGCCCCTTCGTTTCCAGTTTGTCCAGCATCCGCGTCATCAGTCCGGTGTCGACGGACAACATCTTCGAGAGCTCGAACGGCGTGGACGCCAGGCCGCGCTGCATCGCGAGGAGAATGCCCATCTGCGGGCCGGTGATGTCGAGATCCTCAAGGGCCGTGTCCATTTCCGCCGTGATCAGGTTGCGAGCCTTGGTCAGCAGGAACCCGACGCTTTGCATCAACGAGTAACTTTCGGGCGTGTAGTGCTGCATGACGCGTCCTCGGTGTAAATAGCTTTGCCAATAGCTGCAAAGGCAAATATTCAAGAAGTACTTTTGCGATTTCTTCCCGTCAGAGCGGCGCGCTACTCAGTGACCGCCCGCGCCCGCTGCGCTCTTCGCTCCGTCCTTGCTGGGCCTGGTGATCCAGATGAGCGGAATGATCACGACAAAGATCACCGCCGACAACCAGAACACATCGTTCAGGCCAAGCATTGACGCCTGCGCGCTCAACTGTGTTTCGAAAAAGGCCTGGGCTTTGAAGAGACTCGCGTGCAGCGTCGTCTGAATACCGGCAAGCGCGTGCACATAGGCCGGGTTATTCACGCTGGTCTGCTCAGCGAGCTGCGAATGATGCTGGATCGTCCGGTCGTTCCAGATGGTGCTCAGAAGCGACGTGCCTGCCGCGCCGGCGAAGATTCGCGCGAAATTCGACAGACCCGCGGCCGCCGGGATCTTCTCCGGCGGCAAGCCCGACAGGATGATCGCCGTGAGCGGCGTGAAGAACAGCGCCATCGGGATGCCCTGCAGCAGCGTCGGCAGAACGAGCGTGTAGGGGTCGATGTCCGTCGTGTACCACGAGCGCATCAGGAACACGCCCGCAAAGCCGAGGAAGGCGAGTGTCGCCAGCACCCGCACGTCCGATTTCGGCATGATTTTGCCCATCACCGGCGCAAGGATCACCGCGAAGATACCGAGCGGCGCTGTCACGAGCCCCGCATCGACGGCCCGGTAGCCCAGGTATTCCTGAATCCACGTCGGCAGGATCACAAGGTTGGCGAAGAAGACCGCGTACGCGATCGATATCGCGATGGTGCCGCCCAGGAAGTTGCGTCCCTTGAACAGGCGCAGGTCGACGATCGGCCTGGCCTCGGTCAGCTCCCAGATCACGAAGAACAGGAACCCGACCAGCGCGACGATCGTGAGCGCCCAGATCACCGGCGAATTGAACCAGTCGAGATCCTTGCCCTTGTCGAGCATGATCTGCAGCGCGCCCACCCAGACAATCAGCGCCATGAGTCCCACCTTGTCGACCGGCAGCTTGCGCGACGGCGTTTCGCGCTTGCGGTAGAGCGCCCAGATCACCGCGGCGGCAAAGAGGCCGACGGGCACGTTGATGTAGAAGATCCACGACCAGTTGTAGTTGTCGGTGATCCAGCCGCCGAGAGCCGGCCCGGCGATCGGTCCAACCGTTGCGGTCATCGCCCACAGCGATAGCGCGCTCGAGCTTTTTTCCCGCGGAAACGAGGAAAGCAGAAGTGCTTGCGACAACGGCACCAGCGGCCCCGCCACCGCGCCTTGCACGATACGCGCCGCGAGCAGCACAGGCAGGTTGGGCGCAAGACCGCACGCTGCGGACGCCACCACGAACAGCAGGATCGCGGCCACGAAGAGCTTGACCTGCCCGACCCGCTGCGTCAGCCAGCCAGTCAGCGGAATCGCCACCGCGTTCGCCGCGGCGAACAGCGTAATGACCCACGTGCCTTCGTCGACCGACACGCCCAGGTCACCGGAGAGCGTCGGGATCGCGACATTGGCGATCGACGAGTCCAGCACATTCATGAAGGTGGCGAGGGCCACGGCGAACGTGCCCAGTGCAAACTGCCAGCCGGTCAATGGCGCAGGAGCGCTCGCGTTTTTTGGCGGGTTCATGTTGCGTCCTTTAAGAGGCTTGATGGGCAACGATTAGGCGAAACGCGCTATACGCTGACGCAGCGTCAAGACATCGTTTCGAGGTCTTCATCACGGTTCTTTGGTAGCGAAATCCTGAATGCCTCATGGGCAACAGGCCGGGCCGGCGCTCTGAAAAACTCGGCGCAGAAATCGACGAACGTCCTGAGCCTCACCGGGAGCAATTCCCGGTGCGAATAGAAGAGACATATTTCAACGTTGCTGTCCGAGGTCGTGCACTCCGGCAGGATGTGCACGAGATGTCCCATGTCGATATCTTCGCGAACCATGGTTTCAGGTAACGTGGCAATGCCGGTCCCGGTTAGCGCCGCCGCCCGCAGCAGCACTTCGTTACCGTCCATCGACGACATGGGAGACACGCTCACTGTGCGGCCACCCTCATGTAGTTCGATGAAATCCGCGCTCTTCTTCCTCGGCTCGGGGTCAACGAGCAGAAAGTGATCGGCGAGCTGCGACGCGGTGTCCGGCATACCGTACTGCTCCAGATAAGCGGGTGAGGCGACAAGAATGCGCGGCGACCTGCACAGCGTCCTGCGAATCACGGCGGATTGCTCTACAAGATGAGGTGGAAGAATCGCTATATCGAACCGGCCGTCATACAGATTCGTGACGCAATCCTGAACCGAAACAACGAGACTCACATTGGGTGCAATGGCGCGATAGCGCCGCACCAGGCTGGAGAACGTTTCGCTCATCAGCATGGGGTGCACGACAAGCCGCAGCCTGCCGCCGTTGACTTCGTGCTCATGCGAAATGCGACGGTTCGCTTCATCGAGTTCTTCAAGCAAACGGCAGCAACTCAGATAGTAGGGCTGTGCGGCGTCAGTCAAGGAGACGGACCTGGTTGTCCTGAGCAAGACCCTCGTCTGGATGCATCCCTCGAGCTTGGCGATCGCTTTCGATATTGACCCGGTGGTCACATTCAAGGAATCGGCGGCCTTGCTAAAACTTTGATACCGCGCGGCAGCAACGAATGCACGCAACATGTAAAGCTGATCCATCTTGCACCTCGCAGGCAAAGACACGAAGAGAGTGGATTGAAGGGTAAGCGCGAACGCCGCGCGATTCTATCGTCCGATGTGGTGTGATGCGTTGTGCAGGCGCATGTTCGTCTAATACGTTCGGATGCTTTGAACAAGCGGCAGCGCGGCGGCCTTTCTTCGGCCACTGCTCGGCGTGGGCGACGGAGCGGCCGTCAGGTTACTTCTGCAGTATTTTGCCAATCAGGGCGAGCAGTCCCGCGTCGTCCACTGGCTTTGAGAAGAAACCGGCGACTCCGCCGGCTTGGGCCCGCTCCTGAAGTTCCTGCATCGCGTAGGCGGTAATGAAAATAACAGGAATCGGCCGCTTCCATAGGTTGATCGACTCGAGCAGCCCGAAACCGTCCACGCCCGGCATGTGGATATCCGCGACGACAAGCTTCAGTTGCGACCGGCGCGTGTCACCTAGCAGATGGCTGGCGGACGAATAGGCAATGACCTTCCAGGTCGCCGAACGAAGCGAACTGGATATCGCCATCCGGACGGATTCGTCATCGTCTACCACCCCAATAACTGCCGCAGAGCGTTGTAATTTCATCGCGAGTCCGCAGGGCGTCGAAAGGATTCGGAAAGGTGAATCCTATAGGCAAATTACAAGCCCGCAGACAACGTGACAATAAGACCTTCGAATGATTTTAGTGACAGTTCGTATTAGCCCGGGGCCGTTCCCGGCGCTTCAGATGGGGTCGCAGCGAAGCGAAATGCGCAAACTTCTACCTGGCGCCTTACTGGACCGGCGGTACCTGTTGCAACTTTTTGACGACATCGGCCACTGAGTCCGCATTCAGCTTGTGCATGGCTTGCGCCCGATGGATCTTGACCGTCACCTCGCTCAGACGCAGGCGGTCGGCGATCTGCTTGTTCAACAGCCCATCGGCGACCAGCCTGATGACTTCCCGCTCGCGCGCGGTTAGTGAATCATAAGTTTGCCGGATGCCGGCAACAATCCTGTACTGGCGCCTTAATTCGCTATCCCTTTTCAGGGCAGCGGCGATCGTATCGATCAGATCCTGATCCTTGAACGGCTTTGTCATGAAATCGAAAGCACCGGCCTTCATTGCCTTGACGGACATTTCGATATCACCGTGCCCGGTCAGAAAGATGATCGGAAATCGAACACCTTCTTTAAACGGCTCCTGCTGCAAGGTCAGGCCGCTCGCGCCCCGGAGGCGAACATCAAGAATGAGACAACTCGGCACGTCGGGCATCTCCGCGGCCAGAAATTCGTCGGCCGACTCGAATGCCCGCACGTGAATTCCAACCGACATGAGCAGAGTGGTTAGCGAGCCTCGAATAGATTCATCGTCGTCGACCACATAAACGATCGAGTCCCGCAATGATTCACTTCCCGCCCCAACGCTGTCGTGTTTCATCGCCCGATCTTCGAAAAGTTCGTTACGTTAACCTCACGCGGATACTTTTCGTATAGTAAGCAATGTTCGGACTTATCGCTACATATTGCACGCAGTCTTTCCTGTTTTCATGACGCTTCAAGGTCACCTTTACGGGGCAGCGCAACCAGCGCTACAGCAGAGACACCGTTTCTCCTGATGAATCGAACTCACGCGCCGTAGATTTACAGCAGGCACACACGACTCAGATCCACCGTCCGACGGTATATGTTCTTGTTGAGCCACGGGACGAAGGTGTATTCGTCGTAGGCGTTACTGCCCACAAAAATCCAGTTGTGCAGTACGTGGGGCATATCCACCTCCTCAAATGGGCGCGTCATGTGCCGCTGGATTTCTACTGCGGACGCTATTGTCGGCGCGACTGCTTTGCTCGCGACGATACGACGCCGAATGCCAACACGCACGCGGCCTTGGTGAAGCATTCGACTGTCGAGATCATGGCGATCGCGAAGGATTGCTTGAATTCCATCGGTAGTCCGGGTGCGATAGCCAACACGCTCGCACCGCAGATAAAGGCAAACGTTTCGCGAGCGAAGCGTGCTTTGGCAACGGCGGCGAGGCCTGTGCCGACCACCACGAGCTTCGACAGGAGCAAGGCAAGCACCCCTGCGTAGGCGTCGGATACACCAAGCTCTAGTGGCGCTTCAATCAACGACCACCCACAGACGGCAAGTACGAGTGTTTTGAGCACGCGCTCGGAGAGCGCATTCACTGTGTGGGCGTCGGTCTGAAGCAAGTGCGGTTCTGATGAGAGTGCGACGTCGTGCAGACTGGTCACCGGATCTGCCATTTCTCTTGCATTCACGACTCGCCCTCCTGGTCGGCTGCGCGCGAGACAGCCGCTCGCGATGACACCAAGATAAACGGTCCCGCGGTTGAAAACCATTGTACGAATGGGTGGCACTCCCTCTGAAAAAGCGTGTGGAACTCATACGACCGTATATCGCATCGGATCGAAGGTCGGTCTCGGGGACGCCGACGAGGCGGACCGCTCTCGTCATGCAGCCGGGACCCATCCGGACGCGCAATATCCGCTATACCTTCGTATGGGTCTTCCACCCGAAGAGCGCTTTCCGGCATCCCATGTGCGTATGGTCTGGCGAGGCTATTCGAAGTAGGGTTCTTCACGTCTGCTCAAACTCTTTCGGTGAAGGCGGTGGGCGGCAACCGACTCAACCAAGGACATCGATTTTGAGAGTGCCACCCGGCGATGCCCCCTCGGGCATTCGTCTCAATGAACGGAGACTTACAATGAAGATTTTGATGGTTTTGACTTCGCACAACGTGCTTGGCAACACCGGCAAGCCGACCGGCTTCTGGCTCGAAGAGTTCACCGCTCCCTACTATGTCTTCACGGATACCGGTGCAGAGGTCACCGTGGCTCACGGGCTTTAGCAATAATGAAGAGGCAGCCGTACAACTTACCACGGTCGTGCCGTTCCTCATAGAGGACGAACTGAAGCGTCTGGGTGGCCACTTTGAACGCTCTCGCAGATTGTTGATTTGGACTGAATCCTGATCCAGGATTACCGCGTCAGTGGGTCAGAATTCAGTCCAAGTCAACGAGCCTGCGCAATTAGGTGGGCCACCCACCCGCGCCCGAAAATTCACCATGCTTATGTGCACCATAACTGCTCGGGATTCTTACCATGCTG
The DNA here is from genome assembly GCF_900230185.1 of Burkholderia sp. OK233. Classification (GTDB taxonomy): domain Bacteria; phylum Pseudomonadota; class Gammaproteobacteria; order Burkholderiales; family Burkholderiaceae; genus Paraburkholderia. Next base: position 5,986,889 of record NZ_OCSR01000001.1, read on the forward strand.
ACGACCGCGTCAAGCAATGAGCCAAACGAAAATCACCTTTTCCGCGTGAAAATCAGCTGTCAGCGCTTTTGCCAGCTAGACTAACTACCGTTATTCCCCTGCGCGACCGGTGTGCGAAAGCGCCCCGGCAATGCGCCCATCAATACACTGCGAGGGCTTTCCGGACGTGGTGTAGCACCATCGAGGAGATTCCTCATGCCCAAGGCACCGACGAGCGACGCCGTTGCAGCGATCCTCGAAACTTCGCGTTCCGGTTATGAGTTACTCGCCAACCCGTTGTTGAATAAAGGAACCGCGTTCACAGAGACGGAGCGCGACACGTTCGATCTGCACGGGCTCTTGCCGCCCAGCATCGGTACCCTTGAAGAGCAGGTGTCACGCCGCCTGCAGGCATTGCGTAGTTTCACTACCGATCTGGAGCGCTATGCGTTTCTGCGTGATCTGCAGGACACCAATGAGACGCTATTTTTCGCCTTGCTCGTGCAGAACGTCGAAGAGTTGTTACCGATTGTCTATACGCCAACGGTCGGGGCGGGCTGCCAGCAATTCAGCCGATTGTTCCGCAAGCCGCGAGGCCTGTTCCTGAGCTTGCCGCACAAGAAGCGGCTCCAGTCGATCCTCGCACATCCGCGCTTTGACAAAATCGAGGCCATCGTGGTGACGGATGGCGAGCGGATCCTCGGCCTCGGTGACCAGGGCGCGGGCGGTATGGGCATCCCGATCGGCAAACTGGCACTCTATACGGGCTGCGGTGGACTCCACCCTGCGACCACACTGCCCGTCATGCTCGATGTTGGCACCGACAATCCCGATTGCCTAGGCGATCCGTTTTACATCGGTTGGCGCCACGAGCGTGTGCGCGGTGAGGAATACGATGACTTTATCGAAGCCTTCGTCAAAGCCGTCGTAAAGCGCTGGCCGCACGTTTTGCTGCAGTGGGAGGATTTCGCCAAGAACAACGCGACCCGCATGCTCGAACGCTATCGCGACCGTCTATGTACATTTAATGACGATGTGCAGGGGACCGCGGCGGTGGCGACAGGCACGCTGCTGTCGGCCATCAACGTTACCGGCGTGCCGCTGACAGAGCAGCGCATTGCCGTGATGGGAGCAGGCTCGGCCGGCTGCGGAATTGCGAGTCTCATTTGCAAGGCGTTGACCGACGCCGGACTGCCGGATAGCAAAGCCGCCAGACGCTTTTTCATGATCGATCGCGACGGGCTGCTGCTTGAAGGGATGGACGGTATCGCTACTTTCCAGCAACCTTTCCTGCAGGAGAAGTCGCTCATCGGCAACTGGACGCTCGATCATCCAGACAGGGTCACGCTCCTGGATGTCGTGCGCAACGCGAAGCCCACTGTCCTGATCGGCGTGTCGGGACAGGCAGGCGCGTTCTCCGAACCGGTGGTCCGTGCAATGGCGCAGTACAACCAGCGTCCCGTCATCTTTCCACTGTCCAATCCGACCTCGCGCGCCGAGGCGACCCCTGCAGATCTGGAAACATGGAGCGGGGGTAGAGCGGTCATCGGCACAGGCAGTCCGTTTGCGCCTCTCGAACGCGATGGCGCCAGGTTCAAAGTCGACCAGACCAACAACTCCTACATTTTTCCGGGCGTCGGGCTCGGCGCCCTTGCGGTCAAAGCCGTACGCGTGACCGACTCGATGTTCATGGCGGCCGCGAAAGCGCTCGCCTCGGCGTCGCCAGCCCGTAGCGACGCCGGCAAGAATCTGCTGCCGCCCGTGACCGCGTTGCGCGAGGTCGCGGTCACGGTCGCCCTCGCCGTAGCACTACAAGCGCACAAGGACGGTTTGACCACGGGCGTGAGCACTGACCAGATAGAGGGCTTGATTCGCGGCAAGATTTGGACGCCGCACTACGTGCCCTACAAGCTGATCAAAAGTAGTGCGATATAAGTCGGCTAAAAAACAGGAGTACTCCTTTGATCGACACTATTCTCAATGGGCTGTTGCCGATTGCGTTCGTCATCATGCTTGGCTGGCTCTCGGTTCGCATAGGCTTGTTGAAACACGACGATGCCGACGTGCTGGCGTCCCTCGTGATTCGGTTTGCGCTACCTTTTGCCCTGTTTGAAGGCGCGGTCAAGACCTCGCCGGACAAGCTGCACAACGTGGGCTTTGCGCTGTGCCTGACGTTTGGTCTGATGGGCACGTATGTAATTGCGCTGGGCGTCGGCCGCTTCATATTCAGGCATGACCTGCGCACCGCTACCATGCAGGCGCTGGTGTGTGCTTTCCCTGACATGGCTTACTTCGGCGCTCCAATTCTCGCCGCAGTGTTCGGGCCGGAGGGATTTCTGGCAGTGCTGGTCGGTAATCTAATCACCAGCATCTTTATGCTGCCACTGACCATAGTCCTGACCGGACTGGGCGACAAGAATCATGCTGGAACGGATTGGCCAGATGTGTTGCGGGTTTTCGGACAAAGTATCGCACGCGCCGTCATCAATCCCATTGTCTGGCTGCCGATTTCCGGCATGATCCTGAGCTTCTGCCGCGTCACGCTGCCCGGACCGGTACTGACATCCGTCGACCTGATCGCAAAGGCCGCCGGCGGCACCTCACTGTTCGCGCTCGGACTGATACTCTATGGCGAGCGCTTCGTGATCAACGCCGACGTCCTGACGAATCTGGGTATCAAGAACCTCCTGCAGCCCGCTTTAATGGCGCTCGGCGCCGTACTGTTCGGCGTAGCGGGCGCACCCGCGCACCAAACCGTCATCACGGGGGCCGTGCCGACTGCGACCGCGGCCGCGATGTTCGCGCTCAAGAGCAACACGTATACGGGTGACGCCACTGCGACAATCCTGGTCAGTACGATTCTCGGCGTCGTAACCGAGGGACTGCTGATCGCGCACTTCTTCTGATCAACCAGTTGCCACGATGAACTTTCGGCACCGGCAATATTTAATCTTGCTCGGGGAAGAGCTCAATTTCAGCCGAGCTGTGGAACGCCTTCACGTCGCGCAGCCCGCCTTGAGCCGGCAGATCAGCTTGCCGGAACAAGGCCTCGGGGTTCGACTCTTCGACGGTAGCGGCCGGCCGCTGCGCCTGACAGATGCCGGGCTCTATTTCTGTGTCGAGGCGCGTCAGATCCTTTCCAGCTACGAGCGGGCGACGCTTGGCACACGCGAAATAGGCATTGGCAAGCGCGGGTGGCTCGGCATTGGTTTCACGCGCACGGCAATGCATAGCGTGTTTCCGCCCGCAGTCAAGACCTTTCACCGTGCTTATCCGGATGTCGAATTCAAGGGCTTTGTCAACTTGCCGAGAGCAGGACGTCACGACGATCAGTGCGACGACTGGTCAGAAAGCGATCAACGGATTTTGGGTGATCTCGGTAAATTCGCGCCAGGCGACGAACCGGGCAAGGAGCTGTTTGCGATAGAGTGAAGCGCGCAACAGATGCCGTTTGAGCGCAAAATGTTGCGGGATCGGCTCGAAGCACGTGAGAAATTTCTGTGTGCGTTTTGGGTCGCGAAAGCCGCGCATGCGACGCTCACGTTCGCGGGTCGGCTGGTGGCTGTTCTCGGCGCGGTTGTTCACCCGTGCCGCCGCCTTGACGAACACGTGCTTCACGTTCGCGAGCTCCGGGATCTCAGCTTTTGCGGCCGGGTAGCTGCGCAACTGATCGGTGACAATCTTGCGCGGGACCGGGCTTGAGCGCAGCACACGCTTGAAGAAACGTTTGGCGGCGGCCTTATCACGCCGCTTTTGCACCAGGATGTCCAGTTCGGCGCCGTGCTCATCGACCGCTCGCCACAACAGGTACGGCTCGCCTCGCAGCGCGATGAACATCTCGTCGAGGTGCCACGTGCTACCGGGCTTGCGCCGTGCGGCTTTCGCTCGATGAGCGAAGCCCTTGCCGAACTTGTCGCACCAGCATCGAATCGTCTCGTATGTCACGATGATCCCGCGCTCGAAGAGCAGCTCCTCGATGTCGCGCAAGCTCAACTGAAAACGGAAATACCAGCGCACGGCGCAACTGATGACTGCCGCCGGAAAACGGTGACCGTGATAGAGCGATTTCGATTTCTTCATCTCGCCATCTTACGTGACCGGCCCAACAACTTGACAATGCCGTCCCACGACGCAATGCGCATGCAGGATAAGGCTGGCGAGTCGCCAGCGGATAGAAGGTGGTCGGACGTCACGTCTGACGCGCGCAACGATCGGCTTCAGACCCGTAGGAGCGACGTAGATCGGATCACAGCAGATGTTGATGCACAATGCGCTTGTATGCCGGGCGAGCGTGCGCTCGCCCGGCATACGTCAGCATATCGATCCCTTCGTGTGTCAAGGGTCCGCTGCCCCCAGGCTTCGCCTGCCCTTGACCCCGATTACGTGCTCTGCGCAGAAGGAGCTGATCGATGCTTTGTGAGTCAGTCCGCCGAAAGGCCTTGACAACTTCCTGCTCATAGAAGGGTGGCGACATCCCAACCACAACGAGGAATCAACAATGAACAAGCAGGAACTGGTGGATGCGGTCGCGGCGGTAACCGATGAAAGCAAGGCCGCGACCGGCGAGATGATCGACGCAGTGATTGCTGCGATCACCGGCGCGGTGACGAAGGGCGATACCGTCCAGCTGATCGGCTTCGGCTCGTTTTCCACGGGTGCGCGCGCCGCACGGGTCGGCCGCAATCCGGCGACCGGCGCCGAAATCCAGATCCCCGCGGCGAAGACGGTCAAGTTCACGGCGGGCAAGGCGTTCAAGGATGCCGTCAACGCGTCATGACGAAGGTGGCAATCGCGCCCGGCGACTACGCCGGGCTTCACAAGGAAGTGGTCGGTGTCGTCGAATCGGCGCGACGCACGGCGGCACGCAACGTCAATGCCGTGATGACCGCCGCCTACTGGGAGATCGGGCGGCGGATCGTCGCCAGCGAGCAGGGCGGGCAGGCGCGCGCCGGCTACGGACAGGCGCTGATCGCCCGGCTCGCGGAAGACCTGACGCGCCGTTTCGGACGCGGATTCGGCCGGGCGAATCTGGCCAGCATGCGCGCGTTTTATTCCGCCTGGCCGGCGGCGGAGATTTTCCAGACAGTGTCTGGAAAATCGCTGCCGGCGAAAGACGTTGTCGACACCACGGCAACAGCGCCCGATTACATGGCGCTCGCCACCCGTTTTACGTTGCCGTGGTCCGCCTATGTGCGCCTGCTTTCTGTGAAGACGGCGGCCGCGCGCGCTTTCTATGAAACAGAGGCGTTGCGCGAAGGCTGGTCGGTGCGCCAGCTCGACCGCCAGATCGGTAGCCAGCTTTACGAGCGGCTGGCGCTGTCTCGCAACAAGGCGGCGCTGCTCAGAAAAGCCGCTGATGCCCAGCCGGGTGATCTCCTCACGCCAGAGGAGGCGATTCGCGACCCGTTCGTCCTCGAGTTTCTCGACATCAAGGACGAGTACTCGGAGTCGGATCTTGAGGAGGCGCTGATCCAGCATCTGGCGGATTTCCTGCTGGAGCTCGGCGACGACTTCGCTTTCGTCGGCCGGCAGCGCCGCCTGAGAATCGACGACACGTGGTTCAGGGTCGATCTGGTGTTTTTCCATCGACGGTTGAGATGCCTGGTCATCATCGATCTCAAGGTCGGCCGCTTCAGCTATGCGGACGCCGGGCAGATGCATCTCTATCTGAACTACGCGCGCGAGCACTGGATGAAGCCTGGGGAGAATCCACCTGTCGGTCTGATCCTTTGCGCCGAAAAAGGCGCGGCCGAAGCACACTACGCGCTGGACAACCTGCCGAACAAGATTCTTGCGGCGGAATACCAGACGGTGTTGCCCGATGAGGCGATGATCGTGCAGGAGCTGGAGCGCACGACAGCGGAACTGGAGCGGCGTACCGGCGGTTCGTAAAGTTCGGTCCCGATGCCTGACCGATCCCGGTCATCTGAAGACGAGGCGATCGAGGTTGCGCGCCAATGGGCGGTTGAGTGGATCGACGCGCGCAACGATAACCTCGCCAGCACGGAGGCTGATTCATCGATGTGGCAGGGCGATATGCCGGCGAATACCCCTGCTGGCTGTGCCTTATAAACTGGTCTTTGGGTCCGGACGACTTTGTGTCATTTGACACTTGCTCAAGGTCGTTAAGTGCAAGCGTGACGGTTGCCTGACGCAGTTTGTCGAATTGCTCAGTACCGAGCGTCGTACGAAGTGGGCGCAAGAGCGCCTCCCGCAGCTAGAGCAGCACTGGCGAACGAAGCAAACGCCACTATCACGGCTGGATAAAGAACGCTAACGCAGAAAGGGCGGGCCGCTATACGCCGAATTCGGCGTTTAGCTTGCGTTTCGACGTTCAGGCGGGGTGGCTATCGGCGGGACGGCCGGCATCGCTTGCGGTCTTGAGCGGCGATCTGCGCGAGGTTGCGCCGCATCGAATCTCCGAGGTCGACACGGTGATAACGCTGTTCGAAGGGGAGGCAGTGTTCGGCAGCCGCGATTGAACCGCGGCGCGCTGTCTGTCGCGAGGCGAGACCCGCGGCAGACAGCGTGTTTCGCCGGAGCGACTAGAACATCGTGTTGTCGTTGGCTGACTGCTCGGGCACGGGTTGAACCACATCCCAGTGCTCAGCGATCTTGCCGTGCTCGACGCGGAAGATATCCACGATGGCGTTGCCGCGGTCTTGCGGGTTGCCGGTCGAGTGAACATGCAGAAAGACGAGATCGCCGTCGGTCGCACTGCGCACGATGGCCGAGCGGGCATCGGGGGCATGCTTGAAGTATTCGGTAAAGAAGCTGATGAACGGCGCGGACCCGGTGGGCACATGCGGATTGTGCTGAATGTAATTCGGTGCGAGCACGGTGCTAGCAGTCCTGAGATCGTGCCGGTTGAACACCGCATCGTAGAAGTTCACGACTAGCGCGCGGTTGCGCTCTTCCTGGGCAATATCGCGAGCGGCCGGGTGAACCGGCGCGACGCTATCTTCGGCGCGGGCCACATGGCTCGCGATCAGCACAAAGAAAGCAGCGGCGGCTGCCGCGCGCTGGAGCAGGGAGGTTCTGTTTGCCATGACGGTCCCCTTCTTTTCGTTGAAAGCCGGCGGATGCAAGGACTTTAGCATCCGCAGGTGGCGACGACGAGACGGATCTTGCCGGCGCATCGACGCTCCCGCGCCGAACCCTATACGCATGGCGACGGGTACGGCCATGTCGCAGTCTGCGTCGACGACGCGAAAGCCGAACGCCAACGTCTGATCGAACTCGGCTTCGCACCGAATGCTCATGACGGCGAGATCGGTGCCGCAGGAGGGATGCAGGAAGCGCCCGTATTCGAAAAGGTTCACAACGGGGATGTCGTGGCAGCTGTCGATCGGACCGACCTGATCGGCACGTTTTGAACGGCAAAGCGTTGCTGGATAAGGACGTGCTGCAACGACGATACGGAGTTTGACGGACCGTCGTCAGAACTTGGCAGGTATTTGATTCCATTGATCGTGCGTTGCGGCTACACGTTGTGCATTCCTAGCCCATAACGAAGCCTCAGAATCAACCGGTCTTACTCGCGCGAAAGGAGACCGCCTATGGACAATACACAGGCAAAATCTGCGACTGAGCGTTATGAAGCTTGTCAGATCATCGATGAAGGACGTTCTCGTGCCATGGCTGCGTGTGTCGACATGATCGACTCTGATTCGGCCATCGGCGTAAGAAACGAGCTGCACGCTGTTCGCGATGCATTGCAGCGCCTCCACGCTGCCGCTGCGGCCATACATGACGAGATGGCCAGGATCAGGATGAACTGATCAGTTACGCCGTCTTGTAAGCAGGTCTGCCATGCCGGTAGAGACTCCCCATGATCCTGAGAAGCCCGCGATTCGAAAGCAGGTAACCCAATTACGCGTTCATGCGGCAGGGCGGACTCGCGTCAGTTATATTCGCCGTAGTTGCCGACCGCTATTGCAACCAGTCCCGCAACTCGTGCGCGGAGCAACTCGCTCGCAGTCCGTCCCTGACAAATCTTAAGCTCTGTTGGCTGCTGGTATAAACGGGGAAAGGCGTGCATACGACACCGACAATCTCTTTGAAGGCTGAAAAGTCGAAGTTGTCGCCGGTAGGTTCACGATTGAGTCCTTCTACAACCGAATCCCATTGCGTCACTGCGTCGTCAATACTGGATCGCTCATTCTGAACGACACGATAAGTACCCCGGTCGTATTCACGGTCGTAGATCCTGCTCTTGCATGAAACAATCAATAGTACTCCGTCCCTTGCTGCCAAAGCATCGATGTCCGTGAGTCTTTGGCCGGCACGCCGAAGTGGTCGCCCGCGAAGTTCCCTAATGGCTGGCGGGGGTGCCCAAGGTGACCGATCAATAATCTCTTGACACTGCAATTCGAACGCTGCCCCGCGCACGTTGCCCAGCGTTGGCGCCCTAGCAGGCCGTTGAAATATCCGTCGTTGATGCGCTCAGGTGCATTACGACGGATGCTGGGTTCGCACTTTTGAAACGCGGAACACGTTTGCGGGCATTCGACGTTGCTCGCGGGTTCACGATATCGGTGTTACCCATTGCTTCGTGCCCCTCAACCGGCAAGTGTGCGCATACGCGTCAGGTTGTAGCCGACCTGCGTCAGCACGAAGAGCTGGTCTACGCGTTCAAGTCCTCGGTACATCGCTTGTCGAATCCGTCCGACTGTCTTGCCCCATCCGAACACCTGCTCAATGCGCTTACGTTTTTGCTGGCTGACCGCGTAACCCGGCCAGCGCGTAGTTCGCTCGTCAATTGCTGAGCCTCCTGGACGTCCATCGTTTTGCGCCACATGCGGCGTGACGCGATTCGCGCGACAACTGGCTACGAAGCCGGCGGTGTCGTAGTTTTTGTCCGCGCCGACCGTGATGCCGAGCGGCGCAACACTCGCGGCATCAGCAAGCATCAGCCCGGCCGCGTCGCGCTCGGCGGTGCCCGTCGCCAGCGTCACCTGTGCGTTGACCACAAGGCCGTGCCGGTTGTCTGTCAGCACGTGGCCCATATAACAGAGCATCGCTCCGGTTCCCTTGCTCTTGCGAAACAGGCGTGCCTGCTCGTCCGTCGTGGATTGGTGCGTCTCGTTACTGCGTTTCTGTCCGTGCCAGTTGTCATTCGGCGCTGGCGGTTCGTCAGGAGGCGTGTCGTCTTCGTCTGGACTTGCCTTCGGCACGAAGCTCTTATGCCCGGCCCATGCCTGAATCAACGTGCCGTCGACGCTAAAGTGCTCCCCAGAAAGATATCCGCGCTCGCGCGCGGTCTCGACTGTCTCGTTGAACAGCAACACCAGCACATCGTGTTCGAGCAACCGGTCGCGGTTCTTGCTGAACGTCGAGTGGTCCCACACGGTCCCGTCCATCGGCAGGCCGACGAACCAGCGGAACAGCATGTTGTAGGAAATCTGTTCCACCAGCATGCGCTCGCTACGAATTGAGTACAGCACCTGCAGCAAAAGAGCTCGCACCAGCTTCTCCGGCGCGATGCTCGGCCGACCTCCTTTCGCGTCAGCCTCGTACATCCGCGCGAAAACATCGTCCATGCGTTTAAGCGCGTCATTGAGCCAGGTACGAATCGGACGCAACGGATGGTCCTTCGGCACAAAATCGTCCAGCTTCAACACCGTGAAAATTGATTCGGTAAAACCATCTGGCCCACGCATCCGTTCCATCTCGCTCTCATTGATGACATACGTTCAACGTTTACGCCTGCGTTCCGGATGACCGCTACATGAGGTATTTCACCGGCCTGCTAGACATTTCGAGTCTTTGCAGAAATGCGTGGGAGGAGCCAGTAATGTCGAGCAAGTACTGCTCCGCGTATTGGCGACAAACGTTGCCAGCTATTAAGGGCCACGGGGACGCGTTGACCTGGTTGACGTCCTCCAGCCATTCGGCAGCCGTGGTAGACCATCGGAACCCCGGTGTTTCTCTTGTGAGTATGGCTGCGACTTCTGGAAGATAGGCGTCGAATAGGGCTTCTAGCCGCTTCGCACCACAGAAGAAGTAGCCCTGTTGTAGGATGGACCCGAACGCCCAAGGGGCCTGTGTCATCAAAGCAGGCAACATGACGAGTAGTTGGATTAGCGATGCGACATCGCGCAGGTACTCGGGCGACCCAGCTTCACCATCAAAAGGCTGGAGAACATTCCGTAAATCTAATGCCTTGAGCATATGACGCGCCTCCACTGTCACTTCCATTTGAGCGCCATTAGCGTCTGGGTATTGGATGGAGGGGTAGTAGCTCGGGTGGCAGCCAAAGGACAAGAAGGCGGTCAGGCCGAAGCGCTCAGCCGCTTCCACGAAATCCGAGGAACTTGGCTCGACAGTGGCCAAACCAAGACCCGAACCGAAGAATTCATGTGAACGGTCGTGCCGCTGATCATATATTGCAATCGCATTTTCAACGTCGGCTGGAGTCCTCGCGACTAGGATCGGCTGACGTGCATCAAGCGTTGCACCTTTGCCTACGCGTCGATAGAGAATATGTAGCTGCGAAAGCAGTTTTACCCGACCGACGAACGAGGCGACATGACGGATAGCAGCGTCGTCAACCTTGAACGTGATTCGGGTGGCTAACTCGCTCCGGTCCTCCCTAGCGAAAGCTGACGACACGATCTCCGCAAGGAATCTATCGTATCCGATGGTCGTGCCATAACTTCCGGAAAAGAAGGCATCCGGCGCTCTCCGCAAATACCATAGCCAGCGTACGCCCCCATACCCTGAATGTGCACGCTGAATATGTTCTTGCGTGGCTGCTATGAATTGCTCCAGGTACTCAGCCGCTTCCACGCCGATAAGGTCAGCCTGGGGCGGGTGATTTTCCTTAAAGATTGCGAGTGCGGTGTTAATCGCGGCCTTACCTGAAAGCGCGTGCCATTGTTTAGAGGTCACACGGCGAAAGGCTGTAACAGCAGGATCGACGGCGAGGGGAGGCATGCCAAGTAACGTCCATTTATTTTAGATCCGGCAAGATGATCCCATGGCTAAGGTGTGTTTGTCAGTTGGCTTGAACGTTAAGGTGATTGGACACCCAAAATATGCAGGTGCGCCCACGCGAATTTGACTTGATTGCCGAGGACGACGTTCGACTGCCACCAAAGGCTGTGTTCGGCGTTGCGCTCTCATTGGCGCTGGATGGTGAGGTGGAGACCTTTCTTTCCAGTTCAAGGGGCTCGATCCGAAAACGGCAGCCCTCGGTGCCTACGCGGTGTTCATGCTACGCCGTGATTCGGCCGGCCGAACGCTCCGGCAGTTCACGCCGGAGCGTTCGATAAAACGAACGTTTTACCGAACGCGACTTGGCGCGGCCGTCGCAAACCGGCCACAGTTGCAGATGTTGAACCAAGCCCTATCGCAGACATCCGAAGGTTGGTTCCGATCTGACTACGGACGCTCGACGGTCGTTGCGTATGTCGCGTCATCGACCCGTTCGTCCTCGAGTTCCCCGACATCAAGGACGAGTACTCGGAGTCGGATCTTGATGAGGCGCTGATCCAGCATCTGGCGGATTTCCTGCTGGAACTTGGCGACGACTTCGCTTTCGTCGGCCGGCAGCGCCGCCTGAGAATCGACAACACGTGGTTCAGGGTCGATCTGGTGTTTTTTCATCGACGTTTGAGACGCCTGGTCATCATCGATCTCAAGGTCGGTCGCTTCAGCTATGGCAACAAGGCCAGAAATCAGTCGTTCGCCACGTCGACTTGCCACCCGAGTAACCCGTCGCCTTGATCGCTGCGGACAAAGCCTTCTCGCTGCAGGCCGCGCATGCGCCGGCCGACAGACATTGGCTTCGAGCGCGTTTCCATGCAGGCGGATGTCCCTGGAGGCGAGACTTGGCGCGGGTTACGGGCAGATTTTCAATCTATGGGGGGCAACGTTAGCCAATGCGCTGCTCGGCACATTGCCGACATGGCTGCGCGTGCCGCTCGGTATCGGCATCTTCCTGTCGAACTACCTGTGCGGCCTCGCGAGCCTCACGTCCTGCTCACAGATGATGGATGCGTTTGCCCGCGACGGCGGACTGCCGGCATCGAATTGGCTCAAGAAGGTCAACGATACGCACAGCACGCCGGGCGCGGCGATCTGGGTGTCGGCGTTCCTCGCTTTCGCGGCAACGCTTTACGGCGATGCGTTTGCTGTTCTCGCGACGGGCAGCGCGGTGTTCCTTTACGTGTCGTATGTGATACCGGTCGCGGCCGGTCTGAACACGGAGGGCAAGACGTGGGTGCGTAAGGGACCGTTCAACCTCGGTGTGTGGTCGAAGCCGATCGCGCTTCTCGCGGTGCTCGGCGGGGCAGTGCTCGTGTATGTCGGGATTCAGCCGCCGAACCAGAACGTGCTCTACATTAGCCTGCTGCTGATCTCGGTGATGGCGGTCTGCTGGCATGGATTCGGCGTGCGCAAGCGTTTTGCGGGCTCCCCTAAGGTGAAGGTTGAGATCACCGGGGATGTCGGAGTAGCAAGCCCTTAAGCGCTTCCGTGGCACGCCGCAAGGGCTCGCTTTCTTCAGACGGTTGCTGAGCGCCCAGGCGGCAATGCTTGGGCGGAACGCTATCTTCTGGGCATCGACTGTGAGCAAACCGCCCGGTTCGGCGAACGCTGCAGACAAAAAACGCGGCCGAAGCCGCGTTAAGCGTAGGCATCGGCTGTCTACGGATACGGTAAACGGCAAGCAATGTATCGCGCCGATAATATTTTATTAATTCCGCAAAAGGAAATTGATTATTTCCTGGTTTGCAATATTCGTGGCGCGTTGAACTGAAGCTTACGGCAAGCATGCTTTCTGCTTGCGCGGGACGGAATTCGGCCGAATTCAGGGACATTTCGGACAAGTTCCTTTATGACCACAACTCTGTTTTTCATTAATTGAAAGGATGGTTAATTATCAGATGTCGCATATCGGACACGATCTAAATTTCGACTTTTTACATTACTGTTTTGCGCGATTAGTCTCGCTGCATGAGGATTGACGTCCAACCCAGGAGATGAGATGAAACGCACCACCTTTTCGATGATTTCACTGGCCGCGCTCGCGTCCGCCGGCGCCGCGCATGCGCAAAGCAGCGTGACCTTGTACGGCACGATCGATACGTCGCTGACCTACGTGCACAACGCACAGGGCAACAAGAATCTCTGGGCTCTCGGTAACAGTAGTGCAGGCAATCTGTCGGGTACACGTTGGGGCATCAAGGGAACGGAAGATCTTGGCGGCGGCCTGAAAGCCATCTTCCAGCTCGAAAACGGTTTCGATCCGAGCACCGGCAAACTGGGGCAAGGCAGCCGGCTATTCGGGCGGCAGGCCTACGTCGGTTTGACAAGCGATTCGCTGGGTTCCGTGACGCTCGGCCGCCAGTACGATCCGCTGATCGATCTCGTACAGGGCATCACCGAGGACAACTATTTTGGCAGCGCATTCGCGACCGCGGGCGACGTCGACAACTACGACAACAGCTTCCGCGTGAACAACGCGGTCAAGTACACGTCGCCGGTCTGGTCGGGTCTGCAGTTTGAAGCGATGTACTCGTTCGGCGGCATCGCGGGCAGCACCGGCTCGGAGCAATCGTATTCGGCGGCGGTCGCCTATAATAATGGCCCGATTGCCCTCGCCGCCGGCTACTTCTATGCAGCGAACAGCCCTGCGTCCGCGGGCCCGCGCAGTCCGGCAGCGGGTTGGAACAGCACGTCGGACGGTACGTTCGATGGCCCGATCAACAGTGGATACCAGACCGCGCACTCGCTCGGGATTGCCCGCGTCGCAGGCCAATATACGCTTGGGCAGTTCACGCTCGGGGCCGCCTACAGCAACTCGCAGTACCGCCGCGACAGCGCCTCGGTGTTCGATTCGAACGAAAAGTACAACACGGGTCAGGGATTCGTGAACTATCAAGCCACCAAAGCCCTTCTGGTCGGCGTGGGCTACAGCTATACAAAGTCGAGCGGCGATACCTCCGCGACGTATCACCAGGTCTCGCTCGGCGCTGACTATTCCCTTTCGAAGCGCACCGATGTGTATGTGACCGCAGCCTATCAGCATGCGAGCGGCGAAACCGGCAATGGCACGGGCGGCACGATGGCGGCGCAAGCCTCGATCGGCTCGTACGGATACGCGGGCACCAGCACGCAGGAAATGGTCAATCTCGGCCTGCGTCACAAGTTCTAGACGACCTGTTGCATGTGCCGGGCATGCAACGAAACGGGCCAGCGACGGAACTGTGGGATGCCGTCAATGCAACCGTGATTTCTCGATCAGGCGCTCGAGCGAGCGCTTCAACTGTTTGGAGTTGTGTGGCCCCAAAGCTTCTTCGATTTCCTCGCGGTGCGCGTCCACGCTGCCCTTCAGACGCAACCATCTCCAGCCCGTGATCGCTGATGTAGACGAGCGCCTTGCGGCTATTGTGTTCTTCCTGCGCGCGCAGCACGAGTTCGCGGCTCACCAGCGTGTCGACATTTTTTTGTCAAGGCAGGAGGGTGGTGTAGTCACGAGGGCGGAGGGGCCGGCTGGTTGCTCGAAACCCCCAGGCCATGAGGGCGCTGGGCGGAGTCATTCGCGACACCCTCGACTGTGGCATCGTGGGTTCGCGGCCAGACAGTGAGCAAAAAGCGCCCGGGCCGTAAGGATCTGGGCGAAGCCATCGGGAGCCCGACGGCGGAGGTATCTGAAATGAAACTGGCCCGCTGCCGGGCGTTACCTCGAGAGCGGGCCAGTTCTGGGAATGGGGGCGTGCAGAGATGCTGCGCGCTCAGAGGACGATGCTCGGCGACCTTGTGGAGCGCCAGCGGCTCGCCAACCTGATGGTTCAATGAGCGCCGAAGTAAATCGGCTTCGTGCCATCATTGGCTGCGGGGCGGGCGGCTGCCGGGGCACCGGATGCCGACGAACCGCTGACCACTCCACCCACTCCGCTGGTGTCAGCTACGGGGGCCTGTGCGGTCGTGTTTTTCGCATTTTGTGCCGCCACGCGAGCCTCTGCGGCCTGGATGTCAGCCGGATAGTCGGTATCGTTGGCATTAGCCGGGTTGTAGCCTGCCTTTTCGAGCTGGACGAGCTCGGCGCGCACTTGCGCACGCGTCTCAGGCGCGTTCGATTGCTGGGCGAACGATACGACCGGCGCGGCCAAAGCCGAAGCGAGAACGACGGCGGGAATGAGTGCTCTGATCATGGTGAACCCTCCAGTATTTGGTGTCGGGTGCGACAGACGGTCGTTGAGTTCCGAAAACCACGTCGCGGTGCGACTTGACTCCGCGCGCTGCGATGTCGATGAAGATGAGTGTATACCCTTGCTATCGAGTTTTATATGTAATAGCTAGCAATAATGTATCTCCGCCTCGCAACAATCGGGCACGGGCAGGACCGAACGCGGGCAACGCGGAGCCGGTCTCGGCTTGCTCGTCGAAGCCGTATCTATGTCTGATAATGTCCTATGCAAAGGTTTACATAGCGACCCCGAGCGGACGGTCCCAGCCGTCTCAAGCATACGGCAGGTCTGGAGCGTACAGCGGTCAGTCAGGACGTGAAGATCGGCGCCATCACCAACGGAGTGGGCTTCGACGTCGGCATGGGCGAGAGGTTCGACGATGGTCGATTGGCAGGCACTCGTCATAGTCGATGACGCGCGGGCGACGCAGGACAAAATCCCGCGCTAACGCCGCGACGCGCTGATCGCGCGCGCATGCGGCGCGATCAGCAATTGCATCGTGTGCCAGGTTAGCCGTGGCCGAGCCGGCCGTCGCGCACCCGCCAGAGATCGAGCGGGTTGTCGTCTTGCAGCGCGAGCGGCAGCAGTTCCGCAGGTAGATCCTGATAGCAAACCGGCCGCAGAAAACGCTCGATCGCCATCGTGCCGACCGATGTCGTGCGCGGATCGGACGTCGCCGGGAACGGCCCGCCATGCACCATCGCATGCGACACCTCGACGCCGGTCGGATAGCCGTTCGCGAGAATCCGTCCCGCCTTGCGTTCGAGCGTCGGCAGCAGGCGCCGCGCGAGCGCGACGTCGTCCGCCTCGACGTGCAGCGTCACCGTGAGCTGCCCTTCGACGTGCTCCGCGAGCGCGATCATCTCGTCGACGTTCTTGCAGGTCACGATCAGCGACGTCGGCCCGAAGATTTCGTCCTCGAGTTGCGGATCCGACACGAACGCATGCTGCGTCGTCGCGAACAACGCCGGGCACGCGGCGCTTTTCGCGTTCGTGTCGGCGCCGCGCGCGAGCGCACGCACGTTCGCGCCCGCCGCACGCCCGGCGATGCCGTTCGCATACGCGGCCGCAATGCCGGCGGTCAGCATCGTCTGCGCGCCCTTCTGCCCGAGCGCCTGCGCGGCCGCATCGACGAACGCTTGCGTATCTGGGCCGTCGAGCACGACGACGAGCCCCGGATTCGTGCAGAACTGTCCGACGCCGAGCGTCAGCGAATCGACGAACCCGCGCGCGATCTCCGCACCGCGCTTCGCGAGCGCGCCCGGCAGCACGAAGAACGGATTGATGCTGCTCATCTCCGCATACACCGGAATCGGCTCGCGACGCTTCGCGGCGATGTCCATCAGCGCGAGGCCGCCGCCGCGCGAGCCGGTGAAGCCGACCGCCTTGATCGCCGGATGCGCGACGAGCACCTCGCCGATCGCGTTGCCCGCGCCGATCACGAGCGAGAACGTGCCTTCCGGCAGCCCACACGCGCGCACGGCCTGCTGGATCGCGCGCCCGACGAGCTCCGACGTGCCGGGATGCGCGGGATGCGCCTTCACGACGACCGGGCACCCGGCCGCGAACGCGGATGCGGTATCGCCGCCCGCGACCGAGAACGCAAGCGGGAAATTGCTCGCGCCGAACACCGCAACCGGCCCGACTGGAATCTTCTGCAGACGCAGATCCGCGCGTGGCAGCGGCTTGCGCTCGCGCTGCGCGGGATCGATCGTCGCGGCGAGCCAGCGCCCGTCGCGTATGTGCGACGCAAAGAGCCGCAATTGCCCGACCGTCCGCCCGCGCTCGCCTTCGAGCCGCGCGACCGGCAGCGCCGATTCCTGATGCGCGCGCGCGATCAGCGCGTCGCCGAGCGCGAGAATGTTCTCGGCGATCGTCTCGAGAAAGCGCGCGCGCGTTCGAACGGCGCCGCCCGGAACACATCGAACGCCACGTGCGCGAGCCGGCACGCGCGATCGACGTCGTCCGCGCTGCTCGCGCCGAACGGCGGCTCGAGCGCCGTGCCGCGCGCCGGATCGAACGCGAACACCGTCCCTCCCGCGCCGCGTACCGACGCGCCGCCAATCAACATCTCTCCGGTGATCTGCATCATCGTCCTGTCTGTGTGTCCAGTTTGCGAGGTTCGTCGAGATCGATCCGATAGATCCGGATCGCGTTGTCATGCCAGATCGCACGGCGTGCCGCGTCGCTCAGCTGCCGGTCCGCCATCGCGGCCGCGAACGTCCGCACCAGCGCCGGATACGCGATCCGCAATCCGGCGACCGGGAAGTTGCTCGCGAACATGCAGCGTTCGGCGCCGAAGATCGCGACCGCGTCGCCGATGATCCGGCGATTCTCAGCGTCGTTCCATGCGGCGTCGCGCAGCCCAAATTCGGACAGCTTCACCGACACGCGCGGCTGCTCGGCGAGCGCCTCCATCCCGCGCCGCCAGCGCGCGAGGCCTGTGTCCGAACGGTCCCACGGCAGCCCCGCGTGTTCGAGCACGACTTCGACGGCCGGCGCATCGCCGAGCCGCGCGGGCCGTTTCGTCGAGATGCCAGAACGGCACGCGCAGATCCCAGCGCAGCTCATGCGCGGCGAGCCGTTCGAGCGCGCGCGGCCAACGCGGGTCGCTCAGCGTGCCAGGGCCGTCGACCGTGGCGTCCGGCGTCGCCGACGTGCGCGGCTTGAAGCGCACGCCGCGCACGAGCGGATACGCGGCCTGTTCGGCGAGGCGTTCGTCGGCATCGTCGGCGAGCAGGTCGACCCACGCGACTACGGCCGACGGAATCGGATGACGCGCCGCGACGTCATGCAGCCAGCGCGTTTCCGCGAGCGCGTCGTCACGCAGGCACTCCGCCTCGACGTGCACGCTCGCGACGACCGGCGCGCCGCCGGCTGCGCGCCGGAATTCGTCGACGCCGAAGTCGTGGCACAGGTCCGCGTAATCGCCGAGGATGAAGTGCTCGGGATCGTACGCGCCCTGCAGCCATGGATAGCGGAGGTCGCCGTTCAGGCGCCACAAGTGATGGTGCGCGTCGACGATCGCATCGGGCAGCGCGAGCGCCGCGTCGTCCGCGCGCGGATCAGCGGCCGCCTGCCAGCACATAGGACGCGTCCGGCTCGCGCAGCGTTGGCATCTCGTTGACGAAGCACCAGGCAGTCAGGTCGAGCTCGCGCACGTGATCGTCCTGGAACGACACGTAGGCGGCGGGCCGCGACGGATGGAACGACAGCGCGGTCGGATTCGCCGGCAGCGCGATGCGCTCGACTTCCTCAAGCCGCTCCGCGTCGAACACCGAGATCGACCGTTCGCCCGAATTCGTCAGCAGCAGCAAATCGCGGCCGTCGGCCGAGCTCGTCCGGTAGATGCGGTTCGGATCGTTGCGCGTCTTCACGCGGCGGCCGCAGGTCATCGTCGCGGTGTCGATCGCGACGAGCGTGTCGTCGCCGCGGTTCGCGACGAACAGCGTCTTCTCGTCGCTCGACAGCGCGTTGCCTTCGGGGCGCGGCCCCGGCATCACCGCGCGCGGCGTCACCGTCGCGTCGCGCGGATCGAACTGCGTGACCGTGTTCGACAGCAGATGCACGCCGTACGCGCGGCTCGCGTCGCGCGTCAGTGTGACGAGGTGCGTCTTCACGCCGCCGGACGGCACCGCCAGGTTCGGCACCGGTCTGCTCGCGCGGACGATCGAACACGAGCAGCATGTCGTTCGCCTCGCTCATCGCGTACAGGCGCCCGTCGTCGTCGCTTGCCATCCCGTGCGGCCGGTAGTACGGCCACAGGTCGAGCATCCGCGTGAGCTTGCGCTCGTGCAGATCGATCTCGGCGATCCGGTGATCGCCGTCCTGGCCGCGCGTCCATGCGGTTTCGATCCCGAAGATGCCGACGTACGCGAAGCGGCGCTCCGCGTCGACGGTGAACTCGTGCGGGAAGTTCGCAGCACGATGTGCTTGAGCGCCGCCTTCGTCTCCAGATCGTAGAAGCTGAAGGTATGGGCGCATTTCTGCACCAGCAGCAGGATGTCGTTCATTGTGAATCTCCGTCCTTCGAGGTTTCGCCGCGGCACGCATTCCGTGCGGCGGCGAGTGTGGGTTCGTTGCGTTCGCACCGTCAGTCGGTTTCTCAGTCCTCGCAGCGCTTCGGCAGCGTCAGCGCGAGCAGGCCGGCCACCGCGAGCGTCACCGCAAGGCTGTACACGCCGGCCGCCGAGTTCACGTGCTGGGTCAGCACACCGACCGCGTACGGGCCGCAGAAGCCGCCGAGGTTGCCGAGCGCGTTAATCAGGCCGCGCGCACTGCCGGCGGTCTCAGGGCTGCAGAGCTTCGGCGGAATCGCCCAGAACACGCCGGCCGCCGCCTGCAGGAAGAAGCCGCAGCCGATCAGGAATGCGAACGACATGAGCATCGTCTCGTGCGTCAGCACCGACAGCGCGAGGCATGCGGCGAAGCCGACGAGCGGCAGCAGCACGAACAGGCGGCGCTTGCCGGTCCGGTCGGACAGATACGACGTCACGAACATGCCGATCACCATCGCGATGTAAGGCAGCATCGCGAGCAGGCCGATCTTGCCCATCCCGGTGTGCGTGAGGTTCTTCAGCAGCGTCGGCAACCACATCGTGTAGCCGTAGATGCCGACCTGGTAGCAGAAGTTGATCGCGATCAGCAGCCAGATCGTCGGGTTGCGCATCATCGCGCCGAACGACGCCGAGGTCGGCTTGCCCGACGCGCGCTTGCGCTCCTGCTCTTCGCGCAGCGCGTCGAGAATGTACGTCTTCTCGCGCGGCGACACCCAGCGCGCGGTCTCGGGGCCGTCGTCGGCGAGCAGCATCCAGACGATCAGGAACAGCAGCGACAACACGCCCGTACTGAAGAACAGGTGGCGCCAGTCGTACGCGGCGAGAATGTAGCCGGACAGCGGCGCGGTGATCATCCCGGCGAGCGGCACGAACATGATGACCATCGCGTTCGCGCGCCCGCGTTCACGATCGGGGAACCAGTTGCTGACCATCGTCAGCACGACGGGCAGCATCCCGCCTTCGGCGACGCCGAGCAGGAAGCGCAGCGTCAGCAGCTCCCACGTATGCGTGACGAGGCCGGTCAGCGCCGACAGCGCGGCCAGCTGATGAGCGACCACGCAATGAATTTCTTGCCGCTGCCGAGCGCGGCGCGCTTGCCGCCGGGAATCTGGAGGAACAGGTAGCCGAAGAAGAAGATCCCGCCGGCTAGACCGGCCATCGTCGCGTCCATGCCGAGATCGGCGTTCATCCCGCCCGGCATCGCGAACGCGATGTTCACGCGATCCATGTAAGATGATGCACGCGAGCAGCAGCGGCGGAATCACGCGCAGCCAGCGGCGGCGTGGAATGGCTTCGCCGGCGTCGTAAGCCGGGTTGGCCGGGGTCAGCACAGTCATGGTGTCTCCAGTTTTTGGTAGTTGGCAGCGGCGGACTTCTGATGGACCGCCTGTCACGCCGTGACGAACCGGCATGGAGCCGGCCGCCGGCGCGGAACGCATGTGCGTTCCGCCTCTGCGCGGACGCCTGCCCGTCCGCGCGGCAAACGGACCTCAGCGGCGCCAGCGCAGCATGATCACTCCACGATATCGAACTGGCCGAGGAACTCGGTCTTCAGCGTGAGGCCGAGGCCCGGCACGTCGTCGCGCAGCTGCAGGTAGCCGTTCTCGGCGACCGGCTCGCCGTCGAAGATGTAATAGAACAGCTCGTTGCCGACCTCGACGTCGAACATCGGGAAGTACTCGCTCATCGGAGACGCGAGCGTGCTCATCGTCAGGTGATAGTTGTGCATCTGGCCCGCATGCGGGATCACCGGCACGCTGTACGCCTCGCACAGCGCGTTGATCTTGTGCGCCATCGTAATGCCGCCGACGCGGTTCGTGTCGTACTGGACCACCGACACCGCCTTGCGGTCGAGCAGCTGCTTGAAGCCGTACAGCGTGAACTCGTGCTCGCCGCCCGAGATCGGGATGCTCGTCAGCTGGTTCAGCTCCGCGTAGCCGTCGATGTCGTCGGCGATCACCGGCTCTTCCAGCCAGCGCGGCTGATACTTCTCGAGCTTCGGCAGAATCCGCTTCGCGTACTCGAGGTTCCAGCCCATGTAGCACTCGAGCATCAGGTCGTTGTCGTAGCCAATCACTTCACGGACCGCGGCGACCGACTTCAGGTTCTCGACGACGCCCTGCTGCCCGTGCGCGGGCCCGTAGCCGAAGCGCATCTTGAACGCCCGGAAGCCCTGGTCGAGGAACTTCTGCGCCTCGGCCTGCATTTCCTTCAGGTCGGTGCGATAGAGCTTCGAGTAGTAGCACGGAATCTTCTCCTTCGTTCGGCCGCCGAGCAGCTTGAAGACCGGCTTGCCAACGCTCTTGCCGAGGATGTCCCAGATCGCGATGTCGACGCCCGAGATCGCGGCCATCCCGATCCCCTT